>CAVWNL010000020.1:0-517425 GCA_963756485.1 uncultured Acidobacteriaceae bacterium | reverse complement strand
GGAATTGAAGGTCTGAACCAGCGCTTCCGCCTGGACCGCCGGAGGGGGAGGGGAGCTTCGCCGCCGCGCCTTGGGGCGTCGAATCGAGCGAGCGCTCCCGATGACGGCTTGTGAGCCGCGCCGAAATTCCTCTCATCCATACCGCAAATCCCGGAGAACTATCTATAACTTTAATGATTTCATAAGGAATTAACTTGAGCAATGGGCGGCGTTTCTGCGGCGGCGTTAACTGTCCATTAAGGTTAACGGGAAGTTCTGCTTGCGTTTCTGTTGGGTTAGCCGGGGCGCGGATGGCCGCGCCCCGGCTTGAGTCAAGTGAAGCGGATCGACGAAGACCCGGCAAGGGTCGCTGAAGTCAATCCAGACAGCGTCACCTTGTCTCCGTAGATATCGCTGATGGTGAGACCCGATGAGGTCAACGCCGAGTGCGCGAGAACGGCCGATAAGTCCTGAGCCTGAGTTCATGCCGGCATTGAGGTAGGAGAATGCGGCGGTCGACAATTGCAGCGTGTCGGGGGCGGCGCTCGTTGCGTCGAAGCCGGTGATCGTTTCCGCACCGAATTTCGTTCCGAGATTGATCACGGTCGAAGAGGCTCCCGAGCCGATGTTGATCGCTTCATTGGCGTGGAAGGCGAGGGCGAAGGTCCCGCCGCCGGCCTGGAGGCTTTCCGCGGCGGAGCCGCGTGTGATAGTGACGCCAGGTTGGATGACGCTGATTTGACCGGAGGTCGCGCTCATGTTGAAGCTTTCTGCGGCCAGATTGCCGTTGGCGACGACGGACTGATAGGAGGAATAATTCTTCCCCACGACATTCGAGTAACTGTATTCCCTGGCGCCGCCGGAGATCGCGGTGGTCGAGACCTTCAGCGCCGCGGCCGCGGCGAGGGCGGCTGAGGAGGCGTTGGCAGTCAGGGCGAAATTGGCGCCGGTCAGCGTGAGAGCAGCGTGGGGGAGGAGAAGGCAAGATCAGCGGAAGTCTCGCCCGCGAGCTTCGCCTGGACATAGGTCTGGCCGCCGCTGTATACGAGCGGACTTGTGCGCCCGTGCCGCTGAACGGGGCGTTGCCGATGTAGGCGAAATTCTGCACCCCGGCCACCGACATGTTCGCATCGATCCGGCTGAGATCGATGACGTCCTTGCCCGGGTCGAAACCGCCGAGCGCATCGGGTGAAGACGTCATCATGGTCGAGGAGTCCGAAATCGCGAGTTCGGTGAAGATGCTCGGCGCCTGTGCTGGAATACATGCGCTGATTGCTGAAGCCGCCGACGAAATTCGTGGCCACGCCGGGGGTGGCGAAGAGGTTGTAGTTGGGCGAGCCATAGATGGTCGCGATGGATGGGTAGCGGCTCATTATCCCGGACGCCTTGTAGGCGGCCAGCGCCGTGGTCGAATAGTCGGAATTGCGCCAGTCGAAGACGACATTGTCGCTGTAGGTGACGCTGGAAGGGGAGTTGGGGTAGATAGCCCCCGAGTTGCCGAAACCGATGTAATTGCCGGCGATGGAGATATTGCTCATGATTTCGGGGGCGCCGGTGGCGAGGCCGACCTGCATCGTATAGCTGCCGCCGAGCAGGTAGTTCCCGGAAGCCGTCACGTTGCTGGTGCTTCCCTCTCGTTCGTGATGCGGAGGGCCTGGCCCGGACCATAGCCCGTCGTGTCGTCGGCATTTGGTGTCCAGTCGATGAAATTGTCGGTGATGGTCACCGGGGCGGTCGTCCACGCCACCCAGATGGCGTCGGCATGGCCGCCCACCTGATAGCCGCCGCTTGAGAAATAATTGCCGGTCACGACGCCGCCCCCGAGGGTGATCGCGTCGCAGGGCGAGTCGATGAACGAATTGTCCTTGATGGTGATCGAGCTGCCACCGGCAATGAAATCCGACAGCTGCGTTGAATGTCGGCCCAGTGAAGGTGCAGTTCTGCACCGTCGTGTTCGAACCATTATTCATGACGGAATAGTATTGGGACGTCGGCTCGAACGTGCAGTTCGTCACCGTAACGTTGTTCGACTTGATCAGGAGCTGGTTGTTGCCGAAATCGATGCCGTTGAGGTTCACGCCATCCTTCGAGACGATGATCCGATGGTTGTAGGCGTCATAGACGACGCCATTTTGGGTTCCCAGCGTCTCGGCTTTGACCAGGGATGCGGCGGGCAACTGGTTTCCCGTCTGCGTGTCGACGCCGGGGATGACCGCTCCCGGCCCCGCCGCATCACGCATAAGTTGCATCTCAAGCTGGCTGTACATCTGTTTCTCCGCGTTACCCTGTCAGCGGCTCAAGCGTTTGGCCGCTTCGTGGACTGTAATTAAGCCCGACGCCTATCCGGCTTCCCATGTGTTTCATCGCCCGAGAGTTAAACCATTGACAACCTAACGTAACCATTCCATTGACGTCTATATAAAACAATGTTAACTTGAGAGCTATAGTTGAGATGGTAAATTCAATCCTGGTTATTGCTAAAGATCAATCTCTACAGTCTATATAAGACAATCAGAAAATCATAGATTGCAACCAGAAATTGCTGTACTGGAATAATTCACCCCCAGGCCCGCGCCGAACACAACCGCAGGTTGGGTGCGATTGGTCCGGCGGCCCGTCGGGGTCGAGTTCGGCTCGCTTGCCGGGTCGGGCGCAAAAGAGACGAAGCGCCGAACCGGTTTGGGTGAGCAGGCCGCAGGCCAGCGATGCCCATTCAAAAAAACGCTCTCCCTCCCTTTCGGGAGGAAGAGCGCGTAAGCCGAAGGGGTGCGGGCTTAGGCGGGGATTTTCGTGCGCGAGGCCTGATAGATCTCCTCGATTGACTCAGCGAGGGCTTTATCGAACTCGGCGTCCGACATCTGTTTTGTGAGGCCCTCGGTCAGCGCGCGCGAGAAACTTGCGATCATGCCATGGTTCTGCGCGAGCCTCTTGCAGGCGTCCGCTCGCGTATAGCCGCCGGAGAGCGCAACGACCCTGAGCACGCGGCTATCCTTGATGAGCGGCGTGTAGAAGTCGGGCTTGGTGGGGATCGTGAGTTTGAGCATCACCTTGCGGCTTGCCGGAATCCTATCGAGAGCCTTCCGAATCTCATCGAGAAGGAGCGTTTCCGCGGCCGCCTTGTCTGGCGCCTTGATCGAGACCTCGGGCTCGATAATGGGCATGAGGCCATGCCCGGCGATCTGCTCGGCGATCGCGAACTGCTGCTTCACCACCGCCGCGACTCCGGTGGGCGAGGCGTGAGCAATCACCGAGCGCATTTTGGTGCCAAAGACGCCGAGCTTGACCGCGCGTTCGAGAAGCGCGTCCAGACCGGGCATCGGCTTCATCACCTGCACGCCGTCGCTTTCGGCCTCGAGCCCCTTGTCGATCTTCAGGAAGGGCACGACGTCGCGCTCATTCCAGAGAAAAGTTGGAACGGGCTTGCCCCTGGCTTCGCCATCCATCGTCCGCTCGAACAGGATCGCGGCGATCACCTTGTCTCCCGTGAAGGCGGGGGCGGTCATGATGCGCACGCGCATCTCGTGCATCAGACGAAACATTTCGTCCTCGCCGCTGTAAGCGCTCTCCGGAATTCCATAAAGACTCAATGCTTTTGGCGTCGAGCCGCCACTCTGGTCGAGCGCTGCGATGAATCCGTCGTTGCCGCCCATCTGGGCCATCATCTTGTCGTTCGCCATCTTGGGTGTCCTTGCCTTGCTTCGCCGCAACGTCCCTATCATCAAAGCCGCAGCTTCTAAATATAAGGCGTCCGCGGCGCACCGGATATCGATGCTTCAGGGAACGCGTCGACATGCTTGCGCCAATTAACTGCGTCGGGCATATATCCCAGGTTGCTGTCGGTGGCCGGGGACGGGACTTAGTTCTGGCGGGCAGGCTTTGCGGGCTTTCTAAGTCGGCTTCGGCAGGGCCTCCGTCGCAACCACACGAGTCCTCGCCAAAGATCCCAATGGCCACGGTAAACATCGACGCGGCGGCTGAAAAGCTGACTGAAGCCATATTCAAGGGGGATGATCGCCCCTTGAGCGAGATGCTTACCGTGCTGGCGCATGACTTGGGGCTGTCTCACGTCGCTTACATTCGTCTCGCGAAGGGACACAGCGAGGATCTGAGCCAACTCACCGCGGTCGTCACTTATCCCTGGAACTGGCAACTTCGATACTTCGAGAGGGATTACATCAAGATTGATCCCGTCATTCGGCGGGCGAGACAAGCGATCCTTCCCTTCGACTGGGAGGAGCTTGTCAGCGATGACGCGGCGGTGTCGGGCTTCCTGGAGGACGCCAAAGCACACGGGGTAGGACAACACGGCCTTTCAATTCCCATTCGTGGGCGAAAGCAATGGGTATCCATCGTTTCGTTCAACAGCAGCCTCAGTTATGAGGATTGGCAACAGTATAAACATTCCAACATCACAAAGTTGAATATTATATCTATTCTGGTTGACGCAGCCGCTTCACGTGAGACGACACTTCCGCGCCCCGAAACAAAACTATCGGAGCGTGAGCTGCAGTGTTTAATATGGTCGGCTAGGGGGAAAACTTATAAGGATATCGCAGAAATTCTTGGTGTTTCGTTCTCTACAGTAAAATTTTATCTAGATACTGCTCGTCATAAACTTAATTGCATAAATGTCACCCACGCGGTCGCGGTTGCTATAGCCAGCGGTATAATCCCCGCCCAAGCGTTGAAGTAACTAACAATAGTGTCTAACATTATTGTTATATCATATAGGTCATTGACGAGTTAATTCCCTCAGCATAACAATTACTTCCGCTTAAATGGGAGTAAAGACTTTGATTAAGCTGATGCAAGGATGCTATTCGCCGGATCATTCGCCTGAGATCGAGGCAATGTTCCGCAACCGGGCGGAGGTCTTTTCCGACAGGCTCAAATGGGACGTGGTCGTCGAGAACGGCTTTGAGCGTGATCGGTTCGACGACGAAGGCCCGCTGTACTTGATTTCAGTCGATCCAAACACCGGCAGGTACCGGGGATCCTTGCGCCTGCTGCCGACGGTCGGGCCGAACATGCTGCGCGATGTCTTCCCGTTCCTCTTGCGCGATGGAGAGATCATCGAAAGCGGGACAATCTGGAAGTCCTCCAGGATTTGCACGGCCCCGTCCGAGTCGCAGGAAGGGCACCGGAACGGTGTCGGCCCGGCGCTTGGCGAGCTTCTGGCGGGTATCGGCGAGGCCGCAATTCTGTACGGCTGGACGCAGATCGTTTCCGTGTTCGACGCAAGAGTGTTCCGGGTCCTGAGGGCGGCCGGCTGCAATCCGCAGATCATTGGAGAGCCGATGCGGATCGGCAAAACTCTCAGCTTTGCCGGGCTTTTCGACACTGGAGAGGGGCCGCTCCAGGCAATTCGAGACGCGGTCGGAATTCGCAACTCAGTCCTTGCGCCTCATGGCGCAGTTCGGACAAAATCGAGCCGCCGTCCACGCCTTCAGCGAAGCGGCTTGAGGGGTCTGCAGCGGTCCGGCCAAACTTTGGCGGGCCGCCGCATCTGGAGATTTGTCTCGCGTCGGGAGGCGCGAGACAATTTTCCCACGCCCCCACGCGCTTGTGTGATCGCCCTTTCGGCTTCCCCGTTGTCATTCGCCCGGACTGCGCCGGCCAGTAGGCCATCTGCATCTGGCGTAGGACGGGTGGCTGAACGTTCAAGCCAATCCGACATCCAAAAATCATCGTGGCTCGTCCCGGATAAAGCGACGTTCTTCAGAAAGCTTCGTCGACCAGGATCCTGGAAGTCGAACCCACCCTGAAAAACTCTCTTCAGGCCCAGCTCATAGGCGTCAGAATTCGAATCAAATCCTTTCCAGAGAATTGTTGACGGTGACTCTAACTCCCCCGTGGTCGGGGTCGGCGCCCCCTTCAAGTTTTCTATCTGCTGGCGGATATCCCGCTGCCACTTTTCTTGCTTTTCATACTTCAGCGCCTGCTTAAAGTCGTTCAAGGCGAGTTCATTTGATCCCATTCGCTTCCAACAAAGCGCTCGATTGTAAAGCGCAACCGTATCCGTAGCGTGTCCGTCATCTATAAACCGGCTGAAGCTTTCCGCTGCATATCCGTAGTTGCTCCTATCACCCGTCTTACTGCCTAGTTCAAAATAAGCCGCACCGAGATCGAACTGGATCCGGGCAAGCTTCGGGTTCTCCGTATAAGCGAGCTGGAACTCGGCCACCGCGGACCTGGGATCGGATTGAAGGAGCAAAACCCTGCCCATCGCCTGATGCCAGTAGGCACTCCCCGGATCTTTCCGCAGTCCTTCCTCTGCGGCAAGTTTTGCCTTGAGCAACTCAGGCCATTCCTGGAAATCAGAGGCCCCGCGGGTTGGGGAGTATAAGGAAACCGGGTCGCCGCCGGGAATACGTAAATCGGTCAAGCGCCGAGCGTCATAGGCGGTCGCGATCAGGGTATCGTTCGAAGGGTGTGTTTGATTCCAAATTCCAATTCCCAGCACGAACAACAGGCTGGCAGCGGTGGCCAAGAGCGCCCAAAATTGAAGTCGGTGACGCGGGCGGCTTGGTCGGGGCACAAACTGCTGAGCGGCTCTGTGTACAAGCGCTTCGGTTTCGTCCGGCTTCGGTGCGATTGCACCTTGCAACCGCTCCGTCGACTTCGCCAGCGGATCTGCATCGCCTGGGTGCTGCTCGGAGATTAGCCTTTTGACGAGCGAATCCTGGGACTGCGGCACGGAGCTTGCTGGATTGGCAGGCCATGTTTCGCTCTTTGTTAACTCCTCCCCCAAATCCTCGATAGCGCTGCGCAGGATCGGCCCACAATGATCGCATTCCGTTGCATGGCTCAGATAACCCTCTAGGCCGTCAGGCGCGACACCCACCGCTATTTGCAACCATGTGCTATCGGGCGGGCATTCGTCGCCCCTCTCCTCAGCAACCTCCATTTCGAGCTGAGCAAAACGCCGCATCGCTTCTCGCTCCGCCCGGACCATCTCTTGACAGCTGGGGCACGTCTTCAGATGGATTTGAACATTATCGTCAACCCGATCAACGGCTCCTTCTTCAACCTGGCCCATAGCGAGCTGGAGAAGCTCGTCGATCTGGCTACTACTCAAATGTGGTTCCACGCGCGCTTCTCCTTTCTAAAACGAATCAGCCGGCATAATTCCCTCAACCCCACCTATATGCTCCTGTGGAACTAACGCCTTCTTGCCTTGCATCCGCTCTCGCAGTTCCCTGGTAATTCGTACAATGATGCTTTCGACCCCTTTGGTTGTGAGACCCATCTCAGGAAGGTCGGCGATGGCTCGAGCCGAAAGGCCCACCCGATAATAAAGCCAGAAAATGTTGCGGTTCCGTTCCTGATCCGGTCCTGCAACGCAGAACGCGAGGTGATACTTGATGTCCCGGATCAAGATAGCGCGTTCCATGGCCTTTGGACTGCCAATGGACCCTTCACTCGCCGCAGGGACAAAGTCTTCCTTGATGTTCTCGATTTGGTTCGCCCCACGCTTCATCGAATAAGCTGCCTTGAAGTGATCGCGCACCACATTTGCAGCGAGGACTTTTACGTAGCCAAGAAAAGCAGCGGGATGATGTTGCTCAAAGTTTCGGAGAATGCGGAACTTGTCTGCGCAGAGCTTCAGGTAGGTTTCCTGAACGAGATCATCTACGGTTTGTCTTGAGGAATCACCGAACCGCGATGCTTTTTGCAGCACCACCGATGCTATCAGGCGGTGGAAACGTCGAACAAACTCCTCCCACGCACCCACACTGTTCGAAGCAGCACATCGGCGCACGAGTTCATCAATCGATATAGAGGAGAGGTCATCCATCCGTCTCAGAATCTCCAATCTTTCCCGGAGAGCGCTGATTCTATAGAATTAGGCGCTGAAAATCGATTCAAAACCTCCTTCGACCAATGCATTTTCATAGAACCATGGATACCGCAAACGGTCATTAGATGACCGGAACGTCAGGCAGCCTCTCTCTGATCAATTAATTTCCCTGAAAACGTCTAAGAAATTTACTTTTAGTAAAAGAACGGTTGTCCTCTCGCGGATGGAAGCACCTGGCTGCGAACAGGACATTACTCGCGCCAAACATGTGTTCGGACGAGATGAGCGGATGCCCTGGGATAATGAGAGGGGCTGATAAGCCTGAATAAGTGGGCTTGCTCAAATAGTAATCTAGTAACCAATTGATATGATGGCAGGGTACGTTGTGCTCCATTAGCATAGCCAGGTGTGACCCCGAGCCGGACCGATACTGAACCTTCCTAGGTTCAATACGCAGATTCACTCAACCGGGGACCACTGCGCAAGTTACACATGCGCAAATTGGATCTCGTTCATCCCTTTCCTCTTCCAGGGCGAAGGGGATTGACGACTCTCACTCCAGAAAAATCCTTCTTATTGTCGGTTACGAGGACGCATTCGTTGACCTCGGCAATCGCAGCAACGAGATGGTCAGGCGTGGCTTGAGGCACGGCGAAAAGCGGCCTGTCAAAAACGGCGTTCGAATCATCGGGAGGTTGCCCTGTCGCCCAGGCCGGGCCGCCAAAACCGAGCACCGCTAGCTTGCCCGTCTCCGCATCCTTCTACGGTTGTGAGAAGCCCCAGACCCACTCCACACCACGAGGGCCGTCACCAGGTGTATCCAGAACCACACATCGAACCCCTGGTGCGCATGGATAAAGATCAGGACCAGCACCCTGGGAAGAAAAGCCCACAGTACTGCTGCCCACGGCTGAGGGACAAAAAACCACCACATATGGATCCATCCGATAAACAGCGAAAGCCTGGGCAGAAGCAGGCTCAACACGAGAAACCACAGAGGGATCCCGTGCGCCAGCGTGAATATGGGCATTGGCATGGATTGGCTCCAGCGAGAGTGTATCGCCCTCACGATACGGCGGCAAGCACGGCACAACCCCAGTTCCCCGCCACGTTGCTTTCCCAGGAGAGGTCCGCGGAACCGCAGGTCCCTCCGCTACGGTCGGGATGACAAGGTAAGGGTAGGCGTTTCCGGAGAGAGGTTGTTGCCGGTCGAAGTGAGTACTGGGGTGATAAGGATAGGGCAACGTGTGCAAGGGAGGTTTCAAAACATCTCCACGAAAGGTTCGCGGAACTGCAGATCCCTCGGCTTCCCCGGATTTCCTGTGCGTATTGTGGCTTCGGTCGAGTGCGTGTGGTTCTCTTTGAAGAGAACCACATGAGTGGTTGCGGGGAGCGCGGCGAGGTAGGAAATCCGGGGTCGCTCGGGATGACAAAGGAATTGGCAACGGTTGATAGAGAGCGGCTGCTGAACCGAGGCTTTCGAAGCCGATTTGGACACTCCGTCATGCAAGGTGTCCCGTATGATACGACCTCATGTATGCAAAACCGCTTTCTCCCTTGGGCCGCCTGCCTCCTTCTGGCCGCCACCCATCCCTCCTATGGCCAATCGACCCCCATCCGCAATATCCCGGCGCGCACGCCTGCCCACACCCTCCACCGTCAGCCCGCAGATGCAAAAGGCCATCGCGCCCGCCTGGAAAGGCAGCACCAAAACCGAGCACATGACCAACCAGCAATGGAAGGCCATGATCCAGAAAAACAATGCACCTGAAGCCAACTCGGTCGATGGCCTGCTCAAGGAATTCCACGTCACGCTCGAGCAAAAAACCATCGCCGGCGTTCCCGTCTATCTGGTCAAACCACAGACCATCGCGGACGAGAATCGTGGCCGGTTATTGCTCCACGTACATGGCGGCGGTTACGTGGTCTTTGGCGGAAAAGCCGCGACGCCCGAGGCCATCCTCATGGCGCACTACGGCCAGGTCGAAGTTATCTCCATCGACTACCGCATGCCTCCCGACTTTCCCTTTCCCGCAGCCGTCGATGACACCGTTTCCGTCTGGAAAGAGGTGATCCGCTCCCACGCACCCGGCAGCGTCGGACTCTTCGGCACCTCGGCCGGAGGCGGACTCACCCTGGCCACTGTCCTCAAGCTGAAAGAGTTGCGGCTTCCCTTGCCCGGAGCGCTGATGGCCGGCACTCCCTGGACGGACCTATCCCAAACCGGAGACACCTACTTCACCCATGAATTTGTCGACAATGTGCTGGGCTCGTACCGTGGTTCGCTCGAGGCCGCTGCCCGGGTGTATGCCGGCTCGCACGATTTGAAAGAACCGCTGCTGTCGCCCATCTATGGCGACGTGTCCGGCTTCCCTCCCACCGTTCTTCTTTCCGGCACCCGCGACCTGTTCCTCAGCAACACCGTGCGCATGCATCAGAAGCTGTTGCAATCCGGCGTACGGGCGGACCTGCTCGTCTTCGAAGGGCAATCGCACGCGCAATATCTCATCGTGCACGATGCTCCTGAATCCGCAGCCGCCTTTCGCGAAGTAGCGTCCTTCTTTAATCAGAACCTGGCTAAGTGAGGGCAAGCAGTCCATCCACGGAAGCGAGCATCTACTCTATTTGCAGCACTCGAACAATCATGAAACTCAGCCTTCTCCTCCTGGTTTTATTCGCCTCGATCCCCCAGGCCCACGCCACCTACACTCCGCCGCCCCCCTGCAACAACCCCTTCACCCCGCAGCAGGAGATCGCCGAAGGCGCCAAGGTGGCCGCGCAGGTTTACAAGCAGATGCCCGTTCTTCCGGAATCCGATCCGGTCTCCATTTATGTAGCCCAGCTGGGTGAGCGCCTGACTACCCAGGCCCCCGGCTTGAAATGGCCCTATTCGTTTCATGTGGTCGCCAGCTCCGACGTGAACGCCTTCGCCCTCCCCGGCGGCGCGATCTTCGTCAACCTGGGGACCATCCAGGCCGTGGAAACCGAAGCGCAACTTGCCGGCGTTCTCGCGCATGAAACTTCGCACGTTGTCCTGCGCCATGCCACCTGCAACATGAAGAAGCAGCAAACGACCAACATCCTGGCCGGCCTGGGTCAACTCGCGACCGGCATCCTCTTCGGCGACGGCGCCGGAGGACAAGTCGCCCAGGCGATCATCGGCGGAGGAGCCGGGCTTTACGGCTTGCGCATGTCGCGCGACGACGAAAAGCAGGCGGACCTCTTAGGCACCGACATTCTTTACCACGCCGGCTACGATCCCCGCGGCCTGCCTCAATTCTTCGAAATCATCCAGGGAAAATACGGCGCTGGCGGAGCACAAATCCTCACCGACCACCCCAACCCCGGCAACCGCAGCGAGTACGTTAACGCGGAGATCGACACGCTTCCCCGGCTTACCAATCCCAAGGTGACCTCCGCCGCTTTCAAGCGCGCCCACGATTTGGCCATGAAGGAGCCGACGCTCACTGCGCAGCAAATCAAAGATGGTGTCTGGAAAAGCGGAAACTACGCCGCCGGCCCGCAAGGCACTAATTGAAACAAAGCGGACAACAGGCGGGCTGAAGACGGATCCTTCCAAAGCTTAGGGGGTTGGGGGAGGGACCTGCGGTTCCGCGGGCGTCTCCTGGGAACACCACTCCTCACCTTGTGAGGGCCGCAGCTCTACTTAAAGTGGTTCCCCTTGGGAAAAGCAAAAAAGAACAAACCCCACCGCCACTTACCCACAAGAACCGGATCTAAACAACATGCCGAACCCTAGCCCCACTAACCCCAACGCGAACAAACCACCCTTAAGGCGCATAAGGCGCTTAAGGCGCACACTTTTTTTCCGCCTCATCCCCGGACCAAGGTAACGCGCAAAAGAAAACTTACCCGGAGCCAACCAGCACCAGGAACCACACACAGACCCAGAAACCAACCTCAAACCCGAGGGCAACGATGTGCGCACTCTTGCAGCCGGAGCTCTGCGTGCGTCTCGGCCGTCCCAGCCGTCATATAACAAAATGCACAAATCGCATCAATCGTCTTATCGGGATTAATTCGATAAATAAACTGATGAAAATGCACGCCCTTTCGGGCATCGTCCCTTCTCATGCCCGGATTCCTGACAACAGCGGTTGCATCGCTTGAGAACCTGCCTAACTCGTGCCGCGCCGAAACCTGTGGTCGCAAAACTCCCCTCCTCGTCCGTGGGTGCTGTGGTTAAATGCGTCCAGTTATCCCATCGAGCGATCGCGTGCCACTCCCGATGCCATTCTGTCTTACCTCTATCAACGACAATCCCCGGAAAACTCCTGCGCCCCGACTATCCCAACCTCGCGACTGCATCACTTCTGGTGCGCCCGGCCGAAACCTCCGCCCCAGACGCTTAATGTCGTTACTATCCGATCAACAAAACCTTGTAGAATGTGGACTCTGCCCCCCGGCAAAAGCGATGGAGACCTACGCCTCCTTATCGATCGAAAATCTGGTGCGCCGGTGCGCCGCATCGCGCAACCCGGAAGCCTGGCAGGAGTTCGTCCGCCGCTTCCACCGCCTCATCGCCACCGTTACCCTGCGCACCGCCGGCCGGCTCGGTGACGCCTCCCGGCAAACCGTCGACGACCTCATCCAGGAAACCTACCTCAAGCTCTGTGCCGACAACTTCCGCATCCTCCGCACCTTCGAGCAGCAACACACTGACGCCTTCACCGGCTATGTAAAGGTGCTCACCGCCAACGTCGTGCGCGATCACTTCAAATCCCTGCACACCCAAAAGCGCGGCGCCGGGCAACTCGCTCAAATCGCAGAAGACTTTCTCCCCATCGCCGCCGATGACACTGCGGGAAGTCCCCAATCCATCGAGCGGGCCGTGCTCATTCAGGAACTCACCCGCTATCTGGACCTATGCCTCGCCGGGCCCGATCGGGATCGTAACCGCCGTATCTTCTGGCTCCACTACCGCGCCGGCCTGTCTGCCCGCGCCATCGCCGGCCTCCCCGGTATCCGCCTCACCCCGAAAGGAGTTGAGAGCATCCTGCAGCGCCTGACCAGAGATCTCCGCCAACGCATGGCCGAACCCGTTGGCCCGCTCAGGAACCAACTGCAACCCGAACCTGAAGGCTTTTTGTCTGCGTAATCGTTTTAGAAAGGAGAAGCAGTTGTATCAACATCTGAACGACGACCAGATAGACGAGCTTCTCCTGGCGGCCCGGCAGGGCCCCTGGGACGATGATCGCAGGCACCTGGAAGAATGCGCGGCCTGTCAGACCAGAATGCGCGCTCAGGAAATGGCAATGGAGCAGATCGCCTCTCTCATCCCGAACGCGCGCGCAAGCAAGGGCCCCCACTGTCCCCCAGACGAGGTCTGGTTCGACATAGCGGCAGGCTTCGCCAACCAGGATTTAGAGCACTCCCTGGACCACGCTGCCGAGTGCGATCGTTGCGGACCCCTCCTGCGCCAGGCCAAAGACGATTTTGCCGATGACCTCACCCCGGAGGAAGCGCGTACCGTCGTGGCACTGCCCAGCGCCGACGCAGACTGGCAGCGCCGCTTCGCTCAATCACTCAGCAGCGCGCCGGGTAACACCGCGCCGCAGCCGGCGGAATCGACCGCCAGCCACCGCAACACCTTCTCCTGGAAACTCGCGATTCTTGCCCTTGCGGCCATTGCACTCGTCACCATCGCTGTCGGCGAAGGCCTGCGTCTTTTGCGGGGTCCCTCGGTTGACCACCTGTTAGCCGCCGCCTACACCGAGCGCCGGACTGTCGAAGTCCGAATTCCCGGAGCACAATACGCGCCTCTGCGCGTAGAACGCGGAGTCACTGATTCCAACCTTGAGAAATCCCCGTCCTTGCTAAAGGCCGAAGCCCTGATCGGCGAAAAGCTCAAGGCAAATCCCAATGATCCCGCCTGGCTTGACGCCCGGGCCCGTGCCGATCTCCTCGACGGAAACTACGACTCGGCGGTAAAAACACTGTTGCGGGCACAATTAGCCCAGCCCGATTCTCCCCGCCTGCTCACTGACCTTGGTTCTGCTTATTACATGCGCGGACAAAGCGCAGACCGTACCCTCGACTACGGCAACGCCATCGAGGCTTTGGGCGAGGCGCTCGCCAAAAATCCCAACGATCCCATAGCCCTCTTCAACCGAGCCCTAGCCTGCGAACAGCTCTTTCTCTACAGCCAGGCCGTAGAGGATTGGGAGCACTATCTGCGTCAGGATCCGCACGGAGAATGGGCGCAGGAAGCGCGCGATCGCCTCAACAGCCTGCAACAGAAGATCGAGAAGCGTCAGCACCAACAACCCGAGTCTCTCTTAGACCCGCAGTCACATGCGCCCACGCTCGCCCGCCCACCCGAGCTGCAAACCCAGGCACAGGCGCTGCAAAACGAACACGACGACACCTGGCTAAGAGACTTTCTCGAATCTCCACCAAACCCCACCCGCACCGCAGCTATCCAGAACTTCCAGGCCGCCAACAACGCTCTCTCCAACGGCCGCTATCAGGAATCGACCAGCCTCGCCCGCCAATCCATGCAGCAATTCGCCTCCATGCATGACCAGGCCGGCATGCTGCGCGCCGGTCTGGCCACGGTGTCTGCGCAGGCCTCCGCCCTCAAATACAGTGACTGTCTCGCTACCGTCGAAACCCTGCTTCCCCTGGTCGCAAAGACGCACTACCGCTGGCTGCAAGCCTCCACTTTGATCGAGCAAGGGGAATGTCTCGCCGGAGCCGCAAAGCTGCAGCAAGCCATGAAAACCACCCAACAGGCTTGGGACCTGGCAAAACAATTTCACTACCCCGAACTCCAACTCCGCGCCGCCGCCTTCGGCGCCGGCTACCTGTTCGACACCGGCAGCACCGACCAGGGTCTCCGAGGACTACGCGATGGCCTCGCCACCTACTGGCAGTCCACTGTTCCTGATAAGCCCGGCGAAAACCTTTACGCCTCCTTGTTTGAGTCGTCCCACACCATCGGCTGGCCCTTTGTCGACGCCTACACGCTCCAGCAGATGCTGGTTACTTTTCCGCCCAAAGACCCGGTAGACCGAGCAGTCGAGCAAGAGTTGTTGGCCGATGCACAGAAACGAAGCGGAGACTATCAATCCGCGCGGCTAACCCTGCAGTCGGTAAGCGCCCATCTTGACGCCTTGCCCAACGACCAGGCCGTGGTACTGCGCAAAGCCGAAATCGCCGTGCAGAACGCGCAAATCGATCTAAGCCTCAACAACACCAGGGGTGCCGTCGATTCCCTCTCGCCCTTTCGCAATCAGGTCGAGGCTGCGGGCCCAGGACGCTTTCAAGCCGAATATTTCCAGACCCTCGGCGAGGCCTACCTGGCCCAGGGCATGGCAGCACAGGCCCAACCCCTGCTCGAGCGCGCCCTGGCCGTAAGAGAAACCGGGTTGAGAAACCTGCAACAGGAATCCGACAAACTCGCCTGGAGCCGGGGCCGGACCGAACTCTACCGCGACCTTCTTCAGGTCGAACTAAAACTGAAAACTCCATCCGAAGCCCTGGCCGCATGGGAGTGGTACAAGGGCGCCTCCCTTCGCTCCACCAAGCCTGCGCAAGCTACTGCCATAGCCCTGCCGGAAAACACCGCCCTCATCTCCTACGCGCTCATGAAGGGCTCAATCGTCGCCTTCGTTCTCCGCAACGGAAACGTGCAGGTGCGCACGCTCGCGCTACCGCAACACCTTGACCAGGATGTCTCTCGCTTCCTGAACCTCTGTTCCGATCCCTCGAGCGACATCCACCAGATCAACACCACCGGCGCGCAACTCTACCGCAGCCTCATCGCACCCATCGAAGCCGATATCCGCGGAGCGCCTGCGCTGACCATCGAGACCGACGGCGTCATCGACCAGGTGCCCTTCAGCCTTCTGCAGTCCGCAAAGGGAAACTACCTCGGTGACAATTACAACATCACCCTCTCGCCGGGAATGTCCTACCACCCCGCCTCCCCGGCCACACTCTCGCCTCAAAGCGCCGCCCTCGTGGTCGTCGCCTCCGGCGCGGCCAATTCCTCCTTGCCCGTGTTGCCGGGAGCCGATCAGGAAGGAACCGACGTAGCCTCCCTCTTCCACAACGCAGTGCTGATCCACGGGCAGGAAGTAACCCGCGCCGAGGTCCTCGCACAACTGCGCGACGCTCGCGTGCTGCACTTCGCCGGCCACGCCACTGCCGGCTTTGACCGCGTTGGCCTGGTCCTCGGCCCCGCCTCTTTGTTAAGTTCGCAGGATATCGCGGCGCTCGGCCTGCACAACCTGAAGCTGGCCGTCCTCTCCGCTTGTGACACTGCCAACGGAGACGAAGGCACCTCCGCCGACGGAAACAGCCTCGCCCGTACACTCGTAGCCGCAGGCGTTCCTAACGTAGTCGCCAGCCGCTGGAGAGTCGACTCCAACGTCACCCGCCAACTCATGCATGTCTTCTACGCCAACCTGACCTCGGGCAAGACCCCCGGCGAATCCCTGCGCGCCGCCCGGACCGCTATTCGCAACATTCAGAGGTACCAACATCCGTACTACTGGGCCTCGTTTGCCGTATTTGGAACCTCATAACTGGAGAACAATGCCTTGGCCACAAAAAGCAAGAAACCATCCGCAGTCCCATCAAAGCCGCTGGTCCTCGACTTGATTGGACCCGTCGTCGTCCACTTTACCGGTGGCATAGCAAGAATCCATGCCCCGCTCTGCCTCGATCACCACGGAAACATTCAGACCGACAATGACGACATCGGTGTCTACGGGCTGATCGCACCGGCGCCCCAGGGCGGCTACCCGGAAGGCTTCCTCTACCGCATGACCGGCCCGGCATCCAAAGCCGGTAAGTGTGCCTGTGTAACCCCCGAGCGCCTGCTAACCGTGACCATGAAGCTGGCGCCCTTACCCACGACCAACTGTCACTCCGTGCTCGAGGTTCCCAACCCAAACACCATGGTGCCTCTGCTGCCCGAGCCTATATGGATCCACAGGAACGGTTCCGGAGCCTGGTGCAACTCCGATCCGGGCACTCCCGACATTGTGAGCAGCCAACGCGCCCGGGGCTTGCGCTTTATCTACAACGACTGCCCCGCCGTACCGAGTATCAAGCTGATGAAGCAGCCAAAATCGCCCACGCCGGTGGGTCCTGATTTCAGCCCGGAAAACTGCGATGCTCTCGGCATGGACCCGGCGCACTACCACCTCACCCTGCGTTTTCAATCCAACGGGACCAGCCCTGACGAACACCACGAGGACGCCTACAACTGCTTTCAGCAGATGCGCACTCTCATTCCCGAGGCTGGGAAATGGCGAGTAGACTTCGACGATTCGCAAACCGCCATCCAGCCCCGGCGCCATGGCGGCCCCGTGCCGGTGGACTGCGGCGCAGCCATCCTCGTAGTGCAGGAGTAGGCCGGCGCGATTAGAAAATTGCCGCCGTCAGCATCCATGGAGGAGGCCCAGCGATTTCGATTGGTCCTGCGTGAATAGGACGATTGCCCAAGGCAGAGGTTGAAGTAGTTTCGGAGCTGGTACGCTGACCCGCCACTCGTCTATCCCGCTTGCTCTTCTGCCTCCTCGGCATCGCCAAACACTTCTTCGCGAATGATCCGCTCCGTGGCTTCATTCAGGTAGCCATCGAGCGCGGCCTTGATCTCGAGAAACTCCGGCCAGAGCGTATTCCTGATGAATGAGTCCGGAGCTCGCACGATCACGGTGGAGTGGCGTTGCCGCGGATAGCGGTAGGGTCTCAGCCTGTACCGGCGGCACAAAGAGGTGAAGAGGAGGCGGCTCCAGCGGTCCGGCAGCGTGAACTGTGTTTCGATCGCAGGTTCCGCTCGCTCGGCGTTGTTGAGTACAGCCCGGATCCGGCTGCTTGCCGCCGCGGCGGCGTCCCGTTCTCCCACCGTCGTGGCTCCCTCAAAAAGAGCCTCTATCTTGCGCAATTTCTCGCGAAGTTCTTGTTCAGTGGTCACTTCAACTCCAGGGGACTATCCAAGCATCAGCATAAATGAGGACCTGGCATGGCGGGAGGTAGAATCCCTTAGATACGGAGTCCGGCCAGTCGTTAAGACCACTGCGAGGGTGAGTAACTGATTGGAAGACCTGGCTGATGCGCCTACCCGGAACGCGTAAGCTTTCCACTGTGCGAACCAGGTTCCTGACCGGAAGAACTACGCCGCGGTTGACACCCCAATCACTCCAGGCATTTAATGCTCGAAAACTATGCGCTGGGGCATCTCCCTTCTTTTGACTGGCTCTCTGCTCTTCTCCATCGGAGGCTGCAGGAAATCCCCTCCTGCCGCCGTCTCCGACGGAGCCGACTGGACGACCTACGGAAGAACTCCTGACGAGCAGCGCTTCAGTCCGCTCACCCAGATCAACGAACAGACAGTGGACCGGCTCGGCCTCCTCTGGAGCCGTGAACTCGGCACCACTCACGGCCTGGAAGCGACTCCCCTCGTCTCCGACGGCGTGATCTACACCACCAGCCAATGGAGCGTTGCGTACGCACTCGACGCGCGGACCGGCCAGGTCTTGTGGACCTTCGATCCCAGGGTCTCCCGCGCGAATGTCCGCACTATCTGCTGCGATACGGTGAATCGGGGCGCCGCCCTTTACCAGGGCAAGGTATATCTCGGAACACTGGACGGCCGGCTTATCGCGCTCGACGCCAAAAGCGGAAAACCAGTGTGGGAGGTCGTCACCGTCGACCAGTCGAAACCCTACGCCATCACCGGCGCGCCGCGCATGGTGAAAGGGATGGTTCTCATCGGCAATGCCGGCGGAGAATTCGGGGTGCGCGGCTACCTCTCGGCCTATGACGCGGAGACTGGCAAGCTGGTCTGGCGCACCTACACCGTTCCCGGTGATCCCGCGAAGGGTTTCGAGTCGAAGGCGCTGGAAGAGGCCGTTAAGACGTGGCATGGTCCCTATTGGGTCGCGGGGGGTGGAGGCACCATATGGGACTCCATCGTCTACGACCCCAAGCTCGACCTCATCTACGCCGGCACCGGCAATGGCAGCACCTGGTACCGCGATCTGCGCAGCCCCGGCGGGGGGGACAATCTCTACCTCGCCTCCATCCTTGCCTTTCGCCCCAGCGACGGCGAACTGGTCTGGCACTACCAGGTAACGCCGCAGGAAAACTGGGACTACGACGCCACGCAGCCGCTCATGCTCGCCGATCTCACCATCGCCGGCACTCCGCGCAAAGTGATCATGCAAGCGTCGAAGAACGGATTCTTCTACGTGCTCGATCGCGAAACCGGCCAGTTCATTTCCGCAAAACCGTTTGTCGATGGAGTCACCTGGGCCACAGGCGTTGATCCAAAAAGCGGACGCCCGATCGAATCCGCAGCCGCGTATGACGGGCTCAACCCGGTACTCGTTTCCCCGGCGCCCGGCGGCGCGCACAACTGGTACCCGATGGCATTCAATCCCAACACTGGAATTGTTTACCTGCCGGCGAGACAAGGATCCTATGCGCTGCACGCCCCCGATAAAGGCTGGGTTAACAACACCAACAACTGGAATCTCGGCCAGGACGCCGCCTACCACGGCCCGCTCCTGGCCAAATACAAAGCACTTCCTCCGATGACGGGTTTGCTGCTCGCCTGGGATCCCGCCCGGCAGCAGCAGGTGTGGCGCGTTTCTCTTCCCGCAGGTGGAAAGCGGCGGAGTCCTCGCGACCGCAGGCGGCCTCCTCTTCCAGGGCCGTTCCGACGGTATCTTCTGCGCCTACCGCGCAGCCGACGGCAAGCGGCTCTGGCAATTCGACGCCGGCACCGGGATCATGGCTCCCCCGGTGACCTATCTGGCTCAGTGGAGTGCAATATGTAACCATCATGGTTGGCTGGGGAGGTTCTGCGGGGCTTAACAATATTCCCGGCAGCGGCGTGGTCAAGCCGGGCTTTGGCCGCATCCTTACCTTCGCGCTTGATGCCCACGCAACGCTGGAAGTTCCTCCCTTTGGCCATCCGGAGCCCCCATCGCCTTCGATCCACATGAAGGCCACGCCGGCGATGATCCACGAAGGCGAGATCCTCTACAGCCGGCAGTGCTTTTACTGTCACGGGGTAGGAGTCGTCTCCAGTTCCGGCGTGCCTGATCTGCGCTATGCGAGCGCCGCCACCCATCAGGGATTCGAGTCGATCGTGTTGGGAGGCGCATACCAACAAATGGGCATGCCCTCGTTCAAGGACGCGCTCACGCCAGACCAACTGCGAGCAATCGAAGCCTACATATTGTCCCGCGCTGCCGCCACGCAATAGCTGGGCGCGTTTGTTATATTTTGCGCATGCGCGGTCCTGCTGTTCCTCAAAACCTCAAGCGAAGAATTCTCAAGGATTCGTTGCGCGACAACGAGCAGCGCGATGCCGCCTTTCGCCGCATCATTCGTTCGGTCCCCAAGGGCAAAGTGTCGACCTACGGCAGAGTGGCTGCGGCTGCCGGCTATCCCCTCTATCATCGGGCCGTGGCCAGATTATTACGAACAGCTGAGCTGCATTCAGTGCCATGGCAGCGCATCGTCGGTGCTGGTGGCGAGATCAAACTACGAGGAGAAGCTGCGGCCGAACAGCGTCTTCGGCTCACCATGGAGGGAGTTAAATTTCGCGGCCGCCGGGTGAACATGGAACTCCACGAACACACCTTCCGCCCATGGGAAACCGTCGGCTGATTTCTCCAGAGCCAAACATCTTATACACGATACCGATGGTCATATTGCAGCGATTGTTTGTCTCGTTTCCGTTACTGTTCTGGTTCTAAAAACCAGGTTCCGATTAAAGCTCTTGTTCCGGTTTATTAGCCAACCTATTGATTCAATTGCGGCCGGGCAAAAACGAGGAACGCTCAAGCAATGGTTTAAGGTCGAGAGCACGATGGTAACGTAGCCAGCGAGCGGTCGCCGCTGCGACGCAGCCTGGAACGATTCGAGAGAGCCGCCACGGCGCTACCTGCCGCATCCGCTGCGGCTCTTGTTCATTGCGGAAGCTCCTCCCGCATTCAAGGTGAACCGGCTTTTTTACTTTACCGGCCTGAGGGATGGGGACACGCTGTTTCTGGAAATGATGAAGGTGTTGTATCCGGCTGAAATCGGATACAGCGAAGGTGAGTTTCGCCCTGGCTATTCAGTGAAGCAGATGCGGCTGCAGGAAGCCAGAGCTACTACGACGGTTTCAGAACGATGGATATCATCTCATCGATGCCTATGCGCAGCCGATGCCCGATGGGGCAAGTGCGGCGACAAGATCGCGCTCATGCGAAGCACCCTCCCAACACTGCAGAGCAAAGTGCGACGCCTTGTCGGCAAACGGAATGTGCCCATCGTACTCATTGGCGGAATTACCTACTCCGTTTGCGCCGAGGCACTACGCCTGGATGGCCACCATGTCGTCAACGGCAAAATGATGAATCATCCAGCACGTGGTGGCCAGAAGCTATTTCGCGCACAGCTTGCAGCATGTCCTGACAGAGTGCGGCGAACGATGACTCGAGCGGCGGCGAATCAAAGAGCGACCGCAGGTCCCTCCGCTCCGCTGCGTTCCGGTCGGGCTGACAAGGTCGACGTGCGTGATTTAAGCGAACCATTGCGTAGCGGAGGGACCTGCGGTTTTCCTTTGCGTCCCACGCCGCTGCCTTACGTCATGAAGACAATGCACGACGGAGTACCGACGCCCGTATATTGCCCGGTGAATCGCAACTGGCCGGTATTCCGATCAACGCGAAACGACGTAATGGCATCGCTGCGCTGGTTGCAGGCATACAGAAAAGCTCCGCCGGGCGCAATCTGTATGTGCCTTGGGTAGTCGCCCATGGTGGACGCTTCCCCCACATAACTCAGCCGTCCTTCGTGGTTCAGCGGAGAAGATGCCGACTGTGTCGTGAAGCCGATTGGATACATAGAGAAATCGGCCGTCCGGCGAGAGCAGAATCTCCGCAGTGAAATTGGTCCCCTTGAATCCGTGAGGCAGCGTCGAAATGGTCTGCTGAGGACTCAGAGATCCAGTCGCCGGATCGAAATGAAAAAACATCACCGTGGATGCTTCTTCCTGCAGCGAGTAAAACCAGCGCCCATTGCGATGAAAGGTAAAGTGGCGCGGCCCGTCCCCGGGGGCACGGAAAAGGGAGAACCGGTAACCGGCGACAACTTGCCCGCGCCAGCATCGAGAGCCGGAAACATAGATCCGGTCCTGCCCCAGGTCTGTTTGCACGACGAAGCGATTGCTCGGGTCGGCATGGATCATGTGGGCATGCGGCTTGTCGTGCCCGCTGAACGCAAAGCTGCCCGGAGGCGCGCTCGATGGAATCTTGGGTCCAACCGAGCCAGTGTCCTGGTGAACGTAGGTGGGTGCGCCCAGCGCTCCCGTCGGCTGTATGGGCAGCACGGCTACCGTGCCGCCGGCATAATTTGCAACAAACACATACTTGCCCGACAGCATCGACGCTCAGGTGAGCCGGCCCTGCTCCCTGAGAGCTGACCATGTTCAACAGATGAAGCTTCCCTGTCTTCCGATCCACGGCATAGGCGCTGACCGCGCCGCTCTTCCCCTCAAAGTCTGTAACTTCGTTAGCGGCATATAAGAATCGCCCGGAGGGATCGAACGAAAGCCACCCGGCATTGTGCGCCTCCGCGGCCAACTCGATCAGGGTCAGCTCTCCGGTCGCGGGATTCATCTCAAACAGGTAGATTCCCTTCCCGTTGCCGCCCCCATCGACCGGGCTGCTGTAGGTTCCCACATAAGCCAGTGTCCTCTGCCCACTGGCAGCCTGCACCAGCCTTGGCGCCGAAGCAAGGGCTGCGACAGCCATGGATCCGCGCAACACTTCACGGCGAGAAATATCTCTTCGAATTCATTCGTATCCTTTTTGGTTGTAATTCACTGCACACTCTCGGTCCACTCCTGCTCGCCGCGATGCAGCAGGGCTGCGCGGTCCTCGGGCAGAATCCACCGTTGCTGCACCAGGTCATCGACGGCTGCCTGGTATCGGGCAAGATAGTCTTCGCGGCCCGCGTAGCGCTCCGCAATCGACTTGCGTGGATCGCCCGTCTTCTGCCGGTCCGCAGCGGTCTTGGGAAAAGGCAGATACGATGCCTCAAAGGGCACGCGTTGATCGGGCGCGCCAATCGAAGGATCACGAAGATTCCAACCGGCATAGGTCGCAAGCGGCACGGTGATCTCCGGCAGGTGAACGCCATCGCGCTCGTTTCCGTCGGCATCGACCTGGGGCACAAGCACAGGAAAGGCCGTTGCCCACCTTGGGCGGCTGGATGCTCAGGATTCCCTGCTGCCAGTTGCGTCCGAAATCCAGGCGATACGCCTGATTGGCCTCGTGCGGCAGATTGACTCCGGGGATCCGGGGAAATGCATATTCGCTCAACGGCACAAGGTTGTGATCAGCGATCTTCGGATAGCTGCTGGGCGGAGGAGGAGTATCGCTGCGTACCCACGCGTCCATGTTGGCAATCATGGCGCGCCAGAAATACCTGACTGGCAGCGGCGATTGCGGGTGCTGTCCGAGCAGGTCGCCTGTTCCCTTCTCCGGCGGGAACGGAACGGAGAAATGCTGCAACCCGGCAAAGTGGTAGATGCGCACCCGGTCGGAGATCGTGGCATCCTGCTTTCCATCGGCGCTCACGTGAATGAGAGCCGCCACCCGGCCCCAGTATTCATAAGCTGTGTTGGAGAAGAATATTCTCGGCACAACCTTGTCAGCAGCAGCGCGATCGAGCAGGCCCGCAGTCTCGCCCGTCATGGAATCTTCTTCGGGTTGATCGGTAAAGGGAAAGATATCCGTGGGAAAGAAGACCGAGGAAGTGGGCTGCGCGTCGCGCGATGGTTGGGCGAAACGGTAGTTAAAACTGCCGCGGCCTGCTCCGGCTACGTGGGCCAGAACACCGTCGAGCGCGATCCTTCCTTCTTCATCCGCATTGAAGCCCTGGTAGAGAAAGTCGCGCAAGAAACGCCCGTTCTGCGAAATGCCTTCGCCATAGACGCGCTCCGCCGGTGTAATGGCGTCGGGATCGTGCTTGGCATAGGAAGCAAAGTCACGGATGGCGGCGAAGCCACCGCCCGCCACGACCGGATCGGCGACGACATAGACGTATTCGTATATCTTTCCCGGCTGGAAGCCGCCCTTCAGATGAATGAACCGGTCTGAAGGAACGAGCTTGCCATCGACGGTGTGCGCGAACTGCCAACTGGCCGCGAGGGATCACGGTGCGCTGCGCATCGCGAGAGTCCCTGACGGTGAGTACATTGCGCGGGTCGTCAGGAGAAGCAACGGGATACTCCACCCCACCGAGATGGCCCCCCATCAGATGGCCCAGGGGGATCTCCGGCCGTCGCGGTGGGCAGCATCAGGTCGCCGCGCAGCAGGCCGGTGATGGTCTTCCCATTTTCTTTGGCGATAGGGGCAAAGAATCGCAGTTGCCCCGGTGCCTGCGCGTCCCACTGCCATCCAAGGCTCACGATGGTGTAGCCATTGCGCAGCAGCCACGCATCGCCTGCGTCGTGGGCAAGCTCCTCATCGCCGCCATCGACCAGGGAGAGGATGCGTGCGTTGCCGCGGTTGGGGACTTCCAGCAGCATGGAACCGTTCCCCAGATGAACATCCTTCGGACGGACAGCAACAAAGTCTGAGGAGAATTCGACTTCCCCATTTTTCAGATTCACGGCGTTGCGGAGATCTACGATGCGCTGGTTGTGCGCGTTGGCCACTGGGAGCGAGAAGTAAACGCGGCCGGTGATGCGCTCGTAAGCCCCCGCATTCCCGAACTCCTTACCGTTGAGAACGGTGGTCCGGGAAGCTACATCGACACGCAGAACCCTTGCGTAGACAGGGCCCACGGTGAGTAGCAAAGACAGGGCCAGAAAGCTCGCACAAAACCGCAGACGCATGGGCGCAAGGATAGCATGTGCGGCCCTTCTCCGAGATCAGGGAACCCGGGGCACCGCGCGATGCAGATTGTGTTCGAGATCAGCCTGGGAAAACGGCAACGCTTCATACGGTTCCACCGGAGTCAGGGTGATGCGGATGCATTTAGCGGCAGGCTGATTGCTCTTGGCGGCAACACTGCGGATGGGTATCAGAACATTCGTCTCCGGATAGTACGCGGCCGCGCTGCGGCGAGCGATCGCATACGGAACGATGGCGAAGCGAGGGGCCTTACGGACTTCGCCTTCGAAGTGGCTGTATATGTCGACGACCTGGCCGGGGCGGAGATTCCCTGCTTCCATATCCTCGGGGTTGAGAAAGAGAACCCGGCGGCCGTCGAAGACCCCACGATAGCGATCGTTCAGTCCATAGATCGTGGAGTTGAACTGATCGTGGCTGCGGATGGTGGTGAGAAGAAACTCGTCCGCCTTGAGGTCATGCTTCGGGATGGGGCAAACGGTCAGCTTCGCCTTGCCCGAGCTGGTTTTGAAAATGCGCTTCTTTGCCGCGTTGGGCAGATAGAAGAATTTCTCGCTGGCCATGCGTGCGTTGAAGTTCTCAAAACCCGGAATGACCCGGGAGATGCCATCTCTGATCAGGTTGTAGTTCCCGGCGAGGTCGAGCCACTTGGTGGTCGTGCGAGACCCCAGGGTGGCATGCGCCAGGTTACAGATGATCGCCACGTCGCTCATCAGATCTGACGACGTGGGTGGGAAAAAGCCCTGCGAAGGATTGATAATGCCCATCGAGTCCTCGACCGTGAGCCACTGCTTGCCGGTTGCCTGTATATCTTCCTCACTGCGGCCGAGACAGGGCAGGATCAGGGCCCGCTCTCCCGTGATCAGGTGAGAGCGGTTCAACTTGGTCGATACGTGGGCGGTGAGCTTGCAGCGTTGCATCGCGTGCGCGCTGTACACCGTGTCCGGCACGTTGGAGAGGAAGTTGCCGCTGATGGCAAAAAACACTTTCACTTCTCCCGCAAACATCGCGTGCAGTGTTTCGACTGTGTCGTATCCCCACTTTTGCGGCGGCTCAAAGCCAAACTCTTTTCCCAGCGCGGCCAGAAAGGGCTTGGGGGGCCGCTCCCAAATCCCCATGGTGCGGTCGCCCTGGACGTTGGAATGACCGCGCACGCATACTGTGCCCGCGCCGGGGCGGCCCATATGGCCGCCAACCAGCAACAGGTTCACGATCATGTTCACGTTGTCGACGCCGTTGCGTTGCTGGGTGACGCCCAGGCACCACGCACAGATCGTCTTCTTCGAGGCGGCATACATATCGGCGGCGGTTCGCAGTTGATTGCGGGTTAGCCCGCTCTCTTCGACGATCTCTTCCCAGCTCGCCGCCTCTACATCGGCGAGCAGCTCAGTGAAACCTTCGGTGAAGGTTTGAATGAACTCGTGGTCAATTGCTGAGGCTTGCCCCGCTCGTTCGCGCTCGAACAGATCTTTCAAAATGCCTTTGATCGCGGCCACATCTCCATTCACACGCACGGGGAGATAGAGATCAGCCAGCGCCTGCCCTTTGCCCAACAGCGCGAAGGGCAGCTCCAGTGGATTGGGATAGTCCTGCGGGTTGGGATTGGTCACCCTCATCAGGCTGACTTCGGGGAGCGGGTTGACGGCAATAATCTTTGCGCCCTGGTCTTTCGCCTTCTGCAGGGAGGTCAGCATGCGCGGATGGTTGGTGCCGGGGTTGTTGCCGAAGATAAAGATGAGTTCGCTACTCTCCATGTCTTCGAGAGTGGCTACGCCTTTGCCGATGCCAAGCGTCTCCGTCAGGGCGACTCCCGATGACTCGTGACACATGTTGGAACAGTCGGGGAGATTGTTGGTGCCATATTGACGGGCAAACAACTGCAGAAGAAAAGCGGGCTCATTGGTAGTTTTGCCCGAAGTATAGAAGGCAGCCTGATCAGGCGAATCGAGGCGGTTCAGCTCCTCCGCGATCAGGGTGAACGCTTCAGGCCAAGTGATCGGCTGGTAGTGGGTTGCGTTCGGCAGCCGCACCATGGGCGAGGTGAGACGGCCCTGCTGGTTCAGCCAATAGTCTGACTGGGCTGCCAGGTCCGCGATCGAATGTTGAGCGAAAAACTCGGCAGTGATGCGCTTCTTGGTGGACTCGTCAGAGACCGCCTTGGCGCCATTCTCGCAAAATTCGAAGATCTTGCGCTTCTTATCCGGGCTCGGCCAGGCGCAGCTCTGGCAATCGAATCCGGTCACGTGGTTGATCTTCAGAAAAGCTTCCGACGATCGAATCGGTCCCATCTCGCCGATGCCGTAGAGCATGGTGTTCCAGATCGCAGGTATGCCGGCTGCCTCCGCCGAAGCAGCCCCAACCCGCAGCTTACCCAGATCGAAGGGGTTTTGCGCTTGTAGAGCGATAACAGCGTTCGGATCAAGTTCCTTGGCTGGCTCTGCGCCGTCGCTACCCTCGGCCTGCTGGCGCGGGTCCTGCTTCGCCCGATAATGACCATCTCTGGATTGCTCGTCTCCCTGGATTACGTCTGTGCTGGGTGAGGTGCTCATTGGCTGTCTCCTTCTCGCTGCTACCGGAAGCGATCTATCCTTACACGAAACCTATCAGAAAAGTTCGACTGCGAAACAGCCCAGAAAGTGTCGAATTGCGCAGTTTTCCAAAATAATTGGACCTCGCAGAACCAAGTGGCCGCGCGCTGTATCCAAGGCGTATCGGTGAGTTGTGCCTTGCTCTTGCGCCGGTCGGTATACTGACAGCCTGTTCAGCGAGTGTTCGTATTGAGGAGGCGCGTCCATGAAGTGGTTTTCTAAGGCCCTGGTTATCGGCGCAACGTCCGCGATGTTCTCTGCTCCGATGCTGGGCTACCAGAACTTCATGGAAGTGAAACCCTCTCCGCAACAGGTGGCGTGGCAGGACCTGGAGTTCGGAGTGATCGTTCATTTCTCCACCAACACCTTCCTCGATCGTGAGTGGGGCGATGGTACGGCCAGCCCGGAAGTGTTCAACCCGACGCAGTTTGACCCGGATCAATGGATGCAGGCCATCAAGGCCAGCGGGGCTCAGTACGTGGTGCTGGTAGCCAAACATCACGACGGATTTTGTCTCTGGCCAACCAAGCAAACGGACTACAGCGTGAAGGCAAGCCCGTGGAAAGACGGCAAAGGAGATGTGGTCGGCGATGTCGCTCGCTCGGCGCGTAAGTATGGCCTGAAATTCGGAGTCTATCTTTCACCGTGGGACCGGCACGATCCGAGATATAACAATCCGGAGGCTTACGACAAGTATTACCTTTCCGAGTTAGAGGAGCTGGCGACGCATTACGGGGACCTGGTGGAGTTCTGGCTCGACGGAGCCGGCAGTGCCGGGCATGTCTATAACTTTCCCGAAATTATCGACACTTTGCGGACTTACCAGCCGAATACGATCGTCTTCGCGGATACTGGTTTGTTTGAGTATGGCGATGCGCGCTGGGTGGGTACGGAATCCGGACGGGTGGATTACGAGAACTGGAATGTCATCGACCGTCACGGCTACCTGCGCTGGCGCCCGGTCGAGGCGGATACGCCGCTGCGTGAAATTCATTGGTTCTGGCATCCGCATGACGAGGCTTCGTTGAAGAGCCTGGACGATTTGACCGCGATCTATGAGCACACCGTCGGACGCGGCGCCCAATTGATGCTTGGTTTGGCACCCGACACACGTGGGTTACTGCCCGACTCCGATGTCGCCAGGCTCAAGGAGTTTGGCGCGGCCATTCAGCGCCTGCAATCGGGCAACCTCGCGCTGCATCACCTGGCGACGACTCCCGAAGCGGCTGCGGCTCTCGATGGGAATTCAGATACCTTCTGGTCCGCGCCGGTTGGTTCGCATCATTCCGTACTCGAGGTCGACCTGGGGAAACCAGCCAGCATCGACCGGGTCGTGACGATGGAATGGCTCAACGACGGCCAGCACGTGGAGAAATATGCTATTGAAGTTTGGATGGGCAACGAGTGGAAGAGCGTAGCTTCAGGTCAGGCTATCGGGCATGAGAAGATGGATCGCTTCCCGCCAGTGACCGCGAGCCGGATACGCCTCAACATCCTCTCCAGTTCGCAGGAGGCACATATTCGGGAGTTTCAAATCTATAGCGATACCTCAAGGACTCCGTAAGTAGCAAACTGCCAGCCTTTATTGCGCAGGAGAAAATTCGAAGGGGCTGCGTCCCTTAAGCGCTAACTTAAGCGATTCTTAGGCCGCTACTTCGTACGAATTCGCTCAATACAAGCTGCCTAAAGCTCTGCCAAAGTCCCGAAGGGACGGCTGACTTTAGCCCAGGACGCTAGTCCTGGGTCGATCATGCAAGATGATTGAGTCCCGCAGGGACGGCTGAAAATACCTCGCTGCTCGACCCTGGACAATCTTCAGTCGTCCCTGCGGGACTTGTCGTGTCTCCAAAGCTTGACCCAGGACTGCGTCCTGGGCTAAGGTCATCCGTCCCTGACGGAACTAGGTACGTCCAGGGATGGTGGCTTGGTTGTTCTTCATGCCGGGAGGCGTTTTAGCAGGCTGCTCGCACTTCGGAACCAGGGGCGCTCCCGGCGGCGGAGGTAGTCCGGCATCGTTGGTTTCTTGTCCAGCACCTTCTGTGCCCATTCGCGGGCTTCGGCGTTGCGTCCTTCGGATGCCAGCAGGTTGGCAAAATTCAGGTAGGTTTCCGACGAGGTTGACGTGACGGTGGTGCGGCGGAAGAGCGCTTCGGCTTTCTCTTTTTGTCCCGTCTGCGCGTAGGCGTGGGCGAGCAACCCGGCCGCACGGTAAAAGTCGTAGTCCGGGTCTTCACGAACTGCTCGTTCCAGATCAGGGATCGCCGCCGCGGCATCGCCTAACAGGATCGCGCAAACACCACGCCGATAAAAGGGATCGAGTGTGTCTGCACGCGCGGCAATGGCTTTGTCGAAGGCGGCTCGCGCCAACTGGAGCTTGCCGTCCTCCATATAGAGGTCGCCGAGTTCTTCGTAGTTCCCTGTTGATGGATTGTCGCGGACCGCGGTCTCAATCTCGCTGATGCGCTTGCGGCGCGGGAAGACCTTAAAGGACTGCCGGAGCAGTCCCGCGTCGGGAAGCACCTCGATAACGATGTAGACCAGCGCACCGAGCGGTCCGAGAAAGAGAATGATGAAAATCCAAAACATATCCGGACGGCGCCGGATGAAATGGATAATGGCAAATACCTGGAGCAGCAAGCCCCAGGGAAATAACAGGTGACTCAGGAACCCCATGTGTGACTCATCCCTGCGTCAGGTTAACATTTGGGAGTCCTCAGGACGGCGCGGGTGCACCGTCCTGCAGTGGAAAAGAGTTAGCCGAGGACTAGAAGTGGAAACCCACCTCAGCCGAAAACGCACGCGGGGTCACATAGTGAGTACCGCTGAACGTCGACAGGAAGTTATAGAGGGCATACTTGTTGGCGATATTCACGCCGGTGAGGCGCAAACTCCACTTGTATTTTTCTCCGTGGAAAAGGTTGTCGTCGCCGATGGCGGCGTCGAACAGGTTGCGGGGCTGAATGCGAGGCGGATTCTTGTCGTCATTCTCCGTCCCCGGCGCTGGAACTTTCACCAGGCTTGACGTGAGTCCTGAGGCCGGGCACGGCGTGGGCAAGGGGTTCGTCGGGGTCGCTTTGACACCGTCGCACACCAGGCCGGCTTCAAACTCCTGGTCCGCCGTCAGGCCACTCAGGTCGATGGCTGGTTGTCCATCGGGCAAGAGTGGTTGAGGGGCCGCCGTTGATTGGATTGCACAGGCTGTTTGGATCGGTGACGTTGTAGCAAGGCACGGAGCCTGCGACCAGGCCGCTGTCATAGCGCCAGTTGAACGATATCCAGGGCCTCAGATACTTGCCTCCCGGTATCTGATACTGCACATGCGTGGTCTCGTTGAACCTTTCATCATGGTCAATGCGGAAAGGATATCCACCTTGCCCCACAGTCGCCCCGGCGCCGGCGGACTGTGGCGGAAAGAAGCGTGCCGCCACCGACGACATGACCACGAACGCACTGATGTTGTGATAATTGGGGACATCCGCGCGCAGGGCGAAGCCGGGGATCTTCGAGTTGTGCCAGTCGATTGGAAAGGTGATCGGCGTATTGCCCAGCACGCTGAAGTCGAAGGCATTGTGGGTGTATTTCCAAATGTAGTCACCGCTGAACACGAAATTCTTGCCGGCTGCCTGTTGGAAGCCGGCATGGAACTCGTTGCGGAAACCCGGCTGCAAGCGTGCCGGACACTCCCGGGCGTGCAAGCAGCAGCGGGGCCAGCACCTCATTCGAACATCCGGAACTCGATAGCACCAGGTTCTCGTTGAAGGGCGTTTCCAAGGTGCGCGCATAGGACACACGCAGTACCGTGCTGGTCGGCTTGACGCTGTAAGCGACACCGACGCGTGGCTCCGCCTGGCGCGCCACCGTGAGACCGTTATATAAGTCGCCGCGGATACCGACGTTGAACAGCCAGTTGCCGGTCTTGATCTGGTCCTCGACGTACAAGGCCAATTCCTTTACGTCCGTGTGGCCGAAATAGCTGTAAAGGCCGCCCCCGCGGGTTAGGTCGTATGGAGCGAGCACGGAATTGTAGGTTCCCGTCGGATTTACTGCCGGATCATTCGATACCAGTCCAGCCGCGGCGCATTGCGTAGGGTCGGAAAATCCCGGTTGGGCAACGCCGTTGCTGTCGACGCAGGGTGAGTTGTAGGCGGGATCGACGACGCCGAGACTGTCGTTCTCACGCAGGAAAGTCTGCTGGTAGACGGCGCCGACCTTGATATTGTGCATTCCCTTTACATAGGAGAAGTCCGTGCGCAGGCCGGCGTTGGTAAGCGTCCGGTATTGCGCGATAGACGAGGTTTGCAGATTGGGCGGACCCAGGTCGGCCAAGGGGTTACCGCTGGGATAGTAGTTGTAGGCATCCCGGCGGACGTAGGCCCCAAAGTTGAGCACCGAATTGGCTCCGAGGATGCGGGTATAGGTCGGCGCGATATCGAAGGTTTCGATCTTGGACTTCTGGTCGGCGTTCCCCACATTCGCGAAGACAGGGTTGGGTCCGGCGCCCCCGCTGACGACGTTCGACACGTTCAGGTTATCGTAAGCGTTCGGGGTCTGGAACCAGGAGCGGCTGTAGTTCAGATTCAGGTGAACGGAATCCGCCTGGGTGAATTGATAGTCCACCCGGTCAAAGAGATTTTCCTCATTCCCTTTGTCATGAAAGACGACGAACTCAGGTGGATCGAGGAAGCGTCCAGTATTCAGCCCGTCCGCTTCGACGAAATTACCCCAGTTCTTCCCGCCATAGCCAAGGTCAAAACTTCCAGTGGCTGAGCCAAATGCTCCATAGGAGGCGGCAAGGTCCCCTGTTGGCTTGGTCAATCCTTGTCCCGATCGCGTGGTGGCGACGATCACCAGGCTGGTTTTCCCACCGTACTCCGCCGGAGGCGCACCGGAGATCACTTCCAGAGACTGAATGGAGTTGGACGGAAGCTGGTTGGAGAACACCTTGCTTTGCTGGTCGGTGATGGGCTGGCCGTCTACGGAAAACGAATTGGAGGCATGATCGCCCAGAGCCGTGAAACAGGCCGTTCGAGTCGGCGGCAACGCCGGGTGAGGCCAGCGTCACAAGAGAGCTAAGAGAAGACGACTGGCTTTCGAGGGGCAGCTTCTGGAACAGCCCCCGATCCACGTCGGTGTGAAAGGTGGGGTCGTTCTCCAGCAAATCCGCACCGCTTTCGACGGTTACGGTGGTGGACGCGCCGGAGACCTTCAGGGAAATCCCCACGCTGAGCGGTATCGTGGATCGCACATCGACATCTTGCGCCACGGCGCCAAAGCCAGTGGCTTTCGCGGAAAGATGGTAGGGGTTGAAGGGGAGATTGCTGAACTGATATCTTCCGCTGCTGTCTGTTTGCGTAGTGCGAAGATAGCCGCTGACCGGGTTCTCGATGGTAACCGTTGCTCCAGGAACGACGGCCGCGGAAGGGTCCGTCACCGCACCGCTAATGGATCCGGAGTTAGATTGTGCCTGGAGTGTCCAGGACATGGCTGAAAATACAAACACGAATAGGAACGAGAAAATGCTGCGCGTAGGCGTGCGCATAGGTTGCCTCCTGAGATTCACTGATTTTTGAGAGAAAGCTGCTTACGAGTGAGCAGTGAGTACAGGCGGAGGCCGAGTGAAGAGGGAGAACACGAAGAAGAATTGCGTGCGTCTCGGCTGGAGCGCAGTCGAGACCCTGGCGGCGACGCGGACCGTGCGCGGCAGCAATTGAGGAGCAGCTGGCTGTACAACCAGGTGGGCGACATGGCAAAGCGCGCAGTCGGTCTGCACGGCTTGACCGTCTGCATGTATGTGCCCGGCCTGTACGATCCCGCTGACGGTGATGAGTGCGCAGCAAAGAAAGCAGAGCACCACCCATAGCGAGTGACGTGTTGTTAGATTACGGTTGCGCCCTGGCATAAGGGCCTCCCTCGATCCTGTGTGATTGCGTTCGACGTTGCTCTAAAGCGAAGCTCTACGCGAAAGCAAGGTCCACAGGCGGAGGCCGGGTGAAGAGGGAAAAGATGAAAAAGCATTTGGGGCGAATCGGTAGGGCCGGGTCTGATACTGCCGCTACGACATATACGGTATGCGGCAAAGACTGCGGAATGAGCTGGCTGAACGACAACGTGGGCAGTGTGGCAAAGGGCGCAATCAGTCTGAGCTAGCTGACCGTCGCGCATGGGTGTGCCCAATCTGGACGATCCCTGTGCAAACGATGAGTGCGCAGCAGAGGAAGCCAAGCGCCGCCCAGAGTGACGGACGTGCTCTCTGATTGGGGCGCCAGCTTAGCATTGTTAGTGAGTATAAACCACGGAACATGGCGAGATGTGCAGGCATCTAGGTTGAGTTGCGGAGGAACGATTGAACTTCAAACCTCGTCCAAATTAGGTCGGCAGCTTCTGGCAGGATTTCGACTACGCCACTACGGTCGTTGGTTATGGACGGGTGCCGCATGTTCGCCCCAGCGTACATGGGCCGAAACGAGTTCTTCCATAGAGCAACAGCATTCGGAGGGGCTGCGCCCTGGGCTGCGCCCCGTCATCTTCGGCCCATGTACGCTCAGGCGAACATGGGGCACCCGTCCAGGGAACAGGGCTATGTTCCCTGCTCCGCCTCGGCGACGCCGATGAACTCCACAAGGGACTCATTGTGCAATGTGTGGGCTGCTGACTTCAAACTATGGGCGTGGCAAAATGGTTTGGCTTACGGAGGGTGAGGGATGGCGGAGCGGAGACCCGCGTTAGCGAACGTTACTCCCGCGATTTTACGTTACTGCCTGGCGGTGGGATCTGTTGCCTTGGGTACTTTGGCTGCATTTCTTCTGGACCGCTATCACTTTCGCGGCGTGGAGTACCCGCTTTTCCTGTTTGCCATTGCGGTGACCGTCTGGTATGCCGGCATGGGGCCTGCGATCCTCGCAGTGGTTCTTTCGAGCCTTTCGTTCAACTATATATTTACCGAACCTCGATTCAGTCTCTATGTGGCGAGTGCCGATGTCCCGTATTACCTGATCTTCATTCTGTTTGCTTTGCTTCTCACCTGGTTCAGCGCGGTGCGGCGTCGGGTCGAGCAGCAGCTGCTCGAATCGAGAGACACACTACAGAGAGAGATCGTGGTGCGGACGCAACAGGCCAGCCTGCTCAATCTTACCCACGACACTATCTTCGTCCGCGACATGAACGACATCATCACCTACTGGAACCGGGGTGCGGCCGAATTATTCGGGTGGACGGAGGAACAGGCGATCGGAAAGCACAGCAACCAGCTTTTGCAAACCGATTTTCCGGTGTCGATGGACGAGGTTCGCCAGGAACTGCTGCGCACCGGCCGGTGGGAAGGCGAGTTGCGGAAAACGAAGGCCGATGGATCCCGAGTATTCGTGGCCAGCCGGTGGTCTCTGCGTCAGGATGAGCAGGGGCATCCGGTCGCGATTCTGGAAACGAACAACGACATCAGCGACCGCAAGCATCGGGAAGAGGAGATTCGCAAGCTCAACCAGGAGCTGGAAAAGAGAAGCGCCGATCTGGAAGCCAGCAACAAGGAACTGGAAGCCTTTGCTTACTCCGTCTCGCACGACCTGCGAGCGCCACTTCGCCACATGGTGGGATATACAGAATTGCTGCAGAAGAACATCGCCTCGGCGGTGGATGAGAAGAGTCTCCGCTACATGAAAACCATCCTCGATGCGGCGAAGCGGATGGGCGCCCTGATCGACGACCTGCTGGCCTTTTCCAGGATCGCCCGCGCAGAGACTCGCCAGCGGCCGGTCAACCTGGAAGAGCTGGTCAAGGAGGTGCTCCTGGACCAGCAGCGCGAGACCGAGGGCCGCGAGATTGCCTGGAATGTCGGAGCCCTGCCAGAGACGTTTGGCGACCGCGCCATGTTGAGGCTGGTACTGGTTAACCTGATCGCCAACGCGGTCAAATTCTCCCGGACCCGCCCACGCGCGGAGATCGAAATAGGCTCTCTGGAGAAGGACGGGGCCATGGTAGTGTTTGTGAGGGACAACGGGGTTGGTTTCGATATGAAGTATGCGCACAAGTTGTTTGGTGTATTCCAACGTCTGCACCAGACCGGAACGTTCGAAGGCACCGGCATAGGTTTGGCGACCGTGCAACGCATTATCCATCGCCACGGTGGGAGTGTTTGGGCCGAGGGCGTAGTAGATGGGGGCGCAACCTTTTCTTTCTCACTTCCCGGCTAATCGGAGATAAGCGCGCATGGATATGTTCGGACGGATTTTGATGGTCGAGGACGACCCGCAGGACGTGGAGCTTACGCTGACGGCTTTGTCGGAATACAACCTGGCCAACGAGGTCGTCGTTACCGGCGATGGAGAGGAAGCCCTGGACTACCTTTATTGCCGGGGAAAGTTCCAGGCCCGCAACAGTGAAAACCCGGCTGTTTTGCTGCTGGATCTGAAGCTGCCCAAGGTGGACGGGCTGGAAGTGCTGCAGCAGATCAAGGCTGACGAGAAGCTGCGGATGATTCCGGTGGTGGTGCTGACCTCTTCCCGGGAAGAGCGAGACATGGTAGCCAGCTATAAGCTCGGCGTCAACGCCTATGTAGTAAAACCAGTTGATTTCCACGAATTTGTTAACGCCATCAAAGAACTGGGGGTATTCTGGGCGGTCATCAACGAGCCGCCCCCCGGGAGCGTAAGAAAGAGATAGCCAATTCCGGAATCCAAGCATCAGAAAGCTGTGAAATCCAACCTGAAAATTCTGTACCTTGAAGACGACCCCAAGGACGCAGACCTCGTTCTGGCTATGCTCGAGGCAGAGGGTGTCACGTGCCGGGTGACCCTGGTGGAAACCAAGGCCGCCTTTGTGGCCGGGCTCGATCAGGAAGGGATCGACCTGATACTGGCGGACTACAGCCTGCCCACCTTTGACGGTATCTCTGCATTAAAAATCGCAGTTGAAAAACGCCCCGAGGTGCCGTTTATCTTCGTTTCCGGCGCCATGGGCGAGGAAGTGGCGATCGAAGCCCTTAAGATCGGGGCGACGGACTACGTTCTGAAGACCCGGCTGTCGCGGATCTTGCCCGCGGTGCAGAGGGCGCTGCGCGAAGGCCAGGCGCGAGTCGAGCGGTGCTGCCGCAGAAGAAGCATTGCGCCGGAGCGAGGCTTACCTGGCCGAAGGGCAACGCTTGAGCCATACGGGCAGCTTTGGCTGGAACGTGCAGAGCGGAGAAAACTACTGGTCAGAAGAAACCTATCGCATTTTTGAGTTTGATCGAGCGACAAAGGCGAACGTGAGTCTGGTTTTCGAGCGGGTCCATCCGGACGATGCGGAGGCGGTGAGAAAGGTTATCGAGCAGGCTGCCCGGGATGGCAAAGACTTTGAACATCAGTACCGGCTGCTGATGCCGGATGGTTCGGTCAAGTACGTCCATGTGGTGGCACACGCCCTGGCGGGTGGAAGCGCAGGGCTTGAGTTTACGGGCGCGGTGATGGATGAGACCGCAGCGAAGCAAGCCGAGGAGGCACTGCGCCTCAGCGAGGAACAATGGCGGGATGTTTTTGAAAACAACCCGATCATGTACTTCATGGTGGATGCCGCCGGCAAGATCATGGCGGTGAATTCCTTTGGCGCCGAGCAACTTGGCTGCAACGTCGACGAACTACTGGGGCAGCCGGTGCTGCAGGTTTTCTATGGTGCAGATCGGGAGGCGGTGAAAGCCACGCTTACCGCATCCCTGGAGCAAATCGGGCGGGGCAGCAGTTGGGAGTTCCGCTGTGTGCGCAAGAACGGCACCGTGCTCCGTGTTCGCGGGTCGGCGAAAGCGGTGGCGCGCGTGAACGGTCCCATTCTTTTGATCGCCTGTGAGGATATCACCGAGCAAAGGCGCGCTGAGGAAGCGCTGTTCCAGGCGGGACTGGAAGCGCGCGTTAGCGAACGCGTACGCATCGCACGCGAAGTGCATGACACAGTGCTGCAGAGCTTCCACGGATTGATCCTTCGTTTTCAAGTGGCGCGCGACATGCTGCCGCTCCAGCCCGAAGAAGCGATGCAAGCCCTCGATGGGGCCCTCAACATGGCGGATGAGGCCATCACGGAAAGCCGGGAGGCGATTCAGGACCTACGTTCGGAACCGACCGAGCCGGTGGATCTTGCACACTTGTTGACGGCTATCGGGGAAGAACTGGCGGAGTCTCAGGATCTGGATCCACCAGCCTTTTCTATAACGGTGGAGGGTGATCGCCGCGCTTTGGTCCCGGTGCTGCAGGATGAGATTTATCGTATCGGCCGCGAGCTGCTGAGGAATGCCTTTCGGCATTCCGGAGCGCGCCACGTCGACGCTGAGATTTTGTTCGATGAGCAACTGCTTCGATTACGTATCCGCGATGACGGGAGAGGGATTGACCCGCAGGTGTTGGAGGACGGCGGCCGTGCCGGACATTGGGGGCTGATCGGAATCCGGGAACGTGCCAGGCGCATGACCGCGCAATTGGATTTCTGGAGCGAGGCTGGAGTAGGTACGGAAGTGCAGCTGACTCTTCCTGGCTCGGTTGCCTACGAACGACCTGCCGCAAACCTGAATCTCGGCGACGCAGACGACGCATTACGGTAACGGAAGCGCCGCCTAGCTGGTAACTTTGGCTTGTTCGGTGGCCATGACGGTTCGCACCATGCCTCGATTTTTTTCGAGAATCGACTCGCCCTCGTCGGAGCGGTTACCGGCGTCGACCATAATCAACATGCCGTCTGCTCCGATTTCGCGGTCCAATAAGCCAATCGTGGCCGGCGCTACTCCAATCGCATGAAGGGTATCGTGGAGATCGACCTCCGTGTAGGGCGTAGTTTCTCTGGTCGTGGCCGCTTTGTCCTGTGTGCTGGATAGGTCGGCGCCCTGGCTGTGAAGATCGTGCTCGAAACTGTGGCGCAACTTCCACCAGATGCTGTGTTTCCCCTGCAGGTCGCAGGGCACGGTCCCGGTTTGTTCGAGCTTTCCTCGTTTTGATAAGGCGACACCGATTTGCCCGGCAGAAAATCCAGCGAGTTTGAGATCGGCAATTGCATCACGAGCAGAAACCTCGTCAAAAAATAACGCGGCTACCAGGTCCGCCGGATTAGTTTTCAGTAACTGTCCTTGTTCATTCCACATAAGCCATTCCCTCCGGAGAGAGCCTACGGAGCCGCAGAACAAACACTAAGGGCGGGTTTGTTGAATGGCCGACGAGTTCCGAAGGCGCGAATCTCTATTAGTTAGATGCTTACCGGGTGGCTGGGATGTCCAGAGGAGCCCTGTCGGGCATGGTGTTATGGGAAACGACTCAACTCTATTAGCAAAAGCAATCGCAGGGCTGCGCCTATCATTTTAGGCCCATGTACGCTTGTGCGAACATGGGGCACCCGTCCGATTACCTTCAGTTTTTGCAACTCATGGGATGGCGGAAGCGGTGCCCGCGGCGGTAACGGCGCTGAGCGGAATAGCTAACGTGCCCGTTAGGTTGGCATTCAGGTCGTAGACCCCGCCTCTCAGAGAAATGGCGTTCTCTGGGCCGTCGATCTGGAGATACAGGTTCACGCCGTTGGCCTGGACGAGGGCGTAGCGCGTGTCGTCGAGATTAAGGTTGACCTGCCTCAGGATCCAATTAAGCGGATTGCCCGCGCGGTTGTAGACCATCAGCCCGGCTTCCACCCTGACATGGTGTTCGCCGTCTGGACCCGGTTCAAATTGCAAGCTGCGCGCGGGAATCATCAGGTCTACGGAATAGCGGGTGAGCGCTCCCTTCAGGTTGGCATTGTCTCCACCTTGACTCGCGCCGGGAGTTTTCGGCGGAGCGTTGCTACGCGTCACCCTCAGCGTCAAAGGAATCTGTGTCGATTCCGGCCGGCCGGGGCGCAGAAATGGGGACAGCAGATCTGCTCCGGGTGGAGGCTTGACGGCCGGCGCGGGCAGGCTTTTGGCTTCATCGGCATAGTACCCGCGGCGGTAATCAAGCTGGTATCCGGAACGGTCGAGCGCCACCTGAATCTTCCTGTATTTGCCATCGGTGGCGGGGTTCGTCGAGGTATAGGTCAGGGTGTAGAAATTCGATCCATGTCCGGCGACGCGGTCCAGTGCATCGGTCAAACTATTGGAACCGTAGATGGCCGTGCCGCCCGTTTGTTTCGCGATTAGATCCATGGCTGCGTGGTTGGCGTTCCGCTCTTGCACTCCGGCCTGGGGCCTGGATAATTGCGATTGCGTTACCAAGCGGGCGTCGGCGCCAGCGTTGTAAGGCGAGTCCACGGTCACGCCCTCAGCGCCCACGGGATAAATGGCCACCTGGGCCGAGGCGAGCAAGGCGTCCGTCTTGCGTAGTTCGTCCTGGTGATCGCTTTGCGCGCCAAAAGGCTGTGCCATCGATGGATCAGGGAAAATGACAACGGGGAAGGCTGCCGAGAACCACGCTACGTTCTTGCGGCCCGGAAATGCAGCGAGATAGGCGGCAAGCTGCTGTAGAGCGTCGAGTGTCAGCCGGATGCGCGCGTCGGTCCGGATCGAACCTTGCTCAGCGGCAAACTGCTGCATCTGGGCCGCCGATTGAGGGGCGTACTCCATCAAGGCAGCCTCTGTCTCCTGGGTGGAGGCAGTTTCGGCATCCGACTGCAGCAAGGGCGAGGCCTGCCCCTTCTTTCCCTGGTTGAGCGCCGCAGCCAGAAGCACGGGATCGTCGGTAAAGCTTTGGATCAAACGCAGCTGCGTCCCCAGGGTGAAGATAGCAATTCTCCGCCCTGGTTCCGGTTTCTTGAGGTACTTGAGCACCAGCGCATGCACTCGCCGCTGGTCGTCAAGCGGCGTGTTCAAGGAATCGATTACCAGGACGGTTACAGAATCTACCGGCTTCACTCGTGGTTTGTTGGTGAAGACGTTTGGCGGCAGATCTTGGACGTTTACCTGGACTGTCTGCGCTCCGGTGTGTTCCTCGAAGTAGTGGATGGTTTGCGGGCGTCCATCTTCGGTTAGCTGGAAGTCCTGCTGGCGAAGACCGGTCAACGGCTGATGCTTCTTACCAGTAACTACCACGTCGACAACGACAATGCGCGCACTTGTCTTGAAGACGTTGTTACCTGGAGCGGTCGTCTGGCTGCGGACCAGGATGGTAATCCCACCCAGCAGAAGCAGCAACGCCAGGGCCGAGCAGGAGCGCTGAAGCACGGGATTTCCCCTTAGATTGCGACCTCCGAAGGCTACAGAACTCGGGGGAGACTGACAAGTGCCGGAGGTGAACCGAGGTTTGAGGATCTAGGCCCGAAGGGAACGGTTGAACTTCAGAGCCGTCCGAATTAGATTGGAAAATGTCTCGGTTCAGCAACCGCCGTTTCATCCGGCAATCACTCTTTCCTTGCAGCAACCCTCTCCTTTTGTCATCCCGAGCGAAGCCGGATTTCCTGCCTCGCTAAGCTCACCGCGATCACTTATGTGGTTCTCCTTAAAGAGAACCACATGCAGTTGACCGAAGCCGCTGATCTCGACAGGAAATCTGGGGAAGCCGAGGGTTCTGCGGTTCCGCGGACCACTCCTGGAAACCCGGAAGAGGCACGGGAGGGTGGTGCTTCCGTGAGTATTCGACGATGATTGGCGGAGGTTGTGGCACGGTAGGTGCGGGGCACACGAATGGCGCACTGCAGATCCCTCGGCTGCGCTCGGGATGACAAAGGAAAGAGCAACGGTTGATAAAGAGCGGTTGCTGAACCGTGATTTTATGCAGGCTCGTTGGACAGGACTGAAGTTCAGCCGTCCTTGCGGGGCTCGAAATTTACAGGCGCTTAGGCGCGCAGGTAGGGCTTGAGGTAGACATCCAGGTGGTGGCTGATTTCTTCGGGGCTCATGGTCTTGCGGTGCTGGGTGTCAGCTCCTGGGGCGGGCGGCGCTACGCGCGTTGTGGTGCCAGGACGAAAGACGCGGCGGGCTATTAAAACGTCCACATCACTTTGCGGAAACATGGAGCTCGCGGCTTCGATGCGTCCGAATTGATCGAAGGCGTCGCGGGGTTTGCCGGCGTGGTAGGAGTCATACGCGGAGGCATAGAGATCGGCAAGGCTCACGAATGGGCAATGCCCCACGAAGCCTCGCTCCATCTCGGTGATCATGGTGGTCACGCCTTTCCCGGAGAAACACTGCAATTGGTTGTTGGTGCGCTTTCTGATTTCCGTTACTCGTGCGAGAGGATCGCCCGCCTCATCTTTCACATAGCGAAAGGTGGGAATGGAGTTGAACATTTCGACGATCAAATCGACGCTGAAGTCGCCCCCGGTCTGGGCGAATAGGGGCAAGGATGTCACTTTGCCCAGCCGCTGATAGTACGACAGCACTTCTGAAGCCGCGTTCACGCCGGGCGGGGCGATACAGATGATGGCATCCGCACCCAGCTTCTCCGCTTGCCTGGCGTAGCGTTCTGTTTCGTTGAAGTCCGCGGTGCGGCTTTGCACCCCGATCACAATCGCCGTGGCGCCGCCCCGCGCGGCCGAGATGAGGGTCTCTGCACCGTGCATCCTTTCTTCTTCGGTCAAGGTTGTCCAGCCACTGGCTATCTGCGGCCAGGCCAGACCGTGCACTCCGCCGCGCCTGCAAAATTGCACCTGGGCGGCGAGGCCGTCCTCATCAATCTGATTTTTTGCGTTGACCGGAGTAAAGCCTATGGGGAATACGCCTGCCAATTGCCTGGGCGCTGTTTGCGCGGCGGCCGACCTTGGAAGAGCCAGCGCTGCCGCTCCCAGCGACAGAGCCCCGATGAATTGCCTTCGATCCAAACCTGCCATCGTCATCGTTCCCCCTTCTGCGCGATCATTTGAAGAAAATCAGCCTTGTCTTTGTTTCGACGGTGGCTGCATCCACGCCCGGAATCGACTTGAGGTCGGCCACGCTTTTGAATTTCTGCGTGCTCCGCCGGGCAACGATGGCCTGCGCCGTGGATGGCGAAACATGGAGCACGATCTGCAGTTCGTCCGCATCCGCGGTGTTTACATTGATCGTGGTCATCGTCCGGTGGAGATAGTCCATGACGTCGGCCAGTTGCTCATCCGTGCCGGTGGCGCCCCGATCCATCATGGTCTGCACGGTGTCGTGCCAGGCGTCATAGCTCATAGGCGTGTCCATGACAATTTGCAGATTGTGACACTTGGCGCAGACAGCTTTGAGCGACCGGCTTTCGCGCGCTAAATCGCTGGCCGAGGATCCGCTGTTGCTTGCCCAGGAAGCAGCGAACGGAGTTGCGGCAAGCATCAGCGCGTACACAGCCAGGAATGGCCTGCGCCTTTCACGACTGGCCACTTCCCTACTCATGCGCGGATTTGGCACGGACGGCGCTTACACCGGTCAGCGTAATGGGAGCACTCCCCGGCATGGGTGTTACATGCGGGCCGACTCCCAACTGCTCCGCGGTCTGGTAATCGCCGTATCCGTTGGCAAACTGGTTTGAGACTCGCTGCGCGTGTCCATTGTCGAAAGTGATATCCAGCAGTTTTTCGCTGTACATGGTTCGTCCGTATTCGTCCTTCATTTGCCCGACAATTTTGTGCGTCTTCACGTCGATGATGTCGCCCGAAGACGCATAGGCATACTTGCCGTCCAGCCCAAAGGTGATCCAGTAAGTGCCGGCAGGAGTGTCGATCGAACCGATTTCTTTAGGGTCGTCGGTGTTGGAGAAGATATGGATCTTTTTGAAGATACCGTCGGCCAGCCAGATTTCCTTTTCATCCGGGGTCAACGCGATGCCGTGGCTGGGGCAGCCATGTGGCATATGCGGACGCGGATTCGTATTCCATTTTGATTTCCAGTCTACGCTCGTGACTTCAACGGATTTAATGACCCGCCCGGTGGCAACATCCGCAATCAGGAAGCCCAGAAAGTTATTATTGTTGGCGTAGATCCGGGTGGAATCTTTGTTGAGCACAAAGACGCGCACGTTATCGGGAAAACGAATGGTCTTAATCACCTTGCGCGACTTGACGTCGGAAATCGTCATGACCTTGTTATTCGGTGACATGAAGGCCGTCTTGCCGTCCGCGCTCAGGTTCAGGTTGTGAGAGTTCGGGCTTTCCGGTGCTTCGAGCTTGCCGATCAGCTTGCCGGTGTGGGCATCGACTTCGTACCAATAGTCCTGCAGGTCGCCGCCTACCACCACGATTTTTCCGTCCGGCGTCACCTGGGGACGTTCACAGCATTTGCCGTCGAGGGTGACTGACCAGACCATCTTGTCGGTCCCCATGTCGATGGCGCCCAACCGGCCGCGCGCGGCAACGTAGATAAGGTTGGTAACCGGGCTTGCGGCAACGCCCGAAACCTGTTCAGGGCTCATGCTTGCGGCGTATTCCCAGGTGGAAACGCGCTTTACGAAACGATAGTTGTCGTTGGCGTCAAGCACCACGATGCCCACGCCATTCAGCCAGCCAGCCCGCTCGAGCGAACCCGGCACCAGCACATAAATGAGGTGACGTCCCCGAGGACGGAAGGAGTCATTCGGTTTACTGGGCGCCTGGGCCGCCGCGACAAGAGCGAAGGCGAAGACACCGGCAAGAATTGAGGAAACACAGCGGGCGATAGCCATAGTTGTTTTTGTCACCGTGATATACCTCATCCATTTCCGCTAGTGCAGCACAGAGAAAGCGCCGAGCAGTGCATAGACAACGGAAAAGCCACCAACCGCGATGCTGACCATCATGAAGGCCGGCAGATTGATGACCACGGAAATGGACGCCAGGACAATCGCGATCTGCAGGCCGCCGCTGGCTATTTCGAGTATGTGATTGCGATGCATGGCGTGGTCGCGCTCGTGCTCCTGATCGTGAGCCTTTTCGCTGAGCTGCTCCATGCCATCAGCCCCTGGTTCTGAACGCATCCGCTCCGCATTCGCCCGGGCGTCCGCGATGCTCTTCTGCATTTTGGGGTCGCCGGCTGTCGGTAAGCTCTCCAGGAGGTCCGCCTGCGCGATCAAAATGGTCCGCCGCACAGACTTTGCCTGATATTGGGCCCAGGTGTCGCTGGCGGCGATGTGATTGGTCAGATAATCCGTCGCCGCGTCCTTGGCCACAAATTCGGTGATGGCCAGGACGGCGGCCATGATGCCGATGATGATGGCGGCCCGGGTGTGGGATGAGCTGCCACCGTGTTCATGGGCCGCATGCTCCAGGTGCTCCTGCGCGTGCTCAAATTGTTCGCTCATTGATGATTAATCTCCTGGGTGCTGACTACGAAACGCTAATGATGGCACGAACGAGCAACATGTTTCCATCTAGTTTGTTTGCGTGGATCCATAATCTGTAGGTTGGGGGGCGGATCCACGGATCTGTTCGATGAATTTCGGCACTTCTCTTTCGATCAAATCGGCACGGTTCCCTTGTACGTAATGGGTGCTGCCCCGGGCGATGATTCTGCGGCTGCGGGTGGAGAGCTGCTTTAGATCTTCCTGCATCTGGTTCCAGGCCATCACCACATCCTTGGGTTCGGACTTGACTGTGCGCGCCGGATCCTGGGAGAAGATGAGAACGGGTAGGGCGCCGTAGGGACCGGTGTGGACCGTCTCCTCGCCGGACCGATCGAAACTCGCCAACTCGGCCGCGACGGCCGCGGAGCGATCATGGCATTGATCCTCGGCCTGGAGCCTGGCAGCGTGAGGATCGAATCCCTGCAAATTGCCAGAACATTCGCCCAGGAAGCGTGGAATGCCGAGCGCAAATGTGGCCTGCTTCCGCAGGGTCTGAATCCATGAGGGTGGTCGCGGGTTGCCGTCCGCCTGAAATGCCGGGTTGCGATTCTGCAACGGGGTGGACGCATCGATGAAAATCAATCCTGCGACGTTCTCCGGATAGCGTGTGACATAGTCGCGCATGTAGATCCCGGCAATCGAGTGGCCCGTGAGGACGACCGGGTCAGTGATCTGGGCGGCGGCCAGTAGCCCATGCAGTTCCGTGGCAATATGATCGGCATCGCGGGGAGGCGGCAGGGCATCGCTCCAGCCGAAGCCGGCTCGATCATAAGAGCAGACGCGTGTGGTCCTGGCGAGGGCTGGCTGCACACGGCCCCAGATGAGGCCGTCGTTCCCCAGCCCGGCATCCAGCACGATCACCGGCGAGCCGCTCCCGCTGCAATCGATGCGCATCGCGTGGCCGTTGACCATAAGGAGCTGCCCTGGCGGCGCGCGGCGAAAACGATAGAGCATGATCGCGTTGAATCCACTACTACCGGCTACCACGACTGCAACCAATGCCAGCAGGGAGAGAACGAGACCTTCTGTGAGTTTGCGCCAACCAGGATAATTCCCGCTGATGATGGAGACTAGCCGGCGGCCTGCAAGCCACGCTATCGCGATCCCGATGAACACAAACAAGAGCGACACCAGAACTCCCCCAGAAGAGAAAAACTCAGGCTACTTGGCCTGCATGGCCGCTTCCACCTCTTCCGCGGTGTGTGCGAGTTTCTGCGCAAAATCAATGAGCTTGCCGTCCGGGTTGACGTAGAAGGTGTCTTCGATGCGGACGCCGATCTTCTCCTCGGGAATGTAGATACCTGGCTCGATGGTGAACACAGAACCGATCACGAAGGGCTTGTCGTAATCATAGGGATCGTGCACATCGATGCCGACGGAATGCCCGAGGGTGTGGAGGAAGTACTTGCCGAGGGGATTTCCCTGCAGGTCTTTGCCGTGGGTGTTGATGTAGTCGAAGGCCACTTTGTCGAGCGACATTTTGTCGGCGTCGGCCCCTCGATGATCAATGGAGCCCATCTTGGATTTGCCGGCGACGAAAGCATCCCGTGCCGCCTGCTGGGCACCGAGCACGATGTTATAAATCTCTTTCTCGCGGGCGGTAAAGTGGCCATCGACCGGCATGGTTCTGGTCAGGTCGCTTGCGTACATCGAGTATTCTCCGGCTGCATCGATCACGACCACTTCCCCCGCAGCCATGATCTTTCCATTTTCTGCGTAGTGAAGAGTGGTGGAGTTGATGCCCGGACCGACGATGGATGGATAGCTGGCGCGTTCGCATCCCTCGGCCAGCATGGTGCCGACTTCGACGCCGGCAATGGTTCTTTCGCGCACTCCGGGTTTGATGGCGCGCATACCGGCAAGCTGAGACGCGATGGAAGCATCGGTTGCTTTCTGAATGAGAGCGATCTCGGCCGTACTCTTCACCATGCGCAACTGGGTGGTGAGGGAGCGGACGTCGTGGGTTGGAGGCATCGCATCCGTACCCAGCACTGTGGCCGTAAAGGCCAGGGTTGCCGTGGCTGCGTCCGTGTCCTGCTGGGTCCAGATTTCTTTGTCACGGCGCAGATCTTCGGCCAGAAAGCCGCCATAGACGGTGGGCAAGGCGGAGAGGGCCATCACCTCATCGAGGCCCAGCATTTCCCGGGCGCCGGGGGTGGCGGCGTCGGTCTTCACCCCTGTGTACTTTTCGCGGACGAGATTGCGCGTGGGCAGAAACAGGATCTCGCGGTAGGCGTGAGCCGGGACGACAGTGCCGAGGCGCGTGGTGGCGGCTGGACCATCGGCGATCAGCAACAATGCTCCACCCGGCTCGTTGGAGCCGGTCAGGTAGAAGAAGTCCTCGTCCTGCCGGTAATCCTGGTACTCCATGGGCGGCTCGTGCGCGGCAACAATCAGGGCTGAACCGCCGTGCAGTAATGCTGCGAGTTTTACTCGCCGCTCCCGATACTCGGTTTTGGGAACAGAATCGAGTGCGTGGGCCATTTGTGCCGCGATCAGGAGCACAAGGAGGGTCATCTTGCTGCGCATCAGTCTTCTCCGAAATTGACATCAGTGTAACGTTAGCGTTGATTCAACCCCTCTTTTGATAAGGTCCGGGTTGCATTGATATCAACGTATGTTGTCAGGCAAAACTCAAGAGGCTTGAATGGGGCACCCAGGCATTGGGGCGAACTTTATTTTTTGCTTCGAATAAACTCTCATTTGCCTGCCCTGTCGCCCTCTTGTGCTGCTTTTTTTCTTCTCTGGCCTGCGTTGCCGAGCATCGTCCCAAGCCCGATTTTATTGGGTCAGACTGCATCCCGCGGGGTGGAATCACACTGACATTTCAGAAAGGCTATTTCCTTTGACCAAGATATGTAATATAAAGCCTTGTGCAGAAGCACTGAAGCACGGGAGCACCCTTGCGGGCAAAGCCGGCCAATCGCGGAATCAAGCGTATCGATCTTGCGTACGTGCAATTGGCATCGAGCGAGAATGCGCGCGATGTTAACCGGGATATTGTTTTGGAGATTATCCGCTCGCGGCAACCGATTGCCCGGGCCGACCTGGCGCGCGTGTCCGGCCTGCAGCCCAGCACCATTTCCGCGATCGTGGAACAGCTTCTGGAAGAGAAATGGGTGACCGAGGGCGCCATCGCCCGCCGGCCTCGCGGACGCCGTCCAACGCTTCTTTCCCTCAACGATGACCTGGTGATCCTGGCAGCGGACATACGGCCCCAGCAGGCTATCGTGGCATTGATCGACCTCAATGGACGATTTCTGGCTCGCGAAGTTGTTCCTCTGGTTTCGGACCCTAAACGGGCCATCCTGAAGATCACGGACTGCATGGAATCCATGCGCGCCAAGCACGCGGATCGCTCCTTCGAAGGAGTCGGTCTCAGCATGCCGGGCAGGGTCGACCCGGAGACCCAGCGCCTCATCCTTGCCCCCAACCTCAAGTGGGGCAACTACGACGTAAAGAGCCTAGTCGAGGAAACCATGCAACTGCAGGTGGAGTTAGCGAATGCGGCGAACGCCAGCTTGCTTTCTGAGTTGTGGTCGGGAAAACTCGATGGAGTGCGTGATGCAGTGCTGGTGACCGTCTCCGAAGGTCTGGGCGCAGCCATTCTGGCGAATGGCCAGATCATTACCAGCCGCAGCGGCCTTGCGGGAGAATTTGGCCACAGTCCGATCGACCCAACCGGGCCCCAGTGCGGCTGCGGGCAACTTGGTTGCTGGGAAGTCTTCGCGTCATCGACCGCGGCGCTGCGTTATTACGCGGAGATAGTGGGCAAGAAGCGACCGGTCACCATCCACGATCTGCTGCGCATGGCCGAAGAAGGAGACACTGCGGCAACCACCGCGTTGACCCGCCAAGTCACCTGGCTTGGCCGTGGCTTGCGGCTGATTACTGCTTCACTTGCTCCCGAAGTGATCCTGATCACCGGCGACATTACCTCGTCGTGGTCCCGCTTTGGCCCGGTGGTGCAAGCGGAGATGGAAAAGACTATGCTGGCCGGGGCGGCGCCACGCCTGGGCATCACCAATGACGGAGAGCTGTCGCGATTGCACGGCGCGGCTGCTGTGGTGCTGCAGCGCCACTCCGGCTACCATCGCTCTGCCGCGGTCATAGAACAAAAGCTGCGCAAGCGTGCTACTGCCTGAACTGGTCTGCCTACTTTGAGAGGTTCATTGCGATGAAGATTATCAAATCAACAGTTGTCTCGATCGTAGCTCTGCTTTCCACAACGTTGTCGCTGGCGCAAGCTGCAAGTCATCGGCCATCCATTGGTGGGATTTCGCATATCAGCGTGTATAGCTCCGACCCGGCTAAGACGGAGCACTTTTATGTTCACGATCTCGGTGGGTTAAAGCGAGAAGATCCGGAGAATTCCGCGGGTGTCCGGTACTACTTCAGCCCCATACAGTTTGTGGAAGTGCTGCCGTTGCCGGCTGGGAATAGTTCCATCAACCGGCTGGATCATGTGGCGTTCAACACGGCCAACGCCGATGGGCTGAGAAAGTATCTCGGCGAGCATGGCATCACCGTGCCGGGTAAGGTGGAGAAGGCCAGCGATGGCAGCCAATGGTTTGATGTGAGCGATCCTGAGGGCAACAAGGTGCAGTTTGTGCAGCCGCCTGCCAAACCGGCTGCAGTGCCTGCCAACCCGCTCAGCAATCACATCATCCACGTTGGATACATCGTGCATAACCCTGACATAGAAAATGCTTTCTTCCGGGAGACCCTGGGCTTCCGCCCTTACTGGCACGGCGGCCGGAACGGCAAGACCGACTGGATTTCGCAGCAGGTGCCCAACGGCACGGACTGGCTGGAGTACATGGTGGTGAGCGGCCCTGAGACCAAGGGGATACCACCCACCATGTCGCAGGACACTGCCGGCGTGCTGAACCACTTCTCTCTCGGTGTTTTCAACATGGAGAAGACGGTGAATCTGCTTTATGCGGGAGATCGCCTGACCGCGAAGCATAGTCCTCCGCAAATTGGGCTAGATGGCAAGTGGCAGCTGAACATTTACGATCCTGACGGTACGCGTGCTGAACTCATGGAGTTTCAGCCGGTAGTGAAACCGTGCTGTTCCGATTTCACCGCGGCTAGTCCTACGAAATAGACGGCTGCGTAAATCCGTCTTCCACGAAAGGTCCGCTGACACTGCAGATCCCTCGCTACGCTCGGGATGACAAAAAGGAGAGGGTTGTTACAGGGGATGGGCTGTTGCTAAAGGAGAGGTTAGTTATTGGGGCATGAAGTGCCCTTTCCTTAACGATAGCCCTTTGCTGTAGCGATAGACCTTTCCTTAACGACAGACCTTTCCTTCAGCAACCGCCTTCTCCTTTCGGAAGCCCTCTCCTTTTTGTCATCCCGAGCGTAGCGAGGGATCTGCAGTGTCAGCGGACCTTTCGTGGAAATGTTTAACATTGCGTGATATTGCAATATGCGATATAGTTATCGCAATCGGCGATAGACATGAAGCTCTCCGACAAATTGAAGTATCTGCGAGAAGTGGAAGGCAGCCTGCGAGGCCTGGGGCGGGCGATGACGCAACAGGAATTGGTTCGCGCTATCGCGGCGGAAATGGATTCTCCCATCAGCCAGAGCTACCTCTCGCAGATTGAGTCGGGCGCCCGGCCGCACCTTACCAACACAACCCGCCTCCTGCTGGCCAAGTTTTTCAAGGTGCACCCTGGGTATCTGGTAGAGGATCCGGAGGGCTACCATGCGGAGCTTCTTTCCGATCTTCGTACCCAAGAGGAGAAGCTTGACCTGTGGCTGATCGCCGGCTCGGACCGGTTTCGTAAAGACCCTGAATTGTGTCGCGCTCTGAGAGCCATCGCGAAGCATCCTGACTCGCGCCGCACTTTACTTCTCGTCGAGTCGCTGCTCGAAACGCCGGTCCTCGATGGAACGTTTGCTTGAGATTCTTCGTCCCGAACAAACCGCGGCAATTCGGTGAAATAACATGACGTGGGAACTCTTCTATCTCTTCTGCTTCATCCTTGGCCTGGTGCTCTGTGTAGTCTCCCTTTTCACAGGCGGCCAAACGCACACAGGCCACTTCCACTTCGCGGGCCACACGCACGTTCATGTGCCGCACGGAGCCAAGGTCACGCCCCCTCATGCTTCCAACGGGGTATCTCCGTTGAATGGCTTCACCATCACCGCCTTCCTTTGCTGGTTTGGCGGAGTCGGCTACCTGCTGCGCACGCATAGCGGTTTCTTTGCTCCTTTTGTTCTACTGCTGGCGACGCTGAGCGGCATTGCGGGCGGCGCGCTCATCTTCTGGTTTCTGGCCGCCGTGCTTCTGCCACGCGAGCGCGTGCTCACTGCGGAAGACACAGAGATCACCGGCGTCGTTGGCCGGGTCACCGGTTCCCTGCTTCCCGATCGCACGGGCGAAATCATCTACACCCAGCTCGGCGCGCGCAGGTCTTCGCCGGCACGCTCAGAGGATGGCAGCACCATCGAGCGCGGTTCCGAGGTGGTGGTGCTGCGATACGAACGAGGCATCGCCTATGTACGAGCATGGCATGATATCGAACCTTAGAAATAACGGGACTTAAAAGGCGCGGCTAATGTTCACGTGGCCGCTCGCGGTTCACTCGAACTATGAAAGAAGGCTTTATGCCGAACACGATCTTTATCGTCATTGGTCTGTGTGTTCTCGCCACGATTGTTCTGCTCACTTTGGTGGCACGTTTATTCCGCAAGGTCGGACCGAATGAGGCGCTCATCGTCTATGGTTTTCGCGGCCCACGTGTCATCAAGGGCCACGGAACCATGATTTTTCCCGTGGTCGAACACTGCCGCCAGCTCTCGCTGGAACTGATGAGCTTTGATGTTGCGCCGCAGCAGGACCTTTACACGCGCCAGGGTGTCGCTGTCACCGTCGAGGCGGTCGCGCAAATCAAGGTTCGCTCCGATCAGGAATCGATTCTCACCGCGGCGGAGCAGTTCCTGAGCAAGACTCCAGACCAGCGTGAAGGGCTTATCCGCCTGGTGATGGAAGGACATCTGCGGGGCATTATCGGCCAGCTCACGGTGGAGCAGATCGTAAAGGAGCCGGAGATGGTCGCCGAGCGCATGCGGTCTACGTGCGCCGACGATATGAGCAAGATGGGGCTGGAGGTGGTGAGCTTCACCATCCGCGAAGTTCGCGACAAGAACGAATACATCACCAACATGGGCCGTCCGGATATCGCCCGGATCAAGCGTGATGCCGAGATCGCCAGCGCGGAAGCAGAACGCGATACCGCGATTCGCCGGGCCAACGCGCTGCGTGAGGCAGCCATTGCCAAGGCCGCATCCGATCAGGACCGGGTCATCGCAGAAACCGCATCGCTGGCCAAGCAGGCAGAGGCGCAGCGCGACCTGGACATTCAGAAGGCGCAGTTCGCCGAGCAATCTCGCAAGCAGGAGGCGCAGGCCGATAAGGCGTATGAGTTGCAGACCAACGTCATGCAGCAGAAGGTCATCGCCGAGCAGGTGAAGGTGCAGCAGATCGAGAAAGAAGGCCAGGTGAAGGTGCAGGAGGCGGAAATCCTGCGCAACGAGAAGGAACTCATCGCGACTGTGCTCAAACGCTCGGAGGTCGATAAGCAACGGGTGGAGAACCTCGCCAATGGCGAACGCGCCCGGCTGATGGCGGAAGCGGAAGGCCGCGCCGCGGCTATCCGCCTACAAGGTGAGGCGGAAGCTGCCATCATCCTGCAGAAAGGTGAGGCGGAAGCCAAGGCCATGAACGTGAAGGCCGAGGCCTACCAGGAGTGGTCGCAGGCCGCTGTCGTCGACAAGCTCATTACCAACCTGGCGGACGTGGTGCGCGCCATGTCGGAACCGCTGGCCAAGGTGGACAAGATCACCATCGTTTCGACCGGTAACGACGGAAATGTCGGGGCGCATAAGATCACGGGGGAGATGACGGAGATCGCTGCCCAGGTGCCCTGCCCTGTTCGAGGCGCTGAGTGGGATGAAGATGTCGGACCTGATGGCCAATGTGAAACAGATGAAATCGCATCCAAACGGCGACGGAAACACCCCGTCGCTACGTTAACCCCCAACCGGCTGCCGTAACAGCGGCAGGCACGAAAGGATTAGAAGCCATGGCACTGATGGAACGAGTCACCACTCTTCTGCGCGCCAACCTTAACGATCTGATCGACAAGGCTGCAGACCCTGAGAAGATGCTCAAACAGTTGGTACTCGACATGGAGAACCAACTGCTGCAGGTAAAGACCCAGGTGGCCATTGCCATTGCCGATCAGCACCTGCTGGAGAAAAAGACAGCGGAGCACGAAACGACGGCGGCAAGCTGGAAGAACAAAGCCGCGCTTGCCGTCGCCAAGGGCCGCGATGATATGGCGCGGGAAGCGCTGGAAAGATCGCTGTCTCATGTCCAAATGGGCAGGAACTTCCTGGAGCAGCTGGAAGACCAACGGAGCGAGGCCGAGGCTCTGCGCAGCGCGTTTCTCAAACTGCAGAAGAAGCTCGCCGAAACCCGCGCGCATTGCGAATTGCTGATTGCCGAGCATAGACGGAACCGGGCGGTCGGCAAATCGCACCAAGTCCGTGCTGCCGCGCGGCGTAGAAAAGAGCGCTGCCTCCATCGACCGCTACAAATCGCGTATCAGCGTCCAGCAGGCGGCAAACCGGGCGACCGCGGAACTCACGGCCGGCGATTCGCTGGAGGATCGTTTTGCGACGCTCGAACGCGATCAGCAAGTGGAACTGCTTCTCGACGAACTGAAGCGGAAGAAAGAGCTAACCGCCTGAGAGGATACAAGTCCCGGAGGTTCGGCTGAAAGTTGTCCAGGATTGACTCGCGGCTTAATTTCAACCGTCCCTACGGGACTAGGTCGTCCTTTCAAACCTACCCAGGACTGGCGTCCTGGGCTGAGTTCAGCCGTCCCTCCGGGACTAAGTATCAATTGCCTGACTAAAACCGGGGCACGTCGGCCAGGCGATTCATGTTCTGGAAAGGAATCATCCAACCGGGATACTCAGGCGGCAAAGCGCTGACATCATCGAGCTGCTTCATCTCGTCCGCGGTGAGAGCAACATCCACGGCCGCCAGATTCTGATCAAGTTGGTCGGTCCGCTTGGCGCCGATGATGACTGAGGTGACGAACGGCTTGGCCAGCACCCACGCCAGCGCAATCGTAGCCACACCGGTATTATGCGCCTTTGCAATGGGCCGCAGAACGTCCAGGATGCGCCAGGTACGCTCCTTATCCACGATGGGAAAGTCGAAGGAGGAGCGGCGGGATTCCTCGGGTTTCTGGTTCTCGCGCGAGAACTTTCCGGAGAGCAACCCGCCGGCCAAGGGGCTCCACACCAGCAGGCCAGTTCCCTGGTCCTTTAGGAGAGGAACGATTTCCCGCTCGAGGTCGCGGCCGGCGATGGAGTAGTACGCCTGCAGCGTATCCATCTTTGCCAGGTTCTTTGCTTCGGAAATACCGAGTGCTTTCATCAACTGCCAGGCGTACCAGTTGGAGCAGCCGATGTATCGCACCTTTCCCTGAGAGACGAGGTTGTCGAGCGCGCGGAGCGTCTCTTCTACCGGTGTTACGGAATCGGCTGCGTGGATCTGGTACAGATCGATATAGTCGGTCTGCAGACGCTTCAGCGACGCTTCTACTGCGTCCATGATGTGTCCGCGCGAAGCGCCTACATCGTTGCGCCCAGGGCCAGTGCGGCCGTACGCCTTGGTGGCGATCACCATGTCTTTGCGCGCGATGCCCACATGGCCGATGGCTTTGGCGAGGGTCTTCTCCGATTCGCCGTTGGTATAAACGTCCGCAGTGTCGACGAAGTTTACACCGGCATCGAAGGAGCGCTTGAGCAGCTGGTCGGCGAGGTTTTGTTCCACACCAGCGATAGACTTCCACATGCCCTCGCCAGGAGCGAAGGTCATGGTGCCCAGACAGATTTCAGAGACAAGAAGGCCGGTGGGGCCAAGCGTGTGGTATTTCATGGGGACCTTTGCGGTTTTGGGATTGAGTCGTGCCAGCCCTTTGGATGTGGTGACACGATCAACCGGTGCAAAATCACGATCGGCTCACTTCCGGCGCTTCCGTAAGACCCACGTCGTCATGCAGCGATAATCCTGAACGATCGTAGTCTTCAGCGGATCCACCAGCACTCCGTTCATTTGTTCAGTGAGGTCGAGAAGCATCTCCTCGTCCACCAGGAACCACTCCTGTCCGTCGCCTACGATAAAGAGGCCGCCAGGCACGCGCTCGAAGTCCATACCGATCCTCGAACCCAGGCGGCAGAACAACAAACCGCCCGGCCTCAAGACTCGCCACAGATCCGCCACCATGGCGTGGAAGTGGCGCTCGTCGCGGGCAAAGTGCAGCACAGAATTGCAGATCACAACATCCGCGAGTCCGTCCGCGAAGGGCATGCGTTCAATCGATCCCACTTGAAAGTTTTGTGCCGGCAGGCCGGTCTGGAGGGATGCAGATAATTGCCGCACATGTTCCACTCCGTCCGAGTCCGCATCCAGGGCGAAGATCTCGCATCCAGCGCGCAGCAGGTATACCAGGTTGCGTCCGTATCCACAGCCGGCATCGAGCACACGCATGCCCGGTGCGATGTTCCCGCGCAGGATCTGGTCGAAGACGTAGATATCAATCTGTCCAAACTGCTCCTGGATGCTGATGGTCATCGCGCGGTCCAGCCGCCGTCGATCACCAGGGTGTGGCCGGTGATGAGAGAGGCTGCCGGCGATGCGAGAAATACTACAGCCCCAGCGACCTCGATCGGTTCTCCGATGCGATGCAAAGCGGCGATGCGGTCCACCACATCCTGGCGAAACGCGGGATCCGCAAGGGCGGGTTCCGTGCCTGGGGTATGGATGAAGGTAGGCGCAACTGCATTTACGTTGATGTTGTACTTGCCCCACTCGACAGCCAGGCATTTGGTCAGATGGCTGATGCCGGCCTTGGTCATGCAGTAGACAGATTCGGTCGGCAGTGCCGCGAATCCTGCCTGCGAGCCCATGTTGATGATGCATCCGCTCTTTTGCTGGATCATGATCTTACCCGCAGCCTGGCAGGCAAAGAAGGTGCCTTTCAAATTGATGGCGATGGTCTGATCAAAATCTTTTTCCGTGACGTTTTCCGCCAGGTTGTCGGGGGCAATGCCCGCATTGTTCACCAGAATGTCCAATCGGCCAAAATGCTCAACCGCTTTATCGATTGCATCGCGGATTTGTTGGAGATCTGTCATGTCCATCTGTAGCGGCAAGGCTCGCCGCCCGCGCGTAGCAATCTCGGCGGCGACGCCGCTGTCACTGCTTACGTCCCGCAGGCCCAACGCCACGTCAGCCCCGGCTTCTGCCAGGGCTAGGGCAATCGCCCGGCCCAGGCCCCGTGCCGATGCCGTGACTAGTGCCACCTTGCCCTGCAAATTAAAATCGGGTAAAGCTTTCATGTATCTCCCTTTAATAAAGCAATAATTCTGCCTGAGAAAAACGCAGCTTCTAACGGGATTTGGACTCCAAACTACGGTCGTTGTTTCTGGACGGGGCTTCGTTCCTTGCTCCACCTCAGGGACGCCGCTGAATTCCACCAAGCCTGCGACTGTACCCTTCATCACGATAAGCTAAATGTTTGCTTATCAATGCACGGCTTCGACATCCCCTCAGTGTAGCGTTAAGCGCCTACAAACTCATCGAGCTACGGAAAATCCACACTTGTAGGTGGATCTCTTCTTGCAAAAAGACCGATTTACGTTGGAAGATGGAGAACCATGCGTTCCGGCAGCCCCTTTCTTCTTCGACTTTCGGTTTGTGCGGGACTGTTGCTGTTTCCGATGGCCGCACTTTGTGGCAATACCAACGTGCACTCCAAATTTGTTGGAGTTTATCAATCCCGCCTCAGCCCCGGGCCGATGGCGGGGCCGTCGATGAACCTGAGCCTGGGTCCGGATGGCTCAGCTACGGTCACGGAAGACGCGGGAAATGGTACGAGAACGCTATTTGGACACTGGGTCGATTCTGGTAACCAAGTCCTGGTTACCTTCGACGCCACGCAAGGTAAGGCAACCGAGCCTCCCATGGCTTTTCAACCCAGCCACGACGGCCTGCAGGCCGTTACCTGGAACCACGCGGCCTGGGGCAAAGAGAACCCTCCACCCATGAAAAAAGGCGGCGCCAAGATCAAAGAGCACTACTGGTTCACCCAGAATCCGTAGGCTAGCTTGCGGCGAACGAGATTGCGACCAGGATGAGCGCAGTTGCGGTGGCAATAGGCCGCGGAAGCAACGAGCGCACATTCCGGGATACGAAGAAACCTGCACATGCCAATGCGCCGCTTACCAGCACGCTCGTGAGTGACACTTGCAAAATCCCGCTCGACGGATCAGCGACACCATAGAGCAGGTTGTCCAATCCCAGAAGCACTGGCAGGCTCCAAAGCATGGACGGTCTCGTTCGGGCAAACGAGAGCATAAGCAAAGCGACGATCCCCGCCAAAAACAAGCTAACGCCCAAGGGGTTCAGCTCCGCAATCGCGTGGCTTACCGGCAAGACGCGAATCCCTCTTCCCAGTGCGTACGAAATGCCATCGCACAGGGCAAAGCCGGCGATCAAGCCATAGGAACGTGTCCTCTGGCGACCTACCAGACCAATGGCCAAAGCCGCAAGAAAGCTGTCAATCGAACACCAAATCACTGGATACATGGAGAATCCCCCTTCTCATCTGCTGGATGGTTGGACTAAAAGGGCCACACGCTGTGAGGCTCTGCTGGATGGAGCAAACCCGCAAATCAGCACATTGAAAAGCGCGAACAAACAAAGAATGAACATGCTCGACCTGATGGAGTGGAACTCTGTACTTCTGAACCGGCCGTACATGGCGGCCGCGATGGGTACGCCGAGCGTCATCCCGAGATTTCTGGCGGTCGCGAGAATGCCGGTTGCCGTTCCTTGTATTTCGGCTGGGGTACAGCTCATGATTGCGTGGCTATTGGCCGGGACGAAAATTCCGGTACCGGCGCCGACGCCCGCCAGCAGAGCCGCGATCAGAACAGGGGAACTTCGGCCGTCTAACCGCGCCAGGCCCAATAGGCTGATCGCGAGAATAGCCGTGCCGGCCAATCTCGCGTTTTGTATTCCCAGGCGACTGGTGGAGTAGCCGCTCAACAAAGCGGTAACGCCCCGGGCGATATATTGCGAACTTAAAAGATACCCGGCCAGAGCAAGCGATACTCTGTGGTTGTCCAGTAGATAAAACGGCATGAGGAATGCCACGCCATATAGGCAGAGATAGCAAAGTATCTCAGTGGCGGGAATTCGCCAATAATCGGGACCGACAAGAGTACCGGCGGGCACGAGAGTATTCACGATGGCCCGTCGCCATGTCTTCAAGGCCAATACGGCAATCATCAGCAGCGTTGGCAGTGCCAACCGCACAAGTGAAGAAGAGCCTCGTTGCACATAAGATAACGCGAACACGATGGGCGCAATGACGGCGATCCAGCCCAGACTACGGGCTACCTTGAACTCAGACAAAGAACGCCGCTCAGTGGAAGGGCCTTGAAGTACGTAGTGAGCAACCAGGATAGCGATGAGCCCCACCGGCAGATTCATCAGGAACACGGCACGCCATCCGAAGGTTTGCAGGAAGAAGCCGGCTAGGATAGGTCCCAGGGCCAGCCCCGTATAGGTCAAGGTAGTCTGCCAGGCAATGGCCCCTCCGTATTCACGCTCCACGCGGCCGTGGGCAAGCAAGGCCAATGAGGTCGCTGAAACCATCGCCGCGCCAACGCCTTCCAGGGCTCGCAAAGCGAGGATGACGGGAAACGACGTGCTCATTCCGATCAATCCAGAGGCGACTGTGAAAAGCGTCAGGCCACCCAAGTAAACCGGCTTGTAACCAACGGCATCCCCGAGCCGGCCCAGGCTGATCATGCCGCTCGTGAGCACCAGGGTGTAGATCACCAGGATCCATGGGGACCGGGCCATGCCCATTCCCGTATACCGCGCGATTTCAGGAAGCGACGCAGCGACGGCGCTGGCTTGCATGCCAACCGCCATGGTGCCCAATCCAACGGTGATCGCGGAGGTCCGGGCGTCGAACTTCATGAGGGTGTGATCGTTTCCGGCGCGGTGTAAACCAGCTTAAGTGTGTAGGCCGGCGTCTTATTTTGCGGCGGAGTGTTCGCAGCCTTCACAGACACCGTGTGGAAATCGGAGATTGCAACCTTGGCGGTCACAGAACCCCCGGCCTGCCCAAATACCTGGGAGCCCAGTGTATGCCCGGAGGGATCCTTGATGTCCACTCCCATGGTGGTTGCCAGGGTCCAGTGAGCTGCATCGGGAGAGAGATGGGCCGTGATGGAAGTGCCTTTTGCGGCATAGATCCGGCAGACCTGAACCGGCGCATCTTCTGAGGCTGGTTTTATATCCAGGTCCTGGGCTCCCTCATATACCTGCGTGGTGGCAAGCGGGGCGCGCGGCGCGGGGATCGCATTTTTCCGCGGAGCGTAGCACACGTAGCCCCGGCCCCCAGTGTTCGCCGGCACTCTGAAGGTGACCTGCGAGGTGGCGTTGGTTTTGATCGGACCCAACTGGTTGGTGAAATCCTGCAACTCGGTATTTGGCGGAAACCCGGTCTGCACCGTGATGGTTCGCGTGGAACTACCCTTATTCAATCCCACCAGCAAATGGCTTCCGCCCATGCGTTCATAAGCAAACAAGTCAAAGTCTTTCCAGCGTTGCTGCGTCGGTCCTTCCGCAAGGGTTTCGTGAATATGGATCAACGGATCGATCTCCGGCTTTAACCCGAAACAATTTTTGTCTGTGCTGTAGTCGCGATAAAAAACGCAGGGATAGCCTTCGGAGGTCAAGATATAGGCGTAGGCGAGCAGTTTATTCTGCACCACAGGACCGCCGACGCCGCCTCGATCGGTGTCGTGGTTCTCGACGAACGTAACCGCTCCCGCAGGATCGACGCCCGCAAGCCCCGCATGATCGAGGGTGGACATATCAAAACTGCCGGGATTGTTGCACATGTTCTTCAGGACGAAGTGGAGAGGAAAATCGAAAGCTGCCGAACGATGGCCAACGGCGTTCGCCCAATTCTCAATGAACTGGATGTTGCCATCCGCGAACTCGGCAACTGCGAATTTGTTGGCCATCGCGCCATGGTTCAGCAGCATGGTGGTGAACTCTGTGGAGACACCCTTGACGTTATCCAGGCGGTAGCCCTGCGCGTCGAGGGCGCGCGTTAACCAGTCCGCGGCGTTCAGCAAACCATCGCGGCAATGGTTCTTGGGAACGCCGTTAATGGGAGCCAGGTCGCGGCCGAACTGGAACTGATCGCCGAAGACTCCGGGGTCTTCGGGAACGTGGGGGTGAAAGTCGCCCGGCCCCTTGGAAAAGCGGCCGGCGGCCGGCCGGTCGAAAGCATCCACGTATGCGAAGTTGAAACGGCCATCATCGCCGTCCCGCTGATTCTCGACCAGATCTACATACACATCGATCCGGTTGGCGCGCATGACGGCCGCGCAGCGTTGCAGCGCCTCCCGGCCACCGTACCTGGTGGGGATCGTACCTTTCTGGTTCTTGTTTCCCAGATCGTAATCGTCAAAGAGATCGTAACCGCTGGAGAACGAACCAGAGGCTCCTTTCAAGGGCGACGGCAACCAGATCGCCGTAAACCCGGATGCGGCCAGTTGCCGAGCCTGCGATGCCAGATGGTCCCACCAAAAAGGCACGGTGTGATCACCATCCAGAGGCGACGGAACGCCTGCCACTCGACCGGGACCAAAGAAGAAACCTTCTAATAGCACGCCCATCTCAGCACTCCCGCCTTCTCATGATCTCGATTGCATTGCGGTTTGCTACATGTTCGCGTTCGTCGATAATGGTCCGGGCCCAGGTGGGACAACCAGCCCATACACGTCAACTCGCCCATCATAGGTGGGCACAAACACCTGGCCGTCCGCCACAACGGGCGGGCAGAATTTGCTGAAGTTAAAAACATTTCCAGGAATGTGTTTGCTATCCCAGAGCAACTTGAGTTTTGCCGTGCCGTCGGTGTTCGCTACCGGATCGAGGTTCGCGGCATCGTAGGCACGCAAGATGCCTTCCACCACGAATTTGTTCGCGTCCCCCTGCAGGGGAACGGTGGCCCAGACGATGCCGGTATTCGGCGTCTTTGCGTTGGACGAAACAGCCAGGATGCCCCCCGGCATCCCGCCTCTTCCGGCGGCTCCCGCCGAGGCGATTTCCGCACTTTTGCCGACGAACGTGACGACTCCATTGCCGTCGATTTTCCAGCAGCGCAGGCACTCATTCTCACCCCAGGTGAAGAGTGCTGGTCCCATCGAACCGTCCCAGAATGCAGGCGAGCAATGCTGATGGTGTGTCTTGCCGTCAAACAATTGGTCGAGGTTAGCGATGACGGCGGCGTTCACACCAAATCCCGGGAAGTAGGTAAAAAAGATAGGCGGTTGCTTCAAGCGGCCGTAGTCGGAACCCTTACCAAAGGCAGCGGTGTCCTGGGGAAGAACGAACAGTACTCCGTCTTTCCCTGCTCCGATGACCAGGTTCAGCCCAGTCAGGAAGACCGGTCCGGCAGAGCCAAGATCGTAATCCTGGAAGTCGTCGACTCCATCTGGATTGCGCACGCTGTCTTGAAATGGGGTGAACCAGGCGACAGGTTCAAGCTTACCCGCGGCCGCGCCTGCCGGTGGGGTGTAGTGAAGCTTGACCAGGCTCTCGGGAAGATCGGCGGCCGTAGGCGGCTGCGTGTGGCCCTTCGCGTCCTCCACCCCGTAGTTCCCTGTCATCAAATAAATGTCCCCGTTGTCGTCCAGAGCGGGACCTTGTCCTGCCTGCCATATTCCCGAGCCCGTCCCGCCCGGCGTCGTGCACCACGCACCCGTTTGCTGCAGAGTGGCGACATCGTAGGCGAGCAACCAGCCGTGGGTGGGGTCCCCTTCCTCGTGCGTCATCCCGAACCCGATGAAGACCGTCGACTTCGCCGGGGCTCCGGCGGCACCCAACAGCAGTGAGGCTCTCTGTTTTTGCTTGGAAGGTACGAAGGTCGCGAGCGGCTTGCCCTTCACCTGCTGCTGCGGCGCGGTCGCCGTAATTTCGACTTTGCGGAGCGCATTTCCAGTTACGAGATCGACCTCGTGCAATTCATAGACCGCCTTGGCAAGGCTCCCATCGCTGCTCGTCCAGCAGACGGCATACATCTTTTTGGTATTCGCGTCGAGCGCGGGTGTGCTCAGAATCCCCCAGCGTTGGTTCACTCCCCAAAGATCAATCTCGGTAGCGCTTGGAAAACCCGGGTGAGGCGTCGACTTTGGCGTGATGGGAGTTCCCAGGTTGGTTGGGCGAGCCCAGATTGGCTGGCCAGTTTTTGCATCGAAGGCCCACACGTTGTTCGCCATGGTGCAGACGTAAACAACATCGTGGACCTTGCCGTCGCTCATCTTTAACCCGGATACATACAAAGGCTGCGCCTCCAGCCGCGGGTCATCTTTCAGAGCCGGATTGTCGGCAAAGTGCAAGCTAAACCTTTTCACCATAATGTTGCTGCCAACGGTTCTTGGGGTGAGGGTGGTCTCGCTTAAATTTGAACCAGTGCGTGCGGGATTGTACGAACGCATCTCAACATTCATAGCTTCTCCTCGGGGCAATGCAGTTCATGAGTCTGTCAAATCAGGATGCGTGTGGGTTGATGCCGTCCACCGCGGCGTTGTTCTTCCTGGCAGCCCTGGGCTCCGGCGCAGTATGCGGTAGCCGGAGATCAGAACTGCCGGATGGATGGGGAAACCCAATCGAAAGATATAGTGTGGGTGCCAATTGGTTCGTTACAGCCGCAACCACTTTTTCACCAGCGTGCTGAGGAGCAAGCCCTGGATCACTCCGAGTGAGCGACTTTTTGTTGGCTGACGCTGCTGCCGTCGCCGCTCTTCAGTCTGCGGAAGACCAGGGTGGAGAGAATCGTGAATCCGCCCAACAATACCAGCGCCTGGTGGATACCGTGAATCATCTCCCGCTGGTTAGCGTGGCGTGGCGGGAATGAACAACGCCGTGGCTAGGCCGGCCGCAGCGACGCCGAAGCTGATGGACATTTGCTGCATCGTGCTGGCAATCGAGCTGGCGCTGCTGGTCTGGGCTTCGCTGATGTCGGCGTAGGCCAGGGTATTCATGCTGGTGTATTGCAGCGAGCTGAAGGTCCCGTAGCAAAACGCCTGCAATACGATCAGCCAAACCGGCGTGCGCAGCCCGATGGTTGCGAAGAGTAGCAGAAGCAAGCCGAGGACGACGGTGTTTGACATCAGCACCCCGCGGAAGCCGACCCGGGCCAGAATCTTCGGCATGAGGAACTTGGTGCTCATGGCGGCAATCGCCTGGGGCGCGATCAGCAGACCGGATTCGATGGGCGAAAACCCCAGGCCAACCTGGTAGAGCAGCGGCAAGAGGAACGGCACGCCGCCAATGCCGAGCCGGGTGAAAAAGCTGCCGCTGACCGCCGCGCTGAAAGTGCGAATGCGAAATAGACTTAGCTGCAGCAGAGGAAACGCCGTGCCCCTGGCATGCAGCAGATACCCAGCGAGCAGAGCAAGCGAAATGATCAGCAAACCCAGGATCTCGCGCACGCTGAGGGCATGTTCCCCGAATATTTCCAGCACATAGGACAGCAGGGCGATCCCCGAGCCGAACAGGATGAGGCCAACGATATCGAGCGGGTGGGTGTGCTCTTCGCGATAGTCGGGCAGATGGAGATAGACCATCAGCAAACCGAAGATGCCGATCGGGATATTCAGGAAGAAGATCAGCCGCCAGTGAAAATATCCGACGATCAGGCCGCCGGCAACGGGTCCCAGCATGGGGCCCACCAGGCCGGGAATGGCCACAAAGCTCATGGCGCGGATGAGTTCGGATTTGGCGAAGGTGCGCACCAGGGTCAGGCGGCCGACCGGCACCATCATGGCTCCGCCGCAGCCCTGCAGGATGCGGCAGGCGACCAGCAGATGGATGTTGCTGGAAATGCCGCAAAGAAATGATCCCAGGGTAAACAGGCCGATCGCCGAGGCAAATACCCGGCGGGTGCCGAACCGGTCCGCCATCCAGCCGCTGATGGGGATGAAGACCGCCAGGCTCAAGGTATAGCTGGCCAATACCGACTTCATGCTCAGCGGAGTGCACGTGCAGAGCCGCGGAGACTGGCCGGCACCGCGGTGTTCAGGATGGTGGTGTCGAGCGACTCCATGAAAAACGCTACGGCCACCAGCCACGGGAGGAGGCGCTTGGCCGAAGCCGCGGGCTGCGGAGTGAGCGAAGGAGCGCCTGGGGTATTGATGGAAGCCATATGTGCCTATGCGATCACTCTACGCGGCCAAAGCATCACAACCCTGCCTGGCACCCCGTGTTGGATGCGCTACCTTGCTCCCGGCTGGCACTTTTCCGTCATTGTTTCTTGGCAGGTTTTGCGTCATTGTGTATTGCACACAGTATTGCCCGGAAGAGCCTGCCCAGAAAGTCTCGAAAGATGCGTTCGTTTCTTCCATTGCTGGTCCTGGCGGCGGCCTTCCGCTTCCGCCCAAACCCTACCGCCGTCGGTGGGGGATCTCCTGCTGCCCGTGCAATCTTTGGCCGCCCTCTGCTGACACCGGCAGTGGAGCGCAGGCCCTGCGGGATTTCAAAGACTCCGACATCAAGTTCAGCCTGGACCGGTTGATGGACATCCTGCGCGACCACCAGCATGAGGGTTGGGTCCTGGCAGCCTATCCGGACCCCAATACCCGCCGGCCGCTCATTGGCGCCGGGTTCAGCCTCGATGTTCCGGTGACGCCGCACCCGCAGCTTGACCCCCTCAACCCGCATCCGTTTGTCGAACCTTCGGCCGCCCAGCTATGGGAAGCTGCCGGGCTTGCACCTGAGCGCCTGCAGCAAATCCTCGATCAATTCGAGCGGGATGCCAATCATTGGACAGCGAAGCAATATCGCCGGAAAGTGATCCGGCACACCCTGAGGCCCCAGCTCACGGAAGAAGAAGCGACGCGGCTGCTGCGCATCTCGGCCATCCAGGCTGTTTATAACGCTAAGGGGTACTGCCGGTGTTTCGACCGGCTCACGGGGCCGCAACAGATGGCGCTAACCCAGTTGGTGTTTCAAATGGGTACAAATCTGCAGGCGTTCGTTGAATTTCTGGGCGCGGTCAACGATGAAAACGGCTCTCGCGAACTGCCACTCCTCGACGGTTACATGGAGACGGACACGGAGCATTGGCAGACCGTGCAGGGAGCGCTGATCGATAGCCAGTGGGCCAGGCGCTATTCGGTGCGCGCCTCAACTGTCATCGCCATGTTTGATCCGGACTACAACCAGGAGCCCGCCGCCGCGGAACATCGAGTGGAAGCGATTCTGCGCCCGCCGGTGGAGTACCGGCCTAAGCCACGCTCAACGACAGCTACCGTGAAGGCTGTGAGCTACAGCAAGCATTCTGCTAAGTCCCACGGCAGAAAAGCACTTCACTCCCAGGCCAAGCGGAAGCTGACCTGATTTTCGTTTACCCCTTGTAGAAAAAACATTTCCCCACCCACGCAGTTTGCGTCGGGCCGCGCGTTTCGCACATCATAGGAACAAGGAGATTGCGATGCAGCGCGTCAAGCTAGGTAAATCCGATCTGGAAGTTCCGGTACTTTGTCTCGGTGGCAATGTTTTTGGCTGGACCCTCTCGGAAGCAGACTCGTTCCGGCAACTGGATGCGGCGCTCGAGGCAGGCCTGAACTTTATCGACACCGCCGATGTGTACTCGCGCTGGATGCCGGGCCACCAAGGGGGTGAATCCGAAGCCATCCTCGGCAAATGGCTGGCGAAAGGCAACAAGCGCAGCAACGTGATCGTGGCCACCAAGCTCGGCATTGAAATGGGCGAAGGCAAAAAAGGCCTGGGAGCCGCCTACATCGAGCAGGCCATAGAAGCCTCGCTAAAGCGCCTGCAAACCGACTATATCGACCTGTACCAAGCTCATAAGGACGACGAAGAGACGCCGCTCGAAGAGACGCTGGCCGCCTTCGATAAGCTGATGCGGCAAGGCAAGGTGCGGCATATCGGCGCATCGAACTACAGCGGCGCACGGCTGGCCAAAGCGCTGCAGGTCAGCAAGGATAACGGGCTGGTGAGCTACATCGCGCTGCAGCCAAAATACAACCTGGTGGAGCGCGAAGAGTTTGAGACGGAACTACTGCCCGTAGTTCAAGAACACGGCCTGGGCGTCCTTCCCTACTACTCACTGGCGGCAGGCTTTCTTACCGGCAAGTACCGCTCGAAAAAAGATGCCGAGGGAAAAGCGCGAGGCGGGACGGTCGCCAAGTATTTAAACGACTGGGGATTTCATGTGGTCCACGTGCTGGATGAGGTTGCCCGCGAGCACCACTCCACTCCCGCGCGGGTCGCGCTCGCTTGGCTGATGGTGCAACCTGGCGTGACCTCGCCGATCGCGAGCGCGACCAGCGACGAGCACTTGACCGACTTGATTGAGGCGACCAAATTAAAGCTTGACCACGCCTCCATCGAGAAACTGAACACAGTGAGTACTCCCGCGGCCGCTGCCAAAGCGTAGAGCATAAAACAGGCTCCGCTCTGAGCGGGGCCTGTTTCCTGGGCGAAATTGCCTTGCCCTGATATTCCGCCTCATGTAACCTCCAGCTACCCGATAGTGTCCAGCGCCACCACGTTCGATCCGCACGTGCCGCCTGCGCCCAAACACGCCAGTGGGGCTTTGCAGATTGCCGCCGCGACCATCGGCAACACGCTGGAGTGGTTCGACCTGCTGGTTTACGGCTACTTTGCCACGACCATCGCCGGGGTCTTCTTTCCGAATGCGAACCCTGTAGTTTCCCTGCTGCTCACCTTCATGTCGTTCGGCTTGTCGTACCTGGCCCGGCCGTTTGGAGCCGTGGTTCTCGGGGCCTACGCCGATCGCGCCGGACGCAAAGCTGCGCTCGCGCTGTCGATTCAGCTCATGGTCCTCGGCACGGGCGTGATGGCCATCATGCCGTCTTACGCCACCATCGGTTTGCTCGCACCCATAGCCGTGTTCGTTGCGCGGTTGATGCAGGGCTTCGCCGTGGCTGGTGAATTCGGCAGCTCGACGGCTTTTATGATCGAGCACGCTTCCCATCGCAAGGGCTTTTACTCCAGTTGGCAGATGACCGGCCAGCAAATCGCCAAACTACTGGCTGCTCTTTTCGGTTTTGTGCTGACCGGCTCGCTGACGGCGCACCACCTGCACTCGTGGGGCTGGCGTGTGCCTTTTGTTTTTGGATTGTTGGTGGGGCCCGTCGGCATGTATATCCGGCACAAAGTCGACGAAACTCCGGAGTTCCTGCAAGCAGCGCCTACACGCACGCCTATCCGTGAGGTGTTTGCAACGGAGAAAGAGGGACTCCTGCTCGGCGCAGGCCTGGTTGCGTTGGGAACAGCGGGCACCTACTTCTCCCTTTACCTGCCTACCTATGCCACCACGCAACTGCATCTTTCGCCCTGCCGTTGGTTACTTCGCGACCATGGTGCTGGCGGCCCTTGGTGTGGTGTTGTGCCCAGTGGCCGGCCACCTCGCAGACCGGTTCGGACTCACGCGCATGATGCTCCCCGCCAGCATCCTGATGCTGCTGACCTTCTACCCAGTGTTTCGCCTCATCGTGACGCACCCGGGGCTAACGACGATCCTGGTGGGCCTCATCTGGGAAACGCTGTTGCAAATCGCCTATCTCTCCTCCTTGCCTGCGGTGATGTCGGGTATTTTCCCGGCACGCACGCGCGTTACGGGGCTCTCGCTCAGCTACAACCTGGGGGTCACGCTCTTCGGCGGCTTTGCCCCGGCCATCTTCACCTGGCTAGCCACCGCAACCCATGACAACGCCGCGCCTGCCTACTACCTGATGGCCATGGCCGTGCTCAGCATCATTGCCATCCTGATGGTGAACCGTCGCCACCCCCACATGCTGGTGGGGAGTCTTGCGAACAACTCACGGTAGCGCAAAAGCAAGAACGTAATCGCCCTGCTTGGTGCCCAGCTTGCCGTGCCCGCCGGCAGCAATCACGATGTACTGCTTGCCATGCAGGGTGTAGGTCATGGGCGTGGCCTGGCCGCCGGCTGGGAGCTGATATTTCCAAACCTCTTTCCCGGTTTCAATGTCGAAGGCGTGCAAATAAAGATCCATCGCCGCTGAGGTGAAGACCAGGCCCCCGGCGGTAATCATGGGTCCTCCCAAATTGATCGACCCGGTCTGCCGCCCTGGAACCATGGTGCCCAGCGGAACATCCCACACTGGCTTGCCGGTAAACAGATCCACTGCTTCGGTGGTTCCCCACGGCGGTGCGTTGCAAGGCGCCTTGCTCGGGGAAAAAAGGAAGGTGCGGTAGATCGCGTAGGGAGCGCCTTTCTGGTTTCCGAACTCACCATAAATACGGTTGTCCTGGGGCTTCTTATTTTCCTCCGCGAGTTGGTCGCGTGGAATCATCTTGACCCACGCAATGAGCCGGTTGGTGTTTGCCACCATGATGTGGTGAGCCGGATCATAGGCTGCGCTGCCCCAGTTCACTCCGCCCACGTTCCCGGGAAACACCAGGGTTCCCTGGAGGCTAGGAGGCGTGAACATGCCATCCCACCGTGACGCCGCGATCTTGGCTTTGCACCAGGCGACATCTTCGGGTGTCGGCCCCCACGCATCGCCCGGAGAAATATGTTCGGGCACCAACGAGATGGTGGAAAACGGCTGCGTCGGCCAGCTCTGTTCCCCTTCTATATCGGACTGCGGTACCGGCCGCTCCTCCACCGGCAGCAAGGGAGTACCCGTCAGCCGGTTGAGCACGAATACATGGCCCATTTTTGTGTTGATGACGATGGCCGGCGTTCCATCCTTCCAGGTGAAGAGCGTGGGCTGAGAAGCGACGTCGTAGTCCCAAAGATCATGGTGAACTACCTGGAAACCCCAAACGAACTTGCCCGTCGAAGCGCGTAACGCGACCACGGAGTTCGCCCACTTGTCGTCGCCTTTGCGGATCCCGCCGTAATAATCCGGGGCGGCGCTGCCGGTGGGAATGAAAACCAGATCCTCTTTAGGATCGACCGAGAGTGTTGACCAGGCGTTCCCCGCTCCCGTGCGCGGTTCCGTCTTTTCCGCCCACGGAATCGGATCCCAACTCCACCGCACCTGGCCGGTCCGCGCATCGAAGGCGCGCACGATTCCGCGCCCTGTATCCACTTTCCAGTTGTCGGCGATGGAAGAGCCGGTGATCACCAGGTCGTTGGCGATCGCGGGAGCAGACGTAACCTGGTAGCCTCCCGTCCACTCGGTCGCCGTGGCTGCGTCCAGCGCAAGGTTCACTTCGCCCTTGACGCCAAAATCAAGGCAGGGCTTGCCTGTTTCGCCGTCAAGGGCAATGAGCCTTCCATCCAGTGTCCCCGTAAAAATGCGCAGGCGGCAGGGCTGGCCCGGTTTCGCTTTGGGGTCATGCCAGGCGGAGACACCTCGCGAAGAAACCTCGGAGTATTCCCGCGAAAGATCGACATGCGGTTCGTACTCCCAAACCTTCTGACCATCTTGCGCATTGAGGGCGATGACCCGGTTGTACGGGGTACTGAGGAACAGCTTGCCCTCCACCAGGATAGGCGTGGCTTCGAACGCCGCTTTGTGCACCATCTCAGTCTGCTGTTCCATGGCGCCCGTGCGATAGGTCCAGGCCACCTGCAACTGGGCCACGTTACTGCGATCGATCTGCCGCGCGGTGGAGTATCGCGTGCCGCCCGCATCATTGCCGTAGTTCGGCCACCCAGTATCCGGCGCAGATTGCGCCACCGCAAAGCTTGCCCAGTAAAACAAAGCCGTCGCGGTCAGAAGCCAGGACTTATGGGTTGATCTATGCATTCGATTTATCCATTCGTGTCGCCTTGCTCCCGGATCGATATTCCCTTTCCAAGAGAGACATCAGGACCAGCGAGTGGTAAGCTCCGTCTCGGTAGACCGCTTCGCGCATGATGCCCTCCTCAAGAAAACCAAACTTTTCATACACGTGCCGGGCGCGGTCATTGGTCACGAATACATCCAGAAACAGCCGGTGGGCCGAGTATTCGCCGAATGCCCGGTCCACAACCTCAGTCAACAGTCCCTTGCCAACGCCCTGGTTGGGTGTACGCACCACGATGCGTTTGAGTTCCACCTGTCGATGCTCCGAGCGCAGCCCCTGCACGATTGCGAAGCCGGCGATCCCTCCTGATGGACCTTCAGCAACGATGTAGACAACATCCGGATCGGCAAGCATCCGCACATGCTGATCCTCTGGCCAGGAACCAACAAAGGTGCGGAATTCCGGCAGTCTCTCGAGCGCACAAATCTGAGCAATGTCGAGCTTCGTTGCTTCTCTGAACTCCATGGAAAAAGCTTATCGCGCTTCGCTATGGAAGAAATCCTGAACGGACACGGGCTGAAGAAAGCGCAACACCGATTGCAAGTCTAGTCCAGCAGGCCTGGTGGAGTTCATCGGCACCGCCGAGGTGGAGCAAAGAACAAAGCCCTGTTCTGCTGCCCCCAACCTGATTTCCCATACCCAGCTTCCCATGCAGTTTGTCCAACAAATCGCCGACGGTAATCGTCTGGCCGACTCATTTGGACAGCTCTGAAGGTCAACCGTCCCTACGGGACTCATTCGAGAAGGGCAGGTTCTCACGCAGACACTCTCCACTCCTTCCCGTTCTCTTGAGGACGAGTCAAGGTATCTGCTGCGATACCTGCCTATATGCGTTGCTCAACTGGGGGTGAAGACTGCAACTCATAAAATAGATCTCAAGTGATTACCGACCGCAGATAAACAGCCCTGATACGTTGCCAACCGCCGAGTTGCCTCTTTAAAAATCATGTTCAAACAGAAACTGCTTCTCCTGCTCTGCATCCTGGTGTTCGTCTCGGCCTTCCAGGCCTACGCGGAAACCTTCGACACCATAACCTTCAGCGACGGCGAGCAGCTCAGAGGCAAACTGGTCAGTATTCTTGCCGGCACCGTCATCTTTCACAGCGAAGTCCTGGGCAACGTGACGGTGCCGGTCGCCAAGGTCAAGGCGCTCAACACCGTCCATCCCTTCGCCATGGTGGAGAAAGATCAACGCGTCACCCGGGCCTCCGCCCTGGCGAAGATCCCGGTGGGAAGCATCAAACTGGAGGATCATTCCTTCCGCGTAAACCCCTCCCAGGCCAGTGAGAAATCGTTGGCGGCGGATCGGGTCGGCTCGGTCATCGATGCCACGACCTTCCACCAGGAAATTCACGGCGAGTCCAATTTCCTTTATGGATGGGCCGGTTCCGTTACCCTGGGCGCAAGCCTGGTGCAAGCGACCAACAGCGCACAAACCTACACCGGCGCCATAGTGCTTGCCCGTACAATTCCCACCATTGCGTGGCTGCCACCGCTGAGCAAGACTACCCTCAACCTGAGCGGCACCTACGGTCTCGCGGAAAACCCCGAGATCGTCTCCAAAGGAGAGATCTATCAGGGTGCTTCCACCAGCAAGACCGATATCCTGCACGGCGATACCGAGTACGACCGATATCTCTCGCCGGCTTTCTTTGGGCTGGTGAATGCAAGCGCCGATCATAACTTTGGCAACGGTCTGCGCTTGCAGCAAGCGTATGGATTAGGCCTGGGCTGGAGCCCCATCAATCGTCCGAAGAACAGTTTCGCCCTCAAAGCGGCGCTCCAATATCAGCAACAAGAGTTTTATAACGGCCTTATCAGTGGACTCGGAACTCCTTCGGTCAACCTCATCGGCGCCGCGTTCAGTGAGACCTGGGCGCGGACGTTTGCCCACAATATCAAGTTCAACGAATACGTCACCGTCACGCCGACTTTCAACGTGACTCAGGCCTATTCCGCTGTGGGAAGCACGAGCTTGGTCTTTCCTGTGTATAAAAAGCTGAATTTCACCGTCTCCTCTACAGACAATTACCTCGGCGATCCGCCCGAAGGGTTTCGCCGGAACACCTTCCAGTTCACCACCGGTATCACTTACGTGGTGAAGTAGGGATCCGCCGTAACTCGGGGAGAGCTTCGAGCCAGACATGGGATGGACTACAATCCCAGAGAATTCAGGCCCCTGGAGTAAGCGGAGGCGACTGGTGAAAAAGATTGCTTTGGCCGGGTTCTTTCTCTTATTGCTGGTGTTGGGCATAGCCTACACTTCAACGCATCGTTCGGCGCCCAGTGGCGTCGACGCGGCAGTACCCGGGCAGCGCACACCGGCCGGCACGCAGGGCGGAACCAGCGCGAGTTGGGTAACCGTGCGCGATACGCGGGAAAAGGCCTTCTCGATCCAGGTTCCGCAGGGCTGGAAGACCTATGGCGGACTGTTCCGTTTCAGTCCCATCGACACGCGGATGATTGTCGACATGACCTCGCCCGATGGGTTGACCAATCTCCGCATCGGAGACTCCACGGTTCCTCCCTACCGTGTGCCTGGCCCGTTCTTGCGGCCGGGACCGGGAGTGGCCTCTTACACCTCCGGCCACGTGTTCGCTACCAAATACGGTCAGGCCCGATTTGCCTCCATCTGTCAGGGATTGCAGTTGAGCAAAAGCGATACGCTGCCGCCAAAGTATCATCCAGCAGCGGCCGGGATAAGCCACACGACCGCGGGTGAAACGTTCTTCAGCTGCACCAGGAATGGCGCGCCTATGTCTGCCTACGTCTATGCGGAGACCATGCTGATGGGGCCGGGAGGACCAGGCTCCTCCTGGGTGGTAGTAGCGCTGGGGAGTTTGATTGCTCCTTCAGAGCAGGCGGAGGCAGCAGGCGCGACGCTACAACACTCCGGGGAGTCGCTGGCCATGAACCCGGCGTGGATCACGATGCAGAACCAGTTGAATAATCGCGCGATTCAGCAGATTAACGCCGCAACCCGCTCGACGATTGCAGCCACGAATGCAGAGAATGCACGCGAACAGGCGATGATCAGCGGACTCCAAAATGACAGCTTCAACGATGTCATCAACGGCGTGCAGGCAACGGTCGACACCACGACCGGACAACACTACATCACCCGGCTGGGCCAGGGCGGCCGGCAATGGACCAACGGAAACAATGTAGTCGTCGAGTCCGGCCTCTCGCCAGGCGCCGGGTTCACTCCGTTAACGCCGGTCAGACACTAGATACGAAAGGATATTTGATGCCCGAGCACCCCTTCTTCTCTGACAACATCCAGTTCTGGTACGAAACCAAGCGCGCCTTCGGGGCCAGCAGCTACGGCGCCAGCGAATTCGGTGAAGTCATGGCTACAGTGAACCGCATCGTCTCGGGCGACAACGACAGCTGGTACAGCGAGTGGAACGCATCTGGCGAAAAAGTGTTCGCAGAGGCTCAAGCGCAACTCGCGGCGGGCCACCGGATCAGCGCCCGAGACAACTTCCTCCGGGCCACGACTTACTTCCGCAACTCGGAGTTTTTTCTCCACGGCAAACCCGAAGACCCACGCATAGAAAGCGCGTACAAGAAATCTATCCAATCCTACAAATCGTGCTGCGCACTTTACCAACCACCCATTCTTCCGGTTGAGATTCCCTACGAAGGAACGACGCTACCCGGCTACTTCCATCGTGTCGATGACTCGGAAACCAAGCGTCCGCTGTTCATCATGCACTCCGGCTTCGACGGTTCGGCAGAAGAGCTGCATGGCGAAGGAGCCCGCGCCGGCATCGAGCGCGGCTACAACGTTCTTACCTTCGACGGTCCCGGCCAGTATGGGCCGCTTCATCGTGAACGCCTTTTCTTCCGTCCCGATTGGGAAAAAGTCGTCACTCCGGTGGTTGACTTCGCTCTGACTCTTCCTGGCGTCGACGCCAACAGGATCGCTCTCATGGGGGTCAGCCTGGGCGGCTACCTTGCCCCTCGCGCGGCCGCTTATGAAAAGCGCATCTCGGCGCTCATCGCCAACGACGGCGTCTACGACTACGGCATCACCAATCTCGGCGGCAAAGTCCCTGCTTCGCAGAGAGCGGCAGTCGAAGCTCTCTTCAAAGCCAAACACGCGCCGGAAATCGATCGCAGGCTCGAAGAGGCGATTCATTCTTCGCCCACCGCGGCGTGGGCCCTGACCCACGGCATGTTCGCGACCGGCACCCCGAGCCCGCGAGCTTATGTCGCGGCAACTCTGGACTACCATCTGGGCAACGGCATTGCCGAGCAGATCTCCTGCCCCACCCTGGTTCTCGAAGCCGAAGAAGACATTTTTTTCAAGGGACAGCCAGAACAGCTATACGACCATCTCACCTGCCCTAAGAAGCTCCTGCGGTTCACCGTCGCGGAAGGCGCCGGTGCTCATTGCCAGGTGGGAGCTCACCGCCTTGCGCTCGGCCGGATCTATGACTGGCTCGATGACACCTTCCACTTGAGTGCGTGAAAGCTCTGAACGACAGTTGGCGAAGGCGTTCAGTATGGAGTGCCCGCCGCCCGATGTCGCACCCTGGATTTGGCAGCTGCCAGACCTAATCGGCACGCAACATCCTTCCGGGATCGATGTGGATGGCGCGAAGAATGGCCGGCACGGCAGCGATGCATATGACAGCCAGGATGATGGCGCACGGAAGCACGAGCATACCGAGATCGGTGGCTTCGACCTGATAGAGCAGCGACTGGAGGGAGCGCGCCAGCCCCAGGCCAAGCAGCACCCCGGCAAATACTCCCAGCAGGACAGCGAACGAGATTCCGGAAGTGACCTGTCGTACAACATGCGTGACCCGCGCACCCAGTGCCATGCGAATGCCAATCTCACGCTCCTGCTGTTGTACTGAATAGTTAAGCACTCCATACAAGCCAACCCCGGCCAGCAGCAAGGCAACCGCTCCAAAGAAAAAGCCTAACGTAGCCAGCAGCCGCTCCCGTATCGTCTGCGCCTGGTTTACTTCCAGCTGTGTCTCAACGTTTGAGACATGAAACCCGGGGCGCGCCTGCGACACCCGCTGCCGCATCGTCGAAGCTAAAGACAGTGGGGTGGACGAAGCCGTACGTACAATGAAAGTCCCGTCGCTCTCTGGAAGCATCTCGCCCTTAGCGGCCTTTTCGTGAAATGGAACATAGACGACCGGCAATATCGGGCCGCGCAGGCTACTGTAGTAAGCATCCCGCGCCACTCCAATCACCCGCATGCGTTGACGGGTTCCATTGTCAGAGGCCTTCTCAAAACTTTTCCCAATCGGATGCTCGTCTTTAAGAAACTCCCGCGCGAACGTCTCATTGACGATCCCGGCGTCGGGATACAGATCGTTTTCGCGGAAATCTCTCCCCTCAAGCAGCGGAATCTTCATCGTCTCGAGCCACCCCGGCGAGACCTTTAGAAAGTAACCAAGATTGACGCTTGGCGGCCCTCCATTGATGGAGATCGAGTCATTCCAGCTCGACCCTTCCAACAGCGGATATGCGGCTTGTGCCACCCGCTCGACACCCGGCACTTCCCGCAGAGACGCGGCCACCTGATCCCAGTAGAGCGATGACTGCTCTGGACGGCTTGTCGTGCTCCAACAAGAGAATCCGGTCGGCTGAAAACCCTGTCGGCTTGTTCGAAAGCCGCTGGAAAGTCGCCACAAAAAGTCCGGCAACAAACAGCACAAGAAAACAGAAAGCCACCTGGAGCGCAGTCATCCCCAGCATCAGCCGCTGCCGTGCATGCGGACTGTCGCCACCTTTCAGCACGCTCACCGGCCTCACCGAAGAAGCTCGCAACGCTGGCAGGAGGCCCGAAAACAAGACCACCACCAGGGTGAGGCCCACGCCAAACCCCAGCACCCGCCAATCCGCCGGGAGAACCAACCGCGCAGGATTATCCCGTGGATTGATCATGCTCACCACAAACGGAGCGGACCACCAGGCAAACAACGCTCCGCACGCCGCCGCCAGAAAAGCCAGCAACGCACTCTCCACCAGCACCATCTGCATCAGGCGCCACCGCCCTGCACCGATCGAGACCCGCAATGCCATCTCGCGCGCCCGTGCTGCCGCCTGCGCCGTCATCAGGTTCGCCACATTCACGCATACAATCATCAGCACCATCGCACCAACCCGCCGAGAGCGGCGAGAGCTCGGCTATACTCCTTCTGGGTTGTGGACGCTCCCGTAGGCGCTGGTTCCAGCGACACCCGATTGTTCAATACATTCTTCAAAGTTTCCTGCGACAAGCCGGTTTCGCCGCTTAGCCGATTCACTTCAAAGGCGTGGCTCACCGCCGCCAGTTTTTCCCTGAGCGGCTCAACCGCAACTCCCGGATTGATCACGAGCAATGTGCGGAACGGAGTTGAGTCGGCGCGGGTCACACTGCGGTGCATCATCACCGGGATGAAAATGTCGATCATCGTCCCCCGTTCCGTCCCAGTGAACTTCTCCTCGCTGACGCCGGCAATCTCGTAAACACCGTCGCCTATATGCAGGGTTCGTCCAACCACATGAGGATCGCGTGCAAAGCGCCGGCTCCAGTAGTCGTACGAGAGCACCACGAAAGGCGCCGCGCCGGGCTTGCGATCGTCATTCCCGGTAAACAATCGGCCCAGCACCGGCTCGATCCCAAATATCGCGAACATGCCCCCGGAAACGTACTGCAGGTTCGCCTTCTCCATTTCGTCATCCGTTTTGTAGGTCACGTCGGAGCGGTCCGCGTAAGAAAGCGCTATCAGTTCCGCCTGCCCTTTTGCAGCAGCGCGCATCAGCTGGATGTCCGGATATGCCCAGGAGTCCCACGCCCCTGGCTTGTTGTCAAAGCCCATGCCCTCTCGCGACAAAATATAAATCCGCTCTGGATGCGCCACCGGCAAGGGCCGCAGCAGCAACGCGTCGATCAAACGGAACGCCGAGGTGCAAGCCCCAATCGCCAATGCCAGCGACAGGATCGCGGCAGCGGAAGTCACCCGGTTACGCTTGAGCTGGCGCCATCCAAAAACAACATCGGCGCGCAGTGAATCGAGCCATCCCACTACGCGGACGTCGTGACTCTCCTGCCTCTGCCGCACCAGCGCACCCAGGGCGCGCCGCGCTTCTTCCGCATCGCGGCCCTGCTCGACCGCCTCCGCAATGTGAGCCTCGAACTCCTCCTCGATCTCACGGTTCAGACGATCTTCGCGAAACACGTTCCAGAAGCGCGACCAAAGTGACATATCACACCGTCCGCAAGACGCGATTTACCGCGAAAGTCACTGCCTGCCAGCGAGACTCCTCGGCAGCGAGTTGCTTACTACCCGCCGCTGTCAATTCATAAATACGTGCGCGCCGTCCGTTCTCTTTCGTAATCCACTTCGCGCGAATCCACCCCGCCTCTTCCATCCTGTGCAGTGCCGGATAGAGCGAGCCTTCTTCGGCACGGAGCACATCTCCTGACAGTTCAGAGACCGCCGCCATGATCGCATAGCCATGCGACCGTGGCCGGCGCGAGAGAATCTTCAAAACCAGCAGATCGAGAGAGCCTTGCAGAGAATCAAGTTTCGCCATATTAAGACATCTATATATAGATGTCTTAATATGAATGTCAAGTCAGATGGTCATGCCTTCGAGCCGCACGTAGCTGGTTTCCATGCCTTTATCCATGCCGCTCGCCAACATCGATGCTACTGTCTGCGCGTCCGGCAAGGTCATACGGATGGTCATCAGCGTGCCTGCCCCATCCGGCTCGAATGTCGTTTCCACATGGTTATCGGGAGTGGGATCCGGCAGGAACATCCGCTCGATATGGACGATGCGATGGAACGGTTCCAGTTCAAGATATTCGCCGGTGATGTGGAAACTCTGTCCCTTCCCGTTGCTCCACTCGTAACGAATCTTTCCGCCCGGTTTTGCTTCGTTTATGCAGACAGGCATGGTCCAACCTTCCGGGCCGAGCAGCCATTTTTGAATCAACTCCGGTTCGGTGTGCGCACGGTAAACGGCTTTGGGTGGCGCCGCGAATCGCCTGGTGATGACGATGTGGGTGTCGCCTTCGGTCTTCAACGTCAGCTTGCTCATGGTTTCTTCCTCCGTTTTTTACCTGGTGAGCTCATTCCGGCGAGAACTGCGTCCAGCCGGTCGTAGTTCCTCTCGAGCGCTTTGCGTAATGTCTCCAGCCACTGCTCCATGGCCTCGATTCCCTGAGGGGCGAGGCGACGCGGCCGCTTTGTGCCATCAATTCGACTGGTCACGAGGCCTGCGTCTTCCAACACCTTCAGGTGCTGAGAGATCGCCGGTTGCGTCATTTCAAATGGCTTGGCCAACTCCATCACTGTCGCTTCGCCTGATGCGAGACGCGCAAGAATGGCGCGCCGCGTTGGATCAGCCAAAGCGGAGAATGCGGCGTCGAGATTCAAACCTACATCCATAAGCCATGGTTTATATAAGAATAAGTTTATTGTCAAGCTGCAATATTTGCGCTGCGGTTCACATTGTCTCCCTCCGGCCACACACGGCTATATTTGTATGAAGCGCCGGAGATGGACCCGACCATGACAAAAATCCCTGGAATCACTTCGAGAAAACCGAACAATCACAGCGGAGTCGGATCCTTCGCCGGGTGGAACGCATGGAATGGCTGAATTACCATCATTTGCTGTACTTCTGGACCGTCGCCCGGGAAGGCTCGATTGCCAAAGCGAGCGAAGTCCTGCTCCTTGCTTCCCCCACCATCAGCGAACAGATCCGTGAACTGGAAGCGTCGTTGGGGATAAAGCTATTTCGCAAACAGGGTAGAAACCTGGCCCTTACCGACGCAGGCCGTGTGACCTATCAGTATGCCGACGAGATATTTGCCCGCGGCCGCGAGCTCAGTGACGTTTTGCGTGGACGAGCGATAGGGCCGGCCGCTCGCTTTACGATCGGCATCGCGGATGTCGTTCCAAAGCTGATTGCCTTTCGTTTAATTCTTCCGGCACTGAAACTGCCGGCTCCGATACGGCTGGTGTGCCGCGAGGGTAAACCGGACAAGTTGCTTTCCCAACTCGCCATCCACGAAGTCGATTTGGTGATTTCCGACGCACCTCTGGATCCGTCCATCCGCATTCGTGCTTTCAGTCATCTGCTGGGGCAATCTGGATTGAGCTTCTTCGCTCATCCCCGCATCGCCCGGCGATCGAAAGCGCGTTTTCCCAAGTGCCTCGATGGCATGCCATTCCTCATGCCCGCGGAAAATACCGACTTGCGGCGTTCGCTGGAACACTGGTTCGATGCCCAGGGCGTGCGCCCGATCGTGGCCGGAGAATTCGAAGACAGCGCGATGACCGTTGTTTTTGGGGAAGCAGCTGTAGGCGCCTTTGCTACGCCCACGCCGACCGAGGCCCAGGTGAAACGCCAGTTTCAACTAACTTTTCTCGGACGGACAGAGGATATCCGCGAGAGCTTCTATGCCATTTCCCTTGACCGGCGATTGAAACACCCGGCGGTTGTCGCCATTTCGGAGTTTGCTCATAGCGCTGTGTTTCGAAGGGCTCGGCCAAACGCCGCGAATGGCCCCGTGAGTACCCGGTCCTAACGCCTGGCTCGTTCGCACAATACTTCGGATAATCCGAAGGGTCGTGCGTGATTTTATCGAACAATCCTATTCTCCCTGAGTTGCGTCCCAACAAATACCACAAGCCGCACAACGGCTCTTGAATTGGTAACGGGGAGAAGGACCATGCTTTTCATCAAAACGCACCGATGGATGATCGCGAAGGGCGCAGCAATAGCGAGTTCCTTCGCAATGTTGAGCCCACTTGCATTAGCCAACACCAACTGCCTGGAAGATCGTACAGTTGCCCAGGTTCAGGTTTCCGGGCGGCTCGATACTCTCGAACGCACCGCGGAATCCACACGCAGCCACTTGGATTTCTATGCCGCGGCGGCACGAAATAACAATCTCAACCGGCAGTCGCATGCCTTCAAGTTGAGCCAGGCGAGGGAGAACGTAAATCTTCTCGGCAAACAGCTAAGTGAGTTGGAGGCGCTCGATCCGCAGGCGACAGCTCTGCAGCAGGCCGCCATCCGCGAAGCTCGTCCACATCTGGAACGGTTGGCCGATCATGTCGAGACCGCCATCGTCACGCTCAACGAAGGGGGCAGCACCTATCGCTTTCAGGAATTTGGCGAAGCGGTGGATGGCATGTACCGGCAGGCGGATAGCCTCTACACCAAGGTGGACGCGCTGACGGACTTTGAAAAAGCTTGTCAACGCGCGGTGGATGTGACCACTGACAAGACCGAAATCTAGACCCTGTCGCACCGTTTTACTTGCGGGGCTGTTCCGCAGCCCCGCCCCTTGCAGGCTGTTTTATGAAAGGAAGCGGTATGACTGAATCCGTAGGCGTGTGGAGCACGCAGCCATCTGGCTCTCTGTGGCGTACTGCCGGCGGCTGGATACTTCTGTTGTTGGGGGCCGCGGGACTCATACTTCCCGTCTTACCTGGCACTCCCTTGCTGATCGCCGGATTGGTCATGCTTTCCACCGAACACCGTTGGGCGCGAAACTGCCTGCGCAAAGTGAAACGATGGGTTCGCAAACTCCGTAACACCCGCCGAGCCCGGCAAACGCCGGTCCGACCATGAGCAGACCAGGATAAAAACGCCGGGTCTCTTCATGGAAGTCGTCAACCAAAGCCCACCATCTCATCGAAAGGAGAGATCGCCATGAAATCCAGTCAGGATGAAACCCAGATGTATCAGTCCTCCTACAACCATGAAATCGAGCTTCGCGCTTACGAGTTATTCGAGCAACGGGGTAGAGAGCCCGGACACGATCTGGATGATTGGCTGCAGGCAGAAGCTGAAATAGTCCGGCCCGCGCGGAGCCAGCTTAGAGGGGTAGCCGCCTGAGCCTAGGATCCAAAGAGTGTGGGAGGGTGGGAAGCCGGCATCATGGCTTTCCATGCTTTCCATACTCTGTCATTTCCATGGCCTGCTTTTCGCTCATCGCCTAAAGCTCGCGGATCGCCGTCACCGGATCCACCCGCGTCGCTCGCTGTGCCGGAAGATAGCACGCCAGCAAAGACATCGCCGCGAGCAGAATCAGCACGGCAAAGATCGTCAATGGGTCATTGGCGCCGATGCCGTACAGCAGACCGGCAATGACGCGGTTCAGCCCGAACGAAAGAGCCAGTCCCAGTGCGAGCCCAATTGCCGTCAGCCGCATTCCCTGTAGCAGCACCAGCCTCATCAAATCCGCTCGCGAAGCCCCCAAAGCTACGCGGATGCCGATCTCGTGCGTCCTGAGCTCGGTGCGGTAGGCCATCACGCCATAAATGCCCGTGGCCGCCAGAACCAGCGCGACGACCGCGAATATCCCCGCGAACGTGCTCTGCATCATGACAAAGGTAGTCGCTATCGCGGTCGTCTCCCTCATCGTGCGCACGTCATAAACCGGGAGCCGGCTGTCAACCTCCTGGATCGTGCGCTCGGCCGCCTGCAGCAGATCCGCCGGATTGCCCATGGTCTTCATTTGCACGATGAGTTCCGGGCCCGGTTGCTGATAATAGCTCATATAGATCATGGGCCCGGGCCGCTCACTCATCATCAGGTGCTTCGAGTTCTTCACCACGCCAACCACCGTGAACAGGTTGCTTGATATGCTCAGATTTTTCCCTATCGGATCCTGTCCCGGCCAGTACCGGTTCGCCGCTGTCTGGTCCACGATCAGCACTAGCGGCGCTTTCTCATTGTCGTTCTGCGTAAAGTCGCGCCCTTCCAGAATGGGTATCCCCATGGTCTCGAAGTACCGCGGCGATACATCCGCTCTGCCTACTTCGAGCGATTCATGCGGCCGTGGCGCATATCCTTCCGGATACGCGTCCTCCGTCTTTCGCGTCAGCGACAGCGGTACCCAGTCGGTAAGCGACGCCACGGTCACGCCGGGCAATGCCTCCGCGCGCTGGAGAATCTTGTCGCGGATCATCCGCCTTTGGTCATTCGGATAGCCGGAGATGTTCAATCCCACGGACGCGGTCAAAACATGATCTTGCTCAAAGCCAGGATCTGCATGGGCAATGTTCCTGAGCGTGCGCAAAAACAATCCGGAGCTAACCAGCAGAGCGAGCGAGAGCGCCACCTGCGCGACCACCAGGCCGCTCAGCAGGCGCCGATTGTGCTTGCTGCCCGACACGCTGGCCGATTCCTCCTTGAGCACCTCCGCCGCCGGCACCTGCGACGACCGCCAAGCCGGAAATGCCCCGCATAGCAGGCTCGCCAGAACTGCCAGCGCCACAATTGCGATCACAACGCCGGGATCGAACATGCCGTTTATCTCGATTGGGATCGCGTTCGACGGAAGGAACAGTGCGAGTGTCTTCGCCGTCCAGAGAGTCAAGAACAACGCCGCCGCTCCCGCGCAGAGGGCAAGAATCACGCCTTCGAGCATCATCTGCCGGACAACGCGCACGCGACCTGCACCCAGCGACTGCCGGATTGCGATTTCGCGCCGCCGCGACACAAACCGCACGAGTGTCAGCGTGGCCACATTGGCGCACGTCAGCAGCAACACGATCCCCGCAATGGCCAGCAGGATTGGGAGCGAAGTCGCCATATATCCGTTCGCGCCGAACGGCGAGCGCCACATCGGATCCAGGGTGATCGTGTTCGTGCCCAGGTGATCGTTAGGATACGCCGCCACAATCCGCCGCATGATGGTCTCAAGATCCTGGTTTGCCTGCTCGCGGCTCACGCCCGGCCGCAGCCTTCCCAACACAACCAGCCAATTCCCGCTGCGCTCGGTCATCCGCCAACCGCCCGTTCCGAGCGGATCGAGCGTGACCCACATATCGTGCCGCAGCCCCGGCGCCGCACCGACGAAACCCTTCGGCGCCACGCCGATCACCGTCACAGGGTGGTGAGCAATCTCCAGCGGCTTGCCCACAATCCCGGGGTCACCCGCAAAATGCGTCTTCCAGAGCGAGTAGCTGAGAATGACATACGGAATGCTTCGCCCTGCAGCCTCTTCTTCCGGACGGAAAAAACGCCCATAGAGGGGCTTCACGCCGAGCACATCGAAGTAATTCGCAGTCACGTTGGCAACATAGATCCGTTCCGGCTTGGCTCCGCCGGTCAACGCAAGCCAATCGTGGTGATACCCGATGATTCCCTCGAAGCTGTGATTCTGGTCCCGCAGATCGCGGTAATCGAGATAGGAGAATGGCGGAGTCGGCGAGCTATTCCACTGCCCGCGCATCACGCTCACCAGCGAGCTCATATCTCGCGCTCCCGGTATCGGGTGCAGCATCGTCCCGTTAATCCAGCTGAACACCGTGCCGTTGGCGCAAATGGCCACTGCCAACATCACCGTAGCCGCGGCCGTGTATGCCGGATTCTTGCGAAGTCGCCGCAAGGCAAAACGAAGATCCTGAAGCAGTTCTCTCACGCCTACCTCCATCTAAGGAACTTTGCTCCTGGGTAACCTGAGTATCCCCCCGGATGTGCAAGCAGGGTGCCAAAACACGTATGGGTGTAAGTCTATATCTAACGTCGACTTAGGCTAGGGACATCTCTCGGCTCCACCAATAAACTGTCCATTTGTGGACCGGATGTCCGCTTTCGAAGCTCCCTGCAAGCCTAGGGAGCCATTCTGAAATCGATTCTCATGCAGATGCAGAAGAACTCACCGCTGCAGCGGTTGGAGCAATGGCTCGACCGGCGGTACCGCCTCAATGGATGGCACAAAACGCGGCGTCACCTTTGCTTTAGCGGCCTGCTCATACGCGTAACCGTATCCAATCAGCCGCGCTTCGCTCCACGCTGGACCAATGATGGAGAGGCCGACAGGGAGCCCCATCACTGCCCCCATCGGCACCGTCAGATGTGGGTAGCCGGCGATGGCCGCCAGTGAACCCGCGCCTGCGCCGTTAATCTGGTCGCCATTGGCCGCATCAATCTTCCAAGCCGGCGGCATGGTCGGCGAGACCAGTGCGTCGAGGTGGTTGGCGGCCAGCATGGCGTCGATCCCGTCACGTCCGGCGATGCGCAACGACGTCGCGCGCGCCTCCTGGTAGACAGGGTCGTCGAGTCCCTTGGTCGCCTCGGCCTTCACAAACGTTTGCTGACCAAAAAGCGCCAATTCGCGATCCGCATGCGCGGCGTCAAACGCAATCACATCGGCGAGCGTGCGTGTCTTGACCGCGGGTGGCGTCGTGGCCAGATACGCGTTCAAGTCGACCTTGAGCTCAGTATTGAGCACCCGCGTCTCCGCCTCGCCCATCTTGTCCCGGTCCTTGAGTTCCTTTATGTCGACCAGCGTTGCTCCCTGCGCTTTCAGCACGGCCAGCGCCTGCTCAAACACCTTGTCGGTCGCCGCAGACCAGCCGGTGGCAAAGCGCAGCACGCCGATCCGCGCGCCCTTGAGCGCATCGGGCTTCAGTGCTGCCAGGTAATCGGTCACGTGCGCATCGGCTTCCTTGGTCGCCGGGTCCGCAGGGTCCGCGCCGGCGATCGCACTCAGCACTCGCGCTGCGGTCGCCACATCGGCTGCGATGGGCCCAGCGGTATCCTGACTGTGACTAATGGGCACAATCCGCGCGCGGCTTACCAACCCAACCGTAGGCTTCAGCCCGACTACGCCGTTCACCGCTGCCGGGCAGGTGATCGACCCGTCGGTCTCGGTACCGATTGCGGCTTCCACCTCGCCCGCTGCCACCGCGGCGGCGCTACCTGAAGATGAGCCACATGGATTGCGATCCAGCGCATGCGGATTGCGCGTCTGGCCGCCCACCCCGCTCCAACCCGAGATCGATGCGTTCGACCGGATATTCGCCCACTCCGACAAATTCGTCTTGCCCAGGATCACCGCATCGGCAGCCCGCAGCCGCGCCACCAGCGGCGCATCGCGATGGGTCACGTTATCGAGCAGCGCCATGCTGCCCGCGGTCGTGGGCAGCGGCCCGTCCGCCTCGATATTGTCCTTCAGCAGGATCGCGTAACCGTAGAGCAACCCGCGCGCCCTGCGTCCCCGGTCAATGGCGCGCGCTTGATCAAGCGCGGTAGGATCGAGCGATATCACTGCGTGGATCTTCGGATCCACCGCATGCACCCGGGCAATCGCAGCCTTGGTTGCGGCCTCAGCGCTCGGAGCAGGATTCGGGGCAGCCGCCAGGACGGCGAGCAATATGGAAATCATCAATCGTCAGGCTCCCTTACCAGACAATGCTAACTGAGTCTAGACCGGCACATACTGCCGCAGATAGCGCCTGGCCATGCGGAATCCGACTTTGTAAGGTTCGCTGAAATCCGGCCCCGGATTGTCCGCCGCGCCATAAAGATCATCTTCATGCTCGATGCTCATGGCGCCCTGGTAACCGGCGCTTTGCAGAACACTGAAGAATTCGGGCCACGGAATACTCCCCATCCCCGGAATCCGGAACTGCCACCACTTGGCCTGGTTCACCGGCACAATGCCTCCCCGGCGCACGATATCCCAGTGGATCTGCGTGTCCTTCAAGTGGACATCGTAGATTTTGTCGACGAAGTCTTTCGCGGTTTGAATCGGATCCATCATTTGCCACAGCAGGTGAGACGGATCGTATTGTAAGCCGACATAGGGTGAGTCTTTAAAAGCAGTGAACAGCGCATCGAATGCGACCGGACTGGTGGCAATATTCGGGCCCCCTTGCCACGGCTCCCACAAGATCCGCACCTTGTGCTCCTGGCAAGCCGCAAAATACTTGTCTTGGTAAACCCGCACAATCTCGTCAACCTGCGCTTCGAATGACTTGGAGGCATCCTTGCCCGACTGCGTGCCTATATAGGGAACACCCAACTTACCAGCCAGTACGATCGACTTCACAAAGTTGCTATTTTCCTGTGCGCGCTGCGCCGGATCGGCCGCGATATGATTCCCACCTACCTGCAGCGCCGAAACGTGCATCCCTTTTGACGACAAATGATTTTTGACTCTCGCGATTTCTTCATCCGAGATCGTCGTAACGTCCAGGCCCGGAACCCCTGCGCCGGCAGAAAGAATCATGTTATTGAATTCTTCCTGAAGGGCGAAGTCCACGTTAGCTTCGGTATATTTGGCCAAAATGCCAAGACGCGGCTTCCACTCCACCGGGCGGGCGCCCGCTTTCGACAACGCAGCCAGGCACACTGCCGCGGTTGCTGATCCAAGCAAAGTGCGCCGGCTTATATTTTCCAGGGGCATCCAGGTTCCTCCGTAGGCGTTCAGACCAACACCATGATCGCACGGCAAACCCGAAATTCCCGCGAGCCCAGGCCTCCATTTAAGATGGAGTGAGAGGCCGTACCCTTTGCATCCAGAGACCCTGTCAGGCATCACCCACGAGCAGGCAGTGGAATCGAGATTTTCACCTTCCCTGATTCGTGCCGTCGCCAACACGGCCATGGGCCGGCAGGATGTCTTGCCTTTCTGGTTTGGGGAGTCCGATCAATCGACCCCACCGTTCATTCGCGAGGCAGCCATGGCCTCGTTGCACCAAGGGGAAACCTTCTACTCGGAGAACCTGGGCAGGCCCTACCTGCGGCAAGCTATCTCCACCTATCTGACCCATCTTCATCAACTCCCCATCGGCGCCGGCCAAATCGCCGTGACCGCTTCCGGGGTTTCCGCGCTCATGCTGGCCAGTCAACTCCTGGTCGCGCCGGGTGACCGCGTGGTGGCGGTTACACCGCTATGGCCCAATGCAGTCGAAATTCCCAAGGTGATGAGTGGCCGGGTTACCTGTGTGTCGCTCGAAGTACAACACGGCCGATGGACCCTGCCTCTGGAGAAGCTTCTCGATGCGCTTAAGCCCGGAACCCGGATGCTGGTGCTCAACTCGCCTAACAATCCCACCGGCTGGACCATACAACGCGCCGAGCAAGCCGTCATCCTGGAACACTGCCGCCGTCATGGAATATGGATCATCGCGGATGATGTTTACGAGCGCCTCGTCTACGCCGATGGAATGAAAACGGCGCCCTCGTTCCTCACCCTGGCAGAGCCGGGCGAGCGCCTGATTGTGATCAACAGCTTCTCCAAGGCCTGGAGTATGACGGGGTGGCGTTTGGGCTGGATGGTTACCCCGCCAGCCATCCAGGCGGATCTCGCGGCGCTGATCGAATACAACACCTCTTGCGTCTCTGAATTCGTTCAACGCGCCGGCGTCACCGCTCTTGAACAAGGAGAGCCTTACGTGGGTGAGCTGCGAACCCAACTGGCGAACACCAAGGCGAAATTGTTTGCTGCGTTGTCCCCTCTTCCTCGGCTGCAAATACCCGAAGCGGATGGCGCCATGTATCTCTTTCTGCGGGTGGACGGCGAAGACGATTCCGTACGCCTGGCCAAGCGCCTGATTGAAGAAGCCGGCCTGGGCCTCGCGCCCGGCAGGGCTTTCGGCCCCGAAGGAGAAGGCTGGCTGCGTTGGTGCTACGCCGCCGACAGTAAGAAGATCGAGTCTGGAATCGAGCGCCTGGCGCATTTCCTGTCAAAATAATGCGGCTCTCAAGAGGAGAACCATGCACACCATCAAAGTTCTCGCCCTAGGCTTTGGGCTGTTAGGCATTTTCATCTTAGGCGGGCGTTTGCTCGGCCATGGATCACGCGCCGCTCTCTCCTTCCTACCGGCGTGGCTCATCATAGCTGCCCTGAATCTCTGGTATGGAGTCACTAGGGCCGGCTACTCCATAGCGGACGAGTTCCCTATCTTCCTGCTGATCTTCGCAGTGCCCTCGGCGGTAGCTCTTCTCCTCTGGTGGAGACTCCGCCTGGCATAACCCCGATTGGCAAACCAGATAGTAAATACCTTGCGGTGTCCATTCGGACCTCGAAGTTTACCCGTTTGACTCCATTCCTGCCCTCCAAGCCGCCGCAGCGCCAATTTGCTTTAGCATGTGAGGGTATCAAGATTGCTTGAATTTCCTCAGTAAAACCATGGTTGACCCTGCGATCACTCCCCGGATGGACACACTCATTACCGGGAACACCGAAATGGCTGGTCGCATTCGAATCCATAACTGGTCGAACACGCGCCTCGGGCCCATGGAAGGCTGGTCCGAGACCCTCCTGGCCTCCGTCAACCTCATGCTGCATTCGCCCTCTCCGACCGTCCTCTGCTGGGGAGAGGAGATGGTGTTCCTTTACAACGACGCAGCCATCGCCACCTTGACGGCCAAGCATCCCCACGCGCTCGGCGCTTTCTACCGCGACGTTTTTCCTGAGGCGTGGGATCTGGTAAAGGCCGATCTGGAAGCCTGCTTCTATCGCGGGGAGACCGCGGTTCGCGACAACCTGTTGATCCCCATCCTCCTCAATGGGGTTCTGGAAGATCAATACTGGAGCTATACCCTCGTTCCCGTCTATGAAAACGGCAGGATCGCAGGCGTCTACGATGCATTTCGCAATATGACGGAGACGGTCGAAGGCGCCCGGCGGCTCCGCGAGAGCGAGTTGAGGTTGAAGCTCGCAACCGAGGTTGCGCAGCTCGGTGTCTTTGTCTGGGAAACGACGGAAGACCAGGAAAATTGGGAAAACGACCGTATGTACGAAATCTTTGGCCGGACAAGCGAACAGGGGCCAGTCAACGGCGCCGGACTCCTGCGTGATTTCCTGCATCCGGAATTCCGTGATGCCTTTCGCGATGCTCTGCAAAGAACCCTCCAACATGGCAGCCCGTTCCATTTTGAGGGACTGATCTATCGCACGGATAATGCCCTTCGCAGTATCGAGATCAACGGAACCCCTCAAGCGGAGGCCAAGGGGTCGAAGGGAAGAATTCTGGGTACGGTCCGCGATGTCACAGAGATGCGAAAGGCTGAAGCGGAGCTGGGCGAAAATGCCAAAAGGCTCAGCGAACTCGCGGCGATCGTGGCCTCCTCAGACGACGTTATTCTCAGCAAGGATCTCAATGGCATCATCACCAGTTGGAATGATGCAGCGCAGCGCGTTCTGGGCTACACCGCCGACGAGATGATTGGGACCTCCATACTCCGGCTCATTCCTGAAAATTTGCATTCAGACGAAGAGACCATCCTGCAGAGCATTCGCGCCGGCCGCCGGGTTGAGCACTTCGAGACGGTTCGGCTCACCAAGAGCGGCGGCCTGATTGATGTCTCGCTCACCGTCTCCCCAGTCAAAGATGCGCAGGGCCGAGTAATCGGGGCCTCCAAAATTCTGCGCGATGTATCCACTCGCAAGCGTATGGAGCGTTCCCTGCTGCAAGCAGAAAAAATCGCAGCCACTGGGCGGATGGCCGCAACCATTGCCCACGAGATAAATAATCCCCTGGAAGCGGTGATGAACCTGCTCTACCTTCTCCGGCCCAAGATTACCGACGAGGAAGGGATCAACTACCTTGCCACAGCCGAAAGCGAGCTTGGCCGTGTGTCCCATATCGCCAAGCAGACCCTGGGTTACTACCGTGAGCATGCTGCCGCGAGCCTGGCCTCTCCTGGTGAAATCGCCGAGCATGCGATGGCCATATATGAACCCCGTTGCACGGCTGCCGGCATCACCCTTGAGAAATCAGTCTCTTCCTCGCGGAAGGTTGTCTTGCGCCGTGGCGAAATGATGCAGGTAATTTCGAACCTGATCGCCAACGCCATCTACGCGATGCCCGACGGTGGAACCCTTTCAATTTCGGTCCGCGATACGGCAACTCCGTCAGACGGCGTGACCTTGAGCATTGCAGACAACGGCGAGGGTATAACCCCGGAAATCCTGCCAAAAGTCTTCGACGCTTTCTTCACCACCAGGGCGACCGTCGGTACAGGAATAGGTCTGTTCGTAGCGAAAAATTTCATCGAAGGCCACGGCGGCCAGATCAGCATCGAGAGTCACACCCAACCAGAGAAACACGGAACGACCGTCCAAATCTTTCTCCCGCTCCGTACGGCTTATGCCTGAAACGGTTACCATTTCCTTTCTGTCATCCCGAGCGTGGTGGAGGGACCTGCTGTTCCGCGGACACTACTGGAAACGTCGTTTAGGACGCTTGAACGGAATGGAACCGGCAATCACTCCCAAATAGAACAGCCACTCCTTACCTTGTCATCCCGACCGAAGCGAAGCGAGCGGAGGGACCTGCGGTTCCACGGAGCACTACTGGAAACACGGAATTAGGGCGCTCAAAAGATTTGAACCAGCAACCACTTTCAATAGAACTGCTGGCCTCTACTTTGTCATCCCAACCGACCGGCGCGAGATAATAGGACCATGTCAAAAAGGTTTCGTGCACCCTTGCCTGCGCTGCTCGCGGCTGGGCTCCTGACGAGCTGCCTGATCGCTGCACCAGCATCCATGCCCGCACAAGAATCTGCTTTTTCCAAACGCTTCGACACAGTCCTATCGCACCACGGAGTCGTGGGCGGCGGGATCGCCATCGTTCACATGCAGGAACCAGCAACATTTAGATTCTTCGGCAAAGCAAGCAAAGACACCCAGCAGCCCGTAGACGAAGAAACATCGTACAACTGGGCGTCGATCACCAAGACCATGACGGCAATCGCCATCCTGCAACTGCGCGACCGGGGAAAGCTGTCGCTGAATGACAGCGCAGTACGCTACGTGCCCGAACTGCGCCAGGTGCACGATGCCTTCGGCTCGATCGATGCCGTCACCATTCGCGACCTGCTGACCCACAGTGGTGGCTTTCGCAATCCCACGTGGCCCTGGGACTGCGAGGATGCTTCCAACTGCGACTGGCAACCGTTCGAACCGACGCAGTGGGCGCAGGTCGTCGCCATGCTGCCCTATACCCAGGTTGCCTTTCGTCCGGGATCTCGATGGAGCTATTCCAACTTAGGTTACGTGTTCCTCGGCCAGATCATTCAACGGCTCTCAGGCGATGACTTCGAAATCTACGTGCAAAAAAACATTCTCATGCCGCTGGGGATGACCGCCAGCTACTTCGACCGCTCGCCGTACTTTCTCGAATCCCATGTCTCGGCCAGTTATCTCCGCGCCGGCGACAAACTGACTCCGCAGCCTTTTGACTTCGACACAGGTATCACCACCTCGAACAGCGGTCTGAAAGCACCCCTCATCGACATGGTGAAATATCTCCACTTCCTGATCGGCGATCCAGCGAATCCGCGCTACGCCATCGTGCTCAAGCGCGAGTCGCTCGAAGAAGCTTGGAAGGGTGTTCTGCCGGTTACCGAGCCAGGGAAGCCTGCGACCGCATACACCCTCGGGACGCCGATGATGGGGCTGGGGTTTTTCGTGTTGAACCTCCAGGGTCACCGCTACATCTATCACGACGGTGACCAGGGTGGTTTTTCCTCTGAGATGCTGATCGACCCCACGGATCACACCGCCAGCATTCTGGTGGTCAACACCACCGACACCGGAGCCCCTGCGCCCTCGTCCGCGGTCCATCCGCAATCAAATACCGAGCCCGACCCTGACACCGACTTACGCCTCACTCTGCGACGAGAGCTCGTGGAACACGTTTTCCCCACCTATTCCGCGGAAACGCCTGGCAACATCGAGCAGCGCCAGCATTGATGTGGACCTGCACGCGATGCTTGTTCCAGGGCAAGGTCGGATAAGATGGACTTCCCTCGAAACAGTTGAGACCCTGCTCAGGGGAAGCCCGTCCTTAGGGAGGACAACCAATGCGATTCGGCCCCATCATGCTTGCGCTCGCCGGGATAGTGCCAACAGTCACCGGCTGCCACTCCTCCGCGCCCGCCGCCAAGGCAGCCACCTCTTCTTCCCTGGAGCAAGTCGACAAATACCAGTGGCTCGAAGATGTCGCAGGCGCTCGCCCCATGACCTGGGTGAAGGAGCAAAACACCCGCACCATCAAGACACTGGAAAGTGACCCGCGATTCGCAAACCTCAAGCAAGACGCACTCAAGATATACGAGTCGCCCGACCACCTGGCGATTCCCATCTTGAAAGACGGAACGGTCTACAACACCTGGCAGGACGCCCAACACGTGCGCGGCATCCTCCGCCGTACCAGTCTCACCAGCTATCTAACCCCAGACCCACACTGGCAAACCGTCCTCGACTACGACGCGCTCGCCAAACAGGATAAGCAGGAGTGGGTGGCCAACGGATTGAATTGTCTCTACCCCGGCAACACTCTATGCCTCGTCTCCCTCTCTGCCGGCGGTGAAGACGCTGAAACACTCCGCGAATTCAACCTCAAGACCGGCAAGTTTATCCAGCACGGCTTTGTGTCGCCGCACTCCAAGCAAGACGTCAGTTGGCTGAACCAGGACACGCTTCTGGTAGCCCGCGATTGGGGTGCAGGCACCATGACGAAATCAGGCTATCCCTTTGTCGTGAAGCTATGGAAGCGTGGCCAGCCGCTCGACCAGGCAAAGGAGATTTTTCGCGGTGCTGAGAACAACATCAGCGTGCAGCCAGAAACCCTAAACGACAGTCAGGGTCACCATGTCACCTTGATGGATGTAGATGTCAGCACCTTCGAGAGCGCGCACTTCCTGTGGACACACGCGGCCACGACCAGGCTGGCCTTACCCGCCAAAGCAGAGATAGAAGGACTGCTGCGCAACCAGCTGATCGTTCAGCTGAATCAGGACTGGAAGCCCGACGGGTTAGATAAGACCTTCCCGCAGGGTTCCGTCATCTCGCTAAATCTGGAAGCAGTAAAAAAAGATCCTGCGCATCTGAAACCCACCACCATCTTCACCCCAACTGCAGTCGAGTTCGCGCAGGAGGTGCAAACCACCAGGGATCATCTGGTACTCACCACGCTCGAACACGTCCAGGGGCGCGCCTATATCTACACCCTCAGCCCGGCGGGCGAGTGGACGCGGAAAAAGCTGGATCTGCCCGACAACCAAACCGTCGATATCCTGCCCTCGGATGGCGCAGGCGACCGCTTCTTTCTCGATGTGCAGGGGTTTCTTACCCCGTCTTCCCTGCTCCTCGGCGATCCCGCGACCAATTCACTCCAGAACGCGAAATCGCTCAAGCCTCAATTCGATGCCTCTCATGATGTGGTGGAGCAGCTTGAGGCCAGATCGAAAGACGGCACCATGGTTCCCTACTTTGTGGTTCGTCCCAAAGACCTGAAATACAACGGCGCGAACCCAACCTTGTTGACCGCTTATGGCGGTTTTCAGGTGGCCAACACACCTGCCTACAGCGGCATCATCGGCAAATTGTGGTTGGAGCGCGGCGGTGTCTACGTGTTGGCAAACATCCGCGGAGGAGGAGAATTCGGGCCCGCCTGGCATGAGGCTGGGCTCAAGACCAAACGGCAGCGTATCTACGATGACTTTGCTGCCGTAGGAGAAAACTTAGTCACCCGGCACATTACTTCCTCTCAAAAACTTGGCATCACCGGCGATTCCAACGGAGGCCTGCTGATGGGGGTTGAGTTTACCCAGCATCCGGAAATGTGGAATGCCGTCATCATTGGCGTGCCGCTGTTGGATATGCTGCGCTACGAGCAGATCGCGGCGGGGTCTTCCTGGGTAGGCGAATATGGTTCCGTATCCGTCCCCGAGGAGCGGGCGTTCCTGGCATCCATCTCTCCTTACAACCAGCTACGGCCGGACGTGCATTATCCCGAGCCCTTGATATTCACCACCACCAAAGACGACCGAGTCGGGCCGGTCCACGCCCGAAAGTTTGCCGCACGGCTGGAGGAGTTTCACAAGCCATTTTTCTATTACGAAATCGTCGAAGGCGGACACAACTTCGGCGCGAATCTGAAAGAATCCGCCGAGACCAAAGCAGTGGACTACATATATCTCACGCGCAAGTTAATGGACTAAGCCGACAATGTCCCGTCACTCCGTCAGCAAACAGGATCGAGTCACCAACGAGCGGCTCAATATGCGCAAGCCGCTCCCTAGCGTGGCCGATCTTCACGCGCAAGGCAAAAGCATGCGTGTCAGCGTGCCTCGCGAACTCCATGGCCAGTGGAAGCCGGATGACCAGCGTGAAGACGTTCTGTCGATCATCCGCAGAAGAAATGCCGGCCGGCAAAAGCGATTGATACCACTGCGCATGGAGAGGATGGCTGCATCTCCCTTTGCCTTCCTCCGCGGTGCAGCCGCCGTGATGGCCTACGACTTAAACCCGACACCCACCATGGGCTATAACGTGGTGCTCGCCGGAGATGCTCACCTGGGCAACTTTGGACTGTACGGCACGCCGCAACGTGAAGTCGTATTTGATCTGAACGATTTCGACGAGACCGTCATCGGACCGTGGGAGTGGGACCTGAAGCGCCTGACGGCCAGCGCGAACGTTGCCGGACGAGAGAATGGTTTGTCCACGCGCGAACGGCGAACCGCGGTCGCCGAAGTCGTGCGCGGTTACCAGGACAACATGGCCAGGCTGGAAGACCTGGGCACCTTTGATATTTGGCATCTCCACTCCTTTCCAGGGCGCACAAATGTGCTGAGAAAAGTGCCCGCCAAAGCGCAGGCGGTCATTGAGAAGGTACTCGCCAAAGCATTGCAGTCAGATCATCAGAGCCTCTTGCCTAAAGTCGCCATCAAGGATGCCGCCGGCCGCTGGCAGTTCCGGGAAGACCCGCCCATCCTCACCCGGGTCAACTCCGCAAAAAAGAAAGCTCTGATCACGGCATTGGAGAGATACTCGGAAACCCTGACCCGCGAGCTTCGCTACATGTTGTCACTCTATCGCGTTGCGGATGTGGCTCACCGGGTGGTCGGTATCGGTTCGGTCGGCACCAGAACCTACCTGGCTTTGTTGATGGGCAAGGACGACAACGACCCGCTCTTCCTGCAAATCAAGGAGGCGCTCGTTCCGGCTCACGCGCCGTATCTGCCTGTGAGACGCTCAGAAATCGGCCACGATGGTCAGCGGGTTGTCACCGGACAACGCGCTCTGCAATCGTCTAGCGACGTCCTGCTGGGATGGACGGAGATGGACGGGCATCAGTATTACGTGCGGCAGATGAAGAATCTCAAAGCCTCCGTACCCATCGAATGGCTCACCGGCGATGCGTTCAATTTCTACTGCTGGGCCTGCGGCGCTTTGCTCGCGCGCGCCCATGCAAAGACCGGTGAAGCCGCCATCATCGCCGGCTATTGCGGCACATCCAGGCCGTTGCGGGAATCGCTGGCCGACTGGGCCGAAGCCTATGGTGATCAGACAGTCATCGATCACGCGAGACTCCGCGCCGCGGTAAAGCGGAGTGAAACCGGCTTGATCTGAATGACAAGCCTCCCAAAAGTTCCGGGGGGCCCATTCAAGCCCTCTGTTGGCTTGAGTAGGCGACTGCGCCCGCACCCAACGACTTTCGATGACCTCCCCGCCCGGAACCGTTGAACGGGAAAGTCACCGAAAACCGACTCTTCAGCCAGTCGAACAGAAGAGTGCATTATGGATGGATTTTCCGGTGCTAAACAGGACGCGTTAGACTGTGCATCAAAACCATGCCCTCATGCCGCGTAGCCGGGTTACTCATTTTGCTCTCAACGACATATTCCGTGGGACAGACCGCTACAAGCGTGCCCTCTCTGTCATATGAGCTTGCAGTTGTAAACGTCGCGGGTTCTCTCGAGCGTAAGACCGTGCCGGGACCGCCCAATTACGAAAGCGTTTGCAACGGAGACAGACCTACTGGTTTGTGAAATTGTCCCGACCGGTTTGTGTGGGGGAGGACGAGAAGAAACCGGATCTCAATCCGGGCAAAAAGGGCGAATGACCGCTGCCGTCCGCACCCGCCGGATAAGTGATGAGGAACAGGCGCGTTTCCCAGCCGGGCATGCCTTCGACGGCGGCAGCTTGTGACAGTTCGCGCGTAATCTCAGGACTCATACGGCTATTCTCGCATTTCATTGCCGACCTACGAATACGTACGTCGGCAATCTCCTTCGGTGTGGATCAAACACGTTTATGCCTACGCTCCTCACTGGGCATTCCATGCGAAGTGAGTCAGAGACAAGTACAGCAGCCTGAAGTCATATCGCTTCCAGGGTTGAGAGCTTAGAAAGCTCGCGCGTGAGCAGAACTCCGCCAATCAGGAAGTAGAGCGCTCCGAATATGGCATAGCCTCCGACATCCTGGATGTGGCGCTTGTCATAGAGACCGCCTAAGAAGAACGCAATCCCGGCAATCATTGACTGAGCGCCGCTGAGGATCATCGCCCACTGACCACCGCCTAACTGTTTCCGCCGAATCAGGCCAAGCACAAGTTGCAGTAGTCCGGCTCCGAACGCCCATACACCAAAGATCGCGACCGAGTAGATCGGCTGGTGGAACACCGTAATCCCGATACCGATTGCCGCCCCTATACCAAGTACAACGTTGATGATTTGCGAGGTGCGAGCACTGCCCGATTTGCTCGAAGTGTTGAGGTCGTAGACCGTGCAAGCAACGTCCCACAGCGGATAGAGGAGGAAGAGCAATGCGGCGATTTGCGGCTGTTTGATCGCGGTTGTAATAACGCCTGCCGCCCACATCACTTGAAAGGCCGTGCGGACGAAGTAAAGGTTGCGTAACGAACGTGTGGAGTCGAGAGATATGGTTTCCATGTTTTTGCCTCACTATCTTCTAGTTGGTAGGTGATTGGTTCGTAGGAATATGAGCGCGGTCAAGCCGCCAAAGGGGATTATTGCTTTGCTGCGGAAATCCTGTTGAGAGCCGTTTGTGAAAGCGATCGGAAGACATCAGAGTTGCCGGTTGCACGCGCGGAAAGCATCGCGCCATGCAGCACGGCGATCAACATCTGCGCCTCCGTTGCGACCGTACCTTGTAGATGAATCACGCGCATTTTCGATGCGGCTTTCAACGTACGCTCAAACCACTCAGTAAGCATTGAAAAATGCAACCGAACTTCGGCTTGCACTTCTTCGGGAAGGGACGGCATTTCGGCTCCGAGAAGCGCGCCGATACAGAAGGAGAGGGTCCGGCCTTCAATGCACCCTTCCCAATATTTGAAGTAGTTCTTGATGCGTACCAAGGGATTGTCGATCTGTTCATCGAGCGCTTTCATACCGTCTGAAATCCTGGCACGGTGGCGTCTCAGAACTGCTACCACGAGCCCGGCTTTCGTCGGGAAATGATGATGAATGCTCGCCTTTCGGATCTTTACGGTCTCAGCAATGTCGGCGTAGCTGAAGGCTGAATACCCTCGATCTATGAGGAGGGTGTTAGCCGCTTCGAGAATCCGTTCTGCTGTTTCGCCCTGCATGCATATGTAGACTACCAACTAGTAGGGTTGGTCGCAATTTTTCGCATGTTCTCCGGTTTTGCAGGCCGTTGAGCAAGGGGAGCTTTTTACTCGTGATGTCAAACACATGCAACCTACGTGGAGGCGTCATGGAACAAAATGGTAGCGATCGGCGCGCTGTCTTTCGGTATTTCGTCCCCGCCGGCAAATCACACTACGAAATATCGGATTGCTGCCTTCCAGCGGGAGACGCTTCTCGCTCATATCAGATGGTGGTTGGCTATCAGGGAGAAATGATCATCGATCCAGCGACCGGAGAGTTGTTTCAAATCAAAGTACAGGCAGACTTAAAACCGACTTTGCCGGTTGTTCAAGCCGACATCGCGGTTGAGTATTCCCCGGTGATCATTGGAGGTAGGAAATATTTATGTCCCGTAAAAGCGGTGTCCATCTCCAAAGCACGGACCTTAAGGGTCTTGCAGCAATGGCAGGCGAGCTTTACCACCTCCGGCCCATTCGTCACTAAGTTGAATGTCATTTCCTTCGGGCGATATCAAATGTTTCGTGCTGGCTCGCAGTTGCTACCGGGTTTTAAACCTATCCCCCCTGATTCACTGCCGGAACCCGACGATCAGCAGCCACCAGGCGCAGCGCCACCGAGGTCACGTTGAATGAAGCAAGTTTCTAGACGGTGTCATCAACTGGGTGAGATAGGTAAAATCAGGACGTATGAACTGTCTCATAGGCCCACGCGAATGAGGTCAACGAAGCGTTGACGACGAATGCCGGCCAATCATCAAAGGAGGCGGTGGGTCCAATACCTCATCTGCGCTCTAGTACGGTGGAAACAGGCCGCGCAGCGTGGTTCGCTGGCGAGTTCGGACTTGCCCTCTCCGTCTCTTCCCTTCTGTTCGCGATCCCACTCTGGCGAAGCGGTGTGCGGCTGCTTGCCGCTGCACGCTCATAGCCGCGCCCCAAGGAGGATGGTAGTTGCACGCACTCAAAGTAAAGGGCAGGCCTTCCCCATACAGAAATTCCCGGCGCCTCTGTCTCCTTGTGCTGTGCATGGGAACGCCATGTTTGCCGGCACAGCAAAGCCAGCAGCCAATCCCGCCGCTCGCGGAAACCGTGGTCGTCCTGGGTAACTTGGCGCCTGTCACACAGGGCGAATCCGCCCGAACAGTCACGGTGCTCGACACACAGCAGCATCGTCTCGCTTACCAGCAGCTCGAAGACTACCTTCGCACCGATTCATCGATCGACATCCAGCAGCGCGCACCCGCCGGCATTATGTCCGACATTTCCGTGCGCGGGGCCTCTTTCGAACAGACCCTGGTATTGCTCAACGGGCTGCGTATGAACAACGTGGAGACTTCGCACTTCAATCTCGATTTGCCGGTTCCATCGAGCGCAATCGGCAACATCTATGTTCTCCACGGAGCCGGGTCGACACTCTACGGCTCAGACGCCATCGGCGGCGTTGCCGATTTTGTCACTTGGAAGCCGGAAGCAGATACGCTGCGTCTCCGGGCTGGGGTGGGGAGCTTCGGTCAAAACGAGCAGAGCTTTCTCGGAGCTCTCCATCGCCGGCGTTGGAACGAAGTCCTCGCCGGGAGCCGGGAGTTCTCCACCGGCTTTATCGCGGACCGCGATTATCGGACAGATGACGCCAGCACAGAAACCCGGGCCACGTCGCGGCTTGGGGAAACGGATTTATTGTTCGCCGGAGATGACCGTGCTTTTGGAGCTGCCCAGTTCTATGGCAACTACAACTCCTGGGAGCGCACCAAAGGCTGGTTCGCCGGGGGAACTCAACAGGTCAACCAGCACACGCAGGCTGCCTTCGGCTATCGCCGGCACTCCGATATTTTTCTTTTGCAACGCGATCAGCCCGAAGGGTACAAAAACCAGCACATCGACGACGGTTTTGAAGGTTCCCTGCGCGACCGCCGCGCTCCTTTCAAAAACATCACCTTGCTTTATGGCTTGGAGGAAACTACTGACCAGATAAACAGCACCAATCTCGGGCGCCACGGCCGCAACCGTGGAGCGGGTTACGGCGAGCTCGAATGGCGCGCTCCCCAGCGCGGCTCCCTTTCGCTGGGCATTCGGGAAGAAATTTTTAGCGGAGGCCGCTCTGTCCTGAGTCCCACCGCCGCCGGAACGCTCTGGGTTCCGCACGCCGTCAAGCTTCACGCGGCTGTCAGTCACGGTTTCCGGCTCCCGACCTATCTGGATCTCTACTACTCGGACCCGTCAACACTCGGCAATCCAAATCTCAAACCGGAGGCCGCATGGAACTACGAAGCTGGAGCCGACTGGTATCCGAGCCCCCGCGTGACCGCCGCGCTCACTGGCTTCACTTCCAGGCAAAAATACACCATCGACTACATCCGGGCCTCCCCTGCCGACCCCTGGCAAGCGAGCAATCTGTCAGGATTGAGCTTCACCGGGGTCGAAGCAGCCTTCGAATGGGACGCCGGCCCGAGCCAGCAGTTCAAGCTAACCTGGACTATCCTCGAGGGGGCCCAAAAGGCTCTCCACGGTCTCCAATCGGAGTACGTCTTCAACTATCCCGTCAACAACGCCAGAGCCCAGTGGACCTGGCGCCTGCACCAGCAGTTCCTGCTCCAATCAAGGCTGGGAGTTGTCGAGCGCTACCAGCGCGATCCCTATCCGGTGTGGGATGAGTCCCTCATTCGCGAAGCCGGCCGCATCCACCCCTATCTGCAGATGACCAATCTCTCCAACACTGGTTACGAGGAAATTCTGGGCGTGCGCATGCCCGGCCGCAGTTTTGTGGGAGGAATTGAGTTGAGTTTGTCTGGAAAAAGATGACGCGCCCGCAAATGACCGGGAACACTCATTTATCCGGGATATATTTCTCAGCGTCACCCGTGGATCCTTCAATCATCATCATCGCTCTTGTACTTCATGGCCGATTTGACCAAGGGCTCCGGCGATAGAATCTTGTCTTCGCCCGGATAGGGTCGATTCCAACCCGTAGTCACATACCAGGTCACATGGTTGAGAAAGTTCGGATCGACGGCGTCGGCCTTGTCATATTTCCCCTTCATGACCTTTTCCGTTGCCTTGAGCCAGGCACGCGCCATGGGACTCGTAACAGCAGCGGTGTCTCCTGGAAGACCGGGACCCCGATCGAGCGGAATGACTGCCGCCAGGTGATCGTAGGGCGTCAGATCCGGCTCGTTCTGGAAGGCGTCAAACATTGGTGAGGCCACCAGATCGAACTGTGTGAGCGGCTGAGCGCCCAGGATATTCTCGATCGTCCGGTTGATATTTTCAGCCGTGTAAGTGGTGTGGATCGTCTTTCCCTGACCGGTGGCCTGCGGAGCCGCGGTGTAGGGACTGATGATATAAACCGGCTGACGGTGCCCATCGACATGATCGGTCCCCGCCTGAGAATCATCTTCCTCCACAAAGATTGCCGACTGCGCCCAGATCTTGCTGTGGCTGATTACGTCCACCATGCGGCCGAGCGCGAGATCGTTATCCGCCTGGTAATTGATGGGATAAGGATGACCTTTGGAGGTACCCGCCGTATGGTCGTCGGGAAGCCAAAGAATCGTCAGGTTCGGCACCTGGTTGGCCGCGTCCAGGCGTTCAAATTCCTTCGTCCAGTAATCGACGCGATACTGATCGGGGATGTCGAGGTTGAACGGCGGAAAACGCGGGTCCATGATCCTCGCCGCCGAAGGAATGGCAGACGTCACATGGATCGCGTCATCCGGCACAATGCAGCTGGTGGCAGGCGCCTTGCCTTCCTTGCAGAGAGACGTTTGGTAGAAGTCACTCCATGTATAGGCTGAGCCATCCGCCTTGGGGGCTACCGTAGTGCCGGTGCTCCACTCGCCATACAATCTGGCCGTGAGCCCTTTCGCTTCGACGCCTGTCCATAGAAAACCCTGAGGCGTGTTCGTCAGCGCATCCTCTGCCTCGCCTCCTGGATAAGAGCGAATCCAGTCCGGCGAGAGAATGTCGTTGGAGTAGAACGATCCTGACATACCGATCCACGGATGGCCGTCTGCCGACTGCCGGCTCGGCGCATACACGTTATCGAGCAGAGGAAACCGCTTGACGAAGGCATGTTGATTCGGCAAAGCAGAGGCGAAAACGGCAAGCTCTGGAGCGCCATTGCCCCATGCCACATCACCCAGCATCTGGTCGTATGTACGGTTCTCTTTGATGATCAGAAACACGAATTTGATCAGCGAAGGCTCGCCAATGTGTTTGGGAACCGCGACCGGCTTGGCCGCAGGATCGATGTACTCCTTGCCCACTTCAATATTCGTCGTCAGGTTCCAGTGATTGTTGTCGAAGACCTGCTTGCTGAACTTTCCGAGTTGCTTCGCGTTCGGCTCCGGGATTAGATTCACCACACCCATATCAGCATGGGTGTTATACGCAATCGCTCCGCCTTTCGTGGCGGGGTTACCGCGCGCTCCCAGACCTTTGTCATCGGCAATCACCAGCTGCTTCCGCACCTTGTCGTACGTGATCGATGTGGGGAAGTAGGCCGTCGGGATATAACCAATCACCGGGTTGGCCTCACGGCCTTGCAGGTTGATGACGGCTACGGCATTGGCCTGGCCCAGCGTCACGTAGGCTTTCCCATCCTCGGTGACAGCCACACCGTTAGGGCCCGAACCGAAGACGCCGCCGGCGATCGGAACGCTGAGACTGATAGTCCGCACCGTCTTATTCGTGTTGAGATCGATGATGGATAAGCTGTCACCGTACGCGTTGGCGACGTAAAGGCGGGAGCCCGATATCGTCATTCCGGCTGGGTGCAGACCCACGGGTATCGACTCGACCTGTTTGGCCGCCGCGAGGTCCACAACGGATACGGTACCCGTAAGCGTGAAGGCGTCTTCGCGGTCGACAACAATCGGCGTACCGTCGGAGTTGTTGGTGAAGTCAGAGCTGCTGGCCGGCCTTCCTCCCTCGTTGCTGACGTAGGCGTACTGACCGCGAACCACCACACTGTTTGGGACGTTGCCCACGGGGATCTGAGCAACCAGCCTGGCTGGAGAGGCAGCCAGGTCGATCACGCCAAGCGTGTTCGCAGCATTCAGCGCAACATAGGCGCGCTTGCCGTCACTGGAAAGCGCAATGCCTCCCGGATTGATGGCCTTCGCATTGTGGTACGGACGACCATCGGCGGGCGGCTCAGGCAGCCGAACCCGCTGTTCGTTGCTGAGCAGGCCCGTCTTCCTGTTCACGCTCGCGATCACAACATAGTTATTGTCCTGGCTGAAGAGCAGCTTCGAGCCGTTGGCGGAATACGTGATGCCCGTGAAAGAGCCAGCGCTCCTGTTTTTGGCCGAGGTGGCCGTTGCATCCATTGGGATGAAACGCTGCAGCACATCTCCCGTCGCGGTGTTGAATACGACGATCGGTTGCGGTGAACCCATCAGCAGCACAGCCGCGCTATGGGTCAACTGATTGGGGTTCAGCGCAATGGCCTTGGCTCGTACCGGCGTACCCAGGACCACGATCTTGCCTGCTGGTGTGAGCGTCTGGTTGTCCGACGCGACAATCGAACCATCCTGCTGCGGCCCTACCGTTCGATTCGGACTACCTACCTGGGATTTCGGCGCTGGCTGCGCAACCGTTTCCTTCCCTATCACCTCATCCTTGGGGGCCGCCGTATGAAAACCCGAATTACCGGTTTGAGGGGACGCCGTCTGACTCACCGCCAACCCGGAACCAAGCAGCATACCAACCAACGACAACCGTGCGGCAAGTAGAGCGAGCAGACAATTCCGACGCATGACCAGACCCCTCCCTAACGGTATATACACCAACCTGCGACGTCTTCCAGTAAATTGAAACCCGCTTTTATAAGCCTAACCAATGCCCCGGGTGGCCCATGCAAGCCCGCTTTTGGCTTGCGTGGGGAAGCAAGCCCGAGTTCCCACAAGAACTCCGTCAAACTGGGCCAAGATAAAGCCGAAGGAAATCGGTATCATGGCGACGCATCCGGACAAGCGCCTTTAGAACATTCCAGCGAAAAGGAAGGAAACAGCACCTTGAACCGTCGCACTTTTTTGCAGGCTGCGGCCACGTTTTCGGCCATGATCGCGGCGCCATCCGTCCCCTGGGCCCAGGAGAAATCGAAGCTCACCATCACCGCGATTCGCCTGGTCAAGACGAAACCGAAACGTCCCTATCCCACCTACAAGCCCGATCCGAACAGCTGGTCGACCCAGGGTGTGGAGGTGTCGGCGCCGCTCAACATCTACCCGGAATTTAAACCGACCCGCAGTCTGTTCGCCGCCAAAAACGTCGACAGCTTCACCGTCGAGGTCACCACAGACAAGGGCATCGTGGGCTACGGGGATGGCGGCCCTGGCGGTGGTCCGATTGTGATGGGCCACCTGGCGCAATTGATGATGGGCCGCGATCCCTTCGACACCGAGCGCAACTGGGACATCAACTGGCGCGCGACAGAGTCTTATGGCCAGGAAGGTGTCACCATGAATGCCATCAGCGGCTTCGACAATGCCTTGTGGGACATTGTCGGCAAGGCCCTGGGTGTGCCCATCTATGAACTACTCGGCGGTGAGACCAAGCCGCGGGTCCCAGCCTATTGCACCGGCAACGACATCGAACAGCATGTTGCCCATGGTTTCAAGCGGGTCAAGGTGGCCATGCCCTTTGGTCCACCGAGTGGGAGTGAAGGCATGCGCGGCAATGTTGCGCTGGTGGAGCGCGCGCGCAAAGCGGTCGGTCCCGACGGCGACGTCATGTGCGATTGCTGGATGTCGTGGGATGAGCCCTACACCATCGAAATGTGCAAGCTCATGGAGCCCTACCATGTGAAATGGGTGGAGGAGGTCCTTCCACCCTATGACATGCAGGGCTTCGGCCGTCTCAAGAAGGAAATCAAATCTACCTTGATCGCCACCGGAGAACATATCTACGGCCGTTACGGTTTCCGCCGCCTGCTGGAAGCCGACGGCGCATCGATATGGCAGCCCGACGTCACCTGGTGCGGCGGCATGAGTGAGCTGCGGCGCATCGGCGCGCTGGCAGAGGCTTATGACATTCCCGTGATCCCCCATGGTGGCGGCCTCAACGGCGCCGTCCAGTGGTCCATTTCGCACGTGAACGGACCCTGGGCGGAGTTGTTCATGCCTCCCCCTGGCGGACCAAAGGAAGTGTACGATCTCTTCGATGAAAACTACGAGATCAGCAAAGGGCCGGAAGGCCTCTACATGCACCCGCCGCGTAAACCGGGCTGGGGTTTGGATCTGGAGGTCGTGGGTCCAGCCTGAATGTTAACCAGCTTCCGGACAGGCAATGAAGAGAGCCAACGTTGTTTCCCTGGCCGCTGGCCTGGTGGCATTCGCCATAGTCTGCCACGCCCAGGGCCAGGATCAGGATCAGGACGAGCCCACCGCGGTAAGGCAGACCTTCGAAACCAACTGCGCCGCCTGTCACGGGTCCGGCGGCGCGGGTGGAGAGCGAGCGCCTGCTTTGAACGGCAATCCGGATTTGCGCAAGCGGTCGGCTCCGGAGATCGAGAACATCATTCGACAAGGCACCTCCGGCGGCATGCCTGCCTTCTCTTCCCTGCCGGCAAGCGATGTAGCTGCGCTGGCGGGATGGATTCATTCCATGAACCTCTCCGCTCTCTCTAATGCGCCATTGGAACAAATAAGGGCGGGTGAACAATTTTTCTTTGGCGAAGGCGCGCTGCTCGAGCTGCCATATGGTGCACGGCCGAGGCGCAGTCAACGGGCCCGATCTTACCAACATCGCTGCACGTTCCACCCTTCCGGAAATAGAGAAAGTACTGGATGATCCGGCATCCCAAATGGGCATCCATTCGCTCGCCCTTTGCCCACCCTGGGCCTTTTGCCCCGACTTCTCCTGGGCAGTGCTGGACGTGACGCTCAAGAACGGAACCGTGCTCCGCGGCTTCGGGCGCAAGCGCACAGAGCATGAACTGCAGCTTCAATCCTTCGATGGCAAGCTTCATTTGCTGGATGCCGGCGAGTACACGCTGGTTCAGCAGGAAAAGACATCCTCGATGCCGCCCCTGAAGGCCACCCCGGCGCAACGCCAGGACTTGCTCGCCTATCTCTCCAGTCTGGGCGGCATCGAAGCCGGACCGGTAAGCGGGCCGGTTCCCTCCGTATCACATGGCCGACCTGAATACGGTGATGAAACCCAAGAGTGGCGAATGGCCCACCTACAACGGCCTGCTCAATGGTAACCGTTATAGTTCGCTCGACCAGATCAACACTTCGAATGTGCACCAGTTGCAGCCTCAATTTACCTTCTCGCCGGGTGGAACCGGCCTGGAAGTTACACCGGTTGTAGTGGACGGCGTGATGTACGTGACCGGCGCCGCGCAAACCTGTGCCATCAACGCCCGCACCGGCAGTTCTATATGGTGTACCCCGCGCACCAATGGCCTCGGATCAGGCGTATCCAGCGAGCAGAAGAGCCAGGCGAAAAACTCGACCCCGAAGGGACCCAATCGTGGGGTGGCGCTGCTGGGAGACCGCGTTTTTTATGTCTCAGACGATGCGTTCATGGTCTGTCTGAACCGTCTCACCGGTGCGGTGATGTGGTCGCAACCATTGCAGGAAGCCGGAGCGGTCGGCAAGTACTACAACAGCAGCGCGCCGCTCGTGGCCGGCGACCTGGTGATCTCCGGGGTCGCCGGGGGAGATTCGCCGCTGCGCGGTTTCATCGCGGCCTATCACGCCACCACGGGCGAGTTGGCCTGGCGCTTTTACACCATCCCTAAACCCGGCGAGCATCCAGCCGAAACGTGGGCCGGCCGAGCTTTGCCCACGGGCGGCGGCGGCACCTGGACTACCGGTTCCTACGATGTAGAGACGCGCACGCTCTATTGGGCAGTTGGCAATCCTTATCCCGACACCGATCCTGACCAACGCGAGGGGTCCAACCTCTACACCAATTCAGTGCTTGCGCTCGATGGAGCGACCGGCAAGCTCAAATGGTATTTCCAGTTCATCCCCCAGGACACGCATGATTGGGACGCGACCGAACCACTCCTGCTGGTGGATACCACCTGGCATGGCAAGCCGCGCAAGCTGCTGCTTTCGGCCCAGCGTAGCGGTATCTTCTATGTGTTGGACCGAACCAACGGACAGTTCCTGCTAGCGAAACCGTTCGTGAAGAAAATGACCTGGGCAAGCGGGTTCAATCCGGATGGCTCGCCCATCTTGATCCCCGGCCAAACCCCCACAATCAGTGGAACCAAAACCTGCCCCGGAGTGCGCGGCGCGACTAACTGGTACTCCACCGCCTTCGACCCAAATACCAGGCTGTTCTATTTAATGGCTGCCGAGGACTGCGGCGTCTATCGCAAGACCGGACGCATCTGGGATAAGAATCCTGACCCCAGCGATCTCGGTACCCGTTATGTGCGCGCCCTCAACATAGAGACCGGCGATGTGGTCTGGGAAAAGCTGTTGACCGGCCCGCAGGAGACCAACTATACCGGCGTGCTCGCGACCGCGGGTGGACTGGTATTCCACGGCGAAACCGGCGGAGATTTCGCGGCAGTCGATGCGAAGACAGGCAAGACCTTGTGGACTTTCCGCAGCAACGACTCGTGGCGCGCCTCGCCCATGACTTACATGGTCGATGGACGGCAGTACGTCGCCGGAGCCGATGGGCCTAACATTATCTCGTTTGCCCTCGGCTACCAATGAATAGATGAGAATCCAGCCCTACAGGTGCGATTTGAGTAAGTGTCCGGCTCACCACTGACATCAACGGTCAAGCGAGTCTGTTCTCTCCGAGAAAATATCGTTGGCGAAGCCAAAAGGCTACATTGACCAGCCCGATCAGCGCCGGCACCTCGATGAGAGGGCCAATCACGCCGACAAACGCTTCGCCCGAATTCAGCCCGAACACGGCCACCGCAACCGCAATCGCCAACTCGAAGTTGTTACCCGCTGCCGTGAACGAGAGCGTAGCCGTCTGTGCATAGTCCGCGCCCAACTTGCGGCCCATCCAGAAGCTGACCAGAAACATAACGACGAAATAGATCAGCAACGGAACGGCAATCCGTAACACGTCCAGCGGCAGTTTGACGATCAGGTCGCCCTTGAGGCTGAACATCACCAGGATGGTGAACAGCAACGCGAAAAGAGTAAACGGGCTGATACGCGGGATGAAGCGCGTCCGATACCACTCTTCCCCTTTGGCGCGCACCAGCGCGAATCGGGTCAACATGCCGGCAAGAAACGGAATACCCAGGTAGATAAACACGCTCTGGGCGATCTGACGGATGCCGACGTTGACCACTGCCCCCTTCAACCCAAACCACGTTGGGAGAATTGTGATAAACAGCCAGGCATAAAGACTGTAGAACACCACCTGGAACACGCTGTTAAGGGCCACCAGTCCGGCTACGTAGTCCGTGTCTCCGCCGGCAAGTTCGTTCCAAACCAGTACCATGGCGATACACCGAGCAATGCCGATGAGAATCAGACCGCGCATGTAAGCCGGCTCGCCGCGGAGAAACGCCAATGCGAGGCAAAACATTAGTACAGGGCCGATGAACCAGTTCTGGACCAGCGATAAGCCGAGAACTTTGCGATTGCGGAAGACCTCGCTCAGCTTTTCGTAACGAACCTTGGCCAGCGGCGGATACATCATGATGATGAGACCGATCGCTATCGGGATATTGGTTGTGCCCACCTGGAAGCGGTTTACAAACGACGCGGATTCAGGGATAAAATGCCCCAGCGCGACCCCGATCGCCATGGCGAGAAAGATCCAGAGAGTGAGAAACCGATCGAGAAATGATAGCTTCTTGCGTGGCAAGGGGGCACACACCTGGCCTTGCGTGTAGGGGACAGTGGACATGATTACCTCGATATGCCGGCCGTGATGGAATCGATTTGGATGGGAAGAGGCGCACCTTGCAGGGCCTCAAACTTCCCCGGGCTGCAGCATGCTTTTGAAAGCCTGGAGCGATCGGCCTGCATCGCGCGCTCGCCTTCTAGCCACGCCAGTGTTTGCTGAAGCACTTGCGCCGCCCCGATATTCGATGGCATGACGATGCGATAGTGCATCCACTTCCCTTCGCGCCGTGCGGCCACGATTCCGGCACTCCGCAGGTACGCCAGATGGCGGGATATCTTGGGCTGCGGTTGATCCAGAATTTCGACAAAATAACAGACACAAATCTCCTGATCGCCCATCAGATTCAGAAGCCGCAACCGCGTATTGTCACCCAGGGCCTGAAAGAAACGTTCTATGTTGAAATTTTTGTCTCTGACCTTCATCCAAAGAATTATATACGCATTGACGAATGTGTCCAGCGATCATATAGTCGTTTTAGCGCATATGTCCCAAGGGGGAACCAAATGACAGATCAATTGCTTGAATCCGTACAGTCCCGATACGCAGCCGTTGCCAACAGCACTCTCTCGAACAAAGACGCAGGCGTCAAGGCAGTAGCAGAGGCATTCGGCTACAGTACCGAAGAACTCTCTTCCATTCCTGCCGAAGCCAATATGGGACTCTCTTGCGGGAATCCCACAGCAATTGCTTCCATCCGGCCCGGAGAGGTGGTGGTCGACCTCGGCTCCGGTGGCGGGTTGGACGTATTCCTGGCCTCTCGACTCGTAGGTCCGGAAGGCCGCGCAATCGGCATCGACATGACCCCCGCGATGATCGAGCGTGCGCGGGCAAATGCCTTGGCTGGCGAATACCAGAACGTTGAGTTCCATCTGGCTGAGATCGATAAGATCCCTCTCCCGGACGCATCTGTGGATTGCGTCATCAGCAATTGCGTCATCAATCTTGCTCCCGACAAGCCGGCCGTCTTTCGGGAAATAGCCAGAATTCTGAAGCCGGGTGGACGTTTAGCCGTGAGCGATATCGCCCTTAAAGGTGCGTTGCCCCTGGCCGTAGCGCAAAGCCTGGCGGCCTATGTCGGCTGCATTGCCGGCGCGATCCAGATAGATGCTTATCGTCAGGGCTTGCTCGCAGCCGGGTTTCAACACGTGGAAATCGTAGACAGCGGAGCCGATCTCAACGCCTACGCGAAGGTCGAAAACCAGGCGGCCTGCTGCTCCCCTGCCATGGATACCGCGAGTGATGCTTGTTGCTCAACGGACAAGACCGCAACCCTCCACCACGATCTCGCGACCCTTCTCTCTGACTACGACGTCAACGCAGCCGCGGCAAGCGTCAAAGTCTATGCGATCAAACCCGCAGCCGCAGCGGAAAAAACCTGTTGCGGGCCAACCTGCTGTTCCTGATGGCGTGCTGGGGTTCAAGCGGCTCATCCAGTAGCGGTTAAACCATTCAGAAGAGTGGAAGGATGGCGGTCATGCAGTCGCATTACAACGTACTTTTTCTTTGCACCGGCAACTCTGCGCGATCCATCATGGCGGAAGCCATCATGAACCGCAAAGGCGGCCGGACCTTTACCGCCTATAGCGCGGGGAGCCATCCAAGCGGCGCTGTGCGGCCGGAGGCAATGAAACAACTCGAGGCCGCACACTTGCCCACCCATGCTCTGCGGAGTAAATCCTGGGATGAATTCTCCCGTCCTGGTGCACCGCCGCTCAGTTTTGTCTTCACCGTCTGCGACAACGCAGCTAAGGAAGTATGCCCGTTTTGGCCCGGCCAGCCGATGACCGCCCACTGGGGTATACCTGATCCCGCGGCAGTCACCGGAACACCCGAGCAGATCGAACGCGCCTATCGGGAGGCCTTCACCTCACTCGACAGGCGCATCAGTTTATTCATCTCACTCCCTCTCCAAAGCCTGGACACCTTTGCTCTACAAAAGGAAATCGACGAAATCGGGCGCCGATGACGATGCGACTGCTCCGCTTTCACAACCGAAATCACAAGAGGGTCGAACAGTTGGAGGCAACGTGCAGAAAGTAATCTTCGCCTGTGTACACAACGCGGGACGTTCGCAGATGTCGGCTGCTTTCTTTAACAAGTTCGCCGATCCCAAACGGGCAATCGCAATCTCCGCCGGAACTCACCCTGCGGAGCAGGTTCATCCGGTAGTGGTCGACGCCATGCTCGAAGTTGGTATTGACCTGAGGGGCGCAAAACCCCAGAAGCTCACCTACGAATTGGCAAAAGATGCAGCGTTGCTCGTCACGATGGGCTGTGGAGATGAATGCCCGTACGTTCCCGGCCTGCGCCGGGACGACTGGCCCTTACCCGACCCCAAGGGCCAGGGCATCGATGCGGTTCGGAAGACTCGCGACGAAATTCGAGACCGCGTCTTGGCCTTGCTAACGGAAGAGAACATTCCGCGGATCGATCAATAGCCAACTAAGAGAGAATGTTTTTGAGCGAACCCTATGGACGTAAGACCTGCGTGGAGATACCGTCATAGCAGGTTGGCGCATCTGGTCCGTATTCGGCCCGCGCCTGCCAAACCTGAAGTCATCCAGGAGATGGGATTCAAATCATGACATGCGGACAAGACCCGTTTAACCCTTCCCGCTTATGGCGCACACGTCCACACCTAAGGCGCGGTTTCATCGCGGCCCACCAATGAATCGGCGTCACTTCTTGCAGTCCAGTACCTTCCTGGCGATTTCTGGTGTCAGCTCTGCGCAAACATCGACGCCGTCCAATGATCATCGGCCACTACCCGCTCCTGTGGAGGCGTTGAAGAACCGTACCAGCGAGGCCAAGCCAATTACTCTGGCCGAGCGCGAGATGCGTTTCGATCGCGCACGCGCGCTGATGACGGAGCAGAAGATGAGCGCCATCCTCATGACCGGCGGGACCTCGCTCAACTACTTCACCGGGCTTCGCTGGGGCAACTCTGAGCGCATGCTGTGCTTCGTGCTGCCGGCAAAAGGCAACGGTTTTTTTGTGTGCCCGGTTTTTGAAGAAGGCCGCTTGCACGAGCGCCTGGTGTCTGTACCGGGCGGCGAAACCTCCAGGATCTATACCTGGCAAGAGGATCAGAGCCCCTATGCCCTGGTGCAGAAGGGCCTCGCAGACCTGGGAGTCCTGAGCGGCGATCTGGGCATCGAGGAGCGCACTCCCTTCGTCTTCGCGAATGAGATTGCCCATGCCTGCCCAAATCTGAAATTAGTCGATGCGACACCAGTGACTGCCGGATGCCGCATGATCAAAAGCCCAGCCGAGCTCGCGCTCATGCGGCTCGCATGCGCCATCACTCTCCAGGTATATGAGGCGGTATGGAAATCGGCGCATCCGGGTATGACCACGCGCGATTTTTCGGATCTTTGCGCCCAGGCATATGCCCGGGTTGGATTCTCCGGCGAGGCGAGCTGCCAGACCGGGATCTACAGCGCATTGCCGCATGGCTCGTTGACGCCGCAGGTCATCCAGGAGAACCAGATCGTGCTGATCGACGACGGTTGCATCGTGGAAGGCTATCAGTCGGACCTGTCGCGCACGTTCGTCTATGGCAAGCCGACCGATGAAATGCGGCGACGGTTCGACATTGTGCATAAAGCGCAAGCGGCAGCGCTCGCGGCAGCCCGGCCTGGCGCGGAATGTCAAGCCGTGGATGCAGCGGCCAGAAAGGTCGTGAGCGACGCCGGATTTGGCCCCGACTACCGATACTTTACTCACCGCGTCGGCCACGGCATCGGCATAGATGAGCACGAGTGGACTTATCTCGTCCGAGGCAACACGACCAGGCTCGAAGCCGGCATGACGTTCTCGGATGAACCTGGCATTTACGTGCCCGGAGAATTTGGGGTACGTTTGGAGGACGACATGGTGATCACCGCCAACGGAGCCGAGCTGCTTACTCCGCAAAGCCCTTCGCTGGAGCATCCGTTTGGCGGCTGACCACCGCATGGCGATGCCGGGGGTGGCCCATTCAAGCCCTCCGTTGGCTTGTGTGGGCGAGCGAGCCTATATCCCTCACACATTCAACTAACAACAGAGGCCCACAGAAATGGACGATTCGATCATCCGACAAACGGCCTTGAGGCAATATCGCGCAGGACTGGCAATGCTGGGCGAAGCCGTAGAGCGATGCCCCGAAGAGGTTTGGTACAGCAGCGATGATACGAACCGCTTCTGGCATATCGCCTATCATTCTTTGTTTTACACGCACCTGTACGTTCAGCCCTCGGAAGGTGAGTTTCGCGCGTGGTCCAAACATGTGCCCGGTGCGAATTATCTCGGTCCGCAACCCTGGGCAGCGAACGAACCTTTCCGAATTCCAGAAGCGTACAGCAAGCCGGACCTGCAGGAATATCTGGAGCTCTGCCGCACCGAGGTGGAAACGCAGCTGCCGTTGGTTCGATTAGAAGACGGCTCCGGATTTAGTTGGCTGCCGTTCAACAAATTTGAACTCCAGCTCTATAACATCCGCCACCTACAACACCATACGGGGCAGCTAATCGAGCGGCTCAGAAAGACCGCGAATATGGGCGTTGGGTGGGTTGGGTCTCGCTCCGCGAAGGCCTAGCTAGCACGACTCCACTTGGAACCGCGCACACCCGCAAAAATTCGCTGCCTTTTATCGTCCAATGCTTCCAGGTTAGCGACTACGTTCTGCTCGGTATCGGGTACGGGGTGACGTGATCACGCGAGATAGAGTGCCGTAGGGACGGCCGAACTTGGCCGAACTTAGCCCAGGACGCAGTCCTGGGTTAGCATGACTCCCTGACAAGTCCCGTAGGTATGACTGAAAAATCGTCGGCTTCAAGCAACTGCCAGTCGTCCCTACGGGACTTGTCGTCCATCGTTTTCTACCCAGGACTGCGTCCTGGGCTAAGTTCGGCCGTCCCTACGGGACTCTATCTTTATCTGCGATGCGGCGGCAGGTTTGCAGTTCACGGAAATTTTAACCGTTCGCCAACACCGCATCACGCGTGCCCGGAGAACTACGATCTGTCCTATGTTCGCGCGTGATCATTCATCCTGCTGGCGGGTTGGGCAGCGCTAGGTACTGATGAATAAAGGAAACGGCCATGCTCCCTTCACCCACTCCACTGGAAACACGCTTGATTGAATTGTGGCGTACGTCGCCGGCGCAGAAAACTCCGGGAAGATTGGTCTCCAACGGAAAGGGCGCCCGCTCCAGCTTCCAGGTAGTGAGATCGCGGCCCGTACAGATGTACCCTTTGGGGTCCCGCTCCAACTCCGGGGGCAACCACTTCGTGCTGGCATCAGCGCCGATCATCACGAACAGGGCGTCCGCTTCACGAGTGATAGTCTTCTCTTCCTCTCCCGGCGCTTGGGTGCGGGTCACGATACGCTCGAGATGCTCCTCGCCCTCAAGCGTTACCACCTGGGTAAAGGGAACTACTTCGATGTTTGCCTTGGAAGCGATCTCGCCAATCAAATACTGCGACATGCTCAGACTTAGCCCTTCACCACGCACCAGCACTTTCACTTCAGTGGCGTAGTTCGAAAAGAACATAGCCGCCTGGCCGGCAGAGTTGCCCCCACCTATGATGAAGACCTTCTTACCATTTACGCTGGTCGCCTCAGGACGAGACGCTCCATACAAAACTCCGCGCCCCAGCAGACGATCGGCGCCCTTCACCTCCAGGCGGCGCCACTCCACGCCTGTCGCCAGCAGAACAACCCGCGCAGAAACTTCGTGTCCCCCATCGAGCTCCAGCAAGTAGCCGCCAGCGGTTGGAGTCAGTCTTTCAATGCAGCGCGTCATCGCAATTTCGGCGCCAAAACGCAACGCCTGTTTCACCGCGCGCCCAGTCAGATCTTCCCCCGAAATCCCCTCCGGAAACCCGAGGTAGTTTTCGATGCGCGAGGAAGTACCTGCTTGCCCGCCTGCTGCCGAACGCTCCACCATGAGCACTTTCAGCCCCTCGGAGGCTCCATACACCCCCGCAGCCATGCCTGCAGGACCCGCACCCACAATCACCAGATCATAACTGTCACTGTTCGGTTTGGTTTGCAACTGCAAGGCTTCTGCCAGCTCGCGTACCGTCGGCGCGTGGTCAAAGACCTTGCCATCGATGGCCACGGCCGGGCAACCCCAATCCTTGGGCATGAACGACGGTACACGCTCCGGCTCCAGCTCGCGGTCGACAAACTCAAAGGGGATTCGATTGGCAGCGAGGAAACCACGAATATCGCGGCAATCGGTATCGTATTTCGTGCCCAGAATTATCACGCGCGACGAGGGCACCGTGGTGGCATATTTTTGCGCGCGCATGAGCCGGTCATTCATGGTTTGCAGAATCATGGCGCTGGCTTCCTTCGAATCCCTGATGAGATTCTGGAACTCCATCCGTTCCAGACGCGCCACGCGGCAGTGGGTGTCCGCCCGCAGGGAGACCAGGGACTGGGTACCCAGCAATATCGGGGTCTCGCCGAAGAAATCGCCGACGGCGTACTCGTGTTCGAACAGATTCTGCTGCCGGCCAAGAATTTCCTTCACCATCCGGAGCTTGCCTTCAAAGAGGACGAAAAACCACGGCGGCTCACCCTCGCGAATCAGCCATTCGCCCGGAGACAGGCGCACATCTGCAGCCATCTCGGCAAACCTGGCCAGGTCGCGCTCTCCCAGAGCGCAACACAACTTGCTTCGCTTAAGTTCGTCGGTAGTAAACATTGACCTATTCTGCCACGCCGATAGCCGCGGGTACCGTTTCCAGCCGATGGCCGCTGGTGGCGGCTCCCGCGTCCGGCGGCAGTCCCAGGCTGTCAAAAACCGGCCCCAGCGCCACCACCGCCATGAACAGCATGGCCAGGTGGAAGTCGCGGAGTTGCGGAGCGGCTGCCGAGTGCCCGCGGGCATGGGCGACCAGGCGCAGGGTGATGGCGCCGATGGCCACGCCCATCCCCAGGCTGAGTTGCATCACCGCGCTGAGGAAGCCGTTGGCCCGGCTCATTCTGCTCGTGCGGAATCTCGGTGTACGCCAGCGTCGTCATGCAGGTGAACTGCATCGATCGCGACGCTCCGTGAAAGAAGAGGATCAACAGGATCAGAAGGACCGGCGTGGCTGGACTGAGCAGCGCGCACAGAGCCATGGACCCTGCAGTGATGATGCCGTTGACGATCAGCAGCCGGCGGAAACCGAAGCGGCGAAGCGCCTGGATGACAAATGCCTTCATCGTCAGATCTCCGGCGAACATCACCAGCAGGTACAGACCGGATTGGAACGCATTCAGCCCGAACGCAATTTGAAACATGAGAGGTAGCAAAAACGGCAGCACCGAGACGGCGATACGGAAAGCGCTCGCCCCGTAGACGGACAGCGAATAGGTCTTGAGCTTCATCGATTCCAGATCGATGAGCGATGTCGCCGGATTGCGGTGCGCCACGACAATCGCAGCCACCCCACTGAGGATGCTGAGCGCCAGCACCAGTCCGGGCACTTGCCAGGACACACCTTCGCTTCCCAGCTTTTCCATCCCATAAACAGCGCCCGCGGAGGCGAAGCCCGCGAGGAGGAAGGTGAGCCAGTCGAATCCGTGCTTCTCGCCCGATGCGCGCGTTCTCGACCCATAGCAGGGTGAGAATCAGGGCAATGATGCCGATGGGGAGATTGAGGAAGAAGATCCAGTGCCAGCTGGCGTAGGTGGTGATAAAACCCCCCAGCGGCGGCCCCACGACCAGGGCCGTGAGCCCCGGCCAGGTGATGTAAGCGATGGCCTCGGTAAGCTTTTCTTTGGGCGTGGCGCGCAGCACGATCAACCGGCCAACCGGCACCATCATCGCTCCGCCGATTCCCTGCAGGATACGCATCAGCGTGAACTGGGTAAGCGTGTGGGACAACCCGCAGAACACGGAGGCAAGGGTAAATGTGCCGATGGCCGCGGCAAATATGGAACGGGAGCCGAAGCGGTCTGCCACCCAGCCGCTGATCGGTATAAAGACGGCCAGGGTAAGCAGGTAAGCCGTCATGCCTATATTGAGACTGACCGCGCTTGAGTGGAAGCTGTGCGCCATCTGCGGAAGCGCAGTGGCGATGATGGTGCCGTCCAGCATTTCCATGAAGAAAGCGCTCGCGATCAGGGTAGTGACATACAGCGGCGAACGGCTCTTCTTCATCTTTCTAGTTTACGAGAGGAGCAGGCACTCTCCTCCTCTTGCAGCGCGCCGTATCCCTAAGGCGTCTCTAACCCGCTAAGACCAGTTCTTCGCTCGAACGCCTGGATGAGGGATCCAAGGCTGCGCTCGGAACCAATCTCTGACCGCAATTCGGTCACCACCGGCAGCGGTGGCGCGGTCACGGCCTTTTCCTGCATCTTGCGCGCCTCGTTTGCGGAAACGACGACCGGGCCCGTAGGTACTGAGCCGCTCAACGCGGCGGCAGATTTGCCAGGCTTTTCCAGGTGGCGCCGTTCCATCCGGCGTCGCGGAGGAACAACTTTTACTTGCGGCTCTTCTTTTTTCGAAGGAGGAGGTGCAACCTCCACCACCTGCTTCTGCGCTTCAGCTGTAGCGGGCGCCGCGGCTTTTGCCGGCTGCTTGCGCTTTGGAGCCGGAGCCGGAACCGGGAGAGAGACCTTTACCTTCCGCGCCGAAGCGATCGCCGAAGCAGTCTTCCTTATTTGGTTCGGGGCGCTTGCCAGCGCGGCCGCGAGAAAATCTCGCGCGCGCTCGAGGCGGGTTATTTCATCATCTAATTGAGCGATTATTTCGGAACGTGTGGTCATGCACAATCATTCTATCTCCCTCCGCACGGTTCTGCCGATCCTCTGTCCTGTGGGAATTGATGCCCATGGTCATCCGCAGCGGATCGCTGACATAGGTTCAATCCGGGCCGCTCGGAGCGCCGGCAGTAGCGAAGCTAAACTTGCCATTAAGGTCAGCGCCGCTACCGACCCGAGCCAGCACCCAGGGATCGTGCGGTGAAGTTCCGTACAAAAAGCTCCCGATCGCGCGGAAAACCAGGAGCGCAATGGTCAGACCAGCGAGACTGCCCAAGCCTGCAACCATGGCGTTTTCCGCGAAAGACCAGCAGCATCACGCGCCTGCGCTGCGCACCCAGCGCCATGCGGATGCCGATCTCGCTCGGTCCGCCGCGCGGTAGCATACGCCAGCGTTCCATAAAGACCAATGGCCGTGACCAGAAGTGCGCACCCGGCAAAGAAAACTGACAGCAGCGCCATCATCCGTTCCGTGCTCACAGCGTCATTTAATACTTCGTTCATGGTCGATAGGGTAGGAGCAGGTATGGTGGGTGCGAGACGCGCTGCCAGGGAACGCGCGGCGGAAGCCAATGCGGATTGGGGGCCATCGGTGCGCACCACTGCATTCAACGATAGCTTCTTCTGTTCATCCTGCATGATCGGTATATAGCCTGAAGGCGGCGCCGGTTCACGCATGTCGCGATACTTGGTGTCGCCCACCACGGCGACCACCTGGTAGGTGGCGTGTGCGCTCGTCCTCGGTCACTTGCCGGCCCAGCGCTTCCTCTCCGGGAAACAGCAGGTTTGCCGCGGACCGGTTGAGGGTGATCTTCAGCCCCGTGGCCTTGGTATCGGCCCAGGTGAATTCCCTTCCCTGAATAAAGCGGAATGCGCATGGTTCGAAAGTAGTCCGGACCCACGCTGTTCATGAACATTAGCCGGGGTTTTGGCCCGGCACTGCATATCGGCCATTCCAGGCTGCGATGGGAAAGCGGCACGATGAATTCGAAGCTCACGTTCTTTACGCCTGGCTGGCGGCTCAGGCCTTCGCCGATCTGCTGGTACCGCCGCATGAGCGCGTCGCCTTCGAGCTGCTGCTTGTCCATGCGAAAGGCAATATTCACCAATCCCGTGGAATCGAAGCCCACACCTGACTTGAACAAGCGTACAAGGCTGGTGGCTAAAAGCCCCGCCCCGGCGACCAGTACAAGAGCCATCGCCACTTCCGAGGCGAGCAAGACGCGGGGCAAAATCCGCCGCCGCTCTAGCCGATGGCGCGCATGCTGTCCATCTTTGATGTGGTCACTCACGTTACGACCGGTGGCTGCGAGCGCCGGCAACAGGCCGATCAGTACTGCCGAGAAAACAGCGATCAACGCTGCAAAGCAAAGCACCCGCAAGTCAAGCGATGTATCCAGCGTCCATCCGCTTTCGCGGCTTAGCAGGAGTGCGGCCAGCGACCGGCTCACCAGCGGAGCAACGCAAGGCCGGCGCCTGTTCCCAGGATGGCGATCAGCATGCTCTCCACCAGCATCTGCTGGATCAGCCGCTGCCGGGTAGCGCCGATCGCCAACCGGGTCGCGAACTCCCGCTCGCGTGCCGCGCTACGCGCCATCAGCAGCCCGGCGAGGTTCAGACAAGCCAAGAGGAGAATGCCGCCACACAGGGTGAACATCGCCAGGAGCGGCTGGCGGAACAGCAGGCGGGCATAGGCAAATCCGCGCGAACCAGGTTCCGCGGCAAAGTGAAAATGACCCTTCTCTTCCTCTCCGATGAAATCGGCATCATCGGAGACCTGGTGCAGAATCGGGCGGGAGACGGCAGCCAGCGACGCATTCGCCTCCGCCAGCGTGACGCCCGGTTGCAGCCGCGCGCCAACCGTCAGCCACCAGGCGTGAATCCCGTCGTCAATATGGTTTCTGGGTGCGTCGATAATGGGGTCGGTGGAGAGTGGAGCAAAAATCTGCGGGCTGCGCGTCGGGTCGGCTCCTATAAACCGCTTAGGCATCACGCCGACGACAGTAAACGGCACGTTCGCAATGATGAGCCTACTTCCGACCACGCCGGGGGCGCGATCAAACCAGGTCTCCCAGAACCGTTCCGTGATCACCACCGCCAGGCCTTGCGGGCTTCCTCCTGGCCGGTCATCCTCCGGGGTGAGATATCGGCCCAGCAACGGCGCTGTCTGCAACGCCCTGAAGAATTGCCCGCTCACCAGCATGCCCGGGATGTTTTCGTTCGCCGATCGGCCCTGCACCTGCAGGACATCAGGATTGTAGGCGAAGATGTCGGAGAAGACGTCGTGGTTGCTCTCCAGGCTGCGGAAGAAGGGCGTGCAAAAAGAGTAGTTCGGCTGCGGGCCCCCTTCCTCCATGCGCAGCACGGTCAATTCATCTGCACGCGGCACAGGGAGCGGCCGCAACAGGAGCCCGTTGATCAAAGAGAAGACCGCGGTGTTGGCCCCCACACCCAAAGTCAACGTCAGGAGCGCGACCGCAGTGAAGCCCGGCGACTTGCGCAGCAGCCGCAAGGAGAAGGCAAGATCGCGGAGAAGATTTTCAAGAGTCCCAAACTGCCACAGCTCATGCAGGCGCTCGCGCCAATGCGAGGCATTGCCAAAGGTGCGCCGGGTGGCGATATCGAGCTCTGCCGGCGGCAAGCCCTGCCGCAAAAGCCGGTCACGCAACAGCGCCTGGTGGAACTCCAATTCCTCGCGAATCTCGCGATCCATAGTACGCCGGCGAAACAGCGACTGTATCTTAAGCAGAACTGGGTGAAATGCCATTTGCCACTCCTCTGAGTGTCGCAGACTCTGTTTCAGCCATCCCTACGGGACTGGATCGTCCTTTCGAATCCAACCCAGGACTGCGTCCTGGGCTACGTTCAGCAAGTTCAGCCGCCCCTAACGGGGCTATAGAATTTGCGTTCCCACTCATGCTCAGGAGGCCTGCATCACAAAGGCAACCGCTGCCGATAGCCTGGCCCAGCGCTGCGATTCAGCATTGAGCCGCTTTCTACCTTCCGCGGTTAGCTGGTAGAACTTGGCCCGGCGATTGTTGTCCGAGGAGCCCCATTCCGCACTCAGCAGCCCGCGCAACTGCAGCCGATGCAGCGCCGGGTACAGCGCACCCTCTTCCACTTTGAGGACTTGCTGCGAAGTCTGCTCGATCCACTCCGCCACGGCGTAGCCGTGCAAGGGCCCGCGCGCGAGCGCCTTGAGAATGAGCATCTCCAACGTGCCCTGTATGAGCTCTCCGCTCTCTTCCCTAAGCATGTTATGGGAAGAGTATCGACGGCACTCTTTATTGTCAAATGGGTCTTACAGAATCTTTACGACGACGACGGTCAGATCATCTGCCTGCGGCTTGGCGCCCGCAAAGGTTGAGACGGCCTCGGTGATACCGGCGACCAGGGCGGCAGCCGGTTCCTCTTTCTTGCTTGTGACTACATCCTCCAGCCGGCTCAGCGAGAACTCGTCCCCCGTTTCATTTTCCTGCTCGATCGCACCATCCGTAAACAAAGTAAGGATGTCGCCAGGATCCAGCGCAACCTCCGTGTTGGAGAATTGTGCCCCTTTCAAAATACCCATGATGGGCCCACCGGCCTCCAATTCCACGCATTGGCCACTCCTGGACCGCATGAGGATGGGCGGGTTGTGGCCCCCGTTCGCGTACTGCAGGGTTTTGTTCGCCTGATCGAAGCGGGCATAGAACATGGTCACGAAGGTTGCTGCATTGGTTATTTGTTGCAATACCTGATCGAGATCCTTGAGGATCGCAGCCGGCCCACTGAGTTCGCGGGCGCGAAGGCGCAGGGCGACGGCAAGCGAAGGCATCAGAAGCGACGCCGCGGCGCCGTGGCCGGACACGTCGGCGATCACCACATCCACGACATTGTCGGAGATCTGGAAGAAATCGTAGTAGTCACCGCCCAGGAGCGTCGCGGTTTGCATAGCCGCAGCGAGCTCCAGATGGGGGCAGACAAGAGGTTTCGGCAAAACCTGCCGTTGCACCTGGGAGGCCAGGAGCAAATCGTGCTCGTATTCATCACGCTGCCGGCGCACCTCCGCGACCAGGCGGTTGCGCTGCCGGGCGATCAGGGTTACGAGAAATCCCACCACGAGAAACCCGATCAGCGTAATCACATTGCGGAAGATCCTGACTTGCAGGGTCTCGGGCTGGGCTCCGAAAAACAGATCCTGCAGGACCGTACACGCGACTGCCAGGCCGATGGTAATCGGCGGCCGGTTGACCAATGCACTGAGAGCTATCGGCAGTACGTAGAGATAACCGAGGGACACATTCGGAATGACGATCCAGTCGGTATACGCAACCGCAGCGACCGCCAGGAAGACGACAAAGTTGAGCATTCCAGTAATGCGGGTTTCTTCTACCTGGACGCGCTGCTTCTCTTCGTCGCGTTTCTGCTTGCCCGACATAAGTGCTTGTTTCTCCAGGATCTAAGGCTTGCCTTGAGCGTGCGGAGTCAATTTGCGGACGAGAAACTCCTGAAATAGATTGGCGACGGCCGAGCCACCAATGCCAATCAATGTGTTTTCGAACGTCAACCCGGCTCCGTTTCGGCTGTTCGCGGGATAGTATAAGTTCGAAATGCCGCCGGCGGCGAGCGCACCCAGAATGCCGGAGTAGTCTGGTTGCCAGCGGCCGTTGTCACCCTTACAAATGACCGCATTCGCCAGCGCGTACAGGACCCGCGATCGCGTGCTGCCGGTGCCCTTGTAAAAATACCGCGGATCCTGCTTGAGCAGCGAGGGCAAGATCGCGCCACCGATCATGGTGCCGATAAACGCATCCCCATAAGCGGCGCCGTAGCGCTTCGCGTATCCGTGCGCCCCTTGCCCGTAGCCGCTGAATTCGTTCTGTGCCTGTTGTATCCCGGCCGCGGCTCCAGTGGCCGCAAAGGTGACGGGGTCGATGCTGGTTTTCCACGCTAGTTCAAATTTCTGCCTGGGCCGTAGCGGCAACGCGTCCTGCTGGTAGCTGACATAGAAGTTCGGGATGACGCCGAGCACACGTTGCTTCTCCTCAATCTTGACCTGCTCCTCCGCCAACTCGTAGTTCGTCACGCTGACCCGCACCTCGGTGGTAGCGGAGGCAATCGGCAGCGAGATCAGCGGTATCTCGAGTGCTTCTCCAGGGTGAAGGACGCCCGGAAGTTGCTGGGTGGCAAATCCATCTCCTGTGATCGCAAGTTGAAAGGGACCAGGCGGGACGGCGGCGAAGACAAATTGTCCGGCTCCGTCAGACTCCTGCGTCTTCTCTTCGCTTTGTCCTGGGCGCGTCAGAGTGACCCGGGCGGCGAGGAGGAAGTTGCCGTTCTGGTCCACCACGGTGCCACGGATGGAGCCGGGGACTTGTTCAGAAGGTTGGGCGGCGGTCTCCTGGGAGTGTGCCGGCCACTCGACCAGGAGGGATAGACAGCAAAACACCAGCCACAGCGTACGGCAACGAACCGGTCGAAGAACGCGCACCGGCGGGCGGCGCCATGGGACGCGCCGTGCGGCGAATGCAGCAACTGCGCTCTCGACCATCTATCTGCAGCATAGAGGGTGGGACCCATTCCCGAAAACCTGTTGTCACGCATGAGTTAGCAGATAAGGTGCTTTGCAGCGAAAACGCGGCGTTTCTGGCGGAAAGATCACTCGAAGTGTGTAGAGGGAGAAATCCTTCATAATAGTGAAGGAAGAACAGGTCACCTTGAAAGGATGTTGGTTCCCGAATGACAAACCTTGCGCAGCTCAGCCCAGACGACGTCACCGCAGTCAGCCGGCAGCTTCAGTCCCAGTACGACGCCTTCAAGGCGAGGGGGCTCAAGCTTGACCTGACAAGAGGGAAACCGTCCGCGGCCCAGCTCGACCTGAGCAATGGGTTGTTATCGCTTCCAGGGGCGGAGGATTACGTCGCCGAAGGAGCAGTCGATTGCCGTAACTACGGCGGACTGCAGGGGCTGGTGGAAGCACGCAGGCTTTTCTCCACCATGATGGGAGCGCCGGCGGAACAGGTAGTTGCCTCCAACAACTCCAGCCTCGCCTTGATGCACGACACCGTCGTTTACGCGCTGCTCAAGGGGACCTGCGATAGCATCACTCCCTGGTCGCAAGCAAGGAGAGATTTCCTTCCTGTGCCCGGTTCCAGGCTACGACCGGCACTTCAAGATCTGCGAGGACTACGGGATTCGGATGATTCCGGTGGCGCTCGGGGAAGATGGCCCGGACATGGACGAGGTGGAGCGGCTGGTAGCGCAGGACGCCTCCATCAAGGGCATCTGGTGCGTTCCCAAATACAGCAATCCGACAGGAACGGTCTATTCCAGCAGCGGTTACCGAGCGGCTGGCGGCCATGAAGACCGCGGCTCCGGACTTCCGCGTGTTTTGGGACAACGCCTACGCCGTGCATCACCTGACGGAGGAACGGGTCGAGATCGCCAATATTCTGGACCTCTGCGCGCGCCATGGGCATCCGAACCGCGCATTTGTGTTTGCCTCCACGTCGAAGATCACGCTTCCCGGATCCGGCTTGGCTCTGTTTGCCGCATCAAAGGACAACGTGCAATGGCTTTTAGCCAGGCTTACCCCGCGAACGATTGGTCCCGATAAGCTCAACCAGCTGCGCCATGTTCGCTTTCTGAAGGATGAGGCGGCGATTCTGCGGTTGATGGACAGGCACAGGGCTGTCATCGCGCCGAAATTTCAGAAGGTGCTGGATATTTTCGACGAGAAGCTGGCGCAGGTTCCGGATGTGTCGTGGACCCGGCCGAAGGGCGGGTATTTCATCAGCCTCGAGGTGGGTCAAGGGCTGTGCCAAGCGGGTAGTGGCGCTTGGCAAAGGAAGCCGGCGTCGTGCTTACCCCGGCTGGAGCGACGCATCCTTACGGAAAAGACCCTGAGGACCGGACGATCCGCATTGCTCCCACGTTCCCTGCTTTGGCGGAGGTTGCTCTGGCGGCGGAGGGGGTGGCGATCTGCGTTCTGCTCGCGGCTGCCGAGAAGGCCCGGCGGTCGTAGGATCCGCGCTAGCGATTCCTGATGGACGTCCTTGTGCCTCTGAATTCTTGCCCACTCAAGCCAACAGAAGGCTTGAATGGGGCACCCACAGGTTTGTTGTTTATTGAAAGTTTGCTTCCTCGGCTTACGTACCGAGTTCCAGCTCGTCGAAGCGCCGCCATTTGTAGAAGGCAACCGACGCTACCCAACTGAAGACAAACAGGCCAACGATGAAATAACCGAGGGTGCCGAAGTTTTCGTTGAGCCTGGTGACGGCGTCCCAGAAGCCGCCTTTCAGGTGGAATTTGCCAGCCAATAGTCCCAGCGCCTCGATGCCTCCCACAGCAAGCGCAACCACCACCGAGACGCTGGTGATCGTCAGGTTGTAGTAAAGCTTGCGGATCGGCTTGACGAACGCCCAGCCATAAGCGCCCAGCATCAGGATGTTGTCGGTGGTGTCGATCAGCGACATCCCCGCGGCAAACAGCGCAGGAAAGATCAGGATCGACCAGAGCGGCAGCCCTTTGGACGCCTCGGCAGCAGAAATCCCCAGCACGCCAATCTCGGTAGCGGTATCGAAGCCCAGCCCAAACAAGACTCCCAGCGGATACATGTGCCAACTGCGCGTGATCATCTGGAACATCGGGACGAAACAAGCGCGCCAGGAAGCCTCGACTCCCGAGCAACAGATCAAAGTCCTCGTCGACATACGGCTCGCCCGCACGCACCTTGAGGAACGTTCAACCAGATCGAACGCAAAACCACCAGGTTGACCGCGGCAATGCCAAAGAGAAACAGAGTGGAAAGCAGCGTGCCGACGACGCCTCCAATCTCCCTGACGGCATCCATCCGGTGCTGCAGTACCAGCGTGGTCCAGGCAATGCCCACGGATCCCAGCAGAACGATGGTCGAATGCCCGAGCGAAAACATAAACCCGACGGCAACGGGGCGCTTGCCCTCCTGCATGAGCTTGCGCGTCACATTGTCGATCGCCGCAATATGGTCCGCATCCACTGCGTGGCGAAGGCCAAAGCTGTAAGCGAGAAACGCTGTACCCAGCAACACCGGGAAATGACGGAAGGCAACGATCGCCCAAAGCCAGGCGGCTGCATTGAAAACCAGCAGGACGCAGTAGATACCCAGCACCTTGCCTCGGGTGTTCCCTGCTGCATCGTTGAAAAGGGTCCGTAAGACAGGTCGCATCAGGGTCCTGGTGTCAGCTTGCTTGGAGTGGCCGGTAGCACGTTTTTTGCAATTGTATTATTCTGGGTGCGGTTTAGCGCCTTGAGATCCACGGGGCTGGAATCTTCGTACTCCAAGTAGCACGATTCTCAAAGGCATAATACCACCGCAACCCCTCCTCATGAGAACGTAGCGCGACACAGCCAAGGGGCACCTAATGTGGCGTTTTCATGGGTTTCTGTGGGCCCTCACATTTATGCTCTTTTCCGGATCTGCCCTCGCGGACCATTTCGCGATATCCGGCAAGGTGGCCGATGCTCAAGGAAAGCCGGTCGCGGGTGCGATCGTCGTTCTTGTTCAGGGGCAAAAAGCGCACCAGGCGGTCACGAACTCCCAGGGGCAATTCCGGCTGAAATTAAATTCCGTAGGAAGCTATGACCTCGCGGTTACGGCGCCTACATTTCAGCCGCTTAGCAAAACAGTCGAGGTCTCTGCCGGGGCAAGCAGTCTCGATCTCCAACTCACATCCCTGATCACGCGAAGTGACTCGGTCACCGTCACGGCAGACATCAACTCTCTGGATGTACTTTCGCCCGACCCCGCGGAGAAAGTGTATGTCCGCCAGGATCTTCTCGATGCCAATCCGGGCCGCCCGGGCGCACCGGTCTCTATCCCTGGATATCCGATTGAAACCGCTTCGAGTGGGATTAAAGCTCCACAATATTTCGCTCCTGGTGTTGCCGGCGATCACGGAGAGCCCATCGCTCAGTTCATCGCAGTGGGTTCCTACCTGGTGCCGAATAACCTGTCGGCGAACGCACACGGCAACGGCTATGCGGATCCCAATATCTTTATTCCCGAGATCCTGGAGAGCGTCCAGGTAGATGGGGGCGCCTACAACGTTCGCCAGGGAAATCACTCGGTCAACCTGGCCGCGGTTTATGGACTGCGATCCAGCCTTGATCCGTTTATCACGCTGACTGGAGATTACCGGGATATCGACGTGGTCACGGGATTCAGTCCCTCACGTGATTCCTTCGTGGCCGTGGAAGGCTCGTATGGAAATGGATTTCTTCGGCGGCTGGAGCACCGCCAACAGTACAAATTGAACGGCCAACGCATCTTCCGCCTGGGCGATCATCAACTGACTCTGCTGGGGATGGGGTACTACGGGTTTTCTTATATCCCTGGGCTGGTGCCCATTTCCGCTCCAAGTATGGGAGACACGATCGACCCGCGGCAGAAGGACCAGACCCACACCACCCTGGTAGCGCTGAACGACATCTGGCAGCTTACTGGAAGCCAGGAACTGCAACTATCAGGATTCTTTCGTACCTACAATCTTTCGTTGTTTTCGGATTTCGGTCAGGGGCTCATTCGCCAGAGCGAGTTCCGCACGGCCACCGGTCAGAGCACAAATTATGTGAACAAGGTTGCCGAGTCGCTGTCTGTGCTGCTGGGAATGGACTACGAACGAGAGGCTCCGCGGCGCGACAATCTCGATCATTACAACTTCTACACTCCGGGAGACTTCACCTACGGCCCATTTACCAAGGTGGACTCGAACAACGTGACCATCAATTCAATTGCACCCTACGCTGCGGGATCCGGGGCCGTCACGCGCTACTTCCGCTATTACGCCGGTTGGCGCCGGGACCAAATCAATGTCGACAACGAAGACTTGATCGACACCGGCAACTCGTTTCAGAAGTGGGTAGGCGTGAATTCACCGAAGGCCACGGTTTCCTTTCTTCCCGAGCAAACCTGGTGGATGCCTCTGCTTTCCGTCAGCTTTGGCCAGGCCTTCTTCACTGAAGATCCTCGCATCGGAACAGGAACTGTTGCGGGAAGTCCAGTAGCCACGGCACACTCTTACCAACTGGTCGCCAGCAAGACGGTCGCCAGCACGGATCTGAAACTCACGCTCGGCCATGTCACCACGAGTCAGGAATTGGGGAAGATCGACCCCGATACGGGCCTGCAGGAAAACCAGGGTCCCGGACGGCTGAAATTTTTAACGGGGGCGGTGCGGCACAGCTTCCGGCAGGGCTCGATTCTGGCGACCTTTTCCAAGGCTGACGCGCGCGATGTAGATTCCGGGCAGCCGACTCCGGAAGCGCCCAGGACCATTTTCGATCTGTTAGCAAACACCCAGCGACTGCCGTGGAAGGTCGAGGCGCGGGGCGAGTTTGAATATGTCGGTAGAAAACCGCTGGGAACAGGATGCGCGCCGGATTTGAATGCACAATGTGCCGGCGTTTCCGTGCGCGAGTTTCGCGCAGCGGTGGTACGTCCCTTCCTGAATAACCGCCTCGATGTCGGAGTGAATATGTTGATCGCGGGTGGTTACACCGGGCAGACGATCGAGAACTTTTACCCTTCGGTGATCGCAGAGCCTGTCGGCGTGCGCATCCCTTCTTACGCGAGCGTTAACCTGACCTATAAGTTTGGACGGTAGTGGGTTGAGGAATTAGGGGAGACCGCAAATCGCTCCACTTCCCTACGCCGGATTTCTGTTGAGGATAGGGTTAGCGTTGCCAGGAGATATTCGTGGAACTGCAGATCCCTCGGCTGCGCTCGGGATGACAAAGGAAAGGGTAATAGCTTCTTAAAGTGTGGTTGCGAACCGAGGCATTCTTCCCCACTCGAATTCGCCTGCGCTCCTAAACCGCGTGTCGTGGCAGGTAAGATTTCATATTCTCCTGGAGACGCAAATCTTAATGCTTATGGGTCTTGAGATCTTTGCCTGAGTTGGTCAGCACTAGCTTGCCTAACTCGACTCCACGCAAGGCCAGCATCCGATCAGCAATCTCTTGTAGTTCTTTGCTTTTGCCTTTCATGATGATCACCTCGAGACAATAGTGGTGGTCGAGATGTACGTGCGTGGCGGCAAGCACCATCGCTCCGGCGGAGTGCTGGGTTGCGGTCAGCTTCTCCGATAGGTTTGGCACGTGGTGGTCGTAGACGAGCGTTAGGGTACCGACGACAGGTTTATTCGAGTCGACCGTCTCAGCTAGAAGCGCTTCCCGGATGAGATCCCGAAACGCTTCGGAGCGGTTTTTGTAACCGCGCTTGGTAATCAAGCGGTCGAACTCCTGCAACAGCTCTTCTTCGAGCGAAACCCCGGTCCTGGCCAGTTCTGCCATCGCGTTTCTCCATACCAATCACTAAGCATGTTCGAAGCCGCCAGATCGTCGTCTTTGGTCTCGCGAATCGTGAGAAGCCCGAGAAGGGTCAGAAGGGCCGCCGCGGAGAGATAGTAGCCGACATATTGCAGACCGTAATGTCCTGGCCAGCCAGGTGGCGATGTAAGGCGCCAGCGAAGCGCCCAGGATGCCGGCAAAGCTGAAGGCCAGAGAGCTGCCTGTGTAGCGCACCCTGGTCGGGAAAGAGTTCAGAAATAATGGTGCCCAACGGTCCGTAGGTCAGGCCCATCAACGAGAGACCCAGGACCATCATCGCCACTGCCCCATTGGTCCCGGCCGTAAACAAAGGCGCCAGCACCAGGCCGAAGATGGCGATCGCAATGGTCACCCCGAGCATGACCCGGCGCCGTCCGCGCTCCGCCAGCAGCGCGGAAACCGGAATGAACAGAGCGAAGAAGCAAATACCGAACAATTGAATGACCAGAAATTTTGATCGGCTATACCCTAGGGCATTCGTGCCCCAGGAGAGCGCAAACACGGTCATCAAGTAGAAGAGAACGAAGGTGGCCAGGCTCACCAGTATGCCGGCGACGAGCGACTTGGTGTAGTCACGAAACACGGTCAGCATCGGCACCTTTACCTGCTCGCCTCGATTCTGGGCTTCGCGGAAGACCGGCGTCTCGGTGATCGTCAGGCGAACGTAAAGACCAAGGAAAACCAGCACCGCGCTTGCCAGGAAAGGCAAGCGCCACCCGAAGGAGAAAAACTGCTTGTCCGTGAGCCACCGCGACAGCAGCAGGAACGTTCCCCCGGAGAGCAGAAAACCAGCCGGGGCTCCTAGCTGGGGGAACATACCGTACCACGCGCGTTTGTTGGGAGGCGCATTCTCAATCGCCAGCAGGACGGCTCCGCCCCATTCGCCTCCTAAACCCAGGCCCTGGCCAAAGCGGCACAGCGCCAGCAACAGCGGCGCGGCAAAGCCGATGGTTTGGTAAGTAGGCAGCAGGCCGATCGCGACCGTGGAAATACCCATGGCCGACAAGGCGATGACCAGCGTGGTTTTGCGGCCGACGCGATCGCCAAAGTGACCGAAGAGAGCTGAGCCCACCGGCCGGGCCAGAAACGCAATGCCAAAAGTGGCCAGCGACTCCAGCGTAGCCGCCGCCGGGTCAGACCCGGGGAAAAACAATTTTGGGAAAACGAGTACGGCAGCCGTTGCGTAGATATAGAAGTCGAAGAACTCAATGGTGGTGCCGATCAGGCTGGCGAATAACACCTGAGCCGGGCTATTCACACGTCTGCCTGTCATGGGTTGGGTCGTGCTCATCCAATCTCCGCTCTATATGTTGGCTTTGCCGCGTCTTCACTGCCTCCTATGCTAACCTGTCCGCAAAGTTCTGAGCGGCCTCTCATCTCACCCCGCATGACCCGTTGTGCGCCTGCCTGCATCAAGTAGCATAGGAGTATGCCTACGAGCCAAACCCAAGCTATCTCTGCAGCGGCCGCCGGAACCGTAACCCTGGGCGGAGACCTCACTGTCAACCGCCTCGGCTATGGAGCCATGAGGATCACCGGCAAAGGAATCTGGGGGCCGCCTGACGATAAGGCCGCGGCACTCGCCACGCTGCGCCGCGCGGTGGCGCTGGGCGTCAACTTCATCGATACCGCGGACTCCTACGGGCCCTATGTCTCCGAAGAACTGATCGCTGAGGCACTCTATCCTTACCCAGCAGGGGTTGTGGTCGCCACCAAAGGCGGCTGGGAGCGTTGCGGACCGGCGCAATGGCTCCACAATGCGAGCCCCAAACACCTTACCGCAGCGGTCGAAGGCAGCCTGAAGCGCTTGCGTCTCGACCGCATCGACGTTTACCAACTCCATGTTCCCGATCCGGCCGTCTCTTTCGATGCTTCCATGGAGGCACTGGCCAAGCTGCGCGAGCAGGGTAAGATCCGCCATATCGGCCTCTCCAATGTGGCCCAGGAATACGTGGAACGCGGACGCAAGATCGTCCCCATCGTCTCGGTGCAAAACCGCTATAGCTTTGCGGACCGGGAGTGGGACTACCTGGTCAATTATTGCGATCAGCACGGCATCACTTTCCTGCCCTGGGCTCCTTTAGGGCAGAATAGGAAGGCGCTGGATGTGCTGGAGAAAGTTGCCCAGGAAGTGGGTGCGACTACCCTGCAGGTAGCGCTTGCTTGGCTGCTCAAGCGTTCAAAATTCATCCTGCCCATACCAGGAACTTCTTCCGCTGCGCATGTGGAGCAAAATATTGCTGCCGCCGGGTTGGAGCTACCAGACTCCGCGTACAAGGAGTTGTCGAGCGTGAATCCTGCACCCGTGAGCTACCGGGGTTAGCTGATGAAGACCTATCGGATCGCCACCATACCGGGAGATGGAATCGGTAAAGAAGTCGTGCCTGCCGGACGCCAGGTCATGGAAGCGCTGGGCGGCGGATCCTTTCGCTTTCAGTTCGAGAATTTCGACTGGGGCGGAGACTATTTCCGCAAGCATGGCGCCATGATGCCGGAGAACGGCCTCGAGAGCCTGCGCGGCATGGATGCGATTCTGTTCGGATCCGCCGGCGATCCGCATATTCCTGATCACGTCACGCTGTGGGGGTTGCGGCTCAAGATTTGCCAGGGCCTCGATCAATACGCCAACGTTCGGCCAACGAGGATTCTTCCTGGCATCGATGCACCGCTCAAGCGCTGCAGAGCAGAAGACCTGAACTGGGTTATCGTGCGCGAGAACACCGAGGGTGAATATTCTGGCGTCGGCGGCCGGATGCACCAGGGCCACCCGATCGAGGTAGCGACGGATTTGTCTCTCATGACGCGCGCGGGGGTAGAGCGCATACAACGTTACGCCTTTAAGCTGGCGCAATCCCGTCCGCGCAAGCTGCTGACCGTGATCACCAAGAGCAATGCCCAACGTCACGCGATGGTGATGTGGGATGAGATTGCGGCTCAGGTGGCCAAGGAATTTCCCGGTGTCACCTGGGACCGCGAATTGGTGGATGCGGCCACGGCGCGCATGGTCAACCGGCCGGCGTCCCTGGATACCATCGTTGCTACGAATCTGCACGCCGACATATTGAGCGATCTCGCGGCTGCGCTGGCCGGCAGCCTGGGGATTGCTCCTACCGCGAACATAAATCCCGAACGGCTTTATCCGTCGATGTTCGAACCCATCCATGGGTCTGCGTTCGACATCATGGGCAAGGGCTGGGCGAACCCGGTGGGTACGTTCTGGTCGGTGGTGATGCTGCTCGAGCACCTGGGCGAACTCGAAGCGGCCGCGCGGGTTATGAAAGCCATCGAGCATGTCACCGCGAATCCTTCCCTGCACACCCGGGATCTGGGTGGAATTGCTACCACGGCGCAGGTGACCGAGGCCGTGTGCATGCAGATTGCCGCTACCACGGGCGGCCGTTTGACGACCGCCTTATCCTCAAGACACTGAGCCTAGAGCCGATGCATGGGTTCGGCATTGCCCGGCGGGTCGAACAGATTTCCCGCGGGGTGTTCAAGGTGAACCCGGGTTCCCTTCTCACCGCACTGGAGCGGCTCACCCGCGCCGGATGGCTCGATGCTGAGTGGAGACAGACTGAGAATTCCCGCCGAGCAAAGTTCTATACCCTGACCCGCGAGGGGAAAAAGCAGCTCGAGGTAGAAACCGCAGACTGGACACGCCGCGCGTCCGCCATCGCACGGCTTTTGAAGGCGGAAGGCTAACCGCATGTCACTCTGGCGCGAACTCACTCGCGGTCTAAGCGTGCTTATTCGAAGGCAGGCCGCTGACCGAGATGCGGCCGAGGAGGTAGAACATTATCTGCAGCAAGCAGCCGATGCAGGGCAGGCCACGGGACTGTCGCCTGAGGAAGCCAGGAGAACCGCACGCCTGGAGTTGGGCAGTGCGACCGTGATCCACGAACAGGTGCGCGCTTACGGATGGGAGCATACGATCCACACACTGTTCGCCGACCTGCGTTATGCCGTGCGTCAACTGATCCGCAATCCTGGGTTTGCCCTGGTCAGCGCCTTCACGTTGGCGCTGGGAATCGGCGCCAGCACCGCGATTTTCAGTGCTGTGAATCCTATTCTGTTCGAGCCTCTTCCCTATCCGGTGGCCGCACGGCTCATGATGATCTGGGAAATGCGCAGCGATGGCTCGGCGCAACCGGTCACTTTTGGCACGTTTCACGGGATGCAGGAGCGGACGCATTCCTTCGAGACTGCGGCCGTCATGAAGCCGTGGCAACCGGCCATGACGGGCGCCGGCTTGCCGGAGCGATTCGAAGGTCAACAGGTCAGCGCCGACTACTTCCACACTCTCGATATATCGCCTGTAGTGGGGCGAGATTTCCAGGCAGCAGACGACCAGTTCCGCGGCCCCAACGTGGTTATCCTGAGCGATCGGCTATGGCGACTACGCTTCGCACAAGACCGCACCATTGTCGGCCGCCAGATCAAGTTAGATGACACCCTGTTCACTGTGATCGGCGTGATGCCCGCCACATTCGAAAATGTCCTGGCTCCCGGCGCGGAGCTTTGGGCGCCGTTGCAATACGACCCTTCCCTTCCCGCGGACAGCAGAGATTGGGGGCATCACTTGCGCATGGTGGCCCGGCTGCGTCCAGGTGTCAGCAGGAGCCAGGCCCGGAATGAGCTGGACGGGATCCTGCGGCCTTTCACACGCACGTACGCCAAAGGATATGAGAACTCCGGCGGACCTCCGGACGGCATCCTGGTCAATCGGCTGCAGGACGATTTAACGCTCGGCGTCAAACCGTCTCTGCTGGCGATTCTGGGTGCGGCCGGCCTGGTGCTCCTGATTGTATGTGTGAACGTTACTAATCTTTTGCTCGCATTTAGCGCCCGCCGCCGAAATGAATTCGCGATGCGCGGTGCGTTGGGCGCCGGGCGAAGGCGCCTGATCCGGCAAGTGCTTACCGAGACGTTGTTGCTCGCCGCAATCGGCGGGGCTCTCGGAATGGCCGTTGCGGAAGCGGGTGTTCGAGCATTGGTGGCGCTCAGTCCTCCCGATCTACCCCGCGTCGGGGCGATTCATCTCGACGGCGCAGTCTTCGCCTTCGGATTGGCCATCACCACAGTGATCGGCCTCGTCGTGGGTTTATTACCAGCTCTCCAGGCGGCCCGGGGCAACGCAACGGCTGGGCTGCAATCAGGCTCACGGACGACCACAGGCGGCCGCCATTCGCTGCGCCGCACCCTGGCAGTCTCCCAGATCGCGCTCGCGCTTGTGCTGCTGGTAACCGCGGGCCTGGTCCTGCGCAGTCTCGAACGGCTGTTTGCCATGGACCCTGGCTTCGACGCCGCCCACATGCTTACTCTGCAGGTGCAGGAAACTGGTCATCAGCTGGACAGTGACGAGGCTCGGGCCCGGTTTCTGGTCCAGGCGCTGGAAGCAGTGCGCCGAGTGGGTGGCGTCACTTCCGCGGCGTTCACCAACCAATTGCCGCTGAGTGGAGATTTCGACGTCTACGGGGTACAGTTCGAGGGGCAAAGCGCCACAGCGGAAGGCGCCCTGCGTTATTCCGTTAGCCCCGGTTATTTTGCAACCATGGCCATTCCACTTTTGCGAGGCCGTCTGCTCGATGAGCACGACACCGCGTCCAATCCCGGTGCGGTGGTGCTCAGCGAATCTCTCGCCAAACGCAAATTCCCCCATCAGGATCCCATCGGCCAGCGGGTACGTGTGGGCCCTAATGCCTTGCATGCTGATCTGCCCTGGGCCACGATCGTCGGCGTTGTGGGCGACGTAAAGCAGGCATCCCTGGCAATCAGCCAGGCAGAGGCGTTCTACACGACCACCCCGCAGTGGTCCTGGGTGGACCCCGCGCAGTCTCTGGTGGTGCGCACCCATGGGGATGGCGCGGGGCTGGCTCCCAGCGATCAAAAATGCGATCTGGTCGGTGGACAAGGATCAACCCATCGTACGGGTTGCGACGATGGGGAGTCTGCTAGCCTCATCCGAGGCGCAACGGCGTTTTGCGCTGACTTTATTTGAAACATTTGGCATGGTGGCGTTGATGCTTGCCGCTGTCGGCGTCTATGGTGTCCTCTCCGCCGGGGTCAGCGAACGCATGCGCGAGATGGGTGTGCGGGCTGCGCTGGGTGCTTCGCGTGGCAGCATACGAATGCTGGTGATTCGCCAGGGCATCACGCTCACCTTCATTGGAATTACCGCCGGATTACTGGGCGCGGTGGCCGCGAGCCGGATCGTTGTTTCGCTGCTCTATGGCGTATCGCGATTCGACCCGGTCACGTATCTTTCGGTGATCGTGGTGCTCACGATTGTGTCGGCCATTGCGAGTTGGGTGCCTGCCTGGCGTGCGGCACGGGTCGATCCAGCGAGCTCGTTGCGTTCCGAATAGCGGCGAGGGGAGAGAAAGCATTGGTGGGGCTTCGCCCGTCGTTTTCGTCCCATGTACGCTTAGGCGAACATGGGGCACCCGTCCTGTTACTACAGGTCCGCAGTCGGGTTGAGGGTTACGCTAGTCGCTCTTGAGCGCTAGATCGCGGCGTTCGAAGATCGTTGTTCCTGCTGCGAGCAAAATCGCCGCACCCACGAGAATCAGGATGAATCCGCTTGGATCCCGCAGCAAGCGTGCTGCCGCAGCCCAGATCTCCCTGAGTCATCACAAACAACAAGCGCGCCGGGCCGAACCCTGGCCACTCATACCCCGCAAGCCCCAACAGTGCCAGCAGCCCCAGCGACGCCGGTCGAATGCCAGCATCATGGGAAGCCAGGTGGCAAAGAAGAGCGCTGCGGCCGCTGTCCACAAACCCAAGACTAGTTGCGCCAGCGCCAGCGCGAACAACAGCGTCCACGGGCGATCGATGGCAGCAAAGAGCATGGTTCCGCTCACCACAAAACTGACCACGTAGCATGCCAGCGGGAGCCAGGCCGCGCTCGCCAGCGCGAAAAAATACTGCCGCCGGCTCACCGCGCGCGAGAGCACCGTGGCAATACGCCGGGAACGCTGTTCGTTGCCGAGCAAAGCGCTGCCCGTGAAAGCCACCAGCCCCAATCCGTACAGGCACTCCTGGTGCAGGATGGAGAGCACGTCATCCATCTCCGGCTTGGTGGCAGGGACCAGCAGAATCGCCGCCAGTCCAAATGGCCACAGCATGAGAAACAAATAAATCCACCGGTTCTGATAGAGCAAACGCCGCGTGATCGGCCATATCTTCAGACAGTGCGCTGTTCACGAGCTCTCCTCTTGCGACCACTCGAGAAACAGATCCTCCAGCCTTCGCCGCAACGGAGCGAGGCTCACAATCTCTCCTCCAGCACTCCAGACCGCTTCGATCACACGCCGTTGTTCCTGCGCCGGAACCATGATGCGTATCAACGCCGGCTCGGCGTCTTCGGGGGCGGCTCCAGGGTAAATGCGGTTTAGCTCAGCCGGAGAAAGTCCACGCACCTCAAGCTCTACCCGATCGGATGCACTCTGGAATTCCCTCAAGGATCCACTACGAACCAGGCGCCCCTGGTTCAGGAAGGCAATGCGGTCGCAGATATGCTCCACCTCGGTCAGCTGATGCGAGCTGAAGAAAATGCTCTTGCCGGCGTTGCGCGCGTTGCGCAACAACTCCCGCACTTGCTGCACTCCCGCAGGATCGAGAGCCGCCGCCGGCTCATCGAGAATCAACAACTCGGGATCGTTGATGAGTGCCTGGGCCAGAGCCAGCCGCTGCTGCATACCCCGCGAATACTGCCGCGCATCCTTGCGATCGTCGGGCAAGCCGACTGCGCCGAGCAGATCGCGGATATCCTTTGCCAGCCGAGAATCCTTGACCCCGTTCAAGCGGGCCGCGAACTCCACGCTGCGGTAGCCGCTCTCGGGAAAGAATACCGGGACATCGGGCACGAAACCGAGCCGCGCCCTGGCCTTCGCGTCGCCAAAGGGTCTGCCCAGCAGAGAACCACTTCCGGACGATGGATGAAGAAATCCCAGAGCGAGATGGATCGCCGTCGTCTTCCCCGCCCCATTGGGTCCGAGAAAGCCCAGGATTTCTCCCGGCTCAAGGCTCAGCGTCAGCGGGTGGAGAGCGGTGTACCTGCCGAACTGTTTCGAGATGGCAGAGAACGTCAGGCAGAGGAGGCATGCCGGGAAAGGAGCTCTAAAGCAGAAAGAGATCAGGAACCAGGCCTGATCTCTTTCGCTTATCGATGCGCAATGCGCTGATCAGTATTGGACCTTGAGGAAGATGATGACCAGCGTGAACAGGGAGAGCGACTCCATAAACGCCAGGCCGAGTGTGAGGAGCAGTAGGATGCCTGCGCGTGCGCCGGGATTGCGGGCCAGTGCTTCCGTGGCTGAGGCGGTCGCCCGGCCCTGGCCGAGGCCGCAAAGTCCGGCGGCGAGCCCCATCCCAACACCGGCTGCGATGGCTACGAGTCCGTGCCCCGTCCCATCTCCGCCCGCTGCTTGGGCAAAGGCTGGGGTGGCGAGGAACAGGACCGACAAGGTCATGAATAGATACTGCAGTTTGCGCATTCTTTCTCCTTGCTTCCTGAGATTGCCGCCAGTGGGTGGTTGAGGCTCACCGTGCTGGCCCCCTCACGCTGGCGGCGTTCGTACCGGGACGGAAGCATAGCCCCCGGCGCGAAAAACTTTTCAGATTAGTGGTCGTGGGCGACTGCCTGAGACACGTAAATCATGGTCAGCAACATGAAAATGTAAGCCTGGATGAGCGCCACGCCCAAGTGCAAGGCCATAAAGATAATCGGGATGCCGATGGGGATGAGAGAGAAGAACACGAGTGTCACCTCTTCCCCGGCAAACATGTTGGCGTAAAGACGGACTGTGAGCGAGAGGATGCGCGCCAGGTGCGAGATCAACTCGATGGGCAGCATCATCGGGGAAATCCACCAGATCGGCCCCAGAAAGTGCTTGAAGTAGTTCACCGGCCCCTGCTCGCGGATACCGTGGTAGTGGTAGTAAAACCAGCACCAAAGCGCGACACCCAAGCGGAACCGTGGCGACCGACGTCGGTGCGATCAGTCCCGGCACCATGCCCAGCAGGTTGGAGAGCAGGACGAAGAGCAGCACGCAGGTGGCAAACATGACATAGCGCTGGTAGCCGTGGCCGATGATCGACTCGCCCTGATCGGAGACGAAACCGTGGATCATTTCCGCGATTTGCTGGATGGTTCCTGGTTTCTCGACATTTAACGAAAACCGCACCAGCAGAAAAAACACCAACAGGAAACCCACCACCAGCAGTTCCATGGCAAACGTCTCCGTTATGGGAGCCTGGGAGTTGTAGGGCTGGACGTGGACCGCGTGCATAATCTGCGTCGCGAGGTTGCCGAAATATTTGTTCAACGTAGCAGTGATGGGGTCTAATTCATGCATACCAGGAAATCAAGCCTCATGCGGACCAGCCGCGGAACAGTCGAATTGCCTCGATGAACAGGGCGATGAGAGCCAGGGCTATGCCCAATAACAGCGCTGCCACCTTCCCGTCCAAACTCCTCAGGCTAACATAAAGCACGCCGGCGGCGGCTACGAGGCGGATAAAAAACCAGAACAGAACCGGCCCCGAGTGGCTTTGGGGCGCCTTGGGCGCCTCCTGTATCCAGGCGGACGAGCACGGCTGTCATAAGTTGGCGCCACTCGAGGATTCCCGTAGCGGCAATGGCGCCCCCCACCAGGTACAAGACGGCGGACCGCCAACCCCAGGCGAACCAAATGATGGGAATGCCCACGGCGATGGCAATCAGGACGCTGCGCAGCGCCCGGTTCATCACCAACCGTAGATCCTGATCGCTGAATTCCATTTACTCCTTGCTATGCGAGAGAACGATGCGAATGGTCTGGACAAATCCCGCAATCGCGCCCAGGATGAGGCCCGCGACGTTCATCCAATGCTGATTCAACCAGCGGTCGAGGGCCAGCCCGAGAGCCCAACCGATCACCATGCAAGCAGGCAGCAGCAGGCCCAACTGGATAAGGCTTTCCACCCGCACCAGGGAGTGCAAGGTCGCATCCTTGGCGGGCTTTTCCGGCGGATTGGGCGTTCCGTTGGCAACCATCCCTGTGCGTGTCCTCGGCAGTTATACACCACTTGGCGGGAGGGTGGTGTGGTTCGGGAAAAGTTTAGTCCCGAAGGGACGCTGAAAATACGCCGCTACTTGACCCTTGACCATTTTCAGTCGTCCCTTCGGGACTTGTCGTGTCTCGAAAGCTCTCCCCAGGACTGCGTCCTGGGCTAAGGTCAGCCGTCCCCTACGGGACTAAGTACAAGATCTCTGGTTGTCACGCATACTCATTAACCCCTGAGGGGACCTCTTGTGCTGGTTAAAACAACCCTCGGCGGCTGAAGCCGATCCATCTTGACGATTAGATGTACGGCCTAAAGGCCGTACCCTTCGCAGGAAAGTTCTCACGCAAACTCTAAAGGCCGTACATTTCACAGACGAGCTCTCACGCAGCTCTTGAGCCGCTGCGGTGCGCTTTTCCTCGTATGGAGCGCACCTTCAAGCCAGGACCTAACTACCGTTATACTGACTCTTCGAGGCATCCATTGTTTGAGTCGGAATTCGAGAGCAATCTCTTTGCGCTTCGCCAGGACAAGCTGCGCCAAATTGCAGCGCTTGGCCAGCAAACCTACCCCAACCAGTTCGTCACCACCCACACCCTCTCCGAAGTGCGCCAGCAGTTCGGCGAGATCGCGGCGGAAGTGCTGGACGCTGAGCGGACAATTGTCACCGTCGCCGGACGCATCATGGCTATTCGCGCCCAAGGCAAGGCTGGTTTTGCCCAACTGCAACAGGGCGGGGAGCGGTTACAAATCTACGTTCGCCTCGATGCCGTAGGCGAACAGGGCTTTCAGCTCTACAAGCTGCTTGACCTGGGCGACCACATCGGAGTCTCCGGTTACGTCTTCCGCACCCGCACCGGAGAACTGACTGTCCATGTCGAGAAGATTACCTTCCTGGCCAAGGCGATGCTCGCCCTGCCGGAGAAGTATCACGGCCTGGCCGACGTTGAGCTTCGCTACCGCCAACGTTACGTGGATCTGTTCATGAACACCGATGTGCGCGCTGTCTTCGTGAAACGTGCCCAGGTGCTGAAGGCGATTCGGGCATTTTTCGATTCAGCGCGGATACATCGAGGTGGAGACCCCGATGATGCAGCCCATCGCCGGCGGAGCCGCTGCTCGCCCCTTTCGCACCCACCACAATGCGCTGGATCTTCCCCTCTACCTGCGCATCGCACCGGAGCTCTATCTCAAACGGCTGGTGGTGGGCGGCCTGGACCGCGTCTACGAGATCAATCGCAACTTTCGTAATGAAGGTGTCTCGACCCAGCACAATCCCGAGTTCACCATGCTCGAGTTCTACCAGGCCTACGCCAACTATCACGACCTGATGCAGCTGACCCAGGAGCTCATCCTGTAGGTCGCGCCATGGAGGTGAACGGCTCGGCGTTGACCAACTTTGCCGGGCACGAGATCGACCTCTCAAACTGGCGGCGCTTCTCCATGCGTGAGGCCATCCTTGAGTTCTGGCCCGAGGGCGCGGGAGCCAAGCCGGCGTTTCAGGATTTTCAGAGCAGCCATGCGGTGGAGCAGATGGTGCAGAGACTACGCGACGCCCGAGTCTCCCTCGAGTACAAGCCCGGCGAGCCAGCAGGAAAGACCATCGCCGGCATCTTCGAGGCGGTCGCCGAGGACCACCTGATCCAGCCAACGATCATCTACGACTTTCCCGTCGCCGTCTCGCCGCTTTCCAAGAACAAGCCGGACGAGCCGGATTGGGTGGAGCGGTTTGAGTTTTATATCGGGGGATTCGAGCTGGGGAATGCTTTCAGTGAGCTCAACGACCCGGAGGAGCAGCGCAAACGGTTCGAGCAGCAACTGACAGAGCGGGAGAGGGGGGACGCAGAAGCCCATGCCATGGATGAAGATTACGTCCGCGCCCTGGCCTACGGACTCCCTCCGACCGGCGGTGAAGGTATCGGCATCGACCGGCTCACCATGGTGCTCACCGGCGCCAAATCCATTCGAGACGTGATCTTCTTCCCGCTGATGCGGTCCCAAACCGGCGAACCATCTGGTAAAGAAACCACGACGGGCTCTCCGCACGATGAGGAGAGGGGGCCCGCAGACAACCAGAAATGAAGAGCTGACTCAGCTCTATTTTCTGGCTGTCTGTTTGCCGACGCGCTTGAGTACCTGGCTCAGGCTCGTTTTCTCAAACTCATCCAGCAGCGCTATCATGGAGCCGGAAAAGATTTTTTCGAGCGCGCCATTGACCCGCAACGCCGCAGCAGCACGGACACTGGGAGTATGGAAGAGCGAGCCAGTCTCAACCGCTTTATAAACATCGGCCAGAGAAATAGCCTTAGGAGATTTCAGGAGTCTTGAACCACCCGTCGGACCCTTTTGACTCTCGATCAGCTTCGCTTGCTGAAGAGAGGCAAGTACCCGGCGAACAACCACTGGGTTGGTGTCCAGCTTGAGGGCGATATCGGTTGAAGTTTGCAATGTGTCCGGTTCTGAAGCAAGCAGAACCAGAACGTGAACACCGGTAGCAAATCTGCAATTGACGGCCATTCCCGAACGCTAACATACAACCGCGAATATAAGCATGACCCTATGACTGCACGTTAGTCACTTCCAAGGTTGCAGAACCACTAACAGGTAACCATGACCATTTCAGGAATATATCGTACCCGTGGCAGGATCATTTGCCGATAGACGTTGATCGGAGGCTTTTTGCGCATTCTCTTTGTCGGTGACGTATTCGGCCAGGCGGGTCGACGGATCGTCGGCGAGCACCTGGGCCAGGTGATCGAGCACCGGGCCGTCGACCTGGTGGTGGTGAACGCCGAGAACGCCGCCGGGGGGTTCGGGGTGACCCCGGCCATAGCCGAGGAGCTCTTCGACCTGGGCGCCCACGTCATCACCACCGGTAACCATGTCTGGGACAAACGCGAAATCATCGAGTACATGCAGTCCGTTCCGGCAGACAGCCACAGTCGCGCCCGCCGCGTGCTGCGCCCCGCTAACTACGTCGCCGGCACACCAGGCTACGGGTATTACGAGGGAGAATTACCCCAGGGCCAGACCTACGCGGTCATCGACCTGCAGGGCCGCGTGTTCATGGCCAGCCTGGAAGATCCATTTCGGGTCGTGGATTCCCTGCTGGAGAAGATCAAGGCGAAGGTGATCCTTGTGGACCTCCATGCCGAAGCCACTTCGGAGAAAGTTGCCCTGGGATGGTACCTAGACGGAAGGGTTACCGCGGTAATCGGAACCCACACGCACGTACCCACTGCCGATGAGCGAGTCTTGCCCGGGGGCACCGCCTACCAGACCGATGTGGGGATGAGCGGGCCCTTTGACAGCGTCATTGGTGTGGAAAAGGAGCAATAATTCATCGCTTCCTGACGGGGATGCCGGGCAAATTCGAAGCCGCCAAGGGTGACCCCCGGATGTGCGCGGCGCTGATCGAATGCGACGGGGCTACTGGCAGGGCTCTTTCCATCCAGCGGCTGATGTTGGGTGAGTAGGTGGCATCGCTACAAAGGGAGTCCTGAGGTATCCGCCGGGATGCTTAGGGTTTCAAGGCGATCACATCTGCCTGGCGCACCGGGCTTCGGCTGGCGGAGGTGATCTGGCCGTGGCGGTCGAAATGAAGGGTCCAGTTGGTGGTGATGCTGGGCCGGGAGACGTCACTGAAAGTGACGTCGGCACTTTGATCGGCCCGCTATCATCATTTGTGGCCGGTTGGCTCCCAGGCGAAGCAGGTCCAGCGTCGGCCCCGGATTCGGAATGACGTTCAGCACCTGCACCGGATATCCGCTCAACTCCGCATAGCAAACAGCGATCATCAACCAATTGGGCGCGTGGCTGAGCGGCGTTGTGCCCCGCTCCTGGCGCAGCATGCCATTGAAGACCTCAAACGTGCCCGGTCTGTTCCAGGAGGCTTCAAACGGCAAAAGACCATGGGCATACGTGGAGACGATCCGCACCTGGGCATCATTGCGCGGCAGCAGGGCCACAAAACGGGAAGAGCCACTCTCATCCGGACCATGGGTGAACGCCAGGAAAACGTAATCCGGAAATGCCGGGCACACGATCTGCTGGTAGTGCCAGGCTGGATTGCTGATATCGAAATTCGCCAGCGCGGCCTGCTTCGAAAGCTCGGCGCTCAGATTGGAGACAACCTCGTAGTCCGCCTGACTCATCTGGTTCGGCTCGAGGTGGTCGAGCGCAATCACCGTGGGCGAAGACGACGAGCGGTGTGGTCCCGATAGGAACAGGCGTGACCCCGGGAAAAGGTGTCTTGCTGGCGCTCGCGGTGAAACCGGGAAAGAGATCCTGCTGGAGCCCTGGGCACAAAGCGGAGAGGGCCTGGAAGGCAAGACCGACCAACAACAGAGGCCGGAGCATGAGGGGGGCATCGACCCTCACTCTACCACGCAGATCCGCAGGGCTTTCCTGCTTCTGAGGCCGTGTGAACTTTACTTGACAACGAAAAAAAAGGGCAGCCCCGGTATTCATGGGGCTGCCCTCTTCGTTCAGTTTTAGTGAGCCGGACGCGCGGCGAGCCGGCGCGCCGGGCGCCTTGGCCGGTGGTTCGCCGTCGGTGAGGGTGATCATCGGCGGGTTAGGAGTGTAGGAGTCGAACGTCGCGTCATACGTGACGGTCGAGCCGATGGCCGGAACGCTCTTCAGCGGGGTCTTCATGTTGACCGTGAAGTCCGCCTTCTTGCTCTGTTGATTGTCCTGGGTGACCGCGAGCTGGACAGAGTCCGCCGTTGCCGAAATCACCATGCCCGGCACCTGGACGCGGTGTCCTTTCATCACATCCCAAACCTTCTGCGCATCTTCAGGCTTGCCGTTGAAGAGGATGAATTCCTGATCGCCAAGGCTAAGCGTCTTGAGATCCGGAGTGGAAGCAACGGTCTGCGCGGCCAGATCAGCTGGCGATGGTGGCGGCGGAGCCGGAGTCGGGTTATATTCCGCCGGCGGAAAGAGATTGGCCTGGGCCAGCGTCTGGATGGCTGGATAACCGTCCATGCTGCCGTGGTACTTGTTGTAGAAGTACTCGGCGGCCTTTTCGATCTGCGGCTTGGCCTGCGGGGGAGCGAACTGAGCTGCCCGGGTCAAAAACCACGCTGCGTTCTTGAGGTCGGGCGGGGTCTGCTGCGCATAGGCCTGTCCCAACAGGTAGGTGTCGTTGAGTCCGGGACCGCTCTGCGTTTGGGTCGGATCCGAGTAAGCCTTCAGCTCATTGGTGAAGGCTGCAATCGCGCCGGCGAAATCCTTCTTGTTTTCGTCATCCTGGGCGATCGCGCTGTCGAAGATGGGCGCGGTCGCGGCCTTTAGTTTCTGGAAGTCGGCATCCGACATGTTGCCTGACTTGGTAGCGCTGAGGCCGGTCTGGGCCTGGGCGGCTGCCTTGTCGAGGATTGGTTGAGCATCGGCGGGAGTGGTCTTGGTCGCGGCCTGGGATTTTTCGATATAGACCGAAATGGCCAGGGCGCGCAGGTTTCCGGGTCGGACGCCAGCAGCCGGTCCGCGGTGCTCAGCGTCTTGGCCATGTCGCCCGACTGCTGGTAGGTGGCCATGAGCATTTCCAGATATCGTTCTTGACCACCGAATTGGGATACTTGGTCAAAAACGCTTCGATCGCCGCTGCCTTGGCAGCGGGCGTGGATTGTCCCACAGCGTTGGTGTAGTCGTTGTACTCTGTGGGATCTTTGATGGTGATCTGACCGGACGGAGCGGCGGCTTGGCCATAGACCAGGGAAACGCTGCCCGGAGAGATGATGGCCAAGGCCAACAAGGACGCAAGGACGGACTTCTTCATGCAACGCTCCTAGGAGATGCGGGAATCAGGAAATAGCAGAAACCGGAAATCATTCTCATTTAATGGGATGCAAGCGGAAAACTCTCAATGTGCACTAAACGCTTTGATCCTTCGCCCAATGGTTCGATCTCATTGAGAAAAACAAAGAGTCTTTCCATGAGCTGTGGAAGGATTATAGAAACCGTTGTCGCTTCTGACAAGTAAAGGAAGTGTCACGTGCGGAAAGCAGCAATCCACGAAGGAAGAAACGATGACTGAAAAAAGAATGGAGCAGCTTCCGGGCAGTCCCCTATGGAACCAAATCGCGGTGGTCACGGGGGCGGCACGCGGTATCGGTGAAGCCATTGCCTATCGGCTGGCCGGCATGGGAGCAACGCTCGTCCTTACCGCCCGCGATCAGGCTCGGTTGGCGCAGGTGAAGGCCGGCATCGAGCAAAGTGGCGGCCGGGCTTTCGTCACTGCCCTGCGATCTGACAGACGCGAACGCGGTAGCAAACCTGGGAGAAAACATCAAAATGGAGCACGGCCGCTGCGACATTCTGGTGAACAATGCCGGCATGGGTGTTCTGCGCAAGCCGCTCGTGGATCTTCCGGTGGAAGAATGGGACAAGATGATGCATACCAACCTGCGAGCTCCCTATCTCATGATCCGCAGTTTGGCGCCGTTGATGATTGCGGCGAAGTCTGGGCACATCATCAACATTTCGTCGCTCGCGGGAAAGAATCCCCTGCCCGAAGGCGCTGCCTATGCCGCATCGAAGTGGGGCTTAAACGGCCTGACGTATTCGGTGGCTGAGGAATTGCGCCAATACAACGTCCGCGTCTCGGTCATCGCTCCGGGTTCAGTCAACACTCACTTTGGCGGTGGTGGCAGCACGAAGGACCCAGCCCGAATGATCCAACCGGACGATGTCGCCCAGGTGGTTGCCAGTTTGGTCACCCAGGCTCCGACGTCGTTTGTCAGCGAAGTTCTGCTGCGGCCGACGATGAAGCCTTAGGGCCTGCAGGTCAAATCCGAAGTCGACAAAACGCGTACCCCAGCGGCTGCATTAGGAAAACTAGACCTGTGCCTGTAGCCTTTGGGTCGGAAATCAGACTGGGGTGGCAAGCTTGGTGGAGTTTTTCGGCGTGGCCGAGGTGGAGCAAAGAACGAAGTCCTCTTCCCTGGACGGGTGCCCCATGTCGCCCGTGAGCCTTCTGCGGAGGGACCGAACATCCGGATAGTCGATGGAACCATTGTGAGAGAACCTGGGAAGACCGGGAGCCAATGGCGAATACTGTATGCGATCCGACTACCGAAACTGGAGTGTGATTTCCTGGAGGTCACAGCTGCTGAGGGGGTAGGCAACGGAGAGTCTTTCACCCGTCTGCCGGCGCAAAGTTGAGATCTGATTTTGGCAGATGCGGCATATTGTCGCTTGCCCGGATGGTGGCCATGAAGCTAAAGGGAGCCGACGTTTTGCTTCGTGTCAACCCGGCGACCTTTGTGGTCTATGTATCTGTCAAACGCTGATTCGCTCTCCTGCTACAGTTCCGTCATATTCCTCTATCTCGCCAAGCGCGTTACTCTAAGTTTCTGCTACAGAGCCGTGTAGGAGAGCCAATCGCTTTTCATCTTTTTTTCATTCTAAAGAGTGAGCAAGCCATTTTCCTGTCGCAGAGACTGCTTCAGCGCCGAGCTTCCAAAAAGCAATACGCTCAGGCGAACATGGGGCACCCGTCCAGAACCAACGACCGTAGTGGTGAGTCGAAACCCCCGCGAGAGGCTGCCGACCTAATTTGGACAGGTCGCCGCCGTCCCTGCGGGGCTGTTGCATCGCTGTGGCGTGTCCTTGAGCACAAGCCGTGCCTCTGGTTGGACCCCGGGCACGGGATGGCCGAATAGACCGGCAAGGAGGCTCTGCCTTCAGGGATTTAGCCGGGAAAAGCGCAACCTTTGCAGCAAACACGTGCCCCGAACGTTACTTGTAACGTTTGGGGGGTAGGACTAGCCTCTAAAGTGTGCCAATTTAGGAAGATTCCGCAGTTTCACATGAACCGAGCGAACAGCCGATGGAACCGAGCAAAACCCACTTCCGGCCTATGCGTTGGGTTGTGTACGGTTTATCCACAACATGTTGGGGTCGCCATGTTGCTTCGAAGGGATGCGATCGCTAGAGTCTTTTCTAAGGCCAAAGGAACAGGTCCATGCTGAAGCTTAAGAAGATCCAGATGCTGGGGTTCAAGTCGTTCTGTGATCGCACGGAAGTGACTCTCCCCGGCCAGGGGATCGCGGTTGTGGTCGGTCCGAATGGCTGCGGCAAATCGAACATTCTCGACGCGGTGAGCTGGGTGCTGGGCGAACAGTCCGCCAAGAGCCTCCGCGGGGCAAAGATGGAAGATGTCATCTTCGCCGGAACCCGGGAACGCAAATCCCTGGGCATGGCCGAGGTTTCTCTGTCCCTTATCGATCCGGAAGCGTATGCGGAGGGTCCACTGCTCGATTCACCAGACGGGATCGACCAGGGCGAGCCCGAGAAGACGGACTGGGATGAAGAGGAGATTCGCGCCGAACGGGCCGCGGAGACTGAAGAAATCATCGCTGAGGTACAGCCCGGCCAGATCGTAGAAGGCGCCGATGGATCCCCGGTAGAAACGCCGGCCATCGAAGGCGCGGTCACGGAAAGCGAGCAACCCTCACCCGAACCGATCGAGCCATCGGCGCAAAGCCCGGTGGTCCTGAAGGTTCGCCGCAGACGGTTCCAGCGCACAGCAGCGCGACATGGCGAGATCGTCGTCACCCGCCGCCTGTTCCGGACCGGCGAAAGCGAATACCTGCTGAACGGCAAGCTTTGCCGCCTGCGCGATATTCAGGACATTTTCATGGGCACCGGCCTCGGACCGGAATCCTACGCCATCATTGAGCAGGAGCGCATCGGACAGCTGCTGAGCTCCAAGCCGCACGACCGGCGCGCCATCATCGAAGAGGCCGCGGGCATCACCCGGTTCAAGACCAGAAAGCGGCTCTCCGAGCTTCGCCTGGAACAAGCCAAGCAAAACCTGGCGCGGGTCGACGACATCTTCGAAGAAGTCACCCGGCAGATGGGCTCGCTTAAGCGGCAAGCAGCGAAGGCCGAGCGTTACGCCGCGCTGCGGGACGAAATGCGGACCCGGCTGCGCGTGGTCCTGGCCAGCCGCATCGCGCAGATGGATGCCGAGCAGGCAACGCTGACCGTCGAGATCGCCGAACTGGGAGCGCAGATCGAGCAGGGCGCGGAGCAAGTGGCTGCGATCGAAGGTGAGTACTCGACCGGGATGTCGCGCGGCTATCAGTTGGACTCGACGGCGAAAGACGCCAACGCGCGCGCCAACCAGGCTTCTGTTGATTTGGAGCGCGCCACCACGCGCGAGATCGCGAACCAGGAGCGCATCGCAGAATTGAAGAGCCGTGCCGCCGCCGGATCGGCGGAGTTGGAGCAGGCACGGCTGCACTTACAGGGATTGGTTGTCGAACGCGAGTCTCACCGGAGTTTCCTGGAGACAGCCGCCGCCGAAGCCGCGGGGGTTCGGGAAGAATCAAGGCTGCGCCAGTCACAAGCGCGCGAGGCTGTCGAAGCAGTGAGCGGCGCGGAACAAAGGCTGGAAGCGGCACGCCGCTACGCCATGCAGTTGCTCACCCAGGCCGGACATGCCCGCAACCAGACCATGCATGCGGAAGAGTCGTTGACCGCGCTGGAAAAGGATGCCGAGCGGCTAGCAGGGGAGATTCACGCCGCCAGCAGCGAGCTGGCATCACTGGGCTCCGAACGCGGGCAGGCTTCCCTCAAGTTTGAATCCGTCACCGAGCAACTACAGCGTCTCGAATCAGAAATGGTGGCCGTGCGCGCTGAGTCCGAGACGAAGCGCGGCGAAGAAAGCGCCACCAAGCTTGAAGTCGACCGCTTGCGCGCCGAGATGGCGACCCTGTCCGGCCGCCGCAATTCGCTCCAGTCTCTGATTAAGGAACACAGCTATTCCACCGATACGGTGCGCAAGCTGCTCAAGTCGAATTCTCTCGGCGGCGGCCTCGCTCCGGTAGGCACGCTGGCCGACTTCCTGGAAGTGTCCGGCGAATACGAAACCGTCGTCGATGCTTTTCTGCGCGACGAACTCAACTACATCGTGGTGAAGAGCTGGGATGCAGCCCACGAAGGCATGCGTCTGCTGAAAAGCGATGTCGACGGCCGGGCTACCTTCCTGGTCCATCCCGACGACTCCCAGGCCAAGTTCTCGTTTGCCGGAGACTCCCTGGACGCGGAGCACAACAGCGTCGGCGTAAAACGGTTAAAGGACTGTATCCGGGTGCTCGACGGCTTCGGCCGTTCGCTCGAAGTGATCCTGCCCAAGTTGCGCGACGGTTTTGTGACTCCGGATGCGGATTCTGCCAAGTCACTGGCGCTGGAAAACCCCAATGCATTCTTCCTTGCCCCGTCCGGTGAGTGCTTTCATAACGTCACCGTCACTGGAGGCAAACCAAGAGCCGAAGGTCCGCTGGCGTTGAAGGGCGAGTTACGCGAGACGCAAAAGCGGCTTGACCTGGTCGAAGCGGAACTGGGACGTGCGGAAATCAGCGCAAGCTCGCTGGCTCGGCTGTTGAACGAGTTGGCCGCGCAAGCGGAAAGAATCAGCGAAGAGCGCCGCCAGGCAGAGCGGGAAAGCGCCAACCAGAGCGCGGCCTTGCGTCAGATGGATGCGGAAGTGGCAAGGCTGGAACGGCGGCTCGACGATTGGGTGGTGCAAAGCGAGCGCAACAAGGACCTGCGCAACGTTCGCCAGGCGTTGATCGAGGAGAAGCGTGAAGAAACCGCGCGTCTCGATGCGGAGCACGAGGCGGCCGATGTCAAAGTCAACGAGCTGCAGCAGAACATGGAGGAGCTGCGCTATCAACGTGAGGAAGCGCAGCAGCAGGCGGCGAGTGTTGCCGCGATCCTTGCAGGCTTGGAAGAGCGCAGCCGTGGAGCAGAGGCGGCCTTTACCCGCATCGATCGCATGTACGGCGACCTGGAGCGACGGGTCAATCAACTGGAACAACAACTGGCTTCCGCCACGGCGGAAGAGCAACAGCGCACCCGGGAAAATGAACAACTGGAAGTGGAACGCGAACGCCTGACCGAAGTCCGCAAAGGCGCATTGGAAGAAGCTGCGCAATCGACGGAAGAAGCCCGGCTGCTGCGCGAGCAGCTGAAAGAGCTGGAGCACAACCTTAAGGCGCTTCGTACTGACATGGATGCATTCCGCGAAGCACGCAGCACGCGCAGCGCGCACACAGCGAAGCTCGCTGTGGAACTGGAGTACATGGAAGCGGCTTGTGTGAGCGACCTCGGTATCGAAGCCTCTGAACTTCGGCAGCAAGAGGATGTGCCGCGTCTCGAAGGCGAAACGCTGGCAGAAGAGGATGAGGCTTGCCGTGGGCTGAAGCAGAAGCTCGAGGCCATGGGGCCGGTGAACATGATGGCGCTCGAGGAATACAAGGAAACGGCGGAACGCCACGGCTTCCTCGAAACCCAACGCAAAGACCTGATCGACGCGATCGAGAACACCCAATCGACCATTCGGGAAATCGATCAGATTACTCACCAGAAATTTGACGAAGCCTTCGCCCGCATCAACCAGAATTTCTCAAAGACGTTTACCAGCCTGTTCGGAGGCGGTCAGGGCTTCATGCGCTTGACGGATGAAGAGAATACTGCGGAAAGCGGCATCGACATCGTAGCCTCGCCTCCGGGTAAGAAGCTGCAAAATGTATTGCTGCTTTCGGGCGGCGAGAAAGCTCTCACTGCACTAGCGCTGCTGGTGGGAATTTTCGAATACGCACCGAGCCCCTTCTGCGTGCTCGACGAAGTCGACGCTCCGCTGGATGAGACCAACGTGGGCGTCTTGCGGAGATGATCAAGACCATGAGCAGCGAAACCCAGTTCCTGCTGGTAACTCACTCCAAGCGCATGATGACCGCGGCAGACCTGATCTACGGGGTAACCATGCAGGAGCCAGGGGTGTCCAAGCTGGTTTCCGTGCGCCTGGCAGGAGAAGAAATTCCCCCGGCCGCAGCCGCGAACAAGCTCAGGAACGTCGTCTGGCCATGGCCTAAGTGCTTCAGAGGCTGCGGAATAAGCGACTCAGGGAAATGCATCACGCAAGGCTGAAGGCCAGATGATCTTGCAATATTTAAGTATGGGCTAAAGCCCATACTTACCTTCCCGGCCTCGGAAGTTCAACCGCCAAATTCTGCCGAATCAACTTCGACTGTCCACTTCGAGCGTCGATGTCCAGAATGCGATGCACGCGAGAGTGCGGCCCATGCGTGGACTTTTCCTGCGTTGACAAAGCTGTCGCCACCTCGGACAATCGGAAAGTCATTCCTCTCCCGAGGCGGAACCTTTGCCGACGCTCATCGCCACCGAATTCGAAGACCTTCAATTGTTTGCCAGGGGTAAGGTCCGCGATCTCTATGCGGTGGGAGATCTCCTGCTCATGGTGGCCACTGATCGAATTTCCGCGTTTGATTATGTGCTTGCCACTGGAATACCGGGAAAAGGCCGCGTCCTGACGCAAATTTCTCTGTTCTGGTTCGACTACCTCAGCGATCTCGTACCCAATCACCTGGTTACTGCGGATGTAGAGAAATATCCGGCGGAGTTGCATCCCTACCGGGAAGAGTTGCGTGATCGGTCCATGCTGGTGAACCGCGCGCGGATGTTTCCCGCGGAGTGCGTAGTCCGCGGATATCTTTCCGGCTCCGGCTGGAAAGACTACAAGCAAACAGGAAAAATTTCAGGAATCTCGTTGCCTTCCGGCTTGCGCGAATCGGAGCGTTTGCCGGAACCGATTTTCACTCCCGCGACCAAAAGCATGAGCGGCGAGCACGACGAAAATATTTCTTTCGACCAGATGGTGGCGCGCGTTGGTGGTAACCATGCTGAGGAACTGCGCCGGTTGAGTCTCGCCATCTATGCCAAGGCATCGGCTCATGCCCGCGAGCGAGGCCTGATTCTGGCCGACACCAAGTTTGAGTTTGGGCTGACCGCGAAAGGCATTGTGCTGGCGGATGAAGTGTTGACGCCCGACTCTTCCCGTTTCTGGCCGAGCGAAGGCTATCGCCCTGGAGCGGCACAACCCTCGTTCGACAAACAGTTTGTGCGCGACTATCTGGAGGCGGTGGGTTGGAATAAGCAGCCGCCTGCGCCGGAGCTCCCGGAAAATGTGGTACGCCAGACGCAGGAGAAATATGAGCAGGCGTTAGAATTGCTGACCGGCCCCGCGCTTTAGGAACTGCAAGAATGAATTTGGCCGACCTGCTGATCGTGATTGTTCTGGTAGTATCTGTGATCTCTGCTTTCGTAAAGGGTTTTTTTGTCGAAGTCTTTTCCCTGGCCGGTGTCATTCTTGGGCTCTTTGTTGCGGCAGCAAATTACGGAGGATTCGCCGTTTGGATTCTGCGCGTGGTGCACAACCGCGAGGCCGCAAACCTGATCGCTTTCCTGCTGATTGTGCTGGTGGTGATGGTGGTGGCCAGCCTTGCGGGCCGTTTGCTTCGTGGCTTGTTTCGGACCGTGGGCTTGGGTATTATAGATCGACTGCTGGGCGCCGTCTTTGGGCTGGTCGAGGGTTGTGTCATGGTGACGCTGGTCCTGATGGGCATTGTGGCATTTTTGCCTCGGCAGGACTGGTTGAGTAATTCCCGGCTGGCTCCGGTCTTTTTGACCGCGGCCCATGGCGGCTCACATGTTGTACCGTTTGCTTTAGGGGAAGAAATCCGTCAGGGCTTGCAAGCGCTCCGGATGGCGCAACCTAATTGGTTGAAACCGACTTCGGAAGTTCATTTCAACACTGCGCAAACACAAACCCGGCAGTCGAGCGGGTAGGAGAAAGAAAGAGGGTTTTCGTGAAACGTGAGCTGGATAGTCTTGTGACGCAAATGCACGCCGGCGGCATTCATTACGACGAAGCAGTGCGTGAGTTCAAACGGCGCTTCATTCTCGAAGTGTTGTCGCATCACAGGGGAAACCAGTGCAAGGCGGCGCGGGAGCTGAGCATGCACCGCAACACGCTTCGCCGCACGATCGCGGAACTGAAACTCGATCCGGAACAAATTCGCAATGGACTCAAGCGTCCGCCCCGCGCGGAACGTCCTGCTCCCTTTGAAAACAAGCAGACGGTGCGCAGCTAGTGCCCCAGGCCGGCCGGGTGGAAACGGCGCCGGCTGAGGGCCTGGTGAGCGTCCGCGAGGGATTTCGCTGGGACGACTGCGACGCCTATCTCTTCGACATCGATGGAACCCTGCTCCACGCTGCAGGTGGCGTGCACACCAACGCCTTCTCCTGGAGCGTAGAGGCGGTGATGGGGCATCCGCTTTCGATGGACGGTGTGGCCGTGCACGGCAGCACCGATACCGCCATTCTTCGCGACGCCTTCCGCCTTGCGGAGATCGAAGACGGGGTGTGGCAGCCGCGTCTGGAAGAAATCCTGGAGCGCATGCGGGCCAGGGTGCTCGATCAGCGGCAAACCATGAGCGTAACGGTGATGCCGGGCGTCCTGTCGATGTTGGCTTATCTCAAGCGCCGAGGCAAGCTCCTGGGCGTGGCCACCGGCAACCTGGAACAAATCGGATGGCTGAAAATCGAGATCGCGGGACTACGCGACTGGTTCAGTTTCGGCGGGTTCAGCGACCGCCATGCGGTGCGCTCCGACATGATTGCCAATGCGCTTGACGGAGCACGGAAACTTGCAGGGGCCCATGCAAAAGTATGCGTTGTCGGTGACACTCCCTCGGATATCACCGCGGCGAAAGCAAACGATCTTCCGACGATTGCGGTGGCTACCGGAGTCTTCTCCTACCAGACGCTGCTCGAGCACCAACCGGAGGTCTGCACCACTACTCTGCAGGCCCTCCTCTAGACTCGATCTTTACTGGAATGCTGGCGTAAATCCGGACACATCGCAAATGGTAACTTGCCCAATTCCTGGGGCATCCCTAGGATGAATTCATGCGTCTAGTCCGCCTGCTTGCCGTCTGGTGCGCCCTTACGCCCCTCGCGGGCTATGCGCAGGAGTCTCCGCCGGCGACGGCGGCCCCTTCGACGCCTTCACCATCCGTCCGGCAAACACGAGCCGCGGAGAAGTTTTATCTGCAGGGTGTTCGCGCCATGGAAAAAGGCGACGTGGACGGGGCGGAGAAGGCCTTCGCCAAGGCTTCGAAAGCGGATCCTTCGAATCACGACTACGCTCTCGACTGGCAAATCGCTCGCCAGCACAGCGTCACCAAATTAGTACAGGACGCGGATAAGGCTCGGCTTCTGGGGCATAGTGACGTGGCCCGAGCCAAGCTCGCCGAAGCCCTGACGCTCGACCCCAAGAATCAGGAAGTGGCCCAGCATATCGATGACCTGGCAAACCTCGCCGGCCTGCCTCCTGATACCGTTACCGCAAACTTCGCCCCTCCCATTGAGCTGACGCCGAAGCCAGGGAAACAAAGCTTTCACCTTCGCACCACCGAGCAGGAAGTGCTGCGACGAGTGATCGACGCCTACGGCATCAAGATGGTGGACGACGGTTCGCTGGCAACCAAGACCATCAACTTCGACGCGGATGACGTCGATTTCGCCCAGGCCGCGCACTTGCTCGGCCTGACGACGAATTCCTTTATGGTGCCGCTCGACCCTGCTCGCGTGCTCGTCGCCAAAGACAACAAGGAAAACCACGACAAATACGACCGCCTGGCGCTCGAAACCATTCGCCTGCCCGGCCTCACACCGACCGAGTTCAGTGACATGAGCAACCTGGCTAAGAACGTGCTCGGCATCCAACAGGCGGCAGCGCAACCAGAGTTCGGTACCTTGACCGTGCGCGCGCCCGCTGCCAGCCTCATGGCGCTTAACAAGACGCTGGCGGACCTGCTGGACGGCAAAAGCGAAGTTCTGCTGGAGGTAAAGATCTACGAGGTAGCGAGCACGCGGACGCGCCTGGTCGGCGTCCAACTGCCGCAAACGACGACTGTTTTCAATGTATCGACGGAATTGAATAACGTAATCTCGCAAAATTCGAGCCTGGTGCAGCAGATCATCTCCAGCGGCCTGGCAAGCGCTGGGGATTTTGCGGCCATCGCCGCTATCCTGATCGCCTCGGGTGAGGTCACCAGCTCGATTTTGACCCAGCCCTTCGCCACCTTCGGCAACGGCCTCACCCTGACCGGACTTACCAGCAACGGAATCAACGGAAACCTGAGCCTGAATATGGCGGATACGCGTTCTCTTGACCAGGTCCACCTTCGCCTCGACGACAACGCCGAAGGAACCTTCCGCAGCGGCACGCGATATCCGATCACGACTTCCAGCTATTCGAGCATTGCCGCCTCATCGGTGAGCATCCCCGGAATTACCAGCGCCGGGCTATCCAGCGTGTTAAGCGGGCTGGGAATCAGCGCTAACAGCCTGGCGAGCGCCCAGCCCATTCCTCAGGTGCAGTATGAGGATCTTGGGTTGACCCTGAAAGTGACACCGCGGATCGATCGCAATGACGATGTGGTGCTCAAGCTGGATCTCAAAATCCAGGCGCTGCAGGGCACCAGTCTCAACGGACTGCCGGTGCTTACCAATCGCAGCTACACGGCGGACATCCATCTGCGCGGCGGAGCCAGCGCGCTGGTGGTGGGTGATCTTACCCGGCAGGAATCGAACGCGGTAAGCGGGACCCCGGGCCTCACGGAACTGCCCGGTTTCTCAGCGTTGAGCAGCACCACCAAGGAATACGATGTGAGTAATCTGGCCATCCTGGTCACACCGCATATCCTGCGGCGACGGCATAGCGCGCTGACCGGTCCCGTGATTCCTCTGCCCCACCACATCTGAAATCCATCACCCGCTGGATGAATTGTTTACCCTATCAAACACTTGGCACTACACTTACGCCCGGCGCAGGGACCTGAACGCGGAATTTATTTCGCGGACTTGAAAGCCGCCCACAAAAAGGTGCATCCTATAGATCCCGCGTAAGAGACCTGAGAAATATCTCAGAGGCAATATGACAGGCAAATTTTTGGTCCTCACCCCGCTTCTGTTCATGTTGACTTCGTGCCAGCAGGAACAGCTTTCGTTGCCCGTGACCCATGCGGCTTCGACCGAGGAAGTTCGTTCTGAAATACAGCGTTCCCCGGTGGAGACCGGCAGACAGGATCCGCCCAGCAAGAACTGTTACGCCTACATTCTTCTGCGGCCCAGAGACCAGCGCGCAGAGGCAGTGCAGGCGCGGCTGAAGAAAGCCGATCTGCTGAGCGCAGCCTTCGACTCGCAAAGGTCACGGTGGACCTGTTCGGCGACCACGCCAATATTCTGTCGCTTCAATTTCCCGTTGTGTGGCCATACCAGTCGTCTTACCTGAATCGCATCAGCTCGGTGGTCGAGGATTACTTCGCCACACCTGATGTTCAGGACTATATGTGCAATGCTGGGTTTGCCGAGGTGCAGGTTGTCGGCGCGGGGTATTAACGACCGGCGGATTCATCCCATCTGGACAGCGCACGTCACCAGCGAGGGCCTGGTGAAAGATGGGCAAGACGAGGAAGCCTCCATTCGTTGAGGCTTGGTTCAAACTTCAAGCCCAATCGAGCGCATAAGAGGCAGCGCGTTGCTGGTCTGCACGATGCCCGGATATAGCTTGTAATCGAAATGCAGCTGCCCTTCTTCCAGATGATCTTCGAAATGGCAATTGACCGCCTTCGATCCAATTTCATCCGGGATCGCGGTCAAAGCCAGGTCATGCGTGCTCACCAGCCCTACCGCGCCGCGTTCGACCAGCTTGGTGACGAACGATCGCGTGCCAATCAATCGATCGTGCGAGTTGGTTCCCGAGAGCAACTCGTCCAGAAGAAAAAGCACGGGCAGCGGGCCGTGGGTCAGATCCATGATCAGTTTCAGCCGGTGGATCTCGGCATAGAAGCGCGAGATGCCACCCTCGAGCGAGTCCAGAACGCAGATGGAGGCGGTGACTGCCAAGGGGGAAAGCTACGAGCTGGCTGCGCGCACCGGCGCACCACTCTGCGCCAGCACGGCGTTGACGCCGATGCCGCGAAGAAACGTACTCTTCCCTGCCATGTTCGGACCGCTCACGATCATCAGTTGAAGGTCGTGGCTTAAACGGAGATCGTTGGTTACCGCCCGGCTTCGTGGGATCAGCGGATGGGCCAGCCCTTCGGCTTCAAAGTAGGGTCGCGCCTTCGACAAATTCAGGAAAAACATCCTCGGGATGCTCGTAGGTGTAACCGCCCAGGGCGGCCAGTGCTTCCAGTTCGCCGATCGTTTCAAGCCACATGGCGGAGCGATCGTCCATAACGCCGCCGCCAGCGCTCAGCAGCGAGAACAAATTGCAGCCGGTAAAAAATTACGAAATCGAAAACGCGAACGAACAGGTTGTGCGCCGATTCGAGAAACTCCACGCGGCGATTGAGTCTGGCGATGGCCTGCGAGGCGAGGTGCCCGGACTGCTTGAGCTGAGCCTGCAGCTGCAGCAGCCTCGGACTGGTGAAAGGCTCGCGCTCAAATGCAGTCAATACCTGGGAGAGCAGATTCAGGTCGTGGCCGGCTTCCTCGGCCGCGTGCGCGGCCTCGCTGAGACGCGCGCGTTAAAGCGAATGGAAATCCCCAGGTTGACCAGCGTTATGGCCAGCACCAGCAATTCCGACGCGCCCCAAACCTGCCATGCCAGCAGGCTGAGTACCCAGAGATACGCCAGCACAGGTACTCCGATACGAATTCTGCCGGACGGGAAAATCGCGTTTGCTTCTCCCCAGGCGATCAGTGCTGCCGGGCGAACGCCCGGCCCAGCATCCTCTCCCATGGTGGCGAGGCTTTCGCGAAAATCCAGATGGCCGCTTAGCTCCCTGGCTGCCTCTTGCGTGCGCGGACCTCGTCCGGGGACGCAGGCGCAAGCAGCCATCGCGCCAAGGTTTCCTCCCCCGCGCGAGTGCGCGCCGTGCACAGCAATTCGAAGACCGAGGCTCGCCCGAACAGATCGAGATCGCGCGCGCAGGGGTGCGACGCTTCAAGAAACCGCTCGCCGGCGTTACCTGTTCCCGCCCACCGGTCCTCCAGGCGCGCCATGCCTTGCTCATAAAAACGGATGGCGCGAGAGCAAGCGTCGACGCGGCGAATAAGCCGCCCGTGCAGGACGGCAAGAACCACGAAAGCAGCGATCGGAATGAGAAGCAGCAGATCGATTCTGCTGAAATGGCGCAGCCGGAACAAAACCCAGGTCAAACAGAATCGCGGCCAACGCAAGTTGTGAATAGCCGGCAAGACGCTCCCGGGATTGGAGCTGGGAGCGGCGCGCCGACAGTTCGCCCAGCCGCCGCGAATATTCTGCTCGCGGCGCCTGGGAAGAAACGGTCTCGCTCCCCACGCTATCTGTCACGTTTATTGTTTCAAAGGAACGATCGGTCCCTCGACCTCTGTTATCGCAGCGATGGAGCGGGTTTTGGCGCCGGAGCTGCAGAGGCGGAGCCGGCGGCAGCGGCACACCGTCCAGTTTCGCCTGGAACTCGATGATCTTCTGCAGCATCTCGTAGGGAATTCCGGTCAGCGGCAAGGCGCGGCCATTGACAAAAATAGTCGGTGTCTGGTTCACGCCCACTCGCTCGCCCAGTGCACGCGAAGCCTCGATCGCCTGCTTGGCCGCGGGAGTCGCTGCACAAGCAGCGATCTTGGCCGGATCCTGGCCTGCTTTGGTCTCCGCATCCTTCAACGTCTGATCCGAAGTGGCAGGGGTGAGCCCTGCCTGCGCCTCAAACAGCGCATCCGAGAACTTGAAGAAAGCATCGTTGCCGCCGGCTTTGGCCACGCAGTAACCGTGAGTCGACGCTTTGAGCGCTTCGGTGTGGATCTGGGACAGGGGAAAATCCTGATACACGAAGTGCGCGCTGGGATAGTCCGCCAGCAGCTTGGCAACGATGGGCTGTGCATCCTTGCAGTGCGGGCATTCAAAATCGGAGAACTCCACCAACTCCATAGCCTTGGATGCACCGCCCTTGGAGGGACCGCTCGCGTCGGACTGCAGAATCTCGCGATAGCCTTCGAACGGCTTGGCACCGAAAGGAAGCAGCGAGTCGGCGACCAGGAACTTTCCATCGGGCAACGTGAAGAAAGAGAGCTGCGCCGTCTGGTCCTTGGGGCCCGGATTGGCTGCTTTGACCAGGACCAGGACGCGGCTTACGCCCGGCGCCGGAGTCGGCAGGATAGCCTGGATCTGCCATACGCGGCTGTTGTCATATCCCCAGAATGCGTGGAGAAAATCTTCTACGGTCTGCTTGGTGGGCGTGGTCGCGGTAAAGTTCGCCGGGTCGACCGGAGGAAACGGGGCCGATTGGGCAGGTGCGGCAGACGGCACCGTGAAAACGCCGTTGGACGGCGCGGATGGCGCAGGAGCAGAAGGAGTCTGCGGGGCTGGGTTCTGGGCCAGCGCGCATGCGGCGCTACTGACTCCGAGAACAAAAAGACATAGGGTTGTACGAAGCTGCATTCAGTTCCTCTCTAACCTTGCTTATACCTGAACTTTGACGGCGATGGGAAAACGGCGCCCCATGCCAAAAGACTTGCTGGTGACCTTGAGCACGGGAGCTGCCTGCTGGCGTTTGTATTCGCTGCGCTCCACCAGCTTGACTACCTGACAGACGGTCGCCAGATCGAAATGGTATTCGGCAGCAATCTGTTCCGGAGTTTCGTAGCGCTCGACGTACGCTTGCAGAATCGGATCGAGCACATCGTAAGGGGGTAAGGAATCCGTATCCTTCTGCCCAGGGCGAAGCTCCGCCGAGGGCGGTTTTTCCAGGATCGGCAGCGGAATGACCGCGCGGTCCCGGTTGAGATAGCGGCAGAGTTGGTAGACCTCCGTCTTGACCACGTCGCCGATCACCGCAAGAGCACCGACCATGTCTCCGTAGAGCGTGCAATAGCCCACCGACATCTCCGACTTGTTCCCGGTGGTGAGCACCAACGCGTTGAACTTGTTAGAAAGCGCCATCAGCAGGTTGCCGCGTATGCGCGACTGGATGTTTTCCTCGGTGATGTCGGGCTGCCGGCCGGCGAAGCTGGGCGCGAGTGCTTTGGTGTATTGGTCGAAGAGATCATGGATGGCAATGGTGGTATAGCGAATGCCGAGGTTTTCCGCCAGCGCGCGCGCATCGTCGATGGAGCCGGCGGAAGAATACTGGCTGGGCATGCCGATGGTGGTCACATTCTCTTTGCCCAGGGCGTCGACGGCGATGGCGGCGACCAGCGCTGAATCGACGCCTCCACTCAGGCCTACGAGCACCTTGGAGAAGCCGCATTTGCGCACATAATCCCGTGTGCCCAAAACCAGTGCCTGGTAAACGGCTGCATCCTCGGACGGGTCCACTGGCCGGCGATCGCCGGTGAGCGATGTGCTGTCGAAATAGACCAGGTCCTCGGCAAAGGAGCGGGCCTGGGCGACGATCGAGCCGTCGGGCGCCAAGGCGAAACTGGCTCCGTCGAAGACCAGGCTGTCATTCCCCCCTACCTGGTTGACCATGACGACCGGAGCCTTGTGCCGTTTGGCAATCGCCGCCAGCATGCGGTGGCGCAATTCCCGCTTGCCCCGGTAGTAAGGGGAGGCTGAGATGTTCAGGATGAGCGATCCGCCGATGCGCATCAACTCTTCGATCGGGTCCACGGAGTAGAGGCGTCTGGGCCAGAAAAGCTTATCGTTCCAGGCATCTTCGCAGATGGTGAGGGCCAGGCGTTGATCGCCAGGGTATAAAGGTTCTGGCTCTCAGCGGGGGCGAAGTAGCGCTGCTCATCGAAGACGTCGTAGAAGGGCAGGAGTCGCTTGGATTGGACGAACTCGACGACGCCATTGCGCAGCAGTGCAGCCGAATTGACCACGTGCTTGCCCGACTCCGGGGGCGCTGCGGTTACGTAGCCGCAGATCACGGTCAGAGGACGGCCGGTGGTAGCGGTGGCGGCAATCTCCGCAACGGCCTCAGCGGATCGCGCCACGAAGGATGGCTTTTCCAGGAAGTCGGCCGGAGGATAACCACAAACTGCCAGCTCCGGGAACATGACAATGTCTGCCTGGGCGTTCGATGCCTCCCGGGCAAACTCGATAATTTTTTTTGTGTTCCCTTGAAAATCCCCGACCGTGGGGTTGATCTGGGCGAGAGCGATCTTCACTCTTTCAGTTTACCAATCAGCTTGCCGCGGGCGAACGACGTGGGGCCTGGGGCAATGCGAAGACTTGAGAACGTCACCAGGAGCGATTGGCTTCTCCTCGCAGGATCCCAGGTCTCAAAAGCGAGACCTGGGCACCCTTCGCATGTTCAAGAGGGATTGTCTCAGGGGTGAGCTCTAGGAGCCGGTGCCGCCGGCGACCACGGAGAGGGTGCGGACGAGGATCTTCAGATCGAGCCAGATGCTCCAGTTCTGGATGTAGGCCGTGTCCAGAGAGATGTAGCTGTCAAAGGAGGGATCCTGGCGGGCCTGTACCTGCCACAGGCCGGTCATGCCGGGCAGCACGTCGAGGCGACGCAAATGGCTCAGATCATAGCGCTTCACTTCGCTGGCTATCGGCGGCCGCGGGCCGACCATGCTCATATCCCCGCGCGAGCACATTCAAGAACTGGGGAGCTCGTCCAGAGAGTACTTGCGCAGGAAACGGCCCACGCTGGTGATCCGGGGGTCGTTGCTGACCTTGAAGAGTACTCCGTCGCGCTCGTTCATGTGCAGAATTTCAGCCCGGCGACGCTCTGCATCGGCAACCATGGTGCGAAATTTGATGCAGCGGAACACGCGGCCTTTTTTGCCGATCCGATCGGAGCAGTAGAAGATCGGCCCGGGCGAGTCGAGCTTTACAGCAAGCGCAATCGCAGCGATCACCGGCGAAAGACTACGAGCGCAACCGACGAGAGCAGCACATCGAGAACGCGCTTGAGGAACAACCCGATCACCGGGGTTTCCCCGCGATGCAAAGGAATGGTCGGAAACTGGCCGATATACTCGATCGGACTATTCCAGGCCAAGCCATCGTAAAGCTCGGGCACGACGCGAATATCGACTCCCGCTTCCCTCGCCTGGTGCTACGATCTGCGTGACCACCCGGGCATCGCAGGGCGCGGAGAGAAAAATTTCGTCGGCAAAGAATTGCCGGGCCAAGCGGCAACAATTGATCGAGGGAACCGAGGATGTCGCCCGCCAAACGCAGGATTGTCCGAATCAATTCCGGGGATATGCACGTAACCTTTGAAGCTGTATCCCAGGTGTCGAATGCTATCCAGATGGTGGCGCATCGCCTGGCCAACCCTACCCGTACCTACAATGATGATGTTGCGAACTTCAAGTCCACTTTCAAAGCGGCGGTACATCATCATTCGCCATATCAAGCCGCCGGCCGCAGAGCAACACTGTGGTCGCCACTACGGTGATGATGACCACGCCGCGGGAGATCACCTCGCCGCGCACCAGGTAGAGGGTGCCCGAGAGCAGCAGCCCCGCCGTGAGGCAGGCCTGGATGGTCAGGCGCTGTTCGTGCAGAGTGTTGCGCATCTGCATCGGGCCGTAGAGGTGGTAGCGCTTGCTGACAAGAATGAGAGAGAGATGAACCATAGCAGGCAGCCCAGCAGGATAGTGGGATGGCTATGGAACATTAGATTCGTGCGGTAAGGAGAGTCTGCTCCAAAAAGCCCTTCACCAAGCCAGCCACGAACCGCAATCATCAGCGCAGCGAGCACGATCACTACATCGCCCAGAATCCACAGCACACCAATGCGCGTGCCTTTGCCCTGTGTATTCGGCCGCTGGAACCGCAATGTTTCCCGGCCGCAGTTCCTCGCGGCCGTTTGTCGCCAAGCGCTTTAGAAGTCCGGAGGTTGCCATCGGTGTCCCCGCCACAAGCTCGAGAGGCCGCAGATGTTACTTACACTTTGCCCCTCGTTCGAGCCGAATCGCACAAATTGTCTAAGTTACTCTGTTACTAATCAGGTACTTGGACGATCACCAGCTGCTTTTGGATCGGTGGCTGGATTGGATGTGCCGAAGGCGAATTGGAACCCTTGCCAGGCGGGACATCGAAGCAGAAATCGAGATGCAACGAAGGCCCGGTAAGATTTCGAGAGCGAGGTTAAAAAGTCTGGGTTGCATTGCAACTAAACCTTTGTTTTCAGGAGTTAAGCCGGATCCACTAAAAAGGGCGTGGACCTTCAAGTCCGACTTCAGGTAAAAAGCATTTTTGACATATTCTTAAATAGCAAGAGCCGCCAAAGGTGTCCTGCTTTGGGTCGAGCTGCCATACCCAGAGAGCATACCATCGGGTGCCCCATATGGGGCATAAGTAACGACTGAATGTGTGGTTACTATTCGGGGACGGGATAACCAGGAAGTCATGGTGCGTTCATCAGCGGGAGCGACCTCGGGAATAACATCACCCTCGGGCAGTACCAGCTTGATCGAGATCGAGGAATTCGCGGAGGAAAGGATCCCTTGTTTGCTTGAGTTCGTCCATGGTGCCAAAGAAATAGGCCTTGGCCTCGTGCAGGAAAAGCACGTGATCCGCCAGCCGCTCGGCAAAGCGCATGTCGTGGGTGACCACAATGCTGGTCAGGCGGAGTTGATGCTTCAGCTTCTGAATCAGATTGCCCAGCAGCCGGCCCATCAGCGGATCGACCATGGTGGTGGGCTCGTCATAGAAGATAGCCTCGGGTTGCGCGGAGAGAGCGCGCGCAATGGCCACAGAGCGCTTCATCCCGGTGGAAAGATCCGAGGGCAGCAGATCCGCCATCCCCGCCACGCCGACCATGTCAAGCAATCCGTTGACTACCTGCTGAATCTGATCTTCCAGCAATTGGCCGCGCTCTCTTAGAGGGAAAGGCCACATTCTCACCCACGCTAGCGAATCGAAGAGAGCGCCGCTCTGGAAGACCATGGTGACTTTCTTGCGCACAGTCTCCATCTGGTCTTCGTCTAAGTCTGTGATGTCCTGTCCCGCCACGATGATCTTCCCTGAATCGGGCTTCAGGAAGCCCATGATCTGCTGCAGGGAAACCGATTTGCCGACCCCGGAGCGGCCAAGGATGCACAGAGTTTCGCCCGCCAGGACAGAAAAACTGACATCGTCGAGCACGTGAACGTCACCAAAGGATTTGGAGACATGTTCGAAGGAGATGTAGGGGCGTTCTGATGGCGTAGGTTCCTCCCTCTGCTCGCCCGCAGCGGCCTCATCGATGATCTCGATAAGAGTTCCGGGAGGAATGCCCGCGGCCGGCTGGGGAACGTTGGGAGGATTACTCATTGGGTCAAGACTAAAGCATTTTCGAGGCCCGCCATATCCTCAGGGGTATTGCAGTTATGGAACCAGCGGTAAGGCGGCAGAGGGGAAAGAGCTCGTAGCTCCGAATGGGCCGAGGAGACCAGTTCCACATCGAAGATGTCGATTGGTGACGGGTGCCTCAGCGCTGCCGCCATCACCACGGGCATCACTTTATAATCGCCCGCGCGCAGCGATGCGGTGATGTGGCGCGCCAGATCGCGGTGGTAAACCGCACACAGCGGCTGAGGCCAGCCGTTGATACGCGGGACCGTCATCGTGGCGCCGGTGATTTCCGCTCGCTGCAACATCCATACCAGGAAGTGAGCCGGCAAAAGAGGCAGGTCCACCGGCAGAAAGACGTTCAGCGGCTGCGTGCTGGCTACCAGAGCGGCTTCCATGCCACTCAATGGCCCACACCCCGGCTGCAGATCCGCGATTACGGCGGCGTGGGATGACAGATCGGAGCGTACGGCCACGATGCGGGGCGCTTCTGCGAGCGGCAGTACACGAAGCTTGTCCAGAGCGATCTCAAGCAGCGAGCGGCCAGCCAACGGAAGCAGGACCTTGTCTTCACCCATGCGCGTGCTGCGGCCTCCTGCGAGCACGAATCCTTCTGCTCCGGATTGCTCAAGATCTGGCTTCAATTCCCTTCTTTCCTCCTTAGGTCATGCAGGGGATAGAACGTTCCCCGCCACACGATACCGCCTCGCCAGATTGCGAGCAACATGGAGCGGAGCATGGCGTAAAGCAACAAAACCGTGGCTACAGGGAACAAAAACATCTGGGCAGCGGAAAAATGTTGATACTTCCCGGTCAGTTGGTAGGCCAGTAAGAGAGAAATCAGCATGAGGCCAGTTGGCCGCCACAGGGCCGGACCGGCCACGGTGGCAACCAGCGGAAACAAGGTGAATAGTGAGATGCCACAGGCGACCGCAAACACCACTTCAGGCCGGAATCGGAATAGGGCGAAGAGATTCTTGGTCAGGTTGTTGACGACGCCGAAGGCGCCCTTCGCCCAACGCACGTTCACCATATCAACGCCTAATGCCACGCGCTGAGCGTAGCCCCGTTGTTTGATCCGCCGGCCCAGGGCCAGGTCCTCCAGGACCTCCATGCGCAGGGCGTCCCATCCACCCATACCCTCGTAGGCTCCACGGCGGATCATGTTGAAGGCGCCCACGCCGACCGAGTCCCTCTTGGCGTGTGGATCCGGCACCCGCCATGGGCGGACTGCCCAAATCGACAGCACTTGCAGAAAGGAGATCATCATGCGCTCTCCCCAGCTATGCATAACGAGGGTGGGCAACAGCACCATGTGATCGGCGTTGCTTCGGGTTGCAAAGGCAAGCGCACGGCGCAGCGCGTCAGGATGAAAGATGACGTCCGCGTCGGTAAAGAGCAGCCATTCGCCGGTCGCCTGTTGTGCAGCTTGGAACATCGCGTGGGTCTTCCCCAGCCATCCTGGAGGGAGTTCAGTCACATGCAGGACCTGAAGCCTAGAACGGCCCGCGGTCCTTTCGACCTGGGCCATAGCGTCCATGACCGAGCCGGTCTGGTCAGAGGAGCGATCATCCACCGCTACGATCTGCACGGCAACGCCCTCTGTCGCTAATAAGGAGCGCAATGCCGGGGCGATGGTCTCTGCTTCATTCCTGGCGGGAACGATCACGGTGATGGAGGGCAATGTGCCTTCGTCTGAAGCAGCGGATTGTGTCAGATTGGGGACCTGCGGCAACATTCGCCGCCAAGCCAGCACCCGCCAGGCCCAGGACACGGCGATCGCCCAGTCCAGCACCTGCACCATTCGGAAGAGGAGAGGCATCTCTTAGAGTCATAGCACCATACTCCAAATGGACGCGGAAACGGGTCTTATATACTGGGCTCCGGTCGCGATTGAATGGCAGAAGCAAGACGAAAAACAATCAGCAGCGGTACGCTATGGATTGCCGGCGCGATCGCTCTGGTTCTCATATTCTTTGGTGTCCGTTGGATGACGCGCGAGAAGTTGCCAGTGCGGGTCGCGGACAGCCAGGTGCAGGATTTAGTCAAGGTCAGCAGCACCAGCGGCAAGGTCGAGCCGCAGCAGATTTTTGAGGCGCACGCTCCGGAAGCAACCGTAGTGAAGGATGTATTGGTCCACGCGGGTCAACAGGTGCAGAAGGGCCAGTTGCTGGTGGTCCTGGATGATGCCAATGCGCGAGCCAAGCTAGCGGCCGCAACGGCAGCGTTGCGAGCGGCCGAAGCCGGCTATCAGGGTGTAGAAAGCGGCGGCACCCATCAGGAGCAACTCGCACTTGCCAGTAATCTTGCCAAGGCGCAAATCGATTGCGAGCAGGCAGCCCGGGACCTCGACGTAGTGCAAAAGCTGGCGGCCAAGGGAGCAGCGGCGCCCAGCGAAGTGGCGCAGGCACAAACGCGGTTGAACCTGGCGAAGGCGTCCTTGCACTCGCTGGAAGAACAGAAGAACAAGCCGTTCGCCCCGATTGATCTGAACCGGGCCCGATCGAGCGTAGCCGAAGCGCAGGCGGCGGTGGACGCCGCGGCCCAGGTGATCACGCAATCGAATGTCCGCGCACCCTACGCGGCCACCGTCTATTCGCTTCCCGTCACTCGCTACGGCTATATCGAGCCGGGAGCGGAAATTCTGGAAGCGGCCGACCTTTCCAAGCTTCAGGTGCGCGCCTATTTCGACGAACCGGAAATCGGCGATCTGGCGCTCAACGACCCTGTCAGCATCGTGTGGGATGCCAAGCCGGATATGAAATTTCACGGGCGCATCACACGCCTGCCCTCCAACATCATCACCTATGGAACGCGTAATGTGGGCGAGGTTCTGGTGAGTGTGGAAGATTCGAACGGAGTGCTCTTGCCCAACACTAATGTGGTGGTCACGGTGACCACCCATGAGGTGCACAATGCGCTCACCGTGCCTCGAGAGGCACTGCATGTCGAGGGAGGACGAGATTATGTCTACGTGGTCTCGCGTGGCTCCCTGCACCGCGTTCCGGTGGAGGTGGGGGCTCTCAACCTTACCTCGGTACAAATCCTCAAGGGTCTGGAGCCAGGTACGGCGGTTGCCCTGGGCACGACCAATGGCGCGCCGATCTCTGAGGGTGTGCCGGTTCGCATCGTCAATTGAGGATATTGTTGAGACGCGCCTGCCAGTTCGTGTTGCTGGGTTTCGTCAGCCTGCTTGGGGAAACCGGCGCGCACGCTCAGGTCTCCTTCTACACCGCGGTTGACCTGGCACTCCGTAATAGCACGCCGGTGCGCATCAACGCGGCCAATGTGCAACACGCGGAAGCCGCGGTGATGGAGAGCATCGACGCCTACAAGCCCAGCTTTTCCGTGGGTTCCAGTCTTGGATATTCGTACGGTTTCCCGGTAGGTCAGCCTTCGATTTACAGCGTCTCCGCCAATTCGCTGGCATTTTCCTTTTCGCAGCCGGACTACATCCGGTCGGCGCGCGCAGCGCTGCTGGCCACGCAGCTTCAGCTGAAAGATACCCGGCAGCAGGTGATCCTGGACACGGCGCTTGACTACATCCAGCTGGTGACAGTGAATCAACAGATCAGCGCGCTCGATCAGGAAACCGGCTTCGTGCAAAAACTGGTGGAGATCGAAACGGAACGCGTGGATGCCGGGCTGGACAGCAAGGTGGAACTCACGCAGGCACGGTTGACCGCAGCCCAGATCGCGCTGAGGCGTCTTCATCTAGTGGACCAGGCTGATGTGATGCGGCTAAAACTTGCTCACTTGACGGGACTCAGTCCCGGAGACATCGTTTCGGAGCCGCAGTCGATTCCCGCCGCGCCCGAGGTTGCGAACACAGTGGATGTTGACGGCAACACGGGGATCCAGGCTGCCTATGCTTCCGCGAAATCAAAGATGTACAACGCATTTGGCGACGACCGGCTCAATAATCGACCCACGTTGGCCTTTGGCCTGGAGTACAACCGGTACGCAAAGTTCAATAACTACAACGAATATTACTTGCGCTTTCAGCACAACAACTTCAATGTCGGCGTTCAGATCACGCTGCCGCTATTCGACGCGAGCCGCAAGGCAAAGGCGAAAGGTTCGAGCGCGGAGGCGGCGCAGGCAAGCGCCCAGGCCGATCAACTACGCGATCAGACCGGAGAGCAGGTTCTGCAACTCAGAAAAAGCATAGCCGAGCTTGCCGCACAGGAGCAGGTAGCGGAGTTGCAGAACGAGTTGTCTCAGGATCAGCTGGACGCGATCACCACGCAGATTCGCCTGGGAAGCGGCAACCCAGGCGCTGCGGCCCCTCTGCCCAAGGATGAACAAGGGGCCCACATCCGGGAGCGCAGCCATTTTGTCGATATGCTGGAAACCCGTTTCCAGTTGACCCAGGCTCGCTTGTCTCTCCTACGCTCGATGGGGAGAATCGAGGACTGGGCAAAGGCCCCGCCGGCGCCCCGGCCATAGCGTCAGATTGTGCCATAGCAGGCACCTTAACCTTATACCGGTGTTGAATTTGCGAACCTTCTGGGCGCCTCGGCCATCTAATTCCTGTTAGACTGAAAGATGAGCCTATGCCGCTAAAAACGTTACTGTTAAATCCCCCTTCTTTTGAGAATTTTGACGGTGGGGCCAGTTCTCGCTGGCCCGCTACGCGCGAGATCGAGTCGTACTGGTACCCCGTATGGCTGGCCTATCCGGCCGGCATGTTAGAGGGCTCCAGAATGCTGGACGCGCCGCCGCATCACATATCCGCGACCGAGACCATTGAGATCTCGAAGAGCTATGAGTTTCTGGTCCTGTTCACCAGCACCCCGGGTTGGACGGGAGACCAGAAATTGGCCGAAGCGATCAAGCGTGCGAATCCCGCCATCAAAATAGCCTTCGTTGGGCCGCCGGTGACCACGTCGCCCGATAAGGCGCTCAACGAGTGCGCGGCGATCGATTTTGTGTGCCGGCGGGAGTTCGACTTCTCGGTAGTTGAATTTGCCAATGGCAAACCGTTGGATCAGATCCTGGGCATCAGCTACCTCAAGAACGGCAGCGTCGTGCATAACCCCGACCGGCCGCAGGTAGAGAACCTGGATGAAATGCCGTGGGTCACGGATGTTTACAAACGCGACATCGATGTGACGCGTTACAACGTGCCCTTCCTGCTCTACCCGTACGTTGCTCTTTACTCCACACGTGGTTGTCCAGCGCAGTGCACCTTCTGCCTGTGGCCGCAGACGTTGAGTGGCCATGCATGGCGCAAGCGTTCCACGGACGATGTGGCCGCGGAGATGGCACACGCCAAGGAACTATTCCCAGACGTCAAGGAATTCTTCTTCGACGACGATACCTTCAACATCCAGAAGGCGCGCACGGTTGAGCTCTGTGCCAAGTTGAAACCGCTGAAGCTTACCTGGTCATGCACGTCACGCGTGACAACCGATCGCGAAACGCTCAAGGCGATGCGTGAAGCGGGATGCCGCCTGTTGATTGTGGGTTTCGAATCGGGCGATCCGCAGATTCTCAAGAACATCAAGAAGGGCGCCACTGTCGAGCGCGCTCGAGATTTTGCGCGCGATTGCCATGAGCTCGGCCTTACCATTCACGGCGATTTCATTCTTGGCCTGCCCGGCGAAACCAAGGAATCGATTCGTAACACCATCAACTTCGCTAAGGCGCTCGATGTCGAGACCATCCAAGTTTCGATCGCGCATGCTTACCCAGGCACCGAGTTTTACGAGTTCGCCGCAGAAAATGGCTTCATCATCAACAACGGAGCCATGGTGGATGAAGGTGGACACCAGTTGGCGCACATCGAGTATCCAGGACTGCCTAAGGACTACGTGCTCGAGATGGTGCACCGGTTCTACGATGAGTACTACTTCCGTCCCAAGGCGGCGTGGCGCATCGTGAGCAAGGCGGTTGTCAATCGGGATGTGAAGCGCCTGTATGTTGAAGCGAAGTCCTTCCTGAAGCTTCGCGCCGCCCGCAATAAGGTGGTGGCAGACGGTAAGATCAAGGCCGCGAACAGCCCGGGCCCCGCCGTCAAAGCGGGGGCTTGATCGGGTAGCAGCTTGCAGACCTTAACACCGCGGAGATACCTGGTCCTGGGCGTAGTAACCCTCGCCTCGGCGTTTGGTGACACTTTCCTGGCCATCGGGATGAAGCGCCTGGGGCCGGTATCCCTAACCCACCCCGACGAGTTGCTAACCGCACTCCGCACACCCTGGGTGCTGGGTGGGGTTTTGCTGCTGCTGGTTTGGACCGGTTGTTATCTCACTGCGCTCTCGTGGGCTGATCTGACCTTTGTGCTGCCCGCTACTTCTCTCGCCTACGTGGCAGTGGCGTTCCTCTCGCGATTCTGGCTGCACGAGCAGATTTCGCTGGCTCGTTGGGCGGGCATCGCTCTGATCACGGCCGGCGTGGGTTTTGTCACTCGCGGACCGGCTTACACGCCACGTGATTCCATTGGTTCTGCGGGATGAATGTGAGTTCCGGGTCTGCAGTTGCTTTGATGGTGGGGGCTATTGTGTTGACCGCCACGGCCGGGGATGTATTGCTCGCTTCTGCTATGCGCAAGGTGGGCGACCTGGACCCCATCAAGGAGACGCGAGGCTTGGCAGGGGCGATCTGGGCGGTGGTGAGTGAAGGCCGTTTCCTGGGCGGCGTTGCCTTTATGGCTCTCAGCTTCTTTTCTTTGCTCTTCTCCCTTAGCCATGCGGATGTAAGCCTGATTGCTCCGGCAGCCGGTTCGCTGACCTTCGTCAGTAATGCCGTGGCGGCGCGGTGGGTATTGCATGAAAATGTGGATCGCCGGCGTTGGGTGGCTGCGGTGTTGGTGTGCTGCGGGGTTGCGTTGCTTAAGCATTGAGGGTCGCTGTGATTGGGTATGGTCACAGCCCTTTGACAATTTCGGTTCCAGGACATCCGACAAAGCTGCACATCGAGAACCGTGGTATCCCACATCTCGCGAAAAACGAGCGAGATGTGGGGCACCCAGTATTTGTTGCTGAGAGACCGGGTCGCAGTTGACCCACCGGACGCGGGAACCCTTCTGGTTTCCTCCAGTATTTTGTGGTCAGACGCTGATCGACGCCTTGGCTAGAATTCCTCCGTCGCAGACGACGTGGGAGCCGGTGATGTAGGCGGCTTCTTCGGAGAGAAGCCAGGCCACTACACGGGCTGGATCGTCTGGCTCCGCTAATCTGCCTAAGGGAATTTCGCGGCATAGCTGAAGGCGCATGGTTTCTACCTGGTCCGCGGCCACGTTGTTCCACATGAGTCCGGTTTCGGTTGCGCCTGGAGTGAGGGCGTTGACGCGAATACCGTATTTGGCGTAGTCGATGGCCATGCAGCGAACGAGGGAAGAGATGGCTCCCTTGGTCGCGCTGTAAGCTCCGCTGCCTCCCGCAGCAAAAGCGACAAAGCTGGCGGGCGATGAAGTACAGACGATCGACCCGGCGGTTTGTGCTCGCAGCATTTGCTGCAAACCGTGCTTGCAGGTGAGGAAAATTCCGGTGAGGTTGGTGTCGAGAATACGCTGCCAGCGTTCGAGGGGCATTTGGTGGATCAGGCCACCCATATCGATGCCGGCATTTGCGAAGATCCCATAGGGCGCGCCGAACTGCTCATAAATGAGCGCGAAGGATCGCGCCACCTGGGCCTCATCACTGACATCACACGCCAGTCCGATGGCACCGCCCGAACCCTCGGCGCGCGCCATCTCCGCGGTTTGTTTTGCACTATCGCCATGGTTGTCCAGGATAGCCACCCGGTCACCACGGCGAGCGCAAAGCAATGCGACCGCCCGGCCAATACCACTGCCGCCGCCGGTTACGACGATGAGCCGATTTGTTGCTGGCGCCACGAGTGAGACTCCGTTCGCCTAGACAGGTTTCGGCAGGTAGGCCACGCAATCGATTTCGACCTTCATGCCCATGGCAACCATACCGGCGCCCACCGTGGTGCGTGCCGGCTTGAACGCGCCGAAGACTTCCGCGTACACCTCATTCATGAGGTCGAATTCCTTTACGTCGTGGAGGAAGACGGAGCACTTGACGACGTCCTGCAGATCCGCGCCGCAGCCGCGAAGGATGGTCTGCAAATTTTGCAGGACCAGCCGCGTTTGGTCGCGTATGGTGGTCTCCGGATCAATCTCGCCGCTGATAGGATCCACCGGCCCTTGGCCGGACACGTACAGGAAATCTCCCGCGCGCACTACGGTTGAATAAGGTCCCTGGGGCGCCGGCGCACCCGCCACTTGTAAACGTTCCAACATGCAGTTCTCCCTCAATCAGCCAGCGATTTCGGATGTGCTACGGTACTTCGTAGTCGCAACATCCAACACGGCGATATTTCACCATAGCAGAAGGTTACGACAGCGGATGACCAAGCAATACGATGTGGCCATCATCGGGCTCGGGACCATGGGCAGTTTCGCCGCCGTCGAGTTAGCAAGGCGCGGCCTTACCGTTGCCGGGTTCGATCAGTTCACTCCCCCGCACAGCCGTGGGAGCCATTCGGGTGGCACTCGCATTTATCGCCTCGCCTATCCCGAGGGCACCGGCTATGTACCGCTGGCGCAACGCGCGGGAGCGATGTGGGAACAGGCCGGCGCGGAATCTGGCACGCAGTTATTGCACCGCTCCGGAATGCTCTACATGGGCTCCCCGGGCGAGCCGTTTCTTCGCGAGGTGCAAGAAAGCGCTTCCAGCAACCATCTGGAGATAGAAGCACTGTCGGCAGCCGAGGTCCGGTATCGCTATCCCGCATTTGAGGTCCCCGAAGAGTACTCCGGGCTTTTCGACGTGCAGGCAGGCTGGCTGGATGTGGATGCGTCCATCACTTCCAGTCATGCCGCCGCCCAAAGACTCGGGGCACAATGCTTTTTCGACCAACAGGTCCGAGGCTGGGAGGCAACCAGCGCCGAAGTAAAAGTGCATTTGGAAAATGACACCGTCACTGCGTCCAGTCTGGTCATCACCGCCGGTGCCTGGGCGGGCGACCTGATGCGCAGCCTTCAACTCCCACTCGCGGTAAAGCGTAAGGTGCTCGCCTGGTTCGATCCCCTGAGCCCGGAACTATTCGCACCCGGTCGCGTGCCGGTCTTCTCGTTCCCGGAGAATTTCGCTTACGGCTTTCCCCATGTCCCCGGCCTGGGCGTCAAGATGGCGCAGCACATAGGTGGAAGCTTTCTGCCCAATGCCGACGCTCCGATTTCGCCCGCGTCGTCTGAAGATCTGGACCCTCTTGCCGCCATCGCCGCCCAATACATGCCCAGGCTCGCGGGCGATTACAGCCAGGCCCGTTCCCGCATGCTGCATGCAGAGATTTGTCTGTACACCATGACACCGGATGATGACTTCATCGTGGATCGGCATCCCCAATTCGCTAACGTCGTCTTTGCCGCGGGCTTTTCCGGTCACGGATTCAAGTTTGCGCCGTTGATCGCGGTGGCTCTGGCCGACCTGTTGCAGCAGGGTAAGACGTCCTTGCCGATCGATTTCCTTTCACTGGACCGGTGGCTGCACGCCGGCCCTTAGCGCATCCAGCGCATCAGACCGGTGGGCGCCAGCTCGGGCCGCAAGAATCGCGCCGGTTCCCCGGTTGCCTGGCTCACCGCCTCCGCAGCCAAGTAGCCGCTGCGTACAGCGCCCTCCATGGTGGAGGGCCATCCCGTCGCCACCCAATCTCCCGCGAGAAAGACGCGCGGCCAAGGGCTTGCGGCTGACGGGCGAAGCAATTCAAGTTGCGGACGAATCGAATAGGTGGCTCGCACTTCCTTAACCACTGTGGCTTTTAGCAGCTTCGCTTCGGCGACCAGGGGGAAGAATTGCGCCAGTTCGCGCAGAGCCAGATCGATGATTTCCTGCCGCTGCATGCTGACCAGCGACTTGGAGGCGCTGACCACTAACTCGATATAGCTGCCAGGTTCGCCACGCCGCTTTTCCGGTTGCAATTTCGACTTGTGAAACATCCACTGTATGGTTGCGTCCAGCAGAATCGCGTGCTCCAGGTCGCTTACCTCGCGATCGAACCAGAGGTGTATGCCCGTGATCGGGGAATGCTCAAAGCACTCCAGGTTCAGGGCCAGTTGTTCCGTCTCCGCGTTTTGCGGTAAAGCGGGCAACATCCTGCTCAACCCTTCGAATGCCACGGCCAACACCACCGAGCCGGTAGTGAAGCAGTCAGTTGATGTCGTGATGGTCCATTGCTGCTCTTCTTCACACCACGCGAACGACTCCGCCGCACAGCTTAGTTGCACCTGCCCACCGCGGCTCTCGATGTATTCGATCGCACGGCCGTAGAGATCGCTCAGCGGAATAGCCGGAACCCCCATGCGACCGGCTCCCGGAGAAAGCAGCAGCGACTTGCGAATCACCTGCCCGGCGTAGTGCACAGACATGCGATCCGGATCTTCATTGAGCGCGCTCACCAGCACCGGCTTCCAGAAGCGTTCAATCGCTCCGCGGGTCTGGCCGTGCCGCTGCAGCCAGTGGGCGAAGTTCTCGTCGGAGTCTTTGGGGATGCCGGCGATAAACGCGCTCATCCCGCGCCCAATGGCCAACTTGTCAGAAAAGGAGAAGGCCGGAGCTCGCAGAAAGGCCGGCATGTCATGAAATGGCGCCGGCAAAAACGAGGGTTCAAGAATGCTTCTACGCCCGCCAGGCTCGATAAACGTCAGGCGATCGAACCAGCGGATCGCGTCATTCACGCCAAGGCGGCGGTAGAGATCGATCAGGTTGACGCAGTTACCCAGCAGCACGTGCTGGCAGTTATCGATGACCTCACCGGTGCCTGGGTGTTCATAAGAAGAAGCGCGGCCGCCGAGGTAACGCCGCCTCTCCAGCAGGCGGACCTGATAACCCGCGTCGGCCAGGGCACAGGCAGCCGAGAGACCTGCCAGCCCACCGCCAATTACCGTGACAGACTGCAAATCTTTCAGGCCCATACTCCTTGCGCCAGGGTCTTGAAGAGGCCGGCCCCCAATATGCTCAGCTTCTCATACGCCGGAACGCCGACCCGGCTCGAAAAGACATCAAAGTTGCGTTGTTCGATGTGGCGCAACAAACGATGGTAGATGGTGACCAGGACCCACATCGCTGCCCTGCTGTCGGGTGAGATTAAGGGTAACAAGGCCTCCGCGGATTTGTAGAATTGCCCCGCGCGCTCGGCTTGAATGGCGAGCACCTGTCGTTGCTGGGGTGTTAGTTGCCGTCCACTGGAGATCCCGGTGATGGAGCCCGCGGTCACGCCACAACGCTCCAGATCTTCGAGAGGTAAATAGAGACGGCCACGCTGCGCATCTTCCTGTACATCGCGCAGGATGTTGGTCAGTTGAAAGGCTATGCCGGTTTCTTCGGCAAGCTTCTCGGCCCGGGGATCGAGGTAGCCGAAAATTCGAATACAAACCAACCCGACGACTGACGCGACGAGATAGCAGTAACGATAGAGATCCGCGAAGGTTGCATAAGTGGCGACTCGTGGTTCGAGATCGGTGGCGGTACCTTGCACCAATTGATCCAGCAGTTGAGACGGAATAGCAAAGCTGCGTTGCGCGTCCAACAGGGCTACGAACACCGGGTCGGTAGTGGCCCCGCCGGCCTGCACCTGGTGCCAACTGCTGAGCCACTTGTCGAGCGCGGCGCGGCGCTCAGGGATGGGCAGACCTTCGTCATCTGAGAGATCATCGGCCTGGCGCATGAAAGCGTAGACGGCGCAAATCGCATCCCGCTTGTTGGCCGGGAGGGCGACAAACGCATAATAGAAATTTTTCGCTTTCTTGCGGGCAATGGCGCGGCAGGCCGCATACGCCGCCTGGACGTCGGCAGTCACACCAGCCGCCTTCGCTTTGCCAGTCCCGGGACAATTTTGCCGGTAAGCGCACGCGCCACGAGTCCCAGTTTCCGGCTTTTTGAGATGGCGGGACGCTGGGTGAGCACGTCGTACTGCCGCTCTTCAATAGCGTGCAGGATCTCCAGGCCGCCCTGGCTGAATAAATCCAGATCGAGCGCCAACTCGCGATCGACCATGTCGATCAGAGGGAGGCCCTTGACGAACAGCTGGCGCGCGTAGGCAACCTCGTGCCGCACGAGTTCGCGAAAGGCCGGCGTGGGCTCGCGCCGGGCAATGGTGGATTCGTCAACGCCATAGTTCTGCATATCGTCGAGCGGCAGGTAAATCCTGCCCCGCCCGTAGTCGGAACTGATGTCCTGCCAGAAGTTTGCGAGTTGCAATGCGGTGCACGTGAAATCAGAGAGCAGGAACATTTCCGGGGCTTGATAGCCACAGGCATAGAGAACCAGCCGTCCAACCGGATTGGCAGAGTATCGGCAGTACTCTAGTACATCGTCCATCGACGCGTAGCGGGCCACGTTCTGGTCCTGGCGAAAAGCCACCAGCAAGTCAGCAAAAGGCTGCTGAGGGATGTCACAGGCGCGTATGGTCTCAGCCAGCGCAACAAAGACGGGATGACGCGCTTGCCCCTGATAACAGGCGTCCAGTTCCCTACCCCATAGATCTAACAGCGCGAGCGATTGTTCACGATTCCCTACCTCATCGCCCAGGTCATCGGCGATGCGGCAGTAGGCATAGATGCTGTAGAAGTGCGGCCGCAATCGTTCGGGTAGAAACCAAGAAGCTACATGGAAATTCTCGTAGTGGGTGGTGGCCAGCCGGCGACAGTAGGCGCGTGCCTCTTCGAGGGTGGGCGGCTGTTCAGGAATGCGGTACTCGGCCGGCAGCGCAGACCAGCCGCGTTCGATTAACTCCTGGTCTTGTAGCGGACTTTTTACGGTCATGCTGCCTCGTTGTCCTTTGCCGTTCAGGGCCTAAAGGCCGGAAACTGCGCCGGGCTTAAGGTACGGGCTGAAGCCCGTACCTACTCTGCCTAGCCCTCAGCATTTCGTTTCTGAGCAGCTTGCGAAGCCCCTTAGCCTTAATCCAACCGCTGAATTTTCCCAACCTGTAGCGCCGTGCTACTCGTTCTCGCACTTCTCATTAAGGAATGATAGCGGTCTTGATGTCGGTGGAACGATCCTTCACGCGGCGGAGTACGGTTTCCAAATCTGATAGTTGTGCCCGGCCTGTGATGTATTCGCTGCACTTGAATCGGCCGCTCGCCAGCAGATCAAAGGCTCTTCGGCAAGCGGCAGGAGTGTGGTGAAAACTTGCCTTCAGCGTGATGTCGTTGTAATGCAGCCGATTGGTGTCGATTTCTACTTTTGTGCCTGCAGCGCAGCCGCCAAAAAAATTCACAGTGCCGCCACGGCGAACCATATCTACCGCCCACTGCCAGGTGAGCGGAGTGGCCACGGCTTCAATGGCTACATCCACGCCCCGATGATCGGGGGTCAAGCCACGCACCGCGGCTACCGCGTCGATCACGGACGTGGTCTGCACGACATGCGTAGCTCCGAATGTGGTCGCGGAGGCAACCTGCTCATCGCGCTTCACGACGGCGATCACTTCCATTCCTGAAAGTTGAGCAACGTGCATGAACATGAGTCCGATGGGTCCCGCTCCGATCACCACGACCGTGTCGCCTCGCCTCGCCCCGGTTTCCTCCAGGCCGCGGACCACGCATGCAAGTGGCTCGGTCAGCGCAGCGTGCTCCAGGGGCAAACTCTCGGGAACGATGAGCGTGTTTTTGGACACGATGCGCGCTGGGATGCGGATATATTCCGCGTACGCGCCATTGTTAAAGAGCAGGTCTTCGCAGAGGTTTTCCTGTCTGCGGACACACCAGAAGCATGCTCCGCAGGGTGCGGAATTTAACGCCACCACCCGCATGCCTGGCTTGAAGGTGCGCACGCCGGCGCCGGTCTCATGAATCACGCCGGCCAGCTCATGCCCGAAGAGCGCTGGTGGCGCGATCATCCTGGCGTGATAGCCGCGGCGAAAAACCTTCAGGTCGGTACCACAGGTGAGAGCGGCATGAACGCGGATGACAATCTCTCCCTTGCCCGCTCCGGGAATGGGAACCCGTTCAATCCTGACGTCTTCTTTGCCGTAGAGTACGGCAGCGTTCATCTCGCTTAACATACCTTCTCTATTCTCGCCCAATCCGGGCAGGCGTGCCTTCAATCATGATCTTCATGGAAGTCGCCCTGGGCTCGGACGCGACGGCAATGGCCTCTACCGCCTTTGACAAAGGAAAGCGGTGAGAAACCAGCCGGGTTAAATCATACCCCTGGCCATATCCTTCGAAGACGATCTGCAGCGCCTCCTCCTGAATATCGACCGAAGCACTGTAGGATCCCATGAGTGTCTTCTCGTCGACACAGACCGAGGCGGGGTCGATGATAGCCTCCCCGTGCTGGGTTTGCGCGAAAAGCAGCACCCGGCCGCCCGGGCGGGCGGCGTCCATCGCGAGCCGAATCAGCGAGTTCCCCCCCACCGCCAGGATCACGGCGTCCGCCCCTCTCCCCTCGCTCGCAGCCCGTACCACACCAGCGACGTCTTCCCGCGAAGCGTCGATGGGCGAATCCAGCCCAAACTGCGCCGCGACCAAGTGCCGCTCCTGGTAGAGGTCCGAAGTAAGCACCTTCGCCCCCGAACGCCTTGCCAGGGACGCCAACATGATGCCGATGGGCCCCTGGCCGATGACCAGGACTGTCTCATCCGCAGCCAAGTTGAGGCTGCGCACGCCTTTGAGGCAGGTGTTCAGCGGCTCCACGAAGACCGCCTGGTTGAAAGGAATGCCATCGGGGATTTTGATGAGTCCGCGCTGCACAATCCATTCCATCACCCGCACATAGCCGGCGAAGCCCCCGCCGGATGGCTCGAAGCCGGCGGTGCAACCTACCTTCTTATAAACCGGACATTGGGCAAAGGTTTTCTTTCGGCAGTAGTAGCAATCGCCACAGGGGATGTGATGGAAAACAACAACCCGGTCACCCACGGCAAATGACCCAACACCGGGCCCCACGGCCGCAATTGTTCCCACGGTTTCGTGGCCGAAGATGCGCGGCGCGGAGTGCGACCCGGTATGGATCTTCTTCAGGTCAGTGCCGCAAATACCGCAGCTGTGGACCTCGATCAACACTTCACCGGGACCAATCGCGGGAACGGGGACGGTTTCGACACGTACGTCGTTCACACCGCGGTACACGGCCGCCTGCATGTCTGCCGGCACGTTTACTTCAGTCTGCATCATTCCCATCGTTGGTTCACCTGGGATCACCCACCAGCGGAGCCAGCGCGGAAGCCATGGCGTGCGCGCCCTTCTTGCCATTTTTGCCGATGCGCGCCAGACCAGGCCAGTATCGGGGCCGAATGGCTACGTGGGCCAACAATGCCGCTAGCTGCAGCTGGCCCTGAGAGTTGGTGTACCGGCTAAAGTCGGGCAGTATTTCGTTTGCCGTATCTGAAACCGCTTTGAGGCAATAAAAGGGGATTCCCTGGCTGCGGGCAAACCGCCCCACAGTTGCCGCCTCCATATCCACCAGTACGGCCTGGTTGCTTTGGCCCAACTGCCTCTTTTCCGCTGCAAGGGCCACGTGGTCTATGGTCACCAACTTGAACGGTGGGGCGTTTCCCGGCCGCGCAGGAGATTGGGTAGGAAACTTCTCTCCAGATGCGCCATCCACCACCTCGTTCACCACGTACGCATCTCCGGGTTGCAGGCCGCAGGAGAGGGCTCCGGCCCAACCCATCGAAACCAGCGTATTCAACGGAGCCTCGCGAATGGCAATCGCGCAGGCGCGCTCGGCGGCCGCCTTACCCATCCCGGCACAAACCGCAATGCACACGGCGCCCTCAATATTGCCCTGCCACGCATTCTCTCCATGCGGCAGGTCCAGGGGCTTCCATCCTTGCACCAGGGGCTTCAACTCGCCCGGCATGGCCGCGATAATCCCGACCCGTCTCATGCGGCGGGCGCATACCCATTCGCCCGAAACCAATCGATGGCCGACCGTAACGCAGCATAGACGGGAACGACTTGAAATCCCAGTTCCTTTTCCGCTTTTGCTGAGGACACGAACATTTTTTTCTTACCCATACGCACGGCCTCCACGGTAGCACGAGGTTCTTTTCCGCGCAGCCGCCCAGTGACCGTTTGATCGCACAACGCGAAAGCCATGGCGACGGCGTGCGGAACACGCATGGTTGGAGAAGGCAGGCCGGTGATCGCGGACATCTTATCAAGAAGCTGCTTCAGGGTAAGGTTTTCACCGCCCAGAATATAGCGCTCCCCGGTCCGCCCTACCTCGATTGCATCGACGTGGGTTTTGGCCACCTCGTTGACGTCCACCAGGTTGAGGCCGGTATCCATATAGGCAGGAAATTTCCGCTTAAGGAAATCCACCACGATGCGACCGGTGGGGGTGGGCTTGATATCGCCGGAACCGATCGGCGTCGTTGGATTGAGAATGATCACCTGCTGGCCTTCGCGCGCGGCGGTGACTGCCTCCTGCTCCGCAAGGTATTTCGACCGCTTATAGTGCCCGATCATGTTGGCGAGGGAGACCGGTGTCGTCTCGTCACAAAGGCGTCCGTCGGCGAAAAAGCCCATGGTGGCTACGCTGGAGGTGTACACAACCCGCGGAACACCCAACTCGCGGGCGAGGCGCAACAGTTCGCGTGTGCCGATCACGTTGATTGCGTTCATCTTTTCCGGATCCGTTACCCAGAGCCGGTAGTCGGCCGCCACATGCATGACCGCATCGCAGCCGGCAATGGCAGTGCGCAGAGCGTCGACTTTTAATAAGTCGCCGGTAACGGTTTCGGCTGGGATCCCGGCGAGATTTTCGAGCTTGCTGGTAGGGCGGACAAGGATGCGTAACTCAGCACCGCGACGGGACAGCTCTTGCGCTACGTGGCTCCCGACAAAGCCGGTAGCTCCTGTAATAAAAACTTTCACTGGCTAATCGAGTGCTTCAGGATGCAGACCAAAGCCCTTTTCGCCAGCCGCTTTCTTCTCGTTCCACTTTTTCACCCAGGCTTCCCAGCTTGCGCCGGCCGCACGGTCCTTACCAGTGAAGGCCAGCCCCGCAACCTGGCTGTAGGCGATGGAGCGTTTTTCCGGCGAATCCTTGGGAAACAAACGAACCCAGGACTGGTCCAGGGTCGCGCCGGTTTTGCGATCGAAGATATACCCTTCGACTACGGAGCCATCTTTGCAGGTGATGGTGACGTCGCCACGATAATCGAAGGCTTTCTCGAGCGCGTCCAGCACCTCGGCATCGCTGCCCAGAACTGGCGCCCAACCCTCCAGGTTCAGGTGCTCGGTTCCCGGCGCCAGTTCCAGCGAATCGGGATCGAGTTGCGGCGTCGTAGCTCCCTTTTGCCCGGTCATACGCGCGTCTCTTCCATCTGCCGCTTGGCATCACTGGAGATCTGCACCAGCGACGGCGACGAATGGCCGTTGAGCAGCGGAGAGGTCAGCAAATCACGCGCACCCTGGTCCTCGTACCGGCTGAAAAGCGTGGCTTTCACCGCAGCCATGAACCCGCGCACGGAACCAAACATCTCGTTGACCGAGGAAGGCTCATAGCCACAGCTGACCATGCAGTTCGCGCATTTCGGATTACCCGACTCGGTGCCGTAGTTTTCCCACTGCGTCTCCTCGATCAATTCCTTGAACGTGGAAGCGTAGCCATCCTGCAGCAGGTAGCAGGGCTTCTGCCAGCCAAAGATGTTGTAAGCAGGGTTGCCCCAGGGGGTGCACTCGTAGTTCCGCTTGCCCATGAGAAATTCCAGGAAGAGCGGAGACATATTGAACTTCCAATGCTTCTCGCGGTTGGAGAGAATCGCGCGGAAGAGCCTGCGGGTGCGCGCGCGGCCCAGGAAGTGCTTCTGGTCGGGCGCTTTCTCGTAGGAATAGCCCGGCGAGATCACGATGCCTTCAACACCCATGGCCATCACTTCGTCGAAGAAAGCCCGCACGCTATTGGGATCGGCGCCGTCGAAGAGCGTGGCGTTGGTGGTAACCCGGAAGCCCCGTTTCACCGCTTCGCGAATACCTTCCACTGCCTTGTCATAACCGCCTTCGCGGCAGACCGAGAAATCGTGATGCTCCCGCTGCCCATCCAGATGGACGGAGAAGGTCAGATACTTGCTGGGCTTGAACAAGCCGATTTTCTCTTTAAGCAGCAACGCGTTGGTGCACAGGTAGATGTATTTCTTCCGCGCCACCAGCCCTTCGACAATCTCGGCAATCTGCGGGTGCATCAGCGGTTCGCCGCCGGGGATGGATACCATGGGGGCTCCACATTCCTCGACCGCGCGGAAGCATTCTTCCGGCGACAAGTCCTTCTTGAGGATGTGCGCGGGATACTGAATTTTGCCGCAGCCGGCACACGCCAAGTTGCAGCGGAACAACGGCTCCAGCATAAGAACCAGTGGATACCGTTTTTGCCCGCTCAAGCGCTTCCTGATTACGTAGCTGGCTACGGTCCACATTTGTGAAATCGGCACTGCCATCGTTTCAAATCTCCTTAGGCTCGTTCCATCGCCCGGCGGTAGTCGGTCAACGCCAGCAGTGGGAAGTAGTTCCGGTAAAGATGGTAGGAAAGATAAAAGACCCGGGGGAAGCCGGTGCCCGTGACCACGGCCTGCCGCGTAGGGCCTTCTCCCATGCTTTCATCCCATGACCCGTCGGGTAGTTGCCGCTCGATCAACCAGCGCACGCCCTTGGCCACGGAATCGCTGCGCGTGTCCCCCGCGGAGAGCAGGCCCAGGATTGCCCACGCGGTCTGGGACGGCGTGCTGGGGCCCACCCCTCGGGTCGTCGGATCATCGTAGCTGCCGCAGCTTTCACCCCACCCACCGTCGGCGTTCTGCACCATGCGTATCCATTCCGCTGCTTGCTGAATCTGCGGTTCGTGGTTCCAGACGCCGATGGCTTCGAGGCCACGCAGCACCAGGAAGGTGCCATAGAGGTAATTCACCCCCCAGCGGCCAAACCAGCTTCCATCTGGTTCCTGTTCGCTGTAGATGAAGCGAATAGCCTTTTCCACGCGCCGGTCCTTCTGCGTGTAGCCATAGGTGGCCAGCATCTCCAGGATGCGGCCGGTAATGTCTACCGTCGGCGGATCGAGCATGGCGTTATGGTCAGCGAAGGGTATGTACTCAAACACCATCTTGGTGTTGTCTTTGTCGAAGCTCGCCCATCCGCCGTTCTTGCATTGCATGGCGAAGATCCACGAGATGGCGCGCTGGCAAACGTCGTATTGATAGCGCTCGCGGGGATGGTTATCGACCTTGTTCAAGGCCAGCAACACCTGGGCGGAGTCGTCTGTGTCGGGATAGAACTCGTTGTTGAACTCGAAATACCATCCGCCGGGCTGCTGGTTCCGTACCTTCACCGCCCAGTCACCTTTGTGCCGTACTTCCTTTGACAGCATCCAGTCTGCCGCCTTCAGGAGCCGTGAATCGGTGCGGGGAACCCCGGCCTGTCCCAGGGCGTAGACCGCGTAAGCGGTATCCCAAACCGGGGACATACAAGGCTGCATGCGGAAGGTGGGCTCCATGTAATCGGGAACGCCCTCGTCCTCAATGCCCAGCTTTTCGAACTCATCCATCGCCCGGATAGTTTGCGGGTCATCGATCGAGTAGCCCAGACAGCGCAAAGCGAGAATGGCGTTGAGCATGGCCGGATAGATAGCGCCTAACCCATCACTCATCTCCAGGCGTTCGAGGATCCACTTCTCTGCTTTCCGGAGAGCGACTTTGCGCAGCGGCCGAATATGCACCCGCTCGGCCCAATGGAAAAGCCTGTCCGCCACCAGGAAGAAGTTGCGCCAACCCACTAACTTCTTGCGATCCCAGCGGAGGCGAAGCTTTGCATTTGCCCTGCCGCCAACAAACAGCTCATCAATTCCGTTTTCAGGAGCGAGCTTCTTGAAGGGCTTCTTGGCATAGGCGATGGAAAGCGGCACCAGGATGGCGCGCGACCAGGAAGAAATCTCGTAGATATTGAAGTAGCACCAGTTGGGAAAAAGAACCAGCTCCGGCGGGATGGCTGGTACGGCGCCGTATTCGTACTGGCCAAAGAAACAGAGATAGATCTTGGTGAAGGTATTACATTCCACCACTCCGCCATGGGCGAGTATCCACTCTCGAGCATGAACCATCACCGGATGATCCGGCTGCCAACCCATCAGTTTGAAGGCGAAATAAGCTTTGACTGAGGCGCTGATGTTCGAGGGGCCACCCGCGTAGATGCTCCAGCCGCCATCGTTGGTTTTGCTTGCGCAGGATCTCGGCCCCGGCGCGTTTCATCCTGCGTTCGTCGCCGGTACCCAGCAACGTATGCACCATGATGTAGTCGGATTCGAGGGTGGTGTCGGCTTCCAGCTCCCCGCACCAGTAGCCGTCTGGGTGCTGCTGGGAGAAAAGAAAATCACGGGCCCGCTCTACGGAGGACTCTACCTGATCTAAACCCGCATCGATGCGGCCAAAGCGGGGCGTAGCAGGCTGTCCACTTTCAGATGGTCTACTCATTCTGGACTAACGCTCTCTCTCAAAAAACAGCTGTCTTACGCTGTATTCAGCAGGTTGCAAAGCCGGCTAAAGTGCAGGCCTGATGGCTTGCACAATCTCCGGAGGCAGCCCAAAGCGAACATTTTCCGGCATGACTTCGACTTCTTCTACGTCTGAGAACCCACGCCCGTTTAAATAAGCGACCACTTCTGCAACGAGAACCTCGGGGGCGGAAGCACCGGCGGTGACCGCAACCGTGGTTGCGTTCTCCAGCCACTCAGGATTGATCGCTCCCGAATCTTCAATTAAAAACGCGTTCGTGCTCAGATTGCGTGAGACTTCGACCAGGCGGTTGGAGTTGGAACTGTTATTCGACCCAACCACCAGCACCAGATCTGCCTGGTGAGCGACGTTTTTGACGGCTACCTGGCGGTTCTCGGTCGCATAGCAGATGTCCTGAGTGTGAGGCCCGACGATACTGGGGAACTTCGCCTTCAGGGCGTGAATAATGTCACGGGCTTCGTCCAGACTGAGGGTGGTCTGCGTGAGGTAGGCAACCCGTTCCGGATCAGCTACTTTGAGGGCCGCGACTTCTTCTACAGTGGAAACGACCTGGGTCACTTCCGGAGCTTCGCCCAGGGTGCCTTCGATCTCGTCATGGTCCCGGTGGCCGATGAGGACCAGCGAATATCCCTGGCGGGCGAACTTCACCGCCTCCACGTGCACCTTGGTCACGAGCGGGCAGGTGGCGTCGATCACCTTTAGTTTGCGTGACTTGCTGCGGGCACGGACAGCTGGGGAGACTCCGTGGGCGCTGTAAATCACACGCATGCCCTCGGGAACATCGTCGATGTCATCGACGAAGATCGCGCCCTTTTCCGCTAGTTCATTGACGACGAAACGATTGTGGACGATTTCTTTGCGCACGTAGATGGGAGCGCCGAACGTGTCGAGCGCAATATTCACTACATCGATGGCGCGTACCACGCCGGCGCAGAAGCCGCGCGGCTTGAGGAGGAGAACCCTCTTGGTTGAGACTTCAGAGCGGGTATCCTTCGCCGGTAAGGTTAACAGGGGACTTGTCACATCCATCAGTATACCGCGCCAGCCCTTATTTGTCTGAGAGATACGGTGTCTCGTCTGGCGTCCTCAACGTTAGATGAGCCATACGTGATAACGGTCCATCTTTAAGAAAAACTCTGCCGATAAGACGGCTCGTGGATGCAGTAAAGGCGATCGAAGGGGGCTTCGTCCATCATTTTCGGCCCATGTACGCTGGTGCGGACATGGGGCACCCGTCCAGGACCGCCGGGAGCCTATAGCGCTTCATGCTACTGGTCTGCTTTGGAGTTGGTTGGCTTGCGGCTGGTTTTCAGCATTTGTTCTGCGTGGCGCAGGGAGGTATCGGTCAGCTTCGCTCCGCTGATCATGCGCGCTACTTCTTCGGCCCGCTCTTCTTCCTTGAGCAGGCGGACTGAGGTCTTTGTTTTGCCCTGGCGCTCCTGCTTCTCTACCAGAAAATGCTGGTCGGCAAATGCTGCGATCTGGGGCAGATGGGTTACACATAGCACTTGCTGAGCGCGGGACAACTCCATCAGCTTTTGACCCACAGCTTCGGCGGCCCGGCCCCCGATGCCTATGTCGATTTCGTCGAACACCAGCGTGCGCGGAACAGGACTCTTGCGCCGCTGCCCCTTGGATGCTCCTTCCTCTACGCTCACCTTGAGCGCCAACATCACCCGGGACAATTCACCGCCGGAGGCGATTTGCTCCAGTGGCTTTAGAGGCTCTCCTGCATTGGTGGCGATTCTGCAATCGACGTTGTCCCAGCCATGGCGTGTCCAATGCCCCTCCTCTTCCTCAGCGATGACGTGCACGGCAAACCTGGCCTTCATCGCCAAATCGTTGATGTGGGTTTCGGCAAGCTTTTCCAGCTTCCGCGCCGCCGCGGTGCGCGCTGCCGTCAGCTCTGCAGCAGCTGTGCGATACGCCTGCGCGGCGCGTGCCTGATCCGCCCGTAGATCCACCAACAACTGATCGCGATTCTCAATCTCCGCCAGCTTCGCAGCCACGTCCTGGCCGTGAGCCAACACTTCTGCCAGGCTTGATCCGTATTTCCGCTTGAGACGGTTCAGGACTTCCAGGCGGTCTTCCAGTTCCGCAAGCCGGTCGGGAGAGGCCTGAATCCTGGATGCATAATCGCGCACGGTGGCGCCTACATCGTCTACCGCGGCCCGTGCAGACTTGATCTGCTGCACCGATTCCGTGAACTGTGGATCGTAGCGTGCAAGCTCCTCAAGGTTTTTCTCCGCAGAACGCAAGGCAGACTCCGCTGAGCGATCGCTCTCGTAAAGGAACTCATGGGCGCTCATGGCTGCGGCAAAAAGCTTCTCCGCATTCGCCAGCACGCGGCGCTCGATCTCCAGTTCTTCGTCTTCCTTTTCGCGGATGGCTGCACCCTCGATCTCGTTTTTCTGAAAGCTCCACAGATCAGCCTCACGCAGCCGCGCTTGCTCATCGCCTTCCAGGCGGCTCAAACGGGCACAAATCTCAGACCACTCCTGAAACGCTGCGGCCACGCGTTCGGTGCTAATGCTAGCGCTACGGTCGAGCAGTATGCGCTGCTGCGCCTGGTCAAAGCTGCCCATGGTCTCGTTCTGCGCATGCACCAGGGCCAGTTCCGGAGCCAGTTGGCGTAGCACATTCACCGTAGCCGGCTGATTGTTTACGTAGACGCGTCCCTTGCCGCCGGCCTGGATCTCGCGGCGGAGAATAATCTCAGAGCCCTCGGCGTCGATGCCGTTATTTTCCAGGGTGTTCTCTGCCCCTGGGGTGCTCTCAAAGACACACGCCACCACCGCCCGCTCTGCCCCATGCCGCACCACATCAGAGGAGGCTTTGTCGCCCATCAGTAAAGCGAGCGCGTCGACGAGGATGGACTTACCCGCGCCGGTCTCTCCGGTCAACAGATTGAGACCGGGACCAAAGACGGCAATGGCATGATCAATGACGGCGTAGTTTTCAGCGCGGAGTTCGAGGAGCATGGCAGGGTTCGAGCGCAGCATAGCATGAAGCGGCTACCCCGGTTATAGGCCGGGTTACCTTGCACCGTCATCTTATGCTGCGAGTTGGTTTCAGGTTCGCATGTCTGCTACCGTGAAAGAGGAAGTGATGATGTCCCCGGTTCAAATCGCAGCTTTTCTTCTTTTCCAGGCGGACGACGCCGCGGCGCCTGTAGCGCATTCCTCTACCTCTGGCGTCAGCGCCGTGTTCGACATGGTACGTAACAGCGGGCCGGTAGCGATTGGCGTGCTGGTTTTGCTGCTGATCGCCAGCCTGTACTCCTGGGCGGTGATCCTGGGCAAATCGGCTACGTTCCGCAAAGCGCGAACCCAAAGCCGCCGTTTTATGCGCGCTTTCCGCAAAGCCGATCGCCTGCAGGAAATCGCCGCTGTCAGCGAACAATTCAAGCCCAGTCCCCTGGTGACCGTTTTCGACGAGGTGTACGACACCTATCGGCGGCAGACGGGTGGGTTCGGACCGCCGAAGAACATTGTCACGCTGGAGCGCACCGCACAGGCCGCCGCCAGCGAGTCGCTGACCGTGCTGGAGCGACGCTTGACCTGGCTAGCCACCATCGGCGCCGTCGCCCCCTTTGTCGGTCTGTTCGGCACTGTCATGGGCATCGTGGACGCTTTTCATGGCCTGGGCACGGAGGGCGCGGCCACGTTGCGCGCTGTGGCCCCAGGAGTGTCGGAAGCTTTGATCACCACCGCCGCCGGTTTGCTGGTGGCCATTCCCGCCGTCATCGCCTACAACCAATTCACATCTTCGCTGCGCGAGTTCGGCTCCCGTATGGACGACTTCTCCCGCGAACTGCTGAATAGCCTGGAAGAGATCACCCCCAAACAGGAAGCGATGGAGAGGGAGGCCGCGAGTGGCCTTCACCGCTAGCACCGGCCATACCCGCACTTCGCTTGCGGAAATCAACATCACTCCGCTGGTGGACGTGGTTCTGGTGCTGCTCATCATCTTCATGGTCACAGCGCCTGTACTCCAGTCGGGGATCGATGTCTCTGTCCCGAAAACACGCAGCGTAAAAGAGATCACCCAGCAGCGCCTGGTACTGACGATCGACCGCGACCAAAATGTTTTTCTCGGAGACAAGCCGGTCAACCTGGCGCAGCTGCCGTCTATCCTGCACTCCCCTAAAGCGGACCCCGCAAGCCAGGTCATCTATCTCCGCGCTGATGAGCGGGTTCCCTTTGGCGCGTTCGCTTCGGTCATGGATGCGGTCAAACAAGCCGGCATCACCAACATCAGCATCGTGACCCAGCCTCTGCAGAAGTCGGCAAAGTAGCAGGCCATGGCCGGAACTTATTCCAGCGAAATGCTCGATCAACCGGATGGCATTGGTTCGCCGTTCGCGCTGTCGACGTTCATGCATGCGCTCATCGTCGGGCTGCTGATCGGCTACGGCTATATCCACAATCTGTTTCACGGAAACGAGTGGGGAGCGAACGCTTTTCAGCAGGGTGCGATCCAGGCCACCTTGGTCTCGACAGCGGCGTTACCACTGCCCCAGGATCATCCACCGACGGATAACGTACTCGCCACGGAGACGCCGAGTGTAGCTCCGGCACTGGAGGAGCAGAAACAAGAGCCCATTCCACTGCCCGATGCGTTGCCCATTCCGGAGAAGAAAGCGCCGCCACCGAAGCCGGAACCCAAGCCTCAGCCTAAAACTCCGCCGCAGCACCAACCGCCACCCAAGCTGCAGAACAAGGCTAATTATGGAGAAGCGGCGCCACCCAACACACCGCGCTCGACCGCAGCCAACAACAGCGCCAACAGCCCCATCGCGCAAACCGGGGGAGACTTCGGTTCCCGCTTTGGCTGGTATGTGGATGTGATCAAGCGGAAGGTAGCGCAAAATTGGTATTTGCCGGAAGTAGAACAGAGTACGCCGGTGGGGGCCACAGTCTTTGTCCAGTTCACGGTCGCCCGCGACGGCTCTCCCAGCAACATCACACTGGCTACGCCGAGCAGTTCTCCATCGCTCAACTCTTCCTGTCTGCACGCGGTGCAACGAGTGGATACGTTTGGTCCCCTGCCTTCCGGATACAACGAAAGCAGCTTGAACGTGCTCTACCACTGCACGTATCCGGGCGGACGGTAGTGTGAGGCGCGCGTTACCTGCGGGTTCAAACAGGGGGCCCTATTGCAGCAGCTTCGCCCGCTTCCCCTGATCAGCGAGCAGGCAGACCGCCTGTTTATCAAAAGAGACGAAGGTGTCGCCCCCCAGCCAGGCTCCCTCATAGGCGATCAGGCCATCCGCAAAGTCCCCTCCTGCCTTGAGCATCGACAACCCGGCATCCACAGCTGGGCGATTGACCGCAACGTTCTCGGCATTGAGTAAGGCTTCCAGGGCGGCGACAATGTCGGCTTGGCCAAATTGGTAGACCCGGCGCAGAACCCAGACGAACTCACAGAGGGAGGGGAGTGTGACTGCGATCAGTTCTGCACCCCTGAGAAGGGTGGCTGCCGCTCGCGCCTGTTTCTTATCATCCCCCACCACCGTTCGGATAAGTACATTCGTATCGGCGGTGATTCTCATTTCAACGTGGACCAGCCACTCGCCGCGGCTTCGTTCATCTCATCCAGAGTCGCAATCTTCCTAGTCTTCCCCGCGAGCAACCCGACAAAGCTATCTATCTTGCCGAGTGGCCGCGCAGCCCTCAGGATAATCGTGCCATCCGGCTGCTTCTCCCACTCGATCTTCTCTCCTGGACGGATGCCAAGATGTTGCAGCACATCCTTGCGGAGGGTAACCTGACCCCGTTCAGTCACGGTCAAGATTTTCATTCGCTTCGCCTCTTTCCTACCTCCGATTGTAATGCAAATTTGCATTATCTGCATTCGACCGTCCATTTGGCTGAGTTTCAGGACTTCTCGATCACTACTTCCGGGCGAGCGGCGTACTCAGCCCAGGAGCCGTCGTAGAGACTGACTTGCTTTGCACCCGCGGCTGCGAGGCCGAACGCGAGGACCGCCGCAGTTACCCCTGATCCACACGTGGTTGTGATGGGCAGTTGCAAATCCAGACCTTTCGCGATGAACGTCCGACGGAGTTCCTCGGCAGGCTTAAAACGGCCCTCTTCGACCAGTTCCGTATAGGGAATACTGGTGGCTCCGGGCATATGGCCGGAGCTTATGCCGGGCCGGGGCTCTGGCGAGGCGCCGGCGAAGCGCCCGGCGGAGCGGGCATCCAGAATTTGTTCGTGGGCCGCTATCAACTGCTGGATCTGCGCGAAATCCTTCACAGCGTTTGGGTCGAGTTTGGCGCTGAAGACGCCGGGAGCGCGATGAATTGGTCCGGACTGCGTTGGGAGTTCGGCTTCGGTCCAGGCACGAAGACCGCCGTCGAGAAGGTATACGTTTCGCGCGCCGAAAGTCCTGAAAGTCCACCATGCTCGCGGTGCGGAAAATACGCCTTCCTGCTCGTAGATGACGATGTCCATTTGATCGTCGACCCCGAGCGCCGATACGTTGCGGGAAAAGACATCGGGCGGAGGCAGCATGTGAGGCAGCGGACTGGTGCGGTCGGAGAGTTCTTCAATGTCAAAGAAGATCGCGCCCGCAATGTGTTTTGCAACGTAGCGCGCGTGTGTATCGACCGCCGGAGTGACGCCGACAGGAGGAAGCGTTGCGTCCAGAATGACCACGTTTGGGTCGTTCAGGCGGTTGGCTAGCCAGGAGGTTGTGACAAGAAAATCCATTCGCCCAGCTTACTTGGTCGCCAGGTTCTGAGCAGGGTCAGTTATGGCGATGGCCCGCAGAAATGAACCGATAGCAATCTACGAATCTAGTCCCGAAGGGACGGCTGAACTTAGCCCAGGACGTAGTCCTGGGTTGGACTGACAAGGACGGCCAGTCCCGTAGGGACGACTGAACATGGGCGGCAACGCCTTCCCTGAACAACTTTCAGCCGTCCCTTCGGGACTCAATCACGTTGCGTGTTGTACCCAGGACTACGTCCTGGGCTAAGTTGAGCCGTCCCTGCGGGACTCAATCTCAAATGCGGCGCTTCGCGTGCACCAAAGCGCATGGGGGCTGCCACGGGACTGAGGTTGAATTTGGAGCCAAATGATTTTGTGGGGACGTGTCCGATGCGGTACATGACGACGTTACTGGTGTAACGAAGATGGCTTTCCGTCATATAAACTTAATACTGCGTAGGGCATGAGAGCTATCAAAGGTATTTCCTTCCCCCACTTCCGGCTTCTGTTCGTTCTCCTTCTGATCCTTCCCTTCGGCTGGCAGGCAGGGGCACAGGACTGGGTCCGCACGGGTACGAACCTGGGCGCGGCGCGCATTCGACTGGCTGCTGCCGACTTCAATCCCGCTTCCGCCGACCCCCAAACTCCGGCGCTGAAAACCACTTTTGACACCACGCTCTACAGCGATCTGAGCAACGCGGGTATCTTCGACATGGTGTCCAAGAGCATGGCTCCGCCGCTTATGCCGGCATCGCCGCAACAGATGAATCTTGCTCAGTGGGCCGCAGCTCCGGCGAACGCGGCGTTTGTCGCCTTCGGATCATTTTCGGTAACCGGCGGCCGTTTGGCTGTGTACGGTTGGCTTTTCGACGCAAAGAATCCGGATTCACCGCAGATTTTAGGCAAGCAGTACAACGAAACGGCCAGCCAGGATAGTGCGCGCCTGATCGCTCATCGCTTTGCTGACGAGATCATTACTCGCCTGGGCGGCGGGATTCCGGGCATCGCCGAAACCCACATTTTTTACGTCGCGGCCCGGGGCGGGAACAAAGAAATCTGGCAGATGGATTACGACGGACAAGGGGCGCACGCGGTCACTCACCTGGGCACCATTTCCCTCTCCCCGCGTGTTTCGCCCAACAACGATCGCGTCGCCTTTGCCTCGCTGGGACGCGGGGGCTGGTCCATCCGCATGTTTTCGCTGGTGCTGAACCGCGTGGTCAGCTTTCCATCCATGGTCGGGACCACGCTTTCACCGGCGTGGTCGAGTGATGGCGCCAAGCTGGCGTTCTCGGGTTCACGCACAGGCGATCCGGAGATTTATACCTCGGACGCGAACGGCGGAAGTCTGAAGCAAGTCACCACTTTCAAGGGACCTGATGTTTCGCCAACCTGGAATCCCAAAACGAATTCGCAGATCGCGTGGTGCAGTGGCCGGACAGGCTTGCCCCAGATCTACACCATGGACTCGGATGGAACGAACGTACAGCGCCTGACCGATGGTGGTTACGCCACCTCGCCCTCGTGGTCGCCGAACGGACAATTCCTGGCCTTTGCGTGGAACCGTAAATACGGCCCAGGCGCGCCGGGCGGGCAGGACATCTACATCATGGACATTGCCAGCAAACGCTGGACCCAGCTCACCCATGACGAGGGACGGCAGGATTTTCCTTCCTGGTCCCCGGATGGACGGCACATCGTATTTCAACGCGAAAAGGGTGGTGGATCCGAGATATGGACCATGCTTTCCGATGGCACGGAACAGCATCGGCTCACCCCAAGCGGCGGAAACTCGATGCCCAATTGGAGTTGGAAATAACATGACTGCTTTCCGTTGGCTCTTGCGCCGATGCAGCAGTTAAGAGTCCCCCGGAAAACGAACTAGACAGGAGAATAACGTGAAGACTCCGCAACACAGGCATTTCGCTTCGCTCATCGCCGTCGCTACTCTCACCTTCGCGGCTGGGTGCCACAAAAAAGCGGTGCCACCTCCACCGCCACCCCCGCCGGCGGCTACTTCGCCTTCGCCAACGGCTTCGATCACTGTGACCCCCGACAGCATCAATCCTGGTGGAAGCGCTGTGCTGGCGTGGAAGACGACTGATGCTACTGAAATCTCGATTGACGGGATCGGCACAGTCAACGCTTACGGCACGCAGAACGTTTCCCCGACCGAGTCGACGACCTATCACCTGGTAGCACGTGGTGCGGGTGGTTCTACGGACGCGACTGCGCGTCTCACCGTCAGCGCGCCGTCTGCTCCCGCACAGGCCGCCGAGAGCATGAACGAGCAGATCTTCGAGCAGAACGTGAAGCCGGCGTTCTTCGACTACGACAGCTATGAGATCCGTCCCGACGCCCAGACTGTTCTGGCTCAGGATGCAAGCTTCCTGGCAGCGCATCCTACCCTCAAGGTGGTCGTCGGCGGCTATTGCGACGACCGCGGATCGGCGGAATATAACCTCGCCCTGGGCGAGAACCGCGCCAACGCAGCCAAGCAGGCCCTGGTCAATGGAGGAGTCAGCCCCGACCGGGTCCGCACCGTGAGCTACGGCAAGGAGAAGCAATTCTGCACCCAAGCCAACGAGGCTTGCTGGCAGCAGAATCGCCGTGCCGGGTTCTCGCTCGATCAGTAGTGGCGGACTAGACTAATAAGGGAGCGGTTTCGGCCGCTCCTTAAATCGTCACGAGGACCGTCACGGGGGAGCATCATGCGTAGACACATCATCCGCTTCACAACCCTTGCTTTTTTTGCTTTGCCGGTTGGATTGCCTCAGGCATTTGCGGTTTCGAAGGAAATGGTTCAGCTGCAAACCCAGGTGCAGCAACTACAGGACATGGTGCAGCATCTGCAGACATCGAATGACGAGCGCATGGGCGTGATCGTCAACCTGGTGCAGCAGAACACAGACAACGTGAACCGGATGATGGCTGCGGTCAATGCTTTGCAACAGACATTGAAGGCGGAGAACGAGCAGCGCGGTTCCAGTAACACGCAGCTTTCCAGTCAGATTCAATCGCTGAACGATTCGATCGACGAGCTGAAGACTCGTATCGCCAACCTGACCACGCAGGTGCAATCCATTCAGGGCCAGATGCAGAATGTGAATGGAATGCCTGCGCAGCCGGGCGGAGCTCCTCCACCAAACGGTGGGATGCAGCCGAATCAAGGTCCTGGAGGCCAGGCAGCGGCGCCACAATTAACGCCCGCGACTCCGGCGGCGCCTCCCGTCGACCAGCTCTACCAGAGCGCTTTGCGTGACTACAATTCGGCCAAGTACAACATTGCGTCTTCTGAATTCGGGGACGTGATTCGTTATTATCCGCAGGATGCGCTGGCGGGAAACGCGCAGTTTTATTTGGGTGAGATCAACTACCGGCAAGGGAAGTATGCGGCTGCAGTCAAGAACTATGACGCGGTCCTCGAACAGTACTCCGGTAATGCCAAGGCGCCTGCAGCCGAATTGCGCAAGGGGCAATCGTTGATTGAGATGGGGCAGAAGGATGCCGGTGTCCGCGAACTGCGGACGTTGGTGCAGCGGTATCCGCAAACGCCGGAAGCACAAGAAGGCCGCAGTAAGTTGAATGGAATGGGCGTGCGAATTTATGCCTCTAAGCCCAGCGCGTATCCGCCCACCACACCTCAGTAAATCGGATAGCACCGGATCTTGGGTCACAACGCAGGAGCAAGTCGAGTCCCGGCATGGACGACTGAACCTGGCCCAAGGTCGCGAACGGAGCTTTCGCGATTCGCTCCCAAAATGCTGACCATTTCTCTATAGGATTTTCAGTCGTCCCTGCGGGACTTTTCATCGGTCTCCCTTAACCCAGGACTGCGTCCTGGGCTAAGCTCAGCCGTCCCTAGCGGGACTCGACTTCTAGTTGGCTTGCACTGGACTGGCCTTCCGTCGCGGTGCTATCGTTTCTGACGGCGTTCGACGTCGGCAGCGTCTCACCCCCAAACTTATTTCCTGTCGGCCGCGCCGGAGGTTTTTGATGGCAACCATCCCCGTTGATTCACGTTTGAATTCCAAAACCGCGGAGTTTTTCTCCCGCCAACATCGCATGTTCATCGATGGCCGCTTTGTCCTGGCCGCCTCCGGCAAAACCTTCCCCGTCTACAACCCGGCCACCGGCGAAGTCGTGGCACAGGTTCCGGAGGCCGAAGCAGAAGATGTGGACCGCGCCGTGATCGCCGCGCGCCGCGCCTTCGATGACGGCCCGTGGACGCGCAGATGTCCACCTCCGAGCGCGGCCAGCTGCTCTGGAAGCTGGCCGACCTGCTGCAGGCGAACCTGGAGGAGTTCGCCGAGATTGAATCGCTCGACAACGGCAAGCCCTTTTCCGTCGCGCGGGTCGCCGATGTCCCTCTCGCCGTCGACATGTTCCGCTACATGGCGGGCTGGGCAACCAAGATCTACCGGCATCCACGCTTTCCGTTCTCCGCACCCGGAGCGCTTCCATTCCTACACCCTGCGCGAGCCCATCGGCGTCGTCGGCCAGATCATTCCCTGGAACTTCCCGCTGCTGATGGCAGCGTGGAAACTTGCCCCGGCTCTGGCTGCCGGCTGCACCGTCGTCCTCAAGCTCGCCGAGCAAACGCCGATGTCCGGTCTCCGGCTGGCCGAGCTGTTCGATCAAGCAGGTTTCCCGCCGGGCGTGGTCAACGTCCTCACCGGCTACGGCGAAGGCGCCGGCGCGCCGCTGGCCGCGCATCCTCTGGTCGACAAAATCGCCTTCACCGGCTCGACGGAAGTCGGCAAGCTGATCGTGAAAGCCTCCGCCGGCAACCTGAAAAAAGTGACCCTCGAGCTCGGCGGCAAGAGCCCGGCCATCGTCTTCCCCGACGCCGACCTGGACCGCGCCATCGCCGGGCACAGCCAGCGCCATCTTCTTCAACCAGGGACAATGCTGCTGCGCCGGTTCCCGGCTCTACGTGCACGAGAAGCGTCTATGACAAGGTTGTCCAGGGGTGAGCGACATCGCCGGCGGACATTAACATGGGCCCTGGCCTCGACCCGCAAACCGAGATGGGACCGCTGGTCAGCGACGAGCAATTCGACAAAGTCACCGGCTATATCGACTCCGGCATCAAGGAGGGGGCGAAGGTCGCTGCCGGCGGTAAACGCCATGGCGACCGCGGCTATTTCGTTCAGCCCACCGTACTCACCAACACCAACCCGAACATGAAGGTGGTTCAGGAAGAGATCTTTGGACCCGTGGTCTGCGCGGAATCATTCTCCGATGCGGACCTCGATCGCATGGCACGCGAGGCCAACGACACCGATCTATGGCCTCGCCGCCAGTGTCTGGACCCGGGACCTGAGCACCGCCCACAAAATGGCGCGGCGCATCCGCGCCGGCACCGTGTGGATCAACTGCCACAACGTCTTCGACGCTTCCCTTCCCTTTGGCGGATACAAACAGTCCGGCTGGGGACGCGAGATGGGCGAAGAAGTCCTCCACAACTACACCGAAGTAAAGGCGGTCACGGCAGCTTTATAGTGAAAGTACCCCGGGCCGGTTTATCCCGGCCCCTGGGACAACGCCACAGCCAATTTGCTCATCTTTCAAGGACCATGCCAAAAGAAGAACACCCGGACAGCGATCTGCATAAGGGTGCGGTCGAAGAAGAAACGACCGTGCCGGCGACGAACAGCGAACCATACTTGCAAGACCAGTTAGGCCATCGCGATGAGGATGAAATGCTTAAGGACTCGGATACTGACTTTCCTGAGCCTGGGAATAGTCCGGAGCACAGCGGAGAGCGCCGCTAATCCTTTCCAAACCCCTTCGGTTGGCCCATTCAAGCCGCTTTTTGGCTTGAGTGGGCGCAAATGCTGCAGTTTTTCTAGAATGCCTAGCCAATCTTGGTGAGTTGGCCCTGATTCAGTTCCTTCCAGTTCCGCCCGTTGTCTTCGCTGAACTCGGTGCGGAAGTGCATGACCTTGTCGGAAAGAAACTCGTCGTTGGTCAGGAACATGATGGTCTTGTCCTGGTTTTGGACCTCGGTGCCGAAGCTCCAGACGTTTCCCTTCACCTGCATCGGAACTTCACGCGGGGAGTCGTCTTTGTTGACACCAAAGAACTTGTAGGTCTTCGCCGTTTCGTCGTAGGTGTAAACGGATAAGCTGTTGCTGACGCCCGTAGGCGCCGTTCATCAAGTGGTCACACAGGATGAAGCCATGGTGCGGAGACCAGGTGCAGGTCATCTCCGAGGTCATGGACGCAGCCTCGCTGTAGGGTGTCGTCATCACCTGGGTCTGTGACTCCCACGTGCCGATCCAGACATCCATCTTGCTTATTTCAGGGGCAATCTTGGGGACTACCAAATGGTCGCTGCCCAGCGCCAAAGTGCTCACTGCCACGACCGACAAATATATCCCACGTAGGAAATTCTTACGCATCCCATCCCCTTGCCTACTCTCTGTTTGCAGAAACGAGCTGATGATACAACTTTTAGGGGATAGTTGAACAACAATTGCTACAACTAATAGTACCCATTTGCCCGAAAGGCCGTGTCCCCAGGTAACTTTTGTGTCAAATTTACCCAGGGACCGGAATTCGCCTACTGATGCCGCTGCATTATCTGGTCCAGGACCTCGCGCGGGGGGCGCGTACCGGGACTCGGGGAGGGTGGCCAGAGGCTCATCCACCAGGTTCAGCATGTCGGTAAAGCTGGGTTTCTTGGTGTCGATGTAAAAAACGCCGGTCAAGACCTCGCCCTGCTCATGGGCTTCCATCAGGGCGGTCACCGCACCAATGCGGTGGTGGGGTCGTAGTCCTGGTGGAGCTTGCGCAGGCGCATTTGGGAGCCGTCGTGCATTTCCACGAGCGTGGTCGTTCCCGGGTCGTAGTCGATCGAAATGTCCTCGAACGAGGGAACGAAACCAACCTCATTGATCGCCTCTTCGTGCTCCTGGACGTACTTGTAGCTCTTGGTGGAGCCCTCGTGGTCGTTGAAAGTGACGCACGGAGAGATGACGTCGAGCATTACGGTGCCACGGTGAGCAATCGCTGCCTTGAGCATGGCAAGCAGCTGCTTCTTGTCCCCGGAGAAAGAACGGCCCACAAACGTTGCGCCCAGCTCGATCGCCATCGACGCAGGTGTCGATCGGCGGCAGGTCGTTGATGACCCCCGTCTTCAACTTCGAACCGAGGTCGGCAGTGGCGGAGAACTGCCCCTTGGTGAGACCGTAAACGCCATTGTCCTCAATGATGTAGATCAAGGGCAGATTGCGCCGCATGAGATGGGCAAACTGGCCGAAGCCGATGGAGGCCGTATCCCCGTCGCCGCTGACCCCCAGGCCCATCATGGTGTGGTTGGCCATCAGCGCGCCGGTGGCCACGGAGGGCATGCGGCCATGGACGCTATTGAAGCTGTGGGCCCGGTTCATGAAGTAGGCGGGAGTCTTCGAGGAGCAGCCGATACCGGAGAGCTTCATCACACGCTCTGGCTGGACGCCCATCTCGTACATGGCATCGACTATGCGCTCAGAGATCGCGTTATGTCCGCAGCCGGCGCAAAGGGTGGTCTTCCCTCCGCGGTAGTCCAATACCTGCAGACCAAGACGGTTCTTCTTGGGGCCGGGAGCCGCCGGTGGATTGCCTACAATCGTCGCCATTAAATCTCCTCCTGGAGGACCAGCTTGTCGGTCACGGTTCGCGCATCGAGAGGCAAGCCGTCGAAATGGCGGATGCTTCTCAGTTTGGTAACCTGGTCTGCCGGCAGGTCCAGCTTGAGCAGGCTGAGCATTTGCCCATCCCGGTTCTGCTCGATCACGTAGACCTTCTGGTGAGCGGCCACAAAGGCCAGCACTTCGGGGAAAAGGGGAACGCGCGCAAGCGCATGTAGTCGGTTTCGAGGCCGTACTCTTTCTTGAGCTGATCACGGCTCTCGCGCACCGCGAAATCAGAGCTGCCAAAGGCGATCAGGCCAATTTTGGACTTACCGTTTTGCACCATTTCTGGTGCAGGGACCAGGGTGCGCGCGGTCTCGAACTTCCTGGCCAGACGTTCCATCAGGTTTTGGTAGTCGTCCGGCCGCTCGGTATAAAGAGCCTTCTCGTTGTGGCCGCTGCCGCGGGTAAAGTAGGCGGCTTTGGGATGATCGGTTCCTGGCAGGGTGCGATACGGAATTGCGTCCCCATCCACATCTTTATAGCGTTCGAATCCACCTAGACGTTCGAGGTCCTCCTTGGAAAGAACCTTGCCCCGCTTCAACGGCTTGTCGGGATAAACAAAGGGGTCTGACATCCAGTTGTTCATGCCGATGTCGAGATCGGAAAGAACAAACACGGGCGTTTGCAACTGCTCGGTGAGGTCGAAGGCTTCCATCGCAAAGTGGTAACACTCGGCGACCGAAGCGGGAAGCAGCATGACGTGCTTGGTGTCGCCGTGGGAAAGGTAGGCGATCGACAGCAAGTCACCCTGCATGGTGCGGGTCGGCATTCCGGTGGAAGGGCCGACGCGCTGGATATCGAAGATCACTCCGGGCAGTTCAGCGAAGTAGCCGAGGCCGGCGAACTCAGCCATCAGGGAGATGCCGGGGCCGGAAGTGGAAGTCATGGAGCGCGCACCCGCCCAACCGGCGCCCAGCACCATGCCGATCGCGGCCAATTCGTCTTCCGCCTGCACGATGGCGAAGCTGGCTTTGCCATCTGGTTCCACGCGATGCTTCTTCATGAAGTCGATCAGGCTTTCGACCACCGAAGAAGAGGGCGTAATCGGATACCAGGTCACGACGGTGACCCCGGCGAACATCGCGCCCAGAGCCGCAGCCGAGTTGCCGTCGATGATGATCTTGCCCTCCGTCGCATGCATGCGCTCGAGCAACAGAGGATCCTGCTTGGTCAAGGAGGTGGCCGCGAAATCGTAGCCGGCTTTGATCGCTCCCCAGTTCAGATCGGCAGCCTTCTGCTTTTTGGCAAACTGGCGGCGGACGGCCTTCTCCACTTCCACGAGATCCATGGAGAGCAACTGCGCCACCACGCCTACGTAGATCATGTTCCGCACCAGCTTGCGCAGCTTGGCTTCAGGACAAACAGCGGCGGTCAGCTTGTCGAACGGAACCGGATAGCAGATGACGTCGTCACGATACTGCTTAAGGTTCAGGCTCTCGTCGTAGATGGCGGAGCCGCCGGCAGGCAGGGAGAGAATATCTTCGCGCGCCGTCTCAGCATTCATCGCCACCAGCATTTCGATCTCTCGTCGACGCGCGACATATCCCTGTTTGCTGGCGCGGATGGTGTACCAGGTGGGTAAGCCAGCGATATTCGATGGGAAGAGATTCTTTCCGCTGACCGGAATGCCCATGCCGAATATGCTTTTGAGCAGCACCAGATTGGCAGACTGCGACCCGGATCCATTTACGGTCGCTACCTGGATGCTGAAGTCATTAATGATCCGTTTGGATGTTGGCGTCTGTACTGCCGCTGAGCTACCCGCTCCGGGTGCTCCTACGGCAACGTCTCCTGTCGCCATTTGGCCGGATTCCTTCCCCGATGAATTGAGCGGCACCATCGTCGGCCAGACCTCTGATTGCCGTCTGAATCAAGCAAGGACCCTGATCTCCGCTCAGGACATTATAGTTCAGTGAATTGCCCCGTCTTCGCATGGGTCACCCAATGGCTCTAATTTGCCACTGGATGGAGAAATCCTGATTTAAGGCGCTTTTAGCCGGTAAGGGCTCGGAATACAATGAACTTATGCTTCTGGAAGGCGTCTTTGCTGCTGTAACGACGTGTTTTTATCCTGACGGGCGTCCATATTGGCGCAAGTTGGAAGCGAACATGGATCGCTATTCGCTCACCCCGATGAGCGGGATGGTGCTGCTGGGTTCGACCGGCGAAGCGGTTATGTTGAGCGACGAGGAGTCGCGAGAAGTCCTGCGCGTGGCCCGGAATGCCACGGCTCCGGAGAAAGTTCTTCTGGCGGGCGTTGGCCGGGAAAGCGTGATTGAGACCTTGCGCCTGGCCGACTATGCCGCCGAACTCGAATACGATGCTGTGCTGGTGCGTACGCCGCATTACTACCGGAAGCAGATGCGGAACCGGGAGATGCTGACTTATTACCAGGCGGTGGCGGACCGTTCTCCTTTGCCGGTGCTCCTTTATAGCGTGCCTAGTTGCACCGCGTACGATTTGCCCATAGAAGTAGTTGCCGAGTTGGCGATGCATCCGAATATCGTGGGCATGAAGGATTCGAGTGGGAACGTGGAGAGGATCGGAGAGCTGGTCAAAGCGACCCGCTCGGCAAAAAAGCGCACGGTGACGGTGACGACTGTGTTTGCCGCGGTCACTTCCAGGATGCTCGCGCCCAAGACAGGCCAGCAGGAGGATGGTGCTACGTTTGTTGCGGCCGGACAGCTTGAAGTCAGGGGCTACGGCCTTGGCTGAAGCTCCGCCGCGACCTCCGCTGAAGACGCGTACGAAGGAAGTTGGATTTCAACTGCTTTGCGGTTCGGCTCAGACGTTGTATCCATCGCTGGAGGCTGGGGCTACGGGTGGCGTGCTGGCCCTGGCTACGTTTGCTCCGCAGGCTTGTTGCGAGGTCTACACGGCTTGGGCGGAGAAGGATCCGGTGTTGGCAGCGGAAAAGCAGGAGCGGATTGTTAAGGCGGGGATTGAGATTGCCGGGAAGATGGGGATCCCCGGCGTGAAGTATGCGCTGGATGTGAACGGCTACTATGGTGGCCGGCCGCGGATGCCGCTGCTGCCGTTGACTGGAGATGAGCAGCGGGTCGTGGATGAGTTAATGGCGGATATTCGTAACTAAGACGGGTGCTTTGAGGGTGGAAGTCTGCGTTTCCAGGAAAGTAAACTGCAGATCCCTCGGCTTCGCTCGGGATGACAAAAAGTCGAGGGATCTGCAGTTCAGCGGACGCTAGTGGGCGACGACTGGCTCCCGGCGCAATTCCTGTAGCGCATTCACAGTGATCTGTCGACGCTGGGTCGCGGCAATTCCCTCCGCTGCCGCCCTCGCTGCCGCGATAGTAGTGATCGTGGGAATGCGCTGCGTTACCGCTGCGCGGCGAATCGCTTTTTCATCAAAGAACGTGTCCTGACCGTGCGGCGTGTTCACGATCAGCTGAATGCGCTCGCCCTTGATCAGGTCGACCACGTTAGGCCGTCCTTCTTTGACTTTGTAGACCCGCTCGACAATCATGCCGGCCCGCTCCAGCACGTCTGCCGTGCCTTGCGTCGCTACCAGATGGAAACCTAGCTCGACATACTGCCTGGCGAGATCGACCACCACGGCTTTGTCGCGGTCGTTGACGCTGAAAAAGACGGTTCCCTTGACGGGCAGAACTTGTCCCGCGGAGAGTTGCGCCTTGGCGAAGGCCTCGCCAAAGTTATCGGCCACGCCCATGACTTCACCGGTCGACTTCATTTCCGGACCCAGCACGGTGTCGACGCCGGGAAACTTATTCCAAGGAAAGACTGGTGATTTCACGAAGAAATGACTGCCAGTCGCGAGGTCGCTACGATCGGCTACCTGCTCCGGCATCAACTCGCGCAGAGTTTGCCCGGTCATGAGCCGTGCTGCCATTTTCGCCAGCGGCACTCCTGTCGCTTTCGAGACGTAGGGAACGGTGCGAGAGGCACGAGGGTTCACCTCGATGACGAACACCTTATCCTGCTCTCCGGAGCGGCGCTGAATAGCGAACTGGAGATTCACCAGGCCCACTACGTTCAAGGCAAGAGCCAACTCACGGGTGTATTTGCGAATGATTTCGAGCGTCGAGGGCGCGAGATCCGCTGCCGGCAGCACGCAGGAAGAGTCGCCGGAGTGAATGCCGGCTTCTTCAATATGCTGCATGATCCCGGCAATCACGACGTCCCGGCCGTCGCAGAGGGCATCTACGTCGACTTCTACTGCGTCTTCAAGGAAGTGATCAACCAGGACTGGACGCTCCTGGGAATACTCCACTGCTTCGCCCATGTAGCGGCGCACGGCGTCAGCGTCATACGCGATGACCATGGCCCTTCCGCCCAGAACGTAGGAGGGCCGCACCAGCACCGGGTAGCCGACGCGCTCAGCCCCTTCCAACGCCTGCTCAATCGTGGTCACCATCGCACCCGGGGGTTGCGGAATGTTCAGATCCTCGAGCAAGCGACCGAAACGCTTGCGGTCCTCGGCGAGGTCGATCGATTCAGGAGACGTACCCAGAATCTTGATGCCCGCTTTCTTCAGTGGGAGAGCGAGGTTCAGCGGCGTCTGGCCCCCGAACTGCACGATCATCCCGATGTCGGCTCCTGACGAGGCCTCGTGTTCATAGACGGCCAGCACATCCTCGAGAGTCAGCGGTTCAAAGTAGAGCCGGTCGCTGGTATCGTAGTCGGTCGAGACTGTCTCCGGATTGCAATTGACCATGATGGTTTCGAAGTCGTCTTCCCTTAGAGCAAAGGCAGCATGGCAACAGCAGTAATCGAACTCAATTCCCTGCCCGATGCGGTTGGGCCCGCTACCCAGGATCATCACCTTACGGCGAGGTGTGGGTGGAGCTTCATCCTCTTCGTCATAGGTCGAATAGAGGTAGGGGGTGTCGCTATCAAATTCCGCCGCGCAGGTATCCACTTTCTTGAAGACGGGGGTAACGCCGAGGCGCCGGCGCAATCCCATGACCGCAACGGCTCCATCTACGGTGTCCATGCCCCACACTTCGGCGATCCTGGCGTCCGAAATACCCATGCGCTTCACTTTGCGCAGCACATCGGCCGGCATGGTATCGAGTGAATAGTCTGCGATCTTCTGAATGACGTCGGTGACTTCTTTTATCTGATAAAGAAACCACGGATCCATCGAGGTCATGCGGGCGATCTCGCGCACCGAGAGACCACTGCGCAGGGCGTAGCGGACGTAATTCAGCCGCTCCGGCTGCGGCGTGACGAGACGCTGTGTCAAGCGCCGCGGCTCGATCACTTCGGAACTGATGCGTTTGCCAGTGTCGAGCGAACGCAGCGCCTTCATCAGGGCTTCCTTGAAGGTGCGACCGAGAGCCATCACTTCGCCGACCGACTTCATCTGCGGCCCGAGATTCTCGTCGGCTCCAGGAAACTTCTCGAACTGCCACTTGGGAATCTTCACTACGACGTAGTCAATGCTCGGCTCAAAGCACGCTGGGGTTTTGCGCGTGATGTCGTTGGGAATTTCATCCAGCGTGTAGCCGACGGCCAGCTTGGCGGCGATCTTGGCGATAGGAAATCCGGTGGCCTTGGAAGCCAGCGCCGAGGAACGCGAGACTCGCGGATTCATCTCGATCACTGTCATCCGCCCCGTCGACGGGTTGACAGCAAATTGCACGTTGGACCCACCGGTTTCGACGCCGATTTCGCGCATGATGCGAATTGCTGCGTCGCGCATCGATTGGTACTCGCGATCCGTGAGGGTTTGCGCCGGCGCGACCGTGATCGAGTCGCCGGTGTGGACACCCATCGGGTCCATGTTCTCGATGGAGCAGATGATGATCACGTTGTCGGCGAGGTCGCGGACGACCTCCAGCTCGTATTCCTTCCAACCCAACACTGATTCTTCGATCAGACACTCATGGACGGGCGAGAGATCGAGACCGCGGCCCAGGATGTCCATCAGTTCTTCGCGGTTGTAGGCGAGGCCGCCGCCCGAACCACCCAGGGTGAAAGAAGGACGGACGATCACCGGGAAGCCGATTTTGGCGGCGAATTCAGCGCCGTCGCGAATATTGTTGACCAGCGCGGAGCGCGGAACGTCGAGGCCAATGCGGGCCATGGCGTCCTTGAAGAGGAGGCGATCTTCGGCCTTCTTGATCGCTTCCAGGCGGGCGCCGATCATTTCGACGTCGTATTTTTCAAGAATGCCGGCATCGGCAAGATCGACGGCGAGATTGAGAGCTGTCTGGCCGCCCACGGTCGGCAGCAGAGCGAATTTGCCCACGCGATGACCGTTGCTATCGGTCATCCGCTCGCACTCGCGGCGGATGATCTCCTCTGCGTATTCGGGGGTCAGCGGTTCGATATAAGTGCGATCAGCCAACTCCGGGTCGGTCATGATGGTCGCCGGATTGGAATTCACCAGCACCACCTCATAGCCTTCGGCTTTGAGAGCCTTGCAAGCCTGGGTACCCGAGTAGTCGAACTCCGCGGACTGCCCAATCACGATCGGCCCGGAGCCAATCACGAGAATTTTGGTGATATCGTTCCTGCGTGGCATCTTATTCTTCCGTTTTATTCGTGCTGATTCTGGTGGTACTTCGAGGGTATTCAGACATAACCGGTTTGGTGCGAGTCATCGCATCGGGGTTTTGAAGGGGCGGGGCTTCAGCCTCGCCATTTGGCCTGGTCAAACTGAGGGGCTTTAGCCGCTGAGGGATCGGGTCCAGATTTGCCGCAAGGTACCGGTACTCCTCCGAACATGAGCAAAGCTTGTTTTTGACCGGGTTGTGCTTCATATATGCAATATGACAGTCCCAATCCTTAGCATCTCGAATCCGATGATCTGAAAACCCTGGCTGCCAAATATCGTGTCGCCAATCGAAAGCCGATTTCGCCCGAAATGAAAAGCCACCCTTGATATTTTGCATTGCTCTCTCGAGGCTTTCCTTGGGAGAAAGGATCATGTGGAAGTGATCGGGCATGATCACATAGGCGTGAAGCTGGTAAGAATTTCCGCGATAATGTTGAAAGATCTCCTGCATCAAGGTCGCCCATCGTTCGTGCCGAAAGAATGGCTGCCGCTCAACAGTCTGGGTGCTGACAAAGTATGTTTGCCCGTTGCTCCTGACCATTTCTCTCGGCGGACGACGCATGGTTGCCCTCAGTGGCTAAAGCCACGTGGTTTCTTGATTATGGACGGGCTGAAGCCCGTCCCCTTCAACTGAAGCCGGTTCCTTCATGAGTGTCGCTTCATCGCTTCCATTCTTCCATCATTTTTCGGAAGTCGCGAAAGAGGTAATTGGAGTCGTGCGGCCCGGGGCTTGCCTCGGGATGGTATTGCACGCTGAAGAGCGGCATCGTGCGGTGGCGAAGGCCCTCCAGCGTGTTGTCGTTCAAATCGATGTGCGTGAGTTCGACTTCGCTCTGGTTGATTGAATCGGGGTCTACGGCGAAGTTGTGGTTGTGAGCGGTGATCTCCACTTTGCCGGTTTGCGTTTGCTGGACCGGGTGATTCCCGCCATGATGCCCAAACTTGAGCTTGTAGGTCTTGCCGCCCAGGGCCAGCCCAACCAGCTGGTGCCCAAGGCAAATTCCAAACATAGGCCTGCGGCCGATCAGTTTGCGGATGTTTTCCTGGGCATAGGTCACTGGTTCCGGATCGCCCGGGCCATTGGACAGAAAGATACCGTCGGGGTTCAGGGCCAGCACGTCCTCCGCGGAGGTCTCGGCCGGCACTACGGTGACGCGGCAAGCTTCGCGGGCCAACATGCGCAGGATGTTGTGCTTGATGCCGAAGTCATAAGCCACCACATGCAGATCTGGTTCCGGCAGCCGCAGACTCTCATCTCCCTGCAACAGCGGATCGCCGTCGAAATTGCGCCGGTCGTGACAGTCCCACTGATATAGCGCTTTGGTGCTCACTACTTTTGCCAGGTCGGTGCCATCCATTTTACGAATGCCGCGGGCTTTGAGCACGAGCTTATCGGGATCGGTCTCAATCGATGAGATGACTCCGCGCAAAGAACCGTGCGTCCGCAAATGACGGACCACCGCGCGGGTGTCGATCTCCGCAATTACCGGGACGTTGAAACGCTCCAGGTATTCTTCCGTCACTTGCTGGGAACGCCAGTTAGAGCTGATGGGAGAAAATTCGCGGGTCACCAGGCCTTCAATGTACGGGCGGCTGGCTTCGTTGTCGGCGGCGTTGGTGCCGTAATTTCCGATCTGCGGGTTGGTGAGGACTACTATCTGTCCGGCGTATGAAGGATCGGTGAAAATTTCCTGGTAGCCTGTCAGGGCGGTATTGAAAACCACTTCACCAAAACATTCTCTTTTGGCGCCATAGCTCTCACCGCGGAAGATGCGCCCGTCTTCGAGCGCGAGGATTGCCTGCATGGCTTCTCCGTCGAGTGGATTCAGTCAAGTTTAACAGGTATTTTCGGTGAATCAGTGAATGATTCCCATGTCGACCGCAGGCCAGTAGACAAAGGCCGCTTTGCCGTAGATAAGATCGCGGGGCACCGGTCCGAAGTCCCGGCTGTCGCTCGAAATGGAGCGGTGATCGCCCATCACAAAATACTCTCCAGGCGGAATGATCATTGCGTCCTGCGAGCGGCTGTCATGAAACCTTCTCGGCACGTACGGCTCAGGAAGAAGCCGGCCGTTGATGTAGGTGCGGCCGTCATCGATGCGCAGATCATCACCCGGCTCCGCGATCACCCGCTTGATATAGCTTTTCTGAGGGTCGCGCGGATAGTGGAAAACCACCACGTCACCGCGATGGATGCTGGCGAAATGGTAGACAAATTTGTTGATGAACAACCGGTCCTGGTCCCCCAGGCGCGGCAACATGCTGGTGCCTTCCACCCTTACCGGCTGATAGAGAAAAGTGATGATAAAAAAGGAGACGGCGAGCGAGAAGAGCATGTCGCGACCCCAGAGCCAGAAACTGCGCCCCGGCAACTCTGCGGGCGTATGCTCGGGCGCCTGTTGATGTTCCACCTGGCTCATTAGTCGCAACCCGGGCTTCCGAACGGGCAGAGAATTCTCTGTTTCCGCTTGGGCAAAGGTTGTTGCTGGTTGCCGGGAACCATCTGCGGACGGTTGTCGTCCAGTCCGGCGAGTTGCGATTCCTGAAGAATCAGGGGCCGCTGCAAAACCATTTCTACCGATGTGCCTGTTGGAATCACAATATCGTTGCCACGCGTGAAAAGAGTATAAATGGTGCCCGCGGCGGCTCCAGCAAGCGAGCCGTAGCCGACTCCCTTGGCGACATCTCCGGAGGCGGCCCCACCGAGCACCCCACCCTCGGCTCCAATGGCAGCGCCTTTAAGCACGTTAGCGACGTCACGGCCTTTGTTTCCGGCTTGCTCGACCGTGCCCTCATTTCCCTTTACCTTCGGCCCGTCAGAACCGGGCAAGCTGTTGAGGACTCCAGGTACGTTCACTATCTGACCGTTAGGAAAAATCATGGTCGTGAAATGCAGATCAAGTTGGGCCCTGCCCTTTACCCGGCCTGGCCTCACTACTCGGTCGACCACACCCTGCACGTAGACGCCCACCGGAATCATGATTCGCGCGTTGCCAACGACGGGAAAAGTCGAGACAAGGTAAACGCCGTCTCCCTGTTGTGCGGTCTTGGTATTGATAGCGCTCTTGAGCGAGAGCAAGACCTTGGTGCCCGCTGGAACAGTGAAGGGCTGAGGCGCAGCGGGTTGGGATGCGGTGGGTTGAGGTGCAGTTAAGGCGGCTGGCGGAGTAGCGGCCGTCTGCCCTTGAGCCATCGGTATTCCGGCTAGCAGCGCGAATGTAACGACATACTCTCGAACGCCCATCGCGCCACCCTCCAAAAGCCTGCTCTCGAAAAAAGCATACCCCAGGGGCTAAAGCCCTCATCGGACCACGCTATTAGGACGCGGCTGAACGCGTGTCCATCATACGGAGTCGCATTTCCTCAGCGCGCGAAGCCCTGTCCGTTTTGACCTGCGAGGTCCCCGCGGTTCAACGAAACCTATTCATAAGTATAGACGGGCGCCGAGAGGCATCGGCGAGCACCTTTTCCAGATTTGTCCTGATGTGGAACTCGATCGGGACGCGGCTCGGGTAACATCGCTGATGATTACCATGCCCCCGCCGCAGATTTCCTTGCCAACCTCCGCTTCCGCGCAGCGCCTTCAGTTCGCCGCCGCCTACTCGGTGCTGGAGCAGGCGGTTTCGGAACAAGCTTTCCCTGGGGCGGCTTTCGGCGTGCTGTTCCAGGGCCAGGTGCTCGCGCTCGATGCCGTTGGGGGATTCACCTATGCTGAACCCACTCCGGCAGTGACTGCGGCGACAGTCTACGATCTGGCCAGCGTCACCAAGGTGATTGCGACCACATCCATGGCTATGCTTTTGCATCAGGCCGGGTTACTCCCTCTTGAGCAGCCGCTGGCGCAGTTGCTTCCCGGCTTCGCCCAGGGAGAACCAGCCGGTAGCCCGCGGCGGGAAGTAACCCTGCGCATGCTTCTCGCCCATGCATCCGGATTGCCTGGGTATGCGAGGCTTTTTGAAGAAGCAGGCGATCGCGAGGCACTGCTGAATGCCTGCCTCAAGCTTCCGCTTCAAGCGTCCCCCGGAAGCCACGCCGAATACTCCGATCCGGGATTTATCCTGCTGGGCCGTGCGCTGGAAATCATCGCCGGTGAAAACCTGGAGACCTTCTGCTCGCGGGAAGTGTTTGTTCCCCTGGCCATGACCAGCGCCTGCTTTCGGCCGCCGGCGGATTGGCGATCCTCAATTCCGCCGACCGAGGAGGACACGACGTTTCGCCACCGCTTAATCCAGGGCGAGGTTCAGGATGAGAATTGCTTCATCCTTGGAGGCGTCGCTGGCCACGCCGGCCTTTTCTCCAATGCACTTGATCCCTTGCTCTATGCCCAGTGTCTTCTCGGCCAGCACCAACGTTTCACTCCAGCCACAGTCCAACTATTTACTACTCGTGCTGAGCTGCCACCGGGGAGTTCTCGCGCCCTGGGATGGGACACTCCTTCCCAGCCCTCTTCGTCAGGCAGCTTTTTCAGCCGTCATTCCGCGGGCCATCTGGGCTATGCGGGAACTTCGCTTTGGATCGACTTTGAGCGCGAGTTGGCGGTGGTGTTGCTGACCAATCGAACCTGGCCCGACCGCAAGAGCCAAGCCATTCGCGCTGTCCGGCCGGCATTCCACGACGCGGTCGTGGAATCACTAGACCGGGGTAGATTGCCATAACCCAAAAGTGTTTGCGTGGATGGCACGCCACGCCCTAATTTCAGAGCAAACTTTCGTCAGATAGAGATAAAATCATTTAGTTGAGTGGGAGCAGAGTAAACCAACATGGCCACAACAAGCACTATTCATACGGAGACAGGGACCGGCCAGGACGCAAATATCGATCAGCCGCACAACCTGCATGATCTAACGACGGAAAGCTCCAACGAAGCCTCGATGGGCTTCGACACCAAGTCCGCACTTGAAATCGCCCGCATCATCAACCACGAAGACTCAAAAATTGCAGCGGCGGTGAAGAAGTCGCTGCCCGAGATCGCTCTCGTGATCGATATGGTGGCGCGCAGTCTACGCGATGGAGGACGGCTGATCTACGTTGGCGCTGGATCCAGCGGCCGCATTGCCGGCCTTGACTCCTCGGAGTGCCCACCGACGTTCTCCACCCCTCCGCAAAGCGTTCAATACATCATGGCCGGCGGCCCGAAGGCTCTCGCGTCGGCGGTGGAAGTGAACGAGGATTCGACGGAGCTTGGGCAACGCGACATTGCCCGCCGCCGCCCCACCCGCAAAGATGTGGTCATCGGCTTGTCTTCCAGCGGCCGCACGCCCTATGTCGTCGCCGCGGTGGAATATGCCCGCGCACGCGGCGCCAAGACAGCCGCCGTTACCTGCAATCACAACACCCCGCTTTCTGGCGCAGCGGACATCTGCATCGTGGCCGAAGTTGGACCGGAAGTGGTTTCCGGATCGACCCGGATGAAAGCCGCCACGGCGCAGAAGATGGTCCTGAACATGATCACCACCGGCGCCATGACGCGGCTCGGGTATGTCTATGACAACCTGATGGTCAACGTGCACATGCAGAACACCAAGCTGGTGGAGCGTGGCATCAGCATCCTGATGCGCGCCTGCAACATTGACCGTGATCAGGCTGTGCTCACCATCAAGTCCGCCGGCCGCAGCGTGCCGGTCGCGTTGGTGATGTTGAAGGCGGGAGTGGATAAGCCGGAGGCAGTACGCCGTCTGGCTAAGTCGGATGGGAATGTTCGACTGGCGATCGAAGATACAACGCTCGAGTTGTAGAACTGAGAACCACATAAGGAGCACCCCCGGGCTCGCATGGATAAGTTTGTGATTCGCGGCGGTAACCCGCTGCTGGGAACGATTCGGGTAAGCGGAGCCAAAAATTCCGCCCTGCCCTGCATGGCCGCCGCGATTCTCACCGAAGATGAAGTGGTGCTGGAGAATATCCCCCAGGTCCGCGACATCGAGACGGAGCGGAAGCTACTCACGTCGATGGGCGCTGAGGTCGAACTAGGCTACGGCCGGGCACAGCACCGCACGCACCATCAGTTGCCGCGTTCTTTCCGATCCCACCGCCAAATACGAAATCGTCAAAACCATGCGCGCGTCTTCGCTGGTGCTGGGTCCCCTGGTCGCACGCTGCGGCCTGGCACGCGTGGCCCAGCCCGGCGGCTGTGCCATCGGCGACCGGCCCATCGATCTACATCTCAAGGGCCTGGAAGCGATGGGAGCCACCATCGTGCAGGAACACGGCTACCTGGAAGCGCGCGCCGAGAGGCTGCATGGCGCGCACATTGTTTTCGACAAGATTACCGTGACCGGCACAGAAGACCTGCTGATGGCGGCAGTGCTTGCTGATGGCGATACGCTGATGGAGAATTGCGCCCGCGAGCCGGAGGTCACGGACCTCGCTGCCCTTCTGGTCGCCATGGGCGCAAATATTGAGGGTGCGGGCACGGCGACCATCCGGGTGAAGGGCGTCAGCAAGCTGCACGGCGCCAAGCACCGCATCAATCCCGACCGCATCGAGGCGGGGACGTTTCTGGTGGCGGGCGCTATCAGCGGAGGCGATCTGGTAGTGGCGAATTGCCAGCCGGCGCATCTGTCCGCGCTGATCGGCAAACTCGAAGCATGCGGAGTGCGGGTGACGCCTATGGGGCTCGATTCGCTTGCGCGTGCGCAGCGAAGGCAATCTGCAGGCCAACGATATCACTACCGAAGAATATCCCGGCTTCCCCACCGACATGCAGGCGCAGTACATGGCTTTGGCCACGCAGGCCGAAGGCACCACATCCGTGGTGGAGAACATTTTCGAGAATCGCTTCATGCATGTGGGCGAACTGGTCCGCATGGGCGCCAATATCAAGGTAGACGGCCGGACGGCAACGGTGCGCGGCAAGACCCCGCTCTCTTCGGCTGTGGTGATGTGCTCCGACCTGCGCGCGTCGGCGTCGCTGGTGCTGGCTGCGCTGGTTGCGGATGGCGAGTCCATTCTCGATCGCGTTTACCATATCGACCGCGGTTATGAGCGGATTGAAGAGAAGCTGCGCGGAGTGGGGGCGCAGATCCGCCGTATCGGAGACATCTTCGCGGCACCTGGTAAACGTGAAGTTGCGATGGAAGCCCAGGTTTCCTAGCAGGCTGTTTCTGCATCCGAGCAAGATATGCCGGAAACGATGCTTCCCTTAGAGAACAACTGGTTCAGCTGCTTCGCGGCGGCAACGCACACGTCGATACGCTTTCGGCGCTCGAGGATTTTCCCCCGAAACTCTATGGGACGCGGCCGCAGAACTCACCTCATTCCGCGTGGGAGCTGCTGGAGCACATGCGCATCGCGCTGCGGGACATTTATGGGATTTCTCTACCAGCGACAAATATGTAGAGAAGAAATTTCCGGATGACTACTGGCCGGAAACGGCGGAGCCTCCTTCCAAAGAAGACTGGGATAATTCGGTGCGGGCGCTTAAGGAAGACCTGGAGGCATTTGAATAGCTGATCAAGAACCCTGACAGCAATCTCTATGCACAGATTCCCTGGGGCAACGAAGGAGCAGACACTGTTACGTGAAGTCCTGGTAGCCGCCGATCACAACAGCTACCATACAGGGGAGCTGGTTTTTCTCCGCCGCATTCTCGGCGCCTGGAAGGGTTGAGGGAAGAGCGTCCTCCCACGATGCCGTGCTCCAAGAGATTTACTGTTTCATCCAGCAATCGCCCTTTCCTCCCGCAACTGCCCTTTCCCTACAACCACCCTCTCCTCTTTGTCATCCCGAGCGCAGCCGAGGGATCTGCGGTTCTGCAGACCTTCCCTGGAGCCCGGAATGAGAGTGGGGAGCTTGATGTTCCATGCGAATTCGGTGACGATTGGCGAGGTTGTGGCAAGTAGAGGCGGGGCACACGAATGGCGCACCGCAGGTCCCTCGGCTGCGCTCGATGACAAATAGGAGAGGGTGGTTGTAGGGAAAGGGCAGTTGCTGGAAGAAAGGCCGGTTGTTTAGCGAAGGACTCGTGTCAGTTGCCAGGTGGCGTGGGCCAGCGTCATACGCCTTTCCTTACGAGAAAGGCGCACACGCAACCTTGTCCAGCATAGCGTGGCAGGAAATCCGGGTCGGGATGACAAAAGTTGCAAGGAAAGGGCAATTGCTGGATTAAACAGTCGTTGCTGAACTGTAGGTTCAGCCTGCCCTGAGGGACTAGTTAAATCTTTTGCTTTATTTCCAGCTGACGGCCAACTGCCAGCGCATTTGGCGCTGGGCAGTCTTACGCAGGACGCGTTCGAACTCTTCCATCTCGCGCAGAACCGCTGGGGTCTCCGTTCCAGGGCGGTCGGCGATGCCTTCAGGTGGTCGAGCAGGGTGCACACGGTAATCAGGCCATCTTCGGGCGAAAACCACTGGGGCGGAGGCAAGGTCTTGGCCCATTCCGGATCGCCCGCGCCTTCTTCGAGCAGCAGGGCCATGGAATTTTCATCGGCGGAAAAAAACTCCAGCAATGGTTTGACCCCAATGCGTTGCGCCATCTTCTCCAGAGCATCTTCGTTGCGAGCCAGTGCTCTGCCGTTCACGAAGATATCGAAGCCTGGATCCTCACCCTCGACGACGATGTATAAAGTGGCGCCCATCGCCTGCAGTTTATCGCATCCCTCGCAGATATTGCTCCTTTCTCGTCGTCAATTTCCCAGGAGGGAAACGGTATTGTCATCTTCTGTCCGGGCGCGCATCACCAGTAACAAACTCGCCAAGGTAACCACGTGACCCGGCGATCATGGCGAACGACAAGGCCACGCGAAGGAATAAAGCGCTCTCGACGATTGCCACCAAGGGCTCGATCCATTGCACTGTAGCCACCTTGATACGCCTCCAGCTGCTGAAGGAACCAGAAGTAGCAGTCGCGTAGGCCGGCGCGCCTGCCACAACGGCCAGAAAGACCATGGAGCCGATTGCATTGTGGTTCCACTGTGCGTGCTGTCCTCGCTCGAGAACCAAGCTGGCAAGAAAAAGCAGCACTGCCGCGGTGCCCGATCAGCAAAGCAGTCGTCACCGAGCGGGTTGACTGCCCCTGAGTTCGCGGCGGGCAAGAACAGCGAGAAGCGGCGGTAGATGCGACCGCCAGGAGCGCGATACCGCGGCACCCCCGGCCTGAAAAGCGAAAACGAAGCGCCCACCGCCAGACCGACCCACCCAAGCCGGCAATCGTCGCTTGCAACGCGCATGTGCGCGGCATTGTCGGTCGTCAACAGCACCAGTATAACGGCATGGCTGCAAATAGAACCGTTACGGTTACCGATGAGACATATTGCTGCGCCCAAAGCAGCAGCAGGGATGGAAAACGATCATGGTGACCGAAAGCAACAGGACGAACCCAGAGCGCGGCCGCCGGGAGCCTCACCCGCTTCCACAGAATCACAGGAATGCAGAGCACCGCAGCCAGCAGGAAGCGGGCAGCCGCTCCATGCAAGGGCGAGCACGTACTCGGCCAGCGTCTCGGCAGCTATCCAGCTCGTTCCCCAGACGATGCCCGAGGCGGCAAAAGCTAACCAGTGCTTGAAGGAGCGGATTTCAGTTGGCGATTCAGGCCCGGATGGGCTACGGCTCGATCCGTCGCAAAACCAAAGTGGACTGATGGGGCATTACGCGCAAGGTACCTTTTCCCGATGGTTCATGTTACTGTCTACATGCCTGAAAACCCTTGGCGACTTGGAGGCTCCACGCGTTGCAGAGTCGCCGGTCAAAAACGAAAGGGTTGCGCATGACACGCAACCCTTGCTCCGCTCCGCTGATTGTCCGTTACTGAGGCCACGGCTTCCTGCCGCCGCCACCGCCACCCGGGCCCCGGCCGCGCTGCGATGCCGCCGGCGGCGCTGACCTGCGGGCCCCCTGGCGCTGCCGGCCTGCGAGCTTCAGCCGGGCGCAGCATCGGAAGTACCATCCGCGCGATTGAAGTTTGGCTCTTCCCCGCCTTCGACAAATGGCTCATCGTCATCGAACTCTTCCCCGCCCTCGATGGTGATGGTGCTGGCATTCGACGCCGGCTGCCTCTCAACCGGAGACTGCGATTGCAGGCGCGGAGCCCGCGGAGCCGGAGCTTCGCCACCGCCATTGTCTCCGCCCGACCGCCTCGGGATGGCTCCGGAAGCCCAAGCTTCTCGCGCTGCTCTTTCAACAGCGCCTTGCGCGAAAGCTTGATGCGATTGCCCTCGATTCCCAGAACCTTAACCAGAACCTGGTCCCCTTCGCGCAGTTCGTCCTTCACGTCTTTCACGCGATGCTCGGCAATCTCACTGATGTGCAACAAGCCATCGGTGCCAGGGAATATCTCGACAAATGCGCCGAACTCGGCCAAACGCACCACCTTGCCGAGGTAGGTCTTGCCGACTTCCGGAACGGCGGTCAGGTCGCTGATCATGGCCAGCGCTTTCTTCAGACCTTCTTCATCGCTCGAAGCGACATTCACGCGCCCGGTATCGTCCACATCGATCTTCACGCCCGTGGCTTCGATGATGCCGCGGATGGTCTTGCCGCCCGGTCCGATCAAATCGCGAATCTTGTCTGTCGGAATTTGCAAGGTGTGAATCTGCGGAGCAAACTTCGATCGCTCGGTGCTGGCGACTGGCCAGCACCGCATCCATCTGGTCCAGCAGCAACAACCGTCCGCGACGAGCCTGTTCGAGCGCCTCGCGCATGATCTGCCCGGTAACTCCGCTGATCTTGATATCCATTTGCAGCGCGGTGATACCCTCCCGCGTGCCCGCCACCTTGAAGTCCATGTCGCCGTAGTGGTCTTCCGCACCGGCAATGTCGGTCAGGATGGCATAGTCATCGCCCTCCTTGACCAGTCCCATCGCGACCCCGGCAACGGCTGCCTTGAGGGGAATGCCGGCGTGCATCAGGGCCAGGCTGGCGCCGCAAACGCTGGCCATCGAGGAAGAACCGTTCGATTCCAGAATGTCGGAGACCACGCGCAGGGTGTAAGGAGACTCGTCTTCCCCGGGCAGCACCGCAGCGATGGCACGCTCGGCCAAAGCGCCGTGGCCAATCTCGCGCCGGCCTACGCCTGTCATGCGGCCTACTTCTCCCACCGAGAATGGGGGGAAGTTGTAATGCAGCATGAAGCGCTTGCGCTGTTCACCCTGGAAGGTTTCCAGCCGCTGCATGTCATCGGAGGTTCCCAGAGTCACGGTGACCAATGCCTGGGTTTCGCCGCGAGTAAACAGAGCCGAGCCGTGGACGCGGGGCAAGACACCGACTTCAATGGTGATCTCACGGATCTGATCGAAGCTGCGACGGTCGGGCCGTATGCGCTCCTTGGTCACCTGCTCGCGGAAGATTTTCTCCCGCATCGACTTCGTAATACTTCGACAGCTTCTTCTTGGCTTCCGCATCCCCTTCGGGAAGCTCCTTGGCCAGCTCATCCTTGATCTGCTTGACCAGCGCATAGCTTTCCGCCTTGGGATGGGTCTTGGTATCAAGCGCATCCTTCAACCGGTCGCCCGACCTTTGCCTGCAGCGCAGCGAAGTACGCCTGATCGAACTCGACGGGGGCCACTACACGCTTCTTCTTCCCTGCCTTGGCAACCAGCTCGTCGACCACGGCGCAAATCTTTTTGGCCTCGTTGTGACCGAATTCGATGGCGTCGACTACCGTATCTTCGCTGACGCCGGAAGCGCCGCTCTCGATCATCACGACGCCGTCTTTTGTCGCTACGACAGTGATATTTAGCTTGCTCGCGAGCCGCTCATCGTAGGACGGATTGACGATGAACTGGCCATTTACCTGGCCGACGCGAACCGCGCCGATGGGACCCCCGAAGGGGATATCGGAAAGCGCCAGGGCCGCTCCAGCGGCATTGATACCGACCACGTCGGGATCGTTGTCTTTATCCGCGGACAGGACCAACGCGATGACCTGGGTCTCATTGCGGAAGTTTTTGGGGAACATGGGGCGAATGGGGCGGTCGATCTGGCGGCAAGTGAGAACCTCACGCTCGCTGGGCCGGCCCTCGCGCTTGATAAAGCCACCGGGAATGCGGCCACCGGCATAGGTGTATTCGCGATAATCCACGGTCAAGGGGAAAAAATCGAGTCCTTCTTTGGGTTCCGGCGCGGCCACCGCGGTGGCCAGAACCATGTTGTCGCCTTGGGTCACCACGACAGCACCAGAGGCCTGCTTCGCCAGCCGGCCTGTTTCAAAAGTCAATCGCTTGCCACCGGCAAGCTCGACTGTCACTTCTTGTTTCATAAAATCCTCATTTCGTATATGCACAAAGAGCGGGGCGTGTGCAGAGGGCGGGATGATGCCGAGCGCGAGAGGCAACGTGCGGAGACGGAAACGAGCCGATGAACCGGCGCGCGCTTGCCAACCGGTGCCATCACGTGTGCACCAGCCGTCTCGGCGTACCAGCTCGATCCAGTCTCTTCGCCTGATTGTGGGGTACAAGTTGCTCGCTTGTTTACTTGCGGATACCCAGCTTACCGATTACATCCCGGTAGCGGTCAGAATTGTTCGTCTTGAGATAGTCCAGTAAACGGCGGCGCTTACTTACCAGCATCAACAGACCTCGCCTGGAGGCATGGTCCTTTTTGTGAAGCTTGAAGTGCTCAGTCAGCTCGCCAATCCGTTCGCTGAGAATCGCAATCTGCACTTCCGGGCTACCCGTGTCACTGTCATGGGTGCGAAAGCGCGTAATAACCTCGGTCTTCTTTGCAGTTGCCAACACGGCAGCGCGTTACTCCTCTACGTTAAATCGAGTCCACTCTCTAAGTGTCTGACTAAGAATAACATGGCTTGGGTTTCGGCGCACGTGAAAAGGGGTTTAGGGTTTCTCTAAAGGCTGCAGAATGAGCGCCAGGCATCTCCCCCAGCGCGTATCTCAGAGTCTGGACACACTGAACTCGGATTTGGCTAGAGGCCGAAGAGCCTGCCGCAAAACCGACCATCACGAAATTGAGTCCCGGAGGGACGGCTGAAAAGGCTTATGGATTCATCGTCCTCACGGCGCGACGCGGAATGATCTGCAAGGCACCTGCGATAGTTTCAGTCGTCCCTACGGGACTTGTCGTCTCTGGAATCCCCACCCAGGACTGCGTCCTGGGCTAAATTCAGCCGTCCCTTCGGGACTCGGTTCTCGCGCGCTCACGCTCAGGTTCCGACCCGCTCCCTTACCTGGCATCACTCCATCATGACGGTCCCGCCGCCGCCTGGCTGGTTGCGGCTGAGAAGGAAGGCCAGAGGCACCATCAGCACCGAAGCGAAGCCCAGCACGTAGTAGACGTCGACGTAAGCGAGCGCCTGGGTCTGGGCCAGAAGCTGTTGATATAACTGCCCCTGCGCCAGGTGCAGCCCATTTGTTTTCCCCGCTACCCCGTCCAGAGTGTTGCGCAAAGCATCCACCTGCTGCTGATAAATGGGGTCGGCCAACGAGGTTCTCTTGGCCAGCACGTCCTGGTGGAATTGCGCCCGTTCGGTGACCAGGGCGTTGGTGAGCGAGATGAGAATGCTGCCACCGATATTCCGTACAAAGTTAATAAGCCCCGAGACCTGGTTGTTCTTCTCCGGGGGAATCCCAAAATAGGCTGCAGTGGTCACCGAAATAAAGACAAATGGGATGGCGATGATCTGAACCACGCGCAATTTGGAGGCGAACCCGAAACTGATGAGAAGGCTGATATGCCTGGCGGTGTAGAAGTACCCGAACGCGAAGATCACGAAGCCCATCGCGATCAGGTTCCGGGCCGGGAATCGGCTGACCGCCTGACCCGCCATGGGCATCGCGATCAGCAAAGCCAGCCCCCCGCCCGAGAGCGATAGCCCTGCGATGGTTGCCGTATAACCGAGTTGCTGTTGCAGGAATTGCGGCTGTAAGACAGTGGTTGCATTGAGCAATCCACCGGTTAACAGCATGAGGAAGGCACACACTGCGAAATTCCTGAATTTGAAGAGTCGCAGGTCGATCAGCGGTTTCTCGGCGTTGAACTCCCAGATGATGAGAGCAACGAACGAGAGGATGAACATTATGGCGAAGGCGGTGATAAAGTTCGATCCAAACCAGTTCTTTTCCTCGCCCTTATCGAGCGTGATCTGCAACGCCGCCATGGAAATGACCAACAGGCTGACACCGATATAGTCGATGCGGAAGAAGTTCTTCCGGTCAGCTTTTTGGTAAGGGGGATCTTCTACCAGCCGATTGGTGAGGAACAAAGCAAACATGCCTACCGGAATGTTGATGTAGAAGATCCAATGCCAAGAGTAGTTGTCCGTGATCCAACCGCCAAGAGTGGGTCCAATCGACGGCGCCAACACCGCGACTAACCCATAAAGAGCAAACGCGAGACCGCGTTTGGAGGGCTCAAATGAGTCAGCCATGATGGCCTGCGCCATGGGTTGCAAACCACCCCCGCCGACACCTTGAAATACGCGGAAGAGCAGCAGGAGTGCCAGAGTTGGGGCGATGCCGCACAAGAAGGAACTGACGGTGAAGATGACGATGCAGAGCATGAAGAAGTTCTTCCGCCCGATCACACTGGCGGCCCATGCGCCCATGGGCAAAACGATAGCGTTTGCCACCAGGTAAGAGGTCAAGACCCAGGTGCTCTGGTCCGCGCTCGCACCCAGGCTGCCCGCGATGTGAGGGAGAGCCACGTTGGCGATGGAGGTATCCAGCACCTCCATAAACGCGGCGAGAGCCACGGTGGCGGCGATCAGCCAGGGATTTGTCTTTGGCTTCCATGCGTACATTGCCGCGTTTGCAGCAGACGCTTCGGCAGTCGTGGCCATCGGTCTCCGTTTTCTCTCTGATTTGACAGCGTGGCCTTATGCCCTCTTGATAGATGGCCGGGTGTAGTTCTTGGATGCAGCAGGATCGGCCTGTCTGCCGGCCGGGCGGTGGTTTTTTATAATTGCCGGGCGGCTGTGCAAGAAAGGAGCGAGTTCAAGAGTCTTGCCGGGTTCCGAAGTTTCGTGTCCAACCGAGGAATCGCATCAGTTGGGCCCGTTCCTTCCACAGGAACGACCAGAAATAACCGGCGTTGATGGTGTCCGCTTTGCGGCCGGAATAGGTTTCGATGCGCCACTTCAGGTACTCGCTACGCCACGGAGCGAGCCGATGGCCTCTGGTCGCATTCCACAAAAAGCGGATCGCCATGTCGAAGCGCCTCCAACAAAGTATATCGAAGCGAGGAAGGTAATTCGGACAAGCGAAGACAGCGGCCGTTAGGCTTTGGGCTCCAGCATGTGCACGATCAGTTTGTCGGCCAAGTCCTCGGCGCTGACGTGGTAGGTTCCGTCGGCCACGGCTTGCTTCAGCCTGGCAATTTTTTTCCGGCGCTCTTCATCGAAAACGTCAGAATCGCCGGGTGATGACGGGTTGTCGCGATCGTCCATCCTGGACTTAAGCGTAGCACCATCGCCGGGCAAATGGGGACCTTCGGTAACATGACCGGCCCCCCGGGATACCTGCGTCAACAATCGTTCTTGGCGACCGAGTGGCGGCGGGGTGAAGGGGCGCCGCCCTGTGTTTCCTGCCTGGCGAAATCGGCAAGACGGGCGCGAAGGTGCAATACGGCAGAAGCGTGGATCTGCGAGATGCGGGACTCGACGACGCCCAGGATAAGTCCGATCTCTTTCATTGTAGTTTCCTCGTAGTAGTAAAGGGTCATCACCAAACGTTCGCGTTCGGGCAGGTCGCCGATGGCTTCAATCAGGCGCTCTCGCATTTCGGACTGGAGGTAGCGAAAGAGGGGATCATCTTCCGGCCGGTTAGGCAGGTAGACCAACTCTTCTTCTCCCGAGTCCTCACTGCGTTCCGAATGCAGGGTGCCGATCTCGAGGCCCTTGAGTTCCCCCAGCAGTTGCTGATAGGTAGCGAGGTCGATGTGCATTTGGCCGGCGATTTCCAGGTCGGTGGGAGCGCGGCCGAACTGTGCCATGAGAGTCTGGATTGCCTGCTCGATGGCACGGCCTTTGCGACGCAATTCCCTGGGGCTCCAGTCGAGAGTGCGCAGGTTGTCGAGAATCGCACCGCGGATGCGAAACTGCGCGTAGCTGCGGAATTGGACCTGCTTGGATGGATCGAATTTGCTGAAGGCATCGAGCAGTCCGACCACACCCGCGCTGTAGAGGTCTTCTATGGGGACATGTTGGGGCAGCCGCTCATGGATGCGACGAGCGATAAAGCGCACGATGGGGAGATGCTCGATCATGAGCTTTTCCTGTTCAGCGGTGAGCAGGTCGCCGGTGCGCGGGGTAAGCGAAGTGCGCGCTGCGACGGGAGGTGCTTCTTTCTTTGCACTGTCAGGGACAACACGGGTTACTGCGCTGACGTCTTGCGTCGAAGTTCCACCCCGCCGAGGACGCCTGTGACCTTTTCCTGCTTCTTGCATATTCACCATCCGACCTATGTTGGAGAAACAGACCCGAGAAACTGAAGACCCGTGAAGCGCTGTCGAGGTACTACGTTTTTTGAGCGAAAGGCATAAGCAGGTATGGTGTGGCGTCAATGCCGATTGGAAGAAAGCTCTGCTCGTTCATCGGCGATACTCAGAGGAACTCGACCCTGCCGTGGTTTACTTTTTGGTGCCCGCCTTTTATGCCCTTTTGGCCGTTCGCTTGGCGGTCGCATTCCGCGTCGCACCTCTACCCTGCATCGCAATGAGTGGTTGAAACAAGGGTTGTGAGGAGATTCCTTTTCGCGCCGTCTCATATCGGGAGGGATTTCAGAAGGGTTGTTCCAATTCGAAACAGCGGCTGTGGCAAGGCGTTCGCGGCCGGGAAAAGACCCTGAAAAAAAGACTTTTGTAATTCGCTTTTTGTTCGCTATAATGCAGCCATGTCAGTCACCCGCAGGCAAAAGGAAGTGCTGGACTTTATCAGCAACTTTGTGCAGCGCAATGGATACTCCCCGTCTTTTGAGGAAATCGCGCGAGGGTTGAGCCTCAAGTCGTTGGCCACGGTGCACAAACACATTACCAACCTGCAGAAGAAAGGGCTGCTGCAGCGGGCGCACAACCGCAGCCGGTCCATCGATGTGCTGCCGCCCCGCAGTAAGACGCGACGCGCGGACCGCTTGCCGTTGTTGGGGCGGATCGCCGCCGGCCTGCCGGTCGAAGCGTCGGAGACCAACGAGAGCATCGCGCTGGGTGACATCATTGGAAATCGCGAGGTTTTTGCGCTGCAGGTGCGCGGAGACTCCATGCGCGACGAACACATCGTGGACGGTGATTATGTGCTGGTAGAACACACCAGCACGGCGCGACAGGGGGAGATCATCGTTGCTCTCGTGCGCGGGAGTGAGACCACCCTGAAGCGGTATTACATCGAAGGGACGATGGTCCGATTGCAGCCTTCCAACGCTGAGATGGAGCCCATCTACGTTCCTCTCTCGCAGATCGCCATCCAGGGTCGTGTTCTGGGAGTTCTTCGCCGCTACGCCTGATTCGCTGTTCCGATCGCTTGTGTTCCCGTTCGTGATTTTCGGTCGAGACTCGTGGTCGCCCACTCAAGCCAAAAACGGGCTTGAATGGGGCACCCGGAGTTCTGTTTCTGGTATACGGAACGCAAAAAGGCCCCGGGTTTACCGGGGCCTCTGGTTCCTGGCATTCAAGCGATCGATTAAACAGCGATCAGCTTGGTGATGCTCTTGTCGATCTGGTCTTTGGGCACGAACCCTACAATCTGTTCCGCCACTTTGCCGCCTTTGAAAAGCAGCAATGCTGGAATTCCGCGAATTCCGTAACGCATAGGCGTTGCCGAATTTCGGTCAACATCCATCTTCATCACCTTGAGTTTGCCAAGGTACTGCGCGGCTACTTCGTCCACGACCGGCGCCAACGCGCGGCAAGGCCCGCACCAGGCAGCCCAAAAATCGACGAGAACAGGCTGGTCAGACTGCAGCACCTCCTGCTCAAACGTCGCATCGTTTACCTCAAAAACCCCTGGTCCTGCCATGTTCCTCCTTCGCTTTCCCTGGCTGAGCATAGCATCCACGCCACACTATCAGCCTGAACAATTGATGCGGGGCACGGACAAAAGGTGCATTGGGACCCAAAAACTAAAGCGCCCGGACCTCGCGGCCACAGGCGCTAGAGCAGCCCTCCCCCAGAACTGCCCACGACGCGTAAATTAGGGGTTGACAAATGGGATTGTAAATAGAACTTAGGTAACGATTTAGTAACATGCGTGGAAAATCGCTACCCAATCGCTACCCTTCGACCGTCATGCGGGCGCCCTCGCGGCAAAGGCCGGCCGGCAGGATCTCGACCGGACACACGGGCCGGGCAAGCTCCAGAATCGCTTCCTTCAAAATGGCCTCCTCAGCAGTCTGGGTGAGCAGCATGACAGCCGGACCCGCGCCGCTCAGCGTGACGGACATGACTCCGTGTCTGCCGGCTAACGGCAAAAGAGCGGGCAGCAGAGGGCATAGCTCCCCACGATAGGGCTGGTGCAGGCGATCCCCTGTGGCTGACTGCATAAGATCGGCCCTCCCCGTGGCAAAGGCTGCCGTTAACAGTGCCACGCATTGCAGATTCGCGACGACATCCTGGCGGGAATAGCTTTGGGGCAACATGGCTCGCGCCTTGGCCGTAGCTACCGGAATTTCCGGAAGGATGAGGAGGGCCCTCCACTGGGGTGGCGGCGGGAGAGAGACGATGGCCAGTTGCTGGGTATTGGCGGCGATGGTCAACCCGCCGTGCCAGCAGGCCGCCACGTTGTCCGGGTGGCCTTCGAGACGAACGGCGTAGTCGACGATCCTGGCTGCATCCCAATCGAGGTTTCCGAAGGCCGAGGCGAGGGCGACGGCGGCCAGCCGTACCGCCGCTGAGGAACCGCAGCCCATCCCCACAGGAATCCCGTTCCGCATCTGTATCTCGAGCGGCACGATTGCTCGATTCTCAACGCCGAGTACCGACTTGTAAGTCTCTATCAGGAGATTTCTGGTGAGTCCGCCGCAGACATGCGGATTGCGCCCGGTGGCGTGAATGGAGAACTCCATGGCGGGTGTGGCGTCGATCTCCAGAAAGAGCTCGAGCGCCAGCGCCATGGCGTCAAAACCCGGGCCGAGGTTGGCCGAAGTCGCAGGAAGCCTCAGATGCACCGTCTTCATGCCTGAATCGCCGCCTCGAGGACACGAAGTACAGCGTCGGCCGAGGCCTCAAGCGAAACTGTGGCCCGTCGCTTCCCGGAGATTTCCTGCTCCAGCCCAGCGGTCTCGTCATCCCGCAATAAGGTGCCCCGGTGAAAATCGATGGTGAACTCAGAGTCTTTCAGCGTGTGCCCGGTGAGGAGCAACACCACCGATTCCGCACGGCTAATCCTGCCGTCACGCATAAGCTTTTTCAAGCCAGCCAAGGTGACGGCGGATGCCGGCTCGCAACCAATGCCCTCCTGCCCGATCTCCGCCTTTGCCAGGGCAATTTCCGCTTCGCTCACTTGTTCGCAATAGCCTCCGGTTTGTTGAACCACGCGTGCCGCCTTGCGCCAGGAAGCCGGGTTTCCTATGCGGATGGCGGTGGCTCGCGTGTTGGCTTGGACGGGCTGGATCGATTGCCCGTTGTTATGCAGAAGACTGGTGTAGAGGGGATTGGCTCCTTCAGCTTGAACCACAGTGATTTTCGGAACCTTGGTGCTCAGTCCCAGTTGCTTCATTTCCATAAAGCCTTTGCCCAGGGCAGCACTATTGGCTAGATTTCCGCCGGGCACGATCACGTGGTCGGGGATTTGCCAATCGAACTCCTCGGCGATTTCAAGGGCCGGGGTCTTTTGCCCTTCGAGCCGGTAAGGATTGACTGAATTGAGCAGATAGACGGAAGCGCGGCGCACCACTTCCGCCAGCACGCGGACACAGCCGTCGAAGTCTGTGTTCAATTGGCAGGTAACGGCTCCGTAATCGAGCGCCTGGGAAAGCTTGGACCACGAGATTTTACCCTCGGGCAGCAAAACCAGGCTGTTCATGCGGGCACGCGACGCATAGGCTGCCATGGCGGCGGAGGTGTTGCCGGTGGAAGCGCAGGCGACCCACTGAAAGCCGCGTTCGCGGGCCTGAGAAAGTGCTGCCGTCATGCCCGTGTCTTTGAACGAGCCGGTGGGGTTCATCCCCTGGTGTTTCGCGTAGAGCTGGTCCAGGCCCAGCTCTTCTCCGCACTGCAAAAGCCGGTAAAGGGGCGTGTTGCCTTCGCGGAGCGTGACTGCCTTTTCGGGCTCCAGAAGGATGGGCAGCAGCTCACGAAAGCGCCACACGCCGCTTTTATCGATGGGGAGCCTGGACTGGAGCCGCTCCTGCCACAGCCAGCGCAGGGCGCCGGGATTGGGTGTACGACGAGGTCCTGTTGGGAGGGCCGGAATTCGGGCGCCCTCCGCACTCCACGAGGGATATTCCACCTCCAGAAGTTCACCACAATCGACACAACGAAAGTCTTTTTCTACCGCGTCCGGGAGGATGACGGCGCTGCAACCGACGCAGCGCAGTTGATGGGAAACTTCTTGCATGATTTAAGCCTAGCGTAGAACAGGGGTGGATGCGGGCAAGATCCAGCCGCAAAGGGTCGGGTGTAACTAGTCGGCAAAGATGGCGGAGTAGTCGCGGAACTTGTAGTCCTTGCGATGCGAACGCCCATTCGACCAATTCACCTGGGCGTGGAAATGCTTGGTGCGCGAGATGTGATCATCCAGGATGTCGCATGCCTTGGAGACATTTCCCGCGGTGAGCAGTTCCAGTATTCTGTTGTGCTCGTCGAAGGCTCGATTGCGGTACACGGCCGTGTCCATAAAGCGATAGCGGAGAGCCTCGACGCTGTGACCGATGTTTCCATAAGACTGGATGAGGTACCGGTTCTGGCTGTGCTTGATGAAGGTTTGATGGAAATCCGTATCCAGCAATTTGCTTTGAAACAAATCAGACGAACGATAGGCGTCGTTCATTTTTTCGACGATTTTCTTGAGCGACCGCAACATGGCGGAGGCGGAATGCTCCATGGAAACACAGAGAGCACGCTGCTCCAGGAGCAGGCGGAAATCGCATAGTTCTTCAATCTCTTCGCGCGTAGGACTGAACACGTAGCTGCCCGACTGCGGGACCACGACCACCAATCCCTTCAAACGAAGTTCGTTGAGGCTTTGACGAATCGGCGCCTTGCTGACGTCGAGGGCCTTGGCCAGATCGTTCTCGGAAAGCGGCTCGCCCAGATCGAGGCGGCCATAGACGATGGCCTTGAGGATTTTTTCGTAAGCCATTTGGGTGAGCTTGGTATCCGACGTAGCAGTGCGCGGGGTCTCAGGCGCAGGCCTGGCAGGCATCGGAAGTCGTGCGACCTTTGCACTCATAGGGCGCTCGCAATCGCTTTTCCGAGTTCACTGGTGGTGGCGCTGCCACCCAGATCCGGGGTGAGGCGGCGATCGGGTGCGGCCAACACGGTCTCTAACGCATGCAAAACGGCTGCGCCCGCTTCTGGTTCCCCCAGGTGCTCCAGCATCATGGCTCCTGACCAGATCTGCCCGATAGGGTTGGCAATTCCCTTCCCGGCGATGTCTGGCGCCGAGCCGTGAACCGGCTCGAACATCGAGGGAAATACGCGTTCCGGGTTGATGTTTGCCGAAGGCGCGACGGCGATGGTCCCGGTGACCCCGGGACCGAGGTCGGACAAAATGTCTCCGAAGAGATTGCTCGCGACAACCACGCTGAAACGCTCCGGCGACATGACGAATCGCGCAGCCAGAATATCGATGTGATATTGATCCGCGCGGATCTCCGGATACTGGCTGCTCATGGCCGCGAAACGCTCGTCCCAGAAAGGCATGGAGTGAAAGATACCATTCGACTTGGTGGCCGAGGTCACATGATCGCGGCCCAGCCGCTTGGCTAGTTCGAAGGCGTAGCGGAGAATTCTGTCGGTGCCTCTGCGAGTAAAGATCGCTTCCTGGATCACGGTTTCGTATTCCGTGCCCGCGTGCAGGCGGCCGCCGATCTGGGAATATTCTCCCTCAGTGTTTTCGCGCACGATCCACATATCGATATCGCCGGGGCGGCGATCGCGAAGCGGCGGAGTGATCCCGGGCAACAACCGCACGGGACGCAGGTTGACGTATTGATCGAACTCGCGGCGAATGGGAATCAGAAGTCCCCATAATGAGACGTGGTCGGGCACGCCCGGATAACCGACCGCGCCGAGAAAGATGGCATCGTGGTCTCGCAGGCGTTGGATGCCGTCTTCCGGCATCATGCGGCCGGTGGCTTTGTAACTTTCACAACTCCAGTCAAAGTGCTGGAAGCGAAAGCCAATGCCGAACCTGGCGCCCACTGCTTCGAGAACGCGCAGTCCCTCGGGAACCACTTCGTTCCCGATCCCGTCTCCTGGAATGACTGCGATGGTATAGGTCTTCATAACGTTGGCAGGAATACGCCGCTACACGCAGCGGCCGCCGTCGACCTCCATACAAACGCCGGTGATGAAATCGGCCTCGTCACTGGCCAGGAAGGCGCATGCTTTGGCTATATCAATAGGGCGGCTGAGTCTTCCCATGGGGATGGTGCTGATCACCTTCTGGCGACCTGTTTCGGGATCGCCGGCGGGCAGAAAATGCGCGAGCAGGCCGGTCTCTCCCATCACCGGGTTGACCGCGTTCACGCGAATCCCATCCGGAGCCAGTTCGACCGCCATCGATTTGGTCAGGAGGATGGCCGCGCCTTTCGAGCCGTTGTACCAGGTGAGCCCTGGGCGGGGCCGGACGCCTGCCGTCGAAGCAACATTCACGATGTTGCCTGAGCCCTGGCGGCGGAATACCGGGACCGCATGGATCGCGCCAAGGTAGATGCTCTTGACGTTGACTGCATAGACCCGGTCAAAGGTCGCTTCATCCACTTCGAGCATGGGCATATTCTTGTGCGTGGTTCCGGCGTTGTTCACCAGAATATCCAGCTTCCCGAAACTGCTGAGCGCGAGCGCAACCATCTGCGCTACCTGTGCGGTTTGGGTTACATCGATATGCGCGGGCACGGCATCACCGCCCGCGGCTTTGATTTCCTTCGCGACCCTTTCCGCTTCTTCACTCCGGATGTCGGCCACCAGAACCTTCGCGCCCAACTCAGCAAAGTGCTTGGCGATGCCTTCGCCAAATCCCCCACCGGATCCCGTAACAATTGCTGTTCGACCTTTGAGTTTCATGGTGCCTTTCGTTTGTGCGTTAAACGCCGCCCATACAGAGATACTTCACTTCGACGAATTCCTCGATACCGTACTTTGAACCTTCCCGGCCGATGCCAGACTGCTTCACGCCTCCGAATGGAGCAACTTCGGTGGAGATGAGCCCTTCGTTGATGCCTACGATGCCGTACTCCAAAGCCTCAGCCACGCGCCACACGCGCCCGATGTCGCGGGTGTAGAAATAGGCGGCCAGGCCGAACTCAGTATCATTGCTCATGGCAATGACTTCCTGCTCGGAAGAAAAACGGGTCAAGGGAGCGACGGGGCCGAAGGTTTCTTCGTTCATCAACCTGGTTCCTCCCGGCACATCGAGAAGGATGGTGGGCTCGAAGAAGGTTCCTCCGAGAGCGTGGCGCTTGCCGCCCAGAGAAATCTTGGCCCCATGTGCAACGGCGTCCGTATGTGCTCTTCGACCTTATCGACAGCTGCCTGGTCGATCAGCGGTCCGATGGTGATCCCGGAGTTCATTCCGTTGCCCACGACGAGCGCACGGACCGCATCCTGCAGCTTGGCAGTGAATGCGTCGTAGATGCTGTCTTCCACGAAAATGCGGTTGGCGCACACGCAAGTCTGGCCACCGTTGCGGAACTTGGAGACCATCACGCCGGCCACTGCCCGATCGAGATCGGCATCGGCGAAGATGATGAACGGTGCATTTCCGCCGAGTTCCAGCGAAACCTTCTTGACCGTGCCCGCGCATTGCTGGAGCAATAGCCGGCCTACCTCGGTCGAACCGGTGAAGGATAATTTTCGCACCGTTGGACTCGCCGTGAGCACGCCGCCTACCACCTCGGGCTGCCCGGTAATGATGTTGAGGACTCCCTTCGGTATACCGGCACGTTCCGCCAACTCCGCAAGAGCGAGGGCAGAGTAGGGCGTGGACTCGGCGGGCTTGATGACGATCGTGCAACCCGCAGCCAGAGCGGCGCTTCCTTTGCGAGTGATCATGGCGTTGGGGAAATTCCACGGAGTGATGGCCGCTACGACCCCAATCGGTTGTTTGATGACCACGATCCGTCGGTCAGCGGAGGTAGCCGGGATCACATCACCGTAGACCCGCTTGGATTCTTCGGCGAACCACTCGATAAAGGAGGAACCATAGGCGATCTCGCCGCGCGCCTCAGCCAGGGGTTTCCCTTGCTCCAGCGTAAGGATCATCGCCAGGTCATCCTGATTCTGCATGCACAGGTCGAACCAGCGGCGCAGGATCTGCGATCTCTCCTTGGCAGTTTTGGCGCGCCAGGCGGGGAAAGCCGCCTCAGCCGCGTCGATCGCGCGTTGCGTGTCTGCAGCACTGAAGCTGGGGACGGTGCCGATCTGGCCGCCATCGGCAGGATTGGTAACGGGAAAGGAACTGCCATTTTCGGCGTTGACCCACGCGCCGCCGACATAACACTGCTGGCGAAACAACTTCTTATCCTTAAGCGACAATTCGATTGAATTCGCTGCAACGGACGTCAACATACGCGGTTCCTCGCGACCTGACCGGTTTCGAAAGCGTGAAGGCCTTCCAGCAGTATGAGGCCCATGGCATTACGGGTATCCTCGGTGGCGCTGCCGATGTGTGGAGTAAGAAACACATTCTCCAATGTACGGTACCGCGGATCCAAGTCCGGCTCACGGTCGAAAACGTCCAGGCCGGCGGCGAATACCGTCAGGCGAAAACGAGCTAAAAGACAGGAACTAACACTCCACATTATCTTGTATCCGTCTATGACTATTTTGCCGCGAATGGCCAACCCGGATCCGCTTGTGCTGGGCGGGATTTCTGCACTACCATTCGGCGCATGAATCGACGGACATTTTTCTCGCTTGCTGGAGCTGTTGCCGCGTCTCCGGCTCTCGCCCTCGGAACTGACCTGCAAAAACAGATCAAGATCGTGGGGCTTGAAACTGATGTCCTCCGCTTCCCTCCTGGACAGATCTACTACGACGCGATCCATGAGTTTGGCGCAGCGGGCGGCGCGGTGGTCCTGCGCCTGAAGACAGATGCCGGAATCACGGGTTGGGCGACCAGTTCCTTCGGAACCATGGAGGGCGGACCGCTGGTTCTACAAAGCATCCTGCAGAACGAGGTGAAGCAGGTGCTGGTGGGGCAGGATCCAGCGTTTCCCAAGCGCCTGCGTTCCGACTTGTGGAAGGCGCTGGAATATTCCGGAGTGCAAGGGGTGGCCCAGATGGCGATCTCCTCTGCCGAGGTCGCCATCTGGGACATTCTCGGCAAGTGCGCCGAGGTTCCCGTGTACAAGATGCTGGGCGCGTTCACCGACAAGATTCCTACTTATTCGATGTGCGGATGGTACTACCCCAACGACGACGACCTGTCGCAGTACAAGAAAAAGCTGAACGACGCGTTTGAGGAGGGATTTACTGCGGCAAAAATCAAGGTCGGCAGGTCCACTCTGGATGATGATGTCAAACGCATCAAGGTGGCGACGGAGATTGCAGGAAAAGACCGGCGGATCATGGTGGATGCCAATCAGAAGTTCGATGTAAGCGAAGCCATCCATCGGGGAAAGGTCTACCAGGAGATGGGCTGTTACTGGTTTGAAGAGCCGATCGTTCCCTACGATCACGCGGGATATGCCCAGGTCGCGGAGGCATTGGACATGAGAATCGCTACCGGGGAAAACGACTACACCAAGTACGCCTTTGCGGACCTGATCGCGCGGCGCGGCGTCGATGTAGTGCAACCCGACGGCAGGCGTGCGGGCGGGCGTGTCTGAATGGATGGAAATAGGGGCCATTGCGGATGCAGCGAAATTGCCTATCGCCAGCCATGGCGGCGGTCCGGAGGATATGCAGATGCTTCTCGCCATGCCCAACGCCATTTACATGGAGGGCGGCAGCTTCAAGAATCACACTTCGACGATCGAGACGCTAAGGATGGTTAACAGCGCCGTCCTGGCGCCGCAGAACCCTGGGATGGGGAGTGAACTGCGTCCGGAGTATGTCCAGAAGCACAAGGTGTAGTCAGGTTTTACCTGGACCATCGGTACGGCGAAAACATTTCCAGGAAACGTCTGTAGAACCGCAGATCCCTCGGCTTCCCTCGGGATGACAAATAGGCCCGACAGGAAATCCGGGGAAGCCGAGCAACCTGCAGTTCTCTGTCTGTAAAGCGTGGCGCGATTGTTCTCTCAAGATGAGCAAGATGCTCAAGATGCTCAAGGTGCTCAAGTAATTAATTGAGCATCTTGCCTCCCTCACCGGATGGTACTCATCCTGCGGAGGGGAAACGTCCGTCACCAGCCGCCAGGTTCTCCGTCTTTGGAGCTACGAACCTCGATATTGTCCAAAGCCGCTGCCAGGTGGGTGCGAAAAAAAGTGTGCGCCATAAGCGCCTTATGCGCCATAAGCCCCTTTTTGTACTCAAAAGGAAGGGGAGAACTGCTTTTCGCTCCATGCAGAATAGTCTACGGCCCGGCCGCTTGCCGGACAGGTTGTGGTGTTAGTTGTCAAAGACCTGCTAAGAGGACGCCTGGGCGCCCTCCTGCTTACCCCAAACAGTTGCTCACCGTGCGGCCCTGCGGCGCGGTAGGCGGCTGGCGGATGGGATTTGCACGACGATATAGATCCTGATTGCGAGCATTTAGTGTCGCGGGGGTTCAAATATGTTTTGGGCATGGCAGTGCGAGAGAGAGGCGGCAACCCGGGTTCGGAAAAGGCTGGGCTAGAGTCCCGGCGTTCTCCGCAAGCGCAAGCGCGATGGCAAAGCTATCGCTATGGCGTGCAGTCGAAGAGCCTGTCCTGAGCGACTGTGACTTTTCGATCTTTTGTCATTCCACATACTCAACCAGTCAGATCCCAAGCTCCCGTAAAGCCGTCATCCTGAGAGACTGTGACTTTGTCGATCTTTTCGGCTCCCAACATAGGCAACCACTCTTTATCAACCGCAACGCTTTCCTTGCTGTCATCCCGTCGAACCCGGATTTCCTGCCACGCCGTGCTGGAAACGACCACGTGTGCGGCTTTCAGTAAGGAAAGCCGCAGGAAGTTCGTCGACGCATGCCGACAGGAAATCCGGGGAAGCCGAAGGATCTGCGGTTCTACGGACGTTTCCTGGAAATGTTCTTTGCCCATCACAAGTCTGATTTCGACTGATTTCGCGCTAGATTCGGATGACAAGCCGAACAGTATCGTATAATTTCGCAGTATGTTGCTCTCACCCCGCGAAGCCGCGCAGCGCTTGGGGATTTCTTACCCCACCATCAAACAATGGCTGTATCGCGGAAAGTTGAAGGCGGTCAAAACCCCCGGCGGCCACTACCGTATTCCAGAAGCTGAATTAGACAGCCTGCTGCACCAGGCGAAACGCCCTGAGACCCCGAAACGGGAGATGCTGCGCTCGCTCAGTGGACGGAACCAACTCACTGGACGGATTGTGGAATTGAAAATCGAAGGTTTGCTGGCGCAGGTCAAGCTTTCAATCGGTGGGCAGATCATCACGTCCATCATTACTGCGGAGGCGGCGCGGGAGATGCGGCTGCAGGTGGGAGAAACAGCAGCAGCGCTGATCAAATCGACCGAAGTGATGGTGCTGCGTGTTTAAACGCGGCTGGCTTTTCATCTTTATAGCTGCCACCATCCTTGTTTCCCTCCATGCGATCGCGCAGGAGCGCGGCACTTTGAAGATAGCGGCCGCCGCGGATTTACAGCCGGTCTTGCCCGCGCTCATCGAGGAGTTTGAACATCAATCTCACAAGAATGTCGAGGCTTCTTACGCATCCTCGGCCACATTGGCTGCGCAGATTTTGAACGGTGCCCCATTCGGACTTTTCCTGTCGGCGGACCTGTCGTTTCCCAAAAAAGTGGTCGCGGCCGGCTTGGCAGACGGCACCGAGCCGATAGCTTATGCCCGAGGAGCCCTGGTGCTATGGGCGCGGAACGATTCCCCTGTGCAGCCGCTTAGCCTCGACACTCTGCGTAGCCCGGCTTTGCGCACCATCGCGGTGGCAAATGCCGAACATGCCCCCTACGGCCGTGCCGCCAAGGCTGCACTCGAAAAGCTTGGACTCGCCACTGCGTTGAAGGACAGGCTGGTGGTCGCCGAAAACATCGCACAGACAGCCCAATACGCTGACTCGGGAAACGCGGATGCCGGCCTCATTTCGCTCACCTCCGCGCTGACCCCGCGTCTCAGCGCAGACGGGAAATATGTGGTGATGCCCGAGGACTCCTACCCCCCGCTGCTCCAGGGCGCGGTCGTCATCAAGCAAGCATCCGGTGCGGAGGAGGCCCATGAGTTCCTGGCTTTCCTGCTCTCACCTCCGATCAGAGAGCAACTAGCTGAGCGCGGATTGAAAGCGCCTTAGAGCAACTTATCGTATGGACCAGCAAGCTATCCTTCTCACCTTTCGCCTGGCTGGCTTGACGACTCTGATCCTGCTCGCGATTTCCATTCCCCTGGGCTATTGGCTGGCCTACAGCGGGGCGCGCTGGAAAGCGTTGGTGGAGGCCGCGGTGGCGCTGCCGCTGGTATTGCCGCCTACCGTGCTCGGTTTTTACTTATTGGTGCTGATGGCTCCGCGGACTGCAACGGGCAGAGCGGTGTCGGCAATCTTTGGTCATCCGCTGGCGTTTTCCTTCGCCGGATTGGTAGTCGGGTCCGTTCTCTTCAGCCTGCCCTTCGCCGTGCAGCCCGTGACCGCCGGCTTCCGCTCGATCGATCGGGAGATTCTGGAGGCAGCAGAGCTGCTTTCGCGTAGCCGCGGCAGAATTCTGACGCACGTTTTACTGCCGTTGATCCGTCCTTTCCTGTTGACCGCCGCAGTGCTGGCCTTTACCCACACCGTGGGTGAGTTTGGGGTGGTGCTGATGATTGGCGGCAACATTCCCGGCGTGACGCGGACGCTTTCTATTTCCATTTACGATCAAGTTCAGGACTTTGCTTATACGCAGGCCAACCACACGGCCCTGCTGCTGTTGAGCCTCTCCTTTCTGGCGCTGTTGATCATCTACGGGCGCCGGGGGAGAGCCGGTGTCTGACTATTTGCACGTCGATGTGGAGCACGGGCTAGGCGAGTTGTCGCTGCGGGTTTCGTGCGCTTTGTCGGCGCCCTGGACTGTGCTTTTCGGTCCATCGGGTGCGGGAAAGACTTCCCTGCTGCGCGTGATTGCCGGCTTGACCCGACCGGACGGTGGCAAGCTGGTCCTGGACGGACGCGCATTGGTCGACACGGAGAAACGAGCGTGGGTGCCCCCCGGCCAACGTGCTATCGGGTTTGTTACCCAGCGGCCCACACTCTTTCCCCACATGAATGTAACGGCTAATGTTTCCTTTGGTCTTTCCGAACTCAATGGCCCGTCACGCAAAGCACGCGTGGAGGAGATGCTCGAACTCTTTCAGGCCAGCCAATTTTCCAAGCGGATGCCTCGGGACCTTTCCGGCGGCGAAAAGCAGAGGGTGGCGCTGGCTCGTGCCCTGGCTCCCGGACCGCGCCTTTTGCTGCTCGATGAGCCCTTTACCGGCATAGACGCCGATCTGAAGGTTGCGATTCTTCAGCAACTGACTACCTGGTTGGCTGAGCGGCAGGTACCCGCGCTCTATGTCTCGCATGATGTGGCAGAAGCTTTCCAGACAGCAGCGGATGTCGTGGTGATCGGCCACGGGCAGATCCAGGCTCATGGCCCAGCCCGAGTGGTGCTGGCTGGCCGGAGGGAGCAACTTCTGCGGCAGCTTGGCAAAGGGACGGACTGATTGCGTCGCATGCCCACTCAAAGACATGTCTCTACGAAACTTCCACGGAACTAAAGATCGGCTTCGTTCTTATTCACACAAGAGAGAATCGGGATTCCATGAGCGATCCGTTGCAAGGATCCCAGGTCTCAAAAGCGAGACCTGGGGCACCCATCCGCTGTTAACGACGGCGTTGAGGTCCTGGTAAGCTTCACGCCAGCCAAACCGGCTCCGGCTCCAGGCGAATGCCAAAGCGTGAGGCGATGGTGCCGGTGACCTTGTCTCGCAGGGCCACGACCTCGGCTGCGCTGGCGCCCCCGCGGTTGATCAGGGCGAGCGTGTGGCGGGTGGAGATTCCCGCGTTCCCGAGAGCATAGCCTTTTGGGTAGCCTGCCCGTTCGATCAGCCAGGCGGCGGAGAGCTTCACTTCCCCCTGCTGGGCTGGATAGGCGGGAATGCTTTTCTTTTCCACCCCAAGTTCCTGGGACAGTGAATCGAGTACCGTTACCGGGACGATCGGGTTTTTGAAGAAGCTGCCGGCACTGCGGCAGTCCGCGTCGCCGGGGACCAGCAGCATGCCCTTCTGCGCCCGGATGGAGCGCACCGCGTTGCGCACCTCTTCCAGGGTGGGAAGGGCACCGTTGCTGGCTGCGAAGTGGCGGGCCAGGTCAGCGTAGACGATGCTGGCGGGCGCATCCTTGCGCAGGGCGTAATCGACTCGGCTGACGATGTAGCGTTCCCGCTGGGTGCTGTTGAAGATGCTGCGGCGATAGGAAAATCCGCAGTCTGTGGCGGGTAAGTCTATGAATTGCAGGGTATTACGATCCAACGCCCGTACCGTTACGATAGTTTGCGAAACCTCCTGGCCGTAAGCGCCCACATTCTGCACCGGCGTGCCGCCGACCGTGCCGGGGATGCCGGAGAGGCACTCGACCCCCGCGGCATTCGCGGCCACGGCATAGGCGACAAGGCCATCCCAGTCTTCTCCGGCTGCCGCGGAGACACAGAATTGGCCGCCCTCCTGCTTCGACGCGATGCCGCTTAAGGCAATGCGCAGGACGAGACCAGGGAACCCTGCATCGGAGACCAGCAGGTTGCTACCACCTCCCAGAATGAAGAGCGGTAACTGCCGGTCGCTGGCAAAGCTGACGCCGGCGGCGATATCGTCTTCGCTGGCCGCTTCCGCAAACCAGCGGGCGGGGCCGCCGATCTGGAAGGTGGTGTACGGGGCCAGCGGTACTTGCTCAAGGAACTCCATTTGCCATCAAGGTATATCAGGAGCGGTGCGCAGGCATATGCACTAGCGGAACCGGGGTCGAGTCTTTACAATCAGAAAAAGCGTTCCAAGGAGCGAGCATGTACCCCGAAATTATGGTTATCCCGATGCGCGAAGAGCTTACCCGCGCAGGCATTAAAGAAGCGCGGACCGCTGAAGAAGTCGACGCAGCCTTGGCCAAGCCAGGCACCACGATGCTGGTGGTGAACTCGATCTGTGGCTGCGCGGCCGGCAAGATGCGCCCCGGGGTCCGGATGGCGTTCCAGAACAAGAACCTTCCTGACCAGTCGATTACTGTATTCGCAGGCCAGGATCGGGAAGCCACCGAGCGTGCCCGTTCGTACTTTGAGGGTCACCCTCCGACGTCGCCGGCGATCGCTATTCTCCGCGACGGCAAGCTGGTGTACCTGATGCAGCGTTCGGCCATTGAAACCGCGACAGCGCCGATGATCGCCCAGGAACTGACGCGGGCGATGAACGAGCTCTGCTCGAAAACAACTGCATAGTTAGCAGGTATTTAGAGTTTTTGCGGACAGGGGCCGTGCTGGGCAAGCAGTTCGTCAATGCCGGCGCCGGCCCCAGCCGCCTTGGATCGCCAGGATTCCTGTACCGTGGCATGCGGTTCGGGATGGGCTTTGTCAATCTGTTCCTGGTAGACAAAGGTAATGATCCGGTCCTCCGGTTCATCACGCCAGACGTTCCCTTCCCCGTCGCGGCGGCTTGATCCGGAAACCCAACCACTGGGCGTCAGATGCCATTCGGTCCACTGCCGGCTGATGGCCATACTCTCTCCAACCTTGTAATACCTACAACGACGATTTAGGGTAACAGGACGAAAGGCCGGGCTGTATCTATATGACGACGACCGAAGAAACTGCGTCTCCTCGCCGTAAGCGATCGCTGATCAAAGGGTTTGTTGCTGGAGCCATCGGGGGGTTGGTCGGAGCGGCTGCAAAGGCCGCAGGCGAGGCGGTGTATCCTCCTCGGACCCTGGGACAGATACCCGCTCCGGCCGTGTTGGTGAATCGAATGGTTGACCAGCCTCTGACCGAGAAGCAGGAAGAGGTTTCGGTACAGGCGATTCACTGGGGGTTTGGCGCCCTGGTGGGTGGCGTGTATGGGGCCCTGGCTGAGTATCAGCCCGCGGTCACCGGCCGGCTCGGGGCGAACTTCGGCTTAACGTTATGCGGGATTACGCATGCATCCGCGTTGCCTCTGATGGGGTTGACGGAGAGCCCGGAGAATCAGCCCGCGCGCGAACATGTCAGTGAATTGGTGACGCATGCCATTTATGGCGTGACGACTGAGTTGGTTCGCCGGGTGGCGCGGAAGGTTATTTAGCGGTTCTCTGCGGGGTCGAGTGATTCGAAAGAACGACCTTGTGCTGAATCGAGTCCCTTAGGGACGACTGAACTTCAGCCCAGGACGCCAGTCCTGGGTAAATCGAACAACATGATTGAGTCCCGCAGGGACGGCTGAAGATTATCCACGAGGGGTCCGCGGAACTGCAGGTCCCTCGGCTTCGCTCGGGATGACAACAAGGGGAGAGCTATTTTGAAAGAGAGTACGGCTACCAAGGGACAAGGCAGGTGCGACGAAAAAGGTAACAGGCTCCCGGGATGACAAATAGGAGAGGGCAACCGTTCCACAAGATTCGTTGCTGGACCGGGACGACTCGTAAGTTACTTAACCCTTGAGGGAGTTCGGCTCCCTCAAGGGCTAAGTCGTTAGGCGATACGGTCGATCTGTTCGCCGGGCAGCGCTTGCTCTGCTTTGCGGGTGGTGATCAACACGGCCGAATGACGAAGGCCTGCATAGACGAGTGCAGCCAACACCGCGCCCACGAATGGCGCGACAATAAACAACCATAACTGTTGCAGGGCCCAGCCACCGACAAAGATAGCCGGACCGATGCTCCTTGCCGGGTTGACGGAGGTGTTGGTGATGGGAATCCCCACCAGGTGAATCAGGGTCAGGACCAGGCCGATGGCCAGGCCGGCGAAGCCGACCGGAGCGGTGATGTCCGTTGCCCCCAGCACGGTGATTACGAGAAACATGGTGAGGATCGTCTCAGCGACGAAGCCTGCAGCCATGGAGTAATGATCCGGAGAATGCAGGCCGTAACCGTCTGCTCCAAGGCCGCTTGCGGAAGCACTATAGCCACCGGGAAGGCCGTTGGCGATGAATAAGATGACTGCGGCGGCGATCACCGCGCCGATGACTTGCGCCACCATGTAAGCGGCGGCATCCCGCGCGTTGATCTTTTTGGCTAGAAAGACACCTAAGGTGACCGCTGGATTTACGTGACAACCGGAAATTGGCCCGATGGTGTACACCATGGCGAGAAGCGAAAGCCCGAAGGCCAGGGATATGCCCGCAAACCCGATGTGACTCCCCGCCAGCACCGCACTGCCGACGCCCCCGAAAACCAGGACGAACGTACCGACCAGCTCCGCAAAGTATTTATTCATGGACGCCTCCTCTTAGGCCAGAGAAGTATACGGCCATTTGCTCGGTTCTTAGTGCGAATATTCGTGGCAGGGCTTAGTTAGCGGCTGCGGCCGGTTGTTTCTGCCGGGCTCATCGCCTGTACCTTGCTGTGTTTGATGCTGTAAGTGAAATAGATTCCCAACCCTATGACCAGCCAGACGATAAGTACCTCCCAGGTGAGGAGGGGTAGTTTGATCATGAGATAGAACGCGCTGCACATACCGAGTATGGGAACGAGCGGAACCAGCGGCGTCCTGAAGGGCCGTTCCATATCTGGGTGGCGGCGGCGCAGAATCCACACTCCGGCGCACACGATGGTGAACGCGAGCAGTGTCCCCATATTCACCAGGGCCGCCAGCTTATCGATGGGGAGAAGTGCGGGTAGGAAAGCAACGATCGTCCCTACGACGATGTTGGAGATCCACGGAGTACGGAACTTGGGATGAACCGCCGAGGCCCACTTCCAGAGCAGCCCGTCTTTCGACATGGAATAGAAGACGCGCGACTGGCCGAGCAACATCACCAGCATGACGGTTCCCAGACCGAAGACTGCGCCGATCTTTACCAGCAGGCTGCCCCAGGAGACGCCGGTGACGTCGATGCCGACAGCCACGGGATCGCTCACGTCGAGGCTGCGGTAATTCACTAAGCCGGTAAGCACGGTGGAAACGAGGATATACAAGATGGTGCAAACGACCAGCGAGCCGAGAATGCCGATGGGCATATCGCGCTGCGGATTACGCGCCTCCTGCGCCGCGGTCGAGACGGCGTCGAACCCAATGTAGGCGAAGAAGACCGATGCCGCTCCGGCTGTGATGCCGCCGAAACCGAACCTGCCTGGCCCCTCTGCTGGAGGAATGAAAGGATGCCAGTTCACCCTGGTGAGTTCCGGATGGTGAAGGAGATAAGCCCCGCCCAGGACCAGGAAGATCCCGACAATTGTAAGCTTCACGATCACAATGGCGGAATTGAGGTTGGCAGACTCTTTAATACCGATCACCAGGACGGCGGTGACTACCAGGATGGCCAAGAAAGCGACCAGGTTGAAGAGGCCAGTCACGTGGGGCAGGGTGGCGGCGTTGATGGTGGAAGGAAGAGACGCCGCGGGCAGCCATCGGTCGTTGTAGGAATAGAGTACGTTGCCGTAGGTCGTGGTGAACTGGGGAGGAAGATGCATGTGCAGCTGCTCCAGCAGACTGACGAAGTATCCCGACCAGCCGGAGGCCACGGTAGCAGCGCCGAACGCGTACTCGAGCACCAGGTCCCAACCGATAATCCAGGCGACCAGCTCGCCCAGCGTGGCATAACCATAGGTGTAGGCGGAGCCGGCGATGGGGATGATGGATGCAAATTCCGAATAGCAGAGCCCGGCAAAGGCGCAGGTGATGCCGGCAAAGATAAAACTGAGCGCCACGGCAGGACCCGCGTGGAGAGCGGCCGCCTGGCCGGTCAGCACGAAGATCCCTGCGCCGATGATGGCGCCGATGCCGAGGGTGATGAGGTTGACCGGGCCGAGCGAGCGCCTGAGAGTGTTCTCCCCTACCTCGTAGGCCTCTTTGGTGAGAATCGAGAGGGGTTTGGTTGCCAGGAATCTAGGCATCGGGTCGGGGTGAACCTCCAGTTGGGGATAGTAGGGTTGATCGGCCGTCTTGCCGCTGGTTGTTAGATCTATACCGTTTTCCGGTTAGAGTGTCCAGCAAAGGTTAGCGGGAGCGATCATTGGAGAGCAGCCAGGAACTCGTTAACCAGATCACCCACTGAGCTGCCGGGACGCGGAATCAGATCGGAAATGACGGCTACTGAATCCGCGCCGGCCTCGATCACGGCGGAGCAGTTCGACCGGGTGATGCCGCCGATGGCGACCAACGGCTTATCGGTCAGGGCGCGGGCTGCGCGGACGCCATCGAGTCCAATCACCGGGTCGGGATCCAGCTTCGATGCAGTGGCGAAGACGGGGCCTGTGGCTACGTAATCCGCAGGGCTGGCTGCGGCACGACGAAGTTGATCCTCGCTGTGTGTCGACACCCCAATGAGAATTTCCGGCCCGAGCGCGGCGCGGGTTTGTGCTGGAGATAGATCCTCCTGGCCGACATGGACTCCGTCGTAACCCGCGGCGGATACCAGCGATACCCGGTCATTGAGGATGAGACAGCTGTCGGGGAAGATGGTGCGCAGGAGCGCGGCCCGCTGCAGAACCACATCGTCCGTTGCCTCTTTGTCGCGGTATTGCAGAAAGCGGATGCCGGCCTGGCGCAATTCACGGGCGAAGCCTTCGATCGAAAGCCCGGCCCGGAGGAGCAGGCCGGCATCCAGAATGGGATACAGGCGGGGGAGACTACACCTGGGCAAGGAGCTGCTCGCGGCGATTTTTCTCCCGTTCAAAGAACCGCTCCATGAACTTGGTATCGAAGTTCCCTTCGCGGAATTCGTGGTCTTCCAGGATGCGGCGATGCAGCGGGATAGTGGTGTGGATGCCCTCCACCACAAACATCTCCAACGCCCGCGACATGCGCGCCATAGCCTCTGCCCGGTCATTGCCGTGGACAATCAGTTTGGCGATGAGCGAGTCGTAATAGGGAGGCACGACGCCCTCGGCGTATTGCGCCGTATCTACACGGACACCGTTGCCGCCAGGAACGTTGAAGGCGGTAATGCGTCCAGCAGACGGCGTGAACTTTTCAGGATGCTCGGCATTCACCCGGCACTCGATCGCGTGGCCGCGAATGGGGATCGTCTCCGGAAGGATGCTGCCCAGGGTCTGCCCGGCGGCAATGCGCAGTTGCGCTTTCACCAAGTCAATGCCCGTCACCGCCTCGGTGACTGGGTGTTCCACCTGGATACGGGTGTTCATCTCGATGAAGTAGAGCTTACCGTCCTCATCCATGAGGAACTCCACCGTACCCGCGTTTTGATAGCCGATGGACGAGAGGCAGCGTTTGAGCGTCTTGGCGATGTCTTCACGAATCCGGGGCGTCACCTTGAGCGAGGGCGCCTCTTCAATCAGCTTCTGGTGACGGCGTTGGATGGAACATTCGCGTTCTCCCAGGGAGATGACGTTGCCGTGCTCGTCGGCCAGGATCTGAAATTCGATGTGCCGGGGCCGTTCAATGAATTTCTCCATGTACAGGTCGCCGTTGCCGAAGGCGTTGGCTGCCTCGGTGTGCGCCGCCTGGTAGAGCTGGGGCAGTTCCTCTTCCGAGCGAATGACGCGCATGCCGCGTCCGCCGCCACCTGCTGATGCTTTGAGGATGACCGGGAAACCCACCGACCGGGCCCACTCCAACGCCTCTTCCTCGGTCTGCAGCACGCCTTCCGAGCCGGGGAGGATGGGCACCTTCGCCCGCTTCATTGCCTGGCGGGCTTTTTCCTTCTCACCCATGAGCCGCATGGCCTCGGGCGTGGGCCCGATGAACTTGATATTCGAAGCCCGGCAGACTTCGGCGAAGTTTGCGTTTTCACTCAGCAGGCCGTAGCCGGGATGGATGGCATCGACGTCGGCGATTTCCGCAGCCGAGATCACGGCGGGCACGTTCAGATAGCTCTCCGCCGATCGCGGGGGGCCGATGCAGATGGCTTCATCGGCAAAGCGAACATGGAGTGAGTTGCGGTCCGCTTCGCTGTAAATGGCAACCGTGCGAATCCCAAGTTCCTTGCAGGCACAGATCACCCGAAGGGCGATCTCGCCTCGGTTGGCGATGAGCAGTTTGCGAAACATAGGTTCCAATCGGGGCCTGACCTCTGAATACAGTTGCTGTGACGGTTATGCCGGAGAAGGATCTAGTGCAGCCGGAGAGCGAAAAGGGGCTGGCCGTATTCCACCGGCTGGCCGTTGGTGACCAGGCGCTTGACCACTTCGCCGGCGGCGTCCGATTCGATCTCGTTCATCAGCTTCATGGCTTCGACAATGCACAGCACCTGGCCGTTTTCGACCTGGTCCCCCAGTTTGACGAAGGCAGCCGCACCCGGCGAAGACGACTCGTAGAACGTACCCACGATCGGCGACTTGACGATGTGCAGCTTTTCTTCCTCGACCGGCGCCGGCGGAGGCTCCGCCGCTGCGGCGGCCCCGGCGGAAGCTACGGCGTGGATGCCCTGCGAGAAAGCCGGCGAATTATGTCCCGACGGCGAAAGTAGTTGTCCGAGACGGGCGATATCGAGAGCCGAAGCAGGATGCGCCTGCGCCGGCTGGCCGAATTTCAGACGGACTTTGAAGTCGCCGCGTTCGAACTCGAAATCGCCGATATCGTATTCTTTGAGGAACTCGATCAGTTCCTTTAACTCTTTTATTTCATCAGGCGTCATGAATCTCTCGTCTGCATCAGAGTTGCGTCCAACCGGTGGACGCGGGGGTCAGTACCTGCCCACCGTCCCGGGTAACGACAACCATATCTTCAATGCGTACTCCAAAATGACCTGCAAGGTAGACGCCGGGTTCGATAGTGACGACCATCCCCGGCAAAAGGAACTGCGACTGGTCCGCGGCAATGCGGGGTGATTCATGAATCTCGAGCCCTAGGCCATGGCCGGTGGAGTGAGTGAAATACTCAGCCAACCCCGCCTTGCGAAGGACGCTGCGCGCTGCTTCGTCTACGTCACCACAGGAGACTCCTGGCTTGACCGCCTTGACGGCCGCCTGCTGCGCCTCCAGCACAGAATCATACGTGAACCGCTCCCGGCGTGTTGGCTCTCCCAGGAATACAGTGCGCGTCATGTCTGAGCAATAACCATTGAGAATAACACCGAAGTCTAGAGTTAAGAAGCCTTTACGGGGTAACCGCTGGGAGGTTGCGCGGCCATGGGGCAGGGCCGAACGGGGACCACTGGCGACAATAGTCTCGAAGGACATGCCCTCGGCTCCCTGCGCCCGGGCACTGTGCTCGAGCAAGGCGGCCACTGCCGTTTCCGGCATCCCGGCCTGAAGCTGGGGCAGGAGCTCATGGAACAGGTCGACACCCAGCCGAGCCGCCCGTTTCATCAACCTGAGCTCCTCTTCATCCTTTACCAGGCGAAGATCGCGGACGAGGGGTTGGGCGAGTGGCTGGAAGAATCCTCTTCTTCCGGACGGCAAGGCTTTGCGGTAATGCTCCAGGTCTGCAACCGTGGTCGTTTCGGGATCAAAGGAACAGCGGCGAACCCCGCTGCCGGCCAGCCAGCGGCACGCCTCCTCGCCGGCGGACTTGGCGGCGATCACCACCCGGGCTGCCTGGGTTTCCTGTCTGGCCTGGGCAATGTAGCGGCCGTCGGTAAACATGGCCGCACGGTTGGCAGTGATGGCGAGGAAAGCATTGGACCCGGTAAAGCCGCACAGGTAGCGCACGTCGGGCAGATGCGTGACCAGCAAGCTGGCGATTCCCCGTTGCTTCATCTGCCGGCGCAAGCGGCGCAGCCTGGATGCGTGATTCATCTGCTCAGGTATACCAGATGTTTGCCGCAGCTCACTGTAGCCAGTACACTTAGGGTGCAGGGAAAGGCAAGTTAATCCTCATGCTCGTGGTCATGAAACCGCAGGCAACGGCAGAAGAAATCCAGGCCGTCTGCGAACAGATTCAATCGATGGGCTTTCGCGCCCATCCCATGCCCGGGGCCCAGCGTACCGCCATCGGCATCACGGGAAATAGTGGCGCGGTCGACCAGGGCGACCTCGAAGAGTTGTCCGGCGTCGCGGAAGTGATCCGGGTTTCCAAACCCTACAAGCTGGTCAGCCGCGATGTGAAGCAAGAGGATACGATCATTCGTTTCCCCGGAACCAATGCAGCCATTGGTGGCCGGGAGCTGGCGGTGATTGGCGGACCGTGCTCCATCGAATCCCGGGAGCAGGCTTTTGCGGTGGCCGAGCACATCGCGCGTGCGGGAGCGCAGTTTTTCCGCGGAGGCGCTTATAAGCCACGCACTTCCCCCTATGCATTTCAAGGGATGGGTGAAGATGGGCTGAAGATCATGGCCGAAATCCGGGACAGGTTCGGACTGCGCATCGTGACCGAAGCGCTGGACAACGAGAGTCTCGACCTGGTGGCGGAGTATGCCGATGTAATTCAGATCGGGGCCCGGAACATGCAGAATTTCTCACTGCTGAAGCGCGCCGGACGAACCCGCAAGCCGGTTATGGTCAAGCGCGGTATGTCGGCGACCCTGGACGAGTTGCTGATGTCTGCCGAGTACGTGATGAGCGAGGGCAACTACCAGGTAATTCTGTGCGAGCGCGGTGTACGCACCTTCGCCGATCACACGCGCAACACCCTGGACCTGAGTATCGTGCCCGCAGCGCAGCGGTTGAGCCATTTGCCCATCATCGTGGATCCCAGCCATGGCACGGGCAAGCGCAATATGGTTTTGCCGCTGGCGCGCGCAGCGGTGGCGGTCGGGGCCGATGGGCTGATGATCGAGGTGCACCACCAGCCGGATAAAGCGCTTTCCGACGGCGCGCAGTCCATGTACCCTGAGCAGTTTGTTGAACTCATGGATGAGGTTTCGCTGGTCGCCGGTGCGGTGCACCGCTCGCTTCCCCGCGGGATCACGGTTACCGAGCCCGCCTCTGTCGCGAGGGTATAGAGACTTAGTGCGAAGCCTGTTTAGCCGCTGCCTGCCCTGGCTGGCCCTGATCCCGTTGGGTGCGGTGGGCTGCCGGCAGAGCGATTTCCCCAACTACCCGGCAAATTATCGCGAGTACGCCTATATCAGCAATGGCGGCAGCAATACCGTCACGGTGCTGGATGTGGTGAATATGCGCCAGGACCGGGTGATTGCCGTTGGTTCCAACCCTTCCGGGCTGGCGGTGAACCCGCACCGGAATGAAGTGTACGTAGTGAATTCCGGCAGTGGCACCGTCACGGTGATCAATGCGGAGACCAACACCGTCGCTGCGACCATTCGTGTCCAACAACAACCTTACTCGATCGACGTGGATGCGCAGGGCGACCGCGCGTATGTGGCCAACTCCAAATCCAACAATGTATCGGTGCTGGACCTTGTGGCCCGCCGGGAGATTGGGGTGATTGGCGCCGGCGAAGCGCCCGGGGTGGCCCGGATTGCAAATGATGGAAAGACGCTGGTCATCACCAACCGGGCGAGCGGCAGCGTCAGCATCGCGGATGTGCAGTCGTTCAAAGTAAGAAGCAGCTTCGATCATTGCCCGGGGGCGACGGATGCCATGATCCTGCCGGATTCCTCCAAGGCTTTCGTCACCTGCTCTGCCGGGCACCAGATCATGGTGATTGGGCTGGCGCACCCAGGGGGCAGCGATCCCACGCCGGCCGACGTTGTGCTCGCCTTGCTCGATGTAGGCAAGACACCAGTCCACATCGCGCTCAAGCCGGATGGCGGGGAGGCGTTCGTTTCCAATTACGACAGCGATACGATTTCCGAGCTCACGACCTCTTCGAATGAAGTGGGCGGAGCGCATCTGATGGGGACGCACCCGGTACGCGGGCTGGTTAGCGCGGACAACTCTCTGCTGTATGTGAGCGATTTCGGAGCTGGACGGGTGGGTGTTTATAGCATCGACGACGGCAAGTTGCTTCCTCCCGGGGTAAAGGTAGGGGAAGGTCCGGATGCGATGGCGTTCTCTGCTTCCGGGCGGTTTCTGCTGGTGGTGGATTCGCAGTCCGGGGATATCGCGGTGGTTCGTACGGCGAATCCTGCTTCCCTGTTCACGCTTCTCCCCGCGGGACGATCGCCGAATGACATTGTGGTGAAGGCGTTTTTGGTCCGGTAGCGGGATGGCCCTTAGAAGTTAAAGACGAAGATTCGTGGTATCCCACATCTCGCGAAGAACGAGCGAGATATGGGGCACCCGGTCTTTGTTTGAGGAAAGGCGTATGAGGTGCACGGAACCCACGAAACTTCACAGGAAATTGGGAATATGGGGCGTTGGTGACGACAGGTTTTTGACTGCTTTGGGATGAGAACCACCCACACAACCTTCAGTCCCGTTAGGGACGGCGGAAGATTGTCCAGGATGACGCCGCGGCCGATATTCAGTCGTCCCTTCGGGACTTGTCATGTCTCGGAAGCTCTTCCCAGGACTAGCGTCCTGGGCTAAGGTCAGCGTCCCTGTGGGACTGAATTTTGGGGCGCAACCATCTGTTCGTGGTGAGGTTCCCTTGGGAACTTTTAGATTACGACGCTGCTTTTTCTAGCTTGGCGCGTTCCTGGTCGGCGAGGTAGGCGAGACGGAGGGCGTGCCGGGAGGCCGAGTAGTGGGCTCCTGCGAGCAATAGCAGGCCGGTGATGAAGGCCCAGAGCATCAGGCTGACGGAGACGGAGAAGGGACCGTAGACGGAATGAAGGTCCATCCAGGGGAGGGCTCCGATGTAGAGCATCTTGGCCAATTCCCAGGAGAGGCCGACCACGATGGCCGTCGGCAGCACGGCACGGACGGGCAGCTTTCGGTTGGGAAGAATCCAATAGATGAGGAAGAACAAAACGACACTGGCAAAGGCTGCGGAGATCTGCAACAGCCAATGCGAGACGAAGACAAAGGCAACATTATTGATGTGGCCGAAGAACAGGAATTGCAGAACCGATCGTTGCGCCGCTGTGACGGCGACGCTCAGCAAGGCGATGGTGCCAATCGCAGCGGCCAGCCCGAGTGAGATGAGCTGATTCATAAGATAAGAGCGGTTCTTGGTGACACCCCAGACCCGGTTCAAGGCCACTTCCAGGGGCAGGAAAACGCCAGTCGACGAGATGAGCAACATCACCACTGAGGCAAGCTGCACGCCGCTGCGGGCATGGGCCACGATTTCCATATTCTTGGCGACGAATTCCTGCCCGGTGGGCAGGAAGTAGCGGATCATGTCGGCGATCGCGCTTTCCATGGCGTGCGAGTGAAAGACCAGGCGCGCAATGGTGAACATCATCACGATGAACGGGAAGAGAGACAAGATGGTGTTGGCGGCAACGCTGAAGGCGTAGGTGTGCACTTCAGTCTGTGCCATATAGCGACCGAGGCTCCAGATTTCTTCTCCCAGACCAGCGGTGCCGGCGAGTCTCGCCGGAGGTTTCGGTTCGGCAGGAAGGCCAACGAGTGCGTCGTCTTCTTCTGGCATCGCCACTGTCCGGGGGATCGACACGCTGGGCATCATAAGCACTCATGCTAGCAGTCTGAGTACCGACTCGAAATGACCCGCAGGATCCAGACACTACAACCTTGATACCGTTTCATCGAATGCCGTTCGCTGTCTTATGGTTCCGGCAGGTAAATTTCTCTTGCACTCAATTCCAATTCCTGCCATAACATCATCAAGCTCGAACAGAAGTTCACGGTTCGAAACGCTCGGAAGGCCATTTGGTGTAATTGTTTCATCCCTCAAAGCATTCCAGATCAGCCGCGATTTGCCGTAGAAAGTGAACGGCGGCTCGAGGTGTCTCTCCGGATGCTGGAGGTGCTTAATGAAGACGGAAAGGGAGTTCGCTTGAAGGAAAATGGCGTGGTCAAGTGGTTCAACGGAGCCAAGGGATATGGGTTTATCCAACGTTCCACTGGTGAGGATGTCTTCGTACACTTTTCTGCTATTCAGGAGAACGGATATAAGACGCTGAACGAGGGCGACGCGGTAGAGTTCGAATGCCAGCAAGGACCGAAAGGACTCAACGCCGCGAACGTAATACGCAGCGCCTGAAATTGGATCAGATTCGGTCGCCGGCATTTGTCTCAGCGGTGGAGAGGCGAGCCAGGGCCCATCGCGCTGCGTCGGCGAGCACCGGATCATCGGCGGCGGCCCACTCCTGGAGCTTGGGCACATAGCCGGCAACGCCGCTGTTCCCCATGGCGATCGCCACATTGCGCAACAGACCACGCAGCTTGGTGCGTTGCAAGGGAGATTGCCGGAACCAACTGGCAAAGGTCTCCGCATCCAGTTCTGCAAGCCAGGCGAGGGCTGGGTTGACGAGTTCCGGGCGGACCGCCAGTTCGGGATCGGTACTCAGGGGAGCCCGGCGATTCCAGGGGCACACGTCCTGACAAATGTCGCAGCCGAAGACCTGGCGTCCCATCTGCGAACGCAGCGGCTCGGGAATGGGCCCTCGCTTTTCAATCGTGAGATAAGCGATGCACTGGCTGGCATCCATTTGATAGGGCGCGATCAGAGCGCCGGTGGGGCAGGCGTCGATGCAGCGAGTGCAGCTGCCGCAGCGGTCTGCTGGTAATGTGACCGTGCGGGAAGCGGGCAGGTCGAGGCCGGTGAGAATCACGCCCAGAAATAGCCAGGAACCTAGCTGCTGGTCAAGGATGCAGGTGTTCTTGCCGATCCAGCCGATTCCTGCGTACAAGGCATAAACCCGTTCCACGAGCGGACCCGTATCCACATAGCAACGGGATGGGAAAGGACCGAGCTCCTGCTGTAACCGCTGCTCCAGTTTCTTGAGCCGGGCCAGGAGCACATCGTGGTAGTCGCTTGGCCGCGACGGAGTTGAAGAAGAATCGGACCCGTAGCCAGTCCAGGCATAGCGAGCGATCCAGGCGCTGTCCGCTGAGGCTGGGTCGGTGGATCTGGGTGCGTCCGCGTTGTAGTTTGCGGCACAGACGATGACGGACCGGGCCCAGGGAACGGCAATCCGCAGTGAGGAGCGCAGCAGGCGGTTGTCCGGGTCGCGGCGCTTCAGGTATTCCATCTCGCCGGCATGGCCGCGCTCGATCCACTGCTCGAAGTAGGTTTCGAACTCGGCCAGCTCGGGTTCCCCTGGCTGTGGAACCGGAGCAATGCCTGCCTTGGAAAAACCGGCTTCCTGAGCCAGCGCGACGATCTGGTCATGAATGGCGGTTTCTGGCATGAACCTACATTCTAGTGTTAGTCCGCGATGTTGGCGGCCAGGGTCTCGATGATGGCGATGTTCTGGAGGAGGTGTGGGGGCAGTCCGTGGCGTTCCGCCAGATATTCCGGGGTGTTGTAGGAGACCCAGACTTTGTCCTGCTCATCCTGCCAGATCAGAATCTTGAGCGGCAGGTCGATGGCGACGCTCGGCGCGGCGAGCATCAGGGGGGTGCCCCCCTTGGGGTTGCCGAAGATGAGGAGCTTGGTCGGAGGCATTTTCATTCCCACTTTGGCGGCTTCGCCGCTGTGATCGACCAGCGCGAACACGCCAATTCCCTTCGCTTCGAGGATATTCCGCAGCTTGCCCAGGGTGTCGTCGACCGAATGTTTGCTGGGCTTGTTGACGATTCCGTTGTTGGCCATGATTTTCTCCTCAGTTGTCGCCTGGGTGTCAGATGTAACGTGTTTAGGATAAGTCTCATCCGCGTCGTGGGTGGAACCTGGGGAGTTGGGATTGCGTATCTCTTATAGGGCTTAGGTAGCCCTTGCGGGGTAAGGATCGATGATCAAGCTTTTGCTGTGGTGTATTCTCTTTCTTCTTTGCTGGCCGCTGGCGTTGCTGGCGCTGGTGCTTTATCCACTGGTTTGGTTGATTCTGTTGCCGTTTCGTTTGGCGGGAATTGCCGTGCACGGGGCGCTGGAGTTGGTAGTCGCGCTGATCACCCTGCCCGCGCGGTTGATTCGGGCGATTTAGACTCAGGGTTGGGCGTAGTAGCCGGTGCGGGTGCGGGCGGTTAGGCCGGGTTTTGCCACCTGGACGATCAGGTTGTGGTATTCGTCGCGATGATCGGCCCGGGCTGGAACGAAGGACAATTCGTAGTAGGCCTCGGTGTCCTTGATGCATTTTTGCAGGAGCGAGGCTACGTCGTTATCGGAGGCGAGCGCCAATCCACCGCTCTGGATAGCCAGGACCTGCAGGCTCAGGTCCCCGACATTGACCTGGCTCTGCTTGCTTACGCCTTTTAGAAAACTTTCATAGTACAACTCGCGGCCCAATCCTTCGCTGGAGCCTAGCGGATTTACGCCGTATAGCGTTATGCGCGCCTGACGAAGCTGGGTGGATAGGCCAACGACGGTGTTGAAAATCTGATTCTGTTGCTGATAGGTGAGGTCGATGCGGGGACCGGAAAGAATGGGCCAGCCCGGAGAGACCCAGAAGATCATCTTGCGCCCGGGGAGTTTGGACGCGTGCTCGAGAATCTCGCGAAAAGCCGTCATGGAGAGATTGAAGCGGTCGTTGGCTTCAAATTGAGAAGAGCGGCGGATGTCGCGGAGGCCGATGTCGTAGTGGTCAAAAGACTCGGCGAGCCCGTTGCCGTCGGTGGAGAAGCCTTCTTCGATCTGCGTTCCCTTATCGGTGAAGAATGCCAGGGTGATCGGCTGGGCCAGACGGCCACCGTTGGCGCGTAGAAATTTGTCGATCTGTCCGCGCTCGTACGCGAGGACTTGATAGCCATTGTTCACAGCGTCGATCACCAGGATGATGTGGACGGGGTCATGGCTGCCGTCTCGAGCCTGGAAGGACGTGATGTGCTGCGGAGCCTTGTTGTCAAAAAGGGTGAAGTCCTGCTGCTCGAGACCGGCGACCGCCGGGCCGGACTTCGGCGTGACGACAACATCGAGATCGATTCTGGATGCAGGGACTGAAGTTGGCTGATTGTTCTGCTGGGCGAAAAATACTGCGGTGCCTAGCACCGGAACGAACAATAGGAGCCCGATGCGCGTGCGGATAGACATGACTTCCCTTCCCTAAGGCCTACAAGCTAAGACGCAGGGAGTGTCTCCAAGAGTTTCGGGCGGGAACAATTCAATATTCAGCGCATCGCAGCCGTCAACTCCCGCCGGTCAGTACAGGAATATCCTCCAACGCTTCCTCCTCCGCGAGGAACCCGGAGGTGAGGAGCGGATCCTCAGGCCCTTCCACATCCTTGAGTCTGCGTTGGATGGCCCTGGTGCGGGTTTCGACGGTATCGATGGTATTTTGCGCCTCGCCCAGCTTTTTCTTGACCAAGGCCAGGACGCCGGCGTATCTGCCGAATTCGGTTTTTACTGAGCCCAGTGTTTCCCAAACCTCGCTCGATCGCCGTTCGATGGCCAGGGTGCGGAAACCCATCTGTAGAGCACTCAAGATGGCGGCAACCGTGCTCGGTCCAGCCAGCACGACGCGGTACTCGCGTTGGATAGAGTCAGCCAAGCCGGGGTAGCGCATGGCTTCTGCATAGAGCCCTTCGGAAGGGAGAAAGAGGATGCCGAAGTCGGTGGTCCGGGGCGGAGCCACATACTTGTCGGAGAGGTCCTTTGCGCTTACCCGCAATGCAGCCTCCAATTGGCGGGAGGCACGGTCAACGCCATCCGCTTCGCCACGCTCGGAGGCGTACATCAAGCGCTGGTATTCCTCGAAGGGAAATTTCGCGTCGATGGGGAGCCAGACCGGTTCTCCATGGCTATCGCGGCCCGGTAACTTGATTGCGTATTCGACGCGTTCGTCCGGACGAGCGGTGGCCACGTTCTTGCGGAACTGGTCCGGGGCCAGGATATCTTCGATGATCGCGCCCAGCTGTGTTTCTCCCCAGGTGCCGCGCACTTTGACATTGGTGAGCACTCGTTTCAAATCGCCGACACCGTTGGCCAGCGTCTTCATTTCTCCCAGCCCGGTGTACACCTGTTCCAGGCGCTCACTCACCTGCTTGAAGGACGCTCCCAGCCTGGACTCCAGAGTTCCCTGCAGCTTTTCGTCGACAGTCTGGCGCATTTGCTCGAGCTTATTCTCGTTGTCGACCTGGATGTGGCGGAGCCGGGTATCCACCGTGTTTTTCATCTCGGTCAACTCGGCGCTTTGCATCTGGGAGATGCCGGTAAGAGTCGACAACACGCCATCGCCGAGGTTTTTGAACGAAGTTCCACTCTCCTCGCGCATTTGCGAAAGGCTGTTGTCGACACCCGACTGCAAGAAGCGGATTGCGGCGGCAACGGCCTCTGCCTGCTGGCCTTGCAGCGCCTGGGTTTGCCGGATGGTGGTGTCGAGGGAACATTTGAACTCGACCAGCCTGGCGGAGAGCTCATCCTGCAACTTGGTCGACGAAGTGACGGAGGACTGAGTGAGTCCGTCAACTTTGCGGCCGGATTCCGTGGTGAAGAGATCCAGGCGCTGCTCAATGCCCGCGCGCAGAAGCTCAAGCCTCTGATCATTGAGCCGGGTGAACCCTTCCAGCTTGGCGGAAACGGAGTCTCCAACACCAGTCAGCAAGCTCACGACCTCGCTGCGAAGGCCTTGCGCGAGGGTGGTTTGTTCCAGGCGATTCCGAGCGCTTTCCTCGCGCCCGGATCGCTCCGACTGCTCCCACAGCGCCTGCAGCCACTCGATACGGCTAAGGAGCGGCGAGGACAAGTCAATCACCTTCGCGGTGAGATGGGAAAGCTTGCGCACATGCATGAAAAGCACAAGCAAGAGCAGCCAACTGACGGCCAACATTGCGACTATTGCCAGGGTGTCCATAAATTTCCCTTTCCACGTGTAGTGCCGGCGACGGCGGCTGGCGCATCCTGATAAACCCGCTGCACCGGAATCGGTATTGGATATTGAGGTGACTCGCACAGGCCAAGGGGCAGGTATTCGCCGAGATACCAATCTACGAACATACGTACGCCCTCTTCGATGGAGACGCGAGGGCTGTAGCCGGTCACTTCTTTGAGTTTGTCGATGCGGGCCTGGGTTTCGTACACATCGCCTGGCTGCATGGGCATCAGGCGGATATCTGCCGTCTTGCCCAGGCAGGACTCGATGGTGCGAACCAGGTAGAGCAACTCGACAGAATGTTGATTACCTATATTGCATATCCGCATGGGCGCATGGGCGCCGGGCCCGTGTTTGCCCTCACACTTTGGGGGCAGCGGTAAGAGACGGACGATGCCTTCCACAATGTCATCGACAAAGGTGAAGTCGCGCTGCAGGCGGCCAAAGTTATACAGCTCAATCTCGCGGCCGCCCATCACCGCATCCACGAATTTGAAGATCGCCATATCGGGCCGCCCCCACGGACCATAAACGGTAAAGAATCGCAGTCCCGTGGTCGGAATGTGAAACAGGTGGCTGTACGCGTGGGCGATCACCTCGTTGCTCTTCTTCGTCGCCGCGTACAGGCTGACGGGATAATCGGTCGAATTCTCCTCGGCAAAGGGAGTCTTGTTGCAGGAGCCGTAAACGGAGCTCGACGATGCGAATAGAAAATGGCGGCAGGTGCAGGCGCGTATTCCTTCCAGGACGTTGATGAAAGCCACGAGGTTGCTGGCCACATATTCGTCTGGGTGGGTGAGGGAGTGCCGTATGCCGGCCTGGGCTGCGAGATGAACGACGGCTTCAAACTCCCCGTCGCGGAAAAGACTTTCGACTCGTGCTTTATCTGCAAGGTCCAGCGGGAAGAACCAGAATCGAGGTCCGATGCAGAGCTTCCTGAGCCGTGCATCCTTGAGCCGGGGGTCGTAATAGTTGTTCAGGTTGTCCACGCCGACAACCTCGAATCCGTCCTCAAGAAGCCGGCGGACGACATGCGCGCCGATGAAGCCCGCGGCGCCGGTCACGAGAATACGCTTATCCTTTTCTTTACTCATCAGTCTTCTTTCTGACTTACCTGACCATCTTGAAAGCCGGTGGCTTATGGCAACTTAGGCATTTACACTTAACCAATCATTTGCTCTCTCTATAGCGGCTATCTCGTCAATAAGCGCCTTGTCCGGTGAGGACGACTCTCACCGTGCGCGCCAGGATATTGATATCCAGCCAGGGAGACCAGTTGCGCACGTAGTAACTGTCGAGCCGAACGCGATCCCGGCGGCTCACTTCGTTGCGTCCGGAGACTTGCCACAAGCCGGTGAGGCCCGGGGTAACCCGGCAATAGAGGGAGAAGTTCGGTCCGTAGACCGGTATCTCTTCCTCCACGATGGGCCGCGGGCCGACCAGGCTCATCTCACCCCGCAGGACGTTCCAGAATTGGGGTAGTTCATCGAGACTGGTTTTCCTTAGGAATTTCCCCACCCGGGTGACACGGGGATCGCAGCGGAGCTTGCGCTCCCGCGTCCACTCGTCACGAAGGGCTTCGTCTTTAGCGAGGACATCCTGCAACAACGCATCGCCATTCACTTGCATGGTCCTGATTTTCCAGATGCAAAACTTCGAGTGATCCCGGCCGACGCGGCGATGGCCGTAAAAGACAGGTCCCGGCGACTCCAATCTCACCAGCAAGGCCACAGTAAGAATGGTGAGCACCACCGCCGGGAGAGTCAGGGCGACCGCCAACAGATCGATGGCCCGCTTGGTGAATCTCGGGAGAGGCAGAAGAAGATCTCTTCTCAACTCGACCGCCAAACACCCACCCAGTTGGCTGGCATCGACGGTCAGGCTATAGAGATCCGAGGAGCTGTGCATCATCATCAGACGAGGGAAGATGCTTTCGAACTTTTCCAGCTCTTCCAGCAGCTTGCCGGAGCCTGCATCGGGCAGGGCGATCATGGCGCGCTCCACGCCCCAAGCCCTTACCGCGGCGGCGAGGCGGATGTCTACGACCGGGAGGTTGTGCCTGGGCCGAGCGGGATAAGAGTAGGAGAGGACGACCACCGGCTTCAGGCCGATCTCGGGATGATTCTCCAGCTCGCGGATGATCTCGATCGATTCATCGCCGGTGTTAAAGATGGCTACGGGAATTCCCCACCAGGAAGTGCGGCAGATTCCTGCCCGCACGGCAGATCGCAAGGCTGGGGTGACGATGATGGCCACCATCCACCATAGAAGGAGAACGCGGCCGGGGTATTGATCCGAGCTTCGGGTTACAGAGATCAGACTCGCGATCACGAGGAAGCTAAGTGTGACGGCGAGGACCAACCGCCGAAGCTCAGTAACAGCGTTGTAAATGACACCGGGATAGAGATGAGAAGAGAAGAAGATGGCGATGAATACGCCAAGAACCGGCCACAGGGCGAGATAGCGATGGATGTCCAGGCTTCCACTGCCGGCGCGCTTGCCCAGGAGGACCATGCTCCCGGTAAGCACGATGGCAACACTGTCACAAGCGAAGAACACCAGGGAGCATGGCAATGGGTGGCAGCGGATTTTGGGTGGCGTGCTGAGCGGAAACGCAGCATCTACCGGGAGTGCAGTGACTGAAGCCATTTGACTCTCCGAAAACCTTGGCCGAATGCGGTCTCACAGTGATTGTGACGTGATACGGATCGCGCGGAGTGGTGTTTAGCAATTCTGGACGCTGCGCCAGCAACCAATCTGGAACGCTGTAGGCGAGAGATTAGCGGGAGAACCTGAATACTCTACGCGGAGCGAAATTAAAAAATGTTCACCGAGGCATCACAGGCGTGCTCGTCCGCGACGGCTTTCTGGAGTGTGAGATACGTGGGTCTGAGAAGGCCTCTGGGGCGCGCCTGCTGCAGCAGCGGTCACTCCGTATGAGACGAGTATGCCATACGGAGCGCCGCGGTTTTCGAGGTTCCGAAAGGGGCCGGATATACGCGAGCGATAGAACTACGCTCGCCGCACCTGGCCATTCAGTAGCTGCGGGACCGACTGTGGCAGCAGGGCGCTGTGCCCATTCGACTCTGCCGGCGGAGTGCTCCCGGAGGCCAGGGTATAGCCAATGCCCCGGTTCGTCTGGATTATTTTTTGCGGGAAGTCGCGATCGACCTTGCTTCGCAGCGCGCTGATATATACGTCGACGACGTTGGTCAAACCCTCGAAGGAAGAGTTCCATACGTGTTCGAGGATCATGGTTCGGGTCACCGGACGGTTGGCGTTTCTCACCAGGTATTCCAGCAGCAGGAATTCCTTTGGCCGGAGGTCGATTGTTTTGCCCAAGCGTACGGCCCGTCTGCGGATGAGATCCAATTCGAGGTCACCGGAGCGCAGCACACTCACCTTGCTGGCGGCGGCGAGATCCGCAGCGGCCTGGCGAAGGCGTATGGAAAGGCCGAGACGGACTGCCAGTTCCGAAGCGAAGAATGGCTCGCGCACGCAGTCATCCACACCGGCTTCAAACAACTGCAGACGTTGCTCCAGGTCGAGGTATCGGGCGAAGACAAACAGAGCTGCGTTGGAGTTCTCCTGGCGCAGCAGTTTTATGAGCAGTACGATGTCCCCAAAAATGAGGGAGTCCGAATCGACCAGGACGCCTTCGTAGGGAGCAAACCGGGTAAGCTGGAGGCACTCTCTGGCGGAGACGACAGTTTCCACGACAAACTGAGCGGAGCTGAGGGCCTTAGCGACTCTTCTTTGCAGATCACAGCGGGGTAAAAAAGTTAGTACCTTCAAGGGTATCTCCCAGATCGTAACCGCGATCGAGCGGACCCCGGAACCTGTCGTTCAGCAACGTCACATTTGCTGTGTCCGACGTGCCCTCGTGCGGTGGGGCTGTTCCTGGTGAATGCCGGTATCCGGTATGTTTACCGTGACACCTATCGTGAACCGTTATACCGGTAGAGCAATTCGCCTTTGCTTTACGGCGGTAAGGGTAGTCATTGCCAAATCCTGAACGGTAAGAGAAGTCTCCATGAAACCGGTAACCGTACTGGGCTGGTCTTCACTCAAGCCGCCATATCCGGTACTCCGCGTAGACAGTGGGAGCGGTGAGTAAGGCACAAGACAGAAGTGCAAATCCCAGTAAGAGGAGTCGGACTTACATAGTCAAGAAGCAATAACAGAGTTTATTTATTGTGTCAATTACATCGAATTTGTTTTGGAGCCACCTGTTCACTGTTACTAATATGCCCGTATCGGCGAAAAGAGCGGGGACGGGAGCATGGACTACATCCTGTATCTGCCAACCATGGGCCGCTGTTTCCCACATGAGGAATAAACCATGTGCACAGAAGTTGTGAGGGGGTCGTCATGACTGTTGCTTATCGGAAACACTCGTGCCAGTTGTCATGCGAAAAGCCCTGTAATCATCAGCCTTCCACGCTCCCGCGGCGGGGAACGTCTCGTAATTTGGCAGCAAGAGATCTTGTTACTTGTAAGCAACATTCGGCACTGTTACCGGTCCGGCGCCGCCCTCGCTGATTACGCAAGGAACCGCCGGCCGGCACCATTGCGCCCGAGATAGGGGAAAAAGTGTTTACATTGCAGATGGTGTTGCATACGATCTTGAGGGTCTCGGATCACGGAAAGATTTGTGAATACTCAGAACCTTCATTTCGTCACTGCGATTGGGCTCTTCTTTACCGCTCAGGTACTGGTTGCAGGATACTACTATCTACGGAGCCGCCGATCGCGGCCGGCGAGTTGGGAAGAGCTGTTGACCAAACTAACCTGGATCGATCGAAATAACATCGCTGAAGTTGCCCTTGACCTAGTGGACGAATCAGGCCAACGGCGGGTGTCCGAGGGCGCCGGAGGTTTGGATCCATCGCAGCTATGGAGACTGACCGGCGGGCTTGAGGGGCTCGAGGTTCTGGAGAGAAACAGCGAAGTATTGATCGATCTGGTTTTTTATGTGCAGCAGCGGTATCCGCAGGCGATGGTCGTTGCGGAACAAATGCGGTTGGATGCGCGGGAACTGAAGTGGCATATCGCCCGCCTGCAAGCGTCGGCGCGGAAGGGGGATTTACAGGTATCCTATCCGTTCTACGCCCAACGGGCTGTGGTTAGCTACTATCGCATGACCCGGCAAGTGCTTAGCCTTTATGAGCAAGGGAATTTCTCCGTGCTTACGGAATTACAACAGGCGCTGTAGAGAACGATCATAGGAATTGTTAGGACGACGGCAGGATGGAGAGCGTACCTCAGGGCCCAGGCCCTGATTTCCTGGGTTATGTACGGGATAAAGCCCGTACTGTAAAAAGCCCCGTAGGGACGGCTGAATTTAGCCCACCAGGACGCCAGTCCTGGGTGGACCATGCAACATGATTGAGTCCCGCAGGGGCGGCTGGAAATACGCCACTACTTGACCCTGGACAATTTTCAGTCGTCCGTTCGGGACTTGTCGTGTCTCGAAAGCTCTCCCCAGGACTGCGTCCTGGGCTAAGGTCAGCCGTCCCTGCGGGACTAATGCATAATCTCTGGTTCTCACGCAGACTCTTCAGCCCTCGATGGTTGGCGCGATTACGCCCGACTACAAGTCGTGCCTTGATACAAAGCTTCAGACTGGTGTTTCTTGGAGACACGCGTAGTTCGGCCAGTCAGGGCGCCAGGCGGATGGCCACGACGATCACGCGGCCGAGGTTTTCAATCTCGGTTCGATATTTCCACCTCCGGCTGGAGGCAGACGATAAGGGATGCGGGATGAGGGTCAGCCAATCCGCATTCTTGTCCAGTTCGCACCAGCCGCACACGTAGCCCTCACGGGTCATCAGGAAATAAATGGGCCGCTGAAATTCGTGGGTCCAATCTTTGCGGAGAGAAATTGCGCGTTTCTGGGTATCGATCTGCACGATGGAACCGGCGGGAATCATGGGATCCAGGGTCAGGTCGCGTTTGCCGATGATGCCGCGCCGATAGGGCGCCAAAGAGAGACCATTGTCGGTTGCGAGCAACGAGGTCTCGTCGGGCACCGGGTCCGGGAACGGTACATCAGGGAGCAGATATTTCGCCTGGGCTTCCAGTGGTCCTTCGGTCAGCAATATGGTGGCATTGGGGCTGGACAACTGCCTGAGATTGAGGGCCGGTTCCGTTGAGGGATGCATGGAGCGAAGGAGTTGTTCGGTCGGCAGGTTGTAGATCGAGGCGAGAGCGATGAGCTTGTTGACGGTCAGTTCGTGCTCTTCTCGTTCGAGGCGGTCAAGCCAGCTGGCCGAGATCTGGTAGGACTGACTACCCCGTTCCTGGGCAAAACGCAGGCTGCGTTCTTCAACCTCGCGCAAAGAGAGTTGCCATTGACGGCGAACTGCGCGGAGCCTAGCACCAATTCCTGCCATGAGCGAACCTTCCTGTTCTCCCCTGGTCAGCAAGCAAGAAATCATGGTTGCACGGCCTTCCATTCGCCCCAGGGGGAAGAGCGACTGGCGTTTCGATGATTGACTCAAGCTAGTCTACTTTAACGATTCTGTGTTTGATTACTTTCTGTCTTCCGGGAGTCCCGCCAGGATGCGCGAGTGAAGTGTCTGGGCACCCCCGCGCGGAGCATCATGGGCAAAGGTGAGTTTTTCCCGGGAAGCCGCAGATGTTCCTGCTAAAAACTCAGCAGCGGCATGGTTCCCTTCCAAGGGGGGCGATGTCAGGTTTTGGGCTGTCCGATATGCAGGTAAAGATATAGCCGACGCCTCGCTTGGTATGAATCAATTTTTGCGGATAGTCCCGGTCGACCTTAATGCGCAGGGAGCTGATATACACGTCGACTACGTTGGTGAGTCCTTCGAAGGAGGAGTTCCAAACATGCTCGAGAATCATGGATCGGGTCACCGGACGGTTCACATTCCGCAGCAAGTATTCCAGCAGGAGGAATTCCTTTGGGCGTAGATCGATGATCTTGCCGCATCGAGTGGCACTACGCCGAATCAAGTCAAGTTCGAGATCGCCGGAGAGGATGGTATTGACCGTGCGCGAAGCGGCGGCGCCGGAGGCTGCCTGGCGCAAGCGCATGGAGAGGCCAAAGCGAACAGTCATCTCCGAAGCGAAGAACGGATCGCGCACGTAGTCGTCCACACCGGCATCGAACAAGGCCAGGCGTTGCTCCAGGTCAGGGTAGCGAGCAAAGGCGAATAACGAGGCATCCGCGTTCTCCCGTCGCAGTTGTTGTATCAGCGTCAGCGTGTCCCGGAAGTCAATCGAATCGGAATCGACAAGGACACCGTCGTAGTGGCCACGCTGCGTAGCGTACGAACATTCTTTCGCGGACTCGACGGTTTGAACAGAAAAGTGTGCCGCGCTGAGAGCCTTTTCGACTCGTCTCTTCAAGTCATAGCGGGGCAAAAAGCTGAGTACTTTCATACATGGCTCCAAAACAAGACAACAATGCAACAACCTGAAGAGCGGCATAGTAAGACGAAGCCTGTAAGACAAGCAGCGTCTTTGTCTGACCGCAACGATTGTTACGCGGATGTGGCTCTTTGCACAGGAGCCACAGAAGGGAATATCGTTGAGTGCCTCGCACTCAATTAAAACTACTAACTGCTGGCGCCGTGAACGCCGCCGGACTCGTCTTACGCCATCTAATGCCAACGAGTGCCGTGCAAAAAAGACCCTGAGTGATCCAAACTGGCCACGGGGCAACAACAAAACCCGCCGAACCCAAAGTCAGCGTGGGACAAGTGTTCTGCCCAGGAACAAGATGAGCTTGATCTTCACCTGGTGCAACAGGATTAACAAAACACTCTTACTGTGTCAAGAGTTTATGTGGATTTTGTCCATTGGATAGAAATTTTTCGTGAGACACTGAGACTTGGTGACGCCGCGTCGATTGCTCGACTCGAGATAGAGCCGGGTCTACACATCGGGGATTTCCCGATTGCAATCGACATAGATGCTGAATCCAAAAGAGCAAAGGATCGCGTACTTGTTAGGTAGCCCCCCAAAACGGGTGAGATACGATACCACTTTCGGAAGCACGGTCAAGAAGATAATTCACCGGCGCGGAACTCCGCGAGCGTTAGCATGGGACCCGGGAGCCTGCCATGTTTTCCTATACTCGTGCCCTCCATCCGTTCTTCAGATGTATATGTTTGCCGGTTGCGAGCGCCCTGATCATCGGCGGGCTGGTCTCCTGCAGTGGCGGGAGTAGTAACAGCAACGGCAACAGCATGGCGGCGCCCACGCTGACGCTTTCTCCATCGACCATCCATCTAACCGCGGGCGCCGCCGGTCAACCGGCTTCCCTCTTGTTGGGAGCGCCGGCAGGCGTGGGCGCGACGACCGTTTCCGTGACTGGATTACCAACTGGCGTCGCTGTTTCTCCCTCGCCACTCTCGGTGACGCCAGGCGTTGCTTTGCCGATTACGATCACGGCCGGCCCCTCGACATCAACTACCACATCTACGGTCATGTTTACTGCGACCGCCAATGGCCAGAGCGCTAGTGCGCAGGCCGCTCTTTCTGTCACCGCGGCGCCCGCTGACTTTTCACTCAGCGTCACGCCTTCTTCGATTAGCGTAATCGCCAACGGAACGACGGCTGCGGTCTCGGTACTGGCGACGGCGCAGAATGGATTCTCTTCAAGCGTTCCCATGTCGATTACGGGGCTGCCGGCGGGAGTAACGGCACAGCCGTCGTCTTTCTCGCTTACGCCGGGCACCCCTGCCACGGTGACTCTTACCGCTCCTGCTGGAACAGCAGCCGGATCCTCGACGGCGACGTTCACCGGGACCTCGGGCACGCTCACACATACGGTGACCCTTCCCATCACGGTGACGGTTCCAGCGCCGGCGCAAGCGGACTTCTCACTGGCTGTCAGTCCTCAGGCTCTGAGCCTGACGGTTGGAGCGGCGGGGCAAGCCGTGCAACTGACGGCGACGGCGCTCAACGGCTTCAGCGGGACCACTGCTGTGGCGTTGAGTGGATTGCCAGCCGGGGTGACAGCCAACCCGGCCTCGGTATCGCTGACTCCCGGCACGCCGCAAACCCTTACCCTCACCGCCGGCAACAGCGCGCAGGCGGGGAGTGCGAACGTGGTGTTCACCGGCACTTCCGGCGCCCTTACCCATACCGCTACGCTGGCTCTTACCGTGGCTGCCTCCGCGGGCGTGAATGTGACCACGTATCACAACGACAACGCCCGCGACGGGTGGAATGCCGCGGAGTCCGTACTGACTCCGCAGAATGTCAACTTCAATACCTTTGGCAAGCTCCGTGAACTGCCGGTAGACGGCAAGGTCGATGGTCAACCTCTCTACGTGAGCGGCCTTTCCGTCGGGGGACAGACGCATAATATGCTCATCGTAGTTACAGAACACGGAAGCGCCTATGGGTTCGATGCCGACTCGGGCACGCAGCTCTGGAAGGTAAGCGCCCTGGGAGCGAATGAGACCACGAGCGACGATCACGGCTGCGGCCAGATCACGCCGGAGATTGGCATCACCGACACCCCGGTCATCGACCGCTCTCATGGCGCCAACGGTGCTGTCTTCCTGGTCGCCATGTCGAAGGATGCGAACAGCAAATATCATCAGCGGCTGCATGCGCTGGACCTCGCGACGGGCGCGGAACTACAGGGCAGCCCGACGGAGATTGCGGCCACATTCCCGGGCACCGGGTACGGTTCCAGCAATGGGATGCAGGTATTCGACCCTGGTCAATATGCCGAACGAGTGGGACTGCTCCTGATGAATGGGCAGATCTACCTGGCATGGACTTCGCACTGCGATGAAGATCCGTACACCGGTTGGGTGATGGCCTACAGTGAAAGTACTCTGCAGCAGACCAGCGTATTGAACCTGACGCCGAACGGGCCGTCGACGCCGCATTTTGCTGATGGCGAAGGTTCGGTATGGATGAGCGGCGCCGGCCTGGCCGGGGATACGCAGGGGAATATTTTCTTCCTGGACGCGAATGGCACGTTCGATTCAACACTCAATGCGAATGGATTTCCTGCGCAGGGAGATTTTGGGAATTCGTTCATGAAGGTATCCACCAACGGCAATACCCTGGCCGCGGCGGATTATTTCGCGGCTTACAACCTGCAGGCGGAGAGTGACGCTGACCAGGATTTGGGTTCCGGGGGCGCCATGCTGCTGCCCGATCAAACAGATGCCAAAGGCAACACGCGGCATCTCGCGGTCGGCGCGGGTAAGGACACGAACATCTATGTGGTCGATCGCGACAACATGGGGAAGTTTAATGCCAGCAGCAACAACGCGGTCTATCAGGAGTTGCCGAATGCGATTAGCGGCGCGTGGTCGATGGCTGCCCTTTTCAATAACACCGTCTACTACGCCAGCAATGGTGACCACCTGAAGGCGTTTCCCATCACCAATGCTTTGTTGGCGACCACTCCTGCGAGTGAATCGGCCACTACCTTTTCTTTCCCCGGAGCCACCCCGAGCGTCAGCTCGAACGGCGCGCAGAACGGGATTGTGTGGGCGATTGAAAACCAGAGCGGCGCGGGCGTATTGCACGCGTACAACACGACGAACCTGCCCAATGAGTTGTACGACAGCAACCAGGCGCCGAACAGCCGCGATCATTTTTCGGATAACAAATACGTTCCTCCCATGATTGCCAATGGGAAGGTGTTTGTGGGGACTACGAACAGCGTGGCTGTATTTGGTTTGTTGCCGTAGAGGGTTGTGACGGCTGAAGTTCAGTGTTGTCCAAATACATTTGCAAACGCTCCGGCTCCGCAGTCATTCCACCGAATAGCAAAAGCGTTGGGAGGGGCTACGCCCCATAAGCGCTAACTTAAGGAACGTGGCTGTAGTCCTCTTTTGCGCTTTGATTCTTGGAGGCCGCGTGCGATCTCTGGCCATCTGGTCAAGGTGCTTTGCAAACTAAGTCGCGGTTCAATCGATCGTTGGATTTCATGGAGTGCGAAGTGGAACTCACGCCAGGGGCTAGATGGTTGGTCGGATGTTGTATCCCCAGGGGGAAATTTCACGTCCAGTGCGGATCAGTTTCTGTGTTAGCAGGGCGATCAGCAGCTTCCCGTACAACCATGCCCGCGAACTGCGATCATCGTACTTGGGCAGATGACCCAACTGCAGCAGAGATTTCAAGCGTTTAAATACAAGCTCGATTTGCCAGCGCATGCGATACCACTGCAAGACCTGAGCCGCGGTTCCTTTTTCGTAGGTGGTGAAAATCAGTACATACTGGGCCAACTCCAGGGTTTGGGGGTCTAATGCCATCTGCTTTTTGGACGCTCGGCGCTGCAGCCGTCTCTGCGCCCGGCCAATGGCTTGCTCACTCTTTCGAATGACACAAAGCCGACCAGCCATTGGCTCTCCTCCACTGCTCTGTAGCCGAACCTTCCACTCACGCACTTGGCCAGATCGACGAATCTTACGGACCTGTTGCAGGAGAGCGAATCTGCGTTTGCCAGATCCATAGGCCACAAAGGTCGCCGGGTTGACACGAAGCAAAACGTCGGCTCCCTTTTGCTTCATGGCCACCATTCCGGGCAAGCGACAATATGCCGCATCTGCCAAAATCAGATCTCCACTTTGCGCCGGCAGACGGGTGAAAGACTCTCCGTTGCCTACCCCCTCAGCAGCTGTGACCTCCAGGAAATCACACTCCAGTTTCGGTAGTCGGATCGCATACAGTATTCGCCATTGGCTCCCGGTCTTCCCAGGTTCTCTCACAATGGTTCCATCGACTATCCGGATGTTCGGTCCCTCCGCAGAAGGCTCACTAAAACCAGCCTCCTTTAGCAACTCCAGGCAAAGTCCACGGAGCCACGACTCGCTGGTGCGCAGGCGCTTCAACAGCGCCACATCCGAAACATCAGCCCAGTCCGCTAACTTTGCTCGCACCGCCGTCTCGCGAAGCGAAAAGCCCTTTCCCACGTGCAGCAACAAAGTCCGTAAAAGCATATCGACAGAAGGAAATCCGCGAAGCCGTTCCACTGCACCACTCAGAACCGCTTCTTTTCGCCAGTCCACGGGAAACAATCCCGACAAAACATCCCAATCTTCGTTCGAAGCGTTCTCCATCGTGCCCACAGCATACCTAGGTTCGGGCGAAACTACCACGCTTAAGTTAGCGCTTATGGGGCTACGCCCCGTCATTTTCGGCCCACGTACGCTTAGGCGAACATGGGGCACCCGTCCAGGGAAGAGGGCTTCTGGCGGCACAAACAATAAATTGTCGATGAAAAAACGATGCGGGGAACTCGCACCGCGCGGAGTTCCCCACCCATCATCCAGTCAATTTCGGCCTTAGCTGCGGAGACGCGCCAGCAGATCCTGTGGGTGCACGGGCTTGGCGAGGATCTCGAATTCGTGGCCTTGCGTGCGGGCGCGGTCCAAAAGGTCCGCGGTGGCGGCCTGGCCGGAAAAGAGCAGGATCTTGCAGTCAGGCAGCATGGTCCGGATGGTGATCGCGGCATCGATGCCGTTCATGTCGGTCATGATGACGTCGGAGATGAGCATGTCGGGCCGGAGCGTGCGCGCTGTTTCGACGGCCTTCTCGCCGTTGTAGACTGCAGTGGCTTCAAACCCGCTCTGGTTTAGGATAATGGCAAGCGTGTCTGCGATCACTCGTTCGTCATCCGCTACCAGCACCTTGGGCTTTGCTTGTGAATTGGTCATTTGCTCCTGAGTAACAATCTATGTCTTTCTGACGCTCGTCGCTTCACCGCTCCTGATCGATCGATGCAGGGCACGATATCGTGGTAAGAAAATGCTGAGGCGGCATCTGGAATCATACGCTTCGGAGTCAGATGCTGCATCCCGGTGTAGTGTTGTGGGGCGCTGATCGAGATTCCGGTATCCAGTTCACCATATAAGATAATTTGACCACAACTCCTTTCACTGGACACTTTCCATGGCCGAACCGATCATCCGCGCCCAGCAGGTTGAGAAGTACTACGCCCAGCCCAGCGAAAATCGCATACAAGTGATCGCGCCTACTGACCTGTCGATTGTGCAGGGAGAGATTGTTGCCCTGCTGGGCCCCTCGGGTTCGGGAAAATCGACCCTGCTGCGCATGCTGGCGGGATTGTCGCGTCCTTCGGCCGGCGAGGTCTTCTGGCATGGCAAGCCGATTCTGCAGACGCAGGTCAACGTCGGCATCGTGTTCCAAAGTTTCGCTCTCTTTCCCTGGCTGACGGTGCTGGAAAATGTCGAGGCTCCGTTGATGGCTCGAGGTATTTCGCGCGAGGAGCGGCGGGAACAGAGCCTCAAGATCCTGGACACGGTGGGCCTGGACGGCTTTCAGGCCGCCTACCCGAAGGAGCTCTCCGGGGGTATGCGCCAACGGGTGGGTTTCGCCCGGGCCCTGGTGGTGCAGCCGGAAGTTCTTTTTATGGACGAGCCGTTCTCCGCCCTGGACGTGCTGACAGCGGAGAACCTGCGCAGCGAACTGTTGGAGTTGTGGCACAAAAAGACGATTCCGACGCAGTCGATTTTCCTGGTGACGCACAACATCGAAGAAGCGCTGCTGCTGGCCGATCGCATTATTGTGCTGGGGCGTAACCCGGGGCATGTGCGGGTGGATTTTGCGGTGACGCTGACCCAGCCGCGGGACCGCAAGAGTGCCGCCTTCACCCAATTGGTGGACTACATATACAAGGTCCTTACCCGGCCGGATGTGGCCCCCTCCGCCGTACCGCAGAGGATGGCGGCGCGCGATCAGCGGCAGATGCATTACCAGATGCTTCCCCATGCCCGGCCGGGCGGGATCGCCGGCCTGCTCGAATTGCTGATCGATTACAACGGCCGCGCGGACATCTATCGCCTGGCGGACGACCTGGCGTTCGAGATCGATGACCTGCTGCCCATTGTCGATGCGGCGCAGTTGCTTGGCTTCCTGAAAGTAGAAGAGGGCGATGCGGCCATTACCCCCGAGGGACGGGAGTATGCCGAGTCGGAGATCCTGCTGCAGAAAGAGTTGTTCCGCAAGGCAGCGGTGGAGAACGTGCTCCTGCTGCGGCAGATCACGCGGGCGCTCGATACCAAATCAGACCACACGGTACCGGAAGAGTTTTTTCTTGACATGCTCGATGAGCAGTTCAGCGCCGACGAGACGCTGCGACAGTTGGAGACGGCCATCAACTGGGGCCGCTACGCGGAGTTGTTTGACTTTGACGCTTCCCGCAGACGCTTCATCCTTCCTGAGGAGGAAGAGTCGCCGGAAGCGGTCGAAGAGGCGCAGGCCGAATGAGCGAGCCAACCCGGCTCTTCCGTGTTCCCACGCTTTCCCGCTCGCTGGTGCTGGAGCGGACGTGGCCGTTTTTCCTGGACCTGGGCGTAGCGGCGTGCGGGCTGGCGCTTTTCTACGCTGTGTTGCGCATTGCGCAGTATTGGATGGGTCATCCGGTACCCGCGATCGCGATTTCGGCTTCGGCGAAGATGCTGCCGCTGTACGCGTTCTATTCGATTGTGCGCATCACGGTGGCGTACCTGCTGAGCCTGACGTTCGCCGTGGGATACGGCTACATTGCGGCATATACTCCGCGGGCCGAACCGTTCATGATCGCGGCCCTCGATATTCTGCAATCGATTCCCGTGCTGAGCTTTCTGCCGGCGGTGATGCTGGCCATGATCTCGCTGGTGCCGGGGCGCCAGTTGGGCATCGAGTTGGGAGCCATCCTGCTGATCTTTACCGGCCAGGTGTGGAACATGGCGTTCAGTTTCTATTCCTCACTGAAGAGCCTGCCGCGGGAATTGCGCGAGGCATCGGGCGTGTTTCGTTTTTCCGCCTGGCAGAGGTTCTGGCAGCTGGAGCTGCCCTATGCAGCGATTGGCCTGGTCTGGAATTCGATGGTTTCGGTGGCCGGCGGCTGGTTTTTCCTGATGGCGTGCGAGATGTTCGTGTTAGGGGACCGCGACTTTCGCCTGCCCGGACTGGGATCATACCTGCAGACCGCGGCGAGCGCGGGCGATAGCCATGGGATGCTTTGGGGTTCGGTGGCCATGATCCTGATTGTCGTCGCCACGGATCAGCTGGTGTGGCGGCCGGTGATTGCCTGGGCGGATAAGTTCAAGTTTGAACAGGGAGAGAGCACCAGCCGTAAGAGTTCGCCCATCCTCTATATGTTGCAGAACTCGAGCGCGCTGGCCTGGTTGAAGGGCGCGACCGTGACGCCGGTAAGCGAGCGGATCTATGGCTCACTGGCGAGGCGGCAAAGGGAGCTGGTCGCGCGGCCCACCCACCCGGCGCGCAGGGGGTCGCAGTTGGCGGCGATTCTCTTCATTCTCCTGGGCACGTTGCTGGTGGCGTTTGCTGCGTTCAAGGCGGTGGAGTTGTTGCGCTATATCCATGGGGCAGAGATCCTGGAGTTGCTGAAAGGCGCGGGGGCGACGTTTCTGCGGGTGAACGCTGCTTTGTTGATCGCGTCCGCCTGGACCATTCCGGTAGGGGTGGCGATTGGCTTTCATCCACGCCTGGCGAGGATCGCCCAGCCGCTGGCGCAGATCGCAGCGTCTTATCCGGCGACGGCGATCTTTCCGATTTTGCTGATTGGCCTGGTGCAGATGGGGGGTGGATTAGGGATCGGGTCGATCGCCCTGATGTTGCTTGGGACCCAGTGGTACATCCTGTTCAATGTGATTGCGGGGGCGAGCGCGATCCCCTCCAACCTGAAAGAGGTAGCGGAGCTTTACCACTTTTCTACCTGGCAGAAATGGAAGGTGGTTATTCTGCCGGGGATCTTCCCCTACCTGGTGACCGGGCTGGTCACGGCGTCGGGAGGTGCGTGGAACGCCAGCATCGTGGCAGAGTATTTCCACCTGAAAGACCGGACTCTCGAAACACTAGGGCTCGGTGCGCAGATCAGCGCGGCCAGCGATCATGGGCAGTTTTCCATTCTGCTATTGGCCACCATCATCATGTCGCTCATGGTGGTCACGGTGAACCGGCTGGTGTGGCGGCCCATGTTTCACCTGGCGGAGAATAAGTACCGGCTGGATATGTAGGGCCGGGCAACTCGGTGGATTGGGCGGCATCTTGAGATCTATGCCCAAACCAACCAAGAAAAAAGAACAGCCGGAAGATAAGGAAAAGAGCCAGCACGATCGGGCTCCGTATCAGAAGAATGCGGATCGGAACCCGGTCAAGAGTGCTGAGGAAACCCGCGACGTTCCTAACCAGCATGGCGCGATTAAATAGGCGGCTGGGAGTATTCGTCGTCGGTGACGTGTTCCAACCAGACGACGTCGCTGCCGTGTTCGTCTGTTTCCTGTAGGGCCAGGTGGGTCATGGTTCTTCCCGGGGCCGCGCCATGCCAGTGGCGTTCGTGCGGCGCGATGGAAACGGTATCGCCGGGGCGAATGATTTGTGGCGCCTTGCCGGCTGATTGGACGAGGCCGAGGCCATCCAGTACATGCAGCGTTTGACCGAGAGGGTGGGTGTGCCAGGCGGTGCGGCTGCTGGGCGCGAACCAGACGCGAATTGCCTTGAGATGAGAAGGCGGGGTTGGGCCTACGATTTCATTGAGCCAGACGGTGCCGGTGAAGTAGGCTTCGGGTCCTTTGCGGCTGGTATGAAGTTCGGACGTGAGTATCTTCATGGTGCTGATCATTCTAGCGGGTCTACGAGGGACGGGTTGGAGGATCAGCGTAAAGCGAGTCCCGAAGGGACGGCTGAACTTAGTTCAGACAAACCTGTCCAAATCAGAATGAAAATGTCTCGGTTAAAAAACGGCTCTCATGGGACGATTGCCCTTTCCTTTGTCATCCAAGCGCGCCGAGGGATCTGCGGTTCAGCGGACCACTCCTGGAAACCCTGAAGAGCGGGGCGAGTTGGTGCTTCCATGAGGATTCGGTGATGCTGGCGGAGATTGTGGCACGGTAGGGGCGGGGCACACGAATGGCGCACCGCAGATCCCTCGGCTTTCCCAGATTTCCTGTCGAGGGCGCGGCTTCGATCAACTGCATGTGGTTCTCTTAAACGAGAACCACATACGTAGTCGCGGTGAGCGTGGCGAGGTAGGAAATCCGGGTACGCTCGGGATGACAAATAGGAGAGGGTAGTTGTAAGGAAAGGGCGATTTCTGAACCGAGTCACTTTTCGATTTAGTTTGGAGAGGTCTGGCTGAACCTCTACCACATTTGAAAAAAGTCGTTTTCGTCCCACGTACGCTTTGGCGAACGTGGGGCACCCGTCCGACTTCCTTCGGGATTGGTTTGGGGCTGCGGAGCTGGTTTCCTGAGAATTAGCTACGGGTGGCTTGGTAGACGAATTGGAAGCCTATCGTCATAAGCCAGAGGGAGAGGGCGAAGCGCAGTTGGCGGTTGGGGATGCGGGGGGCGATTCCGCTGCCGGCGATGGCTCCGAAGACGCCCCCGATTCCCAGTTTCCAGAGCAGAGCCGAGTCGTAGGAGCCGCCAATCATGTGGACGCCGGTTCCTACTACGGAGAGCACCAGGCCAAAGGTAAGGTCAGTGCCAACGACCTGCGCGGTGGTGAGCGAGGTGAGTCCCAACAATGCTACGGTGCCCAGCGCTCCTGCTCCGGAGGAGGAGAACCCTACCTCGGCGGCGATGGGAAAGGTGATGAGTCCCATCCACTTCGGACGATCCCTCGTCGGGCGGGCGATGGCGTCGGGGCGGAAGTGGCGGAAGATCTGCCAGCCGGAAGAGAAGATGATGATGGCGCCGAGGACGATGTAGAGCAGCGATTTAGGGCCATGCTGGGCAACATGGTGGAAGAAGATCGATCCGAGGATCACTCCGGGTACGCCGCCGGCCAGCATCCAGAGCAGGATCCGCCAGGAGACGTTCTTGCGCACCATTTGCACGGGAACCACGATCAGCTTGACCACCGCTGCATAGGCCAGCGCGGTGCTTACGGCGATTTCCACCGGGACATGCAGGAACAGTATCAGTAGCGGTGCCGTAACCACGCCCGCACCCACGCCCGTAAGAGCGATGATCACGGCTATCGAAAATCCTATCGCCAACTCCAACATAGGGACTCTCTTTTACTGCGGTTGCACGTGGATACCACATTCCTGTTTGCGGCCACCCCAGCGGCCGGAGCGAGGATCATCAGGATCAAACGGCAGGCTGGTGCAGGGCTCACAGCCAATACTGGTGTAGCCCTTGTCATAGAGCGGCAGGAGCGGGATGCCGTATTGCTCGGCGTATTGCCATACGTCGCGGGTTATCCAGTCGGCCAGTGGGCTGATCTTCTGTAGCTGCTTGCCGGTGGGCAGAGTGAAGGCATCCACTGGTTGCAGGTTGGCGCGGGTTTTGGCCTGCTCCCGCCGAAGGCCGGTAAACCATAAGCGATAGGGTTCCAGGGAGGCGAACAGCGGGCCTACCTTGCGCATGCCACAGCAGCGATCGGGCGCGGTCTGATTCAGGATGCCGAATTGCGATTCCTGTTCAGCTACCGTCAAAGCGGGCAATACATTCACCAGGTTCAGGTTCCAGTCGTGGGCCAGGCGATCGCGATATTCGTAGGTCTCGGAGAAGTGGTAACCGGTATCGAGGAAGATCACCGGTACATCGCCGAGGGCTTCCCGCACCAGGTGCACGACCACCATGTCTTCCGCCTGAAAGCTGCTGGTGACGCAGATGTCCTCCTTGGGGGAGGCTGCGATCTGCTGGTGCACCAGGGTGCGCGCGGCGGTGATCTTTTCCTGAAGGCTCATGGGTTACTCCTGTTGAGGGCACGCAGGACCCGTTCGATGCCTTGTTCTTCTAATGGCTCGAAGACTAATGCGCCGGGGATATCCAGCTGCTCCGCGGTCTCGATCAGGACCACGACGCCGATCTGTAACAGTTTCTGCCACAGATCGCGATCGGCACTCCGGGTGGTGACTACGGGAACACCGGCTTCGATCAACGCGGTTTCGAGCCGGCGCAGCTGTTCCGGGTTGCGGACGGCGATAGCCGCTACGTTGTTTTTGTCCTGGAGGCCGCTTAACACCTCGCGCACCATGCCGGCGGCGACGGTCGCGTGCGATACCGGGTCGATCAGGATGAAGCTGCCAGTTAAGCGGTTTGCGGCATAGGGGTCGAGAAATAACGGGCGGGTGGTTTCCACTTCGACTACGCCGATGCTGTTGAGTTCGAGGGTGGCAGCCGGCTCGGCTTCGAGGGTCTGCATATTGACGCGGTGCTTGATGGACGCGATCCTGGCCTTCACTGTCTGCGACGTGTGCTTGAGCAGGTAACTCTTGCCCGCATCCAGGGGCTGAGCGTTCATCCAAACCAGCGCAGCAGAGAAGTTCGCTGCCACGACCGGTGGCTGGTGGGCTGCCGCCAGCATTTCTCCCCGGCTGATATCCAGTTCATCTTCGAGCGTGACTGCAATCGACATGGGGGCTACGGCTCTCGCCAGATCCCCATCGAAGGTGGTGATGCTTTTCACCCGGCTGGTTCTACCGGAAGGCAGCGCGACGACGCGATCGCCGGGCCACACGGCGCCGGAGGCAATTTGCCCGGCGAAGCCGCGATAGTCCTGGTCGGGGCGAATCACTCGCTGGATCGGCAGGCGGAAGGGCTGCCCTGTGACGTCCTGCCCCAGGGGCACGGTCTCCAGATATTCGAGCAGGGTCGGGCCTTCGTACCAGTCCATGTTCGAGCCGCGATCGACGACGTTGTCGCCAAGCAAGGCGCTGATGGGGATCACCTGCAGATCCGCGATGTGCAGCTTCTGCGCCAGGTGCCGCAGATCACGCTCCAGGCCGGCGAATACCTCTGATGAGTAGTCAACCAGGTCCATCTTGTTGACGGCGGCGACGATGTGCTGGGTTCCCAACAACGAGGCGATGTAGGCGTGACGGCGGGATTGGGTGAGGATGCCTTTGCGGGCGTCCACGAGAATAATGGCGACATCCGCGGTGGAAGCGCCGGTGGCCATGTTGCGGGTGTACTGCTCGTGGCCCGGCGTGTCGGCAATGATGAACTTGCGATGGGTGGTGGAGAAGTAGCGGTAGGCTACGTCGATGGTAATTCCCTGCTCCCGCTCGGCGCGCAGGCCGTCGGTGAGCTGGGCAAAATCGATCGCAGCAGCGACATTCGCAGTGGCCGCTTTGGTCACGGCGCGGACGTGGTCTTCGTAGACGTTTTGCGAATCGTAGAGCAGGCGGCCGATCAGAGTTGACTTGCCATCGTCAACGCTGCCCGCGGTGCTGAAGCGCACCAGTTCCTTCGCCTGCTCCGCGGCGAGAAAATCTTCCATGGAAAAGAAGTCTTCCACGGGCTCGGGGCCACTTAAATCCGAGAGGGAGAGTGGCATTAGAAATAGCCCTCGCGCTTCTTCAATTCCATGGATCCGTCCTGATCGTGATCGATCACGCGATTGGCTCGTTCGGAGGAACGGAACGCGACGAGTTCCGCAATAATCTTGGGAATGGTGTCGGCGTCGGAGCGGATGGCCCCGGTGCAAGGGCTGCATCCTAACGACCGCAGACGGCAGCGTACCCACTGTTCTTCTCCCGGAAGGCCCTGAACGAACGACTGTTCGATGGGGATGAGGCTGTCGCTGCGCACCAGCATGCGCCGCTCCTGCGCGAAGTAGAGCGGGACTACCGGAATGTTTTCCAGGTGAATGTAGTGCCACACGTCGAGTTCGGTCCAATTGGAGAGAGGAAAGACGCGGATGCTCTCGCCTGGATTGACGCGCGCGTTATAGAGGTTCCACAGTTCAGGCCGCTGATTTTTTGGATCCCACTGTCCGGCGCTGTCGCGGAAGGAAAAGATGCGTTCCTTGGCGCGGGATTTTTTCTTCGTCTCTGCGGGCTCCCCCGAAAGCGGCGTCAAAGCCGTGGGCGCGGAGGCCATCGAGCAGCGCGGTGGTCTTCAATAACCCGCAGCAGCGGCGGGTTCCCAGGGCAACAGGGTTGGCTCCATCGGCGATGGCGGCCTCATTGCGCCAGACCAGCAGCTCGACGCCGAGTTGGCGGGTGTAGTCATCGCGGAAGGTGATCATCTCGCGGAATTTGTAACCGGTATCGACATGTAAGAGAGGAAACGGGATGGGCCCGGGATAGAAGGCCTTTTGCGCCAGCCGGAGCATGACCGAGGAATCCTTGCCGATGGAGTAGAGCATCACCGGCTTTTCGAACTCGGCGGCCACTTCGCGGAATATGTGGATGCTTTCTGCCTCGAGCCTTTGCAGGTGGCTCAGCCTGGGAGCGGAGCCTACCGGTGTGGGTTCAATGTCCAAAGCTGGCAAGTTGGGGGCTGGCAAAATGGCTCCTTTCCGTTTTGAGGTTCCAAATAAAAAACCGCTCGCCAGAGGCTGGCAGCGGTTGTGATTACTTAGTCTGAGTTGTGCGAAGAACTAGTAGGAATTCCCTACCACTCTGCTACGAAAACTCACACCCGCTCGTGCTCGGTGACAAAAGACAACACTTGTCACAGCAACAACAGCCAGCGGGATGGTGCAGAGTCTGCATTCAGAATTTAATACTCTTGCCTGGGTGGCCGTTTGTCAAGCCATCGGAGGGCTCAAGGGGAAACCTTGGAACTAGCGAAGGTAACCGAATTCCCCTTTGTGTATAAAGATGCAAAGGAGGGCCGCAGGACTCATGAAATGCATCCAGGTTGGCTTGATTGGCTTTGGATTTGCCGGGCGGATTTTCCACTCCAATGTGATTCAAGCGGTTGAGGGCCTGGAACTTGCGGCCATCGTCCAGAGAACGGGCTCGGAGGCTGCGGCGGCGTTTCCCCATGTCCGGGTGCTGACTTCGGTCGAGGAGCTGCTGCAGGACAGCAGCATTCAGCTGGTGGTGGTGGCCACGCCCAACGCTACCCATTTGCCGATCGCGCGGCAATGCCTGCTGGCGGGCCGCGACGTGGTGATCGATAAGCCGTTTGCCCTGAGCTCCGCGGAGGCCGCGGAGCTGGTCCAACTGGCCCGGGAGCGCGGCCGGCTGCTCAGCGTCTACCAGAACCGGCGTTGGGATGGCGACTTTCTGACGGTACGAAAGCTGCTGGAGAACGAACAGTTGGGGCGGTTGGTGATGTTTGAGTCCCACTATGACCGGTTTCGCCAGTTGCCGCGGCTGCACGCCTGGCGGGAGGACGGGGGTCCGGGCGGAGGTGTGCTGTTCGATCTGGGCGCGCATGTGGTGGACCAGGCGCTGGTCCTGTTTGGTGTTCCCGCGTCGGTGTGGGCGAGTGTCCGCATGGAGCGCGAGGGGGCGCGGGTCGATGATGCCTTCGATCTGTACCTGCACTACCCGGCGTCTCATGCGCAGGCGACGCCTTCCGGTCTCAGCGTCTGGCTGCGCGCTACCTGCCTGGCGCGTTCTCCGGGAGCGCGGTTTACCCTCAACGGCACCCGTGGGACCTTCCGGAAATTTGGCATGGATCCCCAGGAGGCGCACTTGCTCGCCGGAGATGTGTTTTCCTCGAAGCCCTGGGGCGTGGAAGGGCCGGAGCACTGGGGAGTGCTCACTCTCGATGAAGGGGGAGAGGCGGTCAGCACGCCAATCACTACGGAGGCCGGGGACTATCGCGGCTACTACATCAACATTCGAGATGCGATGCATGGAAACGCGGCGCTGGCGGTGACTCCGCTGCAGGCGTGGCGGACCATGCGGGTGCTGGAGATGGCGATGGAGAGCAGCCGCACCGGAAATACCGTTCCGTGTGACTGGACCCAGGAGCCGTAGCTAGCGCTGGGGGCCTTCGACCGGATCCTGGTGTTTATTGGTGAGGGTGTCTCCCACTTTGTCAGCCCCGGCCTTGGTGCCGTTCACGGTCTTGTGGTAGCCGGTCTTGGTTCCCTGCACCGTTTTGTGATAACCGGTCTCAGTACCGGACTTGGTCTTGTCGTAGCCCTTTTCCGTGGTGGACGCGGTCTTGTGGTAGGCGGTCTTGGTCCCGGATTTGGTTTTGTCGTAGGCCTTATCGGTTCCCGCTTCGGTTTTGTGAACCGCGGTTTTGGTTCCTTTGGTGATGCCGTGCCCGGCGCTGGTGGCCGCGTGCTTGGTGTCGGACCCGGCGTTTTTCATGTCCTGTTTCGGACTGGAATCGGTGTTCTGGGCGAACCCGGCGGGTAGGGCTAGCAGTAGAGCGGCGGACAGGATCAATGATGGTAGACGGCCTGGGTTCATGAGATGTGTCTCCTTACAGTTGGGTGGTTAGATGCAAAGGGAGGAAGGCCTGCGGGTTAAGTTTTTGAGTCCCGGAGGGACTTAAGTCAGATTGCTGCGGGTTCTCCAGTCGTCGATGGCGTTGCGGATGGCGGCTGGGGCCAGGTTGCTGCAGCGCATTTTGTATTCGGGTATGCCTCCCAGCGCCTCGGCTACCGAGGCCTCGGTGATTGCGTAGGCTTCTTCGACGGGACGGCCTAGCACCATTTCGGTTGCCATGGAGGAACAGGCGATGGCGACTGCGCATCCCATGCACTTGAACTTCACTTCCTGGATGATGTTGTTTTCGATGCGCAGGGAGATCAGCACCGTGTCGCTGTCGAGCGGGCTCTTCACCATCGCCTTGCCGGAAGGGTCGACGACGCTGCCGGTGTTGCGGGGATGGGCGTAGTGGGCGCGTACCAGCTCGCTATACACGGGGGCGCCCCTCGGTTGTGGCGTGCTGTAACGAGAGAATATGATACCGGTTCAAGGATGTTCTCCGACCTCTATACCAAAGCGGCTGAACTTGCGTCCCAGGGCCAACCTTTCGCCATCGCGACTGTGGTTAGGGTGGCGGGTTCTTCTTCGGCTCGACGCGGCTCCAAGGCTATTATCGACCAGTCCGGCAAGCTGTTGCTGGGATGGGTTGGCGGAGGGTGCGCCGAGAGCGCGGTTCGCAGCGAAGCTCTGACGAGCCTGGAAACCGAGCGGCCACGGATGATTACCGTGGACATGAGCGATGAACAACTGGGGGTTGGCATGCCCTGCGGAGGAACCATGGATATATTCATCGAACCGGTTCTGCCCAAGCCCGAACTTTTGATCGTAGGCCACGGGCGCATTGCCGAGACCCTGGCTGTGCTGGGCGACCTGATGGGCTTTTCCATCACGGTCAACGACCCGGCTGCCGACCGTGCTGCGTTTCCGCAGGCAGAGCGGCTGGTCACGGAAGACTTCGATCTCACCGAAACGCCCATCGGTCCCAAGAGTTTTGTGGTGATCGCCACGCAGCATAAGCGAGATCATCTGTGGCTGGAAAAGGCGCTTCAGGGCAATGCGGCCTATGTTGCTTTGATCGCCAGCCACCATCGGGCGAAGTTGGTGTTGGAGTACCTGCGAGCCGGGGGAACGACCGAAGACAAAATCGCCACCGTTTATGCGCCGGCGGGTCTCCACCTCGGGGCGTCGACCCCGGAGGAGATTGCCTTGAGTGTGATGAGTCAGATGGTCGCTCTTCGCCGCAGAGGTAATGCCCTCTCCCTTCCTCGGGATGAGGAGCGGCTCAGCGATGTTTTTTCGACGGATGCCGTGATTCGCCAGTGCGAGGCGGATATCCCGTCGTAAAGCGCATACCTCAGGGCCTAACGGCCTGCGTGAGAACTCGCGCTGTGAAGGGTGCGGCCTTTAGGCCGTACATTCACTACCCAAACCTACACCGGGCTTTAGCCCCTGAGGGCCTCTCTTGTGGCGGTTTAAGCAGCCCTCAGCGGCTGAAGCCGATCCATCTTGACTGTTAAATGTACGGCCTAAAGGCCGTACCCTTCACAAAGCGAGCTCTCACGCAGACTCTGAAGCCCTGTCGAATTTGGCGGGTTTGTGTATGGGCTAAAGCCCATACCTACCGTTCAAGCGCTCGTAGTCGTCCTGTGTATCGATGTCGAGAAGGATTCCCGGATCTTCGACTTCTACCTTAAGGATCGCGTCTAAGTGATTGGGGAAGATGGCGCGGCAACCGGTGTCGCCTACCAGAGCCATGACCTCAGAAAAGACGGAACGGTCGAGCAGCACCGGGTTACCGCGACTGCCTTGATAGGAGGGAATGACAATGGGCGCCCGGCTTCGGTGGTACCCATCCATAATCTGCTGGAGGGTTTGCGGTTGAATGAGAGGCTGGTCTCCGAGAACGATGAGTGCGGCCTCGCTCCGGGCGTCGATTGTGGAGAGTCCTGCGCGGAGTGAACTTGCCATTCCCTGCCGGTAGGCTGGGTTCACGACGATCTTGATGAGGGATGGCGGAAGCTGCTGTTGAATAGCTTCGGCTGCGGCGCCGAGGACCAGAATAATCTCATCCACAGAAGTGGCGCGGACATTTTCGATGGCATGCGCCAATACGGTGGCTCCGCCGAGGGGCAAGAGCTGCTTGGCCCGGCCCATGCGGGTGGATGCGCCGGCAGCCAGGATGACGGCACTGACTCGTCCTTTCCTGATCTCTGTCATGCGACTTGATTATGAAGAGTTCTCATTTCCTAAAGTAGTATGGTGCACGATCTATTTTGAATGCGGAGAGGCGAATGCTGCGCAAACCAAGTCAGTCGGCTGTTCTTTTGTTGGTGATCCTCCTGGTGTTTCAGGGTCTTGCGCCCGATCTGCAGGCCCAGGGTCCGCCAGTGCCCACGCAGCAGCAACTGGACCAACTGCTGGCGCCGGTTGCACTGTATCCCGACGCTTTGCTGGCGCAGATTACGACGGCGTCGACCAATCCGCAGGAGATTCTGGATTTCGATAACTGGCTGGGGCAGAACCAGAACCTTACCGTTTCGCAGCTCACCGACGCGGCCCAGCAACAGGGTTTTGATCCGGCTTTCGTCGCCCTGGCGGGCTTTCCCCAGGTAGTGGAGATGATGGCTGAGAACATCGACGACTATGCCGCGATTGGGGCGGCCGTGACGGCCGATCAGGGCCAGGTGTCGGCATCCATCCAGCGACTGCGGGCGCAGGCCTATTCTTCGGGGGCATTGCGCAGCAGTCCCCAGCAGCAGGTTGAGGTGCAGCAGGCCGGCGGGCAGCCCATCTATGTGATTCAACCGGCGAATCCGCAGGTGGTGTACCTGCCGCAGTACGATCCCACGGTGGTGTATGCCGGCGGGGCAGGCCCGGGACTCATCACTTTCGGCATTGCCATCGGCATCACCGCGCTTCTGGTCAGCCAGCCCTGGGGCTGGGGCGGATGGGGATGGAACTGGGGAGGCCGGCGAATTTACTACAACCGCGGCCCGTGGGGTGGTTGGAATGGCGGCTACCGTCCGCCTCGCCCGTATTATCGCCCTCGACCCGTGCTGTATAACCATCGCCCGGGGTTTGGCGGGAATTGGGGCTACCGGCCACCGAACTACCGTCCGCCCAGACCGATCAATCGTCCGGGGCGCCCGGGCACCCGGCCGGGATTCACCCATCCTATTAGTGGTCCCGGGAATCGTCCGCCGGGGAACAACCGCCCGCCGAATAACAATCGTCCGCCCAATAATGGGCGGCCGACGATCCAGCCCGTGCGGCCGGGTCAACCTAATAACCGGCCAGTCACGACCCGGCCTTCGCCCAGGCCTCCGCAGCAGAATCGGCCTCCGCAGCAAAACAGGCCTCCGCAGCAGAACCGGCCGACTTCTGCCCCAAACCGGCAGCCTGCGCCCCGGCCACAAAGCCGGCCCGCGGGCCCACAACGGCCGAATGGAGGAGGCGATCGGCGATAGATAATGTCTCATAAACTAGACGTTAATGGTGGTTAATGTTTAAAATATGAGACATTATGAGGGAGAGAGCGGATAGTCTTCTGCCCGCGCTGGCAAGGATACTGGGTCATCTTGGCGAGAGGCTGAAAGCTGCACGCCTGCGCCGCCGCTACTCGGCGGACATGGTGGCGCAGCGGGCCGGCATCGCCCGGGCTACGTTATCCCGGATGGAGCTGGGAGACCCTGGAGTCTCCTTCGGGAACTACGCGCGCGTGCTGCAGGTACTTCGGCTGGAACAGGACTTGAACCGGCTGGCGGCCGATGACGAACTCGGACGTAAGCTACAGGACGCGGAAATCGGCACCCGGGCGCGGGCGCCGCGGCGGAAGTCTCCGCGCGTGGAGGACGCCCAGGCGGGGAAGCCGGTCAAAGACCCGATGAGCGACCGATGAGCGGCCGGCAGAAATCGGTGCAGGTCTATGTCGACGCCGAGGGGACGGGCGGGCCCGCGCTGATGGGCGTCCTGCACGCTCAGAGCTCCGGGCGACAGGAAGTGTTTTCCTTCGAGTACGCTCCGGAATGGCTGGCGAGTGAGGCCGCCTTCGCGTTCGATCCCGATTTGCAATTGCTGGAAGGGGCGCAGTATCCGGCACAGTCTCGTAGTAACTTCGGCATATTTCTCGACTCAGCTCCCGATCGGTGGGGACGTTTGTTGATGCAACGCAGGGAGAATCTCCGTGCCAGGCAGGAAGAGCGGGCAGCGCGGCGATTGACCGAGTGGGATTATTTGCTGGGCGTTCATGATGAAACCCGGCTGGGGGCACTCCGTTTGCGATCGCTCACCGGGGGCGAGTTTCTGGATAGCGACGCCCGCATGGCTGCGCCTCCGATCACTTCCGTGCGTGAACTACAGGCGGCCAGCGCTGGGCTCGAACGGCATATGGATGAGGAAGATCATCCGGATTACGCGCGATGGCTGGGTCAGTTGCTGGCGCCCGGGTCGTCGCTAGGCGGGGCTCGTCCAAAAGCTTCGGTGCGCGATGAAGTGGGACACCTTTGTATTGCGAAGTTTCCCAGCCGCGCGGATACAAGGAATATGGCTGCATGGGAGATGCTGGCGCACCGGCTGGGTGCGAAGTGCGGCATCCATTTGCCGGCGGCTCGATTGCTGGATAGCAGCGATACCTTTCTGGTGAGGCGATTCGATCGAACTGGCGGTGGGAGCCGGCGAGCGTTTGTGTCTGCAATGACGCTTACCCAGCGGCGGGACGGCGAGCCCGGGGCCAGCTACCTGGAGTTGGTGGAGTTGTTGCAGCGCCAGGGCGCGGACACGCTGGGCGATACCCATCAGCTGTTTCGCCGGATCGTGTTCAGTATTTTGATCCACAATACGGATGATCATTTGCGGAACCACGGATTCTTTGTCGAGGATCGCGGGGTTCGCCTTTCGCCGGCGTATGACATCAACCCCTCGATTGAGCGGGACGAATTGACGCTGGCGATTAATGAAACAGAGACTGTGTGCGATGTGGAGATTGCCCGCTCGGCTCATAAGTTGTACGCGTTGAGCCTGAAAGAGGCGGATGGATTGATCGCGGAAGTAGCCGCGGCAGTGCGGACCTGGCGGGAGGAGGCGGAGGGTTTGCGCATCCGGCGATCAGAACAGGACGCGATGGCCTCTGCGTTTGCTGCCTAGGAGTTCCGCAGGGACGGCTGACCTTAGCCCAGGAAATCCGAGGTTAGCGTACGGGTGGGATTTGCGGTTTCTTTTGGTCTTACGGTCAGGGTTTGGACCAGGGGGGCACGATGCCGTTCATGCGAGCGTAGGCGATGGATTGGCCCATGTGTTCGTTGGCGTGGACGATGATGCGGAGATACATGCCGTCTACGGTTACGGTTTTGCCGTCGATGCTGACTTTGCGCTGGTAATCGTCCTTCTTCAATTGGGCGCGGGCGGCGGCGACGGCAGCGAGTGAACGCTTCAGCCAATCGAGGACGTCGGCTTTTTGGGTCACGGTCTTTTCCATGCTGACGGACACATGCGGTTCCTTGGCTCCGGTCACGCCGAGGAGATAGAAGTTGGCGATGGCGATATGCATGTACACTTCGCCGATGGAACGCACTCCCGGCGCGGGACGCCAGGCGAACTTCTGCGGCGGGGTGGCTTCGGCAAGGGCGATCAGCTGCCGGGAAGCGTGGCTCCATTCGCCGTCATAGCCTTCCCAGAGGCCTTCGTTCTGAGCGTGACAGGTTGTCACAGCCACGAGCACAAATAGCAGAAGTGTCTTCACGTATTCCCTTCCCTTCATCCCCAATAGGTTTCGCCGGGGGCCAGGTTCTTCTTGAGAAAATCGGGGTTGAGATCGACGGCCAGGCCGACTCCTTTGGGCAGCGTCATCTCCCCTTTGCTCACCTGTGGTGGGTTAGACGCGGCCATCGCTTCCACGTAACGGCCGGGATGGGCGAGCGCGCTTTCGCATTTGAAGAAGTTCTGGATGGACACAGCGAATTGCGCGTTGGCATAGGTCATGACCAATCCGCCTACGTTGTGCAAGGCCAGGGGTGTGCGGGAGAGGGCGGCGTAGTCGGCGATCTTTTTGGTGCCGGTGATGCCACCGGAAAAACACAGGTCGGGATGGATCACGTCCACGGCTCCGTTGTCGATGAACGGACGAAAGCCGCGCACCAGCTCCAACTTTTCGCCGGTCAGGAGACGAAGATTGGTGGAGCGGCGCAATTCCATCCATCCCTCGGAAAAGACCGGGTTCAGGGGATCTTCGATCCACAGCGGGTTCATGGGCTCGACGGCCTTGGCGACGCCGACGGCGCTGGGCGTATCGAGTTCCCCGTGACAGTGCACGGCTATATCGATATCGTCGCCCACGGCCTCGCGCACGTTCTCGTAGCCGATCCTCACGTCGCGCAGTTGCGCGGTGGTGAGGGTATTGGCAAAGACTCCCGAGGTGACATGGAGGACTTCGTGAATGTTGTTTTTGTAAACGGTGAAGCCTTCCGGGAGCTGCTTGATCCTGGCGGCCCATTCCCGGCAGGAAGTCTTGTCCAGCATGTCGAGACCGATGCCGTGCGAGTACATCGGTATGGTTTCGCGGAAGCCGCCGCCGAGCAGAGTGCTGACGGGGAGATTGGTGATCTTTCCTGCGAGATCCCATAGGGCGATATCGATGCCGCTGACGGTAGGGATGTGGGCCACGTAGTTGTACATCAGCGAGCTCATCTGCTGGAAGTGCACCTCGATGGCGAGCGGGTCTTTGCCGATCAATAACGGCTTCATGGTTTCAATCCGCGCGCGGGCGATGGGGCCGGTGGCGCCCGCTTCTCCATAGCCGGTGAGGCCGCTGTCGGTGTCGATGCGGATGAGACAGTTCCCTGCTATGTGGTCCAGGCCCATGGCCTTGATGTCAGTGATTTTCACTTTGCCGGCATGGGGTTGGGCGAAGAGATTGAGGTTGGCCAGAAAGGCTCCCGCCGGTAAGGTAACGGCGAGACGCATGAGATCGCGGCGGGTCCAGATTCGTGGGCTTTGTGTCATAGCGCGGTCGCTCCAGCTTATTCCAATGCGAAGGCCAAATGGTAAGCACGTTCGATGGCGGTGACTTCTGTTTCGGTTAATTGGGCGAACTCGGTTTCGCGGGCGCGCTTCGACAGCCTTCCGCCATGCTGGTGGAGGAAGCGGAACAACAGGTCAATGGTTCGATCGGGCATGTCCACGATGGTCTCGATCTGGCTGCGGAATTGATCGTAGCGTGCGAGGAACCTGGTTTCCCGTGGTAAGTCTTCTTCGATCGTCTTGCGCACGCAGGCGTAGAGAAACTCAGCATGCGGCGTGGCGTCGAAGAAGCGGTAGAAGTCTGCCGTGTCGTTCAGCACTTCCGCGTTGCCATCTGCCGTCGGCCGCCAGTCGATCGCCGGCAGGAGCCTTCGTGAGTAATCCTCAAGCACGGAGCGATAGGAATCGAGGCGCTCGAGGATCGCCGCGGAGATGGGAAAGACGATCCCCGACGGGTTGAAGCCTCGTTGAGCCAGAACATGATGAATAAGGTAGCGATGAATGCGGCCGTTGCCATCGACGAACGGGTGGACATAGACAAACCCGAAGGCGAGCGCGGTGGCAGCGATCACAGGGTCGAGAAAGCGCGCCGGTCCGTGGTCAAAGGCGACCATGCCATCGATGAGTGAAACCAGGTCATCCGCACGGGCGCTGATATGGTCCGGGATCGGCATACGCGTCTCGCGGTCATGTTCGCCGACAAAGCCGCCTTCCTCTCTGAGTCCAAGCTTCACGAAGCGGGCGTCGCCGATCACGATGGCCTGGAGACGCAGGAGTTCCTCGATATCGATGGGACGGCGGCCGGCTTCGGCGATGGCTTGCCCCCAACGGCGGATCCGGTCCTGCGAGGGCCGCTCTCCTTCGATGGCGAACGTCGATCGGGAGTCCTTTAACAGCAGGAAGGCTGCGGTGCGGACGAGCAGATCCTTGGGGACCGCCGCGACGGCTTTTTGCGCCCGCTCCGCCAGGTCCATGGCTGCGAATTCCTCCGTGGCCGGGGTGCGAAACACCAGGGGACAGAAGGCGGGAGTGCCGGGGAGATTGTTGCGGACACGGTGGCGGGGTGAGTTTTCACCGGCAACGGCCCATTGCAGTTGCGGATCGACGGCCGGCTCGTAGTTGCCCCGGGTGGCGTCGGGCAGATTGAGCTTCCGGTCCAGCAGCCACTCGTAGAGAAACCAGATCCGCCGGGCATAGCCCCCGGTCGGCTTGGCGCGAACAATGTCCTCCACCTCGCTGGGGGTGAGAACCATAAACAAGCGCTTGAGAATTGCGAGGTCAAGCCCTTCATTTTTAAGGCAAAAGTGAGATGCCCTTCCAGGGTCGGCGGTGGGGTGTACCGGGGGGTGAGGATTCGCCATCCCTCCGCTTCCCGGGTGCGATGGTTTTCGCTGGTGGCGAAAAGCGTCCGGGGCAGGGGCACATGCAGGCGATAGGCGTCGATCAGGGCGGCATACCCCGCCGGGGTGGCCCTTTCCGGGAGGGCTATGCCATGAAAATTGGTGATTGGCCCTGAAAATTGATTAGGAGAGGCCATCTTGCTGAAAACCTGTTTTGGGCCGTGAAATTTGGTTACCAGCAAGATTTTAAATGAAAAACGATTAGGGGGCGTGAAAAACGATTAAATAGCTGTATGTTTTATGAAAAACGATTAAATCAACAGGGCGACTTCATTTCGCTCGAGGTGCCTCCGGCTGCGGGAACGTAACAGTTGCGGGTGTAATCCATCACCATGCGGTCGGCGCTGAAGCGCCAGCCCAGGGTGCGGATGGTGCGCTTCATGCGGGTGATCCATCCCCGGGGCAGGCCGTCCTTGTCGCGCTGATAGTAGAGAGGAATCACTTCGTCGCGCAGAACGCGATAGAGGTCTTCGCCGTCGCGGGTGTCGTGGACATCCATATTGGAGTGGGTTCTGCCGCTCCCGATGGCGAAGCCGTTGAGGCCGTCGTAGGCTTCGGCCCACCAGCCATCGAGCACCGACAGATTCAGGCCGCCGTTGAGGACCACCTTTTGCCCGCTGGTGCCGGAGGCCTCCAGGGGACGGCGGGGATTGTTGAGCCAGACATCCACACCCTGCACCAGGTGACGGCCGACATTGATGTCGTAGTTCTCGATAAAGACAAACTTGTCGCCGAATTTGGAGTCGCGCATCATCTCGGCGATCTGCTGCAGCACCAGCTTTCCCGGCTCGTCGTGGGGATGGGCCTTGCCGGCAAAGAGGAACTGCACCGGGCGCTTGGGATCGTTGACCATGGACGCCAGCCTCTCGATATCGGCCAGGATCAGGTTGGCTCGCTTGTAGGTGGCAAAGCGGCGGGCGAAGCCGATGGTCAGCGCATCCGGAGAGAGCACTTTGCCCAGCCGGTGCAGAGTCTCGCTTCGGATTCGCCGCGGCGTTCGGCCTGCTCGCGCGCGCGGCGGCGGACAAACTCGATGAGCTGCGACTTGAGGCTGAGGTGGGTTTCCCATAGTTCGCCGTCGTCGAGATTCTCGATCTGCTCCCAGGTGCGCAGCCAGGAACTCTTGCCCTGCCAGCCGACGCCGAGATGGCGGTCGTAAAGCCGGGACATTTGCGGCGCCAGCCAGGAGGGTACATGGACGCCGTTGGTGATATGCCCGATGGGCACCGCGTCTTCCGACTTGCCGGGAACAAGCCCTTCCACATGGCTCGCGAGACCTCGCCGTGCAGAGAGGAAACCGCGTTGGCGCGGCGGGAGAGCAAGCAGGCCGAGAACGGTCATACAGAAAGGTTCGTGGTGATCGTCGGGATGCTCGCGGCCAAAACCCATCAGCCTGCTGTTGCGAAATGCCCAGTTGGTCGCGCAGGGGGCCCAGGTGCTCCTCGATCAGATCGCCGGGAAACCGGTCGTGGCCGGCGGGCACCGGGGTGTGGGTGGTGAAGATCACTTCGCGGGGAATCTGATTGCGCAGCGGTGTCGAAGTCCAGGCCTTCTTCCTGCATGCGATCACGGATCGCCTCCAGCACGGCGAAACCGCTGTGGCCCTCGTTGAGGTGGAGAACGCCGGGAGAAATGCCCATGGCCTTCAGGGCGCGAAAGCCGCCGACGCCGAGGAGCAGCTCCTGGCGAATGCGGGTGCGTGCGTCGCCGCCATAGAGGCGCGAGGTCAGTTCCAGATCCTCAGGTGCATTGCCGGCGACTTTGGAGTCGAGCAGCAGAAGGTCGCAGCGGCCGACCTTGACGCGCCAGACCTTGGCGCGAATGGAGCCGCCGCGGGTTTCAATTTCGACCACCACCGGTTCGCCGTTTTTGCCGATGGCCAGTTCCATGGGGAGCTGGGTGACGTCGGTCTGAAGATACTCTTCCCGCTGCCAGCCGTCCTGGTCCAGGCGCTGCAGGAAGTAGCCTTGCGCCGTAGAACAGGCCGATGCCGATGAGGGGAATGCCGAGGTCGGAGGCGCTCTTGATGTGGTCTCCGGCGAGAACGCCCAGGCCGCCGGAATAAATGGGCAGAGATTCGTGCAAGCCGAACTCCGCGGAAAAGTAAGCAACGGGATGGGGCCGGAGCACGCCGGCATTCATGGAGCCCCAGGTGCGGTCGGCCTGGAGATACTCCTGCTGGCGGCGGTAGACATAATTGATGCGGCTATGCAGACCGAGTTCGGTGGCGCGGCGCTCGATTTCTCCCAGCGGCATCTCGTTGAGCAGCGCGATGGGATTCTGATTGAGCTGCCACCAGCGGGTGGGATTGAGGTCGCGAAACAAGCTGATGCAGTCGTAGTCCCAACACCAGGAGAGATTGCGGGCGACGGACCAAAGACGCTCCTGGGCCGGGGCGATGAAACGGTCCAGGGTGCGCGCCTCGCTGACTACGGGCGCGACCTGGCTGGCGGCTTCGGTCAACTTGCGAATTTCGTTTTCCCGGAATACCCTCGGGCTCTTTGGTTTGGACGACCAGCACACCCTGCAGAATGCCGCGGTCGATCAGGGGCACGCCCAGGAAGGAGTGGTATACCTCTTCGCCCGACTCCTTGAAGTACTTGAAGCGGGGATGATTGCTGACGTCCTCAACCGCGACCGGCATTACGTGCTCCGCGACCAGGCCGGTGAGGCCTTCGCGTGATGGGCATGCGCAGGGTGCCGATGCATCGCGGATGGAGGCCGAGGGTCGCGGCCAACACCAGGTTGGATCGATCCGGCTCGAGCAGGTAGGCGGAGCAGACATCGGTCCTGAAACGGGTGGCGATCAGGGCGACGACGTTCATGAGGGTATCGGCAGGCTTGCCACCCTCTTCGGTGAGGCTTGTGATTTCTTCCATGGTTAATACATGACTGGCATCAGTCTCTTCGTAGGATTGGGTCACCGGGATCCCCTCGGGTTTCGATTCTATCACACAATGCAATCGTGGCAGGCCCGGTGAAGATGACCTGTGATCGAGACTTTGCTGACGCGCATCCGTGATTTGCTTATTGAAGAATAGACCAGGCCCGGCGTCAACCCCTTTTAAAAAGCGCTTATGCCTGACCTAGGTAACGGTTGTGAAAACTTTGATTTTAAAACCGCGCCCGACGTGCCGATCTTGGCTCTCTCTGAGCGGCAGAATTTTGACCGGTAGGGGCGGGCCCACGAATGGCGCACCACAGATCCCTGCTATCGCTCGGGTGACAACCAGGAGAGGGTGGTTTGCCAGGGGAAGGGTGGTTGCCGGCGGAGAGGGCTCAGCAGTGCTGGGGCTAAGGGCGGCCTTTCCGAGGGAAGGCCGCCCCACGGTTTTACTGCTGCACAGTGGCGAGGCTAAGCCCGGTGCGCCGTGCGCCCCGGGATTTCATCCTTTGTTGCATCCGTGCGCGCAGGCTATCGGACAGAGCAACCCTGGGAGGTTACCTGCCTGCGGGGACCCTGCACGAACCCGCCGAAATTGGGGAACAAGACAAAGGCGGGGTCTCTACCGGTATTGGGGTTGGCGGCGTACCCGGCAATGATCCCGAGATCGTCGATGGTGGCGGCGACATTGAGGACCAGGATCGAGTCAGAGGGGATGACGGTGTTCAGGTCGGTCATTTTTCCGTTTTGCCAGAGGAAGGCGCGGCAGTTGAACTTGGCGTCGCACGAGTTGCCGACGATCTGGCCAAGGTTGTTGATGGAATTGCCGAAGCTGAAATTGTCACCGGGAAGGGTGCCCAGGTCCTGCATCACTCCCTTTTGCCATAGGAAAGCATGCTGAATCTGATCACCGGCAAGATCAGAGCCGCCGGTAATTTGGCCCGAGAGGTTGATGGCGACGGGTTGGTTATTTTTCGCCCCGCCAAGATTGCCGAGGTTGATCACCTGACCGTTATTCCAGAGCACGGCGTGGGCAGCGGTGTTCGCGGAACAATCACCCGTCGAGCCGACGATCTGACCGAGGTCGTTGTTGCCATTCGCGAGTCCGTCGGAGTCGCCGGAGAATAAGGGAAGCGCGGTGACCTTGCCATTTTGCCAAACCGCCGGAAGCCCTTCCTGCACCTGGTAAAAGGGTGGCTGGGGCTGACCGCCGACCAGGCAACTGGCATCGTGGATTGGCGGTCAGTGACTCTCCGACGATCTGCCCAGAATCGTTGTTTCCAAAGGCGATAGCGGAGTTGCCACCAAGCGTGGGAAGAGCCACTGCACTCTGATTCACAACGGTAAAGGCCTGGCAGGTGAGGTGGGTGCTCCGCAAACAGAAGTCCTGCCCCAGCGAATCGGCCGTGGCCGTCTCTGAAAAGCCGGAGATATTGCCGAGGACCGCGCTGCTTGGACCACCCAGGGTGCCCAGGTCTTTGGTGGTATTGATCTCCCAAAGAACCGCGTGTTCCGCGACATCGCCTTTCGTATTGGAATACCCCGCTACATAGCCCTGGAGGCTGAGGGTCTGCGCGTTGGCGAAGGTGCCGCCGAGGGGTACACCCAGGTTGATCATGTCGTAGCCCGTGCTTGGGGCTGCGGGCTGCTGGCCGAGTGCGATGCCCAGCGAAGCGGAAAATGTGGCGGCGAACGCCACTGGCAAAAGTATTTTCGGATTCATCATTCTTCCTCGTGTTTTAGTACGTACGCCTGGTTGCACACAACGAGGTTCAAGGCTTGAGTACGAGCCAACTCCGCGACGAATCCTGGAGCCGAAAATAGATCAGTACGACAGCATGCTTACGATCGTCCAGCGTTCAATGGGTCTACTGGCTGTTGGTGATCACCGGCAGCACCAGGTGGGAAGGCATGGCGGGAGTGCAGAATATTCGCTGGGTTGCTGGAACGTAATCGGTTGCTGCCGCCTGGTAGATGCTGGGCACAAATTTCTGCGGGTTGCGGTCGATCACCGGGAACCAGGTGGATTGCACCTGCACCATCAGACGGTGGCCCTTGAGAAAAGCATAGTCGTGATCGCGCAGGGGGATGTGCCACTCCTGGGGCTGATTCGCTCTGAGGGCTTCGGGTTGCTCGTAGCTTTGAAGATAGCGGCCGCGGCGTACCTCCATTGCCATGGGCAGTTCGTATCCGTTCATGGAATTTGCGTAGGCGGTATTTGCCTGGATTGCGCTCTTCTGGCCTTTTTCCGGATAGACGTCGATCAACTTCACGATGAAGTCGGAGTCGGTGCCGGAGGTGGATGCGAAGAGGTTGGCGGCGATCTCTCCGGTCACCACGACATCGTGATCGAGGGGCGCGCTGACAAAAGTGAGCACGTCCGGGCGATGATCGACGAAGCGCTGGTCGGCCACCTCCCAGAATCTCCATTCCGGCAAGGGATAGGTGGGCGAGATGGGGCGCGCACGATAAGGCACGGGTTGGCCGGATCGGAGATGTATTGGCGATACGCGGGGCCGGCGCCGGTGGGCGCGGAAGGACAGGGTTCCGTCGGCGTGCAGAGTAGAGGTTGGTCGGCTTGGCTTGCTTTGGGGGCCACTCGGTGTAGGTGTGCCAGGTGTTCGAGCCGGCCTGGAAGGTGGTGACTTGCCAAGCGGGCTTCTCCCCTACTCCGTGCAGGTAGTAACGGAAGAAGGGCGCTTCGATGTTCTTGCCGGAACTCGAGGGCGGTCTTGTGACCGCCGAAGGAGACGGGGCCGATGCTGTCTCCGGCGGGCGCCGCCCATTCGCCGTGAAACCAGGGCCCGGCGACCATGAAGTTGGTGTTGTCCGGGATCGTGCTGCTGCGCGTGGCGGAAGATCTGCCAGGGTCCCCAGGGATCCTCCTGATCCCAGAAGCCGGCGACGTTCAGGTTGGGCACGGTGGAGCTGTGGAGTTGGTTGACCCAGGCTTCCTTTTTCCAGAACTGGTCGTAGTCCGGGTGGCGCATCACGTCGTTCCAGTAGGGCAAGGTTCCGTGCAGGTATTTGTCATTGAGATTGGTGAGCGGACCGGCTTTCAGATACCAGTCGTAGGTGTCGTAGGTGTCGAAATCGAAGTTGGTGTTTTTGTTTTTGTCGGCCTGCTCCATGACCGCGTATTCGAAGGTGTAGCTCTCGCGGAAGGCTCCGTAACGATGATCGTCGTCGTTCATCCACTGATCGACAGGCGAGGCCTGCTCGCTGATGGCCTTGAGCGCGGGATGCGGATGCAGGAGGGTCAGCGCTGTGGTGAGCCCGTCGTAGGAGATGCCGTAGATGCCCACCTTGCCGTTGTTGTTGGGGACGTTTTTGACCAGCCAATCCACGGTGTCGTAGGCGTCGTTGGTTTCGTTGGCTTGCTTGGGATCGTTGGGGTCGTATTGCGAGGTGAGGAGAAAGATACCTTCGGATTTGAAACGGCCGCGGAGATTTTGCACGACGAAGATGTAGCCGTCGGCGGCGAGTTCCTTCCAACTGTCCGGTACCCAGTCGGAGCCGTCCTTGTCGGCGTTTTGTCGAAGTCTTCCTGGGTGAGAACACCGTACGGGGTGCGGGTGAGCAGGATGGGGAGCGGCTGGGTCTGGTTGGCTTTGGTGATGACGACGGTTTGCAGGTGTACGCCATCGCGCATGGGGACCATGAATTCCTGGACGCGGTAGTTGCTCTTTTGGCGGGGCTTGGGCGCGAGGATGAGGGCGGCGGAGGAGAGCCAGGCAGAGGATGCGCATGATGTTTCAAGTTATAGCGAGGCGAACTGGGGCACGTCAGGGGGTGGGCTTCTTTTCGCTGACGCTGGGACGAGGACGCCTCCAATGAGACGGGATCCCCATCTCGCAGACTCAGGAAGTGCACCCGGTGATGCTGGTGAAGCAGGACACGCCTTGGATCAGGAGCCGTATTCGCTCCGGGTACAGGTCGGGTCAGGGAGGCGGTGCGCGCTTTGCGCAGCGCTCGCTGATAGAAGAATAGGGCGGCGCCGAAGACGATGAGACAGGCGGCGATCAGTTTGCCTTCGAAGATCCAGATGGAGTTGACCTGGCGCGAGGGGATGAAGGCGACGATCATGCCGACGAAGGTCGCCGCCAGGCCCGATACGGCGTTGGCAGTCAGATAGGCCTTGTTGGCGTTGAGGACCGCTGTCCTTGCTCCAGGTGTGCTTGAGGAGAGCCAGGAACATGTAGGCCGAGGGCACGAGCTGGAGGATGACGGCCAGATCCAGCATGGTGAGATAGGCTTCGCCCACCGAGACGCCTAAGAAGCTGGTCCGATCAGTAACGAGGATAAGACGGCAAAGAGGATCAGGCTCACATAGGGGTGTGGTAGCGAGGATGCAGGCGGCCGATGATGGGGGGCAGATAGCGATCGACTCCGGCGACGAAGGGCAGACGCGCGGCGCCGCTGAACCAGGCGGAGGCGGTGCCCAGGATGGCGATGCATTCGAGCAAGGCCAGCGGGGCGACGACGCCGCATCAAGCCGGTGCGCGCGCTCATGACGTTGATGGCTTGCAGGACGCCGGAGAGCACGCCGATCTCCTTTTGCGGCATGGCGATGAGCATGGAGAGCGTGGTGCCGAAGTAGATGAAGCCGGCGATGACGCCGCCGAGGAGGATGGAGATGGGCAGATTGCGGCGGGGATCACGGATCTCATCGCCCATGATGGAAGCGAGATCAAGACCGATCAGGCTGTAGCAGATGGTGCCGAAGGCGGCGAAGAGACGCCAGTCATGGAAGCCGGTGTGCAGGTCGGCAGGATGAAGAGCGCTGCCATGGTGATGCAGGGTCAAGGAGGCGAGCAGGCAGATCATGGCCGCGCCGCCGATGGTGCCGAGAGCGCCGAGATTGCTGATCCATTTGCCCAGCGAGAGGCCACGCATGTTCAAGCGCGAGCAGAAAGAGAATGATGAGCAAGCGAGGCGACGCCGGTGAAGGCGTGGCTGTCGGCGAGCTTCTGGATTCTGGGTCCGGCGACGTAGACGGCGACGCCGACGCAGGAGAGCACGACGGTGGGCAGATAGACGACGTTCGAAAGCCAGTAACACCAGCCGGCGAGGAAGCCGTGCTCTTCACCAAAGCTGCGCTTGGCCCAGAGATAGATGCCGCCTTCGCCGGGCCACTTCTGGGCCAACTCGGTGACGGCCGCGCCCTGCGGCCAGAAGAAGGAGGAGAGAGCGAATAGCCACAGCCACAGTGTCACTGGGCCGGAGGCGGAGATGGCCGGGATCATGTTCAGGTTGGCGACCGCCACCACGAAGAGCAACACCAGATCGCGGCGGCCGAGTACGCGGTCGAGGCCGGGCTTCTTACCGGATGCCAGCGGCCGCATGGCGCTCCCTTCGGATGAAGGCGCGCGGCGAAGCGCCGGTCCAGACCTTGAAGGCGCGGGAGAGCACGGCAGTCTCAGCATAACCCACGGTGTGGGCGACCGCGGTTACGGTAGCGGAGCGGTCCTTGATGAGAGATTCGGCGAGGGTGCGGCGCTGGTCGCGGACCAGGCTGCGGAAGCTGGTGCGCTCCTCTGCTAAACGGCGCTGGAAGGAGCGGGCGGAGAGGCCGAGTTCCTGGGCGATGGAAGGCAGACTCAAGGGGCCGGAACCGAGGCGGCGGGCGATCACGTAGTTGACCTGGCGCGCGAAACTCTCCGGTTCCCTGCTTTCCCTCGCGAGATCGCGCAGATGACGCTCCATGAAGGGAATCATGGAGCGATCGGAAGCCATCCCGGTACGGGCGAGATCGCCGGAGCGCATGACCAGGCGGTTTACGTTTTGACTGAAGAAGACCGGGGCGCGCAGTGCCTGGGTGTAGGCTCTTTTGGTGGCCGGGGGCCGGCGTGTTCGAAGTGGACTTCGAGGGGTGACCATTGGTCACCGAGAAAGTTGCGTATGAGGCTGCAGATGGAGGCCATGGAGTACTCGGCGTCCTGACGGCGCGGGCGGAGAGAGGGATCGGCTATCTGGTAGATGTAATCGGCGGTTGGGTCGCCCGCGATCAGCTCGACGCGGGTGGCGCTCTGCCAGACGCTGACCTAGGCGGATAGACTGGAGTAATGCCTGGCGGAGATTGGCGGATGCCTGGAAGATAAATCCCAGCGGCCCCAGAGCTCCGGCCGGAAGGCCTGGCCCAGCCTGAGGCCGAGAAAAGGGTCGCGGACTAGGTGCGCGGCCTGCTCGAAGAGCGCGACGTATTTGGCGAGCGGAATTAATTGATAGGGATCGATGGGGGCCTGGGGCAAGGCGTGGTCGCGCAGCAGGCTGGCTGGATCGTGACCTTGCGCCGGATGGCACTCGAGGATGGGCTCGAGGAGATTGGCGCGGATCATTGGGTAGATGCGCGGCGATGGGTCAACGGCTGCATGTCTTCGAATCACCTGCGGTTCGCTGGAGAGTGTTCCGGTAAGGGTCCGGGAAAGCCGCGGCGACATGGCCGTTGGCGTAAGTTATCAACAAAGTGGCGCGAATAGCAATGATAAAAAACGTCGGACAGGCGAGCATGATGCATGACAGGGTCTCCGACCGGAGCTCAGGAAAAATGCGATCGGCATGTGGCAGATCGTGTTTTTCGTGATCGCCGCTGCTGCGCCGCTGACCGGGATGCTGGGGATTATTCCGGTGGATATTCAGTTAGGCAATGGCGCGGGTGTTCCGGGCGCGTTCGTCATCGCGGGTTCGATTCTGCTTATCTTCAGCGTTGGCTATGCAGCGATGAGCCGGCATGTGATCAACGCGGGAGCATTCTATGCGTACCTGGCGCAGGGGTTGAATCCGCACCTGGGTGTGGGCGGGGCTTTCGTCGCCGTGGTTTCATACACCACCATGCAGGTGGGGGTGTATGCGTTGTTTGGATTTTTTTCTACCGTCATCGTCAATCCTCTGCTGGGCGTCACGTTGCCCTGGTTTGCGTATAGCTTCGCCGCGATCGCGCTGGTGCAGTTCCTGGGTATGCGTAAGCTGGACCTGAGCGGGTGGGTGCTGGGGTTGTTTATCTCGCTCGAGATGGGGATCCTGCTGGCGTTGAGTTTCTCCATTGTCTGGCATGGAGGCGGGCCACAGGGTTTTAATCTGCAGCCGTTCGCTCCGCGCGTGGTGTTGGGCGGGCATCCGGGCATTGCGATCATGTTTGCCCTGGCGTCGTTTGTGGGGTTTGAGGCCACGGCGATTTACGGGGAAGAAAGCAGGAACCCCACGCGGACGATTCCCCTGGCGACGTATACCGCGGTTTCGATCATCATGGTGTTCTTTGCGTTTACGACGTGGGCCATTATCAGCTCGTATGGAGCAGATCATGTGGTGGCCGCGGCGTTTGCGGACCCGGGGAGATTCTGGTTTGCCAAGAGCGATGAGTATCTTGGCCGGGTCGGGACCGGGATCATGCGGGCTTTGTTGCTCAGCAGTATCTTCGCTTGCCTGCTGGCTTTTCATAACACGATTACGCGCTACCTTTTCGCGCTGGGACGGGAGGGCTTGTTGTGGGGGTTTCTGGCGGGGATTCATCCGCGGCATCAGTCTCCTTACAAGGCCAGTTATGCGCAGACGGGGTGCGCGGTGGTGGGAGTGTCCGGGGCGTTTTTGAGTGGGGTGGATCCGCTGACGGTGGTGTTCAGCTGGACTTCTGCTTTGGCCACGATTGGGATCGTGGGGTTGCAGTTCCTGGTGAGCGGGGCGGTAATTGTTTTCTTTCAGCGGAATGGTTTGGATAAGCGGGTTTGGAACACCGTGGTGGCTCCGGTGTTGGGGATGGCTGGGCTGGGTTATGCGATGTATTTGTTGATGGTGAATTTGCCGGCGCTGAGCGGGAGCGAGGATGGGGTGGTGCGGAGTTTTCCGTGGATTATGCTGGGGGTGTTGTTGTTAGGGATGGGTGTTTCGGTGGGGTTATCGAGACGGGGTATTACGGTTCGGTTGGATCAGGTGGTGGATGAGGTTTGAGGGTTAGAGGAGGATTATGAGTGTTGCGGCGTTTACACCGGTGGTTGGCGATGCGCAGATGCCTGTGGGGAAGAATGTGCATCCGCTGGATCCTTTGAGCGTGGAGGAGATCGCGCGGGCTTGCGCGCTGGTGAAAACGATCAAGGGGCTGGGTCCCGAGTGCCGCTTCGCGATGATTCATTTGCAGGAACCGGCGAAGGCCGCGGTGCTGGCTTACCGGCCCGGCGATGCGATCGAACGGTCGGCGTTCGTGATGATGTTCAACGCCTCGAATGGTGAGACCCACGAGGCGGTGGTGAACCTTACGCTGGGGACGCTGGTTTCGTGGGTGCAGCATCACACCGAGACCGCTCCGTTTGGACAGCCTCCGGTGTTGGTGGAGGACTTCTTCAATTGCGACCGCATTGTGAAGGCGGATGAGGGCTGGCGGAAGGCGGTGAAGCGGCGCGGCCTGACCGATGAAGATATCAAGCTGGTGCAGGTGGATCCTTTTTCCGCTGGGAACTTCGGCTTTCCTTTGGAAGAGGGGAAACGCGTGGTACGGGCGGTGAGCTACTATCGCGCGGCGCTTACGGACAATGCCTACTCCCACCCTATCGAGGGCGTGGTCGCGGTGGTCGACCTGATCGGCAAGCGGGTGCTGCAGCTGGTGGACGATGAGGTGGTGGTTCCGGTCCCTAAGACGAAGCATAACTACGATCCCGCATCGCTGGGGACGCCGCGCGAAGATCTGAAGCCGTTACATATTTCACAGCCCGAGGGACCCAGCTTTTCCGTGGATGGGTGGGAAGTGAAGTGGCAGAAGTGGAGCTTCCGGGTGGGGTTTACTTCCCGCGAGGGACTGGTGCTGCATCAACTGGGCTTCGACTCGCGGCCGCTGGTGTACCGGGCGAGCGTGACGGAGATGGTAGTTCCCTATGGCGATGCGACCAACACCCACTTCTGGAAGAACGCGTTTGATTGCGGCGAGTATGGGCTGGGTAAGCTGGCTAACTCGCTAGAGCTGGGGTGCGATTGCCTGGGTTTGATCCACTACTTCGATATGCCGATGGTGGAGGATGAAGGCACGGTCACGGTGATGAAGAATGCGGTCTGCATGCACGAGGAAGACTATGGGGTTCTGTGGAAACACTTCGACTTCAGGACCGGGCTGCACCAGGTGCGGCGGTCGAGGCGATTGGTGATCAGCTTCTTCGCCACGGTGGGTAACTATGACTACGGCTTCTATTGGTATCTGTATCAGGACGGCACGATTCAGCTGGAGGTGAAGCTCACCGGGATTATCCAGACGGCGGCGGTCGCGCCAGGCGAGGATTATCTCTACGGCGGTATGGTGGGCGAGGGACTGGGCGGCCCGAATCATCAGCACTTCTTCTGCGCCCGCATGCACATGATGGTGGATGGCGAAGGCAACAGTGTGACGGAACACGAGTATCATCCCCGGCCGTGGGGAACGGACAATCCTTACGGGAACGTGTTCGATGTGACCACGAGGACGCTGAGCCGGGAGCTGGACGCGTGCCGCGAGGCCGATGGGCGCACGGGACGGTTCTGGAAGATCATCAATCCCAATCACCGTAATGTGGTGGGGAAACATCCGGGGTACAAGCTGGTAGCGCAGGCAAGCCCGGTGTTGCTGGCTCAACCAGGAAGCGCCATTGCGAAGCGCGGTGGTTTCGCCAGCAAACACCTGTGGGTTACGCGCTTTGCCGAAGAAGAAAAGTATGCCACTGGGAACTATCCCAACCAACATGCGGGAGGCGATGGCTTACCGGCGTGGGTGCAGCAGAACCGCTCGATTGAGAATGAAGACATCGTGGTTTGGCACAGTTTCGGTGTCAGCCATGTTTGCCGGCCGGAGGACTTTCCCATCATGCCTGTGGAATACGCGGGCTTTATGTTGAAGCCGAATAACTTCTTTGCCGCGAACCCGGCGATGGATTTGCCCGGCGAAGCCAATGGGCACAGCATGCGCCACGGAGAGACGAATGGATCGTGCTGTGGCGGATGAATATGCGTTGACTTTGCTTGCCTCGTTCGCTATCTTTGGTTCATCTTCGCGATAGCCCTGTCGCTAACTCGCGGTTCCATCCATGGGACTTGCAGTAAAAGACTTACCCGCGCGCAACGTGCCCGCGCGGTCTCAAAGAATAACTCGAAAAACCAGGCTCCAGTCTTCCTTCGGCCCGCTGTCTGAAGTTGTTTCAGCTTAGGACCTGACTGTTCCCATCGTCCCTTCCGTTGAGGAGGGCACAGTGTTTTCTTTTGGGGAGTTCCCTGCCCCCGGAGGTTATACCGAAGTGTCTTTTTTCCGTTCGCTCGCTCGCCTTTCGACGTTTGCGTGTGTTGCCGCGCTTCTCTTCTCGTTGCCTTCGGTGGCGCTGCCACCCACGGTTCACCATCCCCTCGACGCGCTCACCCCGGCGGAATATTGGGTGGTGTACAAGACGGTTCGCGATGCGGGCCATACCGAGGAGAAGACCCTGTTCTCGAGCGTGCTGTTGCACGAGCCGGATAAGAAGTATGTGCTGGCGTGGAAGCCCGGCGAGCCATCGAGCGTAAGGCGGACGTGGTGCTGTATTACAAGGGGAAGTCTTACGCGGCGTTGGTGAATATCTCGACGGCCAAGGTGGAATCGTTTGAAGAGTTGAAGGGCGCGCAGGCTCCTTATACGGCTACGGAAGAGCAGGAAGTGAACGATGCGATCAAGCATGATGCGCGCATCGTGGACGCTCTGAAGAAGCGCGGGATCACGGATCTGAATTTGATCACTTGCTATGCGACACCTGGTGGGTACATTGCGCTGCCGGAGCAGGATGGACGGCGCGTGGGCTGGGGCGGGTGCGAGTACAACATCGACTCGGAAAACGGGATGGAAGATCGCGAAGTAGGCGGCATCTTCTTTACCGTCGATATGGCGGCGAAGAAAGTGATCCGCGTGAGCGATTACGGAGTGGTGCCCATGCCGGCGATCAGCGAGGTCTACGATGCCGATGGCGGCCCAGCGGCGGCGGGAACCAAGCCGATCCTGGTGTCGCAGCCCGAAGGTCCCAGCTTCACCATCAAGGATGGTGAAGTGAGCTGGCAGAACTGGCATTTCCGGTTTCGTGTGGATCCGCGGAGTGGCCCGGTGATCAGCGTCGCTTCACTCGACTACCAGGGGAAGCGGCGGTCGGTGTTGTATGAGGGATCGCTGTCGGAGATGTATGTGCCCTACCAGGATCCGGAGGAGACCTGGAATTCCCATGTGTTTCTGGATTCCGGCGAATATTTCATGAACACCGGCCTGGGAATTCCCAAGCCGTTGCAGAAGGGCGTGGATTGCCCGGATTACGCGACTTATTTCAGCGCGCACGTTCTTCCATGAGAATGGAACTCCGTTTATTCGTCCGCAGCTGGCCTGCATGTTTGAGCGGACGCTGGGCGATCCGGCGTGGCGGCACTGGGAGACGGACGGACCGGTCGGCAGACCTGGGCGGGAGTTGGTTTTCCGCACGGTTGCGGTGGTGGGTAACTACGACTACATCCTCGATTGGCGGTTTGAGCAGGAGGGCGCGATTACGGTCGCGGTGGGCGCTACCGGTGAGTTGGAAGTGAAGCCGGTGAAGGATAAGGTGGCGTCGGAGAATATGTCGAGCGACATCATGGGCAAGGATGCTGAGGGCGAAACGGTGGCGTTTGGCCACCTGGTCGCGCCCAACACGGATGGCGTGGATCATGACCACTTCTTCTCTTTCCGGCTGGATCTGGATGTGGACGGACCGCAGAACAGCTTCATGGTGGACAAGCTGGTGCAGTACAAGCTGCCTTCGACCAGCGCTCGCAAAAGCATTTGGGCGATGAAGCCTGATTGCATTTCTACCGAAGGGCTGGCGATGCAGAACATCAGCATGGAACATCCGGCGATGTGGCGGTTTACCAGTTCTACGGCGAAGAACGATCTGGGTTATCCGACCAGCTTCGAGATTATGCCGGGTTTGACTGGGGCATCGCTGCTGTCGAAGGATGACTGGCCGCAGAAGCGGGCGGGGTTCTCGGATCACCAGCTTTGGGTGACTCCTTATGACGTTAAGGAGAGATATGCGGCGGGAGTTTATGTGTCCGGGAGCAAGGGTGAGGATGGGCTGCCGGTTTGGGTGAAGCAGAACCGGAGCATCATGAACACGGATATTGTCGCGTGGTACACGATGGCGTTTCACCATGTGCCGCGGCCGGAGGATTGGCCCCAGATGCCGACGATGTGGCATGACTTTACGCTGCGTCCGTTTGATTTTTATTCGAAGAGCCCTTTGATGGATTTACCGATGGCTCCTTAAAGGGTTGAGGGTTGGATTTGTGGTATCCCACATCTCGCGAAAAACGAGCGAGATGTGGGGCACCCGTCAGTTTCTTTCGGGACAAAGTTTGATTCCCTGGTGGGGTTGAGGGACAAGTGTGTAAGTGCGCCTCGACAGTCCGCGCTTCCACGAGGGGTCCGCGGAACTGCAGATCCCTCACTACGTTCGGGATGACAAAAAGGGAAGGGCAACGGTTCCATAGAGAGCGGTTGCCGAACAGAGAAATTGTTTCGTTCAGGGGGAAGTTCTGTCTTTGGTTTTCGGTGACGGTGGGGAGAAGGAAGGTTGCGTCTCCCCCCTCCTTTTACATAATAGTTACGGTTACTTTTACTTTCGGAGGTTGGCTATGACTGGTTCCTATGTTGCCAGGCGGGCGCTGGTGGGCCTGCTGGCTTGCGTCTTAGCGTCGGGTGTAACGGCATTTGCCCAGTCTACGTTTGGATCGATTGTGGGGACGGTGAAGGATCAGTCGGGATCGGTGGTGCCCGGCGCTACCATCACGCTGGTGAACCAGGGTTCGTCCGCGACTCGGACGGCGACCAGCGGCTCCTCAGGAAATTATGAGTTTATCAATCTGGATGCGGGCACTTACCAGGTAAGTGTTGCGGCCAGCGGGTTTAAAGATGTGGTGTTCTCTCACCTGGTGCTGCAGGCGCGCGATACCCAGCGTATCGATGCGAACCTGGCAGTGGGCGCGGCTTCACAAACGGTCGAGGTGCAGGCGGCGGGTGACGTGATCACGACCGACCAGTCGAGCCTGGCTTCCACCAAGACAGGGCATGAACTGGTGGATCTGCCGGTCGCCGTCTACTCGCGATCGAATGGTTCGACCAGCCCGATCACCACGCTCACTACCGAACCCGGGGTGCAGGTGGATAACAGCACCAGCGGGAACCTGGTGATTGCGGGCACCACGCCGGCGTTGATGTCCTTCACCATTGATGGCATCAGCAGCGTGAACGTGGAGAGCAGCGGGCCGATTGCGGAACTCTTCCCTTCTTTTAACTCTATCTCTGAAATACGCGTCAGCGAGACGAACAACAACGCGGAATACAGCGGGGTGGCGGATGTAACCACGACTTCGCGAGCGGGCACCAATGCGTTCCACGGCGGAGTTTTTGAGAACCTGGAGAACACTGCTCTCACGGCGGGCAACCCCTTCACCGGCAAGCCTTCTTTGCACATGAATGATTTCGGGGGTTTCGGGGGCGGGCCGGTACGGATTCCCAAGCTTTACAACGGACACGACCGGACATTTTTCTTCGGCAGCTATGAGGGATTACGGCTACCCCGGCAGGTCCCATTGGTAGAGAGTGTTCCCAGCGCGGATATGCGTAACGGAAACATGTTCAACTACCTGGCGGCCCAGCAGGGGACTTCGACGCCCTCCATTAACAACTACGACGGCACACCGATTCCCTGCACCGGCCCATCGAACTGCAGCGTGCCCATTTCTCCTGTGGCGGCGAATGTGATCAAGTACCTGATGCCTGCGCCCAACACGGGCGCCAGCGATTCTTTTCAGAATAACTATGCAGTCAATTTTCCCGCGCCGATTTCGAGCAATCAATTCGACATTCGTATCGACCAGAACATCACGACGAATCAGTCTATCTATGGACGGTTCACCTGGAAAAACCGTTCAGTCGACACGGCGCCGCAGGCGAATTGCTCCGGCTTCTGCGCCACCAGCATCTCGCCGTTGCTGGGCGGTATCACCCAACCGGAACAGGACCGGGGCTTGACGGTGGCCTACAACTACACTATCAATCCGCATCTGATCAATGAATTTCGCGCGGGCTACAATGCCACGCGTACTTCGCTGACGGCGGACGTGAACTCGGTTTCCCTGATCAACCAGATTGGCATTACGGGTATTCCCGATCCCGCGACGGTGCCGACCGTTCCGGATGTGCAGATTGTGGGACTGCAGCGCACCGGGGGGCTGAACAGCACGCACCAGCAAAGCAAGGTGATTCAGTTGCTGGACGATGTGACCTGGATCAAGGGGAGAAATACGTTCAAGTTCGGCGGAGATGTGCGCCGGCTGACGGACCATGACGAAAATGTATTCGGCAATTATCGCGCGGGCCAATACACCTTCAATGGATCGTCGGATCTGGGGTTGACGGTGGGCGATCCTTATACGCAGTTCCTGTTGGGCTATCCGGATGCTTCGGTGCTGGCGCAGGTAACGAACCCGGCGATGAACGGGCTCGGCTACTCCTACGCTGCGTTCGCCCAGGATGACTGGAAGGTCACGCCTTACCTGACGCTGAATATCGGCTTCCGTTATGAACTGCATCCGCCGCTCAAGGACACGCATTACAACACCGCGGCCTTCGTGCCGGATTACAACCAGAACGGCGTTCATGGCGCAGTGGCGGTGCCGAATGCGCAGGCGCTTACTTATACGAACCCGGGCTTTCTGGCTTCGATCGGGTCTACACCCATCCTGACGGCGGCGCAGGCAAACCTTCCACAGACCTTGCGTTATACCTATACGGGCGACTACGGTCCTCGTATCGGTTTTGCGTGGCGGCCGAACAAGAATGATACGACCGTGATCCGTGGCGGATGGGGACGATTCATCGAGTCGCCGTTAGGGTTCTCCCTGGTTTCCGGCTGGGCGGTGCATGCCAGCTTTGTGCCTACTTACACGCAGGGCTATGAGCCTTCCACCGGCAGTGGTGAGCTACTTTCCTTCCCCTCGCCTTTCCCGGCGAACCTCTATCCTCCGGGAACGGCTACGTTCGAATACGCTTTCCCCATCCATTACAAGGATCCCTCGGTACAGCAGTGGAACCTGACGTACGAGCACGACCTGGGACACGATACGGGGATGCGGCTTTCCTACACGGGCAGCCACGGGACCAATCTGGAGACGTTCAACGATTTGAACCAGGTGCAGGCGAACAGCCTGGGGTATAACGATCCTGCGACGCAAGCGACGCTGCCATATCCCATCTGGAGCATTATCCAGAGCGTGGTGAACCAGGCGGTCAGCAACTACAACAGCTTCACCGGCGTTCTGGAGAAGCGGATGTCACACGGGTTGCAGTTCCAGGCGAGCTATGTGTTGACGCGCGACCTTTCCAATGAGGGCGGCGCGGATCCGACGCAGTTAGTGGGCGCGGGGGGTAATTTTGTCACCGACCGATTCCACCCTGGATTGGATTATGGGAATGTGATCTTCGATCGCCGGCATCGTGTTCTGGCTACGTTTTTGTATACGCTTCCTTTCGGCAAGGGAGGGACGTTCCTGCCCAACAGCGGCCGGTTGATGGACGCGCTGGTGGGTGGATGGCAACTGGGCGGGGTGACGGTATTCCAGAGCGGGGCGTTTCTCACTCCTTCGGAGTCGTCGACGGACCCGGCCGGGACGAATGTGCTGAACGTAGCGGGGGTGACGCGTGCGGATGTGGTTCCCGGTGTTTCGCCCCGGGCGACGAGAGGGCTGAGCAATTCGGCGGGGCCGGTGTTTGTGAATCCGAATGCGTTCGCGGTGCCGGCGGATAATATCGGGCGATTCGGCGATGCTGCGGTGGGCAGTGTGGTCGGGCCGGGTACGGACGCGGTGTCTCTGTCGCTGATCAAGGCTGTGCATATTACGGAACAGTTACAGTTTCAGTTTGGGGCGCAGGCGGCGAATGCGCTGAACCATCGGAACTATGACGTGCCGAATATGTCGGTGGATGCGTCTGCGTTTGGGACGCTTTCCGGGTTGCAGAGTGCGGAAGGGGCTGGTCCGCGGAATGTGGAGATCACGGGGCGGATTAGTTTTTAGTCAACGGGGTTCAGGAGAAAGGGAGAGGCCTCGGGGCCTCTCCCTTTTCTGTTTTTGTGGGTGGGTTGGGAAAACATTTCCATGATGGGTCCGCGGAACCGCAGGTCCCTCCGCTACGCTTCGCTCCGGTCCCACGGCACGCCGGGGCAGGCGGGATGACAAGGGGGAGGGTGGTGTTTCCATTGAGGGTGGATGCGAAGTGATACGTGCCGAAGGCACGGCCGAAGCCGTGCCTTCACAGACCTGAGATGTGGGTCAGGGGCGGGGCGGGTGGGGGCAGCGGGGCTTGGGGTTTGGGGCGGAAGCGGGAGCGTAGGCGTCCGATTTGGTGGCCTACTCGCTCGGAGGCGTACATCAGATCGCCGGCGGTCAGGCCGGGGAGGACGCGGTGGTGTCCCACCGCCGCCAGGCCCATCGAGGCCACACAGCCGCATTGGGTGCAGTCGGGCGTGCCTCCGAATTGGCAGGGTCCTATTCTGGTTTCCAGATCGGCGGATAGGGACGTGGTGATTCTGGCGAAGATGCACTCGTCCGGGGATTGCGGAGGGTGGCGCAGCTCCTCGATCATCTGCCGGTTCATCTGGAATTTGGGATAGAGAGGAAAGAGGCGCTCCAACTCATCCAGCACTTCGGTGCGCATCGATGGAGTGAGAATCTCGGGGCCTTCGGCTCCCTGCTGCGGGGTGAAGAGGCTTACCCAGACGCGCTTTACTTCGGGACGTGCGCTCCAGAAGCGGAGAAACTCTTCGAGGTAACCGGGGCGGCCGGAGATTTGGCCGGTGACGGTACAGTGAATCGTCACAAAGCTTTCTTTGATGGAGTTGAGAATGCGCTCGTAGGTGGCGGGCTTGCGGCGCTCGTCGTGCTCGGGCTGCAGGCCGTCGATCGAAACCACGAGGCTGAGTTTAGAGAGGTTGTTCCATGTCTTTGGTAATGGCCGGAAGGCGCTGGTGACGAGCTGCACATGCACTCCACGCTGCTCGAGCTGGGGTAGAAGCACTTCCAGTTCGCGGTAGCGCACCAGGGGGTCGCCGCCGACCAGAGACAGGTGGATGGGCTTCTCGCGATCGACGATGGCGAGGATGCGGCGAACGAGGTCGTCGCCTTTGTAATCGGACAATTGGCGCAGGTTCACCCCGCCGGGGCCGAGGTGTTCTGGTTCGTACGCGTAACAACCGGGGCAACGCAGGGGACATTCACGGGTGATTTCGATGGAAAGAGTTGGCTTCTGGCCGGTGAGAATGCTGGCCCAGGCGTTCAGCACTTCTGATTTCTTCATTCAGGGTCCTCGGGGAAAACTACAGCCTGCAGTCTCTATGATACCGTCTGATGCTTCTTGCGATAACGGATAACCACGAGACGGACGGTCAGGGCCAGCGATCCTCCGATGATGGTACTGATGGCGCGATGATAGGCGACTTCGTTTCCGGGAAGGCTATTGAGCGCCAGGAGGCAAACGATGTACGCGGTAAGGCACAGGGTGAAGAGTCCGTAGTTCACGTTGTTGAGCGAATAGGCTAGCCAGGCGAAGAGCAGGGTGAGGAGGGCCAGGGTGGGCAGCGTGGGCGAGAGGTGGGCGAGGGCGTAGCTGGCAATCATGGCGCCGGCCAGGGTGCCGATGGTGCGGGCCAGAGCGCGGCTCACGGTGTCGGTGAGGCCGGGCCTGAGGACCAGTAAGGCGGTCATGGGGATCCAGTAGCCGTTGGCGAAGCCGAAGTGACGGTAGATTTCGCAGCTGACGCCGAGGGTGATGGCGAGGCGAAGGGCGTAGGGCACGGCGCTGGGCGGCTTGTCGCGATGCACCAGCGAACGCGCGGCTTGTTCGACGGAGGAGCGTAAGGCTTGATGCTCGTCACGGAGGTAACGCGCGACCAATAAGAGGTCGGCGCGGAGTTCCTTCATGAGGCGGAGCAGGATGCTCGATGAAATGATTTGCAGTGCGCCTCCGGCCATGACCAGGCCGGATCGCACGGCGGCGGCACGGGGAGAAAAAGGAAAGCCGGAGGCGACGAGCAGAAATACGATGAACTGCTGGCCTACCCAGCTGACGCCTGCCTGACGGAGGGAGAGCATTCCGTAGGCAAAGCCGGCGGCGGCGGCGATGAGGACGAGGGTGATGTTGGTGTGGCCGGCCACCATGCCGAGGAAGGTGGCGGCGCCGGTGCCTAAGGTCACCAGGATCATGGGGAGGAATCGGGAATCGTCAATGTGCTGCTTGGCGCCGAAGCCTACGGTGAATGCGCCGCCGGCGGTGATGAGTCCTGCGCCTGGATGGTTTAGACCAAGGCCTAGTCCCAGGCATATGGCGATGGGGAGGATGAAGATGAGGTCGGCGCGGAAGGACTGGGCTCTCCAGTCGAAGACGATGCTGTCGGCGAAGATGTGACCGGCGGGGGAAGCTGCTGACATTCGGTGAAGCGGCTCCTTTAGAAGACAGGCCGGTTGCTGCGTAATGGGATCGTCGATAGGATACAGGGGCGTGAAGGAGGAAGCATGCACAGGTGGGCGGGTTTTGTTGTTCTGTTGGCGGTGGTGTTGAGCGTGAGCAGGCCTGCAGTGGCCCAGGGCCGGTTGAGCGATAAAGACCTGCAGCGATTGTTGCAGAGCCTGAAAGATGATTCCCAGCCGTTCCGGCAGAGCTTCGCGAACGCGTTGAAGACGAGCTCGATTCGTAAGACGGGCAAGGAGAAGGATGCGCGCATGCTGGCGGATTCGTTTGCCAAGCAGGCGAATAGTGCGTTAGAGAGTTTCAAGCGGAACCAGAAGGCGGAGCAGGCGGTCACGGAGCTGGTGCATACGGCGACGCAGATCGATCCGCTGGTGTACCGGTTGCAGTTGGATACGGCGACGACTTCTCAGTGGGAGAGATTGCGCGGGGAGCTGCACCAGGTGGCGCAGGCTTATGGGATTGCGGAGCCTTATTTTGCTCCGGTTTCTTCCGCGGCCGTGAGTAGTACGGGGACTTGTCTCAATGCGGTGGGGATTGAGCGGTCGCGGCAGTTAGTGAATGAGTGTTTGCTGGTGTCTCCGGCTACGCATCCTCCGTGTAATGCGCAGAATGCTTGTTCGATGATTGTGGATGAGATCAAACGGGGTTGTGGGTTGATTGGCCAGGGGGCTCCGGGTTTTTGTTCGGAGTACAAGTAGGGGAGTTTGTTTTTTCCTGTGGTTATGTTCCGGGCCCGAACTGGACTTTGCTAGGAGGATCCCAGGTCTCAAACGCGAGACCTGGGGCACCCGTCCGATTTCCTTCGGAGTTGGTTTGAGTTGGAGGAATTTACCGGTCGTGTTTCCTTCGGAGTTGGTTTGGGTTGGAGAAATTTACCCGTCCTGTTTCCTTCTGAGTTGGTTTGAGATGGAGAAATCTACCCGTCGGATTTTCCTTCTTATTTTTGGGCGGGGGCTTTGGGGAGGCTTAGGAGGTTGGCGAAGAGGCGGTAGGCTCCGGGGATGCCTTCGGGAAGTTGGCGGTATAAGGCGTAGGCTACGTAGACGTAGGCGCCCTTGCCGTAGCGGGCGTAGAGGAGGCCGCCTTTCTGGGCGTCCTGGCCTTCGTCGTGACTCTCGGTCAGGGCCTGGTAGTGCGGGTCCCAGGAGTGCATGAAGGAATGGCCTCGCTCTTCTACCCAGCCTTTGAAATCGTCTGCGGTGATGCGGTTGGGCCAGGAGAGGATGGGACTTCCTGGTTCCAATAGCTCGACGGCGTTTCCTTCGTCAACTACCTTTTCCGGATCGCCGGTCATGCTGATGGGATAAGGGCCGTAGTTGTGGTCGTACTCACGGGTGTTGTACTGCACGATGAGGACTCCACCCTTCTTGACATAGTCGAGCATGCGGCCGTTTGCGGCGGCGAGCTCCGGCCGGGCGGCGTAGGCGCGAATGCCGAGGACGATCACATCGTAGGCGGAGAGATCACCGGTGTTGATGTCCGCGGGCTGCAAGAGGTGGACCGCGACTCCCAGGCTCTCGAGTGATTGGGGAACGTCGTCGCCGGTGCCCATGACGTAACCGACCTTGAGCCCGGGCGCTACCTTCACGTCGACTCCGACTAATTTATAGGCGGCCGCCGGATAGTAGTTATAGGGGCGCAGGCCGGGATAGCCTACGGTCTCATAGCCCTGGGTGAACTGGTGGCCCTGGTAGTCGGCCACCGGAGTCACGTTGTAGCTGGCGGGGGTGAGGTTGCGCGGAGTTACGGCAAAGGAGACAGTTTGCTGATCGCCTTCATGCGGGGTGAAGGGCGACGAGGCGGGTGCGGATTGCCAGCCCTCGGGCAGGTTGAGATGGATGTCTGCCGGAGTGGATCCCTTGATATTGCTGCGCAAGCGCAGGTTTACTTCCGCCGGCTTGGGATCGTCGAGGGGAATGATGCCGGCGGTGGCGGTGGCGCCTATGGAGAGGGCCGGGGCTATCAGGAGCGGATTGTAGACGCCACCGCGGCCCACGGCGTGCTGCACGGTCTGTACGGCCTGGCCAGTGCGCACGGTTACCCCATCCACGTTGAATTCGAGCCACGCTTCTAATGGATACGGCGGCAGCGGATGGTCGAGGCAGGCTACGCTGTCGAGGTCGTAATAGGACTGCTCTACATCTTTGCGATGGAAGCAGGCTTTGGTTACCTCTGCATCTGCGGGCACGGAGACTTTGAACTCCGCGGTCTGGCGTTGGTTGCCTTGATCGGCACCCTTCACGTCCGCGGTGTAGGCGATGTGCCAGTCGCCGGTCCCGGTCGATTTCACGGAGACGTTCTGGACCTGGATGGGCACGGCTGAGGGATTGGTGAGGTAGGCGGTGACGCCGAAGGACTGGCCCGGGACCGCGGTGGTGAAGGTATCCTGCGGGTCGGTGGCGAAACCGGAGCGGCCGTGATCGGGGTTCGCCGGAGAGACGACCGCGTTCAGGGTAACCCCCAGCGCCTCAATGATGGCGCTGTTGAATTGCGCTTCCTTCACCTTGAGCTCGTAATTGATATTGTATTTTTCCTCAGCGGAGAGGTTGGAGTGGGCGACGTTTTGTATCAGTAACTGTGTCTGCTTCATGCCCGCGGCCAGCAGGGGGACTGTTTTTGCGGGCTGCGCGGGGGAGAAGGCTTTTGTGGCCTGGTCAACAGAGAGGGCGATCTGATGAAGTCCGGTGGTGAGGAAGGGATGCTGTCCCGGAGCCAGAGACGCTATCCCGGCCAGCGAGATATCGATTCCGTCGTAGAAGGATTGCTCCTTGTCGGGGGATTTTACCCGCGATCCGTAACGGTGATAGGGCACATTGAAGACCCCGGGGAGGGGGATGCCGGTTCCGCCGTTTTGGGATTTTTGCTGGCCTAGTCCTTCGCGGGCAAGCTGGATGTAAGAGCCGCCCAGGGCGGGGTCGTAGGTGCCTTCGGGAATGTTGAGGGTGGTGCTGGGTACGGCATCGATCGATTTACCGGATACGTAATCATGAAAGCGAACCGGGGCCCATTTGCCGGTGGCGTAGTCATACATGCCCTTGGGGCTGATGGAGAAGGAGGGCACGCGGGCGTAGACCTTGAGCGGGGTCCAGGGGAGAAGGCCGGCCTTGATTTGATCGGGAAAGACGTTGGGGTCTCCCGCGGCTTTGAAGACCTCCTGGGCCATTTCTCCTGAGACCTGGTGCTGGCCGTGGCCGTCGGTGATGCCTCCGACGAAGACGGCGGCGAGGACCAGGGGACGATTGATGCGGACGGCGCGGACGACGTCGTAGAGGACGCGGTCGTGTCCCCAGACGGTGAGGGCTTCGTCGAGGGTCTTGGAGAAGCCGAAGTCGGCGACGCGGGTGAAGTATTGGTCGACGCCGTAGCGGCGGTCGGCGGCTAACAGCTCCTGGGTGCGGACCAGGGCCAGCGCATCCCATAGATCGTTCGACATGATGTTCTGACCACCCTCGCCCCGGGTGAGGGTCAGGAGGGCCACGCGTGAGCCCTGGCCGCGGGATTCGTAGGTGAGCATGCCTCCGTCTTCGTCGTCAGGGTGGGCGACGATGAGCATGAGGCTGGAGCGGGTGGAGAGTTTGCGTAAGGATTGCTGGAGGGCTGCGGCGCCGCGGTCTACACGGAGGGGCTGATAGTCGGTGGTGGCGGCGATGGTGGTGGCGGTTGGGGTTTGCGCGGTGAGCGGGGCGGCGGCTAGGAGGAGGGCATAGAGAAGCGAGAGTCGGGGCGCGCCTGGGCGGAAATAAGTCATAGGTCGTAGTTAGCTATAGCATATGACAGGGTTCACGGGAATTTAGATTCAGGGATGTGGGTGTTGTTGAGGTTTGTTGTCGATTGAGGGTTACGGGGGTGGGTTTGTGGTCTCCCGTCCATCTGTTTGTGGGACAGAGGGTTCAAGAGCGATCTCGGTGAGAGTGAGGGTTTTTGGCTAAGGACGAGGGGCTGGTACGCGGGATCGGGCTGCGGGGCGCGATTTCGCTGAACATGATCAATATGATTGGGGTGGGGCCGTTTGTGACCCTGCCCTTGATCGTGCTGGCGATGCATGGTCCGCAGGCCATCCTGGGATGGATATTGGGCGCGGTGCTGGCGGCTTGCGATGGGTTGGTTTGGGCGGAGTTGGGCGCGGCCATGCCGAAGGCCGGCGGATCCTATGAATATTTGCGCACCATCTATGGCCCCAAACGGTGGGGACGGTTTCTCTCGTTCTTATATATATGGCAGTTGAGTTTTAGTGCTCCGCTCTCCATCGCATCGGGGTGCGTGGGGCTGGCACAGTATGCCGGCTATCTGTGGCCGCCGTTGCGGAAGGTGTACTTCTCTTACCAGTTGCCGATTCCGGTTCCGTTTGTGAAGACGTTGCCGCTCTCGATTCAGCTGGGGCCAGGCACGCTGCTGGCCATGGCAAGCTGCGGGATCGCCGCAGGCTTGCTGTATCGCAACATACAGAGCGTGACGCGCTTCTCGGCGCTGCTTTGGGTGGGGGTCATGGGCACCATGCTGGCGGTGATCGTTACCGGGTTACTGCATTTTCACGCGAGCCTGGCGTTCGGGTTCCCTCCCGGCGCATTTCAACTCTCGACTGGGTTTTTTACCGGTTTGGGGGCGGCCTTATTGATCGCCACTTATGACTATTGGGGCGCATACAACATTAATTTTCTGGGCGGCGAGGTGCGGGATCCGGGACGGACGATTCCTCGCGCCATTGTGTGGTCGGTCGCGCTGGTGGCGGTTCTTTACTTATTGATGAACACGAGCGTGCTGGGGACGATGCCGTGGCAGGAGCTGATTGGGCAGGCGGGCGCGAATGCGCGTCTCTCGGTGGCGGCAGTGGTGGTGCAGCGGGCCTATGGCGCGGTGGCGGGAAAAGTGATCGCGGGGCTGGTGGTGTGGACTGCGTTTGCATCGGTGTATGCGCTGCTGCTGGGTTACTCCCGAGTACCGTATGCTGCGGCGCGAGACGATAACTACTTTCGCATATTTGCGCACGTGCACCCACGGCACCGCATACCCAACGTATCCCTGCTGATGCTGGCGGGGGTGGCGATGGTGTTTTGCGTGCTGCAGCTGGCGGACCTGGTGGCGGCGTTGGTAGTCATCCGGATCCTGTTGCAGTTTTTGCTGCAACAGGTGGGAGTGATGGTTTTGCGCCATACCGAACCGGAGATGGAGAGGCCATTCCGGATATGGTTCTACCCGCTGCCACCGCTGGTAGCGATTGCAGGATTTCTTTACATATTGTTCTCACGGCCCCACTTCGCACGAGAGATATTCTTCGCAATGGTGGTGGTGCTGACCGGAACAGTAACTTACCAGCTTAGGGCGTGGCGGCGGCGGGAGTGGCCGTTTTCGCCCTAAGCCTTGGTCTTGGCGCGCTTCTGCTTCGCCCACCGGAGTTTCTGAGCGGCGGCGATGCGGGCTCTGCCTTCGGGTGAGATGACCCGTTTGCTGCGCACGGCGCGGGGCTTAGGTGCAGCCAAACCGCTTTTACGCGGGCTACGGGAAACCTTACCAACGGCTGTGCCAGCGACCAGGTCACGGGCTTCGGTTAAACGGCTAATTTCGGCATCTATGTGGGAGAGTATTTCTTCGATCGTCATCGCACTCAAGTGTATCTCAACTTAAGTGAACCGGGCAGCAGGAAAGGCCAGACAATTTTCAGGTGGTCCAAAAGGGATTAGGCGATGGGCTCCTGGTGCTTGAGCAAGGGGTCGCATTGCCACTCGATAATCTCGACCCTGGATGCGGGAATACGCACTTCGCTGGTCGCGGCCACGATTCTTTCGGGTAAGATGCGCGCGCCCAGGACTATGCGGCGGCAGACCCTCGCCTTCGCGGCAAAAACGGCTACGGTCACCTGCTCACTGAATTGGCGGGAGACAGTAATGTTGTTGTCATCATAGATCTTGTTACAGCAGCCAAAGGCGCGGGCTGTCTCGGTGAGGGTTTTGCGCGCGCCACGTCCCCATGCATACAGATTTATGGTGAGATGCATGCCGTCATACCAGGCGGTGGGATTTTTCTCATAAAACTCTGCGACGGCGCGAAGGCCGGCGATGAATTCGCGGCGGCGATGCTGATCATCACTCATTGGATTCTCCGGGTAAGGGTGAGTGAACCGAATTTGTCTTGCAGGGCCTGGGTTAGTTGTGCAGTCCTTCGGGACGCACAGACAGAGCAGCGGCAGACGGGTGAGCTACCTGGGGACATCAACCTATTCTTAAGTCTCATAAGATTTGCGGCCTCTTTTGTTCGCGGATCTTTGTTCCCGAATGAAACGATGCCGTGCCTGGGTCCATCGGGCACGCGGGGTTCCATGGTTGAAGTCGAGGCCACAGTTTCCACCCATGCGGCAGTCCCCTGCTCCGGCACTTTGAAAGGGTGGTTGCGGCGACCAGGCGAGGGAGCGCTGTTCGGCGGTGAAGCGTGATAAGTGGCGAATGATCTGATCCACGGTGAGAGCATGGTTGTCGTCCATTGGTTGACTGTTAGAAGAACAAGTTGATTGCTACTTCGAGATTGCTGCCTGGGGTGCGCAGCGTCAAGAGCGGGCGATGAGAAAGATGAGGGAAAAGGGGTATTAAACTAAAAGTAACTACTACAGTGTTTACGGTTTTGCTGCGGCCGATTTCAGCCGCCCCCTTCGACATGCTCAGGGCAGGCTCTACGGGACTTTGTGTTTCAGGTTCGGTTGTTGGTCGCGATGACCAGTCAGGTTTCGCTGTTAGTTACTGAGCATTGCCTGGTTACCAGTAGTAACTTCCAGTTAACTGCCCCTTTTCCCTCAAGATTCTTTTGCGCAGGCTCTTGCGCACCCGCGCGATGCGTGCCATCTTGATGGTGCCGGACATTCCGGTGAACAAAGTATGGCAGCCAAGAGAGAGGAATCTATGAGGCTTTACGGGCATAGCACGACCTTTCCCAGACTTTGACCGTGGGCAAGACCGACATCTGGATGCCGGTCTTTATTGGCGACTATCTCGCCGATACCATGCACCTGAGTACGGAACAGCATGGGGCCTATCTGTTATTGCTGTTTCATTTATGGCGGCGCGGCACGCTGCAGGACGATGATGGAGCGCTGGCCCAGATAACCGGGCTTAGCAGGAATGCGTGGAACCAGGCGCGGCCGGTTCTGGCGGAGTTCTTCCAGGTTCATGACGGGCTTTGGCGCCACGGACGGGTGGAGCGGGAACGGCTCCGCGTTACCAGCAAGCAACTTTCCAATTCCAAACAGGCGAAGTTAGCGGCGGCGCGGCGATGGGGTAAGCCGTTGTTGCTGCCGGGCATGAGCGCGAGCAGCGATGCTGTGAGCAATGCGGACGCATTGCCGGACGATGCCGATTCACATTCACATTCAGAACCAGAGTTATTAAGAACAAATACTTTTCAGGAAAGAGTTGCTGCAAAACGAACTCCCGATTCGCGGCATACACGTTTTCGCTCCCTCCTTGCTGAATACTGGAAAGCCAAAAACCATGCTGCTCCGGAGATGCCATGGCAGGGCCGTGATGCCAAGGCGCTGAGCGATTTTCTTTCCGCCCTCCCCAGCTTAGACGAGATGCATTTTCGGCAGATGCTGATGAACCGCGCGCAGTCGGCAGTGGCGCATGGCGACCGGGTGTATTTGTGGATCGCGAATTTGACGCGTTACCAGGAAGAAATCACGGTGTACAACAAGCCGGCATCCGCAGGGGGAGTGAATGCAAGCAGAGCGGAAATCAATCGTAACAGCGTCGTTAGCGCCGTCGATCGAGCGCTCGTGCTGGCTCGAGAGCACGCTGATCGAGCTGGGCAAGTTGGCGTTGAGCAGGCAGCTTTCGATGACCCCGGAATGCCTGTTGCTGATGGCACAGGACCTGATGGATGTGCCCTGGCAGTACCTGGAGATCGCGATCACGGGATGGCGGCGGGGAACGTTGCGCATGGGGAGGCCGGAACAGATGGACCGGTTCCCTACCGTACGGCAGCTGCGGGTGCAAGCGAAACTCATCGAGTTGGAGGGAACCTCGAATTTCCCGTAGAGCTTGGAAGCGATGGTGGGCTTCATGCGCCTTTCTTTGATGGAAAGGCGCATACGCGGTCCAGTTTGGAGCAGAGTGGCAGGAAATTCGAGGGGGTGAGGTAACGGCATGGTGACCGGCGAAGTGGATGTGTACCAGGAAATATTTGCCGGGGTCAGCAGCCGCGCTGATCGCGCGCATGCGATTGCCCGGGCGGTGCGGCAGTTACGCGAGGCGATGGAGAAGGAAGATAACTGCGCGGTGACGGCGGCGCATGTGCGGAACCTGAAGGAGGTGGATCCCGCGGCGCTGGCGCTGGCGTATGCGATGGCGGAAAAGACGTGCACGTATTGGCCGACGCCGGGCCAGATACGGGAATTGGCGGGCTGGTCGGAAGAGACGCGGGGCCGCGCGGCGCTGCAGTGGGTGTTCGGTTACCTGGCGAAGCACGGGGTGGAAGGCCGCGCGCACGGCGGGGGCGTGCGGTTCGGAGAAGACGAGACGGGGCGCAGGGTGCTGCTGGAAGCAGCACCTGTCATTCCGGCGCCGGAGATACCGGTGGAGATAGAAGCCATCCTGGCTGCGTTGGGATCCGGGTCGGCTAAGCAAGGCTTGCGATATGTAAGTCAACACCCGGTCGCCAAGGGCTGGGACACGTTTCACGGGGACGCGGCTTCGAGGACCGCGGAACGCATAGAAGCGCAATGGATTCGTTGTTGTGTGCACATTCTGCGAACCAGCGGAGTGGTTCGTGAGCCAGGCGCAACAGACACCATCCCCCGGTACGGAGGGACGGAATGAGTCATGAACTACGGTTTATTTCGAAGGAAGTCGTCACCATTGGCCCGGGATACCAGCCGGTGAAACCGCGCATGCGCAATCTGGGATCGGCGATCTTGCTGGCCGCGGTGCAGGACTACCGCTGCATGGATGAAGAGATGCACAAGCACGCGGAGGAGTTCCTCTTTCCGCAAACGGCTGACATGCAGGCGCACTACGACTGGGTGGTCGCTATGGACGATGGATTGAACGCGGCGTGGCTGCGGGATTTGCTGGATCGATCGAGGAACAAGTGGGATTGGCAGCGGGGGGCGCGTATCAGCGCGACCGGCAAGGTGCGGAAGGAGAAAGACAATGAAGCCAGGAAATGCTCTTAGCCGGTTTAGTTTGATGTTTCCCCGGGACATGTTGTGGCTGCTGCTCAGCAGCCACGCGCGGCGGACGGTGTATGGGCTGGTGGTGCTTCGCCGGACCCATGAGTATGTGCTGGTGATGGCCGCGCTCGAAGGGGCGCGGGAGGATTGTGGGTCGTATTACGAGGGATATGTGGACGCGTTGGAGATTCTTGGCGCGCGGGCTTTGTTGTTGGCCAAAGGACTTTGATGACGATTTTTGGGGAGGAGAGCGTGTATGAGCGATGAGCCGAGCCCGAGTGAGTTTCTCATTTCGAAGATGGAAGGGATGGACGATGTTACGCAGGTTTTGATTGTTACGCGCACGGAGGAGGGGGAGATCAGCTACGACAGCTGTGGCCAGATAGCGGCCGATACGTTGGGGATGATCGAGTTTGTGCGGGTAGCGGCGGCGGAACATTTGCGGCGGGAGTTGTATGACGAGGACTTGGATTGATGGGTGGGTGTGTTGAGGTTGATGTTAGTTGCGCAATGAGCGGCACCGCAGGTCCCTCCGCTCCGCTTCGCTCCGGTCGGGATGACAAGGTGGGGGCGGGGTTTTCCCTGGACTTTGATGCGGGTTAAGTGAAACTGCAGATCCCTCGGCTTCGCTCGGGATGACAAAGGGTAGAGCCATCTTCAATCAAGACTTGTTAGCGGGGTCGACACGGTTTGTGCGGGAGCAGGCATGGATGAGACGGAATTGATTGCTGCGGCGCGTTTGGGGGATGAAGGGGCGTTCGCGGAGTTGTACCGCATGCATGTCGGGTATGTGCGGGCCATCGGACGGTCGATTCTTCATAACCGGGAGGTGGACGATATGTGCCAGGAGACGTTTCTGCTGGCGTTTACACGGCTCGCTGGCTTCGAAGGAAATGCGAAGTTTCGGAGCTGGATCACGCGGATCGCTATCAACCGTTGTTTGCTCATTCTGCGCAAGGGACGACAGGCCAGCAATGGAGAGTCACACCTGGTGCAGGTGGACGCGGAGCAGTGTGTGTTTGTGGGCAGGGATAGGCAGCTGGAAGGAGTGGGAACCAGGCTGGACCTGGAGCGGCTGCTGAAAACGCTGAAGCCTATGCAGCGGCGCATTCTGGAGATGGCTTATTTCGAGGATATTCCCGATGTGCAGATCGCTGAGGCGTTGGGCACTACGGTGGTTGCGGTGAAGTGCACCTTATACCGGGTGAAGAGAATATTGCGAGACGCTTATAAGAACGGCTAACACTTTTTGGGTGGATTCGGAATCTATTCCGGTATCCAGATCAGGAGATAAGCGCTCGTCCGCTTGCTTCTGCATTGCGCTCCCAGCGCGTTGAGACCTTGGGACTAAGCGACGAGACGGAGACGTATGACTCCCAAGGTCTGCATCCTCAATGAGGATGACGCTCGTTCTCTTACTTACGGCGGTATTGCCCACAGATGCTCAAGCCGGCGGCATCATCACTATTCCAAAAACAAGGCGGATGCGCTGGTCAAGGCCGGCGAATTGGTGTGGCTGGGCAAACATAAGAAGGTCGCCACGTTCCGGAATGCACGCTCATGGATAAAAACGTATACACGCAACCAGTATGGCGAAGTGATCACGTGCGGCATGCAACTGGTGCGCGGCGGCGGCGGTTTCTGACGATCATGAAGATAAGAGCTCTGCTCACCCTGATGATGGCCACAGCCACAGCGTACGGGGGCACTATCACCGGCACGTTGCAAGGCCCTTCCGGCTTGCCGGTCAAGAATGGCACGCTTACTTTCAACCTGCAGCAGGCGGGGTTGATTGTTGGCAGCGGTAACGTGGTGCCTGCGACGGCAGCGTGTTATACGTCGATCGACGGGTCGGTGGTGGGGTTGCCGAATCCACTTACACTGCCGGTTACGTCGATTACTTACGGATCCGGCACCATGGCGGCGGGCGTGTACTTCGTTGTCTACACGTTCTACGACAACGCCGGCAACCGGACGCTGGCCTCACCGGAATTGGAAGTGCAACTTACCGGCACGGGCTCGCTGACGATCTCTCCCCCGGCGAGCTTCCCGGCCAATGCCGCGGGCATCACGGTTTACGTAGGCACGGTGAGCGGGGCTGAGACCGCGCAAGGCAATACGGTTGGGGCCACGCAGGTGTTTAACCAGAACGCGACGCCGGTGACTACAGCGGGCACGCTGCCCGCGGCCAACGCTACCCCCTGCAGCCTTGCTTTCAATGACACCATCATCCCCTACTCGGGTTACAACGTGTCGCTCGTATCTTCCAGCGGCAACGCCTACCCGGGATGGCCCCAGACCTGGCAGTTAAATGGCGGGTTGAACGGGATAGTGAATATTTCCAACGGGGCTCCGCTTTGGAATGGCACAGTGGTTTATCCCCAGCCGATTCTGTCACAACCACTGAATCATGGCCCGCAGAGTATCTCCGGTTTGCTGGATATGAGCGGATACAGGATTCAGAACACGGGCGGCATCGGGGTGGGGATTGTTCCGGTGTGGGGCGTGGATGTGGCGGGGTACATCAACAGCACGCTGGGTTACCTGGTTAATGGGAACGGGGGCACGACGGGCCAGTGCCTGGTGTCGAATGGGAATTCATTCTTGCCGGGGAGTTGTGGGGTCGCGCCCACGGTGTATTACCAGCATGTTCTTTTGAGTGGAAGTATTCTACCGCAGGAACCGTTTATCAATTTCAATAGCACGCTGGCGGCCGCGGACAACCCGGGCTCGACGCGCACGGATGTAGGGCTGCCAACAAGCGGTGTCAGTGCCGGGTCTTACTCCAATTCGAATATCACGGTGGATATGTATGGCCGGGTGACGTCGGCGTCGAATGGGACGTCGATCCCCAGGATCGAACCGCTGGTTATCACTTCGGGGATCTGTACTACAGCGGCTTCTGCCTTTGCCTCGTGCACGTTCAACACTACGTGGTCGACCGCGTTTGCGGATGGTAATTATTCGGTGGTTTGTGGAGCCGGCCCGGGGCAGGGTTCGAATGCGGTTCTTCTGGGTGTGTTTGTCTCGAATAAGACCGCCACTGGATTTCAGATCACGCTACAGAATGCGGATGCTTCTGGGGCCGGGGCTACGACCACGGGTGAGGTTGATTGTATTGGAATGCATCCTTAGATACGCCTTCGGTGTTGAAGAGGCTGAAAGAGCATTGGGAAGGTAAGCATCCCCGAGGTCCTTCGACTCCGCGCAACCAGCCCTTGAGTTGTTTTTCCCGGGCGATGGCTGTGCGGATGTCTTGGTAAGGCTCGAAGTAGAGCAGGCGCTTGCAACCATAATCGGCAGTGAAACCTCTTAAGGTGCCATCCTTATGTTGCTGGACACGGTGGTATAGGTTGCTGGTGACGCCGATGCAGAGCGTGCCTGTATCGCTGCCGAGGATGTAGATGTAGCCGCCGGCCATTGGGGCATGTTAGCAGCTCCACGAGCGAAGGATCATGGCGGATCCGAGAAGTACAGGTTCGGTGGGTTGAAGAGGCTGGAACAGTATTGTGAAGATGAGGGTCCCCGGGGTCCTTCGACTGCGCGCTCCAAGTGCTGCGAAACCCGATAACTCTGTGATGCGCTCCGCTCAGGATGACGGCTTTGTGGTACGTGATGGCTGTTTTTTGCCGTATTCGGTTTTCTCAATTATGAAAAAAGTGTTTATCTTCCTGCTTCTTCTGTTCTGCAGTGCCTGCGTACGGGCGCAGAATATTGAGGGGCAGATTATTGCTTCTCAGTATGGCAAGTGGAGAGTGCCTGGGTATGCTCCGAATACTTATAGCGCGTTCGCTCCGGATTCTTGCCGGGTGCAGGGGGGCGCGAGCTTCTTCTTCGCGTTCAGTGCTGGAATCCCGATCAGGATCGTCGATGCTAGTCCTGCGTTGAGTGAGATAGTCACACCGGCTTCGATTGTTAACAGCAATGTGACGTGCGCGATTAGTATTGCTCCGGTCAATGATCACCAGGTTCCCTTCTATTTGACTTCTGCTACCGGCGGGCTGCAAGAAGCTCTCAGCCAGAACATGACCACGCCGGCGACCAATAGCGTGGTGCTGGATAGCGCTTGGTACGAACTGGTGGGGACGGCGAATGCCGCGGCGGTGATCGGCGCGGCGCAGGGGGGCAGCCAGCTGAACCTGGTCGACGTGACCACCACACCTTATAACTGGTATCGCTGGAACGGCTCGCAGTATGCGCTGGTGCCGCTGGGCGGGAGCGCGGGCAACCTGGGCACGCAACAGGGAGATATCCTGGGAAATAACCAGAACAATTCCGCTGCGGTGGACCAGAACATCTATGTTGCCGGCTCACCCACAGCGGGCCCTTCGAGCGTTACGCCGCAACAGGCGGTCGCGGCGGCGGCGGCGAACAATGGCTCGGCGATTATTCAGCCGGGCGCAGGCCGGACGCCTTTCCTGGCTACCGGGAACACCCGGGTGCTGGACCTGCGCAACGATGTGCCGGCGTTTGCGCGGAGCGTCACGGAGGACGGTGCGGTTTGCGATACGCGGGCAGTCTACGGCATCCTGACGGCCGGATCGACGACGCTCACGATTCAAAATGGCCCGCTCACCACGGCGGACGTGGGCCGAAGCATTGTGGCGGTGGGCACGACCGGCGGCGGGGTGGTGACGCAGTTCGAGTCCGCCATTGTTTCGGTGACCGACTCGCTGCACGCGGTGCTGACCACGGCTTCGCCTTTCACCCAGGCGGTGTATCACGAGATCAACCTGGGGCACGACGATACGGCGGCCATCAGCAAGACGATGAACACGGTCGGCGGCGGGGGCACGTTTGTCATCCCGGCCGGACTGTGCATGACACACACACAGTTGCTGAAGGGGCAGAGCCCGACTGGCCTGGGGGTCAATTCCATCCTGATCCAGATGCCGGGCGAAGATTTGTTCCAGGCGCCGGACCCCAGCCTGACACAAGGGGTAAGCCAGGGCGCGGCGCATATTCACGATCTGACCTTTATGTTTGATAGCCGCATCGATGCGACGCAACCGTGGCAGAAGGTGAATGACGCGGGCACAACTGCCGTGCCGGCGCTGTACCGGCCGGGTGCGGCGCTGAGCGGGGTGGCGGCGAATCCCCTGGCGCCGGGCTGGATGGTGGGCGCGTCAAACGGGGTGGCAGCGATCACCAGTGGATCCGCGGTGATGTGCGTGCCCAGTGCGGAGACGCCGCCGGCGGTGGGCGCCACAGTGATCTTTCCCTATCTCGCTTCGATCTACACCTCGACGGTGGCATCGACCGCAGGCAGCTGTTCCACCGGCTTCACGGCGCGCACATTAAGTGCCAGCCTGCCCTCGGGGGCGACCGGCGCGCAAGCCGAATGGTTTGCAGGATCCAGCGTGCAGAACCTGGCGACTTCGATTGGATCGGGCACTTGCCCCACGTCGATTACGTTGGCGAACAATATAAACCCGGTGGCCGGGTTTGAATCGAATGTACCGCCGTTCGGGCTGATCCAGATTGACGGCGAGCAGTTCACTTATTTCGGCAGGTCGAATGCGTTCAACCCCACACCGCCGAACACGCTGTATGGCATCCAGTGCGCGCAGAACGGGACGGGGCGGACAGCGCACGCGAGCGCGGCCACGGTGTTTCCATTGAACCGGTTTCAGCCTGCTTATCCGTGGCCGGTGATTCCGAGTATCAACACGAGTGACACCACGCCCAGCGCGACGGCTACTTACTATCCCGGATGGAACGCGGGCAACGCGGTGTTCGCTTTCCCGGTGGCGAGTGGGGCGACGCCAATTGGCAGCGGCGGGTGGAGCGCTAACGCCAAGATTGAGAACCTGTCGTTCTTCCCCTGGCCAAACGACATCAACGGGGAAACCTGGCAGGCGGTGAATAAGACGACCTTGCTGTACTTTGTAACCCCGCACTACGCCACTACCTTCGCCAACTGGTATGGCCTTTATTCTGCCTTCGGTATCTTTAACGGTCCGCCCTCGCTCGAGAACCACGCCTATGCGACGGCGCAGCCCACGGGCGATGGAACCCATTGGGATGGGCTGCAACTCTACTCCGCCAACCCGATGATCATGGCCGCGGGCAACCAGAACAGTTTTGCCAATTTCAATATGTATTCGCAGGAGGGCACCGTCTCCAACGGCAGCCTGGGGGCGAATACCTGCTGGTATATGGTGGCCAACCACGACGACCAGAACGGCAGCTACTTTACCGGGCTTTCGCTGGACCACTTCAAGAACATTTATTGCGAGCCGGAGGCTGGGCCGCATGCGGGGTCGATGCCGCAGTGGGAGTGGGATACTTACAATTCCGAGATCGAAGACCAGCACATGGGCGGGGGTGGAGAGGTCTACATCGGGGGCGCGCAACAGCATTGGTTCGGCGGCAACTTCAACAACGCGGTCGAGTGGCCGGTGGTCGTGTTCGGCAGCCAGAACAGCGCCATGCGGGTGACCAACCTCGGCAGTGAGCCGAAGGGCAACGTCTACAGCGCTAACTCACTGATCAATTACGGGTGGGGCAACGATTTTAGCGGGACCACGGCGCAGGCTTTTGGCAGCCCCTCTGGGCCCTGGGGCGGGATGCAGGTTGGCGGGCGTTCAGCGATCCCCAACCAGAATGGGGAAACCTTCTTCGCGGGCAACACCACGGCGCCGTTCACCAGCCTGGACGGGGGGCTCATTACTCCCGAGGAGTTCAACGCAAACTTTTCCTTTGAAGCCCAGGCAATGAGCGTGGGATATACCTTTGACGACACCGCGCCGGTGACACATAGTTATGCGGCGTGCAATGTGGGGAATAATCCGGGAACCAATTATTGCTACACCAGCGCCTTCAACCAGAACAAGATTGGAGTGGGGCCGGGGCAGCGCATCGTGAACGGCAAATACACGATGTTTCTGAGCGTAAAAGACGCCACGGCGGCGACGAATACCTGGACCCTTTCCGTGGGCACTACCTGTAACGGGGTCATCGGGACCTACAACATTCCGATTACCAATGCGTGGCCGGCGACCGCGGCCGGCGTTTTCACCGTGCCCATTGACTTTACCGGGATCACGACCCCCGGGTGCGGCCTGGGGCTGGTTCTGCAGGGGGCGACGACGGCGGACCAGATCCAGATAAGCTACCTGGCGTTCTCGCCGGTGGCGGAGCAATTCAACGCGCAGACCATCAATGTAACCAACCTGCATATGCCGGGCGGATCGACGGGAGGCACCTCGAACGGGTGTGCGCAATCGCCGGTTACCGGCATCAATAGCGGTTACACCTGCCCGACCAAGGGCGCCGGGACTGCGCTCACCGCCAATCAGAGCTCGACCGCTACAACGGCCCAGGTAAGCACGACCAGCGCGTTTTCTCCGGCCGGCTGTTTCTTTGTGGATACCGAATACGAATGCTATACATCGATCCTCGACGGAACGCATTTCGGCGGTATTAGCCGCGGAGCTTATGTAACGAGTGCAGCCGCGCACAATAGCGGGGCTACGGTGGTGAGCGTATCGCTGGTGCTGGGAAGTCCGCAACAAATGCCCTCCACGGTGCTCGCTTATGGGACGACCGAGCCGCCGATTCTCTCGATCAACAACGGTTTCCCGTCGAACCATGGAGGCGCCTCAGTCTTCTCGATCAACGGTGGAAGCAACGAGGTGTGGTGGGATTCCTCGGGCGGTATGCAGCAGGTTAATTCCGGCGCCACGAGTTGGTTCGAAGGATCGCTCAGGGTGGGCACGCAGCCCTTTCAACCGCTGATTGCTCAAACCGGACAACTACTGCAGACGAATGGCCCCAACAGCGCTTATTCTCCCATGACGCTGGGCGGTGGCCATGCAGGCTCTTTCAAGGTTATCCCTACCGCGAACATCCCAGCGCCGAATCTGACTAACCTGGTGGGTTCCGGAGCGACAACCTACAGCTATGTTTGCGCTGGGACAGATTTCGACGGGAACCTGATTCCCGGGACGACAGCTACGGTTACATCCGCAGCCAGCTGGGCCTACCCGGTGGCGATACAAGTGGTGTGCCCCTGGGTGGCTGGCGTGAACACCTACCAGATCTATCGCACCGCGGGCGGACCTGACCAGGGCCTGCTGGCGAGTGGAACTGGACCGGGCTTCGGGGTCTTTGATTTTTATGGTCATTCCTCGGCAGGAAGTCCGCCGGCCTCGAACGCTTCCAACCCGACTATCTCTGTGACGGGCAGCGGGAACCCGGCGATCACCATGGGCACGGTCGAAATTCTGAACGGCTCCGGTGTGCCTGCGGGATGCGGGACCACTTATGGCAACGGATCTATCTACTCGAACACTTCGGGGGCGCATAGCACGAACAATCTGCTCTACGTGTGCGATGGCGCCACCTCGACCTGGGTGGATATCGAGTGAGAAGGCTCTTCCATCAAGTACTCATTAAGATCTCGGGTTTGCTGCTGCTCGGCCCTGGTTATGTGGCCCACGCAGCCAATTACCCGATTGCCGCCGGTGCTTCGGTGGCGACGATCCAATCGACCATCAACACGGCAGCGGCGGCCGGCGGCGGGAATACGGTGACATTCACCGCCGGTTCTTATTCGATCACATCGCAGATCAGTATTCCGTGCCCCGCCTCAGCGCTCACCATCCAGGGTCCGGCTCCTTCAGGGTTGGGCGCGGCGTGGCCGCTGACCTATACCGCAACCATTACTTCGACGCTGGGAAATAACTGGGCTTTTTCGGGGACAGCCTGCAGCGTAGGCACGACTTTCCGCTATCTGAACTTTAACGGTGGGCAGCCGTCTGGTGGAGGTGGCGGATTTCTCTTTGTGCCCGCGGGCATGAACAACCTGACCGTGGTCTACAACTTTTTCTATGGGGTCTCGGCGATTCAGACCACCACGCAGCAAGCGGACACCTTCCTCTACATGGGCAGCGGCAGCACGAGCGCGGCCCACATTCAAAATGCCACCATCCAGTGGAACCGCTTCGGATATATGGGCAGCGGTGACTGTGGAGGCAATGGCAGCGGCGGTGGGAACACCGGACTGATGAACCTGTACGGTGGCGGCAATTTCTGTAGCGGGTCCGGTTACGCTCCTCCGAGCGGATCGACCGCCTGCTTGTACCAGGGTGCGCAGGACATAACCCACGGCGGCGGATCTTGCGGCGGAATCGGAGTGAACAATAACTTCGACAACCTGACCATCAAGAACAACACCTTTGCTGAGTTGGAACAGCCGATGAAGTTCTACGAGGCTGCATCGGGCACATGGGGATCGTCGAACCTTGTCGTGCAGTTCAACGATTTTAGTGGGACGCACCGCATCGGGGCTGAGACACAATTCAATAATGTGGCGACGGGAGCCAATTTCCTGTACGACTCGAACGATTTCCATGATCCCCTTAAGCCCAACTCGGGGCAGTGGGGTCTGAGCCTTCCGCAGGGCACGACCAACAGCACCAACAACCTGTTGATCGGCAACTTTTTGCCAACCAATGATAAGAACGGCCAGCCTGGATTTTACTCCGGATGCGGTATTGAGTTCTGGGGTGGCGGGACATCTTCGAATAACTTGATCCAAGGGCATTTCTGCTCTGGTATTTCCTGGGGTTTCAGCCCTGGCGGTTGGTCGATCAATAGCAACATCATCCAGCTAACGGACAGCACTAGCTATATCGAAAATGAAGAAGGGCAAACAAACACGCCGTCACAAACCGGAAATGTAACGAGCAGCACAGTGACCGCGCGAGTGTCTGTGGCTCCGACCATCTCGCCGTCGCCCGGCGGATATTCGAGTCCACTCACGGTTACGCTTACCGACGCGGGATATGCCACGGGAGCAGGGCCGCAAGGCAACACTGCAATCTGGTACACCACCGATGGGTCGACGCCGAACCCCAGCGGGGCGCCCGGAAACTCGACCCACCTGTATACCTTGCCTTTCACCGTGACCCTGCCGGCCACGGTGAAGGCGGTCGGCATGTGGGGCGCGCTCAACCAGCCGACCAGCTATCCGTCAGGCTTTGGCTTCGTTCCCTCGGCTGTGGTGACAGCAAACTACACGGCCAGTGGGGGCGTTACCCTAACGAGCGTCTCGATCGCGCCTACTGCGGGCCAGACCTCCTTAACCTTAGGGGGCACGGTGCAGATGATCGTGACCTGTCACTACTCCGACGGCTCAACCTCCGGCTGCAATACGACCGACTCCAATGGCAACTCGGTCACCAGCTGGATGAGTTCCGGGGGGAATGTAACCGTGTCGGGTTCCGGTCTGGCCACCGGTGCGGCTATCGGCACGGCAACCATCACAGCGACAGTGACGGGTGGGTTAACGACAAGCCCGGGATCCACGTTGACCGTGAGCGCCAGCCCGCTCACGCTAAGTTCGGTTTCGCTGGCTACCTCTGGCGCCGTCTCGTCGATCACGGTGGGGGCGACGAACCAGCTGCTCGCGACGTGCACCTACAGTGACGGATCCGGCACTTCCTGTAACACCGTGGACAGCCACGGGAATGCAGTCACCTCGACGACCAGCTCGGCGCCCAGCGTGGCCACGATTACCTCGCCGGGCGCCCTGATGACCGGGGTGGCCGCGGGATCGACGAATCTGCGCGCCACGGTGATTCCTGCGCCGACACAATTGGGAACGAGTCTCCAGAACGTCTCGGGGTTCACGGCAAACGGGGCCATTAATGAGATCTATGGGGTCACGGGTACGTCGGCGGGCAATTACACGCCGGGGAATTGTCACATTATCCTCCCGGCGAATACCTGGGCGGCGGGCAAGCTATGGACCTGCCTGCTGGCGCTGGGAACACCGACGACGCAGAACGCCTCTGCGCTTTGCTCGAATAGTTACACCACCACGGGAACGTCGTGGCCTGGCGGCGATCTGATTATCTCGATGGCAAGTTGCCCCGCGCTTACCCCCAACCAGGGCTACTGGGTCGGTTCTACGACGAACCAGACCACAGCGAACCCGGTGCAGGGATTCAGCAACTGCAACAGTTCGTGCAGCGGTCCCCCTCCGGTCTTTGGGAGCGGAACCTACGCTTACCGGTACGTGATCAATACGTTTGGCAATTACACCAATCTGCCCACAACGCTTTCGGCATCGGCGGGCACGCAACAGGTGTCGCAGTACATTGAATTGACCACGACGCCGGTGATCAGCGCGAACCTGCCGCTGGACGTCACCATGCCTGCGCCCAGCCTGGTAAGCTCCTATCTCACGGCCGGCTCAAGTTCGATGACTGTGGGGACCACCCTGCAGATGGCCGCCAAGTGCCATTACACCAGCGGCCCCGATCAGGATTGCACGGTTGCCGATATTTACGGGGATGCGGTCACGTCGTGGCTTAGCTCCGACGCGACCAAGGCGACAGTCAACAATGTGGGGACATCGAACCCCGGGCTGGTCACGGCGGTGGCAGCGGGAACAGCGTCGATTACAGCAAGGATTGGCAGCGTGACCAGCAGCGCCTACGCGATCACTATCAGCAATCCGCCGGTGACATTGACTGGGGTGTCGCTCTCGCTGACGGGTGGAATTACGGCGCTGTTTGTGGGATCAACCAACCAGCTGAAAGCCACCTGCACTTACTCTGACGGATCGAGCGACGACTGCACCAGCACCGACGGACACGGTACCTTGGCCCACAGTTACGTGAGCACTTCGCCGGCACATGCCACGGTGAACGCGACCAGTGGATTGGTGACCGGCGTGGCGTTGGGCACGACTACGTTCACCGCGGTGGCCGGGGGTTTTACCAGCAACGCGCTGCCGCTCAATGTTTTTCCAATGCTCTCCGGGATATACACGATCACGGTGAGTGGGCCGGTTAAGTTTTCAGGAACGGTGCGATTCTAATGGCGCAAAACTTTGAGGGTGGGGATTTCATAATTCCCGAGGCGGGGGTGTCGAGGCAACAGCTCATCCTCAATGAACTCTTGAAGCTGACCGACCAGGGCCGCAAGAATACCGAAGAGTTGAGCATGATTCGTGTTGAGCTGGGACTCCATAATGGCGCGCTGCACGGACGGTTGCCGTCGCTCGAGGGCGATATTGCCAGGCAGGATTTGCGCCTGGATAAGTTGGATATGCGCGTGGGGATGATGGAGAAGGCGGAGAGCGAAGATGCGGGCAAGCAGAAGTTGAAGGGCGTGATTTTTTCGTTGTTGGGTGGGAGCGCCTCGGGGGCGATGATCACTGTGGCGTATCACCTGATGCATGGCGGGGCCGGGCGTTAAGGCAGGTTCTGCCATTGAGAGCAGTGCCAGCCGTCCCTAACGGGACTTTTAAACCGTGCACCGTAAACCCAGGACTGCGTCCTGGGCTAAGGTCAGCCGTCCCTTCGGGACTCAACCATGCTTATCAAGGGAAAGGCCCGACCTACGCGGGCTTCCTTTCAAAGGGCAATGCATATGGCCAATGTCGACGCGGCAATTGATTATGTGTTGGGGTGGGAAGATGCCACGCTTTCCGGCGTGATTACGGCGACTCCCGATGGCAAGCGGACGCGGTTCGGCATCGATGAGCATTGGCATCCCGAGCTTAGCAATTGCCTATACTACAGTTCGATGGGCCAGGTGGCGGCCTTACAGATTGCCCGGGGGATCTACAACGTGTTCTATTGCCAACCGCTCTGTATCGCGGAAATCGCGGATCAGGACATCGCCAACAAACTTCTCTCGCTGGGAGTGAATGTCGGCGTGGTGAACGCGGCCCACATGCTGCAGGATGCAGTCAGCGTGGTGGGCGATGGGCGTATAGGACCGCTGACTCTGCATGCACTGGATCTGGCCGAGCCGGAGAAGGTGCTCGCCGATCTTCGGCAAGAGGCGGAGAACTACTACGAAGCCCTGGTTAAGGCCAATCCGGGCCTGGTGGTTTATCGAGCCGGATGGCTACGGAGAGCAACAGCGTGAAACGCATCTTGTGGTTCTCACTCATCACTTTGCTATGCAGCGTGGCGCGCGGCCAAGGCGTCGGCGGCAACGGGGTACCGGGCGCGGGAAGCGGCGGTGCGAGCATTCCCGCGACGTCAAGTGTATTGAAGGGGGCTGGATCCGCAGGCGCAGCGACCGCCGCCACGCCGGGCACGGACTACATGACCGGGGTTCCCGCGCCTGGGTCTGGATACGTGCCCGTTTCCACTGGGCCCGGGGGCGCCTATACTGCGCAAACCCTCACCTACAACAACGTCGGAGCGTCGCCTGGAATCACGCCGGCTGCGTTTGGCGGTTTCGGCGATGCACAATCGATCGTCAATGGCTGCACCACGACGGCTTCCAGCACATCTGTGACCTGCCCAAGCGGCACGTTCGTTTCCGGCGATGTGGGGAAACAGATATGGTTTACCGCCGCCGGCGCGGCCGGGGTGGCCTTCAACACAACCATCGTTACGGTCAGTAGCAGCACAGCGATCACCGTGGCGGCGGCGCCCTCTACGGCCGTCTCCAACACGCCCACGGTCTATGGGCACGATGATGTGGCCGCGCTGCAATCCTGCTTCAATTATTCGGCGGCTCATCAGCTGCAGTGCGTCCTGAACTCCCCAACAGGCTACCTCGAAGGCTCTGCCGGACTGACCATAGCCAACGCACCGGTCACCGCGAACGGCGCCACGAATGTAACTGGGAACAGCTTCCAAAAGGGAACGAACATCTTCTGCGAATACAACGGAGATTGTTTGTCTCTTCAGCCTGGACCGGTCCAGGGCGCAAGCATCAGCAATATCGAATTCTATGTAGATGCCAGCCAGCCATTGGGCAGGGGCATTCACCTCAACGCAACCGCGGGTACGTTTGGCGCCGGGGGTCTGTTCAACTCAGTCTTTAACAATGTGCAAGTGGAAAACATGGCGAACGAGTGCCTATGGTTGGATGGCGGCGGCGGTACAGGCTATACGTTCAACCTGCCGAACCAATACATCACATTCAATAACTTCAATTGCAACGGTCCCATTCAGCCTCATCCGGCAAATATGATCCTGATGACCGGGCAAAATGCACAGATCGTCTTTATTCAAGGGGCAGTGAATGGTGTGGTGCAAACGGCCGCGAACCCCACGCAACAGGCGCTTTGGATTTCTTATTACCCAAATCCCCTGATCGCCATCCACGAGAAAACCCCAGGATTGAATGACGCACCGGACGACATAAAGTTCTTCGGCTACACCTACGAGGTGGGAACGCAGGGTCTTTATATCTCGCAATCGACCAATATTCATTACGAGAACGGTTACATTGAGCAGATTGCCACCCCTTTGATAGCCCTGAACTCCACCGGGGTAACGTTCAATGGCAACCATATCGCCAACTCGGGAACGGTCACCGGGGTTGCTTCCTTTCCTTTGCAGGCGACAGTATCGTTTCGAGACAACACGATCATCGCGGATCCAAGCCACACGGTCGCTGCCCTGGCCGTTTGCCAAAACAACAGCAACATGATCGATTTTGTCGGCAATACCAGCCCTGTGACCACGACCACAGATTGTGCCACGGCCCAGGTCGCCCCTACCACTTCAACCCTGAGCGTGGCCGGGGGGCAGACGGTATTCGTCAACGGTTCAGCCACTGCGATCACGACAATTTCTGCTCCGGCGATTGCGCCCGGAAAAACTCTGACGCTGTATGCAGCGGGGACGATCACGCTGGCAGCCGGGGGGAACATTAACTTCGGCGGCCTCACCGCCCCGTTTACCATTCCGGCCGGGCAAAGCGTTACGCTGACGCTCTTCGATTTAGGGCCTACGTGGGTGATTACGTCCACGACGGCCTCGACTACTAACATTCCCAGCCAAAGCTCCACCTTCTTCGACGATTTCTATACCGGCGCGAACATGGCCAGCGATCCCATTGGCACGCCGACGGGCAGCGGTTGCAGCCCGAATAACACGTATACCGACAACAACCACCCGGGGAACATGCTGTTAACTGCCGGCACCGCGAGGCACAGGTACGGGCATCGTCTGCGGCCTGGTGTCGGAAGCCAATTCGATCACTTCGGCCAACACCTCGCAGGGTTGGACGTGGGAGACGGCGGTCTATGTGCCCGTGCTGCCTGGCACCACCGCGGGTGCTTACCAGGCCGGGATGGCGCACACGCCCAACGCTAACCCCTGGACCACGGGGATCGGATTCTACTTATCCAGCGCCAATGGCGTGGCAAATGATTGGTATTGCCGTTATAACTCCACCTCCACCGACAGTGGGGTGGCCGCCACCGTGGCGTGGACCAGGTTGACCATGGTGAACGATGGTACGAATGTGCATTGGTACATTGGTGGAACGCAGGTGTGCGGGACTGGCGTGGCGATCGGCAGTATGCCCTCGACGACGCAGTATCCCGCGGTGTGGTCCGCTACCGCGCTGAGTGCAACGTCGGTGACCATGGCGTCTGACTACATCAACTGGCAGCGAGCGGTAACTCGATGAACAATCTCAAGATTTGGATTCACGGCCTAGCGGCGGCGGCGATTTCAGCGTTTGCCTCGGCGGCGAGCGGCGCGATCGCTCTGCCTAGCGTATTCACGTTTGATAAAACGGGCTTGCTGAATATGGTCAAGCTGGCTACGGTGCCGGCGTTGTTGGCTGTGTTTGCTTACCTGAAGAATAGCCCGGTACCGGCGCTTAATGCGGGCCGGTGAGATCTAGCCTTTAAATTTGGGGCGGCCGAAGGCGCACTGTCAGATCCCTCGAATTTGAAATCGCTTTAGCCCACCACATAAGGAGCATTCCCATGGCATTCACCTGGCATTCGGCCGGGCACGCATTCGCGTCCCTGTTTAAAGATGTAGTCACGGTTTCAAAGAAGGTGGTCACTGCCCTCGGCAGCCTGCAGAACGAGGAACAGCTGATCGAGTCGCTCACGTCGCTGGTAAGCCCGCAGGCGGCAGCAGTGGAGCAGATTGCTTTCGGCGCACTGGGCGAGTTGATCGCCGCGGTGCAAGCCACCGAAACGGCAGCCGGCGCCAACGGCAGTCAACGTGAGCTTCGACGCTTCGGTAGTCGCCGAAGTGAAAAAGCTGATTGCCGACTTTCCTCGGAATCGTCGCCCAGGTCGAAGCGGCTTTCAAAGATCAAATAAATGGCCCTCCGCATGTCGTGCCTTATCCACGCTGCGCTGTTTCTCATCCTCCTGGGGTGTGCCGCGCATCGGCCCTATCGCCGTCGAGCCCACTGCCCGATCCGGAAATGGCAGAGGCCAGAGACTATGTGCTGGCGGTGGCCGATAAGATGCCCCTGTGGGATGCCGATGCTATCTCCCGCTACGAGCGGGTGGAGATCGCCACGGTGAAGGCCGATATCTGCATGGCGCAACAGGAACAGGAGCGAGGCCCTTCCTCGATTATGTGGCCAGGCTGCGCGACGACTGGGACGCATTAGTCGCACTGGACGAGCGGCTAAAGAAAGAGTCGCTTATATGAACAGCAAGATCGGAGAAACCTATGGCTCACACACGATTGATCACTCTGAACGCCAGCGGCGGCGCATTTGTCGCTGTCTCTGCAACCCAGGTGACGCGGCGGGTCGAGATCATCGAAGACGGCAGCGCGAACGGCGGCACCGGCCAAGGGACTTGCGTACCAGTTCAACGATGGATCCTCTACACCGTTCACCACTACCTATACCATTGAGCCACAGTCGGAACCGATTGTGCTGGGCACGCCCGTAGCGCAAGGCGCTGGATATGGACTGGTGCTTGGTGTACCGCCCGATAAATCAGGTGGATACTCGCTGGCTGCGACGCTGCTCATCAATCTGAAGTCGGCGAGCGCCAACACCACGATCGTGCGGGTCACTGAGTTCGACTAGGTTTTATGAAGAAACTTTCATTGTTCGTGATGGCGATTGCTACCTGTTTCCCTGCTGCCCAGGGGCAGAACGCCGGCCAGATTATCGCCGCACAATACGGTGAATTCCGAGTGAATGGCTCATCGTCCGGCGGCTTCTCGTTTCCCCCGGCCACATGCCAGGTGAGCGGGGGAGGAAGGAACTTCGCCGCCTTTTCTGCCGGCACGCCGATCAAGATTGTCGACAGCAACCCCAACCTTACAGAAGTGGCCACGCCCAGTTCGGTGTACATCGGCGCGTGCAGCCTGAATATGGCCACGGTCTACACGCATGTTCCGCCGTTCTATCTCACTTCCGGCACCGGCGGCCTGCAGGAAGCGATCAACGCGAACCAAACCAACGACGGGCCTAATACCATTTTGCTGACGGCCGAATGGTACAAGCTCATCAGCCCGGGCAACGCAGCGTCGATCATCGCCTCAGTGCATGGCATCCCCGACCTGGGGCTCGAAGACGTGACCACCGCGCCCTCCACCTTTTACCAGTGGAACGGCTCGCAGTACACAGCGTTGGCCGCGGGTTCCGGCACTTATAACCAGGGTTCGGCAGGCGCAGTCACGCAGACCGTCACGGCCAAGTTGCAACAGGGCATCAGTGTTAAGGATTTTGGAGCGGTGGGCGATGGCGCGCACATGGCGGCGGATACGGCCGGCGATCAAGGCCGCGGTTGCGGCGGCAGCCAGTTTCAGGGAAAGCAGTCTACGTGCCGGCCGGGAACTATCTTCTGGATAACAGCACAGCGGCGGTCCTCTCCGGGGCGCAAAACGTGTTGATCTACGGGGATGGACCGTCGTCTTCGCTGGCCTGCCAGACCATTGGCAGCAATGACTGTATCGCATCCACCGGGGCCACGGGGTTCGGATTGTCGAACCTGGCTATCTCTTTCGGACCAACTGCCACGGCAAGAACCTCGGGCTACGCGGTCGATATTGAAACCTGTACCTCGTGTGCGCTCGAAAACCTTACCTTAAATAATGGCGACCTGAGCGGCTTGCGCCTTGCGAGCTCGGTCCACACCTACATCCACAACCTGCAGATTTCCAATTTCTTTGCCAACGGTACATTTCTCATCAATAACCAGGACCTTCGCGTGAACGGCTTGTCGTGCATGAACAACGGGGACGCATGCTTTGAGACGTCCTGGTTCGATAGCGAATTTACGGCGCACGCCATCCCCTGCGAAGACATTACTGCGAGCAACATCCGCAGCTATAACGACGTCGAGGCGATCCTCATCAACGCCTGCCGCAACGTGAGCGTGGCCGGCTTCTCGTCTTCCGGCTCTGCGAAAGAGAGCGTGTTTATTGGTCAGGACCCCAGCACGACTACGACCCATTGGCCTGATCGAGTTTCCATCTCCGATGGCACAATTTACGGGTCTGGTTACGGGGGCAACCCCCTGAACGCCGCGACGGCGCAGGCTCTCTACATCAATGTGGGCGCGGCGCCAGGCGCGGGCGTCATCTCGCACATCGCCATCTCGAATATTGTGGCCACCCACGTCTCCGGTTGGGGTTTGCAGATGGCCGAGATGCAGAACGACGATTTACAGTTGTCGAATGCCAGCTTTTACGACATCGGCAACGGGAACGCGAACGGGTGCCTGCAGACCGAGGGCAACGCGGTAAGTCTGGACAATATCCAATGCACGGATGTAGGGACCTATGGCCTTTACGATACCAATACGGTGCGCCTGACGGGCACGGGGCTTAACTTTACCGGAGTCTCGCAGCTGTCTGGGACAGACTCGATCTTCCTCTCCTCGACAGCGACCGGCCTGGTGAATCTCACGAATATATCCGTGAATGATACAAACCCATCGGTTTATTCCAGTTCCATTTTCGATGCCAGCCCTTCGGGCAACCACTCCCTGTGGAATATCTGGTCGACCGGGATTCAAACCCCCACCGGTCCCACCAGCGCGAACGGCCAGACTACGTACACGTATTCCGACGCAGGTCATTCGATGGTGTTCCGCAACGGCGGCATGATCCAGAGCTTTGTGCCCCCGAACTACTACTTTCTGCCCACCGCGGGCGCGACGCCGACATCGTACGTCAATGGTGCGGTGCTCTATTATCAATCGAAATGCTGGTCAAGCGGAGCGCAGCAGACCGAGTCGGTTGGCTGGCTGGACCAATATCCCACGCTCTCCACCGAGAGCTTTTCGTTCAACCACTTCGGCGGTTGTGGTTTTCCGATTGTAATTGATATGACGGCTGCGGCGTCTGTGCTCGAACCTCCAACAACCTCCACGGGCACCGCGAGCGCGCAGCATTTCGGCGGGTATGCATCGGGCGCCTACGCATCGGTGCCGGTGTTTGTTGCCGGTACGGGGGCGGGCACCGGCCCTACCGTTGCCGCCAACGCGAATAATAACGATCTCTCCGGATACGTCTCAGTGACGACGGGAGCCTCGCCGGCGGCGAGTGCGGCGGTCGTGACCGGCACCTTTGGAACGCGCCTATGCGACCCTGGCCAAGTGCGGCCTGTGGCCGGCGAACGCAGCCGCTTCCGCGCTCAGCGGCGCGGCCCAGGCGTATGTGCCGGTGGGCTCGAATACCGCGTTCACCATTAACTCGGGCGCGACTGCCGTTGGCCGCGAGCACGCTCTACACCTGGGGATATACGTGCACCCAATGAGGCTGCCATGGATATCCCGCTCTTCGCATCAGGAGATGATGGCCCTTGTGACCACCCAGGTGGACGCATTGACCCAGGAACGCAGAGTCTTGCTGGACCGGCTGGCCACGCTTGGCCTGGGTGGACCTCTGTTCAACTTGGCCTCCTCGGAAGACTCCTCGGAAAGTGCCGATCTGGTTGATCCTGAAGCGGAAGAGATCGAGAACCTGCTGCATGCGCGGCGACGGCCTTCGAAGTTGGCCGACGCCCTCACCCGCAAAGCTTATCGGGATCATCAACGGATACAGACCGGCGCGCATGTGAAGTGGATCCCCAAGGTGGAAGCGGTAACCGCGGCTCTGGATGAAGCAGAGGCGTTAGGGAAAAGTCCGTTTTAGCGACCTTGCGGTCGGTGTGAGAGGTCCAGTCGCACACGCTCTCTCCTTTCTGTCATCCCGAGGCGAAGCCGAGGGATCTGCAGTTCTCTGCCTCAGCTTCGGCGGCAAAGGACGGGGAAACTGCAGATCCCTCGGCTTCGCCTCGGGATGACAGAAAGGAGAGAGCGGAGAGTACGAAACGATAGTTACCAACTCAGCGTGCCCTGCTTTTGAACCCATATAACTCTTTCAAGGCATCAAGAAAGAAACAACCTTAAATGGCCACCTACCCCGGCATTTCCCAGCGCGGCATGGAGCATACGCCCTCAGACCCCATGCAGGGCAAGGCGGATGAGCCCCAGAACAGCGCTCAGCTCAGCGAGGAAGATCAGCAACGTCTGATCGCGCTGGTGCGCAGTTACAAAGACCAGTGGTCGCAGGACCGCGTCGTGCTGATGCAGCGGTGCCTGCAGAACCTGGAATTCTTCAAGGGAAACCAATTTATCTCCTTCGGTCCGGGCGAAGCAGAATTCTTCAGCGCAGTGGATTGGATGAACCAGGGCGACCACGCCCAAGACGCGGACGACAAAGACCTATACCAGTATTGCAATAACTTCTACCAGATGCTGGCCACCGGCTTCGTCGCGGCCCTGGCCCCGCAGGTCCCCAAGTCTAAATGGATGCCGGACGACGCCGAGCAACTGGTCGATGTAACCACGGCAAAAGCGGCGCAAACCCTGATCGATATCATCGAGCGCCAGAACCATGAGCAGTCCCTGCTCAAGCAACAGTTGCTGTATCTGTACACCACGGGGGCTGTCTTCCGCCATACCCGTTACGTAGTGGATGGGGAACGCGCCGGCACCACCCGCGAACCGGTCTTCAACGAGACGGAAACACAATTGGCCCCCGATCGCTACCACTGCTTTCATTGCGGGGCGACCACCCCGGCGGAAGCGATGCCGCTCGACGGACATCCATGCCCGCATTGCCAGAGGCCCCTGGCGGAGGACTCCTTCTTCCCCGCGGAGTACGGCCCAGTTATCCAGAAAGTCGGCGAGGAGGTAGTACCCAACGGCATGGTGGCGCAGAACCTCTACTCCCCGTTGGAAGTGGACTGCGATCCCGCGGCCAACAATCTGCGCCAAACCCCAATTCTCAATCTTGAAGTCGAAGTCCACCTGGGCGCGTTGCGGGCCGCCTACCCTGATATGTACGAACAGATTTCAGCCAGCCCTTCGAGCGAACTTTCCTCCAACGGCAGCATCGACCGCATTGCCCGGCAGCAGGTATACGCGCAGACCGGCGCGGCCTCGAGCATTCTGCAGGACCAGCGGCCCACGCTCTCCCGTACCTGGATCCAGCCCTGGGCCTTCGATCTAGAAGATGACCGCGAGTTCGGCGAGCGCATGCGCGCCGCCTATCCTGCGGGCCTGTTGCTGGTGAGCACCGGGGCGACGTTTCTTTCGGCACGCGAAGCCTCGCTCACGAAAGAGTGGACATGGGCCGGCACGCATGAAGGCTTTGGTCTGTTCCCCCCGTCGATCGGCGACATCGTGGTGCCCTTTCAAAAGCGCTATAACGACATGGCGAACATCGTCCATGAGTTTATGGATCGCTGCTCCTCGGGCGTGACGCTGGCCAACGCGGACCTGATCGATACCAAGTCGCTGCAGGGCAAGCCCATGCTGCCCGGGGTGTTGAACCTGGTCAAGCTCAAGCGGACGGGCGCTCCCGGCTCCGTGCGTCTGGCCGATGCCCTGTATCAGTTTCAGTATCAGATGCACCAGGAGGCTTTCAGCTATCTCGACAAGCTGGCCTACAACGCGCAGATGTTCGCGGGCATTCCCCCGCAGGTATATGGCGGCGCGGGTGACCCATCGATTGAGACCTTTGGCGGCCAGCAACAGCAACTGAATTCCGCGCTGGGCAAGCTAAACATCTACTGGGAGAACCTGAAAGAGGAACACGCCAAGGCGGATGAGTTGGCTGTGAACTGCGCCAAAGACAATCTGACGGCAGACATGCGCCAGGTCATCCTGGAGCGGGGCTCCGAGTTCAGAAACGATTACATACGGTTGGACGATCTGCAGGGCAGCGTGCACGCCTACGCGGATACCGACCAGGGTCTGCCGGTGACGGCCGCTGAGCTGCGCCAGCGCTGGATGGATCTGATGCAGGCCGCGGCAAGCAATCCAATAGCCCAGGCGATCTTTGATGATCCCACCAATCAGGAGCAGGCCGCGACCGCGCTGGGCGTGCCCAACATGGTCGTCCCAGGTGCGGCGATGCGCTCCAAAGTGCTGCAAATTATTGACAAGCTGTTGAAGGCGGAAGCGGTGCCGGTGGTGGATCCCGGAACGGGGCAACCGACCGGCCAGGTAAGGCCGACAATCCTGCCGGATAAGGCCATCGACGACTTCACCGTTCTCAAACAGGTCGTCCGCCAGTATTGCCAGGAGAATTCCGACATTCCCGACAACAACCCTGCCGGCTGGCAAAATCTGCTGGCATACTTCACCGCCGCCGTCGCCATGGAAGCCCAGCAGACTCCACCACCCCGTCCAAGCAACCAATGACGGGTCATCTGTTACACGAGAGAAAACCACATGACTGAAGCCACCATCGCGGCTCCCGCTCCGGCGGCAGCCCCTAGTCCTACTCCTGCGCCTGCCTCAGCACCGGCGGCTCCTGCTCCTTCCTTCGGCGGCGGATCCGTTCCCACCTCCAATGTCGATCCCGGCAAGTTCCCTATTCGCGAAGACTACGCCGCCGCGTTGCTCAACGAGAAACTGGCAGCCATCCCTGCTCCCGACCAGCCGCCCGCGATCGTGGAAGAGACAGTGATGGTGGCCGACCCGTCGGAGCCTCCGGCGGAAGTGGAAGCAACCCCCACGACAGTAGAAGAAGACTTCCAACTGGAACTGGAACCCATCGTCACCCCCGAAGTTCTCAGCCAGATGGTCACCGACAACCCGGACTTCGGCAAACTCCTGGAGGGTGACGCCAAACTCAAAGGCCAGCTCTACAAAACGGCCCGCGAAGCTGCCGAGCTCAAGCCGTACCGCGAAATTTTTCCCGACATCGATTCCGCGAAAGCCGCCCTCGACCACTCCGCCACCTGGGTCGACGTGCGCGAGACCTTCCTCGGCTCTACCACCCGCGAAGGCACCATGGCCTCCCTGAGCAAGATCGCGCAGCTCACCTACCAGCGCGATGCCGACGGCAACGTGGTCATGCAAAACGGCAAGCCCGTTATCGGAGAAGATTTTTTCGGATTTGTCGACAACGTGGTGGCTCTCGATCTTGAACACCGCGCACAGGATGTAACTGCCCGCCTCAAAGCGAACACCTATCGCTCTGAGGAGGAACGCACACGCGATCAACGTGTGAACGACGCACTGCAGCTCCTCAGGGAAGAATCCGCGGCCGCTTCCCCCGCGTTAGAGGCGCAGCCAGATGCACTACGGCGCAAGGCCGACGAACTCGACCGGCGGGAACGCGCCCTGAACCTGCGCCAGCATGGCGAGAAGGTGGAGGAGAGACGCTCCTTCGAAAACGGATTGCAGACCGAAGCCCAAACACGTATCCACGACGGCATCGAACGAATCATCGCTAACGTGGAAAAGCAGGGCGGGGTGGTCAGTCCGTATTTGAAGAACATTCTCCCCAAAGCCATCGGCGCCAAGCTCATCCGCAAGATTCAGGCGAACCCGGCCCTGCAGGACCAAATGCACTCCCTGCAGCGGCTGCCCATCGGCGATGCCTCGCGCCAACGCCGTCTCGCGGCCATTGACCGGGCCGTGCAGCAGTATCTCCCCGAAGTCGCGCGCGAAGAGCTGCGCGAGGCCGGCGTGCAGATCGCCAACGCCTCCGCCGCCAAACGCGCCAAGGTAGACGCCCAGATCGACAGCACAAAGAAGACCGAACCGAGAGGATCCACCGGGCCTGCCGGCAGCGGGGCCGCCTTGATGACCTCAAGCGCCGCCTTCGACCATGCCCAGGCAGAGTGGCAACGCGCCAATCCCGGCAAGCCTTTCGACAAGATCGCGCGAGAGCTGATCCTGCCTCGCGTGCTTCAGCTGATGACGTCTCGGTGAGCCACCCTCGCAATTCACCTGGTATCTAAGGAAACCATTTCATGTCCAACCTGATCGGCACTGCATCCACTACCCAGCAGCTGCAGCTTGAGGCCTTGAACGAGGTCATCAAGCTGCTCATTGAAAAAGAGGCCAAGCTCGACGCCCGTATCTCTGAGCGCGGCTCCATTACTCCCGTCTCGCTGCGCAGCTTTCGTCTGCGCTTCCAAACCGCGTTCCCCGGCAACGTCGCCCTGTTCAACCTGGACGGCGGCATTCTACCGGCCGGCAACTTCAGCGCCTGGGATCAAGGCACTTTGACTCCCCTCGCCACCGTCATCCCAGTCGAGTATTCGCGACTGGTCGACATTATCGGCGAAGGCGGACCCAAGGTTGTCTCCGAGAATCCTGTAACCAAGACGCTTGCAGATGTGGCCGTGCAGATGGCGAAAAACCGCGACCAGTTCCTGCAGCAGGCGGGTGACGGAAAAATCGGCCAGGTAGACCCGAGCTACGCCGGCGGTGGCGCGAACCCTATCGTGCTCGCGTCGTCCCCGTGGGGCGCCCGGCTTATCTCCCAGGGCCAGCAGGTGCAGGTGATGAGCAACACCTACACCCTGCGCGGCACCTGCTACGTCAACAACGTCAACAACAAGCTCGGCTCGGCCCAGTCCATAACCGTGGACGCGGTCCCGGCCGGCACGGTCGCCGGCGACTTTATCATGGTCGCAGGCGTCGCCGCCACCACGCCGGTGTTCCTCTACGGCATCCCGTATTTCCATAACACCGCCACCACGGGCACGTTCCTGGGCATTAACCGTACCCAGAATTACGTGGTCGCGAATGGAGTGGCTGCGGGTGGCGCTCCCTTGTCACTGCCGATGTTACGTGCGGCGCTCAGCCGCGTGGAACAGAGCCTGGGCACGGACGCGCTCAAGTCGCAGGTATGGCACGCCCATCCCTCGCAGATCCAGGCGTATGAGGAGATGGGCTTCGCCCGGCAGGAAATCCTGATGACCAATGGCAAAATGCCAGGGTTCGACGGACTCACTGCCAACGTAGGCCAGTTCACCATTGCCGGCCGCGAGGTAGTGCGCAACATCCACGCCGACCAGACCCGCATCGACTTCATGGAGTTCGGTTCGTGGCTCAAGGTAGTGTGGGGCAAGGCGCCCTTCTGGTTCAAGAACCGCAGCGGACAGTGGGTGTTCCAAATCTACGACCCTGCTTCGGGTAACCCGACGGCGAACGAAGGATGCTACTACGTGGATGCCCGGCAGTACGCCGTGGACAATCCGCAGGCCATCTCTTCCGTCACCGGCCTGAAGGTCCCTGTCTACAACTAACCACCTGGGTGAAGGGCTGAGCTAACCCGCTCAGCCCTTTGCTTTTCTACGGAGACCACCCGATGTCTTATCAAGGCCCTTGCCCCGGAGGCACGGTGAACCATCCAGACCCTCACTTCAAGATGGAAGCAGTTCTGGTGTGCGACCGCTATTCCGACTTCTTACGATGCACGCTCCCGGCCAATAAGCATCTCTTCGACCGGATTGTGGTGGTCACCTCTGCCGAAGATCGCGACACCCAGCGCATCTGCGAATTTCACCATGTGGAGTGCATCAAGACCGACGCCCTCAATTCCCGCTGGAACAAATTCTGCAAAGGCGCAGGCATCAATGAAGGCCTCAGCCGGCTTGGATCGCGATGCATGGGTGGTCCATCTGGACGCGGACATATGGCTCCCGCCCCAGACCCGCCTACTACTTAAGGATGCCAACCTCGACCCCTGCATGATCTACGGCATCGACCGCTTCTGCGTGAAAGGGTATGCGGAGTGGGACAAATTCCTGGAGATGCCGGCGTTGCAACATGAGTGTGACGCCTATGTGCACCTGAATGCTTTTCCCTTGGGCACCCGCGTCACCAGCAAAGACGGTGGCGGTTACATTCCCCTCGGTTTCTTCCAGATGTGGAACCCGGCTGTCTCGGGAGTTCGCGAATACCCGGTAGACCATACCGATGCGGGGCGCGGCGACATGGTTTTTGCCAAAACGTGGCCGCGGGCAAAGCGATCCATGATCCCGGAGGTGGTGGGTTATCACCTGGAGAGCAGCGACGCTTCCATGTCCGCCAATTGGTATGGCAGAAAGACAGCCCCATTCACTTTCTCCGGTGGCCAACGATGAGCCATATCGTGCCCGCAGCGCCTCAGCGGTTTCTTACCAGTTACGGGGGCAAGAACCCTTTCGGCAAGCCACAATGGAGACTGCTGGTAGGCAGCGATCGCCTGGTCAAGGAATCCGGGGTGTACCGCGATTGGGCCGAGGGGCTCTCGACCGCGGAGAAGGGCGGCTTGAACTTCCAGCCCAACCCGCACGCGCCCGGCTGCAACTTTTCCCGCCACGATAACAAGCCCATTCGTGTGGTCACGGAGATGCGCGAAGTCAGGAAGTATCCCCATGCAGAAGGTTGGATTCTCGAAAAGTGGTTCCCGGCCTCGAGTTATGGCACGCAAGCGGAGTGGTACTCCTACAAGGCGATCGACGGCTTCACCCCTATGTTGGGACCTTATCCCGAATGTGGCGACTATGAGATGGTGTTTGGCCCGTGGCCTAAGGTGCCCACAACGGATACGCTGCAGAGTCTGATCGCGCGATATAGCGCCGGCATCCAAGGCCGCCGCGGCACCCCGGAGTCAAGGGCGCAAGAGTACCTGCTGCGGTTCCAATACGAAGAGCAGCAAGCCGAAGAGAAGCGCAAGACCGAGTACGACGCCATGATGCGCGACCACATCTCCCCCCTGCGCAGCAGCAGCCTGGCCGCCAGCCGCTGGAGACAAGACTTAGCCCGCCGCACCGGCAACGCCAACGAACACATCGGCATTCTCTAAGACCGAAAAGACTGCAGATCCCTCGGCTTCGCTCGGGATGACAAAAAGGAGAGGGCTGTCGCTCCTCCTGTCCGTTGTCCCGGTAAAAACCGATGGGTGCCCCAGGTCTCGCGTTTGAGACCTGGGATCCCTCAAACAAATCCCCACTGGAAACCCCTATCGACAAGGAGCACTACCCATGGCAACAGTAGTCATCACCCCGGAAATGCAGCGCGCCAACGCAGAAGCGCTACTCGGCAAAGACCCCGGCAAGTTCCGCGATCCCGGCCAACGCTGGACCGTCAAACGCTACGCCGAAATCCAGCGCCTCCTCAAACAGGCGGAAGCCGATAAACCCGTCACCATCCTCAACCTCAACCCCTTCCCCCTCAAGATCAATGGCGGTGTCTATTTCCCCGACGACATCCCCGCATGCCCACCCGGCAAGCCCTACACCATCCACGTCATCCGCGAAACCCGCTGGGGACACAAAGACCTCGGCTGCGACGCGCAGAACATGATGCAGATGGAGCCGGTGCCGGCCATCCCCCTGGTGCTCGCCGCTGAGTACATCCGTGAATACGTGCAACAGGACGGCGGCTTCGGCGGAGTCCTCTGCTATGTCGGCGATCACCACCCCTCCACCATCAAGAAGGGCGGCACCATCCGCGTCCCTGAAGTGGCTTACAGTGATCGTGGCGAATTCTACGTCGAAGTCCGCGAGCGCGACTTCCACGACACCTTGGCCACCGTCCGCAAAAAGCGCAACACCTCGATTTTGCAGCGGCTGCAATCCGCCAACGCCTGGTACGAGAACGACTCCCAGCGCATGAACGTGAACGACACCCATCGCGACCTGGCGCGGCTGGCACTGGACGAAGGCCTCATCCCCGAGTTACCCCGCTGGGTCATGCAAGCCAACACGCTGGCCCAGAAGCAACCCGACCCCTGCCCTAGCTGCGCCAACATCCCCAAAGCGGGAGCCACACTCTGCGCAAACTGCCACCACGTTTTCGACGTCGTCGAGGCCTACAAAAACACCCGCATCGCCTACGGCGCGGTGGAGATGGATCGCCTCACTGCCGAAGAGTGGAGGATCGTCAACAACATCAAGGCAGAGCGCGATAAAGCGAAAGGCAAAGCAGGCCTCGCGTGAGCTGGACGTTAGGCCAGGTCAAGGCCCGGGTTCGCACCCTGCTCGACGATCCTCAAGGATCGTATCTGACGGATGCCTTCCTCCTGCCCCTCATCTGCGAAGTCTACGACGACGTCAATTCGCAACTGGCATCGACACAATCCTCGTGGGATATCGCCGTGGTGGAAGTGCCGGGCATTCCGCCGGGCACCCCGAACCTGGCGCCCTATCAAACCGGTGCCGGCCCGCTCGCGACCTTGACCGATCAGCCATTGCGCATCGATTGGAAACCGGCGGGCGACGACCCAGCCTATTACCGGTTGGTGCGCAACTACGAGGTGCTGCCCGACCTGCAATCGCGCGAGGGCATGGCCGGGTGGGAGTTTCGCAGCGAGGTGATCTGGTTGACCAATTGTTCCATCGCCGTCGATCTGCGCATCCGCGGCGAATTTGGACCGCCCGCGTTGAACAACGATGAAAGCGTGTTGTTATCTCATCCGCGCATCGGCTACGTGGTCGCCTATGGCGCCGCGGCGCTAGTGGCCACGGTCCGCGGCAACGACGCCTGGACGCGCGCTTATGAACAGAAGGCGCTCGAAGGCATGGACGAAATTATGGAGCAGCTGGTCCGCGCCGAGCAAGGCCAGGTCCGCCGGACCGGCAGGCAAACCCGTCATTCACGCATTAATTAAGGAGAAAACACATGGCAGTTTCAGGCGCGATCATTGACTACACAGGTGGAGCGGGCGAGCGTAACTTCACCGTCTACATCCAACTCACCTTCAGCGGCAGTTTCACCACCGGGGGAGATCCCCTCAACCTGGCAACGTTGACGAACCCCAACGGCCTCGATGTCGAAGGCTTGTTCGAGCTTCCCCTCACCCTGGCCCCGGCGGTTTATCTCGAAGACATCGGTGGCTATTATGTTCAACCGAAGATCACCGGCTCCACGTTGAACGCTTTTCTGATCAACGTGTATCAACCGTCGGGAACCATCGTGTCGGGAGCCTACAACAGCGCCGTCACCAGCGGAAACGTAATCCTGACCATGCAGAGGCGCCGGGTTTAGCGGACTTCAGGGCATCTAGTCCCGAAGGGACGGCTGACCTTAGCCCAGGACGTAGTCCTGGGGTTAGCGTGCGACGTGAAAAGTCCCGCAGGGACGACTGAAAATTGACCGCAACGTAATCATGGATAACCTTCAGCCGTCCCTGCGGGACTGAATCAGCTTGCATGACATACCCAGGACTGCGTCCTGGGCTAAGGTCAGCCGTCCCTACGGGACTGGGATCCTCGCAACCAATGCCAAATGGAAACACCTCGCCCCCCTTGTCATCCCGACCGAAGCGGAGGGACCTGCGTTCCCTTCGGGCGCCCCAACCCTTACAGGCAACCATGAATGAACTTTGAAGGCTTCACCCCCCACGAGTTCACGCGTTTTGGCGGACTCGTCGACAACGACGACCCAACAGTGCTGCCTATGGGCGTTGCCGCCGTCTGCAAAAACTGCAGATTCCAACTCACCACCGTCGCCACGCGTTACGGACTGCAAACCGCCCTGCAAAGCCCCAACCAGGCTCTCATCAGCGGTCTGGCCTCTCTCATCTACACCCCGGAAAACCCAGGCGAAACCCTCTTCCAGGTCCCCATGGTCTTCGATACCAGCGGCTATCTCCTTATCGAAAACCCAGCCGGCAGCGGAAGACTCCAACGCGTGCAAGGCCCCCTCGTTACCCAACCCACAAACGCGCACGCCCTCATCACGGAAGCCTACAACCGCGCCCTGATCGCCTACTCCGATCTGAAAACCCCCAAAGCCCCTATCGACGTTTACGCACTCAACACTCAGCAACTGGACCCCTACGGACAAAAACCATTAGGAGCGCCCTGGCAGCCTTCCACTGCCTACCTCGTGGGCGAATACGTCCAACCCACAGCCACCGGCGGCAACGGACATCTCTATCGCTGCATCGCGACCGGCGCGACGCAAACCACCGAGCCAACCTGGCCGCTCACGGAAAACGCCACCGTGACAGATGGCGCAGCCACCTGGCAGGAACTAACCCCAGTCCTGGTGAACCGTCTGCCCGCGCCCAACAGTCCCCAGCCCACACGCGTCGCATCCTCGGGAACCTTCCCTGCCGGCCGCGATGTCTATCTGCAACTCACCTACCTCAACGCCCAGGGTGAATCGATCGCCTCCGCTCCCGGCATCCTGATCAATACCAACCTCAACGACGGTGTCCAATTCACGGTCCCTGCTCTCTCCAGCCTGGCAGGATGGATACGCGGCCTCGCCCCCGCCTACCAACCAACGTCGGTCAACGTCTACCAAGCCGACGTGTCCACCGGAGCCCCACCACCGGCACCGGCAACCTTCGCCCAGGTAGGCAGCTTTCCCTTATCTGCCACCGTAACGGTGACCACCACAGCCTCCGGGCCCGCGCCGCCATCCTCAAACACTGCAAGGGTTACACCCGGCGGACTCCAACCCCCGCCCACCCCAACGGTAGAGCGAGCCTCCAGTTCCGGCGCCTTCCCTGCCGGGCGAGACGTCTACGTCATCGCCACCTTTACCAATCCATCCGGCGAAACCCTTCCCTCGCTCGCCGGCACTTTAATCGACACCGTCCTCGACGACGCGGTCCAGATCCCCATCCCCTCCACGCTGTATCAAATTGCCGCCGTCAACCTCTACCAGGCCGACGTGCCCACCGGATCCCCACCCCCGGCCACCAGCGCCTACGCGCTCGCAGGATCCTTTCAATCCCTCACCACCGCGACCATCACCGCAACCGCCGCCGGTCCCGCACCACCGACAACTAACAGTTCGGGAGCCGCCGGCAACATCGCCCCTGACGCCGGAACCGGCCTGCGCTATGCCAGCATCGCCTTCACCAACCGCAACGGAAACCTCAGCCCCACAGTCCCCGCCTTCACCTCCATCAGCGTCGATGTCCCGGGCGATCAGCTCTACATGGCCAACATCCCCACCGGCCCAGCCAATACTCTCAACCGGACCATTGGGTTCACGGTGGCCGACGGAACCAACGCCGGCCCCTTCTTCTATATCCCTACAACCACGGTCAGCGCAGGCATCCCCATGACTGCCACGGTGATTGACGACAACTCGACCACCACCGCCCTCTTCAACTTCACCGATGAATTTTTAGCAGCCGAAACCTCGACCGACATGACGGATCGTCTGCGCTGCGTCCAACCCCCCGCGGCGGTGGACGTCTACTACGCGCCCTCCATCGATCGCGTCGTGCTCACCGGAGTGGATGGCTACGGATCCGGCCACTACATCTCGCTTGCCGCCGATTCCGAGTCCTACTACGGCGACACCAGCCCCATCCAGGTAGCCAACGGCAACGGGCAGCGCTGCATCTGCGCCCGCGAATTCCAGGGCACGCTCTTCTCTTTAAAAGAGCGCTCCGGGTTCACCATCTCCCCCACCGCCACCGATCCCTCCACCTGGTCGGTGCAGCAACGCTGGGAAGGCGTCGGACCCTGCGGCCCGCGCGCAGTCTGCGTCACCAATGAATTTCTGTTTTTCGTCCACCGCAGCGGAGCCTATGCCTACGCCCCTAGCGAACCCCAACCTAAGTTGATGACCAAGGAAATCCCCACCCTCTGGTCGACCATCAACTGGGACTACCAACACGTCATCTGGTGCTGCGTCGACGAGGAAAATAAGGAAATCCGCATCGGCATTCCCGTGGGCAACGCCACGGTACCCAACCAGACCCTCACCATGAACTACATGGAAGGCCTGTCCGGGCCCATCCACTTCAGCCAATACGCCGGGCGCGAAGTAGCCATGGGCGCGGCCCGCAAATGGAGCCTCGATGATATCGCCGGCTCCGTGGCGATACGTTGTGAGCGCCAGCTGCCGGCCAATGCCTCTCCCTTCGGGGCGCTGCGCCAGTCGCAGGTGTTGATCGGCTCCTCCGCTCCCGACGGCACGGTACAAATGATCGCCACCGGCGTTTACAACGACAACGGCCAAGGCATCGAGTGCCAGTACGAAACCACCAGCACCCAGGACCTGATGGAAGTCTCCATGCTGGGCGGCGTCAGCATCAACGCCCTCGGCGAAGGCTCCATGACTGTATCCGTGATGGTGGCCAGAAACACCATCGACTCGCCGCAACCCGCCAATGCTGAGGTCAAGCTAGCACCCTTCCCCCTGACGCCGCAAAACTGGAAAGGCTATGACGGAGGCGCCCAGGGGCAGAACGAGCGCTTCCGCATGCGCTTCACCAACGGCTCCATGGCCAATGCCTGGTTCGCCCTCAAATACTGCAGCCTGTTTACCCGCCCGCTGTTCACAGGGAGAACCAGCAATGGCGCTTAGTGTGAACCTGGCGCAGATCAACGCCGCCGCCAAGGGAAACAGCGACCTGCGCGAGACCCTCACCGGCATCCATCTCGCCCTGCAATCTCTTTACGCGCAGACGGGGACCACTCCACTGGCCAAGGTCGATACCATCGCATCTGCTTTTACCACGCCCCCCGCACCCTCGAAGCTCTCTGTGAGCGGAGCCAACGGCAGCTACAACGTGTCCATCACGCCGGCACAAAGTGCGAACAACGCGCCCGTCTATCAGGAGGTATCCAGCTCCACCGTAGCCAACTTCGCCTCCGCGGTAACCGTCTACCCCATCAGCACCAATACCAGCTACGTGTTCCCTAACCCGGGTGCCACCCTCTACTGGCGACTGCGCTCGAGTTACAACCAGCAAAACTGGAGCAGCTACGTGGTGCAAGCAGGAGCCGTCAGCGCCGGCCTGATGAGCTCCTCAGCCGCGGGCAGCAATCTCTCGCTCAACCAATCGAACTACGCCACGGTAGACTCGTTGGCCGCCGGCAGCACCGCGACGGTCCGTATCTACGGCTCCGGGGGAGTCGGCACCGCGTGGACTTCCATCCTTGGTAACGGGTCGAAAGTAATCCCGTCGGGGACCATCCTGAACGTCCCCTACGCCGCCAGCGGCTTCGTGGTATGGGATGGCCAGAAATACCAACTGAAACCACAACTGGCACAGACTTTCCCCGATACCTGGGTGCCGGTGGGCAAAGTCTCCGTCATCGCCAACGCCAGCGGATTAGTGCTCCCGGTCATTCACGCCGTGGTCACCGGCGGCGCGATCGTCGCGTACCAGATCATCAATCCCGGCAATGGACTCACCGCGGCCCCCCTTCTCACCATCACCGACAGCACGGGTAGCGGAGCCACCGCCACCGCCGCCGTCACCGCCGGCGCGGTCACGCAAGTGACGCCGGGCAGCGCCGGCAGCGGCTATTCCGCCAGCCCCACCGTCACCGCGACAGGCGGCGTGAGTGGGGGATCCGCCGGCGGCGGCGGCGCAACTGGCGACAACGGAGGGAGACTCTACGCCAATGTATAGCCTGCACCAGCAATATCTCGACCTGGCCAGCGGCTTCCACGTGATCGAGCTGCGCGACGAGCGGGGCCATCGCCACCTGGTCCAGCTCGCCGTGGGCCACGACGCCTGCCCTGCCTGTGGCGCGGTCCATCCCAAAGACAATCTCGGCAGCCTGGACCCTTCGGCGGCCGTGCAACAGATCAACGCCGCGCTGAATACGTCGCAGCAACAGATGCTGATCTACGCCGGCAAGCACGGCCTCACGGTCAAATGAAACGTATCGTTTTGCGCCAGGCGACGCAGGAAGACTGGCCACGCATCGTCGAACTCCACCGCGAGCACCAGGCCGCGCAAGGAACCAGCTACGAGCTGCCCTGGCTCTTCGGTCCCGCCATCGCCCTCGCCCTGGTGGGCGTGGAAGAGAGCGGTGAGATTCGCAACTGTATTTATGTAGAAACCATCGCGGAGCTGCGCTTTGTTGGCTGCGACGCGAAGGCCACCGCCTTCAGCCGCCGCGAAATCGAAGGGTTAAGTTATGTACTCAAGCTAAAAGGCTTTCGCTGGCTGGAGTGTTTCGTTCCCCGGCAACTGAAACAAATGATCCAGAAACCGCTACAGCGCGCAGGCTTCGACTGTGTCGACCGCGAGCTTGCCCACTTCGCTAAAGACCTGAGAGGACAATCATGATCCCGATCTCCTGTCACGCGACGCTGGAGAGATCCGAGTGTGCGCCTTTCAATTAAAGAAAGGCGCATGAAACCTACAAGCACCACCAACCTAAACAGGAGATCGGGATGAGTAGAGGCCAATCCACCCAAGCCTTCAACACCGCAACCAACGAAAACGCCACCGACTTCGGCAATGCCCAATCGGCCTTTGGTTCCACCCAGGACGCCATCGGCAACTACAACAACCAGCTGGCCAAATTCGTTTCCGGCAACCCGTACACTCCGGGTGGCGAATACGATCAGACCATCAACACCGGCCTGGCCAACGTATCCGACGCTGGAGCGAATTCACTCGCCGGCGCGCTGCAGGCGCAAGCCCGCCGCACCGGCCAGAACAGCGCCGCCGACGCCGCGACGGCAGCCGCCGGTGCCCAGCAAAACACCCGCGACCTGTCGAGCGATCTCGCGTCCGCGCAACAAAAGCGCATCGCCGGAGAAGCCGGTTACAACCAGTCTGCCCTGGGTGCATCGGCGGTGCCGATAGGCGCCAACCAGTCTCTTTATGGGACATCTTCGAACGCCGCCGACAGCGTTCTCGGCAACGAAACCCAGGCCGCGAAAACCCCCGGCTTCTGGGATGAGGTCGGCAACAGCGTAGCCGGCAACCTGGGCAAGGCAGGGCAATTGTAACCATGACTGACCACACGCAAGATGAAGCCAGCAGGCTGCTCCAGCAAATCCTGTCCCCGGCGGAGGCGCAGAGCCTGGTGTTGCCACCCCCGGACCACGCGCCGGTCAGCGGTCCCGGCGAGTCCACCCCATTGACCGGCAACCTCACCAGGCCGCCCTCGCAGGCAACCCCCTCACGCCAGGGCCTGGGCGCGTACTTCGCCGCAGCCGCACCCGCCGGCCGGAGCACCGATCCCCTCTACATCAAGGTTTCCTCGAAGGGACAGGTCGGCTATCTGCCAAAAGCCAATCTCCTGGAGGCCATGCGGATAGACAGCAACCTTAAAGTATTAGATGAGCACTAGAGTATTTTGCCAAGGCGACCTGTCCAAGTTAAATTTGAAAATGCGTCGGTTCAGCAATCGCTCCGTCCGTCGCAAATACGGAGCAGTTGCTGAACCGGTGCATTTTTCAACATGGTTTGGGCAGGTCTGGAGTTCAACCGTCCCTATTGGACTGAATGGAAGATTGGAAAATTAGATACGCCACGGGGGGACGGTTTCCCGTCCCCTTCCCGTAGCCCCGGGTAAATTCTTAGTGGCGGTCGTGGTCCCAATCATGGTGGTCGCCGTGGTCGTCATGATCCCAATGCCCCTCATGGTATTGCCAACCGCGGTCATAGTGATCGTAATGAGGATGGCTCCAATACGCGCCCGCATAAGGCGGCCGGCGCCACACACCTGGAACCCACACATACCGTCCGCCATACCAGTTCCAATATCCATCGACCCACGTAAAGCCCGGACCCGGAATAGCTGGCCGAACCTCATAGCGCAACGGCGGCGGCTCGTGACCGATATAGATACCGACTTGGGCAAAGGCTGGAGCGGTGACTGCTGCAGCCAGGATGAGACTAGCAAGCCATTTCGTTTTCATCGTTCCTTCTCCCTTACAACAACCTCACATACGATGCGAACCCGGTATGCAGAGAGAGGTTTCGGCCTTTCTTTGCGGCTCCCCGTTCCGTTGTAGGCAACCTTTACCAAGGTAACTATGGCGATCCATCCACTGCACGCGCTGGGCTTCGAGCCGCTACCGCCTTCGCTCGCCGATCTGGGCTTTGAGCCCGCGGTGCAGATTGGCACATCCGAGCCCATCTCCGGCCGCAAGATCGTGCAACCCACGCGCAACCCTGCCCTCAACCAGGCACTGGCCACCAGCGCCATGGCGGCGTACCAGGCAAAGCTGGCGCAACTCGTGGAGCCCATCCAAGGCGCCACCCTTGCGGCCAGCCGCAAGCGAAAGAATCCGTTGCGCCTGGCAGAAAAAATTGAAGAAGAAGGACAACCGGCAGAGACCGTAAGCGATTACGGCGCGGCACAGATCGCGGTGGATTCACCGCAAGCGAAGGATGCCGTCGTGGCCGCGGTGAAACAGCACTTCAGAGTATTACGCGAGCAGGATCGTTTCGACCTAGGCGATCCGCAATACCACTATCGTGCCCATTCGCTACAGTTACAGATGCCGAACGGCGCGTCGGAAGAACTGCAGATCGTTCCCCGCCCCGTTTTCCAGGCCAACCGGCAGGAGCACCACGACTACAAGCGGGCGCGCAACGCGGAGCTCGCCGGCCGCGGCGCGGGGACGGCCACCGCCGCTGCTCGCGACCTGAACGATCGGGCGATGGAGCGTTTTCACTCCAAAAATGGAGATCGGCCTGACGTGGTCAAGGGTCCGGTGGTGAAGGGCGCCCAGGTGAGGCTGGCGGACGGTGCCGTCGCCAAGGTCCTCTACGTGGACCCGAACATGCGGATCGCGCGCGTCCGCACCGAAGACGGCCGGAACATGACTGTGCGTCACCGGGATCTCAAGCGATCCCGGCCGCCTTAGCTCTTGGGTGGCCCTCCCAGGCGGCTATCTTCCCCGCGCTTGCGGCCGGGTTCCACTTTGGGCTTGGGTTTAGGTGCCTTCTTCGTCTCGCGCTTGCCTTTATCTTTGCTTCCCATGGAGCCAAATATTACACGAATGACTTTACCAACGGAGATACATCTTATGCCCTCACTCAAATTCCACCGCAACGATGTCCTGAACAAGTACTGGGACCTCGCCCACATCGAACCCGAAACCACCAAAGGCAGCATCCTGGGCCAGCTAAAAGCCCTCGACGCTCTCTGCGAGGAACTCGCCGAAGGCAGCAAACCAAAGCAGCTCGCCAGGCAACTCCCCGAGCCCGACATCTACCGCGCCACCTGGCTACCAAAAGCGTGATCGATGCTTTCCCCATCGGCCTAACCCAACCTCGGGTGCCGTCAAGACAAACACTTCCATGACCTATGCCTGGAGACCGGCCACCGCCGCCCAAGAATCCGCGATCAATTCCCCAGCGGACATCCTCCTCTTCGGGGGCTCCGCCGGTTCCCTCAAGACCGAAACCATGCTCATGGACGCGGTCCAGGAATACCAAAACCCCAACCTCCGCGCCATCATCTTCCGCTCCTCCTTTGTCGAGATGACCGACATCATCGACAAAACCCGCCGTCTCTACGCCCCCATGGGCGGCGCCTTCGTCGGCTCGCCCAAATGGACCTGGAGCTTTCCCTCCGGAGCCACCATCCGCTTCGCCTACATGAAAACCGACGACGATGTCTGGAAATACCTCGGCCCCCGCTACTCCTTCATCGGTTTCGACGAATCCACCCTGCACACTGAAAAACAAATCCGCAACATACTCGGCCGCCTCAGCGCCACCGATCCCAGGCTCCGCCTGCGCATGCGCCTCACCTCCAACCCCGGCAACGTCGGCGCCGCCTGGCATCAATCACTGTTCCTGCGCGGCCACTGCCCGGTCCACAACCAACGCGACGCGGCCCAACCCGGCGAACTCTACCGCGACCGCTCCTGGCCTTCCGACGGCGAGGCCATCCCCTTCTCCGTGGCCTTCATCCCCGGCAAACTCTCCGACCACAACCTCCTCGACAAAAACTACGCCAAGCGTCTGCACATGATGTCCGGCGGCGCGGCCGCGGCCATGGAACAAGGCTGCTGGTGCACCCTCGAGGGCGCTTACTTCCCTTTCGTCCAGGCCGGCATGGTGCGCCCGCTGGCCGATGCAGGCGTGGAGTGGTGGCACAACCACTTCCTCTCCATCGACTACGGCTACGGCAAATCCTCTTCCTCCGTGGGACTCTACGTGCGCGGCCCCGCCGAGAGCAGCCAGAAAATCGATATCCCCGGCGTCCTCGCGCACCATGAAGGGGCGGACTTCCCCAACGGCCGCATCCGCAAGATCGGCGAGTTAGTCGTGCCCCACGTCCCCGCTTACCAACTGGCAGCGATGGTCGTCGAAGCATTTATAAAACCCCAGGAAAACGGTGAGCGTCGGCGCATCGTCGCGGCCTATCTCGATCCCGCAAACTTTAAAGATATCGGTGACGGTCACACCATCGCTGACCAGATCAACGAAATATTAGACCCCTGGGAAATTACCTGTGAGCGCGCCTCGAACGATCGCCTGGGCGGCTGGCAATTGCTCTACCGCCTGCTCCGCACCAGAGAATTTGAAATCACCGACGTCTGCCCGCGCACTTTCGAAGCCCTGCGCACCCGCATGCACGACGAACGCCGGCCCGGCGACATCCGCAAAATCCCCGGCGATCCCCTCGACGACGTAGCCGACGAAACCCGCTATGCCGTCTACACCTTCGTACAGCAAGCCTCTGTGCCCCGGCAGTTATTACTGCAGCACGCCGTACGCGGCCTCGACGTAGGCTCCGCCGCCATCCGCTGGCAACAAAAATCAGAAGAACTCGATGAGGCAGATGCCCCGATCCCAACCACGCGCCGCCGAGGCCTCAGAAGATTTTGAAGACCGCCGGACGAGAAGCAAAGTTCGAGTGCCCCATATCTCGCTCGTTTTTCGCGAGATGTGGGATACCACCTATCTCAACCCCAAGGCTTTTCGGTAGCTATCAACACTTAAGGTAGATCTACGTGGTATCCCATATCTCGCGAAAAACGAGCGAGATATGGGGCACCCGAACTTTGTTGCCGGGAAAAAGGGGGAAGGCCTGCTCACTCCCGCTCACTCTCCCATCGACAAGTCCGCGCATCATAATGCAGCCGTACCGTGCCCAGCGGACCATTCCGCGCCTTGGCAATAATCAACTCGCCCTTACCCGCTAACGATGGATCATCCCGGTGGTAATACTCCTCGCGATGCAGAAACAACACCAAATCCGCATCCTGCTCAATCGATCCCGACTCGCGCAGGTCAGAAAGAATCGGCCGCTTATCCACCCGCTTATACAGCTCACGATTCAATTGCGACAACAAAATCACCGGCACATTCAACCGCTTGGCCAGCCCCTTCATCGCCCGGCTGATGGCCGCCACCACCTGCTCCCGGTTCTCCATCCCTTTGCGCTCCGCGGCCATCAGGCCCAGGTAATCCACCACCACCAGGTCCAGACCGTTGCTCGCCTGCAGCCGCGCAGCCTTGGCTTCAATCGACGCCGCCGTCTGCCCCGGCTGGTCGTCGATATACAACGGCACATCGAGAATATCCGCCAGGGCGCGCAGATAATATTGCTTCTGCACCTCGTTCAATCGTCCATGGCGATGCGCCTGCAGATCCACCTGCCCCTGCGCGCAACACATGCGGTCAATCAGCGCTTTGCTCGGCATCTCCAGGCTGAAGAACGCCACCGTCCGGCCCAACTTGGCCACATGCACCGCGATGTTCCCCGCCACCGCGGTCTTGCCAATCGAAGGCCGCGCCCCCAGAATCGTCAACTCCTTGGGCTGAAATCCCGCGGTCAGATTATCCAGCGCGCAAAAGCCCGATGGAATACCCGTCAACCGCGCGCTCTGCTCAAAGATTTTGTCGATGCAGGGATACTGGTCGCGAATAAATTCCGCCACCGAGGTAAGTCCGGCAGTAATCGTCTTACCCGCGATCCTGCGGAAAGCCGACTCCGCCTCTGCCAGCACCTCTTCCGCGGAACCAGACTGATCCACCGCCAGCACGCTGACCCGGTCGCTCTCCGCAATGGTCTGCCGCAGCAGTGACTTGTCTTTCACAATGCGCACGTAGTCTTCAATCGAGAGCCGCCGCGGCAACCCCTCGGTCAGCGAGGCGAGCCAGGCCACCCCCCCAATGGTCGACAACTCCTTGTTACGTTGTAACTGCTCGGCCAGGGTCACAATATCGACCGACCTGCCTTCGCTCAGCAGTTCGCCCATGCGCTGAAAAACACGGCGATGCGCCTCCAGCGAGAAGTCCGCCGCTTCTACCCGCCCGGCCGCCTCCTGGTAGTGGCCGTTGTTGAGCAGGATGGCGCCCAGAATCGCCATCTCCGCCGTTACATTTGCCGGGAGAACCACCTCGCTGCCCCGTGCGTTCACCGGCGTACCCCCACTCCCCAGCGGCGAGCGGGAGCCGTGACTGCGGGCGATCGCGCCTCCCGCCACTCCGCCGTCTCCGGCGCATCGGAAGGCAGAAAGCTGATGATCTCCTTCTCCACGCTGCTGTAAAGAAACGCTATCTCCCGACCGTCATGGTCCAGCACAATGACGGTGCGCGAGCTGAGTCAGTTTACGGGCATACTTCACATCGCCCTTCCACACCCGCCGGATCAGGCTTTGCCGTATCTGCTTACCTACGGCCAAGCCCAGTCGTGACCAGGCACACTCCTGCATCTGTTGCCGGCGGCCCGGCAACAGGATTGTAGGCACTCGGCTCATGCAGGGCCCGCGGGAACACGGCTGTGCATACCCAGTGCTCGCATGCCACCGGCGTATCGGCCCTGGGCAGTGACCTCCCGGCGTTGGGCAGCAGCATTTCGCTTGTGGTCGCAAACCAGGATCGTCATGGCTTCGTGGTTGAGCCTGCGCGACGCCAGGCGCCGTGCTGCTTTTTGTGAGATACCCCACTGCTCGGCAAAATCCAGGATGGAATGGGCGGAACGAGGACGTCCACCACTATGTCTACGAAGAGGACTCATAGATCTCCGAATTTTCTGGGGGAGGAACCTAGGCAAAAAGAAGGGTCAACCGGGGGGAGGAGACCCTTCCAAAACATAACTACATTCTTTGTAGTTATGACTTAACTTGGAGCCAGTATGCCTCAGATTTTCACAATGGGCAACAGTCTTAAGCACTATTTTTATTACATCGTAAGTAACTTCAACTGAACGTATTCAAGTAGATTTTTTACTGTAACCTTGCCGGTTATCTATTCAGCCAACTGCCCTGTTTATGCGGTGGCGGCGCGACTCGCTGTCCCGCGACACGGCCGGGATGGCCTACCGAAGACAGCCAAAGTTGTTGTTACCATAGCGCTTGCCGAGCCTGCCGAAATCCGTATAGGCGATGGAATCGATCATCATGGCTGTTGCGGATCCGCAACAAAGCCCAGCATCGGCTCTTCCGGAGGTGTTTCCAGCAACTGCGCGCGATCGTTGCCCACGTTCCCCACCGCCTTGTCCACCTTCCAGGCAATCATCTGTTCCGCGGGAAAAGGCCGCAGCAAATCGACCGGCGGCTGCGCCGGATCGCCTTCTCCCAGCCACCGCCCGTAGTCCTTCCGCTCAATAATCACCGGCATGCGATTGTGCAGCGGCGCCACCACCTGGTTAGGATCGGTCGTGATTATGGAGAAGGTCTCCAGCCACTCCTGCGTCTGCGGATCCTTCCACCGCTCCCAGACGCCGGCGAACCCGTAGGGCTCGCGGCTGGCCAGAGCAATGGCAAACGGCTGCTTGTGCCGGGGATCCAGTTTCTGCCACTCGTAGAACGCGTCCGCGGGCACCAGGCAGCGGCGCCGTTTGAACGCCTCGCGAAACGCCGGCGCGGTTGCTACTGTCTCGGCCTTGGCATTGATCGTGGAGTAGCCAATCTTCGCATCCTTCGACCAATAAGGAATCAATCCCCACCGCATGAGAGCGATTTCCCGTTGGCCAGTATCTTGGCTCAACCGCACCACCGGCTGAAACGTCTGCGGAGCGACGTTATAGCTCACGCCCCATGCAAGATCGTCCCTCTCCTCAGCACCAAACCAGTTGGCAATTTCCCGTCGAGTCGACTTACGCACATAACGTCCGCACATAATAAGTAGATGATACCTGCAACGTGATGTTATTGAGGATAGATGCTGCCTGAAACGCGATGTTATTGGGTTATGCGACCCAGTCCCGAAGGGACGGCTGTACTTAGCCCAGGACGCAGTCCTGGGTGGATCGTGCAAGATGATTGAGTCCCGCAGAGCCTGCCCTGAGCTTGCCGAACGGGGACGGCTGAAAATATACCGCTACTTAGCCTTGGACAATCTTCGTCGTCCCTTCGGGACTTGTCATGTCTCGAAGGCTCTTCCCAGGACTGCGTCCTGGGCTAAGGTCAGCCGTCCCTCCGGGACTCTCTGCGTGGCCGCGACCCCTGTCGCCCCCCACGGAACTCAACCGGGAAAAGCCTCCTCGATCGACTGCCCCACCTGCGGAAGCTCTCCCTTGCTCAGAACCAGAAGCCGAAGCGGGCTCGACCCCTTCTTCACTTCACGGCACGCGACCACCCGCGTGGAAAACTCCGCCAACCGGAGAAACCGGTGAAAACTCTTGTTCAGCGTGCAAACAAGCAAACTACGCTCCCCCATCAAACCTTCCAGCTCCTCCAGGTAATACTCGAGCGACCAATGAAACCCAACACTATAAAACCCATAAATCAAATCATAAGGACCCGGCAATCCCCCAAGCGGCAACTGCTGCGCATCGAATAATTCATATTGCGTCACCCCGTTGTACTCGAGCATGCTCCGTAACAACGGAAGATTCCCGCAAAATGACGACGTGTCCGGCCACCGGGGCGGCTGCTCATAATATTTTTGTTTGTACCTGGTACTGCTTCCATTGGCGTCGTAAAGGCTGATCTCGCTATCCGCGAACAGTCCCTTCTTGCGGAAGTAGACAACCGACCGGCCAAATCCCGGACCAATCTCCAAAACGCGCCGGGGTTTCTCCACTTGTTCGAGCAGCGGCAGCAACGCGTCATATTCCGCCTCACTCGCAGCATTGCTCTCTTGTTGCCACAGCAATCGTGACGCTTCATCCGCCTTGAGCGGCAAGCGGGTAGAAATCAAGCGAATCGCCCCCACCACCTCTTCGGTAAACGGCGGAGCAAGAAATAACTGCTCCGCCAGGGCTGCCCTGGGATCAAGAATCGACCGGCCACGCAGCCGGTTAAGTGAAGTTCTCATGAACAATCGTGTACCTTCTTGGGAAAACTCCAGTTCCACTTAGGCGCCCCACACCTCGCCCATCAACCCCGGAGTTAGCTCCGGTAATCAAGTTTGGTATTCTGTTCACGACGACTTTTTTTCGTCGGGAGAATAAGTTTTGAATACCAAAGAGATCTTAGAACACATCAACGGTGAAATCTCGCGGCTACAGCAAGTGAAAGCTTTGTTGCAGGGTTCAACCAACGGTCACACCCGGAGCGCAGGCTCGGTCAATGGTTCGGCGCCCAAAGTCAAGGGCAAGCGCATACTGAGCGTGGAAGCGCGTAAGAAGATCGCGGCCGCACAGAGAAGGCGCTGGGCAAAAGTAAGAAAGGCAGCAGTCTAGCCACCGCGCATCCAGTCGTAACCAAACCTTCACAAACGAAGACCTGGCCCCCGGCGGACACTAGATGTTCCAGCCGCCGTCGATCACGTGTGTCTGGCCAGTGGTGAAACTCGACTCGTCGGATGCGAGATACACTGCCAGCGCGGCTATCTCGTCCGGGCGGCCCAGCCTCCCCATGGGTTGGCGCGCGATAAACTCCCGCCGCACCTCCTCCGCGTCGCCCTGCGCGGCGATGCGCCCCTCCAGCGACGGCGATTGCACCGTGCCCGGACAAATCGCATTGCAACGTATCCCCTGCCGCACAAAATCAATCGCAATCGCCTTGGTCAGGCCCACCACGGCGGCCTTGGAGCTGGTATAGACAAAGCGGTTTGCCACGCCCCGCACACTTGACGCTATCGACGACATGTTGACGATGCTGCCTCGCCCGGCGCGGATCATCCCCGGCAAAAACGCGCGGCACGTGCGGTACATCGAGCGCACGTTCAGATCGAAGGAAAAATCCCAATCCTCTTCCTTGCAATCAAGAATGGTGCCGTGGTGCACGTATCCCGCGCAGTTAAACAGGATATGGGGTTCGGGCAACTCCTGCGCCAGCGCTTCAATCTCCTTGGGATTCCGCACGTCGAGCTTGCGGCACACGATAGCCGGCTGCTCCGCAGCAAGCGCTTTGAGCGCCGTCTCGTTGATGTCGGTCGCCCATACCGTAGCGCCTTCCTTAGCAAAAGCAAGCGCCGTCGCCCGTCCAATCCCCTGTCCCGCAGCTGTCACCACAGCCGTCTTCCCCGCCAACCGTCCACTCATCCATTCACCCTTGAAACACAAACTTCGATTCTAACCTTCTTGTAACGAGATACATAACCGGGTGTCCTATTGAGGTTTGGTCTGAGGGATCCCAGGTCTCAAAATCGAGACCTGGGGCACCCATCCGTTTATTTCCGACACCATTTCGGTTAAAAAAGGAGTCCATTTCCGACACCATTTCGGTAGAAACAGAAGGTTTATTCCCGACACCATTTCGGTAAACAGAAGGAGTTTATTTCCAACACCGTGTCGGGAAAAAACAGATGGGTGCCCCAGGTCTCGATTTTGAGACCTGGGATCCCTCAGACCAAACCCTAATTGGATACCCGGTTATGTATCTCCTTACAAACTGGACCTACCCTCAAGTCCCATGGCCACACACAAAGCAGACACATCCCCAATCCTCTCCCCCAGCGCCGCGGGAACAATCTCACAAGCCCGCAACGTCTGCGGCAGCGCCTCCCGCTTGATCATCTTGTGCATAGGCGCAAGCAACGGATCTCCCATGCGCCAGGCCAATCCCCCCAGCACAATCCGCTGCGGGTTCAGCACATCGATCAACATAGCCAGCGCCTGTCCCAACCGTTCTCCCGATCGGCGCAGAATACTCAGCGCCACCGCATCCCCAGCCTGCGCCGCCATCCCCACATCCCGCGCCGTCAACACTGCGTTCCTCGGCAACACACTCCCGCGCCCGCGCCGCGCCGCCTGCTCCACCATGCTCACCGCGAGCTGCGCAATCCCTCCGCCGCTGGACCATCCTTCAATCGACCCGGCCTTGTGATAACCCACTGGCCCCGTCGGGCTCAACCGCACATGACCAATCTCCCCCGCATCCCCATTCGCACCCAGATACAACGCCCCCGCGGCAATAATCCCCGCACCCAAGCCCGTACCCAGGGTAAGAAAAAGCATGTGCTCCGCGCCCACGCCCGCGCCGTAACGATGCTCCGCCACCGCGCCTGCATTGGCGTCGTTCTCCACCCGGCACTCCACCTGGAACTCTTTCTCCAAAATCTCGCGGATCGGCACATCCACCCAGGTAGGAAGATTCGGCGGAGCCTGAATCACCCCGCGCACCCGGTCGAGCGGGCTGCCGCAACTTACCCCCACCCCGGCCACCTCATGCTCGCCCAGCAAACTGCGCGCGGATTGAATGATGAGCTCGAGAGCCCGCTCCGGTCCCTGTTCCGGCAGCGTCGCGAACTCAATACGCCCCAGCGTCTCCGGCGGATGGGAAGCCACCACCACCGCCGTCTTGGTACCGCCCACATCTACGCCGATATAGACCTTGCTCATCCTTTAGATCAGGACCTCACGGGCCAGGTCCTGCGCGTGCACCACGCGCGCCCGCTCGATCGCCGCCGCCACGTGGGGACAAATATTTTCCTCCCCCACATGCCGCGCAAACGAAGCCTGGGCCATCAACCGCGCCGGCTGTTCCCGCGCGCCGCACAGCAGTAGCGTCCGCCCCGAGGCGCGCACCTCCGCCGCCAGCCGCTGCAGGGCTCCCAGCCCCGTGGAATCAATCGCCGTCATATTCCGCAACCGCAGCACCACGATGGGCGGCAGCGACTCCAACTGCTGCCGAATCTCATCGATCTTCTCTGTCGCTCCAAACAAAAACGGGCCATGAATACGAAAGATCGCGATGTACGGCGGAATATCCTTCCCCTGCAGCACGTGCACCCGTCCATCTTCGACATCATCTTCCGTCACCCGGGTCACCGTCGTGGTCAGCGTCACCTTGCGGATGAACACCAGCGCCGCCAGTATCATCCCCACCTCGACCGCCACGGTCAGATCGGCAAACACCGTCAACAGCAACGTCATCAACCAGACCCCAATCTCAAACTTCGAGAGCCGCAGTATCTGGGGAATCTCATGCCACTCGCCCATCTTGTAGCAGACCACCATCAGAATCGCCGCCAACGCCGCCAGCGGAATGAACCTCGCCAGCGGCGCGGCGAACAACAGCACCGCCAGCAACGTTACGGCATGCACCATGCCGGCCACGGGAGACACCGCGCCGCAACGAATGCTGGTCGCCGTGCGCGCAATCGCCCCGGTCGCGGGCAAACCTCCACATAACGGAGACAAAATGTTCGCCACCCCCTGCGCCATCAACTCCACATTGGGATTGTGCTGGTCCCCGCTCATGCGATCTGCCACCACGGCGGACATCAATGACTCAATCGCGCCCAGCATCGCCACCGTGACCGCCGGAGAAATCAGCGTCCTCATCATGGCGTAGTCAAACACCGGCATGTGCAAACGAGGAAACCCCGAAGGAATTCCGCCAAAGCGGCTCCCCACCGTCTCCACCGGAAGATGCAGCAGATACGCCGCCAGGGTGGCCGCCGCCAGGGCCACGATGTAACCGGGAATCCGGGGCACGAAACGGATCATCAACACGATCAGCACAAGCCCGGCACAAGACAGCAACGTGGTCGTCAGGGACACCGTCCCCGCGCTCCGCAACACCACCCGCATGCGCCCCACGAAATCCCCGGGAACCGGCCCGGTGTGCAATCCGAAAAAGTCCTTGATTTGCGTACTGCCTATAAGGATGGCGATGCCGTTGGTGAACCCGACAATCACCGGCCGGGGAATAAACTTGACCGCCGCGCCCAGCCCCGTCGCGCCCAGCAGGATGAGCAGGCACCCGGCCATCATGGTGCACAGCAGCAGCCCATTGAACCCATACCGCGCCAGGATCCCGGCGATGATCACCACAAACGCGCCGGTGGGGCCACCAATCTGGGTCCGCGATCCGCCCAGCGCAGAAATAGCAAACCCGGCCACCACCGCGGTGTAGAGACCAGCCTCCGGAGGGGCCCCCGAGGCAATGGCGAACGCCATCGAAAGCGGCAACGCCACCATGCCCACGGTGACGCCCGCCGCCAGGTCCGCGCCGAACTTCTTCCCGTTGTAATCGCGCAACGAGAGCACTGACTTGGGGGTCCAGGCGGTAAGGTTCACTGCATCTTGATCCGTTCGCTCACGCGTTTGGCGAGCTTGCCTATCTCATCGACGTCTTTCGCTACGTCTGGAGCCGCCGCCTTGTCTCGCTTCTCGACTGCTGCCTTCAGGTCGGCTGCGAGCTTCACCAACCGGTCGGTATCGCTGAATACTTCTTTCTGGTGCTCTTCGCGCAACCGCTTCAGTTGCCGCTCCTGCATCTCACGGGCAACAAACGGGACTTCGTCCGATGACCCGTGTCCGCGATCCAGCTGCTGCAACTGCCCGTTGGTCGTCGGGGCCTGGGTATTGAACTGCGCCGCCGCGACACCCAGGCTGGTGATGATCGCCATTCCCCCTAACCGGGCCCATTTGTTTCCCACAACCTTCAATTCCGCCTCACAACCCTTGAATTCAACTGCTCTTCATGGTTTGCTTGCAACAACTAACCCGCGTTCCCTCATCTGTTCCTTGAGGCTTTTGACCAGCTTCTGGATCTCGTCAGCTTTCTGCACTGCAGCCACCGATAAGGTGTTGCTTCCGGCCTTGTTCACTTCGGCCTTCAATTCCCGGCTCAGACGCAGCAGATCCGCGGTGTCTTTCTCCATGCGCCGTTGGGCCGGGTCTGTGGACGGGGGCAACTTGGGGGCCTCGTCTGGAGGAGGGTCCGCGGGGGGAGCGGGCCTGGCTGCTTCTTGTACGGGCGCCGGCGAAGGCGGAGGAGGAGACACCTGCGCGGGCTGAGCCGGGCTCGCAGGCGCAGGCTCAACGGGATCCGGTGTCGCATCTTCAGAACGGATCGGCGGACCGTCGTCCGGGTCCGGCTTCGCATCGTCCGGCGAAGGCGGCCGGATGGGCGGCGGTGGCTGTGCCGAATCCCAGGGCGGCAGATCCGGAGCCGGCTGCGCCTGGTTTTGTTTGGTTTTTGGAACGGGCGACTGGCCGGGAGCACCCACTACCGTGGCCAATCCCAGGCCCAGCAGTGCCGCAACCGCCCCTCGCTCGAGTAGCATCATAGGGTGCCAGTGTACGCCACCATTTTCCCCTTTGCCTCCCTACTTGGCTGGTTCGACCCGGCCTCCAACTTCCTCCGCGGCTTGAACCAGGAATGGATTTCCGACGTCCAGGAGTTCCTCCACACCGGCCTCCCCAAGCTCCTGTTTATCGGACTGTATGTCTGGATCCTCATCCTGCTGGTGAACTTCTTTACCGGCCGGGTCATCAAGATCGCCGAGCACCGCGAAAAGCTGGGAACCGCCAGCGGTGCCCAGGTACGAACCCTGGCCACCGTCATCCGCGCCACCGGCATCGGCATCGTCCTCTTCCTGGCTTTTCTCCAGATCATGGAGAACGTGCTCCACTTCAACCTGGGTCCCCTGCTGGCCAGCGCGGGCGTCGCCGGCGTAGCCGTCGGCCTGGCCGCCCAAACGATAGTGAAAGACGTGCTCAACGGCATCCTGATCCTGGTCGAGGACCAGTACAACGTCGGCGACGTGGTCACCCTGGCGGGCATGACCGGCACCGTCGATACCATGACTCTGCGCAAAACGACGCTCCGCGGATTTGACGGCACGCTCTACATCATCCCCAACAGCCAGGTCACGAACGTAGCCAACCAGAGCCGCGATTTTTCGGTCTCCACGCTGAATGTCTCGGTGGATTTTTCTGCTAATCCGGACCAGGTGATCCCGTTGTTGAAGAAGATCGCCTTGGAAGTCCGCAACGAGCCGGCCTTCAAGGATGTGTTTGTCGCCGACCCCCAAATATTCGGGGTAGATTCCATTAAGGGTACGGAAGTCATTTACCCCATCCAGATCCGGACCCTGCCCCGCAAGCAATTCGAAGCCATGCGCGAAATGCAGCGCCGCATCCGCCTGGCCCTGGAGGAGCACAACCTGCTCCCCGGCAGCCCCTACCGCGTCCTCAGCGGCAACACCCCCGCCCGAGAAGCCGCCGAGGGCCCAAAAGCCCCCGACCCCACCACCGCAAAGCCTAACGAAACCAATCCCTTCACCGGCGAGGGGACGTAAAAGAAAACTGCAGATCCCTCGCTACACTCGGGATGACAAACAGGGAAGGGTAGTTGTAAGGAGATGGCCGTCACTGAAGGAGAGGACCGTCGTTAAAGGAAAGAGCACTTCCCGCCCCAACAACTACTGTCTCCTTTAGCAACAGCCCTTCCCCTCTAACAACCCTCTCCTATTTGTCATCCCGAGTGGTTGACTTGCCTGTCGGCAAGTCAAGGATGGAATGAACACGGCGAGGGGGGAGGTTTTAGTCTGGAGAGGACTGAGACAAAGGAAGTAGGCCGGCGCCCGATTGGAGCGTAAGAGCCCGATCCCGAGTGTGGTTCCAGGCTGCGTGGTAGAGAAATTGGTGACGTTGTGCGCAAGTTGGCCAGCGATCCCGTTTGGGAGATTAGAGATATCGGCCGCCTGGCCTTTGAGCCCAGTCTGAGGAGGGAAGGATGGGGAAGGAAAAGAGGCGTGGGGGGAGCTTGAGTTTAGAGTGCATCGAGCCCAATGCGGGGGGGATCGATGTGGGGTCGACGGAGATTTACGTAGCCGTGCCGGCTGATCGGGACCCAGAGCCGGTACGTTGTTTTTCGACCTTCACGGAGGACCTGCGAGCCATGGCGAAGTGGTTGCAGCAGTGCGGCATCGTCACGGTGGCGATGGAAGCGACTGGGGTGTACTGGATTCCCGTCTACGAGGTGCTGGAGGATGCTGGAATACAGGTGTGTCTGGTCAATGCCCGCCATGTGAAGCATGTACCTGGACGGAAGTCCGACGTCCAGGATTGCCAGTGGTTGCAGTATTTGCATTCGGTGGGCTTGCTGCGTGCCTCATTCCGTCCAGAGAATGCGATCTGTGCTCTGCGGGCGCTCAGTCGTCATCGAGCCAACCTGGTGGAGATGGCAGCAGTCCATGTGCAGCATATGCAGAAAGCGCTGACCCAGATGAACCTTCAGATCCATCACGTTCTGAGCGACCTGACGGGCAAGAGTGGACTGGCAATTTTAGATGCCATTCTGGCTGGGGAGCGGAAGGGGGAGCAGTTGGCCAATCTGGCAGATGGGCGCATCCATGCGGATCGTGAAACGGTGATCAAGTCGCTGGTAGGTAATTATCGCTCCGAGCATCTGTTTACGCTGCGTCAGTCGCTGGAGGCCTACCGGCAATACCAGAAGATGCTGGAGGCCTGCGACCGTGAGTTAGAGCAGGGCATGGGCCAATTACCCGAGGGACCCAATGGGGGCCAGCCGCCGGCGTCGCTGGAGCGGCAACGAGGCAAACGGCGTAAGAATCAGTTCCACTTCGACATGGGCAAGGAACTGTATCGCGTGCTGGGCACTGACTTACTGAGCGTTCCCGGTCTGAGTGCACAGACGGTGCACACGCTGGTGACCGAGATTGGAACCGATCTGAGACGTTTCCCCAATGTTGCGGCCTTTACCAGTTGGCTGACATTATGTCCCGGCAACAAAAAGAGCGGCGGCAAAGTTCTCTCTTCAAAAACCCGCAAGTCCAACAACCGTGCCGCCGCTGCGCTGCGGCTGGCCGCGCAGGCGCTGCACAAGAGTAAGTCTTACCTGGGAGCCTATTTTCGGCGCATGCGGGCTCGTCTAGGCGCTCCGCAAGCCATCACTGCTGCGGCCCATAAACTGGCCCGCATCGTTTATCACCTGATCAGCACCCGCACTGCATACGATGAAAGTGTCTTCGCCCAAGAAGAACAAAAGCAAAACATCCGTCACCAACATCGCTTGCACAAACAAGCCCTGGCGCTCGGATTTCAGCTCGTTCCTGTAGCTCATGCGCAATGAAATTCGCCACAAATCGATGATGATTCTATTGCCTTTAGTTTTTTGTTCATTGGGAGCGTAGCGCGAGGGATCTGCAGTTCTTTCGGATGCCACAGCGCTCGGCCCCCACCTGGATATCGGGTAGGAGGCGGGATTGCTCCCGCCGTCCTCCCACACCACCGGACGTGCCGTTCGGCATCCGGCGGTTCACGAAACAGCAGTAAGACGTTTTCTCAGGGCGAGCAAGGAAACGAGGCCCATTTGGTCGAAGGTTTTGTTGGGATACGCCTGGTGCATGTGCCGGGCCGCACCGTGCCACCATGGTCCTCGGCGGTCGGTTGCACTGAGCCAGGCGATGTCTTCGGCGATGCCAAGCTTCATCAGGCTGTGTGCCCGTTTACGGGCACTCTTCCATTGCCGCCACACAAGACTCCGCAGTCGGTGCCGGACCCAGCCATCGAGTTGCTCCAGGATGGTCTTCACTTCGACCAACCGGAAGTACTGCACCCAACCCCTTAGTACCGGGTTGAGGGCCTCAATGGTCTGTTGCAGGCTCTTTCCACGGCAGACTCGCATCAGCTTACGGATCTTGTCCATAAACCGTTGACGGCTCTGAGGCGCGATCCTGAGCTTCGGCTGTTTGTGCCACGTGAGGCTGTAGCCCAAAAACTTCCTCGCCCAAGGTCGCGCCACCGCGCTCTTATCCGCGTTCACCTGCAGCTTCAGGCGACGTTCTAAAAACGCAGTCATGGCTCTCATCGTTCGCTCTCCACTCACTCTGCTTCCGACATAAATGTTGCAGTCGTCGGCATAGCGGCAGAAGCTCAGCTGGCGCCGTTCCAGTTCGCGGTCCAGATCGTCCAGCAGAATATTCGACAGCAGCGGGGACAACGGTCCGCCTTGCGGCGTGCCTTGCCCTCTCACCGTCTCGATCCCGCCCTCCATCAGGCCCGCTTGCAGGTAACGACGGATCAGCTTAAGCACCCGTTCGTCTCCAACCTTACGCGCCAACCGCGACATCAGTATGTCGTGATTGACTCGATCGAAGAACTTCTCTAAATCCAGATCTACCACCCACCGCTTGCCTTTCGCCACGTACCCGCGGGCGGCCTTCACCGCCTGCTGTGCGCTGCGTCCAGGGCGAAAACCGTAGCTGGATTCAGAAAATCCGGGATCAAAGATGGGAGACAGCACTTGATGAAGCGCCTGCTGTATCAGGCGATCTATCACCGTCGGGATACCCAGGGTGCGCACTCCACCTTGCGGCTTTGCGATCTCCACCTTGCGTAATCCTTGCGGCTGATACTTCCCGCTCAGCAGGTCTTCCTTCACCACAGGCCAACGCTCGATAAGCCAGGATTTCAACCCCGATACCGGACGTCCATCGACGCCCGGTGCTCCTTGGTTGCTCATCACTCGCCTATAAGCCGCCTGCATGTTCTCCCGTTCCAATACTCGTTCCATCAGTTGCTTGGTCTCCGGTTTCGACTGCCCGCTAGCCGCCGTGCGTGCCTCTGCACCAGCCGAGCCCTGCAACGGATTCCGTCCGTCTCCTGCTCCTCTGGCCGTACTCTCGTACGCTTCTGCTTCATCGACATGCATCGAGTTCTACCGTCCTACTTCCGTGTTTCGTGTTCAGGCCTTCGCTCCTTCCTGGTTTCCCAGGCTATCCACGCTACTATGCCCTTTGCTGACTTCTGGCGCCTCATCCCCACACCTCGCGATGCAGGTAGCACAAGGCAAACCGCCAGATCTCCCCGGGTATTGCGCACTCGCTTTCACGCTTATCTCTGTCGGATTTACGCCGCAGCCTTCCGTGCAAGTACTGGGCTTTACAGGGACCCGCCTGCTTACCCAACTGCGTCGCCTCCTATCCGCTGGCTGTTCGTCAGAGCAGCGCTTTGCCTGCGGCTTCCTTCGGATCCCACCTCGCGATGGACACCCTTGCCGCTCAGCTAACACTTCCCCTTGCCGGGTGTGTAGAGGTCTTTCACCTCCTAGTGAGTGCGCCCTGCCGGGCGCACGGGTGCCCCAGGTCTCGCGTTTGAGACCTGGGATCCCCGAAGCGGAACCCGAACTGGACACCCGGTTATCACCGTTGGTACAAGCGAATTAATTCTGTAACAATACCAGTAGCTGATCCGGATCCGCGACCGGCGGCAGGCACGACGTCCCCTTACACACCACCGCAAAACTACGCCCCCCCTGCAAATCAGGCAACAAAGGAAGAGTCTCCATCAGCAGCGGCGGCAACCCCTCCCCCACTTTCCCCCGCTCCAACCGAATCACGCTCTTGTTCACCGCGAACCCCACCGTACCCGCAGCCTCCAGCTCATCCGCCACCGCATCGTCCCCAATCACCACCACCTGCACCGGCGGCAACAACAACCGCTCCAATGCCAAACCATAAGTCCCCGCATACAACCCAAAATGCGACACTACCCCGGCAAACGCCTCCAGAGTATCCTCCGCCTTCTCCCGCAGATCCACTCTTCCGTTCAACCCCTCCAGCCGCAACAACGCCGCAGCCGCCGCGGGATTCCCCGCCGGTGTAGGCGAATCCTGCAAAGGCTTACGCCGCGCCGTCAACACCCCCAGCACCTCCGGACCCTTGGCCACAGCATCAAAAAATCCCCCACCCGTGGCGTCATAAAACTCCGCCACCATGCGCTCCGCCAATCCCAAAGCCGCCTGGTAATACGTAGCTGTCCCGGTAGCCAGCCATCCATCCAGGCACGCATGGATAAGAAACGCATAATCATCCAGCCCGCCCGCCACCCACTTAGGCTCAGCACCGCCGGTATACGCAATCACATGCGCCAGCCCACGCTCCGCGTGTATCCCCTCGCGCAACAACCTATCCAACGTCTTCAGCGCAAACCCCTTCACCTCAGGCAACCGCAACACCTGAGCCGCCTGCAGATAAGCAGAAACCGCCAGCGCATTCCAATTGGTATAAATCGTCGTATCAATAAAAGGAGTAGGACGCGCCCCCCGCGCCGCCAACAACCGCGCCTGCGCGGCCGCCAACAACACCGCCGCCTCTTCCGGCGACTTACCCGCGCGCTTCGCCACCGCATCCAGCGTCTGCTTCACATGCAGCACATTCTTCGCCGGATTGTGATGCATATCCCCCAGGTCGCCAATGTCGTAATAGACCCCGGCAATCTCCATCTCCTCCGGACTCAGCACAGCGGCCGCTTCAGCCTTCGTCCAGGTAAAGTAATCGCCATCGTCATCCAGGTTGATATCCGCATCCTGCGAAGCATAAAACCCGCCCCGCTCGCGGTCCGTCAGCGACGCGTCCATCCAGCGGATAATATCCCGCGCCACCCGCGCAAACTCCGGGTCCACATAACTCTGGAACGCATGCACATAGTTCTTCAGCAGCTCGGCATTGTCGTACAACATCTTTTCGAAGTGCGGCACCACCCACCGCTCATCCACGGAGTAGCGATGGAATCCTCCACCCAACTGGTCGTACACTCCGCCCCGAGCCATCTTTTCGAGCGTCACCACAGCCGCCTCGCGAGCCGCCTCATTCCCCGTACGCCCCGCGACATCGAGCAGCAGATCAATCGCCGAAGGATGGCCAAACTTGGGCTGCGAGCCAAAACCCCCGTAATGACGATCGAACTTTTCCAGCGCCGACGCCACCATCTGGTCCACGATCTCCATGCCGAGATTTCCCGCGCGGCCGGCAAAGTTCTCGTTGTACTCGATCGCCGCCACCACGCTGTCCGCCGACTCCAGCACCTCTGCGCGGCGCGTCTTCCACGCATCCACCATGCTGCGCAACACCCGTTCAAAACCCGGCCGGCCGTAGCGCTCTTCGCGAGGAAAATATGTTCCCCCGAAAAACGGCTGTCCCTGCGGGGTCAGCACCGCGGTCAGCGGCCACCCATTCTGCCCGCTGATCGCCGCCACCGCCGCCTGGTAGCGCGTATCCACATCCGGACGCTCATCCCGGTCCACCTTCACCGCTATGAAATTCTCATTGATCACCTCGGCCAGGTGAGGATCCTCATAGCTCTCCCGGTCCATCACATGGCACCAGTGGCACCACACTGCTCCAATATCCAGCAGGATGGGTTTATCTTCCCCGGCGGCCCGGGCAAACGCTTCTGTCCCCCATTCATGCCACTCGACCGGCTGGTGCATGGCGGATCGCAGATAAGAGGAGGAAGCTTTGGCAAGCGAATTCGTCGGGTGTGTCATCTCCGTTCAGTCTACCCATTACGCAGGGCGGAGACTACCACCGCATATAGTATCCGTAACAGTTACATTTAGGTCGACCGCAACCGGCGCTCGGCCAGCACGGAATACACCCACACCACCACCATCGCGAACGTGATCACGAAGAAATTGGGCGCGGTGAAGAAGAACTGCCGAACCGCGTACGGATGATGGAAATAATAACTATGCAAAAACCCCATGCGATGGTCGACGGCGAGAATGGCAACCAACCCCGCCGCGGGGATGAGAAAGGCTCGCCGGCGCACGATCCAGCGCGGCTGCACGACCAGGACCGCCGGCAGCACCAGCGGCGTGAACCCAGCCGCGGCCAGGAACAGGCTGAAGCCGCCCCAAACCGCCAATCCCTTGGTTAAGGCTTCGGGTAACAGGCGGGCGTTCCCGTCCACATAGCGCCAGGCGACCGAAAGCTCGAAGGGAAAGCTGACGATCCAACCCACGACCCACGCCACCGCGGCCGCCATCAACCCTAATTTCAGCCGAGTCGCCCAGCCGAAGGTTTTTTTCGCAGGTAAATCGCTGGTCATCCCGCGAGCCGCTGTGCCAGATCGAAATACAAGTCGACCGCCTCCAGCAATTCCTTCTTCGCGATCTTCTCAAACGGGGTATGCGCTACATGGATCGACCCCGGCCCCAGCAGAAAGGGCTCGCCCCACGCCGTCAGCGCGGGAACATCCGTGGTGAAGGCGGCCACCATGGTTTCCAGTCCCGCCACCTCGCGCATGCGCACGAAAGGAATCTCCAGCGTGAATTCCACCTCCGCCAGTCCGGCCACCGCCTGCTCGATCGCCTGGCGCGTTTCCTGCGAAGGGCCCACCAGCCGCACCAGCACCGCGGCCGAAGCGGCATCCGCGATCACATTCGGCGCCCGCCCTCCTTCAATGATGCCGATGTTCAGCGTACTGGGGCCAATTCCTTCCACATGGGGGAGCTCGAGATCGAGAATCCGGTCAAGCGCCCGCACCAGTCTGTGCACCGCGCTGTCGCCCAACTCCGGATACGCGGAATGGGCCATGGTTCCCCGGGCCCGCACTTCCGCCCGCAGCGCGCCTTTCGACGCCAGGGCCAGGCGGTTGTCAGTAGGTTCGCCATTGATGAGAAAGCGGCTGCCCTTGGGATGCAGATTGGCCTCCCGCGCTCCCGCCGAATCGCGCTCCTCACCCACCACGAACAGCAGCGCGGCGGCGACACTGGCCTCGCGTAACCGCTCCGCCGCGGCCAACTGCGCCGCGATAATCCCCTTGGCATCGCAGGCGCCCCGGCCATAGAGAAAAAGATCGTCCTCGCTCGAGGAAATAAACGGAGGCACCGTATCCATGTGCGTGGAAAGCACCACCTCCGGCTTGGCGCCGTAGCTGGCATACAGATTGAACCGGGGACCGCTGTAGCGGCTCTGCGGCGGCTGCGGCACCAGCGTCCGCTCCACGGCAAAGCCCCGCTCCTGCAACAAGGCGTCGAGATACTCGCCCACCGCTCCCTCGTTATAGGTGAGCGATTCGATGTCTACCAGGCGGCGCGTCAGGTCCAGAGGGTCGAGAGGCTTCATCGTTTTTCAGCATACCTGAGGGCCTGTGCCGGCCAATGCACTACGATATTCCAGATGAGTGACGCTCCCACGAATGCATCTTCTGCTCTAGTCCGCAGCATCGACCTGCGCGGCCCGGCAGGCCGGCTGGAAGCACTGTTAAATACCGGTAAAGACGACGCCCGGTACGCGGCCGTGGTCGCCCATCCTCACCCGCTGTTTGGCGGCACCATGCACAACAAGGTGGTGTACCACGCCATGAAGAGCTTCCAGTCCTTCGGCATCCCGGTTCTTCGCTTCAACTTCCGCGGCGCAGGTTTAAGCGAGGGCGCGCACGACAATGGCTACGGAGAGGTGAACGATGTGCGGGCTGCGCTCGACTGGATGCAACAGGAGTATCAACGTCCCCTCCTGTTCGCCGGCTTCTCCTTCGGCGCCTTCGTGGGACTGAAAACCTGCTGCGGCGACGAGCGCGTCAAGGGGATCGCAGCCCTGGGGCTCCCCGTGCGCGCCGGCGACCGCGAGTATCGCTACCGCTTTCTCTCCACCTGCGCCGCACCCAAGCTCTTTATCAGCGGTGCGGAAGACGAGTTCGGTCCGCAGGCGGAAGTAGAAGCCGCAGTCGCCCAGGCCATGCCTCCAGCGGAGCTGGTGATGGTGCCCGGCGCCAACCATTTCTTTTCCGGCAAACTCGAGTTCATGCAGCAAGCACTCAGCTCGTGGATTGCAGCGACCCTCTGATGGACAACCGCAAACTGCACCACGACGCGCGCAGCATTTATCACCACGCTCTCGCTGCTTCGAGTATCCCGGCGGCGTTCGATCGCCTCAGCTGGGAGCCCTTGTCGCTCGAACGCTACGCCCGCATCTTCGCTGTCGCTTTAGGAAAAGCGGCGCTGCCCATGCTCGACGCTCTGCGGGCGCACTTGCCTCATCCGTTAGCCGGCGGAATCTGCTGCGCTCCTCTGCTGCCTGAGCAGCAAATCGGCGGGATCGACTACTTTACCGGCGGTCATCCCTTGCCTAACCCGGACTCCTTCGCCTCGGCCCGCAGAGCACTGCAGTTGCTGCGCGAGACCAACGCTCGGGACTTCGTCTTCTTTCTCATCAGCGGAGGCGGTTCCGCCATGTTCGAGCTGCCGCTGGATCCTGGTATCTCACTGGATGAGACCAAGGTGCTCTACCAGGCACTAGTGGGCTCGGGGGCAACCATCGCGGAAATCAACACCGTGCGCAAGCACTTCTCCGCGGTAAAGGGTGGACGCCTGGCCGCATCCGCACCCCAGGCCGCGAAGTTGTCGTTGCTGGTGTCGGACGTAGCGCCCCGCTTTCTCGACGCGTTGGCTTCCGGTCCCACGCTTCCCGATTCATCCACGGTGGCGCAATGCCGCGAGATCCTGGACCGCTATCATCTGCACGAACGCCTCACTCCCGGCCTGAGAGACTTCTTCGCCCAGCCCGATCTGCCGGAGACTCCGCAACTGCCCACCGGCCCGGTCGAGACCCTGCTATCGAGCGACGATTTACTGCAGGCGGCGCAAGTCCACGCGCAAAGCCTCGGCTACGAAGTCGTGATCGACAACACCTGCGACGACTGGGACTACGCGGATGCCACTCGTTATCTGCTCGACCGTTTCGAGCAACTGCGGCAGCAGCATTTGAAGCTATGCCTGCTCTCCGGCGGAGAAGTGACCGTGCGCCTGGGCCAACACCATGGAGCCGGCGGCCGCAACCAGCAATTCGCCTTAGCCTGCGCGCTCGAGATAGCGGAGCCCAGCCAATCCGCGCCCATGGTCGTGCTGAGCGCAGGAAGCGACGGCATCGACGGAAACTCCCCCGCGGCCGGCGCAATCGCCGACCCAACCACCGTGCAGCGAGCCCAGGCCCTGGGCCTGGACGCCGACTCCGCCTTCGCCCGCTTCGACGCCTATCCCCTCTTCACCGCCCTAGACGACACCCTGGTCACCGGCCCCACCCACAACAACCTGCGCGACCTAAGAATCCTGCTGAGCTGAACAAATCCTCCCAAGAGCCTCGGTTCAGAAACCGCTCCCCCAAAAGAAAAAGGGCGTCTGAATCTGCCACAACAACGTGGCAGATTCAGACGCCGGGGAGACTAGTAGGTGAGCACCCACCCGTCGTGGGTCAACAGCAGCGTGGCCTGGTCGACCGGCTCCTGCGAGGTCGCGTTCGCTACCGACGGAAACGCGCTGCGCACTTCATCCTGCTTGGCCCAGCTGGGGGCATTCTTCAGGACAAAATGGTATTCCACCTTAGTCAAAGGCATACCTTGGTAATCGACCGGCGCAGTGAACTTCTCCACGCTTGTCACCTGGCGGCGTCCGTAGCAGAACCGGCCCTTACCCTCGGTCCGGCTGCCCGCAGCCGTCAATACGTAGCGGTTGATGGTCTGACCGTGGTCGACGTTCTGTTCCCGCTCCAACAAGCCCGCCTCAGACAGCGCATCCAACCGCTTCCGTGTTTCCCCCAGCAGCTTGTCGTTCACGGCTACTTCATAAGGAAAGGGCATGGGCTTGGCAAACAGGCAATCCTGGTTTACCTGGTAATCGTGGTTGAGGGCCACCGCAAGGTTCTCCTTGTTGGGCACTCTCGAGTCTGCACAACCGGCTGCCATCACGGCGGCCGCCGCCGCCAGCATCGCCACTTGAATTGACTTGGTATACCGCTTCATCGTTCCCCCTGGTTTCACTGCGACTTCCTGCAAGAGTGAGATTAATCGAGTTTGGCCAGAACGCTATCTTACGAAACGGGTAGCGGGCCGAACGAGTGGTGTCACTTTAGCGCCATTACCGGGGCGCACCAGGGTAACCTCCCATCCGGCAATCGACACACGTAACCATCAATGTGTCTTATTGCCGGGCAAGTTCCCAGAGGAAAACCACCACTGCTCATTTGCTATTCTTGACGTGGAGCCTTCCCCCTCCATGTTTGGAAAGGAACGACCTTGTACGACCACATATGGAATGCCCTCGATGAAGAGATTGCGCGGTTACGCCAGGCGCGCGCCCTGTTGGCAGATACCGCCGCGGGTCCGGCCCGCGGGACAGCAAAGAAAACATCCGCCCGGGCAACTTCCGCGCCCGGACCGCGCCGCACTCTAAGCGCTAAGGCACGGCGCGCCATCGCCGATGCCCAGCGCCGGCGTTGGGCTAAAGTGAAGGCCCTGAAGTCCGCGCAGGCCTAACGCACCCCATCCGCGATCAAGAGCCGCTTTTCCCCGGACCCCGCCGTGCGGTATCCTCATCCCATACCGCGGCAGACCGCGTGCGTCTCCTGACGCGGGTCCTCCGTCTATGGATTACAGTGCCACCGGTTTTTCCCGGGCCAGAGATTTATCGTTCTCTCCGCCTGTGGAACGGCGGCTTCTGGAACTTTTCCCACACGGTCCGCGAGTGACTGGGGGTTAAGATCCGCCTTTTAATACCGATCAGCTTCCTTGGGTGGTTATGCAAAGCCTTCTGATACCGTCTGCCTGTGCTTGCTGTCGCCTCGCCCATAAACCGCCCTTCCCGGACTGATATCCAGGAAGTCAGGCGGGACCAGGCCACACCTACCGTCGAGCAATTTCCGGCAGCAGCAAGAAAGAGGACACCAGGTTAACTGATGCAAGACGACATCCGCGATCCCCGAGCCAGGCACGAAACCACAGAGCCGCGCGCCACCGAAACGCCCATCGGACCAGACCACCAGTTGCCCCCGCCCAAACGCTCCACCGGGGTCCGCGTCCTCGTCTGGGTAGTCATCCTGCTCCTCTTTGCCCTCCTGTTCTGGTGGGTCATGCACCATCGCCAGGCCCCCGCGGCCACCGGCGGCGGCCGCAGGGCTGCCATGGGCGGAACCGTCACCCTCAGCACTGCCACCGCGGAAAAGGGCAGCATCGGCGTTTACCTGGACGCGATTGGGACCGTCACCCCGGTCTATACCGCGACCCTGGTCAGCCAGGTGACCGGCGTGATCAGCGAGGTCCGCTACCGCGAAGGCCAGTTGGTCCACCGCGGCCAGCCCCTCATCCAGATCGATCCCCGGCCCTTCTCGGCCAACGTAACCACCGCCCAGGGGCAGCTCGAGCGCGACACCAACCTGCTGGCCCAGGCGCAAATGGACCTGAAGCGCTACCAGGACGCCTGGGCGAAAAACGCTATCCCCAAACAAACCCTGGACGACCAGGAGAAGATCGTCCTGCAGGACCAGGGCACGGTTAAAGCCGACCAGGGCACCCTGCAGTTTGACCAGGTGCAATTGGGCTTTACCAACATCGTGTCCCCCATCACCGGCCGCGTCGGTCTGCGCCTGGTCGATCCGGGTAACCTCGCCACCGCTTCCAGCAGCACCCCCCTGGCCGTGGTCACCCAGATACAGCCCATCACCGTGGTCTTCACCATCCCCGAGGACAGTGTCCCCGAACTCCAACGGCAAATGCGCCATGGCAAACCACTCCCCGTAGACGCGCTCGATCGCTCCAATGCGGCCAAGCTGGGGACGGGAACGCTCGAAGCAACCGACAACCAAATCGACACCACGACCGGAACCCTGAAATTACGCGCCATGTTCAAGAACGTGGACAACGTGCTTTTTCCCAACCAGTTTGTGAACACCCGCTTGCTGTTGAACACGCTGCAAGACGTGGTTCTCATCCCTTCCTCTGCGATCCAGCACAACGGCGACGCGTCCTATGTTTTTCTTATTCAAAACGGCGTCGCGCATATGCATAACGTGAAACCGGGCGTCACCGAGTCCAATACGACCCAGGTGCAAGGGCTCAATCCCGGAGATGTGGTCGCCGACAGCAGTTTCGAAAAACTGACAGACGGCTCCAAGGTCATCATCTCCAAAGCCAAGATTCTTCCCTCGAATAATGAGAGCGATGCCCCGTGAGTCCGTCCCGCCCATTTATTCTGCGGCCGGTCGCGACCTCGCTTCTGATGGCCGCCATCATGCTTGTCGGTATCGTTGCCTACACGCAGCTGCCGGTCTCCGCCCTGCCTGAGGTCGATTACCCGACCATCCAGGTACTTACGTTCTACCCCGGCGCCAGCCCGGACGTGGTGGCCACCACCGTGACCGCCCCGCTCGAGCGCCAGTTTGGCGAAATGCAGGGCCTTAGCCAGATGACCTCCACCAGCTCCGGCGCGACCTCGGTGGTGGTGTTGCAGTTCAATCTCACCCTCAACATCGACATCGCCGAAGAAGAAGTGCAGTCGGCCATCAACGCCGCGCAAAGCTTCCTGCCCGCCAACCTGCCCGCGCCCCCGATCTACAGCAAAACCAACCCTGCCGACGCGCCGGTCCTGACCCTGGGCATCACCTCGAAAACCATGCCCCTGTCGAAGGTTGAGGATCTGGTCGACACCCGCCTGGCTCCAAAAATCTCCCAGCTCAGCGGAGTCGGCCTGGTGAGCATCAGCGGCGGCCAGAAGCCGGCGGTGCGCATCCAGGTAAACCCGGCCCAGCTGCAGAACTACGGCATCGACCTGGAAGCGGTCCGCACCGCATTGGTGTCCGCCAGCGTCAACCAGGCCAAGGGCAACTTCGACGGGCCCCGCCAGAACTACCAGCTCGACGCCAACGATCAGCTCATCACCAGCAGTGACTATAAGAACGTAGTCATTGCCTATCGCAACAATGCTCCGGTCTTTCTGCACGACGTCGCCAACGTGATCGACGGGGTAGAAAACACCCGGCAGGCCGCCTGGATGAACCAGACACCGGCGGTCATCCTCAACGTGCAGCGCCAGCCCGGCGCCAACACCATCAGCGTGGTCAAGAGCATCCAGTTGCTGATGCCCCAACTGCAGGCCAACCTGCCTAAGGGCATCGACGTCACCACCCTCACCGATCTCACCACCGACATCAAGGCCTCGGTGGCCGACGTCGAGTTTGAATTGATGCTGACCATCGCCCTGGTGGTGATGGTGATCTTCGTCTTCCTGCGCAATCTCTACGCCACCATCATTCCCAGCGTGGCCGTGCCCGCTCTCGATTGTCGGCACCTTCGCCGCCATGTACGCGCTCGGCTACAGCCTCGACAACCTCTCCCTCATGGCGCTCACCATCTCCACCGGCTTTGTGGTGGACGATGCCATCGTCATGATCGAAAACATTTCGCGCTACCTCGAAGAGGGCTACACCCCCATGCAGGCGGCGCTGCAGGGCGCGGAGCAAATCGGCTTCACCATTGTGTCGTTGACCGTCTCCCTGATCGCCGTGCTCATCCCCTTGCTCTTCATGGGCGACGTGGTGGGCCGCCTGTTCCGCGAGTTCGCCGTCACCCTGGCCGTCACCATCATCATTTCGGCCGTGGTCTCGCTGACGCTTACGCCGATGATGTGTTCTCGCATCCTGCGCCACAACCCTGAGGCCACCCAGGGACGCTTCTACCGCGCTTCGGAACGGGTCTTCGAGAGCATGATCGCCTTCTACGGCCGCACCCTGAAGGTCGTCTTACGCTTCCAGACGATCACCCTGCTGGTGGCTGTGGCCACCCTGGCCCTGACCATCTTCCTCTACATCGTCATTCCCAAGGGATTCTTCCCGGTGCAGGACACCGGCGTCATCCAGGGCATCTCGCAGGCCCCGGCGTCCATCTCCTTCGAGGCGATGACCAAAGCGCAGCAGGAGCTGGCAAAAGTGATCCTGCAGGACCCCGCGGTCGAAAGTATCTCGTCCTTCATCGGCGCCGACGGCACCAACACCACACTCAATAGCGGCCGCATGTCGATCAACCTGAAGCCCCTCGAGCAGCGCGATCTCAGCGCCGCCGACGTCGTTCGCCGTCTCAACAACAGCCTGACCCAGGTCAATGGCATCCGCCTGTTCATGCAGCCGGTGCAGAACATTACCGTCGATGACCGCGTGAGCCGCACCCAATACCAGTACACCCTGGAAGATCCGGACATGGCCGAGCTGGACACCTGGTCCAACCGTTTCGTTGAGAAGCTGCAGAAGTTGCCCACGCTCGAAGATGTGGCCACCGATCAGCAGACCGGCGGGTTGACTGTGTCGCTGGCCATTGACCGCGTCTCCGCTTCCCGCCTGGGCATCGCCCCTTCCACGCTCGACCAGACCCTCTACGACGCCTTCGGCCAGCGCCAGATCAACACCATGTACACCCAGCTCAACCAGTACCACGTGATCATGGAAGCGATGCCCGACTTCACCCACGATCCAAGAAGGCTGAACAAGATTTACATCCAGGGCAACGCGTCCTCCGGCGCTTCGGGCGCGGCGGCCAGCACCTCCTTCTCGGCCTCCGCCTCAGCCACCGCCGGATCCAACGCCACCACCCAGCCGGCCCTCTACACTCCCTCCTCGGGCGTGCTCACGCCACCGCAGAACGGCATCGCCCTGGGGTCCACCGCGAACGTCGGATCCAGTTCCGCCAATACCGCGACCAGCTCGAACTTCAGCAACGCCGTTCCCCTGGACGCGTTCTCGAAAATGGAAATGGGCACCGAAGCGCTTTCCATCAATCATCAGGGGCAATTCCCCTCAGTCACGGTTTCCTTTAACCTGGCCCCCAATGCCTCCCTGGGCGAGGCCATCGACGACATCAACAAGGCCGCCAAGGACATGAACTTCCCGGCCAGCGTCCAGACCGGCTTCCAGGGCACGGCCGCCGCCTTTGAAAATTCTCTCGACAATGAAGCCCTGCTGATCCTCGCCGCCCTGGTCACCGTGTACATCGTGCTCGGTGTGTTGTACGAAAGCTTCGTCCACCCCATCACCATTCTTTCCACCCTGCCTTCCGCCGGCGTCGGCGCCCTGCTGTCTCTTATCTTGTTTAAGCAGAATCTGAGCGTGGTGGCCATCATCGGCATCATCCTGCTCATCGGCATCGTGAAAAAGAACGGCATCATGATGGTCGACTTTGCCCTGGAAGGCGAACGCCAGCGCGGCCTCAGCTCTACCGAGGCCATCTACGAAGCCAGCCTGCTGCGTTTTCGCCCCATCATGATGACCACCATGGCCGCACTGCTGGGCGGAATCCCGCTGGCCTTTGGCTCGGGCATCGGCTCCGAACTACGCCGTCCCCTGGGCATCGCCATGGTCGGAGGATTGCTGCTGAGCCAGGTCCTCACCCTCTACACCACCCCTGTCATCTACATCTTTTTCGACAATCTGTCACAACGCTTCTCCAGCTCGCGCCGCCCCGCCGGAGGCCCGGAGCCCGAGCCGACAGGCCACGCATGAACCTTTCCGCCCCATTTATTCGGCGGCCGGTGGCCACAACCCTGCTGACGGCGGCCATCGCCATCGCCGGTGGCATCGCGTTCAACGTGCTGCCCGTATCGCCGCTGCCCCAGGTGGACTTCCCCACCATTTCCGTCTCGGCCAGGCTGCCCGGAGCCAGCGCGCAGATCATGGCCTCTTCCGTGGCCACTCCCCTGGAGCGCCAGTTCGGCCACATCGCCGGCGTCACCGAAATGACCTCGTCGAGCTCGCTGGGCAGCACCAACGTGACCCTGCAGTTCGACCTGAGCCGCAATATCGACGCCGCCGCGCGCGACGTCGAAGCCGGCATCAACGCGGCTAGAACTTACCTGCCCGCCAACCTGCCGTCCAATCCCAGCTATCGCAAGGTGAATCCTGCCGATTCGCCCATCATGATCATCGGCCTCACCTCCGACAAGTACGACAAAGAGGACATGTACGACTCCGCGTCCACCATCATGCAGCAGAAGCTCTCGCAGATCCAGGGCGTGGGCCAGGTGAGCGTCGGCGGCGCGTCCTATCCTGCGGTGCGGGTCGACGTCAATCCTCCGCAACTGAATCACTACGGGATTACCATCGCGACGATCCAGAGGCTGCTGAGCCTGCAGAACTCCGATCTCGCCCGCGGGCAAATCACCAACAAGATGGTCACCGCTGACATCGTCACCAACGGTCAGATCTCCAAAGCCGCGCAATACAAACCCTTGATCGTCGGCTATCACAACGGATTGGCCGTCCATCTCTCCGATGTCGCCGACGTACAGGATTCAGCGCCAGAGCATTCGCACCGCCGGCTATCTGAACGGCATCCCCTCGGTCACCGTCATCATCTTCCGCCAGCCCGGCGCCAACATCATCCAGACCAACCAGCGCATCCGCGCCCAGCTTCCCTTCCTCGCAGCTGTCATGCCGCAGGGAATCAAGACCACCGTCGTGCTGGACCGCACCACCACCATCAAGGCTTCCCTGCACGACGTCGAGACTTCGCTCATCATCTCCGTTTTGCTGGTGATCCTGGTGGTCTTCCTCTTCCTGCGCAACGGCCGCGCCACTCTGATTCCCAGCGTCGCCGTGCCCGTCTCCCTGATCGGCACCTTCGCCGTGATGTATCTGCTGGGCTACAGCCTGGATAACCTCTCGCTCATGGCGTTGACCATCTCCACCGGCTTCGTGGTGGATGACGCCATCGTGGTCATGGAGAACATCTCCCGCTACCTGGAAATGGGGATGCCTCCCAATGAGGCTGCGCTCAAGGGCGCCAAGGAAATCGGCTTCACCGTTCTCACCATGAGCACGTCGCTGATTGCCGTGTTCATTCCCCTCCTGATGATGGGCGGCATCGTCGGCCGCCTCTTCCGCGAGTTCGCCGTGACCCTGTCCACGGCCATCCTCGTCTCCATGCTCATCTCGTTGACCACCACCCCCATGATGTGCGCTCACCTGCTCAAGCCGCATCACGGAGAAAAGCACGGTCGCCATCTATCGCGCCAGCGAGCGGTTCTTCGACGGGATGCTCGACATCTACCGGCACTCCTTGCTCTGGGTGCTGGACAATTCCGGTCTGATGCTGGTGGTGCTGTTGCTGACCATCGCGCTTGAACGTGGTCCTGATCATCAAGATCCCCAAAGGCTTCTTCCCCCAACAGGACACGGGAGCCATGGTGGGCGGGGTGCAAGGACCGCAAGACGCCTCCTTCGGCGTGATGAACGCTTCCATCAAAGCCCTGGTCGACGTCATCAAGGCCGACCCGGCGGTGGCCAATGTGAATGCCTACACAGGGAGCAATGGAGGCGGCGGCAGCAATGGCGGATTCATGTATGCCGCCCTCAAGCCGCTGGAAGAGCGCAAAGTAAGCGTCGATGGAGATCATCAACCGTTTGCGGCCCAAGATGAACCGCCTGCCTGTAGCCTCGGCCTTTCTGCAGCCGGCGCAGGATCTGCGCATCGGCGGCCGCGGCAGCAATGCCCTCTACCAGTACACCCTGCAGGCAGACAACGTCGCCGACCTGGCGAAGTGGGGCCCCCTCCTGCTGACCCACATGAGACACCTCCCGGGCTTCACCGGACGTGAATAGCGATCAGCAGAATGGAGGACTGGAAGAAGTCGTGACCTATGACCGGGTCACCGCGGCCCGTCTGGGCCTGACTCCCAGTTCTCTGGATTCTGCTCTCTACAACGCCTTTGGCCAGGCGGAAGTGTCGGTGATCTACACCCAGTTGAACCAGTACTACGTAGTGCTCGAAGTCGCCCCCCGCTACTGGCAGTCTCCCGCCGGACTCAACTTCATCTACCCGGCCGCTTCTTCCACCAATGGGGTCACTCCGCTGCGGGCCGTCTCGACCGCCAAAGCCGGCACCACGCCCCTGCAGGTCAACCATACCGGCGTGTTCCCCTCAGTCACGGTTTCGTTTAATCTCGCTCCCGGCCTTTCTCTCAGCGACGCCACGCTCGAGATCAACCGAGATGCAGACCAGGCTGGGCATGCCCTCGACCATCCGCGGCTTCTTCGCCGGAACCCTGCAGGCCTATCAACAATCCCTGAGCACCGAGCCGATCCTGATCACCACCGCTCTGCTCGCCGTCTTCATCGTGCTCGGCATCCTGTACGAGAGCCTGGTGCATCCGCTCACCATCATCTCCACCTTGCCCCCGGCCAGCGTCGGCGCCATGCTCGCTCTGCTGGTGTTCAAGAACGACCTCAACGTCATTTCCATCATCGGCATCGTGCTGCTCATCGGCCTGGTGAAGAAGAATGCCATCATGATGATCGACTTTGCGCTGGTAGCGGAACGTGTCCACGGCAAGAGCACCACCGACGCCATCTTCGAGGCCTGCATGCTGCGCTTCCGGCCGATCATGATGACCACCATGGCCGCGCTCTTCGGCGCGCATCCCGCTGGCCTTCGGAACCGGCACCGGCTCTGAGCTGAGAAGGCCCCTGGGCATTACCATTGTGGGTGGGCTGATCGTCAGCCAGATGCTTACCCTCTACACTACCCCGGTAATCTATCTGTATATGGACCGGCTGCGGCTGCGCGCCATGGGGAAACATCACGACACCTTCACGGCGAACCCCGAAGGAGCGGTTTAACGCATTTTTCCTAATACGATTGTCTGGTGATATCGGTTATGCGCGGCCCTTCTTTGACGGAAGGGCCGCATCAGGCGCAGTCCTCCGGTACGCACCATTAGGAAAAAAGCTAGAAAGAGTCCCGGCTATGGAGAAAACGACAGGAACAAATCGGCGAAGCCAGGTTGGCCTGCTTCTATGCGTGATGTTGACCGGCTGCACGGTGGGCCCCAAATATCACCCGCCCGCCATCCAGCCGCCTCCTGCCTTTAAGGAAGCGCCACCCCCGGGTCCAACGTCGAACCCTCCGCAGGCGCAACAGAACAATCAGGCAAACGGCACGCAAGACAATACGCAGGAGACCTGGATGGTAGCCCAGCCGGCCGACGCGAAGATCCGCGGCGACTGGTGGGCGATCTTCAACGAGCCGGAGCTGAACGACCTGGAAGGCCAGCTCAACATTAACAATCAAAACTTAAAGCTTTACTTTGAAAACTACATGGAAGCCCGTGCATTGGTGGGAGAAGCGCGCGCCGCGTATTTTCCGACCGTGAGTTTCGGCCCATCCTACAGCCGGGCGAAGTCTTCCGGAAATCTCAGCAGCAGTTCCGCGTTCAACACCGGCAAGACTTCCCAGATTTACTCCTTACCCGTGGACATTTCCTGGACCCCGGATCTGTTTGGCAGAATCCGCAGCCAGGTTCGCGAGGCGCAGTACAACGCCCAGGTCAGCGCGGCCGATCTGGAAAACGAGCGCCTCCTCGAGCAAGCGGACCTGGCCAACTTCTATTTTGAAATTCGGGGACAGGACGCGCTGATCCAGCTCCTGACCCAGGCAGTCGCCTATTACCAGAAGTCGCTGGACCTGACCCAGGCCCAGTACGACACCGGCGTGGGCGCTCAGATTTCCGTAGTGGAAGCGCGGACCACCCTCCAGTCAACCCAGGCTTCCTTGACCAACCTGGGAATCCTGCGGGCGCAGTACGAGCACGCCATCGCTATGCTGATCGGCAAGAATGCTTCCGACTTCTCTCTCCCGGCGCGCCCCATCACCACGGCGCCGCCGCCGATTCCCATCGGCATGCCCTCTCTCCTGTTGCAGCGGCGGCCGGACGTAGCCGCGGCCGAACGGACCATGGCCTCGGCCAATGCCCAACTGGGCGTGGCCTACAGCGCTTTCTACCCTTCGTTGACGCTCTCCGTGGCCGGCGGCTTCGAGAGCTCCCTGTTCAAGCACATCGCCGATTGGCCCAGCCGCTTCTGGTCGGTCGGACCTAGTTTCTCTCAGCCCATCTTCAATGCAGCCCTCAGCTCGGCCTTGCACCAGTACGTCGCCGTCTATAACGCGGACGTCGCCAGCTATCGCCAGACAGTGCTGACCGCCTTTCAGCAGGTGGAGGACTACCTCGCGCAGACCCGCATCCTTTCCCAGCAGATCCAGCAGCAGCGCGCTGCCGTCGCTTCGGCTCAGCAGTCGTTGGATCTGGAAATGGGCAGGTACCAGACCGGCATCGATCCTTACATCGATGTGATCACCCTGCAGAACACCGTGCTCAGCAACCAGCAAACGCTGACCAGCCTGCAGATCAACCAGATGACCAGCGCAGTGCTGTTGGTGGAAGCCCTGGGCGGCGGGTGGGATACCACGCAACTGCCCACTCCGGCGCAAGTCACCGCCAAGCCCAGCAAGGCCGATACCAAGCTTCAGCAGTAGAAGCCGATCAGAACCCCGGCCGGTTTTCCCGGATACGTGCAGAAAATTCAGCCGACTGATCGGCGGCCTTGGCAGCGGGATTGATCCAGGCCCGCTGCTTCAGCTCTTTGAAAGGCAGACCGCCGGTGACGATTAGGCCTTTTTCGTACGCCATTTCATCTCCCTTGCCGTTGAGCAGAACACGCCAGTCCCAGGGCTGCCCTTTCATGCTCTTGAGCGTGTAGATCTCCGTGGTGCAGTTATGGGTAATGGCGTTATACCACTGCGGGTGGTCGTGCAGCTGGTTGGTCAAGCCGATGTAGTTCAGAAACAGTGACTGCGCGAAGGCCGGGGTCGCGCTGGTGCGGTAGAGATAAAGGTCCTCGCCATGACGATAGTTGGTGCGCACCCGAACCAGGTCCCGCTCATCGCCCACAATCGAGATGAGTGTGTACTGGCGGAAGAACCCCTTGAGCGCGGAATACGTTTGCCCCTACCTGCCTCCGGGTTTCGATGGAAAACGCGACGGGCGTTTCGCCGCGAACCTGGAAGCTGAGGATGGTATGGGCAATCAGCGGAGATCCCCAATAGTTCATGAACAGATCCAAGCTCTCGATCTGGTTTAGGTCGACGGTGCGAGTAAGCCACTGGCAGGTGTAGTCAAACTCCGCGCGGTAGTCACAATCCCGAAAATTATGGATGGTGACCTCACTCCCATGAATATCAGCCCAGGCCGTCCGCGACTGGTCCGCCCCCCACTGTTTGTCATCTGACGGACGAAGCGTCGCCCACCAGGCAAGAACCACCAGGAAGCAAAGCAGCCCGCCCAGGAGCCGCCGCTTAAAAAGAAGGAAACCGACCACCACCGCATAAACCACCGCGGCAAGAATACGCAACCATGAAAAGGGCAAATCGATGGCCAAAGCCATCACCGCCCAAACACTGGCCAGCAAAACGCCGGCATACGCCGCAACCCTAGAGAATCGATGAGTCCTTTGCAGTCAAACCCCTCTTCCCATTTTCAATAAGCCTCGAATCCAACCCTCAACGAACCCTCGGATAACCCAGATCTTCCCTACCAGAGAACCTCGGATCTATTTCCTCAAGGAACCGGGTTCGTTTTCTCACACGAAATCTGAGACGTATCTCCATAAACTACCCTCGGATATCCCGAAATCTTTCCCCACCACAGAACCTCGGAACCTTTCCTCACCACAGATCGACGGGTGCCCCACATCTCGCTCGTTTTTCGCGAGATGTGGGAGACCACTGCTCTCGACTTGATTTTGTTGACGGTCGGCAAAAACATGAGGGTTAAATCTGTGGTCTCCCACATCTCGCGAAAAACGAGCGAGATGTGGGGCACCCGTCGGTCTTTGCAGATACGAAGTTTCAACTGGAAATCCTGACTCTTCCCTGTACCCCCGTCTGGTAGTAACGGCAACTCGACCAGCGCCAGTCCTCCGGTTTCTCCACCAATCCACGTTTCACTGGATTCCAATGTATATAGTCGATTTTCTCGACCCGCTTGGACCAGGTGAAAACGTTGAAGTCATAGTAGCGTGCCTGCCAGAACGGGCGTTCCTTCGCGCGCTTTGACACCGAAATCTTCAGTGCCTGCAAAGCCACCCCCAACAAAGCCTCGTTCGGTTCACTCATTAACAAATGCACATGTTCCGGCATCACCACATAGCCGAACACGTCGCACTGATAGCAATGACAGATCCTCGCGAGAGCTTCTTCAAAAAGGTCTCGTGCAGCTGGGGTCTTTAGATACCCGCACCGATGAAAACAACTGAACGTGACAAAATGCACCTCCCCATCTCTCTGCCGCCGTTCCAGCCCCTTAACCATCCGGGCATCTTACAATGATCCTGAACAGGAGAATCCCATTCCCGCCATCACCCTAGCCTCTATCCTCGAAACCACAACATTAAGGCTGGACGACGTTGCCACCCACGCGCCCGGCCCGCGCGGCCTGCTGCCCATCACCCCGGAAATGCTGCTCACCGCGCCCTCCGGCAATCTCTTCGGCCTGAGCCAAAACGCAGGCATGGGGTGGGAACCGCAAAAGCTCATCGGCTCGGAAGTCCTCATCCTCAGCACCCATGGCGGCCTGCGTGCTCCCGACGGAACCCCCATCGCCCTCGGCTTCCACACTGGCCACTGGGAACTGGGAGCGCTGGTAGCCGAAGCCGCCATCACCCTGAAGTCCCTCAACGCCATCCCCTTCGCCGGAGCCTGCACCGATCCCTGCGACGGACGCACCCAGGGCACCACTGGCATGCTCGACTCCCTGCCTTTCCGCAACGACGCCGCCATCGTGCTCCGCCGTCTCATGCGCTCTCTGCCAACAAGAATGGGCGTCATCGGCATCGCCACTTGCGACAAGGGACTCCCCGCCATGATGATGGCCCTGGCCGCCGCCGGCCCGCTGCCCACCATCCTCATCCCCGGAGGCGTCACCCTCCTACCCGAAAACGGAGAAGACGCGGGCAAAGTACAAACCATCGGAGCCCGCTACGCCCAGCACCAGATCACCCTGGAAACCGCTGCGGAAATGGGCTGCCGCGCCTGCGCCACGCCCGGAGGCGGCTGCCAATTCCTGGGCACCGCGGCCACCGCCCAAGTCATCGGAGAAGCCCTCGGACTCTCCCTCCCCCACACCGCCCTCGCCCCCTCCGGCGCACCCATCTGGCTCGACGCCGCACGCCGCTCCGCCGCCGCCATCCTGCGCCTGCATGAACTGCATCTCGGCACCCGCGACATCCTCACCCAGGCATCCATCGAAAATGCCATGGTGGCCCACGCCGCCTTTGGAGGCTCCACCAACCTCCTCCTGCATCTCCCGGCGATCGCCTACTCCGCGGGACTCAAGCGCCCGGTAGCCAACGACTGGGCGCAAATCAACCGGACCGTCCCCCGCCTGGTAGACGCTCTCCCCAACGGACCACGCAATTTCGCCACCGTGCAGGTCTTCCTCGCCGGAGGACTCCCCGAAGTCATGCTCCACCTGCGACGAGCCGGACTCCTCAACACCAAAGTAAAGACCGTCTCCGGAGAAACCCTCGACGCCTGCCTCGACTGGTGGGAAGAGAGCCCGCGCCGCCACGCGCTGCGCAAGAACCTGATGGACTCGCGACGGCATCGATCCCGACGACGTCATCATGGATCCCGATCGCGCCCACGCCCGCGGCCTTACCCCCACCGTCTGTTTCCCACACGGCAACCTCGCTCCGGAAGGCTCCGTGGTCAAGAGCACGTCGATTGATCCATCGGTCATCGGGCCCGACAACATCTTTCATCATGTCGGACCGGCCCGGGTCTTCGTCTCCGAAGAAGCCGCCATTCACGCCATCAAGAACGGCGAGATTCAGCAGAACGACGTGATGGTGCTGGTCTGCGGAGGCCCCGCAGGCGCGGGTATGGAGGAGATATACCAGATCACCTCCGCCCTCAAGTGGCTGCCTTCCGGCAAGCACGTTGCGCTCCTCACCGACGCGCGGTTCAGTGGAGTCTCCACCGGCGCCTGCATCGGCCACATCTCCCCCGAAGCCCTGGCCGGAGGAGCCATCGGCAAGCTGCTCGATGGAGACCAAATTGAAATCATCATTGATCGCGATAAACTCACCGGCTCCGTCAACCTGGTCGGCGATGCGCGCGAGCACTTCGGTCCGGAAGAAGGAGCCATCCGTTTAAACAAGAGGCGGTCCCGCGCCGATCTCCGGCCCCATCCCGCGCTGCCCGACGACACTCGTCTGTGGGCTGCGCTCGTCCAGGCCAGCGGAGGTGTCTGGGGAGGATGCGTCTACGACGTCGACGCCATTATCTCCCGTCTGAATTCAGGACATTGAAGAAGCCGAGCCCCCTGGCCTGCCGATAGTTCTAGCGTGAACAGGCCCAGCAACCAGACGCCCGTCAGGATCCACGCAGCCGAGTACACCGCCACCATCAAGCCGCGGTCGGAACGAGGCAGTTCCCGCCTCAGGCCGGGGGTCATGCTGGTGCTTCAACCCGCCCTGGTGGAAGAACCCGACCAGGTGTTTTCTTTTTCTTCCTGGAGATTTCTCCGCGACAGCCTGCGCGTCTTCGGCCTCGCCTCGGCCAAGGAATTAGACACCGCGGAGGTGCGGCTTTTTACCGGCAAGCAGCCTTTCATGTTTTCCCGCCGCCGCTGGGAAGCGCCTCTGCTGGAAGCGCTCTACGGCAACTGCGACGAACCTTAAAGCGCCGCTACCTGGATCACGGTCTTCATAGTGTGCTGCTGAGCCCGGCGCAAGATCGACGGGGAATGCGCGCATGTTGCTGGCCTCCACACAGGCCATGGTCTTCCATTCGTCGTCGCCCAAATCCGAAAGTGTTTGAGCGCCGGTGCTCCACGGATTCCACACCACCGTCGTGCGTGAGTTCTGCTTTTCCAGCTTTATCCGCCGACGTAAAACGGGATCGATGATTTCGACCGCATGCGTCGTGTCCAGGTAAGCGCGATCCGTCTGCGCCGTGAACACGATATCGCCTTCCTGCCGCTTCTCCCGATTGCCGTCTGTGTTGTCGAGATACGCCACACCGTCGAGCCCACGGATATGAACGCTGTCCGCCGCGCCCACGTGGTAATAGGTATGCAGGGCCTCTTCGATACGCACCGGTCCGGGGTTGGGATTGGTCACGATTAACTCCTGCGTAAGCTGGGTGCCGATGATCGCCCGATGGACAAGGTGAAAGTCATGCGGCCACCAGGCTCGTGTGCCCTCATCGCTTTTGGTCGACAGGCTTACCAGGACGCCATCGCCCTGGACCTCTACTGCGTCGAGTTCCCACTCTTTGGTACGCACGACTCCATGCGAAGGCGCTTTCGGGTCATCCAACTTATTGCGAAACCAGGGAAAGCAAACCGGTATACCGCCGCGGATAGCCTTTCCCGCCTCAAACTGCGACTGCCGGCTGAGGAAGATCACATCCTCCTGCCCCGCCGGCCGCCATGACGTGACCTGCGCGCCATGCAGGTAAATCTCCGCACTCGCCACAGGCGTAGCGATGCTCACCCGGGGCAAGCCACCGTTTCCGCTGGCAATCTGAGCCACCCCCGGAATCGCAAACCGCCGGTTCAATTCTTCAATCGTCGCCATTTATCTCTCTCAATAATAGTTACACAATAAACAAAACCGCATCTACCGTCCCACAACCTCCACCAAATCCTCCACCTTCCCCACAGAAACCCCCTGCTGCGTCAACTTCCCCGCACCCTCATCCCAATGCAGCGTCGTGACACTGCTCGTCCCCTTCTCATAATCATAAGTCTTGCCATCATCCTGATACATCGTGAACTCGCTGTTGGCCCCGGGATACACCTGGATCTTCGCCAGCTTCTGTACCTGCCCGGTATTCTCCACCATCTCCCCCAGCGGCAGAATCGACCCCGCGCGCACAAACAGGGGAAGCGTATCAATCGGAGCCTCCACCCGGACCGACTGCCCACCCCTGACCTTTTCGCGAGTCCAGTAGTTGTACCAATCGGTCCCACCCGGCAGATACACCATGCGGCTGGTAGCCCCCTGTTCCGTCACCGGCGCCACCAAAAACGCCGGCCCGAACATATACTCATCGCGAATATCCGCCACCTTCTCATCCTGGGGAAAATCCATGAACAACGCCCGCATATACGGCGCGCCGGTCTGGTGCGTCTGGTAGCCAAGCGAATAGATATAAGGCATCAACTGATACCGCAGCCGAAGATACTTCTCTAAAATCGGCTCCGCCTGTTTCCCGTAAGACCAAACCTCGTTATACCGGCGGCTCCCATGCGTGCGGAAATTCGGCTGAAACGCACCATACTCAAACCAGCGCGTGTACAGCTCCGGATAATCATCGTACCCACCGACATTGTCGCGAGCATCGGAAGGATCGATCAGAGGAGGATGCGCCGGATGATGAACCGCGGGCAAATACTGCCAGCCGCCAATATCATTCCCCCAATAAGCAATCCCCGACGCCGTAACATCCAACCCGGTCGGAATCTGCCGCCGCAACGTATCCCAATTGGGATAGATATCCGACGACCAGAAGATGGCCCCGTTATGCTGCGCCCCCGGATAGGCATCCCGCGAAAGAATCAACGCACGGTGCGGAACATCCCGCCGGAAACCGTCATAGATCGCCGCCGTATGAAACAACGGATACACATCGTAATACCGCGTCCCCGGCCCAATCGAAAAGTAAGCGCCGTTGGGAGGTAGATCAGGCTCCGTCTCATCCGCCCAGATGGAATCAAACCCTTTGCTGATGATGTTGTCTCGCATCACATCCCAAAACCACCGAGCCGCCGCGGGATTGGTTGTATCGATGTCCGAGCCCGCACGGTCATAAGGCAGCCCATCCACGGGCGTGCCGTCCGCGAGATGCTCGAACCACCCCTTCTTCAGCACCAGGTCGTAGTACCGCGTCCCCTTCTCAAACCGCGGCCACACGCTGATCATGGTTTGAAAACCCATGGCATGCAGTTCCTTGTTCATGGCCGCCGGATCCGGCCACTTACTCGGCACGAAATCCATCTGCCCCATCTTCGAGTAGTAGAACCAATCCACCACGATCACATCGGCGGGCAGATGCCGCTCGCGATAGCCCCGGGCCACCGCCATCACCTCTTCCTGCGTGCTGTACCGCTGCTTGCACTGGATAAACCCATACGCAGCCTTGGGCAGCATGGGAGTAGAACCCGTAAGCAGCCGGTATCCTTTGTAAATCTCATCCGTCCTACCGCCGGCAATCACAAAAAACGAAACCCGGTCCCCGACCTGGGAAGTCCACCGCGTCTGCTCATTGAAGCCCGGCTGGATGGTGGTCTGCGAAGGATTGTCCCAGAGCACACCATAACCTTTATTCGTAACCAGCAAAGGCACGCAAAACGTGGGACCACCGGTGGCGGTGTAATTATTCCAGCACTCCACCGTGTGTCCGCGATGGTCGAGATACCCCTCCTGGTTCTGCCCCAGCCCGTAGTAGTGCTCATCATCCGGGGAAACAAACGTAGCTCCCACCTGGTAAAACGGCGCATCATCCGGGCGCTTGTCGTTGAGCACCCCGGCCGTGCCGTCTTTATGGTTAGGCACTGCCATCGCCCAACCCTCCATATCGAGCAGTCTGGTTCCTTCGGCGGTGTTGAAGGTGATGTGCGCTCCCGGAGCCGAGCCATTGAAGTACTTGGCAATATCCAATTCGGTAGGCAGAACATTCCCGCCAGGCCTCTGGGCCGCCAGGGTCACACTCATGCGATCGGAGCGGTAGATATCCCCCTGGTCGGTATGCTGGTGACTCCACCCGGAGGCATTTGGGGTACCCGTAAAACCATATCCAGGAGGAGCAAGCGCAGCCTGCTTATTCAGGCTGAGCGTAACCCGAATGATATTCGGCGCATACGGCTCCAAAACAATGGTGCTGCCGTTACGGTCCAGGACAACGCGCGTTTCCTGGGCCACAGCGCCAGCACCACACAGCAACATCATGGCCACGCCACACACCCGCAGCATGATCGATGGCACAAAGAATGAAGACAAACCTACCTCCAGGGTCAATTCAGAAAACTACGTTTTTGGATATTGTTTGAACATCTTGGCGATAGCTTTGTGTACCAGGTTTTGATTCTTATCGCCGCTGTTGCTTAAGGTCCCCTGGGCAATGCCGCGCCAAACAAGTTGCTTGGCTTTCGCGTCGTACAGGTTCACGATCAGAGTTCCTTCCGTGCTCTGTTGCGGCGTGATCGTGCCCATGCCGCCAAAGCGCGGCCCGGCCCCCCAGGCACTGTAGGACGTCTGCTGCTTCGAGCCGCCGCTGGCCACCAGGATCAGGTCAGGGTTCGCGTCCTTCTGAACCTTGGTCAGCCCTTTGCTCTGCATCGCGTTTTCAATATCCGTCTTGGCCACTTGCGCCAGGATGGAGTTACGAATCTGGTTGGTATTCTCTTCGCCCCACGCGTAAGTGTGGTAGCCGGAGAAACTCTGGGTTTTCACATAATTGACAGAAACCTGCTGCGCCAACACCGGCGCCGCCACCATCAACAGTAAGGTGCAAAGAGCGGATACTCGGATCTTCATGGGTATCTGCGATTCCTTTCCATAGGCACGGCCCTGCAGGCCGACGGCCAGCACCATTAAAGCACTGGACCCTCCGCTACGGAAAGAAAAGTCGATGTTTGATGGATCAGTCCTGAGGGCCAAGACCGGAGTCAGGCCCCGCTAAATCGTAAACCACCGCCCGCGGGCGATCCTGTTCGGCCAGGACCAGCCGAATTACCGCCAGCAGTCTTTCGTTCGCCACCGGCTTCTGAAGAAACGTCCTCGCCCCCGCTTTCAGCACCCGGTCCCAGTTGCCAACCCGGTCGCGCCCCGACAACACAATCACCGGGATCGACGAAAGTTTCCCGCTCACTCGCAATCTTTCCAGAACACTGAAACCATCCCCGGCCGGCAGCCCCAGGTCCAGTATCATCAAATCGGGCACGCGTTTGCGCGCCTCGGCGATGCTGGCCACTCCGTCGCTCGCGGAATACACCTCATATTCGTTGGCGCTCAGGCGCAGTTGCAGGCTTAACCGCACGTCGGGATCGTCGTCGACGATGAGAATTTTCTTCTTAACCATGAGCAGACTCTTTCTTTCGTCAGACTGTATCCATCACAGTACGTCAAACCAGTTAATTGCCATGATCACAGGAACCGCGTTCGCAGGCGTCCGGTTATAGTTACCGGCAAAAGGCCCAATCAATGTGGGGACGCTGTTGTCGACAAAGCTGGCCGCCTGGGTCCAGACCACCGCATCGACGGAATAGTAGGCAGTATAGGTGCTACCGGCCCGGGTGAGCCTTAAGCACATGGGATTGTGATACTCGTTGAAACTGGGAGCATTGAACACCGTGACCGCTCCGCCGCTGCTGACTTTGTGGACTGTCAGCGAAATATTGGTTCCATCGGTCACCAGCGCATAGGTGATGTAATTCTGGTCATCCGCCAGCACCATCAAGCCCTGGCTGGTGCCCACAGACGTGGCCACGACCGGCGAATCGATCTTGATGGAAACATCGAAATCTTCATTGCCGATGGGCTGCACCACCCTTACCGCCTGGTTGGACGGATGCAGTGCATCGTGGTTGCTACCGCCAGGAACCGTCAGCATCAGGTGGGCGTTCTCAACCGAGACCGTTCCCCCATTGGGAGCAATCACTGCCCACAATGGTCCAGGGAAGCTGCTCGCCATGGGCGCCCCCGGCTCCGATGCGGCCGTTCCGCCGCTGGCGCCCTGCGGCGTCAGCATCAGGGCCAGTGAGGAAATAAGAACACACAGCCATTCTCTTCCATTTCGATACATCGCGATTGCCTCCGCTTGCTCGTTGAACCCTCAAGCGTCACCATCGCCCTTGCGTGACCAGCGCGGCAATTACCATTGCTGTGCATTACTGGAGTTACAACACCGGACAAGTTATTTAATCCAAACCGCAGCTGCGGGCTGGTAGGTATGCGCTGGTAGCCCATACACAACCCGTACACTTTTGAACTCAGTCCCGAAGGGACGGCTGAACTTAGCCCACGACGTAGTCCTGGGTATCCATCCAAGGAACGACAAGTCCCGCAGGGACGACTGAAACCTGTCCAGGAATGCGACGCTGCCCATTTTCACCACATAAGCATCATCGGAGCGGTGCGCGTCACAGATATATCCTTAGATGCCTTTATCGAACGCTAACAAAACCGTCATCCTGAGCGGAGCGCGTCGCAAATTTTCCCCCGTCACAGCGCTTCACAGCGCGGAGCCGAAGGACAATTTGTAGATTGCGGCCGGAAAACCCTAAACAGCATCTGCTAACAAATATCGCCGAGGTCCTTCGACTCCGCGCCATAAATCCTTTGTTTGCGATAAATCTGCGAAGCGCTTCGCTCAGGATGACGGCTTTGTGGGGGGTGAAACAAAGCGGGTTGGGTAAGTTGAAACATGAAAGATCGAAAAAATCACAAGCTCTCAGGACGATGGTTTTGTGGGAGGGTAGCAAAAGCATGCACAGCAAATAAGTGCTTGTAGAACCGATCCAAAGCTAAGGTGGTTGTCCCTTCGGAGCCTGAGCCCACTGTCCCATTTCGCTACATAACTAGACCTTGGCCCCCAATAAGTCGAATAACCATCTAGGTTCATGTCCCACATGCGTGCACTTATCGATCTAAATCAAGCCAGCAGCCGCCGTAGCTTCCTTCGCCGCGCGGCCTCCAGTTCTCTATTTGCTCTAACGCCACAATGGCTGAAGTCGCCATGTACGGCCACTCTCTATGTTACAGATGCCGTGGAGAAGTATGCGGAGCGGCCCCCACTGTCATGGAGCACGGCGCTGGCCCGGGCGCGGGGCGCCACCGTCGAAATCGACAACAAGGTCGAATACCAACCCATCCTCGGCTTCGGGGCCGCTCTGACAGAAGCCTCTTGCTTCCTCTTACAGAGCATGCCTGCAGACGCGCGTCATGCATTCCTCACCGACACCTATTCTCCCCTCGGCCTGAACCTGAATGTCGGTCGCTCCTGCATCGGCGCCAGCGACTACTCGCGAACCATCTACTGCTACGACGATGTCCCGGACGACATGAACCTCGATCACTTCACCCTGAAGCACGATGAGGCTTGTGTGTTGCCCACCCTCCGCGAGATCCGGCAGATCAATCCCCTGCTCTTTCTCATGGCGAGCCCCTGGAGCCCTCCGGGCTGGATGAAGACCTATGGTTCCACCTTCGGCGGTCGAACCACGGAGAACCTGCTCGGTCCTTACACTCACTCTCTCTGGGATATGGCCAATGAATCCATGCTGGGCGGATGGATGTCGGATCAGCATCTCGGCGTGTACTCGCGCTACATCGAAAAATTCCTGCAAGGCTATGCCCAGGCCGGATCGCCGGTTCAGGCCATCAGTTGCCAGAATGAAGTGGAGACCACGCAGGACGGCAAGATGCCCGCCTGTCGCTGGTCGCCCGGATTAGAAGCCGCGTTCGTCCGTGACCATCTGGGCCCAGCGCTGCGCGCTCAGCACCTCGAAACCCAAATCTGGCTGTTGGACCATAACTACAACTACTACCAACGCGTGGCCGCGCAACTCGAGGACCAGAACTTAGCCAGATATGTGGACGGTGTAGCGTGGCACGGGTACACAGGCACGCCCGATCAGATGAGCCTCCTGCATCGCCAGAAGCCCAACATCCCCTTCCATTGGACCGAGGGCGGCCCCTTTATCGACGATCCCAACTACTGCCGCGATTGGACGAAATGGGGCGGCATCTTCACCGACGCCCTGGAGAACTGGTGCCGCTGCGTCATTACCTGGAACCTGATGCTCGATCCCCATGGTAAACCCAACGTCGGACCTTATACCTGCGGCGGCCTGGTCACCCTCCGCAACGACGGCAGCATCTCGCAGAGTGGCCAGTGCTACGCCCTACGTCACTTTTCCAGGCACCTGCAGCGGGACGCTGTGCGCATCGCCAGCGGAAGTGACGCCTCAGGCTTACGCCACCTGGCCGTCCGCAATCCCGACGGCCGCTTCGCTGTGGTCATCACCAATCCAGGAGACGCGACCGACCTGCGCATCGTCCATGCCGGCCAACAAGTATCTCTTTCTCTGCCTCGCGATGCGGTAGCCACCCTCGAATGGGGAATCTCATGAACAAACTGATTGCCTGGGCCACCCTCCCCTTACTCCCCGTGCTGAGCACATTCGCCTTGCTATGGCTCTATCTCCCGGACGACGGCATCGACCCCCGCAACCATCCTTACTCGTTCTGAACACCGCGCTCACTGCTGCACATCGAACCAATTCACTGACATCACCACCGGCACCGTATTGGCCGGCGTGTCGTTATAGTTGCTGGCGAAGGGGCCGATCGCCGTGGGAGGCGTGGTGTCTGTGAAACTCGCCGCCTGGGTAAAGTTGATTCCATCCATCGAATAAAATGCCACGTACGCGCTGCCGGCTTTCGTGAGCCGCAGGTACATCGGATTCTGATACTGACTGAAGTCACTATCCTGCAAGACCGGGGTCGCGACCCCGCCCGTCACCGTGTACGCGCTGAGGCCAACGTTGGTGCCATCCGTCTGCAGCGCAAACGTAATGAAATTCCGGTCATCGGATAACACCATAAGACCCTGGCTGGTCTTCGCATCCGTGGCGAACAGCGGAGAATCGATCTTGATCGCCACATCGAAGTTCTGATTCCCGATCGTCTGCACCACGCGCACCGCCTGGTTGGAAGAAAGCATGGCATCATGGTTGCTTCCTCCCGGCACGCCGAGGTACAGGTGAGAGTTTGAGATCGAGGCAGATCCACCCGCCGGCGTCACTACTCTCCAGAAGGGTCCCTGGAAGGTATCGGGTTGTGCTTTCCCTGGAGCCGCCGGTGGAGGAGCCATCGCGACCAGCGAAGAGGCGCCCGGCGTAGCCGCTGCCGGCGTAAGTGGATTCGTCGCAGGCGCTACTGCTCCGGGAGTTTCGGGAGCACCGGGAGCCTCGGGAACCGCAGGCGCAGAGGAAGCAGAGGGTTCCGTTATCGCGGGAGACGTCTCGGCCCGAGCACCAGTGACCGGCTCCGCCTCCCGTGCTGCGGCAGGGGGAGCAGGAATTGACGGAGAAACAGCAGCCTGAACCGCGGCCTGCGCCTTGGGGCTGACCGTCACTGTCCAATAAGACGCCTTCATACCACCAATCGTAGCCTCGACATTGACCGTTCCCGCAGCCATCGCCGTAACATGGCCGCCCATGCTGATGACAGCTACCTTTTTGTTGCTCGTTCCCCAGGCAATCTGCGAGTTAGCCAGCTTACTTAGCGAGCCATCTGAATAAACGCCGTAGGCAGTGAATTGCAGCGTGCTCCCCGCAACCATCGTGTTGCCGGCGGCATGCAGATACGCGCTCGTCATGCTCTTTCCCGTGGCTGTCGAGGGGGTAACACCGAGAGCCGTCACGCTGCTGGGCACGTAACCGAACGATGGAAACACGATGCCTTGATTGGCCCCCTGCCCCCAGGAAGCAATAGCCTTGACCGCAGTACCCGACGGCACTGTGAACGGCGCGGTATAGACTTTGGAAGTCCCCGCGGTGCGCCCTGGACCAAAGATCGCGGGCGTGCTCCCGTCCGTCGTGTAGAAAATCGTAAGCCGGTGGTTGGTATCGCTGTCAGTCAGCGTGATGGTAGACCCGCCGGTCGCTGCTGTCGCCGAGATGGCCGGAGCCGTCACCGGGATGGTCGTGCTGTTCTGAACCACCGTGTTCGGAGTTTGTATCAATCCGGCATTCGACGATGAGGCGCTTTCCTCATACGTCAACGCATTGCTCATCTTGTTCGCTGTGCCGGCCCAGACGTCGTTCCCGGAAAAATAGTTGTTGATGACGGTGCCGTTGGTAAAGGTTCCTCCCAGGCATATCTGCCAGCCCGAACACCACCCTCCTGCGGGGCAGGTTGGCGGCCCATTCCCTCCCTGGAAAAGGTTGTAAGTCGCAATGCTGCCCGCGCCCCACAGCTCGAGCCCTATGCCGTAATGTCCGCCGGCGCCGGCGTAGGTTACGGGGACATTGCCGATAAAGACGTCGTCGCTGATGACGTGGGTCGGCGAGATAGACGGCGTGTACTCCGGTACCGACAATTCAAACGTGTTGTAGCTGGGATTAAACGGCTGATAAAACGCGTTATGGCTATACGTAGCAGTACCGTTCGTATCCATTTGTGACTCAATCATGATACGAGAGTTACCTTGCATGTTGTTGTTTTCAACGTCCGCATTCAGGCTGGAAATACCCAACGACGATTGCTCCGAGAGCTTTAACCCCTCTTCGGTCAGGTTGACCGTGTTGTTGGACCATGTCAGATAATTGTTGTAGCCGTTCACCCAGGTGGCGGCGCAACGTCCGCCGGAGTCCGGGTAGGCATTGGCGCGAATAGCCGCACAATTATTGAAGAAAGTATTCCACAGCACGCTGATGTGCTGCACACCGGTAGACGCTGTAAAGCCTGCATTTTTTCCATCGATCCAGATATTCGGCTGGGAACTGGCTCCTCCCGCGGGAGGATTGTTGTTGTCGAACGCATTCTCCTGGATCACGATTCCTGACGCAGGATCGTACACAATGATCCCCCCCTGTGTCCCACTGAAACGCAGGTACTCGATCGTGCAGCCTTGATTTCCGGTGAACGTAGTACCGTTGCTGACCGTGGCCACGGCAAAGTTGGTCGGCACCGTGCTTCCCAGGACGACAGTAGGCAAGTTGGTTTGTGTCACCAACCCGACGTTGGGCCCGGTATAGATGGTGCCGTAAAAGCACGGCAGATTCACCGTCGTCGAGAGTGTATAAGTACCCGGCGAAAACATGACCGTATTACCCGCGGCATTTCCCGCCGTATCCACAATAGCCTGTATGGCGGCCGCGCTTGAACCCGCAGGCACAACATACGTAACGGCTGACGCCCGCGCGCCCATACTCAAGGCAATAAGTGCCAATAGTACCTTATTCATTCGCTGGCCTCATGCAATCGATATAAGTACTAAGTGACTGGAAGTATCTGATCCCACTATTCTTCCCGGCCCTCGTAACCATCAATTACCTAGGCTGTGTATTACTGCCGTAATGATGAATGTCCACTACTTACTAAGCAAAAAGCCACAGCCACTCTCTCTCCGCCAGCAGCACAAGTCAGCCCCAACGCCACTCTTCCCTTTTTGTCATCCCGAGCGAAGCGAGGGATCTGCAGTTCTCTCCACCGTCAGCAGATCTCAACCAGAACACGCCGCTCTCCCCCTTGTCATCCCGCCTGCCCCGGCGTGCCGTGAAACCGGAGCACACCCGGATTTCCTGCCACGCGCTACTCAACACGGCCATGTGTGCGGCTTTCGCTGAGGAAAGCCGCATGAGCTTCGCCGGCGCAACCAACACCAACAGGAAATCCGGGGTAGCGGAGCGGAGAACCTGCGTTTCTCTTTCCTCAACAACAAACACCCCACAGCAAAAGCTGCTATGTTTGCCTCCCGGGGGAAGCGTGCTCCGTTCTATCACAGAAATCATCAAGGGATGGCTCTACCTGTTCGCCCTCATCACAGGCGGCAACTACCTGCGTAAAGCAAAACTCCAGCACCTGGGCAAAGGGGCAAAGATTCTCCCCACCGTCTTCTTCAAATACCCCGAGATGATCCAGATCGGCGACCACGCTTTTATTAATCACCTCTGTTCCATATGGGCCTCCCCGGCCGGTCCGATCACCATCGGCAACAATGTGCTCCTCGGCCCCTGCTCTTCGATCATTTCCTCAAATCATGGAGTCGCGCGGGGAGAGCTGATCCGCAATCAACCAGGGCAGGATGCTCCCATCCGCATCGGCGATGATGTATGGCTCGGAGCGAACGTAGTCGTAACCGCGGGAGTATCCATTGGAGAAGGCGCGGTGGTAGGGGCGGGCGCCGTGGTCACCACCGATCTGCCGCCCATGTCCATCTGCGCGGGCGTCCCGGCGCGGGTCATCGGGTACCGGCCGTAGTTACTTATCCACATACCTTGCCAAGGGGAGCGCGACCCAAGACGATACACAGGGCCTGAGAGAAACTTAATCAGCGCATGCGCTTTCGTTTAATCACTTCTCTCTAGTCTGACGCAATAGCAAGCGTGGACCATGAAAAAACTTAGAGTGGCAATAGCGATTTTTCCGGCCTTCCTCTCTATCGCCGCCATGGCGCAACGTTTGGCTTCCCCCCCACCCGGGCCAGCTTTCCCTGCAACGCCTGTCGCCATCGGAGGCGCCAATCTTCCCTTTCAACCCATTGGCGTCTCCGACCTTGTTCACCTCACGGTCGATGACTCACCAGAACTCTCGCAATCCTTCCGCGTCGACAAGCAGGGCAACCTCAACCTGCCCCTGCTGCGCGGACCCATCCATGCAGAGGGCGTGATGCCCGACGCCCTGCGCAATACCATCGCAGCCACACTGCGCACCCAACACTTGCTGGTAAACCCCGTGGTCGATGTATCGGTGGTCGAGTACCGCAGCCGTGACGTAACCATCGCCGGTGCGGTCAAAACCCCCATCACCGTTCAGGAAATCGGAAACCTCCGCCTGATGGATGCGCTGAGCCAGGCGGGCGGTTTGTTGCCCGAGGCCGGCCCCGAGATCATCGTGGAGCAGGCCAACGGAACGATGCAGCGGCTCTCTGTCCGCCAGCTCTTTGACGGCTATCATCCCGAGCTGAACATCCTGGTACACGCAGGCGCGCAGATTCGGGTACCGCAATGCGAGCGGGTCTATGTGGTGGGCAACGTGAAGCGACCCGGAGCCTTTCTTTTCCAGAACCTGCAGGACACCACAGTGCTTCAACTGCTGGCGCTCAGCGGCGGCCTTGACTCCTTCAGCCAACACACAGCCTATATCTATCGTGAGGCCCAGGGCAGCCCACAGAAAACAGAAATAGAAATTCCTCTGCGGCGCATTCTCGATCGAAAGGCCCAGGATGTGAAGCTTGCTGCCAACGACATTCTCTACATTCCCACCAATGGGAAATTAAAGGCCAGCGCGAGCGTCTTGAACCATGTCACTGGCATGGGCAACACCGCCGTCTCGGCTGCTATCTGGGCCCACTGAAACCCTGCCTGCGGACGCCAGCAGCGGCTGAAACCATTCCTGACACGCGCTCACGCGACTTTTAAAAAGGAGCCAATCCCATGGCCGGGTCGATCGCTATCCCCAAGCCGCACCTCCGCTTGATCGATCCAGCGGAAGCCCAGCGCCCCCTTACCTTTTACGTGCGAGCCGTACGCCGCCGCTGGGGGATGATCACGCTGGTCAGCGTAGCGCTCACCGCCCTGGTCGTAGCTCTGTGCGCCATGCTGCCTCCCGCCAGCGTCGGCTCCGCAACCATCGCCATCGATCGCCAGGCAGCGCCGGAGACCATTGGCGACAATCACCTTCTTTCCACCGGTGACGATCAGTTCATGGCAACCCAGCAGAACCTGTTGCTTGCGGACATCATCCTGCGCCCCGTCACCGAACGCTACGACCTGCTCGAGCGAGAGCATCAGCTGCGACGCTACGGGTTCTGGCGTTACTCGCCGGCCAGGGCAAGAGCCATCAGGAACGCACCCATCATCCTGAAGCATCTCAAGATCGAACGCAGACCCAACACTTACCTCTTAACCATCACCTATCGCGATCGGGACCCTTATATAGCGGCCCATGTGGCCAACGCCGTTGCCGATTCCTACCTGCGCAATATTTTCGACACCCGCATCAAGGAGGCCGGACGGCTTACTTCCTCCATGGAACGGCAGTTGATCGACCTGAAAGAAAAGATGGAGGAGACCCACCGCGCACTCATGCTCTACCAGCGAGAGCTCGGTACCGCCGACCCGGAGCAGAAGACCAGCGTATTGGTCGCCAGGCTACAGGCGCTCAATACCGAGAACAGCGTTGCCCAGGCGGATCGCATCTCCAAAGAAGCAGTCTTTCGCGAAGCCAAAGATGGCTCTCTGCCCGAGGTAGAGGTCTCCGCTCAATCCACCGATCTCGCCAGGGACGTCGAAAAGCTGAAGGTCGCCAAGGCAAACCTGGCGCTTGTCGGCGCGACCTACGGTGATCAGCACCCGGAATACCGCAAGGCGGAAGCACAGGTTGAGGAGGCGCGGGCCACGCTCAACGAAAGCCGCCAGAACGTTTCCAGCCGCATTGGCGTGGACTACCGCCAGGCACTCGTCCGTGAGCGAATGCTCTCCGCCGCGGTTACTGAAACCAAAGAGCAAGTTGACACCCTCACCGCTCAATCCTTCGACTATCTGCAGTTGAAGCATGAAGCGGATACAGCAGAAAAAGTCTACGAAGATCTTTTTGCCAAGATCAAACAGTCGGGCATCAACTCCGAACTGCAAAACAATGTCATCAGGCTGGCAGATTCCGCCCGTCCTGCTTCCCGGCCCGTCTTTCCCAATTGGCCCTTCATCGTTACCCTTTCCCTGGCCTTCTCGCTGTTGGCGTGTGTTCTCTATGTGATCTCAGCGGAACTGACCGATGTGACTGCGCGGGAAGCCGAAGCGGTGGAAGAGGCGCTCGGCGTTCCCGTGGTCTGCTCTCTCCCCCTGGTGACCGATATGCAACTGCGGCTGGCGCTGGGGCCGGATGGCTTGCGCATCGCGGGCAGCCGCTGGCGCGGATTGCAGGGTGGCTTCTTCGATGAAGGCGTTCGCCAGCTGCGCGGTTATCTCATGCTGTCTCTCCATCCCAAGGAGCCCAAGAGCGTGCTCTTTACCAGCGCTCTGCCCGGCGAAGGAAAATCCACCCTTGCCCTCTCGCTGGCGATGGTGAATGCGGAGCAAGGCAAACGCACGCTGTTGATCGACGCCGATCTCCGCCAGCCGACCATCGAAAAGCTCGTCCGCATGGAGCCGGATGCCGGCCTGGCCGAGGTGCTCGCGCATAGAAGTCATTGGAGCTCGGCCACCCGGCAGGTCCCCGGCCGCCCGAACCTTTCCATCCTTGGCACCGGTTTGCCCCTGCCGATGGCCTTGACGCTCATCGGCCCGCAAATGCGCGGCATCCTTACCCAGGCTGCCGACGAATACGACCTGGTGGTGCTGGATTCGCCCCCGCTGCTGGGCTGCGCAGAAACTTTAGAGCTGGCCGCCGCGGCCGAAGTCACCGTGCTGGCCGTACGCAGCGGCCAGACTCCCATGAAGGCGCTACGTGGCGCCGTCGAGATCCTGCGCCGCGTCAATGCACCGATTGCGGGCATCGTCCTGAATCAGTCGGCCATCGCCACCGACGCCACCTACAAAGCCTTCGCCCGTTACTACAGCGCCTGACTTGTGTGCCTGCCACTGACCTTGCCACGGTTCCTCCGGTGACCCATGCCGGTTGAGCCAATACCCCGGAGAGATCGACATGACCCTGCCACTGACGATCGTGTTGCTGGCTTTATGGAGCGTGGCAATGGTTCGCTACGGGCGCTCCGTCCTCTTCCCGCCGGCCTCGTTGGCCATTGTCTGGACCGTCACGCTTCTCGCTATCTGGCTCTGTGGAGATATCTACTACCCTCTTACCGCCACCGCCAGCCAGATCGTCTTGGCTGGTGTGCTCGCCTTCTCTCTCGGAGGTCTCTGCGCGCTGGCGGCGCCCCTGCGCGAGGTGGGCGCACTCACCGCCGTTCTCGCGCGCAGGCGCAGGCAGGTCGACCGCTGGCTCACGGCCACCGTCATTCTCCTCTTGCTGAATATTCCTTTCTCTTATCTCTATTTCAAACAACTGAGCGCGACCATCGCGCCCCGGGAAAGTCTGTGGAGGCAAATTCGCATCGCGGCCAACAAGGCAAACGTGTCCGGGAAGGAAACGCTCTCGATCGAATCCATCATTCTTCCCTTCCTCACCATCATTGCGCTGATTGCCGTTTATGAATACGCCGATACCGGCCGGCGCAAGCTCCGGGCGGTTTGCCTCGTCTTGCTGGCCGGCGGATATCAACTATTGAATGGCGCCCGCTCCGAAGTGCTCCTCCTGCTCGTGAGCTCGGTCGTCATTCTCTGGCTTACGCGCGGGGCCGCGCCCCTCCGACTACTGGGAGTCATGGCCTTGCTCTTTCTCCTGGTTTTCTCGGCAGGCCAGATTTCCATGGGCAAATATGGAGCGAATCCACAGGCATCCCTGGTGGATAACCTTCCTCCTGTCGCGGAAGGCTTCGGTACCTACTGGCTCGGCGGCATCATCGCTTTCGATCAGAACCGGCAAAACCCCGAGCTCCGGTACGGATGGGATCTGGGGAAATTCGCCAAGCGAGTCCTCAATCGATTCGGCGCCACCTATTCCGAGCGCGATCGCAATCTGGAATACACCAAGATCTCGCCGTCCCAGGCAACCAACGTTTACACCGCATTCCTGCCTTACTACATGGATCATGGCGGCATGCGCGGCGTCCTCGGGCTCATGCTCCTCATGGGTTTTCTCAGCACCTATGTTTACCGCTCCGCCATCCGTGGCCATTGCTGGGCGGTGTTCACCCTGGGGGCGTTTGTCTACGCCACCATCATGACCATCTTTTCCGAAGAGTTCTTTGCCCAGATCACGTTCTGGATCAAAGCCGGTGGGATCTCCACCTTCGTCTACTTTGCTCCCAGCCTGACCCAGCACGCCCGTGCCCCGTGGAAAGCCACGGATGTATCGGAGCCCGAACGGTGCGCATAGCAGCCTACACCGGCGGCGTCATGGTGCCCAGCGCACGGGCCCGCATACGCCAATACATAGGCCCGCTCCGGCACCTTGGCATCGGAGTCCAGGAATACCCCTTGCCCTGGGGAAACATATTGCCGCGGCACCTGGCCCTCCGCCCATTATGGATAGCGGCTACGGCCACAGCGCGCGCGGCCGCGCTCACCTGCTCCTGGAACGCCGACGTCACCTGGATCTCCCGCCAATTGCTACCCGCATTCGTTCCCCTCCACGCACTGGCCAAGCATCCCATGGTCCTCGACGTGGATGACGCCGTCTGGCTCAATACCGGCGGCCATCGTGCCCGCAACCTGGCCCGGGCCAGCGACCTGATCGTGTGCGGCAACGCTTTTCTGGCGAACCATTTCTCCCGCTGGAACAGCAATGTCACGGTCATTCCGACAGCGGTGAACACAGCATGGTACCGGCCCCACACGCCTCGCGAAGCGGACGGCGCGGACATCCTGGGTTGGACCGGCACCAGCGGCAACTTCCCTTTCCTCTACGCGATCGAGGGAGCCCTGCTCAGAGTTTTCGCACACTCCAGCCAGGTGAAACTGCTCGTCGTCGCCGACCGGCCGCCGCAGTTCCAATCGCTCCCTGCATCGCGCGTTGAATTCGAACGCTGGACTCCGCGAGCGGAACAAGCCGCGTTCGACCGCATGTCCATTGGCCTGATGCCCCTGGCCGACACCGATTGGTGCAACGGCAAGTGCAGTTACAAAATGCTGTGCTACATGGCCGCGGGCCTCCCAGTCGTCGTGACCGCCGCCGGAATGAATCGCGAGGTGCTGGCTTTAGGTGAAGTCGGCTTAAGCGCCGCGAGCGAGCAACAGTGGGTCGACGCGCTCATCGCGCTGCTTCACCACCCGGACCTGCGCCGGAATATGGGCGCCGCCGGCCGCGCCGTCGTCGAAGAACGCTTCAGCCTGAAACGCTTAGCCCTGCAGTATGCCACCGTCTTTTACTCCCTGGGCAGAACATTGCCTCGAGGCCACTCCCTCCCCAACCCCGTCTAGGACCCGATGCCCGACCCGCTCATCACCATTGCCCTGCCCTTTTACAACAGCGCGGCCACGCTGGAGCTGTCGATTCGGTCGATACTCAACCAGAGCTTCGGCGACTTTGAGCTCCTGCTCTGCGACGATGGTTCCAGCGATCAGGGACTGGCCATCGCGCGCAGCTTCGATGACCCGCGCCTCGTCTGCTGGAGTGACGGGCGGCGTCTGCGCCTGGCCGCGCGGCTCAACGAATGTATCGACCGCGCGCGCGGCCGCTACTTAGCCAGGATGGACGCCGACGATGTCGCCTATCCGGACCGGCTCGCCCGCCAATTCGCTTTCCTCGAAGACCACTCGAAGGTAGATCTCTGCAGCGCCGGCGCCATGGTCTTTGGTAAACAGGGCCGCCCGTTGTGGCGCTTTAGCCCGGCTCAGGATCATGCCGGCATCACGCGCTCCCCCTTCCGGGGCTTTCCCCTGTGGCACCCGCTCTGGATGGGACGCATCGCATGGTTTCGCCGCTGGCGCTACGAAGAAACTGCCTGGCTCGCTCAGGACCAGGAGTTGTTGTTGCGTAGCTACCAGCACAGCCGCTTCGCCAATCTCCCCGAAATCCTCCTGGGATACCGCCGTGAGCGAGTCACCCTGAGCAAGCTTTTCCGCTATAAACTGCTGCACCTGGAGTACGTCTCACGCCAGCCCGGTGCTCTCGGGAATGGCTGGCAAAAGTTGCGGCTGCTGGCTGTCTTGAGTGGACGATTCGGCGCGAACTGCGTAGCCGTGATGGGAGGATTTGAACATCGCCTCGGCCATCAGGCCGCAGCGGCCCCCACGGCCGGCGAGTTGGCGCAGTGGCGCAATCTCTGGCTTCTGCTCTCCACCTGGTACGGGCGGCCGTCGAGCGAGACCTTTCTGCCCTCGTCACTGTTACATAGTCCCTCGAAAAAGCAGGAGCGCGCATGAAGATTGCTCATATCCTGACCCGGGGCGACATCCTCGGCGGAGCGCAGAGCCATGTGCGCGAGCTTTCGCTCGAACTGCGCCGGCTCGGCCATGAAGTGACCGTTATCACCGGGGCGCAAGGCATCTTTACCGATCAGCTCCGCCAGGCGGAAATCCCTTGCGTGCAGGTGAGGAGCCTGGTGCGCCCCGTACGCCCGCACCGCGATGTAGCAGCCTTTCTTCAGCTATCGAGCGTCCTGTGCCAATTGAAGCCCGATGTGCTGTGTGCGCACACCGCCAAGGCCGGCTTGCTCGGCCGTGCGGTCGCTCGGCTGTTTGACATCCCCTGCGTATTTACCCCCCATGGCTGGTCCATGTTCGATCGCAACTCGCTGAAGTGGAACCCGCTCTTCTGCGGGGCGGAGCGCCTCGCCGGCCACCTCGGCGCTCGCGTCATCAATGTATGTGACTTCGAGCGGCAGTTCGCGGAGCAATGCAGAGTCTGTCCCTCAGACAAATTGGAGGTGGTCCACAACGGCATCGCCGAAATCCCTTTGACCCGCGTTTATTCGCTGGATACGCAACCGCCGCTGATCGTGATGGTCGCCCGCTTCGCAGCGCAAAAGGATCACGCCACCCTGCTCCAGGCTCTTTCCGGTCTTCTCTGCCTGAAATGGAGACTGCTGCTGGTAGGGGAGGGCGAACTGGAACCGCAGGTCACGGCGCAAGTGGCGGCGCTCGGGCTGAGCGATCGCATCCGCATCCTGCCGCCGGAAACCAACATAGCTCGCCTGCTGATGGAAGCGCAGATCTACGTATTATCGAGCCACTTCGAGGCGCTCCCCATCAGCATTCTCGAGGCCATGCGCGCGGGTCTGCCGGTGGTGGCCACCGATGTAGGCGGCATCTCAGAGTCAGTGCGCCACGAAGAAACCGGCCTGCTAGCGCGCCACGGAGACGTCCATCACTTAAGGGAAGCGCTGGCGCAACTGATAGCCCATCCTGCAATACGTCGAGCACTGGGCAACGCAGGGCATCAACTCTGGAGCGAGCAATTCACAGCTAGCACGATGGCCGCCCGCACCATAGAGGTCTACGATCGCGCTCGATGCGCCAACTAGCTAAAAGTGTTCGACGGGCTACGCCCGACCTTTCTCGGCCCATCCAGGAAGAGGGCTTACCGCTGTACAAACAAAACCAGACGCATGGATAAGCGGACGGGTGCCCCAGGTCTCGCATTTGATACCTGGGATCCTCCTAGTAAAAGCTCATTAAGTCCCTTGTCATAACCCCAGGGACAAAACTAATTCACTTCCTGCACCTTAATAATGAAGTACTGGAAGGTATCTCCCTTAGCCAACGTCAGCTGGTGAGGAATATTAGCGGGAATATGAACAATATCCCCCTTCTTGAGCTTCATCTCCTTACCACCTGTGATCGAATCCCCTCGTACCTCGCCCGGCGCGGAAGGCGCGCCATGCACCATCGTCCCGCCGGAAATCAGCGTCGCATTCCCATCGACCACCACATAAAAATCCGCGAACTTCTCATGCAGCTCAGCCTTGCCGCTCTGACTGCGGAACGCCAGCATGCTGTAATCCGTGGAATACTTCTTCAGCGTCTCGGTCGCCAATCCCGAAGCATCTTTCTTCTGCTCCAGCTTCTTCTCCATGGCCATCAAATCAGCCGGCGAATACCGGTCCGGAGTGGGCGCAGCATCCTGTGCCAACGCCCCCAAACCCGTCATCAACCCGATGGTCAACAAAACTAAGGAGGTTCTTCTCATGTGCAGGACACCTCTTCCTTCCTAAATTTAAAAATCAGTCTATGCTTTAGCCGCCCGGGCACGAGCGATCACCTCGATATAGCCGCGAGCCGTGTTGGTGATGATTTCAGGTTTCCCATCCGCAATCGCCTGCAGATTGACCAGGTCCGCGCCGACACCAAGCGCCGAAGCACCCGCCTCCAGAAAGCTGGCGGCCGTTTGCAGCGTGACACCACCGGTCGGCACCAACCGCAGATACGGAAACGGAGCCTTCAACGACTTGAGATAGCTGGCGCCGCCCATCGCCGAACAGGGAAAGACCTTGACGAAGTCCGCGCCGGCCCGCCACGCGGTAATCACCTCGGTGGGTGTGAGCGCCCCGGGTAGCGAAACCTTATCCCGTTTCTTGGTTTCCACGATTACATCCATGTGCAGGCTGGGGCTGACCACAAACTCCGCCCCCGCTTCAATCGTGGCGGCACATTCCGCACCATCGGTGACTGTGCCTGACCCCAATAACAGCTTGCTGCCATAGCTGCGTTTCAATTCTTTCAAGACGTCGATCGCACCCGGCACGGTCATAGTGACTTCAATCACCGTGACTCCACCAGCCACCATCGCCTCAACCACACCTAAGGCTTCCTTCGCGGAGCGGGCCCTCAATACAGGAATAATCCCTGCTGCTTCCAGTTGCTGTTGCACTTCCTTTGACATGCGTCTCTTTCCTTTGTGAATAAACTAGCGGGCGATACGCGCTGATCCGCCCAGCATCACACGCTCTACCTCGGCGCGCGACGCGGTGCTGGTATCTCCGGGTGTGGTCATCGCCAGCGCTCCGTGAGCCACCCCGCAAGCAACAGCCCAGGCAGCAGGCTTGCCCATCAGCATTCCGTAGACGAGGCCTGAGGCAAATGAGTCTCCGCCCCCAACCCTGTCCAGGATGTCGATCTCCCGTTGCGGCACATACAAAATCTCATCCTTATAGATGGCCATCGCGCCCCACGCATTCCGGGAGGCGGTCTGTGCGGTGCGCAGCGTCGTCGCCACCAGTTTCAGGTTGCCGTACGAAGCAGCCACCTCGCGCAACATCTTCTCGTAGCTCGCCACCGGCAACTCGTCGAAGTCTTCCTTCACCCCTTCGAGCTTGATCCCCAGCATGGCGGAGAAGTCTTCCTCGTTGCCGAACAGCACGTCCAGCTTCTTCACCAGCTCTCGATTCACCTCTTGCGCTTTGGCTTTGCCGCCAATGGACTTCCACAGCGAATCGCGGTAGTTGAGATCGAACGACGTGATCGTCCCGTACTTGCGTGCCGTATCGAGCGCCTCCACCGCGACCTCCGGAGTCGAAGGCGACAGCGCGGCAAAGATGCCCCCCGTGTGCAACCAGCGAGCCCCATTTTTCGGCCCCAGAATCGACTCCCAATCAAAGTCGCCCAGCTTGGTCTGCGAGATGGCGGTGTTGCCCCGGTCCGAGCATCCAACAGCCGCACGCACCCCGTAGCCGCGCTCGGTAAAGTTGAGGCCGTTCCGCACCGTGCGCCCAATCCCGTCATAGGGCACCCAACGAATCAGAGAGGTGTCGACCCCTCCCTGCAAAATGAAATCCTCCACCAGCCGGCCGATGGGGTTGTCAGCAAATGCCGTGGCAATCGCACTACGCATGCCGAAGCAGCGGCGCAGCCCGCGCGCCACGTTGTACTCGCCCCCGCCCTCCCAGGCTTGAAATTGCCGGGCAGTATGGATCCTGCCTTCGCCCGGATCCAGGCGTAGCATGACCTCTCCTAAACTTACGCAGTCCCAGCGGCTTGTCTCCGCTCCCTTGATCGATAACTCTTCCATGGTTCCTTTCCTGTTAACGTGACAGCGGTGTGTATCCCAGGTCTTGTTGAATTCCCTTCACGCAGGTAATCAACCTATCGGCGATGTGCGGAATCTTCTGCATGGTCACACGAAACGACGGGCCGGAGATGCTGACCGCGGCCACCGCCTCTCCTCGGCCATCCAGAATGGCCACTCCCGCGCAGCGCACGCCCTCTTCGCGTTCTTCGTCGTCCACCGCATAGCCGCGGCGGCTGGTTCGTTCCAGTTCTCTGAGCAGAGCGTCGCGGCTGGTCATGGTTCGCCGCGTAAATCGTTCCAGTTGCAATGCGGGTAACAACTCCTCCACCCGGGCGCGCGGCATGGTTGCCAGGATCGCCTTACCCACTGCCGTGCAATGAATGGGGCTGCTCGCGCCCACCCGCGAGATCATGCGGATGCTGCGCTCCGGCTCCTGCTTGTCGATATAGACCATGTGCGTCCTTTCCATGACGCACAAGTGCGCGGTCTCTTCCACCTCAGCGACCAGCGTTCTCAAATGGAATTGGGCGCGTTCGCGCAGGTCAAACTGCTCGACCGCCCGGCCGCCAAGATCGCACAAGCGCAGTCCGAGACGAAACTTCCCTGCCTGGGCACGCTCCACCATGCGATGCCGTTCCAGCACCATCAGGAAGCGATGCGCCGTGCTCTTGTGCAGCCCAAGCGCCTCGGCGATCTCCGCCAGCCCCATCGGCGTATTGCTGCCGGCGAGAAGATCCAGAACCGCGAAGGCGCGATCCAGCGCTTGCAGTTTGTAGATCCCATTCCCCTGTACCGCATTATGAGATGGCATGCCGTTTTCTGAAAAACACGACCGCGGGCATTCTTGCTTTCTGCTCTTAATTTGTCAAGTTTGCCGCAGGCTCAGCTGACTTTGATGAGCCCTTCCTCCGCCAATTCGGAAAGCAACTGCAACACGTCACGCTCAATGACCCCAGGCGCGGCTTCGTAGCGCTCGCTCAACCCATCAACCAGGTCCGACACCCGCACCGGAGACATCAACCTGCTCCATATTTCGCTGCCGATCTCACCCAGTCCGTAACAACGACTGCGCGCAAGGCTCATGAGGACCGTCTCACCAGCAACATCCGCCGCCACCTGGTTGGGCATATGACACACGATCGAAGTGGAACTCAAACCTTCCATAACTGATCAAATGTTAGCAGGACGAGAACAGCCCTGTGCAACTGCCGCTGTCCCAGAACCCTCCCTATGCAACTGCAATCGGGTGCCCCATATCTCGCTCGTTTTTCGCGAGATGTGGGGCACCCAGGCCTTGTTGGTAAGGACAGAGCACCCGTGCCCTTGTTGACAATCTCCACCACACCCACCCTCTGCTATCGTTTGAACCATGCCACTCCCCCGCAGCGAGTCCGCTCTTCATGAGCAGAGCCCTTTCGCTGCGTCTTCCAAACACCCCGTCCTGCAATACCTCCGGAGCCTGATCCAGATTTCCCGCTGGCAGTTGGTCACTGCCGTGATCATCATGACCATCACTTCGTTAACAGAGGGATTAGGCGTAGCCTTGCTCTTCCCCATTCTGCAGGTAGCTGGTTTCAACCTGGCCAATCAAGGGCATGTGGGGCACTACACCGGTGAGGTGCGAGACCTGCTGGTGCGCAGCGGACTGCGGCCTTCGCTGTGGCTGGCGTCCCTGCTGTTCATCTTTATGCTGCTCATGGCGCTGCGATCGCTGTTCAACCGCATGCAGTCAGTCCTCACCTTACGCACCTCGCTCAATTACGAGCTTTCCCTGGGCAGACGCCTTTACCAGGCCATCATCAACGCCGATTGGCTGTTCCTGGTGCGCCGCCGCTCCTCTGATTTCACCCACGCCCTCACCGGCGAGTTGACCCGGGTGTCCTCTTGTACCTTTTTGCTAATCGGCACGCTGAGCAATGCCATCCTCGCCCTGGTGTATATCGCCATCGCCCTGAAGCTTTCCGCCGGCATGACCTCGCTGGTGCTGGCAACCGGAGCGGGGCTGCTCTTGTTGTCCCGCCGCTGGATGCGCGCCGTCCACCAAAGCGGGACCGCAGTTTCAGAGACCGTGAGCGAGGTGTATTCGGCAGCCACCGAACACCTGCAGAACCTCAAAGCCATGAAGTTCTACGACGCCCAGACCAGCGATCTGGCAATGTTTTCTTCGCTTCAGTCCTCGGCTCTGCAGCAGACCCTGGCGAGCACCCGGAGCCAGGCAGAGGCCGCCTTCTGGTTCGAAGCCGGCTCGCTCATCGTGCTGGGCGGCATCATTATCGCTTCCCTGCAAATTCTCAACGTCGCCCCTGCATCCATCCTTCTCTTGCTGGCCGTCTTTACCCGTCTCTTCCCGCGCCTCGCCGCAACCCAGGGCCAATTGCAGGCATTTCTCAGCGAACTGCCGGCCTTTGAAAACCTGATGACGATCTATCGCGACTGCGTGGCCAATGCCGAAGTGCCTGGCACGGCCAGTTCCGGCCCCGGATTAGCCCATGAGATCCGCCTGGAGCGGGTTGCCTTCCGTTATGACAACGATCGTCCCCTGGTATTGCAAGATTTGTCCCTGACCATCGCAGCGGGAAAAGCCACCGCCATTGTCGGCTCGTCAGGCGCGGGCAAGAGCACCGTCGCCGACCTGGTCAACGGCCTGCTCTCCCCTGGCGCCGGCCGGGTGCTGATCGATGGCGCCGAGCTAACGCCGCAAGCTGCGCGGGCCTGGCGCCGCCACGTTGGCTACGTAGCCCAGGACACGGTCCTCTTTCACGACACGGTCCGCGCCAACCTGCGCTGGGCGAATCCGGATGCCTCCGAGCTCGAGATGAAAGAAAGTCTTAGTCTGGCCGCCGCTGAGTTCGTCTTCGAACTGCCGCAAGGGTTGGATACCACGGTAGGAGACCGCGGCATGCTTCTCTCCCATGGCCAGCGGCAGCGGATCGCGCTGGCGCGCGCCCTGCTCCGCAAACCGGGACTGCTGATTCTCGACGAAGCCACCAGCAGTCTCGACATCGACAACGAGAAGCGAATCCTCGACGCCATTGAACAAGTAAAAGGCCGGACGACTGTGCTGCTCATCGCTCATCGCATCTCCGCCATCCAGCGCGCAGACATGATCTACCTGATAGAGAATGGTTCCGTCGCGGAGGCAGGCGACTGGCAAACCCTCAGCACCCGGCCTTCCCAGCGCGTCGGGTCGCTGTTCCGGCTGCAGGACGCCCTCGCCTGAACTACTTCGGATCCCACCAACCCCCGTGCTGCGCGATCAGCTTGTCCGCTTCCTTGGGACCCCACGTGCCGGGCTGATAGGGAGAAACGTTGGGCTTATCCAGGATCGGGTCCACAATGCGCCAAGCCTCTTCCACATAGTCTTCCCTGGCGAACCATGTTTGGTTCCCAGCCATGGCATCGCCCAGAAGTTCTTCATAGGGCAGCATGGTGTCTTCTCCACATTCCTGGTCGGCGATCAATTCGATAGGGCAGCCCTTTAGCTGATCGCCGGCGGCTTTGATGGAAGCCCCGATCGCGATCACCGGGTCACCACTGATCCGGAAGCGCACATAGTTGGCCGGCGGCGCTTGCGTGGAGAAAATCGGACAAGGCGCACGCAGCTTGGCTACGACCTCGGTTTCGGTCAACGGCAGCGATTTACCCGCCCGCACATAAAACGGGATGCCTCTCCAGCGCCACGAATTAATGGTCAGTTTCAGAGCGACATAGGTTTCCGTCGTCGAGCCCTTTTTGACTCCCGGAGTATCAAGGTATCCCGCGTATTGACCGCGAACCACCTCGTCATCCTTCAACGGCTGAACGCTCTTCAGCACTTTTACCCGCTCGTCGCGCAGGCTTTCGATGCTCAGGGTCGGCGGCGGCTCCATGGCTACATTGCTGAGCACCTGCAGCAGGTGGTTTTGCACCACGTCCCGCACCGTGCCCACCGCGTCGTAGAAGCTTCCTCTGTCCTGCACATTGAACTGCTCAGCCATGGTGATCTGCACGCTCTCTACGTAGAGGCTGTTCCAGATCGGCTCCAGAAAGGAGTTGGCGAAGCGGAAGTAGATCACATTCTGCACCGTGTTCTTGCCCAGGTAGTGATCGATGCGGAAAACGTCCTCTTCTGCGAACACGTCGTGCACGACTTTGTTGAGCGCGATCGCAGAAGCCAGGTTGTGCCCGAAAGGCTTTTCAATCACCACGCGCGCGCCTTGCGAGGAACCAGAAGTTTTAAGCTGGTCAAGAACCATGCCAAACAAGACCGGCGGGATGGCGAGGTAGTGAAGAGGATGCTTGGCACCCCCAAGCTCCTTGCGCACGTTGGCAAACGTCTGCGCATCGTTATAGTCCCCGTCTACGTAGCGCAGTTTCTCGAGCAGGATGGGAAAGCCGACAGGGTCGAGCCCTCCATGTTGCGTCACACTGTCCTGGGCACGTTGTTTTAATTGGTCGAGATTCCAGCCCGCCTTGGCTACGCCAATGACCGGCCCGGCCAGCTTTCCATGCTTGGCCAGTTTCTGCAGAGAAGGAAAAATCTGTTTGAAAGCGAGATCGCCCGTAGCGCCAAAAAACACTACGGCGTCAGAATAGGGGGTTTCTACTGAGGTAGCGTCGGCCATCTCTCTACTGTAACCCGTTCGTATTACAGGAAGCGCACTGCGGGTACGAGCCCACAGTGGAAACACTCGGATTGACGGATGCGGCCCTAGTGCCTTGGGCTGATTACGACGTGGTTACCACTGTTTTCCCCAGAGAACTCCCCGAAGCCTGTAATCTGTGCCCCAACGGTGATTTTCTCCAGTTTGTAGGTCTGGTTCCTCGGGGGAGGGACCCGGGCACGCGACGTGGGGAAAATCGCCGTTTTTCATATCGCCACATGGAACACAACTCAGGGTTCCGGCGCCTGCCGGGGCGCCCTTCAGATAACCCTTAGCAACAACAGGATGATCACGATCAGGATAATCAGGCTGATGCCGCCGCCGCCGTAATATCCCAGGCCCGGTCCCAGACGGTATCCGCCAAAGCCAAAGACCAGAAGCAAAATGATAAGGATGATCAGCATACGTTCTCCTTCGCGGCGAGGTTGCTCCGCATCTTTCTCCTCGTTGATTACGTTTCGTCATGGCTGATCGCAAGCAGAAGCGCACCTACGCTTGCAATCCTCGGCCGCTTGTGTTTAACAAACACTTCTTAAAGATTCCAATTGGCCATTTTTGGATGCTTGCTCTGCCCGGAGAAGTATCCGGGGCAGCCGGCCCATTCTCCCGGCTACGGGGCTAAAATACGTGCTGACCTCTGGTAAGAGCGGAAGGCGGACAATCGCATTGAAATTACGTACTGTGGCGCGGTTCACATGTGCTGCCCTTCTTTCGGCGGCCCCAGGCACTGCAGTGGCTGCTTCTGCCGGGTGCTCTGCCGAGATGCAGGCTAACTTCCCGAAAGCTGCTATCTCCAATGGTCCGGTGCAGGCTGTCCTCTATCTGCCGGACGCAAAAAATGGCTACTACCGCGCCTCGCGCTTTGATTGGTCGGGCGTGATTCCCTGCCTGGCGTATAAGGGCCACACTTACTTTGGCGTCTGGTTTTCGCACTACGACCCCATGATCGCGGATGCGATCACCGGCCCTGTAGAGGAATTCCGCTCCGACGACGGCGCCCTCGACTACGGCCAGGCCAAGCCCGGCGGCCTGTTCGTCAAGATTGGCGTCGGCGTGCTGCGCAAGGCCGGCGACTCCCCTTATAAGTTCATGTATCCCTACCCGCTGGTGGATGGCGGCAAGTGGACCATACACTCCAGCCGCCGCCAGGTATCGTTCCGGCAGCAGCTTCACTCGCCCATCGGCATCGCCTACGACTACGAGAAAACCGTGTCGCTCGATCCGCATGAGCCGATCCTTACTCTCCAGCACAGCCTGAAAAATACGGGAACCAAAACCATCGATACGGAAGTCTACGACCACGACTTCTTTATGCTCGACGCAGCGCCGAGCGGGCCGGGCATGGTGATCCGGTTTCCCTTTGAGCCCAAGGCGGAAAAGTCGATGGAACCCCGCGCCGGCATCGAAGGCAAACAGATCGTCTACCGGGAAGAATTGCAGCCCAATCAGTATGTGGAAAGCTATCTGACCGGCTATTCCAATAACCCCTCGGACTACGACATCACGGTCGAAGATACGAGGACAGGCGTGGGGGTGGAGCAGACCGGGGACAACCCCATTTCAAGGTTCAATTTCTGGTCCCCGCGCACGGCCATCTGCCCCGAGGCTTACCATCACCTGGTGATCGCGCCAGGACAAACCGCACATTGGAGTATCCACTATCGCTTCTATGCCAAGTAACACTGCACAAGGTAAGGTCGCCATCGTCACGGGAGCAGGCAGCGGGATTGGGCGAGCAGCCGCACTGGCGCTGCAAGCCGCCGGCTTCTCCGTAACCCTGGCCGGACGCCGCACGGCGGAACTCGAACAAACCGCAGCCATGGCTCAGGTAGGAGGCGGCCCGATGCTTCCCGTCTCGACCGACGTTCGCGAACCCGCTTCGATCCGCGCCCTGTTTGCGGCCAACGATCGGCGGTTTGGCCGGCTGGATGTTTTATTCAACAACGCCGGCGTCAACGCTCCCCCTTTGCCCATGGAAGACTTGACCTACGAACAGTGGTCCGACGTGGTCGCCGTGAATCTAACCGGGTCGTTCCTGTGTGCCCAGGAAGCCATCCGCCGCATGAAGGCGCAGAAGCCGCAAGGGGGACGCATCATCAATAACGGCTCCATCTCCGCGCACGTTCCACGCATGTACTCGGCGCCATACACCGCCACTAAACATGCCATCACGGGGCTGACCAAATCCATCTCGCTCGACGGCCGCGCCTATAACATCGCCTGTGGCCAGATCGATATCGGCAACGCCGGGGACATGGGTGGCAAGGCCCCGAGCGGATCTCTGCAGCCGAATGGCGATGTAGTCCTGGAGCCGCGGATGGATGTAAAGCACGTGGGGGAGGCTGTCCTGCACATGGCCAGCCTGCCGCTGGAAGCGAACGTCCAGTTCATCACCATCATGGCGACCAACATGCCGTTCATCGGCCGCGGATAAGAGAAAGCGCCCCTTGCTGAAATCCGAAATCCCTACTCCGGCACTTCTGCTCGACATGGATGCCATGGAAGCCAATCTGCAGCGCATGGCTGCGTTCTTCGCCGAAGGTCCATGCCGCCTGCGCCCGCACTACAAAAACCACAAATGTGTAGCGCTCGCCCGGCGGCAGTTGGCCCACGGAGCCGTTGGCATCACATGCGCCACGCTGGGTGAGGCGGAAGCTCTGGCCAGAAATGGTATCCGCGACATACTGATCGCCAACGAGATTGCAGGCGCGCCCCAGATCGACCGCTTTGTCCAACTCTCCCGGACCACGGACATCAAGGTCGGAGTGGACAATGAGCATGCGATCGCGGCTCTCTCCGCGGCATCGGGCTTGGCCAACGTGCCGCTCAGCGTGGTGGTCGATGTCGATACAGGGATGGGCCGCTGCGGAGTTCCTCCCGGCGAACCGGCACTCGCGCTCGCCAGGCTGGCAACCGCGCAGGGACTGCGCTTTCGCGGCCTGATCGGCTATGAAGGACACTGCGTCCGCCTGCCTCCCGGACCGGCAAAAACCGCAGCCATCGAGCAGGCCATGGGAAAGCTGGTCGCTACTGCCAACCTGATGCGTGCGCATGGACTTCCCGTGGATCTGGTAAGCGCCGGTGGAACAGGCACCCACGCCATCTCGGGCAGGATTCCCGGAGTGACTGAGATTCAGGGAGGGTCGTACCTGCTGATGGACACCGACTACCAGACGGTATGTCCGGAGTTTCAACTGGCGCTGAGTGTGCTGGGTACAGTCATCAGCAGAAGAGGCAACGAGCGCCTGATCCTCAACATCGGTCTTAAGGAGATCAGCGGCGAGCGAGGACTCCCGGTTTTGAAGAACGCCGACGGCGCGCGTCTCATCAAGCTGAACGCGGAGCACGCGATCGTCGACATCCTGGACCCTGGTTTCTCTGCCCAGGTCGGCGACCAGTTAGAGATTTGGGCCCACTACAGTGATGCCACCGCAAATCTGCATCGCCGGATGTTCGGCGTGCGCGGTGGAGAGGTGGAAGAGACGTTCGTTCTCGAAAGCTGAAAGGGAGGGCCTGCATGCGTCTGAAAGACAAAGTAATTCTGGTCACCGGCTCGACCACCGGCATCGGCGAGGGCATGGCGCGGGTCTTCGCGCGCGAAGGCGCGAAGGTGATGATCCATGGACGGCGCAAAGACGCGGCCCAGGCACTGGCCGCTGAGATTGGGAATGAGGCTTCCTTTGTTATCGGGTCGCTCGAGGATCCCCAGGTGCCGGCTCGGCTCATCACGGAAACGGTCAACCGGTTTGGGCGCATCGACGGCCTGGTAAACAATGCAGCCGCGATCACCCGCGGGAGCATCGAGAAGACAGACAACGAACTCTTCGACCGGACAGTCGCCGTCGATCTAAAGGCGCCCTTCCTTCTGATCCAGGCGGCACTTCCCTTCTTTCGCAAGCAAGGTACCGGCCGGGTGTTGAATATCGGCTCCATGAACGCGTACTGCGGCGAGCGCAATCAGTTCATCTATTCCATCTGCAAAGGCGGCTTGATGACCCTGACACGCAATCTCGCCGATGGCTACGGAGCGGAAGGTATCCGGGTGAACCAGCTGAACGTAGGCTGGACGCTCACCCCCAATGAGTTTGCCCTGAAGATGAAAGAGGGCCTGCCCGAAGATTGGCCTGCGCGTGTAACCAAAACCTATGCGCCCTCAGGCCGGCTCCTCTCCCCGGAAGATGTCGCCTGGGCCGCGGTGTACTTCCTGTCTGACGAGGCGGCGCTGATCAACGGGGCGGTGCTCGATGTGGAGCAGTATCCCCTGATCGGCAGAAACCCTGTCAAGGAAAGCCCTGCCGGAACCCTTTCATGAAGCTTGAGCCGGCCACGGAACCAGCATCGACAGCGGGCCTTCGGCCCTTTCGCCAGGTGTTTGCGCCATTTCTGTGCGGCATGTTCGCCTTCATCGACCTCTACTGCACACAGCCATTGTTACCGTTGTTGTCCCGGGTCTTTCATGCATCGGAAGCCAGGGTCAGTTGGACGATCAGTGCGTCCACGCTGGGCGTTGCCTTCTCCGCCGGCATGCTGGCCATCTTCGCCGAAAGAGTGGACCGCAAGAAAACCATCGTAGGCTCGATGGTGGGGCTCGCCATCTGCACCTTGCTGACCGCCACGGCAACCAACCTGCCCACGCTGGCAATGTGGCGTTTGCTGCAGGGCTTGGTGACGCCCGGGATCTTCATCATCACCATCGCGTATGTGACCGAAGAGTGGCCTGCCTTGCTGGTGCCGCGGGTAATGAGTTTCTACGTGGCCGGCACTGTCTTCGGAGGCTTTACAGGCCGCCTGCTGGGCGGCCTGATTGCCGAGCAGTACGGGTGGCGATCGGTGTTCGTGTTGCTTGGCCTGCTGGGATTCGGCGGCGCAGCCCTGTCACAGTGGCTGTTGCGGCCGGCACAAACGCGGCTGCCCGAGGCCGCGGTTCAGTCGAAGCTCGCTCCCATCTTGGCAAACCTGAGGAGCCGGCGCCTGTTCGCAACCTTTGGTATCGGCTTTTGCATGCTCTTTACCCTGGTGGCCACTTTCAGCTACATCACGTTTCACCTGGCGGCGCCGCCCTTTGATTTGTCTACCAAGCAACTCAGCTACCTGTTCGCGGTCTATCTCTGCGGCCTCGGCACGACCCTGGTAGCAGGAATGGTACTGGCGCGGGTGGGTCTGCAGCACGGCATGATTGTCGCCATTAGCGCATGCATAATGGGCGCGGCCTTGACGCTCGCTCCATCCCTCATAGTTGCCGCCGTAGGTTTGGCAATCGAGGCCTCGGGCGTCTTCGTGGCGCAGACCTGCGCCAACAGCTTTCTCCGAGATGCGGCTCCCGCGGGCGGCCGGGTCTCGGCTGCCGGTATGTATATCTGTAGCTATTACATTGGCGGAACCGTGGGCGGCATTCTGCCAGGGTTGTTCTGGAAGTATGGCGGCTGGCCGGGATGTGTCAGCCTGGTCATCGTGGTCCTGCTGGTTGCCGGTTCCGCCGCGGTGTTTGGATGGCGCCCGCAGTCGGCGGCGCCGGACCCTATCCCGCTCTAGCTGCCTACTTCCCGGCTGGTTTCAGAACCAGCTTCTGCACTCGCCAGTTCAGCAACTCGGCTACGTAGAGCTCATTTTCGGACGGGCAGGCAATTTCGTGAATCCATCCAAACTGCTTGAGCTGCTTGCCCGACTCGCCCAGATAGCCGAGCACCTTGCCGTCGAGGCTCAGCTTGTAGATCCTTCCTGGATACGCATCGGAGCTGTAGAGAACCTGGTTCGGTCCGGGAGTGATGCAAATCGCCCAGGGGGATCCCGCTTGCATCGTCCCATTGGCAGTGGAACTCTGCGGTGGCTTGGGCCCAATCGCCGGACGGGCATTCTCATCGAAAGGCACGTCGATAGTGATCTGGCGGAGAAAATTGCCGTCGCCATCAAACACCTGGATCCGGCGGTTGCCGCGATCGGCCACGTACACATTTCCCTTGGCGTCGACAGCGATGCTGTGGGGCACGCTGAACTCGCCGGGCTTATTGCCGGGCTCGCCCCATGACTTGAGCCAGTTGCCGTTCTTATCAGCCTTGGCCACGCGCGAGTTTATGTAACCATCGCTGATGTAGGTGTTCCCTTCCCGGTCCCACGCCATGTCGGTAACCTGGCGAAACATTCCGTCCACCGCAGGCAGCGGCGGCTTCGGATGCTTGAGCGGTTCCGTCCCTTCATCCGAGGCTTCCTGCTTGCGACCGAACACCATCAGCACCCGGCCTTCGGGATCAAACTTGATCACCATGTCCGAACCTTTGTCCGCCACCCAGATATTGTCTTCGGCATCGGCTTTGACTGCGTGGCCGAACGACCAGGCGTAAAGGTTATGACCAATTTCGCGGATGAACTTCCCGTCAGGGCCGAATTCGAGGAGTTGTGAGGCGGCGGCTCCGTAAGCGGGTCCGGTAGTGTTCCCGCGCGACAGGGCAAAGATGTGGCCTTTGGAGTTGACGGCGACTCCGGCCATCTCTCCCAGATAGCGGTCGGGCGGGAGCTTGAGGAAGTTCGGGACGGAGCTATATTCAATGGCCGGCACGGATGGTTGTTGTGCGCATAAAGGCCAGCTAAGAACAAAGAACGCGAGCAATGTCAGGCGTTTCAATCAATCCCTCCCAAACACGCTCCCCACTCTAGTGGAGCGCCGGTTTGCTGGCAAGGTCAGCCTGCGCGACCGGCCTTCCTGCAACAGCACGATCTCGTCGTATTCGTGAACATGCAGAGGAGCACCACGCCCGGGCGGCGCCTCAACGAAGAACATCGAGATGCCAACATCTCCCTGCTTTGCCCCGGCAAAGTTGTACGAACTACCGATGAACGGGAGATCCTCTCTGCGAACCACATGCATGGATTTCTTCATCGATCTCTCTTTTCCTGATATGCCATCGTAGCTTGTCACATCGCAATTTGCCGAAAACAGGATTTGAGCAGCTACAATCACGGTCTGGAGCGTCAACAGGATCGGCAACCCATCATGAGACAGAAACAAATCGACACTGCGGCAGATTTATCCCTCTTCACCCGGCGTGAGATCTTGGGCATGACGGCTATGGCTGGCATCGCCGCGGTGGCCGGTATCGCACCGAATGCTTTCGCGCAGACCGTGCCGGCTCCGCAAAAACGGCCTCGTATCGCCTGTCTCATCAGCTATTGGGGTCTCCCCACTTCCCATGCGGACTGGATCGTCAACAAGCTACTGGACGGTTACTGGTGGCACGGCGCCCACACTCCATCGCAAGTCGATGTGGTGTCGGTTTACATCAACCAATTCGACACCAGCCTGCTCGGCCAGAAGGTATGTAAAGCAAAGAATATCCCCATCTATAAGACAGTCGGCGAGGCCGTAACCCTTGGCGGCAGCGAACTTGCGGTGGATGGGGTTGTGATTGTCTGTGAACATGGGAATTATCCAACCGATCTCAAAGGGCACTGGCTCTTGCCGCGCTGGTGGATTTACCAGCAGGTTATCCAGGTCTTTGAACGGAGCAACCGCTCGGTGCCCGTGTTTAACGACAAGCACCTCTCCTACAATTGGGACGACGCCAAGTGGATGTTTGACAAATCCCGTGAACTCACTTTTCCCCTCACCGGTGGGTCCTCCATACCGATCTACTTCCGCAAACCCGAGATAGAACTCGGCATCGATACGCCAATGAAGAACTCGATTGTGGTGGGAGACGCCGCGGATGAAGGAGCCATATTCCATTGTGTAGACGTGCTACAGGCCTTTGTCGATCGCCGCAAGGGCGGTGAGACAGGCGTCAAGTCAGTGCAATCCATTCGCGGGCCCGAAACATGGAAGTGGGTCGAACGCACTCCCTGGGCAGGCAACCTGCTCGAAGCGGTGCGGAGAAACTTTGACCTGAAGCCGGGGTATTTTCAGGAGGGCAAGCAATCCAACGCCTGCATCGTCGAGTACAACGATGGGACGAATGCAGCCGTAATTTCCGGCAAGGGCGTGGGCTGGACCTACGCCGCCGAAATCGCAGGACAGAACGACCCGACGATCATCTCCATGCTTGGCTGGCCCGGCCCCATCTCGCAGTACCACGCTGCGAACGCCCACGAGCACTGGCTCATTGAAATGATGCTGACCCGCAAGGAACCGTTCAATGCGGAGCGGCTGCTTCTGTCCACCGGGATCGTGAACCACTACATGGACTCAAACTGGGAAGATGGCCGTTACTCCGCCATCGGACGCCGCATCGAGACACCCTACATGAACATGACCTACCACTCGACACACGGACCCCTCTTTGAAACGGGCCCGCGGCCGCCAAACACCCCTTACATCCGCGGATTCGCATCCTAGGCTCCGAAAATGGGAGCACTCCGAGGCACTTTATCGAACAAGTAGGCATGACTGAATCACCACATCGGGTAGTGACCCGAGTAGAGCAGAATGCAATCAATAGTATCGGTGATGCCGTGGGCAAGAATGGGCACCCAGAGGTTGCGACCCGAGGCAAGATATAGGCAGGCGAGAATGGCGCCGTCGATGACATTCTCGGTCACGCCGGTAATCCCCTGGTCGTAGTGTGCGAGGCCGAAGATTGCGGAGGAGAGGGTGACGGCGATGGCGATACGGCCGCCAATTGAGCCCAGAACCTCTGCGATTCGATTGAGGACGTACCCACGCCACACAAGCTCTTCGCCAAAAGCGGCAACGGTCCAGGTAAGAGCGAGGGCGAGCGCGAGCATACCAAGGTGATTGTGAAGCTCGGCGAGTGCGCTGAGATCCGCTGGCTGGTGGAATAGATGGACCAGGATGGGCTGGGTTATGAAAAGTTCGAGCGCTTCCATAGCGCAGCCGGCGGTGAGGCCGACTAAGAGCGTCCGAGGCCAGTTGGCCGGGGCCGCCATGCCAACGCGGCGCCAGGTCATATTACGAAGACGAAGGGAAATCCAGCCAAGTACGAGGAGATAAGGCGTCTTGCTGAAGATGACGACATGGCGCCAGCGATGAATGTCGGCCCAGAAAATGAACGCGACGATCAGTGCCTCAAGGAGGAACGCGCCCGGCCAACGTGTTGGTGAAGCAGATTCGACAGGAGAGAGTTCGGGGCGACGCATATTCACAAGCAGTATATGGCGACGCGAGAGGATCTCATGCATTTTCCCATCGAACTTCTATGGGAGTATGCTAGCCTCGCATAGAAGTTCTATGGGAGTGTGTTTACGTGGGAAAAGAACTGACCAGTAGCGAGATGCTGAAGGGCACCCTGGACATGATGATTCTGCGAACGCTGCTGCTGGGTGACGCGCACGGGCATACGATTGCAAAAGTCATCGAGCGAAATTCGGAGGACGTCCTGCAAGTCGAACAAGGATCGTTGTATCCGGCTCTGCATCGGCTCGAAAACCGGGAGTGGGTTACATCGTATTGGGGAACCAGCGAAAACAATCGAAAGGCGAAGTTCTATCGGCTTACGGCCAAGGGGAGAAAGCGATTAGCGGTAGAGACCGGCAGATGGCGGCAGATGGCCAGGGCGATCGGCTTGGTAATGGGTGAATCGCCCGTGAAGGACGAGGGCCGATAAATGAACTGGCGCAGATTTTCAGGGCGTGCGAAGAGAGATGCAGAACTGCAGGAGGAAATCGCGCTTCACCTCCAGGAAGAAGTTGCAGAGAACATTGAGCGGGGACTGCAGCCGGAGGAGGCGAGGAGGTGTGCCTACCTGAAATTTGGAAACCCGCAGAGCGTGAGGGAAGAAGTGTGGCAGCAAGGCTCGCTTCTCTTCGTGGAACATTTCGCTCAGGATGTGCGCCACGCAATCCGGCGATTGGCGAAATCGCCAACGATCGTCCTAGCTGTCGCGCTCTCTCTTGGGTTGGGGATAGCCGCGAACCTATTTATCTTTACCGCCGTGAATAAGTTGGTGCTCCAAGGGCCTCCGGTGGGCGACCCCGCGACGCTTTTGAGTCTTAACCCGACGACCCAGCATGGCCAGAGCTACCCGAAATTTACGGAGAAGATGTTCGACGATGTGCGCCGGCAAGCTAAGTCGTTTTCTGGTTTGGCGGCGTACGATCTCCACCTGCCCGCGACGGTCGGAGGCCAGGGTGAGCCGGAGCGCACTTGGGGTCAGAGTGTAACGACAGATTTTTTCGGGGTCGCCGCCCTGCCCATGGTCCTCGGTCGCGGTTTCCTCAGCACTGAAGAGCGGGAGCCCGTAGTAGTGCTGAGCAATAGCCTCTGGAGACGGCACTTCAACCATGATGCCGGGATCATAGGGAGAACAATATTGCTGTCGGGAAAGACATTTACTGTCGTGGGTGTCACGGCTCCTGGATTTCGTGGAATCAACAAGCTGTTCGACTCCAGGTTCTGGGTACCGGATGGCGAGCGAAAGCAGCTATCGGGGGATGCTCTGAACGATCTGGAGACCCGTTTGGGAGGTCGGCTCGACGTGATCGCTCGACTGAAGCCCGGTGCCGGCCGAACGCAGGCCCAGGCCGAGTTGGATGCTATGGCGAAACGTCTTGCCATGGCTTACCCCAAGGAGAACGAGGGTCTTGGTTTTCACATCGAGCAGGCCGGCAGCTTATTGCCGCCGCAAAGGGCGATGTTTGGCGCTTTTCTCACGGCGCTGTCCGCAGTGGCGTTCCTCGTACTCTGCATTGCTGCGTCGAACGTCGCGAACCTGCTTTCGGTCCGCGCAGCTGCACAGCATAGAGAGATGGCGGTAAGGATTGCCTTGGGGGCAACAAGGTTTCAATTGGTACGGCCGATGCTTTTGGAGAGTACGCTGCTGGCCCTGGCTGGGGGCGTGTTCGGCGTTGCCTTTTGTTTGGCAGCGGTGCGTGGTTTTACCACCATTCATCTGCCGATGGCGCTACCTATGGATTTGAGTTTGGGTGTCGGCTGGCGAGGCATCTTATACGCATTCGTATTGAGCACGGGGGTTGGGATATTGTGTGGGATTGCGCCCGCCTTTAGTGCATCGCGACCAATGCTGCCCAACTCGCTCAAGGGAGAGAGCGCATTGATCCGTCCAGGGCAGCGCTGGAGTTTACGAGGTGTGCTCGTGATCGTGCAAATTTCATTGTGCCTGGTGTTGCTATGCACAACCGGACTTTTTCTGCGCAGCTTGGAAAAGTCCGCTGCCATTGACCCTGGCTTTCGCACCACTGGCGTGCTGATGTTATCAATCGATCCGGCCCACAACGGCTACACTCCGGAACAAATGCCGCTGCTGTTGCAACGTCTCCACGAACGCGCCGTGGCAATACCGGGAGTGATATCCGCAGCCTGGACGGACAAGATACCGCTGTCGTTTTACGGACAGGGTGGTGAGTTCCACAAGCAGGGCAGCAAGGTGAACCCTGGCGGTACAGCTCATTCAGAGATATACGGAGTGGAAAAAGGATTTTTCGAAACCATGGGAATCCCATGGATCGCCGGCCAAGACTTTACCAGCACCGACCCCAATGCTCCGAGGCAGGCCGTGGTCAACGAAAGATTCGCCCGGATGGTATTTGGCGGTGGCAACGTGATCGGGGAGCATGTCACGACCGCCAGTAAGACCTACGAGATTATCGGCGTAGTAAGAGACACAAAGACGACGACCATTGGCGAGGTGGATGAGCCCATTTTGTACCGCGTGTTGGAACAGGATATCGGTGCGGCTGCGCCCTTCATGGGATTCTCGCTGACGGTGCGTTACCAAGGAAACCCCGCTACGCTGGCCGCTGCCTTGCACCGGGAGATTCACGCCCTGGACCCGGCGCTTGCGATCTTTGCTGAAAAAACAATGAACGAGCATTTGAGTGATGCGTTATTTTTTCCAAAATTGGCCTCCGTGGTGTTTGGCATCTTCGGCTCTGCTGGACTATTGCTCGCCTCAGTCGGGTTGTATGGCGTCATGAGTTACGTGGTCAACAGTAGGACTAGGGAGATCGGAATTCGCCTGGCGTTGGGCGCAACGCAAGGCGGAGTACAGCGCCTGCTTGTGAGTCACGGCATGGTCCTCGCGTGTATTGCCTTAGGCGTTGGGCTACCCATCTCGTTGGCGTGTTCAAAGGTTGTTGCGCAAGTACTCTATGGAATTGCTCCATACGACTGGGTGACGTTTACTGGAGTGCCGTGCTTTCTAGCGGCCGTGGCCTTAATAGCCTGCTGGCTCCCCGCACACCGAGCGGCGGCTGTTGAGCCACAGATGGTGTTGAGACACGAGTAGAAGAGCGCGTCTCAGCCGCTGGCGGCGATCGAACGGGCTGTTACATGTATGCTGCTCAATATTGGTCTTTCGCGGATCATGGCAACAGGCGGCCTGTGCTAGTCCAGCGCAGGATGCACTTTGCACCCACCGCCGATAAGAAATTTGCATCTCCCAAAAACGGAGGCCCGGTAACTTGCTATGCTGGTAGCAGTATACTACATAGATTAAGCATGCCCCCATTTGGATTGAACCTGTCAGTCTGCATCCTCGCCGCCGCCTCCGCCTTCGCCCAGAGCGCAACCGCTCCCCTCGCCTTCGATGTCGCCTCCGTCCGGCCCAGCAAGCAGGACTCCCCCCAGCACACCAACGTTCCCCTCGATTCCGGCAACGTTTACGGCGCCATCAGCGGCGACGCCGCCCGTACCGCTGCGGGCGGCTATCTCATCGCGGCCCATCAGTCGCTTTGGCGCTACATCTCCTTCGCCTACAAGCTATCCGGCACACAGGAACTTTCCCTGCGCTTCAACATGTTCTCCGGCGCTCCCAAGTCCGGCGCGCCTTTCTGGGTTACCGGCTCTTTCACCGCCCCGCCGGAGTACTTCGATATCTCCGCGCGCGCTCCAACCGATACCTCGCTCGACCAGATGCGACTGATGATGCAGGCTCTGCTCGCCGACCGCTTCCATCTTGTTACCCACTACGTCTCCGCCGACGCCCCTGTCTTTGCCCTGGTCCTCGCCAAGCCCGGCGTCACCGGCCCCCATCTTCAGCCGCATCCTTCATCGGACGCCTGCGTTGCTCCTGGGTCCGGCCAATCGTCTGCGCCGGCACCGGCTGCAATGACGAATCTTCCGCCGGTCTGCGGTGTCATCGCGCACATTGCATCCTCCACCCCGGGCCAACACGAGGGTGGCCGTGCCGTTCCTCTCTCCCTCTTCGCCAGCTCTGTTCCGACCATGACCGGTCTCGCCGCTATGCCGCGCCCCGTCGTGGATCAAACGGGACTCTCCGGACTTTACGACTTCACCCTGACCTGGGTGCACGATCCGAGCGGGGATGACGCCATAGCCGACAACACCGCAAACTTCCGCGACGCACTCAAGGTCCAGCTAGGCCTGGAACTCAAACCCTCGCATGCTCCCCTGAGGTTCCTTATCCTCGACCACGTCGAGCGGCCTTCGGAAAACTAGTGGCCGGCGATGAATCCGTGTCCACTGTGCGCGGTATCATGTCGACGACCTAGACTTTCGTGGAGGCCCTCGTCCGCATGTCCCCCTCGGAGAATCTGCCTCCACCCAGCAGTGAGAGCAAGCGCGCCAATCCCTCCATCTGGCTCGCCCTTTCCGGCGGAGGTCTCCGCGCCGCCATCTTTCACTACGGCTGCCTCAAGCGCATGCACGAGCTCGGACTCCTCGGTCACGTGACCAGCGTCTCCGCCACTTCCGGAGGCTCCATCATCGCCGCGCTCCTGCAGATGCACCAGGCAGACACCGCCAGAGACGAGTCGGACAAACACGGCGTCTTCACCTACGACTGGAACTCCTTCGAAAGCGAATTCCTCGAGCTCGCGCGACGCGGCCTCTTTGCTCCTGTCGCGCAGCTCATCTTCGCATTCCTCTTCTACGCCGTCGCCGCATTGCTCATTCTCGCTCCATACCTCTGCAAGCTCTCCGGCTTTGCCACCCCCACCTTCTGGCTCCCTGCAAAATCTATCGCCATAGTTTGCCTAGCCGTTGCCTTCATCCTTCACCTCGCCCTGGCCATCCAGCTATTCCGCGAGAAGGCCCACCAGCCCACGCTGTACGCCCAGCTCTGGGCAAAGATTGACGAGTCCTACGCCGCAGCGCAATGGTCGCGGCCCAGCGTCACGCGCCTCCTGCAGATGCTCTTCTCGCCCGCGCATCTGCGGCTCCAGCTCATGAACCTCCGAGCCTATAAGGGCCAGCTTCTCCGCGCCGTCCGGACCAATCCCGCCATGTTTCTCACCGCCACCGACCTGAACTCCGGCAAGGAAATGGTTTTCACTTCCAGGTCCATCTCCGACCTTGGCCCACTCGGATCACGCGAGCTCTGGGAGCAGCGGCCCGAATTCTCAGATCATGCCAGCGACAATATCGAAACCGCGCAGGCGGTCTGCTCCAGCAGCGCCTTCCCTCCGCTCTTCCTCGCCGTGCCCGTCTCCAACCGCCGCCGCCTCCTCGGTGTCTTCGCCGACGGCGGACTTCTCGACAATGCGGCGCTCAACGTTCCCAAGGCCTTCTCCGTTCACATCCACGAGCAGCGCCCGCGGTACCGGGAAACACGCATCCTTCCTTTTCGTGAAGGCATCAGCCACATCTGGGTGGTCGATGGTGGCAAATCCGGCATGGCGAGCGAACGGAAAGGCTGGGGACGCTTCCGCGCTTTCACTCGCATCATCAACGTCCTGGTTGATCAGCAGTCCGAAGCGGTCCGCCTCGACGCCCTCAACCTCGCCCGCAACGCCAGCATCGACGTCGGCATCATGGGCCTTCCCGTTGGCTTTCCCCACAACAGCCAGCTCGATGATCCGGACCTCGCACGCGACGCTGCCAACATCCGCACGCACCTCGACGGCTTCAGCCGCGAGGAAATCGCCGTCCTCGCCTACGGCGGCTACACCTGGGCCGACTATTACGCCGGCACCTATCGCCTCATGGAACGCTACGAGTGGACGACGGCCGCCCCGCTCCGTTCTTTCGAGGAGATCCTGCCCGAACGCTGGCGCCCGAAGCCGCAATCCATCGACGATCTTCGCCGGCACGTGCGCTACTCCAACCGCCGCCTGCTCTTCTTCCGCGCAATGGGCCGCCGCCTCGGCCTCTGATCGATCAAGCCTCTCTACACAACCACGAATGCCCTGGGTGCCCCATTCAAGCCCTCTTTTGGCTTGAGTGGGCAAGTATGCCCGCCGTGGAGGAATCCAGCCCTAACCTGAACAAGTGTCACGTTGAAAGGCTTACCCACTCAAGCCAAAAAGGACGGCTTGAATGGGCCACCCGCCGGTGCGCCTATCTCCTCTTAAGCACGGCGCTGCTGTTTTCATCGGACGTAATCACGCCCATCAGCTTGCTCACGTCTGCGGATTTCTCTGGGGAAAGATCCAGCTCCCTCACCACATACTCGCGAGAGTAATGCAACACATTTCCATTCGCCTTTACATCGCTCTTATATCTGGCGAAACCAACATCAAGATCCACAGGGGCGGGCATATCGTCGACCACATAGTCTGCCGGCAATGCTACGTCAATACTGTCGCGCCAGGTGCCGGTCTCTCCCAGGTCGATGGGATACACACGCGGCTTGTCATTGTAGGGTCGTGCATTGCGGCCCACAACACGAGGACGAAGCAACACCAGGTCTCCGGTCGATTGGCCATACCCATTTGCAGTAAGCGAGTACTCGAGCACGACACTTTTGTTCATCTCGCCCGCATTCTGCACGCTATTGGCGTCCACCGTAAAGTTGGAGAAATCTCGCTGTAGCCGCCTCTGGAGGTCTTCATGCTGCTGCTTCTCGCCCTCCTCGTTGTAGAGCCGCCGATAGCGCCGGGCGGCTTCGCCGGAGCGCGTCTCAGTCACTGTTCCTTTAAGCGTGCCGTCTGCGTTCAGCGCGAACGAGGCAGTACGCGTCAGGGTGTCAGCGTCAGGCGAAAGCATGGGCAGCTGGATCACCTGGCTGTCGTTGCCGGCCACCAGAATCCCATAGCCGCCCTGCAAATGGAAGCCCAGCAGACCAATTGGGGTGTACGTGTCAGTAGGATCGAAGATCAGATAGCGCTTGCCGTTACGCGCAGTCACCACAGCGCGCAGGTCAGGGTCACTATAACCCGCGGGCATCTCGATAGCAGCGATGGCGTGATTGCCTTCAATGGAAGGCAGCGCCGGATCAATGAAGCCGCGATGCGTGTCCACCAGCACCCAGGTCGCACGCACGCCGACAGCGTTCAGCATGGCGATTAACAGCGTCGCCTTGTCTTTGCAGTCACCATAGCGATACTTGAACACATCGGCAGCCGGATGGGGTTGCAACCCGCCAATGCCGATTTCGATCCCCACGTAGCGAATCTCTCGCTGCATAAAACCGGCAACACCCTGCACTTTCGTTTTGAAGTCCGCCGCACCCCCCACTTCGCGGGACTTGGCGGCGATCTCCTGCGGGGCTTCCGTGCGATTGGAAGCGAGCGTGTCGTACCAGTTGCCAATCTCTGTCCAGCGCTGATCGCCTGTGGGCAGAGTTGTGGCCGAATAGTGGACCACCATCCGCGCAGCCAGGGCAGCGGGCGAAGGCGCCATGGGCACGTCGGTCAGATCGATGCCAGGAATATCAGTCAACTCCCAACGCCAATGGTTGGGCGCGATCTCGCTGCCCGCAATCGGCGCATGATGCAGCCATGCCTCATAGTGCTTCCAGTTGAGCGGCAGATCAACCTCAAGAATCAAGCGAGCTGCGGGAATGTCTCGTTGAAAGCTCCAGGTGTCTTCCTGCGCCCCGTACGTGGCGACATGGCGCTGCACCTCGTAAGCGATGATTCCACCCGGGTCCGCACCCGGTGGCTTCACTGTCCTGGCGCGAAGATCATCGTAAAGGATGCCCCACTCCCCCAGCGCCTCATCGTGTACCTCCTGATCCTTGACGATGAACTGGTGACCGTCGGGGCCGATGCTCCAGGCATGAAAGGAGTCAAGCTTTTCGTCTTTGGAGTAGGGCGCAACAATTTCCGCGTACGAGCGCCCCCGCGGACGCAGAATCTTGAGCACCCGCCGCTCCCGTTCTGTCGCCCGGCCGTCGGCCCCCACCGTGACCAGCCTGTCATCGAGCAACACCACCGCTCCGGTGGTTGGTGGATAGGAGGGAAGCTTCGTCGCCGCAGCCTGCACGATCCAGTCAGGAAAAGCATTCGCAGCGAGAGCGTGACGCGGCAGCGCAGCAGCCAGGGGAAGCAGGAAGAGAGCGAGCTTAGAGCCTGGGAAACGCTTCATTGCGCCTTGCTCGCGTCTCCCGTTACCGATGCCCCCTGGGTGAGCTGCAGCACCGCAGGCTCCTTATCCTTGGCATTGATCTTTTGGTAGAAGTCCTTCAACTGCGGATATTCCTCTGCCCGGTATATCGCGTTACCCATAACAAATATGCGCAGGCTTTTCAGTTGGCCGGGGTCGCGGGTAAATTTAGCGCGGTAATAGGCGTTTTGCGGAAACGTCACTTCTGCATCCTTCGGCAAGCTCTCGATGTCAAAGCGGGCGGGAAGCTTGACCGTGAGCGTGTCCTGCGTAGCTAAGGGATAGTCAAGATCGATCGGCATCGTCCTCTTATCCAGAACGAAGAGCGGATGGCTGGTCGCCTCGAAAAAGGTAGCGGGCACGAAAACGCGCTTTGCTGTCGATGTCCCCATGGATCCGGTGACTTTGAGGACACACATGAACGTCTTGTCCCACTCGGTCAGTGCGAGAAAGTATTGGACCTTCACCTCGAGGCCGGGTGGCACATCGCGCTGCACCATCTGTTCAAATTGCTCCTTGAGGGTGTCCTCATCATTACTCAGGGCGAACTCTCGCCAGCGCAGAGCCCGATTGCCGGTCAGACTGACCCGAATGTTGCCAGTTACCTTGCCATCGGGCCCCAGCTCGATATACACATTCCGGATCTGGCTCGTTGACTGGTACCCGGGAACAGGTGTAGAGAACAGCGCAGTACCTTTGTCGGTCTGTCGAATGCCCTGGGTCACCGTGTGCTTCCAGTGAAGCGCGCCATACTCGGCATATCGTTCGCCGGGGTCAAAAAACTGGTCCTTACCATCCACCTGCACGATGGCCACGTCATCGTCCAGTTGACGCATATCAAGGTAGTCATCCAGAAAAAGATTACGGTCACGGTTGGTGACGATGCCTACGTACGCCTTGAACCCCGCGGCTCGGGCCAGCCCCACAAATAACTGCGTCAGCTCATCCCGGTTGCCTCGCTTCTGTTCCCAGACATCCGCGGCCGTCTTGACTTTAATGCCCTGCGCCTTGTCTTCCGCCTCGCTGTGCTCGCGGGTAAAACTTGTATTTTCGAGCTTCATGACGGCGGCATAAATCTTTTGCAACTTTTGTGCGGGTGTGTCCGTCGCCGTGACGATCTGGTTCGCTATGCCGGTCAGCTTGCCTGCGTCGATGAACCTATCCACATTTTTCGACCAGTATTTGCCTTCGTTGGTCCAATAGTCCTGCGCGCTCCTGGCGATGGTGTAGTAGAAGAGCGCGCGGAAGGCATAGTTATGCATCGGAGGCTTGAACTCCTCGTCGGGAGTTGCCGGAATCTTCTCAACGTCGATGGTGTAAAACTTGCCCGCGGGCGAGTAGACAACCGACTGACCGGGGGGAAGATAGGCGGCGTAGGCGACGCTGCTCTGCATCACTCCGCCGTGGCCGTCTTCCAGCATGCGGTCGCCGGGTATGAATTGAAAGTGCGCTTTGCGTACGTAGAGAGGACCTTGTAAATACCAGCGGGGCGACACGACCACGTTGCTTTCGTAGCTGAGCACGTAGCGGTACTCGAGAATGCTGCCTACCTGAACATCGGGTAGCGTAAATACGGTGGCTTTGTACTTCTCTTTTCCGCCCCTTTCCAGCAGTTTTTGATAGGGTTTGCCGGTGAATGGGATCACTGTGCCATCACTGTGGATGGTGCGGCCTTCTACCCCAAAGACCCTGAATTGTGTTCCCTCGTAGGAAATCTCCTGGTCAGCGTAGTCCTTGCCCTTGTCCGTAAGCACCTTGAGACGAACATACGTGATGTGAACGTGCAGCTTGTCATCGGCCCGTTCGTCGCGCAACAAGTAGATAGCCGCCGCACCGGGAGCAGCCGGCTCGGCCGTCATCTGCAACTCCTCGGGGGTCGGTTTCGTCCAGGTATCCGCAAGCGCGTTGGCAGTGGACAAGAATAGGAGCGAACTCAAGACCGTGGGCAGTAAAAGGCGCAAGGTTACCAGCACAGAAAAACCCTCCGGCACGAACCTGCTAGGGAGGTAGATTATGTTTCGTTCCCCCTCTTGTACGATGAGCCGGGGGTTATTGACAAGTACATTCTTTGACTATGCTGCTTCCCAGGTAATCTTGCCCTACTTATGCATCAATGGATTGCCGCTATAACTAAGCGCTTTGAGATACAAAACAACCATATTTATTAGGCTTTCCCCATCCGTAACGATACCGGGTGGCCCATTCAAGCCTTCTTTTGGCTTGAGTAGGCAATACTTTCAATCTCAAATAAGAGACCTCGTCGCAGGAGAATGCAACGGGTGTACCACGAGACTCCCCGCTAGTGGCGAGGAAAATGGGTGGCCCAGCCCATGTAATCTGGGGCGATGATCAAAGTCGGTTATTAGGCCCTCGTATGAATGGATGGGGTATTACCGCAGGGTTGCGTGCAGTAGTCTAACGACCCTAAGGTAACTGGCTTCACCCTCATTTAGTGAAATCCACAAAAAGTAATTTGCTTTTTCATCCGCGTTAAGGCACACTTAGCACGAAAAAGTAAGCAAATATGGCAGTGCGGGCTCCTTCTTATGTTTCGCTTCGCCTTGCTGGGGAACCATCGCCGGAACACCTGTCTTTTCGCCTTTTTCCTAACGCTCAGCATCTCTGGGAGCAAAGCCAACGCCCAGGCGCAGCCAGCCATTTTTTCCATCCCAAGGCAAATAGCTCTTCCTAACGGCGCCAGCCCACAATTTATCGGGGACTTTAACGGCGACAGCATCCCCGACCTCGCCTATAACTCTGGATCGGGAACGTTAAGTATCCTGCTGGATTTCGCCGGCAGCTCGCCGACGACCGTAAGCACCACGGTTTGTCCAGGGGCGGTCTTCGCAGACATAAATGATGATAAGAAGCTGGATGCAGTTTCTAACTGCAATGGCTACATCACCGTCCAATTGGGCAACGGTGACGGCACGTTTCAGGCCGCGGCCTACTATGCGGTAAATTCTGGTACCCCACTCCTGGTCGATTTGAATGGGGATGGCTATCTCGATATTGCTGCGACGCTGGCAGGCAACCAGGCTAGTCCGCAGGTCGCCGTTTTGCTGAACAAAGGCAGTGGAGGACCGGGGGTATTCGGGCCTGCGCAACAATATGCACTCCCCAAGGGCGCGACCGGCCTGGTCGCCGGGGACTTTAACGGAGACGGCAAGCAGGACCTGCTCACCACCGTGCTCTACTTCGGCACGCCGACCAACCCCCTGCTCTATCCAACGGCGGCTGACATCGACATCCTGTTTGGCAACGGAGACGGAACGCTCCGGCAAGCAACGGTTCAGTCCGGGCCAGCCTACGCCAGCTTCACCGTGGGAGACTTTAATGGAGATGGGCTGACAGATGTTGCCGAGTTGCTGACCTCGACCTCCAACACCGTCTTCACCTCAGTGCAGATTCTCCTCGGCGCGACCAGCGGGACGTTCACACAAGGCCCTTCGCTGCCTATCGCCGCAACCTTCGAAACAGCGCAAGGGGGCGCCGGTCCCATGGCAGCCGTTTCCCTTTCTGACCATGGCCCGCTTGATTTGGTGGTCGATACCGGGGTGCTGAGTGTTTTCCAGGGCGACGGCAAGGCCAACTTCACGCCCACCGGCAGCTACGGGTCAACGGGAAGTCCGCTCCTGCTTGCCGACGTGAATGGCGATGGAAAACCTGACCTGATTGGCGCCGGCACGAACACGCTTTATATTTTTCCGGGAAACGGCGACGGGACATTTCAGGCCGCGCCCGCCGCGCCTTTCTACGGGCCAACTGCCGACGTAAACAGTGACGGCATCGCCGACATCCTCTTCTTCCCTTCGCAGAGCAATCAGTCGGGGCCAGGAAACCAGTTTGTTACGGCGCTCGGCAGGGGAGATGGCACCTATTCGGTTCTCAACCAAACCACAGCGCTTCCCTCCGCCACCAACTATCTCTTGGCGACGGGAGACTTCAACGGTGATGGAAAAATCGACACCGTCGCCATTCAACCAGGCAGCGCGGGTCACAATGCCACGTGCGGTCCACCAGATGCCCAACTATCCTCTTATCTCGGTTCCGGCGACGGGCAATTCGTGGCGAAAGGAACAGCGCTCGCCTTGGGAGTGGGGACCGTCCAGTCGGCGGGAATTACCGGCGATTTCAATTCGGATGGCAAACTCGATCTGATCCTTCCGTACGGCTGCGGCCAGAACAATCTTGTGTTCGTACCGGGCAACGGGGATGGAACGTTTGGCACTCCTGTGCTACTCCCCGGCTACGAGACCGCAGCGTACCCCGGCCTCTTAGCCGGTGACCTGAATCACGATAAGAAGCTGGATTTCATCTGGGGCAATGCGGTCTTTCTTGGGAATGGAGACGGAACATTTAAGCAGAGCCCGCTCAATCCTGCGTCTCCCACTGCTTCGGTGATTGCTCTCGCCGACCTCAATGGGGACGGCATTCTCGACGCCGTGTATAGTCCCGGAACGTCAATCTATGCCGGCAATGGAGACGGGACTTTCCAGACGACGCCCTTTTACACCATACCCGTGTCCTGCGGGGCCAACTCGTGTACAACCGTCAGTTCCTTTGCCCTCGGCGACGTCAATGGAGATGGCAATCCCGATCTACTTCTTGTCGAGCGCTCGGCCTCTACCTCCTTTTTTCCCTCTCTTGTGCTTTACCTGGGAGATGGACACGGCAACTTTACCCAGGACCCAAATTACTATTTTGTGGGCACACTGAATTACGACATACCATCGGCGATGGCGCCGGTTCGACTGAACAACCAGGCTCCGCCTCTCGCGGGCGATAACCGGCTCGATCTCTCCATGACGATAAGTTCTAACAGCAACTATTTCTATACGGTCTCGTTGCTGAACCAGACCAATCCAACGCCCGTGAAACCGGCTCCGATCACCAGTACCACTGCGCTGCAAGCCTCGCCGGCTACCGCTACTCCTAATACCTCGATTACCTTGACGGCCTCTGTGCTTGGAACCAATCCCACCGGTTCGGTATCGTTTAGCGCGAACGGAAACAGCTTGGGAACCGAAGCCCTGGCAAACGGAACCGCAACTCTGCAAACATCCTTTGCCAATGCCGGTAGCTACACGGTCACGGCAACATACTCAGGAGACAGTGACAATACCGCCAGTACTTCGGCAGCGACCGCTGTCACCATCACGCCGTCGGCCAGCTCGACCACGCTACAGGCCCCGAGCGGTGGCAATGTGAATGGACAGATAACATTGAAAGCAACCGTGAGCGGAGATAGTCCGACCGGCTCGGTTTCTTTCACCGCTGGCACTACCAGCCTGGGCACGGCAAGCCTCAGCAATGGAGTCGCTACGCTGCAGACCTCCTTTGCCGCTGCGGGCAGCTACTCAGTGACCGCGACTTACCAGGGAGACCCGAACAACGCAACTAGTACCTCCAGCGCCGCTACCATTGTGATCGTGGCGCCGGACTTCACCATTTCCGCAACGCCTGCGTCTGGAACCATCACCCCGGGCCAAACCGCTACCTTCATGTTCACCGTAAGCCCTGTCGGCGGTTACACCGGCACGGTTAGCTTTTCTTGTGGCACCCTGCCGAGTCAGGCAGCTTGTTCCTTCTCGCCGTCCAGCGTGACCCCATCGGGAGGATCGCCGGCCTCGACAACGATGACGCTCACCACTCAAAGTTCATCGGCCGCGCTGAATCCGGAACAGCGCTCCCGGCCACCGTGGTTCCCTGTTGGTGGACTCGCCCTGGCCGGAGTCCTGGGTCTGGCCTTCGCTCCCAGGAAAATGGTGCGCTTGAACCAGAAATTACGTGGCCTCTGTTGGGTGTTGTTGCTGGCCTCCCTATCCTTGTTGGCATCGGGCTGCGGAGGCGGAGGCAACAACTCCCCCTCCAACCCCGGAACCCCGGCAGGCTCCTACACGGTTTCCGTGACCGCCTCCAGCAGCGCTGCCGGCCCACAGCACATGATGAGCATCACACTAGTCGTCCAGTAAGTTGGCATCCCGGTTAGCGGGCGGCCCGGAACTCTGCATTCCCACGACATGTCCGGAGAACTGCAGACCTATCGTGGGAACGAGTGTATCCCAGCCCTGAAGCCGTGCCCCTCGTTCGAGAGACGCTTTTCCATTCAGTCTCTGGCGTGCCGCGAAGTAGCAGATTGTAGAATGCGCCCTCGCAGGGGCTAATCATGTTGACCTACCTTGTGTAGGCTGTCACCATATGCAATCCAGCGTCTGGCCAGAGTGCAGAGCGCGAAACCAGGTATCCGTGGGGAGGGTAAGCACGGCATGCAATTCATCATTGGGGTCATTCTTTTCGTGGTGGTCATCGGAGCGCTCGACGCGGGTTTGCCCTGGCCACGTTGTGGATCGACGGGTGCCCGGCAATGATCGCAGGACACTTTGGTTTTGCCGCTATTGGCCAAGTCCCGCGAACCACGCGTCCCGCTGTGGAGCCTTATGTTGGCAACCGTGTGGCTCGATATTATCTTCGTCCCTTTATTTCTGATGAAACTCGAAACCCTGGAGCCCGTTCCCGGCCTCCGCGGTGGGTACGGCCAAAACATTATCCACGCGGATTACACCCATTCTCTGCTTGGTGCGTTGATATTGTCCTTGATTTTCGGTCTCGCCTTCGGTGTGCGTTGGGGCAGGCGCTGCGCGCTCGTGCTGGCGTTCGTCGCTTTCTCCCATTGGCTGCTTGATCTGGTCACCCACCGTCATGACATGCCCGTGTTGCCCGGGAATATTGGCAATCTTCCCAGGTTTGGATTCGGTTTATGGCAGCTCAGAACAGGCTCGATATTGACCGAACTTCTTCTGGTGATTCTGGGTGCGTGGTTCTACTGGCGGGCAGCAGACGTTGTCACCGCCTCGGCTCACAGAGGCCGCACCAGGGCGATGATCACGGCGTTACTCATCTTTCTATTTGGCGTGGCGGTGCTTGCTCTGGACGTTACCGGATGAATCGCTCAGTGAGTGTTTGCGCCTTTTGCTTTGTAGACAACTTTGCCGCCCACCAAAGTCAGGACCGCCACGGTCTTCGGTAACTCCGGCGCAGGCACGGTAAAAATATCCTGCGACAAGACGGCGATATCCGCTAACTTGCCTGGCTCGATCGAGCCTTTTTCTTTTTCCTGAAATTCGGCGTACGCCGAGGTGAGGGTGTAAGCAGTGACGGCTTGCTCCCGCGTGATCGCTTCCGATGGATGGTTGCCGGGATGGGTCGCGAACATGATGTCGAGGTAAGGATTGGTTGGCGCATCCGAGCCGAGGGCTAACGGAATGCCCGCGTCCAGAAGTGACTTCAAAGGCTGAGCCTTCTCAAACGCCACCACTCCCGGCGGTACGATAGGCGCGAAATGGCCCCTCCCCGAAACAGGACCCGGGATGTGGGATTCCACAGCCCTAGCGGACTACCATCAAGCCCGTACACAACTTAAGCAGCTTTCAACTCAGTCCCGGAGGGACGGCTGAATTTAGCCCAAGACGCAGTCCTGGGTTGCGAATCGAGGAACGACAAGTCCCGAAGGGACGACTGAAACCTGCCATGATTGAGATGCTGTTCATTCCAGCCTCTTCATCCCCACCCTGAGCTTTCAGTTTGCATTGAAATACAAGCGAGATGTAGGGCACCCGGCACTTGTTGCAACTTCACGCTTGGCCTCCGTCACGGAAGCTATTTTGTGGGGCGCGAACCTGCAATCAATATGTTGACCAGACGGCGCGCGCTCTGTTCCCACCCGGGTATCGCCGTGGTGTGGAACACACCGACCAGCGCACGGACAAAGTCGTCAGGGTTGGTGTCGGCGCGCAATTCGCCACTGGCGATCGCACGCTTGACCGCCGAGGTGAAGGCAGTGTGAATCAGGCTGCGCGAGCCTTCGATCAATCGCATCGAGCCGCCCGCAACCGTTTCCATAGCAGGAATGATGAGCCTTTTGCTGTCGACGTGGTCGATAAAGAGGAGCATCCACGCACGAAGCGCTTCCAGCGGGGGCATAGTCGCAGCAAAGCGCTGCTCGGCCGCAGCTAGCTTTTCGACTTCGCTACGGTAGACGGCTTCGATCAGGGCGTCGCGAGTTGGGAAGTGGCGGTATAGAGTAGCGTTGCCGACGCCGGATCGGCGTGCGATGTCGTCGAGGCTAGCGGCTGCTCCATCGCGGGTAAATACGTCCTTGGCTACCTCAAGGATGCGCTCTCGGTTGCGTTGCGCGTCGGCGCGGGGTTTGCGGGCAGGCGGAGCGGGCTTTTTTTTCGGCATGGAAACAGTCGACGCAAATTTTATGCAACCGGGGAGCGTCCCCGGTTATCTCTATAACCGGGGATTGACCCCGTTTTATAAGACAGTGGCTCGGATGTCAATATGGACGCGGCCTCCATGGGCTGCGCGCCAACAACAGGAGGAGTGAGGATGCGAGTATTCGTAACGGGAGCGACGGGATTCATTGGGACGGAGCTGGTGAAAGAGTTGATTGAGGCGGGGCACCAGGTGCGCGGGCTTACCCGCAGTGATGCCGGGGTGGAACAGTTAAAGGCCGTGGGCGCCGAGGTGCTTCGTGGCGACCTTACCGACCTCAATAGCCTGCGCAGCGGGGCGACCGGGATGGATGCCGTCGTTCATCTCGCATTCAACCATGACTTTTCCAAGTTTGCTCAGAACGCGGCGGACGAGATCGCGGCGATCGAAGCGCTGGGATCGGCGCTGAAACCAGGCAAGCTGTTTGTGGTGACCTCAGGGGTCGGACTGACGACCGGCGAGCCGGGCCAGTTGCGCACGGAGAAGGATGCTCCGGTGAATTCGCCATCCATTCCGCGCAGGCCCGAGCAAACAGCGCAGGCTTTTGCGGAGAAAGGTGTCCATGTAGCGATTGTGCGGCTGCCGCAAGTGCATGACACGCGTAAGCAGGGTCTGGTGCCGTTGCTGACGCAGACGGCACGTGAGAAAGGTGTATCGGTCTATGTTGGGGACGGATCCAACCGTTGGGCCGCTGCTCCGCTGAAAGACGTGGCGCATCTGTACCGGCTGGCGGTCGAAAAAACAGGGCCTGGCGTGACCGTGTACAACGCAGTGCAGGAAGAAGGCGTGCCCGCCCGGGAGATCGCAGAGACGATCGGCAAGGGGCTAAAGGTACCCGTGGTTTCGATCGCACCGGAAAAGGCCGGCGAGCACTTTGGGTGGTTCGCGCACTTCGCGACACTGGATATGCCGGCAACCAGCGAGTGGACCCGCAAGACGCTGGGGTGGGAGCCGACTGGACCCGGGCTGATTGAGGATCTAACGAACATGAAGTATTCCTGATGGAGCTGCAGATAGCGGTAGAAGACCATGATGGTTACAATATCAGCCCTGGGATTCTCCCGGGGCTGAGTGTGCGTAGCTTTGACCAGAAGGCACGAATGAGGTCAGCCACGCCGCGGTGATTCAATACCTTTGAGGATGAAATCAATCCCGGCAAGAAAGTCCTTTCGGTCGTCATGGGCACGCACCTGTCCGGCTATGCTGCGCGTAAACGGGTACTCCTGCGGATCGAGCTGAGACCACATCGCGGCCACCGCATCCAGGAAGTCGGATCGGGCGAGGCCTTGCGCCCGAGCAAGCTGCCCATTAGCCGCGTTCTGCCCAGCGACACCAAGAATGTAGCTCAGCAACGCAGACACTGCTGCCCACAGTGTGTTGCCGGTCGCGCCAAGGCCACGAACCTGCTGGCCCAGGGGTTCGAGAATGCGCACCATGGGCGACTGTCCAGGCGCGCTGGTGAGCGCCGAGCCAATCCACGGATGGGCGTCCAAAGCGTCGAACAAGCCGAGCGCGAGGGCGCGGATGGTTGCCTTCGGCTTAGCGCCAACCACGCTGCCCTCCATGGTGCGAGCGATGATCGCGTCGCAGGCGGCCGTCAGCAGATCACTCTTGTTGGCGATGTGCCAATAGATAGCGCCAGGACCGGTGGCGAGCCGCTCGGACAGGGCGCGGAATGTCAGACCGTTTTCGCCGCTGGCGTCCAGGATCTCGATCGCGACTTCAATGATGCGATCGCGTGAGAGCGATTCTTCCCGCCGCTGCGTGTTACGCGCTTTCTTGAACATGCTCTATCTTGACATACATGGAACGTCATTCCATACTCGTGGAATGACGTTCCATATATACCTATTCAGCATGCAGTGGCCTCAAAGTGAGGCCCCCAGTTAAGCACGACGCCATCATTTCCGGCGCAGGTCCTGTTGGTCTATTCCTCGCTTGTGAACTGGCGTTGGCCCGGTGTTCCGTCCTCATACTGGAAAAGGCGGAGAATCCGAACTCGCCATGGAAGCAGCTCCCTTTCGGGATACGCGGACTTTCGGCGCCTACGATTGACGCGCTCTACCGTCGTAGCTTGCTCCAAGAACTTGAGCTGCACAAACGCGTGAAGGACCCCCACAAAACCTCCGCTCCGGCACAAGGGCCGCGGCGCCAGGGAGGACACTTCGCCGGCATTCCCTTTCTTGACGGCAACATTGACACATCACAATGGCGATATCGCCTGCCGAGCTCACCCCAGACCAATCTCTTGTCTGAGATGGAGGAGATGGAATCTGTGCTGACTCGACGCGCAGAAGCCCTGGGTGTCGAGATCAAGCGCGGGTTTGCCGTGACTCACTTTCAGCAAACCTCGGATGGGGTGACGGTTCAGTCCGGTGACCAATCGTTTGAAGCGAAATGGCTCATAGGTTGCGATGGCAGCCGTAGCGTTGTGCGTAAGGTCGGCGGTTTCGAATTCGCCGGCACGGAGCCGGAATTTACCGGTTACTCTGCTCAGATTGACCTTGTCGACCCGCAGAAGCTAAGCCCGGGCCGCACCCTGACACCCGCTGGCATGTACTTCCAATCGCAGCCGGGTCATCTGGTGATGGTGGAGTTCGATGGCGGCGCCGCTCATGGTGGAGAGCCAGTCACGCTCGAACAGGTTCAGCAGGTGCTACGCCGCCTCTCGAATACTGACGTCAACATCAGCAAATTGCACATCGCAACTACCTGGACCGATCGGGCACGGCAGGCCGTAACCTACCGCAACGGAAGAGTGCTCCTCGCCGGCGATGCCGCGCACATTCATTCGCCGTTAGGAGGCCAGGGGTTGAATCTTGGACTCGGCGACGCCATGAACCTCGGCTGGAAGCTTGCCGCCACGATACAAGAAAAAGCGCCGGAAGGCTTGCTGGATACTTATCAAACGGAACGATACCCACTGGGCGCACAGGTTCTCGATTGGTCACGAGCCCAGGTAGCCGTCATGAGGCCGGGTCAAGCTACTCGCGCCCTGAATGCGATCATCCGCGACCTTATGGATACACCCGATGGCGCGACCTACATGGCAGCGAGAGTGTGGGGTATCTTCACCCACTACGATCTTGGCGGCAGTCACCCTCTCGTAGGCCACAGCGTTCCCAACTTTGAGTTTGAAGACGGTGCGAGGATTGGCGAATTTCATGCACAACGGCCAGGGGGTACTGCTTGATTTTGAAAAGAATGTCTCCCTTTCAAGTTTGGCGAGCGAGTATGGCGAGCGAATGAAATATGTTTCGGGCCGGGCGAAAGACCAGCTAGGCTTGAGCGCCGTGCTGATACGTCCTGACGGCATTGTCGCCTGGGCTTCAGACAACGACCCAGATTGTAGCGAACTCCACCAGGCTGCCGCTCGCTGGTTTCTTTGTCATTCAGAGGCTACGGAACAAGAATGAAAACTCCAGTGACCATTGTCGGCGCCGCCCTCGGCGGATTGAGTCTTGCACGCGTGCTCCACGTTCACGGCATCGCCACGACGGTCTACGAAGCAGAAGCCTCCGCGCACGCGCGCGCGCAGGGAGGCATGCTCGATATCCACGAAAACAACGGCCAGCGCGCCCTCAAGGCGGCCGGGATCTTCCAGGAATTTCTTGAGATCATCCACCCGGGTGGTCAGGCAACGCGGATACTCGACCAGCGAGGCAACGTTCTTTTTGACGATCCCGACGACGGCACAGGCGGCCGTCCCGAGGTACCCCGAGGATATGGAAGCCGCGCTCCTCGCGTATGAGAAAGACCTCTTCCCCCGCAGCGCGTCCGAGGCGGCAGAAGCAGAACGCATTCTCAATGTGTGTCTCGGCCCCAACGCGCCCCAAAGTCTGCTTGACTTCTTCACCAACCAACTGCCGGCGAAATAATCGACCTGCTGGCGACGTTCGCTGCGTGTAGTTGAAAGACCTGCCCACTCAATTTACTGGCTTTATCCATTACGCGCGTTCAGCCTCGTGACCAGACGAAACCGCCAGATCTTCCCACTTTGATACTGTTGCGTCCGAAACAGGAGATGCCGAGAGCAGTTTCTCCCGATATTGAACCTGTTGGAGGGCCACTCGCTCGATGAACGCATCCAGCCGCTCGACGTGCGCCCTTTGCGGTTTCGCCTATCTCCTCTTCGCGGTGTCGGCCAGCCTTGGGCTAGCCCAGAACACAACCATCAGCGGCACGGTATACATGCCGAACGGGACGGTGCCGCTACCCAACGTGCTGGTCTACGTGACCAATGGTTCGGTGACGTTGCCGGCCTCGGGAGCCAACTGCACCTCATCATCGGTAACAGCCGCGGAAGGTTGTATCACGCAGTCAACCGTAACGCCGACAGTTGTCACTTCCGGCACGGGCGTCTACGCCTACACAACGACGGCTGTCGACGGCACCTTTACCCTGAGCGGTGTGCCCGAGGGCAGTTCCTACACGCTGGTAATTCAGTCCGGCAAATGGCTCAACGAGTTTACCGAGCCGGCCTCGGGCACCCTTTCCGGTCCTATCTCCAGCCTGCACCTCAACATGCCCACGACGCACTCGGCCACCGCGAACATCCCGCTGATCGCCATCCAGACTGGGAGCGCCGATGCGCTGGAGTGCGTGTTTCGTGATATCGGCGTGGCATCGACGGAGTTTACAGATGACTCCGTAAGCAGCGGCCCCTCGTACGGCGGGCGCATCCATCTTTATAGAGGCAACGGCGCCCAGATAAGCTCGAATACACCCGCTTCCTCGACGTTACAGACCCAGGCCAAATTGAACAGCTATGACATGGTGATGTTCCCCTGCGAGGGTGGGGGGAGCACCGGCGCGAGCTCCACCACCGTTCCTTACGTGATCAATTACACCAGCCTGGGCGGGCGGCTGTTTGCCACGCATTACAGCGACGCCTGGCTCGATACGACCGACACGGGAGCCAACGGCGACTACTTTTATAGCGCGGGAGGGGCGTCGCCGATGACCTGGGGAAGTGCGACCAGTTCGGTCACGCCCGACCCCGGCTACGCCGTTATCAACACTAGCTTCAGCGACGGCAACATCCTCGCCTCGTGGCTCTATGAGAACGGCTATTCGTACGGGGCCACGGGGAATAACACCGGTACCGAGAATGAAGTGGAAATCAGCACGCTTCGCTTCAACTTGGATACGGTCAACGCGCCGGCACAATCCTGGCTTACCTTTCCGGGGCAGTCCGGCCAGAGCTACAACGTTGCCTACAACAGCGGCAGCCCGATCATGCAGTTTAGCTTCAACACCCCATGGGGCGCGAGCGCAGCCAACCAGTACGGTCGCGTGCTCTACAACGAGTATCACGTAGAGAACGTCTCGGAATCGGGCAGCCCCACCTTTCCCGCCGAATGCCCTACGTTGAGCGGCGCCAGCCAGGTTCCGCAGGAGAAGATGCTGGAGTTTGCCATCTTCGATCTGTCCGCCGCGGTGATCCCGGTGATTCTGCCCACGGCATCGATTGCCATCACCACCAACCCCAGCAATTCCATCTTCAACGAAGGCGACACGAACGACACCATTACGGTGGACGTGACCAACACCAGTTCGACAATCGCGCTGCCCAACAACCTCACGCTTACCGTGACGCTTCCAGCCGGATTGACGGCGACCTCCATGACGGACTCGAGTAGCGGGAACTGGGTCTGCACGGCCGGCACGCTTACCTGCACCAATGCCACCGGTATCGCAGCTAATGCCGACGACGCTGCAACCATTACGGTTACCGTATCCGGCACCGCTGCCGGCGGCAGCGCGTCTGTTCCCGGATCGGTGTCCGCCACTGTTTCCAGTCCGAATTTCTCCTCGAACGTGACCGGACCGCTCACGATCACGATGGACCGTCACGCGGCTGTTACCTGGGCCACACCGGCGCCTATCCCGCTGGGCACTGCGCTCAGCAGCACGCAGCTCGATGCGGTGGGTAACGCCGCGGGAACCTACGTCTACTCCTTGAACTCCACCTCCGGAACAGTCGTCACCAGCGGCATGGTGCTTCCGGCCGGGTCCAACACGCTCTGGGTCACGTTCACCCCGTCCGACCAGGTGTCCTATCCGGGGACAGCCACGGCCAGCGTCACGTTGACCGTCAACTCGACAGCCGCAACGGCCAGCAACCCGCCTCCGGTCAACTTTGGCAGCGAGCCGGTGGCCAGTTCTATCAGCCAGAACGTAACGTTTACTTTCACCGGCGCCGGTTCGATCGGCACTCCGCTGGTGGTTACCCAGGGAGCGACCGGACTGGATTTCATCGACGCCGGAACCGGTACCTGCGACACCAACGGGATCAGCTACGCCTACAGCATCAGCAGCACGTGCACGGTTGCCGTAACCTTCACACCTCTTCATCCAGGGACCGCGCTATGGCGCTGTTCTGTTGGAGGACGCCTCGGGCAACGTGCTGGCCACTGCATATTTGACCGGCACAGGCACCGGGGCACAGGTTCTGTTTCCTCCCGGTACACAGACCATGCTGACTCCGGACTTGTACACCTACTGGCCCGAGGGCCTGGCGGTTGACTCTCAATCCAATCTCTTCTTCGTGGACGGCAACTCCAACAATTATGCCGGCGCGATCATCAAGCTGCCCTGGCTGGGAAGTTCCTACGGGACCGCACAATCGCCCACCAGTCTCTCTCTTCCAGGTGCGTTCAACCTCGCATCCGGAGCCCTGGCCGAAGACGGGGCGGGCAACCTCTATGTCAGCTTAACCAATTACGTATCTTCCACGGGTAGCATTCTCAAATTCCCCTGGAACGGAAGCGGCTACAGCTCTGCTATCTCTCTCGGTTCCGGACTGGTCTTCCCTAACGGAATCGCGGTGGACGGAGCCGGCAACCTATTCTTCTCCGATAGCACTGCACTGCTCATCGCCGAATTGCCCTGGACTGGCGCGTCGGGGAACAACGGATATGGTTCACAAATCACCCTGGCCAATGCCGGTGCTCTTGGCGGCAGCGTGCTGCCCCAGGGAATTGCGGTCGACAACGCGGAGAATGTTTTCTTTCTCGCCGCAACCTCAGGCACCACAGCCGAACTGATGAAGATTCCCTTTGTCAGCGGAAGCTACAGCCCATCCTTCATAACCATCGACAACACGTTATTTTCCCCGCACGGGATCGCCATCGATACCAACGGCAATCTCTATGTCGCGGATACCAACGTTGCAGGAACCTTGACTCCGGTTTACGAATTCTTACGAACCGGCGGAACCTATGCCGCGCGCACCCAACTCTTTACCACCCCTGACGGCGGTGGGGCGCCCATCACTCTCGACGGAGCAGGCAATCTCTATTTGGATTGGAACAGTGGAGACGGCAGCGGCGCGATTTATAAGCAGAATCGGAACGTGCTGCCCTCGATCATATTCCCGACGGCAACGGCGCAAGCCACGGTCGATACGACAGACGATCCCTTGACCTTTACGCTGCTGAACTATGGCAATTCCAATCTGAGCATCGCTTCGGAGGCGATTGCCAATGGCAGCGCCAGCTTCGCCTTCGATGCAGCGACATCCTGCGCCCATAGTGGGAGCGGGACCCTCGCCGCAAATACGTCCTGCTCCTATGCTCTGGACTTTACGCCGGCGTCGTCAGGCTCGATTCCAGGGTCGGTGTTGTTGACCGATAACAACCTCAATGTCGCGGCCGCAACCCAATCCATCTCCCTCAGCGGAACCGGAACCGGTTCTCTATCCTTCACCCAGCCCGCAAGCACCACGCTGGCAGCGGGCACGGTCAGCGCGGCATACACCACAGTTACGTTTCAAGCCACAGGCGGAACCTCACCCTATCACTACACCATCAGCGGGGGAGCTCTTCCCGCGGGTATGTCGCTAAGCACCGCGGGCCTGCTCACGGGCACGCCCACCGCGGGCGGCACTTTCTCCTTTACCGTGCTGGTCACCGACGCGGACTCGGTCACTGGCTCGCAAACCTACTCGCTCACCATCCATCCACCCACCATCACCGTCTCGCCCGCGACCGCGACTCTGCCTGCAGCCGTTCCAGGCAGCCCTTACTCACAGAGCTTCACCGCCTCCGGCGGCACCGGCCCCTATACCTACGCGTTGACCGGCGCCCTGCCCGCCGGCCTGTCGCTGAGCGAGAGCGGGCATTCTGTCGGGAACCCCCACCGCCCCAGGCGGCCCTTACACCTTCACCGTGACCGCAACCGACAGCAGCACTGGAACAGGCCCCTACAGCGGCGTCAGCACGACCTACTCGCTCAGTGCCGGCAAGATCACGGCGACGGTCACACTGGGCAACCTGACCCAGACGTACACCGGTTCTCCGCGCTCCGCCACGGCAACCACCGTACCAGCCGGGCTGACCGTGACTTTTACCTATAACGGGAGCGCGACCGCGCCCAGTGCCGGGGGAAGCTATACAGTCGTGGCTACCATCAGCGACGCCAACTACACCGGCTCTGCTACCGGAACCATGACGATCCAGCCGCTCACACCGGCAATCCGTCTGTCTTCCGGCGCCAACCCGTCTATCGCGCAGACCGGCGTCACCTTCACCGCCAGCGTGAGCTCGACCGTAGGCACGCCGAGCGGCGCCGTAAGCTTCCTGGATGGCACAACCCCTCTGGGACAGGGTGCGCTCTCCGCAGGCGTGGTTACTCTGACCACATCGATCTCTGACCGATGGCTCCCACTCCATCAGCGCCGTGTACAACGGTGACAGAAACTTCGTCACCGCCACCAGCGCCGCATTGTCGCAGTCGGTCGTTGATTTCAGCTTGACGCCCGGTTCGGGTAGTGGCGGGGGGCCGGGCAGCGGATCCGGCAGCGTCACCACGCAAACCGCGGCTCCCGGGGGCTCGGCTGTCTATCCGCTGAACATCATACCCAGCACCGGCATCCTCTTCCCTTCTCCGATTTTGTTGACGGTTTCTGGCACGCCGCCGGGCGCGACCGCAGCGATCGCTCCCGCTTCCTGGACTCAGGTCACCGCGAGCACCTGGACGTTCCCGGCAAACACCCAGATACCCGCCATGACGCTGACCATCCAGCTGCCCGCCGCTTCGGCCGGTCTGAAGAAAGACGGACCAGCCTCTCGGGTAATTCCGCCCATCTTGTGGGGAGTACTCCTCTTGCCATTTGCATTCCGGCTACGCAGAGCGGGCAAGCGGCTGCGTGGGTTCCTCTTCACCCTGGGGTTGACGGCCGCCGTCCTGGGAACCCTCTCTGCCCTGAGTGGCTGCGTCAGCGGCAACGGCTTCTTCGGGCAAAAGCCATCCTCCTATACGGTAACTGTGACTGCTACGTCCGGTTCGCTGACACGCTCCACCAAAGTCACGCTCAACGTCGAGTAACAAGGAGAACCTGAGATGCGCAGTACGATTCGCAGAAAGTTCCTCCTTGCCGCGGCTTGCTTGCTAGCTGGACAGCCGGTTTGGGGACAGCAGGACGGTCCTGATTCCCACGCGGTGCCCCGACTGGAAGTCGCTGTTCTGTACGACGCGCTTCTGTCCAACGTAGTGCGTGCCGACCGGTTCTGGATGCAGGGTGGCGGCATCCAGATCGAAGGGCAATTCTGGCACGGCCTTGGAGCCGAGGCAGACATCTCAGGCTTTCACGCACAGAATGCCAACAATGCAGGAACAGGGCTGGATATAGTCACCGCCACTTTCGGACCGCGCTATCTGTGGTCGCCGGCGGATCACCGCTGTTCCTTCTTCGGCCACGCCCTGGTAGGAGAAGCCAACGGCTTTAACAGCATCTTTCCCGGCGCGACCTCGGCCTCCAGCAGCGCGAACAGTCTTGCACTGCAAATTGGCGGAGGCATGGATCTGGCGTTCAAGCATCGTCTTTCCCTACGTGTTTTCCAGGCCGACTGGCTGCGCACCGCACTGCCCAACGCGGACACTAACGTCCAAAACAATATTCGCCTCGCGGCCGGAGTCGTCGTTCGATTTCGATAAACGGCCGCCGGTTAGTGCCTAAGCACCCGTCCCGCCAGTGTCGACGTCAGCTTGCCCTTATCCACCGCGAACTGCCCGTTCACCAGGAGATACCGAACGCCTGCTGCAAGAACAGCCGGATCCCGATACGTAGCGCGGTCGACAAACATTTTAGGGTCGAAGACCAGCACATCCGCATAGTAGCCCGGCTTCAGTAGTCCCCGGCCTTTGAGGTGCAGCGTCTCCGCGGGCAGCGATGTGCTCGACCGCACCGCTGCCTGAAGCGTGAGCACATGCTTCTGATAAACATACTCGTGGATTTTGCGGGGAAAGGTGCCGTATTTGCGCGGGTGTCCCTCGGAGCCGTCTGAGCAAGTCATCACCCATGGTTGCTTCATAAAGGCCTCGATATCAGCTTCCTTCATGTTGAACGACGCGACGTCGGAACCGCCGGCGCGAATGATCTGTAACGCGGCCTCAATGGGTGATACCTTGCGCTCCTGCGCGATCTGCGCAAGGTTCTTGCCGACGATGCTCTTATCCGGGGCGGAGGTCATCAGCAGACTCTGAGGTCCTCCGCGGCGGCGAAGGTTTTCGGTCATCTCTTTGATCAAGCGCTCATGCAGCGCTGGGTCGTCGATATTTTTGAGCAGATTCCCATTGGCCTCGGCCCAGCGGGGAACGAGCGATGCCGTCACGCTGGTGCCCGAGGCATCGTAGGGGTACTGGCTGGCCACGGCTTTGATACCTTCTCTGCGGGCCGATTCGATCAAGGCGATCACCTCGCTGCTCTGGCCCCAGACGTCCGCTCCCAGAGCCTTGATGTGCGAGATCATCACCGGGATGTTGGCCTCTCTGCCGATGCGCAGGGTTTCGCGCACAGAGTTCATCAGGCCGATGTTGTAAGTGCTCTCATCGCGCATGTGGGTGTCATAGATGCCGCCGTGCTGTGCGGCCACGCGGGCCAGCGCGATCACCTCTTCCGTCGAGGAGTAGCTCCCGGGCGCGTAGTAGAGCCCGGTGGAAAGGCCGATCGCGCCCTCGTTCATGGCGGCGCCTACGAGAGCCTTCATCTTCGCAATCTGCTCCGGCGTGGGTTTGGCATCGGACATTCCGAGCACCTGGCGGCGCACCGTGCCTTGTCCGATGAAGAGCGCCGCATTGGTGCCGATGCCCTGCCTGGTCCACCTGGCGAGCGTCTCGCCGATATGCTCCGGACTGTCGCCATCGTTGCCGGTGGCAACGGTGGTCACCCCCTGCATCAGGTAAGGCGCGTTCTGGCTGCGCTTGGGATCGGTAAGGTCATCGGCAGTGTGGCTATGCGGATCGATGAACCCCGGCGTGATGACCAGCGCACTGGCGTCGATGACCCGTTTGGCCTTCCTCCCTGCGCTCGGTCCAACGAACACGATGCGATCGCCAGTGATGCCGACGTCCGTCCGGACGGGAAGTGAACCGGAGCCATCCACCACCGTGCCGTTGCGAAGGATCACATCGAGATCCTGTGCGTGCGCAAAAGGAGCCAGCAAGAGTGCCGTACTAATGAGGGTTCGCAGAAATGTCATGAATCGCGATTCTTTCCTTTGTCCCAACAGGATAGACGGAGCCGCCACCGTCTCCCTAGAGTGCCTCGATTCAAATCTAATGCCAAGGTCTTTCAACTCCTTAGAACCGTTAAAGGCCGGGTAACAGCTATGATTTGTCCGGGAGGCAGGATGACAAAAGATGCCGATGTGCTGGTAAAAGAACTGGCGGATGGTCGTACAGATCTTGTATTTGAGCTGATCAACGCAGGCGTCGAAGCAGAGAAAATGGATGAGGGTGGGGTTTCGCTCCTGCGCTGGTGCGCCTATTACGGAGATGTCAGTGCCATCAAGTTCCTGCTTTCCAAAGGCGCCCAGCTGTCTTCTCTCGGAGCGAATCTCGACCTGAACGGTGCATGCTTTCATGGTCATTGGCGGCTATGCAAGTTCCTTCTCGAACAAGGGGCTGATGCCAATGCTGCGGATGGCCAGAATGGAGAAACACCACTTCATAGCGCACTGTGCACTACGGATCGTGTCCAGCACGACATGGTTCTTCGTGTACTTCTCTCTCGCGGAGCCAACCCCAATGTGGTCACCAGAAATGGCGAAGAAACCGGAGGGTTTATGCGCGATGCGAGAACCAAGGGCGAAACGCCGCTCCATCGCGCAGCCGCATTCGGAAATGAGGCCACGATCGATTTGCTACTCAAGTACGGGGCCAAAGTGGACTCCCGGGATGCTTATGGAGATTCGCCGCTCAGTTGGGCAAGTTGGCACTTGCGCCCTGATTCCATCCTGCGACTGCTTTGCTTCGGCAACTTTAAAATCCGTCCCGGACGGCAATCCATGCGAGCGTACCTGGTGGGAAGCCCGTGGGATCAAGAAACACCATAAGAAAGGGCTCGACGGCCTTAATCGCTGAGTCATTTGCGATATCCCCTGAGACCCTCGACTTGGATCCAAGCCGAGGGTGGCCCATTCAAGCCTCCTTTTGGCTTGAGTGGGCAAAGTCTTTCAACTCCCAGGGAGCTGGCACCCTCCCTTTTGTCATCCCGAGAGCCTGTGACTTTTTCGATCTTTTCGGCTCTCAGCATACGTGACCACTCTCTATCCGACCGCCACGCTTTCCTTGCTGTCATCCCGAGCGTGCCCGGATTTCCTACTTCGCCGCGCACACCGCGACCACTTATGTGGTTCTCCTGTAAGAGAACCATATGCAGCTGATGGAGCCGCAACTCCCGACAGGAAATCCGGGGAAGCCGAGGAACCTGCAGTTCTCTGTCGGTAAAGCGTGGCGCGATTGTTCTCTCAAGATGAGCAAGATGCTCAAGATGCTCAAGGTGCTCAAGGTGCTCATTGAGCATCTTGCCTCCCTCGCCGGATGGTACTCATCCTGCGGAGGGGAAACGTCCGTCACCAGCCGCCAGGTTCTCCGTCTTTGGAGCCGCTGCCAGGTGGGTGCGGAAAAAAAGTGTGCGCCATAAGCGCCTTATGCGCCATAAGCCCCTTTTTTGTACTTAAAAGGAAGGGGAGAACTGCTTTTCGCTTCATGCAGAATAGTCTCCCCACACGGCCCGGCCGCTTGCCGGACAGGTTGTGGTGTTAGTTGTCAAAGACCTGCTACGAGGACGCCTGGGCGCCCTCCTGCTTACCCCAAACAGTTGCTCACCGTGCGGCCCTGCGGCGCGGTAGGCGGATGGCGGATGGGATTTGCACGACGATATAGATCCTGATTGCGAGCATTTAGTGTCGCGGGGGTTCAAATATTTATGGGCATGGCAGATCTACCGCAAACAGCGTCTTCATGGCGCGTAGTAGAAGGACCTCGGCGATTCTCGTTAGCAGATGCTATTGAGAGCTTTCCGGCCGCAAACTACAACGGCGGAATAAAGTCACACGCTCCGAGCGAAGCCGACCGATCTGGATTTCGCCGGCTTTTCGCGCACTTCCTACGAAGCGTTGGTCAGAGTAAGCGGGTCACCGCGAGGCACGCGATCGAGTTATTCATTCTTGAGCGAAGCGATGGGATCCAGGGCAGCGGCCCGCCGCGCAGGCAGATAGCTTGCCCCCAGTGCAACCGCCGCCAGGAGCGAAGCGGCTATCGCCAGCGATCACTGGGTCACGCGGCTTCAACCCGAATAACAACGCGCTGGCCGCGCTGCCGGCAGCGAGGGATAAGCCCGCGCCCACAGCCAGACCCGCCACGAGCAGCATGGCTGCTTTTCGCAGGATCATCGCCGTCACCTCCCTGCGCCCCGCACCCAGCGCCATGCGGATGCCGATCTCGCTGGTGCGCTCCGCCACGGTGTAGCACATTACCCCGTACAGGCCGACCATCGCCAGCACGACCGCGAGCGCACCGAAAAATCCCGAGAGCGTTGCCAGCAGCCGCTCCGCCTGTAGCGATTGCCGGATCTGATCCTGCAGTCCTTCGAAGTCGAAGCTGATTCCAGAGCTCACCGACCGCATCACGCGCCGGATCGCGGCCGCAACCGTCTCCGTCGGCAACTTCGAACGAACCAACACCCGCATCGCATTCTCCGCGTCTTTCTCCTGCGTAATGTCAAGGTACGCAATGGCTGCAGCCGGCTGCCGGATCCGGTTGTATTTCGTGTCCTTCACCACACCGACAATCTCGTTCACTTCTTCCGGGCTGGTCGGAGTCGCCTCCCGCCGAAACCGCATTCCGATGGGATTCGCACCCAGTCCCAGCAGGCGCGCGAACGCTTCGTTGACGATTGCCACACGCGGCGACTGGGTCGTGTCTCCCTGGTTGAAGTCACGTCCGGCCAGCATCGGAATGCGCAGGGTCTGGAAATACTCCGGACTGATTGAGCTGAAATGTGAGCTTTGCCGCTGCGTGCTCTCGTGGCCGTCTCTCCACACCGCATTGCTCCAACCGTCGCCGGCGAGGGGAACGATATTCGTAACAGCTGCCGCATCCACGCCAGGAATGGCTCGTATCCTCTCGAGCAACTCGCTCTGGAACACTGAGCGCTGGCCCGCGGGAACCTGCATGTGCGCAAAGTCCAGGCCGGCGATCACCACACCTTTTGCCTCAAATCCCGGATCATCCGTGAGCAAATTCCGCAAGCTTCCGGTGAACAACAGTGCACCGAACAGCAGCACCAGCGAGAGCGCCACCTGTGTCACGACCAGCGCGCCGCGAAATCCCAACCGCCCGCGGGTCGCCGTCATGGCTGGTCCGCCCACCTTCATCGCTGCGCCAGGTGCGGTGCGCGATGCACGCAGCGCCGGAGCCAGCCCAAACAGCACACACGTCAGCAGCGATATCGCCAGCAGAAATGCGAACAACCGCCAATCCTGTTTGAAGTCCAGAGAGACGGTATTGTCGGCGGTATTGAGAAACGCGACCAGGCCGCGGCTCATCGTGCGTGCCAGCACTGCGCCGGCCAGCGCGCCTGCCAGCGAGAGCAGCAGGCTTTCCGACAACACCTGGCGGATCAACCTCGATCGCCCCGCGCCGATGGCCAGCCGCACCGCCATCTCCCGCTCTCGCGCGCTGGTTCGCGCCAGCATCAGGCTAGCCAGGTTGGCGCAAGTGATCAGCAATACCATGCCGGAGATTCCCAGCAAAATCCGCAGAGGATCGGAATAGGTGTCACGCAGCATGGAGACACCGGCGGCCGAAGGTGCGGCTGTCAGCTTCAACGCGAGATAGTCTTTTACGCTCTCGACCGGATAATCGGGCCGCAGCGTAGCCCCAAAAATCGCGGGCGAAACCGCGCGAAGGTGGGCCGCGGTTCGCTCCATCGGCCACGATGGATCACGCCTTGCGATCACCGAGAGCCACCACTGTGTACTCGAATCCAGCCTGTTTCCTTTTTCCAGGAATGGCTGGGAGCACACCGGGATTGCTACATCGAAGTTCCGCCCCACTTCCACGCCGAAGAAGTTTGCCGGGGTCACACCGATCACCTCAACCGGCTTGTCGTTGAGCATCAACTTCCGGCCGAGAACCGGGCCGCCGCCGTATTCCTGCTGCCAGAAGCCATAGCTGATCACGGCGCCGGGCAACCCGCACCCGGTGCGGTCGTCCTGCATGGTAAAAAGCCGGCCCTGGATCGGCTTGACGCCAAGCAGGGGGAAGAAGCCGCCGCTCACCCAGAGCCCCCTGGCGAAGCGCGCGTCGCCACCCGAGTCGCGGCTGAAGCCGGTATCACTCCATGCGGCAATCTGCGAGAAACCCGCGTGGTCCTCGCGCAGCTTCTCCCAGATCGGGTTCGTGATCACCGGATATCCGCTGGAAACATTTCCCCGCGCTTTATCCATATCGACCACCCGCACTTCCGCCAGTTCCTGCGGATTCTCGACGGGCAGCACCTGCAACAGCACGGCATCCAGAAGCTGGAAGATCGCGGTATTCGCGCCGATTCCCAGAGCCAGCGTGGCAATGGCCGCCACGCTGAACCCGGGAGACTTGATCAGCCGCCGCAGCGCATATTTGAAGTCCTGCAACGTGCGCTCCAGCCACTCCCAGCCCCACGTCCCACGCGTGACGTCTTTTACCAGCAGCACATTGCCGAACTCCCTGGCTGCCGCCGCTCGAGCCTCTGCCGGACTCTCGCCACGCTCCACGCGGTCACGCACAGCCATGCGCAGGTGCGCCTCGATCTCCTCATCGAGATCGCGCTTACGCCGTGCAAAGCGCCGCCATCCACTCACGGTTCACTCCTCTCCATTTCGCCGTTCATAATCGCGCCGATTGCCTCAACCATCTGCCGCCAGCGGCCGTGATCAGTCGCAAGTTGCTTTCTCCCGGCCGCGCTTTTCCGGAGCCGCGCTGAGCATGATGTAGGCACTCTACCCCCATAGGGAGTAGCTTGTCTACATCCCAATAATGGAAGAGAAGTTCAGACGAGGCAATCTCGTGAGATTTGCGGCTGCCTGAATTGAGGAGCGGCCGGCGTAGTAGAATGAACATTCTACTGGCTCGAACGCGGCGAAAAATGACTGGCAAGCGCGATAAACGGGAAGCGATCCTGAAGGCGATGCTCGATCTGGTGGCTGAGCGCGGCTTTCATAATGCTCCCATGTCTGTCCTCGCGAAGCGATCCGGGGCGAGTCCAGGCGTCATCTATCACTACTTTCCCAGTAAAGATGACCTTATTCATGCTGTTTATGAACGCGTGGCCTCGATCAAGCACGAGGTCTTCTTCGAAGGGGTTTCCGCAAGCGACTCCCCTCGCGAGGCGCTTTTACGTGTTTGGCTTAACGCCTACCGCTTCTATCGCAGTCATCGGAGGGAAACACGTTTTCTCGATCAGTATCTGAGCTCCTCTTACTGCAGCACCGAAGGAGCAAGCGAGTTCGCGCGTCCCGAGGACGCTCGGATACTCAAATGGCTACAGCCGAAAAAGAAGGGTGGACTCCTCAAGGACCTTCCCCCCGAGGCGATTGACAGTCTCACCCTCGGCCTGGCCGCCAGCCTGGCAAAAGCGCCCAAGGCGTTTTCGCCAGCCACGCTGCAAAACATTGCCGAGACGGTGTGGAACGCCATTGCCGATGAATAGGTGGAATTCCGGGAACTTTTATGCATCTTCTAGAACGAACGTTCGCTCTAACAGGTGAAACCCGTTGCGCGGGGAGGATTCAAGCAAGCAACAGAACCGGCGGAGACGAAAATGAGCAAAGTTCTTGTGACAGGCGGATCAGGCTTTATCGGCAGCCATGCCATTCTGCAGCTTCTCGCAGCGGGCCACCAGGTACGCACCACGGTACGGAGCCTGAAGCGCGAAGGCGATGTGCGCACCATGCTGAGGAACGGCGGCGCCGAGCCGGGCAATCAGCTTTCGTTTGTGGCCGCCGATCTCGTAAATGACGCAGGCTGGGCAGAGGCGGTAGCCGGCTGCGAGTATGTGCTGCACGTCGCGTCGCCTCTTCCGCCCGCAGTCCCGAAGAACGAGGACGAGTTGATCGTGCCTGCACGGGATGGGGCCTTGCGCGTGTTGCGCGCAGCGCGCGATGCCGGGGTGAAGCGGGTTGTGCTCACCTCCTCGTTTGCAGCTATAGGCTATGGCTACAAACCGCAGAGCGCGCCCTTCGACGAAACCAACTGGACCCACCTGGACGGCGACGATGTAGCGCCCTATACCAAATCGAAGACGCTGGCCGAGCGCGCGGCGTGGGATTTTATGGCCAAAGAAGGCGGCCGACTGGAATTGTCCGTGGTCAATCCCGTGGGAGTGTTTGGGCCCGTGCTGGGGCCCGATTATTCGGCGTCGATTCTCATCGTGCAGCGCCTGATGGATGGCGCTCTGCCCGGCAGCCCAAAGCTCTCTTTTGGAGTGGTCGATGTGCGGGACGTGGTCGACCTGCACTTACGGGCCATGACTCATCCTGCAGCCAAGGGTGAAAGATTCCTCGCGGTCGCCGGGGAGTTTCTCTGGATGCGCGAGATCGCCCGGATCCTGAAAGACCGCATGGGCGCGGATGGCCGCCGGGTGCCCACGCGAGAACTGCCGACCTGGATGGTGCGCCTGGCTTCGCTACGCGATCCAGCGATCAAGCTGATTCTGCCTGAACTCGGCAAACGCAAAAGCGCTACCAACGATAAGGCGCGGCGGATGCTCGGCTGGACACCGCGGTCGAACGAAGAGGCCATTACCGGGACCGCCGAGAGCCTGGTACGGCTTGCACTCTTGAAGGACAGCCCGAAGCGCGCCTCCTGAACGATTCCGCACCTACACCTAGTTCGGCCTTACATCCTGATGCGGGCAGTCGAGCGAGAACGTTGGTATCTCAATATCAAACCGCTCGCCTCGATCGGTCTCCATCTCGTAACTTCCGCCCATCATCCCCGAAGGCGTGTTGAGGGGCGCACCGCTGGTGTAGGAATAACTCTCGCCGGGCTTGAGCAATGGTTGCTCCCCAACCACGCCAGGCCCCTTCACTTCGGTGAATTCGCCCCGGGCATTCGTGATCATCCAGTGCCGGCTCCGCAGTTGAACCGTTTCCCGTCCCTGGTTTTCGATGGTCACTCGATAAGCCCATAAATAATGCGAACTCTCTGGCGAGGAATTGGCCTCGAGGTAGGTGGGCTCAACGCTCACCATGATTCCTCGTGTGATTGCCGTATACGGTGTTCGATTTGCCATACAGTAAGGTTAGTGCAAAGCCGCGGCATGAGCGAGAAATCTTCCTCTCGTCTGACCCACCGCCTCGCCGGTCTGTTCACCTCAAAAGACGAATCTTACACTCGGGTTTGCGCGGATGCAGGCTCATAGAGGGGCCGTAAGCGATACTGTTTATATGAAGACCCGCGGTATAGCAATCTTCGATCTCGACGGTACGCTTACGGACTCGAAGCCAGGCATTCTCGGATGCCTCACCAATGCTCTCGATGCACATGGGATCGGCTGGACCGGACCTCTTGACTGGTTCATCGGGCCTCCCGCCGATCAGTCTCTGCGCCGGCTCATGCCAGACGCCGACCAGTCTCGCCGCACCGCTCTCCTCCACGACTACCGCTCGTGTTACGACGAAACCGGCTGGCGCGAGAACTCCGTCTATCCCGGAATCCCCGCGGTATTGCAAAGTCTCCAGGCGTCGGGCTGGCGGCTTTTCGTCTGCACTTCCAAGCGAGAAGATTTCGCCCTGCGCATCCTCGAAACATTCGACCTGAGCCGCTACTTTCTTCGCGTATACGCAGACACGGTTGGATCGCTCCACCACAGCAAGACGGCCCTTCTCCGCCGCCTGCTCGAAGAGCAGTCCCTCGATCCCGCCGCCACGTTCATGGTGGGTGATCGCAACTTCGACATCGAAGCTGCACGCGCAAACGGCGTCACCTCGATCGCGGTTACCTACGGCTACGGCACCTCTGAGGAACTCCAGCTGGCTCGCCCTGATCACCTCTGCCACGCAGTCGAGGATCTCCTCCCCATCTTCTCCGCGTTCGCCCCAGCTCAAGCCCCCACGAAGCCGTCATCCTGAGAGGTTGCGACTTTTTTGTCTCGCTTGTGGTTCGCGGGTGGAAAACTTTCAAAAGCATCTACCAATCAACATGACCGGGGTACTTCGGCTGCGCTCAGGACAGGCTCTTCGACTGCGCGCCATAAACTCTTCTGCTTGCGATAGTTCTGCGAAGCGCTTCGCTCAGAGCCTGTGACTTTTTTGACTCCCGCCATCCCAACACCTGCCTTGTCCCTTGGCAACGGCCCCCTCCTTCCAGTGACTCTCTCCTATCTGTCATCCCGAGCGCAGCCGAGGGATCTGCAGTTCCGCGGACCTATCGTGGAAGGAGGAAGCCATCTCTCGATATGAGTCATATCGGTGGGCAGTAGAGAGATTCTGTTTGAGCGTTATATTTCCGCGTTTCCAGTAGTGGACCGCAGAACTGCAGATCCCTCGGCTTCGCTCGGGATGACAACAAGGGGAGAGCAATTTTGAAAGAGAGTACGGCTACCAAGCGACAAGGCAGGTGCGACGAAAAAGGTCACAGGCTCTCAGGATGACGGCTTGGTTGGGGGGTGAAATAACAAATTGATTGCGTATGCTGAGACCGAAAGATTGAAAAAGTCACAGGCTCTGAGCGAAGCGCTTCGCAGGGCTGTCGCAAACAGAGGTTTTATGGCGCGGAGTCGAAGAACCCCGGCGATGGTTGTTGGCAGACGCTCTTGGGAGATTTCCGGCCGCGAATTTCAACGGCAGAAAAAACCCACACACTCCGAGCGATGCCGAGGAATCCGCGGTTCACTCCACCAGCGATCAACCTCCGCGTTACAGCGAGCCTTTGAAGAGTCCCTGCGGGACGCATACCCAGATATGCCAGTTTTGATGCGCCAAGCCCCTACACCCGCCAAAACAAGCCCGCGTTCACGCCCCCGACTTGGGATCGCTTTCGTGAAATCCAGACTGAACCGTAGGCGTGGTACCGGTGCGGTGCATTTTCAATTCGTCATTCAGAAATCCCAGACCGAGCATGTAGATGGAATGGGGCAGCGTACATTTCACGTTCGGGACGATAGGGGAGACAAGTTCGTAACGGATACCATTCTTGAAGCTCTGCTTGAGATTTTCATAGTCAAGCCGCCTGCACTTGATGGCGCAGATGATGTTTCCCGCCGGCAGGTGATCGACAATCAGTTCGTCCCCATACAGCGACCACATGATGTCGGCCGCCTGCTGCACATCCACCGTGGGGCGCATATCGACGCAACCCAGCGTCGCATACCGGACAACGTTCTGTAGAAAGGTGCCCCCGCTGATCTCCTTCATGACCTGCTGCGAATCGATGACCTGGCGCATTTTGGTGTTGTAGGCTTTTTCCACGTACACCACATAGATCCAGGTCCACGGGAAATTCTGGATCGGGAACAGCGGTGCCACCGAAAATCGCGGGGTCACGCAAACTCCGGATTCCGGGTCGGCATCGCCCGCCGCCCCCTCTTTCGGTCGATACACCGGGGTCGCGTCCGGGTCGCGTGTATCAAAGCCGGGGGAAGTCAGGATCGGTTCCCTGCCGGCATTCCGGTCGTACTCGTGTTTGTAAGATTCGCTGGGCGGCCGAAGATCGCCGCGGAAGCAGATACGGTTGACACTCGTTTCAGGTCCCAGCGAAGTACCAGTCATTGCAGGCGATGACAAGCGAACACCTCCCTAACCAGGAAGAAATACGCTGACATGATCCTCGCTCACTGTCAACGCTGATATTTATCTGCGAGGCCATCGACCATAAGAAATCCACACCGTAAATGAATTGTGGCCTCCGTTGCTGATCCGCAACCCCACAGGGAAGACGTTATAGAAAACTCTCTCAATGCTTGGATATCCCTGCAAGGTTCTATTAGCAAGTAAACAAACCAAATCATTTCGCTTCAGCAACAGAGCCAACCAATCGCTCGGAGTTTTTGAGCAAGCGCCCTAGTCTCCACCTCAGCGCACGTTCGCGTAGAAAAAGGAGACTACTCAATGTTTAAGCATGCTACTCGCTCCCTCACGCTCGCCCTCACACTCGCGATGCTGACAATATCTTCCGCAAGAGTTTTCGCACCAGCCCCTTCGATGACTGCAGCCGCCCCGACGGGAACGGATCCCGAACCTCAGGGAATAACCCATATCATCCTGAGTCTGCTCGGCCTGGCATAGAATAGCTGGCAGACCCGGCACCTAGGCCGCCCGGTTGGGGTATACGCTATGCACCTTAACCATACCGATTACCTGTTCTGGGCGGCCGGATTACTCGCTCATATTGTGTTGCTTGTTGTCATCTCCATGCGCCATCGCGCAAAGACGTTTCCCTTTTTCACGGCACTCATCGCGGCCAATATCGTCAAGACGATTACGTTGTACCTGGTTGCTCTGCATGGCAGCAGATCTTCCTATCGCGTCACTTACTCGTGTCTCACGGCATTTGATCTGGCTTTGCAACTCTGCGTGGTCTATGAGGTTGCATTACACGTATTCCGTCCGACGGAACGTTGGGCGCCAGATGTAAGGAGAGGATTTGTCATTGTGGTAGCCGCCAGTATTACGGTTGCCGCCGGCCTGACTACTCTGGCCCAGACTCCCTCCAGGAGTTGGCTCGCAGCGATGCTGGTAAGAGGAAACTTCTTCTCCTCCGCCCTGATGAGTGAACTCTTTGCTGGAATGATCGTACTTTCTGTGACCGTGGGACTCCCCTGGAAGCCACACGCTGCAAGGATTGCACAAGGTCTCGGCTTTTACTCGCTCGTCAGTCTGCTGACCGAAGCCGGACACAACGTCTTCGGAATGGAGCGCTCTTCAAGGATTTCCGGCGATCTAACCCTCTTGCGGATCGTGACCTATCTGATCTGTGTCGTGTATTGGATCGTGATGCTCTGGCGTGATGCGCCTGCGCCGCGAGAACTCCCAGCGCAAATGCGCGGCCAGCTTGTCGCATTTCAAAGAATTCTGGAATACGACCTCAGAAAGCTCAGAGCGTTGAAATGATGATCAGCGATCGTTCCCTCTACTTTGTCGTTACCCTCATAGCCGTCGCAGCAATGATCGGCACCGCCGTACTGTACTACTATCTACGTCACCGCCGAAGACGACGTTTCCCCTATGGCAGCTGGGAGAGCTTGCTTTCCAGGATATCTACCATCAATCGCGACCATCTTGCACTCATCTCACAGAATCTCCTCAATGAGTCGGAGCCGGGGAGAGCAGATGATTTTTCAGAGCTGAATGCCACGCAGATCTGGTCTTTGATCGGTGGACTCGAGGGTCTCGAAGCAATGGAACGCAACTGCGCCGTGTTGGTAGATTTAGCTTTCTATGTTCAGCAATGGTACCCGGAAGCATCGGTGGTCGCCGAACAACTGCGCTTGAATGCCAGAGAAGTCGCCTGGCACGTCAGCCGGCTCAAGGGAGCAGCCAAGACCGGCAAACTTGAGATATTCTTTGCCGACTACGCCCGGCCGGCGGTCACCACTTACTATTTAATGACCCAGCGTGTGCTGGCGTTGTATGAGAGATACAACCTGCCCGGACTCGTCGATTTGCAGAGAGCTATTTAGCGACGCGCGACTCGATCCTGACCTGATCGAAGTCAGGAAGACCTCTCGTCAAACCGGAAGGGCAGCCGGCGCAGACGCTTTTGTGTGGCGGCGAAAATGGCGTTGGCTACGCTGGGCGCGATGAGGGCGAGCGGCGGCTCGCCGATGCCTCCGGGAGGACGTCCGCTCTCCACCAGGTACGTCTCAAGCCGCGGGGCATCCGGCATCCGCAACAGTTCGTAACTGTTGAAGTTCTGCTGCTGAACCATGCCATCCTTAACCGTGATACGTTCCTTGAGGGCAGCGCTCAGGCCCATAAGGATGGCTCCCTCAATCTGCGCGCGGATGCCGTTCCTGTTGATCACGCGGCCAGGATCCACGGCAGTGATGACGCGGTCCACCCGTATGTTCCCATCTGTGACCGTTACCTCGGCGACCTGGGCGAGATAGGTTGTCTTGGAGAAGAAACAGGAAATGCCGCGGCCCCGATTGGACCCGAGTGGCTTTCCCCAGCCGGCCTTCTCCGTAGCCAGGTCGAGCATCTGGATCAATCGCATGGGATCGGCTTGCTTTCCGTCAAAGTTAGTCCTGGGCGGGACGGGGTGGACGGCGCCATTCTGCAGCAGGCGGCGGCGATATAGGTACGGGTCTTGTCCGGCAAGGTGAGCGAGTTCGTCGACGAAGCACTCGACCGAAAATACGTTGAAAGAGACTTCTACACCACGCCACGCTCCTCGTGTCGCGCCGCTGTCGACGGGCACATAGGAGAAGCGAAAATGCGGCGCCGGGTAGGGTTGGTCAACGGCGCCCCCAAGTTCATAGGCCTGTGCTTGCTTCGGGTCGTTCTGGCCGATGATGGTGGTATCGGTCATGCGATCGGTCCACGATACGAGATTCCCTTCCCTATCGATACCGCCGCGGAGACGATGCATGCATGCCGGGCGGTAGCGATCATGGGTGAAGTCGTCTTCGCGCGTCCAGGCGAGTTGGACTGGCCGCTGAATGCGGCGAGCGATCTGCAACGCCTGGTGATCAAAAGGTGCGCCGAAGCGCCGGCCCAACCCTCCACCCATAAACGTAACGTGGACGGTTACGTCGCGCTTGTCGAGGCCCAGGATTGTGGCGGCATTCTCCCGGGTTCCTTCGCCAGTCTGCGTGGGTGACCATATCTCGCAACGGCCAGCCTCCAGGCGGACGGTAATGTTCATAGGCTCCATCGTGGCGTGAGCCAGGAAAGGAAATTCGTAGACGCTCTCGATCCGCTTCGCGGCGGGAACGTTATCCGGGTTCGCGTCCGTGTTGGTGGAGTTCCAGTACTCCTGTGCAAAGAGGCCGGCGTGTAGTTGTGCGGTGAGGGACTCGGTCGACTCGTCGTGGTACTGTCCGGGTTTCCACTCGATGGTAAGCGCATTGCGGCCCTGGATAGCGGCCCAGGTGTTCGTGGCCACGACGGCGATCTCGCGCGTGTTCTTGTTGGCCGACTTGGGATCGGTGGGGATTTCGAAAACGTCGAGGACACCGGGGATTGCCTTAGCCTTGGCGGCATCGAAGCGGAGAACATCGCCGCGAAAGTAGGGGCATTGCGCGACCACGGCGTACACCATGCCGGGAACCCGGACATCGAGCCCGAACCGGGCTTCTCCCTTCACCTTGGCAGGGATGTCGAGGTGCGGGATCGAGCGGCCGAGGAGAGTGAACTCCTTGGGATCTTTGAGCGGGACGGTTTTGGGGTCAGGAAGAGGAAGCCGGCGCGCCTCCTTGATGAGTGAAAAGTAGGCGAGGGTACGGCCCGAGGGTACGTGGATAACCTGGCTATTGCGGGCGCGGCATTCGACGGCGGGAACGTTCCACTGGCGCGCGGCGGCGGCAATCAGGACTTCACGTACCTGTGCTCCAGCCTGTCGAAGAGGTAGGTAGCCCTCCCAAACGGATCCGCTCCCACCCGTTCCATCGGCATTGTCTGCCTGAAGGACAGAGATTTGGGAGAAATCGATCTCCGCTTCTTCAGCAAGGATCATGGGCAAGGAGGTAAAGACTCCCTGGCCCATTTCAGATTTATTCAGAACGAGATGGATCTGTCCGTCGGGATAGATTCGGACCCACGCATTAAATGGATTCTGGGAAGCATCGGCAGAAGTCTGGAAACGGCCGCGAAGAGTAAGGCCTACCACCAGCGCTCCGCCTGCAGCCGCAGAGGTGGCGAGGAACGCGCGGCGCGAAATGGTGGAGTTGGTTGCGACAGGTGGCGGGCTGGGTTTCGTGCTCATGAACGGGCCTCCGCCGCGGCCCGGTGGATGGCTTTGCGAATGCGGAAATACGTGGCACAGCGGCAGAGATTGCCGGCCATGGCTTGGTCGATATCGGCATCCGTTGGTTGAGCCTTATGAGCAAGCAAGGCTGCAGCCGACATAATCTGTCCCGGCTGACAGTAGCCGCACTGCGGAACCTGTTCAGCAATCCACGCCTGCTGGACCGGGTGCAGACCCTTCTCGGCAAGCCCCTCAATGGTGACAATTCGCTTCCCTGCTGCGTTAGCGACCGGTGTCTGGCAGGAGCGAGTTGCGGTGCCGTCGATGTGGACCGTGCAGGCTCCACAGAGCCCAATACCGCAACCGTATTTTGTGCCGGTCATGTTGAGCAGATCGCGCAGCACCCAAAGTAAAGGCATCTGAGGTTCGGCATCGATGCTTCGTGTACGGCCGTTAATCTCAAGCGCAAACCGGGCCATCTTTTGACTCCCGGTTCAAGGGTCACTCACCGCGAGAGTCTTCGCCAGCGCCTTGCAGGAAAAGCACGGGATGATGCAGGGAAGCCTTGCGATCGCGCAGTGAAGGGGATCAGCCACGGCTCCTGTGGGTAAGCGAGGGTTGCCGGTAGCGAGATCTCTATTTCTAACGGATGACGGGTGCCCCATATCCCCGATTTCCTGTGAAGTGTCGTGAGTTCCGCGAAATTCATGCGCCTTTCTTTAAAGAAAGGCGCACGCGGGGTCGCGTCCAGGGCGGCGCGCAGGAAATTCGGGGTATCTGCCCGGTTTTGGCAGATATGGGACTCCGCGGCTGTCCACCGGTCACCCTCTATTCGCAACAGGTCTCGATGATGGGTCATCTACACCTTGCAGACTGAGGAGCCGAGGTTCGTGGAATCCCACATCTGCCAAAACCGGGCAGATATGGGGCACCCGTCATTCGTTACGGTACAGGCCGTGAGAAACTCAGCTGACTACTCTACTTCTCTCCGGAAGCCCGATCGATGTTCATCAGCGCCGCCCGCATAAATCCCAGCGCGTGCGCCATGCCGGCATGCCACGGGGCATCGCAGGTGATCTGCGGAGTGTGATCGGGGATCAGCACCCCGTCGTAACCATTGCGATGCAGGATGGAGAGCACCCGAATCATGTCGATCTCACCATCGTCGATAAAGGTTTCGCGATAGTGCGGCACTCTGCCGGCGACATTTCGGAAGTGAACGTAGCCAAGCCGCTGCTGCCGGCTATAGGAATCAACCGCCTCGTAGAAATCATCTCCCATCATCTCGCCCAGCGTGCCCAGGCAAAACTCGAGCTTGTTGCTGGGGCTGGAGTCAACATCGATGAGGCGCTGGTAAAGGCGAGGCTGATAAACCAGCCGGGGCTGGCCGCGCATGAACGGCATCGGTGGGTCATCGGGATGCGCGGCCAATTGCACGCCGGAGGCCTCAGCCACCGGAAGAACGTCTCCCAGGAATCGCTCCAGGCGGCGCCAAAGCTCGTCGTGCGAGATCACCGGAAGAACGCCTGCAGGCGCGTGCTCGTCATAGATCATGTTCCACACTATGCCGTTGGGGATAGGCGTATCCGGCGCACCGTCCATGCCGACAGAGAGCGCGCCTCCCCGGGCAAATGGTCCGCTGACGCGGCCACAGACGCCGGCTATGCTGAAGTTATAACCGAGTATGGGAATACCAGCCTCGCCCATGCGGCGCACGATTGTCTTCACGTTTTCGATGTGCAAGGCGCGTTTGGGACCATCCAGCAAAATGTCATGCCAGTGGGCAGGATCGAGATTCTCGATTGCTTCGAGCTTGAGCCCGGCGGCTTCAATTTCGCGTCTCAAGCTGACGAGTTCTTGTACTGTCCAAAGCTTCTCCGGGTCGCCCGCGACGCCCCAGGGCTGCTCTTTGCCGCCGGTCGGCTGGTTGTCGCGCGGATTCGTCGAACCGCCGCGAAAGTAATCGACTAAATGCACAACCACGTGCGTGCATCCCGTCTGGACGGCGAAGGCGTAGTTGTCCTGATGCAACATGTGCCGATAGAGACCAAGTCCAAGCTTCACGGCAACTCTCCCGTTAATGCGGTCGAAACGTCTTCCCCGTCTCCAGCAGAGTTTTCAACCGCGAAAGAATCCGAGGCCATCCGTCCGCATTCTGCGCATAGGCCGGGTCTTCGTCCGCCCACTCATCGCAATCCTCCGGACCGGTTGTCCTGCCCGCGACTCTACCAAACATCAAATCCAAGGGCTTGCCGGCCACCCATATGATTGGCTTCGACAGTGGAACAAAAAAATTAAAGTAGCTGTCGATTTTCGGCCTCCCCAACGACTATCCAATAGGAGAGCCATGAGCTCACAGAATATAAGGAGAATCGATGAAGTACATCTGTTTGGGATACTATCAACCCGCCAAACTCGAGGAAATGTCTGAGAGCGAGCGCAACGCTATGCTGGACGAATGTTTCACCTACGACGACGAACTGCGGAAGAACGGACATTTTGCCGCCGGAGAAGCTCTTCAGCCCCCCAACACGGCCATGACCCTGTATTGGAAAAACGGAAAAGTTGCCGTGACCGACGGCCCATACGCGGAGACGAAAGAGCAGTTGGGTGGCATTCTGGTCCTGGAAGCGCGGGATCTGAATCACGCCATTCAGCTCATGTCCCAACATCCTGGAGTGAAGAATGGACCGTTCGAGATACGCCCGGTGGCGGATTTGAACGAAATGCTGGAGGAGAGCAATCAGCGGCGAGGAAAACACACGCCGCGATAAGACGCGTGAACGCGGAGTTAAGCACAATTTCGAATACGAGGAGCATAGATGTCGAACGTTCGAGTCGCGGGATTTGGTATGTCGTTGGATGGATTTGGCGCAGGCATAGAGCAGAGTCTGGACGATCCGCTGGGCAAACGCGGTCCAGAAATCTTCCAGTGGTTCTTCCATACAAAAACATTCTGCTCCATGCACGGGAAGGACGGCGGATCTACCGATGAGGACGACGTCTTTGCCCGAGGGGCAATGGAAAACTTCGGCGCCTTCATCCTTGGCCGCAATATGTTTGGTCCGATCCGTGGCCCCTGGCAAGACAACGCATGGAAAGGGTGGTGGGGCCCCAACCCGCCCTACCATGCGCCAACCTTCGTTCTGACCCACTACGAGCGCGAGCCGCTGGTGATGGAAGGCGGGACCACCTTCTATTTTGTCGGCGGAGGAATCGTAGAGGCGCTCAGGCTCGCAAAAGCAGCGGCGGGTGACAAGGACGTCAAGATCGGAGGCGGCGTTTCCACCGTGCGGCAATATCTGCAGGCCGGGCTGATCGATTCGCTGCACCTAGCACTGGCGCCCGTTGCTCTCGGCCGGGGTGAGGCACTGCTCACCGGTATTGACCTGCCTGTGCTGGGGTTCTCCGTGACAGAGCACAAGTCTACGCAGTACGCGACGCATGTTGTGCTCAGCAGAAAATAGCAGGCCAGGCAAGGCTCCGTAACATAAAGCGAAGGGGGCGGATTCTCTCGCGAGATCCCGCCCCCTCGATCCGATTTTTGAAGATCCGGTTCGGTCACCGAATCACAAGACTGTCATCGCAAAATCCGTCGAGCACCACAAACTTCGCGGTTCTCTCAGTCTTCCGTTCCTACATTCGTTGCACGAGCTTTCTGTCTACGCCATCGTCGCCGCTCAGTTTCCTGAAGGCTCCGCGAGACTCGTTGCCGATTCTCCTGGTGGCTGAAGTCCACTCTCTTCCTGGAAGATTGCTCTTCCGTTGAGTTGAATAATACTCGCGTCTCCTAACACAATTGCAGCCTCTAAAACATTTTCTTATGTGGAAATGAAGTAACTGAGTGTGGAAATATTCGGCTACTTACCGCCGCTGGCTGAGATAGATCCTCGTCTGGGGAAGTTAGTGTCAGGAAGAGTCGGCTGCCGGCCCATAGCCGGCCTTCCCAGAGAAGTCATTTCAATACTCTCAGCAGACGCATCGCAAATCTTGTCCAAGAGCGCCTCGTATTTACTTTCATTCAGATATTGATTGGCTTGCTTTTCGAGTGTGTCGAGTTCCGCTCTTGCTTTGGTCAGGCGAATGTCAAATGCCTTGCGAGCAGCCTGCGCCTGGGCCAACTGGGTGGCAGCCGATTTCCAGGCATCGCCAGTCAGACGGGGTGATTTCTTGATGGTCTCGTTGACTCCATCGACGAACATGTCGATGACCAACGCTGCTTTGAGAGCTTCAGCAACGGTGGCGCCCGGAGGATCCTGCTCCGTTGCCATATCGAAGAGGGTGCTGGCGGCCCCACCTGCCGCTGGAATATACCCTAGGCCCGCACTGGTCAGCTTGGTCGCGATCATAGTGGCCAGGTCCTTCCAGGTCTTCTTTCGGAAATCTGCCAGCCCTTCGTTGATCTTTGTCGTGATAAAGCCTTGCTGCGCGTTCATCTGAGAGAACACGAACATCTTGATTTCGCTTTCCTTTGCCATAGTGCTCCTTGCAGTGCGGGTGCAGTTGATCGTAGTCGAAAACCGCTCCATAAAGCGCAAAAAGGTGGGAGCCATTTAGGATTAGCTCCAGCTATGCATCCCAGTCTTTTGTCGCAATTCGACCTGTCGGGCAAGACCGCCCTCGTCACCGGGGCTTCTCGTGGCCTCGGTATCAGCTTTGCCCGCGGTTTGGCCAAGGCAAACTGCAACCTGGTCATCGCCGCCCGCGATCTCGATCGCTTAACCTCCGTTGCATCTGACTTGGAGCAATACGGCGGCAGGGTGGTTCCCATGAAAGCCGACGTAACCCAGATCAAGGACGCCGAAGCCATGGTGCAACGCGCCATCGATGAATTTGGCCATCTGGATATCCTGGTCAATAACGCCGGCATCTCGGCGATCGCCGAAGCCGAGGACATGACGCCTGTGCAATGGCAAAGCGTCATCGATACCAACCTTTCCGGCCTGTTCTATTGCGCGCAGAGTGCCGGCCGCCACATGCTGCGCTCCGGCGCCGGCAAGATCATCAATATTGCGTCGATGTACGGCATCAGCGCCTCCAGTTATATCTCCCAGGCGTCTTATGTAGCCAGTAAAGCGGCAGTACTTGGCCTTACCCGCGAGTTAGCGGTCGAATGGGCGCCACGAGGGCTGCATGTCACCGCCCTGGCTCCAGGATTCTTCCGCTCCGATCAGACCATCTGGTCCTTCGAACAAAACCTGGCACTGGGCGCCAGGCTGCTGGCCAAGGTGCCGATGGGCCGCATGGGAAAGCTCGAGGAGCTTGAGGCCACCATCGTCTATATGGCTTCGGCGGCATCCGGCTACATGAATGGCCAGGCCCTGGTACTCGATGGAGGATTTCTCTCCTGGTGAAGTCCGCCACGCCCTGGTCTTCCAACCCGGCTCTACTGCCGCAGGTGGCGCCCACTGCTTTCGTTGGCCACTCAGTTCCTCAAGGAAGGGCGGCCGGCCGATGCGATCGCGCCGTTACGCGAAGCCGCCCTGCTGCAGCCTTCCAATGCTATCATCCAGCACGATCTCGGCCTCGCCTGCCTCGAGGCCGGCCGCATTGCCGACGCTGTCGCAGCTCTGCGCCTCGCCGTCGCGAGCGACCCGGGTTATGCGGATGCCTATTTCCGTTTGGGAGTCGGCCTGGAAAAGCTGGGCAACCTCGGCGAGGCCATCGCCGCCTACGATAGCGCCACGCAGCTCCTTCCTTCCCTGACCGAGGCCTGGTTCCGCGCCGGCGCTCTCGTCTATATGTTGGGTCATCGTCAGGAAGCGATCGGCTGTTTCCGCCGCGCCGCAGCCACCGGGGGTCAGACCACCTTCGGCCGCCTGGGCAAGGCGCGGGCGCTGCTCACCGAAGATCGCAATCAGGAAGCTGAGAAAGTGCTGCGACGAACCGTGGCGCTCGAACCGAATAACGCCATGGCTCATGATCTGCTGGGCAACCTGCTCTCTGAGTTCGGCCACTTCGATGAGGCCCGCGCATGCTTCGAACGCGCCATCGCCATCGCGCCGCTGCTGGCTGGATGCTATTACGATCTGGTCCGTTGCCGTCCAGTCACGCGCGATGACGACGGTCTGTTGCAAAAGATGGAAGCCGCGCTCGCCACGCCGGGACTGGAAGCGGCGCAGCGCGCGCGGCTTCACCTCGCACTCGGCAAGGCTGCGGATGATCTTGGCGACTACGCCCTCGCCATGCAGCATTTTGACTCCGCAGACGCGGTGCGCCGCAGCTCCTTGTCTTTCGACTCGGCCGCCTTCGACAACGAGATCGATCAGTTGATTGCTCGCTGCACACCCGAACTGATCGCGCAGGCAAACAGCCTCGGCAGCGGCGATGCGACACCGGTACTGATCCTCGGCATGCCGCGGTCCGGCACAACCCTCGTGGAGCAGATCATTTCCAACCACCCCGAAGCCGGGGCCGGCGGCGAGTTGTATTTCTGGAACGAGCGCGGTGCGGCGTGGCACCGCTCGGGTGCGACGGGGCTCAAGAGGCCGTTTTTCGCCACGGTGGCAGCGGATTATCTCCGCGTGCTGCGCTCGATCGCACCCAAGGCAGCACGAGTCACTGACAAGATGCCGTTCAACTTCCTGTGGGCCGGACTGATCCACATGGCATTTCCTCGCGCACTGATCGTTCACTGCCGCCGCGCGGCCGTCGACACCGCGTTATCGATCCATCAAACTCACTTCCATCCGAGCCTGGCGTTTCCCACTGGAGGGGAGGAACTCGTCAGGTATTTCCGCAGCTACCAGCGGCTCACGGACCATTGGCGAAACGTGCTGCCGCCGGATCGCTTCATCGAAGTCGATTACGAGGAGCTGACCCGCGCACCCGAACCCGTGATCCGCAGCATCATCGCGGCCTGCGGCCTGCCGTGGCACGACGCGTGCCTGCGCCCTGAGTTGAACCCGCGTGCGGTAAGGACCCCCAGCAAATGGCAAGCGCGGCAACCGATCTATCGCAACTCCGTCGCCCGCTGGCGACGCTACGAACCCTGGCTAGGACCTCTCCGCGCACTGGTCGACGACAAGCCGGAATGAGTTGGCGTCGGGAAGCAATCGATGGGTGCCCCAGGTCTCGCTTTTGAGACGTGGGATCCGTGCAACGAATCCGTACTGCCCCCCTTTGTCAAGGGCGTTAGCCCCTGAGGGCATATCTTGTGCTCGTTTAAGTAGCCCTCGGCGGCTGAAGCCGATCCATCTCGACGATTAAATGTACGGCCTAAAGGCCGTACCCTTCGCAGGCGAGTCCTGGGTGCCCAGGAACAAGTTGAAACAGTCCCGCGGGGACGGCTGAGGGCTTTCCAGGATTGCGTCACGGCGCATTCTCAGCCGTCCTTTCGGGACTCAATTTGAAGTCGCTTTTTACCCGCACACCTGACACCTCCCCCGCCGCGCCCACATTACGGAAATGTAATGTAACCGTCACTGCCCCGTCAGAAACCGTTTGTGATACTTGGGGCGCGATGGAAGGAAAGCTCTGCTTCCCTTCCATCGCATACCCGGCAGCCAGCAGCGCAATCCGCATCTGTCTGCTATTCCCTCCGCCCCTGGCCATCGGCCAAAGTGACGCCGGTCGGCATTGTCAAATCGCGAAATAAATAGTCCGGGGAGAAGAAGTGATGTACAGAAAAACGTCCCGAAAAGCGACTCGAACAAAATCGAGAATCAACCGTATGCGTCCGCTCGCCGGCCTCCTGGCGACGGGGCTGAGCGTTCCGATGTTCGCTCAGTCCGTACCGTTCCCGACCTACACCGCGGGCCCGCAGGCGAACGGCTCTTTTGTCGTGAGCAGTGGCCAGATCATTACCCCAGCCGGCAAGCAGGTCGACCTCGGCATCCGTGTCCGCGCCAAGGCGGTTGCGGTGAATCCCATTGCCGCCACTCACACCGCCGCCGTCCTCACCATGGGCGCAACCCAGGCTGTCGAGGTGTTCGACACGAAGACCGGCGATGTTCTGCAGAACTACATTGCGTTCGGATCGGATTCGCACGGAAGCTATAACGGCATTGCCTATACGCCGGATGGCAAGCACCTCATTTTCAGCCAGGACAGCAGCTTTGTCACCATTGCGAATGTCTCAGCCGAAGGACTGCTGAGCGACAACGCCCAGGTGAGCGTGGCTCCCAACAAATCCTTCATCCAGTGCTTTCCGAACAGCCCGCCAGCCGCTTATGCCAACCCCTGCGGCTCGTTCTATACTGCCGCCACCTCCTATCCCGGCGGCGTCGCCGTATCCAACGATGGCAAGAGCGCTTATGCCCTGCTGAACCAGAACAATACCCTCACCAAGATCGACCTGACCGCGTCGAAACCGGAGCAGGGTACGCAGATCCGGGTAGGCAACGCGCCGCACAGTATCGTGATCGACAGCAACGGTACGACCGCCTACGTCAGCAACGAGGGCGGCCGGGCCGCTACCCAGTCGGACTTCCAGATCAACTCCGCCGGCACTGAAATCGTCGCCGACTCAGTGGTGGGCGCCGCGATTACCGGCACCGTCTCTGTGGTTGATCTGGCATCGATGAAGGTCACCGCTACTATCTCGACCGGTCTGCACCCGACCGGGATGGCGTTCTGGGGCAGTTTCCTGTTGGTCGCCAACACCTACAGCGACACCATCTCGGTCGTCGACACCTCCACCAACCAGGTGGTGAAGACGATCAACCTGGGCCTGCCGATCAAAGTGCCCCATCAGTCCATGGCGGCCTATGGCGCCGCGCCGAACTCGATCGCTGTCGATGCCACAACCGGCATCGCCTATGTCGCGCTTTACAATGCCAACGCGATCGCGGTGGTCAACCTCAATGCCAAACCGAACAGTGCCGTCATGGGCATGATTCCGGTAGCCTACGCGCCAAGCTCGGTGGTGCTGACCAAGAACGATAACGAACTTATCGTTGCCAACGACAAGGGTGTGGGAACGCTTTATTCGTTCGAAACCGACTACAAGGTCACCGACTTCAACACTCACCAGGACAATGGCACCGTCAGTCTTATCAAAGTGCCGAGTGGCCAAAAGTTAGCGGCGATGACGGCGCAGGTCTTCGAGAACAACCACTGGGATTTGACGGAAAATATCAAGTCTGCCGCCGGAGGCAGTCAGGATACCCAAGCAGTGGCCATCCCGGCCAAGATCGGCGATCCCTCGCTGATCAAGCACGTGTTCATGATCATCCGTGAAAACCGCACCTATGATCAGATCCTGGGCGACGTGGCTGCCGGCAACGGCGACAGCTCGTTGGCGGTGTTCGGCGGCAAGGACACGCCGAACGTGCACGCGTTGGTGAAGCGTTTCCCCCTCTTCGACAACTTCTACGACCCAAGCCGCCAATCGGCGGACGGTCACCAGTGGATCACGGAAGGCATGGCGCCCTACGCCGACGACATCCAGTCGCCTGACTGGGTCCGCAGCTACCCGGGCGGAAACGCCGGCGATTCACTCGCCTACCAGAACAAGGGCTTCTTATTCTCAGAAGCGTCCGCGGCCGGTTTGCCGGTGAAGATCTACGGCGAATATGTCGAGAACGACACCTTCCTGCAACCGAACGGATCCACGAAAGAGCCTACCTGGAGCCAGTTCTACACCGACTCACAGAACTTCGAGTCGGGGGCCGAGAAGACCCTGCTCTACCAGAACACGGTCCAGGCACAATCCTCTGTACCCGCGGTGTCTAACCACCTGATCAAAAACTTCCCGCAGTTCGATCTGGGCATTCCCGATCAGTTCCGCGTGGATGTATGGCTGCAGGACTTCAAGCAGGATGTCGCGGCCGGTACGGTGCCGGCCTTGAGCATCCTCTGGGTCATGGATGACCACACCGGCGGCCCACCAACGGTGGACGCTGAGCAGGCCGATAATGACCTGGCGGTGGGGCGCATCATTGACTACATCAGCCACAGCAATGTGTGGTCCTCATCGGCGATCTTCATCGAGGAAGACGACGCGCAAAACGGCGTCGACCACGTCGACGGTCACCGCAGCCCGGGCTATATCGTCAGCCCATACACGGTGCAGAACGGGCCCACTGACCACACCTACTACACGCAGGTCAACATGACGCGGACGATCGAGCAGATCCTCGGTCTGCCGCCCATGAATCAGTTCGACCTTGTGGCATCGCCGATGACCACGGCTTTCGTCCAGGGCACTGCCTCCGCGGACAATTTCCAGCCGTGGACCCACGTACCGAACCAGGTACCGCTGGACATGGGCGTCACGACCACCACCGCATCCAACCAATCGATGAGCCCCGCGGTCAAGGCTCTGAGAGTGGCTTGGCTGCAAAAGAAAAAGCAGATCTTCGCCGGCAAACTTACCAAGCCGGACGCCGAAGATCCAGAGACCGTCAACCACCTGAACTGGTACATGTCGACCGGCTTTACACGGCCATATCCCGGCGAAACCAAAGTTCGCCCACCGAGCGAATTTACCAAACCTGCCCCCAAGGGTGAGGATCTGGACGACTAACCATCGTCTGACTGCAACCGCCCTTTCCCCGCTCATCCGGGGAAAGGGCTTTTTTAGTCGGGAGCCTATGGCTTTATATATTGACAAAGACGCCCGTAGCCGCCAGAAGCTGCAGAAGCCCTTATGTCTCTGGTTAACGGGTCTATCAGGAGCGGGCAAATCCACGCTCGCGAACCTTCTCGAACAGCGACTGTTTCTTTCTGGCCGGCACACCTATGTTCTCGATGGCGACAACGTACGCCGCGGTCTCAACCGGGACCTGGGATTCTCCGAGGCGGACCGGAGAGAGAATATCCGCCGGGCGATGGAGGTCGGCCGCTTGTTCGTGGACGCCGGTCTTATCGTGATTGTCTCCTTCATTAGTCCCTACCGCGCGGAACGTCAACGCGCGCGTGCACGATTCGAGCCCGGCGAATTTGTAGAAATCCATGTCGATGCCTCGCTCGAAGAATGCGAGCGTCGCGACACCAAGGGGCTTTACGCCAAAGCTCGCCGCGGAGAGCTGTTGCACTTCACCGGCATCGACAGCGCCTACGAGCCGCCAGAGGCTCCTGAGATTCACCTGGACACGGGTGCGACAAACCCGGAAGAATGCGTCGATCGCATTCTTCTTTACCTGGACTCCCAAGCGCTCCACAATGCTTCCGGGGGGCGCGAACAAAGATGGCCGATTCCTACACTTGTAAACGGCTGACGGATTTGTTGCCGCACGTCACGGCTCTCGCATGTGAATCCGGACACAGTATTCTGGCGATCTACCGGGATCTGAATCCGCATGTGGAGTACAAGGTGGATCACTCGCCTCTGACTCAGGCCGATCTTGCGTCTCATCAGATTCTGGAGACCGGGCTGGCGAGGTTAGAGCCTCATTGTCCCGTCCTGTCGGAAGAGTCTGTCGAGATTCCGTACGACGAGCGCAAATACTGGCGGCATTTCTGGATGGTCGATCCCCTCGACGGCACCAGGGAATTCCTCCGCCGTACCGGTGAATTCACCGTCAACATCGCTTTGATCGAGGATGGCCACCCTGTTCTTGGCGTGGTCTATGCTCCGGTGATCGATAGGTTGTATTTTGCCGCGCGTGGGGCCGGCGCCTATAGGACGGACGGTGATGTCACCACGCCAATCAAAGTCGCGCCATCAACGACCGGAAGTACACGCTGCGTGGTGAGTCGCAGCCATGGCGCGGAGCAGAACACAAAAGACTACGAAACCAAAGTGATGGGCAGTTCCCTGAAGTTCTGTCTCATCGCCGAAGGCGCCGCCGACATTTATCCACGCAACGGCCCCACCATGGAGTGGGATACCGCCGCGGCCCATTGCATTCTCGAAGAAGCAGGCGGCTCCATCACCGACCTCGAAGGAAAAACGCTCCGCTACAACAAAAACGTCCTGCAGAACCCTGGCTTCGTAGCCAGAGCCCACTCTCAATAGCCGCCGAAGCGAAGCTGAGCGCGGGCTTTTCCTCGATAGCTGGAAGCCAACCGAGGAACACCCGTCTTTTCATAGTCACAGACGGCCTCCGTTCCTAAAAATCCAAACGCAGCGCCAACTGGATCTCGCGCGGCGTCCCCGAGCCCACGGGGGTTATCGGATTCACGATAGCCGTGTTCAGGTTAATCGTGTTGATGATGCTGCCGAATCCCGCAGGAGCCGACGGGTTGAAAGTGGCCTGCGGCTGGCCTAACTGCGGATGATTGAAGATGTTGTAGAACTCTCCGCGAAATTCGACCTGCATGCGCTCGGCAATAGGAAACGTTTTGGCGGCGCCCATATCTACCTGCCAGGTGCCCGGTCCGCGAAAGAGATTGCGCGGCGCGTCGCCAAATTCTCCAGCCGGCTTAGCGAACGCGGCGGGATTGATCCAGCGCGCGATCGTCCTGCCTCCCGGCGGAGTGAGAGGGACGCCTGGAACCAGGTCGGGACGCTGCGTGCCGGAGGCGCCATCCGGCGCGGTGTAGCTGCTGGGCAATAGCACGTTGATCGGAAAACCGGTGCGAGCCAGCGCCGTCGTGGTGAGTTGCCAGTTGCCCGCGATGGTGCTGACAATACCGCGCTGGTTCAGCATCGGCTTGCCCAGGCCGAAGGGTAGTTCATAGACCGCGTTGCCATTGACCACATGCGTAGCGTCCCAGGCGCCGCTGGCCCAGTCAGATTGCGGGGAAAGTGGATTCTGCGGAGATATCTCGTCGCCGTCCCCGCTGCCGTTGGAACCATTGTCGATCTCGTGCGTGTACGCGTAATTCGCCGCCACCAGAAGCCCGTTCGCGAACGGCCGCCGCACCGACACGGAAAGACCGTTATACGAGCTCGCACCGATGGAGCCGCGCCAGCCGATGGCCGGAGCAAAGCCCGGATATTGCACAAGCCCCGTAGCCGGATTGATCAGGTTCACCACGTTGGTTTCCAGCAGATGCACGCCGTGGCTTCCCAGGTAGGAGACGGACGTCACGAAATTCGCAGGAAACTCCCGTTGCACAGAGGCAGTCCACTGCTCGACATACGAGTCCTTGCGATTCCGTTGTTCGGCATTGGGTGAGATGGTTCCGGTGGTGAAATACGGGTCGGGCGGATAGGTCACCTTGGTCACCGAGTAGGAGGGGACTTCGTTCTTGGCGGGCAGATTCTGATCGTCCAGCTGGCCGTCTTCGTGGTACATTCCGAATCCGCCGCGAAGGATCGTCTTTCGGTCCTGCTCAGGCGACCAGACGAAGCCAACACGCGGATCGAAGTCGCCATAGTTTTGCTGGCCGAAGCTGGCGCCCACGCCGCAGAATCCCTGCGGCCCGCAGGTGGCGAAGTCGAAGGGGTTGGCCTTGCCATGCGCCTCATGGAATAACTGGAAGACGGTGTAACGCGCGCCGAGGTTCAGGCTGAAGTTGGGCCGCAGCTTGAACTCGTCCTGGATGTAGCCGAAGATATCGTACTTGCGCAAATCGTTGACCGGCAAAGCACCAGTACAGACTTGCTCTCGCCACCTGATTCGCTGCCAGCGCTTGCAGGGAAGAAAACGTAACTGTTCCGTGTTCCCCATAATGCTGGTTCAACTGGATGCGCCGGACCTCCGCTCCGGCTTTGATGGTTTGCCGGCCATGCAGCCAGGTCACGTTGTCGATCTAGGAAAAAGTGTTGCCCACGTAGATGGTGTTGTAATTGTAGTTCTGGGTGCCGAATCCGGGCCCAGGACCCGTGGAAATCGCAATCTGATAAATGGAGCCGGCTGGCACTGGAGTTGTAGGTGTTGTCGGTGGAGCGGTTGAAGCCAAACTTGGCCTCGTTCGTCAGGGTGGGACTGAAGACGTGCAGCAATTCCAGCACGCCATTGACCGGCGTGGAGACCCTCTGCTCCAGGTCCGTCGCGGAAGCCGAAACCGGCTGCGTATCGACCGACCGGTCGTAATTGAAGCGCATGAAGCCGGTGGTCCTGGCTGAAAAATGCTGGTCGATCCGCAGCATCGCCGAGTTCTCGTTGACCACCTGCGTGCATGAGCAGGTCAGCAGGTCATAGTCCGCGTAGTGCGGATCGCCCGGGTCGTTTGCCGGCGTCTAGGGCGTCAGAAATGTTTTTGGCCCTGCTCCCGGGTAGGCGTTTACGATCCCATAGACCGGCGAGGAGCTCGGAACGGTGGCCTTGAAAGCCGCGCTCGGCACGTCGCCGCTCACCGGATAGCCCCAGTCCTGGCGGTAGGCTTCAGAAGCGATGATAGAAGAAGGTCTTGTCGTGCACGATGGGTCCGCCCAGCGATCCGCCGAACTGATTCAAACGAAGCGGCTGCTGCGCTTCGCCGTTGGAGGCCCATAGAGGCTCGGGCGCGTCGAAATAGTTGTTGCGCAAGATACTCAAAGAGGCGGCCGTGGAAACGGTTTGTACCCGAAGGAGAAGTAACGGCCAGTTGCGCGCCGCCCGTCGCGCCTTCATCGGCGGTTGCCAGCAGCGTATCGACGCGGAACTCCGCGATCGCGTCCAGCGGAATGGAGAGCCGCACCCAGGCGCGCTGCGTCTGATTGATGATGCTGGTCTCGTCAACGCCGTCATAGGTGAAATTGCTGTCGTCAAGGCCCCGGCCGGCAAACCGGACCGACCGCTGGTTGCTGCCGCCGGTGTCGATGGCGCCGGGAATGAATGCCGTCAGCGCCGCCCAGTTGCGGCCATTCAGCGGCAGTTCGTCGGCCTGCTTTCTCTCGATCAGGCCCGTCACCGCGGCGGTGTTGCGGTCCATCAACTCCGAACCGGCCGAAACTTCCACGCGCTCCTCGCCGCCTGATATCTGCAGGGTCGCATCCAGGGTGCGCGTCCTGCCGATCACCTGCTCCACATCGAGGAACGTCAACGTCTGAAAGCCGGGATGATCGAATTTGACGGTGTATCTGCCCGACGGGAAGCTCAGCAATGTCATATCTTCCAGCGTCGTCAGACAGCCCTTCACGCTGCGGACTGGGTCGAGTTCTCCACAACAGTGATGTGTGTTTGCCCTAGCACCCCACCCGCCGGATCAGTAACCGTCCCGGTCAAAGCGCTGCGATCCACTTGCGCCCTGCCTGGCACTGCACTAGAGCTTAACAAGACCGCGGAAACGACAAAGACAGACGGAATGAAAACAGGAACGAAAGTTGCGCATGTGGCCTCGAAAGAGAAATCGGTATCAGATGGAAGGTTGCGCTCTTAGGCTTGATGCACCGGTTTCTTCACTGGGAAGGAAGCACAACGACATCTGCCAATTACAAATCTCACGGTTGGATTACAGAATTGTAACTTCCTCGATTAAAGTTGCGTGACTCGATATGCGCCTCCTCTCTTTGTAATCGGGCAAACAATAACCGGGCCTTTTGAAACGGCCAGCGCAGCTTAGGGAATTCATCCGATCATTCTTATGGTGCTTTCAGCCCACCGGCCCAACCATACGTCGCATCAAGAAATGACCAAACCATTTGACGTCATCAAGGGCGTTCCCGGAATTCATCTCCTATCAACGCAAACCCATTACACATTGAACAGTCCGGTTCTATAGGTCTGGTGTTGTTACATTTCGTGCTGAGACGGTGCTCGCGCTCGATCGTCACAGCGATAGACACCAATGAAGCAAGCCGGTTTGGATCGCAACTATGAGAATTCTGGTCGTAGACGATGAAGCGAAGACCGCCAAGTTTCTGAAAAAAGGCCTGGGCGAAGCAGGGTTTGTTGTCGATGTGGCGACAAACGGCTTAGACGGGCTGCAGCTGGCCCAGGATGTGGACTTCAACCTGATCATTCTGGACGTAATGCTGCCCAGCCTCGACGGCTGGCAGGTTCTTACCCGCCTGCGCCAGGCAGACCGTGCTACCCAGGTCCTTTTGCTCACCGCCCGGGACGCGATCCACGAACGGGTAAGAGGATTCGAGCTGGGGGCCGACGACTACCTGGTGAAGCCGTTCGCATTCTCTGAGTTGTTGGCGCGCGTGCGATCGCTGTTGCGCCGGACGCCCGCTCGCCCGCAGGATACGATCCGCATGGGCGATCTGGAAATCGACTTGTTACGCCACCGCGCGACGCGGTCCGGCCAGCGGCTGGAGTTGACTTCGAAAGAATTCCTTCTGCTGTCTCTGCTCGCGCGGCGGGCCGGCGAAGTCCTGTCCCGCACTCTCATCGCCGAAGCGGTTTGGGACATGAACTTCGACAGCGACACCAACGTGGTGGATGTGAACGTCCGGAGATTGCGCAGCAAGGTGGACGATCCTTTCCCGCAAAAACTTATCCAGACCATTCGCGGCGCCGGCTATGTGCTGGAAGCCGGCTCGTAACCTCACCCCGGTATCGCGGCTGTGGCGTACTTTGGCCTTCCGGCTAACCGCCGGGTACGCGTTGGCCGGCCTGATTCTGGTGATTCTGGCCACCGCCAGCCTTTACCTCGTCCTGCTTTCTGAATTAGAGAAGAGCACGGAATTGTTCCTCGCCGACAAGCTGAACGTGCTACGCACCATGCTGCGCGAACGCCCTGACGACCAGGATGCGCTGCGCGAGGAAGTCGAGCTGGAAACAGCGGCGCGCCGATACGAACACTTCTATATTCGGCTGCTGGATGAGCGAAACACGCCACTGCTGACAACGCCTGGCATGGCAGAAGAAGTTAGATCTTTCACAATTCGGCCGCCGGACACGAACACGTCCTGATGCGGCGATCCCCATGAAAGGCCGCCACGGGCAAGCCTTCCGCGTGACCACCTCGGTGGCGCCGGTCGGCTCGCCCCCGACGCACACCAACACCATTCAGATTGCCATTGATGTCTCCCAGAAAGAACAATTCCTGGCGCGCTTTCGCCTGGTGTTCTGGGTCATCATACTGGGAACCCTGGCAATCTTTCCCGTGGTCGGTTATCAGATCGCGCGTCAGGGTATCCGGCCGGTGGAAGAGATGGCAGCCACCGCAAGGCGCATCAGCTCCACCCACCTGGGGGAAAGAATTCTCACCGAGGGTTATCCCTTTGAGCTGGCGTCGCTTGCCGGCACCTTCAACGAAATGCTGGACCGGCTGGAGGATTCCTTCGACCGCATATCCAGATTCTCCGCGGATATCGCGCATGATCTGCGCACTCCGGTAAACAATATCCGTGGTGAAGCCGAAGTGGCGTTGGCGCGTGCCCGCACCATCGACGAATACCGGGATGCGCTGGAGTCCTCTCTGGAAGAATCTGTGCGCCTGTCGGACTTGATCGCCAATCTCCTGTTCCTCGCCCGCGCAGAGAGCCCCCTGGCCCATCTGCGCCGCGAACGGGTTGATATCGCGGAGTTGCTGGGTGGCGTACAGGAGTATTACGAAGCCTCGGCCGCTGACAGTGGTATCTCTTTGAGCACCCGCTTCGGTGACGAGCCGTGATCGCCGAACTGGACAAGACGCTGATGCAGCGGGCGGTCGGAAACCTGCTCTCCAACGCGGTGGCCCACACGCCTTCGGGCGGTTCCGTAGTGATGGCGGCCCGTTCCGAAAGTTCCGTAATTCGTATCGAGATCACGGATACAGGCATCGGCATTCCACCGGAAGCGCTGCCCCGGGTATTTGATCGTTTCTTTCGTGTGGATCCGTCCCGTTCACAAGCCTCGGGCGGCGCAGGCCTCGGCCTCGCCATCGTGCAAGGCATCATGCTGCTTCACGGCGGCAAGGTGGAAATTATCAGCCAGCCGGGGACAGGGACACAGGTCATCCTCAGCATGCCGGCGGCCGCCACCATTGCATGAAAGCTACGGCGTTCCGCGCCCACGCAAGCGCCCAGGATCATCCAGCCCTGAATAATTACCTGGCTGCATCCTCGGTGCTCTCTCCGATGACATCGTACTGCGACTCCTTCGCGCCGGTCCGAATATGCATATGCTTCCCATCGTTCCAGACCGCCACCGCAGCGCCTGCAGGTTGGCTCCAGAGAGACTCAGTGTGAGGGCGCGTCGCATATGGAATTAGTGTGTACACCGTTATCCCAATTTTCACCGAGTAAACCAGCATTTCGGTGTCATGGCACGTCGTCATGCTGCTGCCGTATCCCAACGACGCATCGCAGTTCATGCGCACAGATTCCGCGTGTCTTTCCTGGTAAATGGCGTGCTGATAGGCCGGGACCGGTCTGTCCTTGGCCAACGCTGCGGAGCAGAGGATGAGCGTGACAAACAGAGTTTTCACGGGGGAGCCTCCTGGCAGTTCTACACTGCCGGAGACCACCTGGGCTTTAGCACTTTTGTCTCATTGACCGCCTGGGCTTTTGCAATCTGGACTAGTCGGTTTGCGGTCGGGGCGGATTCGCCCAGTGACCGGATTCGTCATTCCCGCTCACGATGACCCCCTTCGCATTCCAGCCCAGACCCGCCCTCACCATTGCCGGGCAATAACGCAGAGTCAGCCCGCAGCGCCGTTTGCTCGATTCATTCGCCTCGGATCCATGCAACAGTAGGTCGCTATGGATGGAAATTTCCCCGGCTTTCAATTGAACATCGACCGGCTTTCCAAAACTCTCTGCGCCCGGAACAGTCTGGTTCAGAACATTCGCCTCGTCGTTTTCACTCAGGGTATAGGTGAGATGGCCCAGGTGATGCGATCCAGGAATGAACCGCATGCAAGCGTTCTCGATCGTGGCATCGTCAATGGCCAGCCAAGCCGTCACAGCCATCGACGGCGTGAGCGGCCAATAGCTTGAGTCCTGATGCCATGAGACCCGCTTGCCATCCCCCGGCATCTTGCAAAAGAAATGCGAGCCCCAGGCAACAACGTTATCGCCGATCAAGTCCTTGATGCGATCCACAATGCGAGCGTTTGTCAGGATGTCGTAAACACCCCCATAGCGCAGATGTGCAGTGCTGATCGAGTAGCTGTCGCCCCCCGCGGCGAGCGTCCTGGCCAGCAGCTCATCAAAGTAACTACGAATGCCGGCTATTTCTTCTTCGTTGAAGATGCGCATGCCCGCCAGGTAACCGTCACGGTTGAAATCTTCGATCTGTTGCGGGGTCAGGACCGCGGGATGCTTCGTGGTCGAAGGATGAAACCGTAGGTCGCGGTCAACCTGGCTCAATTCGTCGCTGCTCGGGATGAACTTGGGTGTGGTCAACGGTCTCTCCGATTCTGCCAGTCTATCTCCCTTACCCGTCGGGCGGCGAATGACCTCAGGGATCACCCTTATCTCCGTTGTTCCCGCCTGAGCCCCGGTACATCCGTTCCCAGAACGATTTCCTGATCCTATCCGGATAAGCGAGCTCAGCAGGAATGGTGAGTTCGACTTCAGTCCCGGCGCCAGGATGACTCCGTATATTCAATTCCGCCCCCATCGCCTTGGCGCGCTCCCGCATGCCGCGTAGCCCCCAGTGCCCTGCCCGCCCGCTGTCAACGATCTGCTGATCGATCCCGCGGCCGTCGTCACGAACCCTCAAGAGTACACCGGTACTTTCGTAAGTGATTTCGGTTTCGATCCTGGACGCATGGGCGTGCCGGAACGCGTTGGTCATCGCCTCTCGCCCGATGTCGTATGCCTCTTTGCACAGTGTGGGATCAAAGGGCCGTGGAGTCCCGATGACCGAGAGGTTGAACGGAATGTGATGATCTTGTTTGAGCACTTCCCCGCAGTGTCCCAGGGCGCCGGAAAGGTCGCCGCCGGCGGTCGCATCTTCGCGCAGGTCCTGCACGCTCTGCCGTCCTTCCAGCAGGGCCTGGTCGGCACGATCCATCGCTTGTTCCATCATGCTTCGGGCTGAGGTGTTGTGAGGCAACGAGTCCATCACCACCTGGAACAGCAACATCAGTCCCTGGAATCCCTGTAGCAGCGTATCGTGCAGCTCCCGAGCAATCCGGTTTCGTTCCGCAAGACGCTCTGCCATGCGAATGTTGTACTGCTCCGTAATCCGGCGAAGATGGAGCCGGTACATGCCCCACAGAAGCAGCAGGATCGTCGAGATGTAGAGAGTCCTGAACCACCATGTATCCCACCAGGGCGGCAGGACCGTAATCTGCAGAGCTGTCCCCGGCTCACCCCACGGTCCTCCACGGATGGAGCCCTGAACCCGGAAGGTGTACTTGTTTGGCGGCAGAGTCGTATAGCTGACCTGCCTCTCGCCAATATCTGCCTCCTGCCAGTTCTTATCGAGCCCCTCCAACATGTACCGATAACGAGTAGTGGCCGGGCTCAGGTAACTGAGCGCGGAGAACTCGATGGAAAACATGTTCTGCCGGTGGGAGAGTGTAACTCCCTCAGTAAAAGCGACAGTTCTTTGCAGAAGGGAGCGTGGCCCAACTTCAACCGGAACACCCGCCAGGCTGAAACCCGTCAGAACAATTTGTGGCGCCTCCGTGCTGTCGACCACGTTGCCGGGATAAAAGCTGGTCGCTCCACTGAAACCACCGAAGAACATCTCTCCGCTATGGCTCTTGAAGCAAGCTCCCCACCCGGTAAGATCCGGCCCCGAAATGCCATCGGCGGCCGAATAATTTCTGAAGCGCCTCGTCTTGGGATCGAATTTGGAAATGCCGTTGTTAGTGCTCATCCAGAGGTTGTCGTGATTATCCCCAAGGATGCAGTTCACCGCATTTCCCGGCAACCCATCACCTTCTCGGTAGATCTCAAAGCCTTCAGTCTTCGGATCGAATTTATCCAGGCCATCCTGCGTGCCCACCCACATGGTTCCCGAAGCATCGAAAAACACGCAAACCGCTTGCGAGTCGCTCAGGGAATGCGGGTCCGCTGGGTTGTGGCGATAGACCTTGAACTGGCCCGTGGCCGGATTGAATTGGTATAGGCCTTCTCTGCTTCCCAGCCACAGCATTCCCTGTGAATCCTGGGCCATACCGTAAAATTCTGCGATTTTCTGCCGGTCAGGTTTGTAGAGCGTGTATCGCTGATGGGCTAGATCGAAGTGCCTGAGGCCATCCCAGGTGGAAGCCCAAATCGTTCCGTCCTTGTCGGCCAGCAGCCGGGCCACCAGCCGCCCATCCGCATTGGATGTTTTGAACACCGGGTCCGGCGGTCCCTTGTATTGACCGGTCGCCGGGTCAATCACTTGAACGCCGTGCGCCGCAGTACCCGCCCATAGAACACCAGCACTGTCTTCCATCATGGTGTGGATTTCGTCGTTCGCACCCCGGTAGACCACACGGTTTTCTCCCGTCTTGCGATCGAGCCGGTTCAACGATGAGCTGGAACCAATCCAAAGAATGCCTTTACGATCCTCGTAGATGCTGCTCACCAGGGAGGCCGCTAAATTGTTTACCGTGCCCGGTTGGTGGACAAACTTCTCGAAGGGGGTCGGCCGGGTGGAAAAGTAGTTGGGCGGCGCCTGCTCCGGCCCAACCCAGATGTTTCCTTCGCGGTCCTGAAATAGATTCAGCAGTTGATCGTCCGCCAGGCTCTCACCATTGTTGGCTTCGTTCCGATAACGGATAAACTGCTGATGCTTGCGATCAAACTTGTACAACCCATCGTTGGTCGTAGCCAGCCACAGATTCCTGTCCCGGTCCTCGAGGATGTAGACAATCCCCCTCGTATCGGCCTTGCTCCCGGCGAAGGGCTCAAAAGGCATAGCGGGTCAGTCTGTTGGTTCGCCGATCGTAGACGGACAAGCCTCCTTCGCCCTCCGCACGAAAGACCCAGAACACGCCAAAGCTATCTTCGAGAAAGGAAAACTCTCGCCCCTGCGTGTGCGCAGGAATGCGGATCGAAACCGTCCCGGTGGTTGGATCAAACGCCTCGAGGCCCTCGGTCGAAGCCACCCAAAGCGTTCCTTCCCGGTCTTCTCCCGTTGACCGGATATAACTGCTACTGAGACTGCGCGGATTTGCGGGGTCATGCACATAGCGCACAATTCGGCCGCTCGTGGGTTCCAGGCTGTAAAGGCCGTTCCTCGTCGACAGCCACAAGACCCCACGCCGATCCTGGCTCATATGCATGACGGTGGCGCCCGGGCCTTTCTCATCCGGCGCCTTGATGCTGAAGTGCGTGAAGGTCTCGGTGACCGGGTCAAACTTATCCAGAAACTGGTCGCAGCCGACCCAGAGGATTCCGTCACGATCCTTGAAGAGCGAGCGAACGAATACGCCGCTCAGGCTGTTGCTGTGTCCCGGCTCGCGGGCAAAAACCTTAAACTTGTAGCCGTCGTAACGATTGAGGCCATACTGCGTGCCGAACCACATGAATCCCTGGTTGTCCTGGGTAATCGAAGACACGCTCGTCTGGGACAAACCTTGTGTAAGCGATACCCGCTGAAACCGCAGATCATGGCCGTCGACCACAGGCAGCTTGACCCGCTGGGGATCCTCTTGCACCACAAGGACCGGGCTCGAGGCCGTTGCCCGCGCCTGCGATCGTAGGGGTTGTGCAGTGCTGAACGTGACCACCGCCAGGCCGGAGGCGATGACCACTCCTTTAATGCGCCGTAATGTAATCCGCGACCTACCAGGCGAATACCGGCGGGGCTCCTCTTTTAACCGCCGCCCAGGGCTCTGGACGGGTGCCCCATGTTCGCCTCGGCGTACATGGGCCGGAAACGAAATTCTTCCAATGCTTTCGCTCCATCCGCCACGGCTTCTGCACGGGCACACGCCCGTAGCCCGGGAAGCTATGGTCTCCCCTTCGCCGTCCCGCAGCTTATTTCACCGAGGGGCTGTCATCCGCCTTCAGATCGCCCAGCGCGTATTGAATCCCAGCTCGAAGGTGTTCCAGCATCGGCGTCATCGCATACACCCGGTCGCTGTGGCCATGCCCCTCATAGAACACGCGGCCCTTGCCCTCGCGGCGAATATAGCTCAGGGCATAATCGCCATCGGTGCGCGGATTAGCCTCCTTCGCCTTATCCGCAGCGCTCATCTTGGCGTAGTCGATGCTCGTCAACACGTGCACGTTCTTGCGCGAAAACGATTCTTGTACGAACGTGTAAGTCTCGTCGTGGATCTCGAACTCCTTGCCATGGAACATGGCCGTCAAGGGGCTGTTCGGATCATCGATCTTGACATAAATCAGCTGCGGATCGGGCCAGTGAAACTTGAAGTATCCGCCGATCAATTTGTTGAACTCCGGCCATTGCTGCACCGGCTTCGATTCCAGGCCTGCACGACGGGCGTCGAGCGGCGGCAACAACGAGTTGAAGTGGGCCACAAAATCGGCCCGGGTGACCTTGCCCGTATTCCCTGTGTCCAGCTTTTGGAACCAGCTGTCGGCCAGCGCAGTCCACTCCTGCCGGCTAACGGTGTCGTCGCTGTCCTTGTCCGCAGCCTCCAATAGACGGGCGCCAAGAACCGTCGCCCCCATATTCCGCCCGGGACCCCTTTATGGCGGCCTCACTTGCCAGGCAATCGGTGTGATAGGAGTCGCTCGCCGCGTGGATGCCCGCGATACCCTTTGCCGCTTCTCACAAAATTCAGAAAAGCCTCTCGCCGCGCCGCTGTCACTGAAGGATCCGGATCATCCAGGAAGCACGCCGTTGTGCTGTCGAGGAAGATCGCGTCATATTTCTTGAGGTTATCGGCGTTGATGTCCGCCGCGTCGTAACTGACCGTCGTCGTCCATAAACCGCCCTGGTTCCCCAGCGCTTCCACCGCCTTCGCCGCCAGCGGGATGGAGGAATGCACAAACCCTCCCGCGCCCGTATGCGCCATCACCAGCACCTTGCGTGGGTGCATCGGCTTGGCGCCCGGCGTGGTGGGCAAGGCTGCCATCATGGCGTCCACCGAAGCTTGCGGCGCAGAAAACGGCGTCGAGTTGCCCGCCGGGTTGAAGGTGCCCGATTGCCCAGGTTTCACCGCCGCCGGCGGAGGCAGCACTTTGCCGACGCCAGCCTGAATCTCAGCCTGTGTCAGGGTCCCGCTGTGCGTGGTCGTTCCAGGCCGTAAACCAGGAATTGAAGCCGGACTCGAGCTCGGACCGGGTGAGCGTTCCATCGTTATCCTTGTCGAGCGCAGAAAAGAGCGCTTGAGCATTGCGCGCGCCCTCCTGTGCTTGCATCCGCCAGATCGCGATACCAGTGGTGAGCAGCACAGCGGTGCCGGCCAGCATACATGTCGTTCCAACAAAACCGATTCTTCTCATAAAATCTGCCGGAATGAGTCTATCGCCCATCGCCACAAAATGCCACGCCACCCAACCTGGAAACGCGATGGGTGCCCCAGGCCTCACTCCTGAGATCTCGATCCGCACTAGGAAGGGCTAATCGAGGGGTCCTAGTGTCGCAGCCTGTCTAGTCGGACCGGCACGAACCCAGAATGGTCGGTCTCTCCACGGTGACACTTCAACAGTCTATTGCAAATTGAGCTCCTCCCTGACGAACCTACAGGACGCATTCCTGGGTCAGCGCGCACGACCGAATAGTCCCGTAGGGACGACTGAAGAAGTCAGCCGGGATGCCGCCATATCGGTCGCTCGTTTTTCGACGAGATGTGGGACTTCCACAGCCCTGAAGACTCTGGCCTTCAGCCCCTGGGTGCGTCGCCTTACTCAGCCCCAGGCTTTTCCGCATCCCACCGGGCAAGTGCTTTAGACTTGCGTCTGTTCCTCGTGTCCCGGATCATGCCTCTGGAGAAATCTTCATGTGCTTCGCCAAGCGTGGCCGCCGTTATCGAAGGTCCTGCGCAACCGCAACCTTCACGGCGTTCGTCCTGACCCTCGCAGCCTCGGCGAGCCCCAGGGACAACCCAAAGGACCACACTACCTGGAGCACCTACCTCGGTAGTCCGGATGCGTCTCACTACACTTCCCTGCGGCAAATCGATCGCTCGAACGTAGGCAAGTTGGAGGTGGCATGGTCCTACGACAGCGGCAGCGAACAACCCTACGCCTTCAATCCCATCGTCGACGGCAAAACCATGTACGTGCTGGCGAAAAACAGCTCGATCGTTGCCCTCGACGCCGTCACCGGAAAAGAACGGTGGACCTATCACTCCCGCAGCCTGGGACAGCGCTTCGAGGGCCATCGTGGCATCAACTTCTGGCAGAACAGCGACGCTTCCGATAAGCGCCTTCTCATCAGCTTTGGCAACAATCTGGAAGCCATCAACGCGGCCAACGGTGAGTTAATTACTTCCTTTGGTAACGGCGGCACGGTCAATCTGAAGGAAGGCCTCGGGCGTGACCCGAACTCCATCCACCAGATCCAGTCCGGAACCCCCGGTGTCGTGTTTGAAGACCTGATCATCTTAGGTTCCTCCACCGGAGAGGACTATGGTTCCCCTCCGGGCGACATTCGCGCCTACGATGTGCGCACCGGGCGCATGGCCTGGACCTTTCACACCATCCCCCACCCCGGGGAACCCGGTTACGAAACCTGGCCCAAAGACGCCTGGAAATCCGGCGGAGGGGTCAACTGCTGGGGTGAAATGAGCCTCGATCAGAAAGCCGGCATCGTCTACGTACCCACAGGCGCTCCGGTCTATGACTTTTACGGCGCCGACCGCAAAGGCAACAATCTGTTTGCGGACTCCTTATTGGCCCTCAACGCCCACAGCGGAAAGCTGGTCTGGTACTACCAACTCATCCACCATGATTTGTGGGATTACGATGCGATGGCCGCTCCTCAACTGCTCACCATCCGGCGTAACGGGGAAGACATCCCCATCGTGGCGCAGGCCTCGAAGCAGGGCTTTCTTTACGTCTTCAACCGTGCCACCGGCAAACCCATTTGGCCGATAGAGGAGCGCGCCGTGCCCCCATCCAACATGCCGGATGAGCAGGCTTCTCCCACCCAGCCCTTCCCTTCTGCCCCGCCTCCCTTCGCCCGCCAGGCGTTCACCCTGGCCGACCTGAATCCCTATATCCTGAGCCCGGCCGATCGAGCCCACTGGAAGAAGGTGGTGGAGAATGCGGTCAATCACGGACTCTTCACTCCCCCCGGCTTGACCGACACCATCGAGATGCCCGGTAACCATGGCGGTGTCAATTGGGGCATGACGGCAGCCGATCCGGCCAAGGGCACGATGTACGTCGTGTCCATGGATATTCCGGCCATCCTCAAGAATGAGCGCCGCGAACCCCCGTCGCTCTGGCAAATACCCAGCAGGGCTGCCCCGGCCATGCAAGGCAAAGCGGTGTACCACGTTTACTGTGAGCGCTGCCACGGCACCGAGCGGCAGGGTGCGCCGCCGGCCATTCCCTCGCTGGTCAACGCCCCAACCGTCTTTGGAGCGAAGACGATCAAAGGCGTGGTGAACTATGGGCTCAACGACATGCCCGCTTTTCCCGATCTCACGGACCATCTGCTCGACAATCTGCTGCTCTATCTCGGCAATCCGGCAAGTGCGCCTGAACCCATTCCATCGAGAAACGAACCGCCGCCGGCTTCGTCCGCGACAGCATCAGAGCCGGTTCGTTACTGGTCAGGCTACGGCTTGCAGCCTTCCATCATTCGTCCTCCCTGGACGGTGATGACGGCCTACGACCTGAACCGCGGAGTGATCCAGTGGCAGGTACCACTCGGCAACGCTCCCCAGGGCGCATCCGAAAACCTCAAAGACACCGGCATCATGATGTCCAGGAATGGCCCGGTGGTCACCGCAACAGGCCTCATTTTTATAGCCACGAAGGACGAGGGCAAGCTCCGCGCGTACGACGAGCAAAGCGGCAAAGTGCTTTGGGAGACGGACCTACCCGCGGCTTCCGAAGGTGTCCCGGCCATTTACGAGATAGACGGGCGTGAATACCTCGTGGTCTGCGCCGCCTCAGCGAAACAAACGGACATCCCACGAGACGGGCCCGAGGAGCAATCCGCACAGCCGGTGCACAGGTCGTACATCGCATTCGCGCTGCCGCAGGGGCGTAACGCGAATTAGGCATGATCAAACGACCGAAAGAGCAGGCCTTACCTGTCGAAGAGCACGCCCATTCAATAGCGAAAGACCAGGCTGACGCCCCACACCAACTGGTTGCGCGCCTTCCCGTTGTTGTATCCGCGCTTATCCCATGAATGGTCAAACCGGAGATCGGACTGCACCAGGAACGTGCTTCCGAAATAGCGGTTCAGATACAGCGTGTTCTCCGTGTACTTCGTGGCTATGCCGGTGCGTTGGCCCTTCTTGTCATTCAACAGGTCGGAGCGAAAGCCTACCGTAAGCGATGGGTTGATCTCCCGGTTCAGATAGTTCACCACCGCGTACTCCGGTGCGAAACAGCGGAGCTCTCCTGGGGCGCAGACCGCGCCGAGAGTACCGTTTTCCGGCGGAACCGGGTTCGCAACGTTGCCTGCGACGTTTGGCACGCCGCGCTCATACATTCCCCAGGTCTCGGTTGCCGTATGCCACTTGGCGTTGAACCTGTGCGCCCAGATCAGGTCGAACTGCTGCACATTGTCATAAGCGTATTTACCGTCATTGATGCCGTTGGCACAGGCGTAGAAATTGTCGTGATTGGTGACGGACGAATAATTCAAGCAGGCGATGACCGAGGGTTTGTGACCGCTCGACCACGGAGCGACGTCATGGCCTGCCGACATACCAAGCTGCACCAGCCACTGCTTGTTCACCTTCAGCGTAGCGATCACGCCCGTATCCGTAACCGGCTCGGCTGCGTAAACGAGCGAGCGCGTCATGGTGTAGTTGAAGGGGGCCAGCGGCGAATCGAGTCCGGGCAGCGAGAGAAAGCGCCCGGCACGGATTAGGGCGGACTATCAAGTGGCGAATCGAACGCACGCCGCTCAGGTGTGGGGGCGGCAGGCAGCTTGCCTCGCCAATCCGCAATGTAGAAGCGGCCCAGGCGTTCGAGGAAGTTGCCGCGGATCACAATTGCTGCTCCGCTGGGAGGGTTATGGGGCTCGTTCGTGTCAGAGAGTGCTTGCGGCTGTTGCATGGGTTGCTGGGCACTCGCCCCATGCGTCCCAGCCATAGCGACGCCGGCCAAGGCGAAAGCCCCGGCATACAGCGTCCGGGACCTGCCAGACGTCATTCTGATTTAATCCTTACACGGAGAAAATCATCCCCGCACCAAAACGTCTGCCAGTCTACACTCCGTCTGCCACGAAAAGGAAGCTGGCATTGAATCAGGGATGTGCTCTGTACCGGCGGTGAGACGAGCGGAGCGAACGGCCGCTGCCAGCTCTTTGAGTAGTAGGTGAGTTTCGTTCCAATCGATGCAGGCGTCGGTGATGCTCTGTCCGTACACCAGTGGCTTGCCGGGCTCGAATTTCTGCGCTCCCGCCACCAGGTTGCTCTCGATCATCACTCCCATGATGCGGCGGTCTCCCGCGGCAATTTGTGCGGCGACGTTGCGGCATACCAGGCCTTGACGAGTGTGGTCCTTATTGCTGTTGGCGTGGCTGCAATCGATCATGATGCGCGGCGGGATCCCCGCCTTTTCCATCAGCTCCGCGGTCTGCTGCACCGCAGCGGCGTCGTAATTCGTCATCTGGCGGCCGCCCCGTAGGATGAGGTGACAGTCCGGATTACCCGCCGTGAACAGAATCGCCGATTGCCCCGTCTTCGAGTGACCGAGGAAGGTATGAGGGTTCGCCGCGGAGATGATCGCCTCAATCGCAATCTGCACGTTGCCCGAGGTTCCGTTCTTGAAGCCAACCGGGCACGACAAACCCGACGAGAGCTGCCGATGCACCTGGCTCTCGGTGGTGCGTGCGCCAATCGCGCCCCAGCTCACCAGCGAGGCAACATATTGCGGTGAGATCATGTCGAGGAACTCAGTTCCCGCCGGAACACCCATCTCGGCAAGATCCAGAATACACGCCGAGCCAGCCTCAAGCCATCATTAATGCGGAACGATTCGTCCAGATGCGGATCGTTGATTAGTCCCTTCCACCCGAGCGTGGTGCGCGGCTTCTCAAAATAGACCCGCATCACGATGCGCAATTCGGCCGAAAACTCGGCAATGGCGCTCTTCAGCAAGCCCGCGTATTCCAGCGCCGCTTTTGTGTCGTGAATCGAGCATGGGCCGACTACCACGACCAGCCTGGGATCATTGCCCCTGAGGATTTGAACGATCTCATTCCGCGCTTGAAACACCGTCGAGGAAGCCTGCTCCGTCAGCGGCAGTTCTTCTTCGAGAAAAACCGGGGGAAGGACGACTTTAGTCGCTCGAATACGAAGATCATCTGTGGGATGGAACATAGTCTTATGTTTAATTTACCAGCGTTGGCCGGGATCGATGCCCGCCGCGGAGTTGGACTACAATGGTCAGCCAGGTAGCGAACCCCCTGGGAAAGCGATCGCGGTCTCGTTACCGTGGAGAGCCAACTATGTGGAATCAACAGGGACAAACCATCGGAATGCCCTCGCACCTGGTCGCAGCCGTGTTTCTGGACGAGGTGTGTGCCCGCGATGCCATCGCCGACCTCAAGCTGGCGGGCGTCCGAGCCAACCAGATCGGTGTCGCCTTGTCGGACGAGGGCAAACAAGCTCATGCGCATCTTCCCGGCGATATGGAGGGAAAGCACAGCCTCCTCTGGAGATTTCGCCACAGCATCGAGCATGATGTGTACCGGCACGAGGGGCGAGGCTTATCCAGCCGGGAGCATGCAGCCGCCGCGAACGACGAGCAGCCATCGTTCACCGAAATCGACCTCACCGATACCTTGCGGCAAATGGGGATTGCAGAAGCAACCATCCACCTGTTGCATCACCAGGTCGGAGCAAAGGGATTTCTCATCCTGGTAGACGCCCACGACAACGAGAACCGCATCGACTCCATTCTCCTCAAGAATCGGGGCCTGCCACGGACAGTCATGGTTACGGAGCAATCAAAAATCACTAGCTAGCGCGCGGCGTTCGCCTGGATAGCGTCTGGGTGAATAGGGATTGCAAAATGAGTTCCGCAGATCCTGCCCTGAGCTTCACGGCACAGCAGAAGAGGTTGGCTCACTTGTATTGACCACGTTCCGGTTGTGGTCCGATGAACCGCGGGTCGCTCCAGTCGGAGCTTGTGACTTTTTTCTGCCGTTGTAGTTTGTGGCCGGAAAGCTCTCAATAGCATCTGTAACGAGGATCGCCGGGGTTCCTTCGGCTGCGCTCAGGACAGGCTCTTCGACTACGCGCCATAAAGCCTCTGTTTCCGATGAATCTGCGAAGCGCGTCGCTCAGGATGACGGCTTTGTCGGGGGGGGGCGAGACATAGCTGGTTTAGGTAGGTTGAAACACGAAAGATCGAAAAAGTCACAGGCTCTCGGGATGACCAAGGGGGAGGGCAACGTGTGTCAGGGAGGTGTCAAAACATCTCCACGAAAGATCCGCGAAACTGCAGATCCCTCGGCTTCGCTCGGGATGACAAAAAGGAAAAGGCAACGGTTGCTAGAGAACGGCTGCTGAACCGAAACTTTTCAAAGCTAACTTGGACAAGCCTGGCTGAACTTAGCCCAGGACGCAGTCCTGGGTAGAAGTTCGAGAGACGACAAGTCCCGTAGGGACGACTGAAGACGAGATCCCATATGTATCGGATGTCGATCCAAACTTTCAACCCTGCCCACGGCACTCTATCGAATGTTGGCCGCGCAATCATTCCGGCAGTGGCCCAAGAACATCAATCTTATTTTTCTCGCAAATAGCCTTGAGGCGTTGGAGATCGGGCGCAACCGGTTCACGTAAAACACGGTCCGTAGCCGGCACACCCATCTCGAGCATCATCCCTACAAATCCAACGTCGGCGCCGGGCATTACTTGTATTAGGATGTGAGCGTCCTTCTGGCTGCTGCTCCGGAATCCGTGGGCCACGCCGCGGGGAAGAAAAATGTAGCCACCTGGTCCCAGGACGATCTTCTTGTCCTCACTGAAGAAAGTGAATTCTCCATCCAGCACATAGAACGCCTCGTCTTCCGCGTGGTGAAGGTGGTAAGGAGTCGCGAAGCCTGGAGTCGCCGTGAGATGAAAGAGGGAGTAGGCCCCCCCTGTCGACTCGCTTTTGGCCAAAATGATATGGAGAGTGTTGAGAAACCAAAGGGCCGGTGCGTCATCGAGGTTTGTGGCGTGCAGCGTCGCTGCATTCATCGTGAATCATCTCCTTCTTATCGAGGCGGCCAAACCTTCATTGCGCCGGGCACTGGTCGCTCAGCGAGTTGGTCCACCCCTGCTGCTCGACGCTGAACTGCAAATCCTTCTTCACGTCCACTTCCTTAACGTGTCTCCAGTTTCAGCGGCATACTTTCCCCTCCTTTCACTCGTAAGGTACGGTGTTATGAGGGCTGCTGGAATAGGGGGTGCTACACGCGGGACCGTGTAGTACCGCACAGGCTTGCAAATGAGTGCCGGGAAAGCTGGCTCCCGCTCAGGGAATCATGCCGCATTCGAACATCTTGTTGGCGATCGGCCCGGCGACCATATTCAGAAAATGCTGGCGCATCTTTGGGTCGTTGCGCAGCAACGTCATGACCTTTTGTTTCATCTGTGCCTGATCGGCCGGTTCGGCAGGTTTCGGAGCTTCTTTTTTCGCCTTCAAGTCCGCGCAGCTGGTCGTCTGGTACTTCTGGATCACTTTTTGGGCGAGTTTATCCAGAATCGGATACTGGCTCTGTTGTGGCATGGCGGATGGGGCGCTGGCGGTCAGGACTAGCAAAGCAAGCAGCGCACAGGGACGAGAAATGGCCTTCAGGTTCATTGCTTCTCCTCAATGGATTGGAATGGCCCTCGCATTATATCTGCGCTTGCCATGTTTAGGCCTCATCCCCGCACACTGTGTTCGCTAGGGCCCGGAGGGCGGGCCCAAACGTCAGCCCAACCCTGGAGTACTGGGCACGGCACTCCAACGCACGGTCAGCGTAGCGATCTGAACGCAGCCCTCAGCTCTTCAGTAAACAGTTCCGGCTGTTCCCACGCGGCGAAGTGTCCGCCTTTCGGGAGTCGATTGTAGTAAATCAATTTGGGATAGGCTTTTTCTGTCCAGCTCTTCGGGGCGGCATAAATTTCATCGGGAAATACGCTCACTGCAGCCGGAATCGGAACGCCCTTCGGAGCGAAGAACGGGAGCTTGCTTTCCCAATAGAGGCGAGCCGAAGAAACCGCCGTGTTGGTTAACCAGTAGAGCGTGATGTTGTTGAGGATGTCGTCTCGCGTCAGTCCTTCGGGCCGGCCGTCGAAGACACGGGCGATCAATTCCTGACTGCGCGCGTCGTGATCGAGCATCCAGGCTGCCAGCCCTATCGGTGAATCCGCGATCGCGTACAACGTTTGAGGCCGATTGGCCATTTCCTGGGCGTAGCCGAGTCCGTGTTTATAGAAGAAATCCAGCTGGTCCCACGCCCCCTTCTCGTCGGGCGAGAGGCCGGCGGGCGGCGGTTGGCCGAATGCGAGTGCCTTGGCGACGTCGTCCGGCACAGTGGCCGGCATGTTGGTGTGGATGCCGATCAATTCCGGGGCCCCGAGCAGAGCCATCTGCTCCGTAACCGCGTTGCCCCAGTCACCGCCCTGGGCGACAAATCGCGTGTAGCCAAGGCGCTTCATCAGCGCGACCCAGGCGCGTGCAATGTGGATGGGGTCCCAACCGGTCGCGGTAGGCTTGCCGGAAAATCCATAGCCCGGCAGCGAAGGAATCACCACATCGAAGGAGTCCTCGACCTTGCCGCCGTACGCACAAGGATCGGTGAGCGGGCCGATGATCTTCTGTTCCTCAATGATCGATCCGGGCCAACCGTGGGTGATGATCACCGGCAAGGCGTTGGGATTTTTCGAACGGACATGAATGAAGTGGATGTCGACTCCATCGATGGTGGTGACGAATTGCGGTAAAGCGTTCAGCTTCACCTCTTCCTTCCGCCAGTCGTAATCCGTCGCCCAGTAGTGCGCGAGCTTTTGCATGGTCGCGAGCTGGACGCCTTGCGTCGCATCGCTGACCAATTCCCGCTCCGGCCACCGGGTCGCATCGATGCGCCGGCGCAGGTCCACGAGCTGCTCTGCCGGAACACTGATGTGGAAGGGGCGGATGGAGGTGTCTTCGGCGGCCGTGGACAGATAGGCTGGCGTCGCGGAGCGCACTTGCTGTGCGGATAATCCAGCTGCTGACAGAAGCACGATCGCGGTGAGAGTGAGAATTCTAATCTGCAGGTTCATACCCATCTCCTTGTGCGTACCAGTGAAACAACGCATCCCGATAATGAACCCGCTCGCATTTGCGAACTACCCTCATTGGGGTTTGCTTTGGAGTATCAATGTTGGTCGTCAACACCACCCCTCGAAGGGGGGGATTTGGTCAGCTTTTTCCGGGCCAGGCGGGATGACAAAGCAGACGGAGGGTGCCATCCTTATGGAAGTGGATGCTGGACATAAGGCGCTTGGCGGATGCTCGAACCTGGGGAATGGCTTGTCGTATACTCCGATGACGTAGTGGATTACCAGAATCCTCAGGGGACACCCCCAGGATGTGCTTGCTACCGGAGTGAACTCCGGCGAGTCTCACCTTCAGAGCCGGAATCGAACATTTATCCATCCTGAAATGCAATGAAGCAATTTGGCTGCTTTCAACTCGACACCAGGAACGAATGCCTGTGGCAAAACGGCGCGCGGATCGGCTTGACTCCGAAGCCATTTGCCGTGTTGCGCTATCTGGTTGAAAACCCGCAGAGGCTGGTCACGCACGATGAGTTGATGGACAAACTGTGGCCTGAAACCTATGTGCAACCACAAGTGTTGCGGACCTATGTGCTCGAGCTGCGCAAGTTGCTGGGAGACAGTGTCGAAAGCCCGCAGTTTATCCGAACGGTTCCGGGGCGGGGATATTGGTTCCTGGCCCAGGTCGAAGATGGCAACGGGTACGGTGTTCACAGCCCTGGGCAAGCTGGGCGCATCGTAGGGCGGCGCCAGGAGCTCGACCGGCTCAACAGCCTGCTGCGGCTTGCCCTCCAGGGCGAGCGGCAGGTGACCTTCGTCACCGGTGAAACCGGCATTGGAAAAACTGCGCTGATCGACGCGTTTTGCCGGCACTGGTGCAGCGAGGACCAGGTATGCATCGCCCGCGGCCAATGTGTGGAAGGGTTCGCCGGTAAGGAAGCGTACTATCCGGTGATCGAAGCCCTGGGACAGCTCTGTTCCCCAAACGAGGGCAAAAAACACGCGCACGTGATGCGGCAGAAGGCGCCGAGTTGGTACGCGCAGTTCGCAGCACTCCACAGCGATGATGCTGCGCCGGCGGCCCCTGTGGGGCGGGGCGAGCGATTGCTGAACGAGATATGCGATGCGATCGAAGCCATGGCTACGGAGAAGACAGTAGTCTTTGTCTTCGAAGACCTGCACTGGGCAGACTTGTCGACCCTGGACTTGATGTCCGCGCTGGCCCGGCGCCGGCAAGCGGCCAGGTTATTGCTGCTGGCGTCTTACCGGCCCGCGGAGGTGAGTGCCGGGCAGCATCCCCTGAAGCGCCTCAAGCAGGATCTGCAAACGCACAAGCTGTGCGCGGACGTGTCTTTGGGCCCGCTGGAACGGGACGCGGTGCGGGAGTACCTGGTCCTGCAGTTGAACGGCCAGGAAACAAACAGTGAGACGCTCCCCAAAGGACTGGCCAGCTTCGTCCACCAGCATTGTGAGGGCAATCCCCTGTTCATGATTGCCATGCTCGAACATCTGATCGCGCAAGGCTCCATACGCCAGGAAGGCGGCGTGTGGCAGTTGCGTTCGCCGCTGACGGAAATCGACATGGGTGTGCCGACGGCTCTTTCCGAGATGATCGAGATGCAGATTGACCGGTTGGACGCTGCGGACCAACGGTTGCTCGAAGCGGCAAGCCTGATCGGTGTCATTTTCCCCGCATGGGCGGCGGCTGCGGCGCTGGATGGCGACCTGGAAGACATCGAGGACCAGTATGAGACGCTGGCCCGCCGGCTGCATTTCCTCCATCCGGCAGGGCACGACGAATTGCCGGATGGGACGCAGTCCGCCTCCTATGTGTTCGCGCATGGCCTATACCGCGAGGTGCTGCGGGCCAGGCAATCTCCAGCCCGCCGGGCCAAGCGGCACTTACGCGTGGCAGAGAGGCTGGAAAAGCTGTTTGCCGGACGTGAGCTGGATGTTTCGAGCGAATTGGCCATGCACTTCGAGGCAGCGGCCGAGTGGACGCGCGCGGCCCAGGCGCTCTGCACCGCGGCGGGGACCGCCATGCGGCGAGGGGCGCGCGATGAGGGCGTGAAGCTGACGGAACGCGCGCTGCGGCTGTTGGAGAACTTGAGCGAACCCGAGCGGCAGGCGGCAGAGAAAAAGACTCGCCAACAGATCGCCGGTGTCATGAAGCATTGACGGCGCGTCAAAATTAGTTGGACGAAAACTCGACGCCAATTTGACACCTAAGGGCATGAGGCGGAGTTAGCGTGGTTCTCGGAGGAACACCCCATGCTAATGCGCTTCAGGAACCTGGCTATTTTGTCCGCCGCCCTTTGCAGTACCGCAGCCTTTGCAGCTGATCTGAAAACAGTGAACGTGCCATTCAGCTTCGTGGCGAAAAATCACGCTTATGCAGCGGGGTCCTATACCGTCGGCGTCGACTGGACAAAGTCTATGGTGACGCTCAGCAAACCTGGGAGCGAACCGCTGACGTGGATCATTGTGCCGGCAGAGAGCGGCAATAAGGTTAGCCTGACCTTCGATGTTGCAGGATCCGAGCACGTGCTGCGAACGATACGTTATCAGGAGTTCGCTACGCCGAATCTGGATTCGCGGCCGAAGCATGCGGTTGAGAGCACCACAACCCTTGGAGAGTAATTTCGAAAGAAAACACTCAAGGTTATGGGGGCCCCTTTGGCAAAACTCGCAAAGGGGCTCTTTCCTTTTTGTTGGCAACTTGCACCTACAGGAAATGATTGGAAAAGGGGAAATGCCGTGTGCGGGTACGTGGCAGTGGAAGACGGAGAAGGCGAGGGCTCTTTCCTGGATCAGAGGTCAATCAGCAGCGAGGAAGCGAGCCGGGCAAGGTACCTGGAGAGAGAGAATGCACGCCTGCAGCGACTGGTCGCAGAACTGTTAGTCAGGAATGAGGAGTTGCGGCAGCGATATTTGGCTTCTTTGGCAGCCGGGGATTAATGCACGTTTGGTTATGCGGCGTGGGCGTGCGACAATCCGCTAGCGAACTTTGACCCATCCGCGCGCGATGCCCGAGGCTCCCAGCAAGCGACGATTTTTTATTGCCACGATGCTGTTTGTCATCGTGGTAATCAATTACCTCGATCGCAGCAACATTTCTATCGTAGGGCCGCAACTCTCACGGACGCTGAACCTGACGCCGGTGAAGCTGGGCATTATTCTCTCCGGCTTCGGTTGGACCTACGTCGCGCTGCAGATTCCCTGCGGATGGCTGGTCGACCGGGTGCATCCGCGGTATCTGTATGGCTGCATTCTGGGCCTGTGGTCGCTGGCGACGCTCTCGTTGGGTCTGGCCACTGGCTTTCTGGGGCTATTGTTCCTGCGCCTGGCGGTGGGCGCATTTGAAGCGCCTGCGTACCCAATCAACAATCGCGTGGTAACCACCTGGTTCGGGGAAGATGAGCGCGCCGGCGCTATCGCGGTCTACACCTCCGGCCAATACGTGGGCCTCGGGTTTCTGACCCCGTTGTTGTCGTGGATTGACCTCACCTATGGATGGAAAGCGGTCTTTGCGGTCACCGGCGTTATCGGGCTTACGTGGGCCACGGTGTGGTACGCGCTGTATCGCGATCCAGCAGAGTTCGCCGGCGTCAACCAGGCGGAGATCGATCACATCGCCGCCCGCGGCGGCATTCCCGACCTGAGCCAGCGAATTCGCGGGCAAAAGAAAATCTTCGCCTGGGCAGACTTGAAGATTGTCCTGGGGAGCCGGAAATTGTGGGGCGTGTATGTCGGGCAATTCGGGATCAACGCGACCCAGTGGTTCTTCCTGACCTGGTTTCCGACCTACATGGTCACTTACCGTCATGTGAGCTTTGCGAAATCGGGATTGCTGGAGGCACTGCCGTTCCTGGGCGCTTTTGCCGGCGTGCTGCTGGGAGGCTTCGTTTCTGACGGGATGTTGCGGCGAGGAAGCTCGCTCACCATGGCGCGCAAGGTGCCGATCATCGTGGGCATGCTGCTTTCGAGCTCCATCGTGGTGGCTAATTATGTGACCGACCCACTTTCCATCAGCGCCTGCCTCACCTTGGCGTTCTTCGGGTGCGGCTTCGGCTCTATCACCTGGTCCCTGGTTTCGGCGATGGCCCCGGAGAGGCTCATCGGTCTCACCGGCGGCGTGTTCAATTTCATTGGTAATCTGGCCGCCATCGTCGTACCCCTGACCATCGGATTTCTGATCCGGGGGAACGATTTCACACGGCCCTTGATCGCCGTATCTGCCATGGCTCTGCTCGGGGCCGGCTCCTATATTTTCCTGGTAGGAACCATCGAGCGCGTTTCGGAAACGGGTTGATAGGGACGACTGAAATTTACCGCGAGGCCATCCTCAGAGAACGTCCATCGAAAAATTTCGCGATGACAACTTTCAGGCTAGATTGCCAAGACCGGGTTCTTACCACACCGAGCAGCGCTCGCTCTCGGCTCGCACCATGGCGTCGCCTGGCTTGCATTGGAAGGCTTGCTGAAATTCAGGCATGTTGCTCAGCGGCCCCAGGACGCGATATTTCCCCGGCGGATGAGGATCGGTCGAGACGCTAAGGCGGGCCGCCGCCGGGCGTACGAGGGCACCCCTCCACTGGCCTTCTGCTAGAAAAAACTGCTGGTCCGGTGTGTAGCCGTTGACCGTGGGTTCCGGTCCCTTGCCTTCGCGGGAGCGCTTATAGGCGCGATAGGAAAGGTTCACCCCGCCCAGATCGCCCAGCGCTTCGCCGGTGACCAGCTTGCCCTGCAGGTGCAGGCCGGGCTCAACGAAGTAGCCGTCGTATTGCCTGGTGGTGCAGCCGGTGCGGGCTTCGAAGTTGGAATAGTCGGCAGGCGTCCACCAGTTCTCCAGTCTCCCGTCGGCGGCGTACTTCGCTCCTTCATCGTCGACGCCGTGCGAAATTTCGTGGCCGATGCTCACACCCACCGCGCCGTAGTTGATCGCGTCCAGGCCTTTGGGGTCGAAGCCGGGCGGTTGCAGGTAACCTGCGGGAACCACAATCTCATTCATGTTCGGGTTGTAGTAGGCGTTCATGGTGGGCGGGGTCATATCCCAGCGGCCGCGGTCGACGGGCTTGCCAATCTGCTGCAGATCGTCGCGCACGGCATAGCGCGCGGCGCTCATGACGTCTTCGAGATACGTGGAGCGGTCCACGACCACGCCGCGATAGTCCTTCCATTTGTCCGGGTAGCCAATCTTGATATTCAGCTGGTTCAGCTTCTCCATGGCCTTGGCCTTAGTGGGCGCGGTCATCCAGTCTCGGCTCGCGATGGAACGCTTCAGTTCCTCGACGATATTCACCGCCATCTCACGGGCGCGGGCTTTGGCGGCGGGCGCCAGGTAGCGATCGACGTACTCGTGTCCGAGCGCCTCGCCCAGATTCCTGTCGGTGGCGATCACGCATCGCTGCCAGCGCGGGCGTTGTTCCTTGGCCCCGGTCAACGTGGTTCCGTAGAACGCGAAATGCTCCTTATCAAAGGGCGCCGCCAGCGACGTGGCCTCGCTGTTCAAGAGCTGCCACCGGAGGTAAGGCCGCCATTCTTCCAGCGGAACCGTGGCCAGCAGGTTGTCGAACGCGGCCATCAGTTTCGGTTGCGGAATATTGATGTGGCCCTCTTTCCCAACCGCCAGCAGCGCAAATTCCTGGTCCCAGTCGAAATGCGGCGCGAGGGACTTCAGCTCAGCCAGGCTCATGGCGTGATCCTGCACGGCGGGATCGCGCAACGCCACGCGGCTGAGTCGTGCCTGGGCCAGCGCGGTCTCGATCTTCATCACCGCGGCCACGGCTCCATTTGCCGCGGCGTCGTCCATGCCGGCGAGGGTGAACATCTCATGCGCATACACCTGGTATTGCTCGCGGGCCTCCTTGAAGCGCGGCTCATCGCGCAGATAGTAGTCACGGTCAGGCAGGCCGGAGCCGTCGACGTCGATCTCCGCGATCATGCGCGCAGGGTCGTGCAGATCCTGCGCGGAGGAGAGGTTCAGGGGCGCGCTAATGTTGATTTGTTGCAGACCGGCTATCTCCGCATCCAACCCCTTCGCGTCCTGTACGTTTCCGATCTTTGCCCACAAGGGTTCCAAGGGTTTGAAGCCGAGCGCATTCACTCGCGGCTCATCCATGCAGGCAGCGTAGAAGTCGCCGGTGAGCTGGCCGGGGGAGCCCTTGGGCAACGACGCCGCTTTGCCGGCATCGTCTTCCGCGATAGAGCGCAGGCGAGCCAGGGTATCGTCCTGCGTGATGGTGCGGATGGCCCACGTCACCTGGATGGGAGGGATGGGATGATTGGCGCGCCATTGTCCGTTGGCATAGGCGTCGAAATCGGTGCAGGGGTTGACGGTGCGATCGATGTTTTCCGTAGGAACGCCGCGCATCTGGGCAAGAGTGGCGGGAGGAAGGGCCAGGCAGGCGATCAGAAGGTAAGAAGGGGCGCGCAAGTTTCCTGCTCCTTAAAGCTAAAAGGGTAAATCATGTCGGACTTCGGATCGGTTTCGATGGTGCGCGGTAGAGGCCTTGTGCTACTGTCAGCCCCATGAAAATGACCCGCCGTCACCTCGTGAAAACGGCCTTGAGCTTGTCGACCGCCCCGTGGATTTTGCAGTTCAAAGCCCTGGCCGTTCCGTTTACCAAAATGGTCAAGATCACAGAAATCAAAACACTGGGCCTCGACAATACCGGCGATGGCTGCCTGGTAAAGATTGAAACGGATGCGGGCCTGAACGGCTACGGCGAAGCCGGCTTCTCGGCACAGGCTTGTCGCGCCATTATCGAAACCATGAAGCCGGTGCTGATCGGCGAGGATCCGCTGGCCATCGAAAAGCATTTCTATGCCATGACCGGCGTGCAGCATCCTTATAAGGCACACATTCCCACCATTGGCGGCGTCGATATCGCACTGTGGGACCTGGCAGGCAAAATTCTGGGACTCCCCGTGTACCGGTTACTCGGCGGCCCGATCCAGAAGGAAATTCCGGTGTACGGCCACGGAATGATCAGGAACATGCTGGACAAAGGCGAATGCCGCGAGTGGGCAGAGCGCGTTAAGAACGAGCCGGACGGGCTGACCACCTTCAAATTCAATGCGCTGGTTCGCGCCGGCTCAACTGCGCCTCCTGCCGGAGCGGCTGGAACGCCGGCGGTCGGTGCTGCGCTCGTCAATGCGTTTCATACCTCGGGCAAAGGCGGGTTCCCCTACAGCACGACGCTCGACGGCGAGGATTTTCGTCGCGCGGGCAAAGGCTATATGAACGTGCGCGAGGCGGTGGGCGACGACATCGACATCGCGATGCATTGCCTGGCGCAGTTCGACCCGCGCAGTGCGATCGGACTTTGTAAGGCGGTGGAGCCCGCCGATCTGTTGTGGATTGAAGACCCGCTGCCGACTTTGTACTCCGAGGCGTGGCTGGAGCTGAAGCGCTCGACCAGGGTGCCCGTGCTGACGGGCGAGCGACTGGAGTTGGTGGGCGCGTTCAAGCCGTTTCTGGATAACCAGGTGGTGGATATGGTTCACCCGGATATGGCTTACGCGGGCGGTATTACGGCGTGCCGCGACATCGCCAAATACGCGAGCCTCACCCGTGTTCCTGTCGGTTTCCATAGCGGGCCCAGCTCTCTGATTCAGTTTTACGCGGCCATGCATGTTGCATCGGCTACTTCGAATCTGTTCAAAGTAGAAAACGTGCTCGGAGCGTTTCGTGGCCACAAGGAAGATATGGCGCTGGGAGTGAAGCCGGCGCTCCACAATGGTAAGTTTCTCGTTCCCGAAGGACCTGGGCTGGGGTTGGAAATCAACGAGGACTGGCTCAAGTCACATATGGAAAAAGGCGAGACCTGGTGGGGATAGGCGTCCATTCATTCAGATCGTGCGTTTGTGAAAATGGCCTTCTTTCATGATGACCTGAAGATGGTCGCCCCCGGACCCGAGAGTCGAAATGTCTTCGAGGGGATTACCGTCTACCACCAGGATGTCGGCTGTGGCTCCTTCGCGAATACACCCCAATGTGCCCTGCTGCCGCAATATTTCCGCGTTGACAACACAAGCCGAACGAAGTATGTCGATCGGCGCCAGCACGCGCGCACGCAGTGTGAACTCGGTGCTTTGGCGCACGTGCAGGCTGCCCAGCAGGTCGGTGCCGAATCCCATTTTGACCCCTGCGCTGCGCATGATCTCAAGAGTCAGAAATGCGGACTCGCCGAAGCGTTTCAGTTTCTCCAGGCTGGCTGCAGGGAGTCCGAGTTTGTCGCCCTCTTCCAGAAGACCCACCATGATCGCCATGGTGGGCACGGTGAATGCACCCTTCTCGGCGACGTAATCGGCCGTCGGTTGATCGATCAGCGTGGCATGTTCGATCGATCGCACGCCCAGTGTTGCGGCGCGGCGAACCGCCTCTTTCGGGTGGCAGTGAGCAGCGACATAGGAGCCGGCTCGATCGGCCTCTTCGACCGCAGCCCGAATCTCCTCATCGGAGTACTGACACCGGTCGAGCGGATCGGTGGGGGAGGCGACCCCTCCTGAGCCCATGATCTTGATGTGCGAAGCCCCGCGCCGAAGCTCTTCGCGCACCGCCTTGCGCACTGCGTCCGCTCCATCGGCAATCACAGCTAACTGGTCGGCGTGATAGGAACAACCGCAGGCGTGGCCTGCATCGAGTGAGTGATCCCCGGGACGAAAGTCACCATGGCCGCCGGTTTGAGAGATAAAGCGGCCTCCGTAAAACAACCTCGGCACGGTGCCGAGCAAGCCATCCTTGATGGCCGTCGCCAGGCCTATATCGGCGCCGCCGACGTCGCGCAGCGTGGTGAAGCCGCGATCTAGGCTGGCCGAGAGAAACCGCGCCGCGAAATGCGCCAGATACGACATGGGCGATTGCACGACTCTAAGAATGTTCAGTCCTGCTGCATAGACATGAACGTGCGCATCGATCAACCCGGGCATCAGGACACGGCCGGCGCAGTCAACGACTTCATCATCGCCGGATGGGAGGCGCTCGGAAATCTCACTGATACGATTTTCTTCCACCACGACGTTTCGTCCGGCCTGCAATGTTTCTGATTCGCCGTCGAAGATGCGCGCGGAGCGAAAGACGATTCTCTTCTTCATTTCCTTAGCCTCTCCGGGTGGTTCGTAGCCTGCAAGAAGATTCGCCTTGCGTCACGAAATCCTAGCACGGCACTTGGTCGACCACCTTGACGAAGGGCACGAGTTTAGCCGTGCCGTAATCCCGCGCCTGCGTGACGGCTTCAGCCGCCGCGGTACGCTTTTCTGTCCCCCGACCGGCAGGATGATCCAGGATTTACAAAATGCGTGCACAATGAGCCGGGGGGATGTGCGCGTCATGAAGAGAGTGCTAGGCAAGATCGGGCAACGGGGTTCACGAGCGTCAGGGATGTTTTGCTGCCGAGTCGTGGTTCCACGACTGGTGATATTCGCCATCGCGGTTTGCATTTGGCCGGCTCCTGGCCATGGACAAGCCGCGCCCCTGCAGCAGAATAGCCAGGCTCTTGAAGAGCGTGTCACGAACCTGGAGCACGAAGTTGCTGAACTGAAAGCCATCGTCCAACGTCTTCAGCCTCCCGCAACAACAGCAGTTCCCTCGCCCACCCTCGAAGAGAGACCGGCGCCCAAGCCAGTCACTGAGGCTCAGACCCTGATCCAGCCCGCGATACAACCCGAAGACAGAAACACGCTCGATTTTCTGCACGATACGACGATCAACTTTGCGCTGGATAGCTACTATTCCTACAATTTCAATCACCCGGTTGGAAGAGTGAACCTGCTTCGCGCCTATGACGTGCTCAGCAACGAGTTCAGCCTGAGTCAAGCCTCGGTGATAGTGGAGCACCCACCCGATGTGAATGCCGGCCGGCGATGGGGAGGACGGCTCGATCTGCAGTTTGGACAGGCTACGGACACACTCCAGGGAAATCCTTTGAACGAACCCCGCCCGGATATCTATCGCAACATTTTTCAGGCCTATGGGACGTATATCCTTCCCGTAGGGAAAGGGGTCACGCTCGATTTTGGAAAATGGGGCAGCTCCCTCGGAATCGAAGGAAACTATGCCAAGGATCAGACGAACTACTCCCGCGCTTTCTGGTTTGATTTTCTGCCGTTCTACCATATGGGTCTGCGGGCCAACGTACCGTTGACCGACCGGTTTAGTTTGAATTACTGGGTGGTCAACGGAGCGAACCAGGTGGAAGCGACGAATGGATTCAAGGACCAACTGTTCGGGTTCACCGCGCGGCCAAAGACAAACGTCAGCTGGACGATGAATTATTATCTCGGCCAGGAACACCCTGATCGTGCAACAGCGACAAACTGCGGTCCTATTCCAGTGCAACCAGGTCTGTGCTTCACGGCGATCCGGCCGGCTCCGAACGGCCGCACGCATATTTTCGACAGCTACGTCACCTGGAAAGCCGGACCCAAGCTAACATTCTCGTTTGAAGGCGACTATTACATCCAGAGACTGTGGCAGAACGCGGCGCCCGGTGAATCGTCGGCGCCGTCGCACACAGACGGAGGCGCCGCTTATGTTCAATACCAATTCACGCCGAAGTTGACCCTGGGCGCGCGGGCTGAATATCTGTCGGACCGGGGAGGGCTCTTCAGTGGGATCACCCAGGCATTGAAGGAGAACACCGTCACCTTTGATTACAGGGTGGCCGACGGAATGGTGATGCGTTATGAGTGGCGGCGGGACTTCTCTAACCAGCCCTCATTCCTCACCAATGTACAGGGTGTGTTGAGCAAGGATCAAAGCACGGCGACCCTGGGCCTGCTGTGGTGGTGGGGACGCAAAGAAGGGTCTTGGTGATCGGCACTGAGTGAAATGCCTGGGGATCTACTAGTGGGCTGTGTCGCGAACAGAGGCTACCAAGGCATTGCTGCCATTATAGGTACAGGCGAAACTCGCGGGGAGAGTGCGGGCCTGTAAGTCTCGGGCAACGCACCGACCGTCGCCGTACGCATGACGGCCCGCACGCAGGCGTAGTCCAGGGAACTCCAGCCGCTGGGCTTTCCTATTCTGACATTGCGAAGAGAACCATCGCGGTTCACTTCGAACCACATCTCTGCCGAATTTCCTGCAGGAACGTTGGCATCCACAAGTTCGTAACTACGAAACTTCTGCTGGAGCCTCTCCGCCATTTGCTTCATATACAGAGGTGAGGGTTTTACGAGACGACTACAGGTTCGGAGGAGCGGCAATTCTTCAGGCGCCGGCGGAGCAGCTGGAACACCCTGCGGGTGATAGGAGCAGTCATAGATTACGTTCATACTGGCTTTCGTTCCCCCTTCGGGCGGCCCAAACGTTTTGACTTGCCGCACTGCGTTCACACAGGAGAAGTCCAACGACGGATACCAGCTTGAGGTAACCAGCGATACATTTTGCGGAGAGCCCTCACGGGAGATGGTGAACCCGATGACCGCAGTGGCACCAGGTGGTGTGTTCGCGACGGTGGAGGGATTCAGGTTCCGGGAGATCCGGTTGTGAATCACCTCTCCATACCACTTGGACGGGGGAGGCTGGCCCGCCTCCCCGTGGGCTTTTACGGGAGCCTCGACGCGGTCCGCCTGCACCGTGGGGGTGTTTGCAACGGCATGCTGACTGATGGTTACCGAGTATAGGGAGAAGCCTCCACAGATCAGAACTACGAGCGCGACCCCTACAGGAAGCAGGCGTTTAAGGGAGAACGCTGCTGCAGGACGAAAATCCGTTGGCGGCGTGAGCACTGCTCTCAGCGCTTCCAGGTCGCCTGCCTGGTACGCCTCATTGGCCAGCTTTGTAAGCTGTTCGCAGCGTACTCGATCCTGCTCGTCGATTGCCAGGTCAGGATGGACGCGCTTGAGAACGCGGACCCATAGCTGCTTTAATTCCGGCGACGGCATGTCCATGCTGTACTCGGTCCTTTTAGCAGTTCACGAGAAAATGGGCTGCGGTGCAGCCTGAAAAGAACAGATTTAAAAGGAAGTCGCTGCCATCGTCTTGGTTCGGCGCCGCAGCCACAGCGCTCTCGCTACGGTGTCTCCGCCGTTTTCATTTCCCACATGGTACGGTCGACTGCGCGCGGGGACAATACCGTTTGGAAACGTGTTGGTTACCTTTGCGTTAGGCTTCTCACGCTTTTGGGGGAGGCGCGTTAGTGTAAGCGGGTTCTGACGGTAGGAGGAATCGTTCCGAACGCTCTTCACCGTTGTGCCGAACTCGGCCACATCTACCCGCTTCTCACCATCAGCACCGTTGACGGGCATCGCCACTTCACCCGCGCCAAAACGATTCACTCCTGTCAGGGAATCTGCCCGCACTGACATGTGCAGCACATGCAACTCGGTTAAAAGCATGGCGAAAATGATTCAGGTTCGCAGTGTTCCGGATGCTCTTCATCGCAGCCTGAAGGCCAGGGCCGCGATGGCGGCCATGTCGCTCTCTGACTACTTGCTTGGTGAGTTATGAGAGATCGCGGAGCGTCCGACGCTGGCGGAGTTTCGTGAGCGTCTGCACAAGCGGAAAGCGCTTGCGGTTGCTCTCGACACCGGCGGACTGCTGCGCGAGGAACGTACTGCGCGATGATCGTACTAGACACCTCGGCGGCCGTCGACTGGCTACTTCAGCGGATGGGACAAGGTTCAAGGTAGCTGACTGCAGGAGGTTCAGCGGATTTACGCTCCTCTCACTGCTTCTTCTGGGGTAACTCAGGGAGTGGCAGATCTTCGGCTGTGATTTTATTGAAGCTTACCAGCTGCCCCTTGGAACACACCATCTGCCATAGCTGCCCGGTTTGCTGGTCGAGTAGGAAGGTGTGGCTTCCAATGACCCCTCGCGCGATCGTGTGTTCCGGGGTTGAGGACATCGTGAAACGAGCGATCGGTGCAGCGGGCAGCTTTTCAGGTTCGGGGAGACTTGCACGAGAGAGAAAGAGGCGATAGTTCAGGGCTCCGAAAGCTGCGAGGGAGAGCATGCCCACGCCAAAACAGAAGATCGCCCCTTGCACCCAACGAAGAACCACGCTCTGCTTACCCGCCGAGTAAGCCTTGGGGATCTTATTGGCATCCACTCCAGTATCTTCGTCATCCAGGTTGTTTACCAAAGTGGCCAGCGCAAACACTCCTACGGCCACAGAGATACCGAGGGCTGTCCAGGAGATACCCAGAAGAATTGGAAATCGCTCGGGAGCTTTCGCTGGTCCGGCGATATCTTTGACAAAACTTACGGTCAACACCAACGTGCCGCTGGCGATAGTCACCAGGGTCTTCAAGTGTTCCTGAATAAATTCGTTGGCTTTTAGACGCGCCTGGAAGAGTTGGTCGTTGATCCTGTTCGGAAGAGGATTGGCCGGAATGGGAATGTTTGTAGACATCGCAGCTATTCCCCAGAACCGGCTAATTCACGAGGACGGAAGCCGGCTAGTATCTCGCGATTGGCGGGTTGGGCGACGGTTCCCGTACGGCCGCCTTGACTACCGCCTTGACTGGTGCCTCCTCCTTGCCCGCCTTGGCCACCCTTCGGACCTGTGGGGCCACAAGGAAAATTCCCTAATGCGGTTAAGTAAATTTGCGTGAGCAGACGGACCGCCCGATTTACATTGAGCACAGCATTGGGCAGAGGGTAGAGGTCGCGATAGACAGCAAGTGCGTTCTGGAAAAATGTTTGGTCCGCTGACCCGCCCGTCGTGATTCGGTCTTCCAACTGGGCGTATAACTGGCGAATGACTGGCGGTGCGCCCTCCGTCGTCTGTGCCTGCGATTGTATGACAAAGGCGATGAGAGTCCTGGCGCCGGGAGTGACGGCGATTCCCGCGTTCTGGAATTGGGGAAATACGGCTTGGTCTAACCAGGCTTCAAGGTCGTCGCGAATGACGATGGTGGACATTGAATTGTCTCCCGCACTGAGCTTTGCTACGCGCTGGGGCTTGTTTTCTCACCCCGAAGGATAGTCCAAAATCTTGAATCACGCCTACTAAATCGTGGGCACCCCAAGTACGCCCGCACCCAACTCCCTTGTCATCCCGAGCGAACCCTGGGTTTCGGTGTAACGCCGGGCAGATTGGCGCCACTATATAGGTGTTGCTGTAGTGGATCCGGAGGTGCCCTTTGCACGAACCGAAAAAATCAGAATTGCACGCCGGCGAACTTAAGGCGTTCGAACCCGAGTCCGATGAGGTGTTCGAGTTCGGCGGACATAAGTTACTTATCAGGGGCACCTCGGGACCGCCCGCGACGCGGGCGCGGATGGCCGAGGGCAAGCCGACCCGGCACGATGTGACGATCGCCAGCCCGGGCACTTCGGCGCGAGGCACATCGGGGGCGAGCCAGGTGGAGCGTCGGATGGCTGAAGGGCAACCGGTTCATCACAGGCCGGCCGCGCAGGATGCCGCACCAGGGAGTAAGGGAAGCGGGCAAATGATCGGTGGACCGGTGCGCCGCGCGTGATCGATTCGCCAGAAGGAGGCGACCAATGCAGGTATGGACATGGGACGGCTGGGGCTGGGGAACATTCGACATCGCGTTTGCTTTCGGAACCAACGTGATCAACCGCCATTCGCACTGCATCGTTTCCATCTGCGAACTGGCACAACCACCGGGCGAACCGCTCGACTTCCCTTTCATCGGCTCGGCGACGATGCGTGTGCATAACGTGGCGCCGGGTGACGACGGCGTGCTGCACGTGCGGTTCGAAATCGATTGGTCGAGCGTGCTGCAGTGGCGCGCGACCTTTTTCATCGATTAGCGCGCGGCACTCGAAACGGAGACAGTGACATGGCACAGATCACGACGGGGCTTGTCGGCAATCCGACGACCCATTACTCGTTCTCCTATGACAGTTCCCTGCAGAAGACCGCACTCAACCCGGCGGGGCCGGAGCCGGCGCGGACCAATGCACTGATCGCGGTGTGCGAGGCCGACTTCAACCTGATGTCAGGGTGGTTCGGCAACCCGGCGATTGATTACGCGATTCCCTGCACCGTGCAAGTGACGCAGTTGGGCGGTGGCGCAAGTTGGAGCTTAGGCGGCGGCAAGCTCAGCGTGACCCTGAATCCCGGCGGTGGGGCCGGCCTAACCATGCTGCGCTACCTGCTGACGTCGGAAATGACTGAACAATTCATGCGGGAACAGGGGCGCGGATGGTACGGCGCGAATACCGAAGGCAGCGAAGGCGAGGGACTCTCGCGGTTCCTGGCCGCGCGGTTGCTAGTCATCGATGGGCTCGGTTTTCCGCCGGCAGGCTTCGCCAACAGCAATCTCTGGATGAACAGCGCACGCAACGACTTCGTCAACAACATCATCAAGAATGACGACGGCCCCGATGCCCCTACCGGTTGCTCGCTGCTCTTCATTTACTATCTCCTCAGCCAACTCGGTTACACCATCAACCAAATTGTAGGCGCCGGTGCGCCGACGCTCGCCGGCGTCTACAACAACCTTACCGGCGACCCCGGCGACCCCTTCCCATTCTTCAAGGCGCTGGTAGACAGCGCTTTCCCGGGCACGTCCACGATCCCTGGGCCTGATCTCGACAATCCCTTTCCCCTGGCGATGCCGCTCCAGGTGTGGACGTGGGATGGCTGGGGGTGGGGCACGTTTGATATTGCGTTCGATTTCGGACGCAGCGTTCTGAACCGGCATTCACATGTCGAGGTGTCGATTTGCGAGCTGGGTGGCCAGCCGCTCGACTTCCCGTTTATCGGGGCGGCGACCATGACTGTGCTCAATGTGGCGCCCACAGACGACGGCGTGGTGAACGTACGCTTCGAGATCCAGTGGCAGAGCGTCCTGCAGTGGCGTGCCACGTTCTTTATCGCTTGATCGCGGCAAGATCACACACACGGCATTGACGCCCCGGGGCGGCTCCCAGCCTGCCTGGTGCGGTTTTTTGATCAAACCCCTTCAGATTTTGCCAATAAACCGCAAGAAATTTCCAATATTGCGCTATCGTGTAGATTCTTTCTTCTCTTAATTTGACCTTTTTGAGGGCACACGATTCATGTCCAGGGCATGGTCTACGGTAGTAGTTCGTCATTTGATCTTTGTACTCATTGCGGGGCTATCCTGGTTCGGCTTTCAGAGCCTATGGGGACAGGTTGCCAGCACAATCACCGATGTAGCCGTCGAGAAGAAGCCAAATCACGCTGACGGCGCGGCGATGGCTACTGTGCGCGGGCAGTCCACCGTAAAAGGGAAAGTAACGGTTACAGAGAAGAAGGGGCGGATCGCTTCTCACGCCTTACAGGCGTGGAAAATCAAGAATGGGCAGGGAGCATTGCTGCTCATGTCGCCGGAGAAAAAGGGCGAGCAGAATCGGCTCCGTTATTACGATCTCGATGCCGGCCAGGGAAGATTTCTCGGCCACGTTCCGTTTGCCACCGCAACCGTGACGGAGTCCAGCGACGCCAACGGCCCCTGGGCGTTCGCCGTCAGCGGGGTCGATACTTCTACCAGCCGGGCCGTGATTTTCGTGGGAGATGCGGTTGCCGTGCGCGGGCGCATCGAGGGGGGATCCATGCCCAGGTTCACGGCCGATTCCCTCTCCTTTCAGTCTGCTACCGGGCCCGGCCAGGTGAAGACCGCAGCACTGCTTGGAGAGGAAGCTTTGGGCCAGATCTACACCACGGCCGGGGATGGACATGGCCCCTTGCTCCAGTTCTTGCCCAACGGCGAAGCCCTGACAACTAACCAGGCAGGCCAGGAGGAACGAGGACGTTGGCTCACCGATGGCTCCGTATTTCACGTTACGCCCGCCCAGGGGGCGGCAAGCGATTACCGTTTAGCTGATCTGCAGACAGTGAGCGGCGTTCCCGCGACCAGCCGTCTTACTTTGCGCTTACTGCAGCCCCTCTCTTCCAGAACGGCGAAGGAAGGCACCGAGGTAAAGGCCGTCCTGATTTCTCCCGGCGTGTTTCATGGCGGCATCCTGCTGCCGCAAGGCAGTGAATTCGATGGCAAAGTAACCGCCGCACACGGAGTTGGCTTGGCCATCAAGCACGAGACAGCCGCCGTCACCCTTCACTTCTATGCTGCGAAGCTGCCCGATGGACGGGTTCTTTCTCTGGATGCGCGGATTTCGAAGATTGAGAACTCCCAGGAAAGCGTGAACAAGGATGGAAAGATACAGGGGATCCGGTCGACCGGAACGATCGGGCACTCGGCGGAAAACCAGATTGCTTCGCTGGCCCAGATCGATCCCGTCCTGTACATCTTCACGGCGACGGCAGGCCCTGCTGTCTTAGGTTTCGCCGAGCCGGAAATTCTTTACAACGCTGGGACTGAACTCGATATTGAATTCAATCAGCCGTTGATCACGGCCCAGAAGTATGAGCCGCGTGTCCCAACGCGGGGCGGCAACGCGGTGGATGCAGCAATTGCAGCGGCGGCGACGCTCACCATCGTCGAGCCGGTTTCAAACGGCCTTGGCAGCGACGCATTCGCGATCCTGTGGGATGGTAAGGAACTTATCGGCCTGAATGCCTCCGGTACCGCTCCGGCGGCCTGGAACCCGGACTACTTCAAGCGCAAATACGGCGAGGACGGAAAGGCCATGCCAAGCAGCCGATGCGAGGCTGGGATTCCGTCACGGTGCCGGGCGCTGTCGCGGGCTGGGGGGCGTTGCACGAGCGGTTCGGCAAGCTCCCCTTTGGCGACTGCTGCAGCCGGCGATCGAAATCGCCGAGCGCGGCCATGCGGTCGCCCCGTCGTCGCACATAGTGGGCCGCGACGCCCCGGCGCTGGCCGACAGCCGGGATTTGCGGAGGCTTTTATGCCGCATGGCCGGGCGCCTAGTCGGCGAGAAATTCGTTTTCAAGACCGCGGCGGCCGACGTTGCGCACGATCGCGGAAAAAGGGGCGAGCGGCTTTTACGAGGGCGAGATCGCGGAGAAGATCGCGGCTTTCAGCGCGGCATGTGGCGGTGCGATGACACGCGCAGATCTCGCTGGTACCGGCCCGAATGGGTGACGCCGATCTCAAAGCGCTATCGCGGCTATGACGTGCATGAGATGCCGCCGAATGGCCAGGGCATGGCAGCCCTGATCGCGCTCGGCATTCTGGACAAATTCGATCTCGGGGGCCTGCCGTCGACGAGATGGACTCCAGCATCTGCAGATCGAGGCGATGAAGCTCGCTTTCGCAGATACCTACCGCTATGTCGCAGACCCTCGCGCGATGGAGGTGACGCCAGCCGAAATGCTCGACGACGGCTATCTCGCCGAGCGCGCGAAGCTGATCGACATGAACAAGCGCCCAAGCCCCGGGCTTTGGGATGCCGCAATCGGGCGGGACGATCTACCTGACCGCCGCCGATGAGAGCGGCATGATGATCTCCTTCATCCAATCGAACTACCGGGCTTCGGCTCGGGCGTGGTGGTGCCGGGGGCAGGCATCAGCCTGCAGAACCGCGGCTACGGTTTCACGACCGATCCTGCCTCGCCCAACGTCGTCGCGGGCGGCAAGCGGCCCTTCCACACCATCATTCCGGCCTTCCTGACTAAGGACGGAGGCCGGTGATGAGCTTCGGCGTGATGGGCGGCGACATGCAGCCTCAAGGCCATCTGCAGACGATCGTGCGCATGCTCGACTACAAGCAACAGCCGCAGGCCGCTTGCGACGGGCCGCGCTGGAAGCTCAATCGCGACTTCACGCTGGACGTCGAGGCGGCGATGCGCGCCGACGACGGTGGCCGCGCTCGAGGCGCGCGGGCACAGCTGCAAGTGGTGGACGATCCTATATGGATTTCGGCGCCGGCCAGTTCATCTGGCGCCTCTCGGACGATCCGGATCACGGCTATGTCGCGGCGAGCGACAGCCGGCGCGATGGCCACGCCGCGGCATCTGAACGTAGAAACGACAACGGCGCCGCCACAAGCGGTTGGACGCGCGCCGCAAGTGCGGCGCACTGTTTAGGATCGGGCGTCCAGGACAGCACGCAATGGCAACAAGCCCGGGGGAGGAAATAATGCACGAGCTTGCGAGCGGAGCGGCGGAGGCCGGTTATTTGAGCGAGATCGAGGCCGCCACGATGCGAAAGGTCAGTCTGCGGATCATGCCCTTCGTCATGCTCGGCATGTTCGTCTCCTACATTGACCGCGTGAATGTCGGCTTCGCGGCTCTTGAAATGAACAAGGACCTGCATTTCACCGCGACGGCCTTCGGCTGGGGGCTAAGCGCCTTCTTCATCTCGCTCATTCTCTGCGAGGTGCCGAGCAACATGGTGATGAAGAAGCTCGGCGCGCGTCTCTGGCTTTCGCGCATCATGATCACGTGGGGAATTGTCTCCGGGGCGACTGCATTCATCACGGGCATAAAGAGCTTGGTGCTGATGCGGCTGCTGCTCGGTGCGGCGGAAGCCGGGTTCTTCCCGGGCGTGATGTTGTATCTAACCTACTGGTTCCCGCGCGCATACCGGGCGAAGGCACTGTGCCTGTTCATGTTAGCCCTGCCGCTATCGAGCTTCATCGGCTCGCCGATTTTGGTGCAATACTTAGCGCGGGAAGGCTCCGGCCTGCACGGCTGGCAATGGGTGTTCATTCTCGAAGCGCTGCCGGCGGTAATCCTCGGCACCATAGCGCTGCTCTGGCTGCCGACCCGGCCGGAGGATGCGCGCTGGCTGAGCGCCGCGGAGCAGGATTGGCTCGTTGCCAAGTTGGCGGTGGAGCGGAGCACCCCCTCGCCAGTGACGACCGCGTCGTTCTGGCGAACAATGCTGCATCCGCGCATACTCGCGCTGGCGTTCATCTATGGGGGGAGCCTCGGCGCCGGCTATGCGATGTCTTATTGGCAGCCGCAGATGATCAAATCTTTCGGGATGACCAATTTGCAGACCGGCTTCCTGAACGCTATCCCCT
>CAVWNL010000019.1:0-31388 GCA_963756485.1 uncultured Acidobacteriaceae bacterium | reverse complement strand
ACCCTCTCTCTCGGCTTGCTGGTGGAGATTCCTCGGGGGGATAGCTTTCGCGGCGTTCAGGATGCCCTCGCGGCCAGGTCGAGCGAACTTGGATTGCAGGTAAATTTCACGCTGGTCGCGAAGGCGGATCTGGAGGAATGGATCTCTTCGCAGGGCAAGGAACAGTTTATTGTCACCATCCTTGGCCGGGCGATTTCTGCCAATCACATCGCGCGGGTTAGCTCCATTGTTGCGCAGCACGGTTTGAATGTGGATCGCATTGAGCGGCTCTCCGGGCGGTTGTCGTTGGCGGTGCATTCGCCGGATGCGAACGCCTGTATTGAGCTGATCGTGAGTGGAGATTCGTCTTCAGAACAGTCCATGCGCGCGGCGTTTCTCGCCACGGCTCATGATTTGAAAATCGACATTGCCTTCCAGCGCGAGAGCATCTTTCGCCGCAACCGGCGGCTGTTTGCCTTCGATATGGATTCCACCCTGATAGAAGGCGAGGTCATCGATGAGCTGGCAAAATTGGCGGGCGTCGCTGATGAGGTCGTGAAGGTAACCGAAGCTGCGATGCGAGGGGAAATCGAATTTCAGGAGAGCTTCCGCCGGCGAGTGGGGCTGTTACGCGGGTTAAAAGAAACCCGGGTTCGGGAATTGCTGAACACCATTCCTTTGGTGGAAGGGGCCGAGCAGTTGATTGGAACGCTTAAGATGCTCGGCTACAAAACGGCTATCCTCTCTGGAGGCTTCAACTTTTTCGCCCAGCATTTGCAGACGCGTTTGGGCATCGACTATGTCTTTGCCAACGATCTCGACATCGTCAATGGGATGGTGAGCGGAGAGGTGCGATCACCGATTGTCGATGGCGCACGCAAGGCCGAGTTGCTGCGGGAGATAGCGCGACTCGAAAATATCTCGCTCGACCAGGTGGTTGCTGTAGGCGACGGCGCCAACGATCTGCCGATGCTTGGCATCGCCGGCATGGGCATCGCCTTTCGGGCCAAGCCGCTGGTACGGCAAACCGCCAGCCATGCCGTCTCGTTTCTCGGATTAGACAGCCTGCTGTACCTGGTCGGCGTGCGCGACCGGGACCTGACTGCTTCGTTGGCTTGAAGTTAAGTTTTGGTTTAGGTTTGGTGCGGGTGGAGAGAACCGCAGGTCCCTCCGCTACGCTTCGCTCCGGTCGGGATGACAAGGGGGAGAGTGGCGTTGTGATTCAGGTTTGGGATTTCTTTCTTTGGTGTGCTCAGACGAAAAAGAACATCGGAAGGGGCTTCGCCCCATCTTTTCAACCCATGTAGTGCCCCGGCTATGCCGGTGCAAACATGGGGCACCCGTCCAGGGGGAAAAACGCGCTGCATCCTCGGCTTCATCCTCAAGAAAGGCACTTCACCGCTTCAACACCTGCTCGATATAAGCGATCGCGCGCGGATCATTCGTTTGCCCCAACCAGAAAATCGCTTCCTTACGAATAGCAAAATTTGCATTCGTATCCGCCACGTGGACCAATTGCGGCACGCTCTCCTCCCTGGGCAACTGGCTAAGCGCAAACACCGCCTTCTTCTTCACTTCAAAATTAGGATCATTCTCGATCGAAGCATTCAGCGCCCCAACTGCCTTCTTTCCCGCCTTCTGTGCCAACCAGAAAACAGCCTGCTCGCGAACGCGGCTATCCGCGTCAGACTTCGCCAGTTGGATCAAATCGTCGATCGCCCCGGGGTCTGAATTTATGGAGACATCAAAGACCAGCTTCTGACGGATTTTGCTGTCCTGCTCGTTCTGCAGCATCTGGCGCAATGCCACCAACCCCTCGTGCCCTCTCTGTGCGCCCAGCCAGAAGGCCGCCTTTTCCCGCAGGTAATTGCTGTTTCCTGGAGCGGCGAGCGACGCCAGCACCTCGGTCGCTTTCGGTGTACCGTGCATGCTCAACACGGCCAGGGTCTGCTCCGCCACCCGGCCGCGATGATCGCCGGTGTCGTGAAGAGCAGCGCCGCTTGCAACCAGCTTCCCGAGATACACGGCACTGTCTTCGGCTTGCACATCCGTTAGCCACTCGAAAGCCACTCCGCCGGCGTCGAGGGTGCAACCCGCGCGTGCCATGCGCGCCTTCGTGACCTCACCGTGATCCAGCCGGAGCAGCACATACACAGTGGGACGAGGCGCAGCGGCACTATCCGAAGTATTCAGATTGTCTGGCCCGTCCTCCAGCCGAAGTTCATTGCAGCATCCAGCTTCCACTTCTGATGATCCCGTCCAAGACGAACACGCAGAGACATGTGTTCGTGGAAGAGCTGGCACCGCATATCCCACCCAAAGCGCGTCATTGGAGTGGCGAAATCGGTCCACCGTCGCGGACAGTCCCAGGCTCACTGGCCTGGAGTGAAACTCTGCGTTCGTGACCCGGGGTTCCTGGGCCCTGGTCATCAGCGCGGAGGCGGCGAGGGCTAAAACCATAAGCGCGTTCGTCTTCATCGCGAATCTCCTTTCGATTAGTTATTTGTTAAGAATCTCGAGCATGTAGTCCGTGGCTTCTTTGCTATGCATGAGGCTGAGCTGTTGTACGATCGACTGCTTGACCCCTGGATCTTTTTCCGCGCGGGCAAGTTCCACCAGGTCGTGGCTATCTCCGGCCAAAAAGAGCGCCTGTGCGACCGCCTTTTTGGTCTCAGGATCGCCATTCTTCTTGTAGGTTGCGACCAGCGCGGGAGCTGCAGACATGCCGCCCGCAATGCCAAGGTTGCGGATCGCTTTTCGCCGCAGTTCCGGATCTTGCTCTGAGGCAGCAATGGAACCCAGCGCCTCGGCGCCCTTTTGTCCAGCCGGAATCAAGCCACCGATAACCTCAGCCCTGGTCTCACGACTATTGGTGTCGTGATAGAGCGCGAGCAACTGCGAGGTCGCGCCCATGGCCCCCAGCATGTGCACTGCCGTGCCCACGAGTTCAGGATTCGTCTCGTGACGTGCCGCTTCCACCAGCGGATCGGGAGTACCTATGATGAGATAGGTGTGGAGAACAGACTTCTTCACCTCGTCGTTATTGCTCTCGCGATAAATGGCGGCAAGCGTATCCGCGGCCTGCTTGCCCCGGCCAATCGCCAGCATTTCAATCGCCTTCCGCTGCAACGCGGGATTCTTTTGGCCGCGGGCTACCTGGCCTAACAACGCCTGCGCTTGCGGGGATTGATCCTGAGCCAGGACAAACAACGCCCGGGACTTCAGCTTCTCTGATTTGTCACTGTTAAGGATCTGTTGAATCACCGGCAGCGCGCGCGACTCATCCTGTTGCATGAGCGAGTTCAAGGCCAGCAGCTTCAGCTCCTCGTCCTGTTCAGCCTGAGGCGGCAGGGGATCGTTGCTCTTTCCGCGGATCTCGATCTCCAGGGCGCCGCACTCGTTGACCCAACTCCCGTGCGGATAGGCTTGCCTCAGTTGGCTACAGGTCTCGAGTGCGCGGGATGGATTTCCCTGCTTATTTTCCGCATACGCCTTCCAATAGAGTGCCGCTTCTGCACGTGCCCCATGTTGTTGGGCGATATTGCTGAAGATGGTCTCCGCTTGCGCCCACTGGGCATCATTGATAGCTTTCGTGCCTTCGGAATAGAGGCTATCTTCTTTTGCATTCGAGGCATTGTCGTTGAGGGCAGCCAGGGGAGACTCCGCGCAAAAGGCCGGCGGCCCGGAAGTCAAAGCAATAAGAAGCGTAGCGAACAGCAGTGGTTTCGTATTCATTTACAGGGATACCCCTTTCGTTGCTTTAGCATTGTCTTGCGGTTCCAGTGTCCTTGAGCCGACCCGCGAGCGCAGGATGCGAATGTCAAAGAGAAGTCCGTCGGTATTCATCTCTTGCCTGATTCGTTCGAGGTCTCGCTCATTGGGCTCATCCGGCTGGTTTGCCAGCTCGGCCAGCAGCCGCTCCAGCCGATCGAGTGACGCTTCCACATTGAGGTCGCCGGCTCTTATGGCGCTCTGTCTTACCAGGCGGTTGTTGGCCAGTAGTTCTCTCGCCTCGCCCCGTAGCGGTAGAGCCGAGGCATCGTCGCTGCCGGCATGGTTCAGCTCAACCAGCAAACGCTCGGAGCGGTCGAGGTGGTCTCCGAGAACGACAACCACTACTCGTTGCCGCGCCTGAGGGTCTGCGGCCACGGCAACCGACGGTGTTTGTTTCCGCTCCCACTGGCGTCCGGCGACAAAGGCCACGGCAATCAGGAGCGCACAGGCGGCTGCCCAACCAAGTGGACGCCAAAGCCGGGCCCAGCTACGGTCCGGTTTCTGGTATACCGGCAACGAACTACGAATTGACTGCCAGACTTGTTCGCCGTAGTCCTCGCCGCGCGTCGGGGGCACGAGCGGCTTCACCCCGTCGAGGTCTCGCCGTAAATCCGCAAAGTGTTTGGCGCAGGCGGAGCACGATTTCAGGTGGCTCTCGCACTCGGCCGCACTGGCGGACTCGCCATAGTAATGCTCGAGGAGTTCTGTTTCATTCAGGTGCTTCATGTGTTTATCCATAAGGGAGCCAATTGGCGCCTCAGTTTCTGCACCGCGCGAAAGACTGCTTGTTTTGCAGAGTTGGGGGCGATATTCAATGCGGTTGCAATCTCTTCTGTGGAACGGTCTTCCATGTGCCGCAAAACAAAGGCGGTCCGCTCGGTGGGCGTAAGTTCGCTCATCGCCGCCTGCTGTGCGGCCTCAATCTCCCGGCTTAGTAACAGGCGATCCGGCCCAGCCTTTATATCCGCCAGTTGCAACTCGCCCTCAGCAGGGTCGGCTTCCTCCGCAATCCGGCTCTGTGGTTCCGGTCGCCGCCGGTTCACGATGTCCAGGGCACAGTTGGCGCCGATGCGATAGAACCAAGTGGCCATACTGGACCTCCCTTCAAATTGCGCGAGCTTCTGATACCCGCGCAGAAATGCTTCCTGCACCGCCTCTTCGGCGTCGGGCTCGTTTCCGGTAATGCGAAAGGCCACGCGAAACGCAACCTGGCTGTAGCGCGCTACCAGCACCCTGTAAGCGTCCTTATCGCCGGCTAATACAGCCCGGCGTATGGAGTCGTCGTTCTCTTCCATTCAGCGCATTAGACCGGAAACTGCTACTCCGGTTAGGTTTTTATTTTGGGTTTTAAATTTTGTCGCAGAAACGATTCTGTAGCCCTGAAGGGAATGAGTTGCCCCGGGGAAGGGCATCGGGTAAGTTGCAGCAACCATTACCATCTGGCATTACTTCAAAACAGCCAGATGTTACACAAGGTCTCTAGCAATTCCTGCGAGAGACGGTATGCTCTTTCTCAAGCGGTAATTCTCTAAAGTCTGTGTCGATTCTTTCGGGGGAGGGATTCGATTTTGGAACAGAGAATTACCGCTCTTTTCTTTGAACGAGATCGCACTCAGATTCAGGACAGCTCCGGTGTCTGCGAGGGTCATTTTCTCGCGCAGACATTTTGGACAACTCTCTTACCGGTTCGCCGCCGATAAATGCTTGTTTCCGGGCTCCCCAATTAAATCGTTCACTGAAAGATTAGCCTGGCTGATACCGCGCGAACTGTGGCGACCGCTTTGTGTCGCGATATGGTTCCATTCATGGATCAGCACATGGGCGATCGCCTGATCCATCAAGTCCTGACGGCCCTGCTTGCTCAACCCGGCGGACGCTGGCCGCAGTACCTCGGCAATGCGACCGCAATCGATCGATATGAAGGGTTGAATCGTCCCCGAAACCATCGGCACCCAACCAAGGGGGCCCCTCGACGGATGCTCCGATTGCGGGAGCACATCGCAACGGCCCAATAGCTTAACCACAATGATCGTCGAGAACAGATGTCCTCGCAGATCTTCGCTTCCTCTGACGAAGACCGCCTGTCGGTCGAGGACAAACCCGTCGGGCAACTCGGCTAGGTCGTCGCGCAATATTTGAAACAACACCGGCCACAGATTCTCGCTCACTTTCGGCTGGGCATAGAAAATGATGGTCGTACCGGACTCCTGCGCATGCGCCGGAAGACCATAAGCGCAGACCAGCAGTAAGGTTAAATGTATGCCGAGGATCGCTCCGCCGGCCTGTCGATGCAGCAACCGAAGTAAGCTCATAGGCTGAGTTTCGGCCTGAGCTATACATCCGTCCAATTGATTGTTATCATCGATTCGATCTGAAAAGGAGATGGCAGAATGGAAGTCCGGCAGCTGCAGACGTTTTGTGTTCTTGCGGAAGAGTTGAACTTCACCCGCACTGCGGAACGTGTCTTTACCGTCCAATCCAATGTGACCTCCCAGATCAAAGCACTGGAGGGGGAACTGGGGGTTCCGCTCTTCGATCGCTTGGCAAAGCGCGTTGTCCTTACTGAGGCAGGCCGCCGTTTCCGTCCCTATGCGGAGAAGGCGTTGGCAGCCATGGATCAGGGCTATCGAGCCATTAAATTCGGCACTGAGCCGGCAGGCCCCTTGAACATTTACGCGCCGGAGAGTGTGCTCACTTATCGTTTGCCGGAAGTGTTAAAGCTTTTTCGGAAACGATACCCGAAGGTCGAGCTTATCTTTCGTCCTGAATCCGACAGCAAGCTCGCCGACGAACTCGAATGCGGCAAATTGGACCTCGCCATCAGCATGTCCGACTCTATCGATGCCGAGCACTTGACCTCGATGGGAATGCGTAAGGAAGACGTCTACCTCTTTAGTACGCCCGATCATCCTCTGGCAAACGCGAAGAAGGCGTGCGCCAGGGATCTTGTTGACCAGACACTCCTCCTGACCGAGTCAGGCTGCGGGTATCGCAAGAAACTCGACACACTACTGGCAGCAGCGAACGTAAAGCCACAGCATGTAACAGAGTTCTCCAGCGTGGAAGCGATTAAACAGTGCGTGCTTGCCGGAATGGGCATCGGGTTTTTGCCGGAAATCGTCATCGCTTGTGAGCTTAAGAAGAAGCAGCTCACGGTGATCGACTGGCACGGCGCAAAGATGAGTATCGCGACCCACATTGTCTGGCATAAGGACAAGTGGATTTCGCCTGGCATGCAGGCCTTCCTTGACGTCCTGAAAGAAAAGTTACAGCAGCAGCAACCCTCACCTACGCTGCTGCCGCATCGTGCAATCAGGAATGCGCAACAACCGGTGGCCGGATGAGAAGCCACATGCAGGCAGTGGCAAAGAGTGGCATAAGGCCCGCAGCCAGAAATGCCGGCGTATAGGAAAATCGGTCGACCAGGATTCCCACGGCAAAGGTGAACGCCACGCTGACCGCGCCTGCCGCCAGTCCGCTGAGTCCCGTGACGGTAGCCACGACGTCTTGTGGAAGCAGATCTCCAGGAAGCGTCAGGCCCATCGTTGACCAGCTGGCATAGCCCCACAGCGCGATGCAAATGAGCGCGAGCGCAAAGGGCACGCTATGCACCCGGGCAGCTGGTATCCCGGCCAGAATTGGCAGGCAACTCACGATGCAAACCCATACGCGAGCGCGCACCACCGGCACGCCCCGGCGGATGCAATAGCCGGAGATCCAGCCACCGGTGAAGTTGCCGATATCGGCTGCGACGAAGGGCATCCAGGCAAACAGCGCGATCCGCTTAAGGCTGAACCCTCGCGCATCGCTCAGGTATTGGGGCAGCCAGAATACATAGAACCACCATATCGGGTCAGTCAGGGCGCGGCCCAGAACAATGCCCCAGACATTTCGGTTCTTGGCTAGGTCGAGATAGCGGCGCAATCCGCTCTGCGCTGAATGGCGAGGCGTATCCTGGCCGGCTTGGATCAGTGCTTTTTCTGCCGTTGACACGCGCGGGTGATGGTCCAAAGGATGGTAGATCCGCAACCACATCGCCAACCACACAAAGCCAAGGACTCCGGAAAAAACAAACGACCAGCGCCAGCCGAACGCCAACGCAATCCAGGGAATCACCAGGGCTGCCAAAGCGCCACCCACGCTCGATCCACTATCGAAGATGGCGACAGCCATGCTCCGTTCTTCGCTGGGAAACCACTCAGCCACAGTCTTGCCGGCCGCCGGCCAATTGAAACCTTCTCCGATCCCCAGAAGAAAACGGAACGAAGCAAAGGCAAAAACCGAGTTGGCGAAACCAGTAAAGATGTTGACCAGCGACCAGAACACCACGGCGAGGGCCAAGCCGAGCCGCGTTCCCACGGCATCAAGAAAGATGCCGCCAAGCAGCCACGTGACTGCATACGAGAACTGAAAGGCGCCGAGTATCTTTGCCAAATCAGTGTGGCTCAGGTGGTATTGCGCCGTAATCACCGGCGACAAAACCGAGAACGTCTGGCGGCTGATGTAATTGATGACGGTCGAGAAGAACAGCGTCCAGACGATCCACCACCGCACCCGGCCTGCGGGGCGTCCCTTGGCGGTCTCAGTAGATGACTGTGTGGCCGGCGGTGGAAGGGGTTGAAGGGGGCTCATCAAATCTCGCTCATAATGATTATGCAGTGAGGAGAGCTGGTCGAGATGTCCGATGTTCGCCGGTTATGCGACCGCCGCCTACGCTTCAATACTCACTCCACCGCAGAGCAAAGAGTGACCCCCCATGCCTGGAAGGGTGCCCCATGTTCGCACCAGCGTACATGGGCCGAAAACGGATCCTACAAATGCTTTCACTCCATGTGGAATGACTATTGCCTTTAGGGCGCAATCTCGGGTACGGGCCTACTTGCCCACTCAGCCTTCTTTTGGCTTGAGTGGGCAAGATTTTTCACGCGCTCCCCTGCGGTCAGGTTGACGGAAGATGATGAAAAAGAAAAACTGATACTCTGTGCAGGAGTTCCCTCCTGGCTGTTTTCATGCCACCTGAAACCCCAATGTTGAGCAACGCTGAGATCGCCGACCGGTTGGCAAGCCTCGCCCAACTGCTCTCGATGCAGAAGGAGAATCCTTACAAGATCAAAGCCTATCAACGGGCCGCGGCCAGCATCCGCACTCTATCGGAAAGCGTCGATGCAATGGTGCGCAACAGAAAAGACTTAACTGCCTATACAGGCATTGGTGAGGCGATCAGCAGCGCTATCCGCGAGATCGTATTAACAGGCACCCTCGAAAAGATCGAAAAGCTGCGATCGGAAATCAGTCCCGAACTGATCGGCATCAGCGCCTATCCTCGTCTCGATCCCAAACAGGTTTTGCGTATCTACAAGAAGCTTGGTATTTCATCGACCGAGGCACTGCGCGAATCGCTGGAGAACGGAACGATCGCTCGTGTGCTTGGCCCCCGGATGGCTCAGCACGTGAGTCAGGGCCTTACGGAAGCCCATGCCATGCTGCTCGCCCGCGCCCACGATCTTTGCCTTGCCGTGGAAGAATTTCTCCTCGGGAAAGGGGGCGCCCGTCGCGTTGAGGCCGCGGGCGACTACCGGCGCCGGGTCGAAGTAATCGAACAACTGGACTTTGTTGTGGAGACCTCCGGTTTCGCCGCGCTCGTCGCCCAAATCCAAACCTACGGCGGCCGCACGCCGCTGATAAAGTCCTCCAGCACCGCTGCGACGTTTGCCCTTTCCGCGGGCGTTTCCCTGCAGGTGGTTGCGGCCCCGCGCAAGAATTGGGGTCTATCCCTGCTTCGATGCACCGGGAGCAAAGCACATTTGCGCAAGCTCACGGCCGTCACGGGCAGCGTGGCCGCATTGGAGGAGAAGGGCCCTTTCCCCACCGAGCAAGCTCTCTACAGCAAGTTCGGCCTATCGTTCATCGAGCCTGAGCTCCGCGAAGGCTATGACGAGGTGAAGCGAGCGGCACACGGCAATCTTCCCGTCCTTGTAACAGTGAAAGATCTTTGCGGTGAGCTCCACGCTCACTCCACATCCAGCGACGGTTCGGACTCCATCGAGCAGATGGCTATCGCAGCACGCGATCGTGGATATGAATATCTCGGAATCACGGATCATTCCCAGAGCTTGAAAATCGCGCGCGGCGTTTCCATCGAAGCCCTCAGGCGACAGATCCGATTCATCGACGAACTGAATGGCCGTCTAAACGGTATCCGCATCCTCAAATCCGCCGAAGTAGATATCCTGGCCAATGGCGCGCTCGACTATCCTGATGATCTTTTGCGCGAACTCGACTACACCGTCTGTTCCATTCATTCGCAGTTTAGCCTCGACAAGAAGCAGCAGACCGAGCGCATTCTGCGCGCGATGGACAACCGGTATTTCAACATTCTGGGCCACGCAACCGGCCGCCGCCTGCTCAAGCGCCCCGGATATGAAATTGACCTAGAGCGCATCATCGCCCATGCAAAACAAAATGGCTGTTTCTTCGAAATCAACTCCAGCCCCGAACGGCTCGATCTCTCGGCCCAACATGCACGGCTGGCAAACGCGGCTGGAATAAAGATTGCCATCTCCACCGATGCGCACAGCACCCGCGAACTCGGTTTCATTCGTTACGGCATCGACCAGGCACGCCGCGCCGGTCTGGAGAAGGGATCGATTCTTAACTGCCTGCCCTGGCCAACCCTCGCGGGTCTCTTTAATCGATGAGGGGTACTACTTCCCATCCATGGGACCACCCACAGTAGACGATCCGGTCCCGCTACAACCGTCACTCCCATAGCGAAGAAACTTCTGGATTCGCTTTCCGGTATCCACTTCTCCGGTGTAGATGTTGCCTTTGCTGTCCAGGCTCACCTGGTGGATCCAATGGAACTCACCCGCCATCCGGCCGCTGCGTCCAAGCCGGCCCAGCTCCTGCAGGTTGCTCCGGTTCAGCAGATAGATGGTCATGTTGGCGTTATCCCCGACATAAAGGCAACTCTGCGCCCGGTCTTTGGAGAAGCTCATGGAAACCGCGGTGCCAATAATGTTGGTGTGCCTGCTGACAAATTGCTCGCTGACGAACCCACATTTGCCGGCCGCGCCCGTCGGATTGATGCAGGGTTTGCCGAGCGCGGGATCGTGGATATCAAACACCTGGATACGATCATTTCCCCGATCGCAGACGTACATCTTGCCGTCATTGGCAATCTTCACGCAGTGCACGGGATTACGGAAGAACGCGGGCTTTGTATTGCCGTTGCTGGAATCCTCAATCCACGTTCCGGCGGCCGCGGCGGCTGCGTCGTCGACCGGATTATTGCCGTAGGCTCCGAAGTGGCCGATATATTTGCCCGTGCCGGCGTCGACGATCAGGACCCGGCGGTTTCCGTAGCCATCCGCAATGTAGAGGCGGTTAGTTGCCGGGTCGACCACCATGTCCGCTGCCTGGTATAGCAGGGGTGTGCCGTTCACGCCGCCGTCTGTGTTGTTGCTGTCGGGTCCCTTGGGTGTGCCGCCGATCCTCATCTTGAAGTTGCCGTCCATGTCGAACTTCAAGACGAAGCCATCGCCGCCCTGCGTGTTGGTCGCCCAGGGCGTTCCCCCATGGTCGGCCGCCGCCGAATTTCCTGAGAGCCAGACATTGTCTTTATCGTCGACATAAATACCATGCTCGCTGCTGGGCCACAGGCAGCCTGCTTCAGCCTTGCATTTTCCACCCAAAAAGCCGGGGTCGGCCGGGCCGCCCCAGGCGCGCAAAAGCTTGCCGTCGGAATCGAACTCCAGAACGGAAGGAGCAGCCTTGCAGCAATCTGCAATGGCGCCATACGCGCGCACCTGGCCAAGCCCGTTGACCGGCTGACCCTTCTGATCGAAGGCGCCCGGTACCGGCGCTTCCAGTCCGGCTTCTTCGTTGGTCATGGTGCGCGGCCGGTTGTAGACCCAGATGTGGTCATGCTGGTCGACGAAGAGGCCGCCGACCTGGCCGAGGCGCCAGTTGTTGGGCAGCGGCTGTGGCCACGCGGGGTCCACGACGAAGCCCGGTGTCTTGCCCGTGCTGGAAGCGTTGTATATCCCGGCTTGCTTGGCAAGCCGGGCCAGAGATCCATTGCTTTTGAGCAGGTTGTTATCCGTATCGGCAGCAACGGCTATCCCGGTCAGAGTCAACAACATCATCCACAGCGTGGCCGTCACTTTGCTCTGGAACCACTTCACGGAACCCTCCGGGAGCGCAATGGTCGCCATGATACACGATGGCTGAGCAGTCAAAATTGGCCGCGCGTCTGGTATCTGTTTGTGATCCACTAAGGTAAAGCGATGAATCAGGCGAAAGGGAATCGGCGGAACAAACGGACTCCGGGGCAAACCAAGGGGCAAAATCGACCACAGGAAACCTACGAACTAGGCCCCCTCCGCCGCCGCATGATCAGCGCGTTCATCCTCTTCCACTTGCTCCTTATCACCGTGGTCGCCGTACCGTTGAAAGCGTTCGCGGGTGTCAAAGACCTGGTGATGCCTTACATGCGATGGAGCGGGTTATTTCAATCATGGGATATGTTTGGCCCCGATCCGGTGAAGGTCAATTCCTACGTCAAAGCGGTCATCATCAGCCGGGATCGCCACATGCAGGTCTGGTCATTTCCGAAGATGGAAGATCTTGGCTTCGGGGAACGATTTCGCAAAGAGAGATACCGGAAATTTCTTGAGGTCCTGCCCCAGCCGCAATACGCCGCTGCTCTGGCCGGATGTTGCGGTCCACCTCGCGCGATCGTTGAACAACCCAGCCGATCCCCCGGACAAGGTACTTCTCATCGAATTTCAGTCTGATATCCATCCAGAAGCCGATCAGTCGCCTGAGCCGGCCGCGCGGCCCAATGTCTTTTACGAAGACTATCTTCCACCCGGGGCGCTTCGATGACCGCGCGAACGTTGCGCGAAGCCTGGGACCGCTTTTTTTTTGCCCCGCAATCGCCCCTTCCCATTGCCCTGTTCCGCGTTCTCTACGGCCTCTGTGTTTCCGCCACGGTCATCCTGCTCCACGCCGACTGGCTGAATTGGTTTGGCGTTCACGGATGGGTAACCCTGTCGACCATGAGGCAGGTGGAATCAGGCATGCGTCTCAACCTCTTCACCGTAATGCCGCAGGATGACCGGTGGATCTCCGCATTCTTCTGGGTGTTTTTAGGTTTTGCGTTGCTGCTCACTGCAGGCGTGTGGACCCGGCTCAGCAGTGTTGCCGTTTTCCTCTGTCTCACTTCTATCGATCAGAGGAACCTTTTCATCCTTCACGGCGGCGATACCTTCTTGCGACTCGCCGGATTTTTCCTCATGTTTGCGCCGGCGGGAGCTGCACTTTCGATCGATCGCCTGATACGCGTTCGTAGGGGGGTGGAGGGTGCGCAAATCCAGCCCCGCGCCCCTTGGGCACAACGGATGATCCAACTCGAGCTCGCCCTGCTGTACTTCACCGCGTTCTGGTGGAAGATGAAAGGGCACACATGGATCAATGGAACCGCGCTCTACTATGTGCTCCATCTGCGCTCGATCGCGCGCTTCCCGGTCCCGCAATGGATCCAATCTCCCGCGATATTAAAAGCAGGCAGCTGGTTCACCCTCGCACTGGAGTTTTCCCTCGGCGTCCTCATCTGGTTCCGTCGATTTCGCTATCCGTTGTTACTGCTGGGCCTGCTATTCCACCTGGGAATTGACTATGCGCTCAACCTTCCCATGTTCTCGTGGGACGTCGTTATCGGGTACGTACTCTTTATCGACCCATCGGATTTGGATCAATGGTGGCACGGCATTCGCCAACGTCTCGTGCCCACCGCTCACTAGACTTTCCCTACCGTCGATGCTCTGGGTGGCCCATTCAAGCCCTCTTTTGGCTTGTGTGGGCGACCATGCCACACCCAGGGGGCAACTACGACGGCTAAGAAGATCCGGATTGTTGATGACGAATCTACGTCCGCACGATTTCTGTCCCTGGTCCCTGAGAATACGAAGGCTTATTGTCTGACCAGTTCTTGATGGGAACGAACAGCCCTGGAGTGCGCACTGACCGCCTGCTCTGTCACGCGCGGCGCTGGGCTATGCTCTTTTTTCGCTCGCCCTATGTCGAAGCTTCCGACCATCTGCTCCAATTGCGCGGAAGTGGCCAACAGCTGTTTCGATGTTGCGAATAGCTCCTCGCTCTGAGCGGCATTCAACTGGGTAACCTGGTCCACCTGCCCAACGGCAATATTCACGTTATTGATCGCCAGCGACTGTTCAGAACAAGCATTCGCTATGTTTGATACCATCTCGGCAACTCGCTTGACCACCTTCACAATCTCTCCGAGTGTTTCTGCTGACCGGTTCACTTGTGCGGAGCCATACTCTACCTTCGCGACAGTATCTTTGATGAGGTGGTTGATCTCGCGTGCAGACGCGGCACTGCGCTGGGCCAGGGTGCGAACTTCTGTGGCCACCACTGCGAAGCCGCCTCCCAGTTCCCCCGCCCTCGCCGCCTCGATCGCTGCGTTGACCGCTAGAATGTTCGTGTGAAAAGCGATCTCGTCGATGCTGAGCGTGATTTGCCCAACCTTGACCGAAGCAGCGTTAATCTGATCCATCGCGCGTATGGCCGAGTCGATCACTTCGATTCCCTGGGATGCCGTCCGCGAGGCGGCGCTCGAAAGGTCGCGTGCCAGGATCGCATTTTCGGCGGTCTGCTTCACCGTTGCCGTAAGTTGCTCAAGGCTCGCGGAAGTCTCCTCCAGTCCACTGGCCTGCGACTGGGTTCCGTCTGAAAGTTGCTTCGCTGCAGTCTCAAGCTCCACGGATGTATCGGAGACCGTCTTGGCTATATCGCCGGCATCCCCAAAACCGCCCCTGATTGCACCCATGGCAGTATTGAATGCCGTCGCCATCGCACCTACCTCATCGTCATTGACAACCACCAGATGGGCAGTTAGGTCTCGCCCGGCGACACTTTGAAGAGCGTCTACGGCTTTTTTGAGTGGCCCAGTGATAGAGGTGATGACGTAGATGCCGACCAAGAGTGACACCACCAGGCTCGTCAGGCTGATAACGATGAGAAGCGTGATGCGGGAGGCAATCCGGCGCCTGGCTTCTGCTTCACGCAGGCTCTGGCTCTTCTCGGTAAGATCTGCGAGACTCTGGATCGCAGCTTTGTGTTGTACGTAGAGTGGCGCCAGTTGGGCGTCAATGATGGCATTCGCCTGGGCGTCATCCCCCCGCTTTACGGCCGGAAGAAACTGATCAAATAAGATTTGAAAATACTTGACTGCCGGATCTCGTGCCTCTCTGAGGATGCCCTCGCGAATCTGCATCTCTAAAGGCGTCTCCGCGGGGAGCGCATTTTTCCAGTAAGACTGCCGGTCATCAAAGTCGTGCTTTAGCCCATCGATGTTCTTTACCAGCGCATCGATCTGTTTAGGGTCCGACCGGAGGGCTTTCGCAACCTGCAACACCGTCAGATGGGTTTCGACGATGAACTCAGGAGGCGGCAAAATGTCAGAACGCAAGTCCATCTCACGCGCAATCGCCGCGTAAATTGGTCCCGATACTTTCACTTCGTTGATGGCGGTGAAGAAGAATATCCCGAGGCCGGTGAGACTGATGAGCGAGAGGACGATCATTGATGCGAGTTTCGCTCGCACGCTCAGGCGTTGAAGGAAAGGCTTTTGACCGCGAGAATCCATGGCTGTGCTACCCGTTTCGGCTCTTTGACAATATCGGCTCTTTGGCGACACCCGCTATGTTGCATTACCGGATAGCGGGGAGGTAGTCACCGGCTAACCACTTAACGCGAGGAACCCCAGAGCCTGCGAGGGAGGACGTAAGTGATCCCGCTTGCCACTTGCCAACGAGTAGAAGTGCTCGTGAGCCCATTGACCAAGCCACTATCGATGACCAGGTTCGGGCGAATGCTGTAGCTCGCGCCCCAGAGTGTGCTGTAGACGGCGCCGCCGGTAAGCGGCTCGGTAAAGTGCCGCAATTCCGCGATACCACCCAACTTCGCTGTGACCGGGCGAGAAAATGCCACCGCCTCTCCCAACTGCGCCCGCCGAACTGGACCCTCTGTCTCATTTAGAAACACATTCGCATCGACATGCAGGCGCCCCAGATCAGAGCTCGCCAGCAGCAGAGCGCTGTTTGCGAAGCCGCCAATATCAAGGCTTGATGCAGTGCCCATCCTTACCAGGTGAAGATAGCTGCTGGAGATGGTTGGCTTTATCCCGTGACCCGGCAGCATCACCACTTGCACGCCCGCGGTAGCATCTCCCCGCTGGTTCAAGCTTTCCGCCGAGGCGCTGGTGTGAGCGATCGGCTCAGCTGAGGCGATAAATTGCAGGAAGGGCGAGACTGTAACCCGCATCGTCTCTTCGTCCCCACTCCGGTTGGAGAACCCAGCCGAATCCGCCGCAAACAGCATTCCGCTCTCGAACTGCACGTAGCCCACGGGGGTCAGAAGAGCTGACGTCGCCATCGCCGGGCGTCCCGGGTTCGCTGTAATCGCGGGTTGCTGGTCTTCTGTCGCGGGTTTGCTCACCGGCGTGGAGATCACCATGCCAGTTGAGGGATCGCCGCTCATGTCGCCATCACTAGCTGACGGCGGCCATCTCTAACAGCCTGGCCCCCGCTGGCGGATTGGCGCTTTGTGAATGGGCGAAGGCACTCATACCGCTGGTGCACGCAATTACGAGCAATAGCTTCCACAACGAGAGGGAAGGAGAAGAAGCTTGCGCCTCCTTCCGTTGCACAGATTGGGGGCAGGGCCCAAGGGAAAATTTACGTCTGGCTAAGTCGATCATGGTCTTCCTCCCCCCTCAGATCGGAAGAATGGCCGAGTACTTTCAAGAAGTTCAGGCGGACTTTGTGGCCACGCAAACGATCTATCGTCCGTTCCCAGAGTGTCCGAGACTGAAACAGAGATCGCGGCTGTCTCAGGAAGGCAGGCTCTTATAGGTACCAGGGGATATTGATCACCATGATGCGCTGATTTCCTCGTACCAGCAGGAGCAGCTTGAGCAATTGAGCCCGCTGGTTGTGCAGCGGAGTCTGCCACCAACGTTTGACCACCAGCTCGGGCACCAGGACGGCGATCTGACGATTTGGATGGTCATGCTCAACTCTCAGAATATGCTCGACCAGCGGCATAATCACGAAGCGGTAAGGAGAGGATAAAAGAACCAGCTCGGGAACCAACTTTCCCGATGCGCGCAAGGGCGTGGCGACATTATGTACCCACATCTGTTGCACTTCATCACAGCACTCTTCGGCATCGACGTGCACTGCCTGTACCTCGTCGCTGATTTTCAAGGCAAAGCGCAAACCCTTCTCCGTGATGCGCGACCAGCGATCGAGCGGCAAGATCACCAACGGCTCGACCAGATTTTCGACGCGCATGGGCAATCGACTTCGATCTCGCGTGCGACTCGATCGTAATGACGCTTGACGGCACTCATGATCATGATCAGGACGGGAACCAGAATCGCCGTAATCCATGCGCCTTCGGTGAATTTGGCAACCAGGACAACAACAAGCGTGATGCCGGTAGCAAGCGCTCCTACACCGTTGATGATCATCCGATGCAGTGCGCCTTCGCCGCCCTGCCGCTTCCAGTGCATCACCATGCCCGCCTGGGAAAGCGTGAAGGCGAGAAAAGCCCCGATGGCAAAGAGCGGTATCAGGCGGTCGGTGACGCCCCCGAAAACAATCAACAAGCAGTGCGGTGAAGCCAACCAGCGCCTCGATGCCGTGCGAGTAGAGCAGCCGGCGGCCGCGGATCTTGAACACATGCGGCAGGTAATCGTGCATCGCGATTGCGCGTGTAAGCCGCGGGAAATCGGCATACGAGGTATTGGCGGAAAGGGCCAGTACTGCCAGGATCGAACCGATGGTGAGGTAGTAGAACCAGCCCCGGCCCATGACCGCCGCCGTGAGCTGGGAGAGGATGCTCTGGTAACCCGCGGCGCCTGGATCAGTGGCGCCGATCGAGTACGCGCGGCACAGCAAGGCAATGCCGGCGAGGAAGACCATGAGCAGGATGATGATGATGGTGAGTGTCCGCTTGGCGTTCTTCTGTGTGGGGTCGCGGAAGGCGTTGACGCCGTTCGAGACAGCCTCCACGCCGGTCATGGCGGTACATCCGCTGGCAAAAACCTTGGCCAGAACCCAGAGGGAAAGCATGGACCCGGCTCACAGGCAAGCGCGGGGGCTCGACCAGCGGTACCGGATGTCCGCCAGCCGCGAAAACCCGCACCGCTCCAACCATAATCACAAGCAGCAGCGTGCCGACGAAAAGGTAAGTAGGGATGAGGAAAGCACTGCCTGTATCCTTGACGCCGCGCACGTTGATCAGCGTAAGGATGAGCAGGATAGCGAGGCAGAGCGCGAGCGTGTGCGGTTGCAGCCGAGGAAAGGCCGAAACCAGCGCTCCCACTCCCGCAGAGATGCCGACAGCCGCGTTGAGTATGTAGTCGATCATAAGCGCCGCGGCGGCGCAGCAGACCGGCGTACGCGCCCAGGTTCTCAGAAGCCACCGTGTAGCTTCCTCCCCCATGCGGGTAGGCGTCGATGGTCTGTAAATAGGAGAAGAAGACGATGGCCAGCAGGCCGATGATGGCGAAGCTGATGTATACGATGTAGTTGAATGCCTGCAAGGCCAAGCGGGAATGAGCAAAGTGAGCGCAGCCTCGGGACCGTACGCCGCCGAGCTAAGCGCATCGAGACCGAAGACAGGAATGCCGGCGATTGGGCCGATATGCTCCGCGCGTTCTTCCGAAGTAGCGAGCGGCTGGCCGACGACAACGTCGAAGAGTGACATCACTGCTCTCTCGGTCAGCTACGGAGGTAGGCCAACATAGACCAAGTGAGCCGAAAACGTATAAGCAAATCGTAAAGACGCCAGCCTCTCTATACTGGGTCGGGGGCTAAGGAATGCCATGAAGCTTTGCCGGACGCTTTCAAAGACGAGCTACAGCCTGTGTATTTTGGCCTTGCTCGCTCACGGCCAGGAGAAGCCGTCTCGCTTGACGTTTGACGTTGCGGCGATCAGGCCTGCTCAACCAGCCGATCGTGGTGGGATAAAGCCGATGCCCGGAGGCGACGGCTATTTAGTCCAGAACATGCCGGTAAAGATCATGATCAGCCTGATGTACAAGGTGCCTACACGACAGATCATAGGCGGCCCAGATTGGCTCGACAGCGATCGCTACGATATTCAGGCGAAGGCGGACCACGCTTATAGCGTCGATGACCTCCACGTCATGTTTCAGAACCTGCTGGCCGATCGATTCAATTTGAAATTCCATAAGGAGATCAAGGAAGGCCCTGTATATGCGCTGATGGTGGATAAGTCAGGATTGAAAATGAAGCTCAACGAGAGCGCCCAGGATTTCAAGATCCCGATTATTCCCGCGCCGGATCGCGTCTTTGTGGGGACAAGGGTTCCGATGCCGTATCTTTGTTGGTTTTTGAGCCAGCAGCTTAGCGCTGAGGAGCGGCCGGTGATCGACAAGACCGGGCTGGATAAGTGGTACGACTTCACGCTGTCATTCTTGCCGGAGTTCCCGCCAAATTTCCCAAAAGAAAATCTACCTCCCGGTCTCCTGGATCGGCCATCGCTCTTCGACGCGTTGAAGGAGCAGCTTGGCCTCAGGCTGCAGGCAGAAAAGGGACCGATAGAGTATTACGTCATCGATCACGTAGAGAAGCCGTCAGAGAACTAAGTCTCTCCTTCTCACGTCGGTCACAATTCCGCGGCGGAGTCTGTATCCAGGTAGACGGTTATGTCCGGATGGGTACGGAGAAAAGTCGAGGGGCACGCCGTAGAGATTGGGTCGTGAACTGTGCGCCGAATTACCTGCGCTTTACGAGGGCCCGGCACTGAGGCAATCAATTTCGGCACCCGGAAGACAGTGGGGATGGTTAAAGTGAGCGCTCGTTCTGGCGCTTCTTGCCAGGTTGGGAACCAGCCTTCCGCTGCCTGCTGCTGCCGGCACATCAAGTCGAGGGTAACGATCTTCATCTCCAGGGGGTCCTGGAAGTCGGCCTCCGCAGGCTCGTTAAAAGCTATGTGGCCGTTTTCCCCGACCCCCAGCAAGCAGAGCTGCGGCTCAGCCACGTGCAACTCCTTTATGTACTCCCGGCATACGGCATCAAGATCCGGCGCGGTTCCGTCCATCTCAAAAAATGCACCCATGTCCACGCGTTTGGTCAGGCGTTCGCGCAGGAAATGGCGAAAGGACGCTGGGTGGTCCTCACTCAGCCCGACATATTCATCCAGGTGAAACCCCCGCATTTTTTTCCATGGCAAACCGGGAGTCGAGGTCAAAATTTCAAGCGTGTCGAACTGAGCGGCGCCGGTAGCAAAAATGACGCCGATCTGATCGCGAAGCTTGTCTAACCGCTTGAGTTCCTCAGTAACTGCCAACGCAGCCGCTTCGCCAGCCGCCCTCTTGCTAGGGTAGATCTTTAGCTTCATCTTCCCCGCGGTAAGCGATGCGACCATATCCTTCGTCGTTTCCATGTCCACCTTCCGAGCTGCTCTTGTTCGATGTCCCTTTTATCATGAACCAAGCCGAAGATCCACGCATCACGGACATGGAGCCAAGGTGTCTACAATAACCATGCGGCCACCCGTGACTCCGCCGGGGGACTCCGCATAGCGAGAGGAACCATGGATATCTTGAGAAAGCCAACTCGACGCCAATTCATATCCAGCACCGCTGCGGCCACCGCTGCGATTGCCCTGCCGGGGTTTGCCCGGCAGACTACCGGCTTGGCCGGCACTCCCCGCCTCGACCAGCACTGGGCGGATGCCGGCATCATCGCCACGCGCAATTCACCCTATGCCAAGTTGAAGAGCGTGCCGGTGCAGGCAGTCACCATCGAGACTGGCTTCTGGTCGAAGCGGCGCGCTACCAATGTGGCCTCGAGCATCCCCAGCATGCGCCAGGAGCTTCTCGATCACGGCCGCATGGACAATTTTCTGCGCTTAGCAGGGCAGTCGCAGGCGCCGCAACGCGGGCCGGTTTACTCCGATTCCGACATCTATAAGTGGATTGAGTCTGTCGGGTTTGCTTTACAGTCTCAGCCTTTGCCCGAGCTTCGCAGTCAAACCGATGCGATGATTCGCGAAGTGGTGGCGGTGCAGGAACCCAGCGGCTATCTCAATACTTATTACGTCGGGGATCACAAGAGTGAGCGGATGTTGTGGAAGACCCAAACCACAGGCCACGAACTCTACAACATCGGCCATCTTCTGCAAGGCGCGATCGCCTACTATCGCGCGACCGGCGATCCCGCGCTGCTGCAGGCGGGGATGCGCTTCGTTGACGGCTTCCTGCTTCCTGGGTTTGGACCAGGTGCGAACCAGGCGCCCATCGTTGCCGGCCATCCGGAGATCGAGATGTCTCTGATCGAACTCTATCGAACGACGGGCAACAAACAATATCTTGACCTCGCGGGTTACATTCTTCACGGCGATTCGCGTGAACCCCTTACCGAGCGCCAGATCGTCTACATGTTTTGCGGCATCCCTTTCACCTCGCGGACCAAGCTTGAGGGCCACGCGGTGCGAGCCATGTATGCCTGCTGCGGCGCGACGGACTATTACCTGGAGACCGGCGACCCGGCTTACTGGAAAACCCTGAATGTTCTATGGGATGATCTCGCAGCGCACCAGCTTTACGTGACCGGGGGTGTAGGTGCGCGCAGCGATGGCGAATCATTCGGCAACGCTTACGAGCTGCCGAATGAACGCGCGTACGGTGAGAGCTGTGCGGCCATTGGCAACATGATGTGGAACTGGCGCATGCTCTCTGCCACCGGGGATGCCAAGTTCACCGACGTGATGGAGCGCGCGCTCTACAACGGAATCAATTCCGGCATGTCGCTCGATGGCAAATTGTATTGCTATCGAAATCCACTGGCGTTCGATCCCGCAACCGGCGATAGGATCCGCAATCCCTGGTACGACACAACCTGCTGCCCTCCCAACCTGGAGCGAACCTTTGCGGCCCTCCCCGGGTATTTCTACAGCACCTCTGCCGACGGTGTTTATGTCCACCTTTACGACAACTCGGAGATGAAGTGGCATCTGCCCAGTGGCAATCCGCTCACCCTGCGCCAGACCACGCAGTATCCGTGGGAGGGAACGGTGGAAATCTCCGTTGCCCCTGCATCCGTAGAGGAGTTCACCGTGTTTGTTCGCATCCCCGGCTGGTCGAAACAAAGCAGCGTCAAAGTAAACGGCAAGGAGGCGGCCGGCGTTCGCGCGGGAGAATATCTGCCGGTACGGCGCCGGTGGACGTCGGGCGACAAGCTGGTGTTGTCCTTCGACATGCGTCCCCAGGTGGTGCACGCGAATCCTGCCGTTGCCGACGACCGCGGCCGCATCGCCTTACAGCGCGGCCCCGTCGTTTACTGTATGGAGCAACTCGATCAGATGGAGGCATCGAAGGACTCGAGCATCTTCCCCCGTTACACAGCTCACCTCACGGAAAACACGACGGAGCGTTACGATGCGAGCCTGCTCGACGGTGTCGTCGTGGTGGAGCACCCCGGCGCCCTGCTTCCCGCGGCTGCGCCTGCACTCTACCAGGCTGCGCTTCCAGAGGCTGCCGCCGGCAAAGATGCCAAGCTGAGAATGATTCCCTACTACGCCTGGTCCAACCGCGACCTATCGGCCATGCAGGTATGGATTCCGTATCAAAAGGTGTGACGAAAGCCGCCTTACGGCGGCTGAAAAGTGAAGAGGGATGGTCAGAAGATGAAGGACCTGAATCGCAGAAGATTTCTGAAGGGCAGCGCGGCGGCTGGTCTTGGATTGTGTGCTCCTTCCATGCCATCGATATTTGCCGGTGCGGCCCCAACCGCTGTGGTCAAGCCGAAGCTGAGCCAGTTTGACTACGGGCAGGTCACTTTGCTCGATGGCCCGATGCTCGACCAGTTCACGCGCAATCACAAGTTCTTCCTCGCGCTCGATGAGGACGGCCTGTTGAAGCCCTTTCGTGAGCGGGCGGGCATGCCCGCACCGGGCCCGGTGATGGGTGGATGGTACAACGACAGCCCTGACTACGATCCGCCCAAAAATATGACGGGCTACATCCCAGGCCACAGTTTCGGACAGTATCTTTCCGGCCTCGCGCGGGCCTATGCGATCACCGGCGACAAGACCGACCCAGGAAAAAGTGCAAAGGCTGGTGAAGGGTTTCTCGGCCACAGTCACTGAGAAATTTTATAACGACTATCCGCTCCCCGCGTACACCTTCGACAAAACCAACATGGGTCTGCTCGATGCCCACGCGTTTGCCGCGGACCCCATGGCATTACCCGTGCTCAGCCATGCGACCGACGCGGTCCTGCCTCACCTGCCGGCAGGGGCGCAAACGCGTCAAGAGGCCTGTGCGTTGCCGCACAAGAATCCCTCTTACTGCTGGGACGAGACCTACACCCTTCCGGAAAACCTATACCTCGCCTGGCTGCGTAGCGGAGATCCTCGCTATCGCAAACTCGCCGAGCGGTTCCTGCAAGACAAGGACTACTTCACGCCGCTCTCGGAAGGAAACAACATTCTCCCCGGCCTCCATGCCTATAGCCACGTCAACGCGTTATGCTCGGCGATTCAAGCTTATCTGGTGGATGGGAGCGCAATGCATCTCCGTGCCGCGCGCAATGGGTTCGATTTCGTGCGCACCACACAGAGTTTTGCTACCGGCGGATGGGGGCCTGATGAATCCTTCCGCAAGCCAGGCAGTGGAGAAATGGGAGAGAGCCTGGTTCGGACACATTCCAGCTTTGAGACTCCGTGCGGCGCTTACGGGCATTTCAAGGTGAGCCGCTACCTCATGCGGATCACGGGAGACAGCCGCTACGGCGACAGCATGGAGAGCGTTCTCTACAACACCATCCTCGGCGCCAAACCCCTTCTTCCCGATGGCACAAGCTTCTATTATGCGGACTACAACAATTCCGCTACGAAGTTCTATCACCAGGATAAGTGGCCCTGCTGCTCGGGGACCTTTCCCCAAATCACTGCGGACTACGGCATAAGTTCTTACTTGAGTGCTCTGGATGGGGTTTACGTCAACCTCTATGTTCCATCGCAGCTGAGATGGAAACAGAATGGAACCCGCTGCACGCTGGTGCAGAACACTCAATATCCTTACCACCCGGAAACCACCCTAAGGCTGCAGATGGAGAAACCGGAGAGCTTCGCCATCTATCTGAGAGTGCCGGCGTGGGCGGGGCCCGGCACTCATCTAGCTGTAAATGGTAAAAGCACGGCCATTGATCTGAAGCCCGGCACATTCGTTCCGGTCCGCCAGACGTGGAAGAATGGCGACCGGATTGAGTTCAGCATCGATCGGCCGGTGCGCCTTTCTTCTGTTGACCCGCAACATCCAAACCTGGTGGCCGTGCTGCAGGGCCCCCTTACGCTGTTCGCGATTGGGGATGTTCCGTCTGATCTGACTCGCAAGCAATTGCTCGCCACGGCGCAGCGTGGAGGGACGGAATGGCAAGTCCCGGGCTCGGGACAGGGCCTGAGAATGTTGCCTTATCCTGCGATCACCGACCAGACCTACAGGCTTTACCTGCCGGTTGAGAGTTAAGGTCCAGGAAAGAGGCCGTCGAACGCGAGGGAGAGGGCAACGTGCGCCAAGGAGGCGTCGAAACATCCCCACGAAAGGTCCGGTGAACTGCAGATCCCTCGGCTTCGCTCGGGATGACAAAGGAAAGGGCAACGGTTGATAAAGAGCGGATGCCGAACCGTGGGTTCTCGAAGCTAGTTGGACAAGCCTGAAACCAGCCGTCCCCGTTCAGCAAGCTCAGGACAAGCTCTTCGGGACTCATTTGGGAACCCAAAGGGCTGCTGACCCTCCGACCCATTCGAGGTTGCGGTTGTGATCGACTCCCATCATGATGCCTCGCCCCATGCGGAGGAGCGGTAGCACGGGTGTGATGTCTCCGCCCTCAGGCCAGACGTACATAATGCGAATTTCGGCCTGGGTCATGCCGTGGGGGGTGGCGATGACGGGCTCGAAGCGCAGCCGTTCCTGCAGCATGTAGTGCTGGCGCTGGCCCGCGGGGATGGCATCGACATCGGCCTGGGTCGGATTGAACTTAATACCGAGGCCGGCAAAGGAATACAGCGGCTTCAGGATGTAGTTCTCGTTGTCGTGGGGAACCATGCTGTTTTCAGTGAGAAGCCACGTTTTGGGAACACACTTGTGCTTGAGGTGGGGAATGGAGAACTTGCTGATGCGGTAGTACCAGTTGGGATGTCCGGCCCATTCCACGTCGAGCGGGTGCGTGAGATCGAAGGGAAGACTGATCTCTTTGCGCTCCAGTTCATCCATAATGCAGCGATTGTAGATGCGACGCACCGGAACTTCACGGCCGCCCTGTTCGTAGAAAAGGTTTTGGCCACGCTTCTTCAGCTTGAGAATGTCGACAATCGCGATGCCGAGATCACGCTGGGTGAGCAAGAAGTCGCAGAGCGTCTTTTGTTTCTCTGGATTTATTTCCAGCAGGATGACATTTTCAGGGTCGTGATCGCCGACGATCAGCTTATGCAGCAGTTGCAGATACGTATCGTGGTTGTATCCGCCGAGATAGATTCCGAGATCTTTATCCAAGCTGTAGGATTCAATGTATTGCTGCGCCAACACTGGCTGGTAGGCATAGAGAGAAGGAAACGCCTGCAGCTCCACCAGCCTGGGTTCCAGTTCGCCCTTATTGTTGCGCACCAGGCCAAAATCGACTTGCAGGAACATGGGACGCTGCGATTCGTTGGCCACGTTATATTGCGGAGGGACGGTGACGTCCGATGCGCGGCGGTATTTCGGATTGTCGACCAGCTGCAGTACCAGGTCCCGGCCGTACTGCGCCATTTCGTCGAGCAGCGATTTAGGAAAGAAGCAGGGAGTTTCGGAGACCCGGAAGGCTATCGGCGCGCCGGCGCGTCCGTCCAAATCCTTGAGAAACTGCTGGTAGGTCTCGGGTCGAAAATTCTGGTTAAAGGCCTCGCGGAGGGCGGGGATCATGTTCAGTCCTCGATCAGGAAGCGGCCCTTTTCCATGATCTGCCGTCCGTCCACCCAGATGTCGAACTTGCGCCCAACCACATCGATGTGGGTGCCAGAGAACCACTTGGCGCCCGTGTGCTCTCCGTAAGGATTGCCAAAGGCAATGTGGATCCCGGGGAATTTCTCGTCTTGCAAGATCTGCCCGATCACATTGGTCAGCTCAATGTTGGTGCCGATGGCAAATTCGCCCACGCGGTCGCTGTTTTCGTCGGTGTGGGTGTACGACCAGAAATCCTGCTCCAGGGCTTTGTTTTCGCTGAACACCTCGGTGATGCGATTCTTCTGCATGCGGATGGTCAGGGGCTGGCGCTGGAGATCGCCATATTTGTCACAGAGATAGTCGCCGACCACTCCATCGGCCACGTACACCCCGTTTACTTCGCCCGGAGAAGTAAAGATTTCCCCACCCGGCAAGTTGCCCCATTTGTCTCTGCTGATAATGCCGCTGGTCTTGATCCACCGATATTCGGGGTTGAGCGCGGCGGTGAAGTCGCAGCCTGCAGCGGTCTTCCCGGTGACCTCCCGGGCGGTGCTGACAATCTGCATCACCTTGCTGCTCAGGGCGTCGACGCGGTTGAAGTCGGCGCGCATCCCTTCCAGCATGATCTGCCGGTTGATGTTCACCATGTGCGCGTGGCGCATACGCCGGCGGTTCACGATCGCGGTCATCTCCATGCGCGACTTCAGCTCGTTGGTCTGCACGCGCACCGCGAAGATGCTTACGTCGCTGGTCTCCATGTCTTCCGCGATTTCGTGCGGCAAGCCGGTTAACGGGCGTGGGGCCAGATCTTCCAGCACAAATGCCTTGAAGGGGCAGCCAACCTTAAGCAGTTCCTGGGCTATGCTGGCTGCAATTTCCCGGCAGGCATTGTCGGTGATTAGCGTGATCTTTTCCGAAGGCTGAATCCGCAGGCAGGTGTTCACGGCGTTGTAGGCGCCGGGGGAGTATTCAGGATCGAATTCCATCCTGGTGATATCGGAGAGAAGGGGTTGAGCCAAGCAAGTCCTCTTACGATTGGCAAAAGCGTTTGAGTTTCGTGGAAGAGACAGAGACTAGGTTTGCAGGGCCGGTGTTTCCTGCATCACCCCGACTCGCGTCTCAGCCACGATATAGTCGACTACCTTCTTCAGATCGCCTGTCTCTTCGTAGACCTTGAGCTGCCGGTCAGCGCCTGTTCCCATTCGGAGCATCTCGTGAATGTAGGCGATGTCGCGCTCGCAGCCAAGCTCTTTCGCCGCGTCGGAGATCAGGTCGATGTACTCGATCATCAGATCGCGCATCGGCACTTCTTCTTCCCGGCCAAAGTCGATCAGCTTGCCATCGATGCCATAGCGGGCGGCGCGGAACTTGTTCTCCATAATGAGGGCGCGGCTGTAAATGCGGTAGCTCTTGTTATGGGCGTGCAGGTCATACAACATGCCAACCGTGGCCTGGATCAGGGCAGCAATGGCCATGGTTTCGTCCAGGCGCATCGGTATGTCGCAGACACGGACTTCGAGCGTGTTGAAGAAGGGATGCGGGCGAATGTCCCACCAGACCTTCTTGCCATTGTCGACGCAATTGGTTTTGACCAGCAGGTTGATAAAGGTCTCGTACTCCGCCCAGTTGGCGTAGATATCCGGGATGTTGGTTCGCGGGAAACGCTCGAAGACTTTGGATCGATACGATTTGAAGCCGGTCTTCGTCCCTTCCCAGAAGGGGGAGTTGGACGACAAAGCTAAAATGTGCGGCAAGAAGTAGCGCATCGAATTCATGATGTGGATCGCGGTGTTGCGATCCTCGATGCCCACGTGGATGTGTAATCCGAAAACCAGATTCGCCCGAGCCACCAGTTGCAGGTCTTCCACTACCTGCTTGTAGCGTTCGTCCGGATAAATATCCTGCTCCGTCCAATGAGCGAAAGGATGCGTGCTGGCGGCGGCCAGCAGCATGCCGCTTTCGCTCGCCAGGGTAATCATCTGCCGCCGCAAATCGAGAATGTCCTCGCGCGCTTCGTCGATATCCCGGCACACCTTGGTGCCCACTTCGACCACGGCCTGGTGAAGCTCGGGCTTGGCGCGATCCATGGTAGCGAGCTTGGCCTTGGGGAGAATTTCCGACTGGATGTGAGACCGGAGATCGCGTGTTTCCGGATCGATCGTTTGATACTCCTCTTCGATGCCGATACTGAAGCTGGGACGGTTCATCCGCGTACCTCCTGATTGGCTTGCTTAGATGCTTGACCGTTCGGGGAGCTGGCTGGGGAGCCTCCAAGAAAGGCGCTCCAGCGATATTCAGCAACCTTCCCGGTATGCTTCCTGGCCTTGTCCATGGCCAGCTCTGCTACCGCGTTTACGATCCAGTCGAAGTTTTCCTGGCCCACGGAGTGTATATCCGCATCGGGGGCTGGATTCATGAAGTCAATCGCGTAAGGAATCCCGTCTTCACAGGCAAATTCCACGGTGTTGAGGTCATAGCCCAGTGCCCGGCACAGCGTCAGGCAGTCCCGCTCCACGCGCTCCAGGAGCTTAGGGTCCACCGGCGCCGGATTTTTGACATAGCGCTCGTGGAAAGGCAGGGACGGGTCGTACTGCATCATGTGAACCTTCTGTTGGCCGACACAGTAGCAGCGAAAATACTCTTTGAAGTTCACGGCCGTCTGCAAAGTCATGCAGAGATCGCGGGTTTGATCGTAGGCATGGAAGAAATCGCCCGGCGAGGTGACCTTGTAGACGTCTTTCCAGCCTCCCCCGTCGAAGGGCTTGAGGAATGCGGGAAAACCGATGTAGGCGAAAATGCTGTCCCACGGCAAGGGATGTTCGAGGTTGCGCATGGACCGCTCGGTGGTGCCGGGGGGATGGTGTTTATGCGGCAGCAGCACGGTTTTGGGGATCGCGACCCCGAGCTTGGTTCCCAGCGCGAAGTTAAAGAACTTGTCGTCGGCGCTCCACCAGAAAGGGTTGTTGATGATGATCGATCCGGAGAGCGCCGCATTCTTCAGGTAACCGCGATAGAAAGGAATGTCGTGGGAGATGCGATCGATGATCACGTGGTAGGGAGAGGGCTCCGCCATCCGTACTTCGCCAATGTGGACGAACTCAGCCTGTAGCTCGGGATCGTGAAAGGCGTTGATCTTGTCCACCAACGCGGGCGGGAAGGTTGACTCCATCCCGAAGATGATTCCGATTTTCTTCACGGCGGGCTCCTTTAAAGGAGAAGCTGGAGACAGAGACGGCCCGAAAACCAATGGCGCGGGGGAAACAGCCCCAATTCTAAAGCATTTCCCTCGCTCGGCAGGGTTCTGGGGCCTGCCCTCCGCTGTAATTTCGTGCGCACTAAGCGCACTCAGCGCGCTAAGTCGACAGAAGAAGCTGCCGAAAGCCTGATTTCCGGGAAAACCGGGTTGCTGGCCCGCGGAGTGCGCCACAAAAGTTGCGCGATAAGCGCGGTAAGCGCGGTAAGTCCCCCTTTCGGGTCCCGCTACGGCGTTCCTTTCTATATAAATCCCATGCATTTTGATTTTGGACAAGAGCAGTCAGACATTTATTTCTGACTGGCCGGCGTTGCCGGGGGAAACAAGAATTTCAACATCGGGGCGACGCGTTCAGCCCAGGCGGATTCTGTGTGCTCGCCACCGTCCGCTTCGGAATAAGCCAGGTCTTCTCCGAGGCGCCACCCTTTCCTGATCAGCCCGTCGCGCAGGGCTCGGGCATCGGGAACCGCTCGGGTCGACTCTTTTGTGCCGATGTCCAGCCAGATACGGAGTTCAGGCTTTTTCGCGCGCGCGGTAACGGTCTGGAGGATGGTCCGGTTGCGCCACCACACGGAAGGAGACATCACCGCCAACCTGGAGAATACTGTTGGATAGCGTAAACCCAGGTACAAGGTGACCAGGCCGCCGAGCGAGGAGCCTCCGATACCGCAGTTCCCGTCGCCGGGCAGTGTTCGGTATTGCGCGTCGATGTAGGGCAGGAGCTCTTCTACAAGCATTCGGCCGTAGGCATCCGCCTGTCCTCCGCCGAGGCGCTTGTCTTCGATCGGGGTATACTCGTCGATCCGCTTCACGCCGGCGTTGTAAATGCCCACTATGATCATTGGCTCAATTGCTGCGGCCTCGATCAAGGTGTCTGCTGTTTCCCCCAGGCGCCAGTAGTTCCCTTTAATGAAGGAGGTTTCGGGATCAAAGAGGTTTTGGCCGTCCTGCATGTAGAGCACTGGGAACCGCCGTTCGCTTTGGGCGTCATACATGGGAGGAACGTAGACAATCAGGTCGTGGTGATCATCCAGGAGCCTGGAGATGAATCGCTCGTGCTTGCGCAGGCGTGCCGGCAAGCTGTTCGCAGCAGACGGTAAAGGTTGGTCGTTAACTATAAGCGGTTCCACCAGCGTTCTGTAGAATGGTGCAACTGTAACCAGGTATGGCTTCGCGCACCGTGGTTTTCTAGATTAGCAAAAGGAGCGACGATTGCAGCGCGAATACCATCGTTGGTGGTCGAACGATCTTAGCCGCGACATGGAACTGCTGTGCTTTGGGCATGGGGGGACCAAGGTGTTGGTCTTTCCTACGTCCGGGGGCCGGTTTTACGAGTATGAAGACAATGGCATGGTCGCCAGCGTGGCGGATCGCATTGAGAACGGTCAGTTGCAGCTGTACTGTGTCGACAGCGTGGGTGGGGAGAGTTGGTACAACAAGCAGGCCCATCCCTACTGGCGTGTGCAACGGCATATGCAGTACGAACGCTATATCGTTGGCGATGTGCTGGCGTTGATGGGCAAGAAGAACCAGACACCACGGTTGATCGCGACGGGTTGCAGCTTCGGCGCTTACCATGCTGCGAATTTCGGATTCCGCCATCCGGAGATGGTTACCGGGATTGTGACCATGGGAGGCGCCTTCGATATGAAGGATTTCGTGGATGGATGGTATAGCGAGGATTTGTATTTCAATAATCCTCCTGATTATCTTGCTCAGTGCCGGGATCCCTGGAAATACAACCATATCCGCACGGTGTTGGCCACTGGGGAGTGGGATTTTTGCTGGGAAAAGAATGAGCGTTTTGCGGCGGTTTTGCGTGGCAAGGGGATTCGCCATGAGCTTTATGTTTGGGGGGACCGGAGTTTTCACGATTGGCCGTGGTGGCGGCCTATGGCCAGGATGTATTTGGAGTAAGAGGTAAGTTGAGCCCTGCGGGGGGCGCGGTTGTTCTCCGAAGATGCTCAAGATGCTCAAGATGCTCAAGATGCTCAAGATGCTCAAGCGCCTTTGCGCCGTAAGCCCTTTGTTTTTCCTAAGGTGCTCAAGGTGCTCAAGGTGCTCAAGTAAATTGAGCATCTTGCCTCGCTCGCCGGCTGGTACTCATCCTGCAGAGGGGGAAAAGTCCATCACCAGGCGCCAGGGCGACGGCGAAAAAGAGTGTGCGCCATTAGTTGTCAAAGACCTGCCCGTAATAAGAGGACGCCTGGGCGCCCTCCTGCTTATCGCAAACAGGCCGCTCACCGTGCGGCACTGTGGTGCGGTAGGCGGTGGCTAGAACTTGCACGACCATATAGAGCCTGATTGGGACCATTTAGTGTCGCGGGTGAGTGA
>CAVWNL010000018.1:0-459895 GCA_963756485.1 uncultured Acidobacteriaceae bacterium | reverse complement strand
CCATGCATTGCTAAATGGACCGGCCGCTGCGAAGGCTGCGGCGCCTGGAACAGCCTGATCGAGGAATTGCCGCGCGAGGGCCTGCCCAAAGGCCTCGACCGCCAGGGCGGCCGCACCCTCGATTTTGTCGGCTCGACCGGGCCAGCCGCCGCCGCCGCGCCGGATGACCGGCATCGCCGAATTCGACCGGGTGTGCGGCGGCGGGCTCGTGCCGGGCTCGGCGATGCTGGTCGGCGGCGATCCCGGCATCGGCAAATCGACTCTGCTGTTGCAGGCGGCGGCCGCCTCGCGCGGGCGGGCAGCGCGCGCCGCCTACATCTCCGGCGAAGAGGCGATCGACCAGGTGCGCCTGCGCGCGCCGCGGCTCGGTCTCGCCGAGCGCCGGTGCGAGCTCGCCGCGGCCACCAATGTGCGCGACATCGTCGCCGTCGCTCGACCGCACGACGCGCCCGATCTGGCTCGTCATCGATTCGATCCAGACGATGTATCTCGATACGCTCGACAGCGCGCCCGGCACCGTCAGCCAGGTGCGCGCCGCGGCGCAGGAACTGATCCGCGCTCGCCAAACAGCGCGGCTTCGCGCTGATCCTTGTCGGCCATGTGACCAAGGAAGGCATGATCGCCGGGCCGCGCGTGCTCGAGCATATGGTCGACACCGTGCTCTATTTCGAAGGCGAGCGCGGCCACCAGTTCCGCATCCTGCGCGCGGTCAAGAACCGCTTCGGCGCCACCGACGAGATCGGCGTGTTCGAGATGACCGATAGCGGCCTGGTGGAGGTGCCAACCCCTCGGCGCTGTTCCTGGCCGAGCGGCGCGGCAGATATCGCCGGGCAGCGGCGGTGTTCGCCGGCATCGAGGGGACCCGGCCGGTGCTGGTCGAAATTCAGGCCCTGGTCGCGCCCACGCCGGCTCGGCACGCCGCGGCGCGCGGTGGTCGGCTGGGACAGCGGCCGGCTCGCCATGGTGCTGGCGGTGCTCGAGGCGCGCTGCGGGCTTCGGCTTCGGCGCGAACGACATCTATCTGAACGTCGCGGGCGGCTTGCGCATCGGCGAGCCGGCGGCCGATCTCGCGGTCGCGGCGGCGCTTGCTCTCGTCGCTGACCGGACAGCCGGTTGCCGGCGAACCGTCGTCTTCGGCGAAATCGGCCTGTCCGGCGAGGTGCGCCCCGTCGGCCAGGCCGAAGCGCGGCTCAAGGAAGCCGCCAAGCTCGGCTTCGCCGAGGCCGGTCCCGCCGCGGCGGCAGGCGCGGAATCCGCCGGCGGCAGGGCTCACCACGGTGCCGATGAGCCGCATCGCGATCTGGTCGACGCCTGTCGCCAAAGCCGGCAGCGTTGGCCCCGGGCGGATCGGGCGGCCGATCGCGGGCGAGCTGGCGGACAGTGTCGGGGTCATGTCGTGAACGCGCGTCGATCTCACCGTCTCGTGGTCATCGCTCTTTCGGCGTGTATTCGCCTTCGCGCGCGGTTTCGTGCGCGAGGCGCTGTCGATCGCCGCCTGGGTCGGGGCGGCGCTTGATCACAATCTACGGGCTTACTTATGCCTCGGCATCGTCGCGCCATTTCGTCGACCACGCCATTGCTGGCCGACTCATCGCCGGCGCCGGGCGTCGTTTCTGGTTGCGCTGATCGGGCTTCGCTGCATCGACCGGTTTTCTTTCGCGCTGTCGTTCAGCGAGCACACTGTCGCCGATCGATCGGTCGCTGGGGTTGATTTTCGGCGTGGTGCGCGGCGCGGTTCTGGTCTCGCTGGCCTATCTGGTGGCTGGTCAGCCGCCGCAGCCGACCACCCGAGCTGGCTGCAGGACGCGAAAGCGCCGCCGCTTGCCCAGGGGGCGAATATCTCGCGCGGCATACTCCCGATCGCTGTCGGTGAAAAGCGCGCGGCGATTGCGGCGCAAAACCGATCAGCCGCGCCAAGGCCGCGCGGCGCGATGGGGGCGCTTGCCACCGCCGCCGCCATCCCGCCACAGCCGCCGACGCGCCGGCGCCGCTTAAGCCCGCCGAGCAACGCGATTCGACCGGCTGATCAACAACCCGCGATAGCGAGTCAGATGGCGTCCTCTCGCATCCGGTCGATCGAGTAACCATTTTGGGAGAGCCAACGAGTGATCGCCAATGGCCCGAAGATCCGCGATGCCCGACCGACCCCGATCCATTCGACGACGATCATCTGCATGAAGAATGCGGCGTGTTCGGCATCTATCGGCCATCCCGACGCGGCGGCGCATGGCGGCGCTCGGCCTGCACGCGCTGCAGCACCGCGGCCAGGAGGCGGCCGGCATCGTCGCCTATGACGGCGAGCATTTCCATCGCGCACCGCGGCCTGGGCCATGTCGGCGACAATTTCAGCTCGCAAGACGGTGATCGCCGCGGCTGCCCGGCGACATGCGCGATCGGCCATGTCCGCTATGCCACCACCGGCGAGACCGCGCTGCGCAACGTCCAGCCGCTGTTTGCCGATTTCGAGTTCGGCGGCCTCGCCATCTGCCACAACGGCAATCTGACCAACTCCTATCAGCTGCGCAAGCAGCTGGTGCACCGCGGCTGCCTGTTCCACTCGACCACCGACACCGAAGTCATCATCCATCTGATCGCCACCAGCCGCGAGGCCACCGTCGTCGACCGGCTGATCGACGCGCTGCGCCAGGTCGAAGGCGCCTATTCGCTGGTCGCGCTGTCGCAGGACATGCTGATCGGCGTGCGCGACCCGCTGGGCGTGCGGCCGCTGGTGCTCGGCCGGCTCGGCGACGCCTAGATCCTGGCCTCGGAGACCTGCGCGCTCGACATCATCGGCGCCGATTTCGTGCGCGACGTCGAGCCGCGGCGAAATCGTCATCATCGACGAAGACGGCATGCGCAGCATGCAAGCCCTTCGGCCGCGCGCGAAGCCGCTTCTGCATTTTCGAACACATCTATTTCGCCCGCCCCGACAGCGTCGTCGAGGGCGCCAGCGTCTACGAGGTGCGCAAGCGCATCGGCGCGGAGCTCGCCCGCGAAAGCCATGTCGACGCCGACATCGTCGTGCCGGTGCCGGATTCCGGCGTGCCGGCGGCGCATGGGCTATGCCGCAGGAAGCGGGTATCCCGTTCGAACTCGGCATCATCCGCAACCATTATGTCGGCCGCACCTTCATCGAGCCGACCGACCAGATCCGCCATCTCGGCGTGCGGCTGAAGCACAACGCCAACCGCGCCGATCTCGAGGGCAAGCGGGTCATCCTGGTCGACGATTTCGATCGTGCGCGGCACGACCTCGACCAAGATCGTCGAGATGGTCCGCGACGCCGGCGCGCACGAAGTTCATATGCGCATCTCCAGCCCGCCGACGACGCATTCCTGCTTCTACGGCATCGACACGCCGGAGCGCGACAAGCTTCTCGCCGCACAACTACGACGTCGAGCGAGATGGCCGAGCTTCATCGGCGTCGACAGTCTCGCCTTTCATCTCGATCGACGGCCTTACCGGGCGATGGGCGAGGCCGGAGCGCGACCCCGCAGCGCCGCACTTCTGCGACGCCTGCTTCACCGGCGACTATCCGATCCCGCTGACCGACGCCGATAACGGCAAGGTCTCGGTGCAATTGTCGTTGCTCGCCGAGCCCGCCTGAGGCCGAGATCCGTGACTACCGAGGGGGTTGCGTCGAGCGGCCGGCTCGCCGGCAGGATCGCGCTGATCACCGGCGCTTCGCGCGGCATCGGCGCCGCGGTCGCGCTGCGCTTTGCCGGCGAGGGCGCGCATGTGGTGCTGGCGGCGCGCACCGTCGGCGGCCTCGAAGAGCTCGACGACGCGATCCGCGCGCGCGGCGGCAGCGCCACGCTGGTGCCGCTGGACTTGCGCGATTTCGGCAAAATCGACGAACTGGCGGCGGCCCTTCACCAACGCTACCAGCGGCTCGACATCCTCGTCGGCAATGCCGGCGAACTCGGCAGGTTCTCGCCGCTCGCCCAATTTCCGCCGGCCATGTGGGCCGAAATCATGACCTCAACCTGACCGCCAAACTGGCGCCTGATCCGGGCGATGGACCCGTTGCTGCGCGCCGCCCCGGCCGGGCGCGCGATCTTTGTCACCAGCGGCGCCGCGCGCAGCACCTATGCCTATTGGGGCCCACGCGGTCAGCAAGGCCGGCCTTGAAACGCTGGTCAGGATCTACGCCGCCGAGATCGAAAAGACCCGGGCGCGGGCAAATCTGCTCGATCCCGGCAAGGTGCGCACCCGGCTGCGCCGGCGCGCCTTTCCCGGCGAGGACCCGAACTGGTGCCCTCGCCCGAGAGCGTTGTAGACGCGTTTCTCGACCTCGCTGTGCCCGAATGCGCCCGCAACGGCGAAATCGTCGAGGCCGCCCAAGGAGGGTGAGGCAGGAGCCCCCTACTTGGTCGTTTTGGTGTTCGCGGTTTTCGCCGAGCTGCCATGCGCATGGTGTCCGGCCGCATGAAAGCCCTGCTGATCGGCTTCCTTTTGGCACATGAAGGCGCCGTGCTTGGTCTTGCCGTAATATCGGTTGCCGCTCATGTGATAGGCCTTGGAGCCGGCGAGATTGACCCAGACCAACGCGTCGCCCGGGCAATGCGCCTTCGCCGCCTGCTCCGAGGAAAACTGGTCGGCGGCGAGGCTGGTCGACTTGCTCGCTCGCGCCTTCGCCGGATGGGCGGGGGCAGCGGCGGCCGCATGCGAAGGAGGGGTCTGGGCCAGCGCCGGGGCAGCCATCGCCATCAGCAACACGGCACAGATCGAGATCGTCCGTCGCGCTGTGCCCAATCCGCGAAACGCCGCGAAAATCCCCTTCATGCCGCGATCCCCCTCCGGCTCATTACGGACCCCGAACCCGCGCGGGCGTTCCGTTGCGCGATTCATATCGCGGCTCGGTGTGGCAGTAAAGAACTCAGATATCCAACCCAGCTTCTTCAATCCACACGCGATGAACGGCTGGCGGCACCGGGCTTGCGGCAATCGATCGCGCCCGAGCGGGTATCGTAGGGGTTCTTGCCTTGCCTCAGCATCAGCCGAATCGGCGTGCCGGGCAGATCGAACCCCTCTCGGAGCGAGTTGACCAGGTAGCGCCGATACGAATCGGGCAATTCGCTCGGCTTGGAGGCGAACAGCGCAAAGCTTGGCGGCCGGGTGTTGACCTGGGTCATATAGCGCAGGCGCAGCCGGCGCCCGGCGAGCAGCGGCGGCGGGTGCCGCTGCTGGGTCGCGGCGAGCCAGCGATTGAGCTCGGCGGTCGCAACGCGCCGGTTCCACACCCTGTCGGCCGCGACGATCGCCGACATCATCGCCTGGAGGCCATGGCCGGTCAGCCCCGATACCGGGACGAGGGCGACGCCCTGAAGCTGCGGGAGCGAGATCGACAGCCGGTCGCGCAGCTCTTTGATGGCCGCGGCGCCGTTCGCAACCGCGTCCCATTTGGTCGCGGCCAGAACCAATGCCCGACCTTCCTCGGCGACCTGCCGGCCGATTGTCAAATCTTGCCGCTCGAGCGGCTGCAACCCGTCGAGCACCAGGACCACGGTCTCGGCAAAACGTATCGTGCGCAGCGCATCGCCGACCGAGAGCTGTTCGAGCTTGCCTTCGACCCGCGGCCGGCGGCGCATCCCGGCGGTGTCGACAAGGCGGATCGGCCGGTCCTGCCACACCCAGTCGATGGCGATCGCATCGCGGGTAATCCCGGCCTCGGGCCCGGTCAACAGCCGCTCTTCGCCGATAACCGATTGACCAAGGTCGATTTGCCGACATTCGGGCGGCCGACGATGGCGAGTTGCAAGGGCTTCTACCGGCGCGTCCGGCGCGATGTCCCGCGGCAGCGCGGGGCCGCGGCCGAATGGCACCAGGCGCTCGTAAAGCTTGGCCAGTCCTTCGCCGTGCTCGGCCGAAACCGGCACCGGATCGCCGAGACCGAGCCGATGGCCTCGCCAACGCCGGGCAGGGTCGCCCGGCCTTCGGTCTTGTTGGCGACGACGACCACCGGCTTGCCGCTGCGCCGCAGCCAGCCTGCAAAGTGCCGGTCGACCTCGGTGACGCCGGCGCGCGCATCGATGACCAGGAGCGCCACGTCGGAATCGGCGAGCGCGCGTTCGGTCTGGGTCTGCATGCGGCCGGCGAGCGATGCGGGTGCCGCCTCCGCCAGGCCGGCGGTATCGATCGCGCGGAATTCGAGGTCGGCGATTCGTCCCGCGCCTTCGCGGCGGTCGCGGGTCACCCCCGGCGTATCGTCGACCAGCGCGGCCCGGCTGCCGACAAGCCGGTTGAACAATGTCGATTTGCCGACATTCGGGCGTCCGAGGATGGCGACGACGAGCGTCACCGGAATACCCCGGCCGAGGCGATTTTATCAGCGATAGGCGGAAAGCTCGCCATTGTCGCTGAGGACATAGAGCGTGTTGTTGGCGATGACCGGGTCGACAAAGGCGCCGCCCGGCATCTGCTCGCGGCCGAGCGGCGCGCCGGTATAGGGCGAGACCGAAAGCGCCCAACCGTCGGAGGACAGCAGGATCAGCCGGTCGCTGCCCAGCACCGGCCCGGCCCATTCGATCGGGTCTTCCTTCGCCTTTTCATCCTCGTAGCTCGGCAGCTGCCGCACCCAGCGCACTTTGCCTTCGTTTCGCGTCAGGCACAGCAGCTCGTTGTTGTTCGACAGGATATAGACATAGTCGCCGGCAACCCAGGGCCCATGGGCGGAGCCGATATCCTGCTCCCAATTGCGCTCGCCGGTGCGCAGATCGATCGACACCATCCGGCCGCTGTGGCTGACGGCAAACACCCGCCCGCGGTCGATGACCGGCCGGCCGCGAATATCGGCAAGCGCCGAGACCGCATCGGAACTGCGCGTGGCCGCGAGGTTGTCGGACCACAGCGTCCGTCCGTTCTCGACGGTCAGGGCATAGAGCTCGCCCGATGAGTAACCCACCACGACCACCTCTCCCTCGACTGCCGGGCTGGAGCTGCCGACCAGCCCCGCGGTTTCGGGGATGCCGTTTTGGCTCCACAGCCGCCGCCCGTCATCGGTTGCAAGCGCGACCAGCTCGTTTTCGACGGTCACCACATAAGATCCGGCCATCGCTCACCGTCGGCCCGCTGCGCACCGGGGCGCCGACGCCGGTCTTCCAGATCACCTTGCCGTTGGCCGGGTCGAGCGCCAGAACCTGGGCGTAACCGGTCGACACGTAGAGCCGACCTTTCCAGAAACGCGACCCCACCGCCGAAGGAATTGCCGTAATCGTTCGAGGGCTTGAGATCCTCCCGCCAAATCTGATTGCCGTTCGCAGCATTGTAGGCGCCGACCTGGGAGCCGCCATCCATGGCGTAGACGCGCCCATCGACCACGATCGGCTGGGCCAGCACCTGGGTGTATCGCGACGAGCCTTCGCCGACGCTGGTCTTCCATGCCTGGGTGAGCCGGTAGGGCAGCGCCAGATGTTGCATCGCATGGTTGGGATAGCCGCCAGGCTGCGGGCCAATCCGGATTGACCACCGGCTTTGGCAAGGCTGATCGCGATCTGGGCCAGAGCAGGATCGGGCTTGAGCCGGCGATCGAGGCTCAGCACCGAGATCCGCTCGCCCGGCAACGGTTGTTTCTTGGTCGCGAACCAGCTGCACCCGGACAGCGCCAAGCCGGCCAGCAACAGCAACGCAACGGCAGCTCGGAGCATCGCGGGTGCGAACCTGAATTATGGGGCGAGCGCGGCCGCCATCTCGGCCGTGATACGCCGGCGTTGTTGTTTGTCTTTGTTTTCAATAGCCTCCTGGTGTCGGCTCGGCGGCGCGTTTACAGGTCGTTCCGCTCTTCGCGAACAGTGTGGGCGCCTTCATGAACTGGGAACCGCTGCTCGCCTGGCTCGACAATCCGATTTTCATCAAGCACGTCCGGTCGCGGCTGCGCAAGCAGCCGCTGGCCGCGGCCGGCGTGGTCGTGATGGTCCTGTGCATGTGCATCGCCTGGGCGGGCTACCAGCTTGATGCGTTTGTCGAACGGCCGCGCTTTTGAGTGGCTGCTGGTGCTTCAGGGCATCATCCTGATCGTCATGGGCGGCTCGCAGGTCAGCGCGGCCGTGGGTGGCTCGCGGGCTTCCGGGCATCCTCGACTTTCATCGTGTGTCGCCGCTGACGCCGACCGAGCTCACGCTCGGCTTTTTCTTCGGTGCACCGATCCGGGAATACGTGTTGTTCGCATGCACGCTGCCGTTCGCGGCGCTGTTCCTGGCGTTCGGCGTACCCAGCGTCCACGGCTTCGTCGAGCTCATGGTCTTCCTGGTGGCGATCGCGTGGCTATTTCATGGGCTGGCGCTCCTCAATTCGCTCATCAGGAAAGGCCAGCGCAATGCGCGCGGCGCGGTCGGCGTGGTCGTCTTTTTCGTCCTGCTCTTTTTCAACACGATGCCGGATGGGACGGTTCATTCCCTCGGTGGCGCTCTTCGACGAAGACGGCCGGCTGACGCTTTTTCGGCTACTCGCTGCCGTGGCTGGCGGTGGTGCTCTTCTACGTCGCGGCGGTGCTCTACTTCGTGTTCCTGGCGGCGCGGCGCAAGATGGGTTCGGAGCGAATCCACCCGCTCTCCAAGCCGCAAGCGATCGCCGCGCTCGCGTCGTCTGTCGGTTCTTTTCCTGGGCGGGATCTGGGCACAAGAAAACGCAGATCGTTCTCGAAATCGTCGTGCTCTATCTGCTGGTCATCACGGCGATCCTCTTGGTCTTGATGGTCACGCCCGACCGGGCCGAGTATTTCAAGGGGCTCTGGCGAGCACAGAAGCAAGGGCCGCAGCCACCTGCCCTGGTGGGACGACCTGTCGCTCAACCGGGTGTTCCTGGTGATCGCGTGCGCGCATCGTGCTCGTCACCGGCGACCGTGGCCGTGGCGGCGCCCGGCGATCCGTCGGCCGGTACCGCGCATCGTCGGCCGAGTCGCGCGGCAACTTTCCGCTGGCGATCGCGATCGGCGTGCTGGTCGTCGCGTATTTCGGGCTGGCGCATCAGTATTTCTTGCTCAACTTCGGCGGGCGCGGCAAGACCTACTTCGCCCTGTTTCTGTTCCTGGCGTGGCTGCTGCCGCTGGTGGCCGGCACGATCCTGGCGATGTCGTCGATGAGCGGCGACGGCGGACCGACGAGCCAGGTTGTCTTCAGCCTGAGCCCGATTCCGGGCATCGGCGATGGTCGCCGCGCCGGTCCGGCGACGACGTCGTATCGCATGGCCGTTCAGGGCCCGGCGATCACGTCCGCCCTTGCTCTTTACTGTTTGTCTTCAACAGCCTGTTGGTATCGGCCCGCCGCAGGGCCTACAAGGCTTTCTGCATCGACCGGCACGAACGAAAGCGACAGATCTCGCCGCGACCGAGACGATGTCGACCGGCACCCGTCGACGGCGGCTCGCTGGTTGCTTCACAAGCGAGGCTGTCCTCATGAGATCGATGTCATCACGAAGTCACCGTTGTCGCTGACTCTGGTTTTGATCGCTCTGCGCTGGCGGCCGCTGGCTGGCATCGCGAGCGCGAACGGCCAGGAGCGAAGCGCGCCGGCTGGCAGCGCCGGCGCCGGCGGCTGCTTTACGTCGCGGCGCCCGGCATTCGCGATTATCTCGAGTATGGCGGCCACGGGCTTCTGGTCTTCGACATCGACCACGGCCACAAGTTCGTCAAGCGCATCGCGACCGCCGGGCTCGACGCCAAGGGGAAGCCGCTCAACGTCAAGGGCGTCTGTGCCAGTGCCGCGACCAGGAAGATCTATATCAGCACGACCCAGCAGCTCATGTGTCTGGACCTGGTCACCGAGAAGCTGCTCTGGGAAAAGCGCTTCGATCGGGGTTGCGACCGGATGTCGATGACGCCGGACGGCCGGCTCGATCTTTCTTCCTTCGTTTGAGGGCCCGCTCTGGTATGTGGTGCGTGCCGCCGATGGCGAGGAGCTCGCCCGGATCACGCCCGACTCGGGCGCGCACAACACGGTCGCCGGCCTGGACGGCAAGGAAGCCTATCTGGCCGGGCTGAAGTCGCCGTTCTTGACGGTCGCCGACACCGACCTCGCATCGGGCGATCCGCACGGTCGGCCCGTTCAGCGCGAGCATCCGGCCGTTCACGGTCAACGGCCGCGCAGACGCTTTGTTTCGTGAATGTCAACGAGCTGCTCGGCTTCGAGGTCGGCGACCTGGTGTCGGGCCGCAAGCTGCACCGGGTCGAGGTGGCCGGCTTCAAGAAGGGCCCGACCAAGCGGCACGGCTGCCCCAGCCACGGGATCGGCCTGACGCCCGATGAGAAAGAGCTCTGGCTGACCGATTCGTTCAACACGCGCCTGCACATCTTCGACGCGACGGTCATGCCGCCGCAGCAGGTCGCCGTCGATCGTCGCTGCGCGACGAGCCGGGCTGGGTGACCTTCAGCATCGACGGCCGATTATGCCTATCCGTCGACGGGCGAGGTGATCGACACGCGCAGCCGCAAGATCGTCGCCATGCTCAAGGACGAGAAGGGGCGCGACGTGCAGAGCGAGAAGATGGTCGAGATCGACTTTCACGGGAGCGAGCCGGTCAAGGCCGGCGACCAGTTTGGGCTGGGGCGGGTCGGATCATCGGCAAAGTGAACGCCAGGCGGCGGCTCGAAGGTGACCGATTGCGGCCAGATCGGCTCACGGGCTCGTGCGGCTGACACTGCGGCCGTGCGTCTTGATCAGCCGCCTGAGCGTCTCGTCGAGGGCCTTGCCGCGCACGTCGAGGCGGACGATGGTCCCTTCGGGGTCGATCAGGTAGGTCGCGGGGATCGAGCTCACGCCGAAGCCTTCGACCAGGTCGGCCGAGCCGCTCGCGTTGTGGAGCTGCGGCCAGGGAATGTTGCGTGCCTTGGCGAAATCGACGACGGCCGTCTTGGACTCGTCCAGGCTGATGCCGATGATCTCGAACCCGGCATCGTGATAGGTCGCGATAGGCCGCCTGCAGCCGGGGAAGCTCGGCGATGCAGGGTGCGCACCAGGTCGCCCAGAAATCGACCAGGACGTACTTGCCGCGGTAGGCGTCGAGGCGGACGGTGCGTCCCTTGATGTCCTCGCTGGTGAACGACGGGCGCCGGCTTGCCGACCTTGTCGAGCCGCTTGAGGTCGCCTTGCACTTTCTGCCGCAGGTTGGGGCTGTCGCTGAACCGGGACAGGAGCGTGGTGTAGACCTCGCGCGCGGTCGCGAATTCGCCGGCGGTGATGGCCGCGGCGGCGAGGTTGTCGGCAAAGCTGGCGGCGAACTCTTCCTGCTCGTTCTGGCCGAGCCCTTGCATGAGCTCGCGGAACCGCTTGAGGGCTTCGTCGTACTGGCCGGCCTGGCGCGGCCCATCGTCAAGATGATCTGGGCGAGCGCCTTCACCGGCCCGTCGGGGTCGGTCTTCAAGTACAGCCGGCCCTGTTCCTCGGCCTCGCCGAACCAGTCGTGCTCGATCACCTTGTTGAACAGTGCGGCATAGGCCTGGTCGCGATCGTCGGCCTTGGGGTTTTGCCGGAGATATTCCGAGAGCTCGCGAATGAAGGCCCGGTCGTGCCTGGCCTGAATCTCGGCCACACTGACCGCGGCGGGCTCGGCCGAGTCGCGCGGAGCCGCAACGAACGCGACGTCCCAGCACGACGGCGCAAGAACAAGGTCGTGGATCTCATGGTCATTGACCCTCATTGGTCGAGAAAACGCCTGGTCGTGGTGGATGGACGATCGCGCAGCGTCTCGGCTCATTGAGACAGCGTGACATAGGGCGCGGCCGCGGCGAGCTTGGCGCGTGCTTCGGCGCCGGCGCAGGCGGCTGCCGTGCCGGCCGGCTTCCGGTCGAGCGACCTGCTCGTCGATCAGCTCGCACCACTGGGCGCAGCAGAGTCTTCGTTCGTGGTTGGTGAGAAACGCAGAGCGTCCCTTTTCACCCATGCGCCGCGCGAGACTCGGGTTGGACGCGAGGTGCAGAAGTGCTGCCACCAGGCCGTCGGCGTCGCCGGGCGTGATCGTGATGCCGCAGCCGGCGTCGCGAATCGTGTCGGCCGTTTCGCAATGTTCGGGGCCGACGAAGATGGCCGGCCGGCCGGCGGCCATCACGCCGTAGAGCTTGCCGGGCACGACGATCCCGGTCATCTCGGGCCGCATCGAGATCAGGTGAACGTCGGCCAGCGTCAGCGAGGCTTGCAACTGGTCGCGCGGAACGTAGTCGAGCAGCCGGATGTTCGTCAGGTTCTCGCGATCGCGGGCGGCCTTGACTTCGGCGAGCCGCGGCCCGTCGCCGACGAACAGGAAGACGATATCGGGCCGGTCGCGAAGCTGCCGGGCCGCCTCGATGAACTCGTCGAACGAGTGGGCCAGGCCGAGGTTTCCCGAGTACATCGCCACGAACGCCTTCTCGAGCCCGAGCGCTTTGCGCAGCGGGTTGGCGTCGCGCGGGGTCGGATAGATCTCGTCGCGCTCGCTCCAGACGGGAATGGTCGCGATCCGCTCGGGCGGCGACGCTCTTTGAGCGCGATCCGGTCGGCCATGTACGGGCCGAGGACGACGACCTGGTCGGCCTGGCGATAGACGAAGCCGCTCAGCCAGCTCATGGACGCGGGCGAACAGGCTCTTGGGCGACATCCGCCCGAGCGCCAGGCTGGCGTCGGGATGGAGGTCCATGCTCCAGTAAACGTGCCGCGTCCTCTTGAGCCGTTTCAAGAGCGTGCCGACCAGGCCGATGAACGGGGGAGTCGTGAGCGTGACGACCGCGTCGAAGCGCGGCAGGAGCAGGGCCTTGAACACGGCGCCGGCATAGAAGCTGAGGTAGTCGGTCATCCGCGCCCAGGTGCCGCGGCGGCCCAGCGAGGTCGCGGGGACGCGGTGGATGTGAACGCCGTTGTGGATCTCGTACGCCGGCGGGCGTGGGCTCGCCGGGCTTGTATCGGCCCTGCGAGGCCAGGACGTGGCACTCGTAACCCTCGGTCCGCCAGCGATTCGGCCAGGTCGGTCAGGTGCTGGGCCGTCGAGGCGTGGTCGGGCCAGTAATACTGGTTGATGAACAGAATCCGCTTGCCGCGCCGATGCTCGGCGGTCGGCGCGCTCGGGCCGTGGTGCGGCGAGCGGCGTCTGGCCCGGATCGATGCCGATGCCAGGCGGCCGGGCAGCTCCGGCTCGGTCATCCGCGCGATGAGCCCGCGTGCCGACGAGTCGTGTGTCGCTGCCAGTGCCGCCGGTTCACCATTTGGCGTCCGCCTGGGCCTTGTTGGCCCGGTACCAGGCGATCGTCTTGGCCAGGCCCGCCTTCAGGCTCGGTCGGCGGCACCCAGCCATCGAGCGCTTGCTTCATGCGGCTGACGTCGAGCACCTTCATCATGGCGCCGTCGGGCTTGTCGGCGTTCCAGGCGATCTTGCCCCCGAAGCCGGTGACCGCATTGATCGTTTCCACCAGCTCGCGAATCGACGTGCCGATGCCGGTGCCGATATTCAAGGGCAGGCTCACATCATTGTATTTTTCCGCGGCCAGCACGATCGCGTCGGCACAGTCTTCGACATAGATGAACTCGCGGACCGGCTTGCCGGTGCCCCAGACCTCGATGCTGGGGGCCTTGGCGATGTCGGCCTCGACCCATTTGCGGACGAGCGCGGCCACGACGTGCGAGCGTTCGGTGTTGTACGAGTCGCCGGGCCCGTAAAGATTGGTGAGAATCAGGTGGATCGAGTCGAGCCCGTACTGCTTCTTGTACGCTTCGCCCTGCACGGCCAGCATCTTCTTGGTCAGGCCGTAGTTGACCACGCTGGCGTGGCACGGGCCGGCCCAGAGGTCTTGCTCTTTCAGGTGCCCTTCGAGATAGCCCGGATAGGAGCACGCCGTGCCGATATTGACGACCTTGGCGACCTTCGCCAGCCGCGCGGCCTCCATCAGGTTGGCGCCCATGACCAGGTTGGAGTAATAGAGCTTGGCCGGCTCGCTCTGGTTGATGCCGATGCCGCCGTAGTACGCGGCCGTGTGAAACAGCACGTCGCACGGGTGCTCGAGCAGGCACCGCATGCAGGCGTCGAGCGAGACCAGGTTATAGTCGCGCTGACGCGGCACGAAGACGCTCGCGCCGTAGCTCTCGAGTCGCTTGACCACGTGCTGGCCGAGAAAGCCGGCCCCGCCGGTCACCGTGATGCGTTTGCCGGACCAGAAGCTTTTCATTGGTGAGTTGTCCGTTGTCAGTGGTCCGTTGTCGGTTGTCAGTCGTCCGCTGTCGTGCAGCTGTGATTCTCGGGCGCGGCCAGTCGTCCGTGGCCACGCAGCTCAAGAGCACGGACCACTGACCACGGACAAAGTTCAGACATTGGCGAACGGGTTCTGGAACTCGATCAGCCTGGCCGCGCGGACCAGTTCGGCGATGCCGCGGTCGAGGTCGACGGTCGTCTCGAAGCCGATCTTGCGGATCTTTTCGTACGAGACTTCGTAGTTGCGCTGATCGGCGTCGGAGCCGACCTCGGCGAAGTGGAGGTAGTAGTCGACGTGCTCGAGGATCTTGCGGGCGACGTCTTCCTTGGTGAAGTTCATGGTTTCGTGGCCGACGTTGTAGACGTCGTCCTTGACCTCGTTCCAGCGCTCGAGGGCGAAGATGAACGATCGGGCCATGTCGCGGACATGGACGAATGTTCGCTTGAATCCCCCCTCGTAGACGATCAGGTTGCGGTTGTGGACGGCCTGATAGGTGAAGTCGTTGGGCATGAGGTCGAGCCGCATGCGGTTGCTGACGCCGAACGCGGTGGCGAAGCGGTAGGCGACGCTGTTGCCGGCGTCGAGCACCATCTGCTCGGCCGTGGCCTTGGTTTCGCCGTAGAGGGTGATCGGCGCGCGCGGGGTCTCTTCGTTGCAGACGTAGTCGGGAATCGAGCCGTAGATGCTGCCGGTCGAGGCGAAGAGAACCTTCTGGTCGGGCTTGCGGTGACGCAGCAGGTTGGCGGTGCCGTCGACGTTGACGGTGTGGGCGAGCTGGGGCTCTTTCTTGCAGGCCGGGTAGCCGACGATGGCGGCGAGGTGAATGACCGCGTCGATCGCCGTCGAGGGCGGCCTTGGCGGTGGCCGGGTCGCAGACGTCGCCCTTGGTCAGCTCGAAGAAGCGATTGGAGCAGCAGGGCAAGAGCCCGTGGCCGCCGAACTTGAGGGTGTCGAGGACCCGAACGCGGTGCCCCTGCTCGAGGAGCATGGGGACCAGGGTCGATCCGACATAACCGGCTCCGCCGGTGACGAGAATTCGCATCGCGGGCTCCATCCGTGGTGGCTCGAAACGCGCCTGGAACGTCGAGGGTGTCTGATTGAGGATCGTCGTGCGGCAAGGCGAGACGGGGTGTTGAACACGCCAGGCCCTCGTCCTTGCGGCCTACTCCGTTGTGGTGCTCGGGCTGACAGGCGAAAATCCTTGGCTTCTGATGACCGTTCGCGGACTTCATCGGAAGTCGTCCTGTCGGGGCGACACTATCGCCCAGTCAAGCAGCCTGTCAACGCCATTTTGGCCTGGTTTCGCAAGCCGAGTTGACTTGCTGACAGTATTCGACTCCGAGACACATGGGTCGAGTTTCGAGATTGCCCGCGGATCGACGACGGGGTTCCGCGACTTCTATCGGACGTTTATCATGGCGTACGGACACTGACTGGAAGGTTGTCCTACGACGATCGAGCGACGGATGCCCGGCAGCGTTTCGGCTGATCGGCAGTTGCGCGGTATAATTCTGGACGATTCGAGCACGTCGATGACTCGACTCGCGGACACGGGAGACCGTCATGAGCACCGTTGCGGAACAGACTTACACGCCGGAAGACCTGCTGGCGATGCCTGATCGGAAGAAATATGAGTTGGTCGACGGCCACCTGGTGGAGCGACATATGAGCGTTTTGTCGAACTGGGTGGCGGGACGGTTGCATCGCTTCATCGACATCTTCGTCGACGAGCAAGAGCTCGGCTGGGCCTGGGCGGCCGCTCAAGGTTACGTCTGCTTCCCCGATTCCCCGCGCAAGGTGCGGTTCCCCGATGTCTCGTTCGTGCGCAAGGATCGCCTGCCGGAGGGACTTACTTCGGAGGGCTATATTTATGTTGCCTCCCGACCTCGCGGTCGAGGTCGTCTCGCCGAACGACTTGGCTTACGAGGTCGAGAGCAAGGTCCTCGAATACCTGGATGCAGGGGTCAAGCTGGTCTGGGTGATCGATCCCGAGGCTCGCACGGTTCACATTTATCGCCGCGACGGTTCGACGAGCCTGGCTGCGCGAAGACGGCGAGCTTTCGGGCGAAGATGTGCTGCCCGGCTTCCGGTGTCGACTGGCGGCGATCTTTCCCGAGAAGACCGCTGGCAAGAGCCGAAGCAGGATGAGCAGACGTCTACCGGACAAGGATGGTGGCGATGTGCGGAATCGTCGGATACACCGGAGGTCATCAGGCCGCGCCGATCCTGGTCGCCGGGCTGCGCCGGCTCGAGTATCGGGGCTACGACAGCGCGGGCCTCGCCACGATCGACCGTGACCGAGCTGATCGTCCGCAAGCGGGCCGGCCGGGTGCGGGTGCTCGAGGAATTGCTCGACCGCGAGCCGGCACCGGGGACTTGCGGGATCAGCCACACGCGCTGGGCGACTCATGGACCGGCCACCGACCGCAATGCCCATCCTCATCTGGGCGGCCGGGCAGGCGAGGTCACGGTCGCGCTCGTGCACAACGGCGTCATCGAAAACCACGCCGCGCTGCGCGCGCGAGCTCGAGTCGCAGGGCTTTGTGTTTGTCAGTCAGACCGATTCCGAGGTGATCGCCCACCTGATCGCGCGCGAGCTGGAAACGGTGGACGACCTGTTCGAGGCCGTGCAGCGTGCCTTGCCGCGGCTGGAGGGGACGTACGGGCTGGCGGTCGTCAGTCCGAAGCGGCCCGGCGAGGTGGTCGGGGCCCGGTTCGGCAGCCCGCTGGTCGTCGGTCTGGGCGACGGCGAGCACCTGCTGGCCAGCGACCCGGTGGCGATCGCGCCCCACACGGCGCGGGTCGCGTTCTTGCAAGACGGCGAGGTCGTCCGGCTGACGGACCGCGACTTCGAGATCCGGCATCTCGAGCACGGACCGATCACGCCGCGGATCGACCGGATCGACTGGAAGCCCGACGCGGTCGAGCTGGGCGGCCACGCCCATTACATGATCAAGGAGATTCGCGAGCAGCCCGAGACGGTCGTCAACGCCTGCCGCGGCCGGCTGCGCCGCGCCGAGGCGACCGCTCAGTTCGGCGGTCTGAACCTCTCGGCCCGCCAGCTCCGCCGGGTGCGGCGGGTCGTCCTGGCGGCGTGCGGCACGAGCTGGCACGCGGCGCTGGTGGGCGAATACCTGATCGAGCGGCTCGCTCATCTGCCCGTCGAGGTCGAATACGCCAGCGAGTTCCGCTATCGCAATGCGCCGCTCGACGATCGGACGCTCGTCTTCGTGCTCAGCCAGTCGGGCGAAACGGCCGACACGCTGGGCTGCTCTGCACGAGGCGAAGCGGCGCGGGCACCCGACGCTGGCGATCGTCAATACCGTCGGCAGCACGATCGCACGCGAGGCCGACGGCGGCATCTATCTTCATGCCGGCCCCGAGGTCGGCGTCGCCAGCACCAAGGCGTTTTCCGCCCAGGTGACCGTGCTCCTGCTGCTGGCGCTTTATCTCGGCCGGCTGCGGCAACTCTCGTTCCCGGACGGCCTGGCCGTCGTGGACGCGATCGAATCGGTTCCCGGCCTGGCTCGGCGAAGTCCTCAAGACCGAGCCGCTGATCGAACAGGCGGCCGAGCGGTTCAGCTCGCGCCGAAGAGCGCTCTTTACCTCGGTCGCGACCTTCATTTTCCGGTCGCGCTCGAGGGTGCGCTCAAGCTCAAGGAGATCAGCTACATCCACGCCGAGGGTTATCCGACGGCCGAGATGAAACACGGGCCGATCGCGCTGTCGACGGCGAGACTCCGTGCGTCTTCGTGGCCCCGCGCGGCTCGCTGCACGCCAAGACGCTCAGCAATATCGAGGAGGTCAAGGCCCGCAACGGCACGGTCATCGCGGTCGGAACCGAAGGCGACCGCGCGCTGGCGGCACTGTCCGACGTCTTCCTGCCGGTCCCCGATGCGCCCGAGGTCGTGCAGCCGCTCCTGGCGGTCGTGCCGCTGCAGTTGCTCGCCTATCATGTCGCGCGTCTGCGCGGCTGCGATATCGACAAGCCGCGCAATCTGGCCAAGAGCGTGACGGTGGAGTGAAATCGAGCGACGCGGCCAACGGATGCGGAGCGAGCCCGACCGGAAATGAAAACGAGATCCCGGATCAGTGATCCGGGATCTCGTCGTTGGTTTCAGACGCGAGCACTTGGACCGGTCACTCGCAGTGCGACGCAGAACTGTCGAGTTCATTGCGGGCCGGGGCTGCGAACTCGACCTCGAACGGAGCGCCGATCAGCTCTTTCCAGGTCTTCTGCTGTTCGTCGTTCAGCTTGGCGGCGACCTTCTCCATGCGTCTCCTTGCGAAGCTCGGCCATCTTCTTCATGGCGCCTTCGCGGTCGTCCTGCGAACTGCTGGCGGAGCTTCGCCCATCTGCGCCATCATCTCCTGGTTGATCGTCTGGATCTCGCTCTTCTGAGCGTCGGTCAGGTTCAGCTTCTTGGCGACCTCGGGGTCGCTGAAGGCCCGGCTCCGCGCGTCGTGATACGAGATCTGCTTGAGCCGGGCGATCTGCTCGGGCTTGAGGAACTCGCCGAACGCCTTCATGGCCGACTCATTCATCTCTTTGTTGATCTCTTGCATCTTCGTGCGGCGCTCTTCGCCCTCGAGGCCCTCCAGCTTCGAGCGGTCTTCTCGCGCATCTCTTCGCGGGCCTTCTCGGCGAATTCCTTGGCTTTTTCGACCTGCTCGTCGTCAAGCTTCAGCTCTTTCTGAACGCTCTCGTTGCCGATCAGCATGGCAAGTGCCGCCGCCGCCGCCCAGCCGAAGCCGCGCGCCCCTGCGCGAAGGCCGGGCTGGCGAACATCGCGGCCAGACTCAATCCGAACATGGCTCTGTACATCGTTCTCATCGTGGCAAACTCCTTGGTGCTGAGATGGATGGGTTACAACTCGCATGATCCAGGCGTGACTGTGCCCATGCGCGCATCGGTCAATCCCGGAACTGGCGCAGCGAAACTAGCAAGGCTGACTCACTAAGTGAGCGTCAAAGAATGCTTCGATGACCGACTTTTTAGGAGAAAGTCTCGAGCGCGATTTCTCGAGGTCCCGGACGAGCGATCGCCGCAGGTATCAGTCATCGGGCTTCTTCACGTCGTCTTCAATGATTTTGAAGAAGTCGTCGTCGGTCGGTTGTTTTCTTGGGTTTCGGCGGCGCCTTGAAATGCTGGGGAACGGCGTCGTCAAATTCCGCCTCGTCGGCCGAGAGCCGCTCGATGACCGTCGGGGCGCGCTTCGGCCGCTTGGCCTGGGTCTGATCGGTGTCGAGCCCGGCAAGGTCCATGAGCGAGTGCCGTTGCCGCTCGAGCACGACCTCTTCGTCCAGATCTTTGTGGGAATTCAGAAACGCCTCGGGGCCGGCGGGCTCGTAGTCGATCGTGAAGAGATGCCCGGCGATTCCCAGCTCTTCGTCCGGCATGACGCTCTGCTCGCTGGCGAGCAACGAGCCGTTGACGGTCGTTCCGTTGGTGCTGCCCAGGTCGCGCACCATCCAGATTCCGTTCGAGAACCGCAGCTTGCAGTGTTTGCCGGAAATGTTCTCGAAGTCGAGACGGATATCGTTGCCCGGCCGCCGGCCGATGACGATCTCGGCCTTGGTCAGGGGAATCGGGTCTCCGCCGCCGACCGGGTACATCACCCCGAGAACTTCGGATGGGGGCCGCATGGCTTTGCCCTCTGAGTCTTTGATCTGCCAGGACCTGTTCGATCGCAAGTCCGTGTGAGTTCAAGACCCACTATACCTTTTACCAGATCGAGTCGCCGTTCTCTCAAGGGCCGTCCGGCGGCCCGGCGAACTTTCCGTTTTCTGTGACGGGGGACTGGCATCCCCAGGGCCTTGGGATAACTTCTGTACACGGACAATGTTCGAGGCCGTATCGGCTGGTTCGACCGGCGGCCGGTGTGAAAAAGGGCCAACGACGGAGGAGAATTCCGGGTGTCATCAGATCGAACAGACACGAGTCTGGAACCGGCGTGAGTTGCTCGCCGCCGGTTGTGTCGTGGCGGGAACGCTCGGGCTTGGGCGGATCGCCCGCCGTGCGATTGCCGGGCCGCGCAAGGACGATGGAGCCGTTTAGCCCGTTCAAGATGGGGCTTCAGAGCTATTCGCTTCGTGGCCTTGCCAAAGATGGATGGCCGGTTTTCAGGTGACCACAAGTGGCCGGTTTTAGGGTGGTCCGCCAAGGCTGTGATCGCAGGGCGGTTGTAAAGTGGATCATGGGACTACTGAGAAGTAGAAGATCGTAGATATCTCGGTCGGTAAGCCTCGATTTGAACCTTCTAGGCGCTTCGAGAAGGCGCGTGCTCAGATCAAACGGCGTTTCGGCACGTCAGGTCGACGTGCAAGTACGCGAGTCGCAAAGACCCCTAAGACAAAAAAGCTGAGGCTGGATTAAAAGATTAAAAGCGCATAATTTCCCGATTTCGCACAGGACGTATCTCTACAATTCAGCCGTAGTAAAGCTCACGAGGGAAAGAGAATCATGGCAATGGTTACGATCAGTGAAAGCTATATGGTGCTTCTGCAAGACTACTGTGCGAAAACCCAAGTACCAATCGATCGTTGTGTGTCTGATGCGTTGTTCGATTGGCTGGCGAACGTTGCGCCGGTGGCGCTTGAACAAATGGGTCTCAAGCCGCTTAGACTGCGGACGCAAGGGCTGGTTAATCAACGCCCGAACACTAGAACCCTTCGCTAGGCTCAAACATGGCAACTAATACGGTGACAGAATACCTATTGCAGCGCACGAACGCTTTGATTGCGAACGGATATGCTGTCACCTGTTCTTCCCCGACCGCGTGGGCAGCAGTTATGGCACAGCCGATCTCGGGGATGTTTATCGCCCCCTAACCAACCATCAATGCGTTGAGTAGGCGCTGCTCTTTCCCGTAATCCGTCCGACTCCAGTCACTCAGCTGCCTTTGTGGGCGCGAAGCGCGGCCCGCACTTTCTCAACATGCGTCCCATGGGAGCGGATCGCTTCGTGGAGCTGATCGCCGGTCACTGCGAACCGCAGATGCAGGCAGCAATGCAGGACAGACGAAACAACTCCAATGTATATATCGGCTGTCGGTGCGAATGGAAATGCCTTAATTATTACTTTGGGCGTTTTGAGTTAAGTTTGTTGCCCACATGTAAGGAAGGATTCTCATGGCAAATCCGCAATATCCCGCGTTTACCATTACCGGCAAAGCAAGTCTTATCGCCAGTGCTGCATCGTCGAATGTGTCGCTCAGTACGACCGGGACACCAACCTGCGCAATTGTGGCGAATCTGGGAGTTTATCCCGCTTGGGTGCTCCTGGGAACTTCAAACTCCGTTGCGGTAACTCCTGCAACTGGCGTTTGTGTTCTCCCTGGCCAGTCGATTACGTTGGCCGTAGCGTCAAATTCGTACTTGGCTGGGATTGGGCAGGGTCCGTTAGACATTGCTTTGGGACAATAATCATGGGCAAAATGGATTTGGATGCTGCATTGAAAAGATGCTGGGACAGAATTAACGCGCCCAAACCCAAAGGGAGAGCGTTTGACGTTCTGTTTGCGCGGAGCACTCCCTATCATCGTTGCTCTGATGGTTGTTTGCGCACAGCCGAACAGATTGAAGTTTGGAAACGGAATGGTAGCGATGAAGTAAGCCAACTTCGCGCCAAGCTTCAAAAGAAGCATTGCGGGGGACAGTGCTCTACTGGTGGTTGCCCTGGTCATCTTTGCAGTTGTGGGCATTGAAGGGCCGTTCGTAAACATCAGGGCCACAATTGAGACTCCGTGACAGGGTAGCGTTACTTCATCGCGTTGCTTCCCTTGGCATCGCAGTTTGGGTAGGTCTCGTTTTTCTGATGAGCATGTGTGGGATAAACCGGGTAAAAGCAGAACTGCGTTCGCCTTTTTCCTCCCCACAAAAGCTGATACGTTATCGTGCCTTCCACTTCAGCAGCCGCCAGTCCCATTTCGCCGGCACTTTTCAAGTCCCCATAATATCCCCAATCTTGACCGGTAAGGGTTATAGTGGCGCTCTGACCCGGAGCTATGACGCCGATATCAACCAATTCTTCATTTTCGCGCCCGAGTTGTTCGAATTTCAGATTCGCAGACTTACCGGGAGGGCATTTGACGGCCTTGCCAAGCTGGGTACATTCTTTCGGCACCCAGTGGAAAGCGCCATAGTGAACGGTGAAGCTGACATGAACCTCTTCAGCTGGGGTCTTACCGGTATTGGCAATCTTCCCCGTAAGATTGTGGGCGAAAAGTTGAACGCTATTTTCGGTAGTGAAACCCTCACAGTACTCACAGTCGGGGTTTTGAAACCCCACCCATGGTCGCTGATCTTGATGAAAGTTGTCGATAGTGGCCTGGAGGGATTTCCGCGCCTGCTCGGACTCAATGGCATTGGAGAGCCTAGTATCTCTTTCACTCCGCTGCGCAGTAAGCGTGGATCTATCTGCAGCATCAGCGGATTGTCCAGCCGCGATGGTCTGCTTTTTAACTTGTTGAAGAGTGTCGTTCATGAGCGAGGCCTGGTGGGCGGCGATTCCAGCATATATAGCGGCCGCCAAGAACGCGAGCCAAGTTCCCCCCGTAAGAGCTACCTGAAGCCAAAAGTTTTTATTGTTCTGGGAGTTTTGGTCAGTCTTTTCTGCTGGGGTGGGCTGTGTTTCAGCGATAACGTGCAGCGGTATTGGTATCTGGTCCTGCTTATTCTCCCGTGTTGCTTCTGTGACATCGCGTACTGCACCTATTTGCTGTTGGAATAAATCCCTCATCTCCTCTCGAAGTTTGTCGAGGGCCTTTATTATTTGGCGAGTAGCATAATAGGACATGGTCGAGGAAACCTGAATAGCGCGAAGGCCCAGAAGCAAGACAGAAATTCGATGAGGCAATGACAAAACTCTTCAAGGCAAAGAAACCAGTAGCCAAAACGACGTCCAAGGCTACACCAAAAACGAAAACAGGGTAAATCGGGAAGCCCTAGGGCACTTTCCGGGGTGCTGGGGTATCAGAAATTCGTAGCGGCGCGTCCTGGCCATCCCTGGCGATGGGACGGCACTATGGAAGCTCATTCCAAGACTTAACCGACTCAATTAGGAATATGGCCGCCAGTTTCTCGCCAGCCGTCAGAAAGACCATGTGCTGGCCATGAACTTCCATCCTGGCGGCGCGAACATGCTGAATCGAATCGTTCGCCAGCTTAATAAGGAAGGTCTTATCCGCCATGGCGACAAGTATGCGCCCGTTCGATTTACCCCTGGCCATTCCTTGCGATGGGGCGCTCAGCTTTCCAGGGGCAATCGTGGACCGGCCCCGCTATTGAACACTCAGCCGCGTCGCGGTTTCGATTGTCTTGAACCACTGCGGAACCCCTTGCGCATCCTTGCGGGCTTCGAAATGAACGGTGACGTGTCGCGCTCCGAGGATAGGGTAGGAGTAGGTCACCAATGTGTCGAGCGTTGCATTCAAATTCAAATCCTTGGTCACTACGCCGCAACCGCGCACCAGCGTGTCACCCGCATTGACCTCTTCTGTGGGCGGTTCCGGTTCCGTCCCGCTGTTGGTGATAATCGGGGGGATGTTGAGAAGGCATTGGAAACGAACGTGGCGGATGCTGAAATTGCTTCCGTTCATGACGGCAAACTGCGTGGCAAATGGGTCGCGCTGGTCGAGGGTCTTATCCAAGTTGACGTTGACTTGAGGCCAAAACAGGATCGCAAGACCAATGACACTTGCGGGAACGCCAACAACCACGCCGATTCCGGTGACCAACTCCCAAGCCCGTTCGTACCAGCGCTTTTTGCGCGACAGCAGAAGCATCTGCTTTTCTAAACGGTCAAGTCTCTCCGCTTGCTTCATCGCGGCATTGATCTTATCAGCGGGTTCGGCCTAGGGTCTCCCGCAGGGTTTTCCTTAGGCATCGACCGGCGCAGCTTCCGGCCACCCCGGCGAGTCGCTAAAGACTTAGGGTTGCCCACAATATAAGCAACAGCAACCCGCACAAATAGAATCGGATCGGTTTGGCTCGCTCGGCCACCCCTGCGCGAACCACTTTGACGGAACTTTGACGCACCAATTTCCAGCCGATTGCGGGCATCTCGCTGTAAGTTGCTTATTCTATTGGGTTTACTTGGTAGCGTCATCGGGGATCGAACCCGAACTCTCCGCCTTGAGAGGGCGGCGTGTTAACCAATTACACCATGACGCCACGGTGGAATAGGGCAGGATTCTCAGTATACCAAAGCAGCGGCCTGCCTCTTGCTCAGACGCCCAGTTTCCTTACCTCGTCGTTGTAATACTTGCGGTAAAGGATGTCCCATTCCTGGCTGCCTTCTACGATAATCTTGCGCTGCGAGGCGATCTTCTGGCGGGCTGCCTGGTCGATCTTCATTTCTTCGGTCAGCACCTTTTCCAGCGCCTTACGCGCTTCCTGGCGGATGGTGTTCCGGTCATCCAGAAATTCGCACTCGTCGGTCTCAGCCAGGGTGTCCGCCACCACGTGCGCCAGCTTGTTCAGCTTGTCTCGGGAAAGTCTCACAAGACCGCCTTGTATTTCTTTGCCAGCTCCAGCTTCACCTTCTTGAACATCTCCGCGTAACTGGCGCCGGTGCGGCGCATGTCTTCCTGGTAGGCGTCCAGTATGACGCGCACTTCTTCGTTGATGCGATCCTCGAGCGACAGCTCTTCCAGAATGGCGGCATTGACCCGCTCAGCGACGACACCAACTTTGGTAGCCCGGATCATCTTGGCTTCGATCAACTGATTGACTGTCTGGCGCGCCAGATAATTGACGTACTCCCGCGAAAAAATCATGTTATATGAATCGGACTATAGCATATTTGGACGCCGTTCCCGGCCCACCCCCGCCCCTCGATCTGCACGAATTGCGGTGCCATGCAATGCCATTCCCAAGCCACCGCCCACTCCCCGGCGGACCGGAGCGCCATGAAATTGGCTAACCGCATTGAGGCTTGCGGCAAATGGGAAGACTTCTGCGACAATAGGAGGCGCGAACATGCAGCCTGACGACTTGATCTCCCTCAAAGATGACATGGTGGCCTTTGTTGAAGGACACGCCATGCGCCGCTTCCCTGGCTTTATCACCGAAGACCTGCCCACCGTCCTGTGGGAAGACGAAGAAAACCCTGACAGCTGGAAAGACTTCGTCGAGATGGCCAAAACGGCGTCTGCGCCGTTCGTCACCATGAGCGAGGTCAAGCTGGAGAAGGAAGACATCGCGATGCTGCTGGAAGAGATCCGCGACGATAATTTTCCGGATGAGGCGGCGGCGGAAGTCCACGAGGCGCAGTACCTGGTGAACTACGTGGGCAAGATCGGCTACATCCAGCTCGGCTTTGCCCATCAGGGCGTCCTCTTCGTGCACGAGAACGCGACCCCCTGGTACGAGCGCTACCAGCAGCTGCTGGAGTTTGTGGAAGACTTCGGAGACGTGGTTTTCGAAGACGACGAGGACGAAGAAGAAGGGTGAATGCTGCCCGCTCCCCTGCCCTAAACCCCCAGACGGTGCGCCTCAACCGTTGGGTTCTCCCCCAGGCCAATTCCGCTGCCGCCATCCTGGCGCAAAGCGCCGGGCTCCCGCTGATTGTGGCCGAGTTGCTGGCGGAACGCGGCGTGCGCACCGCCCAGGAAGCCGATCTCTTCCTTCATCCCCGTATGGAACACCTGCTCGACCCCTATGCGATGCAGGGCATGGCCGCGGCCGTTACCCGGGTGCAGGCGGCGATCGCATCGCGGGAGCCGATCCTCATCTATGGCGACTACGACGTAGACGGCACGACTGCCATTGTTCTGCTCAAAACGGCGATTGAGATGCTCGGCGGGCTGGTGGATTTTCATGTGCCGCACCGGTTGCGCGAGGGCTATGGCATGCAGGAAGAGGTGCTGGCGGCGGCGGCCGAGCGAGGTGTGCGCCTGGTGATCAGCGTCGACACCGGCATACGCGCCTTTGCCGCAGCAGAGGCGGCCGCGCGCCTGGGCGTGGACCTCATCATCACCGATCATCACCTGGCGCAGGATGTGCCTGGCCTTCCGGGTCTGCCCACCGCGCTCGCGATTCTTAACCCGAATCAGCCTGGTTGCGCCTACGCCTGCAAGCACCTGTGCGGCGCTGGGGTCGCTTTCAAGCTGGCGCAGGCGCTGCTTGAGGCTTGGGACGCGGAGCGGGCGCGGGCCAAAATCCTGCCTTCCTTCCTCAAGATGCTGGCCATTGCCACGGTCGCCGATGCGGTGCCGCTGCTGGGGGAAAATCGGGTCTTCGCCAGTGTGGGCCTGGAGCAGTTGCGGCGCCCCGCGAGCGCCGGGTTGCGGTCGCTGATGCAGGTGGCCAAGCTTGACCCGAAACAACGCGCCCTGACCGCGACTGACCTGGCCTTCCGCCTCGCGCCCCGCATCAACGCTGCCGGCCGCATGGATGTGGCTTCCGAAGTGGTCGAACTGTTCACCACCCGCGATGCGGTCCGGGCCGGTGAGCTGGCAGCCAAACTGGACCGCCTGAATAGCGAGCGGCAACAGGCGGAAGCGGGCATGCTGGAGGAGATCGAACGCCGCCTGCGCGAGGAACCAGTCTTTGCCGCAAGCCGCTGCATCGTGATCGAAGGCGAAGGGTGGCATCGCGGCATTATCGGCATCCTCGCCTCGCGGGTGGTCGACCGGGTAGGGCGTCCGGCGATTGTGATCGCGCTCGAGAATGGGGAGGCTTATGGATCCGGCCGCTCGGTTGCCGGCTTTCATCTGTTGCAGGCCATCGAGGGGTGCAAGGAGCTGTTTACTCGCTTTGGGGGCCACGCGCACGCGGTCGGGTTCTCTTTGCCAGCGGCTCGGGTTGAGGAGTTGAGGAGCCGGCTTGAGGCCTGGGCCACGCTCAATGTGGAGGAGACAGCGCCCATCCTGCGCTGCCACGCGGTGCTGCCGCTCGATCAAATCACTGAGGCACTGTATGGCTGGCTGCGCCGCCTGGAGCCGGTGGGCAACGGCAACGAGGAACCTGTCTTCGTCGCCTATAACGTGCGCGTCGCGGCTCCGGCGCGCGCTATCAAAGATCGCCACGTTTGCCTGCAGCTGGCCCAGGGGGCTCGCGGCGCCAGTTGGTCTGCCCTGGGTTGGGATTGGGCTGGGCGTGTGCAGGCCATGGGGCTGGAACAGGGCTCGGTCCTCCACATCGCTTACAAGCTGCGGCAGAACCAGCATCCGGAATATGGCGGCCTGGAATTGGAGATTGCCGATCTTGCCCCGGCGGGCTAGTCCGCTACCGGATCTCTGTTCCTAACGAATTGACCGTTGTAAACTCCGTTCATGCCACGAGGCCTGTTTGTGACCTTCGAGGGCCTGGATGGCTCCGGGAAAAGCACCCAACTTCGCCGCCTGAAAGAGTGGTTGCAGGCGGAAGGACGTGCCGTAACGACGACCCGCCAGCCCGGGGGAACCCGGGTGGGCGACCGCATCCGCGGCCTGTTGCTGGACACGCGTACCGAGAGCCTGGCGCCGCTGCGCTGAGTTGGGCCTGATGTTTTCCGATCGCGCGCAGGCAATTGCGGAAGTGATCGAACCAGCGCTCCAGAGCCGGCAACATTGTGCTGTGCGACCGCTTCACCGACTCCAGCGAGGCCTACCAGGGGGGCGGGCGGCAACTGGGCAGCGCGGTGGTGCGCGATCTTCATGCCGCCTTGTGCGGGGCCTGCAGCCGGATCTGACCCTGTTACTGTTGCCGGATTTCGATCTCTCGCTGCAGCGCGCGCGGCGCCGCAATCAGCGCGCCGTCGCGGCCACGGGAAAGGACGAGAACCGGTTTGAAAGCGAAAGCTCCGCTTTCTATCGCCGGGTCTTCGACAAGTATCAGGAGATTGCGGCGCGCGAGCCTTTGCGTGTGGTCGCAATCGATAGCAACGGCTCCATTGATGAAGTCCACGAGCGCGTCGTAGAAGTAGTACGAGGACGTTTGTAGACGCAAGCATGGGCACAACCTTTTCACCAGCATCGCAGCCGCCGTGGACCGTGCTGGAGCGCGGCGGCTATCGCTATCCTCCGGGGCTGCAACTCAACCTGCCGTTCTATCTGCTGCGCCGTTTTTTCAAGCCGGGAAATCCGATTGCGCTGTTCGAGCACCTCGCCGAGACGTATGGCCGGATGGCCCACTACCGGCTCGGGCTCTCGCACATTGTTTTCGTCAATCAGCTGGATTTTATCCAGGAGATTCTGATCAATCAGCCGCAGAATTTCATCAAGGAGCGGACCCAGCGGCGCATGAAGATCCTGCTGGGCGAGGGCCTGATCACCAGCGATGGTGAGATACACCGGCGGCAACGGCGCATTGCCGCGCCTGCCTTTCACCGCCAGCGCATTCAGGCCTATGGCGCCATCATGGTCGATCGCGCTGCCCATCTGCGCGGGCAGTGGCAGCCTCTGCAGCCGATCGACATTGCATCGCAGATGATGCAACTGGCGCTGCAGGTGGTGGCCCGTACGCTCTTCAATACCGACGTGACGGACGACGTGCTGCAGATCAATGAGCAGGTCAACGTGATCATGGAGCTTTACAACTACCTGATCGCCCTGCCGCGCGCGGAAGCTTATTTGAACTGGCCGCTTCCGGGCCTGATCCGTTTTCGCCGGGCTCGCGCCCGGCTGGACGAGATCGTGCAGCGTATGATCGCAGGCCATCGCGCCGATGGAGTGGACCGTGGCGACCTGCTCTCCATGTTGCTGGCGTCGCGTGATGAGGAATCCGATCACTCGGGGATGACCGATGAGCAACTGCGCGATGAGGTGCTGACCATTTTTCTGGCGGGCTACGAGACGGTGGCGAATGCTCTTACCTGGACGTGGTATCTGCTCTCGCAAAATCCCGAGGCGGAGGCCCGGTTGCACGCGGAGATCGACGCGGTTTTGGCGGGGCGGCTGCCCACGCTTGAGGACCTGCCGCGGCTGCGTTACACAGAGATGGTGTTTGCGGAGTCGATGCGGCTTGTATCCACCGGCATGGGCTATGGGACGGCAGTCGATTGCAGATGTTGAGCTGGGACCGTATCGTTTTCCATCGGGAACTTATTTTTTCTTTAGCCAATACATCATTCAGCGCAGTTCGGATTATTTCCCCGACCCGTTGCGCTTCGATCCTGACCGTTTTCTTCCAGAGAACAAGGCTGGCCGGCCGCGGTTTGCTTACTTTCCCTTTGGCGCCGGCGGACGGCAATGTATCGGCGAAGCTTTTGCGTGGATGGAAGGGGTTCTGATGCTGGCTACCATTGCGCAGAAGTGGGGGCTAAGGTTTGTTCCTGGACAAACTGTCGACGTGCAGCCGAAGATCACGCTCCGGCCCAAGTATCCGATGATGTTTGTGCCCGAACCGCGGTAGATCCAACCGAGCCCAATTGCGGGCTGAGAGTGGATTTTTTTGTGGGACTTTGCCGCGTATGAGTCGAAAAGCGTACCTCAGCGGCTAAAAGCCGTCGTTGGAAGGCCTATTTACGGCACGGCTAAACCCGTGCCCTTCGTTACAGGGATGCTTTTCCCTCAGCCTGTTTAGGGTTTAACTCTCGACCAACCGCGAAAGTAATTTGGACAAGTCTGAAGCGTTGAACAACTTCGTTTCGGCCCATGACCTGAGACAGCGGCTGGAGGGCGAGAGTTTGCTAGTCTCGGTATGTGGGCTTCGACCAGTTTGCCGGGAATCAAGCGACCGTCCGCCATCTTGCGTGAGGCAATTGCCGCGGAGCGCATGCCGCCTGCGCTCATCCTTGCCGGTCCGCGCGGGGCGGGCAAATATACCTTGGCTATCATGCTGGCGCAGACCATGGCGTGCTTGCAGCGCCCGGTCACCGATGGTCTTGCCCGATTTTTGCGGAGTTTGCAGCAATTGCACGCGCATCGCTCTCTCCATGCCGCTCGCAGAGCGAGTTGGCGAAGCCGTTGCCGCGCGAGAAGAGCTGCGCGAGGTGGACAAGAAAGACACGCGCGTCCTCATCCAGACGCATCCGGATGTTGTGGTCATTCCCCCGGACCCACCCCAGTTGCTGATCAAGTTGGGCCAGGTGCGGAGCGTGATCCAACGCATTTACCGGCTGCCTGCCGATGCGCCCCGCGCGGTCTACATTTTTACCAGCACCGCCTTCATGAAGGAGGCGGCCAATTCCCTGCTCAAGATTCTCGAAGAGCCACCCGCCTACGCACATATTTTTTTGCTGGCAGAAAATCCGGGCGAACTTCTACCGACCATTCGATCGCGCGCCGAGTATCTTTCGGCTAGGCGCGCTTCCGCCGGAACAGATCGAGGCGGTTCTTGCCGAGCAACGCAAAGACTGGAAGCCAAACCAGCGCGCGCTGGTGGCACGGCTGGCCCAGGGCGCAGTCGGTCAGGCATTGGGTTTCGATCTGGAAGGTTATCTCGCCAGCCGTCAGGATGCGCTGGTGATGCTGGCAAACGCCACCAGTGAGGGGGCCTCGCGAGCCCAGGAGACCGACTTCGGAGCCCTCTTCCGCGTGACCGAGACCTATCGCGCAGGCGCCGAGGGGCAACAAAAGACCAGTGCCCTGCTGCATGCCTTCGCCAGTCTGCTCGAAGACTTACTGCTGCTGCAGGCGGGCACCGGCCATCTGATGCGCAACATCGATTTGAAGGCCGAACTGACCCGTATCGCGCAAACTGTCGATGTGGCATGGATCGAAAACGCTGTCCGCGGCATGGACCAGGTGGAGCAAGGCATGCGGCGCAACCTGCTGCAGATCGCTTGCTCTGGATTCGTTCGCTGTCGGGCTAGGCAAGGCGTTGATGACACGCCATTTCACGCCTATCTTGACAGTCAAACCCAAAGGGCCGCATCCTGCATCCTAATCAGCAGACTTCACAACAAGACAATGGCCGATTCTTCCGCAATTCCGGCGCCCCGCATCTATGATGCGCGTCAGGCGAAAGCGAAGAGCAAAGCTGATGGGACCACTCCGTCGATTTTGCCTTCAATCAGCCCGACGGGCCCACGCAAACTCATACGTCCGCCACTGCCGCTGGGCACTGGGCGATACCCTGCCCGGGTGTCCGCGATCTCTCCTGCCTTCACCCACCACGCACGCTCGGATTCCGCGGCGGTCCGCGGGGATAGCTCGCACGCCGAAGCGTTCTACTTTCAAAAGCAAATTCACAGCCGGACCCTGATGATTTTTGTGTTGGAGGATGGAGAGCAAATCGAAGGCATGATCGAGTGGTACGACCGTCATGCGATCAAAGTGCGGCACGGCAATCTGCGCACGCTTATCTATAAGGCGGGCATCAAATATTTGTATAAGGCGGCGGATAGCAACCAGCTTAACGGGCGGCCCTGAGCAGGCGGTCACGAATGGCGACGCCGAGGCCATGGTCCTCCGGCAGATGGGCAGACGATGACGGTCGCGCCGGCTGCATCCAATTCGCGCAATCCCGCAAACAGGCGGCGAGCCAGTTTTTCCTGATCCTCCAGATCGCCCCATTCATAAACCAGGTAAGGCCCTTTGGCGGCGAGCACCGTGGGCAACATCACGCCCACCGTCTCCCCTGCAGCCTGCAGATCTGCGGCGATGCTATATAGCTTTTCGCTGCCGGCATTCTCCACCAGCAGCAGGCGGGCACGGGGAGAGTAGTGCTTCAGTCCGATACCTGGCGAGGCCTGCGGTCCGGATGCGCCATCCTGCGGCGCGCTATACACCGTCAACGATGGGCATAGGGACTGTAGTTGTTGCAGGGTGACCATCCCGGGACGATAGAGAATGGGCGGCTCCTCACCCACATCGACCACGGTGGATTCAAGTCCCAGGGTGGTGTCCCCGGAATCGATCACGGCATCGATGCGGCCATCGAGGTCCTCCAGGACAAACTCCGCGCGCGTGGGGCTGGTTTTGCCGAAGGAATTTGCGCTGGGCGCTGCGACCGGCACACCCGCGAGTTCGATCAATCTGCGGGCCACGGGATGACGCGGCATGCGCACGCCGACCCGGGCGCGCCCGGCGGTCACAATCGCCGGTACCTGCGGGCCTTTGGGTAACAGCAACGTTAACGGCCCGGGCCAGAACGCTTCCATCAGCAAGCGGCCGGTGGTAGGGAATGTCCACGGCCACCATGCCCAGCTGCTCTTGACTGACAACGTGGACGATGAGCGGATCCCAGGCAGGCCTCTGCTTGGCCTCGAAGATAGCTTGCACGGCCGCCTGGCTCGAGAGCATTCGCGCCCAGGCCGTAGACGGTTTCCGTGGGAAACGCGACTGTGCCGCCCTGGCGCAACAATTGCAGCTGCCTGGAGCAAGGACGCCATCGACTCCGGCGAGTCGATGGCGTTGGCATCGACAGCCAGCCGCAGTGTTTTATGAACGATCACTGGTGTCATTTTCCCATGGGGAGCCGTCGTGGTATAGACTCCGGCCTATGCAGGCCATGGAAACAGAAGTAAAGATTCGGGTGGCGGACCGCGAAGCGTTGGAGCAGAAGCTGCCGGCGCTTGGTTTTGTGCGCGTCACGGAACGCACACTGGAGCGCAATACGCTCTATGACACACCCGATCGCGAACTCCGCAACTCGCGCCAGATCCTGCGCATTCGGCAATACGGGAGCAAGTGGGTGGTCACGCACAAGTGCGTCCCCAGCGGCCAGACGGAAGAGGGGCCGCACAAGAAGCGGGTGGAAACCGAAACCATGGTCGAGGACGGCCCGGCGATGGGGAAGATTTTCGAGGCTTTGGGCTTCGGTCCGGTGTTCGTGTATGAAAAATGGCGGACGGAGTGGGCAGACCGCGCAGGGCCATTGCGTGATCGATGAAACGCCGCTGGGGGTTTATGCGGAGCTTGAGGGCCCTAGCGAATGGATCGACGCGACCGCGGGTAAGTTGGGCATCAGCGAGAGCGAATTTATTACGCTCAGTTACGGTCGCATTTTCGAGATGTGGCGGGACCAGGCTGGTTCAAGCGCGACGAATTTTACGTTTGATGAGATACCGGAGAGTTTTCGGCGAGGAGTCTAGGGGAAAAGGAAGGGTACGGCCTTTAGGACCGTACAACTGTTCCGAAACAAATTCGGCTTTAGCCACTGAGGGAACGAGCTTACGGAGAAACAGCCGTTCCCTCAGCGGCTAAAGCCGATCACATCACACACTTTATGGCGGGGCTGGAGCCCCGCCCCTTCAGGACCTTAGGCTTCTACTCCGTGGCACTTTTTGTATTTCTTGCCGGAGCCGCAGGGGCAGAGGTCGTTGCGGCCTACCTTTTCGCCGGAGCGCCTTTGCGCCGGGGCGTCGGAGCTTCCATTTGCGCCCGTCATTCTCGCTTGTTCGAGTTCGCGCTTCTTCTTGCGCTGGAACTCCTGCTCCAGGGCATCGATGGTGGTCGAAGGCGCGCGCACAGGAACCGACAACGGCGCGCGGCGGTGGCGGCGCGGCGGGCGTTGCGTGGCCCGTTGCCCTCGACTGTCGCCGGACCGCTCTGCGGGAGCGCGCGGGACCGGCTCCGGAACGGCCTGGCTGGTGATTTCCGGCGCCTGCCGGCGGCAGGCAATTCCGTCATCGGCTGGCCATCGGGTCCGACAATCTGCATGAGGAACAGGAAGCGGACCGTGTCCTCCTGAAAGCGTCCCATCATGGCTTCGAACATGTCGAAGGATTCTTTCTTGTAGGCCACCAACGGATCCTGCTGGCCATAGCCGCGCAGACCGATGCCTTCCTTGAGGTGGTCCATGCTCAGCAGATGGTCTTTCCACAAGCCGTCGAGCACGCTGAGCATGACCATGCGCTCGTGCAGAGCGCATGGTGGGGCCGCCCAGGATGGCTTCCTTCATCTCGTACTTTTCTTTCAAGCGCTCAAAGATCGCTTCGCCCAGCTCGTGCCGGTCCAGCGTGTTGATGTCGATGCCTTCCTTCTCGAGGTCGATGCCGAACTGCGAAGCCAGCTGTCCTTTGAGGCCGTTCACGTCCCATTGGTCGGGATGCATTGCTTCCGGCGCGTGCGCTTCCATCGACCGCGCTGAGAAGGTTGGCGACGTAGTCCTCGAGGATCAGCTCTTTTTGATCGAGCCCTTCGAGCAGCTGCTGGCGCAGGCCGTACACCGCCGTAGCGCTGCTTGTTCATGACGTCGTCATATTCAAGCAGGTGCTTGCGGGCTTCGAAGTTCTGCCCTTCCACCGCCTTTTGCGCGGCCTCGATGCGGCTGCTGATCATGCTTCGACTCGATGGGCACGCCTTCTTCCATGCCCAGGCGCTGCAGCAGGTTCGAGACCCACTCCTTGGCGAAGATGCGCATCAGGTCGTCTTCGAGCGAAAGATAAAAGCGAGAGGCGCCGGGATCGCCCTGGCGGCCGGCGCGGCCGCGCAGCTGATTGTCGATGCGCCGGGATTCGTGCCGCTCCGTGCCCACGATGTGCAGCCCGCCGGCGGCGATCACTTCGTCGTGCTCGCTTCTGGCGGCCGCGGCGTACTGCGCAAATGCCTTGTCCCAGGTTTCCTGCCGGGTTTCAAATTCCTGCCCCTGGTAATAGAAGCGCGACCATGCCCGGGCCGGCCATGGGATTGATCGCTCCCTGGGCGGCGTTGACCGCTTGCGCCAGGCCCTTCTTCAACAGCTCCTGCTTGGCGGCAAACTCCGCATTGCCACCGAGCACGATGTCCGTGCCGCGGCCGGCCATATTGGTCGCGATCGTAACCATGCCAAGGCGCCCGGCCTGGGCCACGATCTCGGCTTCACGCTCGTGAAACTTGGCGTTGAGCACCACGTGCTTCACGCCTTTGCGCTGCAGGATCGAAGAAAGCAGCTCCGACTTCTCGATCGAAGTGGTGCCCACCAGCACTGGCTGCTTCTGCTCGTGGAGCCGCGCAATCTCATCGGCGACCGCCAGGTATTTTTCCTTGGCGGTGCGAAACACCACGTCAGGATTTTCCTGGCGCGCGCATGGGCTTGTTGGTAGGAATGACCACGATCTCGAGCTTGTAGATGTTTTCGAATTCCGTAGCTTCCGTTTCTGCCGTACCGGTCATGCCGGAGAGCTTCTTGTAGAGGCGGAAATAGTTCTGGAAAGTAATGGTCGCCAGCGTCTGGTCTTCGCGGCGAATGTTCACCTGCTCCTTGGCTTCGATCGCCTGGTGCAATCCATCGCTCCAGCGGCGGCCGGGCATGAGGCGGCCGGTGAACTCGTCGACGATGATGACTTCGCCATCCTTCACCACGTACTGCACATCGCGCCGGTAAAGCGAGTGGGCTTTGATCGCGACTTCCACGTGATGCTTCAGGTCCCAGTTTTCCGGGTCGGCAATGTTGCCGATGCCCAGTAGCTGCTCGATCTTTTCCCAACCCTCGTCGGTCACGCTGATGGTCTTGTGCTTTTCGTCGACCACGTAATCGCCGGTGAGGATCTTCTCTTCGCCGCGCTCGATCTCTTCTCCCTGCTCGAGCGAGGGGAGGATGCGATTCACGCGCGCATATTTATCGGTCGTCTGGTCGGTCGGGCCGCTGATGATCAGCGGGGTGCGGGCTTCGTCGATCAGGATGGAGTCAACCTCGTCCACGATCGCGAAGTAGTGCCCGCGCTGCACGCAGTCGGCGTTGTCGAACTTCATGTTGTCGCGCAGGTAATCGAAACCGAATTCGTTGTTGGTGCCGTAGGTGATGTCGGATCCGTAAGCGGCGCGGCGTTGCGAGTCATCGAGATCATGCACGATCACCCCGACGGTCAGCCCGAGGAACTCGTAAATCTTGCCCATCCACTCGGCGTCGCGTTTGGCCAGGTAGTCGTTGACCGTGACCACGTGCACGCCGTGGCCGGCCAGAGCATTCAGGTAGCAAGGGAGGGTCGCGACCAGCGTCTTGCCTTCGCCGGTCTTCATTTCGGCGATCTTGCCCTGGTGCAGCACCATTCCGCCGATCAACTGCACGTCGAAATGCCGCATCTGCAGTACGCGCCGGCCGGCCTCGCGCACCACGGCGAAGGCTTCGGGCAGAATCTCGTTCAGCACCACTTTTTCTTCCGCGACGCGTTCTTCGGCGTCGTCGATGCCTTCCAGGCGGGCGGCGATGCGGGCGCGGAACTCGAGGTCTTGGCGCGCAGCTCCTCGTCCGACATAGCCTTCATGGCTGGCTCGAACGACCCGGTCTGTTCGACCATGGGCCTCATCCGCTTGATCATGCGCTCGTTGCTGGTTCCGAAAATCTTGGTTAAAGTGCTTGCGATCAATGGATAATTCCTTTACTGCCCCCAGGGCCACGTTTACTACTCTAGTTTAGTTCACCCCGGGTCTTTGGTGCAGAATACCGGGGTCCAGGAAGGGCAAAGATACCCTCATGCCTAAACGATTGCCTTGTTGTTGTTGATGCTGGTGCAAGCCGGAGCCGCCTTCGGGCAGATGAATATGCCCATGGCGGATAGCGGAGATCCGGTGCCCCCGGAGCAGTTGCCGGCGCCGCAACATATTGAGGGCGTAGGCAATGTGCGCTTTCCCATCTCGGCCAACGCCGAGGCCCAGAAGTGGTTCGAGCAGGGCTATAACCTGCTTTACGACTTTTGGGACTACGAGGCGGACCGCGCGTTTGAAGAATCCATCCGCGCCGATGCCCATTGCGCCATGTGCTATTGGGGGCTGTACCAGGCGGAGAGCTTCAACCACAGCGTAACCAAGACGTACGCGCAGGCGTCGCTGGAAAAAGCTGTCGCGCTGGCGGGGCATGTTACGCCCGCGGGAGAAGCTCTACATTCAAGCCTCCGAAGCGCACGAGGCCGCCATTCGCGAGGCCGGCACCGGGGACCACGAAGTTCGATCACGAAATTGAAATCCTGCGCACCCTGGTGAAAGAGAACCCGAGCGATACGAACGCGCGTATTGCTCTCTCCGAGGCCGTCAACGATGGCTATGACGATGCGGGAGAACCGCGCAAAGGCAAGAAGGAGCAGTTGGCATCTGCTCCAGGCTGTGCTGAAAGAGGAACCGCAGAACTCCGCCGCGAACCATTTGTGGATCCATGCCGTCGAAGCCGGCCCGCATCCGGAGCAGGCGCTGCACAGCGCGGAGATTCTGGGCTCGCTTGCACCTGCGTCGGGACACATGGTGCACATGCCCGGGCATATTTTCTACCGCACCGGCGATTACGCCCGCGCTCAGAGTATCATTTGACGCTTCTGCGCGGACAGATGAAGGCTACATGCGCGCGCCAGCACATCGCGCCGGATAATGACTGGAACTACGTCCATAACCTGATGTACTCGATCGCCAACCTGCTGGAGGCGGGACAAATGCAGGAGGCGACCGAGGTTTCCGCCAAACTGAGCAAGGCGCGGGGCCATCTGGAAGACACGCTTTATCCCTGGTCGCCGCGCGATGCGATTGCCCGGCTGAATCCTGAGCTTCCGGCGGCTTTGCGGACCGCGGACTGGCCGCGCGTGGTGCAGCTGGTCAATGCCGCGAATCTCTCGCAGAACATGCCGCATATGGAATTTCTTGCGGGTGGGCTTTCGCAGTTTGCCTTGGGGATGCAGTCGGTGGAAGCGCACGAACCGGATGTCGCTGAGCGCCATTCGGTGTTGCTCGATTCGACTTTGTGGCGCATGTCGCAGCAGATCAAGGATCAGGAAGCGAAGGATAAGAAAGCTGCCCCGCCAACGGGAAACTACAGTCATTTCCCCCGATCCTTTGCCCAAGCCGCTGCTGCAGATGCTCTCGATCATGTCGCTGGAGTTGCGCGGGTCCATGCTGGCTACTCAGGATAATGTTCCTGAAGCAGAGAAGCTGTTTGCGGCTGCGCGGCGGGAAGAGAAAGAGCTTGGCTATCATGAGCCTCCGTTTTATATCCGGCCGGTGGCGGAAAGCGAAGCGGCGGCCATGATGACGGCGGGCAAATGGGCGGAGGCGGAAGCCGCGTTCCAGAAGGCGCTGGTGGAGCGCCCCAACTCTGGTTTCGCGCTCTATGGGCTTGCCCAGGTGAAGGAGAAGAAGGGAGACGCCGGGGCTACGACAGCGTCTTACAGGCAGTTTCTCAGCGCGTGGAAGACGGCGGATCCGGGATTGCCGGAGATGCACCATGCGCAGCAATGGGTGAGACAACATGATGGGGTTTCGGGATTGATTCAGCGGGTCCCTTTTCGAATGGGGGACGATAGCTTGACCCAGATTAAGCTCAAGGGAAGCTTGCGGACCATGTGAATGGGACTGTGAGCACCTAAGTCTGTTGCAGGGGTCGGACGGTAAGATGATGGGGCACGTTTAAGGAGGCAGCTTGGACGAGGATATTGTGCGGGCCGAGGGTTTGCCGACGGTGATTCAGGAGCCGCCGCAACGTGATTTGCGCTGGGTTTTCATGGGCACCGACGGCCTTCGGGCGGGCTGGGGCGTGCTGCTGTTCATCGTGCTCTATATTGGATTTTTGCTGGTCATGGGATCGGATGCTTGCGGCCGTTTCTTCGCGAGGCTCGCCATATAACCGTGCTGCCGATGCGGCTGGCGTTCATCACGGAGTTCGCACAGTTTCTTCCGACCATTCTGGCCACCGCCATCATGGCATTGATCGAACGCCGATCGTTCCTCGCCTACGGGTACCAGGGCACGGCCAAAGCGGCGCGCTTCGTCTGGGGTTTGGTTTGGGGATTCGTTGCCCTCTCGGTGTTCGTACTTACGTTGTGGAAGTCTCATCTGCTGGCGTTCGATGGCGAGTTGCTGCACGGCGGTGACATCTGGAAGTACGCGATCGGCTGGGGACTTATGTTCCTGACGGTGGCATTTTTCGAGGAGTCCACCTTACGGGGTTATCTGCAATTTACGTTGACCCGCGGGATTGGGTTCTGGTGGGGCGCGCTGCTGCTCTCACTGCTGTTCGGCTTCTCTCACGGCACCAATCCAGGCGAGACCCCGGTCGGATTGTTCGCCGCGGCGGCCGTCGGACTGGTTTTCTGCCTCAGCCTCTGGTACACCGGATCGCTGTGGTGGGCGGTTGGCTTTCATGCCAGCTGGGATTGGGCGGAATCGTATTTCTACGGCACGTCGGACAGCGGGCTGGTGGTGCGCGGACACCTGCTGGGCGAGCACCCCATCGGCCCGCGGCTGTGGAGCGGCGGCACGACCGGCCCTGAAGGCAGCCTGCTGGTTTTGTTTCTGCTGGTCATCGCGGCGATCATGATGCGGCTGTGGTGGGGACCCCGGGTCGAGTCCCCTTTCCGCAAAGGTGGCTGGAAGCCTGCATGGCTCAGAAGGCCGGAAGAGTTTGGCCCACTCCCACTATAGGTAGGCCGGGTCCGCGGTCTCGGTATCTACCGCCAGTTCGGCGAATGCCTGCTCGGCCTTCGCCTGGTCAAATTTGCCGTCGCGCGCTAATCGAGAGAGCGTGGCGGCAACTATCGACTCTGCGTTCACCTCGAAATGGCGGCGCAGATACTCACGGTTGTCGCTGCGGCCAAAGCCGTCCGTACCGAGCGACACCAGCCTGGACGAAAGCCAGGGAGCAAGCTGATCGGGAACCACTTTCATGTAGTCGCTGGCGGCAATGATCGGGCCCTCCGCCCCTTGCAGGGCCTGGAGGATGTAAGGATGCTTCGCCGGCTGCGGTGGGATGGAGGCGATTCCAGCGTTCCACGCCCAGCGCTTCGCGGCGCAGTTCGTTGTAGCTGGTCACGCTCCAGACATCCGTTTGCACGCCGTACTTTTCGGCCAGGATGCCCTGCGCCCGAACCACTTCGTTCAGGATTGGGCCGCTGCCAAACAGCTGCGCCGTGGCCTTGCCCGATGGAGCCGCCTGGAAGCGATAGATGCCGCGCACGATGCCTTCCTGGACACCTTCCGGCATCGCGGGCATGGCGTAGTCCTCGTTGTACATGGTGATGTAGTAGAAGACGCTCTCGTTTTCCTGGTACATGCGGCGGATGCCATCCTGCACGATCACGGCCAGCTCATACACGTAAGCCGGGTCGTAGCTGAGGCAGGTGGGCACGGTGCTGGCCAATACGTGGCTGTGCCCGTCCTGGTGCTGCAGCCCTTCTCCCAGCATGGTGGTGCGGCCGGCGGTTCCTCCCATCAGGAAACCCTTGCCACGCGAATCGGCAAAAGCCCAGATCATGTCCCCGACGCGTTGGAAACCAAACATCGAGTAGTACATGTAGAAGGGGATCATGGGGATGCGGAAGTTGGAGTACGCTGTGCCTGCGGCGGTGAAGGAAGCCATGGAGCCGGCCTCGGTAATGCCTTCCTCCAGGATCTGGCCGTCCTGCTCTTCGCGGTAATAGAGCAGCATGTCGTTATCGTGCGGGGTGTACTTCTGCCCTTCAGGGGCATAGATAGCCACCTGACGGATCGCCGATTCCAAGCCAAAGGTCCGGGCTTCATCGGGCACAATGGGCACGATCAGCTTGCCGATGGTTGGGTCTTTCAGCAGATGGCGCAGGATGCTGACAAATCCCATGGTGGTGGAGACTGCCCTGCCCTTCGATCCGGCGGTCCACTCGCTGAACTCCTTGAGCGGGGGCGCCTTGAACACCAGCTTCGGCAGCGTCGCGGTGAGGTAGATAGCCACCCAGGGCGCGGCGGCGCTCCTGCAGGTAGACGATCTCCGGGCTATCCGGCGCCGGGCGATAAGGTTTACCCAGTTTTGCCTGCTGCTCCGGCACCGGGATCTTGAAACGCTTCACGAACTGGGCCAAGCCGCTGTCGGTGAGTTTCTTTTCCTGGTGGGAAGCGTTGCGGGCCTGGTTGGCGCCCATGCCGTAACCCTTGACTGTTTTGGCCAGGATCACGGTCGGCGAGCCGTGATGATTCACTGCTCTGCGGTAAGCGTTGTAGACCTTGACCCGGTCATGGCCGCCGCGATGCAGATTCTCCAATTGCTCGTCGGTCTTGTCGCTGACCAGTTCGAGCAGTTCGGGATACTTGCCGAAAAACTCCTGCCGTAGATAGGCTCCGCCTTTGGCCTTGAATGCCTGGTAGTCGCCATCGACGCACTCTTCCATTCGCTTGAGCAAGAGGCCGGAAGAATCACGTTCGAAGAGTTCGTCCCAATCGCTGCCCCAGACGATTTTGATGACCAGCCAGCCTGCGCCGCGGAAGGTGCCTTCGAGCTCGTCGATGATGCGTTTGTTGCCGCGCACCGGGCCGTCGAGACGCTGCAGGTTGCAGTTGACGACAAAGATCAGGTTGTCGAGTTTCTCCCGGGAGGCGACGTTGAGCGCGCCCAGCGTATCGACTTCGTCGGTCTCGCCATCGCCCACAAAGGCCCAGATCTTGCGGTCGGTCTTCTGAATGAGGTTGCGGTTCTCCAGGTAGCGCATGAAGCGGGCCTGGTAGATCGCGTTCAGCGGTCCGATGCCCATGGAGACGGTGGGGAAGCGCCAGAAATCCGGCATCAGCCAGGGATGGGGATAAGAGGACAGGCCCGGTTTGCCACGCAGTTCGTGACGGAAGTTCAGCAGGCGTTCGTCATCAAACCGGCCCTCGAGATAGGCGCGCGCGTAGACACCGGGTGAGGCGTGTCCCTGAAAGTAGATAAAGTCGCCGGGCTGGTCTCCGTAGGTGGCGTGGAAGAAGTGCTCATAGCCGACTTCGAGCAGGGTGGCCAGGGAGGAATAGGTGGAGAGATGGCCGCCGATGCCGGCATCCTTTTTGTTCTGGCCATGCACCATGGCCATGGCGTTCCAGCGGATGAGGGCTTCGAGCCGCTCTTCCAGCTTGCGGTCGCCGGGGTAGGGTACTTCCTCATGCCTGGGGATGGTATTCAGGTAGGGGGTAGTGAGGGCGCTGGGGGTGGAGATGCCGGCCTCGCGCGCCCGCTGCCGCAACGCGGCAATCAGCTCCGCGCCTGTTCATGACCTTCGCCGACCACCAGGTCGTCGAAGGCTTCAATCCACTCTGCTACTTCATCAGAAAACTTCGCTTGCGCGGGAACTGCTACTTTGGTTTCCATAAGAATGAGACCGTATCTACCTCTTGTAGTATATCCGTCAGCAGAGAATCCTGAGAAAGAGCGGGCCCGGCGGATCACTCGATGTCTACCTCTTCTTTTCACCAGAGCCATGCCGACATTATTGACCTGCAACAGCAGGTCGCCCGCCTGCAGGCTCTGCTGGAGATTTCGCGCCAGGTGCATGCGGCCGGGGGGCCGGAAGAAGTGCTGCAATCCGTTCTGCGCATCGTGGTGCGGGAGCTGGAAATGGCCGGGGCTCATGTCACCGATCCTTCCCTCACCGTAGGGGAGATGCCTCCGGCACCCTGGGAGGGTTGCGCCCGGTTTGCCCTGCTGAACAAAGACGGACATCAGCTGACAGAGTTGGTGGTAAATCCTGGCCCGGGCAGGACGATTTCCATCTACGAGCAGGATTTTCTGGAAGGGCTGGTCCTGCAGGCAGGAGTGGCGGTCGAGAACGCGCGATACCACGAGCGCGCAGTCGAGTGGGCACGGGTGCAACAGGATCTGGATGCCGCCCGGGCGATTCAGCGCAGCCTGTTGCCGCAGCAGATGACGGAGATTTCCGGTTATTCCGTGGCCGTGCAGTCGAGCACCTGCTACGAAGTGGGTGGCGATTACGTGGACCTGGTCAGCCTGCCTGATGGCAGCGAGCTGATGGTCGTCGCCGATGTCGCGGGCAAAGGCCTGGCTTCTGCTATTGTCGCGACGTCGTTTCGGTCGGCTTTTCGCGCCATGGCGCTGGCGGGGTTGCCGCTGGCCGAGCTGGCGGCGCGCATGAACCAGCAACACTATGGCGAGGGCCAGGAGGCGCGGCGCCGCTACGTGACCGCGATCTTCCTCAAGCTGGACCCGGCAGACGCATACCGTCGAGGTGGTGAATGCCGGCCACAACCCTGGTTTCCTGCTTTCCGCGGATAAGACGGTGCATGAGATCGAGGCCAGCGGTACGCCGATCGGATTGGTTCCGTTCATGCAATACAGCTCGGAAACGCTGGTATTCCATCCTGGATCGCGGTTGCTCTTCTACACGGATGGGCTCACCGAGGTGTTTCAGGGCGATGACGAATTCGGTCCAGAGCGTTTGCTGGCCACATTTCGCGAGTGCAAGTCGGAGGATTGTACTGCTATCCTCAAGATCCTGTGGCAACAATTGGCTGAATTTTCCAGGGGAGAGCCGCAGCAGGACGACATGACGGCACTTGCTTTGGTGCGCATGCGCGTAGGGAGAAGACCAACATGGTTGAAACCAGGGGCACGGCGGTGGAAGTCAAGCTCCCATCGCGGCTGGGCTTCGAAAAAGTTGCCATGGGCACAGCGGCCAGCGTGGCCAAGCTCATGGGCTTCCCCGACGATCGCATCGAAGACCTGAAGACCGCTTTGGCGGAGGCTTGCATCAATGCCATCGAACATGGAAATCGCCTGGACGGCAGCTTCTGCGTCGGAGTGATTCTTTCCGCCAGCGATGAAGCGCTCGAAGTGAAAGTGATGGACACCGGCTCCGGCATCGCCAAGACGCCTTCCAAACCGGACATCGACCGCAAGATGCATGGCGAAGAGGATCCGCGGGGCATGGGTATGTTCCTGATCCAGTCGCTGGTGGATGAGGCGGAGTGGGTCAAAGGAAGCCCGGGCAAAGGAAGCTACGTGCGATTGGTCATCAGGCTGGCCAAGGAGAGTGAGTAAGGTGCAGACGGAGACAAAAGCTAAAGTGGATGAGGTTATGGGCGCCAAGGGGCAGCCGGTCACCGTTCTTCGCTTCACGGGGGATATTTCCAGTAGTTCCCGCGATACGGTGTCTGGGGACGTACGAGGGCGTGACTAAGAGCCGTCCGGTGCTGATTGATTTTTCGAAGGTGGAGTACATCAATTCGAGTGGGATTGCGCTGGTGATCCAGATGTTGATGGAAGCCAATAAGGCGGATCAGACGATTGCCGCGTTTGGGTTGACGCCCCATTTTCAGAAGGTGTTCACCATGGTGGGGATTACCAAGTACGCGGCCTTACATCGGGATGAGGCTTCCGCAATCGCTTCTCTCTAGTTTTTCTCTTCCATGAAAAATCAGTTACGGGGATCCCAGGTCTCAAAAGCGAGACCTGGGGCACCCATCGATCTTTACCGATGCATTTGAGTTGCGGTTGAGATAATTGCAGGTCGGAAAACAGACATCGGTTGTTACCGATTCATTTGAGTTGGATTTGAGAATTGCAGGCTACTTTGCCCGGGGGTGGGTGCGGTCGTAGACCTGGGTGACCTGGCCTACGGTTAGTTGGGTGTAGCGCTGGGTGGTGGAGAGGCGCTCGTGGCCCAGGAGTTCCTGGATGGCCCGCAGGTCAGCTCCCTCTTCCAGCATGTGGGTGCCGAAGGCGTGGCGGAGGGTGTGGGGGTGGATCTCTGCCGGCAGCCCTTTCGCTAGCGAGATTTGCTTGACGATTCGTCCTACGCTTCTGGTCGTCAGACGCCCGGTTCCCCTCAGTCGCAGGTTCAAGAGCAGGGCTTCGTTGGCCTTCCCGGCAAGCTTAAGGGTCCTGGAGGGAAGATAGGCGCGGATGGCGTCTGCCGCGGCATCCCCGAGTGGGACGTAGCGCTGCTTTCGGCCTTTGCCCCGGACGAGGATCACTTCCCTCGCCCAGTGGAGGTCGGTCAGGTTCAACCCCACCAGTTCTGCGTTGCGGATGCCGCAGCCATAAAGCAGCTCGAAGATGACGCGATCGCGCTCGGGCCAGGCGGCTGCTTCGTCCGATGCCGCGGTTTCTACCAGGTGGTTCATCTGCTCGATCGACGGTACCCGGGGCAAATGCTTGGGCAGCTTCGGGGTCGCGACCAGCGCTGCGGGATTACTGGTGACGTGGCCGGCCCTGGCCATCCACTGGAACCATGAGCGGACGGCTGCCAGGGACCGGGCCACCGACGCCTTGGCCAATCCCCGTTCGTAAAGCTCTCCCAGGTAGCCGCGAATCTGCAGATGGTCAATGCTCTGCATCTGAACCTTGGTTCCGCGATGCTCGATCAGGTAGGCGGCGAAATTGCCGATTTCCCGCTGATAGGCGCGCAGGGTGTGTGGGGACGCGGCTCGCTCATGGGCCAGCATGGCCAGGAATTCCTCTGCCAGGAGCGCTGGTTGCGGCTTCATGGGGCTGCCCTTCGGGTGGCTCGCGGATGATGGGCCCGATGCACGGCTTTCAGCCTGCCCAGAGCCAGGTGAGTGTAGACCTGGGTGGTCGAGATATCCGCGTGCCCCAGCAGGGTCTGCACGGTTCTCAGATCGGCTCCGTTCTCCACCATGTGGGTGGCGCAACTGTGGCGCATGACGTGAGGGCTGGCGCGTCCGTCCAGGCGTTTCACCATATGCCACACCCATTGCCGGGTGAGTCCCGCACCGCGCACGGAGAGAAAGAGGCGGCTTTCGCGGGGACGGATGGCCAGGCCGGGGCGGCCCCGGGTCAAGTAAGCCTCCAAAGCCTCAACAGCCATCCGGCCCAGGGGCACGATGCGTTCCTTGTCGCCTTTGCCGCGGACCAGCATGCGTCCTTCTGCCAGGGAGAGATCCTGCACCCTCAGGCCGGTGAGCTCGGAGACGCGGACTCCGCCGGCGTAGAGCATCTCCACGATGGCGCGATCGCGCAGGGCGATGGCGTCTGCCTGGGGGTGGTCGGCCGCGGTTCCAGCCTGCTCCATCATGCGCTCCACCTCGGATTGGGCGAGCGCCTTGGGGAGAACCTTCCAGGAGGCCGGGGATTCAAGGTTCACGGTTGGATCGTGGCCGATGCGCTTATCCAGCAGCAGCCATTTGTAAAAGCCGCGGAGGCAGGAGAGCTTGCGCGCGATGGAGCGAGACTGCACTCCGTGCTTCTGCAGATGTTCGAGAAAGCCGGCGACTTGTGCCTGACGCGGCAGTGAGCGGCAGGGCGTGGGTCCCCTCGAGATATTCGGCGAATAAGGAGAGGTCTCGCTCGTAGGCTTCACAGGTCAGCGGGCGCAGGCCTTTTTCGACCCGCAGGTAGGTAAGGTATTGACGCGTGATGCCGGACTGGTTCTCGGCGGGCACACATTTGATTATCCGCTTGCCGCAGGGTCGATCGACGGGTGGCCTGAGGCAGGAATCAAGAGAGGCAGCGGTGCGAAAAAAGTTTTGCGCCACAAGGGTCCCTCGACGGAGGTGGAGAGAGCGATTGATGGGCTTCGCCCGTCGTTTTCGTCCTAGGTACGCTTTGGCGAACCTGGGACACCCGACCGCGCAAGTGGTTTTGAAAAAAAAGTGTGCGCCGTAAGCGCCCTTTGCGCCATAAGGGTCCGATTTCATCGGTTGTTCATGGCGGAAGTGCAAAATTGCCACAGATCGCCGACAATACACAGCAGGGGCAGGCGCCCCGCCAGGAGCGACCTCCGGTTTGACCAGCAGCAAGTCCCCACATATCACGCCTCTTTCCCCCCAAGAATTTGCCGAGTCTGTTCTCTCCCGAGAGCCCGCAGTGGCTGTGTTCGACTGCGATGGCACGTTATGGGACGGGGACTCGGGATACGACTTCATGGTGTGGTCGATCGAGGAGGGCATCGTCTCTCGAAACGCGAGTGATTGGATCGATTCGCGTTACCGGCTTTATCGTGCCGGCACGGTTTCCGAACTCGCCATGTGCGGGGAGATGGTCCAGATCTACGACGGACTGAGCGAAACGGAAATCCGCCGGGCCGCCGCCGCGTTTTTCCAATCGCGGTTCACGGGCAAGATTTTTCCTGAAATGCGCTCCCTGGTCGCCGCGCTGACCGAACGCGGGACGGAGATCTGGGTGGTCAGCTCGACCAACAACTGGGTGATCGAAGAGGGCGTGCGGAGCTTCCAGGTGCCTCCCTCGCGGGTGATTTCCGCGCGCGCCCGGTGGTCGAACGGCGTCATTACCACCAAGCTGGTCGATGTTCCCACGGGCGAGGGCAAAGCCAGCTCGCTGATCGCAGCGGGTGTTGCGACTCCCGACGTAGTGTTTGGGAACTCGATCCACGACGCAGCCATGCTGGAGATTGCGCAACAGGCTTATCCCGTGAACCCTACGCCGGCATTGCTGCAAATTGCCGGCAAGCATGGTTGGCCCATCTTTTATCCGGAAGGCACTCTGCCGACCCCGGCATGATGGCTCAGCGGTTCGGCCGTAGCCTCCGGGTTGCCGCTCTGCAGCCCAGCATAAGCCTTACGCTTGAACACCTGGGATGCCTGGATTCGCTGGTCGCCTGCACTCGTTACTGTCTGCAGGCGGTTCCTTCGTTGCGCACTCGTGACGTGAAGGTGATCGCGGACTCGTGGTCTTCTACCACCGAAGAAATTCTTTCTGCTTCCCCCGACCTGGTGCTCGCCTCGGTCCCATATCGCATGGAGTCGCTGGCCGCGATTCTGAAATGCGGGGTCCCGGTGCTGACGCTCGCGCCGCACACGCTGGCGGATGTTTATCAGGACATCCGGCTGCTCGGCGACATACTGCACGCGCCGGATCGAGCCGCAGCGGTGGTTGAGGAGATGATGCGGGAGGTGGCGTTCACCCAGGAGGCAGTTTCCGCAGCGGAAGCGCGGGTGGTTTACTGCGAGGAGTGGGGAAAGCCGCTGATTCACTCGCAGAGCTGGGTCGCGGAGCTGGTTTCCGCTGCGGGGGGACGTTTCCTGGGAAGGCCCGGCTCGGTGACGGATGCGGATGCGGTCGCTACGCAGGATCCGGATGTGCTGGTATTTGCGTGGTGCGGCGCCGGCGACCGGGTTCCCCTGGCGCGGGTGATCGAGAAGCGGCAATGGCAGTCGCTGCGTGCGGTGCGGGAAGGCCGCGTTTATTGCGTTCCGGACGAGTTTTTGAATACTCCCGCACCTAATCTCCTGCAGGGATTGCGGGCGCTGGCGGGCGCGATTCATCCGGAGATTTTTGGGGCGGCGCAAGGCGTACGATGCCTGTTACCAGACGGTCTTGCGGCAGCAACGTCTAAAATTGTATGAACGTGCAGAGAGATTCAAGGCGGCCAAAGACGGACGCCAAGGTAGTTCGGCTGGTGGTGGCCGCACTGATCCTACGGGAGCAGAAGGTATTGATTTGTCAACGGCGGCCAGACCAGCCGATGGCTTTGAAATGGGAGTTTCCCGGGGGCAAGGTAGAGGACGGGGAAAGCGCGGAACAAGCGTTGCGGCGGGAGCTGGATGAGGAATTGGGTATCGCCGCGGATATCGGGAACCGAGTCGCACATACGCGGCATACCTACCGCAGTGGGACCGCGATCGATTTGCAGTTTTTTGCGGTTTACCAGTTTTCTGGCGAGATGACGAACCGGATTTTTAACGACCTTCGGTGGTGCCCGTTGCGGGAGTTGACGCGATACGATTTTTTGGCCGCGGATCGGATTTTGATTCGCGAGCTGGCGGCGGGCAAGCTGTTGTAGGGCCCTCTGTTGGGAACGCTCTGACTGAAAATCCGTTGGGTGGGGGCTTGGTCGCCCACTCAAGCCAAAAGAAGGTTGAATGGGGCACCCTCAGTATTGGTGGCTGTGTACGGCCGGATGACAAAGGACAGCTTCAGAACTGGAAGTAGATGAAGTCGCGGTGGCCGAAGAAGCCGAAGAAGACGATCGCGTAGATGCAGGCGTTGTAGGCCAGGGCGCGAATGGCCGGGCGAGCCCAGATTCGGGGAACGGTCGCGGGATGGGCTATCCACCACTCGACCACGAACATGGCCACAATCGATAAGACCAGGTAGGGCGCGGTTGCGCGGCTGAATCCGCCTACCTTCAGCAACAATGGATCCAGCCTTCCCGGGGGTAGAAGGTGGGTGGCGATAAACCAGGCGTCTGCTACCGTGTTGGCTCTGAAAAATATCCAGGCATAGGTCACCAGGCTGAAGGTCACGAGCGTTTTGCAGAATGCAGCCAGGCGGGGTAGCCGAGGGAATGGTTCCAGCTTGATTGACTGGGCCACGATCAGGTAGAGGCCGTGCAGGAATCCCCAGATGACGAAGGTCCAGTTGGCTCCGTGCCAGAGGCCGCTGATGACAAAGGTGATCATCAAGTTGAAGTAGTGACGCGGTAGCTTCACGCGGTTCCCACCCAGGGGAATGTAGACGTAGTCGCGGAACCAGGTGGAGAGCGAGATGTGCCATCGCCTCCAGAACTCGCCCACGGAGCGGCTGAAGTAGGGCTGCAGGAAATTGATGCGGAGCTCGTAGCCCATCATGCGCGCGAGGCCCAACGCTATATCGGTATAGCCGGAAAAATCGCAGTAGATCTGGATGGAAAATAACAACGTCGCGAGCAAGAGCGCGGCGCCGTCGTAGTGGCGCGGGCTGTCGTAGATGAGCTTCACGAAATCGGCGACGTTGTCGGCCAACACCATCTTCTTGAACAGGCCCCACAGGGCCTGCGCCAGGCCTGCGCGAACACCATCGAGGGTGACGCTCGGCTCGCGATGAAATTGAGGCAACAGTTCGTAAGGCCGCTCAATGGGCCCAGCCACCATCTGGGGAAAGAAGGCTACGTAGAGCGCGTATTCCAGCAGATTCTTTTCCGCGGGTACGCGGCGCCGGTAGACCTCGATGGTGTAACTCATCGCCTGGAAGGTGTGAAAGGAAAGGCCGACGGGCAGAATGATGGCCAGCAATGGCGGGTCATAACGCAGTCCGAAAAGATGCGAGGCACTGCGAAAGGAGCCGGTCAGGAAGTTGAAATATTTGAACAGCACTAACAGCCCAATGTTGCAGAAGAGGCTGATTCCCAGGTACAAACGGCGACGCGCGGGCAGCTCGGCTTTTTCTATCTGCAGACCGGCCACGTAGTCGATGAGCGTGATGCCCCAGATGACCCAGATATAGCGAGTGCTCCAGCACATGTAGAAGTAGTAGCTGGCGACGAGCAGGATGACTTTGCGCGTGGTCCCGCGGGTGACCAGAAACAGCAGCCACACGATGACAAAAAAGAACAGAAACTGAAAGCTATTGAAGAGCATGTTTGTCCTTCAGCAGCTGAAACAAAGCTTCCGTATATATGCGGGCGCCGGTCTGGTTGAGGTGGGTCTGATCGGCAAACAGCCGATTGGGATAAAGATAGTAATCCGGGCCGAGCAGCTTGCAGGGCGTGACTCGCTCAACCTGGGCGGCGAAATCCTCATCCCTTGCTTTCGCCGGCGCAGCTTCCCGCTCGCGGAGATAAAACGGAACAAAGTAACAGTCGATGTGATATTGGCGAATTAATTGGTTGAGTTGGGCAATCTGCGCGCTGGGCGAGGGGGCATCACGAGGAAGCCGCTGGAGGGGTTGGTCTGAATCGAGATGAAAATCGTCAGGCAGACGCCCTTCGGCAAAGTGGCTCTGCTCGGTGATGAGATGGTAGCCGCGTTCCGCGATGACCTCGCGCTCGTTTTCTTCCGACTCGCGGTAATAGCTCAGGACGCCACCGTGACTGGGCGCGGCAAGCAGAAAGGCGGTCAGATCGCGCGGGAAATTGCGAAAAGGAAAGAGCTCATCGATGACGGCGTGATCGTCGGGGATGAAGTGAAAGAGGCCGCGGGGGCGTGGATCGCGTCTCCAGGGCAGCGTCATGAGCAGCACATGGGGAGCCTGGCCACGCGCACACATTGCCTGGAGAGGGGGCAGAAATAAGTCGCTCCCGGGAAAGCCGGAGTTGAAAGAGGAAACCTGCAGATGATCGGCCGCACTCAACTGGTCGAACCAGGCGGGCACAAAGCCGGCGAGGATCTTGCTGTTGCCGAAAATCAATACTCGGGTCACGGCGGGGTTGGCGGGAAATACCGGTCCTATGTGTTCCCACCGCAGCTTGGCGCTGAAGACTATGTCTGAGCCATTTTTCAGGTAGGGCAACCCACGCCAAAGTCCATACAAAACTGCCCAGGCCAGCGCAAAGAAGCAAATCGTCCAGCCGAGAGCTGACGGAATCCTTCGTTTCGCCTGAGGCTCGTGGTGAGCGGCTTCGGGGTTGGGAGCAGTTTGGACGTCCAAAATAAATCCTGGACTTTAATCGTATTACAGCCGCTACGTTGAGCCGCTGGTAAACATCATGACCAGTGACAACACAATAACCACCACCGCAGTGAGCCAGGCCACGACATTGAACCAGCGCGAGTTGACCTGTTCGCCCATGAGGTCTTTGCGATTGATGAGCAGCAGCATGAAGATAATCACCAGGGGCAGGAGCACGCCGTTCAACACCTGGGACAGGATGACCATGCTGATGAGTTTGCCGTTGGGAACGAACAGGACAGCAATGGCTCCGCCGGCGACCAGCAGCGTATAAAGCCAATAGAAGACCGGAGCGTCTTTGAATCCGCCGTCCAGCCCGGACTGCAGGCCCAGACCTTCGCAAATGGTGTAGGCGGTGGAGAGGGGCAAGATGGAGGCGGCGAACAGCGAGGCATTGAAGAGTCCGATGGCGAACAACAGGAAAGCATATTGTCCGGCCAGGGGCTTCATCGCCTCGGCAGCATCGGCCGCTTCGCGGAGCGCTCCCATTCCGTGGGCATACAGGGTGGCGGCGCACGCGACGACGATGAACCAGGCCACGATGTTGGTAAAGAAAGATCCGATGATCACGTCGAGACGCGAGGCCGGATAACTCTTCGCGGTGACTCCCTTTTCCACGATGGAGGACTGCAAATAGAACTGCATCCAGGGAGAGATGGTGGTGCCGATCACGCCCACGATCATGTAAATGTAACTTTTAGAGTGCCATATGGCCCCCCGCGGCAGCTCGACCGTGGCCACCATGGCATCGTGCCAGCTGGGTTGGGATAGGACGCCGGTGACGATGTAGGCGATATAGAAAACGGATGCGGCCAGGAAGACTTTTTCGACGCGCTTGTAATCTCCCCTGACCACCAGGAGCCAGATGGTCAAGGCGCTGGCCGGCACGGAGATGAATTTACTGATGTGGAAGAGCTGCATGCTGCCGGCGATGCCGACGAACTCCGCCATGACGTTGCCGAAGTTGACGATCAACAGCAGCAACATCAACAGGAAGGTCATGCGCAAACCAAATTCTTCGCGGATGAGATCGCTCAGACCCTTGCCGGTGACGGCACCCATGCGGGCGCACATTTCCTGGACCACCAGCAACGCGATGGTGATGGGGATCATGGTCCATAGCAGGGTGTAGCCGAATTGGGCGCCTGCATTGGAGTAGGTGAGGATGCCGCCGGAGTCGTTATCGATGTTGGCGGTGATAAAGCCCGGGCCGAGCACAGCGAGGAAGAGCAGTATCCGGATTCGCCAGCGCTTGAGCATCGGTCAGGGTGAAGAGTTCAATTTGAATTCGTTAACGAACTACAGCAAAGCAGCAGTGAGTCATTGTCTGGATCGCAAGAACGCAATTACATGGTCCGCCTGGACGACGCCGACGAGCCGGTTGGCTTTATCCACCACCGGCAGGGCATGGAGATTGTACTTGTCGAAGAGCTCGGCGACTTCATCCTGGTGAGATTCCGCTGGACTGGAGATGATGCGTGGCTCAGCCAGGACAGCCACTCGCGTTTCCGGAAGCGCCAGGATCAGACGCGCCAGGGGGACGACTCCTTCGAGCACGTCGTCGTTGCCGGTCAGATAGATTTCGGTGACGCCTTCAGGGTCTCCATCGAACTCGCGCAGTGCGCGCACGGCGTCTCCCACGGTGGCCCTGGAGGCGACTTGCACGTAGCTGGTGGTCATTCTGCCGGCGGCGGAGTTCTCCCGGAATTCGAGCAGATCTTCGACTTCCTGGCGCTCTTCCGGATTCATTTCCTCAAGGATCGCCTCAGAGCGCTCGTCGGAGAGCTCGGCGAGCAGATCGGCGGCTGCGCCCGGATCCATCTCTTCCACGATGTCGGCGACGCGGCCAGAGTCGAGGGATTCGAGCAGGGACTTCTGCAGACGAGGAGCTACTTCTTCGAGCGCGTCCGCAGCTACTTCTTCATCGAGCGAGACAAAGACCGCTTCGCGCTCAGGCGGGGGCAGATCTTCCAGAATGTCCGCCAGATCGGAAGGGTGCATGTGAGAGAGGCGTTCGTGTTCGATCTTGAGCTTGACCCGGCGCGCTGGATCGACTTCGATCAGATCGACAAATTCCCAAGGGATGACGCTGGCGCGGAAGTGCATGGCGAAGTTTGCCAGGGTTTGCCTGGGCATGGCGCCTTTGAGCAGGCGGCGGACGGCGCCTCTCATGCCGATGGCCACCTCGGCCACGCGCAGCCCTTCGCGGCCGTTTTGGGGATACCACTGCAAGTCGACGTCGTTCACGCGGACGACTTTCCTGCCGTGCACATCGATGATTTGCCGGTCGAGGACGTCTTGCTGCAGGAGGAGCAGGTTTTCGTCGCCGCGCAGGGGCTGGAGGAGGGCATCCTCGCGCAGTTCGATGGTTCCGGCCGGGGTCTGCAGTACATCTTTAACGGCCACGAGCCTGAGCCCCTCGCGGGTCCTGAGGAGGAGACCGGCAACGTTTCCCGCGGCGGGCCCGGTGGCGACGGCAACATCTTTCAGCCGCCCCTGGACGCGGCCCTGCCGGTCCGTGACCGGGGTGCCGAGCAGGAGGGTAAGACTGGCGTGCCTGGTGTGCTTGTCGTGCATCGTTGGCCGGTTGCAGTCTAACAGTCGCAGGGGAAGGGTTGTTAGAGAGACGAGGTGGGGTCGATTTAGTAACCCTTGTTGGGTGGGTGGTCGGGTTGGGTTGGGAAACAGGTTGCCGATCTTTCAATATTTCAGCTGCCGTGGTGGATTGGGAATCCAAAGACTCTTCCGCCGGCGTTCCCTAGGAGGATCCCAGGTCTCAAATGCGAGACCCCACGGCACGCCGGGGCAGGCTGGGGCACCCGTCCCGTTTTCTTCCTGGATTTTCCTGGGAGTTCGGAAACGCTGTTTGGTTTAGTTGGGTCTGTCGGGGCGGGCTTTTTGGAAGCGTTCGTCGAGGGGTTGGCGGCCCTGGAAGCCCGCTTCTACGGTGTGCCAGTAGTCTATTTTGGCTTCTCCGAGTTGCCAGCAGAGGAGGACGATTTGTTCGCCAATCTGGCAGGGGAAATCGAGGAGGCCCTTGTCGAGGTCTTTTACCTGGACGCCGATGGAGTCGATTTCCTGGATTGCATCCTGGGCTTGCTGGACGGAGGTGCGCTGCGACATGCGCTTTTGGGCCACGGCCGCAACATCCACCAGCATGCCCCCGGAGAGGAAGATGTTCTGACTGAGCATCTGCAAGTCGGCTTCCACCAGACTGGCGCTCTCCTTGGCATCGATCGCCCGGCGCAGTAGCGACTCCAGAATGGGGAGGAGAGATTGCGCCTCGTCGAGAGTGAATGTCTTCATCGATGCGACCTACGGCTGCCCTTATGGTAATACAGGCTGCCGGGGCCTGATTTGTGGCGGCTTAGCCGGGAAGGTATCATGACAGAGCGATGAGTTTGCCCGACACTATCTTCATTTTCGGACTTGCCCTGGTTGTGTTCGGCCCCAAGAAACTGCCGGAGATCGGGCGGCAACTAGGCAAACTGGTGCTCGAGTTCCGGCGCGCCAGCAATGAGTTCAAGATGCAGATCGACGAAGAGTTGCGTGCCGCCGAGGTGGCAGACCGGCAAAAGCAGATTGCCGCGCCGGCGGTGACCCCAGCTCCGGCGGTGGACACTCCGTCAGAATTGACGATCCGGCCGCCGAGCGATGGAGCGACGGTCAGCACGGAAAGTCCGTCGGCACGGGTGATCCCGGTGCACGAGGAAGTGGCGGAGCTGAAAGCACTGGCGGGAGACCATCCGGAACTGCCGAGCAACGGCCTCGAGCGCGAGCCCGAGCAGGCAGTCAGTCACCATGACTGACATTGTGGACCGCGCACGGAACGCCGTGACCGAACGAGCCGAACTGCCGGGGATGAGCCTCCTGGAACACCTGGAGGAGTTGCGCAAGCGCATCATTCATTCCGGCGTTTACCTGATCATCGCTTTCTTTATCGCTTATGCGATCCGTGAAAAGCTTTCTGCGTTCATGGTGAAGCCCATCACGGCAGCGCTCAAGGCGCACAACCTGGACGCCCACCTGGTCTATTTGAACCCGGTCGACCCGTTCAACTTTTACATCAAAATCAGCCTGGTGTGCGGGGCGATCATCGCCTCGCCGTTCATCCTGTTTCAGGTGTGGTTGTTCATTGCTCCCGGTCTTTACCGGCAGGAAAAGCGGTACATCCTGCCCTTTATGACCGCCACGGTTGGTTTGTTTCTGGCGGGCGCGTTTTTTGGCTATCACTACGTCTACCCGGGCGCTTTGACTTTTCTCATCGGCTACGGCTCTCAGTTCAGGCCGATGGTGACGGTGAGCGAGTACACCGAACTGTTCATGACCGTGATTCTGGGTTTGGGGGTCACGTTTGAGTTGCCGATCCTGGTATTTTTTCTAGCGCTGTTTGGCATTGTGACGGCCGGATGGTTGTGGAGGAATATCCGCTACGCCATCCTGGTGATTTTTATCATCTCCGCGATTATCACCCCCACCCCGGATGTGCTCACCATGTGCGTGTTTGCCGCGCCGATGCTGGTGCTTTACCTGGTGAGTATCGGAGTCGCTTACATGGTGCACCCATCGCGGAGAGACCGGCTCAAAGAGCAAACATGAGGCAGGTTGCTGCGCTTCTCTGCCTGCTTATGTGCGGTGCGGCGCGAGCCCAGACGCCGCTTCCGCGGTTTGATGGGGCCCGGGCGCTCGCCTATACGCGGCAGTTCGTCGCTGCGGGACCGCGTTGGGTAGGCAGCAATGGGCACGCCAAGGCGCAAGCTTTCCTGGAAAAACAGTTCGCCAAAGATGAGTTGGTGAAGGATAGCTTTACGGCGTCCACGCCCGCGGGGCCGCTGGCGATGACGAATTACATCGTTAAATTTCCCGGCAGCAAGGATGGGATTATCGTGCTGGCCAGCCACTACGACACCAACTACCCGTTAAAAGATACGGGGTATGTGGGGGCGAATGATGGTGGGTCCAGTACGGGGCTGCTGCTGGAATTGGCTAATAGTTTTCGCGGCAAGAAATTGGATGGATATAGCGTCTGGCTGGTGTTTTTTGATGGAGAAGAGGCGGTCAAGGAGTGGACCGACACGGATTCGGATTATGGCAGCCGGCATCTTGCGGAGAAATGGCAAGCGGACGGGACTCTTAAACGCATCAAGGCGTTTTTGCTGGCTGACATGATTGGGGACAGCGACCTGGATGTGTTGCGGGACTTGAGTTCGACGCCGTGGCTGCTGGATGTGGTGGGGCAGGCAGCAGCGAAGTTCGGCGACCAGTCTTATTTTTTCCAGGAGAAGACTTCGGTGGGGGATGACCACACTCCGTTTATGCAGCGGCATGTGGCTTGCGCGGACATTATTGATTTTGATTATGGGTATCAGAATGCGTTTTGGCATACTCCGCAGGACACGATGGATAAGCTGAGCGCTAAGAGCCTTACGATTGTCGGGGATGTGTTTTTGGAGACAATTCGGTTGTTGAATGAACGGTAGGATTTTCCTTGAGATGGGGGCGGGGGAGGGGCGCACCGCAGGTCCCTCGGCTGCGCTCCCACGGCACGCCGGGGCAGGCGGGATGACAAGGAAAGGGCTACGGTTCCATAGAGAGTGTTTGCTGAGAGAGTGTTTGCCGGGGGAGTGCGTCTGCCCACTCAAGCCAACAGAAGGCTTGATTGGGGCACCCAAAGCTTTTGGTGGGGTATGCAGGGCTCGGGGGGCGCGGCTAGGCTAGCATTGGGTAATGCTCGATGGCGCTCCGATCGCTTGGTGGATTGGCTTCCACGTTGTAGTGCTGGTTCTGATTCTGGTCGACCTGGTTGTTTTGGGCCGCGGGGAAGGGTCTTCCCAAACACGCCATAGTTTTCTGTTTGTCTTGTTTTTGCTGGCTCTCGCTGTGTGTTTCGGGGTTTGGATTGGCCATACCGAGGGACGGCAAACGGGGCTTGAATTTGCCTCGGGCTACCTGATCGAGCTGTCGCTCAGCATCGACAATCTTTTTGTCTTTCTGCTGATGTTTCGTTCTTTCGGCCTCAGCCCCGGAGAACAACGAAAAGCATTGCTGCTGGGAATCCTGGGCGCCATCGTCATGCGCGGGGTGTTCATTTTTGCCGGCGTGGCCCTGCTGGAGCGATTTGCCTGGGTGCAGTACGTGTTTGGCGCCCTACTCGTCTTCGCCGCGTTGCGGCTGCTGCGTACAAAAAAGAAGACCACCAAGACGCCGGCGGCAGCCACGTGGGTTACGAAATGGAGCCAGCGCTGGGCCACCAACCCTAAAGCTGCTTTTTTTCTTGCCGTGGTATCGATCGAGGTCGTCGACCTGGTCTTCGCTATTGACTCGGTGCCGGCGGTACTGGCGGTTTCTCACCATCCCTTTGTGGTTTATACCTCGAATATCTGCGCGATTCTGGGACTGCGGGCGCTGTACTTCCTGCTAGCAGGGCTGCTGGACCGGCTGCATTTTCTTCACTTCGGGCTGGCTGCGATTCTGGGGTTCGTGGGCGGCAAAATGCTGTTGGCGAAGTGGGTGGAGGTACCGGTTGCTCTCTCGCTCGGCCTCATTGTGGCGATCGTGGCGGTGGCCACAGCGGCTTCGCTGATGTTCACGCGGAAGAGCCATGCCTGAGTTACGGTACGATGGACCAAGCCGTGCCTAAGATTCCCGTCACGACCAAATTCGGGCAATACACCGTTTCCGTGGGAAGCGGCGTACTGGATTCCTTATCGACGCGCATTCCAGCGCTGGCCGAAAACCCGCGCAAGCTGATTTTCTTGCTCACCTCGCCGGAGATCTGGGCGCTATGGGGCGAACGGGTGCAGGCTTCGCTGGCACCGCGCGAGCCGATCGTGCTGTTTCTTCCGCCCGGCGAACGACACAAGCGCATGAGCCAGGTAGAGCGGCTGACCACGGAGATGACGAAAGCAGGGGGCGACCGTTCCTCGATGCTGATCGCTTTTGGTGGCGGAGTGACTGGGGATGTGGGCGGGTTTGTCAGCGCGATCTATATGCGCGGCATCGACTACGTCCAGGTGCCGACGACCCTGCTGTCGCAGGTGGATTCCTCGGTGGGGGGCAAGACTGGGGTTAACCTGCAAACGGGCAAGAACCTGGTGGGCTGTTTTTATCCTCCGCAAGCGGTGGTAGCGGATATTTCCCTGCTGCACACGCTGCCTCAACGAGAGCTGCGGGCAGGGATTTACGAAAGCATCAAGGCTGGGCTGATCCGTGACGCAGCGCTTTTCCGTTTTATCGAGAGCCACCGGGAAGAAATCGACGGTGGCGACCCGACGGCGCTGGAGAAGATGGTCGCGACCTCCATCGCGATCAAGGCCGACGTCGTTTGCCAGGATGAGCGGGAACTCGGGGTGCGGATGCTGCTTAATTTTGGCCACACCCTGGGCCACGCCATTGAAGCGGCCAGCGGTTACCGCGCGCTGCTGCACGGTGAAGCGATCGCGTGGGGGATGATTGCAGCGCTCGAAATCAGCCGCCAACGCAAGATGGTGACAGAAAGCGAAGCCCGGCGGATTGAGACGCTGATTCTCTATTTTCAACCTCCGCCCTTCCCACCGGTCAGTTCCAAACGGCTGCTCCAGGCAGCTGCCGGGGACAAGAAGAACCGGGCCGGGGTGCGCCGCTTCGTGTTGCTGCAGGGCCTGGGGAATGCGGTCACGGTCGAGGATGTGACCGACGCGGAAGTGCTGGCGGGGATCGCGTATATTCGACAGCTCTCTGAAAGCGGCAAGTAACCGTGGCGGCTGGAGCGCAACCCGAGGGAACCGGGGATGAAGCGAGCGCAGCGGCGGCGGTGCGCTCGATGTTCGACCAGATTGCCCCGCGCTATGACCTGCTGAACCATGTGCTTTCGTGCAATATTGACCGGGTTTGGTGGTGGCGTGCGGCGCGGACCTTTCGCCGGGTGTTGGCCCGGCCGGACGCGCAGATTCTGGATCTCTGCTGCGGGACCGGGGATATGACCATGGCTTTGCTGCGGCGGCGGCCGAAAGCTGGCCGGCCGGTGCTGGCTGCGGATTTCGCCCACCAGATGCTGGTGCGGGGGGCAGCGAAATTTGTTCCTCGCGGGGCCGTAGCCGTAGAGGCGGACGCGTTGCATCTTCCACTCCCCTCCGATTCGATTGATTTGCTGATCACGGCGTTTGGTTTTCGTAACCTGGCCAATTACCGGGCGGGGCTGGAGGAGTTCCACCGCACGCTTAAACCGGGCGGCGAGCTGGGGATTCTCGATTTCAGCGAACCGGGCGGGTTCATGGGGAAGTTGTATGCGCTTTACTTCCGGCGGGTTTTGCCTGCCGTGGGATCTTTGATTTCGGGCGTTTCCGGGCCTTACCGGTATCTTCCTAATTCCGTGCAGCGGTTCCCTGCCCCCGCGGCATTGATGCAGACTATGAAGTCTGTGGGCTTTGAGCAGGTTTCGTGGACGTCCTACAACTTTGGTGTCGCGGGCCTGTATCGCGGGGTCAAAAGTTAACCATGTGACGTCATCCCAGATTGGGTGAATTTCCGGGCGGGCCGGTAACTCGATAAACTTAGGGCATGCATGCAACGGTTACCTGGCAGCATGACCAGGAGTACGATGCGGTGTCCCATAGCGGTCATCACGTCACCATGGATGGAGAGGCCGCTCACAAGGCGGGCGCTAGTCCGATGGAACTGGTGTTGATGGCTTTGTGCGGATGCACGTCTGTGGACGTGATTTCTATTTTGCGCAAGAAGCGCGAGCCGCTTACGTCGCTCACAATTTCCGCGGTGGCTGAACAGGCAGCGGAAGCTCCGAAGGTGTTTACCCATATTCAGCTTACGTATCACATCGGCGGAGGCGTCTCGGCCAAGGCTGCGGAAGACGCGGTTGCGCTTTCAAAGAACAAATACTGTTCGGTTTCAAAGATGTTGGAAAAGTCGGCAAAGATCGAGTACGTCATTACTTACGGCGAGCCGGTATGATCAATTTTTTTCGATTGGCATTGGCGTTTCTGGCGATTGCCATGGCGGGCCTGGTTTCGGCTGTGGTGACCATGCGTTTTGCGATTCATGGGGCGGAAGTGAAGGTCCCGGATTTGCAGGGGCTTACTGTTTCCGAGGCGGTGCATAAGACGGCTAATTTGGGATTGAACCTGGGCATCGATAACAAGTATTACAGCGCGGATGTGCCTGCGGGGCGTGTGCTGGCACAGTCTCCTCTGCCTGGCGCGACTGTCCGTCGGGAATGGCGTATGCGGGTGACGGAGAGCCTTGGTCCGCAGCGGGTGGCGATTCCTAAGGTCGTGGGGCAGCAGGAGCGGGTGGCGGCGATTGAAGTACGGCGGGTGGGACTGGAGTTGGAAGAGACAGCGCAGATGCCTTATAGCGGGGCGCAACCGGGGACGGTGATTGCGCAGAATCCGCAGCAGGGGGCGGGTGGGGTAGAGCGGCCGAGCGTGAGTTTGCTGGTGAGTACTCCGGCGCCGATTCCTGGGCCGGCGATGGTTATGCCTCAGTTGACTGGTTTGCCTTTGGCTGCGGCTACGGCGTTAGTGGTGCATGCAGGGTTGAAGGTGGGGCCGGTGCAGAATAGTTATTCGGCGGCGGCGGCTCCGGCGGATGCGGATGGGGGGATGGCTCCCGCGGATACGGTGGACCCGTCAGGGACGGTGTTGAGCCAGAGTCCGGCAGCTGGACATAAGGTGGAACCGGGGATGACGGTTACGTTTCGGGTGGCGCAGTAGAGGTGGGTTCTCCGAGAGTGTTGATTGAGGGAAGGGCGCACCGCAGGTCCCTCGGCTTCCCCGGATTTCCTGTCGGCATTGTTGGCGTCGGCGAACTTCCTGCGGCTTTCCTTACTAAAGCCGCACACGCGGTCGTTTCCAGCGCAGCGTGGCAGGAAATCCGGGTTCGCTCGGGATGACAGAGTAGGAAAGCGTGGCGGTTGATAAACAGTGGTTGCATATGTTGAGAGCGGAAAAGATCGAAAAAGTCACAGTCGCTCAGGACAGGCTCTTCGACTGCACGCGATAAGTCTTCTGCTCGCGATAGCTTTGCCATCGCGCTTCGCTTGCGAAGAACGCCGGGACTCTAGCCCAATCTCTTCCGAACCCGGGTTGCCGCCTCTCTCGCACTGCCATGCCCAAAACATATTTGAACCCCCGCGACACTAAATGCTCGCAATCAGGATCTATATCGTCGTGCAAATCCCATCCGCCATCCGCCTACCGCGCCGCAGGGCCGCACGGTGAGCAACTGTTTGGGGTGAGCAGGAAGGCGCCCAGGCGTCCTCTTACCAGGTCTTTGACAACTAGCACCACAACCTGTCCGGCAAGCGGCCGGGCCCTATTCTGCATGGAGCGAAAAGCAGTTCTCCCCTTCCTTTTAAGTGCAGAAAAGGGGCTTATGGCGCATAAGGCGCTTATGGCGCACACTTTTTTTCCGCGCCCACCTGGCAGCTGGTGACGGACTTTTCCCCTGCGCAGGATGAGTACCATCCGGCGAGGGAGGCAAGATGCTCAATTAATTACTTGAGCACCTTGAGCACCTTGAGCATCTTGCTCATCTTGAGAGAACAATCGCGCCACGCTTTACAGACAGAGAACTGCAGGTTCCTCGGCTTCCCCGGATATCCTGTCGGGAGTTGCGGCTCCATCAGCTGCATGTGGTTCTCTTCCAGGAGAACCACGCAAGTGGTCGCGGTGTGCGCGACGAAGTAGGAAATCCGGGCACGCTCGGAGCCTGTAACTTTTTCGCTCTTTCGTCTTTTCATCTACCCAACCAGTTCTGTTTCAACCCCGCAACAAGAACCGTCATCCTGAGCGAAGCGCTTCGCAGACATACTGGAAGCAGAGGCTTTATGGCGCGTAGTCGAAGGACCTCGTCGATACCTGTTCGCAGATGGTGTCCAGGGCTTTCCGGCCGCAAACTACAAAGGAAATAAAAAAGTCACAGGCTCTCGGGATGACGCAACGAAAGCGTGGCGGTCGGATGGAGAGTGGTTGCGTATGCTGAGAGCCGAAAAGATCGAAAAAGTCACAACCTCTCAGGATGACAAATAGGAGAGGGTAATTGTAGGGAAAGGGTGGTTACGATCCGAAATTCCCTGTCCTGTTTCCGGTGCTTTGCTGAACGGGAAGGGCGCACTGCAGGTCCCTCGGCTTCGCTTCGGGATGACAGATAGGAGAGGGTTGTTACAGTTCGGAGGCTGTTACGATCCGAAATTTTCCAGTGGTTTCTTCTTAACCCCTTATAAGGTTCGCGGCGAAGAAGCCGTCTCCGGGGTAGAGGCCGGGAAAGGTGCGCAGGTAGTGGTCGGGGGCCTTGTTGGGATAGAGGCGGTCTGCCGTGCCGGGAATTAGGACGCCTTCGGATTCTAGTGTTTTGATTTGCGGCGTCCAGGGTTGGAGTTGAAGGCCTCTTTCCTGCTGCAGTAGCTCATCGATTACAGACTCGTTTTCTTCTGGCTCCAGGGAACAGGTGGAGTAGATGAGCCTGCCTCCCTGGCGCAGGGCGCGCAGGGCAGAGCGGAGGAGACGTAGCTGGCGGTCGCGGTGGCGCTCAAGATCAGCGGTGGTGATGCGGTGCTTGATTTCTGGATTGCGGGCCAGAGTCCCGGTTCCGCTGCAGGGCGCATCGCAAAGCACCAGGTCGAATTGGTTTTCAAACGGGAGCTGCGTTGCATCGAGAACGCGAAAGTGAATGTTTGGGCTGCCCTCTCAGAAGCGCTTGCATCGCTTTCAGACGTGCCGGACTGATGTCACAGGCAGTGATCGATGCGGTCGGATTACGCTCGGCCAGGATGGCGGTTTTGCCTCCGGGGGCGGCACAGCAATCCAGAATTTCGGCGCCTCGGCCGGCCAGCTCCGCGACCAGTTGCGAGCCTTCATCCTGAACGCGGTCGCGAGCACGCACAACAAAGGCGCCTGGCGTCTCCTCGGACGGGGGTGGAAGTTGATCGTAACGGCAGATCGCTGTCGCCGTATCCAGACCAAAGGCTTTGATCCATCGGTCGACCATCCATTGCGGATGAGCGGCCACGGCGTCCGTCTCATTCAACTTTGGAGTTTGCGCCAGCTTGCGTAGCACCGCATTCACCAGGCCTACGGCGTATTCGTTGCCCGACTGCCGGGCCAGCTCGACGCTCTCGAAAATTGCGGCATGCGCTGGTATGCGATCAAGTAACAAAAGCTGCAGGGCTCCGAGCTCCAAGGCGATTTGCACCGGGTCGGCGAGGTGACCTTTGCTTTTGGTGAGCGCTTCCCGGATGCGCTGCTGCAGGACCAGTTGCCAACGCAGGACACCCATCACCAGCGTAGTGGCCAGGTTCTTGTCCAGGTCCGAGAGTGCTTCCACGGGTTTCGAACGAAGCAGATGGTCACTGTGCAGGTCTGGCTTCCGCCTGAGTTCGAATAAAAGATCGAAGGCGATTTTTCGCGCGGGAGAGATACGGGCGGCCAAACTACGAGCCCAGCCTCTCATGGGGATGGGGAGCCGCGCCGCGCAGAAAATCCGCAACCGGCAGTCTCTTCTTCCCTTCCATCTGAACTTCGAGCAATTCGAGGCGGGTGGAGGAACCGGCAGCGACGAAGAGACGGTTGCCTTCCAGCATCATCTCCCCGGGAGGAGCCGGCGTCGATCCAGCCGGCAGCAGGCGATGCAGGGTCAGTTTCTTGCCACGAAAGATTGTGTAGGCTCCGGGCCAGGGTTGAAAGCCACGCCACCGGTTGTAGATCACGGCCGCAGCGCGGGTAAAGTCGACGAGGGCATCCTCACGCTCGAGGATCGGCGCCAGGGATGCTCCGGCATTGTCCTGCGGGATGGGTTGGATTGTTCCTGCCTCCACCCCTTCAAGAGTTTCGCGCATCAAGCCTGCTCCACTCTCTGCCAGCAAGGGGAAAAGCTGCTCGGCGGTCTGGTCTGGTCCGATGGGGAGCGATCGCTGCAGGAGCATGTCTCCGGTGTCGAGTCCCTGGTCGATGCGCATGGTGGTGGCGCCCGTCACGGTCTCGCCATTGGCCACCGCCCACTGGATAGGCGCGGCGCCGCGATATTTGGGCAGAAGCGAAGCATGCAGGTTGATGTTGCCCCATCGCGGAAGGTCGAGCATCCAGCCGGGGATGATGCGGCCGTAGGCGACCACGATGATGGCGTCGGGCTGGATAGCTTCCAGGCGAGCGCGGAAGTCCGGGTTGTTCTTGATCTTTTCCGGTTGCACGACGGGCAAGCCAGCCTGCCCGGCCAGGATTTTGACCGGCGGTGGTGACGGGGCCTGGTCGCGCCCGCGCACGCGATCAGGTTGAGTGACGACAAGTTCGATCGAATGGCCGGCGGCGAGCAACTGTTGCAGAGTGGGAATGGCGAACTGCGGGGTGCCGCAAAAGACGAGCTTCATCGCTCGTCTACCATTCCCCGGCGCGCTGCAGCTTGCGGATTTTGCGGAGGACAAAATCGCGCTTGAGGGCGCTGATGCGAAAGATGAAGAGAACCCCATCGAGGTGGTCGATTTCATGCTGGAAGGCACGCGCCAGCAGGTCGTCGGCATCGCGTTCAAACCATTTTCCCTCTAAATCCTGGGCGCGTATTTTCACCTTCGCGGCGCGCGCGACCTTTTCCCGGATGTCGGGCAGGCTGAGGCAGCCCTCCTCCTCGTAGATCTTCCCTTCCTTGAAAACTACTTCCGGATTGATGAGGGCAATTTTGTCTTCAGGGGTTTTCTGGAAGCTGAGATCGATCACGGTCAGGCGCTTGGGAATGCCGATCTGAGGAGCGGCGAGACCGATGCCGTGCGCAACGTACATGGACTCGAACATATCGTCGACCAACCTGCGTAGATCGTCATCGAATGCAGTCACGGGCTCGGTCGGCCGCTGCAGGATGGGGTCGGGAAACTTGACGATGGGGTAAACCATTTGAAGGGATAACTTTCCTAAAATCGGCGAATCTGCTCCAGGTATCCCTGGTAGTTTCTGGTGAGTTCTCCGGCAGAATCGCCGCCGAATTTTTCCAGCACGAGCTTGGCGATCACGAAGGCAACCATCGCCTCCGCAGCGACGCCGGCGGCAGGCACCACACAAACATCGGAGCGCTCGTACGCAGCCTTGGTGGTTTCGCGGGTGCTGTAGGAGACCGAGCTGAGGGGCCGGCGGAGGGTGGAGATGGGTTTCAAATATCCGCGCACGATAATGTCTTCGCCGTTGGAGATGCCGCCTTCAATGCCACCGGCATTGTTGTGTTCGCGAGTAAACCTGGTTTTGGCGCCGTTGATCTCCTCGGCGCTGTAGCCGATGGCATCGTGGACGGCGGAGCCGAACGACTCTGCGGCAGTAACTCCCTGGCCCAGTTCCACAGCCTTCACTGCCTGCAAGGACATGACTGCCCAGGCGAGGAGGCCGTCGAGGCGCTCATCCCAATTGGCGTAGGTACCAAGCCCGGCAGGAGCGCCATGGACGACGACTTCAAAGACGCCGCCGATGGAGTCGCCGGTGCGCAGGACCTGATCGACTTCGGCCTTCATTCTTGCTTCGGCTTCGGGGTCGACGCAGTTCAACAGGATTTCATCGCGATCGCGCAGGGCGGCGATCTGCTCCCAGGTGGCGGGGGACGACAGCTCCGCGTGACCGACGCGAACGACGTGGCTGCTGATTTCAATGCCCAGCGATTTCAGGAGCAACTTGGCCAGGGCGCCGGCGGCGACACGCGCGGTCGACTCGCGCGCGGAGGCGCGTTCCAGCACATAGCGGGCGTCAGGAAAGTTGTATTTGAGCGACCCGGCAAGGTCAGCGTGGCCGGGCCTGGGCGAAGCCACGGCTTTGTGCTTTTCCGGATCGCCGGCTGCTACGGGAAGGATCTCGGTCCAGTTTTTCCAGTCGCGATTCTCTATCTCGATGGAGATGGGCGAGCCGATGGTTTTGCCATGCCGAACACCGGAGAGGATGTGCGCCCGGTCCTGCTCAATACGCATACGGCCGCCGCGGCCGTAGCCCTGCTGCCGCCGCCACAGCTCGCGGTCGATAAATTCCAAATCGACGTCGAGGCCCGCAGGCAGTCCGGATATAAGGGCGATGAGGCACTCGCCGTGTGATTCACCAGCCGTAGAAAAACGTAGCATCTTATTAGGCGAGGAGACCCAAGGTTCGATTGTAACTTAGTTGTGCGCGATCCAGTCGTACTGGGCTTCGTTGAGCGGGGCCACGGAAAGGCGCGATTGGCGGACCAGCGGAGATTCCTGAAACAGTCCCTGCTGCTTGATTTCCGCCAGCGTTTTAGGACGCTTGATGGCTGCACCGGCAGTGATGTAGACCAGCGGGACTTTGGGATTCGATAAATCCACTGACTTGACTTGCGCCAGACCGACCGCCGTTTTTTCGTCGCCGGTGTGATAGATGACGAGCTTGTCACCCTTCTTCATGGCGGCAAGGTTTTTGACCGCTTGCGGGTTGGTTACGCCGGTCCAATCCGTTTCTTTATCCCGCTCCAGGTCGGCAAACGAGTAGGCGGTGGGCTCGGTCTTTAACAGGTAGTACATGCTCTACTCCTTTGGCTTGAGGAAGGTTGCGGTGTTGAGCAAGGGACGGTCCATGGAGCGCACCCAATCGGTCATCTCGCCGGCTTCCCCGCCCTGCGCCTCGTGGCGTTCGAATTCGCCGCGCATGGTGTGCATTTTGGCGTCGAGATCGTCGAGGTAATGAAACAGCACGGCTTCGGGAATCATGGGCAGTTTGGGCGAGCCGAATTCCAGTTTTCCATGATGGCTGAGGACCATGTGCTCGACCAACATGCGGAGGTGCGGCGGAAACCCGGGCAGGTTGGCCAGCTTTTTTTCGATCATGACGATGCCCAGGGTAATGTGACCGACGAGCTGGCCTTCGAGGGTGTAATCGAAGGTGGTGCCCCAGCGGAGTTCCTCCAGCTTGCCGATGTCATGCAGGATGGCGCCGGTGAGGAGCAGGTCGCGATTGACGTCAGAGTAGTGGCGGGCGGCGAGGTCGCAGAGGCCGATCAGCGACACCACGTGCTCGAGGAGGCCGCCGATCCAGGCATGGTGCAGGGACTTTGCGGCAGGCGCCTCGCGGAAAGCCGTCGCCATGAGGGGATCGTTGAGAAAAGAGCGGACCAGGGCCTGCAGCCAGGGATCGGTAAAACTGTCGACGGTGCGCACCAGGGATGCCCAGAGTTCGTCGATGTCTTTGCGGGTTTGGGGAACGTAGTCCGCGAGCTCGAACTCGTCTGTGTTGGCGCGGCGCAGCTTTTCGAGGTTTAGCTGGAGGCGGTCGTTGAAGCGGCAGACTTCGGCGCGAACTTTGACGACGTCTCCGGCCTCAAATCCGGGAGCGGCCTCGGCGAAGTTTTCCCACATGCGGGATTCGATCTGGCCGGTGCGGTCAGCCAGGGTAACGGCCATGTACTGGCCGCCATCCTTGCGGCTGCGTAATTGCTTGGACCTGACGGCGAAAAAAGCGACGACTGCCTGATTCTCGAACTTGCCTACATCCGCAACGTAAATGTCCTTCATTTCGCCTTACTAGTTCGGTGGGCCGGCGGCCGGGGTGCCCGGGACTGCAGGCTGGCTTGCTGCAGGGGCAGCCTGGGGAGCGGACTCAGGCTTGCCGAGGTAAGGCTGGGTGTTGTCCTGTTCGGGCGGCCTGGCGGAGTAGCGGGTCTTCTCGGGCTTCGGCTTAGGCTTTTTGTCCGCGTTGGGATCAGTCAGGCCCATGGGCGCGTTCTGCACCTTCTGCGCTGCCAGTTCTTCCGGGGTCGGCTGGTCGGAGGTGTCCGGCGTCTTCGCAGTCTTTGGCTTGTGGACGACGGGCCGCTTGCTTAGGCGGGTCTTGGGTTGGTCTGCGACTTTCTGCTCTCCGCTGATGGTGCCATCGGGATTGACATAGCGCGTCTCTGGGGTGGTGACACCGGGGGTTGAGGACTCCGGGGTCACCGCAGTCGCCACCTGGGCGTTAGGGAGAGACTCGCGAGGGGCCTGGCCAAAGCGAATCTTCTCGCGCTTGCCTGGCTTCTCGGTTCCCTGATTGTTACTCGCCTGCTGAGTGGTAGCGGGTTTGGTTGCGGCCGGCGTGGCGGCGGAGGCCCCCGTAGTGGCTGCGGCCCCCGTAGTGGCCGGAGCCACTGGAGCCGCCGCTTTTGCGGTCTGGGTCTGGGCCGACCTGGAGCGATCTCTGCCACGGAAGCGGGCGCGCTTGAACTTCTGCGCTTTCTTGGGGGCAGGAGGAGTATAGGCGCTGTAGGAGAGTTTCATCTCGTTCCCACTGGCGCCGGTGTCTACCATTCCCGGCTTGATATCGATGGCGGCTTCTTCTCTCAGCTTGGTGAGATATTCCCGCAACTTGGGTTGCATGTGCTCCAGGAAAAGGGCCTCTTCTACTTGCGGTTCCACTTGCTTGAAGCTGGCTTCCCCACCGAGATTGCGCTGCGTGGCCTGGAGGATGATGAAGCCCTGCTTGGTACGAATCGGCTGGGTATGCTCCCCAGTGTTGAGAGCGAAAGCCTTGTCTTCAATTTCTTTGACCAACATGCCGCGGCGATATTCACCCAACACGACGCTTTTGGGGGCATTGGGATCGGTGGGTGAAGGCTTGGCCAAGTCGTCGAATTTGGCCCCGGCGGCCAGTTTCTTTTCAATTTCGTCGGCCTGGGCCTGCGCAGCCGCCACCTCTGCCGCATCCGACCCTTCCGACGCCGCTTTGGCCGGGGTAGGGATCAAGATCTCGTTAAGAACAACGGACTCGGGCTGGGCAAACTCACTTTCGTGGGCTTTGAAATAGGCCTGGACTTCGCCCGGGGACATGCTGATCTTGCGGCCAACCTCGTCCCGCACCACCTGCTGGGTAATGATGCTATTGCGGATGTTGGCTTTGAAATCCTCATAGGAGACGCCCTGCTGCTGGGCAGCCTTCTCCAGGTCTTCCATCGAGTCGAGATGATTCTGCTTTCTGATTTCATCCAGGCGCTTGACCAGTTCAGTTTCGCCGGTAACACCCAGTTCCTTGCCCTTGGAGAGCAGCAACTGCTGGTCGATGAGGTCGCGCAGCAGGTCGGCTTTCTTTTGCTCCAACTGCTGGGGAGCAATGGCCTGCTGGCCAGCTTCGGCGGTGAGTTGTTCGGCGGCTCGATCGTAGTCTGAGCTGGTGATGATCTGATCGTTGACGCGAGCGACGATATCCTCGACCACCTTACCTTGCACCGGCGGGGTTTCCGCCGTGGTCTTCGCGTTGGTGGGCTTTTCATTAGCGCCTTGCGCCAGGGAAAGGACGGAGCCGAGGCTCACGCTCAGGATGCATATCGCCGTGGATTGCCGGAACCGGGAAAACGTCATGTGTTTGGACATCTCTTAAGCTGTTCAGTTGACGGCTCGTGGAGCGTTTCACTTCCGGGGTTGCGGAGGAGGAAAGCCAACGCGACACCCGGCATACATCAGAAGTAAAAAGCTCTAGCCCTTACGTGGTAGTTTGCCTGATTTGCCATGGTGCGGCTGGGGAAACAGGCCGGATTTACTGCTGTTTTCGCTGGCTCAGTACCTATCAGATCAGCTTACGTCCAATGATATACTTCGATCAAGAAGACCCCGGGCCGCGCGGCAGGGCCTCCCTCTCCCCTGCGCTACCGGACCCAGAGGATTACCGCACAATGGCCTCCCGCACACGACGGTTTTTGTTCTCCCTTCTCCTCTTCTTTGTAGTTTGTGGCTTTCTGGGCACAGTGGTGAGCCAGAAGTTGGGCGCGCAATCGAGCACCGACGAATCGGCGCTGCGCGACGACCTGCGCTCCTTCACCAACGTGTATGACCTGGTGGAGCAGAACTATGCCGAGCCGTTAACCGGCGACAAGGCGGAGAAGGCAGTCTACGACGGAGCTATCCCCGGTATGCTGCGGGTGCTTGATCCGCACTCCAGTTTCTACGATCCCAAAGCCTACGCCAAAATGCGGGAAGACCAGCATGGCAAGTACTACGGCGTGGGGATGCTGATTCAGCCGCAGAGCAACAAGATTGTGGTGGTTAGTCCTTTTGAAGGGACGCCGTCCTTTAAGGCGGGAATTCGGCCGGGCGACGTGATTGTGGCGGTGGATGGCAAGTCCACGGAGAACATGAACTCGGAAGATGTCGCGAATGTGCTGAAGGGACCCAAAGGGACCCATGTGCAGATCACGATCGCGCGCGAGGGTGCGGCCAAGCCGCTGGTGTTCGACCTGATCCGGGATGAGATTCCGCACAACAGCATCGATCTTTCGTACATGATCCGTCCGAATGTCGGTTATGTGCACATCACGAACTTCCAGGAGACGACGGGCCGCGAACTCTCCGACGCGCTGGAGCACTTCGGCAACGTCGATGGGCTGGTTCTCGATCTGCGGGGCAATCCTGGTGGATTGTTAAGTGAGGCGGTTGCGGTGTGCGACAAGTTTCTGGAAAAGGGGCAGGTGATTGTTTCCCAGCGTGGCCGCGCGTTTCCGGAGCAGACCTACCGCGCGACGCACGGCAATGGGGGCCGCGAATATCCCATCGTGGTGCTGGTAAATCACGGTACGGCTTCGGCGGCGGAGATTGTTTCCGGTGCACTGCAGGATCACGATCGCGCGATCATCGCAGGCGAGACTACGTTCGGCAAGGGATTGGTGCAAACGGTTTATCCGTTGTCTGAGAACACAGGGCTGGCGTTGACTACGTACCACTACTACACGCCGAGCGGCCGGCTGATTCAGCGCAATTACAACGGGGTTTCGCTCTACGACTACTACTACAACCATGACCAGCCGCAGGATACAAAGAGCCGCGAGGTGAAGGCGACTGACTCCGGGCGCACGGTATTTGGCGGGGGCGGGATTACGCCCGACGACAAGATCGATACGCCGAAGTCGGTTCCGGTTCAGGATGTGTTGCTGGAACATTACGCGTTCTTCAACTTTGCCAAGCACTATATGGCGAACCGGACGGTGGGTAAGGATTTCCAGGTAGATGACGGGGTCATGGACGCGTTTAAGCAGTTTTTGACCAGCCAGCAGATTCCTTATTCCGATGCGGATTTGCTTCCGGTGATGGATTGGGTGAAGGCGAATATCAAGGCTGAGATCTTCACTACGCAGTTTGGGCAGGAAGAAGGGTTGAAGGTGCGGGCTACGTGGGATCCGATGATTAATAAGGCGTTGGATTATTTGCCCCAGGCCAAGGCACTTGAGACGGCGGCTAAGCATGCGGAAACGCAGCGGGCTAGTGTGCGGGGTAATCAGCCTTAGTTCGTTGGGGAATGGAAAGGCCCGGGATTTTATCCCGGGCCTTTTTTATTTGTGGCAAGGCGTTGAGTCTGTGCGCGCCGATGGAGTTGCGGGTCGATGGCCGTGGTATCCCACATCTCGCGAAAAACGAGCGAGATACCCCGAATTTCCTGTACGCGTCCCTGGACAGATCTGCTTGTGCGCCTTTCTTGTGAGGAAAGGCGCATGAGGTGTGCGGAACCCACGGAACTCCACAGGAAATCGGGGATGTGGGGCACCCGTCACTTTTTGCTGGTACAGAAAGTAAAAAGCGATTGTCGGGCTGCGCCCGTCGTTTTCGGCCCACGTACGCTCAGGCGAACGTGGGGCACCCGTCCTGGTCCTTTAGGGTTCGGTGTTGAGGTGGTTTGTGGGGGCTACTGGGAGGTGGTGGGTGTGGAGGGGATGGTGGTGTTGGGGGCGCTCATTAGGGTGTCCGGGAGGCTGCTGCCGTATCGGATCATCAGCGAGAGGAGTTTACGGGCGTCCCAGTAGCGCGGCATGTAGCGACGGGGATCGGAGAGACAGCGAAAGAGCCAGCCCAGGTACATGCGGTCTGCCCAGCGTGGAATCAAGACCTGATCGCCACTCAGAAAGGCGATGGCAGCGCCTACGCAGTGGATCGAGGGATTGCAGTTGAGGTGGCTTCTCAGATAGAGGCCGAGGCGCTCCTGCGTGCCTCCACCCAGGGTCACGACAATGTGCCGGGGACGACGCTCCTCAATCAGCTTTAGCAGTGCAGGGTCGGAGATGCCCCTACCATACAGAGGGGCGACGTAATAGTCGGAGGATGCAAGTTCGATTCCGCGGCGGCGCAGCCAGGCGGTGTTTCGGCGCGCACTCTTCTCGCTGGCCATGATCCAGAAGCTTCCTCCTGGCTGGTAGAAATCTGGCTGTTTGAGGAGAGACGAAAGATACTTGAGACCGGAAACGCGGCGGATGGAATCGCCCGTGAGCCGGTTCCAGATCATGACCATGAAGGCGCTATCGGTGATAACAAGATCGGCGCCCTGGAGCGCCTCTCGATAAGCCGCATCATTCGCCAGGTTTTTAAGGGCTGGAGCGGCGGGGACGACTAGTAAACCACCGCTGCTCATGCGGGCGACGGCCTCATCAGCGTCCCCCACAAAGAAGCGGATGCCCAGAATCTGCCGGAACTGAGCACTTGCCGTCACCACCGATGACACTCCCACGAGTTCCTGTAGCACGAGATGACTATCAGAGCTGCATTATGGAACTGTAAATACCATTCAAGGGTATTTTGATTACGTTCTGGATACCGCCATCATCTCGCTCTCGATCCAGGCGTAGGTTTTCGCCAAGCCTTCCTTCAGCCGGATCGAGGGTTCCCATCCCAAATACTGGTTGATTTTGGTGTTATCGCTATTGCGCCCGTTCACACCTTTGGGCGCATTCAGATCGTAGTTTCGCTTGAGTTTGATGCCGGCAATCTCTTCGGCGATGCTAACCAGTTGGTTGATGGTGACGAGTTCATTACTGCCAAGGTTGATGGGCTCGTGGATTTCGCTTTCCAGGATGGCCTGGGTGCCTCGAGTGCAGTCATCGATATACATGAAACTGCGGGTCTGTTTGCCGTCGCCCCAGATTTCGATTTCGTGTTTACCGGAGGCCTTGGCCTCGATGACCTTGCGGCAGATGGCTGCTGGAGCCTTTTCGCGTCCCCCAGTCCAGGTCCCGAGAGGACCGTAGACATTGTGGTAGCGGGCAACGCGGCACTGCAGGCCAAAGTCCTCTTCAAAATGGCGGCACATACGCTCGCTGAAGAGTTTCTCCCATCCATAGCCATCTTCCGGCAACGCAGGATAAGCGTCCTCTTCCTTGAGGGCGACGACGTCGGGAGTTTTCTGTTTGTCACCGTTGTAGACACAAGCTGAGGAGGAATAGAAGAAACGCTCGACTCCCTTTTCGCGGGCGGCCATGAGCATGTGGGTATTGGCCAACACACTCAACATGCAGAGGGCTTTGTTGTTTTCGATGAAGCCCATCCCGCCCATGTCGGCGGCCAACTGGAAGACGACCTGAGTGCCCTGGGCCGCCTTCATGCAACTATCCTTGTCTTTCAGGTCCAGCACCAGGTTTTCCACACCGGGCGACGCCTGGTACCACTCCTCCAGCGGCTTTACATCCACCGCGCGGATGACGTTGGCTCCATTCTCGAGCAAACTTTTCACCAGATGTCCGCCGATGAACCCGCCGGCGCCGCAAACCACTACTTTGGTGTTTTTCAGCTTCATTTGCCAGGCCCCCAAGTGCATTCTGCGACCATTTTAATTTAGCTTGCTGTGCTCGGCGCAGTAAGGGTTAGTCTCTCACACTCGACCCATGCAGGTCAGATCACTGAACATCATCGGTAACCACGATTGGCCCATCAACAAAGAGCGCCGTGAGCCTCAATGTCCATAGCCCGAAGAAAAGATTCGAGCAGGTCAATTTTTGGCTGCGCCAACAATTTGGCGTTGTCCAGGTTCAGTTTGCTGGGCAAATCTGCCAATGCTTTACGCAAGGCGCCGGCGGCATCCGTGAACGTGGGATAACGGGTATCCCGGCCTACTTTGGCCACTGCACGTAGGATGCCGATGGCGCCAAGTTGTTCAAGAATATCTGCGTCGCGCAAGATTGTGCCTTCCACCGAGGTGGGAGTGAGATGAGGTTGATGGGTTCGGATGGCCTCTACGACTCGTGCAACTTTCGTCGCAGGGAAGCCACAGCGGGCGAGTGCTGCGGGGGCCTGGTTCATGGCATAGATGACATTGTCCCAGCGGGAGAGCGCCTCCGGATCTTCAGGACGATGTCCGATGAACACGCCCAGGTCGTGGAGCCATGCAGCGGCGTAGACCACATCGTCATCGTAGGACATCCCCTGGCCTACCAATTGCGTCAACGCATACAGGCGAGGCTGGTGACCGAGTTTGTCGACGGGTAATGCCTGGCCAGTCACATATTCGGCCAACCGTGAACGAAAGTCGTAATCCTCTTGTGTATCGGTTTCTGTTTCGAACGGAGTTGCGTTCATTCGCCGGTTGCCTTTAACTTGTCTGAGCAGCCTGTCCAAGGACTGGTCGCTTTTTACGCTCAGCGCTTACACCGGATTATATTTCCCTCCCCATGCGACGGCCTGTGGGAAAGCACAGGGTCCCTGGTAGATGATTTCGACCATTTCGTGTCACACTTTAATACCCATGATCAAACTGGAAGCTCATGAACGACTCCGCCGCGCGGCGTCTCTGTTAGCGCACGAAGGAGCAAACGCAGGTGACCGGACGCTCCTTCTTCAGGCGTGGGAAGTTCTGCGCGGATTGCGCAGTGATGACTTCCCTGTGGAGATGCGGCCGGCGTTCAACTTTTTGCAACACGAGATCGCACGTGCGGAATCAGAAGACGTGAGCGCCCGTGACGTGGCATTTCTGACCAACAAGCTTCGGCAATTGGAATTGATGTGGATTGAGAATTCCGAGAAGAGCGCCTCGCGGGAGAGCTCAGACGGCAGCTCGTAGCAGGCGGCTGTGATGTCCCGGCTGAGGTGGACCGCGTCCAGAGCGCCGGGAACGATCGCTCCCGACGAAATCCATGTGTGGTCCTGGGACCTCGAGCCTGCCACGCTGGTGGATTTGGCGGCGCACATCGAAATACTCGACGTGCAGGAACGGCAGCGGTTGCAGCGTTTCCATTTTGCGCCGGATCGCGCCCGTTACGCTGTCGCCCATGCGAACGTGCGCACGATTTTAGGAAGCTATCTTCACCAACCAGCGGCCAGCGTTCGCTTCCGAGCCAACGGATTCGGCAAACCCGAGCTGGACCTGAGCGATCCATCCTCGTTGCATTTCAATTTGAGTCACAGCCGCAGTATCGCCCTGCTCGCGGTGAGCAACGGACTACCAGTGGGTGTGGATGTGGAAGAGGTAAGGCCTATCGAACGAGAGGTGGCCGAAAGCAGTTTTTCCGCGAACGAGCGTTGGCAATTGAACAAGCTGGATGGCGATGCGTGGCTGACCGGGTTCTACCGTTGCTGGACGCGCAAAGAGGCGATCGTCAAGGCTGAGGGAGTGGGGCTCTCCCATCCACTCGATAGTTTTGATGTGTCGCTATCTCCGGCAGCGGAGTTGTTGGGGACACGAAAGCCTTTTAGCTACACGTGGAGGCTGCACGATTTGTCGCCGTCCGAGGGCACGATCGGGGCAGTGGCCACCGCACAATCCGATGCCAGGCTGATGTGTTTCAGTTTTGTGAATGACGCTGTCTCGTGAGCGAGTAACCGGGCCACGGCTCCGCTTGTGGCGGAGCGGTTATTTCGCGCCAACCGATGGCTAATTTCCCGGGCAAGTGAGGTCACCTGTGGCCGAGCCAGTATGGTCTGATGATCCCCGGGAATCATTTGCGTTTCGCACACGCCGAGAATCCTGGCCGTCCATGCTCGCTCGAGTTCAGGATCGAAACGGGGCTCGTCCTGGGCGAAGAAGAGGGTTGCATCGCCGAGGTATGGCTCTAATTGATAGTCACGTATGGCGAGCAGGAGAAAGCCTTCTGAGCCCAGCAGTGAATTTCTTAATGAACCAGGAAACCAGCTGCGGCCTATTTTCAGATGGCGTGATCGTTCCGCGAGCCAGCTTCTGATTTTTATCTTGTGGTGCATCCACCTGCGGGCAAGGAATTCGTGCAGGTCGAAGCCGGTGAGCAAGCGTCGCAAGGAAGTCTTGAAGGTGTGCCAATCTTTGAAAGGCCGATGGGGGACTTTTCCGATGTTTGGATCGCAATCCAGGAGCGCGAGCAGGTTTACGATTTCGCCCTGCTCCGTGATTTGGCGGGCCATTTCGAAAACGACCAGGCCGCCGGAGGAATGCCCGGCAAGGTTGTAGGGGCCGAGAGGCTGAATGGCCTGCACCTGCTTAACAAAGTTAGATGCCAGTATTTTCAGATCCGCCTGATCCTCGTCGATAAATGCGGGGAGCTGGAGACCGTAGACTGGCTGCTCCTGACCCAGAGCGCTCGCCAGATCGACAAAGCTCAGCAGACTTCCCCCAAGTCCATGAGCAATGAACAAAGGTGGACGAGGGCCGCCGCTCTGGATGGTGACGAGGGCCGGCCATTTGCCTGCGGGGCGGTGGCGGAGCCAAGCTGCCAATCCCTGAATGGTCGGGTGTTCCACCAGCACTGAATGGGGGAGCTTTGTACTGAAACGCCGCTCGACCTGAACTAACATGCGAGCGGCCAACAAGGAGTGACCACCAAGGGCGAAAAAGTTCTGGTCGAGCCCAACGGTGTTGAGCTTGAGGATTTCCTGCCAAATTTCCTTGAGTTGCGCCTCGACCGGGTCCGCCGAGGATGGTTCTGATAAGGGACGAATACGTGCGGCAGTGAGACGCATGGCTTCCAAAGCCAGGAGGTCTACCTTCCCACTCGGGGTGGTGGGAAAGGAGTGTAACGTCACGAACTCGGCCGGGACCATGTAGTGGGGCAGCCAGCGCTGCAATGACTCCTTCCATTGTTCGAGGAGGGACTCATCGCCAACTACGAACGCGATCAGGCGGCGATCACCTTCTTCCAAATCGACGGCTCGCACTACCGCGGCTTGCACGCCATCGCATCGCCTCAGTGCGGACTCGATCTCGCCCAGTTCGATGCGAAAGCCGCGTACTTTGACTTGATCGTCATTGCGGCCGAGAAAGTGGTAGCGGCCGTCGGCAAGCTCGATGGCCAGGTCGCCGCTGCGGAAGAGCCTGCCGGCAGAGAAGGGATCGGGAAGAAAGCGAGCCTGGTTAAGATCGGGCCGGTGGAGATAACCAGGCGCCACACCCGCGCCCCCGATATAGATTTCGCCCATAGAACCTTTGGCGACCGGTTGAAGGTGAGGATCGAGAAGGTGGATGCTCACGTTCGGCAAGGGGTAGCCGATGGTGATCTGATCGGCATCGGCTTCGATTTTTTCCCTGGTGGCGCAGATCGCTGTTTCGCTTGGTCCGTATTGATTCCACACGGCGCGGCAGGTTGCGGCTAAACGGATTCCCAGATCAAGAGGCAGGACCTCGCCACCGACGACGACCTGCATTCCGGGATCGCCTTGCCAGCCTGCTTCCAGCAGGAGCCGGTACATGGTGGGCGTGCCCATGATCACAGTTGCCGAGGACGCGCGAACCTGGTGCAGCCTTTGGCCCGCATCTCCGGCAAGGATGTTCTCGACCAGGTAGATACTGGCGCCGAAGGCGAGAGGCAGAAGAAGTTCGAGACAGGCCACATCAAACGCTATGGTTGAGCAGGCGAATACGATGTCCGCGGCCAGCAGCTTCAAGTCCTCGCCAACGGACAGCACTGTATTGGCGAGACCTCCGTGGGTTATGGCGACACCTTTCGGTTTGCCGGTCGAACCGGAGGTGTAGATCACATAAGCGAGACGATCTTCAGGAACTGCAACTGTTTCATTATCGGACAGGCTAGTCCGCCGGCCGCGGAGGCCATCCAGATCCAACAGTTTTAGGTTGGGGAACTGCCGGCCGGGGGCCAGGGCAAAGTATTTCTTGCGGGTGAGCACAAATGGAGGAGAGGCGTCCTCCAATAGAAAGGCGATGTGGTCTCTGGGAGCGGCGGGATCGAGCGGAAGGTAGGCGCCACCTGCCTTCCATATGCCGAGGAGACCTGCAACCATTTCCGGGGACCGGTCGAGGAGCACGCCGACCAGGCAGCCGGTCCGAACGCCAGCTTTCCGCAATCCGTTGGCGATTTGTTCTGCCCTGCGATTCAGGTCACGGTAAGTGAGCCGCTGTTCCTCAGAGGCGATCGCCAAGGCATCCGGAGAGGAGGATGCATTTCGCTCGAATAAGTCCGGGAGATACATCGACCGCTCCACCCACTCCGATTCGGAGAGGCTTACCTGGTATTGGCGCAGATTAGGGGAAGCGCCCGACTTAGGTTAGACGTGAACAGCAGGTTAAGATGTCATAAGTTTGTAACTTCCGTCCAATTCTTCCCTATTTGGTCTCTTCGCGCAGGGCAAGGCTGATGAGTGTTTTTTGCTCGAGATCATGCGCCTTGGCCGAGCCGGTTGCAGGGCTCGCAGCCGCGGACCGCTTGATGCTGAGCACCTTTCGATCGGGAAAGAGGCGACGCAAGCGCGGCACAACGAACGACAGTGCGCCCATATTGTCCGGTTCTTCCTGGACCCAGACCACTTCGCGCGCCTCGGGGTGACGGGCGACTTCCGCGGTTAATTCTGCTTCCGGCCAGGGATAGAGCTGTTCGAGAAAAACGATGCCCGTAGTACTGTCTTTGCGCTTGGCTCGCTCTATGCGCAGCTCGTGACCAATTTTTCCGGTACAGAGCAGCAGACGATTGACCTTCGGTATCCCGGTTTCGGGAAGAACGTTCTGGAAGCGCGGGAACTCTAAGCCTGCTAGCGGAGAGTTGGCGTCTGGATTGCGCAGCATGCTTTTTGGGGTGAAGACGATCAGGGGCTTGCGCCATTTCCGCATGGCCTGGCGGCGGAGCAGATGGAAATACTGAGCTGCGGTGGAGGGCTGGCAGATTTGTATGTTGTCGTGGGCCGCCAGTTGCAGGTAGCGTTCCAGGCGGGCACTGGAGTGCTCAGGGCCCTGGCCTTCATAACCATGGGGTAACAGCATGACCACTCCGCTGAGCAGGCCCCATTTGTCTTCTCCCGAAGCGATGAACTGGTCGATGATGATCTGGGCGCCGTTGGCAAAGTCGCCGAACTGCGCCTCCCACAAGGTCAGGGTCTCAGGATAATCGCGGCTGTAGCCATACTCGAAACCGAGCACGCCAGCTTCGGAGAGGATGGAGTTGTAGACCTCAAAACGTGCCTGATTCGGCGATAAATTGGCCAAAGAGAAGTAGAGTTGCTCATTCTCGATATCCACCAGCACGCTGTGACGCTGGTTAAAGGTGCCGCGCTGGCTATCCTGACCGCTGAGACGCACCGGTGTACCTTGCAGCACCAGTGACCCAAAGGCGAGCGCTTCGGCCATGCCGTAATCAAATGGCCGCTCGCCGCGGCCCATCTCGCGGCGCTGCTCGAGCAACTTCTTGATCTTGGGGTGGATATGAAAATCGCTCGGGTACTGAGTGAGACTGTCGCTGATTTCTTTCACGGATGCCGCGCTGATTCCGGTGTCGACCTCGTATTCAGGCTTGAAGGGTCCGCCAATGTAGTTGGACCAGTAGCCCGGAAGCTTGGCCAGGGAGGCACTCTTCTTCATCTGGGCGGCTTGCTTTTGCGCTTCTGCAAGCTGCCCCTGTAGCTCCTTGACGCGAGCGGAGGGATCGGCGCCGATCTGCTGGGCGTAGAGTTCGTACAGCGCGGGGTGGTTCTTGATTTTGGCGTAGCGCAGCGGTTGGGTGATGGTGGGGTCGTCTACCTCACTGTGGCCGTGACGGCGGTAACCAATCAGGTCGATGATGACATCGGTGTGGAAGGTGTAGCGGTATTCCACGGCGAGGGAGGCGACACGCATCGCAGCGTCTGGGTCCTCGGCATTGACGTGGAAGATGGGGATGGGCAGGCGCTTGCCGATATCGGAGGAGAAGCGCGACGAATAGCACTCGTCGGGATCGGCGGTAAAGCCGATGAGGTTGTTGACGATGATCTGGATGGTGCCGCCCACAGTGAAGCCGGGGATGGTGCCCAGATTGAGGGTTTCTGCCCAGATGCCCTGGCCGGCAAAGGCTGCGTCCCCATGGATGAGGACGGGTAGGACTTTGGCCTGGCCGGAGTCACCCAGGCGTACTTGCTGGGCGCGGGCGCGGCCCATGGCGACCGGGTCCACGGCTTCCAGGTGGCTGGGATTCGATACCAGGTGAAGGCCTATTTGTCGGCCGGTCCGGCTGTTGAATTGACCGGTGGCGCCGACGTGATATTTAACGTCGCCTCCGCCGAGGATGCTGCGTGGATTGGCGTCTTCGAACTTGGAAAAGATGTCGGCGGGCGATTTGCCGAAGGTGTTTGCCATCACGTTCAAGCGTCCTCGATGGCTCATTCCCATGACGGCTTTTTCGGCGCCGAAATCGGCGGCGTGGTTCAGTACTTCGTCGAGGAAAGGGATGAGTACCGTGACCCCTTCGAGCGAGAAGCGTTTGGTGCCGAGATATCGCGACTGAATTACCTGCTCGAAGAGATCGGCCTGGGTGAGTCGTTCCAGCACGTGCTTTTGGTCGGGCACCGGCGCCGGTTGTTCCATGCGCTCCTGGATCCATTCCCGCTTGGCGGCGTCGGGGATGTGCATGAACTCTACTGCGATGCTGCCGCAGTAGTAGGCCTTGGCTTCTTCGGCGTCCTCGCCTTCAAAATTCAATTCGGGGATGGGCTCTGGGAGGAGGTATTGCCCTAAGGGATCTAATTTGGCTTGCAGATGGCCCCAGCGGCGAAAGGCATCGAAGATGTAATCTCGCTGTGAAATCAATAGGTTGGCGGGATGTTCCAAGGAAAGATTTTTGGTGACCATGGCTTGTGTCTACTGGTCATTATAACTTCCGGGTGGGGAGGGTGGGGTTGGTTGGAAACCGCAGATCTCGCTTCGGTCGGGGTCAGGATGACAAGGGGGAGGACTTGTCGCTGGTGTAGGGTTTTGCGATGGGGATAGAAGTTCTATCTTGTTTGTGTCCCTGTGGTTACGTCACGAGTGTCCATGAGGTATGGGTTGCGGGGATCCCAGGTCTCAAAAGCGAGACCTGGGGCACCCTTCGCGTTTTTCCTTTGATTGTGGTTGGTGTGGAGGGCTTCGCTTCGCTGCGGTCCTCAGGTTGACAGACGAGATCCGCCATTTACTCGTGGAGGACGGCTTTGGTCAGGTTTCTTGGGTGATCTACGTCGATTCCGTTTTGGATGGCGAGTTGGTAGGCGAGGAGTTGCAGGGGCACTACCTCCAGCATCGTGGCTAACATGTCTTCGGTTTTGGGGACTTCGATGCAGTGGTTGGCCAGGGCTGCGGCTTCCTCGTCTCCTTCGGTCGCGATTGCGAGGATGGTTGCGCCCTGTGCGCGCATGTCCTTCATGAGCTGCAGCACTTTGCGGTAACGGAGCATGGCGTCGGGATCGGAGGGGTCTTGGGTGGCGAGCACGACCAGGGGCGCGTCGGGGCTTACCAGGGCGTTCGGACCGTGCTTCAATTCACCGGCCGGATAGCCTTCTGCCTGAAGATAGGCCGATTCCTTCAGCTTCAGCGCTCCTTCACGGGCAATGGCGTAGTGGACGCCGCGGCCCAGATAAAGGAAGGCGCGGGAACCCTTCAAGGACGGCGCGAGGCGGGCGATCTGGTGCCGCCACTTTTCCAGCGCAGGCTCAAGCAGACTGGGCAACAGGCGCAGGTCTTCGGTGTGACTTTCGACGGTGGGCGTGGTCATTCGTCCGCGAATGCGGGCCAGGTAAAGTGCGAGCGAGTAGAGTACGGCGAGCTGGGTGGTAAAGCTTTTGGTCGCGGGAATCGCCTTCTCCGGTCCGGCACAGGTAGGCAAGGATGCATCCGCTTCCGTAGCCATGCTGGAGCGAGGATTGTTGGTGATGGCCAAGGTGGGCAGGCCTCGGGATTTCGCTTCGCGCAAGCCAGCCAAAGTGTCGGCAGTCTCGCCGGATTGGGAGATAACGAGTACGCCAGGGTCCTGAATGGTGTGGGTCGAGCGGTAGACGTACTCGCTGGCATACTCGACATCGACAATCAAGCCGGCCAGGTCTTCCAGCATGATTTCAGCGGCAAGGCCAGCGTGGCGGCTGGAGCCGCTGGCGGCGATCACCAGGCGTGATCTGGAGCCCAACGCATCGGCTACAGGTTGGAAGACATCCATCGCCAGCTTGCCATTGGGGGCATAGCGCTCGATGGTGTCGGCGAGCGCCTTCGGCTGCTCAAAAATCTCGCGCAGCATCTCATGCTCGAAAACGGTGGCTGTGGTCATTATGGCCAATCGTATACCAGATAGAATCGTTGAGCGTGAGGTCACATTTGCTTCGAATTGTATCGATGACTTTGTTGCTCAGCTGCCTGGTTGCGCCCGGGGTTCAGGCCCAGGCTCCGCTGCCCCTGATGCCGCTCCCTGCCCAGGTAAAGCCAGGTGACGGCGAGTTCCTGATTGGCAACGGATTCGGCATCACCATGCAAGGCTTTCAGGAGCCGCGGCTGGAGCGGGCCAAGCAACGTTTTCTGAATTTGCTATCGAAACAGACGGGGATCCCGCTGTGGCGGGAGGCAGTCCTGAACCAGCCGTCGTTCTTCATCAACACCAAGGGACCGAGCGCACCGGTACAGCAAGTGGATGAAGACGAGTCATACCATCTGCAGATTACGGCTACCGAGGTTCACCTGGAAGCAGCCAATCCGTTGGGTGTGCTGCATGGGCTACAAACTTTTTTGCAACTGGTCCGCATCACGGCCAGGGGGTTCGTTGTTCCCGCGATGACCATTGACGACCAGCCACGATTCCCGTGGCGGGGGCTGATGTTGGATGTGGGCCGGCACTTCCAGCCGCTCGATGTGGTCTATCGCACGCTGGATGGGATGGAAGCGGTGAAGATGAACGTCTTCCATTGGCACCTGTCGGAGGATCAGGGTTTCCGGGTAGAGAGCAAGGTGTATCCCCTGCTGCAGGAGAAAGGCTCTGACGGGCTTTTCTACACGCAGGATCAAATTCGCAGCGTGATCGAATATGCGCGCGACCGGGGCATCCGGGTGGTGCCGGAGTTCGATATGCCGGGACACGCAACCGCCTGGTTCGTGGGATATCCAGACCTGGCGAGCGGTTCTGGCCCCTATCGAATCGAGCGCAAGTGGGGCGTGTTCAACCCGGCGATGGACCCGACGCGGGACAGCACCTACACCTTTCTCGACGCGTTTATTGGCGAGATGACGGCGTTGTTTCCCGATGCCTACTTCCATGTTGGCGGGGATGAGTGCAATGGCAAGGAATGGGACAGGAACCCGCGCATCCAGCAGTTCATGAAGGAGCACGCGATCAAGGACAATGCTGCGCTGCAGGCCTATTTCAGCGCCAAGGTGCAAAAGATTGTCGCGGCGCACGGCAAGATCATGGTGGGGTGGGACGAAGTGCTTCAGCCGGGCACGCCCAAGGACGTGGTGATTCAGTCGTGGCGCGGCCCGCAGTTTGTTGGCCAGGCAGTGAAAGGCGGTAACCGTGCCATGTTGTCGGCCGGCTACTATATCGACCTGAACCAGTCGGCGGCGGAGCACTACGCGGCCGACCCCGAAGGGGAAGGGCCTAGTACGCTGAGCGAGGAAGAAAGCAAGAGAATTCTGGGCGGCGAAGCGACCATGTGGTCGGAGTTTGTGACCCCGGAGAACGTGGACAGCCGCATCTGGCCGCGGACGGCGGCGATTGCAGAACGCCTCTGGTCGCCGCGCAATACGCGCGATGTGGAATCGATGTACACGCGGCTGGCTCTCGTCTCGCAGAAGCTCAACTACTACGGGCTGCAGCATAATTCCAGCTATCCCATGATGCTGAGCCGCATGACGGGCGAGGCGGATCCGGTGCCGCTGCGAGTGTTCGGCGATGTCATGCAGCCGCCGCGCAACTACGCGCGGGAACAGCTGCACGAGTACGACGCTTTCTCACCGCTAAACCACATGATCGACGCTGTTCCTCCGGAAAGCGACACGGCGCGCCAATTTCTTGATATGGTCAACCGTATCGTTGCCGGCAAAGCGTCACGGGAAGATTGGGAACAGGCACAGGAATGGCTGGTGTTGTGGCGGGACAACGATGCGCAGCTTCAGCTTTTGTTGCCTAAATCCGAATTGACGAAGGAGCTGGCCCCGGTTTCGACCAATTTGCATCATGTCTCGCAAGCTGGCCTGGACGCAATCGGGTACCTGCGCGAACACCGCGGTGCGCCACACGCCTGGAAGGTCCGGGAAGTGGCCTTTCTGAAACAGTCTGAGAAACCGCAAGCTGTGCTGCTCAACATGGTGGCACCCGCGGTTTTGAAGTTGGTGCAAGCCACCACTACCCCTTAAAGGATTGAAACATGTCAGTAACAAGCTTCGTCGAGACTCCCAACTATGAGTGATGGGCGTTGGGTACTTTTGATTGCCAGTGAATTGGGTGGTACGAACTCGGTGTCTGACCGGGCCATGGATCGCCTCTGCGGCGCGATCACGGAGGAGGGCTACGAAGTCATCCGGACGTCAACGCCGGAGGATGGTCTGTCGATGGTTCAATCCGACCCGTCGTACAGCGCGATTCTTCTGGACTGGGATCTGGAGCAGGAGCACCAGTTCGATGAACGCGCGGCGCTGAAGATTATTCGCGCTGTTCGGCGCCGGAACAAGAAAGTGCCGATTTTCCTGATCGCGGACCGGACTCTGGTCAGCGAACTGCCTTTGGAAGTGGTCAAGCAAGTCCACGAGTATATCCACTTGTTTGGCGATACCCCTGCGTTCATCGCCAACCGGGTAGACTTCGCCGTGAAGCGATATGACGAGCAGTTGCTGCCGCCGTATTTCCGAGAGTTGAAAAAGTACACCGATCAGGGAGCTTACTCCTGGGACGCGCCGGGGCACATGGGCGGAGTGGCTTTCCTGAAGCATCCGGTGGGCATGCAGTTCCACCGTTACTTCGGTGAGAATCTGCTGCGGGCCGACCTGGGAATCTCCACCTCCTCACTGGGCTCGTGGCTTGATCATATTGGGCCGCCGGCGGAATCGGAGCGCAATGCAGCGCGCATATTCGGCGCGGACTGGACTTTCTATGTGCTGAGCGGTTCTTCCACTTCGAACCAGATTGTCGGCCACGGGGTGATTGGTAACAATGACATGGTGTTGATCGACGCCAACTGTCACAAGTCGATCTGCCATTCGCTCACGGTCACGGGAGGACGCCCGGTTTACTTCAAACCCACCCGGAATGGATACGGCATGATCGGCCTGGTGCCGCTACGCCGCTTCTCTCCCGAGTACATCAAGCAACTGATCGCCAATAGCCCCTTCAGCGCGGGGGCTACGTCGCCGGAACCTACCTATGCGGTGGTGACGAATTCGACCTACGACGGATTTTGTTACGACGTGCAGCGGGTTACCAGTGAATTGGCGCGCAGCGTGCCACGGGTCCACTTCGACGAGGCCTGGTATGCGTATGCAAAGTTCCACGCCATTTATCGTGGGCGCTTCGCCATGGATGTGCCCGAAGATATGCCGAATCGGCCGCTGCTGTTCGCGGTGCAGTCCACGCACAAAATGCTGGCTGCGTTTTCCATGGCATCGATGATCCACGTGAAGCTAAGCGACCGGGCACCACTCGATTTCGATCAGTTCAACGAATCGTTCATGATGCACGGGACGACGTCTCCGTTTTATCCGATGATTGCGTCGCTCGACGTGGCCACATCGATGATGGACGAGCCCGCCGGCCCGACGCTGATGTACGAAACGATTCAGGACGCGATCAGCTTCAGGAAAGCGATGTCTTCGATCGCGCACCGGCTGCGTTCTACCAATGGGGATGAGTGGTTTTTCCGGATCTACCAGCCGGATACAGTGACGGACCCGACGACTGGAGCGACGTCTCTGTTTGAGGAGACTCCCGACTCGTTGCTGATCCACTCGCCGAATTGCTGGACGCTCAAGGGGGACGACGACTGGCACGGGTTCAAGAACGAGGACATTGCCGAAGACTATTGCATGCTGGACCCTACCAAGGTCACGATCCTCATGCCCGGTATCAATTCGCGCGGAGAACTGGCGGATTGGGGGATTCCGGCGGCAATCCTTACTGAATTCCTGGATGCGCGGCTGGTAGAGATCGCCCGGACCGGCGACTACACGGCGTTGATCCTGTTTTCGGTGGGAACGAGTAAGGGCAAATGGGGCAGCTTGCTGGAAACGCTGTTTGAGTTCAAGCGGCTCTACGATAACGACGGCACGCTGTACGAAGCATTGCCGGACCTAGTAGTGGAACATCCGCTGCGTTACCGGGACATGACGTTGAAGGAACTGAGCGATGAGATGCATGCGGCCATGGTTCAGTTGAATCTCACCAACCTGCTGCACCAGGCTTGCGACGTGGATCCCGATCCTGTGCTGACGCCGGCGCAAACGTATCAGAAATTGATACGCAATGGGACGGAGAAGGTCAGGATTGCCGAGATGGCCGGGCGGTTGGCCGGAGTGATGCTGGTTCCCTACCCTCCGGGTATTCCGGTGCGCATGCCGGGCGAGCGCATGGGTGATGCGGATAGTCCTATTATTCGGCTGTTGCTGGCTCTGGAGAAGTTTGGGAAGCAGTTTCCCGGATTTGAGCGTGAGGTCCACGGGATTGAGTTGGGGGCCGACGGGGAGTACTGGATGCGGAGCGTGATTGAGTCGGCTGCTCCGGTGGCAAACGGCCGGAAGGCGGCTTCACCGGCTCGCAATACGAAGCGGCGGGCTAAGAAGGCGGTTGCTCCTGCTCCTGACCCGAAGGGAAGTAGCTGAGAAGGGTGCGACGGCGCGTTCAGCTGGGATTGTTTGGTTGATTGAGTGAAAGCGATCGATGGGCTGCGCCCGTCGTTTTCGGCCGATTTCCTTCGGACACCTGGTGACAAAGAGGGTGAGTCGAGTTTCCATGAACGATTAGTTGCAGGGATCCCAGGTCTCAAAAGAGAGACCTGGGGCGCCCATCGGTTTTTACCGACATTCCACTCTCGACTTGACCTGGGCAAGCCGGCCACTCTCGATTTCCTTTGAGTGTCAGCGGGCTGCGTAGGACTTGGTTTGCCCGGTTCGCGAATTGAACATGGTGAAGCTGCCGTTGGGAGTGACGGTTAGCTTCAGGTAGTTGGCTGCATCGGGCCCTGTCGGGTTCGCGATGTACTCGGCCGCGGTGTTGTGGATTCCGGCCTCGTCCGAGGTGTGGAGCTGCCAGAGCGTTTCAAGGCCGGGGGCTTTGGCGATGGTTTCGAAGGTCGGCGTGGAGCCGCCTTTTTTATTGCCGTTGTTCATGACCGCTATCCGCGGGGCTACCGCATCCACCAGTGCGGGGCTCGAGCTCTGGAACAATCCGTGATGTGAGACGACCAGGATGTCCACCTTGCCGACCTTGTTGACGGGGCACATGAGCTGCATTTCCTTGTCCCAGGTGAGATCGCCCAGATCGAGAATCCTGGTCTTGCCGAAGGTGAACAGAGTCCCGAGCGAACGAGCATTGTCGGTCTTATCTTCGGGCCTGGTTTCTGATTGCTTGCAGTAGGCGTTCGGCTGCCCGGCGCCGGGCAGTGCGTGGTCGAGTAGCTCGCCGTTGGAGCTGATCACGACCGCCTTGATTCCCGGGATGGGTAAAGCGTCTCCGGGCTTGGGCGTTATATGGCCGTAGTGACCGTTGGCCAGCAGTTGCTGATAGGCCGGATACGCTTTCTTGGTCGAGGGGTCAGTGGGGCTGTCGGGGCCGTGATCGATGAACGTACCTATCGGCATGCGCGCCAGGAGCTCGGGGAGACCGCCAATGTGATCAGCGTGGTAGTGGGTGAACAGCAGATAGTCGATCTTAGTCACGCCCGCGTCTTTGGCTGCAGCGACGATACGGCCGGCGTCCAGGCCGTTGTTCCCTGCCCACCCGGTGTCGATCAGCAGCGACTTCCCTGCCGGGGTGACAAAGAGCGTCGATTGCCCGCCGTCGACGTCGATGAAATAGACCTGCAAATCGTGGCTCGCAGCCGTTGCCATGCGTGCGCTCAACAACACGAGCCCGGCCAGAATGATTGTCGGGAGATATTGCGCCTTTGATTTACGCACTGGGATCAAGCACCACCTTCATCAGATTTGGTTCCCCCGCGTGCAGCCGTTCAAACCACTGCGGGCCGTCCTTGAGCGGAGCCACAGCGGTGATCAGGGACTTCACTTTGATTTTTCCGTTGGCCAGCAATTCCATTGCCTGAGGATATTCACCAGAGGAAGCACACGAGCCCTGGAGACGAATCTGCCGGGAGACGACTGCCTGCAGGGGGATCTTTATTTCGGGAGAGATATTGCCGATGAGCGTGACCGTGCCGCCCTTGCGTACGCTGGCAATAGAGGCGGCAATGGTTTCCTGGCGGCCGACGGCTTCGAGGACCAGGTCTACACCGCGGCCGCCGGTCTGACGAAGAATTTCCTGGACCAAGTCGTTTCCGGAAAGGAGCAGCGTTTCGTCGGCGCCGATATTTTTGGCAGTTTCCAGGCGGGTGCGATCGATATCCGCCACCAGCACCTTCGTGGCGCCCGCGGCCTTTGCCGCCTGCAGGGTCAGCAGGCCGATCATACCGGCTCCGATGACGAGAGCCGTCTCGCCACCCTTCATTTCCGAGACGCGCACTGCGTGCAGCGCGACCGAGACAGCTTCAAGCATCGCCGCTTCTTTGAACTCCAGCGCGTCCGGCAGATGGTAGGCAATGCGTTGAGGCACCACGACGTACTCCGCGAAGGCGCCGGCGCGACGGTAGTCCCCGCAGGAAACCCCGACGACCTGACGGTTGTTGCAGAGGTTGATCTCGCCCTGACGGCAGAACTCACACTCACCGCAATAGACCGTGGAATCGAAGGTCACCCGATCGCCGGCTTTGAAATTCTTCACGCCAGAGCCGGTCGAGGCTACTATTCCCGCCGCTTCATGCCCCATGACGATGGGGGGAATTCGCCTGCCAGAGGTGCCGTCGTAGCCATGAACGTCGCTACCGCAGATGCCACAGGCGGCCACACGCACCAGAATCTCGTCCGGACCAGGTTCAGGCGCAGGAAGATCGGCAATGTCAAGCTGGTTATATTGCGAAAGGAGCAGTGCTTTCATAGAACGTAAGGGTACATGGTTGGTAGCCGCATCCTCAAGCAAGGGGTGCGCAAGCCATGTACGATAGTTCTATCGCCGGACCCCCATGAGTACACGCAGTCTTAAACGCAGACTGATTGCAGGATTCGGCGCCAATTCCTTCAGCCGGCTTTCCACCACACTTACCCAAATTTTTTCAGTTCCGGTGTTCCTCAGCCACTGGGGTGTGCACCTTTACGGCGAGTGGATCCTGCTGAATACCATTCCCAGTTACCTGGGCCTCAGCGACGTGGGCTTCGGCAGCGTTGCGGGCAACGAGATGACGATGCTGGCGGCGGCACAGGATTTCGATCAGGCCCTGGTGGTTTTCCAAAGTGTCTGGGTGCTGACCACCGTCATCACCAGCCTGCTGGGGCTGCTGCTGATTGCCACAGTTTGGGTACTTCCCTTGGGAGCGTGGCTGCACATGCATGCCATCAGCGGAGGGGATGCCAGGCTGATTGTGTTGCTGCTTGGATTGGCTGTTCTGCTGGGCATGCAGGAGACCTTGTTTCAGGCGGCTTTTCGTTGCGTGGGCAAATATCCGCTGGGGACCATGGCCAAGAGCGTGGTGGTGCTGGCAGCGTTCTTGAGCACCATGGTCGGGGTGGGACTGCACCTGGGACCTGTTCCCGTTGCGGTGCTGTATGTGGCGGTGAACGCGGTGGGTGTCTTTGCCCTTTGGATTCTTCTCAAGCGCGAGGTGCCGTGGATCCGGTTCGGGATCCGGCATGCGCAGTGGGCGGTGATCCGGCGGCTCACCGGCCCGGCGATTTCGTTTATGAGCTTTCCGCTGGTGAATGCTTTGAACCTGCAGGGCATCCTGGTGGTGATTGGTTATGTGATGGGCCCGATCGCGGTGGTCACGTTCAATACGGCGCGGACGATCTCTCGCAGCGCGGCGCAGGGGATGAACCTGATCAACAATTCGATATGGCCGGAGATGTCCGCGGCGTTCGGGATAGGGGCTATGGATGTTGCTCGGATGCTCCACCGGCGGGCTTGCCAGATTTCCCTGGTGCTGTGCCTGAGTATCACCCTGGGGGTCGCTTTTCTGGGGGATTGGATCTGGAGGATCTGGACGGTGGGGAAGGTCCCGACGGATCCTGTGCTGCTGAATATCATGCTGTTGCAAATGGTGATTTCGGCGTTCTGGTTCACCAGTTCGGTGGTGCCGATGGCGATCAACCAGCACCAGAGAATGGCGCGAGCGATGTTGAGTGCTACGTGCGTGGCGCTAGGGCTTGCTTGGGTGTTGATGCATGTTCCAGCGCTTGGCCTGCGCGGGGCGGCGATTGCGTTAGTGGCCGGAGATTTGTTTACGGCGGTTTATGTTTTGCGGGAGAGCCTTCGGTTGTTGGATGACCATTTGGGTGAGTTTGCGCGGAGCATGCTGGATTTGTCTCTGCTGCAGCGGTTCTGGAGACGGCCTAAGGTGGCGTTGGGTAATGAGGAGTAGCGGGGGGCGTGAAAGTGAACCGCAAGGGAGAGGGCTTGTTGCTGGTGTAGGGTTTGCGATGGGGATAGAAGTTCTATCTTGTTTGTGTCCCTGTGGTTACGTCACGAGTGTCCATGAGGTATGGGTCGCGGGGATCCCAGGTCTCAAAAGCGAGACCTGGGGCACCCTTCGCGTTTTTCCTTTGATTTTGGTTGGTTAGGATTTTTCGGCGGATTCGGGGACGGCGGCAGCGGCGGCCTGGAAGCCTATTTTGGAATGGGTTCCGTCGCAGAAGGGCTTGTTGGTGGAAGCGCCGCAACGACAGAGAGAAACGGCGGGTTTGCCGGCAAGATCGATTTCTTTACCGTCGGTGTTGATCAGCTTGATGGGACCTTCTACGCGAAATGGTCCGTTTGGTCGGACCGTGATAGTTACTTCACCCTCAGCCATGAGCACCCCAGTTTAGAGATTGTGAGTTCGCATTGAGTCTAGCAGCCGGCAACGGGGAAATTAGTCGCTGTCGAGATTCTGCGTGGCCTTGGGCAATTCGTTCGGGGGTTTAGGTTGCGGTTCCTGTATGTCTCCCGAAGTCCCGGTAGTGGAACTGGTCACGGGGCCTACCACGTTCGAACTCTTGCCGACCTTCTGGCCTTTCCAGCCAGTGGTACTGACATTTTGCGCAGTGCTACCGGTTTCGCAACCCAGCACCAATCCGCAAGAGATGAGCAGCAAGAGAACACTTGCTTTGAGCATGATTTCTCCTTGAAGGCGATTCTATATGGAGATGGGGTTTTGAAGGCAAATGTGGAGAGGAGAAGCGCAGGAGAGGTTCCCAGAAAGGACCGTGAATTGAGAGCGCCAAGATCCAGACCGTGAAGCAGAAGGGAAAGACGGCAAAGCCGTCTTTCCCTTCTAAAGCAAATTGTTTGATTTCTGGCTAAAATTTACAGAACTTGAACGTTCTCAGCCTGCCAACCCTTGGGGCCCTTGGTGACGTTGAACTGAACCGCCTGGCCTTCTTGGAGAGTGCGGAAGCCGTTTGCTTGAATCGCTGTGTGGTGCACGAAAACATCCTCACCATTTGCACGGCTCAAAAAGCCGAACCCCTTGGCATCGTTGAACCATTTCACTGTACCTTGTTCCATTGTGTTTCTTCCTTAGTAACGAGATGACGCTGAATTCAATCGGGGTATCTTCAGGCGGTGCGGACTCCTAAAGCAGAACGAACTGAGAACCAAAATCGTATTCGACGCTCTTTTAGGATATACCGCTGAGGCGACAAGCGCAATGAAAAATTTGCCGCAGTACGCAAAAAAAGCTCGATTGGCTACTCGTACTTCAATGATTCTACAGGATTCATACGGGCTGCCCGCACCGCTGGTACCGTGCCAAAGGCGATCCCCACCGCGCAAGAAACCAATATCGCGATTACCGCCGATGGCCACGAAACCTGTAACCGGTAATCGGTAAAAAAGGCGACCGCCAGCGGCAGGAGCATGGCCAGCACGGTTCCTACCACGCCTCCACTGAGCGAGATCAAAACCGCCTCGGCCAGGAACTGCATTTGGATTTCCCGGAAGGTCGCTCCCAAGGCCTTTCGAATGCCGATCTCACGGATCCTGGAACGCACGGTAGCCAGCATGATGTTCATGATGCCCACCCCGCTGACCATCAGGGTGACGAGAGAAAACATGAGGAGGACAATGCTGAACGCGGTGGCGGTCTTTGCCGCCATGGAGAGCACCTCGGCGAGATTGCCTACGTCGTACACGGATTCTGCGCGATGCCTGGACTTGATTGCTTTTTTAATGGCTTCGGTCGCCGCGGGCACGTTGTTTGAGTCGGTCATCGAGAAGTAGATCTGGTTTACGGCGTCGGTGCCGGTGAAATAGCGGCCTACGGTGTAGGGAATGAGGACGGTTTCGTCGACAATCTCCGACTGGCCGAAGGTCTCTACGCGCTCGCGAAAGACGCCGATGATGGTGAACGGGACACCGGAAATTGCCAGCGTCTTACCGATAGCTTCTCCCGGGTTGCCGAATTGAATGGCGGCAAACTTCTGCGTGACCAGGGCCGCGTGGCTATGGGTTAACGAGTCCTGGTCATCGAAAAAGCGCCCTGCGACTAGGTAGAGCCGGCGAATATCCGCGTAGGCTGGATCCACGCCCAGAATCAGGACATCGCGTTCTTTTCCTCCGCCCGATGTAAAGAACTGGTGCAGGTTGAGTACCGGAGATGCGGCCTGAATGCCGGGAACCTGTTGTTCGACCGCGCGCATATCGTCGACCGTCAGGTAATCACGCACGGACGCGACGCTGGCATCCGAAAGCCCTGCATATTCCGCCCAGACCAGGTTGGTACCGATGTTCTGAATGGAGGTGAGCACGTACTTCCTACCGGAAAGCCCGATGGTGACCACCAGGATCAAGGAAGCAGTCCCAATGACCATACCCAGCGCGGTCAGGGCGAAGCGAATCTGGTTGAGGCGAAAGGAGTCGATGGCCAGCATCACGATCTCGCGAAACGCGATGCTCTTGGTCGTACGAACTGCCGGCACGGTGCTCATCGATTGCCCAGGAACACGAGAGTGACCCCGACCGTCACCAGGAAAAGACCGGCCCACCGCTGCGGGCTGACGCGCTCGCCCAAAAAGAAGACCGCCCCACATGCTCCCGCAACGTAACTAAGCGCGGTGACCGGGACCACGAAGCTCACGTTGAGAAAAGAGAGAGCGCCCAGCAGGGAGAAAAAGCCGAGAGCCATCATGCCGATGCCGGCCCACAACCAGCCCACACGCATGGCACGCAAAATAACGCGAGCGATCGAGAGTGGACGAAAATCCTTCACTTCTCCCACTTCTTTCATGGCCCTGGAAACACAGAGCTCACCGCCTGTGCCGGCCACGACGATCAGGAAGAAAAGAACGGCCTCGAGCAAACTAGCTTTGCTCCAGACTCATCGCCTGGCGCTCAGGGCTGCCAGGCTTTTCAGAACTGCGGGGGCTGGTCTGCCCTACGACGAAGACGCCCAGGCAGATGATGGCGATTCCCAGCCAGCGCAAAGGAGAAACGGGCTCCCCCAGCATGAAATATCCCAGCAGGGCCACCACGCCGTAACCCATCGAAGAAGCGGGGAGCACGAAGCTGTAATCGGCCCACGTTAATACCAGCAAATTGGCGAGGAAGAAGGTAAGCAGGGAGGCAACGCCGAGCCAGATGGTGCCGGTGCCAAAAACAGCAAGCGCCGTGTGCAGCGCGTGGGAAGGCGGCCACATGGCGAGTTTTCCTGCATGCTTCATGCCTTTGCTGAGCAAGGCATTCCCCAGGGGGCCTGCAATGACCATGACCAGGATCATCAAAAACGTTTTTAGATGCAGTGGTTTTTGAGACGTCATGCGTTCCCGGGCGTCAAATAAATGGCTGCCAGCCTTGCTACAGATTGTACTCGCTGCATGGCGTGTCACCCGAGCCCCGGGCATGTTTGGGTTATAACTATAGATTGGGTGAAATTGTTCACCTTTCCCGAGGTGTTACCACTTTGTGTGGCATTGTTGGCTTTACCCAGAAAGGCTGGAGTTGCGATCCTGACCGGATTCGCGCAGCCACTGCGACCCTTACTCATCGCGGACCAGATCAGCAGGGAGTATTCTCCTCCCGCTTGTGCTCCCTCGGGGCGACCCGGCTGAAGATCCTCGATCTGGCTGCAGGCGATCAACCGATCACCTCAAGCGATGGCGACACAGTGATCGTATTTAATGGCGAAATCTATAACCACCTGGAATTGCGGCCTGAGCTGGAAGCCCTCGGCTACAAGTTTCATACCCATTGCGATACCGAGACAGTTTTGAATGCCTTCCTGGCATGGGACACTGCTTGTTTTGCCCGGCTGCGGGGGATGTTCGCGGTCGCGCTGTGGCGCAAGTCGACAAAGCGTTTGGTTCTCGCGCGCGACCGCATGGGCATCAAGCCGCTCTACCTGGCAAAGTACGGAGACGACCTGCTGTTCGGTTCCGAGCTGAAGGCGATCCTCATCCATCCGGAAGTCGAGCGTCGCTTGAGCATGGAGGGCCTCGATTGCTATCTCACTCTGAACTACGTGCCCTGCCCGTGGACCCTGGTGAACGGAGTAGAAAAGCTGCGGCCGGCCCATTGGTATGAATGGCATGACGGCGAGGTACGTAGCGAGTCTTATTGGCAGCTACCTGCCTCTGCGCCGCGTGCTGTTGATATCGAGAGCGCCAAGCAGGAGCTGGACTTTTTATTGCAGCAATCTGTTCGCGAGCATTTGCTCTCTGATGTGCCGCTGGGTGTCTGGTTGAGCGGAGGCATTGATTCTTCGACCATTCTGCATTACGCGGCCAGCACCAACCATGCGCGGCTCAAGACATTTTCAATTTCGTTCAACGGCCGCAGCTTTGACGAGACGGAACATATCCAGCGAGTGGTTGCGCACTATGGAACCGACCATGAGCAGCTGGACCTGAACCCGCAAGAGGATCTTCAGGGTGCTATCGAGCAGTTCGCGTACTACTCCGATGAGCCAAGCGCCGATGCAGGAGCGTTGCCGGTGTGGTTTCTCTCCCGCATGTGCAAGACGCATGCCACGGTGGCTTTGAGTGGAGAGGGTGCAGACGAAATTTTCGCCGGGTATCTTACGTATCGCGCTAATCAATTGGCGCGTGCGGCGCGCAGCTTGCCTGCGCCCGCAATCAAGCTGGCGCTTGAGGCATTGCGCTTCTGGCCTGTTTCTGACGAAAAGATCAGCCTGGAATACAAACTGAAACGCTTTCTTGAGGGCAGCCTGCTTTCGCCGGAACGGGCGCATGTCCACTGGAATGGCACCTTCTCCGAGACCGCGAAAGCGGCGTTACTGCGCCGCCGATTGCCGGGGGCTATGGGGGATATCCTCAATGGGCTGGCCAACTCGCTCACAGCGCAGGATGGCTTGTACCCATACCTAGCCTTCGATCAGCAGTACTACCTGGCCGATGACATTCTGGTGAAGTCAGATCGCATGAGCATGGCCCATGCGGTGGAGGTGCGTCCTCCGTTTCTTGATCACCGCATTGTGGAGTTTGCCGCTACGTTGCCGGATTCACTCAAGATTCGAGGCTCGCGGCAAAAGCTGCTGCTCAAGGAATTGATGAAAGACAAATTGCCGGCATCGATTCTCAACCGGAAAAAAGTCGGCTTCGATATTCCAGCGCACGAGTGGCTGCGCGGTTCTCTTCGTCCACTTCTGCTGAACACTTTGAACGAAGGCCTTGCTGAGCATGCTGAACTTTTCCGCGCAGATACTATCCAAAGATATTTGCAGCTGCACCTGGAAAGACGAGCCAACCTGGGATATCACTTATGGGGCTTGATGATCCTGTTTCTGTGGATGAAGCAATGGCGCATTCAGTCAACGCCTGCGTTGACACAAAAACTGCCAGTCTTAGTTGCCGAGGGCGCTGGCACACCCCTGCTAGACTTGGCTTAAGGCGACGTTAGCAGGCGCAGACAAAGAACCTGTACTTCAGGAGAAGCATTATGAAAATTGCTGTACTTGGAGGCGATGGCTATTGTGGTTGGGCCACCGCACTCTACCTATCGAATCGTGGCCATTCTGTTGCTATTATCGACAACTTTGTGCGTCGTCTTTGGGACCACGAGCTTGGCGTGCAGTCGCTCACGCCGATTCGCCCGCTGGCTGATCGTTTGCGGGTCTGGCATGAGCTTACCGGCAAGTCGATTGAGTTGTTTGTAGGCGATGTAACGGATTATGAGTTTCTCGCTTCGACCATCAAGACGTTTGAGCCAGAAGCGGTGATTCACTTTGCGGAACAGCGCTCGGCTCCTTATTCGATGATCGATCGCAACCACGCTGTGGGCACGCAGGTGAATAACGTTGTAGGCACGCTGAACTTGCTGTTTGCGCTGCGCGAGTTTCAGCCTGATTGTCACCTGGTCAAACTTGGCACCATGGGCGAGTATGGCACCCCTAATATCGATATCGAAGAGGGGTACATCACCATCGAGCACAACGGCCGGAAAGATGTGTTGCCGTTTCCCAAGCAGCCGGGGTCGTTTTATCACCTTTCGAAAGTGCATGACAGCCACAACATGATGTTCGCTTGCAGGATATGGGGCACGCGGGCTACTGACCTGAACCAGGGCGTGGTGTATGGAACTACGACGGATGAGGTTGCGCTGGATGAGGCGCTGATTAACCGGTTCGATTATGACGAGGTATTCGGGACAGTGCTGAACCGGTTCTGCGCGCAGGCTGCGCTTGGGCATCCGCTCACGGTTTACGGTAAGGGCGGCCAGACACGCGGGTTCCTGGATATTCGCGATACGGTGCGCTGTGTGGAGCTTGCGTGCCTGAACCCGGCGGCTAAGGGGGAGTTTCGCGTATTCAATCAGTTCACTGAGCAGTTTTCGGTGCTGGATCTTAGCTCACCTGGTGCAGAAGACCGGCAAGCAAACGGGATTGAAGGTGGAGATTGATTATCTGCCGGATCCTCGGGTGGAGGCGGAGCAGCATTATTACAATGCGAAGCATTCCAAGTTGATTGATCTTGGATTGGCGCCGCACTTTTTGTCTGATTCCTTGTTGGATTCGCTGATTGATATTGCGGTTCGGTATAAGGATCGGATCGATGCGGGGTTGTTTTTGCCGCGGGTAAATTGGCGCCACACGAAGAATGATCGTCGGGTGGAAAAGCCTGTGTTGGCCAAGACGGGTCTGTAAGGGTTTAACCAGAGAACCGCAGATCCCTGGGTTCTCTTCGCTTTGTAAAAAACATTTCCAGTAGGGGTCCGCAGAACCGCAGGTCCCTCCGCTACGCTTCGCTCCGGTCGGGATGACAAGGGAGGGGTAGCGTCGGGACCGAAGTAGCTCATTTCTATACGCGTTCGGGAGCTTTCTCGGCGGCGCGGATTGCGGCTGTTGGGTCTACCGGGACCAATTCGCCGTTGCGGATGTAGTAGTAGCCGTCTCTCCAGCGAATGCTGTTGCGGGTAAAGCTGGTCAGCCATATGCAGGCTAGAGCAAATCCCAGACTGGAAGCAGCCACAGCTTCTTGTAAATGCCTGGCTGCTTCAAACCCCATCTTCCAATCACTTCCATCATGGCGATGCGGCAGGCGAAATAGGCGCTCAGATAGGCGAAAGCTATCTCTGGCGTGGGCTGGACAAAAATTGCCGCCAGGGCCCAGGGCAAGCCAAGGGTAAAGATCAGGCCCAGGTGTCCCCAGGGACGCATGATGCGCATGACCACCGTCCAACGCAGACGCTTGAGAAAAAGATCCCGCAGGGAATGGAAATCGGACACGGTCTGGATGGTGTAGTTCAGCAGTTCGACTTCATAGCCTTGCTCTGCGATCAAGCGTCCCACTAACAGGTCGTCCGCCGGACGATTTTCTATCGCGGCATAACCGCCAAAGCCGGCAAGGTGCTTACGCGTGGTGGCAATCGTAGGACCAAGGCGAATTTGACCCCGTCCAGTTGCCTGGCAACCAGAATGCCGGCATAAAAATCGGAGAGCATCCCTACGGATTGAACACGCTGCACGAAGGTTTTTTCTTCACTGGGAACGGGCGCGTAAAAGCAGGTCACAGCTCCGACTTTGGGATCCGCAAGCCGGGCAACGACGGTGCGCAGATAATCCGGCTGCACACGAACATCGCTGTCGCTGATGACGACGGTTTCGTATTTTGCTTCCGCAGTCAGACGCGCCAGTTTGGCGACTTTATCATTAGTCGCTACCCGGCCGGAGCCGATGAGTACGCGGATCTGACATTCAGGGAAGTCGCGAATGAGTCTTTGGATGGTGGGCAATGCGGGCTCAGATGCGTCGCCTACGCAAAAAACAATTTCGTATTCGGGATAATCCTGGCGACAGAAACTGGCGAAGTTTTCGTAGGCATCAGGATCGAGCCCGCGAATGGGCTTGAGGTTGCTGATGGGAGGGGTATAGCTCTCCAAGGGCCGGGATTTATGCGAACTGCGAAAGAACTGCCATGCACTAAAAAGAGCAAGGGCGTAATAAATCAAGGGGATAACGGCCATCCCCAAGATCGTGAAATGAACAAAACTCAGGATCATTCAGTCCCTAATTTCCATGTGGATCCATTATTTCCAAGCCTGAGATGCAGCCGGAGTTATCCATGTAGTTATAAGACGTAGCTCAAGACTCGGGCTGTTTCAACAGATTCCGTCGAAGCACGAAGCCGGGTACCTGATTCCTATCTACAGACTTGATGCCGCAAAGGCAAGTTCGAAGGCAGGATAATGGCGCCGCAAGCTAATTTATAAGTATTTTACTTTCATTCCTTTATAGATCTATTTCCGGATTTTCCCACAGTTGGGATTGGCATCCGAGCGCCCGGCTATAGGCGAAAATAAGGCGAAGATCCAGACATGCCCTCCGCGCAACATCTCCGAGCCCAGATTGAAGCCGACCTGGCGGAAAGAATTCCTTCGGCACTCACTCCATTGCCGCGAGTTCCCTATCCGGTTGCTCCCACTGGTATTTGCGAGATTGATGCCCTGCTGCATGGCGGTTTTCCTGTAGGTGCGCTCAGCGAGATTGTTGGGCCGGAATGTTCCGGACGTACGTCGCTGGCACTCTCAGTCGTGGCCGCCATGACCCAGGAAGGCAAGTATGTGCATGGGTAGATGTTTCCGACACACTGCACCACTGAGTCCAGCAGCGGCTCTCGGAGGTGGAGCATCTCACGAGCGCTCCTGTGGATACGCTGCGGCGTCATTCATGGCACTGCGGACCTTTGCCCCGTAAAGTGTGGTCGCGCCTGGAGCAAGCACTCAAGGTGGAGACGCGACCTACTACTGCAGGCAGGTGGCTTTAGTTGCATTGTGCTGGATATGGGCAGCCTGCCTGCGGAATATGCCTTACGTGTGCCCCTGGCTACCTGGTTTCGCTTTCGTGCCGCAGCCGAGCGTTTACAAGCGAATGTATTGTTGCTGACCCAACACTCCTGTTCCAGGAATAGCGCCGGCCTGGTGCTCCGCCTTAATCCAGGAAGCTTGCTCGACCGCGAGTCGACTATATTTACCGGTCTCGAGCATAAGGCAGAATTAACCCGGCAGCGCTTTCCCCAGGACAAAGTGCTTCCCTTGCGGAAACAGCCACAAAGCGTGCAAACGGCAGAATGGCAGGCCAGGACGGTATGGGCAGGGTGCAGATGACTACACCGATTGCACGCTACGCATGCCTCGACGCAAAAGAATTTCCGCTGCAGGCTTTGTTGCGCTTGCGGCCAGAATTGCGGCGCAAACCGGTGGCCGTATTCGATGGGGAACAGCCATTCGAACAAGTGTGCTCGCTCAACCAGCCTGCGCTGATGCTGGGAATCGCCCTGGGCATGACAAAACTGGAAATGGAGATGTTCCCTACGGCGGTTGTATTGCACCGATCGCGTACAGAGGAAGTAGCGGCGCACGCAGCCTTGCTGGAGTGCGCTGGATCCTTCTCCCCATGGGTAGAAAATCAGAGCAGTGATCGTTACTTTACCTGCATCATCGATATTACCGGGACAGAAGCGTTATTCGGTTCTCCGGATGCGCTGGGCGAAGGCCTGCTGAAAAAGACAAAGGCTCTTGGTATACAGGCAAGGATTGCGATCAGCAGCAACTTCCATGCCGCCCGTTGCCTGGCACGGGGCCACTCCAGCACTGGTGTTCGCGTGGTCCCACGGGGAATGGAATGTGCCGCACTCGCCCCCCTGCCGCTCACGGTGCTCGATCTTTCTTCGGAGCATACGGAAACGTTCTCGATGTGGGGCATCACTACCCTCGGCTCTCTGGGTAACCTGGCGGAAACAGAATTAATTGCCAGGTTGGGACAAGCAGGCAAAGAGCTACGCCTGCTGGCACGCGGTGAATCGCCGCATTTGTTTACAGCTATTGAAGAAAACTTTGCGCTGGAAGAACGAATAGACCTGGATGCACCGGTAGAATTGCTCGATTCCCTGCTTTTCATCCTGGGCGTGATGCTCGATCAACTGATGGTGCGGGCCCACGCGCGCATATTGGCGCTAGCCTCCGTTACTCTCCACCTGGGACTGGAAGGTGGCATAGAGCACTCCCGAACGGTTCGCCCCGCACTTCCCAATATAGATCGGAAACTATGGCTGAAGCTTATCCACCTGGACCTGCAGGCGCATCCACCGCAGGCCGCTATCTTGTCGCTACGCTTGAGTGCAGAACCAGGCAGCACCAGCAAAGTGCAACTGGGATTGTTTTCTCCCCAGGTGCCGGAGGCTATGCGACTGGATGTAACGCTGGCCAGGATTCGCAGTATCGTTGGCGAGGGCTGCGTGGGCCAGGCGGTACTCAAGGACACGCATCGCCCGGATGCATTTCGTATAGAGCCGTTTGTTGTGCCTTCTACGATTGCAAACGATAAGAAGGCGGGAACCAGGCGGCTGGCCATGCGCCAGCTACGGCCGCCGGAAATAGTCCATGTAAAAGTCCATGACCGGCAACCGGGTTCGTTTGTTTTCCGGGAGAAGCGTTACACCGTCGAGCGTGCTTATGGCCCCTGGGCTTCTGCAGGGGATTGGTGGAATCCTACGCTCTGGTCGCTCGAACAATGGGACCTGGTGGCCAAGGCTCATGACTCTGCCTCGCTTTGCTGCTGCCTGACCCGTGATCTGATGCAGGATCGCTGGCAGATAGAGGCTCTCTATGACTGAGCAATATATCGAACTGCATGCAGCCAGCGCATTCAGCTTTCTAGAAGGCGCCTCTCTGCCGGAAGATCTTGTTCAGCGTGCTGCGGAGCTGGAGATGCCGGCTATGGCGTTGCTGGACCGCAATGGTGTATACGGAGCAGCGCGTTTTCACACTCTTGCCCATAAGCACGGCGTGCGCGCCCATGTTGGAGCGGAGATTGCTGTATCGAATCTGGGCAGGCGGCTCACACCTCCGGGTTGGGTGCCGCATCAGCATGCCCCTGAACCAGCGCGGCTGCCCCTTTTATGTGCATCACGCATTGGCTATCAGAATCTCTGCCAACTGATTACCCGGTTCAAGATGCGGGAGACCACCAAGACCGAGGGCGCCGCCACGCTCGAAGACCTGGAAGAGTTTTCTGCAGGGCTTGTTTGCCTGACGGGTGGAGAGGAGGGCCCGCTGGCAGCCGCCCTGATGCGTGGGGGTGAAGCGGAAGCAGTGAAAGTTACAGAAAAACTTGTCAGGATCTTTGGGCGGCAAAATGTTTATATCGAAATTCAGCGCCATGGCGAGCGGGAGGAAGAGTGGCGTAACCAGGCTGCGCTCAGTATTGCCCATCGCTTGAGATTGCCTTTATTGGCTACCAACGGCGTTCGTTATGCAAAGGATTACGACCGGGAAATCCTCGATGTTTTTACGACGGTTCGCCACCATACCAACCTGGAGAAAGCAGGCCGGCTGTTGAGTGTTAACCAGCAACGCCACCTGCGCCATGCGCGGGAGATGACCGCCAGGTTTAGCGACCTTCCTCTGGCGATTGCGAACACCGTTGCCTTGTCTGATCGGCTGGAATTTGAATTGAATGATCTGGGGTATGAATTTCCCCGCTATCCGGTTCCTGCAGGCGAAACGATGGATAGTTTTCTCCGCAGGCTTACCGCGGAAGGGGTGTTGAAGCGATACGGGTCCAAGCACAACCGGAGCTTATTGGAAAAAGCGCAAAAGCAGGTGGAGCACGAGCTCGCATTGATTGAGAGACTGGGCTTTGCCGGTTATTTTCTGATCGTTTGGGACCTGATCGATTTCTGCAGGAAGAACGACATATTGGTGCAAGGCCGGGGGAGTGCTGCAAATTCAGCTGTGTGTTATGCGCTGGAAATCACCGCGGTGGATCCGGTCGGCATGGACCTACTGTTTGAACGCTTCCTGAGCGAAAGCCGCGGTGAATGGCCGGATATTGATCTGGATCTGCCCTCCGGAGATAAACGCGAGCAGGCGATTCAATACATCTATACCCGCTACGGAGAGCTTGGGGCCGCCATCACGGCCAACGTGATTACTTATCGCGGCAAGTCGGCGTCGCGCGAGGTGGGCAAGGCCATGGGCTTCGATCCTGAAACGCTGGGACGGTTATCAAGCCTGGTATCGCAGTGGGAATGGAAAGGAAAGAACGACACGCTGGAACATTCTTTTCTGCATGCCGGCTTTGATGTGAAGCATGCCCACATCCACAAGTTTCTCGAGCTTTGCATGCGGATACAGGATCTGCCGCGCCATCTTGGACAACATTCGGGAGGGATGGTGATCTGCCAGGGCCAGTTGGATCATGTGGTGCCGCTGGAACGATCTTCCATGCCCGGGCGAACAGTGGTGCAGTGGGATAAGGAAGACTGTGCCGACCTGGGCATCATCAAAGTGGATTTGTTGGGTCTGGGGATGATGGCAGTCATCCAGGACTGCCTGGACCTGGTCACGCAGCATTACGATGAGCCCGTTGAGCTAGCACAACTGCCACAGGATCCGGTGGTCTACAAAACCTTACAGATGGCAGATACCGTGGGCATGTTTCAAGTAGAGAGCCGGGCACAAATGGCTTCTTTACCTCGCAACAAGCCGGATAAGTTTTATGACCTGGTGGTGCAGGTGGCCATCATCCGGCCGGGCCCGATCGTGGGTAAGATGATGCACCCGTACATGCGGCGGCGGCAGAAAAAAGAGGAAGTGACGTATCCGCATCCTTCGCTGGAGCCAGTGCTGAAGCGGACGCTGGGCGTTCCTCTTTTCCAGGAGCAGCTATTGCGCATGGCGATGACGGTGGCGGATTTTTCCGGGTCTGAAGCAGAGGAGTTGCGGCGCGCTGTGGGCATGCGCCGGTCATGGCAACGGATGGAGCAACTGGAAGTGAAGCTGCGGACCGGTATGACGAAAAATGGCCTGAATGCTGCCACCCAGGACAATATTATTCAGAACATTACTTCCTTCGCGCTTTATGGTTTTCCTGAATCGCATGCCGCCAGCTTCGCTTTGATTGCGTATGCTTCTGCATATTTCAAGGTGCGATACCTGGCTGCGTTCACGTGCGCCATTCTCAACAATCAGCCGATGGGGTTTTATGCGCCTGCAGTGCTGGTTAAGGATGCGCAGCGGCATGGGCTGCGAATACGGCCTATCGACGTGCAGGTTTCGCAATGGTTATGCACGGTGGAGCATGAGAGTAATGGAGAGCGCTCCGTGCGCCTGGGGCTTTTGTATGCCAAGGGCTTACGACAGGACGTAGGGGAAGCGATCGTTGAGTCACGCAATCGGACAGGATTGTTTTGTTCCGCAGTGGAACTTACCCGGCGTGTGCCCCTGCTGCAGCGCAAGGAGCTTACGCTACTGGCCCGCATCGGGGCTCTGAATTGCCTGGATGGCATCGATCATCGTCGCGATGCTGTTTGGCAGGTGGAAGAGGCGGTGCGGCCGGTGGGTCCTTTGCTGAAGCCGCATCATGGCCAGCAGGAAGTTTCTTCTCCTTTACAGCAAATGACTACGGAGGAGAGGTTGAGTGCGGACTATTCCGGCACTGGCCTGACGGTGGGGAAACATCCGTTGCACTATCGCCGGCGCGAGCTACAGGCGATGAAGGTGGTGACATCAGCGGAGTTGCGAAATTACCAGGATGGACAGTATGTGCGCTCGGCAGGGTGTGTGATTGCGCGGCAACGCCCAGGGACGGCCAAGGGTTTTATTTTTATTTCCATGGAAGATGAGACGGGGATTGCGAATGTCATCGTGACTCCTGATCTTTATGAGCGGGAGCGGGTAGTGGTGACTCGGAGCAAATTTGTTCTGGTGGAGGGGGCGTTGCAGAATCAGGATGGGGTGATTCATATCAAAGCCAAACGGATAGAGAATTTGGCTTTCAATAATCTGGAGGTTCGGTCGCATGATTTTCACTAGTGCATCCGGAAAACGAGAAGAAGCCGCAGATCTCTCATACGACAGAAGCGTTGGAAGTGGCTGCACCTAGTCGGACTTGTCCCAAATAGCTTTAGATGCCCACAGGGGCTAAAGCCTGCACTCAAGACAAGTCCCGCAGGGACGGCTGAAAATTCCTCGCTGCTTGACCCTGGACAATCTTCAGTCGTCCCTTCGGGACTTGTCGTGTCTCGAAAGCTCTCCCCAGGACTGCGTCCTGGGCTAATGTCATCCGTCCCTAACGGGACTAAATGCGTGGTTCCCACGCACACTCTTTAGCCCTTATCGGTTCGAGCGTTATCTGGCACGGCTGAACCCGTGCCCTTCGTTCATCAACACAATCGAATACCTGGGGGCCATAGTAGTCGATTCATTGGACCAACCTGATTTTGTTCGGCCAAGTTCTTTTCAAAACGACGGCTCTGGCACCTAGTCTCTTAGGCCCATATACGCTGAGGTGAACATGGGCACCCGTCGGAATGATGGCCTTTCGCACGCGAGTGCCTGATTGCTCTCTCAAGTATTTTTGGGCTAGCCCTGTAGACCAATCATGCATCATAGGCTACCTGAGGTGACAAAATGTCCGAAGTTAAGAAATGTGCACACCCCGCCTGCAGCTGTATTCCCGCCGACAAGCAAAAATTCTGTAGCGAAGTCTGTGAAGACGCTAAGGGGATGACGGAACTCGCCTGTCAATGCGACCATCCAGCTTGCCGAGGAGAAGCCCTTAAAGCTTAAAAGCTCTCTTGCTGGAACATTTGCTTGATGCCTCGGAGGGCTTGCCGGGTTCTTTCTTCGTTCTCGATCAGGGAGAAGCGGACGTGCTCGTCTCCGTGTTCACCGAAGCCGACGCCTGGGCTTACTGCGACCTTGGCATCGGTTAAGAGCTTCTTGGAAAATTCGAGGGAGCCCATGGCTTTGTATCGCTCAGGGATGGAGGCCCAGACGAACATCGTCGCTTTGGGCATCGGCACTTGCCAGTTCAGTTGGTTGAGCCCTTTGACCAGAACATCGCGACGCTTGCGGTAGTTGTCGCAGATTTCCTGTACGCAGTCCTGCGGGCCCTCCAGCGCTAGAATCGAGGCCACCTGGATTGGGGTAAAGGTGCCGTAGTCGAAGTAGCTCTTGAGCCTTCCCAGCGCTGCTACTAATACCGGATTACCCACCATGAAGCCAACCCGCCAGCCGGGCATGTTGTAGCTCTTGGAGAGAGTGAAAAATTCGACGGCGATATCCTTCGCTCCCGGCACCTGCAGGATGGAAGGCGCCTTGTATCCGTCAAAAACAATGTCCGCGTACGCGAGGTCGTGCACCAGGTAGATCTGGAATTCCTTGCAGAGAGCGACCACCCGCTCGAAGAACTTCAGGTCCACACATTGGGTAGTGGGATTCGCAGGGAAATTCAGGATCAACATCTTGGGACGCGGGTACATCAGCGGGACTGAATGTTCCAGCTCCGCCAGGAAATCATCCGTGCTGTGGACCGGAATGGCGCGGACATTGGCCCCGGAGATCACCGGACCATAAATGTGAATGGGATAGCTGGGGCTGGGGACTGCGACGACATCGCCACGATCCAGCGTGGCCAGGCAGAGATGAGCAATGCCCTCCTTGGAGCCTATGGTGACGATGGCCTCGGTCAAGGGGTCGAGCTGCACGTCATAGCGCTTCTGGTACCAATTGCAAATCGCCTTGCGCAGGCGTGGGATTCCCTTGGACAACGAGTAGCGATGGGTCGCCGTCTTTCCCGCCGCTTCGATCATCTTGTCGACGATGTGCTTCGGTGTGGCGCCATCGGGGTTGCCCATGCCGAAGTCGATGATGTCTTCTCCCCGCGCACGCGCCGCTGCCTTCATCTCGCCGGTTATGTTGAAGACGTAGGGCGGAAGGCGTTTCAACCTCAAGAATTCTTGCATTGGCCTGGTTCCTATGGTGCTACTGGATACGCTCATACCGATAGCCCTCAACTTCCAGCGCATGGCCAATCGCGGTGATATGCGCTGCGCCTCGCGTTTCGAGTGTGATGTCTATAACTGTATCGCCCAAATTGACGCCGTAATAAGCACGATTGTGCAGGGTCTCGACTATGTTCGCCCGCTGGTCGGAGAGGATCTTCGTCAGTTGATGCAGAGCACCTGGCCGGTCGGCAAGATGGACGCGGATACGTACGCGGCGGCCATCCTTGACCAAACCGCGTTCGATGATTCTGGAGAGCAGGCTTACATCGATATTGCCGCCACACACCAGGACCGCGGTGCGTTGCCCGTTGAGCGAGGTCTTTTTCTGCAGCAGCGCCGCCAGGGCCACGGCCCCGGCGCCTTCGGCGAGCGTTTTCTCCCGTTCCAGCAGGACCATGATGGCGTTGGCGATTTCTTCCTCGTCGACGGTGACGATCTCATCGACATAGCGTTCTACCAGAGGCAAGGTGCGATCCCCGGCACGGCGAACCGCGATGCCGTCGGCGATGGTCGCTTCGGCGGGAAGCGTGATGGGGCTCCCATGCTGCATGGCGCGCAACATGGAGGGGAGGCGCTCGGTTTGCACGCCCACCACGCGAATGGCAGGATTGCTCTCTTTCAAAGCGCAGGCGACGCCGCTGATCAATCCCCCTCCGCCGATGGGCACCACGACTGCCTCCAGTCCCTGCACTTGCTCCAGCAACTCGAGGCCGATCGTCCCCTGGCCGTTGATTACGGCAGCGTCATCGAAGGGATGCAGAAACGTCAAACCTTCCTGTTTGCAGATTCTGAGCGCCTCATCACAGGCCTCGTCGTAGTTGGCGCCGTGCAGGATGACCTCGGCCCCGAATCCGCGGGTGGCCGAGATCTTCACCAAGGGGGTCATCAGGGGCATGACGATGCGCGCTGAAACGCCGCGTTGGGTGGCGTGATAGGCCACGGCCTGCGCATGATTTCCGGCGCTGGCAGCAATGACGCCGCGGCGCTTTTCATCGTCGCTCAGCAGCAGGATCCGGTTGAGCGCCCCACGTTCCTTGAATGCGCCGGTCCGCTGGAGATTATCCAGCTTGAGGAAGACCTGTTGACCGGTAACCTCAGAGAGCGCGGCCGAAAGCTGGCAAGGAGAGAAATAGATGAAATTGCGAATTCTCTGTTCTGCTTTTTTTATCTGATCAAGAGAAACGTCCACAGTTGATTAAAACATTTATCACCTTGCTCTCAAAAGGGGAGGGGTTGCGAACGCCACCCCGATTTCCTGTAAAATTCGCCGGCGCTGGCAAACATCATGCGCCTTTCCTTGTAAGAAAGGCGCAAACCTGGCATTGTGCAGGGCTGCGTGGCAGGAAATCAGGGTACACCCCTAGCGCCTGCGTGCTCAGGGAGATGCGCGGTAGACTGAGAAGCAGAATGACCGCATCTGAATCCGGAACTATCGCGGTTCTGGCCGAAAAACCTTCGGTCGCGCGTGACATCGCCCGCGTGCTCGGAGCCGACAAACGAGGGACCGGGTATCTGCAAGGAAACGGCTACGTGGTGACCTGGGCCATTGGGCACCTCGTCTCGCTGGCGGAGCCGCACCAAATCAATCCCCAGTGGAAGCAATGGAGGCTGGAGTCGCTGCCGATTCTGCCCGACCAGTGGCCGCTGGTGGTCTACGAGCGCAGCAAAGAGCAGTTCGAAGTGGTGCAGAAGATACTCCAGTCTCCGCGAGTGTCGAGCATCGTGTGCGCGACGGATGCGGGGCGTGAAGGGGAGCTGATTTTCCGCTATATCTACGAGGCGGCGAAGAGTAAAAAGCCTTTCAGCAGGTTGTGGATTTCCTCACTGACTCCGGACGCAATCCGCAGAGGGTTTTCAAGCCTTCGGCCTGGGAGCGACTACGACCGGCTGGCGGACGCCGCCTGCGGACGCAGCCGGGCCGATTGGCTTGTCGGGATGAACCTTTCTCGCGCGTATTCGATCGTCTACAACGAAGAGCTTTCCGTGGGCCGGGTGCAGACGCCGACACTGGCCATGATCGTCGAACGGGAGCTCGCCCTGCGCAGCTTCGTACCCGAGGATTACCTGCACGTGGTCGCGACTTTCCAGGCGACGGAAGCCGCGGAAACGTATGACGGCACCTGGTTCCGGCCGGAAGTCAAAAGCAATGAGAGCAGCCGGTTGCCCGCCGATGGCCTGGAAGCTGAGCAGATCATGGCGCGGGCTCGCGTGGGCAAAGCCGCAATCGAGTCGCTTACCGCGGAGACTGTGCGTACGCCGCCTCCCCTGCTGTACGATCTGACGGATCTGCAGCGGCATGCCAACCGTCTTTACGGCTTCAGCGCGCAAAGGACGCTTGATCTGGCCCAGGCGCTGTATGAACAGCACAAACTCATCAGCTACCCACGCACCGACAGCCGCCACCTTTCGACGGATATCGCGGCCACGATTCCCAGGATCGTTGAGGTTATTTCCAGCCGCTACCAGGAGCACCTGGCTCCGGGAACCGGGGAACGCGCACTGGGCAAGCGTTACGTGGACGACAGCAAGGTCAGCGATCACCACGCGATTATTCCTACCGCGGTCACCGTGCAACCAGACTCGGCTTTCTGATGAGGAAAGCAAGATTTACGACCTGGTTTGCCGGCGCCTGCTGATGTTGTGGCATGCAGACCACCTGCAGGAAGTGACCACGGTGATTACGGCCATCCGGGCGACAACGGAGCCTGTCGTGGACAGGTACCGCACCACGGGCACGGTGGTGCGGCAAATCGGCTGGAAGGTTCTTGACCCCGGAGCAGATGGCCGCCGGCGCGATACGAGGAACGAAGTCGACCGATGAGTCGTTGCCGGCAACGCTCGCTGAAGGTCAGCCGCAGAACGTAACCAAGATAGAAGCGCAAAAGAAGAAGACCCGGCCGCCCCAACGGTTTACGGATGCGACCATCCTGACCGCGATGCAGACGGCGGGCAAGAGTCTGGACGAGAAAGAGCTATCGGACGCGATGAAGGAGACCGGGCTGGGGACCCCTGCCACCCGGGCGGCCATCATCGAAGTGCTCTTGAAACGCGGCTTATATCATGCGAAGCGGCAAGAGCCTCGAGGCCACGGACAAAGGAATACACCTGATCGAGGTGGTACACCCGGAAGTGAAGAGCCCGGCGATGACCGGGCAATGGGAAGCGTTTCTGAATCGTATCCAACAGGGTGAAGCGCAGCTGGATCCTTTTTTGGATCGCATCAGCGACTACGTTCGCTCGGTGGTGGGCCGGGTGAGTCAAACGACGCCGGTGGCGCGGACCGGTGCTGCCCGGGTTGCAGAATCCGTCGCGGAGCCGGCGAGCAGCAGAGAAGTTCCTGCGGCAAAAGCGATTCCCAGCAATGCCAGCCTCAACCAACTGCTGGAAAGCGTCTTCGGTTTTTCGAGCTTCCGCCCCAACCAGGAGGCGGTCTGCCGGTCGGTGACCGCAGGAGAAGATGCGCTGCTGGTGATGCCGACGGGGTCGGGCAAATCGCTCTGCTATCAATTGCCGGGATTGGCGCGCGGGGGAACGACGCTGGTCATCAGTCCATTGATCGCTCTGATGGATGACCAGGTGGGCAAGCTGAAGCGCCTCGGCCTGGCTGCCGAGTGCATCCACTCTGGCCGTGATCGGGAGAGTTCCCGGCAGGCTTGCGTGGATTACGTGAAGGGCAACCTTCAGTTTCTGTTCATCGCTCCGGAGCGGCTGCGCGTGCCGGGCTTTCCGGAGATGCTGGCGAAACGCAAGCCCTCGCTGATCGCTATCGACGAAGCGCATTGCATCTCGCAATGGGGGCACGACTTCCGCCCGGACTACCGCATGCTGGGCCAGTACCTGCCGAGTTTCCGGCCCGCACCGGCGTTGGCTCTGACGGCGACCGCGACCCCGCTGGTGCAGAAGGACATCGCGACGCAACTCGGGCTGTCCACGGTCAAGCACTTTATCCATGGCTTCCGAAGGGAGAATATCGGCATCGAGATTGTGGAGGCGCTGCCTTCCAATCGGCCTGGGTTGGCCAGGGCGATCCTGCTTGAGGCCGGCAATCGCCCGGCGATTGTGTACACACCCACCCGCAAACAGGCGGAAGCCTTGTCTACGGCGTGGGCGCGTGAGTTTCGCGTGGCGGGCTACCATGCCGGCCTCGACGCCAATCGCCGGCGGCGGGTGCAAGAGGAGTTCATGACCGGCAAGCTGGACGTTATGGTGGCCACCACGGCTTTTGGGATGGGCATTGACAAAGCCGATGTCCGCACCGTGATTCACACCGCCGTTCCAGGAAGTCTGGAAGGCTACTACCAGGAGATTGGCCGCGCGGGGCGTGATGGCAAGCCCAGCCGTGCGATTCTCATGTATTCCTATGCGGATCGGCACACACACGACTTCTTCATTCGGCCGGGACTATCCGCCGGTCGCGTTGCTGGATCGTATCTTCTTGAAGCTGGGCGAACAGCCGCAAAGCAAAGACGCGGTGCGCAAGCTAGCCAAGATGGATGAGGATGTCTTTGATAAGGCTCTGGAAAAATTATGGATTCACAAAGGCGCCGTGGTGGACTTTGCGGAGAACGTAAGTCTTGGCGTGGACAACTGGAGCGCTTCCTACACTCTGCAGGCGGATCAGAAAAAAGATCAGCTGGAAGAAATCATTCGCTACGCAGAGGGTCATCATTGCCGCATGAGGTCCCTGGTCCACCATTTTGGGGATACTTCCGACAGCGGCGCAGGGTGCGGGATGTGCGATTTTTGCGCACCGGTGGATTGTATTGCGCAGAGATTCCGCTCACCTACGCATGCGGAACGAATCGCCTGCGATCAGGTTCTCAAAAAGCTGCGGGGGATTTCTGCCAGGTCCACAGGGAAGCTGCATACTGACCTTTACCCTGACGGCGAGATGAGCCGGGACGACTTTGAAGAAGTTCTGGGAGCGATGGCCAGGGGGGAGTTGATCGCGTTTACCGAGGCGGTGTTTGAGACTCAGGGAAAGCGAATTCCCTACCGCAACGTCAGCATTTTGCCGGCTGGGCTCAGCTTCCATGAGAGTGAAGCTCATCTGTTCGTGATGCGCGATACGGTGGCTCCTTCGGCGGCTGACAAACGCGGGAAAAAGCTTAAGTTCGCGGAGTCCTCGAGGCCGGCACGAGGGAGGTTGGCGAAGTCATCTTCGGGTGAGTCCGCTCCGCCGGAGCGGCAGGCGCGCCTGGAGCAGGCATTGCGGGCCTGGCGGTTGAATGAGGCCAAACGGAGAAAGATGCCGGCATTTCGGATCTTTGGCGATCGTACGTTGCGGAATATTGCGAGTTCGTGCCCGCGGACGGATTCCGACTTCCTGGCGGTGCCTGGGATTGGCATGGGCACCGTGGAAAAATATGGCGCCCAGATCTACCACTTGATTGAGAGTGCGGAGTAGGCAAGGGTAAGCCGGGGATATATCCCCGGCTTAAATATTGTCTTCCTTGTGGCCATTAGACCGTGGTGGCAAGGTTTTCGCAGAACTAAATCGGAAGATCACACCTCACGATCTCGCCCGTTTGACGTATTGGCTAGAGAGTGTGCGTGAGAACCAACGGCCTTAGCCCTGGGCTAAGGTCAGCCGTCCCTAACGGGACTAAATGCGTAAGCCTTTGGTTCTCACGCAGGTTCTATAGCCCGTATAGCCCGTGGTGCTTTTCTTAAAGCCTTAAGTGCGGGCTGCAACTCGTAGATCCCTTTCTTCAACCTGTTGCGGCGGAAAGGGCGGATACCGTTTAAAGTGGTGTCAACCGTTCACAGCCTTGTAATAAGGGGTATTCGCAGTGGTCGAGGCCGCGCAGTTGGAGGATGAAGAAAAGGGCTCGGGGATGTCGAGCCTCATCCGCGAATTGCTTCGCCCTTACCGGGGCAGTCTGGCGATTGTTTTGGTGGCGATGCTGGTTCAGAGCACCATGACTCTGGCCGCACCCTGGCCGCTCAAGATCGTCATCGACAACGTGGTGGTTGGGCGCAAGCTCGATCGTTGGCTCGCGCACCTGATTGAGCCACTGCTTGCGCATGCTCACCGGGCACACCTGGCTGAGATTGCGGCGTTAGCCGTCATCCTGATCGCTGTGTTGAACGCCATCGCGTCATACACGGCCAACTACTTTACCGAGAGCGTGGGACAGTGGGTGGCCAACGATCTGCGGATGCGCACCTACCACCATCTGCAGTATCTATCGCTGCGCTATTACGATAGTCATCAATCCGGCGTTCTGCTCAGCACGATCACCGCCGACGTGCTCACCATCCAGAATTTCGCTTCTTCCGCGACGCTCGGCATCGTGGTGGATATGTTCACCATCCTGGGCATGTTGGTGGTGATGTTTTTTCTCAACTGGGACTTCACACTCATCGCGGTGGCGATTACCCCGTTGTTGCTGCTGCTGGCCACCAGGTTCAAGAGGGCGGTCAAAAGCTCCACCCACGAGGTGCGGAAGCAGCAAAGCAATATCGTGGCCGTGGTGCAGCAGGATCTTGAGTCCATCCGGGTGGTGACGGCCTTTGGCAGACAAGAACTGGAACAGCAATCCCTGGCGGCGGTGAGCGCGGCGACCGTGGCCGCGGCGCTGAAAGCCCGACAGGTGAAAGCGCTGCTCTCGCCTATCGTATCGGTCATCGTCTCCTTCTGCGTTGCCTTCGTCCTGTGGCGGGGCTCGTTGCTTATCCTTACGGGCGGAATGACGGCCGGGGAGCTGACGGTTTTCCTTTCTTACCTGGCATCATTTTTCAAGCCGGTAAAAGACCTTGCGAGCATGAACAACTCGATCGCGCAGACGGCGGTGGCAGTGGAGCGCATTCGGACCATTCTCGACGCCGATGCCATTCTTCCCGAGAAACCTGATGCCGTGGAAAAGCCGATTCAGGGTGAGATCGTCTTCGATCACGTGGCCTTCGCTTATGACGCCAGTTGCCCGGTGTTGCGTGATGTAAGTTTCACGGTCAAGCCTGGGCAGATGATTGGGGTCGTGGGACCAACGGGTGGGGGCAAGTCAACCATCATGAGCCTGATTCCGCGGTTTTACGATCCCAGCGCGGGTGCTGTTCTGGTGGACGGCGTGGATGTTCGCGATTACCGGCTGCAGGCATTGCGGGATCAGATCGGCTACGTGCTGCAGGAGACAGTGCTCTTTCGCGGAACCGTGCGCGACAACATTGCTTATGGTCGAGCCGAAGCGACTGAGGAAGAGATTGTCGAGGCTGCAAAGCTGGCCAACGCGGACGAATTTATCGCCCGCATGCCCAACGGCTACCAGACATTTGTGGGCGATCGAGGGGACACGCTCTCGGGCGGCCAGAGGCAACGGATCGGGATCGCTCGCGCGATCATCCGCAACAATCCCATCCTGATTCTTGACGAACCGACCGCGGCTCTCGACACCGAGTCGGAAAGACTGGTGATTGAAGCCCTGGAACGATTGATGAAGGGGCGAACCGTGCTCACCATTGCCCACCGGCTGAGCACGATTCGTGATGCGGATAAAATCATTGTGCTGAAAGACGGTGTAGTGGCCGAGCAGGGCACGCACGAGCAGTTAATAGCGCTCGGAGGAACCTACGCTGAGTTGTATAGTGTACAGTTCGATACAACACCGGCAAAGGCCTCTCCATAGCGGCTTGCGCCGGCGGGAGAGTGCAGATGTCGCGTAGCCTGCTTGTATTACCTGACGACTCCGCCAAGCCGATTCTGGACGCCATCAAGCATGCGACCAAGTCGCTGCGCATCAAGATGTTCGTCTTTACCGATCCGTCGCTGATCACGGCCGTAATCGAGGCACATCGCCGCGGTGTTGTCGTACGTGTGATGCTCAATCCCAAGCGGCGTAATGGGGTCTCGGAAAACGATGAAAGCCGGGCCACGTTAGCGGCTGCCGGCATTGATGTGCTGGACAGTAATCCGGCCTTTGACCTTACGCACGAGAAGTCCATGGTGGTGGATGACAAAACGGCGTTTGTAAAATCGCTGAACTGGCAGAGCGAGAACCTGACGGAAACCCGCGACTATGCCGTCATCACTTCAGACGCGCACGAGGTTACGGAGATTATCAACTGCTTCGAGGCAGACTGGAGCCGCCAGGATTTTGCTTCAGGAAAACAAGCGCAGTTGATCTGGTGCCGCGGCAATGGCCGGGAGCGGATTACCGAGTTCATCGACAGTGCCAAGCACTCGCTATGGTTACAGAACGAACGATACCAGGACCAGATGATTATCGAGCACCTGGTGCGAGCCAAGGAGCGCGGAGTTAACGTTCATGTGATGGCACGTCCGCCGCACACGCTGAAGAAAGAGAAACTGCTGGAGGGGGTTGGCGGGCTGCGCATTCTGAACGATGTGGGGGTTGAGGTGCGCAAGCTGAAGGGGCTGAAACTGCATGCAAAGATGCTGCTGGCCGATGCAGAGCGCGCGATCATCGGATCCATTAACCTGGCGCCGGGGAGTTTCGACAGCCGCCGCGAATTGGCAATCGAAGTCAGCGACAAACATATCGTCGATCGTTTGCATGAGGTTGTTCGTCATGATTGGAAACACTCCCACACGCTTGACCTGTCGGACAAAGGTTTGTTGGCCGATTTGGAAAAGCACGGCGGGAAAGGGATCGAAGAGCTTGGGTTGGATGGGTAGCGGTTATGGAGCGGATCGCGAATTTCAGTCGCAGAGATTTTCAGTCGTCCCTTCGGGACTTTTTTGTCACTCGGATCTCTACCCAGGACTGCGTCCTGGGCTAAGGTCAGCCGTCCCTGCGGGACTTGATTTCGTATCTGCGGTTCTCACACAGGGGCTAAAAGCCCGGATCATTTTTGTGCCTCTACGGCCCGACTAAAGTCGTGCCCTGATACAAAGCGTTCAAGGTCACTCGGGATCCTAGATCTGGGAAAACGAGGCCGGCCTGAGTATCAGGCTATCGATGTTGCTCACGATCGCTTCGGAGCTGTATTTGGCTGAGCCGCCAGCTTCAGCCATTGAGGATCAGAGCGAAATGCGGTCCACTTTACATCGATCTCCGAGATGTCGGGGAAACTGACCATGTAGGTCAACTGCGGCAAACGAGGGCCGATCAAGGTGTCGCCGAAAAAGACTTGCCAGAAACCGGCGCGCTGAAAGATCTCAAATTCGCCGTTGTGAAACATGTCCACCTTGCGCAAGTGGTCCTGATTGGTTGGACTCTCGTAGGTGCGCAGCTGGAATACTCGTTTGCCGTGCTGCGCCGTGACCGGGGGAACGACCAGGCGGGGCCAACCTTCAAACGCAATCATGAGCGAGCTCTCGATCCGGAGGAAACCGGGAGCGGTCGCCGGCGCGTTCCAAAATGGCGCGGCGGCCTTCATGAATTCCTCGTCCTTGGCCAGATGCAGCTCGGCGGTCACCAACGACTCCAACGTGGCCGACGGGATCAGCAAATAGAGGGCCGGCGTTTGCGGGCCGAGGTCAAGATTGAAAGCGCCAATGGGCGAGAACCCCAACCGGTTGAGTGCGGGAATCAGTGCATCCGCCAGGTAGCTCTGGAGCAATTTTGGTTCGGGGCCTGACTGCAACTGATACTTGCGCAGCTCGTAGTACTCTCGGCCTTTGCCAGCGGCTGTCTGGGCAATTGACTCGCTGGGTGTTAAAGCGGCGGCCGCGGCGGCCAGCGACGAGGTCAGGAAATGTCGTCTTTGCAAAACTCCTCCGAACAAACCAGCATTTTAAAGCATTTCTTCTGTTACTGTTTCTGGCTGGGATAAAGAGGAGACGCATATGGAGAGGCGCAAGTTTCTCACGCTCGCAGCTTCGGTAGCCGGAGGCGCGGCAACCGAGCCGAATCGCCGCCGGCCTTCCCCCGGCTATACCCATCATCGACACCCACATCCATCTTTTTGATCCCGGGCGTCCCGGGGGTGTGCCGTGGCCGGCAAAAACTGACACCGCGCTCTACAAGGCTGCCCTGCCCGACCGTTACGCCAACCTTGCCCGTCCGTTTGGGGTGGTGGGCGCGATCGTGATCGAAGCCAGCCCGCTGGCCAGCGATAACGACTGGGTACTGCAGCAGGCGGCCAACCATCCCATTATCGTGGGCATGGTGGGCGACCTGATTCCAGGAACGCCCGGGTATCAGAAGGAGCTGGATCGGCTTCACGCCAATCCGCTGTTCCTGGGCATCCGCTACGGCAATCTTTGGGATCGGGATTTGACCGCAGACGCGCAGAAACCGGAGTTCATACCTGGACTGAAGATGCTGGCCGATCGCGGGCTGGTGCTGGACAGCGCGAATCCCAATCTCAAGCTCGTCCGGGCCATTGCCGGTGTGTCGGACCGGGTTCCGGAGTTGCGCATCGTGATCGATCATTTACCTACTGCGCGCGTGCCCTCAGAAGCACCCGAGAGAGATGAGTATTGGTCATTGCTGCGACATCTGGCGCAGAACAAGAACGTATTCGTGAAGCTTTCTGAGGTCATCGCGGCGCGTATCGAAGAGTCAGGTGGTTCCACGTTTTCCCAGGAACGGCTCGACGCACTGTGGAACATCTTCGGCGAAGACCACGTTCTTTATGCCAGCGATTGGCCGAACAGCGACCATCATGCAACCTACAAGGAAACCATCTCGATCGTGCGCAGCTACGTGGAAGCCAAGGGCCGTGCTGTATCGGAGAAGTTCTTCTGGAAGAATTCCCTGGCTGCCTACCGCTGGCGTCCGCGGGCAGCAGATCAACCGAGAGAGAAGGGTAGTTTTACTTAAGCGTTTTGAAGAGGTGATATAACCCGCTTGTATGTCTTTGCCTCTTCCCTCCCCTGGTGGTTTCAGCCGCCGCCGGTTTTTGCGGCAAAGTTTCGCATTCAGCGCGTTGGCCAGCTTTGGATCTCTATCGAGCCTGGCGGATTTCGTGCCTGCGGACCGCGCAGCCGCAGAGCTGCTGGTGCTGGGCGATTGGGGATACGACGACCGGACGGCGCAGTCGCAGGTGGCCGCAGGCCTCTCGGCTTATGCCAACCAGCATTCCGTTCGCCCCGAGGCGCTGCTGATGTTAGGGGACAACTGGTATGGCGAGTTGGCCGGAGGCGCCCACTCCCCGCGATGGCAGACTCAGTTCGAGCAGATGTACCCGGCCAAGGATTTCCCCTGCCCTGCCTATGCCGTGCTGGGAAATCATGACTACCAGCGCTGGCCTGAGAGCAAAGTCGATGCTGAGCTCGAGTACGCGCGCAACGGCCGAAACGGGGCTGCTGCCACCCGTTGGACCATGCCAGCGCGCTGGTATCGGTTTGAGTTTCCTGCAAAGAATCCATTGGTGACGTTCCTGGCGCTCGATAGCAACATGCCGCGCCCGGATGGTAAAGAAAAGGGCGGGCGAGATTTCACCCTGACGGCACAGCAGCAAGCAGAACAGCTTGCGTGGCTCGAAGGTGAGCTGAAGCGTCCGAGGACGACTCCCTTTGTTGCGGTCATTGCCCATCATCCGGTCTTCTCAGATGGGCCGCACGGGGATCATCCGGTCTTGATTCGCGATTGGGATCCGCTATTCCGCAAATACCGTGTCGACGTTTTCATGGCCGGCCACGATCATGATTTGCAGCACCTGGAGTTCGAGGGGCATCCCACCAGCCATTTTCTTTCGGGGGGCGGGGGCGCGGATTTGTACCCACTTAAAGTTGAGCCTTCGCAACGCGGTCCCTATGCGCAGAAGGTTTATGGTTTCAGCCATATCTCGGTTACGGCGAAGCAAATGACTCTGCGCCACCTGGATCAGAATGGGCGCACGCTGCATGCCTTCGCAAAGACGCCCGAGGGCAAGGTCACCATCTTAGGTTAGGGCTAATTCTTGCCAGCTGCCCAAAAACGGAGAGCAGCGGAGGCAAGGCGGAAGCCCTATTTCTCGCTAGTGGGCGGCACCAACCCCTTCAATCGCAGATACAACGACATGATTGCGTATTGCTCGTTGTCATGAGCAAGGTTGCCCCACAGCATACTGAGCCGTGTCCGCTTGCCCGCGGGCCCGGCCTGGAGCATGTCTGTCATGTTGGCCTCGGTTACGCCGGCATAGGCCTTGTCGCACTCGGCGAAGGAAGCTTTGAGTGCCTCAACGATCACCGCTTTATCTGCCGTATCCGCCGGCACTTTGGGCAATGCACTGGCGTCGGTATTGTTCGCTGCCCCACAGATATGCAGCTGCGCCTCGATCACATGGTTAACGACGCGAGCGAAGGGGCGAATGTCTGGCGTGGGCTTAAAGCTGTAGTCCGCAGGGGGCATCTTATCGGCGGCTTTGAGTATGTTGGGTTTCAGACGCGCATAGCTCGCCTGGACTTCGCTGGCGAGCGGATTTCCCTGCCCCAGGGCTACGCCCGAAATCATCAATCCCGCCACTGCACACGCCGTCCAGATCCGTTGCATTCGCATTCCTCCGAGTGTCAACCAGCCTACCTAGGGATGAGCGGGTGCACAAGGGGGAAAGTTCGGAGGAGAAAAGGAACCGCGGGCGTGCTTGCCCACTCAAGCCAAAAGAGGGCTTGAATGGGCCATCCTGAGCCTTGCTGGGTGTGTAGGGAGCCTTTTCATTTGCCGAGTTGACTCGTCGGGATGAAGCGGGGCGGAGAAATCTGCGTTTTCATGGATAAACCAACAGTCAGAGTTACATATGTTGCGGCAATGCCCAGGCAAACATCACGGTGCCGCTGCTGGTCAGCAGATATTGGCGGCCGCCAAGTTCGTAGGTGATGGGGGAAGTCGACATCCTTCCGCCGGAGCCGGCATGCCACAGCGTTTTGCCGGTGCCGGTATCAACAGCGAGAACGTTGCCGCGAACATCGCCGGTGAAGGTGAGCCCGGAAGCGGTGGTCAGGACGCCCGCAGTCGGCGTTCCCTGCCCGAGCTCGTGGGTCCAGCGAACTTTGCCGGTCTGGTAGTCAATGGCCTCGAGCACGCCCTTACTCCACAAGTCGTAGTCGGCGCCCGCCCAGCCATAGGTGCCATCGGCGGCCTTCGTAAAGTACAGGCTGTAGCTGGGATGGGAAGACACGATGAACAGTCCCGTCTTTGGATCAAAACTGGGGGCGCGAAAGTTTGTCATGCCGTTTTCGTCCGGCGCGATCAAGCGGCCATCCGGCGCCGGATCCTTGGCGGGATTCGGGATGGGACGCCCCTGCTTGTCGACCCCGGTTGTCCAGTTCACCGGGCCGAAGGGAGTCGTCAGCAAACTGCTGCCATCCGTCCGGTCGAGCACGAAAAAATAGCCGTTGCGCGAACTCTGCAGGAGCAATTTGCGCGGCTTGCCCTGAAACGTTCCGTCCACCAGCACCGGAGTTTCCGCAGCATCCCAATCATGCGTATCGTGGGGCGAAGGCTGAAACGCCCAAGCCATTTTTCCCGTGTCGGGATTGAGAGCCACAATGCTGCAGGTGTAGAGATCGTCTCCCGGCCGAGTGGAAGCGGCCAGTACAGGCGTCGGGTTTCCTGTGCCCCAATAGACCAGGTTTAAATCGGGGTCGTAGGTGCCCGTCATCCAGGAGTTACCCCCAGTCGGCGCGCCCGGTGTGCCCAAAGGCGGTGTTGCGTTCCATTGCCACTGTGTCTGGCCTGTCTCGGGATCGACTGAACGGACATATCCCACCAGGTTGTCGAAGTCGCCCGACGTACCCACCAGCACGTGATTGCCCACCACCAGGGGAGCCATGCTGGTCCAGTATCCCTTGGCCACATCGGCCACCTGCACTTTCCAATGCACGCTGCCGTCGTTGGCATTGAGAGATATCAGATGACCATCCGGCACCAGGAAGTACACCCATTTTTTGTACATCCCCACGCCGCGGCTACCGATGTGAAGACCGGGATTCGGCGGATAGGTGTAGTGCCACAGTTGGTGGCCAGTAAGCGCATCAATGGCCCATACATTGTCCGGCACGCTGAAATAGATCACGCCGTCGACCAACAGCGGAGAGGCCTTTATGTCCGCTTTCTGATTGGTCTGGAAAGCCCATGCCATCGAGAGCGCGTGCACATTCTGCGTGGTGATCTGTTCCAGTTTGCTGTGGCGTTGACCATCGTACGTGCCGTGATACGAGGGCCAGCTATCGGCCGGCGGCTTGAGAAGCGTAGAGTGGTCGACTCCCTGCGCCAACGCTGACGCGCCAGTCAGCAAGAAAATACTCATCAGCAACTTGATTCGCATGCAGGGCCTTTCAGGCGAGAGTGACTTTGAAGGTGACGCCGATGTCAGACAGGTTGCGCTGCCGGCATGCGTACCTGCAAGCCCTGCTTGTCCTGTTTCCATCGCAGCTTGTCATGGAATCCCAGCAATTCCACATTGAGAATCTTGCCCGGTTCCTGGGGACTATTTGTTGCCAGCGATTGGATGGTGAACTCCCCTGCAGGTGTTCCCATGACGTAGGCATAGAGGAACTTGCCCTTGGTGGTAAAGCGCACATCCTGAGCTGTCAAACCGGGCTGCTTGCTCTCGTTAAATCCGGTTTTGGGAACCACCACTTCGGTCGATGGTCCGGCGCCATTGATCTTCCACGGACGAGACCCATAAATGCCTTCACTGTTGACCTTCATCCACGCGGTGATGCCCTCGAGCACCTTCATCTCCTCGGCATCCAATTCGCCGCTGTTGGGCAAGGGGAAATTCAGCAGCAGGTTTCCGTTCTTGCTGACGATGTCGACCAGCAGATCAATCACCTTCTTCGGCGTCTTGTATACCTGCCCGCGCTTGTAGTGCCAGTCTCCGATGCAAGTGTCGGTCTGCCAAGCGGTGGTAGAAATGGCGTCGGAAACGCCGCGCTCGTGGTCGACAATGCAGGTGCCCACGGCGCAGTCGCCGGCGACCTTGCTGCAATAGACTGCTTCGACCTTGCCGTTATGCTGGGCGGCGCTCACGTTATAAACCTCAGCCACGGTGGCCAATCCGTATTCCTCAAAGGGAATGCCGCCATCGGTGTAGAGCAGGTCGGGCTGATGCTGGTCGATCAGGTCTTTTATGCGGTTGAAGTACTGCATCTTCCAATCGTCGGGTGCAACGCGCCCCATCGCCTTCGCGGTTTGAGCAAAGTCGTGCGGCATCTGGGTGTAGCTGTGGTAAAGATCGGCAAAATACAGGATTGGTGCCGTCGTAGGAAACTCCGGCCAGTGGACCCTTGGTGTCGCTGGTATGCGCTGGCGCCAGCCAGTCAAAGCTGTTGGAAAGGTGTTCGCTCACGCCGAACCGCAATCCACGCTTGCGCGCCGCCTCCTTGTAAAGGCCGACGATATCGCGCATCGGCCCAACCGCAGTCGCATTCCAGCGCGGCTGGTACTTCGAGTTCCACATATCGTAATTGTCATGGTGCACGCCCATGCTGACGAAGTACTTGGCCCCGGCCTTCACGTACAGGTCCATCAAATGTTCCGGATCCCACTTGTCTCCCTTGAACAGAGGGATCAAGTCTTTGTAGCCTGTTTTGGAGGGATGCCCGTAGGTCTTGAGGTGGTACTCGTACTGGGGAGTCCCCTGGATATACATGTTCCGGGCGAACCAGTCGCCGTCCTCGACACCCGACTGCGGTCCCCAGTGCGACCAGATGCCGAACTTTGCGTCGCGGAACCAGTCGGGAACAGTGTAGGTATCAAGCGACGCACGCGTCGCCTGAAAGGGTCCAGAAGTGATGGGAAGCGCGGCCGCCTGACCGAAAGCGCCCCTGGTCTGAGCCCAGGCCGCCGAATAGCCGAGCAATTTAAGTGTGTCGCGCCGGGTAAACCGCATGCAGAATTGCCACCCCATTCCTGCTGATCAATATGTTTGCTTTAAGAACGAAGCAACAATCTGTCCGTCCCATGGTTATATCTATGCCAGGGACCATTATCAACCCGGGCCATGGGCACGCCAAAAATTCAAACTTTGAGAGGACACGATGGGAGTCAGCAGAAGAGAGTTCTTACATCGCGTAGGGCGGGTAGGCGGATACAGCGCGGCATTCCTGGTCATGCAGGGTATGGGCCTCATGGAAGCGCAAGCCGGGATGGCCGGAGGGGCTGTTTCGGCAGAACCGGGAGCCGGCAAAGGGGTGAAGATCGTCATCCTGGGCGCGGGCATTGCAGGCCTGGTCTCGGCATACGAGCTGCGCGCTCTGGGATACGAGTGCACGCTTCTGGAATGCAGGCAAAGACCTGGCGGAAGAAACTGGACCGTGCGCGGTGGGGACCGGGTGACCTTTCTCGATGGCACCACGCAGACCTGCACCTGGGACAAGGGGAACTACCAAAACTTTGGCCCCGCCCGCCTTCCGTCTGTCCACAAAACGATGTTGGGCTACTGCGAGAAGCTGGGAGTACCTCTCGAAGTGGAAGTGAATATGACCCGCTCCGCCTTCATGCAGAACGATAAGGCGAACGGCGGAAAACCAGTGCTGTTGCGGCAAGCAGAAAACGACACCCGGGGCCATGTCAGCGAACTGTTGGAAAAAGCCATCAACCAGGGCCTTCTGGAGCAGGACATATCGAAAGAAGACCGGCAGCGCATGCTGGATTTTCTGCGCACTTACGGCCCCCTGGACGACGCCGGCAAATACGTCGGCAGCGATCGTGCGGGATACTCAAAGACGGCGGGAGCCGGCGACCAGACCGGCGTGCTGAGCGCGCCGATCGACATGCATACCCTGCTGGACGAGAACTTCTGGCAGTACATGCTTTTCGATGAACAATTCGATATGCAGGCCACCATGTTTCAGCCTGTGGGTGGCATGGACCGCATTCCGTATGCCTTCGCCAAGGCGCTCGGAGACGTGGTGAAGTACGACGCACCGGTCACTGAGATCCGCAAGACATCCAAGGGCGTCAAAATCGGCTACACCAGCCATGGATCAGCGAAAACGATCGAGGCCGACTACTGCATCTGCGCCATGCCTCTCACGATTTTGAAAAGGACACCGAACGACTTCAGCGCGCCGTACAAAAAAGTAATCGACGAATGCTCGTATGCCAGCGCCTACAAGATTGCCTGGGAGAGCCGGCGCTTCTGGGAGCAGGATTACAACATCTTTGGCGGGCTGGAGTTCGTCAGCGAAGGCTGTAGCCCTATCTGGTTTCCTTCGGCCGGCATGTTTACGCCCAGAGGAGTCCTGGTCAGCGGATATACCGATGAGGGGCACTCCAACATCAAAAATCTACCGCTGGCACAGAAATTGGAAGAAAGCCGCAAGTCGGTAGAGCGGTTGCATCCTGGGCACGGCAAGGAATTGGAAAAGCCGATGTACGTAACCTGGGGCCAGATCCCCGACAACGAAGGCTCGTGGATACGAGCCTATGGTCCGGGCCAGGAACGCTGGTCCAGCTTTTCCCAAACCGCTCCCCATACCAATCCCGGTTACGAAACCCTGATTGAGCCGGATGGGCCCATTATTTTCGCGGGCGACCATGTGAGCCACATTGTTGCGTGGCAAGAGGGAGCGGCACTGAGCGCGCTGCGCGCGGTAGACCAGGTCAACGACAAGGTGAAGGCCGCAAAATTGGCCAACGGTTAACCAGTAACCCGCATTTCTCACGGCTTCCCTGGGTAAGTGAGGGTGGCCGGTAGCGAGATCTCTATCTCTAACGGATGACGGGTGCCCCATATCTGCCCGGTTTTGGCAGATGTGGGATTCCGCGAACCTCGGCTTCTGAGTCTGCAAGGTGCAGATGACCCATCATAAGGACCTGTTGTCAGTAGAGAGTGACCGGTGGACAGCCGTGGAATCCCACATCTGCCAAAACCGGGCAGATATGGGGCATCCGTCATTCGTTATGGTATAGAGGCTAAGGGCCGAGGAACGCCGAGGCGCCATCGGGTGCACACCAGCGATAGCGCCATTCCGCCTTCCCGCCAGCTTGCCAATGCTCAGGGGTGCTGCCATCCATCCAGTCGACCGGTTTTGCGGCCAGGCCGCCAGCCGCTGCGATTTTGAATGCGTGGCGCAACGCAGCCTGCTGCTCTGCGCCGCGTGACGGCGGTCCGGGAGAAACCATCGTGACTGCTCCGCTACGGGCCAGCACATCCAACCACTGCTGGTTAAGCTCCCACGGGATCGCATCGGTGATGCCTACCAGATCCGCATCCACGGTGAAAAAGGTTCCATTCTGCGGCAAGCGAAAACTGAGGGTGTTTATGCCCATCCGCCGGGTGCGCTCCCATTGCCGTCCGCTGGTATCGTCTCCCGTGCGCTGCAGATCGAAGATGCCCTGACTCAGATGGCCTATGGTGTTACACCCCTCCAGCAGCACCCGCTCGCCAGCCGCCTGGCGCAGCATAGCGTAGAGCTCGGCGATCACTTCCGCATTGGTCTTGCTCTTGTCGTGGAGCGACCAGCCGGGCTGCGTCGGCTGCGGTCCCATCTCGAAGCCCCACTGCCCCAGCAGTTCGTAGGTAGAGAAGTCATGCTTCACCAACTCGTAGCCCCAGCCGATTGCCTGGAGCATTTTGGCGCGAATCTTTTCCGCTGCCTCGGGGATGGTCGGATCGTAGGCAAACTCGCGAGCCCGTTCCTTCTTCTCCCCGAACCGCGAACCGGGTAACAACAGGCCTGGCGTGGCGTCCGGTGGCGCCAGGAGCGGGCGGATCCAGATCCCCGGCCGCGCGGTGCGCTGCTTGATCTGGTCCGCGAGCTTGCCCATGTCTGGCCACGCCGGCGCACCTTTCGACCAGCCGTCGTCGATGACCGAAAACGGCCGCACTCCGCCGCTGGGCGAGAGACCGACGATGAAGTCGGTATCGCGCAGGATCGTCTCCGCGGTGCTTTGCCCATAGCTGTAGTTCCAGTCGTTAGCTCCATAGATGGGCACGGATGGCCGCGAGGGACGGGCACACATGGTGCGGCACAAACCGGCAACTGCCTCCACTGCGTTCTCGCCTTCACTGCCGCGGCGAGCGACCACGGTGGCCATGTTTAACTTGCGCGAGCCCAGTTCCACTCCGTCGCCACCGTTGGTTACGTTCAGCCACAGCGACACGCCCTCCGGATCAAGCTGCCAGAAACACAGGGCAGCGGCGCCGGTCTTGACTCCGTAACCGTGGCAGGCCGCTCCATCGTAGGTGGCGAAGTACCAGGGCATCACCCGTTCCGGTATCAGATCGCGCCAGCCCAGCTCTCCATAGCTACGCTCCCAGGCATCACCCAAGGCGCGGAGTCCAGGGTGCGCCTGCGATTGCCAGCGCACATGCACTATCGCAACCGGGATGGATGGCGCAGTCAGGGACAGCGCCAACGCATCCTTTGACAGTCCGCACTCGATAGCAACGTCGCCGCCCTGCCATTGCGTACCAGACGGCCGGAGCGCGATCCTCCCTGCGGGTAGGGTCTTGGAAAAACCTCCATAGGCAGTCACATTATCCGGAGCGCGCAGCAGTTCGATGAATGACGAAGCCCTCGGTATCCGCTGGCCGGCCGCCAAGGGCACTGCCATGCTCCCCAGCGAGGCAGCTCCCATCCGCAGCCCCGTCCCGATAAACGACCGGCGTGTTAGCGGTTCACTCGTACGCTCCATGACGGAAGCATACAACTCCCGCTACGACTGCAGTGCGAACGTGATGATCAAGGCTTTTGAGGGCTTGTCTTCGTGACAGCGATACAGACGGTTGGTGCTGCGATCGATCCAGACACTATCTTCCGTCTCCAGCACCTCGGTCCGGCTCTCTGTCCAGACGACCATTGGACCTTCGATGACGTAGACCAGCTCCAGGCCTGGCGACGACGGGGGATGGAAAGCACCGCCTTCGACCCCGGGCAAAAAATGCGCGATACACGGAACGACATTGCGATCGGGAATCAGGACACTCATGCTTTCGGAAAGGAGAAAGGGATCCGCTTTTTCACCCACCGGCAGGCGTATGCGGTCCTTCGCTCGAGAAATGCGGAAGAGCGCGTCTGTCTCCTCGCTCAGGAAGTAGGAGAAATCCTTGTTGAACACCAGTGCGATGCGCGCAAGATTCCTGAGGGTGGGCACCACGCGGCCTGTCTCTAACTGCGAGAGAAAACTCGCCGATAGGCCAACCTGTTGTCCAAGCTCGACCAAACCCATGGAACGCTTCAATCGGAGCCTGCGTATTTTTTCCCCGATATTTTTCGCTTCGATCGAAGCCTCTACCGTTGTTTCGTCTACCGTGTCGATCGGCGCGTTGCTCTTGTCCTTCTTGACCATCGTCTCAGGCAACCGAGATGGATTCGAGGGTTGCTATCGCCGACTTGTCATGGCGGCCGGGATCAATTTCCAGTTCCAGGGACAACACGGCGGAGAGGTCGACCGAATAGTCTTCCACTTCGATTGCAGAGCCGCCGGGACTGAATGTCCACTGCTGGCGAACGATCTCTCTCCTCGGGTGGGCGCCTGAACTCGCAAAAATGGCAAACTCCTGCGTCCTCTCCCTGTGCTGCTCACGAAATTCAAGGCGAATCCTCCGGATGGACTGCGGCATGTCGAAGTTCAGCCGAATCAACTGCGGTCCTGGATCGGCAGCTCGCCATCCCCCTCCACCCCGCAAAGCGTCTTCAAAGGGATGCGCCGGGTCTTCGGAGGATATCTCTGCACTAGTAATTTGCTCTAAATCGAGCCATCCGCCGGAAGACGGGGAAACGGTAGAAGCGTGGGCAAGCGGGACAACGGATTTGCGCATGGAAAACCTCCCTCCATCTGATGCACATAAGGCTGGCTTGGACAACGATGTTAACCTTACTCGATGAAGGTGCTGATCACCGGTGGCGCGGGATTTCTCGGAAGCAGGCTGGCGCGTACTCTCCTTTCCCGCGGACACCTCTCAGGGCAGCCGCTGACCCAGCTGGTGCTGGCCGACCTGGCGCCGCCGGCGGCTGAGGTGGCGGCCGATCCACGGGTAAGTGCCTGGACCGGCGCTTTGCTCGATCAATCCAAGGCCGTGGGCGGGGAAGCGTTCGACACGGTTTTCCACCTCGCCTCAGCGGTCTCAGCAGAATGCGAGGCCGACCTGGACCTCGGGCTCCGCTCTAATGTGGACACCACGCGTGCCCTGATCGATGGCTTACGCGGAGGGAGCAAGGCGCGGCTTGTTTTCTCCAGTTCGGTGGCCGTTTTCGGGGGCGATGCCGATTACCCGTTGCCCCGGATCATCCATGACGATACGTTGCCCGTTCCGCAGACCTCCTACGGCATTCAGAAGTTTGTTTGCGAGCAATTGATTGCGGACTACTCGCGGCGCGGCCTGATCGACGGCCGGTGCGCTCGACTGATGACGGTGACGGTGCGCCCCGGCCGCCCTAACGCTGCAGCGTCTGGGTTTCTCTCCTCGATCATCCGCGAGCCCTTAAATGGCCAAGATGCGGTGTGCCCGGTGCCTACCAATACGCTAGTGGCCCTGGCTTCGCCCCAACGCACCATCGAAGGGCTGCTGAAAGCCGCGGAGGCTACCCCCGATGAATGGGGCAGCCGCACCGCTTTGAACCTCCCCGCGCTTACGGTACGTGTCAGTGAAATGCTCGACGCACTGGAAGTCGCGGCCGGCCGAGCTACCAGGGACCGGGTGCACCTCCAACAAGACCCGACCATCTGCAGGATGATGTTGGGGTGGCCCGCCAGCTTCGAGAGCGCGCGAGCACGCCGGCTCGGTCTCTCCCCTGACCCCGATTTCCTCTCCATTGTCCGCCAGTTTCAGAAAGAGCAGGCGGTCTAGCGTTGACCGTCCTGGGCTGCATCGCCGACGACTTTACCGGCGCGACTGACCTGGCGAACAACCTGGTCCGCGCGGGGATGCGGGTGGTGCTCACCGTAGATGTTCCGACCCAGGCCGACCCGATCGATGCGGAGGCTGTGGTGGTCGCGCTCAAATCGCGGACCGTGCCTGCCGCCAAAGCCGTGGAACAGTCGCTGCGCGCGTGCCGTTGGTTGCGCCGGCAGGGCGCTCGCCAGATCTACTTCAAAATCTGCTCTACCTTCGACTCGACCGCCGCCGGCAATATCGGCCCGGTGATCGAAGCATTGATGGATGAATTGAATTGTGGGTTTAGCATAGCGACCCCGGCCTTTCCAGAGACCGGGCGAACCGTGGTCCACGGACATCTGTTTCTGGGCGACACTCTGTTATCCGACAGCGGCATGCGCCATCATCCGCTCACGCCCATGACCGATGCCAACCTGGTGCGGGTGCTGCAGGCACAACTGGATCCGGCAAAAGGGCGCAAGGTTGGGCTGATCGACTACCGCACGGTTTCCGAATCGGAGCAGGCCATCCAACAGCGGATGCGCGAACTGCAGGACAAAGGCATCGCCATTGCGATTGTCGACGCGCTGAACGACGAGGACCTGGGCCGGCTGGGCGAAGCGCTGCGCGGCGCGGCGTTTCTCACTGCCGGATCGGGGCTGGGCAGCACGTTGCCCCACAACTGGGGTTTCAAGCCGGCGAATCGGGCGGATCTGCCGCCCGCGCGGGGTCTCAAAGCCATCCTTGCCGGCAGCTGCTCGGTGGCGACCAACGCCCAGGTGCAGCACTTCATTCGCGACGGGGGCGAAGCTTACGCGTTACGGCCTGAGCAGGGCGCTGATCTCGAACTACAAGTTGCCCAGGCGCTGGCGTGGGCCGATGCCGCGTGGCGAAGCGAAGCTGGACTTCCCCTGCTTGTCTACTCGACTGCGGAGCCGGGACACGTGAGGGCGGAGAACGCACCCATGGTCGAGCAGGTGATGGCGGCGCTGGCGCGCGCCTTCGTGCAGCGCGGTGTTGGCTGCCTGGTGGTCGCCGGAGGGGAGACCTCCGGCATTTGTGTGCAGGCTCTCAACATCCGGCAAATGAAAATTGGCCCGCAGATTGATCCAGGGGTACCGTGGTGCTACGCCACCTCCGCGGAGGGTGGACTCCACCTTGCCTTGAAATCCGGTAACTTCGGATCGCCGGACTTTTTCTGCAAAGCCTTTGCCTTCGTGGCATGACCATGAACGAGTTAGAACTGAGGCAGGAGATCTGTCGGGTAGGCCGCTCTCTCTTCGAGCGCGGGTATATTCATTCGACTGCGGGGAACATCAGCGTTCGCCTGCCCGATGGCTTTCTCATCACGCCCACGGAAGCTTGCCTGGGTTTTCTCAAGCCCGAGGCTCTCTCCAAGGTCGGAACCGATGGTGTACAGATCAGCGGCGACCGGGCGAGCAAGACGCTGACGCTGCATCGCCGTATTTACGCAGCGGATCCTGATGCCGGTTGCGTGATTCACACCCACTCCACCCACCTGGTTGCGCTGACGCTGGCCGGGGTTTGGAAGCAGGAGGATATCCTTCCTCCCCTAACTCCTTATTACGTCATGAAGGTTGGCCACGTGCCGCTGATTGAGTATTACCGGCCCGGCGACGCTACTGTGGGCGACCTGGTGGCCCAAACGATCGAGCGGATGCGCGGCCAAGCAACACCGATCCGGGCTGTCATGCTTGACCGGTTGGGACCCAATGTTTGGCACACCACGCCGGCAGCAGCCATGGCGGCGCTCGAAGAGCTGGAAGAAACCGCACGGCTCTGGCTGCTCACCGGCCGCAAGCCGGAACCACTCACACCCAAGCAGATCGACCAACTGCGCCAGCAATTTGGCGCGTCGTGGTAGGAACCGAAGGTAAAGACTCTATGCTCCGCTTTGCCGCGAACCTCAGTTTTTTGTATGGGGAACATGCCTTCCCTGACCGTTTTGCTGCTGCCGCGAGAGACGGCTTCACGGCGGTTGAGTACCTGTTTCCTTACGAGTATCCCGCGCAGCAAGTGGCTTCATGGTTGCAGACCCATGGCCTGGCACAGGTGCTGTTCAACGCGCCGCCGGGAGATTGGGCGGCGGGCGATCGCGGCATCGCGAGCTTGCCGGGCAGAGAGGCTGAGTTTCGCGCGAGCATCCAAACCGCGCTTACTTATGCGCAGACACTCAGGTGTCCGCGCGTGCACGTGATGGCGGGGCTGCAGCGTGTTGGTGTCGAGCGCTCCTCCATGCGCAGCGTTTTTATTGCGAATCTTGGATGGGCCGCTGAGCAAGCATCCACTGCGGGGATCGAATTGTTGATCGAACCGATCAACACCAGGGACATGCCCGGGTATTTTTTAAACCGCCAGGATGAGGCGCACGCTATTGTCGATGAGATAGGCAGCTCTACGCTCAAGGTGCAGATGGATCTGTACCACTGTCAAATCGTGGAAGGCGACGTCAGCATGAAGCTGCGCAAGTACCTGGGGAAGAACGTGGGCCATTTACAAGTCGCCAGTGTGCCTGACCGCAACGAGCCTGATCGAGGAGAGCTCAATTACGATTACGTATTTGAGGTGATTGAGGAGCTTGGCTACGAAGGCTGGATCGGATGTGAATACCGGCCGAAAGCGGGAACTTCCGAGGGGTTGGGGTGGCTGAAGAAACGGCGGTAACTATGATCCTTTTCGGTCGAAATGACAATTCATTTGGAGAATTGGGCATTGCGTTTCCCGGAGGAAATCAGAAGCCTCGTTGCAAATGAGTCCCGCAGGGACGGATGAACCTTCTCGCAAATCCATCCAAAACGCTTCAGGTTTGAGGGTTCTCGATTCTCTGCCCGACAAAATGACCACGTCCCGACGAACTTTTTCAGTCGTCCCTACGGGACTTGTCAACTTCCTGGGGTAACCCAGGACTGCGTCCTGGGCTGAGTTCAGCTGTCCCTGCGGGACTCGCATTTTTTGGTTGTTCTGACGCCGTGACTTTGTCGGGTGACGGTCACCGATTGAACTCTCAGACCCCTGGAACCGGCGGGCACCCGGGAAACTCCGCCAGATAGCCGTTTCCTATATAACCCAGATATTGAATGCCAATTTTGCTGGTGAAGAACCCGTCCGCGGTCAAATTGCGCAGGAAGGCAAAAAACTCGACGCCCTGGCCCATGCTCGCATCCTCTTCTGCACTCTTGCGGTAGGCGATGCGGTCCAGCATTTCCGTCTTCTGCTGCGGGGTGCATTCCAGATAGACCTTGCCGTACTTATCCGTGCACGTGGAATCGAGCCACATAATGCCGCCGCCGAGCGTCAACTGGTAGTGTGGATTCTCACTGGTCAGCAAATCAATGAACTCCGGCGCCCCGGCTTCGACCGCGCCTCCCGAATCTGCGTCTGCAGGAAAAATCGCATCGCACAATGACTGCAGGGTTTTGTATTGCTGCGGCGGAAAATACTTGGGCGTGTACACACCGGTCTTACTCGTGGCCTTTTCCGTGGTGATCATATGGTGCGCGTACTCCGCGGCCTGCAGCGGAATCACGCGCAACACGGAAGTAGCTGCCGCACCCATACTCAACGACTTCAAAAGATCACGCCGGGATACAGACATGCTAGATCTCCCCTTTTTTCGCCTGATCAAGGATGTATTCGGAAGTTCTCCACGAGAGCGCCGTGATGCGTAAGCGTCGGATTCTTATCCGGACCGGTTACGAAACAAGCTCCGTCGCCGACGAACAGATTCTTCACATCGTGCGCCTGGCAATTCTTATTCAGCGCCGAGGTCTTGGGATCATCGCCCATCCGCACTGTTCCCAATTCGTGAATGATCTCTCCGCCTTCGGAGATGCCATACGGTAACTTCCCTTGTGGCTGATTGCCGGCATTCTTCACGCCCGCATCCTGGCGCCTGGCATTATCGACGACCGTGCCTCCGGCAGCTTCGACGATAGACGCGGAATGTCTCCTGCATATCCTTCGCCATTTTCAATTCGTGGTCGCTCCACTTGAAGTGGAAGCGCAACACCGGGATTCCCCACTTATCTACTACCGTCGGGTCGATCTCGCAGTAGGTGTCAGGATTGGGGATCATCTCTCCCCGTCCGGAAAACCCAATAAAGTTGCCATATTTGCTGCGGACATTCTGCTTGAGCGACGCGCCGTAGCCTTCGTGTTCATTGCAGATTCCATCGAACGATCCCACGCCCGGCATATGGCGTCCCCCGCCGAACTCGATGTGGTAGCCGCGCGGGAAGTCGTTCTTGCGATCGCCTCTCCACCACGGCATATACATGTGCATGCCGCCGATACCATCGTGGTTGTGCGGAGCCACTCCGGCCAATTGGGGGAAATACCCGGTCACGTTGCTCCCCACGGAATCCGTGAGATACCGTCCGACTACCCCGGATGAGTTTGCCAGGCCATTGGGAAACTGCGTGGAGCGTGAATTGAGCAGCAGCCGGGCGGTCTCGCACGCGCTTGCTGCCAACACGAACGCTTTCGCATGGACCCGCATCTCGGTGCGCGTCGCCTTATCGATGTAGGAAACAGCCTGGGCCTTTCCATCCTTGCCGACGATCACTTCCCGGGCCATGGCGTTGGGAATCAAAGTGAAGCGGCCGGTGGCGTGCGCGGGCGGAATCATCACCTGGCTGGAGCTGAAGTTCGAGGCGCTGATGCAGCCTCGGCCGCATTGCGCGCAATAGTGGCAAGGGGCGCGGCCATTGACCGGCTTGGTGATTACCGCCATGCGCGAAGGAATGCAGGTGATGTTCAGGTGATCACAAGCCTTCTTGACCAGTGTTTCTGTACAACGCGGTTTGGGCGGGGGTAGAAACACGCCGTCCGGCGCATCTGCCAGATTTTCTTTTGATCCAAAGACGCCGATAAATTCTTCGACCTTATCGTAATAAGGTGAGAGTTCTTCGTACGTGATTGGCCAGTCGTCGCCCAGGCCATCCCTGGAGCGAGCTTTCATATCCGCCGGCGAAATACGCAGGGAGATGCGCCCGTAGTGGTTGGTACGGCCACCTTCGATGCGCGAACGGAACCAGCGGAAGTTCGATCCGGGCGCCGTGGTGTAGGGCTCGCCGTCGATCTGCCAAAATCCATTGGGCGCGAGGAACTCGCCGTTCAATTCGTGGCGCGCTTTTCCCCCGATGTCCGCTCCGCGATGGGGCAGTTGATACGGCCACACGTGCTCTTTGTAATCGGTGCGGGGATTCAACAGTGGTCCCGCCTCCAGCATGACGACGTTCAAGCCACCTTCGGTCAGCACCTTGGCGGCGGTACCGCCCCCCGCACCAGAGCCGATGATGCAGACGTCGTATACCTTGGGTGAGCGGATTACCTGGGCCATTCAGAATCTCCGATAAAACAGGGTCAGCGAGGCGGAAATCGCTCCCCTCGCAAATATAGATCAAATTAGGGTCTATTGGTGAGCGAGCAGGTTACCAGTCCGGGGAGGAACTATCCGATATGGATCGTAGGGCATTTCTGCAAAACGCCGCAGCCACCGCGCTTGCGGCCACGCTTCCAGCACCGGCTTTATTGGGCGAGCCGGGCACACTGGACGGGCAGCCAGGCTGGTGGATGACGGAGCCCATTCGCTGGCTACAGACCAACCTTCGTGAAACCAACGCGGCGCTCAACCCCACTGACTTTATCGCCGACGTTGCCGGGTTCAACGCCAACGTACTGATGATGTCGGCGGGCGGCATCACTGCCCAGTATCCCAGCAAGGTCCCGTACCACTATGTGAGCCCCTACCTGCCGAAAGGGCAGGACACCTTTGGCGAGGTGCTGCAACAGGCCCATGCCCGCAGGATCCGGGTCGTGAGCCGTTGGGATTTCAGCAAAACCCACAAGGAAGTCTTCGATGCCCATCCCGATTGGTTCTTCAAAATGGCGGATGGTCAACCTGCGGTTTACAACGGACTCTACCTGGCCTGTATCAATGGCGGTTGGTACCGGCAAAAGTCCATCGAAATCCTGTCCGAAGCGCTTGACCGGTATGACGTGGACGGTTGTTTCTTCAACTTCTTCAGCAATCCCACCGCCGACTACAGCGAACACCCGCTCGGACTCTGTCACTGTGACAATTGCGAACGTCTTTACCACGAGCGCTTCCATCGTGATGTGCCCGAAACGCCGGACGCCGATTATCACGCGTTTTTGCACGACGCAGGCGTGTCCATGTCGCTTGCGATTCGCTCCGTGGTCAGAACCAAGCGCCCGCACGCTGCCCTACTCGGCACCTCGGTAGAAATCGGCGACATCGCGTATGGCGAAGCCAATACGGCCGTGCGGCGGCCGCTTCCGCTGTGGCCCTATTCGTCGGGCGACAGCAGCAACCAGTGGCGCAACAGTTATCCCGATAAAGGAGTGGTTTGCCAGGGGATGTCTTTCATTGATTTTCCCTGGCGCTTTTCCGTGGTACCCCAACCCGAAATTCGCACCCGCATCTGGCAGGAAGTTGCCAACGGGGGCGCCGCAGCTTTCAACCTGCACGGAACCATCGCCGAGCAGCAAGACCGATCGGCCATCGATGTGGCGATCCCGGCCTACGGCTGGCTCAAAGAACACGAGGAGTATTTTGTCGGCCAGACCAGCGAGGCCCGGGTGTTTCTGCTTGCTCCGCGGACCGGCGGGGTTGGTTTCCAGATCTCGAACGACGCGTACCGCGGGTTTTATCGATTTTTGACCGAACAGCATATCCCGTTCGCTGCAGTCGAAAATCTGGATTTCCTGGGCAAGCGCGAGGCCGACCTGGTCATCAGCCCCGGCGAAACCCCGGCCGCCCTCGAGTCCTATGTCCAGAACGGCGGACGCGTCATCATTGGCAGCGCGACCGCACCTCCATTCGAACTCGCCGCCACGGTCAAGTTATGGAAGTCTCCCGACGGCGCTTACTTCCGCATCCGCAACAAAGAGATGTTCCCTTCCCTCAAGCGGACGGACGTCGTCTTCATGTATGGCGACTACCTCCAGCTGCAGGCAGAAGGCTCCAGCCCGATCACCTTTATTCCTCCGTCCATGTACGGGCCGCCCGAATTGGTGCACGTTGACTGGAAAGACACGGACGACCCCGGCCTGCTGATAAAGGAGATCGGCAAAGGCAAGCTCGCCTGGTTGCCCTGGAACATTGGCGGCCTTTATTACCGGCATAGCTCGGAAGCCCACGCAAAACTGTTGAGTGACCTGGTTGACACCATGTTGCCGCAGGGACGCCAGCTGAAAAGCAACGCCCATCCCCTGGTCGAGATCACATTCATGCGGCAGAACAACCGCCGGTTGATGCACTTCATCAACCTATCGGGCCATGCAGACACAGCCTACTTTAATCCGGTCCCTATGACAGACATCCAGGTAAGCGTGAAAGGCGACTTTCGTTCCGGCCGTGCGCTCCGGGCTGGCCAAACGGTAGCGATCCAAGGCAACGCCGGGTACTCTCAGTTCACTCTGCCGGTGCTCGAGGAATACGAACTAGTGGACCTGGGATGAGGTTGGGCTGAGAACGCTCTTCCGCAGAAATTTCACTCCTTCGAAGGCGATCGATTCCGGGGTGCGTTCGATGTCGCGCCAGATGGCCGCGGCCGCACTCAGCTCCTTAAGTGCGAAACCGAAGCCCTCGATCGTCAGCCAGCCGTCATACTTCAGAGATTGCAGCGCCTCAAATACTTGTTTCCATTCCACATGTCCCGATCCAGGTATGCCCCGATCGTTCTCGCAGGTATGCACATGCTTCAGTTGGCGCCCGACGGTCCGGTAGCCGTCGGCAATGCTCTTCTCTTCGATATTGGCGTGAAACGTATCGAAGAGAATACCGATATTCGGGTGGCCAATTTCCTCTGAAAGCCTGGCGGCATCGGCGGCGGTGTTCAGGAAAAACGTTTCAAATCGATTGATCGGTTCAATGGCAAAGGTTACTTTGTGAGCCGCCAGCGAATCGCCGAGGGATTGAAATCCCTCCACTGCCCACTTCCATTCATCCGTGGTTCGCCGCCTGCCCGGCAAGTAGCCTACCGGACAGTAGAGAGGCCCAGCCACAATGGCCACGCCGGCCTCTGCTGCCACCTTGATCACCTCTTCGAGATGGCGGCGGGTGCGCCGCCGAATATCCGCACTGTCGCTGATCAGGCTCAAGCCATCCACCAGAACCGTACACGCGTTGCACTCCAGTCCATTGGCCGCAACCGCTTTGCGAATGGCCGCGGACTGAAACTTGTCAGGCCGCAACAGTGGAACCTCAACTCCATCAAAGCCTGCTTCCTTGATGGTGGGCAGCAGGTCGAAATTAGATTGATCGAATGTTGCCGACCAGATGAATGTGTTCACCCCAAATTTCATCTTTCCCTCGGTTTCTTGTCGCAGGCTATTACAAAGGAATCTTGAGCACATCCTCAATGTACTTCGCCGTGATCCTTGCGCTCTCCTGCGGCGGGCGCCAGGGAGAGGTGTCCAGCTCAACGTTCAAAAACCCTCTCCACTGGATGCTGTCGAGGTAGGCCTTCAGGCCAGGAAAATCAACCCCTCCCGTCCCCATAGGGAAGAAGTAGGGGTCTTTCAATTGATCGACGTGTGGCCCGGGGACGTTCTTCGTTCCTCCTCGATCTTCGGGCTTGGTGTCTTTCAGGTGATACTCGAGCACCCGCTTGCCGTAGCGCTTGCCCATGGCCAGCGGATCCATGCCGGCCATGGTGAAATGACCGGTATCAAGAACCAGGCCGACATACTTCGGGTCGGTGTTGTCCATGATGAATTCCAGTTCGTGCCGGCTCTGAAGCTGGCTACCCAGATGAGGGTGAACCCCCAGCTGCATCCCCAACTCTTCACTCATACGCTTGCCCAGAACATCGAGGGTGCCGGCCATCACCTTGAGATCTGGGTCGGTTGTGCCCTCGGGCCGCCGGCGGCCGGTGTTGGTCTTTTGCACCTGGCAGCCGAACCGCCTGCTAAAGCGAGCCATGTCGAAGTGGTTCTCAACCACTGCCTGGCGTGAGTCCAGATCCTCAAAACGAGTATTGCCGGTAGCTGACCCGCCGGTGATGCTGACGAAATTCACCCCCATCTGGAAAATGCGCCGCATCAGGCCTTCCGCGTCGTCGGGATAGTACAAGGAGTCGGGGCGGCAGAACGAGGCTCCGAAAATCTCCATGTAGCGAAAGCCGACCTCCCGGCCTTCGCGCATCCCCTTGAATGGATCGCCTTCCCAGCCGCCCCGGGTGTTGGTGGTGTAGCCGATGCGATAGGGCTGCTGGGGGGCGTACTCCGGCTCCGGCCGCAGAGGCTTTTCGGCGCAACCCCCGGATGACTGCGCATTCGCCGTGGTAACGATTGCCCCGGCTGTCAACAAAGTCCCGCTACTGGTTAGAAATTGTCTTCGATCCACGGGTGGCCCCCCTTAATCCGATAGATGATAAGTCAGCACGGCCCCAAGGGTACCAAAAGTTGGCCTTAAGCGGCTCAACGGCCCATATGGGTTGGGTAAAGCGGCCATGGTACTATCTACGATAGATCATCGTACGACCCCATCTTCTACCTCGCAGGAGGAAGCATGAAGATCAATCCTCAAAAATGTGTGGCTTGTGGGAACTGCACCTACGTTTGTCCCATGGGGGCCATCTACATTGACCCGGTCTTGAAGCGCGCCACCATCAACAGCGATGAATGCGTCGAGTGCTATGCCTGCTACAACGGGTTAAGCCAGGAGCACCTGAACCCCACCATGGTGCGCACCGTACGCCGCGTGTTCGCAGCGCTGCGCATTCGCTTTGAACCGGAACCGGATGTTTGCCCTACCGCCGCTTTCGAGCCGGACCAGTTGACCTGGCCGCGCGTGGTGCGTCGCGCATTTTCTGACCCCAGCGTGCCCCACGAGTCGACCGGCGTGGAAGGCCGCGGCACCGAGGAAGTGAAAACCAACGACGTGACCGGCAGAGTGAAGGTCGGAGAGGTCGGTTTCACCATCGAGTTTGGCCGGCCCGGCGTCGGGGTCCGCTTTCGCGACATCCAGAAAATGTGTTCGGCCCTGGCGAAGGCGAACGTCAGTTTTGAAAAGAAAAACCCGATTACTTCGCTGATGTCCGACGTGAGCACCGGTACTTTGCGCGAAGACATTCTGAACGAAAAAGTGATGTCGGCGATTGTTGAAATCAAGGTCCCGGTTGCGCGCACGGAAGAAGTCGTCCGCCTGGTGTGGGAGCTTGAGAAACAGCTGGATACGGTGATCGCGCTGGGTGTGGCCACCCGCTGCGGCGAACATGGGGAAGAAGTTGTCGTAGCGCCCATCCTGGAACGCTTGGGCTACAAGCTGCAGCGCGCCAAGACAAATATCGGTTTGGGACGAGTGGTGGAACCCACGAGCGAACCCGCCAGGGAGACGGCTAACGTATGACCAATACCCTTCATCGCTTCGGTGATGCCGAGAGCTTCAGCGACGACTACATCGTGTTTGCCATCCCCAGCAAGAGCAATAAGGATCCGAACGCGCTACCCAAACTGCATCGCTTCCTGGAAATCGCCATGGAGTACAAGCCGGTGAACCTGGGCGACGCCCGTCACGGAGGCGCGCTGCGCTCCTCAAAGAATCTCGGCCCCATGGCGCACTGGAACAGGGATATGAAGCCGGATTTTCAGGCAGTGATCGAAGGACTGACCGTGCCCACCACGTGCGCCGCGGTCTTTGACAATGCTCATGCCGCGGAACAATTCGTCAAGCGGATCAAAGAAGAAAATCTTGGGATGAGCGTCAACGTTTCCACCTCGATCGAGGGAGCGGAACGATGCTGTAACTACGCTTGCATCGACCGCCACAGCGTGGGCTACTCCCTGGGATTTGAAGGCAAGACGGAAAAGATTCCCAATTCACAGGTCACTACGCTCTCCACCATGTGCGGTCACGGAATGATCAGCCATTCACTGGCAAAGAAAATGATCGACTTCGTCAAGGAAAACCGGCGCAGCCCGGAGCAGGCGGCGACCTATCTCTCGCGCTTCTGCTCTTGTGGTATCTTCAATCCGTCGCGCGCCAAGAGGATTCTCGAAGATGCCCGGACGAATTCGAAATAGCGTCGCCGCCTGGGTGGTGCTGTGTTTTGCAACCTCCCTGGTTGCACAAGTCAAAGTTCTCAAGAACTTTACCCTGATCGATGGCACCGGCCACGCTCCGATGGCTCATGCAGCGATGATTCTCGAGAATGGACGCATTGCTTGGGTGGGGCCCGAGGCAAAATTGAAGCCGCCCCCGTCGGCTTCGGTGACGGACCTGCAGGGCAAGTACATCATGCCCGGCATCATCGATCTGCATGTCCACCTCGGTGCGACCATCGGCCTGGATCAAAACGAGAAATTCTTCACCCCGGAGAATGTAGAGAAAGACCTTAAGACGTACGCGTCCTATGGGGTCACGACCGTGCTCAGCATGGGCACCGACAAAGACTCGATCTTCAAAATCCGTGATGCGCAGCGCGCCGGGCGCCCAACTGAAACGCGTATTTATACGGCAGGACAGGGTTTCGTCTTCAAGGGCGGCTACGGTGGTCTCGAAGGAGTGAACCACGGCGTCGCCACGGTAGCGGAAGTAGAACCGGCGGTGGCCGCACAGGCTGCCAAGCATGTGGACTTCATCAAGCTATGGATGGATGACCACCTGGGCACGAAGAAGAAGATGCCTTATGACATTGCCCAGGCGATTATCGAGAGCGCACACCGTCACCACCTGCGCGTGATCGCTCACATCTTTTATTTGCAGGATGCGAAGCAACTGGTGGACTACGGAGTGGACGGTCTGGCTCACAGTGTCCGCGATAAACCGATCGACGCTGCGTTTATCGCCGATATGAAACAGCACGGAACATGGCAGGAAGCGGCCACGCTCTCCCGTGAAGCTTCCATGTTCGTGTATGGCCAGACGCCCGCTTTTGCCAACGATCCGTTTTTTACCCGCAGTGTTTCGCCGGATGTTGACGCTCAGTTCAGGAGCCCGGCTTATCAGCAGAAGATGCGGTCGGATCCTGATTTCGGCATGTATCCCGGCTTTCTGCACACGGCGGAACATAATTTAAAGGCCCTGGCGGATGCCGGTGTGCCGTATGGCTTTGGCACGGACAGCGGGCCTCCTGGACGTTTCCCAGGTTACTTCGCTCATTGGGAGATGGAGTTGATGGTGCAGGCGGGTTTGTCGCCGATGCAGGTGATCACAGCCGCCACGGGGAGTGCCGCTCGTTTTCTGCACGCTGATGATCTGGGCACCCTGGAAAAAGGCAAGTGGGGCGATTTAGTGGTACTCGATAAGGACCCTCTGAACGATATCAAGAACACGCGGAGTATCACCGCTGTTTATATCGCCGGGAAACGAGTGGCTGGAGGCGCGCCTCATTAAGGTGTGCCTGCTCGCCCACTCAAGCCAAAACCGGGCTTGAATGGGGCACCCACTGCATTGGTGGCTGATGTGCTCCCTCGAAACTGGCCGAAGCGGTAGGCAACCAACTTCTAAGTCACCGTAACTCTTTCCTTTGTCATCCCGAGCGTACCCGGATTTCCTACTTCACCGTTCTCGCCGATGACCACGTATGTGGTTCTCTTCGAAGAGAACCACACACAGCTGATCGAAGCGGCAACTCCCGACGGGAAATCTGGGGAAGCCGAGGGATCTGCAGTTCCAGCGGACCTTTCGTGGAGATGTTTTATGTCAACTAGTCAGCAACCGCTGGCTGGCGTCGATCCGCAAGCAGAGCAGCATAGCGACCACCGACAACCCCGCCATTACCAGAAACGGCGCGTTCCATCCACGCAGCACGACGAGATACGCTGAGAGAGCGGACGCAATCGCGCCCCCAATATTTCCCCAGGTGTTCATCAAGGCCGAAACGGCGCCCGCGGAATCAGCGCCGATATCCAGGGTAATCGCCCAGGAAACCCCGACCGTCGACTCCAACCCGAACATCGCCAGGCAGGAAAGCCAAACCGACGTAAGCGAGTTTGTCGTAAGGCATGCGGGCACGATGCACAAAGCCGAAAGCAGAAAACCCCCAGCCCCTACGCTGCGTCGAGCCATTTTCAAATTCCCGGTCCACTTTGCCAACCGATCCGAAAACCATCCTCCGAACACATCTCCCACCACGCCTGCAAGCAACGGCAAGCTGGCGTAGAAGCCCATCTGCTTCAGATTGAACCCGCGATGGTCGTTTAAATATTTGGGAAACCACACCAGGTAAACCGACAGGTTATAGGCGTAGCAAAAATACATCGCCGAAAGAATCCACATCTGTGGACTGGACAGGATGCATTTCCAGGAAACGCTCTGCAAGCTCTTCGCCCCGCGCGCAAGCTCGAGGGAAGAACGGATTAGTTCGCGCTCCTCCGCATTGACGGACGGATGTTCATCCGGTGAATTGCGGTAATACCAGAACCAGGCGGCAGCCCAGATCAACCCCAACGCGCCACAACAAATAAACGCGGCCCGCCAGCCGTAACGCACAATAATCAACACCACCAGGGCCGGCGTGATCGCCCCTCCCAGGCGCGACCCGGCGTGGGTAACTCCCTGGGCAAACCCGCGTTCCGTCGGCAGCATCCAGCGCGACAGCGACCGGGTGGCAATGGGGAAAGCCCCGGCCTCCCCCATCCCAAACAGGAAGCGAATCAACGCCATCGATGCCGCGCTCCAGGCAAACACCGTGAAGCAGGTAAACAACGACCACCAGGTCACGATGATCGTCATGGCGCGGCGTGGGCCGATACGGTCACCCAGCCAACCACCCGGTATTTGAAAGAGAGCGTAGGCCCACTGAAAGGAGCTCAGAATCCATCCCATCGTAACGATGGAGAAGCCAAACTCTTTCTGGATGGATGGCACCGCGGAGGAGATGACGACACGATCAATGTAGGTGATCATGTACGCGGCGACTGTCAGTCCAAGAACGATGTAGCGAACACGAGTTGGACGCGCCACTCCAGACATCCTTATCCCTCTAGCAACGACAGATTGATAATTGATCTATCACCGTCCGCGTTGGCGCGACGGGAGAAGTGTACACAAGGACACGGCGTGTGACTAGACAGGGTTGCGAGCCCCTCGGCGTGCTGCGATGATAAATGAACGAGCAGCCCGCAAGTTTGAGGGAATATGCCTACCTTTGCCGAAATCGAGCCACTTTCTCTCAGCGATCGAGTGATCAACGCGCTTAAAGACGCTTTTTTCGCCGGCGAACTCAAGCCCGGCGACGCCATCGTGGAGCGGGAGCTGGCGCGGCAGATGAAGGTGGGCACACCGGTCGTTCGGGAAGCCCTGATTTCCCTCCAGGGCCAGGGCTTCGTCCGCCGGGTGACCAACACGGGCACGTTCGTGACCCAATTTACGACGGACGAGGTGCGGCATCTTTATACCCTACGAGTGGAACTGGAGCTGTTGGCCTACCAGTGGGCGAAGCCACGGGTGACGGAAAACGATCTGAAGGAACTCAGCCGCGAGATTGCGAAAGTCGTGGACGCAGGGGAAAGAGGCGATCGCCGCCAATTCCTGGAACTTGATTACGCCTTTCACCGGCATTGCTGGGCGCTTTCGGGCAATCCCTACCTGGCGGAGACTCTGGACCGGTTGATGGCGCCTCTCTTTATCTTTGTTGTGCTGGCCAGCGGTGCTCCGCTCACCGGGTCGATGGGCCGCGAGCACTATGAACTGATCAACGCGCTGCAGAATATCGCCGAGCCGGAATTTACCGAGGTTGTTCGCAAGAGGCTCACCGGCTTTGCCTCCCGCTGGCTTGCTGCTTTCAGCAAGGCGGACGATCCCGGCAAACAATCCTAGCCCCTCGACAATTTACGCGGGTATTGGGCATGGCTTTGGAATTCGTAAGGCCAATACACCGCCGGTCTCCGATTGGCCATCGCTCTTTCTCGAATGGATGAACGCCCAGGGTCTGCTGAAACATTAGCCCCACGCGATGCGGCACAAAAAAGATTTTTGCAACGCGACGAAACACTGGTAATCCGGATCAAATACCCCGACAAAGCTCCATTCGCCATCGGAGAGAGGTCGACCAGGCTCCGTTTCCCTACAGCCCGGCCTGGAAAAGGGGACTTACCGCGCATATCGCGCTTACCGCGCACATATTTGTGCACACAAAGGGAAGGAAACGTGATTTCAAGACGGCGGCAGACGCTGCAAGTTGCTGCGCGCCTGGGCATGATTGGGCTCGAGTTGCAAAGCGCGCATAAAATCCCCCCGTGCTTCCGTAATCTTGCCCGCCCTTGCCTCCAGAACTCCAAGGTTGTTCCAGTCATCGGCGTCATCTGCTCGCAAGTGAAGAGCTGCCTTTCGCTCCGCAATCGCCTGCTCCAGTTGCCCCGTGCCGGCCAGCGCTTGCGACAAATCCGCGTGCAGATCAGGATTGGCCGGGGACAGCGTCAGCGCGGCGCGCAGCTGCTCCACCGCGTCGCTCATGCGTCCCGACAACGCATAGGCTGCAGCCAGTTGTTGGCGAGCATCCGCATCCTTAGGCCGCTGCTTGACTGCGCCTTGCAACAGGTCTGCGGCCTGTTGAGGCTGACCGGCCTGGAGGGCTAAGCCTCCCAGGTTATAAAGTGCGGTGAAATCGTGGGGATCGATCTGCAGAGCAGCGCGAAACTCGGCTTCCGCGGCTTCCGCATGGCCTTCGCTATCCAGGGCCGCGCCGAGCCCAGTGTGTATGGTCGCATCGGGCGGGCACTGCGCCAGCATGGTGCGAAATTGCTGCTCGGCATCGCTCGGCTGGTCATGCTTAAGATCGGAACGTGCCAAATTGAAGCGCGCATTGCAGGTCGCCGGATGATCCGCAATATCCTGCAAGAACATCTTCTTCGCTTGCTGCCAGTCTCCCGAATTTTCCAGAGCTGCGCCCAGTTCATTCAGCGTGCGTTCCTCCCCAGGATGCAGTGCCAGCGCATGCCGGTAAATCGCGATGGCTTCCGGATACTTACCTTCGGCTGCCAGAGCCGAGGCAAGGTTATAGAGGGGGATGATGTCGCCGGGGTCTTTGGTCAGCCAGTTCCGCATCCACGCTTCTTCAAGCAACAGTCTCGGATCGGGCGAACCCGCAGGCACATTAACCGGCAATACCTGCAACCAAAGATGCGCCATTTCATCCTCAGAACGATTCCCTGCTCTCACCCGCACCGGAGGTGAATGGGGATTGTGTTCGTTGGCGGAAGAGTTGTCGTAGGTATAGCGCATGTGCACCACCGACCCCCTCGGCAGGAAAACGGGACTGCGATAGCGGTAGACAGATTGACGGTCAATATCCCAACTCGGAAATAAGGATCAGCCATTGCTTCTTTTGATCGGGCAGCGTCGCCCACGCTTCCATCCGCTTACCCAGGTAGTGCGCGTGGGGATAAATCCCGAGGACCTCGACATCGACAGGGAGCCGCAGCGCATCCTCCACCACAAAGCTGCGGTCGCCGGCCGGGATATCAAGCGCAGCGTCGTGCTCCAGCTGCAGCAACATCGGCTGTTTCGATGGCGGTTGATCGGTGAAGTAAAGGCCGATTTCCGCCGACGCTGTCTCCGGTTTGCCCGATGGCTTGAGGTGCATATTAAGGATCAGGTCATTTCCCGGGTCGAGCCTCCACGGCATACCCTCGGGTTCCACCAACACCGGCGTATCCGGCTTCCAGAAAAGAAAATTACTATCGGGGTCAAAGTCGTTGCCCGTATCTACCTCAAGCTCCATCCCGGAAACGCCCGCTCTCCACTGCTCCGGATGCGCGCGGCGGAAAGACGCAGTGCGGTCGATGAGGATGTTGGCGTGGTGGACGATGCGCGGCACAGCCGGGCGAATCTCCATCGCGCGAATGAAATGGGTCTGTTTGAGCGGATAGGGCAGAACGAAGTTGCGGAATACATCCGTTCCCGAGGCCGGCAAAGTAAACGGCCTTTCCACAGTCAGGATCAAATCAGGTTTGCCGTACTGCCAGGTTTCGCTGTATTGAGGCGCGGCCGGCGCTGCTGACGGGTCGCCTTGGGGCATGCCGGCCTGCACCCATTTGGCGATCAGCGCTATCTGCTCGCTCGAGAGTCTTCGCTCGTCTGCAAAATCTCCATAGCCATGCTCGGGAAGCCAGGGTGGCATATAACGGGACGAGGTCACGGCGGCCATCTGCGTACCCCATCGCCTGGCATCCTCATAGGTGAGAAGGCTGAACGGACCCGCTCCGCCAGGATGGTGACACGTGGTGCAGTTGTTATAGACCAGCGGCGCAATCTGGTGGGACCAGGTGACAGCGGAGTCTTGTGCTGTCGCGGCAACTTCACCAGCCAAAATCAACCACAGGACCCAAACTACATTCTTCATGGTTGCAGCGTCACAATCGAGCAGCCAACAGGCGGACCTCCCGGCTGCGGTACCGGCTTACCAGCGAGCACCGCCCGGATGGCATCTTCAAGATCGTGGCGCGTGGCTTGTGGCCGCTCGGTTCCCAGGGATAAATACCGGTCATCGATCCGCCCCCGGTATACCTCTCGTAGTCCCGCACCCCCAAGGATGAACACCGCAGCCTCGGGAGTTGTAGTCGCATGCGCCATCTGCGTAAGGCTCTGCTTGTTGTCTAACACCGTGTTCGCGGTAATGGAAAACTCTTGATTGTGAGCGCGAACGACTTTAGACGTATCGCCCGGATTGGGATAAACAAACCACACCCGGACCCCGCTTGGCTCGAATTGCGTGGCCAATCGCTGTATCTCAGGAATGTAGCGGTTCGAGACCGGACAATCCGAAGCGGCGAAAAAGAGGACGATGGCGCGCGACGCCGGGGGCGCCAGCTGCGTAACCGGACGGCCATCCAGATCGACAGCCGACGTGGTGGCCGCGGCCAGCGCAAGCAATGCCACACGCAAGAGGACGATCATCGGCATACCTCCCTTACAAGCCGGGGCTGCTCTGCATCATACCTCCGTCGGTGATGATGGTGGTCGCTGTGATATAGCTGGCCCCGTCTCCGGCGAGGAAAGCAACGACGCTGGCTATTTCTTCCGGCTTGGCCATGCGGCCCAACGGAATGGCGCCATTGAGCTTCTTCAGGAGCGCCGGATCGGTCATGGTCGAGAGATTAATCGGGGTCGCGACCGCGCCCGGCGCCACGCCCACGACCAGGATGTTGTGGGAAGCGAGTTCCACTGCCGCCGTGCGCGTCAACATGCGCATGCCGCCTTTCGAAAGGCAATAGGCCGTGTTGCCCGGCATAGGCCAATCTTCGTGAATCGAAGTCATGTTGATGATCCGCCCCCCACCGCCCTGCTTGATCATCTGCCTGGCCGCAAGCTGCGTGCCAAAAAATGCGCTCTTCAGGTTGACGTCCAACACCTTGTCGTACTCGGCCTCGGTGGTGTCAAGAATCGAGGTACGCGTCTCTACTCCCGCATTGTTAACCATGATGTCGACGTGGCCGAACTTATCAACCGCGGCCGCGAAGAGACGCTGCAGATCGTCCAGCTTGCTGACGTCCGCCTGTACCCCGATCACCTGAGCACCCAAAGCGGTGATCTGCGCCTCGACAGCCTCCGCCGCGTCAGGATGGGAAACGTAATCGATCACCAGGCTGGCGCCCTGTTTTGCAAGCTCGAGGGCAACGGCTTTCCCTATACCGCTGTTGCCGCCAGTGACGATAGCTACTTTATTGGCAAGTGACATGTGAGCATCGTACACTCGCGTCGCAAATTAGAGGTGAGCCAATCCACGCTGCAGGGCCGCGACGACTGCCTGGGTGCGGTCGGTGACGTTCAGGCGTATGAGATGACGCTCACACGTAGGTACTGGTTCTCACGCCTCTTCGTCTTCGACCGCCTTCACTGGGTGGCGAAGAATTTCTTCCAGGCTCTTTGGAGCAGCGGTGAAGGTTTTGCCATAGTACTTGTCGATTTCGTAGCGATAGCTCATGCGTGGGCCTGGGAAGCCGATCATTTTCCATCCAACCATTCCGATGTTGCCACCATGCAGCGGATCGCAAAAAATGCCCTCGATGGTGTGAGCCCGCAGCAGCAGAAAAAAGTGCGAGTCCTGATTTTTTTCGAGACGTGAATCTCGCTCGTCGGGCGATACGGTTGCGAAATCATTCCCCAACAGAGCGATCCCGCTGCGGTAAATCTGCTGCGGGTTTTCCTTGCCTTGGTAGCCATGCTCGGGCACCGATTCGATCCACGGTCCTTCGGTGTAACGATACTTGTCTTTGCCGTAAGGACCCGCGAGTTGGCGATCGATATAAATGACCGCGCCCGCTTCGCTTGCCCCCGGTCCATCTTCACCACCGGGGAAAATACGTTCACAGGCGGCCTGGATAACCTTCGCTTCCTCCGCTGTAAAGAATCGCAGGGGGACCTTTACCGCGTCCTGCGCAGCCGCGGGTACAAACTCTCCCAGCAGCGAAGACAGCATCAGGCCACTCAGCGCCTTTGCCGGAACGAGAATGAATTCGCGCCTTCTCACAATTCCCTCCTAGGCCAGCGGGCCCGGCTTTTTCAGATACCGATCTATTAAGCCGTCGGCTGCCCGGTGACTGACCGCGACGATCGTCAGCGTCGGATTGGCGGAAGAATTTTGCGGAAAAGACGACGAGCCTACTACAAAAAGATTCGGCATCTTCCAATGCTGAAGCCAGGGGTTGACAACGCTTTGGTCAGGAGACGCTCCCATGATCGCTCCCCCCTGGATATGCGTCGTCGTGTATTGGGCCGCGTTGTAGTGATGAAAGGCCGCCGGACGCTCCAACTTGACCACCGTGGCTCCGGAAACCTCGGCGATCGTCTCCAGGATTTGGGTGGCTACACGTGCTCCAAATGCCATCTGGCGCATCTCGTAGTCGGTCCAATCCAGGGTCATTCTCAACAGAGGATCCCCCACTTGTCGGTAAAGGTGGGATCCAGATCCATGAAGTTTTGCCGGTAAGCAAAGTGGTCACCTCTCATTTCCACGCCGGGTCCGATTCTGTCCCAATGATCGATCGCGGCTTTCTTCCAGGCAGCCCCCCAACTGCGCGGGGCTGCACCTCTGGGTATCCGGCCGAACGAACCCGCCGGGCCTTCTCCGGTTGCTGCTCCTCGCAGGAAGGCCCCGCCGCGCAGAATATTCTCGGGAACCTCCTGCTTGATATCTCCATCGAGATCGGCGATGCCATAACCCACTGCCCCCGAGCCCATGAAGAGGTTCAGCCGTTCTTTAAATACGAGCATCCCCATGGCTCCGCTGGTTACCTGGTGGGTAAGGTTCTTGCCTAACGTACCTTTGGCTGTTACCGGATCATATCGATCGCCGATGTCCGAAAGAAGCAGGAGCCGGACGCTGTTCGGGGTCCATGCGGACAACACGACTAACTCGGCAGGCTGAAAAGTCTCCTCGCCGTTTTCATCCATGTACATCACGCCTTCGGCCTTTCCATTGCGGTGCACGATCTTGCGCACCCAGCAGTGGTTGCGGAGGACAAAGTTGTTTCGATTGCTCAGCACCGGCATGAGGGTGTTCGTTGGTTGCGCCTTGGCACCGATCATGCAGCCATGAGTGGGGCAATAGCCGCAGAAGACACATCCTGGCCGCGATACGTTGTCGGGATTGGTATAGGCCTGGCTCAGGTTCGCGGCAGGCAGAGGAAAAGGATGGTAGCCCAACTGCTTGGCCGCCTTATGGAAGAACCCCATGGTGTAAGTCGGAGTTAAAGGAGGGGTGGGGTACTCATGCTGGCGAGGTCCTTCAAAGATGTTGCCGCCTGCCTGCAATTGGCCGCGCAGGTTACCGGCTTTGCCGCTGATGCCCATCAACTGCTCGGCACGCCAGTAGTCATTCTCAAACTCGTCGTAGGTGATGCCCCAATCCTGAATCGTCCAATCCGGCGACATGCGCGAGCGCCCAAACTTTTCTCGTAGATGAGAGGATAGGGAGAAAAAGTCAGGAAGATAGCGGTCGGAAATGCCTCCCCAGTGTTCAGAGGTACCGCCAGTCCCGGTGCCGGGCGTAAAGGCGCCATATTGGCGTATAGGCGCGGCCCGATCTTTGACGGAGTGACGATGGGTGATGGTTTGTTCGGCCGGATTTTGCAGCAGGCCGACACGGCGGGTATTGATTTCGTCCATGCCGTCGGCGTACTGAGCGAGCGTGCGCGCTGGACCGCGCTCCAGAACAATCACCTGCGAAGCGGTGCGCCTGGTTATCTCTTTCGCCATAACCAGGCCGCTCCAACCGCTACCTATGATGACTACGTCCGTGGGCTTAAGCCGTTTCAACAGTTATCTCCAACGAAAGAGACGTAAAGCGAGGAGGAACGACATTACCAGCCAGGTGAGCAATATCGCCATCTGTGTAGTCTGTTGGCCCAGGGTCATGCCCTGCAGCATATTCCCGCGCATGGCGTCGATCGCCGCAGTCAGGGGGAGAGTTCGGACCACGGGCTGAACCACTGCCGGAAAGCGCGTGGCCGAAAAGAAAACACCGGACAAGATCCACATCGGAAGCATGACCAGGTTCATCAATCCGGAAGCGGTCTCCATAGTCTGGGCACGTGAGGCAACGAGCAGGCCCAATGCGGAAAAGGCCATAGAAGTAAGCACGCACAACAATCCCAGCTGCCAGAAGGACCCGCGGAACGGCACTCCAAATACCAGCTTCGCAAATCCCAGGAAGCCTACCACTTCGATGACCAGCATCAAAAGCCGTGACAACAGATAAGATGCCAGGTACTGCCAACGTGGCATAGGTGAAGCCACCAGCCGCTTGAGCAACTTCTTCTGTCGCGACTCTACGATCGAAAAGCCCATTCCCCAGATCGCGGATCCCATCAGGTTCATGCCCAGCAGGCCGGGAACTAGGAAATCAATGTAACGCGATCCGGTCTCGCGGACTAACTGATTGTGGACCGGAACGGCCTCGTGCCGCCCGGCTGCTGTTTGGATGGCGCGATCAGCTACCATGCGCGCGGTCCGTGCATCCGGGTTCGTGTCGTCGAATTTGTACGCCAACCCATCGGCCGTCTGGATGACAAGCAGCAGGATGTTGCCCGTCGACAACGCCCGGGTACCCTGCGCCTCGCTCATCGTGGTAGCCGCCAGTCCCTTGTCGGCCGCCAGTGCCTGCGTAACCTGCACTGTGGTTGCTCCTACCGGAAACACGTCCGGCGGGCGATTGCGAAAGGCAATCCCCAGCCCCGCCGCCAGCAGGATGGGAAAAACGAAGATCCAGAAAATCGCTTCCGGCTCGCGCAAGAATAGCCGAAAGCGCACCATCGTCAATTGATAAAGACTGCTCAGCTCGAGCTTACTCATCGCGCAGGTTCCTTCCCGTAAGCCCAACAAACACATCTTCCAAGGTGGCCGAGTGAGTGCGAAACTCACTCAGGTGTAACCCCTGGGCAGCAAGCGCGGCGAAAATGCGCGGCACCGTCGAATGCAATTCGCGCACAGAAAGCTGGTGTACCCCCGCATCCACGCGGTGCGATCGGACGCCGGGAATCCCGGTGAGCGTCTGATCCACCACGCTGTCGTTGCCGGTGATGGCGAACTCCACGATGTGCTCTCCGCCGATCGAAGCGATCAGCCGTTCCGGGCTGTCGAGAGCAATGATCCGTCCCTGATCCATGATCGCAACCCGATCGCACAGCCGCTCCGCCTCATCCATGTAATGCGTGGTGAGGATGATGGTGCGTCCGGCCCGCTTGAGGTTGTCGACCAGATCCCATAGGTGGCGGCGTGCCTGGGGATCCAGGCCGGTAGTTGGCTCGTCGAGGAACAGCAATTCGGGATCGCCCACCAGTGCACAGGCCATGGCCAGCCGCTGCTTCTGCCCGCCCGAGAGCGTTCCCACGCGCACCTTACGTTTCTCCTCCAACTGCGCTGTCTGGATGGACTCCTCTAAGGTAAGGCCGTGACGAAAGAAGCTTCGGAACAAGCGTAATGTCTCGTCCACGGTCAACTTTTCGGGAAATTGCGTCTCCTGCAGCTGAATGCCGATCCGCTGGCGCAGCCGGCCTTCGCCGGTGGCCCAATTAAGTCCCAGCAGTTCGACGGTCCCTCCGTCAGGTGCGGTTAAACCCTCGCAGATCTCGAGGGTCGTGGTCTTTCCTGCCCCATTCGGTCCCAACAAACCGAAACACTCTCCCCGGGTAACCTCAAGGTCGATGCCATCCACTGCCACTACATCTGCAAAGGATTTGCGCAGGCCGCGCAGGAGCAGCGAGGGGCCGCTGCTCGATGTACCTGGTGCGGTCGAAGACGCGTCAGCGGCCACTGAATTCTGGTTCTGCATCTCGACAAAAGTATATGCTGCGCGGTCACGATCCGAGGGCGTTTCCATCGCGCTGTTTGCGTGATAGAACAGCTAGCGCGCTATAGAGTCCGTCACTATCTATAGGACAGCCCTGGATGTGACCGGCTCCGGCGGAGTGCCCATGAAGGATACGGCTATTGTCGAAGAGCACAAGATCACCTGGCTGCAAGCGCCAGGTCACCGCTCTAGCTGGTTCGTGGAGCAGCTCGGCAAGCTGACGGTACGCCGCGTAATACTTTTTGAGGCGCGGGCCTTTGAGGGTAAGCGGAGCAATCGAGCGATCGTCGTAATAGATGGCGCGGAATTGCCCCTGAGTATCGACTTCGAGCATGGTGCGCTCGGTAGCTAGCTCGATTGCCCCGTCTCCAAAGCGATAAAGAACAGGAATCTGCGACAGCGTGTTGAAGGCATCAGCATCATGCGCACGCAGGCGCTCAGCAACTGCCATTCCATCTACAAAGATCGTTTCCCCGGCAATGCCGGCTGCGGAGAGACAATGCAGCAACTGGAAGCCGGGCACGGGGTCACGATAAGGCTGTTCGGTGCGAACCGGAGGTGGTGAGGTTATGTAACCGTTATTGCTCGGTTCGGGAACGCTGCGAATCTCGAAGATGCGGTTGTCATTGATCTCGCTCGCCAGGCTGATGGACGCGGCAATGCGCAACAGTGCCGCTTTGCCTGCGCTCTCTCCGGTCGGCACGCCGCGCAGGAACGCCAGTCCATCGCGGCCCACGTAATAGAGCCAGTCTTCGCGGCTGGCTGGGTTCGCGATCCATTCCGCATAGTCACACTGGGCAAAGGCTGCAGCGTGTTGCCCCATCCACGGCAGGCGAGTGGGCCTTGGGGTTATACGCAGGCTGTTGTCAAACGCTCGCAACCAATTGAGCGCAAAAACGCTGCTTTTACCGTCGTTCCAATGCAGAGTGAGGTGACCTGCCGGCTGCGCTTCCGCCGTTAATAATTGTGGAGCGTGGGGGAAGTCCAACAGGCTCGCCCGGCGTTGACCGGTAAGGGGATCGCGGTGAACGGGGTCGTTGTCTCGCAGCCAGATCGAACTGTAGACGCTATAAGACGAATTCTGCCAGGTGATTTCGAGTTCGCCTGGCAGACATTTCAAGTCGGCGATAGCGACCTCTGATGCTTTGACTGTCATCCATCCCTCCGCCGGACAAAACGGGCCAACCGTGACTGCACCAGCACCATTGTCTGCCATCCGAGAGGGGGAGCGCCAAACACGCAATGCCATTCACCCCAAAGTGCCGCTGAATAAGGCGAACCGGCGCAGCACGGGATCAAGAAGAGCCGGATTGACTCAACTTTTTAAGCTATCCGGTGCGTGTTAATTGCAAATAAATTCGCCGGGTCAGCCAAAGGCCAACGCCGCCACGCCACCGGCAATGCAAGCCGAACCAATCAGCCGGCGGCGAAATTGCCCCTCATTCAGGAACCTGGCTCCGAAATACATGCCAATCAGCATCGACATCTCGCGGACAGGAGCCACGTGGCTGACCGGGGCCAACCGCATGGCGAACAGCACCATGATGTAGCCGAGCGGCGTGAGCAGCGCGATCGCAGATACCTCTTCCCAGTATTGTGCGTATTCCAGACGAAGAGAGGCACGACGAAGATAAGCCCCCCTGGATAGAATCACCGCGCGAAATAGATTGCCGGCATATTCCACCAGGATGGGTGAAATGAGAAGCGCTTTGACCGAATAGCCGTCCACGATGGTATAGCAGGCGATGATAAAACCGGTGGCAACACCCCAGAACACGCCTGCATAGCTACGCTTATGCCGCCGAGCGGCCAGGCCTCCAGAGGAGAGCAGGATGCCAAAGGTGATGAGCACTGCCCCCACTCCGGCCAATAACGAGGGACGCTCGCGCAGAAAGAGTATGGCACCACAAAACGACAGCAGAGGCCCGGAACCGCGCGCCAGGGGATAGACCACGGTGAGCTCCCCGGCCCTGTAACCGCGAAGAAGGCTCTCTGTATAGAGGACATGCAGGATACCGGTGGCTAGCAGAAACAGGGCGGCATGCAGGCCAAGGTTCCGCCATGCGTCCTTTAGGATCCAGATTGCGAAGGGCGCAAACACCAGCGCCTCGGTCACCGAGGAAAACCAGATGAGGTTTCTGCTATGAGCTGCCCGCTTGGCCAGGAAATTCCACGTGGCGTGAGCCAGCGCGGCGAAAGTGACAAGAAGAAAGGCTGAAAGTGGCAAGATCCGCTCCCTGAAGACACGAAGTCGTTGTCGACTTTTCCCTCTGGGATTTTGCCCTTGGGTGCGGACCGCCCAGGTCCTTTGTGGCGCTCGGACCGGTTGAATCACCGGAGCCCTAGCCACCTCATTCCATCGAATAAGACTAGTTTAGGCAACGGCGTCCGCGGGCGCAACCCGCTTTCACCCTGCGTCCAGGCGTAAAATGGTGTTGGAGTGGAACGAGGAGAATCGCATGGCGCAGCTGATGAGGACTTCGAATCCCGTATTGAGCGAAAAACGTTTCGAGGGCCTGGCAATAGGCGAAGAAAGAATGACCCTCCAGGGTACGGTCAACAAAACCGGGCTGCTTTTGCTTCTCGCGGTCGCCTCGGCGTCGTGGACCTGGCATCAGTTCATGCAGTCGCATTCGGCTGCCGCTGCTGTCCCTTATTTGTGGATCGGGACGATCGGCGGATTTGTGTGCGCGTTGGTTACCGTTTTCAAGAAGGAGTGGTCTCCGGTGACAGCGCCGGCGTACGCGCTGCTGGAAGGTTTGGCGCTGGGGGGCATCTCGGCGGTTTTTGAACTCCGCTTTCCCGGAATTGCCATCCAGGCGGTCAGCCTTACGTTTGGCACATTGCTGGTTTTGTTGCTGGCGTATCGCTCCGGGCTGATCCCCGTGACACAGAATTTCCGGTTGGGGATTGTCGCCGCGACGGGCGGCATCATGGTGTTTTATCTGTTGCAATTTGTGCTTGGTTTCTTCGGCGTTCACTTTACTTCGATTAACGGCTCAGGCCCGATCGGCATTGGTTTCAGCCTGATTGTGGTGGGGATCGCTGCGTTGAACCTGGTTCTCGATTTCGACTTCATCGAGAACGGCGCGCGCATGGGCGCTCCCAAATACATGGAGTGGTACGGCGCATTTGGCATCATGGTGACGCTGGTCTGGCTCTACCTTGAAATGCTGCGGCTGCTTACGAAGATTCGCGGACGCGACTAAGCGGGTCCTGCAACAAGAGCCGGGTGCCCCATATCTCGCTCGTTTTTCGCGAGATGTGGGATACCACAGATCTAAACCCTTCATCTTCATAGTGACCCGAATACCTTCCGGTTGAGCGCATTGGCATCCCACATCTCGCAAAAAACGAGCGAGATATGGGGCACCCGGCTTTCTTTTGGTAATTCGGCCTAGGTTTTGTCGAGGTTGGCGTAGATATCGGCGATATTCACATTGATCCCGTTCTGTAGCGGAGCGATCTGGATGAAAGGTGAATGGCTTTGCTCGCTCATGCGCGCCAGGTATGCTTCATAGCCGTTGGAGTGCAGTGACTTGAGCGAAGCGACGGTGATGCGCTGCTGCATCTCAGCCACACTCTGCCCGGCCTTCCTGCCTTGCTCCACCCTACCCGTCAATTCCTCTATATAGTTCCGCAGGTTGGTCATGGTGATCCGGTCGGTTTGCAGGGCGGCATGGCCGGGCATGATTTTGCTGAAATCGGCCTGACCGATCGCGTTGATGGTGCCCGGCCAGATGCGCGGAAAACCGTCCGCGATAAAGGGTAAAAAGCCGTGGATCACGTCTCCGGTTGCGATCGCGCGCTCTTGCGGGCAAAAGACGACGACGTCTCCCGCCGTATGAGCGTGACCGCGAAAATCGATGTGCAGATCGTAGGCTGGATCCTGCAGCAGGTACGACTTGTCGAAGGTAATTGTGGGCAATTCTGGCGTGTAATTCTGCAGCTCTGCCTGGTAGGCCTGCAGTTGTTTGATCTGGCCGGCGCAGAAAGATTTTTCCCCGGCCGATGTTGCCCGGGCCGCCCGGGCCCGTAGCGCATCGATCTGTTTCGGGACCTCTCCTACTGAGGCCTTCATCCTGGCTACCGATAGCTTCTCCATCAGGTCTTTGGTGGCAGCACTGGCAATGAAATCAACCTTTTCATTCGCTGCGCGATAGGCATGGCTGCCCTGGGTATGGTCCCAGTGGAAGTGGGTGTTGATGACGTAGCGCACCGGCTTGGTGGTCACTTCCCTCTTCATTTGCGCGATCAGACTAGCTGCAGCCGAGGGCTTGGAGTGGGTGTCGACCACTACCACGTCCTTCGACCGGACGAAGATGGCCGCATTGCTGTTCAACATCGCCTGCGGGCGCGCCTGGGCAAAGTAAATACCGTTCGCTACCTTCTGTATTTCAAACAGGTTGGAATCGGAGCTCGGAGCAGCTGCGCGAGCCCACGCGGCACGATGGTAGGCAAGTTCAAGGATAGAGGCCCCAGCCAGGGCGCTCCCCATCATGCCGCGGAGAAAGTCGCGGCGCGAGGTGTGACCAGCATGATTGTGGGTGTGTGCATGCCCCGAGTGGCTGTGATGCTCTGCGTGTGGGTTCAACCTTGATCTCCTTGTGCCATCTACGTTAGTCGAAGATTGACAATGGCGGAAACATTATGAAAGTATCCCGGACGTCCCGTAGTGGTGGTGTTGGGAGAACGCGAAATATTGGTCACAAGGAGAACTATCCCATGAAGAAACTAGCGATCGGCGCGATCTCTCTACTCGCGTCGCTAAGCATGTTTGCCCAGGCACCCCAGACCTATAAGGGCGAGATCATTGATAGCCAGTGCGCCGCCCTTGGCGGGCACCAGGTTATGGCGAAGCCGGGCGAAAGCGAGAAGGATTGCACCAACCGCTGCGTGGGCATGGGCGGCCGGTACACGCTTTACGATCCCGCGACCAAGACCGCTTATCAGCTCGACGACGCCAAGAAGGCTGCAACCTTTGCCGGCGCGAAGGTATCCGTTACCGGGACTTTGAATGCCACCACCAAGACGATCCATGTGGCCAGTATCAAGGCTGGAGCGTAGCTAGAGCTCCCCGGCAGACTGCTTAACTTGCGAGGCGCCTGCGAGCCGTAGGCGCCTTTCCAGTTCAGGTTGTGAGCTTGCCGGAGGATCGACCACCCCTACCAGGATTTTCCCCTTCCCGACCTCGGGATCTGTAATCACACCTTTGAAATTTGGCAGGCCTGCTCCGATCAGCAACACCACCAGCGTGGTGAGGATGGCGCCGAGCATGATCATCTCGTAAACGATGATGCCGTTGGTCCACGCAGGCGTCAGGGACATACCTCCGGTGTGAATGGGATACGACTTCTGCGAAAGAGTCGTAAGCAAATAACCTGTCGTACCTCCAACGAAGGCCCCGAGCACGGCCCAGCGATAAGGGGACGAACTGTATTGGGAGTCAGTAAACGCGTAGCCCTCGTGGGGCTCGCCGGAGACGATGACGATCTGCTGCGCTTTGAACTTGAGTTCAGTGGTGGCGGCGCGCAATGCATCGAATGCGCGCTGAGCAGCATCGGCATCGGGGAACAAACCGTAGAGAGCATTCATTGCGGGCCCTCCAACACCACATGACTATCTGCAGGAGCAGTTACAGGGACGCCACCGTGGGACTGTAGCCCGGCCTTCATTTCCCAGATGGAAATCATGGGCACGAATTTTGAAAATAGCAGGTAGAGCAGCGCCATCATGCCAAAGCTTGAGGCCATCAGCGTGTCTTCCACCCAGGTAGGCTTGTAGGTTCCCCAGGAGTAGGGCAGGAACTTATGCTCCAGCGCGGGGACGACGATCAGGAAACGCTCCAGCCACATGCCGACAACCACGGTGGCGGAGGCGATCGCAGTTCCAGTGATGGTACGCAGGCGCTTGATGGCCAGGATCGGGACCGGGATGATGAAGTTGCAAACCACCATGGTCCAGAACAACGGCGCGAATTGTTTGCGGATGCTCTCCCAGAAAACGGCCATCTCCGGCGGTGAGTTGCCGTACCACGTGGTCAGCCGCTCGGCGAAGGTGAAGTAGAACCAGAGCAGGCTCATGGTCAACAGCAGCTTGCCCAGGTTCTCGAAATGGATGGGGCGGAGGTATTCCTCCAGATGCAGGAACTTGCGCAGCAGCGCCATGGCCAGGATTAGAGCGGCGATGCCGCTGAAGATCGCACCGGCTACGAAGTAGGGGCCGAAGATACTGGAGTGCCACATGGGCACCGGGGTCATGGCGAAGTCCCAGGAGACGATGGTGTGCACGGAGACCGCTACGGGCACGATCACCACGGCCATGATGTGCATAGCCGTTTCCAGACGCATCCATTGCCGGGGCGTGCCCTGCCAGCCCAGCGCCAGGACTCGATAGACCTTCTTACGAAAGCCGGTAGCGGCATCGCGCACGGCCGCGAAATCTGGGATCGTGGGCAGATACAGGAAGGTGGTGCTGCCAGTGAGATAGGTGGATATGGCAAAGAAATCCCAGGCGAGCGGCGAGCGGAAGTTGGGCCAGATATGGCGTTCGTTGGGATAAGGGATCATCCAGAAACCGAGCCAGGGGCGCCCGATGTGACACAGCGGAATGATGGCGCCGATGAGCACGGAGAAAACGGTGATGGCCTCGGCACAGCGAGTGACCGGGCGGCGCCAGGTGGCATTGGTGAGACGCAGAATCGCGGAGATGAGCGTGCCCGCGTGGCTGATGCCGATCCAGAAAACGAAGTTGGTGATGTCAAAGGCCCAGAACACCGGGGAGTTCAGGCCCCAAACACCGATCCCCTGATAGAGCTGATAACCAAACGCAGCGACACCGGCGAGCAGCAAACTGGTCGCGAGCGCCACGGCGACCCAGTACTTCCCGCTGCTGTGGAAGAGCGGCCGCAGCAGGTCCTGCTCGATTTGTTCAGCCGTGCTTTGCATCTTCCCAGGTGCCTCGTTCCAGGTAGGTCACGTTCGGTTTGGTGCCCAGTTCGCCTAGCAGTTTGGTGCCGCGATTAGACTCGGACAGCCGTGCGACTTCACTGTTGGGGTCGTTCAGATCGCCGAAGACCAGTGCCTTCGACGCGCAGGACTGCGCACAGGCGGTGGTGAATTCGCCGTCCTTCAACTCGCGTTTCTCTGCCTCTGCCTGAATTTCGGCAGCCTTGATGCGCTGTACGCAGAAAGTACATTTCTCCATGATGCCGACGCTGCGCACAGAGACGTCGGGGTTCAGTTGCAGGTGCAACGGCTTGTCCCACTGCGGGTTGTAATAGTTGAAAAAGCGCACGTTGTAGGGGCAGGCGTTCGCGCAAAAACGGGTACCGATGCAACGGTTGTAGACCTGCGAGTTCAGCCCCTCGGGCGTGTGATAGCTGGCGTAAGTCGGGCAAACGGGCTCGCAGGGAGCTTCGTCGCACTGCTGACAGAGGACTGGCTGAAAGCGGATTTTTGGGTTGGGGAAATCGCCCTCCCAGTAACGCTCCACGCGAATCCAGTGTTTCGCCCTGCCCCGCGCAGCCTGATCCTCGCCCGCGGTAGGGATGTTGTTTTCCGCGTGGCACGCAACCACACACGCTTCACAGCCAGTGCAGCGATCGAGGTCCACTACGAGTCCCCACTTATGGGTCATTCGGCTCTACCTGCCTTCTGGTTTCTAAAGAGTCCCATAGGGACGGCTGAAATAATCACCCGCGTTCCCCGGTCCGAATTCCAGCACAGCCGAGTTGGCATGAAGCATCCTTCCAGTCGTCCCTTCGGGACTTTTCGACCTCGTCGGATAGAGCCAGGACTGCGTCCTGGGCTAAGTTCAACCGTCCCTTCGGGACTTCGCCGGTTTTCTTCCGCTTGTGGAGGCTGTGCGTTCGGCACATGCGCAATGCGCATCATCGCGGTTGCTCCTCGTGCGGAAAGCCGCTCATACCGCCTGCGAACAACACGAGTTTTGCCTGCTCGGGTCCGCCCGCGCGCGCCAGCTTGACTCGCGTTGCGGCCCAGGCCAACGATCCGGTTTCATGTTCCGCCAGGGGAGCCAGAATCGAGAGCGGATTTGCACCTCGGCCGCTGGCAAAGCGGGTGAAATTTTCGTGTCCCTGCCCAACGGGCATCGCCACCATGTCCGGTGCAATTCCGGGGGAAAGGACGGCAGGGGCACGGATGCTCCCCTGCGGCGATGCAATTTCTACCAGGTCACCTTGCCCGATGCCCAGACGCTCGCCGGTCTTAGGATGGATCTCCACCCAACTCGACCACATGGCCGAAGTGAGCACGTCGGGGAGTTCCTGCAGCCAGGGTAGATGCGCCAGCGAACCGTCGCCAAACGACTGCGAGGGGTAAGGCAAGAAGTAAAACGGAAAGTCATTGGCCGAGCCGGCAAATTCCGGCACTGCCATGGATACGGGCGCATGCTTCCCCGCGGCAGCTTCCGAATGATCAGGATTGTGCGTTGTGGATGGCGTGCTCCACCAGCCGCCCTGGGTCTGCGCCGCATCCCAGAAATCGTCATCCGTCTTGGCATCGACCGAGCCCGCGCGCGTCCGTAGGGGAACGTAGGCCGCACGCAGCATGACGTCGAAGGTAGCCGCGGGCAACGCCTTGGCGACCTCGCCCCCAAGCTGATGGGCTACGCTTAGCAACACATCGGGCATTGAACGGGTGTCGTGCAAGGGAAGAACAGCCGGCGGCGCGAGATTGACTACCGTCTGCATGGAACCCGACTCGGGAGTGCTGTCGAGCCAGCTCTCGAGCGGAGCGTGGTCGGGCAAGATCAAGTCCGCCTGGGCGCTGGTCTCGTCAATGAAGCTGCCGAAGCTGATGATCGTGGGAATCTTTGCCAGAGCCTCACGGATCCGCAGGCCGGGTGGTGCCGAGAAAGTGGGATTCGCCTCATCTAGCAGTAGCACCTGCGGCGCGTGCGGACCGGAAAGAGCCGATTGCGCGAAAGCGCTTAGGCTGGCGAGGCTCGCTTGTGCAGGGGCTGCAGGCTGCAATGCAGGCGTAAAGCCAAGTATGGGTCCCTGATCGCGACCGGTATCCACCAAGGACTCCAGGGCGTTGACCGCCAGCGCGTTGAACAAGCCATTGGTATGGGCGAGCGGCGCGCCGCCGATCATCGCGGCCGCAGAGCCGCTTTGTGTGAGCTCATGCGCCAGACGCTTGATGACACCAGCGCTGACGCCGGTTTGTTTTTCGACCGCCTCCGGCGTGAAGTCAGGCAAGCCCGCGGACCATCCCGCGATGAGCGAACCAGCGCGGGATCCCGCACCCTGAGGCGCAAGCTTTTCGCTCAGTATGACGTGCGCAATGCCCAGAGCGAGAGCGCCTTCCGTTCCCGGCCGGCAGGGAATCCATTCATCCATGTTGGCGCCGGTCTGCGACATACGCGATTCCACCTGGACGAACTTTGCCCGCCGTCCCGGACGCCCCTGGCGCATTTCACCGTAGCCAATGGATTGCGCCACCGCGGAGTTCCAGGCGCCCAGAAAATCGGCGCCGAAGGAGATGACATAGTCCGCACGGCCCAGTTCGAACGTGGGCATAGCGGCGTGGCCGAAGCTGAGAAGGTTCGCCTGGCGCAGTACGGCCTCGTCGAAGGGCTGGTACCAGACTGCGGGCGGCGCGCCAAAAGCTTTCAGGAAGCCCTCTATTAATTCGCGGCGTTGGCCGTGCTGCGGACGGGCCAGAAAAGCGAGTGAGTTGGTGGCGTTGGACGTTTGCAGTGCGGACAGGTGTGCGGTCAGTTCCTTGATCGCCTGGTCCCAGGTTATTTCCTGAAACTCGCCCGAGCCGCGCGCCCCGGTGCGCTTGATGGGATGAGTGATTCGGTCGGGATGATAGAGCACCTGCAGCCCTGCCTGGCCGCGGGCGCAAAGCTTGCCTTGATTGACTGGATGCTGCGGGTTGCCCTCCAGCTTTTTCGCCAGGCCCATCTTGATCAGGCCCTGCTGGCCACGGCGCACCACTTCAGCCTCGCCTTGCATCACGCGCACCTGCAACCCACACCCCGCGGAGCAAAGCGTGCAGACGCTCGGCTTCAAGGTCGCAATGCCGGGAACCAGCTCTTCTTCCGGAACAAAGCGGATGAGCTGTTTCTCGGCGCTGCGACACCCTTCGAGCGTCGCCATGACGCCGGAGAGAGCCGAGATTTTAATGAAGTCGCGCCGTTCCATATGTGCCCTAGTAGTGGCAGGTCTCGCAATCGATCGAGACCTTCTTTTGCGTGTGGCAATTAAGACAAAAACCCATGTTTAAATCCACTTTGCGTTCCGCTGTCGTCTGCTTGGTCAGGTCGCTATGACATGTGGCACAGTCGACTCCAGCGCGGATGTGCGGAGCATGATTGAAGCGCACGTGCGCCGATTCGCTGTAGTTGTAAACGCGTACCCAGGGGATCTCCTCACCCCGCGCCTTGTATGCGGCAATTTTCTTGATCTCGGGACGGTCCGTGGCAATGGTCTGGTGGCAGCTCATGCAGACATTCACCCCGGGGATCCGGGCCTCGGGACCTTGATCCACGCCCACATGGCAGAACGTACAGGGCAGGCCCTTAGCCAGATGCACGGTATGCGTATAGGCGATAGGCTGGACCGGATGTTCGGGGTGGATATCGAGAAAGTCTTCGATAGCGGCGGATGCAGTGGGGTGTGCAGGGGTGAAAACGCCGGTGGTCACATAGGCGGGCGGCCCCGACGCCCGGGTTGGTTTGCCGGGTAGCACGATCGCCAGCAATGCGCATAGAGAGGCGCCGGCCAGAATTATCAGAGACCACTTTTGCCAACCCATCGGGATGCGCATAGAGATAGAAACGTGCAACTGCGGATCGGCCTTTGAAAATGCCGATGCTACACGACAGAATGCGTTGTTGTAAATAATGAAGGAAGAAAGGACGAGAGATTGGGCTACACGGCCCATCGAGCAGTTCGATGAGGAACTAGCTAGCTATTTGGCGGCTACGCCTTGCCCAGGTCGTACACCACCGGTCGCTGCCGCTGCTGGGGTTCCGCCAGGTTTTGGCGGATGACCGCGAGCAGGTCGGCATTGTTCACAGGTTTTTGCAGAAAAGCCTTGGCCCCCGCTTCTATCGCGCGCTTGTGGTTGGCGCGATGGTCGCGGCCGGAGATCACGATGACCGGGATCGAGGCAAGAGAAGGCACCGCTTTGAACCGCTCCATGATCAGGAAACCATCGCCGGCCGGCAAGCCCAGGTCCAGCAGGATCAGGTCCGGCTCATTCTTCCGCGCCTCGGCCATGCAGGAGATCGCATCCCCGGCAAAGAAAGTGTCGTAATGATTGGCCTTGAGGCGCACGTGCATACTCTGGAGCACATCCGGATCGTCATCCACAATGAGAATCTTCTTATTGCCCATTGCTTACAAACCTCCGTAAAACCTCTTTATGGGAACAAATACTGTTGCAAAATGTTCGATCGCGACGGCGCTCGGTGGTGAGGCCAAGCGCATCTGACTTGCCGGCTCGCGTTGAGATCGAGGTCCGGTTCCTATAAGCTGTCTTAGCTCGAAAAGAATGAAAATTTCCCATTTTGGGAGTTTGCCCAGTACCGCAAGGTTACTAACGCGCCTGTTGTCCCTTATCGGCTTTAACTAGGAAGACCGTGAGCGGCTCTTCCCTACCCGAGGCACGACCAATGAATCACGCGCTGCGCAGCACGTTACGCTTTGGCTTGTTACTGGTGCTTTCGACCACCGGTTGCCAAAACCCCGGCCAACCGCCGGCTCCTCAACGTAGCGAACCAGCCGCTCGCTCGACCACACCTGAGCCTCAGTCGCGAGATACCTCGAGTGTCGGGGACGATGCACAGACAGGCAGGCGCCGCCCACGCCGCGGGCGTCCGCAGGAGCAGGCGCCGCCGGGCCAATTCGACTTCTACCTGTTGAATCTTTCCTGGTCGCCGGAGTTCTGCGCGACCCACTCTGACAGCCCGGAGTGTGGGCGTGGGCTGGGTTTCGTAGTGCATGGGCTTTGGCCACAGGATGCAAACGGCGACTATCCGGAGCAGTGCAGCAATGCTCCCGGCCCCACCAATCCCCAGGCCGACACGGACATCATCCCCACCGTCAGCCTGGTGGAGCACGAGTGGCAGACACACGGCACCTGTTCCGGACTGGCGGCGGACGATTATTTCGCAGCCATTCACAAGGCGTTCGCGGAAGTGAAGGTACCTGCCAACATCGGCCAGGACAGTGATGCGGATGGGGTGACCCCTGACGCTCTGCTGGCCAGGTTTGCGGCTGCAAATCCCGGCTTCCCGGCGGGGAGTCTCGCTCTGAGCTGCGGTAATAACCGGCTGACCGCGGTGGAGATCTGCCTGAGCAAAGACCTGCGCCCCGAAGCTTGCCAGGGCGTGCGCTCCTGCCGGGCCAACGTAGTCAAGGTGACTCCGCGTTAGACTGCCGGGAGGCTGCGTGAGAGCCGATGGGTTTTAGGGTTGGGAAACGACGGGCGGAAGAGTCAGAGGCAGGAGTGCTTTGCACGCCTTGCCGGGCCAGCTTTTCCGCTTGTTTTCGCTTATGGTGGCGCACCATATCCGGCCAGAATTCGATCACTTCGCTGCCAATGATTGCCTGGGCCGTAACAGTGAAACCGCGTTCGAGGGTCTCACCGACCGTGCGATCCGATGCGGGGTAATACAGATTGGAAACGGCTGCGCCCATCAGATTGCCCAGGACGTTTGCATAGTTCGGCCCCCAGCTACCGTTATCGCGCTTGCACCAAACCGTTCCGCCGGCGGCCCAAAGAGCACGGCTGGTGAAGCTGCCTGTGCCTTTCTGAAAGTACCGGGGATCTTCTTTAAACATGCTTGCCAGCACAGCGTTGCCCAGCAGATTGCCGGTAAAGTAGTCGGTGTAACCCGCACCCCACCGCTTGGCATACCCCTCTACACCCTGGCCGTATTCGGGGAAGCTGTTTTGCGCCTGATCGATACCCGCCCCAACAGCCGTGAGCAAAAAAGGCCACGGGTCGCTGGCGCTGCGGAAAAAGAGTTGGTACTTTTGCCTGGTGCTTAAAGGCAGCGCGTCTCGATTGCGGGTCGTGTTGAATGTTGCCATCACCCCAAATACGCGCTGTTGCAGCTGTTATTGAGCTGCTCCTGCGCCTTTTGCCGTTCACTTTCGTCCGCAGTCGTTCCGCTGCTCTGGGTTGCCGGGGATGGCGGAGCCGGCGTTGCCGGTGCGGCTGCCAGGAGCCGTCTGTGGGGGTTCGCAACAGGTTGTCCGGCAAGTCGAGCGCGGCGTCTGCCGGACTGTGACCTTGCCATAGGATTTGCCAAAAGCACGAAATAAGCATAAATGTCGCCGCGAACCATCGAGTTTGAGCCAATCGGTCGACCTCAATCCTGCTGCGCGAACCTTTCGCTCAAACCGGCCAACGCGGAGCAATTCATTATAACTGTCCGGTGCCGATCGAATCGCAGTCCCATAACCCAGCAGACGTGATGGAGCACGAAAAAGACCGTGCTTCCGGCCAGGGGAACGGGGACTGATCTCCAAGAGCGCTCCGAACCCTGTTTCGACGTTCGAATCGTGCGCGTGTATATCGGTGGCCCGCACAAAGGAGGATGTTGGTAAAACCCCTCAAAATGCCGAGGGTCGTACGGGAACGTGCCCTCCTCTATTCTATGGCAAAATCGCCCCCTGGAACCGGAAATACACGAAATGCTCATGGCGTCAGGAACAACGATGTCCGGTTGCCCATGCCTCAATTGGCCGCAGGGAGCAGCTATGCTCGGAGACAGGAGTACCACAGGGAGGAATCAACACGATGGCGAAGTTATGCGCTGTATGTCGCATTGAAGGCCAAGCCCGGCAAGGCAGCAGAAGTAGAAGCGTTCCTCAAGCAAGGCGCGGAGATGTCGAAGGCGGAGACCGGAACCGTAACCTGGTATGGCATCAAGGAAGGTGAGGGCTCATACGCAGTCTTCGACACTTTCGATGATGAAGCGGGCCGGGACGCTCACCTTAATGGCACCATTGCCAAGGCGCTCATGGCGAAAGCCGATGAGCTGTTCTCAAACAAGCTGGAAATTCACAAGATTCAGATCATTGCTGATAAATGACGAAGGATCGGCCTGCGGTCCATGGTTCCTGAGCCGGCACGCCTTGGGTGACACCTCACCCCGCGCCATAAGTTTCGGTGGTTTTTTAAAAGGCGTGCCGGCTCAGGATTTCGCGAGTGATCGTCAGCACCATGATTCGTAAATCGAACCAGATAGACCAATTCTGAATGTATGCCAGGTCGCAAGCGACCCTGTTTTCAATTTGCTCGACTGTCTTGGTCTCGCCTCGCCATCCGTTGACTTGCGCCCACCCGGTAATCCCTGGCTTCACCCGGTGACGGAAAGCGTACTTGGCGACCACTTCGCTAAATAGCTTGTCGTCTGCCTTGGTGTTGGGTGGGTGTGGCCGCGGCCCGACAAGGGACATGTTGCCCTTGAGGACGTTCAGCAATTGCGGCAACTCGTCGAGGCTCAGGGCACGTAGCCATTTGCCCACCCGCGTGACTCGTGGGTCTCCCCGCGTCGCCTGGCGATCACCCAGCAAGTCCGTCATGCCGATGATGCATGGTGCGAAATTTGTAGCAGGTAAAAAGCCGGTTGTTGAAGCCCAGGCGGGGCTGCCGAAATAGAACCGGACCTGGACTATCGAGACGGATCGCCAAGGCTATGAGCGCCAGCAGCGGCGAGAGGATGAGGAGCGTCAGGGATACCAACGATGAGATCGAAGGCCGCCTTCTTGGCAGCGCGCCAGTCTTTCAACGGCCGCTCCTCGATCAACACCACGGGATTCGAACCAACTGAGGAAATCTGGCTACTGCGATAGCGGAAGCCCGACAAAATCAGTCGTCAGGCAGAGATCGGCCACGGCGCTGCCGACCTGTTCGAGAATCGTCGATATGCGAGACACCGCGCTGAGCGGGAGGGCAATCACGATCTGATCGATCTGTTCTTCACGGCTGCGCTCCAGAAGATCTCGCACGCTGCCCCGGACTCTTAACTCCGTCCTGGACCGCCGGGATGCGCGAAAGGCGATCGTCATACAGACCCACCACCGTATAGAGGCTGGGCTCGGAACGCAGACGTTCGATGAACTCGCGGCTAAACTCGCCGGCGCCAATGACAGCGACCCTACGGGCCAACCGGCCAGCAAGACTCCACCCGTTCAGCAGGCGTGAAACATACCATCGCGATGCCATGAGCAGAACGGCGCTCGCGAACAACCACAGAAGCGGCCACGTGCGAAACACGGGACCGTCGTCGCGCAAGAAAAATAGGCAGGCGATCATGCTTCCGGCGCCCGCCAGCAGCGGAAAAGGCAAAAGCTTTAGCTGCTTGCTCAACGAGCACAGCGAGCCAAGCAGGTACGCATCCGCTCGGGAGAAAAAAGCGGCAGAAACGAAGCTCGCCGTTAGCGTGGCGAGGAAGAGCGAACGGCCGGAGTACAGCCCAAGCGACTGCAACATCGTCCAGCCGAGGAACCCGCTAAGCAGCAACAAAAGAAGGTCGCAAACCTGCACAATGTTTACGATGATCGCCGGCGACATTCTATGTTTGTCGCCGCGGGATCCGCTTCGAACGGGTGACCTCCGTTCCATCGAGGTCACAGACCCGGCGGGAGAAGGCAAGGGCGCGGAATCGATGGACTGCGACTTCCCCTGAGCGGACAGCATGGCGCGACTCCCTTTCATTTCGAGCCAGCCTTAGCACGGGCGGCGAGGTGCAGATTGCAGCCGGGATGATTTATCCTCACCATTCTCATCGGGTCTTCTCTCAGGGATTACCGGTCAGTACACTCCAGGATGGCTTCATTCACAATCAAGAGATGCCTGGAGCGAGGTTTGCAGGTAATGGTTGTGCCGGTTTTCGACTCAGAAGCACGGGTCTTTTGGTGCGCACTATGGAACACTACCGGGCGAAGAGACGCAGCTTCCAATAAAGCAACGCGGCAATTACCAGCCCCGCCTCGAAAATCAAGGCCCAAATTACGCCGCGCGCGCATCCTAGCTTGTCTTCGCGGTACAGTTGCTTCGCATCCACAGAGCAACCATCGATGACGTAACAATTAGTTTTCGATGGCTTTGCTGCGCTTACCCCCCGGGACAATTCAAGGCTCTTGTAAACCCGTTCACTCATCGACGCTTCATACATCTGAATCCACTCTTCGAAGTTTTTTAACGACCCGGCTGATACCCGCATCTCGAATTCTCCTGGCTCCTTGAATTGCAGCTAGGCAGAACATCGACGTATTGCGGATCCCGTACGTAGCACCTTGGACGTATCGGTAGCTACGACAGGGTGAGGCGCAGACCCCCCATAAGACTTTCTCCCGATTACAAACCATTGACATAGTGATGACAGAGCACTGACACGCCTCATAGCGGGCGTTGTTACGTTGGGGATGCGAGACGAGTTTCCCCTATGCTACGAATCAAGCCAGTCCTGTTTAAGCGAATGCGGTTGCCGAGCATAGCCATTGCACTGCGATGGGCTGTCCTTCTTCTGCTGCTTGCCGGGCATTTGCTGCCGGCACAAAATGTCCCCATCGTTTCCGGTGCTGTGGGCTTCTTTGAGAGCAAGAACACAGGGATTAATTTCTTTCAACCGGTGTTCGCCCCGGTGGTCGTTGCCCCACTGGGTAATCGATTCCTGGCGGAATCCCGATTCGATTTGCGTGGATTCTATGAACGGAAGAATGGTGACAGCGGGCCCTACCAAGGCACGTTCATTGGCTCTACCCAGTATCTTCAGCTGGATTTTTTTGCTACGAACAAAGTAACGATCACCGCTGGGCGATTCCTCACTCCGTTTGGCACGTATAACGAACGTCTTACGGCAATCTGGATTCAGAAGATACAGGATGCTCCGCTCATTTTTCCCATTGGCACGCGGACGACGGGATCGAGCAATGGCGGGATGGTCAGAGGCGCCCTGATCGCCAAGCCGGCCTTCCATCTGAACTACGTTGGGTATTTTTCCGCATCGAGCAATGCCCCGCAATTCCAAGCGGGCCGACAAGCGGGCTACCGTTTTGATGGCTACTTTCCAAATAAGCGAGTCGAAGTAGGAACTTCCTATGGGCGATTTCTGCAGGGAACTCACACCAACGCCAGTGGAGTCCACTTCTGGTGGCTGCCGTACCGGTTCCCTTTAGAAGTGCGTTCGGAGTATGCCCACGGCGCGCACGCGCAGGGTTACTGGATCGAGAGCGCCTACCGCCTCTCGCAATGGAGAGGTCCCGACAGCCTGATCGGACGTGTCGAACCCTTATTTCGCATGCAACAGACATTTCGTAACAGTCCCGGTCCGGGCGATGGTCTTCCCGCTGCCGATACCCAACAGGCTGACTTTGGCATCGACTACCACCTGCCTCACGAGGTGCGCCTGAATGGCAGCTACTCGCGAAAGTTTTCGGCGACCGGTAACGGGAATATCTGGGACGTATCACTGACCTACCGGTTTCTCTTTCCTATGTGGCGAGGTCACCAATGAAGAAGATCCGCTCCTGCTCGAAATGCGCTGCATTGCCCCTGGCACTTTTTTCGCTCGGCAGTTTTCTAACCTGGGCGCAAGCGACAACATCTACGCAGAGTGCTGGGCGAGCGCCATCCGCGCAACACGCAAAACCAGCTTCCACCAGTCCGGGAGAGCGTGCGTTTCAGGCCAACTGCAGCCGCTGCCACAACCCTCCCGAACAACTCTCACCGCGCATTACCGGGACGGTGCTCCGTCACATGCGGGAACGCGCTTTGCTCAGCCCGCAAGACGAACGCGACCTTCTGAAATTTTTGAACCCCTGACCCTAGGAAACCGAGAAAAGAAAAGCTGATGAAACTCAAGTTGACCTTCCCCATTTTGATGGTTGCCCTGATCGCCACCATTGCGTGTGCCCGGCTGATGTCGCATGCCGAGGATTCACCGCGCCGTATTGAAGTTGTTGCCGAGCGTTTCGAGTTTAGCCCCAGCGAGATCACGCTCAAGAAAGGAGAACCCGTCATCCTGGTGTTGACCAGCAAAGACGTGCAGCACGGATTAAAGCTGGATGCATTTGACAAAGTGGTCATCGCCAAAAAAGGCGAGAGCAGCCAGGTGGAATTTACCCCGAACGAGGCAGGAACATTTGTCGCACAATGCGCAAGTTTTTGCGGTGCGGGGCACGGCTCGATGAAGCTGACCGTGCACGTTACGGAGTAGACATGCTACCGGCGCGCTACGTTGGTTTGCTTGGCTTATCTCTCCTGCTGTGCGGGTGCAAAGTGAGCGAGCCGAGCCCGCTGGAGCGCAAAGTCGTTGTTGCCGCGGAGCACGACTTTACCGTCGGCAACCGGTCGCAGAAAAACCCTTTGCCGCGCACCAAAGAAACTCTGAAGGCAGGCAAGGAAGCGTTCGGTCACTATTGCGTGGTTTGCCATGGGCTCGACGGCCAGGCCACCGGTATCCCGTTCGCAGACCGCATGTCTCCGCCCATTCCGTCGCTGGCCGCCAAACAGGTACAGGACTACAGCGATGGGCAATTGAAATGGGTGATCGACAACGGCCTGGCGCCTTCCGGCATGCCTGCTTCGAAAGGCACGCTGAGCGACGAGGAGATTTGGTCGATCGTTCACTTTATTCGTCATTTGCCACCGGCGGGGAGCCTGGGCGAACCCGACGTCTACAGCCACTGAGAAAGATGGATGGGCCGGAGATACCTATGAAATGGAGCGGACGCGCAAATAAGCAAGTGGTGGAGGCGGTAGTTGCTGCCTTCCGGGAGCCGGCGGAGACCTCTGCTCAGCGTCTGTCGCGGTTGTCAGCTCGCGACTGGCAGCGTTCTTATCACTGGCTCGATGCAAGTGGGATGGCTCTGTATTTTCTTGACCGCGTTGAGTCGCACCACATCGAGAATGCTTTGCCATCGGCAACGCTTGAGAGGCTCCGCGGCAACCTCGCGGACAACCGGCAAAGAAGCTCAGCGATGTTAGTGGAGTTTGCTTCTCTGAACCAATCATTCCAGAGGGCCGGCCTGGCCTACGTAAATCTGAAAGGTTTCTCTCTTTCGCCAGAGTCTTGTCCGCGGCCGGAATTGCGTTGCCAGCAGGATTTCGACTTTCTGCTGGACGGAACGCAATTGGATTTGTGCCGAAGAATTCTCAGCAAAACAGGCTACGACTTAACGGCCGCAACCCCGGACGTGTGGGAGTTCAAAGCCGGAGCGGATGAGTTGACAAGTATCGCAGACCATTACAAATGGAGACCGCAGCGCTCGGTCGAAGTACACTTCGCGACATCGGGCCCCCCGGCCCACCTGCCTTTTCGCGATGCGCGGCTGGAAAGGCGGATTCGCCATTCCTGGGGAGGTATTACGTTCCCGGCGCTTGCCCCCGCCGATCAGTTTATCGCCCAGGCAATGCATATTTTCAAGCACCTTTGCAGTGCGTGTACGCGACTCTCCTGGTTGCTTGAGTACCAGCACTACGTAGCCCTTCGCTACCAGGATCAGTCCTTTTGGGAGGACGTACGCAAGCATGCGAGAGGCAACCCTCAAACATCGGTCGCCATCGGCCTGGCCACACTGCTCTCGTACCGGATCTTCGGAGGGGAAGCCCCGGCTCAACTCGCGGAATGGACTTCTGCTCGCCTCCCTGCCGCCGTCAAACTCTGGGCCGACCACTACGGAACGGAGGCGGTCCTGGCGGATTTTCCCGGCACGAAGCTGTACCTGCTGCTGCAGGAAGAGTTGAGGGCCGACGATGATTCGTGGAAACACACCAAACGCAACCGCCTGATGCCATTACGGCCGGCGCCACGAATCGTCAGCGTCAGTAGCAACGACAACATATGGAAGCGCATGCGCAACGAGCTGTTCCAGCTACGGTTTCTTCTGTTTCGCTTGCGCTTTCACGTGGTCGAAGGATTGCACTACCTGGTGGAGGTTTCTCGCTGGAAGCGCCGTCTGGCTGCTCTGCCGAATTACAGGCCCAACTTGATTGTTGATTGAACCATGACTATGAAAACGCGACCCACAACCCGATTCACCCAGCTTTCCTTGAGAGTTGTGGCCTTGCTTGCGATGTGCGGCTCTGTTTTGGCCCAGCAGGTGGCGCCTCCGGCTACTTCGCCTGGGGCCGGCACTACGGATCCAACCTCTTCGGCTGCTGATACCAGCTCGTCTGCTTCGCCCTTCAATCAGCGAAGTTCGCTGACAGCATCGCAGATTATTGCAATTCTGCAGCAGAGACCGGAGTTAGTAGTAGAGCTCAAGTCCGTCGTAGCCGATCAACTGCAACAGCAGGGCATACAGACGCAGGCTGACTCGATCTCGGATGAGATGCTGCTCAGCCAGATCTCGACCAACGCCCAGTTGCGCGCCAACATCACTGTTTGGCTCCGCGCCCGCGGCTATGTTTCAGCGGCCGAGATGGATCGCTTGCTTTCAAACGATGCCTCTGATGAGGACGGCGGGCTGTCGCCCTTCGCATCATCCTCCTCGTCGTTGACATCACCACTCCCGAACGGTGCGCCTCTTGACGGCTCTTCCCTCCTGGCTGGCGACCGCGCTCAAGCCGGATCGCTTTCTGCCGGCCAGTTGTCTCAGGGTGAGAATGGCGTCGCATCCATGCGCACGAACGGAGTTGGGTCTTCGATCCGGCGCTCGGGTGCAATACCCGACAAGTCTCGCAGCACTACCGATGAGCCGGAAACCCTGCACCTGCCCGCGCCCTACAATCTGCGCTCCTTGCGCGACCTTTACACACAGGTCCCTCCGGATAGCACTAAGCTCAAGCGCTTCGGCTCCGAGGTCTTCGTTAACCGCGACGACCCGACACACGGCGGGTTGGGAAACCGTGTCCTGCCAGTCGATCTCCCCATCGGTCCCGACTATGTACTGGGCACGGGTGACGGCCTCACTATCAATCTTTGGGGAGGCATCTCACAAAACTTCGCCCGCGTGATTGACCGTGAGGGAAAGATCGCGCTTCCGGAGGCCGGTTCTCTCGTGGTGGCGGGGCTCACCCTGCAGCAGGCACGGTCCACGATCGAGAATGCGCTCAAGCCGCAATATCACAACGCCCAGGTCGATGTGACCATTGCCCGCCTGCGCACGGTGCGGGTATATGTCGTCGGCGACGTACAGCGCCCTGGAGCGTACGACGTCAGTTCCCTCTCCACCCCGCTCAACGCCATTTACCAGGCCGGCGGTCCCACCAGCGTCGGCTCGCTACGCATCGTGCGGCACTATCGCGGACAGCAGCTGATACGAGAAGTGGACCTGTACAGTTTTTTGCTGAACGGTATGCGCATGGATGATGAGCGCCTGCAGGCCGGCGATACGCTGTTGATTCCGCCCGCTGGTCCGCAGGTCGCCATTTTCGGCATGGTCAAGCGGCCTGCGATCTATGAGCTGAAAGGCGGCTCGACGCTGAAAGAAGTGCTGGACGATGCCGGCGGAGCCACCGTGGCCGCGGCACTGGACCACATCACGATCGAGCGCATCGAACCCAACAAGCAGCGCGAGACGGTAACCCTGGAGTCAAGGCCCTCGGACACGACTCAGTCTGTCGAGTCCCAGATTGCCACCTTCGCTGTGAGGGATGGCGACCGTGTCCACGTCGCAGCGATTCTCCCCTATAGCGAGCGCGCTATCTATGTGGAGGGCCATGTGGTGCGGCCGGGTAAGTTCCCGTTCCGGGAGGGTATGCAGTTAAGCGATGTTCTACGCTCCTATCAGGATTTATTGCCAGAGCCCGCTACCAAAGGCGACCTCATACGCCTGGTCGCTCCCGATTTTCATCCGGAGACGATTCAGTTCGATGTGGCCGACGCGCTGATCGGCAATGCCAACGTGCCGCTCCAGCCGTTTGACACCATCCGCATACTGGGCCGCTATGAAGTGGACGCCCCGCAGGTAACGATTCGTGGTGAAGTCCTGCGCCCCGGCACCTATGCGCTCAGCTTCGATATGACCCCCATGAAGCTGGTGAACATGGCGGGAGGCTTCAAACGGGATGCCCTGCTCAGCAGCGCCGACCTGGCGAGTTACACCGTGCAGGACGGCAAGAAAATCGTCAGTGAACGCGCATCGCTTCATATCCACTCGGATGAGTTTGGCACGGTCCCGCTTAAGCCGGGCGACATTCTCACCATTCATCAACTGTCCGGGTGGAACGATATCGGCGCCTCCGTTGTGCTCGATGGCGAGGTGACCTACCCCGGCAGCTATGGCCTGCAGGAGGGCGAGCGTCTTAGCTCTGTACTTCGCCGAGCCGGTGGACTCCGTGACACTGCCTATCCTGCCGGCGCCATTTTGATACGCACGCAAGTGAAGGAGTTAGAAGAGAAAACCAGGGTTGAATTGATCCACCAGATCGAGACTTCATCGGCATCCGCACGTCTCGCACCTAATTTAAGTGGACAGGATTCTGCTGGGCTATTGCAGGCTGCAACGCAGCAGCAGGCCGAAGTTCTGCAGCGGCTGAAGAGTCAGCCCGCAAGCGGGCGACTCGTCATTCATGTCAGCTCGGATATCAACAGCTGGGCCAACACACCCGCGGACATCGAGATGCATGCCGGCGACGTGTTAACCGTGCCCAAGCGCCCTGGATTCGTGTTGGTTAGCGGCCAGGTCTATAACGCCTCTGCGATTACCTACGTTCCCGGCAAAGAAGCGAGCTGGTATCTGCGCCGAGCCGGGGGAACCAACGATGTTGCAAATCGCAAAGAGATTTTCGTCGTGCGTGCCAATGGTTCGGTGATTGGAAGACGATCTGGTGAGTGGTACGGGGCAAATGTCCTCGGGACTCGCCTGGAGCCTGGCGATGTAATCGTCGTTCCGCAAAAGATTATCGGTGGATCTCTCTTCTGGAGAAATCTGCTGACCGTTGCCCAGATATCTTCCTCGATTGCCATTACCGCCGCAGTCGCCGGGATCATATAGGCCGCTATGCGAAGCTCCGCGATGCTCCTGTCGATGTCACTCATGCTCGCGCATAGCTGTGCCCAGGCGCGCCCGCATCCGCCAGTGGACGGAGAGGCAGGCTGTCAAACCGCCAATATGGCGTCCACCTATGTTCCGATTGAAAGCTGGATCTATCCCGCAATCGAGAGGCTGGCAATGGCCGGCTACGTTCAGACTGCGTTTGCTGGGCTGCGACCCTGGACGCGGATGGAGAGCGCGCGGCTCGTCGCCGAGGCGCTCGATCAGCAAATCGATCATCAGAATGACCTCGACTCGGGTGAAGTGGTCGACGAGCAGATGAACTCTTTGCTCAAGGATCTGGCTGGCGAGTTCGCCGCAGAGCTTCGCCAGAGAGACGGAGAGTGCAATCGCCAGGCGGCGATCGACTCCATTGATTCACGCAGCACAGCGATCGCGGGCGCCCCGCTTACCGACGGCTACCACTTTGCGCAAACCATCACCAACGACTACGGGCGCCCCTACGGCCGGGGCGCAAATATCTACACCGGCGTATCCGGTCGCGCGTCCCTGGGTTCATTTGCGTCATACGTACGGGTGGACCTGCAGCGAACCGCGCCCGCGGTAGCAACTCCCTCTTCAGCGGATGGCGCCATCGCAGCAGCCGACTTTACTCCGACTGCCGCTGCGGGACCGGTCCCTGGTTTCACCCGCGGACGCGTGATCGAAGCCTATGCCTCGTACACCTTTCACAACAACCAACTCTCGTTTGGGAAGCAGGCGTTGTGGTGGGGTCCGGGCAAAGGTGGCCCTCTCCTCTTCAGCAACAACGCAGAGCCCCTCACCATGCTCCGGTACGATCGGGTTTCCCCTTTCGAGTTGCCTGGCTTTGCCCGGTTGCTCGGACCGATTCGTCTTCAGCTCTTCCTGGGTCGCCTCTCAGGGCACCAGTTTGTCCATGTCGGCGACCAAACCCTGGGGCAAACAGGAGTCGCGCTCAACAACCAGCCGTTCGTCAACGGTCAGAAGTTTTCTTTCAAGCCCAGTCCCAATCTTGAATTCAGTGTTTCGCGTACGGCGATTTTCGCGGGCGCCGGCGTTGGCCTCACTACCGACAGCTTTCTGCGCAGCTTATTTTCATTTGGCAACACTACGGGGAGAGCAGATCCCGGCGATCGCCGGTCCGATGTGGACGTGCAATATACAGTTCCACAGTTCCACAATCTGCTGAAGCTTTATGTGGACACGTTCACCGACGACGAGCTCTTTCCCCTTGCCTACCCCACACATAGCGCATGGTCGCCGGGATTTTACTTGGCTCGCCTGCCGCATCTCCCACACATAGACTTTCGCGCGGAAGGATATTTGACGCCCCGTCGAACGTTTCCGGGGTTCTATTACTTCAATGTCCATTACCTCAGCGGCTATACCAACGACCGGCAGCTTCTGGGCAGTTGGATCGGACGCGAGTCGAACGGATACCAGCTATGGAGTCACTGGTGGTTCTCGCCGCGCAGTTTTGTTGAGGTGGGCGCGCGTCATCAAACGGCCAGTGATGTCTTTCTTCGTGGCGGTTCGGTCCGGGACCTGAATATCAGCGCCGATGTTGCTCTGAGCCCACACTGGCAGCTCACTACTGCGGTGCAACAGGAGCGGTGGAGCTTTCCGCTCCTGTCCGCTACGGCAAAAAACAATCTGACCACCACGGTCCAGCTCTCCTTCCATCCGAAAGGAAGGGAATTCTAATGGCCACCGCCGAGATCATCTCCAACAAAGCGCAACCCGCACCGAATTGGGTCCGAAACGCCAACCTGCTCTGGGAGCATCGACGGCTGTTGGCGAGGGTGGCAGCGGTGGCTCTCATTCTGAGCGCCGCCATTGCTTTCCTTACGCCGAAGCGCTATGAGTCGGTCGCGCGCCTTATGCCTCCGGAGCAACCCTCTTCGGGCGCTGCGATGATTGCGGCGCTAGCCGGCCACTCTTTGGGCGGATTAGCTGGACTTGGCAACCTCACCGGACTATTGGGAGGAAGAACTTCGAGCGCCCTGTTCATCGATCTTCTCCACAGCCGCACCATCAGTGATCACATCATTGATCGCTTCGACCTGCAACACCTGTACAAGAAGCGCTATCGCATCGATACCGTTAAGTATCTGGCACACCACACAACGGTTGTGGATGACAAGAAGAGTGGAGTCATCACCATCACCTTCAGCGATACTGACCCGCGGCGCGCGCAGGCGATTACGCAGGCCTATCTCGACGAGCTGAATAGCATGATGACCCGAGCTAATACTTCCTCGGCGCGCCGGGAACGCGAGTTCATTGAGAAGCGCCTGGTCAGCGTGCAGGCAGAACTACAGAGTGCCGAGAAAGCGCTCAGCCAGTTTTCCAGCAAAAACGTCACGCTCGACATCAAGGAGCAGACCCACGCGATGGTCGATGCCGCCGCGAAGTTGCAGGCCGAACTGATCGTGGGTCAATCGGAGCTCGACTCGTTGCAACAAATTTACGGAGACGGCAATGTGCGTGTGCGGGCAGCCCGAGCGCGGATCGGCGTATTGAAAAGCCAGCTCGCGAAGATGAGCGGCAGTGCTTCTCCCGAAGGATCCGGCCAAAGTGACGACGCTAGCACTGAGTTATACCCATCCCTTCGTCAGCTACCACGGCTTGCCGTTCCGTACGCTGACCTCTATCGTCGCGTGCGCATTCAGGAAACCGTTTTCGAACTGTTGTCACAGCAGTATGAGATGGCACGGATCGAGGAGGCAAAAGATACGCCGGTGGTCGCGGTGATCGACCAGCCGCTGGTCGCAGAGAAGAAGTCCTTCCCTCCGCGTTTGCTCGTCATTCTTCTTCTAACCGCGCTGGCCCTGGGAACAGCCTGCTTCTACATCGTTCTACGTTCCATGTGGGAGCACGTGGGGGCTGGCGATCCGCGGAAGGCTCTCGCTCAGGAGATTGGCGAGACGGTACGCAGACATTTGGAGCACCGCCTCCGGCGAAGGGTAGGTGGCGAATGAGAGCTCATATCTCGAACGCCGCCTATGGGGTGCTGGACTACGCAGCCTATCCGGTTGCCATGGTCCTGTCTGCCCCAACACTTCTGAAGCACCTGGGGGTAGAACAGTACGGCATTTGGATAGTAACCACCGCAGCGCTAAATACCGGCAGCATCATCGCATCTGGTTTTGGCGATGCCAACATTCAATACATCGCCAGCGCCAGAAGCCACGGGGATATGCAACTGTTGCTGCGCGCGGTGCGGAGCATGCTCGGCATCAATCTCCTGCTGGGCGCAGTGCTTGCGCTCCTATCGTGGGTGCTAGCGCCGCACGCGGTCGGCCGGCTGGTCGGCTCCGCCGAGAATCTCCGCGCATCCTGTCTCCTGGGACTGCGGATCGCCAGCGTTCTTATGCTGGTGCGCGCTGTCGAGACTGTCTGCGTCAGCACCCAGAGAGCTTTTGAGCGATATGGGGCAGCCATCCGTATCAGCCTTCTTGCCCGCGTGGTCACCGTGGCAGCGGCCGTGATGCTGAGCGTTTACGGATTTGGCGTCGCCGGCATCATGGTGGCGACAGCTTGCTTCCTGGTTCTTGGAACCTTGGCCCAGTTGCTTCGCCTGCAGCAATACCTGGGAGCGGGCTCGCTTTTTCCGTCGTTCGACCGTCACGCCACTACTGCTTTATTCCAATTCGGAGCCTTCAGCTGGTTGCTTGCGGTCTCGAGCGTCATCTTTACCCAGGCGGACCGGTTGCTCCTTGGCGTCTCCCTGGGCGCAACGACGGTCACCGCGTACGCGTTGTGTGTGCAGATGGCCCAGCCGATCTATGGCATCGCTGCCTCCGGGCTGCATTTTCTCTTTCCTTATCTGGCGGCACGCAATGCAGTCTCACGACCGGCAGGCCATCAGGAAAGCCGTGCTCGTCGCGTTCTCCGTCAACTTGCTGACCGTAGCTATCGGAGGGGGCGCTCTCCTGCTCTTCGGCCGCGCAGTGCTCCACGCCTGGGTTGGCCCCGCGGTCGCTCAAAGTGCGGCGGGGATACTGACCCCGATTACCTGGAGTTTCGCGTTGCTGGGACTGAGCGTCACCGGCTACTACGCATTGCTCGCGCTGGGCCGCGTCCATATGGTCACCGCGCTGAATATCACGGGAGGCCTCGCCATGTTGCTGCTCATGGCTTGCCTTCTACCCTTGCAGGGCGTTCATGGAATCGCGATGGCCCGTCTATCCTACGGGCTCACCGCCTTACTGATGTACGTCCCGCTTGCCCGTGCGCTGGGGGGCGCACGGGCGCCTTCTTTGTCTGCCGCAGATATTCGACCAGTCTGTGAGGACGTATGAGCGCCAGCGTCGCCATAGCAGGTGTGCGCAGCCACAGCGAGTCCTGCAGCCTTATGGCCGCAACCGTAGGCTTCTATTTCGCTGTTCGCTATTCCTTCGAGTACTTATTCTTCCAGTCAACCCCCCGCGCCGGCGCCGCGTTTGGTGTTGGACTTAACTTTCTCCTGTTCGCAGTAGTTGTATTCCATTCTCTGGGGCCGGCCTCAAATACTTTGCGGTCAACGGTGCGGGTGCCTTGCTTCCGCCCGGCCATCGCTTTTCTTCTGTTCGCTCTTTGCAGTTTGCTTTGGAGCGCGACGATCTCGGTACCCGTTGCCTTTGCCTACTGGTGCGGTGTGGTGGCTGACCTGGCCATGGTGGTGTTGCTGCTGCGCACTGGGCCAGCGGACCTGATGTCATCCTCGGTGATGAAAGGCTATGTCTGGGGCGCCGGCGTCATTGCGGTGATCACGTGGTTGTCCCCCACGATGCAGGATCTCCGTCCGGGGAATGACGACTTCTTCAGCCCCAACGCCATCGCATTGATTTTGGCCTTCGGTGTATTTATGGCCCAGTTTCTCAGCCGTCCCAACCGGTCGTGGAACCTGGCCGCCATTCTCCTCTCTATCACGTTATTGCGCACACTCAGCAAGACCACCATCATTGCCTTTGTCGCGGCGGAAGCACTTTTCCTCGTTCGTGATTCCGCGATCACCCGCCGCAAACTGCTCGCGATTCTGGCTGGTTTCGGCCTCGTCCTGGCTGCGTTCTGGAGACTCATTCAAGCCTATTTTGAGGTGTACACCACCACCGGCAATGAGGCGGAAACACTGACGGGGCGCGTCGGCGTTTGGGATTACGTCTGGGATAGATCGCTCGAGCAGCCCTGGATCGGTCACGGCTTTCACTCTTTCCGCAATGTCGTACCGAATTTCGGGCCCTTCGAACCATGGCACGCTCACAACGAACTGTTGCAGCTCTTCTACGCCTACGGTGTGGTGGGGATAGTACTTTTCTTTGTGGTTTACGGCAGCCTCTTCCTGCAGATCCGGCGAGTACACCTGACCACACATAAAGCGCTTTTCTACGGACTCCTTCTCTTCATCGTCATACGGGGCCTCGGCGATACCGATCGATTCGAGCTCACGCTGCCGTTTTGGTTTGTTTTCCTGATCAGCTCGCTAATGATGCACCCAAACCCGCATCAACTCGAATCCCTCGGGTTGAATTCGCCGATAAAGGACGGCCAATCATGAAGATCGTCATCGTAGTTGCCGGATCCTCCGGACAGCTCTCGGGAGTCACTCGCCATGCGGCTAATCTCGCCCGATGCCTGCTCTCGTTGAGCAGCGTAACGGCTATCCATATGGTTGCTGCTGAATGTCAGTGGGATGCGCTGGACTCGGCCCTGCCACACAACGACGCCAGGCTCCATCTTCACGAGATATCGATGGGCAGCAATGCTATTAGCCGCAATCTTTGGTATTACAATCATCTGCCTGCTATCGCCCGCCGCCTTAAAGCGGATATCGTGCACTTCGCATACCCGGCTCCGATCAATCGGCGTGCGCTCGGCTGCCCCGCGGTCGTTACTCTTCATGACCTATATCCGTACGATATTCCGTCTAACTTTGGCTTTCCCAAAGTTCTGTTCAACCGCCTGATATTGCAACAGTGTCTACGTGCGGCAGACAAAATCACATGCGTTTCCGAGACTACCTTTCGCCGTCTAGCCTTCTATGCTGCCCGGCTTGCCGCTCGCCGGGCAGTCACTATCTACAACTGCGTCGACCCCGGGCCGGCTGCGGCCGCAACCAGTCCTATCCCAGCATGGTTTGGTCAGCCGTTTCTCTTGTGCGTTGCCCAGCATCGCCGTAACAAGAACATCGTGCTTACATTGCGTGTCTTCCGGCGCCTGCTGCTGGAAAAGGAAATCAATCCGGCCGCCCTGCTGGTGATCATTGGTATCGAAGGTCCGGAGACCGAGAACATTCATCGAACCATCAGGGAACTGGGATTGGAGCGCCAGGTTGTCTTCCTGCGCGGGATTTCTGACGCCGAGTTGGAGTGGTGCTATAAGAATTGCGAACTACTACTTGCGCCTTCTCTGATTGAAGGCTTCGGTCTGCCCATCGTCGAGGCCATGTTTCACCATTGCCGCGTCGTCTGCTCCGATATTCCGGCGTTCCGTGAAGTAGGCGGGTCCTACTGCCACTATGTTCCTCTGGAACCATCCCCAGAGGACGCATTCGTCCGCGCTACGCGAGAGGCGCTGGCGACCCTGAGATTCCGCACACCGACCATCGATCGCTATTCCAGCGATCGCATTGCAAGACAGTACTTCGAGGTCTACCGGGAATTGTGCCATATCGACGCCTCCGTAGAGACCGTCAGCCATCGCGGCTTGGCCAGTAGTTTGGAAGGAAGCGGATCATGAAAATAGGGAAGCTAAGCCTCCCGCGGAACCAGTTCTCTCATGCCCCACACGGTAAAGCATAGTGTCCAGGCGCGTAGTTGCCGGTGCCATCCTCATACTGCTGGGCTGCTACCTGTTCGGGCACACCATGCCACGCGCCTGGCGCTCATTGAACACCGACTTTCCCGATTACTACCTGGCAGCGAGGCTGAGCCGTGAAGGGGTGGATCCTTCGCGCGCCTACGAGTGGATCTGGCTGCAGCGTGAAAAGGACCACCGCGATATTGGTCAGCGAGTGGTTGGGCTGGTACCCATTACACCCTTTTCTACCCTTGCCATGTGGCCCTTGACCGGTTTGCCGCCGTTGGTTGCAAAACATGTCTGGCTCGTTTTCAATCTCGCGCTTCTTTTTCCAATTGCGTGGTTGATGAGCAGTGTCAGTGGCCTATCCCTGCTGGAGGTCGGCTGTCTTCTCGGACTGTCCTTCCCCTTGCATCGGAACCTTCTCTACGGGCAGTACTACATCGTTCTGCTGGGCATATTGACTGCTGCGTGTTGGGCCATGCAACGGCACCGGAATCGCATAGCTGGATCTCTGATCGCCCTCGGCGTAGCGGTCAAGATTTTCCCCGTCATCCTGACGTTGCACTTTATCCGGAAAAGGAATTGGGAGGCACTCCTGGCGTGCCTCTTGACCGGCATTCTTTGTCTCCTGATTTCAGTCTCGGTCTTCGGTTGGAGTCTTCACCGCACGTATGTTCTGCAAGTCCTGCCCTGGACGCTGCGGGGCGAGGTGCTCGACCCCTATAACCCTGGCAGCTCTTCCCTCTCCACCCTGCTCCACCGGCTCTTCATCTTCGAACCGCAGCTGAATGCGCACCCCGCGTTGCACGCGCCATGGCTGTTCGTTATCCTGCACCCCGCGTTTCAACTGGCTTTGCTGTTGCCGGCGTTGCTTTGGATCGACACCAGTAAATCGTCGCCTGCTCGAACTTCCCTCGAATGGTCGGCGCTCCTGCTGGCAACCCTCACGCTCACTCCATTGCCCGCCTCCTACCACTTCACTGTCCTCGTTTTGCCCGTCGCCATTATTTGCGGGCGTCTCGTGCAAGAGCGGCGTAGAGCTCTGCTCGCGGTTGTCATTGCGCTTTATCTCGCCGTCGGATATCCGGGATGGAATGTGGCGGGGGCGGATGGCTGGCATGCTCTTCTGCATGTGAAGCGTCTGTATGCGCTGATCCTGTTGACTGTCGTGGCCGCATACCTGATCAAGAGTGCCGCCCGGCTGCAATCGTCAAGATGGTGGCTCGCCGGCGGTGCGGCTGCCCTCATCTTCAGTATTGCCGGTGGCCTCCACCATCAGCGAGGCTTATTTGAGGACTACTCCCACCGGCTTCCGATGGGGCAGCAAATTCTTCTAGCCGCGCAGCCAGTTCCACGAGGGAATAGCGTCGAGGCCATCGCCTTGCTACCTGATGGATATCGCACGGCAACAATAAAAGACACTTTTATTGTTACCAACGCAGGCGAAGGAGCAAGAGATGAGCTATCACTTACCGCTGCCGGGGATCAGCTTTGGACAGAGACGGTCGGGCTTCATTCTGTCCTCAAGCCTTCACCTGGGTATGAACCGTCGATCGTGGACGCCGAGTCGCCTGCCTCGCTATATAACGGACAGAAGCTCGCCTTTCTGCGCCAGATAAACGGCCGCAAATGCCTCTTCGTGCGCGATCTCGCCCATCCAGACCGAGCGGACCAGCAACTCACGACGGCGACTTCCCCCTGGAACGTGGAAGAAATCGCTGTGTCGCCTAGTAATTCGCTGGTAATTTCCGCGACGGAAGGTGACGTCAGTTCGAGGCTTTACGAAGTTCACGGTGTCGACCAATTGGAGCTGATCCCTGCCGGCGAAGCACGTTATCCGGCAATTTCCCCAGATGGCCGCTGGCTTGCGTTCAGTGTTTTCCGGTCGGGCTACTGGAACCTCGCTCTGCGTGATTTGAATACAGGTGCGACCCGTCCTCTCACCAACGTGAGTTGCGATCAAACCATGCCCGCCTGGCTCCCCGATTCCAAAACGCTCTTATACGGCAGCGATTGTGGTCGCGCGCTAGGCTTTACCGCCGTTACCATGAGGCGCTTTCTTCCCTGAACAAAACTCCGGGTGGCCCACATCTTCGAGGATCGCAACAGGTTTAAGGGTGAATGAGCAAGACCCGTGGTTTCCCACATCTCGCGAAAAACGAGCGAGATATGGGGCACCCAAGGTTCGGTGGCAATTAAGACGATCAATCGAGGTTTTTTCCGCCTACACGTACAAGGGCCCCAAAAAAGCGTCGGCCCCATAAGCGCTAACTTAAAGAGAATGCCGGGTGTCCCACATCTCGCTCGTTGTTCGCGAGATGTGGGAGACCACAGCCCCTCAGCAACAACAGTCGAGTCAACCGCGAAGCCGAAGAGGCAGGAGTGGTGCATTGGGGGAAATCATGACGAAACGCCGACAATTTGGTGACAACCGGCCTGCACCCTTTACCTAGACTCGGCTGTAAGGGTCGCCGTGTGAACATCGCTCGACATCTCGCTGGCACGTTCCTCTTGATACTGGCTCAAGCACTCCCGGCCTACGGGGGAATTCTGCAGCGTGGCAAAGTACAACTCATCTGCCACCGCACAGCAAATCGCGACATGCCCGAGAACACTCTGGAGTCCCTTGCTCTCGCGGCGCGCATGGGATGCAACATCGTCGAAATCGACATAAGAAAAACCGCGGATGGACAACTGGTCCTCAACCACGACGACTTTCTGGAGCGCCTCACCAACGGGATGGGAACGGTTGAGCAAAGCTCCTACGACGAGCTCGAGTTGCTCGACACCGGCGCCTGGATGAGCGGACGCTTCGCGGGTATGCGCATACCACGATTTGAAGACGCCGTGCAGCTTGCTCGCGAGCAAGGGATCGGTCTCTACCTCGACATCAAAACCAAAGGCATCGCCCCCCTCTTACTGGAGATCCTCGAACGGGAAGGCATGCTGGGGCGTGTCGTCTTTGGCGGCGAATGGGAAGATGTGCGCGTCCTCTACCCCAACGCCAATCACGACCCGATCGCCTACATCAACCCTGGATGCAACGCCACTCAAGTAGCGGACTTGCAGCGGCAGGGAAAATTTGTGGTGGCTAACTTCTCGGCGAATGCCTATGAGATGAACCTGGATGCCATGCGCGAAGCCGTGGCTGCGGGCGTTGACGCACTGAATGTGGACTACCCTCGCCTGGGCGCCGACGCCGTTGGCCGCCCGGTCGAAGCCAGGTTAGCAGAACTCGCACGCACCGCATGGGCCGGCCCCATACCGGGACGACTGGCCGCCATTCGCGAGCTATCCCACTTCACCGGTTTCCCCACCCAGGATGTCTTCGTCCGCCTGCTGCGCGATCCCGACGACCGTATCTCGCGCGCGGCAGCGGTGGCCCTGGTCATTGCCCGCCCGGCGACTCCTGCGCAGGTCTACATCGCCGCCGGCTCCGCGCCAGAGGAAACAGCTCGGCGGAATGCGGCGTGGGCCATCGGCATTACCGGCGCTCCTTCTACCAGTTTTCTTCTGTCGTTATTGCACGACAAAGATCCTGATGTTTTGCAGGAGGCGCTCCTTGCACTCAGCCGCTGCCCAGGTCAGGTGCCGGCAGAGGCGATTCTTCCCTTTCTAAGTAGCTCGGCTCCTCCGATACGCGCAGCCGCGGCGCTTGCCCTCGCCCGCCATCAACCTCAGATCGCCACGACTGCGGTGACGGATCTTCTCCGTCGAAGTGAAGCGCAGGCAGCCCAGGAACATGATAGCCAGCTCCGCAGCGGCAACAGGAAGCTCACCCCGGAACAAATCAGACCCATCGTGAATGCCTACGAGGAGCAGATGAAATTAATTCAGGCGCTTGCCGCACTCCCGGCTGAGGATGCGTTGGGGCCGCTCGCAAACCAGGCATTTCGGTCCGTCGCTGACTATTCTCAGGTAACTGCGGTGGTTGCCGGATATCAACTCTGGGACCGCATCGCAGCCGATCCCGCGCCTGCAATAAAGGCCCTACGCTCTACCAATATCGAGGTCGCCGATCGGGCCGAATGGGCGCTGATGAAAGCAGGGCCTTTGGTCCTTTCTCAACTGCGCCAGGCACTCCCGTTAAGCGATCTGCCTTCACAGGCAAGGATGATTCGCATTCTCGGCTGGCAAGGTGACCGTGAGTCGCTACCGCTGTTACGCAAACTGCAACAGACAGAACCAAAAAATGAAGTCTTGATTGCCTGGGCAATCGAAAAGATCGAGGTGCTTCGATTTCAACCATGGACAAATTGATCGATTTCCCCCGGCCACGCGCGTTCCGCACCTATCCCGCGCTGCTGCGAGAGCCGGCGGACAATGAAGCAGAAGCCACGGTGCCCCAGGCTCTACAGAAGGAGCCATCCTCGTCTTCGATCGAAGATCCTCTTTTATGTAATGTGGAACTGCCGTTGCGAGCGGTCTTCTATCCGCTGGGTTTCGCCTTCGAAATCGTCACCAACAGCCAGGCGGTGTTAGATGCCGCAGGTGAGAGTTGGCGCCACTGCCGGCCACGCGATGCCGGTCCGGTCTTGCAACTCCGCATTGGCGTTACCCCCGGTGTCTCTGGAACCTGCCCTCCCGCGCCGGTGGCCCGTGGCCAGCAGCATTTGATCTCCTTCATCGCGGATGCGCAGAACCATGCGATTTGCGATCTCAACACTGGTTTTGCATTCGCCTGGCTCACTGAGGATGCTCTGCAGAACCACAGCTATGCCCGCTACCACTTTCTTGAGGCGGTCGCTCTTGTCCTTATTTCGACTACCCATGCCACTCCCATTCACGCGGCTTGTGTCAGCCGCTACGGACGCGGCATGCTGTTGTGCGGACCATCGGGCACCGGCAAGTCGACACTGGCTTACGCGTGTGCGCGCCGTGGATGGGTCTTTACCTCCGACGACGCCTCCTACCTTCGCCACCATGCCAGCGATCTTCGCGTGGTCGGCAACTCGCACCAGGTACGCTTTCGACCCTCCGCGAAGGATCTGTTTCCCGAACTGCGAGGACCGCTGCATCACTCCTCGCGCGGAAGGCAAGCCGTCCATCGAAGTCCCCACGGCCGAACTGCCTGGAATCGTCACCGCGGACGAAGCGTTGGTGCATTACATTATTCTTCTTACTCGTATACCGTCGGCCTACGCTGAGCTGCGGCCGCTTCCCAAAGAGGCTGCCAGGCAGTACTTTCGCCAGTACCTTCAGCTGCCTGGCAAGATTCAAGAGATGCAGGCGGAAGCCGCCAAGAGCATCGACACTGCCGAGGTGTATGAACTTCGTTACCAGGATCTCGATCAGGCGATTGAGTGTCTCGACCGGTTGACCTGCGATTCAGGCGAGCCCAGATGAGCCGGGCGTCCCTGCCGCATTTCCGCCGCTTGCTGGCCAGGGCGCCGCGCGGGCAGTTCTGGCTTTTCTTCACCGCAGCGCTATTTTTCAACTTTGGCTTCTCCATCTTCTTTTTTCTCTTCAACCTCTACTTGCTCGGTTTCCACTACACTGAGCGATCCCTCGGCTTGATCGGCGGCTGCATGGCCCTGGGCAGCATCCTGGGGACGATCCCCGTCGGCCTTTACGCCCAGCGCTTCGGTCTGCGTCTCACACTCGTATGCGGCCTGTTGTGCACCGTAATCTTCTCCGTGCTTCGGGTTTGTGTGCTCGCCCAGCCTGCGCAGCTCGCACTCGCGCTCCTCACCGGCATGACCCTTTGTTCCTGGGCGGTGTGTCTCTCTCCTGCCATCGCCAGTCTTACTCAAGAACACCAGCGGCCAACTGCGTTCAGTTTGATGTTCTCTTCAGGCATCGGTGTCGCCGCCCTCGGCGCCCTGGCGGCCGGCCAGCTACCGGGCTGGCTCCGCCACTTTCCGCAGCCCTTCACTGCAAATAGAGCCAGCAGCCTCACGCTCGGCTTTGCCTGTGGCGCGGCGGCTCTTTCGATCGTTCCTCTACTCAGACTCAACCTGCCTGGAGCGGCGCCGCGGGTCCAGCTCCCACGCCTTTCCAATCCATTTCTTCGCCGATTTCTCCCGGCAATGGCCGTCTGGGCCCTGGTTACCGGATCGTTCCCTCCTTTCGCGAACGTGTATTTCGTCCACCACCTGGGCTTGTCCCTGCAAAAAATGGGCGCCGTTTTCTCGCTCGCACAACTCATTCAGTTCCTTGCCGTGCTTTGCGCTCCGCTCCTGTTCAGGCTCACAGGCCTTATTAAAGGAGTCATTCTGACCCAATTGGCAACAGCAGCTGCCTTGGCATCTCTGGCCTTGATCCATTCAGGACCCTATGGAGGCACATCCGCTATATGGGTTTACCCGGTTTACATGGCGATGCAGTTTATGAACGAACCCGGCATTTACAGCCTGCTGATGGATAAAATCCCTCCGGAGGAGCGAAGCAGCGCCTCGGCCTCTACGTTCTTTGTGAGTAGCGGGTGCCAAGCCATAGCCTCTGCAGCTATGGGCATCGCCATCGCCCGCTTTGGTTATTCCGCGACCCTGCTTGGTATCGCCGGCCTGGCGGTAGCGGCCACGCTCCTTTTTGCCAGGTTGTCAGGCTCACAGGCCGCCCCGGCTCCGGACTCATCGGGCTGTTTGAAAGATCTGACTGCGGCCCGCACGTAGGGTTGCCGCCGCACCGGTGAATACTGGCTCGGAGCCAGGTCACGAACGGTGGCTTTGGGGGATGTCACTTCTTTGTCATTTCGCCTTTTCAGTGTTCATTTTGCGTCTTCCTGAGGGACACTGTAAGCAGCGACTTTGCGGGTTGAGTAGCCCCGAAAAGGTCTTGAACCGTGGAGTGAGTATGAGCTTGATTCTCGTTATCGAAGACGATCCAAGAATCCAACGCGCACTGCGACGACAATTCAGCGCAGAAGGGTATGACGTTCACATTGAGGGCGAAGGTCCTTCCGGCCTGGCTGCGTGCAAGAGCATGCGTCCCGCAACCGTGGTGCTGGACCTGATGTTGCCCGGGCTTTCCGGGCGTACCGTCTGCAAAGAAATAAAGGCCTGGTGTGCCGACATCCCCGTCATTGTGCTCAGCGCCGTCTCTGAAGTGGCCGACAAGGTCCTGCTGCTCGAGACCGGTGCTGATGATTACATGACCAAGCCGTTTAGTCCCCGTGAACTCCTTGCGCGCGTTCAGGCTGCGATCCGGCGCACGCAAAAAAAGGTCAAGGAGTTGCCGGCCGGCTTCGGAGACGTCTCCGTCGATTTCCTCAAAATGGAGATCTACCGGTCGGGAACACTCGTGCCCTTAACGGCGCATGAGTTCAAACTGCTCCGCTACTTCCTCGACAATCCGGGCCGCGCCATCGCGCGTGAGGAACTGCTGAGCGATGTCTGGGGCATGAGTTTCCACCTCACCACCCGCACCGTTGACAACCAGATTCTCAAGCTGCGACAGAAGCTCGAGGCCGACCCCGCGAACCCGGTTCACTTCCGCACCGTTCATGGAATTGGATACAAATTCGTTCCCCAGGGATAGGCCGATTTGTGTCGTGAAAGAGATAGCTGATTCATGAAACAGTGGCGGATGCGGACGACCTTGATGTTTTCGCTCCTGGCGGTCTCGCTGGGGCTCACGGTCACCTGCCTTTTCATCATCCGAGTCACCGTCCAGCAGGAAATCAGCAAGAGTCTCCAGGCCGACCTGAACCATTCGCTCAGCACTTTTCGCAACCTGGCAAATCAACGTAATCGCATGTTGGACCGGGAAGCGGCCCTGCTAGCCGATCTGCCCAGCCTGAAGGCCCTGATGTCCACTCAGGATGCGCATACGATCCAGGATGCCAGCCAGGAGTTCTGGGCCACCAGCGGGAGTGACTTCTTCGCTCTCGCCACTCCCACCGGGACACTCCTCACCTATTCCAACCGGGGACCCAGGCTGAATAGTGCATCGGTCACGAGCGGGTTGCAAGCCTGCATGACTGCTGCCGAAGGGGCCTGCATGATCGCCTTCGGGCAAAATCTCTACGAGCTTTCCATTCAGCCGCTCTACTTTGGACCACCGGAAAACGGATCCTACCTCGGTTATGTGATCATCGGCTACTCCATTGACCGCCAGGTGGCTGGCGAGGTCAGTGAGGCCGCGGCTGCGGACGTCATCTTTCTCGTCAACGGTGAAGTGGCTGCCACCACCCTGCCACCGCCACGGCTGAATGATCTGCGGCAACACAGTCCGATTCTTGCGGAAGTGGGCGACGCCCCGCGCAAAATGCAGTTAGGCGGAGAAGTCTACATTGCGGCTGCCGCCGCTCTCCCCGCTGCCGGCCAGGAGAAGATCCAGATCGTGGTGCTGAAGTCTTATGACCGGGCGAGTGAATATCTGGGCCGCGTCAATCGATGGGTTCTGGCTCTCGGCGTGGCCACCTTGCTTCTGGGGCTGGTGTTGGCGGTTGCCATTTCACGTACCGTGACCCGCCCACTGGAAACCCTGGTCGCCGGCACGCGCGCGCTGGGCCAGGGCGATTTTGAATATGAATTAAAGGTGGATGGCGCTGCGGAAGTCCGCGAGCTCGCCCTGGCCTTTGACAGAATGCGTGGTGAGCTCAAGCGCACGCATCGCGAGCTCCTCGAATCCGATCGCCTGGCCACCATCGGCAGAATGGCCAGCTCGGTATCGCACGATCTTCGCCACCACCTCTCGGCGATATACGCCAACGCGGAATTCATGAGCCTGCCCAACACGGGGCCGGAGGAACGCGCAGAATTGCATCTCGAAGTGCAGGAAGCCGTGCAGAGCATGACCGACCTGATCGAATCGCTGCTCCTTTTCAGCCAGACTGGTCAGATGCTCCATCTGCGCCGGGAGCAGATCGACGCCCTGGTCGAGCGCACGGCTCAGTCCGTGCGCCTGCACCCGGAATGCCGCGAGGTTCAACTCTCGACGGAAATTCCCGAACCCATCTATGCCTGGGTAGATAGCAAGAAGCTTTCCCGTGCTATTTACAACCTGCTCCTGAATGCCTGCCAATCGGCAAAAACGGGCCCGGGCGTGCACAAGGTCGTCGTAAAGCTTTCGGAAGACAACGACAAAATTGAAATCAGAATTCGCGACACCGGTCCGGGTGTGGCCGAATCCATTCGAGAGACGCTCTTCCAGCCTTTTGTGAGTGCCGGTAAAGAGAATGGTGTGGGTCTCGGGCTTACGCTTGCGCAACACGTCGCGCAAGAGCATGGTGGTGAGGTTCGCCTGGAGAAATCTGCGCCTGGAGAAACTGTATTCACTATATTGCTTTACAAGCAGGCGCTGGAGGCCTTTGGACACACCAAGGCCGAGTCCGTCAAGGTCAACACGTTCCAGGAGTGAGTGCGAAAATACCGCCGGTATCCCGAACCAGGCGTGGCAGGAGCCGCTATGAGACGATTGTCAGGTCAGCCGTCCACAGGTCCGAGGTGTCGTCGTGGGGTAGTCATCTTGGCCTTTCCATTACTGTTGCTGGCGTCGTTTGCGCCCATAGCCCTGGCCCAGGCGGCGGACGGCGCAGCCACCGCGGAACAACAAAGGGTGGCCGCCATCGAAACCAAACTGAATGAACTGAACGACGCCCTCAGCCAGACGGAGAGGATGCTTGAGAAGTCGCGCGTGGAAATTCTCGCTCTGCATGCACAGCTGGATGCCCTTCGCGCGAAAGTGCCGGCGACTCGGCCAGTGTGACGCCCCAAAACCCGCCACAGGACGCGAACGCCAGCCACCCGCAACAACTCGAGGCCATGCAGGAGCAGCAGGATGCCATGCAGGCGGAAATCAAACAACACGATCAAAGCAAGGTGGAGACGTTCTCAAAGTATCCCCTGCGGCTCAGTGGGCTGATTCTATTCAACGCGTTTTCTAATGCCGGCGTTGTCGATAATACCGAGCTGCCCACCATCGCACTCACCCGGTTCCCCGGAGCATCGCATGGCAGCTCAGGTGCAACCCTGAAGCAGACCTTGCTGACTCTTGATGCCACCGGACCGCGCATTGCGGGGGCCCGTAGTTCCGCGAATGTGAGCATCGATTTCTTTGGTGGTGTCTCCAGCAACAACTACGGCTACAATTATTCTACCGGCGTCGTGCGTATGCGGCAAAGCTGGGTCAATCTCGATTGGTACAAGACCACAGCGCAGGCTGGCTACACCGTGCCGCTCATCTCTCCTTTGTCGCCCACCTCCTACGCTACCGTCGCACAACCTGGGTTGGCAGGCTCCGGCAATCTTTGGACCTGGTCACCGCAGGTTCAAGTCGAGCAGCGCATTCCATTCAACGAACAACGCAGGATTGGCCTCGAAGCTGGTCTCATAGAGCCGCCGGCTTCTGGCTATACGGCCACCCAACTTGACAGCCCGGTTGAGGCATCACGGCATCCAGGCTACGAAGGCAGGGTTTCCTATAGCGCCGATGGTACGCGCAAAGGCGTACCGCGGCCGTTCTCCTTGGGCGTAAGCGGATATTCCGCGCATCAGTTCTATACGAGTGCCACCCAAATCCACTCCTGGGCGGTAGCGGGCGATTGGCAAATTCCGATATTCCGATGGTTCGCGCTTACCGGCGAAGCCTATCGTGGCCGGGCGCTGGGAGGATTGGGTGGAGGAACCTACAAGGACATCCTCACCGGTCCTGATGCGGTCACCGGCATGACCCGCACCATTGGTGTGGAAACCGCGGGGGGATGGAGCCAACTGAAGTTCATCCCTGGTTCGACCTTTCAACTCAATGCTGCTTTTGGACTCGATGATGCTTTTTCCAGCAATTTTGATCAGTTCAATTTCTCTGGCGCGACCGAAGCCGCGATCTCCAGCACGCGCAACAGTTCCGTCGTGGCTAACCTGATCTACCGTCCTAAAACCTATCTGATCCTTTCTCCGGAATACAGACGGATCAGGACCTGGCCTTACAGCGGCCCGGCCAACATCGCTAACATTTTCACCATCACGGCAGGATACGAATTCTGAATTGCGACGGACTACGAGCGGGTTATCGAGCGAAAGCGGGTACCAGCAGAATATGAAGCCTAATCTCCCCATCGGCCGTCTCGCGTTGCTGCTGTGCTCTGTTGCGCTGACTCTCACTTTGAGGGCAGAGACCGTGGACCTGACGGCACACGTCAAGCTAACCAAGGCTCGAGGAGCAAACCATTCCCCGCAACGTTCGTCGGGAGATGTCGTCATCTGGCTTACCCCTCTCCGCGAGGCTGAAAACGTCTCCGCGCCGCGCGCCCCGCAACGCTACACGCTCGAGCAGAAGGATAAGCAATTCACCCCGCATGTTCTCGTCGTAGCGACTGGCAGCAGCGTAGACTTCCCTAACCTTGACCCCTTCTACCACAACGTTTTTTCTCTCTTTAACGGAAAGCGTTTTGACCTTGGTCTCTACGAAGCTCATACCAACCGTGCGGTGCGTTTTGATCGCGATGGCGTTTCGTACATCTTCTGCAATATTCACCCGGAGATGGGTGCAGTGGTCATTTCCTTAAGCACACCGTATTTCGGGGTTTCTGTGCCGGACGGTAACCTCGCCATCCACGGTGTGCCGCCGGGAAGCTACCGGCTCAACATATGGGCTGAAAATGTACCCGCGGATCGGCTCAACGCGCTGAGCCGTGTGGTCGAAATCTCGCCCTCGAACACCCAGCTCGGCAACTTTGAACTCCAAGCCAGTGGAGACATCATGACTCACCATCAAAACAAATTCGGTGAGAACTACAAGCCGGAGCCAAAAGACCCGTACTAGCTGGGGTTCATCTGCGAACTAGGCTTGACGAGATGAAACGACAAGGGTTCCTACACAGCCATCAATGTTCTGGGTGGCCCATTCAAGCCCTTTTTTGGCTTGAGTGGGCAAGTAGGCCCGCACCCAACCCCTTGTCATTGGGAACGAAGCCGAGGAATCTGCAGTTCCTCGGACCACGACTGGAAAGCGCGGAATAGGACACCCCAAGAGAACCCTGTAGACGACCTGTCGGCATGCGGTCTTGACAGTCGTCATTCTGCGTCGTTACCATCTTCGCGGAAATGAGACGTCTCATAATTCTACCCATTCCCGAGGGCCTGCTTTCTATGAATCTGCGCACGCTACTGCGATTGAACTCTCTGCGGCTAGCCCTCGGCCTAATCTCTACCGTCTCCCTTTGTGCTTCCCCATGGCTCATAGCCACCGCGCAAGCTCAGTCCTCCTCATCTCCGGAGTGGACCACCGACAGTTTCAATCCACAGCGCGACGGGTGGCAGCGAAATGAGCTTACGATCTCACCAGCTAACGCCCACACTATCCAACTGCTGTGGAAACTCAAGACCGACAACAAAACCATGGGGATGCAGTCCTTCCGCGAGCCCCTGATCATTGCCGGCGTTCCTACTTCTGCCGGTGACAAGACTCTGGCAATCGTCGCGGGCAGTGCGAACGATGTCTACGCCATCGACGCGAGCACAGGCGCCCTGGTATGGCAGAAGAAATTGAAATGGTCTGCGTCAACACCCCCGGAAGCGGGAGAAGGCCGCGGCTTTATCTGTACCAATGCCCTGAGTGCCACCCCGGTGGTAACCCCATCCGGAGAGGGCGAGCGCTCCCTATACGTCCTCGCGAGTGATGGGTATCTGCATATCCTGAATCTGCACGACGGAGAAGATCAGAAGCCTCCGGTAGAAATGCTCTCGAAGCCCTACGGCAAAGCCTATGGCTTGAACCTGGTGAAAGGGATCATCTACACCATTACCGGCCAGGGCTGCGCGGGAGTGCCCAATGAGCTCTATGCGTACGATACGGTCAATGGAAAGGTATCATCCTCTTCTCCGCCTCAGGGAGGACTTTGGGGTGTGGCTGGCCCGGCCATTGGCAATGATGGGACCATCTATTTTGAATCGGCCGACCACCCTTACGATGCGAAGGCGGGCCTGCTGTCCACCAGCTTCCAGGCTTACACCTTTTCCGACGACGTATTAACGCTCAAGGACTATTACACACCCTCCAACCACGAGTGGCTGACTAAGCGCGATTTAGACATGGACACCACGCCCGTTGTCTTTCCCTACCAGGGCCGTGACGTCATTGTGGGCGGAGGCAAAGAAGGACGATTCTTCCTCCTGGACAGCAAATCGATGGGAGGCGCTGATCACGAGACGCCGTTATTCCGCTCGGACCTCATCTCTAACGCCAATATGAATTTTCAGACGCAAGGCACCTGGGGCAGCCTCGCCGCCTGGAAAGACAAGTCCGGCACGCAATGGGTGCTCGCGCCCAATGGTGGACCAACCGTTGCCAAATTTCCTATCAGCTACGGTCCCACTCCGAATGGGGGCATCCTGGCATTCAAAGTGGAAACGAAGGATGGACGGACGATTCTCGCTCCCGCCTGGCAGTCGCGCGACATGGTAACCGCAGAGCCCCCCGTGCTTGCCAATGGTGTGGTCTTCACGCTAGCAGGCGGCGAATTTACCGGGCAGGCAAATGACACCGAAGGCGGTCTGTACAGCGCTGAGCAAAGAATACAGCGCTCAATCCCCGCAAAGCTCTATGCGCTGGACGCGCTGACAGGCAAGGAACTGTATTCCAGTGGAGACCAGATTGCGTCTTTTCTGCACCAGTCAGGTCTTGCGGTTGCCGGAGGCCGCGTAATATTCGGCACGTTTGATGGAACCATCTATTGCTTCGGAATCAAGTAGTCGGCAATTCGCCGCAGTCAATTCGGAGACGTTCAGTGACCACCCATAAGCTCCGTCGATCGATCGCTCTATCGCTGACTTGTGCAGTTCTCTACCTGGCGCAGGCTTACGGTCAGGCACCCGGCAATTGGCCACTCCCGCACAACGACACAGAACACAGCGGTTGGCAAAAGGCCGAAACCACGCTCTCTAAAGACACAGTTGCCGGCAAATTCAAGTTTCTCTGGAAAATCAAATTAGAGAATAAGGCGAAGAGGCCCGCCTCTTTCAGCGAACCGCTCCTTGCTCCTCGACTGATCAATGCAGAAGGATTCAAAGACCTCGTGATTTGGGGCGGCAAAGACACTGTCTACGCGGTCGACTCCGAACTCGGAACCATGGTGTGGCAAAAACACTTCGACGTTCCAGCGGCGCAAGGCAAATGCGGAATGAACCCTCTGCCTATCCTGGTAGAACCTCCGCACATCATTAACTTCAACGCCCGCCGCACGCCGGGCACGCCTCCACCTCCACAGCCGCCGCCGGTCGCGGCCGGAGCACGGCGCCTGGGCGTCTCCGCCGGCGGTGGTGGTTTCGGCTTCCGCGGGATCTACATCCTTACGGGAGACGGCAGTCTGCATGAACAGGTCCTCTCCACCGGAGCCGACTTCGCTCCCGCAGTCAAGTTTCTTCCCATGCACCCCGGCGTCTCCAATGGCTTGAACATCGCAGGGAATGTGCTGTACGCCACAACCAGTCACGGCTGCGGAGACGCGCCAAACGCGTTGTGGGCAATCGATTTGGCTGCCCCGGATTATCCAGTCACCACTTACTCGACCGGAAGCGTGAGCCTGCAGGCTGCCATGGGAGCCACGTTGAGCGGTGGGGTCGCGTATCTGGTTACGGGCAGCGGATCATCCACCGGCCAGGTGTACCCCAATAGCATCGTGGCTCTCGACGGCAAAGACCTTAAGGTGAAGGATTGGTATACACCCGCCGAAAACACCGGCTATCTTCAAAACCTCGCACCCGTCGCCTTCACGTTCAAGCAGCAGGAGCTTTTGGCTGGCCCAGGCAAAGACGGCAGTTTTGTTTTGCTGGATAGCAAGTCGCTGGGTGGATCTGATCACCACACTCCCCTGTTCCAAACGACCACCATCTCCAGACCGGAGGCCGAAGCTTGGGAAGGTCTGGCCCACTGGCAGGATGCAGACGGCACATCCTGGATATTGGCATCTGTCTCTGCTCCTCTCTCCGCAGAAGCAAAGTTCGAAACCGGCAACGGCGACGCCACTCATGGCAGCATCGTCGCATTCAAGGTTGCAGAGCAGGATGGAAAAGCGGTGTTGATCCCGGGCTGGTCATCGCCGGACTTGGTCAACCCCGCGCCCCCGGTCGTGGCCAATGGCGTGGTGATCGCTCTCTCCCAGGGTGACCGGAAGACGAACGCCCGGCTCTTTGTTCTGGATGCAACCACCGGTAAGCAGCTATACGCAAGCGGGTCAGAGATCGCCACCTATGCGCAGATGTCCGGGGTTTCCGTCGGCGATGCTCATGCTTTCTTCACCACCCACGACGGCACGTTGTATTGCTTCGGGATCGGGATGGAGCACTAATTTCAAGAAACAAAGGATCGATTCAGAATGCTTAATCGCTCGCAGGTAAAAGATGCAGTCGACAGCGCCTCTGGCATATTGCGGCTGCGCCCTTGTTGGGTGCCGCGCTCGTTCATGATCCCGGGACGCAGGCTGAAGCTTCACCCCAACGACCTGTACGCGTTTGGCGGCCATCGGGGAGGCATCAACGAACGTTGGTTCTCGTCGACAACCAAGGCCTCGAATGGACCAGATACTCTTCCCGACGAAGGCCTGAGCTATATCCAACCCGACAAGGGCGAGAAATTCCTCCTCAAGGATGCCGTTGAAACCGCCGGTGATCTACTCCTGAGCACCGCCGTGATGAATCGCGAACGTGGATGGAACCTCCTCTGCAAGTTCTTTGACAACCTGGGTCCCATCCCGCACCACCTGCACCAGAGCGACGAGTTCGCGAAGCTCGTCGGGCAGAAGGGAAAGCCGGAGGCATACTACTTTCCACCCCAATACAACCAGGTGGAAAACAACTTTCCCCACACCTACATGGGCCTCGAACCGGGTACAACAAAGGCCGATATCAAGCGGTGCCTGGAGAAGTGGAATCAGGGTGACAACGGCATCCTTGAGCATGCTCGTGCCTACCGGCTCGTCGTCGGCGAAGGCTGGCAGATCAATCCGGGGATACTGCATGCTCCCGGATCGCTGGTAACCTACGAGCCGCAGATAAACAGCGATGTCTTTGCGATGTTTCAATCGGAAGTGGAAGGCCGCATCGTGGACTGGAGTTTACTGGTGAAGGATGTCAGGCCCGAGTTCAGCCATGACCTCGACTACCTGGTCAGCATGTTAGATTGGGATGCCAACGTGAACCCGGAATTTGCCAAGTCGAACAAGACCAAGCCTCAACCGGTTAAAGACCTCGAAGAAACGGAGAGCGAGGGTTATCGCGAACTCTGGATCACTTATGGCACCCCCCATTACTCCGCCAAAGAGCTCACAGTGTTGCCCAAACAAAGCGTGACCATCAAGGACAAAGCGGCCTACGGGGCAATCTTGACCCAGGGCCACGGATTGATTGCCAGGCGATCGATCAGCACGCCGTCGATGATCCGCTTCGGCGAGATGACCGAGGATGAATTCTTCGTGACCGCTGCAGCCGCGGAAGAAGGAGTGGTGATCGAGAACCTCAGCACATCAGATCCTCTTGTGATGCTGAAGCATTTTGGCCCGGGAAATCCCGAGGCGCAACCACTCGTAAGAAGTTGAGGAACAGGCATGGCCAGGAAAGATCTGAACGTCGGACTGGTTGGATATGGCTTCATGGGGCGCACCCACTCGAACGCATTTCTCCAGGCGCCTCGCTTTTTCGATTTGCCGTATCGCCCGGTGTTGAAAGCCGTCTGCGCGCGGAATGCTAATCGCGCAAAAGGTTTCGCTGAGAACTGGGGCTATCAGTCCATCGAGACCGATTGGCGAGCCCTGGTGCTGCGCGGCGACATCGACGTCATCGACATCGCGAGCCCCAACGATACCCACGCGGAAATTGCTATCGCCGCGGCAAAGGCGGGAAAGATGGTCCTGTGCGAAAAGCCGCTGGGACGAACTGCCGCGGAAGGCAAGACGATGCTCGACGCCGTCGAGTCCGCAAAGGTGCCTAACATGGTCTGGTATAACTACCGCCGTGTTCCGGCCCTGGTTCTCCTGAAGCAACTTCTGGATCAGGGAATCTTCGGCCGTATCTTTCACTACCGCTCGCAGTTCCTGCAGGACTGGACTATCTCTCAGGACTTGCCGCAAGGCGGCGAAGGGTTATGGCGCCTGGACGCTTCCGTATCCGGCAGCGGCGTGACCGGTGATCTGCTCGCCCATAACATCGACATGGCGCTTTGGCTGAATGGACCCATCACCGAGGTCGCGGCGATGACAGAAACATTCATCAAGGAACGCAAGCACAATCTCACCGGCCAAATGCAGCCCGTTACCATCGACGATGCCAGCGCCTTTCTCGGCCGATTCCAGAATGGATCGATGGCCTTGTTCGAAGCCACTCGCTATGCCCGCGGACACAAGGCGCTCTTCACCCTGGAGATCAATGGAGAACGCGCCTCCGCGAGATGGGATCTGCATGACCTCCATCGGTTGGAGTTCTTCGATCATCGCGATGAGGGGCGTCTGCGGGGATGGAAGAGCATTCATATCACCGACGCCGACCATCCGTACATGAAAAATTGGTGGGTTCCCGGATTGCAGATCGGCTACGAACACACGTTCATCCACCAGGTGGCCGACTTCCTCACGGCGATCGGCGAGGGTAGCACATTCTCTCCCGGCTTCCGGGATGGTCTCGCGGCTGACTATGTAACCGATACAGTCTTGAAAGCAGCCGCCAGCAGGAAATGGGAAACGGTACCGCTTGTCTAGGAGCGCATATGCCAAATAGATCTTCGAATTCATGGCGCCTCAAAGCCTCAGCCTGCCTGGCGTCGGCAACGCTGTCTGCGGCGCTGTTCGCCGTCTTCACCTCCCCTTCTGTCTCAGCACAGCAGAAGCCTGCGCCCCCGAGCCGCTTTGTCCAGCCTGAGCCGATCGACTTTAACGACCACGACGGATGGACTCAAATCTTCGACGGCAAAACCTTGAACGGCTGGGACGGACCGCCCGACGTATGGCACGTAGAAGATGGTTCTATTGTCGGCGAATCCAGCCCGGAGCATACCTCCGGGACCACCAACATCATCTGGCGCGGCGGTGAGCCGGGAAACTTCATGCTCAAGGTGGAGATGAAGCTCGAAGGCTCCGGAGCCAACGGCGGTATCCAGTACCGCAGCCTGAACGTGCCTCCCATGCATCGAGAGATCCCCGCGGATCGCCTCGCCCAAATGACGGATGAGCAGAAACAGCGAATGCAGCAGAATGACCAACTGTCGCAGAAACATGCCAAGTGGAACCTGAAGGGCTACCAGGCCGATTTTGATTACAACAATCGATACACCGGCCAGCTGTACGAGCAGGACAGTGACCGTGGCATTATCGCCTGGCGCGGCCAGATGGTGGCCACCGAACCGGGTAAAAAGCCCCGCCTGTTGGCCTCGTTGGGAAATCCGGACGATCTCAAATCCTTCATCAAACCGGGAGAGTGGAACCAGGTCGAAATCATCGCCGATGGCCATACTCTCATTCACATTGTGAACGGTCACGTAATGGCTTCGCTGGTCGACACCGACCCGAAATATTACCAGGCCAAGGGACTCATCGCCTTCGAAATCGAAGGACCAGGCAATCTAAAAATCTCTCACCGCAACGTGTGGCTCAAGAAGCTGCCTTAAGAAAAAAAGATGGCTTTGCCAGACGATCCACACACTCGCGAGTTTCTGCTGCAACGTACCGGATTGCTTTCACAGGCCGGAGGTATTTCGGCTTTCACGCATGCAGACGGCAAAGCCAAAGGCGTTTCTACCCTGCGCGTCCGAACCGCTGAGGGCCTCGAATTCTGGGTCGTGCCCGACCGGGGCATGGATATTTTTGAGGCCACATTCCAGGGGACTTCGCTCTGCTGGCACTCACCCAATGGGATGGTCCATCCCGCATACTACTCGACCCGCGGCGCTGAATGGCTCAGGTCTTTTCCAGGAGGACTCCTGGCCACGTGTGGGCTAACCACCGCCGGCGCGGCGTCGCTAGACAACGGCGAAAGCCTCGGAGTGCATGGATCCATTTCAAACACTCCTGCGGAAGCAGTCAGTTGGTTGGAACGTTGGGAGGGCGACGACTGTCTGTTGAGCGTCGCCGGCAAATTGCGCGAGGCGTCGGTGCATGGCCCGAACCTCGTGTTGGAACGCGCGATTTCAACATCCCTCAAGAGCAAATCTCTCTCTGTGCGCGATGTAGTCGAGAACCAGGGTGTGCGTGATTCCCCCTTGATGGTTCTTTATCACTTCAATTTTGGATTCCCTCTGCTGACCGAACGCAGTGTGATTCATGCACCTTCTCGGGCTGTCGAACCCGCCGACGATTGGGCCGCGCGGAGTAAGGAGACCTGGCATCGTTTTGAGGCGCCGCAGAAGGGCGTAGCAGAGCGGGTTTATTTCCATCACATGGCGCCTGATCCGGCCGGGAAAGTGACCGTGGTATTGGTAAGTGACGGAGACCGGCCCGACCTCGGCATCGCATTGAGCTACGACAGCAAGACTCTGCCCCGGTTCGTGCAATGGAAAATGACCGGAACCAACCACTTCGTCCTCGGACTGGAGCCTGCAAACTGCTGGACCCTCGGCCGTAAGGCAGAGCGTGAGCGCGGTACATTGCAAATGCTTTCGCCGGGGGAGCGGCGCGAATTCCGCCTGGACTTGCGCGTGCTCGACGGAGCCGAGGAGGTCGCCGACGCCATCCGTACTTCGACACCAGGCTAAGCCCGGGAACTCTTTCTAGCCCTTGCCGGTGCGGTTCTGGCTTCCGCCGGGCAGGGCGTACTGGACGATTCTCGAACCGTGAGCGTTGCGGGTAGACGAACCTTCTCGCGCGGCTTCTTGCCTTCTCCTTTTTCGATTCTGCGCAGCAGTACCTCGACCGCTTGATACCCCATGTCAAAGGTGGGCTGCACCACCGAGGTGACGCCGGGGCGGAAGAAATCTTCCGCGGTTAACTCGTCGAAGGTTACAAACGAGAAGTCCTTCGGCGTACTCAATCCAACGGCGTACAGACTGCGGAGCGCCGCCAGCCCGGTAACACCGTTGGTAGCAAATACCGCCGTGGGCCTTTCTTCGAGTTGAAGCAAGCCGTTCTGGCACATACCGGCAACATGCTGCTGATCAAAACTGCTGTTCCAGATCAACGAACGCTGAATCGGTATCCCAGCCTTGTGCATAGCCTGGCGATACCCGTTCAGCCGCTCCTGTTCATTCTGCAGGGTGAGGGGGCCGGTAATCACCGCAATCCGCCTGTGGCCCATCCCGATCAGGTGAGTAATTGCCATCTCCGCGGCTCCGCAATCATCCACACAAACAGAATCTACCTCCAGATTGATGGGCAGGCGGTCGAGACATACCACGGGCGAATGTGAAGTCAACATAGCGAATCTTTCGGAGGACAACTCCTTGCCGCACGCCGTAACCAGCAAAATACCCTCGACGCGCTGTGCCCGCAGCAGGGCGATCATGTCAGCCTCGCGCTGCGGGCTTCCCTCCGAATCGAGAACGATCAGGAAGTATCCCCGTTCCCGGGCCGCACATTCCGCCCCTCGAATGATCTTAGGAAAAAAGGCGATGGTGATATCCGGGACCACAATCCCCAGGGTGTGGGTCCGGTTGGTCTTCAAACTACGCGCGATCAGGTTCGGCTGGTAGTTGAGAATGCGGATTGCTTCCAGAACCTTTTGTCGCGAGCTCTCGCTGACTCGAGTCGAACCGCTGATGACGTTGGATACGGTTCCAGCGGAAACTCCGGCCAATTTGGCTAGCTGCTTCTGGTTCGCCGCCATGCTCCAGATCCTAAATGAAAGAGGGGTAAATACATGAGCGTAATTATGCCCGAAGTGCTCCCCAGTGCTGGTCAACGGAAGGCGATGGCGCCCGCTTAATCTTCCTGGCACGCAATGAAGACGGGCCTTGACAGTCGTTTCACCGGGTGAGTAGCATGGCGTCCGAATGAGACGTCTCATGCCGGGATCGCTGTTTCTGTCTAACCCCGTCGACAATATGTCGACTTTTGGTGCATCCTCGGCCGAAACCTCATTCAACACAGCAGGCCAGCGACGTTAGGAGGATTTCAATGCAACCTATAGAGATACCCCAAGAGGGATCCCGGACAACAAACCCGAGAGGTCCAGCGTGGACGCGGACAGCCAGAGCAATTTCCCACCTGCTTACCCTTATCGTCATCGGGGTAGCGCCTGTCCTGGTTTCAGCTCAACAATCATCCGTCTCGAACGTCGTAGGGCGCGTTACCGACGCTACCGGTGCCGTCGTGTCAGGAGCTACCGTTCACGTCGTGAACCAGGGCACCGCGGCTGAACGCACAGCGACCACCAACAACGACGGCGATTTTTCTATCCCCAACCTGCCGCCGGCCACTTATTCGATGCGGGTAGAAAAATCAGGCTTCAAGACCACTACGATTCCGGCCTTCGACCTGCTCGTGGGCAAGGACGCCAATGAATCCGTCGTGTTGAGCGTCGGAGCGGCGAACGAGACGGTCCAAGTCACGTCCCTTGCGCCACAGCTGCAAACCAGTGATGCGGCTGTCGGCCAGGTCATCGATCAAAAGCAGATCTCCGACCTGCCCCTCAATGGCAGAAGCGTTCTCCAGTTGGCGACCCTGGCCGCGGGCGTCTCTCCGGCGCAATTCGCAAACACAGGAACCCCAGGACAGTTCGGCACGCGAAGCCTCTACATCACGGTAGATGGTGGACGCGCCAGTTCGACCAATTACGTCCTTGATGGCGTGTATATCCGCTCCTTGCGGTTCAACGTACTTTCTATGCAGCCCTCGGTCGATACGCTGCAGGAGTTCAACCTTCTGCGCAGCAGCTTTTCCACGGAATATGGCCAGGGCCAGGCCGCCGTATCGATGGTGACCAAGTCGGGCAGCAACCAGATCCATGGAACTCTTTTCGAATACACCCGCAGTTCCATATTCGATGCACGCAACTACTTCTCCACCTACACTGTCTACCCGCACAAACCGGTGTTTCACCGCAATCAGTTTGGCGGGACTATCGGCGCGCCTATCGTCAAAGACAAAGTCTTCATTTTTGCTGGTTACGAGGGCCTCCGGAGCTCCCAATCCATCCCTCAGCTGGGTAACTTTCCCACCCCTGCACAGCTGGGGACACCAACCTACTTATTTGCCCAGGTGCTTCAACCGTCGTTTCCCATACCTAACTGCACGAGCTGCGGCACAAACGATTACTCGGTGACTGCCATTGAGCCGAACGACTATGACCAGGCAGTGGTTCGCTCCGATCAGACTTTGTCCTCCAAGCACAGCCTGTTCGAGCGCTACGTGTACTACACCGCCGCAGAGATCGTGCCTTCGGTGCAAAGCGGTGTGAATTACCCCCAGTTGGGTCATAACGTGAGCGTGGGTGACACCTACCTGATCTCGCCCACGATCGTCAACGAGGTCCGGCTGGGATACAACCGCGCTTACGGCTTTACTAACGAGATAAACCCAGTTCCCGGAAAGAACTGGGTGCAGTTGGCAGGGCTACAGAACATCAGCGGCGGCATAACACCCAGCGAATATGGCCGTCCTGCAATCACCATCACCGGCTACACAGGTTTAGGGGAAGGCGGTAATTCTCAAGGCGATACGGAGAACATTTACAGCATTGGAGATACCGTCAGCGACGTAATCGGGAGGCACACGCTCAGGGCCGGCGCTCAGTTTCAGTGGCGCCAGGTTCGGCAGCTCACCGATACGCCGGCGCGCGGATCCTTTACCTTCGCATCTCTCGCAACCTACCAGGCGGGCGTCTGTTCCATCTGCCAGGCCGGTTCGGGAAGCTCACTGGGACACTACACCGACAACACCTACGGCATCTTCATGAACGACATCTGGCAGATCGGCCATGGATTCACTCTGAACTACGGCCTGCGCTGGGAGTACGCCTCGCCCTTTGTGGAGAAGAATGGACTGGCCGGCATGTTCGATCCCGGGACCGGCCTGATTGCCTTTCACACCGTCCCGGCGAATATCCCCGCAGTCCTTCTTCCCCACGTAAACACCACGCCAAATTTCTTTCCCGCCGGCATGGTGCAGCCCGACAAAAGAGGTTTTGGTCCTCGCCTCGGCTTGGCTTACCAGGCAAGTCCCGGAACAGTGGCGCGTATTGGCTATGGCGTCTACTTCGATAACACCAACATCAACGAGCTGCAGTTCCAGCGCAACATTCCCCCGTTCTACTTCAACGCGACGATCAACAACGAATCTTTCATAACCCAGACACTGATGCCCGGATTGAACCAGTTGCCTTCCATCCCAGCGCCCTTCAGTCTCTATCCAGGCAATCGAGTGCCGTATACCCAGGAGTGGACAGTGAGCGTGCAACAAGATCTTGGCCACAGCACGGTATTTGAGCTTGGCTACACCGGCAGCGTGACTCACAAGCTCTGGAAGCGCTTCGACCAGAATGAAGATACTTTCGCGGTGGTAGGCGGCGCGCCTGGGCCGCGGCCGTTCCAAAACTTCCTGCACGGCATGCTCACCAGCAAAAATGCAGGCGGAAGCGACTTTAACGGACTCTCGGCCAAACTCGAACAACGCAGCCGCAACGGCCTGTTCTATCTCGTCAACTATCAGTGGTCGAAAAACCTGGACAATAACTCCGGCGAAGCGGATGCAAACGATACTTCCTACTCCACCCACTTTTCCTTCGACCGCTCATACTCCAATTACGACACCAGCAGCCGGGCTGTCGGCAGTGCCGGCTATGAGCTTCCCTTCGGTAACGGCAAACGTTTCCTGAACCAGGGCGGCATCACAAATGCCATTGCCGGCGGCTGGTCGATACAGCCCATTGTCCAACTTCGCACTGGATTTCCCTTCTCGGTCACCGGCGGGTCCGGCTCCTGTACTTGCGGTACCTATGTTCCACAACGGACAAATCTGGCGACCGGCCGCACCAGTGGCAAACTTACGCAACGCAGCCCGGCCAAATGGTTCGACAAGACAGCCTATGTCGTGCCGGCGGCCGGCGTGCAGGGAACGGTTACAAGAAACACGCTCCGCGGACCTGCCACCGCTGAGTTCGATTTCTCTGCGCTCAAGAATTTCGCAATCTCTGAAAAGCTCACAGCGCAATTCCGTGCCGAGGCGTTCAACATCATCAATCACCCCAACTTCGGCAATCCGAATGCAAATATCTCGAATGGCAACGTAGGAACCATCACCGCGACGTCCTTCGATAACAGAGATCTTCAATTCGCGTTGAAGCTGCTCTGGTAACCAGCCGCCCGCCGCGCGGAACTGAGCCCGGCGGGCGGTTCCATCCTTTCTTTCCAGGCTGAACTTCGCTGCAAACTCGAGGGTCAGGCGAGCCTCCAGGGCGAAAGAAGATGCATAGTATGCCCCACCGGACTACCTTAGTGTCTAGCGCGGGTAAACAGATACGTGATTACTGCAGCAGAATTATCACAAATACCAGTCTTCGCCGGCCTCAACGAGTCTGAGTGTCAACGATTCGCCACAAAGGCGGCGGATATTCGCGCAGAAGCCGGAGACTGGGTGATACGCGAAGGAGAAGACCCGCGGTTTTTCATCGTTCTGGAAGGGTCGCTCCGGGCGGTCAAAGACATTGTGGGACAACACCGGGAGTTGGACCAGGTCAAGGCAGCCGATTTCTTCGGGGAAATTCCCATTCTGCTGGGCTCCGCAAACCTGGTCTCGATGCAAGCAATCACCCGGTGTCGCCTGGCGCGCTTCGATCGTCAGCAGCTTCAGGAGTTGATTCGAGCGTCCGACTCCTCCGGCGCAGCCATTTTCCGGACCATGACGGATCGGCTGTCTGCAGTGCGGCAGTACGCTGAGGCCACTCCCTCATCGCGTGTTCTTCTGATGGGATCTCAATACGATGCCGAGTGCCGGCGCATTCGTAGTTTCCTTTCCGCTAATCGTGTGCAATATGACTGGGTGGATCGCGAACTCGACCCGATCCGGGCGTCTTCTTATGTTCCAGCAGGACATGATGGAGTGGCTGCGATCGTAGACGGTGCGGAATGCTTACTGACACCAACGGTCCGTACCGTCGCAGACGCGTTGGGCCTCCAGACGTCTCCAAAGGGTGATCGGTATGACGTTGTCATAGCCGGTGCAGGACCGGCTGGGATGGCCGCCGCAGTCTATGGCGCATCGGAGGGGTTGAGAGTGCTGATCGTGGAACGCTCCGCTGCCGGCGGGCAGGCTGGAACTTCTTCCCGGATCGAAAACTACCTGGGATTTCCTTCTGGCGTCTCCGGCGATGAACTCACCGAGCGTGCGATCAAACAGGCCCTCCACTTCGGCTCGGAGATTGTCGTAACCCGCACGATCGAAGCAGTTTTGGTTACAGATACGGGTTATTGCGTGAGGCTCGATGGAGGAGAGCGCATATCCGCTCGTGCTATTTTGCTTTCCACCGGTGTGGATTGGCATCGAATCGAAGTTCCAGGTTTGGACCGGCTGCTCGGTCGTGGCGTGCTTTACGGCGCTTCTCGTCAGGAAGCGCACAGTATCACCGGCAAGCGAGTGTTCATAGTCGGCGGTGGAAACTCCGCCGGACAAGCCGCGGTGTTCTTTTCAAACTATGCCGCCGAGGTGACCATGCTCGTGCGCGGCAGCGGTCTCGCGCTGAGCATGTCGCGATACCTGATCACTCAAATCGCAGAGAAGAGCAACATTCGCATGGAACCATTCACCGAGGTGACCGCGTTGCAGGGTAAAGAGCATCTGGAGCAGGTGATAACGTCTGCTCGTGACGCCAACGGTGGTCACACTTCCACAACGCGTGACGCCGATGCGCTCTTCCTGATGATCGGCGCAACGGCTAACACGGCATGGCTTCCGGCCGCCCTGGAGCGAGATGCCAATGGCTACATCTGTACTGGGCGAGACCTGACCGGTTGGCCCCTGGAACGCGAGCCACTTCCGCTCGAGACCAGCCTTCCCGGGATATTTTGCGCAGGTGATGTGCGCCACGGTTCGATCAAACGCGTAGCCAGTGGCGTGGGCGAAGGCAGCATGTCCATCGCGTTCATCCATCAGTACCTGGCACTCACAGGCAGACCCGATCTCACGCCTCTCTGACAGTTACCTACTCTTGGCCGGTCAGTGTGCGTATCGGAGAGCCTTTGATCCAAGTCTGAATGTCTTCAACGGCATCGCCGTAGAAGAGCTCATAGTTTTCGCGACAGACGTAGCCGATATGTGGGGTGGCTACGACGTTCGGCAACGTTCGTAAGGGATGCGCGGCAGGTAGCGGTTCGGTGTCGAAGACATCGAGCGCCACCCCAGCAATGCGTTTCTCGATCAGGGATTGTAACAGCGACGCTTCGTCGATCAGCGGCCCGCGCGAGGTGTTCACCAGCAGGGCGGACGGCTTCATCAGGCCAAGCTCGCGTGCGCCGATGATGCCGCGGGTCGAATCAGAGAGCACCAGGTGCAGAGTCACGACGTCAGCGCGCTGCAATAGCGCATCGAGAGTAGGCGCCCACTCCACGCCTACGGATTGGCAGCGCTCCTCTGTCAGATTTCGGCTCCAGGCGAGGACTGGCATGTCGAAGGCCTGGGCGTATCGCGCAATCTGACTGCCGATCTTGCCCAGGCCGACGATCCCCAGCGTCTTGCCGGAGAGGCCTAGGCCAATTTGCGTTTGCCAGTTCCCTTCGCGTACCGCTTGGACTTCAGCCGGAATCTGCTTCGCCAGAGCGAGCAACAGTCCCCAGGTAAGTTCTGGCGCGGGATAGGCGAGTCCCCTTGTACCGCAGACGACGACGCCGCCAGCGGCAGCGGCGGTGTCGTCGATGGCTGCGTTTCGCATGCCGGTGGTAATGAGTAGCTTCAGCCGCGGCAGACGCGCGAGGAGCGGCGCGTCGAACCGCGTGCGCTCCCGCATGGCAACGATGATCTCGAACTCTGCCAGTTGTTCTGTGGTGATGGCGTGGGTGAAATTCTTCACCTCCACACCTTCGAGTGAGGCCCAGTCAGCAAAGCCGAGGGCGCAGTCCTGGTAGTCGTCGAGAATTGCACATCGGAATTTCATTACGTCCTTCTTTGTCGTTAAGTAATGGACTAAAAGCATTTGAACGAATCGTTTTCGGCCCATGTACGCTTCGGCGAACATGGGGCACCCGTCCAGGACCTTAGGCCTTCGTTAGCCGTCGGCAGTGATTTCCTGTTTCGCTAGACGCAACACCCTGGGGAGAACGTCTTTCTCGACGGCTAGTGCGCTTACACCTGCCAGGTTTTCTTTGGCCAGGTCAGTAAGAACGTGGCCGGGCGGCATTTCGAGAAATAGGTTGCAACCGAGTTCTCTGGCAACCGTGGTTGCATCGTGCCAGCGGACGCCATGCGCTATGTTGCCGGCGAGATCGATTGCGATTAGCTCCGGTGTCCGCAGAGCTCTGGCGCCGACGTTGCCGATGTAGGTCATCCTTGGCTTCTTCAATCGGAGCGATGAGATGCGCTGTTGCAGAATTTCAGCTACCGGCTGCAACAAGGGACAGTGCGATGGAACGGACAGTTGCAACCGCTCAGCCTTTCTGGCGTCCTGGCGGCAGGCCTCACCTCGTACACGCTCCATGCCTGCCTCCGAGCCTGCAATCACGATCTGCAGCGGCGCGTTGATGTTGGCGAGGAATACTGGCTGCTGATCGGTAGTGACCGCTTCCACGATACTTCCGACTTGTGATTCCCTTAATCCGATGATCGCGGAGAGGCCGTACCCGGTTGGGTAGAGCTCTACCATTTTCTCTGCCCGGAGCTTCACCAATCCAACGACGTCTTCCAACGACAAAACATCCGCGACCACGGCCGCGGCAAATGCTCCCACCGACAGGCCACAGACTACGGCAGGCTCTACACCGTTCTCGATCAGGGCTCTCGCTGTTGCCACCCCAGAGGCCAGCAGCGCCAGTTGGACTGAAACAGAAGAGGCGAACGCTTGCTCGGTATCGATGCTTCGCACGTCGGAGCCCAGGACCGCGCTTACTTCATCGAGTGTGCGCTCGACCTCAGGATGGTCGAGCAGTTGATGAAGCATGCCGGGGAACTGTGAACCTTGCCCAGGAAAGAGGAACGCGATGCTCATGCTTCCTCCTGCCAGGGGTCTTCTCCCAGTCCTACACCATCCGGATAACGCAACAGAATCTTTGCAGAGGAAGCTGACACGTACTCCGCTAGAGAAAAGCCGCAGAGCGGTGTTTCCACGCGAACATCAACCTTTGCATCGAGTCCAAGAGTGCGATCCATGAGAAGCTTGGCTTCTTCTCCTTCGATTCGTTGTTCCGCTCGTATGACTAGATCCAGATCGCTTTCCTCTGTCGTGACCCTGCGCCCGGTCGCTATCTCAAAGCCAACACTGCCGGCCGGCCCCCATGGCAACGCCAGGCCCAGCCATCGCTTCTGCATTTCCTGTAGAGCTCTTCGTGCCGGAGTTCGCTGCATGTTGCTTGCGGGGCGCTCGCGCAGGCCCTCTGGCCGCACGGTCTTTGTTGCCAAGCTTGCTTCGCAGAAGGCAGCCCATCGTTCGCTCCTGGTGTTGCCTCGCACGCCAACTGCAACCAGGCCAGGCGCAGCGGGGGCGCGACGAACGACAACCCATGGACAATCAAGCAGCGACCTTCTTACCCAGGACGGCTCGACGGTGCACTCCGTGATGAGGGATGTCTGCAACAGATCGTGTATCTGCGGGCTGGTGTGCATTCTTTGTTTAACCGAGGTGGTTCACAATTACTATCCATACCGACAGTGTGGCCACGCTGACGATGTAGGATGCGATCAGGCCAGAGCTTGCGAGCTGGGGGCTTGAGCCGAACGCCTTTCCGAAGACGAGCCCGAAGAAACCGCAGGGAATGGCGCAAATGAGAGTGATGTAACGTGTCTGCTCCATCGATAAGTGAAGCACGATCGCAAGGCCGAGAGCGAGTGCCGGCTGCAAGATGTTCTTCAGTAGAACCGGTATCAGCGTCTTTGGCCCGAGTACGAACTTCTGCGCGGAGACCACCAGGCCTGTCAGCACCAGGGCAGATCCCGCCGCTGCCGAGGCGAGCACGGTGAGAAATCGATCGAGGTAGGAAGGTAGTTGCAAGGCCGCGCAAGAGAACACAAACCCCAGCAATGGGGCCCACACGATCGGCTTCTTCAGGGCACGAAACAGAGGGGCGGCGGCTTCCCGAACAGAGAAGACTTCCCCTGAACTGTTCCTCTCCGCCTCTAGAAATGCCAGCGTGACCACGGAGATAGTGACGGAGCCGAGGGCGATTGAAGTTGCGACAGTGACCAGGGATTTCACTCCAAAGACATCTGCGAGCAAGGGCAAGCCGATGGCCGCGATATTGGGGAAACTGATGGTTAGCGCGAGCACCGAACTATCCGAAGAGGACAACTTTTCGCCGTATCGAGCCCAGGAGAAACTCAATGCGTACAGTACGGCATAGGCAATCAACAGCACGAGAAGCGTTGCAGCTTGTTCGCGCAAGGCTGCCCTGGGTGTGCGCGCAATGGCGAGAAAAAGGGAACAAGGGACGGCGAAACTCATCACAAAGACGATGAGGTTATGAACGTTCTGATTGTCCATGACGCGGCGGCGCCCGGCGATGTAGCCGAAGAGCAGGCCAGCGAAGATGGGTACGAGTGCGTCGGCTAGGACTTTAATCATGTCGCCACTGCTCTTGCATTCGTGCTCGCGCGGCGAGGCCGGCCTGGCGCATTTCACGCGCACCCTGAGAAGTGAGGCGGTTACTCAGGTCCGTCGATCCTGCCCTTGCATCGGCTACCGCTTCGATCAGGGATTGTTGAACCTGAACCATCGTTTCAGGTGAGGGGTGATCGGGGTCCTCGACGTGCAGCAATTCATGGAGCAGGCCTAGCCTGGCAAAATCGTGGATGTCATAAGACATGGGAGCGATCTGATGCCCGAGGCGATCCAGGTCCGCAACCGATCGAAGAGTAATCCGGGCCGCAGCCTCCTTGTGCATGGCATGGATCACCACACCGCTGTCGTCGAAGGCGAGAATGCGGTTCGCCTGGTATCCGTGGGTCAGGAAGCCGCCGGAGATAGCTTGGCCAACCACCAGGGCGATCACCGGATGTCCCTTCATGCGCGCGGAGGCATACGCATCCGCCGCGGTTGCAGTCGCGAGAAAAATGGCTGCTGTCTCTTCACGGCGGCCGTAGGCCTGGCTCTTCAGATCGACAATCGAAATCAGCGGACGCTTGTTGCGGTTGACATCCTGCTCCATCGCTTCGCGCACGCGGGCCGCCAGTGTATAGGCTTCTTCCAGGCCCACTTCTCCTTGCCTTGCACAAGGGAAGCGAGACGCTGGGTTTGGCACCACGCAAAGAAAGCGGGCGGTGTCTTTCCCAAGCGCCGCGTCCGCACTGAGCACCGAGCCGGGATCTCCCGGTTGGGGTTCCTTCCGGCCGGTCAGCGCTTCGAACCATGCCTTGCCGCGGAGACCGCTCATCGGTTTTCCCCTTCCCTGGTTTTACTGCTCCAGCTTTGTCTTAGTGTGAAAGGATCGATTTGACTGGAAGTATCAAGGGCCGCGATACGGCGGTGATAAAGCTCGACCTGCTGACTGCGATGGACTTGCGGCAATCCTGCCTTGATGTAGTTTTGGACGGCTGCGATGATTTCTGGCACATCGTCGAGAAGCAGTTGATCGGCAACGCCCATCGCGACCCGCTGTTCTCCTCCGTTGATGGCCCAGATGAGTGCGCGGTCGGAAGCATCAAACTCCTCGACGCCGGACTCCTGCTCGATCACCTCCGGGCCGTTCATGCCCAGGCGAGCTTCCCGAGTCATGACGATGTAGCTGGAGAGTCCTGCGGCCAGCGCGAGTCCACCGAAGCACCCGACTGTTCCCGCGATCACGGTGATGACCGGCGCATGTTCGCGGAGAGCGAGGATCGACGCCATCACTTCGGCAATCGCCGCCAGACCGAGATTCGCCTCCTGCAGGCGCACTCCGCCTGTTTCCAACAACAGGACCGCGGCGGTCTTCTTGCCGTTCTGAGAATCCTCGGTTGCCAGATCGAGAGCCGTCGACATCTTGGCGCCCGATACTTCACCCATGCTTCCGGCCTGGAAGCCTCCTTCCAACGCGATCACGACGCTGGGGGCACCGGCGATGTTGCCCTTCAGCACGACGCAGCCATCGTCGGATTGGGGAGCGATGCCTTGCAACGGGAGCCAGGGAGATTCCATTCGATCAAACGGGCCGGCCAGTTCTCTCCATGAACCGGGATCCATGAGACTTTGCGCTCGCACCCGGGCATCGAGTTCGACGAAGCTTTGGCGACTCACAAATGCCGGCGCGGTGATGGTAGCGCTCATCGTTCGATCATTTCTGCTGCCTGTTCGAGGCGCAACATCACACTGCCGGGCGTGGCCCCCGCGTCGTTGATATGAATGCGGACCGCTCCGTCGAAGCGCGAGAAGAAGCGGTCAAGCACGGCCTTCCAACTACTTCCAAATCCGTTTACGTTGGTTCGGATCGAGACATGGGCTCCGTTTGTTTGGGCGGGTTCCATCAGGACCTCCATGTCTCCGGATCCCACGACGCCGACATGTGCCTTGCGGTTAACGCGCCTGGTCGCGGCTGGATAGTCGAACTCAAGCAGTTCCATTTGTGTCCTCTACTTTGGTCTTTGGATACTCCAGGGCATCCAGAAAGATGGACGCGGCCAATAGATCAGCGCTTCCACCGGGCGAAATGTGCCTGGCGATCAGCTCACGATCGAGTTGGTAGATCCGTTGACGGCCGCCGGTGGTGCTGGATCCCCCGGCGTCCAATGCGGCCTGCGCGCCCGATTGAACAACGAGCAAAGCTTCGATACCACCCCGATAGAGCACGCAGGTGTCGTCGAGTTCCGCCATCAAACTGAGCAAGGCGTCGAGGCGGTAGACTTCTTCCGGATGTTGGTTGGCTCGCCTGCGCCGCAACGTGGCAAGTCCGCAGTGGATGACGTGGGGGAAGTTATTGGACGCCTCCATGCGCGCGCCACCAGCACCGTAACGGTTGCGGACGAGGTCACCGTGGGTAATGAGTTTGGGCTGCGCGCGATCGGGCAGCCGCGCGATAGCGCCTGCCGTCGCGGCTATGTCGTGGGCGGCTCCGCCAGGCACACGTATTGCCGCCGCGATGAGAAGGCCGAGAATCCAGATTGCGCCCTTGTGGGAGTTGCTTCCCTGCGTAGCGTGGTACATGGCGCGTTCGGCATCGCGGCCGATCGCGGCCAACTGCGATCTTAAATTGATGTCGAGAGCCTGCCCCTGAGAGTGCAACGCCATCTCAGCGAAATATGGCTCGATGGCGGTTGCCGATTGATGCATGAGTGTCAATGAAAGATCGTGGTGCGCTCCGGAGCCTCGCCGGTCAACCAAGCCTGGCTTCGGGGTGAGTTCTGCTTCCGCGATCAAGGCTTCGCGTGCGAGGGATGCGAGTCCATGAGGCGTCAAGGCGGGTCGGGGTGAGAGGGTCGGGGTTCGTGGTATCCCACATCTCGCGAAAGACGAGCGAGATGCGGGGCTCCCGTCAGTTGTGGAAGGGACAGAGTGGTAGGGGTATGCAGCGCCGGGAGAGCCGGATTTTTGAGGACCATGCCGCAGATGGTTTTCCTTCATGGGGGTCGGCATTTACCAGCTCCTGAACCTTGGCGGTGGCTGATAGAGATCGCCGGACCATGCGACCAGGTCTTCCATGCTTCGAGCGGCGAGGAGAGAGCGATTGGCTTGCGTTCGCTGCACTCCGATGTCCTCGGGAAAAGCTACGATGCCCTTGCGCCGAAGTTCCGCAGTCTCTTCGGGCTTGGCCCTCAGGCCTATCGGGGAAACGCCGGCTACCGCGGCCAGGGCTCTCCGGCGTTCCTCGATTCCCTGCGTCATATAAAGGTAGGCAATCCCTTCCTCAGTAACTACATGACTCACATCGTCGCCGTAGATCATGACTGGAGCTAGGGGCATGCCTGCTTTCCTGCCGACTTCCACTGCATCGAGGGTCTCGACGAACGCGGGCACTCCGCCTTTCTGAAATGTCTCCACGGTTTGCACAACCAATTTTCTTCCCCGGGTGGTTGGGCTCGCGTCTGCCTTCAGGTCGAGCCATGCATAGCTGGCGTGCCGGCGTCCGTGGGGATCATGTCCCATGTTGGGCGCGCCGCCAAAACCGGCAAGCCTCCCAGCAGTCACGGTTGAGGAGTTCGCATCGCCATCCATCTGCAGCGTGGATCCGATAAATGCATCCACCGCGTATTGCCCCGCGAGCTGGCAGAGAACGCGATTGGAACGCAGGTTGCCGTCGTGACCGGTAAAGAAAATATCGGGCCGAGCGCGAACATAGCCGTCCATGCCGACTTCACTGCCAAAACAGTGGACGCTTTTGACCCACCCACTCTCGATGGCAGGAATCAGTGTGGGGTGGGGGTTCAGAACCCAATGTTCACAGATCTTTCCGCGTAGACCGAGCGACTCACCGTAGGTGGGAAGCAAAAGTTCGATCGCCGCGGTGTCGAATCCGATTCCATGATTGAGCGAGCGGACCTGGTGGCGCTCGTACACGCCACGAATGACCATCATGCCGGTAAGGATCTGCAGATCGGTGATATGCCTGGGATCACGAGTGAAGAGCGGTTCTACGGCGAAGGGGCGATCGGCCTGCACGACGACATCCACCCAGGAACCAGGAATATCGACGCGCGGCAGCTCGTCCACGATTTGGTTTACCTGAACAATCACGATTCCATCGTGGAATGCGGCAGCCTCGACGATCACAGGCGTGTCTTCTGTATTTGGTCCGGTATATAAGTTGCCTTGCCTATCCGCCTGTTCCGCGCAGACCAATACTACGTTCGGCGCCAGGTCGACGAGCAGGCGGGCATACAGCTCAACATATGTATGAATGGCCCCGATTTCGAGGACCCCATCCTCAAGCAATTGTGCCACTCGAAGGCTCTGTGGCCCCGCAAATGCGAAATCCACCTTCTTCGCAATGCCCAGCTCAAAAAGCGTGAGATGTTCAGGTCTGCTGATGCTGGAGATGATCAGATGCAGGTCGTGCAGTTTAGTAGGATCGGCCTTGACCAGGGAACGGGACAGAAAATCAGCCTGCTTCTGGTTGTCGCCTTCCAGCACAATTCGATCCGCCGGGGAAAGGAGGACGTGTAAAGCGTCGACAATCTTTTCTTGTGCGAGGACCGGGCCGTTCATCCAGGAAGCGGCCAGTTGCAAACGCCTCTTCTTCTCGTCGCGGCGGGTTGTCCAGGAGCGGGTGGTTTGAGGCTCGCATTCCATGTGGATTCTCCTGATGTAACACGCCGTCCGAACAGGCAGGCACAATTTTGAGGGTACTAGAGTCGTTTGCCGCCGGCCAAACGGGGCCCTGGTCCAACGTCCGATGCAGCGATCAAAGAAAAGGTAGAACCAAAGTTGCGCCGCCACATCAAAGGTGGGTTGAGATGGTTGTGGAAGCGAAATCCGGTCTCCTGGAAGAGGAAGGACGAGTGGTGTCGACTTGATGAGAACCGGCAATTTTAGGGGATTTGCTCTCTGCTGCGCGATCTGTTTGCTAGCGCTCAGTCCGGCGTTGGCGCAACAGAAAGCCGGCATGCTGTTAGCGGCCGGCGCACCACTGGGCGAAGTGGCGGCGATACCAGACGCGCCTGTGCCCTCCGCTGTCAATGTGGGAGACCAAAGCAGTACACCCTCGACGAGTTCGTCATCGCCTGCCAACACGGCAGATCCCGATGAGGGGCGGCAAACGAAGCGAATCCTATGGATCGTGCCTAACTTTCGGGCGGTTAGTGCTGGAGCCAAGCTACCCCCGCAAACGGTAAAGGAGAAGTTCAAGACAGGCGCCCTCGATAGCTTCGACTATTCGTCGTTCATCTTTGTCGGCATCCAGGCAGGTATCAGCCAGGCAACGGACGCGTATCCGGCATTTCGCCAGGGCGCTGCCGGCTATGGCCGATATTACTGGCACACGTTCGCGGATCAAACGGACGAGAATCTCTGGGTTGAAGGGATTGTGCCCATGATTTTCCGGCAGGACACCCGCTACTACACCCTGGGCCACGGCGGTTTCATCAAGCGCGGTGTCTACGCCGTGACACGAACGGTGATCACGCGCACGGATTCGGGGAAGGAAACCTTCAACGTCTCCGAGATCGTGGGAGCGGGCACCGCAGCAGGAATCTCCTCGGCCTACTATCCCACCCAGTACCGCACGTGGACAAAGGTTGGCCAGCGCTGGCTGACGAACGTGGTGCTGGATTTTGGCACCTTCGCGGCGAAGGAGTTCTGGCCGGACGTCAACCACGCGATCTTCCATCAATCCGAGTAGGCTCACCAAGCCAATCACAGATACACCCTTGAGTTTGTTTTGAGTTAGCCTCCTGCGGAGTTTTTGGAAAAACGTGCGCACTAAGCGCACTAAGTCGGTTGGTTTTCCGGTTCGGCTCCTTCTATTCCGGACCAGCGAGTGGCGGGCCGGCCTCTCCCAGAGTTGCTTTGGCTGCTGACCAGGCCCTGGGCGCTCAATTGTTCAAGGGCCGTGTCGATGCGGTCACTGCTTACATGACCGTGAAAGGGGGCTCTAATTTCTTTTCTGCTCAGACCTTCCGGAGTTTCATCGAGGGCCCGGCGGATGCGATCCAGAACGGCGTTCCCGGTGGAGGCGTGGAAGATCAGGGCGGCGCTTCCGGAACAGTAGTCCCAGACGGAGAGCGCGGCCTGGAGATGAGGCAGTTCGATGACTGAGCTGCAGTCGAGAGCAGCGTAGATGGCACTCAAGCGAAGGACCTGGGCTTCGGCGCGGCTGGTCGCTACGCCGAAGAGGCCGGGACGAGACTCGCTCAAGGTCTCGTAGCTACCCTGCCAAAGATTGCGGGCGGACTGATCGCGGCAAAAGGGTTTGTCTGCTGCCTTGGAGGCCCATTCGACGGAGCGGCGCAGCTCGCGGATGATGGCGGAGAGCTCGTCCGTCCCAGGGCTGCTGCCTTCGGGGAGGCCCGGCCGCGTGCAATGCGCGGCATACGATGTGGGAGGCGAAGGCGTTGCCTACCATGACAGCGATGCGGCCAACCACGGCAGCGGCCAACTGAATCCGGCGGACGGCAGCTATCTGAACGAATTCCGGATGCCCGAAGGCGTCGACATTTCTTATACGAAGTTTTCGACGGCTTCGGGAAAGGACGCTATCGACAACAACCACTATGAGACGGTGACGCCGCCTAAAGATCAACTTTACGTAGGTTGGACGGAACCGGGTGAGTGGTTCCATGTCACGGTCGATGTCGCGAAGTCCGGGAAGTACCGCGCGGACCTGCTTTACACGTCGAATCGCGGGGGAAGCATTTCGCTCGATGTGAATGGTCAGGATGCAACCGGAGCGGTGACGATTCCCACTACGTACAATGGCGCAGAGCCGATTGCATGGAGGCAGTGGCACCATTGGAATATTCTGCGGAATGCTGTCGTGTTGGATTTGCCGGCTGGCCGGAATGTGCCTACCGTGCATGTTTTGACGAACGGCAACATGAACCAGGCTTATTTTGACTTTCGACCGGCGGAGAATTGAGCGAGGAAGGGCCGTCGTGAAAAAGCCTGGGTGGGCATAAGATAAGAGGCTGGAGACATTCAGATGCAATACAGGAAAATCAATATCGAACTGATCGTCGTCGCTGATGAGGCTGAAACCGTTGTCGCGGACTTGAATGCGGCGCTCGATCGGTTGGAGGAGAAGCATCTGCTTTTCGGTGGCGGAATCGAAAGCGTCCCTGTCGAGCACCGGGGACCACAGAAGAGATCGGCACTTGCGCATACCGTGGCCGCAGGCGAAACGGTTGTGAGTGCTGTCAAAGCTGCCCGTGACAGCGTGACGGTCGCGCTGCGCACAGTCATTTAGCTTCATGGTGAGACGCGTATGCACGGCAGGCGTCGTGTGCCTTTTTCTGTTTCTGGCTCTGTCCGTGCGTGGGCAAACCTCACCTTCTTTCGACCATCCGCAAGAGGTCTCGGTGGATAAGGATCCCGTGGCGATTCTTGAGATCGGCGCAGCTACAAGCTGGGATGTGAGCGGGGGGGCGGCGAGCTTTGCGCCCAACTTTGCGGTCGAAACCACACCAATCGAGAACTGGCTGGAGATCGAGGCGGGCGTGTCGCCCTTTTTTACCCATCGTTCGACGGAGTGGGATACGGACCTGCTGTTCAAGAAGCCGTGGACCCTCTCTCGCAAGGCAGAGTTCATGCTGGGCGTTGGCCCGGAATGGGTTCATCTCAGACAGAATGGAACGACGAGCAATACAGTTTCCGGTGAGGTAGCCGGTGATTTCATGTTTTGGCCTGCCCGGAACCGCCGGTTTGGTTGGTTTCTCGAACCGGCTTACGACTATAGCTTTGCTGGAGGTCATCAACAATCGATCGGCTTGAGCGGCGGGCTGCTTATCGCGATCCGGTGAGATTGTCTGGGATGCTAAGGAACACCGGCTTGTACCTGTGGATATAACAGGGGACTTAATCGGCTTTTGCTAGGAGGATCCCAGGTCTCAAAGGCGAGACCTGGGGCACCCTTCGTGTTTCGAACGATGACGTTTCAGTAGGGTCGGGTCGACGTTAGTCTGCGGCCATTGAATCCATGGCAACGGTCGGGGTTAGGGCGCGACCGCCGTGACCGACCCAGGTTGTGGTCCAGGTTTTCGAAACGGCACGGAGCATGAGGAGAATGGCGGCGGCCAGGAGTGCGTAGACGATGAAACCGGATCGATAGGAGCTGGTGTATTGCTTGGATAGCCCGAGCAGGTTGGGGAGAATGGAACCTCCCAGCGCGCCGATCTCACCGATCATGCCGCCGGCAACCGCGGTTGTCAGGGGCCAGCGCAAGGGCACCAGTTGGAAGGTGGCTCCGTTGCCTGCTCCCAGCGCGGCAAAGCAGAGCATGAAGAGCAGCGTGGTGACGACCAGGGGCGGAGCCGTCATCAGGCCGAAGAGTCCGGCGATGGTTACGAGAAAAACCACCGAGAGCGTGGTAATGCCACCGACACGGTCACTAAACCAACCGCCCAACACACGGGTCGCGGATCCTGTCAATGTAGCCAGGACGGTGAGTTCGCCGGCCATGATTTTCGATACGTGGAATTGCGCGTAGTAGAAAGATGGCAAGAAAGTGGCAAGACCGATGAAGCCGCCAAAGGTGATGATGTAAATCAGATTGAAATACCAGCCGTCTTTTTCGAAAAGGCAACTGAGATGTTGCCGGAGAGACTGATGCTCAATATCGGGCGGCTCCTTGGCAAAAAATATCATGACGCAAAGCGGGAGCAGCATCATGACCGCGGCGAAACCGTAGACATGCTGCCAGCCATAGTGCGTCGCTAGTCGTGGGGCGAAGAGGGCCGCAATGGCAGTGCCGCTGTTGCCTGCTCCGGCGATACCCATGGCCAAGCCCTTGTATTGCCTGGGAAACCATCCGGAACCTAGAGAAAGCGCAACACCAAAACTGGCTCCGGCGATGCCCAGCAGAATGCCCATGGCCAGCACGTCGTTGAAGGTGTGCACGAAGAAAAACCCATACAACAAAGCGATCACGATCGCCGACATCTCAACAATGGCAGCATTCTTTCTGCCGATGTACTGGGAGAGGACACCCAGGGGAAAGCGCATGAATGCGCCGGCCAGTGTGGGGACGGAGACCATGAAGCCAATCTGCGCCGGGCGCAGATGAAAGGCTTCGGAAATGAAAGGGCCCATGGCGCCATTCAGCACCCAGACCGCGAAACTGAAGTCGAAGTAAAGGAATGCGGCGATGAGCGTGGGCGTATGACCCGACTTCAGAAATAGCTTTAGGTTGGCCATGTCTATCCTTACTTGAGAGTTTTTGTGCTTTACTTCGAAGGCTTGAACTTCTCTACGCGCACGGCGCACTGCTTGAAGTTTGGCTCGCGTGAAATCGGGTCAAACGCTCCCAGGGTGACCAGGTTGGAGTTGGTTTCAGGAAAATGAAAGGGCATGAAAACCTGCCCGGGAGCAACAATGCCGGTAATCCGCAATTCCACATTCTTTACCGCGCTGCGCCGGGACACGATGGTGACGCGATCGTGCGGTTTGAGCTGCAGTTTGGCTGCATCGTCTGGGTTCATCTCCAGCCAGGCGGTGGGCACCATGCTTTCCAACATTTCCACCTGCCCGGTTTTGGTGCGGGTGTGCCAATGCTCCACGGTGCGGCCGGTGTTGAGGATGAGGTCGTAATCTCTGTCTGGCTGTTCGATGAATGGCAGACAAGGCACCGAGTGCAGGATGGCTTTACTCGTCGCCGTAGGAAAGATGGCATCGGTATAGAGATGCTCGCCGCCCCATTGCATGCCGCCGTTGTCTTCAATCTGCTGCCAGGTAAAAGGACTGTAGTCGCACATGCGTCCCGCGGAGACGCGCTGCCACTCCTGAAACGCGTCATGCGTCGACTGCCAACCGGGATAGAGCTCCTCCTTGACGCCTAGTTTTTCGGCGAGAGCAAGAAAGATGTCGAAGTCCGTACGGGCCTCGCCCGGAGGCGCGACCAGCACGTTTGCCTTGCTGATGCGACGCTCGGAGTTGGTGTAGGTGCCTTCCTTCTCTCCCCAGATGGCCGCGGGCAAAACCAGGTGCGCGAAATCGCTGGTTGGGGTGGGATGAAAACCATCCTGCACCACCATGAACTCCACGCTGCGGAGCGCTTGCTGCAGCAATCCGTAGTTGGGAAAGGACACTGCAGGATTGGTGGCGATAAACCACAGGGCTTTGACCTTGCCGGAGACTGCGGCTTCGATAATGTCGGGATATGCCAGCCCGCGCGCGGTAGGGATTCGATCTACATCGATGTTCCACAGCGCCGCGAGATCGGCTCGATCGGCTGCCGATTCAAATTTGCGATAGCCGGGCAGGCTGGAAGTAAAGCCGGCTTCGCGTGTTCCCATGGCGTTGCACTGGCCAGTAATGGAAAAGGGTGAGGCGCCTGCGCGGCCAAGATTGCCGGTGATCAGCGCAAGGTTGTTGATGGCGGCGACGGTGACCGCGCCCTGGGTAGAGTGGTTGACGCCCATGGTCCAGCCGATGAAGGCGGCCTTCGCGTTGCCGTACAGGCGCGCGGTGTGCACGATATCGGACGGGGAAAGCCCGGTGACTTCAGCGACGCACTCTGGGGTAAAGCCGGCGACGAAAGCTGAGAATTCCTCGAAGCCGGTCGTGTGGGCTTCGATATAGGAGCGATCGATGAGACCGTCGGCAATGAGCACATGGGCGATGCCGTTGAGCAAGGCGATGTCGCTGCGTGGTTTAACCGGCAAATGAATGTCGGCCAGCATCGCGGTCTTGGTAACCCGGGGATCTACCACGATGACCGTGGTGGCCGGCCGGGTGGGCGTGCCGCGCATGCGATTGCGTTCCAGCCGCTGGCACAGAATGGGATGGTTGTCCGCGATATTCGCGCCGATCAGCAGAATGAGATCGGCAGTCTCCATATCGGCATAAGAGCCCGGAGGGCCGTCGGAGCCGAAGGAGAGCTTGTATCCCGATACCGCCGACGCCATGCACAGGGTGGTGTTGCCGTCGAAGTTGCGGCTGCGGAAGCCCAGTTGCACCAGCTTGCCCAAGGTATAGAACTCTTCCGTGACCAACTGGCCGGTACCGATGACACCGAGAGCATCTTGTCCGTAGCGGGCTTGCACCTGCGAGAATTTCTCGACCATGGTGTCCAGCGCTTCGTCCCATGAGACGGGCTCGAGTACGCCGTGCTTACGTAACAGTGGCTGTTTTGCGCGGCCAGGCGCATCCAGAATGTGGTGTTCGCTGAGGCCCTTGGGGCAAAGCTTTCCCCGGTTTACCGGATGGTCAGGGTTACCTCGAACCGCGACTGCCTTATCATCACTGATGCCGACGAGCATGCCGCAGCCCACGGAGCAGTAGCCGCAGGTGGTTTTGACCCAACGTTCGGCAACCCGTGCGCCAGCAATGTGGCCGGCTACCGGGTCACGCTGGAAAGCATATTTCGCTTGCCGGGTGTCGATACCCAACGCGCGACGGACACGAGTCCACATCAGTGTGCCCCTCCGCGGGTGAAGGTAAGCGCCATGTTCAGGGGAACAACGGAGACGAAAAAGAGATAGCGGGCGAGCAGCACCGCGGTTAAGGCCGCTGCGCAGGCAAGCGCTGAGTTTGAGAATGCCCAGGCAAGAGGAACCGCGGCCGCGCAAGCGAAGCTACCGATGAGCGCTGCCCTATGTCCCGGCAGATTGAGCAATGCGGCAGCTGCGCGATGCTCGAAGATGGCTGATCGATTGAGACGCACGAGGCGGACGGCGTGATTCGCGATCCAGAGCACAGAGACCAGGGCGACCAGCCAGAGCGGATAAACCGACAGCAAGAGGACGGAGTGAGTCGACGGAATGATGGCGCTGAGCACGGCAGGCAATGCAATGCCGATAAGCGCTGCGCTTAGCAGGAAGTCTATGGGCGTGTGCACCATGTTCCAGGATGGCCTTGCAGGGACCAGGTAGATGAAGGAGCTGGCGATGATGCCGGCGATACCCAAAGCCGCAGCAACGATCCCAATCGTCAAAAGGGCTAGAGCCGGAAGATGTTGCAACCACATCAAGCGGATGAGGTGCAGACGGTTCAGCCAGTGGGCGGGTACGGCGTTGAGGCAGGTGACAAGGGTGAAGCCCGCGAAAGCCGCAAAGAACAATGCAAAGAGCAGGACTTCGCGACTGAGCCAGGAACGCCGCCACATTTTGAGCGCCCGCCACGCATAAGCTGGGCGGCCCAGGTGAAACACAGAGATGTTCAGGGCTACGACGGTAATGCCGAGCAACGCAGCCAACACAAGAGGCTGCGCGGCATGAAAGAACAGGGCGACGATCAGCGAGCCGGTAACGGCCTGCATCAACGTGGTCATGAAGACGAGTGAGAAGTGCGGGTGTTCAGCAGCGATGCGCCCAGTGTCGACGCGCTCGAGCCTGGTTGTGGTGTCAGGCGGCAGGGTGATGCGGGTGGTCGAGATGGTCTGCCCCGCAGCGGGCATGCCGGGCGATTCGGCCAGCGCGTAATCGGAACGCCAGGCCAGCATGTCCACGATCTCGATCTCGATGGCCCCTTCCGGGCAGGCGTTGACGCATGCGGGTTCAAGGCCATCGGTAAGACGGCCGTGGCACATATCGCATTTCCCTACCACACCGCGCTCTTCATTGAATTGAGGAACGGAGTAAGGGCAATTCCACACGCAGTACTGACAGCCGATGCAGGCATCGGCGGAATGCAGCACAATGCCGGTTACCGGATCTTTGGTATAGGCATCGACCGGGCAGCCCTTGAGGCAGTCGGCATCGAGGCAATGGTTGCAGCCCATGGAAAGATAGTGGCGGCTGGTATCGGGGTAGACGCCGCCCTCAATTTCGCCGACACGCCGCCAGTGAATCTCGGCCGGGTTTCCGTTCTGCTCATTGCAGGCAATCTCGCAGGAGCGGCAGCCGATGCACTTGGTCATGTTGAAGTGGAAACGGTACTGCTCTCCTGGCCCGAGCGGCCTATCGGGAATGAGCATGGGTGCGACCGAAGGCAAGGCAGCCGGCGCAGAAGCCAACGGCTTGAGGAAGTCGTCCAGAGTCAGGCGAACGAGAGTGTCGCTGCTTCCGTCCTGAGCGCGTTCATGTAAGGGCAATGCCAAATTCGGACCTTCCTTCAGCACGGGCCGTAGTGAATCAATAAACGTCGCGATGGTAGCGGTGCTGCTCTTTGAGGTTCTGGACGTATTCGACGGCTGCTTCCTTGTTTAGTCCACCTTGCCGCTCCACGATGGTGTGCAACATCGCGTCGACATCCTTCGCCATACGGGTGGCGTCGCCGCATACATAAAGGCAGGCCCCATCCTGGAGCCAGGACCAGAACTGCGGCGCCTGCTCCAACATCTTGTCCTGCACGTAAACTTTGTGGTCTTGATCGCGGGAGAAGGCCAGGTCCAGACGGGTGAGGAAATTGTCTTTTTGCATGGACTCCAGTTCTTCGCGATAGAGGAAGTCGGTGGCAGCGGAGCGTTCGCCGAAGAAGAGCCAGTTCTTGCCGCGCGCGCCGAGTGCCCGCCGCTCATGCAAAAAGCTGCGAAAGGGCGCAATGCCGGTTCCCGGGCCGATCATGATGATGGGGCAGTCAGCTTCTTTGGGAAGGCGGAATTTTTTGTTCGGCTGGATATAAATGGGCAAGCGGCCTTCGGGTTGCGCCCGGTCGGCAAACATGGTGGAGCAGACGCCTCCGCGTTCGCGATTGTGGGAGCGATAGCGGACGACCGCAACGGTGGTGTGAATCTCGCCCGCGTGGGCCGCGGGGCTGGAAGAGATGGAGTAGAGACGCGGCGACAGCTTGGGCAACATAGCTACCAGGTCTGCCGGATCACGCAACACCCCTGGGAATTCATACAGCAGATCGATGAGGCCACGGTCCCAGGTATAAGCGTCGAGATGCGATTGTTGCTCCGGCTTGAGCAAATCGAGCAGTGGAAGGCACTGCCCAATGGTTGCGTAGGCCTGGACCATCTTGCGCGTGAGCCGGGTAATCTGCAGATGATCGAGCAGCGCCGCGCGCAGAGGCGCCGTACCAGCCTTAGGAAGTTGCACCAACACGTCGCCGCTGAATTTGAGCTTGTGCAGAATTTCTTCCACCAGGCTGGGCTCGTTTTGTGGGATGACGGCACAGGCATCGCCCGCCTCGTAGATGACCGCCGATCCTTCGACCGAGAAGGCCAGATGCAGCGTGAGCTTGCTCGACACCTCATGGGTGAGAGCCCGCTTGTCGACGATGGGGGCGAGGAAAGGGTTGTCGCGGGTATGCGTTGCGGTTTTCATTTTTACGGTCTCGGGTTTTCCGGCGGCGACGATCGCATCGTTGGCGACAACACGCTTTGCGGGACGGGTGGCGGCAATTTCGTCGATGCTCTTGAAGAGCAAGCTCTTCCATTTGCTAAACGGCTCATTGGGATCGACATCGCAATCGACCCGTTCACACATGCGGAAGGCGCCGAGGGACGCTAGTTTTTCGTCGAGGTCGCGACCAAATTTGCAGAAGTTTTCGTAACTGGAATCGCCCAGGGCCAGCACGGAAAACGAAAGATTTTCGAAGCGGGGAAAGTGTTCCATGCAGAGCTGGTTATAGAAAGGCTGCACGGCATCGGGCGGATCGCCCTCGCCATAGGTACTGGCAATCAGCACGGCATGCCGTTCGGCAGCCAGGGCTGCGGGCGTATAACCCTCGAGCGGCAGAACGGTGGCAACGTGTCCCTTAGACGTAAGTTCCTTGGCCAGCTTACGCGCCAGCCCTTCCCCGGTGCCTGACTGCGAGGCATACAGCACAGCTATCTTGAGCGACGGGGGTGGTTCCGCGGACGGAGTTGCTTCGGTGTGAGAGTATATGCCGGCGAGAAATCCGTTGAGCCACGCCCGCTGCTCCGCGGTAAACGGGGCATTCTCGGGAATAAATGGAACGTGAGAGACAGGGCCGGGCATGCTAGCTACGCTCCTCTGGTTGGCAGAATGCTTTGAGCTCGTCGATGGCGTGCCTGCGGGTGAAGGCAAGAAAGGATTCTTCGGCCATTGCGCGCTGGGTGTAGGCGCTAAACAAGTTGTGAATGCGTGGCGGCAGATCGCTGAATTTCACTGCAGGGAAGAGTTCGCGGCCCAGGCCCTGGTCCTGATCGGAACCGCCGCCGAGCATCACCTGGTAGCCCTCTTCGCCGCCCACCTTCACGCCCATCAAGCCAAGGTCGCCAACATAGTGCTGGGCGCAGGAGTGGGCACAGCCGGTCACGTGCAGATTCACGGGTTCAAGAATCCTGAAAGCGCTGTCGAGCATGTTGGCCAGAGTTACCGCGTGCGTCTTGGTGTCGCTGGCGGCAAAGCGGCAGCCCTGATTTCCTGTGCAAGCCACGGTTCCGCTGAGCACGGTACCGGCATCGAAGCTCAAGCCGGCGGCGAGAATTTCTGCCTTGGCCGCCTCGAGATGCTCGCCGGCGATAGAGGGAATGACCAGGTTTTGCCACACGGTAAGGCGTATTTCACCGTTGCCGTACCGCTCCGCCACTGCGGCAAGAGCCAGCATCTGTTCCACCGGCAGGCGGCCCACCGGTACGGAAATGCCGATGTAGTGCATGCCAGGCTGGGTTTGCGGGTGTACGCCGATGTGGCCGGCGCGGTCGATTGGGTGCCGCGGCTCGCAGTCCGAAGCCAGGAAACGAATGAGCGGAAAGGCCAACCGCTTTTCCGTTTCGGCAAGAAACTTCTCCATGCCCCAACGGTCGACCAGGTATTTGAGCCGCGCCTTCTTTCGATCGGTCCGGTCGCCATGCTCGCTAAAAACGCGCACCATGGCGGCAGCAACGGCCACTGTCTGGTCAGGCCGAAGGAGCAGGCCCGCGTCGGTAGCAAATTGCTTATGCCCCGTGATTCCGCAGAGGAGAACGCGAAAATAGATACCCGGCGGCACGCTTTTGCCATCCGCAACCCGCACGGCGACGAAACCTATGTCGTTGGTATCCGCCAGCACGCTGATGGCTCCGCCGTTATCGAAGGCGATATTGAACTTGCGCGGCAGCCCATACATATCGCGTGAGTTGAAAATGTAATGGCCCAGGGCCTGCGCCAGGGGGGCTACGTCGCAAAGCTCCGCAGGATCGATACCGGTGATGGGCGAGGCGGTGATATTGCGTATGTTGTCTGCGCCGGAACCGCGCGAAGAGAGGCCGAGAGCCTGGATCGCATTCAGAATGCGGACAATATTTTTGGGCTGCAGAGAGCGGATTTGCACGTTGCTGCGGGTGGTAAGGTCGGCTCGGCCAGGGCCGTAGTCGGCTGCCAGTTGGGCCAGGCCGCACATCTGGCGCGAACTGAGGATTGCTCCAGGGATGCGCAGCCGCACCATAAAGGAGTCTTGCGCCGGGGCGACATAGAACAAGCCGTGGAATTTAAAGCGGAAGAGGTCGTCCGGGGCGGGAGCCTTGTTCTCATTGGCATGCGCCAGCAGCTTGTCCCAGATATCGAGCGGGTTCTCTTCGAATTTCCATCGCTCTTCGCGAGCAAGGTCAGAAACCGGAGTGTTGAAGTACAACTCCTCTGCGGCCAGGTTTGGACTTCCGGAGGCAGGGTCGTTCGTAATCAGGCCAGAGGGTGTTTGGCCGACAAAAGGAACCAGGCCACGCTGCGACAGGCCGTCGAAAAAACCCTTAAGGTATTCCTTCTGTTCCGTCGTGAAGGACGCGGACGCCGGATTGAAAGCCAACTGAGATTCCATGCAGCACCCTGAAGAACGCTTGGGCGCGAAAGCCTGACGGACCCGCATGGAGGTGCGGGTAGCGCAGACAACCGGGCCGAATCAAACATCGCCAACGCGCGATGCATTCAAGGCTCTTCGTGGAGCGTGGAACTCTGGATCGATGGGGTAGCGTCCACAGCGGAGTGGACACGCTTGCGAGACGCCCTACAGCATGGTAGGAGCCCCGCAATATGTTGATAGTAACGGCAAGAGGGTATGGCTGCAACAAGATTTTGCGTTGACAAAATGAGCCGTTTTACGGCGACTTTGCAGTTCCAGTGCAAAAGCCGCTAGACTCGTAAATGATCGGCCAATCCAAGCGATAGAAATAGGGCGTCGTACACCGGCCACGGTGGCGGCCCGAAGTGTCTCTTGTGGCCAGCGTCTGGAGGAGGTGCATGGCGCACGCGAGCTTCGACGGATTGCGAGTGTTGTCGCTTGAATCTCGTCGCGCGGTTGAAGTGGCAAAGCTGATCCGCACCTACGGCGGAGAGCCTTTTGTTGTGCCTGCCATGCGTGAAGTTTCCCTTGAATCCAACCGCCAGGCGCTGGCCTTCGCGGATGACCTTCTGGCCCACCAGGTCGACCTGGTCATCTTCCTTACCGGGGTCGGGGTGCGCGCTTTGCTTGACATTGTGCAGACCAAACACGATCGCGAACAATTTCTTTCCGCCCTGCGGGCGGTAAGAGTCGTTGCCCGCGGCCCCAAGCCGGTAGCCGCCCTGCGCGATTTGCGAGTACCTGTCGCGGCCACCGCGGCCGAACCATCCACCTGGCGCGAAATGATGACCGCGATCAAAGCGGAGTTCGGCGACTCTCTTGAAAGCATGAGAGTGGCGATCCAGGAGTATGGGGCGTCTAACCCCGAGTTGCTGGCGGAGCTGACGGAGCGCTGCGCTCAAGTCACCAAGATTCCGGTGTATCAATGGGCGCTGCCGGAAGATCTGCGCCCGTTACGAGAAGCTGTGCACAGCGTTGCGAACGCCACCATCGACGTGGTGCTCTTTATGACCGCGGTGCAGGTGATCCATCTCTTCCAGGTGGCTGAAGAGATGGGTTTGCGCGATGAGCTGAGCGCCGGGCTGCGTTCCGTGGTGGTTGTTTCCATCGGACCAACCACTTCTGAGGAACTGGCACATTACGGGATAACTCCGGACTTCGAACCGTCTCGCCCAAAGATGGGCTTCATCGTGAATGAGGCTGCGCAGTACGCAGGCAAAATCCTGAAGCAGAAGAAGGACCAGCTGGCCTCTCTCACGGTGCGGTCCGCCCCAGATGCGACTGCCCCGGTTAAGAAAGAGGAAGGCAAGCGGGCTTCGCGCGTGCACCGGGTGGCCCCATCCACGCCAACCATGGCTGGTTTTCGCGACGGGCTGACGTCAATTGATTTTCTGCACCAGATCAGCAGCCGCATTGCCGCAGCGGACCCGCTGCACGCGGTCCTAGGCAGCATTGTGGAATTTGTAACCGCGGTCATTCCGTGCGATTCCTGCTTCATTTATGTTCTGGAGCAAGGGAAATTGGTGTTGCGGGCCTCAAAGAATCCTCATGCCGACCTGGTGGACCACCTTGGGGTTCAACTGGGGCAAGGCATCACCGGGTGGGTGGCGGAGCACCGAGAGCCTGTGGCCATCGCGTCCAATGCATCCAACGATCCTCGGTTCATGATCTTCCGCAGTCTTCCGGAAGACCACTTCGAGGCCATTCTCAGCACGCCGATCCTGTGTGCGAGCAAGGTTGTGGGCGTGATTAACCTGCAGCATCGGCTCAGTTACCAACATGCAGAGCAGGAGGTGCGGCTGCTCTCGACGCTTGGCTTTTTGGTAGGCGCCGAGATTGAGCGGGCGCGGCTGGAGACGGAAAACGTGCAACTGGCCAGCCGGCTTGAATCGCGCAAGGCGGTGGAACGAGCCAAGGGCGTTCTGCAACGGGATCTGGGAATTAGCGAGGACGAGGCGTACCGCACGATGCAGAAGGAGAGCCGCCAGCGAAGAATCTCCATGCACGAGATCGCCGAGGCGATTCTGTTGGGCGAGGATTTGAAGAAGGGCCGGGGCACGAGCAAGTGAGGCAATCTGGCGCGGCGGAGTGGTTTCGAATCGTCTGTGAGTGGACTGGCAAAAAGCGGTTGTAGGGCTGCGCCCGGCTTTCTCGGCCCATGTACGCGTGGGCGAACATGGGGCACCCTTCCGATTTCCTCCGGGGCTGGTGAGTCGTTGAGAGTGTGCGGTCGAGGTTCGTGGTATCCCACATCTCGGGAAAACGAGCGAGATGTGGGGCACCCGATCTCGGCTGCGTCTATAGGGATGCCGGTCTTCGCAGCGGAATGATGGCCGTTTTATGGGAGGAGGCGGGAGGCTTCGTCCCACAGCTGTTGAGCTATGCTGCCGGCTGGTTCAGCCCGTGCCAGTGCGGCGGCTTGACCGGCCCATAGTTGCATCCGGTCGGCATCTCCGGCTTTTCGAGCATCTTCCCGCATCGCGCGAGTGAGTCCACGCTGGATAGGGTACGGCGCTGGTGGCGGAGCGTGCCGGGCCAGCGATGCGCGAACGTAGGCTGTTGCCACACTGCGTCCGGGGCGTCCGCTGAAAGCCCTGGTTATCCTGGTTTCGTGGGCTTCCGTCTTCGCAAGTGTGTCCGCGTACGCTCGAGGTGTCATCGCTTCAGGAGATCGCAGGAAGCCGGTTCCTATCTGGACCGCACTGGCGCCAAGAATTAGCGCGGCAGCCATTCCGCGCGCATCGGCGATTCCACCCGTGGCAACGACCGGTACGTTCACTGCGTCCACCACCTGGGGCAAAAGCGCGATGAGGCCTACCATGTGATGTTCCGCCTGGTCAGCGTGGAAAGCGCCGCGATGTCCGCCGGCCTCCATGCCCTGGGCGATGATGGCGTCGGCGCCCGCAGCTTCCGCTGCCCTGGCTTCCGCAACGGTCGTAGCCGTAGCAAACCACAGGATCCCGCGCTCTTTCATTTCCGAGACAAAGCCGGGAGCGTAGAGACCCATGATCGAAGAGATGACCTTCGGCGCTGCGTCGATCATGGCCTGGCACTGCGCTTCAAAATCCGGCAGTGCTGCATCGCCGGCTTCGGGTGGAACGCGGGGGCCCCACGCGGACAGATACTCCCGCTGCTGTTTTTCCGACTCGTGATCGCGCTCGGAGACCGGATCAGGAATCCAAAGGTTCAGTTGAAACTCTCCCTTGCTTTGTCGCCGAAAATCGGCGGCCCAGGCTTTGATCTCCTCCGGCTGCATCAACAGCGTTCCACATGCTCCCAAGCCGCCTGCATTCGCGACGGCAATCGACAGCGAGGGAGGGGACGCTCCCGCCATAGGGGCAAGCAGGACGGGCAAACGAATGCCCAGGGCGTGGCTGAAGGCCTCGGCGCGCGCGCGGGGAGATTGGTATTTCTTACCGCTCATACGGGAGATCTCCGAAAAAGAGGTCTTCGCGAGGATACCCATCTGAAACCATAACTCTATCGTGATGCGATAATCAATACATGGCGAACAATCTGCAGATTGACGATCGATTAAGACTCCGGAACCTGGCCGAGTTCCGCTATGAGCTACGACAATTCCTCCAGTTCAGCGAAGGGTGTGCCGCGGAGGCGGGCCTGCACACGCAACAACACCAATTGCTATTGCAGCTCGCAGGAGCTCCAGAGGGAGTGGAAACAACGGTGTCGTACGCCGCGGAGCGGTTGGGCCTGCGGCACCATACCGTGGTTGAACTGAGCAAGCGCTGTGAGGAGGCAGGTTTGGTCAATCGCAACCAGGATCTGAACGATCGGCGGCGCATCCAGCTGCAAGTGACAGCGAAGGGTCACCGCGTGCTTCGCATTCTGTCGGATGCCCATGCGCGGGAACTGAATGAGCTCGCCCCTGGGTTGATTAGGGCACTGTCACTGATCTGCGGTTCCGACAGCCAGCGCGCCAGCGATCGAAGAAGCACGGTCGCCGCTCGAGGAAATTACAAATGAAATCGGAACCGTCCGTCCTGCGCGATTTCACGGTGGATCGGAGGGTCTGGCTCCTTTCGGGCGTATCCATCGGGATTGGGATTTGCGCGACGGCTCTCGCATTTCTATTGCTAAGGTGTATCGCACTTTCCACCAATTTGTTCTATTACCATCGCTTCAGCCTTGCGGGTGTGTCTCCGGCAGGTAGCCCTCTGGGTTATTGGATGGTGATTGTGCCGGTCATTGGCGGCCTGCTCGTAGGGCTGATGGCCAGGTTCGGTTCCGACAAGATTCGCGGGCATGGAATTCCCGAGGCCATTGAAGCTATTTTGCTTCACCGCGCGAGGGTAGACCCCAAGGTTGCGGTGTTGAAACCCATATCGGCCGCGATTGCGATTGGATCCGGCGGTCCGTTTGGCGCAGAAGGCCCCATTATCATGTCGGGCGGCGCCGTTGGGTCGCTCATCGCGCAATGGATGCACGTCACCGACGCTGAGCGCACCACGCTGCTGGTTGCCGGCGCGGCTGCGGGCATGTCCGCCACCTTTGCCACCCCGGTGGCGGCGATTCTGATCGCGGTCGAGCTATTGCTCTTCGAGTGGAGGCCAAGGAGCCTGGTGCCGGTGGCGATCGCCAGCGCCACGGCGGGCATCCTGCGGGTCTACTGGCTGGGCGCGGGACCGTTGTTCAGGATGCCAACCCTCAGTGCAACCCCTCGTCTGAGCTTCGCGATAGGTTCCTTGTTTCTGGGCGCGTTTGTCGGCCTGGTGTCCGCCGGGATGAGCCGCATGATGTATGCCTTTGAAGACCTTTTTGAGCATCTGCACATTCACTGGATGTGGTGGCCGGCATTGGGAGGGATTGGAGTAGGCATTGGCGGTCTCTTCTTTCCGCGTGGTCTCGGGGTCGGCTATGACAACATCGCAGAACTGCTGCGCGGCAATGCCACGGTAGCTTTGATTGTTGGAATTATTGTTGCCAAGTCACTGATGTGGGCTTCGTCGCTGGGATCGGGAACTTCAGGCGGCGTGCTCGCCCCGTTGCTGATGATCGGCGGTGCGGTGGGCGCAAGCGTAGGACACATCCTGCATGCGCCAGTGGCAGATCAGGCCTTCTGGGCACTGATCGGCATGGGGTCCATGCTGGCGGGTGCGCTGGGTGTTCCGCTGACGGCGATTCTCTTCAGCCTGGAGGTTACACACTGCTTACCCGCTCTGCTGCCGCTCACCATCGCGTGCGTCGCTTCTTACTTGATCACTTCGCTCTTGATGCCGCGGTCTATCCTCACAGAAAAGTTGAGCCGTCGTGGATACCATCTCAGCCGCGAATATGGTGTGGATCCGCTGGAACTGGTCATTGTGCGCGAGCTTATGTCGCCGATAGAGTTTCCCGAACCACGGCAGCCGCTACCGGAACACTATGTGTATGCGGATGGCACGGCGCGGGGAGCGGCAGAGGTAATGGCGACAGAAGGCCTGGCTAAGTTGCCGGTAGTGGACCGCGCGAGCCAGCGGGTTTGCGGGACAATTTCGTTGAATGAGGTCTTGCGCGGCCGGACCCGGTCGGTGGAACGCGAGAGCGAACGTTTGCGGCTCTTCGACTACGTGCCGCCGGAACGAGACGGTCACCATTGAGCCTAAACGATGATTAGGCAGTAGCTACTGTGCGATAGGTTGTGGTGTTTGCCTGGAGATTGGTCGCGGGGATCCCAGGTCTCAAAAGCGAGACCTGGGGCACCCATCGGTTGCCCAACGTGTCCCGGCTTTCTGCAAGAGCGCTTGCGTCATAGATCGCATCGCGATAGTATGCAGGCGTGCTGTTGGCGGTCAACGGAGGTGAGCTGTGTTGCCTCTTGCCTGGTTCTACCTGGTTCTCGTGGTTTTCCTGTATGGATTGCTCTTCTACCTGGAATTGCGGAGACGAGCAAAACGGCATGTAAAGGGTTGTCCTTCACTTCCCTTCATTTCTCCGGCCCACCTGGATTCTCTGGTTGCCATTGAGCCGGACTTGTTGATCGTTCACTTGAGCTCTCAGGCCGTTTCGCGCCAAATGCCGCAGATTCCGGACGCTCTCAGTATTCCAGTCTCTCAACTTGAAAGCTTTCTTCAGCAAGCCAGTTGCCGCTCGATATTCGTTTTTTATGATTGCGTCGCAGACCCGGTGAAGTGGTCGCGCGTTGAATCCATTGTCAATCAATATGCGATTCGCAACGTTTACATCCTCAAGGGAGGTCTTGAGTTTTGGTTGAGCAAACATCAAGGCACTGGAATGGCGGTCACTACTTGAATCGACCGGGCGCGCGCCCTTGCAGGAAACTCGCGGGATCGACATGGGCAAGCGTGCGCAGCGAAAGACTGCGCGCCGGAGGTTCTCAATGAACGCCGAACCACCCATCACTGAAACGCAAATCGCAAGCATGGTCGAGCGATTCTACGCGAAGGTCCGCGTGGACCCGGAAATAGGGCCTGTTTTCAACGATGCGGTAGAGAATTGGGATGCCCATCTGGCTTTGCTGAAAGACTTCTGGTCTACAGTGTTGCTGACCACGGGGCGATACAAAGGCAATCCGCTTCTTGCACATTTTCCCTTGCCGATTGAAGAAAGAGATTTCGCCCGTTGGCTGAAGTTGTTCGCGGAAACCGCCGACGAAGTCATGTCGGCTCCGCAGGCCGCGATCGTTACGCGCAAAGCAGACCTCATCGCGATGAACATGAAACGAGTGCTGGCATCGCGGCGCTGACTGGACTTCGCCGGTCTTGAGCAATGCTCTCGATGGAACGCGGACTATCCCGCGCACATGGTATTGCCGGAACAGCCTACCTCGACTTCATTCCAGCTTTCGACTATGTCCAATGAGAAGAGTGCGGCCAGCTTTCCCTGCGCGTTCAGCAGAACGAGATGATCGCCTTGAATCTTCGCATGGGAGGCGCTTACCTGTTGGGGACTCAGCTCCGGCGTCCTGAACCGGATTAGGAATGTTGTATCTGCCATTGGCTGTGTGAGGTCCTCTGGTTATGCCCTTTGACAAGCTTCTGGACTCTTGCGACGCACCTTCCATGTCCGCAATAAAATACGCTGCAAGCCTACGTAGTCACGCTGATGGCATCGCATGCAGCGGATGGGATACTGGAGAAGGAGTAGGCGCTCGAAATCTTTAAAGCGGAACCTGGATGGGCGTAATTTTGATGAAGAACACTCGCTGCACCTCAAAGAAATCATTGATGTTTTTTACTCGTTTCTCTAGATCGGCCCCTCCTCCCGTTAGGACGGAAGTGACCTCAATCTCTTAATCCTTCAAGATGTATGGAAGGCATGCAAGGATGCTTGGGAATTGATCTTCGGATACTTCTCTTTGTGTAGAATTTCGCGGCTTTTACAAGGCACCAAGAAGGTTGCCTCCCTGATGAAGATGAAAACGATCTGCTATGGAGGGAACTGAGCCCACTCAAAGCCAAAAGAGGGCTTGAATGGGGCACCCCGGCGTTTGTTGAAGGATCTGAATGGGTCATCCCAGCGTTTGTTGGAGTGCTGGAATGGGCGCGTCTACACTGTTAATGTGGCCAACATTGCGGGACCTCCTCCGACTCAGTACGCTCCGGCGAGAGCCGAGGACCGGGTCTTGCAGACGTTCACCGCTCCCAGCTTCTATATCACTGAGCGCCAGCCGCTGAACCGCGGAGCGATCCTGCTCGCTATTGTCACCGCCGTGGTTGCACTCTGCCTGGTCATGTACGCCCTGGGCCATGGCGGAGGTCCACAGGGGAAGAACGATGACGATCCAGACGAGGTTGACACCATCGTCCTCGGCGATCCTTCCGACGCACCTGTGCCCGCTCGCCCGGGAGACCACGTCAGCCCGGTTCACCCCACCATCCTCATTCGGCTTCCGCGATTTGGTGACCAGGTGGGTCTCATTCCCGACACAGCCGCCGGTCATTTGCTCTACAACTGGCTCGGCGCCTTCAACCAGGCAAGTTTCCCGGCACTGGCGAATGCCCTGCCCAATGTTGCTCTCGCTTCTGTGACTGCGGCGCAGCTGGAACTGCGGCAGCAGACCGGCGGCTTCAGCCTGCTCTCAGCCAAAGAGGCCATGCCCGGCGTTGTCGTGTTCAGGCTACGCGACCAGACCCCCGCAGCCACTGAGGTGCTTGGTACGCTCCAGGTGCGGCCGAGGTTCAACCCCGCCACGATCGCGAGCTTCAGCCTCCGCGCTGTTCCCTCGCCCAGCCGCGGCTCGGCGACTGGGGCCCCTCCACGTACGCACGCCTTAACGCGATAGGCCGGAACCCTGGCCACTCAGGCCAAAAGCGGGTTGAATGGGCTACCCAGGCCTCTCTTTTTGGACGACGGGAGTCCGCCATTCGTTCTGAATGGAGGGTTCATACCAGGGGCTCGAAAGGATTGGCTCCTCAGGTAGGACTCGAACCTACAACCCTTCGGTTAACAGCCGAATGCTCTGCCATTGAGCTACTGAGGAGTGTCTTGGCGGGACTTTCTGAACTGTGTTGATTTTACCGCAAACCTGATCCCATCCGTCAAAAGGGCTACTCTTTTCCCTCGCCGGCGAGGTCGTGGAGCACCGCTTCCGCCGCCCTTCTGCCGGAGGCGAGAGCCCCCTGGATAGAGGCCGTTTCGCGGTAGTCGCCACAGACGTAGACACCCCCCGAGCCTCCCAATCGTACGGGGGTCTGCTCCCACTCCGCGTGCTTTTGCTGGGGCAATGCCCGGGGTAGCGGGTAGGCTTTGAGAGTCTTCCATTTATCCACGGCGGGGCCAAACCACTTTTTCAAATGGGTGCGTACCCCAAGGTCCAGGCGCGTCAGCGCGGCGTCGTCGCGGGGTGCTTCTCCTACTACGCTGGCCACCACCAGGTGCGCGCCCGGGGGTGCATAGCCGGGCGAAACTGCACTCATCACCACCGCGTTGTTCACCGGGCCGGCCTGGCGCCCTTCCCCATTTAACAGAATGATGGGCTCATCCACCGGCGCCTGCTCCGTGGCATAACAGAAGGCCGTGGTTTTATTCCAGGCTCGCACTTCGGGCACACTCCAGCCGCCCACTCCCGTTAATAGCGCGTTGCCTTGTTCGCCAGCCACGGCAAGTACGACGGCCCGCGCCTCCTGGCTCTCCTTGCCCTCGATGGCGATGGCAAAGGATTCAGCATTTCGCGTCACGCTGGTCACGCGCGCGCCGGTTATCAATGTTCCTGGCGGGAGTTTCGCTGCTAATTGAAACGGTATCTGTTGCATTCCGGCTGCGGGAACGGCCGTTTCCCCCACGGAAAACATGCGGAAAAGGAATTCAAAGAAACGACTGGAGGTTACCAGTTCATGCTCCAGAAAAACGCCTCCGAAAAATGGTTCAAAGAATCGCTCGATCATGCGGGCGCCAAAGGGGACCGCCTGCAGGTACTCGCGGGTTGCTTTCTCCGGCCGGGCGAACATTTCATCCAAAGTGCCTGCCTGCACCCGGGAGCGCAATTTGGCTACGTTGAGCTTGTCCGCCAAGGGCACAATGTTGTCTAAAAGGAATTGCGCCGCGGCCCCGGGATTGCGCACGGGATCCGCGAAGCGATGAAATTTCCCGTCATGCCAGACCAGCGCACCCGGTTCAAATTTTTTCAGTTGGAGTGCATCGTAGTCCAGCAACCGCTTGGCTTCAGGATATGCGGTCAGCAGAACCTGGAAACCGCGATCCAGAAGAAATCCTTCCACCTGGTCTGTGCTTACCCGCCCGCCTGGGCGGTCGCAGGCCTCGATCACGGTCACCGCGAGTCCTGAACCTTCAAGGGATACAGCACAACTCAGCCCGGCGAGCCCGGCACCGATAATCACAACGTCGCTCATTTGTTCCCCGTTCCGGTCGCTTCATAGTCTGGCCGCGGCACGCTGGCTAACTCATCGATGGCTTCGGCTGCCCGAGCACGCAGCGCCTTGCGCTCCGCGGCTGTCTTCTTGTGCAGTGTCGCATACGGCATGGCTAATCGCTGGTTGCTGCTTAGCCGCTCGCTGTTCCTTTCCAAAAACGACCAGTACAGTGCCGTGAAAGGACAGGAGCCTTCGCCAGTCGATCTTGTGGGATCGAATTTGCAACCTTTGCAGTAATCGCTCATGCGGTTGATATAAGCGGCGCCACTCACGTATGGCTTGGTGGCGGTCACGCCTCCATCGCCATAGGTCGACATGCCCAGTACGTTCGGCTCCACGACCCAATCGTATGCGTCCACATAGGCGATCCAGAACCAGTCGGCGAGTTCGCGCGGCGAAAAACCACACAGGGTCGCTAGGTTGCTGAGAACCATGAGACGGGTGATGTGGTGAGACCATCCCTCGCGCACTACCTGGCGGACTACGGTATCGAGGCAGTTCCATCCGCTGGGTTCACCCCAATAGGCTGCGGGCAACGGCAGGGTTGCGTTCAGGGCGGTGGGCGCCGCCCCGGCGTACATACCCTTCGCTGCTTTTTCGTAGGGGACTTGCAGATCGCGATAACCATCGGTGGCACGGTGCACGTGGCGCATGAATTCGCGCCATCCAAGAATCTGGCGAATGAAGCCTTCGGCGCTCGCCAACGGAATCCTGCCCCTCGCGTGCTCCGCGGCCACATCATCCACGGCCTCGCGGGGCAGCACGCGGCTCAGGTTCATGAGGGCTGAGATTTTACTGTGGAACAGGTCCGGCTGGTCGCTGACCATGGCGTCTTCCCAAGGTCCGAAGTGGGGGAGCAGATGCTTGAGCGCAAATTGCCAGGTCGCGCAGCAGTCGTTGTCCGTGACCGGCAGGTCAAAACCATCGAGTGAGCCGAAGTGGGTTGGAAATTGCTCTGCCACCAGTTGCAGGACTTCTTTTGTGATTTCATCGGGAGCATAACGCGGCCGCGCGGGGACGGGCACCTGCCCGCGGTAGGGTTTGCGATTTTCCTGATCGTAGGAGAATTTTCCACCCACGGGTTTGCCGTTTTCCATGAGCAGGCCGGTCCGCTTGCGCATGGCGCGGTAGAAGCGATCCATCAGGAAGATTTGCGGCCGCGTAGTTTGATTGATGCCAAAGACTTCATCGAACTCGGCTTGCCGGGTTAGCCAGGTCGAGTCCTCTGTTTCTTCGAGCCTCAGACCCCGCTTCTGTGCCTGGTCCAGGTCCAGGCGGAGTTCTCTTTCCGCCGGGTGCATCATCGTCATCTGCTTGAGAGAGAATTTTTCCTGTGCTTCCAACAGGCCGTCGCCAAAGCTTCTTCCGGTGAAGATGTAGATGACTTTTACTCCGCGGGCGGCTTGCTCCAGGGCGAAGTGGCGCTCATTGGAAAGCAGGAGCGCCAGCTTTTTCTTGTGGTAGGGGCGACGATTTCCCTTCTCCAGCGATTCCACCATGACGATGCCGCATTGCGTTGGGTGCGTATCCAGCAAGGGCCCTGCGCGGTCGGTGAGGCGATCGTAGGGCACGTAGATCCAGCGGCGGTCCTGGGTGTCGCTTTTGGTAGGCTTGGCTTTGTTTATCTGGGGGATGAAGACGCTCATACGGGGAGAGTAAAACGATTTCCGTCACAGCCGGTGTGTCGTGGTGGGATCGTGTTGACCGGGGTGAAATGTTGACGGCTTGTTGGGCTGCGCTAGTAGAGTAGTACGGCTACTTTGTAGGTAGTAAATCCCTGGGTGGGATTGCCGGAGTCACAGGCTCCCACGGCGGCCTTGTGATATTGGTGGGTGGCGATTTTCTGCTCGAGCACGTCCGGCAAGCGGGTCAGGTCGGTTCCCTCCCAGCGCATGATGAAGCCGGGCGCAGAGCCGCCGGCGGAGCCGTGTTGCATTTCGCAGGTCTGGCGGGCGTCCTGGGTGGATGCTGCAGCTTGCAGCCCTCGCTGCTGCAGCAGTTGTGCGATCTTTTGTTCGATTTGCTCCGGCCCAAGCTGGGCTATGCCGTCCGCGAAATCTTCCACGGCGTAGTAGTTCCCTCCTTTTTTCACCAGGCCCACACCGATGGCGTTCATCGCCGGATTGAGGATGTTGGCGCGGTGCGGAGCGGAGTTCATCCACTCTTTTTCAAGCGCTTGTGGGTTTGCCGCAAGCGCAACGTTTTCCGCGATCGTGCGGAAATGCGCACCCGTCGCGCCACATCGAGTGACCAAGTCAGATTCGCCGGGAAATAGATGGGACAGCGCCCCCTGCTGGGCCATCAGTTGCGCGTGATCGGCGGCTGCCTGGGCCAGTGCCGGATCCCACTTGAGAGGCGACAGGCCTTGCTGGGCGCGGTCGGCGTTCGCCAGGTCCATCACTTCCTGTTCCACTGCTTGTTGTGCCCATGCCGGCCCTGCCAACAGGGCGGCTGCCAGCGCGATCATGCAAAGTTGTTTACTCATACTGTTATCTCTCATCGTACCAACCAAGAACAATATGCGATCATGGGCCATCGATGGCCTTCGCGCGCACTCTTCGTCACCAGCCCCTGGGAGTCATTGGCATCCTGCTCCTGGTGCTTTTCGTTACCATCGCGGTACTGGCGCCGGCGATTACTCCTTACGACCCCGCAGGCATCGATCTTTATAATCGCCTCACTCCACCTTCGCACGCCCACTGGTTCGGCACCGATGAGTTGGGCCGCGACATATTCTCCCGCATTCTCTCGGGTGCACGGCTCTCGCTCATGGTTGCCGTGAGCGTGGTGGGACTCTCGCTTTCTCTCGGGTTGGTGCTCGGCGGCCTGGCCGGCTTTTACGGAGGCCGTGTCGATACTCTGCTCAACATCTTCGTCATGAATGCTTTTCTTTCTTTTCCCGGCATTCTGCTGGCGATTGCGTTCGTGGCGTTTCTCGGTCCCGGCCTGCTGAACCTGGTGCTGGCCCTGGCCATCGGAGGATGGGTGGGTTATGCGCGCCTGGTGCGGGCGCAGGTGCTCGCCGTGAAGGAACGAGAGTTCGTGGAAGCGGCCCGTGCCCTGGGCGCTTCTGATCTGCGTATTTTCACTCGCCACATTTTGCCGAATATCCTGCAGCCCATCATTGTGCAGGCGGCTATCGGCATGGCCGGCGCCGTTCTGGCGGAGGCTACGTTGAGCTTTCTGGGACTCGGTCTTCCGCCACCTGCCGCCAGTTGGGGTGGCATGCTCAACGACGCACGCTCTCACTTGTTCGACTCGCCCCACATGGTCGTCTTTCCGGCCATTGCCGTCATGCTGTGCGTGTTGTCGTTCAACTTCATCGGCGATGCGTTGCGCGATTACCTCGACCCGCGCACCAAGCTGCTGATTGGATTGTGATCGGCGGCGTATGATCGGCGTAATTTCCGACACTCATGGCCTACTGCGGCCCGGCGCGATCGACGCGTTGCGCGGTGTTGAGCACATCCTGCATGCGGGCGATGTCGGCGATCCTGCCATTCTGGATGCGCTGCGCAACGTGGCTCCCGTCACAGCGATCCGCGGCAATATCGATGTGGACGGACCCTGCTCCCATTTACCGTCCACCGAAGTGGTGACCCTGCAGGGTCACACCTTCTACATGCTGCACGACCGGAATGCGCTGGATCTTGATCCAGTGGCCGCAGGATTCTCGGCCGTTATCAGCGGGCACTCGCATAAGCCACTCATCGAATGGCGCCACGGCATTCTCTACATGAACCCGGGCAGCGCGGGACCGCGACGCTTCTCCTTACCGGTCTCGATCGGCCTTCTGGCTATCGGCCCGGATGGACTGCAGCCGCGACTGGTGACTCTGTCTTAGAGCCGGCTTCCAGCATGGGCAGAATCAGATCCTGTAGTTGGGCCACAAGAGTTTCAACCGGAGGACGCTCAGGCATGGAACTCCATTGCTTCACTCCACCCAAAATGGCCGCGCTCGCGGACGCCGCGATGAGCTCCGGGGACAGGGCTGTTGGTTGTTGCGCCCGCTGCAATCCCTCCAACAGCATGCGCTGAATTGCTTTCGCGATGGCGGCGTTCATCAAAGGTTCGAACGCCGTCTGACGGTCACAAGCTCCCCCTGAATGGGCCTGGGTGAGGAAATCACAGGTAGCTTGAATAATCGCCCTCAAGGCGCCCGGACAGCCGGTCTCATAGCGGAGCTGACGCTCATGCAGGAGCTCGTGGAAGCCGCCCGCCACCATCGCCTCCATGAGGGCGAACTTGTCCGTGTAGTGGTCGTAAAACGTGGCCCGGTTTACGGTTGCGGCTTCGGTAATGTCCTGGACTGAGATCTCGTCGAAACTCTTGCTTTGCATAAGGTTACCCAGTGCCCCCTGGAGGAGCTTTCGGGTGCGCCGGATGCGCGGATCGCGAACTTCACAGTCGGAAATTGGCATGGCTGATTCATTAGAGGTTATCAAGGCAGAAAAAGAATCGCTTAAACAACGACTGTCGTCTATACGTTTAACAACAGGCGATGCCTACACAACGCATGTTGATTACGAGGTGATAGATGCCGACACTCCTACAAGTCGATTCAAGCCCGCTCTCAAGCTCGATTAGCCGCGAATTAACGCGCGAATTCGTCAGCAACTGGAAAATTGCCCATCCTTCCGGCCAGGTGATGGTGCGTGATCTGGCGGCTAATCCCCCAAAACCTGTCGACCAAGCCTGGATCTACGCTGCCCATACGCCGGCAGACACGCTCCAGCCGGAACAGAAAGCCCTCCTTGCCCAGTCTGAGGAATGCATCGCCGAGTTGGAACAGGCGGACGAGTACGTCATTGGCGTGGCCATGCACAATTTCAGCATTCCCTCTGTCATCAAGTTGTGGATTGACCAGGTGGTTCGTGGTGGACGGACATTTTCCTACGGCCCAGAGGGAGCCAAGGGCCTCCTTAGCGGGAAGAAAGCCACCATCCTCGCCGCGAGTGGCGGTGTCTACCAGGCGGGAACGCCGATGGCTGCGTACAACTTCGTCGAGCCGTACCTCGACACTATCTTGAAATTTATCGGTGTGACCGAGGTGAAGTTTGTGACTGCGGGCGGCACGGCACAGCTTAGGACGGGCAAGGTCGATCGCGACCAGTTTCTGCAGCCCCACCTGGAGCAGGTAAGAAGCATCGCTGTCTAAAAAGGAGAAGCCATGAAAATTGCGGTTCTGGTTGCACGCATCCTACTGGGCCTGACGTTTCTGGTCTTCGGCCTCAACGGTTTCTTAGACTTCCTGCACATGCCGGCACCCACCGGACCGGCGGGCCAATATGTGGGCGTGCTTTTTATTTCCCACTATCTGCATGCCGTGTTTGTGGTCGAAGTGATTGGCGGAGTGCTGCTGCTCTCCGGGCAATTTATCCCGCTGGGCCTGGTTCTCTTAGGACCGGTGCTCTTCAACATCCTGCTGTTCCACACGTTCCTGCTTCCGTCCGGTTTTCCGCCGGCGCTATTCGCAACAGTGTTGTGGTTCATCGTTTTTTTCGGAGTACGGCAGGCATTTACCGGCATCTTCTCGCAGAAGGTGCCGGCTTAGCTTCGGATCCTGGGATTGGCGACGGTGTACAGCAGATCGGTCAGCAGGTTGACCAGCACATAGGTCAACCCGACGGCCAGGATACAGCCTTGGACCAACGCGTAGTCGCGATTGGAAATGGCTGAAACGGTGAGGCGGCCAATCCCGGGCCAGGAAAAGATCGTTTCGGTCACAATGGCGCCAGCCAACAGGGCGCCAAATTGCAATCCGACGAGCGTCATCACGGGGATGATCGCGTTGCGCAGGGCGTGACGGTAGACAACCACGTGCTCAGGCAGGCCTTTGGCCCGGGCGGTGCGAATGTAGTCCTGGTTCAACTCCTCCAACATGGCGGTGCGCACCATGCGGGTGAGAATCGCGGCCAGGCTGCCCCCCATGGTGATTGCCGGGAGAATCAGGTGAGCGGGCGAGCCGGCGCCGGAGACCGGCAGCCATCCCAGCTTGATCGAGAACAGCAGGATCAGAATGGGGCCGAGGGCAAAGCTGGGAAAGGAAAGCCCGAGCAGGCTCACCACGCCGACAGCGCTGTCTTGCCAACGAGCGCGGCGCAGGGCTGCCAGCACTCCAGCAGGAATGGCCAGCAGCAAGGCCAGAACCAACGCGGCGATGGTTAGCTCCAGGGTGTATGGGTAGCGGGTGAGCACCAAGTGGGAGACGGAGTCGTTCAGACGCAGCGAGCGGCCCAGGTCGCCGTGCAGGACTCCACGCCAGTAGTGCAGGTACTGCGTGCCCAGCGGAGCGTCCAGCCCATATTGATGACGCAGCGCTGACAGGTCGGATGCGGTCGCGCCCTCGCCCAGCATCTGTTGCACCGGATCGCCCGGCACCAGGTGGATAAGCAGGAAGACCATCGACACGACCAGCCAGATGACCGGCAGGATATAGAGCAGCCGCTTCAGCAACGCTACCAAGTCAACCGCCTACCCCTCGCTCTTACCGGAATGAACCGGTGCGGCTATTCCCGCTTTCTTATTGTCCTGTTCTTCTATCGGCGCCGAGCTATCGAGCCGCTCCACGCGTACCTGGCTGATGCGGTGATCTTTCATTTCCACTACCGTAAACCTTCTTCCCTCAAAGTCCACGGTCTCTTCGCCAGTAGGAATTTTTCCCAGGCGCGTGAGCAGGAACCCTGCCAGTGTCTCTACTCCGCCGCTTCGGGGCAAGTGCCAGTTCATCTGCGTCTCCAGGTCGCGCAGGTTGATCCCGCCATCCAGCACGACCGCGCCGGACGTGGTGTGCACGGCGGCTCTGGGGCCAATGTCGAACTCGTCCTCCACCTCGCCGATGATCTGCTCGATGGCATCTTCTACGGTCACCAGGCCGACGGTTGATCCATACTCATCGACGACGATCGCGATGTGCCGCCGGCGCTGCTGAAATTCGGAGAGCAGATCCAGCACCGGCTTGGTCTCGGGCACTACCAGCACATCATGCATTACCTGTCCCAGCCGCAACTCGGTAAAGGGTGCGCGGGCAAAGCGGGTCTGCGCGGTCATGCGGAAGTGCATCAGGCGCGAAAGGTCTTTGGAGTAAACGACGCCCACAATGTGCTCCGGTCCGTGGGCCGGATCGTATACGGGCACGCGGGAGTGCTGTTCCTCCACCACGCGCGCGTTCGCATCTTCAATGAGCATGTCCTGAGGCAGGGAGAAGATGCGCTGCCGCGGGGTCATCACCTCACGGGTGGGCACACTGTTCAGCTCCACCGCGCGATGGATCAGCGCCTCCTGAAAAGCGGGCAGCATACCCATGCGGCGCGAGGCGGTCGCGATCAGCTTCAACTCTTCCGGTGAATGAACCTCGCCTCCCTGCATCATTTCCATGCCAAACAGACGCAGGACGACCCGGGCCGACCACTTCATCAGCCGCACGACGGGACGGGTCAAGCGGATAAAAACATCCATGGGCCCGGCCACCGCGACGGCCAGCACTTCGGCCTTGCGCAGGGCCAGAGACTTCGGCACCAGCTCACCCAGGAGCACGTGCAGGTAGGTAATCAAAGCGAACGCAATCGGGACAGCCAGGATATGCGCGTAGATCCGGGCATGGGCCATGCCCTTAAACCAGCTTTCGAAGAGGGCGGCCACCGCCGGCTCGCCGATCCAGCCCAATGCCAGGCTGCACAGGGTGACGCCTAGCTGGACGGCAGGCAGGAAGTCTTCCATGTTTTCCTGCAGGCGGCGGACCGCCCGCGCTCCCGGCCGCCCCAGGGCAATCAGGCGCTCGATGCGGGTCTCACGCATGCTTACCAGGGCGAACTCGGCGGCCACGAAGAAACCGTTCGCCAGAATGAGCAAGGCGACGGAAACCATTCGAAAGAGCATCAGTTCAATCATTTCGCGCGAAAACCGGGTATTACGCCATGATACCGGGGTGGCTTGCGGGAGGGGGAGAATGGAACCTTCCCCGGCCCGGTTACGTATCAAATGGCATCTGGTCAAATGGGTTTGGGGGTTTTGTGGCGGCGCAGCGAAAAAGCAAACGGATCTGGATTTGGGGTGGTCTCCTCGCCGTCGTCGCGGTTGCGGGCCTGGTATTTCTGGGAATGCATCGAGGCGGCCCCCACTTCGAGCCCAGCCGCTTGGACAAGGTTACGCGGGGGGAGATCGATCAGAGCGTGGTCGCAACCGGCAAGGTCCAACCCATCACCAAGATCGAATTGAAATCGAAGGCCAGCGGGATTGTGCAGAACCTGTACGTGGATATCAACCAGCATGTGCACAAAGGACAGTTGCTGGCTCAGCTCGACCGGCAGGAGATCATGGCTGAAGTAGAAGCCCAACGGGCGACGCTGCAGGCTGCAGAAGCGAACGTAAAGAGCGCGGCGGCCAGCATTGAGCACGACAAGGTCGATGCTGCCGCACCCGACCTGCCGATGTATTACGCCACCCTGCAACGCAACAAGGAGATGATCAAGGAAGGCATTGTGTCGCAGCAAGGCATGGACAATGCCAACCGCGATTACCTCTCCGCACTGAACAAAAAGAATGTTGCCGTGGCCCAGATCGATGTGGACCGGGCCAAGCTGCACCAGGCCGAAGCCCAGGTGGCGCAGAACCAGGCCAGCCTCAAATCGCTGGAGGAGCAGCTCAGCTATACCACGCTCACCTCCCCGATCGACGGCGAGGTACTGTCGCGGGACGTAGAAGTGGGTGATGCGGTCAGCTCCATCCTGGTGTTGGGATCGACCGCCACCCTGGTCATGACCATTGGAGACACGCGCCAGGTGTATGTGAACGGCAAGGTCGACGAGGCGGACATCGCGTCGGTCTATCTGGGCCAGCCGGCACGCATTCGCATCGAGTCATTCAAGAACAAGACTTTCGCTGGACGGGTGACGCGCATCGCGCCTCTGGGCGTCGAAAAAGATAATGTGACGACATTTGAGGTGCGGGTTTCAATCGACAATCCCAATCATGAGATCAAAGCCAACATGACGGCGAATGCCGAGATCCTGAATCAGGAGCATAAGAATGCGCTTTCGGTTCCTGAGCAGGCCCTGGTCTACGACAGCCAGAAGCATGCCTTTGTCGATGTACCCGATAGCCACGCGAAAAACGGCCTGCGCCGGGTTGCGGTCAAGGCAGGAATCGCAAATGGCAGCCGCACCGAAATCATTTCCGGCCTGAGCGAAGGCCAGACAGTCTATCTACAACCGTAACGGGCCCTAAGGAGGACGACGATGCAATCCCAATCGAATTTATCCCGCAGAAAGGCAGCCGCCATTCTGGTTGCCATGACCATGTGCCTCCCGGCGGCTTTTGCCGCGGAGAAGTCTTTCGACCGTACGCTGTCGGTGAATGGCCCGGTAACGCTGCGCGTCTCCACCGGCTCCGGCTACATCAAGGTGTCTCCGGGATCGGACAATCAGGTGCACATTATGGGCCACGTGAAGAGCAGCAACAACAGCTGGTTGGGGTGGGGTGGATCGTCGGACGATGCGGTGGCGAAGGTGGCCGACAATCCGCCGATCGACCAGGCCGGCAACATCATTCGCATCGGTGACGATCATGGGAATGACTGGACCCACCATGTGTCGATCGATTACGAGATCACGACGCCGGCTCATACCATGCTGGTGGCAGAGAGTGGTTCTGGGGACTTGCAGATCTCGAGTATCGATGGGACGGTCAAGGCGCACACCGGATCCGGGGCCATCCACGCGGACAAGCTGGGATCCGGCTCCAGACTTGAGACTGGTTCTGGAACTATCAGCGCGACTAATTTGATGGGGTCTACCACGCTACAAACTGGGTCGGGAGAGATCCAGGCGCAGCTCGGGTCGGCGGGCGACGTCGTCGCGGGCACGGGTTCCGGCGATATCAAGCTGGAAAATGTTCAAGGTGCGGTGAAGGCGGAAACGGGATCGGGTTCGCTGGAGATCAGCGGTCAGCCGACTGCGCCATGGAAGCTTGAGACGGGTTCGGGTGGTATCACGCTGCGCCTGGGGAACAACGCTCACTTCACGCTGGATGCGGAGACGGGGTCGGGGTCGGTGAAGTCGGATCCTCCGCTCACGATGACTACGCATGGAACGATCGATAAACATCATGTGAGCGGGACGGTGAATGGCGGCGGCCCGACGATCAAGGCAGAGACGGGATCGGGCGATATTCACATCATGTGATTGGGCCCGGTGGACGGAGGTCACCGATCGTGAAGCGTATGTCGGCAGAAGAAGGCGGCCCAAGGATCGCCGCGACGGTAGTCCGGGATATCCTTCAGCCGTCCCTGCGGGACTAAATCATGTTTCGTGATTTACCCAGGACTAGCGTCCTGGGGCTAAGGTCAGTCGTCCCTCCGGGACTAAGCTCGTTTCTCCTGTCTTCGATGACGCGCGGCATGGCGACTCCGGCGAGTCGGGACCTACTTGCCCAGGTTGAAGTAGGTGCGCATGCTGTATTCGGTGATGCTGTAGGGCAGCAGCCGTTTGAGCCAGACGGCTGCGCGCTGCTGGGCGGGGCCTATGGTGTAGCGCAATCGGGGATCACGGGTGTTTACGATGCGATACAGCAAGCGGGCGACCTGCTCCGGGCCGGGACCACTCTGCTCATCGTGCGCGGTGCGCGCCAGGGCTGCCTGGAAAGACTCTTTGTAGGCGTCAGCGCCGCCGGACATTGCGGTTCGGTTCTCGGTGATTGCGGTCTTGTGATCGCCGGGCTCGATGATCACTACCTTTATGCCGAACGGTCTTACCTCCATGCGCAGCGACTCGCTCAGCCCTTCAAGGGCAAACTTTGAGGCGCTGTACATTGACTGGTAGGGAATCGCGATCAGGCCGCCGATCGACCCGATGTTCACGATGTAGCCGCTCCTCTGGCTTCGCATGATCGGCAAGACGGCGCGGCTGACCCGGAAGGCGCCGAAGAAATTGACGTCGAGTTGCCTCTTTGCTTCCTCGATCGAGGTGTTTTCGACCGGGCCGGCGATGCCCATCCCGGCATTGTTCACCAAAATATCCAGCTGCCCTTCGCGCTCGAGTACCGTCGCAACCGCCCGCTCTACTGATTGATCGTCGGTTACATCCATAGTCAGTGTGAAGTCACCATTAGCTGTCCGCCTGGACGTGCCGTAAACACGGTAGCCGCGGCCCGCCAGGTGCTTGGCACAAGCCAACCCGATGCCGGAAGAAGCGCCCGTAACCAGGACAACCCGCTTATTTTCTTTATCCATATCGAACTAAACCGTATCACCTGTGCATCGAACTAGCTTGCATTGCCCTTCCGCAGGGGGCGGAAAAGAAGTACCCTTTACATTCGCGAGGACACGAAATGGCACGACAAAGATGGATCGACCGTACGGCGAGCGCGTTTGCGTTGGGGCTCATCCTGACAGGATGCAGTGACTTCAAGAAGCCAAACCCGAAGAATTTCACCGGGGCGCTGAATACCTACTTCAGTAACCACGACGATTGCCTGTTCCCCAGCGCGCTGCGTTTTCCCTACGAGGCGAGCACTACGGGGACCGATGCGGATAAGAACAAGGCGGGTCTGGATGCCCTGACGGCGGCGGGCCTGCTAAAGTCGCTCGAAGACCGCGATATTCATGTGAAGCGATATGAGCTTACGACCTTTGGCAAGCGCGTCCCGCCACGGTTCTGCTACGGGCACCGCGTGGTGACCAGCATCGACAGCTTTACGCCGCCTGCCCCCGTGGACGGCCAGCAAACCACCCAAGTGAGCTATCACTACAAGATGAGGGATATTCCTGGCTGGGCGGACTCCGACTCCATGCGTAAGGCCTTCCCTGTTCTCGCCAAAACGACCGCCCCCGACGCACAGGACACGAAAGGCGTCGTGTTGACGATGAACGGCTGGCGCGTGCCGGAATAGGATGCGCGGGGCGAATCGACTATCTTAGAAGGATGCTGAGGATTTTTCGTCCCATACCAGCAGCCTCGTTGCGCCTGCTGGTGTTCGACCTCGATGGCACATTGATTGATTCGGGAGCGGACCTGTGTGCGTCGGTCAATGCCATGCTGCATCATTTCGGCCGCGCGGTGCTTCCGCAAGATGTCATCTCTACTTACATCGGCGATGGCGTGGCACGGCTGGTGAGCCGCGCACTGGGCGAGCCTATCGAGGCTGCGTTTCTTGAGTCTGCTGTCGCTTATTTTCTTGATTACTACCGCGAGCACAAGCTGGACCAAACCTACGTGTACGCCGGCGTCTTTGCGTCGCTCGACAACATACGATTGGACTCGGACGGTGTGCCGCGGTCCATGGCGGTGCTTACCAATAAGCCGATTGGGCCCTCGCTGGCTATCTGCGAAGGGCTGGGATTGAGCCCATATTTTTTCCGCATTTATGGCGGCAACAGCTTCGCCAGCAAGAAGCCCGACCCCGAGGGACTGCTCAAACTGATGCGGGAGGCGGGTGTGAGCGCGGACGAGACGCTGATGATTGGGGATTCGCACGTGGACATGATGACTGCACGCAATGCAGGAGTCTGGAGTATGGGCTGCACCTTTGGGCTCTCCCCGCATACACTGGCCGCGGTTCCACCGGATTGCCTGGTGGATTCACCCGCCGAGTGGACCTTGGCGCTGGCAGGCGACTCGATGATTACGCCTTCTTCCGAACAGATCGAGTTGCGTGGCGCCGACGCGCGGGATTAGGTTTAAGAGGCACTCCCCGGCGATTTCGTCCTGATTTTCGGCAGAGGTCCGAATGATCTCCGCCTACACCTTGATGGCGGTGAAACCGAAGCTCACCAAGGCGGATCCCCTGAGCCGCACCCGATGCAAAGATGGCCCTGGGCCTGATGGAGAGGATCCCAGGATTGCGAACCCGGTGCTCAACCGGTTGGTCTCATGCCAAAACATGACGACGGCGCAGATTGGGGAAGAGCTGCAGAGAGTCGCTGCCGGCTATATCTGTGGTCCGCTTCTGGATTCCACTGGGATGAAGGGTTCCTGGAATTTCACTTTGAGCTTTAGTTCCGCCGATCTGACCAAGGCCGGCGCCGGCGCGGGTCCGCCGCCACCAGGAGGAGCGGCAACAGCGACGACCGCAACGACATCCGACCCCAGTGGCGCTCTGACCTTGTACGATGCGATGAGCAAGCAGCTGGGGTTGAAGCTGGAGAAGCAGAGGCGGCCCGCGCCGGTGTTGGTGATCGATCACATTGAAGAGAAGCCGACGGATAACTGAAGCATGAATCAACCGGCACTCATCCGTGCACGACTAAGCGGCTGCTTGCGCTAGCCGTTTCTGCAGGAGATGCAGCAGGGCGAGCTCCTCCTGACGGAGTTCATGAGGGAGATTGTCGGTCTCCTTTTCTACTCGCTGCGCTACGGTTTTGATCATCGCTCCGCTGAAGTAGGTGTCGAGCACGGCTGGATGCACATAACACTTTCTGCAGACAGAGGGAGTGTTTCCGAGACGGCCGGCTACATCTTTGATGGCCTGCACGACATTCTTCTTGGCCTGGGTCTGCGACTCAAACATTTCGAACTCGCGCAGCATGGTGCACGCCAGGACCGATCCGGCCCACGTGCGAAAGTCCTTGGCGGTGAAGTCCTGGTTCGTCATCTCGCGCAGGTAGCCGTTCACGTCGGAGGAATCGATGGCGTGATGCTCGCCGTCGCGGTCGACATATTGGAAGAGTTCGTAGCCTGGAATGTCCTGGCAGCGTTGGATGATTCTGGCCAGCCGGCGATCGTTGATGTCGATGGTGTGGCGCACGCGGCTCTTGCCCTGGAACTTGAAGGTGACGTTAGATCCATCGACTTCCACGTGCTTGTTGCGCATGGTTGTCAAGCCGTACGACTGATTGTCGCGAGCATACTCAGCGTTGCCCACACGAATGAGCGTCGCTTCCATCAGGCGCACGATGGCTGCCAGAATCTTTGGCCGAGGCATGCCTGGGAGGGAGAGATCGTGCTCGACTCTTTCCCTGATGGTGGGCAGGGCCGCGGCGAAGATGGTCATGCGTTCATACTTGGTTTCGTCACGCACTTCACGCCAACGGGGGTGATAGCGGCTCTGCTTTCTGCCCCTGGCGTCGCGCCCGGTCACTTGAAGATGCCCCTTGGGATTGGCGCAGATCCACACATCTTTCCAGGCGGGAGGGATGACCAGCGACTTGATACGCGCCAGGTTCTCTTTGTCGCGCACTGGTTTTCCTTCTGCGTCTACATAGCGAAATCCTGTCCCCTGCCGCTTGCGGTGGATTCCCGGCTGAGCGTCCGATACATACCGAAGTCCGGCCGCTTTGGCAGACTCGGCGGGATCAGTGATCAGCGTGGTTGCTTTTTTCGGCTTTGCCATCGTTTTCCTGTGGGCCTTATTTCGAAAAGTTGGATGCGGAGTCCGGGGTCAGTCACAAATCCGGCGGAGAGAAATCTTCACGGGGCAAACTGTCTGGGCCGGCGGTTGCCGTGCCGGCAAAATGCGTCCATGGAGCCTGAAAAAAATAGCAGTAAAGGAGAGAAAAGAGAGAGAAGTTACTTTAGTAACAAATGACGCGGGAGTAACTTTCACAGCTCTATTAGCAACAAATCTTAGGCCGGTACGGCGGCGGCACACGAATGGCGCACCGCAGATCCCTTCGGCTGCGCTCGGGATGACAAATAGGAGAAGGTGGTTTTAGGGACAGGACGGTTGCTGGAGGAAGGGTGGTTGCGCCAGTTGCCACTTGGCAATTCAGACAGTCCCTCGGCTGCGCTCTAGGGATGACGGATAGGAGAGGGTAGTTTTAGGAAAAGGGTAGTTGCTGGAGGAAAGGGTAAATTTCGACGTTGCCTATTACATACACACGTAGTAGTAATTATTACGTCCGTAGGAGAACAAGTTGTCCGAACCTAAATTGTCCAAGCTTGAGTTTCAGATCATGGAGGCGCTCTGGTCGCAAGGCGAACTCTCTATTCGCGAAATACAAGAGACCTTCAAGGCGAAGCGGCGGCCGGCTTACACGACAGTGCAGACGACCGTTTACCGGCTGGAAGCAAAAGGTACTGTGCACCGGGTAAGGAAGGTTGGAAACTTTCACATCTTCGCTGCCGCAGTTTCTCGCGATGCTGCGCAGCGAAGACTTATCGACGATTTGCTGGCCATGTTCGGCGGACGATCACAACCGGTGATGGCTCACTTGATTGAGTCCGGCAAACTCACTTTGCAAGACGTAAAGGAAGCAGAGAAGGCTCTCCGCAAGCTGGAAAGAAAGGATTAATCATGATCCCCGAGAATTTTTCCGCAACCGGCACGGCGCTGGCCAACCATCTTTGGCAATCAACGCTGTTCGCGTTCGTAGCTGCTGGCTTCACGCTGGCCTTACGCAAGAATCAGGCAAGCCTTCGCCATCATCTTTGGCTGGCGGCTTCGCTTAAATTTCTCGTCCCGTTTTCCCTGCTGGTGACCCTGGGCGGACACCTGGCAACGCTGCGTGGCTCCACGAGTGCGCAACCGGTTTTTTATTTTGTGTTGCAAACCATGAGCCAGCCCTTTCACGAGTCGATGGACGCTCGAAGTCTGCTGCGATGGTTGCCGGCGATGGCAGCGATCCTGTGGCTGGCCGGATTTGTCACTGTGGTTAGTGTGTGGTGGATACGTTGGCGGAGGGTCGCTGGCGCCATCCGCAACGCTGCGCCTGTTTCTGATGGGAGCATGCTGGAGATTCTTCGCCGAGTCGAAAAGTCTGCAGGAGTTCGGTCGCCGATCTCGTTGCAGTCATCGCAGAGTTCGCTGGAGCCGGGTGTCTTTGGGATCCGGCGGCCGCTTTTGCTTTGGCCAGAGGGATTGTCGCAGCACTTACAGGATGCGCACGTGGAGGCTGTCTTCGCCCACGAGGTACAGCATGTGCGGCGGCGCGACAATCTTGCTGCCGCGATGCACATGGTGGTGGAGGCCATCTTCTGGTTTCATCCACTGGTTTGGTGGCTGGGAGCGCGGCTGGTTGAGGAACGTGAGCTGGCCTGCGATGAGGCGGTGCTGCGGCTCGGCAATCAGCCGGGGATCTACGCGGAAAGCATTCTTAAGACCTGCGAATTCTGCGTGACTTCGCCGCTGGCTTGTGTGCCGGGGGTTACCGGCGCTGACCTGAAGCAGCGAATTGTTCGTATCATGACGCCGCCCTCCGCGGTGAGACTCGGGTTTCTCAAAAAGATGGCCTTGGTGGCTGTCGGCATGGGAGCGGTGGCCGCGCCAATGGTTGCAGGGTTGATCAAGGCGCCGGCAGCTACTGCAGAATCAACCGCCTCCAAGCGCGCTGCGGACCCGCAGATCTACCACGTAGGAGGGGATGTCACCGCGCCTTTGCTGGTTTACGCGCCTGATCCTCAATACACGGAAAAGGCCCGGCGGGCGAAGTATGAGGGCGTGTGTGTTATCTCCACTGTCGTGGATGCGCAGGGGAACCCTACGCAGGTACAGGTAATGCGCCAGTTGGGGATGGGTCTCGATTCTAAGGCGGTCGAGGCGGTGAAGCAGTACAAATTCAAGCCGGCGATGCGCCTGGGGCAACCGGTTGCCGTGACCGTGAACATCGAAGTCAACTTCAGAGTCAGGTGAGGAACGGACGGTCCTGCGTGTGACTTAGCTGAGCAAGGTACTTCGCGCGTTCATTGAAAACGAACGTCTTATATCAAACTTTTCGCTTCATGCGGGCTGAGTGGCTGGTCTCGCCGTGGTGATCTTTGACCTTCTTTACTCACAAAGTCCGTGGGGCGAAGGTGGTTGTTGCCCACTCAAGCCAAAAGACGGCTTGAATGGGGCACCCGGGGCTTGTTGGGCTCTAACAACGTCGGAAAAATGACCAGTGGTGGACAGTGAAGGTGTGGGGAACTTTAACGACAGAGGATCGTACTCACTAATATAATTCGGGCGCTGAGCAAATTCGACGATTCGAAACGTCTTATATGCAGCTTCCGCTTTACATGTGTTAACTAGCTGTCCGGACTTGCCAGGGCCCGATCTCAAGTGAGGATTCCCGGATCATGACTAACCGTGTTGTGCGCAGACTGCATTTCCCCGTTAAATTCCTGCTCAGTGTGGCCGGATGGATAACCGTGGGCGTGGTTGCCTTATTCGTCCTGGTAGCCGCGGCGCAAAGCAGGGCCCAAGCTCCTGCTGACAATAAGACGCAAACGATCGCCGATACCTGGCAGGGCACGTTGCACGCCGGTAAAGATTTGCGCGTCGTGTTCAAGATAACCAAAGGGGATGACGGCGGATACAAGGCTGTCACTTACAGCATCGACCAAGGCGGCAATGGTATTCCCGTTGACAAAGTCACGGTGGATGGCAGCACGGTCAATATGTCGGTCAAAGCGATCGGGGGCACCTACGAGGGTAAGCTAAGCGGAGATGGCAAAACCATTACCGGCACCTGGACGCAGGGCGGACCGCTGCCTCTTACCCTGACCCGTGCCACGCCGGAGACGGAATGGACGATCCCTCCGCCAGCGCCGCCGGTTCCGCCGATGGACGCGAATGCGAATCCCAGCTTTGAAGTAGCCACGATCAAGCCGAGCGCTCCCGATCAACGCGGCAAGGGATTCGGATTTCAAGGCGATCGTTTCAGGACCCGCAATACCAACCTGAACGATCTGATTGCTTTTGCGTATGGACTGCATGCCAAACAGTTGATCGATGCACCCGCCTGGTCCGGCACCGACCTCTTTGACATTGAGGCCAAGCCCGACGCGCCGGGCCGTCCCAACTCAAAACAAATGCAGGCAATGGTGCAAAAACTGCTGACAGAACGCTTCCAACTGAAGTTTCACCACGATAAGAGGGAGCTGTCGGTTTACGTCATCAGGGTAGCGAGCGGTGGCCCCAAGATGGACAAGAGCACCTCCGGCGAGAATGATCCGTCTGCCTTTTTCTTCCGCGCGCTGGGAGACCTCACGGTGAGGAACCAGTCGATGACCGATTTTGCCACCTGGATGCAATCCGGGGTGATGGACAAGCCCGTGGTTGATGAAACCGAGCTCAAGGGCAGATACGATTTCCAGTTGAAATGGACTCCAGATGAGTCGCAGTTTGGCCAATTCCGAGGCACGGGCGCGGTGGTGCCGCCGCCGCCCGACGATCCGAAGGCCCCACCTAACCTATACACCGCCATGCAGGAGCAACTCGGGTTGAAAATGGCGCCCGCAAAGTTTCCGGATGACGTAATCGTCATCGATCACGTCGAGAAGCCTTCGGAAAACTGACGCCCCCGGGGAACCGCACATGATCTGGCGGCACGCGCGACGAGTTTTCTCCCTGGTTTGCCTGGTTTGCGGCGATGGCTATTCCCTTAGCTTGGCCGCTGCCTCGGAGTATCGCGGGCAGGTCATGTTTGGCGGGTTGCCACTACCCGGCGCTACCGTGACGGTTACACAAGGGACGAAGAAGGTCGACCGCTGTCACGGACCAGGGAGGGCTTTACACTTTTCCGGATTTGGCCGACGGACCGGCGAAGATCGAAGTCGAAATGCTATGCTTTTCGACCGTCACCGCGGATGTTACCGTTTCGGCCACGACTACCCCGGGCAAGTGGGAGCTGGTATTGCTTCCGCTTGACCAGATCACCAAGCTGACGAAACTTCCGCCTGCTCCCATTCCCTCTCTTATCGCGAGGCCCAAGACGGTCGCGGCTGCAACCAATGAGAATGCTCCGGAAATGCCTAAGCCGGCAGAAGAGGCGAACCAGCAATCATCCGATGGCTTCCTGGTGAACGGGAGCGTCAACAATGCGGCTACGTCGCGGTACTCGCTTGACCAGGCGTTTGGCAACAGGCGTTCCAACAGCAAGAGTCTTTATACCGGCGGCCTGGCCGCTGTCTACGATAACTCCGCCCTGGATGCCCGTCCTTACTCGCTCAGCGGGCTCGATTCGCCTAAAGCTGCTTACAACCGAATCACCGGCATCTTCACGCTCGGTGGTCCGTTGAAGATTCCTCACCTGATGCCGCGGGGGCCGACGTTCTTCGTGGCGTATGCGTGGACGCGCAACCGTAATGCCGAGACGGAGTCCGGCCTTGTTCCTACCGATGCAGAGAGAACGGGTGACCTTTCGGACCTGGTCAACCCGCTTGGCCAACCGGTGATTGTCTACGATCCCAAGACCGGGCAGCCCTTTCCCGGCAATGCGGTCCCGGTCAACGCGCAGGCGCAGGCCTTGTTGCAGTTGTACCCTTTGCCGAACCTTACCGGGACTTCGCTTTACAACTACCAGATACCGGTGCTGAACAGCAGCCACCAGGATTCGCTCTTTTTGCGCCTGGACAAGACACTTGGCCATCGAGACGAGCTTTATGGGAGCTTTAATCTTCAGAGCACCCGGGCGAGTGAGGGCGACCTGTTTGGCTTCGTGGATAAGACTGCCACCTTAGGCATCAACACCAACATTAACTGGTCGCACCGCATCAACCAGAGGCTGTTTTTCTTTGCGGGCTATCACTTCAGCCGTCTGCGAACACAGATCGCGCCTTATTTTGAAAACCGGCAGAATATTTCGGGTGAGGCGGGAATTTTGGGCAATAACCAGGACCCGGTGAACTGGGGTCCTCCGGCGCTAACGTTTTCCAGCGGCATAACGCCGCTGAGCGACAAGCAGAGCGCGTTTAATCGTAACCGTACCGATAGCTTTTCCGGGTCGGCCGGTGTTTACCGCGGCCGCCACAACATTACGGTGGGCGGCGATCTGCGCAAGCAGCAATACAACGATTTTTTCCAGCAGGATCCGCGGGGCACGTTTGCTTTTACCGGGGCCGCCACGCAGGGCCTGGCGAACGGGGCTACGATTGGGGGCTCTGACCTGGCCGACTTTCTCCTCGGCGTGCCGGATACGAGCTCTCTTGCTTACGGCAACGCTGACAAGTATCTTCGCCAGACTGTCTATGATCTTTATGCCACGGACGACTGGCGCATCCAATCGAATCTCACCATCAATGCCGGTCTTCGCTGGGATTACGGCGCACCGCTCACGGAGATTCATGGGCGGCTGGTGAATTTGGATATTGCTACGGGGTACACTGCGGCGAAACCTGTACTCGGCAGCGATCCTATCGGGCCGGTCACGAACAGCCACTATCCTACTTCGCTCATCTGGCCGGACAAGCGCGGATTTGAGCCGCGGGTGGGGATCTCGTGGCGGCCTATTCCTGCCTCGACCATCGTGGTGCGCGCGGGGTATGGCATTTACGACGATACGTCGGTTTATTTGACTTCCGTTTTGCAGCTCGCCCAACAGGCGCCGCTCTCCAAGAGCCTGAGCGTACAGAACAGCACGGCCTGCCCGCTGACGCTGGCGAACGGGTTTACGCCTTGCTCCTCCATCACGGAGAATACGTTCGCCATCGATCCAAACTTTCGGGTTGGCTACGCGCAGACGTGGCAGTTGTCGATTCAGCGCGACTTACCTGGCGCTTTGCAGCTTACTGCGACTTATCTCGGGGTGAAGGGGACGCGCGGGGTGCAGCAGTTCCTGCCCAATACTTACCCGATTGGCGCGGTCAATCCTTGCCCTAGTTGTCCTGCGGGCTTTGTTTACCAGGGTTCGGGGGGCGATTCTACACGGCAGGCGGGGCAGGTGCAGCTACGTCGGAGACTGCGTAGCGGGTTCACTGCTTCCCTGCTCTATACGTTTTCTAAGTCCATCGATGATGATGCTTACCTGGGCGGCCAGGGCCACGTGCTTGCGGGTAGCCAGTCCGCTGCCCCTCCGAGCGGGCAGGGTTCGGGGCAAGGAGGATCGGGTGGGGGATCTTCGGGAACTGCGTCTACCACCACGCAAAGCGCGTCTACGACAGCGGCGATTGCGCAAAACTGGCTCAATCTGCATGCTGAGCGTTCGCTTTCCAGTTTCGATCAACGCCACTTGCTCAATTTGACGGCGCAATATACCAGCGGGGAGGGGCTACGGGGTGGAACGTTGATGGGGGGTTGGCCTGGCCGGCTGCTCAAGGAGTGGACGTTTGTGGCTACGGGTGTGGTGGGGAGTGGTTTGCCGGAGACTCCGGTTTATTTGGCGGCTGTGCCGGGTACGGGTATCACGGGCACGATTCGGCCCGACCGTACCGGAGTTTCGATTGGTGGGTCGCAGGCTGGGCAGCATCTGAATCCTGCGGCGTTTAGCGCGCCGGTGCCGGGGGAATGGGGAACGGCGGGCAGGAATTCGATTACTGGGCCGAATCAGGTCACGCTGGATAGTTCCGTTGCTCGGACTTTTCGGCCTAGCGGCCGGTTCTTTCTGGATTTAAAGGTTTCGGCGACGAATATGCTCAATCACCCTGTGTTTACGGGGTGGAATACGACGGTGAATAGTACGCAGTTTGGTTTGCCGCTGGAGCCGAATCCTATGCGGAGTTTGGAGACTTCGTTGCGGTTGCGGTTTTGAGGTGGGTGGTTGGGTTCGCGGGTCTGGGAGGGTAGTGGGGACAGGGTGCCGGCTTATCTGGCGCTCCTGGCCAGTAAAGGCGGGGCACACGAATGGCGCACAGCAGGTCCCTCGGCTACCCCAGATTTCCTGTCGAGAGTTGTGGCTTCGGTCATCTGCATGTGGTTCTCTTTGAGGAGAACCACATACTTGGTCGTTGGCGAGAGCGGTGAAGCAGGAAATCCGGGTGCGCTCGGGATGACAGATAGGAGAGGGTAGTTGTAGAGAAAGAGTCGTTGCTGGAGGAAAGGATCGTTGCTTTTTGGCAGGTAGTGACTTGATGAAATTTCTGCTTATTGTCTTAACAGTTATCGCGGCTCAGGCGGGCGCTCAGCAGATTGGGCAGAATGCTCCTGCTAATGCTTCGGGGACTTATACGCTCACGGCCAAGGCTCAGTTGGTGGTGGAGACGGTGGTGGTGAAGGATAAGGCGGGTAAATTCATCTCCGGGCTGGGGGCGAAGGATTTCACGATTACCGAGGATGGCACTCAGCAGACGATTCGGTTCATCGAGCACCAGGATCTTGCGGCTGAGGAGAGGCCGGTGGCGCCCGCGGCGCCGGGCACGGAACAGATCAAACTTTACAAACAGCTTACCCGGACGCAGATCGCGCCCGAGGCGTCGGAGAATAGCCGATACAAGAACCGGCGTTTGCTCGCGCTTTACTTTGATATGACGGCTATGCGCCCGGCCGATCAGCTGCGCGCGCTCTCGGCGGCGGAGAAGTTTCTGCGCACGCAGATGACGAGTGTCGACCTGGTTGCCATTCTGCGCTATCAGGGCGGCTCGGTCGATATTCTTCAGGACTTCACGGCGGATCGCAATAAGCTGCTCAGCATTCTCGAGACCATGATCGTGGGCGAAGGTCAGGGTTCCGCTGAGAGCGTCGACGACGCAAGTAGCGCCGATACCGGGGCCGCATTTGGCCAGGATGATAGCGAGTTCAACGTCTTCAACACCGATCGACAGCTTTCCGCGCTGCAGACGGCTGCCAAGATGCTCAGCCAGCTCAACGAGAAGAAGTCGCTTATCTATTTTGCCAGCGGGCTCCGACTCAACGGGATCGATAACCAGGCGCAGCTTCATGCCACGGTCGACGCCGCCATCCGCGCGGGTGTTTCGTTCTGGCCAGTCGATGCACGCGGGCTGGTGGCCCAGGCTCCGCTGGGGGATGCGACGCAGGGCTCACCCGGCAATTCCGGGATCTACTCCGGCGGCGCGGCCCAGACCAACACCAGCAACTTCCAGCAATCGCAGGACACGCTCTATGCCCTGGCCGGCGATACCGGCGGAAAAGCTCTGTTCGATAACAACGATCTGACTCGCGGGATCGTGCAGGCGCAGGAATCCGTTTCGGATTACTACGTGATTGGCTACTACACCAGCAATACGGCGCGGAACGGCCACTTCCGCCGGGTGAAGATTTCACTCAACCAGGACACCACGGCCAAACTCGATTACCGCCAGGGGTATTACGCCGACAAGGAGTTCAGCCACTTTACGACGGTTGATAAAGAGCGGCAACTGGAAGATGCGCTCATGCTGGAGGATCCCATTACCGATCTTTCGATCGCCATGGAGATTGATCACTTCCAGCTAAACCGCGCCGAGTATTTCGTACCTATCATTGTGAAGATTCCCGGCCGCGAACTAGCTTTGGCCAAGCGCGGGGGCGCCGAACATACGTTGATCGATTTTGTCGGCGAGATCAAAGACCTGGTCGGGGGCACCACGGTCTCAAATGTGCGTGACAACGTCAATATCAAGCTGTCGGATGCAACCGCGGCGGAACTAGCGCGGCGACCCATTGAGTACGACACTGGCTTCACTCTGCTGCCCGGCAAATACATGATCAAATTTCTGGCGCGGGACGATGAGACGGGGAGAATCGGGACTTATCAGACGACTTTCACCATTCCCGAATCTGAACAAGGAGGTCGCTCATGTGCCGATCAGCTCCGTGGTGCTGAGCAGCCAGCGGGTGGATCTCAAGGATGCTCTCTTTAATGCAGAAAAGAGCAAAGACCGGGCGAAAGAAGAGGACGTCAATCCCCTGGTGCAGAATGGACAGAAGCTGATCCCCAGCGTGACCCGGGTGTTTCGGCAAAATCAGAACATGTATGTGTACCTGCAGGCCTATGAGCAGGGGGTTACGGCACCGCAGCCACTCGTAGCCTTCGTGAGCTTGTACAAGGACCAGGGGAAAGCGTTTGAATCGCAGCCGATGGAGTTAACGACCGGTTTGAATAACCGGTTGCAGACGATGCCTTTCAGCTTCAGTATTCCTCTGAGCCAGGTGCCCCCAGGGGAGTATGACTGCCAGATATCGGTGCTGGATCCTACGGGAAAGAAGGCGGCTTTTTGGAAGGCCCAGGTTAAGGTGATCCCCTGAGGAGAAGTCGAGGGATTGAGAGTTAGCGGGAAAGAGTTGTGGTATCCCACATCTCGCGAAAAACGAGCGAGATATGGGGCACCCAAGGGCTGTTGTCGGGACAGAGGCAGCCGTTACTCCGAGAGGATCGGCTCCTTTACATCTTCGGTTGCCGGCTGCAGGGATTTGTGGCGTTCGAGATAGCGAACGCAGGCGTTCCAGCGCAGGATGGGGTCGTCGTTGCCGGCGGGGCGCAGGCGTTCTGCTTCCTCGAAGAGACCCAGTGCTTTGACGATCCAGTCGTGCACGCGCCCGCTGGAGCCGGGCCGGCCGGCTTCGTGGGATGCCTTGGCGCGCCGCTCCCAGGCGATCCCGCTGTAGTAGGCGCGATCGTAGGCCGACTCCAGGCTCGCCGTCTCCGCCATCGCGGTGGCAAAGGCTCGATCGTCGCGGGTGAACTCGTCGGTTAACGACAGGATGAGGCTGATGCGCGCTTCGCGGTTCGCAGGGGCCACCTCGAGGATATCGCGGCAAATGCTTTCGGCCTCGGTAGGCTCGTTCAACAAGCGGTAACGCTCGGCCTTGGCTAACGCGCCGTCGAGGCTATCACGGGAAATGGGTTTAAGTGCGTACATGGGGCCCCCTTTCGTTGGTTAGAGAATGTTAAAGAGCTGCTTCAAAGGATCGAAGAACTTGTCTACCACGCGCTCCTTGAGGGGAATGATCGCGTTCTCGGTGATGGTGATCGACTCGGGACACACTTTGCGGCAGCAGGTCGTGATGTTGCAGTAACCGATACTGTGCTTTTTCTTTAGATCGTCTACCCGGTCCTCGGTGTCGAGGGGATGCATTTCAAGTGCCGCTGCATAAACGAAGAGGCGGGGGCCGATGAACTCGGATTCCTTGTGGTGTTCGCGCAGGACATGACAGACGTCCTGGCAGAGGAAACACTCGATACACTTGCGGAACTCCTGCACGCGTTCGACGTCTGCCTGCTGCATGCGCCAGGATCCATCGGGAAAATCGGGAGAACGTGGCCGGAATGGCTTGACGGTCATCTTGGCGCGGAAGTTCCAGGAGACGTCGGTGACCAGGTCACGCACGACGGGGAAGGTGTGCATGGGCTCGAGAATGACCGGCAGGTTGAGGTCAAGGTTGCTCAGCCGGGTCATACACATCAGCTTGGGCATGCCGTTGATTTCCGCTGAGCAGGAGCCGCATTTGCCTGCTTTGCAGTTCCATCGCAGCGCCAGGTCGGGCGCCTGCTGCGCCTGGATGCGGTGCACGGCGTCTAACACCACCATGCCCTCCTCTACGGGCGTCAAATAGTCCTCAAAGCGGCCGGCTGCCGCGTCTCCGCGCCAGATGCGAAACATCGCCTGCTTGGCCATTCTTTCCCCCTTACGTCATTTCCTATTTCATCTCCTGAATCACGGCTTGCAACTGATCCGGCATGGCGGGAAGAGCCCGCTTCTCCACCAGCATCTCGCCATCCGGCCCACGCTTGACGACGATGTTGTACTTGCCCCACTCCGTATCTTTGTTGGGAAAATCCTCGCGAAATTGCGCGCCCCGGCTCTCTTTGCGCAGAATCGCGGCGCGGGTGATGGCCTCGGACACCAGTAACAAGTTGCCCAGATCGATGGCGGTGTGCCACCCGTTGTTGTACTGGCGGTGGCCGGTAATGCCCACCCGCTCTGCGCGAGCGTGCAGCTCAGCGATTGTGGCCAGTGCCTGTTGCATTTCGCTTTCGGTGCGGACGATGCCGACCAGGTCCTGCATGGCTTCCTGCAGAGCATACTGAATCTGATACGGATTCTCGCCGGAAGCGCCGCGGTCGAAGGGCTGGAGTGCGGTCCTGGCGATGGCCTGGAGTTGCTCGTTATCCATCGTGGTTGCGTTCGACTTATCGGCTTTCGCGAATTCCGCCGCGTAGCGGCCGGCGCGTTTTCCGAACACCACCAGATCGGAGAGCGAATTGCCACCCAGCCGGTTGGCGCCATGCAGCCCCGCCGCTGCTTCTCCCGCGGCAAACAACCCGGGCACATTTGACATCTGAGAATCGCCATCGACGCGGATGCCGCCCATCATGTAATGCGTGGTGGGGCCAACCTCCATTGCTTCTTTGGTGATATCCAGATCGGCCAGCTGCTTGAACTGGTGATACATGCTGGGCAGCTTGCGTTTGATATGCTCCTCCGCTTTGGGGAGGTGCTGCTTGATCCAGGCAATGTCGAGGAATACGCCGCCATGGGGTGTTCCCCGCCCTGCTTTGACTTCGCGATTGATGCAACGGGCGACGTGGTCGCGGGTAAGCAGTTCCGGCGGCCGGCGGGCATTGCGATCGCCTTGGGTGTAGCGCCATCCTTCGTGTTCGTTGTCTGCGGTTTGTTCTTTGTAGAGATCGGGAATCTCGTCGAACATGAAGCGGCGGCCTTCGCTGTTGCGGAGGACTCCGCCTTCGCCACGCACGCCTTCCGTCACCAGGATGCCGCGCACGCTGATCGGCCAGACCATGCCTGTGGGGTGGAATTGCACAAACTCCATCTCCTGCAGTTCAGCACCCGCGCGATAGGCCAAGGCCAGCCCATCACCGGTGTATTCCCAGCTATTGCTGGTGACCTTGAAAGCGCGTCCGATGCCGCCGGTGGCAATCACCACGGCCTTGGCTTGCCACACGCGGAAGTGGCCCTTCTCGCGGTCGTATCCGCACGCGCCGACGATGCGCCCCGAGTCCAACAGCAGGCTGAGCACGGTACATTCCATGTGAACTTCCATGCCGCAATGGATGCCGTGATCTTGCAGGGTGCGAATCATCTCCAGCCCGGTGCGATCGCCGACGTGCGCCAGGCGCGGATATTTGTGACCGCCAAAGTTGCGTTGCAGAATGCGCCCGTCCTTGGTGCGGTCGAATAATGCGCCCCAGGCTTCCAGTTCGCGGACACATTCCGGCGCTTCCCTGGCATGCAACTCCGCCATACGCCAGTTGTTGAGGTATTGGCCGCCACGCATGGTATCGGCGAAAGTGGACGCGCCAGTTATCGCGATCGTCGACGTTGGCCAGAGCCGCGGCAATGCCGCCCTCGGCCATCACGGTATGCGCTTTGCCGAGCAACGATTTGCATACGACGCCCACCTTGGCGCCGTTGGCCGCGGCTTCGATGGCGGCGCGCAGACCAGCCCCACCTGCACCGATGACCAGAACGTCATAGGAGAAGAGCTGGAATTCCGGCATCTATAGGATTCTCCAGTCATGCCAGATCCCCATGGAGCAGAGGCGGACGTAGATATCGGAAAATCCCACCCAAAACAGGCTTACCCACGCCCACTTCTGGTGTCTTGCGTTCAGGCAACTGACGCAATCGTAGAGCTTGTGGCGCACGGGGTGTTCTGAGATGCGATCGAACGTGCCCCCAATCAAGTGCCGGAAGGCGTGGCAACCGAAGATATAGCCGCCGAGAAGGATCACGTTGACGACCAGCACGAGGGTGCCGACACCAATGCCGAACCCGCTGGGAAAACGGAAGGCCACGACCGCGTCATAAACCAGAAAGGCCCATACCAGGTAGGAAAGACGCAGAAAGTAGCGATGGAAATTCTGCATGATCAGGGGAAAGCTTCGCTCGCCGAGATAAGATTTGCGCGGCTCGCTGACGGCACACGCGGGAGGATCGGCCCAGAAAGATTTGTAGTACGCGCCGCGGTAGTAGTAACAGGTAAGCCGGAAGAGGCCGGGGATCCATAGGATGAGAAGAGCTGGAGAGAAGCGCAGAAAGCTGGGATACCAGGAAGGTTTGGGGCCGAAAAGGGCGTGGGGTGAAGAGCCGAACAGTTCGGGAGAGTAGAAGGGTGAGATATAGGGGCCGAAGGTGTAGTGGGTTCCCTGCCATGCTGCCCAGGTGGAGTAAATAAGAAAGGCGCTTAAGCCCAGAAGAACGGCCGAGGGGGAAAGCCACCAAGGATCCCGCCGGGATGTCCGGCCGAACCTGCCCCCCTTCCAGACAATGTCGGGAGCTGCCATTTTTGCCTCCATGGCAGGGGATCCGCTGAACCCCCTGATCGCCCACGGCAGGGGATTATATGCCGCAAAGAATAAGACCGCCAAGTATTTCGCGTAACGGACCTGCCCGATGGATCATGACGGCGGGATAGAATCATCGATACCGTTGCTCCCTTTTGAGCCATCGCTAACCTCGCGGAGAATCACATGAGTTTCTTGCCTTCCCCGAACGACCTGCTTCTCTTCGTTTCAGCGGCAGTGATCCTGCTGATCATTCCTGGACCCGCGGTACTCTACGTCCTCACGCGCAGTATCGATCAAGGACGTAAAGCAGGGTTGGCGTCGTGTGCCGGCATCTCCACCGGCACGCTGGTGCACGTCTTAGGCGCCACGCTGGGACTCTCGGCGTTGCTGCTTTCTTCGGCAGTCGCTTATTCGCTGGTGAAGTATGCAGGCGCTGCTTACCTGATTTACCTGGGGATCAAGAAATTTCGGGAACGCTCCAGCATAGCGGTAAACCCGAAGCACGTTGCTCCGCTGCCTTTGCGCCGGGTTTATGCGCAAGGTGTTCTGGTCGAGGCTCTCAATCCGAAGGTGGCCATTTTCTTTTTTGCCTTCCTGCCGCAGTTTGTCAACCCGGCGCGCGGACACGTGAGCCTGCAGTTCTTCACGCTCGGGATGCTGTTTACACTCTGCTGGGGTTCACGACCGATAGCGTGTGGGCGTTAGCCGCAGGATCCGCCGCGGGTTGGCTGCGACGCAGCCAAACCTTTATCCGGAATGAACGCTACGTCTCCGGAACCGTGTATCTAGGGCTTGGGATGGCGACGGCGGTCACCGGTTCGAGGCACAAATGACTGTAAAACTTTGGGCAACACGATGAAGCGCCGTCATTTTCTATCTGGCCTGGTGTCTGCCGGGACGTTATATTCCGCGGCCGGCAGCCGGCTATCTGGGCTTGCTTTGCAGGCGGATGCTGCGACCGTTACGCGCGTGCTGGTGATGTTCAAATGCCACCTCGACGTCGGGTTTGTCGATACACAGGCTGCGATCATGCGCCTGTATTTCGATCATTATTTTCCCAAGGCGATAGATATTGGCGAGCAGATGAGCCAGAGCGGCGGCGACCACTATATGTGGACCACGGGCTCGTGGATGTTGTACGAGTACCTGGAACAGGCCAGCGCGGAACAGCGCAAACGAACGGAGAAAGCTATCGCCGCAGGGTACCTGGCCTGGCATGCCCTGCCATTCACGTGGGAGACGGAGCTGCTGGACCGGACGATGATTGCCGGGGCCATCGGGTTCTCGAAGTCGCTCGATCAGCGATATGGGCGGACTACGAGCGGGGCAAAGATGACCGACGTTCCCGGACACACGCGCGGGCTCATTGCACCGCTCGCGGAAAATGGGGTTACGTTTCTCCACATCGGGATTAACTCTGCGAGCACTCCGGCGGAAGTGCCGCGATTGTTTTTGTGGAAGGATACGAGCGGCGGCGAGTTGACCGTGATGTACCACCCGAACTACGGCGGCACATTCGCGGTGCCGGGATCCGGGCTGGCGGTTGCCATTGAGGTAAAGGATGACAATGGCGGTCCGCACACGCCGGAAGAAATTGCGGCGATTTACAAAAGGCTGCGCACGAATTTTCCTAACGCGACGATCAGCGCATCTTCGCTGACGGATATTGCAGTGGCCCTCGTCCCCTTTCGTGCCCAGTTACCGGTGGTGACGCAGGAGATCGGGGATACATGGATCCATGGAGTGCCCAGCGATCCTTTCAAGCTGGCCCGCTACCGGGAGGTGGCGCGCTTCCGGCGGGAGCTGGTGGACCAGGGGAAGCTCCATCCGGGCGATGCGGTGGACCTGGCGTTGCTTCGGCGGTTTACGCTCGCGGTGGAACATACGTGGGGCGTGGATACGAAGAAGTGGCTCGATTATGACCATTACAAGCCGAGCGATGTGGCACAGGTTTTGAGTGTCCCGGGGTATCGGACCATGACCACCAGTTGGGAGGAGAAACGCTCGGACATTGATGAAGGCGTGGCCACCTTGCCGCCACCTTTGCGCTCGCAGGTGCAGAAGCGATTGGAGGAACTGCAGCCCAGGCAGCCATTGGTTGCCGGGTTGAAGGCTCATGCGGCCGGTTCTGTGATCGAGACGGAGCACTTTACGGTCGGCATCGATCCGCACACCGGGGTTATGAACGGGCTTCGTGAAAAGGCAAAGGGTATGGAGTGGGCCACGGCGAAAAATCCGCTGGGTGTCTATTCGTACCAGACATATTCCAAGCAGGATTTTGATCGGTTCATTGCGAGCTATATCCACTCCACGGAGGATTGGGCGTTTAAAGATTTCGGCAAGCCCGGGATTGACCGGTTCGGTGCGGTCAGCCGGGAGTGGGCGCCGACACTGGTGCATGCCTGGTCGGGTGAGGACAGTCACGGTTACCGAGTGGTGGAGGAATTGCGGGTGGAGGATCCGGCGAGCGAGAAACTGGGGACGGTCGCGTGGCCACGCACGATGTTTCTCGAGTTGAGATTTGCGAAGGATGCGCCGGTGGTGGAGATGAATTTCTATTGGTTCGGGAAGGTGGCCAACCGGCTTCCTGAAGCGGCGTGGCTGAGTTTTTATCCGAGTGTGCCAAGTGATGGCAAGTGGTCCCTGGGAAAGACTGATGAATGGGTTTCTCCTTTTGATGTGGTGGCTGGGGGTAACCGGCATATGCATGCTATTTGGAGCGAGATGCGTTGTCCTGATTTCAGGATTGAGTCTTTGGACGCGCCTGTGGTTGCGCTGGGAGTGAAGTCAGCGGTCTATTTCACCAGGGAGCAGCCGGATCTCGCGCAGGGAGTGCATTTTTGTTTGCACAACAATACCTGGGGGACGAATTACGTGCAGTGGTTTGGCGGGGATATGCGGTTCCGGTTTGTGTTGCGTGCGAATGTACTTTGATGAAGCAATCTTGCAGAGTTCGCTCCAACCGATAAACATTTCCACGAAAGGTCCGCTGAACTGCAGATCCCTCGGCTTCGCTCGGGATGACAAACAGGAGAGGGTTGCTATAAGGAAAGGGCGATTGCTTAAGGAAAGGGCAGTTGCTATGGGTGCCACCATTAACAACCGCGCTGTCCTTTTGCAACGGTCCACTCTTTACAACAACCCTCTCCTTTTGTCATCCCGAGCGTACCCGGATTTCCTGCCTCGCCGCGCTCACCGCGACCACTTAAGTGGTTCTCTTAAAGAGAACCACACGCAGTCGACTGAAGCCGCTGCTCTCGACAGGAAATCTGGGGAAGCCGAGGGATCTGCAGTTCAGCGGGACCCGTCGTGGAAGTATTTCGCCAAAGGCCGAACTTAGGCGGCTCCTTCTCTGGCTTCTTTCCAGAGATCGATTTCGCCTTCCTGGGCGTGGCGATCGATGTCCTGTAATTCGGCGTCGGTGAAGTGGAGATTCTTTACTGCATCCAGCGAGTCGTCGAGTTGTTTTACGTCGCGGGCTCCGATGAGGGCTGAGGTGACTCGCTTGTCTCGCAGTACCCAGGCGATGGCCATCTGCGCCAGGGTTTGGCCCCGGCTCTCTGCAATTTCGTTGAGGGCGCGGACGCGGTTTAGATTTTCTTCGCTTAGAAAGTGCTTCAGCAAGGATGAACCCTGCGCTTTGGCGCGTGAGTTCGCGGGCACTCCCTTGAGATATTTGCTGGTTAATAATCCCTGGGCTAAGGGCGAGAAACCGATGCAGCCCACGCCCAACTCATCCAGGGTGCTGAGCAGGCCTTGTTCCACCCAGCGGTTCAGCATCGAGTAAGACGGCTGATGGATGAGCAGCGGTACGCCTTCACTCGCTAAAATCTTTGCTGCTTCGCGAGTGCGCTCCGGACTGTAAGAGGAGATGCCCACATACAGGGCCTTCCCTTGACGAATGGCCTGGACCAGTGCGCCCATGGTTTCTTCGAGCGGCACGTCCATGGTGGGGCGATGGGAATAGAAAATGTCTACGTAATCAAGGCCCATGCGGCCCAGGCTTTCGTCTAATGACGCGAGCATATATTTGCGTGAGCCGCCGAGACCATAAGGCCCGGGCCACATGTCCCAGCCCGCTTTGGTGGAGATCAACAACTCATTGCGGTGCTCGCGAAAATCTTTGCGCAGGATTTGGCCGAAGTTCTCTTCGGCGGACCCATAGGGCGGTCCGTAGTTGTTCGCCAGGTCGAAGTGGGTTACGCCTCGATCAAATGCCCGCCGAACGACCGCGCGGCCGGTCTCGAAGACGTCGGCGCCGCCAAAGTTTTGCCACAAGCCGAGGGATACCGGCGGCAACACGATTCCCGATCGTCCACACCGGCGAAACTGTGCTCCGTCATACCGTTTTGCGTTGGGTACGTAACTCATCCGTCTTGAATCTCCTTCTATCTTCTGATGATGGCACAGATGACTTGGTATCAATCTCGTACCGTGGTACATTGGTACAGATGACGGAAACCAAGGTTGAAGTGGAACGGATCCAGACCGGCGTTCGGATGGAAAAGCGTTTGGTGAAGGTGTTGAAAGCCGTTGCAGAGCTAAAGGACATGACCCTGGGTGATTTGCTGGAAGGCATTGTGCTGCATGCCTTTGAGGGCAAGTCAGCGTTCTCCGCGCAGACTCTCAAAGAGATTGAGCAGTTCAGGAATATTTATGGGCTGACGCTGCATGCCTCCGATAGCCATCGCTTGAGGGAGCGTAAGTGAAAATCGAATTATTTCTTTTTTTAGGATTGAGCTCGATGACACAACCGGCACACGTGAGCAACAGCTTTGATTTCCTTGTCCGGGCGCCCTTGACCCGCGCCGCAGCTCTATTCGGCCCGGAGGGAGAGAGGTGCTGGGCGGGTCCACGTTGGAATCCTGAGTTTCTTCATCCTCAGCCTGGAAAGGATGTGCAGGGTGCGGTGTTCACGATCCAGCACGGTCCCCACAAGAGCGTTTGGGTGAATACGGTGTTCGATTCCGTGGCAGGCCGGATGCAATACGTGGCGCTGATACCGGAGAAGGTGGTGTCCACTGTGGATGTTCGACTGACTGCGGTGGATCCCTCCAGCACAAGCGTAGAAGTGACGTATGCGCGCACTGCGCTGGATGTGGCCGCGAACGATGAGGTGGAAGCTTTGGGAAAACGGGACAGTGAGAGCGGTCCGGAGTGGCAGGAATCGATTGAAAAATGTCTTCGCCCGTGAAGAGGTCAGTTTAGAGCAGTGGTATCCCACATCTCGCGAAAAACGAGCGAGATATGGGGCACCCGGGTTTCGTCCGCACGGGAGAAGTTTCCCGTTGAGATTATTTTCGAGGAACTACTTTGATTTCGAAGACGGTGGGCCACTGCTTGCCGGTGACGAAGAGTCGATCGTGCTTAGGGTCGTACGCGATGCCGTTGAGTACTGATTCTCCATTGACCTTTTGCTCGGGCGGCAGCAGGCCGCTCAGGTCGATCCAGGCGATCACGTGTCCATCGCGGGGATTGATGCGCGCTATCTTGTCGGAGTGCCAGACGTTGGCATAAATCTCTCCCTTGATGAACTCCAGTTCGTTGAGTTCGTCGATTACATCGGCGCCATCCTTCACCACGATGTGATGGGTTTCCTTGAAGGTTTCAGGATCGCGGAAACGCAGGGTCGAGCTGCCATCGCTGGTGATGATTTCTTTCGTAGTGCGGGTCATACCCCAACCTTCGCCCGTGTAGGCTAATTGCTTGATGGGCCGCAGGCTGAAGCGGTCGTAGACAAAGCAGATTTGCGATTTCCACGTCCACTGGTAGATGTTCGGACCCCAATCGACGATGCCCTCGCCGAAATACTGGGGCGCCAGGGCACGTTTCTGGACTGGTTTTCCCGTTTCAGGCTGAATAGCGAACAAAGCTGAGTGACCGGCGATACCGGTCCCCTCATAAAACAATCCGTCCAGATAAAAAAATCCTTCGGTGTAATTTTCGGTCGAGTGTGGGTACTTCGCTACTACCTTGTAGCCCAGGACTGGCGCGGCTGCGGCGTGATCAGCAGTCAGGAAACACAGGGCAAGGGCGACTATTGGAAAACTGCTGCGGCAGCGGGGAAGGAAGGGGAACATCTTCTTTACATTAGCGTACTCGACCCTCCCCTGATGGCACCAGAAACCGTGTTGTCACTTCTCTGGTGCATGGTTTTGATGATCGAATTAGTTATCTCTCCTTGAGGAAACGCCGGCATGCTTTCACGGTGCTTGATGGTTTGCACTCTGATTCTGGCGACAAATGTACGCCACTTTGGCCGGAATATTGCGGTGACAGCGGGCGAGACGGTTGAGAATGCCAGCTGTTTTCTGTGCTCCGCCGAGGTGAACGGCCATGTCACCGGCAATGTGCGGGTGTTTGCCGGGCACGTTTTCCTCAATGGACCGGTGGGCGGTAACGTTCTGGTCTTCGGAGGGAACCTGACCCTCACCAGCAGCGCAACGGTAGGCGGGCACGTGTACATCTTCGGCGGGCAATTCCACCAGGATCCCAGCACCACCGATCATCCGCACACTGTGTTCTCGCCCATCATCTTCCTGCCGGTCATCCTGGTGATTTGCGTCATTATGGGCGTCCTGATTGTGGTGGCGCGGCGGATGGTGCGCGGCCCGGTTGCGTACCCTCCCCTGCCGCGGCTGTAGATTTGCCTGAACGTCTATAATTGAAACAGCCCCAACGCTTCCCAGCACCCGCGCACGGCGGGTCGGCGCACGGCCCAATCATCACAGGTATTCATGGACTTTCAGTTAGTAAGCGATTACCGTCCGCGCGGCGATCAGGGCCGCGCAATTCAAGACCTCCTTTCCGGCCTTGCAGCCGGCGAGCAGCACCAGACGCTGCTCGGGGTCACCGGGTCGGGCAAGACGTTCACGATGGCCAAGATCATCGAGGAGTCGAATCGCCCGGCGTTGATCCTGGCGCACAATAAGACACTCGCCGCCCAGCTGTTCCACGAGTTCAAGCAGTTCTTCCCCGGGAATGCGGTCGAGTATTTCGTCTCCTACTACGACTACTACCAGCCGGAAGCGTACATCCCTTCGGGCGACTTGTATATCGAGAAGGAAGCGACGATCAACGAGGAGCTGGACAAGCTGCGGCTCTCCGCCACTCGTTCGTTGTTCGAGCGGCGCGACGCGATCATCGTCTCCTCGGTCAGCTGCATCTACGGCCTGGGTTCGCCGGAGGCGTACTACGGCATGCTGCTGTTGCTGGAGAAGGGGCAGAAGATCCGGCGCGAAGACATTACGCGGCGGCTGGTGGAGATTCTCTACGAACGGAACGACAGCGATTTTCGCCGCGGAACATTCCGCGTGCGGGGAGACGTGATCGAGGTGTTCCCCACGTACGACGAGATGGCGTATCGCATCGAGCTTTTCGGCAATGAGATTGAGGCGCTGTCGCAGATCGATCCGCTGTTTGGCACGGTGCGGCAGAAATATGCGCGCCTGCCGATTTATCCCAAGTCTCACTACGTGGTGCAGCCGGAGCGTAAGAAGACGGCGATTGATTCGATCCTCGATGAACTTGGGGTTTGGGAAAAGCAGCTGGAGTCGGAGGGGCGGCTGGTAGAGTCGCAGCGCATCCATCAGCGCACCCGCTTTGACCTGGAGATGATCAAGTCCATGGGCTACTGCCATGGCATCGAAAACTACTCGCGCCATTTTTCCGGCCGCCTGCCGGGCGAGCCGCCGCCCACTTTGCTGGATTATTTTCCGCGCGACTACCTGGTGTTTATCGACGAGTCGCACGTGACGGTGCCGCAGCTGCATGGCATGTGGCACGGTGATCGCTCGCGTAAGCAAAACCTGGTGGATTATGGCTTCCGCCTGCCTTCGGCGATGGACAACCGGCCGCTGCGGTTCGAGGAGTTCGAAACCCGCACCCACCAAACCATCTATGTCTCCGCGACTCCCGGGCCTTATGAGCTGACCAAGTCCGCGGGCGTGGTGGTGGAACAGATCATCCGGCCGACCGGGCTGGTCGATCCGGAAGTGGAAATCCGGCCGATACGCGGGCAGATCGACGATTTGCTGGCGGAGATCCGGTTACGGGTGGAGCGCAACGAGCGGGTTCTGGTGACCGTTCTCACCAAGAGGATGGCGGAAGACTTGTCGGGCTACTACTCGGAAGTCGGAGTGAAGTGCCGCTATATGCACTCCGAGATCGAGACCCTGGAGCGGGTGCGCCTGCTGCGGGATTTGCGGCGCGGGGAGTACGACGTGCTGATCGGGATTAACCTGCTGCGGGAAGGCCTGGATTTGCCGGAGGTTTCTCTGGTGGCGATTCTCGACGCGGATAAAGAAGGCTTTTTGCGCTCGGCTGGCTCGCTGATCCAGACTATCGGACGCGCCGCCCGCCACCTGAGTGGCCGGGCGATTCTATATGCCGACGTGGTGACGGATTCCATCCGGCGCGCGCTGGATGAAACGGATCGCCGTCGCACGGTGCAGCGGGCGCATAACGAGGAGCATGGGATCACGCCGACTTCCATCAGCCGCTCGCTGGATATGTCTCTGGTGCATATTCTGAAGGCGGAATACGCGGACCTGACCAGCCAGGATGAGAGCTTGCCGGAATTCAACACCCAGCAAGAGCTGGACGCTTACATCGGCAAAATGGAGTCGGATATGCGGGAGGCGGCCAAAAAGTTCGAGTTTGAAAAGGCGGCGAAGCTGCGCGACAGCATCAAAGAGCTACGGACAAAAGAATTCCTCTTTTCCTGAGTTAAAGTGACGTATGCACTGGTCAGGGGAAGTGATCCTGCTGCTGTTTATTGCGGCGGTAACGGCGATCATGCTGTTGCTGCTGCATCTCACCAAGCTCGGCCATATCATCCGGCAAAATATCCCTGACCGGCCGCACCGGCGGAATTTTCTGGCGTCGATCAGTTTTTTTATTACCTTTCTGGCGGTGCGCCTACTGGTTGCATCTATCCAGCACCACATCGGTCCCTTTCAATACGTCACCATGGGTGGCCGCCACATTCACCACCTGGTCTGGGGCATTCTGATACTGCTTGGAGTGGGGTATGGCTACCTCAACGAAGTCGGCTCCGGTGACACGCCGGCTTCGATCTTTGCCAGCCGTCTCATGTCTATCCTCTACGGTGTGGGAGCGGCGCTGACACTGGATGAGTTTGCCCTGTGGCTGAACCTGGCCAATGTCTACTGGTCGCCTCAGGGCCGGGAGAGTATTGACGCGGTGCTGCTGTTCGGCAGCCTGCTGGCGATCGGCACGTGGGGCGCGCCGCTGTATGCGGCCATATTGCGCAGGAAATAAACTCTCGCGGTTACCTTCTACGGTTCCGAATGCTCCAATAGGCTTGCATCCATCCGCGTGCATCTAGTATGCAAACTGTAGTGTATTGTGGCCGATTCGGACCGTCCTGCACTGGAATTCACGGAATCAACCAAAAGGAAGTGCTCATGGCATCCCACACCCCCGTTCCGCCGCCCGAGAAGTATTTTGTGGCCTTCGTCATTCAGGGCGAAGATGTTTTTAAAATAACCTCCGAAAGCATTGTTCATACCTCTGGGAATTCAGGCGAGCAGGCTTTCCAGGGCATCGCCAAGCTGCGCGCGGCCGCGGCCCTGGAGCAGCTCACCGCCATCCATAACGAGCGGCCCGACGAGTTGCGCAAGATGGCTCGGGAGATGGCCCGCGAGGGCATGGCCATGCTGGCGCGTACCGGCAATAACCCCAGGACCAATATCGAGAGAATCGCGTAAGCTGTTTCCATGAGGTCGCGGTCGCGTTTTTAGTCCTGTAACATGCGGAGGCAGCTCGGGCTTGCTCCGGGCTGCCTTTTGAGTGTCCAGTTCGATAAACTGTCAGCGTTTGAGGTCCAGAGCCTGCTCTGACCCGACAGAGCCTATCTTCACGTACCCTCATTTATCCTTACTTTTCGGGAAACAAGGACGCTATGCAGTTCTGGAATGAATTGGAAGGACAAGTAATCGATGGGGTCTATCCCCTGCGGCGCCTGGTGCGATCAGAAGGCCGTACCGCGTGGTTTGAGACCGAGACGTCAGATCCTCGACCCGTCCCAGCAACCATCAGCCTGACCGAGGCTCTGACCGACGCGGATGAGGTCATCGCGCGCCTGGAGGCTGCGCAACACCTGAACCACCCCAACCTGGTCAGCATCACCAAAGTTGGGCAAGTGAGGGTCGACAACACCCTGGTGGTCTACGCGCTAATGGAGCCGATCGAGCAAAGCCTCTCCGATGTACTCGAAGCCCAGGCCCTGAGCGCTGATGAGGGCCGCGAAGTCGCCGAAGCCCTGGTAGGCGGGCTGACGGCGATCCATCAAAATGGAATGTCGCACGGCCGGGTGGAAGCTGCCAGTGTGCTGGCTACCCAGGAAACGGTGAAATTGCGCAGTGATTGCCTGCACCTGTCCACCGCAGGCCAGGGTGACGACGTTGCGGGGATTGGAACCACCCTCTTTCACGCGTTTACCCAGCGTAAGGGGCTCACGGCCACCGATGCGCAGATCAATCGCATCCCAGCGCCGTTTGCGGAGATTATTCGCAATTCCTTTGGCCGCCGGTGGACGTTAGCGCAGGTCAGCAATGCGTTGAAGCCAGTGCTGCCGGTGGCCAGCGTACCGCCGCCTCCGGTTTCAGCTCCGGCGCCTGCTGCGCCTCCGGTCCGGGCGGCCGCGCCTCCGGCGCCGCCTCGGCCAGTTCCACCGCAACCAGTCTCCCCGCCCCCGCCGCGGACCGCAGTAGCGCCGGCTCCGCCGGTCACGCGACCGCAACCTCCTGCCCCGAGGCCGCCGGTAAGTACACCGCCGAGCGCCGAGCGGCGGCCGGCTCCATCTATTCCGGCAATCAGAGCGGCCCTTCTGGAAGATGAGGAACCGGTCAAGCGGCGTCCGTTTGCTTTGTACGGTGCGATTGCGGTGGTGGTGCTGGCGATTCTCGGATGGCTGTTGATGCGGCCGCACTCGGAGCCTGCTCCTGCGACGGCTTCGGCTCCGCAGGCTGCTCCGCAACCCGCGGCTCCTCCGCCTCCCGTGGCGGAGCAAGCACCGCTGGCTAAGCCGTCTGCGGCCAAGGGTTCGGCTACCAGACCTGCCGTTGTGAAGCCATCGCCCTCGACCGCGTCAGCCGCGGCTTCGGGGACCGAGGGCCGTTCCATCTGGCGCGTGGTCCTGTACACGTACAAAGGGCAGAGCAAGGCGGATGACATGGTGTCCAAGATCAACGAGAAACATTCGAATCTTGGACCTGAGGTATTTGCCCCGAAAAGCGGCGATTACCTGGTTACAGTAGGCGGTCCTATGGATCATGACCAGGCGATCAAGATGCTCGACAGGGCGCGGCGCGCGGGCCTGCCTGAAGATAGTTACGTGCAGAATTTCTCCCGGTAGGGTGGGGTTTCGGTACGGTGCTCCCACGGCACCCTTCGCCGCTAACGGAAGTGCACGGGAACCCAGTTCGTGATGATTGTGGAACGCGAGAAGGGATCGACCCGCAACCTTTGGTCTGCAGATGAGCCATATTCGCTCTGCGTGCGGGAACTGCTTTCGACGAAGGGCACGGGTTCAACCGTGCCAAAAAAAAACCGCGCCGGACGGCTTAAGCCTGCTGAGGTACGGTTTTTTCTTATACGAGCCCCGGCGGTTTTCAGAAGCGTACCTCACGGGCCCGGCACATTTACGGCACGGCTAAACCCGTGCCCTTCGTACAGAGACGCTTTTCCCTCAGCCTGTTTAGCGTTTAAGTCCCGATCAACTGAGAAAGCTATTTGGACAAGTCTGAAGGTCAGCCGTCCCTTCGGGACTAAATCCCACATCGGGGAGACCAGTCACCCGGGCGAATTGGCGGATCTTTCCTCTTTCAATGGATGGTTTGCCTGGATGGTGGACGCTCGAGCGAGAATCAACATGCGTTTCGCTAAGCGGTTATTTTGCTATGATGCAAAAGGCGATCGAGACTGTTTCAGGGAGACGGCGGCATGCGCAAGTTGGGTGTGGGAGTATTGGGCGTCGGGGAGATGGGTAAGCAGCACGCTATGAACCTGCGGCACCTGGTGCCGCAGGCGCAACTGGTGGCCATCGCCGATGTGGATGGCGCCCGCGCCGCCAAGGTCGCCGAAGAACTGGAGATTGACCACTCCTACGCCAGCCTGGAAGCGATGCTCGAACGCAAGGACATCCAGGCGGTGTTGATCGCGACTCCGGATAGCTTTCACGCGGGCGCGGTCGAGGCAACCGCGCGGGCAGGCAAGGACATACTGTGCGAAAAACCTCTTGGCCTCACCGTCGAGAGTGCGCAGAGTGCGTTGAACGCTGTCGCTAAAGCAGGCGTTCGCATGCAGGTTGGCTTCATGAGGCACTATGACCCTGCCCACGTGGCCGCCAGCAAACGGATTGAAGCAGGAGAAATCGGCGAGCCTGTGATTTTCAAGTCCCTTGGCCGCGACAAGGATATGCCGCCGCTCAAGGCTTATCAGTCCAGGATCAACGGGATGCTTTTCTACACCAACACCATTCACGACTTCGACTCGGCGCGCTGGCTCACGCATGACGAGGTTACCGAGGTTCACGCCTATGGGACGGTTGCCATCCGCCCGGAGATCGCAGAGTTCGGAGATGTGGTGGCCAGTACGGTGAACCTTCGCTTCCGCCGGGGTGCGATCGGGAACGTCGAATCTTATGCGCAGTCCCTTTACGGCTACGACGTCCGTACGGAGATCGTCGGCTCGAAAGGATCGATCCTGATCGGGGGACTGCGGCAAAATTCAGCCACTTTCCTGAAACCAAGCCAAGGGTCGTACGAGTTACAGGATCACTTTCTGACTCGCTTCCGGGACGCGTATTTAGCGGAGGTGATCGACTTTGTCGACACCGTGCTGGGCGACCGCGCGCCGCTGGTCACGGGAGAAGACGGTTTACGTGCGGTAGAAATTGCCGTCGCGGCCGAGAAGTCCTATCAAACTGCAGTTCCGTGCGCCGTGGGAAAGCCTGCGTAGCCGCTGTGGTGGGTTACTTATCAGGACTGTTTCCGCCTGAAATGCGGGTACCACCGGGCCGGCGAAGGCCCCCATTTTCCGTCGACAGCACTCTTCCGCAATGGTAGAGTGAAAGGCCAAACAAGGCCTTAGTTACGCCTCTTTCCCCTGTTTTACTTATCTGTCGCTGGTAACCGATGAAAAAAGCCACGCGCCCAATCTCCTCCGGTCCAGCAGGCTGACGAACACAATCATTAAGGGTGGGTAACATGGCAACCGAAGTGCCTCGCGAGAAGCTGAAAGAGCTGATCGAAAAAAACGGAGACAGTCTTATCCAGGACCGTGACCGTTGCGAAGGCCTGTTGAAGGATTACTGCGGCGGGTATCGGCGGGAGATCTCCGCGATTGTCGGCGCGATCGAGGAGAGGGTTCCGCTCGAACTCAAGTCCTCGTGGCAAACAGCCATGACACCCGAGGCCATGCGGGCGAGACTGGTGCAGCGGCTCGAGGACAACCGTGGTCTGGCTCCCGAGATTGCGAACTACGCGGTCGATACCTGGTCGTACGCGCTCGGCGTGGGTTTGGGACGCAGTTCCGAACGGGTACTCGACGTGCCTGCCCCCCATGTAAACGGATTCGTCGGCAGTGCGCCGGCTGCTGAACAAGCTGCCGCGGCGCCCGTGGTCCCGCCGGTTGTGGCGAAGGCCGGCATGAGCAATCAAAACAAGGCGGTCGTGGGTGGACTAGGGCTGCTGGCGGTCGCGGCCATAGCTTTTGCATTGCTGCACCACCCGGCGCCTGCAACTCCATCCGGGGGCGGTGTTGCTGAGGCGCCACATTTGCAGCCCACACCCAACCCACCAGCGGCCGCGCCAGTTGTGCAGAACCCACAGCCTGCACAGGTCAATCCGGCGCCTGCATCCGGCGGGCAGAACCTCCAGCCTCAGGGCAACGCGGAGGGTGCTCAGCCAACGAAGTTGCCGTCGATAGGTTTGGGCGCGTTGGTAACTTTGCGCCTGGATAGCGACTTCAACTCGGATAACTCCACCGTTGGAGAACTGCTTCCGGCTACCGTGGTCGCTCCGCTAACGAGCGAAGGCAATGTGGTGGTGCAACCAGGGTCGAAGGCGCAATTGAAGGTGGTCCAGCTCGACAAGAGCGGCAAAATCTCGGGCCAATCGTACGTGAAGTTTGCGTTGGTCAGACTGACCGCGCATGGCAAACTGATCCGCATCTCCGGCTCTTCTAAAGATTTCGACGGGCCATCACAAGGGGTGAAGACGGCGGAGAGAACAGGTATCGGGGGCGCCGCGGGCGCGACGATCGGTGCGCTCACGGGCCACCTGTTTCATCATGGTGGCGCAGGCGCGGCAGCGGGAGCAGGCGGAGCGACAGGCGTGTCTACTGCGCATCCTGCGCCAGTAAAAGTGAGCGCAGAGACTGTGCTGCAATTTCGTCTCACGAAGGGCATTCCGACGGGGTCTTAGCGACCGCAGTACAGGGATCTGCGGTTTTCATCCAGGCCGCGACGAAAACGAGCCTGGTAGAAGCGGGTCGAGACCTACTTTCTTAGCAAGGCTTTGTGGTTTTGTATGGGTGTCGGTTACTAAAGCCATGCCTTTCGCCATCTCTTTTGCGTGTGCGGAAAGCCATAAGCTTTATTTCCTGCGACACTAACGGGAGAATACACACTATGGCGGTGCGACCCGGCGGAGAATATGCAGGCAGACCCCTCCACGTTATCTGGCTGCTCGACTGTTCCGGATCCATGGCCTTCAGCGGCAAGATCGAAGCGCTGAACAATGCGATTCGCGAGGTCGTGCCCGCTATGCGCAAGGCAGCGGAAGGTAATCCCGAGGTTCAGTTCTACGTGCGGGTGATTCGCTTCTCCAGTGGAGCTGCGTGGCATATCGCCGAACCTACCTTGCTCGCCGATTTCAAGTGGGTCGATCTGGATGCGGAAGGAGAGACCGATCTGGGCCAGGCGTTTGCCCTGCTGGCGGAAGAAATGAACAGTATGCCGGCGGAAGCCCGCATGCTGCCGCCGCAGATCGTGCTCATCTCCGACGGCAAGCCTACGGATGACTGGAAGGGAGCCCTGCAGGCCCTGCTGAACATCCCCTGGGCCCGGCGCGCCGTACGGCAGGCGATCGCCATCGGGCAGGATGCCGACCAGGAGACGCTGCGCAGGTTTGTCGATAACCCGGAGAAGCCGGTGCTGCGCGTGGATAATGCGGAGCAGTTGGTGCGCTATTTCCGCTATGTTTCCACGTCGGTAACAGCAACGCCGCCAGGCAAAGACCCGGCGGCGATCCCCCCGGTGGCAGCTCCGCCGCCCGATGACGATGCGTGGTGAGGACTTTATCAGCCGCGAGCACAAACACTCTATCGTGGCTGGGGTGAAACGATGAGCTGGAAAGTAGCCCATGCGTGCGTACGCGGCAGCTCCCATCAGCGCTCCGGACTTCCCAACCAGGATGCCGTGCAGTGCGCTGTCGCTCCAGTCGGGCAAGGAACCGTGGCGGTGGCAGTTGTGTCGGACGGCCATGGAAGCCCGCGGCACTTCCGCAGCCAGGTTGGGTCGTCCCTGGCCGTCAGCACAGTAGCCGCCACACTGCAGGCATTTCTTCGCGATTCCGTTTCCACCAACGGCCAGGTGCCCTTTGTCCCCGAGCAGGTACACGAGCTGGAACGGAAGATTGTGAGTGGGTGGCTGGCCGCGGTCCATTCTGATCTCGAAAAACACCCGTTCACCGAAGCGGAGTGGGCCACGCTAGTGCAGGAAGAGGGAGCCGACGGCCGGGTGGCCGTTGCGCACTCTCCGGAGCTGGCTTACGGCGCCACGCTTCTAGCCGCGGCAGCTACGGAGAGAGTGCTGCTGTATCTCCAGCTCGGCGACGGCGAGATCCTGAGCGTCACCTCGCAGGGAACGACGACACGCCCGCTACCTCCGGACGACCGGTTGATTGCTAACCAGACAACCTCTTTGTGCCAGCCGGAAGCGTGGAAGGATTTTCGTTCGGCGTGGGTGACCCATGGAGCGCTGCCTTCCCTGGTGCTGCTCTCGACCGATGGATACGCCAACTCCTTCCGCTCCGACGAGGACTTCCTGAAGATCGGGCAGGACTATCTGGATATCATCCGGGAACAGGGCATCTCCTCCCTGGCCGAGGAACTCCCCGCCATCCTGACCGAAGCGACGCAGCAGGGGAGCGGAGACGACATTACCCTGGCCATATTGCAGGATGATTTGAGCGCCGTGGGAGCGGCAAAAGTAGCGAAGCCCCTGATGACCCCGGCGTCGAAGTCGGCGTTGATTGAACAACTCAAGGCCCGCCACAGCAGCCAGCAGCAAAAGTTGCAGGAATTAGCGGTTAGCGTGGAACACACGCGCAGGGACAACCAGCGGCTGCGCAATGTTCTTCTTTTTCTGGTGACGGCTGTGATCGCGATTGTGGTGGCGGTCTTTCACAGCAGAATTTTTCCTCCCTCGCCCCGGCCGCCTTTGCCCCCGGTCACGGAGCCGGCCCCGGTGAGCAAGAAGCCTGTGGCTTCGCCGGCCGGTAAACCGCTCACGGAAACGTGGACGTTGCAGGTGAATGGCAAGGAGATCCCGCTCAGCAAGGGTTTGCACATCCCCTCGAAATTCGTTCATCCGGAGGCAAACGCGGATGAATATCCCAAAGACTACGCCCAGGTGGCATGGGATCCGGACAAGCACGCTATGGTGCTGATCAATGGCTCGCAGGACAAGTGGAGCGCGAGCAACGGACAAGAGGCCAACGTCAACGAAGAGATCAGGCTTGGTCAAAAGCCGCTTACGATTTCTTTTACTCTGAAAATCAAGGGAACGCTGACACCTGCGGTCGAGACAACGGTCGGATCGGATTCGCAGGAGTGAGGTGCCCCTGACTATGGAGGGAATGTTGAAGCCGGGGGAAGTGCTGATCGCCCGCAATATGCAGTCAGCCGCGGTGATCGAAGATAGCCTGGGCGACGGCGCACAGGCTGAGGTGTACCGGGCGCGCATCGGCGCCGCACACTATGCCTTGAAGTGGTACAGGCCGGATTACCTGGCCGGAGACCAGAGACTGTGGGAGCGGTTGAAGCTGGCCATCAACATTGGAACCCCCACGGAGCAGTTTCTGTGGCCCTTCGACCTGGTGTCTTATCCCGGCACGGAGGCTTACGGCGGGTATTTGATGCCCATCAAGACCCCCGACTTCGTGAGCATGGTTGACCTGATGCGGCGCCAGGCCGAGCCCTCATTCCGCGCGCTCACCATCGTGGGCTTCCGGTTGGCGCATAGCTTTCTCAAGTTGCATGCTGCCGGCCTGTGCTATCGCGACATCAACTTTGGCAATGTGTTCTTTAATCCCGACACGGGAGATATCCGCATCGCCGATACAGACAATGTGGATGTGAACCTGAAGCCGGGGAGCATCAAGGGGACGCCGGGTTTCATGGCTCCCGAGGTGGCCACCGACCTGGTGGAACCCAATGCCGCCAGCGACCGCTTCTCGCTGGCGGTTCTGCTTTTTTTCATTTTCATCATTGGCCATCCCCTGAAGGGCAAGCGTGAATTCACGTTGCCTTACGATGCATCCGACCCGGATCAATCGTACCGGCTTTGCGCGCTGGACCCGGTCTTCATCTTTGATCCCGATAACGATTCCAATCGCCCACAACCCGGAGTGCACGATAATCCACTGAGCTTTTGGCCCGTCTACCCGAGCTCGCTGCGCAAGCTTTTCATTCGCGCCTTTACCGCCGGCTTGCGCGACCCGGAAGCCCGGGTGATGGAGAACGAGTGGCGTAAAGAGATGTGCGCGCTGCGCGATGCCATCTTTCACTGCCCGCATTGTGGAGCGGAAAATTTCTTCGATCTCGAGCTATTGCGGCAAAGAAAACCTCTCAATCCCTGCTGGGGTTGCCAATCGTTGCTCAGCAACCCTGCCCGCATGCGCATGACCGCAGAGTTCGGTTCGCAAGTAGTGATGCTGAGCTCGGGAACGCAGCTTTTTGCTCATCATCTGGAAGGGGACACCTACAACTTCACAACGCCGTTGGCGGAAGTGGTCACCAAACCTCTGGGATTGAGAAATCTCTCTTCGGAACCTTGGAGCATGCGGACCCAGGGAGGCTCAACGATGGAAGTGAAGTACAACGAGGTGCTGCCGCTTAGGGCTGATTGTCACATCCATTTTGGGAAGTCTGAGGCGGATGTGCGTATCGGATAAGTGCCGGGTACGCCATATTGCGTCATCTTTTATTACACAAGACCAACATTAAGGACTAGTCTTAGCACGTTGCCAAACGTGATCTCTTCTGCTCCTTTCTAGAAGCTCTAGCGACCCCTTGTCATCTTAACTTGCTCTTTTTGTGTTACTTCGCATCGAAGGCGAGCTAACCCTGGAGTGCTTGCTTCTCGAAAGGAAGTGTCCGTATGGCGGTTTTTCTTATTAATCCCAGCGATCATTCTTTTGGTACCGCGGTCATCACGCCGCGTTGGCTGTATGTCCTGGCTGCGGCCACTCCTCTCTCGTTTGGCGATCCGGTGATCGTCGACGAGACGCTGGAAGCGCTGGAGCCCTCCATTATCCAGAGCGGAGACTTGGTTGGCATTGGCATTCACACCGGCAATGCTTTGCGCGGATATGAGGTTGGCCGCCTGGCGCGGGAGCGCGGCGCCTGGGTGATTTATGGCGGCATTCATGCGACGTTGTATCCCGAGGAGGCCTTGGAGCGCGGCCATGCTCATGCGGTCGTCAAGGGCGATGGCGACGTGATCTGGTCCAAGGTGTTGCGTGCATGCATGCAGGGCACGCCAGACAAGATTTATGAGGGTGGCCGGATCGATGCGGATCAGTTCGTTCCGGCCCGTTGGGATCTGCTACCTCCGGATAAATACATGTGGGCGTCGGTGCAGACGGTGCGGGGCTGCCCCAAGCATTGCTCTTTCTGCTCTGTGTGGCGCACCGACGGCCAGCGTCCAAGACAACGGAGTTTTGAGACGGTCATTGAAGAGATCGTTCAGTTGCGGCGGAAGGGATTCCGCTATATCGCATTGGCGGACGACAACTTCTATCCCGTGACGTTGACCGATCTGCGGCTGGCCCGGGAACAGAAAAACTACACCAAACTGGCGGAGTTGGAGCAGATCCGCAGCGACAAATTCGCGCTGATGGCGGAGTTGGCCAAGCTGCCAAAAAACATGGTGTTTTTCACCCAGATCACTATGGAGTCGGCAGAGGATCCGGACTATCTCGATGCCATGCGGAACGCGAACATCAAGGGCGCGTTGGTCGGGGTCGAGGCTGTGACCCCGGAAGGCTTGAAATCGGTCTTCAAGGAGTTCAACTTCTCTGGCGAGGGCCTGGTCAAGCAGCTGCAAACCTTCCGCGAGCATGGGCTGCACATGTTAGGGTCCTTCATCTTCGGGCTTCCTTCGGACAAGCCAGACACTTTCAAGGCCACGGCAGATCTTGCTTCCCGGGCTGGGCTGGCTTTTGCCCAGTTTGTGATGTTGACGCCTTTTCCCGGTACGGTGGATTTTCAGCGTTGGGAAAAAGAGCAGGAGAAAGCGCCGGTTTATGTCGAGGGCATTCCGGTAACGCGTTTTTGGCTGATTCCCGCCGCGATCCGGCCCAAGATGTTCATGCCCCACCCTCTTATGAGTTCGCTGGAGATCAGCAATCGAACGCAGGGTGTGTGGGATCGTTTCTACAGCTTTTCTTCCGTCTGGAAGCGCTCCGAGTGCACGCCGACGCTGCGATCCCGGATCGCTTTTGTGTTCCTGTCCAAGCTTTACCGGAAGATGTATGCCGGCACCGGGATCAGTACAGACAGCGCCCGTCGAAGGAAGGCCAATTCCGGCGCCCGTTGGCTTTCGCGGTATACGCGGAAGTTTTTTACTTCCAAACCCATGCCCGAGCTGGCCATGCCGGTCTGGACGGCGCGGCCTCCGGCAGCGGTCATAGGGCCGTTCCCGGTTCTGGAGTAGGGTACGCTTTTCGACTCATACGAGGCAAAGTCATTTCTGTCCGCGGCAGGGTTCACCGCAGACGATTGCAAAGATGTACCTCAGGGGCTGCCCGTACTGGAAAAGTCCCGTAGGGACGGCTGACCTTAGGGCCGAGCCGGCAAATTGCGCCGTCAACCGGGCAAGGTGCATCTTAAAGAGCAGGTAAAATGAATTATGCGGCGCAGGCTAACTCCTTTCGTTCAAGTCGCGTTCGGCTTCCTTGCAGCCAGTCTTCTCTGTCCGCCTGCCTTGATGGCTCAGCATGTCGGGACGAATTTGCCCTCGCCTATCGGCTTGAGGCCCTCCCCCTCACTGCCTGTTCCGTCGCGCGGTTCCGGTCTCCCCTCGGGGCCCATGCATTTGCCCCCGGGAGTTCGTTTTCCATCGGCGCCTATTCACGAGGGGCCACCCCGCCCTCCCGTGGGCCCTTCTCATCGACCAGATAACGGCCAGCATGGCGCGGGATATCGTACCTATCCCCCTTACATTTATGCCGGGTACCCCTGGTTGAACTCGTTTGGTTATGGTTTGCCGGTGCCATACGGCGGACTCCCCTACGACGGCGGCCAGGACCAGAGCCAGCCCGCACCGCAGCAAGCCGGGTATAGTGCTCCACCGGCAGCGGATCCCGCACCGGAGCCACCGGCGCCGGAAGTGGCCGTCAGTGATGCGCCAACGTTTCGGCCGGCCTACCTGGGGCACGGCGAGAGCGCTCCGGTGAGTGCCCAGCCAGCCACCACTTTGATTTTCAAAGATGGCCGGCAGCCTATACAGGTTCATAACTACGCACTTACCGCCAACACGCTGTATGCCTTAGACGGAGATACGCGCCAGGAGATACCGCTTTCGGTGCTGGATGTGCAGGCGACTGTTGAAGCGAACCGGGCCGCCGGCGTGGATTTCGCGCTGCCTACCAGCCGCTAAAACGATACGTAGCCGTTGCTGTATCTTTCTACAACTTTCGTAAGTACGCGAAGTGTCTCAATCTGCAACCTTTGTGCGATCATATTGTGCTTTCGCAGATGCTAGCCTTGCTCTGCCATGAAGCAACAAATTCGTCTTATCGCATGCTCGTTGCTCCTCCTCAGCCCGGCCGTAAGCCTGGCTGGCAAGAAGCCTGCCCCCCAACCGCCGACCAGTCCGACGAAGATCACACCGGATGCGGCGGCCTTCCTGGACAATGCCCTGGACACCATGCGGCAACACGCCCTGCATGGACAGAGTGTTGACTGGACTGAGGTAAGGACGGAAGCCTTCAAGCGCGCGGGCGGCGCTTTCAATCCCATCGACACCTACCCGGCTATTTACTGGGCCCTGGTACAACTCGGTGATTCCGGGGCTCACCTTCGCCTGCCCCCTGGCCTCTATCCGGACCAGATCGCCCTAATGCAGCAGGCGGAGCGCGACGCACTGAGCAACGCGCCCGCAGCGGCGCGCGAACAAACGTCCATTCCCACGCCCTTCACCAGCCGCCGTTTGCCCGAAGGGCATATCGTAACTGTGCAAGGTAGAAATTTTGGTTACGTCGTGCTGCCCCGTTGCTCGGCCAAGGACAACGATGGCCTGCTGCTGTACGCGGCCGATGTGCGCCGCATCCTGACGGATCTTACTGCGCAAAGCCCAAAGGGTTGGATCGTTGACCTGCGCGGCAACACCGGCGGCAACATGTGGCCGATGCTGGCCGGCATTGGACCGATTCTTGGCGATGGCAGCGTGGGCTCATTCGTTGCCAACGACGGAAACGTCAGCTGGTTCTATCAGGATGGCAAGACCGGCACGCGCAATCCCGCGGGCCTGGAAACAGTTTCCCTGACGCTGCAGGAAGAGCCCGTGCTACAGACTTCATCGGTGGCGCCCGTCGCCGTCCTGGTGGACAACAGCACAGCAAGTTCTGCTGAGGCGATCACCATTGCGTTCCACGGCCGCCCATCCACCCGCTCTTTTGGAAGCCGTACGGCGGGCAAATCCACCGCCGTGCAGCCCTTCAAGCTGGATGACGGCGCGGAGCTCTACCTCACCACGGCGATTGACGCCGACCGCAGCGGCAAGGCGTATCCGGATGGCTTTACCCCTGACCAGGTGATTGCGTTCAACGGCGGCAGCATGCCGCTGGAAAGCAACGATCAAGTGTTGGCGGCAGCCCAGACATGGCTGGTGGCAAGCACCACCACGACGGCGCCCATGCCGCCGGCAACCCTCACCTCCAAGACTCGACGCAAGAAGGCTGGAGTTCAGCAGAAGCTGGCTTCGACCCCACCGCCCGTGCAGCAGCCAAGCACTGCGCCGGCGGTAGCCGCGGTGCAGACGCCGGCAAGTGCACCGGTGGTAGCGCCCGCGGAAGTTCCCGCAGCCGTGGCGGCGGCTCCTGTACCAGCAGTTGCTCCGGCCGCACCGGTTACCCCGGTGGTTGCGCCAGCGCCAACGGTTGCTCAAACCCCAGCCCCGGCTCCGGCCCCGGCCCCAGCGGTCGCACAGACGCCTAACAGCGCTGACGTCGCGACACCCATCCAAGCCATCGGCAACCCTCCAGCTGCGGCAGCGCCCGTGGTTCCCGAGACGACAGCGCAGACCAGCGCTCCCGTAGCAGCTCCTGCGCCACCACAGATGGTGGCCAGCACCACCCCGGCTGCTCCGGTTGCACCCACACCCAAGCCTAAGCCGCAACACAAAAAGGTTGTAGTGCACGAAGGCAGCTAACGAATTAGGCTAACTACATCGACGTTCTCCCCACTGGGGAAAGGTGCAGGAAAGAGCACCTCACAACGAAGGCGCACCCCTCTGTGGTGCGCCTTCTCATTTGCGCCGGGATTTATATTGGGGCATGGCGAAGGTGGGGGCCCTGTTCAGCTCAGAGCAGGGAGCGGCGGACCGGCTGATACCACGCTGGATTGTGCTGCGCGCACTGGGGCTGATTTACTGCTCGGCATTTGTCTCTCTCCTGTTTCAGATTCGTGGGTTGATCGGGCCTGACGGCATCCTGCCAGCAGGCCGGTACCTGGCGGCGGTTGCGCAGTCGTTCGGGCCTGGAGTCCGCCTTTGGTTCGCACCGACCGTGCTCTGGCTTTCCAGCAGCTCGCACATGCTGATGGCGATGTGCTGGCTGGGCCTCGCGGCTTCCCTGCTGCTGACCGCCAACATCTGGCCGCGCGCCACGCTTTTGATCTGTTTTGTCTGTTTCTTTCCTTTGTCAGCGCGGCCCAGGATTTTTCCGGCTACCAATCAGACGGCATGCTGCTCGAAGCAGGGTTTCTGGCGATGTTCTTCGCCCCTCCGGGCTTACGGCCGGGATTGGGCTACGGTCACCCACCTTCAAGAGCGAGCCTGTTCCTGCTGCAATGGGAGTGGTTCCGCATCTACTTCGAATCCGGCCTGGTGAAGCTGCTGAGCGGCGACACCGAGTGGCGCCACCTGACGGCCATGGACGAGTACTACCAGAACGGTCCCCTGCCCACCTGGATCGGCTGGTACATCCAGCATTTGCCGCACTGGTTCCATTGGACGACGGCGCTGGCCACGCTGGTGATGGAGCTGGCCATTGTCTGGATGATCCTGCTTCCGCGCCGCTGGCGCCTTATCTGCTTTTTCATCGTCACTCCCTGGGAAATCGGCGTGATCTTCACCGCGAACTACACCTTTCTGAACTACCTGGTTCTGGCCCTGGGATTTCTGCTGTTGGATGACCGCTTCTTCAGCCGCTGGGTGAAGGTCAAACCAGAAGAGGAGAGAACGCTGCCACCGCGGCGAACGCGGGAGAATTTTGGCCTCGCGGTCAGCGCCGTACTGCTCACCCTGGTTGCTTACGTAACCACCGTAGAACTTTTCTCCATGGTCTTCGGCCGCCTGCCATTGCCGATGCAGCCCGTGACCATGCTCGAGCCTTTCCGGATTGCCAACCAGTATGGCCTGTTCGCGGTGATGACCCGGGGCCGTTACGAGATTGAGTTTCAGGGCTCCCGCGACGGCCAGGAGTGGATTCCCTATCCCTTCCGCTTCAAACCGCAGGCGCTCGACCAGGCGCCCGGCATCTACGCCCCGTACCAGCCCCGCTTTGAATGGAACCTGTGGTTCGCCTCGCTCGGATCCTGGCAGCAAAACCCCCTGGTGCCTCGCACCGAAGAGCGCCTGCTGACCAACGACCCTGACGTGCTGGCGCTCTTTGCCCGCAATCCGTTTCCCGGCGCCCCACCCCGCCAGGTACGCGCCGTGCTCTGGCAATATTGGTTTACTTCGATGGAAGAAAAACGCACCACCGGCAACTGGTGGAAGCGAAAGCTGCTGGGGCGTATACGCCCCGGTGCTGGAGCGGGATGCCACGGGTGCGGCCGGCATGTTGCGATGCCTGATGCGCTGCCCACCCACGACTAGGCGAGTCTAAGGAACGGGCAAGTTAAAATAGGCGGCAGGGTCAGTATGTTTGCTCAGCTCCCAACCCGGCGCAGATCGGTAACTTCGACCGTACTGTCCGTCGCCGCGCATTGCGGCCGTGGCGGGATTCTGGTCTTCATCCTGCGGCAGCATCCGGTACAGGTTTTCAGTCTGCCGGGCACGGACTTGGGCACGCGGGTCGAACTGACTTATATGCCAGGCCGTGCACCCGTGCCTGCCCCTCATCCGCAGCGCAGGGTGAAGCCTAAGGCTGTTTCCGGGCCACCGATAACCCCGTCCCCTCGAAGTGGCGAAAGCGGCGCCGGATAGCGTCCATCTCCCGCCATTGCCACACCTTACGGTGACTGAGGCCGCCCCCTCCCCGAATGTTTCCTCGCCCGCATCCGCGGTGCCGGATTCCAGCAGCGGGTCCGACTCCTATGGCTCGGGTTCGATACAGATAGCCCTGACGACCTACTCCCCTAGCCCCGCGCCCGACCTGTCGGCCCTTCCCCATGGAGTCCAGGGCGATGTGGTGGTCGACGTTACCATCGATCCCAGCGGCAAAGTCGCGGAACTAGCCGTCCTCCACACCCTTGGGTACGGGATTGAATCCAGTGTGATCGGCACCCTGAAAACCTGGACTTTTCGCCCCGCAACCAAGGATGGCAGCCCGATCGCCAGCGTGCAGGAACTGCACTTTCACTTTGGGCCGGTTTAGCGGTACATCCTAAGTTAACAACTGTAAAAAAGCCCCGGCCGGGGAAGCAACCGTTTTCATGGCCCGTTCATCCACCTATCCATTAGTTATATCGATGGGACAACTGGGCCTTTGAGGATGAGTGTGCGCATATTGCTGGTGGATGATAACCATATTCAGTCGGCTACCCGCCGGGCAATTCTGGAGGGTGCCGGCCGGGAAGTCTGTATAGCACAGCAAGGCCAGCAGGCGCTGGAACGGCTGAACGAGCCGGGGATCTCTCCCCCGATTGGGTTGGTGATCACGGATCACCTGATGCCGGTCATGAGCGGGCCGGAATTCGTCGCCGAGTTACGGCGACGGGGATATACGCTGCCGGTTATCGTGCTGAGTGGCCTTCCCGATGCAGAAAACGCTTACCAAGGGCTGAATGTGGTTTTTCGCCTTAAGCCTTTCGATCCCGACAGTCTTATCAGGTTGGTCCAGGACTTGCTTGGCGAATGCATGCGCCGCTCGGCGTAAGGCCTGTCACGGGGTACGTAGCGAGTGCGCGCGGCGCTCTGTTCATCGGCGTGGCCGAGATGGAGCAAAGAAGGAAGCCCTTTTCCCTGGACGGGGCAGAGTTTTTCGCAGCGTAGTGGCCGGCATTGCCGTTAGCCGTCCGCCTCTGCGACAATCGGGGAGGGTTTGTGGCCCACCATGCCGGAATTTGGAAGCTTTTCTCTTCTCCTCGCTCTCGTTCTGAGCGGCTACACGTTGTTGGCCGGCGGCATCGCATTGCGGCAATTGGCCACGGGCTACCGCGGCAAGATATCCGCTGACAGGCTGGCGGAAACTGCCCGGAGGGCCGGTATCGGCAGCTTTATCGCCGTCACCTGTGCGGCCGTTGCCCTGGTCTATACCGCCTTTACCAACGACTTCTCCGTCTCCTACATCCTGCACCATTCGAATCGCGCCCTGCCGGGACCCTACAAGTTCGCTGCCCTGTGGTCTGGCCAGGAGGGTTCGCTGCTGCTATGGGCGTGGTTGCTCACCGCGTACGGGTTTGTGCTCCGCATGCGGCATAAGGTCGACGTTACCCTGACGGCCTACGCGTCCACGATCCTCGCGGGCATTCAGATCTTCTTTCTGCTCCTGTTGAATTTTGCCGCGCCTCCGTTTGCGCTGGTGCAGGGCCAACAACCGGCGGACGGCTTCGGCCTCAATCCACTGCTGCAGTATCCCGAGATGGTGATTCATCCTCCGATGCTTTACCTGGGATATGTGGGCTTCAGCGTGCCGTTTGCCTTCGCCCTGGGCGCATTGATGATGCGTTATCCGGGTGAGAAGTGGATTCATATCACCCGCCGCTGGACCATGGTGACCTGGCTCTTCCTCACTTGCGGCATCTTCCTGGGCGCACACTGGGCTTACTCAGTGTTGGGTTGGGGCGGATACTGGGGCTGGGATCCGGTTGAGAACGCGTCGCTCATGCCATGGCTGACCGGTACTGCGTTTCTGCACTCGGTGATGATGCAGGAAAAGCGCGGCATGATGAAGAACTGGAACGTCTGGCTGATCTTCAGCACGTTCATGCTGTGCATCCTGGGCACCGACCTGACCCGTTCCGGCCTGGTGAGTTCCGTCCACGCGTTCGCTCAGTCCTCGATCGGCACCTGGTTCACCGGCTTCCTGGTGGTTGTCCTCGCGATCTGCCTGTTCACTTTTCTGCTGCAGCGGGATCATCTCAAGTCAGAGCACAAGCTGGAATCGCTGGTCTCCCGCGAGTCGAGCTTCCTGTTCAATAACCTGGTCCTGCTGGCGGCCTGCTTCACCATCCTGTGGGGCACGCTGTTCCCCATCATTTCGGAGTATGTGCAGGGCAACAAGGTCACCGTGGGCGCACCCTTCTTTAATCGGGTGGCGCTGCCCATCGGGCTCTTTCTGCTCTTCCTCACCGGCATTGGGCCCTTGCTGGCATGGCGGAGCGCTTCGTTCAAGAGCGTCCGGCGCAACTTCATCCTGCCCACTGCCGCGATCGTGGTCACGGCGATTGTGTTGATGGCGGCTGGACTTCGCCCCTGGAACGATCAGGCTACCTTCTATTCACTGGTCGCCTTCTCTCTCGGGGCCGGGGTGGTCACTGCCATCTCATCTGAATTTCTCCGCGGTGCTTCGGTCATTCGCAAGCACACCGGGCAAAATCTGTTCGCCTCCATGATCCAACTCACCCGCCGCAATACACGTCGCTATGGCGGTTACCTGGTGCACTTTGGCGTGGTGGTGATCTTTATCGGCATTGCCGGCGGCGCTTTCAACCAGAGCCACGAGCAGGAAATGAATGATGGTCAGAGCATGACCATCGGGCCCTACAAGATCGTAGAGGCTAGCTTTAGCCAGGATTCGAACCCTAACTACGACACCGAGTTCGCCCTGCTCGACGTCTATCGTGGCAACAAGAAGATTGCCCAGCTGGCGCCCGAGAAGCGTTTCTACGCTGCTTCGCAGCAGCCGGAGACCCGGGTGGCCAACCACTCCACGCTCGCGTGGGATTTGTATGTTATCTACGCCGGCAAGAACCCCGACAGCGGTCTGCCGATTATCAAGGTGTTTCTAAACCCGCTGATGGCATGGATTTGGATTGGCGTCATCATCGTAGCCATCGGCACCCTGGTAGCGCTGGCGCCTAACCTGAGCGCGACGCTGGCTGCGAACCGCACGCGCGGTGTTGCCGAGGCGGCGAAGCCGGTTGCACCCCGGTTGCTGGATGAACAGGAAGTTGCCGTCGCCGGCAGAGGTCACGATTGATCAAGCGCAGTATGCTCGTGCGTATTTCTCAGTTGGCTTTGGTGGGCGTCTTAGTCGCAGTGACAGCCGGGGCCACCGACTCCGAGGCTCGATTCAAAAAAGACAGCCACGAGATCATGTGCGGCTGCAGTTGCAATCAGCTCCTGGGCGAATGTAACCATGTGGGATGTCCGTCCTCGCCGGTGATGCTGGCGCAACTGTCGGCGAGCATTGCCCGGGGCGATAGCGACGATGCTATCTTCCACCAGTTCCAGGAGCAATACGGGCCGGTCATCCTCGCCTCGCCGATGTTCACCCGGTTTAACCATTTCGCGTGGGTCATGCCGCCGCTGGTGCTGTTTCTCGGCATCGCCGGTGTTCTGGTCATCGTCCGCAACTGGAAGATGCGCACCGTGGCCACTCCGCCGGATCCCAATATGCCCAACTTTGCCGCTACCCGCGACCGTATTCGCCGGGAGACCCAAATATGAGCACCATCGCCTGTGGAGTGCTTCTCCTCGCCATCTTTACCTTCGTTTTTTATCCTCAGCGGCATACGGCACGGCAGATTCCGAAAACGCGCCTCGACTTCCTGCGCGAACAAAAGGAAGTGCTGTACGACAACCTTCGCGATCTGAATTTCGAGTACAGTGCGGGCAAATACACGGCGGAAGACTACTCGGCCCAGCGCGCTGGTCTGGAAAACGAGACCGCCGCGGTGCTGGCGGAGATTGACCAGTTGGAGCTGCGCGCCACGCGGTCCTAAGCCGGGCCGCTCATAGAAAGATGAGAATGAGATTGATTTCCTTTTCGCGCAGAAGTTCTGCGATTGTGATCGCGCTTTGCGCCTTGTTAGCGTCAGCGTCCGCAGCCACCATCACGGGTACCGTCACCAACGGCACAACGAAAACTCCTGCCGCGGGAGACACCGTCACGCTGATTGCGCTGGACCAGAGCATGCGGGAGATCGCGCACACGACGACAGACGCGCAGGGACACTTTTCGATTGATGCGCCCGATCCGGGCATGCACCTCCTGCGGATCGATCACCAGGGCGCTGGGTACTTCCAGCCAGCACCGCCCAATACCCCCAACGTGAATGCCCAGGTTTTTGATGTTGCGGCTACGGTCCCCGGGGTGAGCACAGTGGCTGATGTCATGCGGGTCGAGACTGACCAGCAGGGGCTGCGCGTAACCCAGAGCTATTTCATCAAGAACGATTCCAACCCGCCGCGCACGCAATTCAGCAAGCGTTCCTATGATTTCTATTTGCCGCCCGACGCGGTGATTGAGGGTTCGGCGGCGATGGCTCCGGGTGGCATGCCGGTGCAGTCGTCACCTGTGCCTTTGGGGGATAAGGGGCATTATGCGTTTCTCTTTCCTCTGCGCCCCGGGGTAACGCAGTTTCAGCTGAGCTACCATCTGCCTTACTCGGGCAGCCTGGCGTTTGACCAACGCTTCGCCAACGCAACCGACAGCTTCGTGGTGATGATGCCCAAGAGCATGAGCTTCAAGGCGGGCGAAGGGATCTCATTCCAGCAACTGAACGAAACGCCGGGCGCGCTCACGTACCTGGCGCGCAACGGCACTCCGGCTCATCCTTTCGCGTTCACGGTGTCCGGTTCCGGCGCCATGCCCCGCGACACCCAGACTGAAAGCCAGGGTAACGACGGCGGAGGTAATGGACAAAGTGCAGCAGCGAATGATACCCGCCCCGGGGGCGGCCTTGGCGTACCTATCGATACGCCGGATCCTCTGAATAAATACAAGTGGTGGATCCTGGGGGGCATCACGCTGGTGTTTGCCGTGGGCGCGGGATTTTTATTGCGGCGGCAGGGGGATGTTGCTGTTGCTGAGGTTGCTGCTGCTGTGCCGAGTGGACCCGTTGTTTCCGGCGGAGGGTTGCTGGCGGCGCTGAAGGACGAACTCTTCGCGTTGGAGACGGACCGTCTTCAGGGACGGCTGAGCGACTCGGAGTACGAGCAGCACAAGCAGGCGTTGGAGTTGGTTCTACGCCGGGCTCTGGCGAAAAAACCTGCCTGACGGGTGTGCGGGTTTCCATCAGAGATTGGCTACTAAGGAAGTGAACCGCAGATCCCTCGCCTTCCCCAGATTTCCTGTCGAGGGCTGCGGCTTCGATTGGTAGCATGTGATTCTCTGAGGAGAACCACATAAGTGGTCGCGGTGAGCGCGGTGAGGTAGGAAATCCGGGGTGCGCTCGGGATGACAACAAGGAGAGGGCATTTGCAGGGAAAGGGCGGTTGCTGAAGGAGAGGGCTCCACGGTCCGGCCACCGCCCTCTATGCAACCACAACCCTCTCCTTTTTGTCATCCCGAGTGGTTGACTTGCCTGTCGGCAAGTCAAGGATGGAATGAACACGGCGAGGGGGGAGGTTTTAGTCTGGAGAGGACTGAGACAAAGGAAGTAGGCCGGCGCCCGATTGGAGCGTAAGAGCCCGATCCCGAGTGTGGTTCCAGGCTGCGTGGTAGAGAAATTGGTGACGTTGTGCGCAAGTTGGCCAGCGATCCCGTTTGGGAGATTAGAGATATCGGCCGCCTGGCCTTTGAGCCCAGTCTGAGGAGGAAGGATGGGGAAGGAAAAGAGGCGTGGGGGGAGCTTGAGTTTAGAGTGCATCGAGCCCAATGCGGGGGGATCGATGTGGGGTCGACGGAGATTTACGTAGCCGTGCCGGCTGATCGGGACCCAGAGCCGGTACGTTGTTTTTCGACCTTCACGGAGGACCTGCGAGCCATGGCGAAGTGGTTGCAGCAGTGCGGCATCGTCACGGTGGCGATGGAAGCGACTGGGGTGTACTGGATTCCCGTCTACGAGGTGCTGGAGGATGCTGGAATACAGGTGTGTCTGGTCAATGCCCGCCATGTGAAGCATGTACCTGGACGGAAGTCCGACGTCCAGGATTGCCAGTGGTTGCAGTATTTGCATTCGGTGGGCTTGCTGCGTGCCTCATTCCGTCCAGAGAATGCGATCTGTGCTCTGCGGGCGCTCAGTCGTCATCGAGCCAACCTGGTGGAGATGGCAGCAGTCCATGTGCAGCATATGCAGAAAGCGCTGACCCAGATGAACCTTCAGATCCATCACGTTCTGAGCGACCTGACGGGCAAGAGTGGACTGGCAATTTTAGATGCCATTCTGGCTGGGGAGCGGAAGGGGGAGCAGTTGGCCAATCTGGCAGATGGGCGCATCCATGCGGATCGTGAAACGGTGATCAAGTCGCTGGTAGGTAATTATCGCTCCGAGCATCTGTTTACGCTGCGTCAGTCGCTGGAGGCCTACCGGCAATACCAGAAGATGCTGGAGGCCTGCGACCGTGAGTTAGAGCAGGGCATGGGCCAATTACCCGAGGTACCCAATGGGGGCCAGCCGCCGGCGTCGCTGGAGCGGCAACGAGGCAAACGGCGTAAGAATCAGTTCCACTTCGACATGGGCAAGGAACTGTATCGCGTGCTGGGCACTGACTTACTGAGCGTTCCCGGTCTGAGTGCACAGACGGTGCACACGCTGGTGACCGAGATTGGAACCGATCTGAGACGTTTCCCCAATGTTGCGGCCTTTACCAGTTGGCTGACATTATGTCCCGGCAACAAAAAGAGCGGCGGCAAAGTTCTCTCTTCAAAAACCCGCAAGTCCAACAACCGTGCCGCCGCTGCGCTGCGGCTGGCCGCGCAGGCGCTGCACAAGAGTAAGTCTTACCTTGGAGCCTATTTTCGGCGCATGCGGGCTCGTCTAGGCGCTCCGCAAGCCATCACTGCTGCGGCCCATAAACTGGCCCGCATCGTTTATCACCTGATCAGCACCCGCACTGCATACGATGAAAGTGTCTTCGCCCAAGAAGAACAAAAGCAAAACATCCGTCACCAACATCGAAGCCGAGGGATCTGCAGTTCAGCGGACCTTTCGTGGAAATGTTTTCGGTTCGCCTGGACAAGTTGGCGGGGAATGACTTTGCGCAGTATCAGCCGGACTCCAGGATGATGTTGGCGTATTGCGTGGTGTCGCCGGTGCGGATCAGGCCGATTGCTTGCGGCACTCTCCTCTTGAAGACCAGATGTGGCTCGTAAATAATGGGCTTCCCATGCAACGCCGCGGCAAACGCATCCTTGGTCTTGGTTTGGTTTTCCGAAAGAAATTCCTCCGCCATGAAGGCCTGCGCAATGACGAAGTTCTTGGTCAGAGCGTGCAATACGTCCAACACCCTGGGGATGTCGTCCACTAACGAAATATCTACCGTTTCGATCTGCGGCCAGTAGGGAAAACCACGGTCAGAAATAACCAGGGTATTCGTATGCCGGATGCGGCACAGGAGAGAATTCATGGCGGGATTGAGGATGCCTGTCTTAAGCATTTGGCTAACACTAAAGCGAGACGCCCCGCTTCCAGGGAATAAAGTCGTTCTGATCCAGCTTCTCCGCCTTGGTCCGCACCTTGCCGCTGGCCACTTCCACAATCAAGTCGAGCATCGTCTCGCCCACTTGCTCGATCGTGGTCTCGCCACGGATCACGGCGCCGGTGTCGATATCGATGATGTCTGACATGCGTTCCGCAAGACGGGTGTTGGTGGATACCTTGATCACCGGCGCGATCGGATTGCCAGTCGGGGTACCCAGACCGGTGGTGAAGACGACCACATTGGCGCCCGCCCCCACCTGCGCCGTGACACACTCCACATCATTCCCCGGCGTACATAGCAGAGCCAGGCCGGGCGTCTCGTCATACTCGGGATAATCGAGGACGGCACAAACAGGCGACGTGCCGCCCTTTCTCGCCGCACCCGCGGACTTCATCGCGTCGGTGATCAATCCATCCTTGATGTTCCCGGGGGAGGGATTCATCTCGAAACCGGAGTGGACCGCCTTTGCCCGGGCAGCGTAATCACGCATCAGTTGGATGAAACGGTCGCCGGTGCTCGCGTCCACGCAGCGATTGATAAGATTCTGCTCCATCCCGCACAGCTCGGGAAACTCCGCCAGAATCGACTTTCCGCCCAGCGCGGCCAGCAGGTCCGAAACATGACCGAGCGCAGGATTGGCCGAAATGCCGGAAAATCCATCGGACCCGCCACACTTCAAAGCGACGGTGAGTTTGCTGAGAGGAGCAGGTTTCCGGGTAAGACGGTTGGCCTCCACCAGGCCCTTCAAAGGTAGCGCGAATGGCCTCGGAAAGCATGTCCGATTCAAGACCGGACTGCTGTTGTTCAAACATCAGCACCGGCTTGTGCAAGGCCGGGTCCCTCTGGCGAAGCGCATCCATCAGGATGGAAGGCTGCGCGTTCTGGCAGCCGAGACTCAGCACCGTGGCGCCGGCAACATTTGGATGATGGATGTAACCGGCAAGCAAACCGCAGAGCGCCTTCGCATCCTGCCGCGTGCCCCCGCAACCGCCCTCATGCACCAGGAACCTTACTCCGTCGACATTGGGAAAAACCCGCTCCGGTCGACTGCGAGCATCCGTGCGCTCCGCGGCGCGCGAACCCTGATGATGCTGTTCGATCAGTTGCCGCACTTGCTGGCGGTAAAGTTTCGGCCGCCCGTAACCAAGCTCTTCCTCGAAGGCATCGCGCAGCGCTTCGACATTGCGGTTTTCGCAAAAGACCAGCGGAATCACCAGCCAGTAATTGCGCGTGCCCACCTGGCCGTCGGCACGATGGTAACCGTCAAAAGTGCGCGAAGACCAACCCGAGACGTCGGGCGGAGTCCAGGAGTATTCGCCTACCTTGGGGCCAAAACCGGAGGCGTCATGCTGCACGTTGCGCGTGCTGAGCAGGCCGCCGCGAGGGATCGCCTGGCGGACCAGCCCGACAACTCCGCCATACATGATGACCTCGTCGCCGATGGCGAGATCACGGATGGCAAACTTTTGCTTGGCAGGTATATCGGCGAGCGGCATATACTGCTCCCCGGCGAAAGTGATGGCTTCCCCGGCGGGTAGGTCAGTGAGCGCTACGAGGACGTTGTCTTTGGGGTCGATCCGGAGTATTTTTTCGGCAGCCATTTCTTCTCGCCGGCACTCTGCCGTAGGATATAGACTCAATGTAGCGCGTACCTGTATCGACGGTCAAACCAGCAACGACCGATCTCTCTGAAAGAAAACAACCCCTCATGACTGCTTCTATTTTTGATTTGCAGGGAAAGACCGCCGTGGTTGTCGGCGGCACCACCGGCATTGGCCACGCTCTGGCTCTCGGGCTGGCAGACGCCGGCGCGGATGTGATCGCCTCTTCCAGAAGGCCGGAACAGGTGGAGCAAACCGCCGCCGAGATCGAAGCCAAAGGGCGTAAGACACTGCGCCGCACCTCGGATGTGCGCGATCGAGCGACGCTCGAAGTCTTGCGCGATGAGGTCCTGGGAGCGTTTCGGCAAAGTGGACATTCTGATCAATTGCGCCGGCATCACCAAGCGCGCCCCTACGCTCGACTTTCCGGAAGCGGATTGGGACCAGATCATCGACACCAATCTGACCGGCACGCTGCGGGGTTGCCAGGTTTTCGGCAAACATATGCTCAGCCGCGGCTACGGGCGCATCATCAATATTGCCTCGCTCTCCACCTACGTGGGACTTTTCGAGGTGGCCGCCTACAGCGCCAGCAAGGCGGCGGTGGGCGCGCTGACCAAAGTGCTGGCCGTGGAATGGTCGCGCCAGGGAGTGCTGGTCAACGCCATTGCCCCCGGCGTGTTCCGCACCGACTTGAACGCAAATCTGCTGGACAGCACGGAGCGCGGACAGGAATTCAAATTGCGCACGCCCATTGGCCGCTTTGGCAAAACAGAAGAACTGGTGGGTGCGGCTGTATACCTCGCTTCGGATGCGGCCTCGTATGTATCGGGCGAGATCATCGTGGTCGACGGCGGCTTTCTGGCCAGCGGAGTCAATCAATAACGATGGAATACAGGAAGCTCGGCCAGACAGATCTTAACCTCTCGCTGGTTGGCTTTGGGACCGCTACGCTGGGCAATGTATTCGGCAACATCGACCCCGGCGAGGCGATCCGGGCTGTTCACCTGGCTGTGGACAGCGGCATCAACTTCTTCGACTCGTCTCCCTACTACGGGATTACGCTTGCCGAAACGCGGCTGGGCGAGGCCCTGGCGGGCAGGCGCGAGCGCGTCGTGCTGGCGACCAAGTGCGGGCGCTATGGGTTGGACGATTTCGACTTTTCCGCCAAGCGCGTGGCCGCCAGCATGGATGAGTCACTGCGACGGTTGCAGACCGACTACATCGATCTGTTTCAGGTTCATGATGTCGAGTTTGGCGATGTGGAGCAGATTCTCCATGAGACCCTGCCGGCCCTGCGGCAACTTGCAGCAGCAAGGCAAGGCACGCTACATCGGCATCACGGGATATCCACCGAAGCTCTTGCGGCGCATGGCCGAGGCGGTTCCGGTGGATAGCATCCTTACCTATTGCCACTACAACCTGATCAATACGGAGATGGACGGCGTGCTGGCCGGCTTTGCGAGAGAGCGCGGAATTGGGCTGATCAATGCCTCCGGCTTGTGCATGGGGCTCTTAACCGAGCAGGGACCGCCGGCATGGCATCCCGCGCCTCAGGAAGTGCGCGATTGCGGGCAAAAAAGCTGCAGAGTTCTGCCGCGCGCATGGAGTGGAGTTACCGGAACTGGCTCTGCGCTTCTGCCTCGACCATCCCTTCGTCTCCAGCACGCTCATCGGCATGTCCACCACGCGGGAGGTGGAGACAAGCCTGAAGTTGCTGCAGCACCACGACGGATAAAGAACTGCTGGCCCAGGTCGAGGGTATTTTGGCGCCGGTTTTAATTATGCATGGCCTTCAGGACGTCCGGAGAACCAGGCGTAGGTGTGAAAGTGTGTTGGCCGCAGGACGGCCAGTCCCGAAGGGACGGTTGACCTTAGCCCAGGACGCAGTCCTGGGTATGCGTGCACGAACCGAGTCAGTCCCGTAGGGACGGCTGAAAACTTCCCACGGACTCCTGGGCGCAAAATAGGGGCAAACCCGTCCTCGATCTCTCCGCTACGGTCAAAGGGCATGGTCGCCCACTCAAGCCAAAAGAGGGCTTGAATGGGGCACCCGAGGCCTTGGTAGCTGTATGAGGATAAGCTCAGGGAAAAGAAAGGTACCCATATGAAAGCATTCGTGATGAAAGAACCCGGCAATGTTGCGATCGAAACAGTTGCGGATGCAATTGCTACCAATGACGATGTGTTGCTGAAGGTTCGCATGATCGGCCTTTGCGGAACCGATCTGAGTTCCTTTCGCGGCAAAAATCCGCTGATCACGTTTCCGCGGATTCCGGGGCACGAGGTGGCCGCGACCATCGCCGAACCCAGTAAAGCGCATCCGGAACTGGCCGCAGGCATGGACGTGACCGTCTCTCCTTACTTCGGGTGCGGCCGCTGCCCCGCCTGCCTGCGGGCCAGGCCAAACGCCTGTCAATTCAATGAGACCCTGGGCGTACAACGCAACGGGGCCATGACGGAATACATCGCCATCCCGGCAGCAAAGCTCTATCCTGCCCGGCTCAGCATCAAGGAACTCTGCCTGGTAGAACCGTTGACCGTTGGCTTCCACGCGGTAGACCGGGGCCGCGTTACACCGCAGGATGCAGTCGCCATCTTCGGTTGTGGCGGAGTCGGGCTGGGCGCCATCGCCGCCTCAGGGTTTCGCGGAGCGAAGACCATCGCCATCGATCTCGATGACGCCAAACTGGCCCTGGCCCTGCGTGCCGGCGCAACCCACAGCATCAACACCAGCAAAGAACCCCTCCACGAACGGCTACTTGAACTGACTGCAGGCCGTGGACCGGACGTATGTATCGAAGCGATCGGTTTGCCGCAAACGTTCCGAAGCGCCGTCGAGGAGGTAGCCTTCACCGGCCGTGTGGTCTACATCGGGTACGCCAAGGAGCCGGTAGCCTACGAAACCAAACTCTTCGTGCAGAAGGAACTGGATATTCTGGGCTCGCGCAACGCCCTGCCGGAAAACTTCCGCGAAGTGATCCGTATGCTCGAGGAGCATCGCTTTCCGGTAGACGAAACCGTAAGCGCCATCGTGCCGCTGGAACAGGCGCCGGGCATGATTAAGAGGTGGAGCGAGCATCCCAACGACTATTCCAAGATTATGGTTCGTTTCGACTAGGCAAAGCGCCTGAGGTAAGCCGAGCAAAGCGCAAGCGACTGCTCGGTGTAGGAAGCTCCCAGGGACTGGGCAAGAACCGTTTGCCGGTGGGAACCGATCCACGCAGCGAGCAACAACCGCCGCAGCATGAGGAACGTCGGAATCTCTTCTTCTTCTGCCCGGCTCACGGCAGTGACCGCTCGATACCCTTCGAGCCAACAATCGATCAGGTCGGGCGCCTGGGGCAGGTGCTCGTAAAACGACACCGTGGCTGCAGCGTCATACATGTACCAGCTAAAGCCGCAGTCGTCGAAATCAATCACCTTGATTTCGTCCTGATCAATCAGCAGGTTGTCCAGGCGCAAGTCGCAATGCGCCAGGCCAAAACGATCGGGGCCGTTGCCATAAGAGGCCAGGCGCAAGCGGATCAAGTCCACGGTGTGGCTAAACAAATCGAGCCAGCCGGCGTTCATCCCCAGGGCATCGCGCCAGCGGCCCCAGCGGGGTGTCTCGCCTAAAGCAGTGTCGAAGTCCCACGTGAAGCGTTCAAAACCATCCGGCCGTTGCCATGTTTTGCTGTGCGCGTGCATTTGCGCGGAGACCGCTCCCAGGCGCCGGAAGCACTGGCGAAGATCCATATCCATCCGGGGATGGCTGCCATTTTCCCAGCGAAAAAGGACGACGTTCCTTGCCTTCCCGCCGTCCGGGTCATCCGCCACCTGCACCCATTCTCCATTGACCCCTGCTACAGGGATCTGCGTGGCAAGCACGCCATCCCGGCGCAGAGCGGCCAGCCACTCCATTTCAGAAGCAAGCGACCTCTTCGACTGATATCCGGGCCGCTGCACTCGCAATGCCCATCGTCGCCCGCAGGGTGATTCCACCCGGTAAATTTCATTCTCGGAGATGCTGATGAGCTGAACGGTCGCATCCCGGGGAAGATCGTAAAGGCCAAGCGCCTGCTCGGCCAACTGAGTTGCTACCACTGTGCCCTCTTATTTCTCACTCTACACGGCCGATAAAATCCTTTGACTTCCGCTCGCGCTTCCCCGCAAACTAAAGACATCGCTCTTCAGGCCTTTCCCGGATTCATCGTCGCTCGCTAAATTCAGTCACCTTGAACCAGTTTTCTGGAGACGCACCACTGCCGCCCGAGACCACAGCTGTAATTGCATCCGACTTTCCCGCGAGCCGGGCGGAATATGGCCTACGGCACAATATACTGACGCCCTGGGAAACGCTGGCCCAGTCCGTGGCCGCCATCGCGCCCACCACTTCGCCGGTGCTGACCATCCCCCTGGTTTTTGCCCTGGCGGGCAACGGAACCTGGATCGCGTACGCGCTTGCCACGGTGCAGATCACGCTCATCGCCCTGCTGATTGGCGCGCTCGCCCGCCGTTCCGCTTCTCCCGGCTCGCTTTATAGCTACGCCACGGATTCGTTACCGCCGGTGTTTGCCAGCATCGCGGCGTGGGCTTTGCTGCTTGGCTATCTTGCCACCGGCTCATCGATCGCGGCGGGCTTCGCGCTCTACGCCGATGTGCTGCTGAAAGCTTCCACCGGGCACATCGCGCCGCCCGCCCTGCTGGTGCTGTTCGCGGTGATCGGAGCCGCCACCATGGCCTATCGCGACGTAAAGCTTTCCGCGCGAGCTATGCTCTGGCTCGAAGGCGCGTCGGTGGCGTGCATCGTGGTGGTGCTGCTGTTGGTCTTATGGAAGAACGGTCTGCACCTCGATTGGCCTCAACTGCGACTGCAGGGTAGTTCCATCTCGGGTATCCGCCTGGGCCTGGTATTAGCTATCTTCAGCTTCGTTGGCTTTGAGAGCGCGACCGCCCTCGGCCACGAGGCTAAAGAACCACTGCGCACCATACCCCGCGCTGTCTTGCAGTGCGCGCTGGGCGCGGGCGCTTTTTTTATCCTGGCAGCCTACACCGAGGTGCTTGGCTTTCGCGGCACAGGTCTTGCGTTGGATAAGGCGGATGCGCCTTTGCATGTGCTCGCCAACCAGGCTGCGGTGCCGGTGCTGGGCATCCTCATCGACGCCGGCGCCATGGTCAGTATGTTTGCCTGCGGCCTGGCCTGCATCACCGCGGGTGCGCGTATTCTGCTGCTCATGGCCCACAACGGGCTGGTGCCGATTCACTTTTGCAAGACCCATCATCGCAACGACACGCCACACCTCGCTGTACTGCTGAGCGCGATTGTTATTGCAGTACCAACCCTGGCGCTCACTCTCCTTGGCTACTCGGGATCGGACATCTACGGCTGGATGGGTTCTTTTGCGGTCTACGGCTTCCTCACCATCTATGGGCTCACCTGCGTCGCTCTGCCCCTGCAATTAAAGAGACAGGGAGCACTGTCGCCGGCGCTCCTGGTGACCGCGATCCTGGCGGGCATCTCGATGGTGATGGCTCTGGCGGGAACGCTTTATCCCGTTCCGGCCGCGCCCTATTCCTGGCTGCCGTACCTGTATTTTGTTTACCTGCTGGTCGCGCTGGTCTTCTTTTTTCGCACCCAGCGAAAGAGTGGCGCCGCAGTCGATGGGATGGAAGGTCTCTCGTAACGGGATTGGTTCATCGTGACACGTGTGTGACCCGAAAGAGTAAGGGAAGCGGTGCTTCCACTCTACTGGTTGTTGCTATCATGAGGGCCATGAAAAAGATTCTGCTGTTCACCATGGTTCTGCTCATCACAGGCTCAGCGTTCGCGCAGCCACACCATCGCCATCATCGTCACCACCACCATCATTCACACGCCCGGTAGATTGGGGTAAAGATCAGTAGGTTGTTGCCTGCGGGGCAAGCGTCGCAAGCCAGCGAAGGACGGCCCCCGCGAGGGGGCCGCGCTGATCAGAATAGACGTGATCGGTGGGTAGGTGCAGGGTAGACACACGGCTGTTTCCCGCGAGCCGCAATGCGCTGGCGAATGCCTCGTTTCCCCGGCTGTACGCGTCGTCCGATGAGACGATGAGCAGGGGCCGCACCTTGAGTGCTTCTACTTTCCCCATGAATCGCCATTGCACTGCGTTGGCCAGCAATTCCCGCGCCAGCCCCTCCCCCGTGCACCCTGCCAAAGGCTCCATTCCATCCCGGTTATAGGCGGCGCTCAACGCCCTGACCTCTGCCTCTTCCCCATCTTCGGACAAGGGTTGGGGTATGCGCCCTCCAAAATCGGCAGCCGAGATAAGCGCAACCCCCATAATGCCAACATCCGCAGCCGCAGCTTGTACTGCCATGAAGCCACCCATGCTGTGGCCGAGAAGCACGACGCGCTGTGGATCAAGGCGCAGGATTTGCGCCATTTCGGCGGAGCGCACATAGTTGATCGCTGCAGCCGTGTCTTCAATCCCATGAGAAAACGAGAAGTCTCCAGAAGAACCCCAGGAACCCCGGTAGTCGAAATAGAGAACGTCCCATCCGACGCTGCGAATATCCTGGGCCAGGTCCAGATTGCGCTCATTCCCGGGAAACCCGTGCAACAGCACGACCAGGGGATGCGGGCCGGGGCCCGCGGCAACGTAGGCGAAGGCGTTCAGTAGCCCACCGTGACTGGGAATTTGAAAACTCTCCATGGAAGCGCGCTGCCCCCTGCCAAGAGGGCAAATCACACACATCAGCAGGAAAATGGCCACCGCCATTGGTTGACGAAGCCCCGCCCGGAAGGATTGCCCTGTACGAAAACCAGTAGCCCCCACGCAAGGATCACCTATGAGCCTATGGTTGTGCAGAGCTACCTCCCCGGGGGCCTTGTAACTTTTGTAACGAATGCGCTTCTATCCTACCGGAATGAGCTCCCGGAGCACCTCACCGAAAGGGGGCACTCTGGTTACGTCAGAAACTGTTACGTTTGATGGATTACCCTAGAATCGCTCTATAGATTCTTCTGCCAAAATGCCAGCATGGCGTTGTAACGCGCCGTAAGTGCCGGGATATCGACGAACCCGTGCTTGCGCATGGGAAATAGCTCCACCTGGTAGGGCTTTCCGGCGACGATCAAGGCATTCATGAAAGCCTCTTCGTTCTGGGGATGAACATTGTCGTCATAAGTGCCATACATAAGCATGAGAGCCCCATGCAGATCGCGAGCACGCGGGATGAGCGACGCCCGGTCATAGGCCGCGGCATTGTTCTGGGGCAGCTGCAGGAAAGATTCTCCCCACTTGGAATCGTAGAAACGCCAATCGGTGACCGGTGCGCCGGCGATGCCGGCTTTGAACTCCTGCGACCGGGTCATCAGGTTGAGGGTAACGGTACCACCACCGCTCCAGCCCCAGACACCCACCCGGCTGCCGTCAACCCATGGTTGCGCCTTCAACCAGCGGATACCGGCCACCAGGTCCGCGGCTTCCCCTGCCCCCGGGCTCCCGGCCAGGGTGTTTTCGAGCGTTTTACTGATCGCGGTGGCGGCGCGGTTATCGATGGCCACGGCAATATAACCATCGGCGGCCAGCAGGTTGTCGAACAGGGTCTCATTCTGCCAAGCGTCTTTGACCGTCGGCGCAGACGGACCACCGTACACGTGCAGGATCACCGGATAGCGGCGCGTGGGGTCGAAGTCCCTGGGCTTTAATATTTGCGCGGGCATGGCAAAGCCGTCCGCTGCTGGGATGGTCATCAGCTGCGGATAGAGCAAGTCGCGGGGCAGAAGCTCAGATCGCGGCGGTGCGATGGTGGCTTTCAGATCTCCGTCCGCGGCATGCAAACGGAAGGCTGGAAGGGTATGAATATTCGAGTATGTGTCGAAGTAATAGGTGGCGCCCGGCGACATCTCGATAGCGTGGGTACCTGGCTCGGTAGAAATTCTGCTCATGCCGCTGCCGTCGCTGTGGATGCGGTATAGCTGGCGCTCGACGGAACCATCCTTCAGCGCGGTGAAATAGATCCAGTCCTTCGCTTCGTCGATGCCCACAACTCCCTGGTGCACCCAGAAGGCCCCGCCATGCGAGGAGACAATTGCCCAGTTCCCCTGGGTCACCTGGTTTACCAGGGTTCCGTCGGCGGCGTAACGATAGAGATGCATGTAGCCGTCACGCTCCGAAGCCCATAAGAATTGGCCATCGCGCAGGAAGTACAGATCGTCGTTTACATTCACCCATGCAGGGTCGGTCTCGGTGAGCAGTCGCTTTACGCTGCTTCCCTGGTAATCGGAGAGATACAACCCCAGTTCCCTCTGGCTGTGATCGAGCGTCTTGAAGCTGAGGTGCTTTCCGTCGGGTAGCCAGGTCACGCACAACAGCCATTCGTAGGGTTTGTCGCTCACCGGGATCCAGTGGTTCTCCGCAGACGCGACCGCCACGACACCCACCCGCACAACGGGATTGTGATCACCGGGCCTGGGATACACCTGGTGAATGACACGTGGGTTCGCCGGCGAAAAGTCAACGAACGTGCTCACCGGCACGCCGGCCTCATCGGTCTGCAGATACGCGATCGACTGCGAATCGGGAGACCACCAATAGCCCGTGTCATGCCGGCCGAAGACCTCTTCCCAATACACCCAGGAGAGGGTGCCGTTCAATGTAGTTTGCGAACCGTCGCGGGTGAGTTGCGTCTCTTTCTTGGTGGATAAATCCCAGAGATAGATATTGTTCGCACGCACAAAGGAGAGAAAACGTCCATTGGGTGAAAATTCGGGATCCTTCTCTTCTTCGGGAGTTGTGGTTATCCGGGTGAAGGATGACGCGTCCAGATCGAGGAGAAAGATGTCTCCGGCGAAGAGGTAGACCGCCTGTTTACCGGTTGCATTGAAGGCAATTGGCCAGGGAAGTTCGTCACTCACTCCGGCGTCTGGGGCGATTGATTTAAGTGAGGCTAGTGCTTGCTTCATCTCTAACGCCGGCCGGTGTTTCGTGGTGATGGGATCAAGGCGTTCGAAGGTATGAGGCGATCCAGGCACTTGCGTACCGTCGATGATGGCCGTGCCGTCTTGCAGCCAAACAAAGGAGGGAACCTGGTCCATCTTATTTCCGGGACCGGCGATCCACTCTGTGGTGAGGGTTGACGTTTGGGCGTTTAGGCAGGAAATTGCGGACAGACAAATAATGAAGACGACGAATCGGCGAATGGGGCGCCTCGCTACTGATTTGATGGCCAGGGGCGGCAGAAGTTCATTCTAGCTGAGCATGCTACTATGCTCCGCTTCGCGAAAGATGAGTCTGCCCTGAGTTTGTCGAACGGGGACGGCCTAAGTCCGGTTAAACCAAATTAGATTGAAAATGTCTCGGTTCAGCAACCACTCTTTATCAACCATTACCTTCTCCTTTCTGGAGAGGGTCTTTGCAAGGAAAGGGCGGTTGCTGGAAGAAAGGGCGGTTGCTGAACCGAGGCATTTTTCAATCTAACTTGGACGGGGCTGAAGTTCAGTCGTCAACGTTCGACGAACTCAGGGCGGGTCTGCGGACTCCGGCATTTAAGGCGTGGTGAAACAGGACTTGATTCGGTGAGAATACGTTTCCAAATCGGACTCGGCGCGAATACGGTTCCAGACTTCCTCGGGAATAGTAAGAAAGGCCCGGACGACATCCGGGTCAAACTGAGATCCGGAGCAACGGTGGATTTCCTCCCGCGCGACCCGGTATGAGAGCGCGGCGCGATAGGGCCGATCGGAGGTCATCGCATCCAGGGTATCCGCAACGGCAAAGATCCTCGCGCCCAGCGGAATCTCATCCCCAATCAAGCCCTGGGGATAGCCCGTGCCATCGTAGAATTCATGATGCGACAGCACAATTTGGGCAGCGTGCGAAAGAAACAAATGCTGGCTCACGAGGTCGTAGCTGATGTTCACGTGCCTGCGCATGATCTCAGTCTCCTCGGGTGTCAATTTCGCGGGCTTCAGCAGAATCGCATCCGGGATACCAATCTTGCCGATATCGTGCAGTGAGGCGCCCAGAGCAAGCTCGCCCAGCTCTTCCTCGTCACACTTCATCGCCTGGCCAATTTCCAGGGAGTAACGAGTCACGCGCTGGGAGTGCCCGGCGGTTTCGTTATCCCGCAAATCCAGTGCCCCGCCTAGCGCGCGCAGAGTTTGATCGTACATCGACTTAATACGGGTTACGGCAACCTGGAGTTGCCTGGTTCTTTGGTTCACCAACTCTTCCAGGAGATCGTTCTGATGCTTGAGTGTTTGCTGCAGTTCGTGGAGCTTGAGATGAGTCTGAATACGAGCCTGCACTTCTTCCAATTGGAAAGGCTTGGTTATGTAATCCGCACCGCCGGTCTGAAACGCCTTGATCTTGTCTTCCTTCGCGTTGAGAGCGCTGAGAAAGATAACGGGAGCATCGGATAGCTCCGGGTTGGACTTTAACCGCTCGCAGACTTCGTAACCATTCATTTCCGGCATGTTGATATCCAGCAGAAACAGATCTGGAGGACTCTGGGCCGCCGCCGCCAGCGCCAGGCGGCCCCTGGGGAACGATCGGATCTTGTAACCGCCTATCTTCAGCATTTCTTCCAATAGCTTCAGATTGGCAGGTTGATCATCGACCACAATGATGTTCGCAGTTTGAGTCATCGTCATCCGTTGAGCTTCGCGATTCGTTGCCGGGTTTCTGTGAATAGGGCCGTCAGGTCATCGTATTCATAATTTTCCGCGTGATTCCTCAGCCCCGCCGCTAAATTTTCGCCGTACACCCCGACGCGTTGAATCAACTCGTCCAAATGCTCCTTCTCGCCTTCCTGCACTGCACGTTGCAATTGGTTGATCAACTCCACGGGCAGCTCCGCAAGCAGTTCCGAGCTCACACTTGCGGGTCTGTCCGCTCCCCGATATGCCTCCTTGAAGTGGTGAGGTGCGACTCGTCCGATTCCAGCCGAGACCTCGCCCGATTCCACGGGTATGTGGAAGTGGAATGTTGAGCCCTGGCCGAGGTGGCTGGCGACCGTAATATCCCCTCCCATCAAGCGAGCGTAACTACGGCCGATCGCGAGGCCAAGGCCCGTCCCTTCCTGGGCTTTAAGTCCGCGCTTCATTTGATGGAATGGCCGGAACAGTTTCCCTTGCTCCTCATCCGAAATGCCCGGGCCCGTGTCCTGAACCTGGACTGATAACCACAGCTGGCCGCCAGTCCTTTGTTGCAGAGTTACCTGCAGCCGGATCTGGCCTCGCTGGGTAAATTTGATCGCGTTGCCCAGAAGGTTGATCAGCACCTGGCGTATCTTACCTTCATCTGCAACGATGTAAGGTACAGATTCGCCATCGACGCATACTTCGAAGCGCAGCGCCTTGGCTTGTGCCGCATAGCGAAACATCGAGGTAAGACCCTCGACCAGTTGGGAGATATTGAAAGTGGACAGGTTGAGTTCGGTGCGGCCAGCCTCGATCTTGGACATGTCGAGTATGTCGGTGATGAGGCCGATCAGGTGCTCCCCGCTCTGGCAAATAGTTTCCAGTTTAGCCTTCGCACTGCTGCCCAATTCAGGATCGCGGGACATTAACTGCGCGCAGCCAAGAATGGCATTCATCGGGGTACGAATTTCGTGGGATACAGTCGATAGAAAGACGCTCTTGGCACGGGAGGCCGCTTCGGCCTCCTCGGCCGCGACTTCAAGCCGCCGGTCAAGCCGCTTACGCTCTGTGATGTCACGCAGGGCGGACACCACGAGGATTCCCTCATCGGTCTCCAGTGGGCTAAGACTGATCTCAATGGGAAACTCGCTACCGTCCTTGCGCAGACCGAAGAGCTCAGCGCCGCCACCCATCGGCCGCACGCGTGGATCGCCAAAGAAATTCGCACGGTGCCTCGGATGCTCGCCGCGGAAGCGTTCCGGGATCAGCATCTCCAGCCTCTGCCCAATGAGTTCTTCGCGCTCGTACCCAAACAGGCTCTTCATCTGGGCGTTGACCAAAACAATCTTGCCCTGCCGATCCACTACCAGCATGGCGTCGGGCGCGGCTTCCAGCAGCTCTCGAAATTTGCCCTCCGTCGCCAGCCTCCTGGTCCGGTCCGCTACCTGCCCGAGCTGATTCCCGACCAGCGCCATCATTTCCAAAAGTTCGTTATCCTGGTCTAAGACATCGGCCGCAAAAAACTCCAACAACGCGATCACCTCGCCTCCACTCAGGACCGGAAACGCGAAGGCAGACCGGATGCCAGCCTGTTGCGCAACTGACCGTCGAGTAAAGCGGGGATCATTCACCACGTCTCTGACCCAAATTGGCCGAACACACGTTATGGCTGTGCCAACGAGGCCGGCTTCGATCGAAAACGAGCTTGCTTCGGAAGCGGCACGGAAGATCTCGAAGCGACGGTCATGACCCGAATTCCAGGAGGAAGTCAGATGCTTTTGGCCAGCCCGAGCTATCAAGGCGTGCCCCAACGGCCAGCCGGTGAATTCACATATCCGCTCTACAGCAAATTGCATCGCCTCCGCAATGCTGGACGCCTGGTTAGCCATGGTTGCGATATCTTTTAGCAACTCGAGCTGTTTATTTTTCTCCGATAAAGCCCGTTCGCTTTCCTTTAGACTGGTGATGTCGAAGCCTACCCCATGAATCGCATAGGGGCGGCCGTCTTCTGTCCGGAACAGGCTGGCTTCGCATTGAAACCACACGACCCTGCCATCTCGTGCAAGCACCCGGTAGACGGATTTCAATGGTGTCCCCAGGGCAAACAGTTCTGCTGCTTCGGTACTCCATCTCTCTTTGTCGCCGGGATGGATGTGCTGGTACCAGCGCAGGGGGTCTTCCAGCCATTCGCTCTGCGTGTATCCTAGTGTCGCTTCCACCTGGGGGCTCACGTAGGCATCGCCCATGCCTCCTTCCAGGGAAGCCATGAAGACCACGGCAGGCAGCCGGTCAACGAATGAGCGATACTTGAATTCCTCACTGAGTGGATCAGACTGTTTAGCGTGGCCGTTAGCCGAGATGGGACTGGGTGGTTGGTTCGGAAACGACACCTCGGCCAGCGCCTGAAGTGTGGCCTCGATACTCGCGAGGTCGACAGCCGATGGATCCGGTGGCGAGAGTGAATTTAATTCTTGCTGCAAGCCAAGCCCTCATGGACTACGCGCTACGGAATACTCGCTTCATGTTTGTTCCGCAACTCGCCGGTACCGCCAAACGGGTTCTTTATTGAGCGAGCCCTGGGTAAACTTGCGTAGAGCACGAATGGATTTTCCGTAGGTGGCGATTGCGCTCGCGGAGAGTAATGAACCGGGCGGCTGGCTCATGAAGGGCATGAATTTGTCGGGAAAGCCGGGCATGGTGCAACCAATACAAATGCCCCCCACATTCGGGCACCCGCCGATGCCCGCCATCCAGCCACGTTTCCCCACGTTGCACTGAACAACCGGCCCCCAGCAACCCAGCTTAACGATGCACTGACTTTCACCATACCTGGTGGCGAAGTCACCTTGTTCATAGTAGCCGCCCCGGTCACACCCTTCATGGAGCGTTTCTCCAAATAGCCATTTTGGGCGAAGGCATTCGTCAAGGGGAATCATGGGCGCTTTCCCTGTAGCCATGTGCAACAGATAGAGCAAGGTCTGCATGAAGTTATCCGGCTGCACAGGGCATCCGGGGACGCACACGATCGGAATATCCGCCTTCGATCTCCACTGCCAACCTAAGTAGTCAGGAAGGCCCATGCATCCGGTGGGGTTTCCCTCCATGGCGTGAATACCGCCATAGGTGGCACACGTGCCGGCAGCAATTACAGCCCAGGCGTTGGGCGCCAGCCGGTCAATCCAATCACAGGTGAGAATGGGCTGGCCGGTTTTTTGGTCAGTCCCAAACGATGCCCAGTATCCTTCAGCTTTGTTTTTCTCGTTAGGAATGGATCCTTCAACCACCAGGATGAACGGCGCCAGTTCGCCGGCGGCGCCCCTGTGAAACGGCTTCAGAAAGGCTTCACCGTTTTCGTACGAGAGAACCGGATTGTGAAAGTTCACTTTGGGAATCCAGGGAATGCCGCCGAGAACGATATCTTCGAGGCTGGGCTGCGTGGCCGCGGTCATCGCAATCGTGTCGCCATCACAGCCCAGACCAGCCGTAATCCAAAGCACATCTATCTCAGCAAATGGCGGCGTGGCGCTACACGGCGGCGAAGCGAAGTTTCCAAGTGTGTTCAATGCAGGCGGAACCCAATGAGACACGGATGTTATCGGTCAAAAAGGAACATTCTTTAGTGGGTAGTTACGGACGGATGATGGCCGCGGTCGCCGTAGACGATGATGTATCAACCTGCAACAACCTAATTCGCGCCCAAGACTTGTTCAGGCCATTCGCAAACCAAGTCCCGTAGGGACGGCTGACCTTAGCCCAGGACGCCAGTCCTGGGTAAACCGCAGCATTGTGATTTAGTCCCGTAGGGACGGCTGAAGGCTTTCCAGGACGGTTGTCGCGGTTTGTTTTCAGTCGTCCCATTCGACAAGCTCAGGGCAGGCTCTGCGGGACTTTTCAGAAGGCGCGGCTTAACCCAGGACTATCGTCCTGGGCTAAGGCCGACCGTCCCCGCGGGACTCAATTTATGAAAGGAAGTCCTCGGAATAGATTCGGTGGCTACCGTGGCTTTACACTAAAAACACCGGCCATGGACACATTCTGCTCCCAATGCCACGCACCCATCTCCTGCAATCCGGGGCATGATTGCTGGTGCTCTGATCTTCCGCACACGCTGCCGGTCCCCGACCCGGGAACAACCGGCTGTCTGTGCCGGACCTGCCTAGCCAGGAAGCAAAATCTGCTGACTGCGGTCGAGCTCGCCCAAGACTGATCTGTGCCCACGAGCTGTCGAAACCTGTGATCAAATACCTTTGATCTCTCCGCCATCCATACGCACAGAAGCTCCCGTCATCCACTTGGCCGCAGGGATACCAGGAATTGCAACCGAATCGATCTTCACCGGGCGGCCTCCACGATCACGTCGACAACTACTTCCGGCGCCGTGTACATCGGCGTGTGATCTACGCGGTGCGAGCGTACGGTTGCGCCCATCCGACCAGCCATGAAACGCTGGGTTTCGGGGCTGATCATGCGATCCTCTTCGGCTACGAGATACCAGGAAGGTTTCGTTTTCCACGCTGGAATTGGGGCCTTTTCCTGAATACACTCGACCGCGATCGGCCGCTGCACCGCGGCCATAATCGCAACTTGATCCGGCGACGCCTTGTGCGCGACGGCACAGCCAAAACCCTCCTCCGGCATCCAAATCAGTCCGTATGCATCCGGAGCAAGCTTGGGAGCGTTGGGATGCGGAGGAGTCCGATAAAAAACATCTGCCACAGTTTCCCCCTCATCGGGGGCTAACGCGGCAATAAACACCAGCGACTTGACGCGCTGATCATGGGCCGCGGCGATCACCGCGCCGGCATACGCGTGTCCTACCAGGACGACCGGTCCGGCGGTCCTCTCGATCACGCGTCGAAGAGAAACCGCGTCCTCAATGAGAGAGGTGAGGGAGATGGGCGCGGCGGTAACGCTAAGCCCTCGGCCGCGTAACGGCAGAATCACGTTACTCCAACAAGACCCATCGGCCCAGGCCCCATGTACGAGAACGACTGTACCGTTTAGAGAAGTACTCATCGCGGAGCCACCTTACCCGCCCCGCGACCGGCACCAGCGGTTTCAAGGAAGTCTCTCATCGCAGCGGCGATCTCCACGATGTGCGTCTCCGTAGCAAAATGGCCCGTATCCAGAAACTGGACCTTCGCATCTGGGAGATCCTTCCGATATGCCTCTGCTCCAGGCGGGATAAAGAAGGGATCATTCTTACCCCAGATCGCCAGCAAAGGCGGCTTTGATTTGCGAAAATACTCTTGAAATTTGGGATAGAGCTTTACATTGGACGCGTAATCGAGGAACAAATCGAGTTGGATTTCTTTGTTGCCCGGACGCTCCAGCAGAGCAACGTCTAATGTGTACGATTCAGGCGCGACGGTTTCCGGATGGGCCACGCCGTGCGTGTACTGCCAGCGTGTTCCTTCCAGGTTCAGGATGTTTTTTGCAATCACTTCACGGTTTTCTGCAGTGGGCTCTGACCAATATTTGCGAATCGGCGCCCATGCATCGCCCAGCCCTTCCTCGTAGGCGTTACCGTTCTGCGAAACGATCGCCGTCACCCGTTCGGGGTGAGCCATCGCCAGCCGGAAACCCGTGGGCGCCCCGTAGTCGAACACATAGATCGCATAGCGGTTTAGGCCGAGCGCATCAGTGAAAGCCTCCACGGTGTGCGCCAGCGCGGCGAAGGAATAGATATATTTTCGCTTCTCCGGCACCACCGTAAAGCCAAAGCCAGGCAGGTCTGGCGCGATCACACGAAATTGGTCCGCCAGGCGAGGAATCAGTTCGCGGAACATGAACGAGGAGGTGGGAAATCCGTGAAGCAGGAGCACCACCGGGGCACTCGGGTCGCCGGCCGCGCGATAAAACACTTCGACTCCGTCCGCCTCAACCTTATGAATGGATGTAACAGGAACAGTGAACTCGGAAAGAACAGGTCTCATAAAACTCCTCACTTCATTTAGTTTGTTTGCGCGTGCGGTTTGCCAGCCTTCTTCTGAGAAAAAAGCTCAGTTACAGAGATTCCTCAGTCAACGATTTGGTACTGAAGACGATCAGCAGGTTGCGCATCGGCACCCTCTGACAAAGTCGGCGCGGACGAGAACAATTGGATGAGTCCCTCGACCAGGGTGGGGTGAGCCCAAATGGCATCCCGAAGTGCGGTATAGGGCGATCCGGCGATCATGGCAGTCTGCACGGAAGCCATGATTTCCCCTCCATCCACGGCGAAGGCGGTAAAGCCAAGAATACGCTCGCCGTTTACTTCCACCAGCGCCTTCAGGAATCCCCGTGTTTCAGAGATGGTGCGCGCTCGAAGCACTCGTGTCATGGGGAGCTTGAACAAACGGTATTGGATTCCGCAGGCCTTGGCTTCTTTCTCATTCAAGCCTATCCGCGCAAGTTCAGGATCGGTAAAGAGGGTGTAGGGAATGAGCCTTCCTGTGGTCACGTGGCTACCGCCGGCGAGATTGTCACGCACTACGCGGAAATCATCTACGCTGACGTGAGTGAACTGGGGGCTTCCCGCTACTTCGCCGATTGCCCAAACACCGGGCGCGGTGGTTTGCAGCCGTTCGTTGACTTTGAGATAGCCCCGCTCGGTCAGTTCAATGCCTGCCGATTCCAATCCGAGGTTCTCTGTGTTTGGCCGCCGGCCTGCCGCAACCAGCAGATGGGTGCCCGCTAGAATCTTCTCGCGTCCGTTTTGCTCAAAAGCAACCGTCACGGAATCGCCCGATTTGCCAGACACCCGCAGCACGCTGGCGTTCAAGACCGAGTCGATGCCCTCGTCCTTGAATAAATCGGCGATTGCCTCGGTGACGTCATCGTCTTCCTTGTTCAGCAAACGGTCATGGCGGTGGATGACGGTAACCTTGCTGCCAAACCGGCGCATCGCCTGCGAGAATTCCAGGCCGATGTAGCCTCCTCCGATCACAATCAGATGCTCGGGAAGCCGATCCAATTCGAGCGCCTCGATATGCGTGAGTGGCTGCGCATCCGCCAGGCCGGGCACTGCATCCAGTGCAGCCCGCGTACCGGTGCTGACGATTACATTGGTCCCGCGGAAGCGGCGAACCTTGCCGTCAGGCAGCGCCACTTCCAGGGTCTTCGGGCCGATGAAGTGCCCGGCTCCAAAAATCAGTTCCGCGCCTGTCTGCTTGTAATTCTCCAGATACATCTCGTTCAAGCCCGTTACCATCGCGCGTTTGCGGGCTCGCACTGCCGCCATATCCACGCGGACACCATCCGCGGCCAGGCCAAACTCTTCGGCCCGCCGAAAATACGACGCAATCCTGGCATCGTGAAGAACGTTTTTACTCGGCAGGCAGGCGATGTTGGGGCAGGATCCGCCGATGTACTTACGATCGATCACCGCCACGCGCTGTCCCTGGCCAGCGAAAGTCCATGCGGCAATCGTCGATCCCGTGCCGCCCCCCAGGATTACCAGGTCGTAGTCTTCTACAGCACGGGCGTCATTGGTGAGGGATGAAGGCATTGTTGCGCTCCCGGTTGTCCGCATGCTAGTTGCAGTGCATGCGGCGTGCCATCGCCAGGAAGGTTTCACCGGACCAAGAGTTTCTGACCCAAGACCCTCTGCAGCCGAACCTTAGGCTTTGCCTAAGCCTGCTGGGAATTGCCTGGTCAGTGACGGACTCGTGACGGGCGGCCGTCACTGACGGGCAGTGGTCGCGAGATTGGCGCCGGAGACGGGACGGACTATCCCGAGCTTCCGCATCTTGTAAAGCAGCGAAGTCCGCTTCATGCCCAGGCGCTCCGCGGCGCCACTGCGACCGCCTACGATCCAATGGCTCGCTTCCAACGCGCGAACAATATGTTCACGCTCCACTTCCTCGAGCCCCGTCATGGGCATAGGTGATCCCTTGTGGGCGCTGAAGGGCTCCAATTCGGAGATCGGCGCTCGTAATATCGAGCGAGGAGAAAGAATCACGGCCCGTTCGATGAAATTCTGCAATTCCCGAACGTTTCCAGGCCAACCATATCGCACCAGCGCATCCATGGTCTCGACAGGAATCTCGTCGATCTTCTTATTCATTCGCCGGCCGTAGAGCTCTGTGAAATGCTGGGCCAGTTTAGGGATGTCGTCCGCGCGTTGCCGCAGGGGCGGCACGTTGATCGGAAAAACCTTCAGCCGATAGTACAAATCTTCACGAAATGTCGCCTGCTTTACCATCGCGCCTAAATCACGATGCGTGGCCGCGATCAGGCGGACGTCTACCTTGTGCGTCCGGTTGCTCCCGAGTCTCTCGAATTCCTGTTCCTGCAGTACTCGTAGTAGTTTCGCCTGGAGTTCCAAAGGAATATCTCCGACTTCATCCAGGAAGAGCGTGCCTTTGTGCGCAAGTTCGAAGCGCCCCGTCTTCTGCGCAATGGCTCCGGTGAAAGCTCCCCTTTCGTGCCCGAATAACTCGCTCTCGAGCAGCCCGAGGGGGATCGCCGCGCAATTCAATTTAACGAAGGCCCGTTCGCGCCTGCTACTCAGGTTGTGGATGGCGCGCGCGATCAGTTCCTTACCGGTCCCGGTCTCGCCCAGAATCAACACGCTTGAATTGGTAGGCGCCACGACCGATACCAGGTGCAGGGCAGTATTCAAAGCCGGGCTGTCGCCAACGATGGATCCGAACTCGGCACGAATTTCTTCTTCGAGGTAGAGTCTCCGTTTGGTTTCTCCCACCCGGTCTTCTGTCGCCTTTTCAAAGTCCAGAGCGTTCTCAACCGCGAAGCCTACCTGCGAGGCGACCTGTTCCAGGAAGACAAACTCCTCTTCGCTGAACGCCCTCTCCGAGCGGCTGAAGGCCACCAATACACCGATCACACCTTTTCGGCCGGTCAAGGGGAGCTCGCATCCGGACGTCAACCCCTCGGCCAGCACGCGGTCGAAGAAGGGCCGCGCTTCCGGGTTGCCGGAGGTCTCGGGGTCGTCTCTCAGGTCTTCCAGCCTATCGATACGCTGATTCTTGCCGGATAGGAAAGCCTTGCCGCAAGCCGTCCCTTTGATCGGGACGGTTGTACCATCGCGAATGGCGCCTCGCCCTTCCGGGTTGTACAGAACCGTCATGCGCAACTGACTATCGCCATGGGGCAGGAGCAGCGCGCAAAAATCACACCGCGTGACGCTCAGCAAATTTGTAGAAAGGGTCTCCAGCAAATGGCCAAGATCCAGCTTGGAGGTCATGCCGTTGGTGATTTTGAGAAGCAGGCTCAGCCGATCGCGCTCGTGGCGTAGCTTTTGTTCGTTCAGGTGGCGTTCAATGGCGATTCCGGCAATTTGGCTGGCGCTCTCGATCAACTGCAGGTCCGCTTGACCCGGGCCCCGGACTTCGCGGTAAAGGATGGCAAAGGTGCCCAGCACCTTTCCTTCGCTGGAAAACAGCGGCCGCGACCACACGGCGCGGATGCCGTACGGCGACATCGAGTCGCGATAATCATCCCAGAGGGAGTCGCTCAAGATATCGGTTACATAGACGGGCTCTCGCCGATAGACGGCCGTGCCGCACGATGCCCCTTTGGGACTCACAAACATCGGTCCGACGTGGGCGCTGAATCCGGGCAGGCTGGGAGCGGCAACACAATGAATCTGCCTCTCCTCGCTATCCGGAAGCCAAATCGTACACAACATGCCTTCGCCTTGCGACTCGACCAATTGAGCGATGACCGCCAGCACTTCCGGTAACGGCGAGCCGGCAAGAATCAACTTAAGAACGTCCAGTACGGATTCGCTGGAAAAGAGGCCAGGCTCGTTTTGCGTTCGCTCAGCGCGCGAAAGGATTTGCAGAAGAGATCCCGTTGCTTGCTCCATCAGCTTTCCCTTCCTGAGGCCGAGTCGTGAAGGAGTACCTCCCAAGCGATGGTCCCTCTACTTACGTATGGATGCGACTGCATCGGTGGCCGTGCGTGTCTGTCCCAGAAAGCTATATCAGGTCAGACTACCAACCAGGTGACCCGCGACACCACCCCGGGGATGCCGCGGGTTCCCTATCCAGCCGGGGCGATCAGGAAACAGTTTGCAACTGCTTGCCCTTGGATTCGATCGCGCCGAGCAGGTTTTGCCATGATTCATCGAAGGATTTTGCGCCATTCGTCTGCAGGTCGGCCGCCAGTTGTTCGAGGTTGATTCCAGCTTTGCGAAAGCCGTCGAGAACCGTCTCGCAGTCCCCGCCGTCTCGCGGCATGGTTCCAGCCAACTTGCCGTGATCGCCGAAAGCCAACAGAGTCTTCTCAGGGATGGTGTCGACCGTGTTCGGAGCAGCTAGCGCGCCGATGTAAAGAACATCGGACGCCTTCGGATCTTTCGTGCCGGTACTCGCAAACAGGAGTCTCTGGGGCCGCGCGCCAAAGTTGGCCAAACGCTGCCAGCGGTCTGACTCCAGGATGTCGCGATAGGCTTTGTATATTTGCTGTCCGATCGCAATCCCGAGTTTGTCACGTAGCTGCTCCGGCACCTTGTCCATCGTTGCGCCGTCCCAACGGCTCAGAAAGACCGAGGCCACCGATCGAACGTCGGGGTTGAGCCCAGCGGCAACACGCCGTTCGATCCCGCGCATGTACGCCTCTGCCGACGCCAGATAGTGCTCGCGGGAAAAAAGAAGCGTGACGTTGATGGCAACACCCGCTGCGATCGACTCCTCAATCGCCGGATTCCCTTCCTTCGTTCCGGGAATCTTGATGAAGAGGTTTGGACGATTCGCTTTCTTGTGCAAGGAAGCCGCGGCCGCCACCGATCCCTTGGTGTCATTGGCGAGAAGAGGCGACAACTCGAGAGAGACAAAGCCGTCATTGCCTGCCGTGCGCTGATGAATCGAGGCGAACAGGTCGGCGGCTCGGGTTAGATCCTGCAGGGCGAGTTCGAAGAACAATCCCTCACCGGAAAGGCCAGTTGAGAGGAGACGGCCAATCTCTGCGTCATAGGATTTACTCTTTGAGATGGCATGCTCAAAGATGGTTGGATTCGAGGTCAGTCCTGTAACAGACAGCTCATCGATATAGCGTTTGAGTGTGCCCGTGTCCAGCAGGTCGCGCGTAATGTTGTCGAGCCACAAGCTTTGCCCGAGATCATGGAGTTCCTTTGTCGCCTTCATCGCTCCTCCTCACATTTGCCGTGCCGGGCGCAGTTCCTGACGTCCACCGCCTCTGGCAACAATTCTGCTCCCAAAGCCCCGGACTCGTCATCTTTCCAAGATGACTGCCAGGAGCGGTTGGAGTCGAATTTTGATGGAAAAGATTCAACGGCCAGCCGGCTTTAGACGCAATAAGTCCTCCAGACTACCGTCGTTAGTTCTGGACGGGTGCCCCATGTTCGCCCCAGCGTACATGGGCGGAAAACGGATTCTTCCAATGCTTTCACCCCAGGGTGCAAGGACTCTTGCTCTTGGCTGCAGTCTTTTCGCTATTTGCAAAAGCGTTCGAAGGGGCTGCGCCCCGTCATCTTCGGCCCATGTACGCTTGGGCGAACATGGGGCACCCGTCCAGGGAAGCGGGCCTCGTTCTTTGCTCCACCGCGGGGAAACCGACGAGGTCAGGCCGCAGGTTTAGTTTTCCTTAGCCCACACAATCCTGGCTATTCCAGTCGAAGCGCAGTCATGGGGTCAACGCGCGTTGCTCTCTGCGCCGGAATCCAGACGGCGAGCAGGGCGACCGCGGCCAGCAGCAGCGGGGTGACAATGAACGCAACGGGATCCCACGCCTTGACAGCAAAGAGGAAGCTGGCCAGAAAGCGCGTGAGCCAGAATGCACCGCCGATACCGATCACCACCCCAATCAACGTGAGCACCATTCCCTGGCCGATCACCATGTTGCGCAGATTCGAAGCCTGTGCGCCAAGCGCCATGCGCACGCCGAGTTCCTGCGAACGCTGCTGTACAGAGTAGGACATAACTCCATAGACTCCGATGGCCGCCATAAGCAAGCCCGCCGACCCGAAGACCGTGAGAAGCAGCATATTGAAGCGCTGCCGCGCGGTATTGCGCGCCTCGATCTCATCCATGGTGCGAATATGCGCCACCGGCAAGCCGCCGCTCGCGTCGTGCAGAGACGCCTTGATGGCAGGCACAATTGTGCGCGGATCCACCTGGGTGCGGATAATCCACCACAGCGGCGTCACTCGTGAATTGAGCGCGGTCTCGAGGTCCGGCATCTGCGCCAGCGGAATGTACATCATCGGAGTGGGATCGTGACCAGGGCCGCCATCGTGCGTGTCGCCCACGATGCCAACAACCTGGCGAGCGCCTTCCGCAAAGGCTGGGCCGGCGCCGGGTCCGATCTGGATGCGATCCTTAAGCGGATCACCTTTGGGCCAATACTGGCGGGCCATGGCCTGATTGATGATCACGACGCCGGGTGCAGCCCCATCATCCTGTTCGGTGAAACCGCGGCCACCCAACAACGGAATTTTGAGTGCGCTGAAGTACCGCCAGGAAATGGAATAGAAACCCGCGTCGCCGGTGAAGGGGGAATTCCCTTTGGCACGGCCGACGACATCAAAGATCATGCCGAATCCGCCGGCCATCGGCAGGCCGTTGGTTACGCCCACATCGAGCACACCCGGAATCGCGAGCACACGATCCGTGCCGTCACGAATCACCTGAGCGACAGGCGCTGTCTTCTGGAAGCGGTCGCCGCTCATGGACATGGCCATGCTGATCACATTGTGCGTCGCAAAGCCGGGATCGACAGCCTGCAACTTAAGAAATGTACGAATAAGCAGAGCCGCACCGATGATGAGCACGAGCGTGAGGGCCATTTCACCGATGACCAGCGCAGAGCGGAGGGCGCCTCTGCGAAAGCCAACGCCGGAACGGCCGCCGTTTTCGTTGAGCATAGAAGCCAGGTTCGGTCGAGAAGCGCTGATTGCCGGCGCCAAGCCAAAAAGGATGCCGGTGAAAAGAGAAACGCCGAGCGTAAAAAGCAGGATGTTGACGTCGAGCGTGACGGCGGAACCGTCTTGTCCGATGCGTGGAATGTTGCCCGGGTTCATGCTGAGCAGAAAGCGAACCCCGCCGAACCCGAGAATGAGCCCGAGCACGCCCCCAGCCAGCGACAGCGTAAGGCTTTCTGTCAGCAGTTGCCGGACGATTTGACTTCGCCCGGCCCCAAGCGCCGCGCGGGTAGCAAACTCGCGCCTTCTCGAAGAGGCTCTTGCCATCATCAGGTTTGCAACATTGGCACAGGCAATAAGCAGAACGAACCCGACTGCACCCAACAGTACGAGCAGGGGAAAGCGCGTATCGCCGATCGCCGCCTCTTGCAGTGAGACAACGCCGAATCCACCCTCGGGTGGAAGGGACTGATTGCCATACAGACGACGATACTCATCCGCAGCAAGCCGTAATCCGGCATTCACCTGCGCCAGGCTCACACCGGGATTGAGACGTGCTGCCACGGTGAAATAGTTGGCCATGTCCTGCGAGTTCAGATCGAACTGGAAAGGCACCCACAGATCTGCCGGAGTATCGGTTACAAATCCGCGGCCGACGACTCCAACAACAAGATAGGGCTGCCCGTCCAGCTGAATCGTCGTGCCGACGGCCTTCGGGTCCGCCCCGTAGCGGCTCTTCCAGAGTCCGTAGCTCAGCACCGTGACATGGCCGCCGTGCGGACTGTCTTCCGCGGCGGTGAAAGTGCGTCCGGCAACAATGGGAGCTCCGAACAGGGGAAAGTATTCCGCGGACACGTGAACGCCCTGCACCTGCTCGGGATGATCTCCGCCTGTGATATTCAGCCCGGCACCGCCGAAGTCGTAGGCCGCGACCTGCTGAAAGATTCCAGCTTGCTGGCGCCAGATGTTGAACTTCGGGATGTTCGCCCCAGGGAACGATCCCTGTGCGCTGGTGTTCGTCATCGCGAACAGCGATTGCGGATCGGGATAGGTAAGCGGTCTCAGCAGCACTGTATTGATGACGGAAAAGACGGCTGTGTTCACGCCAATGCCGACCGCGATCACAAGAACGGCGATGATGGTAAATCCGGGGCTCTTCCCGAGCCCGCGCAAAGCGAATTGGAGATCGCGCCACAAATCTTCGAACCACGGAAACGAGCGATAACTCCATACGCGTTGTCGCGTTGCAAGCGGATTTCCAAAGCGCAGACGAGCCTGGCGGCGTGCTTCCTGCGGAGGCAGACCACGCGCGGCATTCTGGTCCTGCTCGTGGGCCAGGTGCGCTTCAATCTCCTCCGCCAGATCGTGATCTTTCGTTCTGCGATGCATGAAGCGGCGAATGCTCATGGCGTCACTCTCCTGCTGATTCGATCGAGTCACCCAAAATAAGACCAATGGCGCGCGTCATCCTGCGCCAGCGGCCGGCGGCCGCACTTAATTCCTTCCGGCCTTTGGCCGTGAGCCGGTAAAACTTCGCCCTGCGATTGTTCTCGCTCACGCCCCACTCCGCGCTCAACAAGCCACGGTCTTCGAGGCGATGCAGCGCTGGATAGAGCGAACCTTGCTCCACTTCAAGCGCGTTCTCCGACGTGTGCTCGATGACCTGCGCAATCGTGTGCCCGTGGGCCGGACCCATCACCAATGTGCGCAGGATAAGCATGTCCAGAGTGCCCTGCAAAATCTCGCCCGCTTCCGGCTGCTTCTTCGATACCACGCGCGCCCCTCCACTCGAATGACTATGCAAGCGTTATACACCACTCGAATGACTATGGGAAGCAGCTCATTTTCTATCCATCCCCACGTTTCGCGAACAAAGATTTTCGGAACAAAGATCTTTCGGCGAAACAAAGGTCCGGGGTGCCCCATTCAAGCCCGCTTTTGGCTTGAGTGGGCTACCATGCCTCCCCCAACTCCTTACCCCACAGTTAATTCACTCGTTAGCGCGAGTCGGCGACCAGGCGCTCCATTGCAACCCTGAGTTACAATCTGCGAATCGATCAAACGGTCGATGCTCACCGGCGCGAAAAAAGCGGATTGGGGGATCGATGCAGAAGAATTACGTCAAAATCATCGCTTTGGTCTTTGTTCTGCAGATTGTGCTGCCTGACGCAGGCGCGCTGGCAGTACCGCAGGCCGCGAAAACTGCCTATCCTGCGATGGCTCCCCTGGATCAGTACCTGATATCTGACGAGAAATCCGAGATTGCGCTGGCTCGCAGTGCTGCACCCGGTTCCATTTCCGATGGAGCCGAAGTGATGGTGCTGGGACACGAAGGATATAGGACCGCGGTGAAGGGCACGAATGGCTTTCTCTGCATTGTGGAGAGATCCTGGGGGCAGAGCACGGATCAGACGGAGTTCTGGAATGCAAAGATGCGTGCACCCCATTGCTTCAACCCGCAAGCCAGGAAGAGCTTTGCGCTTATCTACTTGATGAAGACTAAGCTAGTGCTCGCGGGAAAATCGAAGCCTGAAATCGCGCAGGCCATCGCGACGGCGTTCGATACCAAGGCTCTCCCCGCCCTGGAGCCTGGCGCGATGGCTTACATGATGTCAAAGCAGCAGTACTTAAACGACCGCGATAAAGGCTGGCACCCGCATGCAATGTTTTTTTCCCCCGGCGACATGACAAAAAGCTGGGCGGCCGATATTCCCTACTCACCCGTCATCGCGGCGAGCGACCCGGAGGAACGGGTGACGATCCTGTTCGTCGTGGCAGACAAGTGGTCCGATGGTACAGCGGCTCCGTCGAATATGCCTTGATCCACAGTCGCGGTTTTCACACGCGGAAGTTGCATAAGCAACTTCCGCGCCGTGCCAACCATCCGGAAGTTCTTCCTTCTACTCATGCGGTACGCGCGGCCATTCGCCGAGGAACCGGACGAAATTAAGAGCTAACGGCGAACCGTAATCCTGCATCCCATTTCAAGTAACGACAACCAGTCGAATGAGGATACAGTATGTCTGACGTAAAGAAATGTCCCCACCCTTCCTGTAGCTGCCCCCTTGAAAAAGGCCAGAGCTATTGCAGTGCACGCTGTGAGGCAGCCAAGGGAACGACAGAGCTCATGTGCGAATGCGGCCATCCGGGATGCCACGGAGATGCGTTGAAGGGCTAGCGTGAGCCTCATCGAACAGGCAGCAGCCCATAGACGTCAATCTCATGTTTCGTGCCTACATACACATGCCCATTCACGACCATTGGGATATTGAATCTTAGGGTGAGGCCGGGACGATCCCGTCCAGCATTCTGCTCGGTGTTGTAAAGCTCATGCGCCACGTTCGCAGCGTCGTAGGCGTAGAGAGCCGCGGGCTGATCGGCTCCGTTCCAGTCTTTGGAGCGGAGCAGCCACACGATGCCCGCGTCCGCTCCATGGGCCGATACCGTCGGTGTTGCAGACACACCACGCAAGCTGCTCGCCGCCTTGAGCGAGAGCTTACCGTCAGCCACGGCGAATTGACGCAGCGCGTCTCCGTCGCTGAGCACATACACGTAGTGGTTCCAATAGGCCATCGATCCGAAGACACCATCTGGCACCGCCACTGTCTGCACCGCGTGACTATTGTTTCCAGGCTGCCAATGCCCCATCTGATCGCGGTCCACCAGGTAGAGAACGCCCCCCTTCCCCTCCACCACCGCCAGGTGTGGATAGGCGCCGGCCTGGTCGGGCAGCAACATCGGCCCACCCGAGCCCAGGTCACTATCGTTTGCGTCAAGCGCGGCCGCGTTGTAGGGAGCGAAATAGTCGTTTAGCTTCAGACTCTGTCCGCTTAGCTTCAGCAAAGAATCGCCATAGTCTCGACCACCCTTGCCGGCATCGAAGCGCCCGTTGCCGGTGGCCAGGAAAACATTCCCGGCTTTGTCGGCCGCCGGCCCCGTATCTCCTTCCCATATCCCGCCGTCATCGGCATCGGGAGATGCATTGAACACCGCCTCCTGCTTCAAGCTTCTCGCGCCATACGCCATCACCCAGCCGTGGTAGGGGCCGACATCGCAGGCAGAGGCCCATGTGAGGTAAATGCTGCCGCGGTTCAACAACAGCGCTGCTCGCGGGTTATCCCGCAGTGGATTGAAGCTTAACTGCCCGTTACGGCTCCCTGTCCCGGAGCCGCGCATGCTGGCTTGAATCTCCACCGGGCCGCCGAATTTCTCTACCCCGGTGGTCACCGCGAGCGCATGCAGACGCTGCGCGTACGTGTTCGTCAGGAAGCCTGACCGGTCTTTGGTGCGTGCCAACACATAGAGCGTTCCGCTCTCCGGGTCGATCACGGGGGTCGACGTGACGCCAATTTCCGGCGCGATGAATGGACAACTTGCATCCGACGCCGGCACGGTGGTCCACCCGTTCTTGAGAAAGCTTGCCTGCCACAGGGGAGTACTCGGATTACCGTAGGCATCGAAGGCGTACACACTGTCATGCTCGGTGGCGATAAAGAGCACATCGTGACGGCCTTTGCCTGGAATATCCACGCCGCCGAGGAAGAGCGGTTGGGCGTAGACATCTCCGTCCACGTGCAGAGTGAATATCTTCCCAAAATGCTGAACATTTACGTTGCGAGGCGTCAGTTTGGTCTCGTTGAGATTTGCGCCGGTGCGCGCGTTGTCGTATTGCGACGTAGTCACCCTCTGTGCCATCGCCAACGCCGCGAGCGCGAAGACTGCCAAAAGAACGACCACGCGAGAGTCAATCCATTTCCTTGTGCTTTGACGCATTCTGAGAACCTCTATGGGGGCGCGCTCAGGCCGCCGGCGCGATCACCTTCTCCGTTCTTGATACCACCCTATGTAGTATACAACCTAATGCGATCGGGTAGCGGCGATTGTCCGTGTCCGGTTCGCACCAACAAAGCCACGGAGATTTGACAAACCGATGACAAGAACATGACACGGCTTTGCCGCCGAATCTTTACAGTGTGAATCGGAGCGCTCCCTGCGATTCGACCATCGCAGGGACAAATCTCAACAGTCTTGTCACAGGTCGAACACGAGAACGGCGGCGGATGTGCACAGGATATTAGTGATCTATGGCGATCCAGAGTCGCGGCAGTTGCTTAACCAGGTCTTGACGCCGGCCTATGACGTCGTCGCCGTCCCCTACTTTCCGGCGGTGATCGCCGGAATATTCTCTCCAACCAAGCCTGATCTGGTCGTTCTGGATATAGGCCTCGCGGGCAAGCCTGTCCAGGATCTCTGCCGGCAGATCAGAAACCAGTCAAAGGAGGTTCCACTTCTTGTCCTCGGTTCGGGTGAGCCGACGGACAGGATTTCCCTGCTGGATCTTGGGGCAGATGACTACATTACGAAACCAATCGAAGCGACCGAGTTTCTGGCTCGCGTTCGCACCCGTGTCCGATGGTGGATCGGACGCAGCCAATGACCCTTTTAGCGATGGAAGGCCCGCAGACCCGGTGTGGCTCCGGATTGAAAAAACCATTCATTCCGCGGTGGTTGAAAGCGGCTGGTATCAACCGGCATCTTCGCTTCGCGATCTGCATATTCAGGCAAAAATCAGGCGACCTGACAAACGCCTCAGACAGCTTAAGGGCCATCTCGGCAGAGACACCGGCGTTCCCATTGAGCAGACGGGACAGCGCCACTCGGGTGTGTTCCGGGATGTCGATGTCTAATCGGAGTTTAAGAAGGCAAGATACTGCAATTTGCCATCGCGTTCCAGTTGGAAGGCGATGGCAGCGTTCCTGGGGAGATGATTGAGTAAATCTCTCAGCGCTTCCAGGGATGGGAGTGGTTTCCCGTTCATCTTATAAAGCACGTCGCCGACTTGCAAATCCAGGGTCGCGCCCTTGCCTCCAGCGGTAAGAGCGACGACTACAAGGCCCTGGGGCATTCGCGTCTGCGGAATTAGATTTGCAATCTCAGGGGAAAGCGGAACCGCGATAATCCCCAAACGATTCACCAGGTCTTCGGTCAGGTTTGCTGAATCGAGGATGCTCTCGGGGTCCCTCGGGCGTCTCGTGACTTTCACGTCGATAGAGGAGAGTGTCGAGTCTGGCCTCCGAATTGTGAACCGGACGTCATCGCCGACTTGCTTGCTGAAGAGAATTACAGAGAGTTGTTGAGGTTCCTGAATGGGCTTTTCATCGATGGCGGTCACGACATCTCCGGGGTGAAGACCAGCGATATCTGCAGATGAGCCTGGCATCACATCCTCCAGGATGACTCCTGGCTTGTCGGGAAGTCCCAATCCGGCCGCCAGGTCTGGACTGATTGAGGAGGCGCTGATACCCAGAGCTCCCCGCCGAACGTGACCGATTGTGCGTAGTTGTTCGTAAACAAACGCCAGCGTCTTAGAAGGTATTGAGAAGCCAACGCCTTCATTTCCACCCGATTGTGTCTCGATCATGGTATTCATCCCGATCACCTCGCCGTGAATGTCGACCAGCGGTCCTCCAGAATTGCCGGGATTGATGGAGGCATCCGTCTGCAAATAGATGACAGGACTATTCACACTCAACTGACGTTGAGTAGAGCTGATAACGCCTAGAGTAACTGTGTTCTCGAGCCCTAGTGGGCTGCCGAACGCCAAGCCGATTTGCCCCACCCGTACCAAATCTGAATCGGCTAGTGTCAAGGGTTTGAGATCGCGTGCCGCAATCTGGATCAACGCGATATCGGTCAACACATCCCGTCCAATAATCTTTGCCTTGAAACGATGCGCAGTTCCGGCGAGGGCCGACGGCTGGTACGGATGATCGTATACGGTCACCTGGACGGACGTTGCGTGTTCCACAACATGTGCGTTGGTGAGAATCAGTCCGTCGGAACTAACAATCATTCCAGAACCTATACTGCTCTCTCGCGCCACTAATGAGACGGTGGGCGAGTTAGGATCGTGAACAGAGGTTAGTCCACTGACTTCTATCTTGACCACGGAAGGGGAGATTCGGGCGGCAAGCGTTTGGAGTTCGTCATTCAAACCGGCCAGTTCACGAACAGCAGACCCGGACGGCGTTGTTGCCGCCCGTGGCGCTTGACCCAACGTGACCAAGGTCGTACTAAAGACGAGACACACGAGCCCAATTCTGGGGTTGCAATCAAACATGAGCATCGAAGTTGCGGCCTCGGACGTTAGATGCAAACTCAGACTTGTCCAAATTAGGTTTCGCGCTTGGCCGGGACTTGAACGCTAAACAGGCTGAGGGAAAAGCGTCTCCGCACGAAGGGCACGGGTTTAGCCGTGCCGTAAATAGGCCTTCCAACGACGGCTTCAGCCGCTGAGCTACGCTTTTCGACTCACGCCGGCCAAAGTCATCTCTGTCCGCGGCAGGGTCCGCCGCAGGCGATTGGGATGCTTATGAAAAGAGACGCGGAAAAAGTGCGTCCTGAGAACTTGCCACAAAAGGCCACAATTGTTCCTGAAGAGCAGCCTGTAAGTGATTGATTCTATGGTGGGCGCTGCAGGATTCGAACCTGCGACTTCCACCGTGTGAAGGTGGCACTCTACCGCTGAGTTAAGCGCCCCTCGGGGCAAGCCGTAGTTTACACGAACCCTCCGCGCGCACCCAAGCGAAGCCCGCGACCGCCTCGGCTGTCTTAAAGTGTTCAGCCAAGCTGGTTGTGCTATGGTTTCACCCAACGCTTCCCCCGGGTTCCCGGCCACTGAGTACAACAACCTGTCTGATCGAAGATTTCCGTTCCCGCGGAAACACGATTCCAGGATTACGGCGGTTCAGTCAAAGCGCTTTGACAGAATTCTGGACGTTCTTACCCCGCTGGTGATTTTTATTGCGGAACTTTCGTTACGACATACGCGTGCGCTTCACCATCATGATCGACGACTGTTCAGCAGAGCAGTTTGCAAAATCGGGCTCAATCCACACGGAGAATACTGAGGATGTCGCGTTTAACGGTGCTTTGCAGTTTGTTGCTCGTTTCTTTGTCTACAGTGGCCTTGGCTCAGAGCCCCTGCCCGACCCAGGAAATCCTGGGTTCCGCCGCTACACGATCGTCTGACCTGGTGTGTATTGTCCCGCAGGTGTACGGCCCCGGCGGCCTGGTCGGGACCGACAACGGCGGGCCCCTCACATCTACAAAGTTTCACGAGGTTCACTTCCAGGCTTCCAGCATCAACAGCTTCGGTCCCATCAACGCAGAGATCGGCGTGCAACTCAGCCAGGTGCCTCTCGCCTCTCCGGTATCAGGGTTCATCTTTGCCAACGGCGTCATGCAGGAGGCGACCAGCTTCGGACCCGTGTTGGCAGACCGCGCCGAAACCCTCGGCAGGCGGAAGATTTTTGTAGGCGCCAGCTACGAATATTTCGACTTCGACAAGGCAGATAGTGTCAATCTCAAGTCGTTCGGAGCTGTCTTCCAGCATGAGGCGGAGCCAACCATCTGTGCCACCATTCCGTCGACCCCTTGCATCGATGGCGAGCCTATCTATACCAACGACATTGTGGCCACGCAAAACCGGATCGATATCAAAGTCCACCAGGTCACGATGGTTGGCACCTATGGCCTCTCCGACAAGCTGGACATATCGCTGGCTCTGCCCGTCGTAAACGTCCGTGTGGGCATGACCTCGAACGCCACCATATTTAACTTCGAGCCAGGCACGCCGAACCACACGTTTGCACCCATCACCAACAACCCGCGCGAAACGTACATCAGCGCGTCCAATGCAATTCTGACGAACAGTGATACAGCAACCGGCATCGGCGATTTGCGGCTTCGCGGTAAATACGTTGCGTGGCGTGATTCAAAGGAGAAGTCGGCCGTCGCCGTCGGCCTGGACCTTCGATTGCCCACGGGTGACGCCTACAAGTTCACGGGCTCGGGGACCTGGGGTTTGCGGCCCTTCGTCATTTACTCGTATTCCGCCAGAGTTTCTCCGCACGCCAGCGCCGGCTTCGAGGGCAACGGCAATTCAGTCCTCGCCGGCACGGTTACTTCGCAACCCGTCACCAAGGCCGCCTTACCCAATGTATTTACCTATTCCGCGGGTGCAGACGCTTCCATCCGCCGGTGGGTCGGTGTCTCCGGCGATTTCATTGGGACCTCGCTGTTGAATGCGGCTCGCATCGAGAACTCTACTTTTACCGATTACGTTGGCAATACCCACGCCAATGTCAGCACGTTTACCTCCACCGTCAACCAGGCAAACATATCTCTGGGAGCAAAGGTCAGGCCGGTGGCCAGGCTGCTCATTACGGGCAATGTGCTGTTTCGTTTGAACGATGCCGGGCTGCACTTCAAGCCCTCACCCTTGATCGGCGTTTCCTACGTGTTCTAAGCCAGACCTCAACGGATCGAAGTGATGTGCCAGGAGGATCCGTCCTTCTTCAGCGTCATCGTCACCTGCGCCTTGGCAGCCGCAGTGGTGACGATTTGCTGTTGAAAGCTGACCACCGCCACGTTCCCTGATATTTCCGGACCCTTGGTGATCGCGTACGTCAACGTAACCTTGCCGGCATCGCGGAATGCTGTGCGCAGCCCATTCACTTGCTTCGGGCTCATATCTGGCCAGAGCTCCTGGAGCTTGCCCAGGTCCTTCGTGTCATAGGAGGATTTGTAGCCGTCCAGCACGCCGCGAATGGCATTTACATCGTCAGAATTATCGGAAACCTTCGGCGTCACCGGCGGGGGAGGAGCGATCGGAGCCGGCGCAGTTGCCTGGGTGGCCTGGGACGCAGGCGGCGCCACTGGCGGCGGCGGAGCGAGCCTGGCCAACTGCGCCGTGGCTTCCTCTTTGTGCCTGCCTGAGGGATACGCGCCCAGGTAGCTCTTGAGACTTGCGGTATCTCCCTTATGCGACGCGTCACGCCAGCTCAGATCGTCAAGCAGTGCCACTGCGCGATCGTGATACGGCCCGCTGGGATTGTGCTCCAGATACCTCTTCACGGAAAGCGGATCGGTCGTGTTCTGAATCCCATCCCATTCCAGGCGCGAGATTTCGGCCATAGCTGCCGCTAGATGAGGGCCCGGCGGAGAGGCGTACCTGGCCGCATATTCCTGGTAGCCGCGGAGATTGCCGCTGCTGCTGGCCTTGGCCCAATTAAGCCCCTCCAGCTTCGACTCCGCCTGTGACCGGTAGGAAGAGTTTGGATAACGGCGGACGAATTCTTCCACCACCGCAGGGTCGTTCGCGCTGTTAATCCGGTTCCAGGCAAGCTGCTCTTCTGACGTCGCAGGAGCAGGCTGCTTGAAGTCAGCACGATTGAGGACCACGGTTCCATTTGCCCTGAAGGAACGAGGGTCTGCGACCAGCTCCTGATTGCCAGCCATCAGCCGCAGGCGGTGAGAGCCCGGTGTCAGCGCCCAGGTCCCAGGCGGTTCGCTCGCAGCCAACCGAACGTCGTCGACAAACAGTTGGTCACCGGGATGCACTCCCTTGAGAATGAGCTTGGACATCACCGGCGCCTGGATGGCCGCAGACGCTGGAGCGGGAATGATCGCGGGATGTGCAGGCGTCTCCTGAGCTAGCTCGAAGGAAATTGTCTGGTCACCGGTAAGAGCCACCGACTGACTGCTGGAGACGTACCCCTTGAGACCAGCCTTGACGCTATAGGTCGCGCCCTGCGAAAGCTTAATGTTGCAGTTGGGAGTAGTGCAGGTGCGGCCATCTACCTCTATCTCTGCGCCGGAGGGCGTGCTCTGCACGGTCAGCACAGAAACGTGCGGCCGGGTGATAAACCTGAACAGGAAACCAACCACCGCCAGCAGCACGCATGCAACCACCGCCGGCAGGAGCAGCCGTTTGCGAGGCGCCGGCGCGGGACGCGGCGCAGCCGCAACCAAACGCTGCCTGATCTTTTCCTGCTCTGCTGCTTGCCGCTCGTTTACTTTCTGTGCCGACTTTTGCGCGGTCACCAGCAGCTTCTCCAACTGCTTTTCTCCCGGCCATTGCTGACTCGCGACCTCGAGCAACGCGACGGCCTCAACATAGCGGCGGTTGCGGAGAAGCTCGGACCCCTTGTCGACCGCAGCCTGTATGGCCGCTCTCTGCGCGCTGGCCTGGCGCTTGATCTCCTCCTCGGCCTCGATCTGCTCCCGGCACTTCAGCAACAGAGACTGTAGCTGTTCGCTCTCCGGATACTTTGCGGCGGCTTCTTCCAGCGCGCTTATCGCCTTGGCGGCCTGCCGTGCTTCCAGCAGCCGGGTATATGCCTTGACCTCAAGATCAATCGCAGAAGCACGGGCCGCCGCCTCATTCCGCGCCCGTTGCGCGCGCTGCAGGCTGTCTTCCGCCCGAAGCAGCATCCCGCGGAGTTCCACGCTCTCCGGGAAGGTCTTCACCAACTCCTGCAGTTTCTTCACCAGCGACGCCGAATCCGTCGTGCCCAGCTGCAAGGTGGAAGCCTCAACCGCCTGATCCTGCGACAACCGCCGCAGCTCGACCTGCAACAGCTTTGCCCGCGCGCCGCGAACATCCGTTTCCACCTGCTCGCAACGAGCGACGATCGCCTGATCGGCGCCATGCTTGTCTCGTATCTGCAGCGCGCGGTTACGGATCAGGTCCAGATCCGCTGGCGTAAGCGCCTGGCCAACCGACGCGCTCAGCGAAGTTAATTCCTCGCAGACCAGGTCATGTTCGATGCGGCGGCCATGGACCTGCGCAGAAACACGGCCGATGGTTTCCTGCAGGTCGTCGAGCTCGGGGTGGGCGGAAGCGCGCTTTTGCGCGTCGGCGAGTAGCTGCTCCGCCTGCTCAACTCCCAGAGCCATCACCGCGCGGTCCGCAACCTGGTTAATCTCAGCCAGCAGCCGGGAGATTCCCTGGCGGCGAGCCTCGGCCGCCGCTTTCACCCGATCGAGAGCCGCCATCACGTCCGGCTCCCCGGGAGCCGTAGACGCCACGGAGTGCGCGTTGCTGACCAACTGAGAGAGCCCGCCGATCGACCGGGCACGCGATGAGGCAGTCTCCAGTTGCCCCATTTCCTCAATCAGCGCTTGCCGTTGGGCCAACCGGCGATTTACTTCGTACTCGATCTGTTGCGTCAGGGCCCCTACCTGCGGCTCCATCGAGAACTGCGCGGATATGCGGGCTGCATTCCTTAACAGATCCGTCGACTCACTGAGCGGAACATGCTTTACCGATTCAGCGATCCTGCTCAGCTCACTCAGAATCCGTTCGTGTTCCTCGCCCCGCACCTCCAGAGCCCGCGCCACTTCCTGGCACGCGTCGTGAACCTTTCTTTCATGCGGAAACTCGGCCTGGACCTCCTGCAGGCGCACCTTCGCGCGCGTCCTTGAACCCGGGTCGAAAGAATCCTCCACGCTCTTACGCAGATCCTGCAGCTCCGCCGACACTTGCTCCCTGGCCAGTTGCCGGGCGCGCACCTGCTCGAATACCGGATCGAACGATCTCCGCGTCGCTTCCTCAAACTCGACGCCCATCAGCATCCGCCTCAGCTGCGAAGCAAGATCTTCCAGATGGTCAACTTCCTCGCGGTCATCCAGCGCCTGGCGCAGAGTCTCCGCCTGTCGTTGCGCCGCCTGTCTCTGCAGCAGCGCGCGCTCTGCTGCTTCCTGCGCCGCCTGTGATTCCTGATCCTGAAACTGCCGCTCCGACTCGGTTTTCGCCAACGCCAGCAAAGCTTCCAGGTTTGGCTCCGCGGGAAGCTTTTGTAACGCGGTCTCAAGTATCTTGATGGCTGCTGCGAATTCGCCGCGATCCAGCAATCCTTTCGCCGCCAGGCTCTGGTCCTGCACGAACCTTCGCCGTTCCGCAGTATCTCTCTGCTTCTCGGCAATCGACTTCAATCGCTGCAGCGTCGGCTCGTTAGGAAAACTCCCCAGCCCCACTTCGCAGATGGTGTACGCCGACGAAAAATCTTCCGCCCGCAGCGCGCCATGAATCTGATCGGTGAGATCAAGCAGATCTTTTCGTCGCTGCTCCTGATCCTGGCCCCTGCTCGCCCATTGCAGCAGTTCGCGTACATTCGAGTCGCCGGGATCCAACTGCTCAGCCTTGCGCAACGACTCAATCGCGTCCCCAAACATGCGCTGGGCAATGCCCTGCCGCGCACTGTCCACCAGGCCTTGTACCTGCAGCCGGCGCGATCGCTCCGACAATTCCTTGTCGATAATCTCCGCCAGGGCCCGTGCTTCCGCGCTGTTGGCATCGAGACGCAGAGCCGCGTCCACCGCCTCCCTTGCCTCATCGAAGTCTCCGGCATAAAGAGCCGACTCGGCTCGCCGTAGCGAATCGCGCACTGCCTTGCCCAGCGAGATCGCCTTCTGTATCTCTTCCCGAAGGTCCACCGAAACGTGGTCCTCGGGATCCAGTTGCAGTGCCTGATCGGCGCAAGCCAGCGCCTCTTCATACTGCTGACCGGCGAGCGCCACCTGGGCCTGGGAACGCATTTGCACGATTTGCGCTGAGCGCTGTTGCTCCTGAATTGCCTTGCGGACTTCCGCCAGCATGCGGTTCGCCTGGTCGTGATGGCGGTCCAGGCGAAGAATTTCCTGCAGGTGCAGCTTCACCCTTTCCAGATCGCCACGGTGCATGGCGGCTTCCGCCCGCTGCATGAAGTCGGCGGCCATCCCTTGCTTGATCTTCTTCTGAATCTGCAGCAGGTCGAAGCCAAGTTCCTCGGCTGTTTGATAGCGGTCGTGGGTCTTTTTGGCCAGCGCTCTGCTCACGCAGGCCTGCAGCTCCGGGGGGACGTCGCCCAGGTAGGTGGAGAGAGGCGGAGGATCTTCGCGCAGTATCTTGACGAACACCGCCGCCGGCTCATTTCCCTTGAAGGGCAGCGCGTACGTCAGCAGCTCATAGAGCATCACGCCCGCGGAAAAAATATCCGTGCGGGCGTCAATGGGAAGGGAGTTGATCTGCTCCGGCGACAGGTACGACAAGCTGCCTAGAAGCTGCCCGGCCTGCAGCGTCGAGGTTTCAATGCCGACGACGCGAGCAATGCCAAAGTCGACAATCTTCGCCGTGCCGTCGCGGAGCAGGATGACGTTTGCCGGCTTGATGTCACGATGGATCACCTGCGGCTTGCGATCGTGCGCGTGCTGCAACCCGTCGCAGACCTGGACAAACAATTCCAGCTTGTCGACGACCGGCATGGGCCGGCGTTCATGGATCACGCGCGAGACTGGCTCCCCATCCAGGCACTCCATCACCAGGTAGGGGTTTCCGTCCTGCTCTCCACTCTCGTAGACGGTGACGATGTTCCGGTGCTGCAGGCTTGCGGTCGCGCGCAGCTCGCGATTGAAAAATTGCTCCAGCTGGTGCACCTGGCCGGGGCCGGCATCGGCCCGCTTGAGCATCTTGATGGCGACCGTCCGATTCAAGGCAGCATCGTGCGCGCGATAGACGATGCCCATCCCGCCCGAGCCGATCACGTCGATCACGGTGTACTTCCCGATCTTCTGTATCAGAGGATCAGAACTCTTCAAACCGCTCTTGGCTACCTCCGCTGGACCCGAGCTGCATTGCAGGGTGGCGTGTTGATTCGCAAGGCAAAATAAATCATTCCGGCGCGGATACGGGAGAATCGCGCACAGAAATAGGCCGGAATTTTATAAGGAACAATGGTAACGCAAGCTTTCCAAGCTGCTATCCGCTTTTTGCCGTGAGGGAAGCCGGCCAGGCATCCATACGAACGGCAGCATAGGCATAGTGCCTGGAGAGGGGCCACCGTTACAGAGGTCATTGGACACATAAGCTTCTGAATTCAAACCGCTTAGAAAACTGGGTAAAGCTGTCGGCACCGGGGCTGCTCGTCCATGCCGCAAGAGGGCGCTAGAGGGGCGCCTCGGGAAGAAGGGTCAAACTCTCCAAATTAGGTCGGCAGCTTCTGGCGGGATTCAGACTCACCACCACGGTCGTTGGTTCTGGACGGGAAGCGGGCTTCGTTCGTTGCTCCACCTCGGCGACGCCGAGGAATTCCCCTAAGCTTGCTACCCCAGTTCGATTTCCGACCCACGGGCCTCGGGTCCGGTTTTCCTGACAAAGCGATAGCAGAGCACTCACTAATTTGGACTCGTCTGGCGACGGACACTCGATTCGCCCCTCCCCACCCCCTGAAAACCCTTCCTATCCCACGAAACTGGGTGAGACCGCCGGCCGGGGCAACAATTACAATCCATTCATCTTATGGTCCCGCCTCCCCCCAAGCACGACCCCTCCCCCGATCCTGAGGAAGAGGCGCAAAACTCTCCGGAATCCGCGCAACCAAGTCAGGAGAGCGGGGTTAGAGAGGGTATGGGTACCGTAGCCATTTCGCAGAACGGGTTCCAGGGCGCCCAACAGGGGGCATCGATCCATAATTCCGGGGTCGACTGGGCGCAACTCTCCGACGCGGAAATCATGTTGCGCGTTCGTGAGGGGGACGATTCGGGCTTTAGCATCCTGATCGAGAAATACCGGAAGCAGATTGTCCATTTCATGTTCCGGATGTCTCGAAATCAGGCGGTCGCGGAAGAACTGGCCCAGGAAGTGTTTCTCCGGGTCTATCGTTCGCGCCAGACCTACCGGGCGGAGGCAAAGTTCTCCACCTGGCTGTACCGGATCGCCACCAACCTGGGAGTGAACCATGCCCGCGATACGAAATATGAGCGCACCGCCCAGAATGTTTATCTCGACCAGCCGGACCCGGAGACGGGCACCAGCCCCGATGTTGCGGATAGTACCCTCAGCGTGGAGCAGTCGCTGGTGCGCGACGAAAGAATGCAGGCCATTCGCAAACACGTAATGGCCCTGCCCGAACGGCAGCGCAACGCCGTGCTGATGCACAAGTATCAGGAAATGGATTACAAGGAGATTGGGGAAGTTCTCAAGCTGAGTGAATCGGCGACCAAGTCCTTGCTGTTCCGGGCTTACCAGACATTGCGCGAAAACCTGAAAGATTTTGCCTAAGGATTGAGGAATTACAATGACTTGCCCTGAGATGAAGAACACTTTGGCCGAAGTAGTATATGAGTCCCGGCCGCTGCCTGAAGAGATGCGCAAGCACCTCGCGGAGTGTGATGGTTGCACAGCCGAACTGGCTGAGATGGAAGCTGCCTGGAAGTTGCTGGACGAGTGGCAGGCGCCGGAGCCCAGCGCCTTCTTTGACGCTAAGCTGTATGCCCGGCTGCGGACGGAACAGGCCAAGGCCCCGGCCAGCTTGTGGGAGCGCGCGAAGGCGTGGTGGCTTTACAGCACCAACCTCCAGATGCGTCCGGTAGCGGCGGGCGCCTTGGCAATGATGCTGGCGGTAGGCGGCGGAACCTTCGCCCTGCTCGATCACGGGACGGCGGCTGCGCCCCCAACCTCGGCTACAGTCCGCGACTTGCAATCTTACGATGGAAACGCGCAGCTCTTTCAGCAGTTGAATGCTCTGGACGGGGACGAGGACAACGGGGCCGCCGCTTCCAACTAGCACTCGCAATAACAGCAGGTACAAAAAATCCGGGAAACGAGGCGCCCGAATACGACGGTCGAAGTAACCGCTTCGGAGGGCACCAACATGGCAATCCGCTACGAGCTCGAGTTCAAACCCCAAAGGGGGAGGCTCGCTCGGGGTGTCTTCGGTGCCCTGCTGCTGATTCTTCCGTTTGCCGCTTCCCTTCCCAGCTGCGCCCGGCCGGCCCCGCAGGCTCCGCGCCCACGCTTCGAAAACAACCAGCAGCCCCACTTGGGCGCCTGGCTGGCCCGGCATGGCAACCTGACGCCCGAGCAGCAGCAGAGGGCTCTGCAGAGCGAACCCGGTTTCAACCGGCTGCCTCCGGAGACCCAACAAAAGCTGATGAACCGGCTGAACCAGATCAACCGCATGCCACCAAACCAGCGCCAGCGGACCATGGAACATATCGAGGCCATGGAGCGCCTTTCCCCGCAGATGCGCCAGCAGGTGCGCGCCTCGGTACAGCAGTTCCATGCCCTGCCGGAAGATCGCCAGCGCCTGATAAAGAAGGCTTTCCGCGACCTGCGGGCATACCCGCCCGAGCAGCGCCAGGCGATGATGAACTCCGGGCAATTTCAGGCCCAGTTCACCCCTCAGGAGCGCGGCATCCTGGGCAACATCCTGGCCGTCGAGCCCTACCAGCCCGTACCCCGGTCAGGCCTGGACAACAACGGCCTGCAATACGGCCACTAAGTACGAGGGAAACCCCGGCTCTTGATCTCTAGCCGAGGTCAAGGTTCTGGACGGGTTGCCCCATGTTCGCCCCCAGCGTACACCCGGATTTCCTGTTGAATCCCCTGGTGTTGGCGAACTTCATGCGGCTTTCCTTAACGAAAGCCGCACGCGCATCCGTTGGTGGTGCCCCGTGCAGGAAATCCGGGACCATGGGCCGAAAAAACGACCGGGCGCCGCCCCGTTAACCCTAACTTGTTCAAGGTGTTTTTCGTCACACTCCCGGAAAAATCAATCCTGAAAGCCTGTGACTTTTTCATTTTTTCGGCTCTCAGCAGATGCTGTTGGCCGAAGCCACGTCTCTTAGACAGGAAATCCGGGGAAGCCGAGGGACCTGCAGTTCTCTGTCTGTAAAGCGTGGCGTGATTGTTCTCTCAAGATGAGCAAGATGCTCAAGGTGCTCAAGGTGCTCAAGTAATTAATTGAGCATCTTGCCTCCCTCACCGGACGGTACTCATCCTGCGGAGGGGAAACATCCGTCACCAGCCGCCAGGTTCTCCGTCTTTGGAGCTCCGAACCTCGATATTGTCCAAAGCCGCTGCCAGGTGGGCGCGAAAAAAAGTGTGCGCCATAAGCGCCTTATGCGCCATAAGCCCCTTTTTTGTACTTAAAAGGAAGGGGAGAACTGCTTTTCGCTCCATGCAGAATAGGGCCCGGCCGCTTGCCGGACAGGTCGTGGTGTTCGTTGTCAAAGACCTGCTAAGAGGACGCCTGGGCGCCTTCCTGCTCACCCCAAACAGTTGCTCACTGTGCGGCCCTCCGGCGCGGTAGGCGGATGGCGGATGGGATTTGCTCGACGATATAGATCCTGATTGCGAGCATTTAGTGTCGCGGGGGTTCAAATATGTTTTGGGTATGGCAGTGCAAGAGAGAGGCGACAACCCGGGTTCGGACAAGATTGGGCTAGAGTCCAGGCGTTCTCCGCAAGCGAAGCGCGATGGCAAAGCTATCGCAAGCAGAAGAGCTTATGGCGTGCAGTCGAAGAGCCTGTCCTGAGGATGACGGCTTTGCCTGTGGGGCGAGAGAAGGTGGTTTCAGTAAGTTGAGACACGAAAAAGGAAAAAAGTCACAGGCTCGGGACGACAAGGGGAAGGCTTGTCGCCGGAGTAGGGTTTGCGATGGGGTAGAAGTTTTATCTTGTTTGTGTCCTTGTGGTTACGTCAAGAGTGTCCATGAGGTATGGGTTGCGGGGATCCCAGGTCTCAAAAGCGAGACCTGGGGCACCCTTCGCGTTTTTCCTTTGATTCTGCTTGGTGTGGTGGGTGTGAACTTCAGAATGTGCCAACAATGCCCACAGGAAATCCGGGGTGCGACTTTCGGCGGCCCCGCTTTTACAAGGAGCAAGCATTCTTCCCGCAAAGCCGTCATCCTGAGCGAAGCGCTTCGCAGAACTATCGCAAGCAGAAGAGTTTATGGCGCGCAGTCGAAGGATCTCGGTCATCCTCACGAAATAATCTGATAAATCAACGGCTCCGGAACAGGCGCCTCTGCGCTCACTGTGAAGCACCCCTGCAGCGTAATTACCACCGGCGCCAAACGCGCTTCATCCTCCACATACACAGTAAACATCGTGTCCCCGGCGGCCACCGGATCGCCCACCTTTTTATGACTCTCCACCCCCGCGTGCGCCGAAACCCCTGCCCCGGGTACCGTTCTGCCCGCCCCGGACCGCTGCACGGCCCAACCCACCTGGTTGCAATCAACACTTGCCAGAAATCCTGCGGATGGCGACTTCACGCTGTACTGATGAGCCGGCTGGTGCAGCCATTGCGGGCTCTCGAACCAGCCCAGGTCGCCCCCTTGCGCAGCGATCATGCACGCGAGTTTCTTGAGCGGAAGGCCGCCGGTCAGGAGATCCTCCGCCATCTCGATTCCCTCCTCCGGGCTATGCACCTTGCCGCCCAGAAAGAGCATCCACCCCGCAAGCGCGAGGGATAGCCGGCGCAGGTCCTCAGTGAGCGGATGACGCTGGTTGCGCAGCACCTCCACCGATTCGACAATCTCCACCGCATTGCCGGCCATGCGGCCCAACGGCTGGCTCATGTTGGTGATGAGCGCGGCGGTCCGGGTGCCGGCGCGGTTCCCGGTGGCGACCATCAGCTCAGCGAGTTGGAGAGCCTCGGCCTTCTCCTTTAAGAAGGCGCCGGAGCCGGTTTTCACATCCAGCACCAGCGCGTCCAGTCCGGCGGCGAGCTTCTTGCTCATGATCGAAGCGCAAATCAGAAACGGGCTCTCGACCGTACCGGTGCGGTCGCGCAGAGAGTAGAGCGTGCGGTCTGCCGGCACCAGCCATTCCGTCTGGCCCACGATGGTCAACCCGCAGGTGGTCAATACGGCGAGCATCTCCTCCTCCTGGAGATGGGTGCGGTAACCGGGAATGCTTTCCAGTTTGTCGAGGGTGCCGCCGGTATGTCCCAGGGCGCGGCCGGAGATCATGGGCACGGATAGGCCGGCGGCCGCGACGATGGGGGCCACCAGGAAGGAAGTCTTGTCGCCGACCCCGCCGGTGGAATGTTTATCCACCTTGGCGCCGGGGAGGCTGGCGAAGCGGAGCACCCGGCCGGAATCCCGCATATGGCTGGTGAGGCTATGCAGTTCTTCGGGGCTGAGCCCCCGCCAGACGACGGCCATGAGCCAGGCGGCCAGCTGATATTCGGGAATGGAATTCGTCGCCGCTCCAGCGACCAAATAGGCAATCTCGGCATCCGTGAGCGCTTCGCCGTCGCGCTTCTTCCGAATCAGGTCCACCACGTGCATCGGGCAGGTTCTCCTGCTGCCATGGTAATAGCACCTAGGCAGCACAGCACCTGCATCGGAAACCATGGTGGTGGCGGGTGCGGGCCATTACCATGTGCAGTTACCACAAGCCGGTGGTTTATTACTCAAGACTTGTGGCGTTTTTCCGCAGAAGAAGTATTCTCTTTTCAAGCGGCGATTATCCACGAACGCTTTCATCGATTCTTTCGGGGGAGGGACTCGATGAAAGGGAACAGGGATAGTCGCCGTTAGTGTTTTTGCGGGATGTTTTGGCTGGCGAAGAGAGTTTGCCGATCTAATTATTTGAGGATGAAAAAATCAAAAGTCGGCAGACCTGGAAATATCCCCTCTTACAATGCGGCATCACTTGTAGAACAGACAGACCTTCAAGACCGTATTGTAGGAAGGAATGCCGGGCTTCTTCTGAGTTCAAATGCAACCGTTCCCCAAAGCGTCACGAGCGTAGCTGCGGATGACAATGATAGCATAGGGGCATAGAAAACGACTGCAACATGCCCTGCCACAAACAAAACAACAGAATCGGAATAAATGCCAACATGGGTTTAACCAACCCGTCGGAGATTATCGACCTGGGCGTCATCAGGTCTGTGACGCTAACGCGTGCAGTCACCATCAGAATCCACACAACGCCGATTACCGCCCCAACAAGGGTTCCAAAGCGACGCCGATTGGACCCATAAAGACTGCACACACAGATGCTGAGGGGAAGTTCACGAAGCCTCGATACCGTACCACTTTATCAGCGCCTTGTGTTGTCGGTCGCGATCACCAGAGGCAAACGGTAGCCACAAGTCTAATGCGCTGCGGCGAACAGCGCCTGTAGGATCGGGAATGTCTTCGCATATAAGCTGGCCCCACCCACAAGGTTAGCAATGACCTGCCTAGCAGGTAGTGACCCACAATGACCGCCATATTGATAAGACTGGTGAATAATGTCAACTTCTTCAAACTCGACTGGATGCCAAGTTGATCGCCTCGTTGTTCCATCACTGCGATAGGAGCATAGAACGCAGCGCACACGGTGGCATTTAAGCCATACAGGAATGTGGTCAGCGTGGTCGCTACGGAGTATGGACCAACGGCAAGAAAATTAAAGTGTCCAACAATTGTCAAGTCGATATTGCTAATGAGTATCATGCAGAACGATAGAACCGTTAAAACTAAGGAGTGGTGCACAAGCATCTTCGCAAGGTTTCTGTCATAGAACTGAGCAGTCACCCTCAGCGAAGGAAGTAAGCGCTTGACGCACACGAGTTGCGCCACGCCCCCGAGAAGGTTCCAGCTGGTGAAGCACAACGCGAGTATAGTGAGCGAACTGGTATACCGTGCGCACACAATTATGGTCAGAGCCCCCAACAGCCGACTGGTCCCAATAGCCAATGCTGGTATTTCATTCCTGTGTAATCCCAGGGAGAAGGACATTGCATGGGACAGAGGAAGGGAGATGCCGTTCCGACCACAATCGCGACCCCCTTCTGAATCTCATGAAGGATGAGAATGGAAGAAGAGTGAAACAGGAACGGCAATAAGGGGGGAAATAATGCACATGCACAAGAGGGACAGGCTGGCCACCGCGAGGAGGATCATCGACGTATTAGCTAGCTTGCTTAGGGTTTCGTCCTCTCCGCGCTCTGCTGCCTGGGCCACAAAGCGCCCAAGTATGGTTTGTAGACCAAAGTCGAAATAGGCTGCGATCGCACTCATTTGCAGCATCAGCGACCAGGCAGAGAATCGTTCGCCCCCAAGGCTACGCGTTAGAAAGTGAGGCAGTGCTAACGCTACGGCAGCGGTTGCGCCCCCCCGACATACGTTCGCCAAGGCGTTTTTTTCTGGTTCTCCACCGCCGTTCTTTCAACAAATGTTTCACCTATGATAATTACAAGTGGATCAAATGAGGACGGCTTGGACGGCGATGACCGTTGCTCACCGGCCGCACTTTTTTCGGGATCTACTATGTTGTTGCTGGCTCGTCTCTACTGCTCCCCTGCCTTGATCTTCCTTCGGCCACGATCGAGGCGACCCAGAGCGGGGTTCACTCAGCTTCGAAGTTGACACTGCGCTCATCTAAAACACGAAACTGGCGCATACAGCCTCGACACGGCGAACCGCAAGCTTGAATTTCCACCCAAAGCTCCCAAAGAGCCCACAACCGATTCCTTCTACCGGTGCGGATCTTGGCAAGCCGGGCTTCTGTTAGAGCCGGAAAACGATCGCTGTTGCCCCCGGCTAGCATTTTTGCGGTAACCTCATCCACAAAAATGGTACTTAACGTACTACCAGGGCGTAGAAGCAACTCGTAATCTCCCACAATTTTATAGCTGGTGTCATAGCTACCATATTTGCTAAACAAGTCGAACCTATGCAGACTGCCTGGGTGTGCCGTAGTCATCTTGCGTTGGAATGCCGGCCAACTCCACGGTCGCCCAATGATCTTGTCAGGCAGGCCAGGACGGATATGATCCAGCGAGAGAACAAACGTATTGCGCGTCTGTTCCCCCACAAATAGCGAGATATTGCGACAGTGCATCCGGGAGTAAGACATCGTCAGCACCGAGAAACGCGATCCACTCGCCCGTAGCCGCAGACAAGCCCTTGTTCCAGGCATCGAACACTTCGATCCGGCTCACTTATCCAATAGGCCAGTAGGGATGAGTGACGTTGAATAAGCTCAACGGATCCATCCGTTGAACCGCCGTCGATTACTATGTGCTCAACGTCATGATAAGACTGGTCACGAACGCTCAGGATGCAAGCTTCCAGGGTACTTACTGCATTATAGACGGCGGTAATGATACTTACACGACCAGGCTTCACGATGCACCCCTTCCCAGATTTGGACTTCACGATATCACTAAATAACCAGACGATTTCAGGCGAGCAGATCAAAAAACACGGCACTCGAGCATTCTAGAGAATGGCAGGAGCGTTTCAGTCAGTGCACACCTTGATGGTTCGCTTGGCCCTCTCGAGCCGGCCGAATACCGGCCCTTCACATTTTAGCGTCCTTTGACCGGCGCCAGAGTTCATAGCCGTAATCGCTGGATTGGCCCGTCTGGATCACTTTGTAGTGAGTTGTGATGGAGTTGCACAGGGCTTCCACCATGTCACTATATCTTACCCGCGGGACAATGGGAGACATGAACACAATTTGAAGAGTCCGTCGTTCCGCTGCCGGATGAACCTTGCATTCCTCTGTGAAGTCTTCGGGAACAGCAGATCGCGTTCTGGGTGAGCGCGCAGCTCGTCTATCTTCGCCATCACCGCGGCTGGCGTAAACGCATTTAGCAGGCCTGAGAAGTAGCCGCTGTCTAGTCCTGCTGCTTGATATTCTCCAAATTGGTTGGGCTTGTAGCCGAAGGGGGCGTCCAATATCTCGCTGCCTCCCGGATAAGTTGACCGAAGGTTTATCTGGGACGGCACATTTCCCGACGCTCTGAGCAGCTCAGTCTTAAGGCGCGCTTCCGCTCGATTGTCTTTCCGGGCGAAATATCGTTCAGCTGCCCTATCCAGTTTCTCGGTTACGAGGCTATGCGGCTCAAACGTGTTCAGGCGTAACAATATTGCTTTTGAAATCAAGGCTGCCTGGTACCACCAAAGCGCGGTCATGGCTGGGGCAACAACGAAGAAAACTACAAAGGCGATACGATAGCCACGCCACAAATTTGGCAGTTTAGATATGAGCAAGGTCGCTACCACAAGGACACCAATGCCCTCGAAGCCCACATGCCACACATCGCATCTACCAAGGGCCGCAAAAAGCGTTGCAATGGAAACGCCCAGAACCAGTCAGCATTCCACCGCCTCGGGCTCTGGCCCTCAACAGATCTGCTGCGTATAAAGTGACCACGCCACAGCAAAACAAAAAGACGAGAATATATCCCGCTGGGACGATAGGAAAGCTATAGGCACCCCCTCCGAAGGCTTTCAGTGTCTTGAAGAACCGAGAACCTACCTGCCTCCCAAAGGATGCCGGCCTCGGAAAACACCGAAAATGGCATATCTAGTCCAATATTTCCATCCCGTCGACAGGCCTCTTCGGAACCCAAACAAGGTGAAATATCCGATGACCCCCGCTGTGAACGCTAGGGCGACCTCCGCTGAGATCAGCAAAATGATCACAGTAGAACCCGCAGCTATGAGCATCGCTATCGCGCTGTATCTTTCGCCCCCTCTCCGATCCGCACGTTGCACGATGAGACCTAGGTACGCGGCCGGAAGAAAACGAAAAAGCGTGTAATTGACACCGGCGCCCACGACCGCGGGAAGCGCGGAAAGGCAGAGAAGAGAAAATGCTTCAGATTTCCGGGCTCCTGGATAATCTAGCAAATTTATGACTTCCGCCAGCATCCAAACACCGGCGATCAGCGTGATAAGCCAAAAGATGTAATAGCTATCTTCTGCCGACAAATGCAGCAGCATGAGAGCGCGTGGTCCATAAAGAAAGATGGCGCCATAGGCATACTCAAAGTCTTTATATGGCGCCCCCCCGCAGTGAACAACTTTACACGGTCTATTAAATAGACCGACTCCGCGAAACCCTGTAGCCCACGCGCCAAGAAAAATACGAATACCCAACCGGCACTGAACACTCCCACCCAAAACCAGACCTCTCTCTTTTGCCACCCGCTCACTGAAGGACACATCATGCGCGCGAAACTCAATGAACCGAGAGAAATATCCGCCAAGTATAAGAAAGATCAAAAGCAACAGCACGCCGGCACGATTGTTATAACCCACGAAATACGAATCTGAAATTGAAGGAGCGACAGGAACAAGCTGTGGGAGATAGAAAATACAAGTGAGGGCAACGACGATAAATCCGCTCCAACGTAAGAGGAGCGCTATGCGGTTGCTCTTTCCAGTTTGCTCGGGTGCAATGCTCGTCTGTGATTTCACCGAAATGCTACCTCCTTCTTCGGTCGCCAAAGAACACCAGTGAACCGACGGCACTATTGCGTCATGTTGAAGCAGGGCGACTGAATTTCTTCACACTGGTGCCGTTTGTGCTCTGATTATGCTTCGAGCTCCCACGGCGCGCTTCGACAGAGCGTTCACGGGTTCCTCTACCAGTTTGTGTATGAAACAACCAGCGAGGAGGGCCAAGCAAATGCTGAGTGCGATAGATACCAATGGATAGGGCATATTAAATTTTGAGAGAATCATCGGCGCTGCCGGGCAACCAGGGGATGGAAAAGATATATCACGTAAGACGCATCCGCTAAGTATATGAGCCAGCCGGGAATCCAGGTAAACCACGTTTCAAGCCCCACGACGCCCCCAACGACCATTGCGGCGGCGACGCCAGCGATGGACGTGTGCCAGATCGTAACAGGAAAAACGAGAAGTAAGAGCAGGCCGCTGACACTGAAACAAGCGCCGAACCACGCGGGAGATATTTACCTCGAAGGCACGCTTTCGCTATGAGCATTCCGAAGAAAAAATCGAGCACGATCGGGTTTAGGTAAAACGAGAATGCAGGCCAGTCATTTTGTCTGAATAATGCGCCGGCAGCCAATAAGAATAAAACAGCGCCCACGAACCTGAATACGCTTACCCGCAGCAACAACGCTACTGCGAAGAGCAAGTAGAACAACATTTCAAAGTTCAGTGTCCATCCCACGCCAAGGAGCGGGAACAAGTTGCCGTCACTGTTCCGCGTCGGCAAGAATAGATAGGACATGACCGTATCTAAAAGAGTAAATCGTGCATGAAGCACGAACTCGCCAGCTAGAACCATCAGTACGAGTTTAATGGTTGTCGCCAGCCAGTACATTGGCACGATCCGGATGATTCTGCGCTGACTGAATACTAACCAGCCACTACGATCCTCAATCAAATTCATCGAAGAGTACACCATGACGAATCCGCTGATGACAAAAAACAAATCCACACCGGCTGCACCGGTTTCCCAGTACCTGAATGAATGATTAAGGCGTTCCGACACATAGAAACCGGAATGCGTAATCAAGACGAGGACCGCAGCCATGACCCTAAGGACCTGCAACCCCAGATAGGTAGGATGTCGCGACATATATTCCTGCTTTCCTCAGAGTAATCATAGATCCAGACACCTTCTAATGGTAGTATCCAGTAGATATTAACCTGTGCCTACAGTTCCGATGTCATATATGCCAAGACATTCGCCTGACCTACGCGACCCCGAGAATGACAGCACCCGCGCGAAGCCTTTGCGAGTTTTATTCTCATCCAGAACCACGCTTTTCTCGACTCCGGGCGGAGACACCGTTATGCTCCTCAAAACAGCTGAATCCCTCCGCCTGCTGGGCTGCGAAGTAACCCTCTCTAATGATCTCAATCACCCGCTGGATGGCTACGATGTCGTTCATCTCTACAATCTCACTCGCCCTCAGGAAATGTATTATCAGGCGCGGCGTGCGACGAAGCGAGGCCTTCCGGTGGTCCTGTCACCAATCTACGTAGATTACACAGAGGCGGATCGTTCTGCCCGAGGCCCGCTACAAAGATTGCTGTTTCGTTCGATCTCCCGATCTACCGCGGAGTACCTGAAAATGGCGGCACGGGTCTTGACAAACGGAGAGTTGAATCGTGGAACCGCGTCTGTTCTCACCAGGGGGTTCCGCCGAGCGCAACGCGACCTGATCAAAATGAGTTCGGCTCTGTTACCTAATTCTGAATCCGAGACGGTCCGCGTTCGTCATGACTTTCCAGAGAGCGCCGAAGCACGGTCCGTGGTGGTGCCAAACTCCGTAGACCCTTCAATATTTGATCCTGCAAACTCTACCCCGGCTCCAGAATTCAAGGACTGCGTGTTGAGCGTCGGTAGAATCGAGCGTCGAAAGTGTCAATTGCAGCTTGTGCGCGCTCTCAAAGGAACCGGCCTGAGGCTAGTTCTTGTCGGAAAGCCGGGTCCCAATCAAATGGCATATTTTGAACAGATCAAACGTGAAATGGATGACACGGTAACCATCATAGACCATGTTGATCATTCCAGTCTCACGCAATACTACGCCGCATGCAAAGTGCACGCGCTCGTGAGCTGGATGGAGACTACAGGATTGTCCTCCCTGGAAGCTGCTGTGATGGGTGCAAATATTGTCATCACCGAGAAAGGCGATACGCGCGACTACTTTGGAGACCTCGCATACTATTGCTCCCCTGATTCGGTGCCTTCAATTCGCGAGGCGCTATTGCGAGCCCACAGCGCGCCATGCTCTGGCTTACTGCGAGATAAAGTTTTGAACAACTACACCTGGACTCATACTGCGCAGGCCACTTATGATGTCTATCGCGAAGTCGTCGGCTCGTCGAAGGTTAACCTATAACGATCGCACAATGAAATGCTTGCACAGGTTGCTCCGAGCAGGAATAGGTTTGGAGCTAGTTCTCCCTTGTTATAGATGCCGGTGATGGCTCCCTGAGTCAGTACAAAAATGAAGAGAGTCCACAGCAGAAGGAGACCATTTAGTTTTGAGCATTTTCCCGACTGTCGGAACTCCCGAAGCGCCATGACGGCGATTTGCACGCAGAACACGATAAACAGGCACAGACCTAGCAACCCCGTCTTTACCAATAGCTCCATATAACCATTATGTAATAATGTGATATAACTGAATGTAATCTACAAGCAACTTCATGGCAAAACCGAGATCGACCATCGTGCCGAACCCTCCGCCGAACAACTTCTCCGTATCGCCAAATCCGGCATACGTCTTCGCCGCCCTGGCAGCTTCAAAGCCACGCCAGTTTCGATTGATATCTTCATATGTTTCGTAGCTGTGAACATTGACCTCTGACGACGTGTTTGCTGTCTTTTGGACAAACGCATCTAGAAGTACGCCCGCCTTGTCACTGTGGAACATGCTCGATGCGAGCGCCAGTAAGACTCCGGCACCCAGGAAAAACACCGTATAATTCCTGATTCTTCTTGGCGTAAACCTGGGATTGACAGTGCAGACGAGCCCGGCGGCCAGGCATACCATATGGGTTCTGGAAAATAGGGATAACACCGCTATCGGCCGACAGGATATAGGTCAGTCGCCCTTACTATTGTCAGGCGTGTTGCTCCTATCGTGGGCAAGCCCGACATGTCTCATGAGAACAAGCATGACGGTCGGTAGAGCAAGCACAAATGTCCCCAGGCCTGCGATGTGCCGATAATCTTCGACTCTGGTAGTTGCGAGTAATTTGTCCCGGTTTAAAACAACCCCAACGATAGTGACAACACATGAATATGCGCCTACGACGAACAAAGGCTGGACGAGCCGCTGCCAACTCCCTAGCCTTTCGAATACCAAATAACCAAAAGCTATATAAATGACCGGGCCGCTGAAATACCACAGATCTTTACCTACTTCATAGAGCGAATTGCTGTATATCCCATGCAGACCCTAGGCAGAGCAACAGGGTCGGAGCCACTAAGATCCGCACCAGGCTGGCCGGCAAGTGAGAGAACCGTGGACCGGGTCCAGAGGAGGACAATCGGATCCAATGAGCGCGACAACCCAACCGCCGAATTCAAGATTGTACGAACTGACCAACAGAAAGAGCGCAGTGATAATTGTGACAATCATAGTCGCGTACCCGCGGATAGCATGGTCTAAGGCCGGTAGATCGCCGCGGCGCCGATTATGGCAGCTATATTCAGCCCGCCGCCTTTCACCGCGGCCTTCGCATTGCTGCTCGGCACGTAAACGATATCGTTGGACTCCAGGGTGATATCGGTCAGTGGTTTCGATACGTCCTTACTGATTGCGATGGGTATCTCGGTCTCACGCCCGTCCTCGTTACGGATAATGACGGTCTTGCCCAGCTTGGCCTCGTACCCAGCTCCTCCAGCCAGAGCAATTGCCTGCCGGACTGTGGTGGAACTGGAGCTCTTCAGATGGTAGGACCCGTTGTTCTTCACCGCCCCGAGGACGTAAATGACGCCCACCACGCCCACGACCACCGTGTCGCCTTTAAGGAGCGGTATGTTGGCCGCGAGCGCAGTCTTCGGATCGTCCCCTAGGTTGATGACGTAGGTTTGCCCGGTGGCAGGACGCAAGAGAGTGATGTTGCGACTGGCAGTAATCTTCAAACCGCCAGCCAGGGAAATTCCACCGATCAGAGTTTTGGCCCCGTATGCTGGAAATACACCGGGTTTCTCGACCTCGCCCGAAATCGTAATCGTCTGGGAAGGCTGCTCCACCAAAGTGACGTGAACATGAGGGTCTTTCACCATGCCACGTTCTTCGAGACGACCTGCGATGAGTTTTTCTGCTTCAACAGCAGTCAGGCCGGCAACCTTCACCGAATCCACCAGCGGAATGGCAATCTGACCGTCACCATCAACCCGCGGGGTGTAGCTGTATTTTTCGATCTCGAACACTTCGATCCGAATCGAGTCCCCATTTTCAATGACCAACTGCGGGGGACGAACCGAAAGAAGTTCCCTGACCGTTTCTGGGTTTGCAGCTGTCGTGCTGACGGCTTCAACCGTCGTCGCTTCCCTCGAAGATTGGGCAAGAACGACCGGGGCAGCCAGAAGGAGAAGAACCACAACCGCCGTTTGCATTCGGGATCTCAACCGAATAAGCAACTCCGAGTTTTTGGCCTGCTGGCCGGCTTGCCCATTCGTACGATGCCTGAACCGGACGTCACAGTTAAGCACGATAGTCGTCCTCTTGACCCGTTATAGTTGCCCGATAACTATCCGATAGAAATGCCAGGCCACGTAGCGAGGCCCCGAGACCCATCAGAGATCTTTTGACTTCTGCCATCATCGGTTGTGTCGCAACCCCTTCTCGAACTACAAGAACAACGGCACTGGCGAAGGGCAAGAGGAGTCCAACGTCTGCAAGTCCAAGAGCGGGTGGTGCGTCGACCACAATGAAGTCGTAGGAGAAGGCGCTCAACGCAAAAAGTCCTCGCAGGTCTGCTGCGGCAAGCAGTCGGCCGGGGTTCCCCGTCGGCCGGCCGGCTGAAAGAACAAACAGATTCGGTCGATCGGATACAGCCTGAACCAGCTCGTCGAGGCTCCCACTCCCCATCAATAGGTCGCTGAATCCATGGTCGTTCGGCAATCCAAACCGCAGGTGGTGACTCGGGCGCCTTAAATTGGCATCGACCAGGAGCACACCTCGGCCACTCTCTGCAAGAACACAAGCTACATTCGCGGACACCGTCGAAACTCCCTCACCCCGGGCTGCGCTTGTGAATAAGACAGTTTTAGATGACGCAGTTCCTTCGTCCAGGAGAAGACGCGTGTGCAACATGCGAATGGACTCGTCAAAGCTCGAGGTTTGCGCCTCCAGCGCATCCAGGCGCGGTGGCCGGGCCGCAGATTTTTTTGCGATCCGCACTCTCTCGTAAATCCGCGAGAAAGCGCTCCGCTCTGCGGAACTTCGGAACTCGGGGATCACAGCGAGCGCGGGCAGGCGCATGTAACGCTCTAACGCCCCTACACTATGAAACGAACTGTCGAAGCTCTCCAGAAACATCGTCGTAATAAACGCTAAGACCATCCCCAAAGCAAGCGTGATCATCATCAGAGGAAACGGACCAAATCCCGTTGGCTTAATGGGAAGGGTTGGCAGATCCACCAGATCAACATCGCCGGACTCTATCCCCGAAAGCACTCCAGCTTCCCTCAATCGTTGCACCAGGCCTTCATAAAGCGACCGGCTCGCTTGAAAATCGTGCAGCAGCACCTGGTACTCGACCATGTCGTTGCGCTTTTTAAAGACATTGTCTTTCTGGTGCGCGAGCGCCTTTGTGGTCATCGTTTGATTTCGCCGCGCAGCGTCGAACGACATCTTTGCCTGCTCTACGATCCTCGACTCTTCCTTGCTTACTTCCCGCGTCGCCTCTGCCAACTGCGCCTTCAGTTGCTTGGCTTCTGGATAGTTGGGGCCGAACTGCGCAGTCACACTCGCATATCGTGATCCGATCTGGGCTTGGGAGGCGCGCAGCGTCTGCAAAAGTGAGGTCGGTTGATTGCTCGGCGCCAACATCGAAGGCCCACCCTCCACCAGGCTCGGATCCTCCTCCCGCAGGATTCGGTACCGGGCCTCAGACACAATCCGCTCAATATTTGCCTGCTGGTTAGCCCGCGCCAGATCTTCCAACTGAGCGGTCTCCAGGTTGTGCGAATCGTCAAAGCCCGAGACACCAAGCTTCTTCTGCAGATCTACAAGCTTCTGCTGGTCTTCAAGCACTTGCTTCTTAAGGTCATCAAGCTGGGCAGTCAAGTACATCGAGGCATGCTTGGTGGAACTGAGACGGGTCTCATAGATGCGGTGGATATATTGGTTCATCAGAGTGCTGACGATACTCGATGCCAGAATGGGTGACCGAGCCGTAGCCTCTACCGAGATGATCTGAGTTTTCGGGCTACGCCTGATCTTCACCATTTTACTCAGCGCCGCTACCACCCTAGCCTGGACCGCGGGATCCGAGGCAGACGCATTTCCCGTCTTCGAGGTGCCGGCAATGGATGGGTCCGCGTACAGGTGTAACTCATCGGCGACCGCGAGCAAGAGGGATTTGCTCTGCAAAATCAGCACCTCAGACTCGATCCGATCATCCGTGTCGGAATTAGGCGGCGAGTCGTTTGCCTGCGACTTATACGCATTAGCAGCACCGGGCCGAATTTGCAGTGTCCCGGAAGCTTCATAGGTCCTGGGTCTTAAAGCAAGAACCAGGCCGGCACAAAACGACAAAGCCATCACCCACATCACGATTCGTCTTCGCCTGCGAAGTATGTCCAGCACATAGCTCAGGCTGATCTCACGCTCCGGTGGCTTATCGGAGTCTACGAAATACCTGGCTTCGGTCTCCATAAACGGCGTACTGGAACCGTTAGGCAAGTACGTTATTTCCGCCCTTGTATCTTCGGCCTTCATAAAAGACGCACTTGAATCTTTAAGCAAGGGTGTTATGTCCGCCCTTCCAGAATTGATCTACGAGGCCCTTGGTCGACCGAATGTTAGAGCGGTTGGAAGCGCCGAACACGATCGCTTCGACATTTGGCTGAGCACACACCCAGGAGATTGCGTCACCGGGAGGAATGGCGCCGGAAGCAAATACCGACATCGCAATGGCACGAAATCTGCGCTCCCGTAAAGCCTCCTCGTAAGCCTCGAGGCCTCCACACATGCGGAAACCAAGTTTATTGATGTTCGAGCACACAATCGGATTGTCAATCTTCAGACTATCCAGGGCATCTAAGAGCAAAGGCATGTTCATCGTGATGAAGCCCGGCTCGGCGTTATATTTTGCCCGCACATGGTCACTGAACACGGCGAAAGGCTCCGTCATACCCAGCCCTAACAGGAGATCGACCACAACGTTTTGCAGGAAAACAACAGGCGTTCGCAGGCCTTTGAACATCTTCATCTCGGAATCGATCAAGAGCCGCGTGATACCGCTGATATCTTTACCGGCAAGGGAGACGCCACTCCGAACCGCCGCGGTCCAGGCTCCACTTTCGGGGGCGAATTTTTTTATCGCTCCAATGACGCCTTCCTCCGTTGCGGCGTTTGCGTACTTGTGGGCATACGGCATGCACGGGTAAAACGTGTAATCGTGATATCTGGAGGGATTCGCGCGGACGTAGTTACAAATCTCTTCGACTCGATCATGGGTAGTGCACATGAATGTCTTGATGCCCTCGTCGTAGGCGGCATCCAGCGTCTTGAACACTTCCCTGATGTCCTGAAACTGCAGCGCCTGGGCCCGCGCCTTCTCCTCGGACATGTGATTTATGCCGAAGAACTGATTATCTCCAAAAAGCAAGTTTGGCATCATGGCCAATGGCCCTCCCTTCCGCTAACCGGCCGAAAAAGGGCTTCCTTTTGGGTTCGATCGCTGGAGAAAGCGCTGGCGCCGAGACGACGCCTTGGGCGTCGTCTCGCATCATTGACATCAGTTGGTCAGTCTGCGCCGCGGCAGCGAACGAGTTGACATTTTCCGTAGATCCAGATGCTATGCACTTCACGAAATAATCAATTTGCGAGGAGTACTCCTCGCCGCGCACGTAAAACCACACGTTCTCTGTGAGGTCAGTCGTATAGCGGACATTCCATCCCTTTGCATAGCCCGCAACCGGCTCCGTGCAATCACGCAGATAGACCTTACACTCCTGGCGGTCAGCGATGATGCGTCCCGCCGTCCCCGTGATAGACAGCTTGACGCTCATCTTGCGATACGATTCATCGCTCCAATTCACTGAGATTTGCGCGCTTGGTCCATCTTCAAAAAAAACCGTTCCGTACACTTCGTCGTCCGTATCCCTGGAAAAGATCTTCTTGATGACAGTGCCTCCCACCCTTGCCGGCATCCCAAAGTACCAATTGAGCAGGTTGATCGGATGAGCTGCATAGTCATAAAGACAACCGCCGCCCTCCGCCTTCTGTGTTCTCCAGGACGAGCCGGCTGTGCGTAAGACAACCGGACCATAAGCTTCCGCAAGAACATGGGTCACTGTCCCGATGGCATTTGATTCCAGCAGCCGCTTCACTTCCTGAAACAGCAGCCACGAAACGATAGTGATAGCCAACCTGGTTCACGAGCGCTTTCCGCTCGGCCAGCTCCGCCAGTTCGGTCGACTCCTTCCAATCGAGACAAAATGGCTTTTCACAGAAGACATGGATGCCCCGCTCTAAAGCCACGCGCACTATTTCCCCATGAAACCGGGATGGCGTTGCTACCACGATCGCTTCCGGCCTGGCTTTTTCAATCATCGTCTCCAGATCGGTGAAGGTCTCGAGACCTGCGTTTTTACCCAGCAGCTCCAACATAAACTTGGATGGATCGCAGACTCCAACGAGATTAACTTCGGGATGAGCCCGCACTATCGAGAGATGCGACAGCCCCATCTTCCCCAAACCCACAAGCGCCAAACGAACCATAGGACCTAGCCCTCTATCGGTAGATATTTGTTGGCCACCAGTTGCATTCGCTCCAGATCTATGGAGCGTATTCCAGCAGTAGAGCCTCATATTGTGCTGCAACCCGCTTCCATGTAAATTCGTCCCGGAAGCGATTCAGTGCATTCTCTTTGAGACTTCTGCAGAGTGATTCATCCGATAGAAGCTGGGAAATCCTGTCAGCGAGTTGTTCACTGTTCCTAAAGTAAACCGCCCCATCGCCCGCCACCCACCGGTTGTATTTATTATCGTGAGCGATGATCGGATTCGCCGCTGCCATAGCCTCCACCAAAGAAGGGTTCGTCCCACCAACCGTGTGCCCATGCAGGTACGCCTTGCCGTGAAAGCGCAGTGCTTTCACGACATCTGAATGGTAGATGGGCCCCGTGAAAATAACCTCATCACTTGCGAGTGCTATCACCCTTCGATGATATTCGTCATTTTCCGCATCTAGCTTTCCCAGAACAACGAGCTTGTAGCCGCGCTCTACAGCGGAGAATCCCCCGACAATCTCGGCCAACGAGTTCTCAGGCAACGGCCTGGCGATCAATGTCATATATCGCCCTGGTTCAAGACCCAGCGCCCTCAGCGGCTCGAACTGTGTATCTGTGATCGGGTCAGCTCCATAGGTGATCGTCGAAATCTTGGCTGACGATGCGCGAGTTCTGAGGTGCACCTCAATCTCAGGATGGTCAGCTATCAGATGATTACCATAAAGAGCAGCGAATCGCTCGTTTACATACAGGATCAGTTGTTTGGCGAGGCCCCACCGTTTCCGAGACCATTCAATACCATCCATATTAATGATGTTCGGAATGCCGCGGAGACGCTGGCGAAGGTTATAGATCCCCGTGTTATAACCGAAAGTCAGGCATATATCCCGAAACTTGCAGGCGTGTGCGATGGATAGCCAATCGAATCGCGATGTGCCACGCCAGCCCGGCAAACTTACCGGGATAATGACCCGCTTTATACCCTGCCATTCATCTTCGACGATCTCGCCGGTGCCTGTAGCTTGACAGTACACAACAACGTTCCACCCATTCCCCACCAGGTAGCGAGCTATGTTTTCCGCAGCTGTTTCAAAGCCTCCGTAAGCTGCAGGAACACCGTGCGTTCCCAGGATTCGTACGGTTCGCCCAGCGGCTACACCCATAAAATATCCTTTTTTTTCGTCGAAGATAGCTGCCGGCGTCGGGAGCTCTCCCTCCGCCCCGATAGGAACGCTGACATAGCCGGTAAGAACGGATGTTCGACTTCCTCTCGAACTCCGATGGCTATCGTGGACAAGCTTCGCACTCTCACTTACGTGAGTGGGCCACTACTCTGCTGCCACCAGTAAGGCGAATCGTAGCTAATATTGCTTCGTTCTGTAGTGTCGCAACGCTTTCACTTATTTTGGCGACGTGATAGGAGGCGCGGATCAACTGCACTGATCACACTCATGGAGCCGCGTGCGACTGCGCTTTCCGGACGAGCCAGCTTGCTTTCCAGCAATAGTGGCATCGCTCCCCAAGGTTATCCCAGGGCACGAAAGAGATCAAAGGAAATATCCCACGTTCGCGTTACTTTTGGTGGGTTAACAAGGCCATGATCTGGCAGTCACAATCATCTCTAATATATTGGACGACTCGCTCGTGCCTTGGCGAAGCAAACACAGGTGAATATCGTTGCCGTCGAGTTAAACCGCAGTTAATGGCGACGAGCCCATTTCGCAAACTCTCGCTTGCGAAGATAGCGTCTAAGGCAGGAGATGGTCCGGAATTATCCCCTGCTAACCGGCCAGCTCCAGGTCGCAAGCATGGATGTCGATGGCAAACGATTTCTGAATCAGCTCAATCGTGACTACAAACTTGAGGGCTCTATCGGATTTCTGGACGCGTCCTCTAACCCCCTTGAATGGTCCACTGGTAATACATACGATGTCGCCTGCGGCCACAGCTGGGTGCGGAGAAAGCGATGCGTGCTGAGTGCCGAGGCGGAGAGCGTGCATCTCGTGGTCGTCAATCGGCAAAGGAGTTGATCCGTTGCTGACTATATAGACGACGCCCGCGGTTTGCATCACCGGGAGCCGTTCATTGGCGTCGAAACATACAAACACATACCCCGGAAAGAGTGGATACTGAATCTCTCGTCGGACTCCATTATTCCATCGCCGGACGACGGAATATACAGGTAGGCAGGATTGGATTTGCTTGCCCATTAACTGAGCCTGGACAAACTTCTCATGACGAGGTGCAGTGTACGCGGCGAACCAGGACTTCTTTGTTACCCGAGAAAGAACGCGACTAGCTTCAGCCGGGGGCAATGTATCACCCCGATCAGAAACTGGGGGGACAGCCAACACAGCGTACCTCCATGTCAAGAACGTTTCGGCCACCCGCCCCGACACGCAGTTACGGGAAACAATGGGTACCGAACAAGAGACGTCAAGGGCTGTCGCTGATTTTACGGATCACATCAGCCGATCCGCACATCGCGCTTCTGTGCCCAATCCGTTTCGGCAGGCTTCGCACGCTCACTTAGCTGTGAGGCTTACGATCTTGCTACCACCAGATATTCTCTCTACGCCCAAACGCTTTGCCCGATATGGGCGATAATATTCCGCGCTTGACGCAACTAACCTTGGCTACACTTTCAAACACGTCAGTTTGCATCGTACTTGACTGGCACTGCTGACTGGAATCAGCTTAGCCCACAGCATGATAGCGCCAAGACAAAAATCCCACTTTGGTACCACCTTCGGCAACAGGTACCTACACCTGCAACAAGCCAAATCCGTTCAGCATGTGTAGCGATTTGCCGTCTGGAGCAGTCTGCCCCGGCGGGTGCCTTAGGTCCTCGCCTTTGAAACCTGAAATCCCCGCAACCAGACACCGTATTGAAAAACAAACCACAACAACGACTACTGATGCGGTTCTCCTCAAATAGACCACACGCATTCGGCCGAAGCTGCAATTCTCGAGGGGATACTTAGGGAAGCCTGCGTGTCCCGGCGCGCCGTGGAGGGATCTACCGTTTTCTTACGAGTACGGAGCGGAGGGCCGGGCAGCAAAAGATCAGCCCAGCCAGTGGCCGGGACCATAAGCCGGCGGTCGAGCGCCGAAGGCGACACTACGACTTTTCATTTGTTCATTACGAGGGAAAGCCTGGGCAGCGGCGAACTCGCGCCCGACAGATGGTCTTTAGGAAAACACCGGAAACCGTGGTTCACAGTGCCCAGCGAAATGCGGGCTCGACCCCGCGCGCCTAATACCCCTCACGCCCTGCGCCAGCATTATTCCTCCTGCTGGCTCATCGCGGGAGCCTCAGGATTATAAAAGCCACCACCGGCACTATCAGACCACCATTGCTTAAACACGACAAAGAGAAAGATTGTATTTCCCACAAGGTATCGTTTCCACAAACGCCGCGGCTCTATACACAACCGCCACAACCATTCGAACCCGATCTTCTGAATCGTCAATGGCGCGCGCTTACGATACCCGGCCACAAACTCGAAGCTGCCGCCAATCCCCATCATCACCTTCGCCGGCAAGTAAGCATAACGCTCAATCCAATACTCCTGCTTGGGCGCACCAAGCCCCACGAACAGAAGATCAGGCCTGGCCGCTTCAATCCTCTTTGCCACGCGCGAGCATTCATCCTCATCTTCCAGGAAACCCTTCGGAGGGCAGTCGACCCCGGCGATCACGAGCTCCGGCGACTCCTTCCTCAATCGTTCTGCCGCACACGCCGCTGCGCCTGGACTGCCCCCGAGAAAATACACACTCCTGCCGTTGGCAGCCGCTACCTCGCATAAACGCACCATCAAGTCTGCCCCCGCCACCCGTTCCGGAACAAACTGGCCCAGCCAGCGCGATGCCCAAACCAGCGACAATCCATCGGCAACGCTTAAGTCGGCACGCCGCAGCACTTCGGCAAAGCGACTCTGCTGGTGAGCGATCTCGACAAACTGCGCATTCATGGTGACTACATGCGCTGCGCGCTCTCTCACCTCCTCGAGCATCGAAGAGACCCGGTCGACCGCTTCACTCATGGTCACGGGATCAAGAAGGACCTTGTCGATGCACACGCGTTCCATTTCATATCTCCTCAAAAGGTTTGCACTGAATGGCTCACGTATCTGCGCGGGCAGCAGTGCAAGCAGCCAATCTAAGGCTCGTCGGTTACGTTCATTTTCGAAAACAGAAGTTTGGTCTCAGGAGAGCGCTACTCACATCTCGTAGATGCTGTCTCCGGTCCGCGGCGTGCTATGTGTAACATCGCTCGTGGCGTTACGCTGGTAACTTGAACTCCGGTTGCCAACCCGCTTGGAAGGACACGCCGCGTTCTCAGTCTTATCGCAAAGAGCTACGCGGATGTGCAGCGGAAGGAAGGACGACAACCGAGCGCGGGTAATCATTTTTTGCCGAGCGCTGGCCTCGTTCCCAGGCCCGGCTATTCTCGACAATGAAATAGGGGACCGCTCTCGCTTCGACGCAGAGACACTTATGGCTCGCCGCGAAACAGGGGGGATAACCAGCACCGTTTACCTCCGGGACAATAACGTTCGACCACCACGCCCTCCTGCCATTCTTCGCGTAGGGAGTGGGTCTTGGCTAAGACGCTACCGGTCGTTCATTCCATTCCTTGAGCTGTAGTCGCCGGGCAAGCACCTGGGAGCCCTGTGCCGGCCATGCGCAGCAGGCTTTCGCTCCGCCGTCATCCAACACAGACACTTCACCATCCTTCAGGCTACCGCCCAAAAGCGTCCCTCTTTCTGTTTGATGATTACGTTATTGTCACGGCGTTAGTGACATTGTTAACGAGCACTTCCACCTAATGCACAGACGGCAATCGCGCACATGCAACCTTGCGCTGCAGTTAATCTGGACAGGCCAGTCTTCATGCTGACTGAACTCAGCTTAGCTCAGAGCATCCGGGCGATCCAAGACAAAATCCCTCTTCGGCACTACCTTTAGTAATGCGTCTTCATAGCTAATATCTGGACAACAGTCGTGGCGAATATGATAAAACGATAAGGCCAACACCCATTGCCCGGCTACTACCGTATTGCCACAGTATTTGTGTTAATTTTAAAATGCGCTCCTCTAAGGAAGCCGCTAACGCCCGTCGGGTGTAGGGCATAATTCGTTGCCACTTCAGGGAACTTGCATTCCGGCGCTTTGCGCTTCCACTGTTACCTTATGCAAAAACAAGTCACTCACATACTCCTGACCCGATTCAACACCGCCAGTGACTTCGCACCGTCTCGCCTCGGCTTGCAGACGGAGTGGCTCACCGCGCGTCTCAAGCTTTTCGAGCAATATTGCATGCCCTCGGTGGCCGGGCAAAAGGGCGCGGATTTCCATTGGCTCGTGTTCTTCGATGCAGCCAGTCCAGCCTGGCTGCGCGAGAAAATTGCGGCTTACGGCCCCTTGCTCACCCCCATATACGTCGATGGGGAGGCCACAGACCAGGTGATAGCCGACCTCGTTCGTTCTACCGGCCTGGTAAAAACGCCGTACCTGCTCACCACCCGCCTTGACAACGACGACGCCTTGGCAGAAAGCCACATGGCTCGAGTCGAAGCCGCTTTCAACTATCAGGAAAAAGAATTCATTGAGTTTCCGTTTGGCCTGCAAAGTTATCGCGGTCACCTTTACCAGGTCTACTGGCCGTCCAATCCGTTTCTCTCTCTTATCGAGAAAGTGCAAAGCGGAAACCGTTTTACCACCGTCCTCTGCGTGCCCCACAATCGCGTCCGTTCGGCGGGCCCCGTCAAAACCATCTGGGGTTCGGCCCAGTGGCTGCAGGTGCTGCATGGCTCAAACCTGCTCAATGCGCTGCGTGGCTGGCCGCGGTTCAGGAGCCGGTCCCACCCGGGTTTCCCTGTGTGTTGGCCAGAAATAGCAAGCACAGACTCGATAGCCAACCGGGTAGGCTTCTCTGCAGCGGGCTACAGCACGAAAGCAAGCAAGTTCGCCGGCAAACTAGCGACTCGGCTCGCGCGATAATCCGCGCCTCACCGGCTTCTGAGCATTCGTCACAGTCAGGTAACAAGTTCTTCCCAGACCGCTTTCCATAAGCCTGCTGACGTAGACACACAGCTAGCTCGTCGCCGCAAGGGGTACACAACATAACACCACTACTTTCGTAACTAAGTGGACTTGTAAAGCAGAACAATCTCGTTGATACGCCCATGCTTTCCGGCGACAATAGATCTCAGCGACGCCCAACTTCCTTCTGGGACAACCGTTCGCGCGCAACCACAATTGCAACCAGGCGCCCGCTGCCTGAACCACTTCACTGAACGGAGAGCTTTCCCTGTCAAATCTTGAGCCTCGTCTAGCCTATCGCCCAGACATCGATGGCCTGCGTGCTGTGGCCGTTTTGCTGGTGGTTGCCTATCACCTGGTGGCCTTGAAAATCTGGGGCGGATTCGTCGGTGTTGATGTTTTCTTCGTCATCTCAGGTTTCCTTATCAGCTCTGTGATCCTAAGGGAGATTGAGGAGGAGCGCTTTTCCCTCTTCGCTTTTTACGAACGGCGAATCCGGCGTATATTCCCCGCCCTGATGGTGATGTTGCTTGTGATCGCCATCTTCTCTTGCATTTTCCTCCTTCCTTCTGAGTTGAAAGACTTCGCCAAATCCCTCATCGCGGCTGTCTTCTCCGGGTCGAACATCTACTTCATGGAGAACTCCGATTATTTTGCTGCGCCGACCGCCAGCAAGCCCTTGTTACACACCTGGTCGCTGGCGGTCGAGGAACAGTTTTATATTGTTTTCCCGCTATTCCTGCTCCTGCTCCGGCGTTGGATCCCAGGTGACCTTAAGAAGGCCGTCGTTCTCGTGGCCTCGGCGTCTTTTGTCGTAAGCGTCTACGGAGCGTACGCCTTCCCCACGGCAACGTTTTATCTGCCCGTCACGCGAGCGTGGGAACTGTTGCTCGGGACCATGCTCTCTCTGAATATTTTTCCCGCCATTCGATCAGCCCTCTGGAGGAACGTTGCCTCCGCAACCGGCTTGATTCTGATCGTCGCGTGTGGTTTCGTCTACGGAGCGCGTACTCATTTCCCAGGCTTAGCTGCCGTCCCTCCCTGCCTCGGGGCCGCTTTGGTCATTGCAGCCGGTCAGACAGGAAAGTCCGTCGTGGGGCGGCTCCTGTCGCTGAAACCTGTCGTGTTCGTCGGGCTCATTTCCTACTCCCTCTACATATGGCACTGGCCAATCATCGTTTTTCAGCGAATGAGCATGATCCAGATTCGTGACGCTTCCAGCCGTAGCGTAAAGTGCGGCTTGTTCCTCGTGATGATTCTCGTGGCCACCCTGTCCTGGCGATTTATCGAAACGCCGTTTCGCAAAGGCCGCTTGATGTTGAAAGGCGCCGGCGCTTTCAGGTTTGCGACTGCCACCGGCGTGGCATTGGCCGCCACCGGCTTCGCCATTCTTGCCCTGCACGGACTCCCCACCAGGTATACGCCCGAGGAGGTCGAGATCTCCTCGTATATGGAGCGGGAGGCGCCTTACCGCCTGGGGACCTGCTTTATCTCCTCAGGCCAACCCTCGTCCGCTTTCGACGTCTCCACCTGCCTGCGTCAGGATGCCCACAAGAAGAACTACCTGCTGCTTGGTGACAGCCATGCTGCGCAACTATGGTACGGACTCGACACCGTGTTTCCAGATGTCAACATACTCCAGGCAACTGCATCCGGATGCGAGCCCACCCTGCAGCATGTCTACATGTACGGCGATCAATGCACACCGATCATGCAATACATCTATAAAGACTATCTGCCGAAGCATCCTGTCGATCAGGTTCTGATCGCCGCGCGGTGGGAACAAGGAGACCTTCCGCGCATCGATGACACCATGAGGAAACTCAAGCAGCAGGGGCTCAATATTGTGCTCTTCGGGCCCATCGTCCAGTATGATTCTCCCTTACCCCGGCTCCTGACTGCATCGTTAAAAGAGAATGACCCATCGCTGCCGTTCAGGCATCGCCTGAACAAGTATCGCCGGCTGGATGACGAAATGGCCTACCTTGCTGAGCACACCTGGCACGTTCCGTACGTAAGTCTCTACAAACTGCTCTGCCCGCAGGATGCCTGCGCGGAGTACGCGCAAAAGGATGTGCCATTGCAATTCGACTATGGCCACTTAACCCAGGCGGGTTCTGTCCTGGTCGCCCAAAGACTAAGGGCGGAGAATTCGCTCAGCATACATTAGGCGCTCACGCCGCGCCGCTCCTAGGTTTCTATGCTCGCGTTCGCATGCGCCACGTAGGCGTGTGCCAGCCCTTCGCGGCGAACATAATAGAGCGCGGTCAGCCAAAAGACCAGCACCAGCAAGCCATCGCAACCCAGGCTGGTCCACGCCGCGCCCCGCCAGGACCAGCGCGGCAAAAGAACCAGGTTCAAACCGATATTGAGCAATGCAACCACCACCTGGATGCCCGTACGTACGCGTTGTAAACCGGCGCCCGATAGAGCATCGGCCAGGAATGTGTGAAAACAACGTAGCAAGGGGATGAGCGCCAGCCATCGAAGTGCCGGCACCACTTCGTCATACTTCGGCCCGAGGATGAACGGCAGAGCCGAAGCGAACAGCCAAAGCGACACGGAAGCAAACGCGCCGTAGATAGCGGCTTTGGGGATCAAGGAAAGCGCGTAAGCATAGGTCGCCCGTATACCGCCGACACCTTTGCGAAAAAACTGCGGATACGCCGCGGATATGAGAGAGCGGACCGGCGTCATACTCACATCCACCACCCGGTAGGCCGCAGCGTAGATGCCGGTTGACCCCAGGTCCGACAACTTGCTCAGCATGATCTTGTCGATGTCGTTGTAGATGGTTGTGGCCGCGCTGCCAATGCTGAAAAACACGCCCTCCGCCACATCTTCCCGCAATGCTGCCAGGTCAATAGATGGCCTGCCCCACAACTGCGAGCCCTTCCACACTGCATAGGCCGTTCCCAGAAGGCTGGTAAGCAGGTAAACCAGAACCCATCGCTGCAGCGTAACCTGGGGCATCGACGCCATCAGCGCCGCGATCCCAGCCAGCCGCAACAAACTTACAACCACGCTTTGGATGGAGGTCTGGGCCATCCGGTTTGAGGCCGCAAACCCGAACGATGCGAGCTCTGTGATCTTCATGAAGACCAGGTCTGAAATGCAGACAACGATGACGACAAAGGCTCCGCTCTTGAAGTGAAATACGGCGTTGGCGGCAACCACGACCGCAGAAAATACCAGCCCCGACAGCACTGTGAGCAGTAGCCCGTTGCCCCAGCAGACATCGGCATCTCGCTTGCCCGAACGCACGTTCTTGATAAATAGATTCGGCGTCCCCATGCCTGAGAAGGGCCCGAGGACAGCCGCCATCGCGACTACGGCAACAAACGCGCCATAAGCGTCCGGCCCCAGCGACCGCGCAATAAGTACAAAGTAAGCAGCTTGAATGACCAGCCTGAGACTCAGGCCGATGGACATATGAGTCGTGTCCCTCAGCAGCCCCTCTTTTCGAAATCGCGCGAGTAAATTCAGAGCTCATCCTTTCCGTGATTGCCGCCGAATATAAACCTCAAACCGCCACCCTGGTGTGAGCAATCAGCATGCCAGCAAGTCACTGACTGCTTCTTCGAAGCTTGATATCGCATGGCTCCAGGAGAGGCGTTGCTGAAAAAAGTCATAAGCTCTCCAGGCAAATCGCTCATACGCCTCCCGGTCCATCACAATCCGCATCGCCTCGTCGGCCCAGGTGGAAACATCCGCTTGGAGCGGCAGCAATGTGCCGTTATAACCCTCTCGGACAAGAGACGCATTGCCCCCAACATCGGTGGAGATAAAAGGAACCCCAAACGCGCTGGCTTCCGCCAAAACAACTGCGGCACATTCGGCTTGGGTAGGCAGGATCATAAGGTGACTTTCACCCACCAGTTTCTCCAGTTGCAGAGCGCCCTCCCGCGTACCTTTCAATACCTTGCCAAACAACGAGACATAGTCGGGAACGGAGAAGCCCGATGGCGGCCTGCAGCCTACAACTTGTAACCGTACGTTCACGCCGCGCCTTCTCAGCTCACCGGCCACCTCAATCGCTTTGGCCACTCCTTTCCTGTGCCAATCAAGACCCAAAAGGATCAACTTGATTGGATCAGGGCCACGCAAAGTGAGCAATCGCCCGATCTGTTCTCTGGTGGGTGTCTCCGTGAGATTCGCACCATAGTTGATAACCCGAACCTTGCCCGGGTCCAAATCATAAGATTGCAACGCTACATCGGCCGCCCACTGACTGGAGAAGATTGCCATGTCGCACGCGGCCAGCGCCGCCTGCTCCACCTCGTGCGACCGCTGAACGGTCCGCTTGGAAAGATTTTGGTATCTGGCATAGCGGCCGATCACACCGGAAAGTGTGGTGTCGGCCCACAACACCACGGGTATCCTGGTCCGCACGCCGGCAACAGAAAAGACAGAAGTCGCCAGCAAAAGGTCGAGATCCGGGTGCTGCTCCATGTACTTGCGAACGATTGCGGAGTACTGGCCGGCAATCAACCTATGTCTCTCCCAAAGCACTTCCTTGCCGGTTAGTTGTCTCCGCAAGCGGTTGTGCAGTCTGACTGGGATACGATGTCGAAGAGGATAAGGCCCGAGAACGCTGACGCTGTTTCCAGCAGCGCGCAGAAAATGAGCAAGATGAAATGAAGTTCCGGAATACGATCGAACATCCGCCGGATCTTCTATCCCGAGCAGTCCTATTCGCAATTGCCCACGGGAGGCACTCATCCGCTTCCAGTCGCTTTCGTTTGCGTTCAGTGTCTGATAACAAGGCTGCCTATACAGCCGCCAATGCTTTGGGGGCCCCATTCAAGCCTTCTTTTGGCTTGAGTGGGCGAAATCGCCGATTTGAATGAACGCTCGCTGACGTTTCATGCAACGACGATTCGATCAGAGGGAGCCAGGCTTTGCTCCAGCGCGTCTAGCCCAGGGCCAGATTGTTTCGCCATCCTGGCCTGCTTCAATCCAATGCAAGCCAGCAGGAACAAAAACCACACCAGTTGGACCATTCCTAGAGAACTCTCGCCGATGTTGTAAAGGATTGTGGTGACAATCACTACGATGCACCAGCGAACATAGTGGTCCTGGCCGCTACCGCGAAAGCATCGTAGAGCATCTCGCGCTGCTTGGCCGGTAGCGAGCAATATCAGTAACACGCCCGCAACGCCTACCTGCAGCCACATGTCCAGAAAGCCATTTTGAGCCTGCGCCAGCGCCCATCCGGAGATGAGTACGATGTTCAAAGACGGGCCCTGCAATCCAGTCCAAAAAGCTCCATACCCATAGCCAAGAACCGGCTGCTTGGCTATCGTTGTCCACACTGCTGCCCAGATAACAGTTCTCTCGCTCAACGTAGGATCCTTACCTACCGCAGGCAGCAGAAGTGCAGCGTTGGCCAACACGGCATAAGCGATCACTGCGAAACTACCGCAGACGATCATGGCGCTGAAGAGCGCATCCCTGATCGGCATCCTCTGCAGCAACCACAGGCTGCCAGACAGCCCAAGAGCCACAATCGCCAATGCCCACCCAGTCCGGGACTGTGACATTACGATCATCGCAAGGCACATCAGCACATACAGTGCGCGAAACACCCTTTGACTCGATCCTGAAGCTCGCCAGTGAACTGCCGTCACCAGCAAAAGGGTGCACACCGCAGCACAATTTTGTTTATGCGCAAAGATGCCTCGCCAATTGTGGCCCGGGGCGCCGAGCGCAGGCACCAGCACTGACAAACCTATGCTCATGACCAGGGCGACGCCGCCGGCCAGCATCAATAGTTCAAACTGGCTCCTCGAATCAAAGCTGCTCGCTATGTACACTGCGAATAAGGTAAAGACCAGGAGTATGCACGCGCTCACAATGCTCTGCCGCGCGCTTTCCGACCACGCGCTCGATATCATGGCCAGAATAGGCAGCCCTAACAGTACTTTTGTTCGTTGGCTCAGCGCGAACACGGCAGGCAAACGCGTAAAGATCAGCACGCTGCACAAAAGGCAGATGAGGCCCAGGCCCAATCGATGAGAGAGTGAGCTGCCCCCCGCTTCAGCCATGCTCATGGAGACATCGCCGTTATCGGGTACCACCTTGCCGTTGGTTGAAAAGAATAGCAAGGGCAGTAGGATTACCCAGCCGATCAAAAGGTGCCACATGGGCGCCCCGGAACGACGCGGTGAGACCTCCATCGAATTGCTCATAGCCAATACCTCGAATCGACAACCGGTTGTGATCTGCTACTGGCGGAGCTGTCCTAGGCCATCCGCACAAACCCTGGAAATCGCATCACCGGCGGCGGTGTACGCCGGCTTTGGTCTCAGGTTCTCGTCCAGCAATCCTGGGCGATGCGGACCTCCGTCAGGCCGCTGGAATTTCGGTGCGCGAACTGAGTTTAGCCAGTTCCCTTTGTCGGTGGCGGTCCAGAAAATCACGCGGTCGACGTGTCCCGGCGGCACTACCTCGAGTAAATAGTCGGAGTAGCACCTGGCGACCACTGCATCACGGTCTTGAACACTGCCGGTGATTTGCGTGTCGTTCACGTCCAACTCGGTGATCAAAACCTTGAGGCCCAATGCCCGTACGTCATCGATAAATCGTCGTAAGGCCGGACCACCAGGCGGCTGGGAAGCATCCAGGTGCGACTCAATGCCGATGGCCTGAATGGGTACACCGCGCTGCTTGCACTGCTGCAGAAACCGCAGGTTGTCCCGCCTGCCCTTTTCGTGGTCAGGCGTTCCCTGCTCCACATAATAGGTATTCAGCACCCTTAGCGCCTTTGGATCGGCCGCAGCGGCTGCGTTAAAGGCAATGTCGATATACTGCGGCCCAAGCAGGTTGAGCCATATACCCGGATAAAGCCCGTCGTCCCGCTTACTCCACGGAACAATCGGCTCATTCACAATGTCCCACGAGTCAATCCGCCCCCGGTATCGTCCCATGACCGTCGTGATGTGTTGCGTTAAGTACTGCCGGGCATTTTCCTTTGTAAGCGTAGCGGCAAGCCAGGGCGGGTTCGTCCCCTCGGCGTTCCAACATAAGTTATGGCCGTGAACGAGCATCCCATTTTGTTGCGCGAAGTCGACCATCCAGTCAGCGTCGTTGAAGTTATAAGAATCCGGCCCGGGGCGCAGTCGTGCCCACTTCAGCTCGTTCCCCGGGGTCAGCATCTCAAAATTGGCGATCGCGGTTCGCGCGAATACCGGGTTCTGTAACTGCGCTTTTATCGATTGAACCCCCACCTTCAGGCCGCACGGGGCCCCCAACGCCTTCAACGAGTTCGCGGGGGCGGCGACCACCCGATCCGAAAATAGGGCGGGCATTGCTGCCAGGGAACCCCATTGCAGACCTCGGCGGATGAATTCTCTTCGCTTCATCTTATTTCTTGAGCCTTATGGATCGGAGTGACGAGCACCCAGCCGGTAGCTTAATTGCTTTCCAACTGGGCGGTGAGGATCGCGTGCGGCTCGATGGAGTGTTGCGGCCTTGCACCGCCCGTATGCGCAAATCGCTTGCGCAGCCGTTCAGTCGGCGCTTCCACCAGTATATGGGTCGCTTCCGCCAGCATAACAGCAACCATAAAGGCTACGATTGCCGCCAGAATCTTCGAATGAAGCAGGCGATTCATCTCCAGCAACACCGTCGCATGCAGCAGGTACAAAGAATACGACAGTATGCCCAGACGGCCAAGTATGCGGTTGTTCAAAATCCGCCCAACAACAGTCTGCGGCACCTGCACTACAAAGTAAAGCAGGGGCGCGATCGCTAGAGCCTGCAGCGTGTAACGCAGTGTCTCTCGAAACACAACATTACGAATGGCTACGGTCACCAACAGCAGCAACAAGCAGCCAGGCGCCACGAAGCGTTCCAGCCGGCGCCGCGTTAAGATCCGTTCGCATGCTCCCGTTTTCTCCAGGCAGGCAAGCACACATCCAAATAGAATCGAGTCTGCCCTCGTGTCGCTTTGGTCTCGCGCCCACCTTAGGCCATCCGGCATGTAGGCGACCACAACACAGCGCCAGACGAGAATGGCCACGCAAATCCAGACGAGTGCCTTCGCAATCTGCGAATAGTTCATCCGCCAGCGATCGAGGAACAGCAGCATAAGAGGCGGAAAGAATAAATAGAAATGCTCTTCAACCGCCAGCGACCAGAGCGGCCCCAGGCCTGGAATCAGCCCGCCATGGTACCAGTAGTTCTGATAGTAGAAGAGTTGCGAGCAGAGGCCACCGGCGGTGATACCTGCCATCTGGTGCGAAAGCCACAGATAAAGCAGCGTCGCGCCCGCGATGGAGTACATGGGTGGAAAAATGCGGAGGGCCCGCCTGGCATAGAACAGCTTGAGTGATATCCACCCCGTCTTTTCCCGCTCACGGATCATGAGCGTCGTAATCAGATATCCGCTCAAGAGAAAAAAGATGTTCACTCCGAGGCGACCCGGCACAATCCAGTCGAGGCCCGAATGGGCCGCAAAGACGATCAAAAACGAGACGGCACGGACTCCGTCAAGAGACGGAATTTTGCTGGAGCGCGCGGGGGGGCCGGAACGCGGATCAACGCTCATTCGAGCGAATCATAACAGCCATTGTGCCTCTTTGATCCTCCATCTGGCACTGTTTGGGTACGCTGGTAACAGCAGGCGCTGCCCATTACCTTAGTGCCCTCTTTGATGCATAAAGACGGTGACGACTGTAATGAAGTTGAGCGACACTGAAGCTACGCCGACGTCTCGGGCTGCAACGGCCTGTGCGGGCGTGATGTCCGCAGTTGGCCGAACCACAATGACTAAAGGTTCATAACCAGGGCCGCATTCTCAGTGCCGCCTATGCAACCACCACGATAGCTTTTTACGACAACATCTTCACTTCTAAAGGAGCAGTCACCAGGCGTGAATCAGTCCATAGCGAAAGTCTCATCCGCAGGAACCGATATTACGTTGGGCGACCTGGTGCAGATCTATCGGCGCCGCAGGCGCGTATTCTACGGCATTACTCTGGGCATGCTCATCCTGGCCGGTGTTTATTGTGTCGTCTGCACCCGGCGCTACGACGGCAGTGGCGTCATTCAGGTACAAAAGGAGAGCCCTGACGGGCTCGGCCTCGATAACATCATGAGTGGCCCGGAGAGCGGCGCCGATGCCCTGAACACCGCGCTCGATTTACAGACCGAGTCGCAAATTCTGCAGTCCGATACTTTGGCTCTGAAGGTCATCCAGGACCTGAATCTCGAAAACACAAAAGATTTCAAGGGCCATTTCAGCCCCGCGGGCTTTGTCCTGGGCCTCTTCTCACCCAGGGGCGGCAGCGATCCAGCCGATGCAAGCCTGGAGGACTCGCCTGTACGGCGCACGCGAGCACTCAAGGTTTTCAGCAGCAATCTCAAAGTGAAAGTCGATAGTGGAAGCCGGCTGATCGATATCGACTACCTCAGCTCCGATCCAAAAATCGCGGCGGCCGTGGTCAACGGGCTCATTCGTGGCCTTACTGACTACACGTTTCAAACCAGGCTCGCTGCCACGTCACAAGCTTCCACCTGGCTTTCGGGCCAGTTGGGCGCCTTGCGCAATCAGAGCGAAGACCTCGAAACCAAGGTCGCGAATCTGCAAAAAGATATGGGCGTCTTCAGTCTGGGCGACAGCGACAGCCAAGGCAAGCCGCAGATTTACAGTACGGTTCTGGACCAACTGCAGCAACAGACCACTGCGCTTGCCAGCGCCGAAGCAAACCGCATCATGAAAGGCGCGCTTTACCAGGTGGTGCAAAGTGGCAACGCGGACTTAATCTCCGGGCTGGGAGGCAGCAGCATTGGCGGATCATCGAGCGGCACCAATAACTCGTTCAATTTGATCCAGACATTGCGCGCCCAGCAGGCAGTCCAGCAGCAGCAGATTGCGCACGACCAGGCCAAGTTTGGATCACAGTACCCCGCACTGGCAGAAGAGACTGCGGCGCTGCAAGGTATCAACCAGTCGATCGATGCCGAAATTACTCGCCTCAATTCCAGGGCGAAGAACGACTACGAGATCGCGCAACAGGCAGAGCAAAGCACCCGCACCGACTACGAGGCAGCGCACCGCGCCGCCGACCGCTTAAACGACAAGTCGGTTGAGTTCACCATCGCGCAACAGGAAGCGAAGGATAGCCGCGGGCTTTACCAGGATTTACTGAAGAGGCTGAAAGAAGGCGGAATGCTCCAGAATTTCCGCTCGTCCAACATCACCGTGGTCGATCCTGGCAGAGTTCCGGCTAAGCCGAAGAAGCCCAATGTGCCGCTCTATCTCGCGGTCGCTCTTGCCTTCGGCATGTTTACCGGCGCGGGTGCTTCGCTGTTCATCGACGCCGTTGATGACAAGATTCAAGGCGTCGAGCAGTTGGAACTCCTTCATGGCGTGACCTTGCTTGGCATCATGCCTTTCGCCAGGCCGCGTAAAGGCCGCAAAGCGGTTGAGGCTGTGACCTCCCCCGCATCTCCTTTCACTGAGGCTGTGCGCGGGGTCCGCAGTTCCCTGATGCTTAGCAAGAGCGGTGCACCACCCCAGGTTGTGCTCATCACCAGTGCCCTCCCCGGTGAGGGCAAAAGCACACTCGCAAAAAGTCTCGCGGTTTTACTTGCAAAGCAGGGTAAGAGGGTGCTGCTCGTGGAAGCTGACCTTCGACGGCCCCGCTTGAGCGAGGATTTGGAATCTGCGGGCAAGGGTGGATTGAGCGCAGTCCTGGCCTCCAGGGATAACGGAGACGCGGGATTAGGAGCTGCTCTGTCGTTGGAAGATCTTTCGACCTTGACCATTCTGCCGGCTGGACCGATCCCTCCGGATCCTGCAGAGCTAATCGACTCGAGCCGGATGCGCATGTTAGTTCGTGCCTGGCGCGCTCAGTTCGATCTCGTGGTTCTCGACGGGCCACCAGTCCTGGCGGTAACAGATGCCATACCGTTGGCCGGAATGGCGGATACCACCATTATGGTCGCTCGTTGCGGGCTCACCCCGCGACTCTCATTCAAACGCGCTTATCAGTTGATCGAAGAGCATGTCGATCGAGCCCGCGTACGGGTCGTTCTGAATGGCGTCAGACCTGGCTCCTATGCGTATCACAACTACTACGGCTTTGCTTCCAACAAATCATACCGGGGAGATACACATGCGAGCGCTTAAACCCTCGCTCCTCTTGTTCTGCATAGTATTGTTCGGCGCCCGCCAAGTGCATGCGCAAACGGAGAGCTTGCTCATCGGGCCTGGGGATCAACTGCACATCCTGGTCTTCGAGACCCCGGACCTCGAGCAGCGGCCTCGAGTCACGGATGCAGGTGATGTCCCCTTGATGCTTCTGGGCAATGTAAGTGTATCGGGACTTACACCGGCGGACGCTGCAGCCAGGATCCAGCAAAAGCTGATTGCCGGCAACTTCATGAAGCATCCTCAAGTGACGGTAACCGTGGACCAATATGCCACGCAGAACGTCGCGGTGCTCGGTCAGGTCAAGGCGCCCGGTACGTTTCCCATTACCGCCCCACGCAGCATCTTTGACATGATCGCGCTGGCGGGTGGACTTACCGACGTTGCCGATCGTTCCATCACCATTCAGCGTCACAGCGACCCGGCGAATAAAGTCAACTTCTTCTTCTCCAACAACGCCAAGAGCGCTATTGACGATGCGGTCATGGTTTATCCGGGAGACAAGGTCATCGTCTCCAAGGCCGGGCTGGTCTATGTACTGGGAGACGTCAAAACTCCCGGTGGCTATGTGATGAGCAACAACAACTCTCAACTGACTGCTCTGCAGGTGGTTGCCGCGGCCGGGGGCACCAACCATTCGGCCGTTCCATCGCACGCGCGCCTGATCCGCAGGGATGGCTCTACCGGTTATACCGATAAGCCACTACAACTGAGCGCCATGCAAAAAGGTAAACAGTCCGATATCCTCCTGCAACCTGGCGACATCGTCTACGTGCCTTTCAGTTACTTAAGAAATCTGGCGGTTGAGTCAAGTGGCGTCGTCGCGGCTGCGACGAGTGCCAGCATCTACACACTTCCATAGCGTTTTGTAAGAGGGCCCATGAATCTCCCAGCTCCTAGAGTGAGTGCGGTAATCCCTACTCGAAATAGGCCGGACTTGGTAGTGCGCGCGGTCATGAGCGCGCTGCGACAGACGTTCACCTCGATCGAAGTCGTTGTGGTCGTGGACGGGCCGGATCAATTGACAATTCAGGCGCTAAGGGATATTCCCGACCCCAGACTGCGCGTTGTGGCACTAGAAAACTCAGTCGGAGGCGCCGAGGCACGCAATCTTGGAGTTCTCTCATCCAGGGGACAGTGGATCGCCTTGCTGGACGACGATGATGAATGGCTTCCAGGCAAGATTGAAAAACAATTGGCAGCCGCCGAGGCCAGTTCCGCAGAAAATGTGCTTGTCGTGTGTGCTTTCGTGGAGCGCTCTCCGATCCGGGAAGACGTCGTGCGGCCCCGCAGGCTGCCCCGCCCCGGGGAATCTATCTGTGAGTACATGTTCGATTTCCTGTGCTACTTTCAAACCTCCACCTTCTTCTGTTCCCGCCAGCTCCTTCTGGACGTGCCGTTTCGCAAGGAACTGAAGGGTTTCCACGATATCGATTGGTTTCTTCGCGTGAACTCGCATCCGAAGGTAAGGCTTGAAGTCGTAAAGGAGTTGCTCTCGGTGTATCACGCACCGGAGCAGCGCGCCACCATCACTGCAGGGCTGCATTGGGAGAAGCGCCTTGCCTGGGGCCAGGAAAACCGTGGGCTGATGACCCGGCGTGCTTATTCCCGCTTTATCGTCGGGTCGTGCGCCGGGCCCTCGGTACGGGATAAGGCAGGCCTGAGCGGCCTCGCCCGGCTGCTGCGGGAATGTGTCTTGCGCGGGTCCCCAGACCCTCTTAACATCGCGCTCTTGTTAGGCACGTTCCTGGTAACTCCTGATGCGAGGCGGACCCTGCGTGACAAATTGTTTCTCGACAGCACAAGAGCTGCTGCTCCTGCAGGCGCCGGCAGAATGATCAATTAGCTCGCCAGGTCAACGACAACCATCTTGCACATTGCAACCTGCGATTCTCGTCCTGCTCTGTTTTTGCCAAGCGGGTAAGAAATAGGAGCCCCAGTAAATGAACGCTAAACCGCTAGTCAGCATCCTCATCAATAACTACAACTATGGGCGGTTTATCAACGAAGCTATCGAGAGTGCGTTAGCGCAGGCTTACGAGCATATCGAGATTATCGTCGTCGACGACGGATCAACCGACAATTCTCTTGAAGTGGTCGCTCGCTACGCCGATCGTGTGCGGCTCGTGAAAAAAGAGAACGGCGGCCAGGCGTCTGCATTCAATGCTGGGTTCGCGGCCAGCACGGGAGAGATCATCTGCTTTCTCGACTCCGATGATCTCTTCGCCCCTGAAAAAGTAAAGCGCGTTGTTGAAGTTTTTGAGCGTCAACCTCAGGCCGGTTGGTGCTTCAACCGCCTGCGCATCTTTGGCGAAGGAGTTGAGAGTTCTACTCGAATCCAGGTGCGCAACCGGTTTGGAGAACTCGACGGCCGAAAGGCAACAGCATCCGGGAAACCTCCCTTTCTGCCCACAGCCACGTCTGGAATGTCATTCCGTCGGGATACCTTGGCCCGCATACTCCCCATGTCGGAATTGATCCGCATCACCAGCGACAATTACATGAAATTTGTTGCGCTCTCACTCACTAAGGGCTGGATGGATTCTCAGGAGCTATCGCTGCAGCGTATCCACGGTGACAATGCGTATACCAACCGGCAGGCCGGCAAGCGCCGCGTCTTTGGTAGAACCGGGTTGTTAACTGGTATCTGCCTGCACGAACAATTCCCGGTCTTGCAACCCCTGGGAAGGGCCATCTTCTGTAACGGCCTCGGAACGCTTTGGGCTAGCGGTGGAATCGATCCCGACTGTGCGCCGCTGGTTGACTCGTTCCTCGGGTCTTTTGCGTTAACCACCAGGTCGGCCATGCGTCTCAGAGCGGCTTGCACCTCGGCCAAGGCGCTTTTGTAGACCAGCCGGCTACCTTAAGAACCTGAAGCCTGGCATTCTCTATAAATGTCTTCCAGTTCCCTGGTTTGGCGATCGAGGTCGAACCGCTCGGCGACCCAATCGATCCCCCGGGCGCTTGAGCTTTGCCAGAAAGCCTCGTCTTGCAAATAACGCAGGATTTGTTGGGCCAGGCTAGCCTCATCTCCGGCGGGCGCTAGCAATCCCGTTTCTCCCTCGCTGATGGCTTCGGGAATGCCCCCGGAGCGGAAGCCAACCACCGGCCTCCCCATAGCCTGCGCCTCCAGGATCACCATGCCCAGGCCTTCGCTCCCCCCATCAGCTCCGGTGACGCTGGGGATACAAAGCAAGCTGGCACGGCGAATCGACTCCCTCACCACGGACGCTGGCTGGCTGCCGAGAAACTCAACTTGTATTTTTAGCTCCTGCGCTGACTGCTCGAGCGAAGCCCGCAAAGGGCCATCGCCCACGATCACAAGGCGAGCTGCCGGCTCCACATCCTGAACGCGGCGCATGGCGCGGAGCAAATGGATGCAGCCCTTTTTCTCAACCAACCGGCCAACAAACACTACCTCTTTGCCCGCACGATCACCCGCCGGACGAAAACGCTGGCGATCGATGCCAATAAAATGTACACGCAGCTTCTCCTTTGGAAATCCGGCCTCCAGGGCCTTGCTGCGGATGAACTCGGAAACGCATAGAAAGAGCGAAGCGCGCTCCCAGAGCTTTTGTCGCCGCCGCAGATACAACCTGCCGGCCAGCGTTTCACCCATATATTTATCTCCCATGGTTACATCGTAGCCATGCAGCGTCACCACCAGTGGAACCCCAAGCGCGGCGGCCAGCGGGAGAGCAGTCGAGCCGTCGAGCGCGAAATGAGCGTGAATCAAGGCCGGCCGCGCAAGGCGAGCCCGGCGGTGAAATTGGGGCCCAACGCCAGTCAGATCGTACAAGCGGGCGCCACCTAAAGAGCGAAGCGACCGAGTCCGAGCCACCAAAATAGCATTGTGGGCCAAAGTGAGACTTTTGGCCGCCGGAAACAACCCGGCGTATTGCGGGCGAAATGATCGCAACGCGCTCGCCTGCGCTTCAATGAAGGTCTCGGAAATCGGCAACAGTGCTCGTCTAAAAATGAGAACATTTTCCATAGTTGACTTCAGGGCTTGTAAGGATGGCGAACCCGGATACGGCCTATATCTCTACGACGCTCCATAAAGACGAAGACTCGCTCGCAGATTGCTCATGAGGAAACGAGTAACGGCCGAACAGATGCGGAGAGGCAACTTCCATGAGCATCCAGTCTGGCGGTAAAAGATCGGGGTAGTAACTATCCTCCGTCAAATCCCATTGCTTTGGTGCGATGACAATCTTGTCCGGACTTGGATTCAGCCATGCTCCCCACCAGGAAAAAGTGCTGTTCGCAATAATGTGATGGTCGCAGGAGGCCATGAGCCGCATATCCTCATGAGCACTGAAATCGTCATTGTGGTCAACAAACACAGCCCTGATATCTTGCGGCAGGTATTTCTTGGCAAATGGGATATCGTCGGAAAACACAAAAAACGTTGGGTTTCCCAGCCGTTCTTTTAGCGTGGAAATGGCGGTCGCATAATACTCGAACGGTAATTCGGTCCTGAGAGTTTCTGGATTTTTGCAATCTCCGCGGCGCAGGTGAAGCGAAACCGAATGAGTCCGGCGAATCCTCTCCAATACCTCAAGGTCTTTTCCCTGTGCAGGCTTTTTCAGCGTCAATTCCGGCCGCAGCTCATCCGCCACCTTATCCACGATTACGTGCGTGTGCCAATACCCGAGAAGATATAACGTCTCGGTCTTACGCCTGAGAGACACATCCGGCGAAAAGAAGTAGCGATCAGAAGGCTGCTGCACAAACACCTGGCTCCGCAGCGCTCTCGTGAACGGCCCGCACGCAGCCTGCAGCCAGGGCTTTTCTGTGAAAAGGACACGCTCGGAAAGGGAGCGTTCCTCCATCGGCGCGGGGATCGAATAGTGTTGTAACAAGCAAGGTCGCGGATACCCGAAAGACTGAGCGTTCCATTCCGGGTCGACCGAGATTGCCATCTCCGCGCCGTAGCGCTGCGCATAGTACCGCAGGGCGGCGTAGCGAAAAAACTGGTTGCCCAGGCCCCCGAACTCCCTGAGAACAATCTTCAACGCAGCACGTGGCTCCGCATGAGAATTTTGGTAATAGATCATTTTCGCAGGAGCGTGCAGGTGTGTGAAACCACGGAATCCGCTTCCGAAATTCTTTCGTAATGTGCAGTTTGCAGCGCCGAAAACCTCAGCGGATCAACTTCAGATAATCCGGCCGATCGGCAATCGTCTTATATCTGTATTCCCCGGCAATGGCGCGCTCGCGCAAATAGAACACCGCTGGCATCTGGTCCGCATCTTCTTTCACCATGCCAATGCCGTGTTGCCGGACCGCACCCAGCACCCAGGCCTTCCACACCGCAGGAATCAGGAACTGGGTAAAAACACTCTTCCGCCGAACCTGAAACGCCGGGCTGCCGTAGAGAGACGCCTCGGGATCGCTCACCCGCTCCACGTCCGATAAATGGTAATAGTCGAAGTACGGTTTTGCCCGCTCCGGCGTACCCAGGTGCACGAACACCGGCCGCACCCCCTGCCCCTCAATCTGCCCCCGGATCCGGGAAACATCATCCAGCGTCTGCCGGCAAAACGAGCAGCCAAAATGGCGAAGAAAAATCAGCAAAACCGGTGACTCATCCACCAGCCCAAGCAGCGTTCGGCCCGACTCCGTGTGATAAGTCTCGAGCACCGCCGCCATCTCCCCCGCAAGCGGATGCATCAACTGCGGGTTCGTCGGTTGCGCCTTCAAGACCTGCAGTGTCATGCAGCTTTCTCCACCCCTGGGGAGGGGTTAACTCTCTAGCTACTGCCTCCCGGTTACCCCGGCAGCAGAGGCCGGCCGGCCCATCCCTAAACAGTATCCTAATAAAGACGCGGTGACCTGCCGCCGGCTAGTCTCATCGATTCTTTCGGGGGAGGGATTCGATGAGATTGCGGGCTCTCACCGCGTCGATCGCGACGACCTATCGTTCCCTCTCTCGCCTAAAAACTGCTTTTCGACCGCGTTTAGACCCCAAAAGCACCCTTATCTCTCTTATCGCTCACATTTGCATATTTTTTTCGCACGCGCCGCGCCCCGGAATATAGCGCAGGAGGCTGTTTTCCGGGGCGCGTAGCGAAACGGACCAGCTATTCGCCGCCAGTCTGCTGCATCATCAACTCGTGAAACTCCGGGGTCGAACGCAGCGCCGCGAACTCCTTATCCTTCATTAATTGCTTCCGGTCTTTGAATCCGGCTTCCAGCGCCTTGCGCAGGTAACCCAGGGACTCCTGCATCTTTCCCGCCGTGGCGTAGGTCTTGGCCAGGTAGTAGTTGACGGCCACCAGCTGCCTTCGCGAACTGGTCTCCTGCACAATCTGCGTCTGGCCCGGATCGAAGATGTTGGGGTTTAACGCAAGCGCCTTGTGATACGCCTCCATCCCGGCCTTGTACTTCTCTTCCGCGAAGTAGGAGGTGCCCAGGTTGCAGTAGGTGATCGCTGCCGTCGGCGCATACTTCAGCGCCCGCTTGTACGTGCGTTCGGCTTGCTTGTAGTCGTGCTGGCCGTGATAGACGGCGGCCAGGTTGTTGAGCGCATCGGCGATAGCCCGGGTTCATCGCCAGCGCTTGCTGGTAATACTTGCGGGCCTCATCGAGCGCAAACATGTGGTGGTAAGCGACACCGATTTTGTTCCAAATCACCGCGGTCGGCTGCGTCTCGCGCTCGTAAGCGTCGATCGCGGCAGCGTAGCTTCGATGAACCATGAGCAGATCGCCTTCAATCTCGGGAGAGAGCGGGGCGGTCGGAGATGGGGTGGCCACATCGGTGGCGGAGGACGACGGGTTAAGCGTTACGGCAAACGTGGTGTGAACACACACCACGAGCGGCAAACCAACAATAGATAGAGGCCGGATGACCTGCGACGTTGAAGGTCATTCATATTTGCCTCCTTTCCTGACGACAGGGTCAGATGGATGCGGAACTCATACTACTCCCCAAATTTTGCGACGACAGATCACACTTTCGCGTGAGTATCTGTCCTGCCATCCCTGCTGTTGATCGGCTGAAATCCCGGCGACGTCAGTTCCCGGACTTGCCAGCCGGTGTCTGTTGGACTAAAACTGAGGACGATGGCCCGTTATCCCTTCAGCCTCGCCGGATGTACGCACTGTTGCTGTATGCTCGCCCCCCCGGGCATGCACGCGGGCATATGGAAGACTGGCCAAAGAGCTGAAAGCTACCAAACCAGGTTTCCACAGGCCTGCGGTCAACCAGACTGCGGGCCTTTCGCTTGCAGCGAAACTTCAGAGGAGAAGCAAATGTCAGAAAGCAAGAAGCAGCATCTCGCAACCCTTTCCGTGCACGCCGGTCAAGAACCTGACCCCACCACCGGATCCCGCGCCGTCCCCATCTACCAGACCACCTCTTACGTCTTCAAGGACGCCGACCACGCCGCCCGCCTCTTCGGCCTGCAGGAATTCGGCAACATCTACACCCGCATCATGAACCCGACCACCGACGTCTTCGAGAAGCGGGTCGCCGCCCTCGAAGGAGGCGCGGCGGCGCTGGCCACCGCCTCCGGCCAGGCCGCCGAAACCCTGGCCATCCTCACCCTGGCCGGCGCCGGAGACGAGATCGTCTCCACCACCTCTCTCTACGGCGGCACCTACAACCTCTTCCACTACACCCTGCCCGCGCCTCGGCATCACCGTGCGCTTTGTCGATGCCGACGACTTCGACGGCCTGCGCGCGGCCATCAACCCGAAGACCAGGGCCGTCTACACCGAAACCCTGGGCAATCCCAAGCTCGACATTGCCGACATCGAGCAGCTGGCCGCCATCGCCCACCAGCAGGGCGTGCCGCTGATGATCGACAACACCTCCGCCTCCCCCATCCTCTGCCGCCCCATCGAGTGGGGCGCCGACATCGTGGTCGAGTCCGCCACCAAGTTCATCGGTGGCCACGGCACCTCGATCGGCGGCGTCATCGTCGACGCCGGCAAGTTCGACTGGAAGGCCTCCGGGCGCTTCCGCGACTTCATCGAGCCCGATCCTTCCTACCACGGCCTGTCGTACGTGGAGGCCTTCGGCCCGCTGGCCTTCATCCTCAAAGCCCGGGTGCAGGGTCTGCGCGACATCGGCGGTTCCTCTCGCCCTTCAACTCCTTCCTCTTTCTGCAGGGCTTGGAGACACTTCACCTGCGCATGGAGCGCCACTCGCAGAACGCCCTCGCCGTCGCCAAATATCTGGCCGATCACCCCGGCGTCGAATGGGTCAACTACCCCGGCCTGCCTTCCAGCAAGTACTACGCCCGGGCGAAGAAATACATGCCCGAACGGCCAGAGCTCGCTGGTCACCTTCGGCATCAAGGGCGGCTTCGAGGCAGGCAAAAAGCTGATCAATTCGCTCAAGCTGTTCTCCCTGCTGGCGAACATCGGCGACGCCAAATCGCTGGTCATCCACCCCGCCTCCACCACCCACTCCCAGCTCACCGTCGAGGAGCAGCGCGACACCGGCGTCACCCCTGAGCTGGTACGCCTATCGGTCGGCATTGAAGACGTTCGCGACATTCTCGCCGACCTCAACGATGCCATCGAGGTGGCCAACGGCCACTCGGCCAAGCCCGCGGAAGCACTCAGCGCCCGATGAGCTCTAGCCCCAGCGCAACGCTGGTCGCACCCAGCTTCGAGGGAGACTTCTCCCCAGGGGAAGCTTTCTCCCTCGAAGCGGCGGGGTTCTGGCGTCGCCCACCCTCCGCTACGCCATGTATGGCGAGCCCAACGCAGCCCGGGATAACGTGATCTTCGTGGCTCACGCGCTCTCCGGCTCCGCCCGGGTTGCGGATTGGTGGCCGCGCCTCTTCTCCGACGGAGGCCTGCTTCAGGCCGGCGGCAACTGCGTCATCGGTATCAATATTCCCGGCTCCTGCTACGGCTCCACCGGACCCGGTTCGATCGATCCCCTCACCGGCCATCCCTACGGGCCGAACTTTCCCCTGGTCAGCATCGGCGACATCGTCACCCTGCAGGCGCAGCTGCTCAAAAAGCTCAACATCCATCGGCTCAAGCTGGTCATGGGCGCTTCGATCGGCGGGATGCAGGCATTGGAGCTGGCAGTCCGCTTCCCCAAACTGGTCGAGCGAGTGATCTCCATCGGCGCCTCGCCCCTGGCTGCGATGGGCCTGGGCCTGAACCATCTGCAGCGGCAGATGATCCAGCTCGACCCGGCGTGGCAGGGCGGCCACTACCTGCCGAATCAGCAGCCGCGAAAGGGATTGGCGCTGGCTCGCGCCCTGGCCGTGTGCACCTACAAATCGCCCGAGCTATTCGAGCATCGCTTTGCCCGCAAGCCCGACCGCAGCGGCGAGGATCCCTGGGCATCCCTGCATGAGCAGGGTCAAGGGCTCACCGGCGAGCGCTTTGATGTGGCCGGATACCTCGACTACCAGGGCGAGCAGTTCGTCAGCCGCTTCGACGCCAACTCCTACCTGGCCCTTACCCGCACCATGGATACCTTCGACCCCGCGCGCGGATACCCGTCGCCGGATGCCGCCTTCCGCCGCATCCAGGCGGAGGTGATGCTCGTGGGTATATCGTCGGACTGGCTGTTTTCCGCCCCGGAGGTCGAAGCCCTGGCAGCTGCCATGGCGAAGGCCGGTGTCCGCTGCGAATACCGGGAACTGATTTCTTCCCACGGCCACGACGCATTTCTGGCAGAACCGGACGAGCTGGCGCGGCTCATCCGCCCTTTTCTGGTATGAGGTGAAACCATGAGTCTCAGTGAGCAACAACGGCAGTTCTATGAAGAGAATGGCTATCTCTATCCCCTTCCGGTCTTCAGCGAGGGCGAGACGGCGGAATTCCGCCGGCAGTTCGACGACTACACCGCGCAGAACAAAGACCGGCTGAGCAAGCTGATTCCCCGCGAGCGGCGCACCGTCTACGCGCTTACTCATCTCTCGCTCCCGTGGGTGTATCAGATCGTCTCTCATCCCAAGGTGCTGGATGCCGTCGAGGGCGCAATCGGACCCAACCTGCTGGTGTGGGGATCCGACTGGTTCGTCAAGTTTCCCGGCGACGCGGCGTTCATTTCCTGGCATCAGGATGGAGCTTACTGGGGCCTGCAGCCACCCAAAGTGGCCACAGCGTGGATCGCCCTCTCTCCCAGCACCCTGGAAAGCGGATGCATGCAAGTGATGCCGGGAACGCAAAAGACGCAACTACCCCAACGCGAAACCTATGCGCTCGACAACGCCCTATCGCGCGGCCAGGAGATCGCACTCGAAGTGGACGAGTCCAAGGCAGTGGCCCTGAGCCTTGCGCCCGGAGAAATGTCGCTGCACCACATCGGCATTGCCCACGGTTCCAAGGCAAACAAATCCAACTACGCGCGGGTTGGCATCGCGGTCCGTTACATCGCGCCCGAAGTCGTCCAGCAAGGCGCCGAACGCCAGATCGTTCAACTTGTAAGGGGCAAAGATGACTACGGCAACTTCGAGATCGTGGCTCCCCCAACCGACGCCGCCAGTGCCGCAGAGGTCCGCAAAGAAGCCGACCGGCGAGTGCTCAGAAATGTTTATCCGGTAGCGAAAGAGCCCGCGTGAGAAGGCCACCGTCAGGAGATTGAGTCCCGAAGGGACGGCTGAACTTTGCTGAACTTAGCCCAGGACGCAGTCCTGGGTATGGCATGCGGCTCTAGAATAGTCCCGCAGGGACGACTGTAGACTTATCGGATCAATGGCTTAGTTCTAAGTGAGGTGCGCTGGGTAACTTCCAGTCGTCCGTGCGGGACTATTCAGCCCTGGAACAAGTTCAACCGTCCCTGCGGGACTCAATTTCTGCTTCGAGGCACGCCCTCTACCCCATCACCCCCAAATACGGATTACTACCGAAGTTAGCAAAATTGGGAAATACCTCGCGGACCTGGCTGTCGGATAGACCCATCCATCTTCCCAGCGTTCCGCCGTACTGCTCGACAGCCGTGGTTGGGATCAAGCGTCCTGCCCCCACATCGTTCGCTTGGTTAGCGCCCACGACCGGATACTCACCGTAGATATTCTGCCCGGCAACGCCGCCTCCGGCGACGATGTGGTGGCTGCCCCAACCGTGGTCTGTGCCGTCACTGTTGGCGGTCAGTGTCCGGCCAAAATCGGAAGCGGTGAACAACGTCACATTGCTGCTTAATCCAGCCGTGATCATCAGCTGATCGAAATACTCAAACGCCGCGCCCAACTGGCTCAGCAAGGTCGAGTGGCGTTTGGCCTGAGTATCGTGCGTGTCGAAACCACCCAGCTGCACAAAGAACACCTGACGGCTTACCCCCAGCGCGGTGCGGCCGGCAATCACCCGAGCTACCGTTTGCAACGACTGGGCAAGGCCGTTATCGGTCAGCATATTGGTAGCGGGATCAAGGAACTGGGTGGGGTTGGGTATGCCTGTCGGGCCCGCTGGCGCCATGGCCGCGGCCAGTGCGGCTTGGGCCTCGAGCGAACGCCGAACGATCACCGCGTACTCCTTGGCGAAGAGGTTGTCACTGTCTGCACTGATGATCGATTGCAACGCAGCCGTTCCCTGTGCCGAACCAAAAAGCGGGTTGGCGAGCCCGTTCGCCTGCAGAGCTCCGGCGGCGCTTACGCGCAGTTGAAACGCCGTCTGGCCGGAGAGAAACAGACTGGTGCCACTGGTGCTGATGCAGGTAAACGACGCATTGCTGTTCATGCTCTCGAACAGGTCGGCCATGCGGCCTCCCCATCCGCGATTAGCTCCGTCGGCGGCGACTGCCTCCCAGGCATTGGTCTGATCGAAATGCGAGAAGAGCGACCTGGGGAGCGGAGCATTTCCAGCGTTCCATTGGGCCTTGGTGACTGGCTCGATCAGCGTCCCGGTATTCGCTACCAGCGCGCAGCGGCCGGCATTGAAGAGATTCTGTATCCCGGTCAAATAAGGATTAAGAGCAAAACTGCGACCTGATTGCGGAGTAACCGGCGAAATCGGCAGCAGCTGGCTCATGGGATAAGCGAGCCCTTCCGCGCCGCTCCGCGCCTGCGTAAACGCAGCAAACGAGTCAGGGTCGGTGGCGATCAGCGTGCCGTGACCATCATTGCCACCCTGCAGATAAACACAGACGATGGCGCGGTAATCCGTGGCCGCCGCTGCGGTATGCGAACTCATCGCCGCCAGCGCGCGCATGCTGTGCAGCAACGGGCTCGCGGTCACGCCGGCCGCCGCCGCATAGGAGGCAGTCTTCATGAACTGGCGCCGCGAATGGTCGATCTTCCGCATAGTCGGTAAGCTCCTCAGTGCTGTGCCGTGTACTCAGACGAAGCGACGGTCAGAAAAATGGCAGTTTGGGCGCGCGCCAAAAGCGCCTGGTTGATCGCGTTCGCATCGCCGCCCGGTACCGAAATGGCATTCACGGCGGTCAGAATCTGACTGCGCAGTGTGGATGACATATTGCCTGCCATCAAGAGCAGATTGACGCGATCGAGCAGTGCATCGGGATTGTTAGCCAGGGCCGTCTCCGTAGCCAGCGTCATGTAGAGATCGCCGTTGTTGCCAAAGCCGCCAGACAATGCGGCTTGCATGCTGTTGAGATAGCCGATCACCGTGGTCACATCGGTGATCTCCATCTCCGGCGCAGTGAGTCCGGCCTGCTCGATGCTGGTGCCGGCGGGAATATAACCGGGGGCAAACCAGTTGAAGATGCTGGGCGCCCGCGAGGCCATCTCGGCAAAACCGTAAGCGGGGTCCTCGGTGCTGCCTGCGTCGAAGGCGCCGCTGCGCGATTCTGCGGTAAACGCACGGGCCATGTGAGCAAAGCGAACCAGCGGTTCCTGCACCTTGCCATAGTTGGGGCTGGTGAACGTGGCGGCATTCGTATTGCGAGCCTCGTCATCCATCAGGATGGCGGTGATCACGGCCTGCATGTCGCCGCGCACTCCCGCCCCGTTGTCTTTGAACACCGCGGCCACTCTCTGCAGATAAGCGGGGCTCGGATTACTCGTGACTAAGTGCTGAATCAGTTGTTTGGAAACGAAGACCGGCGTATTGGGATGGTTGAACAGAGTATCCAGCGCAATCTTCAAGTCGCCATTCGCGTCGGATCCACCTGCCGGCACGGTCACACCCAGAAAATCTTTTTCATCCGTGGAGTGGTGAGCGGGATAAGAGACCAGGGGCAACAGGTCCTGACCATAACCCGGGCCTGCATAGCTGGCCCCGTATCCTGACCATGCCTGGTCGCTGGTGTTGCCGTTCATATTCCAACTGAACCCGGTAAAGATTTTTGCCATCCCGACCACATCGTTGAGGCCGTAAGTAGGTATCGGGTTGCCGCTGCCATCCAGTTGCGGCGTTCCATCAGGGTTGAGCTGGTTGAGGCCGATGGTCAGCAGCTGCATCACTTCACGCGCATAGTTCTCATCCGGATCGCGCGTCGCGTCGCCCTTGTCGTTGGCCAAAATCGATAAGTAAATCCCCATCATGGGGCTGAGGGTGACGTCCTCCAACAACTGGCGGTAGTTGGTAAAGGCATCGTTGCCCAACATGTCGTAATAGTTCGCAACACCACGCGGCATCTGGCCCACGATCGCGTCCTGGCTGGAGATCACGAAAAGCTCGCTTAGGGCAAACTGCACGCGTTTGCGCAACGCGTCCTTGCCGGTAAGCGCGCTGCTCCAGAAGGGCTGCTCGAAGTATGAATCGCCGCCGGTTTGCAGGAATAGCTTCTGGTTGCAAGTGGCGTCTGTAGGAGCACAGGACGGTTGCGTGTTCAGTATGATCTGGCGCTCGGTGTAAGGCTCATGCAGCGTATTCGGAATGGCAAACTGCTCGGCGAACCAGGCGTTGTAACCGATGGTCGCGAGGTGATTGATATCCGCCTCAGAGCCGCCGAAGGTCGACTGCATCAGGAAGCGTGAAGCATCCTGGAGGGAGACCAGCGGCGCAGGCGGGGTGCCAGGCACTTGCTCCACTACATCGGCGGAAACAGAGCCTCCAGGATCTGGATTGAGAACCTGGAGATCGAATGGACCCGCAACGGTAGGATCTACCGTCGCTGTCAGCTGGGTGGATGAATTGAATTGCGTCGGTATCGGCGAGCCATTCTCGAGCACCGTGGCGCCGCTGATGAAACTTCCGCCAGTTAAGACGACCGGGCTCGAACCAATATTCACTGTAGACGGTGTGGCATTCAGCAAAATGGGGACGGGGTTTAGAACTTGTACATTCACGATGGTGACAACATCGGGATTATCGACGCTCGTCGCTTGCACGACCACCAGGTTTGGATTGGGTACGACTGCGGGCGCCGTATAGACACCTTTGGCGCTGATGGTGCCGATCTGTGCGTTCCCCCCGGGCACTCCATTCACTGTCCAGGTCAGGGCGGTGTTTTGTGAGCCGGTGACGGTAGGTGTAATCGTGATGGTGTTGTTTACCCGGACGCTGGTTTCCGACGGCTGCAACTGGATCATCACCTTGCCCGGCTGAACCAATGCATTCACGCTCTTGGAGGACGCCGATCCAGGATCCGGATTGACCACGGTTACCGGGTAAGTACCCGGGGTATTTTCCGTGATGACAGCCACCAGTTGGGTGCCTGAGATATAGGTGGTCGGAATCGCCGTGCCATTCCAGAAGATTTGCGCGCCGTAGACAAAGGCCGATCCGTTCACCACGATCTGCGCCATCCCCTCGGAGAAGGAACCCGGCGTGATCGTAGTCACGATGGGAATCGGGTTCAGTACGGAAACGCCGTAGCTCCCCTTCGAGGGGTAAATTTCGGCGGAGCTTCCGATCGTTACCTGGTTATTAGGCAGGGGAACGATGCTCGGGGCGGTGTAGAGTCCGGTGCTCGAAATAGTACCGATTTCGGCGTTGCCGCCAGGAACGCCGTTCACCGACCAGAGGACCGGCGCCTCCGTTTTGAACTGCATCGTCTGGGTGACCCGCAGATTGTTGCCGGTAGCCTGTATGGCCGACAGCTTCTCAACCGCGGCCTCATTGATGCTAAAACCGCAACCCGCGAGAGTAACGGTGGCCGTAGCCAGGCAGAACGCCGCTGCAACGCCCGGCCGCCTGGTTGATGAGTTGGCTGTCCACATACTGCGCTCCGCACTTGACCGGACTTGCTGGAAGATTAGGGCTCGGAAAGCGCGTCGCTCGCCGTAGTGACAGTTTGAAAATAACCAAGCGGACGGACGGCGGGAACAGTACTTTCGAGGGACGCTGGACGAAGTTAGGGTCAGTGCTCGGAGGGGGTAACACCAGGAAAATCGTGATCTATTATTGGCTTACGAGTTATATCGCGTAGTTACCTGGGCGAATGATGAAGCCGTCCACCGCGGCCCCCCGCCAGCCGAAGGATCCATGAGACCCGAGGGACCATGAAATCGGGTCCAGTAGGGATCGCTGACCTTAGCCCTGAAGAAGTCCCGAAGGGACGGCTGACCTTAGCCCAGGACGCAGTCCTGGGGTGGCATACGCGCTTGAAAAGTCCCGTAGGGACGACTGAAAAGTTGTCGGACTAGGTATCGTCAAGCGTGAAATGTTTAGGCTGAAGGACGGGCACCGCGTAACTGCCAGTCGTCCCTGCGGGACTTTTCGTTCTTCGAACTTCTAACCCAGGACTGTGTCCTGGGCTAAGTTCGGTAAGTTCGGTCGTCCCTGCGGGACTATTTTTCCCCGCGGCTATGAACTCAGTTTTCTCGCGCGACGCTCCGCCTGCTGTGCTAATAAATGACTCTAGGAGGCGAACAACTGCGTCAGGTTGCTAAGGCGAAGAAGTTCCTTGACCCGAGGCGACAAGTTGACCAACGTCAGCGTGCAATACCCTTCTCTCAGCGCCGAGACTTTAAGCCCCACCAACGCCCCCAGGCCGGAGCTATCCATATAACTCACGTCGGTCAGGTCGAGCGCGATATGGCCTCCCGAAGGTATAAGCGGCTTAACAACTTCCTTTAGTTGGCCCGAAGTCTCGCTCGTCACCCGGCCATGGCAAACGATCGTCGTTATGGGGCCTGCTCCTTCGTCTGCCGATTTTTGAACTTCGTAATGGAAGACAGAGTCTGGCGTCGTTGTCATGCGGGCTCCTTCTGGAAACAGCCATACTAATCTTCGCCCGCGAGGTCCCCGCATTAAAATCTGGTTACTCGCCCGAAGAAGCTTACGCTGACTGCAAGTCGCCGGCCACCACGGACCCGGGGAGAAACATGGTAAACACTGTTCCCGTGCGACGCCCGGAGGTGGCAGAGCGCACATTGAGATAGCCGCCATGCTTCTCAATTAGCTCACGGGAAACCCACAAGCCCAGGCCGGTACCCGTGTCTTTCTTGGTCGTGAAGAAGGGCTCGAAGATACGGTTGAGGTTTTCTGAGGCGATCCCGGAGCCGGTATCCGCCACCGAGACGCGAATTCCTTCCGCGGCCAGATCGCGTGGACTGCGAGCACCGCGAACTCTGACGCAAACGGCGTTCCCGGTCTGACAAGCATCGAGGCTGTTGGCAAGGAGGTTGGAGATCACCTGGCGAAATTCGCCGGCGTTTCCCCAGGCCTCCTGCTCGGTCTTTATGTTCACGTGGAGACTGACGTGGGCCTGGGCTGCTCGAAAGGAATAAAAGTCGAAAACCTCGCGGATGACCACGTCGGGCCGGAAAAGGCTGGCAGCAGAAGTTTCCCGGTAAAAGCCAAGAGATTGCCGGGTGATGTGTGCGATTCTTTGCAATTCGCGGTCGGCGTTCAGTAGATGACCGCGGACCTTTCCCAGATCCTCTTCGCCCCGCGCAAGATAGACAAGATTGACCAAACCTTCCAACGGATTATTCACTTCATGGGCGATGGCCGCAGCCAGGCGGCCGGCAGAGGCTAGCTTTTCAGCACGCATCAGGGCACGTTCAGAGCTATACCGTTCGCTGACGTCGCGGAAGACCAGAACGATGCCGATCATCTGCTTTTCCTTGTCCAGGATGGGCGCAGCGCTATCGTCGATATTGAGTTCGTTCTGGTCCTTACTAATAAGGATGGTGTGGTTCGCCAGTCCCACGATCGTTCCTGTCCGGCGCACCAGTTCCACCGGATTCTCCACGATAGCGCGGGTGTGCTGATTGCGAATGACGAAGACGTCAGACAGCGGGACTTTGTCTGCCTCCGCCTCCTTCCACCCTGTGAGTTGCTCGGCGACTCGATTCATGAAGACGACATTGCCCACTGGATTGCAGGCGATGACCGCATCTCCGATGCTGCGCAGAGTGGTATTCAGCCATTGCTCCCGGGTGTAGCACTCGTCTCCCCACCGCTTCACTTCCTTCAGTTGCCCGTTGTAGGTATCGGCAAGCTTGCGAAAAAGGCGGCCTATCTCCCAGGCGAGCAACGCGCCAAGCATGGCGGCCAGCGCGATGAGCCCATAGAGAGTGAGGTTATCGATGCGCAGTGACGAAAAGGAGCGGTCGGCGCGTATGCGTGTTTCCGCGCTCAGAAAGTCGTCCGCGGCGGCACGCACGCCGTCCATTTCCCGCTTGCGCTCGAGCATCTGCGGCTCCAGGTCCGTCGCGGGGACAGCGGCCGCGATAAACGCCCCGGCAGAATGCTGCCACGCGCGCGAAAATGTTTGCATATTCCGCAGCCGGGCAGTCTGCTCCGGATTGTTTCTTACCAGGTCGAAGAGGGTAGCGTACTCCGGATCCAGATCCTTCATGGCTTCGTGATACGGCTGAAGAAAGACAGGATCGCGGGTGAGCATATAGCCCCTGAGCCCCGTTTCTTCGTCCACGATCAATTTGATCAGGTTGTTGGCATGGGCGATGATCTGGTCGGCCCGATCGACCCGGCGAGCTCCGCGTTGCACCTGGCGGAACCCATAAACCAGAATCGATGCAAGCAGGGCCAGCGCTACGATCGGTAGCGCGAGAAGCCGGAAGAGTAATTTTTGATAGGCAGCAGTTTCCAATGGTCTCCCGAGGCGGCCCGATCTCCAGTGCTACACCACCCCGGAGCCCGCACAGGCGGCGTATTCTGCAATTTTGCCTGATCATGCACTCAACAGGCAACGCACGCCGCCGGCGGCACTTTGATCCCACTGAACCTGAGCCAGTGTATTCTCAACTCCGAGATAGAAGAAGAGAGGCAGTCATGAAGAATGGTCCGGTGCGCGTCGGCATCATCGGCTCGCAGTTTCAGGCAGATTGTCATGCAACGGCGATTGGCATGATCGAAGAAGATATGTCGGTGGTGGCCGTTGCTTCCCCCACCGCGTCCCATGCCCGGGCTTTCGCTGATCGCCACAAGGTCTCCCAGGTCTATAGCGACTACCTGGAACTGGCCAAGGATCCCGAGGTGGAGGCGGTCACTATCACGGCGCCCAATGCCCTGCACTGCGAGATGACGCTTGCCATGGCACAGGCAGGTAAGCACGTGATTTGTGAGAAGCCCCTTTGCGTGACGCTCGATGAGGCTGACAAAATGATCGCGGCCTGCCGTGCGAACGGGGTTCTGTTGCTTTACGCCGAGTCGCTCTTGTTCACCCCGAAATACGTCAAAGCGAAAGAAATGGCGGATTCCGGCGCATTCGGCAAGGTTCACCTCATTAAGCAAAGCGAAAAGCACTTCGGTCCCCATGCGGAGTGGTTTTGGGATGTGAAGCGAGCCGGCGGGGGAGCCCTGCTCGACCTGGGCAGCCATGGAATCGGCTTCTCTTACTGGTTCCTCGGACGTCGAAAGATTTTGAGTGTCTACTCGCACCTGGGCACTTACGTCCACGGTGACAAAACAAAGCTCGATGACGAAGCCGTCACCATCATCGAGTTCGAAGGCGACGCCATCGCTGTTATCGAGAATAGCTGGGCTCGCCGCGGCGGCATGGATGACCGCATCGAGATCTATGGCGAAGGCGGGCTGACCCTGGCCAACCTGCAAATGGGCAACGCGCTCCCCACCTACAGTGAGTACGGCTACGGGTACGCGGTCGAAAAGGCGCCCACGACAAAAGGTTGGAGCTACCCCGTTTTTCAGGAGCTGTGGAACTATGGCTTCCCCCAGGAAATGCGTCACTTCGCGCGCGCCATCCGCGGGTTGGAAGCCCCGCTGGTCACGGGAGAAGACGGCAAGGTCGTGCTTGAGGCCATCTATGCCGGATACGCTTCGGCAGGCCTGGGACAGAAGGTAGCCCTCCCCTACAAACCCACGGCAGACCGGCCCGTCGATGAGTGGCTGAACCGGAAGAAGTCATGACTCGAATTCCTATGTTGGATAACATTTCCGGGCAGCCGGCATCGCACCGCGCGTTGCTGGCGCTGCACCAAAGCAACCAGCACGCGACCCTGCGTGCGTGCGCGGAACAAATCCGTAAGGCGCAAGGGCGGGTGATTTTTACCGGGATGGGCGGATCGCTGTTTGCGAGCATGGCCGCGGTATACCGCTTGACCCAAGGGGGACATCCGGTGCAGGCGATGGAAAGCGCGGAGTTGCTGCACTACGGCACCGCTTCCCTGCGATCCGCCGATGTGGGCGTGGTGATCTCCCGCTCCGGCGGGTCGGTTGAGCCTGTTTTGCTCGCGGAAAGAATGCGCGAAACCGGCATGACCGTGATCGCGGTCACCAATGTTCCCGGCTCCACTCTGGAGAAGGTTGCTCATGTCACACTGCCGATCGGTGCCCAGGCTGACAAATTGATTGCCGTGCAGACCTACACCGGCACAGTGCTGACCCTCTTGCTGCTGGCGGAGGAGGTGCTGGCTGGAGAGAGCCTGAGACTGAGCGAGGCATGCTCCGCGGCGCTGCCCGTTCTCTCCACCTATATCGACGAATGCCTGGAGGCGAGCGACGGATGGCAGGAATGGCTCATGGGTTCCCCGCTTTACCTGCTCGGCCGCGGACCGGCGCTTGGCTCCGTTCATGAGGGTGCGCTTTTGTTGCATGAAACGGCGAAGGCAGCAGCGGTCGGCATGTCGTCGGGGCAATTTCGCCACGGACCGGCGGAGATTCTCTCGGGTGATTTTCGTGCGGTAGTTTTCGGCGCTCCCCAGGCAACGCAGGCCCTCGACCGGTCGCTGGCGGATGATCTTTTTTCTTTCGGCACAAAAGTCCGATGGATCGGGCCTGGCCGCGGGACTGCGCCTTCACTGGTTCCGTGGCCGGAGATCCCGCATGAGCTCGCGCCGGTCTTTGAAATCGTCCCCTTACAAGTGGCGGCTTACCGGCTCGCTCTATGGCGCGGCATCACTCCCGGCGATTTTCGCTTCGTCACCGAGGTCACGGCCTCGGAGTCGGGCTTCGTCACTTCCAAATAAATATCACTGGCGGATTATCTATGAAATTACTCACACGCCGTAGCGTTCTCAAGGGAGCGCTTGTTTGTTCAGCCAGCGCCGCGTTTGCCAAGGTGCCGCAAGCCACCTTTCCGGTTGCCCCGCGTGCGCGGATCGCGGTCGCTACTTATCCTTTCCGTGCCTTCATGAAGGTGCCCGGAAATTCTGATTACGATCCGAAGAAGCCTGCTATGGACCTAGCCGCGTTCGCTCGTTTTGTGCGCACGGAATTTAAGGTGAACGGGATTGAACCGCTGAACGGCCACTTTACTTCGACCGAGCCCAGCGAGATACGCAAGCTACGTGCTGCCTTTGATGCTGTTGGGGTTTACACCGTAAATATCCCCGTTGACGAGAGGGTTGACCTTTGCAGCGACGATGAGGCCAGGCGTAATGAGGGCAACGCGCGCTATCGGCATTGGATCGACGTCGCAGTCATGCTCGGATCCCCGAGCATCCGCGTGTGGATTCCCAAGTGCTCCGATCCCTCGGATCTTCCTCGGGCGGTGCGGGCCCTGAAGCCGACGCTTGACTATGCTGCCTCGCGCAACGTCGTTGTCAATCTTGAGAACGATAACCCAGTGACGGCTTCCGCCGCGCGTAGCCTCGCGGCCATCAAACTGGCCAACACTCCCTATATGCGGGCGCTCCCTGACTTTGGCAACGGGCTCATGGGCGGCGATGAACGTTTCAATGCGCAGAACGTGAAGGATATGTTTGCCTATGCCTGGAACATTGCCCACGTGAAAGACGCGGAAGACGTTCATGGCCAGCGAAAGACAGCGTCGCTCGCGGAGCTGTTCGGCATCGCCAAAGCCTCCGGTTATCGAGGCTACTATTCGATGGAATCGGATTCCGATGTCGACCCAATCGTCGACACGCGGCATTTGATTGAGCAGAGTGTGCCCCTTATCTAAACGAAGACAGCCGCAAATCTCGCCACAAGTCCGCCCGAGCGCCCCATCAATCGAGTCCCGAAGGGACGACTGAAGATTGTCCAGGGTAACGTAGCGTCGTGTGTTCAGCCGTCCCTTCGGGACTTGTCTTTCGTACGCTCATGCCGAAACGCGTCTTCCATCCAGACAGCGTTGGCAGTTGCGTGATCCAGCGCGGTGTTATCAAAGATCACCCAGATCTCCGACGCGTTCTCCAGCCCCCGAAGCTGCTTTGCAAAAGTTTCCAGCCAGTTCTCGTCATAGTCCGAGTAGTAGGTGCGTGGGGCGCCATGAAGACGCCAATAGATTGGGTCCTGCCATCCGCCGGGCCGCCCGGCCAGCATGGAACCTTTGGGCGGGTCCGCAGCGACGCGCGCAATTTCGAAGCTTCGCAGAAGGCGATCGACTGAGGCAGTAAACCAGCTGGGATGGCGGGGCTCCAAAACGACCGCGCCACGATGTAACTCCCGCAAGGTGGTGAAGAATTCGTGAGCGATGCCTTCATCGAAGGATAGCTTCGGTGGAAGCTGAACGAGTACGGGTCCTAGCTTGTCGCCGAGACCACGCACCGCTTCGAAAAATTCCAGCAGAGCACCGCCAGTGTTCACCAGCTTAGCGACGTGAGTTACGGCTTTAGGCGCCTTCACGGCGAAGCGGAAGTCATCTGGCGTTGTGGCCGCCCAACGCTCCCAGGTGGTGCGCCGATGCGGGCGATGAAAGCTTGAGTTGATTTCCGTGCAGCGCAACCGGCTTGCATAGCGCTCGAGGTGAGAACGCCTCGCGCCTTCTCCCCGTGCGGCGAAGAGCGCCAGGTGTTGCTTCGGTACCGTCCAGCCTGCTGTACCGACGAGGAGCTTCATTTTCACCAACGCGCGCGGACGTGCCTGCTACCTCTCATTTTAAGATGCTTCCCGCGAGCGGCCGTTCAGGATGCACAAAATACCAACACAGCGCGCCGAGCAAATAGAGCGCCGCCGTCACGTACAGCGGGCCGGCCCAGGAGGCCTGCGGTACACCGGAGGCGTGAGCCTGCGTGAGGTAGGCGAAGACAATTGGGCTCAGCACGCCACCGATCTGCCCGGAAGTGTTCATGGCTGCGCTCAAGGTGCCGGCATGATCACCGGCCATATCCGCGCAGGTCCCCCAACTGGCTCCGAGAAGGAAGTTGGATGAGGCGGCTGCCAAAGCGATCAGAACGGCCGAGATGATGCCGCTCGCGAAAGCACCGCTGAAGAGAAAGACGCCGGCAGCCGCCAGGGAAAAGAAGCCCACCAGGCAACGGCCCTTGCGCAATCCGAGCCTTCGGCTGAGCCGGTCTGTCAGCAGACCTCCAAACAGATCTGCCGGAACACTCAGCAGGAGTGGCAACCCTGCAAGGATACCCAGGACGGTTCCACGCAGGTGCTTTTCGTGCTGCAAATACGTCGGCATCCAGGTTACATATAGGTTGAAGCCATACGTCTGGGTAAAGTACATCAGGCAAAGAAACCAAACCCCCGGCATTCGCAGGGCGGTGCGCAGGATGGGTGCTTGGTCTTCCGCTGCCGGGATTGCCACCCTGCCGGTTTCAATCCACGCGATCTCCGCTGACGTTACGGCGGTATGCTCCCGAGGGTCATCGCGATACCAGCGGTACCAGCAAGCTGCCCAGATGAAACCAAGGATCGAAAGCACGGGAAACGTTCTTCGCCAGCCAATCCTGTAGGCGATCGCGGCGACGAACAGTGGAGTGAGTCCTCCACCGAGGTGGGCGCCCATGAAGAAGATGCCTTGCGCCGTGCCACGTTCCTGGGCCGGGAACCAGCGCGATAAGGCGCGCGCCACCGTCGGCCAGGCCCCCGCTTCACCTGCTCCAAACAAAGCGCGCAGCGCGAAAAGCGACCGGAAGCCTGTCGCCAGGCCGGTTAGCCCGGTAAATACTGACCACCAGAGAACGATGCGCGTGAGCACCCGGCGGCTGCCGATGCGGTCCGCCCACCAACCAGTAGGGATCTCGAACAGAGCGTAGGCCGCAGTGAACGCACTGAAGACGAACCCCATCTGCACATTGGTGAGGCGCAGGTCGCGCAGGATTGCCGGCGCCGTGACCGAAATGCAGACCCGGTCCATGTAGGTGAGAAAGGCCAGGGCCACCGTCAGGCCCAGCACCCGCGACCGCACTCCGGAAAAGAAGGTCGCCTTCTGTGTCAGGCTCAAAGTTTAGACGCCTGCTCTCCAGTTGCCCATCAATTCCGAGGTTCGAAGGTAGCGGTCATAGATGCGTAAGAGCTTGAGCTCTCCGAAGAGACCGGCTGCCGCGCGCGCGGCGGCAGCTCCATTTACGTCGTGCAGGTCCGGCTGAAATCGGCCCCAACCGTATTCACGCACAGGGCCGCCATCATTGAGCACACCATCGACCATCACGGTAATGATTTTTGGGCCGCCATCGACCACGAAGGCAACATGTTGCCACGCACCGACCTTCAAAGTACCCGGGTGAAAGCCGGGATCGCTATCCCACATCGCCTCGCGCGCTCCGTCGTTCAGGGTGAGCTTCAAAGTGTAATGATCGGACATGGTGATGGCGATGCCTTTGCCCTCTGGTGTGCGAGCATCCAGAACAGTTTGTCCCGGCGACAGCTCACGCAACCGCAGCCAGAAGTCGATGGTGAATCCCCCCTCATCGAGCGATGGGATCGACGGCATGGTGAGGTTTGCACCGGGTTGCAGTTGACCGGCACTTGCGGTGAGCACCAATCCGCGCTGGGTGACCGTCTTCGCCTCCGCCTGTTCCCACATGCCGTGCAACATCGTCATGTCGATGGGGTGTACCCGGGCATAGGTTTTCATGGTCTCGGTTACGTAGATCTGCCCCGCGTCCTCGACGAAATCCGGGTAGCTGATTTTGGTTTTCGGGTCCATGTCATAGAGCAGGATCTCAGGTTGCGACCAGTGGATGTATCCATCCTTCTCTACACCGCCGGTGACCCACGCCGGGTTGCGGTTGTTGTAGTAGTCCCAGGGGGCAGTCAACACACATTCGCCACCGTGATTGTGATACCAGAGCAGGTATTTGCCATTGCTGAACTTCTTCACGAAGTTAGCCGCCCGTGGGTGCTTGATCTTTCTGCCCTCCGGGGTATAGGTGGCGTATGCCGGCGGGGTCCACGTATGCCCGGCATCGCGGCTGTAGGCATGACAGTTGTGGCCGTCGATGGTGCGATACGTTGCGTAGAGCGATCCATCACTGAGCTCGACCAGGTTGGTCTCGTCTGAGACCTGCCCCTTGGGAGCGTGGAGACCCTCATCGCCATCCGGGTAGAGGTTCCACTCTAATTTGTTGGGGTCGCGTTCGGTGAGGATATTGGCACTGTGCATCACGCAGCCTTGCGAGGTGACCATGCCTCCCGGCAAACCCCATTTGCCCACCTTGGCAAAACCGAACATCGCACCATGCCGAGTGGTGATTGGTTTACCAACTCCCCAGAAATACAACGTCTTGCCTGCATAGGCATTTTCCCGGTCGATGCGCATGAGCCGCATGGGGATATAGTAGCGCTCCGTCGACCAGCTCTTGCCGTAGTCATCGGTATACTTCATGGCGTATTTGCCCATGGTGTCCACGCGTTTGGCATAGCGTGGGTCATTGGATTTTGTATCAAGCCGCAAATTCTCGGAGTTGTAGGTGTAGAAAACGTAAACACGGCCACTGGGGACGGCAAGCGGCATCACCCATGACGCTTCCGGCCCGCTGGCTGGCTCTATATCCACGGGTTTCGACCAGGTCTTACCTTTGTCGGAGCTGATCGTTGAAATAATGTGCTGATGCGCGGCGCCCTCGTTGCCGGCGCCGGTCGTGAGCACGCAGAGCCAGTTGCCGTCTCGGGTGATGACCACGTAGGGTTGATCGCTGTAGTTCTCCCGGGGAATCTCCGAGCCATTCACGATGTTGCGCCAGTCCGACCTCGGCGTCGTGGTTGCGTGTGCCGCCTGTTCCGCTTCCGCAAGATTGCTCTCAAACGGTAGGCCCTCAACTGCAGCCGCGGCTGCCAGCATGTTCAGCATTTCCCGTCGCGTTACCTGCATATCGTTCTCCCTGCACTCAAATACATGGCCACATTAAAAGATCAACTTGAAGGCAGCCTGCAACTCGCGCGGCGTATTGGCCTGTGAGGTGATCACGCCGAAGCTGGTGGTGCCCGCCTGGGTTCCGGGTTGACTGAACTGCACGCGATTGAAGATGTTAAAGGATTCGACACGCAGTTGCCCCTGCAACCGCTCGAAGATAGGGAAATTCTTGAAGAGAGAGAAGTCGTAGTTCGCGACCCCCGGTCCGCGCAGATTGTGCGCTGTCGGGGAGCTGTTGCCATAGGTAAATGCGGCCGGCACGGCATAAGCAGTGGTGTCGAAATACTGGTTCAGCCGCGATGTCACGGCGCCCCCCAGAGGATGCGTCGGCTTCACCACGTTGGGGCGCAAACCCGCCTGGCCGATGCTTGTCATGACTAACGGCTGGCCGGTTTGAAAGCTGGTAATGCCGTTCAAATGCCAGTCTGCGAGGAAGGCATTGCCCACACTGTTCAGGTTGGGAAGAAAGGCCCGGCCTTTGCCGATGGGAAGGGACCACACCCCGCTGAGCACCAGCCTTTGGGAGACATCCTGCGGGTCGATGGTGCGCTCCGCTTTGAGATTGGTTGGGTCCTGAATGGTCCCGATGGTCGCTCCCGCCCCCGCCGCACTGGTGTCATCGATCAGCTTCGACATGGTATAGGAACCGAGCACGGAGAAGCCATTCGACAACCGCTTCTCAACGCTGGCCTGAAAGGAGTGGTAAACAGAATTGCCGATGGTCGCGTAGATCGCATTCATGGTTGTGTATTGAGGATAAGGCTGTAGCAATTGTCCGCGCGTGACCGTCGACTTCGACAGGATACTGGTTGGATCGGTAATAACCCCGTAGAACGGGTTCGCGACCAGTTGCGTGTTGACCGACCCTTCTTCAAATTGCGCCGTCGTCAGCGAATTGACGTTGAGGGCCGCGTTCAGAGGGAGCCGCGTTCCCTTGTTGCCGGCATACGCAACCTGTAAGAGTGTGTTATTCCCCACGCTCTGCTGTATCGACACGTTCCAGTTCTGCATATACGGAGTACTCTGGCCAATGTTTACGGAGCTGATCGCCTGCCCGAGATCCACAGAGGAGTTGAGTTTGGAACCGGAAGCCGGTTGATTGACGCCGCCAGGAAAAGGATCCGCCAAATGAATGATGGGCGTGATTCCGTCGAGAGAGGTGTTGATCGCGGTGCTGCCGGTGAAGCCGTCCTCGTAACCACCGCTCGGCCCGGAAGCGTCGGTGGGGGAAAGCCCATAGACAATGCCGTAAGCAAGTCTTACCACTGTGTTGCTCTTCAGTTGATAAGCGAGGCCTAGTCGAGGAGCGACATTGTTCCAGTCGGTGGAGGTGTAGCTACGATGATTCCCGTTGGCAAATGTCATTGCGCCCTTCAGATCGGGAAACGCCGGTACCTGTCCGGCCAGGGGCGAGGCCGCATTCGCATCGAAGATGCTCAAACGGTTGTAACGCTCGGTGCGAGGGAAGTTGATGTCGTAACGCAGGCCCAGGTTCAGAGTGAGCTTGTCGTTCACATGCCAATCGTCCTGTACGAACTCTGCCAGGTAGGTACTCTTGCTGGCGACTGCAGGCTGAATCGCGATAGATCCGCCTGGGATGCCGAGCAGGAAGTCGGCGAATCCGTTGCCCGCGGTTGCGCTTGCCTGCAGAGGGTTTGGCCCCTGGGTGTAGGTGGTCGAAAACGACAAATTTCCTTCTGCCTGCGTGTTCTGCAATTGGTTGATGAAGTAGGTGCGGAAGTCTCCGCCGAACTGTAGGGAATGTCTGCCCACGATCTTGGTGACTGAGCCGAGCACCGTATGATTCAACTGCGTACTGTAATTCTGGCTGGAGTTGCCAATGCCCGACATGCCGGAAATTGTCACTAGGGGCAGCGCCTTCACCTGCTGCCCGGCAGCAAAATCGCTCGAGAAACCAAGCGTCGTGATGTCGAATCCATTCGACCAGGCCTGCCTGGTTCCGTATTGGTGGGAAACACCATAGCTGAAGCTGAAGATCACCGTCGGGCTGAAGGTGAACGTGTTTTGGAACGTGCCCGCCTGGCGCTTCTGGGTGAGGGGTGGATTGCCATAGTTGCCGATGTTGCCGTAGTAGTTCGGCGAACCCGTGAAAGGATACTCGAGCGAGAGGCGAATGAATGCCTGGTCGCGGTCGCCAAAATGCTGATCGATACGAATGTCACCGGTATTGTTTGTATTGGGTGCTGTCGGTGAGAGCACCAGGTTGCCGGTAAGGTTGTTGTTGTTCGGTGCCGGGAAATATTTCTGCAATGCCAACGCTACAGAATCGAGCCGGGTTTGGGGAATGACGTTGCCGGGAAACTGCGTCCGCTGCTGCACTCCATTTACGGTGGTCAGCGAGTTGGGGTCGTAGATCTTGATCAGTTGTCCTGAGCTGGTAACAGTCTGGGAAAAATCTCCCTGACGTTGCGCGAGGGTAGGCACCGTGAACGATGTCGGCGCTCCCAGGGTTTCGCGGTATCCCTCGTAATCGCCAAAAAAGAAAGTCCTATTGCGTCCGTTGTAAAGGTGGGGAAGCACCACCGGACCGCCTAAGGTAAAGCCGAACTGGTTCCGTTTGAGCGGGGCCAAAGGCTTTTTGGTGCGATTGTTGAAAAAGTAGTTTGCGTCGGTCGCCGAATTGCGAATGAACTCGTAGATCGAGCCGTGCACCGTGTTGCTGCCTGACTTGAGGATCACGTTGATGACCCCGCCATTGAAGCGTCCGTACTGTGCGCTGAGCGAGTTGGTTTCGACCTTGAACTCGGCCACGGTGTCTACCGTCGGTGTGTAGATCAGAAAGTTATTCAATGCGGAGTTGCGCGGCGTGGTATCAGGCACTCCATCCACCATCACCTCACTGGTAAAGTTAGCCGCTCCGTTGATGGCGGGCGTGTTGTCGCCCTGGTGGATGTTGGCGTTGGGAGGAACGGGAACCACCCCAGTCGACAAGCCTGCGAGCGAGATCGGGTCGCGCCCATCGAGGGGTAGATCGACGATTCTCTGGTTATCGATGATCTGTCCCAGCGAACTGCTGCTGGTGTTGATCAAAGGGGTGGTCGCCTCGACCGTGACAGCGGTCGAAGTGCTCCCGACCTGAAGGGCGAAGTCGATACTCAAATTGTCAGCCACGTGGAGAAGGATGTTGGTGTGACTTGCGGACTGAAAGCCGTCGCGGGTTGCCGTGACGTTATAGGTGCCGGGCTGCAAAAAGGGAAAGGAGTAAACGCCACTGCCGTTTGTGCGGGACTCCACTGCCGTATTGGTGGCCGTATTGGTGGCGGTGATTTGAGCATCGACGATTGCGGCGCCGGTGGAATCGGCCACGGTGCCCTGAATGGTTCCGAGGTTGCTCTGTGCCTGGGCGGTGGAGGCGAGAAGCAGGGCGGTGAAAACCAGGGCGCAGGTGACGAGTTTTAGAGAACGGATAAGCATGGCCATTCACTCCGAACCAACTGATGTTGACTGGTATATCAGGGGATTCACTGGAATAGCACGGTACACATCGGAGGGTGAAACTGTCAATAACTGATCTGAACTGATATATTAGGCCCCAATTATGAAGAGAAATCCGGAAGCAATGAGCCTCAGCCGGAAGGCTTATATGGATATTCGGGCCGGCATCCTGAGTGGTAGCCTGCCGTTGGGTAGCCCCATTTCCCGGCGAAAGCTCGCCCAAAGTCTGGGGATGAGCGTGGTTCCCATTTCCGATGCCTTGCAGTTGCTGGAGGCTGAAGGGCTGGTGGAAAGCTGGCCACGGGTCGGGACCCGGGTGCGTGTTCCCACCCGGCAGGATGTCCGCGGTCACTACGTGGTCCGTGAGGCGCTTGAGTCGCAGTCGGCTCGACTCTTCTCACAGAAGGCGTCACCGGAAGAGCGTGACGAGATTGTTCGCCTGGCGGCGAGGCTCGATGAACGCTACCAGCAGTTGGCCAAGGGCGCCCTTAGTACGGAAGAGAATTTCAAACTTCATGAGCAGCACTTCCGTTTTCACATGCGGGTCGCCGAGTGCAGCGGTCACGCCGCTCTCTGCCAGGCGATTGAACGGAACCAGGTGCTGACCTTTAATTGGCTGTACGACACGGCTGCGAACAGGACCAACGTCCCCGAGGACCACCATAGCCGGTTGGCGGTAGCGTTAGCCTCAGGCGATTTGGAAAAAGCCGATTCTGCCATGCGCCTGCACGTCGTATATGGCTGCGAAGATGTGCTCCGCATTCTCGAACCGTTGTTTTCGCAGAGCTTTTTGCTCTCGGGCGATTCGTCGTCGTTCCGTGCGCCGGCCGTCAACACATAATCTGTTCAGGGATATTCACGACCAGGGAAAACAGCATCGGGTTGTAATTCGATGGAGTCGGATTCCGATGACGACAGGCGAATTTGATTGAGGAGAGTCCTTCATCCGAGAAGTAGCAGGGGGGACATAATGACGTTGTCGAGAACTCCATTTTCGAATTTGAGTCCCGAAGGGACGGCTGTATTTAGCCCAGGACGCTAGTCCTGGGAAGAGCCTTCGAGAGACGACAAGTCCCGAAGGGACGACTGAAGATTCTCCAAGGCTACGTTGCGGCGTATTTTCAGCCGTCCCTACGGGACTCAATCATCTTGCACGATGCACCCAGGACTAACGTCCTGGGCTAAATACAGCCGTCCCTTCGGGACTCAGATTCGCTTCACCGATCCGGATCTATCGAAGTGCGTATTTCTCCCTGACCAGGAAGAGGTAGCAGCCGATGCCGACGAGCAGCCAGAAACCGACGGCAACCAGCGGGGCGTTAAAGTTTCCTGTCTTTTGTACCAGCAGCCCCGTGATCCAGGGGGCAGCGATCCCGGCGATATTGGCGGCCGTATTCTGTATGCCAGCAACCCGAGCCGAGGCGGAGCGGGGGGTCAGCGTCTGGGTCAACGCCCAATAGTTTGCCGTGGCCAGGCCAAGTCCGCTGAGTGAAAACACGGCCAGGAAAAGGGTGACCGCGGTGGAGTGCGAAAAGGCCCCCAGGGCGGCGCTAAACGCCAGTACGAAACCTGCGATGGTGAAGGCCTTGCGTACGGTGACGGCGTTGCGTCCACGGGCGATGAGCCGGTCGGCCGCCCAGCCAGCGAGGATGGCGATCGTACCCGTCCCCGCAAATGACATAAACGTGAACCAACTGGAGGCGGCCAAGGAAAGGCCAAAGCGTTCTTTGAAATAAGTTGGCATCCACGTCATGCAAAAGTAGACAAAGTACATGTAGCAAAAGGTCGCGAGGCAGGTGCCCCAGATGACGGGCGTACCAAATATGGCGCCCCAGGATACTGACAATCCGGCATCTTGTGCTTTTGTCACCGGCACGGTTCCGCGGTCGTTCCTTACCAGGAAGAGCCATGGCACAAGCCACAAAACGCAGAAGGCTCCGTTGATAGCGAACATCCATCTCCAGCCGAAACCAAGAACCAGGTAGGTAGTAATCGGAGCGCCGATGGCGGGTCCATACTTGGTTCCCGACATGAGAATGCCCATCGGTAAACCGCGTTCCCGTTCCGCAAAGTTCTCTCGGATGTAACGCATGCTGGCTGGGATGACGATGGCTTCGCCGATGCCCAGCACCATGCGCAGGAAAATCAGGCCGTGGAGTGAGCCCACCAGCGCGGTTGCGGCAGAAGCCACGCTCCAAAGAAACATTCCCGCGGCATAAGGCCATTTGAGGCCGAAACGATCGACGACCCAACCAGCGGGCGTTTGCAGTAAGGTGTAGGCCCAGAAAAAGGCGGAGAGCAAGAGCCCCGACGCTGCTGCGGTCAACGGAAAACTTGTCCGGATTGCGGGGAGCGCAGCGGACAGGTTGATACGGTCGGTGTAGGCAATGATGACGCCCAGGGTAAGGAGCGCAACCACCAGCCATCTCGAGTTGCTGCGCGCGGGATTCTGGGCCATGGAAGGCTGTGTCTTAGTAGACCTCGTAGAGCAGACGACTATAGTTCTTGTCGGTCAACATACCTTCGAGGATAGGCCAAAGTTGCTTGTGTGTATCGGTCGCAATCCATTTCTGCCGGAGCGCTTCGCTGGAAAATGTCAGGACAAACTGGTAGCTTGCGCCCGGCGGAGCAACGCCGCGCAGCGCCGATTTCAGCTTCAGCATATGCATGTCAATATAACCTGGCTCCTGTGCGGCCGCAGGACGAAACTTTTCAGCAAAGAAACGCAGCATTTCCGCCTCTTTCGCAGGATCGACGGCCAGGTCTGCGTGCAGTTGTATAGGGCGTCCTTCCAGGGGCTGAGCGCCGGCTGCCGCGGGTATGACGGCAGTACCGGCAACAGCGAGCATCGCTTTCAAGCAGGTTCTGCGCTTCAAGCTTTATCCTCCCGGTTGATGGGGCGCACCCAGTTCGGTGTCGAGCGCGTCCTTCACCGCGGAAATTCCGATGATCATCAGTTCGAGATCTGTAGAGCCGGTGTTGGTGAAGGAATGCGCGTCGCGAAACAGGATGGGCACTCCATCCCCCTTGTGGATCGGTTCCGTCTCTTTATTCACTCGCACCTGGCCGCTGCCGTCCATCACGTAATAAATCTCTTCAACGCCGGTGTGATAATGCAGGCCCTCCGACGCACCGGGCGGAATCAGCAGGTGATCGACATACGCCCAGTTGGTTTCAAACACGTCCGAATCGAGGGCACGGCGATACTGCACTGTTCCCTGGCCGCCATGATAATTCGCAACCGGCTGCAGTAGCGACTTGTCGAGGCGCATCAGCATGAACTGCGGGATTTCGTCCTTGGTCGCCACCTTGTCCCGCGAGTCGCCAAGGTTGAACGCATCATAGTGGCCCTTGGTCATGGAGACGTTGATGTTGAGGTAATCGACCAGATCGTTGGTCGGGTTGTAGATGGCGTGCGAGTGCCCTCGGCGCTGGGGCGCGCCGGCGGGTCCCTTCACCCGCGAGGTATGGCTGTCGACGGTGAACTCCGCCTCTCCATCGAGGATGGTAAACATTTCTTCCACCGTGTTGTGAAAGTGCTCCGCGACACCGCCGCCGGGCTGCATCTGGCAACGAAAGACGAAGTTCAGGTTCACATCCATGGCACTGGCGGGAACGAGGGTCTGACATTTTCTCAAACCCGACACTGCCATGAGAGTGCGCGGGCTCGACCTTGCTAAGGTCGGTGTGCCCGATGCGCTGCGCGAGCGGCGGACGGGGAGCCGTCATTTGCGCAAATACTGCCACGGGCATGAGCATTGCAACCATCAAGCATGTTTTCATAACACTCCTACCAGTTCGTGATTGAACCGTCCGGCCGGAAGTAGGTTTGTGCGCGAGCGGTGACGGGTTCGGTAATTTCGGCAATCTGGGTCAGCTGCTTCATAGTCCAGTTCCACGCCCAGACCGGGACGGTCGTTGGGATATAGCTTTCCGTTCTTTGAAATCGAGGCACTTGGGCAGATAGTCGAGCGTGCGGCCCTGGTAGTTGTATTCCATCAGTACCGGGCCGGAGAACGTTCCCAGGCTGTTGACTAGCGCGGCGGTGGCGATGGGCCCGGTGAAGTGGGGAACGATGCCGACGAAGTGGGTTTCGCAGATGGCGGCGATCTTCATCATTTCGGTTATGCCGCCCACGTTGGGTAGCGTGGCGCGGACGAAATCGATGGAGTGATCTTCGACCAGTTTGTTGAAGTCCCAGCGGTTTCCCCATTCCTCGCCGGCGGCCAGGGGAACATTTACTTTGCTGCGCAGGATGGGGAGATCCTGCTGGAAGGCTTCGGTGCGCACCGGGTCTTCGACGAAGAACGGCGCCAGATCCTCGATCGAGTTGCAACCGCGGATGGCGTCGGGGAGATCGAAGCGCTGATGGAAATCGATGCACCAATCGCCATTTTTGCCGACACCTTCGCGCACCTGGGCACATTGCTCGCGCATAAGCGTTGATGCGCTCGCGGGTGTTGTAGGTGCTGTTGGCCGGCGCTCTGAGGCGCCGAAGCGAAACGCGCGATAGCCGGCTTCGATGGTGAGCCGGGCACGGTCTTTGAGGCTCATGCCTTTGGTGATGCCGGGAATTTTGCCGGCGGTGTTGTAGCACTCGCACATGGTCGCGCACCATTCCGCCGAGCAGTTGATGAACGGGCAGACCCTGCACTTTGCCCTTGATGTCCCATAGCGCCAGGTCGAGGGCGCCGATGGCGTCGGTTCGTTCGCGGCCTGCGGGATAAAAGAAGGCTCGATTCATGTCTTGCCAGAGACGCTCGATGTATTGCGGGTCCCGGCCGATGAGTCTCCCGGCGGACTGCGAGAAGGTATCCTTCGCGCCGCCTTCACCGATGCCGGTGATGCCGGCGTCGGTTTCGATGGTGACGACCACGTCGCTCTGGTTGAAGAGCGGGTTGGGATTCGGCGGCAGATAGGCACGCACGCGGGTGATCTTCATTTTGGGGAGAGGCGTGGCGTAGGCCGGCAGAGTGCGCATGCCGGTGGCGATGGTGGTGGCCGCCAGGGATCGCAGAAAATCTCTTCTTTTCATGACGTGACGTCTCCTTCAGACTTCGAAACCGAATGGGCGTGGTATGTGCGCACTGCTGCCACTAGGGCTGTTGCTTTTGCCTCGACCGTGGGCGCGTCGTCCCCTGGTTTATAGATCGACGAACCGACACCAAGACCTTGCGCTCCCGCGGCCAGCCAGGGGGCCACCTGTTTCGCGTCCACGCCACCTACGGGAATCACGATGGTTGCTTTGGGTAGCACCGCGCGGAGCGCCTTCAGCATCGGTGGCCCGAGAACTTCCGCGGGAAAGAGCTTGATTGCGTCCGCACCGGCGTCTAGCAAGGCGAAGGCTTCCGTCGGATTGAAAAATCCTGGGATGGCGAAGAGACCGGCCTGCTTCGCGGCGCGCACAATCGCGGTATCGGCATGAGGCGTGACGATCAATCGCCCTCCTGCCGCGGCCACTTCTTCGACCTGTGAGCCCTGGTCAACGTGCCCGCCCCAATCAGCATGCGGCTGCCGAAGGTTCGCGACAAAATGGAGATGCTCTCCAGCGGGTTCGGCGAGTTGAACGGCACCTCGACGATGCTGACTCCCGCTCGCTCCAATGCAGAGCCGATGGCTTCAACCTCAAACGGCTGAACCCCGCGCAGGATCGCAACCAGGGGGCAACGTTCGAGCCATGCTGTTACGTCCAACGCAGCCTCCTGCCAATGGCGGCGAGACCGAGCGCCGCTGCATCCTCATCCTCCATGGTGGCTACGCCTCCACAGGCCTCGATCGCCTGGGCGTAGAGCTCGCAAAGTTGGGCCGCGCCGACCAGGTGCACGTGGCTGCCCTTCGGCATGGTGGCGCGCACCTCGTGCCCGATCAGTAAGCCCGAAAGATACGACGCGGATTTTTCTTCCTTGAGCTGCCCCATCAACGGAAGAGTGCGCACGCCGAAAAGATGATGGAGCAGCCCACCTGAATCTGCAGAACGAGCAATGCCACTATGAAATGCTGCTTTGTCGACCGCGGGATTGCTGGTCATGGTGCGTTCCAGGATGGTGCACTTGCGCAGAGCACCGTAAAGTTCCCCCGTCATGCAAGTGGTAAAACTCACAATCTTGCGATCACTGAGTTGGATCCACTTGGAATGAGTTCCGGGAAAGCAGACCAGGCCTGAACCGCCAAATGCATCCTGAATGCCCATGGCTGCGGTTTCTTCGCCGCGCATCAGCTCCGGCACACCAGCCGCGTCTGGCCCGATGACGCCCGGGACCAAACGGACCTTCGCGCCTTCAAATGGCACGGGAACGACGGCATCCGCCAGTTCGGCGATGCCGACCGGACAAGGAATATAGTCCGCTTCCACCCAACCCTGACGGCTGCCGATCATGCCGCAGAGCAGGATGTGCTTTTCGCCTGCGGCCAGCCAGACGCCAACCTCAGCCCTTAACGCTTCTTCGAAATTACCTTCACCGACGCGCAGAATGCCCTGCGGCGAAGAGGCCCTGGCAAAGACTGATCCCTCTGCACTCACCCTAAACGCACGGAAGTTGCTGGTACCCCAATCCACTGCAATCAAGGCTATGCTCCTGGGAGTTCTCTCCTGACCCAATGTAACAAGGCATCAGGAAACCTACCTGGCCGCGTAATCCTTGGTCTGTTTGGTCCCCGAGTTGTAGAGCGTGAAGCTGCCTTTAGGGCTGGCAGTCAAGAGAAAGTAATTTCCCGGATCGGAGCCTTGCGGATTAGCGATGTATTCCGCCGCAGTGTTGTGCTCCGGGCCTGCCTTCTCCGCGAAATGAAGCTGCCAAAGCGTCTCCAGGCCGGGAGCCTTCAGCACTTCATCGATCACCTGCGGCGACCCTCCCTTGGTAGCTGCGTTGTTCATGATCGCAACACGTGGATGGATGCCGTCTATCAGCGCGTGACTGGAACTCGCATTCAAACCGTGATGCGAGACCACCAGGATGTCGATGCTTCCGATCCGGTTGACCGGGCACATGAACATCATTTCCTTGTCGTAGGTGAGGTCACCGAGATCGAGAATTTTGAGTTTGCCAAAATTGATCAATATTCCGAGGGAGTGCGAGTTTTCACTGCGGTCCGTAGGTTTGGTTTCCGGCGTGTCACAGTATTGATTCTTCTCCCCGCCGCCCGGTAGCGTATGGTCGATCACATTGCCATCGCTGCTGATGACGGTGGCTTTGATGCCAGTGACCGGCAGCACATCGCCCGGATGAGCAACCATGTGCTTCGATTTGCCGGTGGCCAGCACCTGTTGGTACGCCGCGTAGATTTTTTCCGTGGGTCCCCCCGGCTTGGTATCGATGTTCGCCCCGTGATCGATGAAGGTGCCGACTGGGATGCGATCGACCAGCTGAGGTATTCCACCACTGTGGTCGTCGTGATAGTGGGTCAACAACACATAATCGATTTTGCTGATCCCCGCGTTCTTGGCGGCTGCGACAATGCGGTCCGCATCCCGGCCATCATTGTCGGGCCATCCGGTATCGATGAGCAGAGACTGTCCAGTCGGTGTGACAAATAGAGTCGACTGGCCACCCTCTACATCGATGAAGTAAACCCGAAGGTCGCGTTTGGCCGCCCAGGCGGCGGTTTGGGCTGCGAGGAGCCCGGCAAAAAGGCCCAGGATCACCGCGGGCCGTTTGCGATTACCTATTCGTCCGATAAGAGTCATTGCGATTCCTGTTTCCTCATTGATTGCGTGGCTATCCGATGAGACAGAACGCCGTCTTTTGTCTGGCTCCATTGCCCAACACTAGAACTGAAACCGCAGCGAGGCTTGCATATTGCGAGCATTGCCGACAGTCGATGTGATCTGACCAGCCTGCGAATTTCCGATGGTCGCGATCGGGTATCCAAACTGCGGATGGTTGAAGACGTTGAATGACTCTAAACGGAACTGGAAGAACATCCCTTCGTGCACGGGAAAGTTCTTGAAGATGGAAGTATCAAAGTTCGTCCGGCCTGGCCCAATGAGCGAATTCCGTCCAGCGTTGCCATAGGTGTACTGTGCCGGAGTGGCGAATGCCGAGGGGTCGAACCAATGCAAAAGTGTTTTTGGGTAGCTGACTGGGCCAATGATGTTCGGACGGCTTGATGTGCCGGTGTTGGTGGTGCTTGTCTGCAGAACCGGAGAGAACCACAGGCCCGTTTGCGTGAATAGAATGCCATTCATCTGCCACCCACCCAGAACCCAATCCGATACTCCGCCGCCGTTGAGGAACTTCTGCCCTTTTCCGAATGGCAGCGCCCACAGATAGCTAAGCGTTAGACGGTGGCGTTGATCGATAATCGAGTTGCTCACCTCATGCGGAAAGCGCGGATCCTGGGGATTCGGTCCGGCATCACCGCCACCGAATTCGAGCGGTACATCGTCGATGGCATGAGAGTACGTATACCCAAGCAAAGCGCTGACCCCGTGGCTCAAGCGTTTGTCGGCAGTAATTTGTAATGCAAAATATTCCGCAAAGCCGTCCGAGATGTAGTAGTTCACATCGCTTTGCAGCGGATCAGTGCCATATAAGGGGCGCCGGGAAACGGTTGAGGTAGACCCGGGGATCGCCTGGTTGGCGTTCCAGACATCTTGCAGGTGACGGCCAAGGTTACCGACCCCGGCAAACTTCAAGACCATTTCCAGAGGAACGATTTCGTGTTCCACGACCCCGTTAAACTGCTCGGCGTAAGACGGACGGAAGTTGGGGGCGACCGCCGTAGCCGTTCCGTTCGGCACCGGGGGAATGATGATCGGCTGCAGAGCAGGAAAACCCTGGCTTACGGTCGGACCCACGGTGACATCTCCGGGTGTGGTCTGCAAGGTCAAACCGAAAGGGAGATTGCGCGCTAGCCGCATGTTTCCCGATTCACTGCCCGACGCGTTGTAGAAGAGCCCCACACCGCCGCGAAAGACCGTATGCGCCGCAACCTGGTAAGCAAAGCCGAGACGGGGACCGAAATTCGGCCAATACTTGAGCACGCCGGCGTTCTGATTTACCCCGTTCACGCCTGCTACAAGATATGCACCTGTAGCCGGGGAGAAATTTGACCAGCGGTTGAAAGCTTCGTCGGGTGGGCTGAAGTAATCCCAGCGCAGGCCATAATTAATCGTGAGGTTCTTGGTGACTCGAAAGTCGTCGGCAAAGTACATACCAACCTCATTGAGCCTGATACCGGGGAATTCGTAGGTGTAGTCGTGAGCATCGAGGGTTGGGTAGCCAAGCAGGAAGCTTGCCACGGAATCGCCGCCTTTGCCTGCCGGATTCCGCGAATCGGTAAATGCCGGTGAGAAATTGAAGCGGCCGTTGCCCTGATTGGTCTGGTAAATCGTCAACTGCCGGCGCCGGAAGTCCGCACCAATTTTGAACGTGTGCAAACCTTTCGTCCAGGTCAGGTTGTCCAATTCCTGAAATGTGTTCTCCCTGCGATACAACGGCAACGAACGGCTCTGACCAACTCCAAGATAAGTCGACGGCGAAAAGATCGGAAGGTTTTGTTCGCGCGGAGTAACGTTCGAATTCGGAACCCCTAACTGATTGCCGAGCCCCGCCCCGTTCGCGAAATTAATTGGCACATAATCCAACCGATACCGGTTGAAGCCGACCCGGAAGTCATTCACGACAGCAGGAGAAAAGACGCGTACGTAGCTGGTTGCTACATGTTGTGTCGGCTGGGACGAGACTCCGGCGAAGGAGGCTTCATCGCTCAGACTCACCGGCTCACTTATTCCCGGAATCGTGGTGGGCGCATAGGTACTGGGTACCGTCGTTGCTGTGTTATCGATCGACCAGCGAGCAAAAATGGAATCCTTTGCCGTAATTTGTTCGTCGACCCGAACATCACCCTGATCGTGGTTCTGCACCTGAATACGGGCGGCAGAGTAGTTGTTGATTCGAGCGCTGCCGGTCGGGGTGGGGTAAGCGTTGATCATCTTGGCTGAAATTGGATCCCAGCGTGAGGACGGAATGATGTTGTTTGCAAATGGCGTGCGCAGAAAAGCCCCAGGTTTACTGGGATTCGGAATGGTGGTCAATGGGTCGTAGATAACTGTATTTGGCAGCAGTTCACCGAAGTCGCCGTTCCTCATGCGCGCCGTTGGTATGTTGCCCAACTCGAAGATTTGCACGCTATTGCGGAAGCCCTCATAGTCCACGAAAAAAAACGTCTTATCTTTGCCGTGATAGACCTTCGGAATAACCACGGGGCCCCCCAGGGATCCACCGAATTGATTCAAACGGAAGGCGGGAAAATTTGTGCCCTTCTTGTTGAAGTAGGTGCGCGCATCTACGTCCGAGTTACGAAGAAACTCGAACAGGCTGCCGTGCAACTGGTTGGTTCCGGATTTGGAAATGACATCCACGACCGCGCCCGAGTTGCGTCCTACATCGGCGCTGTAGAGGTTCGTCTGAATCTTGAACTCCCGCACCGCCTCGACCGCTGGCCTAAGAGAAATCGACAACGTGAGCCGCTCATTGTTGTCCACACCGTCGTAGAGAAAGTTGTTGTCACCTTCCCGATTGCCGTTGGAAAAAATCTCCGAACCGGGGCGCTTGTCATCCGGCCGAGAGCCACTCATGATCGTTCCGCTAGCTGACTCGCCCACACCGTTCACGCCGGGGCTGAGCGTCGCCAACTGAACGAAGTTGCGGCCATTGAGTGGCAGTTCATTCACCAACTGCTGGTTGATCACCGTTCCCACGGAAGAAGACTCGGATTCGAGCATTGGCGGATGACCAGTTACGCTGACCGTTTCGGCAGTCTGGCCAACCTGCAGCGGGAGGTCGACACGCGCCTGCTGGTTCACCTGAAGACTCACGCCCGTCTGCTCGAGCTTGCGAAAGCCCGACGCTTCGACGGTCAGAGTGTAGTCGCCGGGGGGAAGGTCACCCAGTACATAGTCTCCGCTCTTGCCGGTTACGGTTTTGTGGGCAATGGTGGTCGCAACGTTGGTAGCGGTCACCGTCGCGTTGGGGACAGCGGCGCCTGAAGCATCGAGAACGGTCCCGCTCAATTCGGCGCTGGAAATTTGTGCGGGGCACGGCGAGCACACCAGGAAAAGCGCCGCCATGAAACAAAGCGTCTTTATGAGCCAAACCGCCGTTTGCATTTTCTCTACTTTGACCACAGTTCTTGCCTCCTGAAATCGTGCGCAGAAACCTATATCACCGCGCATAAACGATAGGCAAACGTTTTTTGAATCTAAATTCACATTTCGGATCATTTTTCGACAATTCGGTTTCCGTTCCGCTATCATCTGCGAACTGCGGTTTCGCAAGTTCCGATATTATGAGGTCGACGCTTCTATGCTGAAGACCAAACCCGCTCGCCCCGCCAAAGCCGGTGCACCCAATCTGGTGAAGGCTGAGAACGCTAAGGAGCCGCGTGTCGGAGACCAGTATTTCTCCCGTGCGGTGGGCAAGGCCCTGGAGGTTCTGGAGTTTCTTCAGGGCGAGTTAAAGCCTTTATCCATGAACGAGATCGCCCAACGAATCCAGCTTTCGAAAACTTCCGCATTTCGCATTCTGCGCACCCTGGAAACACTGGGATGCGTGGTGGTGGATGGGCGCGGCCAGTACATGCTTGCCCCGGGAATCCACGGGGTGACACCAACGCAGTGGCTGGGCAAATTGCACCGTATTGGTGTGCCCTACCTGGAGGCGCTCAGCCGTGAACTGGCTGAGACGTCGACCCTGGCGGCCCTTTTTGAAAACAGGGTCGAGGTCATCGCGGTGGTGGAGAGTCCGCATGTGATCCGGATGAGCAATGTTGTGGGGCATATATTGCCGCCTAACGCCAGTTCGCTGGGTAAGGCAATCACGGCTTTTCAGGCGCCGGAGCACCGGGAACGTCTGTTGCGGAGCTTTGGGACTTACCGGTTCACCAAGCACACCATTACGGATCGCAAGGATCTGAACCAGGAGTACGAGTGTATTCGGGCACAGAAGTACGCGATCGACCGTGAGGAGTGCGCTTACGACGGGATTTGCTTCTGTGCGCCCATTTTTGGGCCGAATGGACAGGTTTCCGCGGCGATCAGCTCATCAATGCCGAAAACGCGGCTCCAGGATAAAGCCCACGAAGAGGCGATTATTGCGGCGGTTCGGGCTTGTGCAGACCAGGTGGGCTCGGACTTGATGAAGGCCTGAGGGGGCGGGGGACAGAAGGCAGCGGCTTTACGAGTGGCTTTCCTAGAAACCGATGTTTCCGAACTAGAAACCGGAATATTGGAACATAATTTACTTTTCAGTCCGGTAGTCCTGTTTTGTCTTGACGGTCCTATTCTCGAAATATATTCTTGGGCGGCTTAAACGGAGGGGGCAGACCTGCGCCCCGACTGACAAGCATGCGAGGAAACGATATGATGCGACGCGTGTATCTGCTACGGATTCTTTGTGCGTTTGCGCTTCTTCCCTTCTCTTCTGTGTGGGCGCAGACACCACTTGCGGCCAGGATCGGGCACACCGATCCCAGCAAATACACCCGCAGCCGCTCGCACAATAGCGCCGGCGACATGGCGTGCGAGCTCCTGGTGCCTCCTTCGGCCATGGACGTCAACCTCAACTTCATGCATCGATGCGAAATTATGCCCGGCGGCGGCGTCGGCCATCACTTCCACAACACCACGGAAGAGATGTTCATCGTGTTCGACGGCCAGGCGGAGTTCACTATCGACGGCCGCACTTCGGTCCTTAAGGGAACGGTGGGAGCGCCGTGCCGCATGGGCCACTCCCACGCCATCTACAATCCCTCAGACAAACCGGTCGAATTTATGAACATCAACGTGGCCCAGATCAAAGGCCACTACGACGCGTTCAATCTGAATGATGCCCGGGTGGGCGCCCCCAAGGACGCTATCCCCACGTTCATGACCATGAACCTGGACAAGGCAACACTAAAACCCATGCCGAATTATCTTGGTGGCCAGGGCACGGTGCAGTATCGCCGGGCGCTCGACGCGGACGTATTCCTGACCAACTGGGCCTACGTGGATCACATCCTCATTCCGCCCGGAGCGTCGATCGGCAAGCACTACCATAAGGGCGTAGAAGAGATTTTTTACGTGCTCAACGGTGATGGCGAAGTGCAAGTGAATGCGGAGTCGGCGCCTATCCACAAAGGCGATGGCGTGCCGATTCGCTTTAACGAAGCGCACTCCTTTACCAATAACGGATCGGCAGACCTGGAACTGATGGTCGTCGGCATCTCGGCCCAGAAGAACGCCCTGGATACCGAGTTGGGCGAATTTCCGCACGCACACTGAACTCAATACGGAGAGGATTCATGACCAAAAAGATTGATACCCACGCTCACCTGGGCGAATGCTGCGTCTTCGGACTGCTCAGCACCGAAGAAGACATGCTTCGCCGCATGGAGGAGTGCGGAGTGGATGCGACCATCGTGCAGCCGTATCCGGGAGCGACCACGGCCTCGAAAACCCACGACCGCATCGCGGAACTGTGCGCCAAGCATCCGGGCCGGTTCTTCGGCATCGCCAGCACCACGCCACACGGGCCCCGCGACGCTTACGAGCGTGAGATGGAGCGCTGCATTAAAGACCTGAAATTTGTCGGGATCAAGTTGCATACCATTGGCCACGGGGTGAATCCACTTTCAGAAGACGGGGACCGGGTCTTTGCTACCGCCCATGCCCTCGGGGTTCCGGCCATGGTCCACACTGGTCCTGGAGTGCCCTTCGCCTTGCCTGCGCTCTGTATTCCCGCAGCCCGTAAATATCCTGACCTGAAAATCATTCTTGCCCACGCCGGTTTTGCTGTCTTCACGGCCGAGGCCCAGGTCGCGGCTTCGGTATGCGGTAATCTCTATCTCGAAACGTCGTGGTGCATTGGCGAGGACATCCGCTGGATGATCGACACCATCGGCGCGGACCGGGTGATGCTGGGGGCCGATCTACCCAGCAATGTGCCGGTGGAATACGCGAAATACAAAGCGCTCGAACTCGCCCCTGAGGTTTATGAGAAAGTTCTGGGCGGCACCGCGATCGATGTATTCAAACTGAAATGGTGAGGTGACAATGTTCGTCCTGTTTGTGGATATGAAGCTGAAGCCGGGGGCGCAGGCAGGCCTGGAGAAGACCTACACCGATACGTTTCGACCCGCAATTTCGAAACAAGAAGGCTTTCGCGACGTCGAGCTGCTGCGGCCGAACCAGGCAGGCGAAAGCTGGCGCCTGAGGATCGCCTTCGAATCCCACGATTTGCAGAAAAAATGGGTGGCGATGGATCTGCACCAGGTGGTGTGGCCCCAGATGCAAGCCTATTTTGCGGACTTCTCGGTGAACGACTACACCTCGGTTTAAGGAGCCCTATGGAACGAAACGTTCCCGAATATGTAAGCGCGTCGGTTCCCGTTCCAGCCACCGCCAGGGTTCCCTGGTACAAGAGCACCTTTCCCAGCTACTTCGGCATTTTCCTGTTTGTCGGCTACTACCTGAAGCTGGCTGGGCCGACGATCGGCTATGCCAGCCCGACTGTTGTGCTATGGGGATTGGTGGTCGCGGGACTGCTTTGCTTTGGGCTTTACTACTACGTGCCCGCGATGCTGGGCATGCAGACCGGACGCACTCTCTACGTAGTGGGCACCTCCACCTTCGGTACCACCGGCGGATTTCTCATCCCCGGAATACTGATGGGACTCTTGCAGGTTGGCTGGGTGGCCGTGGATGCGGCGATCGCCACCGGCTTCATCATGAGAGGCCTGGGCCAGACCTCGAGGATTCTTTACTCCGTGATCGCCCTGATCTGGCTCTACTGCCTGGGATGGGTGGCGATCAAGGGCATCCACTATGTCGCCCAGGTCGCTAAATTCCTGAACTGGATTCCGTTCCTCATGATCCTGATCGTGCTGTGGGCTAACCGGTCGGGGATTCCGCAATACCAGCCACCGCACACCGAACCCTTGACCGGCTTTTTGAATGCGCTGCTGGTCACCATCGGCTTCTTCGCGACGGCGGGAGCAGCGGGCACGGATTTCGGCATGAACAATCGCAACCGGAAAGATGTTGTTCTCGGTGGACTTACCGGGATTGTTGCCGGCGCGATCATCGCGGGCGGGGTCTCGGTGCTTTCTGTAGCCGGCTACCTGGGCCGGACTGCCGGAGCAGCCAACTACGATTACACCGCTGCGATTGCCAGCGTGGGAGCTTTGGCTCCGGTGATGTTCTTTCTCTTCGCCGCTGCCTGCCTGGTCCCGACGTGCTTTTCTGCATTCATCGCGGCCAACAGCTTCAACACGATGTTGCCCAAGGTTTCCCGGCCCGTATCCACTATGGTTGGGGTTACGATCAGCGCCATCCTGGCCATCAGCGGCGTGGCCGACAACCTGATCGGCTTCTTCAGCATTATCGCTGCATCCTTCGGCCCTATCTGCGGCGCCATGGTGGCGGATTACCTGCTTGCCGGCAAACGCTGGTCGGGCCCGCGGCTGGGCATCAACTGGGCCGGGTACATCGCCTGGATTGTCGGATTTATGGTCGGCATGCCGGAACACATTCCTGGCCTTCCGGCGGCTTGGGTCAAGGCCGACAACCCTTCGGAACTTTATGCGTTCGCTTGCGGGTTTCTGGTCTATATCATCCTGGCTCGCCTGGGATTGCGACCGCCGCTGGTCGAAGCGGGAGGACGTGCATGAGAAAAACCCTTGCTCTCTTATGGATGCTTACGCCTGGTTTATTGCTGGCGCAGCAGGCTCCGCTCACCCCTGTGGTGCCGCTCGATCAACGCATCGCCCACGCCGATCCGTCGAAGTACCGCAACATGAAAGCGGTACACGATGGTCCGGGCTCCCTGGACTACCGGCCGCTGTTCGATGCGACATCGCTCGAGACCAACCTGTTTTTCATGCACCGCGGGGTCATTGAGCCCAAGAGCGGCATTGGCGCCCATTTCCATAACCAATGCGAGGAAATGTTCATCATCCTGGACGGCGAAGCCCAGTTCACGATTGATGGACGCACTTCCACGTTGAAGGGCCCGGCGGGTGCGCCGACGCGCCTGGGACATTCGCACGCCATCTACAACGCCACGGATAAGCCGGTTGAGTGGATCAATTTCAACGTCGGCATGATGAAGGGCGTCTATGACGCCTTCAATCTCGAAGACGGACGGGTGGGCGCTGCGCTGGATCCGATTCCCACGTTCATGGCCATGCATCTGGACCGGTCGCTGCTGAAGCCGGTCGAGCATATGAATGGGGGCACGGGCACGGTGCAATACCGGCGTGCGCTGGATCCAACGGTCTTCTCGAGCACCTGGTCCTATGTGGATCACCTGCTGTTGCCCCCGGGAACGTCGGTGGGGCCGGTGTCGAAACCGGACATGAGCGAGATTTACTACGTGATGGCCGGCGATGGCAGCGTGACCATAGGCTCGGAAACCGCCCAGATCCATAGCGGCGATGCGGTGCCCGTGCGGTTGGGCGAGCACCAGTCGTTCGCCAACTCCGGCAGCGGCCCGCTCGAATTCATGGTTTTCGGCATCGCAAGCGACTTAGCCGCCAAGCAGGCCCTGATGGAGACCAAGCGCCGGCTCCGGTAACCATTCAACGCACTGGAAAGTCCCGGGGTAGCAACTAGTCTCCCTCGCTGGACGGGTGCCCCATGTTCGCCTCAGCGTACATGGGCCGAAAAAGATGGGGCGCAGCCCCCTTCCAAGGCTCCTGTTTTGCGGGCAGCGGAATGCGACCAACAGCAAGAGTCGCCACAACTTGGACTAAAAGCATTTGAAAAATCCGTTTTCGGCCCATGTAGGCTTTGGCGAACATGGGGCACCCGTCCAGGACCGGCAACCTTGGTGGATGATGGAGTCCCGCACTCTGTATTTTCGGGGTAGGTAGGTTTCCGCTCGCAGGTTATTCTGATGGTTTGGAGTTCAATCCTGCTTGCCTGGTCGCCACGATGCCAACCCTCGCCGCTGTAGATCCTAACCGCACCTACAACCGCCTGCTTCTGCTGGTCGCGGGGCTGGGCGGCTTGCTATATGGGGTGGATGTCGGCATCATCGGCGGCGCGCTGCCTTACCTGGAAGCCACCTCTGGCTTAAACGCCAGTCAGCTCTCGATCATCGTTGCGGCGGTCTTGCTGGGCAGCGTCATCTCTACCCTGTTTGCCGGGCTGCTGGCCGACTGGCTGGGACGCAAACCCCTGATGGTCATCAGTGCGGCGATTTTTGTGTTGAGCATTCCCATCATTGCCCTTTCCCATGGGTTTGGTCCGCTGTTTTCCGGCCGCCTGCTGCAAGGAGTCAGCGGAGGCCTGGTGGGTATGGTCGTCCCCCTCTACCTGGCGGAGTGCCTCTCGGCCCAGGATCGAGGCAAGGGCACCGGCGCCTTCCAATGGCTGCTGACGCTTGGCATTTTTCTGGCGGCGCTCATTGGCATTTACTACAGTTACCGGGTGGCCGCCCTGGTCACTAGCACCACACCGGAAGCCCTGCTGGGAGTGAAAGACCAGGCGTGGCGGCGTATTTTCTGGATGTCGATGCCGCCCGGCATTTTGTTCCTGGCAGGCAGCTTGTTTGTTGCCGAATCGCCACGGTGGCTTTTCCGCCGCGGACGCAAGCAGCAAGCCTTGCAGGCACTGCTGCGATCGCGCACCAGCGAGCAGGCTGCGGCAGAGCTTGAAGAGATGGAGCAGACTTCCCTCTCGAGCCAACGTGCCTCGGCAGCCCGCGGGGCGGTGAAGGACGCACTTTTACAGCGGAAGTATGTTCTCCCTTTCCTGCTGGCTTGCGTCATCCTCTTTTGCAACACCGCTACCGGTATTAACTCGATCATCGGATACAACACCGACATCCTGCTGCAAAGTGGGCTTTCCGATCTGCACGCTCATTGGGGATACGTCCTGTTCACAGCATGCAATTTCCTGATGACGATCGCCGGCATGACCCTGGTCGATCGCAAAGGGCGCAAGTTCCTTTTGACCCTGGGAACCTCCGGCATCATCGTTTGCCTGGCGTTTGTCGGCATCCTTTTCCTGCGCACAGAAAAGAACAGGTTTGATGTTCGGGACGCAATCCAATCGCAGGTGGGGCCGGATCAAGGCGTTTCACTGCACTTCAATCAAGACATCGCCAAGCGGGTGCTTCCTCCCAATTCTTTCGCGGATAGCGCGCCGGACCGGTTGGCACTGACGGTGATTTATTCCTATGGAGGATTTGACGGAGTTACCCGGACGATGCGTTCGGCGGAGGGGGAGGCCCCGGTCACTATCAACCGGGAGACCAGCCTCCCTTCGACCAAGGTCGAGGCGTTCTTCCGTGACCCGTTTGCCAACCTCGACGCGGCCCGTAGGGCTCCGCTCAAAATCGAGCACGCCTATGTCGGGCCTCTGCCCGACGCGGCGCATGGCTGGCTGGTGGCGATAGGGCTATACGGTTTCGTCGCGTTCTATGCGCTGGGGCCGGGGGTTTGCGTGTGGCTCGCACTCTCTGAGTTGATGCCCACCCGCATCCGATCGAATGGCATGAGTATTGCGCTGGTGATCAACCAGATGGTTTCCACTACGCTGGCGGCCATCTTTCTGCCGGTGGTCGGCAAGTACGGTTATTCCATGATGTTTTTCCTTTTTTGCGGGTTCACCCTGATTTATCTGATAACTGCAGCCTTCTTTCTTCCGGAAACGAAGGGTAAAACTCTCGAGGAGATTGAGGCCCATTTTGCCGCTGCGTAGCGTGCCGGATCCGGAGTACATGAATCAATGAGTTTCTTTCTAGCTCTGGATGCGGGTGGAACCAAAACAGACTACGTGCTCGCAGATGAAACGCGCGAGTTGGCCAGAGTGCGCACGGGCACCATCAAGCGGATGCGCGTGGACGCCACGACCGCCTGTCAGAACCTCGAATCGGCGCTGGCTGAACTCTCCTCGCGCACCGGCATCTCCATGAAACAGGTGACCCGCACGTGCGTGGGGACTGCAGGAGAAACTGTCCCGCTGGTGAAAGACTGGCTGCGAGAGTCGATCAGCGCCCGGGTTGGCGGCGCGTTGCTGATTCTTGGAGATGTCGAGATCGCCCTCGAAGCAGCCTTTCCCGGCAAGGCCGGAGTGCTGGTCATGGCCGGCACAGGTTCCAATGTAGTGGGACGGACGCAGGCTGGAGAGCTCATTTCTGCCGGAGGATGGGGACCCGCGTTGGCAGACCAGGGATCGGGACACCTGATCGGTCTGGAGAGCCTGCGCGCCATTTTTCTGGCGAAGGACGAGGAACGCGAAACCCTGCTGTTGCCGGCAGTGCTGGATTTCTGGCAGCTATCGTCTCTGCATCACCTGGTGGAATACGCGAATGCTATTCCCGCCCCCGACTTTTCCACCCTGACCGGGGTAGTGTTGAGCTGCGCGGAGCAGGGCGATCAAATAGCCTCTGCGCTCCTGCGGAAACAAGGAGAGGATCTTGCTTACCTGGTCCGACTGGTCATTCGGAGATTGCGGCGCGCTTCGACGGATCCAGGATGGACTCCACCCATCGCCTATACCGGCAGCATTCTGGAAAACGTTCCTCCGGTTCGCGATGCATTGATGGCAGCTGTCCAGCGTGAGTTTCCTGCGGTACACGCACCAGAGAGAGGGGTCGACCCCATCGACGGCGCGTTGTGGCGGGCTCGGACCGGTAGCTTCACCTGAACCGTAGACGAAATTTATTGTTGTGTAAGTTCTTCATCCATCGTTCATATTCATCTGGCGTTAGCATTGCTTTAAACGTCTTTTCCCTGGGTGTTCTTATCGTTAAAAGGTATGAACAACATAATCAGACGAGCAATTCGCAATCTTTCCTTGGCCGTGTCGCTATCCTTAATGGGCGGCGTTGCGCACGCCCAGTTCGACGTAGGGAGCCTGGTAGGGACGATCCGTGACCAAAGCGGCGCTGCCGTGGCGGGCGCATCCATCACCGCCACCAACACAGCTACGAATATTGAAAGCTCCGCCACCAGCAATGGCAGCGGTGATTATGAAATCCCCTCCCTGCACGTTGGCGTATATAGCATCTCCGCCAAGGCCGCCAACTACGCCGAAGCGGTGGCCCAGAACATCACCATTTCCGTGGGCAGCCGGCAACGCATTGACCTGGAATTGAAGGTTGGCGGAACCGAGAGTTCGGTCGAAGTAACCGACGTGACGCTGCAACTGGAGACAGACTCGAGCCAACGGGGCCAGACCATTACCCAATACCAGACGGCAGCGCTGCCACTGGTGAGCCGGAACTACTCAGACTTGTTGGCGCTGGTCACAGGTTCGCGTCAAGCGCCGACGGCCGCGACCACCAGTTCGATCAACAGCCTGGTGCGCCAGGGCGCCTACAACGTCAACGGGCAACGCAGTATGTTCAACAACTTTCTGCTCGACGGCATGGATAACAATGCCTACGGCGAGAGCAACCAGGGCTTCGACAACCAGATCATCGCTATTCCTCCCGACTCGGTCTCGCAGTGGAATGTAGTGACCAACAATGAAAGTGCGGAGTACGGCCGCTCTTCCGGGGCTACGATCAACGTTGCTTCGGCAAGCGGAACGAATCGTTTCCATGGCGCACTCTGGGAGTTCCTGCGCAATACCGATTTGAACGCCGCGGGGTATTTCAAACCGACGGTGGTCGGCAATACTGGCAACGTTGTTCCTTTCCAGAAGCCTACGTTCAATCGCAACCAGTTCGGCGTGAATTTCGGCGGCCCGATTCTCAAGGACAAGCTGTTCTACTTTGTCGACTACGAAGGCTTTCGACAGACGCTCAAGCCGCTCACTGTATTAACGCTACCCACGCAGAACGAACTCAACGGTGTATTGGTAGTTCCGGTGCGGAACCCGATTACCGGAGCCGTGTATGCCGCCGGCTCTCCTATACCGGCCAGCGCCATCAGCCCTATATCGCAGCAGATCATTGGGTTTTTCAAGCAGATTCCGGGCCTGCCGGTCAGCGGGTTGGCTTCTACCGGGTTGGCGACCAACGACTACTCCACGCTTGTCCCGTTCACTGATAATTCAGACAAGGGCGATGTTCGCCTCGACTACCAGCAGAACAACAGCAGTTCCTGGTTTGTGCGCGTGAGCGACCGCAAAGAGACCGGCGTGAATTATCCGGCGATTCTCCTCCCGCTCGATGGCCAGACGAACGGCACCATCCGCATTCTCGACCAGCAGGTGGCCCTTGGTTACACCCACTTGTGGGGCGCCAACAAAGTCATCGATGCACGCCTGGGTCTCTCCAAAACCAAGGCCGGCAAATACTCGCTCTCGATCGGGAACAACGCGATCACGATCCCGGGGCTTCCTACTGATCCCACGGTCGCGGGCGGCTTGCCCTCTACCAGCATCACCAACTTCAGCGCGTTTGGCCGTCAGAGCACGAATCCGCAGTGGCAGAATCCGTCATTGCTCGACCCCAAGGTGAACTTTACCTGGGTAAAAGGCAGGCACTCGCTGAAGTTCGGCTACGAGTATGAGCACATCTGGATGGCGGTGAACGACAACAACCCGCTTTTTGGTTCGTTTAGCTACTCTGGCGGTTACAGTCTCTGCCCTAGTACGACCGTCGGCGGAGTAAAGGTTCCCACCAACCCGAACTGCAAGAGCGTGAACGCAGCGGTGGCCGACAATTACTGGGCTGACTTTTTGTTCGGCACCACGAACAACTACTCTCTGGCCAACCTGTTTGTCGCCCACCTGCGGCAGACCATGCAGAGCGTCTACGCCCAGGACGACTGGAAGATTCTTCCCAAGCTGACGTTGAACCTGGGTTTGCGCTGGGAGTATGGCTCACCTTACTCGGAGCAGCACAACCTGCTTTCAAACTTCGATCCCGTTTCCCAAACTGTTTTGACCATCACTCCTGGTTATCAGCAGACCAGCGCCGTCACTCCTGTTTCGCCGGGAGGCGTCTATGGAAAAACGCTGGTCAATCCGGACTTCGGGGACTACGGTCCACGACTGGGCTTTGCGTATGCGGCCACTCCCCGGATTGTGGTCCGTGGCGGTTACGGTATCAGCTACGTGCACTACACACGGGCAGGCTCCGGCGACATTCTGGCGATCAACGCTCCCAACGCACTGTTCGTCTCGGTACCCCAGCCGGCTCCCGGTACGGCCGGCTATCGCACCGTGGATCAGGGATTTCCCCAGGGTCTTGCCACCACGTTTAATCCGGCGACAGACAACATCACGTATATCCCCAAAAACACCAAGGACAGTTACGTGCAGGACTTCTTCGTGAGCGTGCAGAACCAGCTGGCCAAGAACAGCCTGCTGGACATCGCCTTTGTCGGCAACCACGGGGTAAAACTGCAGGGCTTTCTGAACGCCAACCAGATCAATCCTGCAGCCGGATTTACCCGGCCATACACGCGCTGGCCCAGCGATATTACTGCCGCAGTGAATGAGTTCTGGTCGCAATATCAGGCGTCTGCAGGTTCGCTATGAACAGCGCTCGGTTGCCGGTCTAACATTGTTGAACTCCTTTACCTGGTCCCACTCACTGGACAATGCCAGCGCGTCTCTGGAGGGCAATACTCCTTCTCCGCAGGATGGAAACAACATCGCTGCCGACTACGCGCAATCAGACTACAACCTTCCCATCACCAACATCACCAGCCTGGTTTACGATCTTCCGTTCGGACGAGGAAAGCAGTTTCTTGGTCAAAGCAGTGGCCTGGTGAACGCGGTTGTAGGTGGTTGGCAGCTCAGCGGGATCAACACCATGCAGGCTGGTACTCCGTTCAACCTTACCTATACGCCGAATTCAGCGAATGCCCTCTCGCCGCAGATCTCGGCTACATACCGCGGAGCGAACGAGTATCGTCCGAACCGCGTGAACGGAGTTCCTCTGACTGAGAGGGTCAAGTTGTCGAGTGGGTATATCCAGTATGTCAACTACTCCGCGCTCTCCTTGCCGGCCACCAGGAACTCGAGCGGTACCCTGCAAAGCCCCTTCGGCAACGAAAGCCGCAACCCGGGCAGGACGCCTGCGTACTACACCACGGATTTTGCACTGAACAAGAATTTCGATACCCCGTTGGAAGGCCTCAAGGTGCAGTTCCGCACCGAGATGTATAACGCGTTCAATCACACCAATCTATATCTGCCTGCTAGTGGGCTGGGCGGCACTCTTGGTGGTGCCCCAAGCAGCGGCGGCAGCATCACCAGCACGTTCGAACCCAGGATCATTCAGTTCGGGCTGAAGATTCTGTACTAGTAAAATCGCCCTTTCCAAGAATAGTCCGCAGAACTGCACATTCCGAGCGAAGCGGAGGGATCTGCAGTTCTAACATGTCGTGGAAACGCCGATGACTATCCACAAGCAAAAATTGTTATCTCGCGTGCCCCGGCGAAGCGGAGGGATCTGCGATCTTCTTTTCAAGCCACCCAGCTCCGTCCCCATTAGAGTCTTAATATGGGATTTGCCATCGATCACCTCGACCACCTTGTTCTCACCGTAGCCAGCATCGACGCAACCGTCACCTTCTACACCGCCGCACTCGGCATGGAATTGATCACGTTCGGAGAACGAAAGGCGCTCCCGTTCGGCAACCAGAAAATAAACCTCCACCAAATAGGGAAGGAGTTCGAACCGAAGGCCCTGCATCCTACTCCGGGTTCGGGCGACTTGTGCTTCATCACCAAGACCCCTCTCGCGGAAGTAATCTCCCACCTGAACGGCGGTAACTACGCCATCGAACTAGGGCCGGTGCGACGCGCTGGCGCTCAGGGCGAAATGCTTTCGATTTATCTCCGCGACCCCGACTCTAACCTCATTGAAATCAGCAACTATCCGTAACCCGCGGCGCGCTGGTTCTCCATTTTGTTGCTAACCTGGATGCAATTTCTAACCGATAAGAAGTTTTTGGTTTCCCACGGCCTCCCGGACCTATAATCGTGCCGACGAAGACCGGGTCCCGCCGGCCTGGGCGATCTGTGGATGCTTGTAACGATCGATCGGCGCGCGTCACACATAGAGACGGACTTCTTTGAGGGTTCACGGAGGCGGTGAATGAGTTTTCGCAAGGTCGCAACATTTGGAATGATCCTATTGGCCAATCGGCTGGTATTCGCCGACGCAAGCTACCAGGAGACAACGCAGATCACGGGCGGGAGCATGGTTGCGCCGCTCAAGTCGATGAGCTTTCTCAGCAAATCGATGCGCGATATGTTTGCGCCCATCACGACCACCACCATGATCCATGGCAACCAGAAAGCGGTGGTCGGCAAAGACTCCGTTGAGATCACCGATCTCGACAAGGAAACCGTCACCCACATCGACCCTGTACATAAGACCTACACGGTTGTGACCTTCGCCCAGATGCGGCAGGCCTTCGCACAGGCATCCAAGCAGATGCAGCAGAGCCAGGAGCAGGCCAAACCCGCGCCGGATCAGCCGCAACAGCCGAAATCTGATCTGAAGACCAGCTTCGACGTGTCCGTCAAGAATACAGGCGCGACCAAGGAGATTAGCGGTCTTACGGCGCAGGAGCAAGTGGTCACTTTACAAATGCACATCACCGATCCGAACGCGCCACCTACACAAACGAACGCAGCGACCTACGTGGTCACCACCGACGCATGGATCACTCCCGACCCGCCGGAGGTAAAAGAGATTCAGGATTTCGATAAACGCTTCGGCCAAAAGTTGATGGAGGGAGTAGATCTTTCGGCGTTCAAAGCACAAATGACCCAAATGCACGACATGAGCAAGAATCCCGGGATGTCGCAGATGTTCGCGGGAAAGCCCGGATCGGCAGAAGCAATGTCTGAAATGGCGAAAGAGATGGCAAAGCTTCAGGGCACGCGCGTGATGGAAGTGACGAAAATGGGTGGAAGCGGCACTGGACCGGCGACACAAAATTCCGCTCAAACTTCGGATGCTCCTGCAGCAGCGCCCAGCAATTCCAATGGCTCGATGTCAGGGATGTTGGGATCTGCGTTAGGCAGCTCCGCGCTGGGGGCATTCCATCGGAAGAAGGCAGCTCAGCCCTCATCGGACACACCCACCACCACCACGAACCCGGACGGTACGCAGACCACGAGCGCGACCCTGATGGAGACGACGGTTCAGAAATCAAACTTTTCTCAGGCGCCCGTCGCCTCTTCGAACTTCGAGGTGCCCGCCGGGTACAAGAAGGTTGAGACACCTGGCTATGGAGCGACGGTCAATTAGCTGGACTTACGCACACATCCCCCATCAGTAACTGGATAGAGTAACTCGATTGACGGTACCCTGCCCTAGTCACACCTAGACTGCGAGACCAGGTATGCGACCCAATCGCGCACACGCCACGGCTTTCCTCCTCGTATCGTGGGCGCTCGTCTTCGCTGGTCCTGACGTTGCCCTCCCGCAAGCGCCTGCACTCAGCGTCGATGCAAATGCATCGCGCCATCCGATAAGCCCGGATATCTACGGGATCGCCAGCTATGGTCTCGACGCTACTTTTGCTAAAGAGATCCAGGTGCCGAACATCCGTTGGGGCGGCGATGCAACCACTCGCTATAACTGGTTGGTCGATTCGAGCAATGCAGGCTTTGACTGGTACTTCATGGGCGGCAATGGCCAAACTACCCCGGTGCCGAGCGCATCCGTAGACCTGATGGTCAACACTTACAAACCAGCCAACGCACTGATTACTATCCCCATCATCCCCTATGTCAACAAAGCCTCAGCATGGAATTGCAGTTTCCCCGTCTCTGTCTACGGGGCGCAACAGTCCACGAATCCCTACGTGCACCCAAACGGGGACAACTGCGGCAACAGCATTGCCACGAATGGCACACAGCTGACCGATAGCAACATCTACGCCAACCACATCGACAATACGGTCAGCTTGCAACAACAGTGGGTCCAACATTTGGTCAGTGCCTTTGGCACTGCCGCCAAAGGCGGAGTGAAGTTCTATCAGTTGGACAACGAGCCCTACGGATGGTCGAACACCCATCGGGATGTAATGCCGGGCGGGGCCACCTATCCGACCATTACCCAATTAGGCCAGCAGTATGCGGTAGCAGTCAAACAGGCAGACAGCACTGCCCTGGTGCTCGGGCCCTCCGACTTCACCCTGGGCGGTTGGATCGGGAATACCGGCCAGCAAGGCGGAGTCTTTGCCGGTCAATACTATCTCCAGCAGATGGCCGCGTATGACAAGGCGCATGGCCAGCGCATCCTCGATTACTTCGATGAGCACTATTACTTCGACACCTCCACACCGGCAAAACAGCTGGCCTCTACCCGCACGCTTTGGGATCCTGCCTACAATGGGGGTACCTGGGTCGAGCAGTATGACTTCAATGGCCCGATGCAGTTGATCCCACGCTTCCGTGGCTGGATCAGCGCGAATTATCCAGGCACCCTGTTGTCGCTCTCCGAATACAGTATCGATAGCGGTCAGAAGTCGATTGTCGATGCGATTGCGGAGATGGACGTACTGGGAATCTTTGGCCGTGAACCGCTCGACTTCGCCAACATGTGGAGCGCGCCGGGAGCGCAGGATCCCATTGCCTTCGCCTTCCGCATGTTCCGGAATTACGACGGTAAGGGCAGCCAGTTCGGAGACACTTCCATCAGTGCCGTCAGCACCGATCAGGCACAGCTCTCGATCTACGCCGCGCAGCGGTCGAGCTGACAACGCAGCGACCATCCTGGTGATTAACAAGACAACCGGATCCTTGACCGGTGCGCTTGCGCTCTCCAACCTGACGTTGCCGCCGACTGCCCAGGTCTACAGCTACTCCCAGGCAAGCCTTACCTCAATCGCGCACCCTTCGGATGCGGTGATTACGGGTGGTTCTCTCAGCTACACCTTTCCTGGCTATTCCGCAGTCATGTTCGTGGTGCCCTCTGCCGCTGCCGCGGCTGCCACGACGACCACCACCCTCTCGGCGTCGGCCGCGCAGATCAATGCCGGGCAAGCTGTGACCTTTACTGTGGGTGTGGCGGCTTCCGCAGGAGCTACGCCTGCCGGGACGGTCACTCTGCTGGATGGCTCTGCTTCACTCGGAGCAGCATCGCTGACCAACGGAGCAGCCACGTTCACCATAACCTCGTTGGCCGCGGGCACTCATAGCATTACCGCTTCGTATGCTGGGAACACTACGGATGGAGCGTCTACTTCCAGTGCGGTGTCCGTACTGGTGAATGGAGCAGCGCTGCAATCAACCACCGTTAGCCTGGTTGCCACTCCTGCATCAGCGGTATCAGGGCAGGCAATCTCGCTGACAGCGACCGTCGCGCCAGCCTCGGCTACGGGAACAATTTCGTTCAAGGACGGAAGCGGCACGATCGGCTCCGCGACCCTGGCGTCAGGAAAAGGAACCCTTTCCGTGAACACCTTGAGCGTCGGAACCCATTCGCTAACCGCGGCCTACGGCGGCGACGCAGCCGATTCCCCTTCCAGCTCCAACACGGTTACGGTCACAATTGCGGCGCCCACAAGCAATCCCTCTGCGGATTACGGCCTCACCCTCTCCAGCAGCACGCTCGCTCTTTCACCAGGTTCGTCTGGTTCGTTGATGGTCTCGGTTGCTCCGCAAAATGGATTTAGCGCTTCGTTGTCGTTTGCATGTTCTGGGCTGCCGAGCGGTTGGGCTTGTAGTTTTGCTCCCGTTACGCTGTCTGGGGCTACGCCGCAAAGTACGAAGATGACAGTGAGCGCATCCAGTAGCAGCTTGTGGATGAGCGTGCCATCAGGATTGGTACTGGCCCTGGTCTCGCCGTTTCCTCTACTCTGCTTTAGGTTGGCTGGCAGATGGCGGAGAACCCTACTTTTCTTCTTTGCGCTGGCCCTGACCGGTTGCGGATATTCTTCATCCAACAGCACGCAACCACAGGCGCATTCCAGCACTTATAACGTCACGGTCACTGCATCCGGAACCTCAGCGCCCACCCATACGCAGACGTTTACTTTGACCATGAACCAGTAATCCTGCCCCCCCTAAGCCACAACAAGGTGCGGCCCCCTCGATCCATGGTTTGCGCGGCGAAGGTCCCACGACGAGGGGACGGCTTCAGCCTTTTACAATGGCTGTGACTGATGTGGGCTAAAGAACCTGCGTGAGAACCAAAGGCTTATGCAACTAGTCCCTACGGGACTGAAGCCGTTACGGAAATCGATCTCTCCGGCACGGCGAAACCCGTACCCTTGGTCAACGGTCTTTTGACAGCCTGCACCGCTCTCAAGGCTTGGTGGCAAGGATCAGTGGTGATGGGCCGGGAGCGTCCAGAGTTCGCGGGTTTGTGAAGCCAGCTTCCTTTAGCCAGCTGCTGATTTCTTCAAACGAATAAGTGTCGCCGGTATCGGTGTTCACCAGCATGTTGACGGCAAAGAAAAGCCCATTCAGCGGACCCGTTCTATCCTCGTTCACGAGGAATTCGGCAACCGCGATGGTCCCGCCCGGCGCAAGCGCCTTGAACGTCTTTTTCAGCAACTCCCGGCTACGGTCTCTGCCTTCACTATGCAAGATGTGGCCAAGCACCGCCACGGTGTGGGCGCTGCCGAAGTCAGCCTGCAGCAGGTCGCCCGCGACGTATGAGTAGCGCTCGGCCAGCCCAAATTTGCTCACCGTTTTCCGGGTGATGGGAATGACTTCTGGCCAATCCACAACGGTGACGGTTGCCTTTTCCGAGCCCTGCGCGAGCGCTATGCTCCAAACTCCTGAACCCGCAGCCAGGTCTAAAACTCTGGTCAGCAGTCATCGGCGCTCAAATGCCGGCTAAGCGCCTGCGCCGCGGGATAACTCAAGGGAAAAATATCAACCACGAACCGCTGGAAGAAATCGCCTCCGGCCTCTTCCAGGTTAACCGCCGCTACGGGCCGTCCGGTCTCGACAATCTCGTTCAGGTGTAGCCACTTGGGAATCAACTGTTCGCTGCCGTGACGAAGCAGTCCGCCTTGAAAGCTGGGCTTGGTGCTCACCAGAAATGTAGAACTCTCCGGCGTGAGCGAAAACAGACCCTGCTTATCCTTAGCCAGGAAGCCCATGCCCACGAGGGCGTGCATCACCGCGGTGAGCCCGCGCTCTGAGGCGCCGGTCTCCTTCTGTACCTGCGCAATCGTTTTCGCTCCACTATCCAGAACGTCGAAAACACGATGGCGAACCGCCGCTTCCAGAACCAGCGGTGGAACATATCCCCAGGCGAACTGCATGATGCGTTCCGGCGTTACCGGAGCTGATGTGGTCATACTTTCCTCTCAACTTGGATTCGCCGAATTATACCCGTTCGCCGCAGCGCTAATTGTTGCTGTCAGAAGCGGCGAGCGACGAGATGAGCTTGTCAGCTTCCTGGCTGGAGGCGTCGATACTCTTGATGAGATCTGCCACGTCGCCCTGCAAGCCGGCCGAGGTGTTTTTCAACGAACCGATCGCCCGTGAATTGAGGTTGTGCTTCAGAAACAGGACCTGATCCTGAAATGCCTTCAAGACCGGGGCGATCTGGTCTTCCGTGCGATGCATGGCGCGCATGTAAGTCGCCTGGCGGCTTTTTGCGTTGCGTAGCATGACGGTATCCTGCGACTTCAATTTGCCATTGTCCATCGCGTTGATCTCACCCTGCCACTCCTTGAACAGATCGTTGCTCACCTGGTCGATCGATTGGACTTTGTCGTGGAGCTTGCCCGCCTGCGAAGCGGCGCTCTCGTAATCGGAGTTGAGACGCTTGTAGGACTTCTCCAGCGAGCCGCCTTGAAAACCGGTCAGGGCCTGGAAAGACTCCATCGTCGTTTGCAGTTGCTTCTTGGTTTGATCCTGATCTTTTTTGGCATCCTTGATGCGAGACACCAGGATGTCGCGCTTCTCTTTGCCCAGAGTGCGCATGGTCTTGTAGTAGGTCGATTTGCAGCCGGCTAACAGCAGGGTAAGAACGATGAGGGGAACAAAGATAGATCGACGCAAGACTTCTCCCTTTTGATTTAGAGCGCGGCGTATTCCTTCTTTGCCGCTACCAGCATCGGCAAGTCCGCGTCCGCGTCTTTCCAGATCGCGAATGCCGCTTCGTAGGCTTTCTTCGCGTTTGGCTTGTCGCCGCCCATGGCGTGGGCTCGCGCCAACCCCAGGAAGATCTGGGCACGAAAAGGAGCAAACGCCTGCTGCACGGTCCCGGAGTTGACCTGGACCGCGGATTGGAATGCGCCCAACGCATGCGCGGCATCGTGCAGTTGAAGGTATGCCAGGCCCTGCAGATACGATGCTGGATAAACTGCATCATAAGGCTTGGCAGGTTCAGCGGCATCGATTGCATCCTTCGCCCGGCCGTCGGATAGAGCGACGAACGCTTTGGATAGGGGAGCAAACACATCCTGGATGAGTGTGTCCTGGGGATATTTGTTACTCAATTCAGATGCCGACTGCATGGCAAGCTTCCCATCGCCGCAGAGCGCAGCGGACAACGCCGCGGAGGCCTGAGTCTGCCTGCTCTTGTCGAGTGACAATGCCTGTCGCACCTCATCACTGGAGTTGCAAAGCCCAGCCAGTCCGCGCGCCTGGGCTTCCTCCAGCAGGAAGCCGGCTTCTGCATCGGGCGCCTTGGAGCGGGCTGCCTGCTCGGCCGCCCTCTGCATGGTATTCGCCGCCAGGCGGAACTGGCCGGAATACTGCTGCGTGTTGGCCAGCGTCGCCGTAGCCAGAAATTCGTCCGGCCGGCCCGCTATTTTCGCCATCAGCCCTTGCACTTCCTGCGGTTGGCCCAGAAGGAAATGGGCAACCATGTAAATCACCATGTCATCCGTGCTGCTGTTCAGGTCCAGCTTTTCGGTGCGCTCCAGCTCTTTCTTCATATCATCCGTCCGGCCCAAAGCGATGTAGTCGGACAAGAGGTTCTCGCTGGCGATCGAATCCTGCGGATCGATCTCCACCGCTTTCTGGGCGTAGGGAAGACCGTGCTCATATTGGCCCAGTGACTGATAGGCAACGTTAATGTTTATGTAGTTATCGATCTGGCCGGGATAAGCCTGGATGGCTTCCTGGAGTGTTTCAATCACCTTGGGGATGTTGCCCTCTACATTCTCGTAATAATGGCCGGCTATGTAGAGTCTCTCCCGCTCGCTCACATTCTTCGACAGCTCGTAAGCCTTCGCAAAGTAATGGGTCGCTTTGGTCACCTGGCCGGAGTTGATATACACCACGCCTAGCCTCGCGTACGCCATCGCAAAGTTGGGATCGAGTTCAATCGCGCGAAGATAGTGGCCTTCCGCCTCGGGAATGTCATGCGCCTTGGCGTGCGCCTTATCACCCAGTGCATAGGCGCGAAACGCCTCCAGCGAGGAGGTCGTCGCCTGCCCAAACGGCGTATCCAGTTTCTTAATGCTTTCCAGATCCTCACCCAGCTTGCCGCGCATCGCGGCTGCCGCCTTGCCCAGGGCATCCAGGACATGTTCCTTGTCTGGAGCCTGCGCCTGCTCGCTGACAATTTCGTCCCCAGTTGCGGTGTTTTGCGCCGTCAACGTGATGACGTACTGCTTGCCCAGGTTAGCGATCGTCCCGGTGATGATGGCCTTGATCCCTTCGCGCTCGCCAATCTCTCGCGCGATCGCAGGCGTCACCGGCGTGCCATCGGGTTTACCCAGGTACTTCACGCTCTGCAGCAGATGCTGCGGGCTCACTATGTTGATCACCGGCGATTGCTCGAGATCAATCTGCAGGGCCTGGTTCAGGGTGGTGTCAAACACCGGGTCACCGGTGTGGTTGACAAAATCAGCCAGGATGATCGAGTCCTTGGTAGCCTTGGTCACGGTTCCGCCGGCATTCTCCGCGGCCGGCGGCGTTGCCGCAGGGCGGAACTTCCACCAGGCCAGACCTCCCGCGAGCAGCGCCAGTAGAATGACGGCCGCGACCGGCCAGGGCCACTTCCGTCCACCTGTGCTGGCCACCACAGCCCCGCTTGATTGCGGGTCCAGCCTCTCGAGCGCTTCCTGCAGCTGCTCTGCGGTGCCGTACCGTTGCGCGGGATCCTTGGCCAGCAACTTGGCCACAATGGGATCCAGCTTCTTCGGCATCGCCGGGTTCACGGTACTGACCGGCGGCGGATTCTCGCGCAGCAACGCGGCAAACACTTCCGCAGTGGATCCCCCGGCAAAGGGAGTCTTCCCCGTCGCCATCTCGTAGATCACGGTTCCCAGGCTGAACAAATCGGTGCGCGCATCCACGTGCTCGCCCTTCGCCTGTTCCGGGGACATGTAGGCCACTGTCCCCACAGCGGATCCGGGGCTGGTCAGCTCCATAGTCGCCTCGCCAGGCCCGACGGCGGTCTCCTCTGAGCTGGCGCTACCAGGCAGATCGTAGGTACGCGACTCTGCGCCTGTGAGCCCGGACTGCTTCTTGGCCAACCCGAAGTCGAGAATCTTGATCAGCCGCTTACCCCGGCCAGCATCCACCACGAACAGGTTCGCCGGCTTGATGTCCCGGTGAATAATCCCCTTGGCGTGCGCAGCTGCCAGGGCAGACGCTGCCTGCTGGCTGAACGAAATCACCTCGTCCGCTGGCAGTCCCTTCCCACCGGCCTTTGCCAGGTAGTGCTTGAGTGTTTCTCCTCGCAGCAGTTCCATGACCAGGTAAGGCCGCCCGTCATGTTCCCCGGTGTCGTGGATGGCGCACACGTTGGGATGGTTCAAGGTGGCGGAGGAACGCGCCTCGCGCAAGAAACGCTCATGAGAAACGTGGGAATTGGGGGTCCCGTGTACCGGCGTGACCGGAGAAGGCGATCCACTGCCGGCGCCGGTGATCAGGTAGGTCTCGGAAACGAGTTTAAGCGCAACCTCTCGCTCCAGCCGCGTATCCAGGGCACGGTACACTTCGCCCATCCCCCCGGCGCCAATCTTCTCGATCAGGCGGTAGGGGCCGAACTGAGTTCCTTCTGCAATCGTCATTCGTCCCTGGTTTACACCCGTAGATCAGGCGGACTGAGTCTGGTCCCAGCAGTCTATCAGTGCTCACACGAGAATGACTTACGATTCCTTGGCCTCGTTCTCGAAGCAGAAATGCCGGCTTTTTGCCGGGTGAGAGCGCCGTCCAATCTCTGGCTGTCACTTTGAGGGAAAAACCCGGTATTCTCAGAGGCACCCCCGCCCTTTGCTTTCGAGACGAGGTCTTCATCATGCTCTGCGTGACCCGCTACGTTCGGTCCTGGCTCAGACTTCCTGTAATCCTCATGTTGGCCGGCCTGGCTATCCCTTTGTGGGGCCAGGATTCCGTCGCTTTCAAAACGCAGAACCCTGGCAAGGGGTTCGCGGAGGTCGGCGGAAACTGGCATTTCCATACCGGAGATGACTTAGCCTGGGCTCAGCCGGGGTACGACGACTCTAAGTGGGAACAGTTGCGTGGAGATACCACGTGGGGTAGTCAGAGCCATCCTGGGTATGCCGGCTTTGCCTGGTACCGGAAGCCGATCGAACTAACAGCTGCCGGCGAGCCACCGGCCATCCTGATACCGCCCGTGGATGATACCTACGAGCTTTATTGGAACGGAAAGAAGATAGGCGGCAGCGGCAAACTTCCTCCGCATGCTTATTGGGACGCTTTCCCCCACGCCCGCACTTTTGCCTTGCCCACTGCTTCCGGCTTGCTGGCGCTGCGGGTCTGGAAGCCTACGCTATCGTCGACCGATCCCATAACGGTGGGCGGGCTGGAAGCGGCGCCGCGCATAGGAGATCTGGCTTACCTTTCCCTGCAGAACAAAGCAACTCGCCTGGCAGCGGAACGCCGTGCGCTTCCTGCTCTCATCTCGTCAGCCCTCATGATCGTGACCGGTTTGATCGCCCTTCTTCTTTTCCTGCGCGAGCGAAACAGGTGGCTGTATTTCTGGCTGACCATTTACTTAACTGCGATCGGGGTATCGGGGCTGAGGAACATCATTCAGACCGGCGACATCAGTTTTTTTAGTAACCAGCTCTACCTGCAGTTTTTTTCGTGCCTGGCCGACGTCTCACTTTGGGCAGTCCTGCTCGCGCTCTTCGGCCTCGACCGCGAACCCTCGTGGAGACGATGGACGCTGGGCCTGGCTTTGCTTTACGCCTCCGCACAGGTGGTCGATCTTCTTTCGCTTGCCTTTTGGGAGCAGGGAGGCCAGCTCATTGTCTGGACAGATGCGATCACGACCGCGATCTATAGCATTGCTCCTCTCTATATTGTCGCCATCCTGATCGGTGGTTTGCGCCGGCGCAGACAGGTCGACTTGTGGCCGCTGGCATTTATCATCGCGTTCGCTGGTCTCTGGGTCTTTGTGCTCAACATGCTTGGCCAGGGATTGCAGATTACTCATTGGGACAACGCATATGCCGCCATACAACGGGTGGGGTTCACGCTCAACGGCTATCAATTCGGTATGCGTCCGATCCTCGAGACACTGGTCTTCATCGCCCTGGTATTCACCGTGGCACGCGAACAATATGTCGAACGGCGCCGCCAGGCGCGCATGGAGATGGAAGTAAAATCCGCGCGCGAAGTGCAGCAGGTACTGGTGCCCGAGACCGTCCCCACCGTTCCCGGCTTTGCCATTGACAGCGTGTATAAACCGGCCGCGGAGTTGGGCGGAGACTTCTTCCAGGTGATGGCCTTGCCCGATGCCAGCACCCTGATCGTGATCGGTGACGTAAGCGGCAAGGGCCTGAAGGCGGCCATGACGGTTTCGCTCATCGTGGGGACGCTCCGCACGTTAACGGACTACACGCAAGAACCGGCGGAGATACTGCAGGGGATGAATCGAAGATTGTGTGGGCGGGTGCAGGATGGTTTCGCTACCTGCGTGGTGTTACGGGTAGAAGCGAATGGTGACGCGACCATTGCCAACGCCGGCCACCTTGCCCCGTTTCGCGACGGCGAAGAACTACCGCTGAATGGTTCGCTGCCGCTGGGTTTGGCGGACGATGCTGTGTACGAGGATCTTGCGTTCCGTCTCCACGAGGGGGAAACACTCACTCTGTATACCGATGGGATTGTCGAGGCAAGAAACGCTGAAGGCGAGTTGTATGGCTTTGAACGGGTGCAAACCCTGGCCCAGGAAAGAAAGTCTGCGGAGCAGATCGTGGAAGCCGCCTGCGTCTTCGGCCAGCAGGACGACATCACGGTTGTGTCGATTCGCCGCCTGGCAGCCGCTGAGGAGCCGGCCGAGGCGCGCATGAACTTCACAGCCCAAATCGCAACTGTATAAAGCTCTAGGTTTAACCGCCTGTCCTCGCCTCGGTGCGGACCTACTCTCTTCCCCGGTACGGCAACTACTCTCTATCGAACCGCCTCCCTCTCCTTTTTGTCATCCCGAGCGAAGCCGAGGGATCTGCAGTTCCGCGGACCCCTACTGGAAACGCGGAAAAAAACACCCAAATAGAATTGTCATCCCGAGAGCCTGTGACTTTTTCGATCTTTCGTGTTTCAACCTACCCAACCAGCTTTGTTTCACCCCTCAACAAATCCGTCATCCTGAGCGAAGCGCTTCGCGGATCTATCGTAAACAAAGGCTTTATGGCGCGTAGTCGAAGGACCTCGGCGATATTTGTTAGCAGATGCTGTTCAGGATTTTCCGGCCGCCATCTACAAAGGCAGAAACAAGTCACAAACTCCGAGCGAAGCCGAGGGACGTGCAGTTCCTCACTTCCCTGATACTTTATGAAAATGCGAGCGCTGCTTTCCTGTTTGCTTCTCTTCCTCTGCACCACACCAACCTTTGCGGCCGACTCACAAGATGCCATGAGCCGCAACCTGCTCGAGGTCACCGTGCCCCAACTGGAGCAGATGTATCGCGACCACAAATACACCGTCACCCAAGTGGTGCAGTGGTATCTGGCCAGGATCGCGAAGTACAACGGGATCTATCGCGCCGTGCAGAATGTCGACACAGCCGGAGCCCTCGCCACCGCCGCGCGAGAAGATGCGGAATCCACACCCCACGGTCCCTTGTGGGGCGTACCCATCGTGACCAAGGCAAACACTTCGATCAAAGGCCTCATCACCACCGATGGATGGAAAGGTTACATGATCCCCGGACACGAACTGATCGCACCCAAAGACGCGACCATCGTGGCCAAATTGAAAGCTGCGGGCGCCATCATCCTCGGGCAAACCAATATGCCCGATTTCGCCGCCAGCGACACCAACCGCAGCACCGCGTTCGGCCGCACCGGCAATGCTTACGATGTCCGCTTTAGTCCCGGCGGCTCCTCCGGCGGCACCGTCACGGCTATCACCGCAAACTTCGCCGTCCTGGGCAATGGAACCGACACAGGCAATTCCATTCGTATGCCGTCCGCTACCAGCTCAGTGGTTGGTGTGTTTCCCACCCGCGGCCTGGTGAGTATCACGGGCATCGCGCCGCTGGATTGGCTGCTCGATAACACCGGGCCCATCGCTCGCGATGTCACCGATGCCGCCATCGCGCTGGGCGTGATGGCGGGACAAGACCCGCTCGACCCGCGAACCCGCGAATCTACATCGGCGCAGCCCGGTCCCTATACCTCCTATCTCAAGACGGATGCCCTGAAGGGAAAACGCTTTGGCGTGCCTGCCTTCATCCTTCACGGTGCAGGAACTCCCTTTCAAGGCATCCCTGCGGCAGAGTCTGAAGACAATGCCGCGGAAGACCGGGCAGCGGCGCACGTCGCGCTGCGGCCGGAGACCCGCGAAGCATTCATGAAGGCGATTCAAGGCCTGCGCGCGGCTGGAGCCACCGTGGTCTTCGACGATTCCATCCTTCCCGATAGCTTTGCGGAAACAGCCTCACGAATCTGCACTCTTCCCTACATTCGCGAGGGAACAGAAAACTTTCTGGCCGAATATGGCCCCTCTCAGTACCGTTCTATCGAAGACTATGAAAGAGTCGCCGGCGCGCCCTTACCGCATGAAATCATTGATAAAGCAGACGACCATAACGGCCGCCCACTGGAGAAGCAGGTGACTCTGGAAACGGATCCGGAAGCAGACGCAAACTTTCGCATCCCACGCCGCAAGACCCTGGAAGCCTACAACAAAACGCTCGACCGCCTGCATCTCGACGGCTTTGTGTATCCCGCTACCCAGATGCCGCCGCCGGACGAGACCATGCCGCAAGACGGCCAAATCAGCGGTGGCCCACACAGTGACACCGCCTGGGTAAACATGATCGGCGTTCCCGCCGTGGTGGTTCCCGGCGGCTTTTACCCGGATGGTTTGCCTTTCGGTTTGGAAATTTCCGCCCGTCCTTGGAAAGACGGTGACCTGCTCGGCTGGGCTTACGCATACGAACAGGCCACCAGGCACCGACGGCCTCCAGTATTGGTTGAGCAAGGTCTGCTGCCGGATGCACGCTGACGCGGCTCCTGCTTTCGACCGTTGCCCGTATCCAATTCTGATGTAATCGGGGGTCGAAATGCGGAGTGGCTTTTTCCCGGGAAAGAGCCACTCCACTGAAACCTAAGCCGAACCCTTCGGCGGCCAGGTAATCTGCCCCGTGTGCTTGTAGGCGAGATTGGCGATGTGGCCGGCACGCGCGGCGGCAATACCGGTTTCGACCGGCGCGTTGGGTTCTTTGCGCGACTTGACGCACTCAAAGAAGTTCTGCACGTGATCGATGGTCCCATCGCGGAAGCTGTCTTCGCTGAGAATCGGATTTTGCCCCGCCTGCAGCCCTTCGCGATAAACACCGAAGCCGCTGCGATCGAGCTTGATGGTCGCCTGGTCACCGCGGAATTCAAGCCCTCCGTCGTCAATGGAGGAACTCATCATGCCCTCATACACACAATCCCACCCCGGGTACCGGAACGCCGCCTGCAGCGTGTCGGGGCAGTCCCATTCTTCAAATATGTATTTGTCTCCCAGCATCTGCGCGACCTTCGGCGTATCGGTCTTCATCGCCCAGTGCGCCACATCGATCCAGTGAGTGAATAGATCCGTCATGCCGCCGCCGCCAAAGTTCCAGAACCAGCGCCAGCGGTAGTACTTCTCTTCACTGAACGGCTGATCCGGAGCCCCGCCTAACCACATTTTCCAATCCAGCGCCTGGACATCAACGGGCTTCGGCTTCCAATTAGCCTGGTTGTAGTTTTGCCACCAGAAGGTTCTCACCTGGGTCACGCGGCCCAGGCTCCCGGCCTGGATCAAATCAACCGCGTTGCGAAAATGCGTCCAGCTGCGTTGCTGCATGCCGCACTGCAAAACCTGCTTGCCGGAGCGCACGGCTTTCGCCAGCGTGGCCCCTTCCTCAATCGTGTGGGTCACCGGCTTTTCCAGGTAAACGTCCTTGCCCGCGGCCAGTGCATCGCAAGCCATGCGCACGTGCCAGTGGTCCGGGGAGGCAATCAGTACCACATCGATGTCCTTGGTCAACACCTCGTGATAATCGAGATGGGTGGTCGCGATGCCGTTGGAGCGTTCCTTCACTTCATCGCGGCGCGGCCCATACACGTCGCTCACCGCGACAATCTGGAACGGAATGCCCGATTTGTCGGCAGAATCCAGGATGGTTCTCATCCGGCCACCCGCGCCGATCACGCCGACCCGGAGGGTATCGTTGGCGCCCCAGACCCTGGTCGAGGCAAGGGCAGTCATTCCACTGGCAATGATGAAACTACGGCGATTCGGCGTAAAGGACATGGGCACCCCTTCAATTTATTCCCGACGATCTTAGCAGCGAACGAGAGACCGTGTCTTGATCTGACGCAGCCAGAAGGCCTATAACAGACGCTGTCAAAGCCCGAAAACCGGGGTGACACGGAGATCCAATGAATCCAACCCGCCGTACACTTCTGCAGGCAATCCCCATGCTGGCGGCCTCCTCAGCGTTTGCTGCCGACTTGCCCATGGTTCCCTCGTTCGCCAAGCCCTACAGCGAATTACCGGTAAAGCAAAATGGGCAGAACGAATCCAGGCCGATCCTTGACGGACTTCTCCACACCGGGGAGCACCTGGAAGTACACGAAACGATTCTGGCTGCGGGAAGCGAGCCTCATCCTCCTCACCGCCACGTGCACGAGGAACTCTTTTTGCTCATGAAGGGCTCCGTTGCAGTGACCATTGAGGGAAAGACGACCACCATCGGGCCCGGATCCGCCGCCTTCATTCACTCCAATGAATTGCACGGGGTGCACAATCCCGGGCCAGAAAAAGCTCAATATTTCGTGGTGGCTGTCGGTTCATAGGAGGATCGATGCAGGCAAAATGGATGATGTTGGCTGTGCTCGGCTGCAGCACAGCCCTGGCAGGCGCAAGTGATTTGACCATTCACCTCAATGGCTCACAACCGGTTTCACGTAAGACCGTGCAGTACCAATGCGACGCTAAGGGCGCGGCCATCGGCCTTCCCGCAACCACATTTCCGGTCGAGTACATCAACGGGGCAGGAAATAGCCTTGCCGTGGTTCCCATTCATGGCAACTCGTTGATCTTTGCCAATGTCATGTCCGGCTCCGGCGCGCGCTACGCCGCCGGGCAATATATCTGGTGGGAGGCGGGCGGCTCCGTGACTTTGTACTCTGATTCGATGGCGGGCAAGATGCAGTCCGCGTGTCATCCAGCCAAGTAACGTGAAAACTCTGAGCAACCTCGCCGATCGGCAAAATATATCGTCGCGGTTATCGGCGTTATCGCCAGGCGATACAGCGCTTTGGGGCAAGATGTCCGCCCATCAGATGGTGTGCCACCTCCACGACAGCTACAAGTTGGGGCTGGGAGAGAAGCACGCCGCCCCGGCGACCGGCTTTTTCCAACGCACCGTCCTCAAGTGGCTGGCGCTGGAGGTGCCACTGCAGTGGGCAAAGGGATTTCCCACCCGGCCGGAGATGGAACAGGGCAAAGGTGGCACGGCTCCAGTGGAGTTCCAGCAGGACCTTCGCTCCCTGCTTTCCACCCTGGACCGGTTCTGCGATGCCTTGCCCACGCCCTGCGTGCCGCACCCGATCTTCCGGGAAATGACCGAGGCCGACTGGATGCGCTGGGGATACCTGCACGCGGATCATCATCTCCGCCAGTTTGGCCGATGAATGTTGCGCCAGCTGTCCCATCCGCTCGTCATCCTCGCCGCGCTGCTGACGCTTGTCCCCTACTTCTCCGCAGCTTTCTGTCCCAATACCCTTGACCTGGCCCGCCGGCTGCCTCTCCGATTACGCATTCTGGCGCCCGCGCTGCTGGGTCTTCCCTACGTGCTTGTCTCCTGGTCAACCGGCTCCTTCCGCTGGCCCTGGCTTGCGCTCTATACGCTGCTGCCAGTGGGCATCAGCCTGCTGCTCTACGAAGCAAGCCTGGCTGACCCGGCGCAGCGCGGAGGGTGGCGCGACTTTCTCGTCCTGATTTCGCTCGGCCTTGCAGTGGACCTACGCTGGTTCGAGCCGGCGTGGCCCCCGGGTCTCGCCGTCTTTAACAAAATGCTGCTGCTCGATGCGGGAATCTATGGTTTTCTCGTCATCCGCCAACTGCGCCAGGTTGGCTTCGATCTTCGTCTCCGCCGGCACGACTTTGTCGTGGGGCTATGCGCGCTGGCCGCCTATACGCCCATCGCCGTGACCATCGGGCTGTTCCTCGGCTTTCTCCATTTCCATGCCCTCGTCCCGTCCGTATGGCGCGCCCTGCTCGCGTGGGTGTTCTCTTTTTTCTTTGTGGCCGTGCCGGAAGAGCTTTTCTTTCGTGGCTGGATGCAGAACCTCCTGGAGCACAGGGTCGGAACACCCCGGGCTTTGCTCATTACCTCGGCCTTGTTTGGTCTCTCCCACTTCAACAAGCGCGCCACGGTCTTCAATTGGCGCTACGTTCTGTTGGCGGCCCTGGCCGGCATCTTCTATGGCCTGGCATGGCGTCAGCAGCGCCGGGTAGGCGCCTCGGCCATCACCCATGCGTCGGTGGATACGATCTGGGGAATCTGGTTGCGATGAGGATGGTAGCGATAGTAGCCGATCCCCACCCGCATGTGGTGCTGGAGGGAGTCTGGCACAATCACTGCGACACAAAGGCCCAGGATTCCGTGAGCCAGTCCCAGGGTATAGATATTCCGGTAGCGCAAGAATAGAATGCAGGCCGCAACTCCCCACAGCAGCGTCACGGGAGCCAGCACCGGATTAGGCAGGTGGGCAAGCGAGAATAAGCCCGCTGCCGCTATGACGGGCGCCACCTTGCCCGGCAGTAGCCGCATCAAGCGCAACAGGAAGTAGATCTGCAGCAGAAACTGTTGCATAACCGCCCAGATCAGATACCCCCAAACATGCGGGATCAGCGGAGTAGGGCCATGCAGCCGGTGCAGCGAATGCAGCCGGCTCGCGGTGTAAACGGCAACACCCGCGAGAACGGCAGCCACACCCACCACCCAAAGAGACCGGACCAGTCCGGGCAGCCCTAGGCCCAGGGCCTTCCAGGTCGGACGTCCCAGCCACGTGGTCACCACGATCCAGACGATGGCGATCCAATAAAACCATCTTTGCCATGGATTCACGGTCCAGATCGCCGCCAGGATCAAGCCATAGCCCACACAGAACTCAAGTATGTCCCGCTGGGAAGACCGATCTGGTTCTGTTGTCATGACCGAAACTTTGGAGGCGCTCCCTGCTCCAAGTTTACCCGGCGCCTGGACTTGGTACTGAAGCGCGCCTGTAAACCAAAAAACGCCACTCTGCTTCGAGTGGCGTTTTTTGCGTGAGCGATGGCGCTGTGCGTTACGGCCCCCGGGCCCTTGTATTGGTGCTTCATCGGCCGGATTTCCGGCGAGTCCATTGCTTTTGCTACCCGCCGTCCTGAGCTGTTTCACAGCGGGCCACCTGTGAGGTCATACTGTCTAAATCCGATCCAATCTCTTAGACTGACAACTCTGGAGCGACAATGGCGCGGGTTTTTATTACTGGTTCCTCCGACGGTCTCGGCCAAATGGCCGCCCAACTGCTCGTTGCACAAGGACACAAGGTACTGCTGCACGCTCGCAGCGAACAGCGCGGCCAGCAAGCCCTGGCCGCGGTAGCCGGCGCGGAAAGCGTAGTCATCGGCGACCTGGCCAGCATTGCGCAAACCCGCAACGTGGCCGAGCAGGTCAATCAACTCGGAAAATTTGATGCGGTCATCCACAACGCCGCCGTTGGCTATCAGGAACCACGTCGTATTGCCACGGAAGACGGCCTGCCTCATGTGTTCGCCGTCAACACCCTCGCACCCTACATTTTGACGGCCCTTATTCACCAGCCCAAGCGCCTGGTCTACCTCAGCTCCGGACTCCATCAGAGCGGCGATGCGAGCCTCAAAGATCTCGCATGGGAACAACGCCCCTGGCGGGGACAGCAGGCGTATGCCGACAGCAAGCTACACGACGTGCTGCTGGCCTTCGCCATCGCACGACGCTGGCCCGAAGTCCTATCGAACGCCCTCGAGCCCGGCTGGGTACCCACCAAGATGGGGGGCCGGGGAGCTCCAGACGATCTGGACCAGGGCCACCGAACCCAGGTCTGGCTTGCAGCCGGCAATGACAAGGACGCGATGGTTACCGGGCAGTATTTCTACCACATGAAGCCGCGCAAACCCAGTCCAACCACCCGTGATCCCCAGTTACAGGAAGCATTGATAGACGCATGCAGTCGTCTTTCGGGAGTCACACTCCCCCCTCATTAGCCCCGTGCACGGTCCTGGGGAGGATCTAAGTGAACCGAATCAAACGAGTCCCGTTAGGGACGGCTGAACTTTGCTGAACTTAGCCCAGGACGTAGTCCTGGGTAGAGATCCTGAAGTCGAAAAGTCCCGTTAGGGACGACTGAAAAAGCTCTTGGGCTAGGAAATTTTGGATTGAAGACTACCCTTTAGACAGGGTCGCCTCGGGCGACTCTCAGTGGTCCATAATTGAGCTTACCCACATGATGGTCGTCCTCACGCCTCATTACTGGCGAAATTGAGTTTTCCGCCCCTATTCCCCTCCAAACCCGCAACTTAGACCTGCAAAATCCGTCTTAGTAGGTGCGAGGTAATCGTGATGTCACTCGTGACTCGTTTTAGAGGGTGGGCCCTGGCCCTCGGGTCCCTTGCGTTGGGCGTGGCCGGCCTGACGGCCGCAGCAATCGACAGCGGTCAACCAGGCGGCATGGCCCACATGGCAGGCCACATGTACATGACTGTGCTCAGATCGCCAAGTCCAGGCGATCAGCAGAAGGCCGACGCCATCGTGGCCGCTGCCAAAGCAGCCATGGCGCCTTATCAGGACTACCACAAGGCATTAGCGGACGGTTACCAGATCTTCCTCCCCAATGTGCCGCAGCCCCAGTACCACTTCACAAAGTACGAGTACGGCCTGGAAGCGCGCTCGCAGTTCGATCCCAGCAGGCCCACCTCGCTGCTTTACAAGAAGACCGCCGACGGCGGCTACACGCTGGTAGGCGTGATGTATACCGACCGCGTCAACGCCACCGAGGATGAGCTAAACGACCGCATCCCGCTGAGCATTGCCCACTGGCATCAGCACATCAATTTCTGTAAGGCGCCGGCAGGGGAGAAGGCCGCCTACTTCGGCCCCGATGCGAAGTTTGGATTGCTGGGATCCATCACCACCAAGGAAGGTTGCGAGGCCGCCGGCGGAGTCTTTCATCCGCATATATTTGGCTGGATGGTGCACGTCTATCCCAATGAAGCAGACGCAAAGAAAGTCTGGGCAATCGACGATGACGACCAGGGGCACGACAACATGGATCACTCCGTCATGCCCGGCATGAAAATGAACTAGGAATCAGTCGACCATCGGGTTATCAGCCATTCGCCTTTCCCAGGCAAGCATCCAGATGGAGCCGATCTCCCCCTGAGCAGCAGATCCCTTGAGCGCGCAGGGCAGGGTTGGTTTTATGATGGAGCGAAAGGCGGTGACCTATCGACGGCCGTACGAAACCAGGGCCGTCAGGCCCTAAGAAAACCATTCTCCTGGTTGGGTCTGACTCGTCAGTTCTTGCGGCTGTTCGGAAAGTTCTCCCGGCGTGGAGTATCGCGCGGGTCGACTCCAACAGGGCCGCACTCGATATGCTCAGAGTGCAGGCTTACGACCTCGTCCTGACCGGCGAAGAAACATCCGGAAAACAGGACGTGGAACTTCTGCGCCAGATCCGTATCGTCCGCGCCCACGTTCGACTCATCATCATCACTTCCAAGACCACGCCGGGCGACGTGATTGCCGCCATGCGCGAGCGCGCCTTCAGCTATTTTTCCGAACCCTACGACATGGCAGCCTTTGAGCAGATGCTGCAACTGGCCACCACCGGGCCCGTTTGGGATGAAGGCATCGAAGTTCTTTCCGCTACACCACAACTCATTGAGCTGATCGCTCGTTGCGATCGCAGGACGGCCGATCGACTCATACAGTTCATTCACGAAGTCCCGGATCTGCCCATAAAAGAAAGAGACGCCGTCGGGTTGGCCTTTCGCGAGATGCTGATGAACGCCATCGAGCATGGAGCCCACTTCAAGGCCACCCAGCACGTCGCGATCTCATATGTCCGTGCCAAACACATGGTGTTATGCCGGGTGAAAGATCCCGGAGAAGGTTTTTCGTTTGAAGAGCTGAGTCACGCGGCCATCAGCAACCCGCCCTCCGAACCGATCCGGCACGAAGCCATCCGCGAAGAAAAAGGCCTGCGGCCGGGTGGCTTCGGCATTCTCCTTACAAAAAACATCATCGATGAATTGATCTACGGCGAGGCGGGCAATGATGTCGTGCTCATCAAATACCTTAAGCCGGATCAGTTGAACGATTAGAGCAAAGCGCTAGTTTGCCGGTGGTGGAGGCGGGGTCGCACCGGGTGCCGGTCGTGGCGGACCTGGCGCCTTATCGACCATTTCCACATCCAGCTGGATAGCAACCTGGTCACCCACCATGGGAATATCGAAAGTCATTCCATAATCCGACCGGTTGACCGAGGCAGTTGCCGAAAGCCCGCGATGCTGGGTCCCCTTGGGATCCTTCATCGGAGGCGTAGGGCCATCGACATCCAGAACGACTTCCTTGGTGACCCCATGCATGGTCAAGTCACCAGTCACCTTCAACTTGCCTGCGCCCGCGGATTCCACCCGTTTGGAGACGAAGGTAAGCGTCGGATACTTGGCGACATCGAAGAAGTGATCGCTTCGCAGGTCTTTGTCCCGCATTTCCACCCGAGTATCGATGGAATTGGCGTCGATCGTCACATTCACCGTAGCCTTGCTGAGATCCGGCGAATCCACGACCATGCCGCCCACTTTGTTAAAGGTTCCTCTAACCGTGGAAATCCCCAGATGGCGAACCGAAAACTGCGCCGATGAATGGTTGGGATCGAGGTACCACGTCTGCGTCTGCGCCATGGCGCGAGCAACGGTCAGGTTAGCCAGCCCAAACAGGGCCAGAAGCGGGAGCACTGCAGCAACATTTCGGTTTCTCGCCATGGATGGGCTTCACTTCCTGATTTAAGCGTCTGAGGGGTTCGGTTTGAGTGTATGTGCACAGCAAGTCGGGGTCAACTGAAGTTCAGGGAATAGCTATAGAGAGGGTGCAGGAAATGGACCGAGCGAACGAGAATAGCGGTTGGAAAATCCTGCTTCAAGACGCGCCAAAATTCGGGGACACAATTCTGGTCGTTTTATCGGTGTTTCAAATGGGGGTGCCAGATGGTCAATGTTCGCTTCCGGCAGACGACTAGCTGTTGTTGTGGCCAGCCGTTGTCCCCAAAGAACATCCAGCGCCTTCAGGTATGAAGTCGTTGACATCGAGGGAAGCCGCCGCAATGATGGCGGGGGCCAGCATCTTTTCCATACGTTCAATAAGCGGCTGCGCATAAGGCAGATCGCCTGACCGCAGAGCATTCTCGACCGCGAAGGCCGCGTCCCCTAGCTCGATGGCTTCGAGCGTTCGGGCGATTCCCTTGAGCGTATGGGCTAATCTTTGTGCTTCTTCCATCTTCCCTTCATTCATAAGTTGACGCAGATCCGCCCCGGCAAAAGCATATTGATTGCGAAAGCTGCGCATCATCTTACGAACGAGCCTGGGTTTTCCGTTGGTCCGTCTCAGTACGGCTTGTATGTCGAAGGGTGCGAGCTTAGCCGGCAAGTAGTCATCGTCCCGCACAATCCCTGTCATGGAGGGGTCCGGGGAGGCGTTTTGTACCTGCTTGACTGGCATCCATTTGAGCAGAGCTTTCTTCAGCGTGTTGGGGTCGATTGGCTTGGTAAGATGATCGTTCATTCCGGCATCCAGACTTTTTTTATAGTCGCCTGCCATAGCGTGTGCTGTCATCGCCACGATAGCCAGCTTTGAGAATCGCCGGTCCATCCGTATCAACCTGGTTGCCTCCACCCCATCCATGATGGGCATCTGGATATCCATCAGCACCAGGTCGAAGGGCTCTTCAAGCACACGGTCGACCGCTTCGCGCCCGTTCATAGCCATGATGACCGAAATTCCGAGGTCGGCCAGTAGTTCTCCGGCAAGATCGCGGTTCAGCTCATTGTCTTCCACCAGCAGAACACGTCGGCCAGCCAGCCTTGCAGAGCCGTCGCTTATTTCCTTTCGCAAGTTGGTGCCTGGCCGGTTGAATTGGAGGCTGACTTCCCTGCTGAAAATATCCGTGATGGTATCGACCAAAAAAGACTCCTTGACCGGCTTGATGAGGAAACCGCTCAGCCCGGGGTTGCTCTCATTACCCATCACCTCTTCGCGATCAAACGCCGTAAGCATCAGGATTGCCGGGACATGCGCCGAGTTTAAGCTCTCGTTAATCCGGTGGGCTGCCTCGATCCCGTTTATGCCCGGCATACGCCAGTCCATCAGGACCAATTCAAAAGGATCGCCAGCACCAGATGCGCGCAAAAGCTCGGACAACGCTTCCTCCCCGGACGATACTGCCTCAGCCCGAAAACCATTCCTATCCAGGATTCCTGACAATCTTTGCCGGTCATTCTGGTTGTCGTCGACGATCAGTATCGATCTTCTCCTCGGTAAGGAGGATTCTCCACCCATTGCAGCACGCGTTGCTTCGGAGGCGAGCGGAAAGTCCGCTCTCAAGATGAATGTGCTCCCCTTACCCGGCTCACTTTCGACAGTGAGCGTCCCGCCCATCAGATCGCAAAGCTGCTTGCTAATGGCGAGACCCAGTCCACTACCACCAAACTTGCGGGTATGAGAGGCGTCGGCTTGGCTGAAGGACTGAAACAGTTTTGAAATCTGTTCTTCACTCATGCCGATTCCCGTATCGTGAACAGAAAACCTGAGTCGGGTCGTATTCTTTGTCACATCCTCCGCTGCCACTTCAACAGCCACTTCCCCGGCCTGGGTAAATTTGATCCCATTATTGACGAGGTTGATGAGTATTTGTCCCAACCGTAACGGATCGCCCACCAAGTCAGGCTGTACGTCGTGCGCGCAAGAGAACACAACGGCAATATCTTTCTGCTTCGCTGCATGGATCACGATGTTGTGGAGATTAGACAAGACCTCCGTAAGCGAGAAGGGAACATTTTCCAACTCCATCTTGCCCGCTTCCATCTTCGAGAAGTCAAGAATGTCGTTGATGATGGCGAGTAGGGAATCCGCGGCTCCGGAAATCTTGCTCAAGTATTTTCTCTGTTCAGGGGCTGGCTCGGCACGCAGGGCAAGGTAGGTCATCCCAATAATGGCGTTCATCGGGGTACGGATCTCATGGCTCATGTTGGCAAGAAAATTAGATTTAGCCCTGTTTGCTTCCTCGGCCTCAGTTCTTGCTTGCCTTGAGGCCTGCTCGGCCTGCTTCCGAACCGTGATGTCATTATTGGTCTCCATCACCTGGCAAGGTGTCCCATTGCGATCTAGCCGCAATACCCAGCGACTGCCCACAGTGATGCGATTCCCGGCTTGCGTGATGTGCGTGAGTTCTCCCTCCCACCGCCTATTCTGTAGAAGCTCTGCTTCGATCTCGATCAGGGGCCGGGGAAATATCGTGTTCAAAAGACCATACGAAATAGCACCTACCGCGCACTCCTTCGAGAATCCGTATATTTCCTCCGCTCCACGATTCCAGAACCGGATTGTCCCATCGAGATCACGCACCAGGATGCAGTCGTGCGACAGGTCCAGCAGGTCTGCTTGAGCACGTAGCTCTTGCTCCGCTCGCTTGCTGTCGGTAATATCGCGCGCGATCGCCGACGCGCCGATAGCTACCCCATCGCCGTCCCGAATCGGCGAAATGGTCACCGAAACGTCGATGTTCGTGCCATCCTTTCGTACCCGCACAGTCTCAAAATGTTCAACGCCCTCGCCGTACCGGACGCGGTCCAGAAGCTCCCTCATTTCATTTAAGCGTTCTGGCGGCGACAGAACCTGCAGAGGCTGCCCCAGGATCTCTGCTGCTGAGTAGCCGAACACCTTCTCGGCGCCGCGATTCCATGAGGCGACAGTCCCATCCAGGGTTGTCATAATGGCGTCATTGGAGGAATCAACGACGGCTGCCAGCCGTTCGCGAGCCTCTTGTGCCAGCTTGCGATCGGTGATGTCGCGGGCGATTTTAGATGCACCCACAATGACACCGTTGCCGTCACGGATAGGCGAGATGGTGACAGAAACATGAATGCGCTTACTATCCTTGCGGACACGCACGGTGTCGAAGTGATGGACGCTTTCTCCGCGCTGGATCCGGCCGAGAATGTCAGCCTCCTCCGCAACGCGATTCGGTGGAAACAACCGCAGTAAGGGCTGACCCAGCATCTCCGCTGAGGAGAAGCCGAAGACCTTCTCAGCGCCGTGATTCCAGGCACTGACATTGCCATGCAGATCTTTGCTGATGATGGCATCTTCTGAGGAGTCGACCACAGACGCCAAATGTTCACGAATCTCATTTGCCAGCTTACGTTCGGTTATATCAGCGTGGATGGCCACAAATTGGCGCGGTTTCCCATCATCGCTAAGGAACGGGGCTATGGTTGTGTCCACCCAATAGGTCGAGCCGTCCTTGGTCCGGTTCCGAAATTCACCGTGCCAAACCTCTCCGTTATTAATAGTGTGGTACATCTGCTGGAAAAACTCATTGGAATGCAGGCCGGAGTTGATGAGGCGATGATTCTGCCCAATCAGTTCCTCGCGCGAGTATTTGCTGATCTCGCAAAACCTATCGTTCACATAAGTGATCGTTCCCTGAGTGTCCGTGATGGCCACGATCGCGTGTTGGTCAAGAGCGTATTTTTGCTCCGCAAGCTGCCTGAGAGCTTGCTCAGCGGTCGCCAGGCTCTGTTCCACAGTTACCGTGCGTTCGGCGATACGTTGTTCCAGATTCTCGTTCACAGCTCTGAGCTGACCGCGGGTACGCGCGTTGAAGCTGATCTCGCGATTGACTATCACACCGGCGACTAATAGAAAAATCACACCCAGCAATGAACCCAACGCGATAACAACACCAGAGGAATGCTGCGCGGCGCGAGATCGCTGCGCGCGCACTGATAGCAGATCTCTTTCCGCCTTTTCCATCTGTTCGACCGTGGCGCGGACGGCATCCATGTCGTCTTTTCCTTGTTCAAACACGGCCACGGTCGGAACCTTCTCATTGCTCTGTCGTCTAGCTACTAGATCGTCTATGCCCTCGACTTCGTTGTTCGTTTGCTCTTCCAATACGCTTAAACGTTGCAGTTGATCCGGAGTGACCAAAAGATGCCGCAACGTGTGCAAATCCTCAATAACCGTCTTTCTTCCTGACTTATAAGGTTCCAGGAACGACGCGCTGCCGGTTTCGGCAAAACCACGTCCACCAGTTTCCACGTCAATCGTGTGTCTGAGCGTGCTTTCCAGCTCGGTCATCACCTCGTGGGTCTGGGCGATCCATTCGGCGGAATCTCTCGCTTGGCGTGCACTACGTAGAGAAAGAAAACTCAAAAGCCCTGTCAGCAGCACAGCTAATGTAAAAGCAGCCTTTGACCACCGCAGTAACCGGATCTCCGACCCGCGCTCCTCGAAGGACCCTTTCGGTAGAGTTTGACCGAGGTGCCGTCGGTCCTCTGCTTCATGTTTCTTTTCACCACGGTCAATGACCAAAGATATCCATCCGACGATAGCGGCGAGCAGGCAGGCGCTTACGATCGATAGGGCGGCTATCTCAGTCCCCTATTCGGTGAGGTGCTGTAGCAATCCTTTGTCCACCGCAGCTCGGCTGCCGGCGATCTCCCGCGCGATTTCGATGTTTCCGCGCGCTGTCAGCGTGGGCAACAGATTGAACTTCTGGAATACGAAGCCAATCTTCTTTTTGCGTAATTCCGTTCGCTTAGAGTCGCTGAGCCCGGCAAAATCGATGCCGTCAATCAGGACACTCCCGGAACTGGCAGCAGTGAGCCCGCCAAGAATATAGAAGAGCGTCGACTTGCCGCTGCCAGAAGGCCCAACAATGCTGACGAATTCGCCCGGAGGCACGACGAACGAAACGTTGCTAAGGGCAGTAACCTCTACCTTGCCCGTACGGTAAACCTTGCCGACGTTCTTTGCCTCAATGATGGGCTGCACGTAGCTGATTGTAACCGGCAGCTTGTCGGTAAGGCCGGGGAGGCCGTTCAGACGGCCACCTCCACCGTTTCCGTAGCTTCAGGGTGATGCTCCGCGGCGTGTCCGGTTGCGTGCTCCGCGAGCAAAGGACGCACGCCGTGACCTTTCTTGGGGCCTCTCTTGCGGGCAACCATCACACGGATGCGCTCCAGCATTTCCACGGGAGAGCAGGCGCCCTTGGGCAAGAAGGCGTCGGCGCGATTCGCGCGATCGAAGGCCTTGACGCTACCGCTGATCAGGATGGCCGGCACTTCCGGCGCCAACTCCTTCATGCGGCGAACGAGCTCATTTCCGTCCATGCCGGGCATAATCAGATCGCTTACCACTAGATCGATGCCTCCTTCACGAAAGAGCTCTAAGGCTCGCTCACTGCTGGTCGCCGTCAGTACACGATACCCTCGGGTTTCCAGCATGAATTTACGAACGGAAAGAGATTGTTCGTTATCGTCGACGCACAAAATCGTTTTCTTTGGCCTCATGTTTGGCGAAATTTCTCCTTTCTAAGGAGTGGTGAGACACGGACACGCATCCATATGCGCTTCCGCCGGATTGAGGGGAAGAACGGAAAAAGTCGCACGATCGATGGCCACGGCGCAAGAGAAGAAGGGCCTGCCTGGAGCCGCCAGGTACCAGCAGGTCTTCATTCAGCAGCCGCGAACATTCACGGGCTTCCGGTCTGAATTCAGTTGTGAGATTTCAGGGCCGACAGTCGCATTACCTCGTCGGCAACGCTTGCACAGAGTACGAAGAGGAAAGCGCTGTGTAAACGGAGAAGATCAAGCGAAGCGCTGCTTGCTTTTTTGTAGATGTTCCACTGCATAACGGCGTCGCGTTGACAGTGTTGTGTATGCGCTTGATTTGCCCTGTTGAAAGCATGTGAATCGTTCAAGGAAAAGGCGCTCTTTTGCTACAGGATCAGTGCTGTCAAAAAATGAAAAACACAAGATTCGTGCGAGCACGTTTGTTTTTTTTCAGATTTGCTAGTCGCATTTTGGAGCAGCAGGCGCGCAATCCAAGAGAGAAGCACACGTTTCTCATGGTCTGCGTTGATCGTCTGCAGTCGCAAAGTTTGTTTGACACTTGTTGGCAACGGTTCTATTCTGAAACGACTCGAAGCGAGCCGCTTCCTGTTTGAGCAATGCTAATCATCTCTCATCGCCCGGGCTTTTCCTATTGCGGTTGCTGTTGCTTGCCCAGCGCGGGTGTGTTTGTAGATCGAATCGCAAGTCAAATTCCTTTCTTACGATTAATCGCTCACCCGCAGATGGCCTTTCGCCGCCGGGTTCCTACGTGCCTAAAAAGCGTGGAAACAACGCACGGCAGGCCACCAAGCGCCAAGCAAGCTGTCAATGAGGAACTCGACATGAACACTCCCGTCGAATCACGCATCTCTCGAGTCTCGAGCAGGCGCCGACTTCAAAGCGAAGAGCACGCTCGGTGTTCATCGCGTGGGTTCGCGACAGCGAGCGCAACGCCGGTGCGGAGTTAAGTTTAGGGTCATTGCCGGTCTCGATCAGAAGGTGCTCACAAGCGCTTGGGCTGGTGCATGAAGCAGCCTCGTTGCGAGTTGTGTTCGCCATCGATGCAAAGCAAAATGTCCACGCCATTGTTTCCTACCCGATGCAGTCAGGGCGTAAGGTAGACGAGTTGGTAGGAGTTTTTGGGTCGCTCGAACGGAGATTGCGCGTAAGAGCATCGACGGCGGCGAGCGAGGCAAGCGGTCGAAGCCTGCACTCGGCAAAGAAAGACTTTACCGCGCAGACAAAATAGGCGGTTTCCCGGTGCGGTTTGTCGACGGCACTGGGGCAAAATGAGCACCGGTGGCGAAGTGGCTAACGCGCTGGTCTGCAAAACCAGTATTCGCGGGTTCAATTCCCGCCCGGTGCTCCAATTGACTTTCCGGCTTCCGGGCTATCGTTTCCTTGGGAGTGACAGATCGAGATCGGCGCCTGTGAGCTGCTTGGTCAGCAGAATGATCTGGCCCTGATGCAATTGCAGGTGGCCGATGACGCGACTAGATCGCTTCGAGAATGGTCATGTCGCCCCAGCCGCCGGTTGGCTGTGGGTTGATTATTTCAGTGAGACGCTCGGGCGGAAGGGCAGCGATCACACTTCGACATTCCGCGAGGGTTGCGGAAAAGCGGCTACGAATCTCATTGGATCGCTGGAACGGTGAAAGCGCGAACTCTGAATCTCGCTGGCGCACGTCCGGCTGGCCATTAATTCCGTGCAGGAACCATTGGCGTAAATTGCCCTCCAGATGAAGAAGAAGATTGGCGATGGAATTTTCGTGGTCTCCTCCACGATGCCAGATCTGGTCATCAGAAAGTTTTTCCAGACATCGATGGATCTCCTCTTCAGAGAGCTTCATTCGTTTCACAGAAGCGGAAAGAAATAGAGCGGCTATTGTTTCCGGCATGCTTTCTCCATCACCCGATCAATCGATTTAACCAGGGAATCAAAATGATACGCCTGCCTCGCAGGATAGAGCGGTGGAGGATGTCGAAGAGCAAGCGCAGAGCACTCCTGCCCGAGAACTCGGCCATTTCGACTACGCCCGTTTCGCAACCCCAAAGCCATTAGGGGATATCCCCTTGCCGAGTTATCTTGCTAATAAGAGAGCAACCATCATGACGACGGAACAAGCATTGGTTACAGCAGCGGTGGGTTCATGGAAGTCCACCATCGAGAGAGCCGACCGGTTATTTTCACCTCTCACCGAGGAACAGCTCCAGAAAGAGGTCGCACCGGGAAAGAATCGCTTGATCTATTTGTGGGGACACTTGACTGCCGTTCACGATCGTATGCTGCCGCTGCTGAACCTCGGACAGCGCCTTCACGCGGAACTTGATCCTGCCTTTATCTCCAATCCTGATCGAACGCTCGATTTGCCGGCAAGCGGAGAGATAAAAAAAGCGTGGAATGAAGTAAATGAAAAATTAATCACGGGTTTTGAAAGCCTTTCAGCGGCTGAGTGGCTGCAAAAGCACGCCTCTGTTTCTGAGGAGGATTTCGCCAAGGATCCGTCCCGCAATCGCTTTGCGATCTTGCTGAGCCGAACGAATCATCTCTCCTTTCATTTGGGGCAGACCGTATTGATCCCGAAATGAAAGTCAACGATGTGGCGTATCAAGACTTCCTGGGTCTAAATCACCTTTTTCCACTCCGCGGCCAGCTCGGAGAGGAGCAAGCGGTAGAAGTCGTAACTTTCGTTGTCTATCGTGCTCCCCAGCTCAAACAGCCCGCAGGGCGTTGGGAGGGGCGTAGATATTACCGGCAAGGCTGGAACGGTAATGTCAGGCGCGGTGAGGTTGAGGGCCAGAGCAAGATTTGCCACCTCATCTGAGGCATCGCGAGTGGTAAGCGGCGGCAAGTCGTATCGCCACTCGATCAACTTGAGGACGGAAGTGTGATCGTAGAGGAGTGAGTTGATGCGCGGGGTTGCCGTGTTGCCGCGGGTAAACGGCGAGACGATCACCACCGGCACCCGGCATCCCAGTAACGCTTGGCCGTCAACCAGGTCAGTGTCGACGTTGTTGGGAGCAATCACACGGGGCGGGGTCAGTGTCATAAAAGCCGCCCCATTCATCGCGGTTCACAATCAGTACTGTGTTCGGCCATCCGGGGCCAGAGGTAAGGGAACGGTACACCTGCCCCAGAAACGCTTCGCCGGCACGTAAATCAGCATGTGGATGGTCGTCGTTACCGAGGCCATCATCCAGGATTGTGAATCGCGGATCCAGAAACGACACTGCGGGAAGATTTCCCGAAGCGGCATCCGCCAGGAAGTCCGCGAACAAGGCCGAAATCCCCAGGTACTTGGGTCCCCAAAGAGCGAGGAAGGGAACGTTTGAGTAGTAATATTTGTGGCTGACTCCGGCTGTGGCAAGACTATCCCAGATAGTGGGTAGCGTAGATAAGTCGAGGGTATTCGACAAGCGATCCGTTTGCGCCGCGTGTTGGAAAACACGGTTGGGAAAAGTAGAGGAAAGAATGGAGGCGAAATAGTTGTCAAGCGTGGTGTAGTTACGCGCAAGAGCACTGAAAAAGGGCAGGTCGGCTTCCTCGTAATAGCCAATACTGAACACGTCATTGGTGGAGGTACGCAGCCAACCGTCCATTTTGCCGTCATCGTATTCGCTTCTTCCACCCGCGTAGGAGTGATCAGGATCTGGATGCGAACAGCCCACGAATGTGGTGAGGTGATAAGTTGGGTGAGCCTCGCCATTGTTGTCGAGATAGCTGAGTCCGGCCTGCGTTCCATTCCCTCCTGGCAACCAGCCGAGGAGATGATCGAAGCTGCGGTTTTCCATCATCACAACCACAATGTGCTCGATACCCGATGCTTGCGGCGCGGGCAAGCTTTGTTGCTGAGCGGCCGACCGTTGCGAACCGGCGGCGCCGATAACTGCTGCGGTCAGACACCGCGCCTGCCGCCCGGCGCAAAAACTGCCTACGATTGATACTCATTTGCCCTCCAAGTGTTAGTGAAGCTTTCGAGCATAGGGCGTTTTAGCACCAACTCTTTTCGAAACGATGAACTCCAGGTTTCATGACCGGTGTACAGTGCGCCGCTTGTTTTGCGTCCGGGCAAGAGTGGGATACCGCTGGCCGTCCTGAAGTTTTCCAGCTTCAGGCACGACCGTGACGGGACGGTGGTATCCTTCATCCGGCTAAATGAGCAAAATTCTGGACGTTAAAAAACGAGACGGGAGCAAACTCTTCCTTGAGATTTGCTGTTTGAGATGCGGTGGAGAAGGAGGGAAGGATCAGTCAGCGAAAAGGAGTTTCGTCGGGCCGTTTGAGATGCGAAACGCCTCGCCGCGGCGCCCTCGATCTCCCGGAGAGTTGCGCTTGAGCCCGGCGATTCCGGTTTATCCGTTGAAGGGTTGAATTGGTAAGAAGAGGCTAGTATCTGCGCAATAACCGCGACCTAGCTCACGATTGGCGCGCTGGAGTTTTCCTTCAAACAGGACGCCGATAGAGAAAGGCCCAATAATTCAAGACCCATGATGCACAGCCACGAACCGATGGAGTTCCACATAGCCCTTGCTCCTTGCCGAATTCATCGACGATCCCACGAAAAAATGAGTCGGGGAATAGCAAGAAAGGTGCAGATCTCAACTCACTTGTCGCGAGCGCGCACTTTGAACCAAATTGGGAGCCACGAAAGCCGAAGGCGGCACGAATCTGGTTTTCAAGAAAGCGCTGGAAAGCGAAGTGCAACTTCACCTGCCGATTGGTGAATAGGATGAAGGTGGGTGGGGCTACGGCAGCTTGGGTCATGTAAAAGATACGCATTTTGTTCGCGGCCGGACCGTCGCCCGCTGAAAGTCGATTTTTTCGAGGAAGCGGTTCATCTGTCCGGTCGAGACGCGCTTCCGCCGCTCGGCGGCAACCTCCTTCACCAGCTTAAGGACGGTATGAATATTGGTTCCTTCCGCAGCGGAGATAAAGACTACGGCGCATAGGACAGGTATTTGAGCACCTTGCGTAACTGCTCTTCGAAAATGGTTTTGTCGGCCGGAGGCTTCCATCGGTTCTTCCAGTGGTTACCAGGTCCCATTTGTTGACCACCAGGATGACTGAGCGGCCGCTCTCGTGCGCATAGCGCCGATGGTGGCATCGGACGAAGTGACCCCTTCGGTTGCGTCGATGACGGGGAGGAGTGCTACGTCTGCCGCCTCCAGGTGACGGCGCGCCATGACGACGGAAAGTTTCTCCGCCATCATTTTGGTTTTCCCTTTGCGCCGGATACCTGCGGTGTCGACAAAGCGCAGCAGGCCGCGTCGTATTCCACCACCTCATCCACGGCATCGCGCGTCGTTCCAGGAATAGGCGAAACGATGGCGCGGGAAGAGCCGGTGAGGACGTTAAGCAGGTGCTTTTGCCCACATTCGGGCGGCCAATGATGGCGATCGAAGTTTCGTGCTGCTGGAACTCGCCATGGGTCCGATGCCTGGCCCCGTCTCGCTGGGGCGCTTCGGGTTCAGCTTCCACCGGTATGGGCTGAGAAACGCGGGCGCAGGAACGCTGAAAGTGGCGAACACGTGATGAGGAGTTCGCCCATGCCGATCCCATGCTCCGCGGAAATAGGGAGCACTTCGCGGATGCCTAGGCGGCGGTACTCGGCGGTTTGCTCTTCCATGCGTTCGGTGTCAATTTTATTGACCGCCAGCAGCAGGGGCTTCCCACCGCGCAAGAGCAGGCGGGCAAGGTCATAGTCGGGGGCTGCGAGCGGGGTGCGCCCATCGACGACCATCACGATGGAATCGGCCTCTTCGACGCGATCTGCGCCTGACGGAAGATTTCCGAAGGAATCAGCTCCGGGTCGTCGGGAAGGATTCCACCGGTATCGACGACGCGGGCATGGTGTCCGGACCACTCGACCTCGCCATAGATCCGGTCTCGGGTGATGCCCGGCTCATCGCCCACGATAACGGCGTGAGCTGGTGAGGCGGTTGAAGAGCGTTGACTTGCCGACATTGGGGCGGCCGACGATGGCCAGGACCGGCCACGCCTAAGTTCTACTGCCGGCTCGCGTTTGACGGGGGGGAAGGAGCGGCGCCAGCGAGTCGGGTAGCTCGGCATCGATGCGACATTGGCCCCTGACTGACCGGGCGCTTACGGAGTTTACCCAGGCGAGCGGCCGCGCTGGCGTCGGCGGCAGCTTTTGCCGCCACGCCCCGCTTAACCTCGGCGCGCGAATGCTGGCCGCGGGTGGCAGGCGTGGGACGGCGGGCGGCTTTCGCCACGGCAGCGCGCTTGCCCCCCAGGGAGTGCGGCTTGGGCTTTCTCGCCTTGGTTCCTTTGATGGGCTTCATGGTCTCCTTCAGTCTTTCATATAAGGGCCGGCGCGCGGTATAGACTTAGAGATTCACCGGCATTCACGGTGATCAACCGGAATTAACCTTCGACCGCCGCCATCTCCGCTCACCTCTACCTACGCTGCACGACTTCTTTTCTCCTGGCGGCATGCTCTCGCGCTCCACTCTGCCGTACGAGTTCCGCCGCGGCCAATTGGATATGGCTCGGGCGGTGGAACGCAGCCTACAGGAAAGCAAACATCTGATTGTTGAAGCAGGCACCGGGACCGGCAAAACGCACGCCTACCTGCTGCCCGCGTTTTGCGCACCGGGCAGCGAGTGGTGCATTGCAACGGGGACCAAGAATCTGCAGGAACAGCTCTTTTTCCGGGATCTGCCTTTCTTGGAGTCGCTGCTCGGCCAGCTACAGGGTCTGCTATATGAAAGGCCGCCGCGAACTATCTCTGCCGCCACAAGCTTTATGCCTTGCGGGACGAGCCGATCCTCAATGGCTTGGAAGAGATCGATGAGTTAGAACAGAAAGTCAACTTAGTAGAGGTCGGTTTCGTCCGGGGACAGGAAGGCAGTTGACGCGCTTCCCCCGAGTCAAGCCAGGTTTCATCCCTTCGACGCACGAAGTGAGGCCTTCCTTCGTCACAACTTGCCCCCTTTTTGGACGGATTCTACATTACCGAAATGCGCCGGCGAGCTCAACAGAACAATGTAATCATCGTGAACCACCATCTTTTTTACCCATCTGGCCATCAAGCAACAGGCGAAAGCGGCGCCCGATGCCGGAGTGCTGCCTGAAGCGGC
>CAVWNL010000017.1:0-585849 GCA_963756485.1 uncultured Acidobacteriaceae bacterium | reverse complement strand
AGATGCGCTTCGCGGCCCCTCGACTCACCTAATGGACAGTAACTTTCGGGGCAATTTCGCTGAATTCGGCCTCCGTAATCAAGCCATCCTTCACCAAGTCATGCGAGGAGGCGTACGGCCGGTGGTCGATGATCTGTTTGGCTTTTCTTACCGAAATCCCGGGCAGAGACTCCAGATCCGCCAGGGAAGCGGAATTGAGATCGAGGCGAGCGCTGTCGGGGGCGCTTTTGGTATCCAGCCCTTGCTTAACCCCTGCAGCTACATCATTTACGGCCTGTTCCGCGTTTTTCGCGGCGACCCGGGCGTCGGCCAGCGCCTCCTTGGATCCCTGTTTCGCCTGCTCGGTCGCCTGGGCGGCCTGCTCTTTCAGGCGCTGGTCATCGGACGGCGGAGTGCAAGCGGTAAGTGCGATTATGCCGACGGTGGCTACTGCAGCCAGGAGACTCCTTTGACGTTTGCCGTTCATGATCTTGCTCCTCGAAAGTGCACACAGTTTGAGAGCCACTTTGGTCCTGGCGAGTTGCCGGAATCTCCGCGGTAAATGCGAAAATTCTGGGCAACCCTACGCTTGCGGGACTATATTGCTTGCCGTAAGCCCCTTCTACCCTCCGAGCCCGCCATACTCCGGACCCGCCCGGTATCTGGGACTTCTGGGAGACTCCCGGGGAGGTCATTATGCATGTTGTTCCCGCTTTGTGGATAGTGTGGGCGGTATTCGCCGTCTGCCTGCTGGCACTGTTGCTCTATCGGGGGACTATTACCCGCTATGAAGACGATCAGCTATTTCTGGACGATATTTCCGACCGTCAGCATAAAGAAAACGACGCAATCATTCACAGGTTGAATCAGATTCAACCGTTCCTGAGGGTATTTACCGGCGTAACCAGCATTCTGACTGCCGCGATCATCGGCATTTACGCCTGGGACGCCATCAAGACCTTCTACATGTAACAGGTCTGGCTCTCGACTTTTCCCGGTGCGGTGGTGTTCGCCACCGCATCGCTATTCTGTTTTGATCGTGCCCTTGGCGCTGACTTCGATTTCCACCTGCTTGCCGACGCGGAGCAGAAATTTACTTGGATTCTTCATTCCCCACTCGACATAAGGCACCACGAACCGCGTAGTCGCGGTCGCGGTGTCGGCGCTGATTTGCACCTTGAGCGGGAGTTCCAGGGTATGGTCCGCTCCGTGAATGTTGAAAGTACCTTCCGCGGTCAGGTCCTGGGTACCTTCTTCAGTCTTGAACTGCCCTTTGATTTTGGTCGGATGGTAAAAGATGGCAGGGTAGCGATTACTCTCCAGAACCTCGTCCTGCATGCGTTTGTCGCGGGCAGCGTTGCCGCTCTCTCCTGTGGTCGCGTCCACCAGAATCTCTCCTTCGGCCAAGCCCGTTTGGGGATTGAGAAGAAACTCACCGCTCTTCAGCTTGAATGTGCCATGTACAGGGTGGAACCCAGTGAGCTTCCAACGAATTTCGGTCTGCGCCGGGTCGAGCACAATCTTCAGGCTCTTAGTTTGTGCCTCTGCCAGCTGACCGATAAGAACGATCAATGCTGCGATGAAGCTCGCCTTGCTTATTTTTCTCAATGTCCCTCGCCTTCTATGCCAGCAGCCGCAGTCCGAGCGCGGGCGCGTCCCGAAGCAGGAAGTCTCCAAGCGACCGCTCGCCCAGGTGCAGCGCGAGCACTTGAGCGAAGAGTTGTGGCTGGCCTGAAAGTAGGCTCATGGCTCGCTCCCGCATCCAGGGCCACGCATCCATGCGGAGCATGACTCTTGACATGAGATGCGGCATGCGAAGGATCAACGGGTGACCGGCCTCATAGACCTCCAGATTTTCGGCCGCAATGGCCTGGGCTAACAGCCGGGCCTGGCGGAAGGACAACCCGATGCCTTCACCGGTGACGGCGTCGGCGGAGCCGGAAGCGTCGCCTACCAGGGCCACCGGCCCGCGCGTGACGCGGAGCAGCTTACGGGTTGTGGTTAGCGCTCCCCGCATCCTGCTCAGTTCGCGTGCGCCGGCAAGATGCAACCGCAGCGCCGGCAGGCAGCTGAGAACCTCCTCCATCCTGGAGGAGGGATACCGGGCGACGGTAGCCACGCAGATTTCTTCCGGACCAACAGGGGTGATGTAGGCCTGCCCCAGATCTCCCCAATGCACTTCCACCATGCGGGACCACGGCTTGATCTTGTAGTGACAGCGGGTGCCAAAGCGCCGGCTGGAGATCCTGCCCTTGCCCAGGCTGGCGGTCTGGCGGACCCGGGAGGACTGGCCATCCGCGCCAATGAGGTAGCGATAAGCGCAGGGCTCGCCATCAAGGAGCAGAGGCTGCTTTTCTACAACCTGGACTCGGGTACCCCAGGCAAGCCGCACGCCCAATTCTTGACAACGAGCAACCAGCAGCGCGTGGAGGCGCAAACGGCGAATACCGATGCCAGGGCCGCCCTCGAAACGGGCGGCCGCGTGGTGATGGCCGGAAAGAAATGCGATGCCGTCGAAGGCAGCGCCGTCGTGCATCGTTGTCTCGATACCAAGCTCTGCCAGGTCTCTTCGTGCATCCGGCATCAGCCCCTCGCCACAGGTCTTATCGATGGGAGGACGAAGAGCATCAGCAAGCAGTACATCCAGACCTTTTTGCCGTAGAGCGATCGCGGCTGCGAGGCCGGCGGGTCCACCACCAACGATCAGTGCGTCACAGCGAATCACTCTGCCTCGCTCTTCACCACTCCAGCAACAACATCTCGGAGCAGAACCCGGGCCCCATTGCGGCCAGTATGCTGCGCGATCCCGGCCTCGGCCGGCGATGGGTCATGACTTCATCCAGCACGACCAGCACCGACGCGGAGGACAGGTTGCCCACACGCCGCAGCGCCTCCCACGACAGTTCCAGTTCGCCGTTGTGCAGGTCCAACGCGCCGGCGACCGCCTCCAGAACCTTGGGACCACCAGGATGCATGATCCAGGAATGAACCTGGTCGCGTGTCATTCCGTGCTGGGCAAGAAAGGTGTCTACATCGCGTCCCAGATTTGCCCGCACGACGGTGGGAACATCGGGCGAGAGCACAATCTGAAATCCCTTCTCCGAGATCTTCCAGCCCATTACGTCCTGAGTATCGGGGTAGAAGGAGCAAGCGCTTCCCAGGATTTTGGGCCCGGACAACTTCACCTGGTCCCCGGCTACCAACACCGCGACGGCTCCGTCTCCGAAGAGGCCGGTAGCGATCAAGTTCGCCACGGTGAAGTCATCTCGCTGCCAGGTAAGCGAGCACAGCTCGACCGAAAGCAGCAGCGCACATTGGTCAGGGTAGGCACGCACGTAGTCGGCGGCGCGGGCCAGGCCAGCCGCCCCAGCCACGCATCCGAGGCCGAAGATGGGGTTGCGCTTGATCTGCGGCGAAAGGCCTAGCCGATTGACGAGCCGCGCATCGACCGAGGGGCTGGATACTCCGGTCACGGAGACAAAATAGAAGGCGCCAATCCGGCTTCGGTCCAACCCGGATTTGCTCAGAACACATTCAATCGCCTGCGCACCTAAACGTTCGGCAGTCTCGATCCATACGTCGTTTGTTTTTCCCCAGGTGTCGAGGGGTGGATATTGCTCGAGAGGAAGAGAAAAATATCTGCCTGCTACGCCCGTCCTGGAATGCAGCCTTTCCAATACGGCTGCGTTTTCCAGGCCCTTCTCCCATTGGCCCTTGAGTGCTTCTACCACCGTTTCCTGTAAGAAATAATGCGGCGGGAAGGCTGTGGCCGTTGTGATGATCTGCATGTTTCGTCAGTATACGTTTCAATGATTGGTACGCCCTGCGAGCGATTTGATAGCGGCAAAGTTGACGGGTAGTGAAACCGCAGGGACCTGCGGTTTCTCGCGGTCTTCAGTCTGCGTCGACAGCGAGGGAGGCCGCCAACATGGACACACGTTCGAGAGAATCAGATTCCATCCCTCTTCTGAGCAAGGCCTCAAAAGCGCGTCCAACCAGCAGCAGGGTGGGGGCAAAGGACGTGGGCAGATGCGAGAGGCCGCTCAGGGGCGACGCTGTGTAAGTGGCTTCAGGCCTCGATGCATCGGTGACGGCAACACACGGCATCACCGCGGGAATTCCGCTGCGGAGTAGCGATGCGGCCACCTGTGCCAAATTTTGACCCGGCATGTAGATGGCCAGCGTTGCGTCGGTGGGCAAAATTCCGGGCCACAATTCCGGCTCGGGTACCGAGCGTGCGGCATGATGGCCGCTCAGTACGATCAACCGCGAAGAGACCCTGCGGTCCGTGAGCGAAGCTTCCAGAAAGGCGGCTGCAGCGGATGCCGCAGTCACTCCGGGCACCACTTCAAAAGGCACCCCAGCTTCCCGCAAGGCATCGATTTCCTCGGCTGCCCGGCCGAAAATCATGGGGTCGCCGGATTTCAACCGGATCACAACCAGTCCCCTGCGAGCCGACACAATCATCAAGTCATGGATGGCGGCCTGGGTGATTTTCTTCTTCCCGCAACGCTTGCCTACGCTGATAACCAGGGCCTGCTTGCCGGCGAGGTTGAGGATGGATTGCGGAACCAGGTCGTCGTGCAATACGACACCACCCTCCGCCAGAAGGCGGGCGGCTTTGAGCGTGAGCAACTCGGGATCGCCAGGACCCGCTCCCACCAGGTACACCTTGCCGGCTTCCGCGTTGCTCATTGCGAGACCTCATGCTTGATTTCCGCGTTGGCGAAGTTTCGCGCCGGGCACGCGGGTGAAGCGCAGACTTCCCGATGCGCCAGTTCGTGGAGGAGCGCCTTCCGCGCGGCTCCAGCCGGCATCGCCTGCAAGACCTCGCGCCGCAACTCGCCTAGCTCAGCCACCCATGGTCCCAGATCCACCGGCAATTGCGCATCAATTTCCCGCCTAAGGCGCTGCGCCAGCGCTGGGCTCTGGCCGGCAGTCGAGATCGCTATCTGCAAATCGCCCCGCTGCACCGTCGAAGCAAAGAAGAAGTCGCAAAGAGGCGGATCGTCAGCAGTGTTGCAAAGGATATGTTGCCGGGTGGCTTCTTCAAAGACCGCGCGGTTCACGTCACGATCGCTGCTCGCAGCGATGACCAAATCGCTACCGGTCACGTCTGCAGGTTCGTATGCCCGAGCCAACCAGCAGATCTGACCCAGTGTGCTCAGTTCCTGGACACGCGTTACCGCCTGCGGTGCGACCACGCGGATCGACGCTCCGCAGCGCAAGAGGCTTTCGACTTTTTCCAAGCCGATCAAGCCTGCCCCCACTACCAGGCATCTCTTCCCTTCCAGTTTTAAAAACAGAGGAAAAAGTGCAGCACTCTCACTCAACGTGTCTACCCCCAACTGGAGCGGGATCCCTGGGTACGGCCTCGAGTTCCGCGCCGGCCAGCTGCTCTCGCAACTGTTCGTCGCTGGTGCGGGCGAAGTAGGCTCGCAGGTTCTCTCCTGGCTTGCGCACCTGCAAATAGCCACCGAGGAGCCGCTCCAGCGCGTCCGGAACTTCGCTGGCCAGGCAGCGGTACCCAACCGGTCGCGCGGTTTGCTGATGGAGTCCCACGGCGCCGCCCACGCAGAAGTAGTAAGCGTCCTCCAGCTTGCCCTGGTGCTTGATCTTCTTGCCTTCCATGCCGATGTCGGCGATCCAGTGCTGCCCGCAGCTATTGGGGCAGCCGGTCACGTGCAGCTTGAGCTGCTGATCGAAGCCCGGCAGACGACCTTCGAGTTCATCGACAATCCAGCGGGTGAAACCCTTGGTCTCGGTAATCGCCAGCTTGCAGAATTCAGTTCCGGTGCAGGCAATCGCACCCCTCCAGAAGGCAGAGCCTTCCACCGGTAGGCCAATCGCCTCCAATTCGAGGGCGAGTTCCCTGGCCTTGTTGGAAGGCACGTTCACGACCAACAGGTTTTGCATGACTGTGGTGCGCAGTTGGCCGTTGCCGAAGCGCTTCGCCAGGACTGCCACAGCGTTCAACTGGGATGCCGTCATGCGCCCGCGCAGGACAGACAGGCCTACGTAGCTGAGCCCTTCCTGCCGTTGCCGGTGGATGCCGGCGTGATCGCGATAAATATCATCCGGGATGGCTTCCTCGACCGCTGGGTCGAGTTGATAGCCAAGCCTCCGATTCAGATCGGCCAGGAAGGTCTCGGCGGTCCATCCTTCACGAAGAAAGAGATGCTTCATGCGGGCGCGATCGCGGCTCTCCCGCAACCCCTGCTGATCACGAAAAAGTTCGGTGATCTTACGCACGACCTCGGCCACCTGGTGCTGTTGAACGAAGGCGTTCAGGCGTACCCCGAGGTGCGGATCCGCAGAGAGACCACCGCCAACGCGTACGGAGAATCCAGCCTCGCGGTTGTTCCCGCTGATACGCACGGCAGGAGTTAACCCGATGTCATTGATCTCCGGGTAGGAGCACCACACCGAACAGCCGGTAATGGAAACCTTGAATTTCCGCGGCAGGTTGTAAAGGTCGGGGTTACCGTTCAGGTCCTTGGCCGCAGCCAGGGCGAAGGGTGAGGCGTCCAGAACCTCGTCCGCATCCAGCCCTGCCAGCGGGCAGCCGGTCACATTGCGAACGACGTCGCCGCAAGCGCCTTTTGGCGAGAGCCCGGCGCCCTGGAGCCGGTCGATGATCCCCGGTAGCTCCTCAATGGTGAGCCAGTGCAGCTGAATCGCCTGGCGGACGGTAATGTCGACTAAGTCCCGGCCATGCTTGGCGGCGATATCGGCGATCAGTTCAATCTGTTCGGAGGTGGCGATGCCGTTGGGCAGCGCAATGCGCATCATGAAATATTCGGTGGCCTTTCCCTCCCCGCCCTTTCCGCCTAGCGCCCCGGCCCCGTCTCCCTGGGTGTAGATGCCCCACCACTTAAAGTAGGCGGACGCCCATTCGGGGAGCACCGATTCCCTGCCAGCGGCGGCGAAGGCACGTACTTCATCGAGCGCCTCCCATGGGTTTTTCTCCCGCTTAAGCCGTTCCATTCGCTGAGCTTTTGTTTCCTTAACCTCGGCCATCGATCAATCTCCCCTTGAAATGAAAAAACCCGGCGCGTCGCTGATCGCCGACACCCGGGTTTCCGAAGATGGTGATTCTTTTAGTTCTTAGGACACACCCGTACGGCCAGATGGGGCGAAGCAACAACAAGCGTTGTGGCGGCAGTACAGGGACATATAACAACCGTAACCCCGCACCGGGTCCAAGTCAATACATGGCAGGTGGCAGGGCGGCGGGGGGTTCCCAATCGCAAAGGAGTTTCCAGTGGTCCCGTGGCAACTAGAGACTCACGAATCAGTCCTCCAGGGACGGAAGGTTCACTCCGAGCACCGTAAGTGCGGCACTCTACTCCGCCATCCCGTGCACAAATTCATGCGCGGTAAGCGCGGTATGCGCGGTAAGTCGGTCTGACGGGCATACTACGGTCCCACCCTCTCTCTCAACCAACCAAAACGTCACTGGAAAAGCGGAAGGGTGCCCCCAAGTCGTCCCCTCGGGTCTCAATCGTCACCTAATCCACCGCGGTACTAACCTGGTGGCGGATGTCGGCGCCGCGGATCCAGAAGATGACGTCGCGGGAGATGTTGGTAGCGTGGTCGGCGATGCGCTCCAGAGCGCGGGCAATAATGATTGCGTTCAGAGCCTGCAGGCTGATCTCCGGCTGCTCCTCCATCACTTTCATGAGCTCAGCCCGGGCAACGCGGTTCATGCGGTCTATTTCATCGTCCATCACGACGACTGCTTCCGCGAACTGAGCGTCGGCATCCAGCAGCGCCTGGATGGCCGAACGAATCATGCGCGAGGCGTATTCGCCCATGCAGGCAATGTCCACCGGCAAATCGACGGCCGGATGCGCCAGCAATTCCTGGGTGCGGATGGCGATGCTCATCGACTGATCCCCAACCCGTTCCAGATCGCCGTTGATCTTGATGACCGCGAGAATAAAGCGCAGATCGATGGCCATTGGCTGTTCCTGCGCCAGGAGCTCGTAGGCCATTTCATCCACTTCGCGCTGCGCTGCATTGATGGCAGTCTCATTCTCCCGCACGTACTGGCACAGTCCGGCGTCCCGCTGCAGGTAAGCGTCTACCGCGGAGCTCACCGCCTGTTGCGAGAGTGCAGCCATGGCCAGCAATTTGTCTTTCAGTGCGGCGAGCTGCTGCTGAAAATGGATGCGCGGCAAGAAAACCCCCTATTACAAAAATTGTGCACCATCCACCGTGACAGTTTGAAGAAAATCGCAGGATTTCACTGCCGGGGGGCTACCGGCAAAGCCGCTTCTCGGCTTCGCGGGTAGCCTCGTAGATCTGGTCGAAGGAGTCCACTGCGTATAGCACCGGCTGCATTTCCGAGGTTGAAAACTCCTGATTGAGGACCCGGTCCACATCAAAATCCTTGATTTCCGGGCGGCCCTCGATCACATGGGTGGATTCGCCCTGGGAGGAAATCAAGCCACTTCCGTAGAGCCGGTAGCCTCCCTTTTGCCGGATCACGCCAAATTCAACGGTAAACCAGAACAGGCGGCCCATCCTCTCCAGAGCATCCTTGTCGGTCAGCGCTGCACAAACGACTCCATAATGCTGCAGAAAATCGGCAAAGACGGGATGGGCGTGCATGGGAACATGGCCGAAGACGTCGTGGAAGATATCCGGTTCCGGGATGTACGCCAGAGAGTTCCGGCTCCGCAGCCAGGTGGTGGTCGGGAACTGCCGGGCCGCCAGCATGGCAAAGAACGCATCCGGGGGAAGAAAACCGCTGACCGGGGTAGCTCTCCAGCCACTCCGCGGCCTAAGTCGCTGATTCACCTCGGCCAGGTTGGGGATCTGGTCTGCTTTTAGCCCAATTTGCTCAAAGCCCTGCAAGTATTCCTCGCAGGCATATGCCTCGATCTGGGGCATACGGCGGCCTACCAGCTCTGCCCAGGTCCCGTGTTGTTCCGGAGTGTACGCTGCCCAATCCTGCTGGATCAGGTAGGGCTCAGCTGCCCCGAGCGTTGCTGAACCGATCGCCATGACCTTCCTCTTCCTGTCCCCACGTATATCAGACTCACCTCAGCGCATATTCTCTCTGCTGCGCATCTAAATAGCATGCGGCGGCCAAAAACGGCGCCGAGCCGGATGGACGTATACACACAGTTAATTCTACTTTTCGGGACCTATCCAAGTACCGCACGAAAGGTATATCTTTCTTCCGGCCCTGAAGAGATTGTGAAACCTCTAAGAGAGTAGGGCGACCCAAGGAGTAATCCAGTATTTATGACAACGCTTACGCACCAGGAGCAACAGACGACTGAAGAACTTCTTCAATTGAACGGGACCGACTACGTTGAATTCTATGTTGGGAATGCCCGCCAGGCTTCCTACTTCTATCGGGTGGCGATGGGCTTTAGCCTGGTCGCCTACGCCGGGCCCCGAGACGGGCCAACGAGATCGAGCCTCTTACGTCCTGCAACAGGGCAAGATCCGTTTTGTATTCACCACACCTCTCAGGCCGGACAATGAGATCGCTGAGCACATCCGATTGCACGGCGATGGCGTTCGCGACGTGGCCCTGTGGGTGGACGACGCCAAGCAGGCATGGAGAGAAACGACCAAACGAGGCGCTCGCAGCGTACAGGAGCCATTCGAGTCCTCGGATGAACACGGCAAGACAAAGATGGCTTCCATCGCGATTTATGGGGACACAATCCATACCTTTGTCGAGCGCAAGAATTACCGCGGCGCTTTCCTGCCCGGCTATGTAGGTAAGGGCCACGACCACCTGGCTCGTCCGACAGGGTTGTTACACATTGACCACGTAGTGGGAAACGTGGGCTGGAATGAGATGAACCGCTGGGTGGATTTTTATGCCAACGTGATGGGCTTCTCTCTTTATCAGCACTTCGACGACAAAGACATTTCGACTGAATATTCCGCGTTGATGTCGAAGGTGATGGCAAACGGCAACGGCCGGGTGAAATTTCCGCTGAACGAGCCCGCGGAGGGTCGCAGGAAGTCGCAGATCGAGGAGTACCTCGAATTCCATCACGGGCCGGGCGTCCAGCATATCGCGCTGGCCACCAATGACATTCTGCATACGGTCAGCCGGCTACAGGAGCAAGGCATTGAATTTCTTCGCGTGCCCCATTCCTACTACACGCAATTGCAGGCGCGCACCGGCGCCATTGATGAGCCGGTACATGAACTGGAGAGACTCGGCATCCTGGTGGACCGAGACGATGAAGGCTACATGCTGCAGATCTTCACTCGCCCGGTGGAAGACCGGCCGACTCTGTTTCTTCGAGATCATCCAACGCAAGGGGAGCCGCAGCTTCGGCAAAGGCAACTTCAAAGCACTCTTCGAGGCCATCGAGCGCGAACAGGCAGAGCGCGGCAATCTTTGAGCATGCTGGCTATCGATCCCGCTGAACATGCGCCGGCGGAAATCTACAAACTGATGGTGGGTGCGATCGTGCCGCGGCCGATCGCACTCGTCTCCTCTGTCGACGAGGCCGGCATCCGCAATCTCGCGCCGTTCAGCTATTTCACGGCCTGTAGCTCGAATCCTCCGGTGGTTGTGTTTTGCCCCATCCTTCGCCCGGTCCCACCCATGGCGAAAGATACCCTGCGCAACATCACGGCAACGCGGGAATTTGTGGTCAACATCGTGTCGGAGGAATTCGTCGAGCGCATGAATGCCACCGCGGCCACAGTGGGCCCGGAAGTAGACGAATTCGAACTCTCCGGGCTGACTCCCGAGGCCAGCGATTTGATCAAGCCGGCTCGGGTCGCAGAAAGCCATGTACAGATGGAATGCCGGCTCCGCCAGATAGTGCAGGTGAGCGACCAGCCGGGTGGAGGCAGCCTGGTGCTGGGAGAAGTGTTGCGCTTCCATATCCGGGAGGACCACTTCGATAACTTCCGCATCGATCCGGACAAGTTGCGCGCGGTCGGCCGTATGGCCGGTTCCACATACGTGCGCACCATTGACCGTTTTGAACTTGAGCGACCTAAGTGATCTATAACGCGGAGGTGAAATGTACTAGGATCATGGCTGAGGAGTTCCGATGCGAATTCTGGGGGCAGTTGGCCTGGCTGTGATGTTGTTGGCATCAGGCGCGGGCGCCAAGCAGACCAACAAGCCCGACTTGAAATTGACCGCTTCCCTAGACATGGCGGCCCCGGAACAGCAGCCCATCCTGGTGATCCACATGGTGAATCAGTCAGGCCATGTGTTGCGCATCCCCGATCCACCCATGCTGTGCAAGAGTGCGCCAGGCGCGTTCTCGCTGGAGGTAAAGTTCGTCCCGGAGAATTCCAGCCAGCCGGAGCCGGCCACCGACTGCGGCCTCGAAGTGGATGGCAGCGGGTTGCCGGACATTCGCGAGCGGGCCAAAAAGTGGATCACGTTAAAGGCTGGCCAGGACTATGAAGTCAGACGTCCGCTGGCGATGGGCGTGGATGCCAATGCGCACGGGACCTACGAGTTCCACGTGGTCTACAACGGACCCAGCGCTACACCGGAAGACGACCAGAAGTTGAAGGAAGCGGGCATTGCGGCACCCAGCGGCCGGTTCGAATCGGACAAGCTCACGTACAAAATCGCCGCGCCCAAATCGTAACTATCCAACCGTATTGATCAGCGTTCCAATCCCCGCGATGGTGATGTGGATCTCGTCCTGCTGCTGCAATGTGAATTCATCCGGGGGAACAATGCCTGTCCCGGTGAGCAGGAAGCAGCCGTTGGGAAATGCGTTGTCTCGGTAAAGATATTCGAGCAGAGTGCTGAAGGGCCGCTTCAATTCTGTGAGCGCGGTGGAGCCGGAAAAAACCGTCTTGCCCGAGCGATTGATTTGCAATTGAATCTCGGTCGAAGTGGGGATCGGTTCGCCGGCCACCAGAATCCCCGGGCCTAAGGCGCAGCATCGGTCATAGACTTTCGCCTGGGGCAGGTAGAGCGGGTTCTCGCCTTCAATGTCTCGCGAGCTCATATCGTTGCCGATCGTGTAGCCCACGATTTTCCCTTGTGGATTGGCCAGCAGCGTGAGTTCTGGCTCCGGTACAGACCAGGTTGCATCCGTTCTGATGGCTACCTTGCCGCGATGACCGACCACGCGGCTAGGGGTCGCTTTCATAAACAACTCGGGGCGTTCCGCCACATAGACGCGGTCATAGAAGTCTCCGCCGCCGGCGGTCTTGGCTTCCTCCATGCGCGCGTTGCGGCTGCGATAGTAGGTGACCCCGGAAGCCCAAACTTCCTGGCTGCCAATGGGCGCTAGAAGTTGGTTCTCGATGTTCGCGTAAGAGCCCTCGAGTGGTTTCAGTTGCGGCAGCTCTTTCGTCAAATGGGCTGCGAGATCACCGCGGATGATCAGTTGATCCCACGCTGTGTCCGCGCCTGCATACAATCGGTCCTGGTGCTCGACGATGTAACCGCCGGCGGTGCGATAGAGTTTCATTCGTTTACCTTTCTGATGAAGCCAGGTTCCCAAAAACATTTCCACGAAAGGTCCGCAGGACTGCAGATCCCTCGGTGGAAATGTTTTTGGCCTCTCAATTTAAATCACGGAAACGGATTGTGAGAACGCAGCTCGCTGAGTATCTCAGCAGCTGCGGCGCGCGCGCGGTCGCCCTGGTCTGGCGGAAACGAAATGGCGCCTACGCGAGCATGTCCTCCACCGCCATAACGTTCGCAAATCTGCGCCAGGTTCACCATTTCCTCCGGCCGCGCCTTGGTCCATGGATTCGACCCAACGGCAACCTTGGTGCGGAAACTGGACTTGCTCAACCCCACACTGTACGTTGCGTCAGGATGCAGGAAGTATGGGACGAATTTGTTGTATCCCTCGACCGGCTGGTCGGTGATATCGAAGTACAGCGTGCCATCCCGCAACTCGGTGCGATCTCCGATCAACTCCAGTGACTTGTGATGGCGTTCGAGCAGTGGCGGAAGAAGCTCGGCCACAAAAGGCTGCTTCAGCACTTCGGCCAAACTCATTTGCGTGAGCAGCGGGATCAGTTTAGGAATAAATTCCGGGTCCTGGCTCGATTCAATCACCATCGTCAGCTTCATGGCGGGCTCCGCCATCTCTACAGCGACCTTGGGACTTTCATAAAGCGCGCCGTCGACAATATCCGCCCAATGGATCAAATCCGCCACCGGTGACGGATCAAATCCGAAACGGGTTTCCGCGATGTGAGCGATGAAACTGGTGCACGAGGTGTAGTTTGGGTCGTAGAAGTGGCGATTGCTGGCGCTACCGTTCCGCTGGTTTTCCAGAAAGTGCTGTTGATCCGCAGGCGTAAGAAACGCGCTCAAGTGATGATCGAACCACCAGGTAATGCGCGGCGAAGCGCTGTACTTGAAGTCGACAATGGCGTTCTCGTCACCGATAAAATCAGACTCCTGGAAGAGGGCTCCAGCGCGATGCACCAGCCCGTGGTAGCTGTATTGCGCGTCGGGGCGAACGCACTCGTGGTGGAAGCGCATGAACAGCGAAGCTGAGCACGCTCCGTCAAAGCACCGGTCGTGATAGAAAACGCAGACCTTCAAACAGTTAAATTCCTCTCCGAAGACGAATGACTAGGATTGCCGGGAGGCGCTTGCCTGTCAAGGTGCGGGCACAGAAATCCGATCGGCGGTGAGACAATGGCGCTGGAAGACTGAGACGGAATGATGGCGAGGATTGGAGTGACTGCCACGCAGCGGCGAAAACTGCCCTTGTTGGTGCGGATTGCGGCTGGCCTGGTAATCAGCCTGTTTATTGTTGCGGTAATAGGCATCGCAGGCAGCGTGGCGTGGCTGAAGGATGCCATGCGCGACCAGTTACCAGTGCTCGACGGGCAGCTGACACTGCCTGGTCTGTCCGCACCCGTGGTGGTGCGGCGCGATAGCCACGGCGTTCCCCACATCCAGGCGGCCAACATGGAAGACCTGCTCGAGGCGCAGGGCTTTGTGGTGGCCCAGGACCGCCTGTGGCAGATGGATATGGCCCGTCGCTTTGCCTCCGGCGAACTGGCGGAGCTGCTAGGCCCCAGCGTGGTGGAACACGATAAAGTGCAGCGGATCCTGCAGATCCGGCCAGCGGCGGAACACCTGACGGCGACCATGCCTGAAGACCAGAAACGCCTCTTCGAAGCCTTCTCCCGGGGCGTCAACGCGTTCATTGCCGGCCACCAGGATCACCTGCCGGCCGAATTCCGGCTGCTGGGCTATAAGCCGCGGCCGTGGCAGCCAGTGGATTCCTGGCTGGTCGCGCTGAACATGGTGGGCCGGTTGGACACGCTCTATCCCTGGAAGCTGGAGCGGGAAAAAGTGCAGGCCAAGCTCCCACCGAACCTGGTGGCCCAGTTGTACCCCACGAGCACCTGGCGGGATCATCCGCCGACGCAGTCAAGCCCTGACCTGACAGCCCCACAGCCAAATGTGCCAGAAGCTCCAGCGGACGAGCCGCAAGCGAGCCTGGACGACCTGCTACAGCTAAAGGCCACCCTCAACCTGGGATCGGACAACTGCGATGGGTGCAAGCCTGGCTCCAACGAGTGGGCCGTGAGTGGAACCCGTACCGCCAGCGGCAAACCCCTGCTCTCGAATGACATGCACCTGGAGCACTCCATCCCCGACATCTGGCATGAGGAAGACCTGCGGGCTGGAGCCTTCCATGTTTCCGGCGTCACCACCCCCGGCATTCCGTTCATCGTCGAGGGCCATAACGAACATATCTCGTGGGGCTTTACCACGCTCAATGGAGATGTTCAGGACGTTTACGTGGAAAAAACCAACGCACAGGGTGAGTACTGGACGGCGAACGGATGGCGCCAGCCGGAGCATGATCGGGAACACATCCACGTGCGTTTTGGCAACGATGTGGTGGTCGATGTGGAGCGCACGGAACATGGGCCGGTGATCACTCCGATGCTGCCGCATGAGACGCGCATGCTGGCTCTCAAGTGGGTGTTGTATGCCTCTGACCTGCATGGTCTGCCATTGCAGGGAATGGATTCGGCCAGCAATTGGACTGAGTTCCGCCAAGCCACAAGTGAATGGTGGGGCCCGACGCAAAACGTAGCCTATGCCGATGATCAGGGCCATATCGGCTACCAGGCGGTGGGCCTATTTCCCATTCGACCGGCGGGTCTGAGCGCGGTGCCAGTAGTGGAAACGGGAACTCCGGCGGACAGCGAACACGAGTGGCAGGGATACGTTCCGTTCGCACTGCTGCCCAGCGTGCTGGACCCGGACAGCGGTATCATCGCCACCGCCAACGCGCGCATCGCGCCCGATGATTATTCCTATCCGCTGGCTCTCAACTGGGACGCGCCCTATCGCAACGAGCGCATCTGGAAGTGGCTTTCCAGCCACGCCAAGCTGACACCGGCAGATATGCTGACGCTGCAAACGGATACCTTTTCCGAGGTCGACCGCGCATTGGCCCAGCGTTTCGCTTACGCAATCGATCGCTCGACAGTCGCAGATGCAAAACTGCGGCAAGCCGCGGATCTGTTGCGCACATGGAACGGAGTGATCACTACCGATTCAGTGCCAGCGGAGATCGTGGATGCTACCAGGCGGTCGCTCTGGCCGCTGATCCTCGAGCCTAAACTGGGCGCCGACTGGCAGCTGTATGACTGGCAGAGTAAGAACTTTGTGCAGGAAGAGTTGGTGGAAAAGACTCCATCAGAGTGGCTTCCCGCGCAATACAAGAGCTGGGATGACCTGATCGCGTCCGCGGTGAAAAAGGGCATGACCGATGATCATGCTCCGGCCTCGTTGCGCGACTGGACGTTTGGCAGCCAGCACATCCTCAACGTGAAACACCCGTTGTACGGAATGATGCCATTTTTCAAATGGACCGGTACGGGCCCCCATCAACTGGCCGGCGACGAGACCACGGTCGACCATGTACGGGGTTTGCTGGGCGCCAGCCAGCGCCTGACAGTGGACTGGAGCCATATCGATGGATCCACCGAAAACATCGTTATGGGCGAGTCGGGCGATCCATACAGTGCCTATTATCTTGACCAGTTTCCCTACTGGTACAGCGGCAAAACCTTTGCCATGCCCTTTACGGAAGGGGCGGTGACCGCAGCCACCACGCATACTATGCGATTGGTGCCGTGACGCGAACGCTATCCTGCCCCCGGGATATCCTCGGTTGATGTCTTCTGCACGACTTCGAAGCCTTCTGATTGTTTGCACCGCCTTGCTGGCGACAGGAACGCTGGTGGTCCGCGGCAATTCGTGCGGCCACGATTTCGACTTCCACCTGCTCTCCTGGATGGAAGTTGCACGAGCCTGGCATAGCGGCATTGCCTATCCACATTGGGTTCAGGATGCCAACTTCGGCGCGGGTGAGCCGCGGTTGATTTTTTATCCCCCCGCTTCGTGGCTGCTCGGAGGACTTCTGGGAACCATCGCCGGTTGGCATGCGGCCCCGGTATTGTTTGTGCTGTTAGCGCTGTTGGGCGCCGGCTGCAGTATGTACCTGCTGGCGAGGGAATGGGCTTCTCCCGACGCTGCGAGCTTTGCTGCGTGTCTCTATGTCGCCAATCCCTATGCCATGTTTGTGGTCTATGAACGTTCGGCCATGGGTGAGTTGCTGGCTGCCGCTTGGTTCCCGTTGATGATGTTGTATGCCTTACGAACCCGCTCCTCGATGGCGCCGCTCGGCCTTTCCGTGGCTGCGCTGTGGCTCACCAATTCGCCGGCTGCGGTGATGGGCAGCTATCTGCTGGCCGTGCTCGCACTGGGCATGTGGATCGTGGAGGGCAGACCGTGGCCGGCCTTGCGCGCTGCGGGTGGGATGGCGCTGGGCCTCGGATTGGCAGCGGTATACATTATCCCCGGCGCATTCGAACAGCGATGGGTACAAATCGATCGCGCGATCACCCCTGGGATGCGAGTGGAAGACAGTTTCCTCTTCGCCCACACCAAAAATCCGTTTCATGACGAGGTGCTGTGGACCGCGTCATGGATCTTTATCGCCGTTGTGGCCGCGGCTTCGATTGCTGCTTACCTGGCATGGAGAAAGCGAAGTGGAGGGCGGCCGAGAGTTATGCTCACGGCGCTGCTCCCCATTCTTTTGCTTCTCCAATTACCGCCTAGCCTCGTCATTTGGAGGCACACACCGCATTTGAAGTTCCTGCAGTTTCCCTGGCGTTGGACGCTTGCACTGAGTGTGGTGACCTGCCTGCTCGGGGGTATGGCAGTGAAGCAGATCCATCGACGGATGGCGATATTGGCGGGCGTGTTCATCGCCGCAATGGCCATCGGCGGAGCCCTCCATTTCTTTCAACCTTGCGACGACGAGGATGCGGTGGCTGCGCAGATCGCCGATTTCCGCCAGGGGCAAGGCACACAAGGTACCGATGAGTACACACCAGCCGGCGCTGATAACTCAGCCATACAACAAGATCTGCCCCTGGTGCGCGTGCTGCCGGAAGCACAGGATGATACGGCTGACAGCAGCAAGGGGGATAACCCGGAGTGGCAGGCCGGAAGTCCGGGCCGCCTCGCGGCGATGGTCCATGTGAAACGGTGGAACGCAGAGCACTGGGCAGTGAGGGTCACGACCCCTGACTCGGGTTATGCGGTGCTGCGATTGATGGACTATCCTTCCTGGCGGGTGACCGTTGATGACCGTCCCGTCCAGGACCGCCCGATCCGGGAAGATGGCCTGATGACGGTGCCGGTCAGCCCCGGAAATCATACGATCGAAGTTCAGTGGACCGCGACCAGGGACGTCCTCGCCGGACGCTTTGTTTCTGCCATCTCACTCCTGGCGCTCGCCATCGTGGGGGTGCTGGAACGTCGCAAGCGTCGGGTATGATTACCAAAATGCAACAAAGCGTGCGGGAGATTCTGAGCAGCAGTGCGGAGCTTGTGGATGCAGCTCTGGATCGTCTCTTACCCGGCCCGGATCAGGCGCCGGTCTCCATCCATCGAGCGATGCGGCACAGTGTTTTTGCCGGAGGCAAACGGCTGCGCCCTGTGCTGTGCCTGGAAGCTGCCAGAATGATTTGCGCCTCGGGTCAGCTTCCTCCTGGAGTGGAAGATCTGGGCGCAGCCATCGAAATGCTTCACACGTATTCCCTGATTCACGACGATTTGCCTGCGCTGGACAACGATGATCTGCGCCGGGGCAAACCGACCTGCCACGTGGTCTTTGGCGAGGCGATCGCCATCCTGGCCGGGGATGCTCTGCAAACCCAGGCTTACGAGGTGCTTGGCGGTCTGCAATGCTCTGCGCCCCAGATCGTAGAGATTGTGCGATCCATCGCGCAGGCTACGGGTACGGTCGAGGGTATGATTGGCGGCCAGGTGATGGACCTGGAAGCCGAGGAGCATAAACCAACTGCAGAACTGGTGGAGGCCATCCACCGTGCCAAGACCGGGGCGCTGATCCGTGTCAGCCTGGTAACCGGAGGGGTCTACGCGGGTGGTGCCGTGGACGACATCATACGGCTGCGGGAGTTTGGCCGCAAAGCCGGCCTGGCGTTCCAGATTATGGACGACGTGCTGGATGTAACCCAGAATTCGTCGCAGCTGGGGAAAACAGCGGGCAAAGACGTCGCCAGCGAAAAGGCGACGTGGCCGGCAGTGTATGGGGTAGAGCAGAGCGTCAAGGACGCGGAGCGGCTGATCGATGAGGCGTTTGCCCAGCTCTCAAGTTATGGCGAGCGCGCTGACCGGCTGAAGGCGGTGGCACGATTTCTGGTGGAGCGGAAGAATTAGGTGGCTCTCAACGAAGAAGACGTGATGCAGGCATTGCGGGATTGCTACGACCCCGAGATCCCGGTGAACATTGTGGACTTGGGATTGATTTACAAGGTCACGTTGGCCCCGGACCCCAACGCCAAGCGTGCCTTTCCCAGGCAGCGCGTAGAGGTGGAGATGACAATGACCTCGCGGGGCTGCCCTTCCCACCTAACCATCATGGAGCAGGTGCGCAACCGGCTGGCAGGCATTCCTGAGATCAGCGACACTCAAGTCAACCTGGTGTGGGAACCGCCCTGGACCCCCGACCGCATCAGCCAACAGGCTCGGGAACAGTTGGGTATCGGGTAAACAGGACGGGAGCTTCTGCTGAAGGGCGCAGATCGGCTACGGATTCAGCCCGTTCAGCGCAAAGTAGGTACGCGCTTCAGCCCGTACTGGAGAAGTCCCGCAGGGACGGCTGACCTTAGCCCAGGACGCCAGTCCTGGGCTGATCATGCAAGATGTCTGAGTCCCGCAGGGACGGCTGAAAATCGCCGCTACATGATCCTGGATAATTTTCAGTCGTCCCTTCGGGACTCGTCGTGCCTTGAAGGCTCTCCCAGGACTGCGTCCTGGGCTAAGGTCAGCCGTCCCTAACGGGACTAGCTTTGTCATCTGGTTCTCACGCACACTCTAAAGGCGTCGACGGCGTGAGCTTGGAAGCAAGGGATGAATCCCCGGCCCGCCTTAAAATCTATTCCGCAAGCCCGTATCCACGTCTTGGCCGTAGGCGGTGCTACGTCGCGTGTGACCTACTGGCGAACCATCTTTTCAACCACCGAGCGTAGCTTGTCGCCCTGGCTGGTGACTTCTCCGACAAATTTCTCGAAACGGCTCAACATGCTGTGACCACTGTCGAGATAGTCAGGGATGTTGTTCCAGACCTTTTTGACGCCCTCGGGATCCTCGACCAGCGCGAAGATGGTTCCCGCTGCGGCGACTGCCAATCCGGCTTTACGCTTTCCGCTGGCCAGCAGCACCGCTCCTGTCACCAGCGTCCCGGCGGCGACTGTACGTACCCAGTTCTTATCCCAGCCCTGGTCTAGCAGGCGGTTTCCCTGGTACTTCAGGCCCTCGGCGGCGTCCTGGACGGTAGCTGTTACTTGCTGCGGAATGTGTGTGATCCCCATCGCTCTCTCTCTTTCGCGTACAACTCTGTTTATAGATGCGGAGTAACGCTTAGTCGAGATCGAATTCACGCAGAGGGCGTCCCTGGTCGGGAGTTTCCTTAGCCTTGCGCAACGCTTCCTCGAATCGCTTGTCGAACAATTGCTGTTTATTCTTTTCCGCCTCAACGGACTGCCGGAAAATATCTTCCTTGCGTTCGTCTTGTTCGCGCATGGCTTTGGCCGCAGCCTCAAAATCCTCAAAAGTACGCTTACGTGGCGCGGAGGTGTGGGAAAGGATGGCCTTGGTTTCGGGGTCAATCTTCAGGATTGCCCCGCAGTCCGGGCAGGTGACGTCAAACGGCTTCGCGGGTGAAACCTTCATGCTGCCAACATTCTAAAACATTTAAGGGTCACCCGGGTCCACCGCTCCATCCGCCGGGGCTACAACCAGATAGCTTTGTGTCCTGGGCATTGCTGTCCGGCCTGCTCCACCAGCAGTTCGGGAAGCGCGTCCCCATAGCGGGAAAGGAACCATGCCGCACCCAAAAGTCGCTCCTGCGGGTGGCGATTGGGGAACAGGTTGAGCGCCATCAGCGCGGCGTTGCGGCCGAGGGTTTGATCCTGCCGCAGCTCGTAGTTTGCCGCCAGCCGGCGCATGCGGTTCATCTGGTAGCGCATTTTGGAGCTGCTCACGTCAGCGGCCCGGCCCAGACCGGGGTCAAGCGAGTGCATGTACGTGGCCAGTGCCGAGAGTTCCGTATCGAGAGCATTGCCGGCGGCAGCCAGCTTACGCTTTCCGATCGCGGAAATGGACCGCGCACCCAGGCGCTGGGCCAGCTCCAGCGGATCCTTCAGGGCGCTCTGGATCACGTCGGGCAGCGATACATCGTAACGGGCCAGCAGATTCGCAATCGCGGGCTCGACAAGCGTCGCCGAGAGACGTGGAAGGACAGGAGTGGTGCGCCCAAGGATGCGCTCGTAAAGTACCTGTGATTGAGCGAAATAGGCAACTTCGGAAGGACCGCCTACATAAACGGCGGTGGGCAAAATGGAATCCTGAAAAATAGGCCTCAGTAGCGCGTTGGGGCTGAGGCGCTCCGGCTCTGCATCCAGAATCGCCAGCAGATCGGCGGTGGAATAGCTTTGCCTCGCCGCCTGCCATCCGCCCTCAGCGGTGCGCCGCAGGGGAGCCCGCGCTCCCGTGGTGCTGTCGAACAAAAACAGCAAGCTGGACAAGCCCGGAACTAGAACCTGGGAGTGATAACCGGCTGCTGCCAACTGCTGGTCGCGATCGTTGAGGGCCACTCGCAATTCATCTGCGCGCACGATGGCCTGGCGCAGGACATCGCTACCCAGAGCGTGAAACCCGCGGGATGAGGCATCCATCACGATCAGACCCTGCGCGGCAAAAGTCTGGGAAATGAATTGCGCGAAGGCTTGGCCCAGGCTCTGGCCTTCACGATAGCAAGCCGAGAGCTGGTCCAGCAGGGGTCCTTGACCGAGGATTTCTGCCGCCTGGGTCAGCAAATCCTCAATGCCCTTCCCGATGGTAACTTTGCCTGCTGCGGACCCGGTGCCAGGCTCCGCGGCCAACCGCAGCGTCTTCAACTCGTGCCGGTCAGGGAAAGTTACGTGGTCCACTTCCGCCAGATCATGGTCCTCGGTCGCCAGCCAGAAAACAGGCACGTGTGGACTGCCGGCAACGGAAGCATCTTTTGCTTTGCGAATCGTGGTCGCCGCTTTGAGGATGGTAAAGAGCGGCCCACCGAACAGAGTCACCTGCTGGCCGGTGACCACTGCGCTGGCGCCGTTGCGCAACCGGGCGATGTTTTCAAAGACAGCATCCGAAGCACCGAAGCTTTGGTTTTGCGCGTCCAGCAGGTCACAAAGGGTCGCGCGGCTGGCGGGAGGAAGAACTGGACGGGTCGCCATCCAGTCGGTCGAATAAGCACTTGCCGGGTAAAACGGGGTTAAGGCATCCCGCCGCTCCGCATAGTCGAGGAACAGGCGGCTAAGGCCGGGCAGCAGGGAGATGGGATAACACTCGGTCTTCATGGCCTCCGCATCCACCATCGCAAATCGCTCCCCCGGCCGTTCTGTTGTAGTTTCTCATCATTTTCGCCGCAACGAGCTGTGCAGCTTCTTCTTGCCCGAAGCAGGTAATGTTTTGAGAGCATACAGGGCCAGCGAGCGATACACACCCGCCAACATAGGATGGGGCTTCAGGGCCTGAAGATGCAGATCAATTGTCCGCACGTCGCCCCGGGCGATTGGCCCGCTAAAGCTTTTGCCGTGCCCGCGGAGAAAGAAGTTGTTCAGGGTCGCCCGGACGATGGGCTCAATCAACCTCCTCGCCTGCCGGGGGGTAAATCCCGCCAGTGCCGCCGCCTCGTGGGCGGCAACCAGGTGGCTGACCAGCAGCGGCGATGACAACACGCCGACTGCATGGTAAAGGGCTTTGCTGCCGGCCTCCACCGCAAATGGACGGCCGCCCACCCGCCGCACCACGGCGTTCAAAATGCGGCGGCTAGAGGGCTCCCCTTCCACGCCGAAGGGCACCCCTTGCAGCGAAACCGGTACGCGCGTGGCAAAGCTCATGACGGGATGCACCGATGCAACAGAAGCCCCCACACGGGCAGCCGCCCGCAACTCTTGCGCGCTGAGCGCGCCGCTGGAGTGGACGATAGTCTTCCCCTTGAGGCCATGCTTCCCGGCCAGCGCAACGGCGCGTTTCACCAGCAGGCCGGTCACTCGGGCGATGGCGGCATCGGGAACACAGATCCAAAGGACGTCTGCCCTGAGCTGAGCGCGGTCAAGCGTGGTCAACGGCAGAGCACGGGCCCATGCGGAGTGACCCGTGCGCGAGCGCTCGCGGGAGAGGATGACTTCCTGCAAATCCACTCCAGCGGTTTTGAGTGCGTGCGCCAGGGAACTGCCCCAGTTGCCGAGCCCGACGATCGACACGCTCCGTTGCATACCGGATGGTACTTTAAAAATGTCCGGCATAGCGAAGGAGCGGAATGGCAAAAAAAGCACCCCGCAAGAACAACCAGAACGTCGAAGTGGTGTCATCGAAGCTGAGCTACGAAGGTCCCCTGTTTCGCGTACACACCGACAAGATCAAGGAAAATGGCAGGGAGTTGACGCGCGACGTGATTCGCCACAACGGATCCGTGGTGGTCCTGGCGGTGGATGATTCGAAAAGCAAGCGGGATCCGTTGATAGTGATGGAGCGTCAGTATCGCCACGCGGCGAAAGAAGTTTTGCTGGAAGTCCCTGCAGGAAAAATGGAAGAGGGAGAAGATGCCCTGGCAGGCGCCAAGCGTGAACTGCTGGAGGAAACAGGGTTCAAGGCGAAACGTTGGCGAAAAATGATCCGTTACTTCGCCAGTCCCGGGTTCCTGGGTGAATTCATGCAGGTGTTTCTCGCCGAGGGTCTGACCCTGGGAGACGCACAACCGGAGTACGACGAGCAAATTGAAATCGAAATGATTCCACTTTCCAGGCTGGTCGAAATGATCGATGCAGGCAAGATTTATGACGGTAAAACGCTGATTTCAGTCATGCTTTATGTACGCCTGAGGGATGCTGAAAAGAAAAAGAACAGAAAATAGGGCAGTTGTCCTGCCAACATTCTGCGAGCCCTGGTCAATTCGATCGACATTTTGGGGAAAACCAAACGAGCCCTTGATGCGTCTGTAAAGGAGAGCAGTTTGTTCTCTTCATGCTCGATCCGCATCAAGGAAGGTCGACCGCTAGTGGCTCAATACAAAGGCAAGGTCAAGTGGTTCAACAACGCGAAGGGTTATGGATTTATTGGCCGGGATGACGGCCCGGATGTGTTTGTTCACTACAGCGCGATTCAACTCGATGGATACAAGAGCTTAAAGGAAGGTGACGAGGTGGAATTCGACATCGTCCAGGGGCAGAAGGGACCTCAAGCCGACTCTGTAACTCGAGTGCGAGAAGTAGCCTAAGCGCCTCACACCGCGGATGTGCCGCAAGAACATGCATCCCTGCATCTGGTCCGTACTCCAGGCGACGATGTGGGGACACGGCTGTGCGGCCCGTCATTCTTCCTTGTCTTCCATAAAGTGATTTAATGTCCTTTGCATGGACAACAAATCCATCGCGCAACTATTGGGCGAAACTGCTGACCTGCTGGAGATTGCAGCGGGCGATCCCTTTCGTATCCGCTCCTACAGGCGTGCCGCCGAGGCTGTGGAGAACAGCACCGAACAACTCAGCTCGTTCGTGAACGAGCCCGAGCGGCTGCTTGCCATTCAGGGAATCGGCAAGGGCATGGCGGCGAACATCCAGGAGATCGAGACACGCGGAAGCCTGAAGCTGCGCGACGAACTGCTGACAAAATACAAATCCACCATGCTGGAGTTGCTGAAGCTACCGGGCATGGGACCGAAGACCGTGTCGCTTCTCTGGGAGGCATTGCAGGTCGGCGATATAGAACAGTTACAGGCTGCAATCGGTGCCGGCAAGCTGGCTACTCTTCCCCGCTTCGGACAAAAGCTGATCGACAAGTTGTCCCGGGGAATCGCTGAATATCACAAAAACAGTGGCCGTTTTCTGCTGGACGACGCCGAAGCCGCAGCCCAACGAGTGACCCTATATCTGCAGCAGTTCCCGGGGATCGAACGGGTAATGCCGGCCGGATCTCTGCGCCGCGGACGGGAAACCGTAGGCGATCTGGACCTGCTGGTGACGGGGCCCGCTTGCGCCGAGGAAAAAGTGGCTGCGGCCGTCGAGTACACCGCGGCCTATCCGCCAGTTGCCGAGCTATTGGCGAAAGGCCAGAACAAAGTGAGCTTCCGTTTGCGCAGCGGCCTGCAGGTGGATGTGCGTTTACTGCCGATCGCATCCTACGGAGCGGCCCTGCAATACTTCACCGGCTCGAAAATGCACAACGTCTGGCTGCGCCAACGAGCATTGAAACGGGGTTACACGTTGAGTGAGTATGCCCTGGCACGGCTGGATGATGGCTCCGTCGTAGCCGCCGCATCCGAGGAAGAGATCTACCAGGCTCTGGAGCTGGATTGGATTCCACCGGAACTGCGCGAAAACCAGGGCGAAATTGAAGCTGCTGCCGAGCACCGCCTGCCTCGGCTGATCGAGACTGGCGATCTGCGCGGCGATGTGCATATGCACACCGTCGCGACAGACGGGAAAAACACCATCCTGGAAATGGCCGAAGCAGGCATCGCGCGCGGATACGAATACATCGCGATTACCGATCACTCCAAGAATCTGGCCATGGTGAATGGCCTCGACGATCACCGCGCGCTCGAGCATATAAAGCAGATTCGCGAAGTGGATGCCCGCATGGAGGGCCGCATCCGTGTTCTGGCCGGGATAGAAGTGGACATTCTGGGGGATGGAGAGATCGACCTCTCGCAGGAAGTGCTGGCGCAGATGGACGTGGTGATCGCCAGTGTCCATTCTCTTTTCCAACAACCCAAAGAGCAGATGACGGAGCGTCTGCTGCGAGCGCTGGAGAATCCCTACGTTAGAATTCTCGGCCATCTGACTGGGCGTTTATTGCTGCGCAGGGACAGTTACGAAATGGATTTAACGGCCGTGCTCAAGCAGGCGGCGAGTCTCGGTGTAGCGGTGGAACACAATGCTTATCCTGACCGGCTCGACCTGTGCGACGTCGATCTGCGCCGCGCTCGGGAGCTGGGTTGCAAGATCGTCATCAATACTGACTCCCACCAGGTCGGTCATCTCGACGCGATGCATTATGGAGTCCGCCAATTACGCCGTGCCTGGCTGACGAAAGCCGATGTGCTGAATACCAGGCCGGTCGAGGATTTTCTGGCGGGGTTGCGTCCGCGGCCCTAGGTCTGTGCTGCCTAAAACACACGCTCGTCCAGCACCGAGCGAAGATACTTTCCGTACCCGCTCTTTGCTACCCTGGCGATCAGCTTCTCCAGTCTTGCAGCGTCGATCCAGCTCAAGCGGTAGGCGATTTCTTCCGGACAAGCAATCTTGAGCCCTTGCCGTTTCTCGATGGTCTCGATAAAAATCGCGGCTTCGATCAGCGAATCATGGGTACCCGTATCAAGCCACGCAAACCCACGCCCCAGAACCTGGGTACGCAGCTTGCCTCTCTCCAGGTACCATCGATTGACGTCGGTGATTTCCAGTTCGCCGCGAGCGGAAGGAGCAATCTGCCGCGCAACCTGCGAGGCCTCGCCGTCAAAAAAATAGAGGCCCGGTCACCGCATAACGCGACTTCGGTTTCTCCGGCTTTTCTTCTATCGACAACGCGCGGCCGGAAGCATCGAACTCTACCACCCCGTAGCGCTCCGGATCAGACACTGGGTAGGCAAAGACGACTGCCCCGTCCTGAATTTGCGCCGCCTGCTGAAGGCTGTGGGCGAAATCATGACCGTAGAAAATATTGTCGCCAAGAATGAGCGAACACGGCGCACCGCCGACGAATTGCTCCCCAATAATCAGCGCCTGCGCCAAACCGTCCGGGGACGGCTGCACGGCATATTGAAAGCACATTCCCCATTGCTCGCCGGATCCGAGTAGCCGCTCGAAAAGCGCGGTATCCGCCGGCGTGGAGATGATCAGCACCTCGCGAATACCCGCCAGCATCAGGACCGACAGCGGATAGTAGATCATCGGCTTGTCGTAAACCGGGAGCAACTGTTTGGAGACAACGTGGGTAACGGGATAGAGCCGGGTTCCGGAACCGCCGGCGAGAATGATGCCCTTCATCGCGCAGCACTCCCGCGATGGGCGTAGTTCAGATCGATCCATTGGCGGTAGGCTCCGCTGGTCACCTGCTCCACCCAGTCCTGATGGGCAAGGTACCACTGCACGGTCCGCCGCAGGCCGGTGGCGAAGGTCTCAGCGGGACGCCAACCAAGCTCCCGCTCGATCTTAGCTGCGTTGATGGCATAGCGCCGGTCGTGGCCGGGCCGGTCGGTCACAAAGTGGATCAGGTTGCGATGGGGCGCATGGGGAGAATCAGGCAGCATCTCATCGAGCAGGCTGCAAAGCAAGTGCACCGTATCCAGATTGGCCTGCTCATTGCGGCCGCCAATGTTGTATGTTTCGCCGATCTCGCCGCGCTCCAGCACCACGCGAATGGCGGAGCAATGATCGCCAACGTAAAGCCAATCGCGCACCTGGCGGCCATCGCCGTATACCGGTAGCTGTTTGCCGGCCACCGCGTTGGTGATCATCAGCGGCAGAAGCTTCTCTGGAAACTGATACGGACCGTAGTTGTTCGAGCAATTGGTAGTTACCGCCGGCAACCCGTAGCTGTGAACGTAGGCGCGCACCAGGTGGTCCGAGGCTGCCTTGGAAGCGGCATAGGGACTGTTGGGCGCGTAGGCGGTAGTTTCTTCGAACGGCGGATCCTGGGGACTGAAGCGTGCCGTAAACCTCATCGGTGGAGACATGCAGAAAGCGAAATCTCTTACGGTCCTCCGGAGAGCCTTTCGCCAGATAGGCGCGGGTGGCTTCGAGCAGCCGGAAAGTACCCTCTACATTGGTGCGAACGAAAGCCTCAGGCCCGGAGAGCGACCGGTCCACGTGGCTCTCCGCCGCAAAATGCAAAATCGCGCGGGGTTGATAACGATCGAGCAAACGACTCGAGAAAGGGGTCGCAGATGTCGCCCTGCTCGAAATGGTAGGCCGGCCTGTGCTCGACCGAAGTCAGGTTCTGCAAATTGCCGGCATAGGTGAGCTTGTCGAGATTCACAACCGGAGTGCCCACGAGCGCGAGCCAGTCCAGCACGAAGTTCGACCCGATGAAGCCAGCTCCGCCGGTGACGAGAATGGGCGACAAATCGTTCAGCATCGCTTTATCTCGACCTAAGTACGCGTGGGCAGGCTAGCACGAAAATAGTCGAGGGACAGCTCGAGGCCCTTACGGAGACCGATTTTTGGCTCCCATCCAAGCAGGGCTTTCGCCTTGGTGATGTCGGGGCAGCGCTGCATGGGATCGTCGATTGGCAAGGGCTCGTAGCGAATCTTGCTCTTTGAACCGGTGACCGCCAACACCTCGCGCGCACAATCCTTGATGGTCCACTCCACCGGGTTTCCGATGTTCACGGGAAGATGCTCGCTCGAACGCGAAAGCAAAACGATGCCCGCGATCAAATCGGACACATAGCAGAAGCTTCTGGTCTGCATGCCGTCGCCGTAGATGGTCAGGTCTTCATCGAGCAGCGCCTGGATCATCAGGTTGGAGATGACGCGCCCATCGGTTGGCTGCAAGCGCGGTCCGTAGGTGTTGAAGATGCGCACCATGTGGGTATCGACGCCATAGTAGCGGTGGTACGCCATGATGAGGGCTTCGGAAAATCGCTTGGCCTCATCGTAGACCGAGCGCGGCCCAATCGGGTTGACGCGGCCCCAATAGGTTTCCGTCTGAGGATGCACGTCGGGATCGCCGTAGCACTCAGAGGTAGAGGCATGCAGAAAGCCGGCTTGATATTTGCGTGCCAGGTCCAGAGCATTTCTGGTTCCCTGGGAGCCGACATTCAACGTCTCGGGACCGAGCCGGGCATAGTCGGCGGGGCTGGCCGGGGACGCGAAATTGAAAAGATAATCGATCGGTCCCAGGTCAAATGGCTGGCAGATGTCCTGCTCCACCAGGGTGAATCGCGATTCGTTCTTCAGATGCGCCAGGTTGGCGGGACGGCCCGGTGGCCAGATTGTCCACGCCCACTACCTGGTGGCCCTCAGCCAGCAAAGCGTCGCACAGATGAGAGCCGAGGAAGCCGGCAGCGCCGGTGACCAGGACACGATGAGTCGTCAAAATACGATTTCCCCCCGTCTTGGAGGCGATCGAACAGACCGCCCCTAATCACTGATTATAAGTTTTACGGCCAGCGCTTGGTCGAAGCAGATTCGACCGAGGTGTGCTGGGAGGGCCTGCCTACGCTGAGGTAGGTGAAGCCCAGGTCCTGCATGACCCAGGGGTCGAATAGGTTGCGGCCATCGATGATGATGGGATAGCGCAGCGTGTAACGCAGCCGTTTGAGGTCCAGGCGGCTGAACTCCGCCCAGTCGGTGAGGATCAACAAGGCATCGGCGTTGTCCGCCGCAGCGTAGGGATCTTCAGTGTATTGCAAGTTCGCGTGGGGCGGCATCTCGACCTTGGCCCGTCCAATGGCTGCCGGATCATGAGCGCAGATGGAACTGCCCGCATCCAGCAGCATGCGAATGATTTCGAGCGCGGGCGATTCGCGAATATCGTCCGTCCCCCCCTTGAATGCCAGGCCGAGCACGCCAAGACGTTTCTTGCGTAAGGTCCATAGCGCGGAGCGAATCTTCTGGAAGAACCGCTCCTTCTGCAGTTCGTTGATCTTCTCCACTTCCTCCAGCAGACTGAAGTCGATGCCCAACTGCTGCGCTACATAGCGAAATGCGGCCACATCCTTGGGGAAACACGAGCCTCCATAACCGATGCCGGCGCTCAGGAATCGCTTGCCGATCCGCTTATCCATGCCCATGCCACGGGCTACATGCTCCACATCCGCGTCCACCGCCTCGCACAGGTTGGCGACCACGTTGATAAAGGAGATCTTCATGGCCAGAAAAGCATTCGAGGCATGCTTGATGATCTCGGCCGCCTTGGTCGAGGTCTGCAAAATCGGCGGAAGATCGGCCGAGGACCGATGGCCGGGAACAGCGTCAGAGCGCTCGTAGTAGCTGCCGGAAGTGAGCGGCTCGTAAATGGCCGCCAGCAGTCACGCCGCAGCTTCGCTGTCGGCGCCGAGAACAATACTGTCGGGATGGAGAAAATCCTTGACCGCAGTGCCTTCGCGAAGGAATTCGGGGTTCGACGTCACGTCGAAGAGCGACCGCGAAACACCATTTCGTTCGATCGTGCGGCGAATCCAGTCGTTGGTGTAAACCGGCACCGTGCTTTTCTCGACGATGACCTTATAGGAGTGAATCGAACGGGCAATCTCGCTGGCCACCGCGTCCACGTAAGACAAATCAGCATTGCCGGTCTCGCTTTGCGGCGTGCCTACAGCAATGAAAATGACCTGCGACTCCTGCGTGGCGTGGCCAAGGTCGGTGGTGAACTGCACGGCGCCGCTGCCCCGGTGCCTTCCCAGCAATTCGGGAAGAAACTCCTCATGAATCGGCACCAGGCCCTGGTTGAGTTTGTTGACCTTGTCTTCGTCGTTGTCGACGCACAAGACCCGGTGGCCGATTTCAGCAAAGCATGCGGCCGCTACCAAACCAACGTATCCCGATCCGACTACTGTGATTGCAATCGATTCGCTCATCTTGTTTTCTGGACTCCGCCTGGCATCAAATATGTGATGTAACTATCAATTTGGGGGAAAGCCATACTCAAATCGTGCAAGATCGATCAAAATCAGCGGTCGAGGCGCGGCGGAATCGGCAACTGCTATAGCCGCCAGCTTTCCCCTTTTTACGCATAACCGCTCCGAGGCAGAAAAGCTCCCGAGATTGCTACTGCCAGATGCTTCTCCGGCCGTCACTGCCTAAGCGGCGGAGGTCACCAATCTTGCTGATCCGCCAATCTTACGGGAAAGTCAGAACTCTAAACGGCGGCCTCTACGCTTTCGGTGTTCTGGCGTGGGGAGCCGGAGGCCCGTGCTTCATTTTTGTCTTCTTCTTCATGATATTCCATCTCCGTGTTGATCGACCAGACGTTGTCCTTATCGTGGATCCCGGCGATGATGTTATCGACCGCTGTCATGGCGGTCAGCATGGAGTGGTCCTGATTGTTGTACTTGTGCATCCCATTTCGGCCAACCAGATACAGATTTTGGAAGCGATCGAGGAACTCGCGAATGACGTGGAATCGGTCGTAGGTGCCAAAATAGGCCGGATAAGTCTTGGGGACACGCACCACATGCGCGTCGGTTACGTCGGAAGCCCGCAAAATACCGATCTTCTCCACCTCGGCGATGGCAAATTTCTTCAGATCTTCATCCGCCATCTTCCATAAGGCGTCGCGTTTGGTAGCAGAAATACTCCAGGCCGATCCAGGTCTTGCTGGGGTCGGCGACCATGTACGGGCTCCAGTTGTTGAAGATCTGCAGCCGCCCCACCAACACATCCGGCTCCTGGATATAGATCCAGTTGTCCTTGAGGGGCCGCCATCGGCCTCCCGCACCGTCAGCTGGTCGACCAGCAGCCCCACAGTAATAAAGTCGCGATATTGCAAGCCATCGCTTACCTCGCGGACTTCGCTGGGGATCGGCGTGTCCATGGCGTCAATCAGTTCGCGCACCGGCATGGTGGAGAAGACATAGTCCGCGGCAAAGCGGCGCCGTTCTCCGGTATCGCTCACCGCCTCCACGGCAGTGATCGCATCACCCTCGACGAACAGCCTGGTGGCGCGCCAGCCGAGAAGAATCTCTCCCCCCTGCTGGCGAATCAGGTCGGCCGCATGTTCCCACAGCTGACCCGGGCCATATTTCGGATAGAGAAACTTCTCAATCAGTGACGTCTCGGTTCCCTTCTGCTGAATCTCTTGTTCCCTAGGGCGAAGCAAACGCCTTCTTGAGGAAATGCAGGACCGCGGTCGTGAGCGACAGTCCTTTGATCCGCTGCGCTCCCCATTCGGCGCTGATTTCCTCGCAGGGAACGCCCCACACCTTCTCGGTGTAGGACTTGAAAAAAGTGAGGTAGAGCTGGCGGCCGAAGCGGTTGATGAGAAAGTCTTCCAGCGACTTCTCGACCTTGCGCGGGAAGAGCCGCGCCCGCAAGTAGCTGACGCCAATCTTCAGGGTGCGGATCAGGCCAAGTTTGCCCAGCGTGTCCGCGGTCAGCTTGATGGGGTAGTCGAAGAAGCGGCGCAGAAAGTAGATGCGGCTCTTGCGCGGGCGTACCAGCATCACCAGGTCTGTGCGTCTCGGGCGTCAGCCCCGAGGCCCGTTGGTCCTGAGGGTGCGCTGTTTATTCTGGTGGCGTAACGCGTGCTGGGTATCCGCGCTTGCCTCGGGCGGCATCAAATCCATCCACCAGTTCATTACCCGGTCGGATTTGGAGAAAAAGCGATGGCCCCCGATGTCGATGCGGTTGCCGTTGTGGCGGATGGTGCGCGAGATGCCGCCAATTTCCTGGCTGGCCTCGAGCACAATGGGATGCACGTCCGAGCGGCGAAGGAACTCCAGGGCGGCCGTGAGCCCCGCGGGCCCGGCGCCTATGAGCAATGCAGTTTTAGGCATGAAAACTCCAGGTGCTTGCGACTCGAAGACCACTGAACGATGAGGCGCACCTCCTCCGGAGGGGTTGCCTTTCCCATCAATAACACGGTAACAGGATCGATGCGATGTGAAACACTCCATTCACAGCTCGAGCAGGCGTCCGGCGAATTTAGGCCGGGCGAACTTCTCAAATTCGCGTCGCTTTACGTGCTCTTTGTGCTATTACCCTGAAAGGTTCCGGCTGATCTCTCGCCACGGCCGAGGTGAATCTGTCTCTTCTGCACGCACTATTGCCGTGTAAAGCCTATCACGATGAGTCGCCGTTGCGGTTGCGTCGATTCGATGCGTACCTTGTGCGCTAATTGTGAGCACTGTTCTGTTTTGACACAGCATTGTTTCTCTTCTAGACAGACGAGTACGTTTTGATTACCCTGAACGTGCATCGGCAGGAAGAACCGTTGCAAAATAAGCGATCTCCGCGCTGTCGTCAAAACGATCTGCCGCGAGGTTTTCGTTCTTCCAGCTTCGAGAGTGGGTTTCTCGATGTACAGTTCCGGATTGGGAATCACCCCGCAAGCCGCCCTTTGGGCATCATACTGTGTACTGGCGCTGCAACTATTGTTGGATTTGTAACCAGCGAGGTTACTTGGTAGAAACGATTGGATGCAGCGCATGCTCTAATTATGTCTGTACTCTGCGTGATGAAATGGAAGCCTTAACCAGGGAGCGAATGGTCACTTTTGCCCTGGCTTTCCGATATCTCCAGACACCGAAGGTATCAACATTTGATTTCACGGGCGGCTAACATGCGACTTCTCTCCAGAGCACTAGCTTTCGCAGTTCTTGTGGCGGGAGCCATGCTGCCGAATGCATCGAATGCCCAGGTGGTACCCGCGATCAAGGGCGGCGGAAGTCAAATCAATGTCTATGGGACCTATACCCTGGTAAAAACCGACTTCAATTCCACCCTGGACTATCCACCCAGAGCTCCTCCGCCAGCAACACCTTTTCGATGCCAATGGCTGGAACCAGGGCTTTTCCGCGGGCGCCGATTTTCGCCTGGGACGGTTTGTGTTTGGTCAACCGGCGGTCGGAGCACGCTTTACCTAGAGCACCGGCACTTTCGGGAAGCAACGAACTTTCATGTTCGGCCCCGAACTGCACTACATCTACAAGCGATTCCGCCCTTATGGGGACTTTATGATCGGCCCCGGGAACATTACCTACAGAACGGGTCAAACCGACAACAGCATCGTTTACCAGTTTGGCGGCGGTGTGGATTACCACAAAAATCGATCGCTGAATTTCCGCATGGTCGACTTTCAGTATCAGTTTTGGGATCTGGGAAACCACTATTATCCACCGGGATTTCTGCCCGGCCAGCCCGGCGTTTACGTCGACACCAAGCTCAAACCTTACACTCTCAGCTTCGGAGTCCTCATCCGGGTCAGGTGATCCAAAGCGCAGCCCTCCAGTTTTTTTCTCGTTAAAACAGGGTATTCCGCATCTCTCATCAAAGCAGTGAGATTCGGGATACCTCCTTTCGTGGGAATCTGAGTATCCTCTCTTCTGTGATGTCATCGTGAAGTAAAGATGTTCCGAGCCGCCCAACCCGCCGACCCCTACCTGAGGCCTTCGTTCTCCGTGTCTAACCGCATGGGCAGGCTGGCCTGGTCCATCGTTTGGACTCTTTTGTTTCGCCCGTCACCCCGGCCTTTTCACTCCTGGCGTGCTTTTCTGTTGCGTGGCTTCGGCGCCGAGCTCGGACCGAATTGTCATTTCTATCCCAGGTGCACGCGTGTGGGCTCCGTGGAATCTGATATGCGCCGACGGGGTGACGCTGGGCGATGAGGCGGAAATTTATAACCCCTCGCTTGTCACCATGGGATCGCACGCCATCGTTTCCCAACAGGCTTATATCTGCGGAGCTACGCACGACTATAACGACCCGGCGTTCCCGCTCATTTCCTTTCCCATGAGTCTTGGTGCCTACTCGTGGGTGTGTGCGCGCGCTTCGGTTTCTCCAGGAGTAAACGTCGGCGAAGGGGCGGTGCTTGGCCTTGGTTCGGTGGCCACGCGAGATCTGGAGCCCTGGACGGTGTACGCGGGCGTTCCGGCACAGCCCGTAAAGCAACGGGTGGGGCGGGAACAAAGCAGCGCTGCCACAAGTGGGGCCACGTAATAAGTTGGACTCCACATCCATCGGCAGGAATGATTTCGCTCATTTCTCCTGTTAGTGTGTGGGTAGAGCTATAGGAGAAATGCGTTTTCCGATGCAGCCTGGATCGTCATACCCTCGCCGGACAGAGACGAGTGCCTGGAACCTCGTGTTTGGGGCGACGATCGCGGCTCTCCTTTTCATAAGCGCTGTGTCGGCTCCCCGGGCTGAAGGACAGGATAACGGTGGCTTGTCTGAGCAGACTCCATCGCCGGTTAACATCACGCCGGCTCCGAGTAACCCTACCGCGAACACCCCGCTCGAACCTATTTTCCCTCAGTCGCAGCCGTCGAACGCGTCCGGGGGGAACGGGGCGCGATCGTCCAGAGACGCCGTCCCCCTGGGACCGTCGTTGGGAGCAGGGCTGGGCTACGGACCCATCCGTCCCGGCGATATCGTTGAGGTGCAGGTGTTCGATGCCCCGGAATACTCGGTGAGAATGCCGGTTTCCCCTGCAGGGCAAATCGCGATCCCCTATGCTGGCCTTTTTCATATAGAAGGAATGACATCGATTGAGGCAGCCACCGCGATCGCACGGCTCTTTGTGCAACAACAGATCCTGCGCGATCCGCGGGTGATTGTCACCACGCAGCAGTTTGGCTACAGCGTCACCGTGATGGGCGAGGTGAGAAATCCCGGCATTTATCCTCTGGCCGGCAAAAAGCGGCTGGTCGATATGCTTACCGAGGCCGGCGGGGTCACCGACCGGGCGGGTCATGTGATCGAAATCTTTCCCTCCGGCTCGATGAAGAATCCGCAGACAGTCTTGTGGGACCCCACGCTGCGCGAGAATGACAATGCCGAATTGGAAATCAAGACTGGACAAACCATCCTGGTCAGCCGTTGCGGCGTGGTCTACGTGGGCGGCAACGTGGGCCGGCCGGGAGCATTCCCGCTGTGCGACTCCAACCACACCACCCTCTCCCAGGTGATTGCTCTGGCCCAGGGAACGAAGCCAAACTCCTATGCGAATCGTACGATCCTGCTAAGAAGCTCGGGCACCGGAACCAGGGTGGTGCAAAAGGTAAAACTTGACGAAGTGTTACGCGGAAGGATGGTGGACATCACCATGCAGCCCGACGACATAATCTTTATTCCACCGAGCATCCTGAAGGCGGCCGGAAAGAACTGCTTTGACAGCCGCCGTCGGATTTGCGACGCAGGCGTTTTTCTACACGCGCTGATGATCTTCAAAATTTCCTTTCCGGGAAGAGCCCAGGCAAGACGTGCCGATGAAGTTTAGTGTGGTTACCGTCTCCTTCAATCAGCGGCAGTACCTGGAGGAGGCTCTCACCTCGGTGCTGGGGCAGGATTACCCCTGCAGTCGAATACATCGTGGTGGATCCGGGCTCGACGGACGGCAGCCGCGAATTGATCGACAGCTTTCGCGAACGCTTGGCGCGCGTAGTCTTTGAAGCGGATCAGGGCGCAGCCGATGGCTTGAACAAAGGGTTTCAGAGAGCCTCCGGCGACATTTTCAGCTTTTTGAATTCTGATGACGTGCTGCTGCCCGGCGCGATGAAGACCGTCAGCCGGGCGTTCGAACAGAATCCCGATTGCGACATCGTGATGGGCAACGGCTTCATCGTCAACGCCCAGGGCAAGCGCATCCGGCGCATCCGGGCGGCTGGTTTTACGCTGGAGCGATATTTCTACGGAGGAGCCACCTGGCTGCAGCAGTCTACGTTCTTCCGGCGCGCGGCCTTCGAGCGGGTGGGGGGATTCAACGTAAACAATCGTTCCTGCTGGGATGGTGAACTGTTGGTGGATATGGTGCGGCAGGGCGCAAGGATCAAGTATGTCAATCAGGACCTGGCGCTCTTTCGTATCCATGCGCAGTCCATCACCGGCTCGCGACGCCATAGTGAAATGATGAAAGCAGACGCAGACCGCATGTTTTCGCTTTCCCGCGGACGTCGATGGACGGCCCTGGACACGCTACGGGCCTACCTGGTCCGGGTGGAACGTATTCTCACCCATCCCGGCGCGGTCGAATCCGCCATCCGGGCGCGCGTGCGCAGAAGCCAGTAACCTCTTGAAGATCAATCGTGAAACCGCTAAGTACACTGGTTCCCTGCGTGATAAAGATTGGTGAAGCAGCTCTCGGCACTCTATAATTTAGGCTCTAAAGGGGAGAGAATCCGACCACTTTCGGGCAGGTGGAGGTTGAGGTCACGGGGCGTCCACTACAAGACTCCTCCCATCTACTGGTTCGGTGAACTTCCAAACGCATGAGTATCTATCCCCCACCATCGGAGCCGGTCGTACTCCCCGAGTATCGCGAACCAGGCGAACGCGAGCGCTCCTTTCTCAGCCTCGGATTGAACGACGGTCAGACGCTCCAGCACTTCCTTCTCATTGGCAAAAAATATATCTGGCTGGTGCTGGTATGCGCCCTGCTGGGAACGGGTGCCGGGTACATCGAGAACGCTACCTCTCCCAAGGAATACCGCTCCACCGCGAACATTGAGGTAACCCAGGACACCGCCGACCAGTTCCGTGTCGATACCGGTGGCTACGACAGTGGCTACATCGACGTCACCAAACTGGATACCGAGATTGCGATCCTGAAAAGTTCCACGTTGGCGCTTCAGACCATCAAGTCGTTGCACCTCAACCAAAATAAGGATTTCCTGCCGCCTGGCTCCAATCAAGTGTGGGATCTGGACAAAATCCAGGACCGGCATGCGCTCATCGGAATGTTTGAAGCGGGCCTCTCAGCCGACCGCTTTGGACACACGAATATCCTTGACCTCAGCTTCACCGCACGCAATCCGGAGCTTGCCGCGGTCATCTGTAACACCCTTATCGACAACTATGTGCAGCACAACTTCAGTGAGAACTACGCTGCCACCAAGGAGGTCTCCAATTGGCTGCAGCAGCAATTGGGCGATCTGAAGAATCACCTGGAAGCAAGCCAGGAACACATGCTCACCGTACAGAAAGATATTGGCCTGGTGGGCATCGACCAGACGCAGAGCATTGTGCTTTCGCGACTGGTGGACATCAGCCATGACGTGACCACGGCCGAATCGCAGCGCCTGGTCGCCCAGGCCAAGCTGATCACGCTGCAAAGTGCTCCGCCCGATGTACTGGCTACTCTGAGCGGAGACCCGGTCCTGATGGGCCTCAAAGAACGAATGACCGCACTGCAGGCAGAAAACGCCAACCTGAGCGCCAAGTACGGAGCCAAGAATCCCCGCGTATTGGAGAACCGCTCGGAACTCGCCGAAGTCCAGCAGAGCATGAAAGTAGAGCAAGGAAATGTTCTTGCCCGGGCGCAGCAGGAAGTCAACGCCGCCAGGGAAAATCAGGAAGCTCTGCAGCGCAGATTAGAACAGGAAAAAAGCAGCGCTTACATGGGTAATTCCAAGGCGGTCGAGTACTCGCTGGCCCGCCGCGAATACGAAGCCAATCGAGCGCTGTACGATGGCCTGCAGCAACGCCTCCAGGAAGCGGGCATTATTGCCGGCCTGCACTCTACCAACATCCGGCGCATCGATCCTGCCGATGCTCCAGACTTCCCCAGTTCTCCGCGCAAGTCGGTCAACCTGACACTTGGTCTGCTGTGCGGCCTCGGTATCGGCTTGGTGCTGGCATTTGTGGTCGAAGCTCTGGATACCAATATCAAGACCATCTATGACATCGAAGAGCGGCTCGGTCTGCCCATGCTGGGGGTCGTTCCCCAGGTAGACTCCAAGCTGTTGTCTCCGGAAACTTTTGTCAGGGACGCTACCTCACCCCTACCCGGAGCCTGGTCGCGCCTGGCTGAGGCCTATCGCGCGCTGCGCACCACCATTCTTCTCTCCCGCGCTGGAACGCCGCCGCAGGTCATCCTCATCAGCAGCGCCAAGCCCTCGGAAGGCAAGACCTCGGTCACTACCCTGGAGTCGATCGTGTTTGCGCTCAATGGCGCTCGCGTGCTCCTCATTGACTCTGATTTGAGACGGCCGTCTGTACATTTACGCTTTCGCATTGCCAATAAAGTCGGGCTGACGTCGGTATTAACTGGCAAGACATCGCTGCAGGACGCAATCGCGTCGATACCGGGTGTGCCTTCCCTGCATGTCCTGCCTGCTGGCCCGATCGCTCCTATGCCCGCCGAATTGTTGGGCTCGCTACAAATGCAAAGGCTGGTCGAGGGATTGCGCGCCAGCTACGACTTCATCCTGATCGATACTCCGCCGGTGCTCACCGTGACCGACGCGGCTGTGCTGGTGTCCATCAGTGATGGTGTGGTTCTGGTGCTGCGCTACGGACAAGCGTCGCGGAATGTCGTCGCGCGGGCCAGCGAAATCCTCCTGCGTTCCGGCGCCCACCTGCTGGGCGTTGTCCTGAATGCCGTGGATCTGCAATCCTCCGATTACGCCGAGTACTATGGCCGTGCCTACAACGACTACTACCAATCGCGCGTGGATGTAGAAGAGTAGGGTTTGAAAGCAATCATTGCCACGGGATTTGGCAAGCTCCACTTCCACGAAACAGCCCGCGCATTGGCCGCTGCCGGGGTCGAAGTCAATTTCCTGACCGGCTGGGTACCCAAAGATAATCAGACCGCGCTGGTGGACACGCTGGGAAAGTTTCTCGGCGAGAAACACCTGGCCACGCGCATGGCTGCAAGGAAGATCCGGATCCCGGGCGCCACCGTCACTCCCGTGGCTTGGGTTGAGGTCGCCGGGACTTTCATTCGGTTTGTTCAGCGTACCCGGGTCATCCCGCTCGATCTGGCCTATGGCATGGAGTTCCGCGTGGCTGCCTGGGGAAGCCGAAAATATCTGAAGAATGCCGATGTGCTGCTGGTGCGCAGCGGCGCCGGTCAATCCGGCGCGATCAAGAAAGCCCGTAAAAACGGCATGGCCATCGTTACCGATCATTCGATCGCGCATCCGGCGTTCATGCATGAGGCTCTTCGAGATGAGTTCGCACGATTCGGGATGGCTGCCGGCTATGACTCGCGGGCAGACCTGTGGAAGCTGGTGTTACGCGATTGCGACGATGCTGACCTGCTTTTGGTCAACTCCGACTTTGTGAAGAAGACCTTTATCGAGCAGGGGTATCCCGCGGACAAAGTGCGCGTCGCCTACCTCGGAGTTCGGGAGGACTTCTTTGACCTGAAGCGCGACTACCGGATCAATGGACCGGTACGGATTTTGTTCACCGGCAATTTCGACATACGCAAGGGTGTGCGGAATCTGTTGGAAGCGATTCGGCAGTGCCGCCGCTCCGGGCTTGATGTCCGCCTGGAGTTGATGGGCAACCTGGGCAATGGCGCGCCATGTCTGGAGCCGGGGGACGAAATATTTTTTAGCCACACTCCGTTCGCCCCGTCGCAGCAGGTCGCCGCAGCCTTTGCCGGCGCAGACCTATTTGTCTTTCCGACTTTTGCCGAAGGTTCGTCGCGCTCCGGGAATGGAGGCCGCCGCAGCCGGACTGCCCATCATTACCACAGAGAACTGCGGCTTGCCCCTCCAGCACGGAAGAAGTGCGATCTACGTGCCGGTAAACAATGCGGACTCTCTCGCCGAGGCCATCGGCCTGGTCTCATCGGATGAGGCACTGCGCACGTCCATAGGAAGAAACGCAATGAGAACCGTCACAGAGAACTATACCTGGGATCAGTACGGGCGCCGAGTCGCGGAGTATCTCAGGGAGGCAGTTGGGAGAAGAGAATAAAGATCATCGCGCTTTCCTGCTCTGGTTCCGAGGTTGCAGCTTTAGCCCGGATTCTCACGAGTGGTGAGTTTTTCGTGGTTGATGTGGTTTGCGGGATGCTGCGGGGTATTTTGTGGTCAGGATTTTGGTTGCGGGGCGGTGTTTGTTGCTGAGCTGCCGGTTGGTTTGAGTTTTTGGTCGTATTTTGCGCACGCCGGGGCGGAAGCGAGGCCAGCAACATGTTGGAGAGGGCTAAGACGTGGAGGCCAGCGGGCTTCAACAGCGCAGGGCATAGAAGGCTTGTGCGTAGAGGTCTTTCCAGGGATAGGTGGAACTCATTTCCAAGCGCACGCGGCGCGCGCTGAGCCGCACGAGGGTACCGATTTTGAGCAGTTTCAGGCGGATGGTATCGACCTGGGCTTGAGCCCACTCGGTTCCCTTCAGGGCCAGCCGGCGCAGAGCCTCCATGAGCGTGTAGGCCAGGGCGGAGAAGTACAGCCGTAGCTGGTTGGCTTTCATTTCGTCGCTGGAGAGCCGGTCGGCAAACAGGCACATCTGTTCCTTGATGCGATTCTCCATCTCGCCGCGGGCACAGTAGAACTTCTCGTATAAATCCTGTGCGGGCCATTGCTGGGCAGCTAGCGAAGTGACTACGAAGCGCGGGTTGTCTCCCTTATCGAGATACTCCGCCTTGGCCACGACGCGGCGGGAGCAGGACCAGCTCTTATGCGTTCGATACAGGAACTCTGTAAACATGCGGCTGGCTTTGCCGGTGGCCTGATGTTGCTTTTTCACCTCCTGCATCGGCTCCCCGATGATGGTTTGCAGGCGCCGATTGCGCTGCAGGCCGAAGACGTATTCCACCCGGTTTTCTTTCTGTTCACACCAGGCCATCAGCGCTTCGCGGCAGAAGCCGGAGTCAGCGCGCAGCACGATGTTGACTTGCGGCCAACGTTGCCGCAGTTGGCCAACGATACGTTTCAGTTCCTCGATCGAGCCGGCGGCTGCGTCCTGGTTGGCAGCTCTGAGCCGCGCACACAGCAACTGGTCTCCGGCAAAAATATACAGGGGCAGATAGCAGTAGCTGTCGTAGTAGCCGTGAAAAAAACGCTCCGGCTGATGGCCGTACAGCGGGATATCGGTGGCATCCAGATCGAGCACGATCTTCTTTAACATCACCATATACTTTATAAAACACCAGCAGCCGATCGATCGCTTCGACGGAAGAAGTGATCTTGTGGTAGCGCTTACTGCGACCTGACAGTTCCAGCCGGTTGAGCGTGCTCTTGCCGGCCAGCGGCGCTTCCAGTTCGCGCTTGCCGCTCAGCAAACCGAACACGACATCCTTGCGCAACTGCTCGTGGTCGTTCAGATCCTCATAGCCCAGTGCCAGCCCGTAGATACGCTGGGAGAGCATCTCAAAAACCGTGTGCTCGATTCGCTCTGGCCTGCGGCCATCGCTAAAGCAAGCTGCTAGTCGATCAAGAAGATCGATCTTGCCATCCACGGCACGCAACAGCATCGATCCCCCGTCACTGGACACATGCCCAGCGCTGAAACCGGCTTCCACTCGGCGGGAAAAATGACGTGCAAACGAGAAGCTCTCTTGGCAGCCGCCATCCCCTTTTTCCAACTCAGTCCCGCAGGGACGGATGAACTTGATGAACTTAGCCCAGGACGTAGTCCTGGGTCGGGAGGCATCTCTGAAAAGTCCCGCAGGGACGGCTGAAAAGGTCAATCGAGACATGATCCTGAATTTGGGCTACAACTTACAGTCGTTTCTCTGGGACTCGTGTCTCTCGAATCTCCAATCATGACTGCGTCCTGGGCAAGGTTCGGCCTTCCCTACGCGACTTGCGCTAGAATCGCGCACGACTTAGCAGCTCACAAGTGAGCCCCTACGCCTGGTCCACTTCATTCGCCCCGCTGGGTGACGTGAGCCCAAGCTGCGCCTCAACCGCCTGTAGCAAAGAACCCGCAACCGCATCCGCAACGGTTGCAGCTACCTCAGCTCCCTCCTTCTGGCGATCGGGCTCTCCCTGGATGAAGATGGTTTTCATGCCCAGCCGCATGCCGGCCTGAATGTCAGAAAGAGAATCGCCGATGACCACGCTGTTTCCCGCATTGGCTTGGGGAAAGCTTTGGAATGCCTGTTCAAAGAGCCCAGTACCCGGTTTACGGCAGTGGCACTCCCCGTAGTCGTGCGGGCAGTAATAAATCCCGTCCAGGCGCGCGCCCTTCCGCGCCAGGTGATTCTGCATCGTTTCATGCAAGTCTTCCAACTGCGTGGCCGTAATCCGGCCCAATGCGATGCCGCGTTGATTGCTGACCACGATCACCGTCAACCCCGCGCGCTTCATGCGAGCCACCGCCTCGACAGCTCCCGGCAGCCATTCAAATTGGGCCCACTCGCCTACGTAGACGCCCTCCGGCATCTTGCGGTTCAACACTCCGTCGCGATCCAGAAAGATGTAGCGCACTATAATAGACAAGGCTAACATTCATGTCCGACCGTGCCATCAGGCGCATTACCCTGCTGAGTTTTCGCACCTTTGGCGACTACGTACTAAAAGCCCCCTTTCTCTTTGAACTCGGCCGGCTGTATCCCAATGCCGAGGTCACCATCATTACCAACCGCAAGGGTGGACAAGTGTATCCGCTGGTGGACTCGCGTCTGAAAGTGGTCATTGCCGACCACGGTGATCCCAAGCTGCCCATGCTCCGCACCCTGCTGTCCATACCACGGGCCGATCTGGTCATTGCCCTGGACGACAGCCGTACCACCCTCGTGCTCTCTCTGGTGGTTCGCGGCAAACGAAAGATGGGATGGGTTCAAGGGACCAGCCTGCTCTACGCAGACGGCGGCTTCTTTGAATGGAAGAGTGTCCGTCCCTGGCTCTCGGCAATAGTGAGGACCATCTACCGTCCGGGCAAGATTCGTCATCCGGAAGACAAGCACGACGCCGAAGTCGAGCTTGAGCTGCTGGATGTCCAGGGTCAATTCCAGCCGCTCGCACGTTATCGCTGCGACTTCGCATCGCCGCCGGGCCCGCGGCCTGACGCTCCTTACATCTATTGCGCGGCTGAAGCCGGTTGGCGCGCCCGGCAACTCACAGAGGAACAATGGACCGGGATCATTCGCGGCCTGCGACAAAGCTTTCCCGAACACACGATCGTCGTCCACGGCGCAGTCGCAGCTGTGCAGGGATTCGCGCATGACCCGCAGGTCAAAGCTTACGGGCCAGGACCCGTGGCAGAGCTGTTCACGAAGATCTCCGCAGCCGACCTGGTGATCGCTCCTGATAGTTTCGCCCTGCACCTTGCATCGTTCTATGACGTGCCCGCTATCGGTTATTTCGGTCCGGCCCATCCCCACCGCTTCCGGCCTACCGCCCCAGGCAGCGCCAGCCTCTTCCATCAACCCGCGTGCTCCCCGTGCCTGCAGTTAAGAGGCAACGAGGCCTGCCGCAGGGGCCTGATCCAATGCAGTTCTCTCTCGGCGATGCAGCCGGCTGAGTTCATTGCGGCAGCTGAAGCAGCGTTGGCATAGCCATGGCGATTGTTTCGCTGACACTCGAATTACACATTGAGCAAGCCCAATCGCTGAAGGATCGCCGCCAAGTGGTCCGCAGCCTCAAGGAAAAGCTCCGCCATGGCTTCAACATTTCCGTCGCCGAAATGGATGAGGCCGTTACCTGGCAGTCGGCGACGATCGGCGTGACCGCCATCTCCCGCTCGCGTGACTATCTCTCCGGCCTGATGCGGCAAGTTGAGGATGCGGCCGTCCGCATCACCAATGACCTGGGGGCCCAGGTGGTTGACTCCTGGTGCAGCTTTCTCGAGGAGGAAGCTGAGGAGTAGGTCCTGAAAGCCGCTTTCTGATAACCTTAGAGGTTTAGCTAAGGACTTTTTATGGTGGAACCACGGGGACGAAAGTATCATCGGGATCGCCTGGCGGAGACGCTGCGCGAAGAGATCAGCGGCATGATCGTGGGTGAACTCGCAGACCCGCGCATCAGTTTCGCCTACGTCAGCGAGGTGGTTCTCAACCCTGGCGGCAAGTCCGCCCGAGTATACATCGCCGTAGACGGGGGAGAAGCCGAGGAGGAGAAGACACGCGAGGCGCTGACTGCGGCCCGCGGCTTCATCCGTCACGAGTTGTTGGAGCGTATGGGAGTGCGGCACGTGCCCGAGCTGTCCTTCCAGATCGACAAATCCAAGCACCTGAAGTTGCGCATCGACGAATTACTCGGGCGTACCAAAAAGGCACAGAAAGCGGACGCGAAGAACGGCCTCCCCCAGCCCGTTACCACCGCTCACTCCAAGGAGTAAAAGCCGTTTCCCTTCGGCTTTATCATGTTGCCCACTCCGCCAACCAACCCCACGATCGACGCCATCTTGAGCTCCATCGCGAGCGCCGATCGCCTGCTGGTGACCGCGCATGCCCGGCCCGACGGCGACGCTGTGGGATCGCTGATCGCCTGCTGGCTGATGCTGCAGCGGATGGGCAAACACGCGGACATGGCGCTGAGGGACCGGGTGCCGCGCATTTACCGTTCCCTGCCCTGCGCGCCGTTGGTGCGGCACTGGAGCCGGGTCGAGGACGACTATGATGCTGTGATCCTGCTGGAGTGTGACGGGATCCCGCGCAGCGGCCTCGATGGCCTGGAGAACCGCTTTCTGATCAATATCGACCACCACACCAGCGGCCGCACTTTTGCCAACCTCAACTGGATCGACAGCAGCGCATGCGCCGTCGCGGAGCTCGTCTATCAGCTCATTGGCGCCGCTGGCATCGACATCACCCGGGAGATAGCCACCTGCCTCTATACCGCTATGCTTTCCGACACCGGCTCCTTCTCCTACGAGGGTACCGACGCCCATACCTTTGACCTTGCGCGCAACCTGGTTCGCCATGGCGCCGACCCGGTACAAATCGCTCGAGACGTCTACTTCTCCAACCCGGCAGCGAAGATGCATCTGCTGGGCGCCGCACTGGCCAACCTGCACCACGAGGGGAACCTGGCCTGGCTCTGGATATCACAGAGCGATATGGAGCGCACCCACGCAGCCGAAGAGGACTGCGAAGGCATCGTCAACTATGCCATCGCTCTCGCGGGTATCGAAGTTGCTGTTTTTCTGCGCGAGCTGCCCAATCACGACGTTCGTCTCAGCCTGCGCAGCAAGGGCCGGATGAACGTGGCCAGCATTGCCGAGCGGTTTGGCGGGGGCGGTCACGAAACCGCCAGCGGCTGCACCCTGGACGGGCCGCTTCCGGTCGCGACTGAGCGTATCCTGCAGTATCTTCGCAGCGAGATGGAGGCCGCGGCCGCGGTCAACGGAGTTGCGTAAAACCCAAGTTTTCGTGTCGCTTCATTGGACCCTCCGCCATCCTCTCGGCGGATCGATGAATCTGATAGCCTTGTGCGCGTAGATACCTGGCAAATCAATGGCTGAGAAAAACGCAATGCTGGGTGCGCCTCGAGTGGTCACTCGGCCGGGGAACGGTCTGAGTGCGTTGAAGGCTCGGTTCCCTGCCCTGCACGACACGCTCGAAGCGATCAGCCTCTTTGTCTTTACCCCGTTTTTCCTGTTCTATGGCCTGGTCCCGGTTTTCGGCGGAGATGGGCTCGGCCTGGTAGGCGCCGACGAACCCAGATACGCCCAGATTGCCCGCGAGATGCTCTTCCGCCATGACTATGTCACCCCCGTTCTGTGGGGCCACCCCTGGCTGGAGAAGCCTGCGCTCTACTATTGGCGCGCCATGTTTGCCTTTCTGGAGTTTGGGGTGCACGACTGGTCGGCGCGTCTGCCATCGGCCAGCTTTGCCTTCATCCTGGTGGCCTTGATTTACCTGCACTTGCGGCGCTTTCGACCGGGGAGCCAACTAGATGCGGCCCTAATCACAGCCTCCTGCGCCGGCATCGTCGGCTTCGCCCGCGGAGCTTCCACCGATATGCAGCTGGCAGCTCCCTTTTGCATCGGCATGCTGGGCTGGTATGCGTGGTACGAGACGGACAAGAAATTCTGGCTCTTCGACCTCTATTTCTTTGTCGGCGTAGCCACGCTGGCGAAGGGCCCCGTGGCGCCGGTCATGGCCGGCTGCATCATCTTCAGCTTCGCTGCTCTGCGCAAAGAGTGGTCCCTGCTCCGCCGCACCATCTGGATCCCCGGAGTCCTTCTCTATTTCGCCATGGTGCTGCCGTGGTACATCGCAGTCCAACACCGCAATCCCAACTTCCTGCGGATCTTCTTCCTCGAACACAACCTGGAACGCTTCGCCACCAACCGCTACATGCACGAGCAGCCCTTTTGGTATTACCTTCCTATCCTGCTGCTCGCCCTTATGCCGTGGTCGGTCATTGCCTTGCGGGCGCTGGTGGGGGCAATTCGCCAATCGATCGCCGAGTGGCGGGCACGGACGGCGAAGCACCACTACGTCGGCCATACCCGCTGGGGCGATGCGTTTCCCGAGTTCCTGGTGCTATGGACGCTTTTTCCGATCGTCGTCTTTTCCCTTTCCCGATCGAAGCTGCCTGGCTACATCCTGCCCTCTATCCCCCCGCTGACCATCCTCACTGGCGATTACATCAACCGCATCCGCCACAAGGGTCTGGATGTGTGGCTGCTCCTGCTGCACGCCGCGCTGTCCGCGATCACCATCATCCTGGTGCTGTTGCTTCCGTGGCATATCGTTCATCCGGGAATGCGCCCGCCAGGGGGCATTTTGCTGCCGGCGATTTCCAGCGGCGTGGCGGCTGCGCTTCTCATCCTGGTGGTCGTGGGCCGCTTTGGGGTCAAACGTTTGCGCGTCGCCACCATGGTTCCGCTGGTGGTCATGCTGTTGTTCATCTTCGGGGTCGGCCCGTTTTTTGGCCTTCCCGCTATCTCCGCTACCAAGAAAAACATCCGCCTGCTCGATGCCGCCTACTCTGCCCGCCCCCTGGCTGCCATCATCAGTCAAATCACGCGGCCCAAGGAGGTCGTCGCTGTCTATCGCGTACGGCGCGATGTGGAATATGGGCTTTCGTTCTATCGGAACCATCAGGTCGAAAACTATGAGCAGGATGGGATTCCCGCCGGGGAGCATATCCTGATAACCCGCGAAATGTATGTTGGCCAGCTGAGCAGCCTGTTGGCCGGCCGATCCTACCAGCCGTTGTTTTCCTATCCCGCACAAAATCTTGCGGTTTATCAGGTATTCGCCAAGCCATAGATGTTTGTGAACGCTTTCAGCCCCGGGTTTCCTTGGGATGGCTTTGTACCGTACACTCCTTTTCAAACGGATGACCCCGGCCCTGCATCTCGAAATTCTTGATTTGCGACATTTTTCCGCCAGCAATCTCAAACCGGTGCTGGAGGCGGAGAGCCTTGTCTGGAACGACCGCCTGCGTTGGGACTTTCACGCTTCCGCCAACCTCCTGCTGCAGTACCTCGATTCTCGTCTGCTACCTGGCTATGTAGCGATTGAAAACGGGCGCATCTGTGGTTACGTGTTTTGCGTTTACGAGAGCGAAAAGGCGCTGGTTGGGGATGTCTTTGCGATTCCCTCCCCCGGCAATCCGCAGTTGACCGCGGACGTAGAACGCCGGCTGCTCGAACATATGATCGAGTTGCTGCAACATTCCCCCGGGGTGGACCGCATTGAATCGCAACTGCTGCTGCGGCCGCATGGCACCCATACCGATACCCTGCGCAAGGCCGGGTTTCAAATCTACGAGAGACAGTTCATGGAGCTTGACCTGGGCTCCGCCGGTGAATTCGAAGCGCCCCCGGTTGACCGGCTGGATGGATTGGAATTGCGAGCCTGGAAAGACAGCGACTTCAGCGCGGCCGGCCACCTGATAGCTCATGCTTATGAAGGCCATCTGGACGCCACCATCAACGACCAATACCGGTCGGTGGCCGGCTCACTGCGGTTCCTGCACAACATTGTACGTTTTCCAGGCTGTGGGCTGTTCGACCCCTCATCCTCCCGTGTGCTCGCCTACCGGGGCCGTGATGAGCTTGCGGCATTGCTGTTGTGTTCGCGGGTACGCGAAGATGTGGGTCATGTAACCCAGATTTGCGTTAGCCAGCAGTACCGTCGCCGCGGCCTGGGGGCGTGGCTGCTGGCTGACTGCTCACGAACGCTGCGCAGCCGCGGCTTTCAGGCTCTCACGCTCACCGTGACGCGGGCGAATTCCGAGGCAGTGGCGCTTTATCATCGCAACGGATTCATCACCCGGCAAACCTTCGACGCGATGGTGTGGGAACGCCGCGCAAGAGCCCGAATGTAACCGCGGCCGGTGTATTCTTAAGTGATGGCGCAAAGAGCGGACGCAGGAAAACAATCGGCAGCCTCCAAGGCTAACCGGTTGGGATATATGGCACTGATTGCCGGCTGGCTGGTTCCGGGAGCGGGGCATCTCATGCTCAGACGCTGGGGCCGCGGCGCCTTGGTGCTGGCCTCGATCACCTGCATGTTCGTGCTGGGCATGATGATGGGCGCCAGGCTTTACGCCCCAAATACCGCCGACCTGTTGGACATGTTGGGTTTTCTGGGAGATCTGGGTTCCGGCCTGCTTTATCTGATTGGTCACGGACTGGGATTTGGGCAGGCGCCGGTGCAGGTCGTAACCGCGGATTACGGTGCGAAATTTGTCGTCGTCGCAGGTTTGCTGAACCTCATCTCAGCCGTGGACGCGCATAGTATCGCCGTGGGGAGAAAGCCATGACCCTCGCCCCCTCTCACTTCGCCGCAGTCATCATGTTCGCCTCGTTCGCGTCGATCATCTTCGGCATTACGCAACGCAGTACACCGAAAGCGATGGTTCGCTACGGAGCTTATTGCTTTGTGCTGTTTTTGGCCGCTGTGATCGTTGCCAGCTGGCTCATGTACTTCATCCGGCACTAGCGTCTGTGACAACTCTATTTTTAAGCTAAGTCGGCTCTTCCTTAATGACATCTTCACCGAAAACTTCGCCTCATCTCTCGATACGAGGCATTTGCAGTTTCAGCGGACCTTTAATGGAAATGTCTTTGGGCAGGCTAGATGCGGACGAGTTCGGTTTGTATCGGCCCGGTGACGACAGCCTTATTGGGCTCGGTCAGCATATTTATCTCGCTGCGCACGCCAAACTCCGGAAGGTAGATGCCCGGTTCCACCGAAAAGCAAGTGTAGGGCAGGATAAGCCGCTCGTCGTGCGTTTCGAGATTGTCGAGATTGGCTCCGTTGCCGTGGGTCTCGTTAGCGATGCTGTGCCCCGTGCGATGAGTGAAATAGTCTCCAAAGCCTGCATTTTGAATGACAGCACGGGCCGCGTCGTCGGCCTGCCATCCTGCTAGCGGCTTCGCGGCGGCAAAGGCTTCCTGCACCGTCCTGATGGCCGCATCTCTGGCTTGCGCCACGAGCGAGAACACCTGGCGCTCCCGTTCGCTTGGCTCGCGTCCGACCACTCCGGTCCAGGTGATGTCGTAGAAGCAGGTTCCGGGACGGTCCATGCGCCCCCAAATATCAATGAGAAGGAAATCGCCTTCCCTGATGGGCTTCGAGACTGCGGAGGTTGGTTCGTAGTGGGAGTCTGAGCTGTTGGCGTTTACCGAGACGTTAGGTCCATAACCTTCAGCTATGCCCGCGCGGCGCATCGCCTCCCGCAGCCAGACCATGACTTCATATTCGTTCAGCGGAGCATCGCCGGAGCGCAGACGCGTGGCAATGTGCTTCCAGGCGGCGCTCACGATCTCGTCGATGTGCCGCTGCGCCTCGTAGTGGCTGGCGATCTGTTCCGGGGTCAGGACGGCCTCGAAGCGACTCACCAGGTCGGCGGAGCTGACGATGGTTTTTCCCATATCCCGCAGCACCTCCACCGTGCCCGCGTCCACCAGCGATACGTACATGATGGCGTTGCGCGGCGAGTACTGCATGGCCAACTTCTTATAGGGCTCCAGCATGGTGCGCAGGCCGCCCTCCAACTCCTGCCAGGACGAATACACTTCCCCACTGCCAGGCAGGGACGCCAGCTTGCCGCTTTCAACACGGTGCGTCAGCTTACGAGGTTGCCCTTCGGCGGGAATGAAATAGTACCAGCGGCGCGATACATGCATCGCGTCGCTCAACCCCAGGATCCGATAAGCAATCGGATCCCGGTGATGATGGTCGTAGAAGAGCCAGCCGTCGACTTGCTGCTCACGAAGAGCGGACTGTATTTTTTCCAGATTCATGGGCTGACTATTGAGCAGTCAGCTCAGCGGCAACACGCTCGGTTACAAATGCCTCGACCGTGTCGCCGATCTGGATGTCGTTGAAGTTGGCGATGCCCATGCCGCACTCCATGCCGTTGGTGACTTCGCGGGCATCGTCCTTGAAGCGCTTGAGCGACGAGAGCTTGCCCTTGAACACCTGTTCTCCATCGCGCATGAGGCGAACTTCCGCGTCGCGCTTGATGGAGCCGTCGACCACACGGCAACCGGCAATGGTGCCGACCTTGGGAATACGGAAGATGTTGAGCACCTGGGCACGGCCAACGTAGTTCTCCTTGATGGTCGGTTCCAGCAAGCCCAGCATGGCTTTCTTGATCTCGTCCTGCAGCTCGTAAATGATCGAGTGCAAGCGGATCTCGACACCATCCTGCTCTGCCAGGTCGGCGGCCTTGCGCTCCGGGCGCACATTGAAGCCGATGACGATAGCATTCGAAGCCGAAGCCAGCAGGATGTCGCTCTCCGTGATGGCGCCGACGCCGGTGTGCAGCACCTTGATGCGCACCTTCTCGGTCGACATCTTCTGCAAGGAGTCGGCCAGGACTTCGACCGAACCGGTCACGTCTCCTTTAAGGATCAGTGGCAGTTCCTTAACGCCCGCCTGCTTGATCTGCTCGGCGAGTCCTTCGAGCGATACCCTGGAGGATTTCGCCAACTGGGACTCGCGCTCCTTCATCTTGCGGTACTGCGCGATGCCCTTGGCCTTGTCGCGATCGGCAACCACCAGTACGGTGTCGCCGGCGTCGGGCATGCCTTCCAGGCCCAGTATCTCCACCGGAGTAGAGGGTACGGCTTCCTGGGTCGGGCGTCCGCGATCGTCGAACATAGCGCGCACCTTGCCGAAGGTGTTGCCCATGATAAAGCTGTCGCCCGCGCGCAGAGTTCCGTTCTGTACCAGCACGGTGGCTACGGCGCCGCGTCCGCGGTCGAGTTTGGCTTCAATCACGGTGCCTACGGCAGGACGATCCGGGCTGGCCTTCAGGTTGCCGAGATCGGCGACCAGGCAGATCATTTCCAGCAGCAGGTCGAGGTTCTGCTTCTTCTTCGCCGAGACGTCGACGAAGACAGTGGAACCTCCCCACGCTTCAGGCACCAAGCCGCGATCACCCAACTGCTGCTTGACGCGATCGGGCTGCGCATCCGGCTTGTCGATCTTGTTAACGGCAACAATGATCGGCACGTTTGCCGCCTTGGCGTGATCGACCGCTTCGAGCGTCTGCGGCATCACTCCGTCGTCGGCTGCAACCACAATGACCACGATGTCGGTGACCTTGGCGCCGCGTGCACGCATGCGAGTAAAGGCTTCGTGACCCGGGGTATCGAGGAAGACGATCTCGCGTCCGAAGGCAGGCGAATCCGGCTTGGAAATACGAACCTTGTAGGCGCCGATATGCTGCGTGATGCCGCCGGCTTCACCCGAAGCTACGTCGGTTTCACGGATAGCGTCCAGCAATGACGTCTTGCCGTGGTCGACGTGGCCCATAACGGTCACGACTGGCGGCCGGGTTACTTCGATCTCGCTGACGTCCTCATCCTTCATCAGATTTTCGAGGGCCTCGTTCGCCATCTCGTCTTCGAAGGTGATGACCTGGGTGTCGGCTCCGAACTGCGAAGCCACATCCTTGACAAGCTCAGCATCGAGCGACTGGTTGACGGTGACAAAGACGCCGCGCATCAGGAGAGTTGCGATGAGGTCTTTGCCGCGCACACCCAGCTTTTCCGCCAGATCCTTTACGCTGATGCCCTCGGTCACCGTGATGGTCCGGGTGATCGGCACCGGCTCCTGCGGAACCTGCGCTCCGCCGAAACGAGGCGGTGGCGCGAAGCCCTTCATCGGGCCTTCCTTGGTCTTCGGATACTGCTGACGTCCGCGGCGTTGCTGCGGAGCGGCTCTCTGCGGCCGCGGCGCTTCGCCAGGAGGCGGCGTCAGGCCCCCTGCGCCACCGGCGCCTGGCCTGGGTGCGCCGAATCCGGGGCGAGCCCCAAAACCGGGCCGCGGGGCGCCGAATCCGGGCCGTCCGCCAGCGCCGGGAGGGCCACCGGGTTGCGTACGCGTGGGGTGCATGGGCCGGCGCGCACCGCCGGGTCCGTCTTGTGGACGGGGTTGATATCCCGATCCACCGCCGGGGCCACCTGGACCGCCGCCGGGGCGGCCACGATCAAAGATAGGCCGTCCTCGTTGGATGACCCCCCCTGGTGGCTGGGAAACGTTCGATGGCGTGGCCACCTGCTGAGGAACTGGTGGTGGCGGAGGAGCGGTATAGACCGGGCGCGGCCCGGTCTGGGGCATAATCACACGCCGGGGCGCCGGAGCCGGAGGAACCGGAGTAGGAGGCGTTGCCGGTTCTGCGGCAACGGCAGCCGGCGCGGCAGGCGCACTGGCGGACGCGGCCACAGGCTCTGGAGCACTCGCCGCCGGAGGCGGTGGAGACGCGAGAGGCCGAGCCTGCGCGGGCGCAGCTGCTGCGACCACACCTGTGGTGGCGGCCGGCGGACGCACTTCCGCACTTGTGGGGGCGCCAGGAGTCGCGGGACGGGCCATACCTGGCGTAGTCACCGGCGGACGGACTTCTGTGCCCGGAAGCGGAGGCCTGGCAACCACAGGCCCGGCCGGTGGCTTAGCGGCGATGGCCGGCGTGGGTGGTGGCGCGACCACAATCCTGGGTTCCTGCCGCGGCTGAGGAACGATCCTGCGCGGCGCGGGCGGAGGCGGTACAGGAGGACGCTGACCTTGATTACCCAAATTGGGACGCAGCTGGCCGGGTTGACCCTGGCTGGGCGCAGTCTGAACAGGAGGGGCCGCCGGGCTGGGTGCAACCGAAGCTGCAACTGCCGGCGCACCCGAAGCGGGCCGCGCCACAGAAGTGGACGGCGGTTGCGCCACCCCTACGGCCGGACTCGCTCCCTGACCGGGGGCCGGGCTGGCTACTGGACCGCCGGAACCTACTGGGCGAACCGGCAAGGTAGGCTTAGCCACCTGAGGCTGGGTAACGGGAGGCCGCTGAGCCTGCGCTGCAGCCTCATCTTTTCGCTGCTGGATTGCCTTGAGCACGTCGCCCGGCTTTGAAACGCGAGACCAGTCGATCTTCTGCTTCGGCTCGCTCTCGGCTGCTCTCGACGGCCCAGCGCCGTTCTTCCCACTCCGTTGAAAGTGCTGGCGCACCCGCTCAGCTTCATCTTCTTCGAGCGAGCTGGAGTGTGTTTTCTTCTCGGTCACGCCGACGTGCGTCAGGGCATCCAGGATCGCCCTGCTCTTCACTTCCAATTCGCGTGCTAAATCGTTAATCCGAACTTTGCTCATCCGTCCCTTTGTGTCGTACCCGCAGCCAATCAGACTCTCATTGCGACCTCACCAGCCGTGGGATTGACAGGTCTATTTATTATCCTCTGAAAACGTGGAATTGCGTTACTCAACCACGCGGTGGCGCACAATTTAGGCCCCACCTTCGTCTACCTTCCGATCCTGCAGCGCTTCCTGGATGGGTTCCTCTACATTCCCCTCTTCCACGGTCTCCGACCGGGCTATCTCATAGTTTGGGACGTGACTGGCCAAAGTTCGGCTTACGTCCTCCTGTCCCGGGGCTTCAGAGACACCACCGACATCATCCAGATCGGGGCCCGACTCGGTCAGTTCTTCCATGCGCATGCGGGTGACATCGTCGCTCAAGCGGCCCGATCCATCCTCGGTATCCGGAGCTTCCCGTTCACCTTCCTGGTCGAGAGTGAGGGCGTCGATCTCCTCCGCCACCTGCGCATCTTCAATTGCCCGGGCTTTTGCCACTAGCTCCTCGTCTGACTTGGCCAATGCTCCTCCAGCAGCCGGGCGCTCTTCGCCGGGCTCGTATTCGCCGAAATAATGACGGACCGCCAGGCTGATCTTCTCCAGGGTCTTCTCTCCGATGCCGGGAATCTCCTCCAACTGCTCGGGCGTCATGTCAGCCAGCGCTTCCACCGTAGTGATGCCGGCAACCACCAGCTTCTGGATGATCTGCTCACCCAGTTCGGTTACCTGCTCAATCGGCGTCGACGGGCCGCCGCTCATGGCCTGCATCTGCTGCTCGACTTCCTGGCGCTTCTCTTCCTCGCTCTTGATGTCGATCTTCCAGCCCAACAGCTTGGCCGCCAGGCGTACATTCTGGCCTTTCTTGCCTATGGCGAGAGAAAGCTGGGAGTCGTCGACGATGACTTCGATCTGCTTCTCTCCCAAGTCGGTGATGCTTACCCGGCTCACCTTGGCGGGCTGCAACGCCTTTTCCGCGAAAGTGGTGATCTCTTCGCTGAACTCGATAATGTCGATCTTCTCGCCTCGCAGCTCGCGGATGATGGACTGAACGCGCATGCCCTTCATGCCCACACAGGCGCCGACTGGGTCTACATCCTTATCTCGCGAGAGGACGGCGATCTTGGTGCGCTCACCGGCTTCGCGGGCGATGGCCCGGATGACCACGGTGTTGTCGTAGATTTCCGGCACTTCGCTCTGGAACAGGCTTTGCACCAGCTCCGGCACGGCACGGGAAACGATCACCTGGGGGCCCTTGGCGGCGCGGTCTACCCGCTGCAGGACGACGCGAACGCGCTCGCCGATGGCAAACTGTTCGAGCCGCGATTGTTCCCGCTTTGGCATCCTGGCTTCGGCTTTTCCCAGGTCGAAAATTACATCCTGCAGCTCTAGCCGTTTAACGGTAGCGTTCAACACCTCGCCCAGGCGATGGGCGTATTCCTTATAGACTGTGTCACGCTCGGCTTCCCGCACCTTCTGGAAAATGACCTGCTTGGCCATCTGGGCGGCGATCCTGCCCAAAACGTCGGTCGGCTTGTAATAGCGGATTTCGCCACCGGTCTCGACTTCGGGAGCCAGGGCCCGGGCATCGTCGAGAGTGATCTGGTTGATCGGATCTTCCAGTTGCTCGGGAGCCTCGACGACGGTTTTATAGACATAGGCACGGATCTCACCGGATTCCCGGTCGAGTTCGGCCCGCATGTTCTCCTGAGTCTTGTAGTACTTGCGGGTAGCCAGCGCAATGGCATCTTCCACCGCGGAAACCACGATCTGCGGATCAATTCCCTTGTCCCGGCTCAACGCTTCGATGCTTTGATAAAGAACACTCGCCATGGTTTTCTCTTTTACCTATTCGCTCTATATTTCGGGTGCCAGGTTGGCCTTCTCGATATTGGCAAAGGCAATTTCGATGGTCTGTACCGGCGCCGGCCCCTTTTTGCTCATTTTTTGTTTCTTTGCCGTCAGGTTGAGCACGATACCCTCCGGCTTTACCTCTGTGAGCCTCCCCAGCCAGTGGCGGTTGCCTGCCACGGGCGTGAAGGTTTGCAGCTTCACCAGGCTGCCCTGGAAACGCTCGTAATCAGCCCGTATTGCCAGCTTGCGGTCCAACCCCGGGGAGGAGACTTCCAGGGTGTAGTCGTCGGCTGGGACGAGCCCTTCCACATCGATCACGGTGCCAAAATCCCGGCTGAACCGTTCACAATCTTCATGCGTGACCCAGGCCAACTGGTCGAGGGCAACGCCTTCCAGACCCAGTTGCTCCAGTTGGTCTTGCTCTCTTGTCTCCTGGGCGCGCCGGGCGCGTTGTTCCGCGTTTTGCTCGATGAAAACCCGCAACATGCGATGCTTGCTGCCACCCAGGTATTCGATTTCCACCACTTCCAACCCGTGCGATGCCGCTACCCGATCCGCCGTGCGACGGATTTCTTCAATGCTTAATGCCATAATTGCCGCTTCAATAAAGGCGCCGCCACGGGCCGGGGCCCCCCCGATTTCCTGTCTAGATTGTTAGCGTTGACCAACTTCATGCGGTTTTCTTTACGGAAAACCGCATACGTTGCCGTTGGTGATTGCCGCTCGGCAGGAAATCCGGGCCACACCAAAAGAAAAGTGGGCTTTCGCCCACTCATTTCTCCGTGTTTCTCCGCAGTGCTAAAGGCGAAGCCAGGGGACAAATTCGTCTGCTTCTAAAAGATACGCCGATCTCCGGCGAAATTCAACGTTCGGCGTGGCCGTCCTGTTGGTTATAGGATTGAACAATAACGCCATCTTATGATCCAGATACCAGTACCGGAAGCCCTCACCTTTGACGACGTTTTGCTCGTCCCCGCATACAGCGATGTCGTTCCCGCCCAGGTAAGCACGCAGACCCTGCTGACTCGGTCGATCTCCCTGAATACCCCCCTGCTTTCCGCTGCCATGGACACAGTGACCGAGTCTCGCCTGGCAATTGCCATGGCACAGCAGGGCGGATTGGGGGTGATCCACCGCAATTTGACCATTGAGCAGCAGTCCAGCGAGGTGGACAAGGTCAAGCGATCGGAAAGCGGCATGATCGTCGACCCGGTCACCATTGAGCCGCAGCAGCTGATTTCCGATGCCCTCGAGGTGATGCGCCGGTACAAGATTTCCGGAGTCCCCGTCACCCAGGGGAAAAAGCTGGTGGGCATTCTCACCAACCGTGACCTGCGATTTGAGACCCGTACCGACATTCCCATCGGCGACGTGATGACCAAGGAGAACCTGATCACGGTTCCTGTCGGGACCACTCTCGAAGAGGCGGAGAAGATCCTGCACCAGCACCGGGTGGAGAAGCTCCTGGTGGTCAACGGCAACTATGAACTCAAGGGGCTGATCACCGTCAAGGACATCCAGAAGAAGCTGAAGTATCCCAACGCCGCGAAGGATGACCAGGGCCGACTGCGGGTTGGGGCGGCGATTGGCGCGACCGGTGATTTTCTGGAGCGGGCAGCGGAGCTGATTCGGTTTCGGGTCGATGTACTGTCGATTGACTCGGCGCACGGTCACTCTTCCCGCGTACTCGATGCGGTGCGCGCGGTGAAGAAGCGGTTCCCCGATGTGGCGCTGATGGCCGGGAATGTGGCCACCTATGAAGGCTCGAAGGCGTTGATCGACGCCGGGGCGGACACGGTCAAGGTGGGGATCGGTCCAGGATCCATCTGCACGACGCGCATGGTTACGGGCGCGGGTATGCCACAAATCACCGCGATAAGCGAGTGTTACCGGGCGGCTCGCGAACACAATATTCCCCTGATTGCCGATGGGGGTATCAAGTACTCAGGCGATGTCACCAAGGCGATCGCCGCAGGAGCGAATGTGGTCATGATTGGTTCCTTGTTTGCCGGCGTCGACGAGAGTCCGGGGGAAACCATTCTTTACCAGGGACGGAGCTTCAAAACCTACCGTGGAATGGGTTCGCTTTCCGCCATGTCGCAGGGCTCCGGAGAGCGCTACTTTCAGGGGAAGGGCGATATCGAGGAAAGACCTTCTACCGAGGGTGTGGTGGCGCGCGAACGAAATGGAGAAAACCGGCTGGCCAAGTTTGTGCCCGAGGGAATTGAGGGCCGTGTGCCGCACCGTGGACCGCTGGAAGCTATGGTGTATCAGCTGGTGGGTGGTCTGCGTTCCGGTATGGGCTACGTGGGCTGTAGCTCGATCAAGGAGTTGCAGGAAAAGTCGACTTTCATTCGCATATCCAGCGCCGGGTTGCGGGAGAGTCACGTCCACGACGTGATCATTACTCGCGAGGCGCCTAACTATCATGTTGAATAGGTTTGGCTTGCTTGGATGGCCTACCACCCGTCATTCGTTAGAAATAGAGATCGGGCTAGTGGGCTGCGGCGACAACACTTGTGTGAGACAGCTGCCGGGCAAGACGCGACCGTGACGTGTTCTTGTTCTGCTGGTGCAAGGTAGCATCACTCACCTGCACGACGGAATGATTCGCCTCGCCGGCCAGTTCCAGAGAATCGCTGGGTGTTGACGTTAGTCCGGCCAGATAAATCAGCAGGTCGTTGCTTTCGCGAAAGACCTCCGGGCCGCCATGCAGATCCTGGGTGGCAGCGACAAATATGCCAATGTGCCGAGCGGGATTGAGCGCTATGTAGGTGGTGTAGCCGGCGCCCCCGCCCGTTTTCTCAATGATCATGGTTGGATCATCCGGTTGGTTGAGGTGTACCCAGCCGAGGCCGATTCCGTTGGCAACACCGGCGCGGCCGATGCCCTGGGTCCAGCGGAGTTCCGAGGCCTGGATGTACGTAGCCGTTGCGGCAGGGTCCTGGTGCACGGGAACACCGGGCAAACCGAGAAGGTATTTGAGCCAACGGGTCATGTCATTGGCGGTCGAGTACATGCCTCCTGATCCGGCAGCAGCCGTCGTATCGGTACAGCGGCCCTCATTCCTGACGCCGGTAAGCAGGCGAGCACACTGGCCGGGAGTGGGGCTCACGGTCGTATCCCGCAGCCCGAGGGGCTTGGCGATCCGATCGGCGAAAAGTTGAGGGTAGGGTCGTCGGGCAGCAGCGGCAAGCGCATCCGCGAGCAGGTCATACCCGATATTGGAATAATGTGCCGCGGTCCCGGGCAGAAAGCGCAGTCGATACCCGGGCAGCCATTGCCAGCGAAAGCTGTAGTCGGGAAATGTGAAATGGCCACTGTCGCCTGACGGATAGGCGATTTCGCGGGGAAAACCCGCAGTGTGCGTAGCCAGATCACGCAACGTGATCGGCCGGCCGATCTCGCCACGCACGGTGCGAACCGGCACGGTGACATTATGAGGGGCAAATTTCTGCAATGGGTCGGAGAGCGATACGCGTCCATCTGCGACCAGCTTGACCAGCAGGTCCGTAGTCATGATTTTGGTCAGCGAGCAAAGACGGATAAGGGAGTCACCATCCGGTTTCTGATGGGAGCCAGGATGGGTCTGACCATAGCTTTGCATCCACGTGTCATGGTCGCGAACAACCACGACGACCATGCCGGTGGAGCGGCTCCGATGAAACAGGTCCGCCATGAAGGGGTCAGCGGATTGGAGTTGCGGGAGAGGGTTGCTCTGGGCCTGTGCTTTATGCAGGGAGAGGGGCAGGAAGAGGATAAGGGCGGCAAGAAAGGGACGGGTGTTACACATCTGCCGAGCCACCGATGAAACCATGATCTCCAAAACTCTTACCATTGTTCCCACGGTCCCTGCTCTATGAGAAACATGATGTTGCCTGAGAGTCCAGAAGATTCCGCAAAGAGGCCGCACTAAGAGTGGCGCGGACCGTAACATCCCCGGGATTTAAATCTTGGGGCGCCCCACTTCAGGCCTTTTTTGGCCTGAAGTGGGCGAGAATATGAGTCAGGCTGCGCGATGCGGGAGGGTCCAGTCTGGCCGGATGTAGTGGCATGTGTAACCGTTTGGATAGCGCTCGAGATAATCCTGATGCTCGGGCTCCGCTTGCCAGAATGGACCGGCAGGGGCTAGCTCGGTCACGACTTTTCCGGGCCAGATTCCGGACGCATTCACGTCAGCGATGGTGTCTTCCGCGGTTCGTTTCTGCTCTTCGGTGGTGTAGAAGATCGCGGAGCGATAGCTCAATCCACGGTCGTTTCCCTGGCGATTCATCGTGGTGGGATCGTGAATCTGAAAGAAGAACTCGAGCAGCTTGCGATAAGTAAGCTTCGCCGGGTCAAACACGATTTCAATCGCCTCGGCATGGGTGCCGTGATTGCGATAGGTGGCGTTCGACACGTCTCCGCCGGAGTACCCGACACGGGTCGAGATGACGCCCGGATAGCGGCGCAAGAGGTCCTGCATGCCCCAAAAGCAGCCACCGGCGAGAATTGCAGTTTCATAGGATGGAGTCATATTATTTCGCCTCCTTTGACTCAAACAGTTTGACATATTGACCGTAGCCTTCGCTTTCCAGCTCGTCGAGCGGGATAAAGCGCAGGGACGCCGAATTGATGCAGTAACGCAGACCGCCGGCCGCCTTGGGCCCATCGTCAAACACATGCCCCAGGTGACTGTCAGCGTGGGTCGACCGCACTTCGGTCCGGCTCATTCCATAGGTATTGTCCGCCTGCTCCTCCACGTTTTCGGGATCTACGGGCTTGGTAAAGCTGGGCCAGCCACACTCGCTGTCGAACTTGTCCAGGGAGGAGAAGAGCGGCTCGCCGGAGACAATATCCACGTAGAGACCGGGCGCGTCGTGATCCCAATAGGCGTTCTCGAAGGGCCGCTCGGTGGCACTCTGCTGCGTGACGCGAAATTGCTCCTTCGACAGACGAGAGATAGCCTCAGGATCCTTGGTGTAATTGGCCATACGACAACCTCCTTCGTTGCTCCTATTCGATCCCTCAACCGGAGGAATGGATGCAGGGAAAAGCTCGTCAGCTCTCGTCGGCCGAGGGACCGTACATGCCTGGGATCGGAGCGCCGAGCGCCCTGAGATCGCGGCCCAATTGCGCGCGGTGATGGATGAGGTGATTCAGCACCCAGGTGCGGAAGACGTTGTAGCGCGAGTCGTCGATCCAGGTCTGGTCACCCGCGGTCATCTTCCAGTTGTCATCCCATCGGGATGAATCCAGGCTCGCGAGAATCTGCTTTGCCTGCGCGGACTCGGTGTCGAACCTTTGCAGTATTTCCGCTTTGCTTGCCGGGTTCCAGGGCTTGTAGTTAGCCATGTCAAACTTCAGGCCGTCTTTCGATAGAGTATCGATTCCCCAGGCTCCCCCGGTTTCGGCGACATGAGCAGCAAGACGGCCGAGCGTCATGGATTTCGGGTTGGCCTTCCAGTTCAAGTCGGCATCGGCTGGAATGGCATCCAGCATTTTTCGCGTCGATGCGAGTTCTCGGTCGTACTCGGCTTTTAATTGCTCTTGCATGTCCATCGATGAACCTCCGGAATTCTTGCGCCGGATAAGGATACGAGAGTTTCCCTCTGTTGAGAACTGAACACGGAACGGCATTTGTGCCGGCCAGTCGGAGTCGCCCGTCCGGGTCGGTGGCGCTCGATCGGATATGAGTTTGAGACGATCGGGTTACCCCGGCGTGGCCCTGAGCGCCCCTCTCGTCCACCCTTGTGGGATTCTTTCTCAGTGGAGCGTGCCCTAGTCTGAGCTGGCGATCGGAGCCAGGTGGTGACTATTGCCCGCGTGTGTAGACAGCTATGGGTTTCGTTATTGGCTGCTCTGCTTTCAAGCGTCTTCACTTCCTGCGGTAGCAGTTTTGTCTATAGAAATAACGGCACGATTACGCGCGCATTTTTTGGTATGACGGTTCTCGATTCCGAGAATGTGCATCCTCCACTCGACTATGGAACTACCAGGACGTGGGACTCCTTTCCCATGCTTGACTGGGCGGATATCAACTCCACCGCCGGCGTGTATCAGTTTGCCCATCTTGATGCCTTCGTCCAATTGAACCAGTCGCGTGGCGCGGATGTGATTTACACGTTTGGGAGAACGCCCCGGTGGGCATCCTCTCAACCGGATACGCCCGGTCCCTACGGCCTCGGTGAGTGTGCCCCGCCGGCCGACCTGAAAAACTGGGATAACTACGTAACCGCGATCGTGTCTCACGTGGGCACTCGCATCACGTATTGGGAACTTTGGAACGAGCCACAGGACGCGGAGTATTATTGCGGCGACATGCAAACGCTTCTCACGATGGCGCAGCATGCTTTTCGAATTATCAAATCCATCAACCCCGCGGCGCAGGTCATCACCCCCACGGTGAGCGCTTCGGGCGGCCCGGCATGGCTCGACACCTACCTCGCCATGGGCGGAGGGGCGTACGCGGATATCATCTCCTTCCATGGCTACTGCAATACGGAAGCTGAATCCGTTGTCTCCGTGGTCTCGCGCTACCAGAAAGTAGCGTCGGCGCACGGTCAAAGCAGTAAGCCGCTTTGGGATACAGAAGCTGATTGGGCGGGAGACGCTGATGATGTTCTTCAGGGAAACGGAAATCGTGCAGCTTTTATGGCCAAGTATTATTTCCTGCAATGGTCTGCTGGGGTAAGCCGCTTCGTCTGGTACGCATACGATGGCGGCACCTGGGGCGGGTTATGGAATCCGGCCACTGGCGCTGATCCGGATGTTGCATCGTATGGCTTCGTCCAACAATGGATGACCGGAGCATCGATGACATCAGGGTGCGCGCCCGACCGAAACGGTACGTGGAGCTGCACGCTGAGCCGGGGCGGCGGGTACGAGGCATTGGTTCTTTGGAACTCCAGCAAAACAGTGAGCTATCCAGTGCCGGCACGATACATCGACGCCCGTGACCTCATGGGCAACGTGGATCCCCTCAATGAAGGTAGCTTGCAGGTCGGGGACATGCCAGTGCTGGTTGAGACCGGCCGGGCGTTCTAACTGCATGAGAAGGTAAATGGAAACGAAAATCTCTCCATTTCTGCGGCTTCGCGTTTCCCTCTAGCGCCCCAGCTTGGGTTGACATTCGACCCGAAGGGGCGAATACTTGGGTCGAATGGCTACCCGAGAGAATGAAGACGACCGTATTGCCCTGCTGCAGGGCACACTCGACCTGTTGATTCTGAAGACGCTGGTGCTGGGACCGTGCCATGGGCAGGGCGTAGCGCGATTGATTCAACGTCAGTCCGAAGAGGTATTTCTGGTTGACCATGGTTCGCTTTATGTAGCGCTGCAGCGGCTGGAAGACAAGAAGTGGATCCGGGCAAAGTGGGGCGTGAGCGAGAACAACCGCAAGGCTCGCTTCTACTCGATCACGGCGAAGGGCCGTGAACAGCTTGCGGAGAAGACCGGCGAGTGGCGGCGCCTGACGCGGGCCATGGGTTTGATTCTGGATTCCAGGAGCGGGCCACAAAGCGAGGAAGCATAGTTATGTTCAGGCGCAAACGCAGTGCTGAAGACTTCGCAGAAGAAATCAAGGCACATCTCGAACTGGAAGCCGACGATCTGCAGAGCAGCGGCTTAAGCGAAGAGGAGGCGAGGTGGAGGGCGCGGCGCGAGTTCGGCAACGTGCGCGCGGCGCAGGAGCGCTTCTACCTCAAAGGCCGTTGGGCCGCCCTGGACAAGCTACGGCGCGACCTACGATTCGGACTGCGGTCGCTACGCCAGAGTCCCGGATTTACAGCAACAGCAATTGTGACACTCGCGCTGGGGGTAGGCGCCAACACGGCGGTGTTCAGCCTGATGAACGCTGTATTGCTTCGGTTACTGCCGGTGAGCGATCCGGATCGGCTGGTGTACCTGAGGACGACCAACCCGCCGCATGGGACCGGCACCATTGATTCCAACGAAACGTTCTCCTACGCGGTTTACGATGCGCTACGCCAGCAGAGCGGGACATTCTCGCCGCTGATGGCTTATGTGCCGCTGTCGGGCAGCAAGGTGGCTGTCCGCTACGGAGCCGACCCGGAAGAGGCGGAAGGCGACATGGTCAGCGGCACGTTCTTCTCCGGCCTGGGCGTGCGGCTGGCACGCGGCCGCGGCTTCAGCGAGCCAGACGAGACAAACCATGCGGCGATTGCCGTGATCAGCTACAACTACTGGACGCGACGGTTTGCACGCAACCCGGACGGTTCTTGGGCACCGCGTTGTACGTCAATGGAGTGCCCATCACGATCGTGGGTATCGCGGCGGAAGGCTTTGAAGGCGTAGAGGGGGGCGGGTCCACCGATTTCTGGATTCCTTTGCAGAGCCGCGCGGAACTGAACGCGTGGGGCAATCCCCTGCAGGATGGGAAGAACTACATCGCCAACCAGACCTGGTGGTGCCTGCGGCTGATTGGGCGCCTCGCTCCGGGCAAGAGCCGGGCGCAGGTTTTGGCGCAATTGCAGCCGGTCTATCAGCGGGCGGCCTATGCGGGCCTCGGAACACCGGTGGCAGGAGAAAAGCCGCCGGTCCTGAGCCTGACGGATGCAAAGAACTTCCCCGGGTATAGCGAGATGTACGGCAACCCGCTGCGCATATTGATGGCGATGGTGGGGCTGGTGCTTTTGATAGCGCTGACCAATGTGGTGATGCTGCTGGTGGCGCGGAATGGGGCGCGGCAGCGTGAGTTTTCACTGCGCCAGGCGCTGGGAGCAGGGCGCGGCGAATTGCTGCGGCAGTTGCTGGCGGAAAGTTTGATCCTGGTGGCGGCGGGTGGCGCGTTAGCGTGGGGCTTTGCCGAGATGGCAACGCGCCTGCTGGGCAGATGGGCGCAAATCGAAACGAGCCTGGCACCGGACACAACTGTGCTGCTGTTCACCCTGGGCGTGCTGGCAACCGCCGCGTTGCTGCTGGCATTGGCGCCGCTGCGCGTCGCGCTGGCTGGCGGAGCCCAGTTGGCATTGAAGACGGCAGCGGCCACAGCGAATACCGATGCCGGCAAATCGCGAACAGGCAGAGTGATCGTAGCGCTACAGATGGCGCTCTGCATGGTGTTGTTAGTGGGCGCGGGATTACTGATTCGCACTTTGCGCAATTTGCAAAATACTCCTCTGGGTATGCAGATCGAAGGCCTGGTGGTCTTTGGGGTGAAACCTAACATCCAATCGATTCCCGAAGGCGTCGCCTTCTACGTGAACCTGATGAACCGGCTGCGCGCTTTGCCTGGCGTGGAGTCGGTGACGATTATGGAGGAGCGCCTGGGTTCGGGATGGTCCGATAACAGCGACATGTGGGTGGACGGGAAGTTGCCCGATGTGGCGAACGGATCATCGAGAACGGTGCGCAGCAACGTGGCTGGTCCGGATTTTTTCCGTACGCTCGGTGTACCGGTATTGGCTGGGCGGGACTTTGCCGACTCAGATACCGCAACTTCACCACACGTTGGCATCATCAACCAACAGTTTGCTCAACGCTTCTTTCCCAATCAGAATCCGCTGGGCCACACCATCGGCACAGAGGACGGGCGCTATCAAATGACCGTGGTCGGGGTGGTGAAGGATCACAAATACCGCAGCATCGATGAAACTCCCATTCCCATGGCCTGGTACATGTATGCGCAGATTCCGATGACCGGGGCTATGGATGTGGAGATGCGTGTTCACGGGGAACCACTGGCCATACTTCCTTCGGCGCGCAAGGCGCTGCAGCAGATGAATCCTGACCTGCCGTTGATACGGCCCATGACGCAACGCGCGCAGTACGATATGACGATTTCAGGCCAGTTGCTGTTTGCGCGGCTGGCTGGGTTCTTCGGCTTACTGGCGGTGATTCTGGTGGCGGCTGGCCTTTATGGAACACTGGCATACCGGGTAAGCATGCGTACGGCGGAGATTGGGGTGCGCATGGCCGTCGGCGCACGGCGCGGGCAGGTGGTGTGGATGATCCTGAAAGGCGCCCTGCTGCTGGCCACGGCTGGGGTGGTGATTGGCGTTCCATCGGCGATGCTGGTGGGTCATGCGTTGACATCGTCTCTCTATGGGGTGAAGCCGTTGGATTTAGGGAGCTATCTTCTGGCCGTGCTGGGCGTGGCTTTGGTGGCGCTGGCGGCAAGCGTGGTGCCTGCTGCCCGCGCCGCGAGTATTGACCCGATGAGAGCGCTCCGCATGGAATAGGCCGCCTGGTTTGGCTATGCTGAGGCATGGTCTTCTCCATGTTTCATCCTTTCGATCAGCTTGCAACGCAGCTCCTGGGCACCTCCGCCAACGATGAAGACGGAGCCCACGATCTTTCTCACATTGTGCGCGTGTGGCGCAACGCGAAGTCGATTCAAGGGAAAGAGGGCGGTGACCTCGAGACGCTGGTGGCGGCGGTTCTGCTGCATGATTGTGTTGCCGTGGCCAAGGATTCCCCTCTGCGCAGCAAGGCGTCGCTGCTGGCGGCGAACGAATCGCGGGTTCGCCTGGCGGCGCTGGGTTGGGACCCTGCGCGCATCGACACCGTTGCAGAAGCGATCGAGAGTCATAGCTTCTCCGCTGGAGTAGCGCCGACGAGTGTCGAAGGCCGCATCCTGCAGGATGCCGACCGTTTGGACGCCATCGGCCTTAGCGGCATCGCTCGATGCTTTTACACGGCGGGCCGCCTGGGCTCACGCCTGTATGATTTCGCCGATCCAGAGGGAATCTCACGTCCCCTGGACGATGGGCGCAACGCGTTGGATCATTTCCCCAAAAAGTTGTTGACGTTGGTAGGAAGCTTCAAAACGAGCACCGGCCAGGAGTTAGCAAAAGAAAGACACCGGCGGGTGCTTGAGTTTTATCGGGATATGCTCGCCGAGGTGCAGGGGTGAGTTACCGGGATCTGTCGCGATCCTGTCAAGATGTTCCGGCCTGAAACGTTCCTTGCCGTTCTGTCACTAACAGGGTGCAAGGTTTGCACGGAGAAATTCAGATGAAGGTTCTCACTGAGTTTGCAGGCCAGAATTGGCTCATTACACCGGCGGCTCTCGCTGTAGGCGAGGCTCCGCCGGCGAGCATCCACGACCAGAGCTTCGTGTTGGTTCTATCGGGCGTGGCGATTGCCAACCTCGAAGGCAACAGCACCTCGCAGTGGCTCCATGAGACGCTGTCTTTCCTTCCGGACATGGCGGGCCCGCAGAATTCTGGGACCGTTGAATTTTGCCATTGCCCGGTTCGGCATTCCGAAGCCACCGGGCCAGAACTTGACCATTGGATTCTCGTTGGAGGAATGGGCGCCCTTCGTCTCTCTCAGCTCAATCTTCGACCAGGATCAGTCGATCAACGCCGGATTTGCGGTCGACGTGTGGCGCCCCAACCACTTTACGACCGGGAACAAATGCTCTCACGCATGCTCCTGTGGGGAATTTGTTTACCGGAGTCAATGTGGATGTGGCCGTGCGTGACACGGACGCCTGGATTTTCCGGATTGGTTACAACGTCACCCTTCTGGGCAAGATCGTGTTTCTAACCACCCCGAAAACTTTGTTCAGCTCGAATTTCGATCCCACCCCGGATGGCGCACCGCCTTCCAGCGTGCAAGCCGTGGGAACGGCGAGGGTCGAGGGGCCGCCAAGGAGTGTAATCGTCGTTGACCCTCCTTTCCCGCATACCGACAAATGGGTGCAGATCACTGCGTTGCCGCTTACCAGCGAACAACTACCCAGCTTCGTCGGCGTGCTTACAGAAGTCGACGGAGAAGGGGTTTACAACTTTTCCGCGGCGATCTTCGTGCCGACCGGCTCGGCGGTGTGTTCGATCAGTTTCGAGACCGCGATCGCGCAGGAATTCATGCACATAGATTTCACACCGAACAACACCGTGCGCATCGACGACACGGTCGAGTTCGGTTCGTTTGTGCGGGACCAGGTTTTCCTTTTGCAGGTGACTCTGAGTATTTCCGCGACTCAATCGACCGCGCACGTGGTGGTCACGGGAGGCGGCGCTGCGGGCGACCAGAACTACACCATGCCGACGCCCTTCCATTTCTTATCGCTGCAGTTTGGTGAGATCCGATTGTGGAAGGGCTTTGGGGACCCCGGCAGTTTCGACGCAACCAATATCGTGGTCACGCGCGAACCTTAGCTCTCGGATGTACTGGCTGCGGAACAAGAGCGGTTTCTCGAAGAGTAACAGCCATGGATCAACGCCGGGTTTCCAGCACCAGGACAAACGATCCCAGAACAACGAGTATTCCTGAGAGAGCTGCGGCGGCGAACACTACGTCACCGGTCAGTCCTGAAGGCGTGACGAACAGCCGGTAGACGGACTGGGGCAAATGGAAGAGCCCCCACAGCAGGAGAACCAGGGAGTATAGAGCACTCAGCGCGCCAACGATGAGAAATGGCCGGCGCGTGGTTCGCTGCAGCGCATCCACACGCCGCCTGTTCTGAGCGCGGCGCCAGATCATAGAGGCTGCGGGAAGGTCGCGATGCCTTTCCAGTGCTGTGGCGTGCTCCTGCAACGATGCCCCAATCAACTGCGTTTGGGCACATAGCGCGCAATTGCGCAGGTGATCGCGCAACGAGGGGATCCACACGCCGTTCTGCGTTGCCTCGATGACCTGTCGCTCTCTTTCACACTTCATGAACGGCTCTCTCCTTTCGCTTCAGTAACTCCGCCGCCCTCCGGCGTGCACGCAACAGTAGGATACGAACACTCATCGTCTGCAAGCCAGTGGATTTCGCGATTTCGCTATGGGTCATGCCCTCTACGTAGGCTAACCAAAGCAGCTGGCGTTCCCTGGGTTTGAGCTGCTGCATCAAATCGCGAATATCGATCTGCGTATCGAGGTCTCGTTCGCAGGCGGTTTCCAGGGGTTCGGACCATTTCGTATCCTCACCGTTGCGCCATCGGTCGCGCAGCAGATTGGTCGCGATGCGGAACAGGTAGGGCTTGGTCTCTGCGAGTTCTCGATTCGCTAATTGGGAGGTGAGGAAACGGCAGTAGGTTTCCTGCAGCAGATCATTCGCTACGTCCGGGTGTCCGGACACGCGCGCGATGTATGCCCAAAGAGGTTTCGCCGTAGCAGCGTAGAGCGCGTGGAATGTCTGCTCTTCCATTCCTGACGACTCCTCGCTGCAGCCCAGGACAAGAGGCCTGCGAAGCCGGGCATCGTGCATAGCCACCACCCGCCTATCGGCTCAAGAGACCAAAGGTGCGGGAGAGGAAGTATGAGACGGCCGCGGCCACTCCAAATCCAAGCCCGAGAGCGAGAGCAAGCGTGCCGAAGACCAGGGGTCCTTCGTCGCCGATATTCCAGGCGTGGAGCCGCAACATGCCGGCGCCAAAGAACATGAACACGATACCTGCCTGAACTCCTTTGAGAATCTGGTTGTAAGGTGTGCTTCGATCGATTTCCATACTCTTGATAAATTGCGTCCCTGCTTCGCTCTGGGCGTAGCCGAGGAGGGCATTGGGAGAATCGAACCGTTGCAGTAGCCTGCTTTGGATGTCTGCTTGGAGCTGCGCTACTTTGTAGCGGCGAATAGAAGAAAAGAGCGCCCACGCGACCCAACTGATCGTGGAAAAGACTGCGATGACCGGTATAGTGTCCCCGCCCATATGTATGCCTCCGTTGGTTAGCTTCACCCTGTAAAACGCTGCTGGGACCGGATGGTTAACAGGGAGTACGCAGATTGTTGGCGAAAAGATCCCGCTTGCTGCGGTATGCCAGTCATTGACAGGGAAGATGGCCGCGCTTGACTCTAGGCTCCATCGATAAGGCGTGGCTTCTGGAAACAGATTCGTATGTTGCGCGGAGGCGTATTCGTTCTCCGGGTATTTACGCCGTCGGGATATGGCTTATATGAAGTGAGGAGTGAAGGGTTTTGAAAGCTCACTAACACGTACCCCTGAAACACGAAAACGAAGCAGTGTGAGGCTGCTTCGTTTTCAGTCTGACAAAGGGCGATTACTTGCTGGCGATCTCGATCGTGTTGCCGCTGTTTGCGGAAGCATAGGCGATCTGAAGCTCCTTTTCTTGTTTGCTGGCTGGGAACACCACGGCGTCGCTCCCCTTGCTTCCCAGGATGGCGGTCAGGAAGTATTGGCTACCGTAACGATGGAAGATCAGCTTGTCCGTCTTTTTGGACGGAGCTTCCGGCCGGCCCATGGCCAGCGCGGAGACACCGGTTTGGGTATTGCGGACCCCGACAATGTTGCTGCCATGACCGTTCTGGATAGAGTAGGTGCCGGCCGGCATTTGCGTCGTTCCCACCTTGAAAGCAAACGGCACATTGGCGCGAGCAGCGGATTGGGCGTGGGCTCCGGCAGCGGTGAGCAAGAGCGACAGAACCATGAGTGACGACTGAGCGATCGAGTTGAATTTCATGACATCCTCCCGGGGGCTCCTTGCAGTGGAACCCAACTGAATTTGTCTCTCAAACTCTTAGCGCTTTGGCTTTGAATTTGCTCTGACGCAGTGACTTACTGCATGCCGCGGGCCAAACGCTGACTTGGCTTCGCAGCAATCATGGTTTGTCTATTTGCAACAACATAAGTGCCGGTCGCGTTGCGAATGGCGGAGGAAAGGTAGCCTAACGGCTACCGTCGCAGAGCCGATTGGTTCCAGCAGCGACCGCTTGAAGAACGGTCAGGCTCCGTATGCGACGGGAAGTTTAGCGGTGTCCCAGGCGGCGAGACCGCCTGCCATTTCGATGAGGTTAGTGATTCCGTGTTGGTGCAGAATGCCGGCGGCAATGGAAGAACGGTAGCCGCCGGCACAGTGGACTGCGATGCGACGGCCGCGAGGAATTTCCGCGATGCGCTCCTGCAGGTGATTGAGGGGAATGTTCAGGCTTTGCGGGATGTGTTTGGCTTCCCACTCCGGGGGATTGCGGATGTCCAGCACCAAGGGCGGTTCGGCACCGGCCAGTTCTTCCGCGATCATCGTGGGAGTAGCCCGCTCTGTCGGCCACACGAGGTCTGGCCTTTCGGCGAGCGCGACCATGCCGCCTCCCAGATAACCGCTCACCTGGTCGAAGCCGATGCGGCCCAGGCGTAAGGCGGCCTCCTGTTCCCTTCCCGGCTCGGCAATGATCACGATGGGCTTGGCGCGATCCAATAACGTGCCTGCCCAGGTGGCGTATTGGCCGCCGAGGCCTATGTTGATGCTGCCTGCCAGGTGGCCCTTGGCGAATTCAGCGGCGTCGCGCACGTCCAGGAGCTGTGCTCCTGCGTCTCCCAATCGGAGGACTTCGTCGAGCGCCACGGGGTGCAGCACTCTCTCCAGGTTGGTATCGAGCGTTATCCGCTCGCGGGTGTTGAGGATGGCGTCATAGGTGAAGTATTGCGGAGCGTCGGGCTGGTCAGCCGTCACCAGACGAATGAACTCGTCTTTCGACATGGGCTGCAGGGCGTAGTTCATACGGCGCTGGTCGCCGAGCGAGGAGACGGTGTCGGAGGAAAGTTGCTTGCCGCAGAGAGAGCCTGCACCGTGCGCCGGATAGACCAGGGTGTCATCGGGAAGGGTCAGGAGCTTGTTGTGCAGCGAGTCGTACAGATGGGCGCCGAGATCGTTCGCGCTCCAGCCCAGGGAGGCGCGCAGGTCTGGCCGGCCGACGTCACCGATGAATAGGGTGTCTCCAGTGAGGACGGCGTGCGGGTGGCCCGGGTCTTTCCGCGGATCAAAAACAAGGATGGAGATGGACTCGATGGTGTGGCCCGGGGTTTCGAGGACTTGCAGGCGCAGGCCGGGGAAGTCGAGGGTGTCTCCATCGGCCATGGGCAGAAACGGGTATTCGGCCTTGGCGCGGCTGCCCAGGTAAATGGTTGCGCCGCAGCGGTCGCGCAGTTCCAGGTGGCCAGCGATGAAATCGGCGTGGAAGTGGGTCAGGAAGACGTGACGAATGTGGAGGCCCAGTTTTTCCGCGTCGGCCACGTATTGCTGTATGTCGCGCTGCGGGTCGACGATGATTGCGGTCGCGGTGGTTTCGTCTCCCAGCAGGTAGGAGGCGTGGGCCAGGCAGCCTAGATAGTACTGTTTGAGGATCATTGCCGCGCTTCCAGTTGTGGTCCGTTGAACCGCAGGTCCCTCCGCTACGCTTCGCTCCGGTCGGGATGACAAGGGAGAGGGCAACGTTTTCCAAAGAGTGTCAAAACATCTCCACGAAAGATCCGCGGAACTGCAGATCCCTCGACTTCCCCAGATTGCCTATCGAGAGCTGCGCTGCATATGGTTCCCTCGGGGCCAAAAGGCCGGATGATTTTGCTTAGTTGGGTTGCGCGACTACGCGGAGATAGGGTTTTAGGGTTTTCCAGCCGGCAGGGTAGAGGGCTTTGGCGTCCTCGTCGCTGACGGAGCCGGAGATGATCACGTCGTCCCCCTGCTTCCAGTTGGCCGGGGTCGCTACTTTGTGCTTCACGGTCAGCTGCATGGAGTCCAAGACGCGGAGAATTTCGTCGAAATTGCGGCCCGTGGTCATGGGGTAGGTCAGCATCAGCTTGATCTTTTTGTCGGGGCCGATGATGAAGACTGAGCGCACGGTCGCGTTGGTAGCGGCAGTGCGGCCTTCACAGGTTCCGGCTTCGTCCGCGGGCAGCATGTTGTATAGCTTGGCGACGGCCAGGTCTGTATCTCCGATCATGGGGTAGTTCACGCGAGCGCCCTGGGTTTCTTCGATGTCCACGGCCCATTTGCTGTGGTTCTCGACAGGGTCGACGGAAAGGCCGATCAGCTTGGTGTTCCGCTGGGTGAACTCGGGCTCGATTTTGGCCATGTATCCCAATTCTGTGGTGCAGACGGGGGTGAAGTCTTTGGGGTGGGAGAAGAGCACGGCCCACTGATCGCCGATCCATTGGTGAAAATCGATCGGGCCCTTGGTGGTCTGTGCGGTGAAATTCGGGGCGGTATCGTTGATGCGAAGCGACATTCTTCCTCTCCTGCGACGTGGCGGGGCGGCTCGACCATACTATCGCAGTTAGACAGCGGTGTTGTTAAGCCTTAACTGTTGCCGGTTTGAAGAAAGGTGGCGTAGCGCTCGAGCGCGGCGAGATGGTCCCGGTCGGCGCGCAAGCCTACGTAACCGTCGGGGCGAACGGCAAGGAGTGTGCTTCCTTCCATCCCCAGTTGGGAAGCCGCGGCGGGGTCGAGATGACCGATGGAGTCTGAGGCTCCGGCCCCTGCCGAGAGGGCTACGGCAGCTCCAAACAGGTTCGAATGCTTTACGTGCTCCTGCAGGGCGGCGTGGAGAGCCGACAACGCCGATGGGTTTGCCGTGGGTCCACCTATCAGGATCAAGGTGCTCCCGGCACGGTGGCCCAGTGCGTGGAGGCTCGACGGGCCAGGCTGGGGCATACGTACCGGAATGATTGTCGGGCAAGCGATACCCGGCGGCAAAGGAGCTGTTCGTGTCCCCGAAAATAATCGGGGAATGGGCGTAGTCGATGTTCAGTTCTGTCTCGGCTACCTTGTCGTGGTGCTGAATCTCCGGATCGGCGAGTGCGGCCTTGATGGTTTGGTCACGCTTACTGCGCTCGGCAGGGTCGCTCATGGTCAGGGAGTTTTCCATTTCGTCACCCGATTTCATGACGAGCTCCGCAGCGGGGCGGCGCTCGATTTCGTAGCTGTCGAGAAGGGCTTCGTGGGCTGTGCCTTGATGGACGAGCGCTAGTTTCCAGGCGAGGTTGAAGGCGTCCTGCAGTCCGCAGTTCATGCCGTGCCCCTGGCCGGGGGAACAAAGATGGGCTGCATCGCCGGCGAGAAAGATAGGGCCGGAGCGATACTTCGTCGCTATTTTAGTGTGGCAGCGGAAGCGTCCTGGGTTTTCTACGTTCACGAAAACGGCGGAGGGTTCGTAGGACCGCAAGGTAGATGTAGCATCGGCGACCAGATCAGAGTCCTCTGAATTCGGGAGGAGATAGACCCGCCAGCGATGGCCGGGAAGCGCATTCAGGATGACCGGCAGGGTTTCGAGATAGACCCAGGTCGCTTCGAAGCTTTGGGCCCAGGGGTGTACCGACGCATCGAAGACGGCCCAAGGCTTCAAGGTGTCGTGGCCCTCCAGGCGAATGCCGGCGAGGTTGCGGGTTGCACTGTGGAACCCGTCGCAACCCACGACCCAACGGGCTTCGATCTGGTAGCGGTCGCCGTCGCGCTCGACATCCGCGAGGACGCGGTTGCCGGGAGTGGTGGTCAGCCCGACCAAGCGGGAGGATCGATGTACCTGGCCACCGTGTTGGTGGAGATAGCCGGTGAGGATGGACTCTGTTACCTCCTCGGAGAGACCGACATTGAAGCCGTAGATGCTGCCGCAATCAGCGAGGTCGATGGTCCCGAGAAGCTCGCCGCCGGAATGAATTTTGACGGCACGCTGCCTGCATCCGGCAGTGAGGAATTGATCGACCAGTCCCAGGGACTCGAAGATCTGCAGGGAACGCGGATGAACGACGGTCGCTCGATCCCAGTGGAGAGGCGCAGGCTGGGCATCGATCAGGTGACAAGGCACTCCTCTGCGGCACAGGTCGGCGGCGAGCAGCAGGCCGGTCGGGCCGGCTCCGACTACGAGCACCGCGGTTTTATGGCTTGCCTTTTGACTCATAGACGGGACGGTTTCCAAAAGATATGGGCGCGGTTAGGAGTTGTCAACCCGGTCACCTTCTCGCGGAGGGAGGTGCTCCGGTATGCTCGTGGGGGATTGAAAGGAAAGACTCGGTTGCGATGGAAACTCAGATATGGAAGAGCGCACGACTGACGATCGAACGCGGTGAAAGCGAAACCCTGGGTATGGTCTTTCGCTTAACCGGGCCATTTACCGGGCGGGATATGTATAACTCGCTTTCTCCCGATGCGTTTCGCAATATCTTCGAACCGGCGCAGGGCGATGTACAGGCGGCTGCGCACGTGTTTGACCTTACGGAGGTGCCGTATATGGATTCCACCGGGCTTGGAATGTTGGTCAGCCATTATGTCCGGTGCCAGAGCAAAGGCATTCGGTTGAGTATCACGGGGGTGAATCCTCGGATTCGGGAGTTGTTCCGGCTTACTGGGATGACGACCGTGCTTCCTGTGGTGTGAGGCATACCTCAGGGCCTAAAGGCCGGATCTATAGTCAATCTTCTACGGCCCGACTGAAGTCGTGCCCTGATACGAAGCATGCTCTTTCCGCAACATATCAAGGTGTGGCGTTATACAAAGCATGAGAACAGTGAGGAGAGCTAGTTATGTGCGATGACTTGATTCATCAGGGGCTCATTCATGAGCCCACTATTTCGCGCAGGGCATTTGGTCTTGGCGCGGCTGCAACGATGGTGCTGAGTTCATCGGTGGCGGCCGCGCAGGCAAAGGTGGTGCAGAAGGACGTGGACGTGCCCATGGCGAGCGGCGTTTCCGACTCGGCGCTCTTCTATCCAGAGGGTAAAGGGAAGTGGCCGGCGGTTCTGGTGTGGACGGACATTCTGGGATTGAGGCCGGTGTTCCGGGAGATGGGGCAAAGGCTGGCCGCCGAAGGCTACGTGGTCCTGGTCCCGAATCCGTTCTACCGGAATGCGAAGGCGCCGGTGGTCGATGGTTCGTTTGACTTCAGCAAGCCGGAGGACCGGGCCAAGGTGATGCCGATGGCTGCGGCACTGACGGCTGATGCCAATATCAGTGACGCGAAATCTTACGTCGCCTTTCTCGACGCGCAGCCGCAAACGAACAAGAAGAAAAAGATGGGCGTTCAGGGGTATTGCATGGGTGGCCCCCTGACCTTTCGCACCGCGGCCACCGCAGCCGAGCGCATCGGCGCGGCTGCAACTTTTCATGGCGGCGGCCTGGTGACGGATAAGCCGGACAGCCCCTACCTGATGATCCCTAAGATGAAGGCCGAGGTTCTTTGTGCGGTAGCAGACAACGACGACAAGCGCGACCCCACGGCCAAGGACAAGCTGAAGGAGGCATTCGCCGCGGCCCATCTGAAGGCTACGGTGGAAGTCTACGAGGGCTGCAATCACGGCTGGACGGTGCGCGGCAGCCAGGTTTACAACGAGGCAGGAGCCGAGCGAGCGTGGGCAGAACTTACGGCGCTCTATAAGCGGAACCTCACCTAAGCGATGGAATTGCGGCCTTCGCGATCACGCCTGTTGCTCTTGTTTCTGCTCTTCTTCGTTATTTGTTGCGGTCTAGGATACCCGGTGCTGAACCGCGTCGATTGGCGGCAGGGCCCCGGGGGCCTGGATGACGTTGTCACCTATGCCGGCCTGGTCACTGCGCCGCCTGCGGCAGACTTGAACCAGCATATGCAGTTCCGGGTTCTGGTTCCCTATCTAGCGCGGCCGATCTATCGCGTGGCCAAGAATCATATCGGGACCTGGGACCCGATCATGTTTGGCCTGCTGGTGGTGAATTCTTTTTTCGTATCTTCCACTGTGACCCTTCTGCTCATGGTGGTTCAGCGCCAAGTGGGAAATTACGCGGTGGCGCTTGGTTCTGCGTTGATTTACCTGCTCAACTTCGCGGTGCCAAATCTGCGGCTCGCCGGAATGGTCGATGCGGGAGAAGGTTTTTTTCTGATGGCAACGATCTGGAGTCTTTGCCAAGAGGACTACTGGATGCTGCCGTTATGGGCAGTCATCGGGGCAACCGCGAAAGAATCATTCGTGCCGTTTCTGATGGTATTCAGTTTCTCGTGGTGGCTTTGCTCGCGAAAGGATTTATCCAGACCCACGACTGCGGCGATCTGGATGGTCACTTCGTGGATTGCCGGCCTGGGCACCTTGACTGCCCTGCAATGGAAGATTACGCACGTGTTTCGCTCGCCCTTGCGGTTCGGATTGGATCTTCACCAGAATTCCGACTACCTGATGCACCTTTTCAGATCGTTCGGGGACCGCAATCTTTGGTACATATTTGTTTGGCTGCTGCCGTTATCGGTGTTGCGGTTGAGGCGGCTTCCGCTCAATTGGCGGGTGGCCACGGCCGTGACCAGTGCTACGGCCTTTGCCCTCGATGCCTATTATGGTGGTTCTCCCGGCACAATCGGGCGGGCTCTGTTCAGCATCGCGGGGCCGCTCTTGTGCGCCTCTGCCGCGATCTTCCTGTTCACCGGCGAGAGCCATGCGCCGTTGCGGCGCTCGAATTAGTCGCCTCCTTATCGCGCCACCGCTCCCCGGCCGCTAAACTGAAAGCCGGGGTTGCTTTCCGCCGTGCCATCGTCGAGAAGAGAGTTCATGCACCTGGCCTTCGCATCCGCCGCCCTTGGCGGTGTGGGGCCGGTCTCTGCTGCATTCGGGAAGCGGGGTACTAGCAAGCTGCAGCGAACGGTGGTGATCATGTTCGATGGATTTGGTTTGGATTACCTCGAGCAGAGCGACATGCCAACATTGCGTCGATGGCAGCGTGATGGCGTATATCAGCCGGTACGAGGGGTGATGCCATCGGTTACGAATGCAAACAATGCATCCATTTGCTGCGGATGTTTTCCTAGAGAACACGGCATTACTGGCAACTCTTACTTCGACATGGCCGCGAATCGTGAAGAGTACATGGAAGCTGCCGACCTGCTTCTAGCGCCTACGCTGTTTGAACGTGCGGCGAAACTCGGCGTGTCGTCAGCGTTGCTGTCGAGCAAGAAGAAAACCATTTCCCTGTTGCGTCGAGGCGCCACCACCACGCTCACCGCGGAAGATCCGTCTGCGGAGTGGGTGGAACGGCTGGGACCGGCTCCGCCGATCTACAGCCGTGAGATCAACTACTGGATTGTAAGGGCGGCGATTTACATCCTGAAGCACCAACCAGAAATCCAGTGCCTGTACGTGCATACCACGGACTATCCCATGCATACCTGGGCTCCCGATGCGGCGGAATCCAAGGAGCATCTCAAGACGATGGATGCCTTGCTGGGGGAAGCGCACGAGGCGGCGCCGGACGCTCAATTCCTGCTCACGGCAGACCATGGAATGAACCACAAGACTCGCGCGTACGATCTTGATAAGACACTGGCGCGATCGGGCGCTCCGATTCGGATTTCGATCTCCGCGGAGCGAGACCGGTATGTCAAACATCACCGTGGTCTGGGCGGAGCAGCGTGGATATACCTCAAGCGCCCCGAGGATGAGAAGAAGGTCAGGGAATCGCTCCAGGCGCTTGCCGGGGTTGAGACTGTACTGACGCGAGACGAGGCGGTTTCGCAATTCCAACTGTATGGTTCCCGTATCGGGGATCTATGCGTATTCGGTGACAGGCACACAGTTTTCGGGGAATTGGAGCAGGCGATGGACACGTTGCCCGACGATTATCGCAGCCACGGATCCAGGTATGAACTGGATATTCCACTCCTCATCTTCAACTCGTCGAAAGCACCGCCCAAGTCCTACTTCAAGCACAACGTTGACCTGACGCGGTGGCTATATCGAGGGTGAGGAGCGGACTCGGATGGTGTTGGCCCGCGCGGGTGTCCGCTGTTTTGATTGCGACTGAGCAGAAGTACAATGCATTGCAGATGCGCATTCGTTCGCCATTCGCTATCTGGCTGCTCTGGCTCTTGCTGTTTGGACTTCATCCTGCCTTTGCGTACGCGCAAGCCTCATCGGCTTCCTCCGTGGTTACAATCGACGGGCTTGGTAAGGGCACGGTCGAACTCTCCGGGCCGTGGCGTTTTCATGTCGGCGATGATTTGCGTTGGGCCGAGCCTGGCCTCCACGACGGCCCAGGGGAAAACGGTTGGGAGTCCATCCTTGTCGATCGTCCGTGGGGCGCTCAAGGGCACTATGCGTACACAGGCTTTGCCTGGTATCGGCTGAACCTTCGCGTCACCCCCGCGCCGGATGTCAACACCGAGTTCCAGTTGTTGCTGCCCCGCCTGGACGAATCCTGCGAGGTTTATTGGAATGGGAGATTGGTGGGCCGGTACGGTTCATTGCCTCCGCACCCATGGTCGCCGGTTGTGAATGCGCCGGCAGCCTTTACCTTGCCTGATATTCGATCCGGTACGCTGGCGATCCGGGTTTGGAAGCGACCGCTTGGCTCCAGCGCAGCCGGAGATGGCGGCGGCATTGCTGCGACGCCCCTGGTGGGGGATGCGAAATCGATTGCCGACTACATCGGCACATGGAACTACCAATTCCTGCGCAGCACTCTTTACTTCAACGCGCGGAACATTGCCTACTTCCTCGTGGCGGTGGCAGCCTTTGTACTGTGGCTGCGGCGCAGGAGCGAGACGCTGCTGCTTTGGTTTTCCATCTTCGCGATTTGCCCGGCGATCTGGACCGCGATCTACACCATGCGCCTACCGGTCTCGAGCCAGTTCAGCCAGTTTCTGCTGCAGCCGTTGTGGGCCCTGCGGAATGTCGCGCTTTGGTTTCTTCTCATCGAGCTGCTTCACCTTCGGAACCGTCATGGGCTGGTTCGCTGGGCAAAGATTCTTGCGGTGGTCAGCCTGACTGGTGCGTTCCTTGACGGCTGTCTTACCTATGTGCCCGGGCACTGGATTTCGCCGCACGCCAGCGCGTGGATTGATGGAATCATCACCGTAATCATTGAACCGTGCCAGCTTTACCTGCTGGTGCTGGTGGCGAATGGTTTCCGCCAGAAGCTCGATTCCGCGCGGTGGGTGCTTGCGTTGAGCGCATCTCTTTCCCAGCTCCTGGCGGTCATTGTGGTCACCGTGCGGCAGGGCCAGCGATTCACTCACTGGACCCTGGCTGATTATTTGTCGTCGTCACTATTCCATTTAGGACCAATCGCCTTCAACGCGGACACGCTTATCGATCTGCTGGTGTTTTGCGCGGTCATCTACGCGGTGTATCGCTACATTCGCGACCAGCAAAAGCGCAAAGCTATCCTGGAGCAGGAACTGCACAGTGCGCAAGAGCTGCAGCAGGTGCTCATCCCGGAAAAGTTACCCACGCTGGCAGGGTTCAGTGTTTCCAGCGCGTATCGGCCCGCGCTCGAAGTGGGCGGTGATTTTTTCCAGATCATTCCGCTGGATGGGCCGGGCGCCGGATCGACGATTGTTGTCCTGGGGGACGTTAGCGGGAAGGGCCTTCGCGCCGCGATGGCTGTGTCGCTCATTGTGGGTGCGGTGCGCACACTCGCCGAGACTACCTCGCGGCCTGCTGAAATTCTCGCCGGCATCAGCCGTCGCCTGCACGGGCGGCTGGAGGGTGGCTTCTCCACTTGTGTTGCGCTGAAACTCGATCCCGACGGCACTTGTACCCTGGCCAGCGCCGGCCACCCCGCGCCTTACTTCAACGATAGAGAGATTGATTTGCCGGGCGCTTTGCCGCTAGGCATCGATCCTGCGACTGCCTATAAGGAGATCGTCGTGCAGTTCCTGCCTGGCGACCGTTGCTCGCTTTATACGGACGGTTTGCTGGAGGCGCGGACGCCGTCGGGTGAGATCTTCAGCTTCGAACGGCTGCAAACGCTTTTTGCTTCGGGTGTGGATGCTGCGCAGGCCTCCGAGGCCGCGGTTGCATTTGGCCAGGATGACGATATTACGGTGGTCACGTTGACGCGGCTAGCGACTGCTTGAGAAGGCATGGGAACGGGAGGCCGAGCTTCCCTAGAACACAGGACACTTAATCCTGTCGCGTGTGCCATAATCATGTCATGGCAGTCCGCACCACTATCGACATTCCGGAACCCTTGCATGATCGGTTGCGCGACCGTGCGGAACGCTCCGGCACCTCGATCCGCTCACTGATCGTCCATGCGATTGAGCAGACGTATCCAGGCGCCACAAAAGGTAGACCGGTCACTGCTCCTCTGATTCGCGGTACGGGCAAGCGTGGTTCGCAGTACCCGACGGATGAGAACCCACATGACCTTGTTTTTTCCTGACCTGAATGTCTGGCTTGCCCTCTCCGATACTGGCCATGTCCATAGCGCCAGTGCATGGAAATGGCGGAGGATCCTGCCGGACGACCACAAGCTCATCTTTTCCCGGTATACGCAGATCGGGCTTTTGCGTCTCCTCACCAATGTATCCGTCATGGGTGACCAGACGTTGACGCTGCGCAAAGCCTGGGGTGTTTATGACCGTTGGCTCGAAGATCCGAGGGTGGAGTTGTACCCCGAACCGCGCAACCTGGAAACGGGATTCCGTCAGACGAGCGAGGCGTTCGCGGCACGACAGGCGCCGAAAACGGTCGGAGATTGCTTCCTGTTGGCCTATGCGCAGGAACTGCAGGCGGCGCTGGTGACCTTCGACCGAGGGCTGCATGAGTTGGCGCGTAAGCGGGGTAATGCCTCCGTGATTCCTACCTAATGCCCTTCACCTCTTCTCGCTGTCTCTTTATCTCTTTTAAAATTCGATAAAATTCGTTGTTTTTTCGGCTTTAGCGGCGACCGAAGCGGCCTTTTTGTATAGAGAAGGGCTTCCTGGTGTCCCGAGGAATATCGAAGGCGTTGCCGGTCGCGAGAGGGACCCAGTTGAAGCCTTCCGGGATGAGGGAGTTGGCTAGGCTGGGTTGGTCCGGTTCAGGGTTGGGAGAGGGGGCCGGGTCGGGGATTTGGGGTTCGGGTTGAGTTTCGGCGGCGGGGACGGGATCGCCTGATTCTTCAGCTGCGGATTGTTGGTGCTGGCCGGGGAGCCACTTGGCCCGGTAGATATCTGGTTCCACGGGCGGGGCTGGAGGTTGTTTCGCGGATGTGCGACGGTCCGGAATGTATCCTTCGATGGCTGAGATCATGGAAAGAGCCTTGACCTGGCCGGCAATGCTGCCTCTGGTTTGTTCGTGGCTGAGAGCGGCCAGTTCCCAGAGCCGGTTCAGTACCTGATCGCGGCTCGGGGTCAACTTGCGCAACGCTTCCACTTCCTGGTCGACCAGCTTTTCTTTGACGGCAGCGCGGTACTCGGTCATGTAGTCGCGGACGCGGGGTTTGGCTTTGGTGTAGGCGGCGGTTTCGGGGTTGAGACCGGCGGTTTCTGCGGCGTAGCGGTCTGTCATGGTTCCGGAAAGGACCAGGTGGGCAAAGGCCATTTCCTGATCGGTGATGGGATCGATTACGGGATTTTTGGGCATAGGTCGTCTCTTTCCTTGGTTTGGTGGAGATTGGGTGAGTTTGTTTGCGGCTCTCTTCGAGGCACAAAGAGGACTGAGAGCCGCGGGTGGGCACTTATCGGTCTTGCTGGTTATTTTGTGACAGGGATAGGGTGAGGCACCGGATAGCGGTAAAACTATCCTTCGCTCACGCTCAAGGCCGAGACTGCTGGCAACTGCCGGCTAAGGTGCGGCCACGTGAGGGGCCTCGCCTGCCGATATCGTCTGCGTAGAGATATATAGCCTTTCCTGTTGCTTGTAAATGGGCGGCGCGCTTTTAGCGCACGGGGGTTATAAGCCCAAGGGTTACCTGGTTTCGATTATTTGGGTTGGCAGGGGGTAGAAATCGGTGCGGTATGGAAGACGGAAAGGTAACGTTGCGAGCCCACTCAAGCCAACAGCGGGCTTGAATGGGGCACCCTCAGATTCGTTGCACCCTGGGTGGTCTCACCATCGCGGTGCGCTGTGACTAGGTTGGTTACTGCGGACGTGCGGAGTAGCGGATCCTGAATCTGATAATCTGATTTTATGAGAAGCATAGCGATCACTGTCACGAAAGCCGCCCGAAGCTTCGCCGACTGTATTAATCGCGTCCATTACCAGGATGTTACGTTTGTGTTGCTCAAAAATGGTACGCCGGTTGCTCAGCTTGTACCGAACAAGGAGAAGGTCTGTTCCGGGCGTGATCTCGCCTCGATTTTGAATACGGTGCGGTTGAGCGATAGTGAATCAAAAGCATGGCACCGGGATCTCCAGGCTTCACGCAAGACTCTGAAAGAGCCAAAGGACAAGTGGGAATAATTCTGGATGCGGATGTCATTATTAGCGGCGAGAAGAGCCTTTTCGATCTCCCGAGTTGGTTAGCTTCTCGAGCGGAAGATCGATTTGAAGTTGCGGCGATTACCGTTGCTGAACTTTGGCATGGCGTAGAGCGCGCATCCGGAACTCACCGGACCAGACGACGAAAATATCTTGAGGCTGTCGTGGCTGTGCTGCCGATCATCGCCTATACAGAAGAGACGGCCTACTACCATGCGCGGCTGTGGTCGGACTTAGAGAGTTCCGGGAAAATCATCGGCCCCTATGATTTAATCGTGGCGGCCACCGCCTTACAACGTGGGAGTATTCTGGCTACATTCAACCGACGCCACTTCTCGCAGGTAAAGGGCCTTACCATCCTCGACCCTAAACGGACATAGGCCGTGTCCGTCCTCGCCATTGGACGAGAACCTTGTCGCCCACTCAAGCCAACGGCAGGCTTGAAGGGGGCCCCCTCGTGTTCCTTGCACACTTGAGTATCTTGTCCGAACATAACAAAGCCCGCGTTTTGGGCGCGGGCTTTTGGAATTGATGGCGGAGTTAGGCGTTGGCGTCGCTGCCGCTTCCGTCGGGTGGTTGTTGCTCGGCCATGGCCTTGTCGATTTCTTCTCGGCGCTTGGCCCTGGCTTCGGCGCGCTTCTGGCGCTTTTCGTCCAGTTCGTGCTCGGAGCCCAGAAGTTCGATGAAGGCCTTTTCGGCTCCGTCGCCTTTTTGGAAGCCGGTGCGGACGATGCGGAGATAGCCGCCGGCGCGGTCTCCGTAACGCGGGGCTACGGTTTCAAACAGACGGGAGACGGCTTCCCGGGTCTGTAGATAGGAGAGGGCCAGACGGCGCGAGTGCAGGTCGCCTTTCTTGCCCAAGGTGATCAGCTTTTCGACGTGAGGACGCGCAGCCTTGGCCTTGGTGATCGTCGTCTCCACCCGGTCCTCGAGAAGAATGGACGTGACCAGGTTCCGTAAGAGGGCTCGGCGATGACTGGTGTTGCGTCCTAGTTTGTAACCTGCATTGCGATGGCGCATGGGTTTCTCTTTCTTGCGAAATATGTTGCGGTGGCCGGTTGGTTTGCTTCACCGGCCACCGCGAAATGACTAGAAGTTCTCCGGCTCCGACTGGAGGGGAATGTCTACACCCTCGAGGTCTTCGTCATCGTCATCTTCTTCGTCGTCGTAACGGTTGTAGCTTGCGGCTAATGTTGCGGCCGGCAGTACGCTGGTCGGGCCAGGGACTGCGTTGCCGTGCTCGTCGATCTTCATGCCCAGGGACAAGCCCATCTGCGCCAGGATTTCCTTGATTTCGTTCAAGGATTTGCGGCCGAAGTTCTTGGTCTTGAGCATCTCAGGCTCGGTCTTCTGTACCAGCTCGCCGATGGTCTGAATGTTCGCGTTCTTGAGGCAGTTGTAGCTGCGTACGCTCAGTTCCAGCTCCTCTACGGAGCGGTTGAGGTTTTCGTTGCGCAACTGCATGCGGCCTTCGTCGTGCGCGCTCTCGGCTTCGATCTCTTCCTCGAAGTTAATGAAGATGCTCATGTGGTCCTTGAGCAGCTTCGCCGCGAGGCCAAGGGAATCAGCCGGCAGCACGGAGCGATTGGTCCAGACTTCGATGGTCAGCTTGTCGTAGTCGGTGATCTGACCCAAACGGGCGGCGTCTACGGTGTAGTTGACCTTGCGTACGGGCGAGTGGACAGAGTCCACGGGAATAAAGCCGATGCCCAGATCGGAGTCGAAATTCTTGTCGGCGGAAACGTAACCACGGCCGCGCTTTAAGCGCATTTCCATGTCGAGCTTGCCACCTTCGCTCACGGTCGCGATGTAGACGTCCTTGTCGAGGATCTCAACGTCTCCGTCGGCGTCGATCATGCCGGAGGTGACGATTCCAGGCTGGTCCGCACGGAGGTAGAGAGCCTTCGGGCCTTCGCCGTTGAGCTTGAAGGGAATCTGCTTGAGATTCAGGATGATGTCGGTGGCGTCTTCGACTACGCCGGTGATCGATTGGAACTCGTGCAGTACGCCTTCGATCTTGACGGCGGTGACAGCCGCGCCCTCAATGGACGAGAGCAAAGTGCGGCGCAGCGCATTGCCGATGGTGGTACCGAAGCCGCGCTCAAAGGGCTGGGCGCTGAACTTGCCGTACTTCTCGGTAAGCGTGTCGGTGTCGACTGCAAGACGTTTCGGTTTTTGGAATCCTCTCCAAAGCATATCTGTGGTCCTCTCCATGCACGGCAAACGTCGCGAAGCATTCTGCTACGGCCGTGCTGTGTTCTCCTCGTTGATTGGATCTGTACTCTGCTGTGAACCCACTCAAGCCAAAAGAAGGCTTGAATGGGGCACCCATACATTTGTTTACTTGCTGTAAAGTTCGACGATCAGCTGCTCGTTAACGGGCAGGTTCACGTCTTCCCGCTTGGGCAGCGCCAGTACCTTGCCGGACAGATTGGCGTGGTCGACCTGCAGCCACCGTGGCGGTTGCTGATGACCGGCAAATTCTGTCGAGGTTTCGAGTACGGTCAGCTTTTTGCTGCCTTCGCGGATCTTGATGTCGTCGCCTACGCTCACCTGGAAAGAAGGAATGTTGACCTTGCGGCCATTCACTTCCACATGGCCGTGGCGCACGATCTGGCGCGCCTGGCGGCGAGAGGTGGCGAAGCCGAGACGAAAGGCTACGTTGTCTAAGCGACGCTCGAGTTGCTGCAGGAGCAGTTCGCCGGTGACGCCCTGGGCGCGGGAGGCCTTCTCGTAATAGGCGCGGAACTGGCTTTCCAGGGTGAAATAGATGCGCTTGGCTTTTTGCTTCTCGCGCAGCTGCAGACCGTAGCCAACAATCTTGGGCTTGCGGTCGCGGCCGTGCTGGCCGGGGGCGAAGTTGCGCTTCTCAATGGGGCACTTTTCGGAAAAGCACTTGGTGCCCTTCAGGAAAAGCTTGGTGCCTTCGCGACGGCAAAGGCGGCAGACGGGTCCGGTGTATCTTGCCACGTAATTCTCCTTACTTCAGAGGCCGACCGGTTTACGGATTGAATCCTTCGTCCCGGTCCAGCGGATTTCGTTTAAACGCGCCGTTATACTCGGCGACGTTTTGGCGGACGGCAGCCGTTGTGCGGAATCGGCGTGACGTCGCGGATGGAGCGGACATCCAGGCCCGCTGCCGCCAGGGCGCGCACGGCGGATTCGCGGCCGGAGCCGGGACCGCTGACACGGACATCGACCGAACGCAGACCGTGATCGCGCGCCTGGTTGGCGGCGTTCATGGCAGCCTGCTGCGCGGCAAACGGGGTTCCCTTGCGGGAGCCGCGGAAGCCGAGCGAGCCCGAGCTCTTCCAGGAGAGGGTGTTTCCCTGGCCGTCGGTGATGGTGACGATGGTGTTGTTGAAGGAGGCTTGCACGTAGACCAGTCCGTAAGGGACGTTCTTGCGCTCGCGCTTCTTGAATTTCTTGTTCTTGGCTGCCTTGCCGGCTCCGCCTGGTTTCTGCTCTTGCTTCGCCATTAGGTCTTCGCCGTCGCTTTCTTCTTGCCTGCGATTGTGCCCTTACGGGGTCCCTTGCGGGTGCGGGCGTTGGTGTGGGTACGCTGACCGCGGACGGGCAGGTTGCGGCGGTGACGCAGGCCCCGGTAGGACTGGATGTCAATCAGCCGCTTGATGTGCATGGAGACGTCTTTGCGCAGATCGCCTTCGATCTGGCCTTCGTTCTCGATCACCTGGCGGATGCGATTTACCTCGTCTTCGCCGAGGTCCTGGACTTTCTTGAACGGGTCTACATTGGCCGTTTCCAGGATGCGCTGGGCGCGCGGGTTACCGATTCCGAAGATGTAGGTCAGCGCGATTCTTGCCTGCTTGTGGCGGGGAAGGTCGACGCCTGCAATACGTGCCATAACGGATCCTTTTTGTTGCTTGCTCGAAGTGGCTTCGCCGCTTCTTGCGGTTTTGCTGTTCTAGGACAGCGGTTGAGGCTATCGGAGAGGTTCAACGCAAGCCTTTATGGCTAACTAGCCTCTTCGGGGCCTTTTTTACTGAGGGGAAAAGCCTCAGTTTAGGTTTGTGGTATCCCACATCTCGCGAAAAACGAGCGAGATATGGGGCACCCGTCATTTGTTCTGCCGACAGACTGTTTCGTCTGAGCCTACTAGGAGGATCCCAGGTCTCAAACGTGAGACCTGGGGCACCCGTCCCGTTTTTTCCTGAGGGTCTTTCGACTCGCTTAGCCTTGGCGTTGCTTGTGCTTGGAGTTCTCGCAGATTACGCGGACTACTCCCCGGCGGTGGATGACTTTGCACTTGTCACAGATCTTTTTTACGGATGCTCTTACTTTCATTGGTTCCTAACCCTTTCTCTACTTGTAGCGGTATACGATCCGGCCTCGGGTCAGATCGTATGGACTGAGCTCTACCGCCACCCGGTCGCCAGGGAGGATGCGGATAAAGTTCTTTCGCATGCGTCCCGATACGTGCGCCAAAACCTGGTGCTTGTTTTCAAGCTCGACTTTGAACATCGCGTTGGGCAACGTCTCTACGACAGTTGCCATTACTTCAATCGCGTCTTCCTTCGACAAACGTTATTCCCGATTCTGCCGGCGATAGATATCCCGCTGGCTTTTTTCCCTACTGCGTCAAGATCACAGCGCCTTCGGCGGTCACCGCCACGGTGTGCTCGAAGTGAGCGCTCAAGCTTCCATCTTCGGTTACTGCTGTCCAGCCATCGCTCAACACCTGAACACCCGGCTTGCCCACGTTTACCATGGGCTCGATGGCCAGCACCATTCCCGCGCGCAGCTTGGTTCCCATGCCCCGCTGCCCGTAGTTGGGAACCTGCGGATCTTCGTGCATCCGGGTTCCGATTCCATGGCCCACAAACTCACGCACGACACTGAAGCCGTCCGCTTCGACCACTTCCTGCACCGCCGCGCCGATATCACCCAGCGTTGCTCCCGGCCGGACGACCTTGATCGCGGTCTCGAGCGATCTGCGGGTCACATCCAACAGACGCTTGGCCTTCGGTGTCACTTCGGCTCCTACCGGAACCGTAATGGCTGAGTCGCCGTAATAGCCGTCCAACACCACGCCGGTGTCGATCGAAACGATGTCCCCTTCATGGAGCACCCGCTCCTTCGAAGGAATGCCGTGGACTACCTGCTCGTTCACCGAGGTGCAGAGCACACAGGGGTAGCCGCGATAGCCTTTGAATGCGGAGGTGGCGCCAAACTCAGCCATCTTCTTCTCCGCAGCGTTCTCCAGGTCGAGGGTGGTGACGCCCGGCTTGACGAGCGCTCTCACGTGCTCCAGAACCTCACGAACTACCGCTCCGCTGCGCCGCATTTTTTCGATTTCCTGCGGCGTCTTAATCATGATGGCCATTGGCCTTGTATCCACTCACTTTTCTAAGTCTGGGATCTGAGTCGCGAAACCGCGGCCATGATGCCCGCCATTACCTCGCCCGCCGGTTGCTCGCCATCGACTTCCACGAATCGACTGCTGGCGCGATAATGCTCGACTACTGGCGCCGTCAGCGCCGCATATGTGCGCATCCGTTCATGGAAAACCGATTCAACGTCATCCGCGCGCTGGACCAGCGGTGTGCCTTCCACATCGCACACCATATCGAATTTCGGCGGCTGCAGGTAGACGTTGTAAATGCGCTGGCAGGTTGGACAGTTGCGTCTTCCCGTGATACGACGCAACAACTGAGTATAACTTACCTGGATGCTAATCGCAATCAGGGGAAGGCCTTGGGGGATGGCCGCCAGCCTGGCGTCGAGCCATTCCGCCTGGGCCAGGGTGCGGGGGTAACCGTCCAAAATGTAGCCGCGGGCGGTATCCGGGCGGGCCAGACGCTCGGCGACCATCTGGTTGACCAAGTCGTCGGAGACGAGCTTGCCGGAATCCATGATCTGGGTCGCGACCAAGCCGAGCGGGGTACCGTTGGTACGGTGCTCGCGGAGCAGATCGCCGGTGGAGATCTGAGGGATGCCCCAAGCGGCCATAAGTCCTTTGGCCTGAGTTCCCTTGCCTACGCCCGGCGCGCCCATGAGCAGCATGGGGCCGGGGAGGATTTGTTTTTCGTTCGTAGACGGCCCGGTTTGTGCACCTTCCGCCACGGTTACCGGCTTTACCACGACCGCCTTCCGCGGACCCGGCCGCTGCGGGGGGAGAAGCCGTCATAGTGGCGCATGATGAGCTGGGACTCGACCTGGTTGATCGTGTCCATGGCTACGCCGACTACGATCAGGAGCGAAGTTCCGCCGAAGTAGAAGCTCACGTTCAGGCCGTGGGTGACCCAGGTGGGCAGCTTTTCGAAGAATGGGCCGGCCAGCCAGAGGTCGTTGAGGTGGATGCCGCTGATCAGGATCTGCGGGATCAGGGAGATGACGATCAGGTAAAGAGCGCCCACCAGGGTGATGCGGGTGAGGACGTCGTTCACGAAATCGGAAGTGCGGCGCCCGGGACGGATGCCGGGGATGAAGCCGCCGTACTTGCGCATGTTGTCGGCAATGTCGTCGGGGCGGAAGACGATGGAGATGTAGAAGTAGGCGAAGAAGACGATGCCGACCATGTAGAGCAGCTCGTACCAGGGTTCGCCGGGGCGCAGTCCGTCGAAAATGCGGGTGAGGAAGCCGCTGTTGCGGACGAATCCTGAGCCGGCAAAGAGCAGCGGGGCGGAAAGGATGGAGCTGGCGAAGATGACCGGCATGACGCCGCCGGAGTTGACCTTGAGCGGCAAGTGGGTGGATTGGCCTCCCATGAGGCGGCGGCCGACGATGCGCTTGGCGTACTGCACGGGAATGCGGCGTTCGCTGCGTTCGACAAAGACGATGAAGGCGACGATGGCGATCATCATGACGACCAGGATAACCAGAGCCGGGATGGTGAAGGCTCCCCAGGCCTGGGTCTTGGCTTTATCGATCAGGTCCTGGATGCCACGGGGCAGGCCGACGACGATGCCGGCAAAGATCAGCAGCGACATGCCGTTGCCGATGCCACGGTCGGTGATTTGCTCACCCAGCCACATGATGAAGGCGGTGCCTGTGGTCAGGGTGATCATGGTCATGAGGATGAAGCCGGGTCCGGGGTTAAGGACATAGGAGACGCCGCCCGAGCCGTGGGAGAGGGTGAGGGCGATGGCCAGGGACTGCACGGCGCCCAGGACTACGGTGACGTAGCGGGTCCACTGGGTGATTTTGCGGCGGCCGAGTTCGCCTTCCTTCTGCAGCTTGGCCAGTGGCTCGTAGACCACGGTGAGGAGCTGGAAGATGATGGAGGCGGTGATGTAGGGCATGATGCCCAGGGCGAAGATGGTCAGGCGGCGAAGGTTTCCACCGCTGAACAGGTCGACCAGGCCGAGGGCGCTGCCGGCCTGTTGGTCGAAGAACTGGGCCAGGAGCTTGAGGTTGACTCCCGGGGTTGGGATTTGCGAGCCCAGGCGATAGACGGCCAGGATGCCCAGCGTGAATAACACCCGCTTGCGCAGGTCCGGAATGCGGAAGATGTTGGCAATCTTCTCAAACATACAGTTGATACCTCAGAGGCGGTGCCCCCGTTTGTCTTGCCGGTTCACGTGCTCATCTTTCAAGAAAAGCCGTACCTCAGGGGCTAAAGCCCTCATTGCCCCGTTTTTTATGGCACGGCTGAAGCCGTGCCCTTCGTTCAGTCAGGGAGCGATCAGGCGCCCTTGCATCTTCTATCGTACCCGGGACTCCGTCCCTTGCAATCTTCAGCCGTCCCTTCGGAACTCAAACCCCAGAATCCTCTAGGCGACCAGGATTGCCTTGCCTCCGGCTTTTTCGATCTTTTCCTGGGCGGATTTGGAGAATTTGTGGGCGTGCACGGTTACGGCTCCCGTCAGCTCACCGTCGCCTAGTACCTTGACCAGGCCGTTGCGCTTCTTGAGCAGGCCCTTGGCGGCGAAGGCTTCGAGGGTGAATTCGGTGTGTCCCTCGGCCTGGAGTTCGGCGATGCGGCCCAGGTTGATGACGGAGTATTCGGTGCGGAAGATGTTGGTGAAGCCGCGCTTGGGCAGACGGCGGTGAAGGGGCATCTGGCCGCCTTCAAACCCACGCATCATGTGGGAACCGGAACGGGAGCGCTGGCCCTTGTGCCCGCGGGCGGAGGTTTTACCCATGCCCGAGCCCATACCGCGGCCGACACGCTTCTTGTTGGAGTTCGCCTGCTTGGGCGCCCTTAAATTGGAAAGATTCTTTGACATGATTTCCTCGCTCAACGCCGGCTGGCTGGGCCAGTCCGACTCGCTTTATGTGTGTCTATTCTACGATCCGCACTAAATGGGGCACGGCTTTGACCATGCCGCGGATCGACGGTGTGTCTTCACGCTCGACTATCTGGTGAAGACGGGTGAAGCCCAGGCCTTTGACCACCAGTTTGTGCTTCACCGGGGTGGAGATCTTGGACCGGTAGTATTGCAGGCGGATCATTGGCTTTGCCATTAGTAGAGCTCCTGTGGTTGCTTGCCACGCGCGGCGGCGACTTCAGCGCGATCGCGCAATTGCACCAGGGCGTCGAAGGTGGCCTTGACCACGTTGTGTGGATTGGCCGAGCCCAGACTCTTGGTCAGGATGTTTTGCACGCCGACCGAGGTCATGACCGCGCGTACGGCACCGCCGGCGATGACGCCCGTGCCTTCCGGGGCGGGCTTCAAGAGCACATGCCCGGAACCGAAGCGGCCCAGCACCTGGTGCGGGATGGTGGTTTCCGAAAGATTCACGTGGACCAGGTTCTTCTTGGCCGCTTCGATGCCCTTGCGGATCGCCTGCGGCACTTCCTTGGCCTTGCCGGAACCGAAACCTACTACGCCGGCCGAAGGGTCCCCGACCACCACCAGGGCTGCGAAGGACATGTTCTTACCACCCTTCACTACCTTGGTGACACGATTGATGGACACCACCTGATCCTTCAGGTTGTACTGCCCGGCGTCCAGTTTCCGCTTGATGATTGCCATGCTATTTTCCGATCCTTCTGCGCTGCTTGTGAGCGGCGCCTATCCCCAAAAACCTTAAAATTCCAACCCTGCTTCGCGCGCCGCATCCGCCAGGGCCTTGATGCGCCCGTGGTAGAGATAGCCGCCGCGGTCGAAGACGACCCGCTTGATTCCCTTTTCGATGGCGCGCTCGGCCACCAGCTTGCCCACTTCTTTGGCTGCCGCCACATTGCCGCCGGTCTTCACCTTGGAGGCGAGGCTGGAAGCGGAGAGCAGTGTCTCGCCCTTGGCGTCGTCGATGATCTGCGCGTAGATATGATTGAGCGAGCGATACACATTCAACCGGGGACGCTCTGCCGTGCCCTGCATCTTTTGACGAATGCGAAAGTGCACTCGCTGGCGAATCACATTTCTCTGTCTAATCGGAAGCATTGAAATTTCCTTTCCTAAAGGCGGAGCCGCCCTGCGACCCCGTTCGGTTTACTTCGCGCCGGTTTTGCCGACCTTCTTCTTCAAGCGTTCGCCGGTGTAGCGCACGCCCTTGTTTTTGTAGGGATCAGGCTTACGCAGGGAGCGCATGTCGGCGGCGACCTGGCCTACTTTTTGACGGTCGATACCGCTGACCGTCAAGTGGGTCTGCTTGGGATCGATCGCTACTTCAATGCCTGTGGGCAGAGGAAACTCGATGGGGTGGGAGAAGCCCAGGGTAAAGACCACGATGCCTTTGCCCTTGAGCTCGGCGCGATAGCCGATGCCCACGATATCCAGTTCCTTGGTCCAGCCTTTGGTCACGCCCTCGACGGCGTTCGAAACCAGGGCGCGGGTGAGGCCATGGATGGCGGCGAGTTCTTCCTTCTCGCGCACGGCGAGCAGGTTGCCATCCTGCTTTTCGAGCTTGATGCCCGTTGGCAGCATGGCAGACAGTTTGCCCTTGGGGCCTTCGACCAGCACGGTGTTGCCCTGCACGGTGTACTTCACGTTGGCGGGCAACGGAATCGGTTTCTTCCCTATACGCGACATACTTTTCTTAACCCTTCGTGGCTTGCGAGTCGCGGTCCCTTGAGGGGACCGTTCCACTGCAGCCTATTGCTTACCAGACTTCGCAGAGAATCTCGCCGCCGACGCCTTCGCGCCGTGCCTGCCGTCCGGTCATCACGCCGCGAGGCGTGGTCATGATGCTGATGCCCAGTCCGCTTTGCACGCGCTTGATCTCATCGCGGCCGACATAGACGCGGCAGCCGGGGCGAGAGACGCGCGACAGGTCGCGGATGGCGGCTTCGTTGTTGGCGCCGTACTTGAGGTAGACGCGGAGCACTGCGCGGCCATTCTCTTCCGCCGCCTTGTAGTTGGCGATGTAGCCTTCTTCCTTGAGGATGCGGGCGATCTCGGTCTTCAACTTCGATGCCGGAACATCCAGCTTTTGGTGGCGCGCACGGATGGAGTTGCGGATACGCGTCACAAAATCGGCTACTGGATCAGTCAAACTCATTCTCTCTCCTCCATTCCCCGTTCGCTCCGGCCTGGGTTTTCAGGCCGCAGAACCTGCGGGAATGTTGTGGTTACACGGGGCCTTGATTTACCAACTGGACTTGACGACACCGGGGATTTCGCCCCGAAGCGCCAACTGGCGGAAGCACAAGCGGCACAGGCCAAACTTGCGCAGATAAGCGCGCGGCCGTCCGCAGATTTTGCAGCGATTGTGCTTGCGGCTGGAAAACTTTGGCTTCCGTTCGTCTTTAACTCGTTTCGCTGTTGTTGACATTCGTCTCCCTTGAATCCTCTCTACGCAGTCTGGCGGAAGGGTATGCCAAACTGCCGGAGCAGGGCACGCGCCTGGTTGTCGTCCTTGGCAGTGGTCACGATGGTGACGTTCATGCCCTTCAACTTATCTACGCGCGCGTAATCGACCTCGGGGAAAATCAGCTGGTCGCGCATGCCCAGCGTGTAATTGCCTCGTCCGTCAAAGCTCTTGGTGGAAACACCGCGAAAGTCGCGAACGCGGGGCAGGGCCACGGAAATGAGGCGATCGAGAAACTCGTACATGATGTCGCCGCGCAGGGTCACCATGGCGCCGATCGGCATGCCTTCGCGCACCTTGAAGGCGGCGATGGATTTCTTGGCCTTGGTGGTCACCGGCTTTTGTCCGGCAACCGAGGCCAGGTCGGCAACCAGGGGGTCCATGATCTTGACGTTCTGCGTGGCCTCACCCAGGCCCATGTTCAGAACAATCTTTTCCAGGCGGGGCACAGCCATCAGGTTATTGAGCCCCAATTCCTTCTGTAGCGCCGGCCGGATTTCCTGGTGGTATTTTTCTTTCAGTCTCGCGTTTACTTTTGCCATAGAGCTATCTCTTTTCTTTCACGGTTCCCGGAGTGGATTGCATTTGCGACCCGTGTACCGTTGCGTGATTACTTTTTCTTTGCGGCCAGGGTTTGACCGCACTTCTTGCATACCCGAACTTTGGTGTCGCCTTCAAACTTGTGTCCCACGCGGGTGGGGCCGCAGGAGCCGCAGACCAACATCACGTTGGAAATCTGGATGGCTGCTTCCTGCTCGGCGATGCCCCCCTTGATGTTGCGCTGCGGGTTGGGATGGACATGCTTCTTGACCATGCGGACGTGCTCGACCAGGACGCGATCCTTATCTGCCAGGACGCGCAGCACGCGGCCGCGCTTGCCTTTGTCGGTGCCGGTGATGACTTCCACCGTATCGTTGCGCTGTAACTTGAGTGCCATAACTTGTCTCGTCTCCGATGGTGCCGTTGCTTAGATAACTTCCGGGGCCAGCGACACAATCTTCAGAAATTTCTTTTCCCGCAATTCGCGGGCGACCGGGCCAAAGACGCGCGTGCCTACGGGCTCTCCGGCTTCGTTGATCAGTACCGCGGCGTTCTGGTCAAAGCGGATGTAGGTTCCGTCGCGGCGACGATATTCCTTGCGCGTGCGGACCACGACTGCTTTGACGACGACGCCCTTCTTGACCTGGCCATCGGGAGAGGCTTCCTTGACGGCGGCAGTAATCACGTCGCCCAGGCCGGCCTTCTTGCCGCTCGATCCGCCCAGCGGCAGGATCATCTGCAGCTTGCGCGCGCCGGAATTGTCGGCGACCTCCAGCATGGTTCTCATTTGTACTGCCATACTTGTTTCTCCTTGCTGTCCTCAAGAGGGCGATCGAAAAGCATCCCTCAGGGGCTAAAGCCCACTTCATTCCGGGTTGAGGATGTATGGGCTAAAGCCCATACCTACCAGCCCATACCTTTCGTTACCCATACCTACCGGCCTCGATTTACCAGCCCTTGGCTTAGACGGCGGGGTTGGCGATTTCTTCGGCTTGCGGCAGCGAGGAACGGCGAATGACTTCTTCGAGGGTCCAGCGCTTCAGCTTGCTCAACGGGCGGCTTTCCTTGATGCGTACTACGTCGCCGACGCGGGCGGAGTTCTGCTCGTCGTGGGCGTAAAACTTCTTGCTCAGCTTGATCACGCGCTTGTATTTCGGGTGAGTCTTGCGCATCTCCACCTGAACCACAATGGTCTTCTGCATCTTGGTGGAAACGACGTTGCCGATCTTTTCGGTGCGGCGGGATTCCGGCTTGGTTCCTGTGGCGTCCGACATGGCTTAACGAGCCCCTTTTCTGGCCGGCTTGGCCTTTTTCGTTTTCGCAACCGCTTCGGTGGCGGGCTTAGCGGCCGCGCCCTTCAGACCGAGAGTCCGCTCGCGGGCAATGGTCTTGATGCGAGCTACGTCTTTGCGCAGATCGCGCAGCTTCTTTACGCCTTCGTTTTGCCCCAGCTTCATCTGGAAGCGCAGGCGAAAGAGCTGCTCGGCGGAAGTCTTCTCCTGCCGCACCAACTCGTCATCATTGAGGTTACGAATCTTTTCCGTTTCCATGGCTCTTCTCTCTACTTGACTACTGCCGCGACCTTAACGTCGTGGCGCATGACGAATCGCGTCTTGAGGGGCAGCTTGTTCGACGCCAGGCGCATGGCTTCGGCCGCGATGTCGGGGGATACCCCTTCCATCTCGAACAGCACCTTGCCCGGGCGAACGACGGCTACCCAGTGATCCGGAGCGCCCTTACCTTTACCCATACGGGTTTCGGCAGGCTTCTTGGTCACCGGCTTATCGGGGAACAGGCGCAGCCAGATTTTGCCGCCGCGCTTGATGAAGCGGGTCATGGCCACACGGCTGGCTTCAATCTGCCGGTCGGTGATGTAACCGCACTCCATCACTTTCAGCCCGTAATCTCCGAAAGAGAGCTCGGAGCCGCGCCAGGCTTTGCCTTTCATGCGGCCGCGCTGCTGCTTGCGGTACTTAACCTTCTTTGGCATCAACATAAAAATTCGCCTCGATACAAACTGTCGTTTGCTTAGAACACTCCGCTGGTGCCGGCCGGTTGCGGCTGGCGGCGCTTTTGCTCGTAAATGTCACCGCGATAGATCCAGGTCTTGACCCCGATCACGCCGTAGGTGGTGCGCGCTTCGGCAAAGCCGTAATCGATATCGGCGCGCAGGGTGTGCAGCGGAAGCCTCCCCTGCAGATACCACTCGGAACGCGCGATCTCGTTGCCGTTCAAGCGCCCGGAAACGCGGACCTTGATGCCTTTGCAGCCAAAGCGCAGAGCCGAATCGACTGCCTTGCGCATGGCGCGGCGGAAGCCGACACGCTTTTCCAGCTGCAGGGCGATGTTCTCGGCCACCAACTGGGCATCCAACTCCGGCTTGTTCACTTCGAGAATGTCGATGAACACGTCGCGGTTGGTGCGCTTCTGCAGGTCGGTCTTGAGCTTCTCGATCTCGGCGCCTTTGCGGCCGATCACGATGCCCGGACGGGCGGTGCGGATGATGAGTCGCAGCTTGTTCCCGGGACGCTCGACCTCGACCGAGCTGACGCCGGCCGCTTTGAGTTTCTCTTTCAACTCCGCGCGCAGGTGCACATCTTCGATCAGCAACTTGTCGTAGTCGCGCTCGACGAACCAGCGTGACCGCCATGGCTTGTTGACACCGAGTCGAAAGCCGTAAGGATGAACTTTTTGTCCCATAATTTCCTCGAACCTACTTCGCGGCCTTCTTCACTTTTTTTGCTGCGCTTTTCTTGGCTACGGCCTTCTTAGCCGCAGTCTTCTTTGCCGCTGCACCCCGCAACAGACGCTTCTTAATGGGCGCTGCTTCAGAATCGGCGGTTTCGACCAACCCAGCCCGCTTGCGCTCCGCGACCGCGATCACGATATGCGACATTCTGCGCTGGTAGCGGAAGGCCCGGCCCATCGGCGCGGGACGGACACGCTTCATGCGTGGTCCTTCGTTGGCCAGGGCAGTCTTGACGTAGAGGTTATCGACATCGACGTCGAGATCCCGCTCCTGGCTGAGATAGTTGGCGTTCTGAATCGCCGCGCGCAGCACTTTCTCGACCAGCGGCGCGACACCCTTCTTGGTGAAGGCCACTGTCTCCAGTGCGTCGCCCACCTTGCGCCCCTTGATCAGTTCGAGCACCAGGCGAGCTTTCTGCGGCGATACCCGCTGAAACTTTGCTTCGGCCCGGAATTCCTGTGTTTCCAGTTGCATTGGTTTCTTCCCTTAAAACTTATTAGCGAGGCTTGGCAGAGGACTCGGCCGCTTTTGCCGAGTGGCCCTTAAACGTCCGCGTGGCGGAAAATTCGCCCAGCTTGTGCCCGACCATGTTTTCCGTCACATAGACGGGAATGAACTTTCTACCGTTGTGCACCGCGATGGTGTGGCCCACCATATCCGGATGAATGGTCGAGCGGCGCGACCAGGTACGAAGGACTTTCTTGTCGTTCGTCGCGTTCATCGCTTCTATTTTCACCATCAGGTGGCCGTCGATAAACGGACCTTTTTTTGTCGAACGTGCCATCTTTGCTGCTCCTGACTATTTCTTGTAGCGGCTGACGATAAAGGTGTCGGTCCGCTTGTTGTTGCGTGTCTTGTAACCACGAGTGGGCTGGCCCCATGGGGTCACTGGATGACGGCCGCCGGAGGTCTTGCCTTCGCCGCCGCCGTGCGGGTGATCGACCGGGTTCATGGACACACCACGGTTGGTGGGGCGAATGCCCTTCCAGCGGTTGCGTCCCGCCTTGCCGATGGCTACGTTCTCGTGATCGGTGTTGCCGACCTGGCCTACGGTCGCCATGCAGGCTACCAGCACCCGGCGGGTTTCTCCGGAGGGCAGCTTGAGCAGAGCGTAGTCGCCTTCCTTGGCTACCAGCTGAGCCGAAGCGCCGGCGGAACGCACCATCTGCGCGCCCTTGCCGGGGCGAAGCTCGACGTTGTGCACGGTGGTGCCGGAAGGAATGTTCTTGAGCGGCAGTGCATTGCCGACCAGGATGTCCGCTTCAGGCCCGCTCATAATGGTCTGCCCGACCTTGAGGCCGACAGGCTGAATGATGTAGCGCTTTTCACCGTCGAGGTAATTCACCAGGGCGATGCGCGAGGAGCGGTTGGGATCGTATTCGATCGAGGCCACTTTGCCGGGCACGCCAAACTTGTCGCGCTTGAAGTCGATCAGGCGCAGCTTCTGCTTATGGCCACCGCCATGGTGACGCATCGTCAGGTCGCCGGAGTTGCGGCGGCCGCCCGTGCGCTGCTTGACTGCCAACAGCGGCTTGTGCGGGCGATTCGTCGTGATGTCGTCGTTTACCAGAGTGGTCTGGAAACGCAGCGTGGGTGTGATCGGTCTGTATGTCTTGATCGGCATCTTTTTAGCTCACTTACAACGCGTTGACGTAGTCGGGCATTTTCTCGCCCGGCTGCAGACGAACGTAGGCTTTCTTCCAATCGGGACGAAAACCGGAGAACTTGCCCCGGCGCCGTTCTTTGCCCAGGAAGTTAGCGGTGCGGACGCTTTGTACCTTGACCTTGAACAGCGTTTCGACGGCTTGCTTGACTTCGGTCTTGGTGGCATCGGGAGCCACGTCGAACACCAGGGTGCTCTCCGTCTCTTTTACGCCCAATCCTTTTTCGGTAATCAGGGGTCGCCGGATCACGTTATAGACAGTCGGCATCAGGCCACCTCCGCGCCGGCATGCTTGCGCCGGGAAGTTGTTTTCTTCAATGTCTCCTGCAATTGCTCGATGGCAGCGCGGGAGAAAATTGCGCGCTCATAGCGGAGCAGATCGTAGGGGTGCACTTCCTTGGTCAGCTTCAACTCCACGCGATCGAGGTTGCGCGATCCGAGCAGCAGCTTGCGGCCGGGTTCCTGGCCACCCTCTACCAGCAAGGTGGTGCGCTTGGCATCGAGCTTATCGAGCGCCGCGCGATAGGCCTTGGTCTTGGCGTCGGCCAGTTCCAGGCTTTCGACCACGGTCAGCTTGCCGTCGGCGAGCTTAGAGGCCAGCGCGGCGCGCAGAGCGCCGAGTAGCTTCTTGCGGGGGAAGGCGTAATCGTAGCTGCGAGGCTGAGGTCCGTGCACCGTGCCGCCGTGGCGCCAGATGGGCGAACGTACCGAGCCTACGCGGGCGCGGCCGGTGCCTTTTTGCTTCCACAACTTCTTGCCTGAACCGGAGACCAGCTTCTTGTTCTTGGTGGCGGCGGTGCCTTGCCGCAGCGCAGCACGATAGTGCTTCACTGCTTCCCAGAGAAGGGCCTCGTTGATCTGTTCCGGCGCGAATACTTCGTCCGCCAGTTCCAGCGAGCCTACTGTCTCTCCACCCAGATTGACTACATCAATGTGTGCCATATGCAGTTCCTTAATGACGAGGTACAACCGTCTTACTTCTTCTTGCCGCCTGAGGGCTTGCCACCGGAAGCCTTCTTAGAGGCCTTCAACGGATCGACTGTGCCCCCGCCGCCAAAGCCACGACGCTCACGCGGGGGCGCCTTGGACTTGGAAATCATGACGTATCCCTCGCGAGGACCGGGGATAGCGCCCTCGACCATCAACAGGTTCTCGTCCAGATCGATACCGCGAATGCGCAGGTTGCGTACGGTGATCTGCTTCGCTCCGAAGTGCCCTGGCATACGTTGGCCGGGAAACACGCGCGACGGAAACGAGGAAGCACCGATCGAACCTTGCACCTGGAACATGTGTCCGTGGGCCTTCGGTCCACCGCCAAAGTGATGGCGGCGCACGACGCCGGCAAATCCACGGCCCTTGCTGGTGCCGATCACGTCGACGTACTTAGCGTCTTCGAAAATGTCGACCAGGACCTTGTCGCCAGCTTTGAGCGCCCCGTTTTCGCTGTCGGCGGGCACCTGTTCGAGAGGCACTTCGCGCATCAGCTTGACCGGCGGAACGTTGTTCTTGGCGAAGTGACCAGCCATCGGCTTGTTCACCTTGCCACCCTTCACAAACTCAATCAGGCCGATCTGCGCGGCGCTGTAGCCGTCACCGGCCAGCGTCTTCAGCTGGGTCACTACGCAGGGCCCCGCCTGCAGCACGGTGACCGGGTGTACTTCACCCTTGTCATCGAACAGCTGCGTCATCCCGATCTTCTTGCCCAGAATCCCTGTCACCGACATGGTGCTCTCCTTACTTCTCGAATGCCTTGATTTCAACATCGACGCCGGCCGGAAGATCCAGCTTCATCAGCGCGTCAATGGTCTGCTGCGTGGGCTCGAGAATATCGATCAGCCGCTTGTGGGTGCGGATTTCGAAGGCCTCGCGCGATTTCTTGTCCACGTGCGGGGAACGCAGCACGCAGTACTTGTTCTTTACCGTAGGCAACGGAATGGGACCCGCGACCTGGGCGCCGGTGCGCTTTGCTGTTTCGACGATCTCACCGGTCGAGGTATCAAGTACGCGATAGTCGTACGCTTTGAGTCGAATGCGAATTCTCTGTCCTACCATCTCAAATCCCTTCGTGCCACGAACCAACTTCTGCTAGGGGGATCCCAGGTCTCAAAAGCGAGACCTGGGGCACCCATCGGTTTTCTTCCAATTGCATGGGTTACTTGATGATCTCGCTGATGGTGCCGGCGCCCACGGTGCGTCCGCCTTCGCGGATAGCAAAACGCAGACCCTTTTCCATCGCGACCGGGGTGTGCAGCTCGATTTCCAGCTGTACGTTATCACCCGGCATCACCATTTCTGTGCCTTCCGGCAGCTTGGCGGTCCCGGTTACGTCCGTCGTACGGAAGTAGAACTGGGGCCGATAGCCGTTGAAGAACGGGGTGTGACGGCCGCCTTCTTCCTTGCTCAGAACGTAGATCTCGCCCTTGAACTTGGTGTGCGGGGTGATCGAGCCAGGCTTGGCCAGAACCATGCCGCGCTCCACGTCTTCCTTGGCGATACCGCGCAGCAGAAGTCCCGCGTTGTCTCCGGCAAGTCCTTCATCCAGCTGCTTTTTGAACATTTCGACGCCGGTCACTACCGTCTTGCGAGTGTCGCGGAAGCCTACAATCTCGGCTTCTTCGCCGACCTTGATCTTGCCCCGCTCGATCCTGCCCGTCACCACCGTGCCGCGGCCGGAAATGGAGAAGATGTCTTCAATCGGCATCAGGAACGGCTGGTCAATGGCACGCGCCGGCAGGGGTACGTTCTTGTCCACCGCGTCCATCAACTCGTCGATCTTGGCTTCCCACTGCGCTTCGCCGTTCAACCCACCCAGGGCCGAGCCGCGAATCACCGGCACGTCGTCGCCGGGGAAGTTGTACTTCGACAGCAGTTCGCGAACTTCCATCTCCACCAGGTCGGTCAGCTCTTCGTCTTCGACTGCATCGCACTTGTTCAGGAACACCACGATGTAGGGCACGCCTACCTGGCGGGCCAGCAGAACGTGCTCCTTGGTTTGGGGCATGGGACCGTCGGTCGCCGCCACCACCAGGATTGCTCCATCCATCTGCGCCGCACCGGTGATCATGTTCTTGATGTAGTCCGCGTGGCCGGGGCAATCGACGTGCGCGTAGTGACGGTTGGCCGTCTCGTACTCTACGTGCGCGGTGGCAATCGTAATGCCGCGCTCCCGCTCTTCCGGCGCGTTGTCAATCGAATCAAACGAACGAAACTGGATCTTCGGATTGTGCTTCGACAATACCTTCGTGATTGCCGCCGTCAGCGTCGTCTTGCCGTGATCGATGTGCCCAATCGTCCCCACGTTCACGTGCGGTTTGGACCGGTCAAACTTTTCCTTCGCCATCTCGTCCCTCTCCTGCTAAATCTCTTGGTTATTTGCCTTGGTTACGGCCAATGATCTCTTCCGAGACCGACCGGGGCGCTTCTTCATAACGGTTGAAGTGCATCGAGTAGTTGGCCCGGCCCTGGGTCGAGGAGCGCATGTGGGTGGCATAGCCAAACATTTCGCTCAACGGCACATTGGCCTTGATGACCTGCGATCCGGCACGATGCTCCATGCCCTCGATGCGGCCACGGCGGGAGTTAAGGTCGCCGATGATGGTGCCCATGTACTCCTCGGGAACCACGACTTCGACCGACATCACCGGCTCCAACAACACCGGCGTCGCCTTGCGGGCTGCTTCCTTGAACGCCATCGAACCGGCAATCTTGAATGCCATTTCGTTGGAGTCGACATCATGGTAGCTGCCGTCGTACAAGGTCGCCTTTACGTCGACGATTTCGTAGCCGGCCAGCACGCCACCTTGCAGAGCTTCTCGAATGCCCTGCTCGGTCGGCTTGATGTATTCCTTGGGAACCACGCCGCCCTTGATGTCGTTAACAAACTCGAAACCCTTACCGGGCTCGTTGGGCTCTACCCGGATCTTTACGTGACCGTAGTTGCCCGAACCACCAGTCTGGCGGATGTACTTGCCTTCCGCCTCAGCCTTTTTGCGAATGGTCTCGCGATAGGCGACCTGGGGTTTACCTACGTTCGCTTCCACCTTGTACTCGCGCATCATGCGGTCGACGATGATTTCGAGATGCAACTCGCCCATGCCGCTGATGATGGTCTGGCCCGAATCAGGATCCGTATGGACCTTGAAGGTGGGATCTTCCTGAGCTAATTTCGCGAGGGCCATGCCCATCTTCTCCTGATCGGCCTTGGTCTTCGGTTCCACGGCAACGTGGATGACCGGAGCCGGAAAGTCGATCGATTCCAGCACAATCGGAGACTTATCGGTGCAGATGGTGTCGCCGGTGACCAGATTCTTGAGTCCTACGCAGGCGCAAATGTCACCGGCATAGATCTCAACAATCTCTTCCCGCTTGTTGGCATGCATCTTAAGCAGGCGGCCGATACGCTCGCTCTTGCCGGTACGCGGATTGAGCACGGTGTCGCCTGTCTTGAGGTGCCCGGAATAGAGGCGCACGAAGATCAACTGCCCGACGAACGGGTCGGTCATGATCTTGAATCCGAGCGCGGTCAAAGGCTCCGTGTCGTCAGCATGGCGGAGGATGACCTCTTCCATGTTGTCGGGATTGTGGCCCTCGATCGGAGGAACATCGAGCGGGCTGGGGAGATACTCGACCACCGCATCGAGCAGCGTCTGCACACCCTTGTTCTTGAACGCACTGCCGCACAGCACCGGGAAGAGCTTCATGCCGATGGTGGCCCCGCGCAGCGCTTTGCGCAGCTCGGCAGCCGTCGGAGTTTCGCCTTCGAGGAACTTGTGCAGCATTTCGTCGTCGTTCTCGGCCACGGATTCGACCAGCTGCATGCGGAAGGCTTCGGCCTTCTTGAGCAGGTTCGCGGGGATCTCTTCGACGTCGTACTTGGCGCCCATGGTTTCGTCGTGCCACAGAATGGCACGCATCTCGATCAGGTCAATGACGCCCTTGAAGGCAGCTTCCTGGCCGATGGGGATTTGAATGGCTACCGGGCGGGCGTTCAGCCGCTTGCGGATGGTGTCGATGGCATGCTCAAAATCAGCGCCCATCTTGTCCATCTTGTTAATGAAGCAAATGCGCGGTACGCCGTACTTGTCTGCCTGGCGCCACACGGTCTCCGATTGCGGCTCCACGCCGTGCACGGCGTCAAAGCAGGCGACCGCGCCGTCGAGCACGCGCAGGCTGCGCTCGACCTCAGCGGTAAAGTCCACGTGGCCGGGGGTGTCGATGATATTGATCCGGATATCACGCCAGGTGCAGGTGGTGGCAGCCGATGTAATGGTGATGCCGCGCTCCTGCTCCTGTTCCATCCAGTCCATCGTCGCGGTGCCTTCGTGCACTTCGCCGATGCGGTGGGTGATCCCGGTGTAAAACAGAATGCGCTCCGTCGTTGTAGTCTTTCCGGCGTCAATGTGCGCCATAATTCCGATATTCCGGCAACGATCCAGTGGTACTTGACGAGGCACGGTATTCTCTCACTCTCGCGCGAGACGTTAGACTCGCGATTCTTCTTGCTGCTCTGGTTTACGCCCGCTGCCTTGCGGTATTGGGCCCTTATGTCCTTACTACTTACCAGCGGTAATGGGCAAACGCCTTGTTTGCTTCCGCCATGCGATGAACATCTTCCTTCTTCTTCATCGCAGCGCCGCGGCCGTTGGCCGCATCCAGCAGCTCGCTGGTCAACTTGTCGATCATGCCCTTTTCGCCCCGCGCCCGGCCGTAGGTAACCAGCCAGCGGATGGCGAGCGAGGTGCGCCGCTCGGGATTGACTTCGATCGGCACCTGGTAGTTGGCGCCGCCCACGCGACGGGTCTTGACTTCGAGCAGGGGCTTGCAGTTCTCGACGGCCTTCTTGAACAGCTTCAAGGCTTCGTCGCCGCCCTTTTGCTCCAGGTTGGTCATGGCCTGGTAGAAGATGCCCTGGGCGGTCGACTTCTTGCCGTCCCACATCATCGAGTTGACGAACTTCGTCACCAGGGATGAGTTATAAACCGGGTCAGCAGCCACTTCCCGTTTCGCGATATGTCCTTTTCTCGGCATAGTTCCCTTCTACTTTGAGTGCTGGCTGGACTACTTAGCAGCCGTGGTCTTGGGGCGCTTGGCGCCGTACTTGGAGCGGCTCTGCTTGCGGTTGGCGACGCCGACCGAATCGAGGGTGCCGCGCACAACGTGATAGCGCACACCGGGCAGATCCTTCACACGGCCACCGCGGATGAGCACAATCGAGTGCTCCTGCAGGTTGTGGCCGATGCCTGGGATGTAGGTGGTGACTTCCACACCGTTGGTCAGGCGAACGCGGGCGACCTTACGCAGCGCCGAGTTCGGCTTCTTGGGGGTTTGCGTGTAGACACGGGTGCAGACACCGCGCCGTTGGGGCGAACCCTGCAGTGCAGGCGAAGCCGTCTTGTAGCGCGCCGCAACGCGGCCTTTTCTCACGAGCTGACTAAATGTAGGCAAACCTTGACTCCTTAAAAACTACGCAAAACACCCGTTTGCCGCACATCACCGGAACGACGCCTGAACCTGGCGTTTACCGGTGCACGAGCCAGCGGCTGCTGCCCCCTGCCTGTTACAAGCCTAGACAGAACATCGACGGTGACCGCGCGTTTCTCTCTGGATTCAGCCGAAGAGGATGGCGCTCACGCGCTACTACCCCTCGTGCCGGATCAGGCACCGGAAAACCGGGCACTAGAAAGAAGCCAGTTCCGTTTCGAAGTTCCGGCCCGCATAGCCTTCCCAGGTGGAAGGTGTCGCAAAGGCCGATGCGATTGTTTCCCTACATCACGCGAGCGTTTTGAGGGACCCTGATGAGTGGGCCGCAAAGTATTACTGCCAGTGTTGCAGAGCGCCTTGCTGCGGAATGCCACAGCACATCGTTCAAGCACGCACTTTACTGGCTAATGCGGAACCTTTTTAAGATACCAAGAGGGGCGGCTGGCGTCAATGTTGGGGTGGATTTAGGGCAGTAGCTCCCAGGGAAGTGGTTCCTGAGACCGGATTAGAACGGCCCGCGAGGTCTTCCTGCCCCGTTTTCAGCCGTCCCTCCGGGACTAGTGAAAGAGCCATCGTAACCCAGGACTGCGTCCTGGGCCAAGTTCAGCCGTCCCTTCGGGACTCGATTTGCTGGCCGGGCAGCCGAAGTTCCAAGGATGGGGGTGTGCTAGCATCCCTGCTAATGTTTGCGCAGCTTCCAACCCCCCTGTTTACGCGCTCCCGGCGCGGGCTTGCGCCCGCGTGCGGCGCAGTTTTGATTGCGTTGATGATCACGCGGAGTGCAGCCGCTTTTGCCACGCCTCCCGATCCACGCATTGGCAGCTTGATCGAGGAACTGGAGAAGACGCGGAAGATTCGCCAGGTTGCGTTGTCGCCCGACGGCCAGATGATTGCGTGGGCGGTGGATGGGCAAGCAGGGATTGAGATCCAGGTTGCTCCCACTGCGGATCCTTCTCATCCCCGGCGTTTGACGGCCGGGACCGGGGCCGCCTGCATGGAAGAGGACCTGGCGTGGTCGCCGGACAGCAAATCGCTCGCTTTTACTTCTGATTGCAACGCCCCATCGAATTCCTCGGACCAGCTGGATGTCTACGTTGCGAACCCGGCGTCTAGCGGAGGTTCAGCCCGGCGGCTAACCCACCTGCACGGTGGCATTACCAGCCTGGCCTTCTCCCCGGACGGGCTGCATATCGGCAGCCTCTACATTGAAGGCGCTACCCGGCCGGCGGGGGCGCTTGCCCCGATGAAGCCTCCGGCTGGGGTGATTGGGGTGGAGGGACTGGAAATTCAACGGGTTGGCGTGATTGAGGCCGCATCGGGGGAGTTCCGCCAGGTCAGCCCGGCCGGCGTGCATGTCTTTGAATATGACTGGGCGCCGGATTCCCGGCAGCTCGCCTTTGTCGCGGCGGCGCCGCCGGGAGAGAACAACTGGTGGGTGGCTCAGCTCTATACCCAGCCGCTCACGGACGGGCAACCGCACGCGATTCTCGACCCGGAACACGCCGCAGGTTCGCTCCATGGCCTGCAGATCGCGGTACCGCGGTGGTCGCCGGATGGCAGCAAGATCGCCTTTATTGGCGGACTGATGAGCGACCAGGGAGCCACCGGTGGAGACATATATATGGTCTCCGCGAAGGGTGGGGAGGCAAAAGATGTGACCCCGGGGTCAGACGAGAGCGCCGTCTGGATTCATTGGCTGGCTGACGCTCAACCTCGATTACTGGTGTCATGGAGCAGGTCCGGAGCGGTGGAGATCGGATCTATCGACCCTGATTCTGGAAAGAACACGGCGTTGCAGACTTTTCCCGCTTCGGTAAGCGATGGAGGGCTGGAACAGAGCCTCTCCCTGGACCAGCATCGAAACATCGCGTATATCAAGAGTTCCTTCTCGGAACCGCCGGAGGTTTACCTGGGCGACCTGCACATGCCGGGGCATGCGATCACCCACTACAACGACGATCTCAAGCCGCTTTGGGGTAAGTCCGCTTCACTGCAATGGACCAGCGACAAGTTCCCTGTCCAGGGATGGCTGCTGTACCCGGCGCATTACGACCCGAACAAGAAGTATCCGCTGATTGTGAGTGTGCACGGCGGCCCGTCGAGCGCGGTGCAGCCGCGCTGGCCGGACCTGGGCTACAACCCGATTGCCTTTTCGGCACTGGATTATTTTGTGCTCATGCCTAACCCTCGCGGCAGTTATGGCGAGGGGGAGGCGTTTACGCAAGCCAACCGGAAGGATTTCGGCTACGGCGACCTGCGGGACATCCTGGCGGGCGTGGACACGGTGAGCGCAAAGTTTCCCATCGATCAGCAAAGGATCGGGCTCACCGGGTGGAGCTACGGGGGGTTCATGACCATGTTCGCGGTCACCCAGACGCAACGCTTTCACGCAGCTGTGGCTGGGGCAGGGATTGCCAACTGGCAGAGCTACTACGGGGAAAATTCCATTGACCAGTGGATGACTCCGTTCTTCGGCGCTTCGGTGTATGAGAACCCCGCGGTCTACGCCAAGAGCTCCGCCATCGACTTCATCCGCAACGTCAAGACGCCTACCCTGGTGGTGGTGGGCGACCGGGACGGGGAGTGCCCGGCGCCGCAGTCGTTCGAATTCTGGCATGCGTTACGGGCGGAGCATGTGCCCACCGAGCTAGTGGTTTACCCGGACGAGGGTCATCGCTTCAACTCGCCGCAGCATCGCCGGGATGTGCTGGCGCGGGCCCTGGCGTGGTTCGAACAATACATGCCACCACAGAGCTGATGCACGTTTCGCAATACCATGAACCCTCTGACGGCGGTTACGAGCAGCTTTCTTTGGCGGAAAGCTGCGTAGAGTTCTGTGGCTCGGGTTGACGCCTTGCGAAAAGAGCGAATGGCCGCCTGTTGCCTCATGGCCCAGTCCCTTCTACACTTAGGACGTTGACCACGCACAACTCTGCACGCGCATCGAAGCGGTGTCCACGGTGCCGGCGATCAGGCAACGCACAGTCGCGCTCCCATGAATGGAGAGTCAGCCTGGAGCAGAGCTGGTTGGTGGAACAAGTCAGGCAGGCGAGCGATCTTCGATTGCTGAGGCACCACCGAAATGCGCAAGGCGTGGCTTTTCCTAGCGGACGAGCCACAGGAAAGACAGCGGCTCCGGGATATCTGTGCCGGAGATTCGCTATCGTAGTTCATCAACCGCTGGGATCGGCGACACCCGGCGGGGAGGTTTCATGCAGCGGTTTTTGACTTTTGTGGTTTTGCTTCTTCTTACCGTTCCCGTGGGTCTTTCGCTTCAGGGCTGTGCGAACAAAAACTCCAACTATTGCAACGGCGTAGGGTTCGGCTACACGGTTGGCCAACCAGTCTCTATTGCTTTGCAGCCTCAGACGACGGGTTTATCGGTAGCGTTCTCGCAAACCTCCCAGCTGCAGGCTCCTTCGGCGCAGGACTGCAAGGGCAGCTCGGCGTCGGTGGGCAGTTATACCTACGGCACGTCTGACCGGACCATCGCGGACGTATCGCCGACGGGCGCTGTGTGCGGCGGGACCTGGAATCTTCACACCCCCGCAGTCGCTGACTACACTACCTGCCTACCCACCAACAAGACGGGCGTCGCGTATATGACCGCGAGCGCGGCGGGATTTACCAGCAACCAGGTGGCGGTGTACTCCCATCCTCCGCTGACCAGCATCTCCATCCAGGGTCCGACGACCGGGAATACGAGCGCGCCGCAGTGTCTTTCCCAGGGCCAGACCAGGCAACTGGATGCTACCGCGTATTGCTCGTCGACCGGGACCACCGGTCAATGCCCGAGCCAGACGATACCTACCGGTCAACCGGTTCTCCTGTGCTCTCCGCCGCCGACCGACGGCAGCGCGGCAGCGGTTCCTGACTGCAACGCGTTGATCGGGCATATCACCTATGCTTCGGCCAGTGCGGGCGTAGTTACCATCGACCAGAATGGCGTCGCCACGGCACAGGCACCCGGCTCTACGCTGATCACCGGCACCATCGCTCAGACCAGCAGCAACGCCGGGTACTTCTATACGTGCCCGCCGTCCAGCATTAAGCTCTCTGTAGCCTCAGCCACCACCAACCCCACGAGTGCAAGTGTCACGCTGAATACTCCCCTGGCGCTTACGGCAACGGTCACGGATACGAATGGCAACACCATCAATGGATTGGCGCTCACCTACGTGTCGACTAATCCTGGGAGTATTGCCGTCAGTTCGACCGGCGCGGTCACAGCGTCCTTCCCCTCGAATTCGGCGATCACCGCTATCTGCCAGCCGACTACCTGCAATCCAGCCCCGATCAACGTGATGGGGACTTTGGGTACGGGTGTTCCCGTGCTCAGCAACTTTGTGCAGATTGCGTCCCCGGGCAAGAACAGCAACTATGTCTGGGTATCGAGCCCGGGTTCACCGTACTTCGTGCCCATCGATTACTCCACCGGCACGGTAGGCAACCAGATCAAGCTGCCCTATTCCCCCAATTCGATGGTTCTGGATCCCACGGGGACGACGCTCTATTTCGGCAGCTACAGGGAGCTGATGAGCTTTACTGCGAGCACCAACAGCCTGGCGTCAGAGGTGCCGAACGTGCCGGGAATCGTGCTTGCAGTGTCGCCCACCAACTCCGCGGTGGTGGTGAACGATCAGCTGCGGGGCGTTCTTTACCTGTACACGCCGTCGTCGGGGGCTTATACCTCGTTCGCGGGAATCGGACAGAAAGCTGCGTTTACTCCCGACGGCCAGACGGTTTACATCGTTGGCAACGGGGTTCTCTATATTCATAACAACTTCACGGGGTGGTCTGTCGAACCCCTGCCTACCAATCAGGCGACACCCACCACCGGCGTGTGCCCGGCGACCAACACCACCAGCCCGATTCCGCAGGATCCTACGAGCTATCCGCCTAACACCACGGCGAACCCCAACAATACTTACAACATGTTCTGCTCACCCGATCTTGCGGTCACCATACCGGCTGCGGCGGTGTTTCTCTCCGGTGCGACGACCGCTGCGTATGGGGAGTGCCCAGACACGACAGTGGCGCCAGTAGTGAATTATCCGGAAGCAGCTACGGTAGCTGCGATCTCAGACCACGTGGCTTCGACCACGGATGGAAGGCACATCATTGGCGCATCGGCGAGCCCGGCGACGCTGACGGATCTTTCTATTACGGTCCCCATCAACGCGTGTCCGACGAATGGGAGCGGGCAAACCACCGGGATTACGTTTAATCCGGCTCCGGTGGTGAACCAGCTCTCGCTGGGTGCGTATGGGATTACCAACATCAACGAGGTGGTGGCGGCGACCAACTCCCTCGAAGCCTACGTAACCTATGGGAGCGCCGCGACGGCGCCGCCAGCAGGGGGCGCCTTGTTGCCAGTTTATAAACCCTCCGCCACGGCGGGTGCTGCGGGCACGCTCAGCAGCGTCACCCTATCCGGTAAGGCGATTGCGCCGGTGGCGGGGATTTTCTCGCCGGACAACACGCTGTTTTTTGCCGGGACGACGGGCGACAACCAGCTGCACGTGATCGACACCACGACGCTGCTGGATACGAAGCAGCTCGACCCGAAACTCACAGATATCAATGGCAATCCATTGCCTCCGGTGTTCCTGGCGGTCAAGCCGCGGCCTACGACTTAGTCGGAGGGTACGGGGGTTACATTCCGTCGGAAAATCTTCTGCCCGAAGGTTTTTTCATTGGTGTAAAGGGACCAGCGGATCAGTCGCCGGCGAGGCTAACGGCGCTTGAGGGACCAGCCTTGTACTCGCCGCCTCGTTCCCAGCCCAGGATTTCGGAGATCTGGTCGGCCAGAGTTAGGGGGTCGAAGGGTTTAGAAAGGATGGCGGCGGCTCCCAGGTCTTCGAGCTTGCGGCGGTCCTGGCCCTGGACTTTTGCGGTGAGCAGAAGGACTGGAATGTGCGCGGTGTTGCCGTTTTGTTTCAGGATTTGATAGGTGGTCGGACCGTCGATGTCGGGCATCATGACGTCGAGCAAAATGGCGTCCGGTTGTTCGAGCGAAGCGCGACGAATGCCTTGCGCTCCTGACGGAGCCAGAATGACCTGCCAGCCGGCAATGGTTTCCAGGCTGAGTGCGGTCACTTCACGGATGTCAGCTTCATCGTCAATGATCAAAATACGAGGAACCATGGGCGGGCCCGCTCTCTGGAGTGTTGTTATCACTCTAGGTTCAGCGATTCGGGGCGTACATAACACTTGATGTGCATTACCTTGATAATAGGCAGCTTAGATCGTTATCGGACGAAATATACGGCGCAGTGATGGTTACGTAAAGGAAGTTTACAAGTAGGGATCGGCAGATCGGTTATGCTAGCGGTGCGCCGGAATCCCCGGCCAGGACGCGAGGAAATAATGACCAGATTGCACAGAGTATGCATAGTAGCGCTACCGGCTTTGTTGGCACTATCGGCGCCGGCGGCGATGCACAAGAACAAGGGTTTGGAAGTGGACTTCAAGACCAGCGATGGCCAGGATGCGGGAACGGCCCTGCTGACTCCCGCAGGCAACGGGGTAAAGGTCAAGCTGGATTTGAAGAACCTCCCCGAAGGGGAGCACGCCATCCATGTGCATGCGAGCGCGAAATGCGATGGACCGGATTTCAAGACCGCCGGCGGCCATTTTAATCCCGACAGCAAAGAGCACGGGACCAAGAACCCCAAGGGTCCTCACGCCGGGGACATGCCGATGAACCTGCAGGTGATGGCTGACGGGACGGACCACATCACGTTTGTGACGCAAAGCATTTCTCTGAAGAAGGACGCGAAAAACTCGGTTTTCGCGAACGGGGGCACGGCATTCATCATTCACGAAAAGGCCGACGATATGATGACTGACCCCACGGGCAATGCCGGCGGAAGGATCGCGTGCGGAGCGATCACCGCGCCGTAGCGCGAAGGCCTCAGGATACGCGCCGCGAGGGCCTGACGACCTGGGAGCTGGCGGCCGCGAAGTACTTAGTAAGATTCGCGGCCGGCAGGGCCGGGGCGAGAAGAAGCCCCTGTACGAAATCGCAGCTCAGGGTGCGCAGGCATTCCAGCTGATCGCTGCGCTCCACTCCTTCCGCGACCACCTTGAAGCCGAGGCTGTGGGCCAAGGCAATGATGGCCTGGACGATGGTATAGGTGCCGTTGGGATCGGAGATGCGCTCGACGAAGGAGCAGTCGATCTTGAGGGTGCTGACGGGCAGCTGATGCAGGTGGCTGAGACAGGAATAGCTGCTGCCAAAGCCGGCGACGGAAAAGTGCACGCCCAGGGCGGCCAGACTGCGCATCTGGGAAGCGACTTCGGGTCGGTTGCGCATGACGGTGCTCTCGCTGACGACCAGTTCAAGCAATTTCGGATCGAGGCCACGCTGTGCGGCGGCACTCAGTACCCGGGCAGAGAAGTCAGAGTGCAGAAATTGCAATGGAGAGACCGCAAACGAGATGCGCAGCGGCATAAGCTGCTGGTTATGCCACTCCATGCTCTGGCGGCAAACCTCGTCCAGGACCCAGTTGCCTAAGGGAACGATCAAGCCACGCTCTTCTGCGATGGGCAGGAAGCGATCGGCAGTGACGGTGCCCAGCTGCGGATGGTTCAGCCGTAGCAAAGCTTCGAGGCCGCAGAGATTACCGGCCATAGAGTATTGCGGCTGGTAGAAGAGTTCCAGGCCATCGTCTTTCAGAGCAGTGCGCATGAACCGCTCCAACTCAGTGACCTCATCGGCGGAGCCGTTTTGGCTGGAGACCATCAGGAACTGGGCTCCGCCCGCTTGCTTGGCACGGTACATGGCGGCGTCGGCCAGGCGGCGCAGCTGAGCCGCGTCGGTCCCGTCTTCGGGGTACATCGAAATACCAATCGAAGCGGAGATGTCGAAGGAAAAATCCTCGACTTCGATCGGTTTATTGATGCTCTCGAGAACGCTGCGCGCGACCATCAAGGCACTATGCCGGTTGGACAGCTCGCCCAGGATAATGACAAATTCGTCTCCGCCCGTCCGGGCAAAAGTATCCACGGCGCGTAACCGGGCGGACACCCGGCTGACCACCTGCTGCAGGCAAAGATCACCGGTAGCGTGGCCGAAGCTGTCATTGATCTGCTTGAAGCGATCCAGGTCCAGACAGAGGACGGCGGCTTGTTGGCCATAGCGGGCAGCCTGGGCCAGGCTTTGCTGCATGCGATCTTCGAGCAAGAGGCGATTCGGCAGGCCGGTCAGTAGATCGTGATGTGCCTGGTGGACCAGCTGCTCGTGCAGTTGCTGCCGGTCGGTGACATCCTGCACCAGGACGAAACTACACTTCCTCCCCTGAAAATCGATGATGTGGGACGCCATGTCGACCTGGATGTAAGAGCCATCCTTGCGCCGATGGCGCCAGGGACCGGTCAGCTTGGTGGAATTGGTAGTGGAATTTTCCCGGAGAATTGCTTCCACGTCTTCGGTGGGGCGCAAGTCGGACAGCGTCAAGCTCACAAATTCTTCGCGAGAGTAGCCGTAATGGGTCACAGCGGCGTCATTGACCTCGAGAATGCGCAGGCTCTCAGGATCATGCACCCACATGGGGTGCGGGTTGGCGGCGAAGAGCAAACGATAGTGCTCTGTGGCGCGACCTACGGCCAGAAACTCATCCTCCAGCATGGTGAGGATCATGCCGAACGCGACAAAATACTTGGGCACATTCCACAGCTCTGCGGGAATCTGCCCAGCCTGTAGGAGGTAATCGCAAATTAACCCGACGGGAAACACGGCAGCCCAAGCTACCAACCCGATGATCGAGGTGAGCACGCCGGTCGAGGTACGGCGGAAATCGAACCAATAGAGGGCGGCGAAGGTGAGAAAAATTTCAAACAGGAAGGCGGAAATGCCGTAGTCCGGCTGATGCCGGGCAATGGAGAGCGCAGTCAAGACGCCACTGCCGACAAAGGCGATCGTGATGACGGCCCACACCCGGCTGCGGCCGCGGCACAATTTCCAGGGCAGAATCACACCGGCCGAGGAGCAGATGGCGGTCGCCAGGTAAAGGGTCCAGGTTTGCGCACCACCCCAGATCAGATAGTTGGTGTAAAAGAGCGCCGGCACCCCAATGCCTAGTCCGGCCAAAGCCCTGCCTGCGGGAGACTGGAAGATGGCCGAGGCGGAGAAGAGGAAGCACAAGCCGGAAAGCAGCAAGGCGCTGAGGCTGAGGCTATCGACCAGCTCCTGCGCATGAACCGATGCGGACGGCAGCAGGAGCGCCGCGAAATGCAGCAGGACCAGGATCCAACCGATAACCCAGTAGCGCAGGCGCGCGGACGCGCGTTTGCGATAGATCGAGGCGAACAGCACCACGAGCAGACCAAGTATCAGAATGTCGAGCACTTCGTTTTTCATGAGTAACGAGACGTTAGGCAGAAAAGACCACAAAAAAGTACGGCGAGGAAGAGCGAAACCGTCTGCTTTTCCCTGGTGTTAAGTATCGCTCAACATCGTTAAATTCCAAGATCACCGAAGTGTGACCGGACAGGGGAGAGTGTTACAGGTTGCCGAAAATTTATGTACGCGGGCGCGGTTTTCGGCAGGTCCTGGAGACCATTCCCTTCCAGTCATGCGGGCCCATGATGAAAAACGGCTGCCAAGACCCGGCAGAAATGAAAGTCGTACCTCAGGGTCTAAACGCTGCCGAGGCAGCTTGACGCGGTTAGGCTTTCGCTGTCAAGACCCGGTATCGCTGGCCGTATTTCCTGGTTGGTTGCCGTTGTAGCGCAGACGGAGCAGCAACCGGCTGGATCTCGTCCGAGCGCTGTTCCGGCTCGTCCTGGCACGTCTTTACTGCGGAACTAGCTGCGGAGATGATGCGAGGACAGGGGAATTGGGGAAGGCTGGGCCTCCCCGCACAGTTACGAGGCGTTCTTCAGCTCATTTTCAGCGCGCAGCCAATCCTGCTCCGGCGAACCCTCGGGCCAGCCGCGTTCCGCCCAGTACTTTTCTGCCAAGCGAGCAATCTCCTCCCGAGTTGGGGCCGGGGCTGCTGCTGCGGGGGTCTGCTTTTTGGCGGCCGGCTTGCGGCGTTTGACAGTCCCGTTTGGCGCTTCCACGCTCTTGGTAGTCATCGATGTCTCCTTCAAGTTGCTAGCCCATCCACGATAGGCGCCCTTTTATGATACGAAGGAGAGGGTCGAATTGCCAGCTTGTATGTTAGTAACTTTTAGGCTACGCCCGGGGTCTTTGCATAGGCATCAGGCTCCCGATGCGGGGCTGTCGAATCGCTCCTGACGGCGGGAGATGGCGTTCGAAAGGGTGATGGGGGGATCGGCCTGCAGTAACTGGACGCTCCACTCTCGCATCGCCGGCCGAGTGCGCTGCAGCTCTGCCAGATCGGCTCTCCAGTTTCTAAGATGGACTTTTGTATCCAGCATGCGAATCCAGAAGGCGCGGTACTCGGCCAGGTTGAGGCGCTCGACATTGGCGAACAACTCCTCATCGCCCAACAGCCATTGCCATAAGAAGCGGTCCTGGGAAACGGGCTGGCGAGCAGCCAGCGCCTCATCGGCCAGCTCCTCATCCGTGGGGAAAGCGTTCAGGCCGTAGCCGAAATCGGAGAAATCACTTTTCTCCCCGGTCTGCTCCGCGATTCGCTTCAGGCAGCGTGCCAGGTTGCGGCGGGCAGGCCCGCGATAGGAGCGTTCTTCGATCAAACCCTTGTAAAGACTGACGGCGCGGCGCAGGCCCCGGACAAAGAGATCGCTGCGCGAGCTGTTGTCGGCAGTTTCTTCGGGAACGTAAAACCGGCTGCACAGCAATGCTTCGACATAGGACGTATGCCGCCACTCGGGATCCACCGAGGCGGCGTGGGCGATGTCGGCAAACGCCTGTTTGGAAAGAGCCTCGAGCTGAACTCGCCCTGTCTTCCGTTGCCAGGACGGTTCCCGGTCCTGGGCCTCCAACACCATGTAGCCAGCGAGCGCCCGGTAAGAATACGCCTGGGCAATTCGGCGCCGCTCCACCGCATCGGGAAACCGCGTCATCTGGGAGAAGAACTGGTCCAGACGGGAAAGAGTTGTCCATGGATCCGAGCGGTAGAGGTGGGCAACTGCGGAAAGCAGCAGGCCGTTGAGGTAAACCGCCGCCTCCGATCCTGAGGAAAGATCCTGAAATGCAATGCGTCCCTGACCCACGTAGGCAAGGTTGTCGATGTCGTCGATGATCGCCTGCGCGCGGGGAGAGAAGGCGTTGCCCTCCTCCTGGAAGCTCAAGGGCTGCTCTCCGACTTCCTGCAACAGTCCAGGTAACGTGCTCCGGACTTCGCTCCGGCCATCGCGCAGGGCTTTCAGCTCCGTGGATACTGCTTCCACTTCGGTCACAGCCTGGGAAGCATCTTTATCCCAAGCACGGGCCTGCTGATAGACCTGGATGACAATCAATGCGGCAATGATGGCGAAGACGGCCAGAAAAAGCGCCGATGCGGTGCGGACACGGCGCAGGGCCTGCATGGCCTGCTGCGTGGTGTCCTGGGACTGGCGTAACTGATCGTGAACCTGATTCATCTCGGAGTGAATCTCCTCCGAGGTCGCGTCCGCATGCACAGTAGCCGGTGCAGATGGCACAGCGGCGGGAGCCGCAGCCTGGGCTGCGTAACTGGCGATCGGCCGTCTGGGTTGATAGGGAACGGGGGCGGTAGGGACCTGGGTCGTGGCCGGATCGATGGTTGAGCCGCCAACGGTTTGCGCCTCTGCCGGGAATCCGATGAGGATATACAGGCAGGCGAGCAGGCAGATAGCGAGCAGGCCCAGCGCCAGCATGGTCATCCAGCGGTTGGTGTGCTTATGCTCCGCCACGCTTGCGGGATCACTTTCCATTCTGCCTCCGGAGCTGAATTGCAGGGAGCTCCGCCGTGCAGCCGTTGCTCCAGAACGGCTGCACATCAGCAGCTATGACCCTATTGCCCGTTACCCTGATTATGCTCTGAAGTATCTGCCACTTCGAGCGTCCGGGCTATCCCACTTCCGCAACAGGAGGGCGGTTACCCGCGAGTCCTGGTGACCGTCACGGGCTCAGCCAATTTAAAAGTGACGACGCTTTCCGCCGGCACGGTGATGTCCTTATTGCCGGTGAAAGCGGCGCCCGCAGTGCCCGCACCAGCGCCGAGCAGGCCGCCGATCAAGGCACCCTTGCCGCCGCCGGCCAAGCCGCCAATCAGCGCTCCGCCGCCGCCGCCGCCGCCAATGAACCCGGCAGTGCGTTTGCCTTTGCCTTTGGAGACCGCCTCATAGGCAGTGGTGCTGACCGGATAATCACCGACTCGTTTGATGGCGATGGCCAAATCTCCCGAGCCTTTGAACCTCCCTTGTCCCTTGGCGGCCGTGACCACACCGGTGACCGGGGCGCCAGAGCGGATCACGGTGACGCCATGGACAACCACAGACTGGGCCAGAACGCCGCTGAAGCTATCGCCGACGCTGGCGTTTTTAGCAGTGATCGTCTGCTCCACACGAACCACGATCGGCGTACCGACAGGAACGGTGTATTGCTTGGGCGGCGGTGGGGGCGCGGGCGCCGCGGCAGTCATCGCCGCCGCCGGAGGAGGAGCGGCAGGCGCCGGGGCTGGGGCTGGGGCGGAGCAGCGGGTTGCGCGGCAGGTGCCGGGCCAGGGGCGGCGGGTGGCGGAGCGGCTGCCTGAGTGGTGGGAGCGGGCTCGGCAGCGGGAGCGGCAGGCGCCGGGCCCTTATTGCATCCACCCAGCAAAAGCAATCCGGTCAACGCGAGCGAAAATATACCGGCATAGGTGGCCTGCCTGGCAGCGTGGCCATCCGTGGGGTGGATTGCGCTCGATAACGTGTGCTTGTTCATCATTCTCTCCATTGATGCAAAGATTTCTGCGCCGTCATGCCAAGCCCGACTGTTTCAGCTTTTCCTGAATCAGCGCGAGAGCCGAAGTTACTGTCAATTGATGCTGAGCAGCCTTGGATTGCACTCAATTTTTGCGCGACCCGGGGTCGATCTCAAACCGATTCAGGACCGACGTTGCAGCCATTCGATCCAGCAAGCCTTGCAAACCACCAGAGAATCGTGACGCGGGATCACGGATCGACGGAGGCGGCCGCGTTGAGAACGCCTTAAGCTTACACCAACTCCGAACACTTCTTTTGGATGCTGTCAGCGGCGCGCAGGACTGCGGCTGAAGGGTTTGGCGAGGTGAACTTCGCAGGTGGGAGTGGTTGCGGAGAAGGGGTCCAGGTGCGGAATGAAGAAACTGCGTGACAGGCAGAGATTTACCTATTTAGTCCCGTAGGGACGGCTGAAGATTATTTGGACAGCTGAAGGTCAGCCGTCCCTGACGGGACTGAATACGTTGTCTGTCACGCGTTTCTTCAGCCCATGGCTAACTCCGGCTGTGGAAGAAGAGCACACCTTGGAACCTAAAGGCCCGGGCGATTTTGCGGGTTTTTGTACGGGTTAAAGCCCGTGCCTACGTTTCTCCGGTTACCACGACCCAGGTCCTGGGGGGAGACCTGGGTGGTGGCGGCTGAAGTTTAGGCCTGGGCGTGTTCGAGCCGGCGGCGGAGGCTGGAGGCAAGCTCTGCTACGATTTCCAGTTTGCCCGCTACTTTTGGGGTTACTTCGGGCTCGGCCAAGGCAAGTTGTGACTGAAGCAGCAGCCCGGTTACGGTGGATTTCAGTTCACTTTCGAGCAGCGACGCGGCGGCCCGCATAGCCCGGACTTGTTGTTGCTCGCGGCGCGCAATGGCCGCCTGTACCTCGCGGGCAAGTCGAGGACCGCCATGGAAAGCGAAGTTGATCTGCACCGGAACGGCCATGCCCAGGCTTTGCCATAGCAGTTCGGTGGCGGCCGGATTAGCTTCGGCCGTGCAGTCATCCACCACGACCACGGAGTAGTCGTGATGACGCAGTTCGGTCACGCCGGATCTTTGGTTGGCGGCGACTTTGACTGGGCAGCCCAAGGCTGTGCCGAGGGTGTCGGCGATCCGGGCCGCATCGGACATGGGACTGATGATGAGGACACTATGCTGCAGCGGTGATTTCACGGCTACCTCCTTATAAGGTGTGGTGGGGACAGGTTTGCTGAGGAAGCGCACCTGTCGGAAATATCTAATCTAGAGTCAGGTCTAGTCAGGTCTAGTCAGGTCTATAGTCCGTGAGAAGCGGCGCCGTCGGTTCGGGCGCCGTCTTCTGGTTCCGGAGCCCCGATACCGTACTCCTTCAGTTTGCGGTAGAGGGTGGTCTTGCCAATGCCCAACAATCGGGCGGCGAGAAGTTTGTCGCCATTGAGTTTGCGCAGGGTTTCGAGAATTGCCTGTTTTTCCAACTGGGCCAACGGAAGAACCGGTCCGCGGGAGGCGCCGGTCGGCGTCAGCACAGATGGGGCGACGGCGACGGGGCGACGGTTTTGCAGGTGAAAGTTTTGCAGTTGGGTGGGCAGATCGCCCAAGTGGATGATGGGGCCGGAGGAGAGGGTGCAGGCCCGGTCGAGGGAATTCTCCAGTTCGCGTACGTTCCCCGGCCACTCGTACTCGACCAGGGTACGCAAGGCATCGTCGCTCAGGGTGTGGGTGGTACCGGTTTCACGGGACAGGCGTTCGAGGAAGTGTGCGGCCAGCAGAGGGATGTCCTGTTTACGTTCCCGCAGGGGAGGGATACGGAGATTGACGACACTGAGGCGGTAGTAGAGGTCTTTGCGGAAGCGGCCTTGCTCGACCATGGTGGCGAGATTGCGGTTGGTGGCGGCGAGGATGCGCACGTTGATGGGGACGCGATGGGTGGCGCCCACTGGCCGAACCTCTTTTTCCTGCAGGGCGCGCAATAGTTTGGCCTGCAAGTCGAGGGGTAGCTCGCCGATCTCGTCGAGAAAGACGGTTCCTCCCTCGGCGGATGCGAGCAAACCTTCTTTCGATCGATTAGCGCCGGTGAACGCCCCTTTGACGTAGCCGAAGAGTTCGCTTTCCATCAAAGTGGGCACGAGCGAGCCGCAATCGATAGGGACAAACGGCCGGTCAGCGTGGGGACCATTGGAATGAATGGAGCGGGCCACCAGTTCCTTACCGACACCACTTTCACCGAGGATGAGAACGGGATGGGAACTCTGGGCCACCTTGGCCAGAATGCGATAGAGTTTGTCCATCTCGGGGCTGCGGCCGATCATATTGCCCAGGCCCTGAGGTGAGCGCAGGGATTCGCGCAAGCGGCGGCTCTCGCCGTCAAGGGTTCGGCGCTCCATCATGCGTTCTACTGCGCGTTCCAGCACCGCAGTCAGTTCATCCATGGCGAAGGGTTTGGTGAGGTAGTCGGTGGCGCCGGTGCGCATGGCCTCGACCGCCGCGGGCACGGTGGCGAACGCGGTCATGACCACGACGACCAAGCCAGGGTTGAGGGCCTTGATCTCGTTCAGCAGACCGAGGCCTTCTTCGAGGGGGGCGTGCAGATCGAGCAGCAGAATGTCGACGCCCTGATCGCGCAACAGGGTACGGGCGGCATCGACGCTCGAGACGGTCTGGGGTACAAAGCCGAGGTCGATCGCTATCTCGCAGCAGGCCGAACGAATTGCGGCATCCTCGTCCACGACGAGCAGATGAAGCTTGCCGATGCGCTCCACGGGTCGCGACATAGTTGCCACGGGAGGAAATGTAACTGGAACTGTTATCGCCATTGTACGCAGATTCCTTTCTGGCCGGAAACTTCCCTGCCTGTTGTATCGACCGATATTGCGCCAACTTGCATTGGCTGAGGTGAAAAAGCCGAGCCGGACGAAGGATGGCAGGGCGCACAAGCCGCCAAAGCCTCGACAGATGCGGCACTTGACGCTTTGGCAGGTACGCGGAAGTCCGGTTGCATCCACTGCAGACGTGAGTTCATTTCTTCACTCCTTTTTAGATTTCTCATGTTGCTCATGATTTGGTTGCGATGTTCATGAGTGCTCATGATTGCTTTTGGGCCGCAAAGATGGCCGCGTTCTATTTTGTTTTCCGGACTCGACGGTGAAGGGTTTTGGGGAGTGCCGGCTGCTGGTGCTAGAGCAAACGGGGGGCCAAAGAGAGAGGGAGGGGGAAGAGAAGGTTAAGTGCCAAGAAAGCAACGACTTGCGGAGGAGGGAGCGAGGGGCGATGCCGTGTCTCTTGGTTTTGGCTATTCCCGTTTAGGAACGGGAATTCGCGTTCCAATCGGGGTAACTTCATCTGACTGCACAGTTTAGGAAGGTTGTTCCAAATTGGGATGTGTGCCGAAACGGGAATGGCAGGCGGAACCTCTCATACAATCAGGAGATGAACCCCCAACAGAAATCCGCGGAAGCATTCTTCCGCCCCAACGATCGGGCTCCCGACGCGATGCGCCCCGTGCGCCTGACCCCACATTACACTTCCATGGCCGAGGGCTCGGTGTTGATTGAAGTCGGCCACACGCGAGTGCTGTGCAACGCCACGGTGGAAACCGGAGTGCCCGGCTGGTTAAAGAACAGTGGACGAGGATGGGTGACGGCGGAGTATGGCATGCTGCCGCGAGCCACGCTCACGCGCAGCCCGCGGGAGGCGGAGCGCGGCAAGGTGGGCGGACGGACGCATGAGATCCAGCGCCTCATTGGACGCTCGCTGCGCTCGGTGGTCGACATGCAGGCGTTGGGCGAACGCACAGTGATCCTTGATTGCGACGTTTTGCAGGCGGACGGCGGCACGCGCACCGCGGCGATCACCGGCGCCTGTGTGGCGATGGCCATTGCCTTCCGGCGATTGGTGGACGCGGGGACGTTGAAAAAGCTGCCGCTCACACAACTGGTGGCCGCGACCAGTGTGGGCATCGTGGAAGGAGTGACGCTGCTTGACCTGGCTTATGAAGAGGATTCACAGGCTGAGGTCGATATGAACGTGGTCATGACGGAGGGCGGCGGTCTGGTGGAAGTGCAGGCGACCGCGGAGCGCAACGCCTTTCCGCGGGAGAAATTAATCGAGATGATGGATCATGCGCAGCGTGGGATCATCGAACTGGTAGAGGCGCAGCGCGCGGTGCTTGCAGTCTAGTGGGTTGGCGTGATTCGTACGAAAAAAGAAGAACTATTCCAGCTGGTGGTTCGTGTGCTGGCGGAAAAATTCGGGGACCGGACAGGAAAGACGTACCTCAGGGATTAAAGAGTGTCCGAGAGAACCAGACGACAAAACAAGTCGTGTTAGGGATTTTTCCAGTACAGGGGCTAAAGCCCGTCATAGCCCGATGTTTTACGGCCCGACTAAAGTCGTGCCCTGATACAAAACCGGCTCTTTTCGTCGCGGATTAAAGTCGTGTCCTGATACAAAGCCCGGTTTTCGCGAGTAACAAAGTCGTACCCTGGTACGGAAGTGGGTTTCGCTGTCCGAGCAGGCCGGTTAGTTTTCCATGCACCATCGCAGTCCCCGCGGATGTTTTAGAATGAGGCCCGGGAAAGAACGGCAATATTGAGAGGAAATGAGCAATGACAACCACCAAGATTACAGCTGGAAAACTGGCGGGACTGAAGGCCGTCTCGGATGCGCGGGGGGTCATCGCTGCAGCGGCGATGGATCAGCGCGGATCGCTGAAGAAGTCGTTGGCCAAGGAGAAGGGCGTCGCCGACCTGCCGGATTCAGCCTTGATTGAGTTCAAGGAACTGGTCACTGAGGTATTGACCAAGTATGCGTCGGCGATCCTGCTCGATCCTGAGTACGGGTTACCGGCTAGCAAACGGCGCCATGGCAAAGGTTTGCTGCTGGCGTATGAAAAGACCGGCTACGATGCCGATCAGGCGGGCCGGCTGCCGGATTTGCTCGACCACTGGTCGGTGCGCAGGCTGAAAGAAGCGGGCGCGGATTGCGTGAAGGTGCTGCTTTACTACACTCCGTTTGAGAAGAGCGACATCAACGATCGCAAGCATGCATTCATCGAGCGGATCGGCGATGAATGCAGGGCGTGCGATATCGCCTTCTTCCTGGAGTTTGTCGGGTATGACGTGCATGGCAACAGCGAGAAGTCGCTGGAGTATGCCAAGAAAAAGCCGGATATCGTTTCCGGTTCTATGTCGGAATTCGGCAAAGAGAAGTATCTGATCGATGTGCTCAAGGTCGAGGTTCCGGTACAGATGGAGTTTGTCCAGGGCACCAAGGCGTTCAAGGGTGAGTCCGCATATACGCGTAGCGAGGCGTTGCAGCATTTCCGGGATGCGGCCACGACGACGCACAAGCCTTTCATTTATCTGTCGGCGGGGGTCAGCAATTCCGTCTTCACCGAAACGCTGGAGTTGGCGGTGGAGAGCGGCACCACCTTCAACGGCGTGCTCTGTGGGCGCGCTACCTGGAAAGACGGGATTGCGATTTACGCCAAGAGTGGGGCCAAGGCTTTTGAAGATTGGTTGAACGACCAGGGCGTGAAGAATATCCAGAACGTCAATCACAGCCTGGAGGGGGCGCATTCGTGGTTCCCCAAGGTTGGGGTGACGGCGGCGGATTTGATGGCGTTAGCTTAGCAACCCAGGACGACTAGAGAGAGACCCAGGACGATTGTCCTGGGTAATCTTCAGCCGTCCCTGCGGGACTTGTCCATCTCTTCGACTCGATCCCAGGAGGGATTATTCCCACTCGATGGTTCCCGGTGGTTTCGACGTGATGTCGTAGACCACGCGGTTGATGCCGTGGATTTCGTTGACGATGCGGCTGGAGATTTTCTTGAGCAGATCGTAGGGCAGCGGGACCCAGTCGGCAGTCATGCCGTCTTCGGAGTGCACCGCGCGGATGGCGCAGGTGTAGGCGTAGGTGCGTTGGTCTCCCATGACCCCGACGCTCTTGACCGGGAGAAGCACGGCGAACGACTGCCAGATTTGCTGGTAGAGCCCGGCTGCCTTGATTTCCTTTACCACGATGTCGTCGGCTTCCTGCAGCAGGGCGACCCGTTCCGGTGTAACCTCGCCCAAAATGCGCACGGCTAATCCCGGCCCGGGAAAGGGCTGGCGCTCGAGAATTTCAGACGGCATATCGAGGTCACGGCCGATACGGCGGACTTCATCCTTGAATAAGTCGCGGAGCGGCTCGATCAGCTTCAACTTCATGTTGGCGGGCAGTCCGCCGACATTGTGGTGGCTCTTGATGGTCTGGGATGGGCCTTTGACGGAGGACGACTCGATCACGTCGGGATAGAGAGTTCCCTGCACCAGCCAGGCCACGGTGGCTCCCGGCTGCTGTTGTTCCAGGATGCGCACGGCTTCATCGTCGAAGACGGAGATGAATTCGTTGCCGATGATTTTGCGCTTCTGCTCGGGATCAAGGACACCGGCCAGCCTGGAGAGAAAACGATCGGCCGCATCCACGGCCACCAGGCGCAAGCCCAGGCGGTCGCGCATGTTCTGCTGCACTTGCAGGAACTCGTTCTTGCGCAGCACGCCGTTGTTCACGAAGACGCAGGTGAGGCGGTCGCCGATGGCTCGCTCCACCAGCACGGCGGCTACGGAGGAATCGACGCCTCCGGAGAGGCCACAGATGGCGCGGCCGTCGCCCACTTGTTCGCGGATGGCGGAAACGGTGGACTGGATGAAGTGGGCCGGGGTCCAGTTGGGTTGGGCGTGGCAGATGTTGAAGAGAAAATTGCGCAGCAGATCAGTTCCCCGCGGGGTGTGGTGGACCTCGGGATGGAACTGCACGGCCCAGATGTTGCGGGAGGGGTCCGCGATGCCGGCCACGGCGTTGGCGGTGCGTGCGGTGAGGGTGAAGCCGGGCGGCAGGTCGAGGGCCTCGTCTCCGTGGGACATCCAGACGTCGAGCGATGGCGGCAGTCCGGCAAAGAGGGGATTTTCGGTTTGCCCGGAAACAATGGAGACCTGCGCGGGCCCGTATTCGCGCTTGTCGGCGGAGCGTACCTTTCCGCCCAGGTGGTGGGTGAGGAATTGCAGGCCATAACAGATGCCGAGGATGGGTAGTCCCATCGCCAGCATGTTGGGATCCGCGACGGGCGCGTCATGATCGTAGACCGAACAGGGTCCACCAGAAAGGATGAGCCCGATGGGGTGATGGGACTGGATCTCAGCGACAGAGGCTGTGCAGGGAAGGACTACGGAGAAGACGTTCTGTTCTCGTATGCGGCGGGCGATGAGTTGTGTGTATTGGCTGCCGAAGTCCAGGATGACGATCGAGGAAGTATCCACGTTCTAGTTTTTCAGGATTTTGTTCGGTGGGCAAGGTGGTTCGTGGGTTAAGGGTTGTAAGTTCGCCAGAATTGAATGAAGGCGGCAAGTCTCGCGACCTGGAAGAAATCGTTGGCAATGAAGTAGAGCAGAGTGACGAGGGCCCACCAGAGGTAGAGCGCGGTTCCTGTCATGTCGGCTTCGAAGGGCAGCGGGATGGCGGAGAAGACCATGGCGAGGACAATCAACGCCAGGCGGATGATGCCTAACACCAGGTTGACTTCGACCAGTTTCCCGGTCAGCCGGCCCTGGTGAAGACTGCTGACCAGACTGCCCGCGACTCCTTTGTTTTCCAGCATGGCGAGCAAGGGCGCGATGGAGAAAATCCAACTCAAGAGGGCCCAGAGAACGAAGATGCCGAGCGAAAGGCAGATGACCCAGGCGCTCCAACCGACCAGGTTGGGCGTGGCGCGGCTCAGGGTCAGATTTGCGGACCACTGGATCGCGCGGTACCAGCCCAGCCAAACGCCGATCAGGGTGGCCATGCGCAGCAGTTGCAGCAGAATCAGGGTGAAGGGTGCGGCGTGCAAGGAAGGATCCAGACGCTTGAGCACAAGGGTGCGGCCAAGGCCGGAGATGATGGCCCAGGCGATGGCCAGCAGCGGCCCCAACCATGCGGCCAGATGGGCTGCGTCCGGTTTGATGGTCGCAGCCACTTGGGCTATCTGCTGACCGGCCTGCATGGGGTCGCTCAGGGAAAGGCCAGACAGGCTGGGAGCCACTCCGGCTGCGATGCGTGCCCCCTGGTAGTAGAGGAGGGCGGCCGCAGGAATGCCGAAGCCCCAGCGCCAGAGCAGTTCCCTTCCCAGCAGGCCCGGACGCTTCCAGCAGTCGCCGCAGATGTGCAACAGAGACTGAGTTCCCCGCACGAAGCCTACTTAACCACGATGCGGATAAAGGAGTATGCGAAGAAGATCGCTTTTTTCGCCTCGACTGTCATTCAGCCTACTTGACCACGATGTTGATCAGCTTGTTGGGGACGACCACGACTTTGAGCACCTGCTTGCCGGTGATCGCAGCCTGTACCCTGGGTTCAGCCAGGGCTGCCTGCTGCATGGCTTCGCTGCCGGCGTTGAGCAACAGGCGAACGACGGCGCGCAGTTTGCCGTTTACCTGCACGGGAATTTCGAGTTCGTCTTCTCGCGCCAGATCAGCATCGAAGCTGGGCCAGGGATGACGGAGCAGCGCACCGGCGCCGCCGATCTCACTCCAAAGTTCTGACGCCAGGTAGGGAGCGAACGGCGCCAGCAACAGAATCAGCGAGGGTACGATGGCCGCCATCAGCCGCGCGGAGGTTTCGGGCGGCATCTCCGCCAATCCTGGCTCAGCCGCAGTGACTTCGTTGACCAGCTCCATGACCGCGGCGATGGAGGTGTTGAAGTGCCAGCGTCCGGCAAAATCCTGGGTGATCTTGCGGATGGTCTGGTGCAGCTTGCGCAATAGCGCCTGGGCCAATGGCGAGGTTGCCACCGCGGGGGGTTGACCGGCCTGGCTGCGCACGGCGTCACGGTAGCGCATACCTAAGCGGTAGACACGGCCCAGGAAGCGGCTGACCCCGGCCACTCCATCTTCCTGCCAATCCAGGTCGCGGTCGGGCGGCGCGGCGAACAGCGAGTACATGCGGGTGGCGTCGGAGCCGTAGCGGGCGACCATGTCGTCGGGCGAGACTACGTTGCCCTTGGACTTGGACATTTTGGCACCGTTGCGGATGACCATGCCCTGGGTGAAGAGGCGGGTGGCCGGCTCATCATTGCTGACCAGGCCGAGATCGCGCATGACTTTGGTCCAGAAGCGGGAGTAGATCAGGTGGAGGATGGCGTGCTCGACGCCGCCGATGTACTGATCGATGGGAAACCAGTAGTCGATCTTCTCCCGGCTGAAGGGCGCCGTTGCGTTCTGGGCATCGGGATAGCGATAGAAGTACCAGGACGAATCGACGAAGGTGTCCATGGTGTCGGTCTCGCGGCGCGCGGGTCCCCCACAGCGAGGACAAGTGGCGTTGACGAACGAGGGGACGCGGCTCAGAGGCGAACCATCCTGCTGGGTGATCTCGATCTGTTCGGGCAAGAGGACGGGGAGCTGGTCATCGGGCACGGGCACGATGCCGTCCTTGGGACAGTAGAGCACGGGGATGGGCGCGCCCCAGTAGCGCTGGCGGCTGACTCCCCAGTCTTTCAGGCGAAACGTAACCGTGGTTTTTCCGAAGCCGTGCTGCTCGGCGAAGGCGGCCAGTTTTTGCTGAGCCTCCTGGCAGCCGAGGGAGTTGTATTCGCCGGAGTTGATGAGCAGGCTGTCTTCTTCGGTGTAGGGCAACACGGGTTCGTCGGGCTGACCGGCCGCCGGGGGATCGAGGGTGCGCCGGGGCAAAATTACGATGCGGACTTCCAGCCCGTATTTTTTAGCGAACTCGAAATCGCGCTCGTCGTGTGCCGGTACGGACATAACAGCGCCGGTTCCGTATTCCAGCAGGATGTAGTTGGCCACCCAGATGGGCACCCGCTCCCCGCTGAACGGGTTGATGGCGTAGTGGCCGGTGAAGGCGCCGTGCTTGTCGACGGCCCCGGGGTCACCGGCCTCGCGGGCTTTCTTTTGCTCTTCGACCAGCGAGGCTACTTCCGCAGCCAGCCGCTCGTCGGCCTGAGCGAACTGCTGGACCAGGGGGTGCTGGGGCGCGAGCTGCAGGCTGGTGGCGCCGAAGATGGTATCCACGCGGGTGGTGAAGACCGGGATGCGCGCGGCGTCCGGGGCGAGCGGAGATCCGGCAACAAAGCCTTGCGGCGCGGGCAGGGGAACTTTGCCCCGGTCTCGCCCGGTGTCAGGTTCGGGAGTTGGATCGAGAGTGAACTCGATGGTCGCACCCTCGCTGCGCCCGATCCAATTGCGCTGCATGGTGCGCACCTTTTCCGGCCAGTCAGGCAAGTGGTCCAGGCCGTCCAACAACTCCTGCGCGTATTTGGTGGTGCGGAGAAACCACTGCTCCAGGTCGCGCTGCTCGACCACGGTGTCTTCGTGACGCCAGCAGCAGCCGTTGATGACCTGCTCGTTGGCCAGCACGGTGGCGCAGAGGGGACACCAGTTGACTTTGCTCTGCTTGCGGAAGGCGAGACCGTGCTCCAGCATGCGCAGGAAAAACCACTGGGTCCAACGGTAGTAGTCGGGCAGGCAGGTGGTGATTTCGGTCTGCCAGTCATAGCTGAGGCCCAGGCGGCGCATCTGGCGGCGCATGTGGGCTATGTTCTGGAGCGTCCACTCGCGGGGCGGGGTCTGGTTTTTCAGGGCCGCGTTTTCGGCGGGTAAGCCGAAGGCATCCCAGCCCATGGGATGGAGGACGTTGTAACCCTGCATCCACATGTAGCGGGCGAGAGCGTCGCCGATGGAGTAATTGCGGACGTGGCCCATGTGGAGCTGGCCGGAGGGATACGGCAGCATTTCGAGCACGTAGTACTTAGGCTTGCCGCTGTGCGGCGGCTCGGCACGATAGAGTTCGGGGTCCGCGTCCCAACGCTGCTGCCAGCGGACTTCGATTTCCGCGGGGTCATAACGTTCGGGGAGAGCCGGGGAAGCAGGTGCTTCGCTGGACGGGGGCTTGCTGGTGACGTCGGACGGGGGCATCATGCTTGATTGTAAATCGGCACGATTTTATTTGGCTTCTCGGGAGGCGGTGTGTTGGATGACCGCGAGATAGAGTTGCGCGCGTATCTGGAAGCCGAGTTTTTTGTATAAGGCGATGGCCGGGTTGGTGGTCTTGACGTGGAGGAACGGGGTCTCCCCGCGATGCATGATGCCGGAAATCACGACGGACATGAGGGCGTTTCCGTAGCCTCGGCCGCGGAAATCGGGGTGGGTGCAGACGGCGCTGACTTCGGTGAAGCCGGTCAGATGGAGCCGCTCCCCTGCCATGGCTACTAATGCTCCCGATTCGTGGATGCCGTAGTAGGCGCCAAGTTCGATGGTTCGCGGGAGAAAAGGGCCTGGTTCGGTGAGCCTGGTCAGGGCGAGCATTTCGGGGACGTCGGCGAGCGTCAGTTTGCGGATGGCTTGGGTGGGCTGGGTGGGTGGCGGGGCTTCAAAGGTCATTTGATACATGTCTCCGCTGATGGGTATGGTCCAGTCTGCGGGGAGGACGGGTGGGGAATCGAGGAAGAGGGCGACGATGTCTCCGTTGAGGATTTGGGCGAGGGCGTCGTATTCGGATGGGGATTGGGTTTTCATGGATGCGAAGGGGGCGATTTCCCGCGGGAAACGCCTGGCAAGATGGTTGCCCTGGGCGAGGTAGGACTGGTCTGTGGAAAGGGCGTTCCAGATGGGGTTGTTGAGGAGGGTGGTGTCGGTGGAGACGTGCATGAATCACAGATAGATGGGGTTTGGTGGTTGATTCAGGAAAAAGCTATTGAAGGGCTTCGCCCACCCGTCCGAAGGTCTTAGGGCGATTGGTTTGATCTGGTTTTGTTTTACGACTTACTTCTTCGCGTTTGGAGGATGTGGGGATCCTGAATTGGTTGGACCGTCGAGAGGGTTAGGGGTTGGTGTCTTCGGAGGGTGGGGTTTTCAGGATTTTGGAGAGGACGTTCAGGGTGCCGTCGACCTGGGGGGCTTTCAGGCCCAGGAGGTTTGCCAGGAGGGGGTAGAGATTTACGTTTTCGAAGGGAGCGAGGGTCGAGCCGGGACGGATGTCGGGGCCTACGGCGAGGAAGAGGGAGCGCATGGATTTCACTAGCCTCGGGTCGTAGCCGTGCACTCCGGGCTCGGGGGGCAGGTCTTCGGCGGGGGCCTGGGCCCGGATGGCGTAGGGTCCGTTGGCGATGATTACGGGATCACCTTCGCGGGGGTTGGCGTCGTAATGCAAGGCCGCTGGGACTCGCTTGCGGCGGTAGACGGTGAAGGCGTCGGTTTTAATCTTTAGTTCCTGATAGGCCTTTTCGGCGGCTGCTTCGGAATTGGGGTAGAGGAGCAGGCCGACGGTGGTGAAGTTCTGGAGATCGGCGTAGCGGGAAAGATCGATCCAGGGTCCCTGCTCCTGCTCCATGCCGTGATCGGAGACCACGATGAGATCGACCGGCAGGTGGAGTTTCGCGAGGTCTGCCCAGAGAGTGCCTACCAGTTGATCGACATGTTGGACGGCGGCGGCGGTTTGCGGGCTGTTGGGCCCGAACTGGTGGCCGGCATGATCGACGGCCGAATAGTAAAGGGTGATGAAGTGAGGACGCTGCTCCGGCGGCAGGCGGAGCCAGGCGATGACCTGATCGATGCGCTTCTCGTCGGGAAAGCGATCGTCGAACTTGAGGTAGTAGGTGGGGCGAGAGGCGTCAATCTCGGCTTCTGAGCCGGGCCAAAAGAAGCAGGCGGTGCGCATGCCCTGTTTTTCCGCCAGGACCCACAGAGGCTCCCCTCCGTACCAGGTTCCGTCGGTGTTGGTTGCCGGATCGCGATAGGAGTAGCGCTCCTTGCGGGCCGGATCGTAGAAGTTGTTGGCGATAATGCCGTGGTGTTCGGGATACAGGCCGGTCACCAGGGTGTAGTGATTGGGAAAGGTCAGCGAAGGGTAGGCGGGGATCATGCCGTCAGGCGCGGTTGCGCCGTCCGCACCCAAAGACAACAAATGTTTGGCTCCGTATTTGCGGGCGTAGTCGTAACGGAAGCCGTCGAGCGAAACCATCACCACGTAGGGTTTAGCCTGCTGGGCGGCCGCGTTGGGCCCATGGTCAACGGTGATGACCTGGGCGGCCGCGCAGAGCACGAGCAACAGCGGCAAGACAGCGAGCCAGCGGAAACGCCTGCGCAAATCAGCCGCCTGCTGCGTGGCGCAGTTGCTGGGCGGCGGCTTCCGGGGTGATGTCGCGTTGCGGCATGCCCAGCATTTCAAAGCCGACCATGAATTTGCGCACCGTGGCAGAACGTAACAGCGGCGGATAAAAGTGGCCATGGAAATGGCACTCCGGGTGAGGTTCGCTGTCGGTTGGACGTTGGTGAAAGCCCATGGTGTAGGGGAAGCTGGTGGCAAACAGGCGGTCGTAGAGGGTGGTGAGCTGCTTGAGAATATCCGCGAGCCCGTGTTGCTGGGCGGGGTTGAATTCCAGGAGGCTGCCGAGGTGGGCGCGGGGGAGCACCAGGGTCTCGAAAGGCCACACTGCCCAGAACGGCACGAGGACGACGAATTCCTCGTTTTGACAGACGATGCGTTGATCCTGCTCCAGCTCGACCTTCAGGGTATCGCAGAGCAGGCAGGCGTTATGCTGCCGGAGATACGCGCTTTGATTGGCTACTTCGGCAGCAGCTTCGTCGGGTATGTGTTCGGTAGCCCAGATCTGGCCGTGAGGGTGGGGATTGCTGGCGCCCATCATCGCGCCGCGGTTCTCGAAGATCTGCACGTGATGGATTTCCGGGCGTGCGCCCAGTTCCTTGAACTCTTTGGTCCAGGCTTCTACGACGCGGACAATTTCCGGCACTTGCATACCCGCCAGGGTGAGGCTGTGGTCGGGATGGAAGCAGAGGACACGACAGATGCCGCGCTCCGTTTCCGCTCGCAGAAGGGGGTTGCCGGTGTCCGCGATCGCGGGGCGCATCGGGGAGAAGCGCGGCATAGTCGTTGGTAAAGGCAAAGACGCTACTGTAGGGCGGGTTCTTCTTTCCCCCGGCACGGGTGTTGCCGGGACATAGATAACATTCCGGGTCGTAGTGCACGGCAGGCTTGGCATCGGTGCGGCTGACTTCGCCTTGCCAGGGGCGCTGGGTGCGGTGAGGAGAAACCAGGACCCAGCGGCCGCGCAGCGGATCGTAACGGCGATGGGGAGCTTGCAGGTTGTTGTCCATCAGTGAGCCTTACGGTTTGAGGTTGCGCCAGCCAGGCCTTTGCCTTCTTCCACGGAAAATATCTTATCCACGCCAGGCAGGACCACTTTTTCTTTCAGGCCGCTGGGCCAGTGAATTTCGACTGCATCCACTTTATCCGCATCGCCCAGACCGAAGTGAACGCGGGGGTCGTTGTTGGAGATAAAGCTGCCGCCGCTGAGCACATCGCCGCGCTGCCTGATGCCTCCGGCGGTGAGATACACGGTAGCGCCGACGGCATCCCTGGGGCTTTTGGGGCCGCCGGTCAGGCTCAGCTCCACCCAGTGATGGTGATCAGGGTTCACGTTGCGCAGGAGGACGGGCACGGAGTCGATGTTATTGATGACGGCGTCGATGCGGCCGTCGTTGAAGAGGTCGCCGAAGGCGGCGCCGCGGGCGGGGATGACTAACGCCAGACCGGTGCCTTCGACGGCCGGCACCAGGTCGAATTTCTTGCCGAGCTGATTGTGGAATAGGAGCGGACGCTCGGCGTAGGTGCTGCCCCAGTTGTTCTGATCGACCATGGGGTAGACGTGGCCGTTGGCGATGAACAAGTCCTTCCAGCCGTCGTTGTCGTAGTCGATAAACTCGGTGGCCCAGCCCAAGAAGGGGACGGTCGGCTCGGCTACGCCGGCGGCATAGCTGTCATCGGTGTAGTTGGCGTCGCCGTCGTTGCGGTAGAGCACGTCGTAGTCGTCAGAGAAGGTGGTGTTGAAGAGGCCGAGGCGGCCGTTGTTCTGGTAGTCGCCGACAGCGACGCCCATGGATGCGGTTTCGCGGCCATTCTCGTTGAGGGCATAGCCGGAGGCGTAGCTGTCGTCTTCGAAGGTGCCATTGCCTTTGTTGATGTAGAGGTAGTTGGGGGTGGAGTCGTCGGCGACCAGGAGGTCTACTTTGCCGTCGTTGTTCAGGTCCACGAAGACGGAGGTGAACCCGTAGTAGCCGTTGGGGTCGTTGACTCCGAGTTTCACGCTGACATCGGTGAAGGTGCCGTCACCGTTGTTATGGAAGAGATGGTCGTGCTCGCCTTTGAGGCCGCGCGGACCGCACATGACGCTGACCCCGCGGAACTGGCAGAAGTTTGACGCCACGCCTCCTTTGCCGTCAGCCCCGGCGAGCTGATCCTGGTCGAAGTGGACGTAGCCGGAGACGAACAGATCGAGACGGCCATCGCCGTCGTAGTCGCCGAAGGTGGGTCCGCTGGACCAGTTGCCGAGTTGCACGCCGGCTTTCTCGGCAGTGTCGGTGAAGGTGCCGTCATGGTTGTTGTGGTAGAGGCGGTTCTTGCCGTAGTTGGCGACGAACAGGTCGGGATAGCCGTCGTTATCGTAGTCGCCGACGGCTACACCGAAGCCCCACCGGTCGTTGGTGACGCCTGCTTTGGCGGCGACGTCGGTGAAGGTGCCGTCGTGATTGTTGTGGAAGAGGGCGGCGTGGGGTGACTCGGCTTTGCCGGAAAGGGCTTCGTAGGTGGAGCCGTTCACCATATAGATGTCGAGCCAGCCGTCTTTGTCGTAGTCCAGAAGGGCTACACCCGAACCCGTGGCTTCGAGGATGAACTGTTTCTGGGGGGTGCCCATGGTGTGGCGCCAGGTGGTAAGGCCGGCTTTGGCGGCGATGTCCTGAAAGATGATGGGGCCGGTTTTTACGAAGCCGCCGGCGGTGATGGGGCGTTTTTCGGAGTCGAGGATGGGGGCGTGAGTTCCCCCGGTGTTGACGCCACCCATGCCTTGGGGTGGTTCCTGAGCTGGGGCCTGGCCGTAGAGAGCGGGGACAGTGGTGAGTAGTAAGAGTAAGTGCAAAGTGCGACGAAACAAGTAGGTCACCCTTTGAGAGGATAGCAATTTGGGGACTGGGTGGTTTACCTGGGGACATGACAGGGGCAGACATGAGCATTCACCAGGAGGATCCCAGGTCTCAAAAGCGAGACCTGGGGCACCCGGCTGGGGCACCCGGCGAACTGAAGATCCTTGCCCACTCAAGCAAAAGGAGGGCTTGGATGAGGCACCCGGGTGGGTTGTGTAGGGATAAAGACCGGAAAAATTAAGGTTTTCTCATGTGCTTCTATTGCAGGGAAAGGCGTCGTAGGCTGATGCAACACGTGGAGAGAGGTGTCTGTGAGCGTATTGGTCCGTATGAGGACTCGCGGCCTGCTCAGGGACACCGCGCATCTCTCCATCGGACAGGGTTTACGGCTGATTATTCAGGCTGGATACTTTGTGCTGCTCGCGCGATCACTGGGCCCGGATGCTTATGGAGCGTTCGTGACGGTAGTGGCCATGGCTGCTCTTCTGGGGCCATTCTCGGGGCTGGGAACGGCCAATCTCTTCATCAAGAATGTGCGCTCAGGTAAACGGGACGCCCAGCTCTGCTGGGGTAACGGGATCCTGCTCACGGTGCTGTCGGGAAGCTTGCTCAGCTGCCTTGGGGTGGGGCTGAGCGCGCTGCTGCATCTGAAAACAGTACCAATGGTGGTTACGATCGTTTGCGTTGCGGACCTGGTGCTGGTCAAAGTGACGGAGCTGGCGGCGTCCGGCTTTGCCGCAATGGACCGGATGAAGCAAACGTCGATTCAAAGTGTGGTGGTCAGCCTGTTGCGGCTCGGTGGTATTGCTACCCTGGTAGTTACTAGGCATCGAGTTACTCTCGATATCTGGGTTTTCACTTACTTGCTTACCAGCCTGCTGGGTATGTTGTATGGCCTGGTGAAGGGACAGCAACTTTGGGGACGGCCCGTGGTGAATTTGCGGGCGCTAGAGGAAGACGCCACCGAGGGCGTGTTCTTCAGTGTCGCCGGGTCGGCAACCACGATCTACAACGATATCGACAAGATCATGTTAAGCAAGCTGGCGGACCTGGCTGCCACCGGCGTGTACGGTGCCGCTTATCGCGTGATCGATGTGAGCATGACGCCGGTGCGATCGCTGGCGGCGGCGGCTTATCCGCACTTCTTCCGCAGGGGGGTGGGTGGGATGACCAAGACCTATCCCTACGCACTGTCACTGATCGCGAAGACCTCGATCTATGGCGGTTTCGCTTCCGTAGCTTTGTGGCTGGCGGCGCCGATCGTGCCCTACATTCTGGGAAACCAGTACCAGTCAGTGGTTCCGGCGGTCCGCTGGCTGGCATTGATCCCGTTCTTGCGCTGTCTGCACTCTTTCATGGCAGATGCGCTATCGGGCGCCGGGCTACAGCGCATCCGCACTGGAATCCAGGTGGCGGTCGCCTTAACCAATATTGGTCTCAATCTGTTGATCTTGCCGCGGTATTCGTGGCGCGGCGCGGCATGGACGAGCCTGGGCTGTGATGGATTGCTAGCTTTCCTATTCTGGTCCACGGCTTCCTATTACCGCCGCCAGCAGCACTGAACATTGTGTGGCGCGGATTAACGTTTGCAGTTGCTGTTACTGATGAGGGTGACCGGGCCAAAGTGGGATTGACTGTGTTCCTCAGTGGTACGCATGTCCGAAAAAGCAGCAACCATAGTACGGATTCGACGATTAGGGAAGTGATTTCCTCGGATTCCACTACTCCAAAGGGTAATAATTTCCAGCTTATGTGATGAGGACGGAGTGCTATACTTTGTTCTCAAAGTCCCCTGCTGAAGGACCGATTTCCACTTAGAGGCCATAAGCGGCCCGAGTGAGTCCGTCACAGGTGCCTAGAGAACTATTGTTGGACTGAACATTGCTGCTGCTGTACACACCTAAGTAAGACCAGACAATCAAGCATAGGCGCGACTGTTTCCTTGGTGCGGGAGAAACGACGTGAGTTCAAGCGGGTTGATTGATAACAGTCAACAGTTGAATACCAGTGAGGTATGGAGCGAGCCGAGACGCGAGCCGGTATTTCTGGATGGCCCCCTCGCCACACACGTAGTTATCGGCAACCGCGCGATCCACTCGCACCTGGCCGAGATTCTTGAGCTGCGTCGGCGTTGTCATCAGCAGGACGATCTGACCACGGAGCCGGAGTATTTTTTCGCGACCCAGGCGCTGCCGAACAGGCGATGTGCCGCAGTGCTGATTCGCCAGGATCAGGAACTCAAAGCTTGCGTATTTTTCTACGAACATACCCGCTACGGTATTGGCCTCGGACTTTTCCGTGGGGGCGATTATGTGGGTGAGAGCCTGATTGTTGCCCCCGAAATACTCCACGCGCACTATGTGCATTTGGCGACGCAGGCGCTTTTGAAACAGTGGCGGATTCACGGCGTGAGCATCAGCATGAAAGCTCCGGTAGATCGTTGTATTGAGATCATGGGCCCCGCGAGTTATTTCAAAAGGTTTGTGGGCAGCGAGGTGCAGCACAAACTGCCGCTGGCGAGCACTTACGAGGGCATGCTGGCGAGCTTGGGTCCGCGAACCCGGCGCAGCCTGGCGGGAAAGCGACAGCAACTGGAAAAGAGTATGAACGTGGAGTTCGTCGCCGCGCTGGATCCGGACCAAAGTCTGCAGGCGATGTTGGAATTGCACGAGAGGTCGGTGCCGCAACGTGTGCCGGAGTTTTATCAAGCTCGTTATCGCCTGCTGCGGGGAAAATCAGATTTTTTCTCCATGGGGCTGCGATTGGCGAATGGACCATGGCTCAGCATGGTCACCGGTTGGCGGCGCAATCAGGTGACGTATGTCGACCTGCAAATGAACGATATGAACTACAAGAAGGAGTCGCTCTCGGCCGTGATGCGCGCGTTCCTTTTGGAACATGAGATTGGTATTAAGCAGGAGTTGATGAACTTTGTCGCCGGCTCTTCCCTGTTGCTGAGACGATACTGCGAGCCGCTGGAGCCGTGCACGGAGCTTTTTGTCTCGAAGCCTGGCTTGCGTTCGCAGTTTTTTGAGATGGTGGCTAGCCGGGTGCAGTCGGGAAGTGTGTATGAGCGCCTGAAGCCCGGCGCCCAAACGAAGCCTGAGGGTGAGACGGAAGGTTAGCGTTCCGCCTCTCTGCCGGATGGTTCTTCCCTCCAAAATCGGTTGATTGATTCACCAGAAGCCATTGTTGGGCTGCGCCCGACGTTATCGGCCCGCCTACGCTGATGCGAACGTGGGGCACCCGGCGGTATGCCGTCGAGTGAAAGGCTGGTAGCTTATGGGTGTTGCTTCGCGAAAAACAGGAGAAACGGGTCGATGAGGAGAATAGGGCTGGCAGCATGCGTGGTTTTCCTGACGTCGTTGCAGGTGTTGTCGCAGAGCGTGGTGTTTGTGAGTCCCAGCACCAGCGGACTTTTGACTATGCCGTGCACAGAAGGTTCGCTCAGCTCTTTTGAACAAACACACTATCTCGCTGTCGCCCACTATCTGGCGGAACATCTTTGTCCCCAGACGCAAATCGAAGGCGCGGTTGGAGTTTGGAATGGCCGGGCAGAAAATTCGGGCATGATCGATGGCTGCCCGAATGAACGGGCACGGGAGCTGAGCGCCCTTCTGGCGAAGTACTACCACCAGGAAAAGGCCCTGGTGTTTGACCGTAATGCTGAGGGAAAAACGTCGCTGATCAGCTTTCGAGCGAACCAGCAACTGGGTTTGCTCTCCATCATGATGGCTCAGGCGCAAGTGACCGGCGCCACCGTAATCCCTCATGCGCAGGACCATCTGATCCTGATTGTTGCGGGGGATGCGACTGCACGGGCACATGCCATGAACCTCTATTCCCTGCTCCACGGCAGCGCTTTGCATGAAGAGATAGGGACCACGGAGCTTATCGGGGACAACGATCGGGGGAAGGCCCGGGGGATTTTTACCGCTATTGTTGCAAATGCGCCGGCGGACGTGCGCCAGTTGAACTCCGACATGTATTCGGAGCAGTTCAACGATCTAGGGCTGCCGGGAACGGCTGAGGGTATCGGGACGCATTAAAAACTCGAAAGAGCTCTTGCTCAGAAATGGCGTAAGAAGCGTAGCTCAGGGCCTAAAGGCCAGAGGGTGGCTGGTTAGTGTACGGGCTTAAAGCCCGTACTGGAAAAAGTCCCGCAGAGCCTGCCCTGAGCTTGTCGAATGGGGACGGCTGAACTTCAGTCTTGTCCAAATTAGATTTTTAAAAGTAGACGGAAAGCCTGCTAGGTTGAGGTTGAGATTTTCCAAGAAATCAATCTCGATTAGGAGGACTTTCCGCCATGAGTGGAGTATGCAGTATTTTTTCGCAGGTTTTGGGAGTATTTTCGCGGGCCGAGTTTGAACAGGCGGTGAGCCAGCATAGAGCAGAGCATCACGCGCGTGGTTTTGAGAGCTGGACGCAGCTAGTGGCGATGTTGTTCTGTCATTTGGGCCGAGCGCAGTCGTTGCGAGAGATCTGCGGCGGGCTGGCGGCTTGCGAAGGCAAGTTAAGGCATTTGGGGGTAAAGGAGAGCCCCAAGCGCTCAACGTTGGCCTATGCGAATGAACATAGGCCATGGCAGTTGTACCAGACGGTATTTGAGCAGTTGCTGAAAAAGTGTCAGCGAGAGGTGCGAGGAGGGAAGAAATTCCGGTTCAAGAATAAATTGCTGAGTTTAGATGGCAGTGTGATTGACCTCAGCGCAACGATGTATGACTGGGCCAAGTTTCGTCGCACCAAGGGTGGAGTGAAATTGCACTTGCTGCTGGATCACGACGGATATTTACCCCAGTACGCAGTGATCGAGCCGGCCCACAAGGCGGAGATCAAGGTAGCGCGCAAGATGCCTTTGGAACCGGGCACGATTGTGGTGTTTGATCGCGGATACACTGATTACCAGTGGTTCGCCAGCTTGACCGAGCAAGGCGTGTATTTCGTAACCCGGCAGCGGTGGAACTGCTATCGCAAGGTGGTCAAGGAGCTGCCGGTACCGGAACAGGGCAACATCCTGGCCGATCAGATGGTGCTGTTGGGCCACCGCAGTTACCGCACCGGAGTCCCGATAAGGCGAGTCGTGGTGCGTGATCCAGAGACGGGGAAAAAGTTCGAGTTTCTGACCAATCAGCTAGATTTTGCTGCCAGCACCATTGCCAAAATCTATCGCGAGCGTTGGCAGATCGAGACCTTTTTCAGGGCCCTCAAACAGTCTTTACGGGTCAAGACATTCGTGGGCACCAGCGCCAACGCTTTAAAGACGCAGATCTGGACGGCCCTGATCGCCATGTTGATCTTGAAGTATCTGAAGTTGAAATCCACCTTCGATTGGTCGCTCTCCAATCTAGTGGCCTTGTTGCGCCAACAGTTGTTCGTATACCGCGACCTATGGACCTGGTTGGATTGTCCCTTTGAAGCGCCACCCGCCTTGGCAGGAATTCATGACCAACTTCCCCTGGCGTTTTCGCTTTCATAGCCTTCTTTGGGACAGCTGAACAACCTAGCCGCCCCTTCCACCGCTCATTCGCCCGACAATCAGGAGTTCTATAGAAAACACTTGGACAGCACCCTCTCAATCCACTGCTCCCTCACCTCCCAACCCGATTTCGCAATGGCGGGCTGCAGCACTCGCTTGTCCAATAAAATCTATGCTTCCAGGGTGACCGTCCCGCTAATTTGGACAGCTCTGGAGTGTGTCGGAGAGAAATAGGCGATTTGCGGAAACCTGTAGGGTCTCGGGCAGGAAATTCGTATGATTGCCCTATGAGCAAACGGTTCCGGGTTTGTAGTCTTGATCAACAGTTTTTGATGGCTCCTTCATTACAAGATTGGCTCCCGGAAAATCATTTGGCGCGATTCATAGCGGATGTAGTCAACGAACTTGATTTGTCTTCCATCTACGCTGAGTACGACCGGAAAGACGAGCGAGGGCTGTTGGCCTACCACCCCTTGCTAATGACGCGGTTATTGCTCTATGGGTACTGCATCGGAACAACGAGTTCCCGGAAGATCGAGCAGGCGACCCACGATAACGTAGCATTTCGCTATCTGTCTGCCGACCAGCACCCCGACCACGATACCCTGCTGCTTTTCGTCAGCAGCATCTGAGGCACTGGGCGGTTTGTTCGTACAAGCGTTGCGATTATGTCAGAAAGCCGGTTTGGTGAAGTTGGTAATGTGGCCATCGATGGCACCAAGATAAAGGCCAACGCCAGCACGCGACGCTCGGTAGGTTACGAGAGGATCAGCGAACGGGAGCAACATTGGCGATCCGAAGTGGAGCGATTACTGAACGAAGCGCAGCAAACAGATCAAGAGGAAGACCAACGGTTTGGCGCAGCCAACCATCCGATCCGTTGCCCGACGACTTAGCGAGTGCACAAAAGCGTTTGCAGCGCCTCCAACAGGCCAGACGGAACTGGAGCAGGAGGCAAAAGAGCAGTTGCAAGCCGCCATAAACGATCTTCCGCTTCGCAAAGCCGGTCGTCCCAGCAAATCGAACAAGCTAGCCAGACGAGGAAGAGTCGGCAGCAGCGCGATAAGGAGACCAAGCGGCGCATTCGAGCCGCAAACAATTCGCTGCGCCGAGTCGTCACTATAATTTCGTCGATTCTACTCGCGGTGATGAAAGACAATGACAGAAAGCCTTTGTACAGAGCTACAACGTGCAAGTCGCAGTGAACGCACACGCTCAAATCATAGTGGCCGCCGAATAACCCAACAAACTACGGATCAGCAGCAGTTGGTGCCCCTGAAAAAGCGTACGCAGCACTGCCAAAGCTACCCCAGAGACCATCACCGCAGATGCGAGCTATTGGACACGACCAGCCTACTCGATCCGTCGTTGCAGGAGATCCAAGTCTCAGTCACACCTGACTCCAATCCACAACCACCTAAGCGCCTCTGCCTCCCACTGCACCTCGCAACGAACAAGCCACCCGCATGAGAGAGGCCCTGACCAGCCAGGAAAAGCTCGCTACGCTCTTCGAAAATCCACTGTCGAACCAGTCTTTGGACAAATCAAAGAAGCTCGTAGCATCCGTAGATTCGGTTTACGAAGCCTACCCAAGGTGAGCTCGGAATGAAACTCATCTGCGCCACGCACAATCTTTTGAAGCTGTTCCGCTTCCGTGCTGCTGCTATCGCTGCCGCCGCTTAAGAGATTCTGCCGTAAGACTCATACGCCCTTTACATCCCCCTACTACTCTCCACAGCAAACGCAAATCCAATGTCTGTAACTCCGAGCCAAAGTCAGCACCGCGAGCCTAGATCTCCCTACATCTGCCGACTCCAGCCCGATTCGCATGACTTCTCTCCACACACTCTCTCGAACTTAGCCCAGGACGCCAGTCCTGGGTTCATCATGGAGGAATTGAGTCCCGTAGGGACGGCTGAAAATACGCCGCTACTTGGCCCTGGACAATTCTTCAGTCGTCCCTTCGGGACTTGTCGTGTCTAGAAAGATCTCCCCCAGGACTGCGTCCTGGGCTAAGGTCAGCCGTCCCTAACGGGACTTGTTTTGTCGTCTGGTTCTCACGCACACTCTAAAGCACGCACCTACCAGCTTGTACCCACCAGCCCTTGCCGTCGGTGTTAACTGCCTGGTTTTTTCTCCACGTGGCCACCGAATTCGAAGCGCATGGCGGAGAGTAGCTTGTCTGCGAAGTCGGCTTCGCCTCGGGAGCTGAAGCGTTCGTAGAGGGAGGCGGTGAGGACGGGAGCTGGCACACCTTCGTCGATGGCCGCCTTGATGGTCCACCGGCCTTCGCCGGAATCGGAGACATGGCCTGCGAATTCCGCTAGGGCGGGACTCTTGGTCAAAGCGGCCGCCGTCAGGTCCAGGAGCCAGGAAGAGATGACGCTCCCCCGGCGCCAGACTTCGGCTACGTCCGACAGGTTGAAGTCAAATTGATAGTGTTCGGGATCGCGGAGGGGCGTGGTTTCAGCATCGATATCGCCGGCCTTGTGGCCTACGTTGGCGTGGTGAAGAATGTTGAGGCCCTCGGCATAGGCGGCCATGATGCCGTATTCCATGCCGTTGTGCACCATCTTGACGAAGTGGCCGGCGCCGCTGGGACCGCAATGAAGGTAGCCTTCTTCCGCGGTGCCGCCTATTTTCTCCCGCCCGGGGGTGCGAGGAATGTCGCCGACGCCCGGGGCGATGGTTTTGAAGATGGGATCGAGGTGTTCTACGGCGGCGGTGGGGCCGCCGATCATCAGGCAATAGCCTCGCTCGAGACCCCAGACACCACCGCTGGTGCCCACGTCGACATAATGAATGCCCTTGGGCGCGAGCTCGGAACTGCGGCGGATGTCGTCGATGTAATACGAATTGCCGCCATCGATGAGGATGTCGCCGGATTCCAGATGGGGAACGATCTCCGCAATGGTTTGGTCCACTACGGCAGCGGGAATCATGAGCCAGATGGCGCGTGGCTTGGAAAGCTTGGCGACCATGTCGGCGAGCGAGGAAGCTCCGACAGCTTTTGCCTTTTCCAGATCCTGAACCGCTTGCGGCGAGCGGTCGTACACCACGCTGGTGTGACCGTTGTTGAGCAAACGCTTGACCATGTTGGCGCCCATTCTTCCCAGACCCACCATTCCTAATTGCATCGAATCGCTCCTCTTTCAGTTATAGGTTCTCGTCAGTGCGCCGTTTACTTTTGCTTGCGGTAGCGGCGAATAAGGTTGGTGGTGGAGGCATCATGCTGCAAGGCCGGCTCCGTGGGCGCCTCAATCTCGGCAATGATGTGCTGGGCCAGGACCTTGCCCAACTCCACGCCCCATTGGTCGAAGGAGTCTATGTGCCAGATCGTCCCCTGGGTAAAGACCGAGTGCTCGTAGAGAGCGATCAGCTTGCCCAACGTCTCTGGAGTGAGCTTATCCGCCATGATGACGTTGGAGGGACGATTGCCCTCGAACACGCGGTGCGGCACCAGCCAATCGGGGGTTCCCTCGGCTTTGACCTGCTCGGCGGTCTTACCGAAAGCCAAGGCCTCGGCTTGAGCGAAGACGTTGGCTAACAGCATGTCGTGGTGGCGTCCGAGCGGGTTGAGGGTTTTGTAGAAGCCGATGAAGTCACAGGGGATGAGCCGGGTTCCCTGGTGAATCAGCTGGTAAAACGAGTGCTGCCCGTTGGTGCCAGGCTCGCCCCAGTAGATGGGGCCGGTGTCGTAGGTGACGTGCTCTCCGTCAAGAGTGACGTGCTTTCCGTTGCTTTCCATGGTGAGCTGTTGCAGGTAGGCGGGAAAGCGCTTCAGGTATTGCTCGTAGGGCAAGACTGCCATGGTCTGCGCGTCGAAGAAGTCGGTGTACCAGACGGTGAGCAGGCCGAGGATAACAGGGAGATTGCTCTCAAAAGGTGCGGTGCGGAAGTGCTCATCCATTTGATGGAAACCGCTAAGCATGGCACGGAAGTTATCCGGGCCGATGGCCAGCATGGTGGAGAGTCCGATGGCGGAGTCCATGGAGTAGCGGCCGCCGACCCAGTCCCAGAACTCGAACATGTTGGCGGTGTCGATGCCGAATTTTTTCACTTCGACGTCGTTGGTGGAAACGGCAACGAAGTGCTTGGCGATGGAGGATTCGTCCTTGAGACCCCTGATGGCCCAGTCCCGGGCGGTGTGGGCGTTGGTCATGGTCTCGAGGGTAGTGAAGGTTTTCGAGGAGATGATGAAGAGCGTTTCGGCAGGGTCGAGGTCGATGACGGCTTCAGCGAAGTCGGTGCCGTCGACGTTGGAGACGAAGCGGAAGACCATGCTGCGGTCGCTGTAATATTTGAGCGCCTCGTAGGCCATGACGGGGCCGAGATCGGAGCCGCCGATACCGATGTTGATGACGTTGCGGATGCGCTTACCGGTGTGACCTTTCCACTCTCCGCTGCGGACGCGGTTGGAGAAGGCGGCCATCTTGTCGAGCACGGCGTGGACGGGAGGGACCACGTCGAGGCCATCGACGAGAATGGATTCTCCCTTGGGGGCGCGCAGGGCTACGTGGAGGACTGCGCGTTTTTCGGTGATGTTGATTTTTTCTCCGCGAAACATGGCGTCGATGCGCTCGCGCAGGCCGGATTCCTGGGCTAGCTGAAGGAGCAGCTTGCGGGTTTCATCGGTGATGCGGTTCTTGGAGTAGTCGAGGAGGAGGCCGGCGGCTTCGATTTGAAAGCGGTCTGCGCGCTGGGGATCGTCGGCGAATAACGAACGCAGAGGCGTGCTTTTGATTTTGTCGTGATGCGTCTCGAGGGCCTTCCAGGCGGCTCGTTGGGTGAGAGGTTGTAGCTTGACTGCGGTTGCCATTGCTTTGCTCCGTTCCCTAGTGGGAGATTTCTTTTACCTGGATGCTGAGTCGATCAGCCTCTACTAGGAGGATCCCAGGTCTCAAAGGCGAGACCTGGGGCACCCACATCTTTTGCGGTTTAGATGCCCCGGGGACAGTTTGGTGTCTTCCTGGGGGATTCTTTCCGATGCAAGGATTCTCTCAGAAGTGGGGTTGTGGTGGAGGCGAGGTTGGGCTGGGGGATTAAATTCGGGAGAATTTTGGGCTAGACGGCCAAGGCATTTGTTGCGTGTCGAGGGAGACTGCAGATCCCTCCCCTCCGGTCGGGATGACAAAAGGAGAGGGCGAAGGTTCGATAGAGAGTTGACGTCGAACCGATGCATTTTCATACACTGGTGGGCCGTAGGGCCATGAAACATCCGTCAGGGACGACAAGATAGGGGAGGTGCTCCTAGTTGGGGGTCAGGGCGGCTAGTGAGTCTTTGATGGTGGGGGTGGATCCGGCGGCGATGGCTTGGCGGCGGATTTGATGGAAGTTTGCCAGCACGGCGTTGGCCTTGGCCAGGGCTTCGATGCGGAGAGTGTAGGCTTCGAGTTTGGGTCCGGGGATAGCGAAGATGGCTACATCGTCGGTGAGTACGTCGAGGTAAGCTCGGGCTCCGCAGCAGCCGAGGCTCAGGGCTGCTCGGCCGGTGTTCATGACCTGGGGCACGATGGCGCAGGCGGGCCGGCCCATTGCCGGGGGGTTCTGGTTTTCTACCTGTTGGGTGGCTTCGGAAAGAATGAGAGTCTGGTTGGCGTTTACAAACAGAAGTACTACGTCTGGACGTAAGGGAGACGAGGCCAATGGCGCATAGACGACGTACCCGGGCTGCGATTGCAAAACCGGAATGGCTGCGAGGTCTTCCGGCCGTACGTATTCGAGATCCCCAAAGACTTTGAGAGCATCCATCAAATCCGTCTGCTGGGCGGGCGAGGATTGAAGGTTGTGGGTATAAACACCGATGGCGCAGAGATTGTGGTCTGCGGCGGTGGTGGCAAAACCGGCAGTGGCGGCGTCCTGCCAGAACTTGCAACCCGCGGGAACGCGGCCGGAGTGGGATGGTATGCCAACCGGAACGGTATCGGTGAAAGAGATCGCAACTGGGTGGCTGCTGAAGATCGAGCGATGCGGCGAGACGGGCGGCCTGTTGTGAGTACATGTCGATCCCTCGTTTAGCTTTTTTGGTGTGGTTGCACGGTGAAGCCCAGCTCGGCGATGAAGGCGACGATGGCCTGCTCAGTTGTCCGGTTGGGATCGAAGGCAACGGTGACCTTGCCTTCGGGATAAGTGGACTTGCTGGAGGCGATGCCTTTTTGTTGGCCGAGCAGGGTGTCGAGGCCGGTGGCGCAGGTGATGCAAGTGAATCCCTTGACCTGATAGATCACCGTCCTGGTGGCCGTAGCGGAAATGGCTTCGAGCGGGCCTATGCCACCCACACTTGCCAGGGTTGCCAGTTGGAGAAATCGTCTGCGGAACATTTTGTTGCCTCCTTAGCGGGCGTTTGCGGTACCGGGCTCGTATCTCCAGGGTGTCTGGGTACTGGCCTGTTCTGAGAAGCGGGTATCGGTGTAGTCGCTGAATTCGAGTTTCTTATTCAGGACTCCGGTTTCGATCATGAGATCGCGGACCATATCGAAGTCCGCTTTACGCGGGAGCGAGAGGACTGTAGGTGACGCGGTCCAGCGGCTTGGTAAGAGCCCATCGGAGCAAGGCTGGTTTCTGGTTGAAGTAAAAGCGGCCGACGAAGTCGGCGGCGTCTTCCCGGTGAGGTTTGCTGGTGTCGAGCCAGAGGCCTGATCGGGCGATGCCATCCACCAGGGTCTGGACGACCTCCGGACGTTGATCGATGAGGTCTTGCCGGACCACGAGAATGCAGGACATGTAGTCGGGCCAGTAATCCCTGGCCTGAAACAGGACGCGGCCGAAGCCACCGATCTCTGCTTGCGAGGGAAAGGGCTCACCCATGGCGAATCCGTCGATGGCGTGAGCGGCGAGGGCGCCGGAAACATCGGGAGGCGCCATCTCGACCAACTTGACTTCGCTGGGCTTGACTCCCCAAACCTTCATGGCGCGCAGGACCAGCAGGCGCTCGTCAGAAAAGCGGCTGGGGATAGCGATGGTGCGGCCGCGCAAATCTGCGACGGTTTTAACCGGGCCGTCTTTGCGCACGACGACCGCGCTGCCGTAACGATGCCCCAGGTAAACAATCTTGATGTTGACTCCCTGGGATTTCAGAGCCAGGGCCAGCGGAGCCACGATGAAGGCGGCTTGCACCCGGTTGGAGATCAGCGCTTCCTTCATCTCCGGGAAGCCTTGAAACAACCTGGGCAGGAACGTTTCACCGGAGAGAGAATACTTGGAAATATAGTCCGTCACCGGGCAAGTGAGCTGACAAGTGGCGGGGAGATAGGCAACGATGATTTTTCGTTTGGCGGGTGGCTGGTAGTCATTCAGGACCGCGCCCCAGTTCACGTTGAGCCAGGCGTGCAGCCCGGTGATAAGCAGCAGCCAGGCGAAGATGCCGAAGACGATTTTATTTTTAAGACTCATCACGGAATCCCCAGCGGATGGATTTGAGTTTTTCGAGGCGGCGAACACCGGTATCGAGGATGAGGCCGATGAGACCGATGATCAGCATGGCGGCCACCACCAGGTCGTAACGCTTGCCGGAGTTGCGCGAGTCGATGACCAGGTAGCCGAGGCCGGAATCGACGGCAATCATTTCCGCCGCGACCACGACAAGCCAGGCAATGCCAAGAGCGATGCGCAAGCCAACGATGATTTTCGGCAGGGCGGCGGGAAAGACCACCCGGGTAAGCAATCGGAAGGGCCCGAGGCCGAAGTTACGCCCCGCGAGGCGAAACACCGAAGGCACATTCGACACGCCATCGACGCAGGCCACGATAATGGGGAAAAGGGCTCCGAGGAAGATGAGGGCGGTGGCCGCGTGATCGCCGATACCCAGGAGGATGATGGCGACGGGGATCCAGGCGATGGGGCTGATGGGGCGAATGATCTGCAGGACCGGGTTGACGACCTGGTTGGCCGCGGGATACCAGCCGAGGGCGAGGCCCACGGGGACACCGATTACGGTAGCGGCGCCGAAGCCGATGGCCACACGGCGAAGAGAGTCGATGATGTCGCCCCACAACACTTTTTTGTGAATGAGCTCGGCGATTCCCTTCTCCACATCGAGTGGCGACGGAAAGATTTTCGTGGCTGTCCAGACAACCGAGTAATGCCACAGGGCGAGCAGGAGCGCGGTGGCGAGGAGGGGCCAGAAGAACTTCTCCCATTTTTTGGGCTCGGCGAGAGAGTTCATATTTTGTGGGCCAGGCCAATCTGCTGGAAGATTCCGTCCCGCAGTTCCAGGTAGCGCGCAGAGCTGATGTCGCGGGGGTGGGGTATATCGATGTTGACGATTTGCTGGATAGTGGCGGGGCGGGCGCTCATGACGACCACGCGGTCCGCAAGCTGGACGGCCTCATCGATATCGTGGGTGACAAAAATGATGGTTTTGCGTTCGGCTTGCCAGATGCGCAGCAATTCTCCGCGCATGATGAGGCGGGTAATGGAGTCGAGCGCTCCGAAGGGTTCATCGAGGAAGAGCATGTCTGGATTGACAGCCAAGGCACGCGCCACTTCGAGCCGTTGTTTCATGCCGCCGGAGAGTGCGGGCGGATAGGCCTTTTCAAAGCCCTCGAGGCCTACCATTTTTATGTAATGGGCGACACGCTGATGCCGTTCCGCCGCGGCCAGGTGGAAAAGGCCGAAAGCGATGTTGCCCTCTACGGTGAGCCAGGGAAAGACGCCGCGCTCCTGGAAGACGAAGATGCGCCGGGGGTCGGGCCCCTGGACTGCTTCCCCGTCGATGGTGATCTCTCCAGCGGTGGGGGAAAGGAAACCAGCCATGGTGCTGAGCAGGGTTGATTTTCCGCAACCAGAGGGCCCGAGAAGACACACGAACTCTCCATCGGCAACGGCAAGGTTGATGTCATCGAGAACCGGCGTGCTTTTGCCGTCGCGCGTGAACACCATGTGGATGTGACTGGCTTGCAGCTTGTCTTTTCCCACTAATCCTCCGAGTAGCTCCAGCGGAGCGACTTCAGTTGCTGCAAAGATCGCATTCCTAAATCGAGTAGCAGGCCGATGAGCCCGATGATAACCATGCCGGCGACGACGAGGTCATAGCGGTTGCCGGCGTTACGCGCGTCCACGATAAGGAAGCCAAGGCCTGAGCTCACAGCAATCATTTCTGCCGCTACCACGACGAGCCAGCCGACACCGAGGGTGATGCGCATGCCGATGATCAGTTGCGGGATGACTGCGGGAAAGAGGACGCGGGAGACGAGTGCAGTGGACGAAAGGCCGAAATTGCGGCCGGCATTGATGTAGACCGCCGGGATGCCTCGCACCGCATTCATGGCGGTCAGGAGCAGGGGGAAAAAACAGCCGAGGAAGATGAGAAAGATAGCGGCCAGATCGCCGACACCGAACCAGAGGATGGCAATGGGGATCCACGCCAGAGGGGAGATGGGGCGCAGGACTTGCAGTAGAGGATTGAGAGCCATCTCTGCGCGGCGATTCCATCCAATGACCAGGCCCAAGGGGACAGCGACGATCGCGGCGAGTGCAAAGCCCCAGGTCACGCGGAATAACGACGCAACGATATATTTCAGCAGCAACCCGTGCTGCAACAGATCACCGATGCCGGTGACGACCCCCCAGGGTGTTGGCAGTATATGCAGCGGATTCCGGGTGACGGCAAATTGCCACAGCAGGAGCAGGACGGCAATGAGCGCGATCGGACGGAGACGGACAGTCAAGTCTTTCGACCTCTTTCTATTTTGGCGGATCGGGTCCTGTGGTCGCTGTCGCATTCTAGCGCGCTGGCAGTCACTTCCACCTCGACCGAAAGGTGGATGTGGGTCTCCACCTGCTGGCGTGCGATATGCTGGTGCATCCACGCATGGAGATTCCTGTAAGCACGATCGATGTGACCGTTATCGGCGGCGGCCTGGCGGGCATGGCTGCGTCGATCCATCTGTCGAAGGCCGGCTTGCGGGTGTTGTGCGTTGAGCCTGACTCCGATACCAGCTCCGTGGGCGAGTCGCTGGACTGGTCTGCGCCTGGTTTGTTGCAGGTGCTGGGCCTGACGATGGAACGGCTTATCGCGGAGAAGATCGCGACGTTTAAACGCCATGTGACGCTGAAGCTGGGCGACGGGATTGACCGAAGCTATGTCCCGGGCGAGTGGCTGGGACGGCCACCTTTCAACGTGGAGCTGCGCACGCTGCATGTGGATCGAAGCCAACTGAACCAACTGCTGCGGAAGATCGCGGTCAGTCACGGTGTCACTTTTCTGCAGGATAAAGTCCTCTCGGTGGAGATCAGCGGGCGGCGAGTTACGGCGGTGAAGACACAACTGGGCAATAAAATTTCTTCGCCCTGGTTTATCGACGCTTCCGGCGGCGCGGCGAATTTATTCGCGCGGGCGTTCCAGTTGCCGGCATATGAATCTGGCCCGCGGAAGGTGGCTATCTGGGGGTACTTCCCGGTGACGACGCCGAGCGAAGGGACGACGCTGTACGCCGAGGGAGTGCAGCCGCCGTATATGGAATGGATTTGGGAAATACCGATCAACCCCGACACCATCAGCGTGGGCTATGTGGCCACCGGTGAGACTATCAAGGGCAAACGCCAGGCGGGGCAAACGGTGGAAGAAATTCTTAGAGAGAAGCTAGGGCGGTTTCCTCGTTTTGCAGAACTGCTGCAGTCTGTTCCGGCGATTGCGCCATCCGTGACCTCTTTTGTATGCCGCATGCATAGTAAGGTTGCCGGACCGAACTGGCTGATCGCTGGTGAAGCGGCTGCCATGGTGGACCCTATGACGTCAAATGGGGTAACTGCGGCGCTGCGACATGCGGCGGAGGCTTCCCGGCTAATTATCGAGTCGCGACACCGGCGCCGGATTCCATATCTGGCGGGAGCTATGTACAGCCGGCGGGTTGGCGGGTTGGCGAAATTTTTCAATCGTGGCATTGAGAGGGTGATTTACGAGGCGCCGATCAGAAATCAGATTGGGGTTTTGCCGGCGGGCGATGTGTATACGGTGCCGGCGTGGAGCCTCAACTCTGTCTACTCGCGTTTTCGGCCGCATGGTCCGGTGAAAACTTTGTTGTTTTGCTTTTTGCTGGATGTGGTGCGACTTGGGGAATACCTGCTTTACCAGTGTTGCAAGTGGTGGGCCCCGTTTTCCCGGGCTTCGGTGTAGGTTGCTGGGTGCCCGCTCAATTCCTACAGGGCCTCGAAACGACGAAAGGGCCAGAGCAATCTCTCCCCCACCCAAAGGTTGACATGAATACCAACCCTGGGGTGGTTGAAGACTTCGGTAGGTTCCTTGATGCTTGCGCCACCGAATGTTTTGTTAGGGAAGCTTTGTCCTTCTTTATGAACGGCCGAATGCCGGGCATAATCCTGGAATAGCTCGCCCACATCGCAATGCAGCGTACGGAAATACCGTGCAGTCCGAGGGCTTTCGCAGAAAATCCCTCTCGACGAAAGATGAGAATCATTTGTCGCGAACTCCGCGGCAGACATTTTGGAGGTAGTTTTGCGTCGTTCCGTTTGTTTTTTGATGTTGTTATCCAGCGCTGTTGCTTTGCGCGGTCAGACGCCGCAATCGACAACGAACCGTCATCCGGTTAATTTTTTCGTGTATGAGCGGGGTCGGGGGCTCGGTTGGGATTGGTTCAAGGCACCGCCTGACAACACGTATGGTTATGGTGAATCGCTATTGCGTTTCGGGCTTACACAGACGATTGCGCGCTGGGACTGGAGATTAGAGATAACGCAGGCCACTATCCTGGATGCTCCTAATACGGCGGTCAGTTCGTCTACCGCGCAAGGCCAGTTGGGCCTGGGCGGCAGTTATTATGCCGGCAATGGAAACAATTCTTATCCTGCAGCCGCCTTTCTCAAGCAGGCATTCGCTCGCTATGGCTTCGACGGGGACAAGAATATCCGTGTCGGACGCTTTGAATTCTTTGAAGGATTGGAGACGAAGCCGAAAAATCCGACTCTAGCGTGGCTCCAGCCCAACCGTGTTGCGCAGCGACTGGTAGGTAATTTTGGGTTTACCAACGCGCAGCGAAGTTTCGATGGAGTCGATGCGCACTACGGTGAGGGTTCGTGGGATGTGACAGCCATGGCCGCCCGCTCTGACCAGGGTGTCTTCAACATGAACGGCAACCCGGAACTGAACGTCGACCTTCAGTATCTGGCATACACAAAATCCGACTGGCAGGGCCGGTTCTTGTGGCGTGTGTTTGGGATTGGGTATCACGACGGCCGCCCGGGAATTGTGAAAACGGATAACCGCCCGCTGCCGGTGCGGCAAGCGGATCACCAAAATATTCGCGTTGGCACCTACGGGGGCGACTTTTTAACCGCTATTCCCGCCGGTCCGGGACAATTCGATTTGGTTGGTTGGGGGGCGCTGCAAAACGGCCAGTGGGGAGAGCAAGAACACCGGGGGGGTGCGGCGGATATTGAGGGAGGGTATCAGCTTCTTCACGTGGCCAGCACCCCGTGGCTGCGCGGCGGCTGGTATCGAAGCAGCGGAGACAACAATCCATCCGACAATAAGCACGGGACTTTTTTTGAACTGCTGCCGACGCCGCGGGTTTATGCGCGATTCCCTTTCTACAATCTGATGAACCTGGAAGACGAATTTGTACAGTTCATCGATCGGCCGAAGCGCCAGTGGGAATTGCGCAGTGACCTGTACTGGCTACAGCTCACTTCAGGCAAAGACCTGTGGTACCAGGGTGGCGGGGCCTTCGATCACAAGGTATTCGGGTTTACGGGGCGGCCCAGCGGAGGATTTACCTCTTTCGCCAGCGCTACCGATATCAGCTCAGACTGGCATGCCACAAAGCATCTTGATGTAGGCGGATACTATTCGTACGTGTGGGGCAAGAGCGTGGCCGGTAGCGTTTATCCGCAGGGCCGCAACGCCCAGCTTGCCTTTCTCGAGTTGGTTTACCACTGGGACACGCCGCTCAAACACTGAGCGCTCCAAGTGAGGGGGTCATTGATTGCGCTATCCTTAACCGAGAGCAAGGGTGAGGATGCGATGCAGCAGCAGTACGTTGAGCGCGTGGTTGACCTAACGGAGCCGGAAGCTAACCAGTTCTATCGCCTGACAGTTGAGGAGGCGAGAGAGACCGTTTTGTATGGGACAGCCGAGGCGGTGGGCCGTATAGCAGGATCGTTCGCGCTGGTTGCGCGCGAAGGCAAGACGGTGAAAATGGCCCGCTCGCTCGATCGCCCCTTGCGCTACTTTCTGGCCAAGCGCCAGGAAGGGCCGGTGTTGATTGTAGCGGCGCGCATCGATACGATCTATGGCTGGCTGAAGGCGGAAGGGCTTGAGGGCCAGTTTCATCCCAGCTATACGAGGATGGTTCCGGCGCATCACGTGGTGGAGCTGCAACTGATCGGATGCCCAGATCCGGATCCGGTGTACACCCGCTTCTTTACGCCGGCACAAGGTGTGCTGGGCACGGACCTTGATCAAATCGGACAGGCTTATATTGGCGCTCTCACGAACGAGTTGGCGGAGTGGCTGCCCCGTGTGCCTGCCCACGAACCGATTGGGGTGTGCTTTTCGGGCGGCGTCGATAGCGGGAGCGTGTTTCTAACGACATATCACATGATGCTGAAGCTGGGCTTGAATCCGTCACGGCTCAAGGCGTTTGTGCTGGAGGCAGGCGATGGTCCGGATGCGGGGCAAGCACGCGCTTTCCTCAATTCTGTCGGACTAGGGCTGTTTCTTGAGCCGGTGGCGGTGGATGGGTCGTCGCTCGATGTGGATGAGACGATCCGCGTGGTGGAAGACTATAAGGCGCTCGATATTCAGTCGGCCACCATGGCGATGGCGTTATGCCGGGGGATACGGCAACGGTATCCGGAATGGCGATACCTGGTCGATGGCGATGGCGGGGATGAGAACCTCAAGGACTATCCAATCGAACAAAACCCCGAGCTGACGATTCGCAGCGTGATCAACAATCCGATGCTTTACCAGGAAGGTTGGGGCGTGGGGAAGATCAAACACTCGCTGACCTACAGCGGGGGCCTTAGCCGGTCGTACTCAAGAACGTATGCTCCTGCGCACCACTTCGGCTTTGTTGGATTCAGCCCTTATACGCAACCGTCCGTGATCGCTGTGGCGGAGGGGATTCCTTTCATAGACCTTACGAGATATGATGTGGAACGCTTGTATGCGCTGAAAGGCGATATCGTGTCGCGTGGAGTGAAGGCGGTCACGGGCTTCGATATGCCGGTGTTTGCCAAGCGCCGGTTCCAGCATGGCGCGGTTTCCCAGGAGACTCTCGCTTCGCGACTTCCCTTCCGCGAGGCGGAATACCGGCAGAAATTTCTTTCCCTCTACTCATGAGCTCCGCGGTGGATGCCTGGATCCTCAGCCGGCGTCCGGCGCGTGAGAGTCGCGATGCCTATGTTCCCTATGAATTTTTTGTGGAAGAGGAGTGCGCTGGCGGTGGGGTGGTTGAGCCGGTAGCCACGGTTTTTCTCACGAACAAGGAATGTCCGTTTCGCTGCGTGATGTGCGATCTGTGGCGGAACACGCTGACGGAATCTGTGCCGGTGGGGGCGATCCCGGCGCAGATCGATCATGCGCTACTGCGGCTTCCGCCGGCAAAGCAACTAAAGCTTTATAACAGTGGAAGTTTTTTTGATCCCCATGCGATTCCTCCTCAGGACTACGCGGAGATTGCCCTGCGCGCGAATCGATTCGATCGGTTGATTGTGGAGAATCACCCGGCACTTACGGGGGACGGCTGTCTGCGTTTCCGCGACATGATCAGCGGCCGACTGGAAGTGGCGATGGGGTTGGAGACGACGAACCCAGAGGTTCTGGCCAAGCTGAATAAACGGATGACACTGGATCAGTTCTCGAGCGCGGCAGAGTTTCTGCGGCGAAACGACATCGATGTGCGGGTCTTTATCCTGGTACAGCCTCCTTATATGAAGGCGGAGGAGGCACTGTACTGGGCGGAGCGGTCTTTGGACTTTGCGATGGAGCACGGGGCGACGGCCGCGACGCTGATCCCTACACGTGCGGGGAATGGGGTTATGGATGACCTGATGACCGAGGGGCAATTCGCTTTGCCTGCCCTGCATACGTTGGAGTCGGCGATGGAGTATGGCCTGGGGCTCAAGGCGGGGAGAGTGTTTGCAGATCTTTGGGGATTGCGCGAATCTTGCGCTTGCTGCCACGCGGAACGGGTAGCGCGTCTGCGGTCGATGAACCTGGGGCAAGTGATGCTGGAGCGAATTGCCTGCACTCGATGCGGGGGTGAAGGTTGAAGCGCGAGGTTGACCTGGTTGTTGTAGGGGCTGGCTTTGGCGGCAGCCTGATGGCGATGATTGCGCGTCGCCTTGGGCTCTCGGTCGTATTGCTGGAGAAGGGCCGTCATCCGCGCTTGGTGATTGGCGAATCGACTACGCCGCTCAGCAACCTGGTGCTGGAAAGACTGTGCGCGACGTATGACCTGCCGCAGGTTGCCCCGTTGGCGAAATGGGGTAGCTGGCAGCGGTCTCATCCGCAGATTGCCTGTGGGCTGAAACGGGGGTTTAGCTTTTTTCACGAGAGTGGGCGATTACTGGTGGCGGCAAGCCCCCATGATGCCATCGCGGATACACATTGGTATCGGGCGGATGTGGATCACTTCCTGGTGGTGGAAGCGGAAAAGATGGGGGTCGAGTACCGCGACCGGGTGCGGATTGAAAACCTCGATTTGGCGGAGGGTGGGGCAGGGATTGCTGGATGGACGGGCGAGGAAGGCTTTAGTTTGCGGGCAAAGTTTCTGGTGGACGCTACCGGCCCACGCGGTTTTTTGCATCGCGCGTTGGGGCTTGGTGAGGCGTCATTACCGGGCATGCCTGATACGGAAAGCCTCTATAGCCATTTCACTGGAGTGGGTCGAACAGAGGACGAAGGGGACACTCCTTACCCTGTCAATGATGCGGCGGTGCACCACCTTTTTGATGGGGGGTGGGTTTGGGTGCTTCGGTTCAATAACGGGGTTACGAGTGCGGGGGTCGCGGCTCGTTCGGATGCGGCTGCGGAGTTGAGGCTGCGTGAGGGCGAGCCTGCCTGGCAGCGGGTTCTCGATCGCGTGCCTGAGTTGAAGAAACAGTTTGATGGAGCGGTGGCGTGCCAGCCGTTCCGCTATATGCCGGCGGTTAGTTTTCGCAGCTCTGTGATTGCGGGTGAGCGATGGGCGATGTTGCCTTCCGCGGCTGGATTTGTGGATCCTCTGCTCTCGACCGGGTTCGCACTTACGCTGATGGGGATTGAAAGGGTGGCTCGGATCCTTGGCCAGGGTCTTGCTTGCGAAGCGCTACAGGAGTATGCCGCGAAAACGGATGGGGAGTTGTTGGCGGCCAGCCGGCTGATTGGTGCGCTCTATTCGACGATGGGTAATTTTCCCGCGTTTACTGCGGTGTCAATGTTGTATTTTGCTGCGGTTAGTTTTGCGGAGACAGCATACCGGTTGGGAAAGCCCGAGTTAGCTACTGGCTTTCTCTTAAACGAACACGCAGAGTTTGGTCCGGATTCACGGAGGTTGCTGGAACGCGCGCATGGATTGCGTGGGGTTGAGGATACGCGGAGTTTTAATGGATGAGGTTTTGCGGGTGATTGCTCCGTTTAATGTGGGGCGGTTTGGGGATCCTGCGCTTGGTGATTGTTATCCGGTGTGCGCTGAGGATTTGATTCAGACGGGATGGAAGTTGGGGGTTGGACGGGAGGAGATTGTTTCCATGTTGGATAGGGCTGGTTTTTATTCAGTGCAGCGGGGGAGTTTGGTGAGTGGTTGAGCGGACCGCGTGTCCCTCCTTCCGCTCGAAAACATTTCCATCGAACACATGCCCTTTCCTTTATCATCCCGAGCGAAACCCGAGGGATCTGCAGTTCATCCCCTGGTAAGTTAACTCCAACCGAGGCATAACCCTTCCCTTGTCATCCCGACCGAAGCGGAGGGACCTGCGGTTCAGCGGACTTATCGATAGAGGGTAGTTGCCGGATCCAGGCGCTTGGTGTGGGTTATGGCTTTGCGGATTTTTGAAAGGTCATGGGGTGGGCTGCCAGGATGCCTTTTCCTTCTTGTATGGTGATGGATTGGTTGGGGGCCAGGTTTTCCAGGGTGTCTTTGTGGCCGCTGGGCCAGGCGATGGTCAGATGCATTTTTCGGCTGGGGTCGGGCTTTCCTAAGCCGAAGGTTACTGGTAACTCACTTTGTGACAGATAGCCGGAACCGGTTTTGACCATGCGCTGCAGGCGGAGATTCTTGTCTACCTGAAGGGTTAGTTTGGCGCCGATACCGTCTCGGTTGGAACGGGTTCCGATCAGCTTGATGCGCAGCAGATCATTCTGATTCCCGTTTTCGTTGCGGAGCAGGCGAGCGGGGGCGTTGGCTTCGGTGATGACCAGGTCGAGATCGCCGTCGTTGTCGAAGTCTCCGTAGGCGGCGCCGCGGCCCACGATGGGGCGCTGCAGCGCGGGGCCCAGTTGGGTCGACATGTTTTCGAATTGGCCTTTTCCGCGATTGCGAAAAATGAGAGCAGGTTCCGCGTACCTTAGATGTGGTTGGGTTACGGCGATGTCGTCGGCCACGTGACCATTTACCGCCAGGACGTCCAGCAATCCGTCCAGGTCGTAGTCGAAGAAGAACGTACTGAAGGTGAGGGATTGCAGAGACCAGCGATCGATGCCCGTCGACTCGGAGGCGGACGTGTACAGGCCGGAACCATCGGTCCGGTAAAGAGCTATACCTTCGTTAGTGAAATTACCGATGATGATTCCGGGATGACCCGAATTGTCATAGTCTCCGTTATCGACTCCCATGCCGGCACGGGTGGCGCCGGCGTCGCTGTAGGCAATTCCGGCCTGCACGCCGACGTCCGAAAAAGTGCCATTGTGGTTGTTGCGATAGAGCTTGTTGGGCTGGGTGTCGTTGGTGACCAGCAGATCGAGCCAGCCGTCGTCGTCGTAATCCACCAATGCTATCCCCAGAGACTTGCTGGTTGGGTCGAGTAGTCCAGCGCGCTGGGTCACGTCTTCGAAGGTGCCGTCCCCTCGATTGTGATAGAGCCTCGCGCTCTCGCCTTTGTAAATCTGAGGAGTGCAGTAGGACTTGTTTTTGGTGTCGAGAGAGCAAAACTGGTCTTTGGCTACCGACCAGTCCACATAATGTGCGACAAACAGGTCGAGCTTGCCGTCGTTGTCGTAGTCGAACCAGACGGCGCCGCTGGAGAATCCTCCCCCTGCGAGTTTTGCGTGGGCGGTCACGTCGGCGAAGTGGCCGTTGCCTAGATTGTGGAACAGGTGATTGTTGCCGACTGCAGTGATGTAGATGTCTTCTTTGCCGTCGTTGTCGTAGTCGCCGACGGCGCAGCCCATGCCGTAGGACTCCACGGCCAGGCCTGCCTGCCGGGTGCGATCGGTAAAGGTTCCGTCTCCGTTGTTGTGGTAGAGCGCCGGGTAGTTTTTCGCGGAGCCGTGTCCCGGCCAGTCCATGGAATTTACGAACAGTATGTCCTGATACCCATCATTGTCGTAATCCAGCACACAGACGCCACTTCCCATGGTCTCCGGAAGATACTTCTTTCCAAAAGCACCGTTATGGTGACGAAAGGAGATGCCGGAAGCGGTAGTGGCATCGACAAAGCGAATGGGGCCAGAAGGGCGCTGGGCTGAGGCGCTCGCCAGCAAAGTTGCGAACAAAGCCAGGGTGAGACAACGACGCAACGTACTTTTAGGCATGCGCAACCACAAGGCGGGCACGACGGGACTCCATCCACATTTCGAGAAGCATGGCTGCCGGCCCTACCAGGAAGAGGGCATAGAACGGGGCGTAGACGGCCTGGTGCAGGCGGAAGATCATTTCGACCGCAGCCACCACGAACACGGTTACGCATTGGCCAAGCTTAGAGCGGACGGTGGTTTTGGGATCGGTAATCATAAAGAAGATGAACAGTTGATACATGGGTCCGGTGATGGGCGAGACCTCCGAGCTCCAGGGATCGCCGGTGATCCAGCTACGCATGAAGGCAAACCCCAAAAACGATAAAACGTACGTGGCGCTGATATGAAAACGGTGCAGGCGATAGATGATGGCCGATCCCAAAGTCCAGATCACAATCATGGGCCAGATAAAGTTGCCCCACTGGATGCTTAAGCCGGCCACTGTTCCGGAGGCCAGGATAAACATGGCCACGATGCCGAAGTTAGAGGGATTCCAGATATGGCGATCGTGGACGCGCAGCACGTACTTTGAAGTAATGGAGATGAGCGCGCACAAAGCGTAGGGCCAGAAGGCAGGCGAACGCACCAGAATACCGACGCTGATGCCGGATATGTAGGCACTGGCGAGGTTGGGCCATTTCCCCATATAAATGCGGGACAAAACTGCCTCTGCGATAAGGCTGGTGGCAATCGCCAGTAACGTACGGGTATAGCTCTCGAGGATGCCGTAGGACAGCTGGCCCACCAACAGGACGCAAGAGATGAGGAGCGGAGAGAGATAGCGGTTGGAGGGGCTGAAAAAGCGTTTCCACGCTGGCTCAGGCTTTACCGGTCGCGCGATACTGACGCCTTGACTCATTCCGCCTCCTTAACATTGTAGAGCTTGCCGGCAACCAGGCTGCTGACAGTCTGGACTTTGCCCGATGGCCAGCGGATGACTGCTTTCTCGATCTGGGGATTCTTGCCCAGGCCAAAATGCAGACGGCGATCATTCTGCGCGGCAAACCCGCTGCCCCCGGACACGTGCTGGATTTGCTGTTGGCCGTTCCAATAGAGAGTGACCTGTGCGCCGATGGCACTGCGGTTGCTGGTGGTTCCCTCAAGAGCAAACTCGATCCACTGGTTTTGCGGGTTGACGGTGTTCTTATAGATCAGCAAGGGGCCGCCCTGGTTGGCGACAACCACATCGAGGACGCCGCGATTCCACAGATCGGCCATGGCAACGGAGCGGCCGTCGTAAATGTCTGTCGCACCCACGGCCTGGGCAACGTCCTCGAATTTTGCGGCTCCGTCGTTGATCCAGACTTTCTTCTGCTGGTAGCCGGACAAGCTGCGTCCGTTGAAAGCCGGCCAATCGGCTGCGTCCCCAATGATCTTGCTGTTGCCGCCGGCGACGCGGGAAAAGTCATACCAATAGCTTTTGGTCCGGCTGAGAGAGATATAGCCGTTGGTGAGATAGAGATCGAGGTAGCCGTCGTTGTTGAGATCGCCGAATTGGGCGCCGAAGCTCCAGCCACCGAGTTCCACGCCCATATCGCGGGCCAGATTCTCGTACTTCAAAGCCGGGCCTTCCTGGGGTACCCAGAGGTTGTTGCCCTGGATCAGCACGCCCTCCTGGGAAATGTTGGAGACATAGATGGCGTACTTGCCCTGGTTCAGGATGTCCCCGTAAGCGACGTTCATGCCGCTCTTGGGGGCGAAGCCGACGCCGGTCGCCTGGCCAGCCTCGTGAAAGTGGCCGCCGTCGTTGAGATAGAGTTCGGAAACGCCATAGTCGTTCGCAATGAAAAGGTCGGGATGGCCGGTGCCGCGCAAGTCCGCGGCAGATGCGGCCAGAGCCCAGCGATTGCTGATGATGCCGGCCTTTTCGCTGACCTCCTCGAACTTGCCATTGCCCAGGTTGTGAAACAAGAACTTTCGGCCGCCGTTTTTGGCGTACTCAAAACTTTCCGGCATCATGCGCGTGGTGTGCAAATGCCATAGGTCCAGGTTCTCCGGGTAGTAGCCGCCGACAAAGAGGTCGAGCAGGCCATCGCCGTCATAGTCAAGCCAGACGGCGGTGTTGGCATTGATCCAGGGGGGCAGGCCGGCGGTGTCGCTTACGCGGGTGAATCCATGGCCCTGGTCGTTGTGGAAGAGCTCGGGCTTTCCCCACTTGATGAGAAACAGATCTTCGTAACCGTCATTGTCGTAATCACCCCAGACGGCTCCCATCGAGACGCCGGTTCCTGACTGGTTGACGTCGGCCACGCCCATTTGCGAGGCGACGTCCTGGAAGGTGCCGTCGTGCATGTTGCGGTAGAGGTGGTTCTGGCTGCCGGTTGCGCTGTTGGTGGCGTAGAGGTCGGGCCAGCCGTCGCGGTCGAAGTCGACGATGGACACGGAGGCGCCCATCGAGGCGACTTCCGGCATGATGCCTTCGAGTTTGCTGTCGAGGGTCGGCGCCTGGTGGATGAAATGAACGCCGGCCTGCTGCGAGACTTCCTGCAGATGGAAACCGTAGCGCGCAATTGCCTGGCCTTCGTCCAGCTTTGCCTGCGCTTGCTCGCGCCTGGCGGAAACCTGGCGGATAGCGAGTGGGGTGAGTAGCATCCCGAGAAACAGGATGGCCAGAATGATTCTGGCAGTGCGGCTTGCTTTCATTGGGCCTCGCCGCTCCTCAGGGCGTGATCAAGGGGTTCGGGGGTTACGTAGCGCGTGTGGTAGTTCTGCCAGTCTTGTGGATGCTGACGGTAGACCCACTCGCTTTCCAGACTGCCCGGAGCCTGGTCGTATTGCGTCTTGGCGTGGTAGGGCAGGGGCTGGATGGTTCGGGACTCGAGGGTGTTGTAGTCTCCATCTTTAATCCAGCCGTCTCCGGCGATCACGTAGTCTCTGACCCAACCGGCCGGGGGTGGAGGCTGCTCGGGGAAATCGCAAGGCAATTTCGTCGCCGGCGTTCATGATCACGTAGCGATCGTCGATGGCTGACAGCAGCGGCCGCACGTCGCCGTAACGCGTGTAGTAGCCTTCGAGGTCGCGCCAGATCTGGGTGGTGGCGGCGATGCGGTTGTAATTGGGTAGTTCGGGAGAAGAGGCGTTGGCCTGGTTGACGACGGAATATCCGCGGTAGTGCAGGCTGGCCTGGGATGGATCGAGGTGCGTGATTTTGAGTTGAGTCTGAGGCAAGCCCTGCGCCCACTGGATCTGATCCCAATAGACTTCGAGATTGGTGCGCAGACGCAATTTGCGCGGTGTGCCGGGCAGGAAGACGTTCTCCAGGTTGATGAGGCAGATCTTCTTGCGGCCGGCCGGGAAGCCGAGGTTTGCCTGGGCGGTGCGCCATCCACCGCGACCATCTGGAACTTCGAGACTGAGTGGTTGTCGCCTTCTCATGATGCCCCTGGCCGATGGCCAGGTTGACTGAGGAGTCGGTTGGATGCACCCATCCTTTGGCTATCAGCCACAGTGGGCCGCTGGCAGGTACATCATCGCCTAGGTCTATTTCAACATAGTGATCGCGGGTAAGGCCCTGGTATTGTCCCCGGCCGAAGGTATCGAGATAATCGCCGTCGAGGTTGGTGACAATCGCGGTTACATCTGTGCCTTGATCGTCGACTGCTTTCGTGATGTTGTGGGGTGGTGCGACCGTGGTGATGGCTAGTTTGGGCGCTGGTACGACGAAGCGCTCATCGGTAAAGATTTCGGTGCCTGCCGGATGGTCGACGACCATGAGCTTCAGATAGTCGTAGTAATAGGTTTCCCATAGTTCACCGGTGAGGCGCAGATCGTAGTAGCCATGGTGCGGCGCAAGTTGATCGCCGCGGATTTTGTACCACTCTTCGGTAGCCGCGATACCAGGGGATCCCACGGAGTCGATCTGCAGACCAATCGCGGAGCCCCAGGGTACCGCGTCTTTCACGAAACTCATTTCCTTGCCATTCCAGGCGAAGAGAAAAGGACAGGAGCCTTTGAGACGCTGCTCGGTCAGCACTTCCTGATCGGCTTTCAAGGCGAACTCGGCGTTTTGCATACCGTTGGGCCAAAGTATGGTGACGACGTCGGCGATGGTCTGCTCCCCCAGCCCGAAATGCAGTTGGGGTGAGGCGATGGCTTGTTTCTGCAACAGCAGGCCGGACCGTAGCGCTATCTCTCCTCCGATGCCGAAGGAGTTAATGCGCTGATCGCCGGTGGCCACGCGGGCTCGGGGACGGAGAATTTGCCAGTGGTAGTTTTTGCTTCCGTGGCTGAGGGCTTGCTGCGGTTCTCCGTTGGGGGAGAGGCCCAGCAGATCGAGCCTGCCATCGGCATTGATGTCGGCGACGGCAAAGACGCGTGGGGAACCTGCGGGGTTGGGCAACAGCGTGAACTTGCCGGCTCCGCTGTTTAACCATATTGAGGCTCCGGGAGGATCGCCAGGATTAGGCGCGACGGGGACCACCAGGAGGTCGACCGCTCCGTTGTTGTCGAGGTCCGCGGCGTGCAGGCGCACTTCTGACGCCAGGCGGGGTGCGCTCCCCAGAGGAACAACTTTCCACGTCTCATCCGTGCGCGTGATTGCGACGAGTGCTCCTGACGGTTCGAGGGCTACGAGATCGAGGGTTCCTGAGGAGCTGACGTCGGCAACAGTCACTGCCTTAACGGGCGGCAGATTTGCAGGCAGCGGAAGTTCGTTGAACACACCGCCTCTCTGGTTGTGGAAGAAGTGCAGAGAACCTGCGCCATCGATCAGGGCGGCATCGGGGTTGCCATCGTCATCCATATCGACCCAGGCCAAACCGCGGAGGCCTTTGACGCCGTTGAATGGATGGATCGCAGCGAAAGTTCCATCACCGTTGTTCCTCAGGACGAGAGGATCTCCCTGCTGCGTGGCTAACAGGATGTCCATATCGCCATCCGCCTCGACATCGATGGCCCAGGCGCTGGTGTAGGCGGCGTTGAGCAACGCCGGCGGCAGCTTGGTCTGCGCGGTTACATCGGTGAAGGAGCTTGGGCTCTCCTGGCGGAGGAAGCGAACGCCGCCTTCCCCTGCCAGCACCAGGTCGGTTTTGAAGTCGTAGTTGAAGTCGATGGGCAGAATCGACTCGGGTCGAAGCGGCGCCGTTGAGGAGCCTCCCGGGAAAGGAAATTCTGCTCCCGTGGATAGCTTCACGCTGTGGCTATTGGCTACCGTAATGGCCGGCGCGCCGGCGCCGTTGAGCGAGACGGCTCCGATCCAGGTCCACGGGTTTTCCTTTTGCCGGTGCTAAACCGGTGATGGTTGCCGTCTGGAAGTTGAGTGTCGTGTCGGCAGGCGGCGGGGTAAATGTTGGCGAGGGCAGAAGCAGGAAGCGGGTGAAGGGCGTGGCCTCGTTGCCTGCTGTTGGTTGGATAAGATTCAGGCTTTGCCGGAAGTCCGGCAGGCGCATGAGGGAGTTGCGTAAAAATGCGATGCGAATGGCGGCGGCTCGTGGATCGGAGCCGGCGGCCGCAGTTTGCAAAGCTGTCCATTGCTGTTGCACTTCCGGCGGCCAGGTGGTGGCGCGCGCATTCAATTGGGCTAACGACAGAATGCAGGGTCTGCGCGTCTCCCCGTTTGGCGGCGACCCGCCCCAGTTCCAGCAACGCAGCTGGGTTGTCAGGTTGTGCGACGAGAATTTGTTGCAGCAGTTGCTGGAATTCAGTTTCTCCGCTGGTGTCGCCCTGGCGCTCTACTTCTTGCGCGAGCAAGTACATGGCGCGCAGATTGCGGGGGTCGATCTGGACTGCTTTGCGGAGTTCGGCGATCGCCTGAGAAGGATTGCCGCGCTTGCTTTCGAGTACACCTGACAAGTAGTGCAGCTGAGCGTTTTGCGGCGCCAGCTTTTGCGCCTGTCCTAAACGCTTGGCTGAGGCGTCGAAGTTACCCTGACGGAGTGCGAGCAGTCCCCAGTTTGCCCAGCCGGCCGGCTCCCCTGGCGCCAGCTGCGTTGCTCGTTCCAGGGTGGCGTCGGCACGTACGTCGTCTCCTACCTGCAGGGCTGCCAGGCCAACGTAGAAGGCGGTCACTTCGTCCAGATATACCTTGGTGTCTGGCTTAGGCAGCCCGGAGGGGTTACAGCCGCTCAGTAGCAACGCCAGAGCGGCGATGATCGCGCAACGAACGGTTGCGGGGGCCGCTGGTCTTCGACTGCTTCTACTCCTCATATGGCCGTGTATTCGCACTCCCACGCTAGCTTACGTCACCGATGCGCTGAGTTCCTATCCGATCGCTGGTGCGGGAAGGCTAGCTATGACGAGGGCTGTTGCGGCAGATTGAGGTTATATGAGGAGGAGCGAGACGTCACCATGCTTAGGGTGGAGGGGAGTTTCAACCTTTTGGTTGAGGGGAGATGGGGTTCGGCCTGTGACAGCCGACGAACGTCTGCTCGGGATGAAGCAACAGGAAAAGCAGGGTTTCCATCCGGAATCGGCTGCAGGGATCCCAGGTCTCAAAATCGAGACCTGGGGCACCCATCCTATTTCTTACTCGATTTTCTTCGGCTTGATTAGAGGGTAGACACTTAAACGTCGTTTTTGGTGCGGAAGAGGTAGATGAGGAGAGGCATCATGAAGAGGATGGCGATGACGGTAGTAAACATGCCTCCTACGACGACGCGGGCCAGGGGTTGTTGGGCCTGGGCGCCGATTCCGTTGGCCAGGGCGGCGGGGCAGAGGCCCAGGCCGGCGGCCATGCAGGCCATGACCACGGGACGCATTTCGTCGCTGCAACCTTTCTTTAGACCTTCGTCAAAGCCTTCCTCGGCTTGAGCGCGGCGGATGCCGGAGAGGAAAACGACGGCTCCCAAGGTGGCAACTCCAGTCAGAGAGGTAAAGCCGACGGCCGCGGAAATGCTGAAGTTGGTGCGGGTGAGGAATAAGGTCAGTACGCCCCCGATGGCGCTAAAGGGTAAGGTGCCAAGGACGATGAGCGCGTCTTTCCAGGTACGGAACTGGATGTAGAGCAAGACCAGAATGGCTACCAGGCTTATGGGAATGACGAAGGCGAGACGGCGCTGCTCTTTGCGCAGGCTGTCGAACTCTCCGGCCCAGGTGTATTCATAGCCGGAGGGCAGCTTAATCTTGTCGGCCAATTGATGCTGCAGGTCCTCAATGGTCGTAGCCAGATCGCGGCCGCGCACGCTGAACTTGATGGGAATATAGCGGCGGCCGTTTTCGCGATAGATCATGAAGGCGCCGTCGCGGGTTTCTACATCCGCGATCTGGGCAATGGGGACCCGGCCTCCGTCAGCCGTCGGCAGCAGAATGCCTTGAATGGCCTCGGGCCCGTTGCGGTATCGCTCGGGAAAGCGGACAGTCAGATCGAACCTGCGATCGCCTTCGATGATCTGGGTTACGGCTGCACCACCCACCGCCGCCTGAATGGTGGCATTCAGGTCCGCGGCGGCGAGACCGTACCGCGCAGCCTTGGCGCGGTCGATGCGGATGAGCAAGCTGGGCTGGCCGCCAATGCGAAAGATGCCGACATCGGCGACGCCCTTCACGGTTGCCATCACCTCGGTGATCTGGTTGGCGAGCCGGGACAAGGTGTCGAAGTCGTCGCCAAACAGCTTGAGCGAATTTTCTCCTTTGACGCCGGACATGGCTTCTTCCACGTTGTCCTGAATGTTTTGAGAGAAATTCAGGTCCATACCAGGGATGAGGGAGAGGCGATGGTTGATCTCATCGATCAATCCATTCTTGGTCAGACCGGCGCGCCACTCGCTGGGCGGCTTCGAGGGCGACCGAGACTTCCACGTCATTAAAGGTAACCACGTCGGTTCCGTCATCCGGGCGGCCCATTTGGGAAACGGCCTGGATGACCTCGGGCGACTTGGCAATCTGCGCGCGGAGCTCGTCGCCGATACTGGCCGCAGCGTCAAAGGAGATGTCCTGCGGAAGCGTGGCGCGGATCCATAGGTTCCCTTCTTCCAAGGGCGGCATGAATTCTCCGCCCACGAAGGTGAAGAGGATGCCGGCGGCCGACCAGGCAAACGAGAGCAACGACCCAGGTGATGCGGGCGATGGGCGAGGACTCGTGGCAGTCCTTTGTCATAGCGGCGGCGGAGAAAGCCGCCGAGGAAGGTTTCGTGCTTCTCCTGCTTCAACTGGGTGGGAACGATCAGTTGGGCGAGCACCGGAGCAAAGATAAGGGAGAAGATGAGCGCACCGGTGAGGGCAAACCCGTAGGTGACCGACATGGGGGCGAAGATCTTGCCCGGCACACCCTGCATGGTGAAAAGAGGAATAAAGGCCACGAGGATGATCAGCGTGGCAAAGAGCACGGGCTTGGAGGCGTTGCTGGCGCCTTCGATGATGAGATCGATGTTGTTTTCGTGCTCGGTGCGGCGCGAAAGTTTGCGGTAGATGCTTTCCAGCACGACGATGGAGGCATCCACGAGAATGCCAAAGTCGATGGCGCCAATGGAGATGAGGTTGGCGGACTGGCCGGTGAGCACCATCATGGAAAAGGCGAACAGCACGGCAAACGGAATGGTGATGGCGGCGATGAAGCTGATACGCAAGTCGCCGAGCATGGAGATCAACACCAGGGTGACGAGAAAGAGGCCAGAGAAGACGACGTGGCGGACCGTTTTGGTGGTGGTGTTGATGAGATTGGTGCGGTCATAGACGGTGCTGATGTGCATGCCGGGAGGCAGCAGACTGCCCCGGTTTAGATCGTGAATCTTCTTTTTCAGGCCTTCGAGTGCGGGGAGGGACTTCTCCTGCTTCTGCAGCAACACGATGCCCAGCACGACATCGGGATCGCCATTGCGGCCAACCTTCCCCAGCCGCGGTTGTATCCCTTCTTTGATCTCGCCGATATCGCGCACCAGCACGGGAGCGCCGTTGCGTTCGGCAACGACGACGGAGCCGATATCGTCGATGTTCTTCAATAGCCCGATGGAGCGCACGTTGATGCTCTGATCGCCGAGGGTGAGGTAGTTGCCGCCGGCGTTGGCATTGCTGTTCTGGATGGCGGTGAGGACCTGGGGCAGGGTCACATTCATGGCCAGCAACTTGTTGGGATCAGCTTCGATCTGGTACTGGCGGGTGGTCCCGCCGAAGGTGGTGATGTCGATGATGCCGGGAACCTGCTTCAGCTCGCGGCGGACGAGCCAGTCCTGCGTAGCTTTAAGTTCATTGAGTGAATAGCCGCCGCCGGTGAGCTGATAGCGGTAAATCTCACCGATGGGCGACCAGGGCGAGAGTTGCGGCTGCAATCCGTTGGGGAGGGCTAATGTCTGGAGACGGTTGAGGACCTCCTGCTTGTCGCGGAAGTAGTCGCTGTCGAAATTGAAATAGAGCTTTACATCGCTGAGGCCGAAGATGCTGATGGAGCGCACCTGGTCAAGGTGCGGGGTTCCGTTGAGTGTGGCTTCGACGGGAACGGTCACCTGCTGTTCCATCTCTTCGGCAGACCAGGAGGGGTTTTGGGTGATGACCTCGACCAATGGCGGAGAGGGATCGGGATAGGCTTCGATGTCGAGCTTGGAAAAGGCGTAGACGCCGACTTCCAGAGAGACGACGAACACGATGAGCACGATGGCGCTGTACCCCAGCAGGGTTCTGATCAATGCCTTCATGCTTAGTCTCCGGAGGGCGGGCGCAGCAGCGCCGCCCCCGCAGTGACAATTTGTTCGCCGTCTTTCGAGGCCGGATGTGACGACGACCGTTTTGTCACGCAAAGCACCCGTGGTTACCTGGCGCCGGTCATATTTTCCGGGGGAGGTTTGGACGTAGATATAGCTGGAGGTTCCGTCATGCACGATGGCGGTGGTGGGCAGCACAAACTCCGGCGCCGTGGTACGGGCGATAGAGAGGCTCGCGAACATTTCCGGTTTGTAGCGATGTTTTGGGTTGGGCAGAACCACCCGCACCTTGAGGGTGCGGCTGGTGGGATCCATGGCATCGGAGATATTGGAGATTTTGCCGTGCACGACCTCGCCCGGATAGGCGGGGAAGGTGACCTCGACCGACTGGGCTGCGCGGACGGTGTTCAGGTCGCGTTCAAAGACGTCGCCGACGATCCAAACGGGGTCGAGATTGGCGATGGTGGCGATGGGGCTGGCGTTGTCGAGCGAACGCTGCATTTCGCCGCTTGCCGAGCCGATTTCCAGCACCGCGCCGCTGATGGGCGCTTTCAGCGCCACCGAGTCGGATGATCCATCGGGAGAAAAGCCGAGCATGTGAATGCGCTGTACGGTGCGGGCAAGTTCTGCATGTGCGGCCTGATCCGCGGCTTCGAGGTCATCGTAATCGCGTTGAGCCATCACTTCGTGTTGCAGCAGAAGCTTGGCGCGATCGAGTTGGCGATCGGAACGAGCTACCTCAATTTTCGCCTTATCGTAGTCGGCGCGCGCGGAAGATATGTCGCTGCTTTGGATGAGGCCGATGTTTTGCCCCTTGGTGACTTCCTGGCCGGGGCGAACATAGAGTTCAACCAGCCGGCCGGTGATCTGCGAGAAGATATGGACTACCCGAGTCGGGTCAGGCTCAACTCGTGCTGCCAGCATCAGGCTATCCGTGACGGACTGCGGATGGATGGTTGCGACCTCAATGGGTGTCTTCGGTGGCGTGCCATCGACGCTGGCCGGTGGTTTGTCGTTGCAGCCGAGACAGGCCAGGAGCGACAGGGTGGCCATGCAAAATGTGACGGACGATCCGATAGAGGATGCTTTCGTCATTGCTTGGGTCAGGGCTCGGTTCATGGGACCATCTCCGATGCAGCGACGTAGCTGAGTTGGTGGAGACCAAGCCAGACCTGCACATTGGCGTTCAAGGCGTCGAGATTAACCTGCCGGTAGTCGCGCAGAGCGTCGAGGTAATCGAGCAGAGTGCTGCCTCCGTGGCGGTAGCTGAACTCCAGATTGTCGCGAACGCGTGATGCCTGCGCAAGATAATGACCGTTGTAGCGTTGTGACTGGCGCAGCGCAGTCTGGTAGCCGGCCCAGGCCTGGTCTACATCGTTGATCACCTGGTTGCGAGCTGCGATTTCAGCGAATCGGGTGGATTGGGCTTCATAGCGGGTCCGTTCTTTTTCGCCCTGGTTGCGATCGAAGATGCGCAAGGGAATATTGACCTGGAAGCCGCCGGAGTTGTCGTTGCCGGAGCGATCGTATTCGCCGCCGAGGGTCGGGTCGGTGGTGCCGTAGGCTTCCGCCAGCTTGACGTTGGCCTCCGCCAGGCGGAGAGACTGCTGGGCAGCACGGTAGTCCGGACGATCAGCTAGCGCGCGCTGCTCCACATCCGGCAAGGTTAACGCGGCCGGAGGAGGATCGAGAGTGCCGGCAATGTCAAAACCCGGAGCCGGTGTGTCGAGGCCCAACAACATCTTTAACTGGTCGGCTGACTGTTCGAGATTCAGATTTGCGTTGTCGTAATCGGCTTCGAATTCGGCGAGTTGCAATTCGATGCGATCAAAGTCGGTGGCGCTGATGTCCCCCGCGTCGAGGCGTTGCTTGCTCAAATCGACGGTCTTGCGGTAGCTCTGCTGGTTGTCATCCGCGATTTTCAGGCCGGCTTTCGCGGCCAGCATCTGGGTGAAAGCCTGTTTGACAGCGAAGATGGTCTGCCGTTCGGTGTCTTGATATTGGCTTTGCGTGACGTCTGTGGTGGCGTGCGCAAGGTCCAGTCGCCAACGCCGCTTTTGCCCCCGTTCAAAAAGTCGCGAGAGGTTGGCCGAATAGGAATAGGGATTGCCGGGGTTGTTCGCCGGCAGGGTCACGTCGGTGCCGCCCAGAGTCAGGTTCGGGTTTTGACGCAGACCTGCGGTGATCTCGCTGGCCCTGGTGGCGGTCACGTGTTGCTGTCCGGAAAGAAGGTTGGGGTTCTTTGCTCGCGCCAGCGCGATGGCCTGCTGCAGGGTCAGCGGCACCCCGGCGGTCTGCGCGGGGCAGAGCGAGGCCGCAAACAGCAAGGCCAGGAGGCAGGCCCACCCTGAGAAACGAATCGATGTCATACGCGTTTGCAGCGATCGTAATGCAATCAGACCCGAGGCCACGATCACCCAAAGGGGCAGTGCGGGATGAGGCCCCATGGAAGCGGCTTGCCGAGGAAACGCTGGACAAACACGAGGGCCGGAGGTAATAGGCCGTTGCGGAACCAGAGAAGTTGAGAGCCCGCGGAACGTCATGCAGGGCAAAGATGAAGCCTCACGAGGCCGAATATGAGTAATTGCAATGGTGACTGTAGATCGCGCCGCGAGTCAGCACACTTCACCGGCGAATCGCGCATCGCGAATCGAGAGACCGTAATCGTCACAGCGGGCAGGGGGCTGACGAGAGTGGTCAAAATCGATGCCTGGTGCATTCTCCTGGTTGAGTTCCAGGGAAAGAATGGGTGCATCTTCCCCTGCGATAAGGATATAGCAATGGCAAGGGGTCGTAACCAGGGGGACAGAGCGGGTAAGCGAGTTTGCCACCAGCGTGCAAAAGATCCGGATGGTCTTACCCTTGTAAGAGCCGGCGGCGGGATCGATGCAGGGCTAAGAGGTGTGTGCGGAAGCCCCGAGGGACGAACCTGGAGATGTGGCTGGTGTTGAGGGTCCGACTGAAAAGGCCTCCAAAAAGAAAATGGTTTGTGGGGAATGAAACGGAAAAGCACACCCCAGAACTGAAAGAGCCTGCTTCAGAACGTTTTTTGGAAGGGTACGGGCTTCAGCCCGTACATCAACCGCCCAGGCTACGAAGGGCTTTAGCCCCTGAGGGCATCTCTTGCGCTGGGTTAAGCAGCCCTCGGCGGGTGAAGCCAATCCATCTTGACGATGAGATGTACGGCCTAAAGCGTGTGCCTAAGAACCAGACATCTACGTATTTAGTCCCGGAGGGACGGCTGACCTTAGCCCAGGACGCAGTCCTGGGAAGCTTTCGAGACATGACAAGTCCCGCAAGGGACGACTGAAGATTGTCCAGGGTACAGCGGCGGAAATGGTTTACCGCAACCGATACCGCTGATGAAGCATCACGCCCTATCACTTGTAATTAACAAGTGATCTCAAGTAATGTTTTTGACGTGGTGAGGACAGCAAAGTCGGCGCGGCGTTCGGGTTGTCCGGTGAATGTTGCCCTCGAGGTTTTTGGCGATACCTGGTCGTTGCTGATCGTCCGCGATCTTATGGTCAGGGGCTATCGGACATTCAAGGAGTTCCACGAGGCCGGCGAGGGCATTTCTACCAACATCTTGGCGGACCGGTTACAGAGGCTTGAAACGGCGGGGATCATTGGCTCTGAGCAAGTCGAGAACGACGGCGGCGAATCCATTATCGGCTTACGGAGAAAGGGATTGACCTGGGGCCTGCGCTGCTGGAGTTGTTGATCTGGGGAGCGCGGTATGAAACGACGGGGGCGCCGTGCGCTGCCATCGAGAGCATGGAGAAACATCGCGCAGAAGTGCTGGCGGAAGTACGACGGCGATGGAAGGAACGCGACCATACTCCACTGTTGCCGAAATCCGGGCAGTGGCAGTGGCAACCTCAGGGATCGAGGCACAAAATACGAAGGAGCAAATGATGAGCAAGGTGAGGATATTGGTTGGGACCCGTAAAGGCGCATTCGTGCTGACATCGGACGGCAAGCGGGAACAGTGGGACGTAAGTGGACCTTTCTTTGCGGGCTGGGAAATTTACCACCTGAAGGGGTCTCCAGCTGACCCCAATCGGCTATACGCGTCGCAGTCGACGGGCTGGCACGGCCAGGTGATCCAACGCTCCGATGATGGCGGTAAGAGCTGGCAACCGGTGGACAATAAATTCGTGTATGACGGCGTTGCCGGCACACACCAGTGGTACGACGGCACGCCGCACCCGTGGGAGTTCAAGCGCGTCTGGCACCTCGAGCCTTCGCTCAATGATCCGGATACGGTTTATGCGGGGGTGGAAGATGCGGCGCTGTTCCAATCCAAGGACGGAGGCCAAAGCTGGCAGGAGATCTCTGGTCTTCGCAAGCACGGCTCGGGACCGCATTGGCAGCCGGGTGCGGGCGGCATGTGCCTGCACACGGTGATTCTCGATCCTGCAAACCCGGGGCGGATCTTCATCGCGATTTCGTCCGCCGGTGCCTTCCGGACCGATGACGGCGGCGAAACCTGGCGGGCGATCAATCGCGGGCTCAAATCCGCGCACATTCCCGATCCCGAGGCCGAGGTCGGCCACTGCGTGCACCACATTGCCATGCACCCTTCCCGGCCGGAAGTATTGTTCATGCAAAAACACTGGGATGTGATGCGTAGCGATAATGCCGGGGACTCATGGGAAGAGGTGAGCGGGAATCTGCCCACTGACTTTGGGTTCGCCATCGACGTGCACGCTCATCAGCCAGAGACGATCTACGTGGTGCCCATCAAGAGCGATTCTGAGCACTATCCGCCGGATGGAAAGTTACGGGTGTTTCGCAGCCGCACCGGGGGCAACGAGTGGGAGGCGCTGAGCAACGGTCTGCCGCAACACGACTGTTACGTGAATGTTCTGCGCGATGCGATGGCGGTTGATTCGCTCGATACCTGCGGGGTGTACTTTGGCACCACCGGCGGTCAGGTGTATGGGTCGTCTGACTCAGGGGACAACTGGACACCCATCGTGCGCGACCTGCCCGCGGTGCTCTCGGTCGAGGTACAGACGCTGTCATGATTCGAGTTTTGCTGCCGGCACACCTGCGCACGCTGGCGCAGGTGAGTGGGGAGGTAATTTTGCAGGTGGAAGGGCCGGTGACACAGCGCTCGGTGCTGGACGCTCTCGAGGCGCGGTACCCGGTGCTCCGCGGAACGATCCGTGACCATGTCACGCAGCAGCGGCGGCCATTCCTACGGTTCTTTGCCTGCGCTGAGGACCTGTCGCACGAACCTCCGGACGCTCTGCTGCCCGATGCGGTTGTGGCCGAAGCGGAGCCGTTTCTAGTGATTGCAGCGGTAGCCGGCGGATCGCAAAAATAATTTCCAGGTATGTCGATTTCGCTTCGGCTTGTTCGACGCGTAAATAGGACCGGGCTTTTGCGGCCGGCCCACTAAAGACAGGAGAGAACAGGATCATGAAATTTTTGTGCTTGTATAAGTCTGCGAAACCTGAGGGCACGCCTCCCACGGAGAAAGAAATGGCCGAGATGGGCAAGCTCATTGAGGACTGGATGAAAGCGGGCCGTCTGCTGGCGACGGAAGGCTGCCTGCCGAGCGCGATGGGCGCGCGCATCCGGCTCACCAACGGACAGTTCAACGTAGTGGATGGCCCGTTTGCCGAAGCAAAAGAGGTAGTGGGCGGCTTTGCTTTGATCCGAGCGGCGTCCAAGGCGGAGGCTATCGAATTCACCAAAGAGTTTCTGAAGGTCGCAGGCGATGGTGAAACTGAGATCCGCCAGGTCTACGAAGCCTGACTGGATTTCAAGCGTAGTTTATTGATCACTGTTTCGGGGCATCCTGCATCCGACAAATCATGGAGGTCAGGATGCCCGGGAAACAGGATGCTTCTCACAAGAATTCCCCTGGAAAGCGTAAATGGTCCGGTTCGGTCACGACGGATTCCACTCATCCACGGGAGGGGTTGTTTAACAAGGACGCCAGGACCATTGCCCGTGAACTGGCTTCGGAAAAGGTATCGCCCAAGGGAGCGTCGTCGGGGATGCGGATGCTCACTTTTTATATCAATCGCGCGGGGAAGAATTTACCGGCGTCGCGGTTGAAGGTGCTCGAAGAGGCGAAGGAGTTGTTGCATCAGAAGATTGCCGCGGGTAAGGCGCGAGGGGCATGAGGTCGGCCCTCGGGCCTACGCGGAAAACATTTTCGAGAGCGACCGATCCTGACTGGAAACTCGACCCTCCCCCTTGTCATCCCGACCGGAGCGTAGCGGAGCGGAGGGACCTGCGGCTCAACGGACCTCTCTTGGAAATGATAAGAGGGAGGGCGGAGTTTCCAGTTAGGAGTTTCTAGCCGTCGTTGAAATTTTTCGGGAATTTTTTTTCCAGGGTGTCGATCTCTTTCTTGCTTGTTCGACGTTCCAGTAGAGTCAGGAATTCAATCTGAAGGAGACGACGACTATGCGATTCATGATGCTGATGATTCCCAAGGGATATGAGAAGGCGGAGCCTGGAACTATGCCTAGCGCGGAAGCGGTGGCGGCAATGATGAAGTACAACGAGCAACTGCAGAAGGCCGGGGTTTTGCTGGCACTGGACGGTTTGCATCCCCCTTCCGCGGGGGCGCGGGTGGTCTTTGCGGGAGGTAACGCCAAGGTGGTCGACGGGCCCTTTACCGAGGCGAAGGAAGTAGTCGGCGGGTATTGGATGATCCAGGTGAAATCGCGGGAGGAAGCGATCGAATGGGCGAAACGGTGCCCGGGCGACGATTGCAGCATCGAGGTGCGGCAGGTGCAGGAAATGTCCGATTTTCCTCCCGATGTGCAGAAAGCTGCGGCAGGCTTCTCCGAGATGCAGTCCGGTAGGCGCAGTCCGGCGTGAGCTGTGTACCGGGTTGCGGAGGCGGATTGAAGATGGTGTGATGGGTAGCTGTGAGAGCAGCCGACGCCCATCGCACCATCGATGCCGTGTGGAGAATCGAGTCGCCGCGGCTCATTGCCGGGTTGGTGCGGATGGTGCGGGATGTCGGCGCGGCCGAGGACCTGGCGCAGGATGCCTTGGTAGCCGCGCTGGAACAATGGCCAGAGTCGGGAATTCCAGATAATCCCGGGGCCTGGCTGATGGCCACCGCAAAGCATCGCGCTATCGACCGATTCCGCCGTAATACACGGTTGGAACGCAAACTCGACGAGTTCGGCCGCGACCTGGCGTCCAAAGAAATGGCGGTACCGGACCTGGTGAGTGCACTGGATGACGAGGTCGGCGATGACCTGCTGCGGCTGGTATTCATCTCCTGCCACCCGGTGCTCTCTCGCGAAGCGCAGGTGGCGCTCACGCTGCGCTTGCTTGGGGGGTTATCGACCGGAGAAATCGCGCGGGCGTTCCTGGCGCCTGAGAGCACGATCGCGCAGCGTATCGTGCGCGCGAAACGCACGCTCAACGAGGCCCGCGTTGCGTTCGAAGTGCCTCGCAGGAGCGAGCTGGCGGAACGACTGGCGGCGGTCCTGGAAGTCATTTACCTGATCTTCAATGAGGGGTACTCAGCGACCTCGGGCGACGACTGGTTACGGCCCGGTCTCTGTGAGGACGCGTTGCGCCTGGGACGGATTCTTGCCGAGTGCGTTCCCGAGCAGGCTGAGGTTCATGGGCTGGTGGCGCTGATGGAGATCCAGGCATCGCGATCCCGGGCGCGTGTAGGGCCGCGCGGCGAGCCGATTCTTTTGCTGGACCAGAACCGGGCGCAGTGGGATCAATTGCTGATCCGCCGTGGCCTGGCCGCATTGGAGCGGGTAGAGCGGTTGGGAACTCCGCCCGGCCCCTACGCCATCCAGGCAGCCATCGCCGCTTGCCATGCCCGGGCGCTCACGCCGGAGGATACGGACTGGCCACGGATCGCTTCACTCTACGCCGCACTGGCCCACCTCACACCTTCTCCGGTTGTGGAACTCAATCGCGCGGTGGCGGTGGGAATGGCGTATGGCCCGCAGGCGGGGCTGGCGCTCGTGGATGAACTCAGGTTGGATCCCTCGCTGAAGAACTATCACCTGCTGCCGAGCGTGCGCGGCGATCTGCTGGCCAAGCTGGAGCGGTGGGAAGAGGCGCGGGCAGAGTTCGAGGCTGCGGCCGCACTCACCCGCAATGCACGCGAGCGCACCCTGCTGCTGGAGCGCGCCCGGCAATTAGTCGACCATCAACATAATCTCGGTTGACTTGATGACGGCCGTGACCTCATCGCCCACTTTGATGTTGAGGTCGACAACGCTTTGCCGGGTGATGACGCTCTCAATCAGGTTTTGTCCCACGCGTACCCCGACTTTTGCGGTGACTACTCCCAAATCGACTGATTCTACTTTGCCTCGCAATTGATTACGCGCCGATATCTTCATGCCAGCGATTCTATGTACAGCACACAGGCAAACGCAATGTAAGCTTGGTAGGTTCTGACGGAGCTATCGGAGACCCATGAGCATTAACTTTCACGTGATAAAGAGCACCGTAGTCGGCGCGCTGGGCGGCCTGCTTTTCGGTTTTGACACGGCGGTGATCTCGGGCACGACCAGCGCTCTGACACAAACGTATCAACTGTCGCCCGCGATGCTGGGCGTTACGGTTTCAAGCGCCTTATTGGGCACGGTCATCGGAGCGATCACCGCCGGCATCCCCGGACAAAAGTTCGGACGCCGCGACAGCCTTCGGGTGATGGCCATTTTCTATGTGATCTCGGCCCTGGGATGCGCTCTTGCCTGGAACTGGACTGCGCTCATCTTCTTCCGGTTTATCGGAGGATTGGGCATCGGGGGATCCTCGGTGCTGGGGCCGATGTATATCGCGGAAATCGCTCCGCCCGCATGGCGAGGACGCCTGGTTGGTTGTTTTCAGTTGAACGTCGTCATCGGGATCCTGCTGGCCTATGTATCCAACGCGTGGATCGACGGTATGAAGCTGGGGGCGAATGAGTGGCGGTGGCAACTTGGCGTTTCCGCGGTGCCGGCGGCTCTTTTTCTGGCGGCCTTGTTTGATATTCCGCGCAGCCCCCGATGGCTGGCCATGAAAGGCAAGGTGGATGAATCGCTCTCGGTACTTCGCCTGACCGGGATTGCGAAACCGGAAGAGGAACTGAAGGAGATTGTCGCGTCTATTCATCAGGAGCGAGCGGCTGCGACCGATCCTTTGTTTTCCCGGCAGTATGCCTTTCCGATCTTTCTTTCAGTCACGATGGGCGTGTTCTGCCAGTTATCTGGAATCAACGCTGTTCTGTATTACCTGAATGATATTTTTGCCCTTGCCGGGGCCACGAAGGTCTCCGGGGCTTTGCAGGCGGTGGCCGTGGGAGCAACAAATCTTGTGGCTACCTTGTTGGCGATGTCGGTGATCGATAAGTTCGGCCGCAGGAAGTTGCTGCTAACGGGGACGGCAGGATTGACTGTCTGCCTGAGTGCGGTGGCGTATGTGTTTATGACCCATAAGCACCTGCCGTGGCTGGTGTGGCTGTTGATGGCTTATATTGCGTGTTTTGCCATCTCTCAGGGTGCGGTGATCTGGGTGTATGTGAGCGAGGTATTTCCGAATCGGGTGCGCGCCAAGGGGCAGGCTCTCGGCAGTTCTTCTCATTGGGTGACCAATGCGATTATTTCGCTGGTGTTTCCGATTATGGCCGGGTCTTCCGGGGCTTACCCGTTTATATTTTTTGCGGTGATGATGGTGGTCCATTTCTTTATTATTTTGAAATATTATCCGGAGACGAAAGGTGTGTCGCTGGAGCAGATGCAGCATCGGTTGGGAATTGAGTGAGAGGGAAATCTCAGGCCTTTCTCCTTCGGATGGCATGACAATTCTGCTTCAGCGTTATATTCCGGACTCTAGCCCACTCTTTTCCGAACCAGGGTTGCCGCCTCTCTCTCGCACTGCCATGCCCAAAACATATTTGAACCCCCGCGACACTAAATGCTCGCAATCAGGATCTATATCGTCGTGCAAATCCCATCCGCCAGCCGCCTACCGCGCCGAAGGGCCGCACGGTGAGCCACTGTTTGGGGTAAGCAGGAGGGCGCCCAGGCGTCTTCTTAGCAGGTCTTTGACAACTAACACCACAACCTGTCCGGCAAGCGCCCGGGCCCTATTCTGCATGGAGCGAAAAGCGGTTCTCCCCTTCCTTTTAAGTACAAAAAAGGGGCTTATGGCGCATAAGGCGCTTATGGCGCACACTTTTTTTTCGTGCCCACCTGGCAGCGGCTTTGGACAATATCGAGGTTCTTAGCTCCAAAGACAGAGAACCTGGCGGCTGGTGACGGACGTTTCCCCTCCGCAGGATGAGTACCATCCCGCGAGGAAGGCAAGATGCTCAATTAATTACTTGAGCACCTTGAGCACCTTGAGCACCTTGAGCAGTACCTGAGCATCTTGCTCATCTTGAGAGAGGGCTTTAAAGCCTCCGTAAGAACCAGACGACACGACAAGTCCCGTAGGGACGGCTGACCTTAGCCCAGGACGCAGTCCTGGGTCAAGCTTTCGAGACACGACAAGTCCCGAAGGGACGACTGAAAATTGTCCAGGGGCAAGCAGCGAGGCACTTCGGCCGTCCCTGCGGGACTCAATCATCTTGCATGATCGACCCAGGACTAGCGTCCTGGGCTAAGGTCAGCAACTTTCAGCGGTCCCTGCGGAACTTACTATTCATGCAGTCGACGGTTTAGCGGCGTTGGAAGTCGGGCGAGCCGAATAACAGGCCGGCCGTAAGTGCGGCCTCGCGGTCGGCGGCTTGATGGGTTTGCGGGTTCATGACTACCGGCGTTGTACCCGCCTGGGGCGACTGTAATTGTTGCAAAATCAGGGAACGGGTTTTACCGGATAGCTGGCCGTGCATGAGTAGATTTTCGATCTGGCGTTCTTCGAGATCCGGAACCAGGGACACCGCTCCAAGCTGGCTCAACCAGTCGGCGGTCACCCCCTTGCTGAGCCGATTGCCGGCCAGGGCAAGGGAGAAGTTCATTCGCTCCAATAATGCCGCGCTGTTGATCCAGGGTGCCGACAACATGGAGTAGCCATCCGGCGTTTGCTTACCGTAAAGGGGCTGGCCCAGGTCTGCGATGCCTTTTACAACGACGTTGGCATCTTGAACGTCGATGCCACCGGCACGTACCGCGGAGATGACAAAGTCCTCGGGAGTTTTGATTTTTGCGCGGTAGGAAGTGACGGCCCAAAACTCCGGCGATTGCAGGAGAAAACGCATCACCTCGCCGATGTTTCCGTTCGAAGCGAGAAAAACCGTGCTCAAGCGGTCAACCAGGCCCTGGGGCGGATCATCGCTGACGAAGCGCACGGCCAGCTTGCGGCAAATGAAGTGCGCGGTCGCAGGGTTCGTGGCCAACAAGTGCAATACTTCAAGACCTTCCTTGAAGCCGTTCTCTTTGATGTTGACGCCAAGCACGCGCTTGATGCCCGGCTCGTGACGGCTTTCATCGAACACAAAGCGCGGGCCACCCTTGGGCGGCTGCTCGATGGTCCAACCGGTGAAGACCCTGGCCACTTCGGTCACATCGCGCTGAGTGTAACCGCCATTGACCCCAAGCGTGTGCAGCTCCATCAGCTCACGCGCATAGTTCTCGTTGAGCCCTTTGGGCGACCCGGGCTTGGGAGGAAATGGGCGCCCCGGCGCACCGATCGCATTGAGCGAGTGCGGACCGGTGCTGGCGGCGTTATCCAGATAGGTCATCATCGCGGTGCTGGTTGCCGTTTGGTACAGCAGCACCTCGAAACTGCCCAACGCGTTGGGACGGATCACGTCGCGCTCGTAGGGGACGAGACTGTAGATTTCTTCGCCGGTCTTGCCCTGAAAGATATTGAAGTGGTTTAACCAGAAATCGGTCATCACTTCCTGCAGCTGCCGCTGGCTGTAGACAGCGCGCAGGACGCGGCTTTGCAGCAACTCGCTCTGCACCACCTGGCGCGGACTGTCGAGGGCGATCAGGGTCTCGCGCTGTTCCGGCGACATGCCATCCTCCAGGGCAGTGCGCTGGACCGGCGAGAGCTGATGGCGCAGCGGTCCGTACTCCCCTGCCGGCAGCGAAAGCAATTTGGCCATGCGCGGACCGGGAGCCAGGCTCAGCAGTTTGGTTACTTCTTCGGCGGATAGCACGGGTGGCACGACAGGCGATGCGGCGTTACCCGCGGCCGGTGGATTTTTTGCCTTAGCCTTGTCCTGCTCCTGTTTCTTTCGATCGGTGACCACCTGGTTTTCATAGATAGCCCGCTCGGTGGCATTGAACAGCGGTGGGGACATCTTGCCGTTCTCAACCTGGCGAATGACGCCCCCGGGAGGAAATTTCCGGGTGAGGTCCTCTTCCGACAGGCGCATGGCGGGGAATTGCTCCAATCGCTTTTCCATTGCCGTGTCGTCAATGGCGGCGGGATGGAGTTGCTGGGTGATCCAGGTATCGAGGCCCATGGCTTTCACTTCTTCCACCTCGCCGGGGCGGGGGCCAAAAGTAAGCCGGTTCAGGGCATGGAGGATGCGCTCATCCCCCTGGATCTGCTTCAGGCTGGGCGGTGCGGGCAACTTGACCGTCACCGTTTGGGTTGCCGGATCTTTCTTCTTGGCGGCGACGGAAGGCAGGGGTTCGCAAATCTGGGTGAGGGCCAGGGTACAGATCAGCAGGCGACTCGTCGTCAAGAGCGGCGGCTTTTGCAAGACACACCTCGACACCAGGAAAGAACCCCCGCGGCTGCGACTAGTTGCTGCTGGGTATAAGATTCGCCAGAGGAGTGTCCGACCTATGATTCGTGTTATCCAGCGGGTGGGTCTTGCTGCCGCTATCCTGTTCATTCCCCACGGCCTATGGGCACAACTGACACCCGCTGAGAAGGTTCCCTGGGTAGGTGATACGCCGGCAACCCCTCCACCCCTGGCGACAGATCTCTCACCGGCCCTCACACGGAAGAACGTTAGCCACGCCATGCAGAAGGTTGCCGATTGGCAACTGGCGAAGGCAGAGGCGGGCTTCAACCAGGATTGGACGTTTGCCGCTCTTTATACCGGCTTTATGGCCGTACCCAAGGCGGCCAACGGCGAGAAATACCAAAAGGCCATGCTGCAGATGGCGCAGAAGTTTCACTGGCAACCGGGACCCCGGGTGCCGAATGCCGATGACGCGGCTATCGGCCAAACTTACTTGAGCCTCTACTTTCGCTACCACGATGCGGCGATGATGGCGCCTATCCGCGAGCGTGAGGATGCGGTGATGGCGTTGCCGGATGATCCGGGAAAACCTTTGTGGTGGTGGTGCGATGCCCTTTTTATGGGGCCACCGGTGTTCACCAAACTTGCCCGGGCGACCAACGACCGCAAGTACCTGGACTTCATGGATCACCAGTGGTGGATCACATCTGGATTGCTGTACAGCCCTTCGGCCCACCTCTACTTTCGCGACAAATCATTTCTCCAAAAGCACGAGGCGAACGGCAAGAGTGTCTTCTGGTCCCGCGGCAACGGATGGGTATTTGCCGGGTTGGCCAAAGTGCTGGCGGAGATGCCGAAAGACTACCCGTCAAGAGCAAAGTATGTAACCCAGTTCAAGGAGATGGCTGAAGCACTGGCTTCCCTGCAGGGCACAGACGGGCTTTGGCGGCCCGGGTTGCTGGATGCGGACGCTTATCCCCTGCCGGAGAATTCCGGTTCTGCTTTTTTTGTTTTTGGCTTCGCTTACGGAATCAATTCGGGCATTCTCGATCGCGCGAAATACCAGCCGGTGGTGGAGAAAGCATGGAAGGGGTTGCTGTCTCATATTTACGAGGATGGCAGGCTGGGTTGCATCCAGCCGGTGGGGGCCGCTCCCGGAGATTATCAGGCGGCCTCGAGCTATGTTTTTGGTACGGGAGCTTTTCTGCTGGCGGGGTCAGAAGTCTACCGGCTGGCTCACTAATTGATTGAGCGGAGATCACGGCTCGCTTATGATCATGCCGTCCCCACAGGAGAAGGCAGCCGTGTTTCGATCAGCTACGCGCGTAGTTCTCTTTGCCCTGGCGGTTTGTGCGATGCCGCTGCTGAACGCACAAGATTCAGACGCGTTATCGAACTACTTCACGGGCAAGGAAGTGGTGCTCAAGATCGATATGCCGGGGACGCAGCAGGGCGTTGATCTGACTTTTAATAAAGATAACCCCATGAACTGGAAACAATACTCAGGCCGGCTGAAGGCCAATGGCGTCTCCATCCATAAAGGGGACACGGCCCGGGTGACATCGTTCGTGGTCAAGGATGACCGGATCGAGTTTCAGCTGGATGGGGGTGGGTTCGGCACCTTCTTCGATGACAGCAGTACGACGGTTGCCGCCAAGTCGGTGGATAAGAGCGATTACGAAAAGCAGTTGGAGCGCGATATCGCCAACACCACCGATGACGATCAGCGGCGGAGATTGCAGCGTGACCTGGACCGTGAAAGAGCGCGGCGGCAACGCCAGCAATCGGATAACCAGGACGCTGCGATGGTCGCCAGCCAGATCAAGTCACAAAAGGTAGCAGACGATCGGCTGCGGGGCGGGTCGCGATTCAACCTGCGGTGGCCAGGTTCTATTCCTGCGGACCAGAAGAATCCGCCAGCGGTGATGAAGCTGCTGGCGGATTATGTAAGTTTTCCGTTTGCGGATCAGGCGGGGGCGGCTCCGCCTCCTCCGGAGGCTGCGCCGGCGAACACCGGGGGTAATGGCTCGATACCGGCGACGGCTCATCTGAAGCGGGGCATGAAGATGGATGAGGTTTCGAATCTTTTGGGGCCGGGGAAGCAGATGTCGCAATCGGTTTCACCCGATGGTTTGAAAACACAGGTGTTTGAGTACACCAGCGGGGACCGGCTGGTGGATGTGACTTATGTTGAGGGCTTGGTTGTTAGGTATTCGATCAGTTCGAATTGATGGTTCCAGCGGTTGGGAGAGATCGCGATCGCACTGATCACGCTTGGACTTGTGTTTGGAGCCGACCACTGGTATCACCTGTAACTATGAAGGTGAAAAAAAGTCTTTGGATTTGTGGCGCTTTCCTGTTCGTGGGGTACCTCTGGGCGCAAAAGACGGGATCGCAGGACTGGCCGAACCTGGCTCGCTATGGCGCGGAGAATGAGGCTTTGCCGCCACCGGCGCCGGATGTGCAGCGAGTGGTTTTCTTTGGGGATTCCATCACCGACGCTTGGGGGCGAACAACGGGTGTATTTTTTCCAGGCAAGCCCTATGTGAACCGGGGCATCGGCGGCCAAACTACACCGCAAATGCTGGTGCGCTTCCAACAGGATGTGGTCCATCTCAAGCCGGCGGCGGTGGTTATCCTGGCGGGTACGAACGACATCGCGGGCAACACGGGCCCTTCTACCCAGCAGATGATCGAGGACAACTACACGTCGATGGCGGAGATTGCGAAGCAAAACGGCATCAAGGTGGTGTTTGCTTCGATCACGCCGGCATTTGCTTACCCATGGAAGCCGGGGATTGAGCCGGTGGAGCGGATCCATGAGCTCAACAAGTGGCTGCAGGATTTCTGCTCGGCGAATGGGTGTGTCTACCTGGACTACTACAGCGCCATGGCGGACGCGAAAGGCGCCATGCTTCCCGGCCTATCGTCAGACGGCGTTCATCCGACGGCGAAAGGGTACGAGTTGATGGCGCCCTTGGCGGAACATGCCATTGCGCAGGCTTTAACCCACTAAGGCTTGGGCGCGGGCTTGGGCAGGGTCAGACTCTTCAGAGCATCTTCGTCGGTGGGAAAGTCCTTCGTCCCGGCGGGAAACTTGTTGAAGCTGAGGATATAGGCGAGAAGATCAGCGGCCTGCGGGCGGGTCAGTGAGCCCGGAGCGGTGGCGGGCATGAGTTTCTGGACCAGGTTGTAGAGATTGAGCGCAGGCTGCCCCTGATACTTGGTGAGGAAGTCATCTCCGCTGAGCGGCGGGTACGGACCTACTCCATCGAGTGCGTCACCGTGACAGGATGTGCACTGCGCTTTATACAGGGTTTCGCCACGGTGGGCCTGATCGGCAGTGTAGACGCCATCTGCCGCTGGTGCTGTATTTGCCTGCCCGTAAACAGCCTGGCAGGAGAATCCGCTTAGAACGAGCGCGACGCAAAGTAGGACGTTGTTTTTCGCAAGCACCGTGTCGACTCCTGAAAAAGATTACACTACCTAATCGTACGGCAAATCCCAATCGTAATTGACGTTAAACATCGGCCCCGGAGACAAGGGATGAGATCAAAACGTTCGATCATTGGATTGTTCGTGGCGTTGGCGTGTTGCATGACAAGTGTGGCATTACACGCGGCCATCCCCTATGCCTGCGATCCAAACAACGCTGGGTTAACGCTTCCCGCTGGATTTTGCGCGCTGGTCGCCGCGGACGGATTAGGGACCGCACGGCATGCAGTGGTCGCACCCAACGGCGATTTGTACGTGGCCTTGCAAAGCGGCAAGGGCAAAACGGGGGGCGTGGTCGGGCTACGTGATGAGAACGGCGACGGCCGGTTTGAAACCAAGGAATATTTCGGCGACGGAAGCAGCACCGGCATTGCCCTACGCAACGGCTATCTCTATGTCGCCAAGGTGGAGTCGGTCGAACGGTGGAAGATGACCCCGGGGCAACTGAAGCCAACCGGGCCTCCTGAGGTGGTGGTCGAGGGTCTGCCCACGGAGCATGAGCATCACGACAAGGGCATCGCATTTGATGGCAAGGGGTCGCTGTATATCAATATTGGGTCGCCCTCGAATGCGTGCCAGTCACAGGACCGGCAGAAAGGGATTGTGGGGCAGGATCCGTGCCCGTTGCTGGAAACACATGGCGGCATCTGGAAGTTTGATGAAAATAAGCTGCACCAGAATCAGGCGGACGGCCAGAAGTTTGTGACCGGCCTGCGTCAGGAGCCGGCGATCACGTGGCACGATGGCGCGGTCTATATCGTGATGAACAGCCGGGACCAGTTGGACGTTCTGTGGGAGGGGAAGTTTACGGCCGAAGAGAATGCGAGCCGCCCCGCGGAGCCGATGTACCGCGCCACCCAGGGATTGAATTTCGGTTGGCCGTATTGCTTCTTCGACTATACGAAACAGAAACTGCTACTTAACCCGGAGTACGGCGGCGATGGCAAGACAGTGGGACGCTGCAGCGGGTTTGCCCTGCCGGTGGCCAGCTATCCTGCACACTGGGCGCCGGTAGATGTAATGTTTTACTCCGGCAGCCAGTTCCCTGCCCGCTACAAAGGCGGTGCGTTCATCGCTTTCCACGGTTCGTGGAATCGCGCACCTTTGCCCCAGGCGCCTTCGAATGTCACGTTCCAACCGTTCGCCGGGGGTAAACCATCGGGCAAGTTTGAGATTTTCGCCAGCGGATTTGCGGGCAAGGATCCGCTGATGAGTCCTACGGATGCGCTGGCGCGGGCGGACGGGGTGGCCGAAGCGCCGGATGGCACGCTCTTCATTACCGACAGCCAGAGTGGGAAGATCTGGCACGTTTTTTATCGCAGCAGCAAGTAAAGGAGGGACGATGAAGTTTGTCTTGATGGCGGTATTGATGAGCAGCATGGGAGCGGTGGCGCAGGCTCCGGCGGCTCCTCCTCCGATGGCTAAGCCTGGACTTACGCTGACAACGCCGGCGTTCGATGACGGCGGGATTATTCCCAACAAATACACCCAGGCGGCCGAAAGCGGGGCTGCGGTTTCCCCGAAGCTGACCTGGACCAATGTGCCGGATGGAGTGGTCAGTTTTGCGCTCATACTGCATGATCCGGATACGTCGCTGAATAAGACTACAAACGAGGTACTGCATTGGATGATCTTTAATATTCCAGGCACGGCCCGCGAGCTTCCGGAAGGAATGCCGGCGCAGGCGCAGCTACCGGATGGATCGATCCAGGCGCTGAACCGGGGACAGAAGGTGGGGTATATGGGCATGGGCGCGCGGGCGCCGGGCCCCTATCATCACTACACATACGAGCTGTATGCGCTGGACACCAAGCTGAGCCTGGGTCCCGACGCCACACAGGCCGACGTGATGAAGGCCATGGATGGACACATTGTGGCGAAGGGTGTGTTGGAGGGACGCTTCCATCGACCTTAAAGGGTTTTCTCGTCGCGCTTTGCTGCCCCTGGTGTTTCTTGGGGCGGCGAGCTCGCTGCTGGGGCAGTCCACGCAGAGCTGGACGCTGGGCCCTTTTGTGCGCCCTATCGATGCACCCATCATCGAGCCGAATCCAAAGGCGGTTTTTACCGATCCTATTCTTGGGAAACCGGTGCATTGGGAGGCGTTGCACACGTTCAATCCTGGCGCGATCGTGCGAGATGGGAAAGTGTATGTGTTGTATCGCGCGGAGGACGATTCCGGCACGATGGTGATTGGCATGCACACGTCTCGGCTAGGCCTGGCTTCGAGCGAGGATGGGGTACACTTCACGAAGGAGCCGGAGCCGGTTTTTTATCCTGACAATGATTCCCAGAAAGACAGGGAGTGGCCGGGCGGGGTGGAAGATCCTCGCGTGGTCGAGAGCGAAGACGGCACTTACGTTCTGACGTATACCCAGTGGAATCGGAAGTCCACGGATATTGGAATCGCAACCTCTACTGATCTAATTCACTGGACCAAGCATGGGCCGGCGCTGGTGGGGGAAAAGTATCAGCACTTCGATTACAAATCGGCCAGCATTGTTACGCGGCTTACGGGTGGGCGCCTGATTGCTGCGAAGATCCAGGGGAAATACTGGATGTACTGGGGAGAGGTGCGGGTTCGGCTGGCGACGTCTCCGGACTTGATTCACTGGACTCCGGTTGAGGATAAATCCGGGAAGGCTATTGTGTTGCTGCACAATCGGCCGCGGCACTTTGACAGCGCGTTTCCTGAGGTGGGGCCACCTTCGATTCTTACTGATCGTGGGATTGTGCTTATTTATAACGGGAAGAATGCGGAGAAGAATGGGGCGCCCGGGATTGCGGGTGGGGCTTACTCGGATGGCCAGGCTTTGTTTTCGGCGGGCGATCCTCGGAAGTTGCTAGGTCGGCCGGATAAGCCTTTTTTCAAGCCGGAGAAGGCCTGGGAGCAAAGTGGGCAGTATGCTGCGGGGACTACGTTTGCGGAGGGTTTGGTTTTTTTTCGCGATAAGTGGTTCTTGTATTACGGATGCGCTGATTCTCGCGTGGGGGTTGCGGTTTGGGATGCTCAGGCTGACCGGAAACCTTGAGGTGAACCGCGACGATTTGCTGCGGATAAAGTGAAACTGCGTTCGACGGGTTCGTTCTCGGCCCATGACGCTTGGGCGAACATGGTGCACCCGTCCAGAACGCTTGCCAACAATGGTTGGATTCGACGAAATTGAAGAGCGGTCCCCATCCCGTTTGAGGATGGGGACCGCTTTGGTTTAGGCGCTCAGTTCTTCGGCTTCGTCCATGTTGGACTCTGAGACGAAGAGGCCGAGGGCCTGGCGTTCGAAGAGGCGTTTGTAGGTGCCTTCGGTTCGGCGGACCAGGTCGTCGTGCGTTCCTTCTTCGACCACACTGCCTTGCTCGAAGACGAGGATGCGGTCGAGCATCCGCACCGTTGAGAGGCGGTGAGCGATGACAATGGCCGTGCGGCCCACGATCAGCCGCTGCATCGCTTCCTGGATCAGCGATTCCGATTCAGAGTCGAGGCTGGAGGTCGCCTCGTCCAGAATCAGTATGGGCGCATCGGCCAGGAAAGCACGGGCTAACGCTACTCTTTGGCGTTCACCGCCAGAGAGCTTGACTCCCCGTTCCCCTACCAGCGTGGCATAACCTTTGGGCTGACGGATGATGAAGTCGTGCGCGTTGGCTAGTTGTGCCGAGCGCTCGATCTCCGCCAACGTTGCTTCCGGACGCGCGTAGGCGATGTTTTCCGCCAACGAGCGGTGGAACAGCAACGGCTCCTGGGGCACCAGGGCAAGCTGCGAACGCAACGATACCTGCGCTGCGCGCGCGATCTCCTGCCCGTCGATCAGGATGCGGCCTTCATTCAAGTCATAAAGCCTCTGCAACAGCTTGACGAAGGTGGTCTTGCCCGAACCGGAGTGTCCCACCAGCCCCACGCGTTCTCCCGGCTCGATGCGCAGGGAGAAGTTGTGAAAGAGCGGGTCAGGATGCGCACCGTAGCGGAAGGTGATGCGGTCGAACACGACCTCCCCCTTGTCGATGCGAATCGGTTCGGCATCCGGACGATCGGCCACGCCCAGCGGCAGCACGTTCATCTCGACCAGATCTTCCATTTCGTTCACGCTGCGCTGCAGGTTCGCCACATGCTGGCCTACGTCGCGCAGATAGCCGTGAACGATGAAGTAGCTGGTGAGCACGAACGTGACTCCGCCTGGAGTGGCCCGGCCTTGCCACCACAGCCAGATCGCGTACAGGGTTACCGAGCCTCTGAGACCGAGTAACACGATCATCTGCGTGGTTCCGCTCCAGGTACCATTGATCCAGTGACGATAGGTGCGTCGACTCCACTTACTGAGCACCCGGGCGATACGCGCGTCTTCACGCGCCTCGGCGCCGAACGACTTGACCACCGCGTTGCAGGTTACAGCATCCGCCAGGGCTCCGCCGACCAGTGTGTCCTGGGCGTTGGACAGGCGCGCCGCAGGGGACACAAAGTTCAGTGACAGCGCGATGGACAGGCCGACGTACAGGGTCGCGCCGATGGCCACGATCAAGCCCATCGACAGCCAGTGCGCACCTAGCACCAACGCACTGCCGACCAACACCAGCGATGCGGGCAGTAAGGCCAGCAGCAGCGTGTCATCCATCAGATCGACCGCCCACATGCCGCGGGTAACGCGACGGACAATCGAGCCGGCAAAGTTGTTGGCATGCCAGTCGGTGGAGAAACGCTGCAACCGATAAAAGGCGTCGCTGGCCAGGCGTGCCATCAATCGTATGGTCAACCGGCTGATGCCCATCAGCGAAAGGTGGCGGCCGGCGACCAGGATGCCACCCAACAAAAGCATGGTGGCCAACGCAGAAATGGCTGCGTGCAATGCCTGCCGGTGAGTTCCACCGTGCATGGCGATGGCATCTACCATGCGGCCGGCGAAGACCGGCATGAACAAGTCGGCAATGGTCGCTACCACCATGGAACAAGCGACGCCGGTTACCAGCCATGCCTCTCGCCGCCAATGGCGAAAGAGAAAGGCCAGCACGTCACGCATAACATTTTGATTACCTCGGGAAACGCGCATAGATCACACACCAGGACAACTGGTAAATCGCGAGGCATGTGCCTCGACGATGAGCTCAATGAAGGAAGCTGTCCCCAGGGGAAAGAGAAAGGCCCTGAGGCTGCGCCTCAGGGCCTTCGTAAATTCGCTAACGAAGTGCGCTAGGGACGCCCTACTTGCTTCACGCCGGCAAAGTCCGATACCCCGGCGGGGTGGACTTGAGAGACGGAGTTACGGGTTTGAGAGTTGATCAACATAGCACACTATCCTGAAATACTGGTCTAGTTTAACCCAGGTTTCAAAACACGGACAGTTATTTTTTGTCGACAGTGTATTTTTGGGACATGCGGTATGTGGGTTGTAACTACGATGTTCACAACGGGGGTAACACCATGCAGAAGCACCAATTCTTTCTGTGCATTCTGGCTTGCAGCGCGCTTCCTGCGATGACCGGATTTTCCCAGCAAGCGAAATTCCATGTGAAGACCGGGCTTTGGGAACAAACAGTGGTGAGCCACAGCACGGGCGCTCCCCCTTTGTCTGACGACATGAAGGCGCAAATGACGCCGGAGCAGCAGCAGAAAATGGCGGATGCGGCAGCGGCCTCGAGCACGAGGGGCGCACAGCCGCAGACGACGCAAGTCTGCATGTCGCAGGACAAGATGGATCGGGGATTCGCGGCCGAGGCTGACCGGGCTGGTTGTAAGCAGACTGTTCTTACCAATACACCGACGGTACTGGAGGTGCGCCAGGAGTGTTCAAACCCCAGCGGCAAGGTGGTCATCACTTTGCATTACAAGGCCCTCAGTCCAGAGACAGTGGCAGGCAAGACTCGCTTCGAGATGACTCGCGGAGGTCAAACCATGGTCTCCGATGGGACGATCCAGGGAAAGTGGATCAGCGATTCCTGCGGGGATGTGAAGTAGGAGTTTTCGGCTTGGCAGTCAGCAGCAACTACAAGTGTTTCCTTGCCAGGCCGATTTCCCTTCTTGAAGAAGAATCGGTATGGCAACCAGGGCGGCGACGGAATCAAGCCAGGGGATATGGAACGCTGCGTTCGCGGCCAGACCGGCCAAAGTGATCAGGGCCAGGTAGGCGCAGGTGGCAGACTGAACCGCGTCGGCTGCGAGGGCCAAGTTGTTGGTGCGCCGTGCTTCCCTGCGCTTCAATGTAGCCAGGACCGGCATGACGACCAAAGCAGTGATCGTGATGGTCATGCCCAGATAACTAGGCTCGGGACGCCAGTGAAGGATTAAAGAGAGCACGGCTGTAGCTGCGACTACGAAGGCGAGAAGGAAGAGCAGGGCTGCTGCTATGCGCGCCGTGGTTTGTTCGGAGATTGCTTTGGGTGCGCCATATCGCAGAAGCACTACGGCGGCGGACAAGAGTTCAACCAAGCTGTCGGAACCGAACGCCAGCAGCGATGGACTGTGCGCAGCGGCAGCTGCGTAGAGGGACACCCCACATTCGATGAGCATCCATGCCAGGGTGACGATCTGCAGCCAAAGCACGGCTTGAGAGCGTGAAACGGGTGCGCACGCCGAGGCTGGTTGTGCAGGCTGGGAACCGATCTGTACAAGTCCGGACATAGCGCCTAATGCGAATATTGTCCCACATGCCGGGACTGATAGCCGACTCTCCTACTTGCGGGCGTTGACAATATGCCTGCGACACCAAAGAATACTGATCGGTAAACGATGGGAATTCTTGATAGGTTTCGTCTCGACGGAAAGCTTGCGTTGGTTACAGGTTCTGCCACCGGACTGGGGGCCGCGATTGCGGTTGCGCTGGCGGAGGCGGGCGCATCGGTGGCATGCCACGGAAATCGCCGCCCGGCGGAGGAAACCAGCGAAGCGATTCGTGCCCTGGGCCACACGTCACAGAGTTTCGCGGCTGACCTTAGCAAAGCGGACGGCGCGGATCGGCTGTATGACGCAGTGTTGGCGGGCATGGGTTCCCCGGATGTGCTGGTGAACAATGCCGGCACCATTTATCGCGAGCCAGCGGAGGAGCACGATCTGCAGGCGTGGATGACGGTGGTTCAGGTGAATCTCAACAGTGTCTTCCGCTTGAGCCAGCTTGCCGGCCGCGGCATGCTGGAGCGGCGGCAAGGGAAGATCATCAACATCGCGTCGCTGTTGTCGTTCCAAGGGGGCATTCGTGTGCCGGCATATGCCGCATCGAAGGGCGGGGTTGCGCAATTGACGAAAGCGCTGGCCAATGAATGGGCAGCGCGCAATGTGCAGGTGAACGCTATTGCTCCGGGTTATTTTCGCACGGAAAATACGACGGCGCTGCGGCAGGACGAGGCCCGCAACAGCCAGATACTGGCGCGCATCCCGGCCGCACGATGGGGAGAGCCGGAGGATATTGCGGGCGCGGCGGTGTTTCTGGCATCGCCTGCGAGCGACTACGTTACGGGTGAAGTGCTGGTGGTGGATGGCGGTTGGATGGCTCGTTGAAGAAGGCCACCGCGTCGGGAGGTACAGCCTTTGAAACGGACTCGATTGGCATTTGCTAGGAGGATCCCAGGTCTCAAAAGCGAGACCCCACGGCGCGCCGGGGCAGGCTGGGGCACCCTTCGCGTTTCCATGGCTGAATTGCTAATCCTCAGAAAAAAACCGGGGCCTCTCCATTCGCAGCTTTGGAGGAATGCTATGCGTACTCTGTTGATGTTTTTTGCGCTGTGGCTATTTCCTGCCGCGTTGCTTGCTGCTGACGAGCCGGCCGGTGATCCTGGGCTGTTGTTTTATTTGTCGGGGGATCACGGGTTCCACGCGGACTACGCCGCCGGAGGGAAGCCGGAGCCGAACTTCCTCAAAGACGTAAAAATACTTCCAGGCGGAGCCAAGGGCTCGTACCTGCAATGCGGCAACGATCAGCTGCTTTCGTATTGGGCTCCGGGCAATATTTATTCACAACGCGGAACGCTCTCGTTTTACTGGCGTTCCCGCGATCCGGTGGATGCCACGGAGTTTCCCGTGTTTCGCGTTGGCTATGGCGACCACTCCAGCTGGGATATGGTGTGGCTCCGCATTGACTACAACGGGCACGGGTTCGACGCTTTTGTTACGGACGTGAACCTGGGCCGTACGCGGGTGTCTTACACCATGCCCAACTTCCCTAAGGGCAACGAATGGGTGCACCTGGCACTGGCGTGGGATGAGACGACCGGCATTCGCTTCTACGTAAATGGCAAACTCGCCGGTGAGAAACCGGCAACCGGCATGTTCGACGCCGCGCTCGATCAGTTCGGCCCCCACTCCCGCATTATCGGGCCAACGGGCGTCGAGAGCTCGTACAACTACGATCGCGGCGGAGACATCGACGAGCTTCGCATCTATGACCGCATGCTCTCGGACGACAACATTGCTTCGCTCGCAAAAAATGAGACACCGCAATCGATACCATCGATCCCGGTCGCGGCCCCTGACTGGCAAAAGGATTGGTGGTTCCGGTATGGGTGGAACCGCAGCGGCGATATTCCCGCACCGCTTCCTGACGCGCATACGATCGTGCGGAAGGTCGAGATCCATGACGCTTACGATTTGAAGCGCTGGTGGTGGAGGGGCACGGATGGTATCCGCGAGACCACGTGGCCTGGCGTTTATAACCGGTCACGGCTGGTTGGACGCTTCGACTACTTCCAGCTGCCCGATTGGGATTGCTACTCGCTGTCGGGTAAGTCAGTGACGTTCTACATGCCCAACGAGCCGTGGAATCATCTGGAGATCCAGGGAGGCGCGTGGGGTAATGTTTCGCTGTTAACGCCGGGCGCGGATGATCCGAGGGCGATCGCCGATACCGATCAGCACGATACTTCTCCTATGCTGGCCAGGACGCTGTTCGAGCGCCCACGAGGCCAGGAGCGCACCACTCATCAATTCGATCAACCAGTCACGGGAGAAAAGATTCGCTTTACGAATGTAGAGCAGGAGTGGCCCATCGGCGAGTTCGCTGCTTACTACGTTCATACCGGCACGGAACCCGCCGGGGTGGCTGTTCTGCGCTACAGCTTAAGCACCCAGGGGGTGCAAGACAATCCCTCCTTGGCGCCCCTGGTCGACTATATTCACGGACGATTTCCGGCGGAGCAACGCGCCACCATGGTAGCGACGCCCGCGCCCAATGCCGGTAAGGCGATGGAGCAGGCTGGGGCGCTGCCGATCGTGCATATCCTTGTTCCCGCGGACTTTCGCGCCCTGCCCACGGGGACCAGCCGCGGATTGGCTTATGACTGGCAGAATCTGCATGCGGGCCTCGATGGCATTGCGATCGATCTGCCACCGTTGAAGGTTAAGCCGACGCATGGCGAGTATGTTCCCATGAACATCCAGATCAAAGATCCGATCTGGCCGATGCGTGACATGCTGGACTTCAGCTTCTCGGTTAAGCCCAGTGAGCCGTACACGCTGTTTCTCGACACCCGCGACCGCATTCTTCCCAATGGCAAGAGCCTGTATTTGACCATTGCCTCGGCCAGCCCGGAGTTTGGTCCACAGTCGCTTGCTGGCGCTCACGTGCGGCTCATCTTCAAGCCGTGGAACGACGCGCTGCCGGAGCACACCATCGATCGGCTTACCCAGGTGCGCGACAACTACGCCAACCTGGTGGAGGAAAGCGTCAGCTCGCGAAAGCTCAATATCTTCAATCGATTCGATGCCGATATCAGCGATTTACTTCGGGTAGATCCGGAAAATGACCTGGGACGCAAGTACTGGCACGAGATGAATCCGGATCAGCCCGGGCCTGAGTACACACCGCCTGCTGCACCCGCAGGCGTTCCCCAATGGGCCTTTCTGCAGGTCGAAGATCTTGGGCAGCTCAAGCGCCTGATCAATTGGTATGTGGACAATCGGCAGATCTCCAACGGCGAGTTTGGCGGAGGGCTCTCCGACGACAGCGACTTTCTGAATTGGTGGCCAGGCCTCGCGTTCATGGGATCCACCCCCGACAAACTAAAGGCTTCTCTGCTGAAGACGCTGGATGAGATGTACGCGCAGAAAATGTTCACCAACGGGTTGGCGACGGCGCAGTACGACGAGCTGCATAGCTACGAGGATGGGCTGAACGTGCTGGGGCAGGCGATGATGCTGGACTTCGGCAGCCCCAAGCAGTTGGAGCGTGCGATGGAGAGTTCGCGCCGGCTGGAATGGCTGACGGGTATCAACTCCGCGGGTCAGAGGCAGGTTCGTTCCTCGTATTTCAGCGGCACGAAAATGGCCGAGGGTGGTGTATGGGGTTGGGGCAAGTCGCGCTCGTACATGGTGTTTCATCCCGCGCTGTCGCTGGTGCTTTTCAATGGCACTCCGCGCACGCGCACCATGATCGAAGAGATCGCCGACGGTTTCCTCGCCCACCGTCATCTTGATGCCGATGGCAAGTACCACATGCACTACACGGTCAACTTCCACACCAACGAAGATCTTCCCGGCAGCCAGGAGCCGGCGTTCATTCTGTGGGCGGCTTATCGCTGGACCGGAGATAAGAAATACCTGGCAGGGTTCGAAGATGATCCGGTTGGAGCGCTACGGTCGATCAATTCGGATGCGCTCGACATACTGAAGGTTCGCGACACGTGGGGTAAGAAGGTGGCGACGACGGGCGCTCCCGATCGGCGCGACGATGCCGGCAACAACCGGGAAACCAACCTGCATTTTGCGTGGCAGCTCAGCGGGAACACGGATTATCTCAGCCAGCTCTATCGCTCACAGCTCGAGACTGCCGCGAACCGGGAATTTATCAACCGCGAGGGTAGTCTTTGGATCGATCGCGTTTACTTCAATAACGGTGAACTGCAGCGCGCGCGACTGGGCGGGGTCGCGCTGATGCGCAATTATGTGTATCCCGGCAACGTGGTGAGCTGGCGCTTCGATGCTCCCGCGAATGACCAGAGTGTAGCGATTGTGATCCCTGAGGGAACTCCCGATCACATCCGCATCACTGCGTACAACCTGGACCAGAAGGCGGTGACTGCGCACATGACGGGTTGGGAGATTGATCCTGGCCAGTGGGAAATCACCCAGGACGGCAACAAGCGGACAGAGGAATTCGAACGCAGCCGCGATCTTACGTTCACGTTTGCTCCGCGGAGCTCGAGCGAACTGGAGCTGAGGCTGGTCAAGCCCGGGGTCCCTTACTGGTCGCGCCCCGACCTGGGCATCGATCGCGAGGATATCAAGGTGAATGGCTCGCGCATGACGGTTACGGTGCACAGCGTGGGCTCGTTGGACGCTCCCCCGGCGAGGATTGTGTTGCGCGATGGTCACGGAAAGGTCCTGGCGAGGGGCCGCACTCCCACTCTCAAGGCGCCTCTCGACCTGTATCCCAAAACCGCCACCGTCTCGCTTACATTACCGGCGGGCATAGACTGGAAGGGCGGTAGCGTGACGATTGAGCCTGGGGGCAATCTGCCGGAAATTACCCAGATGAACAATCGTGTGCAGCTCAACTGAGGAGAATGCATGTCTGCAATCGAAGTGACTGCTTCGCAGGATGAATCGATGTCTCACCCTGAGCCGGGGCTCCGGCGGCAACTGATGTCGTGGAATCCTGGCATGATGCTGGTGCGGCACAGGATGGAGAAGGGTTGGGTCGGCGCGAAGCATAGCCACCCCCACGAGCAATTGGTGTACATCATCAGCGGCCATCTTACTTTCGAATATCCCGGCGGTGTGTTTCAGGCGAAGGCGGGTGACAGTTTTCTCGTACCGGGCGACGTGGTGCACCAGGCTTCCGCACAGCAGGATTCCGAGGTGCTGGATATCTTTACTCCTTATCGCGAAGATTATGCGCCGGCGGTTTAGCGGGTCCACCAGGCGAGGCCGTCCGGCTCGCGGCCAGCGTCAATCTGGGCCACTTTTGTGAGTTGGCGAAGATCGACCACGGCGACATAGTGATCGCGCGGGCAGGCTACAAAGGCGCGCGTGCCGTCGGGCTGGATCTGGATCCCGGATGCGCCGCGTTGTTCAATCGAGATACGCTTGGTCACTTTGCGCGTGTGCGCGTCGATCACCACCAGGTCCTTACCGGTGTGGGTGGTGACGAGAACCAGGCGGCCGTCCGGCGTGAATTTCAGGCGATTGGCTCCGAGGACGTCGGCCGCGATGGGTGTCTCGGATTTTTCGGTGGCAAGGTTAATGATGGAGATGGTGCCGTCGTTGTTGCCAACCCAGAGTTCCTGTTCGTCGGGGGAAACGGCAAATCCTTCGGCGGCCTGGCCCACCGGGATCAGCGTGTGTCTCCAGCCTGGAACGGTGTAGGAGGGTGGCGCTGGCGGAGCTCCCGGAACGGTCACCGGCTTTTGCTCAGTGCGATCGAAGACGCTCATGGTGCCTGAGCCTGCATTGGAGGCGACTACTTTGTGACCTTCTTTTGACACCCAGACCAGGTGGGTTTTGTCCTGCCCGGTCCCGAGCACGGCTTCGACTTGCCTGGTTGCGGGATTCAAGGTTCCCAGGGCTTTTGATCCTTCCGCTGTGAACCAGAGGGTTTGGTTGTGGAGGGTCAGGCCGTGCGGGCCACGCAAGGGGGCCAGATCGATCGGCGGCAGTGGCTTTTGGTTGAGAAGATCGACCACGGCTAACGTATGCAGCGTGCCTTCGCCGTAGTTGGAAATATAGGCTGTTTTTCCGTCGGGTCCCACGATTACCTCGTGAGGGTCTTCGCCGATGGGCACCTGGGCGAGGACGTGGAGTGTTGCTCCATCGACGATCGCCAACGCGTGAGATTGCTTGGTAACTACCAGGAGGGCTCCCTGGGCGTGCGCTCTGATGGAAATGATTGCCAGGAGCAGGGCGAGTAACGTGCTTTTGCGCATGTGCCTTCCTTAGAACGAAATCTTAACTTGAGTCGGAGCCGGGATTTGCGGTAGTGGCGCAGGAAAGGTCCGCGGAGCCGCAGGTCCCTCCGCTTCCTTCGCTCCGGTCGGGATGACAAGGACATGGTAACGGTTCCATGAAGAGTGGATAACGGACCGAAGGATGGTTTGTTGGAACCGCCGCTGTGTTCCACCCTTTGGGGGAGTTACTCCCTGATGAGGACGTCCCGCAGGGCGGAACGACGGGACCAGTATGTCCTTGACACCTGTAAGTTGCGACTGGAAGAATCCCGACCGTAGCCAAAGAGAGAAAACATTTACCCCCAATCAGGCTGTAGCTCAGCCGGTTGGCGCCGAATAAGGCAGAGGCTACGGGAACGCCACTTTTGGGGAGACCTACGATGCAAGCACACAACGCCGTCACCGCGGCTACTTCCATCTCACTGAAAATCATTGCCCGGGTTATTTTAGTTTTGCTTCTGGTCCTGGGCGGATTTGTCACTGCCAAGGCTCAGCAGACAAATGCGACGATTGTGGGCAACGTCACTGACAGCACTGGCGCGGTGATGGCCGGGGCGAAGGTGACAGCGACGGAAGCGTCCACCAACACAGTACGCTCCACGATCACAGATAGTGACGGCGCTTATACGATTCCTGCCTTACCCGTCGGAACCTACTCGCTGAGTGTGGAGATCGCCGGGTTTGCGAGCCAGAAGGCTACCGGGATCAACCTGGACGCCAGCCAGACGGCCCGCCAGGATTTCAAAATGAGTGTGGGCCAAGTCAACCAGACGGTCGCAGTGGAGGCCGGCGCGGCCGCGGCACAGCTGCAAACCGAGACCGGGGCTGTCGGCCAGGTGATCGACGGCAGAAAGATTGTCGAGTTGCCGCTTAACGGCCGGAATTTTGTCCAACTTGCCCAGCTCATCCCCGGGGTGAATACGGGGGTGGAAGGCTCCATCACAGTCCGCCGAGCCCGCGGGTCGATTGCGACTACCGACGCGACTGGCGGCACGATTTCCATCCAGGTCAATGGAGAACGGGATACACAGAATCTCTTCTCCATCGATGGGACCGAAGCCATGGACTATGACGCGTGGACTTATAGCTTCTCGCCGTCCGTCGACGCGATTGCAGAGTTCCGGGTTGACACCAGCAGCAGCGGAACCGATTCCGGCGCCGCGGCCGGGGCCAACGTGAACATCATCATCAAGTCAGGAACCAATAATCTGCACGGTACGCTGTGGGAGTTCAATCGTAATAACGACTTTACTCAAACCTATGACGCGATTGCAAAAACCGATGTCACGCCCGCGCGCTTGAATCGCAACCAGTTCGGCGCGAACTTCGGCGGTCCGCTTTATATTCCACACATCTATAACGGGCACGATAAGACTTTTTTCTTCTTCAACTGGGAGAGCGGCAAGCTGCTCAACGGCGCCAATGTGCAGCAGGCGATCGTTCCCGATAACAACATTCGCGCGGGAATTCTCGATGCCACGGCGCTCACGTCGTCGAGCGGCAAGCTGCTCAACGTGGTCGATCCGATTTCTGGGCATAAATACCAGATCGGAGATCAGGTCACCGTGGATCCCCGCTCGGCCATCATGATGCAGGTGACGCCAGCGCCCAATGTGACCAATGCTAGTTCGGCGACCAACTACAACACCATACCGGTGAATACGCTGAACTATCAGTATGACTACATTGGCCGGATGGACCACAACCTTACGCGTAAAGACACGGTCAGCGGACATTACATATACGACGAGACCTACAGTAACGGGCCCTCATTCTTCGGCAACGACGAGGACAACAACGACGCTTTCAACCACCTGATCGAAGTGTCTGAGATTCACGTCTTCTCGCCCAGGATCGTGAACGAGTTTCGTTACGGGCACCAGAACTTCCAGGAATTTGAGACCTTTGGAACAACGAACAACGCGAAGTACAACATCTCCAATGGCCTGATGCAGATACCCTTCTCGTCGTCCGATCCTCACTTCTACGGGGGACCGAACATCACGATCAGCGGACCAGACGGGGCACACCGCCTGTTTGCGGATTTGCGTAACATCGGGCCACGCAATCGCGCCAACGGCATCAACCAATTTGTAGACAACCTTTCCTATCAGTGGGGCCGGCATTACCTGAAATTTGGGGTGAACATTGGGCGGCGCACCGACTACTTCAGCCAGGCGCGCGATCCTCACGGCACATTCAACTTCACCGGCCAATACACTGGTTCCGCGCTGGTTGATTATCTGCTCGGTTATATCGCCAGCGACAGCATCAACCCCACGGTGACGCGGACCAACATCTCCAGCATCATTCAGGCGTATTCGGTGCAGGACAACTGGAGCTTGACCAAGACCCTGACGTTCAATCTCGGATTTCGCTGGGATCATTTTGCGCCGTACACCCAGGATGACAATAAGTACGCCGACATCTACAACGGACCGAACGGGCTAAATCCCTCGATGGCCGTAACTCCGGCAACGTCTCCCTACGGACGCGGTCTTCTGCAACCTACCTACCATGACTTCCAGCCTCGTATTGGTTTCGCATGGCAGCCGTATGGCTTGGGCAAGACAGTAGTGCGGGGAGGTTATGGCATCTACTTCACACCGGAAATCGACAATGCTCCCTTCAGTATGGGTGAAGGTGACCAGGCACAGGCTGGAGCACAGCTTACAGGCAACACCGGCCTGACTGCAGCCAACCAGGCGCAAAAGATACCCAACATCTTTTTCAGCAATCCCTTTCCAGGAGTGACCACTGGTGGACCGCTGACCTACCCATTTGATACGTCGATCGATCAGCACCTGCAAGACCAGATGACGCAGGAGTTTAACCTTACGATTCAGAATCAGCTTCCCGGGGCCTTTACCGGCCAGATCGCCTACGTGGGCGCACATGGGACGCACAACTTTATCTCCTATAACGATACGAACATGCCGTTCCCGATCAATCCCGCGAGCACCACGCTGAGCATCAACGCAAGGCGTCCGAACCAGACGTTCCTGCGGCCAGTGCAGGGTGATTTCTCTCGCGGTAACTCCAGCTACAATTCGCTGCAGACCCAACTGGAACGACGCATCGGGCATGGGCTCAATACCCTCGTGGCGTATACCTGGTCGAAGTCGATTTCCGGGCCGGGTGACATTGGTGGCATTGTGGGCGGCGGCAATTTCGGCGCCAGCCCGCTTAACCCTTACAATCCGCGTTACGACCGATCACTTTCCCTTTACGATATTCCTCACCGGTTTAGCGGAACCGTACTTTACGACATCCCCTTCTTTCAAAGCTCAAGCGGCATCAAGAAGCTGTTGCTGGATGGGTTCCAGGTTTCAACGATCGTGACCGCAGTATCAGGGGATGCCTCGCAGGTGACCTATGGCGGCACATCGAATACCGGGACTGGACAGACTTCCCGTCCGGACGTGGTTCCCGGTCAAATTGCGAATTTACCTCGTGGGAACAGAACGCCCATGATGCAGTTCAACACCGCGGCGTTCACGGCTCCGCAGCCAGGGGAGTTCGGCACATCACCCCGCACCGGCGCTGTCCGCTTGCCTGGTTTGTTCAATGACGATTTCTCTGCGACCAAGGGGTTTAAGCTGGGAGAGTCGCGCAACCTGCAATTGCGCGCCGATTTCTTTAACGCTTTTAAACACTACAATCCAGACCCTTCGACCATTAGCACGAGCATCAGTTCGCAGACGTACGGAAGAATCAATAACGGACTTTCGGGCGGATTCGCAACGCGCGTCATTCAATTAGCGGGGAAATTTTACTTCTGAACAAGCTGACTTTGTGCGGGATTACGGTTTTGGTGCTGGCCGGCGCGCTCTTGATGGGCCAGAGAGTGGGCGCTAGAAACACGGAAATCTGGATGTTTGACCAGATTTCCGGGCTTGGCGGATACACGACGCAGGTACTTGGTCATCCGAAGATAATTGAGACTTCCTTCGGCAAGGCGGTTCAGTTCGACGGAATCGACGATGCACTGTTTGTCCCGGTGCACCCGCTGGCGGGCGCAGCTACGTGGACTTGGGAGGTAATCTTTCGACCGGATGTTGATGGCGCACCGGCGCAGCGTTTTTTCCATCTCTCGGTATTGGACCCGGCCACGGGAAAAGATCTCGACGACCGGCTGCTGTTCGAAATTAGGATTGTCGATGGCCAATGGTGCCTGGACAGCTTTGCCATGGCGGGTGGGCAATCAAAAACGCTGCTGAATTGTGAGAAAGTGCATCCGCTGGGTAAGTGGTATCGCGTGACCGCGGTTTACGACGGGAAGACGCTCAGCAACTATGTGGGCGACGAGTTGCAGGGTGAGGGTAGCGTGCAACTGGTTCCACAGCGGCCGGGACATTCGTCGGTCGGGGTCCGGATTAATCTCAAAGATCATTTCAAGGGGGCGATCCTGGAGGCGCGGTTTACTCGAAGTGCTCTCACTCCGGCGGAGTTCCTGAAGATGCCTTAGCGGGATCGGGTTAGCTAGCTCCGCAGGATTTGTTCCTGAGGACAAGTTGCCGATGTGCCACTGTGGTATCCCACATCTCGCATAAAACAAGTGAGATATGGCCCACCCTTTTTTTGGGGGGGATAGGAATATGAAGGATTCCCGCCCGAATACCTACTAACAGCTATTGGTCCTCTTGCAGGTTGCACCTTCTAGGTTTTTTCGTCCTTAGTGGCTTCGAGAGGAGTAAATCCGCATCAAATTACGGATGCGGATAGCTTCAATGGCTGGGTTGCCACTTTGGTGGATGCTTGTGCTCGTTGGGTGCGGTCGTGAGGTTGCGTCGCATCCGGCGCAGCCAAATCCCGCGCCCAAGCCGGCGTTGAAACAGGCTCCGCCGACTCCCATTGCAGTAAAGAAGGAAGAACTCGGAGAGGACTCGTGGGACCCGCAGTGGGATGTAATTGTCGAACGGGCGTTGTCTCCGGAGATGCTGTCGCCGCGAGTGGCCCGGGGTGTGAGAACCTTCTGCCCGCGATTCGCCAGCTTGAATGAGGCCGATAAGCGCGCCTTCTGGGCCTATACTTTTCAGGCACTCGCCGGGGCAGAGGCTGGTCTAAAGCCAACGACGAACGTACAACACACAGAACCCGAAGTGGCAGTTCAAGACGCCGTCACCAAACGCACTGTGCGACAAGAAGGCCTGCTGCAACTCACCTATATGGACGCTGAGCGATACGGCTGCGACTTCAATTGGAAACAGGACAAGAGGTTGGCCGAAAAGTCTCCCGCCAAGACAATTTTGACTCCCAAAAACAACTTGCTGTGCGGGGTGAAGATTCTCGAAAACCAGATGCTGACGCAGAGAAAGCCCTTGCTTACTGCCTCGAGCTACTGGGTAACTTTGCGGCCCGCGACGCCAAGCTACCAGGTGTTCGCCAAACAGATGAAGAATGTGCCGGCGGTTTGCCGGGCGACTATGCCTCCGGTAGAAGAAGCGAGGGCGAAACGCCCCGGCGGTGTGCCGGCAGCTGCTGCTACGATACCTGCACACGTCGCGGCAGCCAACTAGGTAGCGAACTTTCCATGATTTTAGCCCCGCATGACCGGCTCTTCGTCCTGACTGGCGCAGGAGTTTCCGCAGAAAGCGGATTAGCTACTTTCCGAGGCTCAGGAGGGCTGTGGAACGGCTATCGAGTCGAGCAGGTTGCGACGCCCGAGGCTTGGTACGCTGATCCCGAATTGGTGTGGCGTTTCTATTCCATGCGCCGCCGCGATGCCCTCGCTGCTCAACCTAATCCCGGCCACGTCGCCCTAGCAAGGGTCGAAGAAGCTTTAGGCGACCGGTTTTATCTCTGCACCCAGAACGTCGATGACCTGCATGAGCGCGGCGGTTCGGTTCGCGTCCATCACATGCACGGCAGTCTCTTTGCGTCGCGTTGCGTAGACGGCTGCTCGCCCTTTGCGGATCAGGAATTGTATGAGGACGCTACCAACCTGCCTATGTGCGAGAAGTGCGGAGCAGCAGTTCGCCCGCACATTGTCTGGTTCGGGGAAATCCCATTGGATATGGACGGAATATACAGAGAACTTGATCGTGCTACGCAATTGCTGGTGGTTGGGACATCTGGTTCTGTGTACCCTGCTGCGGGCCTTGTCCACATCGCCAAACAGCGTGGCATCCGCACCATTTATGTGGGTCCCGAGGAGCCTCTAAACGCGGATGCCTTTCATGAGATCGCCCTGGGGCCGGCGACGGAGGTCCTTCCGCGATTGCTGTCAACCTGACCGGATGACCGGGCTAAGCGGCCACGACTGGACCTTGTTCCCGGCTCCACACCTTGTACTCGTGGCTTGCCTCACCCAGCGAGTAGCAGGTGTTCTTTGTTTCTACAATTCCCTGCTGAGGATCGACACGCACAATCGGCGAGGTGAAGATAAACTTCCCTTTTTCAATCCTCTGATGGCCGAAAGCCCTGCCCACCAGAAAATTTCCCGGCTGCAAAGCTTGATAGCTTCCAGAGTTCGGAGCCGGCACTACCGCCCAATCTTCGAGTTTCACAGATGGCTTTTGCGTCTGCATGCGAATCCTTTCTAAGCTATTTGGATGCAGCGGGCGTAATTCGCGGCCACGGGCAATTTTGACGTTTTCCGCCAAAATGAGTACATCCGCCGAGGGGAGTACTGTGCCTCGTGTAACATGGGTGGACTTGAGGAGCCTCTATGCCTAAATACATCATCGAACGCAACATACCGGGCGCGGGCGCCCTCGATCGCCAACAGTTGGCGGCCATTACCCAGACCTCGTGCAACGTACTCAAAGGTATGGGTTCGCAGATTCAATGGATTGAGTCCTACGTGACGGATAACAAGATTTATTGCGTCTATATCGCTCCGGATGAGGCGACGATACGGGAACATGCCCGATTGGGTCAGTTTCCGGCAGACTCGGTGCAAGCAGTACGTTCCGTGATTGATCCCACCTACGCGTAAACCGCAATGAAGCTCACCGTCAGGCAGCGTGTTCGTGGAGACCTGCAGTTTTACCTTCCGCGCCGGCATAGGGAAAGATCAAGGTAAATGCGGTGCCCCCAGGTTGGGATCCACGTCTGCTGCGGACGTGAATATGGCCACGGTGCTTGCGCACGATTCTGGCGGTAACCCAAAGTCCAAGACCGGAGCCCCCCGAACCCTTGGTGGTGTAGAACGCGTCGTACATGTGCTTCCGGGTTTCCACACTTATGCCGGACCCGGTATCGGCGATGGTGATGCGAACCCCTCGATTTCCTGTCGCCCAGTCGGTGCCCGGCCTGACCCGGATGGTTATCTGGCCCCCGTTTTCGATCGACTCCACAGCATTCCCAACGAGGTTGACAAAGACCTGGCGTAATTCCCCTGCAAAGCACAGCAGTTCGGGGGCATCTTGTGTTTGCAGATCAACGTTGACTCTGGCTGTGCGAAATTTTTCCTTAAACAGCGCCAGGACTGATTGCACGATCTGGATGACGTTGGCGGAGGTGGGGTAAGAAGGCTGGCGGTGAAATTGCAGTCCTTGCGCCGTGATCTCGGAAGCACGGCCCAATTCCTCTTCCGCGGTTCGCAGGAAAGGCATCGCGTTGTCGAGGTCTGACGCCCGCTGGGCCAGGAAAATCAGGTTGAGGACCGCTTCCAAAGGGTTGTTGATCTCATGAATGATGGAGGAGGTCAATCTTCCGATAGCAGCCATCTGCTCCTGTTTCTCCAAAGCCTGCTCGGCCCGCTTGTGATGGCTGAGGTCCTCACAGATGGAGATCAGATGGCTTGATTGGTGCTGCTCGTCGTTTACCAGGCTTACCGAATTGCGGACCCAAACGGAGGTCCCATCACGGCGCAGGTAACGCTTCTCAATAACAAATCCTGGAATCTCCGAGGCCAGCAGCTGATCCAGCAGGCTTCGGTGGCGCGCTCGATCCTCGGGGTGGGTCAGCTCAAAGAGATTCAGGGCGCCGATTTCCGCCGGGGTGCGATCGATAATGCGCGCCAAAGCCTGGTTGACATCGACCACGTTGCCATGAACGTCTGTCACGGCAAAGCCGGTAGCCGCGTGTTCAAACCAGTGGCCAATTTGCCGGTGCGAGGTCATGGAATGAAAGAAGTAGCCCCCAAATGCTCAGCCCACGCTGTACCGGGCCCTTTGGTAGATGCGTCCAGACTGGGTAGAGGTCGCCTGCGAAAACGGTTTCCCTGCGCTAGGGTGGGCGAACGCGGCCCGGCCAGGGAATATTCACCGCTTTGTTAGTCTGCTGCGCCAGGAGCTTGTTCGTCGCTATAATTGAGGATCATGCCCCGCGTCGGAGAATTCTGCCCTTCCAATATCGCGCGATTACTGCTTGGGGTGGTCATTGCGGTGACGCTGGTTGTAGCCGTGGGAGTTTGGCTGTTTCATGCGCCAGGCCATGCCACCTCGATCGAACAGCCTACTCACGCGGCGGAGCCCCATAACAAGTAGGGCATCCCCCGATGCCGCTTCTGCGCCGATCAGTCGTTACAAAAAGCTGCATCTTCCTTCAATTGAGCGAGCAGTGCGCGCCTTGATTGGTTCCTGATTCTCAAGGCCGGCGGCTTACCTTAGAAAGCAAAAATGGCCTGCAGGAAAATAGCGCGGTTGCCCGGTGTGGGCGAGCCGAATGGGCCTGTGGCCAGAGATTGCGTCTGGCCGAACAGGGGCGATGCCAGAGTGCCGTTGGGCGTGCCCAGGTTCACAATGTTGAAAATGTTCAGAGCCCCGCCGACCAGCGTCAGGCTGTATTTTCGGGCGACAGTAGCATCAAGCTTTGGCTGCGCCTGCCCGCCGCTGAGACCGCGGCCGTTCACGCTGCCGCCCCCTCCTTGCATGCCCGGCGCGCCTTTCGCGCCTTCGATGCGAGGACCGATCCCGATCACTTTGCTGACCCGCAGATGCAAGACAAAATTTGCCGGGCCAACGCCGGCTCCATAGGGAATGATTCTTTCTCCTTTGCCCACCGGGTCCGTGTCAAGACAGCCGTATGGAGTCGAAACCACGTTCGCGGCTCCGCACGTGCCGTACGTGGGACGCGCATTGAACTGGTTGTTCGCTGTGAGATCGTTGCCGATGACCAGGTTATAAGGTGTGCCCGATTGAGCCGCCAATAGTGGCGCAAATACGAACCCATGCGGCGCAGAGTAGGTACCAAGCAGGAAGAGACGATGGGTGATGCCGAAGCCTGCGCGCCCGTAATCAAGACCCGGGTTCTGGGCGACCGAGGGAACGTAGGTGACACCCTGGGTATCGCTGCTGGCCTTGTTGAAGGTATAGGAGCCGTGCACCGACAGATGGCGGAACTGGGTGTTGGCGGTGACGATTACCTGGCTCTGCTTGTAAATGCCGCCGGACTGGAATTGGTAGTTATATTCCGCGGGAAGAGGGCCCACCACGGTGTAGGTGGATGGGTCAAATTCAGGCGCGGTGACGTTATTGGTCAGGTACTGGTGAACGCCGCGAGTGAACAGATAGGTCGCGTTGAACATGAGCTTCTTGCCGATTTGCTGATCGACCCCGACGCCGCCCTGCATGCTGAGCGCTGCGTGAAAGTGGCGATCAATATCGTAGAAGGAAGGAATGGACGTGGAGGTATTGGCCAGAGTGCTGGGCGATGCCGGAGCATTCGGATTGTAGAAGCCGGGATTGTTTATGACGTAACTCTGTTGATTGATTCCGTTCTCGTGGATGGCCTGCACGAGATAGGGCGTGCCGGTCGAAGAAGCAAAGGAGTTGGGGACGGTAAACCGATCGTAAAACCAGCCATAGCCCGCGCGCACTACCGTTTTTGGAGGGGTCTTGCCCACGTGGCCGGGGGCCCAGGCGAGGGAAAGACGTGGCCCCCAATCCGCATGATCGCGAATGCGATTCTGGGTTTCGAAGCGCAGGCCGTAGCTCATCGTGAGATTTGGCCTGTGCGCGCCAATCGTCCTGGTAAAAGAGTGCGCCATCGAACAGAATTGCCCGGGCTAACGGATTCTGAATCACGGTGGCATGGTATTGCGCGGGTGTCTGCGCGAGATACTGATCGACCGAATTGAAGAGATAGTTTCCGTTGGAGCCTGCAGTGGAGTAGTTGGCGTCCCGATAAGCGCGCAGGCGGACGCCAAAACGTATGGTGTGACTGCCGGCGGTGGCCGTCGAATAATTTTGCAGTTCAAAGATGTCCTGATGATCGCGGGCCACACCGGAGTTGCTGCCCCCGGTGGTGAAAGCTCCTTGCACGGTTACGGTCGGAGTGAAGTAGGAGGCGACCTGGCTGTTGCGCACGCGGCGCCATTGGAAGTGGGTTTCGTTGATCACACGCGGGTTGACTACGACTGTGTCGCTGACCTGGACTGCGTTCTCCTGATTGTTTACGTTGTATGCCTGCTCAGGAAGGTTGAGCTGACCCGGGCCGTTGGCGGTTGCGACGGAGCGCACGTATGAGTCGCGGACCGACAATGTATTGCTCTTGCCCAATTGGAAATCGACGCGAGGATTGGCGACCAGAAGGGACGAGGGATTCGGAAGAGCCTGGTTGAAATTTGTGGTCGGATCTTCCGGGTTGACCGCGTCGATGATGCTTTGGTTTTGCCGGTCAAAGTGAAACAGGCTGAAGAAGTACGAGGCGCTTTTGGTCAGAGGTCCATTGACATCCGCCTGAATGAAATAGAGATAGTAACTGGGTTGCTGCTGGACGAGCGGATTAGCCGTATTCCACGCCGAATCGTTGCCCAGGGAGGTTATGTGCCCGGAGAATTTGTCGGAGCCGGGTTTGGTAAGAATTTCGATCCGGCCGTAGCCGATTTTGTCGAACTCAGCGGAGAAAGGATTTTGATTGACGCGGATCTCCCGGATGGACGACTTGGGGGGAATCTGGCCTCCGGTGAATCCGTCAATGTATATCTGGCCACCGCTCGGGCCGGCGGCAGGGCCAGCGAGCGCTTGAAGTTCGTTTTGCAATTCGTCGGGATCGTCAGAGAGAGCATCGAGATCGCTTCCCTTCACTACCAGCGCGCTTGAATTCTCATCAGGGTTTACACTGACGCCTGAGTTTTGATCAGTGACGGTTATATCCTGCTGCTGGACGGCAATGACAAGGGACACATTCAGCTGGCGAGCCTGCCCCGGAGCGACCATGACCCCCTCTTTGGTGAAGGTGGCGAATCCAGTTACCTGTACGGTTATGGTGTATGAGCCTGGCGGGACCGCCTTGAATAGGTAGGTACCGTCGTTCCCGGCTTGGACGCTCAGCACAGTCGTCCCCTGGGTAAGGGTGACGGATGCTCCCGGAACGACAGCGCCACTGGGATCCGATACCTGACCTCGCAGGCTTCCGGTCGACTGTGCGCTGGCGAGTGAGATTACGGCGAAGCTAAGGGCGAGCAGCAGGACTTGCTTCAGCAACAAGCTGCAAATCCGTGGGAAGAGATTCTTCATGGGCGGCACCCATTCCTACATCTTCACTGCACTTGACGATCCATCTGTTTTGTTTGCTCGCAAACAAGTTCGTTTTGCGGATTCAGTAGCGCAGGCCGAGTCTTTGAGGGAATTCCTCCTCGTCTTCATCAAGATCAATCAGGTTCACGTAATATTCGACGTCTTTGTTGTGAATCGTGAGCATCGCGAGATGCGCTACGGCTATGACCACAACGATCGCCAGCACATGCCACACACTGTCCTCGAGCCAGGGTTCAAGACCGACCGAAAGCAGCACAAGAGGCGGAAACAATCCGAAATATTGCAGGAGTATGAACGCAAGGTTCGTAGCCGGCGCTTTTGTTTCTCCGGTGAAGGGGATGGTCTTGACTTTGAGGAACAGTGCGTCGGTCAGCAGCAGGCAAAGACCCATCGCCACCAGAACCTGGCAGGCAAGAGAATTCCAGCCGCGCAGTGCGGGGGGCGCCACTTGATGGATCAGCGCGATCATGCATAAGGTAAGACCCAGTACACACGGCAGTATCCATCGCCTGGTCGTATCAAGCTGAATCGATGTGGGCTTGCCCAGGATCACGCGAAAGATCCAACCGCCTCTCCTATCGGTCGGTGACAGAAAAGCAGTGCGCAATCCGGCAATGATCCAGAAAGCGGCGATGGGAACCGCAGCCCGCAAACCATCGGGCGACAAAGCGAAGCCGAGATGCCGATGGGAAAGCTTTCAGGAGCACCGTGCATGCAAGTAGCAACGCGAGGCCGAGGCCGCCATACAGGGCCATATAGACTCGATGGCGCTGAGTCCTCAGCAAAGAGCCACTGATAAAGTGGTAAATTCCGCGCTGCACTGCACTGCGCAATAAGGTCGCATGGAGCAGGCGGCGAATGGGAATGATGGCTGGATTCCGGGTGTCGAATTCTTCGGATCCTTCGACCAGAAATCGCATTCGGCGTCGATAGGCAAGCGGATAGGAGACGACGGTCAAGGCAGCAACGAAAGCTGTCGCCAGCCAGGCGGTCTTTGCCAGCCCGATAAAAATAGGCAATGAGGCAGAGCCGGCGAGGAGGGTTTCGTAGATTCCGAGAAACCAGAAGGGTGGAAACCATCGGGCTGCCGGCACATTCACCAGCACCTCAAGAAACCGCGAGGTGACGGGAAACAGCAAGAGGATGGTCAACAGGAGCATCATCGAGATGCCTTGCAGGAAAGGGAGAATTGCCCGGGAAAAGCGTTCGCCCAATACCGTAACCATGATTCCTTGCACGCTCAGTACCCACGCGGCAGCAAACATGCCGCTGGTGAGAACAGCGACCACGTGGGCCAGCAGGTGCCGTGCCAGGCCTGGCGACTCCGAGAGCAAAGGATAAAAGATTGCCCCGAGCGCGCTGCTGCCGAGCAGGAACAGGCTGAGGAAGAGTACGGCGGCGACAATCCTGGAGCGAAAGAGTCTTGCGCCGGCAATGGGGAGCGATGAGAGGACGAACAGGTCCAACAGATCGGGGAAGAGCAAGTCCCAGGCAAAGATGCTCACCGCTCCTACGGCCACAAAGGAATACAAGACATAGAAGTAATGGTCGCTCGCCTGAGACCAGAAGGGCCGCTCAAGGGGGGCGTGATACAGGGGGAACAAAAACAGGGCGACGACCAGTCCTGGGAGAGCGATCGCATACACCACCTGAAGAAACCTCGCCTTGGTTTCCCCGTCTGCCGAGACCAGGTCGTTGTTGAAGAATCGTTCCAGAAAGTGGCGCACCAGAAGTCGGAACTGGCTTTGCTCCTGCACCTCGATCGCCGGCAAGTGGGCCTGCACTTCGAGTGACAACACGGGGAATTCCGGTGGAGCGAAGATGCGGAGGCGGTCAAACATTGGTCACCTTGATGGCTTCCACTACCTCGCGGGCTACCGCTCTCGTATCTTCCTGCTGAACCAGTTGGGCAAAGACGCTCTCAAGGTTAGCCAGTTCCATGAGCTCGGTCAGTTTCGACGGGCTGGCATCGGCCAGGATTTTCCCCTTCGCGATGACGACAACACGGCTACAAATTTGTTCCACGACCTCGAGCACATGAGAGATGTAGAGAACCGCCTTCCCTGCCGCTGTCAGTTCCAGAAGCAGGTCCTTGAATAGCCGCGAGGAAAGAACATCGAGACCGGAGAGCGGCTCATCGAAGATCAGGAGCTGAGGGTCGTGCATGAGCGCAGCGGCTATCAGCACGCGCTGCTTCATACCCTTGGAATACATGGAGATCGGCGAATGCCGCCACGACTCCAGACCAAGCAACTGCAATAGCCTGTGGGCCTTGATGGTAATTTGACGCTCGCGCAAGCCTCGCAGCCTGCCCACCAACTGCAGGTACTCCATGCCGGAGAGGTAGGTATAGAGATGCGCTTCTTCCGGCACGTAACCGAGCACCGCACGGAAGCTGGCGAGATCGTCGCGTATATTCGTGCCCCGGAACAACACGCGGCCCTCGTTCGGCTGCAGCAGCCCAGTAATGATCTTGACGGTGGTCGACTTTCCTGAGCCGTTGGCGCCCAGATAACCCACCACCTCGCCGGCGTCGACGCGGAAGTTGACGTTCGAGATCGCGGGAATACCCCGATAGCTTTTGGAAAGGTTTTCGAGTTGAAGCACGGTGTGGGCCCTCAATCACTGTACCCTATGTAGCATACTATCTTCTACTAGTCAACAGTATGCTACATAGGTATACTGCTCACCATGGCTACCGAAGCCAAACTTTCCCATACTGCCGCGATGATCCTGCAGACGATTCATGGCGGCCAGATCTACGGCTTCAGCGTGATGGAAGCGACAGGTTTACCCAGCGGAACGGTTTATCCGGCCATGCGCCGGCTGGAACGCGATGGACTTATCGTCTCGAAGTGGGAAAAACAATCGATCGCCGACGCAGAGCAGCGGCCTTTGCGGAAGTACTACAAACTGACTCGCTCCGGGGAAACGACACTTGAGGCGGTGCAGAAACGCTACCCGCTCCTACAAAAAATGATCTCTGATCCGGAGGTCAAAAACGCATGAGCCTCAGCCTGCTTCTCCGCTCTCTCCCCGTATCACTCTTCCTTATCCGGTGCGCCGGTTTGCTGGTGCCGGGCGGAGAACGCGAGGAGTGGTTGGCTGAATGGCGGGCCGAGGTTTGGCATGTGTGGCACTTGCAAGATCGCAAGGACCAGGTGACGGACCTGTGTCTCGGGGCGTTCCAGGATGCCTTTTGGCTGAGGTGGTATGCCCCACGTTCTCTGCCCCGCAGAGTCCTGCGGCCCGGTTCCGTGTCGCGCTGTTCCTTTTTCCTGGTTGTTTGGACGGCGATCAGCTTTGCTGTGTGCTTGTCTCTGCCGGGTGCGCGCAAGGCCATGAGTCCGCCGCCGTATCGGGACGGTGATGGACTGGTAACAATTTCGAGTGATGGCTATGCCGGCACACAATCTCCCACCATACCGCTCGAGGACTATCGGTCATGGAAGGTGAGGACCCGGCATTTGTTCACCGACTTAGCGTTCTATCAACCGATACGCAAGCGAGTGCATATCGCGATGCATGGCGGTAAAGAGCTTTCGATTGGCCGGGCAAGCGGCAATCTCTTCCAGTTGCTCAATCTACCGGCTGCACCCGATAGCGGCGATCAGGCGTATGCGGCAAAGCTTTTTTTGAGCGAGGCGGCCTGGCGGCAACTTTTCGGGAGCGATGCCGGCGTGATTGGGAAGCTCACCGATATAGGCGGGCAGCGGGTTCTGATCGCGGGTGTAACCGCGCAAGATTCGTCGCGATTGCCGGGCCAGGTAGACGCGTGGCTGTTGGAGGATCAGGCGCACATGGATCTGTTGCCGCGGAACTCCAAAGGTTTTCTGGTGGCCCACATGCGAACAGCTGGATTACGCCCCACGGATGGATGGCGAACCATGAATGTTCCCAGCGAGGATGGAGGCAGTGTTCGCTTCGATTGCATATCGCTGGCGCAGCAGTCGCGGTTACCTTTCTCGATTTTTCTGTTTACGCTGATCGTTGCTGTGATCACTCTGCCCGCAACTACGGCTTTGCCTCTTGGTGAGTATCCGCGTCTTAGCGGACGGCTTCCCTGGGCGGTGAGCGGAAGACGCTGGCTATTTTTATTGAGCAAGATTTCTTTGGTCATACCCCTGGTGTGCTTGACCGCGGTGGACGTTGCCTATGGAATTCCATCACTCAGCTCCACCAGCACGCAATATGTCCAGCTTGGGCTGTCTTACTTCGGGTTTCTTTTTGCGTTTCGATGGATACTTGAGGACCAACGAAAGCGGTGCCCGGTTTGTCTTCGTGTGCTCTCCAACCCGGCTCGGGTGGGAGAAGCTTCACGGAACTTTTTGGCCTGGAACGGTACGGAGTTGATTTGCGCCGGTGGGCATGGACTGCTGCATATTCCCGAGTTGCCGACGAGTTGGTTCAGCACGCAGCGATGGCATTCTCTTGATGCGTCGTGGGGTAGCTTGTTTTCGGATGCGTGTGTGCCCTATGCGGGATTGGTGTGATCTTCGCAGATGGTTGCGGGTAATAATCGAAGGTCTACGCGATTAGCCTCTCAGACTGAATCGATTCGGAGTTGGTGCTGTAGACAGTCTACTGCCACCGGGTGTAGAGTCTCTACACTGTGACTCAGGAACGTTCACCATATCAGAATCGTATCGAGCTGCTCCAGGGAACGCTGGACATGCTTATTCTGCAGACTCTGCAGTGGGGCACCCAGCACGGTTATGGCATCGGGCAGGCTCTGCGCACCCAGTCCGGCGAGGTGCTGCAGGTAGAGACCGGATCGCTATATCCGGCGCTGCATCGCATGGAGCGCCAAGGCTGGATCGCTTCGAAGTGGGGCCACACGGAACAAAATCAACGCGCCAAGTTTTACCGCATCACGGCGGAGGGTAAGAAGCAACTTGCTCGTGATCGCTCAAAGTGGGAAACGATGGTCGCGGCAATTGGTAGCATTCTGTCTCCGGCAACTGAAGGATAAGGATTGCGATGGGCTTCTGGAGCCGTATTTTTCGACCTGAACGCGCTAAGACAGACCTCGATGACGAAATCAAGTCGCATCTTGCCTTGGCAGCGTCGGACAAACGAGAACGCGGCGCGAACGCGGAAGCGGCGCGACAGCAAGCCGAACGGGAGTTTGGCAATCAGGCGCTGGTCAAAGACGTGGTTCGCGCGATGTGGGGAGGGGTCTGGCTAGAATCCCTGGAACGAGACGCCATGTATGCTCTGCGCCAGTTGCGAAGGTCTCCGGGTTTCTCCATTACCGTAATTGCAACACTGGCGTTCGGAATCGGAGCCGCGACGGCCATGTTCGCCGTCGTCGATCATGTTCTTCTCAGGCCCCTGCCCTATCCGCATCCGGAACGCCTGGTGACCGTGGAGGAGGCGAGCATTCGCGGCGCCCGCGATATTGTGGCGCACGGCGCACCCTACCTTGATCTCAGAACCTGGCAAGAGCAGAACAAGTCCTTCGAACAGATTGCGTTCTACCGAGCCGGTGGTGCTTCGGCAGGCCGATTTAACTTTCTCGAAGGCAATGGCGGCTCGGCAGCGGTACATCTCACCAATGTCAGCCCCAACTTTTTTCGTACGCTAGGCGTGCTTCCAGCATTGGGCCACGGATTCGAGGAAAATGTCGACCCGTTTAACGATGGCAAGAATGCCAATACGCTGATATTGAGTGATTCAGCTTGGCAACAGATGTACGCCGGTGATCCTGGAATTTTGGGGAAGAAGGTTTTACTCAATGGCAAAGGGTATGCCGTAGTTGGCGTGATGCCGCGTGGCTTTGCATTTGGATTCGAGAAAGACCGGCCTGGAGTGTGGACCTCGGTTCAGCTAGACGATACGGATAAAGACCGCAAAGCAGGAGGTCGAGATTATCAGGTAATCGGTCGATTGAGACCCGGTGTGAAGTTGACCAAGGCCGAGGCGGACCTGCGTACGCTCCAAGCGCAGATCCTTCAAGCGTACGAAGATCCGGACGAACGCGAACGCAGAGCAACCGTCATCGCTCGGGGCTACGGCGAATCGCTCGTCAATGCGAACCAGAAGACCGCTCTCATCGCCCTTCTGGCGGCAGCCGGTGTTCTCTGGCTGATTGCGTGCGTCAATGTGACTAACTTGTTTCTGGTTCGCGCCTCCGGGCGGCAACGCGAGATAGCGGTACGCGGTGCGCTCGGCGGGAGCCGGGTAAGGATCGTACAGCAGCTTCTCGTGGAAGGCCTCGTTCTCAGCAGCGCTGCTTCCATGGTGGGAAGTCTTCTCGCGTTCACCACGATTACGTTGTTCGAGAAGCACAGTCCGGCGCACTTGCCGATGCGAGTATCTTCGAGCACGGATGGGACGATCCTGTTCGCCCTGGTCGCGCTCACGCTCCTTTCGACGGTGCTTTCTTCTGTGTGGCCATCTCTCTTCGCCGCACACTCGCCTATCGAACCCGCGCTCCGGCAGGGTGGCCAGCAGACGGGACGGAGCCGCCGCCAGCATCGCATTGGGAGTTCATTAGTGGTTGCGGAAATCGCCATGTCGCTCACACTGCTGGCGGCATGCGGACTCCTTCTGCGCACGATCTATGCGCTGCGCCACGTATCACTGGGCTTTCGCACAGACCACATCGTCGTTGCCAACCTGGCCATCCCTTCCTATCGATTCGCGAATCGGGACATGACAAAAGACTTGTATCAGCCGTTGCTCGAGAGAGTGCAGCAACTACCCGGCGTGCAGTCGGCCGCGCTCATGACAGAAGTACCGCTGGGCCAAACGTTCCATATGCAGCTAACTCTGCAGGGTAAGGGGTACGGCCGCCACAATACCCAGGATGACGTCATCACCACCAATTTCAGGGCTGTGAGTCCTGAAGCGCAAGAAGTATTTGGCCTCAACATGCTCATGGGCCGCTATTTCAATAAGGAAGATACGGCTGGGTCCCAGCCGGTGGCGGTCGTGAACCGCACGTTTGCCAGGCTCTATGCGCCAGATTCACAGAATCTACGGTCGGTACTAGGCATGCAGCTTCTTGATATGCAGAAGGACCGGAAGGCGATCGTGGTAGGCGTGTTGGACGACGCACGGCAGAACTCCATCACGAAATCGGAGCCGGAGGCCGCGATATGCATTCCGCAGATTACGCCAGATAGCAACTCATACCTTGCGATCGAAGGGAATGCCATGGACCTCGCACTCCGTACGGAGCGCGCTCCCGCATCCGTCATTCCTGAACTGCGTGTTCTGCTCCGCCAGGCCAGCCCCGAACTGGCGGATGCGACATTTACCAGCATGGACCAGGTGGTCGAGGAATCCTATGAGAGCCCGCGGCTGGCCGCGCACTTGCTCGAAGTTTTTGGGGGAACAGCGCTGCTGCTTTGCATTTCTGGACTGTATGGGTTGCTTGCCTACGTAGTGACCCAGCGAACGCGTGAGATCGCCCTGCGGGTCGCGATCGGCGCTCAGCGGTCACAGGTGCTGTGGCTTGTGCTGCGCCATGCGGGTGTCCTGGTCATCGCTGGTGTGATCATCGGGACGATGGCTGCAGTCGCTTCGGGAAGATTTGTGCATAGTTTTCTCTACGGAGTCGCCGAGCACGACGTTCTGACACTGGCGGCCGTCGCTTTGCTACTGCTGGTGAGTGGAGGCCTGGCCGCTTACTTCCCTGCCCGAAAGGCAGCAAGCGTAAGCCCTATGGAGGCACTGCGGGCCGAATGAAGGCTCATTTCTGGGGAATGTTGTAAGTAAGCTCAGGTAAGACTTTAAATCGTCAGCGGGTTCTGGGAGGCGTGGAACAGTTTGACCCGTTTTGAAGAGGTGGGAAGAAGCAACATCAAAATGCTTATCGAGATGGATGCCTAAGATCCGCGGCCACCAGGAATACGCACCACGTCATGGTGCACCGCTGGATTGCACATGCGCGCGAAACTTGGTCACGCCGTCGAGGAACACCCCAATGTCGCTCCCCAGGCTGAGGGCGCGAAAGCCTTTGCCAAGCCAATGCACGGCCAACTCCGGCGAAGAGGGGAGGAAACCGGGAGCCACGCCGTGGCGCCGGCATGCCGCGACTAGTTCCTCCATGGCTCCGAGAAATCGCGGATGCTCAAATTGCGCTGGGATGCCCATAGAGACGGTGAGGTCGTAGTGCCCGACCCAGGCAATGTCCACGCCGGGCACGGAGATGATCGCATCCAGATTTTCAAAAGCTTTCACCGTTTCCAACAAGAGGATGACGCAAGTTTCCTCATTCGCTTTGGCGAAAAAGCCGGCGTCTCCGACGCGATAAAGGTCGTGCGCGATGCCCAGCGCCACTCCCCGCCTGCCTACCGGCGCATATCTGAGTTGACTGACAATGTCCTCGGCTTGCGCTCTGGTTTCCACGCGCGGCACCATGACGCCGCGGGCACCGAGGTCCAGCGGGCGCGATAACGGCGCATACGCTACGTCAGGAACGCGCGCGATGGGATAGATAGCACTACCACGGCAGCCTGCGAGCATTTCCGCCAGCAGCGATATGTCACAACGGCCGTGCTCCATATCGAAGATCACGAAATCGAGACCGGTCGCTGCGAGCATTTGCCCGATGCCGGGGGTGAAGAGTTCGAGCACCATCTGGCCTAGAAGAACGTCACCCTGGCGCAGCCGCTGGCGAAAATTGGTCATGGGGTATTGCCCCCTGCTGAAAATGCTGCTTTGTACTTAGCGAGTTTTTGCTGAAAGATCGGAGTATTCAGCACCTTGGGATTCACCACGTGATCCGGCACCTCTCCTCGATAGATTGCCAAAGCGCCCTGGCAATCGGTGCGCCCCATATCGCGAAACAGTTCCTCGGTCCAGGCGATGGAATGCGAAGTCAGGATGACGTTCTCCATAGCCGCCAGGGGCGAGCTGGTGCTGAGAGGTTCTTTCTCGAACACATCGAGTGCGGCGCCGGCGATCCCTCCCGTCTGCAACGCTTCGATCAGCGCGCCTTCCTCCACGATCGGTCCTCGCGCCGTATTGATGAGTACCGATTCTGGCTTCATGAGCGCGAACTGAGATTTCCCTAGCAAGCCCCGGGTCTGCGGGGTAAGCGGGCAGTTGACCAGGACGTAGTCCGACTGGCGCAGAAGATCCTCAAGCGTGACGGCTTCCACTCCAAGCTGCGCAGCCCGATCCGGCGAAACATAAGGATCGAAAGCCAGGAATCGGCTCACGTCAAAGACGCGCAGCAAACGAATCGCCTCAGAGGCGATGTTGCCCAGGCCAATCGTGCCGATCACTCGCTGCCGCGGCTCCCGCCCGAGCAGGCGGTTACTTTCGGCCCAAAGCCCTCGCCGCACTTGCCGGTCTTTGCGTACCAGGTGGTGGGAGAGCGCAAGCACCAAAAGCACAATCGATTCGGCTACCGGGCGTACAACTCCGGCAGGGGTAATGAAGACAGCGATTCCATGTTCTGTGCAGGCATCGAGATCGACGTTGTCGTAGCCTACACCGCAACGGCCGATGGCACACAACCGGGAGATCCCGGCGAGTGACTGCGCTGTCACCTTGGGCTTCAGCGAAATCACAACGTCATAGTCTGCCAGCTGATGAGGGGAATATTCATCGCGATATTCCGCAACAAACTCGTGGGCGACGCGGGGAATGCCTTCGAGCAGCGATAAGCCAATATCGGGGAAAACAGAGCTGGCCTTGTTGATCGCAAAAATCCGCGGAGAAGCCGATACGGAATGGTTCATGCTTTCTGCTCAAGAACGATCACCCAATCGCGGAAGATAGGAAATTCCGGCGGCTTCTATGAACCGCTGCTATCGGGTTGGATGTTTTCGATCGGTGTTTCCGTTCCATCGCTGGGATTGAAGAAAAAGCCGCGATAGTTTGCCGTCTCCAGATTCTTGAAAGTCACGGGCTTGAAACCAGAGGGAGAAAACGCTATGACCGCTTCGCCTCGGAATTTAGCAGGCAAACGGCTGCCAGTAATCGCTTATCGTTCCAGTGAGGTTCGATCACTTCTGGCCGGGTTTCGAGTTTCCACCAGGAATATCGAGTGAGCAGCCCTTTGGCCAGTCCTAGCTGCCCCGAACCTGGCAGTTGCGCCGCGATATCCCACGCAGGGCCGCCCCAGGAATGGCCATGCGGCGAAAGGCCATAGGGCTGCTGCCGCGTATTCACCTGCCAGATGCCGTTGGCTCCGTAGGTGTGTCCACCTGTTCCGCCCAGGAGCGCAGACCAGAACATGAATCGCTGTACTTCCTGCCGGCTCGCCTCGGCGATGCCTTCGTAGCAAACCTCGCCAATCAACACCGGCATTTTTGGGGCTGCGGCCAGCGAATGATTGACCGTCTCGATGGTGTTGGGCACGCTTTGCCGATCGTTGTGGCCAGTCTGCAGCATGTCGAAATCGAGCACCGCGGGATCGTCCACACACAGCCGAGCACTCTTCGAAGGATGGATAGTGATCGGATGATGCCGCGGATCTGTAGTCCGCACATAGCGCGCTAATTCCGTCAGGCCGTGCTTTTGTGTTTCGGCATCCTGCTCCTTGGTTTTGGAAAGGTAGTAAGGCATGGTTCCCTCTCCTGCAAGGCACCAGACAACGGGATACGCACCCCAGCGGGCGATAAGATAGCGCCAATGCTGTTTGACCTTGGCCATCCCCATACGCGGAATGAAATATCCCCAAAACCCTACGACACAGGCGGCGAGACCCTGGTCAGCGAGGTGCTGCATGCGCACGTCGGCCATGTCGAAGTACGCGGGGTTAATACGAGCAAAATCCGGTTCCCAGGGAAAGCCCGCCTCATTCGCTCCGCGAGGGTCGAAGGGCTCCATGTCTGGATACAGACCGGCCACAATCTGGACGATCGTGAATCCCTTTTGCACGCGATCGGCTGTCAGCGTCTGAAAACCATCCGGCCAGCTGAGGCGATTGCACAGACCCATCCACCAGGTATCCCCGAGCCAGAAGAAAGGAGTTCCGTCGGCGTGTTGAAAGTGGCGGGCATCTTCTGCGACTTTGAGGGCCCCGTGCTTGTAATGCACGTTCTGGCCGGCGTACGGCTCAACATTCAAAACTGAAGTGCGGTCGTGAAGATCGCGGTTGCTGGTATCGCTACAGGCGGATCGGATTTTGTAATTGCCGGGCGCAGGCGCGGCGTAGCGGACTCGCCATTCGGAGCCTCCGGCCCAGAACGCCGGCATGCGCTCTTGCTGGCCGGAAGGCAGCGTGATGATGGCATCCACATCGACCTGGTTGAAAGGGTCGGAGTATTGTTTTCCGCTGGTGTAGGACCACTCTGTGGGTTGGTTCGATGCGGCCACTCGCTCCTGTGCCAGGCTGGAGTTGATCGTCGAGCTGGACATTGCGCTGGCGGCCAGCGCTTTCACAAACGATCGCCTCGACATTCCCTCGAACATGAAAAGAATGCCTCCTGGGAAGCAGTAGTGAGAGCCATCAAATCATGGGTTAGCTGCAGCGTTTGTGTCAAGGCGCGAGGTCGATTTGGTGTCCAGTTTCCTCACGGTGCTGAACCGTTAAAAGAAGCCCACGGTCGCGCAATTAGTCCCGTAGGGACGGCTGAAAAGTTAATCGACGCACAGTTCACGATTCGGGGAACAGATCAGGCGACCCGGGGAAATCGTCAGTCGTCCCTGCGGGACTTTTCGACTCGCATGTCTCTACCCAGGACTGCGTCCTGGGCTAAGTTCAGCAAGTTCAGCCGTCCCTGCGGGACTCTACTCGGCGGGACTCTACTCGAGGTGGTTCTATCCATGCGGGGGCTGAAAAGAGTGTGCGAGAACAGGAAAAGAAACGGCATCCTACGGTATAAAGGCAAGGCATATTGGTGACGTATGAAAACGAGCTTGATCGAGCGGCGAGTTGGCACGAAAGAAAAAGCACCGAAGTGCGTCGTCCTGAAGGCTGGGCCGCTGACCGCAGAGCTAGTAGCGGGAAATCTGCGGGCTATCCGCTATGAGGGCCAAGAGGTGTTGCGCGCCATTGCTTACGTGGTGCGCAATGCAGACTGGGGAACCTACACTCCTGAAATCACCGACTGCGTCATTCGTAAAGACCGCAAGTCGTTCACAGTTACCTATCGAGCCCGTTGCGTTTCCGCCGATTCCAGCCAGATGCTCAACTACCAGGCGCGCATTGCGGGTGATGCAAAGGGCAAACTAGCGTTTGAGGTGCTCGCCGAACCGCTGACTCCGTTTCGTACTGCGCGCTGTGGCTTTGCTGTGCTGCACCCCATCGCGGAGGTCGCCGGGCAGCCGGCTGTGGTGGAACACGTCGATGGTTCCCGGGAAGAAGCTGTCTTTCCGGAACTCATTTCACCCGCGCAGCCGTTCAAAGATATTCGCGCTATTCATCACCAGGTCACTCCCTCGATTACGGCACGTTGCTGTATGAACGGCGATGTGTTTGAGATGGAAGACCAGCGGAACTGGTCGGACGCATCCTACAAGACCTACGTCCGCCCGCTCTCTCTCCCCTGGCCCTATGTGATGGAACAGGGAGTGGTGAACCGGCAGTCAGTGGAGCTCGGCATAGAGCGCAGTCAAGGGCCGGCCACGAAATCCTCGGCTCGACCAGGCGGCAGCGAAAAAGGACCGATCCGCGTCAGCGTCGGTGGTCCTGAGGGCACCTTTCCTGGCATCGGTGTCGCCATTCATCCGGATCTAATCCAGGAAGCACTCGCTCACCCAAGCTTGCTCCATCATCTGCGTCCGCAACTTCTGCTGTTCCACTTTGACCCCGGCGCGGGACACGGGGAGAGCGACCTTCGCGGGTTCGCGGACATTGCCAAGGGTGTTCCGGCGACTGATAAGACGCATATGGTCCTTGAATTGGTGCTGCCCGGCAAGGAAAGTGTGCACGATGAATTGGCCGGGCTCGCTGAAATGGCGGCCTCTGCCGGCCTCCGTTTAACAGGCATCCTGGTTTCGCCTGCAGTGGACCGTCAATCCACGTTGCCTGGCAGCATATGGCCTCCATGCCCGCCGCTCAGCGAAGTCTACGAGGCAACACGGAAAGCCTTTCCTGGGGTCGCGGTTGGCGGCGGCACGCTTAGTTACTTCACAGAACTCAATCGCAAGCGCCCACCGGTCGAGTTACTCGATTTTGTCTCCCACTGCACCTGCCCGATCGTGCATGCAGCAGACGACTTGAGCGTGATGGAGACACTGGAAGCGTTGCCCCATATTGTGCGATCGGCGCGGGCGATCATCGGCAAAGAGAAGGCCTATTGGATTGGGCCTTCCACCATCGGTATGCGGCACAACCCTTACGGCGCACGGGTCATGGAGAACCCGGCAAACGGCCGGGTTACGATGACGGATTGTGATCCGAGACAAAGCAGCCTATTCGCAGCGGCGTGGATGATTGGCTTTGTCGCCGGTACGGCCGAGGCAAATCTGCAAACGCTGACGGTTGGCGGCCTGACGGGACGCCTGGGCCTGGCTCACGTGCAGGTTTCCGGCGGGCTGCAACTCTATCCGGCGTATTACGCTGCCTGCGGACTTGCAGAACTCGGTGGAAATCCTCGATGCAACTGTCATTCGAGCCGCCCAAATAGAATTGCGGCGATCAGCGGAGTGGATCGAGAAGGAAGGCAAGTTGCGTGGCTGGCAAATCTCACCGGCCGAATACAGGAAGTGGTAGTTGAGGGTGACCAGCCGATCTACTCTGTCTTTCTGTTCGACGAACAAAGTCTCAGCAAACAGGGCTCTGAACCGTGGCGCGAATGGAGCAGATCTGATTCAATCCAGCTTCTGCCTTATGCCCTGGCCTGTTTGCGCTTTGTCGCATCCTGAGCAGTCTCGCCCGCCCCGGGGTGAATTCCCGCTTCGCATCGAGATTCGAAGGGGACATCACTTTCCTATTGACATTGCCGCCTTGCCAACTCGATAGTTTCAGCCGAATGCACATGACCTCATCAAACGCTTTTCATAGCGCTGCGCAGCGCGCTATCCGCGCCATTCTACTTGCCATTCTTTGCCTTGGCCCCGCGTTCGCGGCTGCGTATGCCGGAAAACCGACCCATCTCACTTGCGACTCCCTCACTCAGCCGTTGGGCATCGACTCAAGCCAGCCTCTGTTTTCCTGGCAGCTTCAGGACGCCGGCCTCGCTGCCCGGCAAACTGCCTACAGGATCAAAGTTGCCAGCAAGCCTGCCATGCTGACCGGTGACAAGCCGGACGTCTGGGATAGCGGCCGCATCACTTCCGACAAATCGTTCGGCGTGGTGTATGGCGGTCCGGAATTAACCGCTTCTACCCGCTACTACTGGCGCGTGGAGGTTTGGGATAAAGACGGAAAGCCCTACCCGGCAAGCGACGTGACCTGGTGGGAAACAGGTTTGCTCAAGGAAACCTGGAAAGCCCAGTGGATCGGTTATGAAGACCCTGAGCATCGCGCGGTTCGTAAGTCGGGCGCCACATGGATCACCAACGCGGACGGCACAGCAAAGAACGGCGCCGATACCCAGCATGATTTTCGTTTCAAATTCCAGCTCAACGGTCCAGTGAAACATGCAGACCTGTTTGTCACCGGAGAAGATTCTGCCGCGGCGTGGGTTAACGGGAAACAAGTGCTGGAGACAGTGCCGCTGCCACCCTGGAAGCAAGCGCCCTGGAAAACCTACCTGCTCAAGGACGTCACCCAGGACGTGCGCAATGGCGAGAACCTGCTGGCCGTCGGGGTCACCTTGTACGGAACGCCCTCGCCCACTGGAATGGGTGCGCCTCAGACCAACCAGACCCCGATGAGCGCTTGCCTCTACGTCGAGATGGCGGATGGAAGTGCTGCGGTCTTCGCCAGCAACAAAGAGTGGAAAGCCAGGCTGGATGCGGACCAGGGTTGGTACAACCCTAAGTACGACGATGCCGCGTGGTCGAATGCGGCCGCCTACGTACTACCCAAGACACCGATGAGCGCGAGCACGTTGGGAAATCCGTGGCGCACCGGGCCGGTGAAACTGCTTCGCCACAGCTTCGCAGTCAGCGCGCCCATTACCTCTGCGCGCCTTTATGTAACCGCCTTAGGCGCTTATCGCGTGCAGATCAACGGCGCGCGGGTAGGTGATCAGATCCTGTCTCCCGGATGGGATGATTTCCGAGCCCACGTTCCCTACCAGGCCTATGACGTTACGCGGCAAGTAAAGACAGGAGAAAATGCGATCGCGGCCTGGCTGGCGCCGGGGTGGTATACAACGCCCCTCATGTGGTTTCGCCAGGGATACAACTACGGAGATACTCCGCCGGCCTTGAAAGCGCAGCTTCGCATCGAGCATGCGGATGGCTCGATTGAGTGGATTGCCACCGACGCCACGTGGAAAGCCGATATTTCCCCGATTTCCCAGGCCGAGATCTACGATGGCGAAGATTACGACGCCCGCAAGGAACAAGCAGGTTGGGACACGGCATCTTTTTCCGACGCGCATTGGAAGCCAGTCGATTTAGTCAACCCTAAGGAACCGGAAATCGTTCCGCAATCCTTTCAGCCAATCCGCGCTCAACAAACGTTAACCGCGGCGGAGATCACGAACCCCAGGCCGGGAGTTTACATTTACGACTTTCGCCAGAACCTGGCGGGCGTCGCGCGCCTGCGGGCTCGCGGCGCTGCCGGAACAGACGTCCAGCTGCGATTTGCAGAAGTGTTGAATCCCGACGGCACTCTCTACATCGATAACCTGCGCACTGCAAAAGCCACGGACCACTTTGTTCTAGCCGGCAAAGGCGATGAGGAATTCCAGCCGGACTTTACATTTCATGGCTTCCGTTATGTTGAGGTGACGGGCCTCAAGTACAAACCAGACCTTAATGCCGTGAAGGCCGTGGCTATGTACACCGACGCGCCAATCACGGTGCAGATGCAATCCGGCAGCCCGATGATCAACCAGTTGTGGAGCAACATCCTGTGGGGACAGCGCTCCAACTTCGTCGGCGTCCCGACCGATTGCCCGCAACGTGATGAGCGTTTGGGTTGGACCGCGGATGCGCAGGTATTCTGGCGAACCGCTTCCTACAACATGGACCTGACGCAATTCTCGAAGAAGTTTGCCCGCGATATACGGAACACCCAGGTGGGCACGCCCATGTATGGCATCTTCGCTCCGGGAACCGATACGCCCAACCCGGGCTTTGGCGCCGGGTGGAGCGATGCCGGCGTCATCATTCCCTGGACTGCGTGGCTGCAATCGAGTGATACGCGGGTCATCGAACAAAACTGGGATGCAATGGAGAAGTATCTGGCGGCGATCCAGGCGGCCAACCCCTCTTACTTGTGGAAGACGGACTATGGCATACCCTTTGGCGATTGGCTTTCTCCTGAGGGCCCCACACTCGAGCCCCTGGTGGCGAGCGCCTACTGGGCCTACGATGTGACGCTCATGCAGCAGATGGCACATGCCCTGGGTAAGACCGAAGAGGAAGCGAAGTATGCGGAAATCTTCAACAAGATCAAAACCGCTTTTGCCGCCGAGTACATTCATGCCGACGGTTTTATTCCGGGGGCCGATAATGGCCCGTCTCCCTTTGGACAGATCAACAACCCCGAAGCCAAAGCCGCCGGCGGCGATACGCAGACCAGCTATGTGCTGGCATTAAATATGAAGCTGGTGCCCGACTCGCTGCGAGCCGCGGCGGCAAACAGGTTGGTGGCCAAGATCGAAGCCAATCACGGGCGCCTGGCAACCGGTTTCCTGGGGACGCCATATTTGCTGGCAGTATTGGTCGATACCGGCCACAGCGATCTTGCTTATCGCCTGCTGCTCAACACGGAATATCCCTCGTGGGGATACCTGGTCGGACACGGCGCCACCACGATGTGGGAGCGTTGGAACGGCGACCAGATGCGCGGCGACCCCAGTATGAATTCGTACAACCACTATGCTTATGGAGCCGTGGCTGATTGGATCTATCGCTATGCGGCCGGAATCGATGCTCTGCCCACGGACGCCGGATTCCATACCATCTATCTCCATCCCAATTTCGACGCGCGACTGGGCAGTCTCGATTTCCGCTACCAATCGGCTTACGGCGAGATACGATCCTCGTGGTCGATGAAGGGTAATGCCGTTACCTGGCTGGTCACCGTTCCCCCCAACACCAAGGCAAATATGCCGCTGCGAGCTGACCAGCAGGATAAGTTCACTCTGGACGGAGAGTCGTTATCCAACAGCAAGAAGCTGCACCTGGTCAGTAACGCGCAAGGGAGCGCTACTTACGAGCTTCCCGCCGGCACTTATTCTTTTCGGGTTACAACGCAGTAAGTCTCGCGGAAGGCTCCGGGCTTTCCCCTCTGGGTGCAGCAAGCATATTCCCCGGGTAATTGATATATATGACTAATTGACATAATCGAATTGAGGATGGAAACTGTTACCCTATTGCAATGGATCAGCCCCCCGGGGGTGTCCAGGGTGGAAAGTTCGCCTGCACTCAAGTACGTAAACTGAAGGCTTCAGCACGGTTTCGCGGATAGGGACACTATGGCACTGGATATGGAAGGTTCCGTTTGGCAGGCACTCGATCAATTCAAGATCGAATTGCCATCGTGGGGGTTCGCGAACACGGGAACCCGATTCGGCAAATTTATGCAGCCCGCGGCCGCGACCAACCTGGCGGAGAAATTCAGTGATGCCGGCATGGTGAACCAGCTAACGGGAGCGTGCCCGACGGTCGCCCTGCACGTGCTGTGGGATCTGCCGAATGGGCTCAAAGACGTACCTCAGGTGAAGGAACTCTCCGCTAAGTGCGGCGTCGCCGCAGGGTCGATTAATCCCAATTTTTTTCAGAGCCAGGAATACAAATTCGGAGCCCTGGGCAATCCCGATCCGGCAATCCGCAAGCAAGCGCTTGATCATATGCTGGACTGCGTGGCCATCGCACATAACTTGAACTCACGCGATATAGCGCCCTGGCTTCCTGATGGATCCAACTATCCCGGAACGCAGAGTATGCGGCACCGCATCGCCTGGTTCGAGCAGGCGTTCAAGAAGACGCACGCCGCCATGAGCCCCGGCCAGCGACTGCTGATCGAATACAAACCCTTTGAGCCCTACTTCTATCACACCGATGTCGCCGACTGGGGCATGGCGTTGTTGCTGGCGAAGGCGGCCGGGCCGCAGGCGCTGGTGCTGGTCGACACCGGGCACCACTACCAGACACAGAATATTGAACAGATTGTCGCCTGGCTGCTGCGCGCCGGCATGTTGGGTGGATTTCATTTCAACGATCGGCGCTATGCCGACGACGACCTCACGCTGGGTTCGATCGACCCCTACCAGGTGTTCCGTATCTTTCACGAAATTCGCAACTACGAATGGGAAACCGGCGCCCTGGTCGACGTGGCGTACATGATCGATCAAAGCCACAACATGAAGGGCAAAATGGAAGCCATGGTGCAGACCGTCTGCACGGCGCAGGAAATTTACGCCAAGGCCGCCCTGGTCGATCAAGCGCGGCTCTCAGTCCTGCAGGAAGAATGCAAGCTGGTGGAAGCAGAAGAATGTTTCCGCTCCGCGTTCTGGCAGGATGTGCGGCCGATCGTCAAGAGCTGGCGGCGATCCAAAGGGCTAGTGGAAGATCCGCTGCTGGCGCTGCGCGAAAGCGGTTATATCGAACAGATCACCAAGGAACGCGCAGCGGCAAACCAGGGCGCGGTCGCCAGTTACGCCTGACGGTTCAACGCACCTTTAGGTAGTTGCCGTAGCCCACCACTACGGTCGAACCGACGAGCAGAAATAATCCCAGCGCCACCAGCCCCTTCGTCCGCCGGCTGGTTCCCTTCCACTCTTTGAGAGCCAACCCCCACAGGGTCGCGAAGATGATGATGCTCGCCATGTGCAAAGTCCAGCTGGAAAAATCGTACTTGCCCATCTTGGTCTGCCCCATGGAATAGAAGAAAAATTGGAAATACCAGATAACTCCGGCCAGGGCGGCGAGGACGTAATTCTTTATCAGTGTGGAGGTGGTAAGGTGATCCGGTTCCAGCAAAGCTGCCTCTGCGCCCAATGACTTTGCGGTCGTTGCTTCGACAGCACCCATCGGATTGATGCCGGGGGCCCCAGCGAACTGGTCGAAAGAGCGATTCTTGATGATCAGAAAAAGAGACCACGCGAAATTAGTCGCAAAACCGCCCCAGAGAACGACCACCAGGACAGGGAGATTCTGCCAAAGGTCGAGCCGATGCTCGGCAAGAAGTTGGACGCGGCCAAGTTCAGCGATGGGTTTGCCGGCAGCAAGCCCGTAGGCAAAACAGGAACTCATGATGCCGGCAAAGATGGCGACGGCGAGCCCCTTGGCGAAGGAAAAGTCGCGCTCCCCTGCCTCCGCCCGGTCTTCGGCGGAAATCTCATGCTCTTTCGAATAACCGGCCAGGCCGCTGACGGCGATCGCCAGCATGCACACGCCCACCCCGGCGAGGATCACCTGCCCGGAGGTCTCGTGCAGGATGGAGGACATCTGGCCGCTGAAAATCGGCGGCATCAAGGTGCCGAATGCGGTACAAAAACCGAGCGCGATTGCATATCCCAGGGCAATGCCCAGGTAGCGAATCGCGAGGCCAAACGTGAGCCCACCAACCCCCCACAAAACGCCCCAGAAGCATGCATAGTAGATACTGGCAGACGGCGCTCTATGAAGGATGGCGAACAGATGTGGGACGAGCAACAGGGCCAGCACCATGGGGGCGACGAGCCACGCAGCGATGCCCTGGATAATCCAGTAAATTTCCCAGGACCAACGCTTGATTCCCCGAAAAGGAATGAAGTTGCTGGCAGAAGCGAGGCCGCCGATCCAGTGATAGATAACGCCAATGAATGGGTTAGGACCCACACTCACCTCAGTTCCGGGGTTTGGAGCAAGCGCACTCATCCTACGTGAACCGTGAGACGTTGTGAAATACTTTGTCTATTGAATCAGGTACGGATTCGCGCTGAGAAAACGCCTCGCGACGGCGGACGACAACACAAGGAGAAAAGTATGCCCCTCAAGTATCTTTCCGATCTTTGGGATGAAAACCACGCCGTAACGCTTGATCCGCCTGCTCGATTGCGCTATCGCTCCAACTTGCTGGGATCCGATCTGCGCATCACCAACTTCGGCGGCGGCAACACCAGCTCAAAACTTGAGGGCATCGATCCCCTGGACGGCCAAAACAAGGAAGTGCTCTGGGTGAAAGGCAGCGGCGGTGACCTGGGCAGCATCAAGGTCGAGGGCTTTGCCACCCTGTACATGGATAAGGTGCGTGCCCTGGCGAATGTTTACCGTGGGGTTGAGTTTGAGGATGAGATCGTTGGCTTGTATCCCCTCTGCACTTTCGGCAACAATCCCGTGGCAGCTTCTATCGACACTGCCCTGCATGCATTTCTTCCCTTCCCTCACGTCGATCACCTTCACCCTGACTGGGGCATCGCGCTCGCCGCATCGGCCAATGGTAAGGAAAAGATGGATGAATTCAACCAGCAGTACGATCACAAACTGGTGTGGGTTCCCTGGCAGAGACCGGGCTTCGAGCTGGCCATGATGCTCGAGCGTGCGGTGAAGCAGAGTGCCCGGCTGCGACGGCGTAGTGCTTGGCGGCCACGGCTTGTTCACCTGGGGCGACACGCAACGGGACTCGTATCTCAACACCATCACCATCATCGATCAGATAGGCCAGTTCATCGAGGGCTATCGATCCAGGAAGAGCACCGCTGCGTTTGGCGGCGCGAAGTACAAACCGCACCAGCAGCGGCAGGCGATAGCTACCAGGCTCATGCCGTTCCTGCGCGGTAACGTTTCCACCCAGCAACGCATGATTGGCAGCTTTACGGATATCCCCGAGATCCTGGAGTTCATCAATTCGCATTCCGCGGCGGAGCTGGCGCACTTGGGCACAAGCTGTCCTGATCACTTCATCCGCACGAAAATCAGGCCGTTGTTTGTGGACTGGGACCCATCGAAGGATGCGGCGCAGATTCTCCCCGCTGCCACGGCAGCGTTAGAGAACTATCGCCGCGAATACGCGGACTACTATAAGCAGCACGCATTGCCGGACTCGCCCGCGATGCGCCATGCGAACCCCACGGTCGTGCTGGTGCCGGGTATCGGCATGTTCAGCTTCGGCAAGAACAAGGCCGAGGCGCGCATCACGGGTGAGTTTTATGTCAACGCCATTCACGTGATGGAAGGCGCAGGGCATTTGGAGGACGGTACCTTTCCCGCAATCCTGCCCCAGGCAGGACCTGCGGCGGAAACGAGCGCTTTCAAGGTGCACTCCAATTACGTGGCGCTACCGGCATCCGAAGCTTTTCGAATTGAGTATTGGGCTCTGGAAGAAGCGAAGATCCGGCGGCAACCCGCCGCCAAGGAATTGAGCGGCCGCGTTGTCCTGGTGGTGGGCGGAGCCAGCGGCATTGGACGCGAAGTCGTGCTGATGGCCGCGGCGCGTGGCGCGCATGTGGTCGTCGCCGATCGCGAGATGGATGCAGCCAACAAGGTTGCTGCTGAAGCGCAGGCGATTGCCGGCCGCGAGGGAGCCATCGCCACAAAGATTGACATACGTGATCGTGCTGCGATTCGAACAGCGCTGGACGCGACCATCGCGGCGTATGGCGGCATCGATATCCTGATCAATACCGCTGCTATTTTTCCTTCCTCCCCCGACGGCGTGATCAGCGACGCACAGTGGGGCTTGACGCTGGAGATCAACGTCACCGCCAACTATCTGTTGGCAGACGAAGCCGCTAAGGTCTTCGAGGCCCAGGGAATTGCCACCAGCATTGTATTGACCAGCTCAGCCAACGCCGTCGTAGCCAAACGCGGTAGTGAAGCTTACGACGTCAGCAAGGCGGCGGTCAGCCACTTGATCCGCGAACTTGCTGTCACTTTATCTCCCATGGTCCGAGTGAACGGCATCAGTCCCGCAACCGTGGTGAAGGGATCAACAATGTTCCCTCGCGACCGCGTGAAGGCCTCGCTTACGAAATACAAAATCTCTTTCGATGATTCCGCTTCTGATGACGAATTGCGCATGCTGTTGGCGCAGTTCTATGCCAAACGAACCTTAACCCATCAACCCATAGATCCCAAGGATTGCGCCGCGGCCATCCTTTTCCTCGCCGGCCCGCAAGCACCCTGCACCACCGGCCACCTGATCCCGGTGGATGGAGGTCTGACCGAGGCTTATCTCCGATGAGCGAGAACTGTCCTAAAGATCGGCGCGCAATGATCGCCATCGATCTGGGCGCGGAGAGTTGCCGCGTCTCGCTGCTCCGCTGGCTGAATGAATCGCCTCATATTGAGCTGGTTCACCGCCATGCGAATGCTCCTGTCAGCAACAATGGCGAGATCCGTTGGGACCTGGGCCAGATCACGCAGCAGATGGACATCGGCCTACGCAAGTGCGCGGAGATTGCCGGTGAAGGCGTCCGATCAATCGCCGCGGATGGTTGGGCAGTCGACTACGTTCGTCTGAACGCGGATGGCGAAGCCCTGGCCAACCCTTTCTGCTATCGCGATGAACGAACCATTCGATCGCAGCCTGAGGTCTTCCAACGAATATCCGCGGGGCGTCTTCGCGCCATCACGGGTACGGAGATGAGCCGCATTAATACGCTCTACCAGCTTTGCGCGGATGCGGAGGAGCTACAGGAAAAGCCCTGGCTCACGTTACCGGAATATATCCTGCATCGGCTCGGCGGAAGGCGCGTGGCCGAGTATACGAACGCGACCCACACCCAGCTTGTGGATGCGGAGAAGCGCAGCTGGTCGCGGGAGATTTTCGCGGCGGCGGGTTTGGTACAAGCAGCCGCGGCGCCAATCGTGGGGCCAGGGACGGTGATAGGAAAATTGAACGGACGTGCGCTCAACCTGTCCGCACTTGATGGCGCGGAGTTGATTGCGCCTGCTTGTCATGACACGGCGTCTGCCATCGCGGGTATCCCTGATAGCGGAGACGGCTGGGCTTACATCAGCTCGGGCACCTGGTCGTTGGTCGGAACACTGCTCTCCGAGCCTTGCAACGGCCCAGAGGCGCAGGCGGCGGACTTCACCAACCTCGGCGCTGTTGGAAGCCGCATTTGTTTTCATAAGAACGTCAACGGCATGTGGATGCTGCGGCAATGCATGACGGAATGGGCTGCGGAGATCGACTGGACCGTGCCTGAACTGATCGCCGCCGCCGAGCACGTACCGGCGCCTGCTGGTGTGTTTAATGTGGACGACCCGGATCTCTTACTGCCAGGAGAGATGCCGGCGCGCATCAATCGACAACTCGAACGCCGCGGGCTGGCCCCGCTGGCAACCGGCGCCGAGAATGCGCCACAAATGACGAGTCTCATTCTTCATAGCCTGGCCGCGAGATACGGGCAGATTATGAGCAGTCTTGCGCAAATTACCGGGAAGAAGCTGCGGCGGATTTATATCGTCGGCGGTGGCAGCCGAAACACGCTTCTGAATCGGCTAACGGAGGTCGCGACTGGCCTCGAGGTGCTCTGTGGAGCCGTCGAAAGCGCGACGATTGGCAATTTCGCCGTGCAGCTGGCGGCGCTGGAAGATCCGCGGCCCGAAGGCGTAGCCGCCGCCACAGTTGCGCACTGGGCGCAGCGAATTTTATCGGCCGCGGTATAAAACTGCAGATCCCTCGGCTTCGCTCGGGATCCAGGCGTACGACCAATTTCCATTCAACGGTCGCCCTCTCCTTTGTCATCCCGAGCGACCGAGGGATCCGCAGTTCTACGGACCCTTCTTGTAAACGCTCAATTGCGTCCCGCGACAGAATTGTCATGCCGACCGGAGCGGAGGGATCTGCGGTTTCTTTTTATCTAGCAGACGCGAATAAAGCGCATCTGCAGCAGGCACGCAATCTTCTCAATCTGAGCAGCCGCGTGCCCTATCCCGATGGCGCAATGATGTGCCGGACCGTGCGAATTCCAGGCTTCTATGAATTTGCGCGCACCCAAAGGAAATCGATAACGGCTGTTGGTGTTGCCTATCTCCAGAATGGCTCCGGGCACGCTTTCACCTTCCGCGATCTGCAGGGCGAAGCCCGTATCCTTATCCTCGATGACGGAAAGCAGGGTTACCGGCCCGTACTTAACCGACATCTCGACCGATAAGCCAGCACCCACCTTACCGTGATAAACGCGAAGTGGACGAACCTTGATCTTGTCCTGAGCAATCGAGAGATGACCTGGACCATCATGGCCCATAAGAACCAGGTCCGCGGCAAAATCGACCGCGTAGTACTCGGTAAAAGAACCGCCGATCCCCAGGAGGTCCATGATCTTCATCGCGATCACGTTCTTAACCTCGTACTCCCCGGCAACCGGCACTCCTCTGCCAGTCAGCATGGAGGTGCCGAGGATGATCGAGCTCATCGTGTCTTCATTTTCCGGAACGCCGCTCCCCTTGTAGAAATACGCCATCAAATCAAGATGATTCTTCTCGACCAGCTGATCGAGCGCCACCGCCGTGCGTGCTGCGCGCAGCAGTTCGGCCTGCGAGCAATCGTCACCCACGGCAAAGAACGCGCGGAACTCTGCAAGCTTACGCTGCGTCTCGTCTTCGCTGACAGCGTTCTTGAGCGCGGTGAGCTCATCCACTTCCAGCATTTCGATATACAGGTCAAATCTGCCGCTCACCTGCGCAAGATCGGTAGCGATGTCGAGCATGCCGCCGTAGTAATGCCCCATCAAGCCAAGGCGGCTGTGGGCCAACATGTGGACCACCTCGGCGGCGCGAAGCCACTCGTCTATCTCCCGCCAGCATGCTGGATCGTCGTGGAGCATTCCGGTGACCTGGTGAAATGGAATATCCAGCCGGCGAAGCACATTCGCGATTTCAGGAACAGGACAGGCGCTGCAATAAGCCAGCCATTCGCCCGTCATCGCGGTTCTGCTTTCCATCGCATTGAGCCGTTCGTAGTCGATGGCAGCGGCAGGCTGCAGGTTCAGCAATACCACCGGGACCTTTACCCGCTTGATCAGCGGCAAGAGAGTAGCGGAAAGCGCGTAGGTGGTGACGTAGACCAGCAAGATCTCAATATCTTCGCGCCGGGCAGAATGGGCAGCTTCCACCGCCTTCTCAGGCGTGTCGACCAGTCCAAGATTCACCACCACCCGCGAGTCGGTTGAGATCTTTTCCTCAACCTCGTCGACGTAGCCTTTGAGTCTTTCTTCCAAACCCTCGAATTGGCTCCAATAAGCCTCAAGCCCCAGGCCGGCCAACCCTATGCGCAAATGCCGATACCTGCTCCGCATCATGGTTGTGAGGATACGCGGATCACCAGACGGCTCCAAGCATCCCGATGCAGTGGCGAATTGCCCGGCCAGGTTCTCCACGCCGAATCAAGCCACAGATTTGCCCCGGCTTGAACCAACCTGCGGGCGCGCGATCCTGCCCGTCATCAAGCTCATAGAGGTCTATACTGATCGTGGTTTCTGTATTGAATTCGCACGGTAAAGGCCAAAAGGCTCGAAAGGAGAGGCTTGGCTAAGTCTGGATTAAAGCGGCTCTATCACATTCCGATCCTGTCGAAGGCGCTGGACATCCTGGAGTTATTGCAGGCAGAGGATGAGCCGCTCGCGCTGGAGGCTCTTTACCAGCGAACCCGCATTTCCAAAACGTCTGTCTATCGAATCCTGAAGACGTTTGTCCATCGCGGCTATGTCGCGCAAACTGAGAATGGCCTTTACCGCCTGGCCACCCGCCCGCGCAAAATACGGTTTGGCTTCGGAGGCCAGTCGGAGGATCTGCCCTTCTCACAGGCTGTCACCGAGAGCCTCAGAACGGCCGCGGCATCTTCCGGCGTGGACTTGATGATCCTCGACAACCATTACGACGCCGCCACGGCGATCCGCAATGCGGAGCAGTTTGTCGCCAACCGGGTAGACCTGGTCATCGAGTTTCAAATTGAGCAGCAGGTTGCGCCGATTGTTGCGGACAAGATCGCGGATGCCGGCATTCCTTTGATCGCGGTAGAGATCCCGCATCCGCATGCCATCTTTTTTGGTGTGAATAACTATCGCGCCGGCTTTGAAGCAGGTGAATATCTGGCGATCCACGCCCGGCAAAAGTGGGACAGCAAAGCATCGTGGGTCATCGGCCTGGATATTGAAGAAGCCGGCCCATTGGTGCAAAGCCGGATCACCGGCGCGTTTGAAGGGGTGCGTTCCGTGCTGCCCGACCTGCCGATCGAAGCGTTCGTGCGCATGGATGGACGCGGTCTTCGTGACCGAGGCTACAAGCTGATGACTGACTTTTTGCGGCGTCACCCCAAGGATCGCGGGCTGTTGATTGCCGCCGCGACCGACACCAGCGCCCTGGGAGCCTTACAGGCGGTCCGCGAAGCGAAGCGCGAGAAGTACGTTGCCATCGTCGGCCAGGACTGCATTCCCGAGGCGCTCGAAGAGATGACCAGGACAAACTCGCCCTTTATCGGATCGGTCTCGCACGAAGTAAACACATACGGTGCGCGGCTGATCCACCTTGGACTGGCGATGATCAAGGGGGATCGCATTCCTCCCTATAACTACGTCAATCACAAACTGGTCACCACAAAAAGCATTCTCGCCTCGGTGTAGCGGAGGCATTTGATTTCTGCGGGAAGTAGGTCATTCGACGTACTCCTCAAGAGACGCACTTGGGTATACTTCCCAGTGATCCAACGCCGGTTGAAATCATGGTTCTCGCCGTAAAGAGGAAGTAGACAAACCTTGCCAGAAAATTTTCTCAGCCGTGGCATGCGTGACCGACGATCCTTTATCAAATTGCTGGCAGCAGCCCCTTTATTGGCTACGATCCGTTCTCGCAACCTCGCTCGCGCCCTGGCCGCTACTACCAGGAATGCGTCTTACGCGAATACGTACGCAGGCCTGGGGGTCCGGCCCCTTATCAATGCGCGCGGAACCTGGACCTACCTGAGCGGGTCCCTGGAACTGCCGGAAGTGCGGCGTGCGGTGGAGGAGGCATCCTACCACTTCGTGGACTTGTTTGAGCTTCAGCGTGCCGCCGGCAAGCGGCTCGCTGAACTATCCGGAGCCGAATCCGGCATGGTCACCTCGGGTTCAGCTGGTTCCATTGCAGCGGCCACTGCGGCCTGCATGGCGGGTATTGACCCAAAGCTCATCTGGCAACTGCCAGATACGGCCGGGTTGAAAAATAAAGTGGTGATGCTGGGCGGACGAAATCCATTCGACAGCGCGATTCGCCTGGTGGGCGCGCAGTTGGTGATTGCCTCTACGGTAGACGACCTTGCCTCCGCCATCGACTCGCAGACGGCTATGGTTTACACGACGTTCCGCGATGAACGCATGGTCACTGCGCTCAAGACCACGCGAGCCAAAGGTGTGCCGATGCTGGTCGATCATGCGGCCGGCATTCCGCCTTACGACAATTTCACGCGCTACGGAAAAATGGGCGTCGACCTCTACTGCTTTAGCGGCGGCAAAGGCGTACGCGGTCCTCAATGTTCCGGCGTGTTGTTAGGCCGGAAAGATCTCATCGACGCGGCTCTGGCCAACAGTAGTCCGTGGGAGGGCGCCATATGCAGGCCGATGAAAGTCGGCAAGGAAGAGATCATTGGCATGCTTGCCGCTATCGAGTATTGGTCGCGTGCCGATCTTGCCGCTCTCAACAAAGAATGGCAGAGCCGGGTGGAACGCATCGCCAGGTTAGTCGAGACGGTGCCCGGCGTCACCACGTCCATTACGATCCCACAGGGTAGCAACAGCTTTCCGACCTTGACGGTGAAGTGGGATGAAAAACAGTTTGGCTTGACCCTGGCACAATGCGCCCAGCAACTGCGCGAGGGAGAGCCACGCATCGAGGTGCTGACCAACAATAATCCCAGCCAGGTACTGGCCCGTGTCAGCAACGATCCGAACCTACCCGCAACCCGCCCCAGCGCCTGGGGACATGCCGACCCGCATTTACAGATCATCTCTGTTAGTCTGCAACCGGGCGAAGATCTGATCGTAGGCGACAGCCTGCGCCGTATTCTGAAAACATCCCACCAACAATCCAGCTGAGAAAAAACGATGATATCCCTCTCAAAACGCATCCTGATGGCAATGTTATTTATCTCGGCCGGCGTAAGCAGCACTCCGTTGCTATGCCAGAGTGGCGGCACGGTCAGCGTGATCAAGGTGGAAGGTGACAGCCCGGTCTCCAGCGCCGGGATGCTCGCCAATGGCACGCTCTACGTCGCCGGCCAGGATGGACGGAATGCGGACGGCAGTGTGCCCACTGATTTCCATCTGGAAGTAAGCCAGTCGCTAAAAAAACTTGAGCGCGTGCTGCGTGCAGCCAGGATGGACTTTGGCGATATCGCCTGGATGCACATCTATGTGACGAATGAGCAAAACCTGGCTGCCCTGAATGAGGTTTACTGGAAGTCGATTGGATCTCATCCGCCGGCCCGGACAGTCCTCGTAGTCGGCGGCCTCCCCCATGGGGAAAATATTGAGATCAACTGTATTGCCGCGGATAAAAGCAAGCCTCGCAAGGTGATCCGGCCAGAAGGATGGCCGCAAGGTCCCCATGTCGACCCCGCCGGGCTCCAGGTTGGGGATGTGTTGTATATGTCGGCCCTGGATGGCGTCGATCCAGTCACCAAAACAAAACCGGCGGACTATGCAGCTGAGGTAAAGCAGGCCCTCGATAACGTCGCCACGGTGCTCAAAGCAGCGAACATGACCATGGCGAATGTGGTGTGGGTAAACCCTTACATGGCGACACCAGACGCCTCGCTTAAGCAGGCCGCGCCTGGCCCGATTGCTCACAATGGACAGCCACAGCCGCCGCAAGCCAGCGTGATGAACAAAATCTACGCCACCTATTTCGAGTTCGGAAACACGCCCGGGCGGGGGACGATGCAGGTGGTAGATCTGCCCAACAAGAGCCACATCATGTTTACCTGTATTGCGGGCGCCGACCTCGCGAAACGCAAGTCAATTCGTCCAAGGAATATGCCGCCGAGCCCCACCGCGAGTCCCGGTATTCTCTACGATGACACGTACTACATGTCGGGCAAGAGCGGATTTATTCCAGACCAGGGGATCGTTACCCCCGACCTGGATTTGCAACTGAGACAGTCCATGCGCAATCTTCTGGACGATTTGCAAGAGGCCGATATGGATTTCCCTGATGTCGTTTCCTCGACCGTTTACCTGCGGGAGATAAAGGATGCAGACCAGGTTCATCAGTTGTACGGCACGTTTTTTAAAGACCGTTTTCCCGCAAGGACGACCTTGCAAAACAGCTTTGATATGAAGACGGCGACGGATGAACAGATCTCGATGATTGCGGTGAGACAACCAAAGCATTGAATGAATAGCCATAACGTTGCGCAAGAAAGAGAGCCATATGTTGCCAGATTCTGAAATCTCAAACAGCCTGAACGATCGCCGATCCTTCCTTAAAATGATGGCCGCCGCTCCGCTATTTCTTACCATCGCCTCACGGGGCCTTGCGGATACCGTGGCAAAAGCGACGTCCGCGAACATCTACTCCCGCCTTGGAGTTCGCCCCTTTATCAACGGCCGTGGCACGTGGACGTACCTGAGTGGCTCGCTCGAGTTGCCGGAAGTTCGGGAAGCGGCCGAGCAAGCATCCAAACAATTTGTCGACATGTTTGAGTTGCAACGCGCGGCCGGGAGAAGGCTCGCGAAACTTTCCGGAGCGGAATCTGGCATGGTGACCTCGGGCTCCGCGGGTGCGATGGCGTCGGCGACCGCGGCTTGCATTGCCGGCAGCGATCCTAAATATATCTGGCAGCTGCCCGACACCACCGGCTTGAAGAGTGAAGTCGTGATGCTTGGGGGACGAAGCGCTTTTGATAGCGCGATTCGTCTGGCCGGTGGCAAATTGGTGTTAGCGGCGACCACCGATGAGTTGCAGTCGTGCATCAACGGGCAGACTGCCATGGTCTACACCACCTGGCGAGATGACCGCCTCTCGAAAGCTCTGGAGATTACCCGGGCTGCCAAGGTGCCGCTGTTGGTGGACGACGCGGCAGGTATTCCTCCGTTTGACAACCTGACACGGTACGCAAAGATGGGCGTGGATCTTTATTGTTTCAGCGGCGGAAAGGGCCTCAGGGGACCGCAGTGTTCCGGGATATTGCTAGGCAGAAAAGATTTGATCGATGCGGCTCTAGCCAACAGCTGCCCATGGGAAGGCGCCGTGTGCAGACCGATGAAGGTTGGCAAAGAAGAAATCATGGGAATCCTTGCCGCGGTGGACTATTGGTCTCGCACTGACCTGGCGGCGTTGAACAAAGAGTGGGAAAGCCGCGTCAAACGGATCGAGAAGCTGGTCGCGACTGTCCCGGGCGTTACTACCTCCATCGAGATCCCGAAAGAAGGTAACAGCTATCCAACCCTGAACGTAAATTGGAATGAAGAACAATTTGGACTGACGGTGGCGCAATGCGACCAGCAACTCCGCGAAGGTGATCCACGGATTGAGGTGTTGACCAACACCAATCCCAGCCTCGTGCCCGCGGTCCAGGAAGGCGCGGCCCCCAAGAAATCCCAGGAAACGCGCCCAAATCATTTGCAAATCATTTCCATGACCCTGCAGCCGGGAGAGGACCTGATCGTGGGCAACCGGTTGCGCCGCATTCTCGAGACGGCTCGTAAACGATCGGCTTGAGGAACCCTCCGCGATCATCGATCGTGGTTGCGTTTTTATTGGCAACAAACGCCGGGGTGCCCCACATCTCGTCGGTGTTGCTCGTTTGCGGGGCTACGAGGCCTTGGCCGCTTCGCTGAAGATCTCCACCAGCCGTTCAGCGATGATCTTGTCTTCGCCAGTCTTAAGCTGCCACACCGCAAAACCAAATTTGCTCGGGTCAGTGGGGCGGCGGTTATGACGGGGCGGAGCGGGGGTGACAGGCGCGTCAGGGTCGCGCCCGTGCATGCCGCTGGAATTGGCGCCCATGCTACCGATTCCGATCGGGCGGGTATCCGCCAGCTTCTGCATCACCTCGGGTCCAGTGATCTTTAGCTTGGACGAATCAATATGCCAGGAGTAATAGGGTGTGACATTGCCTAGCGCCTGGGGATTGAACTCCCGTAGAAGCGGCGTAACTCCGAACGTCTTGATTGCGTCGGTGATTACCTGCGCGCGCTCGTCATACATCTTCAACGTGGCTTCATAGTCCTGGTTGACGAAGATCTCCAATGCCTTGAGCAGGCCGAAGATCGTCTCCTTACCCACCTTGCAACAGCGGCCGATACGATCTTCCTGCGGGCTCATATTCAGCAGGGCATAGCGGATCAGCTCTTCCCGGCCCATCAAAACACCCGAGGCCTGTGGCCCGCAGATGTCCTTCCCGCCGCTGACAGTCAGCAAATCGAAGCCAAGGGCCGGGTACTCCCAAAGCCGGGAGACTGGCGGTACGTCTGCGGAGAAATCGTTGAAGCTATAAATGTTGTGCGCCTTGGCGATAGCCACGGTCTCCGGACCACTCACTTTCCCGCGATCTGACAGGATGTTCGTGAAGTGGATGGCCACGGTCTTGGGATTGATGGCCGCGATCATCTCTTCCCGGGTCTCCACCTCCACTAACTTTGCCCCAGTCTGGCGTATCTGGTGATCGAAATTGTAGCGATGACTCTTCTGAATGATGACCTCGTTGCGGGGGAAGCTGCTCACATCCGGTATGGTGTGAAGGCGAGGCTCGAGATCCTCGGTCATCATGCCCGCATAGCCCACCACCATGGCTGCGGCCGCGCCGCCCGTCACCAGTCCCGTGTAACCCGGGGGCAGCTTGCACAATTTCGCAATAAATTTGCCGGCCGCGACCTCTAGTTCATCGATCAGGACAAAGTGCTCGTTGCCCCTGCGGATCAGCTCCATGACCTGGGGCGCCATGACCGATCCGCCAATGACCGTTACGGTTCCGTTGATGTTGATGAGAGGTGTGATGCCCAGTTCTTCATAGATATCGCCCGATCCCAGGCCGCTGGTGATGGGCACTATGGGAGAGCCATCGACCGTCGCTGCAGCCTTTGGCTTTTTGCCGGAGCGTCCGGCTGCCTCCAACTCGGCAGGGGCCAACAAACCACCAGTGGCGGCTCCGAGCAGGGACAAAAAGGATCGGCGACTCCAGCCAAATTTCAGATTCATCGATAGCTCCTTCGTTACAGTCCGGCTGGAGGTGTGTTCACTACCCTCGCGCTGCCGACGATTTCAATCAAGGAGTCTCCCGGGATCCACTCCAGTGCCATGCAGGCGCGGGATGGCGCATTGCCCGGGCTGAAGTAGGTCCGGTAAATCTTGTTCAACGCATCGTATTGCGCTTTGTAGGCGTCGAAGCGGGCTTTTCCGGTCAGCACGGGCACACCGTCGGCGAGCGGCTGGCAGAAGAACACCTGGGCATGAATGATGCTGTCCATGGTGCAGCCCGCTCGCTCAATCGATTTCTTGAGCGCGTCCATGGTGCGCGTCACATGCTTTTCGAACGGATCCGTAACCAGGATGTGATCGTCCTTTGGGTAGCCGTCATTCGATCCCGTACCGCTGAAGTAGTAGATCCCATCGTGGGTGTGATTGGCGCCGCGACGAGCTCGATCATCGCCGGACGCCGTTATCTGAGGCGCCGGAGTGGGTGGCGTGGCCTGGGGAGCCTGTTGCGCGAAGAGTTTTGGTGCTCCGGCTACGAAAGCAGCCACCGCCGCAATCTTGCCAAAAAAGTTGCGACGAGTATTGATCATCATGATCGTTCTTCTCCTTCCCTGATAAGGGAACTAGCTTCATTGTGAAGCCAGATTCTCCCAGCGTTATAGGACAAATAGGCTATGACCTGGCACACGCTGCCCTCTCCCTTGTCATCCCGACCGAAGCCGGGGGATCTGCAGTTCCGCGAACCCCTCGTGGAGATGTTGTGACACCTCCCTGGAACACGTTGCCCTCCCCCTTGTCATCCCGACCGGAGCGAAGCGCAGCGGAGGGACCTGCGGTTCAACGGACCACAACTGGGAAGGCGACAATGCAATTAAGCCACCCTCATTTTCCGCTATGAAGGTCAGGTGAATGTCCCGCGCCACTACCAGCCCCGGCTGGTAGTGGCGAACAAGGAAACCTGGCTAGTCAAGATGAATGAGACCTCGTTGCAATGCAAGAATAGTCGCCTGCGTCCGGTCTCGCACTCCCATCTTGCCCAATAACGCGCTCACGTGGATCCGCACTGTCTTCTCGGCAATCCGTAAATCCTCTGCTATTTCCCGGTTGCTGCGGCCGCGGGTGATGCAGATAAGCACTTCTGCTTCCCTGGGCGTAAGGTCAGCGACGGGCATGCGTTCTGCCAACCGATGGAGCATGGCGCTCGGAAGGTACCGCAAGCCACTATGAACGTTGCGAATAGCGTTGATCAGTTCTTCTCCACCGGTATCTTTGGTCAGATATGCCATGGCTCCATTGCGGACAGCACGGTAAATGTCCTCGCTGCCCCGGTAATTGGAAAGAACGACAATGCGCGCGCAGGGAAATTCGTCTCGCAACCGGCTGATGACGTCGAAACCACTGATTTGCGGCAGCCGCAAATCTAGAACCACTACATCGGGACGAAGTTCCCGGTACAAGGCAATACCCATTTCTCCGTCGCCAGCCTCACCCACAACCTTGATCTGTGCATAACCTGCCAGGACTGATTGCAATGCGACCCGCGCAAGGAAATGGTCTTCTATCAGCAGGACACGAATAGGTTTCATGCTCTCACCCATCGCGTTCTCTGAGATTGTTTCTGGACTGACGGCTGCACGGTCCGGACCGGAACCCGCACTATGATCTCGGTGCCGGCTCCAACCCTTGTCCGCAGGCTGAAGGTACCTCCGAGCTTGTTGGTTCGCTCCTCCATCACACGGATACCAAAGTGTCCGAGCCGCGATTCGCCCTGACCGGAAGTATGGAAGCCCTGTCCATCGTCCTGGATGGAGAGATTGATGCAGTCGCTTTCATATCTGAGTCGAACCTGGACGCAACTTGCTTCCGCATGGCGGATCGCATTGGTCACCGCTTCTTGCCCGATACAAATAAGATGATGGACGCACTCCGGAGCAAGCGGCAACTCGGCGCCTTCGACATTCAGCGTGGTGGTGACCGATTGACACAGATGGTTTGCGCGGAGCGTCCGAGCCAGCGCCTGGGAAAGAGACCCGTTAGCTTCCGCCGTGTCGCGTAGATCGCACAGGATACGCCGCGCCTCCGCTTCCGATTGGGAAACCATGGTGCGCACGGTCTCGCAGGATTTCGCAGCCGCGGTCGACTCCTGGTTGCCGTCGCGGAACATCTTTGCGGTGGCGTCCAGTTGCCAGGATATGGCAGTGAACCCAGCCAGGAGAGAGTCATGACAATCGCGTGCCATGCGATCGCGCTCTTCCAGCAGGCCAGCAACCTGTGCTTCGACGGACTGAGCCCGGCGCCGATAATGCTGGATCGAAATCGCGGCAGCGAACAGAACGAGAGTGATGTAGAAACAATTCGCTTGATCGCCAAGCAACGACGTTTCCTCGCCTGCGCGCGCGACAATCGCCATCGGATAGTCTCCGCGCCGGGCGCGGCTGACGGCCACAGTTTTTATGCCCGGATCCTGCCATTGAGCACGGAGTGACGATTGGTATTCAGGCTGCTCAAGGGGGCCCGTAACCCAGGCCGCCCTGGTGGCGTTATAAGGCGAGGCGGAAGCCGCCGGCGGAGCTTGCGCATTTACGCTGCCGCACACAAACGCAAACAGCAAGACCATTTGCGCGAATTTGACCTGCGGATAAGAACATCGCATATTGCGCCCACCTCAGCGTGATGTGGCTGCACCATTCCCTCGGTTCCTGCTACCGCAAAAGGGTGGGTCCGATTTGCAACCAATTTCCCTGCCCGATAAAGGTCGATGGTCTGACCACGCACGACTCACAAATCTGAGCTATCCAGATGGCCGCTACGCTCATCGCGGTGTGCGGGCCCTTCCTGCCCAAAACTTGCTTATGCTGGAAACTTCCCCGGATTCGGCCCGTCTTCGCCGTACGGTGAACAGTCAGCCAATCTCGAATGCCGCTTTCGGCGCAGTCTCGCGCAAAGCATCGAACTCTCCCCGCGCAGAGAGGCCCGGCGATCTGTCGCTGCGCGCGCTTTTTATCAGGCGAACCGTGTAGGCAAAGTCATCGAGAAGCGATGAGAGCGTTTCTGAGAGCCGCCGAAAGTCCTTGGCTGTCAGGCTGCCGAACAAATGGTCGTTCACCCTTTGCCGTTCCGGTCCAATGCTTTCTACCAGCGATTCACCGCGTCGGCTCAGCCGCAGAAAGACGCCGCGGCGGTCTTTCGGGTTAGGCTTCTTCTCGATAAGCCCAGCCTGTTCCAGGCTTCCTGCCTCCAAAGTGATGAAGGCTGTACTTACGTGCAGCCGCCTGGCAACGTCCGTCACGCTGATTCCGCCGGTGTTCTGGTGGTTCGCCACGATCATGGCAATGTTGTACTGTGGCGGAGAGATTCCCAGCTGAGAAGCGAGATACGCTCGGGCAACCTCAAGCGAAGCCCCAAGAGTCGAGAAGTCGTAGAGTAATTGGCGGAACCGGTGATCCGTCTTACCACCCTCATCCAGTAACTCCACCAAAGACGCCGAGAGCGCAAGGTGAAAGGGTGCGTCCTTCTTTTTAGCCGGCCGCGTCTCCGCCCCCGGTATCGCAGAGCCATTGCGGCCGCGCCATGACGCCCGATGCGCAGGCAACGGTTGCACCGGTCGCCTTTTCCTCTCGCTTTTTGATGAGGACACCATCGTCATCGGCCTTATGCGGTCAATAATAAGCTTAATTAAGTTACTTGACTACATTCTTTTTCGACCCTATGCTTACAGCCACGTCGTCAAGAGAACATCGTCCGCTCTTCCCACGAGTGCTGCATGCCTAAGAATGGAAAAGACCACCTTTCAAGTCTCCGCGATGGACGCCAGATTTTCATCGACGGCCAGCTTGTCAAAGATCACGTATGCCATCCGGCATTCCGTTCCAGCATTCGCTCCGTGGCCGCGATGTACGACTACCAGTCCTCCCCGGAAAATCTGAAGAAGATGACGTTCCCTTCTCCTGCGACCGGGAACTGTGTCAACCGCATGTGGCAGCTTCCTACCTCCTACCACGAGCTGGTAGAGCGGCGCGCCGCGCTCGAAGCCTGGGCCACGCTCTCCTGCGGATTTCTAGGCCGGTCCCCAGATCACGTCGCCTCGGTGGTCTCCGGCATGTACATGGGGCTTGATATTTTCCGCCAACATGGCAAGCGGCATGGCCAGGCGCTCTCCGGCTATTACGAGTACGCTCGCGATAACGACCTGTATCTGACGTACGCCATCATCAGTCCCCAGGCGAATCGCAGTAAAGGCGTTGGGGAGCAGGCGGAGGGGTTCACCGCCACCGCCGTGGTAGACGAGGATAGCGAGGGCATCACCCTACAGGGCGCCAAAATGCTGGCTACCGGCTGTCCTATGGCCAATGAAGTGATGGTCGCGGCCATTCAGCCGCTGAAGCCGGGCGAAGAGCGATACAGCTGCACGGCAATGGTTCCGCTCAATGCCAGGGGAGTGAAACTGCTCTCCAGAAAATCCTTTGAGTATGCGGCTGTGTCTAAGTTTGATAACCCACTCTCTTCGTCCTACGACGAGAATGACTGCGTGCTCTACCTCGATTCCGTCAAGGTTCCGTGGAACAGGGTATTTGTCCACAACGACGTGCGCATGGCTGCGGCGCAGTGGTACGTCGCGCCCACTCATGTCTACCAGAACTATCAGTGCCAGATACGATTGATGGTAAAGCTTCGCTTTCTGCTGGGCCTGGCGAGCAAAATTGCCGAGATCAATGGCGTTATCTCCATTCCCGCTGTGCGCGAGACGTTGGGGCAGATGGCGGCCGAAGCATCCATGGTCGAGGGGATGGTCGAGTCAATGGAGATCAGCGGCTCCCAATACGGCAAGTATTTTGTGCCCAATGGCCGCCGCCTCTATGCCGCCATGGTGCTCACTCAGCAACTCTATCCGAAGTTCGCCAATCAAATCCGCGAGCTGGCAGGCGGCGGTATGATCATGCTTCCTTCTTCGGCAAACGACTTTGTCAATCCCGAGATTGCGAGCCTGATCGAGAAGACGCAAAATTCTCCGGTAACAGATTCCCTGGGACGGGTGAAATTCTTCAAACTCGCGTGGGACGCCGTGGGGTCTGAGTTCGGCTCGCGGCATTTGCAGTACGAGATGTTCTACGCGGGAGCGCACATGATTACCCGCGGCCACGCCTTCCGCACCTGCGATTGGGAGCAGGCCACGGGCATGGTCGATCAATTCATGTCCAGCTATGACCTTCAGGGTGTGAAGGTTTAGAGGCTCCGTATGTCATCGGTCGGCACGCGCGGCTTGCGAGATGTGCTCGGGTGCTACGCGACCGGTGTGGCCGTTGTGACTACGCGCACCAACACAGGAGAGCACGCCGGCGTGACCGTAAATTCGTTTGCCTCTCTATCCCTGGATCCGCCGTTGATCCTCTTCTCGCTGGGCAAGACAGCCCGTATCCTCCCTCACTTTCAGCGGTCACAATGCTTCGCCATCAACATCCTCGCGCACTCCCAGGAAGCTCTGTCCAATACCTTTGCGCGGCCTTCCAGCGCCTCGTGGGATACGGCGCCTTACACCGAAGGGGCCAACGGGTGCGCTCTTTTTGCGGATGTGCTGGCACAACTGGAATGTTCGCGCTATGCCGAGATTGACGGTGGCGACCATCGCACTTTTTTTGGCGAGGTCACCCGGATGCACCTTGGCCCACCTGCCGACCCATTGCTTTTCTATCGCGGCCGCTATGGTACGTACGCGCGTAGCCAGACTGGAAAAGGTTCCCACACCCGACGGCAGTCTCTCGGATTTTTCTCCCACGGGATGGAGCTAAAAACAAATGCCCGCGATTGAATTTCTGATTCAAGATAACTCTGCAGTGATTGAAATCCATGACCTCGTGGTCGCCGGGTGGACCGGACGAGACAGCGCGTCGGTTGAGCATCACATAGCCGAACTGCAAGCGATCGGGGTTGCGCGTCCCCGCACGATTCCCTGCTTCTACCGGGTCGGCGCCAACCTGCTGACCACCGAAGAAACCATCGATGTTACGGGTACGGATGGGAGCGGCGAAGTAGAGTTCGTGCTGGTATCTCTGCCCCAGGGTTTGTACGTGGCGGTGGGTTCAGACCAGACCGACCGCAAGGTGGAATCATACGGGGTTACGGTGTCAAAGCAGATGTGCCCGAAACCTATTTCTCGCGAACTCTGGCCCTTTGCCGAAATGAAGGACCACTGGGATACGCTTGTGCTCCGCTCCTGGATAATGCGCGATGGCCAGAAGATGCTATACCAGGAAGGCGTCGTGACGCGCATGCTCGCTCCGGAAGATCTCATCGCGAGATACACGGGCGGCGGAAGCTCTCTTCCCCACGGCACGGCAATGTTTTGCGGCACGATGCCTTTGCTGGCTCCGATTGGGCGCTCAGACGATTTTCAGATGGAACTGGAAGACCCGGTTCTCGGCCGCAAGCTACGCCACCGCTACAGTACGCGAGAGTTGCCCTATAACGACTAAGGAAGGAGGCGGTCCATGGCAATCCAAAAGGAACACAAGGAATTTCACACCGTCGATCTAAGCACCGGATGGCATACACCGCCGGGGTATCCGGAAGGGATTCAGCAGCAAATACTGGCGGGCTTTCTGGATGAGAAGAATAAGCGCGGCTTTCGCACCCGGCATCTCCGTTTTGCTCCCGGTGTTTTCACCACGGCTCCATTTGTCCACGACTACTGGGAAGAGGTTTACCTGGTGTCAGGCGACCTGATTGTGGGCAATGACGCCGCCGGCAAGGGAGGGGAAAGCTTCCCGCCAAACACCTACGCTTGCCGGCCTCCGGGCACGATGCACGGTCCGTTCAAGTCAGAGAATGGATGCCTGCTGCTGGAGATTCACATCTACGATGAACCGGGAGCAGGAGCGGAGTGAAGAGGTTGTTGCCGATTGCGAACACATTGCAACAGCTCGCCGCGGGCGAACTGCGCGGCAGCGATCTCGTGGAATCCTGTCTAGAAGCCGTCGCGGACCCTGCAGGAGAAGGATCGCGCGCTTTCACGCGCGTCTTCTCGGATAGCGCACGAGCTGAGGCTAAGGAGTTCGACACCCATCGCACCGCAGGAGCACTCGCGGGTTTACCGATCTCCGTCAAAGCTTTGTTCGACGTTGCCGGCGAGCCCACCACCGCGGGCTCCGTTGTGCTCGCCCACGCTCCCCCTGCCAAGGCCGATGCACTCGCCGTAGCCAGGCTGCGCGCCGCGGGCGCGATCCTGATGGGGCATACCAACATGACGGAGTTTGCTTTCTCTGGATTAGGAATCAATCCTCACTACGGCACGCCGGCGAATGCCTTCGACCGGAAAAATAGACGCATCCCAGGCGGTTCCTCGTCGGGCGGAGCCGTTTCTGTAACTGACGGTATGGCGTATGCCGCGCTCGGTTCGGATACCGGCGGTTCCGTGCGCATACCAGCGGCATTCTGCGGCCTGACCGGATTCAAGCCCACCGCCAGGCGCATCCCCCTCGATGGAGCTCTGCCACTGTCGACCACGCTCGACTCCGTCGGTTGCGTGGCGCCTACCGTCGCTTGTTGCGCACGCCTGGACGCTGTGCTGGCTGGCATCACTCCTCAACCCATCCGGCCGGTGGCGCTCTCCACCCTACGGTTTGCTGTGCTGCAAGGTTACGTATTGGACGGGCTCGATGGGCATGTGGCTACCGCTTTCTCGTCCGCATTAGCACTAATCGCCCACAGTGGCGCGCAGCTTGAAGAAGTTACTTTCCCATCGCTCGGCAAAATCCCTCTTGCCAATCAAAAGGGAGGTTTTGCCGCCGCCGAGGCGTATCCCTGGCATCGCTCCCTGCTGGCAGACCACGCATCGCAGTATGATCCGCGGATTGCTTCCCGCATTTTGCGCGGCAAAGAGATCAGCGCAGCGGACTACGATGAACTCACCGAGGCGCGGCGCGAGATCATTGCCGAGGCAGCCCGCGCCTTCGCGGCTTACGATGCGATCCTGATGCCCACTGTTCCCTGTGTTGCTCCCCATATTGCCGATCTTGAGTCGACAGACGAAGCGTACTTTGCAGCCAATGCGGCGATCCTGCGTAATCCCAGCGTGATCAATTTTCTGGATGGCTGTGCTCTCTCCGTTCCATGCCACCTCCCTGGGGAGGCGCCGGTTGGACTCATGATTGCGGGTCTGGCGATGCAGGATCGGAATATTCTGAGTATGGGCGCGGCAATCGAATCGCTTCTCGCGAGGAACGGCCGTGCCACTCACACTTTGCCGGTCCGTTCCACGACTGTTGCCGAAGGTTGGGTATGATCCGAGGCTTCATCATTGCATCGCTCCGCTCCGCGGCGCGCCAGGCCGCCGGCCTTTTGCTTGCCACGGTTCCGCTGTTAACGGCGCAGGCGGAAGAGGCGCCTCTCACCCTGCGCGTGGCCAACCAGGTGATCGCGCGGTGGCCCGATGGTCACATCACACCCAAGGGCACGCCGACGGCTTGGGGATTTGAATTGGGGATCGTACTCACCGGGATGGATGCTGTCTGGAGCGCAACCAACGACGCAGCGTATCTTGCCTATCTGCAGCACGCGGTAGACCAGTTTGTGCAGGCTGACGGCACCATCACCGGTTATAAGGCGCAGTCGTATTCGCTGAACAATATCCTGATCGGCCGCCAGCTATTGACGCTCTATCGGGTGACGCACCAGCAAAAATACAAACTTGCTGCAGAAAATCTCAGGCAGCAGATCGCCACCCAACCGCGCACCGCCTCCGGAGGAGTGTGGCACTCCGCGGCCACGCCAAACCTGATGCTGCTCGACGACCAGTTCATGCTCGCTCCGTTTTACGCCGAGTACGCGGCTGCCTTCCATGAGCCTCAGGACCTGGATGACATCGTGAAGCAGTTTTCGCTTCTCGATCGGCACACCCGCGACGCCGGCACCGGGTTGATGTATCACGGTTGGGATGAGTCGCACACTGCTCCCTGGGCAAACGTCAGTACCGGCACGTCTCCCAATCCGTGGGCCCGGGGTATGGGTTGGTATCTTATGGCCTTGGTCGATACCTTACCTTACATCCCGGACCACGATCCCCATCGCGCTGCATTGGTCGCCATGTTGCTTCGAGCCGCGGCGGCGGTCGAGCGAGCGCAGGATCCGCAAAGCAATCTCTGGTATCAGATCCTCGATAAGCCCGGGGCCAAAGAAAACTACATCGAGTCCTCCTCCGTGTTGATGTTCACTTATGCGTTCGCGAAAGGTGCTCGCCTGGGTTACTTGCCCGAGCAATACCGCGTCGCCGCGGCACATGCGTGGAAAGCCATCCGCATGCGTTTCGTCGCGGTGACCGGATCGGGCGAAGTAAAGATTACCGGTACGGTTACGCATATTTCGCTCGGTGCCGCCCCTGCGGACGACGGGAGCTATGGCTACTATCTGCACGCTCCCGTGGTCGACGACGATCCCAAGGGAGTGGGCGCCTTTCTACTCGCGGGAAGTGAAATGGAATTGTTGAGGCATTCGTAAATCGGCCCACGTAAAGCACCGCACAGTTGATCTTCATCTCAAGCAAGGAGACACTCATGGCGCAGTTTCCCCGTCGGCAATTTCTCTCCTCCTCGGCCGCAGCAGCGGCCCTGGCGCTTCACCCTGTTGCTTCTTTGGCTGCGCCCACGGAGAAGAAGCCTGCGAAAAAGCCGGTCCTGATGAAGCTTGGCTGCCAGAGCGAACCCACGGATGACCAACATATGAAATATCTCGCTCGCTATGGCGTGCGTAATATCTGCGGCTATCCCGTCATCGCGGACGGACGTCTTTACGCCACGGTGGAAGAACTGCACCGCATGCAGGACCTGGCGCAGGCCAACGGAATTCAAGTGGATATGACTACGCCGCCGTTCCTCGCCTCTATCCCGGTGGACAACGATCGGCACGCTTCGATCATGCTGGGTGAAAGTCCGCAGCGTGACCGCGACATCGAAGATCTGCAGACCATGATCAAGAACTGCGCCACGGCCGGCATTCCTGCCATCAAGTACAACCTGCAGATCGTCGGAGACCTGCGTACGGGGCGTTCACCTGGGCGGGGAGACGCGACCTATAGCACCTGGAAGCTGGCGGAAGCTAAACCGAAAACGCCCCTGACACGTGCCGGTCATGTGAGCGCAGACATGGCGTGGGAACGCATCACGTACTTCCTCGACCGCGTCATTCCGGTCGCCAGCGAATACAAGATCCGCATGGCGCTGCACCCGGACGACCCCAGTGTTCCCTCCCCCGGGTATCAAGGCGTAGAGCGGGTTCTGGGCACGGTAGATGGGATGAAACGATTCATCACCATCCAGCAGAATCCGTATCACGGCCTCAACTTCTGCCAGGGCACGGTAAGCGAGATGTTGAACGACCCGGGCGCCGAAATTTTCGACGTGATCCGCTACTTCGGCACTCGCAACAAAATCTTCAACGTGCACTTCCGCAATATTCGCGGGCACCGCGATGATTTTGTAGAAACCTATCCCGACGATGGCGATGTCGACTTTGTCAAAGCACTTCAGGTCTACAAAGAGGTCGGCTACCAGTACATGCTGATGCCTGATCACGTGCCGCAAACCCGTAATGATCCGACCACCCGGCTGCAGTCCTTCGCGTACGATTACGGCTACATCCGGGGTCTTATCCAATCGGCGGCGGAGCTAAGCTGAGTCAAAACGCTGCGCCGCCACTTGATCTACAATGACTTCCGACCGGCGACTGAAAGTCCGAGGGAAGTGCTATGGCTTTGGAATACAAAGGTGCGGCCAGGTCTCCCGGCCCGCTCGGCAGATTCGAGGGGACGCTAGGCGGCCGCATCCCCGGGCCCCTGGACTTTCAACAGGTGGATCTGGGAAAAACGCAGACCGCAACCAAGGCTGTGAAGGAACTGCCGATGCCCCCTCCAGCGGGCGGAAGCAGCAGCATCATCCAGGCACGATCGATAGGCTGGGATCTTGCCAAGGACACACCGTCCGAGCGCGATGTCAAACAGGGCGAGCTCGCCAACTGCCCCGTGGCCGCAATCCTGGCCGCCATGGCTCATACAGCGAGCGGCAGAAAGCGCATCGATAGCCTGATTACCGAATACGTGAACACCCAGGTCAAGACGACTTTTTCCAAAGAGGTGTTGGCAACGCTCTCCGCCAAGCTGGATGACCCGGACTACAAACGTCCGGAGAAAGAGATACTCGCAAAACGATATTTCACCGTGAACCTCGGGAACTCCATCGAGGTCAGCGATGTGTTCTACATCAAGTACACCGATGGATCCGACGTGAACATGATGTATATGGATTCGCCGACTAGGGCGCTCTGGCCCTGCGTGATTGAGAAGGCGTACGCGGTCAAGATCGGCAGCTACGAAGACCTCGATGACGACACCAAACACACCGTCAACGAGTTTTGGACCGTCCTCGTCGGCACGAAGCCGGACGGGTTCGCGATCGATGGAAACACCGATCTCACCAAGATAAGCAACGCTGCCAAATCCGCAGGCACGATCCCGACCATTGCCGCTTCCAAAGAAGACACCACGAAGGTCATGTCTCACCACGGATTCGCCGTCCTGGGCATTCAAGGTTCGACGATTGAGCTTTATGACCCGCATGCGAAAATCGAAAAGCTATCGCTCACCGACTTCCGCAGCAGCTTCAACGCCATCTTCTTCGGCCGCCCCGCGTGAGACGAAAAATGCAGAAGTACGAAATCCACCGGCCATTGTTGACGGGAAACCGTATTCAGGCCAAATCTTCGCGTGGAAGCCACGTCCCTACGGGACTCATCAAGCGAATGATGGCCGCTCTCACACGGATGCCTAACCTTGCAGGTTCGGCCCATATAGAAACTGAGTTATGGAAAGTTTATCGGGCGATGGTGGACGCGGGTGGAATCGAACCACCAACCTGTCGATTAAGAGTCGAATGCTCTGCCAGTTGAGCTACGCGTCCGGGAGGGGCTGGGAAGGCCGAATGTTCAGCAACACTCGGGGTAAAAGCGCATCAAGCGCGTCCATTCCCAAGCAAAATATAACATAATCGGCGCTGCTACAGGATGGGATGGAGTTAGAACGAGAACGACAGACCGCCCTGAATCGACCGCTCGCTCTGAGCGAAGTAGAGAGTACTGCCATCACGCGTCAGAAAGGGCCGATATCCTTCCGCCAACAGATTACGAACATCTACCAACGCCTCGGTTCCATTGGGTAGCAGGTGGCCACAGTGTATGTGCTGGCGCACCAGGATGTTTAGGAACGCACCTTGCCCGAAGCTGTCATAGACAGCGACCGGGGTTACCGTGTTCACGGGTTGCCAGCGGTAAGAGGCACGCCACGTTGTTCCTGTGCGCATTACGCGACCGTCCAGTGATGCCGTCACCGCTTCTGTTCTGCGCTGGGCCAATCGTTGCACAGCTTCATCCAGGCTGACCTCAGACTCCGGTCCATCGAAGGCGAGTGCTTTGCCATTCACATAGGAGAGAGTCGCCCAGGTGGACCCGCCCACTTTTTGCGCAACCACAGCGCTGAGTCCACCGGTGGTGTAGCCAGGGCCGGTGACGCGGAATCCTTGCGAAACCGGATCGTACACGATATCTCCCGTGGTCAGATCCTGTTGCGATACCCATCCGCCGCCGCCGATAACCGGGCTTTGGATTTCATCTTGATAGAAAGCCACCATGGCACGGCGCGATGCAGTGTTGTCCTCGAACCGCAATTCCTGATGCAGTCCATGCTGGATACGCACCCTGCCGCCCTCTTCAGAAAACATCGGCGCAAGGGTGGCGCTGTCGGCCACGCTCCCAGCATTCTGCATCTCCGGTGAGGTCGCCGCGCGATACGAAACACTAATCCCGTCATCATGCCAGGAGGCGTTCACGAAGGGCAGACTGGACGTGGTCTCGGAAGCGCCATGCACCGACTGCACCTCGTTACCCAGTTCCAGGGAAGCATTGGGGCCCAGGTTCACCGCCTCGGCGCTGCGCAACCGCAGCGCGTAAAAACCCTGGCTGCCTGCGCCTTCCACCGCGTTCATTTGCTGCACGCTGATTACGTTGCGAATCTGGCGTTCTGGCCCAAGAGCCAATTGATATCCCGCCATGTACTCCGAACTCTGCTCGGGCCGAGGACTTAGGTTCGCCCGCAAAATCAGATGGCCGCCCACCGCGCTCGAGCGCTCTACGGCAAAAGCATGATGGGGACCGCCTTGGCCAAACTCCCGCGAAGGACCGGTTACTTCGACGCGTGCTGCTAACTGAGGACCCGAGCCGTGATCATCGCCGGAAAGCACGACCAGCGGGCCATCCTGCAGCAACCGCAACAGCGGCCGGTTGCTGGAGGAGCGCAACGTCCATTTCCAATCGTCACTCGGCTCATCAGGCGACTTGGGCTGAGCGGGGAGCCATTGGATGGCCTCAAACAGTGTGCTCAGCGTGAGATTAACGACTACTTTGCTGCGGGAACCCAGCTTGAGGTCTTCCCGTAATGTTGGAAGGAACGAATCGCCGGTTGCCTTTATTTGGTAGGTCCCGGGGAAAATGTGATCGAAGCTGAAAGCACCGCGAGCGTTGGTGTACACCCGGGCAACCACTGTGGCGTTGGCTGCCATCAACTCGACCATCGCACCGAGTTGCGGAGTTCCCCGTGCATCGCGCACTACTCCGCTAACACTTCCAGGTAAAGGCGCGGCCGAGGCGGACAAAAGTCCGGCCACGGTCATCACCATCAGTGCTGCGATTTGGCAATACCTTTTACGCACTCAATACGCTACTCACTCAAACGCATTGCAGTAACCCAGTCCTGCGATGGCCAGACTGCCCGGCTCCGGCCAGTCACGTTACCCTTTTGAGCTTATCAGAGGCCTAGTCAACCGTAAACGGGGCCGATTGTGCCACCTGTTGTTTGGATACGTGGTCATTCACCGTGATCGTCACCTGGTACTTGCCCGGCTGCAGGCTGGCCAGGGGTACCGATCTCCTCACCGTCAACTGGTCGGAATTGATGCTGTTGTCTCCCAAAGCAGCACTGGTCTCCGACGTATCCAGGATCGCCTTATTAGACGCCATATCGGTGATTTGGTACTGAATGGTGGCCGCATTTTGCTTACTTTTGTCGTCGATCGCCAGGTTATAGACCTGCATCCAGAAGTTCAGCTTCTGGTTCCGGTGGAAATTGACCGCCACCAAAGGCCCGGAGCTGACCCGCGGCCGGACGTAGGTATTACCCAGAATGAACTGTCCGGTCCCAATCTGCTTAGTCGGTACCTGCTCCATCTTGTCGGCCAGGATCAGCGAGGACGCGGAAAGCTTTTCATCGTCGTACTTGGGCACCACGATCCCTTGTGCCCAGGTACCCACGTGGTCCGGGTTGTTTACGTCCTTGATGGCGATATCTACCCGGTACCGGCCCGGCTTGAGAGGCAGAGCCCACCAGTGGACCGAGGCCTGGTCAAGCGCCTTGCCCAGCAATTCGCTCGGCTCTTCCACTTCCAGGGTCTGCTCAAAGGTCTGCACCACGTGGTCGGTGATGGTCGCGATGCGCCCCAGGACATTCACTTCGCCCTTCGCCACGCCGTCCTTGGTATTAAAGGTAATGTCGCGGTTCCTGATCTGCAGGGTCAGGGGAACCAGCACCGTATCCTCGGTGACCTTTACGTAGTCGGTGCGGACTTCAAAGGGGAAGAACGGTCCGCTGAGCACCTTGTGGTTCACCAGGAATGATTCCAGATCCTTGAACTTGACCACCGGAGGAGCCTGCAGCTTGGAGAACTGCTCCAGGCGGTCAAACTCCTTCGCCTGGTTTGAGCTGGCCATGGGGCCGCCGCCCAGGTTCTCCAGGCCGCCATTGAAGCGGTCGGTCCGCTTCGAGGTTCCCATCTGCTCGCCCAGGGTCGCGCCCGCGCCCGGCACGTGCAGCAGGGCATCCTTCTCTGACCGGTCCAGGGTCATGTGGTAGTCGCCGCACATGCAGGTGTCGACAAACTCGATATCGATGTTCTCGCCGATGCCTTCGATGTACCGGTAGTGCCAGGTTTCGAAGGGGAAGGTCGAGGTCTCGCCGCCGCCCTCTTCCATCGGCCGCTCATAGGAGCCGCCGCTGGGATGGGACTCTATGCTGTCCGGCTTGCCGTAGGCGATGTACATGTGCCCGCGGTCCGTTTTCCACCCCGGCTTGCCGGCGGCAAAATGCTCGTTGGCATAAGCGATGCGGCGGTAGTTTTCTTCGCGGTATTCGTTTTCAGGAGAATCGGGGTCTGGATTGCGCCGGCGCCAGAACTGCTCGATGAAATTGTCCCGCTCTTCGTCGTTCGACAGGCTCTTAAACGCTTTCAGTTCCTGGTCGGTGATGATCCAGCGGACGTCCTCGTCGACCCATTTCTTGTAGGGCCCCTTGAGCTCGTTTCTCAGTTCCTTTTGCTGCTTGAACTTTTCCTTATCGTTCAGCGGCCTTTTCAACGGATCCTGATTGCTCGGGGTGCTCTGCGGATCTTGGGTTGCGTTAGAAGTATTCGGCGTGCTGGCCTGCGACGGCGCAGTTTGCGCGATGACCATGGATGGCAGGCCCAACGACAAGAGCAGAAAAAGGGTGGAATTAACCCTTAGCATAGGTTGCGCGATACTCCCCGTACGGCAGAACAAGTTTAAGGTTCGGTAACCGCGAATTCAAGCGGGGAATGTGTTTTTGGCCCTTATCTTCCGGCCCGGCAGGGGCTCTCCGGTAACCGCAAATTGAGGTACCAGGAGCGAAAAGCCGGGAACCCCGCACCCTCAGTCAACGTATGATGTAGGCGAGGGCGGAGTACACCGCTACCCATGAAACTCAAGAAGATCCTGATCATCTCAGGTGCGGTCGTGGTGGCGGCGGGAATTGCCGGTTTCACCATCGTTCGCGCCCAATCCGGCTATACCAAGGTGCTTACTGCCAAGGTGGTTCGGCAAAATCTGGTCTCCATCGTCAGCGGGACTGGCCAGATCAAACCTAAGACCTACGTCAATATCGGAGCTACCTCCTTCGGCCGCATCACCCACCTGTACGTGAAGGAAGGCGATCACGTGAAGCGTGGGCAGGTGTTGGCTACGGTCGAAAGCGTGCAGGCCAAGGCCGGCGTGGAAGCACAAGAGGCCAGTATCCGGTCCGCGGATACCGACATATCTTCCTACCTGGCGGCGGAGAAAACAGCGGAAGCGACGGTAGCCCACTCCGAGGCCGACCTCCAGCAAAAGCTGCTGGATTGGCAGCGGGCGCAGGCCCTGTATAAGGCAGAGCTCATCGCCAAGTCGGAATACGACTCCAAGAAGGCGGCCTACGACACCGACGTCGCCACCCTGGCGCAGAGTAAAGCAGCGCTGGTGCAATCGCGGGCCCAAACCGCATCTGCCCGCGGGAAGCTGGGCACCGCCAAAGCCACCTTGACCAGCAACATCGATGCGCTGAACAAGACCGTCAGTATCGCCCCCTTCGATGGCATCGTCACCAACATGCCGGTACGTGAAGGCGAAACCGTCGTGGTGGGCATTCAGAACGCCCAGGGCAGCACCCTGATGACGCTGGCCGACCTCTCCGTCATAACGGCGGAGGTCAAGGTCGACGAAACCGATATCGTGAATGTCGCCATGGGCCAACCGGTAGACGTGACGGTGGACGCTCTTCCCGGCAAGATCTTCGCTGGAAAAGTGACGGAAGTCGGCGACCAGGCGATTCTGCGTTCCACCGGCATCGCCACCAGCCAGAGCACTACCGGCACCGAGGAGGCGAAGGACTTCAAGGTAGTGGTCACCCTTGTGAATCCGCCCCCGGAACTGCGCCCGGGACTCTCGGCCACGGCAAAAATTACCACCGCGCGCCGGCAAAATGTTTTGACCATCCCTATTCAGGCCCTGGCGATGCGCACGGCGGCGTCCCTGAAGCCTGGCGCCTCGATGCAGACGGTGAACGCGGCCTCCACCGGGGATGCGCCCCCAACCAGCGTTCAGGATCCGGGGACCCAGGGAGTATTCCTGTTGCGCTCCCATGGCAGCAAGATTGAATCGCAGTTCGTCCCTGTCGCCACCGGTATCACAGGGGCCACCGACATCGAAGTCACCAGTGGGCTGAAAGAAGGGGATGAAATCGTCATTGGACCGTACAAAGTGCTGCGCACGCTCAAGAACGACGTCAAATTAAAGCGAGATAATGCAGCGGCAACCCAGAGCACGGAATCTTCCTAAGCGTAACAACCGCGAGACAGGAGCAAAAGATGGCACTCGAAACCACCGGCGCAACGCAAGCCGACATGGCCCGTGAAGGCGCCCAGGGAGAGGTCATCGTGGTCGACGATCTGTGGAAGACGTACACCATGGGTCTGGATCAGGTGGTGAACGCACTGTGCGGCATCAATCTGCGCATCCAGCACAATGAATACGTGGCCATCATGGGTCCCTCGGGCTCGGGCAAGTCGACGCTGATGAACCTGATCGGCTGCCTGGACACACCGAGCAAAGGGAAGTACTGGCTGAACGGTCACCTGGTCAGTGAATTGAATGACGATGAGCTGGCGCGCATTCGCAATCGCGAAATCGGCTTCGTTTTCCAGACATTCAATCTTTTGGCGCGCGCCACCGCTTTGCACAATGTGGAACTGCCACTGATCTACAACGGCACGCCTGCGGAGGAGAGAATCGAGCGGGCCAAGGCAGCACTGCGCTCGGTCAACCTGGAGCAGCGCATGAACCATAAGCCAAATGAGTTGTCGGGCGGTCAACGCCAGCGTGTGGCGATCGCACGGGCGCTGGTGAATCGGCCCTCGATCATCCTGGCGGATGAACCGACCGGCAACCTGGACTCGAAGACCGGCGACGAGATCATGGCGCTCTTTGATGAGCTGCAGGCAAAAGGCAACACCATCATCCTGGTCACCCACGAGCCGGACATCGCGGAGTACGCCCACCGCGTGGTTTACATCCGCGACGGAATCATCGCTTCCGACTCAGCCTCTTCCGGGACGCGGCAACCCAAAGCCTGAACGCCGGGTCGAGACAGCGCCGCCATTGTCCTAGTCCCGTAGGGACGGCTCACCTTAGCCCAGGACGCAGTCCTGGGTCTTCAAATGCAAATCGAAAAGTCCCGCAGGGACGACTGAAAATCTACCGTGAAACAATCCTGGACCGTCTTCAGCCGTCCCTGCGGGACTGATAGGTTTCATTGCCTTACCCAGGACTAACGTCCTGGGCTAAGGTCAGTCGTCCCTGCGGGACTTATCTTCGGATGGCCAGCTATACAAACCTTAGCCGAGCACCCTAGCTGCAAGCCGCATGGTTTTTGCTGCGACCTTACCCAGTGCCATCCCCTTCACTTGAAACGGCTTTTCGCAGTCCTGTTACCTCCTCATATCCTCCCCTCAACTCTTCGACTGCACCGCCGATAAACCGCTAAGAGCGCTTTCAAAGCTTGTTTATGGCGCAGTCGAGGAGCAAGGAATGATCAATCAGCCATTGCAGTCGCCCCGGGAACAAGGTCGTTGGTCGCCTTCGCGCCGGCCTCCGGGCGGCCCGTTGCCCGAGTTAGTCTCGCGATCGCTGGCCATGCGCCGGGTGAGTGAGCAACTGCAGCAGATCGGCCCGCGGGTACGGCTGGTTCTGATTGAAGGGGAAGCGGGCACGGGAAAACACCTGCTGGCCAGACATATCCAGGCGCGGCATGCCTCTGCGGGCCCGCTGGTGGCGGAAGAGGCGTCAGGCTTGCTCCTGGCCGATGACCCCAACAACAGCGAGTCTCGTTCGGAGGCTCTGCGCGCTGCCGTCCGCCGTGTGGGCGAAGGCGTCCTGCTGATCCGCAATATTGACGAATTGACAGCTGCGCCCCAGGCGCAGCTGTTGCGCTACATCCGTTCCTTCGAAACGTCTCTTTCGGCGGAAAAACAGGGTGTGCAGCCCTCTCCCTCCCAGGTGATCTGCACCGCCCGCAGATCTCTGCGCGCCCAGGTGCTCGCCGGCGCCTTCTTGCCGGAAATCTACTATCGCTTAAGCGCCGTCTCCTTCGCCCTGCCTCCTCTCCGCGATCGCAAAGAAGACATCCCGGCACTGGTGCAGATGTTCATCGATACCGTCTCCCGCGAGCAGCAGCGGCCATTGCAGGGTCTCGGTCCCGGGTCCCTTCCCATCCTGTTGCGCCACCTCTGGCCGGGGAACGTACGCGAATTGGAAAGCGTCGTCCGCGCGGCATGCCTATCCAGCGAAGCCCAGTGGCTGCGTCCCATCGATCTGGTGATCCTGCCGCTCGAACCAGCCGGCAGCAAAGACGGCGAGCCCGCCCTGCCCGAAAACTTCACGCTCGATGGAGTGATCCGCCGGCACATTCTTCAGGTACTCAAGTTGTGCGATGGCAATAAAGCCCGCGCCGCTTCCAAACTCGGCATCAGCAGGTCCACGCTCTATCGCATGCTCGAAGCCGACCTCGCCATGCCCATGCAGTCCCCTGATGTAAAGCACGAAGAAATGGTGGCCGCGCCAGCGATCTCGCACCACGACTAGTCTCTGCGCTGGATTGCCGACTACCTGCCCTGTTCGCCCAGCCGAATTGTCGATACACTGCGCATAGACCTTGATTCCTCTGTGCGGAGCCCATCCAGTCGTTGGGTGTCGGTTCGCGACCTCACCACTCACACTGGAATCCGGGGCCCAGCTTCCAGCAACCTCAGGAATCCGTTTGTCACGTATAACCAGCCTTACCGCTATTCTTTTCGTTTTCCTCCCGCTGACCATTCGCGAAGGCGCAGCGCAGGATCTTCCCCTTACCAGTCGCGTTAAAACACTGAATGCCATCTTCTCCGATTACTGGGAAGATCAACTCAAACACCAGCCGGAGTTTGCCTCCTCCATCGGCGACAAACGCTACAACGATCAGCTGGGCGACTATTCCATACAGGCCTATAACGATTCGCTCGCGCGGGGACGAGGCTTTCTCACTCGATTGGCTGAAGTGGATACCACCGGCATGTCCACCCAGGAGCAGCTGAGCAAAGACCTGTTAGTGCGCGAACTAATCCAGAATCAGCAGGAAGCCCGTTTCAAGCCGTGGGAGATGCCGGTCACCCAGTTCGACGGTTTGCAAATCTCTCTTCCCCAGCTTGTCGCTCAACTCTCGTTCACCTCCGTCAAGGATTACGACGATTACATCGCGCGGCTGAAGAAGGTGCCCCTCGCCTTTCAGCAGGTCACCGACGACATGTCCATCGGCATGGATGACCATCGCGAACCCCCCGCTTACCTGATGGAAAAAGTGCTGGCGCAAGTAAACACCATCGCCAACCAAAAGCCCGAAGACGGACCGTTCGCGCAGCCGCTCAAAAAGTTTCCTGCTTCGGTTTCGGCTACCCAACAAGCGCGCATCAAGGAAGAACTGTTAGCTGCGATCACCGGACAAGTGACGCCTGCGTATGTTCGGTTCGGCAAATTTCTCAAAGCACAATACATTCCCGGGGGGCGGAACGACCCTGGAATATGGGCTCTGCCCGACGGCGATGCCTACTATCGCTTCCTGGTGAAGCAAAGCACCACGACAGACCTGACGCCGGAGCAGATCCATCAGATCGGTCTCGACCAGGTGAAGCAGGACGAAGAGCAACTGCTGGCCATTGCCCACAAGCTGGGCTTTACGGATATCAAGGCACTGCAGAACGCCGCAAACCATAACACGAAGCTTTTCCCAACCAGCAAAGACCAGCTTCTGGACGCCTACCGCGGTTATCTTGACCGCATGCGCCCGAAACTGCCGCAGCTCTTCGGGCGTCTGCCGAAGGCTACGGTGGTCGTCATGCCGGTGCCTTCCTATGTCGAAAAGGATCAGGCGGCAGCCTATTACGAACACGGCTCGCCGGACGGCTCCCGGCCAGGCACGGTGTATGTCAACACGTATCAGTGTGAAACGCGATCGCTCGCCGACGTTGAGAGCCGGGCGTATCACGAGGGGCTTCCCGGGCATCATCTGCAGATATCCATCGCGCAGGAGTTGACGGACGTTGCCGAGTTTCGCAAATACCTTGGCTACACGGCTTACACCGAAGGATGGGGCCTCTACGCTGAGCAATTGGGCAAGGATGTTGGCTTCTACCAGGACCCTTACAGCGATTACGGACGACTGGAAGGCGATATCTGGCGCGCCGTCCGCCTGGTGGTGGACACCGGCGTCCATTCGAAGCACTGGACGCGGCAGCAGATGGTCGACTACTTCCATGACCATTCCGCAGTAGAGGAAACCGGTGTACAGGCTGAAGTCGATCGCTATATCGCGTGGCCGGCCCAGGCACTCGGTTATAAGGTAGGACAACTGAAGTTCCTGGAGCTACGGGCCAAAGCGCAGCAGTCCCTGGGCGACAAGTTCAGCCTGAGCGCCTTCCACGATCAGGTACTGGATTCGGGTGCGCTGCCCCTCGATACCCTGGAGCAGCGCGTTGACAGCTGGATCGCGCAGCAAAAAGCACAAAAGTAAGAGGAGACATCATGGGCGGATTCACAGCCAGCCAACCGCTGGCCGGCGTTAAGGTAGCGATCCTGGGAGCAGGAAAAATGGGCGGCATTCTGCTCCAGGCTTTTCTCAAGTCAAAGGTGCTTGAGCCGGAACAGATCGTGGCCACGGTAGAACACGAGGAACGAGCCGGGCAGCTCTCTGCCCAGTGGGGGGTCGATGTATCGACGGACAATGTCGCCGCGGCGCAATCTGCAGATCTGATTTTGATCGGGCTTAAGCCGATCACGGTGCCCGAGGTCGTCCGCCAGATTCGTCCCGCGCTCAACCCGAGCAAATTGCTGATGTCGATTGCTGCCTCGGTGAGGACGACGGCGATCGAACACGCTGCAGACATGGAAATCGGGGTGGTTCGTGCAATGCCCAATACTCCCTCTATGCTGGGAGCCGGCATCGCTGCGCTCAGTCGTGGACAATACGCCACCCAGGAACAAATGGACCGCGCTGCTTATCTCTTCGCTACCGTCGGGCGCACGGTGGTGGTGGAAGAAAAGCACTTGGACGCCGTGACCGGCCTTTCCGGCTGCGGGCCTGCGTTTATCTACATCATCCTCGAGTCGCTGGCGGAAGCCGGGGTCAAGGTCGGCCTTCCGCGCGACGTTGCTACCCTGTTGGCCGCGCAGACTACTTTCGGCGCCGCCAAGATGGTGCTCGAGACCGGCTACCATCCGGCGCTGCTGAAGGACGCGGTCACCACCCCTGCCGGCTGCACCATCGATGGCATCCTGGAATTGGAAGAGGGCGGCCTTCGCGTCACCCTGATAAAAGCCGTGATGCGGGCGACACAACGCGCCAAGGAATTGGCCGGGTAAGATAGAAGAGGGGTATCGATGAGTTCAGCCCACGCCCTTCCAGCTTCGGCCACCGCCACACCCAGGACCCCGCGCACCTCAACCCTGCTGCCGAGTTTTGCCTGGATCGTTCTGGGATACAACATAGCCGTTGTTCTCGAGGGCGCCGTGGTGCGCGCCACCAGCTCCGGCGCCGGGTGTGGCGATCATTGGCCGCTATGCAATGGGGTGGTTGTGCAAACCCATCCGCGGCTGGCAACTCTGATCGAGCTGGCCCACCGCATGATGAGCGGCGTTACCGTGATTGCGATCCTGCTGCTGCTGGTTTGGGTATTTCGCCGCACAGTGGCGGGACATCTGGCTCGCTTCGCCGTGGTCGCGGCGACTGTGCTCATCTTTAACGAAGCGCTGCTCGGTGCCCTGCTGGTTCTATTGCGGCTCACCGCGGACAACCGCTCACCAGCACGCGCGGTTTATCTCTCGCTGCATCTGGCCAACACTCTGCTGCTGCTGGGCGCACTCGCTCTGTGCGCGCACTTCCTCTCCGGCGGCGCGATCTTCCGCCGGCAGTCCGTCCGTTTTAGGCAACTGCCGCAGGCTGTTGCCGGACTTGTGGCCATCCTGCTCGTCGGGATGAGCGGAACGCTGGCTGCGCTCAGTGACACGCTCTTCCCTGCTACCTCCGTGCGCGCCGCACTGGCACAGGATCTTTCGCGTGGGAGCACGTGGTTGCAGCAGCTGCGCTTGCTTCACCCGGCCACCGCAGTCATTGCCGGGCTCTTTATCTGCTGGCTTCTGCTGCGCGGCGTCACCCGCCCAAGCGAAAGAACACTCGCGGTTGGAGTGCTGTCGCTGCTGGTCCTACAGTGCGTCCTCGGGATCGCGGACGTGGTGCTGCTTACGCCTCTATGGTTGCAGATCACGCATCTGTTCGTAGCAGATCTGCTCTGGATCACCTTGGTGGTGCTAGCCGCCAGAATTTGCGTTATCCCAAAGATGCAAATCAGTCCCGCAGGGACGGCTGACCTTAGCCCAGGACGATAGTCCTGGGCTAAGGTATTCAGATGTACTCCGAGTTCCCGACAAAGCCGTCATCCTGAGCGAAGCGCTTCGCAGATCTATCGCAATCACAACCGCTGAGGCGAAGCCAAATCCGCACTGCGTTCTTGGCTATTTTTAGCCTCTGCTTACGGCTTACCTTGCGCGTAGTCCGGTACTTTTGGGGTGAGTTTGCGAAACAGGAACTCACGCGCCAGATTGTCGATCGCATGCGCGCCCACGTTGAGGAAACCATTGCCGATTGTCAGGCCTGCTCCGCGATCACCGGCAGGATGATAGAGGTTGGAAATGCCGCCGGCAGCAAAGCTGCCCAGAACGTAAGAGTAATTGGGCTGCATCTTTCCATTGTCTCCTCTGCAAATGACTGCTTGGGAGATGGCGTAGAGCGCACGAGCTCTTTTGCTTCCTGACCCGCGATAAAAATATCGCGGATCCTGATGCAGCAGTGAGGGCAGGATCGCACTGCCAATCATCCTGCTCAGCGCTTCGTCCGCGTAGGCAGCGCCGTACCGCTTGGCGTAGCCTTGGGCGCCCCTACCATAGCCGGGAAAGGTATTTTGCCACTGTTCGGCAGCCGCGAAAACGCCCGTTCCCACAAAGGAAAAAGGGTCTACCAGCGAGCGCGCCGCCAACTGATACTTCTGCCCGGTAGACAGCGGCGCCGCGTCCCATATATAGCTGCTGTAAAAGTTGGGGAAAATGCCGAGGACACGCTGCTGCTCCTGAACCTGCAATTGTTCGGTCGCAATCTCGAGTTGGGTCACCGAGACCTGAACATCCGTGGTGGTGGCCGCGGGGGACAAATGGAACTCCGGCAACACCAGCTTCTCGCCGGGGGACAAGACGATCTGGGACGAGGTGAAGGGCTCGAAGCCGGTCGAAGTAGCCGTGCATTTGAAGTTTCCGGGTTCCAGTCCAGAAAAGCTGAACTCGCCCGCATCGTTCGACAAAGCTGTGCGGTTAGCCGAGCCATCGGAGGCGACTAATGTCACCTGCGCCCCCAGGACCACACCATTATTCACATCGAGAACCCTGCCGCTGATACTTCCAGGCTGCCGCTCCGGGCCGCTTTGGCCGTAGCACGCCAAGGCAAGACTGCAAAGCAGCAGCATCGCCAAGTCGGCCAGACGGACTTTAATCATAGGAACATCACGCGCCACAGCAACCTTAGCTACAGAGGGGCCCACTTACAGTCTTAAATAGTTAAGAGTATTGCGTCAAGGGCTAACTCGACAACAAAAGCTATTGTCGACCACATCGACGTTTCGGAGGGAGAACTAACCCGTTTTGCGGCGGCGGGCTGGTTTGGCGTCCGCTGCCGGAGCAGATTTGGGAGCCTTCTTCTTGTCCGCTTCCACGATAACCGGCGAAGCAGCCGTACCACCCCGCTCTGCAATGCTCTTCTTAAGAGCTTCCATCAGATCGATCACGGGCGCCAGTTTGGGCTTTGGTGGCTGACCGGCGATGACCAGACCGGCGCGCTTGGTGTCGATGAGATCCAGGACCCGCTGCTGGTATTCATCCTTGTATTGTTCGGGTTCAAACTTGGCCGTCAGCTGGCGGATGAACTGCTCAGCGAGATCCATCTCCGGCTTCTGCAGGTTCATGGTCTCGGTCTTGCCGTATTCGGCGATCTCCCTTACCTCGGCTGGGAAATACAGCGTATGCAGAACGATGCCCCGGTGATAAGGCCGCATCAGGACAATCTGCTCGCGCTGGTGCAGCGTCACCTTGGCGATGGCGGCTACATTCAGTTTCTCCATTGCCTGGAGCAGCAACCCATAGGCTCGCTTGCCAGGGTCTTCAGGGGCAGAGTAGTACGACGCCTCGTAGTAGATCGGGTCAACTTCTTCCAGGCTGACGAATTGGGCAATCTCCATCGCTTCCGATGAATCAGCTTCCAGGGTCTTGAGCTCTTCGCCGGAGACCAGCACATAACTGTCGCGGTCGACCTGGTAGCCCTTCACCAATTCGTTCCGCTCCACCACGCGGTCACAAACCGGGCAGAAGGTCTGCTGCTTGATGCGGGAGCCGCAGGGTTCGTGGATCTGATTGAAACTAACGTGCTGTTCACGCGCCGCGGCGTACAGGCGCACCGGCACCGACACCAGGCCAAACGAGATATAGCCCTTCCAAACAGTGGATGCCATGGCTCTCCTGAGGAGAATATAAGATACATTTCTGGTGCAAACCCGGGCAACCGGAAAATCAGCTTACCTGGTTATACACAGAGTGCTCCCGGGCCCCGATATGGATTCGCCGCAGAATCATGCAACCCACGTAGGCGGCGCCGAACCCATTGTCGATATTCACCACCGTGACATTGGGCGAGCAGGAATTCAGCATACCCAGCAGGGCCGCGATGCCCCCAAATGAGGCGCCGTAACCTACGCTGGTGGGGACCGCGATCACCGGCGCTCCCACCATGCCACCGACAACGCTGGGGAGCGCGCCTTCCATGCCCGCGCACACAATCACGACCTCGGCTTCGCGCAGGATCTCCCGGTGCGCAAGCAATCGGTGTAGCCCGGCGACGCCGACATCGAATATCCGGCGCACCTGGGCGCCCATGACCTCGGCGGTCACAGCGGCTTCCTCGGCAACCGGAAGGTCGCTGGTTCCCGCGCAAAGCACGGCCAGCGAACCACCGCGCTGGTTGCCATCCAGGGGTGTCTGCCGCAGCGCAATCACGCGGGCCACAGCGTGATACTGCGCCTCCGGGACAAGCGCTTTCACCGCAGCGAACGCGGCCTCATCGGCGCGCGTTGCCAGCACATCGCCTCCCATCGCGGCCATTCGAAAAAAGATCTCCCCTACCTGCTCGGCCGTCTTGCCGCCGGCGTAGATGACCTCGGGCAGGCCGACTCGGAGTTGGCGATGATGGTCAATCTTGGCGAATCCTGCTTCCTCGTAGGGCAGGTTCGAGAGGCGCTCCATCGCCTCTTCCGGACGCAGGCCGCCGTCGCGCACCCGCTGCAACATCTCGAGAATGGACTCTGTCTTCATGATCGGGACCCAGCCTCCTGGGTTCTGCGCGCCGGATCGAGCCCCATCTGCCGTGTGCGCCATGCGGCCAGTGCCGCCTGCATCACCGTCTTCAGCGGTACATCGAACGCCGCAGCCGCGCGCCGGCAGTCTTCGAACTCAGGCGCTACATTCCACTCTTCGCCTTGCCAGGAGCCAGTCTTGATGTGAATCACGCCAAAGTCCGTTTCCACCGGAGTGATCTCGCGGGCGAGGATGACGCGATTCTCTTCTCGCACCCGGATGCCCAGCGTGGTGGTCTCTCGGAAAATCAGCTGCTGCAGATGGTCGGCGTCGCTGGACTTGCACAGCACCGTCAGCAGAGTCCCCAGGCGTCCCTTCTTCATAGTGACGGGTGCGCTCATCACATCGAGAGCGCCACGCTCCAACGCCAACTGAGCAGTATGAGCCAGCAGTTGTGGGCTCAGGTCGTCCACCGCGCACTCCAGCACCGTAACCTTTTCCCCAACCGACGGTAACGACTGCGCCACCTCGGCGATACTGACCCGCAATACGTTGGGAAAACGCTCTGGATTGCGCGTGCCGGCTCCGTAACCGATTGCCTGGGTGCGCATCAGGGGAGTCGATTCGAAGCGGCAATCCAACGCCCGCAGTAAAGCCGCGCCGGTGGGGGTGACCAGTTCTGCCTGCACGTGCGCGGAGTAGGTCGGCAGGTTCTTGAGCAGCTCCGCCGTGGCCGGGGCGGGTACCGGAAATCGACCGTGGGCACAGTTCACAAAACCGCTGCCGACGTTCACCGGGGAACAATACCAGGCGTCCAGGTCAAGGGCGTCTGCTGCCGCCGCGGAGCAGGCGATGTCCACAATGGCATCGATCCCACCCACTTCGTGGAAGTGAACCTTCTCTACAGGAACGCCATGGATGCGACCCTCGGCTTCGGCCAACAAGGTAAAGGCGCGCAGGCTGAGATCGCGAGCACGCCCTGTCATGTCCGCATGCATGAGCAGGTGGCGAATCTCTGGAAGGCTGCGGCCATGGCTGTGCTCATGGCGATCGGCGGGATGCTCGTGTTTATGCTCATGGGGATGGTGATGCTCGTGCTCGACCGGCCCGGAGGGCTGGACAGGCTCATGCAGCCGGCCGCCGACCATGACATCGATCTTGGTGGACTCAATGCCGCTGCGGCTCACGCGTGTGACTTGCAGTTCAGCGCCCAGGCCCAGCGAAGCCGCGGTGCGCTGCAGCAGATCGATGGGGGCGCCCGCATCAACCAGTGCGGCCATGAACATGTCGCCGCTGATGCCGGCAAAGCATTCCAGGTAACCAATGCGCATGCTCCCGGTCACCTGACCCCACCGCTGCGAAAGCCGGTCAGAACTTCAATGGGTAGCACCTCGTTCATCGACCCGGAGCGGTACCCTTCACAATCCAGGGAGACATAGCGGAAGCCGGCGGCGCGCACGACATTGGCCATGGCCTTCATTCTCCCCAGCTGCAAAACGTCTGCCATTTCCTCCTCCGCGATTTCAATGCGCGCAACGGAGCCGTGGTGCCGCACCCGGAACCGCTTGAGCCCCAGGCCGCGCAGCGAATCTTCTGCCTGTTCGATCATGCGCAGCGCCTCGGGGGTCACCCGGCGGCCGTATTCCATGCGCGACGACAAACAGGCGGAAGCCGGCTTATCCCAAACTCTCAACTCTGCACGCTGGGAGAGGGCGCGGACGTCGGCTTTGGTCAGGCCGGCCTCCGCCAGCGGAGCCGCCACCCGATGTTGCGCCGCCGCCTTATGGCCGGGACGGAAATCCTGCCCGTCATCCAGATTTAACCCATAGGCCAGAGCCGCAAAGCCGGTGCGCTCAAGCTCCTGCTCCAGCATGCCGAACAGCTCGTCCTTGCAGTGAAAACAACGATCGGGCCCATTGACCGCGTACTCTTCGCGCTCCAGTTCGTGGGTTTCGATGGTTCGCAAAGGAATGCCGTGTTCGCGGGCAAACTCCTGCGCGTCGCTCAACTGTGAGCGTGCCAGGCTGGCAGAATCGGCAATGATCGCCAGCATTTGCGGTCCGAGTACGGCATGAGCCGCGTAAGCGAGGTAAGCGGAATCCACCCCACCGGAATAAGCGACGATCACGCTTTTGAGCGAACTCAACCTAGCACGCAGAGCTTGCTCTTTTTCTTCGAGACTGACGGCCTGCGTGAGACTGGCTTCAGAGACGCTGTCCTGGTTCATTTGTGAATACGCTCCCCGGCACTCCACGGAGTTAGGATGATCGAATCCAAGTAGACTGAATAAGCGATGTCGTTTTTCGCTATAAAGTCCCCTCTGAACGCCGCCGACCGGATTGAACGACGCCGTCTGATCTTCGCAGATACGTTATCTCTGGTCACCCTGTTCGCAATCACTGCGTTGTTGGCCGTCCTGACGAATTATCTCTACCAATCTTACGCCTCCCACCAGGTGGCCCTGGCTGCCCGATGGCTGCAACGGGGAGAGCAGGCTTTGCGGGATAACAAGCCCCAAGCAGCCGTGGATGCCCTCAGTTCAGCGCTGGCGTATGCTCCGGGCGATCGCGGCACAGCCATTAAGCTTGCCGAGGCGCTAGCCTCCGCAGGCCGGATTCAGGAAGCTACGGTTTACTTCAACGCGCTGCTTGAGTCTCAGCAGGGCAGCGGCGTCATCAACCTGCAACTTGCCCGGCTAGCGGCGCGGCAGGGGAACGAAGGCCTGGCGATCGAGGATTTCCAAAGAGCTATCTACGGCAACTGGGAAGGCGACGGCTATGTGCGCCGGCGGGAAGTTCGATTTGAGCTCATCAATTACCTCATCGCCAATCACCGCCTGGACCAGGCTCGCAGCGAGTTGTTGGTGGCTTCGGGAAACGCGCCTGCGGACGACATAAGCGTGCAGCTCGAAATCGCCCGGAACATGGAGCAGGCCCAGGATCCCAGCGATGCTTTTCATGTGTACCGCACAATCCTGCACCATCATCCTTCCTTGCGCGAGGCGTTGGACGGAGCCGGGCGGACGGCCTTCCAGCTGGGCCGCTACCTGGAGGCTAAGCGCTATCTCGCCCGCGCCCTGGAACTTCCGGCAACCGAGGCAGACGCGGACGAGGGCGCCGTCGCCGCTTTGCGGCAAAGCCGGGATCAACTCAACGAGGCCTCCCAGATACTGGCGCTCTATCCCTCGCCACGGCTAAAGCCGGCAGAACGGGACGCCCGTATTCTCAGCGCCCGGACGCTTGCCATGGCGCGGCTGACGACGTGTGTGAACACAAAAGCTGCGGCGCCGGCCACTCCAACGGCCGCGCCTGCGCCCAAGGTCTCCTCCAACCCTCTACAAAGCCTGGCCTCTCGTTTCTCCCGCCAGCCATCCAAGCCTCAAGAAAATCAGGGCGCCGCTCCTCCCGCGATCGATCCCTTGCAAGGTTTGGTGGACCGTTGGCAAAAATTGCCGCCGAAGGTTTCTTCGGCTGAACTCGCGAAGGATCCCGAACTGGCGGAGACGCAAATCCAACTCATTTACGATACTGAGCTCATCACGCAACAAGTCTGCGGAGCTCCCACCGGAGATAATGCTTTGCTGTTAAAGATTGCCCAGGCACCCAACCAGGTGGAGGAAGAATGAGCACGGCCACAGAAACGCCTGGGATGAAACCGGTTCCCGGCGTGGTTCCGGGAGTCGACCCGGTCGAGGTTGCGGCAGAGAGGCGTTACCGGCCTAACCCAGCCGAGGTGCAGAGGTTGGCGCCCAACCGCGATGAGCGGCTTTTTCTCGTTCTCTCGATATTTATCGGCGTGATCTCCGGGCTGATGGTGGTCTGCTTCCGTGTAGCGATTAACTGGATCCAGGTCCTGACCCTTGGATCTTCGCCACACCCGGGTCAGTTCCGCCTGTTTTTTGTGCCCATGGGTGTGGGGCTGCTGGTTGCCGTTCTGGTGCAGCTGGTGTTTCCCGGCGCCCGTGGCAGCGGCATCAACCAGACCAAGGCAGCGCTTTATATCTATAACGGTTACATCTCCTTCCGAACAGTGTTGGGGAAATTCATCACCGCGGCCCTGGCGATCGGCGGTGGATTCTCGCTGGGCCCCGAAGACCCGTCGCTGCAAATCGGAGCAGGTGTGGCCTCCATGGTCAGCCGCCGGCTCAACCTCTCGCGGGAGCGGTTGCGCATGTTCGCCCCAATTGGCGCCGCAGCGGGCCTGGCAGCGGCGTTTAACGCTCCCATTTCGGCCATTCTGTTCGTAGTGGAAGAGGTGATTGGACGGTGGAGCGCGGCGGTTCTCGGTTCGATCGTGTTGGCTGCGATTTCCAGTGTGGTCGTGGCCCGCACGTTCTGGGGCGCGGAGCCGATGTTTCGCATCCCCGTGGTCACGCTGAGGGGCCCGCAGGAACTTCTTGCTTATACGGTTCTTGGCGTCGCCGGTGGCGTCGCGTCACTGCTCTTTTCCAAGGCGCTGGGATACCTCCGGCCTCGTCTTCGCAATCTTCCCCGCTGGACCGGCTATGTCCAGTCACCCGTTGCGGGTCTGATTGTGGGGGCCATTGCGTTTTTCGGTTTCCCGCAGGTGATGGGGCCTGGGTACAACGTGATCGACCAGGCCATGCACGGCCAATTCACCTGGAAGTTTCTTCTGGCTCTCGCGCTGCTCAAGATTGTGGCCACGACGATTTCCTTTTCCAGCGGCACCCCGGGCGGGATGTTTGCGCCCACCCTGTTTATTGGCGCGATGCTGGGAGCTTCGATTGGCACTTTCGAGAAGATCTTCTTCCCCGCTTTTCCGATTTCCGTGGGGTCTTATGCGCTGGTGGGCATGGGGGTGCTGTTCGCGGCGTTCTTACGGGTGCCGTTGACGTCGGTGTTCATGGTTCTGGAGGTTAGCGGTAATTACTCCATCGTGCTTCCGGTCATTCTGGCGAATACCATCGCGTACTTGGTGTCCCGAAGTCTGCAGCCGTATCCGATTTTCGAGACCTTCACCCATCAGGACGGGCTTGATCTGCCATCCATGGAGGAGCAGCGCGAGGAGAGCGTTCTGCATTTGGAGGACGCGCTGCGCCCGGTCAACCTGCCGGTCTTCCCCGGGACGGCAACCCTGGAGGAGGTGACCAGTCAGCTGGGAGCCGCCGACGCGCCCATGTTGCTGGTGAAACTGCGCGATGGCTCCTGGTACTCCATGAATCGGGGCGAGTTGACCTCGATGACAGAGGCGCAGGCACCCGATACGCTGCTGGAACGCGCCATCCAGCCCGACCGGTTGCCGCTCCTCTTTCCGGATCTGCCTCTGGATAGCTCGATTCCCTACCTGTCGCGGTGGCCGGTTCTGCCCATTCAGAATCGAGCCAGCAAGGGCATTTTGGAGGGGGTCGTGACGCTTGAGGATGTCCTCGGACGCTACCAGCAAAAGTGAGGGCAGCGCGGGTGGAAGTGTGCGCCTTAACCGTGTGTGAACCACTTCAGACCTGTCCAATAAATTCTTCAGTGTCCGCATGGGCCAGCACATGAACCTTTCGCAGACCCATCAGCCTTGGAAAGGAACACCCTCCACGAAGGGCACGGGTTCAGCCGTGCCGTAACACCATCCGCCGCGCGACGGCTTTAGAAGCCCCTGAGGTACGCTCTTTGAGATCCGTATGGCAAAGCTAGGTCTCGTCGCATCTGAGTTCGCACGCCCAGCCGGGACAAGGTGGGGCACTCTTCGGTCAGCGCTGGCCCAGTCACCCATCGCTGCGATCGCTTTGCTTACGCCGATGGTCCTCCTGGTGCATGGTTACCACCCGCTGGCGGATGACGGCGCCGTTTACGTGACTGGGATCAAGCGCTTGGCGAATCCCGGGCTGTACCGATCCGACTCCGTGTTTGCTTTATCGCCTACGCGTTTCTCGATCTTCGCCCATGCTCTGGCTCCGCTGCTTTCGTGGATATCCCTGCCAGTATTGCTGTTAGTTTGCCATCTGGCTTCGATCTTTCTTTTCCTTCTGGGCGCGCAGCGGGTCGCCACCCGGATTTTCTCCGACCAGCGCAGTGGTTGGGGAGCAGTTTTACTTGCGGCTTGCTCCTTCACTCTTCCCGTTGCAGGCACTTCCCTTTCCATCATGGACCCCTATGTCACGGCACGTTCTTTTTCCACCCCGCTCAGTCTTTTCGCGCTGGCGGCCGTGCTCGACGAAAATTGGGTGGAGTCCAGCCTCTGGCTGGCTTTGACCGCGCTGCTCCATCCCTTGATGGCTGGCTATACGGCCATCACCATGGTCACGCTTGCACTTACCCGGCAAAGGATGTGGCGTGTACTGGCCCTCATGGCGGGGCTGGGATGGCTACTCGCCGGAGCCATTTTTCTGGCGACGCATCCTGCCGATGCCAGCCTTGCCTATAACCGCGCGGCCCTCAGCCGTTCCTACTTTTTTCTCTCCAGTTGGCAATGGTATGAGTATCCGGGCCTGGTAATACCGATCATCCTGCTAGGTTTCGCCGGCTTCCGCAGCCAGTTGCCGTGGGCCGCCCGCGCGCTCGCAATCACCGCGACGGTGCTCGGAGGTTGCGCCCTGCTCATTTCCCTCTGTTTTGTTCATCGCAGTGGAAGCCTCCTGCTGGCGCGATTCCAGGTGTTGCGCGTTTTCCAGTTTGTCTACCTCTGCGGTGTCCTGCTGGCAGGCGGAATGTTGGGCCGATGGGCGCAGCACCACAGGCGGCCCAGCGCCTTAATGTACTTATTACTGATAGCAGCTCTGTTCGCCGGACAAAGGCTCACCTATCCAGAATCCAACCATGTGGAGTGGCCGGGCCTGAAGCCACGCAATCTCTGGGAAGAAGCCTTCCTGTGGATTCGCGATAACACGCCTCGCGATGCGGTCTTCGCCCTCGATAACGACTACATCGAGAGCGCCGGAGAAGATGCGCAGGGGTTCCGTGCAACAGCGGAAAGAAGCGCGGTGGCCGATTGGTTTAAAGACGGAGGGATCGCCAGCAACTTTCCCGAAGTTGCTGCCTTGTGGTGGAAAGGGTCGGCTGCTACGCAGCAGCTGAACCGGGCCACCGACGAGCAGCGTTTGGCCCGCCTTCAGCCCCTGCATGTCACGTGGGTGGTGTTGCCTGCCGAGGCGACCACTGGTTTCCCCTGCCCCTTTATCAATGCACGGGTGCGCGTCTGCCGATTGGGCGGAGCTTTGCTTCAGGGCCCGGAAGGCGCAAAATAATATTCGGGAAAACGCGCGGAGAGGCCGTTCATGTTGACGCTGTATCAGAGGCTTATTTTCGGTTACGTTCTCCTTCTCGCCCTTCTGCTTGCCGTTGGCTTGCACGATTCGGTGTCCCTTCACCAGGCAGCCGCTCTTGATCACCACGGGGGCCTGAACGCGGCCGTGGAGGCGCGCGCTGCGCTGGCCCGGCGAGCCACGATCATCACCGTTGCCTGCTTGCTGGCCGGGATCGCGATCGCGATCGGCTTTCTGGTTTCCATCATCCGGCCGATTCGCCGCACGGCCGCTGCGGCGCGCCGCATTGGCCAAGGGGAACTGCAGCAACGTATTGAGTGGCGCACCCGGGACGACCTGGGCACCATTGCCATCGAATTGAACCGGATGGCGGTGCGGCTACGCGACTTGCGCGACACGGAATATGGGCGCAAACAGATGGATCAGCAGCTTTCGGATGCCGTGGTGCAATCGATTTTCGAACCGGTGATCGTCACCGACGCGACTGGACACGTCCTCAAATTGAACCAGGCCGCGAAGGAAGTACTGGGCGAGGCCGCCACCGACCGCATGGCCCTCACCAACACACCCGGAGGCGAGAGGATTTTGCGTGCGGTGCGCGATGCAGTTTCCATGCGGCAGTCCATCGCCAGCGAAGATGAAGCGGCCATGCTGCCTATGAAGCTGGGAGAAGGACAACGCAGCTATCGTCTGCGCACCACCCCCATGCGGGATGCCGACGGCAAGTTGCTGGGCGCCGTGAGCGTGCTGGAAGACATTACCGAGATGCAGGACATCGATCGCTTCAAGACCCGGTTCCTCAGCGTCGCATCGCAGAAGTTGCGCCAGCCCCTGGAGCAGTTGCGCTTAAGCCTGTACACGCTCTCCCAGGGCTTCGCGGGCGAACTGCGCCCGCTGCAGATCGATGTGTTGCATGGGGCGGAAGAAGATGCGGAACGCCTGAACGACCTCATGTCCGATTTGATCGAGGTCTCCGAACTCGATACGGGACGGCGCGAAATTCGCATGGATCGATTCCGGCCCATCGACATCCTCCGCGATGCCTATTCCCGGACACGAGAGGAAGTGCGTGCGAAAAATATCGATGTGCAAATCGAGGCGTTCGCCGATCTCTCTTATGTGAATGGAGATCGCCGCGCTCTGCGTAGCATCATGGACAATCTGATGAGCAATGCTGTCCGTTACACTCCAGAGAACGGAACCATTCTGTTACAGGCAAAGGAGCAGAAGGAAACGGTGCAATTCTCCGTGCGGGACTCGGGCCGGGGCATCGAAACAGAGCGGCTGGCCAACATCTTTGGGCGGTTTAACGCGGGGGCACACGATCAAGGCACCGGTCTCGGTCTCGCTCTGGTCCGTCGCTTAGTGGAATTGCTCGGCGGCCAGGTCTCGGTGGAAAGCAGGCTGGGCCATGGAGCCACGTTCACCTTTAGCCTCCCCGTCGCCACCGCGGTCGCGACCCGCCACCCCATCGAAGTCGGCTAACGCTTTCTCGCCTGTGTTTTCTTCTTCACAAGAGATATGACAGAACTGTCGACCGACATCACGCCTGCCCCTCCGGATCCGGCGAAGCTGCGCATCTACATCGGCGCCGCTCCCGGAGTGGGCAAGACGTTCCAGATGCTCGAGGATGCCCACCTCATGAGGAAGCAGGGCATCGATGTGGTGATTGGCCTCATCGAATCCCACGGCCGTAAAGATACACAAGACCAGATCAAAGACCTGGAGGTCATTCCCCGGCGCGCCATCCCCTACCGGTCCGTGGTTCTGGAAGAAATGGACCTCGATGCCATTCTGGCCCGGCATCCTCAATTTTGTATCGTCGACGAGCTGGCGCACACCAATGTGCCGGGATCAAGAAATCGCAAGCGCTATGAAGATGTGCTGGAGTTGTTGGACGCAGGCATCAATGTGATGTCCGCGGTCAACATACAGCATCTCGAAACGCTTAACGATTCGGTTTCCCGTTCCGCGGATACGCAGATCCGGGAAACGATCCCGGATAGTTTCCTGAAGCGGGCTGACGAGGTGGTGAACGTAGACGTCACCGTGGAGGAACTACGCTCTCGGCTCAAGCAGGGGAAGATCTATGCCCCGGAAAAGATCGAGCAGTCGCTGGCTAATTTTTTCCGCAAGGGCAATCTTAGTATGTTGCGTGAGCTGGCGCTGCGCACGACTGCGGAAGAGGTCGGGTCGCAGGCAGCGGAGTACCGGCGCAGCCAGGGCTTGGAGCAGGCTCCTATTCCGGAGAAGGTGATGGTCTGCTTATCCCCTCGCGCGGGTGGTGATCGCCTGCTGCGTGTGGGATCGCGCATTGCCGGGCGGTTGGCTACGAATTGGTATGCGGTGCGGGTGGAGTCTCCGGGTGAAGATGCACGGCATGGAAATGCCGAAGAATATCAACGCATGGAGGAGTATCAGCGTCTCGCCCGGGAGTTGGGAGCACAGGTGGTCGTGTTAAAGGACAAGAACGTTGCGGATGCGTTGATTGAGTTTGCGCAACAGGAGAGCATTTCGCATGTGGTGTTTGGGCAGTCGGTGCGATCGCGATTCGATATCTTGCTGCATGGTTCGGTGATTAACCGGTTCTTGGCGGAGATTCGCGATGCCACGGTCCAGGTGGTTCCCTTGGGCAAGGGTAAGCGGTGATTTTCTTGCTGTTCCCGTTCAGCGAGTCGTTAGAAATTATTTCAGTTACATTTTATGCTTGAAAATTGCCCTTTCCTTTAAACGACCCTCTCCTGTTTGTCATCCCGAGCGAAGCCGAGGGATCTGCAGTTTCACTCTCGTCAACCGCCGATGCCGAGGATGATCTAAGCCGCAACTCTCAACAAAAGCCGTTGTGGGACACCCGTCCTTGCCCTACTTGAGTTACCGGCACTCCGGGGCGCTGTTGCGGTAGAGGGCGTTGCGCGGGTAGGCCACGGCAAGTTGATGCAGCAGGTCACAGCCCTGGGTGTTGTTCTTGTCGCGCAGGGCGGCGACTGCCAGCAGCAGTTTGGCAAATGGTTTTAGCAGGTCTCCGTGTGTGGCGGTTTGCTCCAGTTCGCGAATGCCCTGCTCCTTGTTGGGGTCAATGCCTCCCAGGCTCAGCATCCAGCGCACGGGAGCGGGTTTGATGCCGGTGAGATAGTTTTCGACCCCCACCGCCAACAAGGCGTCGTATTTGTCCGGATTTTGCCTCAGTAACTGTTGCGCAAGGATACGGCCCTGCTTCATGTAGCGCAGGGCGGCGAAATCCTGCTTGTCAATCAATGCCGCATAATCCGACCGCAAGCCAAGCGCCAGGACCTTGGCAAAGAGTGCGTTGCTGTCCTCGGGATGCTGCTGGAGCGCAGCCTCCGCCAGCTGATCTCCGCGGTTGACAGCAGCGTTGAACTCCTCCCGAACCCTGGGGTCAGCGGTCAGCTTGCCACGGGACTCAAAGGCTTTGTCATTGGTAAAGAGCTGGCTCTCAAGCACACCGAGGCGGGCAAACTCGGAAAAGAGATATCCGGCAGCTTGCGAGACGGGGCCCAGCGGATCGTTCGGGTGCAGACGTTCCCAGGTAGAAAAATCCTGCTGCGCCTGGTCAAATTGCAGGTTGTACATGTTTTGAAAGCCACGCTCAATCTCCGCGGGAGCCGGAGCGTTGGCGATACACGGGGCGCACGCCAGCAGCAGGCACGTGGCAGCGATCCATTTTTGAGTTGCCTTCATACTTCCTGTTCGACGAAGTGCCAGGCCCCATTGTTACACCCCTCGTTCATCGCTCGCTCCAGCGTAAGCTTCCCCCCGCGGTAGCCGGCGCTGCGAGGCTACGCAGCCATGCGGTGAAATCGTGGTAGTCGGCAGCAATGTCTGAACCGGGAGCGTAGTCGATCACCGTCATTCCCTCGGCCAGGGCCTCGCTCACCAGGGAGCTTCGGCGCAAGACGAAAGGCAGCAGTCGATCGCCCAGTTTCTGCTGGAGCAGGGCGCGCACGTCCCGATGCAGGGGCGATGAGGCATCAAACTGGTTCAAAAGGTAAAAGACTTTTTCCTCGCTGCCAGGGTTGGCTACCAAGGCCTCGATCAATCCCAGACAGGCCACCGAACTCATGTCGGGAAGGATGGGTACTAGGAGCGTGGGTCGTAGCGAAAGCAGACGGCTCATCCACTTGCGGCTTGCAGTCGCCACGTCGACCACGATGCGGCTGGTACCCTGGCCGTCGCGCAGAAGCTTCCCCAGCAATGGGTCCTCGCTCGATGAATTCGGCTGACCGGCACCTACCGGTGAACTATCCCCTTGCAGGTTCAGCATCTGCACAGGCGCGTCCAATTCCTCTCCAAAAGGACCGGGAGGGAAGAACGTGCGCACTACCCCCGGCCTCAATTCGCGCGAGCCGAAGTAGAAGGGCAAAAGTCCGCAAGCAGCCGTTTCGGATAGCAGCACGTGCTCTCCGAGGCTAGAGAGGAGACGTCCCAGGGTGGCGACCAGGCAGGTCTTTCCCACGCCCCCGGCGAGCGAGAAAACGACCAGGATCGGTGGCCGCTCCTCGAGCGCTGGGAAGGAAGACGAATCGACGGAGGGCTGAGCCGGGGCAAAGATCGAGCGCAGTGCATACCAACGGGTGGCGCCTCCGGGGGCGGCTTGCGGCATGGGCTCGGGTTCCTGAGATTCCATTTCCGCCGCGTGCGCCTCAGTGACCTGGAGCGGAGGCGCCTCCGGAACCAGGGGACACTGAAGCTCGGGCTGCTCGATTTCTACTTCCTGCGTTTGCGCCGGTGGCAGTTCCTCCCTGGGCTGACTGGAGTACTCAGCCATAGGGAGGGCCGGAACCGGCCATTCCAGGGGTTCACGAACGGCTCCAAGGTTGAGCTGCCGCCGCACCTGCTTGCGAGATGCCGCAAAGTCCCAGTACCGGGTCCATTCCATGCGGGCACGGGAGTAGAGCGTTGCGATATCCTCCGGCGTCTCTGTCATACTCCGCAACTCCAGTTCCCTAACATACCTCGAAATTTCATTGTGGTACTTTGGAATCAAGTAGAAGTTGAGCTCGTAGCTCAGTCGGTAGAGCAACGCACTTTTAATGCGTGGGTCGTGGGTTCGATTCCCACCGAGCTCACCACGTCTCGGAGCTAGCCAAGACCTGGTGGGCGGGGGTAGCCCCAGGCGCCTCATTCGACGCTCCTTACCGGTGCCCTTACCATGCCCGCAAGTCCGCCTGAAACCCTTTCACTGAACGCCATGAAAGTCATTTTGCTGCACGACCGGTGCACGATTGAATGGCATCAGGAGACGCCCGCAGTGCTGCCGTCTCTGAACGGGTTGGAGCGAGCGGTAACAGAGCAGCACCTGGCCAATTTTGAGCTTTGGCATGCGGAGGATGCGGCCCGCACGCCGCAAGCCAGCGATCAGGACATAGCGCGGACGAAGCGCTTCATCGATGTCGCCAATCAGCGGCGCAATGACCTCACGGAACAGTGCGACGCGATGCTACTTGAGTTTCTCAGCCGGCGGGACCTTCCCGCTCTCGGGGCCGAACTGCATTCCGAATCCCCTGGCCTGATCCTGGACCGGCTTTCCATTCTGTCCCTGAAGCTTTTTCATACGCGCGAAGAGATCGACCGTCCGGGGGCGCCTTCCGGCCATTCCGAACGAAACGTCGAACGCCTGCGGATTCTTACAGAACAGCGGGAGGACCTGGCTGCCGCCCTCGACCGGTTGTGGCAACAGGTGCTGAATGGGCGGCGGAGTTTCAAGCTTTACCGTCAGTTGAAGATGTACAACGATCCGGCCTTGAACCCGGCGGTCTACGGATCCGGGTCCCGCTCCTGATCTCGTTCTCCGAGGTGCCGGACTTCCCGGGAATGACGCTGTTACCGGCGCCCGTGCTACAGTCTTGACGAAGGATGCCACGCCTTGCCGGGTTGACGTAGGCGCGCCCGGTGGGTATAAAGACGAATCTGATAGCTGATTGCATTTCAAAAATTTGGGTTACGTAGACTCCTGTCACCGGACAGGTTGAAAGAAGAGTGGGTTATGCAAAACACAGGACAGGGTACCCCCGCTCGGCGCAATCCTCGCACCATCGAGGGTAAGGCGCGCCCCATGCCCAACGCTTCACACCAAAAGTCTCTGAACGAGTACCAGACCGCGCTGCAGTGGATGCACGAAGGCAAGTACGACAAGGCGCGGCAGGTCTTTGAAAAGCTCAGCCAGGACGGCCCGGTGGAAATTCTGGAGCGGGTGCGGGTGTATCTCGCGGCTTGCCAACGCCGTGCGCAACAAAGCGGTCTCTCGTTTGACAGTCCAGAGGAGCAGTACGACTACGCCATCTCCTTGCTGAATACTGGCTTCTACGAGGAGGCGCGGGATCAGTTTCAGGGAATTCTCAAGACCAATCCCGATGCCGACTACGCCTATTACGGTTTGGCCATCCTCGAAAGCATGACCGGGCTGGCTGAACCCTGCCTCGAACACCTGGCCAAGGCGATTGAATTAAGCCCCCGCAACCGCATCCAGGCGCGCAGCGATTCAGATTTCCAGGACATGGCCGATGATCCGCGTTTCACCGAATTACTCTACCCCGAAGTTCCCTAAACGCCAGGAATCTTCGCTCGCAGTGGTCCCGCTTTCAGGGCATCGCCTCGGGTTGGCTTTGGGGCGTAGGTTAGTAGTGTGATGGCTTTATGGTGAAAACCCTCTCCCCTACCTTGGTCAAGCCAAGGACCGCGAAGGCCATCGTCTCTCGCAGGCCCCCAACACCCGGCAGCATTCGTGCGGTAGCGATTGGCGGCGGCACCGGCCTTTCCACATTGCTGCGCGGTTTACGACGCTATGTGGCCTCCCCGCATCAGTCTTTGGCCGATTGTGAGGACGCGCCTTGCGTTATTTCCGACTTGGCGGCGGTGGTCACGGTCACCGACGACGGCGGCTCCAGCGGCCGGCTACGCAAGGGCTTTAACATGCTGCCGCCCGGCGATCTGCGCAATTGCATGGTGGCTCTTTCCGAAGATGAGCATCTGATCTCCCGCCTCTTCCGGCATCGGTTTACTACCGGGGAAGGATTGGAAGGGCACAGCTTCGGGAATCTCTTCGTGGCCGCGCTCGTCGAGATCACCGGAGACTTTGCCCAGGCGATCAAATTGTCTTCGCAGGTGCTCGCCACCCGGGGTCATATTTATCCGGCCACCAATGCCAACGTGTCTCTCACCGCCCGCATGGATGACGGTTCCCTCGTCCACGGGGAGACTGATATCACGGCGAGCCGACAGCGCATTGTGGAACTCATGCTGGATCCGGTCGATGCTGAGCCCTTGCCCGAGACCCTGGAGGCGATTGAGTGTGCCGACCTCATCACCGTTGGTCCAGGTTCGCTTTTTACCAGCCTGATCACCAACCTCCTGGTGAAAGGGGTTTCGGAGGCGATGGCTTCTTCGAAGGCGGTTCGGGTGTATGTCTGCAACCTGATGACCCAGGCGAATGAAAGCTTGAACCTTACCGCCTCGCAGCATATCGAGAGGATTTATGAGCATGCGCATCGGCCGATTTTTGACTATGCGTTGGTAAATACGGCGCCGGTGTCGCAGGTTCTCCTGGATCGGTATGCGGGGGAAGGGTCTTCTCCGATAGAGGCGGATATTGCAGAGATTGAGAAGCTCGGCGTGCGATGTGTCGCCGGAGACTTTGCGGCTGAAGGGGACGTGGTTCGTCACGCAGCGGATCGAGTCGCGGATGCCGTGTTGCGCTTGGGAGTTGGGGGACGGCGGTAAATTGCAAGTTGCAACTGACGCAACTGAGCAACCACCCTTTCCTCCAGCAACCGCCCTTTCCCTATCATTGCCCTCTCCTATTTGTCATCCCGACCGCAGCGAAGTGGAGGGACCTGCGGTTCGCCCCTCGAATTTCTCAAATTCTGAAGTTCCCACCCACCACACCAACCAGAATCAAAGGAAAAACGCGAAATCGGGTAGGAGGCGGGATTGCTCCCGCCGTCCTCCCACACCACCGGACGTGCCGTTCGGCATCCGGCGGTTCACGAAACAGCAGTAAGACGTTTTCTCAGGGCGAGCAAGGAAACGAGGCCCATTTGGTCGAAGGTTTTGTTGGGATACGCCTGGTGCATGTGCCGGGCCGCACCGTGCCACCATGGTCCTCGGCGGTCGGTTGCACTGAGCCAGGCGATGTCTTCGGCGATGCCAAGCTTCATCAGGCTGTGTGCCCGTTTACGGGCACTCTTCCATTGCCGCCACACAAGACTCCGCAGTCGGTGCCGGACCCAGCCATCGAGTTGCTCCAGGATGGTCTTCACTTCGACCAACCGGAAGTACTGCACCCAACCCCTTAGTACCGGGTTGAGGGCCTCAATGGTCTGTTGCAGGCTCTTTCCACGGCAGACTCGCATCAGCTTACGGATCTTGTCCATAAACCGTTGACGGCTCTGAGGCGCGATCCTGAGCTTCGGCTGTTTGTGCCACGTGAGGCTGTAGCCCAAAAACTTCCTCGCCCAAGGTCGCGCCACCGCGCTCTTATCCGCGTTCACCTGCAGCTTCAGGCGACGTTCTAAAAACGCAGTCATGGCTCTCATCGTTCGCTCTCCACTCACTCTGCTTCCGACATAAATGTTGCAGTCGTCGGCATAGCGGCAGAAGCTCAGCTGGCGCCGTTCCAGTTCGCGGTCCAGATCGTCCAGCAGAATATTCGACAGCAGCGGGGACAACGGTCCGCCTTGCGGCGTGCCTTGCCCTCTCACCGTCTCGATCCCGCCCTCCATCAGGCCCGCTTGCAGGTAACGACGGATCAGCTTAAGCACCCGTTCGTCTCCAACCTTACGCGCCAACCGCGACATCAGTATGTCGTGATTGACTCGATCGAAGAACTTCTCTAAATCCAGATCTACCACCCACCGCTTGCCTTTCGCCACGTACCCGCGGGCGGCCTTCACCGCCTGCTGTGCGCTGCGTCCAGGGCGAAAACCGTAGCTGGATTCAGAAAATCCGGGATCAAAGATGGGAGACAGCACTTGATGAAGCGCCTGCTGTATCAGGCGATCTATCACCGTCGGGATACCCAGGGTGCGCACTCCACCTTGCGGCTTTGCGATCTCCACCTTGCGTAATCCTTGCGGCTGATACTTCCCGCTCAGCAGGTCTTCCTTCACCACAGGCCAACGCTCGATAAGCCAGGATTTCAACCCCGATACCGGACGTCCATCGACGCCCGGTGCTCCTTGGTTGCTCATCACTCGCCTATAAGCCGCCTGCATGTTCTCCCGTTCCAATACTCGTTCCATCAGTTGCTTGGTCTCCGGTTTCGACTGCCCGCTAGCCGCCGTGCGTGCCTCTGCACCAGCCGAGCCCTGCAACGGATTCCGTCCGTCTCCTGCTCCTCTGGCCGTACTCTCGTACGCTTCTGCTTCATCGACATGCATCGAGTTCTACCGTCCTACTTCCGTGTTTCGTGTTCAGGCCTTCGCTCCTTCCTGGTTTCCCAGGCTATCCACGCTACTATGCCCTTTGCTGACTTCTGGCGCCTCATCCCCACACCTCGCGATGCAGGTAGCACAAGGCAAACCGCCAGATCTCCCCGGGTATTGCGCACTCGCTTTCACGCTTATCTCTGTCGGATTTACGCCGCAGCCTTCCGTGCAAGTACTGGGCTTTACAGGGACCCGCCTGCTTACCCAACTGCGTCGCCTCCTATCCGCTGGCTGTTCGTCAGAGCAGCGCTTTGCCTGCGGCTTCCTTCGGATCCCACCTCGCGATGGACACCCTTGCCGCTCAGCTAACACTTCCCCTTGCCGGGTGTGTAGAGGTCTTTCACCTCCTAGTGAGTGCGCCCTGCCGGGCGCACGGGTGCCCCAGGTCTCGCTTTTGAGACCTGGGATCCTCGCAACCCATACCTCATGGACACTCGTGACGTAACCACAGGTACACAAACAAGATAGAACTTCTATCCCCATCGCAAACTCTACACCAGCGACAAGCCCTCCCCCTTGTCATCTCGACCGGAGCCGAGGACCTGCGGTTCGCCAAGGCGGGCTTAAGACAAGGCGGGCTGTATTTCGGTCACTGTTCGCTTGAGCTGGCCGCAGGCGGCGATAGATGTCTCTGCCTCTTGGGCGGCGCAGGAAAGCAGGGACCCCTCTCGCGATGAGTCTTTGCTGAAAGGCTTCTACCTGCTTTGTTGACGGCATCGCATAGGGGACTCCCGGGCCGGGATTCCAGGCGATCAGGTTTATCTTTACCGGCATGGGTGCGCCGCGCGCCAACGTTGCCAACTGCTCGGCGTGGTGCAAGCTGTCGTTGAGACCCCCCAGCAGCACATATTCAAATGTCACCCGCTCCCGCGGCCTGAGGGCAAGTTGACCGGCGGCCTGGAGCACGTCCTCGATTTTCCATTTACGCGTAATGGGCATGATGGCTTCGCGGATCGTGTCGTCAGGCGCGTTCAGACTGATGGCTAACCTGGGCCGCACAGCCTCCGCAGCGAAACGCACAATGCCGGGCACTATGCCGGAGGTAGAAACGGTCATCCTGGACTCCGCGAGCGATGCCTCGTTCACCAGCAAGCGGACGGCCCCCATGAACTCGTCGTAGTTCAGGAAGGGCTCGCCCATCCCCATGAACACCAGGTTGATGCGGTCGCGGCCGAGCTGCACGGCCTGCCGCTCCAGCACCGCGATTACCTGGCCGGCGATTTCTCCCGCGGAAAGATTTCGCTGCAACCCCAGTTTTGCAGTGAGACAGAATTGGCAGTTCACCGCGCAGCCTACCTGGCTGGAGACACAGATAGTGGCTCGCAGATTGCCGGTTTCGCGGGAGTCTCCCAGCTCAGCTCCGTCGCCTCCGGGCATCCAGACCGTCTCCACCGTCTGTCCATCCAGGCCGGCGACCAGATAGCGCTCGGTACCATCAACGGAGCGAAAAGTCTCGACAATTCGTGGCCGGTGGATGCCCCAACCGGCATCTGCCAGCTCCTGGCGGAGCGCCTTAGGCAGGGTTTGGACCCGGTCCAGGGAGTCGATCCGATGCTGAAACATCGCCTGGAGGAGCTGCCCGGCGCGAAACGGTGGCTGTCCGAATTCGGACATAAGCTCCGTAAGTTGTTGACGGGAAAGGCCAAAAAGATTTCTTACAGGGGGCGTGGCTGAGGCGTCTAATACACGGACGAGATTTTCCCCACCACGCATCGACTCGCCACCCAGGCTCATTTCGCAGCATAGCATCCGGTGGGCCGTAGGAAATCCGCTGAACCCCGGGGAAAGCCGATACACTTAAATGGTGACAGAACGCAGCATTCGACGCACGGTCCTTCCCTCCGGCTTAACGATTTTGACAGAGCGTATGGAACATATCCGCTCGGTCGCCATGGGTGTTTGGATCAGAGCCGGCTCCCGGCATGAGTTGCCGGAAGTAAACGGCATCTCTCACTTCGTCGAACACATGGTGTTCAAAGGCACAAAGTCACGGTCCGCGAAACATATCGCCCGTGAAGTGGACGCGATCGGCGGCAACCTCGATGCGTTCACCGGGAAAGAGACCATCTGCTTCAACCTGAAGGTACTGGATGAGCACGTTCCCACGGCACTTGATGTGCTGTCGGACCTCGTGTTGAATCCGGTATTCAACAACGAAGACATCATGCGCGAGCGGGGCGTCATCCTGGAAGAAATCAAAATGGATGAGGACAACCCGGATTACCTGGTGCACGAGATCTTCACCCAGAATTTCTGGAAAGACCATCCCCTCGGCAAACCCATTCTGGGTACTAAAGAGACGGTGCGCCGGTTTGAACAGACGACGCTGTTCGACTACTACGGCAAGCGGTTCTGCGGCAACAACATGGTTTTCACCGCCGCCGGCAATCTGGAGCACGATGCTTTTGTGGACCTGGTGTCGCGTCGCTTCGACCACATCGCGCCCAGCAGCGGCGACATGGCGGAGACAGAGCCGCGCACTGCTTCGAAAATTGTGCTGCGCAACAAGAAGGCCCTGGAACAGGTGCAGCTCTGCCTGGGCGTGCCATCGCCACCGATTGCGCATGAGCTGCGTTATGTGACCCTCCTGCTCAATACGGTCCTGGGCGGAGGCATGAGTTCGCGATTGTTTCAGACGGTGCGGGAAGAACACGGCCTGGCTTATTCCATCTTCAGCGACCTGAATCCTTATCGCGACACGGGCTCGCTTTGCGTATACGCAGGCACCTCTTCGGCTCACTGCCTGGAGGTGATTGAACTGATCATGAACGAGTTTCGCCGGTTGAAGAACGAAGCTCTGCCGGAAGATGAGCTACGCCGCTCGAAAGATCAGCTAAAGGGCAACATCATTCTTGGGCTGGAAAGCTCCATGTCACGGATGTCGAACCTGGCTCGCCAGGAAATGTATTTCGAGCACTTTTTCGGGGTCGAGGAAATCATGGACAAGGTCGAAACCGTTACCAGCGAGCAGGTCATGGAGATGGCCAACACGCTGTTCGACCCGGACAAAGTCGCGGTCACCCTGCTGGGCCGGCTTGACGGGCTCAAGGTAAGCCGCGCGCAGCTGGCCTGCTGAATCTGCGCCTTGAGCGTTACTGCCGTTGGCTGCGTCTTTACTTATTCTTGATAGACTTGTAGCGGTCAGACGGGGCGAGACCGCCCCGTTGCTGCAGGAATTGAGAATACCCATGACTCAGATCACCCTTACCCGCTCGACCCAACGCAACCACCAGCGCGGCTTCACCCTGATGGAATTGCTCATCGTCATGTCCATCATGATCATTCTGATGTTGATTGCCATCCCGAATTTCATCAGCATGAAGGCGCAAGCGGACGAGACCTCGGCCATTCAATCACTCCGTGCTATTTACCAGGCCCAGATTCAGTACCAGACCAACTTCCCCTCGAACGGGTTCGCTTGCTCCTTGACCGCGCTTGGCGGTAACGCTGGCTCGGGACCACCCAGCCCCCAGGCGGCACAAGTGCTGCAGGGAGATTTGGCCACCGGGCAGAAATCGGGCTATACGTTCAACGTAGTCAATTGCAACAAGGTCACGGTGAATAACCAGGACATGTACACCTCGTACGAGGCGACCGCGGTTCCCCAATCGATCGGAAAGTCGGGTCACCGTGGCTTCTGCATTGACTCCGCTGGGGAGATCAAGGCTGATCTTTCGGGCGGCACGAATTGCACGCAGGCAATTCAGTAAGCGGCCGCGTTCTTCTGCTGGGGTTCCTGTTGTTTGCGCGGACGGGGTTGTGCGCCGACAACGCGCAGCAGTTGGCGCAGCGCGTGGATAAGTATTACAACGGCCTTCATTCTCTGCGGACTACGTTTACCGAGACTTTTCACGGTATGGGCATCGACCGCGAGGAGAGCGGCACTCTGCTGCTGCGCAAACCCGGGAAGATGCGTTGGAGCTACAGCCATCCGGCGGGGAAAGTGTTTGTGCTGAATGGCAAGTATGCCTGGTTCTATTCCCCTGGGGATGCCCAGGTGGAACGGGTGCAGGCCACGCAATTGGATGATTTGCGTTCGCCGCTGCGGTTTTTGCTGGGACACACGCAGCTGCAGAAGGAACTCGAGGGGCTGACAGTTTCTTCCGGGCCTGACGGGCCGGTGTTGTCCGGGGTTCCCAGGGGCCTGGAGAAGCGGGTGGAGAAGATCGTGCTTGGGGTGAGCGCCGAAGGGGTTATTCACTCCATGAAGATTACTGAGATGGATGGCGCGGAGACGGCGTTCACGTTTAAGGATAGCGTGGCGGACGCGCCGGCTCCGGATTCGGAGTTTGTGTTTGTGCCGCCGGCAGGGGTTCCGGTGGTAGATGGTTTGCCTCCGGTTTAATCCTGACTTTTCACCGTTTCCGACACTTATTCTTCCAATCCGGATCAAATCCCACAAGGGTTGATCAGTGACAGAACCGACTTAGTGCGCTTAGTGCGCACGTTTCGGCCATTCGTCACCCCTCATCAAATTCCACTAGGGTTAATCGCTGACAGACCGACTTAGTGCGCATAGTGCGCTTAGTGCGCACGTTTTGCCAAACGTCACCCCTTTCTCCTTCTGAAGCGATCACAAGACTTGGGTGGCCCATTCAAGCCTTTTGTTGGCTTGAGTGGGATTCCACGGCTGTCCGCCGCTCCCTGTCCCTATCTACCCCCTTGCACACTCAGCGGGGCGGATATTCGTGGAATCCCACCCCTGCCCAAACCGGGCAGGGGCACTCATCATTCGTTGCCCAAAAGGCGATAAAAACGGGCGCTAGCTACGTCTGTTGTCTTGAACGTCGATTTCAGCAAGGGGCGCGGTGGAAGAATGGGATCATGCGATTCATGACATTTTTGGTTTTCGCCCTGCTGGTGCCCCTGCTTGCTGCGGCACAGAGCGGTCCGTGGGAGATTGAGGATAGCGGGACGACTGCCGGGCTCAGGGGAGTTCACTCTGTCGGTGGAGGCGTCGTCTGGGCAAGCGGCACCGGGGGAACCGTTCTGCGCAGTGAGGATACCGGCTATTTGTGGCAGCAGTGTTCCAAGCTGCCTGGCACGCAAAACCTGGATTTTCGTGCTATCTGGGCCTGGGATGCCCTTCATGTTCTGGTTTTGTCGAGCGGGACCGGTGAACAATCCCGGCTGTATGAGACCACGGATGGGTGCAGCAGCTGGAAACCGCTGCTAACAAATCGCGACCCCGCTGGCTTCTGGGACGGGCTTCTCTTCCTCAACCAGCAGCATGGCGTGATCTACGGCGATCCAACACCGGGCCCAGGGCGTACTGATCATGTGAGGTTTGGATTACTCGAGACCCGCGACCAGGGGAAAACCTGGACCCCCGGCCGCGGAGTTGCAGCCCCTTCCCGGCGAGTCCGTTTTCGCCGCCAGCAATAGCGCCATGACCGCCGCCGGAGGATGGATCTGGCTGGGAACCAGCAAGGCAAGGGTGCTGCGAACCCGGGATTTGATCACGTGGCAAAGCGCGCAAACTCCGCTGGCAAGCGGAAATGAGTCCTCCGGCGTCTTTTCCGTAGCGTTTCGCGACCAAAGGCATGGGATCGCTGTGGGTGGGGACTATCGCAAACCAGGGGAAGCTTACCGGCACCGCGGCTTACACCTCGGACGGCGGAGAACACTGGAGTGTTCCCCGCAAACTGCCCCATGGGTATCGTTCTGCCGTGGCCTGGGACGCGAAGCGATCGAGCGTGGATCACGGTGGGCAGCAATGGATCCGATATCTCCTACGACGATGGCGTCACGTGGCAATGGCTCGATAGTGGTAATTGGAATGCTCTCAGCCTGCCATGGGCTGTTGGTCCCAATGGCCAGATTGGTAAGTTGGGAACGCTTCCGAGCGCACCCGGCTGGAGTATCCCGGTAAACTGGTAAGGGGCCCATGGCAGAGTACGTAATCAAGCTGGCGGATGAGCGGGGACGCATTCAGGAGCAGGTACAAGTGGCCGGCTCCGCGGAAGAACTGCGCAGCCGTTTTTCCCAGGCCGGCTATTACGTCTACTCGGTCCGTCCACGCGGCATGCGCGGTGTGGGGGGCAGCCGCAAACGGGCTAACCTGGAAGCTTTCATTATCTTCAACCAGCAGTTTCTGACCCTGGTGCGCGCAGGGTTGCCGATTCTGGGCTCGCTCGACATGCTGGTGAAAGGCCAGAAAAACCCGACTTTTCGGGCGCAGTTGGAAAATGTAGCCGCACGGGTACGCACCGGAGAATCGCTTTCGGCGGCATTTGAAGCACAGGGTGGCTTTCCTTTGATCTACACCACTACGCTGCTGGCGGGAGAGCGGAGCGGCCAGTTGGAAGACGTGTTGTCGCGCTATCTTGCGTTCCAGCGCATCTCTCTCTCATTCCGCAAGAAGTTGATGGCTTCCCTGCTCTACCCCTGCCTGCTGATCACGATGGTAGTGGCCCTGTTCGTTTTTCTGATCAGCTTCGTGGTGCCGCGATTTGCCATGCTTTACGACCAGTTGGGTACTAATCTTCCCGCGGCGACGCGCATGCTGTTGTCTGTAGGCAACAACTTTCAGCACTATATTCTTTGGGTGCTGGCGGGCATCGCGATTATTGTCTATGGCCTATTCCGCTATAGCCAGACTACGGCCGGCGCGTCCCGTATCGACCACATGCGTATCGGCATGCCGGTGTTCGGCAACATCTGGCGGAAATACCAGGTTGCGCTCTTTGTGCGCACACTTTCGAGCCTGCTCACCGGCGGATTGCCTCCAGTGCCCTCGCTCGAGACTGCGGCGCGTTCGATCTCGAGCAGCACCATTGCCAAGGCTGTCCTGGCTTCCGTAGGCACCGTGCGCGAGGGCAAGAGCCTGGCGCAGAGCCTGGAGAAAACCGGCGTTTTCCCCGACCTTGCGGTGGAAATGATTGATGTCGGCGAATCGACCGGGGCCCTGCCACAGATGCTGAATTCGGTCGCGGAGTTTTTCGAAGAAGACGTACAGACGGCGTTAACCGCCGCGCTGGCGCTGATCGAACCCGCCATCCTGATCGTGATGGGATCGGTGGTGGTGGTGATCTTGATTGCGCTTTATCTGCCCATCTTCTCGCTCGGACAAGCGAGCACCATGGGAGGCCATTAGGCCTCTTTGTCCAGACTGACCTAGGAGTTATTTATGGCTGACAGCACAGTACTTGTCACCACGGCTGTATCGGAATCAGACGAGACCGCGCGGGCCCAGATGCTGGCGCATCGCTACCGCTGCGACTTTGTCGACCTCAAGAACTTTCGCATCCAGCACGAGCTGTTCCGCAGCGTGCCGGTGGACATGATGTTTCGTTACAACTTCGTGCCCCTGGAACAGATGGAAGATCGCCTGATCATCGCTGTCAGCGATCCCAGCCGCCTGATGGTCCTGGACGAAATCAGCGGCCTTTTGGGGCAACGGGTTATCACCCGGGTGGCTACGCTGTCGCAGATCACCGACCTGCTCAAAAAGACGGAACAGTCGCAGCGCGTTCTCGACGAGGCGTCCGAAGGCCTCACGTTCGACGTCATTTCCGCCGAAGACAATCCCGACGAGAATATCTCGATCGAGAAGCTTACGTCCGAAGAGGACATCAGCCCGATCATCCGGCTGGTGGATACCACCATCTTTACCGCCCTCGAGCGCCGTGCCTCCGATATCCACCTGGAAACCTATGACGACTCGCTGGTGGTCAAATACCGCATCGACGGTGTGCTGCAGGCGGCCATGGCGCCGATCGCGCGCGAGCACCATTCCACCATCCTTTCGCGTATCAAGGTCATGAGCGAACTGGACATCGCCGAACGCCGCGTACCGCAGGACGGGCGTTTCCGTGTCCGCTACAAAGGACGGCTGATCGATTTTCGCGTTTCCATCATGCCGACCGTGCATGGCGAGAATGCTGTGCTGCGTGTGCTGGATAAGGAATCGATGAGCGAGAAGTTCCGCAAGCTCACGCTCGACGTGGTCGGTTTCGGCGAGGACGATCTGCGGCGGTTCCGCCGCTATATCCGCGAGCCCTACGGCATGGTGCTGGTCACAGGGCCTACCGGATCCGGCAAGACGACCACTCTCTATGCCGCGCTGAACGAGATCAAGAGCGATGAGGACAAGATCATCACCATCGAAGATCCGGTGGAGTACCAGATTCGCGGCATCACCCAGATCCCGGTCAATGAGAAGAAGGGACTTACCTTCGCCCGCGGATTGCGTTCCATCCTGCGTCACGATCCGGACAAGATCCTGGTGGGTGAGATCCGCGACCAGGAAACCGCACAAATCGCGATTAACTCCGCGCTTACCGGTCACCTGGTGTTTACTACCGTCCACGCCAATAACGTGGTCGACGTATTGGGCCGTTTTCTTAACATGGGCGTGGAAGCATACAACTTTGTCTCGGCGCTGAATTGCATTCTGGCCCAGCGGCTGGTGCGTACTATCTGCGAACACTGCACCCGGCCGGTGCGCTACGACGATGAGTTCCTGCGTAACAGCGGGCTGGACCCGGAACTGTGGCGGGACTTCGACTTTCGCGAAGGGGCCGGCTGCATCGAGTGCGGTGGGACGGGCTACCGTGGGCGAACAGCGATCCACGAACTGCTGGAGCTGACCGATCCGATCCGGGAAATCATTCTGGAGAAGAAGCCGGCTTCCGAGGTACGTAAACTGGCCCAGCAGGGCGGGATGCAGTTCCTCCGCGAATCCGCGGTCGACCGCGCCAGCCGTGGGTTGACTACACTGAAGGAAATCAACAAGGTCACCTTTATCGAGGCCTTCCGCTAGCGATGCTTTCGAATATTGCCAATCGTATTTTTCCGTCCGAAGCCAACGCGCTGCGTCCTCGCCTGGCGTGCGAGATCACCAGCGCCGGCGTGGTGGCCGGGCGGCCGGGGGAGACGGAACAGGAAATTGTCTCTGCCTTTGCTCCCTTGCGTCCAGGCGTGCTCGCCGCCGGACTGCATACGCCCAACTTCAGCGATCGCGCAGCGGTGGCCGCCGCGTTGCGGCAGGCGCTCGATGAGGTCAGTCTCAAAGAGGGGGAAATCACGGTGGTGATTCCCGATGCCGCGGTTCGGGTGCTGTTATTGGATTTCGACCAACTGCCGGCGAAGGTTGCGGAGGCACTCCCCATTATTCGTTTTCGACTGCGCAAGCTGGTCCCGTTTGAAGTAGAGGATGCGGCGGTCAGCTACCAGGTGATGCCCAGCAAGCCGGGCCAGGTGCGGGTGATTGTCGCCGTTTCCCCGGCAGCTGTCCTGGCGGAGTACGAAAGCGCAGTGCGGGAAGCCGGCTACGAGCCGGGCGTGGTGCTGCCCAGCACCCTGGCGGCTCTGGCCGCGGTCAGCTCGGAGGAACCGTCGCTGGTGATCAACCGCAACGGCAGCTCGGTGACAACCGCAATTACCCGGCAGAATGAGCTGTTGCTTCACCGGACGCTGGAGCTCACGGAGAAGGAATGGACTCCCGAGGAAAACGCGTTTCACTCAGCAGAAGAGCTGCAGCAGTCCGTCACAGTGGCGGTTGCTTATTTTGAAGACACGCTGGACTCGCCGCCGCGACAGTTGCTGTGCTGCGGCCTGGGAGGCCCGGAAGAGCTGATCCACATGCTGGGAGAAGAAAGAATCCCGGTGCGTGACCTGGTGCCCACGCCCTACAAGAACAAGGCTATGCCCGGCGGCATCCTTGCCGGGGTGGTGGGAGCGCTGGCCAACTGATGCGCATCCAACTCAATCTCGCTTCGCGGCCATTCGTCGAGTTAGGCCCGCTCTACCTCCGCTTAAGGGTGCTGATTGTGCTGCTGGCGGTGGTGGCGGTGCCCTTGTGGCTGCTGCTGGCCACGGAAAAGCGCAAGGCGGCCGAGGCCCAGGCGCGGCTGGATGCCGTGCAACAAAGGATTTCTGCGATCGAGGCCCAGCGGCAGGCATTTCAGTCGTCGATGCGGCAGCCGCAAAACGCTTCGGTATTGTCGCAATCTCAGTTTCTTAACCAGCTCTTTGCCCGCAAGGCGTTCTCCTGGACCGCGGTCATGATGGACCTGGAGAACGTGCTGCCCAGCGGCGTGCAGGTGCTGAACATCGACCCGGTCATCGCCAAGGACGGGAAAGTGACGATTCGTCTGCGGGTGAGCGGAGCCCATGATCGCGGAATCGACCTGGTGCGCAATCTGGAACATTCGCACCGGTTCCTCGCCCCCCGCCTGGCGCGGGAGACGGCGGAAAGCAATCAGAACGGGCGGCAGATTGAACAGGTGAGCGCGGCCACGAACGTGAACTTTGATCTGCTCGCGGAGTACAACCCGCTGCCGGATACCGCGGTGAAGCCGGCAACCGCCAGGCAAACGACGAAGCCGGGGAAAGTACCCGGCAAAACACCCCGCACCCCCCGGCCTGCCAGAAAGGCGGCCAGGCTATGAAGCCACTGCGCAGCAAACTGCTGAGCTTACTTAACCTGCATTTCGCCGGGGTTGCACTGCTGTTGATTCTGAACCTGGTGCTCGCGGTGCGATTGTTCCTCGCCTGGAGTACATTGCGCAATGCCAGCGCCGACCAGCTCCAACAGCAGCAGACCGCCTATCGCGCACTGCAGCTGGAGATGGCCCCGTTGCGGGGATTGCCGCAAAAGGTTGATCTTTCCCGCACGCAGGCCAGTGACTTCTACACCGCGCGCTTCCCTGCTGCATATTCCACCATCTCCGCGACTATCCATGACCTGGAGAGCAAGAATAACGTCCGTTTGACCAATCTTGCCTACACCCCGACGCCCGCCATCGCAGGCTTAGCCGAGGTACGCATGGATGCCAGCCTGAGCGGGGAATATGCGCCGATGATGCACTTTATCAACGGGCTGGAACGGAGCAAGACCTTCTTTCTGATCACAGGGGTCACGCTCACCGGGCAACAAGGCGGCCTGGTGAACCTGCGTTTGAAGCTCAACACTTATCTGCACGCGAACGATTTGAACCAGCTGGTTCCGCTCACGCAAGGTGATGAAGCGCCGTCAGGGGAGGAAGAACGCTGATGGCCCTGAAAGTCGGTACCGAGGATAAGAAGAAAGTTTATTTGGCTGCCGGGCTGGGCGGCGTGATGCTGATTCTGCTGATTCGTTTTCTGTGGCAGACCTTTGGACCTTCGCCAAGCGCGCCGCCGGCGCCATCTCCTGTGGTTACGGTCACGCAGCCAGCTACGACCACGGGCGAGAGGGCCCAGCAGAATGCTCCGGCCTACGGCGGCCACCAGGCCACCAAAGTCAGCGGGTTAGCTGCCCTTGACCCTACGCTGCATCCGGAAATCATGCGACAGGCGGAGTCGCTCGAGTATACCGGGCACGGGCGGAACATCTTCTCCCAGTTCTCTGCGCCTCCGGTCATTCCAAAGCCGATCGCATCCATCCGCCAGGCGGAGGTGGATACCGGGCCGCCACCCCCTCCTCCACCCCCGCCCATCAACCTGGGCTTTTATGGCTACGCGGCGGAAAAGACGGGGCAGAAACAGGTCTTCCTGCTGAAGGGCGACGATATTTTCATCGCTTCGGAAGGCGATGTGGTCGACCGGCGATATCGGGTTGTCAAAATCAACGCGGTGTCCGTCCAGGTAGAAGATATTCCGTATCACAACACGCAGACCCTGCCGCTTCGCCAATGAGAAAACGAGTCTCCAAATCGAAATCCAGATCGGGCCAGGAAGAGGGATTTCTGCTGCTCGGCGTACTCTTCATGATCCTGCTGGTGATGATCGCGCTGGCCATCGCGGCGCCTAAGATTGCCGACTCCATCCGCCGGGATAAGGAAACGGAGACGATACACCGCGGAAAGCAATATGCCCGCGCAATCCAGATGTATTACAACAAGTTCGGCAGTTATCCCAACACCATCGATCAGCTGGTGAAGACCAACAATCAGCGCTTTCTGCGCAAGCGGTATCTCGATCCGATGACGGGCAAGGACGACTGGCGCATCATTCACAATGGTGAGCAAAAGGTGCCGGCCATGGGTCTGTTCGGCCAAGCCGTGCAGCAGAATGGCATCACGCCTACCGGGGCCAGCACCGGCATAGGTACGGGTACTGCCGGGACAATGGGGTCTTCGTCGCCTTTTGGATCTTCCCCAGGGTCGACGGGAAGTTCGACGTTGGGATCTGGTTCTGGATCTGGATTTGGCAGCAGTGGGTCTTCTTTTGCGTCGGGGTCCTCTGCTTCTCCGTTCGGGAGTAGTGGGTCCTCGCCGTCGCCAATCGGGGGGACGGGTTCCAGTTCCAGCGGTGGGTTCGGTTCGTCCACTGGGATTGGCGGATCGACGACGAATGGCGCCCCGGGGACGAACCCAACGAATAACATCGGTGGCGTGCAAACGACTGGGGGCAGTGGCAGCGCCTTTGGATCACCGGGTGTGTCGGTCGGGGGTGCTCCGATTGTAGGTGTGGGATTGACGGATAAGAAGACGTCGATCAAGGTCTACCGGAAACAGACCCACTATAACCAGTGGGAGTTTGTGTTCGATCCCAATCAGATGGCTATGGACGCAATGGCGGGTGGCGTGGGCGCGGGTAATGTCAATGGCGCGACTGCCGGCACTACGAATGGCACGGGGTTCAATTCGGGCGGCGGGTTAGGTTCTGGGAACGGATCCGGGTTTGGTTCTAATACAGGGTCTGGGTTTGGAGCTAGTTCTGGATCCGGGTTTGGTTCTAGCAATGGCTCTGGGTTTGGCTCTAGTTCTGGATCTGGGTTTGGGTCTAACAATGGCTCGAGTTCCAATAATGGCACGGGTTTCGGATCTCCGACCAGCCCGACTAGCCCCGCTCCACCTAGTAATAATCCGCCTCAATAGGTTGTTCGCCGACGATAACTCTCTGTTTGGCAACCACTCCTCATAGAGCGGTCACCAGCTAAGTCTCACCCCACAAAGCCGTCATCCTGAGCGAAGCGCTTCGCGGATATATTGGAAACAGCGGCTTTATGGCGCGTAGTCGAAGAGCCTGTCCTGAGCGCAGCCGAAGGAACCTCGGCGATATTTGTTAGCAGATGCTATTCGGGACTTTCCGGCCGCAAACACAGGTTCCGACCGGAGCGTAGCGCAGCGGACCTGCGGTTCCGCGGACTTTTCATGGAAATGTTTTGCGACTCTAAAGACGGGAATATACCGCAGGAATTCTTATGCCGGAAGCAAGGTCAAACCGCTCCATGAAGAGTGATTGCCGGACCGAGCGTTTCTGTAGTGGAATCCCGCATCTCGCGAAAACGAGCGAGACAGGGGGTACCCGGGAGATTCGTCCCGGGCAGAGGTCTGAGGGTGCCCCATTCAAGCCCGCGCGGGCTTGAGGGGGCTGCATCGCTTGTTAATCCTAGCGCTTCTGGAAGTCGGGGGACCCTAGTAGCAGGCCGGCCATAAGGGCGGCTTGTTTGTCGGTTGGGGCTGGGATTGGCGTTGCCAGGTCCATTAGCTGCACAAAGGCAGCGCGGACGGGCATGGTTCCGGCTTGCTTTGCTCGGGGCTTGAATGGGTCGGCTGCCGGTAGGGCCAGTGGACCCTGGGCGGCTAGGGCATCGGCTTGCTGCAAGACGGTTTGGCGCGCCTGGGGATTCATTTCTCCCTGGAGAAACAGTGCTTCCAGTTTGGCTTCCTTTTGCGGCGCCGAGGCGGCATCTGGCCCTTTGATCTTCATCAGGGCATCGAGATCCGTGGCTGTGCCCAACTTATGGCCGGCGAGGGCAAGGGCAATGTTGATGCGCGTCAAAAGGTCGCCGGAATTTACCCATGCTCCCGCGGTCCAGGAATAGCCGTTAGGCGTCTGACAGCCGTAGAAAGGCATCCCGAGTTGCCCCATGGCGTTGAGCACGACGGCCGGCCGATCGACCTGACCTCCCGTGGCGCGCACCGCCGAGAGAACAAATTCCTCCGGAGTTTTTACCTTGGCGCGATAAGCATCGCGTGACCAGAATTCCGGGGAGTTCACCATGGTGCGCAGCACCTGGCGGATGTCGCCATCGGAGTGCACCCAACTCTTAGCCATACGGTCGACGAGCGCAGGAGGAGGCGTGTCGCTGACAAAACGCTCGGCTAGTTGCTGGGAGACATGATGCGCAGTGGCCGGGCTGGTTGCCAGGCGGTGCAGCACTTCCAATCCTTCCTGCTCACCGTTCTCCTGAATGGTCTTGCCCATCACCACCTTCGGGCCAGGCTCGTGGCGCCGCTCGTTGAAGGTGAATCCTCCTCCTCTGCGGGGCTCGTCGATCGTCCAACCGGTAAAGACCTTGGCCAGTTCGGTGACGTCTTTCTGGGTGTAGCCTCCATCGACGCCGAGGGTGTGCAGCTCCATGAGTTCGCGGGCATAGTTCTCGTTAAGACCAGGGTCGCGATTTTTTGCCTGAGGATTAGCCTGAGCACGCATGGCGGCCAAGGAGTGGGGCCCGATGCTGGTGTGGTTATCGAGATAGAAGAGCATGGCGGGGCTCTTCGCGGTGGCGACCAGCAAGTCTTCAAACTTGCCCATCGCGTGCGGGGCAATCACGTTTTGTTGGTAGTCCGCGAGGTACCAGGGCGCAAGCTGGCCCTTCTTTAGATAGACGTTGAAGTGGTTCAGCCAGAAATCCGTCATGACCGCCTGTAGCTGGCGTTGACTGTAAAGGTCGGTGAGCAAGCGCGTCTGCAACAATTCGCCGGCCACCAGGAGGGTCGGATTTAAAAGCGCAACCACGGTTTCTTTTTGCTGCGGTGTCATGCCGGCGGTCAACTGGGACCGTTCTTCGGGCGTCAGCTCCTTCATGAAACCGCGTAACTGACCCGGCTTCATGCCCACCAGGCTTTGCAGGCGCTGGTCTGGGGACAGATTTACGATCTGGGTCGAGGCCAGGTCGGCATAGAGCTTCTGCTCGTGGACCGCGATCGACGGGGAGCTGGCCACATCATCGAGGGCCATAGCATCGGCTATTAAGCTTTCCTTGCCCGCCATCGGATTGGGCGCGGCTGTGGCGACGGGCTCAGCTGCCGGCTGTTTGGCTGCTTCCTGAGCTTGTTTCTGGCGTCGTTCTTCATAAGCAAAAACCTGGTTTTGATAGATAGCATGTTCGACGCGGTCTTTGGGTAGGGCGATCCTTCCGTCGGCAACGGCGCGAATCACGCCCGCAGACGGAAAGGTCTGCATCAGATCCTGCTGGCTGAGGTGCATCGCTGGGAAGCTCTGGAGGCGTGCGTCGAGGAGGCTATCGTCGATCTGCTCCGGGTTGAGCTGCATCTCGATCCATTTCTTCACGCCGATTGCCTGTATCCGTTCCAAATCGCCCGGCCTGGGCCCAAAGGTGAGGCGATTGAGGGCGTGGGTGGCACGTTCTTCTTCGGTCAGGGACTTAGCAGTGGTCACCTTCTTCGCATGCCAACCAGGCACAGGAGCCGCCAACAAGGTTAACGGCTCCTGGACGAGGGAGAGCACAAGGCAGCCCGCGAGTACGCGGGTAAAACGTCCGAACAGCAAACCCGAAGCAATCGGCATGGTCGAGCAACTCCACAAATATCGATCTAAGAGTCTCAGACCCTCGGCTGGGGTTGAAGTCGCGGGACTGCGATGGAATTTCGTGGAGGGAACCGCTAAGTGGTTGATCCCCCGTACAATGGTCGGCAGAAAGCCGAGGGGCGGATTGACGTTTCTTCACCATAGTGTTCTGGCGACCATCTGGACTGTGTTCTGGGTGCTCTGGGTTCTGCCGGCAGTTTTCGGGAAACGGACGGTCCGCCGGCAAGCTACGGGCAGTCGCATCCTGCAACTGGTACTGCTCCTGGTGGCGTACGTTCTGATCGTGAACGGCGCACTGGGCTGGGATTGGCTAAACCAGCGGTTGGCGCCGGAAGGAAAGACATCGACTGCGGTTGGGTATGGGCTGTTGCTTGCAGGCATGGCGTTCGCCGGTTGGGCACGGCTTTTTCTCGGGTCCAACTGGAGTTCGAATGTGACTCTCAAAGAGGACCATACCCTGGTCCGATCCGGACCCTACCGCATTGTCCGCCACCCTATCTACACCGGGCTTCTGGTGGCGTTGCTGGGAACGGCCATTGCTGTGGGCGAGTTGCGCTGCTTCCTCGGCGTCGTGTTAGCAGCGATCGCGTGGAAGATCAAATCGGTCTCTGAAGAGACTTTGATGATGCAGCAATTCGGTGAGCAGTATGCCAGCTACCGGCAAGAGGTAAAGTGCTTAGTTCCTTATCTCTGGTAGACGTCTGCAACCTCTGGACAGCATCCTGCACCCAACCACTGAAACACATCAAGAGGAGAAATCAATGGCGACTGCCACCGTCCCTGCTGAAAAGAGCATCACCCGCGAGCAACTGATTGCCGCGCTGAATGAAGATCTGGCCCGTGAATACCAGGCCATCATTGCATATGTGAATTATTCCCAGGTGTTGAAGGGCGCCGCTTACATGAACATAGCGGCCGAGCTGGAAGTGCATGCCGCGGAAGAACTGCAGCACGCCATCACCATCGCCAACCAGATCGATTACATGGGGGGCATGCCGGTGGTGGTGCCCAAGCCGGTGAAGACCTCGGAGAAGGCAGAGGAGATGCTGCGTTTCGACCTGGAGAACGAGAATGAGACTATCCGCAACTACCGGCAGCGGATTCGGCAGTGCGACCAGTTAGGCGAGTACGCCACCGCAGAGCACATTCGGGAAATTTTGCTGCAGGAACAGGATCATCAGATCTCGCTGGCCACTGCGCTCGGCATTGATGTTCCGAATCTCAGCGAACCGTCGGGTTCCTCCCAGGAATAGGAGTTTCCGGCCGGGGAGGGTTATCCCCGGCCGGCAGCCCTCGTCGGTTAAACTGTACGTACCACCATGTTTGAAAACCTATCCGACAAGCTGCAGCGGGCCTTCAAGAATCTCCGTGGCCAGGGCACCGTCACCGAGGAAAACATCGGGGATGCCCTGCGGGAGATCCGCGTGGCCCTGCTCGAAGCCGACGTTAACCTGAACGTCGTCAAGGAGCTTATCGAGCACATCCGGGAAAAGGCGGTGGGCCAGCAGGTCATGACGGCCCTTTCGCCTACCGAGCAGGTGATCAAGATCGTGCGCGACGAGCTGGTGGCGCTGCTGGGCAAGGATACGGCACGGTTCAACTTTGCGTCGCGGCCGCCGACAGTCATCCTGATGGCCGGCCTGCAGGGCTCGGGCAAGACCACAACCTCCGGGAAGCTGGCGGCGTGGCTGCGTAAGGGCGGCCACCGGCCTCTGCTGGTATCGGTAGACGTCTACCGGCCGGCGGCGCGGGAGCAGCTGCGGGTCGTGGCCAACGCCATCAAGGTCAACCTGTACGAGGGCGATACCAAGGGCGAGACGCCGGGGTATGCGCTGGTGGAGCGACTGGCCAAGGAGGCGCGCCGTGAGGCCATCAATTCGGGTTGCGACACGCTGATCGTCGATACGGCAGGCCGTTTGGCGCTGGACGAGCAGCTGATGCAGGAGATGCGGGGCCTGAAGGCCCTGTTGAGCCCGCAGGAGATCCTGTTCGTGGCCGACGCCATGACGGGGCAGGATGCGGTGCACTCCGCAGGGGAATTTCATAAGCAGCTGGCGTTGACCGGCACGGTGCTCACCAAGATGGACGGGGATGCGCGCGGCGGTGCGGCGCTCTCCATCCGCCATGTCACCGGCCAGCCGGTGAAGTTTATCGGCACGGGCGAAAAATCGGACGCCTTTGAGCCTTTCCATCCCGATCGCATCGTCAGCCGCATTCTGGGCATGGGCGACATGATGACGCTCATTGAACGCGCAGAAGAGACTCTGGATAAGAAGAAGCAGGAGGACTTTGCGCGCAAGGCTCTTTCCGGCGACGGGTTCTCGCTGGAGGATTTTCGCGATCAGCTGCGCCAAATCCGCAAGCTGGGGTCGATGCAGAGCATCCTGAAGATGCTGCCATCTGTTGGCCCCTTTCAGGGGATTCAGCAGATGGCCGGGCAGGTGGACGAAGGGCAATTCAACCGCATCGAGGCGATCATCAATTCGATGACCAAGCAGGAGCGGGACAAGCACGAAATCATCTCAGGCAGCCGGCGCAAACGGATCGCGCGGGGCTCGGGGACGAGTGTGCAGGAAGTGAACCAGTTGCTGCGGCAGTATGCGCAAATGCGCAAGATGTTTAAGAGCGCGGGCAAGGGCGGCGGCATGCAACGGCGGATGATGGGCGCCCTGGGTGGTATGCGCGGCATGGGGCGGTAGAAGGGGCAATGTGGCCCCTGCACCCATTGTTTGAAACGAAACCGGGTGTGCACACGTCCAAGGAGCCTAGAGCATCGCCGTAGCGGTTTAAAGCACCTCATGTCGAAATTGCAAGACCAACTCGACCAGATCACGGCCAACACGCGGAACCTGGTGCAACCGGAACGCCTGGAGATTAGCGAGCGGGCGGTGGCGGAGCTTTACGCGGCTGGGGTGGAGGATCGCATCCTGGCGGTCGGCTCAAAGGCACCGGATTTTGCACTGCCTGATGCTGGAGGCCGGATTGTCCGGAGCACGGATCTGCTGGCTCTGGGGCCGTTGGTGGTCAATTTTTTTCGCGGGCGCTGGTGCCCTTACTGCATCACCGAGCTCGAGACTTGGCGCGACCTGTATGGCGTGGTCCGCAAGCGGGGAGCGCTGCTGGTCGGAATTTCCCCACAGACGGTCCGTCAGAATGACTTTACCGCGGTCCAACATGGGCTGGGATTTCCCGTTCTCACCGACGCGGGATGCAAGGTTGCCGCGCAGTTCGGTCTGGCTTACGCGGTGGCTCCCTCGCAGCAGCGGTACTACCGCAGCATCCTGGTCAACATTCCGCTGGTAAACGGGGACGCCAGCTGGCAACTGCCTCTGCCGGCTACCTACATCTTGGGGCGTGACGGCACAGTGCTGTTCGCCGACGCACATGCCGATTTTCGGGTTCGTCCGGAACCGCGAGAAGTGCTGGACGTCCTTCTACCCTAGAACTTCTGCCGAAATCAGAAAGCTGTAACGATTGCTCTCCAGCCGCCACTATACCGGCGTTGGGCTCATCTCGCGATGTTTGTCCAGCGGGATTTAATAGCTGTCCTGTTTCCCTTAATTGCGTCGGCTCCCTGGTGAAGAACACGCATATCTCAATCAGATAAGACATAGTTTGCCTACCACTTCCAGGTAACTTGTGGTTTAATTTGGCTACTTCCCCGAGCTAGTGATTAGTAGAAGGGAATGCGATTTTGAGAGCGCCGCATTCATACTCCTCGCCTACTTACACTGCAGACACTTCAGGCTTCTTCCAGGCATTGCCGGATGCTCGATGTTTTGCGCCCGGAAAAGGAAATTTTCTGGTGAAAAGGAAGACAAAGGGAAATGGCAGCCGAGCTTGAGAGGCTTATGAACGTGGACACAGTGCGGTTCGGTGAACTCTCTCCAGTAGAGGCGCCCGCGGGTTTGCACCGAGTAGCCGACGCAGCGTGGTTCGCAACCCACATCCAGACATTAAGCCTGGTGTTGGAGAGCTTGTGGCTTTTCTACGAGGCGATGCGGGCGGGAAAGCCACTCGCGTGCGGCGATGAACGCCTGGCGCAAATGAGAGCGGCGCTGAAGAATCCATCAAGTAAGCGGTGATTATTTAGGCTAGTCTCATGGGGCTTTAGTATGGAAATTGGACCGGGCTTTCCTCCTCCCCGTGCAGAATACTCGCCGCCGTTTTCTGTGCAATGCTGCCCTACTCGGTGCGGCTACATCGTTGGCGCCTGCTTTCGGACTGGCCACTACCGGCGAAGCGGCGCCGTATCGCACTCCTTATAAATACCCACAGCTTGTGCTCTCGGCTACCGGCCGGAAGGGCGATTTCGACCAGCACAGTATTGACGATCCCATCGTTTTCTACGCCAATGGAGCCTTCCAAATACTTTATATCGGTTGGGACGGCGTTGGCTACCAGACGGGACTTGCAACCTCTCCCGATCTTGTTCGATGGACGCGCACAGCACTGGTGGGGCCGCGCGATGCGACGGCAAAGTATACAAAGTACAACCTTGCGCTCAGCTCGATTCTCCGTGACAAGGAGTTACAGTCACGGGGTGACGCGATCAAGGTTAACGGCAAATACGTTGGGGCCTGGAACGCTTACCCGAGCGCCGGGTATGAAGAAGGCGCTGCTGTTATCGGTATGGCAACATCAGAGGATCTTCTCCATTGGGAGCTCACGGAGCCGATCCTCACTCCTCAGGAGGGAACGGCCTGGGAGCATGGCGGTCTGTATCGCCCGGACCTGATGCTCGACCATGGAACCTACTATCTTTACTACAACGCCAAGACCGATACCCTTCCAACGAGCGAAGGGGGCGGCTGGCGCGAACAGACGGGGGTTGCGACCTCCAAAGATTTGCGGAGCTGGACAAGGTATCCGCATAATCCGATCCTGCGTAATGGCGCCCGTGGCAGTGCTACTTACCCTGCCGCAAACCCCATCGCATCGACTCAGCCGCCCACGCCGGACGCCCGCGACAGCAGGTTTGCCTCGAATCCCTTCGTGGTCCAAAACGGCCGGGAGTTCGCTATGTTTTACTACGGCTTCCGTTATCAACGCCCAGGGCGCGCCTGCGAAATGCTTGCGCTTGGCCGCGATCCCTACTCTTTCCTCAAAGTCCCTGAGGTCCTCATCGACACCGGCCCTAAGGGAACGATCGACGAGACATTTGCGCATAAACCTTCCGTGATCACTCACCAAGGTGTTCTCTATCATTTCTACTGCGCGGTCAGCGGCCAATACCCTAACGAGGTGCGTGGGATCGCCGTGGCTCGTTCGAAACCGTGGTAGTTGCTTAGAAAACCGGCGAAGCTCCTTCGAGCGACTGCAAGAGAATCTCCGTGGCGGCTCGCGCAAAGCTGTCGTCGTTGATATGCGCGTCCAACTCCACCAACTTGATCGACGAACTAACGGTCGCCTTCAAGGTTCCGCGGTAGGCATCGAGCGCCTCAGGGGAATAGAACGGGCCGCCGAGCTTGTCGATGGCGGAAACGCCTTGCAGTGGGATCAGAACTGTCACCGGTCCGGTGGCGTGATTAAGCCTCGCGGCGGTGATGCGTCCTATCGCTGCACACTCTTCGGGCGTTGTGCGCATCAACGTAACCGAGGGATTGTGAACGTAGAGCTTGCGGGTTCGAAACTTGACGGGCACTGTGTCGGCAGGGCCAAAATTGACCATGTCGATAGCGCCTGGGCAGACCAGTTGAGGAATGCCCTTGCGCCCGGCGGCTTCGAGCCTGTGCGGCCCGGCGCTCATGACACCGCCCACCAATTCATCCGCGAGTTCTGTAGTCGTGAGATCGAGAACAGCCTGGATTGCCCCGTCTTCGATCAACTGTTCCATCGCCTGGCCGCCGGTACCGGTAGCGTGGAAGACGAGAACATCATAGCCACTCTGTTCGAGAATGCGCCGCGCGACTGTCACACAGGGCGTGGTGACGCCAAACATGGTTGCCGCAATTGCCGGTTTGTTGTTGGGGTTGGTGAGCGGTTCCGCGGCAACCATGCCGCAGATCGCCGCTGCGGCATTGGTCAATATCTGGCGGGAGACATAGTTCAATCCCGAGATATCGAGGACTGAAGGCATCATGCAGATGTCTTTGATGCCCACGTAGGGTTTGACGTCGCCGGCAGCGAGGGTCGAGACCATCAACTTGGGAAAGCCGTAGGGTAGTGCGCGCATCGCCGCGGTGGCAATCGTGGTACCGGCGGATCCGCCAAGGGCGGCCGCACCATGAATAGCTCCCTGGGCATGAAGGCGCAACAGAATAGCGGTTGCTCCGAGCGCCATGGCAGTTACACTTCGCCCGCGGTCTCTGTCTCTTTGCAGGGCGGCCAGGTCTTCCTTTGCTGCTGCAGCTATCTCGGCAGGTGAGATATCGGCGACAAAGGGCGAAGTACCAAGCACGCCGACATCGATCATGATGGTGCGCAAGCCAGTGCGCTCAATGCGAGCGCGCAGGAAGGAAAATTCCTCCCCTTTGGTATCGAATGTGCCGATGAGCGCGATGGTCTTCGGAGTTGTCATCGCCGTCAGGTTTGGGGTAACTCGCCGGCTGCAAGGACGCGGCACTCCGGCATGGCGCGTAGAAGGGCTTCGGGACCCGGCGGCGAGTAGATGGCGATTAACTTCAAGGGCTCCCAACCGTTGTTTATGGTGGCGTGGAAGATGTCTGGCGGGATGTGGATCATATCTCCGGCATGGATGGGCTCCCACTGCTCGCCGCCGACATCGATCATCTGCTTGCCCTCGCCGGAGACGACGTAGAGGATCTCCTCGGTGCCGGGGTGATTGTGCCGCACGTGGCCCTTGCCGGGTTGCAAGAGAACAACCCCCATGGTAAAGCGTTCCGTTCCGGTGACACGCGGTTCGCTGAGCCACTTGATCGTTCCCCAGTCAAAGACCTGGGTTTCGACATCAGCCGGGGTTACGAATCGGCGACCCGGGAGGTTAGACATGCTTGTTCCTTTCGCTGCGTTCCGCTTGGAGTTTGAGATTCTTGAAATTTTGTACCTGGGCGGTAATGGCTCGTTCGGTAGGCAGACGCTCGATACTGGACGCGCCGAAGAAGCCGGAGACACCGTGGGTGCGGTCGAGAACGTATTGAACATCCTCGGGCTCGGCAATTGGGCCGCCATGGCACAGGACGAGAATCTCCGGTTGGATGGAGACTGCAGCGTGCTGGATGCACTGAATGCGATCGATCGCTTGATCGAGGGTGATGGCGGTTTTGGCGCCGATGGTCCCTTTCGTGGTTAACCCCATATGCGCGATCAGAAGATCCGCACCTGCTGTTGCCATAGCCCGGGCCTCCTCTTCATTGAAGACGTAGGGACAGGTGAGGAGGTCCATCTGATGCGCGCGGGCAATCATCTCCACTTCGTGGATGAAGCCCATGCCGGTTTCCTCAAGGTTCTCGCGGAACAAGCCGTCGATCAGGCCGACGGTGGGGAAATTTTGTACTCCGGAAAAGCCAAGTTGCTTGAGGTCGCGAAGAAAGACCTCCATGACGCGAAACGGATCGGTTCCACACACTCCGGCCAGCACCGGTGTGTTGCGAACGATGGGCAGCACTTCGCGCGCCATTTCAACCACGATGGCATTTGCATCCCCATACGGCATGAGGCCTGCCAGGGAGCCTCGCCCGGCCATGCGGTAGCGGCCGGAATTGTAGATGATGATGAGGTCGGCTCCGGCAGCTTCGGCGCACTTGGCGGAAATGCCGGTGCCTGCGCCCGCGCCGAGGATGGGGATTCCCTGTTTGCTATTCGCTTTCCACCGCTCAAGACAGGTTAATCGGTCGGCCATGGTTTCTCCCGGAATCTATAGTACTTGTCCTGAACAACCTTTCAGCCGTCCCCGTTCGACAAGCTCAGTGCAGGCTCTGCGGGACTCTCTCGTTCTCACCCAGACTCTTGAGCCTTAACTCATGCTGAGTCAGGTGCTTCTCCAGGTGAAAATAAATTCTGGACGAAGGGCACGGGTTTAGCCGCGCCACATAACGCTCGGACCGATGAGGGCTTGAGCCCCTGGGGTACGCTTTCCGATCCTCTGCGGCGAACCCTGGCGCTGACAAGGATAGCTTTCCGTATGAGGTCGAAAAGCGTACCGCAGCGGCTGAAGCCATCGTCGGAATGCCTATTTGCGGCACTGCTCAACCCGTGCCCTTCGTGTGGAGACTCTTTTCCCTCAGCATGTTTAGCGCTTAAGCCGAGACCGACCGTTATATCTTCGGGATCAGAACCAAGTTGCACACTTGAACGGAGCTCCCTCGGGTGTTCCGCTCGAAGCATGATGATCAGTCGAAGGAGTTTCGTTGCGAGCGGGATTGCGATGGTTGGCGCGGTTTCTACTGCCTCTCGGCTATTGGCCGCGCCAGCTGGATGTTTTGGAAAGCTTGGCGAGTCGTTTGCGCAACTGGAGAAAGATAGTCACGGCCGCCTGGGTGTTGAAGTGTTGAATACCGCATCCGGTGATTCCATTGGCTTCCGTCAGGACGAACGTTTCGCCATGTGCAGCACTTTCAAGATGTTGCTGGCGGCGGCGGTCCTGAAGCGAGTCGATGGCGGCCAGGAAAAGCTGGATCGAACGATTGCGATAGAGACGACAGGATTTCTACCACACTCACCGATTTCCCAGGTACACGCTGGCGGTAGCATGACGATTCGTGAGCTGTGTGCAGCCATCATGACGCAGAGTGACAACACGGCCGCTAACCTGTTGCTGGCTTCAATCGGCGGACCCGAGGGCATAACCCGGTTTGCGCGGGGGATTGGAGATACCGTCACCCGCCTGGATCGGGTCGAAACGGCGTTGAACGAAGCGCTGCCCGGCGATTCTCGTGACACCACGTCGCCTGCAGCGATGGTTACGAATATGCGTCTGCTGCTGCTTGGGGACAAGCTGTCTGCCCCTTCGCGAGTGCAGCTCATCGAGTGGCTAAAGGCGAACAAGACAGGCGATGAACGAATTCGCGCGGGCCTGAAAAGGGGTTGGGTGGCGGGAGACAAGACGGGGTCGAACGGAGAAAACACTTCCAACGATATTGCGATCATCTGGCCGGGGCAACGGGCTCCTGTATTGATCGCAGCATATTTGACGATGTGTGCCGGCCCAGAGGCGAAGCGCGGCGCGGTTTTGGCTCAGGTCGGACGAGAGGTTTCGAAGTGTATTGAGTCTTAGAGGGAAGTACGGCGACGAATTCTCAGGGTTTAGCCGGATACCGTGACGGCTGCTCTTTTTTCGGAAAAGGCGAAGGGATTGAGCCCGGCGCGCGCCAGCACGATGGAGAAGGCGACCAGGGTGTAGGACTGGGCCAGCACGGCCGACCAGGCGATGCCAACGGCCTGGAGACCGGGCGCAAGCAACAGAGCGCAGCCAAAGTTCAGCAGGCCCGCAGTCACTATCACCAGGTTGAACTGGTAGTCCATCTGGTTAGGCAGCAGGAGTTGGAAGGTCATCACGGTGCACAACGCGACCAGGGGGATCCATAGCGAGAATACGCGCAATGCGGCTATTGAACCGTGAAAGGCGTCGCCCAGTACTACATGCACTAAAATTGGAGCTCCGAGGAAGAGAATCACAGCGAAGAGCAAACCGAGGCCACCCAGAAAGAACAAGCTCGACCGGACCATTTTCATGGCGTCATGACGATCGTCGCGCATCTTTTTGGTCAAATGGGGATAAAGTGCCTGGTTAACCGGCCATAGACCTTGTTGAAACACACGGGAAATTCGTTCAGCCCCAGCGTATTGGCCGAGAGCCGCGATGGGAGCTACCCAGCCCAGAACCAATCCGTTGAGCGAACTGGTGAGGCCCATGCCGGCACGATACAAGAACATCGACCAGCCGAGACGAAGAGCACGAAGGACCGTGGCCAACGTTGGCCGCACAAAGCCGACTTCACGATAGGCCAGGACAACTGTGATCGCGTGAGCGACGACACAGCCCACACATTGCGCCGCCATTACCTTCCAGCCGTCGTCGGGATGATGGACGAGGATGAAGATACTTAAGGTCGCAACAACTTTGCCCCCGATTTCCAGGGCACTGGCTAAACGCATACGCTCCAAACCTTGAAAATACCAAAGCATGTTGATGCCTTGGCAAACACCCCAGATGGTGCTCGACCAAAAAAGAGCAAGGGAAGGGGCGATATGGTGGGTATAGCGACGGGAGAGGATGGCGCCGCAAATGCAAATCGCGGCCAGTATGACTTTGGCGCCCAAGACGCCAGAGATCAGTTCAGAAAGTCGCCTCGGATCGTCCCGGTGACGAGAAGTCTCCCGCGATGCCGACATATCAAAACCGTACTCGACAAAAATGGCAATGACCGAACCGATGGCCTGAGCGAAGACGACACTGCCCCAGCCCGCCGGCCCAAGGACGCGCGCGAGGTAAGGAAAGGTAACGAGCGGCAGGGCGTAGGTACAGATCTGGACGCCGTACAGGGCGACAACATTTTGAACCAGACCCCGGCGAAGGAGTTTTCCGGGATTCCAAACCACGTCGTTACCACCCCAAGCCGCAGCGGAATCTGACAGTTACCAGGGAGTAACCGCTCCCGTTCACTGTACAGTAACACTTAACCAATTTCAAGTGAGCCTTAGCTCTTTCTGAGGCGAGAACTCAGGGATGATGCGCCCAATCAGGACGGTCTACTGGTTTTCCAAAAACGAGTGCTATTTGGTTTATGTAACAGACACGGGGCCACTTAAGGCGTGCCTGCTACGCAAAGACGCCTCATCCGGTCAGCGGGTTTGACAGGGACTCCATGAGGCACCGGGGCAGCTTTTCCCTGATACACCAACTATGATGCAGAAACCGGCTACGCGCGTCGCCTGGATTATTAATTTTTATTGCACGCGTCACGTTGATTGACTGAGCATGAGCGGCAGCGGAGTGAAAGGTCGATGGGCGCGTTCTCCAGGGGGCCCTCCGCGTTATACAACGGCGCGAGAAGTATTCCATGAGACGTGGCAATGTCCTCTATTTCATCTACCCGCTCGGGAGTGATCAATCCCCTTCCGTGTGAGAACGGCTCATAGCGGTGCTCCAGAGCGAGCGCCATGCCTTCGAGCAAACAGCCGTGGACCACATCGGGAAATGGATGCCGATTGAGGATTCCGCGAAAATCGGGGACGAAGGTCAGATTCCCCTTGACCTGTCCCAGTCCTCCGAAGAAGACAGTGGCGCCCCGACTTTTCGCATCGGGTGACAGGTTCTTTGGAAAGCCCGCGTCGCAAACGATGGCTTCCGGGGAGATAGCTTCCAGGAGAAGCGAAGAAGATGTGAGGCTTGCGGCGCAGATTACGACATCGGCCGGTGCGGAGAATTGCCGGAGATCGGTCGCGATTTCCACCTGAACTCCATCGGCTTCCAACTCCGCGGCGAGCCTGCGTAGCCGCTCCAGATTGCGCGCATGGAGCTGCACACTTTTTACATCATGCGCCAGGCAGCGGGCGCAGCCAGAACCAACGTCGCCGGTTGCTCCCACGATGAGCAGCGTGGATCTGCCCAGGTTCCGGCCCTGGAGCGCACACAGGTTGCGGACGCCCTGGATGATGAAGCCAACGGTCAAAGTATTGCCGGTGGTGAAGACCGTACTCTTCTTCTCCGGAAGTTGATTGAAATTGCCCTCGATGAGGATGGAACTGAACCCTCCGAGACTGGCGATCTTTGCGCCTGCCTTGATAGCACAGGCTGCGGCCCCACGAACGCGCGCAGTGTTATCGAGCAGATGTGCGTCTGCGAGACCATCGGGAGGGATGAAAGAGTCGATGTAAAGACCACGCGCTTTGGTGCCGGTGATGGATGCAATTTCGACGTGACAGACGGCGCGGGGCGGGATCCACGGAAGAATGTCGCGAATTTCGTCATCGGGCAACGGCGTGCGGTGAGATCCCCGCAGCACAGCAAGTACGTCGGCGGCCACTCGCCAACTTTCCTGGTGCCCGATCAAAGCGAAATCGACTTCAGCTACACCGGCAACTGCGTTACCCACGCGAGTGTCACCTCCCCCGGCAACCCCAACTTATCCAGCGTTTTCAGGTATTGATGGAGGGAGGCTCCACGCAACTCGGCAGCGCTTAAGCTGACGTCCGGGAGCGCCGGTTTGACACAACTGCCGTGACATACTTCGCAATGCCCCGTTCTGCAATCCCTGGCCAGCATCTCCGCCAGGGTGGTCATCACCTCGAGGTGAAGTTGATAGAGTTTGTCATCGAAGCGCTGCGGGGCCAAGGCTCGCTCTGCCTGCAGAATTTCCATTGCGTGTTCGATGTGCTCCTCTTCCTCGGCAGCGATCGCAGCAAAGGTCTTGCCCAGCGTGCCGGCCGCCACCTTGCCTGCACGGGCGTAACTGGCGACGGCAAAAGATTCGAGCATGATCTCCTGAACGATGAGGCAGCCGATGAAGTCTCTCTCGGCAATGCGACGCAGAAATGCCTCGCGGAGGCGCTTCCAGTGCTTCGCGTCCACGTTATTGGTGACCACCACTCCGATTTTGTGGCCTTCAGCGGCAAATGCAGATGCATGGCCCTTTTCTCCGGCGGCATGTTCCAGCGCGTCTGCGACTTCCGCGGGTTCGCCGCAGATTTCTGCCAAGGAGGTGTAGTTCATTGCGGCCATGAGTTCGCCGGTCATCGCCTGTGCCAGCACGTCTTGCCAAATGAGCGCAGCAGGGGAGAGGGTGGTCAGTTCAGCGGGAAGTGAACAGTTCTGATCGGTTCCAGTTTGCATAGATCCTCCTTCATTTCGTATCAGTGCCTATTATAGTTACGTTTTTGTGCAAGGCCGGGATTTAATGTGGCTCCTCAGGGACGGTCGAGCTTCTCAAGCATCTTTGTAGCATTGAGGTTCCTGGGATTTATCCGGAGTGACTTTTGATAGTTGGCGATCGCCCGGGCTTTATCGCCTTTGTCCATGTAGGCCTCAGCCAGACTGTCCCAGGTGTTAGCCGATTGCGGATAGGCTTCTATATTGAGCTGGAAGATACGGATGGCCTGGCCGAGTTGGTGGGCCTGGATGAGTTGGTAGCCCAGGGCGTTCAATTCTTCTTCGTCAAAATTGTAAGTGGCAGGAGCTGCCGCTTTGATGACGTGGTACTGTTTCGCCGCCTGGTCGATGCCGCCGGCGACTATGGTCGCAGAAATCGTCTCTGCGATGGTTCTGTTCCACTGGTGCCAATTGCCGCGGGCAGCGTTTAGCCCGTAGAAAGAAGCGACGGTGAACGCGAACACCAACTGGCCGAGGACGGCCACCACAAACCAAAAGCCGGCGGCGGCCTTCAGCGCACGATCGGCGTGTTTCCGCAATGAATGTTCCTTCTGCGGGGCAGCAATGATCCACAGGGCTGTTTGTGCCTGGGTGCTCATTGTCATTTCTCCTTCCAGCGCTTATTGAATGAAGAGGCCCGTTTAGATCGGCTCCCGATAGCGGCGCAGGCGCACAGCTCCGGCGAGAAAAACGGCGGCGACCAGCAGGCCTGACCATAGCCCCGGACTGATCAGAAACTGACCAAAACCAAGTTGGCTGAGCGGAACCATGGACATATGTCCGGGTTCGAAACCTGCGCTTTGCCCACCACCGCTGAAACGACGCGACAGAAGAGACCCGAAATGAGAAGTGTTGAAGGCAATCTTCTCGCCTACCGCGATCGCGATCGGCGGTAGCACCGCCCAGAGGATGGGGGCGCGGCGGGCCCAGGCTGAGACAAGGAATAACCAGCCATAGATGGGAGCCCACCAAAGCGAATGGTAGGCGAGCAAGTGGTAGAGCAACATCACCGACATCTGGAACAAAGACAGATCGCTCCATAGTCCGACTACACTCTGTCCACCGGCCAACAAGATAAGGCTGCTGAGCAGCAGCGTAACCCACCAGGTGACTACGGTGATGGCAAGAGTGACCAGGGGGAGAACCACGAGAGCAATGCTGAATTTGGAGAGCACGGTGGTGAGGTCAGAAACCGGCAGCGACTTCCAGAACAGGATGCTGCGATCGCGGCGTTCTCCATACAATGCATCGAGACAGTAGAAGAAGGAGACGATAAAAGTCGTCGCCATGATAAATATAGCCGCAAAGGTGTACGGCTGCTCCAGGGCTTTTTGCTGCTGCAACGGATTCAGCCCCAGGCCGGCATGGATCTTGCTGACCAGACGCAGCGTGCTGATGAGATATCCGACGATGAATAACGCGGCGACGGCGAGAGGTGCGAGATAGAGGGAGCGATTCTCCCACAGTTCCCGCCGAACGGACCAGAGCATGCGCCGGCCGGGCGAGATCACGGCGAGGGCATGAGATTCAAGGGGAGACTCGCGCAGGGCATCCGATTGGCTATTCATCGAGCCACTCCTTTATTGTGACCGGCATGGTTGCCGATCAGGGCAACGAACAAGTCTGCGATGCGAGCGGTGCGTACTTCACCGAGCGCGGCCAGTTGCTGACGATCGACATGGTCGAAGAGCAGGATGCTGCGACCGAGGATTTCGCGCTCGTGGATCGGCTTGAGGGCACGTGCCGCGGCAGCCTGTTCGGGCCGCACGGTGACCTCGAGGTAGTGGGACTCCATGTCTTCCAGGCTGGAGTTGAAAACAATGCGTCCGCGGTCGATGAACATGACGTCGGTGAGCACGTGCTCGATCTCTTCCACCTGGTGGGTGGTGAGGAGGATGGTGCGGCTGTGGTCGAAGTAGTCATTGAGTAGCGAATCGTAGAACTGCTTGCGATAGAGGATGTCGAGGCCGAGGGTCGGCTCGTCCAGCACGAGCAGTTTGGCGTCGATGGCCATCACCAGGGCCAGGTGGAGTTGGGCCACCATCCCCTTGGATAGTTCCCTTACCTTGCTGGTGAGGCTGATGGTGGTTCGGGCGAGAAAACTCTCTGCCTTGGCGCGGTCGAATCGTGGATGAACGCCGGCGACATAGTCGAGCGCTTGTGAGACCTTAAGCCAGCGTGGCAGGACGGCAACATCGGCGATGAAGCTGACATCGCACATGAGCTGATCGCGTTGGGTCCAGGGGTCGCGTCCCAGGACCTTGAGTTGGCCTTGATACGGGGCGAGGCCGAGAATGGCGTTGAGCGCGGTGGTTTTGCCGGCGCCGTTGGGGCCGATGATACCGAGGATGCGGCCTTCCTCCACGCGAAGGTCTATGCTGTCGAGTGCGACCCTGGCGCCGAAGGCTTTACGCAATCCGTGTGCTTCTATGCATGCCATGGTTCAGCGCTCCTCTTTCCTGGCGCCGGCTCCGGCGCGCAGCAGTTCTTCCGGCTTGAGACCCAACCGTTGAATGGTGGCGTAGATCCTGGGCCACTCTTCGCCGAGGAACTTCTGCCGTTCGCCCTGCAGCAACAAAGCGCGTGCTCCGTCATTGATAAACATGCCCCGCCCCCGCCTGGTTTCAACCAGGCCCTCGTCTACCAGCTGCTGATAGCCCTTGAGAACCGTGAGCGGATTGACGCGATATTCCGCGGCGACATTGCGCACCGACGGAAGCGGATCGCCTTCCTTGAGGACTCCGTCGAGAATCATCGCGACCACACGGTCGTGCAGTTGGCGGTAAATCGGTTGCCCGTCATTCCATTCAGGATCCATTGCGTTTTCCGAGAGTTCCTTGACACAAGCAGGCTCCAGTCATTTCGTTCGCTGCAGGTTTGGGTGTGGGTTGCTCTGGTTTCCCTGCTGCGGGAAGGGCGGAGATTGAAGGGATTTCATTGCCGTGCGTCCTTTACTCATCTGAACTACTGTTATACTTAACTATATCACTAATGTCAAGTAGTTTTCTAGAACTAGGGAGAGGCCGGCGTAGGGCGAGAGCGGGTACCTCAGGGCCCACATGGCAGTCGTGCGCTCGACTAATTTCGGACAAGTCTGAAGGTCAACCGTCCCTACGGGACTGAATACGTAAGCCTTCGGTCTCAAACAGGTTCTTTAGCCCTGTCTACTGGTCGCGGGAAAGGGTACCTTCGGGAAATTGAGTGCCCGCGAGAGGGGTGAAAGACGCGGATTGCTCCGCTCGGTCGAAAACATTTCCATGAGGGGTCTGCGGAACCGCAGGTCCCTCTGCTGCGCTACGCTTCGGTCGGGATGACAGGGGGAGGGCAAATTTTCCAGAGTGAGAGCAAACCTCAAGGAAGGAAGCAAACTTCAAGGTGAGAACAACCTTCCAGGGGACAAACTTCAAGACTGAGAACAAACCTTCGAGGGAAAGGGCAACTGCAGACCGTAGGTTTTACTTTCCTATTTGGACCGGGCCAAGTTTTTTGTATTGCATCGCTGGGGTGCCGGTTATGGCGGCGAAGGATTGTGTTGCCGTGCCGGATCGCTTAAGCAGGTACGATTCGCCTTTGACCACGGGCAGTTGGAAGGTGGCGGCGGCATTGGTGAGAACGGTCTTTCCCTGGGCATTGATTACCTCCAGATGCTGATCGGGCCAGGGGTTGCGGATGCGTAGGGTCTCTGTGGCTCCGGCTTCTATCGCGACCGTGGTGGGCACGCCTGCGTGGACTTGCACGTCGACACGGGTGCGATTGCGAACCCAGACTTTGCCTTCGACGTCCCATTCTTTTGGGACTGCGGGTGCGATGCGGATCAGGCCGTCGTAGTCCTGTACCAGCGCTTCCGCCAGGGCCAGGGCTACAACGCCTTCCTGCTCGACGTAGAACTCGCCGGCGGGGCCGCCCCAGTTGGCAAAGCCATTCACGAACTTCTGGTACCGCTCGGTCAACGCTATCAAGGTGGAACGCACTTCCCCGCTCAGACCGAGGCGTGCCGCTTGCACGGGATCAAAGCTCCAGTCCTGGTGAACGGGATAAGGACGCGTGTCGTAGGTGTGCCTGGCGAGGGCCAGGGTTGGAGAGTCGTCTCCGATCAGGTTGTAGGGCCAAACGGGCTCGAGGCCGATGTTCTCTTCATTGTGTTCGGGGGCTCCCGCGGTGTACGACTCGGCGATCACAGGCTGTTTTGTACCGGTGGCGGTTGCTTTCTCAGCCTGGGGTAAGGGAGCGATCCGGGTGAGTTCGGTTTTGAGTTGCGCAACGAGCCTGGGATCAGTGTGCAGTAGCCCGGCCGCTTCGATGACCGCGGCATACAGAGTTGACCTCGCAGAGAGGTCGGTGGTGGGGTCGGTGACGTCCCACTGCTGCTCGTGCGCGTTCGAGGGGTAAGTGTGCAGCTTTCCGTCTGTGCCCTGGGTTTCATAGGCGAGCAGGAATTGCGTGCTCGCGGCCATCACGGGATAGTTTGCTGCGAGGAACTGGCGATCGCCGGTCGCGAGATATTGCCGCCAGATCCAGAGCGAGACTTCAGCACCGGTGGAGAGAGTGCGGGCGTTGTAATAAGGGTGAAAGGCGGCATCGCAGTTGAGGCCGATGACTGGGGGCTTGGAGGAATTCCAATCGGGTTCGTACTCGATTCCTGGACCGTTGAAGCGCATGGTCTCCGGGATACAGACCCCGGGACGGCCAGCCATGTGTTTCGCGGTCCAATCCTTGATGTTGGTGAGGTTGTTGCGGTACAGGCGGAAGTACGGCGTGTTTAGTTCGGGGACTCCGGCATCGAGATTGGCGGCCACCTGCATGCGTAAATTCCAGTGCCAGAAGGCGGCGGGATCCCAGTGGTGAACATCCTGCACGGCGGAGAAAAGGTCGGCGATGCCGGCTTGCGACCCGGGAAAGATGCCTCCGCTCTCGGCGGCAGCGGTGTAGAGATAAAGGTTGCGAAGGTTTTCCAGGTACTCGGCTGAGCCATCCGCGGAGGTGAGCTTGATGAGTCCCGCGCGTTGCCAAAAGGCATGCCACCAGGCAGCGTGTTCCGCGGAGTTGGCGTGAGTCAACGCGTCCCCGATGCTGGCCTGTTTGGTGGCCGCACCGTTGTAATGCGGGCAGGCAACGATCACCCGGAAGTGCCCATCGAGGGCAGGCTTAAAGCTCACTGTGACTGTGCGGGAATTGGTTACGGCGGCAGACACCTGGCGGCCAACAGCTGTGATGGCCGCCAGGGCGCCGAACGTATCTCCCGATGCTCCGGGCCCGTAATGGTCGACCCAGGTTTGCGCCAGCGTGCCGGTTTTTGCGGAAGCCGAGGCTTCAGGGGTGCGGGGCGGCCACAGCCTCAGTTCCGCTGTCTGCCTGACGTTGGGGTCGGCTCCCGTGACGTCGACAACGAACGTATCGCTGAATACCTGAACATAGGCGGTGAGGCTCATGCCGCCGCCATGCTCGACAAGGGTTCCGTTGTAGAGATCGAGACGGCCGCTAAAATCCTTTGCTGAGGTGAGCGCGCGGAGGCCAGGAATGACCACCTGGCCCGGTGAATCGCGATGGGGGAAAGTATCGACGCGGTTGAGCTGCGCGGTGAATCCCTCAGCCGACCAGACGGCAATGCCGAGGCGTCCGTTGCCCATCGGCATGGCTTCGGCAGGGACTGCATTGGGCTGGCCTAAGACAATGTCGGAGCGGCTTACCAGGCGTGCGGCGTCGATGACAAATTGGCCGGCTTTCCAGGCGGTCGTGGGCTGAGTATCCTGCGCCACGAGGTGGAGAGAACCGATCAGGGCGAGGACGAGCGTGGGACGGGACCAATGCATTCATCTGGTGTACCACTGTGCTTCGTGGAGAGCCATCCAGTAATTACAAGCAGGGGAGCCTGAACTGCAGGCATGCTCGCCCACTCAAGACAAAACACGGCTTGAATGGGCCACCCGAAGCATGGGTGGGTGTGTAAGGAGCCTGGTTGGCTCTGAACTTAGAAGCGATAGCCGGGCTTTAGCTCGCAGCGGTAGACCGTGGTTTTTTCTTGTTCGGGGCCGGTTCGGACGTTGCACGTGGCCCAGCTCAAGGAGAGATTTGGCCCCAAGGGAAAGACCATCGGAGCACCGTCGACTTCGGCTTCGAGGCTCACGCCTTCCTGGGTCGGGGGCAGGGTAAAGTTGAGGGTTTGGCCAAAGATCACCGGGTAGAGTTCGCGCACCTCGGAGTTGATGGCGGTGTGATAGACCTCGGCTTCCATCAGGAAGGTGGCCGTATCTGACCAGTTCAGGGCAGTCACGCTGATGTTGCGGCCGCCTTGAATGAAGCCGCTGGCATCAATGCGCGTAAACGGACAGGGGCCCGCAATGCAGGAGGCGGTGATGTTGCCGAAGGTGTTATCGGCGCCTGCATCGAGCTTCACCGTCTCAGAAGTCGCCTTCCACTTTCCGTCCGGCGAACAAGGGCCGTGATGGTCACAGGGAACATTTCCCCGGTTGACGACCTGGAAGGTTCTGACAGCGAAGCCGACATTGGTCTGTGCGCGATTGTTGATGGTATATCTCACGCGAATGTTGGAGACCTGAATGGGCGGACGGGCAGGCCGTGAGGGAGACCTCGGTCCGGGGGGAACGACGACCTTGGGAACAATGGGCACCATCGCGGCTATATAGAGTTGTTCCGGAGTCTGCAGCCTTCCTGTTTGCACGGTTAAATCGAGGGGTTCGTAGCGTGGATGACGGAACGTGACCTTGATGGGAAGGTCGGACAGAACTCTTTTGTGCAGGACGAGCCTAAAGTGGCCCGCCGCGTCGGACCGCGTGGCGGCGCTCCTCACGCCATCAGACGCGGTGATGACCACGTCGGCGATGGGCAATTCCTTATTGGAATCTTCATCGCGTTGGATCACGGCGCCCTCGATGGGCACCGTCAGGCGCTCCGAAACGAGGCGCAGGCGCTGGGCACGCAGGAACAGCAACCACCCGATGACAACGGCAGCCACGACTGCGATCAACGTCCAGACAATTTTTTTTCCCGTCATGCCATACCCGTTGGTCGCGCCGAAGGAGTGGTCTCGATCCCAGGAATCATTTCTGCCGGGCCGCCCCCTGCATCTATTATTCAATTAATCGATTCCATTGTCGCAGGGAATCCGTGCCATGAGCGAGATCTGAAGGAGCGTAGATGAAACTGACGAAAGGCGCGCACCACATCTTCGCACGATGATTGACCCGCGCGAGCGTCTGAGGTCCCGGCGTCGATTGCTGCGGCAAATGGCCGGCATTTCCATGGGTCTGCCGCTGGCCCCCTGGTTGGATATTGCCTCGCAGGCACAGAAGGCCGCGACCCATCCGGCAGATAAGCAACATAAGGATGCAGCGGCCCCGCAAACTCCTTTTTCGCCGGAGGAGGAGCAGTTCCTCGACGACCTTGAACGGAGCAATTTTCTCTTTTTCTGGGAGCAAGCCAGCCCGCAGACTGGATTGATTAAAGACCGCTGCAACGCGCGCACGACAGACACGGGCATAGTGGCGAGCATCGCCTCGACCGGCTTTGGGCTGACGGCGATTTGCATTGCCGAAAAGCGCGGGTTTATCTCCCACCAGGACGCGCGCTTGCGGGTGATTGCGACGCTCACCTTTCTTTGGCGAACGCTGCCTACGCATCGGGGGTTCTACTACCACTTTGCCAACATCAACACCGGGGAGCGAATCTGGGACTCTGAGGTGTCTTCGGTCGACACGGCCATTCTGCTTTGCGGGATACTCACGTGCCGCCGGCACTTTGACGATCGCGACATTATCCAACTGGCCCATGCGATTTTTGACCGGGTGGACTGGACCTGGCTCTCCGAAGACACTGCTTTGTTGCCGCAGGGCTGGACTCCGGAGTTCGGTTTTCTGCCGTACAAGTGGGATTTTTATAGCGAATTGATGATGATCTACCTGCTGGGGATGGGCTCCTCCACCCACCCCTTGCATCCTTCCGCATGGTCCGCGTGGAAGCGGATCACGTTTGAGTATGACGGAGAACGGTATATCGGCTCGTTTGCGCCGCTGTTTGTTCACCAGTATTCGCAGGCCTGGTTCGACTTCAGAGGCAAGCGCGACAAGTATGCCGACTATTTCCAGAACTCGGCCATCGCTACGGATGTGCATCGCCGCTTCTGCGTGGAACTGGGCAAGCAGTTCCCCGATTACAGCGACGATCTTTGGGGAATTACGGCCTCGGATTCAGACAAAGGCTACGTGATCTGGGGTGGACCGCCGGCCATGGGGCCGATCGATGGGACGGTGGTCCCTGCTGCAGCGGGGGGCTCAATTCCCTTTCAGCCTGCGGCCACGATGCGGGTGTTGAAGAACATGCGAGCTCGCTACCCGCAGGCGTGGAGCCGCTACGGCTTCGTCGATGCGTTCAATCCGCTGAAAAACTGGTACGACCATGACATTGTCGGGATCGACACCGGCATCACCATGCTGATGGCAGAGAATGCACGATCATCGTTTGTATGGGAGACCTTTATGAAAAACCCCGAGGCCCAACGGGGAATGGCCGTCGCCGGATTTCAGAGCTATACGCCAGGGACTTAGAAATTCTCGACTTGATGTTTCCGCTAAGACTGATCCGGAGTGTTGCTTGTTTGCGGGGCGAGGGGCAGAGCCAAGATCTCGTTCACCAAATCTGTTAGCCGTCGGATCTCGGTATCGAGGTCCGCCGCCAGCGCTTTTACAGCGGGGTCGGTCTTATGGTTGGCTGCCAGGTAGACCACGTTGGCGATGCTTTGCAGCGGATTGTTGATCTTGTGGGCGAGGTCATTCGCCATCGCAGCCGCTGCAGCAGCCCTTTCCTGCTCGATCAACCGCTTTTTTTGCCGTTGTTGGCGGAAGCCGGCGGCGGCGAAATCTGAGAGCATCTGCATGGTGCGAATGTCTCCGTGGTCGAATGCCTCGGCGCGTCCGTGAGCCATGACAAAGATAGTTCCTCGCGTACCATCGACCTGCCAGGGAAGCAGGATCCCATCTGTTACCAGGGGAGCGTCTACGCCGAGAATCTCGAAAAATCGTCGCGAGACGCGGAAGAGTTGCGGCCGGCCACGCTCCAGGCAAATCCCGCATGCGCTCGGATAACGGGGCAGGATTGCGTTCAAGAATCCGGAGTAAAGTCCAGCGGTGGCCACCCAGTGATAGAAATGCTCGTCAGTGCGATCGAGTTTTTCGATACTGATGCCGGCGCTATCCGCCCCGCATAAATCAACGGCAGAATTCACCAGCTGCTGGAGAATTGTTTCAGGGGTTTCGACGAAGGCGTGGGCAAGGCGCTCAAGCCCGGCCATTTGCAACGAAACATCGCGGGCATTTGGTTTTCGATTGGCATACTGAGGGTCGCTCAGAATGTCAATTACTTCCAGACCTGTATCTTCGGATTCTTGGGTACCCAAGGTCATCGTAGGCCTTCTCCGGTGGTGGTCCGGGGAAGACTAAGATCTTAAATTGTTAAGTTCTCGGGGGCGAGGAAAATCGGCGGTACGGCTCGTTGGTCCGCTGGGTTTTGGCCAGACCGTCGCCATTGGGTGTATTTTCTTCTCATGATTCGCTTACGCTTTTCGAGCCTTCTCGCCTCGGCGGCTCTGGTTGCCATGACCGCTCCGCTTTTTGCACAAACGCCTGCTAAACCGAAACCCGAGGAGACGGAAGTCTGGGAGCCGGTTCCCAAGGTTGTGAGTCCGGGCGCCACATGCGGGGCGGCTCCGTCGGATGCAATCGTGCTCTTCGACGGCAAAAACCTGGATGAATGGGTCACGAACAAAGATAAGTCCCCGGCTAAATGGGATGTGGCCGACGGCGTGATGACGGTGAACAAGGCAGGAGGAAGCATCGAGACCAAGCGAAGCTTCACCAATTACCAGCTGCACGTGGAGTGGAAAGTTCCCACCAACATCACCGGCACCAGCCAGGCGCGAGGCAACAGCGGTGTGTTTCTGGCATCCACCGGTCCCGGCGACGACGGGTATGAGCTGCAGGTACTCGATTCGTACGAAAACAAGACATATGTGAATGGCATGGCGGGGAGCCTCTACAAGCAGGCAATTCCCTTGGCGAACCCAACGCGCAAGCCGGGAGAGTGGCAGACCTACGACGTAGTGTGGACGGCGCCTACCTTCAACGCAGATGGCTCGGTGAAAACGCCGGCTTACGCCACGGTTTTGTTCAATGGCGTGCTGGTGGAGAACCACTTCGAGTTGAAAGGCCAGACGCTCTATATTGGCAAGCCTTTTTACAAGGCGTACACCAGCGCCCCGATCAAGCTGCAGGCACACGGTGATAAGAGTGAGCCGATCAGTTTCAGAAATATCTGGATCAGAGAGCTCAACTAGGAACTTAGCAGAGGCACGCTACCTGGCTCGTGCACTGCGCTTCGCGGGTTTGCGCTTTCCGGCCTGGGCGGCCGCCCGTTGATCTCGCGACTGAATGTTGTGGGCGTTGACGATGGACGGGATCAGGCCCGGGAAGCGCTGATCAATCTCTGTGCAGCGGGAAGTGTTCTGCATTTCGACGCCGCGTCGTTCTCCGCGGATCAGGCCCGCTTCCCGCAGGGCTTTGAAGTGCTGCGAGAGAGTTGATTTGGGTATGGGTCTTTCGCTGACGTTCACGAAGTTAGTACAGTTTTGCGAACACTGAGAGCTGGCGATATCCATGAATATCGCGACGCGCACGGGGTCCGAGAGCGCGTGAAGAATGCCTTCCACGGTAATGTCTTCTATCGAAGGGTGGAAGAGGGGCCGCATGACTTTCATCTTACATTCATATGACTACTTGTTCAATAGTGCGTAATTTCTGAACTATTGAATCCTGAACGCGGCGACCTCCATCTTAATCGTCAGCAAGTGGTTAAGAGTTCTCGAAGAGGAATCGCATATGAGCAAGCTTCAAGGTAAGGTCGCAGTGGTTACGGGCGCATCCAAGGGTATTGGGGCCGCCATCGCCAAGTCGTTAGCCGCAGAGGGCGCGTCGGTAGTAGTCAATTACGCGTCGAGCAAGTCGGGCGCGAAAACAGTGGTCGATTCGATCACCGCCGCGGGCGGCAAGGCTGTCGCGGTCGGAGGCGACGTTTCCAAGGCGTCCGAGGCACAAGGCATCATCGATGCCGCCATCAAGAACTATGGCCGGTTGGATATCCTGGTGAACAATTCCGGAGTCTACGAATTCTCGCCGATTGAAGACGTCACGGAAGATCAATTCCACAGGATGTTCAACATTAACGTGCTCGGCTTGCTGCTCACGACCCAGGCGGCGCTCAAACACATCAGCCAGGGAGGCAGCATTATCAATGTCGGCTCAGTGGTGAGCCGTGTGACGCCTCCTGCATCTTCGGTGTATACCGGGACCAAGGGCGCAGTCGACGCCATCACCGGCGTTCTCGCTCGTGAACTGGGTCCGAAGAAGATCCGGGTGAACACGATCAACCCGGGTATGGTGGAGACCGAAGGCACGCACAGTGCCGGCTTCCTGGGCACTGACTTCGAGAAGGCGCTGGTGGCTCAGACGCCGCTTGGCCGTCTCGGGCAGCCCGAGGATATCGCATCGGTTGCGGTGTTTCTCGCCTCCGACGATTCGGGCTGGCTCACCGGCGAGCAGATCCTGGCCGGCGGCGGCCTTCGCTAAAGCGACTTTTTTCTCAACCAAATGATCCAAACCGAGGCTGGTTTTGCGGGCGGGAATGTCCTCGCCCGCAGCCGCCTGGGGTAAATCCCACCCACAATTAAGGAGAAGGCAAATGGGAAAGCTGGACGGAAAAGTAGCAGTGATTACAGCGGCAACTTCCGGCATGGCGCTGGCGACGGCGAAGCTGTTCGTGCAAGAGGGTGCTTATGTCTTCATCACCGGCAGGCGCAAGGACAAGCTGGATGAGGCGGTGAAAGAGATTGGCCGGAATGTGACCGGCATTGAAGGGGATGCTTCCAACCTTGACGATCTGGATCGGCTGTATGACACAGTAAAGAAGACAAAGGGAAAGATCGATGTACTGTTTGCCAGCGCGGGCATGGGCGAACTGGTCAACCTGGCGAGAGGTTACTCCGGAACAGTTCGATAGCGTCTTCAACCTGAATGTGCGGGGCACGCTGTTTACAGTGCAGAAGGCACTCCCCCTTTTCAACGATGGTGGGTCGATTTTTATGAACGCATCGATCGCGAGCACAAAGGGGTTTCCTGGGTTCAGCGTCTATAGCGCGAGCAAAGCCGCGGTGCGATCGTTTGCACGGACATGGCTGCTTGAGCTCAAAGACCGGAAGATACGGGTGAATGTGTTGAGTCCGGGAACGATCGACACACCGATTCTTGATCCACTGGGACCCGACGCAAAGAAGTACTTTGCTTCGCTGATACCGCGGGGGGAGATTGGGCGCCCGGAGGAGATTGCTACGGCCGCGCTGTTTCTGGCTTCGAGCGATTCGAGTTTTGTGAATGGGATTGAGCTGTTCGTGGATGGTGGGGTCGCATCGATTTGATGCGACGGGTGACAAAAAGGAAAGAGACGGCGGATCTATGTCGAAGTGGGTTGATTCCCTGGAGTGTTGCAATACACGAACTGTGGCTACGAGGATTGTCGAAACGGTAGTCGCCTGCTTATTCATCCTCATGATGGCGGCGTGAAAGGCTGGCCTGAAATTTTAGGCGCGGCGATCCAGCACAGCCAGGGTTCGATCGATTACCCCGGTCGCGGTTCTGAAGGTCTTGGGTAGGTCTTCGGGGTTGATCAGGAACGCGCATTGAGCGAGCAGGTCGGCGAATAGGGATTGCTCTTTCCAGGCGCTGTCCAGGTGTCCGCCGGCCGCTCTATAGGCATCCGCAAACCAGCTGCTTTCGACAGCGGGAGATTCATGCTCGAACCTTAAGAGGTTGCCGATGTCGATCACGCTCGATCCGGAGAAGGCGAATTCCCAATCGAGCACGGCAGCCAGGTGATGACGCCCGTTGGCATCGCGGCGTATGAGGAAGTTTTTCTGATTGAAATCAGAGTGACAGAGCTGGCGGGTCATGGATGGTTCCTGCAGGTCTCGCCGTTGAGTCAGGCAGTGCTGCAGGCGCTCAAGTCTTTGCGCGCCTAGCCGGCGTTGCAGGTTTGTATCCTCGAGACAGGACTGCATGAAGCCTACGGTCCCGGCGGCGTAGCTCGCGAAGGTTTCGGTTACTTCTGGCCCTGGTCGGAGCAGGCCACATTGGTTAAATCGAAGGACGTGAATCCTGGCTGCGGCAAATGCCAGTTGCTCGCAGATATCTCTGCAGGCTGCGGGGGATAGGGTGTCCTCAATGTCCGCGAGGAGATGGCCTTCTATAAATGTCATGGCGAAGGCTGCCATTCCACCAGGAAATTGGCCGGAGGAACGCCATAGGATTTTTGGTACGGGCAGCTCAGGCGCGTTGTGCGCCAGATAGTCGAGTAGACCGGCTTCCGTTTTCAATCGCTCGCAGTGAGTGGAGAGGCGGAGGACACAACGCTCTTCGTCTGCGAATTCGAGAAGGATATTTGTGGTACTAAAGCCTCCGTTTAATACAGCAGAGTTGCGCAGGGGCGCAGAGGTGATTTGAGAGGATGCCTCCAGGAGGATTTCGGCCGGGAGGTTGACTGGAGCGGACGGCCGTTGATCGAATTTTGCTTTGAAGTCCATGCGGCCTTGATGTGTTTCAGACTAAATGTTGCCCAGCTCGAAGGGCTCTGATGGTTAATGTACGGGCTGAAGCCCGTACCTACCTAGACTGCGAAGCATGAGCGTTCGAGCGGTGGAACCTATGGCCCATCCAGGTCTCAATTCAGCCCCGCAGGGACGGCCGAACTTCAAACCTGTCCAAATTAGTTCGAGAAATATCTCGGTTCAGCAATCACCGTTTCCTCCAGCAACCGCCCTTTCCTTGCAACGACCCTCTCCTTTTTGTCATCCCGATCGAAGCCGAGGGATCTGCGGTGCGCCATTCGTGTGCCCCGCCCCTACCGTGCCACAACCTGCGCCAATCATCTTCGAACCCTCACGGAAGTACTAACCTCCCCTCTGTCTTCCGGTTTTCCAGGAGTGGTCCGCGGAACCGTAGATCCCTCGGCTTCGCTCGGGATGACAAATAGGAGAGGGTCGTTGCAAGGAGAGGGCGGTTGCTGGAGGAAACGGTGATTGCTGAACCGAGACATTCTTCAAACTATTTGGACAAGTCTGATATACAGTCGTCGCTGCGGGACTCATTTCACGATATGAGCCACCCAGGCTCAATGACCGCCTGAGGCTTCGCCTCCGGGGCGGAAGCTCCTGGTGGCGAGGGCCAGGGGAATGCCGATCAGGGCTACGAGGGCCATCATGCGGAAGCAGTCCATGAAGCCGATCAGGCTTGCTTGTTGGTTCAGTTGGTTGTAGAGCAGGCCCTGAGCATGCTGCGCCGAGTCGACGTGCGAATAGCCCAGGTGTTCAAAGGTCTTTGTGAGTGCATCGATTCGTGAGTGGAACTGCGGGGATGTTACATCGGCACTCTGCGCCAGCCGGTCGGTGTGGAGGTCGGTGCGGCGCTCATGCACAGTGGTGATGAAGGCTACTCCAAAACTACCGCCCCAGTTGCGGGCGAGATTGGTAAGACTCGAGCCCTTGTTGTTCTTTCCTGGCGGCAAGTAGGAATAGGCGAGCACGCTGACAGGCACAAATAAAAAAGCATAGCCAAAGCCTTGCAGGGCGCGCGCCAATGCATAGTGAGTGTAGTTTGTCTGCAGTGTGAAGCCGCTGTAATAAAACATGGAGAGTGCGACCACGAAAAAGCTGAAAGCGATCAACCAGCGCGGGCTGACTTTTCCCTTCTGCGTCAATATGGCGACGAAGGGCGCCAGGACGGTGATCACCGCTGCTCCTGGGCCCAAAACCAGGCCTGCGTCGGTAGCGGTGTAACCGTACAAGCTTTGCAGGATCTCGGGGATCATGGTCGTACTGCCGAAAAGCACGAAGCCAAAGAGGAAATAAAAGATATTCGCGAACGCAAAGTTTCTCTCGCGCAATAATCCGAGCTCTACGACAGGATCCGGCACGCGCAATTCCCACCAGACAGCCAGCACCAGGCACACAATGGCTGCTACAAACATGGTTGTAATCAAGGGACTGCCAAACCAGTCGTCGATCTGGCCACGATCGAGTACGAATTCCAGGAAGGCGAAGCCCAACGCGATCAGGAGGATACCGATGTAGTCCACACGCAATTTGCCCAAGCGCTTGGCCTCGGCTACTTCTGCTTTGAAGGCGGGAGGGTCGCTCACCAGGCGGCTGCTGAGAAAGAGAGAGATGAGGCCAATCGGCACATTGATAAAGAAGACCCAACGCCAGGAGAAACTGTCGGTGATCCAGCCGCCTAAGGGTGGCCCGATGGCCGGGGCGGTCACGATGGCGACGCTGTAGAGGGCGAAGGCGGCGGCTCGTTTGTTTGCTGGGAAGGTGTCGACCAGGATTGCCTGCTCCACCGGAGCCAGGCCGCCACCACCAATTCCCTGTAACACGCGGAAGATGACCAGGAAGTTCAGGCCGGGCGCGATGCCGCAAAGGAAGGAGGTCGCGGTGAAGAGGCCCACGCTGATCATGTAGTACCGCTTGCGTCCGAGAACGCGACTCAGCCATGCGCTCATCGGCAGTACTACGGCGTTGGCCACGAGGTAGGAGGTCAGGACCCAGGTCGTCTCATCGAAGCTGCGTCCCAGGCCGCCGGCGATGTGAGGCAGCGACACGTTGGCGATGGACGTGTCCAGCAGTTCCATGAAGGTGGCCAGCGTGACCGTCAGGGCCACCGCCCAGGGATTCACTTGCCTGGCGCTCGAGGCGGGTACGGCGCTTAGTTCCGCTGTTGTGGTGGCCACCTTGCGTCCGTCTCTCCTTGAGCGAGATACGGTTCAGATGTACACTGAGACCGATCGGTCGCAAAAACAATGGCAACAAAGACGACAAAATCCCTTCGGGGCGAAGCCACCCGCCGGCGCATTGTGGAACAGTCGGCTGCTGTTTTCAATCGGCACGGTTACTCCGGCACGTCCATGTCTGAGCTGATGGGGGCCACTGGATTGGAAAAAGGTGGCCTCTATCGACACTTTGCGAGCAAGGAGGACCTGGCCGCGGCCGCGTTCGATTACGCGTGGGAGACGGTCAGCGAGCCGCGCTGGCGTGGACTGGAAGATTGCGCGAGTTCTCTAGAAAAGCTTCTGTTGCTGGTACAGAACTTTGTTGAGCCACCCCGCACCGTTCCCGGGGGCTGCCCGCTGCTCAACACCGCGGTCGACAGCGATGACGGCAATGCTCTGCTTCGCGGCAAGGCGCGTGCAGCGCTGGACCTGTGGCGCGCCAAGATCACCGATATTGTCCGCCAGGGACAGCAGAACGGGGAGTTGCGAGGAGACGTTGATCCGGCCGCCGTCGCAACGATTGTCATCGCCAGCCTGGAAGGAGCGGTGATGATGTCGCGGTTAGAAAAAACGCGTGAACCTTCGCACACGGTGGGCGCAGCATCTCGCGGAATATCTGCAGACCTTGAAGGCCGATGGCCTTTAGATTGCGCTATGCACTTGCTCCGTTTCGTTCTTCCCTGCAATGCTAGGACATGGCCATCCGCACGCTCTCTTCCCGTGAAATCTATCGAAACCGCTGGTTCAGTTTGCGCGAGGACGCCATTGAACGCAGTAATGGAGCGCACGGCATTTACGGCGTGGTTGATAAGCCGGATGGCGCGGTCATCCTGCCGATCGATGGCGATCATATCTGGCTCGTGGAGCAGTTCCGCTACACAGTCGGCGAACGAGCGCTCGAACTACCGCAGGGTGCGTGGGCATCGGACGACGTAGATCCGGAAGCGCTGGCCCGCGGCGAACTGCGCGAGGAAACCGGACTGACTGCCGGCCGCATGACCGAGTTGCCGTGGATGTGGATGGCCTATGGCTTCGTCCGCCAACGCCAACATATTTTTGTCGCCGAAGAATTGACGCCAGGCCCGCACCAGCGTGACCCCGAAGAGGAAGACATGGAGGTCGTCCGCCTGCCCATCGCTACCTTCGAGCAGAAGCTCAGAGATGGCGAGATTCGCGATGTGTGTACGTTTCGCGGCCTGGGCCAAGTATCAATTGTGGCGGCAAAGGCCGGTTCCCTAACCGGCCTCGGTTCAACGTGCGACAGTCCTCTAACTCCTATCGATCGGCAAACGAGATGATTAGCTGATCCAGTGGCATTGCCTGCTTGACATCCCGTGGCGGAACAACAGGCGTGACCGGAAGCGGGGTTCCGTTCGACTCTGCCTCATCGAAGGCTTTGGTGCCCGCGGTCGTGCCCGTTACTTCAAACTCTGTGATCTCATAAGGGAATCCGTTCGCGGACATCGAAGACGGCCCGTCGGTCACCTGGAAGTGCAGATGGGGCACGATCGAATTTCCGGTGTCTCCCACCAGCCCAATTACCTGGCCCAGGTGAACCTTCTCACCGCTGCGCACCTTGATGCTCCCCGGCTGCATGTGGGCGTAGGTGGCATAGCGGTGACTCCCGAGATCGAGGATGACGGCGTTGCCGTCAGCTTTATCCAGAGCGATGTTGGTGGGATAGTTGCCCGGTGTCTGCTCCGGTTCTCCGTCGATGACGGAGACTACGACGGCGTCGGCGACCGCTAGAACCGGCTGGCCAAAGATGGCGTAACTTTCAAGCTTTTCGCGCGGGCCGGCATAGATTCGTCCGGCGGCATCGGTCTGCTCCCAGTCCACCGCGTAACGTTGTGCGACCCAGACGCGGCCGTTGACGGGGAGGGCTGCGCGGGTGTGGCGGGTGGCGTCGCAGCAGGAGTCCGCGGAGATGTAGTGCGTGCCGCGCAGCGGAGGCCCGATCACTGCAACGGTTCGCCGGTCAACCGTGGTGGCGCCGCCCGTCTCGCTGAATTCCTGGTGTCCTGGCGGAGCGGCGCTTACCCGCAAGGAGATGCGGTGCGACAGATTCGTTGGAACCTTTGCCCCCGGGGCAAGCGTGACGTTGAGGAAGAGCAGCGCCTGCGTGCCCTTGGCAAGCGTTCCGGTGGAATCGCGCTGACCGGCAGGCTGAAGGCGACCGGCCACTGCAGCGGTGTCGAGTGTTTGCAGGGTTGCGCCTTCGCTGATCACTTCCACTTTTTCTACGGCAATTTCCGCGCTCGAGAAGTTGGTCATCCCCAGTTCGTAAACCAGGTGTACGTGGCCGTCTGAGCCCATGAATGGGGTGGGAGCATCCTGCACCGCGAGCAGCAGAGGGGTCATCTTCTCTGTCGCCTCGGCGCGTCCAATCGGGCTGGAGGTTAGGAGCGCGAGGAGCACTAACAGCGAGGGCGAGACGAAAAAGATTTCAGAGGGTTTCATAGGTTCCTCAAGCGCGATGACAAACGGGGGCCGATGGGGTGCGGGGAGAATGTCTGCATTGTAACGGCATTGGCTGAGCACAGTAGAATCGAAGACTATGCAACTTGGTTTCATGAGCGCCATCGTCCCCGACCTTACGCTGGAAGAAGTATTTGCGTTGGGCAAATCTACCGGCTATTCGTGTGTGGAGTTGATGTGTTGGCCTCCGGGCAAGGCCGATCGCCGATATGCGGGGGTTACCCACATCGACGTGAGCAAGTTTGACGAGGCGGATGCTGCGCGGGTGCTGAGTCTCGCCGATGCGCACGCAATGAAAATCAGCGGGCTGGGATATTACCCGAATGTCCTCACTCCGGATGTGGAGGAAGCCAAGGCTACGACTGCGCACCTTAAGCGGGTGATCAGCGCTGCGAGAATGCTTGGACTTCCCGTGGTGAGCACGTTCGTGGGGCGCGACTGGACGAAGTCCGTCACAGAGAATTGGCCTCGCTTCCTAACGGTGTGGCGCGATCTGATTTCTTATGCTGAGGACCAGGGGGTCCGGGTCGCTATTGAGAACTGCCCGATGCTCTTTACCGCCGATGAATGGCCGGGCGGGAAGAACCTGGCGGCTAGCCCGGCGATCTGGCGGCGCATGTTCGGGGAGATCCCGAGCCCCAACTTTGGGCTCAACTACGATCCGTCGCATATGGTTTGGCAGCAGATGGACTATATTGCACCAATTCATGAGTTTGCTTCCCGGATCTTTCGGGTTCATGCGAAAGACGTCACGGTGGAACGGGAGCGGTTGGATGAGGTGGGCATCCTGGCTTATCCACTTGAATTTCATACTCCGAAACTGCCGGGAAGAGGGGATGTTGACTGGGCGAGGCTTCTGGGCGCACTCGCGGGTGCTGGGTATAGCGGGCCTGTTTGCGTGGAAGTGGAGGAGCGGGAGTTTGAAGGGAGCCTGGAACTGCGGAAACGGGCGCTTGCTCTCAGCTTTGCGCATTTGCGGCCGCTGTTTGCTTTTGATGCCGGTTGAGAAACTGCAGTTCCCTCGCTCCGCTCAGGATGTAGGCTTTGCGGGGAGTGGATAGACAATGCTTGCTGCGTGTAAAAGCGGGGCGGCCGAAAGGCGCACCGCAGGTCCCTCGGCGTAGATAAAGAGTGGTTGCATATGTTGAGAGCCGAAAAGATCGAAAAGTCACAGCCTCTCAGGATGACAAACAGGAAAGGACGTCGGTACCACAGATAGCGGTTACCTCGGTCCAGCAGCCACACTCTACCCCACCATCACCCTCGCCTTTTTGTCATCCCGAGCAAACGACTTGCCTGCGGTAAGGCAAGAGCGAAATGACAACACTACTTACGCAACCATCAATGCTGAGGGTGCCCATTCAAGCCTTCTTTTGGCTTGAGTGGGCAACGCGCTTCCCGCCAAGCTCCGATGTCATTAGGAGCGAAGCGAGGGATCTGCAGTTTTTTCGTTCAGTACATGATCCAGCCGCCGTCGACGTTTAAAGTCTGGCCGGTCATGGCGTCGCTTAGTTCTGTTGAAAGGAATAGGCAGACCCGGGCCAGATCGAGCGGGCTGATGCGGCGCTTGAGGCTTTGCAGGGCCATTACCTTATCTGCTTCTTCCTTGGGCATGAGCTTTCGCTCGCCTTCAGTTTCGATGGCTCCTGGCGTTATGCAGTTTACGCGCACGTTGTGCTCCCCGATTTCCCGAGCCAGGGCACGGGTGAAACCGATGACTGCTCCCTTTGAGGCGATGTAATGGGTCAGGTTCTGTAGACCGGTAAAGAAGGTGACGGAGGCAATGTTGACAATGGCTCCGGATTTTTGCCGAACCATGTGGGGCGCTACCAGTTTTGTGCAGTGGAAGACGCTCTTCAGGTTGATGTCGTGCATTCCATCCCACTGCTCCTCGGTCATTTCGAGGAACGGCTGCCGCGGATAGATGCCGGCGTTGTTGATCAGGACGTCGATGCGCCCAAAGCGGGTCACGGCATCGTCGACCACGGTCGCCATGGCGTCGCGACTGCCGGCATTGGCCTCAAAGCCGAACGCCGAACCGCCTGCCGCTTGCAGAGTAGCGGCCACCTTCTTAACGCCGGGCCCGTCCAGGTCGGCTAGAAATACATGCGCTCCGCCCTCGGCAAACAACTTCGCGACCCCCGCGCCGATTCCCGCGGCTGCCCCAGTGACGATGACGACTTTGTCCTTGATCAATTCCATCCACTACTCCTGCGTACAAGGGCTGATGGTATCAAATACCGGTTTTCCGAGCGGCTCGAGTCAAGGGAGAGTTCCGGTATTCTGTAAAGCATAGACAGAAGACTTCGCGGAGCTATGGATGGCCATCAAAATTACTCCCAGCGATCCGCGGTATGCGCTGTTGCATCGCAGCCGCAATCTTCGCTGGGACGGCAACGCTGCCGACGCGGTTGCCGAGATCGAAATGTGCGAGACCGCTGAGCAGGCTGCCGAAGCCCTGCAGCGGGCGGTCAACGCCGGTATGCGCCCCACGGTGCGCAGCGGCGGCCACTGCTATGAGGATTTTGTGGTCAATAATCCTGGGGGAATGCTCCTGGATTTGAGCCTGCTGAAAAGCGATGGCCAACCGGGCGATGGGGATCGATACCGCATCAGCCCCGGACAACAGCTGGGCGAAGCCTACATTGACCTGTACAAGCGCCGGGGAGTGACTATTCCCGGAGGGAGTTGCTACAACGTAGGAGCCGGGGGCCACATCACCGGTGGCGGCTACGGCGTACTCTCGCGGCTCCATGGTCTAACGGTCGACTGGGTTTCAGCTATCGAGATCCTCACCGTCGATAGCAAGGGCCACGTGGAGCTGAGGAAGATTGACCGGCATCATGATGCGGACCTTTTTAAAGCCTGTCTGGGCGGAGGCGGCGGTAATTTCGGGATTGTGACCGGCTTTCTTTTTGACCGCTTGCCACCGACTCCATTTGAAGTTGCCAATGCCCATTTCTCCTTTGACTGGACCGGCATGACGGAAGATAAATTTGTCGCCCTGGTGATGGCCTTCGGCGATTACATGGCGCAGCGGGGGTGCGAACGGGACACCTGGGGACTGTTTGCCGCACTCGGCTTGACTCACAATTCTTCGGGCCGGATTGGACTTAGCCTGCAATTTTGTAATCCGGACGGACGCTGCGACGACTTGAAGCCGTTGGACGAGTTCCTGGACCGGTTTGCGGAGTTTGACCCGGTGGAGCGACGCGCGGGCGTGCCGGGCGATCAGCGGTTTGCCCAGCGAACACCGGCGGCCCGCCAGCACACGGGAAACTATACCATCGATCGGCTACTGTGGCTGGAAGCGACCATCGGCGACAGCGGGGGCGGCCATAGCGGACGCGCGGCTTACAAATCGTCTTACATGAAGCGGAACTTTACTCCCAAGGAAGCCAAGTGCATCTATAAGCACCTGACGCGGGTGGTGCCCGACGTAGATCTGCGGGGCTCGGTCATGGCGGTGGATTCGTACGGAGGCGCGGTGAATGCGAAGGAATTGGCTTCGACTACGTCCGTATGGCAACGATCGTCGATCATGAAGGTGCAGTTCCAGCAATACTGGGACCAGGCGGACGAAGACGCTGGCCGTTTGCAATGGATGCGGGAGTTCTATACGGATGTGTACTCGCAGGAAGTGCAGCTGCAATATGCCGGCACTCCGTACCCGAACGAGTACTACGAAGGTTGCTACATCAATTATCCAGATAGCGACATGCTCGCGTATCCATTCTGGCCACAGGTTTACTACGGGACCGGAGATCTTTACCCGTTTTTGCAGCAGGTGAAGCGGCGCTATGACCCAAACAATATCTTTCATCACAAGATGGCAATCCATGCTTAGCGAGCCTGATAGCCGATCGCCGTGAAGGATGGACACGAAGAGAGTTCGTGCGTGGGGCCGCCGGTTTGGTCGCGCTGCCGTATCTATCATCGCCGCCGTCAAGATTTGCCTATGTGGCTTCGGGCGACGGGGCCGTTCATGTCTTCCGGGTGAGGAGCGATCAGTGGACGAACATCCAGCGTGTCGCGAGTCCCGCACCCGCCTTCGTTTTGCTTTCCCTTCGGGGCGAACCCTCTACGTGGCCAACGAACTAGAGGTAGCACGAGGGACTGCCGCGGGGCACGGTGGAAGTTTTTCGCATTGATCCGCTGGATGGCCGCCTGACGCTGTCGCAGCGGCGGCCACTCTCCCTTTCCGCAACTAGTCCGCGAAGCATGGCCCTCTCGCCTGACGGTAAGCTGCTCGCGGTGGCGGCTTACGGAGGCGGAATTTACAACGTCTTTTCCGTGGCGGAGGATGAGAGCCTGGGCCAGCGGCCCAGTATCTTCAAGGACACAGGTTGTGGAGGCGATCCGCAACTGCAGGGAGCGGCGCATCCTCACAGCCTGGTCTTCGACTCGAGTGGCCGCCTGGTCGCTTCAGATTTTGGCAGCGACCGGCTGAGCGTATTCGCTCTGGAAGGTGGCAGGCTCCAGCGGATCGCGCAGCGGCCAACCGGGAGCGGAAGCGGCCCCGGCGCGACGGTACTTCATCCTGACGGCTCGTTGTTGTATGCGTGGCACGAGTTGGCGGGCATGCTCGCCTGTTACCGCTATGACCCGTCGTCTGGCGCCGTGGGGGAAACAGTGCAAAGGATTTCCTTGCCAGGACCGTTTGCTGGAAGGCTTGCGATGCATCCGTCGGGCCGCATGCTTTATACCTCTCAGGGGATGTGGCAAATTGATAGCGCCAGCGGCCGGCTGCAGCGCACGCAGCATGTGGCGCCGAAGGTGACCGAAATCAGCGCTGCGCCCGACGGGGAAAGCATTTATATTCTGGACGGCGCCGGGGGAATCCACCGGCTGCCAGCCGACCGCGTCACTGGTGAGCTACACTCGACAACGAGAGTTGCACTCGTGAATGAACCGAAAAGCATCGCCATACGAACATCCTCGGGTTGAACATCGCAACTTAGACCCCGGTCTCCCACACTTTCTCTTTCCCGGTACCTGAACGCTAGAAATCCAAATCAAAAGGAGTATATCGATGGGAACGCAGTCCAGAAGAGGTCTTCTGAAGAGCGCGGCTAAAGCAGCCGCTGTCGCAACCGGAGGCACCATGCTCGGCGCCGCTGCCGAGGCAAAGAAAACGAGCACGCTCGAAAAGAAGGCCTACTCGTGCAATCCCAATGCGGACAACAAACCTGGGGCTGCGCCGTTGTTCTCAAGCGCCGTTTCTTATGGCAACCTGCTTTTTCTCGCGGGTGTAGGCGCACACTTCGAGGGCACGATCGAAGAACATACCAAGCATGTTCTGGATGAGCTGGAAAAGAATCTTACCTGTGCGGGATCTTCGATGGATAAGGTGCTCAAGGTAAATGTCTACCTGAATGACATCAAGGATTGGCCAAGAATGAACACCGTGTATGCCGGCCGCTGGGGGAAGGTTCCGCCTGTGCGTACGACGGTTGCGCCTGCCGGCGGCATACCCGGAAACTCATTAATCGAAATCGACCTTATTGCTTATATCTAACTATCGAGATCCGGGAAAATGACCAGGAAAATAGTGTTACAGACGATGATCGCACTCGCGCTGGCCGCGGGCGCGAATGCTTTCGCCCAGCAGGCCGAGCCTGCGTATGACCTGCTGCTGCGCGGCGGACACGTACTGGACGACAAAAACCATATTGACAGCGTGATGGACGTGGCGATCAAGGATGGCAAGATTGCCAAGGTGGCGGCACATATTCCAGCCACGTCGGCGCTCAAGACAGTCGATGCGAAGGGTCTGTATGTGACTCCCGGGTTGATCGACATCCACGTTCATGTTTACGCGGGCACGGGTGAGCGCAACTCCTATGCTGGCGATTTGAGTGTGCCGCCTGATGGTTTCACTTTCCGGGTTGGGGTCACCACGGTGGTGGATGCAGGTTGCTCGGGATGGCGCAACTTTGAGGACTTCAAGGATCGCATTATCGATCGCTCGAAGACGCGCGTATTTGCCATGCTCAATATTGTCGGCGCAGGCATGCGCGGCGGCCACTACGAGCAAAACATGGACGACATGGATGGGGAAAAGACTGCGGCGATGGCGCTCAAGTATCCCAACACCATTGTCGGCATCAAGACTGCTCACTTCGCGGGCCCGGAATGGAAGCCGGTGGAGCAGGCCGTCATTGCCGGAACCAAGGCCAACATTCCGGTGATGGTGGATTTTGGAGTGGATCATCCGGAGCGGCCGCTCTACGATTTGCTGACGAAGAAGCTGCGGCCCGGCGACATCTATACGCACATGTACTCGGGGCTTCGTCACGAGCAGGACCCGGTTACTCTGGGGCCCAGTAAGGCGTTTATCGAGGGCCGCAAGCGGGGCATCTTCTTCGACGTGGGCCAGGGCGGGGGCAGCTTTAAATGGTCGCTCGCGGTGCCGATGATCAAGGCGGGTTTCATTCCCGACTCCATTTCGACCGATCTGCACATTACCAGCATGAACGGCGCTATGAAGGATGAACTCAATGTCGCCGATAAGATCCTGGCGATCGGGGTTCCGCTGAAGCAAGTGGTGGCCGAGATGACCTCTCACCCGGCGCATGAGATCAAGCACGAGGAGCTTGGCAATTTGTCCGAGGGTTCGATCGCGGACGTTGCGGTGCTCCGCGTAGAGCCAGGGAATTTTGGCTTTACGGATATGGTGAACCGGCGGTTGGATGGAAAACAGAAGCTGATCTGCGAGCTGACCATCAAGGATGGAAAGATCGTGTACGACTTGAATGGGATCAGTGCGGATTTGTGGACAGCACCGGCCGGTCCTCATGATGCGGAGGCTCGCAAGTGGACTACGTTTGCTCCTTCGCATTCGGCGCACTAGAGACTCGCGATGATGAGTTGGAAAAAGAGTCCCGTAGGGACGGCTGACCTTAGCCCAGGACGCAGTCCTGGGTTGGGGTTGAAAGAAGGACGAGTCCCGTAGGGACGGCTGAAGGCTGTTTCAGCAAATTCAGCGATCGAAGATTTCCGTCTTCAGCCGTCCCTTTGGGACTCGATTGGTCATCGACTCTTACGGCCTGGACTACCCTTGACTGCCCTCCTACAGATATTCACCTGTGTAAGTTCGTTTCGGGACTGAGGTAATTACCGCCCCATTCGGGTGCTTTGGCCTGAGGCTGCTCCTGTGTTAGCCTTTCAGTGTGACCCCTGTAGTAAACAGCTTCGTACGTTGTCGCCGCGCTTCCTCAGCGCCGGCTAGCTGTTGTTGTTCGCGATAGTTCTCGCTCCCCTCCCAACAGCCATATTTTCTTGACCAGGGAAATTCTCATTTTGAGCTTCGATCCCCAGCTACGCACGCTTGCACCAAGCGCTTCCCTCTCGCAGCGCTCCTTCCGTTTTTGTTGTTGCCGCTAGCTCTTTCCCGCCTTATCCGGAAAAAACCTCCAGGAGTTCGTTTCTATGCGCGACTTGCGGCTTGCAGTTCTAATTCTTTCTATTCTGATTTTGATTACACCGAGCACCGAGGCACAGATGGTGGGCGGCACCATCTCGGGAGATGTGGTCGATACCACAGGATCTGCCATCGCGCAGGCCGAAGTGGTGATCCGCAACGACGAGACGGGCAGTGAGCGGAAATTTGTCACGGCGGACGGCGGAACCTTCTCCGCGCCCTCGGTGGCCGTGGGCGTGTATACCGTGACTGTTTCCCGGGAAGGATTCGCTCCACTGAGCAGAACGGGAATTGGTCTCACGGTTGGGCAGAATGTCCAGTTGCACCTTGCCCTCACGGTCGGCAGTGTGCAACAGACTGTCGCGGTGGTGGACACCCCGGCCGTGGTTGATACTTCTACCCTGCAGACGCAGGGACTGGTGGACGAGCGGCAGGTAAAGGAACTGCCACTCAATGGGCGCAGCTTCGACCAGCTGATCGAACTCAACCCGGCGTCAGTCAGCTACACCACTCAACGTTCGGGCGGGGTGGGCACATCCAACTCTTCGGTCGGCAATATGTACTCCGTCTCCGGCCGGCGCCCGCAAGACAATCTGTTCCTGCTGAACGGAATCGAGTACACAGGGGCATCGCTTATCAACGTGACCCCGGGCGGCACCAGCGGGCAGTTGCTGGGGGTGGATGCGGTCCGCGAATTCAATGTGGTCAGCGATACGTACGGCGCCAACTATGGCAAGCGCACGGGTGCACAGGTATCGATCATTACCGCGTCAGGCGGAAACAGGATTCACGGCTCGGTGTATGAATTCCTGCGCAACAGCGCCCTGGACGCACGGAATTACTTCGACCAGGCCAACATCCCGGAGTTTCAGCGCAATGACTTTGGCGCCGCCCTGGGCGGTCCGCTCCGCCATGACAAGCTCTTTGGATTTGGCAACTACGAAGGTTACCGGCAGCATCTGGGCCTGAGCGCGGTCAGCTTTGTTCCGGATAACGCTTCGCGCGCGGCTGCTTCGGCCATTGTGCAGCCACTGCTCGCGTTGTGGCCGGTAGCCAACGGGCCGGAGTTGCTTAACCCGAACGGCACGCCCAGCGGGATTGCGGAAGCCTTTGCCAATCCCCCGCAACACGTTCGAGAAGATTTTGGAACTACGCGCATCGACGCCAACCTGACGGCCAATGATCTGCTCTTCGGCGTTTACACAGCCGATGACAGTGACGCCAATACTCCCTCGCAGAACCCCTATTCGACAATTTACGAGCGGCTGCGGGAGCAGGTATTGAGCGCTCAAGAGCAGCATGTTTTTTCACCCAACCTGCTCAACACACTCCGCATTGGCTTCTCGCGAGGAGCTTACTACTTTACCGGGCAAGCACCTGGGTCAGTGCCGGGCTGGATTGCCGGCAAGCCTGTGGGTGCGGTGGTGATCTCAGGAAGCACGGCATCGAACGGGGCGTCTCAGGTCACGCTTGCGGGCGCGAACACGGGCAGCAACAACCAGGCGGTGCGCAACCTGTTTACCGTGGATGAGCATGTTTTCTGGACGCACGGGCGGCACCAGGTAGAGTTCGGCGTGTGGCTGCAAAGGCTGCAGTCCAATGACAACCTGGCCCAGAACCAATACGGACAGGCGTCTTTCTCTACCCTGAGTGCCTTTCTAAAAGGCACCGTCGCAACCTTTACGATTGTGCCCTCCCCTACAGAACTGGGTTGGCGCTCTCTTTTTGCAGCGGGCTTTATCGAGGACGCCTGGAAAGTAACACCCCGGCTCGAGCTTCGTGCCGGCTTCCGCTCGGAATCGACGAACGGTTGGAACGAGGTCCACGGCCGCGCTTCAAACTACGGGTTTACCAATGGGGTGATCAATACGAATCCCACGATCGGCAGCTCCGCTCTGTCAGACAACCGGGCAAAGTTCATGCCCGAACCGCGGATCGGTATCGCTTACGATTTGTTCGGAAATGGCAAGACTGCGGTAAGGGCGAATTTCGGAATACACCGCGCGCTGCTGGACACACTGGACTATCGGCTCGACCAGACGGCGCCGTTCAACACCACCCTGTCGTTCAGCAATACGACCGTGGATAAGCTCGCCAGCCTCGCCAGTGGAACCTCCATCGGGAGCGGACAGATCTCGCCCAGCAATGTGCAGCCGGATATCACTACCCCGACCGTACTGGCCTGGACCTTCAAGATTGAACAGCAGGTTGCCCCTGCTACCTCGCTCACCATCGGCTATGTAGGTTCGCACGGATATCACCAGATACTTTCCGAGGACCAGAACACACCCGCTACCGTGACGTGCCCTGCGCCTGGATGCCCTTCGTCCCTCGCTCCGGGGACCGTGTTCTATCCCTCTACGACCAAGGCCAACCCCAACGTGGCGAATACCACTTCCTGGGTCGCACAGGGCGTGAGTAACTATAACGGCCTGGAGGTCGATGTGCGGCATCAGTTGTCGCACGGGTTGCAGCTTCGTGGCGTCTACACCTTTGCCAGCAACCTGGACAACGGGTCAGCATGGAATACCAGCGTGTCGGCAAATACTCCGGCCTTCGTAATGTATCCGGGAAACCCTGGGCTTGACTACGGTCCGGCGGCCACGAATATCCGCCATGCCGCCGCGATCAACGGCACCTGGGAACTGCCTTTCAGCCAGGGTATGCTGGCAAACCCGGTCGCCAAAGCAGGTGGTCGGCGGATGGTCGCTGAGTGGCATCGCGACGATGCAGAGCGGTTTCCCCTTCTCTCCGCAGCTCGGCTATAACCCTACGGGCAATGGGGACACACGGAATCCGGTGCGCCCCAACCGGGCTGTGGGGTCCAGCGGGCCGCTCTACGGTAAGACGGTACAGCAGTGGTTCAATCCAGCTGCGTTTAGTGCGCCGGTTTCGGGGACGTTCGGCAACGTCGGGCGGGATACGCTCACGGGCCCGGGACTTTCGGAATTGGATTTTGCTTTGGCGAAGAGCACAACGATCCACGAGAAGTTGCGCGCACAGTTCCGCGCGGAGTTTTTCAACGTGCTCAACCACTCCAACTTCACCACTCCGAACGCGGTGGTCTATAGTTCCGGTCCGAACCCGAAGACTCCTACGGCTGCTGCTGCCGAGTCCCCGACTGCTGGAGTTATCAGCGCTACGGCGACGACTTCGCGGCAGATCCAGTTTGGGTTGAAGTTGTTGTTTTAGAGGTAGGGATTATCGGTCTTCAGGTCTCGGGAATTCATTACTCCGAGTTCAAAGAAATCCGTACCTCAGAGTCCCGAAGGGACGGTCTTCGAGTTCGACTATTTGTCTTCGGGACTCATTGAGTGGTTAGTGGTGGATCATGCACGGGTTGAAGCCCGCACCTCCAGCCGTGGAAGAAATTGCGCCACGAAACAGAGGCTTTCTTGTACCCTAACGCTTAGTCTTCTTGAGGGGTTGAGCCTAATGAAAGTGCTGGCGCGAATCTTGACTTGGGCCCTTTTGTCTGCCACAGTTCCTTCTTTTGCCGACATCGTTGTGCTGCATGACGGGACCAGCTATTCCGGACACTACGCTCCCGCTGGAAACGGAACCCTGTCGTTCACCGATGGCCAGGGCATTCACTATGACATCCCGGTTGGCGACGTGCAGTCGTTGGTGTTCTCGAACGCTGCCGACCACTTGACCTTACGGAACGGAAAAACCTACTCCGGCCAGTTGAATGGAGCCGAAATGATTCCGTTCGAGGGCAGTGGGGGCATCGACTACCAGTTCCCCCTGCGCGATGTCAGCTCGCTTGTGCTCACGGGATCGCAGGCGCCCACGGCGGCGCACCACATCCCGACGGTGATCATTCCCGAAGGGACCGACATCGTTATCCGCACGGACGACGCTGTGCGATCGGGACAGGACTCTTCGGGCCAACTCTATCCCGCAACCATTGAGCGGGATGTTTATGGCAGCGCCGGCAACGTAGCGATTGCCGCGGGCACACGCGCGAAGTTGGTGGTGAGCAACGTCCGCAGCGGAGGCGCGGTGCACAGCCCGGAGCTAGTACTCGATCTCTATTCCGTAGACGTGCATGGCGAACAATACCGGGTTGATAGTTCCTCGGTGACAGAGAACAATAAGAGCGGTCTCGGGGCGAACCGCCGCACGGCCGAGTATGCCGGTGGCGGCGCAGGGATCGGCGCCTTGATGGGGGCTGTGTTTGGCGGAGGAAAAGGCGCCGGCATTGGCGCTCTCGCGGGAGCCGGCGGCGGAGCGCTCACTCAACTCTTTACCCGCGGAAAACAAATCAGCGTGCCGGCGGAAACCGTGATGACCTTCCGCCTGGAGCGAACACTGGTATTGCACCCGTAAGGGTATTCAGCGGGCGCCCACCACACCGGCCTCCTTCAATGCCTGTTTTTCTGCATCCAGAGAAGAAGTGTGCAGCTGCGCCACGCGCTGCATGGCCGCATCCGCCTCCTGCACATGTCCCTCAGAACGCAGGGCCCGGGAAAGCAGGTAGTACGATCCAGCGTCTTCGGGATTCATATCTACCGCTTGCTTAAGCAGGCGCACGGCAGCCGCCGTGTCGTGCTGCTGAAAGTGCGCCTTGCCCAGATAGAAATAAGTGGCCCACGAATCTGGACTCATGGTCTGCGCCTTTTCCAGATAGGACACACCGTCGGCGTAGCGCTGTGATTGAACCAGGAGCGCGCCGAGGAAATAGAAGGCGCTTGCATCCTGCGGATCGGCTTCAATCGCAAGTTTCAGCTGCTTTTCTGCATCGTCATTCTTTTGCAGGCTGATGTATACCTTGCCCAGCTCGCGATGAGCTCCGGGCAGCGAGGGGTCGGCCTCGAGCACTGCCTGGTAGGCTTGCTCCGCTTCGTGGAATTGCGCCGCATCGTAATAGGCCTGCCCCAGCAGAAAATTTGCCTGGGCCGGCGTCGCGCTGTTGGCAAAGAGCTTGGTGAATACATCCTGGGCCGCTTGCGCCTGTCCCGCGCGCGCATAAGCGACGCCCAGCAGGTAGAGTGCCGCGGGATCAGCGTCTTCCGTGCCGGTTAATGGCTTCAACAAACTGAGACCCTGATCCGGATGGCCGCTGAAGGTGAGGCAGGTGGCCAGAAGCATCGTGGCCTGATGATCAGCAGGAGACCGGGCGTGCAGCTCCCGGAAATATGGCAGCGCGTGGACGTAGTCTTCCTGCTTGAGATAGGCGAGGCCGAGATCAAGTTGAATTTCCCGTAGCTGAGGACTTACGCGGAGAGCCCGCTGGTAGACCTGGATGGCTTTTCCGTAGCGATGGGTCTTGGCGTAGAGCACACCCAGGTTCGCAAGTGCGCTGACATTGCGCGGATCGACGGCGAGGATTTTGTTGAACCCCACCTCTGCCGCCGGGTAGTCGCCGGCGTTCAGAGCTTGCATGGCGGACTCGAATGTCTGTCTGGCTGAATCAGGCACCGCCCCTAATGCGGCGAACGGGATCGATAGCAGAACTATGGCAACAGCCGACGCGAGACATTTCATGAACAGATCTTCTTCATCAGTCTAGTGCAGGGCATCCCTCCGCTGGACTGCAAAAAAAAATGGCCGGACCCATAATCGTGGGTCCGGCCATTGAGGAGTGAGGCTAGAAGTAGAACTTGCCTCCAAACTGCAGCTGACGAGGGTCCCGAGCACTGGTGATCTGGCCAGAGCTGCCGGCGTTTGCGCCCGAGAAAGGCGTCCCGTTCGTCGGCGCATTCAAGCCATTATTCACGTTCGCCCACTGGGTATGGTTGAAGACGTTGTACGCCTCGAATCGCAATTGAATGCGCATGCTCTCGGTGAAGATGAAGTTCTTGAACAGAGACATGTTCCAGTTGTCGATTCCCGGACCATAAATCGAATTTCGACGGAAATTGCCGAAGCTTCCAGGAGCAGGGGAGGCGAAGGCCGCCGGGTTGAACCACATGCGGATTTTGTCCGGCCGGCTGGTTGTGATTATGGGGCGTGATGATCGGACCACCAATGTAGTCGGGACGAATGTGGCCGAAGGTCTGAGAGCCGGTTTGCGAAAACCCAGGCGATTGTTGCCCGCCTCCGTTACCCAGGTTGCCGCTGGAGAACAGATCGCAGGCGTCATTCGAGGGGCTATTGCCGGCAAGACAGGGAGTGCCACTCCAGAACTGAGTTACGCCGGACCATTCCCAACCGCCAGCAGTCAGTTGCACCAATTTGCTGGATCCCTTGAATTGGGGAAGATCATAAACATATTGGAAGTTGAAGACGTTCCGGCGGTCAAAGCCCGCGGGAGCATAGAACTTCTTAAGCTGAGTGTAGTCCGGAAACTGATTCTGATCGTTATCTACGTCGTCGAGATCAATAGCCTTCGACCACGTGTAGTCCGCGTTGAAGGTTAACTTGTCACTGAATCGGCGTGAGATCTTAACTTGTAAAGCGTTGTAAGCTGCACTGGCGCCAAATACGTTGTAGTAGATCGAGCTGTAGCCCTTGTAGGGCAAAATGGCAGCGACCTGATTGTTGACGGTGGAGAGGATGTTTGTGCTCGTGGTGGTCCCGAGCGGCAATTGCTCCAACTGCCTGTTGTATAGCTGGTGGCGGCTTGTGTTGCCGACGTAACCGATGTCGAAAGCGAGCTTATACGGCAACTCGCGCTGTAAACCCAGGTTGTAACCGTAGGTCGTCGGAATCTGCCCAGCTCGATCGGTCCCGAGGACACCAGAAGACGGAGTAAGCGGAGCACCGTTTACTAATGAGGGAGAGAGAGTGCCAATGTTGCCACCATAAATCGTGGGGGTATAGACAGTCGGCGGATTACTGACGCCTCCGAAATTAAAGACGTTTTGTTCGTAGCGCTCGTAGAAGACGCCGAAACCACCGCGCAGCGCGGTTTTGCCGTCGCCAAACACATCATATGCAAAGCCCAGGCGTGGGCCAAAGTTGTTCCAGCGATAATTCAGGCCACCCTTAGGGAACCCTTGCGTGCCTTCCTGAACCATGCCGTTGTAAGGATTACCGGAGCCGGTGATGATAGAACCCTGTGTCGGCGCCTGGCCCGGGATATTCGGCGCGGTATTGATCTGCACAGCGTTCGCCGGATTATAAGCGGGCGGACTGAAGTAATACGCGTGGTACATGCCCGTAGTGTAGGTTGGACCAATGAACTCGTAGCGAAGACCCGCATCCAGCGTTAGCCTGGGCGTCGCCTTCCAGGTGTCCTGAACGTAGCCTTCATATTGAAAGAAGTGAAAGTGCCCAAATGCAAAAATGTTTGACTGGCTGACCGTCGTGTAGTTTCCCAGCAGCGTGTTTGCTATTCCCGAATTGCTATTGTTTGCATTCTGGTTGCTGGCTCCGAAGTTGATGCTGGGATTCTCTGTCCACGTTCCTTCCTGACCGTTCTCGTTCAGGTCGGCAAAGAGACCGAACTTAATCACGTGGTTGCCGAGAATTTTGGTTACGTCATCGGTCGCGACCACTGTATTGCCGGTGGAAGTCCAGCCGGAAGGAAATGGGCTGATGTTGATGTAACCATCTCCGGTATTGATATTGGGTGCAAGGTCGTGGGTGTTGGTCGAGGGATAGAGGTCGCTGAAAGAGAAGCCCAATGTGCTCTTATCGTAGAGCGCCTTCGACGTGCCCGGAACGATGTCAACCACCTGCGTCAGGTGCAGCCAGCCAACCGTCGCCTCATTGGTCAGGGTGGGCGAGAGCACGTTTACCAAGCTCCAACCATAGCTCTTACCGGGCTTTTTGCGATATTGAGGTAAGACAGGGAAGCTATTTCCTGAAAAGATGCCAAACCCCTGGCTTTCCTGTTGCCGATCGTCTACGTAGCGGAAGAACGCATTCGCCTTCGGCCCGAAATTGTAATCGACACGAGCGACGTATTGGTTTTTCGTGAACGTGTATGTGTCCTGAAAGTTGATCTGTTGTTCGTCGCCAAACCCATTGTTATAGGTCGGATGGTTGAAGCTTCCCCTGTACCCGGGGGTGAAATATTTGATCATCGCGGCGTACTGACTGTTGAATTGCGAAGCAGGAATGATGTTTCCCACATAAGGGGTACCCGTTAATACTTCTCCGACCGAGTCGTATTTGACGGTCCCAGGCACAAACACCTGTCCATTTTGTACGAGGTTGCCATTGGTATCGTGGATAGGGTTGCAAGTTGCGCCGCCGTTGTAATCGCACATGTTGCCGGTACGGTAGACCGGTGACAGGTCGGCTTGTCCATTGGGGGTGCCAATGCCGAGCATCGACGGTTGCGGCATGGTGTAAAAGGTGCTGCCGGCACCACCCGGATTGCCGTTGGGGCGGTTGGCGCGTGTCCCCTCGTAGTTGAAGAAGAAAAAGGCCTTCTTGTTGCTTGGCGGCGAGATCTTTGGAATAGGTATAAAGCCGCCAATATTGCCGCCGAACTGATTAAACTTCAAATTCGCTCGGCCCTGACCGTTATGGTTGCTGAACCAGTCGTTCGCGTTGTAATCAGTGTTGCGGTTGAACTCGTAGGCGGTGCCGTGGAAGTGGTCGCCGCCGCTCTTGGTGTTGATCAGGATCATGACGCCCGGGCTACGGCCATACTCGGCATTGAAGTTTCCGGTCAGGGTCTTGAATTCGCCGACTGCGTCGAGACTGAGCGCCGTATATTCGCCGTCGTTGGCGCCCACATCCGTATTGATGATGCCATCCAGGAAGAAATTATTTGCCGTGCCACGCATTCCGTTGACATAGAAGTCGTCGGTTTGGTTGAACACCAGGCGAAACTGCGAATTGTTGTTCGTGGTTACGCCGGGTAAGGTGGTGAGCAGCGATTCGAAGTCTCGGCCGTTCAGCGGCTGCTCCGTCACTTGACGCTGGTCAACGACAGCGGCATTGCTCGACGTCGCGGTGTCAATCAAAGGTGTTTGGGTGGTGACGGTGACGGTCTGAGAGGCTTGCCCGAGCGTCAGAGCCACCTGCCCCAGACCGAGACTTTGATCTTGGTCGAGCACCACGTTGTTGCGATCAGTTTCCTGCATACCAGGCGCGGCCACGGTGATCTTGTAGGTACCCGGAGGCACGTTCAAGGCGCGAAAATTCCCACTTCCGTCGGAAGTAGCCTCGCGCGTCAAGTCGCCCGTGGATTGATTGATGATCTTAACCTGCGCTCCAGGAATGGCCGCACCGGAAGGATCGACAACTGTGCCCGTTATTGAACCTGTTTGCGCATGCAACTTGGCCCCGGGAAAAAATGCCGCGAGCAGCGCGAGCAACGCAAGCTGCAGGAATAGATGCGGCTTGAGAAGACGGCGCTCAACGGCTGGAATTGTCTGGGAGTTCTGGCACGGAAAGAAGGCAGCACACTGCCTTGAGTGCAGGGGGCGTCGCATAGGTCCTCCAAAGATAAAAACGAGTCTTTACTGTCTTGGCTGCCTCAACCGTAGCTTTCGTGGTTTGGCAGGTCTTTCGGTCTCTCGGGGCTTTCGCGACAGCGCAGAACCCGGAACTCGACCGCAACTGAGATTATCGGAGCGCGCACAGGGCTGTCAAACAAGCAGAACCGTTTCTTTAAAGAGAAGAAACGTTTCTGTAAACAACCGCCGCCTAGTAGACTCCATCTGAGCCAGGACTGTCAAACCCGGCTTTCACCTCCCAAAAAACCTTTCCGATCAACAACACACGGATCTTCTCCAGAATCGCGGCACCTAAGGGTGTTTCCCTTTTGACAGGGCCAACTTAAGATGCGACACTCCCTCAGCGATTTCTTCAAGCACCTGGAAGTTACCTTTGACTAGTAAGAGAACGACGGACAAAAACGGGAACGTAACCTTACGAACCCTGGCTAATCACCTGGGCCTCTCGCTTACCACCGTCTCGGTGGTGGTGAGCGACTCCCCGGCTGCGCAAGCAATCCCTCTCGAAACAAGAAACCGCATACTTGCGGCGGCCACCGAACTGCACTACCGGCCCAACTACTTCGCGCGGTCGCTACGCAGGAAGCGCAGCATGTCAGTCGGTGTACTGGTATCTGAAATGAGCGAGGGTTACTTCACGCTGGTGATGAACGGCGTGGAGGAGTATCTCGTGTCAGCCAAATACTTTTACTTGTTGGCCGCGCACTACTGGCAACCGGAACTGCTCGAGGAATATCCGAAGATGCTGTTGGAGCGGTCGGTGGACGGTTTGCTCCTGGTGAACACTCCAACGCCGCCTAAAGTGCAGGTGCCGATCGTGTCCATTTCCGGACATCAAGCAGTTTCCGGCGTAACAAACATCCAGCTGAATCACCGCCTGGCGGCTCGGCTTGCCATTAAACATCTTGCCGACCTGGGACACCGCAGGGTGGCGTTCATGAAAGGGCAGGAACAGACGGTCGACACGGATTATAGGTGGAAGGAGATACTGGACACAGCCCGCGCGTGCGGTATGGACGTTCACCAGGATCTACTTATTAAGTTGACTGAGAATAGCTGGTCCCCGGCACTTGGATATGGCCCGGTAAAGGCGCTGCTTTCTCGCACGAGTGATTTCACCGCGCTCTTCGCGTTTAACGATATCGCTGCCTTTGGGGCTATCCGAGCGCTGCATGAAGCTGGACTGCGAGTGCCCGACGATGTCTCCGTGATTGGCTTTGATGACGTGCTGAGCGCACCCTTTCATATTCCGAGTCTAACGACGATTCGGCAACCGCTGCGGGAAATGGGGAAAGCCGGCGCGGAATGCCTGATTAACCGAATTAATCATCCCAAGGCGACCTACCCGCAGCAAGTGGTTATGCAACCGGAACTGATCGTGCGTGAATCTACCGCTGTTGCGTCATCACGACGCTCGTCCGTAGCGCCGAAGCGAAGGCAGGCTTCACGCGGCTAGGAAGAACTTCGCAGGCGCATTCTTTGAGGCTGGTCCTGCGAAAACCGAATTCCAGAAGGAGCCCCGAAGGGACGGCTGAACTTAGGCTCCTTTAGCTGCTGTCTCTACGAGGTATTTCAAAACGTGAAGGAAACGCCACCGCCTACACGCTGCTGGCGCATGGCTCCTTGAAAGATTGGACCCACGTAGGTCAGGGTCGCGTTATCCAACACAATACCGTTTAGGATGCTGGTCTTCGACTTCGTCCAGAAGTCCGGCTGTGAAGTGAGTGTTTCACGATAGTCCAGGCGAACCATCCAGCGGGGTGTTACCCGATATCGAACCCCACCGCCGTAGTTGAAACCCACCTGGAAAATACCGCCGCCCTCCAGCGGCGGCGTAGACCCGAAGTTATAGGCAGCGCTGAGTAGACCGATGTTACTCAGCCCAAGCTTCCAATAGCTGGGAGCCTTCTTAATCGGGGCATCGGACAAATGCATCAACTGCAAGGCCGGTCCGAGTGCGAAATACGGCCGCAATCGCGATGTTCGTGGGCGCGTGTTGATCAGAAGGTTGTAGGACATCTGCGAGGTGAGGAGTCCACTGATGTCAAAGGCAAATGCGCTATCGACAACACCACTGGAGATGTCGTTCTCGACCGCGCCTAACGCCAACTTGAAGCCAGTGAAACTACGGTTGTAACTAAATTCGTGGGAGAGATATTTGTGCGGGTTGAGGGTCACGGAACCGCCAAGATTCCAACCATTCTGCAACGAATTATCGAGAGCGATGACGACCTGGTCTCCGGGGGGATTGATTGAATCCAGAATGAAACCGATCCCGCCGCCGTTCCCGCCCGCATAGCCCAGCCAGGATGCGCGAAAACCGATTTCGACGGCGGGCGGCTTCCAGCGGTCGTACTCTAGACTGCGGGCCCCGCTGCTCGCGATGGCCGCCGGATCGACCGCATAGTCGGTTTTGCGCCCGGTCTTTCCGTTGATGGTGTATTCATCCCCCTCAATGTCCATGCTTCTTTTGGAACCGGGAGTTTCTTTCTTCTTAAGTTCAGCGATGCCGGTACGAATTCCGGAATACGCCATGACGCCGACGTTGTCGCGCAGAATATTGTTCTTGAGGGTAAGGGTCGTTTGCCGGGAGACGCGTTCTACGCGGTTGCCATGAACCCGCAGGGTGTTGCCGGCTTCCTCAATGGTGTTCTGCGCAACGCGGCATTCGTTCAACTGAAGCACCGCAATCCTTCCGTCAGTAATCAGGTCTTCGCCGGTCCCGTTTTTGGCATCTTTGGGGATCCACGAGCGCGCGACCAACTGAACGTTGGAGACGCACCCGGTAAAGATGAGGTCATTCACCACCTTGGCACGCTCGTTATCGATGTGGCTGTCGATGAGGTGGATGAATGTCTTGTTCTTCTTGGAAAACCCGATGCCGGTGTCGTGAGTCGAGGATGAAGTCCAGACGGTCTGCCCTTCCCATGGCAGTGAGCTTGCCCAGATGCGAAGATGGTGCCGTTTGGAAAAGGTGTTCAGCGTCTTGGCGTAGGCGTAAGCGGGGGGCTGCCCGCCGAGCAACAAGGTCGACATGGGAGCACTTTTGTAGCCCTGGTTCTCGGCTACGGAGCGAATGGTCGCGTAGGTCGATTCCGCGGTGAGGGAGTCGACTTTCACCCAGTCACTGGCGGCGAATGCGCGCTGCACTTCGTCTGCGCTGCCGATGAAGATGAGGTTGGTGACATCCGACGGGATATGGCTTTTGTCGGTATAGGTTCGAAACGGCAGCTCCTCCACCAGCTTAAGTAAATCCGCCTTATCCGCGGGCGTGGTGGCAATCGGTGGGACCAGGATGGGATCCATCTTGGGAAGTACGATGGGGGCGGTAAGCTCGGCGATTAATTCTGCGCCGGCGGGAAGCGAAATCTCAGGTTCTGAAAAGCGAAGAACCGATGCAGAGGCGGCCGTGGTGAAGATGGCCGCGATGGGATCTCCGAAGGCAAGGCTGCCGACAAGACCCGAGGCACGGTTGCTCAAGGTCGCGGTCGAGCGGATGCCCTGGATGCGGCCTTGGGCATCCACAGACTCGCGGGCATTCTCCACTTCAACTATCTTGCACTCCAAAGGAACGCTCTCGCCGTCGGCGAGGACTACGCGGTCGAACTGCAGCTGAATGCGCGCTGTCTCATGGACCACGCCAAGACCCACTTTCCTGACCGCCACCACGGAGCCCTCTACCGTGGTTCCGAGCGGAAGCAGCATTTCGCCGCGCTCGGTCAAAGGGGCGACCAGGACGCCAGAGATCTTGGTTCCCTTCTGCGTAGCGTAGGAGCTGATTGGCTGCTGAAGACGTATCTCGAGTCTGGTCCCGACAGAGACCGATTCGGCCAAGGCGTGGAGTCCTGCAAATGCCAGCACCGCCAGGCAGTACTGGACAAGTGTACGAGAGCACCCAAAACTCATTGAAAACGCACCCCTGCGGAAAGAGGGCCCACGGTCATGGAACAAGTACTCACCTCGCGAAGCCTCGGAAAAACCCAGGTCTAGCTGACGGGGGAACGTTTTCAGTCTATAAGGGGCCCGCCCATTCTATGCCTTCGCAAGACAAATTTTCACTGGTTCCATGAGCACTTGAAACCTTTCTCGAAGAGGAATTTGGTACATTGGATTTGCACTTCAAGGGTGCACCCCGTCCGTGGAAAGGGACTATCCCACCTTGCAGTCGTGTTCGACCAACCATTCACTCTCTTCTGCCCGACGCAGCGGACCCCGGGCGACTAAGAAGGAGTGAGTCATGTCTCTACACGAATTACCCGCGCGCCCCAACCTCGAACACCTGAAAAAACAAGCCAGGCTCCTGCTGCGCGGATCTCTCCGGGCAGAACCCGCAGCCATGGACCGTTTCCGCGAAGCCCGGGTTGTCCTTAGCGACCGACACACCTAAACTCGCGGACGCACAACATGTGATTGCCCGCGAATATGGGTTCGACAATTGGGCTGGTTTGAAGGTCCACGTCGGGACCCTTTCGGATGACCCGATGGAGGCCTTGACCGCAGCCATCAAAGCAAACGAGGCGGCGCTGTTGCAGCGGGTACTTGCACGGTTTCCGGCGTTGAAGGGAAGACTGGACGAGCCGCTACCCAACTACAGTTTTGACACTCCAGCCCTGGTTGCAGCGGTGGGAAAGGAAAACCGCGAGATGATCGATGCCTTGCTCGACGCCGGCGCCGACATCAATGCTCGCACCAAGTGGTGGGCGGGCAGCTTCGGCGTGCTCGATATGTCCAGCGCGGAACTCACGCCTTACCTCATCGAACGCGGGGCTTACGTGGATATCCATGCGGCCGCTCGCCTGGGTATGTTCGACCGGTTGAAGAGCCTGGTGGAGGGCGATCCCACGCTGGTCCACGCTCGCGGGGGTGATGGTCAAACACCGCTGCATTTCGCAGCCAGCGTCGAGATTGCGGAATACCTGTTGGATCATGGTGCGGTGATCGACGTGCGTGACATCGATCACGAATCAACGCCCGCGCAGTATATGGCCGCACTGTGGCCGCGGCGCCCCGACGTCGCCCGGTATCTGATCAGACGCGGCGCACAGACGGATATCCTTATGGCCGCGTCAGTCGGTGATCTCGAGTTGGTGCGCCAGCATCTTGATGAAGATCCGGACTCAGTCCGCATCAACGTGTCCGAGAGGGATTTTCCCAAACAAAACCCGGAAAGTGGGGGATGCATTTATATCTTCGGGTTTGGGTGGACCAGGACGGCCCACATGCTGGCCCACCAGTCAGGCCATGATGAAGTATTCAAGCTGTTGATGCAGCGCAGCCCTCTGGGCCTTCGCTTTGCAATAGCCTGCGAGGTCGGCGATGAAGCGCTGGCGAAGAGCCTGATGGCAAAACATCCGGACTTGATTGCCAAGCAGCCCGCGAGGGCCTTTCGCCGAATTATCGGTGCGGCAGTCCGCAACAATACGCGCGCAGTGGGCATGATGTTGGCTGCCGGATGGCCAGCGAACGTGCAGGGTGAAAACGATCAGACACCGCTGCATTGGGCTGCCTTTCACGGCAACGTCGAGATGGTACGGGACTTGCTCAATTACCATGCTTTGCTCGAAGCGGAGGAGCAGCAATTCAAGGGAACTCCCCTGGGTTGGGCGCTCTACGGATCGGAACACGGATGGCGCCGGGACGCGGGAGACTATCCCCATACGGTCGAGGCTCTTCTCCTGGCTGGCGCGAAAGTGCCTAGACCAGTGGAGCAACTCGAGGCTCCCGAGGAGGTGCTGGAGGTGATACGCCGGCATCCGGCTTAGCGGGGAGTAACCCGGACCGAGAACCTACCAGGGGGATCCCAGGTCTCAAACGCGAGACCTGGGGCACCCATCATGTGTGAGACAAGACTTGCGGACTTAGTGCCGCGGAGCCCGCCCTGAGCTTGTCGAATGGAGACGGCTCAACTTTGCTGAGAGTCGTCCTGCATTGCGCCACGACCTCATTCCAGCCGTCCTACGGTCCTGGGTTGAATTTAGCAGTCCCTGTCCAAATTAGATTAGAAAATGTCTCGGTTCAGCACCCTCTCTTTATGAACCATTGCCCTCTCCTCTTTGTCGTTGCGAAGATAGGGCGATTGCCGAACCGAGGCATTTTTCAATCTAGTTTGGACCGCTCCGAATTCAGTCGTCCCCATTCGACAAACCCAGGGCAGGCTCTGCGGGATTCGGTTTGAAATAAGCGCGCAGACCCCGAACGGGCAGGCTAAACCCGTTCGATTCAACGAGTCTGTTAGTCTAAATTCCCTACCTAACAGGAGGATTCCGAAAGCATGACCTCTTCCGGTCGCTGGGGCTGGTTTTGTGCGGCTGTCCTGGCCGTTTTGCTGCTTCCCTGCCGCGGTTTCGCCGTCGACAAGCTGCTCATCGTCAACGGCACAAATTTAACCATGAAGCCGGGACAGACAGAACCCTTCGTCGGCTACATCCTGGTGGGCGATGACGGCAAAATCAAGGCCGTCGGCAAAGGCAGCCCCCCAGCCGGAACTACTGCGCGCACCACTTATGACGCCAAGGGAAAGTTCGTCTTGCCTGGGTTTATCTCCGCGCATAGCCATCTTTCGGAGAGCGCTTTCCGCGGGCTGGCAACCGACCAATATGTTTACGAGTACCCGGCGTTGACGGGTTGGGTGGAAGCGCTCGAAACCCGGGAGCTCGGCACGACGCCGGAAGACTACTACTGGTTCACCCTGCAAGGCGCGCTCGATCACCTGGTGCATGGAATTACGTCGGTTTACAACTTCGCCTACGCGCGGAAAGATGACGAGGCCTTCGAGGAATATCAATGGCGCGCTGAACTCGATTCCGGCATGCGCTTTATTCATTCCTACGAACCCTCAGGGAACTCAACCCCCGCGGTTCGACGGGCAAACCTGGAGAAGTTTCTGGCGGTTGCCAGGAAGGATATGTCGCGTCCCACGGTTCTAAAGATGGCCTATTCCGGATGGATCTCCACCCCGCAGGCCATGCAACTGGATGCTTCGTTTCTCCGCGATTACCATCTCTACTCGGAGATTCACTTCCTTGAATCGCCCGTAAACCAGGAAAAGCAACGAGACACTTTCAAATACATCACTGCCGTAAACATCCTCGGCCCGAACGTGAGTTTCGGGCACTTCATTCACCCCGATGACGCGATTCTCAAGGCCGTTGCCGCCGCGGGTTCAGGCATGGTCTGGAACCCCATGTCGAACGGCCGGCTGGCCTCGGGCATCGCCGACATTCCCAAGTATCGGAAGATGGGGATCAAGGTGGGCATGGGCGTCGATGGTGAAGGCAGCTCGGACCTGCCGGACCCGTTCGAGAATATGCGCATGGGCCTGTACGTGATTCGGGCGCGATATGAGAGCGCGAAGGTTTTGCAGCCGATTGACGTGCTCCGCTTTCACACCATGGGCAGCGCGGAGGTCCTGGGAGTCGCGGATAAAGTCGGCAGCCTGGAAGTGGGTAAGTTCGGCGACATCCTCATTGTCGATCCCAAGCTGGTGGAGCGCGGGCCGGTGGTCGATCCGTATGCCGCCGTGGTGTTGGCCTGCAATGCCATGAACCTGGCCAAAGTGTATGTCGGCGGCGACTTATTGGTGGACACTTACCGTTTGCAGAAGAACGACATGAGCAAGGTTTCCCGCGAGGTCAACCAGCGGGTCGCTCGTCTACACTAATCCGATGGCTGGAAAGTATCGCATCGGGCGCCGGGATTTTTTCAAGCAGGCAGCGGGAGCGGTCGGCGCAGCGACACAGATTCCCCACTGGTCTCCTTTTGCCGAGGCGGAGAGTCGAGATGCGCAGCAACATCTGCATACCGCGGCAGAGAAGATTTCCTTTCCCCGCGTCTTCTCAGGCGATCAACTCAAGATGCTGGCCTTCCCGCTGGGTGGCGTCGCTGCTGGAAGCGTGGCGCTCGGGGGCCGCGGCCAGCTGCGCGATTGGGAGATTTTCAACCGGCCGAACAAGGGCTTTTCACCGCAGTACGCGTTTCCTTCTATTTGGATCCAGTCAGGGAGATGCAAAGCCTGTCACGCGTGTGCTCGAGGCGCGGATATTGCCTCCCTTTGAAGGGCAGGACGGACTGGGCGCCAACAATTCGCCGGGATTGAGCCGCATCGCGACCGCGGAGTTTACCGCGCAGTATCCGTTGGCGCATTTGCAATTCAAAGACCCGAGCTTACCGGTCAAGATCGAGCTCGAAGCGTTTTCTCCGTTCATCCCGCATGATCCTGATGCCTCGGGATTGCCGGTAGCCATCCTGCGCTATCGGGTGACCAACCCGCGGGCCTCCACCGCCAAGGTCGCCATCGCGTTTTCTATCGACAACCCGGTCAAGGCGCCCGCCAACGTTGACGTGGCACGCGGAGGCGAAGATCCCCGCGCGAATGAGTACCGGACGGCCGATCAGTTGGAAGGCCTTCTGATGACCAACCCCAGCTTGAACAGCGTTGATCCGATGCAGGGTAGCTTCGCCCTCGCGGTGATTTCGAGTCCGGGGGCGCAAACCACGCACTGGCGTGGCTGGCCGCGCGGGCGTTGGTGGAACTCGCCCATGTTGTTTTGGGATGCCTTCTCGCAGGATGGGGCGCTGCTGAACGAACCCGCATCGCGCAACGCGGTAGGCGCGTTTGTGCCAGCAGAGGTCCATCCCGGCGGGCGGCTCCGCCGAGTTTACTTTCCTGTTGGCCTGGCACTTCCCGAACCGCACCCCGGAGTGGTGCGGTTGGGACTTTCCCGCGGGCGAAGGCCAAACCGTCATCGGCAATCACTACGCCACGCGGTTCAAAGACGCGTGGGCGGCGGCCGAATACACTGCGACGAACTTACCTTCACTCGAAAAGCGCACCCGCACCTTCGTCGATGCGTTTTGCTGCCAGCACGCTGCCGGCAGCGGTGAAAGAGGCAGCGAGCGCTAACCTGTCTACCCTGGCAACGACCACCTGCTTCCGCACAGCGGACGGCGAATTTCACGGCTTCGAGGGCTCGGATGACCATCGAGGCTGTTGCTTCGGCAACTGCACCCATGTATGGAATTACGAAACAGCCACTGCATTTCTGTTCCCCTCGTATGCGCGCTCGCTACGCGAGGCTGCCTTCGGTTACAGCATGGATGACCAGGGCGGCATGCGCTTTCGCCAATTACTGCCCGACGGGAAGGAGCGATACCACATCGCGGCTGCCGACGGACAGATGGGCCAGATCATCCACGCGTACCTGGATTGGAAGCTTTCCGGAGACGAGGCGTGGCTCAAGAGGATGTGGCCGCGGGTGAAGAAGGGGGTAGAGTTCGCATGGGTTCCTGGCGGTTGGGACGCCAACCGCGACGGCGTGCTGGACGGCGTGCAGCACAACACCTACGATGTGGAATTCTATGGTCCCAATCCCCTGTGCGGAATCTACTACCTGGGGGCTTTGCGCGCGGCGGAGGAGATGGGGCGTGCCGCCGGCGATGATGCATCCGCCAACGAGTATCGCAGGCTATTCGATCAGGGCAGCCGCTGGGTCGACGCCAATCTCTTTCGTGGCGAGTTTTATATCCAGCAGATTCGCGGCTTTCGTCCCGACCAGATTTCGCCGCAACTGCGCAGCGGCATGGGAAGTGAGAATACGGAACAGCCAGAGTATCAAGTGGGCGCAGGCTGCCTGATCGATCAACTCCTGGGACAATATCTCGCGGATATAGCTGGACTGGGACCTTTAGTTTTGCCGCAGCATGTGCGGACCACGCTGGATTCGATTTATCGCTACAACTACAAACGGACCCTGGTGGACCATGACACCGTGCAGCGTACCTATGCCCTGAATGATGAGGCCGCTGTGGTGGTGTGCGATTACGGGAAGGCGCCTCGCCCGCATATTCCTTTTCCCTACTACGCGGAAGCCTGGACAGGACTGGAGCATTCCACCGCCGCGCTGATGTTCTACTCGGGGATGATTCCGCAAGGCGTGGAGTATGTTGAAAATCTTCGCGCGCGGTATGACGGAGTCAAGCGCAACCCCTGGGATGAGGCGGAGTGCGGACATCACTATGCCCGGGCCATGTCTTCGTGGTCAAGCGTGGTCGCCCTGAGCGGTTTCCACTATGAGGGCGATCGCGGGCACGTGATTGCCCTGCCACGGCTTCCGCATGAGAATTTCCAATGTTTCTGGGCAACGGGTACAGGTTGGGGAACTTATTCTCTGAAACGTACGCAATCCGGAACTGTTCAGTTCACGGTCAAGACGCTCGCTGGCACTTTGCCATGCAAGTCATGCACCCTCGCGGCGCCCGGTTCTCGCGTTACGGCGCAGGCTGCAGGAAAAAAGATAACCGCGCGATTAGAGAAGGGCAAGGATGCGGTGACGATTCACCTCGAAGACCCGATCCAATTACAAGAGGGCGAGCAGTTGGAGATTGCGGTTGCGGGGTAATCAGGACGCCATGCCCAGGCCCACGATATTGGCTGCGGCTATGATGACCAGCATGCCGGCCCAGAGCAGGCGGACGGGCTTCGAGCCAACGCCGGCCCATTCTCCGAGCGCCAGGCCCACAATCCCGCCGAACAACACGTAACCGCTCATGTGCAGCATCCAGTTCACGTAGCCGAAGGCGGCTGGAATGCTCGCGGCTCCCCATGCATAGAAGAAGAATTGCAAATACCACATGATGCCACCGGTGGCGGCAAGCGCTCCGTTCTTGAATAACGTGGCTCCTGGCAGGGCGAGGTCGGCCTTGATGGAAAGATCTTTCTTGAAAGCGAGCCGGATGAAGCAGTAGGCAAAGTTAACCAGGCCTCCCCCGCCCATGATGATGACGTAGCTGGGCAGTGCGCTGTAGAGGGGGTTCACGCCCAGGTTCAGTGCCGCAGCTTGCATAGGCTTGGCCGCATCGATGGCAAATGACATGCCTGAGGAAAAGATGCCGCACATCACGGCGAGCAGCAGCCCCTTCTTTACATCAAATTCGCGGACTTCCGAACCCAGGGCAATCTCTTTGCGATGACCAGCCAGGGACACAATGACAATGCCACCGAGCGCAACCACGATGCCCAGGATCGTAAGCAGGCCGCCGCGCGTCGTGACAAGTTCGCCGGCCTGTCCGTGCACCAGCGGCGGAATCAACGTGCCTACAACCAGGGTGACGCCGATAGCCACACCGATGCCGAGGGACATGCCGAGATAGCGCATAGTGAGACCGTAGCTCACATTGCCGACACCCCACATGCAGCCAAAGAGAAAAGCTTTGAGCACGACCGAAGAGTCAAGCGACCCGTAGAAAGCGCGCATATCGGGCAACAGGATTGCGCTCACGCAGATCGGCAGCAAGACCCAGGAAAAGATGCCGGCAACGGCCCACGTGGATTCCCACGTCCAGCGCTTCACTTTGCTGATGGGCGCGTAAAACGAGGCGGCTGATGCGGCGCCGACCATGTGCCAGGCAATTCCGGTGATGATGGGCGTCAATGGGGGTCCCTCTCAGCTTTCGACAGGATGGTTTGGGCTCCAGAAAGGCTCCCGGGCCGGAACGAATTCGATGGGCACTTCGGTGACGAACGACTTCAACCATTCCGCGCAATACTTCATGCCGCCCTGCTCGGAGACGACATGGCCTAACACGATCAGAGCCTTCTGATTGCCGGCGGTAATACTGTCTTGTGCGTATTCCACTAACTCCCACTCGCGCGCCTCACCCACAACGAGCACATCCACATCAGGCCGCGCAAACAAAGGAATCGTAGTCAGCCGATCCGCTGCGCCCCAGCTGGCAGCGACGCTCTTGACCGGCATCGTCGGCTTGCCAATGACGCGCATGGTGCGATCGTTGAGGCGGGTTTGTATCTCCTGGCAAAACTGCGCCAGCGGCTCACCGGAAAAGACGAAACGCTTGGGATTTGCCGGGTCGACATTCTTCTCCCAGCCAAGTTCCTGCATCATGCCGAAAGCAATGCCATCCGGATGGTGCGCATGCCAGTGATCGTGAAAACGAAACACGGCGACGTTGTTCTTGCGGATGAAGTCGAGTTTGTACTTGAGGGTAGGATCGTCCTCAATTTCTTTGGTCGTGTCCTGGTGTACATAGAAGGTGGGTTCGTGAGTAATGACGAAATTCTTGCCCGCAGCCACGGCCCGCTCGATCACGTCGAGCGTAGCCATCATGGTGACGGCGATGCCCCGTACGGCGGTATCGGGGTCTCCGGCAAGGATGCGGTCGACCGTCTCCGCCCGCCAGGGAACGCCCACGTGATTGCGAATGCGTTCCACCACTTGGGCGGCAGTGAGTTGGGTAGCAGCGGGCGCTGCTTTGACGAGCGGCGCCGCTAACAGAGCGCTGCCCGTGACGAGGAAACTCCGGCGGGAAATTCGGTGCTGTGACATAACCCATAGAACAGTAGCACAGCGCCTTGCATCGCCCGCCAGCGGACGATCCGGGAGCCGCTTCTAACGAAGCTCGACCTGTTTCGCGTTGCCGTCGGCAGCGATGGTCACTCCCCATCGTCCGTCTGCGATCGCAAGCGGAACAGCGCGGCCATCATCGGTCCCGCGCCTTTGTTTCGGCTTCCATCCCACCACTTCGATCCGATAGGACCGCCACCAGGGCTTCCAGTTCCCTTCTTGTTTTGCGATGGTCACGGATACTGACCCGTCTGCTGCGGTTGCACAGGCAAAGCGAATGCGCGCATACTCTCCCTGGCGGAAGGAGAAGGTGTGGCCATCGTCGGCATAAACCTCTCCGGCACACTGTTCCCCTGTAGCGTTCAGAGCTGGGGCTAAGGGATAAACACGCAGGGTGAGAGGACCGCGGGGAGTCTGCGAGGTATTTTGCGTCAGCGGGGCAATCGGCAGGATGCTACCCCCGCGGATGTACACCGGCATCTGCTCCAGCTTTGGCGTGATGCTCAGCTCCTTTTGAGCGAGCACCAGGTCGCGCTGCTCCGCATCGAGCGAACCGCCGGGAACCCCCCGAAGGTACCGCTCACCGGTCCAGTAGTCATACCAGGTCCCCGGCGGAAAGCGCACAACGTACGGGGCCACCTCTTCCGGAGAGGGATTAGGCGCAATCAGAATGCGGCTGCCTACGAGAAATTCAGCTCCGCCGGTGGTCAGATCAAAGGGAGTGCCGTCTTCGATGGCGTGCGGGAATTCAAGAAACAACGGGCGATTGATGGGTAAGCCGTCGTGCGATGTTTCCTCAGCCACGGTGTAGAGATAAGGCATCAGCCGGTAACGCTCCTCAATATAGCGACGGCGAATCGCTTCCTGCACGGGGCCATCGACCCATACTTCATGCATGCGCGTTCCCTTTGCGGAGTGGTCACGATCAATGGGCTGAAAGGCCGATAGTTCGATCCACTTGGTGAGCAAATCGGGCGGCGGCGAACCGGCAAATCCGCCTACATCCGCGCCGCACAAAGAAAAGCCGCTCAAGCCAAGGTTGACGATCTGAGGCACCGTCATGCGCAGGTGATTCCAGGTAGAACTGTTGTCGCCGGTCCAGGTGGTGCTGTAACGCTGACCGCCGGCATAACTGGCGCGAGACATGACAAAGGGCCGCTCGTCCGGCCGAAGAGTGAGCAGGCCTTCATAAGTGCCGCGCGCATTCTGCATGCCGTACACGTTGTGAATTTCGAGATGAGGAGCAGTCCTCTTGCCGAAGCCAGGCTCGTCAATCCTATGCTGTATATCATCCGGCATGGTCTTGGTGGGTGTCTCGAACACCGCGGGTTCGTTCATGTCGTTCCAGAATCCCGCGACACCATCGTTAACGAACGTCTTGTAGAGGGACCCCCACCATTGCCGTGTCTGCGCCTGCGTGAAGTCTGGAAAGACCGCAGGGCCAGGCCACACCTTGCCTACGAACGTAGAACCATCCGGGTTCTTTACGAAGCGATCGCCGGCAACTCCCGAGTCGTAGGGGGCATAACCAACATTCGGCTGCCTCGCGATGTGCAGATCGGTGATAACCACGACTTTGTATTGCTCCTGGGCGAGATCACGCACCATGCCCGGAAAGTTGGGGAAAGCTTTTTGATTTACGGTGAAGGGCCAATTTTCATGCTGAAAGTCGATATCGAGCCACAGAACGTCGGCGGGAATGCGATCTTTGCGCAGCCGTGCAGCGACTTCTCTCAGTTGCGACTCGGGAAAATAGCTATAGCGTGATTGCTGGAAACCGAGTGCCCACATGGGCGGCAAGGGAGTCGGTCCCGTGAGCCACGACCAGGCGGAAACTACTTCCTTGGGTTCAGGACCATAAAGGAGGTAGTAGTCCAACGGACCATTCTGCGCGCCGAAGGTGTAGAGGTTGGGGTCAGCTCGGCCGAAGTCGAAATTTGTCCTCCAGGTGTTGTCCAGAAACACGCCCAGGGCACGTCCACGATTCATATCGATAAAAAATGGAATGGTTTTGTAGATAGGGTCGGTCGACTCCTGCCAGCCGAAGGAATCGGTATTCCACATGGTGAAAGCTTCCAGCTTTCGATCGAGCGGGCCTGGCTTGTCGCCGAGCCCAAAGAAGTGGTCGTTCCATGTGCCCTGCTTGCTTACTTGGAAGGTGTCTCCGTTCCAGCGAACCGGCGCGGCATCGCGTTGGATGACGCTACCGGCAAGGTCAGCTAAGGTGAGCTGCAGGTGATCGTCCGCTGTCACCCGAAGTTTGCCGGTGGCAAACCCGTGTGCCTCAGCCACGACGGCCACCCGGCTGGAACGTGCCGAGGAGAGAACTGCCCACGAGGCATCGTCGGGAGCAGTAGCGCCTCTCCACATGCGAACGCGCAGCACGTCATCGCGTAAGGCAGTCACCTCCAGGGTCACACCGTTGGAGGTCATCGTCATTCCGGCAGGCGTTGGGGTTAGCTGCTGAGCTCCCGGCTTCAGCACACAGAAGCCGGCCACGAACATAAAAGCAGAGCGGGCCCAGTTTCTTGCAGACGTTGACATGATCTTTCCCCGCAATCTCTTTCGAGTGACGTTGGCTTGCATGGCGCCCAGCTTCCAGGCGATCAAGGACAACAGCCACCGAACTGCTGACCGGCTGACAGTATACCTATCGTGCAAGCTGGCCGCCCGCGACGATCCCTCAAGATTGGTCAAACCAATAAAGGCTGATTGTCCGTAACAGAGGAAGGACGTGAAACGGGAATGGGATGGTAGCTGGGTGGTGTGGGTGTGTTGAACAAAAACCGGCTTTGTGGGATCAGTGCTTCCCAACGAGTTGGCGCAACCATCTCGGCCACCAGGACGCAGGGATTGCGTGCAGGAAGAGGCCTACCGCGAATCCGGCCAGACCATTGCCTAGGGCCAACCACGCCGTCATGCCCGCACCCTGCTTTGCTCTAAGGTCTTGGCGGCTCGTATCGCAGTGATCAGGCCGTGAACATCCGCTTCGAATTGTGAAAGAAGGGCGGAGGCGCCCTCGATGTCGTTGGATCGCCCCATTTCTTCGATTTGACTGGCCCTTTGCGATATTTCCGGAAGACCCAGATACCCCAGCTCACCCTTCAACGTGTGGGCAGCTGTCTCTACGGTTTCTGCGACCCCTTGCGCCACCGCCACATGCAGGGATTCCAGGTGTTTGGGAGCTTCTTCGAGAAAGATATCGATCACTTCTCGAAGAAGTGTTTGATCTCCGCCGAGCTGCTCCAGAGTCTTTGACGGGTTCCAGGGCAGTTCCGTCCGTTCCGTTGTCTCTTCCTGGTGTTGATCGACACCCGCGTCATGGTCAGCTTCGGAGGTGTCGTTGCGTGCAATGAGGATGGCTAATCCCGCTTGCTTCGGATTGGCTGGCCTGGAGACAAACCCGCCCCTACCAGCGGTAAGGAAGTGACCACGGACCCGCGTCATGGCATTTGCGGTCATGGCGATGATCGGTAGAGAGTCATGGGGCTAGATTTCCTATCGGCAATCTCAAGAGCCCCTTTAAACGAACCGAATGCGCTCGTTCCGTCCTGACTGTTTCTCAAGCAGAACTCGAGGGGCTATCCATGGACCGATGGCTATCTCCAGACTTGTTTGGGCCGATGTTGTTAGAAGGGATGCAGCGAACATGCCGACCAAGGGACAGAGCGAGCAGGCAGTCAGGTTGCCTTGGGCGCATCTCCGCATCCCGCCATTTCCGCAAGTCGCCATCCGGCTACTGCAATTAACCAATAACGAAGACGTTTCGTTGAGTCAGGTGAGTGCGTTGATCTCGTCGGAGCCGGCGTTCTCGAGCGAGGTTCTTACGATTGCGAATTCTGCCCTCTATGGCGGCCGATTTCCGGTCACCAATGTGCTTCAGGCAGTCGCGTTGCTGGGCACTAAAAACCTCAGAGGTATTTGTCTTACAGTCGGAGTAAGAGCTTATCTTGGCGACTCGCACAGTAATCCTTCGTTGCGAGCTATGTGGCGCCACAGTCTGGCCTGCGCACTGATAGCGCAACTGTTGGCCCGCGCGGGCTCTATCAGCTCAGCCGAGGCGTATACCGCCGGGATTCTGCATGATATCGGCCGATTGGCGCTGGCCGTCATCTCCGCGAAAGAGTACGCGTCCCTGCTGGAGACGTATAGCGGTACAGCCGGCAGTATCCTCCAGGCGGAGCGCGATTTATTCGGGTTCGACCATTGCGAGGTTGGACGACACCTGATTCAGGATTGGCAGTTGCCGGCGAATTTCGCGAACATCGTCTCTGACCACCATGCTTCCAGGCAGAAGGGCGTCGCCTGGCGCCTCTCCGATCTGATCAATGTAAGTTGCAGAATGGCTGACAGCATCGGTTTCGCAGTGTTTCAAGGATGTGAGCGTACCCCGTTTGCGGATCTGTTCGAGGAACTTCCAGAAAGGGAGCGAAAAACATTCTGCTCCGATGTGGACGCACTTGCGTTTGAGGTCTCGAGCAAGATCAACGGGATAGAGTGCCTTTGAACAGATTCTCTCCGTGTACCACCGGATGCGTAACCCTCCGATCTCCGTAATGCAGAAGACTCTCGTGCCGATATTAGAGATTGAGGCAAGCATAGCTGCCGCCTGCGCTTCGAGAACGGAGTTGAGATTTAGGAAACAACAGAAGCTGTGGTTGTTTCGTTTCTATACAGCATGCTGAACATCACCGTTACTCCGGAGTGATCTTCGTATCACGGACTATACGATGGCTGCCGATTGTTACCCATGAAGCCTCACTGTGTGCTCAGCGATCTACGCGTGCTGTCGCTTTTGCGGACGGCCAAGAGGAAACGGGCCGGTAATTTTGCGCGAGACCCTCAACTGCGGCACTGGGCCGACAAGGGAATCATGAACAGGAACTTTCTTTTTAGGAAACTGTTTGTCCTACAATTCACGACGGTCCTGATTCTCCTTGGCCCGCATATCGCATCGGCCCAGGTAGGTCCGGCGGCGCGGCTGGCGCCGGATATTTCCATATTTGCGACCGCTACGGATGCTAAACCCAATTTCCGCTACCTGTACGACCGTGCAGTTTATGGATTCACTGCAGGCGGCTTCTGGCAGACAAGGCACATCCTCGGCGTCGAGGTGCGCGGTTCTATTCTGAAGTGGGGCAGTGATCAGCACCAGGAGTCGGCTCTCGCGGGTCCACGAGCTGCGAGGCGTTTTGGCCGGTTGACTCTGTATGGATGCGGCCTTGTGGGCGCCGGCAATGCCTGGTCTCGCAACCTGCCAGCCAAACAACCACCCTTCATCATCGAAGACGTGGGCCTCCAATGGTCGATCTTGGGCGGGGTCGATTACCGTCTTCGTCACCGCCTCCGCCTTCGCGTGGGTGAGCTCGGTTACTCCAACATATATCTGCCCTCCCGAACGCTGAAGGCGCTCACTGCGAGTGCGGGCCTGGTCTATCGATTCAATTAGCGTTTCCGGCCGCACCACTACCCGTTACCGCCGCCCTCCCTTCACGACCTCGATCACTTGTTCCATCACATAAGAGATCTGTTCCTGTGTCATGCCGGGAAAGATGGGCAATGAGAAAGACCGGTAATACTCTCTCATCGCCACTGGAAAGCTTTCGTCGCAATAGTGGTAGGCATCCCGGTAATAGGGATGCATATGGAGAGGGATGAAGTGGACGCTGGTCCCTACTCCTCTCTCCTTCAATCTTTCCACGACTTCCGATCGCCCTATCCTCAACCGGTCCAGATGGAGACGGAGAACATAAAGATGCCAGGCGGACTCGCGATCGGCTAGAACGATCGGAGTTTCTACTTCCTCGCACGGCGAGAATGCATTCGTATATTGCTGGGCAATCCGCGCACGGAGACCGCGCATTTCCGAACACTTGGCCAGCTGGACGATACCGATCGCGGACTGAATATCGGTAAGGTTGTACTTGAACCCGGCGTTGAGTACTTCGTAATACCAGGAACCTTCACTGCTATAGCGCTTCCACGCGTCCCGGCCGATACCGTGCAGCCTCATCATCTTCATGCGAGCGGCGAACTCATCGTCATCGGTCGTGACCATTCCACCTTCGCCGGTGGTGAGCGTCTTGGTCGCATAAAAGCTGAACGCCGTCAGTTTGCTGATGGCCCCTACAGGCGTGCCGCGAAACGAGGCTGGAAGAGAATGTGCCGCATCTTCGATGATATGGAGACTGTGGCTGGAGGCGAGATGCTGAATTCTGTCCATATCGCAAGGCTGTCCGGCAAAATGGACTGGGAGAATGGCGCGGGTTCTGCTGGTGACCTTCTTGCGAGCTTGCTCGGGATCGATACAGAGTGTGACCGGATCCACATCCACCAACACCGGAATTGCCTTGAAGTAGACAACGACTTCGGCAGTCGCGGTGAATGTGGTGGTGGGCACCAGTACTTCGTCGCCCGGCTGCAGTCCAACCGCCTCGAGTGCAAGGTGTAACGCCGCGGTGCATGAACTCACGCCAACGGCGTGCCGCGCGCCTACGAAGGATGCAAAGCTTTGCTCGAACTCAATCGTCTTCGGCCCCATCGTGAGCCAACCGGAACGTATCACGTCCGCAGCGGCCCTGGCTTCGTCCTCTCCTACGCATGCGGAGTGGAATGGAATTGTCTGTTCTTTGATTTTCATGGGGAGTGTGAGTTTCTGGAAGATGCAGGATAGGGGGCCGGACAACTATGCTGCGTTTTGTTTTGTATCTGGGCGCGACCTTAGCCGGGGACGTAAAGGACGGAAGGAGTGTAGGGCTTTAGCGTGTGCGCGAGAACCGACTACAAATGATTCCCTTCGCCACCCCAACAAAGCCGTCATCCTGAGCGAAGCGCTTCGCAGATTTATCGCAAAAGAGGCTCTATGGCGCGGAGTCGAAGGACCTCGGCGATACTTTTTGGGAGATGCTGTTCAGGGTTTTCCGGCCGCAAACGACAAAGGAAATAAAAAGTCACAGGCTCTCGGGATGACGAGGAGGGGTTAGTGATTCATAAAGAGTGGTTGCTGAACCGAGACATTTTCAAATTAAATTTGGACAGATTTGAAGTTCAACGTCACCGTTCGACAAGCTCAGGGCAGGCTCTGCGGGACTAATTTTCTAGTCGGCTCGCGCCCACACCATTGCGGCAGTCCCCATCATCAAACTGGAAGCAGACCGTACTTGCCGCGAGCTCGCATCGGGCAAGGGCTTCCTTGCGGGTTGCGGCGGAATAGAGAACATGACCGTAGCGGTCGAGACTGGAACGAATCTCCCCAATAGCAAAGCCTTTGCGTAGCGGGCCATCCCGTTCGGAGGCTGGATAGACAAGTTCCACGCCCGGAATCTCGTAGAGTTCGCGCAAACCCGCGACATCTCTCAGCGTACCGGCGCGCTGTACATCAAAGTAGCGGACGCACGCGGCGCGCTCCCAAAGGCGCTGGCATTGGGGACGCTTCCCCAAAGCCAGCAGGATCGCGACTTTCACTAGATTGACGCCTGTGGACAGGGGAGTTAAGTGGGTGGAGATACGGTCCCCTCCAAGCCGGGCGCCAATCTCGATCAACTGCGCTCCTTTGGAAGATACCTTGACCTCCGCATGAAAAGCGCACCACGTCAGATCTAACGCACTCAGCCCAGCTTGCACAGCGCTGTGGATTTGCTGTTCGTGCAAAGGCGCGTGGATGGATGGCTGACAATGGCCAGCCTCGACTGGTGAAGCCCCAGGAAACAGGAACTTATCCGTAATGGCGACGATCGAACGGTCCTGATCGGTGCAGTAGCCTTCCACACTCACTTCTCCACCGTCCACCCATTCTTCCAGAAGCAACGCTCCTTCCTTTTGCCAATCGCGGCAACCCGAGTAAGCCTGCTGAAGGCCGTCACTGTCGTCGACGCGGTAAACCCCACGACTCCCTGAACCGCGCCCGATCTTAAGCACCACGGGATAGCCCAAAGATTCAGCCGCGACCTGCGCTTCGGTTAAGGAATGAATCAAATGAGTCTGCGGAGAAGGCGCCCCTGATTGGGCGAACGCTTCACGCATCAGGCGCTTGTCGGTCGCGCGTGCGGCCGCCTGAGGTGACAAGACAAGTAGACCCAGGCGTTGGCCGACCACCGCTACGGTGGACACGGGCGCGTCGGTACATAAGGTCATCACACCATCGATATTCTCTCTCCTGGCGATGGCGCAAACAGCATCCGCATCGAGAATATCGGCGACGTAGGGCGTATCGCACAAGGCGAGGCCGACAGCGGAAGCCTTGCCATCGACGGCAATGCTGCGAATCCCCAAGGCACGAGCCTCGTGGATCGCGGGTAACTGCAGTGGACCGGCACCCACCACCATTAAGCTGGGAATCAACGCTCGTCCTTATGGAATGAATTCTGTTGCGCGCGCCGGTTATTCCGCCGGCTGGCCAAACTCGTGTGACAACATGGAAAGCAGGAGACGGTCGACAAAGCGGCCATCAGCAAACACGGCCGCACGCATTACACCTTCCTCCACAAAGCCAAGACGCCGGTAAAGGCTGATCGCGGAATGGTTGGTGACATTCACCTGAAGAAAGACTCGATGCAACCCCAACGTGCCAAAAGCAAACCGCAGCAACAACCGGGAGGCCTCCTCGGCGAGACCTTTGCCCCGCGCTAAACGATCTCCGAGATAGATCCAATACTCCGCATGACGTGAGCGCCAGTTGATGCCGCGTAGCCCGACCGCTCCGACCAGCATTCGCCTCGTTCCCTCTCCCTTGCGCGATCAGGAAAATACGCTGCGCTGGGTCTTCCATGACGGATTCGTACCATCGACGGTGTTCCCAATCGGAGACCGGGCCTTCCGTTCCCGTCCCGCGCCTCACTTCCTCATCATTGATCCAGGCTCGTACCAGCGGCAAAGCCGCTTCATCGAAAGGAAGAAGCGCTCCTAGTTTTCCGTGGAACATCCCTGAACCTCCCTTCCGATGCTCGACGCATCCGGAAGCCGCTGCGACCCCAGCTCGATTGATTCCCTGCCCGATCCATGACTGTGGCAATCGTCTTGAAGAGGATCTTCGAGATCCAGACGAAAGCTCGCGTGGTCGGCATACCAGGTATCCAAATCACGGCGCGGGTGATGGGCACGTCATTGCGTCCATGCACGACCGCCCAGCCGGTCATCCCGGGGCGGACATCTAGCCGGCGGAAATCGGCCGGCCGATAACTCCGAACACCTTCCGCAAGCTCAGGACGCGGCCCAATCAGACTCATCTCGCCGCGCACCACGTTCCACAATTGCGGCAATTCATCCAGACTGGTTCGCCGCAGAATCCTGCCCAACCGGGTCACGCGCAGATCTGTATCCGAACTATAAGCACTGCCATCGGGATTGCGGAGATAGGGCAGCATTGCGCACCATCGAGCGGAATTTAATGATGCGAAATCTTCTTCCCCGCCAACCCATACGCTCCTGCGTGAACAATATCGGTCCCCGGGAGCTGAGTTTGATGGCGACAGCAATCGACCCAAACATCGGCGACAACATAATCAGCGCCGCGATGGCAACCGTGAGATCAAAGAAGCGCTTCCAGGCGCGTTCCAGCCAACGAGTCAGATCTCTTTATCCTTCCTTAGTATTGCGGGCAGCGAAGGAAAGGTGCCCGCATTCTGCGGTATCGAGCAGCAGCTGGATCATCCGGGGGAGGTTAGCCTCGCGGGTCAGGTGGCACAGCGCATAGTCCAGACCGCGCGCCCCGGCGGCGCGAACATCTTCGGAAGGACTGGCGGCGATGACTTTCAAGGCCGCGGCCGCAGCGACAGGATCATCCGGCGGAATCACCCATCCGGCTTTTGCCGTGATAATCAGTTTCGCTGTGTCAGAGTTGCCGAGCACCATGGCGAGCACCGGCCGGCCGGACAACATGTAGGAGATGAGCTTGGACGGAACCGAAACCAGCGACTGCTCGCCCTGGGTGGGCAACAAGAGAACGTCCGCCGCGCCCAAAACGATGCCCGTATCCTTCTTAGGCCAGGGCGTGTAGAAGAAAATGCGATCCTGCAGCCCTTTCTCTTCGACCATCTGTTGACACGCTGCCAACGACGAACCCACTCCCGCGATGAGCAAACAAATATTCTCATCGTTCCACAGATACTCAAATGCTCTGATCGCGGTTTCGACTCCAGCGGCCGCGCCAATGTTGCCCGCGTAGACTGCCAGCATCGTCTGATCGGGTATGCCGTACTTCTGCCGCAGGCCGTAGGCGCCGCGGGCATCCAGGTTGATGGAACTGGTCTCTCCCCAGTTCTGCAGCACATGGATACGCTCGGCCGGCACTCCGCGATCCACGTGATAGGTTTCACGAAACTGGTCCGAGATCACGATGAGAGCTTTTGCGGAGTGGGCGATCCGGCGATCCAGCGCACGCAGCACGCGAAACAGCAGCGAATGAGCACCGACCCTCCTTTGCTGCGAAAGGGATTCCGGATAAACGTCCTGAATACTCATGGCAACGGGGATGCCGCGAAGCGCCGCGGCGGCGGAGACCATGCCGGCACAGAAGATTACCCACGAGTTCATGTAGAGAACATCCGGCCGAGGCAGGAAGAGGACGCGGACGGAACAGGTAATGGCAAAGCCCAATATTCTCCAGCAACCGGCTGCCCATGGTGGACTTCCTGGAGAGAAAGGAGAAGCAGCGGATCACCGAGAAACCCATGCTCTCCCTGCGGTAGAGTGACCTGCCGGTAGCCCTTGAAGAGCCTGCCGTCGGGGCGGTTGGGAAATGGAGCCAGGACCGTGACCTGGTGACCATGGTGAAATAATTCATCGGCGATCTGGAAGCTGGTCTGCGCGGTCACCACCGGCTCCGGCGGGAACACTGCGCTCACGATAAGTACGTTCATCGGCTTTTGCCCAGGCCGGTGGGAATGACCCTGCGGCCGGTTTGAGATCGCCATTCCCCGTGAAGACGTTCGCTCTGCACGCTCACTTTGCGGTCGCCTCCCGGCAGTCGTGTTCGTTTTGTTGCCGGCCTTTTCCTTGCGCAGCTGAATGCCTGGAGTGTCTTGTAGTTGTTGCAGTTTGATCCGTGTCTGGAAATTAGGCGCATTTCGTATCAATCTGCGTAGCTTGATCGAACTGATGTAGGCGCGAAAGGGGAGAGCGCCTACCTGGTTTGCGCGCGCGTCCGACTCTGCGGCTGACGCGAGATAGCTGGGGCGGGTGAGCGGTGAGCTCGCGTGGCGTGAAGCTGCGTCGCCAGGCTTCACCGGCCCGGCCGATCGCATCGTCCCGGGTAAATGAAAGGGCTCGAACTTCTCACGATCAGATTCGAGCACTCGTTTGGCCGGTAAGCTCGGCACACTGGGCCGCGTTCGCTGGCTTCGCATCGGATGACCGCGCGTGGGCTGCTCCAGTTGGACTGACTCCCTCAAGTCTTGCTGGTGCGCCCGCAGTTTCAGGAATAATACTTTGCCAGCCAACTCCAGGTTGGAAGCAGAGGCCTGGTGCCGCTGCTGGCGTTGTGCCCGTAGTCAGCGAACTTCTGCTCCTGGCCGCTTTATGGGTTTGACGAACAACCAGTTGCGTCGGCAGTGAACCCGACTGCTCCGTTTGCGGGCTGGCTTCCGGAGCGCCGGCAAGCAACACCAACATGCCCACCAGCAGTCTTGTGCTGAATTTACTCATTGGGTTCGACCGAAGTTGCTCATTGGTTGTGAAATAACGCCGTGGCGCGTTCTACTGTTTCGGAAAAATCAAGCGCAAACTGTTTCACTCGATCCGAGGAGGCCGCGATCGCCTCTTTCTCTCGATCGCGGCGGGAAGGGTCAGGTGAATCCTCGTGGCGAGCCATGAGTATGGCGAGTTGTCCTGCGGCTTCTGGGTCGAAATAGTGCGCGCAATCCCCAGCCTGCTCGCGATGCACGCGGAGATCGGAAAGCAGCATCGGCACCCCCAGGGATTTCGCCTCTTCTACGCTCGTACTCCATCCTTCAGACAAGGACGGATTAATCAACGCCGTACAAGCGCGCATCAACCCAAACACATGGGGACGGGGCACGAGGCCGAGAAAGCGAAAATTGTCCGTCAACCCGTATTGATGAATCAGGGCCTGAAGGGAAGCAAAGTGTTCGGGATGGCGATAGTCTTCTGCCCTGCCCGAGGCGGCCACCACCGAGTGGTAGCCCTTTTGCCGCAATATGCGCAGAGCCTCAATCACCGTGCGATGGTTCTTGTGCTTCCAGAATTGATTGGGCAGATAGAAGTAGCGCTCCGGCAATTGCATAGATGCGGGCAATGGCACGTTCCTCCTGATCATCCGATGAGTTCGCCGGTACCATCGCGAAGCGAACCACAGAGGTTCTGCCCACGGATTGGGGAAAGAACGTTTCGCAATCGGATCGGGTCGCTTCGCTGCTGAGCATAACGTGCCGGCGGCTGAGGATTTGCGCCCGGAAACCGAGATCGCGTTTCCAATACGCGCCAAAGCTGAACAGTTCAGGAAGATACCGGTGTTGAAAGTCTGTGATCCATGCGATCCGGGGAAACGGAAACCGCCAGCCATAAAACTGTGCGCACTCGAAGAGCACGTCGACGCGATGCTCGCGAAATGCCTCCGCTGCCGCTTGATCACAACCGGTCAGCAGAGCCTGGCGCAGACGCTGCTTCCTGCGCGTGTCGTTAAAGGCAGCATCACGAGCAACCTGTACTCCCGGAATCATGGCAAACGGCGCAACGTTTGCCGCCGCGCCATCTGTGCCCACGAACATCACCATTTGCACCCGATCAGGCACATGCGCGGATAATACTTGTGCCAGATTGACCAGGTAGTTATAACCACCTGTCCCCATCCAGTCGGCGCCACTGATGAGCGTGAACGCCACCCGGGTCAACGGTCACTCCTTCCCGATCGCAGGTACCACTCCACGTAGTCGCGCACCCCACTCTTTACAGGAACGCTCCAGGCAAAGCCTTCTTTCTGCAAGAACCAGCCATCCGCTACCAAACTGCAGGGATTTCCGGGCCGTGCCTTGCCGTTGAAGACAACCTTGGCCGGCGTAGGCCAGGACTCCATCACCATCGCGGCGATACTGGCTACGCTGGTCGCTTCTCCCGAACCGGCATTGAAAACCGCCAGCGCGTTCGAATCCGTTGCCAGCCCCATAGCGACCTCTAAAGCACGCACCACATCCCGGATGTCCGTCCAGTCACGCAACTCTTCCCCGGTGCCACCCAACACCAGTTGCCGTGCGCCGCTGGCCAGGCTGGAGCACATATCCCATAAAAGCTGTTTCTTCAGCCAACTCCCGTACACGGAAAACAACCTGACCACGAGAATGGACAGTCCATAATTCGCGGCGTACGACAGGCATAGGTTCTCCATCATCAGCTTGTGATACCCATAAGGCGAAAAGGGCTGAAGCCCTTGTTCTTCACGGATGGGCCCGTTGTGACCGGCTCCATAGACCGCGGCACTCGATACGGAGATCAGCTTCGCATGGCGGGCGCCGAGCCGCATCCACTCGAGCAATTCCGCCGTCGTGGCAACAGTGCGCGTGAAGTCTTCATAGGGGTTGGCGAGCGATGCACCGACCGAAGAGCCTCCGGCGAGGTGAAAGACACAATCCGGAGAGCCGCTATCGCGCAATAGCTGTTGCAAATTGCTGGCATGAATTCCGCCATTGAGCCAACGCTCGACACCCCACGCCCGCGCATCCGCCGAAGGCCACGGACCGTGACCAATGCCCACCACAGTGTGGCCCTGTCGTGATAGCCAGGAAGCGAGGTGGTGGCCGATGAAGCCACGACATCCTGTGATCCAGATCTGCGCCATGATTACGGCCGAATGCACACAAACGAATAGAGCCTGCCGGGACGACGGTCAAACCGGGAAACTGTCCTGGAAGCTAACGACCACAAGGCCGGTTGGCCGAGCGCACGGCGCAACAAGCCGCGAACCGCAAAAGCGCCGCCCAAGCGATCCGCAATCACGTCCTTCAGTGTCTGCTCGGTATAAGGCGCGAAATTGATTACACTGCTCAACGGGGAGAGGACCACATCAATGACGAAACCCGCTTGTAACAGCGCGTCTGTATACGTAGAAAGCAAAAAAGCGTTTTCGCCACCGTACAGGCGGTGCAGGGGGTGTCGCCCAAGGAATACGGGCAAGTCTTCCTTCCTCGAAATCACATGTTCCCGAACAGCAACCAGGCGGCCGCCGGGCTTAAGGACGCGGAAGAACTCACGGCAAGCCGATGGCAGGTTCCTGGTGTGGTGAAGAACAGCGCGCGCAAAAGCAACGTTGAACCGGCAGTCGTCAAAGGGCAAATGTTCTGAGAACTCCTGGACCACGGCGATTGGCAGCGCACTCTCTTCCGCGAGCGCACGAATCGCTCCTGCGCCGACAAGCTGGCTGCCGTCGGGCTCGAGAGCGGTCACCGTGAACCCGTCTCGCGCCAGAGCGTAGCTCGCGATCCCTCGGCCTGCTCCCACATCGAGCGCCTGTCCTCTGGAAATACCAAGGAACTTTCTGATTTCCTTCCACTCGCCACTGTCCCAATACCGTCTGGCTGCGCTGATCAATGGGTCATCGTAGTATGCGTTCCGGACAAGATCCTGCTCACCGGGTTGAGAGCGCAGCCACGCGACCGCGTCTTCCCACGCAGACGACGGCTCGCTCATATGGCATCCCGTTCCGCGGATGTGAGTTCGCGAATGGGATGCGCGGGGTTACCGGCTACGATGGTGTACGCGGGAACATCCCTGGTCACCACCGACCCGGCGCCGACGATCCCACCAGTTCCGATCATGACCCCACGTAGAATAATCGCGTTGGCGCCGATCCACGCATCCGGGCCGATGACGATTTCCTGTTCGCCGAGATTGATTTCCTTGGGGTGGCCGGAAGTGACGATCCTCTGGAACTGTCTGTGGCGCGCACCGGCACCGATGGGATGGGTGAGACTGTCGAAAATGTTCACGTTGTGGGCAATCAGTACTCGGTCTCCGATGGTGACGCGCGACGCGGACCATATCCTTGTACCCTCTCCGACATAGCACCATGCCCCAATCTGTATTTGTCCCCCATGAGCAAAGGTCAAGAGCTCACCCAGAATCATCGAGTGGCTTCCCACTCGTATCTCACCATCCTTTCCCGAAGCATTGCGAATTCTCGCAGACCGGTATAGCTTGGCGCCGTGAGCAAGCATGCAGGTCGGACGCCCCAATAATCGCCGTGCCACATAGTCGAGATTCACGGAACCAGCCTCTTCGCACGCAGTGCCGTTAGATACCGCTCACCAACCGGCAAAATGCACTCCACTGGTTTTGCTTGCTATAAAGAGTGCGCACCATGCCATGCGCCTGTTCTGCTGTTTTTGCATAGAGGCTCCACGTGTTGACCACCCGCTGGGCCAGGTCTCTTGCTTCCGCTGGGGATGAGTAAGCGAGCAATGTCTCGCCATCCCGCATACCGTCGGGATACACACCCGCGTCGCCCAGAAGCAGCGCAGCACACCCCATTGCTTCAAAGCAACGCATATTTCCCCGGTCTTCTCCTGAGACGTCGATGGCGCCATTCAAAACTACCTTTGACTTCGCGAGGAGGGCATACAGATCGCGGCCGTAAACGGGTTCCCGCGAAACAGAGCGAATGTCTCGCGGCCTGCGATATTTCCTCAACGGCGCGAGGTAGCCGGCGGGCGATTCTGCCAGCCGGGTAAGCCGTGAACGGGCAAGGCAGAACTCAATCCTGTAATGGTCCCTCAGACCAGCCACCGCTTCCAGAACAGCCGCGCGCTTCATGTGGTGGCGGGAGTACCCTCCGGCAAAAAGAATATCGATGGGCCGTTCCTGGTTCCCGGCATACTCGTCCATGACCGGATCATGAGCCGGTGAGAAATACGCTGCCTTCCAACCGGATGCGCGATACGTTCGCAGAAGACTGGCGGAGTTGCACACCACCAGGTCATACCCGCCGAGATCGGCCCCTGGCAACGGAATGTTGCGCCAGGCAACCGTCTTGCGCACGCATCCCGGCAGTTTGCGGGCAAATTCACTGTTGTACCGGATCGGGTCGAGGTTATAGAAAACTTCCGTCCGATGAAATTCCAATTGCGCCAGCAGAATATCTGCGAGGGTGGCCCGTCCTGGCATGCCCATCTGCCGCGCCCACATGCGTTGCAGAACCTCGTCATCGCCGTTAGTAAAAAACGCTGTCTCCTCACCGTCCAGCACCGGCGCCAGGAAGTGCAACGCCCCGTAGCGTTGGTCAAGAAAGCGCGCGATTCTATCTTTAAAGGTGACTGCACTTTGAAGCTCTGCCTGGTAGTGAGAGAGGTAACTAAGGGGAACCCCTGAGTTTTGCAATAGCCTCATCGCCGATATTCGTCGCATTCTGAAGCGAGAGAGTCGCGGTTCACGCAACTAACCGCATACAAATCAGACCGCGCGCCGCGGCTGCGTAGTCAGGAGCGAAATGCCTGTCCTGATGGATGTCGAAAAACGTTGCTTCGATCAGCGCGGCGGGATCCGAAGCATGCCATCCATCGGGCGAATACGCGAAATATTCCACTTCTGCTTCTGCCGGTTGGAAATCTTCCAGTACTGCGCGGACCATGGTCGCATCAAACACCTGAAACCAGCCGCGATGGCACGCTTTGCCGTAGGGCACGGTGATAAAGCAAACCCCTCCTGGACGAATCACGCGCCGAAACTCTCGCACCGCCGCTCGAAATCCCTCTGCGTCCTCTTCCCTTTTCGTTCTGTCCGTCGTGTACAGCATGGTGTTATCCAGACCAATGTGTTCAATGGTGGATATGCTCACGATGGTGTCGAACATCTCGGAACGAAAGGCGCAGGATCGGAGATCGTCGAACACGTAGGAGATAGCTCGGCGCCAGTGACACTGCTTTTCCGGCGCGAGAGTGCAAATCGACAGTTTCGCTTTGCTTACTGGCGGCCTTCTGACCAGAAAGCCATGATTGAGCGCGGCGCCCGCGTCCAGCATCATGCCTGGATCTCCCGGCAAGCGCGCATAGACCCACGGGTACTCAATCACACGTTCGTCCATCCGGAAACCGTAACCTTTAGGAAGAGTGGCCGCGGGCGTGAGCAGCCCGCCCTCGATGGCACTCTCAATTCGCCGGCGCTTCGCCGTGTAGTATCCCGGCGTCCACGGCTTGCGGCCTCGCAGAAGGTAGAAGGGATAGAACATACAGTCGAGAATTTCTTTTATCTGGAAAATCATAAGGACCGCAATGCTCTCGATGGGAACGTCCTCGGCGGGAAGCGGGGAAGGTCGGCGCCGAGCATGATGGCCATCATGGCCCACAACGGCACATTGCCATAAAGACCGCCCGAGAACATGGCCCCGATTAATTGCTGGAAGAAGCAAACCGGAATCCAGGCCATAGCGGGACCCCGCCGGATGAATCTCATCGCACGATAGACAGCCGCCACGATCAGCAGCACAAACGCTGAGCCGCCGAACGTTCCCGTAGCCATGAATGCCTCGACCACCGCATTGTGCGGATAGATCAGCGCATTTCTTTCAACGATCGAGCTGCCGAGCCAGGGATGGTCCATGTACTCACGCCACGCATCCCGAATGAGATTGTGGCGCGTATTGACCGAATCACTCGTCGTATCGTAAGCCGCAGCAGACGCCAGTAGCCGCTCGATCTTCAGACCGTTCCGGGCAAAATAAGTAACCGTGACTGAAAGTACAAATACCAGAACAACACCGATCGCAACCGTGAAAAAACGGGAGCCGCATCGTAGCCCCAGGTACCCGACCAACGGAACCACCAGGATGCCTGCCACCAGCGCGCCCCGGGAGGATGCAGCCAGGATGCTGAACGCGCCCAGGCAAACGATGACAGCGGCGCCGGCCCGGAGGAACCACGGTCTCTGGATACGCCCTATTTGCAGAAGAACAAAGAGTCCCAGGATGATGGCCGTGACCCCCATGTGACCATAGGAGACTGAATTCAGAATATCGTTTCCCTGGTAACGGCCATGCAGGGTTACATCCTGCGAAGTTCTGGTGCGCAGCATCGACGCCAGGCAGCACACGCCGAGGGCCAGCATGCTCCATGGGAGCGCCCTCCGGTAGAGCTCGATGTTTCTGACCTGGTATAGGACCAGGAACGTCGGAAGACAGATGGCAAACAGAGACAATGCCATATCCGATGGAGGCGTGCCCAGCGGAACCTCCAGGAACGCTGCATCGACGATGAATCGCAAGCTGTAAGCAGTCCAGAAAAACACCGCTGCCACGGAGATGACCGACATCCCCATGCGGAGATGGCCGACGCCCAGGAATCGGAAAAGAGCATAGAGTTGCAAAAGCAGCATGAGCCCGCGAAAGGGAACGGTCGCGATGCGGCTGTCCACGCCCAGAGCGCCGGGCAGGTAAGAGACCATGAGAAACCCCGCGAGGGTTCCGGTCATCAGCAGGGTCACCATCCCACCGAGCCGTGAAGCCCCAACGGTAGTTACCTGGCTGGCCCATGGTCCTCTATCATTCGTGAGATATCTCATGCCAATCTCTTACGCTTCTGCCAGGTTCGTGATCGTCGCCGCCTCTGCGCAGCGCTTGATCGCACCATGCGATAGCACCCAATGGATGCCATACATGAGAGTCATGGTGACTCCGTAAGCAAAAATGGCGACCCGCGGGCCGTAGCCGAAGCGGTAGGGTAAGGTGAAGGAGAAGGCCGTGAGCGCCAGCTTGCCGGCATCCCAAACAAACTGTGTCCGTTGCCTTTGAAGAACGCTCAGGGTCAGAGTGACTGGCGAGTTGATGAAGCCCGCGTAGCACATAAACGCCAGGTAGCGCGCATATTCACCAGCCTCACGCCATACGCGGCCAAAAATAGTCTGGAAGATCCAGGGCGCGAAGATGGTGAACAGTGCGCAAGGAGCGAGGCCCAGGTAGAGCATCCGTCGGGTGGTCTCGAGAAAGATATACAAGAGTCGCTGGGGATCTGTCCTTGAGAGCGTGGCCGCCTCTGAAGTGTAGACCTGGGCAATGCTTGCCCCGATCAGTGCCGCGGGGACGCCCAACACGCGATTGACCAGGGCAAACCATCCCGTATATTGCGCGCCATAACAGGCAGCCAGAAACAAGGCAGGCAACGCAAGCCCTGACGCGTTGAGCAGGCCCCCCCAGGTAGAAACCAGCGGATAGTCCCGGTAGCGCATGGCTAATCGGATCATGCGAGGCAGGCGCATGCTACGGAGCTGAACCTCGTAGTTTCGCCATAGCTCGCGCAGGAAAGTCCCGCTGCCCGTGATGCGGCCCACCGCATCGCCTGTCAACAATCCCAGGGGACCGCGCATCAGAAGGCTCGCACCGATTTGGACGGCGACCATCGCGGCAACCTGCGTGAGCTTGGTGGTGGCAATCTGCCGATAGGCATTTTGCCGCATGGCCCGGTAGCTGAGCACCTGATAAAGTCCGCCACCCAGCACGCTGACCGGAAGAAGCCAGAGGTAGTCTTTCAGAACCGAGACGCCCGGAGGAAGCATCCAGGGACGCCGGTGGAATACGGCGACCATCATGGCAGTCACCACGGTAGTCAGGCACACGCAGAAGAGCGCGACCCCCAGCAGATCAAACGAGCTCTGTTCATCCTCAGGCAAGAGCAACGCAAACTCATAACGCCCCGCGGCAACGACCATGACAAATCCAGTGAGCGAGATGAAGACTTGCAGTACGCCAAAATCGCTCGGGTGGTAGACGCGCGTCAGGACGGGCGACGCGGCCACCGCAATCGCCTGCGCCATGGCGGTTCCGCCCACCAGGATCGAGACGCTGCGTGCGAATCCGCCTGCCGGCAGCCAGCGATGAAAAAGTCTCAAAAGAATCTGTTTCCTATGCATGGTGGGAGCGGAAGACAATCGAAGGGCTCATCTCAGTCATGTCTCGCTGGTTCGCGGCGAAGGCGGCTTGTGTTATTCCAGCGCTTTCTCAGAGTAGTAGCCGTGGTACTTGCCATATCCGTAACCGTAGCCATATCCGTAATAGTGCTCGGCCACGCGGACATCGTTGACCACAATACCGGTCAGACGGCCGTTGCCAGACTGAAGCAACTCGCTGGCGCGTTGCAAGGCGCGGCGCGGGGTAACGGCCAATCGGGACACGAGAAGAACGACGTCTGTCTTTTGCGCCACCAGCACAGCATCGGTAACTACCAGGCACGGAGCACTATCAATGATCACGTGATCGTATTCCGATTTCCACTGTTCGAGCAGTTCGTGCATCTGAACCGAGCCGAGCAGTTCCGCGGAATTCGGCGGACGCGGGCCAGCCTGGAGGACAAAAAGATTCGCAGCGTTCGGCAGCGCTTCGACTACGTCGCGCCAGTTGGCGGCTCCGGTAAGGGAGCCGCTCAATCCAGGGTTCTTGCCCATCTCCAGTCGTTCCGCCAGCACCCCGCGCCTCAGATCAGCATCAACCAGTAGGACGCGGGCACTCCGTTGGGTCAGCGCGGCGGCGATATTCATGCTGACCGTCGTCTTGCCCTCACCGGGTAGAGCGCTGGCTATCAGGACCGTCCTCGGTGGGGTACCCGCCGAGGCCAGTAAAAGCGCGGTGCGCAGCGAGCGAAACCCTTCCGAGGCCTGGGAGTTGGGCCGCAGCACGGTGACCAAAGAACCCTGCTTCGATCCATCCCAGGGAGATGATCCTTCGTCACCGCTCGTCTTCAGACGCCCTGGCTCGCTATGTGGGACCATGCCCTTGATGTGAGGGATCATCCCAAAGAGAGGAGCTCCGGTCAAAATCTCTACCTCCTCCGGGCTGCGGATCAGGTTATCCAGGCTTTCTGCAATGAAGGTGCAGGCGATGCCGGCGCCCAAACCCAGCAGGAGGCTCAACGCCAGTACCAGAGAGGTGTTGGGTTCGACAGGCTTGGTGGGGAGCGTTGCCGGATCGATCACGTCGACCGTAGCTGCCTTCAAACTAGCTACCACCCCCGCCTCTTTGAGTTTCTTCAACAGGTCTTCGTAAAGATCGTTGCCCGACTCCACTTCACGCTTGAGGATGCCGTACTGGTCGAGGCCCTCGCTCATGTTGTAGGCTTGCTGCTTCTGCCCCTGGAAGGCGGATTGCAACTGTCTCTCCGCGCCCGCGGAAACCTCATAGTCGGTACGGAAGCGTTCCTGAATATCTGCGATCTCGGTTTGCAGAGATTGCTCCACCTCGGCCAACTGATTCTTCAGCTGAATCACTTTGGGATACTTTGGACCGTACTCGGAGTTCGCCTGAGCAAGCTGCGTTTTCAAATCGGCTTGCTGTCCACGCAGAACGGGAAGAACGCTGTCCGGAACGATGATGCCCAGCAATTCGGGATTGCCCGACTGAGCCACGCGGTACTTCGCTTCCTTCAGAATCCTGTCGGCTTCGGCGTCGGTTAACTCCTTGCTGAGATCGTTCAACCTCGAGAGCACGAGATTGTCGTTCTCGTCGGTGCCGAAGATGCCGGTCTTTTTTTGTAATTGAGAGAGCCGGGCCTGCGATTCCTGAATGGTCGACTTGAGCTGAACCAATTGACCCGACAACCAGTCCGACGCGTTCATGGTGTCGTTGTACCGGGTCATGAAGGTACGTTGGGTATAAGCAGACACCAGGTGATTCACGATTTCCCGCGCCAGTTTTGCGTCTGCATTGCGAAAGGTGATTTCGACCGCCTGGGTACGGGAGATCGTCTGCACGGTCAGAGCTCCGCGGAACCTTGCCAGTAGCTCGTTTCGCCGTTGCGGTCCTGTCAGCTCCACATCCTCCGGCGCATCCGGCACGCTATACCGGCCGAAGAAAACAAACTTGCGCTGCCCGGCGAAGGCCGGTTGCTTATCAAGCCGTAAGGCGCCAAGCACGGTCCATGCCAGGCTGTCGCTTTTCAGAATGCGCACCTGGGTCTCAAGTTTTTGGTCGAAGCCGAGGCCTCCACCTCCGAGGCTCGCCGTGATGTCGCCCATATCCAGGGCATCGGACCCCTCTGGATTGATCGCCAGGTCTGCGACTGCCTCGTAGCGACGCGTCTTGAGCGCACAATACAAACCTCCGAGCAGAAACACCACGATCACCGAGGTGAGGATGATTTGTTTGCGGCGCCGCAAAACCCGGATCAGATCCGAGAGCGTGATCTCGTCCGATCGGCCGGTGTCCCCTGCCTCTCCAGCGCCTCGCATGATCCCGAGGTTGCGGTGCTCCGATTCGTTTCGCGTCGAGCTTGTCACCGGATTGCCTCTAGCCTGTTTTGTTGTGTGGTTAGTGGAGTTGAAAAGCGTAGATGGAATAAACGGCGGCCTGAATCGCGCCTTGCAGCCCCATGGCTCCGTAGTTCCGGATATTGCTCAGGGGAACGAACACGATGTCTTCCGCATGCAGCTGCAGATCCTGGGCTTTGCCGTGGTAGATCTTGTCTAACGGAATTCTGGTTTGCGTTGTGCCGGCAAGAGATTTTCTGAGAATCAGCGAACCCTTGAGAGATGCGAGCTTGGTAGTGCCCCCGGCCAGTGCGGTCGCTTTCAGCACCGAGATCGAGGTGTTGTCCTCCATGAGAAAGCCGCCCGGCTTGTTCACCTCTCCCAGCACATAGACCATCCCCGCTTTGGAGACGACGACTGTGTCGCCGGGGTAAACCGGTACATTGGCGCGGTCGACGGCAGGATGAAGGGGATTATCCCCGGCATTTATGTTGGTCAGTGCGACCACCTCGGAGCGATCACTCTGGCCGGCGCGGAAAACAGTGACGGTTCGTCCTGACTTCAGCGTAAGACCGCCGGCAGCAGAGATCACGTCATACAGGTGATGTGGCCCCATCAGCGGGTAGATCCCCGGCGAGTTCACCTCTCCGTAGACCGTGATGCCCTGGGTAGCAAACTCCTCGATAAATATCGATACCTGCGGATCTTTCACCAGTTGGCGCGCGACCAGCTCGCGAGCAATCAAGCGTTGCGCATTGCCGACCGTCATCCCGGCAAGCTTCACGTCTCCGAGGAAAGCGAGACTAACGCATCCGTTCACATCCACACGGACCTTCAATACCAGCTCAGGCACATCGAAAACACTGAGATCAAGTAGGTCGCCGGGGCCGATCGCGATCGCGCTCTGATCACGCACGGCAGCCACCGGAGCATCTTTCACAGCTTGCGGCCGGCTGGGAACTGCGCCCAAGCTCACCAGGCCAAGCATGAGCAATCGGGTAAAGCGGGTAAGACGCTTCATCGATGGTTTTTCCAGAGGATTTTCGTTTTGAGGAGGAGCGTAATTTCAGTTCAGCAGGTTCGCCGATGTTCCCAGGGGTTGCGGCCATTCGGTCGTGACCGCCGCAGGATGACTGGGCTTTACCGGCGAAACCTGGGTGGAGGTGGCGGACAGCGCAAGCTTCAGCAGGGGTGATCCTGGATTGTAGTCCGGAATCAATTCCTTCAAGTACAAGACCAGGCGGGCGACATCTTTCCGTTCCGAGATCTGGCGAAGTTCCTCCAGGGCGACATGCATCACCTTGAGATCGGCCGAGAACGGGGAGAGATAACTGAGAATCTTGCCGTGCGCCGTAGGCATAAATTGTTCGTTCTGCAGATTGAGTTCTTCGAAGAGCTTCTCACCGGGACGCAGGCCGGTGAATTCGAATTTGATATCCCGATCCGGTCGCAACCCGGAGAGTAAGACGAGATTGCGGGCGAGGTCTACGATTCTGACCGGTTCGCCCATATCGAGCACGAACACCTCGCCGCCTTGGCCGATGGAGAATGCCTGCAGAACCAGTTGCGTTGCTTCCGGAATGGTCATGAAGTAGCGGCGCATCTCCGGGTGAGTAATCGTTACCGGGCCTCCCGCGGCAATCTGCTCCTTGAATATAGGAACGACACTGCCATTGCTTCCCAAAACATTCCCAAAGCGTACGGCGATAAACCGCGTCTTGCCTTGCTTCTGCAGCGCGTTGATCACCAGTTCAGCGATACGTTTGGTAGCGCCCATCATGCTCGTGGGGCGAACAGCCTTGTCGGAAGAGATCATGACAAAATCTTCCACGCCATGATCAATCGCGGCGCTGGCCACATTCCACGTTCCGAAGATGTTGTTCTCGACGGCCGCAAACACGTGCCTTTCCATCATGGGCACGTGTTTGTATGCGGCAGCATGGTAGACGATGGATGGCTGATACCGTTCCATCGCCTGCTGTACATTCCCGGAGCGCGTGATGTTGCCCAGCTCAGGGAAGAACGCAAGCCGGGGAAACTTGTTGTTCAACTCCCGGTCGAGTTGAAACAGCGGAGTCTCGGCCTCGTCAAAGCCGACCAGGGCCAGCGGGTTGAACCTCGCGATCTGGCGGCAGATCTCCGAGCCGATAGAACCTGCGGCGCCGGTGACCAGGACGGTTTTACCCGCTATGCGCTCGCGTATTCTTTCCTCATCCAGAAGCACAGGTCTTCTTCCCAACAGGTCCTCCACGGCGACATCGCGAATTTGTTTTCCTAATTCCGTGCCGTGGATGATATCCGCCAAACCCGGAACCATCTTGTAGTCAACTTCCGCGTCAATGGCGGACTGCAACATACGGACCAGTTGCGGACCGGTGGCGGAAGGGATGGCAATCAGCACCTGCTCGACTTCATACTTTTTCGCCAGGGCTCCAAGGGCTTCGCCGGTGCCCAACACTCTGGTTCCGTGGAAGGTCAAGCCCACCTTGCGCGCATCATCATCGATGAAGCCGACAAGCTCACTCTTCAATGAATGATTTATCCGAAGCTCACGGGCAAGCGCCAACCCTGCCGTTCCCGCGCCGTAGATTAGGGTCCGCGTCCGATCGCCACTCGTCTTGTCGCTGTTTCTGGCTGTGGTAACTAACCGGACTGCAAACCGAGTGCCCAGGGCCATTGAGCACGAGGTTAGCCACTCCAGGATGTATATAGAGCGCGGAACTCCTGGATGCACCGCAAGAACAATGATCACGCCGCCGGCGATCGAACCAGCGGTGTTCGCCAATCCGATTCGGACAGCCTCGTCGAGCGACGTATAACGCCAGTAGCCAGTGTTGACCGCGCCGAAGAAGAACGCAGCGGACTTGGCCAACACCCATATGAGGATAGCTACACGCATTCCATGCTCGTAGAGAGGGGGCACGGAACCGTCGAAACGAAGTTGAAAGGCGAGCAGCCCGCTTAGGGCAAATCCCGCAATATCCATGATGGGTGCGAGAAGCCGGCGCGGAGCCCGCTCCGGCCCACCGGCAGACAAAAGCATCAAAGACATAGCAAAGTCTCCCGGAGGCAATCAGCGCCCGGTGGATCAGGCGACGGCATTTCGATGTTCGGCACGCAGGTGATCGTGGGAAGCGATCAGTTCAAGAGCGCTTCCTTCTATATGCAGGGACACGCTCTTACCGATCACATCCAGGGTCACAATGAACCGCAGGCCGTTCCCCTTTTTCTGCACCACGCCCGTCAAGCCGCAGAGGGGGCCCATCACCACGCGAACCTTGTCTCCTTTGACCATAAACGGGTGGGGCTCGATGGTTTTGCAAGCGATGATGCGGCGAAGCAATTCCATATCGCCATCCGGAATTACGACCGGTCCCGCGGCACTGCCGACTGTGCTTAACAAGCCGGGCAACCGCATGAGTGGCCCATGATCCTGAGGCGACAAGCGCACGAAAAGATAGTTCGGAAAGAGCGGCACCTGTAGATCAACAGTGGTACGGTTCTTCCACCAACGCTGGGAAGTGTAGAGGGGAAGGAATTGTTCGATGCCAATGCGCTCACAGTGCGCAGCAATTCGCTTTTCGTGCCGGGACATCGTGTACGCCGCAAACCACTCCCGTTGTGGACTATCAGATGCAGCTTCGCCATTGTCACTTAGCAAGTGATCTTCCCTTTCTACAACTCTTTCGCTTGCACGGCCGGCTAAACGCCTGTGTGTCACAGTCTTGCCGCTCGCCTTCGGAGGTATCATCGGCGAAGAGATGAATTTCATCATGCGAGTCGTGCGATCGCAGTTAACAGACCAACTGGGTGACAAGTGTCTAATCCCAAGACATATAAGGTACATTGTTCCTGAGAATGACCTGGCTAGATTCGATCCCCAGAACGGGTGTGTCACGCGTGCGCATGAACACAATCATCAAGAGATCGCGTCCCGCAGAACGCCACCCTTTCCCTTGTCATCCCGACCGGCGCGACCTGCGGTTCCGCAAACCCTTCGTGGAGATAGCAAAGGACCGTTCCAACACGAGTCGTTGTTACAACCGAGGAGCCGACGCTATCTAAACTGTCTGCGCTTATGGATATGCGGCTCGCGGGAGCGAGCCCGCAACTGCTCAACACGGGACGACTTTAGCAGATCACTTTTGCTGCCGGACCAGATCGTCGCCCCAGCATGAACGCGCTAGACAATAACAACTACTTACTTACCGGTCCCGCAGTCTGGTTCGGTGCAGTCTCTGTCAAAAACTGCTGAGTGTCGAGCCACCACGAGGCATTGTTATCCCACGTCTGCGTCCAGCCACCCCAGATCACCACACCATCAGCGTATTTTTTGGCCGTTTCGAGTTCCATTTTCCAATAGTCATCCGACAGATAGTCGCCACCCTGGGCTTGGCCATTGTCGTATTGCGGCCATAGGAAGAGATACACTGGCTTACCCGGAGCTATCCTGCGAGCTTCTGCGATTTGTGCGATCGCATAGGTTTGCCACCCCACCTGGTCTGTGTAGAACGTGTAGGCAGAGGGGAAGAGTGCGTTTGCCTGCTGGGCGATAGGGGCCACCGTATTGTTCTGCTGCTGCCAAGCCAGATAGTTTGTCGATTGCGCCCCGTCGATTGGGCTCCAGTAGTCCCGGATCGGCGCGACGGAATAATAGCCCACCTGCAGGGACGGGGCAGCTTGCTGAAACATCTGTAATGTTTGTTGATACTTATCAATGCTTTGCGCCGTCGTTGCGGGATCTCCCGTCACCTGCCACTGCTCGATGTCCACGACAACCATGCCTGTCGACTGGTTCGCGGTTAACGCCAGTGCACGCACCACGTCGGCGTTCGGAACGCTCTGGGGATCGTCTGACTTACCCGGCCACATCGATGCCTGGTAAAGAACCGTGATCGGCTTCATGCCGAGTTGCTCTGAACTTGGCTTTCCCTGATATAACGTGCCATCGAATACCACGAATTTTGCCTGCGGAGCTGTTGACGGCGGCGGCGTCACTGGTGTCCGGGAAGGTTGGGCGGCGCAACCGGCGATCATCGTAAGCGTGAGGGCAAAAAGGCCGACCCGGCCTTTTTCCAGGAGAGGCCGGGTGTTTGTGGTACTTGCCTGGGAATCTCCGCCTGCTAACTCCACGACACCTCTTGTATCGACAGAGCTGTAAGTCGGGAGCGCAGTAGATGGCGCATAATCCGCTATTGGCGCGGCTGGCGGCGCTGAGATACTTACGCACTGCGATAGCGCAGCTGATTCATTAACCCTTGTAAGCAATGCAGGCAACTTATGATACGAACTCATGATATGTTCCACCTTGTCGTAACTACACGGAGATAGCAGCCATTGACTGGATTTATGCGGCGCTGCAGTCGTTGACGCTAAGACCCTTACGGCAATAGGCGAAACTGGATGAATACCCTCAAAGTCGCACCATTTACCCCTGTTACGCCGATAAATTACAGGATCGTCGTCGATCGGCGGCGATGGTGTTGTGCAGACTAAAAAGGCGGTGGGGTAGCAACAAAACGAAGGTAGGCCTCCCCGGACATAGCCGGGGTAAGACAAGGATCACGATGTCACCTTATGGAACTTATTACGGTGAGGGATGAATGCTTAGCTAGTTAGAGGAGGGGGATGTTAAGTAAGATCGGGAACACAAAGCTGGTTCTATTCGGCGGATGATGAAGCTTCGATGCAAAATCTGTCTTCGCCATATCCATGCGCGGTCCCGGCTTTTCTTCTATCGACCATGGCAGTCCTTCTCTTTGGCGCGGCTTGTGAGGCTTTGGCATGGCCTCTCCGATTTCTTTGCCTAAACAGAGAACGACCTCCTCGGCCGCTCTTTCCATGGTGCTATTGCGCTATGAACGCCAAGACAACTCCTTCACGAGCAGGGCCTCCGCCTCGCTGTACCGCAAATGCATGGCGCCTGAACAAGTGACGCCCTACCCACAAATGCTGACAAGGGAAGCTTCAAGATGTCCGCTGGCTGGAAAAAGATGACGAAAGTTTTCTTTCAATTTGCCCGGAAGAGAAAGTGAAGAGGAAAAACCGGAAGGCGGGAACTAAACAGTAACTTTTTTAGAATCTATTGGTTGCGGGGGCTGGATTTGAACCAGCGACCTTTGGGTTATGAGCCCAACGAGCTACCGGACTGCTCCACCCCGCACCTTGATAGTAGCAACCGTAGCGCACAGGGTCAAACCGCGCCCGGTTGCGCTGGCTTACCAACCTCTCACCCAACCCCTTGTGTCTCCCAGTCGTGATTTGCCCCCTTCCAACCGGGTACAGTGAATAGGCGCCCCAAAACGCCACCTCCGATGTCTCAGACCAATCACAGTGCGGCCAAAGACCTACGCCATCGCTTGTTAGAGCCCCTGCTCCACCTTGGATTCGCGCTCACGGGCGCCGGCACGGTGTTGCTAGGCAGCATTCTGCCGCGGCTTTCCGCACCATGGCACCTGCGCGATCGGGATGCAGGTCTTTTGCTGCTGGTGCAGTTTGCCACGTCAGCTTCCGGAGCTCTGTTGGTCCGGCGCAATCTGTGGAAGGCCCTGTCCTTGGGCTATTGCCTGATTGCCGCAGGCGCGATCGGTATTTTCCTGCTGCAACAAAATTCGTTGCCCGCGTTCGCTTTCTATGGACTCGGCCTTGGGTTGGCGATGACGTCGACAAATATGATCACGGGGCGTCGTTATCCAGAGCGCATGGGTGCTGCGCTCGCCTTACTCAATTTCTCCTGGAGCGCTGGCGCGGTGGCTTGCCCGCTCCTGGTCGCCCAATTTTTGCGCGTGGCCACCAGCACCGCCGCTTTTTCCGCAATCGGACTACTGGCGCTTCCATTCGCCCTACTACCGCTACTAGCTACCCGGGCTGACAGGCAAGCCTCCACCAACGCGGGACCGTCGCCTACCGGTATGAGAGAGGCGACGACCATCACTTATTTTGCAGTACTCGCCTTTCTTTATGTCGGGATCGAGGCATCCATTGGAAATTGGATGAGCACCTATGCCACGCGCGCTACGACTTGGACGTTCGCCGGCAGCGCGCTCGCGGTCGCGCTTTTTTGGGCGGCCCTCCTGTCGGGCCGAGCGATCACCCCGGTAATTTTGTCCTGGTTGTCGGAACTTGGGCTGTTTCGCGCCTCGGTGTTCGCCGCCCTCACCGGCGTGTCCCTGCTGCTGATCGCGCACCGCCCACTCACCATTCTCGCCGGATCGGTTCTCAGTGGGCTGGCGCTGGCGCCCTTGTTCCCGCTGATTCTGGCTCTGTTTTTGGAAGAGATCGGGAGATCGCGCAACGCGGGCTGGGTGTTTGCCATCGCGGGGCTTGGAGGGGCCGTGTTGTCCTGGTTGACGGGAACCATTTCGAGCAGCACAGGGTCGCTACGCATCGGTCTGTTTGTGCCCGGGGTGGCAGCTCTCCTGATGTTGGCGATGATCAGCTGGCGCCGAACGAGCGCCCAGGCAAAGCAGCCAGCCGTGCTGGAGCCCACCGCCACAGGAAAAATCTGAGAAGACTAGCGAGGGCAGTTGGCAAGGCTCCTGCGCGTCAGCGCAACTACCTCGTCGCGCTCCGCACCTATGAGTTCAAGCCGGGGAGGCCTTACCCGAGCCCCCGGACCTCCGCACTCTTCCTGCACCTGCTTGATGATTTGCACAAACTTGGGAACGGTGTCCAGGCGCAACAGGGGCAGAAACCAGCTGTAAAGCGTATCCAACTCTGCCGATGGGCCGTTCTGGGCCAGCTTGAACAGGCGAACGGATTCTTCAGGAAACGCATTCACCAATCCGGCAATCCAGCCGGTCGCACCAGCCGCTACACTCTCGACGACAACATCGTCCATGCCTACAAAGATCGCCAATGAGCCCAGGTGCTTGAGCGAAGTGATGCGCCGGATGTCTCCGCTTGATTCCTTCACCGCGTGGAAATTCTCATGACGCGCCCGCAGTTCGATCATCTGCTCCGGAGTGATATCCGTTCCATAAGCAATGGGATTGTTGTAGAGCATGCAAGAGAGCGGCGTCGCCTGGTAGACAGCATCCAGGTGAGCCTGAGTTTCGCGCCAATCGCTCCGATAGATCTGGGGCGGTAACACCATCAAGCCATCCACGCCCACGCGGTGCGCTTCCTTCGCCAACCAAACCGCTTCTGCTGTACTGAGGGCCGCAATGCCGGCAATGACTGGCGCCTTATCGCTCAGAGAGCGCCGGGCCTGTTTGAGAATCTCAATCTTTTCTTCTCTGGTCAGCGTGGGTGCTTCTCCCAGAGAGCCAAGAGCAACAATCCCTTTGCAGCCGCACTCCACCATCCATCGAGCCTGGGCTCCGAAGGTCTCGTAATCGACTGATAAATCCGCTTGAAATGGTGTCGTGATGGCCGGGAAGATTCCAGCCCAGTCCTTCTGCTCCAATGTTTCCTTCTCCTTGTCGACCGGCAACAGCCCCAAGGGAGGATGTTACATGATGCATGTTGCAGTTCTACTCCGCATGCGCCTTTTGTTCCTGGTATTGGCTGATGTGGTTGTAGATCGCGTCGGGAAATTTCAAATTTCGGTAGAGGTTGCCGCAATCCGGATCATCGGGATGAGGCAAAATCGGGAACTCCTGTTGCGCCTGCCATTCCAGTAGACGATCCCGTTTGGGTGGATTGTAATCTCGTTCTTCCACCTGGCTGAGCATGTTCAGCGCGTCAGCTTCCGCGAAGTCTGGGTCGCGTAGCAGCCAGGCGAGCACATCCCGGTGCGGCATAAAGTGCCGTGCAACCATGGCGAATACCAGGCGGCCATAGTGTCCATCCTTCCCTGCCGCGAGCGAGTCGAGCAGATGGGCCATCATGGAATCCTTGCGCAACTGCGTTTCGCGATCCCCCGTTGCCGGTATTTCGTCCCGGCTGACCACTTTCCCCTTTAACCGTGCAACTTCCTGCTCTGCTCGCTCCGCTCGTTCCGTCGCCTCTCGCAAAGCCTCGTCGTTATCAACAACAGCCATATCTCCCCCTACGCTTTTTCTTCGCCCTAATTTAGATATCGCGTAGCGTAGTTCCGCGTTGTATTGGCGTGGAGGAAAGTCCCGCAGGGACGACTGACCTTAGCCCAGGATGCAGTCCTGGGTGGGAATAGTAAGACGATTCAGTCCCGTAGAGTCCCTTGCGGGACTTTTCAAGGGCGCTCGTCAACCTAGGACTACGTCCCATAAGCGTTAACCTAAGGGGAATGTTTTTCGTCAAAATCCACGCAAAACCGTCATCCTGAGCGAAGCGCTTCACGTTACCGCCACAATCATGAAGAAATCCGGGGCTGCGGACTAGAGAGCTGGCCCGGCGCGTCCGTGGGACCTGCGCTCCACTGTCCCGGCTTCTTGCAATGTCCGATCTGCCACTGACACTGCAGCATTTGCATCTGCATCCTTCCGCAAGATCAGCAAATTAAAAGCAATTTAGGTCAAGCTATCCCCGATCTACCTAAGCTATTTTTGTGTAGTCACAGCATGAGACCGTTGGTACTACCCCGTATCGCAGATCACCGTTAGCTAACAGTTGCTCACTGGGTTCCGTTTCGGGCGTCTGTCATGCTCACGGTACGCACAGGTTTCCAGGCACGACTTTCCCCGGTAGCTCTTCAAATTTCCATCGAGGTATCTCTATGAGTTCATACAGCGTGATCAATAGCAGCGTCGCCCAACATCTGGAGCCTGGCGACATGGACGACAACCTGTTGGTTCAGTCGGCACAAGCCGGTCATGAGTGGGCCTTCGTAGAACTGTGCACACGCAACTCAAAGCGGGTCTTCAACACCATCTACAGCGTGACGAAAAATCGTGAGGATGCGGAAGACGCGCTCCAGGATTCCATGATGAGAGCCTTTCTGCATTTGAAACAGTTTGACGGCAGGTCAAGCTTCGCCACGTGGTTCACCCGGATCGGCATCAACTCGGCCCTCATGATCCTGCGCAAGCGGCGTATCCGTCTTGAAACCTCAATGGACGCGACGGCCGAAGGAGAGACCTGGCAGACATGGCAAATTGCCGATCACTCTGCAGATCCGGAGAAGTACTACGTGAGCCACGAGAGGTCTGTACATCTGAAGAAGGCGATCTGCCGCCTGCCAAATGCGCTGCGACTGGTGGTCGAGCGCGGACAAATGGAAGGCCATTCCATGAAACAGATCGCTCGCAACATGGGTATCTCGGTGCCGGCCACAAAGTCCAGACTGGCGCGCGCAAAAGTTGCGCTGCGCAAGTCAATGGTCACGCCGGCAGAGCGCATTGCCGCCGCGAGCTAAGTATCCAGGAGGCTCGCGATGAAAAGGCCACAAGAAGCGACATCGCAATTCGCGATGATATCCAGCACCACGCAGTCCATTGAGACCAGGAGGCGACCAGCCGACCTGGTGATCGGTGGGCTGCTGGTGGCGTTTGTGATTGGCGGGCTTGCTATGTGAATCGCGGCGCCTATTTGCGTGAGGGTACTGAAGAGAAGAGCGGTACCAGGCCCTCGGAGAGGGTGGGATGGGTGATCGTCATATCGCGTACTAGGGTGTATGGTAATCCCGCCTTCATCGCCAACTGCACGGTCGCCATCATTTCTCCGGCGCCCACCCCGAAGCCGGTAAATCCCAGGATCGTGTCGTCCGCCGCACTGACCAGCACTTTGAGGAATCCCCGGGTCTCCGCCATGGTGCGGGTCCGCAGCACTGCGGCCATAGGGACCTTCCCCAACCGGTAAGGGGTTCCCTGGCGCTTGGCTTGCGATTCGTCCAGACCCAGACGGGCGAGTTCAGGATCGGTGAAGAGACAGGACGGTACTTGCCTTCCTGTCGTTGTCCGGTGGGCGCCGGCAAGATTGTCGCGGACGATGCGAAAATCGTCGAACGATATATGGGTAAACAACGGACTACCGGCACAGTCGCCCAGCGCCCAAACGCCGGGGGCACTGGTCTCCAGCCGTTCATTTACCTCGATAAATCCTTTTGGAGTAGTCCTGATTCCAGCCAACTCGAGGCCAACGCCTTCTGTATTGGGCAAGCGGCCGGTCGCTACCAGTAGGTGCGAACCTTCCACAATAATTTCTGACCCGCGCCTGGAGCCATGCAGCCGAACCCCCTGACCCGACTTCCCTTCTACCCGCCCCAGGTTGGTATTTGCCACGGTGACAATACCCTCATCCTGGAAGAGCTGCGTCAGCGCCTGGGAAACGTCCTGATCTTCACGGTGCACCAGGCGATCGTTGCGCTCCATGATGGTGACGCGGCTGCCCAGGCGCCGCATGGCCTGGGCAAATTCCAGACCAACATAGCCGCCGCCGAGAATCAGCAAATGTTCCGGCACGATGTCGAGTTCCAGCGCTTCCACGTGTGTAAGCGGAGAAGCCTCCATCATGCCCCGTACGTTGTCGATCTTCGCCCGGGTCCCGGTGTTGATGAAAACCTGCTCGCCATACAGAACGCGCTCCCCTCCGCCGGGCAGTGAGACCTCAAGAGTCCGGTCGCCGATGAAGCGGCCTTCTCCCATGACAATCTCTGCCTTGCTGTTGCGGAAGTTGTCCATATGTACCTGCAACAGACCCTCGACCATCTGGCGTTTGCGCGCTCGCACGCCCGGCATGGAAACAGTCCATTTGTCGGTCATCATGCCGAACTCTTCGCCTCTTTGGAAATAGGAGGCGATCTTGGCTCCATGAACCAGATTCTTGCTCGGCAAGCAGGCGATATTGGGGCAGGCGCCTCCAATATATTTGCGCTCGATCACGGCAACTCGTTTGCCGCTCGAACCCAGGTGCCAGGCCATGTATTTTCCGGCCTCTCCACTACCCAGCACAACAGCGTCGTATCGTTCAACATCGGCCATCGGGCTATCTCCTGTCACGCCGCGGCTTCTGCCAGGAAAGCCGGAAACGTGCTCTCGACCTTGGCCCGTACCTGGACACTTCTGCTTGCCATCTGATCCGGTAAAAATTGCATCTCTCCCAGCATAACGAGGGGCGACGGCCCGAATCTTGTTATGGCTTGCGCTCAATTTGCTCTTATTGCTGCGACCAGCGAGAAGAGTTTGAGGGTGCGACCAAACCAAGAAAATTTAAGCGCGCTTCATGCGCGTCTGCATCCATGAAAGGTAGCGTCCCGGGGAACACCCTCCGGCGCGTACAGAAGGAGAGCTACCATGGCAATCGCAGAAAAAGTTGAATCGAAGAACGAAAAGGCTTCGGTGAAGAATGTTGGACAGTTGGATCAAGCCGCAGTGGAAGAGATATCGGCGGAGCTTCGCCCCTTGTTGGCCGACACGTTCGCCCTTTACCTGAAGACCAAGAACTTCCACTGGCATATGACGGGCAAGAACTTCCGTGACTATCATCTGCTTCTGGATGAGCACGGCGACCAGATCTTTGCTATGACTGACCCCATTGCGGAGCGGGCCCGCAAGTTGGGGGGAACCACCATTCATTCCATCGGCGAGATCGCCACTCATCAGCGGCTGAAGGATAACAACGCCCAACATGTTTCGCCCAAGGCGATGCTCAGCGAACTGTTCGCGGATAACCGTAAGCTCACGGCGTTTCTCCGAGCCGCTCACGAGGTATGCGAGAACCACAACGATGTTGCCACTACCAGCCTGATCGAAGTCTGGATCGATGAGACGGAGCGCAGGTCCTGGTTCCTCGGCGAAATCGTTGACAGCCTTGATTAATGTTCGTAGACAATGACGCGGGGCGGCGAATACAAGGCCCTACTGCATATGGATTCGCCGCCACTCCCCGGGCGTAGTGTCGAGCAACTTGCGAAAGGCCCGAATAAAACACGCCTGATCGGCAAACCCGCACTTCAGCGCAATTTCTACCATGGGCAGCCCCGAATGCAGCAGCAGTTGCTTGGCTGCGTCAATGCGCTGCTGCAAAAGCCAGCGGTAGGGCGGTTGCCCGACTGTCTGCTTGAAGGCGCGTACAAAGTGACTGACAGATAGTTTGCAATCGCTTGCTACCTGAGAGAGCGCTATCTGACCATCCAGATTTGCTTTCAGCATTTCCGTGGCGCGGTTCAGTTGCCATGGGGCCAAGCCTCCGCGCACTACAGATGGCGCCGGTTGGATGCCACCGTAGGTGCGGGCGATATATGCATGCGCGGCAAACACCAGGTGGTCGACATAAAGTTCGCTGGCGGCTTCGGGTCTCTCCAGCGCGGGCAAGAGACACAACGCCAGATTCTTTAACCTGGAATCAACCTTGCCGAAAGGCCAGGACAGGTTGTCGCACCGGCTCCCGTCATTCTCGTCGGCAAACTCATCCAATGCCGCGCGAGACACATAAAACTGCACCATATCAAAGGCACTTCCCAGAAACATCGATGGATCCTGTTCCAGGGGGAGAATGCTGACGCCCCCGTCATCTTGCGCCGTCTCGACCGGCGCAGGCCGTCCTTGGAGCCACAGTTTGACCGGCGCGACTGGCCGCAGGTGAAGCTGAACGGTGAAGGCTTTCTCGCACTGGAAGGGTGTAGTTCGGCCTGCGAGGGCTGTCTCTGAGCGCAGTCGGGTGACGGCGAGTGGAGACCGATGGCGGGTCTTCACACTAATCATGGGCGCGCTCGTCAGGTGCAAGTGTTTGGCCATGCGATTTCCGTAGGTTCCTGCCTCGACCAAACTGAGCGCATGCCCCGCCGGCGCATTCCTTTTCGGGGTGGTAAAAACTTTTGGTGAAATGATCCCAGGAAATGGGCTGACGGTATCAACGGCCACCTTAGCGCTGAGCATTGCGAACCACCTTTCCTACCAATCGCCGGAGGAGCGTGCAGCGATGAGTTCAAGGTAAAGTCGTCTCCGCCATAACGAAACCCTCATTCGGGCGGATCGCAGGCAACCATTTGGAAGAAGCCAAGTAAGATGGACAACGCGGCCGCTGGGGAATACGTGAACATGTGTTAGACCCCTGAAACCGCATGGTTATTGGGCAACGGTCGGCCACCCCGCCAATCAGGCGCCGCCGGGAACCTCAGATTCAGGAGACGGAGACTAATCCTTTCGAGGGGGGTAGGGCACCCTGTTAGGAGTTACTTCAACGTGGAGGAAGAGAGCTTTGAAGAAAATATTTTTCGCTTTTTTGTGTATGTTGGCGGTAAACCCGTTGCCGGTGGGGGCGCAAACTGACCAGGCGATCGATCCCGCTCTCGGTATTTCCACCCTGCAACTATGGCCGAAGGAAGCGCCGCAGGTGGCGAGTACCGACCCAGCCGATTTGCCAACACTCACGCTTTTCCTTCCGCAGAAAGGAAAAAGCACAGGATCGGCGGTGATCGTGGCCCCGGGGGGCGCCTACGTCGGTCTCGCCACGAATCTCGAAGGCCGGCAGGTGGCTGACTGGTTCACCGCCCGGGGTATTACCGCTTTTGTGCTCAAGTACAGGCTGGGTGCGAAATACTTGTATCCCATTCCACTCGAGGATGCACAACGAGCGGTGCGCCTGGTGCGTTCCCTGGCTCCTGAATACGGTTTCGCCCCCAATCGCATCGGCTTCGTCGGCTTTTCCGCCGGCGGCCACCTGGCAGCGGCTACCGGAACGCTCTTCGATGGGGGCAAGTCCGACTCGGCCGACCCAGTAGAGCGGCTGAGCAGCCGGCCAGATTTCCTGGTGCTCGGGTATCCGTGGCTCAACGCCATGCAGCCCAGCGGCAACTACATTACCTACTGCTCAAAGATCAAGATCCTCCCACCAGAAACCTGCAAACAGGACGAGCAGAAATACACCCCCAGCCTGCACGTGACTCCCCAGACCCCAACTACTTTTATCTACAGCACGACCGACGATCAAACAGTTCCCATCAGCGCCAGCGTCAATTTCTATAATGCGCTGATCGCCGCGGGCGTCCCGGCCGAGTTGCATATCTTTCGTCACGGCGCTCACGGCAGCGGTATGGGAACGGGAATCGCAGCGTTGGACCTATGGCCGGTACTGCTCGAACAGTGGCTTCGAGACCAGGGTCTGCTCACGCCCATTGTGAAGCCATGAAACCGGCATCCAGCTAAAAAGCGGAAATCGGCATCTATCTGAATCTACATTTGTTCTTAAACTTACTTTCATTTCAAGCCCGACAGGATGCAGATCACGATGGCCGCACCGACGATGACCGCAACAACGATGACCGAACCGCGCACAACCCCCATCCGGGAAGGCTTGCCTCACCCGCGAGGCGCAACGTGGGACGGAAAGGGTACCAATTTCGCTCTATTCTCCGCCCATGCGACCAAGGTTGAGGTCTGCATTTTCGACGAAAACGGTGAGCAGGAACGGGAGCGGATCGAACTGCCGGAGTACACCAATCAAATCTGGCACGGCTATCTTCCCGATGTCCGGCCGGGAACGGTGTATGGGTATCGAGTCCACGGACCTTACGAACCCGAGGCCGGGCACCGCTTCAATCCCAATAAGCTATTGCTCGATCCTTACGCGGTGGCCCACATGGGCGAACTCAAGTGGGATCCGGCAATCTTCGGCTACAAGATGGAATCGGGTGACGACACGACTTTCGACGAACGGGATAGCGCCCCATTTATGCCCAAGTGCGTGGTAGTCGATCCCAACTTTGATTGGCACGGTCAAAGTGTGCTGAGTGAGGTGCGGGTACCTTTCGACGACACAATTGTCTATGAGCTGCACGTCAAGGGTTTCACCAAACTTTTTCCCGGAATGGCGGATAATCTGCGCGGTACTTACGCCGGCCTGGGAGAGGAGGCGGTGGTCAAGTACATCAAGCAGCTGGGTGTTACCTCGGTTGAGTTATTACCGGTTCATTTCTTTATCAACGACAGCCACCTGCTGGAAATGGGCCTGACCAACTACTGGGGTTACAACACGATCGGTTTTTTCGCCCCCGATACACGCTACGCTTCGGACCGCAGGCATCCGCTCCGCGAATTCAAGGAAATGGTGGCGCGTTTTCACGATGCGGGGATCGAAGTCATTATGGACGTGGTCTATAACCACACCGCGGAAGGGAACGAGCGCGGCCCCACACTCTCGTTCAAGGGGATTGATAACGCAACTTACTATCGTTTACTCCCTGACAATCCTCGCTATTACATCAATGACACCGGTACCGGCAACACCCTGAATCTCAGTCACTCGCGCGTCATCCAGATGGTCACGGATAGTCTGCGATTCTGGACGGAGCAGACCCGTGTCGACGGTTTCCGTTTCGACCTCGGAACCATTCTGGCGCGGGAACCAAACGGATTCGACAATCAAAGTGGATTCCTCAAGGCATGCAGTCAGGATCCCTGCCTTTCCAGGATCAAGTTGATCGCTGAGCCGTGGGATCTGGGGCCGGGCGGTTACCAGGTGGGGGCCTTTCCTCCCGGCTGGGCAGAGTGGAACGACAAGTTTCGCGACACCACACGCAAGTTCTGGACCGGAAACGCCCCAGCCGGCGCTCTGACTGAAAGTTTGTGCGCCTGGCCCTCCATCTTCAATCATCAGGGACGCAGACCGTGGGCGTCGATCAACTTCGTCACCGCCCACGACGGCTTCACCTTGAACGATCTCTTCACCTACAACGAGAAGCACAACGAAGCCAACGGGGAAGACAACAAGGACGGCAATTCAGATAACAGTTCCTGGAACTGCGGCGCCGAAGGACCGACAGACGATCCCGAAGTCAACGCGCTGCGCCAACGGCAGATTCGCAACGTACTGGCGACCTTGCTGCTGGCCCAGGGAACGCCCATGGTGCTGGCCGGGGACGAGTTTGGCCGCACGCAGAACGGTAACAACAATGCTTATTGCCAGGACAATGAGATCAGTTGGGTCAATTGGGAGCTGCTCGAAAAGAACCAGCAGTTGGCTACCTTTGCCCGGCGGCTCACGAGCATGCGCCATAAGTATCCCATCCTGCGACGCAATCTCTTCCTCACCGGCCAATATAACGAGGAGTTGGGGGTTAAGGATCTAACCTGGATCAACGCCAACGGGTCGGAGATGGAGCAGGGGCATTGGGGCGACACCAACATGCGCTGTTTTGGAATGTTGCTGGACGGGCGTGCCCAGGTAACCGGCATCCGGCAAAGAGGAAAGCAAGCGACGCTTTTGATTGTGATCAATGACTATCACGATCTGGTCGAATTTACCCTGCCTGAGTGTCCTGGGGGCGATACCTGGTCGTTGTTGATTGACACGAATATTAGCGATAACAGCGAGAAGGGGTGCTTCAAAGTTGGAGACTCCTACGGAGTCACGGCGCGCTCCTTGCTGGTGTTCGCGCTGGAAGCAGCCGCACAATAACAGATAGTATTCCCATCCTTGAACTCCGCACCGGTTCAAGGATGGGAATTTTCTTTACTTGGTTACCTGCCAGTTGTTGCCGTTCATCACCAGCGAATCCTGTCCCGGCTGGCTGTGCGCCAAAGCAGCGCCTACCGATGAGAAGGCCGTCTGCACCTCCTGGGACTTGGCCCAGGCCGGAACATCGGGAAAGCTGTAATGATAATTGACCTGAGCCGTCTTTAAGCCGGAACCGTTGACCCCGGTGGTGAAGCTATCGATGGCGTCTACCACGCGATGGCCAAAGCAGAAGTTGCCGTATCCCGGTTGGGTCGTGTCAGGCGTCCAGGCCGAACGTCCCTGGTCGGACAGATCGTAGTTGTTCACCTGCTTTGACGCGATAATGAATACTTTTTTCTCCGCGGTCGTGCGGGTGAGCAGGCCGGCGTCGGTAAGGGCGTCGAAACCCTCCGTCTTGGCGTCGTCAGAGGTCGCCGCTTGTACAGGAAACTTCTTGGTGTCCTGCCAAATGCAGGCGGGGTGAGCCTTGTAGTAGTCGTTGATCGCAGTCTGGTAGTTCATCTTGGAATCGTCTTTCTTATCACAGCCTGCGATGAGAAGAGTGGCAGCACAAACGAGCACTGCTCTCCATTGGTTGTACCTTGTCATGAGAAATCCTTTCGATGCTCTTGTGCGGATTCCGAGCGGAGCAGGCGATAGGATGCGCCCGTGAGGCTTTACCGTTGCTAGCTACGCCACTCCCATCGCTCATCTCGACAAGCGGAATGCCGCCTACGTATGCTCACTGGTGAGGTGAGCCATGAACGTGGAACAGGATTGGGCTTCGATGTTGGCGGTCGCGATCCGCGAAGCCCGCGCTGGCCTGGCAGAGGGTGGCCTGCCGATTGGAGCAGCGATGTTCAATAGCCAGGGGCAGCAGCTCAGCTCCGGGCACAATCGGCGGATACAGCAAAGCGATCCTTCGGTGCACGCAGAGACCGACGCCTTTCGCCGGGCGGGCCGGTTGCGTTCTTACCGCGACGTGATCATGGTGACAACGCTGGCTCCCTGCTGGTACTGTAGCGGGCTGGTGCGCCAATTCGGTATTCGCACGCTGGTCGTAGGCGAGAGCAGGACCTTCGGAGGTGGCCTCGATTGGCTGCGCGAGGCCGGGGTCAGGATTATTAATCTCGACTCCCAGGAATGCGTGCGCATGATGGAAAGTTTCATCCGCGACTTTCCAGCGATCTGGCGCGAGGACATTGGCGAAGACAGCTAGCCAGACTTAACTGTAATCGCCACGGTGTTTCACTCAGCTGGGACACATGACCCCCGCGGCGCCCGCAGCTTTTGTCGTCTTTTGCCACAACGTGACGGATGACGTTACTCCCGTCGCCGTTCCAAACCAATCGGCGAAGGTGTTCGGCGAGGTGTGCGCGGATCCCGCGTTCACGCTGAAAGCCATGACATTGCTCTGGCATGGCATGGAGCTGGCCATTCCGTTCGTCACAATGCCGTAGGAAGTGATCGCGTTAAGATAACCCGCGGCAAGCATGGTCGAAGGCGGCCAACCCATGACCAACTCCACCCGCGGAGCCTCGATCGCCGCGGTAAAACCGACAGGGCCGGCAGCCACCACCCGGTTATCCTGCCCGGCAACTTCCCCCTGGACATTGATCACTCCAGTAGGCAGGGTCTGGCCATACGAAAAGATGAAGCCGCCGTTGCCGCTGTACTTGACGAGTTTGCTGCCCTCAGACACGCTGTTCTTCGAAGTGAATGCCGGAATAAAGCTGAATCCCAGAGATATTCTCAGATCGAACGGCAAAGCTCCCACCAGGATGGGAACATGATAGGCCGCTTTCGTAAGCGGTACACTCTTCAAAAGCTCAGCCGGCCAAGAGGTTATTTTGGCCGTGGATCCGGGTTTCAATTCTTCCGTGGCGACGGCAAACCACTTCAGCTCGATCTGCCCGCGGAGGTCGGAGTTGGTAAAGGTCAGGTTGGTGACTTGACCATCCGTAATCCGCATCTTCACATGGGAGACAAAATTGCTGAGGTAACCCACCCCTTCATACGCCAGCGTTCCCTGGCTGCCTCCAAACTTAATCGTGGCCTGTACATCGATGCGATCTTTCCTCGGGGTGAATTTGACGTGATAATTGTAACCGCCAAAGTCCACATCAAAGTCAGCGGCGCCCTCGTGACTGGATGAAGGCTTGTCCGCCTGCATTCGGCTGAAATCGATCTTGTAGGTGCCTTCCAACCGGCCTGACTTGATGGCGTCGGTGATTTTGGCGGGCGCTGTTTTGACCAGATAGCCGTCTCCAGTATCCTTCACCTCCACCACCGTGCACAGCGCCAGGCCGGAAAGCAGAAGCACACTTCCGGGCTGCAGATCAGCGATCTGGCTGGCCGACGAGTCAAACACGAAGCTTCCATCCCGGCGGATAGCGAGCAGGTGGTGCATGGTATCCGCCCTGCTCATCACGGTGACGCCATCCTGATAGGTCACGCTATACGCAGTCGTGCCGCTCTCCATGGGAGAAAACCGCGGAAGATAAACCGGACCGCTGAAGTGATTCCCGTGATACCCGCTGGCTTGCACGCTCAGACTGGGATCCTGCGGTTTTCCTCGCGCCGCGATTTCATTCGGATCAGGCCGCTTCCTGCACCCCGGCAGCATCAGAAGCCCGGCGACCGACCCGATTATGAAAAGTCTCGTGCGCATCTCAGCTCCTCATCAAGTCAGTGGTCCTAAGGATCCTTCGAATGGTACAGCCTCGGCGCAGTTCAGAAAAGATGCCGATTACAATCGGCTCAGTGCAATCTGAAATCAAGCAAGCACAGGCGATGAAGCAGCGTTCGCCGGCATCCGCGCGAAGAGCTATTTCTGCGCTCTTTATCGCGAATGGCTTCGCCTTTGGCGTGTGGTCGGCGCATATCTCGGTGTTCAAGCAAAACTATCAACTGAGCAACGCGCAACTGACCATTCCCCTGTTCACCCTGGCTCTGGGAGCTGTGGTTTCCATGCCTTTCGTGGGGCGGGCACTTCATCGCATCGATAGTTGTGATGTCGCTTCCAACGGACAAATCTGTTACGCCGTGGTCTTGGCGTGGCTGCCGTGGACAGGGTCCCTTGCGTGGCTGGCGATTGGTACCTTCTGCTTTGGCCTGCTGCGAGGCACGGTCGATGTGTCCACTAATACGCAAGCGATTGTCACCGAGCGCGCCTACGGCTCAGCTGCGCTCCACGCTTCACGTCTCAGCCGCTACGGCGGCGACTGGTTACGCAGTCTTTTCTCTGTCCATGATGGCCGGCTGCTTTATCGGTGACCACCTCCACATGAAAATCGGGGCTACCCTGCTGCTGCGTGCTTCCGGTGCTTTGGTCGCATTTGGCTTTGGATTCGCGCTCCTGGGGACAACCTACTTTGGCGCTATGGTTGGCTTTCTTCTAGCCGGTTTCGGATTATCCAACATGGTAGCGCTAATTTTCGGCGCAGCGGCGAGGAGATTTCCGGGGGGAGTCGGTGCGGCGACCGCGGCCGCGGCCAGTGTCGGCTATTTGGGATTTATGGCCGGTCCTCCGGTGATAGGATCTCTGTCTGGCTTGCTCGGCTTGCGGGTGGCATTGGCGCTGGTGGTTGTGGCTGGGGTGGTTATATCTTTTGCAGCACGAAGGGTGATGGCCGATCCCGCGTGATAGCTAAGCAACAGTTACTGTCACTTAAGCTCAGGTCGATCTCTCAACCGCAGTTTTTGGCTCTGGACGGGTGCCCCATGTTCGCCCCAGCGTACATGGGCTGAATACGGTTCTTTCCAATGCTTTTACTTCACGCCAAGAGAATCTCTCGCTTGGCAATCGTGTTCTTCCACTAGGCGGGAACAGTTGAAGGGGCTGCGCTAACTTACCTGGGGTCTCTTTCGCCAAACTCCCCACAAAAATCGTCATCCTGAGAGGTTGTGGCTTTTTCGATCTTTTCGGCTCTCAGCATACGCAACCACTCTCTATCCGACCGCCACGCTTTCCTTGCTGTCATCCCGAGCGTGCCCGGATTCCCTGCTTCGTCGCGCACACCGCGACCACTTATGTGGTTCTTCTGAAAGAGAACCACATGCAGCTGATGGAGCCGCAACTCCCGACAGGAAATCCGGGGAAGCCGAGGAACCTGCAGTTCTCTGTCTGTAAAGCGTGGCGCGATTGTTCTCTCAAGATGAGCAAGATGCTCAAGATGCTCAAGGTGCTCAAGGTGCTCATTGAGCATCTTGCGTGCCTTGCCGGTTGGTACTCATCCTGCGGAGGGGAAACGTCCGTCAGCAGCCGCCAGGTTCTCCGTCTTTGGAGCTACGAACCTCGATATTGTCCAAGGCCGCTGCCAGGTGGGCGCGGAAAAAAAGTGTGCGCCATAAGCGCCTTATGCGCCGTAAGCCCCCTTCTTGTACTTAAAAGGAAGGGGAGAACTGCTTTTCGCTTCATGCAGAATAGTCTCCCCACACGGCCCGGCCGCTTGCCGGACAGATTGTGGTGTTCGTTGTCAAAGACCTGCTAAGAGGACGCCTGGGCGCCCTCCTGCTTACCCCAAACAGTTGCTCACCATGCGGCCCTCTCGGCGCGTAGGCGTCTGGCGGACGGGATTTGCACGACGATATAGATCCTGATTGTGAGCATTTAGTGTCGCGGGGGTTCAAATATGTTTTGGGCATGGCAGTGCGAGAGAGAGGCGGCAACCCGGGTTCGGACAGGATTGGGCTAGAGTTCTGGCGTTCTCCGCAAGCGCAGCGCGATGGCAAAGCTATCGCTATGGCGTGCAGTCGGAGAGCCTGTCCTGAGCGACTGTGACTTTTCGATCTTTTGTCATTCCACATACTCAACCAGTCAGATTCCAAGCTCCCGTAAAGCCGTCATCCTGAGAGGTCGGGACTTTTTTGTCTCGCGTGTGGTTCGCGGGTGGAAAACTTTCAGAAGCATCTACCAATCAACATGACCGGGGTCCTTCGACTGCGCGCCATAAACTCTTCTGCTTGCGATAGTTCCGCGAAGCGCTTCGCTCAGGATGACGATCTTTTGAGAGAGTTTAGCGAAAAACACCCTAAGAGTTAGCGCTCATAGGGCTCCCCCTATCTTTTTCGGCACATGGACGCCAGGACACCAAACCGCTTAGTATTGTTACTTAAACCGAGACTGCTCAATCGTTCTCAGCAACACTCCTTACCATCTAAACGCTTTGATTTTTTGACTCTTAGGAGGCTTGCCACTGAAGAGGAGGATGCGTTATCTTTGGGCTTCTTCAGCTAGGGCGGACAGCACATGGGAAGTCTCGCGATTCTGGGTGGCCGCGCAGTGCGGACCACCCCATTCACACCGTGGCCTTTGTTCTCAGATAAGGAAGAAACCCGACTGCTGGACGTGCTTCGCGGTCGAGCCTGGGGAGGGCAGCCGTTTCCTGGAAAATACTCCGTCCAATTCGCCGAAGGGTTTGCCAGGCTGCACGACACCACCTACGGCCAATGCGTAAACACAGGCACAGTTGCCATCCAGGCCGCGCTCAAGGCGATCGATATTCGGCCCGGCGACGAGGTGCTGGTCCCTGCCTATACCTGGGAGGGTACGGTGGGACCGGTTCTGCTGGTGAATGCGGTGCCGGTGTTTGTCGATGTCGATCCCGAAACCTATTGCATGGATGCCGCAGCCGCCGAAGCCGCCATTACTCCGAAGACTCGCGCTATCCTGCCGGTGCACCTGGGCATGCGCTTCGCCGACATGGACGCACTGCCTGAAATCGCTCGCAGGCACTCACTGAAGATCGTCGAAGACTGTGCCCACGCGCACGGCGGAAAGTGGCGCGGCAAAGGCGCGGGGTCGATCGGCGACCTGGGAGCCTTCAGCTTCCAGTCGAGCAAGCTCATCACGTCCGGCGAAGGCGGCATCGTGCTGACCAACAACCTCGAATACCATGAGCGCGTGCAAACCTACATCAATGCCGGCCGCGCCAGCGTGACGGATAAGTTCCACCATCGCACCATTGGTTTCAACTACCGGCTGGGTGAGTTTCAGGCAGCGCTACTGACCGCGCAGTTGGAGAGCCTTCCCGTCCAGGGAAAAATCCGCATGGCCAACATGGCCTATTTCGAACAACAGTTGGCAAAGACCGCTGGTATCGGCTTCCTGAAACCAGAGCCGCGCATCACCAACCTGGCTCCCTATGGCTTTGTGCTGAAATATTTTGCCGAACGAGTGAACGACATTCCCCGCGCGGCGTTCGTGGCGGCTCTGCAACTGGAAGGTATACCTTGCGACGGACTGTTCTATGAGCCGGTCTACCGCAGTTCCCTGTTCCCGCTCGATCCAGCCGATTTCCCGGCGTTGAGCTGGGGCCGATCGCAGCCATTGAATCTGAAGACGATGTATACCTGCCCGGAATCAGAAAAAGCGGCCTACCGCGAGGCGATCTGGTTCCCACACCAGATCTTCCTCGGCCCGCGCAGCGACATCGACGCTATCGTAGAAGCAATGCACAAAGTTCTGGAGAATATCGAGAGCCTGCGAAACCTGGATCATAAGGCAATTCGCAACCAACGGCTTTCGCGCGCAGATCGTGAGAGTTAATGCCTAGCCTCCGGTAAGCTTTGCCTTAGGAGGTTATTCCTTCGTCTTGAGCGAATGGGCATTGTCATGAAGGAATTTTTCGATTTCGTCCTTCATGCCCAGGACCTTGGCCCACTGTTCCTTGTAAAGCGTCACTGGAAACCGGCCGACTCCGTACAGGGATACCGCACCCTTCTCACTGACTTTCAAGCTCAGCCCACGCACGCTTTTGGTTTTTAGCTGATCGTTTTCTGCACGCAGCCTCTCGAGTTCTGCTTTGAGATCTTCATCTGACATGGCGCATCCTCCCGAATCTTAAATATGCCAGAACAGTCTAGAGCATTTTTCGTTTTGCGGTTCCATGGCCGCTGGCGCCATGTGGGAATTTACCATGCCATATGCCTCTTTGTGACACGCTTATCCGCAATGTTCGCGTTCTCGACGGCAGCGGCGCCGAAAGTGAGACAGCCGATGTGGCAATCGACGCCGGTGTTATTTGCGCGATCGGCCAACTCTCCCAGTACGGGGCCCGGCAGGTGACGGAGGGAGAGGGACGGGTTCTTTCTCCAGGATTCATCGACGTCCACACCCATGACGATACGAACGTCATCCGCGATCCCCAGATGATGGCAAAGCTGTCCCAGGGCGTCACCACCGTGATCGTGGGCAATTGCGGCATCAGCGCGGCGCCGGTACGGTTGGCCGGCGCCCCTCCCGATCCCATGAATTTGTTGGGCGAGGCCGACGCCTTCCGCTACCCGACTTTTGCTGCCTATGTCGCGGCGGTGGACGCGGCGCAACCCGCGGTCAACGTGGCTGCCCTGGCCGGACACACGGCACTGCGCAACAACCATATGGATCGGCTCGACCGCGCGGCCACCGCGGCCGAAATCCAGGCCATGCGCGCGCAATTGACCGAGGCCCTGGATCACGGTGCATTGGGCCTGAGTTCCGGACTCGCCTACGGATCGGCCCGCTCTGCCCCGCCGGAGGAGATTCTGGCCCTGGCCGAACCCCTCGCTGCCGCAGGCGCGATCTACGCCACCCACATGCGCACCGAGGCCGAGGAGATCCTCGGCGCCATGAGAGAGGCTTTCGCCACCGGCCGCGAGTGCCATGTGCCGGTCGTGATCTCCCATCTGAAGTGCGCAGGCATCGGCAAACTGGGGCAGGAGCGAAGAAGTTCTTCATGCGTTGGACACCGCACTGGCCGAACAACCTGTGCAATGCGATTGCTATCCCTATACCGCCTCCTCCAGCACTCTCGATCTACGGCCAGGTGGATGAGCACATCCGCATCGTCATTACCTGGTCGACGCCACATCCTGAGATGGCCGGGCAGACACTGGAGCAGATCGCCCAAGCCTGGGGAGTGAAGCAGAAAGAAGCGGCGGCCCGCCTGCAACCTGCGGGCGCGATCTACCACAGCATGTCGGAAGAAGACGTGCGCCGCATCCTGCAGCATCCCGCAACGCATGATCGGCTCCGATGGCCTGCCCAACGACCCGCGTCCCCACCCGCGCCTATGGGGAACCTTTCCTCGCGTGTTGGGTCACTATTGCCGCGAGCAAGGCATCTTCCCGCTCGCGCAAGCCGTGCATAAAATGACCGGCATGCCCGCGCAGCGATTCAGATTGGCCGGACGCGGCCAGAATCCGTGAAGGCTGTCACGCCGACCTGGTGCTCTTCGACCCGGAGACCATCAAAGATACAGCCACTTTCAGCAACCCAATCTGTGCGGCTGAAGGAATCGCCGCCGTATGGGTCAACGGAGTGCTGTCTTATAAAGACGGGGCATGCCACTGGGCAAAGAGCCGGCCGCTTTCTACCCCGCCCCTCCCTAGGTACCGCTTGAACCCGGTGCCTTTGCTCGACAGCCACGGTGTTTTCCTGCTGCTCGCCGCTGCCAGTGCGGTGATCGGGCTGGTTCTGCTCATCGCGGTAGCCAAGCTCAACGCTTTTCTTTCCCTCATGTTGGTTTCGCTCGCGCTGGCGGCCGTAACCGGGATGCCGCTCGGGGAGCATCGTTTCCTCCTTTGAAACCGGGATGGGCAATACCCTGGGACACATCGCCATCGTGGTTGGCCTGGGCACCATGCTGGGCAAGATGATGGCGGAATCCGGCGCCTCGGACCGCATCGCGGAGTACGTTGATTCAACCTTTTTGGCGAGCGGCGAGTGACCTGGTCCATGATGTGCGCCGGGCTGATCGTGGGCATGCCGGTCTTCTTTGAGGTCGGTTTCGTTCTGCTCATACCGATCGCTTTCACGGTCGCCCGGCGCACCGCAAACTTCTCTGATCCTGGTCGGCCTGCCGCTGGTGGCGGGGCTTTCCGTGGTGCATGCGCTGATTCCGCCGCATCCCGCAGCGATGCTGGCGGTCACCATCTTCCACGCCGACGTGGGACGCACGATCTTGTACGGCCTGTTGGTGGGGATTCCCTGCGCGGTGTTGCGGGGCCAATCTATGGCCCGTTCATCGCTCCCCGGATTGTGCTCGACGCCCACAACCCCATGGCGGAGCAGTTCGCCGAGCATGATGCGAATCGCGTCATTGCCCGGCCTTCGGCATCTCGATGGCCACTGTTCTTGCTGCCGGTGGTGCTGATGCTGGTTGGCAGTTGGGCGGGAGTTCTGGCGGCGCCGGGCACAGCCACGCAACCGCGTGCTGCACTTGCTGGGGACTGCCGACATCGCGTTGCTGGTAGCGGTCCTGATCAGCTTTCTCACCCTGGGCAAAATGCGCGGCTTTAACCGCGAGACGATCCTTAAGTTCTCTAATGAATGCCTGGCGCCTACGGCCCACATCACGCTGGTGATCGGAGCAGGCGGCGGATTTGGGCGCATCCTGCAGGATAGCGGCGTCTCGCAGGCGATCGTCTCGGTTGCGCTGCACGCTCATGTATCGCTGTTGTTGTTGGGATGGCTGGTCGCCGCACTCATCCGCCTGGCTACCGGGTCGGCTACTGTCGCCTTAACCACCGCCGCGGGCATACTTGCTCCTATTCTCGCCCATAGTCCAGGTGTGCGGCCGGAATTGCTGACCATCGCCACAGGCGCAGGATCGGCCATCTTTTCCCATGTGAACGATGGCGGATTTTGGCTGGTGAAGGAGTATTTCAATATGAGCGTCGCCGATACCATGAAGACCTGGTCCATCAGCGAAACCATTGATTTCCGTTATAGCGCTGCTATTGACGTTCGCCCTCGCAGCGGCGCTTTGATCTGTAACTACGCGTGCATCTTTAAGGCTTTTGCGGACTTGCGCGACCAGCTTTAGGAGGAGGGGCGGGGAGGGTATTTCCTGGACCGCCCACGCGCTCCAGCACAGGCAGCCTCTGCTCCACTGGCGGTAACGGTGGAAAGGGCGCGTGCGGCTCAACCTGATACCAATAGGCCACCGAGTAGTAGTTGTCCGAGCGATGGTTTGCATTGCCGTGCTCAATGGTTGCTTTGAACGAGGTCTTGAAAACCATCGGCGAATCAAGATGAAATCGGTATACGCTCGATCGGGATCCGGCCCTGCCTTTTTCTACAATGGGCGCGCCGTATAGCTGGTACGAGAAAGGATGGTCTTTGAAGCCCCAGGCGCCCAGGAAGTAGTCCTCTGCCCCGGTGCCGGCGATGGTGGGCTTCTTTGCGCCGTCCACGAAAAACATGTCGTCGCCCTCGCCCCACCAATCATCCTGGTTCTGCAGGATGGACATGGTTACACCTGCATACTGGCCCGTGCCCTTGGCATCCAGCCACACATAATTGTCCTGCCCAGTCAGATTGGCTTTTTTGTTCACCAGCGCTTGGCCGTTGCGTGTCCAGTTAGTAGTCCAGCCGTGGTTGGGTTGCGCCTGGCGAAATTGCGCGTGGAAGTACAACGTGCCCGGCGCGAGCGTCGTCGACTCCATCCGGTATTCGATGTTGTAGTAGAGCGCCTTTACCGCTTGGTTCCCTTCGTTGGTCACGGTGATGCGAGCATGCCGTTCAAAGGGCATGGGGAAAAAGCAGTTCAAATCCTTAACGCTTCCCACGGAAAGCATTTCCGATTGCCAGGGATGGTAGTAGCCGAGGCCAAGCCCAAAGAAATCGCCGATCGGAGCCTCGACGCTCGGGGTCTCTTCGCCATCCCAGTAAATTCGCAACACGATCCGTTTCAGATGGTAGGGTTCGGAGCTGGCGATGGTAAACCACAGGTGCGAGATCAAGCCGGGGCCGTCCGTGTCGAGCACGGTCAGCGTTTCGCCAGGGTTAACCTTGCGGCGGTCGGCATTGCCTCCGGTAGGATCCGCGCTCGACGAGCGATGCAACGTGTACGTCTGTTGGCGGGTTAGGTTTGGTTGCCAGGCGGCGCTCTGACCCAGCGCTGAGAGCGATACGCTCGCAGCCAGGTACACGAGCAAAATGCATCGGCTCACAGGCGACTTCCTCAGTTCCGCTAAGATTATTGCATTGATGGCGCCATAAAGCGCAACAGGTCCCGCCTGCGCGAATCCCGTAGGGACGACTGAAATTATGGGCGGCCATCCCCAAGCGAAGTATTCCTCGATTCAGATTTTCGATCCATTGAGTTTTTCAGTCGTCCCTACGGGACTTGTCAAGGGTGCATCCTTACCCAGGACTGCGTCCTGGGCTAAATTCAGCCGTCCCTACGGGACTAACTTTGAACTGCTCGCCTTACTCAATCCGAGGCTTGAGCCGTGGACAACACAGCTACGCTGTCGGGACCTAGCTGGATGTTCGCACCGGTCAGGGCGATGGAGTCATCGGAGGCCAGGAGTACCTGGGCACCTTTGCCTACTTCCACGTTCGCCGGAGCTTTTCCCAGGTTGCAGGCGATGCACAAGGTGCCTCGCTCCAGGACCAGCCACTGCGCTTCCTCATCGAAGCGCACGTTTACGGCGTTGAGGTTTCCATCGGTCAGCTTGCTTTGGCTGCGCCGCAGGTTGATGAGGTCCTTATGCCACTGCAACAGCGCGCCATGCGGCTGCTCAGTCAATTCGGCCCAATTCAACCTGGATCGGAGAAAGGTCTGCTCGTCCTGGGGATCGGGAATCTGATCCGGAGCCCAGCCGAAGGCTTCAAACTCTTTCTTGCGACCCTCGGAGATCATCCGGCCGAGCTCGGGATCATCGTAGTCGGTGAAGTACAGAAATGGGGCCGAGGCGCCAAACTCCTCCCCCTGGAAAAGCATGGGGACGAAGGGTGCGGTGAGGACCAGCGCAGCGGCTATTTTTGCCCGGCCGACGCCAGATTCATGGCTGATACGTTCGCCCTGGGCGCGATTGCCCACCTGATCATGGTTCTGCACAAATCCTATGAAGCGATGACCCGACAAGCCAACGACCTGGCGGCCGTGATTTCGCTTGCGGTGTTCAGAGTAGTTGCCGTCGTAGACAAACACGCAGCGAAGCGCCTTGGCCAGCTGAGCAAGGGTACCGAAATCTTCGTAGTAGCCTGCGCGCTCACCGGAGATGACGGAGAACAACGCGTGGTGAAAATCGTCGCTCCATTGGGCGTCCATCCCATATCCGCCGGCCTCTTCGGCTTTCACAATCCTGGGATCGTTCAGATCGCTCTCGGCAATCAGGACGAAGTGCTTTCCCATCTCTGCTTCGAGTCTTCTTACTTCGCCCGTGATCTGCTCCAGGAAATGGATGGCAGAGCGATCCATGTAGGCGTGCACCGCGTCGAGACGCAATCCATCGAAGTGGTAATCGCGCAGCCACATCAAGGCGTTGTCGATCAGGAAGCGGCGGACTTCTGTAGCGCCGGCTTCTTCGAAATTGACCGCGTCCCCCCACGGGGTGGTGTGGCTGTGGGTGAAGTAGGGTCCAAATTTTGAGAGGTAGTTGCCCACCGGACCCAGGTGGTTGTAGACCACGTCCAGCAACACGGCGAGGCCCCTGGCATGGCAGGCATCCACGAAGTGCTTGAGATCGCTGGGTTCTCCATAAGCATTGAAGATGGCGTATAAATCCACGCCGTCATAGCCCCATCCTCGTTTGCCGGGGAAGTTAGCGATCGGCATCAGCTCGACGTGAGTGACGCCCAGGGTTTTCAGATAGTCCAGCCGTGTCTCTGCCGCTCGCAAAGTTCCCTCGGTCGTAAACGTGCCGAGGTGCAGTTCGTAAATCAGGCCGCTCGATAGCGGGGGCGCCTGCCACTCGCTGTCGCTCCAGGCGAACGCAGCATGATCGACGAGACGGGACAGACCGTGGACACTCTCGGGCTGCCACTGGCTGCGCGGATCAGGGAGGGGGGGTTCCAGGCCATCGATCACGAACCCGTAGTCGGTGCTCGGCCCTGCCTCCTGCACGGCCGCTGACCAATAGCCCCTGGGCTCTTTGACCATAGGAAACTTCTTGTTTCCTATTTTGACTTCCATGGCGCCGGCGCGAGGGGCCCAGACCTCAAATACATGCATTCAATCCTCCATTGCGGAACTGCGTTCTTCCAGTGGGATGCGTCGTGGTTGGCTACTTGGTCGGCGGGGCATCGTAGCCGGCCAGATTCACGGCGGCGTTCACCAGCGAGATGTGGGAGAGTGCCTGGGGGAAATTCCCTACCAGGCGCTTAGCGGTGGTGTCGTATTCCTCAGCAAGCAAGCCAACGTCGTTGGCTAGTGAGAGGACTCGCTCGAACAGCTTCCTGGCATCGGCATCTCTGCCCTGCAGCTTGAGTGCGCTCACCATCCAGAAGCTGCAGGCGAGAAATACGCCTTCGCCAGGAGGGAGGCCGTCCGAAACCTTTTCGGTGTCGTACCGCAAGACCAGTCCGCCTGACATAAGGTTATTCTCAATGGCCTTGAGCGTGCCCTTGACGCGTGGGTCCTCCGGGGGGAGAAACCCGGTGAGCGGCATCAGCAACAACGATGCATCGAGATGCTCGGATCCGTAGCTCTGCACGAAGCTGCCCAGCTTTTCGTTATAACCATGGGTGCAGATCTCGTCGTGAATCTTTGCCCGCACCTTCTGCCAGCGTTCCACGGGGGCGTTGGCATGCAACATGCCGGATGCCTTGATCGCGCGGTCGAAGGCAACCCAGGCCATCATCTTGGAGTAGGTAAAGTGTTGCCGGCCTCCTCGGGTTTCCCAGATACCTTCATCAGGCTCCTGCCAGATGGTCTCCAGATGTTCTACCAAGCGCTGAAGCATGGCGAATGACTGTTCGCCATCCTTGCCCATCTTGCTCAGGGCGTGATGGAAGGCGGCCAGCACTTCGCCGTAGATATCCAGTTGAAGCTGTTCGGAGGCCGCGTTTCCAATGCGCACGGGCTTGGAATTTTCGTAGCCGGTGAGCCAGGGTATTTCGCGCTCGGGCAGATAGCGCTGACCCGCCAAGCCGTACATGATCTGAACCTGATCGGGACTGCCGGCAATGGCGCGCAAGAGCCATTGCTGCCAGGCTTTTGCCTCCTGGAAATACCCGCCGAACATGAACGAGAGCAAAGTAAAGGTGGCATCGCGCAGCCAGCAGTAGCGATAGTCCCAATTCCTCGAACCTCCCAACTGTTCCGGCAGAGAGGTGGTCACCGCGGCGACGATCCCGCCGGTCGGCTGATAGGTAAGCGCCTTAAGAGTGATGAGGGAGCGCTCCACGGCTTCGCAGTAGGGTAGCTTCTGAAAGCAGTTCTGAGCGGCCCACTTCTCCCAGAAATCCTGGGTTTCGTCGAGCGCCTTGTTCACATCGATAGCGCGCGGTAAATGCAGATGTGACGGCCCGTAGGTCATCACGAAATCGACGCTCTCTCCGGCGTTGACGGTGAACTCGCTCACCGTTGTGAATCCTTTACCCTGGAGCGGCGCCTGGGTGCGAAGGACCACGAGGTCTGGCCCGGCAATGGCGCGAATACCTCCGTTTCGCCGCGTGACCCAGGGCACGGTGCTGCCGTAGTTGAAGCGCAAGGACATCTCCATCTTCATGGGTGCGCTTCCACGAATTCCCTTCACGATGCGGACGATGTCGGAGTTGGTGCCACGAATGGGCATGAAATCAATCAGCATGACCGCGAAATCTGCCGTTTCGAATGTGGTTTCGAGAATGAGTGTGTGGTCGCGATACTTGCGCGACGTCTTTTCTACTTCCGTGGCGGGGGCCAGCAACCAGCGGCCGTTCTCCTCGGTTCCCAGCAAGCGTGCAAAACAAGCATCAGAGGAAAAATCCGGCCAGCATAGCCAATCGATTGATCCATCCAGGCAAACGAGTGCGGCCGTCTGGCAGTCCCCGATGAGCGCGTAGCTTTCGATGGGAGCGTGGGTGTTTTTCGTGGTATCGGTCATTCGTTCTTGCCGTCCTCAGGAGTCATTCTACGGTTGGGAGGGCAAGGTAGAAGGTGCGCAGCCGGTCGGAGATCATACGCCTAGCGATAGTAGCGTCCCTCTTCTCCACCCTTTACCTGGCCATACTCCAGCAGCGTAACCAGCAGCACACCGCCGCAGATGTTGCCCAAGGTTGCCGGGGCAAGCCACGCAAAATACCGGGACACAGAGAGTTGATGATCGAGGATCGCCGAAAGAATCTCTCCGCTGGTGGCAATGCAATGGGCGAACCCTCCCAGGCCCACTACAAAGGTCAACAGCCAGATGAGCATGACAGAACCTGTGATGGAGTGGCTGCCGCTGACCAGCCAGGCGACCAGCGCAATAATCCATCCGCCGATGACGCCGCTCCAAAATACATGGCTGGTCGTTACTCCTGCCGCCTCCACCCCCATGCGCGTCATCGCGGTGACAACTTCCGGCCGCAGTGCACCGGTGCGCACGGCCAGCAGCGCAAAAAGAAAGGCCCCAAGAACATTGGAAGGAAGGACGATGGCCCATAGCCGGAGCGTCCTCCAGCCGTGGCGGCGTTCGGCGAGCATGAGCGCGACGGGATAAAGCGTGTTCTCGGTGAATAGCTGGGCCCGGCCAAGGATGACGGCAATGAATCCGATTGGGTATAGGAGGTCGGCGATCACTTTGGCGGCGGGGCTTCGCCCCAATTGGGCGATGACAATCGACGTGCTCAGGGCGGTCAGGCCCATGGTGATACCACCGGCCAGCCCAGAAATAAACAGACCCAACGCTGCGCGGTCCAGCTCGTGACGCGCATTTCGGGAGACCTGCTCGTAGATCTCGTCCGCAGTTGGCCGATCAAGCTCGGTCTGGACCTGGGAGGATGCGCCTGCTTGTGGCATGGCCTTCTTGTTCAACTTGCGTAAGGGCACGAAGGCTCCGATGTGTCGCATCTTTGGAGTGTTTGCGGCCGGGTCAGATCTTCGCTCATGTTTTCTCCCCGAGGTAGTGGGATGCGAACGGGCCTCCGCCTCGCCGCATGACGAAAAGGCGCCTTTTTGGTGCAATGAAACTTTCAGGGTCCCGGTGGTACAGTTGGACCAACCCCCGCGTCGCCCTGATAAGGAGACCTCTTGTTACCAGCAAAATCCCGTTTGAAGTTGCTGCTATGCGCCGCCCTGTTTCTTTGTCTTCCAGGCAACATGAGGGGGGCCACCGACAATGCCAGCCCGGGGATACTGAAGGCGCCGGACATGGCCAACCTGATGCCGGCGACGGTTTTCTTCCGAGGCCAGGTGGCAAGCGTACAGGCGCGCAATGCCGGTGGAGTGAAGCTGGCGAACGGCATGTTGGTGCTTTGCGCCCTGGTGGATACTTCAGGCTACTCGACAGCGGTGCAGCAGAAATATCAAGGCTATTTCATCACCGAGGTACCACTCGAGATCAATGGGCAGACGCTGAAACCTGGAGCTTACGGAGTAGGCTTTGTGGATGGAAATAAGTTCCTGGTGATGGATCTCGGCGCGCACGACTTATTCAACGTTTCCGGCGTGCACGACACAGAGTTGAAACGCCCTACGCCCTTACAGGTTCTGGCCGACACTGCGCCGAACCGGTACCGGCTTTACATCAATCGCAACTACGTAGTGTTCAGTCCAGTGCCCTAACCCTGCACGAAAGGTGTAGTTCGAGGGCCATTATTTTCCGCGGAATGGGTCGATAATTTCAGGAACGGAAAGAGGTTTTGCATGGTCTCCCCCACCACTGCCAATCCCTCTGGCCAGGCTCCACCTGGTCAGATGCAAGCCACGGAATCTGCTCACGAAATGACTGTGGGCTCACCGGCTCCCACGAACTCCACCCACCGCTTCCTGGACGCTTTCGGGTTTCATTTGCTGGTCGTGCTGCTGGGAATTGCCCTGGCCTTTATGTAGTCAAGGCCCGCCTGCTCAACAAGCAGGGGTGTTGCCTGATGTTCCAGGATCCTGGCCACAGCCGAGCGCAACCCACCCGGGTTGTTCAGATCCACCTGATAGGTTTGGGATCCAAGCTGCCGATCGTCTCCTGAGCGAATCGCCAATATACGGGGATTCGGGTCCAGGTCCTGTGCCTGGGCGATGAGGTTTCTCGCCTGGGTCTCCTGCACGGTCTGACTCAAGATCACGAGGTTGTAGGGTCGCGACCGCAGGGCTTCTCCCGCGTCCCGCGAGCTCACTGTGGTTATCTGCCAATCTCGCAGGAGTTCGGCGCGGGTCCGCATCAAGACCGGGTCGTCCCCGATGATAAGAATCAAGGCTTTCATAAAGCTCCCTGTTTGCGTGCTGGCGCATACGTAAAGGAAGACAAAGTAATGCAATGAGTGACGACAATATTAACCCCTTGGTTTGCCCGGGGCCAACTAAGTTTTTACGTCCATGGAAGAGATCGGCCGATTTTTCACTTCCAATGCCACTTGCTCGTACTAAACTCGTAGCACTTTATGAGATGGACTCCTGGCGGTCTTAGCGGCGACGTTGAAGATAGGCGAGGCCAGTCAGGCGGCGGCTTCGGCGGTGGCGGTCTTGGAATCGTCGGGTTCATTATCCTGCTGGTGATCAGCCTGGTGACCGGGCGGAACTACATCGGGGCCTACTTTTCCGGTGGCGGCGGGGTCCAACAACAACAGCAAAGCGGGCCGCGGCAAGTATCGCCCCAGGAAGACCGATCGGCACAATTGGCATCCTTTGTGCTGGGCGATGCCCAGGACACCTGGACGCAGATACTGGCCAAAGAAGGAATCCGCTATCCCCGGGCGCACCTGGTGTTGTTCCGCGACTACACGCAGTCGGGATGCGGCGCTGCTCAGTCCTCAACCGGGCCGTTCTATTGCCCGGCAGACCAAAAAGTCTATCTGGACCTCGGGTTCTGGGACCAGTTGAAGCAGTTCGGGGCTTCGGGGGATTTCGCCCAGGCATACGTGATCGCCCATGAAATTGGGCATCACGTGCAGAACGTGCTGGGGATCGAGCGCAAGGTCCGGGGCATACAGCAGCAAAACCCCGGGGCGCGGAACCAGCTATCCGTAGCTATGGAGCTGCAGGCAGATTGCTTTGCCGGCGTATGGGCCCACTCGACGACGAATCGGCAGATTACGGATCAGGCCGATATCAAGGGTGGCCTGCAGGCTGCGGCCGCCGTGGGGGACGACCGCCTGCAGAAAATGTCGCGGGGGTATGTGACCCCCGACTCCTTCACCCACGGATCCTCGGAGCAAAGGATGTCCTGGTTCAACCGCGGGTTTACGACCGGCCAGGTGAGTGCCTGTAATACGTTCGGCAGCGGAAGCTAGCCCAGCCGTTAAAGCCTGGCCGCAACCGCCTTGGTCTCGGTGTAATGCTCCATGACTTCCTTGCCCATTTCCCTACCCCAGCCGGATTGCTTATAACCGCCGAATGGCCATGCGGGGTCTCCGTAGTTGTGGGCATTGATGCAGACCGTGCCCGCCCGGATCTTGCGGGCCATCATGTGAGCAGCCTTGAGGTTCTGCGTCCAGACGCTTGAGGACAGCCCGTATTCCGTATCGTTGGCGAATTTGGCCACGGCGTCCAGATCGGCGTCGTCGAAGGATTGGACGCAGACCACCGGTCCGAAGATTTCTTCCCGCACGACCTTCATGGAACGATTGGTCTGGGCGAGGACGGTTGGTTCGACAAAATAGCCCTGGCTGCCTTTGACCTTGCCGCCGGTGACGACCTCAGCTCCCTCTTTCCGTCCAGCTTCGAGGAAGCCGGTGACGCGGTTGTGTTGTTCCTTCGAAACTAGCGGGCCAAGGTTGACGGAGGGATCAAGGCCATGGCCCACCTTCAGTTTGGCCGCTTCCCGGGTGACGCCGTCGACGATCTTGTCGTAGATCGATTTATGGGCAAAAAGCCGCGAACCTGCGGTGCAGCATTGGCCCTGGTTATAAAAGATGGCGCTGGCGGTACCGGCGATGGCTAGTTCCAGATCGGCGTCGGGGAAAACAATGGCCGGCGATTTGCCGCCCAGTTCCAGCGAGACGCGCTTCAGATTGCCGGCAGCCGCCTTGACGATCAGCTTACCGACCTCAGTTGAGCCGGTGAAGGCGACTTTGTCGACATCCGGATGTTCCGCCAGTGCGGCTCCTGCGGTCTCTCCATAGCCGGTGACGATGTTCACCACGCCATCGGGGAAACCGGCTTCGGTGATGAGTTCTCCCAAGCGGATCGCCGATAGCGGGGTTTGCTCCGCGGGCTTGAGGACGATGGTGCAGCCGGCTGCCAGAGCCGGCGCCAGTTTCCAGGCGGCCATCATCAAGGGAAAGTTCCAGGGAATGATCTGGCCGACGACACCGACGGGTTCACGGACGGTGTAGACATGCCAGTTGCCAGGAGTGGACACCTGGATTTGCTCGCCATTCAACCGCGTTGCCCAACCCGCCATGTAGCGGAACATTTCGATGGATCCGCCCACGTCGTCGCGGCGGGCGTTGGTGACCGGCTTTCCGTTGTCGAGCGCTTCCAGCTCGGCGAATTCGTCGGCGTGGCGCTCGAGCAAGTCGCCCAACGACCAGACGAGGCGCTGTCTTGCAGCCGGCGAAATGCGCGACCACGGTCCGGTCTCGAAGGCGCGGCGCGCGGCGGCCACGGCGAGATCGATATCCGCCTTATCACCAGCGGGGACGTGGGCAATGATTTCTTCAGTTGCGGGGTCTTCGACGGCAAACGTTTGGCCGCTGCGGGCATCCACCCATTTGCCGTCGATCAGCATTTGATGTTTCTTGGCCAGGAACGCGGCTGCGGCTGGGCTAAGCGCCGGCCTGCTGACGGCAAACGTCGTCTCTGTTGCTGCGGTGGGCATTTGGGGGGCTCCTTGCGGTGGGTTTTTCTCGCGCCTAATGTTCACTCCGGCGGCTGTGGAGTGTCAATGAGCGGGCCGAACGGAGTTTCGGCCGCGGGTTCCCGGGCCACCGCCGAAGATCTTTTCTGGATCCGCAAACTCGACGCATGGAGCTAGACCTTAGCTCTCTGTCTTAGCAAGGTGCTCAAGATGCTCAAGGTGCTCATTGAGCACCTTGCTTATTTCCGTCCCACTGGTTTTCCTGAGGCGCAGTTTTCGCTTGTACAGGAATGAAGAGCATGACTCAGGGCCTAAAGGCCGAATCATTCAGATTTGTTATGTACGGGCTAAAGCCCGTACCTACCTGCTTTCAGCGCGGCTCTCACGCAGATTCTTTAGCCCCGGTGAGCGGATGGTACAGCTCCGAAAGCTCAGGGCTGGCTTTGCAGGAGGGTGTCTCGTGCACCGGTATAGATACGGATTGGGATGATTAAGTCGCGCGGAAAATTTGCTGCGTGCCGATTAGCCGGAGGTATTGAGCAGATGCCCGGTGCTGTGTCCGTTCTGCTGGTTTGCGCGCACTCCCTCTCGCGTAAAGCCCACAAGTTTTGGGCAATGAAGCGCAATACGATGCAATTATGGAAAAACTTTCAGCCGCCCCTACGGGACTAGATCATGTTTCATGACCGACCCAGGACTACGTCCTGGGCTAAGGGCAGCCGTCCCTGCGGGACGGTTACTCGTGCACCGGTATAGGTACGGATTGGGATGATAAGTCGCTGGGAAAATTTGCTGGGTGCCGACTAACCGGAGGTATTGAGCAGATTCCCGGTACTGTGTCCGTTCTGCATCAGGAAGTCGACTAGATCGTGCTGTGCGCCGTTGGGCGTGGCTTCTGCAGTGGTTCCTGAGTTGAGCGAGTCTGAAATCCTGCCTATCAGGGTATCGAGCGGACTCTCGGTCTGAGTATCCAGATTTGCCTGAAGCTTGCTGACGTCTGCCTTGGCTGCGGAGGTATCTCCGGACGTCAGGTCTCTGAGCAGCGAGCTTAAGTCGCCGTCCAGGTCGCCAGATGAGGTTGGCCCGGCCTGAGCGTTTGCATCTACGCCGGAGTCTGCGAGGGCGGCCTTTGCCCGCGAATCATCTTCGGGAGTCTGCGGCTTCTGCCGGGGGGTATCGCGTGAATTGCCAGAAGAAGTGTCGCCATTCAGACTGAACGTGATTGCGGTGACGGGAGTGACAGTGCTCCAGGACGTCGAGAGCGATTTGTCGAAGACCGTGGGGAATGAGGTTTCGTCCATGACCGAGGTAACCCTTCCGAACCCAAGCGATCCTCGAGCGATGGAGGATCAATGCTCTATCGGCGTCCGGGCAGAAAGTGTTCAGGGAACAGGGCTTTTTCATGCGAAGCAGCACGTGTCTAGAAGGCGTAGACCAGCGAGAGTCCCCCGGCGCTGACAGCGTAGTTCGGCGCACTCTCGTTGGAGGGCAAGTAATTCGCCCCGGTGCCATATTGCATGCCAAGGTAGGCCCAGTCAGTCGACATCATGCGTTGGAAGATATAGAAGGCCTTCACGGTGGCATGTTTCCTGATCACGTACTGGGCTGTCGGCGTCACCGTGATTTCGTCATCTCTCACGGCCGGGTAGTTCTGAGCCGCGATGTAGAACACCGCTGGTGTTCCTGGCGGCAGGACCGGAGCAGGCGCTCCAAGGGCGAGCGGATTGTTGACGTAGCTTCCGCCTGAGGCCAGCGTGTAGGTCCGTCCACGGTTGTACAACACCTGGGCTGCCAGTTGCAGGTTGCCGGATAGCAAGCCTTTTTTGCTGAGGGTAAATCCCAAGGTGTCGTACTTGTTGCGGTCGTCTTTGGCATAGCTCAAACATGGATCGATCTTGGCGACGGCATTTTTGGCGGCAACCGTCGCATAGCACCCACCTGAAACAGCGGTATTGGCAGCCTGGCCGACAAATGCTGTCGTACTGTTGGTGCCGTACGCATCGCCCTTGGTATCAAGATTGCGCTGATCGTAGGTGTAGTAAAGGTCGACGACGAGCGTCTCACTTGGGGTGTAGCCGGCATCCATACTGGCTTCCCAGAACAGATCGCTTTTTACACCGTAGACGGAGGTTATGAAATCGTCGGCGTTGAGCTCGCCGTTGGTGTGGAGCGAGAATTTGCCCGTCGCCTGCCAATCGAAGTCGGCGAACACTTTGTGACGATTGCGGTCAGCAACGGTGTACCTTCTCAGCCCAACTAATTCGTTGATAGCGTTACGGCTGGCGTAGAGCGCCTGGGGTATGGGGTTATTGAGCGGGGTGTAGATGGCAGCGTCACCGGTCTGAGGAGTAGCCGGCAAACCAGCGACCGGACCGAACCCGGTCAGGCCGGTAGCTTGCAGAAAGGAGTAGACGCTTTGGGTTGCACCGCCTGCAGGGATTTGGTTCGCCATTGGAACGAGCGCCAGGAAGGCATCCTCGTTGTAGGCTCCGCGTCTCCACGAGTAATCGTAGCTGGCTCTTCCGGTCAGGTTGCCAACGGATGTTCTGTGCCAGTCGACACCGATGGTGTGTTCGTTGGTGGTGCGCGCGTCCGCGCAATCGATCCAGCTGCCTGGGCAACTGCGGTCAAGTTTCTCCCACTTGTAGCTGGCGGCGACCCATTGTTTTTTCGCCAGAGCGTACTCAGCCTCGCCCTCTGCCCGGTCGGTCTTCTGGCTGTAGGCGCGATTCGCGTAGATATTCGTATTGCTTCCCAGCCCCGCAGGGTTTCCATAGAGTCCGGCGAAGGCCGAGGTACCGCTCTTCGACTCGTTGGCATCCTGGAAATAGTAGGTATGGACAGGGGTTTGATTGTCCCGGTTGGAATACTTATACGCTGCCACCATGTTCCATTTTTTGCTGGGCTTTGCCGTGAACTTCCCGTTGACCAGGCTGCTCACCACAAGTCCGTTGAGCGATGGAGCGGGCAGGCCGAATGCCAGCTGTCCGTTCTGCGCCGTTGCGGGCGCGAGAAAGGCGTCGTTCTGAGTGTTGCGCCCATAGGATCCGGAGACGACGAGCTTCATGTTGTGTTTGAACTTCTCCGCCGCCATAAAGGTGAACTGATTGAACTGATTGCTGGGCGCGGTCGCCAGCGTGGCACTCCTGGTCGGGTCGGCCACGTCCTGGTAGGTGTAGGAGTTGATATTGTCAGTGAAATACGAGCCGTAATAGGCGACTGACAGCAGGATTTGCTTGAACCTATAGTTCACAGCAGCGTTTGCCTCGCTGGTGTCGAAATCGATTGGGATGGGAAGGATGACACTGTTTTCGGATACCTGGGACGAAACGGCGCCGAGAGCCTTCAAACCCGATTTGTGCTCGTAAGAGTAGCTGACTGGAATATCCAGGTGATGCGAAAGGTTGAGCCTGAAGCCGGCTTCCACCCTGGTGCGCTTGGTGGAGAGATAGACACTGTGGAAACCGGGAAGATCCGCAGCACGGATGCCAGCATTTTTTAGCAGTTGAGCAGCCGTAGGCGCGGTCAACACGCCGGCACTGTTGTAGAAGCTACCGGAGCCGGCGACCGGATCAAAGACCCTGAAGTTGAGGCTGGTGGCGCCTCGTTGTGCGACTGCGGGAAAGAGCCAGGTGGATGGCAGCGTGAGATTGCCTGTGCCGACACCCGAATACGGGGTCTGATACGTATCGGACCGGTTGGCCAGCAGTTCGGAATAGCGAGCGTAGAAGAAGTATTTGCCCTGTATTCCGAACTCGGCATACAGGGTGCGTGTTTCGAGCCCGAGGTCCGTCCCTTTCATCCGCCAGCGCCACGCGCTGTTGCTGTTATAGGAAGCGCCGCCGCGAATATCGAAATAGCCAATACCGAACGGTCCTGCATTTTGCAGGCCGTTGTACTCGCCGAACTTGTAGGAGCTGGCGCTTACGGCGCCGACGCCGAAACCAGTTGTATTGGCAGGTGTGGTCTGACTCGGAGGAAGAGAAGAGGTCGCGACGGGCGCAGGAGTGACGGAGGGTGCTTGCGAGCAAGCGTGCCCGGTATACCCGATGAGCATGCAGAAGATCAAGCAAGCCAGGATGTCACCGCGACCGCATCCTGACGAATGGCCTGCACAACTGGTTTTGTTAGCGTGTGTCGTCATCATTAGCCTCTTCCGCTTGCATGTTCACCGCTGGAACTTGGCGCCGGCAGGATGATTTGATCCGTGGATGGTGGAATGGCAGCCCAGGCAGCTGCGTGCATTTCCCTGCGCGGCGGGGCTCTGGCTGCCTAGAGGAATCTGGCCATTGGCCGTGGTTACATTTCCGGCCGGCAGGTTGGCGCCGCTGTACAGGTTTTTTGCGTGATCGCTGGTGTGACAGGTTTGGCACAGCATGGGAACGCGCACTTTGAGGAGAGGTGACAAATTGGAACCGTGCGGCGTGTGGCAGTTGGTGCAGCCGTCGGCAACGGGTTCATGCTCCCACAGGAACGGACCGCGCTTCTCTGCATGGCAGGTGGTACAGGTCTGATTGACCGTTTCTTTGACAAGGAGTGTGGGGCCATCTGAGCCGTGCGGGTTGTGACAGTTGGAACAAGTAACTTTTCCCTCGAGTATCGGGTGCCTGGAGAAGCGATGAATCTGGGCTTGCTCAGCCTTGTGGCAATTAGCGCAAACGTTGGCCTGGGTGAGCGGGTTCAAGACTTTCTGCTGTACCGCATGCCCTTCGTGGCAGTCGGTGCAGGCAACGCCGTGCGTTTCGTGCTGGCTCCCTTCCCAGTGCGATCGAGGAAGAATGTTTGTTTCGTGGCAGGTGAGACAGGCTGCATTCCGCGTGGCTACCGGCGAAATGTTTTTGGATCCTGGCGTAAATACCACCTCTGGAGGCTTGCTCCCCGGATCGCCCTGATGCTCGACACTTTCTCCGTGACAGCCCTGGCAACCTGGAGTGCGTTTATCACCTTTCACGCCATGCCTGGTCTGGTAGATGGTGAGGATGGGCTTAGTCCAATTCTCGTCGTGGCACATGGTGCATTTCTGGTCACCTTCGAGAGACCGGTCGACTTGTGTCCATGCGGATTGCGAGGCGAAGAGTACGGTAATGCTTGCCGAGACTAGAAGGAACCGTGTTAGTTTGCCCATCTTTTTCTTTCCGTAGAGAACCGCAATCGTTGCCGCTTTCATTTCGTCAGCGCCGTCGAGCGCGCGGAGGCGTAGTTCCGGACGGATAAGTCCACAGTCTCCTTACGGGAGCTGGACGATCGCTGATCTCTTTGGCGTTCGGCAAAGCCTTAGATTTCCTTCTAATGAAGCTGGCGAAGATAGGTACTCAACGCCTCAAGGTCTTGTGGCTTGAGTTCTACCGGCTGCATGCCACCCGCAGTCATTTTGCTGTTTGGCGCACGCAGCAGCGTTTCCAGTTGGCTTTCTGAGTACTTGACGCCAACCCCCATCAGCGAAACGGCCGCAGCTGTACCAATGCCGCCTTCTCCATGGCAGGAATTGCAAGATTGAGATTGAAAGAGCGCGTGCCCTTTTACGACGATTGGATCCGCGGAAACGAGGCTTGCGGGAAGACTACCCGCAGCGTTTTCAGGGACGAAGGGGCTCGCCATAAAGGCACGGGCAGCGGCATCCTGGGTGTGCATTTGAGCAGCCATGGATGGGTCACTGTAGTCGTCGTGATAGCTTGCGATCCCGAGTCCCGTGTAGGCGATCAGGAAGAGGAAGAAGGTTCCCACGGAGATGGGCCGCTTCCATGGTCTCCGTTCCAGGCGGCGATCGAGGAAGGGTGCAGCGGCAAAAATAACCGCGAGCAGGGCAGGGAGGAGGATGCCGCCCAGCAGCGACCAGCGGCCGCTGAGGTATTTGAGCCATTGGAAGGCTGGCCGGTAGTACCACTCAGGGCGTGGCAAAAAGTGAGTATCGGCAGGATTTGCGGCCGGTCCAAGATCCATGGGAAGCATCTTTGCGATCACCGCGAGAATGCCGATGAGCACAGTGGCAAAGGCTGCGTCCATGAGTACCTGGCGCGGATAAAACGGGACAGCCGGCAGCCTGGGAGCGATGGGGTCTTCCTTGATGGGTCCGGCAGCACCGGCCTTACGAAAGAAGAAGACATGTCCGGCGATGAAGGCGATGAGCATGCCCGGGAGGACAAAGACATGCAGTACGAAGAAGCGGGAGATGGTGAGGGTGCCCATCTGATCGCCACCGCGGACGAGCTTCTGCAGGACGGGGCCTATCCGGGGGACCTCCGCGATGAGATTTGTCCCAACGGCGGTTGCAAAATAAGCCTTCTCATCCCAGGGTAGAAGGTAACCGGTGAATGCCATGCCCAGCATCAGCGCCATCAGAATGCAGCCTGAGAGCCAGAGGAGCTCGCGTCGACCCTTGTAGGATCCGTATAGCACCGTCTGGCCGATGTGCAGGCATAACAGGATGATGATTCCGCTCGATCCATAGGCGTGAATACTACGGATAAATGAGCCCGACGAGACGACCTTGACCATGTACGAGACGACGGTGTGGGCGTGGTCGGCTGAGGGAACGTAGTACATCGCCAGAAAGACGCCGGTGATGACCTGGGACATGAAAAGGAACAAGAGACCAGAGCCGAAAACGTAGGCCCAGCTGGCTCCTCCATGGATTGGTTCGTCAAGCGATTCGTGGAGGATGGAGTCGATGCCGGTACGGGCGTCAAGCCAGGTATCGAGCCGCTCCACCAGGGCGGGCTCGGCTTTAGTCTCGGGGACGATGGGAGTTGACATGATATTTACTGGCCTAGGCCATCGGTTCCTGGTTAGACACCAGTTGACGGAAGTACCGATAGCGGACCTTTAAAGTGCCGTTTTCGACCATGGACTCGAGGGAGTCCATGGAGCGAGGAGGCGGTCCTGCGACGCGCTCACCATCCGCGGCGAAGGATCCGGAGTGACACGGGCAAATAAATTTGTTCTGTGCCTCCTGCCACTGCACGGAGCAGCCAAGATGCGGACAGACTGGGGAAAGAATTTTCAGGAGACCATCTTTGGCGGGTAACACGTAGACAGCCGTTTGGGAGGAGGTGGTTTGCCAGGCATCGCGACGTTCCAGTGTGATGGTTCTGGCAACGGGAGCGGTCAGGGAAGCGAAGTCAGTTGCCGGACCAACATCGGACCACTCCTCACCCGATTCGGTTTTCCGCAATGGAAACACAGCGAAGCGGAAGAGGGGATATGCGAGTAATGCGCCGACCACAGTTCCGCTGACTGCAAACATCGCCATCAGGAAGGATCGTCTGGCAGGCACAGCGACTTTCGCGTCCTCAGCAATCATGGTCACTGCATCTATACCTCGCTCAACAAAAGCTGCTTGGCTACACCCGGTTTTTCATCTACTGCAGTTTGCGAATATATGCGACCAGGACGACCATCTGCGGCTCGGTCAGCTTGCCGGCAAACGCAGGCATTTTTCCTTTGCCGTTTTTAATCACCTCGAGGAGATCCGCATCGGATTGCTTGATAACATCGGGAGAATTGAACGCACGCGCCCCCATGGCTTTTCCCGCCGGTGTATCCGCACGACCGGTCACGCCGTGACACACCTGACATTTCTCGGTGTATCGACTGCTTGTAGCCGTCTGGGCGTTGCCATGGACAAGGAGAATGAGAGAAGCGAAGAGGGTAAGCGAAAGTTTCATCAAAGCTCCTGTATTTCAATCGAGCTGCCCACTACCGTGCGAGGAAAGTTTCGAACGCAACGTCATTAAATTGGTGCATATCACCGCGCCGGCGAGGCCGGTATGTAAGTTATCGGTTCGAACCAAGTGTCCCATTAGCTTTCGACTGTGTCTGTGACGGGCATCACACACGGGTCGATACAGACAACGAGGCCAATAGATTTTTCGCGTTCACCTGCAGACCCGCGTTTGCCATGTGAAGCCACTGATAAGATGAGGGTCCAATGGGTTTGCCATTTCCACAGCTGTCGGCAGAGGAAGCGGCTGCGCAAATAAACCACGGGCAGACGGTTGCATTCAGTGGCTTCACACCGGCCGGCTCGCCGAAGGCTATCCCTTCTGCGATTGCGGCGAACGCCGAGGCTGCGCACCAGCGCGGGGAACCATTCAAGATAGGCGTGGTGACCGGCGCGTCCACTGGTCCATCGCTGGACGGTGCACTCGCAAGAGCAAACGCGATCAGCTTTCGCACACCCTATCAGTCCAACGCGGATCTTCGCGCCCGCATCAACGCCGGCGACACACGTTTTTTTGATATGCACCTTTCGATGTTGCCGCAGGCTGTTCGCTGCGGATTGCTAGGGCCTATCGACTGGGCAATCCTGGAAGCAAGCGACATTACCGCCGGCGGCGGTATTGTTCTGACCTCATCCGTAGGGGCAGCACCGACCTTTGGCCGCCAGGCGAGACGGATATTTATCGAATTGAACCGGAGACACCCTGCAGCGCTTCTCGGCATGCATGACATCTATGAGTCCGCCGATCCACCGCATCGTGGCGCAGTCGCTATTTTTCATGCGTCGGACCGAATCGGTTCTCCGATCATGCTGGTGGACCCAGCACGCATCGCAGGTGTTGTCGAAACCAACCGGGACGACGAAACGAGCGCCTATGATGAACCGACGGCAGCGACGGAAGCCATTGGCAATCACGTCGCCGAGTTTCTGGTTAGGGAACTTGCTGCCGGACGCCTTCCCTCGTCTGTGCCGATCCAATCGGGCGTGGGAAATGTCGGCAACGCTGTTCTGGTTGCGCTGGGACGCCACACCGGCGTGCCGCAGTTTGAAATGTACACCGAGGTTCTGCAGGATTCAGCGATCGACCTTATCTGTGCCGGCCGCATCAAGTTCGCGAGTACCTGTGCGCTCACGCTCAGTCCGCCAGCGTTGGATCGGGTCTACAAGGATCTAAACTTCTTCCGCCCGCGCATCCTGATGCGCCCGCAGGAGATCAGCAACCATCCGGAGGTCATCCGGCGCCTGGGACTGGTCTCGATCAATACTGCGCTCGAAGTTGACCTCTTCGGCAACGTGAATAGCACTCATGTCATGGGACGGCAAATGATGAACGGGATCGGCGGCTCAGGCGACTTCACGCGGAATGCCTATTTGTCGATCTTCATCTGCCCGTCGTCCGCCAAGGGTGGCAAGATCAGCACAGTCGTGCCTTTGGTGAGCCATGTCGATCATAGCGAGCATTCGGTTCAAGTCATCATCACTGAGCACGGTATTGCCGATCTTCGCGGACAATCACCGCACGAGCGCGCGGAATTGATCATCGAGCACTGCGCCCATCCCGAATTCCGTGGCGAACTGCATGGGTATTTGCGCCTGGTGCGGGGCGGTCATACTCCGCACACGCTGCGGTCGGCGTTCGCGTTCCATGGCCGCTTCCTTGATGCCGGGGACATGCATGGCGTGGATTGGGGGGCGTAGGCTCTGCATCGACAGCGTATCAGGGGTGGACCGTATTTCGACTGAGAGCCTAACTTGTGGAGAGCTTGTTTCTTACGGGGCCAAGCGAGAGGACGATGAAGCAGGAAACCTGGGTACGCTCCTCACGACGAAGGGTTTGAATGCGGGCGCACTTGCCCACTCAAGCCAAAAGACGGCTTGAATGGGGCACCCAGGACATTGGTGGCTGTGCAGGAAGCGGGTTTATCGTGGACCGGTGGCCGCAGGAGCGCTTGCGCCTCCACCCAAGGCTCCGGGTGGTAGCGTTCCTCCTTCGGACAAGGTCTTCATGTTCTCGAGCATTTTGGTGAAGCGTGTGCGCCGGTTGTCCAAATCCTTGTTGCGCGCTGCATCATCGGCGAGGTTGCTGTTGTCGTAAACCAGGGTGTAGTTCAGACGAGTGGTTTTGCCGGTGAGAGGAACTGCCTCGAGTGTGCCGTGGTACAAGTTGTAGGCCACGCCTTCGCGCACGGGTTGGGTATAGGTGTAGCTGTACTTCGTCTTTCCTACGAGCACCTCATGGCCGATGGAGCGGATGGTTCCCAGGCTGCTGCCGTCGCCGGAGAGAATTGTGCAGTTAGGAAAGCCCCACTCGCCGATGTCACAGTACTTGCCCACGCGAGCCCAGACTGTGTCGACGGGGGCATTGATGGTGATGGTCATCGGTATGGCGACGTAGTGGGGATTTGGAGTTTGCAACTGGTCAGGTGTGGGAACCGGGGGTTGCGCGGCTTCCTTCATCGAAGCGGGCACTTTGCCGCCTTCCCCCAGGGTCTTCATGTTCTGGAGAAATGGGGTAAATCGCTTCTTGCGGCCGGCGATCTCGGCTGCGCGCGCAGTATCGTCGGCGAGCATGCTGTTGTCGTAGAAGAAAGTGTAGACAAGGCGCGAGGTCTTGGCGGTGACAGGTACCGCCTCCAGCGTGCCGTGATAGAGGTTGTACTTGACGTCTTTTCGCACGGGCTGCGTGTAGGTGTAGCTGTAGCCGGTTTGACCGACCATCACCTCGTTCACGATGCTCCGCACGGACGCGTCGCCACCGTCGCCGGCAAGTAGTTTGCAGTCGGGGAATGCCCATTTGCTGATGTCACAGTATTTGCCCACGCGCTCCCAGACGGTGGCGGCGGGTGCGTTCACGTCCTGGGTCAGTACCAGGGTCACGTAATGGGGGTTCGGTATTTGCAGCGGGGCCGGCGTGGGATGGGGCGGGGTGACGGGGGACGATTGCTGGGCAACAGAGTTGGCGGCGAATGTTGCCAGGAACAAGACGGCTATCCGGTACGTGTGCATTGATCTCCAAGAGGGCTGCTCGCTTGGATCAGCGGTCTGGCCCGACAGTCGTTAAGTGCTTTTCGACCCAGATCATCTTCCCGCGAAATCGGCCTTTCAGCAACTTCCGAGTTTGAAGCCGCATGCACTCGACCGAGCCTGTCGAGTCGCGTTTCCAGTTGTGGTCCGGTGAACCGCAGGTCCCTCCGCTTCGGTCGGGATGACAAGGGGGAGTGTGGTTTTTTATGTGAGGTTGGTCGCTTGTGGAGTGAACTGCAGATCCCTCGGCTTCCCCAGATTTCCTGTTGAGAGTTGCGGCTTCGATCAAGTACATGTGGTTCTCTTTGAGGAGAACCACATACTCAGCCGTGGCGAGGACGGTGAAGCAGGAAATCTGGGTTCGCTCGGGATGACAAATAGGAGAGGGTCGTTGTGGGGAAAGGGTAGTTACTGGCGGAAAAGCCGGTTGCTTAAACGAGGGACTTGCGTTAGTCATTTCCATGGTTTGAGCGTGGGCCACAAGGTCTGGAGGTTGGGGGTCAGACCGCGGCAGTGATAGTTGGGGAAGCCTTCATCCGGACGGGAATAGGGATCCTGGTAGTGGGGAATTTCGTGCAGGGATTGGCAGTGGCCCAGGTATTTGTTGGGTGAGTTTTCGTCGAGCAGGATGATGCTCCGGCCGGTGTAATTGCGCGGGCCCCATATCCAGTAATTGTTGCTGCCGCTGATCGATTTGGGTAATCCATACTTTGGGCCAAACAAATCGATAGCTCCCGCCGCGCCGTAGTTCGGTGCTCCGATCGCGGTGACCTGTTGCTCCTCGGGAGAAAGAGAATGGTAATAGGCTGCGACGGTTCGTACGCGCTCTTCCCATCCGAACATGTCGGCGTAGATTTGCGGCAGTTGGCTCTGCGGCTCATTCTCGAACTTCTGCTGTTGGATTCCGAGTTTGGTCGTGTACGCGATGTAGTCCTTAACGGGCAGAAGCGGCAGCGCGGTGGGAGCGATGAGCGCTCCCACGAGCAACATGACCAGGGCATAGGCTGGCCGGATCCATTGCAGAGAGCGCCGCTCGGTCAACTGTTCGAGAAATACTGCGCCTGCCGCGAACATGGGCGGATAGGCTGGAGCGACATAGTAGAACTTTCCTTTGAGTAACAGCATGAGTAGGAGAACGCTGAGAAAGCCACAGCCAAGTACGGCGTAGCGTCTTCCCGACGGGGAAAACAGAAAAACCACACCGAGAACAACGAGCACAGCCGGGATGAAGGAGAGCATCTGAGCTTGCTGTGCAAGGTATGGGAGGGGCGGTAACATCACGTCGCGGCCATTGTGGCGAACCGAATTCACCAGTTGCACGAAGGGAAAGTTCCAGTGCAACTGCCAGAGAAAATTTGGCAGCGCGATGAGTGTGGCCAACGCCATGCCCGCCCAGAACCAGGGGCGGAGAAGACTGCGGCGCAAGGGTGAGGCGATGACACCCGCGAGGAGGCCCACAATCAGGAACAAGATGCCGTACTTGTTCAACAGAGTGATGCCGACGAGGACTCCGATCCAAAGCCAGAGCCTTTGATTGCCCCTCTGAACCAGGTCCACCATAAGCCAGGCGAGCAGTGTCCATAGAAATGGATCGAAAGCGTTCATGGTGAAGAGGTGCGAGAACGCAAGAAAGATGGGTGTCACCAAGACTGCCAGGGCGGCACAAAACACTGCCCAACGCCGGCCTCCCAGCTTTTGAGTCAGATGCGCGGTGAGGATGATTGCAGCGAGGTCGGCCAACATCGGGAGGAGGCGAATCGCATACAGAGAGGCGCCGATTGTATGCTGCAGCAGCCAGGCCACCCACGCGATCATGGGCGGCTGATCCATGTATCCCCACGCTGGATGTTCGCCGCACGCGAGGTAATACAGCTCGTCGCGGAAGTAGCCATAGTGGGAAGCGGCCAGCAGATACAGGACCACGCGCACGAGTGCGATCCCGGCAACCGCGGCGTAACCGTTGGTGAGAAGGTTCCGGTTTGGACTGGAAGGTAAAATGACGCCGGCGGTGGTCAGAGCCCTTCTCCTTTTGGGTCAAGACTACTCGGAAACCATCCCAATCGTTCTGAGCCATGTTTCCAGCAGATCAGGCCATGCCGTCACGGGAAATTTTGTTCGCCGCAATCCGAATGCATGCCCTCCCTGCGCATATAAATGCATCTCCACGGGAACGCCGGCGTTCTTCAGCGCAATGTAATAAGCAAGGGCGTCATCCACGTTGTCCACGTGATCATCCTCGTTCTGCAGCAGGAAGGTTGGCGGGGTTCGGGGAGTCACGGGGATTTCCGGATTGAGCGAAAGCTGTCTGTCGGCGTTCGCGGCATGAGGGACTGCGAAATTTTTCGTACCTTGCGTGGCGTCCCATTCGGCTGCGGCCAACGAGAGATGACCGGGATAGATAGGCACCGCAAAGTCCGGGCGGCAGCTCTCTTTGTCGGCGGCATCGACCGCCGGATACAAACGCCTGGCGTAGTGCGTACTGATGGCTGCCGCCAAATGGCCGCCCGAAGAAAATCCAAGCACGCCGATCTTGTGCGGATCGATGTGCCACTGCGCCGCATGAAAGCGCACCAGGCCCATGGCCCTCTGTGCATCTTCCAAGGCCATGGGTGATTCCGGATACGGCCCAGATTTCGGGTACGGACCCACATCCGTCACGCGATACTTCAAGAGCACACAGGTGATTCCTCTCGGCGTCAGCCAGTCACAAACTTCGGAGCCTTCGAGATCAATGGCGAGTGTCTGATAGCCTCCACCGGGGAACACGAGCACCGCGACGCCGGTATTTTTGCCCAGTGGCGAATAGACTGTGATCGTCGGCCGGGTTACGTTGTTTACTCCAACCGCCGGCCGGCCGCCGGGAAGAAAATCTTTGCCCGAGGTCTTCATATTTTCTGGCCCGCGTACGGGCTGAGGGTCTGGCGCCGCGCCCGGCCAGATTGGAATCTGCGTATGTCCGGGCGATGGCTGCCACACAGGCTGTTGTGCGCTTAGACTGCACAATGAGAGCGCAGTGCAAACGGCAAAGAGCAACGGCTTCATCGGGAATCCTCGAAAGACAGGATAGAGCAACATTAGCCCATATACGGATAGGTTCTGATCCGGTCTCGTTCCTTGCGGAGGTAAAGTTGCGCGGTCTCGATTTCAGTTCTCTGCATACGCTCACCACCACCTTGCTGAGCCTGGCGGTCATTACGCTGATCGGTGTCGGTATCCGCCTGCTTACGATGGTCACGATTCAGCAGCGGCGGGAGCGCATGAATCGCCAGATCAACGAGCGGTTGCGCGCCTTGATCGCCGCCTACAAGACGTTGGGCGGGTCGTTTACCGGTAATTTGACGGTCGATCCCACTCACCGTCGCGATCTGCGTGGGCAGGGCGGGGTCCCGTCGACCGGCTCCACGGCGCCATTGGATCTTAGTGTGGCGGATTCGCCGGGCTCGGATCGCGCACGCCGGGTGCGGGATGCAGTCGAGGCTGCCTTATCCGACATCATCCTGCTCGGCACGGACGAACAGGTCCGTCTGGCAGCGGGTGCGGCGCACGAGCTTGCCGCCGGCAGGCTCGTGCCTACCCAGGAACTGGTTGTATCGCTGCGCGCCTTCATTCGTGAGGCGCTCGATCTCAATCCCATCCCGGCGGACCTGGCGATTCCGGTACAAGGCCCTGCGCGGCCAAGTGCGTCCGGTGGCCGGGACAAGGGGGATAAGGCCGAAGGCCGTCAAGGCGGTGGCAGTGGCGGTGGCATGGGCATGGGCGGCGGCATGAGCGGCGGGCTTGGCCTTGGGTCGGAATCGCACCATGATGGTGGTGACGAAGAGGAGGATGGTGACGACTCTTCCCTTCATCACGCTTAGGTCAGCTCTGTCGGCCCGACGGCAGCTGCTGGCTTCCTGTCTCTGCTGGTTTTCTGGAATAATTCCGGGTGATCCGTTCGGCGGATCGGGATGGGCCGGTATGCGGATTTGGCGCACGGTGGCGTTGAAAGCGTGTGTATGGGGATTGCTGAGTACGTGCAGTTTGGCTGCGCAGGCTCCAGAGAATGCTGGTCCGCTCACGTTCCATGCTTATACAAAGCTGGTGCAAATTCCAACGCTCGTTCTGGGGAAAGACTTCAAGCCGGTCGCCCGAATTGACGAAAGACGTTTCTTTGTAAGTCTGGACGGAGGACGTAAGCTTCGGGTGACTCATGCGAGACTCGAGGGCGATGATCCGATATCGCTGACGATACTTTTGGACCTGAGCCAATCGAATCCGGACATTATTTTCTCGGCGGACCGGGCGATTGCAAGTCTCGCGCCCGTTTCACTGCATACAGAGGATGAGGTGTCGATCTACGCGTTGGACTGTCAACTGGTTCGCGCCAAGGATCGGACGGCGACGAACGCCGCAGCGCTAGAGCAGCAAGTTGATCTGGTGTTGCAGAATTCCCGCCCCCGCGACCAAAGGGATCCGAACCGAGCGTGTCAAAGTCCTATCAACCTTTGGGACTCACTTGTAACTATTGTTGATACTATGCCTGAGCGGTCCAGTAGAAGGGTGATTCTGGCGGTGACGGACGGCATAGACCGGGGTAGCCGCAATTCCTGGAATGCTTTGAGGTTCTTTGCTCAGACGAGAAGCGTTGCCATCTTCGGATTGGTTCAGCCTTCGGATTTGAAGAACAGGGGCAATGAAGTTCCCTTTAATGACGTGTGTCAGCTAAGCGGGGGCATGCTGCTGCCGACGTCTGTGGAGGATTTCCGAAAACAGCTAGCATGGGCCGTGGCGCTGATTCGAGGGCGCTATATTGTGGAGTTTCCACCTCCGGTGAACACAACCAGCGGCAGTTATCGTTTAGACATCACAGTCTCGAAAAGTCGCAGAGCCTTCATCCGGCCTTCTGGAAGTCAGGTACCGATTGACGACCCTGCAGTCTTGAAGGACCCGACCACCGTTCCGTCGGACCCTTCGCGTACGCCAGAATTAGGCAACCGAAAGATCCTTTCCCCCTATTAGAGGTGGCTTCCGCCTTATTTCGAGGGGAGGCCGCTTCCTCGATGGTCTGCCAAGTTACCGGGAACCCGCAGGCACTCCGGTTGCTGGCAAGGGGATAAGGCCTTGTAGCGTTTACTATTGCGCTGTGAGCATCGCAAAAGACAAAGTGCGAAGACGGCGAGAGGCTGACCTATGCGGGGCCTGCGGTAAAAACCCTTGCGAATGCCAGCGGCCCGCGAGAAAGCGACACAATGACTCTGTCCCGACCCCGGACCTCAACCGAAGGAATCGTAGCGCTATCAGCGGCAAAGGAATGAGCGTCGCTGAGTTTAGAAAATGGGTCCAGAACCCGTAGCTGTCCCGGTCAGCTTGCCCGAAGTGCCCGCGAAAACGGGATTCAGGTAACTTCCAACCCGGAACGCACGTGCCCCGCTAATTCGTGCCGAGCAGATTACATCATCATCACCACCACCACCAGCCACGATGAGGATGGGCAGTAACAGTTCCAGCAGCAGCGTCACGCAAAGCTCCCGCGAAATCAGACTTTAGTGAGACACGATCGAGTAACTGGTACTTCTGCCCCCCTCGGAGTTGCGCTTTAGGACGCCCTTGCTTACGAGAGCCACAATGTCCCGTGCGGCAGTGTCTTGCGAGCATTTCGCGAGTTTGGCCCATTTTGAAGTTGTGAGCTTTGCATCAAAATTGTCGAGCAGACGGTTGAGAACTAATTTCTGGCGCTCATTCAACGAAACACCAGCGACGAACTCCCGGAATCGTGCCCTGGCAAGAACGGACGAAAGTGTAGTCTGGGCTCCTTCTATCGCACGAGCCAAACAGCCGAGAAACCACTCCATCCAGTGCGTTACGTCCATCGTGCTTCGCTGAGCTTGCTCGAGATGGCCGTAATAGGCTTGCCGCTCCCTTCGGATCTGCGCCGACATGCTATAGAAACGTTGCGAACTATTCTCTGAGCGAGCGAGACCCATATCGGCGATGGCTCGCGCGATACGACCATTACCGTCGTCGAAGGGATGGATCGTCACGAACCAAAGGTGGGCCAAGGCAGCTTTCAGAATCCAATCTTTTTCGTTGGGCTGATTAAACCAGCCCAGGAATGCCTTCATCTCTCGATTGAGGCGCGATGCAGCCGGGGCCTCGAAATGAACGCGCTGACGCCCCAGTGGACCCGACACTACCTGCATAGGACCTTCGGCATCATCGCGCCATGCGCCGACCTTTATTCTCTTCATGCCGCTCCTCCCTGCCGGAAAGAGAGCCGCGTGCCAATTAAAGAGGCGTTCTGCGGTCAAGGGCTTGTCATATTGGCCCGTCGCATCGATCGTCATCTCGACCACGCCCTCGACGTTCCGATCGACGGCTTCTAAACCACCGACGTCTATGCCAAGCCGCCTTGCGATAGAGGACCGAACCATATCCTCATTGAGCCTTTCACCCTCAATTTCGCTACTTTTGAGAACATCTTCCGTCAGGGTCATCAGCAGCGCTTCCTGCTGCGATTGAAAACCAAGATGCTCCATATGCCCGAGTAAACGACCCTGCTCATGGTGCGCGACAGCAAGCGGCTCCGCCAATCGCTTCCATTCCCACTTGAATTGTGGCCAAGTTTCAAGCTGGTGGATATATCTTTTCATTTTCCACACCTGCGTGCGGAGAATACAGGTCTTAATCTCCGCACAGTTTGCGGAAATTATATGCTTGTTCTCCGCAAACTATGCGGAGTTTATCCACGGTTTTCTCCGCATGCCCCCTCGCGACGGAGGACCAGGCAATTCTGCTTTGGATGATTGGTGGAGCTAAGCGGGATCGAACCGCTGACCTCCTCGTTGCGAACGAGGCGCTCTCCCAGCTGAGCTATAGCCCCACAAGGTGGGAACAATCAGGTTCAGTTTAGCAGCGAAGATGGGGATTGCGGAAGCACCCGGCTGCAAGGCTCAGGGCCTGGAGAAACGGCCCTCAAGCGTGCTGAAGAGTTCGTCCAAATCGCGTCTGGGGACTTGTCCCTGGGCCATGGTGGGCGATCCGCCTCCTCGCAAACCGTAGGTGGCCAACGCCTCGCGCAACAGGGAGCCGCAGTCGAGCTTCAGATCCGCGGTGGCCGCGACCACTACCCGAGCCGGCTCCTCTTGCGTGCTGGCCAGCAAGGCGCAGGTCTGTGGAGAGGAGGCAATCAGCCGCGAGGCCAGCAGTTTGAGATAAGCGGCATCCTGATCGGCGAACACTAACCGCACCAGCCTGCGGCCGCCCTGCAAAGGGTGCTGCTGCAGCAGGCTCGCGGCGTGATACTGAGCCAGTTCCTCGGTGAGCTTCTGGCGCGTTTTGTTGGCGGCTTTGGACTCAGCCAGCAAGCGGTCGACGGCATCGGCTACGTCCAGACGACCAACGGAAAGCGCGGTGGCGGCGTGGGTGAGCGTGGCCAGATCACGACGGGCGGTCACTACGGCGCGATGGCCGCAGACAAATTCCACGCGAATTCCCTGGCGCATGCGCTCGGTTCCGCGGATCAGCAGGCCGCCGATTTGCCCGGTGGCCTCGACATGGGTGCCACCGCAGGCGTTGAGGTCGAGGTCGTCAATCTCAATCAGCCGGATGTCGCCTTCCCGCTCCGGTAGTTTGTGCAGGGCGCCGGCGGCGAGCAGCATCTCAGCTTCCACCCTCGGGATAGTGCGCATGGTGACGGGGCGGTTTTCGGCGATGATTTCGTTGACCGCGTCCTCGATGCGCTCCAATTCCTCGTGGGAAAGGGCCTCCCGGGCCAGGTCGATGGTGGAGGTCATCTCACCCAGGTGGAACGAGACGGTCGCTGCCTCTAACTGGCGATAGATCACGGCGGAAAGCAGGTGCTGGCCGGAGTGCTGCTGCATATGATCGCGGCGGCGGCTCCAGTCAACGTAGCCGCGTACGGCGGTTCCCGCCAAAAGCGGCTTGGGGGTGGTGTGCCAGACCTCTCCGTGCTCGTCTTCTTCCACGGCGAGAATGGGAGCCTGGAGGAGAGCGCCACCGGAAGAGGTAGCCGTGAGCAGGCCGGTGTCGTGGGGCTGGCCGCCGCTGGTGGGGTAAAAGGCGCTGCGGTCCAGGGCGATTTGCCAGAGTGACCGCCCTTCGGTGCGGGAAACCTCGCGGATGTCGGAGACACGCGCGTCGAAGGAGGCTAATGATGGGTCAGCGTAGTAAAGCCGGTCAGACATCCTGAGGGTTATTCTATCCGGGGAGATTGAGGTTGCCACTATTGCAGGGCAGAGCCGCGCTCGGCGGGATGGCCGTTTTGTTGACCGCCGGCGCCGTGTGGGGACAGGGTGGCGGCCCGACCTGCGCGCAGTTGCTGCAGGCCCAGGATGCCAAAGCAGTATCGGTTTGCAAAGCGGAACTGGATGCGGCCGAAAGAGCCCCCACCAGCGAACACATGGCGCGCATTGTCGCCAACGACGAGTACGGAGTGGCTCTGCTGGGAGTGGGCCACCAGCCAAAACAGTCGCTGGAGGCGTTTGACTCGGCGGTTGCTTTGCTGCCGGCGAGCACGGTCAAGCCGGACAGCCTGCAGTGGGCAGTGATCTTCTGGCATCGCGCCACCGCCTATCAGCAGTTGCAGGATTGGGCGCGCACGGCCGCCGACCTGAGGACGGCGGAGAATACGTTCACCGCCGCGATCGCCGCGGCGGGCAGCGATGCGGCCCTCGCGGGGCATTTCCGGGAATTGCGCCAGCGAGTACGCAAACAGCATGCCGAAGTGCTGGAACATCAAGGTAAACACAGCGAAGCGCAACGGCTGTTAGCTACACAATAGTGCTATCACCTGGAGTGACGTGGCCGGTGCTAGCCGGTTGTTCCTCCGGCATAATCAATGCATGCGACTTTTTGTTTGCTGCTGCGTGGCGGCGCTCCTGATGACGCCACGGTCTTCGTTTGCGGCCCAGGCGGCCGCCAACCCGGGGATCGCAGCGCCGCCGGCAAGTCCCCTCCCTACTACGCCTGCGATGACCGACGAGGATAAGGCGAACCAGTTGAGCGAGCAGGTGGGCAAATTGATGGTCAAGTGCGTGAACCTGCTGACCGCCCAGGATCCTCAATCGCTCGATTATTGCAAGCAGCAGCGCGACCTGGCGGAGCAGTATCCTCCGCATCAGCGGCTGGTCGACAAGATGCTGGCTTACGACGAATACGGGATCGCGCTGGCTGCGTTCGACCACAAGCAGGAGGCGCTGGAGGAGTTCGATCGGGAGGTCGCGCTGGTGCCCAAGGCGGTCAAGGCGGGGTCGCCGGAGTGGAGCACGGCGTATTGGCACCGGGCGATGATCTACAGCCAGATGGGCCAGAATGATAAGGCCGACCGCGATTATCGAGCGGCGGAAGAGAACTTCCGCAAGCCGACTGCGAGCCGACACCGCAGCCGCGCAGAAGAAACGGCGTGCGATTCTGCGCCAGCATGCTGCCCTGCTGCAAAAGGAAGGCAAGACCGAAGCGGCGGCGCAAGTTGCTCGAAGAGGCGCAGAAATGACGGAAGAGACGGCGGCAAAAGAGAGGCCGCGGACGAAAGATATCCCTCGTAACGTCGAGCCTTACTACATCGCGTTTCTTGCTCAAAGGCGAACGCTGGAACGATACCCTGGGCGCAGACGTGGCCGACCTGGTGCCGCGGCAACTGGCATTCATCCGGGAGCAAGTGGAAGCTGGACGGTACATGCTGGCGGGGCCGATTACCGATGATGGTCCGCTGGTGGGGATGTCGATCATTGCGGCCGGCAATGCGGCCGAGGCTTTGGCGATCGCTTCCGCCGATCCCGGGGTTCAGGCCGGGCGGCTACGGGTGGAGGTGCACCCGGCCTTCCTACCCTCGCTGAAAGAATTGAAGATCAACTACTCTTAACTTTTTCTTTCTCGGCGCGCTTGAGCGCGGCGGCCATTTCCTGCTGGTAACGCTGCGGCTTTTGCGGCTGCAGGGAGTGCTCGATTGCCTTGCGGTAGCCACCGGAGTAGATGGCGTAAAACACCGCCAGTGCGCAGCCAACCCCCAGCGCGAAGCCGAAAAAGTAGCCCAGCATGATGTTGTAGAACACGCCCATGGCTCAGAAACCGCCTTGTGCGATGCGGGCCCGGTGGAGCACGGGCGGTCCAGCGCGTCCCCACTCGTTGGGGTCCCAGTGGACCGGGCTCAGTTCGTGATCACGATGGCGAAAGGTGAGTGGGCGGGGAGGGCCGTTTGGTCCCATCGAGTCAAACGTCAGGACGATTTGCCTGCCACTTTGGGTCCAGCGGCCCCGCATGGTGGAGTGGTCTTTGCCGATGTACTGGGTGGTGAGCATCGCGGTGCCGTCGGAGGCCAGGTTAAGGGTAAAGACCCGTTTCGCCGCATCCGACGCCGGGGCGTGGCCCTCGTAGACCCCGGAAAGATCCGTCTCATGGCCGGTGGCCACGAGGGGGGCGAAGGCGGCGGGAATGACCCAGCAGAGCGCCAGCAAGGTAGCGTGGGATCCAACGGGGGATTCGGGGGCGGACAAGCATGACGAATGATGATAGATGCCGCCCGGCTGCGCGGTCACAGAAATTCGCGAGAACGAGTGGAATTCGACAGGGGTTTCCATCTGGAATCGGTCGCACGGATCCCAGGTCTCAAACGCGAGACCTGGGGCACCCATCGGTTGTTACCGATACCGTGTGTCATTTAGCTCTTGAATTGCGGCAGAAGTGTAATTTGGCAAGTCCAGGGCTTGAGCGGAAAGGGTATATGATGCGTCTCTCTATGCGACGGTCCTTGTTCGGTTATGGGAACATTTGAAGGACAATTCGTCGGATGGCTGGAGGCCGAGCCCGTGGCCGTACCAGAGCAGGAGACGCACGCCCGGGTAACCGCGCTTGTCGAGGAGTACTCAACCACGCTTTACCGCGTGGCCTATTCGGTTACGCGGAACACGGCCGATGCGGAAGATGTAGTGCAGGAGACGTTTCTGCGCGTCCTTCGCCACCGCAGCAAGCTGGCCGAGGTGCGGGATTACCGCGTCTGGCTGGTGCGCATCGCCTGGAACCTTGTGCTGGATCGCAAGCGGCGCGCCAAGACGCGGCCGCAAGTCGATGATTTTGATGACCTGGCGCGGGTTCTGCCGACGAGCGAGTTGAGCGCTGAGAAACGGGTGATTACGGAACAGCGCCATGCCCGGATTCTCAGACCTGATTGACACGTTGCCCGCCAGAGAGCGCGAGGTTTTGCTGCTTTCGGCGGTGCAGGAGTTATCGACCGTAGAGATTGCCCTGGTTCTCGAAACCACCGAATCGACCATCCGCTCGCGGTTGTACCGGGCCCGGCACGCGCTCGCAGGTTTGCTGGAGCAGGAAGGGAGTTTGCAATGAGCGTACATTCGGAAATCGACGAAACCCTGCGCCGGCTGGGCGCAGCCGAGCCGCCCCCTGGCCTGGAGAGGCGGGTAAACCTGCGGCTGCAGGACTCGCGGCGCGGATTTTCTGTTACCGTCACGCGCATGATCGCCAGTTGCGCATTGGCGGCCAGTGTTGCTCTGTCGGCTGTCGTCTTAAATCCTGCCCTGCGGTATCGGGCGTTTCACCATGGAGCGGCTCCCGGTGTGTCCGGCAGCAGTGCTCCGCGAGTCGTACCCCCGGTCTCCGGTGGATTTGGCACGTCCTCAGCGGTGCACGTACCGGTCGAGCCGGTTCCGGTGCAGCCGACACCGGTTAACCAGGGCCGGGGCCGGTCCAGGTCAGGACGGGCTGTACTTCCTAACGGAAACCAGGCGCCGCTGCCCCGCGGCGTAGCCGCACCCCACTCGGCCCCCGCTGTCACTCCCGATCCGGCGCAGTGACTTTCTAGAGCACTGCCTCGATGATCATGTGAACGACGGCCAGGACAACTGCTCCGATAAAAGCGGCGCCGAAGCTGGCGATCTGCAGCCCTGGAGTGATTTTGCTCGCCAGGATGAGCATGAAGGCGTTGATCACCAAAAACAGCAGGCCAAGGGTGAGGATGGCGAAGGGAAAGGTCACGACCTTCAAGATCAGTCCCAAGGTCATGTTCAGGAAGCCGATCACCAGGACAGCCACCAGCGCGGAGGGGAGGCTCACCACTCGGAATCCAGGCACGATGTAGGTCACTGCCAGGAGAGCTAAGGCGCCGAGGATCCACTTCAGGAGCAAATTCAACATTGCTTGTTGTTTCCTTTCGAGCACAACCGGGAATTTCAGTGGTAACAGCCTACGCTAAGATGAGGTCTAAGAGGCAAGATGTCTGTCGTTCCGCCATGTTTGGCCACGTTGCTGGTTGTGCTGGCCTGCTTGTCTCCTGCCGCTTTCGGCGCGAGTGAGCCGGCGGCTTTGCCCGATGCCGCCGCCATGCTGCGAGAGGTTGAGGCGCACCAGAAGCAGTTGGACAAGATGCGGGAGAACTATACCTTCCGCTCGGTACAGACGGTTCGTCAACTGGACAGCAGCGGGAACACAAAAAAGGTGGAGACTGAGGAGCACGAGGTCTTTTTCGTGAACGGCCACCAGGTGGAAAAACTGGTTCGTAAAGACGGTAAAGACCTGAGTCCGGACCAGGCGCGGAAGGAACAGGACAAGGTAAATAAAGAGGTTTTGAAGATCTCGGAACCTGGGTATCACGATCCTGATAAGGATGAGATCACGGTTTCACGGTTGCTGCAGATTGTTACGTTTTCGCGGCCGCGGCGGCTGCAGTTGCATGGGCGGGACACGATTGCGTTTGATTTCGCCGGAGATCCTCATGCCAAGACGCACGGTCGCGGCGAAGAGGCGCTCAAGAAGGTGAGTGGGACGATTTGGGTGGATGAGGCGGACCGGGAGGTGTCGCGGATGAGCGCGACGCTGGATGAAAATTACCATGTGGGGTTTGGGTTGCTGGCTTCGGTCGCCAAGGGGAGCAATATGGTGTTCGACCAGGCGCTGATTCGGAATGAGGCCTGGCTGCCTACGGGGATTGCTTTGCATTTGCAGGCGCGGGCTTTTTTGGTGGCTGGATTTCGCGCGGAGATTGATGTCCGGTTTGATGAGTATAAGAAGTTTCAGACGGATGCGGTGCAGCAGGACGCCACGGCTAAGTAAGGATTTGCGAATGACCCGACGGTAAAAAGCAAGTGGCTTCGCCAAGGGAAATCTGCGTTGAGTCTGCTTTAGTGCGGGCAAAGAGCGATCGTTGGGCTGCGCCCATCGTGGTGGACGATTCAAATTTGGGCTGCCGGATTCGCTACTTTTGTTGTAGCTTTTGGGCGGCGATCTGGCCGGCGGCGGTTTTTGAGGATTTTAGCTGGGCGTAGATTTTGTTGGCTTCGGCGGGATTGGTCTTCTCATAGAGAGAGGCCAGTTGCAGGCGGGCAGCATCGGCAGGGACCGTGTTGGTTGGTTTGGCGATCAGCTGGTTGTACAACACCACCGCTTCACTGTTGCGGTTGAGCTGCTGGTAAAGGTTCGCTAGAGCCAGTTTGGCTAGCGATGCCAGTGCGGCATCGTGTCCGTCAGCGACCTTCTTCAGAGAAGTTTCGGCGGGCCCGGGCTGGTTCATGTCGATCGATGTCAGGCCGGCGAAATATTCGGCGGTCTTGCCGGCTTCGAAGAAGCCGTATTGATTGGCCAGTTGCACAAATTGCTGATTGGCCGACTTGGCGCGCGCGGCGGCGGACGGAAAGGTCTTTTCCCCCGGCGGGGCCGGCTGCCCGGCTTGTGCCAGAGGGGTGTTGTAGGTGTCCATCGCTTCGCCGAAAGCCAGGCTGGCGGCGGAGGCGCGCTTGTTATAAATGACCAATGCGGCAATGGCCACCGCAATCAAAACAACCGCGGCCACACTGGCTTGAATCACCTTTGACCGATGGTCGGCGAACCAGTCCACACTGGTCCTGGTAGCTTCTACCAAACGATCCTGTTTGAGCGCGTGACGTGTCTGTGTGTCCACTAATTTCCTTCAGAAGCCTTTGCGGGAGGGGTCGCAAGCCAGCCGCTATACCGTTTGCTGCCTGCGTGAGCTTCTAAAGTTTAGCAGCGCTGAAGTTTGCGGGTCAAACGAGCAAGGTTCTGCGCTCTCGGGCAAGCGGCTGGGCGGCGGCTCAGGCAGCGACGACCGGATCTTCGATCTCGCCGCTTTCGATCTTTTCCCGGCAGTCGATGCAGTAGGGCGTCCAGGGAAGGGCTTCCAACCGCTTTAGGCCGATGGTCTTGCCGCAGTGCAGGCAGTCTCCATAGGTACCCTCGTCCAGCCTTTTGAGAGCCAGACGGACAAGCGCAAGCTGCTCATGGCCGCTGGTTCCCTGGCTGAAAAGCATCTCCTTCTGGTAGGACTGCACGGCTTGATCGGCGGCATCCAGCGCACTGTCAGCTGCTACTTCGCGGCCTTGTTCCACCGCCGAGATCATGGAGTGCTCCAGCTGCTTCTCCTGCCGGCGGAGGGTCTGTTCGAATTTCTGTATGGTTTCAGGATTATGCACCACTTTTTTCGTTGCTCCTCGACACCTTAAAAATATCGATCTAGTGTCGCCTAATTGGACGCAGATTACCGGTGAAATTATCTTTCTTTTTAAATTTTTTCAAATTTCTTTTCGAGTGCCCAAGATGGAACACCCTGGCAGGCACAAAATACTCTAGGCTGGTAATTATGTACGAAGATTTCCACGTCGTGGACCATTGGACCCAAGAGGACCTGCATTGCCGGTGGACGGCCAATGTGGTCGCCATCGCCACCCGCCACGCGGACGCGGTCGACATCCGCTTTGAGGTCAATGGCCGTCCGGTCTGGATCGCCATGCCCGCGCAGGCCTGGGTGGAACAGAAGGAGCGTTCCGGCCACGTGATTACGGACCGGCTGGCCGCCCAGGTGGCAGGCCGCTACCTGAAGCAGGCGGCCGAGAGTGGGTATGACAACGGGCGCGAAATGTACACCATGAGCGTAGCCGAGGTTCTGGAACAGGTGGACGCCGTCATGGCGGAAGCCAAGCACTCTTCCCTGCTTCCCGAACTGCCCGTGATCACCGGGTAGGGCACCCGCGGCGCCTCCCGTTGCGGAACTCGTTGCTCAAGATGCAACCGGCATTGATCATTGCTCCTAAAGGCGTTGCCCCAACGATAAGCGTTGGGTAAACTCTTGCATACCTGAGCGGTAGCCGGGGAGGCTCGAGTGGATTCAGTCAAGGCAACTACGGTGACAGGAAAGCTGGTGGAAGGGGCGCACGTCCACCGGAACCTCTCTACTCCCCAACTGGTGGAAGCGGCGATTGCCCGGGGTGAAGCGAGCCTGGCAGACAATGGCGCCCTGGTGGCGCTGACCGGCGCGCGCACGGGGCGTTCCCCACGCGACAAATTCACGGTGCAGGACGCAGTGACCACTGACAGCGTCGACTGGGGTAAGGTGAACCAACCCTTCGACCCAGTGAAGTTCGAGGCTCTTCTCGCGCGGGTGGTCGCGCATATGCGGGAGCGCGACCTGTATGTTCTGGACCTGTATGCCGGCGCGGACGAGCAGTATCAGCTTCCGGTGCAGATCATCGCTGAGTATGCCTGGCACGCTCTCTTCGTGAAGCAGTTGTTTGTCCGCGTGCCGGCGGAGAAGCTGGCGGCCCATAAGCCGGAATTCACGGTGATTGCTGCGCCCGAGTTCGAAGCCGTCCCGGAGCGCGATGGCACCCATTCGAGCACATTCATCATTACGGATTTCACTCGCCGCATCATTCTCATCGGGGGCACGAAGTACGCCGGGGAGATGAAGAAGTCGATCTTTGGGGTGATGAATTTTCTGCTGCCCGGGCGCGATGTTTTTCCCATGCACTGCTCGGCGAACCTGGGGAAAGCGGGAGATACGGCGCTCTTCTTTGGGCTGTCTGGAACGGGCAAGACTACGCTTTCGGCCGACCCGCAACGGCGGCTGATCGGTGATGACGAGCACGGCTGGAGCCCGAGCGGGATCTTCAATATTGAAGGCGGGTGCTACGCCAAGTGCGTGGATCTGTCAGCGGAGAAAGAACCTCAGATTTATCACGCCATCCGCTTCGGCGCGGTGCTCGAGAACGTGGTGATCGACAGCAAGACCGGAGCACCGGATTACAGTGACATCCGGTACACCGAGAACACGCGGGCTGCGTATCCGGTGGAGTACATCGCCAAGGCGGTGATTCCCGGGGTTGGGGGTCACCCGAACCATGTTTTGTTCCTAGCAGCCGATGCGTTTGGGGTGTTGCCGCCGATTGCCAGGCTGAATCCGGCACAGGCTATGTACCACTTTCTTTCCGGGATACACGGCCAAGCTGGCGGGCACGGAAGCAGGGCTGGGAAGCGAACCGGTCCCGGAGTTCTCCACCTGTTTTGCGTCGCCGTTCATTCCTCTGGCGCCGGCGGTGTATGCCAAGATGCTGGGCGAACGGCTACGGCAGCACGACGCGCAGTGCTGGCTGGTTAATACAGGATGGACGGGCGGGGCCTTTGGCGTGGGCGAGCGGATGAGCCTTAAACACACGCGCGCCATGGTCAACGCGGCTTTGGATGGCCGCCTGAACAATGTTGAGTTTGTGACTGAGCCGGCGTTTGGGTTGAGTATCCCGCTGAGCTGTCCCGATGTACCGGCGGAGTTGTTGAATCCTCGCAATGCGTGGAAGGACCCTCGGGCTTACGATGCGCAGGCGGTGATGCTGGCGGAAAAGTTCGAGAAGAATTTTAAGAAGTTCGATGCGCCGGCTGAGGTGAGGGAAGCTGGTCCTGTTGCCCGGAAGGGCAAGAACTAAATTCGGCGCCGATCACGGCTCATTCAGATTCAAAAGTTTGAAGGAAAGAGCGGTGGTATCCCACATCTCGCGAAGCACGAGCGAGATGTGGGGCACCCGTCGGTGGTGGTTGAGACAGAGTCACCTTTGACCCCGTCCCAATTGCGTTTTGCGCTAGCGCGCCATGACGACTGGAACGCGTGGAGCTACCGTACGGCCGTCGTGGAAGATGGTCACGATGGAGCGGGTGTTGGCGATGTCATCCAGTGGATTGGCGGCGAGCACAATCAGGTCGGCTCGCTTGCCTGGGCGCAGGGTTCCTCTTTTTGACTGGATGCCCAGCAGCTCTGCGTTGTTTCTGGTGGCACAGACGATGGCCTGCATCGGGGTGAGGCCTGCTTCGACCATGTCCTCTAGTTCACGGTGCTCTGCGAAGCCGGGAATGCGGGTCGGCATGGCTCCTGAGTCGGTTCCAAAGCCTACGCGTACGCCTGCATCGTAGAGGATCTTCAGGTTCTTCTGATCCATGGCAAAGTCGGCTTTGTGCTGCGCGGTCTTTGGATCCTGGTCCACTTTTTGGATATAGGCGTCGCTGGTCAGCATGGTCAGCACGACCGGCGAAACAGCCTCTTTGAAGAACTCGATCTGCATGAACCCGGGGTGCTCCGCGTAGATGAAGAAGGACTCATCGACAGTGAAGGTGGGGAGGTACCAAACGCCGCGGCGCTTCATGGCGGCAATCAATTCCTGGTCGGCGGGCTTGTCGCGGACACTGTGGCCCAGCACGTCCACGCCGTCGTTGACGAGCGACTTGGCATCCGCCAGGTAATAGACATGAGCGGTGACATGCAAATGATGTTTGTGGGCTTCCTCGATCACGGCGCGGTAGATATCGGGGGACATGGCCGGTTTCGTGCCGCCGAGGCTGTCGACCCAGATCTTCACCATGTCCGCGTGTCGTTTGGCCATCGCATCGACCGCCAGGCGTGCTTCCGCCGGGGTTGCGGGGCGGTAAAGCTGGTCGGGGGCGGCCGGCAAGGGAGGCGCTGCATCCGGCACGCCAATTCCGCGGTCCGCGGTTAAGACGGTGGCGCCATCGAGTTTGCCCTGTCGCTGCTGTTCACGAATCGGATACAGCAGGTCGCGGTTGAGGCCCAGGGATAACATCGTCGTGACGCCGTAACTCTCGTACTGGCGCAGTTCCGCGAGCACGTTCTCCGCGGTATAGGCTGTGGCGGAGTTTTGGCCGTCGGCAATCAAAGCCAAGTGACCGTGGGCGTTGATGAGCCCGGGCATGACGGTGTCGCCATGCAAATCAAGGACACGCGCATTCGACGGGACGGCAGCGGCCGCGGACTGAACAGCCTTGATGTGATTGCCCTGGATGAGTACGGTTGCGTCTTCGAGCGGAGCAGCGCCGGTGCCGTCGATGACGCGGACATGGGTCAAGGCAGTGACGCCCGAGGGTTGGGCTGATTGAGCGTTGGCGGCAACGAGCGAGAGTGGCGCCCATCCAAACAACATAGCCAGTGATGTGCGCAGAAGCATGGTTTGAGCCGCTCCTTTTTTCAATAAGCTCCGCGGTTTCGATAAGCTCCGCGGGAGATGAGATACTCTCCGCGAGGTGCATAAGCAATGTTGCTGGCGCTTGCGATCATTCTTATTCTGCTCTGGGTCGGCGGCTTTCTGCTCTTTCATATCGCCGCGTTTGCCCTGCACATACTACTCATTATCGCGGCGATCGCCCTGGTCATTCACCTGTTTACCGGAGGCCGCAGGGCGATCTAGGCCTATTCGCTGTAGTGCAGCAGACTGAACACGTTGTACTCCTTGAAGCGGTCGCGTCCGTGGAGAAAGTCGAGTTCGATGGCGAACGCGAGTCCGACAATCCTGGCGCCGAATTGGCGCACCAGTTTCACTGTTGCCTCCATCGTTCCTCCAGTAGCCAGCAGATCATCCACGATGAGAACGTTCTGACCGGGCTCGATGGCGTCCACATGGATTTCCAGCGCGTCGGTTCCATATTCCAGATCGTAGGTGACGCGCGCCGTGGGTCCGGGCAGCTTGTCGGGCTTGCGCACAGGGACGAAGCCGGCATTCAAGCGATAGGCTAAGGCGGGACCGAAGATGAATCCTCGGGCTTCGATGCCCAGCACCAGATCCACATTTTCCATGCCGATGTAGTGGGCTGCCAAGGCATCCACGAGGGTCGCGTAGCCATTCTTGTCCTTGAGCAAGGTGGTGATGTCGTAGAAGAGAATGCCCGGCTTGGGGAAATTCGGAATGGTCCGGATAAGAGATTTCAGAGGCTCACAGTTAATAGGAGGGTGAGTCATTCGTAGCTACCAGGCTCCTTCGATCTGGAATGATTCCAGGTTGCGTTCCATGGATTCATCCAGTACGCGCTCGTAGACGGAGTCCACACGGCTACCGCGAGAGCCGAGTTCCAGTTGGGCACGTAGTTCGTCCAACTTGTCCTCGGTGCCCGCGACCATGAGTTCGACTTCCCCAGCGTCCGTATTGCGAACCCAACCCTTCAAACCCCGGGCGCCTGCCTCGCGGTGAACGAACCAACGAAAGCCTACGCCTTGCACACGACCTTTGACGATGTAGTGGCGCACCATTTTTGTGTGTTTCCCCTTAGGCTCGAGACAGGTAGGCGCCTTCTGCAGTGTCGACGCGAATTTTTTCCCCTTCGTTGATAAACGGCGGCACCTGGACTACGAGGCCTGTCTCCATTTTGGCCGGCTTGGTGACGGAAGAGGCAGTTGCGGACTTCAGGCCCGGTTCAGTTTCGACCACGGTCATTTCCACTGTCTGCGGCAACTCGATGCCGACGGCCACTCCATCGAAGAACGAAACCTTGATCTGCAGATTGGCGGTGAGGTACTCGATGGCATCTCCCAGGGTGCTTCCTTTGAGATGCGTCTGCTCATAGTTCTCTGTGTTCATAAAGTAGTAGTCGTCGCCGTCGGCGTAGAGAAAATCCATGGAAATTTCATCGACGATGACGCGTTCGATAGGGTCCGGGGAACGAAAGCGATGTTCGAACATGGCGCCGGTGCGCAGGTTGCGGAGCTTGGCCTGGATGAACGCGCGCAGGTTTCCAGGGGTGCGATGCTCAACGCTAAAAACCGTGTGCAGCTCGTTATTGTGCTTAATGATCATGCCCGGGCGCATCTGTGTGGCAGGAATCGCCATAAAAGAAAAACTCCTTCATTTTTCACTGAATTGGCTGATGCAGAACTCTCAACAGTCGATTGTAGCGCCTTCCCTACTTGCCGAAGATTCGCGAGAAGAAGCGGCCGATGCGATGGAAAACGCCACTGTTGTTGGATGACGCATTGGGCGGGGGAGGCGCTGAGGCTACCTCCGGTTGCGGTGTTGGCTGAGGAACTGGGGTGACAGGCGCAGAGGCGGCCGGCGCGGCAACTGGAGCCGGAGCAGGATTCTCCCCGTTGTAAGTGAGAGGAACGGTCACCTCTGCATGCGTCTGTCCGGCAGGGACGACAGGTGTGCTGGGATTAGGCGGTGGCGCCAGGCCCTCGCTTTCCGCGATGGGAAAGGCTGTGTCTGCAGGCGTTGAGGAAGGGCCGCCGACCGGCTTTCCCGGGGCTGCGGGATTCGCTCCGGTATTGCCGGTGCTGGCCACCGAAGTGACGGGCATGGCCGGGCAGCCGCACGGTTCGGGTTCATGGTCCACCACTTCACTCAGACTGCCGTGCTGGAAGTTGACGCGCTGATCGGGCATGACGCGATAGGCTCCGCCTTCGAGCTGGCTGGTCACGGTTACGTAGGGAGCCTCCGTACCGTGGTTGTCGACGCAGGTGTCTCCTTTTGGATTTACCCGGATGCTCAGGTTGGCTTGTCCAGGACCGGAGATCAGGATGCGCAGGTCGGGAGTCATCAGGACATCGGAGTACTTGCCCACGACGTAATTGGCCTCAATGGCGCCGCGATCGAGGGCCATCATGAGGGCGCTGCTCGCCGGGTCGTCAATGGAGCGATCCTTAGACAGGTGGACGGAGCTGGTGGAACACAGGCGCAGGGAGCCGCCGCGTTGCAGGGCGATTTTGACGGCCTGTTCTCCGGCGGTAATCTGGCTACCATTGCCCAGCAGCATTTCGCCATGGGATATGTCGACCGCGCCCGAGACCTGGACTTCGGTGGCCGTGGTTCGTCCGATCGGTTGCTGGGCCGGCATGATCGGAGTGAGGAGGAGAACCGTGGCGGCCAGGAAAAATCGCATCGTCACAGCGGTTCTCAAAGAGAGAGGAAATTCCGAATCAGGTTTTTGCCGTCGACGGTGAGCACGCTCTCGGGGTGAAACTGGACCCCCTCGATGGGATAGCGGCGATGGCGCAAGCCCATGATGGTTCCGTCTCCGTTGCTGCTTTGCACGCGTGCGCTGATTTCCAGTTCGTCCGGCAGGCCTTCTTCGGCAACGATGAGCGAGTGATAGCGGGTGCAGGTCATGGGGCTGGGCAGGCCGGCGAATAGATTGCGTCCATCGTGCTCGACTGGACTGGTTTTGCCGTGCATCAGCTTGGGAGCACGCACGACGTTTCCACCGAAGGCGGCCCCGATGGCCTGGTGGCCGAGGCAGACGCCCAATATCGGCACTTTACCCGCGAAATGACGAATGAGGGGAATGCTGACGCCCGCTTCCTGGGGAGTGCAGGGCCCGGGAGAGAGAACGATGCGCTCTGGCTTCAGGTCTTCGATCTGCTCGACGGTTAATTGGTCGTTTCGAGAGATGGTCATTTCAGCGCCCAGCTCACCCATGTATTGGACCAGGTTGTAGGTGAAGGAGTCGTAGTTGTCGAGAACGAAGATCATGGCGCCCTGTGTTCAGTGTAGCGCCAGGACGGCAATTCCTCGCCCACTCGAGCCAACAGAAGGCTTGAATGGGGCACCCCCAAGATTTTTGGGCGGGAAAGAGCTTGGACAAGCCGCCAGTCGGGGCAAAAGCGAGCGAAGGGGCAACGCCCATCGTTTTCGGCCCACGTAAGCTCAGGCGAACGTGGGGCACCCGTCCCATTCCCTTTGACCTTGTTTGGGACTTGTCACTTGCTTTGGGAGGCGGCGGCCCTTGCCGCTTCGATGGCCCGGACCACGGCTTTCGATTTGTTTACGGATTCTTCATACTCTTCTTCGGGGACGGAGTCGGCAACGATGCCGGCTCCTGCTTGAATGTAGCCCTGGTCTCCATTTTGGAGCATGCTGCGGATGGCTATGCACGAGTCAAAATTGCCGGAGAAGTCGGCGTAGAAGACACTGCCTCCGTAGATGCCACGGCGGGTCGGTTCGAGCTCCTCAATGATCTCCATGGCGCGTATCTTGGGGGCTCCGCTCAAAGTACCGGCCGGGAAACAGGAACAGAAGGCATCCACCGCCGAAAGTCCTTCCTTCAGCTGGCCTTCCAGGGAGCTGACCAGGTGCATCACGTGGGAGTAGCGTTCCACATGCATCAGGCTCTTCACCTTCACTGTGCCGAAGTCGCACACCCTGCCGATATCGTTGCGGCCCAGGTCCACCAGCATTACATGCTCGGCTCGTTCCTTCTCGTTGGTCAGCATCTCCTGCTCGTTGCGGAGATCTTCGGCTTCGTCGGGGGAGCGCGGACGGGTTCCCGCAATGGGACGGTATTCGACATGACGCTTCTGTACCCGCACCAACAGTTCAGGAGAGGAACCGACCAGGCAGGTGGATTCCTTATCCAGGTCGAAGCGCAGGAAATATAGATACGGAGAGGGATTGACGATGCGCAGAGCGCGATAGACGGAGAACGGGTCGACGCCCGGCTTCACTTCAAAACGCTGGGAAAGCACGGCCTGGAAGATGTCGCCGGCGGCGATGTATTCCTTGATTTTGGCGACGGAGGCCAGGAAGTCCTGTTTCTTGCTGCGGCTGGTGACGGAGAGTTTACCCCGCGGCCGGGACTGTTTCCGCTTGGGAAGGGGCCGGGCCAGGCGCTTCTCCAGCTGGTCCAACCGCTTTTTCGCGTCCGCGTAGGCTGCTGCCGGTTTCTGGCGCCCGAGGTCCGCCGTCACCATGAGCTGGATCTGCTTGCGCACGTGGTCGAAGGCGAGCACCTCATCAAAGAACATGAAACAGGCATCCGGGACGCCGAGATCATCTTTCGCCAGCTCGGGGAGGCGTTCCAATTGGCGCACCGCGTCGTAGGCGAAAAAACCGACAGCACCCGAGGTGAATGGCGGCAGCCCAGGGATATGTGCTGGGGTTTGCCCGGCTAACTGCTCCTTCAAGAGAGCAAACACGTCTCCTTGCAGGGACCGGGTCTTGCCTCGCTCTTTGATGGTGATGGAGTTGCCGCGGGCCAGCACGGTGCGGTAGGGGCGAACGCCGATAAAGGTATAGCGGCCCACTTTCTCGCCGCCTTCTACGGATTCCAGAAGAAAGGACTGCGGTTCGTCCGCGGCGAGCCGCAAAAAGGCGGAAACCGGGGTTTCGAGGTCGGCCGTCAGCGTGCGGAAGACCGGAAGCAGAGTGTGCGTGGCAGCCAACCGGCGGAATTCGTCGCGCGATGGGGCAATGGTATTGTCGACCGGCATTCTGCTCATACTAAATGGCCATGGCAGCAGTGAGTTAAAAGGGAGAGGATTCGTCCGGATGAAGCATCTTAAAGGAGTAGGCGCGCTTGCCCGGGGTTTCGGGGGCGCATATACTCGGTGGGTTTGGGGTTAGTAAGGGTAAAGGGTCCCGGCCAAGCGGGTGAGCAGCACCTAGTGCTCGCCGGTAGCGGGATTTGAGTGGACTGCTAGGGCAGTCCGAAGGTGGAGAAATTGGTTATGCAAACCGTATCGCTCGAGCAGGAAATCAACCCCTGGGAAGCCCAGGCTGCTCGCTTTGACTTTGCTGCACAGAAACTGAACCTCGATCAAGGGCTCTGGAAGGTGCTGCGCTACCCTGCACGCGAAGTGATCGTGCATATCCCGGTGATGATGGACAACGGAAGCATTGAGGTGTTTACCGGCTTCCGGGTGCAACATTCGATTGCGCGTGGTCCAGGCAAGGGCGGAATCCGCTATTCACCTGATGTCACCCTGGATGAGGTTCGCGCGCTGGCCAGCTGGATGACCTGGAAGTGCGCCGTGGTCAACATTCCGTTTGGCGGCGCCAAAGGGGGCGTGATCTGCGACCCCAAAAAGATGTCGATCGGCGAGCTGGAGCGGATGACTCGCCGCTATACCTCAGAATTGATTGAGTTTATCGGGCCAGAAAAAGACGTACCCGCCCCCGACATCAACACCAACGAACAGACCATGGCGTGGATCATGGACACCTATTCCATGCACATGCGGCAGACGGTCACCGCTGTGGTTACGGGGAAGCCGCTGAACATCGGGGGCTCACGGGGACGCAGGGAGGCCACCGGCCGCGGGATCGCTGTGGTCTGCGATGAGTCTCTGCGTTATCTGAACATGCAGCGCGAGGGATGCCGGGTGATCATCCAAGGCTTTGGCAACGTGGGCTCGAACGCCGCCAAGCTGATGATGGAGAGGGGCTACAAGATTATCGGTATCGCCGAATACGACGGTGGGCTCTACAACAGCAACGGCATTGATATCCATCTGCTGCTCGAATACCGCCAGCGCAACGGCACCGTGATGGGCTTCAAGGGCGCGGAAGCGGTGAATTCTGCCGAATTGCTGGTCACCGATTGCGAGGTTCTGATCCCGGCCGCGACGGAAAACGTCATCACCAGCCGCAATGCCGACCGCATCAAGGCCCGCATCGTTTGCGAAGGCGCAAATGGGCCTACGACAGCGGTCGCCGACGAGATCCTGGCGGACAAGAAGGTCTTTATCGTTCCCGACATTCTGGCCAACGCCGGCGGGGTCACGGCCTCCTACTTTGAATGGGTGCAGGATCGTCAAGGCTATTTCTGGAAGGAAGCGGTGGTCAACGAGCAGTTGGAGAGCATCCTGTCCGAAAGCTTTGGCGATGTGGTTCGGTATGCTGAGGCGCACGCGGTCAACAATCGCATTGCGGCCTATATGCTGGCCATCGACCGGGTGGCATTCACCATCAAGCAACGCGGCATCTACGCGTAGAGCAGGGACTTTCGTAACCCTAGCCCGTCCAGGATCCACCAGGCAGCCTGCCGTCCTCAGGCGCCTGGTGCATAATTGAAGAGGGGTTCGTCTGCCCTCAACAGCCGAGTCGATCGTGAACCTGCCAAACTCCATCACGATGAGCCGCATCTGTTGCATTCCCCTGCTCATCTGGCTGTTGTCCGCTTTCTTTCCATTTCATAGTTTTCATGGGGAACAGGAAGTTGCCGCTTCCCTGCTGTTTATCCTGGCTTCGATCACCGATGGTGTTGACGGCTACCTGGCGCGCAAGCGCGGGCAAATCACCACCATGGGGATGCTGCTCGATCCACTGGCTGACAAGCTGATGATCACCGCAGCCTATGTTTGCCTGGTGCAGTTCAACCCTCATCTGATGAAGGCCTGGATTGTGGTGTTGGTGATCGGGCGCGAGTTTCTGGTGAGCGGTCTGCGATCGATCGCCAGCTCGGAAGGGTTCACCATTGAGGCCAGCGATCTGGCCAAGCTGAAGACGGTGATTCAGATTGTTTCGGTGGTGGCGGTTATCCTGGCGCACGCCTGGTATGCGTGGCATTTTGGCTGGTTTATTCTGCCGGTCGAGTGGATCGCCATTGCCGCTATTTATTTCATGGTGTTGGTTTCGATTATTTCTGCGGTCGATTACTTTGTGGCCTTCTGGCGCAAGATTGATCATGCCTCCGCGGATCGGCGCTCGCAGGCGAGCTTTGTGTTGAGCCGACGGAAAGGTATACCTGCAGCTAACAAGGTTGGTTAGCCGCGGGAATAGTGGGGGCGTCGGCTTCACTCGGAGCCTGTGAGTTTTTAAATCTTCCGTTTTAGTTCGCGGCCGGAAAGCCCTCAAGAGCATCTGTCAATAAACATCGTCGAGGTCCTTCGACTACGCGCCATGAAGCCTCTGTTTCCAATAAATCTGCGAAGCGCTTCGCTCAGGATGACGGCTTTGTTGGGGGGTAAAACAAAGCTGGTTGGGTAGGTTGAAACACGAAAGATCGAAAAAGTCACAGGCTCTCAGGATGACGGTTTTGTGGGGGGCTTGAAATACGAGTGATTGGATATGCAGAAAGCGTGAGCGCAGACAAAAGCCCCGGCGAACGACCGGGGCTTTGTCTGGATTCAGCTTGCAGTGTTTCTATGCAGGTACCGCATGAACATGCACCGGACGGGTCAACCGCTGCACGAAGTGATAGGGCGGCCAGGGTCCGGAGAGTTGCATGTGGCAATCCTTCAACTGCTGGCTGGCGCTTGAGTACTTATTCTGGTAGCGCTCGATACCCTTGTGATCGATCAGGTGAGCGATGTCGAGGAGCATTTTGCCGGAATCCATTCTGCGGCAACTGATCTCTTCATCGAGCGGGCTGAACATGCGGTGCATCTGCACCGAGACAGCGCGCGCCTTGGTCTGGCGTTCTCGCTGACGGGTAGCACTCTCCCGCAAGCTCGACAGGTATTCTTTGCCCACCCGATCCATGGCAACCGGAGCACCCTGTTCGCGGCAGCAATCGTCCAGAAGCACTTTCAGGTGCATCTCTGCCTTGCCGCGTAGACGCTCAACGTTAGCAAGAAACTGCCGTTGGTTGGAGCGAATGGATTTTCTCAAGGCTTCGTCGTCCGCAAAAACCGTACCAAAGCGGAAAGGGAGCACGGTGGAGAGTTTGAAACAGTCGCTGATCACACGTGCGTGCTCGACGGCTGCTTTCTGATCTAGGTTTTCAGAGGGATGATGTTCGCTGACGATAACTGCGAGATCACTGGCTGGATAGAGGAAAATCTGATTTCCTGAGATTCCCATCACCGATTCCATTGGTACGGGTTTTCGGTGGCGGCTAAGTTCAGGAAACGCCTGCTTTTCACTAATACAATAGGCATACCATGCCATAGAGAGTCACTCCACACTATGCTGACGAAGGAAGTCGCCAGCTTTTCTTTGCTATCGTGAGGCCTGGAACGACTTCGTAGGGGAGATCTGGCACGTCCTAAGGATGAGGACTGCACCGAACTATCGCGTATCCTAGTCCCGGATTTGTACGACTGGCAACAGAAAGCCTGCACCGATTCGGTACAAAATGGTCTGACCGGAAGATTGTTTTCGTATTATCGAAATTCTATTCAGTAACGCAAACAATCAGGCGATCGCCCAGATGGGAAAAGGGGAAAGAGCGTACCTCAGCGGCTTAAGGCTGTCGTAGGAAGGCCTTTTTTACGGCACGGCTAAACCCGTGCCCTTCGTGTAGAGATGTTTTCCCTCAGCCTGTCTAGCGTTTGAGTCCCGACCAAGCGAGAAATCTAATTTGGACGAGTCTGAAAGCTCATCCTACCTGCGGCGTTTAGGAACGGACCACCAGGTAAGTCACCATGCCGACGGTAGCGCCCAGGAGCACTGCCATCACGATGCCGAGGGTGAGAAATACCCGGCGGAGCGCGCTGATTTCAGCAACGAGCTTGCGGGTCTCTTCGATGCTGCTTTCTTGAACCGCACGCAGTTGCCCCACTTGCTGTTCAATCCGTTCCAGGTGAAGCGCCTGGTTCCTGGCCTGTACCTCGAGATCACGGGTGCTGGTCTGCATGGTGGCGACGCCCCTGGTGACCTCCGTCATGTCAGGACCGGATCGGAGTATGCCGCGGTCGAGCAATGGCACCAGGCGGGCAAGGTAGGGCAACACGACGCGCAACTGCAGTAAAAGTTCCCACATAGAACGATGCGAGCCTTTCTCGGCTTTTTCGAGGGAGAGTGAGGGAGCTTCTGAGGCGGGGTGAGGACTGGGAGGTTTGGTCATCAGAGTGGTGGCAGGGCCGGATCCCGCCTGCGCTCATGGTATCCAGTTACTCAGAACTTGCCTAGGCACGGGTTTCCAGCGAGAATAGAGGGTTGCGAGCCAGCTTTCCCGGATCTTCCATTTTTGGGAACCATCCGAGTAATTTATATGAAAAAAAGTGTTGACCCTCAGTTTCGATCGCGATAAGTTCTATTTGGCCTTAATGAGAGCGCGCCTTTTGGGCTTAGCGGTCCGCCCTTTTCTCTGATTATCCAGCTTCAGCAAGGGTATCGGGCATCCGGAAGACGGAACTCTCTTAGCCGTAAAGGTCAAAGCAGCGCGACATGCAGGTCACTTAGAAGCATGCCCAACCTGGAAACAGAGGCTGTAGCATTCACAAGCGCCTTTGCTAAGGGTTCTGCGCGAGAAATTCCACCGGAAGCGCCGTTCGTACGACGCAGGGAGTCTTTCCAGTAACCGGTTGGACAACAAGAAACCAGACGAAAATATTGTTCCCGCAAGGGAGCATACGCGTCTAACAGATAGAAAACGACCGACGCCGCGCAGGCAGATGGATTGCCGCCCGACAAATGCGCACATGGACGGTCAAAGGATGAAGGAGAATAAAGATGCGCTCTGATCTTATCTTTGGGGCACTTGCCCACGTCACGAATCGCTATACACTGTGTCAGCTGGCTTCGAAGGCAACGCGCAAGCTGCACAAGCCCAATACCCGTCTACAGGACACGACTAACGAGGTTCTAGTGCGGTTCCACCACGAAAGTCCGGCGGCACCAGCCGCTGCCACTCCGGAAGCATCTCAGATCCAGCAGCGCCGCGCAGCTTAAGCGCGGCCCTGTTCTGGGCCTTTTCGACCCCTTCCTCAAACCATTCGAACCTGCTTAAACCAGCAAGATTCCTTCCCGATAAACCCCTCCAATAGCTTCCTCCCGTAGGTGAAAATGACCATTTCCGAGTTAAAAGAAAAGAACATAACGGAGCTGAGCCGCATTGCCCGGACGCTCGAAATCCCAGGCGCCAGCGGCCTCCGCAAACAGGATCTTATCTTCAAGATTCTTCAGGCCCAGAGTGAAAAAGAAGGCCATATTTTTGCCGAAGGGGTGCTGGAAATCCTGCCCGACGGATACGGCTTTCTGCGTTCCCCTGACTACAACTATCTCCCCGGCCCTGACGATATCTACGTCTCGCCCTCGCAAATCCGCAAATTCGACCTGAAGACCGGCGACACCATCAGCGGCAACGTCCGTCCTCCCCACGAAGGGGAAAAGTATTTTGCCCTGGTGAAAATCGAGGCGATCAATTTCGAGTCTCCCGAAGAGACGCGAAACAAGATTCTCTTTGATAACCTCACGCCTCTCTATCCCCAGGAACGCGTGAAGATGGAGACGGTCCACGAAAATACCAGCGGGCGGGTGATGGATCTGCTGACCCCGGTGGGAAAAGGCCAACGTGGCCTGATCGTCGCACCTCCGCGGACCGGCAAGACGATGCTGCTGCAATCGATTGCCAATTCTGTCACCACCAATCACCCTGAGGTCGCGCTGATTGTTCTGCTGATCGATGAGCGCCCGGAAGAAGTGACGGATATGCAGCGGTCGGTAAAGGGCGAGGTTATCAGCTCAACCTTCGATGAGCCGGCAGCACGACATGTGCAAGTGGCCGAGATGGTGATCGAAAAGGCCAAGCGGTTGGTCGAGCACAAACGCGATGTGGTGATTCTTCTTGATTCCATTACTCGATTGGCGCGCGCGTACAACACGATCGTTCCGCCCTCCGGCAAGGTACTTTCGGGCGGTGTGGATTCGAACGCGCTGCAGCGTCCGAAACGATTCTTCGGCGCGGCGCGCAATATCGAAGAAGGCGGGTCTCTCACGATCATTGCCACTGCGCTGGTCGATACCGGATCGCGCATGGATGAAGTGATCTTTGAAGAGTTCAAAGGTACGGGCAACATGGAAGTGATTCTCGACCGCAAGCTGGTCGACAAGCGCGTGTTTCCGGCAATCGACATCCAGCGTTCCGGTACGCGTAAGGAAGAGTTGCTTATTCCCAAGGAAGATCTGCAGCGCATTTGGGTGTTGCGTAAAGTGCTCAATCCGCTCTCGCCGGTGGAAGCTATGGAGTTGCTGGTGGATCGTCTAGGCAAGACCCGCAATAATGCGGAGTTTCTGCTCAAGATGAATTCGTTGTAGGGCTGCGTATTGCAGAATGAGTCCCGTAGGGACGAACTGAATTTAGCCCAGGACGCTAGTCCTGGGTGCATCATGCAAGATGATTGAGTCCCGCAGGGACGGCTGAAAATATGCCGCTACTTTAACCCTGACAATCTTCAGTCGTCCCTTCGGGGCTTGTCGTGTCTCGAAGGTCTTCCCAGGACTGCGTCCTGGGCTAAGGTCAGCCGTCCCTTGCGGGACTGGGGGGCGCTTGTTCCGCCGCCGGGTTTGGGGTTGTCCGTCCATCTTTGCACCATTCCTGTAATCTGTTAGACACACCAGGGGGACAGGTATGGGAACAGAATCCCAGCACCGCAGGAGTGCGGTTGTAGCGCTCGGCGGAGCTATGTTTCTGCTCCTGCTGGTGCTGGCTGCGCTGAACGCGTTCAATCCCCTGCCTCCGTTTCTGCGCCCCCTCGGCTCTGGCCAGATCTTCCTGTTTACCGCGCTTTCGGTGCTGGCGTTTCTGCTTTTGCTGACGCTGCTGGTGCTACTGTTCCGGAACATTGTGAAGTTGCTGGCCGACCAGCGCAGCCGGGTGCTCGGCTCGCGCATTCGCAGCCGAATGCTGGTTGGCGCACTTCTGCTGTCGTTCGCTCCAGCGGTATTCATGTTCCTGTTCAGCTTCGGGTTGCTGAACCGGTCCATCGAGCGGTGGTTCTCACAGCCAGCCACACAATTGCGCCAGGACTCGACCCGAGTTTCGCTCGAACTCTCCGAATACGCAGCGGCGAATGCCAGGGCTGAGGCGGAATCACTGGCCAGTTCCCCCAAATTGCTTCATGCCGTGCAGACTGGAGATTCCGGCGCCCTGCAGCGGGAAATAGGAACGCACCGCATCACGCTCGAGGGCGGGTTCGCACTAGTCTTCCGGGACGGCCTGGCGATCGGGCAGTACCAGCTTCCCCGGGATGACGGCAAGGCGATCATCCGCTCCTGGATGGATGAAACGGAAAGCGATGTTCTCCAAGGACAGAACACCTTAACCGCTACTGTTTTGCGCGCCGCTCAGCGGAGCGATGTGCCCATGCTGGTGACGGGAAAAGATGAATATGTGTTGGGTGAGGCCAGTACCGGAGACGGGGGAGTCGTGGTCGCCGGTCTTCCTTTACCGGCAGGTCTCAGTGCGACGGTGCAGGACATTCGTTCCGGGACCCGCGACTACCAGACGCTGTACCGGGCGCGCAACCGCATCCGCAGCACCTATCTTCTATTGCTGTTCCTGATGACAACGCTGGTCTTTTTCGCCAGTAGCTGGCTGGCGCTCTTTCTCTCCAAGCAGGTGACCAGACCGGTAGAGGCTTTGGCAGATGCCATGGATGCCGTCGCTGCCGGCCACTACGGGCACCGGGTCAAGGTGGAGTCCACGGAGGAGCTGGGAGAGCTGGTGCGATCGTTCAACCGCATGGCGGAAGATCTGGAAGAGAGCCGTGCCTTGGCGGAGACCTCGACGACGCAACTGTCGGCGGCGAACCAGGCGCTCGAGGAGCGGCGCAGCGAACTCGAAACAGTGCTGGAGACGATTCCCAGCGGTGTGGTCACGCTTGATCCGAAAATGTGCGTTCTGCAGGCGAATCGGGCGTCGCGCAACCTGCTCAGCCCGCGGGAACACCACGATCTCTCCGGCATGCCGCTGGAGTCGATTTTGCCGCGGGAAATTGCCGATGAACTGATCGTGCTTTTGCGGCGCAGCAAGCGGATGGGCTTGGCGGCTACGGAAATCGAGCTACCCGGACCGCGCGGCCCGCTCAACGTAACCGCGACGATTGCACGGCTGGAGCTGGACAAGGATCGCGAGGGATGCATTCTGGTGCTGGAGGACGTCACCGATTTTCTTCATGCGCAGCGTCAGATGGCGTGGAAGGAAGTAGCCCAGCGGGTGGCTCACGAGATTAAAAATCCACTGACCCCGATCGCGCTTTCCGCGGAACGCATTCGCAAACATGTCGACCGGCCTACACTCGACTCCGACTCTGTAATCCGGAAGTGCAGCGAGGTGATCCTGGGTTCGGTGCAAACCATGCGCAGGCTGGTGGATCAGTTTGCCTCGCTGGCCCAGTTCCCTACTTCGCGGCCGAAGGTCTGCGATCTCAACGCCATTGTGGAGAGCGCACTGGCCTTGTTCGCGGGAAGAATTCAACATATCCGCATCGTGAAACGGTTGGGGAGCGGAATCCCTCCTGTGCTGGCCGATCCGGAGGCGTTGAAGCGCGCTCTTGCCAACCTTATCGACAACGCGGCCGAAGCGATGCAAAGCAGCCTGCTGCGGGAACTGACGATTGAAAGCGGGCTGATCGAAGGGCACACCACGGCGGAGATCGTCGTGGCCGATACAGGTCACGGCTTGAACGATGAAATGCGGGAGCGGCTTTTCCTGCCTTACTTCTCCACCAAACAGCGTGGAACGGGGCTGGGTCTGGCCATTGCGTCGAAAATCATCCAGGAACACAGCGGGGCCATTCGCGCGGAGCAAAACACTCCGACCGGGGCGCGATTCATCATCGAACTGCCGCTGGCCGATGCCAAGAGCACGCAAGAAGCAGCTTTGGCAGGCGCTAACGGCAGGCTATCGTCATGAACCACATTCTCATCGTCGATGACGAGGCGGAAATTCGCGAGTCTCTGGGCGAAATTCTGAAGGAAGACGGGTATGCCGTGACCAGCACGGCGACCGCTTCCGAGGCGCTGGTGCTGCTGCGCGACGCCTCCTACGATGTGATGCTGCTCGACATCTGGTTGCCCGACCGGGACGGGCTGGATGTGTTGACGGAGGTTCGTTCGCTGGCCATCGAGAGCGCGCCGGAGGTCATCATCATCTCCGGACATGGGACCATCGAGACGGCGGTGCGGGCCACCAAGCTGGGCGCGTTTGATTTTCTGGAGAAGCCGCTCTCCATCGATCGCACCCTGATCCTGCTTAAGAATGCCGTAGAAGCGCGGCGGTTACGCAGCGAGAACCAGGAATTCAAGCGCCAGCTGCTGATGCACGTGCCCATCACGGGTGAGAGCGTCTCCATCAAGGCGCTGCGCCAGCAGATCAAACTGATGGCGCCCACGAACGGACGAGTGCTCATCTATGGTGAATCCGGCTCCGGGAAGGAGCTGATCGCACGCGCGATCCATAGCGAAAGCTTGCGCAGCGACCGGGTGTTTGTGGAGTTGAACTGTGCCGCGATTCCCGAGGATTACATTGAAAGCGAGATCTTCGGCTATCGCCATGGCGCGGTGCCCAACGGTCCGGTCGAAAAGCTGGGGACGTTTGAACGAGCCGATGAAGGCACCCTGTTTCTTGATGAAGTGGGGGACATGAGCCTCAAAATGCAGGCCAAAGTTCTGCGTGCATTGGATGAGCAGCGCTTCACTCCGGTGGGGGGCACGCAGACGATCCAGGTCGATGTGCGGGTGATTGCCGCAACCAACAAAGACCTGGAAGAGGAGATAGCCAAGGGCAATTTCCGCGAGGACTTCTTCTATCGCCTGAATGTGATTCCTTTCTACGTTCCGCCCTTGCGGGACAGGAAGGAAGATATTCCCCTGCTGGTGCGCGAATTTTTGCAGGAGTTCGGGCGACAGTATGGGCGTCCGCGTATCGAAATGAGCGATGAGGCGATTGCGGTGCTGAAGCAATATCATTGGCCGGGCAACGTACGTGAGCTGCGGAACGTGATTGAGCGGGTGATGATCCTGAACCCGCAGACTGTCCACATCGAACGCAAGCATCTGCCGATGCTGGTCTTCCGTGGCGGCGGCCGCAAGGGCGAAGAATTCAGCACTCTGCACCAGGCGCGGGAAGCTTATGAGCGCGATTACATCCTGAAGAAAATCGATGAGTGCCACGGGAATGTAAGCCGTGCGGCAGAGGCGTTAGGGCTGGAGCGGAGTCATTTGTATCGCAAGATGAAGAGCCTGGGGATTAGCGTGCGGGAGTAGTGGATCTGCGGTTCGCCTCACGGTTGCATGTATTTCTGAGCTATGACGTTGGTGGGGCTTCGCCCTTCTTTTTCTTCCCAGGTACGCTGGTGCGAACCTGGGGCACCCGTCTGTTTTCTTCCGGAGGGTCGGTCTTGTCTTCAGAGACTTGCGCCGCGAGGTCTTCCAGTTGCTTGCGCCAGTCGAGGGAGTCGACAAAGTATCTTGATTCGCGCCAGTTTTCTTCGACGATCACGTGGAGTTCCAGAAAGACCCTGGTGCCGAGCAAGGACTCTATTTCCTTGCGCGCGGCCGTGCCAATGCTCTTGAGCTTGCTGCCGCCTTTGCCGATCAAAATCGCTTTCTGCCCCGGGCGCTCGCAGTAGATGACAGCCGAAATGCGCGTCAACGGCAACTTCGTTGACTTGCGTGCGACGGGTTCCGGTTCCTCGAAGCGCTCGACCACGACTGCAGCGGCATAGGGAATTTCCTCCCCCGTCTCCAGCAGAATGCGCTCGCGGATGAGCTCGGCCACCAGGAAGCGCTCGGGCTGATCGGTGAATTGCTCCTTGGGGAAGTACCGCTGGCCCTCGGGCAGATACTCCACCAACTTCATCAATAGAGTGTCCAGGCCATCCCTCTTGGTGGCGGAGATGGGGATCACTTCGGCAAAGGGATACAGGCTTCTGAATCGTTCGATGAGAGGCAGAAGCTTGGAGCGCAGCACGAGGTCGATCTTGTTGATCACCAAGAACACTGGACAGTCGAGCTTCTGGATCAACTGCAGAACGAACGCATCTTCACTGCTTTCCCGTTCCGCGCGAGGCGAAGGCTTCTTCCCGGGTGGCAAAGGTTCGCTCTGACGGGATGCATCCACCATCAGGATGACGATGTCCCGACTCTCGAGAGCTTCGTACACCTCCTGCATCATGCGCCGATCGAGTTGAGTGCCCGGACGGTGAACGCCGGGAGTGTCCACAAAAACTATTTGCGCAGCGGGGCGGCCTTTGCGCGCCGGCACCTCGACGATTCCCTGAATCCGGTTGCGCGTGGTCTGGGGCTTGTTGCTGACGATGGCGATTTTTTCGCCGATGAGGGCGTTCAGCAGAGTTGACTTGCCTGCATTAGGACGGCCGAGGATGGAGACGAAACCGGAGCGCACACCTTAGTGTAGTCTCCTTAGCGATTATCGCCTTCAATCGCGGACACGCGCACGCGCTCGATGCGGCGGTCGGTCGAGGCGACCACTTCAAAGCGCAGCGAGTCGGCCACGATCACTTCGCCGGGGAGCGGGATGCGTCCGGCAACTTCACTCACCAAACCGCCGACGGTTGCCGCCTGGTATTCCTGCGCTACCTGGGAGGCGCCGCTGAGAAGGTCTTCCAGGCGGGAAACTTCGAGGTTTCCCGAAACCAGCCAGGTGCCGCCAGCTTCGTGAACGGGGGCATCCTGATCGCTGTCATATTCGTGCTCATCGCTGATGCGACCGACGATTTCCTCCAGCAGATCTTCGATCGTCACCAGGCCGGCCACTCCGCCGTACTCGTCGATCACAATGCGCATGTGTTGCTTTTCGCGCTGCATTTCACGCAGCAGTTCGTTGACACGCTTGGTTTCCGGCACCAGCGCGGCAGGGCGTTGAATGCTGGCCACTGTCTGGGTGCCAGCGGCGGTATCAGCGATATGCAGCAGATCGTGAGCAAAGGCGATGCCGGTCACATGATCCAGCGAACCCTTAAACACCGGAACACGGGAGTACGGGTGCTTCTTCAAGCCGGAGATAAAATCCTCCAACGTCATCTCGGCTGGGACCGCGAAGACATGCGGGCGGGGAGTCATAACGTCCCGCACAACCTTATCGCCGAATTCAACCGCGGAGCGGACAAGATCGCGATCGCTTTCCTCGATGATGCCTTCTTCCTCCCCTGCTTCAATGAGAGCCTCGACCGCAGCCTCGCTGGGATCCTCTTCGAGGTTTCTGGGACGGGCCTCTGCCAGGGCTGCGACGGAAAGCAGGAAGGCCAGCAATATCGTCACCGGGAGGACGAGGTAGAAGAGGACGCGGAGGGCGAGTGTCAGTCGCACGACCCACAGTCCACCGGTGCGGGTGAAAAACACGAAGGGCAGGAACTGATTGAAGAGCACGATGACCAGGACACAGCCGAGCAAAGCCTGGGCGACCTCAGCCGCCCTGGGAGGGGCTCCGCCGTTTCCGTCAAACAGCAGAACGCCGAAATAGAGGGCGAGCGCCGCCAGGGAGAATTGGGTTAAGACTGCAGCGGAGAGCGAGATCCGCTCCCGGCTGAGCCCCAGCCGCGGCTCTATTTTCAGTTCCCAGACGTCGATGTTTTCCTGGAACTCCCCGGAAAGAAACTTGCCCATTTCCGCGTACAGCCTGGCGACATAGGAAGACAGGGTCAAGATCCCCAGGAGTAGAGCGATCACAATGGCGGAGACGAGGCTCATGCTTTGCGGGCCCGCCGTGATTTCGTTGCCGGTGGTTGAGGCTTGGGCGTCTTACTGCGCTCGACCTTACTCCGTTCAACGAGGCCGGCCGGCAAGGCGAACTGCTTGCGCAGGCGGCTTTCGCGGCGGCGCATTTGCCCTTGATCGCGCTCGTGGTCGTAGCCGGCTAAATGGAGCAGGCCGTGCAGGATCAATATCTTAACTTCCATCTGGAGGGTATGCCCGTGGGCTGCCGCCTGGACGGAAGCGGTCTCCAGGGAAATGGCGAGATCGCCGCCCTGCCCTGCGTTCGCGGCTTGCGGCAGAGCCGGAAACGAGAGCACATCGGTGGCCTGGTCTTTGCCTCGAAATTGAAGATTCAATGCGCGTAGTCGCTCATCTCCCGTCAGGAGGACGGAGAATTCGCCGGTCAAACCGAGCGCGTTGATAGCGCAGGCAAGAAACCGGTTCAGGTCACGCTTACCGAGAGCAGAGGCGGCCGGTAAGGTCTTCGCTCGGGCAGCTTCGATAACAATCATCTTGCCGTGCCCTCCGCGTACGCGGGATCAGGGAGAAAAGACCATCTCGACGATCTTCTCGACGCAGAGCGCAAGGTTCATTGTATGTTACCTCGGTTTCACTCCGTCGCGGTTGTGGGTTCGCGAGGCGCCGGGGCACTCCGGATGGGCGATTCCGGATTTGCCGGTAGAGGGATCGAGCGGGGGGAAGTCCGGAGAACGATCCTATGTCACGATTCTATGACGCCATATTAGCGGAAGCGTACTCCATCAACGGAGCAAGCGTGGCCTCAGTCGGGACGGAAGCGCCACACCCGGAGAGTGTCCGGTAGCGGGCGAGCATAGTCTCAGCCACCATATCCCAGGTGAATTTGGTCATAGCCCGTTCCCGTCCGGCTCTTCCCATCTTTTCCCGAAGTTCATCGTCTTCCAAAAGTCTCAGAAGCGTATATGCCAATTGCTGCGGATCATTTTTCTCGACAATGAAACCCGTTTCGCGGTCTTTCACAGTCTCGACGACACCACCAGACCGGCTGGCGACTACCGGGGCACCGGCGGCCATCGCCTCCACTACGGGGATGCCGAAACTGTCGTTGCAAATAGAAGGAAGCACGAAGATGTCACCCGAGTAGTAGTGCTCAATCAATTGGGCACGATGGCGGACCAAGCCGTGAAACGTGACTTTCTCGGAGACCTCCGCGGGCATCATTCCCTCGAGATAAGACCGATAGGTTGCCTGGTTGAGAGACGACGGAAAAAGCTTGGCTTTGAGGAACGACATCGGCTTGAAAGCGTAATAAGGAGCCACACTCTGGCGCAAAGCGCCATCCCGGATATCGAAGGTATCCTGTAGCGCGTAGTTGCCCTCGGGGCCGACCAGGTCGAGCCGAACGTTGGGATATCGCTTGACAACGATCTTGAACGCTTCGAGCAGAATGTGCAGTCCCCTGTGCGGCGAAATCGCGCCGGCATACAAGATGCGCTTTGGCTTGTCCGCCACACGGTAGTCTTTCCCATGGATAAACTCCCGGGAATCGATACCGTTGTAGAGCACTTCGCAGCGATCCGCGATGGATGGGAAATCCCGCCGAGTTTTCTCGGCGACATATCCGCTCACGGCAGACACCAGGTCAACGTCTTTGAGTCTGCGCTCGAAGACGCGGGAGTCGCCCTGCGAAAACCATTCGGCATGCAGATGCAAGACAATCTTCGCTGTCGGATTGTATTCGCGAATAATCGGCACACACTGAGAACAATGTTGGATGTGAATCACATCGCACTGCTGACGCTGCAGGTCCATGGCTACCTGCCGGGCAAAGGAAGGGTAAACCAAACTGGACGTTGACATCGGTGGAGCGCCCGGCGCTAGCCGGGAGTATCTCCTGCGCGCCTCAAAGAGCCATCGGTCGCTGCGGGCAGTGGTGAAGAACTTGTATTTCACCCCTTGCGATGAGAATTCGGTCCCCTGCGCCTGATTTCTGGATTTCGCCCCGTAGACCACAACATCGCAGGACTTGGCGAGGATATTGGCGACGCCATAGGTACACGCTCCCACGGAATTTTGCCCGGGAGGAATAATGGTGTCGATGGCCTGATTGACGAAGGCTACTTTCATATAACCCTTCCCGCCTTGTCCCTGGTCTTAAGCTCGCCCTTATAAGACGGCTAGCTGCTGATGCACCAGGGCCGGCGCCCGATTAACGCGCAAGATGCCGCGAAGTTTGTACAACTGTATGGGGGAAGAGGTAGAAACTTTGCTGAGTGCCACGGCGAGACCAACACCGCACCAACGGGTGAAAACAATTTCGAATCCTACGGTGCAAAACGCACATAGGAGAAGCGAATACGCTGAGACAGCCGCCTGATCGAAAACGGAAAGCAGTCGCCCCACACGCATCATTTCGGCAGCAAAAAAGGGACACATACTCAGCCCAAGAAGAATCAGCGCATGCCTGAAAGTCCGCAACATGAGATTCGCGTTACCGTCTCCTTGTATCAGTAAAGGTGACATGAGCCCCTTTTTGCACATAAAAAACTTTAGTAACTTCGCGATTGAAAGCGAAAGCCAAGGGCTTTGCACAATCATGAATAGCTGTCCGGCGGGGTTGGAACCTCGGGAGAACGGTTCCTTCAAAAAACCACGCAGTAAAAACTTCTATAAAATCCTGCTCTCAGGGCCTTAGAACGAGCCCTAATAACAGTAAGTATGTGGCTGCTAGTATCTTGTAGATATAGCGCCAATCCTCCGTTACGGCATCTAAAGGCGCCGTCTCCGGAATGCTACACAGTCGCCGCCGCGACACACTTTAATTATGAGCCTGCGGAAAGCTTTCCGTTCTCTGGTAATCTAGCCGCCCCCTAGGTCCATGTCAATGGATTGTGCCGGCGTTGGAAGCCGAGGAGTCACACTCAAGGTTACTAAGGATGTAAGCCGGCATCACGTTAACTCGCGGGCGCGGCTCGACGGATAACGTTAAGAGACAACGTTATAACCGTTAGATAACAACTTGGTAGCCGTTAGATAGTTGAAACGTCTGCGCCTTTATCTCCGCCATAACGGTAACAGCGAAAGAACTCGTACTCCTGATAGAAGCAATCCATCAGCTCTCCGTTAGAGAGTTGCTCCAGCGTAACCCAGCTGGGATCATCGAAGAGCTTCTCTGTCTGCGACTTATGTTCGGAGATAGCCGCACGTTTCTGTGGCAGCACCTGGGAAACGTTGACCTTAGAGTTGAGTTCCAGGAAAGCGCGAGTTCCAAAATGAGCCAAAAGAGAATTCTTCAAGATATGTTTGGGCTGCAAGGGCGGAGTGTTTTGGGAGAAGCTAACCCAGGGCCAGTGGAGCCAGAACCACACCGGGTATTCCCAGACCGTGACCGGCCTGGGTTGGCGGCGGAGGGCAGCCAGCACAATGTTGGTGACGGCGACATGATCGGCCGCCTGCTTCATGGGCTCGCGGCGGTACGGCAGAAAAACCTCCTCAGGAGATTCCTGGCGTAAGATCTCGGCGACTCGTTCGATCGCCGCCGGCATGCACTCCGCGAGGCGCCCGTCTGGAAATTCCAGAAAGTAGGTATCGTCTACCCCTAAGACTCGTCCGGCGTTCAGGGATTCTTGTCTGCGCATGGCCGTCAGCTCGTCCCTGGGGATCAGAGTGGTGGAGCCGCCGCCGTCGGAAACCTGGATCAGTTTCACGGTTGCCCCGGCTTGCTTTTTCCTCAAGATCGTTCCGCCGCAACCCAGCGACTCGTCGTCGGGATGAGGTGAAAAGACAACGGCGCGACGGCCGAGTTCAGTGTCTGGAACCGGGCGAGCCAGATGTCCCAGTAAGTTTCTTGCCAGCCGCCTGAGAAAGGGATTTGGGACGGAGGGTGGCGCAAGGATATTGCGATCGGCGACCTGTGAACTGGTCTCCATTACGCCTCTCTGAGCAGGGAAAAGCCAAGTGAGCGGGCGGCCGAATAAGGTTCAACCGCCCTCTTCTTCACCGAAATGGGCGCCAGCCTACTGGGGCTTGGCGGCCGACTTTGCCGGGGCGCCTTCACGCAGATTGAGGGGTAATTCCCGCTGCGCCCGGCCGAAGCTGTCGTACGCACGGATGACCCGCTGTACGAGGTGGTGGCGAACCACGTCGCCGTCTTCGAAATGACAGAAACGGATGCCGTCCACGCCGTGGAGAATCTCAATCGCCTCCACCAGCCCGCTCTTTTTGGGATTGGGGAGATCGATCTGGGTGACATCGCCCGTGATCACCGCCTTGGAGTTACTGCCCAGCCGGGTCAGGAACATCTTCATCTGTTCGCTGGTCGTGTTCTGCGCCTCGTCCATGATGATGAAGGCATCGTTGAGCGTGCGGCCGCGCATGAACGCCAGTGGAGCGACCTCAATCACGTTTCGCTCGAGCATTTTGTCCACGCGGTCCTGCTCCAGCAGGTCGTAAAGTGCGTCGTAGAGCGGGCGGAGATAGGGATCCACCTTTTCCTGCAGGGTTCCAGGAAGAAACCCCAGGCGTTCGCCTGCTTCGACCGCGGGCCTTACCAGGATGATCCGGCTCACCTTCTTGGCCAACAGGGCAGAAGCGGCCATGGCGACGGCCAGGTAGGTCTTGCCGGTCCCTGCGGGGCCGACGCCAAAGACCATGTCGCACTCCTCAATGGCCTCGAAATAACGCCTCTGATTGATGGAGCGGGGCTGGACCATGCGTTTGATGCCGGCGGAGCGCTGTTTTCCGCTTTCCACCAGTCCGCGGAGGGTGACTGCGGGATCCGCGGTCACCAGCTTGAGCATCCCGTGCAGTTCGCCGTTGCACAGGAGCGTCCCGTTACGCCGCAGGTATTCGTAGTCGGCGAATACCCTTTCAAACCGGCCGATTGCCTCCGGTGCGCCCTCCACATGAAGCGCATCGGAACGCAGGTCGATGCGGATATGCAGATTTTGCTCGAGGAGCCTGAGATTCTCATCGCGAGTCCCGAACAGGGGCTCGAGGTTGGGCGTGATTTCCAGGGCTTTTTTCATCAAGCGGAGAAATGACCTCCTATCAGATCCCGAAGGACTGACGTGGTTGGATTGTTTGCGGAACACGTTCTGTGGAAGGGTAACGACGCAGGAAAGGGCGTGTGCTTGGGGTACCTGTCCGGGTTGGCGATAATCACCAGATATTTCCCGAGGATGCGCACAGAGTAGCGTTTGCCGATCCCGGCGTCAACGCCTAATCGGTGAATTCTTGCCTAATTGGATGCACCCAAGTGCCTCGGGGTGCAGCCTGCCGGGGTGCTGTGCCATTGACCCCCAGGAGGAAAGCCCGTAAACTTAGGGTTTGTGGGCGAACTGGTATTCCTCCGCCTGCTCCCAGTTCAAGAAAGTTAAGGGTTTACGATGGCAAATCATGTGTCGGCGCTGAAGCGCGCCCGTCAGACAGTCAAGCGGACCGCGGTGAACCGCTCTAACAGGAGTCAAGTCCGCAAGTCACTCCGCGCTTTGCGCGAGGCTATTACCAAGGGCGACAATTCGGGAATCGCTGAGCAATACAGCAAGACCGTCTCGGCTCTGGACAAGAGTGTACAAAAGGGCGTACTCCACAAGAACACCGCCTCCCGCTACAAGAGCCGGTTGCATGCCCGGGTGAAGGCTCTCACCTCCAAAGCGGCGTAAGTAAGTCTTTTCTTATCTGAGAGATCACTTCTTCTTCGCCACCGCAGGGCCGGGATCTGGGTTTTCCGGCGGTTGCGGCACTTTATAGATCTCAATCGCGCCCTCTCGCAGGACTGCCAGGCGCTCTCCATCCTCGGAGAGCGCGAAGTTTTGTCCCGCGGTCAGGATGGGCGATGCCGTGGTCTCCAGCAGGAGAATTCCGGTTGCCGAATCAAAGACCTGGACCAACTGCTCGCGCACATCCTCGTCGTTCAGCGAGTCGACCAGGTCGATGTAGTGGTTGACGCGAAGCAGGCTCACGGCAAAGCGGCCGCTGGTGCGGGAGTAGGCGAAGTTGGGCCACACCAGGTGTCCCTCGCGCTGCCCATTCCAAAGCTTCTTTCCCTCCGTGGTCCACGCGTCGAGATAAACATCCGGCGATTTGGGCCCGCAGCTCTCGATCATGAGTGCCTGGGGCGAGAGAAACTCCTCGTGCGGCGTGCAGGTAGACGCCACTCTACCCAAAACGAGTGATTCGCCTTCGAAGGGAACAAAGCGAATCAGAAATTGGTCTTCCCCCTTATCTTTTGCCACCCCCACATAGCCTGTGGAGGTGATGGGCACGTGAATCGGGCTTTCTGTTTTCAGCGCCGCCAGAACTTGTCTGGAATCGATGTTCAATACTGTGATTTGCGTATCTTCGTTAGGAGGCGGTTCTCCGTACTGTCTCGCCTCGGCTTCCAGTTTGCTGTGTTGCTCAGCAGTGTGTCTTTCGTATTGGTGCTCGACGACCAGGATGCGGCCATCCGGGGAAACTTCCGTTTGCAGCACCGGCGTGGCTACGTCAATGTAGGGGCGCAGCTTTAAGGAAGCGTCGGTGAGCGAGAAGGTGTTTGCCTGGCGCACCAGGAACCTGCCGCCCCCTAACGACCACAGGTATCTGGAACGGTCATGCATCCGCCACTCCGAGGACGCCTGCACTTTTCCTTCAGGCAATTCGAGCGTTAGCGCCTGAATTATCTGGTCGTTGTCGAAGCGCCCCGGATTTTCCTCGCGCCGCATCAGCCGCGGCTGACGGAAGGTGAAGAGCAAGTGATGGGCATCGATGAAATCGAGAGAGGTGAAGGCTTTTCCCGACAACATATACAGCGGGCCCGGGGGCCGATACCCCAGGGGGGCAACGGGAATTCGCTTCTCAGGCTCCGACGGCCGAGGCTGTTTGTCGTGCGAGGAGGCCATGCAAGGCGCCCCTGCCAGCCACAAGACCAGCGTGATCACCGCGGCCAGAACGTGGCGACTCGGCATTCCTGGTGTCTCTGCGGTCCTTTTCATCGGTTGGATGGCGCAGGGCGTCCACTGCTCTCTTTGAGTGTAGAAGATAATTGCGGGACTGATGGGGGCGTTTCACAATGCTTCGATTCGGCGAAATGGCGGAGAGGAAGGAGGTGCATGTAGCGTGCCGGTCAACAACCGAGTCCCGTAGGGACGGGTGAACTTGACTGAAGCCGTCGACAATCTCAGGGCAGGCCCTTCGGGATTCGCTTTGTGATCGTTCGCGCACACCTCTCAAGGCCACAGGGACGAGAAGTATACCGGGGATTCATCCGCATGCCGTGGAAGGGAGGAGTTTATGGTTTGACGACCGTCCCGTCGATCGTGCGATCGGTTGGATAGGCGCCGCCGCCCCGAATGGGACCCAGGGGATTCTTTGCCGCCAGCTGCTCGTCGATGTCGACGCCGAGACCGGGTTTGCCGCTGCCGTATAGGTAGCCTTTGCGAATTTCTCCTATGCCGGGAAACATGTCGTGGACGACCGGCGGGAAATGATTTTCCTCCTGGATTCCGAATGCACTGCTCGAGATGTCGACGTGATAGCTCGCGATCTGGTTGATGGGATCGTTTTCACCGCCTTCCTGGAAAGCAGTTCGGACACCGAAGAGTTCGCAGAGCGTGGTGAGCTTCTTGATCGGAGTGATGCCACCCGTCGCCGCCACGCGGCAGCGAATGAAGTCGATCAGCCGGTCTTTCACCAGGGGAATGACTTCAAACGGATGGGAAAAGACTTCGCCGACCGCCTGCGGAGTCGTACAGATTTCGCGGATGTTGCGGTAGTAGGCGATCTGTTCAGGAGGAAGAATGTCCTCGACATAAAACATCTGGTAGGGCTGCAAGCGCCGCGCTAGTTCCACGGCATTCATGCCGCTTAAGTGCGAGTGCACATCGTGAAGTAGCTTCGGTCCGAAACCGGCTTTGTCGCGCAGGTACTCGAAAAGCGGCGGGATGGTATCGACCAGTTGCTGCTCATCAAAGGCCGCGCCCTGATATCCGCCTTCGGGACGATTGCCTTCGCCCGCCGGAGTAAAGCCGCCCCCACCGTAACCGCCGAGTTGAACGCGTACGTGGGTGAAGCCGTTGGCCAGCGACTTCTGCAGAGCCTCCAGGCATTCTTCTTTCGTCTTTCCAGTTTGGTGGTCATAGACGGGAACGCCATCCCGCGCCTTACCACCCAGCATCTCGTAGACCGGCATGCCGGCACGCTTGCCCTTGATGTCCCACAACGCCATATCCATCGCGGAGAGCACATTGTTGTTCACCGGGCCGTTGCGCCAGTAGGTACGCATCTGCGCCGACTGCCACAGGTCTTCGATCCGGGCGGGATCTTTGCCGATCAGCCAGGGTTTCAGGTGTTCTTCGAGTGCGGCCACCACGGCCATGGTCTCGTAGTTATTGTTGGCGGACCCGATGCCGTACAGTCCGGGCTCACTGGTGATGATCTTGAGGAAGATCCAACGGTAGTGGCTGCCCCCGCTGGTGGTGATGATTTTGCAATCCTTGATGGTGAGCGGGGGAAGACCATTGGATCTGTTCGCAACTTCCTGTGCGCCGGCGACGGAGAGCAGTGGAAGTGTGGCAGCGGCTGATTTGATGAGTTCTCTACGATTCACCCTTGGTTACCCCCTGAGATGGTGCGTTCGTCGAAGCCTATATGTCCATGGTGTATTGGTTGGAGTATTGAGCCCCGGTCAGGGCTGAACCGCGGGGACGGGGTTCGCTGGCCAGATCCATCACCAGACGTTCCAGCACCAACCGTTTATCGGGCGGCGAGGACCGTAACTCGAGATCCGCGTGAGCAATGAGGCGGAGCTTTTGCGTGAGCTCTCGCCGCGAGCTATAGCGGCGAGCCTGACGAATGAGATCCTCTGCAGCAAAGGGAGGCATGCGGAAGCCCTGCCACAGCGCCTGCCAGATGGCGCGGGAGTCGCGCACATTCTTCTCCAGGATGACCACCATCTGGCGAAACGTGCGGGCCAGCATATAGAGATGTCCGATGGCTGAATCTTCACCCCCGTCGGAGGCATTCAGCAGGCCATGCAGCAGGGCCACGGCGCGGGGCTTGTCGCGCGCGGATATGGCGTCCGTGAGCTCGTACAGTGAACGCTGCTTGGCCGCCAACACCATGGTCTCGACATCTCCCAGGGTGATTCGTCCGCGGTCGGAGGCATAGAGCATGAGCTTTTCCAATTCGCTGGAGATGAGCATCATGTCGGCTCCCAGCGCATCGGCCAGTTCCCTTGCCGCTTCGGCGTCGAACTTCATCCCGCGATTTTCCGCGGTTGCGAGCAACCACCGGACCGCATCCGCTTCGTCCACCCGAGCCAGTTCGACCAAGCCGCAATCGTCGCCGAGCACCTCGCGAATTCGCTCATAGCGTTCTTTGTCCTGCAGGTCCATCCGTCGCAGATCGGCGGGAAGGCGCAGATGGTCGGCGACAAAGATCACGACGGCCTGGGGATTGGGAGAACGAAAGTAGTCTTTCAGTGCAGCGAACTCTTCTTTCTTGGCTCCGCGGGTGAAGAGGTTTTTCAGGTTCTTCACGAAGATGACTTGAAACGGCGCCATGAGCGAGGGGGTGCGCGCGAGATCGAGCACGTGAAAGATACTGGTTTCAGCGAGGTCGAGGTCGCTGAGCGAAAACTCGCGCAGCGTGGGATCGATGAGTGAGTCGACGAGAGCGCGACGGCAGCGTTCGTAAAGAAAGATCTCATCCCCGGCGAGCACATATCCCGGCCGCAAAGGACCGTTGGAAGAAGCAGCGGCTTTGATTTCGGCAACGAAGCGATCCGAGGAGGAGAAACTTCGTAGTTTGCTTACATCGTCGGGAGGCATTTAGAAGGATTCCAGAATATCGCTCACCAGGGCTTGCGCAAAGTCCCTCGAGAGCCGTTGGACAGCAGGCGAATCTTCTTCGATAAAGCTGGTCAGATCGGCGGTGGTTTCAAATTGTTCGTGAAAGACATAGTTGTTGTGTTGATAGAGGACGCGCTGGTCACGGTCGGTCACCAGGACGTTTACGTTGATCGTGATCAGGAAGCTGGAAGTGACGCTGGTGGTCTGACCGGTCTGGACGGCAGTTGTCTCGGTTCTATAGGTGAGTGGCTGGACTGATTCGGACAGGATGGTCCCGTGAACTGTGGCGTCCGGGTTATCGCTGGAATCTGCTGTGACGTTGAGCTTGGTGCGATCGGTAAATTCCCGGACCACCGCCTGGGTCATGGGGACTTCTACGTGGTAGAACTGCGTTTTGTTTTTGAAGATGGGCACGGAAAGGGTGTGCACGGTGGCGGGTAGATGAGCGGCGGAGCCCAGAGTGTGATATCCGCAACCGGTGAGGGGTGGCAGGGTTAAGGCCAACAATAGAACCAGGGGACCGCGCATGCTGTGGTTATTGTCGCATTTCCTTTTGGGAGAATGAGTCGGGGGTTGAAGGTCACGAGGATAGGGCAGTTGTCTCCCACATCTCGCGAAAAACGAGCGAGATATGGGGCACCCGGTGTTCGATGGCACGGAAAAAACTAGAACGGCAAGCTTCCCTTTGCTGCTGAAAGCGAAAGCCCCATTTCCGAGGGAAATGGGGCTTTCGGGTTTAGCTATGACCGCGGATTAAGCGGGTGAGGGCTGGCTTTCGCCGCCGAAACCGGGGGCACGTCCGGGCTCGGGCTTGATGACGTGCTGCACGTCACCACCGGGGCTGCCAGGAGGCGGCCCGAGAGGGGGCAGCGGCGGCAGTTCTTCACCGGCGATGATCATGCGGATGTCATTCGCGTCCAGGGTCTCGCGGTCCAGCAAGGCCTGCGCCATGCGGTGCATGGTGTCCTTGTTGTCGCCCAGGATGGAGTAGGCGGACTTGTAGGCCTCGTCCACCAGGCTGCGCACCTCGGCGTCAATCTGCCGTGCGGTCTCCTCGGAGAAGTCGCGGTGTTGCGCGATTTCGCGGCCGAGGAAGATCTGCTCTTCCTTCTTACCGAAGGTGAGCGGACCCATGCGGCTCATGCCGTACTCGCAAACCATCTTACGCGCCAGATCGGTTGCCCGCTCAATATCATTGCCGGCGCCGGTGGTCTTGCGGTTCATGAAGATTTCCTCGGCGCAGCGGCCGCCCATGAGAATGGCCAGTTGAGTCTCGAGATAATCCTTGGTTACGGTGTGCTTGTCCTCTTCCGGCAGCTGCATGGTCACGCCCAACGCCATCCCACGAGGAATGATGGTGACCTTGTGCAATGGGTCTGCATGATCGCGCATGGCCGCCACGAGCACGTGGCCTGCTTCGTGATAAGCCGTATCCCGCTTGTCATCCTCAGAGAGGAGCATGGACTTGCGCTCGGCTCCCATCATGACTTTGTCCTTAGCGAGCTCGAAGTCGAACTGGTGCACTGCCTTGCGGTTGGCACGGGCGGCATTCAGCGCAGCCTCGTTCACCATGTTGGCCAGATCGGCGCCGGAGAATCCTGGGGTACCGCGGGCCAGGATGCGGAGGTCGACGTCTTCGGCCAAAGGCACCTTCTTGGCGTGAACCCGGAGAACTTCTTCGCGTCCCCGTACATCGGGCCTGCCTACGACTACCCGGCGGTCGAATCGGCCGGGACGGAGCAGGGCGGGATCGAGCACGTCAGGGCGGTTGGTCGCGGCGATCAAGATTACGCCGTCGTTGGATTCAAAACCGTCCATCTCTACCAGCAGCTGATTCAGGGTCTGTTCACGTTCATCGTGCCCGCCGCCCAGACCAGCACCGCGATGACGTCCAACGGCGTCGATTTCGTCGATGAAGATGATGCAGGGGGCATTCTTTTTCCCCTGTTCAAACAGGTCGCGTACGCGGCTGGCGCCAACGCCGACAAACATTTCGACAAAGTCGGAACCGGAGATGGAAAAGAACGGAACATTTGCTTCGCCCGCCACTGCGCGGGCCAGAAGGGTTTTACCGGTGCCTGGGGGTCCAACCAAGAGGACACCCTTGGGAATCCGGCCACCCAGCTTTTGGAACTTCTGCGCTTCGCGCAGGAATTCAATAATTTCTTTCAGCTCTTCTTTCGCCTCATCCACGCCCGCCACGTCTTTGAAAGTGATCTTCTTTTGCTGCATGGAGAGCAGTCGGGCGCGACTCTTACCGAACGACAGGGCCTTGTTGCCACCGCTCTGCATCTGCCGGAGCATGAAGAACCATAGGGCGGCGATCACAATGATGGGTGCGAAGTTGAGCAGGATCGGAAGCCAGGAACTGCCCTGCCCGTCCTTGACCGTGATGCCGACATGGTTGTCTTGCAGGATCTTGAACATGTCAGGGTAGTTGGCGGGCACCGTGGTGTGGAAGGCTTCGCGATCGGTGGCATAGTGACCGCGCACTTCACTGTTGGTGATCGTCACATCGCTGATTTTGCCTTGCTGGCCGTCCTGCATGAACTGAGAGAAGGAGATTTCCCGGTCATGACTCATGCCCGTGCTCTTCTGGACAATCTGCCATAGAAGCACCAGGCAAGCCAGGATGAATACCCAGAAAATAATTGTCTTGACCGTTGAATTCACGAATAACCCTCTTTCTACTGCCGATCTCTGAAGAGAAAGGCCCGTTCGAGGTGAAGCCAGCGGCTTCATCAGGAACGCTCATGCAGCTTTTACATCTATTAGACGACAGTAACCTGCCGATGATTCCGAAAGACTTTTTGGGGTGTTGGATACGGCCAATAACCGTATGCGTGCCACACCGGTTTGTTACCGTTTTTTATTCTACTCCGCTGGCAGTGGAAACGGCTGCGAAACCCTGGGAAAGCATTTCCGAAGTTATACGCAAACGGTACTGCCTAGCCGGTTAGCGTGATGGAACTCATTCGGGAAGCAGTTGGGCGGTAAACCGAAGTCCTGGAGCATCAACGTCGGCCCCGCGCATCCACACGATTTTCCCGCCGGACTCGACCACCGGCCAGTTTTTCCGCGCCGCGCCCACCACATGGAGCCGGTCCAGTACCTCTGCAACTTTTTTGGGACCACGGCTGTGCCGAAGTGTTACCCGATCTCCTGGTTTCCAGGGTCTTAAGGTAGCGGGTGCGGTGCCTGCGGACTCGGCCCGCAGGCAGACGCCGTACTCCGGTGCACGAATTTCGCCGGGCATCACGAAGGCATGCTCTGGGCCAGGCGGTTGGAGGGTTAAACCTCGGGTAAGCCGGATCTCCCGCAGGCTGCGCTCGACGGTGACCCCACCTGGAAGTTCGAACTTCATGGCGCGAGGGGAATCGGGTCCGGCCATGGCCACCAACTGTTCGGTGTGCTCGAAGCTGAGCCGGGCGCCCAGGCGGCGAGCAGCGGCACGCAGGATCCGCCGGGCTACGGCTGGGTGCAGGTCGCGCAGCCGGACGTGCTCGATGGCTACGGTTTCCTCCTCAGGGTGGGTGCTGGACGAACGGCCCCCGCCTCGAGTGGGCCGGCCGGGCAAAAGCAGGCCTGGGAGGAGGCGCTCCACCTCTTTCTGCCAGTAGGCCTCTTCATCCGCCGAAATGGACGCCAACCGCGCCAATTGTCCCGCAATCCGGGGATTAAAGGTACGCAGCAAGGGCAGCAATTCCCAGCGGATGCGGTTCCGGGTATGCGCCGGGTCGTGGTTGCTCGCGTCTTCCCGCCAGGGTTGGCGCAAGTCCCTAAGCCACGCCTCTATGGCGTCGTGGGTGTTGTCGAGAAAAGGCCGCAGGACGCTTCCCGGCTCGAGGGCGAGCATGGGGTGAATGCCGCTGAGGCCTTCGGTCCAGGCTCCGCGCATAAGTTTGTGAAGGACCGTTTCCGCCTGGTCGTCGAGGGTGTGGGCGGTGACGATGGCGTCCGCATCGCCCTTTGCCATGAGCTGGCGGAAGAAGGCATAGCGGAGATTGCGGGCGGCTTCCTCCAGGGTTTCGTGAAGAGCGGCGGCAGCGGCGGGCGCGTCGGTGCGGTGTAAATGGAAGGGCAGGCCGTGGGTGGCGGCCAGAGTTTCCACGAATACTGCGTCTTCGTCGGCGGCATCGCGGATACCGTGGTGAACGTGCACCACGGAAAGTGCGATTCCGAAATTAGGCCGCTCCTCGAGGAGGCGGCGGAGTAGCGCAACCGAGTCTGCTCCGCCGGAGACCGCAACGGCGATCCGTTGGCCTGGACGAAAGAGGTGATTCCGCAGAGTGATTGGGGACGCGGGCATGACTGGGCCTATGTTATCGGGAACGGAAAAAAGAAACCGCAGCCCACGGAGCGCTACCTCTCAGTCCCGCAGGGACTCATAGGTCGTGGATTGTTAGAGACTGCCCTGGTGTGCGCCAGGATCCGCGGTTTCTTTTTGGAACTGCACCCGCACCCTGAAGCTGTTGCGGATGGGGCGCTATACTGCGGGCATGTATCAGATACGTGTGGCGACGCCCGCGGACGCGGCCATCATTACCCATCATCGGCGGCGGATGTTTGTGGATGCGGGGCGGCAGGACAACCGGGTTCTGGATGTGATGGCGGAATACTTTAAACCCTGGGTGGAGACGAGGCTGGCCGATGGACGGTACCGTGGCTGGCTGACGAGCGAAAACGGCACGGTGGTCGCCGGCGCCGGGTTGATTGTGCTGGACTGGCCGCCGCACCCGCTCGATCCGCGACAGGATAAGCGGGGGTACCTTTTAAATGTCTATGTCGAACCGGAGCATCGCCGCAAAAGGCTGGCGAGCCAACTGATTGACCAGGCGCTGGCCGAGGCGCGCAAGCAAAAGATTCGCGTGGTTGCCTTGCATTCGACCGACGAAGGAAGACCGTTGTACGAGAGCAATGGCTTCCGCCGAACGAACGAAATGTTCTACGTGGAGCCGGTCGAAGGCTAGGAACTGCTTCCCTGCTATACTCCGATCTTTATGCGGGTTTTCGCGATTTTACCGGCCGCCGGCATGGGCACACGGATGGCGCCGGGCCATGCCACCCCTAACGCTCCCAAGCAGTTTCTTGCTTTGCAGGGTCTGCCGATTCTGGTCCACAGCTTGCGGGCGTTCGCGTCTGTGCCCCGTGTAAGCTGCATTTATGTTGCCGTGCGCAAGCCGGAAATAGGCCGGATGGAAGCGCTGATTGCGGAATATTCACTGGCCTCGCGGGTGCGGGTGGTAGAAGGTGGAGATACTCGGCAGGCCTCGGTGAGCCAGGCGCTTAAGGCTCTTTCCGCAGCCGACGACGACATCATCCTGGTGCATGATGCGGTGCGGCCCCTGATCGATCCCGGAACCATCGAACGTACCATCGAAGCGGTAGAAAGTTCGGGCGCGGCGATTGTAGGGCTGCCGGCGGTGGATACGATCAAGCAAGTAGAGCGCACTGCCCGGGGTGCGATCGTAACCGCTACCATTCCCCGGGAATATATCGTGCAGGCGCAGACGCCACAGGGTTTTCGCTGGAGCGTTCTGCGCCGGGCATTTGCCGACGCGGAAGCCGATGGATTTGTGGGAACGGATGAGGCCAGCATCGTGGAGCGATCGGGAGTGCAGGTCGCCGTGGTGCTGGGCTCGCCGGCAAATTTTAAAATCACCCATCCTGGCGATCTGAAGCTGGCAGAATTTTATTTGCAACACCGGTCCTGACGAGCAGAGAAACGAATGAGCATGAGAATAGGCTGCGGCTGGGACTCGCACGCATTTCAGCCTGGCGTGCCGTTGAAAATTGGGGGAATCGCCATCGATCACCCGGAGGGCCTCGCAGGCCACTCCGATGGCGACGTGCTGTTGCACGCGATCACCGATGCCCTGCTGGGAGCGCTGGCGGTCGGCGATATCGGCAGCTTCTTTCCGCCTGGCGATCCACGGTGGAAGGATGCCGACTCTGCAATCTTCCTCAACCTGGCCCTGGAAGAGGTGCGCACTGCCGGCTATCGCATCGTCAACGTCGATACCACGCTGGTGCTGGCCGCGCCCAAGATCGGCCCCATCTCCGGCGATATGCGGCAGCGGGTAGCGGAGTTGCTGGAGATTCAACCCAACGCGGTAGGGATCAAGGCCAAAACGCCAGAGGGCCTGAACCTGGATCACGTTGCGCAGGCCCAAGCGGTGGTTTTGCTGGAATCCTCAGACGACAACGCGGGGCTCAGATTGATGGAAGCCGAGGTGGATGACCCGGCAAAAGTGGAAGAGGTTTTAACCCATATTGGCGCTAGCGAGGGGCTGGGCAGCGCGAAGACCCGGCGCATGGTGCCCTTACCGGCTTTTGACACCGAGGACATTACGTAACGCATTGTTCTTGATCCCGTGCGGTGGCGGCGGTAAGCTTGCCAGCAACTTCTTGCGGAGATTTAAGCCATGCACCCACTCTACGGATTCGGGCCTGGACATTCGCTCATCTACCTGATGTTCTTTGGCTTCTTCGGGGCGCTGATTTCCATCGTTGTGCTGATTCCCTACTGGTTCATTTTCAAGAAGGCCGGGTTCAGCCCTTTCCTCGCGTTGCTGATGTTCCTGCCTCTGATCAACATCATCATGCTGTATTTTCTGGCATTTTCGCGGTGGAACGTGGTTCCCGCGGCAATGGTTTATCCTGCTCCACCGCCGGTACCTTACCAGCCGCGAGCATAGAGCAGATCTGCCGCGAATGATCTAGCATCTTGAAAGCGATGCTAGACGCACCTTTGACTCCTCGTGTTCGTTTCGCGCCTTCCCCCACCGGCTATCTGCATGTCGGCGGGGCGCGCACGGCTCTTTTCAACTGGCTCTTTGCCCGGCATGCCGGGGGGGTGTTCATCCTGCGCATCGAGGATACCGACTTCGAGCGCTCGTCCGAGGATATGGTGCAGGGCATCCTCGACGGCATGCGCTGGCTTGGCCTGGAGTGGGATGAAGGGCCGTTTTTTCAATCGCAGCGGTTGCCGTTGTATCGGGCTACAGCTGAAAGGCTACGCCAGAGCGGGCATGCGTATTACTGCTTCTGCAGCAAAGAAGAATTGGAGCAAAGGCGATCCGCGGCGGTGGCTGCCGGTAAGCCACCAATGTATGACCGGCGGTGCCGTGCGATTGATCCGGTGGTGGCCTACGGCCGGGTTCAGGCGGGAGAGCCTGGCGCTTTACGTTTCGCGGTGCCGGAAGGTGGAGTTACCGCGTTTGACGACGCGGTCTTTAGCCGGGTGGAATTTGCCAACGCGGAGTTGGAAGATTTTGTCCTGTTGCGCTCGGATGGAGTGCCTACCTATCACCTCAGCGTGGTGGCCGACGATCTCGATATGCGGCTCACCCATGTGATTCGCGGGGCTGACCATATCTCGAACACGCCCAAGCAGGTGTTGCAGTACCAGGCGCTAGGGGAAAAGCTGCCCATTTTTGCTCACCTGCCGCTGATTCTTGGACCGGATAAGAGCCGGCTTTCCAAGCGTCACGGCGCTACCAGCGTGCTGGCGTACCAGGAGATGGGCATCGTGCCGGAGGCTTTCCGGAATTTTCTGGGGCTGCTGGGTTGGACGCCCGGGGTCGCGGGCAAGGAGATACTCGGGTCAGAGGAATTGGTTGCGTTGTTCTCGCTGGACGGCATTTCCAAGTCCAATGCGGTCTTCGACAATGACAAGCTGGCGTGGTTCAACACGGAGTGGATCCGACGCTACTCACCCCAGGAATTGCTGCCGTTGATCGAGCAGGAGTGGACGAGGGTTGGTTTCCATCCTGACCGGAGGAATGAGGAGATTCTTGCGGCGATCGCTTTGCTGCAACCGCGAGCGCGCAGTCTTAAGGATTTTGCTGGGGCTTTTCGGGGGTACTTCAGCGATGAGTTTGCATTCGATACAGCGGCGGTAGCTAAATTTCTTACTGACGAGCAGAGTCGCGGACTGTTGGTGGAACTAGGGGAGCGGTACGAGCATCTGGATGTGTTTACCGAAGCAAGTGCGGAGGAATTGCTGCGTGCTTTCGCAGCGGAGAAGGGCGTGAAGGCAGGCGCCTTGATTAATGGTTCGCGGGTCGCGCTCACCGGGCAGGGGGTGGCTCCTAGTCTGTTTGCGGTGATGGCGTCGCTGGGAAAAGAGCGTGTAACCAAGAGGTTGAAGGCGGCTGGGTCGATTCCTTCTGCTCAAGAAGAATCGCGGGTGGGGTAAGCCCAAAACATTTCCAATAAAGGTCCACGGAAATGTTTGGGGCCTTTACTGGGCTATCACGGTAACCGTGATGGGAATGGTGTGCGGGGGCATGCAGGAGTTGGAGTCGCAGGCCTGGTAGTGCAGGCCTCCTTCCAGGACGTGTTGTCCCGGTTGCGCCGTCAGGTGAGCATGGAGAACGAACTCGCCGGTGTAGACGCTCAACTTCTCTTTGGGCGCGAATTGAAAGGCATACTCGGTGCCCGGGGGAAAGTCGACCGCGGTCACGTTGAGACCAGGACCTTCCACCACCGCCAGCCTGGCGGGAATCAGCGACTTCTCCGTCGGCGTGTGGGAATTAATGTGCAGCCCATTGGCTACGCGGAAGTGAAGATCGACCTGGACGGCGTGTTTGGCGGAGATTGTTACCTGGGCGGGATAAAGGAACTGAACCGCGTCCTCACCAGGCAGTGGCAAGGGCTGATCCTTGACGACCTGCAACCACGCCGCAAGCCCGGCAAAAATCACCACGGCACAGCGAAACATCTTAGTTGGCCCCTGCGGCCAAAGCCTTCTTGATGCTGGCCTCTACGTCATTCTTTGAAACCAGGCCGGCGGTTTCTGCGACAATCTTGCCGTCGCGGCCTACGAAATAGGAAGTGGGCAGAAACTCAACTCCGCCGTATTTGCGGGACATGGCGTCGTCGCCTACCAACAGCGGGTAGTTGAGATGCTGCTCCTCACCGAATTTGGCCAGCTTGGATCGTGGAGTGCCTGGATCGTCGGCATTCACTCCCAGGATTTCAAAGCCCTGCGGAGCGTACTGACTACGCAGCGCCACCAGCCAGGGCATTTCAATCTTGCACGGCGCACACCAGGTTGCCCAGAAGTTGATCAGCACCGCTTTGCCTTTGTAATCAGCGAGCGAGACCTTTTTGCCCTCAACCGAGCGCAGGCTGAAGTCCGGAGCTCGTTTGCCGCGCAGATCGGGCAGGCCCTCGTCGGCGGCTACGTCTTGCTGGACGGATTGGTTGTTAGCGGTTTCCGGAATCAGCGTGCCCTGCGCCTGGCGCTGTGCGGCTTGCTTCCGGCGCTTGTAGTTGGTGTATCCCGACCACACCATCAAGGCGAATGCGGCGAGAACCAGCACGATGACCCATTGATTGCGCTTCACAGATCCCATTCTAATGGACGCCTGCTACGATCAATTGTTTTCGTCCTGTCTTTCGCTTTGGATTGTTGATGAACACACCCACTCCCGCACAACTGATTCGCATTGAAGCCGAAGCGCTGCTTAGACTTGCGGAGCGCCTTGAGGATGGTATGTCGGCCCGCTTTGCCCGCGCCGTGGAGTTGGTGATGGAGTGCGGAAAGCGCCGCGGACGGGTGGTGGTCACGGGCATAGGCAAGAGCGGCATTATTGCGCAGAAGCTGGTGGCGACGTTCAACTCAACCGGAACGCCGGCTTTGTTCCTGCACCCGGCGGAGGCCATTCATGGCGATCTGGGCATGCTGGCGAAAGGGGACCTGGTGCTCGCACTCTCTTCCAGCGGCGAGACGGAGGAGATCCTGCGCCTTCTCCCGACGCTCAAGAGAATGGGCGACGCTTTGATCAGTTTCTGCTGCGCGATGAACTCGACGCTGGCGCTGGCCAGCGATGTCGCCCTGGATCTGAGCGTGGAGCAGGAAGCTTGCGGGATGGGATTGGCTCCTACGGCGTCGACCACGGTGATGCTGGCCCTGGGGGATGCCCTGGCGATCGCGGTCTCGCAGCAGAAAGGCTTTCGGGCAGAGGACTTTGCGGATCTGCACCCGGGCGGGAAGCTGGGCAGGAAACTGGCCCGGGTACGGGAGTTGATGCACCTGGGCGAGGCAGTGCCTCGAGTTGCTGCGGCGACTCCCATGCCTGCGGTGATCTACGAGATGAGCCGCAAGGGTTTGGGCATGACCACGGTTACCGATGGCCAGACCCTGGTCGGCATCATGAGCGATGGGGATTTGCGGCGGTTGTTGGAGGCGAAGGGACCGGATGCGCTGGGCATGACCGCGGGCGATGCCATGAACGGTACCCCTAAGACGATCGGTCCGGATGAGTTCGCCGCTAAAGGTTTGAGCATGATGGAGGAGAAGAAGATTACTTCGCTGGTGGTGGTGGAGGCTGGCGAGGTTGTTGTGGGCGTGCTGCATCTGCACGATTTGTGGGGACTGGAGTTGATTTAGACCGGCACGGGAAAGAGTAGCGTCTCCATTGAAGATCGATTGCAGGGATCCCAGGTCTCAAACGCGAGACCTGGGGCGCCCGTCCGTTTTTTCCGGGCGGGCAAACTCGTCCGGAAGTTAGGACGTGGCGGATTCCGCGGCTTCTACAGTGTCGTAGCTTTTGATCAGGGTGTGGGAGCTGGTTAGTTTCAGGAGCTCGGCTACGCGGTAGTTCACCGCTACCAGGCGGAGAGTGCGCCCGTGGCGCTTGCCGGAGACGTAGTAATTCAGCAGGGCTCCCAGCCCTGCCGAGTCCATGTATTCCGACTCTGTGAAGTCGATGATGGTGAGTTTCTCGGTTCCGGCGTTGAGGACCTTCTGAAAATCGAAGAGATTGGCGAGGGTGATCGGTCCGTGCAAGCGAAAGATGCGGGTATCCGCCGTTTTGCCGGGAACAACTTCGAAGGTCAAAGGTTCGTTATACATAGCATCCGTGATTGTAAAAAGCGGCGGTCCGGGTTTGATGACAGTCCGGTGAATACGGCGGCCGATCTCTGGACCATTTAGAATTGAAGGACGTTTGCCCGGAGAAAGTACCCCCTGAATGCACCGTTGGTCGAAGCTTTTCATTCCTACTCTGCGTGAAGCCCCGGCCGATGCCGAGGTAGCCAGCCACAAATTTCTATTGCGCGCCGGGTATATCCGTCAACTTGGCGCCGGAATCTACTCCTACCTCTTTCTCGGCCAGCGCTCCATCAACAAGATTCAAGCGATTGTCCGCGAAGAGATGGACCGCATCGGGCAGGAGTTCCTGCTGCCAGCACTGCACCCCCGTGAGTTGTGGGAGGAGAGCGGGCGGTGGACGATCATGGGCCAGAACCTGTTCAAACTACAGGACCGCAAGGGCGCGTGGCTGGTGCTGGGTATGACCGAAGAAGAGGTCATGACCGACATCGCCCGCAAAGAGCTGCGCAGCTATAAGCAGCTGCCCCAGATCTGGTACCAGATTCAGACCAAATTCCGGGATGAGCCGAGGCCGCGAGCGGGTCTTCTGCGGGTGCGTCAGTTCATCATGAAGGACAGTTACTCCTTCGACATCGACGATGCCGGCCTGGATGTGAGCTACAAGAAGCACGATGCCGCCTATCGCGCGATTCTTACCCGCAGCGGCCTCAAGTTCGTTGCCGTGCAGGCAGATTCAGGAGCCATGGGTGGTTCCCAGTCGCAAGAGTTTATGGTGTACGCGGACGCGGGCGAAGACCTGATCGCCAGCTGCCCCGCCTGCAACTATGCGGCGAATATGGATAAGGCGACCTCACAGCTTCCCCCGGTTGAAGATTTGCCCGGGGACGCCCCGCCGGAACTGGTCCACACCCCTGGACGGCGCACCATCGAAGATGTGGGGGCGTTCCTGGAACTTGGTCCGGTTCACCAGATTAAGACCATGGCTTTCATGGCTTTGACCCAGGCGGCCAAAGCGGGTGCGGCAGAAATCGCGAGCCCGGTGGTGGTCTTTCTGCGCGGCGATCACACCGTCAACCTGGCCAAGCTCACCGGGCTGTTTGCGGGCGCCCGCGAACTGCGGCCCATGACTCCCGAGGAACTCCAGAATACGTTCCATTCCCCAGCAGGTTACCTCGGGCCCATTGGTCTTGACGCGGTAGCCGCGGGCGAACAGGCGGAAGCTGGGAAGGCGACGGTCATCCTGGACAACGCTCTCGCCGGTCGCCGCAACCTGGTCGCCGGCGCCAACCGGGAGGAATACCATCTGCGCAACGTGACCCCGGGGCGGGACTTCATCCCCACCCTGACTGCGGATGTGCGCAACGTTACGGAGGGGGAGAGCTGCCCGCAATGCCCGGCGGTGCCTGGAAATGCGCTGAAGGTGGCCAAGGCCATCGAAGTAGGGCACATCTTCAAGCTGGGTTACCGCTACTCCGACGGCATGGGGATCCGGGTTTTGGACCCCAACGGCAAGGAAGTAACGCCGATCATGGGCTGTTACGGGATCGGCATAGAACGCATCCTAACCGCAGCGATTGAACAAAACCATGACGCCAACGGTTTCTGGCTGGGCCGGTCCATAGCTCCTTTTGACGTAGTTGTGACCGTTACCAATACGGGCGACACGCTGCTGGTGGCGACTGGTGAGCAGGTAGCTTTGAAGCTCGAGGAGGCGGGTTTTGAGGTTTTGCTGGATGACAGGGACGAGCGAGCGGGTGTCAAATTTAAAGACGCAGACCTGATCGGGATTCCCTTCAGGATTAATGTGGGCAAGAAGGCGGCGGAGGGGCGGCTGGAATTGGTAACGCGTTCCTCAGCGACCAGCCAGGACGTTCCTATCGCGGAGATCGTCAAACGGGTGCAAGAACTCGTCTAACGCGGAAGCCGTTGAATGCCGTAGCGGAGTGGCTAATTTGGCAGTGAAAATCAAGGTTGTCCGTGAGAGCTTGCTGAAGCACCCGGTGCGCAACATCATCCTGCTGGTGGTGGGCGGCACGCTGCTGCTGGGCCTGGTGGTGGGCGAATCGATCTTCGGCTACTACTACTTCAAATATCGGCACGTTGTGGATGAGCGGCTGCAAAAGCCGCTCTTCGAGCAAACGGCGAGGATCTATGCCGCGCCGAAGGAAGTACGCATCGGGCAGAAGTTAGCTCCACAGACGGTGGCCCAGGAGTTACGCGACGCCGGCTACAGCGGCGATAGCGACCGCGAAAAGTCGCGCATGGGAACCTATGCGCTGAACGACGGCAGCATCACGATCCAACCGGGCCCGCAGTCCTACCACTCCGAGCAGGGCGCTACCGTCACCTTCGATAAAGGCATGGTCACCCGGATCTCCGGCGATGGCGGCCAGCAGCTAGACGCTTATGAGCTGGAGCCGCAGCTGATCACGGGGCTCTCCGAAGGACAGTACCGCACCAAGCGCCGCCTGGTGACGTTTAACGAACTGCCACCCAATCTGGTGAATGCCGTCACCTCGATCGAAGACCGGCGTTTTTTTGATCACGGCGGCGTCGACTATTTCCGGTTGCTGGGGGCTTTGCGCGACGATCTGCGCGCAGGCCGGCGGCGGGAGGGTGGCTCCACGCTCACGATGCAACTCGCACGCGGCTTCTTCCTGACACCGGAGAAACGGCTAAAGCGCAAGATCATCGAAATCGCCATCACGTTTCAGCTGGAGAACCGATTCAACAAGCAACAGATCTTTGCGCTCTATGCGAACTACATTCCGCTGGGGCAGCAGGGAAGCTTTGCCATCAATGGCTTTGGACAGGCGGCGCAGACGTATTTCAGCAAAGACGTGCGGCAGCTTAACCTGGCGCAATGCGCGATGCTCGCCGGGCATGATCCAACACCCCAGCTATCTAAACCCCTATCGCCATCCGGATCGAGTTGTGCAGCGCCGCAACATGGTGCTCGATGCCATGGTGGAAACGGGCAAGATCACCAAGGACGAGGCGATCGAAGCCAAGGCCCAGCCGCTCAAGCTGGCCCCGATGAACATCGATGCCGGCGAGGCGCCGTATTTCGTCGACCTGGTACGCGACCGGCTGGTGCAGCACCTGGGAGACACAGACTTTAATCGTCAAGGCCTGCGGATCTACACCTCGCTCGACCCGGAACTGCAGCGCGAGGCCACTGAAGCGGTGACGGAAGGCATGAAGGCGGTCGACGTGCAGGTGGAGAAACTGCATGCCCGTCGCGTGAAAGCGGGCGATGACTCGCCGATCGTTTATCCCCAGGTGGCGCTGGTAGCGCTGAATCCCCATACCGGACAGGTACTGGCTTTGGTTGGGGGACGGAATTACGGCGCGAGCCAGTACGATCATGCAGTTTCCAACCGGCCGACGGGATCGATCTTCAAGCCCTTTGTCTACGCCGCTGCATTTAACACCAGCCTGGCAGGCACCATCCTCACCCAGCCACCGGCGCAGGGTCCTCCCACTGAGGAGCTGGTTTCTTCTGATCCTGCTCCGCCCGATCCGGGGAGGCCGAGCGGTGTGTTCACCGCCATCACCATGCTCAACAACAGCCTGACCACGTTTGAAGGCGGCTACGCACCGGGCAATTATCACAACGACACTCGTTACAACGGTGACATCACCGCTCGAACCGCGCTCCAGTTCTCGCAAAACAATGCGACTGTGTCTCTGGCGCAGATGGTGGGTTACGGCAATGTAGCTGCCTTGGCGCGCGATGCCGGCATCAAGTCAGCTCGCGGCACGCCGTCTGTTGCCCTAGGCTCCTACGGAGCGACGCCCATCGACATGGCCGGCGCCTACACAACTTTTGCGAACGGCGGCGTCAGAATTGATCCCTGGTTAGTAGCGTCTGTGCGCTCGGCCTCTGGCGACGTGCTCAACGACTACCCGCCGAACACCAAGCCGATTCTTGATCCGCGGGTCGCGTATCTGACGTTGGCACTGATGGAGAACGTGGTCAACGCCGGCACGGGCGCCACGATTCGCGCCCATGGCTTCACCGCCCCTGCGGCCGGGAAGACCGGCACATCCCACGATGCCTGGTTCGCCGGTTTTACCAGCAACTTGCTATGTGTGGTGTGGATCGGCAATGACGACTACTCAGATGTGAAGATGGAGGGCGGTAAGACAGCGGCTCCGATCTGGGCTGACTTCATGAAGCGCGCTGTCAAGCTGCCGCAGTACTCCGATGCGCGCCAGTTCCCTACTCCCCCCGGGGTCTCAACAGTGCGGTTGGATAAGGTGACGAACCTGCTCTCAGACGCCAGTTGCCCGCAGGGTTACGACGCGGTATTCCTCGACGGGACCGCGCCGACCCAGACCTGCGATCAGAGCGCAGGCGATCAACGCAATGTTTTCCAGAAGATTTTTGGTCTAGGGAAAGAACCCACTGTCGGCCCCGGAGCGCCCGCGAATGGTATGCCGGCTTTACCCGCGCAACCAACAGGTGCGCAGGCGACGGCCGCCGCAACGCAGCCAGGACCGGCACCGCCTCCACCGGACGAGCAGAAAAAGAAGAAAAAAGGATTCTTCTCGAAGTTGTTTGGCAAGGGCGATAACGATAATAAGCAACAGCAGCCGGATCCGTCCCAGCCTCATTAGGCTTTGGTGAGACCTGACCTCGCCCCATGGGCCTATGTAATACAGACGATTTTGGGCGTCGTAGTGAGCTGCATCCGGCGAGTCGCCTTTGCCGGTAGCAGAGCCATCGATCAACTGAATACGATCGATTCGGTGAAAATCTTCGCCAGAAAGAAGAACCAGGGATGAATCGCCACCGTCGGCCACCATCAACTCATCCTTTTCTGCAGCAAACGCGATGGAGTGTGGAGTCTTGAATCCGCCGATGCTCTGTAGGTGATCGCCGGTCTTGAGGTCGAACATCTCGATGGAGTGGTGCACTCCGCGGAGACGAAAAGGTGACCGCGTTTGAGATCGACGGTGAAGTGATCGAAGTCGCCGATGATCTCCGGCATGTAAATTGTTTTGACCAGCGTGACGGGCGAGGCGTCACCGGCAACCGCTGTTTGAGAAGCCAGGGCGACTGCGCATGCAAGAGCGAGAAGGCGATTTATTTTCATGAGCGCTAGTAGGTAATCCTTAGAGAAAACTCCAGCACTCGCGGCGTGCCCGTGCCCACGAGGCCGGCGGAGTTCACTGTGGAGGTGACGGCGCCGAAGCTTGCGGGGACCGTGAGCGTGCGCACACCTGATTTCGTGGTGACGCTCAGAGAGGACGAAGGCTGACCATACTGAGCGCGATTGAAAATATTGAAGGCCTCGGCGCGGAAGATCATATTGTTCCGCTCGGTGAGGTGGAAGTTTTTCTCCACCGCGGAGTCGTCTTGCCACAACGGCGGCCCGGTAATGGGGTTACGGCCGGCGTTGCCCCAGGCTCCGACTGCCGGTAAGGAAAAGGCCGCTGGGTTGATCCAATGCGAGATGCTGCGGCTGCCAAGATACAGCGGAACCCCAGGCACACGATTCGGCCTTTGGTCTACGTTGTTTCCGTCAACCAGCTCACTGCTGCTACGGCTGAGCGTTACGTTGACGGGGAGGCCCGCTCGGGCGCTCAGCTGCGTGTTGACCGACCAGCCGCCGGCCGCCAGATCGAGGGGAGTACCGTTGGCCAGGTACCGCCGCCCCCTGCCGAACGGTAGCTCGTACACTGCTCCGAAGGTGCCGCTATTGCGCGCATCGAAGTCGCTGCTGGCATAGTCGCAAACGAAACAGGCATTGTTTTGAGCGGCATCCGCGTCGCCGGCGCCCACCGATCCATCATTCAAGGCATGGGAGTACATGTAGTTGCCGGCAAGGAACAGGCCGGAGTGAAAACGGCGATTGACGCTGGCCACGAGGGCATTGAAGTTCGAGGCCCCCTCGTTGTACTTGGTATCGATTTCACTGGGGTATTGGGGTAGCGGGCGGGTGTTGGTCGCCGGGTCGATCAGGTTGGTGTACGCGCGGCGGAAAAGGTGGACTCCATGCGCCCCGAGGTAGGTCAATGTCAACACTGTCTGACCAGGGATAGCTTGCTGCACGGAGGCTGTCCACTGTTGTACGTAGGAATCTGGGTGATGGCGCGCCATGGAGCGCGGCGTCAGCGCCAGCCCGGTGGATGGAGTGAGCGAAGGCGGCACAGGAAAGGAATACTGCACCACACTGCCGTTCGACTGCACGCCACTGGTGAGCAGGGTCGAAGGCTCGGTGTTGACTACGGGACTATCCTGATCGCCCAGTTGCACCTCTCCGTGGTAGCTGCCGAAGCCTGCACGGAAGACCGTGTTTCCGCCCAACGAGGCGGGCGAATAAGCGACCGAGACTCGCGGGTCGAAGCTGAGATAGTTGTTGTGCGCAAACGCCGTACCGATACCGCAGTATCCACCGCAATCCGCAATGTCAAAGGGATCTTCGTTGTTATGGACCTCGTGGAACGGCGAGAAGTAGTTGTACCTGAGGCCATAGTTGAAGGTCAGATTTCCTGACACCTTCCACTCGTCCTGCGCGTATCCGGCAACGTGGATCTTCCGCATTCCTTTATCCGGAAGCGCTGCCGTGGTCTGAAAGGTGCTTAGCTGATTAGCCAGCAGGGCGGACTCATTCAGATAGGTGGCGGTGCCGTCGATCGAATTCTGCTCATTGAACCAAGGGAATTTGAGTTCTGCTCCGAACTTCAACGTATGCACGCCCTTGGTCCATGTGACGGTGTCGTTGATCGACTCTGATTGTCCAACCTGCTCTTTGCTGTAATTTTCTGAGAGCGACGTGAACCCGGTGATGGAAAAGTTGAAGGGCATTCCGGTTTTCTGCGATTGAATAAACGTGTTGCGATTAAACCCGAATTGGGCTTCGTTGATCACACGGGGATTCAGGATGTGGGTTTCTTCCAGTACGAAGTTTTGCACCCGGGAGGTCACGGTAATTCCCTGGGCAAGTGCGTTGAGCGCGCTGGTAGAGATTCCGTCGTCGATGTTATAGCGTGCGTAGCCGGAGTCCGCGTCGGTAAAGCGATGATCGATACGGATGGTCCCTGCATTTTCGCTGTTCGGGCTGGCGACGACGCCGGTGAACGAGTACACATTCGGATCGGAGGTCGGAGCCTGCCCTTGGGGGTAAGCGTTCACTACGAACGCCAGCGCAGGCTGAGCAGTGACCAACTCGCCACGGTATGAGGGGCTGGGCACAAATCCGGTCTGCGGTACACCGCCAAGCTGTTGACGGAAGCCTTCATAGTTTACGAAGAAGAAGGTCCGGTCCTTGACGATGGGCCCTCCGAGGCTGCCGCCAAACTGGTTTAGCTGGAAGACCGGCACCTTGTGGGTGGTCTTGATGGGACCGTGCGCGTCGAAGTAGTTGTTGCGGAGATAATCGAAGACGCTGCCGTGAAAAGCGTTGGTTCCGGTCTTCGAAATGAGACTTACCTGTCCGCCCGCGGATCCGCCGGTGTCGGCCGTGTAGGCGCCGGAATCGACCTTGAACTCTGCCACCGCCTCGGTGGAGAACTGCAAGCGCAGAGCGGATTTGAGGGACGCATGGAAGACTCCGCTTGCGTCTACGCCGTCGAGCCGGAAATTATTGTCATCCGCTCCATTGCCGGCGAAACGGATCGTCGACTGGGCGCCGGAGCCGGAGTCGATCGCGCCGGGCGCCAGGAGTTCCAGGTTCGTGATGTTGCGGCCATTCAAAGGGATTTTGGAGATCTGCACCGATTGAATGGTGCCTCCGAAGGTTGCGTTGCTTTTGTCGAGTTGTCCCCCACCCAAATCACCTTCGACCCCAACCACCTGGGTGACCGCGCCAACCTCCAGCTTCGCGTTGACCGTGCGGACGTCACCGGAGTGCAGATCGAGATCGGCGACGCGTAGATCTTTAAAGCCGTCGTGAGTGAACATCACCGTGAACCGCCCGATGGGAAGTGAAGAGACAACAAACTGTCCGCGGCTGTCAGTGACGATCGCGCGGATCTGGTTTGTTCCCTCCTGGGTTACGGTGATATTGACGCCGGCGATGGTTGCGCCCGATGGATCAGTGACTGTGCCGTTTATTTCCGTGCGGTCAATCTGCGCCCAGGCGAAGACGGGCAGGAGCATCAGGCTAAACAGTAGCAGGCGTTGGGCCAGCAATTTCATTTTCGGTCTCCGAAGTGGATGTGAGGTCGGTCGTGGACACAAATCCCGCGGCTGGGCCCTGACTGCTGTAGAAGTTGTGGCTGACTCAGTCTCCGGCGGTGGAGACGAAGAGCGATTCCAGGCTGGGTATCTTGCTTGCGACTTCTTTGCGTATGACTGCGGCCTTCTGCGCCGCGTCTTCCTCGCTCACTGCATCGGTGCCGGCGATCTCCATGACCAGGATGCCGATGGGTCTACCCTGCGCATCGAACATCGGCATCTTCATGTTGTAGAAGTTGCCATCTTCGTTCCTGGGGCCATAAATCTTGCCGCTTTTCACCGCTGCAAAGTCGCCTTCGGAGGTGCGGATGCCGAGCCGCGTTGTGTTGCCGTTCGCGATGAGGATCATGTGTTCGCGCCCCGGCGGGATAACGTGCAATCCCATCCTGCGAAGTAGCGGGTGGGATGAGAGGGCTTCGAGGACAATCTCTTCGGCCTTCGGAGCATTGACCGGCTCCTTTTCATCCGTTGGCGGAAGCTTTGGCTCCGGCGTGTTGATGGGCTCATAGACCAGAATGCGAGCGCTTTGCTGGGTGGTCGACGGGACGGCAACGAAGAGGCGGTTCAGTTGGGGCGCCAGTTTTGCCGTGCGCCCGTTTGTTCCGGTCACTACTCTTCCCCTGGAGACGTAGTGGTCCAGGTCTGCCTGTTCGAATACATCGATCACGCCATTTGCGGCGGCGTAGATTCTCCGGGTGCCCGGGTCGTAAGTCAGATCGTCAATTCCGCTGGCGATGGGCAACGCTTGTAATTGCTTGCCGGTGTTGCTGTCGAGGACGACGATTTGGCCGCTGCGGCAGCCGACGAACAGCCTCTGGCGAAATTCGTCGAGCGCCATGGCGACGTTCTTTTTTCCCAGTGTGATTGGCCACTTTGCGATGACGGTGTTTCGTAAGCGATCGATCACCACGACCTGGTTGTTTGCCGTGTCATTCACGTAAATGTGCGGACGATAGTTGTCGAGGGCCATTGCTTCCAGCGTTTCGCCCTCAATCTTCATGTCGGTCAGCTTCGCTCCGGTGGTGGTATCGATGGCACTCATCATCGAGTAGCTTTGGCCGGCGTCTCGGCCACCGTTGTCGACGTAGAGGTAGTGCCGGGAGATGTCGTAGCCGACCGAGTCTGCGTCTTTGAGCAGTGGGATACGGGCAAGCTGGCGGTAACTGTCGCCGTCATAGACTTTCACCGATCCGTCTCCTCCGTCGGTTACGTAGAGGCGGTCGTTGTCTGTTCGATAAAGAACTGCGTGGGGGCGAAGGATTCCGTCGATCTGATGGATTTGCTTGCCGGTGGCGATATCGAAAACGAGGACGGATTTGAAGTCTTCGGGAGTGGCGAAGAGACGGTTTCTCTTGAGATCTACTTCAAAGTGATCGAAGTTTCCTTTGATGTCTTCTGGGAGCTGATAAGTCTGTACTAACTGCAACGGCTCAGGGCCTGAACTGGCGGCCGCATGCAGAATAAAGAAAAGCAATAAAACCGGAAGACTGGGGAGAGTTTTCAAGCGTGTTGGGCACTCCATCTCTTAGGAACTCTGGAGTGAGTGTAGGGAGGCAGTTGTGCACGGATCGTAACGGCAGAGTCAAATTAGAAAGAAAACCGATTCAGAGATTATTCAGATTGGAGAGTGATCGGATCGCGGGGACACAGGGAACAAAGGTTTAAGTGAACCCGAGAGGAATTGCAGATCCCTCGGCCATGCTCGGGATGACAAAAAGGAGAGGGCTACGATTGAATAGAGAATGATTGCTGGACCGAAACGTGGAGCGCTGCAACTACGCTCTATTCAACCGTAGCCCTCTCCTTTTTGTCATCCCGAGCGTAGCCGAGGGATCTGCAGTTCCGCGGACCTTTCCTGGAAATGTTCTTGTTGAGACTCCACGGACCGGCGGTAATTCTCAAGATGAAAGGACGCCAGGACGCGGCCCTAGAATTTGATTCTTCCGGTGAATTGCAGTCTTCTCGCAGGGAGCGCTGCTGTGGGCTGCTCGAAGAAGGACGATTGCACATTCCCTACATAGGACGTGTAGTTGGTTCGATTGGTGATGTTGAAGGCGTCGACCGCAAGAGCGAGGGAAAATGGCCTGTCTGCAGTTTTACGGCGCGACAGGAGATCGTGACTCCAGCGTAGATCAAATTGGAGATTGCCCCCGCTCTCCAGGGTGTTGCGGTTTACTCCTGCAGGCCGCGCGTTGAGGATGCCGGTATGGAAGGTGTCGTTTCCAGAGGTCTCGGTATAGGGCGTGCCGGAGTATAGTCTTGCCCCTACACCCAGGTTCAACCAATGATCGTCGTTGATCGTGCCTAGCAGATTGAAGCGATGACGCTGGTCGAAATTCGCCCTGCCATACTCGCCTTGCATCGAGTATTGATTTGCAGGAAACCAGGCAATGCCTCCGGTGTTGTTATTCGTATGGCTGAACGTGTACTGGCCTAATCCAGAAAACCAGCGGCTCGCGTTGCTGTTGAGAGAAAGATCGAGCGCGTTGCCGATCTGCCGGCTCTCCGACTCGATCTGGCGGACGACGCCTAAATTCAGATCGGGCCTCACCTGATAGGAGGGAGGGAGCGGTGCGTTGACGTCACGAGAGCGAAAGAGAGCGACACCCGTAGTCCCGCGATAGGTCGCTGCCACCGTCAAGCCTTTGTGCAATTGCCTTTCCGTGCCCACGCTGTAATGCATGACATACGGAATACGTGTCCCATTCGCCAGCTGCACCAGGTCTGTCGGCAGGGTCGCAGGATCCGTATCAGGTGGATACGGAGTGGGGTACGGTGGGTTGAGCAAGGTGAACGAGCGGAGGATGATTCCGTTGTAACGCTTCAAGTCTGCCATCGGCTGCGCGCCGGAGCGGTCATAGAAAATACCGGCGCCCGCACGCAGTACGGTTTTGCGATCACCGGGGGAATAGGCCACAGAGAAGCGCGGTGCGAAGTCGTGAAACGATTTGAAATATGTCTGCCAATCGTAACGAAGGCCCACGGACACTTGAAGGTTGGGCTGGATTTGCATCTGATCGCTGATGAACGCGCCGATCTCGTTCATCCAGAAGACGGTGCGGCCCACACCTTCCTGCTGCGTAAAGGAGTAAGGAGTGTTGGCTTCATAATCCGGCAGGCTGGAGAAGTTGTACGTGCCGGTCCGGTTGGAATGGTCTTCCCAGGCTCGGCGGCTTAGGTTCGGAATGTTGACGCCGAATTTTACGTAGTGATGTTTGTGACTCCAGTTCACGATGTCATTGATCTTTAGATTGTTTTCGGTGTTGAGCGAATCGGCCTGCGCGCCTCCGCCGGTAAACGAGCCATCCACCACGATCTTTTGCGCCGCAAGCACACTGCGTGTGGGGTTATAGTCCTTCTCGAAAAAGAGTTGCAGTTGGTTCAACAGCGTTGGTGAAATGACGACCCGATCGTTGAAGATGACGTCATCTTCACGAGCTTGGGCGTTCACTCCACTCTGAGGGAGAACAAGGCTGCCTGCTCCAAGGTTTTCGGATACAGTATCGGTGACGTTGTACTGCAGCGATACCCGGTGCACCGGCGAGAAGTCGTGCGATATGCGCGCCGCAAACTCTGTGTTGTGGATGGGGGTTGGGACGTTTGCCGAGACGATGCCCGAAATCGTGTCAGCGTGAACTACCGATTGAAGGTTGTCTTCCTGCCGGGTACCGGAGAGTAAGAACGACGTGCTGTGGCCCACAGGAACTGGTCCAGTGATCGACCCTTCGTAAATGCGCTTCTGCTCGAAGGGCTTAACGATGGCGAAGTAGTTTTTGGCGTCGAAGACCGAATCCCGGAAGGTGAAGTTGAGTGTACCGTGCAGCTTCGCGGAGCCTGGCTTGGTGATGATCTCGATTCGCCCCCGGCCGGGGCGATTCGTTTCCACACTGTAGGGATCGTTGTTGATGTGCGCTTCAGCAATAGCGGAAGCCGAAACTCCTGTTCCTTTCATCTCGACCCCATCGACGATCAGGCTCACTCCGCTGGTGGCGACACCTGCCTGATCGAGAAACGGCGTGAGCGCTGCAACATAGTCTTGATCGAACACGGGAACTTTTTCGAGCATTCCGGCGCTGGTAGAAACCTGGTCTTTGTTCGCGGCGGGATCGAGTGTAACCTGGCTGGTTTCGGGAGCCACCACGACATCCTGTGTGACCACAAGCGGGGTTAGCCGAATGCTCAAATCATGCATGCCGGGACGAATATGAACGGGCGCCTGATATTGCTCAAAGCCGTACTTTGGGGGAACGGTGAGTTCATAGTCTCCGGAGGCGATCCCCAACAAATGGAAACGGCCCACCGAGTCTGAGGTTGCGGAAGCGCCAGGCACGGCATCGCCATGCGGAGTTTTCAATACGACACCGATATCCGCGACCGCGGCGCCGTCAGGATCGACAATCGTGCCCGTTATATTTACCTGGGCCAGCAAGCAATGACAAGACAGCAAGCAGATGGCGCCCATCATCCACCTGGCTCCGCGTTGAAAGAAATACGGCATCGTTCTATAAGTAACCCTGACCACCTGAATTTCCGCTGATGTTGCTAGTGAACGGCCTGCGATTCCAGCGCCGGATGGGGTAGGTCGGCGCGCATAAAAGCGACCCGGAAGAGTGCTCCTTGCCCCACCTCACTCTCAACATGAATGGTTCCATGGTGGAGCGTGATCAGACTTTTAGCGATCGAGAGGCCGAGCCCATGTCCACCGTCCCGTGGGGTTCGTGCCGTGTCCACGCGGTAGAACCGTTCGAAGATGCGTTCATGATCGTCCCGCGCTATCCCGATGCCGTGGTCGCGAACCACGAATCCGCATTGTTTTGCCGTCACCCAGGTCTCAACCCAGATTTTTCCCATAGGAGAGGAATAGCGGACGGCGTTATCAATCAGGATCATGAGAATGCGCTCGATCATGTCCTGATTTCCGAGCAAAGGCACCACGTGGTCATGGGAGACATATTCGAGCGATATGTCTCGGGTGGCAGCCTGCGCTTTGGCGCGATCGACAATGGCGCGCACCGAGTCGTTCAACTCGAGCAACTCCATGGGGATGGAAGCATCCTCGGTGCCGCTCCTGGCCAGCGTGAGCAAATCGCCGATCAGCCTGGTCATGTAAGTGCTCTCGGCCAAAATATCCGACAATCCTCTTTCCACCCTGGGGAGATTGTCCGGTTCCATCAACATCAACTCAGCGTTCGATCGTATGAGCGCGACGGGTGTCCGCAGCTCATGCGACGCATCGGCGGTGAATTGAGCGATGCTCTCATACGCAGCGGCTATTCGGTCGAGCATGCGGTTCATAGTCGCGGAAAGGCGATCGAGTTCATCGTTCGTCCCCAATAAAGGCAGGCGCCGCGATAGGGTTCTTGCATCGATGGAGTTGGTTGTTTCGGTGATCTGATGAATGGGAAAGAGAGCGCGTCCACTCATCCAATAACCGGCAAACGCCGCCAGCAATCCGGCCAACGGAATGCTGAGGATCAGCAGCCAGGCCAGGCCCGTGATCAATTGACGATACTGCGTCTGGTCTACAGCCACCTGAATGAGAAATGTGTTGGGGCCGACCACGGCAAACTGGCTGATGGTTCGAAACGATCGCCCCTTGACGCTGGCGTTTTGTTTCCGGGTTTCGCCCGGCCCGGGGATCATGGGCGGGACAACGGTCATGGCATCCGGCTGATAAACGACCGCACCACCCAAAGTGGTTACCCGAAACATTTTGCCCCGGGGCAACAGCGCAGAGTGCTCCCGCAACTCGTCGTTCATGTCTTTCAGTTCATGAATGTCCAATTTGTGCTGAAGGAAGGCAGCCACTCCTCCAATGCCGGAGCTAAGCTCCTGGTCGGCTGCTCTTTGCAGGCCCCAGGACGCGCCCATGAGAACTCCGGCGCCGAGGATCAGCAGGATCAGGGCCACCAGGGTGGCGAACCAGAGGGTGAGCCGGGTTCTAATGGTGACGTTCACTGTTCTCTTTCCGGGGTGAGCTTGTATCCGAATCCTCGGACGGTGTGGATGAGCCGGTTCTCGAACCCGCCATCCACCTTGGATCGCAACTGCTTCATGAACGCGTCCAGCGTGTTGTTTTCGACCGTCCGCTCGTATCCCCAAACAGCGTTGATGATGACTTCCCGGCGGAGCACAGCGTGTGGGTTACGCATCATGAATTCCAGCAGGAGGAACTCGGTGCGGGTAAGGTTGATGGGTCTTCCGTTGCGGGAGGCCGCATGGGTCAGTGGGTCCAGTTCCAAATCTTCCAGGCGGTAGGACAGCGATGCGGAGGAGGCGGTTCGCCGGCTCAAAGCGCGTAGGCGTGCGAAAAGCTCTTCGAATGCGAATGGCTTGGTGAGGTAGTCATCCACACCGCTGTCCAGTCCTCGCACCACGTCAAGGGTGGCATCCCGGGCGGTGAGCATGAGAATAGGAGTTGCGATGCGGGAGTCGCGCAAAGAGCGGGCTACAGCAAAGCCGTCCATTCCGGGTAGCATTGCGTCCAAAATGATTGATTCGAACTCATGGTGCAAGGCGATATCGAGTCCGTCGGTTCCGGTGGCGGCAAGCACAATCCGGTGGGCGTGCCGTTGCAGGGCGTCACGCAGGAGCATGGCCATCTTCGGGTCGTCTTCTACGATCAAAATGCGCATGGATGAGGGACTGCTTGGAAAATGCTACTGACTGGAGATGAATTTTCCCTGAAGGCCCATGTGATGGGGATGGGATCCTTTGGCCGAGACATTGGCTTGGGGGTAGGAACTGCAGATCCCTCGGCTTCGTTCGGGGCCTGTGACTTTTTCCAGTGGGAATTGGTTTGAGGGATCCCAGGTCTCAAAAGCGAGACCTGGGGCACCCATCGGTTTCACCCTTCGATATTGCTTAGGGCACAGGGTTTGTCATTGGTCGTCCCACTTATCTTGCCTTTTGGCAGTCGGGGCACCAGAAGGTGGAGCGGGCGCCGATGCCCTGCTTGCGGGTGAGGATGGTGGTTCCGCAGCGTCTGCAGTCTTCGCCTCCGCGGTGATAGACCCAGAGCCTGGATGCGGGATTGCTTGAGCCTGTGGTGCGGCGGCCTCCGGTGTAGGTCACGATGCCGTCCTGGGCGCCCTCGGCAACGTTGGCGGCGAGGAAACGGCGCGCGGTCGCCAGAAGGCAGTCCAGCTCCTGCTGACTAAGGGTGGCGACCTTGCGGAAGGGATGCACGCCACAGGCAAAGCAAATTTCGGATTTAAATACGTTGCCAATTCCGGCCATGACTCGCTGGTCGAGTAAGACGTTGCCCACCTCTTCGTCGCCGCGCTCCAGCATCCGCGCAGCGGCTTCATCCGCGGCGAATTGCTTGCCCAGCAAATCTGGTCCGAGGCCGGCCACTCCGGCGAACCGCTCCAGCGTACGTGCGGTATAGAAGCGGGCAACCGGGACATCAAATGCGACCGCTACCAGATCCACAGTACCCAGCACGATCCGCATGTGGCTGCGCGCGCGCTTCCATCGCTCGCCCACGTGATAGATGTGCCAGCTGCCGCTCATCAGCATGTGGGTGGCGAGAATGAGGTCGCCGGAAAAATGGATGAGCAGCCATTTTCCCCGCGACTCCACTCGCTCCACCGTGCGGCCGGCCACCGGGCTTTGGTCGTTCACGCTGGCCAGCAGTGCGTAGGCGGTCTCAAAGAGATGGATGGCTTTACCGGCAAGCGCCTGCTGCAGAGCGCGCGCCGAGCGAAAGATGGTATCGCCTTCAGGCATTGGGCGTCGCGACTGCCAGGAGGGCGCGCCGGTAGTTGAGGCCCTGCGGCGCTATATGAAAACCGGCATCCTGGAGGAAAGAAGCGAGGAAATGCTGGCCCGCCGGCTGACCATTGATGGTCGAGATCAGCATGCCGCCTCGCTGGTCTTCGCGGCGTTCCATATCTTGTTGCGCCAAGGTAGCGAGAAATGCACTCAGGTCGCGGGCGGTGATGGAGCGATCCGGCTCGTCGGCCGGCAGGAAAATCTGCAGGCTGGGGTTGCCGCGGCGCACATAAGCCACCAATTCTCCGTTGCGGAGGATCACGCCGGCTCCCACGCTGCGCGTAAGCATCCGCGGGCCATCTTCCTCTTCACCTGCCGGCCAGCGGAGCACTGAGCCATACAGATTCGCGGGATCGGTAGCCGCGAGTGTTACCATTTCAGGTTTTTCGAGCGGCGGCCCGGTACGCAGCGAGCGCAGCAGGTCCACCGCCGCGGGCAGAGCAAACTGCGTGGCTCCCAAGCCCGCCACGAAATAGCCGCGGCGGATGCGGCCGCTTTCTTCGAGTGCCTTGAGCACGTCGTAGATGGCGCTGAATCCTCCGGGAAGGTTTTCCGTCGCAGCCGACTCGCGAGTGAGCACGCCATAGCGATTGAGCAACTGGTTGGCTAACGCGTGACTCCATTCCGTGGGCGAAGCGAGTGATGCGGGCACGAGACTCCAACGGCCCTGGGCGCTGGGTGGAGTGGTTCTTCGCGAGCGGAAGGAGGGCAGGTTGTGCTGCCTCTTGGGTTGACGCGACGAAGCCGGTCTAGCAACGTACGCACGCAAGGCGTGAAAGGTGTCATTGGTCACCAGGCCTCGCCACACCAGGCTCCAGAGCGCATCGAGGGTTTCGCCCGGGTACCCTCCGCCGACGGTTTCGTGCAGTTGAGCAAAGAAAGCTGCGCCAGTGCGAGCCAGCTGGTCCATGAGCGCGAGTTCCCTTGGGCTCAGCGGATTTTCTGGAAGCGGTGCTGGACGCGGAGGCAGCAGGAGCCGGAGTTTATCGGACAAGAACAGGGCAATGCGGCCATCATGCTCACCCAAAGAGTCGAGGCCCACCCAGGCGACTTCGCCGGCGGCGATCAGGGTGTCCAGGCTTCCCGGGGAATAGTTAGCCAGGCGCGCAGGAAGAATCGAAGTCTCGATCAAAGAGGCGGCTAGCGGCGCGCCCTGTAGATGCTCGATGGCATCGAGCAAGGCATCGAGGCCACGCCTGCGTTGGAGCACGCCCTGCCAGTGCGTCGACAGCCGCTCCAGAGCCTGCTGCTCGATGGGTTCCACTTCGCGGCGCAGGCGGGCCAGCGATTTACGGCGGATCTGGCGCAGCACTTCGACGTCGCACCATTCACGGTAGACCCCACCTGGGCGGAACCCTCCTTCCACGATGCGCCCATCTAGCAGCAACGTGTTCAACACGCCTTCAACTTGTTGCGTATCCAGTGGGAAGTGCAGGATGACCTCGCGCAGGGTGAAGGGACCATGGGTGCGGGCGAAACGGCGAAGCAGTTCCAGTACGGGCGCTTCCACCGGTTGCAGCAACGATGCTGCGATTCCTGGAGGCAGCGGGATGCCTAGCGCATCGCGATAGCGCGCCGCATCCTCCACCGCGATCAGCCGCTTCTCCCCAGCGATCTTGATCTCCAGCAAGCGGCGGCTGCGAAGCAGCCGGTCTAATTCATTGATAAGACCGGGATCCGCGAGGCGGCGCTGTAGCTCCTCGCGCGAAAGATCGCCAATGCGCAGCAACAGATCGTGGATGCCGTCCGCCGTTCGAATGCGCTGAGTTTCGAGCAGACCCTGAAGCTGCTCTTCCACCTCGTGAATGGCGTCGATATCCAGCAGCTCGCGCAGATCAGCGTCGCCCAGCAGGTCACGTAGCTGTTCCTGATCGATGGAGAGGGCCTGGGCGCGGCGCTCAGCTAGCGGCGCATCGCCGTCGTAAATGTAGTTGGCTACGTAGCTGAAGAGCAGCGAAGAAGCAAACGGCGAAGGAGTGCGGGTGTCCGCTACATGCACGCGCACATTACGCTGGCGAATCGAGCGTAGGGTTTCGAGCAGTGCAGGCATATCGAACACGTCGCGCATGCACTCGCGATAGGCCTCGAGCAGTATGGGAAATGAAGGGTAACGGGAGGCCACGGAGAGCAAATCGTAAGCTCGCTTGCGTTGCTGCCACAAGGGTGCGCGACCCTGGGCTCTTCTGCGCGGCAGCAGGAGGGCTCGGGCTGCACTTTCGCGAAACTTCGCTGCAAACAACGCGGTACCGCTGAGCTGGCGAAGCACCAGGTCGGTAGCTTCTTCCGCCTCTATCAGAATCAGTTCCGAGTCCGGCGGGGCATCGCTATCAGGAAAGCGCAATACGAAACCGTCGTCGCCCCACATCGCTTCGACATCCGCACCGCCACTGGCACGTATGCGGCCGGTGATCGCCATGGCCCAGGGAGCGTGAATGCGGCTGCCGAACGGGGTCAGCACGCAGACGCGCCAATCGCCCATTTCGTCGCGGGTGCGTTCGATGACAATGTTTCGGTCATCTGGCACCACGGTGGTAGCAATTTCCTGGTCGGCGAGAAAGCGGATCAGGTTTTCTGCCGCCAGGGTGTCCAGGTCGTGCTCGCGGATTAAGCGGCTCAAGGCGGCGTTACGCGGCATGTCTCGCAACTCACGCACCAGTTGGCCGATGCGGCGGCCGAACTCGAGAGGGCGGCCGGCGTTGTCTCCATGCCAGAACGGCATCTTGCCCGGCTGACCCGGCGCCGGTGATACCAAAACCCGGTCGTGGGTGATTTCATCAATCCGCCAGGTCGAAGCGCCCAGAACAAAGGTATCGCCGGTCCGGCTTTCGAAAACCATCTCCTCGTCCAACTCGCCGACGCGAATCGGCTTGCCTTCCGTACCGGAGAGGAATACGCCGTAGAGCCCGCGGTCGGGGATAGTGCCACCATTCAGGATGGCCAGCATCTTGACCCCCTCGCGCGGCGTGAGGATATCGCGCGTGCGGTCCCAGGTGATGCGCGGCCGCAGATCGGCAAATTCGTCGGAGGGATAGCGGCCAGCCAGTAGATCGAGCACTCCGGTGAACGCGGTACGGGTGATGCTGCTGAAAGGGGCAGCCCCGCGAATCAGCCGGAATACTTCTTCCACGGCAATTTCACGCTCGGCGAGCGGCGATCCGGTGACGGCGGGAGGTTGAGCCACGATGGCGACGATCTGCTGCGCCAGCACGTCCAGCGGGTTGCGCAGAAAGCGGGTGGATTCCACCAGGTTTTCGTGCATGGCGCGAGTGACCGCGGCGCACGCAACAAGGTCAGCGCGATACTTGGGAAAAATAATCCCTTCGCTCGCCGCTCCGACGCTGTGCCCTGCCCGGCCGATGCGTTGCATGGCGCTGGCTACCGACGGCGGCGCTTCAATCTGGATCACCAGGTCGACGGCGCCCATATCGATGCCCAACTCGAGCGAAGAGGTCGCCACCAGCGCGCGCAGGCGGCCTGCCTTCAACTGTTCTTCAATCTCAGATCGCTGGGCGGCGGCGAGGGAGCCGTGGTGAGCGCGGGCCAGTTGCTCTCCGGCCAATTCGTTGATCGCGCCGGCGAGTCTTTCCGCGATGCGCCGGCTGTTGACGAAGATGATGGTGGAATGCCGCTCGCGGATGATGTCGACGAGGCGGGGGTGGATGGCGGTCCAGATGGAAGTCCGCTTGGGCCCTTGCGAAGCGGCTCCGCTGGGTAGCTCTTCTTTCTGGCCCATGCGGGCCATGTCCTCGACCGGTACTTCAATACGCAGGTCCAGCCGCTTGGGCTCGCTGGCATCGACGATGGTGACGGGGCGATACGCCACCAGAGGAGAGTCTTCAGCGGCTTCCGGGCCATCGTTTTGTGGAGGCTCTGCAGGAGACGATGAGCCCCCGAGGAAATGCGCTACCTCTTCCAATGGGCGTTGAGTCGCGGAAAGACCGATCCGCTGCACCCGGCCTTCGGTGATAGCCTCAAGCCGTTCGAGGGAGAGCGCCAGGTGCGCGCCGCGCTTGGTGGGCACGACCGCGTGGATCTCGTCGATGATCACGGTGTCGACGCGGCGCAGGCTGGCGGCGGCGTCTGAGGTGAGCAGAAGATACAGCGACTCCGGTGTGGTGATCAGGATCTCGGCCGGGTGCCGGCGGAACTTGCTTCGTTCCTTTTGCGATGTGTCACCGGTACGGATACTGATTTCCGGCTGATGGAAGGAAACTCCAGCCTGGCGGGCCATGTTGGCGATGCCGGCTAAGGGGGAGCGCAGGTTTCGTTCTACATCGACGGCCAGGGCCTTCAGGGGGCTTATGTAGATTACGCGGCAGCCTTCCGTCTCATCCGCAGCCCGGTGCAACATAAGCCGGTCGAGACACCAGAGGAAAGCAGTCAGGGTTTTGCCGGTGCCGGTGGGGGCGAGGATCAGGGTATTTTCGCGGCGCGCGATGGCCGGCCAGCCCAATCGCTGAGGGGCGGTTGGCTGCTCGAAGACGGCTCGGAACCAGGCCGCCGTCACGGGGTGGAAAAGAGCCAGGGCGTCGGCGGCTGGTGGTCGAGTTGGCTTCTTTCCCGCCATAGAAGTGCTGGTTCAAGGATAGCTGTTTGGGTGCGTTGGGTTGCACCCGGGTTTCCATGGGCCGGAAATCGGGTGAAGGACTTGTTGCGGGTAGACGTCGGTGGGCATGTGCCGTTAGGCTCAGGGGACAATGCAGCCTAGTGAAAGTGGATTTACTCCGGAGCTGGTGCGCCAGTTGACTACGCTGGCAGCCGATGCGGCCGACCACGCATATGCACCCTATTCCAAGTTTCGCGTGGGCGCAGCCTTGCTGCTCCAGAATGGCGCGCTGGTGACCGGGGCTAATGTCGAGAACGGGTCCTACGGCTTGACCATTTGCGCAGAACGGTCCGCTGTCGTTCGCGCGGTGGCGGAGCATGGGCCGGAGATGCGGGTGCTTGCGTGCGCCATCACCAACCTTAATCAAGCGGCCAGCCCGCCGTGCGGGGCTTGTTTGCAGGTGTTGAGCGAGTTCATGCTGCCGGCCTCCCGGATCATCTTCCGCGGCGAGGCAGGGTGGGAGGACTATCGCTTCGAAGAAGTTTTCCCTTATCGCTTCAAATTGGTGAGGTGAGGAGTCAAGCTTGGGACGATTTACCGGATTGCTGGGGCTGGTGGCAATCTTAGCGGTGGCATGGCTGCTTTCGACCAACCGGAAGGCCATCCGCTGGCGTACCGCCGCATGGGGCCTGGGGCTGCAATGGGTGTTTGCCGTGCTGGTGCTGCGTTTTGACGCCGGCGAGCGCGCCTTGGCCGCCGCGGGAGACGCGGTGAACCGCATGCTGGCCTATGCATTTGTCGGCTCCGGATTCGTCTTTGGCGAGTTGGGTAAGCAGCACTCTTCCTATGGGCTCATCATCGCTTTCCAGGTGCTGCCCACCATCATCTTTATCTCTGCTTTTTTTGCCGTGCTGTATCACCTGGGGATCATGCAGATGGTGATCAAAGGCATGGCTCGCCTGATGCAGCTGACCATGCGCATCAGCGGGGCCGAATCGCTCAATGTGGCGGCCAGCATCTTCATGGGTCAGACGGAGGCCCCACTCAGCATTCGGCCGTTCTTGCCGGGCGCCACGCAGTCGGAACTGATGACCATCATGACCAGCGGCATGGCCCACGTTTCCGGCGGCATCATGGCGGCTTACATCCTCTACGGGATCGAGGCGAAGCATCTGTTGGCTGCGGTGATCATGACCGCGCCGGGCACCGTGCTGATGGCCAAAATGCTGGTCCCTGAAACGCACACGCCTGCCACCATGGGGCGGGTCACCATGCCGGTCAACGAAGAGCACCGGGAAGAGAACCTGCTGGGTGCGATTGCCCGCGGCACGATCGACGGCGGCCGCCTGGCGTTCAACGTGGGCATCATGCTGATCTCTTTTCTGGCGCTGATCGGTTTGCTGAACGGCATGCTTGGCGGCATTCATAACTGGCTGGGGGGGCACCATATTCCTTTCCCCGATAGCCTGAACACGGTTTTGGGGTTTCTTTTCGCTCCGGTTGCGTGGCTGATTGGCGTTCCGTGGCATAGCGCACATCTGGTCGGCAATCTACTGGGCACACGGACAGTGACCAATGAACTGGTGGCGTACGCGCTGTTGGGAGCGCAGAAGTCTTCGCTCGATTTCCGGTCATTCACGATTGCTACGTTTGCCCTGTGCGGGTTTGCTAACTTCAGTTCGATCGGCATGCAGATTGGCGGTATCGGCGCGTTAGCGCCGAACCGGCGCAATGATCTGGCGCGGTTGGGATTGCGCGCGATGCTGGCGGGGACGATGGCTAACTTGATGTCGGCTTCGATTGTCAGTGTGTTGTTGCGGTAGGGAACGGTTAGGGCAAACCACGAAGCCCGTCCAGACATCGAGCTGTCCAAACTAGATTGAAAAATTTCTCAGTTCAGCAACCGCCGTTTCATCTAGCAATCACCCTTTCCCACGGCCACCCTCTCCTATTTGTCATCCCGAGCGCAGCCGAGGGACCTGCGGTGCGCCATTCGTGTGCCCCGCCCTTACCGTGCCACAACCTCCGCCAATCATCGTCCAATCCTCATGGATGCACTAACCTCCCGTCTCTCTTCCGGGTCTCCACGAGTGGTCCGCGGAACCACAGATCCCGCGCTTTGCCACTCGGGATGACAAATAGGAGAGGGTAACGGTTCATAAAGAGCCGATGATGAACCGAGGCTTTTCGAAGCAAATTTGGGCAAGTCTGTCAGAACATAGACACTTGGTTGAACCGCAGACCGTGGTTGGATCGAAATCCAATAATTCAATCGGACTAAATTCGGCATTCGAGGGAGAACAAGTGGCACAGGGCATCTTTGAGAGGGCTGAAGAAGCGGCGGCATTCGTCCGCGAGCGCATCGCCGTGACTCCACGGGTTGCGGTTGTTCTAGGTTCCGGGCTGGGATCGTTCGCGGAGCGGGTGGAGCATCCCGTTGCCATAGCGTATCAAGACATTCCGCACTTTCCCCGGCCCACGGTGGAGGGTCATAGCGGCCGCCTGCTGGCCGGCACCGTCGCCGGTGTGCCCGTCGTGGTGATGCAGGGCCGCGTCCACGCCTACGAGGGATACGGTCCGGAAGAAGTTACGTTTCCCGTTCGCGTCCTGGGACGGCTGGGCATCACCACCCTGATCGTCACCAACGCCGCGGGCGGTATCCGGCTTGATCTCCGCCAGGGTCAGCTGGTGCTGATCTCGGATCACATCAACTTCAGCGGCCGCAATCCGGTTTCGGGTGCGAATGACGAACGCCTCGGGCCTCGCTTCTTCGACATGACGGAAGCGTATTCGAAACGGCTCCGTCACCTGGCCCACTCCGCGGCCGAGCTCGAGGAAGGCGTCTACCTGAGCCTATCCGGCCCCAGCTTTGAAACACCGGCGGAGATCCGCGCGTTTCGCGAGTGGGGCGCCGATATGGTCGGCATGTCCACCGTCCACGAGGTCATCGTTGCCCGCCATATGGGCATCGAGGTACTGGGAATTTCCTGCGTCACCAATATGGCGGCCGGCATTCTGGATCAGCCGATCAACCACCTGGAGGTCATGGAGACGGGAGCGCGGGTGCAGGCCCAATTGACCAGCCTGCTGGTGGCTCTTCTGCCCGTCATTTCCAGCGGAAATTAACAAGCACAGTGGTTTCGCTTTGCTATTCTTGATGAGCTATGCCCACGAAAAAAGAGCTTCTCACTTCCCCGATTCAGCACATCGATATCAAGCAGCACAACGTTGTTCCGATGGTGGATGCTATGCAAGCCATGGCGTACAGCTCCCGTGACCTTGCCCGGGCTGCTTCCATCTACGAGCGCATGCTGCGCGACCAGGATTGCGGGGTGATTCTCTGCCTGGCCGGATCGCTGATCAGCGCCGGGTTGAAACAAATCTTTGTCGATTTGATCCGCAACAACATGGTCGACGCCGTGGTCTCGACCGGCGCCAACATCGTGGACCAGGACTTCTTCGAGGCTCTCGGATACAAGCATTGGATCGCCGACGACCTCTACCGCCAGGGGACGGAAGACGCCACCCTGCGCGAATTGATGATCGACCGCATCTACGACACCCTCATCGATGAGGAAGAGCTGCGGCTGTGCGACGACACCTGCAAAATCATTGCCGACGCCCTCGATCCCCGCCCCTACAGTTCGCGTGAATTCATCCGTGAGATGGGCGCCTACCTGGAAAAGCAAGGTAAGACTCCGGAAAAGGGCGGCGTCGACAGCATCATCTATTCCGCCTACCAGATGGATGTGCCGATTTTCGTGCCCGCCTTCAGCGACTGCTCGGCCGGCTTCGGCCTGGTCGCGCACCAGCACGGCCGGGGCGACAAGCCCAAAGTCTCCATCGACTCGGTCAAGGACTTCTACGAGTTGACGCAATTGAAGATCGCCAACCCGACGACCGGCCTGCTCATGATCGGCGGCGGGGTACCCAAGAACTTTGCGCAGGATATTGTGGTCGCGGCCGAGATCCTCGGCCTGGATGCGCCGATGCATAAGTATGCGATCCAGATCACGGTTGCCGATGTGCGCGACGGAGCGCTCTCCTCCAGCACCCTCAAAGAGGCAAGCTCCTGGGGCAAGGTCGACACCACCTTCGAGCAGATGGTGTATAGCGAGGCAACCTTGGCATTGCCCATGATTACGGGCTATGCCTATCATAAGAAAGCACATGCGCAGCGCAAACAACGCCGCTGGTCGCGTCTGCTGGAGCCGGTCACGGCCTAGTAACCAACGCAGCAGCCCTGGGTCACGCACGGTGGTACTAAAGTAGCAGCCGAACTCTTTCTTTTTCTATAGTTTCGCCCGCACGGATGGGTATACTTCGAGGCATCCCCCAAGCGCTGTGACTTGAATACTTGGGGGTTCTATCTTGTCTCTGCTTCTTGGTGTTGCCGGGTTCACCTATGCATTGCTTTTTGTCGGATTCTGGTCCCTTGGCCGCATGTCGGCCCTGTCTGACAGATTCGTTGAGAGCCGTGTCAACGTGGTTCCCTTCCGTCGCGGTTAAGAGTTTCAAAACGGGAGTGAACCGCTGGCTGGTTTTCTCCCCAAACAGAGACACGGTAGTTCTGAAATGGCCCCTGAACCAAGGAGCCAGCGCGTCCGCGATCTCACACTATGGAACGCGCTGCTCATTCGACTGCGGTTTTCCCCCGATCCGACCCGTTGGAGATGCGTGAGTTCTTTCTACGTGCACCGTGGACTCCGGGTAGTCACTTTCTAGGCCAGAATCCGACGCCTATACTCCGGACAGTTAGCGTGTAGCATGGGCCAGTTTTGTCTCTATTGGTAGTTGGGACACCTGACTAGGCGAGAGCTCGTTAACCAGACCCGCATCGATCGAGTACGAGTGAGCTGGCTTCGAGATAGGCTGCCTTCCACCATATTTTTCGCGGTTGCCTTGCTGCTCTCCGCGTACGGGGGGCTGGTACTGCTGCTGGGCCGTGGCGGCACCTTTTCCGCTGCGGTGATCGCGTGGGCCTGTGCCCAGGTGCTGCTGATCGCTCTCTGCGTACACACCTTCCTTAATGCCGGCCGCCAGGATGAAGCGGAATGGCAGGTGCAACAGGTAGCCCAGCTACAGCGAAGCATCCTGGACTCCGCCGGCCCGATGATCCTGGCCACCGACCTGCAGGGTAACCTGCTTATTTTCAATCCCGCCGCCGAACGGATGCTAGGTTATCGCTTCCATGAGGTCCTGGGGCAGCTCAATGCCCACGATCTCTTCCCCGAAGGTGAACTGGAACGGGTAGGTCAGCTGCTGGTTTCCCGGCTCGACCGCTCGCCCATGATCGATCTGGAGAGCGTTTCACCGGAGCTGAAGCATTACGTCCAGTACGTCACCAGCTTCCCGGTAAGCCGGGTGCGGGGGTTCGAGATCCTTTGCCGCCGCAAGGATGGAACTACGTTTCCGGCCATGGTCTACCTCTCGGCGGTCAGGAATGCGGAAGGCGCGTTGACCGGGCTGCTGGCCATCGCCACAGACCTCACCGCCACCAAGCGGGCTGAGCACGCACTCCGCGAGAGCGAAGAGCGCTACCGCGACCTGTTCGATAACTCGCAGGAAATGATTGCCACCCTGAGCCCGCGAGCCAAGTACCTTTACGTCAACCCAGCGTGGCAGATGTGCTTTGGCAAGAGCGCGGCTGCCTTTGAAAGCCTGATCAGCTTTGAGGCTGCCTTTCCGCCGGAAATGCAGGCCAATGCAGCCAGCCTGTTCGACCGGGCCCTGCGCGGTGAACGGATCGATCGCGCGAACTTGCGGGTCCAGGACTCGAATGGGATGTATCGCGAGCTGGAAGCCAGCTTGAGCTGCCGCCAGGATCGCGGCGAACCAGTATCCGTGCGCTGCATCTTCCGCGATGTCACACAGCAATATCAGCGCGAACGCAGATTGGCGATGCAGTTGGCGGTTAGCCAGGTGGTGGGCGAATCGACCACCTCGGACGAGGCGCTGCCGGCCATGCTGGAATCTCTGGGAACCAACCTTGGCTTTGACATGGCGGGACTTTGGTTCGTCAGCAGCGACCACCACTGCCGTTACCTGGCGGGCTGGTACGCTCCGGATCGCGCCTGCACCGAGTTTCACCGGGATAGCATCGGGCGCGTGCTGCAAAAGGGCAAAGACCTGCCAGGCCAGATCTGGGCGGCGGAAAGCCCCTGCTGGATCGAGGACCTGGGCGAGGACACAAACTTTCTACGTGCCACCTCGGCCCAGGCAGACGGGTTGGTCACCGGGTGGGGTGTTCCCGTCCGGGTCGGCAACCAGGTAATCGCGGTGGTCGAGTTCTTCAGCCGCCAAAAGCAGCGCGAAGATACCGAGATGATGGCCACCGTGGAAACGGTTTGCGCGTCCATCGGCCAGTTCATGGCGCGATCGGCGCAAGAGAGCCGGCTGGAAGAGTTGAACCGGCAGAAGGAGTCGATTCTCAACTCCGTGGCCGACGGCATCTTCGGTACCGACTCCGGCGGCCGCATCGTCTTTGTGAACCCGGCGGCGGCCAGCATGCTTGGCGCTCACGCCTTCGATCTGATCGGCCGTACCGTCCACTCCGTGGTGCATGAGGAGCGCAAAGGGCGGGAAAAGTGTTCGGATCAATGCCGCACCGGGCGCGCCTTCATGGTGCGCGAGGGGACCAGCGGGCAGGACGTGTTTTATCGCAGGAATGGAGCGTCGTTCCCGGTTGAGTTCTCGGTCACGCCGATGGTGGAGCACAACATAGCGGTGGGCAGCGTGCTCAGCTTCCGCGACATCAGCCAGCGCTATGCCCTGGACCGGATGAAAGATGAATTCGTCTCCACCGTGAGCCATGAGCTGCGCACTCCTCTCACCTCCATCCGCGGGTCGCTGGGGCTGTTATCGACCGGTCTGCTGGGCGAGATGGGCGAGAAAGCGTCGAATCTGTTGCGGATCGCCGTCAACAACTCCGACCGCCTGGTGCGGTTGATCAACGACATCCTCGACCTAGAGCGCATGCAGTCCGGACGCGCTCCCCTCACCTATCGCAATTGCGATCTGGAAGAGCTGGCGCGGCAGGCGATCGACGCTATGACACCTATGGCGGAAGCCGCCAAAGTGCAATTGCAGCTGGAAGCTGGCCCGGCCCAGGTGGAAGTGGATCCCGACCGGCTGCAGCAGGTGATGACTAACCTGCTGAGCAACGCGATCAAGTTCTCTCCGGCGGGTTCGCAGGTAACGGTTTCCCTTGAGCGACTGCTGGATGGCGTCACGGTGAGCGTACATGACAACGGACGCGGCATTCCCAAGGACAAGCTGGAATCGATTTTCGACCGCTTCCAACAGGTGGATGCGTCCGACGCCAGGCAAAAGGGCGGAACCGGACTGGGCCTTGCCATTTGCCGCACCATCGTCATGCAACACGGCGGGCGTATCTGGGCAGAACGGAATGCCGACCGGGGCTCTACCTTCCGCATGTTCCTGCCCTCGGTGACCCGCGACGCGGAATCATCGCGTCAGGGTGGCACGTCGGCCACCTCAACGATCAACGCTACTTCTGTTCTGGTCTGCGACGAAAACCCGGAGACGCGGGCTTCCCTGGCCGAAAGCCTGCGGCAGAATGGCTATTCCGTCCTGGAAGCCGGCAGTGGAGACGAGGCTGTCGGCATAGCCCGGCAAACCCAAATCCAGGCCATCCTGCTGGATATGAGCCTTCCCAGCCTGCGCGGCTGGGAGACGCTGCATTTGTTGCGCGACGACCACCGTACTGCCGCCATCCCGGTGGTTGTTTTGAGCGCTTTCGGCGCGCTCAACGATCCTGAGGTAGAGAAATCGGCCGATGCGTGGCTGGAGCAGCCCCTGGATACCGAATCGATGTTGGCCGCCCTCTCCCGGGTCCTGCAGGTAGAACGGCAGCCCTCGCGTGTGTTACTGGTAGAGGATGATGCCGATCTGGCTAAGGTCATCCTGGCTACTTTCGAGCGGGCGGGCATTCAGGTGCATCACGCCTCCACCCAACGCAAAGCGATGGAATTGTGCGTTTCGTCGCCGCCGGACTTGCTGATTCTGGATATTGCGCTGCCCGACGGTGACGGGTTTGGACTGGTCGACTGGCTACGTCAGCAACAGGAGATGAAGCAACTTCCCCTGGTGGTCTATTCCGCACAGGACTTGAATGAGGTGGAACGCAATAAGCTAAGGCTGGGACCTACCGAGTTCCTGACCAAGGCGCGTGTGCAGCCGCAGGATGTGGAGACCCTGGTGCTCTCCATGCTGCGCGTGCCGCATGGATCCAGCGAAGTACCACTGGGATGGGACGGAAGCCCTTCTCCTAACATTCAGGATGGCCGTTAGAACTTCATAATTCTTTCCTATGACACATCGTATTTTGATCATTGACGACGAAGACGACATCCGGCAGGTTGCGGCCATGAGCTTGGAAACCGTTGCTGGATGGGACGTTTTGCTTGCCAGTTCCGGCAAGCAAGGGATCGAACGGGCCAGTACCGAACAGCCGGACGCCATCCTTCTGGATGTAATGATGCCGGAGATGGACGGCCCCACCACCCTGCTGAAACTCAAGGCCAACGGAAGCACGTCCCATATTCCCGTGTTGCTGTTGACGGCGAAAGTACAGGGCCCGGATCAGCGTAAGTTTGCCGAAATGGGAGTGGCAGCGACGCTTTTCAAGCCCTTTGATCCCCTCACTCTGGCGCGGCAGATTTCGGCCGCATTAGGCTGGAAAGAAGGATGATTCCTTGACCCACAAAGACCGAGTTCCCCCGGACGAGAACGGTCAGAGCCAGGAACAAAAGCTGCAAAGCATGATCTCCGCTCTTTGGGATCGAAGCCGGCACACGGTGGTGGAGCGGGCGGCTCTGCTGCGCACCGCAGGAGACCTGCTGGCCCACAACCGCCTGGATGAGGCCACCCAGATGAACGCGGTGGACTCCGCCCACAAGCTCGCAGGAGTACTGGGCACCTTCGGCCTGCCCCGGGGCACGGACCTCGCCCGGGAGGCGGAGGTCCTCTTTGGCCAATCCAGAAAACCCGGCAAACCGGAGATCGAACGCCTGCAGGTCCTGCTGGCCGAGCTAACCCATCTCATCGACCGGGGACCCCTCGGCCCGAGTTGAAATTAGAATGAAGTCATGAATGACTTGGGCCGGCTGCTCATCGGTTTAGGGGTGCTGCTGCTGATTGGCGGCGGCTTGCTCCTGCTGCTGGGGCGAACCGGCATCCCGTTGGGCAAGCTTCCCGGAGACATTTCTTTCCGGGGAAAGAACTTCTCCGTGTACGTCCCGCTGGGTACTTCGATTTTGCTCAGTATCCTGCTCTCCGGGGTCTTCTATTTACTCTCCCGCTTTCGGCGGTAATATCGAATTCGCTTGCTGGGAGGCACTGTGCCCAATCCTGAAGAATCGCTGAGCCAGCTCGGGCTGGTTTTTCCTGAGGCTGCCGCTGCGGAAGCTCCCGCGGCCCTCCGGCGAGTGTGGCGGGTGGGCCAGCTGGTGGGCGAGGTGCGCAATCACATCGAGCGGGAGTACGCCGACGTGTGGGTCGAGGGCGAGATCTCCAACTACCGCCCTGCGCCTTCTGGCCACATGTACTTCACCCTGAAAGACGGGGAGGCCCAGCTGCCGGTGGTGCTTTTCCGGCGGCAGGCCATGCTGCTGCGCTTCCGGCCGGAAGATGGGTTGCAAATCCTGGTGCGCGGGCGGGTGTCGGTGTACGAACAGCGCGGCCAGATGCAGCTGGTGGCCGAGTTCGTCGAGCCGGTGGGCGCCGGGTCGCTGCAGATCGCATTCGAACAATTGAAGGCCAGGCTGCAGAAAGAAGGACTTTTCGCGGCGGACCGCAAGCAGCCGCTGCCCACCTTCCCGCACTGCATTGGGATTATCACTTCCCCCACCGGTGCGGTCATTCGGGACTTCCTCAATGTGGCCGGGCGCCGGCACGGGGCGCTCCATGTGATGCTCTACCCAACCCCGGTACAAGGGGAGAGCGCCGCTCTGGAAATTGCGGCGGGAATTGCGTTTTTTAACCGGGCGCGTACGGTGGACGTGATCGTGCTCGCGCGCGGTGGCGGATCGCTCGAAGACCTCGCTCCGTTCAATAGCGAGTTGCTGGCCCGCGCCATTGCCAACTCTGAGCTGCCGGTGGTCTCCGCCGTTGGCCACGAGACCGATTTCACCATCGCTGATTTTGTCGCCGATCTGCGTGCGCCCACTCCCTCGGCCGCGGCGGAACTGCTGACCGAGGCGCAGCACAAGGTGGAAGAGCGGGTGGAGCAGCTGCACCGCCGCCTGAACCAGGCCTGCCGCTACCTGCTGATGCGCGCCCAGGAGCGCTTTGCCCGGCTCTCCGCGCCCGCGGCATTTGCGCGCATGCGGAATGCTCTGGCGCGCCGCCAGCAGCGCGTGGATGAACTGCAGTACCAGTTGGACGCGGCCTGGCACCGGCAAAGCCGCCAGATGACCGAAAGGTTGCAGAAACTGGAAGCCAGATTACTGCGTCAGGATGTAAGCCACCGCATGCGCGTGGTCCGCGAGCGGCTGGAAATGCTGGATGGACGGATCGTTCGCGCGGAATTGGAACTGCTGCAGCGATGGAAGGCACGGCACGGCCGTGCGGAAGGGCTGTTACAAGCTGTTTCTCCCCTGGCTGTGCTGAATCGGGGTTACGCCCTGGTGTTTGATGAAGCGGGGGTATTGATCCGGGATGCCGCGTCGGCTTCAGACGGCGCCCTGATCACCACTCGATTTGCTCAAAGCTCGCTCAACAGCCGGGTGCTCGAAAGGAAGTTGCCCCCAACCCACTCATGAGAAAACTTTTCGGAACAGACGGTATTCGTGCGGTCGCCGGTGTTGCCCCCCTGGACCCGCCCACTATTTTCGCCACCGGGGTGGCCCTCGCATTCACTCTCAAGAAGCGCCACCCAGCGCCCAAGGTCCTGCTGGGGTCGGATACGCGGGAATCCAGTCCCTGGATTACCGCTGTGATTGCCGCTGGATTGCAGAGCGGGGGCGCCGAGGTACTGAACGCGGGAGTCATCACCACTCCCGGCGTGGCTTACCTGACGCGCAAGCATCAGTTGGCTGCCGGCATCGTTATTTCGGCCTCGCACAATCCCTGGCAAGACAATGGGATCAAGGTGTTTGGCGGCGACGGCTACAAGCTGCCGGATGCCACCGAACTGGAGATTGAAGGGGAGATTTTTCGCCGACTTCAGGAAGGTCCTTCGGGCGAAATGGAAATCCTGAACGTGCCCCCTGCCGGCAAGCAATTCCGCGAGGAGTACGAAGCCTTTCTGCGTGCGGTTGTTCCCGGGCTGAACCTGACCGGTAAGAAGATTGTGATTGACTGTGCCAACGGGGCGGCGGCTGTCATTGCGTCCGAGCTCTTCCCTTCCCTGGGCGGAGAGATCCACCTCACTCATGTAAGCCCGAATGGCCGCAACATCAACGAAAACTGCGGTGCATTGCATCCTGAGGTCGTGGCCCGGGAGACCAAGGCCATGGGTGCGGATTTAGGAATTACGTTTGATGGCGACGCTGACCGTGCGCTGTTTGCGGATGCCCAGGGCCGGGTAGTGAACGGGGACGGGGTGATGCTGGTCGCGGCTCGCGACATGAAGGCCAAGGCCGAACTGGCCGGCGATCTGGTGGTGGCAACGACCATGTCGAACATGGGTCTGGAAGCCGCGCTGCGCTCCAGTGGCATCCGTATGTTTCGGGCTCCGGTAGGCGATAAGTATGTTCTGGAGATGATGCGGAAGCACCAGGCCAGTTTAGGTGGGGAGCAATCGGGCCATATTCTCTTTCCCCGGCGCAGCACCACGGGAGATGGACTGCTGACGGCACTGGTACTGCTCGACCTGCTGGCCCGTTCCGGAAAGCCGCTGCATGAGCTGTTGAGCGACCTGCGGGTTTTTCCGCAGGTCATCGTCAATGTAAAGGTGCGGGAAAAAAGGCCGCTGGAGCAGATTCCAGGTGTGGTTGAGAGCATCCACCAGGCGGAGACCGATCTGCATGGCAACGGCCGGGTGGTGGTGCGGTACTCCGGCACGGAGGCACTGGCGAGGGTGATGATCGAGGCCGAATCGGAGCAGCAGATGCGGGTGCACGCGGATCGGATCGCCCAAGCGATCCGGGTGGAAATCGGAGCCTAGATGGGTATCATGAAGGGAGGAGACAGTCATGATTAGCGCCATCCTTCTGCTCGCCCTTATGCAGCCGCAAGCTCCGGGCCTGACTGCAACCCCAGCGCCCGATACAACAACGGCCCCGGAACGGACGGAGAAGCTCACTCCCGCTGAGATAAAGACGTTAGCCGATGCCAACCAGGCAGTCGCCGATGCGCAAGCGAAGCTGGTCCAGGCCAAGGCGGCCCTGATGGGAGCAACCCAAGGCGTTGAGTTGGCTCACCACGCGAATACGGACTGTGGTTGTTACGTGGACAGCACCGGGCGGGATTACGACAAGGTGGAGTTCAAGGGGGACACCATTGTGATCCACCATATCCATGAGGCTCCGCCGAGTTTGAGTGGGAAAACGCCGTCGGCTCAGTAGGTTGGCGCAGGCATTTCCTGGAAATGTTTTCGGCCTTTGGCTTCACTTCAGGTCGCGCCAGTTGGGGCCTACTCCGCAGTCGACTACGACCGGCACTTTCAGTTCAATCACGGTTTCCATCTCATGGCGCACCAGCTGCTTGATCTGTTCGACCTCCTTCTCCGGGACGTCGAAGAGGAGTTCGTCGTGGACCTGCAGAGTCATCCTGGTTGCGAAGTTTTCTTCGCGCAGCCTTTGATCGATGCGGATCATCGCGATCTTGATCAAATCGGCAGCCGTGCCCTGCAAAGGTGTGTTCACGGCGGTTCGCTCGGCGAAGCCGCGCAGGTTGGCGTTGCGGCTCTGCATATCCGGGATGGGACGAACACGCCCAAAAAGCGTCCGCACCTTCTGCTCCGTGCGTGTCTCTTCGAGCAGGCGATCGATGTAAGTGCGCACGCCGCTGTAACGCGCGAAGTAGGTTTCGATGTATAGCCGGGCCACGTTCTGCTCGATGTTGAGTTGCTGCGCCAACCCAAAGGGAGAGATGCCATACACGATGCCGAAATTCACCGCCTTGGCACGGTCGCGGGTTTGTTTGTCCATTCCCTCGGGCGAAACGCCAAACACTTCGGACGCGGTCAGAGTGTGAATGTCATCTCCCTGGGCAAAGGCTTTCACCAGCAGAGGATCCTCGCTGAAGTGGGCCATGAGCCGCAGCTCAATTTGGGAGTAGTCCGCGGAAATGAGCACGTTCCCCGGCGCCGCGATGAAGGCCGCACGGATCTCACGTCCTAATTCCGTCTTGATGGGAATATTCTGCAGGTTTGGATTGGTAGACGAGAGGCGCCCGGTTGCCGTGCCCACCTGGTTGAAGGTGGTGTGCACCCGGCCTTCGCCATCAGCCAACAATGGCAATGAATCGATGTAGTTGGACTTGAGCTTGGCTAACTGCCGATACTGCAGCACCTGGCGCGGAACCTCGTTATGCTGCGCCAGCTCTTCCAGCACATCCACGGCGGTGGAAACGACCTTGCCCCGCCCGTACTTGATGGGCTTGGGCAGGTTCATTTTATTGAACAGCACATCCCCCAACTGCTTGGGCGAGTTGATATTGAAGCGATGGCCGGAGCCGACGAAGATCTGCTCGCTCACCCGCTCCATCTCTACGGTCAGCCGCCCGCCCATCTCGGCGAGAACAGCGCGGTCGATGCGCACGCCTGCTTCTTCCATGCGCAGCAGCACCGGAACCAACGGCAAGTCGATGTCGCGATATACCTGCCCCGCGCCGAGCGTTTCCACATCCCCTTTGAGCAATTGCGCCAGGCTGCGAATAGCATTTGCCGATGCAGGCAGCAACTCATCGCCCGGGGGCGGCAACGCACGGCCGCTAAAGCGGGCAACGACGTCCGGCAGAGGATGCGTAGTGTGGGTTGGGTTGATGAGATAGGAGTAGAGCATCAGATCATCGATCGGCCCCGCCAGGCGCAAGCCGTGATCTTCGCCATGCCGGCCCAGGATGCGCAGGGCAGCTTTGAGATCGTGGAGCGACTTGGGGATCTGCTCATCCGCCAGCGCGGCACGCAGCGGCTCTGCGGAAGGATTCTCGATAGCCTTATCTAAGGAGAAGACGAGCGCCTTGCCTGCTTCGGCAGAGACGGCCACCTTGAGGGTCTGTGGCGCGGCGGCTTGCTCCTCTGCCTCTGCCTGCGGCCCATCGAACAGGCCAAGGGACATGGTCTTCAGTTCCGGCTCTTCCTCTTCGATGGCTTCGCTCTCGGCCTCGGCCACCTGCTCGGACGCAACCTCCAACAGCGATGTGTCGAAGGCCAGCGAGAAACCATGAGTGCGTGCTGCGGTCACGAATTGGCTTATCTCGTCCGGCGAAGGCTCAAGGATGATGGAGAGGGGCGTAGCCTCCTGTTCGGGAGCCAGCTCCTTGAGCATGGTGGTGAACTCGAGCTCGTTGAACAGGGCACGGCACGCGCTTACATCCGGCGCCTGCGTTCGCATGTTATCGAGTTCGAGTTCGATCGGCACCTCACAGTGAATGGTCACCAGCTCTTTGCTGAGCATGACCATATCCCGATTCTTCTCGAGCGACTCGCGATATCTTTTTCCCTTTACCTCCGAAGCACGATCGAGCGCCGCCTCGACGCTGCCGAACTGCTGGATCAGTTCGACCGACCCCTTATCTCCAATGCCAGGAGCGCCCGGAATGTTGTCGATGGAATCGCCGCGAAGAGCCATCACATCGATGACCTTCTCCGGCGGCACTCCCAATACCTCGACCACTTTTTCCCGATCGAGGATCAGGTTGTCTTTGACCGGGTTGAGCACCTTCACCTTGCCGGTGACCAGTTGCAGCATGTCTTTGTCGTTCGAAACCACGAACACATCGTGGCCTTGTTCAGCGGCCTGCCGCGCCAGTGTGCCGATCACGTCGTCGGCTTCAAAACCTTCGGATTGAAGGATGGGAATGCGAAATGCCTCCAGCGACCTGCGGATAAAGGGCAGCTGCTGCGCCAGGTCCGGCGGCATCTCCGTGCGGTTGGCCTTGTAACCGCCGTAGTCGATCTCGTCGAATGTCTGCGTCTTGATGTTCCATTTGCGGACCGTGGCCATGCTGCGCGCGCGCTCATCACGAAATACGGAACCGCTTATGTCGAAAACGGCAGCGAAATACTCCGGCTGAAAATCGCGGCGGAGCTTGTTGATCATGTTGACAAAGACAAACGTGGCCGCGGTCGGCACGCCGGAGCGCGTGGACATGGGCCGCTGCCGCTGCATCGCGTGATAAGCGCGGAAGATGAACGACATGGCGTCCAGCAGAAAGATGGGTGGTTTGGTGGGAGAGGTCATTGCCCTTCAGTCGAGCAGATTCTTGAGCTGATTCATCTCCTTTGAGGATACCGCTCCGCCGTGACGGTTGTCGCTTTCATACAATCGAACTTGTGCTGGTCTCCGATTTCAACTTCGAGCTACCTCCTGAGCTGATTGCGCAGCAACCACCCGCCGAGCGGGGGAGCAGCCGCATGCTGGTCCTGAACCGGGCAACCGGCGCATGGCAGGACTCGTGGTTTGCGCAGTTGCCGGAGCTGCTCCGCGAAGGCGATGTGCTGGTGTTGAACGACAGCCGTGTGATCCCGGCACGGCTTTTTGGCATACGCCCGGGACAAGACGCAGGAAAGGTAGAAGTCCTGCTGACCGAACAGGCCGGCGACCAGGATTGGCGAGCGTTGACCCGGCCGGCGCGCCGGATGAGGCTGGGCCAGGAGCTGGCCTTTACGGACGCGCATGGCAACGAGCTGCTCCACGCTACCGTTACCGACACCGGCGAATTCGGCGAACGCCTGCTTCGCTTCACGCCGGTGGACGATTTCTTCGCCCGGCTGGAGCGGCTGGGGCACGTTCCACTGCCGCCTTACATTCACCGGTCCGATGAGGAAATGGACCGCGAGCGATACCAGACCGTGTTTGCGCGGGAACGTGGCTCGGTCGCCGCGCCCACCGCCGGGCTCCACTTCACCCCTGAGATTCTTGACCGAATCCGCGCCCGCGGTGTGCTCATCGCTCCAGTGACGCTCCACGTGGGACTGGGGACATTCCAGCCGGTGCGCGTGAGCGAGGTCTCGGAAATCCGTCTCCACGCAGAACGCTATTCTTTGCCGGAAGACACCGCTAGCCAGATCAACCGCGCGCTACGCGAGGGCAGGCGTGTGGTGGCTGCCGGGACCACCACCGTTCGGGTACTGGAGCACTGTGCCCGCATTGGCCGCCTGGAGGCCCATACCGGTACGACCGACATCTTTCTCTCACCCGGCTCGCACCTGCAAGTGGTGAAGGCGCTCCTCACCAACTTTCATCTGCCGCAGTCGACTTTGCTGATGTTGGTCAGCGCATTTGCCGGCACGGAAAAAACCCTGGCCGCGTATCGCCACGCGGTCGAAGCCGGTTATCGCTTCTTCTCCTACGGTGACTGCATGTTCATCGCCTGAGAAAGTGCCGTTCGGCGTTGAGCCGTGCTCGTTCCAGCGCCGCTTCCACTTCCAGCCTCTTGGCTTCGATCAGTTCCGGATCCTCGCTCCGCGGCACCTCTACGTGGCGTCCCCAGCTGATTGCTACGCGAGAGAAGGGTTTCGGGATCATGAATTGATCCCACGATTTCAGCAGCCATGCTTTTTCCGGATGCGCGTAGAAAATGCCGATGGAGTAGCCCGTGAGCTGGGCCAGTTTCACCGCTCCGGGCTTGACTTTGTAGACCGGGCCGCGCGGGCCATCCGCGGTGAAGACCGCCGGGTGGCCGCGCTCGACTGCCTTGGCCAACGCCCACAGCCCGCTGCCTCCGGACCGGGTACTCGAACCGCGCGCCGTCAGGAAACCCAATCGTTCGATAGTGCGCGCGATCAATTCACCATCGAAGCTGCGGCTGATCAAAACCGCGGGCTGAAATCGATCATGAAAATAGCAAGCGCACGAGATAAGACAGCGATGCCAGAAGCACCACACCTGCAGGGCCGGTGGCGTCGCCGGAGCGGCCCCCGGCTCCACCACGACCTCGTAACGTAAGGTTCGATGGAGGGTTCGTAACAGCAAAGCAACCACCCGGGGAACGATGGCAATCATGACCCGCTGGCTGTAGCGGAAGCTCTCCGTAGACTCGTTCACCGAGCGATTCTACAGTTTGCCACCTGTTTTGTTGCAGATAGCGAGCGGCTTGCCCCGACGGTAACCAGCAGGGCGGTCGAAGGGGGAGTCCGGGTTCCCCCTTTGTGCGCGGGTAATGGTGTGATTGGCGCATTCCGCCGGCCCGGGCCCTCAGGTATACCAATACTCATTATGAGCACACACAAATTTGCTGTTACTGCACGTGATTACTCTCTGCCTCGGTCTGGAAGCAAACCGTCCCTGGACGACAAGCTCGATAGGGTTTTCCAGATGGCCGAGCATGTAGATGCCCGGTGTGTCTACATGCTGGATGCCGCGTCTCACAAGCGGCGGTTGGCCCATTCCGTCCGATAGCAGAAAGTGACGCGCGGGGAAAGACAACCGCGCTCGCTGCGGCACACGTGGGACGATAACGTCGGGCTATGAAGGCCCCATCCATGCTTTTCGTGTCCTTTGAAGCCGGTCTGCGGAGCTCCGGTGGAAAGCACTGGAAATAAATCATTATCGTCCCACGTATGCCGCCGCGGGCTGACGCGCGCTCTCTCAGCGGCTCAACCTGCTGTTTGAAGGGTACGGGCTTTAGCCCCTGAGGGCATCTCTTGTGCTGGGCAAGCAGCCCTCGGCGGCTCAAGCCGATCCATCCTGACGATTAAATGTACGACCTGAAGGTCGTACCCTTCAGATGTTGATCTCCCGGGTCCGCTGATAGCATCGCAATGTGCTACTGACTCTGGAAACGTCTTTGCAGTTCGTCAAGGGCATCGGCCCGCGCATTGCCCAGACCCTGCAAGAGAAACGCATCACCACGATCGAAGACCTGCTTTACCACCTTCCGTTTCGTTACGAAGATCGCCTTCGTCCCCAGGCCATTGAAGAATTGGTTCCCGGCGAAATGGCCAGCCTCATCGGCGAGGTCCGCGGCATGACTCTACTGCGCACCCGGCGTATGCCGATTTTTGAAATGACCGTAGGCCAGGGTCTGGGCGGCAGGGTCAAGTGCATGTGGTTCCACGGAACCTACCTGAAAGACCGGTTTAAAGCCGGACAATGGGTAGCCCTATACGGGAAAGTCGAGCCTTCGCGCAGCACCAACAGCTTCAAAATGATCCAGCCACAAGTGGAAGTCCTGCCCGACGACCACGACGATGACGAATCCAAGCTGCTGGAGGTGGGCCGGATCGCGCCGGTCTATGAAACCCTGGGCAACAAGCTGGCCTCCAAATGGCAGCGCCGCATCATCTACCGGGTGCTGGAAGATCTGAAAGGCCGCATTCCCGAGACCCTCCCCCAGGCAATTTGCCGGCGTCTGGACCTGCCCAGCCGGGAAGATGCGCTGCGCTGGGCGCACTTTCCCGAGGCTGGGACGCCGATGGATCACCTTCAGGCCTGGACTACGCCCGCGCAAAAGCGCTTGATTTTCGAGGAGCTTTTCTTTCTCGAACTGGGCCTGGAGCTGAAACGGAAAAAATTGCGGCAGCGGCAGGGGATTCCCTTTGAAACCAATGCCGAGGCGCGTGCTGCACTGCGACAGGTGCTTCCCTTCCACCCCACCAAGGCGCAAAAGACCGCATTGGGAGAGATCGTAGCCGACATGCGGGCCCCGGAACCGATGCGCCGGCTGCTGCAAGGCGATGTCGGGTCAGGAAAGACCATCGTGGCCCTGCAGGCCATGCTGGTGGCCATCGAGAACGGCTACCAGGCCGCGCTCATGGCCCCCACCGAGATCCTGGCTACCCAGCACTTCCTGGGAGCGCGCAAGCTGCTGGAGCGGTCACAGCGGCGCTACAAAGTGGTTTTGTTGACCGGGTCGCTGGATGAGGATCGCAAGCGCGAAAACCGGGGTTTGATCGCCCGCGGCGAGGCGCAACTGGTCATAGGAACCCACGCGCTGATCGAGGAGCGGGTGGATTTCGCCAAGCTTGGCCTGGTGGTCGTCGATGAACAGCATCGCTTCGGGGTTCTGCAGCGCTTCCGCCTTATGAAGAAGCCCAATGCGGGCGAACCCGATGTCCTGGTCATGACCGCGACGCCCATCCCCAGAACGCTCGCGCTCTCTCTCTACGGAGACCTCGATCTCAGCGTGCTCGACGAACTGCCTCCGGGGCGCACGCCCATCGTGACCCGACAGGTCGCCGATGACAAGGCCGGCGAAGTGTGGAAATTGGTGCGGGATCAGGTGCAGAAGGGGCACCAGGCGTACGTAGTCTATCCCGTCATCGAGGGCGCGAAGGAGGATCAGCCCGAGTTGGACTTCGCCGCCGCCGAAACAGAACCAGAGGGTCCATCCGGACGCCCCGGCACCCTATTCAAGAAGGTTCCGGCCCCATCGCTGAAGGCTGCCACCGACATGTACCAGGAATTGAAAGCGGGCGCCTTGCAGGGCTTGCGCCTGGGCTTGTTGCACGGGCGAATGGATGCGGATGAGAAGGAGATCATCATGCGCCGCTTCCAGCGCGGCGAGCTGGACGTGATGATCGCGACCACGGTGATTGAGGTCGGCGTCGATGTGCCAAACGCAACCATGATGGTCATCGAACATGCGGAGCGGTTCGGTCTGGCGCAGATGCATCAGTTGCGCGGCCGGGTGGGCCGCGGGAGTGCGAAGTCCTACTGCATTCTCATGACGGGAGGGAAGATCTCCGAGCCCGCGGCAGAGCGCCTGGCGGCCATGGTGCGCACGCAGAACGGCTTCGAGCTGGCGGAGCTGGATCTGCAGTTGCGCGGCCCGGGAGAGTTCTTTGGCACCCGGCAGGCAGGCATCCCGGATTTCCGGGTAGCCAACCTGGTGCGCGACCGCGCGCTTCTCGAGTTGGCCAAGACCGAATCGGCCTGGTTCGTTTCCGAGGCGGGCAGCCAGGTGACCGAGGAAGAGAAGGGCAAGGTATGGGCCAGGTTGCGCGAAGCCTGGCAACGCCGCTACGGACTGGTGGATGCCGGGTGATGCGTCAGGCGGCGTAGCACTGAATGGCCTCGAGCTGCGTCTGTAGCTCGTCGTCCTTGACCATCCAAATCTGCAACTGCACCTTGATGATTTCGAGCGAACAGATGTAGCGTGTCGCGTCGTCCAGGGTCTCACCATCGACGGCAGGAAGCGTTCGCGACGAGAGATCGAAGACATTGGGAGTGCAGCGGCAGAGCTCGGTGAGCAGGTTATGCGAAGCTGCCGTGAGTTGGAGTCCTACGGAGACCAACGCGCTATAAATCTCGATGCAGATGTCCCGGGGAAACTCAAAGACGAAGCGAGCCGTACCGGGCTCCACGTACGAACGGCTGCGGATCCATGCGCCGCAATCGGGAATGATCCCGCTGAGCCGTGGGACAACCGTGGACTGGTCCTCGCCCAGAAGGGCGGTCAGGTAGAGAACATCATCTGCAAACGTGTCGGACATAAAGGTATCGAGTAGGTCGTAAGTTTGATTCGTGAACTTCGAATATACCTCGGTTGCTAACCTGATCGGCCAGCTTCGCGCAATCTTCAACCACAGAACAGGTACCACGGTTCGCGGTGGAGATGACCGGAAATGATCCCATGGTAATGTGTTCAGAATGCTGATCGGGACGGGCGTGGATTTAATCGAAATCGAGCGTATTGCGCGTTCGATTGAGCGCTATGGAGAGCGCTTTCTGCGCCGTATCTACACCGACCATGAGATCGCCTATTGCACCAGCAAACGAAGCAGTGCGGAAAGCTTCGCCGCGCGTTTTGCCGCCAAAGAAGCGGGGGCCAAAGCGTTGGGAACCGGCATCAGCCGCGGCGTCACCTGGACTGAGTTTCAAGTTGCGCGTCAACCGGGAGGGCGTCCCGTTCTTGAACTGCGCGGCCGGGCGGCCGCACTGGCCCGGGAACTCGGAGTAAAGACCATTTCGCTCTCGTTGACCCACACCGGGAACCTGGCCATGGCATCCGTGATGATGGAAGGTTGACTCGGCCATCCTTCATTCAGTCCCGTTAGGGACTCCGCGAGGCATTGCCATAGGCCAGCGGAAAGCTTCATTTGATATGCTCAGTCCCAGCGGGAAATAGCCGCCGTACTCGCTTCAACCCGAGGGGGTCTGTGCCTAGCCAGCAGGAAGTCCAGTGGTCACAACTCAAGGTGGGCGTTCTGGTCATTGTGGCGTTGGCAGCCTTGACGGCTCTCATCTTCCTCATGTCGGGATCTACGGGCGGCATCTTCAGCAAAAAGATCACCCTTCGCTCTTATTTTGAGAATTCCGCCGGCCTGAAGAACGGCGCTCCCGTGAACCTGGAAGGGGTGACCATCGGCACCGTGGTCGATATAAAAATCGTGCCTGCCCGCAAGCTCACGCCGGTCGAGGTCACGATGAAGATCGGCTCCAAGTATCGCAACGCCGTGCACACGGATTCGACCTCCAGCCTGGAAACCATCGGTGTTCTCGGCGATACGGTCGTGGACATCAACAGCAAGGCCGCCACCGGGCCCGAAGTCCAGAACAACGCAGAGCTCAAAACCAACGAGACCCCCAACCTCTCCGACGTCATCAAGTCTAGCCAGGGGACGATCGAGCAGCTGAACACCATCCTGGCCAAGGTGGATCACCTGGCCGATTCCCTAAATTCCACCAAGGGCTCGATCGGTGAACTGATCAATAATCCCGACCTTTACAACAAAGCAGTGGCCACGTTGAACGAGCTTTCGCAACTGGTGGATACCGTGGCCAATGGCAAAGGCTCCATCGGTAAACTGGTCGCCGATGACACCCTGTACAACCACGTCAACGACACCGTAGCCAGGCTGGACAAGATATCGACCGAGCTTGACCAGGGCAAGGGCACTCTGGGCAAACTCTTGAAGGATGAAACCCTGGCGAATAATCTGAACCAGTCCGTGGCCAATGCCGACAAGCTGCTCGCCGACATCAATGCCGGCAAAGGCGGCTTGGGCATGATCGCGAAAGATCCCCAGTTCGCAGCCAAGCTGCGAGACACCGTCGATAAACTCGATTCGGTCCTGAACCGGGTGGATAGCGGCGAAGGCACGGTTGGGCAACTGGTGCGCAATCCTTCGCTCTACAACAATCTCGATCAGTCGCTGACGGAAACACGGGGGCTCATCGCGGCCATTCGGGAAAATCCCAAAAAGTACCTGACGTTCCACGTCAAAATATTTTGAGTTCTATGAAGGTAGTTTCTCTTCTCAGCGCGCTCTTACTGGGTAGTGGGATGGCGCACGCGCAAGGCAACGCGGCTCCATCCGAGCCCAAGGCGCCGCAGAGCTTTGACTTGACCGCCATCGACAAGACCGCTGATCCCTGCTCCGACTTCTATCAGTTCGCCTGTGGCAACTGGCAGAAAAACAATCCCATCCCGCCCGACCAGGTAAAGTGGGGTGAGTTCACGGAACTGCGGGAGCGAACTTCCTGGCTGTTGTATCAGGAGCTGGCGGCCGCCGCTCAGCCAAGCCCAACCCGTACTCCGCTGGAACAGAAATACGGCGACTTTTACGCCGCATGCATGGATACGTCGCTTGCTGACAAGAAGGGCGCAAGACCGCTGCAACCGACCCTGGACGCCATCAACACCTTGCACGATAAGAAACAACTGGGCGCTTTGCTGGGTACGCTCGAGATAAAAGATGCCGTCGGAGGACCGTTCGAGTTTGGAGTAGGGCAGGATCAAAAAGACTCCACCATGCAGATCGCGCAAGCCGACCAGGGAGGGCTGGGGCTTCCTGATCGCGACTACTACCTGGCCCAGACTCCGCGCCAACAGAAGATTCGCGAAGAATATGTTGCCCACATGACCAGAATCTTTGCGCTCGCGGGGGACACACCGGAGAAAGCGGCCGCCGAAGCGCAGGCCGTCATGGCCATCGAAACCGCCCTGGCCCAGGGTTCCATGAGCCGGACCGACCGCAGGGACCCGGCCAAACGCTATCACATGATGCCGCTGGTGGACCTGGAGAAGCTAACCCCGGACTTTGACTGGCAGTCTTATCTACGTGGCATCGACATGGGCGCGTTCCAAAATCTGGACGTCGTCTCACCGGGATTTTTTACGGCGATGAACGCGCAGATTACCGGCCAAAGCCTGGACGCGTGGAAGAGCTATCTCCGCTGGCGCGCACTGCATAGTGCGGCCCGCTGGTTGTCGGAGCCGTTTGCGCAGGAGAATTTCAAGTTTTATGGCACCACGTTACAGGGGCAGCAGGAGCAGACGCCCCGCTGGAAACGGTGCACTGTGGCCACGGACGGCGCCCTGGGCGAAGCGGTCGGGCAAGACTGGGTGAAAAAGTACTTCAGCCCGGAAAAGAAGGAGAACATGCTCAAGCTGGTCGCGGCGCTCGAAACTGCCCTCCACCAGGACATTGCGCAGTTGCCCTGGATGTCAGAAGAAACCAAGAAGAAAGCGATCGAGAAGCTGGCGCTGATCCGCAACAAAATCGGTTATCCGGAGCACTGGCGTGATTACTCGACGCTGGAGGTAAAGCGGGACGATCTGCTGGGGAACATGAACCGGGCGGCCATTTTTGAAGACCGCCGCAACCTGAACAAACTCGGCAAACCGGTAGATGAGACGGAGTGGGTGATGACTCCGCCGACGGTAAATGCGTACTACATGCCGTCCATGAACGACATCAACTTCCCGGCCGGCATCCTGCAGCCCCCGTTCTACGATTTTTCCAAGGACGCTGCGGTGAACTATGGAGGCATTGGGGTGGTGATTGGGCATGAGATGACCCATGGTTTCGACGACCAGGGCAGCAAATACGATGGTCACGGCAACGTGGTGGAGTGGCAGACGCCGGCGGATCGCAAGGCTTTTACCGAACGCACCGACTGCGAGGCCAAAGAGTATGGAAACTTTGAGGCGGCGCCGGGGGTTAAGCTGAACGGCAACCTGACCCTGGGCGAGAATACTGCAGACAATGGCGGCCTTCGCCTGGCATACATGGCGTTGACGGATACCTTAGCGAAGGAGCCGGCCACGCCCCAGATCGACGGCTACACTCCGTCGCAGCGCTTCTTCATTGCCTACGGGCAGCTGTGGTGCGAGAACGTGCGCGAGCAGGCGGCGCGCAACAGCGCTTTGGTTGATCCACACTCTCCGGGCAGATGGCGAGTGAACGGCGCGGTGCAGAACTTCGACGAGTTCGGCAAGGCTTTTAGCTGTAAGAAGGGTGCTCCCATGTATCCGGAGAACGCCTGCAGGGTGTGGTGATTCGCATTTACCGTAGGGGACCCGCTATAGCCGAAAGTGGTTCTAGCTTTTACAATTGGCGATAGTATCCAGTTTTGACAGTTTAGCTGCACAGGCAGCCCTAGACCGCGACAGCGACCGGGATGAAGGAAACGCATGAAGTTCAGGAAATTTGGCCGGATTTATCTGGCCTTGGCAGTATCCCTTGGAATGGGATTGGGAGTGACATCCTGCGCTACGGACCATACAGTCGGTTTTTTTTACGTGACCGGCTCGCAATACAATCAGATTTCCGGCTTCCAGATTGATAACAACCTTGGGCAGTTGGTGCCTGTACCCAACTCCCCGTTTGCGTCGGGTGGGGTAAATCCCATTAAGGTGTTGACAGCGAATGCGGGCAAGTTCCTCTATGTGCTCAATGCAGGCTGCGGGGGCAGCTCACAGATTGCCTGTCCCACTGGTACGGCGCCAAGCAACGCAGGAGCCAACGTTTCTCTGTTCACCATCGGCGGCAAGGGCGCAATCAACTTTCAGGCTTCCTATACCAGCCAGGGCAACAATCCAATCGCCATTGAGGCCGATTCCTCCGGTACCCACTTGTTCGTCCTCGACTCGACCGTCACCGATCCCACTAGCTGTGTTGGCTATGTGCCGGGAAATGCAGACACCATCTGTGGTGACATCACCTCATTCAACATCGACCCCAATACCGGCAGGCTTTCGCTGATCACCAACCAGGGTGTAAAGAACGGGAACGGCACCAACCTCTCGTACTTTCCCGTGGGCAGCGGACCGGTCAATTTCTACGTGACGCCGAGTAACTCGTTCATCTACACCATTGAAAAAGGCAGCGGGAGCACACTTGATCCTTCTCAGGCGGTCTTTGTGTATGCGAACAGCAGCGGACAGTTGACCTTGTCGCAGAATACCCCGATACCTACAGGCGCTACCCAGCTCAGCTATATCTACGTCAGCGCCAAGGAAAATGTGTACCTGATCGATGCTCAAAATGGAAGCACGCCTGGCGTGATCCTGCCCTACACCATCGGCACCAATGGCGCGCTGCAATCGCTGGTCGGCGGCCAGGTCGCTAACTCAGGCACTGTCGCCAATCCAGGCCCGATGATTGTGGACCACCAAGGCAAATTCCTCTACCTCGCGAACGCAGGACCGAATCTAACTGCTTCGAGCGAGGCCAGTTCAGTGAGCGCATACTTCATCGATCCCATCACCAGCAGATTGACACCACTCGCAACCAGCGTGCCTTTTGGCGCGGGATCCTCTCCACGGTGCATCATTGAGGACCCATCGAACCAGTACCTCTATACGGCAAATTACGCTGACAGTACGGTGACCGGTGCGATCATCAATTCATCCACAGGAACCCTGACCAACTTGCGGAAGCTGTCCTCGTTCGGCGCTGCCGGCCAACCTACCTGGTGCACTGCCAGCGGTACATTGTTCTAATGATCTTTTACAATGCAAGTAGGCCTCAAAGACTCTCTATCGATAGCTCTGCTGCGAGCGGCAGCCTGCTCCATTTCTTAGATTGGGCCGGGATGAAGGAAGCGCATGAAGTTCAGTAAATTCGGCCGGATCGCACTGGCCTCTGTTCTGTCCCTTGGTCTTGGGTTCGGGGTTATTGCGTGCGGACCCCCCAATACGATTGATTTCCTGTACGTCACCTCTTCCAAGCAGGATCCGGGGCAGATCAACGTCTACAAGGTCGACAGTCAAGCGGGTGCGTTAATTCCCATTCCAAATTCACCCTACAACTCGGGCGGCGCGAATCCCGTAGCAGACGTCACGTCCCCCAATGGCAAGAATCTTTACGTGGTGAACCACGACAGCAATACGATCGTGGTATTCAACATCAGCACTGACGGAAGTCTCGCTCAACAACAGTCCTGCCCCACTCCGGGCACCTTGCCTACCCAGCTGACGATCAACCGGGCCGGCACCTACCTCTATGTTGTGGAGACTTACCAGCCGGGCTTCAACGCCAAGACACCCGGCCCCGGGGCGTTGGTGGTCTTTCCCATCAATGCCAGCGGGCAACTGGGCGCCACGGGCAATTCGTGTACTCCGGTCGCGAATGGCAACAACGCGTTCTTTCCGGTGGGCAACAATCCAGTTGGGGTCAATGTGGTTGCCAGCAATACCTACGTCTATGTAGCGAACGAGAGTGACGCCACGCTTTCCGCGTTTCAGGTCGGCTCGACCGGTGCTCTCACTTCCGTCGGTACGTACCCGGTCGGGGTGGCCCCCAATGCGCTTGCCAGCGATCCGACCAGCAAGTTTCTTTACGTGACGGATGGCGCGGCCAATCAGATGATTGGGTTCCTCATTCAGATCAACGGAACCCTGATCTCGATGCAGACCCCCTTCAAAACGGATAACCTGCCTACCGCGGTCGCGGTCGATCCCCGCGGTATCTATGTGTATGTCGCCAACTATAACGCCAACGACGTGAGTGCTTATACCATCGATCGTGGCACCGGAAATGCGACACAGATCGCCGGAACGAGCGCGTATTCGGTGGATGCGGGCCCGCTCTGCGTCCTGATCGAACCTGCGGAAGCACGTTTTGTCTACACCACGAACTTCCTTGGCAACACCGTGTCAGGCCTTAGTCTGAACCCTGCGACGGGAGCGCTTGCGCCAGTGCAGAACACACCCTTCAAGGCCACCGGGCAGCCTACCTGCGGTGCTGCCATCACCCACGGCAACCATTCCATCGAGGTGATACAGCCCTGATTCTGCATAGCATCAGTGGCAATCCTGCATGGAGCATATGGCCGAAAGCGGCCCAAACTCTTACAATGCAGATGGGAAATAGCATAAAGATTTTCTATCGATAGCTCTGCTGCGAGCGGCAGCCCTGCTCCATTGATTCGTTGGTCCAGGATGAAGGAAGCGCATGAAGTTGAGTAAATTCGGCCGGATTGCCCTGGTCTCGGCGATATCCCTTGGACTTGGACTCGGTGTGACTGCATGCGGACCCAGCAATACAATCGATTATCTTTACGTCACAGCGTCCAAGCAAAACCCCGGACAGGTCAGCGTATACAAGGTCGATAGCGAAGCGGGCGTTCTATACCAGATCACCGACTCCCCGTACGGCTCGGGCGGCCGCAATCCCGTCGCGGATGTGTCGACGCCCAACGGAAAGAATCTCTACGTCATCAATCATGACGACAACACAATTGTGGAATTTGCCATCGGCACCGATGGCAAACTCTACCCCCAGCAGACCTGCAACCTGCCAGGCAGCTACCCGGTGCAGCTCGCCGTCAACCAGGCCGGCACCTATGTCTACGTAGTAGAGACATACCAGCCAAACTTCAGCACCAGCATTCCCGGGCCCGGCGCATTAGTAGTCTTTCCCATCAATGCCAACGGTCAGCTGGGCGCAACGAGCAGCCTGTGCCAGCCGGTCGCAAATGGCACCAGCGCTTTCTTCCCGCTGGGAAATAATCCGCTCGGCGTCGCCGTGGTGAATGGAAGCTTCGTTTACGCGGTGAATGAAACCGATCGCACCCTCTCCGCCTTTCAAGTTGGTTCAGACGGTGGGCTGACTCCCATCGCCGTTTACCCGGTTGGACTCGGCCCCAATGCGATCACCAGCGATCCGGCCGGTAAATTCGTGTATGTCACGGACGGCCCGTCCAATCAGTTGTATGGTTTCCAGGTACAGGCCGGTGGATCGTTGGTGTCGATGCCAACGCCATTCAGGACTGATAACTTCCCCGATGCCGTCGCCGTCGACCCGCGCGGCATCTACCTTTACGTCGCCAACTACAACGGTAACGACGTAAACGCATACACCATCGATCAGACTTCCGGCAAAGCCACCGCGGTCGCGGGTTCCACCACGTACGCCGTTGGTTCCGGGCCGCTTTGTGTCCTGATCGAACCGTCGGAAGGCCGCTATATCTACACCGCCAATTTTCTCGCCAACACCGTGTCCGGTTTGGCCATCAACACCGCGACCGGAGGACTTTCGGCTGTGCAAAATACGCCCTTCGGCGCAGCCCAGCAGCCCACCTGCAGCGCCGCGATTACGCACGGCAAACATACCGTCACCGCACCCTGATTTTGAGTTCAGGAATTGTTGAAGGCCGCACGATGCCCGTGCGGCCTTCTTATTTAGTCCCGCAGAGCCTGCTCTGCGCTTGTCGAACGGGGACGGCTGAACTTCAGAGAACGAAGCCCTCTTCCCTGGACGGGTCCAGAACCAACTACTGTAGTGTGAACCTAAATCCCGCCACAAGCTGCCGACCCAATTTGGACAGGTTTGACGTTCAGCCGTCCCGCGGGGACTGAGCTCAGGGTATTCCGGGGCAGCGCGGCGGAGAGCCTGCCCCGGCGTGCCGCGGTTTCTTTTCGGGTCATCGCAGACAATTGCTTTTCATCCACCGGCGAGCGTCTCCACATCAGATGAGAGGATGTTCAAGTATCCTTAGTCTAGCTTTGCGTCAGGAGCGTTCGGTTGTTCAACTCGGAAGAAGAGAAGCAATGGAACGTTTCTCTGTTCGTCGTATTGCTGATCGCCGCGATTATCTACCTTACAAGTATCGTGTCTCCCCCATCTCTGATGGACGATACGGACGCGGTCGAGGCGCAGATCGCCAAGACTATGTTGATTTCAGGCGATTGGGTAACCGCCCGGATTGACGGAGTCCTGTATCTGGAGAAGTCACCTTTATCGTGGTGGCTGACGAACGTCGGTTACGAAGTATTTGGTTTTCATGATTGGTCGGCACGGCTCGCTTTTGCGTTCACCGCCATCGGGCTGGCTTGGTTGACCGCGCTTTTCGGGCGGTGGGCGTTCGGCAGCCGAGGCGGTTTTTATGCGGGCTTAGTCATGGCGACCTGCATTGGGCTTTGGATATTCACCCGGATACTCATCCCCGACGTCATGCTCACTTTCTTCATTGCTCTCAGCATGTGGGCCTTTCTCCGCGTTCTGGAGGACGACGAAAAACATCCGGCACTCTGGGCCGGCGTTTTCTATGTATGTCTCGCCCTCGGCCTGATGCTGAAAAGCCTTATCGGTGTCGTCTTCCCGCTCGCAGCAGCCCTGTTGTTTTTGTTTTTCACAAAACAACTGTTTTTACGGACTACCTGGCAGAGACTCCGCCCCATCTCCGGAACGATCCTGGTGCTCCTGATCGCTGCTCCCTGGCATATCCTGGCGACGATCCGCAACCCGCCTTATTTCGCCTGGACGCTCAAGAGCATGGCCGGTCACTATCACGGTTTTCTTTGGTTCTACTTCATCAATGAGCAGTTGCTCCGCTTCCTGAACTTGCGCTATCCCCGCGATTACGACACCGTGCCGCGGCTCTGGTTCTGGCTTTTTCATTTCGTGTGGCTATTTCCGTGGAGTGTTTATCTGCCTGCGGTCAGCAGGCTTTCCTTCAAGCCTGTCGACCGGGCGGGAAAGGCCCGGCTGCTCGCACTCTGCTGGATCGGTTTTGTGCTGGTGTTTTTTACTTTTTCCACCACGCAAGAGTACTACTCGATGCCCTGCTATCCGGCATTTGCCTTGCTGCTGGGTTCAGCCATGGCCGAGGAAGGGCGTTGGATTCGCGGAGGCACACGCGCCTTGAGCGCGGTTGCCGGTATGGCTGGGCTCGCTTGCCTTGCTCTCCTCATTGCCGTGCGGCACGTACCGACTCCGGGCGACATTACGGCGGCGCTCAGCGTACATCCCAACGCCTACAAGCTATCTCTCGGCCACATGGAAGACCTGACGGTGGAGTCATTCGCTTACTTGCGGGTTCCGCTGATCATTGCCTGTGCCGCCTTTTTCTTAGGCTCGCTGGGCGCGCTCATGACCAAGCGTGCGCGATCGTATCCACGGGTATATCTCGCGGCCGCTCTGATGATGGTCATCTTTTTTCAAGCCGCGCGACTTGCGATGGTCAAATTCGATCCGTTACTCTCGTCCCGTGACTTCGCCACGGCAATCCTTGAGGATCCGCCCGGACAGATCATCCTCGATCATAGTTATTATTGGTTTTCGTCCATACCGTTCTACACCAACCGTCCCGTGCTCTTACTGAATGGGCGATGGAACAATCTCGAGTACGGTTCCAATGCCCCGGGTGCGCCGGATGTTTTTCTCGATGACGGTAAGCTCAAGACGCTCTGGTCACAACCACAACGCTACTACCTGGTGGCGAGAGCAAACCAGACGCAACGATTCAACGATCTGCTCGGTCAAAACAATATTGAGATTCTTGCCCGGAGCGGGGGGAAGTTGCTCATGACCAATATGCCCTGTTGTGGGTCGAGCCGGTAATATCCGATCGAGGTATCAGGCGCGCGCGGCGCCGGAGGAAAGACGGCGGGCAATCCAGCCTCTTCCCGGCCGCTCGATGAACCGTTTGGTCAGCAACGCAGCAATGATCAGTAACAGATACGAAATCCAGGGGTCGAAGACGATGAGGCCGCTCTTTTCCAAAAAGTGCGAATCGTGCAGCATGGTCCAGAGATTGAAGTGCAGAAGGTACAAACAATAACTGGCCTCGCCGATGGCGATAAAAGGCAGCAGCCCAAAAAACCAGGCGATGCGATTGCGGCCGGCCAGGCACAGGATGACTCCACCGAACAAGGGCATCAGCAGGCCATCGTGCATCATGACATAGGGCAGGCGGTCGCCCACGCAAAGAATCAGGTAGATCGCGGTAAACGCAATGAGCCCGATCGCCAGACGCTTCCGGCTTTCCGGCCGGATCTTCTCGTTCAAAAATCCTAATGCCATGCCGAAGAGAAAAGAGGGCAAATGCTGCAGCGGCATGAATTTCAATGCCCGCATCCAGATACCGGTGGAGTAGCGGTCAGGGTGGGCTTCACCATCCGGATTAAAGTGCATGTACAGAGCCGGCATCACCAGGCTGGAGAGCCATACAGCAAACAAAATAAGCAGAATCGTTCTTGTCTGGCGCGGACGGCGGCGGGTGATTAACCACGGGAAGAGCAGATAGAAGAACGCCTCCGTGGACATGGTCCAGGCGGGCGTGTTCCAGAAGTTAGTCAGAAGCGGGTGCCATCCCTGCAACAGCAACGGAGTGAGCACCAATCCCAGGCCAAAGTCGAACCGGGTGTGCGCCTGTAGCTCGAGCGTCAGCATGCCGGCCGAAAGGAGCAGGCTGAAGGCATACACGGGATAAAGCCGGGAGAAGCGCGCGGACCAGAAACTGCGCGCCGTGAGCGCTCCCTGTTGCGCCCGATCCGCGTAGTTATACGTGAGGATGAATCCGGACAGCAGGAGAAAGAAGCTGACGGAAATATACCCCCCGTTCACCACGGGGCTAAGTGGCCCAAAAGAGTGGGGGTCGGCGAAATGAAAGAAGACCAGGTTGAGAGCAGCAAAACAGCGGATGCCGGTGAGCGCCGGCAATTGCGATCGCCGCGGCGCCGCGACAGTAGCTTGTTTAACGAGAACAGGGCCTGCCGGACTTTGTAGGGCCGGGGCCGGCATTGCGGGGACCGAACTTGCTGGGACCTGTAGTGCTGGGGAGCGCTCCGCAACTGTGCTCTGGGGGGTCAGGCGGTCACCAGGGAACCGACCTTTTCTCCGCTCACTACGCGCAGGATGTTTCCCGGCCGATTCATGTTGAAAATGATCATGGGCAAATTATTGTCCTTGCACAGGCTCACCGCAGTGCTGTCCATTACCTTTAGACCGAGCCGGAGGATTTCCATGTAGGTAATCTGCTCGAATTTGACGGCATCTTTGGTAATAACAGGATCTGCGTCATAAATCCCTTCCACTTTCGTGGCCTTCAGCAGCACATCCGCCTTAATTTCCATGGCACGCAACGAAGCCGCCGTATCTGTGGAGAAATAGGGGTTGCCCAGCCCGGCGGCAAAAATGACCACACGGCCTTTTTCTAGATGACGGATAGCCCGTCTGCGGATGTATGGCTCGGCTACCTGGTTCATTTCAATCGCAGACATGACCCGGGTCTGGACCTCACACTTTTCCAGCGCGTCCTGCAGGGCGAGTGAGTTGATCACGGTCGCCAGCATGCCCATGTGGTCCGCGGAAACGCGGTCCATCATGCGCGCCTGTTCCGCCACGCCGCGGAAGAAATTGCCCCCGCCGACAACGATCGCGACTTGAACGCCGAGATCCCGGACCGCCAGGATTTCCAGTGAAATTTCATGCAGCTTGGCGACGTCCACTCCAAAGCCGCGGTCAGCGGCCAGGGCTTCGCCCGACAGTTTGAGCAGCACTCTCTTATACATTCAAGCAAAAGTATCGCACATCCAGGACCGGTCTCTATCCCTCGGATTAGGGCGGACTTGCGCTGTTTATTCGACGCAAATTGAGACAATTGAGTCTCAGGGAAGGTTGGGAGGTGATCCTTGGCTGGACGGAAAAGGCTTTCATGAGCGCATCAGAACCCGAAGGCAACATGAGTCCCGAAGGGACGGTGACCTTAGCCCAGGACGGAGTCCTGGGTCGGATTCGCGAGGACGATTAGTCCCGTAGGGACGCTGAAAACAGGCCGCGAAGCACTCCGTGGAAAAGGTTCAAGCCGTCCCTTCGGGACTAAAAAAAGGGCCGGGACTTATCCCGGCCCTTCCTGGTCCTTCGAAAAACGCTATTCTGCGGCGTTTGGCTTGATCTGGGCCACGGTCCAGACCGGATCGCCGACCTTGAAGCGGGCAAAGCGGCGCACGCTCAGGTTTTCACCCAGCTTGCCGATCTTTTGCGCGATCAGGTCCTTGATGGCGAACGACTGATCCTTGATAAAAGGCTGATCCAGCAAGCAAACTTCCTCGTAAAACTTGCTCATCTTGCCTTCCACGATCTGTTCGATCACCTTGGCCGGCTTCCCCGTGGCCGCGGCCTGGGAACGGTAAATGTCCTTCTCCCGCTCCAGATCCTCGGCAGTCACGTCCTCACGGCGGATATAGCGGGGGTCCGTCGCCGCGATGTGCATGGAGATGTCCTTGAGCAGCTCCTGGAAAGTCTTCCGTCCGGGCGACAAAATCGCTCTCGCAGTTGATTTCGATCAGCACGCCGATTTTGCCACCGGCATGAATGTAGGTACCGACAGCCCCTTCAGAAGTGCTCCGGGACGCCTTCTTGGCCGCCGACGCCATGCCCTTCTTGCGCAGAACCACGACCGCCTGCTCCAGGTCGCCCTTGGCTTCCTGAAGCGCGTTGCGGCAGTCCATCATCGGCGCGCCAGTCTTCTCGCGAAGCTCTTTCACCTGGGCGGCAGAGATATTTTCAGTCACAGTAGACATCCTCTTGCAGTTCCTTTGCTGGCCTGTTAACAGGCCCTGAATCAGTAGGTGTAAACGTGGTTACAGGGTGCGCTCGGCGACTTCCGGCTCGTCGACCGCGGCGATCGCCCCGGGGGCCTTGCGGATGCCACCACCCAAGCGCGGCTTCCAGATCGACCACTTCCCCGTCGCCACCCGGCTCGTCAGCGCCGGCTTCCAACCCGCCCACTTCCACCGGAGCGGCTTCGAGCTGTTCATCCGCCGTCACTCCAGCATCAGCGGCGCGCTTATCGCCGGCCATCTGCACGCCCTTCGACCACGGAGTCAGAGATCTTGGAGGTAAACAGGCGGATCGCACGCAGCGCGTCATCATTGCCCGGGATTACATAATCGACCACGGTGGGATCGCAATTGGTATCAACCACGGCGACAACCGGGATACCCAGCTTGCGGGCTTCCTTCACCGCAATGGCCTCATTGTTCGAATCGACCACGAAAAGAGCATCGGGCAACCGGCGCATATTCTTGATGCCTGCCAGGTTCGCCTGCAGATGCTTGCGCTCGCGCTCCAGCCGGATGACTTCCTTCTTGGTCAGCAGCTCATAGCGGCCATCGGTGGCCATCTCATCCAGTTCCTGGAGGCGCTTCACAGATTTTTGGACGGTGATCCAGTTGGTCAGCAGTCCACCCAGCCAGCGCTGGTTGATGTAGAACATGCCGCAGCGGTTTGCCTCTTCGGCAATCGCGTCCTGGGCCTGCCGCTTGGTGCCGACAAACAGGATGACCTTGCCTTGCCCGGTCAGATCGGTCACGAACTTGCTGGCTTCCTTGAACATCTTCAAGGTCTTTTGCAGGTCAATGATGTAAATGCCATTCCGCTCACCGAAGATGTATTCCTTCATGCGCGGATTCCAACGTTTGGTCTGATGCCCGAAGTGAACACCTGCTTCGAGCAACTCCTTCATCGTGATTGTGGCCAAAATACCTCCTCGTGAGTTGCATTCCGGCATGGCCGGAATTGATTTCCCTCGCCCGCTCCCAAAAGCGGGCGGGGAAGATTAGAACAACTACAACCGACAACTAGCGCTTGCTGAACTGGAACCGCTTGCGGGCGCCCTTCTGTCCGTACTTCTTGCGCTCCTTGATACGCGCATCGCGCGACAGCAGGCCGTCGGCCTTTAACGTCTTACGCAGCTCAAGATTGAACTCGAGCAGAGCACGTGCAATACCCATCTTGACCGCATCGGCCTGGGCACTCACTCCCCCACCCTTAACCGTCGCCAGAACATCGAAGGTGGCGGTAAGCTCCAGCCAACTCCAGTGGCCGCTTGGCGGAAACCCGCTGCTGGTGGGTCACGAAATAAGTCTCAAACGGCTTCTGATTGACGACGAAATTGCCGCTGCCGGGACGCAAAAATACGCGCGCCACGCTGGCCTTGCGCCGCCCTGTTCCGTAGTACTGAACTAAATCTGCCATGTCCGTCCTGTTCTTTATGGTTCTCTGCTTAGCGGGCCGTCAATTCCATCACCTCAGGCTGCTGCGCCTGGTGGGGATGCTTGTCACCCCGGTAAACCTTGAGCTTGGTCGCCATCTGGCGGCCCATTTTGCTCTTGGGCAGCATGCCCTTGATCGCGTCTTCGACAATCTTTTCCGGGCCGGCGCGCCAACAGGCGAACAAACGACTCTTCGCGCAGGCCGCCGGGAAAGCCGGTGTAGCGGCGATAGACCTTCTGCTGACTCTTCAGGCCGGTCAGCACGATCTTCTCGGCATTGACCACCATCACGTGATCACCCATGTCGATAAAGGGGGTGTATTTGGGATTTTTCTTGCCGGCTGAGGGTGCTGGCGGCTTCCGTCGCCAGGCGTCCCAGCGTCTTGCCGCTGGCGTCAATGACAAACCATTTGCGGGTGATATCGTGCGAGCTCGGAAAATACGTAGACATCGTAACCTGCTTCTCCAGGAGAACCTTCTGTAAGGACACGCTTTGCACACCGCAGAAATCTGCGCGGCCGGCAAACGCTCCCGCAAACGAAAGGTTCAGAATCGCTTGAGTGGCGAAGAATGGATTCAGACCGGTTTCACAGCTATCGTGAAAACGCTCAAAGCGCTTCTTCGGTTCGCTTTCCTGGCAGGCTACCTGGGCTCGCAAATCTTCAGATCGGTTTGCGGTGAAGCGGCTTCCCGCACTTAACGGGACTTCACCTCGTTCGGATCAGACAGCGACTACAGAAGGCCGGACGCGGCGCTGCGCAAGAAATTCAGAGTAACGCAATCGGGCAATGGAGTCAACGGGGGTAGGGGTACTCATCGCGCACAAAAGAGGCATTTCCGCTTCATTCAGAACAACATACGCTCTTCTTGGAATATAGCGGAGGTTCCCCCCAAGATGACCAAACGTGCCTCTGAATCTTTGGTAGCAGTGCTCATTCGCGTCGGGTTGCTGCTGGCCCTGGCCATCATGCTCATGGCCGAGAATGCCCAGGCTCAACCGCCGTCACCCCATTCACGAACTGGCCAAACCACCCGCTTGCAATCGCGAATAGACGCGGCAAGCACTCGAACCAGCCGGACGGCGTAGCGGCTACATCGCTTCCCGGCCGGTGAGTTGGAGCAAGGAGACTTATGATTTTCGAAAAGCAGCTGTCGTCGCTTATGACCGCGGCCTTACTGTGCGGCACGCTAACGCCCTTCTCCATCGGGCAAGAAGCAACGCCGGCCGGCCTACCGGCGGCAACGCCTCCAGTGGTGGTTCCCGCAGTTCCGGCCGGCGCCGCAGCGGATGCAGCTTTGGTTAAGTCAACCCCTCCTCTCACCGAAGATGAGTTGCGCGCCCGGTACGTCGGTAAGCTGATCTTTCTGCGCGGCTCCTACCTGGGCGACGACCTGAATTTCGATATGAATGGCAAAGTCAACGGTTCACCCACCGTCGGGTCGTTCACGCTTTCCGGCTTCGAGGTCCGGAAAGTCAAGCTTTCCAAGCACAAGCTCGAAATCGAAGCCGATCGCTACGGACTCCACTTCCTGGGCGCTCTGCCCTACGAGGACGACGCCAAGCCCTTTGACCAGGTGAAGATCTCGAAGAAGCCGGTCCACATCTCGATCGAGCGCGAAGTCATTGTGATTCCTAAAGTAAAGAAAGAAAAGAAGAAGAACGAGCCTACGCCCAAGGAGCTGGCGGCAGCCCAGACCCTGAAGACCCGGGACGCGGCGGCGCCGGCCGCCACCGTCGAAGCCAACGAAGCGCTCAAGGAATCCAACAAAGCGCTCAAGGAATCTACGGAAGCCCCCAAGGAAACCAATGAAGCCCTGAAGGCGGTCTCACCGGCGCACAGCGCCATGGTGATGAACAAGGCTCTGGGCAGCATCTTCGCCAACGACATCGATCCGCTCATGATGTCCCACTTGCCTGAGTACTGGCAGGAGTACTTCAACAGCAAGGCCGAGCACCGGCAGTACATGCCTAAGGACGCCAGCATCAAAGTGGTCAGCGAAGGCATGACGCCGCCCAGGGTATCTGAACAGCATTGATCCCAGTTCCAATGAATATGCGCAGAAGTATGGGATCGCGGGCATGGAGTTGCTGCGGACAGTGGTGGACGCCACGGGCAGTTCCCCGGCAGATGGCGATCCAGCGTCCGATTGGCTTTGGTCTGGATGAGAAGGCGGTGGAGGCTATCAAGAATTCGCACTTCCGCCCGGCGACCGTAAACGGTCAGCCGGTGCCGGTCGTGGTTGACCTGGTGGTCACCTTCCGCATCTACTCCAACCGCACCAAACCGGGTTCGGTGGACAAGGGATCCAAGGAGACGGTTCTGGCTGCTTCCTTGGCCGATACGGAGGGGCGGTAGCCGCGCCTGATGTAAGCTGGCTCGGTGAGCCAGCGCTTCCTTAATCTGATCAAGCAACGGCCAAACGGCGGAAGTGGCCGCCGCCGCAGAAGAAGATCCTTCGCTGATTGCTTGCAGAGACGCCCAGGGCGTCTCTGCTTTTTTGTGGAGCATTTACAGCCGCCAGCCGCTAATCCGGGACTTTCCTGCTTGCCCATCTGCCCACCCTGGATATTTTTGAAGCCTGCGCGCTGGGAGATTGCAGCCGTATTGAATCGCTGCTGCGGCAAGATGCCATGTTGGTTCATGAGAGTTCGGCGGATGGCTGGGCGCCTCTGCACCTGGCAGCCGCGTTTTGGCGGACCCCAGGCGACGGCGCTGTTGCTATCCCACGGCGCGCACGTTCACCGCTTCTCACGCAACCCGATGCACAACCAGCCACTCCATGCGTGCGTTGCCTTAAGCCAGGATTGTGAGACCGTACGCCTGCTGATCGAGCAGGGAGCGGACGTCAATATGGCGCAGGCGGGAGGCTTTACCCCTCTGCACCAGGCTGCGGCTGCCGGATATACGGAGCTGGTTGAGGATTCTGCTCGAAGGCGGGAGCGAACCCGGCTACGCTCTGCCATCAGGGGAAGACGCCGGCCGACTATGCACGCGAACGAAAGCATGACGGTGTGGTGCAGCTACTTTCAACCGTAGCGACGATCTAGCCCGATAAGTCCCGCAGGGTACGTGTCGGACCTTGTAGGGCTCGACAGATTCTTCGCCGCTATTCGTAGGCCAGGGCCTCGATGGGATCTTTGCGGGCGGCCTTCAGGGCGGGGTAGGTTGCGCCAATCAGTGCGCCGCGCCAGGGCTATCAGGGTTGCGGTGATGATCCAGTGAGGTTCGACCGGGAAAGGAATGCTGGGGAAGCGGATATCCATTGCCTTCTTCAAGAGGAAGGTGGCGCCGACGCCAAGAACAATGCCAACGATGGAGAGAAAGGCTGTTTCCCGCAAAACCAGATCTACGATGTAGCCCTGCGAAGCCCCGAGCGACTTCAGAATGCCAATTTCGCGGGTTCGTTCGAGGACGGCGGTATACATCGCCTGGAAGATCACGATGAAACCGACGACGACCGCCAGCCCGATGACGACGTAGAGCGCATCGGTAAAGGCGGGCAGATGCTCCGGCGTCATCTGCGAGAGCGATTCCGCCAGCGTCTGCACCTTGTACTCGGACAGCCCGGGAGTGGCGTGGATCTCCTGCTCGATGACTGCTCATTCTTAGGGTCATCGCTCCTTACAAAGATGATCGAGGCATTATTCTCCGCGCCCAACAGGGCGCCCAGGGTGCGGATGGGCAGATATTTACGGCCACCTTTTCCGTGTTCGACGATGCCGCTGATGTGGAAGGGATGGTCGAGGATCGGGATCGTTTCCCCCACCGAGTAGTGCTTGCCAGAGCGGGCAAAGATATCGTCGACGATGACGTCGTTAGGTCCCTGGAAACGGGCCCCCGGAGAGGAAAACAAAGGGACGCAGCGCGTTGAAGCTTTCGTAATCAATGCCCCAAATCGTCTCCACACTGGTTTTCACGGATAACTGCTGGATTGCCGGCGAGGCCACGGCAACGTGCGGCAGTTTGCGCAGCACATCGGCCACCTTGGCGGGAATGGGTGCTCCGCTCACCCCGGCGATAAAGCTGGCATTGGGCGGGCGGACGATGAGATCCGCGCCAATGCCGCTCTGTTGCCGCCGGGAACCCTCGATCTGGCCAAACAGGATGCCGACGATCGAGAGGATCATCGCCACCTCAATAGCGACCGCGAGAATGCTGATGGCGGAACGCAAGAGGCCGATGCAGCAAGTTGCCGATGACTAACCTATTCATGCTATTCGCCTGACTGTGCCGAGTGTAGCAAAATTGCTTTCATGGCTTGATCCTGCCGATTGCAAAACGCCAGAGAGCGTGCGTCCAGTAACTCAAAAGATGCTGTAGCGTGCACAAAATAAAGGGCTACATGATTTGCTTTTGATCTGGCTTTGACGCGGCTTTATGGTTGAGAATGTCGGCTATAGGTCCAGCCGACGGGTTTGACGGTATGGGGAAATTCGGCGATACATTGCGGCAAGAACGGGAATTCCGCGGGATCACGCTGGACGCTATTACCAAGGTAACGAAGATCAGCAACCGTCACCTGGTGGCCCTGGAACAGGAGCACTTCGAAGTTCTCCCCGGCGGAGTTTTCAACAAAAGCATGGTGCGGGAATATGCCCGCGTGGTCGGGCTGGACCAGGAGGAATGGGTCGGACGCTACCTCTCCGCGCATCAGGCCAGCCAAGGATCTCGACGAAGACGGCTGGATGCGCTTTGCCGAAAATGCCAGCAAAGCCCGCGGGCGGCTGGCGGACGGAGCCGTCCCGACCAACGGCTGCGCTGGACCGGTATCGGGCTGCTGGTGCTCCTGGTCGCCGGTCTCAGTTGGTTCGTTTGGAGCTATGTGCACAAGAAGATGTCCATGGGAATGCCCTCACAACTGACTCGTTCTGTTGCGGCATTGACCATAGATGTCCATTCCGGGAACTGCACTTCAGCACCAGGACAGGAAACAGCTTTTGCCTGCCGGACCCCCCTCTGATACGGTCTTAAAAGGTACAAGGACGAAAGCCGCGCATGCGCTGCGCGTTGAAGAATGAGGAGGAAGCTGCTTTGCCACAACATGATCGATTTTTATTTACGTCTGAGTCGGTGACGGAAGGGCATCCCGACAAGATTGCCGACCAGATTTCCGATGCGATCCTGGATGCCTGCCTGGCGCAGGATCCCTATCAGCCGGGTAGCCTGCGAAACTCTGACGGCCACCGGCCTGGTGGTCATCGCCGGCGAAATCACCACCAAGGCATACGTCGACTTCCAGTCCCTGGTGCGCGGAGTGGTGGCTTCGATCGGCTATGACAACGCGCTCTACGGGTTCGACTCCAATACCTGCGCCGTCATCTCCAGCATCAACAAGCAGTCCGGCGATATCGCCATGGGCGTGGACACCGGCGGAGCCGGCGACCAGGGCATGATGTTCGGCTACGCGACCAACGAGAACGAAGACCTGTTGCCGACTCCGATTTCGCTGGCCCACAAGCTCAGCAAGAAGCTGACCGATGTGCGCAAGAGCGGCCTGCTTTCCTACCTCCGGCCTGATGGCAAGAGCCAGGTGACGGTGGAATACGACAAGGATATGAACCCGGTCCGGGTCGACGCGGTGGTCATCTCCACCCAGCATTCCGAGACCATTTCGACCGAAGAGCTTCGCGCCGACATCCTGAAGCACGTGATCCAGGCGACGTTGCCTTCCAACTTGCTGGATGAGGACACCAAGTACCACATCAATCCGACCGGGCGTTTCGTCATTGGCGGACCCATGGGCGACACCGGCCTGACCGGACGGAAAATCATCGTCGACACCTACGGCGGTATGGGCCGTCACGGCGGCGGCGCATTCAGCGGCAAGGATCCGACAAAGGTTGATCGTTCGGCGGCTTACATGGCCCGCTACATTGCCAAGAACATCGTGGCGGCTGGCTTGGCCAAGCGCTGCGAAGTGCAGTTGGCTTATGCGATCGGCGTAGCCGAGCCGGTCAGCGTGCTGGTCGAAACCTTTGGCACCGGCGTGGTGGACTCGGCCACGCTGCAGAAGCTGGTCCGCGCCAACTTTCAAGCTGACGCCGAAGGGCATTATCGAGAGCCTCAACCTGCGCCGTCCGATCTATCGCAAGACCGCGGCCTATGGTCACTTCGGGCGTTCCGACAAGGACTTCACCTGGGAAGCCACCGACAAGGCGCAAGCCTTGCGCGAAGCGGCTGGCCTCAAGGGGAAGCCGGAATTAGCGCCTGCTTCTAAATAATTCACCGGCAAGAAACGGATAGCTTCACGCTCTGCGCTGGGTTGATGATGTCGGCATGTCAAGCATTCGACAGCCCGATCTCAACCCAGCGCAGGCGTGGCAACAAGTTCTGGCGCGGGATGCGAGCGCCGATTTCGTTTATGCCGTAGCCAGCACCGGGATCTTCTGCCGTCCGTCCTGCCCCAGCCGGCGCCCTACACCCGCCAACATACGATTTTTTCCCGACGCCGCCGGAGCCCTGGCCGCGGGTTATCGTGCGTGCAAGCGGTGTGCTCCCCTCGGAGAGCACCGGGAAGCCGCCACCGTCGCCCGGCTTTGCCGCTATCTTTCCGCCCATCGCGATCGCGTGTGACCTCTGGCCGATCTGGCCAAGGTTGCTCACAGCAGCCCTTTACTGTCCAGCGGATGTTCACCCGGGTTCTGGGCGTAAGCCCGCGCGATACCAGGCGCAGTTGCGGGCTAGCCAGGTGCGGCGCAGCCTCTCCGAGGCTGGAGCCAGCGTCACTGATGCGATTTACCAGGCGGGGTATTCGTCTTCCAGCCGCTTTTACGAGCAGGCAGCGGAAGATCTGGGCATGAGCCCGACTCGTTTTCGGGAGGGTGGTCTGAACGAGACCATCCGGTTTGCTACCGACTCCTTGTGAGCTGGGGTTGCTGCTGGTCGCAGCCACGGAGCGTGGAGCTTTGCAGTGTTATGTTGGGCGATCGCGAGGAGGGTCTAGAGGGCTGCTACGGCAGCAGTTTCGCGCGGCAAAAATTCTCCCGGACACCACAGGTCTGGCGGACGCATGTTAAAGGCAGTGCTCGCGGCGATGACCGATCATCCGGCGGCCGGGGAGATTCCTATCGATGTGCGCGCGACCGCGTTCCAGGCGCGGGTCTGGCAGGCTCTGCGGCAGATCCCCCGCGGGGAAACGAGGAGCTATGCAGAGCTGGCGGAGGCTATCGGGCAGCCGACCGCGGTCCGGGCGGTGGCCCGGGCTTGCGCCGCGAATCCGGTCGCGATTGCAGTTCCCTGCCATCGCGTGATCGGTAGCGACGGTTCGTTGACCGGCTACCGGTGGGGCGTGGAGCGCAAGAAGAAGCTTTTGGGGATGGAGAGAAGCGGGTGAAAGAGTGGTGCGCCTTAAGCGCCCTATGCGCCCTAAGTCGAGTGAGAACCAAAGACTTGACGCATTTTCAGCCTCCCGTAGGGACGGCTGACCTCTAGCCCAGGACGCGCGTCCTGGGTACAGACATGAAGACATGATTCAGTCCCGGAGGGACGGCTGAAGGTTATTCAGGATTTCGTACGGCGGCCCACTTCCAGCCGTCCCTTCGGGACTCGGTGCTGTTCAGGCTGGAGCCTTTGTCCCCGTTGCCAGCACGGTCTGAAAAAAGGGGGCCTTGGTTTCTTTGTGCACCACCGCGGTGTGCACGTTTCCGAACCCGGCCTTGCTCAACAGCTGACTCCAGCTCCACTTCGCTGAAGCCAAGCCACACGTCGGCGTATAGCTCTCGCGCTTCGGCAAAGCGATGCTGTACCAGGTCCAGAATCGCAATCCTGCCTCCTGGCTTCAGAATCCGCCAGGCTTCCGCGACCGCGCGCTCCGGATGCTGCGCATGGTGCAGCGACTGGCTGAAGAGCGCCAAGTCGACAGAGCCATCTGCAATCGGCACCGCTTCCAGATCGCCCTTGCGATACTCGAGTGCCGGGACCCCCTGCTTCCGCGCCAGGTCGCTTCCCAGCTCGACCATTTTGTCGGAGTTGTCGACCGCGATCACCTGCTGCGCTCGCTGCGCCAGCAGAAGCGAGAAGGCTCCCTCGCCCGCGCCCAGATCGGCAATCACCATCGGCGGCAGCATCAGTAACAACGCCTCGGCGATACTTTTCCAGGATCGGCCGGGAACATATTCGCGGCCGAGCCGGCCTGCCATGTCATCGAAAAAGGCTCGCGTCTTGTCCTGCCGCTTGCGCAGCACCAACTCCAGGGCCGCCTGGTCGTGCCGGGCTTCCGGCAGATCCTCCTGCTGCAACAGCGCCAGCATTTTGGACAGGACTTCCCCTGACTTTGAGCGGTACCAGATGTTCTTGCCGGCGCGCCGATCCTCCACCATGCCGGCATGCTTCAACTGCGCCAGGTGGGTCGAGATGGTGCTCTGCCCCATGCCGAGAATCTCCTGCAGTTCGGCGACAGAAAGCTCCTCGCGTGACAGAAGTAACAGCATGCGCAGGCGATTTGCATCTCCGAGTACCCGGAGAGATTTTACGATTGACGGGATGGCCATTTCTGATATTGTATCAACATATCCCGATGTATTGATATGAGGCGATAAGACATGTCACCAGCAACGATTGACCGCACTGCCACCGACTACAAAGTGGCTGACCTCTCCCTGGCCGATTGGGGCCGCAAAGAAATTTCCATTGCCGAACACGAGATGCCCGGGCTTATGTCGATCCGCCGCAAGTATGCCGCGGCCAAGCCTCTTGCCGGTGTGCGCATAACCGGCTCCCTGCACATGACCATTCAAACCGCGGTGCTGATCGAGACCCTGGTGGAGTTGGGTGGCGATGTGCGCTGGGCCAGCTGCAATATCTTTTCCACCCAGGATCACGCGGCCGCAGCGATCGCGAAAGCCGGTGTTCCGGTGTTCGCCTGGAAGGGCGAATCGCTCGAAGAGTACTGGTGGTGCACGGCGCAGGCTCTCGATCACGGAGAGGGCAAGGGCCCCCAGTTGGTCGTCGATGACGGCGGTGACGTGACCCTGCTGATCCACAAAGGCTATGAGCTGGAAAATGGAGACGGTTGGGTCAACACTCCGTCTTCCAACCACGAAGAGCAGGTGATCAAGGACCTGCTGAAGAAGATTCACGCCGAAGACCCGAAGCACTGGCACGCGGTCGCGAAGGAATGGCGCGGCGTGTCGGAAGAGACCACGACCGGCGTTCACCGGCTATACAAGATGAAGGAACAGGGCAAGCTCCTGGTTCCGGCGATCAACGTCAACGATTCCGTCACCAAGTCGAAGTTCGACAACCTGTATGGCTGCCGTGAATCGCTGGCCGACGGCATCAAGCGCGCCACGGACGTGATGGTGGCGGGCAAAGTAGCCGTGATCTGCGGCTACGGCGACGTAGGCAAGGGTTCGGCTCACTCTCTGCGTGGCATGGGCGCGCGTGTGGTGGTCACCGAGATCGACCCCATCAACGCTCTGCAGGCAGCGATGGAAGGCTTCGAAGTCACCACCGTCGAAGACACGCTCGGCCGCGGCGATATCTACGTAACCTGCACCGGCAACCTGGACGTGCTGACTCTCGAGCACATGTCGCAGATGAAGGATCAGGCCATCGTTTGCAACATTGGCCACTTCGACAACGAAATCCAGATCGATCGTCTGAACGCCGCAAAGGGCGTGGAGAAGGTCAACGTCAAGCCGCAGGTGGACCAGTACAATTTCGCCGCTGCCAACGGCAAGCCGGCACACACCATCTTTGTTCTGGCGGAAGGCCGCCTGGTCAATCTGGGTTGCGCTACCGGCCATCCCAGCTTTGTGATGAGCAACAGCTTCGCTAACCAGACGCTGGCTCAGCTCGACCTGTGGAAGAACAAGGACACGTACAAAGTGGACGTCTACACCCTGCCCAAGCACCTGGACGAGGAAGTAGCCCGGCTGCACCTGGAAAAAATCGGCGTGAAACTCACCACGCTGACCCCGGCGCAGGCGAACTACCTTGGCGTGCCACCGGAAGGCCCTTACAAGCCCGATACCTACCGCTACTAAGAAGCGACGTACAATTTGAGGGCTCCAGTCTTTCGACTGGAGCCCTTCTCTTTTGCCCGGGTCATCTCTTTCGTTTTCTGAAACGTCTTATGAGCATGAAACAGAAAGTCCCCATCATCGGCTGCCTGCTGATTCTCGGCTCCCGTATGCTGGCGCAGGCGCCTGCAGTCTCCACCACCCCTCATCCGGCGGTCGAAGTGATCAAGGCCACCACTCCGGATGCATCGCAACTCAAGGCTCGCAAGGGCTCGTACTCGTTCAAGATCGAAAGCGGCGATTGGACGGACACTGGCGTTCCAGTGACGCCATCGGACCATCTCAACTTCACCGCGACCGGCGATCTGGCCCTGGCCGATGGGAGAAGCGCTCCGCCCGACGGTTTGACCCGCGGATGGAAAGACCTGGTGCGCACCTACCCGTTAAACTCCGCCAACAGTGGAGCGTTGATTGGCCGCATCGGCAATGAAGCGGCGGCGGTTCCCTTCCTGATCGGCGCCAGCAAGGATATGGATGTCTCCGCGACGGGCAATCTCTTTTTGCGCCTAAACCTAAGCTCCGATCTTTCCGGGACCGGCAATATCCAGGTCAAGATGAAGCTGACCAACCAGCCGACGCAGAAGACGGTTTCCGCGCCGGACCTGGCAAAGCTTTTGTCACCGCAACTGTTCGCGAATGTTCCCCGCCGGGTAGGGGATTTGCAAGGCAATCCGGGAGACATGGTGAACTACGCGCTGATCGGGACCCAGGACCAGGTGACCAAAGCGTTTGCCGCCGCGGGTTGGGTACAAGTCGACAAGACCACGCAGGATGCGGTGGTCCATGGGTTGATTTCGACACTTTCGCACGCGGCGTACACCGAGATGCCGATGAGCACGCTGTATTTGTTTGGCAGGTCACAGGATTTGTCGTACGCAAGAGCGGATCCGCTGGCGGTAGCTGCGATCCGGCACCATTTGCGGGTGTGGAAGACCGACCAGACGGTGGGCGGCGAGCCGCTTTGGGTGGGTTCGTCGACCCACGACAATGGGTTCGAGAAGGATCAGCGCAATGGTGGAGTCACGCACCATATCGACGCGAATGTCGACCAGGAGCGTGATTTTCTGGAGCAGAGCTTCTCAGGAGCCGGCGTGATCGCCGGCGCTGCGTATGTGATGCCTTCGAATCCGTTGACCACGGCAAAGACAGCTACGGGAGGTAGCTTTCAGTCGGATGGGCGCATTGTGGTGATGGATTTGAAGTGAGGGAGCAGCGCTTCGTTGAGTCCCGCAGGGACGGCTGAAAATACGCCGCTACTTGACCCTGGACAATCTTCAATCGTCCCTTCGGGACTTGTCGAGTCTCGAAAATCTCCCCAGGACTGCGCCCTGGGCTAAGGTCAGCCTTCCCTAACGGGACTTGTTTTGTCGTCTGGTCTCACGACTCGCTAGAGCCAATACCTACCAACTCACTACTGGGTTTGGGCGGTGACGGATGTGGCGGGCGGCGGAACAATGGGTTGTAGTTTGGCCAGGCGGTCTTTGAAGATCTTGCGCGCTACGTCCGGCCAGAATTCGTTGAAGACGCCGCCAAGGGCACCGTAGGCAGTGACCGTAAAGCCGCGCTCGAAGGTCAGGTCCGCTCCCCGGTCAGAGGCGGGATAATAAAGGTTGGAGATGCCCCCGGCGGCCAGGTTTCCCAAGACATTTGAGTAGTTCGGCCCCCACTTGCCGTTGTCTCTCTTGGACCAGACGGTGGTCGAAAGAGAGTAGAAAAGGCGGGAGGAAAAGCTTCCCGTCCCGCGCCTGAAGTATCGTGGATCCTCTTTCAACAAGATAGGAAAAATGGCGTTGCCGAGCAGGGTGCCGTCGAAGTTGTCGGCGTAGGCGGCTCCCCAGCGCTTTCCGTATCCCTGCAGACCCTGCCCGTAACCAGGAAATTCGTTTTGAATCTGGCTTCGGCCGGCATCGACCCCGGCAACGCCGAAGGTAACCGGATCTACGGCGCTGCGAAAAGCAATATGCAGCTTCTGCCGGGGGGAAAGCGGCACGGCATCCCCGTTGTACGAAACGTTGAAATTAGGCACCACCCCGGCGATACGCTGCTTCTCCTGCTGCCGGACCTGCTGTTCCGCAAGTTCCTGTTGTGACAGGGCCGGAGAGGCAGATGCCGGCTCAATCTGGGCTTGGGCAATCGACGCGAGGGAAATCAACAGGGCCGATGCCACCAGCCGGCAACAAGAATGAAAGGTCAGCACGCTTTGGCCCTCCACATCTGTGGAATGGACCCCGCAAGCAAACCCTCAGCGCGGGCTTGGCTTCTTAAGGGGGATGAATGAGTCGAGCTTAACCTTGTTCGCTACCGCTTTCCCTCCCACAAAAGGTGGCGGACGCCCATGAAGAAAAAAGTCAAAAACAAAAAGATCCAGAAGTCCAAGTTGGCTCGTACAACTTTCGTGCACCCAACTCAGAAAGATTTCTCTCACCGCGGCGACGAGGAAGCGGAAGCTGCAACCGTGCTTTGCAAAGATTGCAAGTATGTCTCACCGGTCGAGTCATTCATCACGGTGGATGACCTGCATGTGCAGTGTCCGCAATGTCTCTACGTTTTCCTTATGGATGAGGCCCAAAGAAGCGTGCTGGCCGGCGCAGGTTCAGCGCGGTAGAGCGGAGAATTCAGGCCAACTCATCTTTTTCTCTGCCGGCTGGGGAGGACACGGCCGAGGATTTCCTCTGCTTGGCGATTGCATCCAGCACGCCGTTGAGGAAATTGAGCGACTCCGGGGCGGAATAGCGCCGGGCTATCTCGAGCGACTCGTTGATCACCACGGGCACCGGGGTATCAGGGAATCCGAGCAGTTCGGCAATGGCTGCCCGGAGCACATTGCGGTCGACGGCAGGCATCCGGTTGAGACGCCAGTTCGCCGAATGAGACTGGATCAGGTCATCGATTTCTTCGTTCCGGGCAGTGGCCACGCGGAAGATGTCTTCAGAGAAGCCCCGGGTTTCGGCATCGACTTCATCCCGCGAGGTCCAGAAGGTTTTTCTCACCTGGTCGGGCGTGTGCTTGCCCACGTCGGCCTGGAACAACATCTGCATAGCCAGTTCACGTGACTTGCGCCGCTTACCGGTGGCGCTCATGGGGTCTGCATCTTACGGTCGAGTGAGACCATCTCGATAGCTGCGATTGCAGCTTCGAAGCCCTTGTTACCAGCCTTGATCCCGGCGCGATTCAGCGCCTGTTCCAGGTTCTCGCAGGTCAAGACGCCGAAGGCATGCGGTATGCCCGTCTCCTGTTGCGATTGGCCGATGCCCCGCGACACCTCGTTGTAGATCGCTTCGTAGTGCGCGGTCTCGCCGCGCAGCAGGACGCCCAGGGTGATGACTGCGTCCACATGGCCGCTGGCTGCCGCTTTGCGCGCTGCCAGGGGAATTTCCCAGGCTCCGGGCACGCGGATCACCTGCACATCGCGGCGGGAGGCTCCGCTGCGGTAGAGCCCATCCAGCGCTCCCTGCAGGAGGCGGTCGGTGATCACGGCGTTCCAGCGCGAGACCACGATGGCGAAGCGCATGCCGTGCGCGCTCAGATCCCCTTCCACAGCCGCCGGTTTGCCCTTCAGGGGATCGTCCCATTCCCAAAAGGCGATGGAGTGGCCGGGAGCTGGTTCTACCAGGAACAGACGGGTTTTCCAGTGGGTTTCCGTCACCGCGCTGATGCGGTGTTCGGTTTCCTGCTCGCCCCAGTTGCGGGTCATCCAATCGCGGGCCACTGCCTGCACCGCCTCGAGGCCGGTCACTTCGACCATGATTTCCGCGGAGGACGGCGCGATGCCGTCGGCAAACTCCAGATTTCCCAGCGGCGCCAGAAACGAAACTCCACGGCTCAACTCTTCTTCCCAGCCGCGGCCGCCTTCAAACCCCAGCGCGGAAAAGAAGCTGGCCAGCTTGGCGTACGCCTCAGGCGTGCCTGCCGGGCGCACGATTGTGATTCCCTTAATCATCCTCTTCTGACTGTATCACCGCTACTTTGTTAGACTCACACCTTCGCCCAAGGAGTGGATCGACATGGTTTTGGAGAATATTCGCTACGAACTGCGGCCACCGATTGCGGTGGTCACCATTGACCGGCCCAAGGTTCTGAACGCGCTCAACCACCAAAGCATGACGGAGTTGGAGCAGGTCTTCCTGGAGATCCAGCGGAACTCCGAAGTGCGCGCCGTGTTGCTGACCGGGGCCGGAGAAAAGGCCTTTGTTGCCGGAGCGGACATCGGGGAGCTGGCGTCGCTTTCGCCCCTTGAGGGGGAACAGCTCGCGGGACGAGGACAGGGCATTTTCCATCTGATCGAGAACTGCGGCAAGCCGGTAATCGCGTGCATCAACGGCTTCGCGCTGGGGGGCGGTTGCGAGTTGGCGCTGGCCTGCACCCTGCGGATTGCGAGCGCCACCGCGCGCCTGGGACAACCCGAGGTAAAGATTGGGATTATCCCCGGTTACGGGGGAACCCAGCGGTTGCCACGCCTGATTGGCAAGGGGGCAGCGCTGATGATGATCCTCACTGGCGAAGCCATCAACGCAGCGGAGGCCCTGCGGCTGGGCCTGGTCGACGAGGTGGTGGAACCGGAGCAGCTAATGCCCCGCGCTGAGCAGATCGCCTCGACCATTGCCGGGATGGCGCCGTTAGCCATTCGCGACTCCATCCGGGCGGTGAACTTGGGTTACGATCTGCCCTTGGCGAGCGGTCTGGCACTGGAGGCTTCCCTTTTTGGCCTGGCTTGCTCCAGCAGCGATAAGGCGGAAGGGGCACGGGCTTTTCTCGAGAAGCGCAGCCCAAAATGGAGCGGGAAATGAACCACGCTCACCAACCGGTAGGCGCACACTCCGGGGAAATCTGGTGTTCCCCTTGCTATGCTTGATTTTGTGGCTCGGCCGCAATCTGCACCCTTCCCGATAAGCCGGCAACGGCGTTTGACATTTCCGGCAATCCCGCTCGCTCTGTTGTGCGCGCTTTTGCCCAGCGTGACCGGTTGCCGGAACGCGACGCAGACCTCTGCGCCGACCCGGGCCGAGGTGCGGCAGGAACGCCGTGCCGAGCAGAGCAAGATGGACGCGGCCCGGCAGGAGTTGGAGCAGATTCCTCCACCCTCCAAGAATCGCTATCTCAGCGTGCGCACCAAGGACGCCTACGGCAATCCGTTTTTGGTGGTCCATCCTCAGACCGTCACCCTCACCGTCCTGTATCGCGATCAGGATCCGAATGCGTTTAGCGCGGGCGGGCTGTTGCGGCCGGCAAAAGCGCGCAAGCAGGAGCTTGATGTGCGGATTACCGATTTGCCCCAGGCACTCAGCTCGCTTCCACCCGATGTCTGGCCCTATGGCCGGGTAGTGGCCATCGAAGAATCCCCCACTGCGCCAAAAACTGAGAGGGTCGCCATCCGGCGCAACGTCGAGACCACCATACAGGTCCTCAACGACCTTGGGGTGGTGGTGGACGAATGGACGGGCTCGAACGGAGCGCTGTTACGCTAGGGTCTTGTCTGCGTCCATCCATCCCGTAGCTCTGGCCGTTTTTTGCGGCTGCTTCCTGCTGGTGACGGGCGCCGGGTTCTGGGCGGTACGCTGGCGGCGAACGGACGCTAGTCCGGGTCTCGATGAGTGGGGCCTGGCGGGACGCAAATTCGGCACCCTGGTTACGTGGTTCCTTATCGGCGGCGATCTCTACACCGCCTACACCGTCATTGCTGTTCCCGCCGCACTGTTTGGGGCCGGCGCAATCGGTTTCTTTGCCATTCCCTACTGCATCATGAGTTATCCGCTCATGATGCTCGTGCTGCCGCCCCTCTGGCGAATATGCCATAGCAACGGTTACATAACGCTGGCCGACTACGTGCGCGGGCGCTACGATAGCCGGTGGCTTTCGGTGGCGGTGGCGATTACCGGAATCCTGGCCACCATGCCGTATATCGCGCTGCAGTTGATCGGCATGCGCGAGGTGATCGCCGCCCTGGGCATAAAAGGGGAGTGGCCGTTGATCGCCGCCTTCGTGATTCTCGCGGCTTACACTTACTCGAGCGGTCTCCGCGCGCCTGCGCTGATCGCCATTGTGAAAGACGTGATGCTCTACGTCATGGTGCTGGCAGCGGTGATTTTCATTCCGTTGCGGCTGGGCGGCTACGTACACATTTTCGCGGTGGCTTCCGCTTCCCTGGCCCAGCACTCGCCGCCGGCATCGATTATCCTGCGGCCCGGGCAGTTCACGAGCTATGCTTCCCTCGCCCTGGGATCGGCGATGGCGCTCATGCTTTATCCCCACACCATCACCGGCACACTCAGCGCGGGAAGCGACCGCGTAATCCGGCGCAATGCTGCCCTGATGCCCGCCTACAATTTACTGCTGGGTTTGATCGCCCTACTCGGCTACCTGGCCATTGCGGCTGGTATCCACACGGCCAATACCTCGAGCGCAGTTCCATTATTGTTGAACGCGGTCTTCCCGCCCTGGTTTGCCGGTTTTTGCCTGGCCGCGATCGCCATTGGCGCCCTGGTGCCGGCGGCGATCATGTCGATCGCCACGGCCAATCTTTTTACTCGCAATCTCTATGGCGAGTTGGTGCATCGCTCGTTTTTCTCCGCAGGCATGACTGGCGGGCAGGAAGCAGCCATGGCCAAGGTTGTTTCGCTGGCGATCAAGTTGGGGGCGCTGGCGTTTGTCCTGCTGGTGCGAGCGCAGCTTGCGATTGAATTGCAACTGCTCGGCGGGGTGTGGATTCTGCAGGTGTTTCCAGCGGTCGTGGGTGGACTGTTCATCCGTTTCTTTCGTGGTCCGGCGTTGTTGTGGGGATGGTTGGCAGGTATGGCTTTGGGAACGGCTATGGTCGGTTCACTAGGACTTCGGAGCTCGATGTATCCAGTGCATTTTGGTGGGCAGGTGTATGGGGTGTACGCTGCATTGCCCGCGCTGGTTTTGAATTTAGTGGTTACGGCGGTGGTGTCGTGGGTGATAGGGATTTCGGGGAGTGACGACAAGTCCCGTAGGGACGGCTGAGGTTCAGACTTGTCCAAATTGGCTGGAAAAAGCCTCGGTTCAGCAGCCGTCCTTTATGAACCCGTTGCCCTCTCCTTTTTGTCATCCCGAGCGCAGCCGACCTGTCCCGGCGCGCCGTGGAGGGATCTGCAGTTCCGCGGACCCATCGTGGAAGGAGGGACGTACCCCTCACGACCCTCGGGGCAGGACCGATCCAGCAAAGAAGGAGCAACAAATGAGTGAAAACCGAATTGGGCTCGTTGGGCTTGGAGCTATGGGCATGGGGATGGCCACGTCGTTGCGGCGGGCGGGTTACCACGTTCATGTATTCGACGTGCGCCGTGAGGTGGCGGAGGGTTTTGCGGCGCAAGGTGGAGTGGTCTGCAGCAGCCCGGCAGAGATGGCTGCGATATGCGACGTCGTCATCAGCGTGGTGGTGAATGCGGCGCAAACAGAGACTGTGCTGTTTGGCGACGGTGGCGCGGCGCCGGCCATGACAAGCGGCAGCGTCTTTGTGATGTGCTCTACGGTCGATCCTGGGTGGTCGATCGGACTGGAGAAACGGCTGGCCGAGAAAGGCATTCTGTACCTCGATGCGCCGATCTCCGGAGGCGCGGCCAGGGCTGCCAAAGGGGAGATCACCATGATGACGTCGGGCCATCCTGATGCATACGCCAAGGTAGGCGGCGCGCTCGACGCGATGGCGGCTAAAGTCTATCGTCTTGGTCCTGAGGCTGGTAATGGCAGCAAGGTCAAGATCATCAACCAGCTTCTTGCGGGCGTGCATATCGCGGCCGCCGCGGAAGCGATGGCGCTCGGCTTGCGCGAGGGAGTCGACCCGGCTGCTCTCTACGAAGTGATTACCCATAGCGCCGGCAACAGCTGGATGTTCGAGAACCGGATGGCTCATGTGCTGGCGGCCGATTACACTCCACTCTCGGCGGTGGACATCTTCGTCAAGGATCTTGGCTTGGTGCTCGACACAGCTCGCGCCAGCAAGTTTCCTTTGCCGCTGGCCAGCACCGCCCACCAGATGTTCCTGCAAGCTTCGAGCTCGGGTTACGGCCGGGAAGATGATGCAGCGGTGATCAAGATATTTCCCGGAATCGAATTGCCCGCCAGCGCTGCAGGCGATGCAGAGCCAAAGCCACGCCGGTAAGCGAGAGGATCATTGCCCCGCATGCGGTGACAGCCGCCAGCGTCTCTCCCCACCATCCGCCTGCTTCCCCGGTATGCACGAAGCGAACCCAACTGCGCCATTGCTGGCCACGACTCATGGATGCGAAAGGTTCCTGATGCAGTACGCGGAGAGCGGTTGGGTCGATCAAAACCTGCTGCCGTTTTTCGGGATGGCCGCCGTCGCTCCGATCCACAATAAAGTTCAGGCCTCTTCCACCCGCGGGTAGCCGCAGCGTTGCGGTCTGCCAGTCTTGCACGCCGGTGGTTGCCAGGGCGAAAGCCTGCTCAAGATGAGCGGGAACGGTAGACCCTTCAGATGAGTGGCGGCGCGCGTTGCCCACATCTCCGTTCCGCGCGGGCAGCGGACTTCCGGTGAGACGGAATAGCTGCGCGTTGGCCCAGGGGTACGCCATGATCACACCCGTCACCACGACGGTGGTGAGCGGGAGCCCGAGCCAGAACCCAGTGACCTTATGCCAGTTCAAGTTGCGCGCGCGGGCGTGTTTGCCAACGCGAGGCACGATCCCGATCGCCAGCGAATTGCGCGTCCAGTATCCCGGCATCCAGAGAACAGCCCCGGACAGAAGCAGAAACAGCAGTAGCAGAGCGGTGGCGCCTTTCACGGCAATGGCAGCAGCGTGGTGCGCATTGCTCAAGCCGAACCAACGATGCAGCGCGGTGACCTGGAAAAAGAAATTGCGCAGGCGGGGAGATTCAGGCCCGGAGACTTTGCCTGAATACGGGTCGACAAAGTACACGTTGCGATTCGCCGTTTGTAATTCGACCGGGGCATGCGGGTCGTTGTGCGTGGTCACCATCTCGATGGGCGACGGAAGGACGGCCGCAGCCACCAGCGCATCGAGAGATTGCCGCGCGGTTGGCTGCGAACCCGGATCTATGCGGAAACTTTGCGCATCCGCGGCACGCAGGATTGGGCGCTCATAGGCCAACAAGGCACCCGTGATGGAAAAATAAAGGACGAGGATGCTGACCAGCACCCCGGTACACAAATGCATCCAGAAGAGCACGCGGCGCACGTACGCTAGACCTCCGCCCATTGCCGCAGCAAATTGTGGTAAATGCCGGTAAGCTGGACGGCGGCCGGATTGGACGGCATGTCGCGGTTCACAAGCTGGGTCGCATTGTCGAGATCGAAGAGAAGAGTCCGCTGGGCATCGCTGCGCACCATGCTCTGGATCCAGAAGAACGAGGACACGCGCCGTCCGCGGGTTACGGGTTCGACGCGGTGCAGGCTCGAGGAGGGATAGACCACCATGTGTCCCAAAGGGAGCTTCGCTCTGTGAATGCCGTAGGTATCCTCAATGATCAGATCGCCACCGTCATAGTCTTCGGGTGGGGTGAGAAAAAGGGTCGCCGAAAGGTCGCTGCGCACGCGGTGCGAACTTCCCTTCACATGCCGGATGGCATTGTCTACGTGCGTGCCGAAAGACTGTCCACCGCCATAGCTGTTGAAGAGCGGCGGGAAGACCTTCATGGGCAAAGCGGCGGAGATGAAGAGCGAATTCTGGCCCAGCGCGGTCAGGATCATATCGCCGATCTCCATGGCCGCAGGATGGCCTTCGGGTATCTGCAGATTGTCTTTCGCCTGGGCCGACTGATGTCCGGCGGTCACCCGGCCATCGACCCACTCAGCCGAAGCCAGCGTTCGCCGCGCGTGAGTTATTTGGTCAGCGTTCAAGACCTGGGGAATTGTAATCAACATGGTTGCGTGGCTTCTCCTTCATGGTTACTGACGCATTTCTAGAATCTGAAGTTGAGGCCAAAGAGACCCGAAGTGCCTGCCCCGGGCACGATGTGCGCGGGATGGATTTCGTCAATGTAATTGCGATTGGCGAGGTTAAAGACGTTTGCCTGGAGCGACACATTGTCAGTGAGCGTGTAGCGGGCCATGGCATTCAGGACAACATAGCCCGGCACCTGCTTGACCAGGCCCGTAGTAGGATCGAGCGGCACGGTGGAACTCGCCGTGCGACTGTCAACATAATTGCCGCCTCCGCCAATAGTCAGCCGCTGCATAGGCTGGTAGGTCGTCCACAAATTGAAGAGATTGGTGGGCACGTTAGCCAGCCTGTACCCCACGGATGCCGGATAGTACTGCGAGTGAAGCACTTCACTATGCATGTAGGTGTAGCTGGAAAGGATTTGCCAGCGATTGCTGACGCGGCCATTGAGCACCAGCTCAGCGCCGTCTACGCGCTGCGTTCCCGCCAGGACGTAGAGCAGCGAATTAGTGGGCGAGGCTTCGCGCGCATTGTCTTTGGTGGTGCGGAAGAGGTCTGCGCGTAAGGAGAAGCGCGCGTTGTTCAGGTCCCACTTGGTGCCGGCCTCGTAGGAGCGATTAAATTCCGGCGCGAGGTTGGCAGTGCCGGTGCCCGCCGGCCCGACGGTGAGGGCGAGCGCTTCGGCCGATGGGTTGAAGGAGGTGCCGTAGTCAAAATAAATGCTACCGTAACTGACCGGTTTGTACACCGCCGCGGCGCGCCAGCTGGGTTTGCGATCGAGCCGGGTCGGGTAGGTGATGGTGGGCGGACCCTGAACGATGGGGCCACCTGCGACTGCCTGTTTCGGCGTGGGATAAGCAATGCTCTTTTCATCGGTGAGGAAGCGGTCGAAGCGGGCTCCTCCGATGAGTTCCCAGTGAGTGCCGAATTGAATGGTGTCGAGCAGGTAGAGACCATAACTGGTGGAGGTGACGTCAACATTCGAAGACGGCGCGGAGTTGCCGCTAAAGCTTTGGCCCTCATTGGGAGTAAGCAGGTTGGCCGTGGGCACGGTGTTGATGGTCTGCCCGGACGGATTCACGAAATTAAACGTCGGGCGCACCGGATCGGACGTTTCACGCCCACCTTCTGCGCCAATCACAACTACATGCCGCATGCCGAATTTATTCAGGTGCGCCGTGGCGTCGAGCTGATCCCAGAGCAAGCCCTCATCGCTAAGGGTAGCGATCTGATTGCGGTTGACCGAGATCTGATTCAACGGTGTAGTGGGGGTAATGGTACCCGCGGTTGCGTTGTTTAACTGCGGTTCCGTGATGCGGGCATCGCGGTGATTGTTGGCAACGCGAAAACGATTGCGCAGGATAGCCCAGTCGGAGATGTCGTGCTCCGCTTTGATGGTCCCCATGTCAACATCCGTGCGCAAGTAGTTCCCGTCGCGGAAGCCGTAATAGTTGTGACGCGCGACGGGTGACGGCCTGTTGAAGTACCAGGGAATGCCGTAGTCGGGGATGTCATCTTCCTGGAAGTGGAAATAGCTGGTGGTAAGGCGATTGGCTGTGCCCAGGCCTAACGCCAGCGAAGGGGCCACACCGAAGCGCCGGTTCTCGGTTACGTCGCGTTCCGCGACGTTGGACGCGTTGCCCATAAGGTTCAGGCGGACGGCGGCTCCATGGCCCAGGCTCTCCAGCGGCTGGTTGATGTCCGCGGTAAAGCGGCGAGTGATGTCGGTGCCAAAATCACCTTCAATCACGACACTCCGGTGATCCACGGGAGTCTTGCTTTCCTGATTGATCACGCCGCCGGTCGATCCGCGGCCGAAGGTCACAGAGGAGGGACCCTCAAGAACCTCAACCTCCCGGTAGTTGAAGGAATCGCGATAGTAGCTGCCGAAGTCGCGCATCCCGTCGAGGAAGATATCGTTGCGCGCGGTAAAGCCGCGGAGGGTGAGATTATCGCCCTGCGAGCCGCCTTCCCCGGCGGCCAGGCTGATGCCAGGCGCGTTGCGCAAGGTATCACGCAAGGTGGTTGCGCCTTCTTCGTGAATGATCGCCTGCGAAATGGTGGTGATGGATTGTGGCGTATCCAGGAGCGGCACAGGATAACGGTCGAGACTCAGTTGCGGGGTGGTGTCGGTTACTTCCACCGACTCGCCCGCTCGCACGGCTATGGTGACTTTTCCGTCGCTGGCAATCTGGTAGGAGAGACCTGTGCCGGCCAACAACGCGCGCAGCGCCTGGTCTTCTGTGTACAAGCCCTTCACCCCGGGGGACTTGAAACCCGCGATGGTTTCAGCGGGGATGGAGAACGAAACATCGATGCCGGTGATCCCCTCGTACGCTTTGACGGTTGCGTCGAGCGGGCCGGCCGGGATATCCAGGCGCCGCACGGTCAGGTTTTGCTGCTCTTTTGCCTTGCCATTCGCCGGGGCATCCTGTGCCCATGCCGGGACTGATTTCGTGATGGAGACAGCGGCGTAGGCGGCTACCGTTCCCAGGGTGAGCCATGCTCTTCTGCCCCGGGTAAGTTCTGGTCGTCTCGCCGATTGGGGAGTTTGCAGGAAAGTCTCGTTCATGGACCGCAGATCTCCTTCGCACAGCGGCTAAGGAGGGCGGGCGCCCAAAAAGCCTGCTGCCGAGTTGAAAGCGGCAGACGCAGAGACCTATAGTAGGGGTACTACGGCTGCCAAGCTGTGGGTTTTGCCCAGGTCCTCGCATCGCTCGGCCAAGAGTACGTGCGGGGGCCTGGGATAGTGCTCTCGATTCGTTGAACTCCGACCACTTCGGTCTGAGTTAATATACGATCATAAGAGTCGCATATCAAGTTCGTCGTCGAATTTTAATTCGAATATTTTTGAGGCGGTCACGGCAGGCGGCTAATGCCTGGGCTGCTGCACACACCTCAGGGCCTACAGGCCAGATGATCTCGCTGTTTTGTGTACGGGCTAAAAACTGTGCTTGAGAACCAGCGATTATGTATTGAGTCCCGAAGGGACGACTGACCTTAGCCCAGGAGTCCTCTAAGGCCGCTTATGCCATGGCTCGAAAGTGTTACATCGGCGGCCTCAAATCAGCCGAAGTAACTGAGTAGCAAGAGGCCGTCCCCATTGACAAATCTCTACTGAACCGCACTCCGCACCGTGCATTTTTTTCGGACACTCTTCATTCTCGGGATCCCCTCATGGCCGCGCATGACTTTAAACCGTCGCTGAAGCGCGCTACGGTTCTTCAGATAGTCGCCTTGACGATTTTCGCGTCGGCGTTGCTGTTTGTAGGCGCGGAATTTCAAAGAACGACCCTGAATTTTGTCGATCATGCCAACCAGGTCATCGCCACGGAGCGGGAGTTGTTCAGGCTGACGCTCGATATGGAGACGGGCCTACGTGGCTACCAACTTACGGGCGAGCCTGTCTTCCTTCAACCTTATAACGACGCCGCGAAAGTAATCGATGCGAGGTTCGCTGCCCTCGATCGGATGACCGCTCACGATTCATCTCAGCACACTCAACTGGCAAGCATTCGCCAGGGCTTCGACGAGTGGCGACTGCAGGCGGAGAAAACAGTTGGCCAGCGCAGCGCTCATGCAGGGCCTGTTGCATGGGACGCCAATTCCAGCGGGATGCTGGAAAGCAAAGCCTCGATGGATCGCCTGCGGACGAAATTCGAGGCCCTCATCGACAGTGAGGTATTTCCGCGAAACTTGACGACGCGGCAAATCAGAAGCAGCTCTGCATTGCTGAGCATTGGCTGTTTCCTCTTTGCGTTCGTGGGCAGCGGCGGTATCTGGTTGCTGTTCCGGCGCCAGATGCGCGACTTATCCAGAGTGCTCGAGGCGTCAAGGGATGCGGAACGGACAAGAGATGCGTTGGCGCTCACCGTAGCGCAGCAGGAGAGAGAAGACGCGGTGGTGAACTACCGAGGCCAGGTGGAAGCCATCAACCGGTCGCAGATGATGATCGAGTTCAATCTGGATGGAACGATCATCCAGGCGAATGACAATTATCTTCGGGCCTTCGGCTACACGCATGCCGATCTGGAAGGAAAACGGCACAGCATTTTCGTGACCGGGGAAGATCAGGGAAGCGCAGCCTACAAGGAATTCTGGGACAACCTGAGAGGCGGCAAGTTCCAGTCGGGAGAATTCAAACGCGTCGGCAAAAACGGCCGCGAGGTCTGGATTACGGCTTCTTACAACCCGATCTTCGATAAGAACGGTGTTATCACGAAAGTAGTGAAATTTGCGACGGATGTCACTTCCCGCAAACAAGCAGAGGAAGAGCTACGCGAGAAGGCAAATCTGCTCGATTTGTCGCACGACACCATCATGATGCGCGACCTTGGCGGCAAAGTTCTGTTCTGGAATAAGGGGGCAGAGGAAATGTATGGCTACTCGAAAGAGCGCGCCCTGGGCAGCGTCTCGCATGTCCTGCTGGGCACGATATTCCCCAAGCCGCTGGCGGAGATCGAATCGGAGTTTTTCGAAAAGGATCGATGGGAAGGAGAGTTGGAGCACACCCTGCAGAACGGTACGCGCATCGTGGTCGCCAGCCGATGGATTTTGCAGCGTGATGAGAATGGCCTTCCCCTCGCAGTGATGGAGAGCAATAGCGACATCACCAGTCTCAAGCACGCTGAGGAATCCTCAAGAAGAGCAATGGTTGAAGCAGAAGTTGCCAACCGGTCCAAGTCGGAATTTCTTGCCAACATGAGCCACGAGATTCGTACGCCCGTGAATGCGATCACGGGCATGGCCCATCTGGCGCTGCGCGCCAATCCAGACGCGCGGCAGCGAACGTACCTGACCAAGATCGACATTGCGGCACGCCGTCTGCTTGGCATCATGAACGACATCCTCGATGTTTCTAAAATTGAAGCCGGCAAGCTCACGCTGGAACGCATTACCTTTTCCCTGGACGAGGCGTTGAAGAACGTTCGCGATATTGTGGGTGAAAATGCCGCGCAAAAGCACCTGCCGCTGATCTTCACGGTTTCACCCGATGTTCCCGGGTTCCTGGTTGGTGACCCGTTACGACTGGGACAAATCCTGATCAACCTGATCAACAACGCGGTCAAATTCACAGATCAGGGCGAGATTGTTGTAAGAGTGATGGTGACAGAACAACCCCTCGTGGAGGGAGAAGCGCAAAATAGCGAGTCGACTTTGTTGAAATTCTCAGTCTCCGACACGGGCATCGGCTTGACGCCGCCACAAATGGCGAAGTTGTTTCAACCCTTCAACCAGGCAGACACCTCGGTCACCCGCAAGTATGGGGGCACCGGCCTGGGCCTTGCTATTAGCAAGCAGCTCGCCGAGTTGATGGGTGGGACGATTTGGCTGGAGAGCGAATTCGGGGTGGGAAGCACTTTTTACTTTACGACAGTATTCGGCGTAGCAGACGAAGCCTCCCCGCAACAAACTCGCGCCTCCTTGAGCGACCTGCAACAGAAATTGCTTTTGGTAGTAGATGACAGTTCGACCACCAGGCATTCGCTCGCCGGCATGCTGCGAGCAAATGGGTTGGAGGCCCGAGCAGTTGCATCCGGCGAGGAGGCGCTCACCGCGTTGGAGGCACGATCCCAGGCAGGAGAGCCGTTCGACCTGGTGCTGATGGATTGGCGCTTGCCCGGCATCAATGGCATTGAGACCTCACGGCGCATCAAGTCCTCTCAGCGTCTCAGCACAATCCCTGCCATCGTCATGATCTCTGCTTTTGAACGCAATGAAGTGATGAGCGAACTCAATGGACTGGAAATCGATGGTTTCCTGGTTTCTCCGGTGGCGGAATCACAATTGATCGAAACACTGGCCAAGGTATTTGGCGCTCGGGCGGACGCACCGCAAGCTATGCCGGCGAAAACAGCCAGGCTTGCCGGGCGTCACGTGCTGCTGGTGGAAGACAACGACTTCAATCGTGATATTGCAGCCGAAGTGCTGAATGAGCTTGGGATCTCGTTCACCGTTGCCGTCAACGGACAAGAGGCAACTGACCTGGTCGCGACACGACCGTTTGACCTGGTATTGATGGACATCCAAATGCCCGTGATGGATGGCTTGACGGCTACGAAGCTCATCCGCGCGGAGAGCCGCTTCCGCAGTCTACCCATCCTGGCGATGACCGCGCACGCGATGAGCGGCGATCGTGAAAGAAGTCTCGATGCCGGGATGAACGACCACATCACGAAACCGATCAGTTTCGATGAACTGACCATGTCTCTGATTCAGTGGATGCCGGCCGGCCCGCTCAAGACGGCTGTGGAGACAGGGCCGCGGTCACTCAACCTGACGGAGCGAGATAGCATTCCCGGCCGCCTTCCGCCCTTCGATATTCCTGCCGCGTTACTGCGCAACAACGGCAAGCCGAAGCTTATCCAGAAATTGCTGCTGACGTTTCACGAACGATACGCCAATGCGATCGCAGAACTGAAGGAGGATCTTGCGGCGCATAAGGATGAAGAGGCTCAACGGCTGGCCCATTCCCTCAAAAGCCTCGCTGCCGCGCTCGAAGCCAACCAGTTGGCGGAATCGGCTTTCGCGGTGGAGAAGGCGCTTCACGCAGGCCATCGGGAGACTCTGTCGCCGCTGATTGACCGCCTGGAGAAGGAACTTGCCCCAGCAGTGGCAGCCGCGTCCACCATCTTGCCGATGAGCTCAACGTTGCCCGGCGCCGTCCCTACCTCCAGCAGTGCATCGAGATCGCGGCCTGCCATCCTCGTCATTGATGACGAGACCTCGGTGCACGACTTACTCGTGGACGTCTTTCACGATGACTATGAAGTGCTGGAGGCTCACGAGGGGCTGACCGGGCTGCAGCTTGCCAGGCTCAAGTCACCGGATTTGATTTTGCTCGATGTCATAATGCCCGGCCTGGACGGGTATGAGGTTTGCGAGCAATTGAAAAAAGACCCACAGACCAAGGAGATTGCGGTTCTGTTTCTCACCGGAGCCAGGGACGTGCATTCCGAGATCAAAGGATTGCTACTAGGAGCCACCGATTTCGTCAGCAAGCCTATCCACTCCGCCGCTCTCAAGGCTCGGGTTACCAATCAAATCAACCTCAAGAAGGCACAGGATGACCTGCTTCGACTGACGGCGCAAAGGCATCTGGACGATATGGCGGCAGCACAGGCGCAAGCGGAGGCACAGGACAGGATCAAGAGCGCGGAGTTGCAGATGAAGGATGAATTCCTTTCGCATATCTCCCACGAATTCCGGACGCCACTGGCTTCAATTTACGCATTTGTGACCCTGATTTCCGACCGTCTTGCGGGGGAGATCAGCGAGCAACAAGAAGAGTATCTCGGCATCATTCGCATGAATGTGGCGCAGATGAAGTCGATGATCGACGATTTGCTGGAGACCACGCGCATTCGGACTGGAAGGCTCACCGTAAGACTGCAGAGTGTCCCCGTACCAGAAACTGTCCAGTTCGCCATCCAGACGTTGGAGCGAGCGGCGTCCGCCAAATCAATCAATATCGCTGTACACCTCGGCAAGGAGGTAGGCGCCGCTTATGCCGATAAGACCAGGCTACGGCAACTGCTGGTGATTTTGCTGGAGAATGCGGTGAAATTCACGCCTGTGTGTGGCGCGATTGAGATGGCCGTTCGTTCCCTTGATACCGATCCGAGTTTCTTGCTGGTAGAAGTTTCCGATAGCGGCTGCGGGATAGCGGCAGAGGCGATTGAAAATATTTTTGAACGGCTTTACCAGGTCAACTCCAGTGACACGGCCGGCCGCGTGGGTCTGGGTCTCGGCCTTCACATTGCGAAAGAGTTAGTGGAAAAGCAAGGCGGCAAGATATGGGTGGAGAGTGTAGTGGACAAGGGTAGTCGCTTCCGCTTTACGGTGCCGGTTTACTGCGGCCAGGATTCGTTGGTTTCTACCGTCGAGTAAGCCTGGCCGAAAAGGAACCGCAGGTCGCTCCGCTCCGGTCGGGATGACAAGGGAGAGGCCTGTGCGGGCCAAACCGGGGACGATCGTTCCTCGGTCGAGATGACAAGGATGAGGGTAAGGCGGCCACGAGTCCCGTAGAGGCCGTCCCTTCGGAACTCAGTTTGACACGATCTCCAAAGGCCGCCTCGATTCTCGCGGCTACTGATTGCGGGATTTGAGGTGGGGTGAACAATTCGCGGAAAAGGGATTGGCAAGGAAGGTGCCTTCGATTCCGGAAACAATGACGGTTCCATCAGCAGCGAACCGGGCGGAACGAAACTCTCCGTCGGGTAGCTGGTTGAGCCGTTTCCAGGTTTGTCCGCGATCGGCGCTGACATAGACTCCGGTAAGGGAAGTCACGACCTCGTGGTTTGGCCTTGATGGGTCCACTTCTACACTGAAGGCGCGAATGTTTGGACCGGCCTCGTCGCTTTGTCTGTGCAGAAGAAACAGCGCGTGGGTCACCCTCTCCACGACCTCCGCGCTTATCGGGTTGTAGACGCCCCAACAGGCCGCGAGGTGCGGACCACCTACCATGCTGATCCCCTGAATCGCGGAATCGTCACCCACGCCGTCGATGCGCGTCCATTTTCTGGTTTGCGGGTGAAAATGGAAGGCCTGATCCCCGGTGCCCACATAGAGAGAGCCCGGGCCGGGATTTCTTTCGTTGGCAAATTGCATAGAAAGAATATCCATTTCGGTGGGAATCGCGGGCAGGGGTCCATCTTCGATCCACGAGCCGTCGCGGCCTTTGTGGTACGTGAAGATTTGCGGCTCCAGGTCAAAGTAACCATAACTGATCGCCATCGCTCTTCCATTGGGCGTTATCTTGACCGCCCCCGCGGTTACCGGGTCGCCTTTTACCTTCGGGATGGTCACCATGGGATCCGTCGCCGGCACCCTGGGTCCGTGAATGGCTCTCACGATTGCCTCAGACTTGCCCGGCTGCGGCAGAACCTGGAACGCGCCCTTCTGAGTAGTAATCACAAATTCAGTTCCACCGGGAGACACGGCTAGTCCATTCCGCTCTCCCTCACCGATGTCGGCGTCAAAATAGCTAGGGCCCACCCGCGCCACTTGTATCCAGGTTTTTCCGCCGTCGGTTGATTTTGAGATATAGAGAGCTCGATCCTCGGCGGGAACCCTGCTGCTTAGATCGGCGGTGAGCCCCCAGATGGCGCCACGATCTTTAGGGTGAGGACTTGGATCGCCCGCCATAGCCTCCAGAAAATGACTTGCGAACTCGTGGCTTCCCGGGAGTTCGATCACTTCCTGGATACGACAACTATCCGAGGGCGGAGGCGCTTTGACCTGGCCCCAGGCCAGCACGGGGACGGCGATCCATGGCAATAAGAACTTCGGTCTCAATCCCACCGTCCCCACATGCGGCCTGAAAGGAACTCACGCCCATTGTAGCGAAGTCACTTCTCGCAAGGGAGGGAGAGACTAATGGTGAGGCCGCCTTGCGGACGGTTGTGCGCCCGCAGTTCCCCGTTGTGCAGCCGCACGGCGCGGTCTGCGATGGCGAGCCCGACACCAAAGCCTCCGGTGTCCTGCTGCCGCGCAACGTCTACCCGATAGAAGGGACGGAATACATTTTCCAGTTCGCTCTCCGGGATGCCTGGCCCAGAATCGGACACCTCGAGGATGACCCTGCGGAGCGGAGCCATGTCTTCGCAACGAATCTTCAACTCGACCACCGTGTTCTCGCGAGTGTAACGAATAGCGTTGCGAACAATATTCTCGACGGCGCGATAGATGAGCTCGTGATTCGCCCGCACCATGCAGTCCGAATGTTCCAGGAGCTGGATCTTACAGCCCCGCTGCTGCGCCTCGTATTCCGCATCGGGCAGCAGTTCTTCGATCAGCCCATGGAGGGTGAACTTATCCAGGTGGCTGGAGGCGTTGGTCGATTCGATGGATGACAAGCGAAGCAGCTGCCCAATCAACAGGTTCAGACGCCCAGCTTCGCGATCGATGCGTTGCAAATGCTCCTGCATGGACGAAGGAGCTTCTTCGCGCGCCAGTTCGAGAGCGACGCTCAGACGAGCAAGCGGAGATCGCAACTCGTGCGACACGTCGCGAACCAGTATCTTTTGCGCTCCGACCAGCCGCTCCAGCTGCTCCGCCATGTAATTGAAGTCGTGAACCAGCCCTTGAATTTCGTCTCCGCCAAAGATGCGTTCTTCGCCGTCTGGATTGGCGACACGCGTGGCCAGCTCTCCGTTGGCCAGGGCGCGGGCCGCGATACGCAATCGGCCGATGGGGCGGACAAGCAGTAGAACCAGGACAAAGGTGGTAATGCCGAAGACCACGATCGCCACAGGAAGTTGGGGAAAGGAGAAAAAAAGCAGTTCGTGTAAACCATAGTTGCTGGCGGTGTGGTGGCGGCTCAGAAGGAAAATGTAATGGCGGCCACCGGCGGACTCGATGGCCGTGCTCCAGAAATTTTGCTCACCGATCAGGGTGGAGTGAACCGCCCGGGCATCTCTGGGCTGCCTGGCCAAAACGTTTGCCGCAACGGAGGGCAGACTGGCTTGGCAAAGAAAATGCGTGGGCGTGTCGGCGAGATAGATGGTCTGGCGAAGCGATGCGGCAAATTGTTCGAGACCGGGGCAACCGCCTGCTTCGTAGGCGTTGGCCGCCGCGGTCGCGGCGTTGGGCAGGGTGCTATCCAACACCCCCATGACCTCGTTGGGCCGCACAAACTGGCGGCGCAGGATGAGCACGGTCGAGATCAAAAACGTCAAACTCTGTGCGATCCAGAAACCAAGAAAGATTTTGGCGAAGAGGCCTCGCATGGTTATCGATCTCCTGCGAGTTTGCGAGGAGCAGGGACCGCGAGCTGGTACCCGACCCCGCGAATGGTCTTGACCTTGTCTCCGAAGTTGTCGGCAGCATCGAGCTTGTGGCGTAAGCGGCTCACGTGCATGTCGAGGCTGCGATCGAAGGGATGGAATTTACGGCCCAACACGGTTTCCGCAAGCTGCTCCCTGGCGACGACTTCGCCGGGGCTGCGCATGAGGGCTTGCAGCAGTCCGAACTCAATGTCCGTCAGGTCCAGCTGCACGCCACCGCAGCGGGCCACTCTCGCGGCCGTATCCAACTCCAGACCGTGAACAGTGAGGAAGTCTCCCGCGGCCGGCGCTTCTGTGCTTCCGCTTCTGCGCAGGATGGCGCGAATCCTGGCCAGTAGCTCGCGCGGATTAAAGGGCTTGGGCAGATAGTCGTCGGCCCCGATCTCCAGGCCTACGATGCGGTCAACATCTTCTCCCCGAGCGGTGAGCAGCAGAACACTCAGCGGAGAGGCCGCGGCACGCAACCTTCGGAGAACCTCAAACCCATCGAGCCCGGGAAGCATGACGTCGAGCAGCATGATGGAGTAGCTCCCGCTCAGAGCCTTTGCCAGGCCGGTCTTGCCGTCATGAGCAGCGGTTACCTGGTAGTCATGCCGCCCCAGGTAGTCGCTCAGCATCGCGCAAAGCTCCACATCATCGTCGATAAGAAGAATGGACTCCATGCGTTCGTCTTTCTGCCACTTCCGAGAGTACGCCGAGCGGGGTGTTATGAGGCGGGGGAAATGTAACAAATTGTCACATCGCCGTGACATTCCTTTACCAAGGATTACGCAACGTGACCGCATTGCTCTCCTGCGCGGTGTCTCCTGAAGGTGGCCGTACTTCAGGAGTGATGCATGCAAAGTTCAGTCGCAAGATTCCGATCGATAGCGTTGCTGTTGTGCGTGAGCTTATTGACCGCCGCCCATTTGCTGGGGTTGCCGGCGAATGGATCACTGCACGGCGCGGTGAGCGACCCTTCGGGAGCGCGCGTGGTGAAGGCGACGGTCACGGTACAGGATGCGGACGGGCATACGTCAGCCACGATCAGCGGTGCTGATGGTACTTATAACTTTCCTCAGCTGGTTCCAGGTATCTACACCATCACCGTGGCTGCGCCGGGCCTTGCGCTGGCCCAGGCGCAGAGTGTGACGGTTGAGGCGGGACATGCCACGGTCTCTAACCTGCCCCTGATCATCGCGGTTGACCAGCAACAAGTCACGGTCAGCGAACAGGGGGCGGGGCTCGATACCAGCCCCGACAATAACTCCAGCGCGATTGTCATCAAGGGAAAAGATCTGGACGCGCTGTCCGACGATCCCGACGAGTTGCAGGATGAGCTGAATGCGCTTGCTGGGCCTGCTGCCGGCCCGAATGGCGGCCAGATCTACATCGATGGGTTCACCGGCGGACAGTTGCCGCCGAAATCGTCCATCCGCGAAATACGAGTCAACCAGAATCCCTTCTCCGCGGAATACGACAAACTGGGCTACGGGCGCATCGAGATCCTGACCAAGCCGGGAACAGATCACCTGCATGGAATGATCATGGCCAGCGGTAATGACTCCGCCTTCAACTCGCTGAACACGTTCGTGACCAGCGAACCTCCGTACTACTCCACTTTCTTTCTCGGCAATGTCAGTGGCTCGCTCAACAAAAGCGCCTCATGGTTTATGAGCGGCTTTCGCCGCGACAACAATGCGAACTCGATCATCAATGCCCAGTTGCTCGATCCTACGGGCGGCAGTTACAACTACGCGGCAGCAGTCGCCAATCCACAATCGCGCATGGATCTGAGTCCTCGCCTGGATCTGCAACTCACGCCCAGCAATACGCTCAGCGTCCGCTACATGTACGACCGGCAAAAGAGTTCGAACAACGGCGTGTCACAGTTTGCGTTGCAGACCCAGGGTTACGACACGCTGAACCAGGAAAACACCCTCCAGGTGAGCGACACGCAAATTTTGAGTGCGAAGGTAGTGAATGAGACGCGGTTCGAGTACATTCGCGATCGCGACAACCAAACTCCTCTCTTCAGCACGCCGACGATTACGGTGCAAGGCGCCTTTACCGGAGGCGGGAATAATGAGGGAGCGATTCACGATGCCCAGGATCACTATGAGCTGCAGAATTACACTTCAGCGGCGCTGGGGGCACACTCGATTCGCTTTGGCGGCCGCCTGCGGGCGGTGCGCGACGCCAACAGCTCCACCGCAGGCTTCAACGGGAACTACACGTATGCATCGCTCGACAGCTATGCCGCTGGCCAGCCATCGCAGTACGAGGTGACGGTAGGCAACCCCGCCGCGCGGGTGGATTTGTTTGACGCGGGCCTCTTCTTCCAGGATGACTGGCGGATCCGGCCGGACTTTACGCTGAGTTATGGCCTTCGTTACGAGGGTCAGAACCGCATTAGCGATCATGCAGACTTTGGACCGCGGATCTCGTTTGCCTGGGCGGTGAACGGGAAGAGCAAACCAGCGACGACGGTGATTCGTGGCGGATACGGTTGGTTCTTCGACCGCTTTCAATCTACCAATGTGTTGCAGGCGATCCGGCAGAATGGCATCAACCAGCAGCAGTACGTAGTCAAGAATCCTGATCCGGGTGTTCCCCCGCCAACGGGTTCGCTGGCGGCGAGCGAAGCCGCTCCGACGACCTACTCCATTGCGCCCAACCTGACGGCACCGATCAACATGCAGGCGGCCATTGGGATCGAGCACCGCTTTGGCAAAAAGATTACGCTTTCCAGCACCTACATCAACTCGCGCGGCCTGCATCAACTTTACAGCGACAACGTCAACGCTTTTCTGCCCGGCACGTATGACGTCACTACGGGAACCGGGGTGCGGCCGAATGGCATCAATGAGAACTTGTATCAGTTTCAGTCTGGCGGCATTTATCATCAGAATCAGTTGATCACCAACTTCAGCGTACGCGAGCGCAGGCTTACGCTGTTCGGGTTCTACGTGTTGAACTCCGCCAAGGCTGACACGTCGGGAGCGACCTACTTTCCTTCCAATCAGTTCGACCCGCGCGCCGACTACGGCAGATCGACGTTTGATATTCGTCATCGCTTTCTGTTGGGCGGAAATTACCAGGCGCCGTTCGGTATTTCGATCAGCCCGTTTCTGGTTCTGGATTCGGGAACTCCGTTCAATATCACGGTGGGGCAGGATTTGAATGGGGATAACCAATTCAACGATCGGCCGTCGTTCGCTACGTCTGGGAGCACCGACGTGATGCAGACCAAGTATGGGGACTTCGATTTAAATCCTTCGGCGGACGCGGGAAGGATCCCCTACAACTTCGTGACGGGTCCGGGACAATTCAGTACCAACCTGCGCGTGAGCAAGTCGATCGGCATTGGACCGCGTTCGGAGCGGGCAGCGGGCGGTGGTTTCAATGGGCCGGCTCCTGGTGGCGGTGGGCGTGGGCCTGGGGGCGGTGGCCCTCCCGGAGGCGGCCTTGGCCCAGGAGGACTCAGCGGTGGCGGAGGACGTCCGCCGATGCTGGATCAGCAGGCGTCGCGGCGTTACTCGCTGAACTTCACGGCGATGGGCAGAAATATCTTCAACGACGTGAACCTGGCGGCGCCGGTCGGTGTTCTGGAGTCGCCTTTGTTTGGCAAGTCGAATGCGCTCGCGGGCGGATTCTTTTCGTCGCCATCGTCGAATCGGAGTATTGACCTTCAAGTGTCGTTTAATTTTTGAAACGAAGGGAACATCGGGCCTGTTCTTAGCCAGGTGCGATGAGCCGCAGCTTTGGAAAATAGGTGCGGTAGCGGGCTGCGTCGCGCGTCAATAGGCTGTATCCGGCAACCGAATGGTCTCAGCGGCATTCGCGAGAGCTTTGGCGGACCATGAGAACCATTGCGGATCCTCGGTCATGACATCGAGAAGAACGTTGCTATCTACTAAAACAGCGCTCATCTACTGGTCACGAGTCAGAGCCATGATTGCTTCTGTGCTCATTGCGACGTCTCCACGACCTCGCAGATGAGCGATCAGCCGGGAGCCCCGGCTACGGTCCTTTGCTCCGCGTGCACGGAGAATCCGGACGGCTTTGCCATCGAACTCGAAATCGACCTCAGTGTGGGGAAGGAGCCCAGCCTGCTCTCGAATTTCGGCGGGTATCGTCACCTGACCTTTTGAGGTGATGCGCATCGTGCTGCCCTCTTACTCTTACATGTAAAAGTAAGACTAGCATGAAAGTACCGTTTTGCATCCACGCGCCGGCTTGCCGGAGCGCGACTTTGTTTATCGGCAGGCTACGGCGAAACGAGAGGAAGACAGCACTCCTCCGTAACTGGATGTTGGTTGTATGGCCCGGTGACCGGGATGGTCCTAGGGTCGAGGCATGTCGACGTCTGGCTCAGCAGTTTCTCTGGTGCTGTTGCTGGCGGCTTGCGGCAGCGTGCTGCATGCGCAGACTCCGGCCGTCGCGCTGAGCGGTCCATCCCAGGTAAGGCTGGGGGGCACCGGACAATACCGCGCCCTGGTCAATGGCGCGCCCGGCACAGTTGTTTGGTCAGTCAATGGATATGCCGGCGGCGCCGCCTCGACCGGGCCTATCTCCTCCACGGGCTTCTACACACCCGCGGCCAATTTCTATGCCGGCCACCCGGTCACCATTAGCGCAACCACAGTGGCAAAACCTGCCGGCTCTGCCTCGCTGAGCGTTAAGATTCTCAACCCGTTACCGGCGATCAGCTCCGGGTCGGTGACGCAGACGGCGCCGGGCAACAGCTTCATCCTCACGGTAAATGGTTCTGGTTTTATTTCTGGCTCCCAATTGGAAGTCGCCGGAGAAAACGTTGCCACCACCCTGGTGTCGCCTACGGAACTGCAGAGCAATATCAGCGTGACTGCGGGGACGAGTTCAATCAGCGTAGGTGTGATGAATCCGAACGCCGCGCAGAAATCGGCGGTGACACAAACAGTAGCGGTGCAGACAATTCCGCCGGTCAGTCTTGCCGAGGCAACGCGGCTGGTTGATCAGACGACATTCGGGGTAACGCTTTCGAGCGTACAAAGCGTTCAGCAAATGGGTGTCGCCGCTTATCTGGCACAGCAATTTGCTACGCCCACGACGCGGATGCCGGCTATTCCTAATCCGCCGGTGGCCACCTGTCCTAACGGGACGCACGCTTGTGCGCAAAGTTCTTTTTGGAAGAATGCGCTCACAGCGAACGACCAGCTTCGCCAGCGGGTCGCGTTCGCGTTGAGCGAAATGTTCGTAGTCTCCACCGATATGGTGAATGCACGGACTATCCCGTCCTACCATAATTTGCTGGCGGATGATGCATTTGGGAATTTTCGTCAGTTGCTGAATGATGTCGCGACTTCGCCGGCAATGGGCGCCTATCTCAACATGTTGAACAGCGGCGCCGCGCCTGCCGGCCAGATCGCCAACGAGAACTTCGCCCGTGAATTGATGCAGCTGTTCACCACCGGGCTGTATCTACTGAATGCCGACGGCAGTCTGCAGCTCGATGGCACAGGGATGCCGCATCCGGTGTATAGCGAAGCGCAAGTGCAGGCCTACGCGCGGGCTCTCACCGGCTGGACTTACGCCAACCCCACCGGAGGCGTGCCCACGAGCTTCCCCAACGGGGTACCCAACTTCGATCAACCGATGCGCGCCATTGAGGTGGCGCATGATATGTCGGCCAAGGCGCTGCTGAGCGGGGTGACTCTCCCCGCCGGGCAGACAGCGGAACAAGATCTGTCCGGAGTGATTGACTCCATCTTCAATCATCCCAATGTTGGTCCTTTTGTCTGCCGGCAGCTCATCCAGCACCTGGTCAGCGGCGATCCAGCACCTGCCTACGTGGGCCGTGTGGCCGCCGTATTCGCGAACGACGGTTCGGGTGTGCGGGGTGATATGAAGGCCGTGGTCACAGCGATTCTCACTGATCCGGAGGCGCGTGCGGCGGATAGCGATCCGGCTGCCGCAGGCGGCCATCTGCGCGAACCCATCCTATACTTCACGGGTATTCTGCGCGCGCTGCAATTCACCAATGTGGATCCCCAGGGCCGTTACGACGCTGCCGGCAGCTACTCTTCGCCGCTGGGAGAAGTACCTTATGCGGCAGCGAGCGTGTTTAATTTCTTCCCGCCAAGCTATGTCATTCCTGGCTCCACGGTCAACGCTCCTGAGTTCGCGCAGGAGAACACCTCCGCCGCTACCCTTCGTATGACGCTCGCGGACACGATCGTACGCAACCACCTCACCTCGTTCTCGATTGATATGAGCCCGACAAGTTTTCTCGGGCAAATCGCCTCGGCTACCGGTAACCCCGCCACAGACAGCGCGAACCTGGTGACCGCACTGAACATCCTTTTCACGCACGCCCAGATGTCGCCCACGATGCAATCAGCGATCGCGGCCAATGCGGCGATCTTGCCGGATATCGGCCAGCGAGTCCGCGTATCGACCTGGCTGGTGATCAGTTCCAACTTTTTCAAGATCGACCAGTAGAGGTTACGAATATGGGCATCAATCGGCGCAGTTTCATTCAATATGCCTCGCTGGCGGCGAGCGGGAGCCTTGCCGGCCTGCGTCCGTTTGGAGCCTTGAATGCGTTTGCCCAAACGTCGCCGGCAGCGGGCTACAAGGCGCTGGTCTGCGTGTTTCTTTTCGGGGGGAACGACGCCAACAACATGCTGGTTCCCAGTGACACGGCTGGTTACAACAATTACGCGACGGTGCGGGGACCGCTGGCTCTGCCACAAAGCCAGCTGATACAGCTCGCTTCCCTGCCCCACTACGGCCTGCATGGCAGCCTGCCGGAGATTGCTCAGCTGGTGGATAGCGGGACTGCTGCTTTGGTGGCGAATGTCGGGACGCTGGTGGCGCCGACAACCCGCGCGGGCCTGACTGCACAGGCGAATTTGCCTTCGAACCTGTTCAGCCACTCGGACCAACAGTTGCAGTGGCAGAACGCAACGCAGTCTTCCGCCACTGCGACGGGGTGGGCCGGCCGCATGAGCGACCTGCTGGGCAGCAGCTTCAATCCATCTGCTTCCATTCCCATGATCACTTCGGTGGCCGGGGACACGCTTTTCTGCGACGGCCAATCCACCACGCCGCTGGCGGTCACCCCTGGGAATGTTTCCGGGGTTTCTTGTGGTGAAGGTGCGGCGGAGTGCGGCGCTCGGCAGGCGATCGCGCAGAGCTTCCTGAGCTTTGCCAGCGGGCTTAACCTGGTACAGGCCGACAATGCCATCAGCGAGAATGCTGCGCGTTATGCCAGTGTTCTTACCCAGGCCGTTTCCTCGGTGGCGCCACTGGCTACAATCTTCCCTGCTAACAATCCCATCGCCGCGCAGCTGCAACAGATTGCTCAATTGATGCAGGTGCGCAGCAGCTTTGGAGTGAATCGTCAGATATTCTTTGCGGGCATTGGGAACTTCGACACCCATGCCGACCAGGCCGGGCAGCAGACGCTGTTGTTGGCGCAGGTTTCCTCGGCGATGTCTGCCTTCTACCAGGCAACGCAGGAGCTGGGCATCGCCAACGAGGTGACGACCTTTACCATGTCAGATTTCTCACGAACCTTCCAACCGAATTCGAATAGCGGCAGCGACCACGGCTGGGGTAGCCACCATATCGTTCTGGGCGGCGCTGTGAAGGGAGCAAAACTTTACGGTGTCTATCCCACACTTGCTCTCGGCGGTCCGGATGATTTCGACATGAACGGCCGGTGGATTCCTTCCACCAGCACGGTGCAGTACGCGGCTACACTCGCCAGTTGGTTTGGAGTCAGCGCGGCTCAACTGAATACAATCTTTCCCACCCTCGGCGCGTTCAGCTCTGCGAATCTGGGTTTTGTTTAGGTTGGGTGTCGAGCTTGCGGTTCACCGAGCCCGACTGTTCTGAAAACGTTGGCGAGGGGCAACCGTCCGATTTCCCTCGGAGTTTGTTACGATACAGCCCTTACTGTCAGGGGCCCTGGAAGAGCCTGTTTCCAGGCGACGCTTAACACGAAGGGCTAAGGAATCGGATGACTCCTCTTATCGATCGTCGTACTTTTTGCCAGTCAGCACTTGGCGCGGCTGGGACTTTGCTTTCCCTCGAGGCGTTTGCCGCCATTGCTGATTCAGTCAAGGATGGGAAGCCGAACGTGGTTTACATTTTGGCGGACGACCTGGGTTGGGGCGACATGGATGTTTACAATCCTCACTCTGCTGTGCCCACGCCGCATTGCAACGGGTTTGCCAAACAAGGTATGCGCTTCACAGATATGCACGCGGCGAGTGCGGTCTGTACTCCCAGCCGCTATGCCATCTTGACCGGCCGTTACCCCTGGCGGTCGCGATTGAAGAAAGGTGTTCTGTGGGGAGAGTCTCCTAATCTGATCGAGCCGGGACGAATGACTGTGCCCTCCATGCTCAAGGCCGAGGGGTACTACACGGCAGGCGTGGGCAAGTGGCACCTGGGACTCGGCGAAGCGGAAAAAACCGACTACACAAAACCGCTGCGGCCAGGGCCGATCTCCCACGGATTTGATTACTACTTCGGCATTCCCGCGTCGCTGGACATGAATCCTTATCTGTACTTTGAGAACGAGCATGTGGTCGAGCAGCCGAGCATCGCCGACCCCGGCAGCGACAGCCCGCGCGGAGTGTTCTGGCGAGCGGGCCTTCGCGCGCCCGGCCTCGAGTTTGCCCAGGTGTTGCCGACGATGACGAAGAAGGTCGTGGATATTTTGCACCAGCGCGCGGAGCAGCGCGATCAACCGTTCTTTCTCTACTTCGCCCTGCCATCGCCGCATACGCCGTGGGTGCCGCTCCCTGAGTATCGGGGGAAATCGGGCGCCGGGTTGTATGGCGATTATGTGATGGAAGTGGACGACATGATCGGGCGAGTGCTCGACACGATTCACGAGTTGGGCTTCGATGACAACACGCTGGTGGTCGTGACCAGTGATAATGGCGCGGATTGGAAGCCGGAAGATATCGAGCGCTATCCGCACCGCGCCAATGCCGGCTGGCGCGGAGAAAAGGCCGATGTTTGGGAGGCTGGTCATCGTATCCCATTCATCGCCCGGTGGCCCGGACACATTCGCCCGGACACGGTTTGTAACGAGACGGGTTCGCTGACGGATCTGATGGGAACTCTGTCAGCCATGCTGCGGCGGCCGTTGCCTCCGGATGCCGGTGAAGACAGCTTCAATCTGCTGCCGCCTCTACTCGGCCAGCCCCACGATCCTGTGAGGAAGAGCATTATCGACGAGTCGAATGATGGGATGATGACCATCCGCGAAGGCGATTGGAAGTTGGAGCTTGGGCTGGGGAGCGGCGGATTTTCTGCGCCGGAGCATGTCGATCCCGTGCCGGGCGGCGTGGAGGGCCAGTTGTATAACCTCGCTGAGGATCCACAGGAGATCTACAATTTGTGGGCTGCGCGGCCGGATGTCGTGCAACGTTTGAGCAGGATGCTCAAGGAATATGTTGCCAGTGGGCATACGCGGTACTGAGGGCGGTCAAAGCAATCACTCAGCGACAACTTCAAAAAACAAATTACCGGAGCAACTGATTTGTTGACACTGCAAGTTAGTAATTACCTTCGTCTGAGCCTGGAAGAGAAACTGAGCTTGGATCAATGGTATTGCCGCGTTTTCCAATAGTGGTCCGCGGAACCGCAGGTCCCTCCGCTACGCTTCGCTCCGGTCGGGATGACAAGGGGGAGGGTGGCTACTGTTTTATAGTCTCGAAGCTAATTTGGACTTATCGTGCCTGAACTTGCACATGATTAAGGGGGAAAAGGGGCAGCCAGAGCGCGACTTTTCCTCCAGCGTCAGTACTCAACCGTCTTCAAGAACAACGTGGAAACCACTATCGCCTCGTCCAAAGCCCCTGCCAGATGGGTGCGGCCTAAAAAAAAGTGTGCGCCATAAGCGCCTTATGCGCCATAAGGGCACCTTTTCTCTCTCGAAAAGAAATGGGGAAACCACTTTTCGTTTTCATTCACCATGGCCTCCCCGCACGGCCCGGCCGTGGTCCGGACAATGTTGTGGCGTTAGTTGTCAAAGAGCTGTCCGTAATGAGAGCACGCCTAGGCGCACTCCTGCTTGCCGCAAACAGTGCTCACGCCGCGAGCCTTTCGCAAGGCGGCCCGAGGATGGGTGCGCACGAACATACAGATCCAGATTTTGTGCATTTAGTGTTGCGGGTGATGGAAATATTTTAGGTTTGGCGTTCTTAGCCGGCTACTGTCTCATGTCCAATCATCTTCATTTGATCGGCAATGGGGAGTTATTTCGGTCGCGCGTCTGCGAGGTGTGGGGAGGTGGTAACCTGCGGGCGCAACCTATTGCCACGAGATGCGCCCTCGCGGTGAGCCTCTTCCGAGCGGAGCGGCCGGCCGCGAAAAAAGTATGCACTTGGTGAGAGAAAAGAGAGATAGGCCCCCCTGCCGCGCTTTCCAGCGGAAAAAGATTGAGCGATAAGCGAGATAAGCCCCCCTCGTCTGGCTATTCTTGCCGTTAGTGCGTCCGCAGCTTGCTCGTGTTGGACGGCCAACCAGAGGGTGAAGCGCCGGCCAGTGATGTTGCTGTAACTTTAGAAGCGGGTAACACTGGTGACCGTGCCGAATTAGCCTGACTGATTTCAAGCCGCATTTTGGGGACTGGGCCTTCCGGAGCCAAATCGATCGGTAATCGATCGATTGCCGGCGCTCGCCTGTCACCGGCGGCGAGGCTGTCTGCTTGCTTACCAGAATGACCTCCCGTAACCAAGCCGAAGGAGCATGAATGTAAAGCCGAATATGCCTTCCATAATGAGGACTGGAACAATCGCAAGGACAGTCCGAAACGGGAACCTCTCAGCGTATTTTTCCTACTCATGAACAATTGGCCCTCATTGAGAACACGCGCCTACGTTGTCGTTGTAGTAGGTTTCGGCGTCCTTCGCGGCGCTCGTTACCACATATAGGGTTGCCGCTTCGCCGACTAGTGGAATGAGTTCTTCACTCAAAAAGACTCCTAGCCTTATGGCTCCTGCTCGTGTGGCGACTGCCCCTACGAGTTGAGTCGCCAACACACCTGCTGCCGCTTGTGTCGCCTAAAGAACGCGGTGGGATCATGTCCGTCACCCAGTAGCGGCGAACGTCGTCGTACACATACGCAGTTCGATCAAACCCCTTTCATCGCCTTCAGGTCGGCTCCGTGCCGCGTCAACTGGATACCCCGCGCCTCGGCCAGCCGCTCGACCGAGATTTCTTTCTTGAGTCGTTCGATCTCGTGATCCGGGATGCGCGCCATGTGCGGCCCTCCTGTTTTCAGGCTGCCTGCTGAAAACCTGTCAACCCAAACATCTGTTTCATCGTAGATAACATATGTGATAGTTTTGGGTAACCCATGCTTGGGGTCTCCCATGCTCGCTTACGCTAGTCCGGTGCCCATCAACCACCACTGGACCGTGAACTTCCCCGAACACCTGGCCGCCCTGCGCAAGCAAAAGGGCATGACTCAGCAGCAGCTCGCCGACCGCGTGGGCGTCCACGTAGTCCAGCTCCGTCGCTATGAGGCCGGGACTTCCCAGCCCACCCTCGATGTCATTCGCAGCATGGCCGTGGCTCTAGGCATCAGTGCAGATACGTTACTTTTCGCCCCCGACGAGCGCGGCCCGGACGATGCCCTCAAGCTCCAGTTCGAAGCCGTCTCCCGCTTCGATCCGGAGTCCAAGAAGGTCGTCCAGCAGGTCCTCGACAGCATGATCCTGCAGCAGGAAGCTCGCCGCTGGTCGTCGGAACGATAGAGCGGAACGGTAACCTTGGAGAGGAAGGATTTCCCATGGCTCACGCCGTAACCAACCCGAAGCAGCAGGCCCACGAACTCATCGATCGCATATCCACCGCGCAGGCCTCCGCCGTTGTCACCCTGATTACATCCATGCTCGATCCGGTGGACCGCGCCATTGCCAACGCGCCTTTTGAGGACGAAGAGATCAGCGAAGAAGAGACCCGCGCCGTCGCCGCTTCCAAGGCTTGGCTGGCCGAGCATCCCGGCGAAGGCATCCCCCACGAAGAGATTCTCCGCGAGTTCGGGCTCAGCCCCGAAGACCTCCAACCCTGACAGACCCCGGCGTGAAAAAGATCATCTTCACCCCGCCCGCGCGCGCCGATGTGCGCCGCATCGACCGCGACACCGCCATGCGCATCCTCACCGCGCTGGACCGCTTCGCCCGCACCGGCGAGGGCGACATCAAGAAGCTCGAAGGCAACACAGGCGAGCTGCGCCTACGCGTCGGCGACTACCGCGTCCGCTTCATCGAAAACCCGCCCGGCACGCTCTACATTCACGCCGTCCTGCACCGTTCCGAAGCCTACCGCTAACCTCGAACACTCATCGGACGACACGGCTCATCTCAGCCTCGCCACCGCCGCTGTTCCATTTGTCTTGGCATGTGTTTTTGAACACATGAGAAGAAGACATTCTTCTCATAATTGCCGACCACCCGCAGCGAGGACGGCGGTCAAGGGCGCGCGTTTCTCTGCGCGTCGCGCCAGCGAGCGAAGCCCCTTGACGGCCACCGCAGCGAAGGGTACGGGGCCACCGCACTGGGCCCCTCGACGTCGATCTCAGCGCCCCGCTTCGTAGTCTTTGAGCCGGTCCTCGGCCACCCGCGCCTTGTGCTTCTTGACTTCTTCAAGGAGCCCATCGAACGCTTGCTCCGTCATCGGCTGGCCCGTGGCTCCCGGGCGAAGAAGATGGGTCAGCAGCAACCGGCAGGCCGTGATCTCCACCATCTCCGCACTGGCCCGATGGCGCGTTTTGCTCTGTTCGATTTCACGCAGGATCAGCCCCCGGATCAGCTCCGCGTGGGTCTGGCTGCGCTTCGTGGCCAGCGCCTCCAACTCACGCACCTCCGCCTCGTTCAGCTTCGTCCCCACGTGATGCACCCGGAACCGCGCCCGCCTCGCCGCCTCGCCCGCAAGGTTCTTCTCATTAAGCAGCGCCATCGCTCCTCGCCCCCCAACACCCGCGTTTACGCATGATGACACGGGTTTCCCCGGGGAACCCCGCAAAACGCTATCTGTTGGATGCCACGATGATTATCCAAGACCAGCCCCAGGTTTCCACACAGTTCCCTCCCAGGGGTGGAGTGTCATCGTTAACCCCATGCGCAGCATGGCGCTCTTCTTCACGGGCGGCACGGCTTTCAACGGAGGCCACAGACGCGGCGAGGCCATCTCCGAAGAGACGGCCTCGCAGTTCTAGCTAGCTCTGCGGAGCACTGTCCCTGTGATGAACAGTACAAGCACCGAGGCACCGATGAGCCGTGGTATCCACGGTCCCCCTCTTGTCATCCAGAAGACTAGTGCCAGGAAGAGGAGGAGCAACGCTACCTGAAGACCTTTCTTCTTACTCGTATTTGGAGGGCTGGGAGAACCAGCCCCGTCGGAAGACCCAGCAGGCTGATTGGAACGCTTCAAGAGAACGGTCCAGATCACTACCGCCAGAACCATCACGATCACACATCCGATGGCAAAGGTTTGCTGATTCAAACGCCCTTCGATCAACAGCGCGGTAAGTAGCCCCAAAGCCCCAACGATGACAACGGGAACTCCGATCCATGTGAACATGTTCCGCGGCTTTCGCTTCATATCAGTGACCGGCCCCACATGCGTTCCCCCCGCCAGCACCAAAGAGACTCATCTGAGCCGTATTGTGATCGGCCATTGCCAGCGCGAGACCAGCTCCCCCCGCTCTGATCGCGTCGATCAACCCAGCACCGGCTGTAAAAGCACTTTCATAGCCCGCGTTTCCTTCTGCAGCTGCAAGGCTTCCACCGCCCAGCAAGGTTCCTAAACCGCTCACCGGACCCGATAAGATATTCCCAATCTGCGCAACACCGGCCGCTGTTCCGTAGTTTCCGGTTGCTGCAGAATACAACTGAGCTGCTCCTGTAAGACCTTGTCCGAAGATACTCACTGTGCCGTATACAGCCAGAACGGTAGCGGCAGGGGCACCTACTCCCGTCGCGCCTAGACCAGCTACAGCACCGCCAAGCGCAAATCCTTTGCCCACAGCCAGCCCCAGATTCGCGGCTCCCATAACACCGGAAGTCGCTCGCTGGATATTGCACGCCGTGTTATTTGGGGCGATACCAAATGCAGTAGCGGCGAACGTCGTCGTACATCTATCCATTTCCGTCGCACCGCTAGAAGGTTGCGTGGTCACCCCCCTCGTGGCCCTGCGTGCCAATAAGAAGCTCAACGAACGAGATAATCACAAGCAGGAGACAGAAGTCCGCAGAAGCGATGGCAGCCGAAAGAAGCGGAAATACCCATCTAGTTGGCCACGGGACGAGCCAAATTAGTGCTAAATGGAGAGCTGAAAAGAGGAGGATCAGCCCCCAAAACCAAGCGCGATTTGCACATCGTCTCTTCAAAATGATCACAAGTGCCATTGTTGCGACACTTGCCAAGATCGGGAGTGCAAGGTCAAGCCTGCCGCGATGGTCAAGATAGATAAAGAAAGGGAGCGCAGGAAGCACGACGCACCATACGCCCCACCATGGAAGCCGTAGTTTCTGGGCCGCCCTCAGATCGCTGTCGAAATTCGCTTTTAGCTGTGACCGTAGCATTTCGTCTGTATCGTGTTGTACGTGTGAATGGAGTCAATTATCAGTTGCCCTCCAGAAAGGATTTGTCCCAGAACAGGGACAAAATATCCAGCAGTCAGCGCAGCTCCACCGACCGCCGTTGAAGCCAGACCCAGAGCTGAGGTATCACCGGAGTTACCGAATAAAGCCCCTGCGCTCGTAGAATTTCTGAGACCATTCAGAAGATTCGCACCCTGCTGATCCGCGACGACACCTCGATATATCGCACCGATCTTCGCCGCTCCTAGTTGCTGGCCAACCAACCTGGTGATTCCGCCAGCTTCCGGAATGGGGAGGGTTCCGAGGGCGTCTAGCCCTAAGCTCACAGCGTTCTCAGCTAGTACTCCTGCGATACAGGACCTCTGAGTGTTATTTGGGG
>CAVWNL010000016.1:0-452012 GCA_963756485.1 uncultured Acidobacteriaceae bacterium | reverse complement strand
GTGAGCAGGCAACCATAATCCTCCAGCGCATGGTGCGAACTGCCCATAACACCGTATCCATACCCGCCCCCCATTGCCAACTAGGACCACGGGGAGGTTATAGGTAACAGACATCGTTGCGAATTTGCTCGAACGGGCGCGCGTAGACAAACGGCGCGATGCTATAGGCCCAGGGACGCAATCCGCTCCGCGCCATCCCGGCCGCGACAGAAATCATATTTTGTTCCGAGACGCCGGCATTGATGAAGCGTGGACCCAGGGCCTCCTGGAGCGGCTCAAGCGCCTTGAAGCCGAGGTCTCCCGTTAGGAAAACGAATTCTGGCAGATGCGCCTGCCGTACTAGGCCGTTACAGAAAGCTTGACGCATTCTGTTACCTCCCGCACGGCTTGCTTATACTGTTCTTCACTCATCGGAAGGTAGTGCCATGCCATCTGATTTTCCATAAAAAAGAGACCCCTCGGCCTTTCGTGGTATTAGCTACGATAGCCAGCGGTCCATCACTGGTCCTGAGGGCAGAACAGATGCTGTTTACATCGTGGCCGTCTATTTCGATGGTTTTTATGCCGAAAGCGCGAAATTTCTCTGCGAGGGAGTCGAGGTTGGCAACTTACTTGGTCGAGCCGAAACCCTGCCCATGCCATTCAAATCAACAAGGAACGTCAACCTGTCGAGCTCTTGATGGACCATGAATATGAGAGCCTCCCGGCGGGAGACCCTCATTCCATTCGCCATCCGAAGTCAGGCAAAAGACTCTCCCATTTTCTCCGCGGAGCTTCTTGCCGAGCGCCAAGCCGGCGGCCAAGCTGAGGCCGTGACCGAGGCTTCCCGTAGCGAAGACGATTTCGGGGATACCCTGCAACGGCGACAGCCGCTGAGCCGCGTTCCCCTCCCCATGGAACCGGCGCAGATCATCGTCGGACAGAATTCCTTTGGACCACAGCGTCACATACAGCGCTCCCGCGGAATGCCCTTTTGCGAGAACAAACTTGTCATCGGGTCCAAGCCGGAAGTGGCCGGCCATAAGTATGTCTAGCGCACTGAGGTTGCCGCCGATGTGTCCAACTTTGCTCTGATAATGCATCTCGAGCAAGCGCAGCTTCGCCTGTTGGATCAAACCTGCTGCTTCTGCCTGCACAAATGCACGGAGGGGCCTGCCAGCCATACGTAGAGAGTTTACACGACGAACCGCCCGACAGCGGCACGAACGACAGACCGGTAGCTAGAGCATTACCGCGACCCCAATGCAACTTTCGGTTCTCCCAGATTTCGAATCGCTAGCAAATTAAAGTAGGGTTGGCGCGTCGTCCGATATTTGCAGCTTCGGCAGCGGCTGACCACCATGCTCGTCCTTCGACTTCGGGATCTTGGAAACGCGATTTTAGCCTGAGGAAGCGACGCTCCAACAGGTGGTAACTTAGCACTGCCACGACTGTGAATAGCGTTAGCATCGCCATTGTGTACGCTGCCTGTGCGAGAACAGGCGGGTGGATGTTATCCACGAACCATGCTTGCCATGAAACACAGACCGGTGACGGCAAGTCGTGCCAGACGTACAGTCCGTAGCTGTATCGCCCGTAAAAGCGCAACACGGACAGTCTGCCTATTCGATAAGCCACGGTACCAGGTACAAGAGCAAGAGCGAGGACACAGGCATATAAACCCGCGAACATGGTGTAGCCCCAAGAAGTCATCTCCGGCGAGGCGAAGAAGGCCGATCTGGCGCGAATGAAGAGTAGACTCAGCACGAGGCAGAACGTCGCCATCAGGAGGTAAAGTCGCGCCGGTTACGCCAGGCATCTGCACGCGGCCCTCTAAGCGCCAGCGCGAGCAAAGCGCCGGCGAGTAGCGAATCCATCCTCAAGAGGGGAGTTCAGTGTAGAGAATCCAGGTCGAGACCCGCAGATGCGTTAGTACGATTCTGAACATCAGCGCCGCAATGATTCCCCCCGCGCAGATCAGCATCATTGTCCGTCGTTTGCACGAAAAAGATCACCAGTGGCCAGAGGGAATAAAACTGTTCTTCGAGGGATAGGGACCAGAAGTGGACGCACTGGAAATAAGGAGTGAATCAGACCTGCCATTCTTCGATCCGAGCATAATGTTCGCGCCATAGATATAGAACAGGTAGGGCCTTCCAGCCCATAGGCGTGTGAAGCAGCGCTGCGGCGAAAAGGACAATACCGACGGCCAGAAAATAAACAGGAAACAAGCGCAACGCGCGCCGCGCATAAAACGCTGGAAAAAATTCGTGGATTCGCGTGTGTCGTAAAGGATCCCGGTAATCAGGAAACCGGAAAGTACAAAGAACAAAGTATCCCGCTCCAGCCGAGGCTCGCGAACCGTGAGAGAGGGTTGTAGGTATTGCGGATCAAGTAATGGAAGAAGAAGACGAGCAGAATCGCAATACCCCGAAGGCCGTCCAGACTCTCGATGTACTTTTCTGATTCCCGACCCATGCGGTTTATAGTACCCAAGCAGAGGAGCTTACTTCTTGGCCCCGTACCAATCGGGTACCTCCCGCAGACGCGTCAACCTTTGTCGCGATCAACGAGCGGGTTTCTCTGCCGATGTTTCATCGCCTTGCACACCCATTTAGGCTCCTTAATTGGTATATAACCGTATCGGGGAAACCGTATTTCCCTATCACCGGTCCTAGGTTGTCGAGCAGTTTCTCTCTTCCACTGAGACAGGGGTGGTTGCTTAAATTCCCCCGCTTTCGACAGCAAGCGCTCACGAAGGACCTCTGGCATGGGCTCCTGCTCGGTTTGCTCAGCAGGGTTGGCCTCTGGCCATATGGCGTAGGTGGGATGGGCACAGATCGACTGCTCCAGTTTGTCTGCAATCGATGCCCCGGGCTCTGAGATGCGGCCCGCCCGGGCGTTTTCAGCTACGTAGAGGTAATTCGCACCTGCGAGCTCGACCGGATAAAAATCGCCGCTGACCGGTCCGTAAACGACCGCATCGCTCTTCAAGGTTTGCCGCACAAATGCGGTGATATTGGCGTTGTTCCGGCGATTCCACGTTAGCATTATCGGCGCCAGACGCTGTATATCGGTAAACGCAAGCACGAACAGACAAGCCACTATCGCAGCGGCCACGACGGCCTCCCTGGTCTTCCTGATAAGGCTCCAATCGAACCAGCACATGGTTGCGATCACCACCGGGGGCAGCCAATATGCGCTCTGCCCAAGTGCCTGCGCCAGCAGCAGCAGCATAAGAACCAGGTTGGTGGCGGCAAAGAGGGCAAGAAATGCCCTGGGCAGGGTCTCTTTCATCGTCTTCGAGCGGCTTGCGTCGCGCGAAAGCTGCCATCGCCCCGATAATCAGCAAAAGCAGGAACGCCAGGAAAATATTTTATGGTAACGAAGATTGAAATCAAACGCGCCGTGGCCCGCGACTGAAGTCGCGTTGATAGCGTCATCTTTCGTCGCTTGCCTGACATAGGCGTACCACGAAAAAGGGTTTAGGCCCCAGGGCAGTAGAAGAAGGGTCTGCACCGAGATCGCGATGCCCTAGATCGTCGCGGTTCCAAGTAACAGGCTTCTACGTGTTCTGCGAAAACACACCGCTACGACTGCTGTTGCGACTATCGCGGCTGCATTCAGTGTGAGCGACCGGGGCGTAGAACCAAGCGTTAAGCCGATGAAAACGCCGGCCAAGGCAGCTTGCCAGCCGGGCGCTCTGGGCTTGACCTTGAACACCCCGAAGCAAGAACAGGATTGCTCCAAGAAAGAGTCCTGAGGTGACGGCATCCCACCGGCCCAGGCAGACTACCAAACGATCCCGCAAGCCCTATGATCAGTGCTGCGACGAGTTGTGCCCAATTGTCCCCACCGGCGAACCTGACCAGCATAGTGGAGAATATAAGGGTAAGAACCACCCCTCCCAGACAAGCGAGCCTCCACGCGGTGATGGAGAGGCCGAACCAGCGGATTAATTCCGCGTCGGCTACAAACGATACCGGCCCATAAAATCGAATTGGGGAGTCCGCGCGCGGATATTGCGCCATGACACTTTGAATTGGCGGCTGGAAACGTGCCACAGACAAACCGGTTGAAACCACAAAAATCTCGTCCTGCCAGGACGCCTGTCGACTGATGGTGAAGGCGTCCACCAGAAACAGGAGAAAAAGCCCACAGAGGCCTGCGGCAAATAGGTATTTGCCGAGCCGGCCTTGGAGGACTGTTGGGCGGCGTGCTGCCGTGACGACTTGAAGCGACCTGGCCATCCGCCTGTCTGTGCCCTATCCCACCAGGCCTACCCGTACCCGGGTCACGGGGCGGCGCACCGGGATCAAACCTGATTCCGGCTAGCCGTAGAGGTTTGCGGGGTGCGTGGCCCTAAAAGGTTGTAGCTCAGCAAAATAAAATACGCTGCCCACATCCGGTTGACGCTCCCAAACGGTGAGTAGCAGACGTTCCAAACGAAGTTCAACAAGAGATAGGAGTAGATCGGCGCCAACGGCGGCCGGGTGAGGCTGACCTTGATGATGCCGCGAAAGGTTAGCCCCAACACGAAGATCCAAAAGATGCCTCCAAATATGCCCGACTCGACCCACGCCATGGTTAAGTGGGAGTGAGTGGGGATTCCGTCCTCTTCGGAATCGTCCGGCAGTGTCCGTGTCGCTATAGCCGTATTCGTACTGCAGCTCTTGCTTCAATTCGAGATACTTTGGATCTATGGCGAACGAGCCGTGGCCGATGATAGGACTGTCTCGGATCGCCTGGATCGCGACTAGGGTTTCTGGCCTCCCGCCCACCAGTACGCCGAACTTGCCGTTCGCCTGGGTTTGAAACTTCTGGGTTACGCTCTCGTCAAACAACCCTATGTCAGCGGCGAACTTAATGGCCCGGTCGGCCAGGAACGCGGCACCCCCTGCGAGCGCGAGAAGAAGGGCAATCTTGATGAAGTTATTGATTGGAGGGCTCGCTCGCCTCACTGTTTCGACTGGCCGAAGATCGGAAGGATGAGTGCTGCGGAGACGAAATCAGTCGCGATCTGAGAGCGGAAGGCGAAAACAAGGTTAAGTACTGCCAAGCCCAGCACGATGAAAAAATAGACCCAGTACCGTCGCCGCGAATAGTAGTAGCATGAAATAAGCAAGGCGGTAATGGTGACAATGGAAGCACCCCCAAACTTCCATTGGGTCAGGAAGTCACCGCGAAAATACATCATGATATTCGCCATCTGCACAAAAATGCTTAGCAGAAAAATGATCATCCGGCGCCCGCTCTTGTTGATCAAGATGGTCAGCGTCATGAAATCCAGGATGAAAAAAACCACCCTGGCGATGCCTTTCATGCTTTGTGCAGACTGCTTCCCCGGTAAAGATCGCCCACGATTGTGCCAAAGAGCCACGCAAGCGCCAACACATAGAACCACAGATATTCGCGACGAAAGGCACGGCGGGCATGTATGAGAAGGATGACCGGCAGTAACGGAAGAAGAAGAATCTCGTTGCCGGGAAGCATGCCAACGAGCCTGACGCTGTAGCTCCCAGCCGCTCCTATGGCTAAAAGCGCCAATTCAGTATAGAATTGTCCGCGGGAGCTCCCTATTTTGGTTGGTTTCCGTCTGTGTCCAATTACTCTAGCAGTACTCAGGAGTGGCCACACGCATGGATTCCCTCTGCCGTACACGACCAGACCTCTGAGGGCAGGATGCGGATTATGCCCTCGTTTGGTCAAGAATACCAAAGAAATGGCCCCCGCTAACGATTTCCTTGTCTGACACCGGGCTTCGATGCTAGTTTCTCAACGGCACCTGCGTAACTTGGACCAAGAGGTAGCTGATCGATTAAAACAGCAAAAAGAATCCTTCGCGTATCCTGAAGGGGACTTCCGTTGAGCGCGACCAGTAGTATATTCCTCAGGGAGTCCTGTATCCCGGGAACTCAGGGCATCCGCCTCCCGACGCGGCGCCAAAAGTAGGATCGTGAGATCTCCTGGAACGAGAACGACGCCCACTTGGGCGAAGACAACGAAGAGGCTTAACGCCAAAGTCACGTGGTGGGTGCTCCTGCTTGCGATTTGCACTCACTTTTGTCTTGCATACCTTCAGAATTGTCAGCCATTCCTCGACCTCGGCAAATATATACAGGGGAGCGCCCGACTGCCGTATCAATACCGCGTACTCATGGCCTGGGTATTACGCGAAGGATTGAAAGTACCTTACGTCGCGGGAACGAGCAGGCATCTGCCGCCACCCGTCCGCGATCCTCGTCTCCTGATCTTATTCATCACTTCGTGGCTAAGCTTGTTTGGATCGGTCATCCTGACCCGCGCGTCTCTCTACCGCCTTACAGGCGACCGAGAATACAGCCGGTGGGCGTCGTTGCTCGTCGTCTATATGGCTTATTTCCATTTTCCACTGGTCTTCGGCCTGAACTTCCTGCTTCCTTATGATCTTCCTGGTCTCTTCTTCTTCTGCGGTTGCCTCTACTGCATCATCTCGGGCCGTAGGTTTTTCTTCTACCTCTTTTTTATCCCGGGACTTTTAATCGCGAAACAATCTGCATGGCGACCCTCTTCTTGGTGATCTGGAGCTGGCGCGAAAGCAAAGAGCGCAAGCAAACCGTGATACTGCTCGCGCACATCCTGACACAGTTTGTCGTCTGGACCGCGATCAGGGTCTACCTTCATCATTTCTTCGCGCGAAATATACCCGACACGGCCAACGCAACCCCATACTACAAACTGGCCGCCAACCTGAGACTTGTTCTGGAGCCGCAGCAGTGGCCTGTCCTGCTGAGCGCATTTGGTTTCACGCTGCCGCTCGTGCTGCTATGTCGAAAATCGATGAAGAACGCAGCGATGGAACGGGAGGTCTATTTTCTCGCGGCATGGTTCCTGGTGATGATGCTGGTGGGAGTCATCATCGAGATAAGAGTGTTCTCCGAGCTGATTGGCTATATGTCGCTGGCCGTTGCACTCATCGGGTTTCACCGTGTCTTCTCACCGGCCAACAATCCACGTCGAGAACAATCACCCTGATCAGCAACCCACTGGTCCTGTTTGCCCGGCAAACTTACGCCCGAGTCGCCGCCCGGCTTTCGCGCAACCGGTCGCGTAAGCGCAACGACGGCCGCTCCACGCCCCAATACGATAACTCGGCACAAGCCAGTACAGCCGCAAGATTGTACGCAAAATAGCCGAAGCCTTCGCCGGTGAATATGCTCTGCCACAGGTACAGACTGTAAGAGATCACGCCAATGTGGCGCAAGACACCAGTGTTGAGCAACCAGCCGGCGGGCGTGCCCGGTCGCGTGACCACGTAAAGGGTAACCAGGCAGATGCAGACGCCTTCCAGCGTCATTCCCATAGTCAGGCCATACCTCCCCTGGAATCGGAGATCCAACAATGGGTCGAGACCAAAAAGAAAAAGGACGGCACCGGCAAAGCACCACTCACTCGCCCATATCCACCTTGTACGCTCAAAAATCCTGCTTTCCCAAAGCAGCGCGACCAGGCATCCGAACATAATGGTGTCGATGCTTGAGTGGAACATGCGGTCTACCAGCGCCCGATGCTGCGGTGCGAGAGCGAGGTAGGTGATGACACGTGACAGGGGTGAGATGACGATCAGGGCCCCTGCCAAATAGATCGCCTTTCGTTTCCTCAGAAGCAACAAGACCGCAGGCCAAAGAAGATAAAACTGCTCCTCCACGCTGAGGGACCAGATATGCTGCAGGCCGACGAACCCGCCCCCGGGCCGAAATAATAATTTGAGCATAAATCGCCGCGAAAAAGAAGGCACGGAACGGCGTCTGAAAAACGCCAAACAGACCAGCACGAAAATGATTCCCAAGTAAAGATAAAACGGCGGGAAAGATCCTGAAAGCACGGCGCACATAAAAGCGCTTCAGGCTGATCGTGCGAGTCCCAGCCAGTTCCTTAAGCAGCAGGCTGGTGATGAGAAAGCCGCTGATGACAAAGAACGTGGCAACTCCCGTGTGCGCCAGAACAGTATGTAAATGGGAGCGAATCTTAATCCAGTGGAAAAATTCCCGCCGGAATGAGCCGCGATGACCAAGAGAATCGAAATGGCTCGCATCCCGTCAAACGATGGGATATTTCTAGCCTTCTCGTTGATTCTCATCCTGATGGCCGGATCGTGGCATCCCATACATTTTTGCTGCGCGAGATGACGATGGCTAAACGATTCTCTCGTGGGAAGGCGCACCGCGCCTCACTCGAGGGTATCAGGCATGAACCAGCGCCGGCAGTTGCAACTTGGTTTCGCCCGGGCGTTGCAACCAAGTTGCATCTCAATCTACGTACGTGCCTGTTCACTGCAAGATAAGTCCCGCAGAGCCCGCCCTGAGCTTGTCGAACGGGGACAACTGACCTTAGCCCAGGACGCAGTCCTGGGGTAGGATATGCGCTTGAAAAGTCTCGTAGGGACGACTGAAAATCTCAACGGTTCGGAAATACTAGCGTATGAAGCCCGAATCAACGAGCCATTGCAACCATGTTGCCATCGACACATCTAGATAGCCCATGGAAATTGAGCTACGGCGTTTAGTAAACCGCCAAGTGGTCATCATGGGTCCAAGCTTCATCGACAACGAGAAGCTCCACAGCGTGAAGCTGTTAGCCGTAGAAGACGCCGGCATCTGGATCGAAAGCGACGAGGTCGCCGGCAAAATCATCGGCGGACTCAGCAAAAAACCCTCCTCGTCCGCCCTGGCCTTCTTCATCCCCTACAGCCAAATCACAACCATCGCAGTTGGTGTTGAACCTTCAGGAACTGATTAGCCCACCTACTCCGTGCGCAAAGCCCGCATCGGTTCCAGGCTGGCAGCAATCCGCGCCGGCAGGAACGCCGCAAAGAATGCCGCCACGCCCAACACCAGCAACGTGACCGACAAAATAAGCGGGTCGTAGGGCTTCACCCCGAACAACTGGCTCGCCATCGCATGTCCGCCCAGGATGGCCACCGGAATGCCAATAGCCAAACCAATGCCCACCTGCACAAACGCTCCGCGCAGCACCATCCCCAGCACACTCGTCCGGTCCGCCCCCAGCGCCATGCGGATACCAATCTCGCTGGTGCGCCGTTCCACCGAGTAAGCAGTCACCCCGTAAAGGCCGATCGAGGCCAGAACCAGCGCCAGCACCCCGAAAAACGATGTCAACTTCGCAATCATCGCCTGCTGCGTAAAGTTGTTCTTCACCTGCTCCGCGAATGTTTTGAAATCAATGATCGCGAGATCCGCATTCACCTGCCCGACCGCGCGACGCACCTGCGCCTCGAGTCCGGTCACGTTGCCCGCAGTCTCAATTTCAATCGCGTTCAGATACTGCGATCGATCCTCAAACTGCTGATAGCGCGGATCGTCGGTGTGAACACTCTGCCCCTGCGCCAGAAAATACATCGGGCGCATCTTCTCCGACGGTCCCCAATAGTGCGTGTCTTCTGTCACACCAACGATCTCAAAATATCCCGGATGCTTTACGTCGTCGCTGAAGTGCTTACCCAGCGCATGGCCATCCTTGAAATATTTTTGCTCGAACATGCGATTCACCACGGCGACGTTGCGTGTGGTTGGCGTGTCCTGTTCGTTGAAGGAGCGGCCTTCGACCATCTTCGTTCCAATGGTGTCGAAATAACCCGGGCTGGCACGCAGCCACGAGGCTCCATGGTCGTGTGTTCCCGGAGCCGGCGGTGGCTCGCCCTCGATGAACACACCCTCGCCCCAGTTATCTCCCTCCATCGGGCTGTACAGCGAAAAGCTCACCCGCTTTACACCGGGGATCGCCGCCAGGTTGGTGTGCAGTTGCCGGAATAGCGCCTCCAGCTGGTTCGGCTTGTAACCCGCCATCTGCGGATCGATATGCAGAATGTAGCGATCGCTCGTGACAAATCCAAAGTCCTGGTGCTGCATGTTGCTCAGGCTCCGCGCCAGAAGGCCCGCGGCACAAAGCAACACCACAGACAGTGCCGCCTGCAAAACCACCAGCGATTTCTGTCCCCATCCCCCACGGCTTGCCGTCGAACGATTCGCGCCGCGCAACGCCTCCACAGGATTTGTTTTGGACGTCAACCACGCCGGGCCAACTCCAAACAGAACACCCGTCAGCAAAGAGACCACGAGAGCAAATCCAAGCACCGCCAGAGAAGGACTCGCTGGTATCGGCACCGGCTCGTTTTGAAAGGCAAGAAACAGGATCACCCGGGTTCCGGCGAATGCCACCACAATGCCCGCAATCCCACCCAGTACTGCCAGCACGACGCTTTCCGTCAAGGTTTGCCGTACCAGCGCCATGCGTGGCGCTCCCAGCGCCGAACGCACCGACGTTTGCTGCTGCCGGTTCGCCGAACGCACCAGCATCAGGTTAGCCAGGTTGGCGCAGGCGATCAGCAACACAAATCCAGAAACCCACATCAGCAGATGCAGCCCGTCTTTGTACTGGTCCCGCATCATCTGTACGCCATTACCGCCATGAGAGAAGTGCAGCATCTGCTTGGCCACCAGCGGTTTCTCGCGCGGTTCCACTTTGCTCAATGGGCTCAGCAGAAATTGTCGCAGCTGCACTTGCATTTGCGCTTCCATGGCTTGCGGGTTGGCGCCCGGCCGGATACGCCCAATCAGATCGAGCCAATCGAGGGAGGCCTCTTCCAGAATCGTGCCGGTCGGGCTGATCAGTGGTTCATCGTTGAGAGGAATGAAGAAGGCCGGTGGAGTGCTCTGCACGCGGTCGCCAAAAAATCCCGGCGGAGTGATTCCCACCACGGTGAACGGCTGACCGTTGATCACGAATCCCGACCCCACCACCGAGCTGCCCTTGCCAAACTTATCCTGCCAGGTCCTGAAGCTCATCATCGCCACGGCAGGCGCGCCCTTCCGGTCGTCGTTCGGGCTGATCGCTCGTCCGAAATAAGGCAGAATCCCGAATGTCGAAAAATAATTGCCCGAAACGAACTCGCTCTTATAAGGCTCCGATGGCTTGTTACTGCCATCGCGGCGAACACCGATCATCGTCCCCCCGGCTTGGAAAGCGGCCAGCTCCGCGAAGCCGGTGGTCTGCGCGCGAAACTGCTTGTATTGTTCGTACGAAAAGAGCGTCCAGTTATCCTGCATACCGCCGTTGACGCAGCAGTTCTCTTCGTTGCCGACCCGCCACAAGTCCTCGGGGTTAACGACCGGCAGCGACTTCAGCAGTACCGCATACACCAGCGTGAAGATCGCCGTCGTGGCGCCGATGCCCAGCGCCAGGGTGAGAATCGCTGTCGTGGTAAACCCCGGCGCCTTGGCAAATTGACGCAATGCGTAACGGATATCTGCTGCAATCTGCATCCCTGTTCCCCGTACTCTGTGCTGAGAGACATTTCTCCCGCAAAGCTAGATACGGAGACTCCAGGCTTGTGGTTCGATTTATTTCCCGCTTTTCTATTCGGGGGCTGAGCGCCGGCGGCGTCCGCTCAACAGATACACCGCTGCCCTGAGCTCCAGCAGCGGATCATCCGAAGCATCGATGCCGTCCACGCGCGGAATCGGGTCGAAAATAATCTGCTTCTGTTCGTGAGCCTGGTCGAGCACCGGCTCGGTGAACGAAAGCGTGCCCAGGTCCACCACTTTGCGCGTCTCCGGCCATTGAATGGTCACATCGTTCACCGTGTCCCCGTCGTCAGCTAGCTGAGCCACCACGCGAAACTTGACTGGTTCATTGGCGATGCGATGTTCAATCTCATCGAACAAATAGTTCGGCCCCTTCGCCGCCGCGACCGCAGCCTCCAGGTGATCGTTGCCGGCTTCCGGAAGAATACGGAACCGGCCATAACGCCCCACACCATCCTTGTTGATGAACTTCACAGCGGTCAGGCCAAAATATGTCTCCCGGGCGAAGCTCGAAGCCGGTGGCTTCGGCGCCTGCACAAATGCCAACGCTGCAGGATGAGTGCCGAGGTACTTTTCCAACGGCGAGCCGGGAATATGAGTCAAATCGGTTTCGGTAATCGCAGTCAGAAACTCCAGGAAGTCCTGCCCCGTTCGCGCAGGAAAACCATTGGTGGAATGGGCCACGATATCGGTGTGTACCCGCTCCGCAAGATGAAATCTCACCGCACAGCCTCGTGGATCGGCATTGGGATCGTTGTCCGGAATAACTGGAATCCCGGTAGAGTTGGAGAATCGCACCGTGGCCGGCGACGATGGCCGGTTTAAGTGGGGCGCCCTGCTGAGCGAAGCCGCTTCCGCCGTGGGCGTGAACGTTCCATTCAACATGATGCCCTTGGCGTGAGCCGGCCGGAAGCCAGGGTGCACTCCAAACAAGGCCTCGAACTTCTGCAATATCTGGTTGCTCAGAGCAACGATCTTTTCATCTGCGGGCAGCGGCATGCGGTGTTTCCTCCATCGTAAGGTGACGTACTTCAGGACTTTCGGCGCAAAAGGTCCCTCACTACGATGCGCCGCGGAGCGAATGGTCTCAAAACCACACGTCCCAAGCTTCTTTCCGGCTCCATCGGCAACAATGCCGGCAGGATATCCGGCAAACAGCCTGCGGCCCTGCGTAGCGCTTATACATGAACATTACTTGAGGTCTTCAGCTCGTTTCATTCTCACTTGTCAGCCCGGGAGCCGAAGCGCTTCGCGGATTATCAGGCAACTGACGCCGCCCTTACGCGCCAGTCAGCAGCCCTTTCCCTGCCACACCTCCAATATGTCATAGCGAAAAACGCGACCGGTGCCCCCTCAGCCTGCCCCGGCGACGCCGATGTGGTTCTCTTTATAGAGAACCTGCGGATCCCCGCAGACCGATGCCTCATGGACTCTTGTGACAGAAATACAGGGACCAAACGAATGGATCTGCTGTGCCCCATCGTGAGCCCACACCGGCGAAAAGCCCTCGCCCCTACCCTGCCACAACTGCTGCAGTCATTCACGAGCAGCTTAAGTTGGATAGCGTCTACCTCAATTCGATAACGGTTCCGCGTGATCTCGCCGCTCGCACCCAAGTGACCTTTGGTCCTGTCCTCCCGTGCCGAAAAAAGCCTCTCGCCATTTACAAGCAACTGAAAAGGCTATATCCCTTTAAGCAGACGAAATCGGCAGGCGACGGCTTCTCACGCGACCGCGCCTTAGCCGGCAGTTGCCAGCAGTTTCGGCCTTGAGCGTGAGCGAAGGATAGTTTCACCACTATCCGGTGCCTCACTCAATCCCTGTCACAAAATAACCAGCAACACCCAAAAGTGCCCACCCGCGGCTCTCAGCCCTCTTTGTGCCTCGAAGAGAGCCGCAAACAAACTCACCCAAATCTCCACCAAACCAGGAAACGAGACGACCCATGCCCAAAAATCCCGTCACCGACCCCATCACCGATCAGGAAATGGCCTTTGCTCACCTGATCCTTTCCGGAACCATGACAGACCGCTACGCCGCAGAAACCGCCGGTCTCAACCCCGATACCGCCGCCTACACCAAAGCCAAGCCCCGCGTCCGCGACTACATGAACGAGTACCGCGCCGCCGTGAAGGAAAAGTTGGTCGACCAGGAAGTGGAAGCGCTGCGCAAGTTGACCCCGAGCCGAGAACAGGTACTGAACCGGCTCTGGGAACTGGCCACTCTCAGCTACGAAGCGACCAGGGGCAGCATTGCCGGCCAGGTCAAGGCTCTTTCGATGATCTCAGCCATCGAAGGCTACATTCCAGACCGTCGCTTCTCCGCATCCGCGAAGCAACCCCCCGCCCCGCCACTAAAGGTGGATATTTTCCGAGCCAAGTGGCTCCCCGACGAGCAGCAACAAGCCGAAGGCGAAGAATCAGGCGGTCCCCTTCCCGCCGCCGAAACTCAACCCGCCGAGCCCCAAATCCCCGACCCGCCGCCCTCCCCCAACCCTGAACCGGAACAACCCAGCGTAGCCAACTCCCTCATCCCGGATGGGTTCAACTGGGTCCCTCTCGCGACCGGCAACGCCTTCGATGTTCCTCGCGACACCAGGCAGCCCTTCTCCATTAAAAAGGGCCTCTTCGGTCGCCGCTAAAGCCGTAAAAAGACCCATTTTTATCGAATTTTAAAAGCGCTACGGAAGAGGTGATACGGAAGTCACCCGAAATGTCATCACGGCCGCATCCACACTCCATGGAAGCGTCCCCGTTTCCTTGTCATCCCGACCGAAGCGGAGGGACCTGCGGTTCCGCGAACCATTCGTGGAGGTGTTTTTTACACGACGTAGCCCCTGTCGCTCGACGGCTCCAACCACTGAGGTACGCATTTTCCAAACCCGTACACCAGAGTCACGTCGTCGGAACCCAGTCCTACTTACCAATGCAAAAAGTAGAAAAAATCAAATTCAGAATATCGTCGCTGGTGGTCTCACCCGTGAGCGAATCAAGATGGCGAAGGGCTCCATACAAATCCAACAGCACCATCTCGTGCGGAATATCCTGTCCGGCCGCAGCGGCCGCAGCCGCCAGCCCCTCCAGCGTGCCGCTCACCGCCTGGTATTGGCGCAAGCTGGTCAGCATGCCGCTCTCTGTCTCCACCGCGCGCTCGCCTACCAACGCCAACATCCTTTTCTTGAGCTCGTCGACCCCTTGCCCGCTGAGCGCTGAAGTGTGAACCACCGGCAAACCGATGCCGGCCAGTGCTTCCTCCATCGCGCTCGACGGTTGTGCCAAATCGCTCTTGTTCACCACCACCAGTGCCCGTCGCTGTGCCAGCGTAGCCAGCAGCTCCAGCTCTTCGTGGCCCGGCGCCGCAGTCGCGTCCAGCACCATCAACACCATGTCTGCATCCGCCAGCGCCTCGCGCGATTTACGAATGCCGATTTGCTCCGCCTCGTCGCTGGCCTCACGCATGCCCGCCGTGTCCACCAGTTCCACAGGAATTCCACCCAGCGAAACGCGTTCGGTCACCAGGTCGCGCGTGGTCCCGGGCGTCGCGGTGACAATCGCTCGCTCCCGCTGCACGATGCGATTAAACAGAGACGACTTGCCCGCGTTCGGCCGGCCGACAATCGCCAGCATCAAGCCTTCGTGCACAATGCGGCCGCGGGCAAAGCTATCCGCCACTGGTTGCAGTTGGGCGCGAATCTCCCCCACGCTCTTCAGGATCTCGCTCCCAGGCAGTACATCTATGTCATCTTCCGCAAAATCGATGCCCGCTTCGAGCAAAGCAATCAGCGCGACCAGCCCCTCTTTAATGGGCTTGATCCGGCGCGAGAGCGCGCCATGCAGTTGCTGGGCCGCGACCCGCGCCTGGTAGAGCGTCTGCGCTTCAATCAGGTCATGCACAGCTTCGGCCTGGATCAGATCGATGCGACCGCTCAGAAACGCTCTCTGGGTAAACTCGCCGGGAGCAGCCAACCGCGCGCCGCCCGCGAGCGCCTGCCGCACCAGCGTCTCCAGAATGACCGGTGAGCCGTGCGCGGCCACTTCCACCACATCCTCGCCGGTGTAGGAATTGGGCGCAGCAAAAAACGTGACCACCGCCTCATCCAGCTTTTCCTGGGTGTCGAGATCCAGCAGATCGGCGAAACGCGCCTGCGCATGAGCCAGCGGATTGCGCAAACGCAGCATGGGCTCCGCAATCCCCGTCGCCTCAGGCCCCGAAAGGCGCACGATCCCAATACCACCGCGGCCGGGCGGGGTAGCCACGGCAACGATGGTCTCGTTTTGATAAACCAGGTGCGGATCGGGCTGCATCAAGCCTCCCGACAATTAGTAGGGAGAGTTGCGCCGCGCCGGGCGTGCGCTGCCCACTTCAGAAGGCCGTGGCCGAAGCCGCGCCGCCCCCTTGGGATACACCACCACGAACCGGCGCAGACCTTCTCCGCTGCTTTCCGTTTCGAGATCGGTATAGTCCCGGAACGCCAGGTGCAGCATGCGGCGCTCGCGTGAACTCATGGGGGCAAAGCTATAAGGCTGCGATGTGCCGCGGACCCGCTCCGCCGCTGTTTCCGCAGCCAGCTTCAGCTCTCGCGCGCGCAGCGCCTTGAAGTTGTTGGCGTCGAAAGAAACAATGTCGTGCTCCTCCGCCTCCAGGCGCACGATCTTGGCTGCGATGTGTTCCAGCGCCCGCAGCAATTCACCGCCACGCTGGGTCAGAAGCACGGCATCCGGCCCCGACATCTCCACGTAAATCTCGCGGGCCTCGAGCCCATCGGGATCTTGCGCTCCAGCACCTGCGGTGATCTTGTACTTCAGTCGCAGGCCGCCGGTGGTGGTAAGGGTCTTGAGGAAGGCTGCAATCTTTTGAGCTGCAGCCGCGTGGTCGACAATCGGCATCGGTTTAGTATCGCATCTCGGGTCAGGGAAGTCAGCCGGGGAGAAAACCTAATTCCAGCGGCCGGTAACCGTGCTGGTGAATCCTTATCGCCGGACCATTTGCCGGCCACTGCCGCCGCTTCGCTTCGCCGCCCGCTTGGCCGCTATCTCGCGCATCTGTTTGCCAATCCCGGTGCGGTTCATGATCGCCTGCTGGATCACATTGATCACGTTGCCAAAAGCCCAGTAAAGCGCCAGCCCCGAACTCAGGTTCCACGTCATGAAGCCAAAAAACACGGGCATCGTGAACGCCATCATTTTCTGCTGTGCCGGGTCCATGCCCGGGGATGGGGTCAGGTACTGCACCAGGAACATGGTCACGATGAAAAAAACCGGCAGTATGTGCAGCGGGTCCGGAGCCGCCAGATTGTGGATCCACAACCAGGGCGCCTGGCGCAGTTCGATGGTGTGCAGCAGCATGCGATAAAAAGCAAACAGTAACGGCCACTGCACCAGCATCGGCAGGCAGCCGCCAAACATGTTCACCCCCTCGCGCTTCTGCAGGTCGAACATTTCCTTGTTCATGTCCGCGCGGCGGGGATCCGTGGTCTTGTACTTCTTGTACTTCTCCTTGATCGCGTTCATCTCCGGCTGGATGCGTTGCATCTTCAGCGCGGACTTCATCATCTGGATGCGCGTCGGCAGCATGGCCAGGTTGATCACCAGGGTAAGAACCAGAATGGCCCAACCCCAGTTGGAGACAATATGCTCATGCACCCAGCGCAGCGCCAGGAACAACGGCTTGGCGATAATCCCCGAGTAACCGAAATCCACCACCGGTTCGAGACTCGGGCCCGTCTGCGCACCATTCACGGTCGCGCGCACCGAGGCAAGCACATCGATAACCTTCGGTCCGGCGAAGAGCCGCATGCTGCTGTGCCCGGAGTTTGACCCCATGGCAGCGCCCAGCACAGGCGCCTGGTCTGTCTGATCGGATTTTCCACGGCGCGGCAGGTCAATCGAGTCATGCAGTCCAACCAGCAGAGTTTGCGACGGATCGTCGGGAAGAAATATCGCAGCGAAGGAAAGATCGCTCACTCCGGCCCATTCGAAGGGTCCGGGGAGCGTGCCCCCGCCAGAGATCTTCTTCGCCGCCTGGTTCTCGTTCTTGCCCCCCTGCATGGTGTCGAACTGCGACTGGGCATAATCGGGCAGCGTATCCTGATCGCCAAAACCGCTGGGCCAGGCCACCAGCGCGCTCAACGGCGCTCCATGATTGGTCGCTGTCATGTCCACGTGAACGACATAGGTCGAATCGAAGCTGAAAGTCTTTTTCACTTCGAGGCCGTCGTTGGAATAAGTAAAGCTGAGCGTGGCCGGAGCATTCACCGTGCCCGTGGCCGACGGTACATACAACGCCTGTGCCAGTTGGCTGCGCAGATTTGCGTCGTACGTCCACAGCGAGAGCGGGTACCCGGCCTTGGCCGCCGCCTTCGCATTCACCAGGTCTAACGGCTTACCGGCATCGTCCTTGTATTTCTTCAGAATCCACGAGGCGACCTGGCCACCGCGATTGGAAAACGTAATCCGGTACAACTCGTTCTCGACCACGGTGGTCGATTCATTGTTTGCCACAACCGCTTGCCCCGACGGAGTGGCGGAATCGGGTGTCGCAGCCATCACAGCTGCTGCTGCCGGGGTAAACGTCGACGGCTTCGCTGCAGAACTGGACGCTACCTGGGCCGGGGTCTCCGCTGGCGTCTTCTTCTTAGGCGAAAAATACTGCAGGCCAAGGAATATCAGAACAAAGACGACGGAGAAAATAAGAAGAGTGCGGGAGTCCTGCCCACCGCCACCCGGCTGATTAGGATTGCGAATTTCTGCCAAAGAGAGTTCCTGTCGATCGGACGATCTTGCGGCATCCCGCGACGTCCGCGCGAATGGCCACCGTCTTATGGTAAATGGCGGGCGTCATCTGTGCGGAAGCGGTCCTGAGTAAGTGCCCGGAACCGGGTCAAAGCCGCCGCGCCCGAAGGGATTGCAGCGCAGCACGCGCCAAATAGCCAGCGCCGTGCCATAAAAAATGCCGTGCCGGCGTACCGCACCCACGGCATATTCTGAACAGGTGGGCTGAAAACGGCAGGCGCCCGACACCCCGCTAACGGAATGCAGCAACGGTGAGATCCACCGCCGGTAGAGGTCAGGCATGGGTGGGCCTCACCTCGGCCAACGAGGCTTTCTCACCAGCTCTATCCTTCGCCTTTTGCACCGTGGCAAAGATTTTGGAAACTTCTTGCTGTAGTCCTTCAAACTTCGCAGTCAGCACTGTTCGTCGAGGATGCAGGATCACATCCACGTCGCGTGTCAGCAGGCCAATGTTCAGACGCACCGCTTCGCGCATCCGTCGCTTGATGCGATTGCGTTCCACTGCTTTACCAAGGACACGCCCGGCAGTCAGACCGACGCGCGGCCCTAAGATCGGGCCCGCACCCCGCTCCGCGTAGAAATATGTCATTGAGGACGAGAAGTGTTTGCGACTGCCTTGATAAACACGTTGATAATCTGCGTGCTTGCGTAATCGCGCGTCGCTTTGCGTGATGAGCCTCAAAGAATTCTCCGGTTGCCCGTAGACTCTTCTAGTCGCGGTAACCAGCACTCACAGAAACGCGCTTGCGTCCCTTGGCACGGCGGCGGGAAAGCACTGCAGCGCCTGCCTTGGTTTTCATTCGAGTCAAAAAACCATGAGTCTTCGCCCGATGGCGGCGGTTCGGTTGAAATGTGCGCTTGGGCATAACAATGCGCTCCTGATCTCAGTAAAAAATCTGTGCCTTAAGGCAAGCTTTAAGTATAACGGATTCACCCCAAAGGGCCAAGGCCTCCCAGCTCTCAGCCTGCAAAGCGGCGCCTTTCATTGCCCGTTTCACTGCCCATGGTGCAACTCGGGAAAGAAAGATTTTTTTGCCCGGAATGAGCCGTTGCGCCGCCTTGTAACTGTGCTAGTATCGGCTCCGATCAAGATTGATTTTCTGCACGTCCACACTACCTGATCTTTCGATCTGGATACTTTCGCGAAGGGGTTGTTCCCCAAAGCAGTTCCTAAGCACAGGAGCTACAATGACACGCACGGCAATGCCGCGGCGGGTTTGCTCTTTTGCACCTAGCGGAAGGTATCAGGCAAGTCGGCGTTGAACGAAGGAAGCGTATGTCTTTTGTCGCCACCGCCCCCGCCGTGCCCAATCCCTGGGCCCGGATACTGGGAGCTCTTGAAAAGAAGGTCAACCGGCAATCGTTTGACACGTGGCTCAAACCCACCCGGTTCAGCCATGTCACGGGCCGGATGCTTTTCGTGCGGGTGCCCACTCCCGAGTTTCAGCACATCGGCGACCGCTACGGCGATCTGATCCAGGAAGCCATCGACGCTTTCAACCTGGAGTTCGACGATGTCTCGTTTGTCATCCCGCAGGAGGATCCTGCCGCGGTGCGCGTCCGTGAGGATGGAGGCTTCGCTCCCATGCCCTCCCATTCGCCGGGAGCGCAACGCCCCGCCCATCGCAATGTAGGCATGCCGGCGCCGCCGCCGCAACAGGCCAAGTTCGACTGGGCCACGGCCGCGCAACTCAACCCCCGCTACACCTTCGACGCCTTCGTCATCGGCAACGGCAACCAGTTCGCCCGGGCCGCTTCTGAAGCAGTCGCTGAACGTCCTTCCAAAGCCTACAACCCCCTCTTCATCTACGGCGGTGTCGGCATGGGCAAGACCCACTTGATGCATGCCATTGGCCATGAAGTGAAAAAGCGACAGCCGCAATGCTCGGTCTGCTATGTCTCCAGCGAGAAGTTCACCAACGAGATGATCAACTCGTTGCGCTATGACAAAATGACCAGCTTCCGCGATAAATTTCGTTCCGTCGATCTGCTGCTCATTGATGACATCCAGTTCCTGGCGCAAAAGGAACGCACCCAGGAAGAGTTCTTCCACACCTTCAACGCTCTCCACGAGAGCATGAAGCAGATTGTCATCGCCTCTGATCGTCCGCCCAAAGAGCTGCCGGAAATCGAAGACCGCTTGCGCAGCCGCTTTGAATGGGGACTGATCGCCGATATTCAGCCACCCGATCTGGAGACCAAGGTCGCTATCCTGCAGAAGAAAGCGGAGAGCGAGCATGTTCTCCTGCCCACCGATATAGCTCTTTTCATTGCTTCGAACGTTCGCACCAATGTGCGCGAGCTCGAGGGCGCGATGGTGCGGCTCTTAGCCTGGTGCCGCCTCAATGGCGCCGAGCTCACTCTGCCCACGACCCAGCAGTGCCTCAAGCAGTTCATCGATACCCAGGTACGCAAGATCACCATCGAAGCGATTCAACGCGCTGTCTCCGAGCAATTCGGAATGCGCGTAGCCGAGCTAAAGCAAAAAAATAATTCCCGCTCCGTGGTCGTTCCCCGCCAGATCGCCATGTACCTCGCCAAGCAGATGACCGAAGCCTCTCTGCCCGAAATAGGAAGGCAGTTCGGCGGCAAGCATCACACCACCGTGATGCATTCCATCGCCAAAATCGACGAGCAGCGCCGCGCCGACAAAGACCTCAACCGCACCATCAACAAACTCCTGGAGACCCTCAACGGCTGAGGCGGTTGCGCAAGCTTTCCGACCGGGGTAGCGCAACGGAGGGACCTGCGGTGCCCTCCTCGGATTTCTCAAATTCTGAAGTCCCACCCTCCACACCAATCAGTATCAAAGGAAAAACGCGAAATCGGGTAGGAGGCGGGATTGCTCCCGCCGTCCTCCCACACCACCGGACGTGCCGTTCGGCATCCGGCGGTTCACGAAACAGCAGTAAGACGTTTTCTCAGGGCGAGCAAGGAAACGAGGCCCATTTGGTCGAAGGTTTTGTTGGGATACGCCTGGTGCATGTGCCGGGCCGCACCGTGCCACCATGGTCCTCGGCGGTCGGTTGCACTGAGCCAGGCGATGTCTTCGGCGATGCCAAGCTTCATCAGGCTGTGTGCCCGTTTACGGGCACTCTTCCATTGCCGCCACACAAGACTCCGCAGTCGGTGCCGGACCCAGCCATCGAGTTGCTCCAGGATGGTCTTCACTTCGACCAACCGGAAGTACTGCACCCAACCCCTTAGTACCGGGTTGAGGGCCTCAATGGTCTGTTGCAGGCTCTTTCCACGGCAGACTCGCATCAGCTTACGGATCTTGTCCATAAACCGTTGACGGCTCTGAGGCGCGATCCTGAGCTTCGGCTGTTTGTGCCACGTGAGGCTGTAGCCCAAAAACTTCCTCGCCCAAGGTCGCGCCACCGCGCTCTTATCCGCGTTCACCTGCAGCTTCAGGCGACGTTCTAAAAACGCAGTCATGGCTCTCATCGTTCGCTCTCCACTCACTCTGCTTCCGACATAAATGTTGCAGTCGTCGGCATAGCGGCAGAAGCTCAGCTGGCGCCGTTCCAGTTCGCGGTCCAGATCGTCCAGCAGAATATTCGACAGCAGCGGGGACAACGGTCCGCCTTGCGGCGTGCCTTGCCCTCTCACCGTCTCGATCCCGCCCTCCATCAGGCCCGCTTGCAGGTAACGACGGATCAGCTTAAGCACCCGTTCGTCTCCAACCTTACGCGCCAACCGCGACATCAGTATGTCGTGATTGACTCGATCGAAGAACTTCTCTAAATCCAGATCTACCACCCACCGCTTGCCTTTCGCCACGTACCCGCGGGCGGCCTTCACCGCCTGCTGTGCGCTGCGTCCAGGGCGAAAGCCGTAGCTGGATTCAGAAAATCCGGGATCAAAGATGGGAGACAGCACTTGATGAAGCGCCTGCTGTATCAGGCGATCTATCACCGTCGGGATACCCAGGGTGCGCACTCCACCTTGCGGCTTTGCGATCTCCACCTTGCGTAATCCTTGCGGCTGATACTTCCCGCTCAGCAGGTCTTCCTTCACCACAGGCCAACGCTCGATAAGCCAGGATTTCAACCCCGATACCGGACGTCCATCGACGCCCGGTGCTCCTTGGTTGCTCATCACTCGCCTATAAGCCGCCTGCATGTTCTCCCGTTCCAATACTCGTTCCATCAGTTGCTTGGTCTCCGGTTTCGACTGCCCGCTAGCCGCCGTGCGTGCCTCTGCACCAGCCGAGCCCTGCAACGGATTCCGTCCGTCTCCTGCTCCTCTGGCCGTACTCTCGTACGCTTCTGCTTCATCGACATGCATCGAGTTCTACCGTCCTACTTCCGTGTTTCGTGTTCAGGCCTTCGCTCCTTCCTGGTTTCCCAGGCTATCCACGCTACTATGCCCTTTGCTGACTTCTGGCGCCTCATCCCCACACCTCGCGATGCAGGTAGCACAAGGCAAACCGCCAGATCTCCCCGGGTATTGCGCACTCGCTTTCACGCTTATCTCTGTCGGATTTACGCCGCAGCCTTCCGTGCAAGTACTGGGCTTTACAGGGACCCGCCTGCTTACCCAACTGCGTCGCCTCCTATCCGCTGGCTGTTCGTCAGAGCAGCGCTTTGCCTGCGGCTTCCTTCGGATCCCACCTCGCGATGGACACCCTTGCCGCTCAGCTAACACTTCCCCTTGCCGGGTGTGTAGAGGTCTTTCACCTCCTAGTGAGTGCGCCCTGCCGGGCGCACGGGTGCCCCAGGTCTCGCTTTTGAGACCTGGGATCCCCGCAACCCATACCTCATGGACACTCGTGACGTAACCACAGGGTCACAAACAAGATAGAACTTCTATCCCCATCGCAAACCCCACACCAGCGACCAGCCCTCCCCCTTCTCATCCCGGCCGAAGTGTAGCGACATGGAGGGACCTGCGGCTTCCTCCATCCGGCGCAAACCATCGCGCCCGATAACCTTTTCATCTCCGGGGACCTCCCGGTATGCTCAAGTTGTCTATGCTTTTCGAGTCGCCGCGCCGCCTGGCTACATTGGCTGGCTACTTGATCACCGTTTTCCTCATGATCGTTATGGGGCTGCCCGCGCACGCCCGGCAGCAGGACACCGGCTTTCTCAATCGCACCATCACCCTCAATGGCGCCGTCTATCACTACGTCGTTTATCTGCCCATGGACTGGTCTCCCAAGAAAAAATGGCCAGTCATCCTGTTTCTGCACGGATCGGGAGAGCGGGGTTCGGACGGTCTCGACGAGACCCAGGTAGGCTTGCCCAACGCGCTGCGTTCCCACTACGAGCGCTGGCCGTTTGTCGTGGTCATGCCCCAGGTGCCTTACAACCATCATCACTGGACCGACCCGGAAATCATGGCCATGGCGATGGCCGCCCTGAACGCCGAGGTAAAGGAATTCCACGGCGACCCTGACCGTCTCTACCTCACCGGCATGTCTTTGGGTGGCTATGGGGTTTGGGAAATTGCCAAGAACTATCCAGGCCACTTTGCCGCCATCGCTCCCGTGTGCGGAGGCATTTATTGGTCCTATTCCCCCGGCCGTTGGCACCAGCCGGAACTGGTTCCCGAATACATCAAGGCCGTTGGGCGCACACCCGTCTGGCTCTTTCATGGCGCAGACGATCCCGTGGTTTCCCCGGCGCAGTCGCAGATCATGTTCTCCGCCCTCACGGCGGCGGGGGGCAACGTACGCTTCTGGGAATATGCCAACTATCATCACAACGCCTGGGACAGGGCTTACGTCGATCCGCAGCTACCGCAGTGGTTTCTGGCCCACAAGCTCTCCGATATCCCCAACATCAAGCCTTACTCCGAAAAACGCGTCATCCCCATCCACCCTACGCCGATCAAGGTGGATCCCACGGTTTACGACGCTTATCAGGGTGAGTACATTGACGCCGGGGTGACCCAGGTGACCGTCTTCCGCCAGGGCAACCGGTTGATGTCGAGAAATCGCACCGGCGATCAAACAGAATTGCTGCCTGAACAACCCAATCGATTTTTCTATCCCAGCGGCAGCAGCACCCGGCTCACGTTTGAAAAAGCCCCCGATGGCCACGTCACTGGTTTGCTGTTTTCCGACGACCGCCACCAGGAGCTGTGGGAAAAGGCGCCGGAAAAAACTCCGTAAGCGGTTTCAGTGCATTGTGTAAAGCTCGCCTCTCGCGCACCCGCTCCAGCAAAGCCTGGGGACATTCTTTGCACTTGCCGCTGACGGTTTCCACAGCCTTTTTGCGGGCGTCTGTGCAGACCGTGGGGAAGAGGGAACCCAACTCCGGGCTATCGGCCACTCTTCCTGCTTTTCATTTTGTGCCGGACCGGTTTTCTAAAACGTGCACCCCTGTCATCTACGCCACCAGCTTGGTTTTCGCCAGTCTTTCCACTTTTCCGTGGCGAACGGCTACTACGACTAAGAAGGGATGGATCTATTTGTGTTTTTCATAGTAGTAAAAGTCTTCTGTTCCCGTAGTCGTCCCAGCGTCGTATTACGCCCCGGGAATCCACAGGATGAAGCGTACTAGAGATTCTCATGGCCCTCGGCAGTGGTGTAGAGTGAGTCAAACCGACAAGGGGGCAAATACACCATGCTTAGCGCGGGGGTTGAGCAGGAGAGACCGGTCGTACAGGGAGCCGCAACGATGGAAATCAGCGTAAGCCGTCAGGACCTGCTACGGGAGCTGAGCGCGACGCAAAGCGTCGTCGAGCGGAAAACCACAATTCCGATACTCTCTAATTTCCTCCTCGAGGCGGGGCCAGGAGAAGGGGACGCGACCGATCGGCTCACCATCACCGCGACCGATTTGGACCAGAGCATTCGTACTTCCTGCGCCGCCAAAGTCAAAAAGCCCGGAGCCTGCACCATACCCGCGCGCAAACTTTTTGACTACGTCAAGTTGCTCCCCGATGGCGATATTTCCATCAAGCTGATGGAGAACCACTGGGTGCAGATTCGTTCCGGCAGATCCAACACCAAGATGGTCGGCATGGCGCGCGCCAATTTCCCTCAGGTGCCTGAGTTTCCAGAGACCGGACTCACCCAGCTGTCCGCGGTTTCGATCAAGAGCATGATCGCTAAAACCATCTTCGCCATTTCCAATGAGGAATCACGCTATACGCTGAATGGCGCATTGCTCATTTTGAAGGCAGAGTCGCTCTCCATGGTTGCGACCGATGGCCACCGCCTGGCGCACATTGAAAAGACCGGCGAATCGCTCAACAACATCAGCGGCGAAAAGAAAACCCTGATCCCGCGCAAGGCGTTGGCAGAGCTGCAATCCCTGCTCGCCGATAGCGATGGAGAATCGCTCGATTTTTACGACGACGAGCACACTCTGTTCTTCCGTCTGGGTCATCGCGTGCTCACCACCCGCAAACTCACCGGTCAGTTTCCCAACTACGAGGCAGTGCTGCCGCGGGACAACAATAAGTTCGTGGTGGTGCGCAGCGAAGAATTAATGGGATCCATTCAAAGGGTCGCGCAGTTTGCTGACGAACGCTCCGGCGCCATCAAGATCCGGCTGGAACAGAATGAGATGAAGATCTCTTCCTCCTCCACCGAATCCGGCGAGTCGGAAGACACCATCGAAAGCCCCTACAGCTTTGACCCCATCGTGGTCGGTTTCAATTCGACCTACCTCATCGACTTCCTCAAGGCTGTGGGATCCAGCGGTGAAGTTCGGCTGGAATTCAAAGACGCGCAGTCCGCCGGCCAGATGCGCCCGGAAGACCCCGCGGATGACTTCAAGTATCGCTACGTGATCATGCCCATGCGCATTTGAGGCCAGGTCTTACTCGGCCTTGGTCACCTTAGGTTTGCGGCGGACCGCAGCCGCTTTGGCCGGGGCCTTGGTCGCGGTCTTCTTAGCCACAGACTTTTTCGCAGCAGTCTTCTTCGCCGCTTTCTTCGCGGGCTTGGCTCGCGCTACCGTGGTCTTTTCCACCAGCATGGCCTTCAACTGATCCAGGTCCACGGTGCGGGCCGATTTCCTTAGCCGCTCAATGTCGTAGTAAGCCCGTTTCTCCGTGAGAAAAATGTGGACGACGAAATCCACGTAGTCCATCAGGATCCACTCACCCTGCCGACGGCCCTCGACTGAGTTGGGGTAGGTTTGAAAATCCTTTTTCAGGCGAATCTCAATTTCGTCGGCAATCGCCTGCGTCTGCCGTTCGTTGGTTCCACTCGAGATCAGGAAAAAGTCGGTGAAACCGGCGTCCATTACATCCAGCTCGAGGATCCGGGTGTCCTCAGCTTTTTTGTCTTCGCAGGCCTGCGCAGCGGCCAACACCATGCGGCGCGTTTCCGTAGTTGCCATTCGGTCGGTTTCGTATCTCCTGATCCTATGGTATCTCTACCTGCCGGTAGAGTCCGTGCGCACGAATGTATTCCGCGACCGCGGCAGGCAGCAAGGTTTGCGGTGTCGCCCCTTCGGCGAGTGAGGCGCGAATCTCCGTGGCCGAGATGTCCTGGTCCAGGTCCGGCAGCAGGAACACCTCGGAGCTCCGGCCGGAAGACCCGGAGAGGGTGAAGCGGGTATACCCGGCTTCCCTATGCTCTCCCGTATTCTCAACCCCCTCAGGAAGCGCAGCATGGATCTCCTTGAGCGAAAACCCGGGCCTCCCGGCGACGATAAAGTCGCAAAGAAACAGGAGTTCGTTGCAGCGATGCCAGGATTTGACCGTCAGGAACGAATCGGCTCCCAGCAGACAGAACAGCGAATCGCTCGGCTGCAGCTGGCGGCGCAGGCGTTGCAGCGTGTCGAACGTGTAGTTCGGCTCTCCATTAGGGAGAGGCGCATCGATGCTGCTTGCCATCAGCCCCGGTTCGCCCGCCACAGCCAGCCGGACCATGGCCAGCCGGTCATCAAAACTGGAGTGAGCTGAGCCGCCCTTGAGCGGCTGCGCGCCGACAGGCGCAACCAGCACCCGGTCCAGCGCCAGCCGGCGGATAGCAGCACGGGCGATCGAGATATGCCCACAATGTGGCGGATCAAATGTGCCTCCAAAGAAGGCAATGCGCATAGGGCATCGTATCGTGACCGCTGTATGCTAGGGCCACTTCGATGCCAACCGCCTACATCGCCCTGGGCTCCAATCTGGGGGACCGGGAGCAAACCCTGGCCGACGCAACGGACCGTTTACGCCGGCTGGGCCGCGTGGCAGCGTCTTCTTCGCTCTATGAAACCGAGCCGGTCGGCTTTCATGATCAGCCGGCCTTTCTCAACGCAGTGGTGGCTTTGGAAACGGAATGGGAGCCGCAACCGCTGCTCCAGGCCTTGCTGGCAATCGAAAGGGAACTCGGGCGCGACCGCAGCCAGGCGGTCGTGAACGGTCCCCGCACCGTGGATCTCGACCTGCTCCTGATGGGGAACGAAGTGATCGCCGGAGAGAACCTGACATTACCTCACCCCGCGCTGGCCCGCCGCCGCTTTGTCCTGGCGCCGCTAGCCGAGATCGCGCCGCACCTGGAGCACCCGCAACGCAAGCAGACGATAGCGGATCTGCTGGCCCTCCTGCCCGACGAAGGAGAAAACCGGCTCTCCGCAGTCCGCCGCCTCTAGAACCCTCCCCGCAACATCGTTTGCATCCAGTCGCCGGCGCCTCGAAATCTGTCCCCGCAACCTGTGCCGGGTGCCCCATATCTCGCTCGTTTTTCGCGAGATGTGGGATACCACGAAACTCAATGGCACGCTCTTGGAGACTCAACCGAAAACTGTTGGATAGAAACTGGCGGCTAGGGATTGAGTGCAGAGGCACCCCTTGGCAAGACCCAAGCTAGAATCACCTACGTGTCTCTCGCTTTTCAGATAGAAGCCATCAGTGGTCAGGCGAGGCGAGCGACGATGACGCTGCCTCATGGGCTGGTCCAGACCCCGGCCTTCATGCCCGTCGGCACAGCCGGGACCGTCAAGGCAATTCCGCAACATCTGCTCGAACAGCTGGACGCGCAGATCATTCTCTCCAACACCTACCACCTCTACCTGCGACCTGGCCACGAGCTCATACGCCGGTTTGGAGGCCTGCATCGATTCATCGCCTGGCCGCGGCCCATGCTGACCGACTCGGGCGGCTTTCAGGTCTTCAGCCTCAACGAATTGCGCAAGGTAAGCGAAGAAGGCGTGAAGTTCCGCTCCCACCTGGATGGCTCCTCCCATTTCTTTTCCCCGGAGCACTCCATGGACGTGCAAATGGCCTTAGGCGCCGACATCATCATGGCTTTTGATGAGTGCACCGAATACCCGGCCGACCGGACCCGCGCCCGCCAATCCCTCGAACTAACCCTGCGCTGGGCCAGGCGCAGCCAGCAACACTTCAACACCCACGCCAACGGCGGCCAATCGCTCTTTGGCATCGTGCAGGGCGGCATGTTTCCGGATCTGCGCCGCGAGTCCGCCGAACAGTTGGTCGCCATGGATTTCCCCGGCTACGCCATCGGCGGCCTAAGCGTGGGCGAACCGCGGGCCCACACCCGGGAGATCATCGAGAGCACTCTGCCCCTTCTGCCAACGGACAAACCAAGATACGTGATGGGCGTAGGCTACCCCGACGAGATCGTGGAGTACGCCGCCCTGGGCGTGGACATGATGGACTGCACCATCCCCACCCGCGCCGCCCGGCACGGCCTGCTCTTTACCTCCGGGGGACGTCTCAACATCAGAAACCGCCGCTTCGCCGAGGATCACGAGCCGCCTGATCCCCACTGCGCCTGCATGGTGTGCGCGCGCTACAGCCGGGCCTACCTCCGCCACCTGATGGCCGCCCAGGAACCGCTCGCCGGCGTGCTCAACACCCTGCACAATCTGGCCTACTACCTTGACACGATGCGATCCGTACGAAATGCTATTGCGACGGATACTCTTCCTGCGCTCCTGGCCCGCGTGCGCGCCCAGGCGGATCGCGTCGGCGCGGGATGAAGCCCGTCACGCCACGTCCCTGCCTTCCGGCGTTACCCAGTCCAGTAGACAAACCGGGGCAGATAGAATGTAGTAGATAAGAAATTAGAGGATGGTACGTTGACCTTTACCCCCTTGTTACTGGCTCCTGTGATTCCGCCCGGCCTGGTGACCTTTCTCCCGTTCCTGCTGATCATTGCCGTTTTCTACCTCATGCTGGTCAGGCCCAACCAGAAGAAGCAAAAGGTATGGCAGGAGATGCTGGCAAGCCTGAAACCTGGCGACCGCATCACCACCACCGGCGGCATGCGCGGTACCATCATTTCGCTTAAGGAAGACGCGGTGCAGCTCCGTGTCCCGCCCGACGGCATAAAGCTAGAAGTCATCAAGAGTGCTATCGCTTCCGTGACGACTAACCAAGAGGAAGCTAAATAACTGTATTTCGCGGGCAGACGGTAAGCCCGGCGAAAAACCTGATTGCGACTCCCATGCGTAAAACCCTCCTGATCGTTGCAGTTCTTCTCGTGTTCGTCTTTGGCATCTTCGGCATTCCGAAGGGCATTGGCCCGTCTGCCTGGAAGACGGCGTTGACCGACCGCATCCACCTGGGTCTTGACCTTAAGGGCGGCATTCACCTTGTCTTGCAGGTGATGGTGCAGGAAGCGGTCAGCGCGGAGACCGATAACGCGGTGGCACGGGTACAGGCTGACCTGCAGCAGGGCGGCTTCCCCGCCCACGTCTTGAAGCCCGATCCCAAGAAGCCGGAGCTGATCCAGATCCAAGGCACGCCTGCGGATAAGGCTGGAGACGTGCGCAGCCTGCTCGACTCCCGCTACGGCGCCCAATACACCGTCGCTTCCGAGGCGAATAACACCTGGACCCTCACCATGAAGCAGACCGAGGTGCAGTCGATCGAGGAACACGCGGTGCAGCAGTCGATCGACACCATCGGAACCCGCATCAATAGCCTGGGTAATTACGAACCCACCATTCAGGAATACAACCTGGGCACCAACCAGATCCTGGTCGAGTTGCCGGGCGTCGACGACCTGAGCCGGGTCCGCGAGATCATCCAGTCCACGGCGCGCCTGGAGATTCACCTCGTCGTCGGTGGACCCTTCCCCACTGAGCAGGCGGCGGCACAGAGCGTAGGGGGAGCGGTTCCTCCTGAAGACGTGGTCATGGCGTACGGAGGCACAGAGCCGGACTTGCAGGGTCAATACTTCGTCCTGCAGCGGCTTCCCGTCGTGGCCGGCGATGACTTCCGCGATGCTCAGCCCTCAGTCGATGAAAATGGACGGCCGGATGCGACCTTTATCCTCAGCCGCAATGCGGGTGACCGCTTCTACCAGTTCACCAGCGCAAACATTGGCAAATCGCTGGCTGTAGTTCTCGACAACCGGGTGCAGGAAGCAGCCAACATCCAGCAGGCGATCCGCGACCAGGGACGAATCACCGGCCTGGGCAAAGACAAAGCGCAGAATCTGTCGCTGATGCTGCGCACCGGCGCGTTGCCCGCCTCTATTCATTACCTGCAGGAGAGCGTCGTCGGGCCTTCGTTGGGCGCCGATTCCATTCGTAAAGGTGTGATGGCGTCGGTCATCGGCATGATGGCGGTCATGATCTTCATGCTCATCTACTACCACGGGGCAGGCATCAACGCGGATCTTGCTCTGCTGCTGAACCTGATCATCCTGCTTGGCTTTATGGGCTTCTCCGGGGCGACGCTTACCTTGCCTGGAATCGCCGGCGTCATCCTGACCATCGGTATGGGCGTCGACTCCAACGTGCTGATCTTCGAGCGCATCCGGGAAGAACTACGGGCCGGCAAAGCGCCCTCGGCGGCGGTGGATCAGGGATTTGCGCATGCCTGGGTAACGATTGTCGATACCCACGTGACGACCATCGTTTCGGCGATCATTCTCTTCCTGTTTGGCACTGGACCGGTCAAGGGTTTTGCCGTGACCCTGAGCTTTGGTCTGTTCGCAAACCTGTTTACTGCGGTTTTTGTCTCGCGCCACATCTTCGATTCGATTCTCAAGCGCAAGCAGCGCGGCGAAGCTCTTTCGATCGGCTAGTGGTCGCATAGTAAGGCGGAGTTTTCAGTGGAACTATTTCATGACGTTAACGTTGATTGGCTAGGGAAAAAGTGGTATTTCCTCGCCTTCTCGCTGGTCTTCAGCGTAGCGGGAGTGCTGTCGATCCTTTTCTGGCATGGCATCAAGCTGGGGATCGACTTTCGCGGTGGCACCCTGGTCTACGTTCAATTTGATCAGCCGCCGAACACGGACCGGATCCGGCAGGCGATGGATCGTGCCGGCATCCACGACAGCCGGATTCAACCCTACGGCACGGTGGCGCAGAAGCAGGTAGCGATTTCGCTGGCGCAAAAGGAAACCCAGGAGTCGGCCCTCGACACCGGGCGGGAGACCATCGTCCAGGCCCTGAACACCAACTACTCGACCACGGGTGCAGCCAACGCGGGCAAGCTCGATTTGGATAACGCCGGCCAGGCCTCCCTGGCCCAGCTTCTGCAGCAGAACGACCCGGAGCACCTGGCGAGCACCGGGGGCGGCGAACAGAAATATGCCGAACAGGCGGCAGCCATCCTGAACCACCGCGACCACGACCTGGGCGGGATCTTCAGCAGTATCGACCAACTCAACGGCGTGGCCGATCCGGCAGTTGTCAACCTTCTGAAGCAGAACGCCTATCTCTCCGGCTTCCATGTGTTCGCGGCAGACATCATTGGACCCCAGGTAGGGGCGGCTTTGCGCAAGCAAGCTTTGCTGGCCACCCTTTATAGCCTGGCCGGCATGCTCATTTATCTGTGGTTCCGCTTCGAGCTGATCTATGGCGTGGCCGCCGTCGTGGCGGTGTTTCACGACACCCTGATCACCGTCGGCGCCTTCAGCCTGAGCAATCAGGAAATTACCCTGACGGTCATCGCCGCCATTCTGACCCTGATCGGTTATTCGATGAATGACACCATTGTCGTCTTTGACCGTATCCGCGAGAACCTGCGCATTTCCCGCCGCGAGACCCTGACCAGCGTGGTGAATCGGAGTATCAACCAGACGCTGAGCCGGACGGTTCTTACCTCGGGCCTCACCTTCCTGACCGTGCTGTCTCTCTACCTCTTTGGCGGCGAGGTCTTACATGGCTTTTCCTTTGCGCTGGTGGTTGGCATCCTGATCGGCACGTATTCGTCGATCGCCGTGGCGGCTCCGATGCTGGTTGCTTACCAGGAGTGGCGGGCCAAGCGAGGCAAGAAGGCGGTTCTGCCCGCCGGCAAGAAGGCCCGTGCCTGAGATTTGGGCCTGAATATAGATTTGGTTATCAAAAGGGCCAGCCAACTCAATTGCCAATACAAGCACTCTGACAGGGATACAGACGAGCAGGGGAAAGGGCCACTTCCGTAGCCCGGTCCCCTGCTTATTTGGCTCTTGTCGCTGGCACAGAATGCCTTTGCAAGCCAATAACCCTTTGGGATCAAAAAAACCAGTGCCGGTGTCTAAGTAAGAACAAGTTCGAATATCCGAGGTAAGGCGATGTTTGAAGATTCACTCATGGAGTCTGGCGGGAAGCTCAAAACCAAAAGTAAATATTGGTCGATTGCTACGTTTGGTATCAACGGGCTTATCCTGGCAGGTCTAATCATTTGGCCGCTGTTGCATCCCGAGGCGTTGCCTACGCAGATGATGGCCACGTTGCTGGTTGCGCCACCGCCGCCGCCGCCACCTCCCCCGCCACCACCACCTCAGGCGCCAGTACAGGTCAAGATCAAGTCTGAGATGCTCAACAATCAACTGCAGGCCCCAAGCAAGATCCCAAAAGAAATTAAACAGATCAAGGAGTCTGCTGCTCCGCCCTCCATGGCCGGTGTTTCTGGTATGGAAGGCATGGGCGGCGGAACCCCTGGTGGCGTCATGGGCGGCATCCTCGGCGGTATCGGATCCGGCCCGCCGATTGTCAAAGCAGCACCCCCCAAGAAGCTGAGCATCTCGTCCGGCGTCATGGCGGGTAATTTGCTTCAGAAGACGGTGCCTCAATATCCGGCAATTGCCAAGGCAGCCCGGATTCAGGGAACCGTTGTCCTGCAGGCCACCATTTCCAAGTCCGGGTCGATCCAGAACCTCAGGGTCGTGAGCGGTCCTCCGATGTTGCAGCAGGCCGCTTTGGATGCTGTCCGTGGCTGGCGCTACAAACCGTATTTGCTTAATGGAGACCCCGTCGAAGTCGAGACTACCGTCAATGTAGTCTTCAACCTCGGTGGCTAATTCGATGTGTGCCGGCGCCGCCTCTTGACCAGGAGGTGGCACCCGGCCATCCCCCATGTGGCCACTTCGGGTCATTTCGTAACGAAGTTGTCGAGTGCTAGCATCTGGTTGTTTCAGAGCTATAACGAAAGTTATTCCGTAGGAGGAAAGATTCAGTGATTCTCGCTAACCTCGCCCATCAGGCAGCTCTCGGTATGTACTTCTTTCAGGATTCTGGACAGACCGTCGGCTTCTCTCCCATGGACCTGTGGCACAACATGGGCAACGCGGCTAAGGCCGTGGTTGCTGTGCTGTTCGTCATGTCCATCTGGTCCCTGGCTGTGATCATTGACCGCGCCCTCTATTTCAGCGCGGCTCGCAAGCAGTCCCGCGAGTTTGCGCCACGCGTTGCCGGCGCCCTCAAGGAAGGCAAACTGGACGAAGCAGTGAAGGTTGCTGACCGCAATAAGAAGTCTCACCTGGCCGAAGTAGTCACCGCTGGCCTGCAGGAGTTCCGCAACTATGGCAGTGGCGGCGCGATCACCGAAGAGCAGATCGAGTCCAGCAAGCGCGCGCTCGAGCGTTCCGAAGCCATTGTCCACGCCAAGTTGAAGAGAGGTTTGGGCGGCTTGGCCACGATTGGTTCCACGGCGCCCTTTATCGGACTGTTCGGAACGGTGGTTGGTATCTTGAACGCCTTCCAACAGATCGCAACCCAGAAGACCTCAGGTATCGGCGCAGTCGCCGGCGGTATCTCTGAAGCCCTGGTCACCACGGCGTTCGGACTGCTGGTAGCCATCCCGGCCGTTATGACCTTCAACTACTTCACCGGTAAGGTGGAAGCCTTCGACGTGGAGATGGACAACTCCTCCAGCGAGTTGATCGATTACTTCATCAAGCAGAGCCACCGCCGCTAAACGGCGTCTGTGTTCAAGCACTCAACAGCGGGAATCCTGCACCGGTTGGAACGGACTTAAAAATCCGTTCCAACCTGGTGGTTTTCACCGGACTCACAGAAAGTCATCTTGAAGGTGGGCAAGCCTGGAGCGTTTTCATAGTCGGTGCGGTTCTTACAAGCGGCACTCACTTTGAAAACGCTATAGTTGCTTAACCCACGGAGTACAACAATGGCAATCACAGTCAGAAACGAAGGCGCGAAAGTAAACTCCAACATCAACGTCACTCCCATGGTGGATGTGATGTTGGTGCTGCTTATCGTTTTCATGGTCATCACACCGATGCTGCAGAACAAGGTGAATATCGAGCTGGCCAAGGTTACCGACCCGACCTCGATGCCCGACGCCGATAAAGAAGACTCGGTCGTCGTCGCCATCACTCGCGACAACAAGGTGTACCTGGGACAAAACCAGGTCTCCATGGCCGATCTCGGGGGTAAGGTCGCCGATCTGCTCCAGAACAAGACAGAAAAGCAGATCTTTATGCGTGCCGACGCCCGGGCGCAGTACGGCACAGTCATGGACGCCATTGATGATGTACGCACCGCGGGTGTCGACCAGGTTGGCCTGTTAACCGATCGCCGGACAGACCAGGCGACAACGCCGCCGCCCACTCCGCCAGCCGGGCAGTAAGCTTCTCAGCCCTAACCAAACGAACCAGAGAACTTAGAAAACGAGGGAACGAACATGGCAATGGGACCGAGTGGTGGTGGTGGTCTTTCCCACGATATCAATGTGACTCCGCTGATCGATGTGCTGCTGGTGCTGCTGATCGTATTTATGGTCATCACGCCGGTGACGCCGAAGGGCCTCGACGCCCTGGTGCCGCAGCCACCCAAGGAGCCTCAAAAACAGCAGGACAACGACCGTACGATCGTGATCCAGGTTACCCACCGTCCAGGCGGCGGTGTCCCCGGTTACAAGATCAATGAGATGGACGTTTCGCACGGTGACCTGTTAAATAAGTTGGAAGGCATTTTCGCTACCCGCGCCGAGAAGGTCATGTTTGTCAAAGGAGATCCGGAATTGGATTTCTCCGCCGTGGCTGACGTGCTCGACATCGGCCATGAAGCAGGCGTTGACCACATTGGCCTCATTACGCCAAAGGTGGCGGCAGGACAGTAGAGCTGTACCAGTTGTTGCAGGCCGGGCCATGGTATCCAGCAGGTAGCAGATGTCGCCGCGCTGGGATTGAAGGAAAGGTTGCCTGACCCTGCTGCATGAGCCGCAACGACAAACAAGTACCGGTCGACGTTCAGCGCGCTTTGCAAAGGTCCGCGGCTGCTTCCAGCAGCCGCGGGCTCTGTTTTTAGGGCAGCACTTGCCAGAGGGCGGAAACCAATTACAATCACTGCGCGGAGATTTTTCCCTCGAGTCGCAGGCCGGGTAAGCTTGTAGGAGATCAGGCGTAGCTCGGCGATCACTAAGGAGATTTAAACCAGAATGAAGCGAAGCGCATATATTCCGGTGCTGGCGGTCGCCACCCTGTCGCTGCTGACCATGGTAACCGGGTGCAGCAAGCTGCAGGCACGTGATCAATTGATTAAGGGTGTGCAGGCGTATAAGAACGCCAAGTTTGAAGAAGCCATCGACCACTTCCAGAACGCGGAACGGCTCGATCCGACGCTCGAAAACGCTCCCCTCTATCTCGCCACGGCCTACGCTCAACAGGTGGTTCCCGACGCAAACACGCCAGAGAATACGAAAAATGCGCAACTGGCTGTGGACGCCTATCAGAAAGTGCTGGCGAAGGATCCGAACGACCTGACTGCCCTGCGGGGAATCGCTGCGGTCTACCTGAATACAGGCAAGACCCAGGAAGCCAAGGATTGGCAGAGGAAGGTCACGTCCGTTGATCGCCAATGATCCGGTGGCGCATTACACCATCGGGGTGATCGACTGGCGCGTTGCCTACAAGAACGCGATCCAGACCCGCAATGGCCTGGGCATGCAGGATAACGGCGACATGATCAAGGACAAGGGCGCATGCCAGAAGTTGGCGGAAACGAACGGGCCCATCGTCGACGAAGGTATCAAGGAGCTGCAACAGGCAATCAATCTGCGCCCTGGGTACGATGACGCGATGTCCTATCTCAGCCTGCTCTACCGTCGCAAGGCCGATCTGGATTGCGGTGACGAGGCCGCACACAAGGCCGATATGGCCATGTTCGATCAATGGCGCGATAAGACCATGGCAACCCGTAAGGCGAACGAAGAGAAGAAGAACCAGCAAACGCCGGGCGGCATTACCATGGACGGCAAGCAGTAATCATCGAAAGACTCCGTCAGCCCCTGGCCAAAGCCAGGGGCTGATTGTTTTAGCAACCGTTACGGTACAAGCACGGCAACGTGCATGTTGTAATCTGGCCCCGTGGCTACCCTCCTGGAAGTCGACCAACTCTCCATCTACTTTCGCGACCAGGCGGTGGTCCGTGATCTGACTTTCTCTGTCGCGCAGGGAGAAGTCCTCGGGCTGGTGGGCGAGTCAGGATCGGGGAAGTCGCTGACCTCGCTTTCCATCCTGCGTCTGCTGGACAGCGCCGCACGGGTGGAAGGCGCAATCCGTTTCGAAGGCCAGGACCTGTTGACCCTGAAGCCCGAGCTGATGCGTCACTATCGTGGGCGCAAAATCGCCATGATCTTTCAGGAGCCCATGACGGCTCTCAATCCGGTTATGCCCGTGGGACGCCAAATCGCTGAAGCCATCGAAGCCCATCAGCCTGAGTTGAGCCGCAAGCAGGTGCGCGACACGGTCATCGAGGCCATGCGCGCCGTGGCGATTGCCGAGCCGGAGCAGCGCCAACGCGATTATCCGCATCAGTTTTCCGGCGGTCAGCGGCAGCGCCTGTTGATCGCCATGGCGCTGGTGAATCATCCCTCCCTTCTGATCGCCGACGAGCCCACGACGGCTCTGGACGTCACCGTGCAGGCACAGATACTGCTGCTGCTTAAGGATCTGCAACAGCGCAACGGCCTGGGCATGCTGTTCATCTCCCATGATCTTGCCGTGGTGGCGCAGATTGCCGACCGGGTTGCCGTGATGCGCCGCGGCATGCTGCTCGAGACGGGAACGCGTGACCAGGTCTTTCTTCATCCCCAGCATGCCTATACCAGGAGCCTGCTCGGAGCGGTGCCGACTCTCACCACCGATCGCGAGCAGCCGCTGGCCACACTGGTGGCAGCCGATACCACTACGGGAATCCTGGTGGAGCAGGCCCCCGGCCATTGGGTACGCAGCATCGAACCGGTCTGATATCCTGCTCGGTTGCGGCTGTTTTCGGGAGGAGCCATACCCCTGAAACCTGTGCCGTCGAACAGGCACGGACACGATGCGCGCGCTCCTCATCTCCGACATCCACGCCAACATCGATGCCCTCGAGGCGGTACTCGAGGCTGCTCCTGCATACGATGTGGTTTGGAACCTGGGCGATGTCGTGGGCTATGGAGCGGCGCCCAACGAGGTCATTGAGCGGGTGCGGGGCCTGGGCGAGACGTTTGTCCGAGGCAACCACGATCGCGCTTGCAGCGGGCAGCTATCGCTCGAGGATTTTAATCCCATCGCCAGCCGCGCGGCCCGCTGGACGCGCCAGGTGCTCACGCCGGAGCACATCGACTGGCTGCAGCACATGGCGCGAGGTCCGATTACCCCGGATGGTCCACAGGTCAGCTGCATGCACGGGTCCTATCTCGATGAGGACGAATACCTGCTCTCCGTGCGCGATGCCAGGCTGCCGCTCGAGCAAGCCGAAACCCGCATCAACTTCTTCGGCCATACGCATCTGCAGGGAGGCTTCGCCTCACACGGCGACGACTGGTTCAAGCTCGATCCGGTTTACTCCACCGACGATGAGCCCGATACGTCCGAGCTGGTGTTAGTGCCAGGAGCGCGCTATTTGATTAATCCTGGTTCGGTAGGCCAACCCAGGGATCATGATCGCCGCGCTGCCTTTGCGCTCTACGATGACGAGCGCATGTTGGTCGAATTCCGCCGCGTGCCCTACGACTTCCGCCTGGCGCAAATGCGCATCATGCGCGCGGGACTTCCCGACCAACTAGCCATGCGGCTGAGCTACGGACGCTGAGATCCAGGAAGATGTTGAAGGAGTCGAACGAAATGTCGCACTCAAGCCAAAAGCGGGCTTGAATGGGCCACCCAAAACTTTGGTGCTTGAGTAGGGCCTTGATACCGGCAACGCTGTAGGGCTTGAATAGGCCACCCAAAGCTTAGGTGGCTGCGTAGGAGCTTGATGCCGGCAACAGAAGATCGGGTGCCTCACATCTCGCTCGTTTTTCGCGAGATGTGGGATGCCAGGATACTCGATCCGCAACCCTATCGGACCGGCGCCGGTCCTCTCATTCAGCCGAGACTAACCCTCAGCCTCTTCCGCCTTGACCGTCACCTTCACGTGCGCGGTCACTTCGCGGTGCAGCTTGATCGGCACATGGAACTCGCCCAACTGGCGAAGCGGCTCTTCCAACTGCAGCTTGCGGCGGTCGATGGTGAAACCCTTCCGCCTCAAGCGCATGCGCGATTTCAGCCGAGTGACGGAGCCGAAGAGGTGATCGTTCTCGCCCACCTTGCGCTCGAAAACGAGCTCGACCTGGTTCAGCTGCGTGACCAGCAATTCGGCCTCGGACTTTTCCTTCGCGGAACGGCGAACGGCCGACTGCTTCATCTGCTCGATGACCACCTTATTGGCAGCCGTGGCTTCCATCGCAAGCTTCTGCGGCAGCAAAAAATTTCGTCCGTAACCGTCAGCGACTTTCACTACGTCGCCGCGCTGGCCCAGCTTGTTGACATCTTCTTTCAGAATGACTTCCATGACCAATCTCCTGATGACCGCTTTAGTAGCGGGCTGCAAACGGCAGCAGAGCGATATTGCGTGCCTGCTTGATGGCCCGCGCCAACCCACGCTGATGGGTGGTGCAGACGCCGGTCAGACGGCGGGGCACAATCTTGCCCCGCTCGGCGACAAACTGCTGCAGCAGGCGTACATCGCGATAGTGGATAGCGTCGATCTTCTCGACACAGAACTTGCAAACCTTCTTGCGGCGAAAGAACTTGCGTCCGCCGCCGCCGGGACCGGAGGGGCGTCCACCGGCGGGCGTCCGCCTGGGCCTGAAGATCCGGGTCCGGAACCTTCGGGCCGGGATGTGCTTGGTGCGCTTGGCGTGCTGGTTTCGTCAGCCATAATTTTCCTGTTCCTTTCGACAAAACGAAATTCGCTTAGGCGCTGGCCGCTTCGGTTGCCGCTGCGCGGGTGCGGCAGCCGGCTCCACGGGAGCCGCGGGCGTTGCCGCCGGCTGGGCGCTGAGCTTCTTGCGCGTCGCGCGAATGGCCTTGATCTTGGCCACGCGCTTCTCTTCTTCGTCCATGCGGACGGAGATGAACTTGATCACCGGCTCGGAGACGCGCAGGCGGCGCTCAATCTCGCCCACCAGCGAGCCGTCTGCATTGATCGTCAACAACACATAGTTGCCGTCGTTGAACTTCTTGACCATGTAGGCCAGCTTGCGGCGGCCGAGCTTTTCCATCGACTTGATGCTGCCGCCACCCTGGGTGATATTCGCCTCCAAACCGGCGATCAGCTTGTCGAGATCCTCGTCCAGAATGTCAGGACGAACAATAAACATGATTTCGTACGTGCGTTGCATGGCTATTCTCCAATTCTTTCCGCTTCGCCGCCTGTTCTCGCGGCGATTGAACTCATTCATTGCCGGCCCGGCTCCCTTGGCCAGCACCATCTCCACTGCCTTCGCCGTGCGATCCAGCACCTCGTCCAGGATCGCCAGCTGCGCCTTTCGCATGGGCGTGAGCACATAATCCTTCCGCCCCCGCCGGCGCTCTCCGCCGCCTCATCTCCCGGCGGCGCGACCCCGATCCGTATCCGCAGCCACTCCTCGGTGCCCAACGCACCGGAAACGGATTTGACCCCGTTGTGGCCCGCCGGCGCTCCCCGCTCCCGGATCCTCAGCGACCCAGGGGAACGCGATCTCGTCGTAGATCACGATCAGATCGCGCGCCGGATCGGCATCGAACTCTTTCACCAACGCCTGAACCGAGATGCCGCTCAGGTTCATGTACGTTTCCGGCTTGGCCAGCACCACTTCTCTGCCGGCGATCCGGGTCGTCGCCGTCAATGCCCGGCAGCGACGGTTGTTGACCGTCACCCCGCCCTGCTCCGCCAGCCGGTCGATCGCCAGAAAGCCCGCATTGTGCGGCGTGAACTGGTACTCGATGCCCGGGTTTCCCAGGCCGACCACCAGGGCCGGCCCCTTTGCTCCCACCTCATCACCAACTCAGAGCCCGATCACTTCTTCCCGCCCTTTTCGGCAGCCGCATCCGGAGTCTCGGCCTTGCCCTTCTTGGCAACTTCCGGCTCCGCCGGCGCCGCGGCAACCACCGCGTCCACCGCCGGCGCAACTTCTTCCTTGATCGCCACCACGTGGGCCACGGTCGCGTCCTCATCGGTGATGAACTTGAGCTTGCCGCCGTGCGGCAGATCGGCCACGCGGATGGAACTATTCAACGCCCAGGCCAGCTCACATTCACGTCGATGTGGCTCGGAATATCGGCCGGCAGGCACTCGATCTCGACTTCGCGCAACACCTGATCGAGAATGCCGCCTTGCATCTTGACGCCCAACCGGAATCCCCTCGAGCAGAACCGGCACCTCGACCCGCATCGCCTTGTCCATCGCAATGCGCTTCAGGTCGATGTGCATCAGCTTGCCCTTGATCGGCTCGTACTGCCAATCGACGATCATGGCCTTGGTCTTGCCGCCGCCAACTCTCCAGATCGAAAATCGTGTTGTGGCCGGTATCCGAGTGCAGGATGCGGGTAATCTGCTTGGGATCGAGCTCCACCGCGATCGCGGGCTCCTTGGCGCCATAGACTACGCCCGGGATCATGCCGGCGACGCGCACCCGGCGCGCTGCATTCTTGTTGAACTTGCCCTCGCGGGGCTTTGCTGCCACCACTTCCTGCTCAGCCATACTTCTCTCCTCTACTCTTCCGCGCCGCCCGGCTTTAACTAAACAACGAGCTGACGCTGGTTTCCATGTGAATGCTCTCGATCGTGGCGCCTAACAGCCCGGCGACCGAAAGCACTTTGATCTTTCCCTGCCGCTCCAGCTTTTGCGCCTCTTCGCGCAGCGGAATCGAGTCGGTCACAATCACTTCCTCCAGCCGCGAGCTGGTAATGCGCTCGATCGCCGGCCCTGAAAGCACCGCATGCGAAGCCGCCGCATATACCTTGCACCGCTCCCGCATCGAGCAGCGCCTGCGCCGTCTTCACCAGCGTGCCCGCGGTGTCGATGATGTCGTCGATGATCAGGCAGGTTCTTCCCTGCACATCGCCGATCACGTTCATCACTTCGGTCACGTTCAGATCCGTGCGCCGCTTGTCCACAATGGCCAGCGGAGCCTGCATCTTCGTGGCGAAAAACCGCGCCCGTTCCACCCCGCCCGCGTCCGGCGAAACCACCGTCAGATCGGGCAGATTCAGCTCCCGGAAGTAGCTCACCATCACCGGACTGGCGAACATGTGATCCACCGGGATATTGAAAAACCCCTGAATCTGCGCCGCATGCAGATCCATGAACAACGCCCGGTTGGCTCCCGCGGTGGTCAGCAGATCCGCCACCAGCTTGGACGAAATCGCCACCCGCGGTCGATCCTTACGGTCCTGCCGGGCATAGCCGTAATACGGCACCACTACGGTGATGCGCCCGGCCGAAGCGCGCTTCAGCGCGTCAATCATGATCAGCAGCTCCACCAGGTGCTGATCCACCGGAAAACAGGTCGGCTGCACGATAAACACATCCACGCCGCGGACGTTCTCGAGCAACTGGAAGTAAATCTCTCCGTCGGCAAAACGCTGCAGCTTGCTCTCGCCCAGCTGCACTCCGACATGGGCACAAATGCCCTCGGCCAGTTTGCGGTTGGCCGAACCCGGCGAAAATCTTGAACCGCTTGTCTTCGCTCAAGCGCCCGGAACGCTTGCGCTCCGGCTTGACCTTGCCCGGCGTTGCTGAGCTCCTGGGGTTACGCTCTCCGACCTCTTGTTGCGAGGCAGGAACCGTCAGTACAGTGGATTCTCCCTTCACACGAACCTCCCAAGCTGGTTTGCTTTGGTTGTTCCGCCTGATTGTTGAGCCACGGAATGCCTTGCCGTGACAGGAACCACATTTTCGACTGCAAAACTTGGCTGGGCGACTAGGAGTCGAACCTAGACAAAGTGCTCCAAAGGCACTTGACCTACCATTAGTCGATCGCCCAACTGGGTGCGGCAAACCGCGTCATCGCGCGTCTGCCACCATCATAGTGCGCCAGTAATCGCTGCGAGGCAACGTGCTGGTGACCAAGCCAGTTACACCGTGCCGCTCCAGCCGAACCAGTGCCGCCTGTGCCGCCGCCGGGGTATCGTACAGCCCGAAACAGGGCTGATCCGGACCCGGAGAGGCCTGCATAGACAGCCGCGTCCTCCGTGCCGGGAACGCCCGCAAGAATGCGCTTGATTTCACCGAGAAAGGGATACTGAGGAAAGACGACCTCGTTCAAAGTCGTTTTCTATCCCGGTTCGGACAAGCGCGAGAAGCGGATCCTCGGCCCGGTCTACTCTCGCATCCACTGCTTCGGAGAAGACACCGGAGGAGTGCGGGTCGCCAAATGCAGCAGCGATCAACCGACTCAACTCTTGTGATTGTAGCTGAGGGGCCCGGGCTGGTCAACGCGGACGCGGCCTGCAGGCTGTCCCAGTCGCGGTAAGCCTGGGGGGTCGAAACCCCAATTTCCGGCAGAGCGAGCACGCAGGGCCGCGACGGAATATCGCGGAGCGGGTATACCTCCTCTCCGCGCCCCACCCCGGCCACCGCGCCGCCGATCAGAAACAGCGGGATGTCGGACCCGATCTCCGCAGCCACAAGCAGCCGTTCCGGCTGCGCGAGCCGGCAATCTGAGCTCGCGCTCCAGCCCCAGCAGCGCGGCGATGGCGTTGGCCGAGCCCCCGCCCAGGCCGCCTTGTACCGGCAATTGCTTGTCGATGTGAATATGCACCTCGGCCCGCAGACCAAGCGACTCGAGGGCACGGGCCACCATTCGCCAGGCCGTGTTGCCGGCATCGGTGGGGACGCGCGGATGCGTGCTGCTGAGCGTGATACGCGTTTCGGCCGCCCTGCGCGCCTCCACCGTCACCCACTCATGCAGGGCCAGGGTTTGATACACGGTGGTAAGTTGGTGGAATCCGTCCGGGCGCAGGGGGCCGATGGCCAGCCCCAAATTGATCTTGGTATGCGATCGAATGCTGGTGGGCATCGGTCCGATTCTAGTCTGCTAGCACCATCCGCATTACTTTGTGGCAAAACTAATACAAAATCCCTATTGCCAATCGTTACTCTGGTGGAGGAAACTCCTTACTCGATGCACCCCTTCCCCCTGAGAGTGATCGAAGTCGGTATGATCGTCGGCGCCGTCATCGGCTTGCTGATCCTGATCGCTCCTAATTTCGGCTTAAAGCCGAAGCCGACAGTGGATGGCTGGCGTTTCCCGGTAAAACCGACCTGCCTCTTGCTCTATTACCTGGCGCTGGCCGGCGGCATGGCCGCCGTCGGTGTTAGCGCGGCTCAGATGCTTATTTCCGGCACTACTATCTGGATTGCCTGGGTAGGTTTTGGTTTTGGCTTCTTCGTGGTGCCCTTGGTGTTGGCCGACTGGCCCGAACCGCTGATCCTGGACGGCCAGGGTCTGCTCGAAGGCCGTTGTGCCTCCAGCCGCATCGGCTGGCACGAGCTCAACCATGTGCGCGCCTACCGCATCCGCTGCGACCGCGGTGTCGTGATCCACGGCGAAGGTGGAAAGCAGCTCGTCGTTGCCCATATCGCCTATGACTCAAAAGCCGTTCTCGACTGCCTCCTGCAATGGAGACCGGTCCCGTACTATTCGCTGCACGACGAGATGGCCCCCATCACAATTTTCTCCGACCCTCATTCCCGCTATTAACCTAAGTCAACGCCGGACCGGTCACCCCAAGGCGCATCCCGAGAGTGTTTCTCCTGATTCTTAGACCCATCGCTCGCTGGCGCGCGGTGAGAAGATAGAAGAGAACAAACGGAACCGAGGAGTTCCGTGGAAACGGCGTGATGCTCAGAACGATTTCGACTCACATATTTTTGCGCCAGCGCCTGCATCCAGGGCTGCTGGAAACGTTAGCCAAAGGAGGCGCCCAGGGCATTGAGATCTTTGCCGCGCGCCAGCACTTCGACTACACCTCCAAGACCCATATAAAAGAAATCGCGCTGTGGTTCTCCGCCAACCCCGTGGAGCCGTTCTCCATGCACATGCCGATGTTTGGGGATACCGAGATGGGACGCAGCGGCTCACCGGCCGTCAATGTCGTTCATCCCGAAAAGTCACGGCGCATCGACGCCATGGACGAGGTGAAGCGGGCCCTGGAAACTGCCGAAGAGATGCCGCTGCGCCATCTGATTCTCCATCTCGGCGAGCGCGAAGACCGCTGGAGCCCGCGGACCCTGGAGCACGCCATGACCGCGATCGAGCATCTGCAGGCCTTTGCCCGGCCCCTCGGAGTCAAGATTCTGCTCGAGAATATCCAGAACGAGGTGACCGAAGCGGTCAACCTGTTGGAGATCGTGAGAATCGGGCACTTCAAGGATGTAGGGGTATGTCTCGACGTGGGCCATGCGCATATCGGCGGTGGTATCCCCGCGGCCATCGGCGAGTTGAGCCCGCTCATCCGGTCTGCCCATATTCATGACAACCACGGGATGAAGGACGAACACCTTTGGCCGGGAGACGGAACCATTCCGTGGGCGGAGACCATGAAGGAATTGCGCACCTCACCCGACTTATCCGCCGCGGTGCTGGAAATCAGCTACCAGCCCGAGGAATCGCCCGAACACGTCGCCAGCCGGGCCGCGGAAATATTCAAGATGCTCGAGCTGTAGGTGGAAATGGCAGAAGAAAATCAGAACCAGGCTGTGGCTGCTCCGCTGGCCACCATCGCAACCCTCAATCAGCACGAAGGGAAACCAGTCACACTCAGGGGATGGCTTTATAACCTGCGCGAGAGCGGGAAGCTTCTCTTCCCCATTTTTCGCGACGGGACAGGCACCGTACAGGGCATCGTGCCCAAGGCCGCAGTGCCGCCGGAGGTTTTTGAGCGGGTGCGCGGCCTGACCCACGAATCAAGCGTCATTGTGACCGGGAGGGTGAGGGCCGATAAACGAGCCCCTGGCGGTTACGAGTTGGATGTCGATAACGTTGAAGTCCTGCAAAAGGTGAGCGAAGAAGAACCCTTCCCTATCACGCTCAAGGAGCACGGGGTCGAGTTTCTGATGGAGCACCGGCACCTGTGGATCCGCACTCCGCGGCAGTCGGCTATCTTGCGCATCCGCGCTGAAATCATCAAGGCGGCGCGCGACTATCTTGACGACAACGGCTTTGTCCTGACCGACCCGCCGATCCTCACGCCGGCCGCGTGCGAAGGCACCAGCACTCTCTTTCCGGTAGACTACTTCGGCGACGAAGCTTTCCTCACCCAGAGCGGCCAGCTCTACATTGAGAGCACCGCGATGGCGTTGGGCAAGGTCTATTCTTTCGGTCCCACCTTTCGCGCCGAAAAATCCAAAACTCGCCGCCACCTGACCGAGTTCTGGATGGTGGAACCAGAGTTGGCCTATGCCACGCTGGACGATCTGATGGTGCTGGCCGAGGAATTTCTCAGCTTCCTGGTACAGCGCGTCCTCACCCGGCGAGCCCTTGATTTGAAGGTGCTGGGGCGGGATACGGCTAAGCTGGAGGCCGTCAAGCCGCCCTTTCCCCGCATCACCTACGATCACGCCGTCGACATGTTGAACGACGCCCATTCCCGCGGCTTGCTCGAGCAAAAGTTCGAGTACGGGAATGATTTCGGATCGCCTGACGAAACGTATCTCTCTTCTCAGTTCGATCGCCCGGTGATGGTGCACCGCTACCCCGCCGCGGTGAAGGCTTTCTACATGGAGCCCGATGCGCAAAACCCAAACCTCGCCCTATGCGTCGATGTCCTGGCGCCGGAGGGCTATGGAGAGATCATCGGCGGCTCGCAGCGTATTGCTTCCTACGATCTGCTGAAGAAGCGAATCGAAGAGCACCACCTGCCCCTCGAGGCTTTCTCCTGGTATCTGGATCTCCGCCGCTATGGGTCCGTGCCTCATTCCGGCTTCGGCATGGGCATCGAACGCGCGGTAGCGTGGATATGCAGTCTGGACCACGTGCGGGAGACGATTCCGTTCGCGCGCACACTCAATCGAATTTATCCCTGATTACGGTCATACGATCAAATGCGGTCATAGGATCGCCATGAGACGGTTAAGCCTCCCCCGGCATCCAAAGCGTTGGGAGTTTCTGTGAATCCGGATCTCATGGCTGGCGTTCGTATCAATGGTATTGTTCATCAATTCATAGCGGGAGAGCGGTTGATCGATCTGATCAACCGTGTCGGTACGCAGCTTCCCCAGGTCTGTTATCACCACCAGCTCGGCCCCATTCAAACCTGCGATACCTGCATGGTCGAAATCGACGGCAAACTGGTGCGCGCTTGCGCAACCGAGGTAGCCGGCGGCATGGTCATTTCGACCGAGTCTCCCCGCGCGGATGCTGCCCAACGCGAAGCTTTCGACCGCATCCTCGGCAATCACTTGCTGTACTGCACGGTTTGCGACAACAGTAACGGCAATTGCACCGTGCATAACACCGCCAGGTCTCTCGCCGTCGAGCATCAGATCATTCCTTTCACTCCCAAGCCCTACGAAAAGGACTTGAGCAATCCTTTCTACCGCTACGACCCGGATCAATGCATCCTGTGTGGCCGGTGCGTCGAGGCTTGTCAAAATGTTCAGGTCAACGAGACTCTCTCCATCGACTGGGAATTGCCCCGCCCCCGTGTGCAGTGGGATGGCGGAGCCCCGATCGGCGAGTCCAGTTGTGTTTCCTGTGGCCACTGCATTACCGTCTGCCCCTGCAACGCGCTGATGGAGAAATCAATGTTGGGGCACGCCGGTTATCTCACTGCATTGCCGGCGACAGCGCTCGAAAGCATGATCGACGTGGTGAAGGGCATTGAGCCGGAAGTCGGCTACGAAGCGATCATGCAGTTGTCTGAAGCAGAAGCCCACATGCGCGAAGCGGCCATCCGCAAAACCAAGACAGTGTGCACCTACTGCGGAGTGGGTTGCAGCTTCGACATCTGGACCAAGGATCGTCACATCCTCAAAGTCGAGCCCGCCGAGGGAGCAGTGAATGGCATCTCCACCTGCATCAAGGGCAAGTTCGCCTGGGACTACGTCAACAGCCCCGACCGCCTTACCCAACCGCTCATCCGCGAGGGCGACAAATTTCGCCCGGCTAGCTGGGAAGAGGCGCTGGCTCTGGTGGGCCGGAGATTCAAGGAGATCAAAGCGGCACACGGGCCTGACTCGCTGGCCTTCATTTCATCCTCCAAATGCACCAATGAAGAAAGCTACCTGATGCAAAAGTTGGCGCGCGCCGTGGTCGGCACCAACAACATGGACAACTGTTCCCGCTACTGCCAGGCGCCCGCAACCACCGGCCTTTTCCGCACCGTGGGCTACGGTGGCGACTCCGGATCCATCAGCGACATAGCACAAGCCGGCCTGGTGATCATCATCGGCAGCAACACTGCCGAGAGTCATCCGGTGCTGGCGACGCGCGTCAAGCGCTCGCACAAGCTCAAGGGCCAGAAACTGATCGTCTCCGATCTTCGCGCTCACGAAATGGCGCATCGGGCCGATCTCTTCATCACCCCCAATCCAAGCACCGACCTCATCTGGTTATGCAGCGTTACTCGCTACATCCTCGAGATGGGCTTAGCCGATAAGGAATTCCTCGCCAAGTGGGTGAACGGGTTGGACGCGTATATACGTAGCCTCGACTCCTTCACTCTCGAGTTCGCTGAGCAGCGGTGTGGCATCCCCGCCGAGACCATGAAGCAGATCGCGCACATGATTGTCGACTCTGACGGCGTCTGCATTTTATGGGCGATGGGCGTCACCCAGCACACCATGGGTTCCGATACCTCGACCGCTATCTCGAACCTGTTGCTGATCACCGGCAACTACATGCGCCACGGCACGGGGGCTTATCCCTTGCGTGGTCATAACAACGTTCAGGGAGCAAGCGACCACGGAGCCATGCCGAACTTCTTCCCCGGCTATCAGAAGGTCGAGGATCCGGAGATCCGGGCGAAGTTCGAGAAAGCCTGGGGTGTCTCTCTGCCCCCTAAAGATGGTCTCGACAACCATCAGATGATCGATGCCATTCACAACGGCTCTCTGAAGGCGATGTACTCGTTTGGCGAAGAAACGAGCCTGGTCGATTCGAACTCGAACCACGTCAATGGCGCGCTCGAAAAGCTAGAGTTCTTTGTGGTGCAGGACATCTTTTTCAGCCAAACCTGCAGGTTCGCCGATGTAGTTTTTCCCGCGAGCCCGTCGCTGGAGAAAGAAGGAACCTTTACCAACACCGAACGCCGCATTCAGAGGTTATATGAGGTTTTTGAGCCGCTGGCTGAGAGCCGCCCCGACTGGCGCATCATTCAGGATGTCGCCAACCAGCTCGGCGCCGGTTGGAACTATGAGCACCCCGCCGACATCTGCAAAGAGATCGCCGCGGTCACTCCGCTCCTGGCGGGAGTAAGCTACGAACGCCTGGAGGGCTACAAGACGTTGCAATGGCCTGTGGCCGCCGATGGAAGCGACCAGCCGCTGCTTTATACCCAGGAGTTCTTCTTTCCCGATGGCAAGGCGAAGCTTTTTCCAGTGTCCTGGCACGAGCCAACCGATCAGCAGGATAGCGTGTACGATTTGCACCTGAACAACGGACGATTGCTCGAGCACTTTCACGAAGGCAACATGACGTACCGCAGCCAGGGGATCAAAGAGAAAACGCCGGACACCTTCGTGGAGGTCTCTGCCGATCTTGCGCGGGAGCGGGGAATTGACAGCGGAACGTGGGTGCAACTCATCTCTCGCTACGGCAAAGTGCGCGTTCGCGCCGTCGTAACTGACCGCGTACACGGCAAGGAGCTTTATATGCCGATGAACTCGGTAGAGAGCCCAATCAATCGTCTCACCAGTAGTCACACGGACGCGGCGACGCACACGCCGGCGTACAAGGAAACATCGGTGCAGATGATCGTATTGCCAGAGACCGGCGAGAGTCCGCTCCCGCGAAGCAACTTCCGCTATGGCCATCCCACACCCCAGCGTGGGGTCGAAGTGGAGCGCAAATGGAAGCGGTCTGACTATACCGAACCAGGGAGCCGCAAGTTGGTACAGATCCTGGTCAACGAAACCAAAACGGTTTAGACCTGAAGAGTGACCAGTAAAAGATGAAAGGAACGACTTCTATGGCGCGCCCCCTGCCATTCGAACCGCTCTACCTTGACCCCCAGGCGCACCTGCGGGAACGTCTCGAGCAGGCGCCTGTCGAGCATGCCGAGGCAGTGCTCGATAGCTACAAATTGCTCCAGGACCTGCGTGACGCGCATGTCTTTGAGGTGCTCCATGGTGTTCTCGCCAAGGGCGACAAGATCGTAGAGTTAGCGGTCGACGCAGTGAAAGAACCGGACGCCATTCGCGGCCTCAGAAACCTGATCATCTTAAGTAAAGATTTTCGGCTCCATCGATCCCGCGCTGCTTCACGGCGTCGCCGCCGCCGTGCAGGAAACAGTCGCGGCGGCGAAGCAGCCGGATGCCGAGCCGCCGGGATTTTTTGCTCTGCTGCAGCAATTGCGCCATAAAGAGACGCGGCGTGCCCTCGGCCTGATGACCAGGTTTCTCAGCTCCTTGGGAAGGCATCTTCCGGCTAAATCCTCAGGCTAATGCGCGGGCAGCCGTCCCTACGGGACTGAGTTGAAAGTGCATGGGGTAGCTGCGGGATCACCACGCAAACATCCATGGATACAACAACTGCACTCGGTGCTACTGGAAGAGCTTGAGTGCGTTCATCAGGGTGTAGAAGATGCCCCATGCGGCGGGTATCGAAACTACGAACCACGCTGCCAGGATCAGAACCGGCGATGTCTTCTTCTCACTTGTGACCATGGATGGATGCTCCTCGGCTTAACGTGCCGCTTGAACCTGGTTGGTCGAGCTCTCGAGCCAATACCTTTTTGCCACAGGACGCACCAGAAGATTGGCGATGAAACCCACCACCATCAGGGCAGCCATGATGTGCAGGATTACCGGGTAGGCCTGCTGTTTCGGCAAGTGGTTGGCGACGTAATGGTCCAGGATGCCGTTGACAATGAGCGGCCCCACAATGCCTGCCGTGGACCACGCCGTCAGCAGTCTCCCATGGATAGCGCTCACATGATAAGCGCCGAAAAGATCCTTGAGATAAGCCGGAATGGTCGCGAATCCTCCGCCATACATGCTGATCAGCACGCCCGCGATCAGCACAAAAAGCGGAACGGAATTGAGATGGGTGTTGCCTGTATAAGGAAGCGCCAGATAAAGCAGCATACCCAGGACAAAGAAGACGAAGTACGTGGTCTTGCGTCCGATGAAGTCCGACATTGACGCCCAGATAAAACGTCCGCCCATGTTGAAGAGGCTCAGCAGGCCCACAAAACCAGCTGCGGCGATCGCCGAGACGCGGCCGCGGAACAGGTCCTGGATCATCGGAGACGCCTGCTCCAGGATGCCGATGCCGGCGGTCACGTTCATGCACAGGATCACCCACAGCAGCCAGAATTGCGGGGTGCGGGAGGCCGCGTTGACGTCCACCTTGTGGGTGGAGATCAGGGCGGACTGCTTTGCCCTGGGAACCCAACCCTCCGGCTTCCATCCCTCCCGCGGCACGCGAATGGTAAAGACACCAAACATCATGAAGACGAAGTAAAGCAGACCCATCGTCACCCACGTCGCCGCGATGGGATGCGCCGACGCCTTGTAAAACACCATAAGTTTGGTTCCCAGGGGCGAACCGATCATTGCCCCTCCGCCGAAGCCCATGATCGCGAGGCCAGTAGCCAGTCCAGGCCGGTCAGGAAACCACTTGATCAGCGTAGAGACGGGGGAGATATAACCCAGGCCCAGCCCGATACCGCCGATCACTCCATAGCCGAGGTAGATGAGCGCCAAAGAATGGATCGCCGCGCCGGCAGCTGCGACCAGAAATCCGGAGCCGAAGCAAGTAGCCGCGGCGAACATCGCCTTACGAGGTCCCGCCGTCTCCAGCCATCGCCCAAATAAAGCCGCGGAAAGCCCGAGCACCGCGATGGCGATGGAAAAAATGTAGCCTACCTCTTTCAGATTCCACACCGAGCCGTCCGCACCCTTGAGCGCCAGCAGAGGATTCTTGAAGATGCTGAATGCGTACACCTGGCCGATCGCCAGGTGGATGGAGAGTGCAGCGGGCGGCACAAGCCATCGGCTGAAACCAGGAGGGGCAACAGAGACTTCGCGATCAAGAAATGACGGCATTCGAACGTACCTCAAACTCATCGAACCAATCGATCGACAAGGGACTCACCCGAAAGTTTCATACTTCAATCGGTGATCGGCAGGAAGACATTTCTACCACATATGATGTTGGGAGCGACACTTGAGCCTCAAACTCTCGGAAGTCACTTGCGCATCGCAGCAACGAGAGTCGCGTCGCCGGGTACAAACTGCGGTCCTATGTGCGAAAATTCCCCAGTCTACACTTGAGCCTCATGTTCGTTACCTTTCCAGGAGCCGGTATGCCTGAAGAATCCGAAAAAGTTCTGAGCTTTGCAATCGAACGTGACGGAGACACCGCCAACGTGAAGTGTCGTGGCCGGCTGGTAGCAGGCGCCACCGAAGAGCTGTATGAAGGAGTGAAGCAGCTACTACCGCAGGCCAAAGTGGTTGTGGTCGACTTAGCGGAACTCACTTACGTCGACAGCACGGGGCTTGGCACGTTAGTGCGACTGCATGCATCTGCCCGCAAATCGGGGTGCGACTTCAAGCTGCTTCACCTGGGTAAGCAACTGCGCAATCTGCTCAAGCTCACGAACCTTCTTTCGGTCTTCGCCCAGGCGGAGGATCACGGCATTACGATTGCTTGATGGGATGGTGCATGTGAAAGATCCAAACCCGGGCAGCCTCCTTCACGGTGGTGTCCAAATCCTTCCCCCACGTCAGATCCGCATTCTGGGCGCTCCTCTCGATCTGGGCCAGTCGCGCCGTGGCGTGGATATGGGACCTTCCGCGGTCAGGGTCGCCGGACTGGAAGCCAGGCTCGAATCCCTCGGGCACCTGGTGAGCGATGGCGGAAATGTGCCCGTGGTGATCGCTGAGACGCGCAACGCGGGAGAAGCCAACGCAAAATATCTTGGAGAAATCACCGAGACCTGCGAACGCGTCGCCGGCATGGTGCTGCAGACACTCGAGGAAGGTATCACCCCGCTGATTCTCGGCGGCGATCATTCCGTTGCCGCAGGGTCGGTTTCGGGAGTAGCCGAGTTCTACCGGCGCCGCAACCAGAAAATCGGCCTGCTGTGGATGGACGCTCACGCTGACATCAACACTCCGGAAACCTCACCCAGCGGCAACGTGCACGGCATGCCGCTGGCCGCTTTGCTTGGCCTGGGACCGGACATGCTTTCGGATATCTTCGGGTGGCGGCCCAAAGTCGCGCCCGAAAATGCCGTGTTGATTGGCGTTCGCGATATCGACAAGACGGAAAAGGAAAACATCCGCCGCGCCGGCATCGGCGAGGTCTACACCATGCGCGACATCGACGAGCGGGGTATGCGGACGGTCATGGAAGAAGCCTTGCGTGCGGCCGGCAGGGGTACCGCGGGCTACCACGTCTCGCTCGATATGGACTGGATCGATCCCGAAGATGCGCCCGGTGTGGGCACCCCCGTCCGCGGCGGCGCAACCTACCGCGAGGCGCACCTGGCCATGGAGATCCTGGCCGACCACGGACGATTGCTCAGCTTTGAAACGGTCGAAGTGAACCCGGTCATCGATGAGCACAACCGAACCGCTGCACTGGCAGTCGAGCTTATCTGCTCCGCGTTTGGAAAAAAGATCCTCTGAGTTCAGCGAGCTTTTCTTAACCACAACGTTGCGTAACCATGTTCTCCTCGTCCAAGGAGGTGCTCGTGTCCTGGTACGCCCTGGATGATCCCAATGACCCGCAATTAGATGAGCTGGCCACCCGCTTTCAGCTCCATCCCCTCCACATTGAAGACTGCCGCAGCAACAACGAGCGCCTCAAGGCCGAGGGAACGGACAATTACCTCTTCCTTATCCTGAAATACATTCAGTCGGTGCAGGATGGAGAGATAGGTTTCGAGAATGTCTACCTCTTTGTCGGCCGTGATTTCCTCGTCTCCGTCCGCAATCCCACCTGCGTAGGCAACGAGGTGCTGCAGCGTGCATTGAAGGCGGGACCGGAAGAAAAACCTTCCAAGCTGCTCTATCTGATCCTCGACAGCATTGTCGACTCCTACTTTGTCTCCATCGACCACAGCGATGACCGCATCGACGAACTGCAGGATAGCGTTCTTGACAATCCATCGCCCCAGATACTGGAGAATCTTTTCGATCAGAAGCGCAAGTTGATCGAGCTGCGTCGCGTGCTGGTCAACCTGCGCGATGCCTGCATGTCGCTGCAGCGGGAATCAGGCTCCATCCTGACCCCAGAGCTCTACCCATTCTTCCGCGACGTTTACGATCACTCTCTGCGCCTGCTGGATATGGTGGAGACCTTGCGCGATCTGCTCAACAACACGTTTGACGTGTACCTCTCGAGCGTGGCCAATCGAACCAACCAGGTGATGAAGGTGTTGACCGTCATGAGCACGATTGCACTCCCCGCGCTGGTCATCTCCGGCATCTACGGGATGAACCTGAAAGGCCTGCCGTTTCTGGAGTCCGATCGCGGCACCGAGATCATCGTAGGGGCGATGGTTGCCTCCACGGGGGTGGTGTTATGGCTCCTCAAGAGGTTCGACTGGCTGTAGAATTCTCGATCAAATGCCATTTACGCCAAGCACCATAGCCGCGTTGGTCATTGCCGCAAGTTTCGCGGCCGGGCTTAATGTGTATGCGACCGTTCTGACGCTGGGTCTGCTGGCTCACCTTCACTGGGTCGCCCTGCCGCCGGGACTGGAAACCCTGGCAAACTGGTGGATCATTGGCGTGAGTGGAACCCTGTTCGCGGTGGAATTCATCGCCGACAAGATTCCCGGCTTTGACCTGTTGTGGAATGCCCTGCACACGTTCATTCGCGTGCCGGTCGCCGCTTTGCTCGCTTTTCGCGCCACCTCGCAACTGACCCCTGGGATGCAGGCTCTGGCTACCGCTTTGGGCGCCGCCATTGCCCTGGCCGCCCACGGTTCCAAGACGGCCGCCCGGGCGCTGGTGACTCCCAGCCCGGAACCGGTGTCGAATATTGCCCTTAGCAGCACAGAAGATGTTGCAGCGATCGGCATCACCTGGCTGGCCACGCAGCATCCCTGGGTGGCAGCCAGCATTACCCTGACGTTGCTTCTGGCGTCGGTGTTGATGGTGCGATGGGTAGTAAAGGCCCTGCGCGGGCTGCTGGAGAGACTGCGGCCGGCCCCAGCGACCTAGACTCCCGTAGGGACGGGTGAACTTCAAACCTGTCCATTTGGCTTTCAAAATCCTCGGTGTATCAACGGCTCATAGAGGGCAGCTGCTGAACCGAGGCTTTTCGAGGCTAACTTGGTCAGCGGTCCCCTTCGGGGACTCATTTTGACGTTTCCCACCTAAACGGTTCCTGGCTCACTCAGCCGTTGGCAGCGGCGCGCCGGGTCAGGGCCGGCTCGGTGACGGGCTCCGTCACATCTGTTTCACCCTCGGGCAGTACGCAGACCGATCCCGCCACTCCAGCTGCCCTGGCTGCGGCCATGAGCCGTTCGACCGGCTCTTCCATCGGCTCCTGGGAGAGCCGGAAGGTACCGTAGTGCATCGGGATCATGCGTCGCGCCCCGAGGTCCAGAAAAGCCTGCAGGGCCTCTTCCGGGCACGTGTGCACTCCACGATAGCTGTCTGGCCGGTAGGCTCCAATTGGCAGCAATGCCACTTCCGGCTTCAGCCGGCTGCCAATTTTGGTGAAACCATCGAAATACGCGGTATCGCCCGAGTGGTAAAGGGTATGCCCGCCACCGTGTATGACGTACCCCCCGAATCCCCGGTGGGTGTCTTTGAACAACCGGGCTCCCCAGTGTTTGCAGGGCGTCATGGTGATATCGAGGCCGCCGATTGACTTGGTCTGCCACCATTCCAGGGTCACCACCCGGGCAAAACCCAGGTCGTTCACCAGGTCTTCCACTCCCCAGGGCACCACGGCAATCGGCGCCCGTCCGGCAACCTTGGTGTTGTGCGCAACAATCCGGCGTAGGGAGGGCCGGTTGAGGTGATCCATATGCGCATGAGAAAGCAGGACCACGTCCATCGCAGGCAGATCTTTGATCTTGACTCCCGGCCGGCGCAAGCGCCTCAGCGCAATGAGCCGCTCGGCGAAAACCGGGTCGACCAACAACTTCCGGCCGCCGATCTGTACCAGGAAGGAAGAATGGCCAATGAACGTGACGCCCAGCTCATGTGGCGAAACCAGGACAGGCTTCCTTGATTCTCCGGTCATCGGCCGGAAGGCAGACTCCCCCACCAGCGTTCCCAACGATTGCATCTTGAGGAGAACTGCGCTTTTGCCCCGGCCCCTGGTTTTCATTTCCACCCCAACTCAATAGATTCGCCTACCCGGTCGGGAGATGCCATTTCGACGGTAAAGTACCATGCGGCGACCGGTTCTGGGTACCACTATTAATAGACGGGGCCCACCAAAGAATGCTTTGGCAGGGGATTAAAATGCCGGGATTTGCCGGCAACGTACTCGGATGGTCACGGTAAATGCGGTTCTACGCCCAGGTTGAACATGAGGAACGAATAAATATCGGCCGCGGTGTCGAGTGCTTTACTGGTATTGCTGGCCCCATGGCCGGATTGGGTATCGATGCGGATCAACGCTGGGTTGGCGTGGCCGGCTTTGGCCTGCAACGTAGCCGCATACTTGAAAGAATGAGCCGGAACCACGCGATCATCGTGATCCGCCGTGGTGACGAGTGTCGCAGGATAGGTCACGCCGTCCCGGATATTGTGGAGCGGTGAGTAGCGATAAAGTTCACCGAACTCATCCGGATTGTCACTCGAGCCATAATCCGCAATCCAGTTCCATCCGATCGTGAATTTCTGGAACCGAAGCATATCCATGACTGCAACCTGGGGCACGGCGGCGCGGAATAAATCAGGCTGCTGATTGATGACTGCGCCCACTAACAGGCCTCCGTTTGAGCCTCCCGTGATCGCTAATTTTTCCGGGGAAGTGTACTTGTTGGCAATCAGCCACTCCGCGGCGCCGATAAAGTCATCGAAGACATTCTGCTTCTGCCGCTTCATCCCCGCCTGGTGCCAGGTTTCGCCGTACTCGCCGCCGCCCCGTAGATTGGCCGAAGCATACACAAACCCTTGCTCCAGCAAAGCCAAACGCAGCGGATTGAATTCAGGGGCAACGGTGATGTTGAAACCGCCATATCCATAGAGCAGCGTGGGATTGTTTCCATCGAGCTTCAATCCACGCTTGAAAACGAGAAACATCGGCACCCGTGTGCCGTCTTTGCTGGGGTAAAACACCTGCGCCGTCTCGTAATCTTCTGCCCGGAAGCCTTTGATGGCGGACTCGCGGAATACGCTCGATTCCGCAGCCGCGATGTCGTAACGAAAAATTGTGGTCGGATAGTTGAATGAGGTAAAGGCGTAGAAGGCGGAAGTGTCCTCTTGCCGTCCCCCAAATCCGCCGGCCGTTCCGGGCCCCGGTAACGCAACCTCGTTCTCTTTCCTGCCTTCGAGCGAATAGACATACGGATGTGAAGTGACATCCCGCGCATAGGTAAGGAAGAGCTTGCCTCCCTGGGTAGAGGCGCCGCTCAGCGTATCCGTGGTTTCGGGCACCACGTCTGTCCATCCGGCCGCGGGATCGTAAAGTGCGATATGTCCGTTGGGAGCGTCCTTGTTGGTCAGGATGAGGAATTTGTCGCCGCTATTGTCCACCACCTGAAAGCGGTCGTTTGTGATCTCAGCAACAATCGGAGTGAAGGCAATCTCCTGCCGGGAGAGATCGCTGAAATAAAGCGCATTGCCGTCTTTACCCTGGCCGCGTTCGGAAACCGTGAGAATGGCAAATCGCTCGTCTTCCGTCGTCTGCACCGTGTGGAAGCGCTGTGGGTGTGCCTGGTCTTCGTAGATCAAGCGGTCGTCTGCTTGCGCAGTGCCCAGGCGATGGTAGTAGACCTGGTGACCATCGTTGCGTGAGGAAAGATTGTGGCCGTCCTCGGGCGCGTCGTACCGGCTGTAGAAGAACCCATCGCCAAACCAGGCGAGACCACTCACCTTCAACCAACGGAGATGATCTTCCAGAGCCTCTCCGGTTTCCATTTCCAGAACGTGGGCGTCCAACCAATCCGAGCCGCTGCTGGAAAGGTAATAGGCAAAGTAGCGGCCATCCCGGGAAGCCTCTCCCGCCATGAGGCGCACAGTGCCGTCGGGAGAAAGCTGGTTGGGATCGAGCAGAACCCGGGGAGTTCCGTTCAGGCCTTCCTGGGCATACAGCACGCTCTGATTCTGCAACCCGTCATTCTTCGACCATAAGTAGTAGCGGCCGCTGCGGCTGGGAATGCCGTACTTGGGATAGTTAAAGAGTTCTTGCAGCCGCTGCTTGATCTGCGCACGGTAGGGAATCTGCTCCAGGTAGCCGCGGGTCACCTGATTCTGCGCGTTGACCCAAGCCAGTGTTTCCGCAGAGTTGTCATCTTCAAGCCAGCGGTACGGATCGGCGACCTTGGTTCCGTGATAGTCGTCCACCTGGTCATCTTTGCGGGTCTCAGGATATTGCACGTGTCACTCTGTCTAGCGAGGATTTCAGTGCCGCCAGGGACGGTTGAATTTCAAACCTGTCCAAATTCGTTTCAAGAACCGAGGCATTTTTCAATCTTGAGTCCTGTAGGACGGCTGAAAATCGCCCAGGAAGCCGACCCAGACCGGGGCGCCCGGGCTTTCTTGAACGAATAATTAGATCGATAACGATTTCAAATACTCACGGAAAGCCCCACCCAGCTCATTGTGGTTCAGAGCAAACTCCACCGTCGCCTTCAGCATGCCAAGCTTGTCTCCGGCATCGAAGCGCAGCCCGTCGAAGCTATACCCGTAGACTTTCTCGTACTGCAGCAGACCCTTGATGCCATCGGTTAACTGCAATTCCCCACCGGCTCCGAGCGGCGTCTTCTCCAGAACGTCAAAGATCTTGGGTGTCAGAATGTAACGCCCGATGATCGCGTTGCGCGAAGGAGCCTCCTCCGGTTTGGGTTTCTCCACCAGGCCCTTCACATCGAACTCGCGCGGGCTTCCTTCCACCGGGGTGCAGTCGAGGACGCCGTAGGACGAGATAGAAGCACCCTCCACCACCTGAGTCGCCAATATAGAAGACTGCGTCTTTTCGAAGACCTCGATCATCTGCTGCAGGCACGGCACCTTGGCCTCGATAATATCGTCGGGCAAAATGACCGCGAACGGTTCGTCGCCCACCAGGTCGCGCGCCATCAGCACCGCGTGTCCCAGCCCCATTGCCTCTTTTTGGCGCACATACGCGATCCGGGCCATGTGCGATATCTGCCGGGTCATGGCGAGCAATTCGAGCTTTCCCCGCTTCTCCAGCAACTGTTCCAGCTCAAAGCTGATGTCGAAGTGATCTTCGATTTCTGCCTTATTGCGGCCGGTAACAATGATGATCTGTTCGCAACCCGCCGCAATGGCTTCTTCCACCCCGTATTGGATGAGTGGCTTATCGACCAGCGCCAACATCTCCTTGGGAAGCGCTTTGGTCGCCGGCAAAAAGCGTGTGCCGAGTCCGGCCGCGGGAAAAACTGCTTTGCGTACTTTGTCTTTCATCTCTTGATGCTCCAGTCCAGTCTCACAGTAAAAGCAACCTCCTGCTCCGCGTATCTAAGATGCAGGAAAAGCTAGAGTGTAGGCGAGTTGTCCCCCAGAAGAGCACGGCGGACGATCTTGATGGGCGGAAATCCTTGCTTGAGAAAATCGTCGTGGAATTGCCGCAGCGAAAACTGCGCGCCCTCCTTTTTCTCCAAATCGGCCCGCAACTTCAGAATCTGCAATTTACCCAAGGTGTAATAGAGGTAGGTCGCATCGGTGGTTCCGCGCTTGGCCTCCACTGTCCCGCCGGCGCGCGTTTGATAGCCTTCGTCTACAAAGAATCTTACTGCCTGATCGAACGTCATTTGCCCCGTGTGCATCTGAATGCCGACGACAAACCGCGCATCGCGGAGCAGCGCGTCCTGTAGTTGCCCCAGCCGGATCATTTTGGCGTCGCGAGCGTCCCGCGCCCCGGCGCCCGGCTGGCCGTAGCCCTCCTCCAGCATCATTTGTTCGCAATAGTGGGCCCAGCCTTCGTCATTGGAAGAAGCCCCCAGAAGTTTGCGAACCTTACTCGGCGCCTGTGGCACCCACAGGAATTGTACGTAGTGCCCTGGATACGCTTCATGAATGGCCGTGCTGATGATAGTTCCCCGGTTGAACTCGGCCATCAGCTGTTCTGTCTGTTGCCGGGTCTCGTGGGGGCCGGGCACGGTCACATTGAAATAAGCCTGGGTAGAGACTTTCTCAAACGGACCGGGCGTATCCATCGAAGCGGTCGTGGTCGCGCGCATGAAGGGCGGCGTGTTTTCGAGTGTCGGACGCACCTGTGAAGGAATGTCGACGATCTGCTTTTGCTGGATGAACTGAATCAAGCCCTGAAACGTGTCGCTAAAACTCTGCAACAGATGATCAGGTGTGGGATGGTCGCGGCCCAATTCCGCCAGGACCGCGCGCGCCGGGCGCTTGGCATCCACTTCACCGGCGATGCGGTTGAATTCCGCCTGGTTGCGATGCAAGTCCGCGTAGCCGATCTGCAACAGCCGGGGTAGTGGGGTGTCCACCATCTCGTCGTCTTGCAGCAGCTTCGAAAAGGTCTCTGCGCCAAACCGGAAATCGCCGTGAGAGCGCGGAAGAAGGTCCTTCCTGAGCCAGCCCTGGTAGCTTTTGAGAGCGGCGATCACGGCGACGTTCGACTGGGCAAACTCGCTTTTGAGTGGCTCGTTCTGCGCTTGCTTAAAGGCTTCGGGAACGTCCTTTTGGAAGAAGCTGATGATGTCGGGCAGTTGTTCGAGCGCTATTTCGGTGTAGATCTGCGGCGGATTCTTGAGATTCTGCCGAGCGTCGTCGAGGGCCGCCGGCATCAGCTTCTCTCTTGCCACCAGCGAACGCAAACGATCGTCGGGCGACGCGAAGTTGCGCTCCATCAGCACAAAAGCGCTGTTCGAAATACCGCTCGAATACTGGTCCGGATCTTTCTCCCAGAGGCGAATGGTATTCAGCCTGAGCAATCTTCCGTGAATATTTCCGAGCAGGAGCGCCAGATCACCTTGGCTGGTCAGATCGAGCTGGTCCGCTGGAATCGCAGCAAACTTGCCTTCGAACTTTTCGAGATCGCTTATCTCCCGATCCACTGAGGCACGCGAGTAGTCTTCCAGCTGGGTATCGTACTGATGGAAACCGTCCAGTGTTCCGGTCGAAGGAGCGTAGCGATAATAGACCTGGTCAAAATACTCATCGGCCAGCGTGCGCAGTCCATCACCAGCGCCGTTTGGCGCCTGCGCGGCCGGCGCCGGCGTCGGCGTACTGCGTGAACAGCTGACCGCAGCTAACCCAACCAAAGCAACAGCAATCCATTTGCGATGCAACAAGTGTGAGTGTCTCCAGCACCAAAACAGCAATGACTACCCGCTCGTTTTTCGCGAGATGTGGGATACAGCGAACCCTAACCGAAAGCCCTGAAATCTAATCTACCGGCGCGGGTGCGGAGCCACGACCTCAGGCTCTTCAGTCGCAGCCAGCACGTCCAGCAACGCTCGAATCTCACCGAGAACCTCCCCTGGCTCCGTTGCCTTCAGCGGGAAACGAAGCACTCCCTGGGGAGTAAACTGCGCGCCCTTCTTCGCGTTCTGCGCCACCAGTTTCATCAGCCGCCCAGGATCGATACTTGCCTGGCCGGTAAACCGCACGTGGATCTGATCGCGCTTGCGGTCCACCTGCGCTACGCCCGTCCGCTCGCATTGCAGTCGAAGGCTCGCCGCTTCCAAAAGATGCTGCACGCTGACCGGCATCTCGCCGTAGCGGTCTTCCAATTCAGCCCGCACTTCACCCAGCATCCCTTCATCCTGTGCCCCGGCGATCTTCTTATAGACCCGCAGCCGCTGGTTTTCTTCCTCGATGTAGCTCTCATCAATACGCAGGCTGATCCCGAGATTAAGCTGCGTCGTTGCGCGCTGCGGATGCTCTTCGCCCTTCAACTCGTTGACCGCGTGTTCCAGCATGCTGGTGTACATTTCAAAACCCACGGCCTCGATGTGCCCGCTCTGCTCTCCGCCCAGCATATTGCCCGCACCGCGCAGTTCAAGATCCAACGCGGCGATCTTGAAGCCGGCTCCGAGGTCGGAAAACTCTTTCAGCGCAGCCAGCCGGCGCCGGGCAATTTCGGTCAGCTCCTGCTCCGGCGGAATCAACAAGTACGCATACGCGCGGCGGTTCGATCTTCCCACCCTTCCGCGCAGCTGGTAGAGCTCGGAAAGGCCATGCCGGTCGGCGCGGCTGATCAGGATGGTATTTGCCAGCGGGATATCGAGCCCGTTCTCGATAATCGTCGTTGCCACCAGCACATCGTATTCCCCGTGCATAAACGCCAGCATCACTCGTTCCAGCTCGCCCTCGCTCATCTGGCCGTGGCCGACCGCAATGCGCGCCGTGGGCACCAGCTCTCGGATCTTGGTGCTGATCTCGTAAATAGTCTCTACCCGGTTGTGCACGAAATAGACCTGGCCGCCTCGTTCTAATTCAAGCTCAACGGCGGAGCGAATTAATTTCTCGTCAAAACGGGCCACGACGGTCTGAATGGCCATGCGATCCTTGGGCGGCGTTTCAATCACGCTCATATCGCGCAGGCCTACCAGTGACATGTGCAAGGTCCGCGGAATCGGGGTGGCCGACATGGCCAGCACATCGATCTCCCGCCGCATCTGCTTCAGGCGCTCTTTATGGCGCACGCCGAACCGCTGTTCCTCGTCCACCACCAGCAAGCCCAGATTCTGAAACAGAAGATCCTTTGACAGCAGGCGATGGGTCCCGATCAGGATGTCGACTTTGCCCGCCTCGACCCGCTCCAGAATCGACTTCTGCTCTTTGGGAGAGCGGAAGCGCGAGATCATTTCCACGATGATCGGAAACTGTTTGAACCGGCTCTTGAAGGTCTCGAAGTGCTGAAAGCTGAGGACGGTGGTCGGGGTCAGCACCGCTACTTGCCGGCCATCCTGCACGGCCTTGAACGCGGCGCGCATGGCGACTTCCGTCTTTCCATAACCTACGTCGCCGACCAGCAGGCGATCCATGGGCAAGGGCGATTCCATATCGCGCTTGATGTCGGCTATGGCCGAGATCTGGTCCTCGGTCTCGTTGTAATCGAAGGCGTCTTCGAACTCGCGCTGAAAATCGTTATCGGCGGGGAAAGCGTGCCCCTGGGCCGCTTTGCGCTGCGCGTAGAGCTTCAGCAGCTCATCGGCCATATCCTGCATGGCCTTGCGCACCCGGGCCTTGGTCTTGGCCCACTGCTGGCTTCCCAGGCGGTTGAGCACCGGCGCCGGACCAGCATCGGTCGAACGGTATTTCTGGATCAGGTCGAGCCGGGTAAGCGGCACGTACAGACGCGCCTGCTCCGCAAACTCCAGCACCATGAATTCCACCCGGATGCCGTCCTGCTCAATCTCCTTCAATCCCATGTAGCGGGCGATGCCGTGCTCTACGTGCACGACGTAGTCGCCCACCGTCAGGTCGCGGAAATCAGAAACGAACGCCGCCGTTTTCGACTTGGCTTTGCGCGGTATGGGACGCGCGGCCACATCGGCCTCGTCAGAGAAGTCATTGGCGCCGAAGAGCACCAGGTTGCAGTCCGGCAGGCTGACCCCGCTCGAAATCGCGCTCTGCACAATCACCGGCGTGCGAAAATCGCCCGCCAGGTGACTGGATTCGTCATAGGCCTGTTCGCCACCGGGGGCCTGGGCGCGGCTGCCCAGCCGGTAGGGCTGGCCATACTCGCGCAGCAAGCCGGCCAGCCGTTCCACCTCCCCGTGGTTTGGCGCCACCAGCAGCATGCGTGTTTCCTGCTCGGCCAGCGTCTTGATCTGCTGCAGAAACGCTGGAATCGAACCGTGGAAGCGCAAGCGTTGGACGGGACGAGAAAGCGATCTCGTCCATGGGGTTCACGTCCTCATCCAGCACATCCACCGCGCCCAGCTGATCCATCTCCAGACCGGGCAGAACGGAGATTTTCGCCAACAATTCATCGGGCGAAAGATAGATGTCGGTGGAGGTGATCAGAGTCCCAATTCCACTTCGTTCATGCCGCTGCTCGACCTTGTTCCACCAGCGGTCCAGCTGGTTGCGGATCATGGCCGGCTCTTCGAGAAACACCTGCACTCTCGGGAACAGGTCGAAAAGGGTGCGGTCGGCGCCGGCCACGGGGCAGAAAAACTCCCACCCGGGAAATACGGTCACTCCTCCGGCGGTCAGGGCGCGGTCCAGCAACTCCGGATCGTCTCCCGCATCGAGACGGCTCCCTGTCAGTCGCCGATGGACGGCCGCCAGCAGATCCTCGGAGATGGGCGTTTCCGTCAGCGGCAACAGCAAGGCTTCATCGATCGCGGTGGAGGAGCGCTGCGAATCCGGCTCAAATTTGCGAATCGATTCAATCTCGTCCCCGAACAGCTCCACGCGGACTGGCCGGTCCGCTTCCGGAGAGTAGACATCGAAGATGCCGCCGCGGCGGGTAAACTGCCCGGGCATTTCAACGATATCCATGGGGTTATAGCCCACGCTTGCCAGGTGGGTGGTGAGCTCCTCCATATCAACTTCTTCGTCGCGCCGCAGGACCCGCCCTAGGTTGGCATAGTAGTCCGCGGGGAAGACGCGCATACTGGCCGCCTCCACGGGAACAATCACAATCGACGCCGCACCGGTCGCGATCTTCCACAGCACAGAGGCGCGCTGCTCCTGCACATCCGGGTGAGGCGACATATTTTCAAAAGGCAGAACATCGTGGGCGGGCAGCTTGAGCACCCGTTCTGCGTCAATGGCTCCGGTCAGGTCACAGGCGGCACGCAGGGTGAGCTGGAGCGAGTCGGCCGCCTTGTTGTCGGCGACGATCACCACCACCGGTGACTGAGCATCGCGGGCAAACAGCGGCAAATAGAGGGCCCGCGCAGTCGCGGTCAGTCCGGAGACACGTTTGCGCCCCGCAGCGAGGGCCAGATGCCTTCGTACGCGTTCATAGGGAGCACAGTGTTCCAGGTCCGTGACCAGCTCACGGACGAAGGGGAGGATCATGCCTATTGCAATTCTAACGTGAGGCGGTAGAAGTAAAATTTTGCCTGGTTAGCCCGGGACTGAAGTTCTGGGAAGACAACTCATCCGTCATTGGTAGCAGGTAGAGCGCTCTCGAGGTGGAATTGGGGAATGAGAAGACTGCAGACACACCACGAGCAGTCTCGGCGGAGAGCCGCGACTGCTCGCGCATGAAGTGACGCTGGACTACGCCTGGACGGCGACGGCCTTTTCCGCAGCATTGGACATCGTCGCTGCCGGAACGCCTTCTTTGCCTTGACCCGGCTTGCGAATGTCGATGCCACCCTTGAAGAAGGCGCCATCTTCAATGCTGATGCGTTGTGCGATCACATCCCCAGTCAGAGAACCTTCGCTGCGGATATCCACACGATCGCTGGCATTGATGTTGCCGCGTACCTTGCCCAGAACCACAACTTCGCGGGCAGAGATATTCGCGGAAACCTGGCCATTACGACCGACCGTAACCCGGTTGCCAGGTAGGTTGATCGCGCCTTCGACCTTGCCGTCGATGTACAACGACTCGGAACCAGTGACTTCGCCCTTCACGACCAGGCTCTTACCAATGGTGGCCTGATCGGCAGCTGCCGGGGATGCGGGCGAGGTGCTGGAAGTGCGCGTGCTGGTTGGTTCGTGGCTCGAGGCCGTGGGTACGGACGGGCGCGTGGGCTCCGTGCTGGGGGACTGCGAGGGACTTCCAGGTTGGTTCGGTTTCCACATCGGTCTTGTACTTCCTTTCGTTTACTTCTGGATACAGGCCCCCGAACAACCCTGCGGAGCTGTTTCCGCATTTCAGGGCAAATCAGGTGGAACTGTGAGTTTCCTACTCATTGCTTGCCCGGCCAACGCCAATGCAAGCGGCGCAATCCTTGCTCTTCTCTGCATCTTAATCACGGTTAGCGCAAAATTGAAATCCCCCATTCCGAAACTTTCGGACTTCGGCTGAGGTCGACCCATTAGTATCAACAAAGACATGGCCTTTGGTGCCATTTGTGTAAATCTGCCCGAATATACCCGGAATGACTGACCGCGAACTCCTCCGCCGTATTGAACGTTCCGCTGGCCAACGCGCCGGGTACAAGCAACTGGTGCGCGAACTTGGCCTCGGGGGAGGCCGGGAACGCCGCATGTTGTTGGAACAACTCAACCGCATGACCGCCCGCGGGGAACTGGTCAAAGCCGACCGCGATCACTGGGCGCTCCCTCTGGCAGCCAACCGCAGTAACCTCCTTGCCGGCCGTCTGGATGTGCATCGCGACGGTTTCGGGTTCGTCCGTCCGGAAACGCGCCAGGCGGGCAAAGACGACGACATCTTCATTCCTCCTAACGAGATGAATGGAGCCATGCAGGGCGACCAGGTGCTGGTGGAACTCGCACCCCCCCGGCCCGACGGCCGCCACAGCGGACGCATCGTCAGGGTCCTCAACCGCCGCAACCCCACCGTCGTAGGGATTTTTCATTACGCGCTCCAGGAACACGCGCCAGGGAACTCGGTGACCCCGCTGGACGAGCGGCTGACCCAGCCCATCCTCATCCCCTTTGGGTTGGAGCAAGCCCCCGCGTTGGCCGCCGGAACTCCGCATCGCGTCGTTAGTGAGAATATCGGCCCACAAAATGGTTCCGTGACCCCGCAGGACCTGGAAGGCATGGTCGTGGACGTGGAGGTCACGGACTGGCCTACCCCCACCCGGTCCGCTCGCGGCCGCGTCATCGAAGTTCTGGGCCGCGAAGACGATTTCGGCGTGGATGTGGAAATCGTTATCCGCAAGCACCACCTGCCCCACGTTTTCCCGGACAATGTTCTGGACGAAGCCCGCGCCGTCGCCCGTCTGGATCCGGAGGAAGTCTCACGCCGCCGCGACTTTCGCGACCTCCCCATCATCACCATCGACGGCGAAACCGCCAAGGACTTCGACGACGCTGTCTTTGTTCGGCAGCACGGCGGCCCGGATGGCACCTGGGAGTTGCAGGTCCATATCGCGGATGTCGCACAATATGTCACCCCGGGCTCGGCGCTCGATCTGGAAGCCCGTCTCCGAGGCACCTCCGTCTATTTTCCCGACCGGGCCGTCCCCATGCTTCCTCAGGAGCTTTCGAGCGACATTTGCAGCCTGCGTCCGAACCAGGACCGCCTGGTCCTCTCCTGCATCATGCTGATCGATCCCGATGGCGAGGTTCGCAGCTACGAGGTCACCTCCGGCGTCATCCGTTCGGCTGCCCGCATGACCTATACCCAGGTTCACGCGGTGATCGACGGCGATCGCCAGGTGCGGGAGCAATTTGCGCCGCTGGTTCCGGATCTCGAACGGATGTACTCGCTCGCTCGGTTACTCCACCGCAAGCGCGAGCGTCGCGGTTCCATCGATTTCGATTTGCCCGAGCCGGTCATTGAGTTCGATGCCCGGGGCGTCATGCAGAGCATCGTTCGTTCCGAGCGCAGCTGGGCCAATCGCCTCATCGAAGAGTTCATGCTCTCTGCCAACGAGTGCGTTGCTTCGTGGCTGCAGAATCTCGACGTACCGTCTCTGTATCGAATTCACGAAAAGCCGGAAGGCCGCCGCGTGGCCGAGTTCGAAACCGTGGCCGCTACGTTTGGCTACTCTCTCGGCGTCGGCTCATTGCCGGTAAAACGCGTGACCATGAAGTCGGAGCGCCGCGAGCAAAGAGGCCGAGGTCAGGGCCGGGGTCAGCAGCCGCGCCAATACGAAATTGCGGACGATGTAGCCGTCACCCCCCGCATGTATCAGCAGCTGGCGCTCAAGCTGGCCGGTAAACCGGAAGAGCGCATTCTTGCCCACCTGATGCTCCGTTCCCTGCGCCAGGCGCGCTACAGCGAAAAGAACGAGGGCCACTTCGCTTTGGCCGCGCCCTGCTACACGCACTTCACGTCGCCCATCCGCCGCTATCCCGACCTCATCGTGCACCGTATTGCCAAGGCAGTTCTCGCCTCGGGAGAGAGCGGCATGGGGGTATTGGCGAAGCATGCGCCGGGCAAGACGAAGGGGCGGGAGCCAGAGGCCGGCGGCGAACCAACGCCTATGAGCGAATCGGAATTGGCCGGCATAGCCTATGAATCCAGCCAGTCCGAGCGCCGTGCCGAGGAGGCCGAGCGCGAACTGATGGAGTGGAAGAAGGTCAAGTTCATGCAGGATCGCATCGGCGATGACTTCGACGGCATGATCCTCAGTATCACCAAGTACGGATGCTTTGTTGAACTGGACAACCTCTTCATCGAGGGCTTGGTCCCGATCATGAGCCTTCAGGGCGACTACTACACCTTCCGCGAGAATACCCGCCAGATCATGGGCGAGCACTCCGGACGGCGCTATTCCATGGGGGACCGGGTGCGGGTGGTCCTCGACAAAGTGGATTCGGTGCAGCGGCGGTTACAATTTTCCATCCTGGAGGAAGTGGCGCCAATCCGCCTGGCTAAGCCGGAAAAGGCCAAATCCCGGGCTAAGCCGGCCAAGGCACACCCCTACATTCCGCCCAAAAACAAGCTGCTGCGCAAGGGCAAGCACAAGCCGAAACACAAGCGCCCGGGCAAGAAACGCAGCTAGACAGTAACTTCGCTTTGTGGAAGGGTACGGACTTCACCCCGTACATGAACCACCCAAGCTACGAAGGGCTTCAGAGTGTGCGTGAGAGCCAGACGAAAAACAAGTCCCGTTAGGGACGGCTGCACCTTAGCCCAGGACGTAGTCCTGGGTGGATCACGCAAGATGATTGAGTCCCGCAGGGACGGCTGAAAATACGCCGCTACTTGACCCTGAATAATTTTCAGTCGTCCCGTCGGGACTTGTCGTGTCTCGAAAGCTCTCCCCAGGACTGCGTCCTGGGCTAAGGTCAGCCGTCCCTGCGGGACTTTTTATCTCTTACAATGAACTCATTGATATTTACGGAGGAAATTGCATGGCACACATGGTCGTTTGTGCGCGCTACAAACAGGAAATGGAAGGCCTCGACGAGCCTCCATTCGACAGTGATTTTGGTCAAAAAATTTACGATCAGGTCTCCAAGAAAGCGTGGTCGGAGTGGATCGAACGGCAGAAAATGCTGCTCAACGAATACCGCCTGCAGCCCTGGACGCGGGAAGCACAGGAATTTCTCGTGGAGCAGATGCAGGAATACTTCTTTGGCGAAGGATCCGCGCTGCCCAAGGAGTACGTTCCGCCGGCCCACTAATCGGGTCGGACCGGAAGGAGGGCGGACTCGAGGCCTTTTCAGGGACCGGCCGCCGTCGTGTACACTCAAGAGGTATTTTTTCGTCGGGACGTGGCTCAGCCTGGTAGAGCACTCGCTTGGGGTGCGAGGGGTCGGCAGTTCAAATCTGCCCGTCCCGACCATCAAATAAACCCATCTCTTTATCCCATTTGCGCCCGCTAACTGGGCAATTTCTCTCATCATCTTCTCATCCGGACGCCCGCCATTCCGCGGCTCGCCATTTGGCTCCCCTTCAGCCCGATCTTCCGCCTGAGGAGTGACAGGGATCACATACGAGTCTTCCAGCCTCCGCCAGAATAGAGATGCAGAGGTGACTGGAATGCCAAGCCAAAGTTCGGAAAACCGTCGTAACTGTATTTATCAGTCCATCCACAAGGGCTGCTTGCATTGCACTTCGACCCGTCCCTGCCCGCCGCTGATTGTGATCGCCACGCGATACGCGCAAGAGATGAACAAGCTTTCCGGTCATTGAGCGCCCGCCGCCCGCGGCTTGATCCTGCAAAACCAGTTCGTCCTCAGCGCAAGAGGAGAATCTCGATGATTGGAAATTGCTTCAACCCGTCATGCCAAAAGGAACTGCTCTATCTGCGGCAGGGAGCAGTCTATCAATGGGAAAAGGGCACCGGGCCCGAATTCGGATCGGAATTCTTCTGGCTATGTCCCAGGTGTTCGTCCACGTTCGATGTAGGTCCCGACGGCCAGGGGATGCCGTGTCTCACAGCGTGCGGAGGAAGGACAGAAGGAAACCTGCGCTGTTCGCGCATCAGGAGAGTACTACGCGGCGTCGTGCAGGCGTGTCCGGAGTGCCCTGCGGAGAGAGCCGGCACGAGAGGGAAATGACTGTTCCGGGAAATACACTGCCGCCTCTTTGGGGCTAAGCATAATCGCTTCGCTCGATGCCCAGCTTCCGCAGTTTGGAGTTCAAGGTTGTCCGCTTAAGCCCCAGCTTTTCCGCAGCGCCGCCAGTTCCACCGATCATTCCCTTACATTCTCTCAGCACACGCAGGATGTGTTCCCGCTCCGCGTTATGAAAACTTGGGTCCGCGACCTGGACATCGTCTTCCACCCTTTCCAATTCAGCGAGAGGAGCACGCAACGTAGATCCAGGAGTCAGAATCACGGCTCTTTCCAGAAAATTCTCGAGTTCCCTTACGTTGCCCGGCCACGGCCACGCTACCAGCGCAGCCATCGTCTCTTCCGGGATCAGGTTGATAGGTTTATTCATGCGCCGGGCATGTTTGTTGACGAAATAATTTACCAGCAGCGGTATATCGGACTTTCTCGCGCGGAGCGGCGGGAGAGTGATCGGGAAGACCCTGAGGCGGTAGTAGAGGTCGCTCCGAAACTCCCCTTCCTTGACCATTTTGGCCAGGTCGCGATTGGTGGCAGCGATGAGACGCACATCCACGGGGATGGTTCTTCTACCGCCCAGCCGCTCTATCTCTTTCTCCTGCAGGGCTCGCAGGAGTTTTGGCTGCAGGTCCAGGGGCAGGTCCCCGATCTCGTCCAGAAACAGGGTGCCCAGATGAGCCAGTTCCAGCCGTCCGATTCGTTGTGAAATCGCGCCCGTGAACGCGCCTTTTTCGTGGCCAAAAAGCTCGCTCTCCAGTAAGCCAAACGGAATCGCCGAGCAATTTAATTTCACGAAGGTTCGGTCACGCCGCCGGCTAATGGTGTGAATCGACCTCGCGATCAGTTCCTTCCCCGTCCCTGTCTCGCCCAGAATCAATACGGTCGCGTCCGTGCTGGCCACCGTCTCCACTTGCTTCAACACTGTCTTCAAATCGCGGCTCTCGCCCACGATTTCCTCGAAGTTGTACTCCGTCCGCAGCTCCTCTTCGAGATAGCGCTTCTCTTCTTTCAGTTTGCTGCTGAGCTCGACGATGCGGCGAAACCCATGGTCCAACTTGATGATTCCCGCAATCTGGCTGGCTGCCTGCAGCAGCGCCTCGGCTTGCCGCGGTTCGAAGCCCGTCTCCTGCCGCGATCCCACGAAGAGTGTGCCGATGACCTCGCCCCGTGAGTTGAGAGGCACCCAGCAGCCGGCTTTCACGCCCTCGGACTGCTGGAAAGCCGGCGAACCAGCCTTCTTGTCCTTGACTTGGCTCATCAGCAGAGGCTCCTGATGCTGGAAGACCCAGCCATCCGGGCTTCCGTCCATCGGGACAATGATTTCTTCTTTTGAGCCCGGCTTTGTTGGAAGTAGCTCACGCACCACTAGCTGGTCGCTCTTGTTGAGATCCTGCAGCGCAATGGTTGCGTAGTCATGCGGGATCAACCGTTGAATACTCGCCTCGATCGCCGCCAGCATCTGCCGGATATCCGGGTTGGCCAGCAATGCTTTGCCCAGTTCAAGTACCAGCGACTCTTCTGCTCCCTTGCGGTCGGTGAAGTCTCGGGTAACCTTCGAGAATCCCAACAGCCGGCCGTCGCGGCCTCGCAGGGCGGTGATGATCACATTGGCCCAGAACCGGGAACCGTCCTTGCGGATCCTCCATCCCTCGTCTTCGAATCTTCCCTCTGCGGCTGCTACTTCGAGCTCGTGTTCGGGCTTTCCGCGCTCCACCATTTCCTGCGGGTAAAACTTCGAGAAATGCTGGCCCACAATCTCTTCCGCGCTATAGCCCTTGATGCGTTGCGCACCAATATTCCAGGTAGCCACCTTTCCTTCAGGATCGAGCATGAAGATTGCATAGTCTTTGGCGCCCTCCACCAGTAATCGAAATCGTTCTTCGCTGCGTCGCAGCGCGGTCTCCGTCTGTTTGCGCTGCGTGATGTCACGTACTACGGTCAGGATGGAATGGGTGCCGCCGGTCTCGACCGGACTCAACATGATGTCGACAGGAAATTCGGTACCATCTTTACGCCGCCCATAGAGTTCAAGCCCGGTGCCCATTGGCCGCGTACTGGGCGAAGCCACGAAGTCAGCGCGATGCCGCGGATGATCGCGGCGAAACCGTTCGGGCAGAAGAACTTCTACGAGATTCCCCATCAACTCCCGTTCGCCGTAGCCAAAGAGACGTTCCACGGCAGGATTGGCGGCGGAAATTCGACCATCGGCGCCGGTAACGAGAATCGCGTCGGGGGAGGCGAGAAACAGCTCCTTGAACAGCGCCTGCGTATATTCAAAAAAGGCCGCGCTATTAACGTCCGTAGCCATGGCTTACCCTTCGGCGTGGATTCAAGAGAACGCAGAACCGCTGATCTTTGTCTTCTCTCAATGTCCTATGGTGGAACAGTGCCACAATCATATGCTTGGCCGGTTAGCCCTGCGAATGTCCCGCAACTCAGGGGCTTTTAGCCCGTACTGGAAAAAGTCCCGCAGGAACGGCTGATCATTCAGGTTTGGTGTGTACGGGCTAAAGCAAACGTGAGCCCAGCCCGGAAGGGCTGGGATAGGGAAGATGATTGGGAGCGCCGTAGGCGCGGCACTCTACCGCGCTGCTACCCAACTGACTTTGGCAAACACCCTCGCAGCCCAATCATGTTCAATGAAATCCGGGCGAGGCTCATCTATAAATTCGTTACCCGGGATAAGAGGAGCCCATTTTTACCGGGGCGAACTCACGGTAGTTCCCGCGCGGTTTGGTTTTTGCCCCACTGCGCAGGGTGAAGATAGGGCACGGCGCATGGGCGATCACCCGGTAGGCCACACCCGTACGAAACTTGGCGCTAAGTGGGGTCGCAGCCAGCGCGCCCAGAACCAGGGATTCGGGAGCCTGGGCCGTACATTCGGCAATAATCTGTTCCGCCGGTTCACCGTTGCGGATGCGAATATGCGCTTTGCTGGGTGTCGGCTCCATTCCCCGGAGTAATTCCTGGATCTTGGACATAGCGCCGGCCGCAAGCCCTTCGTCTCCACGATCCTGCTCGCTGATATTCAGCACGGTGAGCTCTGCCGGCAACCCGGCGGCAAGGTCCACTGCAAACCGGAGTGCCTGTTCAGGGCGATGGCGCAGCGAGAGAGCAAGCACAATGCGGCGGGGGTGATCGGAAGCAAGCGGCCTGAAGCTTGGACCAACCGTGCAAACGGGGATATCCAAGCTGCGTATCAACTCTTCGGCGACCGATCCGACCAACACCTTACCCAGTTTCCCTCTGCTGGAAGTACCGAGAATCAGCCGGTCTATCCCACGTTCGCGAATACAGTCCTTGATCTCGTCCACCGGGTACCATCGGCGAACTTCATAGGCACACGCAATATTCTTCTCCCGCAAACCCAGCGCCACCTTGGCCAGAGCAGCTTCCGCGGCGCGGTATTCCTTCTCTTTTCCCACGAACGGATAGGCTCCTGCTTCTATCGAAGCGTAGGCCTCCGGTGGAATCACGTGCAGTAGCCAGATCATCGCGCCGGTCATCGTGGCTTGGTCGATAGCTACGGGAAGCAGAAAATCCAGATCGTTCAGATCTGTCGCCACCAAAATGGATTTTGGCCGGCTCATCGAAGGCAAATGTGTGGCGTTCATAGGGATCTCCTTTACTTGTTCGCTGTCGGCAAGGCTGAATGTGCCTGTCAAGACCAGGTCAATGCGCGTGAGGCGGCACCAGCAGTAACGGGCAGTGCGCCTCGCGAATCACCTCGGAAAGCTTGGTCCTCGGCAAGTGATCCGCCAGCGGCGCTCTGCGCGGTGCTCCCAGCACAATGAGATTGGCTTTGTTTTCCCGCGCCGATTGAAGAATCTCCGGAGCGATCGCGCCGGTCCTCAAATCAAATTTCACCGTGCACGCGTCCTCGCACTCGCTTGGCAGCAGCGCCCTAAGTTTCCTGATTGCGCTCTGCTCGTCACTCGCGTGTTCCTCTGCGTCGTTCTCCGCTGCGCGTACATTGACCATCGTCAAACTTGACTGGTACTCCGCCGCGAGGGAGCCGGCATACTGCGCGGCGCGCAGCGACTGATCGGCCAGATCCGTGCCCAGAACAATGGACCGGAACGGCCGAAAGCTCTTGTCACAAGCGGGCCCGGCTACCAGCACAGGATAGGGAAGACGCCCGATCGCCCATTCGGCCACCGATCCAATCGCCAATTTCTCCAACCCATGGCGGCCGTGGGTGCCAAGAACCAGTAAATCGATGTCATGAGATTTCCCCGCGGTTTCAATCCCGTCCACAGCAGAACCGAGAAACACGATCTCGTTATGCGCGGTCGCGCGCAGCTCAGGAATCCGCAACGCATATTGGCGAAGATTTTGCCGGGCAGACCTGAGGTTCAACAGTGCAAGTTCCGGAACCGGCCCCGGCATGGCCACACCATAGAGCTCAGGCATGATCGCGTGCAGCAGGTAAAGCTTTGCGTGAAACTGCTTGGCAAGGCGCGAGCCTAGCCTGACCGCAGTCGCGCTCGCGGGAGAACAATCCGTCGCGATCAGAATCGACCGAAAGCGCAGTCCTACAGGACCCAGACCCTGTCGTTCACGCTCTGTTGACAATCCGCTATCAGAAGTACGAATCATGACGGCCTTCTTTCTATCGCCATGTGGCCGCCTCGTTTGCCACACGGCTTCGATTGCTGTCAGGATCGCGGAGATGCTTGGCTTTCGTCTGTGACGGAAATCACCGGGCCGAAACTACCGGCAAATGGCGTCTCCTGTGATGCGGATCACCGCGTTGTTCGGTCCGATGAAGCATCCTGCATGCAGGAGACAGCCATGAACCACAACATACTGAAATTCGGAACGATCGTTGTAGCCACTGACCTCAACTACCCGGCTTCCGAGGCTCTTCGTTATGCCCAGGTGATGGCGCGGATGTATCAGTCTGTGCTGGTCGTGGTGCATGTCATCGATCCCTTGGCCTATGCCTTCCCGGAGGGGGCTCCCTTGTTCCTCGCAGCGAACCAGGCGGCTGCCGCAGAGCTCAAAAAAATAGAAGAGGAGACCATGGCGCTCGGCATCCCGGTCCATTCGGTGATGGTCAGCGGCACCGTATGTGATCGCATCCTGCAAACCATGAAAGATCACAACGCCGATTTGCTGGTGCTGGGAACACGCGCAAAAACCGAAGCAGGCCGGGTTGCGTTGGGTACCGTCGCGCGGCAGCTTCTGGCCAGGTCGCGCTGTCCCGTCCTGACGGTCTCGCCCGACGCCGCCCGGTCGCTTCCCTGGGCCGGTTGCTGGGGCCGCGTGCTCGCGGCCACCGATTTTTCCCCTGCCTCGGTCCGCGCCCTGCAATGTGCCCACCAACTGGCCCTCAGGCAATTAGTACTTCTCCATGTTCCTGAAGGCGATCGGCAGGCGGCCTCCGGGCATTGCCTGGAGCAGCTGCGCTTTCTCGCACCATTCAACGAGTCGCATACCGTGCCTGTGGAGCATATTGTCGATAGGGGGGATGCGGCGGATCTGATCGACCGTTACGTCCAAAAATACGCGGTGGATTTAGTGGTGCTCGGCTCTCCCGAGAGGGAGTTGGCGGATCAAGACTTCCAGTCCAGCACCGTCCTGCAGGTCATCTCCAGGGTCCACTGTCCGGTCCTATGCCTGCCGGTGCAAGCAAAGGTCTCCACGACACAAACCTGGGACAAAGGCGTCATCGTGAGCACGTGCTAACCAACTTTGAATTTAGTGGGTAGCTTCGTGGCTGCGGCGCTCGCGACGGACCCGGCTCGCCTGTAATAGCACCAGGGCCAGCGGCAATCCCGCATACTGACGGCGCTGACAGTGCCGGCAACGTACCGGGTATTGCAGCAGGAGCAGACGCTCAAAATCTTTCATGCGGAATCGCGACAAACGGAAGCTGGAAGAGGAACATTCGGGACAAGTCACTGGATTCACCGGTTTTGCAAAAGGCTGACGCGGCTGCACAGTGGAACTCGGCTTATCGCGAGCCCGTCACCCTTTCGGCAACGGAAATCCGTCTCGCGATCTTTCATAAGCCCAGTCACCATGAACCGCTTTATAATCGGTCGGGCCCGTGCTTACGGCTACTTTAGCACGGCCCCAAGGCTGTTCTAAATCTATCGGCGGTTGATCTGGCTTTCCTGCGGGGTGCGTTCGTACTTCTTTTCCGGGTATTCACATAAGGGAAAGAGATGCAGGGACTTATCAGGAAGATGAGGTAAGCGATGGTGTGGGATGTCTCATTCACATGCGACATTTGCGGCCGCAAAAAGCTCGAGGCCAATCATTGGTGGATGCTGGTTCTGGGCGACGTTCCCTGCTTCGAAGAAGGCCAGCCAGGGCAACGTTTCACCCTGCTGCCGTGGAACAAGGCGGAAAGCGGTAATCCGGACTTCTACCACCTCTGCGGACAGGGCTGCGCCATGCAAGCCATGGAACGTTTTATGAACCACGGCAGTATCGTGTCGGAAGGCGCTTTGCACGGCGCGGGAGACGGAACCGTCGGCAAGCCGGCCTAAAACCTACAATTCAAAGAGGCCAGGTTTCGCAGCCGGGGCGGCGGGCCGCTCCTTTGCCGGTGCCTGCAGTTGCGGCGTGGGCGTCGCCAGTACACCCAGGATCTCGCGCAACTCCTTGCGTATTTTGTGCACCCGGGCTTCCATATGCTGCACCGATTGTTGCTGCCCGGGCAAAGGGAGTTCCGGTTGTCCGCCACTTCGCTTGCTGCGTGTTTCCGCTTGTATCGCCTGCCGGGCGCCGGCAATCGTGTATCCCTCGTCGTAGAGCAGCCGCTTCACCCGTAAAGCCATCTCCACGTCGCGCCGGCGATAAAGCCGCTGGCCGGTGCCGCTCTTATTCGGTTTGAGCTGGGTGAATTCCGTCTCCCAGAAGCGCAGAACATAGGGCGCTACCGAGCACAGGCGGGCAACCTCACCGATGCGGAAATAAAGCTTGTCGGGGATCTCCGGTTTTTGCGGGGCACGTTGCTGAGGCAGGTGAGTAGCCATACTAATTTTCCGGCGGTTGGGCTTTCCCACAGCCGCCTTCGCTCAGAAGTATAGGACAGCTTACCTTGCCGCCGGAGCTTTTCTTACGCTGTCCGGTGGATTTCTGGCCGCAACAAACCAAGTATGACAATGGTTTCCTTTTTTTAAATCGTAGCAGTCACTCGCACAGGAGATTCCACTACCGGTTCTCGCTCTTTGCTGCCGTGCGGCGCCGCCCGCAGATACTGTACCGGCCAGCTGGTAACGTGACCGAGTTCCTCCGCCGCGTGCAGCGGCCAGTATGGTTCCCGCAGCAACTCGCGCGCCAGCAGAACGACATCCGCCTGCCCGGTGTGCAGAATGTGTTCCGCCTGCGCTGCACTGGTAATCATGCCCACCGCGCCCGTCGCGATCTCTGCCTCCCTCCGGATGCGCTCCGCAAACGGCGTCTGGTAACCCGGTCCGATTGGCATCACCGCACTCGCCGCCATTCCCCCGGAGGAGACGTCGACCAGATCCACTTTATGTTGCTTGAGCACCTTGGCCAGGGCGACCGATTGCTCGATGTCCCAGCCTCCCTCGACCCAGTCCGTCGCTGAAATGCGCACCAGCAACGGAAAGTCAGGAGGCAATACTGTGCGCACTGCGTCCACCACTTCCACCAGCAGGCGGATGCGATTTTCCCATCCGCCGCCATAAGCATCCGTGCGCCGGTTACTTAAGGGGGAGAGAAATTCATGCAGCAGGTAGCCATGGGCGGCGTGCAATTCGATCAGGTCAAATCCCACCTCGAGCGAACGCTCTGCAGCCCTGGCGAAGGCCCTCACAATCGCTTGTATCCCTGCCAGATCCAGTTCCGCCGGCTGCGCAAAGTTTTCCGCAAAAGGAACCGCGCTGGGGGCCATCACATTCGGCCACCCGCCCTCAGCGGGGGTCAGGTAGCGCTGCTCCTTAGCCCAGGGGAGTGCCATGCTGGCCTTGCGTCCCGCGTGCGCCAGTTGCACCCCTGCGCGTGCACCCTGGCTATGCACAAAGGCCACAATTCGCTTCAGCCCTGGAATGTGATCGTCTTTCCACAATCCAAGGTCCTGCGGGGTGATGCGTCCCTCTGGAAGAACAGCAGTCGCTTCGGTAAACACCAGACCAGCGCCACCCACGGCGCGGCTTCCCAGGTGCACCAGGTGCCAATCATTGCTGAATCCGTCCTCGGACGAGTATTCGCACATGGGAGAGACGAAAATGCGATTAGGAATGCTTACGCCGGCCAGCTGAATGGGAGAAAATAAGCGCGATCGAGACACCAGGCAAAATCCTCTGCTGAAAGATGCACCGCAAACCGGAAAGACTCAACGCCCGATTCTTTCCTCCATGTACGGGCTAAGGTCAGCCGTCCCTACGGGACTTATTTTGAGGAAACTTTGACGCATCCTAATGTCCTAACCCAACCCACTACCGAACTTTCCTGGAACATGAAAGACTCGCTGCGCGTACACATGAAGGGAGAGAAAACATGAAATCAGGCCTCGTGGGATCTTCATTGCTCGCCGTATTCCTCATGGGTACGACCGGCTGCCAGGTGAAGGTGGACAAATCCGGCGATGGCGACCACGTAAAGATCGCCACTCCCTTTGGCGGTATCGCCGTCAACAAAGATCAGACCAGTGCCGCCGAGCTCGGTCTCCCTGCCTATCCCGGAGCCGTGGCCGACACGTCGGACGACGGCAAGAAGTCGGCCAGAGTCGATATGGGGTTCGGCTCCTTCAAGCTGCGCGTAAGGGTGGCTAACTACAAATCCGCGGATGACCGCGACCAGGTGTTGGCCTTTTATCGCAAAGCTTTGAGCGAATACGGCAACGTGATCGAGTGTGTGGGCGGGAAACCGGTTGGCGGCGTATCGACGACCAGGGAAGGTCTCACCTGTGACCATTCCGATCATGACCACACGCCCTCCCATAGTTCCGGCGATTTGCAGTTGAAGGCTGGATCGGCCCGCCATCAGCACATTGTCGCTTTCGGAGACAGCAGTTCACCAACCCAGTTCACCCTGATCGCCCTGGATCTTCCCCATGGTTTCGATAACGAAGAAAAAGGGACGAATTAACCCCCGATTGCGCTCCGCTCGCCCCTGAGATAGCTTCAAGAGGGATGAATCTGCTCTGCCATCGATGTGGTGCGAACCTTAGCGCATCCGACATGTTCTGCCCCAACTGCGGTTCGCCGCAGCTCAAGTTCGCCCAGCAGGAAGAAAGCGAGACCCCATATGGCGGCGTCCGTCCGCCCGGCGCGCCTCCCCGATCCCAGGGAATCTCCTGGAAGGACGCCATCCTGGCTGCGCTGTTGGTTGCCGTGCCGGCCGGCTTGCTGAGCGCTGTTTCCGTCTTGTCCTGGGGATGCTGCCTGTGGGTGGTCGGCGGCGCCGTGCTGGCGATTGTGCTGTATCATCGCCGCGCGCCTGGCTTCCTGCTGGAAACTCGTTCCGGAGTACGCATCGGCGCGGTCGCCGGGCTCATCGCCGCCTACAGTTCAGTGATTGCCACCGCTGCCTGGCGGGTCTTCGCCCGTTACGTCCTGCACCAGGGTTACGCCATCGATCAGTTTTACGATTCGGTGATCCAGCAATCGACTGCGCTGGTGAAAACCAATCCCGACGCTGAGGCGCAGTGGCACGCCTATGTTCACTTTCTGATGTCCCCGGATGGCCGGGCCGCTTACACCTTGATGAATGCGGCCACCACTTCCGTAGGCATCATTCTCTTCTCCGCCATCGGGGGCGCTTTGGGCGTGCGTCTGCTCGCTCCGCGCAAGACCCCGTTGGGCAACGGCTGAGTAGCCCTCGTGCTATTCATGGCAAAAAAACATTAACCCTCGTATCATCCGGCCAGAGCAACTATGAGCAAAGCAAAAGTCACTGCCACCCCAGTGCTGCGCGAAAAAACCCGCATCATGTCGGCATCGGAAATCGAGCGCACGCTGATTCGGCTCGCGCACCAGATCATCGAGAAAAACAACGGCGGCCAAAATCTCGGTCTCGTGGGCATCAAGCGCCGCGGCGTACCCCTGGCGCAACGCCTGGGTCACCTCATCGGCGCGATCGAGAAAACGCCGGTCGATACCGGTGTGCTCGACATCAACTTCTACCGCGATGACCTTTCCACCCGTGACATTCGGCCGGTGGTCGTTCCCGGCGCCATCGGCTTCGACATTGCCGGCCGCGACATCATTTTGATCGACGATGTTCTCTACACCGGCAGAACCATCCGCGCGGCCTTGGACGCCCTCTTTGACCACGGCCGTCCACGGCGCGTACAACTGCTGGTGCTGATTGACCGCGGCCATCGCGAGCTGCCCATCGAAGCCAGCTTTGTCGGCCGCCATGTGCAGACCACCGCTCGTGAAATTGTCGAGGTCAAGCTGCGGGAGATCGACAACGACGAACAAGTGATCCTGGTGGAGCGCGCTGATTAACCTTCCGCGTGACTAAACCGCGCCACATCGCCATCGCCCCAATCATGACAACAGTCAAAGCCATATCGGAGCCCTCTCGCGTCGCGCTGCCCACTCCACCGGCGGCTACCAGGAATTCTTGTTCACGGTCGCTGCTCTCCGTGACCGCGCTGAAGCTGGACGATGTCTCGGACATCCTTCGCCTGGCGACGGAACTGGAAACCCAGGAGCCAGCAGCGCGCGCACAGCGGCTGGCCCATCGCCGCGTCGCCCTCCTCTTCTACGAGTCCAGCACCCGCACCCGCACCTCCTTCGAACTCGCGGCCAAGGGGCTGGGCGCGGACACGGCGCTGATCAGTTCCCAGTCCTCCTCCATTGAAAAGGGAGAGTCACTGAAAGACACCGGCATCACCTTGCGCGCGTTGGGCGCGGAGTGCATCATCCTGCGCCACCTTTCCTCCGGCGCTCCCTACCTGCTGGCCGAGGCAACCAGCTTGCCGGTGTTGAACGCCGGCGACGGTATGCACGAGCATCCTTCGCAGGCGCTGCTGGATGTGAGAACCATGCTCCACGCCCTGGGCCGCTCCGGGAACACCCCGGCAGATACCCTGCTCCAGGGCATCACCGTGGCGATCACCGGCGACATACTGCATTCCCGCGTAGCTCGCTCCAATGCGCTCCTGTTGCCCCGGCTCGGCGCCCGGGTTCTGCTCTGCGGGCCGCCCGCGCTCCTGCCGGAGGTAGCCATGGAATTGGGCCCGGGCATCGCCATCGAGAGAGATTTCGACCGCGCGCTCCAGCAGGCGCAGATTGTGATGATGCTGCGCATCCAGAAGGAGCGCCTGACCGGTGTACACATCGACCTCGAGGAGTACACCGCTCGCTATCAACTTCACCGCGAGCGCCTGCGAACCAGTGCGCCAGAGGCCATCGTGATGCACCCGGGTCCCATGATCCGTGGACTCGAAATTACCAGCGACGTGGCCGATGGGCCGCAATCGGTGATTGCCGAGCAGGTACGGAACGGCGTGGCCATTCGCATGGCCCTGATTCATCGCGCGCTCGTCTCTGAACCGGGAACAATGGCATCGAAAGGCCGCCTGGCGGTAAAGCCTGCGGTCAAAAAGGCGCCCGCGGCCAGGAAAGGAAGCGGCGCGTGAACCCAATCCTCATCCGCGGAGGCCGCCTGGTCGATCCTTCCGCCGGGATCGATGCCAACCGCGACGTCCTTCTGAAAGACGGTAAAGTCGCTGCGATCGAAGCTCCGGGCAAATTAGCCGCAGCCGCCAAACAGGCAGGCGCGGAGGTGGTCGAGGCCGCCGGCCTCGTGGTCGCTCCTGGCCTGGTCGATATCCATGTCCATCTGCGCGAGCCCGGGCAGGGCTACAAGGAAACCATCGCGACCGGCACGGCCGCGGCAGCCGCGGGTGGATTCACCACTGTGTGCGCCATGCCCAACACCGTTCCGGTCAACGATTCAGTGGAGACCACACGCTGGATGCAGAGCGCGGAGCGCCATGCCAGTGCGCGCGTGTTTCCCATCGCCGCGGCGACCCGCGGCAGCATGGGGGAAGCCTTGACCGAATACGGCTCGCTCAAGGCCGCCGGCGCGGTTGCGGTCACGGATGATGGCAAGCCCATCCTGGGCGAGGCGATCATGCACCAGGCACTGGCTGCTGCGGCCCGCGCTCAAATACCCGTGATCCAGCACGCCGAAGATACCCGCATGACCGGCGGCTGCTCCATGAACGCTGGAGCCCTCGCCTTCCGGCTTGGCCTGCGCGGCATGCCGGTGGCAGCGGAAGCCGGCCTGGTCGAACGCGATCTTCGTTTGCTGGCCGAGCTCAAGGGCGGCCGCGCCCACCTGCACGTGGCGCATCTCTCCACCGCCGCGGCGCTGGATGCGGTGCGCAAAGCCCGGCGCAACGGTCTGCACGTAACCTGTGAAGTTGCGCCCCACCATTTTGTCCTCACCGAGGAAGCCGTCGGCGACTACAACACCAACGCCAAGATGAATCCGCCCTTGCGCGCGGAATCCGATCGCCGCGCCATGCTCGAGGGCCTCCTCGATGGCTCCATCGATTGCATCGCCACCGACCACGCTCCCCATGCGGCCCACGAAAAGGAGCAGGAGTTCGAGCGCGCCCCCAACGGCATCACCGGCCTCGAATCTGCTCTGGGCCTTACCCTCGATGTGCTCCACCGCAAGCACAAGGTCTCGCTCAGCCGCCTGATCACCCTGCTGAGCACCCAACCCGCCAACCTGCTAAACCTGCGCGGCCGCGGCACCCTGGTCGCGGGAGCCTTCGCCGACGTAGTCCTCTTCGACCCCAAAGCCGAGTGGACCTTTCAAGCCGCCGTCACCCGCTCCAAATCCACCAACACCCCCTTTGACGGTTGGCCCATGCTAGGCAAAGTAAAACTAACCATCAGCGAAGGCCGAGTCACCTACCGCGCCGATTAAACCTCTTTCCACCCCAGTAACCGACCCAAACCGGAAACCCACTCTCTCCGTGTTGTCATCCCGAGCGAAGCCGAGGGATCTGCAGTTCTCTTTCTCGGCCGCGACCAAGGATGGGTGCCCCCAGAACCGCCCCCACCCCCACTCCCAACATCAACCCCAAAACAAACCGAAACCCCGGCGCATTGCCATGCCAGCGCAACACTTCCGTAGCGACATCCGCCAAATTGGCCACCACCGCGACCCCCAACCACCAGCGTGCCCGACGCAACCTGAGCAAGGCCCCTATCGCGACCCCCCAATAAATTCCCAAACACCGCACGCACACCGCCACCGGCGCCCCGCCCAGCAAAAAACTCCGCTCCGGATCCTGATGGCAAAGCTGGGAAAAGAAACCACGAATGACCAGCGCCGCGAAAGGATGCGTTCCCGCCAACAGGGGCGCGGCCAACGGACCCAACGTCAACCCCGCAGTCAGCGCCACCAACAAAACCCGCAGTCTCATGTCAACCCAATCTACTAACACAAAAGTGTCGCATCCTTACCTGGGACTTCGCGGTAGGCTTTGCCTTTGAGGCGCTACCGATGATCAACTCCCCCAATCGCCGGCGACCCATTGCCGCGTTCACGATTTTGGCCTTTGCGCTGGCCGGATGCACCAACAAGACCAGCCCCGCACCCACGGCGCAAACTCCGCCTACCCCGCAAACTGCGCCTGGCGCAAACCCATCAATCGCCGCCGCCAACACCGCCCCGGGAAGCCCCGCAACCGCGGCCAATCCAGCCCCGGCAAAACCCGCGCCCGCACCGCAACCAGCACTTGTCTTACCCCGCGGCACCCGTTTAGAAGTCCGCTGAACCAAACCATTGATGTCAAACACGCCGAGTCCGGCGACCGTTTTAGCGGGGTCCTCGCCCAGCCAGTCGTAGAAGGCAATACCGTTGCCGTGCCCTCCGGTTCCGCTGCCAGCGGCGAAGTCCTGGTAGCCCACAAGCGCGGACACTTCAAAGGACAATCAGTTCTGGCCTTGACCCTGACCCGGTTGGAAGTCAACGGCGCAACCTACCGCATCGATACCAGCAACCTGGCCCGCACCAAAAAGGGCAAAGGCAAACGCAGCGCAGCCTTCATCGGTGGCGGCGCAGGCATGGGCATGCTGATTGGCGGACTCGCCACCGGCGGCGTGGGCTTGCTCGTCGGCGGCCTGGCAGGAGGCGGCGCAGGCGCCCTGGGTGCAGCCTTTACCGGCAACCGCGATCTCTCCATTCCCGCGGAATCGGTCGTCACCTTCCGCCTGCAGGATGCTCTTACCCTGGCGCCTGAAACCCAGGTGAGCCAGATGACCAATCCAGGCCCTTAAAGCAGCCATGCCGGTTTGACATCTGCGGTGGCGCAAGCCATGGTGGATGCATGCTGATCCTCCTGTACGCCTTTCTCGTGGGTTGCGTTTGTGGTTTGCGCTCGATGACGGCTCCGGCGTTGGTGGCCTGGGGCGCTCACCTGGGCTGGCTGCACCTCGACGGATCTTTGCTCGCCTTTATGGCCAACAAGATCTCCCTGGTGATTTTTTCCCTTTTCGCCGTGGGCGAACTCGTCGCCGACAAGCTGCCCTTCATCCCGCCCAGAACCCAGGCAGGACCCCTCGGCATCCGCATCATTTTTGGCGCCATGTGCGGTGCGGCGCTGTGTATTTCCGCCGGCGGCTCCCTCATATTGGGCGCAGTTCTCGGAGGAATCGGCGGCATAGCGGGCGCCTTCGCCGGCTACAACTACCGCCGTCAATTCAGCTCCAGGCTGCCGGATCTTCCGCTTGCCCTGCTCGAAGACCTGGTCGCGGTGGGTGGCGGCCTTTTGTTGGTATCCCACCTGTAAACCCGCAGACCACCTTCCGCGCGGCGGCATCATAGTCGTTTTGCTCCTGGGGCGGTAGGGAGGTGGTCGCACATGAGTGCGGATGTAAGTACAACAGAAGACTTTGACGCCATCATCATCGGTTCCGGCCAGGGCGGCAATCCACTGGCGGAGGTTCTGACCGCCGCGGGAAAAAAGACCGCGATGATCGAGCGCAAGTACGCCGGCGGAACTTGTATCAATACCGGTTGCACTCCCACCAAAACCATGGTGGCCAGTGCGCGCGTCGCCTACCTTGCCCGCCGGGGCGGCGATTACGGCGTCGATGTGGGGCCCGTTGCCGTCGACATGGCCCGCGTTCGCGAGAGAAAACGCAACATCGTCCTCACCATGCGGCACAGCCGGGAAAAAAGGCTGGCCAACGCCCATGCGGAATTCATCCACGGCGAAGCCTCCTTTACCGGCCCGGGGAAAATAAGCGTGGCCCTCCACGAAGGACGGAAAGCGGCAGCTGGCTGCTCCCCAGATCTTCCTCAACACCGGCACCCAGAGCGCCCTGCCGGCGATCGAAGGTATCGACACCGTTCCTCACCTCGACAACGAAAGCATCATGGAATTGGATCGCGCGCCCGAGCACCTGCTGGTCATCGGTGGCGGCTACATTGGTGTCGAGTTCTCGCAAATGTTTCGCCGCTTCGGCAGCAAGGTAACGGTGATCCAGTCAGGTTCGCAGCTTCTGCGCGAAGAAGATCCGGAGGTCGCTGCCGAAGTTACGAAGATCCTCAGAGAGGATGGCATCGAAATCCTGCTCAATGCGCGCACGCAAAAGGTCGCGCAGGCGAACGGCGTCATCACGCTCACGGTCACAGTGGAAGGCAAAGCGCAGACCGTGGAGGGAACCGATCTGCTGGTAGCGACCGGCCGGAAACCGAACACCCAGGCGTTGAACCCCGCGGCCGCCGGCATTGAAACCGACGAACGCGGCTTCATCCGCGCCAACGAGCGGCTGGAGACGACGGCCCCCGGAGTCTGGGTGATCGGCGATGTGAAGGGCGGTCCGCAGTTCACCCACATCTCCTACGACGACTACCGCATCCTGAAGGCCAATCTCTTTGACGGCGGCAACCGCACCGTGCACGACCGCATGGTGCCCTACACCGTCTTCATGGATCCGCAACTGGGCCGCGTCGGCATGACCGAAACCGCAGCAAAAAAGTCCGGAAAGAAAATCCGTGTAGCCCGCATGCCCATGACCTCGGTAGCGCGAGCGATCGAGATGGACGAAACCCGAGGCCTGATGAAAGCCGTCGTCGATGCCGAGACCGAAGAAATCCTGGGTGTTGCCGTACTGGGCGTCGAGGGCGGAGAAGTCATGACCGTCATTCAAATAGCCATGATGGGCCATCTGAAATACACCGCGCTGCAATCCGCAGTCATCGCTCACCCAACCCTGTCCGAATCCCTCAACAACCTCTTCCTGCACTTCGACGACGAAAAATAAACCACAGGCCATCCACCAGAGTCGTCGGGAGACTCCTACGATTCAACAACGATCCAGCTGGACACGCGAAGGGTGCCCCAGGTCTCGCCTTTGAGACCTGGGATCCTCCTAGTGAAGGCCGATCGTGTTTGTCGTTAACCATTCATCTAAACCCGCAAATCCACCACCGTAGCTCCTGCCCCACCTTCACTGGGACCAGCCTCCCCCACCAGAGCAACATGCGGATGCCGCTCCATCAGCGCACGCAGCGCCTTGCGCAACACTCCCATCCCCATGCCATGCACAATCCGCACCCGCGGCAATCCAGCCAGAAACGCGCGATCCAGATACTGCTCCACTTCTCCGGTAGCCTCTTCCACCGTGCGCCCGATCACATTGATCTCCGAACGAACCATCTCCTCAGGATGAGCGATCGAAACCGTAACCCCGCGCCCGCGTGCCGCTTCCAGTGGACTCACCGCCCGGATCTCCCGCCCCGCGACCACTTCCGCGATATCCTCCCGGGCCACGCGCATCTTCATCGGTCCCACCGCGACCTCGAAGGCATTGCCGTCCAACTGCCGCTGCACCACGCCGGTCTTTCCCAGCGACTTCAGCTTCACCGTATCCCCAATGGACACATGCCGCACCAGGTGTGGCTGTGCATTGCTGTCTCCCCGGTCGGCCCCGCTATGTTGCGCCACCACCGCGGAGTTAAATTGCTCGCTGAACTCCCGCCGCAGCCGGGCCATGCGCCGCTCCGCTTCCTTGGAGAGCTTCTGCTGCGCAGCCCGGTCGTCGATCGCCCGCACCGTCTCCCGGATCTGATACGTAAAATCCTTCAGCAACGACTGCAGTTGCGATTCCAAGTCGCGTACTTTTGCCCGCCACTCCTTAGCCCTTCGCTCTCCAGCCGGTTCTTCTCCCGCGCCACCTCCTGCTCGCGGCGCTTCAACTCCTCGCGCTCGCGGCCGACAGCGTCGAGCTGGCTGTGCAACTGGTCCAGGAAGTGAGCGATATCCTGCGTCTGCGTATTCTGCTGTCCCCGGGCATTGGCAATGATGGAGGAATTGAGACCCAGGCGCTGGGCAATATTGATGCCGGCCGAAGCACCAGGCACACCTAGCCGCAGAGCAAACGTTGGCGCCAGAGTCTCCTCGTCGAATCCCACCGATGCATTGAGCACGCCCGCGCCGTTTCGCAGCATACAGTTTCAGCGAAGTGTGATGGGTAGAGATGAGGCACCAGGCACGGCGGTCGAGAAAATATTCCGCGATGGCTACCGCGAGGGCAGCGCCTTCTTCCGGATCAGTCGCCGAGCCCAGCTCATCCAGCAAAACCAGGGAAGCCGCGTCCGCCAGCTGCGAGATGCGCTCCAGGTTGGTGATATGAGCGGAAAACGTCGAAAGATTTTGCTCGATCGACTGGGCGTCCCCGATGTCGGCCAGGAACGCATCGAACAGCGGGAAGACAGCCTCCACCGCGGGCACCGGAATTCCCGCCTGGGCCATCATGCCCAACAGCCCCGTAGTTTTGAGCGCCACCGTCTTGCCGCCGGTGTTAGGACCGCTGATGATCAGCTGCCGCTCCGCGTCGTTCAAAGCCAGGGTCAGCGGAACCATCACTCCTTGCCGCGCCCGCAACCGCTTTTCGAGCAGCGGATGGCGCGCCTGGGTAAGCTCCAGCACCGGCGTTGCCGCGCCGGAAAACCGTGGACGGACGCAGTCAAACTCAGCCGCGAAACGTCCCCGCGCCTGCAGCCCATCCAGCTGCGCCAGGATCGCCGCTCCTTGTGCGATGGCGTGGGACTCCACCCCGATCTCGCGCGTCATGGCCAGGAAGATGCGCCGGGTCTCGGCCTGCTCTTCTTCGATCAACCGCACCAGCTCGTTATTTTGCTCGATGGTCTCGAGCGGCTCCAGGTAGACCGTCTGCCCACTCGAAGACGCGCCATGCACCACCCCGGGAATGCGCCGCTTATACTCCGACTTGACCGGGATCACGAAACGTTCTCCCCGAATCGTGATCAGGTCTTCCTGCGTGCTGCCGCCCTCCGCAAGACGCCGCAACGTACTGCGCAGGCTTTCTTCGATCACTCTCTGCTGCCGTTCCATCTCCCGCCGGATGCGCCGCAAATCAGGCGATGCATCATCGCTCAGCGAGCCATCGGGATTCAGGCGCGACCGCAGCGAACGCGCCAAATTCGCCAGTTGCGCGCCCGCGGGTAGCTCGCTCAGTGCTTTCAGCCCTGCGAGTTGCGTGGCCACAGTTTCGGGAGGGCGCTCGATCAACGCCTGCCAGGTGGTGATGTTGTCCACCAGAAACAGCAGGTCGCGAATCTCCTCCGGCTCCAGCAGCGCTCCCTGGATGCGCGCCTTGTTTGTCAGCGTGGTTGGATCGAACAGACCTCCCAGCGACGGAGAAATCCCTTGCCCTAACAGCAAGCGCATCTCGCTCACCAGGTCGTGCTGCTGCTCAATCCAGGAGCTATCCCGCGAAGGCCTCATCGCCAGCAGCCATGCACGCGCGACCGAAGAATGGACAAAACTCGCCACCAGTTCCAGCAGCCGCCCCCATTCGAGCGCGTCGCAGCTGCACTCCTCCACCTCCGACGGAACTGGCTCTAAAAGACTCACAGAACCATGCTAGAGCAGGTGGTTTACGTAATTTACGTAGATTTTACGTATAATGACCCTGCGCGGGCCTTACCGATGAGTCTGAAGACCAAATCACAAATCAAAGTCGCAGACGAGGTTTGGCTAGCTACCGCCCTCCTGCACCGCGAAAACCCCTCCAAAGAGGATTTCACGGTGAAGGAAATAGAGAGTCGTGCCGAAGAGGAAGGATTGATCGACGAACGGCGTCCGGGTGTCTACCTTCACATTCTCCAACATTGTGTCGCCAACCGACCTCCCAACCCGAATGACTATCGAATGCTCTACGAGACGCGGCCCAAATATCGCCGCTTGTTCCGCATCGGTGATAGCCACAACGCACAACGCCACGGAAAGATAACTCCTGAAGTCGATGAGCTCCCACCTCGCTACGCTTATCTTCTTGACTGGTACGACGACTGGAGCCACTCCCAGGTCGAAAGGGCGATTCAATCCGATCCCCTCTTAGCTCTTTATGGCTCGGGTAAGAAGATCTGGGCTGACGAACATGCGGACGAATATGTGGCTCGCTTGCGGGCCGGTTGGGAATGAGCCGGATCTTTTGGGACACCAATATCTTCATTTATTTTTTCGAGGATTATGGCCGCCAGGGAAAAAGCGCACGCGGCCTGCGCGAGCGCATGCTTCGCCGCGGCGATCAACTCATCACCTCCGCCATGACTGTGGGTGAAATCCTGGTCAAGCCCCGCCAGGTGAGGGATCTTGAGCTTTGCAAGGAATATGAACGCGCGATTAGTGCGACGGCGCTCGTGGTTCCATTTGACCTTAACGCGGCGAGGAGGTTTTCCGCGCTGCGGCTCCATCCTTCCCTGCGTGCACCCGATGCTATTCAGTTGTCATGCGCCGCTGCGGTGGATACCCAGTTGTTCGTTACCAACGACGCCCGGCTGTCGGACCTGAAGATTGACGGCGTAGAGTTCATCGTTTCGCTCGATCGAGTGCCTATTTGAGTGTCCGGGCCTATATCCTCGTAAAATCGACCCATGGAATTCCCTGTCACCCGTCTCCGCCGCTTGCGGCGCACCGAGGCGATGCGCTCGTTGGTACGCGAAGTTCATCTCCGCCCGGAAGCATTCATCTACCCGCTTTTTATCTGCCCCGGTGAAGGGGTCCGGCGCGAGATCAGCTCCATGCCCGGGGTGTACAACCTCTCCATCGACGAAGCGATGAAAGAAGTGGAAGAAGCCGCGCGCTCGGCCTGGGAGGATTGCTGCTCTTCGGTCTGCCCGCGGTCAAGGACGAAGAGGCCAGCGGAGCGTGGGCGGAAGACGGCATCGTGCAGCAGGCACTGCGCGCCTTTAAGCCTGCGGCCAAGAATCTCCTGCTGATCGCGGATGTTTGCTTATGCGAGTACACCTCGCATGGTCATTGCGGCGTCGTCAGCAAAAATGGCGAAGACTACGAGATTGAGAACGACCCTAGCCTGGGCCTGATCGCCCGCACCGCGGTATCGCTGGCTGCGGCCGGGGCTGACATCGTAGCCCCGTCCGACATGATGGACGGCCGGGTCGGAGCCATTCGCGATCATCTGGATGATGCCGGCCTGGAGCAGGTGCCCATCCTTTCCTATGCGGCCAAGGTAGCCTCTGCCTTCTACGGACCCTTCCGCGAAGCCGCCGACTCCGCTCCGCAGTTCGGCGACCGGCGCACCTACCAGATGGACGGCGCCAACCTGCGCGAGGCGATGCGCGAAATCGACCAGGACATCTCCGAAGGCGCCGACATGATCCTGATGAAGCCGGCCATGCCGTATCTGGACGTGCTGCGCGCGGCAAGGGAGAGGTTGGATGTACCCATTGGCGCCTATCAGGTCTCCGGCGAATACGCCATGCTGGAAGCCGCCTTCGCCAAAGGCTGGCTGGACCGTGAGCGCGCCATCCTGGAATCCCTCATCTCGATCCGCCGGGCCGGAGCCGATTTCACCGTGACCTACTTCGCCAAAGAAGCCGCTCGCCTACTCGGCTGACATGCTCGCCCACCAGAATCAAAGGAAAAACGCGAAGGGTGCCCCAGGTCTCGCTTTTGAGACCTGGGATCCCCGCAACCCATACCTCATGGACACTCGTGACGTAACCACAGGGACACAAACAAGATAGAACTGCTATCCCCATCGCAAACCCTACACCAGCGACAAGTCCTCTCCATTGTCATCCCGGCCTGCGGTTCGGCGGACCCTTCGTGGGAATGAGTTCGATAGAGTTCCTTAAGAACCTGCACGCAGCGTGGCAAAAAATTTCCTAACCCTTATCCGTCTCCCCCAGCGCGGCCATCGCCGCCTCCAGCCGTCGCGTGAAGCTTTGTGGCTCTTCCCCGGGTTCCATCACCAAAGCCTCCCCTAAACGGACCGTCACCTTCCCGCGCCCCGGCCACTTCTCCCCCTTGAGCCGCTTCAAACCCGTCACCAAAATCGGTTGCACTGGCACCTCCGACTCCTGGGCCAGCAAACCGATCCCCGGCTCAAACGCCTGCAACCGTCCATCCTGCGACCGCCGGCCCTCGGGAAAAACCAGCACGTGATAACCCCGATCCATCGCTTCCCCGGCATGCGCAAAACTCTGCCGCAACCCGGCCCCGCGCGGTAGCGGAAACACATTGAACAGCGCGCTCACCAGCCAATAGGCCAACGGGGTCAATAATGCAGCCAGACGATGCCGCTCGGCCCTGCCCCGGCGCCAACCCGTCAACAACTGACCCGACATCGCGACCGCCACATGATCCCGGTCATTGCTGGTCAAGGCATAAAGAACCACCGGCACATCAAACGCCGTGAGATGGTTCGCGATCAGCAAAGAGGGCCGCGCCAGCGGAACCCGGGGGCCGATGCGCGGGCCCAGCACCGACCACAACAACGGACGCATCACTCCCTCAAGAAACGCTGCCCGCACCCAATAGACCGCCGGCCACCAGGGCCAGCGGGGAAAAACCGCCTCGTCTTTCCTGTTTACCGGCAAACGTTCCGGTACGCTCTCTGCCGCCGGAGCCACCGCCACCGCCCCTGAGGGCGCCCCGCCGCCAGGCGCAGCGCGTTCCATGGGTGCCTGTGAGAACAAGCCGCGGAGATCCCCCACCGTCCTGACCTGTTCCCACACCGCGTCCTCCAGTTCCAGTCCGAAATCCGCTTCGAGTGTCGACTGCAGTTGCACCCGGGCCAGGCTATCGAGGTGCAGATCCTCTGCCAACCGGTCGCTCGCCGCCACGTCCTGCTTGGCCGCACCCAACCGGCGTAACACCTCGAGTAGCCGGTCGGAGGGGTCCGCCACGGCAATCCCGCCCCCGGCGAGTGACTGCTGCGCCCAACTCTGCACCTGCCGCCGCAAAACCTTGCCCGTGGACGTGCGGGGAAACTCCGGCTGGGGCCAGTGCAGCCAATAGAGAATCTGCTGGAACGCCGCCAGTTCGCGATTGGCGCCATCGATCGCGCTGCGCAGAGTGTCGTCGGGACCGTCCGCGATCAGCACCGCCACGGGCGCTGGGCCAGTGGCGGAGTCGTAGCTCACGATCAGGCAATCCCGCAGCCCAGGCTGCCGCCGCAGGACTGCCTCCAGATCCTGGGGATGAATATTTAATCCGGCAGCCGTGACGATGACGTCGCTCTTGCGCCCGGCAAAAATCAGCTCCCCTTGCGCATTGCGGCTGGCCAGGTCTCCCGTAGCCAGCCAACCCGGTTCCCGTGCCCGCAGCCCGCCGTGCTGCCAAACCTGCGAAGCGATGGAATCGCCCCGCACCAGGATCTCGCCGTCCGGCCCAATCTGCACCTCCCGGCCCGCCAGTGGTTTGCCGATGCTGCCCCGAGCAATCTTGAATGGATGATTCAGGGTTACCAGCGCGGTCGTCTCCGTCATCCCGTAACCCTGAACCAGGGCGAAGCCTACTGTCGTCCAGAAGCTCTCCAGTTCAGCCGGCAACGTAGCGCCGCCCGACACGAACGCCCAGAATTTGAACCCCAGACGGCGATGCAGGGCGCGGAACCGCCACCAGCGCTTCGCGATCGGCTCGCCGCGGGCGGCAGCCACGCCTTCCCGCAGACCGGGGAATTCGGCTTCCACCCACCCGCGCAGAAGGTCCAGCACCCGCGGAACCGCCGCCAGCACCGAGATGCGTTCTAACTTGATCAGCCTGGCCAGGCGAGGCGCCTGCAACCGGTCTTCAAAGTGCACCTCCGCCACCAGCAGCGGCGGCACCCACAGACCCATGAACTGCCCAAAGACATGGCTCAGCGGCAGCGTGTGCAGAATGCGTAAGGGATGCACCAACCGTTCGTAGCGCAGATACTTGCCAATCTCCTTTTCCAGGGGATCGAGCGAAGCCAGCACATTCCCGTGGGTGTGCACAATGCCCTTGGGCTCCCCGGTGGTGCCGGAAGTGAAGATGATCTGCAGCGGAGTCTCCCGCGAGAGCCCCGGAGCCGGCCGGTAATCCGGGGACGGTAGGGAAGCGCGCATCCCGGCGAACCCCAGCGTGGGGATTCCCTCGCCGAGTTGCTGCAGCAGCGCCAGGTCGCCAACCAGCAACCGCGGCTGCACTTCCGCCACCACCCGTTGCGCAAACTGCAGGCTGCCGGCGGCGTCCAGCGGTACTGCAACGATTCCGCGCAGAACGCATCCAAAGAATGCCGCTACCCATTCCACCGAGTTGCTGCCCCAGAGCAAGACCCGGTCTCCCGGCTGCAAGCCGAGCTGATCGAACGCGTGGGCGCAACGTCCGCACAGCCGCGCAAGATCCGCGTAACTGGAGGAAAAACGGCGATTGCCGCGGTGGGTAACGACCGCGAGCTGCTCATCATAGCGGCGGAAATCCGCCACGAGCGTTGCCAGGTGCGGGCGCACCCGTTCAGTGTGGCACAACGGAGCGCCGGGCGCGGCTCGCGTAAAATAAGAGTTTTGCGTGCTTAGCCATTCACCGGTTCTGGAAGAACAGAATCAGATTAGGGAGCTTGCTGTGGCAGAAACAATCTACGACATGGTCATCATCGGCGGCGGTCCAGGGGGATACACCACCGCCATCCGCGCCGGGCAATACGGGTTGAAGGTCGGCCTGATCGAGCGGGAAAAGAAACTGGGCGGTACCTGCCTCCACTGGGGCTGCATTCCCACCAAGTCCCTGCTCTTCGACGCCGAGATTTATGACCACTTGAAACACGCCAGCGAGCACGGCATTGAAGGCGTGGGCAACGTCACCATCAACTGGAAGACCATCCTCGACCGCAAAAACGGGATCATCACCAAGCACGTGAAGGGTCTGGACTTCCTCATGCGCAAGAACAAGGTCACCATGATCGAGGGGACCGGCCGCCTCACCGGCGCAGCCAACAATGGAGTTCACTCCATCTCCGTCGAGGCGGCCAACGGCGAAAAGAAAGTCGTGCAAGCCAAAAATGTGGTCATCGCAACCGGATCCGACGCGCGCATGTTGCCCGGGGTGGAAGCAGACGCCAAGAGCATTCTTACCAACATGGAGATCCTCACCCTCCCCCAGATCCCCAAGTCTATGGTGGTCATCGGGGCCGGGGCGGTCGGCGTGGAGTTCGGCTCCATCTTCAAGAGCTTTGGCAGCGACATAACCATCGTCGAGTACCTGCCGCGTGTGGTTCCCAACGAAGATGAGGACGTGAGCAAGGAGCTGGCGCGCAATTTCCGCAAGCGGGGCATCGACACCCACACCGGCGCCAAGGTCGACAAAGTCGAGAAGACCAAGGACGGCGTGAAAGTCACCTTTACCAGCGCCGACGGCAAGCAGGTGGTGAAGGAAGCGGAGAAAGTGCTGGTGGCCGTAGGGCGCGCGCCGCGCACCGCCAACATCGGTCTCGAGTCCACAAAAATCGAAGTGGAGCGCGGGTTCATCCGCGTCGACGAGTGGATGCAGACCGCGGAGCCCGGTATCTACGCCATCGGCGATGTGGTCGCCGGCCTGCCCCAGTTGGCCCACGTGGCCGCCATGGCGGGCATGGTGGTCGCGGCCAAGCTGGCCGGCAAGCGGGCGCGGCCGGTGCGCCGTGACCGCATCCCCGCCTGCACCTACTGCGAACCGCAGATCGGCAGCGTCGGTCTCACCGAAGCCCAGGCCAAGGCCGCGGGTCACGAAGTGAAGGTCGGCAAGTTTCCTTTTTCCGCCAACTCCAAGGCCTCCATCGTCGGGTTCTCACGAAGGCTTCGTGAAAATCGTTGCCGACGCCAAGTATGGCGAAGTCCTGGGAGTGCACATCATCGGCCCGCAGGCCACGGAACTGGTGGCCGAAGCAGTGGTCGCCATGGAACTGGAAGCGACCATCGAGGATCTGATGTTCACCATCCACGCCCACCCAACCCTGGCGGAGGCCATGCTGGACGGCTTTGGCAGCGTGGAGAACATGGCCATTAATGTCTGAGCAGTCCATCTCCGTGGTGGATCTCGGCCGCCTGGACTACGCCGCTGCGCTTGACCTGCAGCAACAGGTCAGCGCGCTGCGCCAGCAGGAAAGCATCGGCGATGTGCTGCTGCTGGTCGAGCATCCCCCGGTGCTTACCCTGGGCCGCAATGCCCATCGTGAGCACGTCGTGGCCGGGGACGAATTCCTGGCCCAGCGCGGCATCGCGCTGTTTGATACCAACCGCGGGGGCGACGTCACTTACCACGGGCCCGGGCAGTTGGTGGGCTACCCCATCCTGCACCTGCGCCGCTTCACCCCGCCGCTGGGCATCGTCGAGTACTTGCGCAAGCTGGAAGAAGTCCTGATTCGCGCCTGCGCCGACTACGGCATCCTGACCCAACGGGCGCCCGGCCGCGCCGGCGTCTGGACCATGCCCGGCGGCAACGTCCCGGAAAAGAAAATCGCCGCCCTCGGTGTCCATGTAGCCCGCTGGGTGACCACCCACGGCTTTGCCCTCAACGTCACCACCGACCTGAAGGACTTCGAGCTCATCGTGCCCTGCGGCATTCGCGATCGCAGCGTGACCAGCATCGAAGCGGAAGTCGACTCTGTGCCGTCGCTCGCTCAGGCCGCACATTCCGTATCCCGGCACTTTGGCCGGGTTTTTGGTCGTCAGATGGTATGGGTGGAAGCGCTCGACGATCTGCTGCCGTACGCGCACACCGTCACTTCAGGATTGCACTAGAATAGGAAGTTCGCCGTAGCGAAAGGGAGTCCATGCCGACCGATGTGATCATGCCCCAGATGGGCGAGTCGATTTTTGAAGGAACCATCACCAAGTGGCTCAAGAAGCCGGGTGACATGGTGCAGCGCGACGAGCCTCTGTTCGAGATCTCCACCGACAAAGTGGACGCCGAAATACCTTCGCCCGCCAGCGGCATCCTCACCGAAGTCAAAATCGCCGAAGGCAACACCGTCCAGATCAACACCGTCGTGGGCGTGATCGGTGACGGCGACAGCCAGCCCGCCGCGGCTCCTGCTCCCAAGGCGGCAGCGCCGGCCCCAGCTGCCCCAGCGGATGCGAAGATCGACCCGCCCAGCGCCGCCAACTCGCCCGCTCCCGTGACGGAAGCCCAAACTGCGGCGTCCGGTTCGCTCACCGACGTGATCATGCCCCAGATGGGCGAATCGATTTTTGAAGGCACCATCACCAAGTGGCTGAAAAAGCCCGGCGATACCGTACAACAGGACGAGCCCCTTTTTGAGATCTCCACCGACAAGGTGGACGCCGAGATTCCCTCGCCCGCCGCCGGCGTGCTCTCAGAAATCAAGGTTCAGGCCGGCACCACCGTCCAGATCAACACCGTCGTGGCCACCATCGGCGTGGCCGGAGCCGCACCCGCGGCTGCCAAACCTGCCGCACCCGCCGCGAAGCCCGCAACTCCAGCACCGGCCGCCGAAGTGGAGAGCGAAAGCGACACGGCAGACGCAGAATCGGGAGACCGCGTCCGCTCCTCGCCGCTGGTGCGCCGCATCGCCCGCGAGAATAATCTCGACCTGCGCCAGGTTCCGGGTACCGGATCCGCCGGCAGGATCACCAAGGAAGACATCCTCGGCTATCTGGCCAAGGGACCCGCTCCCGCGGCCCCGGCCCCAGCCGCACCCAAACCAGCAGCACCGGCTCCCGCGCCGGCGCCTGCCGCGGCGAAACCGCCCGCCCCTGCTGCGCCACCGGTCGCCATGCCCGGGGATGAACTGGTGCCCCTGACCCGCATGCGCTCCATCATCGCCCAGCGCATGGTCGACTCCAAGCGCACCAGCGCGCATGTGCACACGGTCTTCAAAATCGACATGAGCCGCATCGTGCGCATTCGGGAAAAAGAAAAATCCAAGTACGAGCAGCGCAACGGCGTCAAGCTCACCTACATGCCGTTCCTTTCCCGCGCGGTCATTGCCACCCTGCGCAAAATGCCCATCGTCAACGCTTCGATGGAAGGCGACGCCATCCGCTACCACAAGAACATCAACCTGGGCATTGCCGTAGCCCTGGACTGGGGTCTGATTGTCCCCGTCATCCGCCAGGCGGAAGACAAGAGCTTCTTAGGCATCGCGCGAGCGATCGTGGATCTAGCCGAAAGAGCCCGGGCCAAGAAGCTCAAGCCCGAAGAAGTAGCATCTGGCACTTTCACCATTACCAATCCCGGCATCTTCGGCGAGCAATTCGGCACCCCGGTCATCAATCAGCCGGAGTCGGCCATTATGGGGGTCGGCGGTCTCTTTAAAGAACCAACCGTAGTTACCGATGAAAACGGCTCCGACTCCATCGCCATCCGCAGCATCATCCGCCTGACCCTGGGCTTCGATCACCGCATCATTGACGGAGCCGACGCCGGGCGCTTCATGGCCGAAGTCAAAAAGTACCTGGAAAACTGGAGCGAAGACATAGGCTAGAGAAACGAAGGCCAGCGGTTCGTACGAAGAGGCCTGGAGGGCCAAACCCTCTAGGCTTCCAAAGACGGAAAAAGGAAACAGGACGGGTGCCCCAGGTTCGCCCCAGCGTACCTGGGCCGAAAACGACCGGGCGAAGCCCCACGAACGGTTTAAACCCTATCCATCCAAACCTGGTTCGGGGAAAACCAACCTTCTATTCCTCCTCCATCCCTTCCACCCATCTCGGGTGCCCCATCATCTCGCTCGTTTTTCGCGAGATGTGGGATACCACGAAGCTAAACCTTTTCGTAGATAGAACCACGAACCCCGCCTGGTGCACCAACCCAACTACAACCGGCTCCGAGCCTCCAACACCCGAGCCACCGCTTCCTCCGCCGTATCCGCGGTCGCCGAAAGATGCCCCATCTTCCGCCCCGCCCGGGCCGTATGCTTCTCATACAAATGCAAACTAACCTCCGGCACCGCCAGCGCGCGCGCGAACCGAGGCTCTCTTTCCAACCACAAATCCCCCAGCAAGTTCGCAATCGCTGCCGGCCGGACAATCCGCACATCGCCCAGCGGCAAATCGCACACCGCGCGCACCGCCTGCTCAAATTGGCTGGTAACGCAGCACCGCTCGCTGGCGTGATAACTGTTATGCGGCCGGGGAGCCAGTTCATTCACAAAAAGCCCCTCCCCGGTTACAAACATTTCCACCGCCAGCAACCCTTCCAGCTGCAGCCGCCGAGCCATGGTAGTAGCCATTTCCTGCGCCTGGGCTTCCAATGCCGCCGGGATGGACGAGGGAAGCGCGCTCCACACCAGAATCTGCTGTTCATGATGATTGGTAGCCGCCGGGTAAGCCACCACCTGCCCACTGGGATTGCGCGCCACCATCACCGAAATCTCCAGTTGCAGGTCCATCGCCTGCTCCGCCACGCAGGGTTGCTCGCCCAACGCCCGCCAGGCAGCCCCAGCCCCCATCGCCTTTCCTTCAAGCTTCACCTGGCCCCGGCCGTCGTACCCACCTTGCGCCCGCTTCAGATATATCCGGTCGCCCAACTCCGCCATCGCGCCCACCAGGTCGGCTTCCGAATAAATCGCCCGGTACGGCCCCACCGGGAAGCCCTGATCGCGCAACCAGTTTTTCTGCCGGATCTTATCCTGGACCATGGCCAGGATCTCCTTACCCGGGCGAACCGGCGCATGCCGTTCCGCCGCCTCCAGCGAAGCAATCGAGATTTGCTCAATTTCCAACGTGATCACGTCGCTGCCGCGCGCCAGGTCGGACGCCGCCTTGGCGTCATCCCACGAGCCCACAAAGCACGCATCCACCACGAAACGCGCCGGGCAGGAAGGGTCGGGGTCCATCACCTGTACCCGGTAGCCCAGTGAACGCGCTGCCATGGCCGTCATCCGGCCCAGCTGCCCGCCCCCTAAAATCCCAATGGTCGAACCCTGAACGATCGCGCTCAAACCGGCAACTCCGCGGCCAGCACTTCCTGCGCACGCGCCTGCCGCCAGGAGCGAAGCCGGCCTCCCAGCTCCGGATCGTGACCCGCCAGAATGGCCACCGCCAGCAGCGCCGCGTTGGCCGCTCCCGGTTTACCGATCGCCAGCGTCGCCACCGGTACCCCCTTCGGCATCTGCACAATGGAAAGTAGGGAATCGATCCCCTGCAGGCACGTGGAAGGAACCGGCACCGCCAGCACGGGAACGATCGTCTTGGCCGCCAGCATTCCCGGCAAATGAGCTGCGCCGCCAGCAGCGGCAATGATGATCTTCAACCCCCGCGGCTCTGCCTGCTCGGCATATTGAAAAAGCCAATCCGGGGTACGGTGGGCAGACACAATGCGTGCTTCATGGGGGACGGCGAACTCCCGCAACAGTTCCAGGCAGGGCAAAAGCACCTCGTAATCGCTCTTGCTGCCCATCACCACGCCAACCACTGGAGAGGCGTTCATCAGCCGATTATCCCACCTGGCCTGATTCAGACGCGGAGCTCCCGCCGCGCTGTCTCTGCAATGCGCGGCAGATCGGACGAGGTCATCACCCGAATGCGATGTTCTTCCATGATTTCCACCCCGAACCGGTACTGTGCGATCCGCTCTTCGCCCGGCTCGTCTCCCTCCGCTTGGCGAATAGGCTCCACAATCGCGGTCAATTCCAGATCCGCCTTGTCCACCCGCTTCACCCCCGCAACCAGGCTCAGTGCGCTGAAGGCCAGCAGCTTGGCATCGTCTGCGTCGCTCTCCAGTGAAATCGCCTGGAACATTCGAACCACTCCATTCGGTCGGTAACCGCAATCGATGCGTAGCGGATCGCCTGCCCGGGTGTAGTCGGCTGCAGCAATCTGCTTGCGCATCAGCGCCCACACTCCAGCCTCCTCAAACCGTGAGCGCATGGCGGCATGCAGCGCAGAGCGGCCGCTGCGGCGCTGCGTCCGCGGACGCGGCGGGGTCTCGACGTACTGGCGCATCAGTTCTTCCAGGCCGGCAACGAAACTCTCCGCCAGATGAGCCTTGCTTTCGCTCATCTGTACCCCGTTGGAAAGCGACTCTTCCAGCAGGGCCATGATGGGCTTGGGTGCATTCGTAGGTTGGGTGCGCAATCGTTGTCCGATCTCGATTTCCAGGGCTTCGAGCATCGCCGTATCCGCATCGGGATCCAGGCACCGCACCCGTCCCCAATCCCGGGTAAACCGCAGCGTGCTCGGTTCTCCCTCGGCGCGCAGCAACACGCCAATATTCACAAACTCGTTCTTCACCGGATCCGGCACATAACGGATAAGCTGAAACTCGCACTGCTTGCGCTCCGCCATGGCTTTCTCCTTCCCTACCCTCTTCCACCCCGCTCACTATCTTGCACCCACTTTACCTCCCCCACTCTCTCCCCCCTCTCTTTTCCCCCACCTCCCCCCAATTCGGAAATGGCCTCCTCGCCGATTCCCCAAATCCCACGATCAACTCCCGCACCCGCGCCCGCCGCGCCAGCAAGCGTTCCACCAGCCCTTCGACGGCGCTCACATCTCCTCCGTACCAATCCGGCGGAATCATCTCCGCTGTCGCCCAGGCGGTTTCCGGGGTGAGATTTTCTATCCGGCTCAGCCAGGGTTCGAAGCTCGCCCAGCCGGTTACCCCACGGTATACTGTGTTTTCCGCGAAAACCCCGCCCAGCGGAACGTCCACAAACTTCCAGTCTCCGGCATGAAAACAATATCCCTGGTCGATAAACGTCGCGTTGTAGCGGCGCTCCCGCCGGATTTTTTGAAAGACCGCCTGTCTTCCATTGATATTGCAGGTCCACTTATCCAGCGCCAGGATCCCGGCAAACTCGGCCAGGTTACGCACCTCCAGCAACTGCTCTTCCGGCAGGTAGTCCACTGTCTGCCCGGGCATCAGCCCTCCCACCCAGCGCGAGGCGAAGTGCAGGCCGGCCTGGCACCGCTGCCTGCCTCCGCGCAGCTCGATGGTCAGCTCTTCCGTATGCTGGATCAGCCATTCGCTGACCTCGATCACTTCTGACGGAGGAACCGTCAGCCCGATGGCCGCCGCCATCCGGGTGGCCAGGAACTCGTTGGCCAGCACCCGCACATGCTGCGGGTTGTTGCGGAATTTGACCACGTACAGATTGCCGTCGGAGGCGAGCATCAGGTGACTCTGCGCTCCGCCCCGCATACGTCGAATCTGTTGGATCGCCATCACCGCCAACGAAGTCACCCTCGCGTTGCTTGGCCCCCGCAAGTAGCAGCATACTCGAACCGCCCCGCCGCTTCTGGTAGCATCGCCACGGAGGAAGTACATGGATCAGGTAGTCACCACCCCGAATGGCTCGCGCCGCAATGAAGACATCGCTCTGGATTTGTTGAAGTTTGTCGCTGCGACGACGGGGGTCATCAAAGCAACTTCGGCTGCTGCCGGTTTTGTCGCCGCCTCCGGCGCCAAACCGGAAGACCAGGTAAATCAGCTACTCGCCCTCTACACCAAATGTCTCGGAGTGGTGCAGGGCAAATAAATCAAACTACCGACTCTCAGCGTCGCCGTCTTTGGAGCTGGAACCTTTGGCCGTAACCACCTGCGCGTCTACCGTCAACTGGAGCAGTCCGGCAGCGGGGTGCGGGTGGCTGCCATCGTGGACACCGATCCCGCTACAGCCGAAAAGCTGAGCCGGGAAGAAAATCTGGACGTCTATGCCTCCCCGGAAGCGTGCCTCGAGGCATGCCGCCAGGGACGGCTCCGTCTGGACGCGGTCTCCATCTGTGTGCCCACCTCGGCGCATTATGAAGTGGCCTCCCAGGCCCTAGCGCAGGGACTCGACGTGCTCCTGGAAAAACCCATCGCCGTCACCCTGGCCGAGGCCGATGCCCTGGTGGCGCAGGCGGCAGCCGGCGGCCGGATCCTGCAGGTAGGTTTGTTGGAACGGTTCAATCCAGCGGTGACCGCCGCCCAGTCGCTGGTCAACGGGCCGATGTTTTTCGAAGCTCACCGCCTCAGCGTCTTCCATCGCCGGGCTCTTGACGTCGACGTCGTCTTGGACCTGATGATCCACGACCTGGACATCGTCCTCAGCCTGGTGCGTTCTCCGGTGCAACAGCTTCATGCCGTTGGGCTGAGAATCCTATCCTCCCAGGTCGACATCGCCAACGTGCGCCTCGAATTTGCCTCCGGCTGTGTCGCCAACTTTACCGCCAGCCGGGTCAGCACAGAGACCGTGCGCAAGCTGCGCTTCTTCCAGCCCCACCAATACCTCTCCATCGACTACGCGCGCCAGGATCTCCTCCTCATCAACGTCGCGCCGGGAGAAAGCGGCAATGCATCGCTGGCCGTCAACAAACCGGTGGTTCAGGGTGGGGAACCTCTACTGCTGGAGATCCAGGCATTCCTGGACGCAGTGCGCACCCGCACCACCCCAAAAGTCACCGCGCAGCAAGCCCGCGACGCGCTGGCTCTTGCCCTCGACATCAACCAGGCCATCCAGGCCCACGCCCTCCGCGCCGGCCTGGCCTAGCTAGGACTTGTTGGATCTCGAAAAGCGTACCTCAGCGGCCGTAAACGCTCCTTGCGCTTGAGGGCTTTAGCCCCTGAGCTACGCTTCTCCTCGCAAACACTGACTCAGAGTTCCATGCGTTGCACCCCTAAGGCATACTCTGCACCTTGTACCCCGCGGGCACCTTCGACTGAAACTGCTCATCCGGCAGCGGCTGGTTGAACGTGATCTTCTCCACCGTAAGCGCGATCCGATATTCCTCCAGCGGCCGGTTGATGGTGATCGTGCTGGGATACAGCAGGCCGTTGAAGGTCTGATATGGCCCGTAGAGCACCTGGGTCGCCATATCCCCGTCCTTGTTATAAATGTCCTGCTCCGTAGGCATCAGGTTGACCCGGCTGAACTTAATCACCTGCCGCGCGCGAAAAACCTTGACCACTCCGGGAGACCCACCCTCTTTGCCGGGATCAAACACTGTCAGCTCGTATTGCGGCGTTTCCAATAATTGCTTGTTCCTGGTGTCCATCGTCGTTGAGCTGGAGTTGGTCAAGGAAACAATCCGGTCGGGAGGAATGCTGTGAATCAGAATCGCCTGGAGAAAGAACTCCGGACGCATATTCTCCAGCGGATTTGCGGCTGGCTTGGTGACTGCATTGCTGCCGATGATCGCCCGGCTTTTGGGCGGGATCAGCAGGGTGAAATTTTCCCCGTTACTCGCCAGGTCGAATGCATGGGTGCGCAGCACCGGCACCAGCCCTAACACCCGCAGCATCGTTGGCTTGCGGAAAAGAATATAGCCCGGTATCGAGGTGTAATCGGTCTCCTGGCCCTTGTGCGCCCCTCCGACCGAAGCCGCAAACTCCACCGTGGCGGTCAGCGAGTTCACCTGGTCGTAACGGTGATTGATCGCTTCCACCAGCTGCACCGCGTCTGCGTTGAGCGCTACCCCGGCCAGTTTGGGCTGCTGCAGCTTGTGGGTGTGGCTCAGGCATCCGGTCAAGGCCGGTACCAGCAGCGCCAAAAGCTTCCACCCATCTCTCCGCATCAAGTCAACTCAGGAACTGCGAGTATAGAGCAACCGCACCGTCACGACCCTCAATGGGCCCCCTGCAAACTCTTGAGGCCCTGCCGGTAGGCAGTCACATTCCGTTCATGTTCCTCGAGCGTAGACGCGAATCGGGAGTGTCCGGCTGCAGCCGGATCGGCAACAAAATAAAGAAAGTGGCTTTCCGCGGGATGCATGGCCGCTTGCAGCGAGGCAGTTCCCGGGCTGCAGATCGGCCCCGGGGGCAAACCCGTGTGGCGGTAGGTGTTGTAGGCCGAGTCCCGCTTCAGGTCAGATTGGTAAATCGTTCCCCGGTATCGCTTCTCCAGCATGGCGGCATAAATCACCGTGGGGTCCGTCATCAAAGGCATGTCCTTGGCCAGCCGGTTCTGGAGCACGCTGGCCACCAGCGGCCGGTCCGCCGCCACCGGCGTCTCTTTTTCTACCAGCGAGGCCAGGGTGACCACATGGTGATAATTCCCGGTCAGGCCGATCGCTGCGCTGTTTTGCCGGAATCTCCGCACCATCGCACCCAGCATCTGCTGCGGGGTCAGCCTGCGGGGAAAGCGGTACGTGTCGGGAAAGAGATAGCCTTCGAGGGTCTTGGCTCCCGGGTCCAGATCGGCAATCAGGGCCACATCCTGGCTGGCTGCGGCCAGAAAACGATCCTTTGCTCCCAGCTGCGCATCTTCCACCGCCTGCGCGATGTCGAAAAGGTTGTAGCCTTCCGGGATCGTCACCGTGCGGGTGTACACATCGCCCCGCACGATGCGGTTGTACACCGCGGGAAGCGCCGCCGGCTGAACGAACTGATATTCGCCCGCTTTCAGTGTCCCCCCGCGCACCAAATGCCAGATGTCAAAGGCGTATTGGCTGCGGATGATGCCATGCTGGGCCAACAATGCACCGATAGCCCGCGTACCCATTCCGGGAACGACTTCGACAATTGTCTCGATCGGCGGCGTGGCCGGCTTCACCAGCTCCCGGTAGCCGAGCGCAAGCAAACCCACTACCAGGAGCAGAACAACGAGCAAAAAACGTCGCACAAGCGGGGACCTTGGGGATTGGATTCTCCACCTGGATTTTATGATGCGATTCTCTTGTTTGCTTAAAAATGCACCACGAACGGAGCAGGCGTAGGAGTAACATCCGCAAAGGCCGTCCTCCGCCATGCATGAATCGAACCAACCCGCCGCCCGCATTTTGGGTCTCGACGTCGGCGATCGCCGGGTTGGCGTCGCTGTCTCCGACGAGCTGGGGCTCACCGCCCAGCCCGTCCTCACCCTGCTGCGTAAAAACCGGCGCTCGGACCTCGGCTCCCTGGCCCGGCTCATTCGTAAATACGGCTGTGCCCGGGTGGTGGTGGGCAACCCGTTGTACATGTCCGGCGACATCAGTCCCCAGGCCCTTAAGGCGCAGGACTTTGCCCGCGCATTGCAAGAGCACACGGGAGTGGAGGTGACCCTGTGGGATGAACGGCTCTCGACCACCGAGGCCCATCGTCACCTGGATGCCGCCGGCCGCATCCCCTCGGACCGTCGCGCCGTGATCGATCAGGTGGCTGCCGTGCTCATCCTGCAGAGTTTTCTGGACTCCCGGTCCGCCGGCCATAACCAGGGTTGAGAGACTCCCCTGCGGGCGAACTCTCCGTCGTATAATCGACTTTTGCTGCGATGGGCCCGTCTATCAAGCGCGGCTGCGGGTGGCGTACCCGCCAAATGAACCACAGGCTCTGAAATCAGGACCACGAAAGAACGTAGCGCGGACGGCCACGCGCACTCGGATCACAAGCGAAATGCCTGAACATATAAAGAAAAAGCTGGAAGAACAAATTCGCGTGCTGGAGCACGAGCTGACCCACGAGCTGCCGATTGAGATCAAAAAAGCAGCCTCGCTGGGTGATCTGAGCGAAAACGCCGAGTACCACATGGCCAAGCAGCGCCAGGTCTTCGTCAACGCCCGACTCGGCCAACTCAAGAAACGCATGGCCGAACTCGCGCTGGTGAACTTATCCAATATTCCCAGGGACAGAATCGCCTTCGGCTCCACCGTCGTGGTATTCGATACCACCAAGAATGAAGAGATCACCTATAAGCTGGTCACCAGCGAGGAATCCGATGTGAACCTCGGCCTGATCTCCACCACATCGCCCATCGGCCGCGGCCTGGTCGGCAAGCAGGTTGGCGACGTCGCCGCCATTGTGACCCCCAACGGCAGGCGCGAACTCGAGATTCTCAAGCTCAGTACGATTCACGACGAGGAAGCCGGATGACCTGGACCGCTGCCTTCGGCAAGGGCTGTGGGGTCATCTTGCAGCGCATCGTGGATGGGCTGGCGCTTACCCGTATTTCGCCCAACGTTCTGACTTTCCTGGGCCTGGTCATCAACACCGCCGCCGCCATTCTGTTCGGCTGGGCCAACGAGCACAACTTCGTTCGCCTGTTCCTCTACGCCGGCCTGGTCATCATCGGGGCCGGTATCTTCGACATGGTCGATGGACGGGTGGCGCGCCAGACCCAGCAGGTCACCATCTTCGGAGCCTTCTTCGATTCGGTCATCGATCGCTACAGCGACGTGGTTCTCTTCTTCGGCCTGCTGGTGTTTTATGCCCGCGGCAACCGCTTTTTCTACGTCGTGCTGACCGCCTTTGTCATGGTCACTTCGCTCATGGTCAGCTACACCCGGGCCCGTGCCGAAGCCCTGATCGGCTCCTGCAAAGTCGGCTTCATGGAACGGCCGGAACGCGTGGTGCTCATCATTCTGGGAGCCCTCTTTAACCGCTGGGGCGTGATGGCCCCGGTCCTTTGGGTGTTAGCCGTCTTGTCCACCATCACCGTCATCCATCGCATCAGCTACACCTATCAACGCACCAAGCCCCAGCTTGCCCAGCCACAACCCACGGAGTCGCCGTCCACCGAGCGTCGCCCCCAGGGCAGCACCACCGCGGCGCGGTCTGCCCCCGGTGATCTCACTCCCGCTCCCCGCGCCTGACGATGACCCTAGGCGCCTCCCCTCGCTCACCTGTACTGCTGGTTCATGGCGGCGCCTGGGATATTCCCGCCGATCAACTGCAAGCCCATAACTTCGGCGTCATCCGGGCCGTCGACGTCGGCTATGCCCTGCTGACCCGCGGCGCCTCCGCTCTGGATGCAGTCGAAGCGGCCGTAACCGTCCTCGAAGACGACGAAGCCTTCGATGCCGGCCGAGGCAGCTTCCTCACCGCCGATGGACGGGTGCAGCTCGACGCTCTCCTGATGGACGGCGCCACCCTGCGCGCCGGGGCCGTTGCCTGCGTGGAGCGGCTGAAGAACCCCATTCAGGCAGCCCGCCTGGTGCTCGAGCGCAGCCCCCATGTTTATCTCGTCGGCCAGGGCGCGGAAGCGTTCGCCCAGAAAAACGGAATGGCCCTGATCGACAACGCAGAGCTGATCATCGATCGGGAACGCCGCCGCTTGCAGGAAGCCAAAGCTCAAGCCAGCGCCGGCATCCCCGACTCCACCTTTGCCGGCGATCCCACCGGCTCGCACGACACCGTGGGTGCGGTCGCCCTGGACGTGGACGGCAACCTCGCCGCCGCCACCTCCACCGGAGGCACCCGGAACAAGACCCCGGGCCGGGTCGGCGATTCCTCAGTCATCGGTTGCGGCGGCTACGCCGACAATCGAAGCGCGGCCGTATCGCTCACCGGATGGGGCGAGCCCATCATGAAGCTGGTCCTGGGCAAATGGGCCGTCGACCGGGTGCCCCTGCTGGGGCCGGAACAAGCCGCAGAAGACGCCATCGCCTATCTCCACGCGCGTCTCGAAGGATACGGCGGCATCATCCTGCTCGGCCCGGACGGCCGTTTCGGCATCGCTCACAACACCCCGCGCATGGCCTGGGCCCTGTGTGACCAGGATGGCGTCCGCACCGGCACCCACGTAGCCGAAGCTTAGGTCATGAATTCTCCCACCCTCATCCTCGCCTCCGCCTCGCCTCGCCGGAGGGAACTGCTCGCCCAGGCCGGCTACTCATTTTCGGTCCAGCCCTCCTCCATCCCGGAGTCGCGCCGGCCAGAAGAAGACGCCATCCGTTTTGCCACCCGGCTGGCTCGGGAGAAGGCGGAAGAAGTATTCGCCCGCCAACCACCGTCCACCGCGCCCCTGATCGTACTGGGCGCCGATACCGTAGTTGTCTGCGATGGGGAAGTGATGGGTAAGCCGGCGGATGCCGCCGACGCCGCGCGCATGCTGCTGCTGCTCTCCGGCCGTACGCATCAAGTCGTGACCGGCGTGGCTGTAGTCTGGGGCCCAGGCGCAGCCGAAGTAGCCGCCGAAATGACCCAGGTGACCATGCGTACGCTCTCGCCCCAGGAAGTCGCCGATTATGTAGCCGGTGGCGAGCCCACGGACAAGGCGGGCGCCTACGCCATTCAGGGCAAAGCCGGAAGATGGATTCCCCGCATCCACGGTTGCTACTTCAACGTAGTCGGGCTTCCCCTGGCCCTGGTCACCACCCTGCTCGAAGGAGCCGAACAGCGCCAAGCCAACCAGCTCGCCGCAACAAACGACCTCACGATCGGCCGCCAGTGAAGGGTACGGCCTTTAGGCCGTACATTTAACTATCAAGATGGATCGGCTTTAGCCGCCGAGGGATGCTTAAACCAGTTCGGAAGATACCCTCAGGGGCTAAAGCCCCTCGTAGCTTGCGTGGTGAACGTACGGGCTGAAGCCCGTACCCTTCAAACAAGCGAGTCCTACAACGAGCCCTTCTTCTCCCCCTTGGGACGAAGCAACTGTGTGGAACACAGAACAAAAATAGTCAGCAGAGTCACATCAAAAGCAGCCAACATTTTCGCCTCCAGTCTTTAGAGTGCAACTGCTTTCCGCGGTCTACCGCAACGCAAGACCGCCGATCATCGCCGCAAGCAGTGCCGTCCTGGGAACCAGAGCATCGAGCAGAATGGATTCGTGCGAAGCATGTGCGCCTTCGCCCACCGCACCCATTCCATCCAGTGTCGGAACCCCCAAAGCCGAGGTAAAATTCCCGTCCGAACCTCCGCCTGTCGCTGCTTCCTGCAGTTGAAAACCCAGCCCCGCGGCCATTGTTGCGGCGCGCCGGAATAATGTAACTGTCCCGGAGGTTCTCTCCATCGGCGGCCGATTCAACCCGCCCGTAATCTCCAGCCTGCACTGCCGGTCCACCGCCCGCAAAGAACGGAAGCGCCGCTCGATGCGCTCTGCGTCCACCGCTTTGGCAATGCGGACATCGAACTCCGCCCAGGCCTCGGCCGCCACCACGTTGGACCGCGTCCCCCCGCCGATCACCCCGGCATTCACCGTGATCCCCCGGCGAGGGTCGGTAAAGCCGCTGGCCCGCTCGATCTGGCGGCCCAGTTCCAACACCGCGCTATGTCCGCGGTCGAAGTCCACCCCGCTGTGCGCGGCCACCCCGTGCACTCGCAGGCGATAATGCCCCACGCCCTTTCTCGCCGTCTTGTACGCTCCAGGGATCCCTTGCGCGGGTTCCAGCACAAAAACCGCCCCGCATTTCCTCGCCAGTGACTCAGTAAGAGCTCGCGAACACTCGCTCCCGGTCTCCTCGTCGCTGTTGAGCAAAAACCACACCGGCCTGCTGAGTTGCCCTGCCTCCCGCAACATGCGCACGGCGGTCAGGGCCATGACCACGCCCGCCTTCATGTCCAGCACCCCCGGGCCCCACGCCCGCCCCTGGCGCACCCGGAAAGGCATCTTCTTCAATGTGCCCAGGGGCCAGACCGTGTCCAGGTGGCCCAGCAGCAGCAACGGTTTCCCCCCGCTCCGGGCGGGCCCGAAGCGGCCTACCAACAGGTCCCCGGCGGTCTTTTGTTTGCTGCGCTGGGTTTTCCCCCCGCTGGCTTTCATCCATCGCTCCACCAGCGTTACACAGCCATTCACACCCGCCCGGTCTTCCGTGGGCGACTCCAGGCCCACCAGCTCCCCGATCATTTTCAGCATCTCCGGCTGCCGTTTGGCCGCCGCCCAGGACACATCGCGGTAACTTTCCATCAAACTTTCTCCCCTGCCGGTAAACCTAACACCCTGGTCGTACGTCTTATGGCCCGATCAGTTTGTGTCGTATTTGCCACACCACAGCTTTCCTAATCCTAGGTACTCTATGACTTTGCGACTCGCAAGCCAGGAATACTGATTCGTGGAAGCAGACCACTTAGAAAAGACCATCGCGTCGGTGATTGAATTCTCAGGAATCGGTCTCCACAGCGGGGCGCCGGTGAACATGCGGTTGCTGCCCGCTCCCGCCGGCTCGGGCATCGTCTTTCGCCGCACCGATCTGGACAACTACGAGATCCCCGCCACCGGCAGGAACGTCGCCAAGGTCAGCTACGCCACCAGCATCATGCGCCAGGGTGTGCTCATCTCCACCACCGAGCACCTTTTGTCCGCCCTCATCGGCATGGGCGTCGACAACGTCATCATCGAACTCGACAACCTGGAGTTACCTATTCTCGACGGCAGCGCGCTGCCCTATGTCGAGGCGTTTGCCGACGTGGGCATCCGCAGCCAGCGCCGCCGCCGCCAATATCTCCGCATCCTCAAAAGCGTCGAAGTGCGTGAGAACGGCAAGTTCATCGCGGTCTATCCCGGCGAAGGATACAGCATCACCTACGACATCCATTTCGCCCACCCCATCGGCCGCCAGGCATTCACTGTCGACCTCGCAGCCGGAGCCTTCGGCTCTCAGATCGCCGCCGCCCGCACCTTCGGCTTTCGCGAAGATGAAAAAATGCTCAGGGATATGGGCCTCATCCGCGGTGCTTCCGAAGAGAATGCGATCATTCTTTGCGATGGCCAGGTGCAGAACGGCCCACTTCGTTTTGACGACGAATTCGTCCGCCACAAAGTGCTCGACCTGATTGGGGACCTCGCCCTGGTGGGACATCGCATTCTTGGCCGGGTCGTGGCCGAGCGCGCCGGACACGCGATGCATACCGCCCTGGTGTCCCGCCTGCTCCGCGATCGCTCTGCCTGGGACCTGGTGCAACTGCCCGCTCCAAAGCGAACGCTGGTGCCGGTCGGTGCTGCCCGTCTCGCTACTGCCTAGTATTCCGCAAGGATGGAGTTATCGGGAACGGGAGCTATCTCCGCTTCGCGCGACGCCCGCACTACATCGCCGATGGCATATTTGAGCTCGTTGATGCCCGCGCCGCTCACCGCGGAGATGGCAAAAAACGGCAGCTTGCGCCGCTTGGCCATCGCCCGCAGCTTCTTGAGCTTTTCCGGATTGGCTACATCCACCTTCGACCCCACCACCAGCATCGGCTTTTCGTCCAGGCCGTGCCCGAAGCTCTTCAACTCCGCCATGATTACCCGGAAGTCCTCCACCGGGTCCGGCCTTCCGCTGGCATCCGAAACATCCACCAGGTGCACCAATACGCGCGTCCGCTCAATGTGCCGCAGAAACTGCACGCCCAGGCCGGCGCCCAGGTGCGCCCCCTCGATCAACCCCGGAATATCAGCCACCACATAGCTGTCCTCATGCGGCGGCTCGCCCACTGACACCACTCCCAAATTAGGCTCCAGGGTAGTGAACGGATAATCGGCAATCTTCGGCTTGGCGGCGGAAATGCGGGAGATCAGCGTGGACTTGCCGGCGTTGGGATAACCCACCAGCCCCACATCGGCCAGCAGCTTCAGCTCCAGCCGGTAAGCCCGCTCTTCACCCTCTCGGCCCGCTTCCGATTCCCGCGGAGCCTGGTGCGTCGCCGTAGCGAAATGTTGATTGCCCCGTCCTCCCCGGCCGCCCTTTGCAGCGATGATCCGCTCATCGGGCCGGCGGAAATCATGCACCAGCGCGCCCGTCTCATCGTCATAGAGCACGGTGCCCACCGGCACCTTCAAAATCGTGTCCACGCCTTCCCGGCCGCTGCAATTGGACCCTTCGCCGTGCCGTCCGCGTTCCGCCTTATGCTCCGGATTGAACCGGAAGTGGACCAGCGTATTGTGCCGTTCGCTCGACTCCATGATGACGTCGCCCCCGCGTCCGCCATCCCCACCGGAAGGACCGCCCCGCGGAACAAACTTCTCCCGCCGGAAGGCAACGCAACCATTGCCCCCATCCCCCGCCTTGACGCGAATCCGAGCCTCATCAATAAACATAGCTAACCCAGTGTAGCCCTTTTAACTCTACCCCCGACACATCCAAGGCGTGTTCAGTCGGATCTATCCATTCGTCGCAACAAAAGTCGGGTGCCCCACATCTCGCTCGTTTTTCGCGAGATGTGGGAGACCAATGCTTTCGATATTCAGCCTTTAAAAGTCCAGAAAATTCAAAGGAAACAGGACGGGTGCCCCAGGTTCGCACCAGCGTACACCCGGATTTCCTGTCGAATCCCCTGGTGTTGACGAACTTCATGCGGCTTTCCTTAATGAAAGCCGCACGCGCATCCGTTGGTGGCGCCCCGTGCAGGAAATCCGGGAACCTGGGCCGAAAACGACGGGCGAAGCCCTTCAAAGCTTTTCGTACTTACGCCACCGTCACCCGCGGAACCCGGGAGCGAATCGCGCACAACACCTCCCACGGCACCGTCCCAACCAGATCCGCCAACTCCCACGCGTCGATCGACTCTTCCCCCTGGCTCCCCAACAACACCACCTCATCCCCAATCGCAACCTCGGGAATCTCCGTAACCTCCACCACCGTCTGGTCCATCGAAACCCGCCCGGCGATCGGCGCCCTCTTCCCGCGCACCAACACCTCCCCGCGATTGGAAAGCAACCGGTTATACCCATCCGCATACCCAACCGGCAGCAACGCAACCCGCGTTTCCCGCTCAGCCACGAAGCTGCGGCCATACCCCACCGTCTCCCCGGCCTGCAGAGTACGCAGCGACGTCACCTGCGTCTTCCATTCCAGCACCGGAGCAAAACCAACCGCACTTTCCCACGAAATCCCATCCAGCGCGAACCGGTCGAGATACCCATACAGAGCCAGCCCGGGACGCAGCATCAGGCGCGCTCCTATCCGCGCCGCCATCCCCAGCAAAATCTCCCGGTCCGGTCCAGCAAGCACGGTCGAAGAATTCCCGGCATGAACCCACTCCGGCCGCAGCCCGCGATCCACGATCAACTGCAGCGCAGACTCCAGACCCGCCACTTGGGGATTGGGCCGAACCGAAGACAAAACCTCCGGCGTGCTGAAGTGGGTCATCACGCCCTCCAGTCGAAGGCACGACCCACTGCGGAAACGATCCAACACCGCGGGAGCATCCGCCAACCGCACACCCTGGCGCGACATCCCCGTATCGAACTCCAGGTGGACTGCGACCGACCCGGCCGCCATACCCCGCCGAACCCCGGCTTCCTCCAACAGATCAATCTGCCAGGGCTCCCAAACCACGGGAGTCAACCCTTGGTCGATCACCGTATCGGCCTCGCCGCGGAAAATACCGGACATCAACAGGATGCGCGGCTCAGGGCAAACCGCGCGCACCGCCGCCCCCTCCTCGGTGGAGGTCACCCCCAACCACCTGGCCCCAGCACCGGCCAGCAAAGGCGCGCACGTCAACACACCATGGCCATAGGCGTCCGCCTTGACCACCGGCATCAGCTCCGCCTGCGAGCCGGCCACACGGCGCAGTTGTTCGTAATTGGTGAGTAGCCGGGATCGCGAGACTTCAGCCCAGAGTGGTCGGGTCGGCATCACCTGGTTAGAAATCCCCCGGCGCCTGCCCAAACGCCATATTCTCGAAGCGCGTGCAGTCCGCGATGTAGGCCAGGTGCACCGACCCGGTGGGACCGTTGCGCTGCTTGGCGATGATGATCTCCGCCTTGTTCTTGGAGTCGGGATCCTCTTCGCCGTTCTCGTCCTTGTTGTAATAGCTATCCCGATGGATAAACGCCACCACATCGGCATCCTGCTCAATGGACCCGGACTCGCGCAGATCCGACAGCATCGGCTTCTTATCCCCGCCGCGCTGCTCCGACGCACGGCTCAGCTGGGAAAGCGCCACCACCGGAACCCGCAGTTCCTTGGCCAGCGCCTTGAGCCCGCGCGAAATCGCGGACACTTCCTGGGTACGGTTCTCGTAGCGTTTTCCGCCCACGCCAAACGAAGACGCGCTCATCAACTGCAGGTAGTCGATCACGATCAGGTCTAGCCCGCCTTGCTGCCGCTGCAGCCTGCGCGCTTTCGCCCGCATCTCCGATAACGCGATCGCCGGCGTATCGTCGATAAAAATTCGCGATTCCGCCAATCGCTCCAGCGCCTCCATTAACTTGCCCCGGTCCGCCTTGGGAATAAACCCGGTCTGAATCTTCTGCATCGACACCAGCGCCTGCGAAGCCAGCATGCGCCGCAACAACGACTCCTTCGACATTTCGAGCGAAAATACGGCCACGATTTTTCCATCGCGCACCGCCGCATTCTCCGCGATATTGATCGCCCACGCCGTCTTGCCCATGCTGGGGCGTGCGGCAATGATGATCAAATCCGATTGCTGCAACCCGCTCGTCATCTTGTCGAACTGGGTATAGTGTGTCGCCAGCCCGGTCACTTCTTTCTGCTGCGCATACAGGTTGTCGATGGTCCCAAACGAATCGCGAACAATCTCCGGGATGCCGGCAAAACCGCGCGTGATGCCGCGCTCGGACACTTCGAGCAAACCGGACTCGGCCGAATCCAGTACCACCAGCGCTTCATCGCTTTGGTCCGCAGCCCGGGTAATCGCAGTGCTGCAGATGTTGATCAATTGCCGCGACAGCGATTTGTCTTTGACGATGCGGACGTACTCTTCAATGCTCGGCCGCCGCGGAAGCCCCTCGGTGAGGGACGCGAGGTATGCCACTCCACCCACGGCCTCTACCTCTTTACGCCGCCCCAACTCTTCCGCCAGGGTCACAATATCGACCGCCCGCCGGGCGTCGATCAACTCCGACATGCGGCTGTAAATGCGCCGATGCGAATCCAGCGAAAAGTCTTCCGCCCGCAGCTTTTCCGCTGCCTCGTTATAGGAATGATTATCCAGCAGGATCGCGCCCAGAATCGAACGCTCCGCCTCTACGCTGGCGGGCAGGCCGCGGTCCAACGACACATCAGAAAGGGAAGCCATTGAGAAAAAACTCCAAGCTCAGTTTAGCCTCGGCCACCCATTGCGGGAGCTAACCACCCAGGTGCAAATGTGGACAAACGGTATGATTAAGTGAATGAGCCGTCGAATAAAATCTCTATTCCTTGCTCTTTGTGTGTCGTTGCCCGGAGCGAGCGCGGGAGCTCAGCAAGCCAGCAACAAAACCAATGAAAACACTCCGCCGCCGGCCTTTCGCGCGATGCAGCAGGTGGAAGACCGTTGGTCCGCCGCGGTGACCAAGCGCGATCAATACGCGCTCGAACTGGTGCTCGCGCCGCAGTACATCGGTATCTCCGCCAGTGGAGACGTCGTCACCCGCAACCAGCAAATCGCCCACCTGTTCGTAAAAAACTCCGGGCCCGATTCTCTCGAACAGAAAGTGATCAGCGTGCGCTTTGTGGGTGACGTTGCCATCGTAAACGGCACCTACGTCATGAGTTGGAAAGGCGAGAAGGGTCCGGTATTGGAGAAGGGCATTTTCTCCCACGTCTTCGAGCACGTGCGCGAAAACTGGCTCTGCCTCAATTCCCAGCGAACCGTAGTCGCCGAAGACAAGAAGGGCGAAAACCCCAAAGACAAGCCCAAGGCAAAACGCAGCGATGCGGAACAGCCCCTACACATTCCCCTGGTTTACAAAGGACCAGACACCACGCAACCACAAAAATAACCATGGCGTTTCCATGAAAGGTCCCGCGGACCTTTCATGGAAACGCAGTGTAACCGAGCGTTGGTTGTCTAACTTTAAGCCGTGGCCGACTTCGCCATCTGAGCTTTGACCAGGCCCACGATCACCATGATCACCGCTCCGCCAACACCACCGCCACCGACACTCGACAGTATGGAAGACATATCCAGTCCTCCACTTGCCGCCGGGGCAACAGCACCGGTCAACATGCTGAGCAGCTGACCTCCGCCAACACCACCAAGAATCCCGGCAATCGTATTGCCTACAGGTCCTAAATTGAACCTCTTCAACAGAGCGCCGGCTATATTTCCACCCACACCGCCGCTGATCAGCTGTATAAGAATCGGCATCCAGTTCATTCCGTTTTCTCCTTGTTTCCTGCGTATGAAGTCGCAACTGTGCCTGGGGGGCCGGAGGGAACGTCGCTACTAACTAAGAATTTGGCCGAGGTTCGGGGCCGAACAGAAGGGGTAGCCCATTTATTCATATAACTGCCACGCGTGCAACCCCATTCTTCTTGTTATTCGCCGCCTAACTCATATCTGTAGGCAATTACATTTTTATTCCATCAATCCCACGCGGCCCTGCTTCGAGAAAACCGCTTGTACTCCCCTTGCGCTCGTCGTAGGATGGGTGGGTTTTAAACCGATAAAAATCTCGCTTTTATCTCACTGGAGTGCATATGAAGAAAATGGTTAGTTCGCTGCTGGCCGCAACCGCGCTGGCTGTAACCGCAATGATCGCTTCCCAGGCAGGTGTCGCCCAGGCCCCCGCAGGCGCACCAGCGGGAGCGACCGGGGTTTGTAATGATGGCTCCTATTGGACGGGCGCAACCAAGAGCGGCGCGTGCCGCGGTCACAAAGGTGTGAAGACCTGGTACGCCTCTGCCGGATCCGCGCCAGCAGCAGCGGCTGCACCCTCAGCGCCTGCAGCCCCTGCCGCTGCCGCGCCTGCTGCCCCGGCGGCTCCCGCTGCGCCGGCTGCGAAATCTAAGACCATGGCAGCGACTACCACGCCGGCAGCCGGCGGCGGACCCGGTATGGTGTGGCTTAACACCTCCACCAAGGTCTACCACTGCTACGGAACCAAGTATTACGGCACCACCAAGGCTGGCGCCTACATGACGGAAGCTCAGGCCAAGGCCAAAGGTGCGCACGCGGATGCGGGCAAGCCCTGCAGCTAAATCTGTACCAGGCTGAATCTTCTCATCGGGGCAGTGGTCTTACTCAGACCCCTGCCCCGATGTTATTGGTCATCGGTTGGTGACAAAGTCCGCACGGCAGCCACGATCCACCCAAATCCCGCGATTATCGTAACCCCACGTTTGCCCCTGGATACATGGAGAACCGCTTCGTTGGTTCGTGAGCCGTACCCCACGGTTTGTATTTGCTGGGCAGTAGTTTCGCTTGCCGTTGTTCGACGAACAGGTAATGGTCGTCGCGCCATAACCAGGTCCGCCGCCATATCCAGGTCCGCCGGGTCCAGGCCCAGGTCGATAGTTGCTAGCCAGGTAAAAATCTGCCCGGCAGCCGCGATCCACCCAAATTCCTGACCGCGAGAAGCCCCAGGTCTGCCCCTGGATGCAGGGCGACCCGCTGCGCTGGTTCGTCATCGTCACCCCCCGGCTGGTATCGACCCGGCAAAGATGGCGCTTCCCGTCATCGGAAGCACAGGTGACATTTCGCCCGTTCTGCGCAGTAATCCCGCTTTGCGCCCACGCTCTTGACGATCCGGAAGATAAGCTCAGGATCCCCAGTAGCAACATAAGCCATGTTAGGTTCTTCATTCCCATCTCTCCTTAAAGGCTCGGAAGTTCTACTACCCTGCTCCCCGTGAAATCGGTTCAAGCGATGATAAAGCCGCCCGGCGCTATGTGGCATGAATCCATCAAGATATTAGCCACCGAAAGAATTCGTGCGATGAACAAGAGCTTGTCCCGTGGCTGAGCTCAGCACGAGTTGCGCAACTGGATATTCGCGATTAGCTGGAAAAGGAGCGTGGATCAATCCAAGCTTGGCGGTGAACGATGGTGGGGTTTGCTTCGTATCAGGGCCCGACTTTAGTCGGGCCCTCAAGGGCTTGAAGGAGAAATAGGCTTTAAGGCCCGTACCAGAAAAGTCCCGCAGAGCCTGCCCTGAGCTTGTCGAACGGCTTCAGCCGTGCCGTATAAACGCCTTCCAACGACGGCTTCAGCTGAGGTACGCTTTTCTGCTGCGGAGCAAACGACCCTGTAGGGAACTTACAAAAAGCAGGGACCCGCACCCGGGATTCATTCACCCGCCCTCACATAAACTCCAACTGATCCCCAACCCGAATCCCACATCGACCAATCTGCCCCGCCGCTACCTCCAAAACCGAGTGCGCATTCCGTTGCAAGCGGGTCACCCTGAAAGGAACCAATCCCGGCCAGAGCTTCACCACCCGCAGGTCCTTACCAAGCGCGACCGCATCAATTGAAAACAACATACCAAACGTGTGAATACCGCAAGACGGCCGGATCAGCAGCCCGCAACCAGCCTCCAGAGACCTGCGCCCCAGCAAGCCGGCCAGGCGAGTCAACGATGTATCGGCGATCATGATCCGTGTGCCGACGGTGGTCCCGCTCGTTCTGTCTCGCACCTCAATCACGGTTCTCACAACTCCGGCATGCGGTCCCAATGGACCGGGACCGCAACGCCCCACCCCCTGCAGCTTTCAACCAATGGTGCACCACGCAATCGTTAGACCTTCGCGTGCTTTCTGCGGTATATCAGGAAGGCCAGCACAGCGACTGCCAAAACACCCGCGATGATGCGAATCAGTGTTGTCGTATCCATCGAACGGTTCCTCCTTTCTTCCCATCTCTGTAACTCGTAAAGAAACCATCACTGTTCCCTAACTATTTGAACGCCTGCATATTCTTCGCAATATTCAGGATCGCCGGCGCCAGCAACACAATGAAGATGCAGGGAAAAATAAACAACACCAGCGGAAACAGTATTTTGATCTTTGTCTTTGCCGCCATCTCCTCCGCGCGCTGCCGCCTCTTCAAGCGGATTTCGTCGCCAAACCGGCTCAACGCGCGGACAATCGGGGTGCCGAACCGGTCCGCCTGCGTCAACATGCTGACAAACAGAAAGAACTCCGCAATCTGCGTGCGCTCCGCCGCGCTCTTCCATGCCTCCAGCCGGGGCTTGCCCGCAAGTTGCTCCAGGTTCACTTGCATGAACTCCTGGTGAATATCCGGGTGGCTGATGTCGAGCTCCTGTCCTACCCGCAACATCGCCTGGTCCAAACCCAGTCCTGCTTCGACGCAGATGACCAGCAGGTCCAGTGCGTCGGGAATACTCTTCCTGATTCTTTCTCGCCGCTTCAGAATCCTCCGTTTCAGCCACATGTCGGGAATCAGGTAAAAAACCGCGGCCAACGACAAAGCCCAGAACACGGTGTTGCTGTGAATCAGGCTCCCGCACACCAGGCCTAACACCGGACCTGCAAACCGGCTGGCAAAGTACGTGTTCATCCCTTCATTGGTTCTGATCCCCGCGCTCAGCAGCTGCTGCTTGGTCTTTTCATCCTCGGTCACCCCCACGCGAATCCGTAAGGACTTTGCCAGGGAAAGAACCGCCTCTTGCATCCGCTCCTTGCCGCTGATATGTCGTTCGTCCGGGCGGTTGCTCCGCACCATCTCCAGCATCCGCCGGGCGGCTGGAGACGGCCGCAAAATCACCGGCGCAAAGATCACTGCAAACACCAGGAAAACGGTGAACGTGAGCGCGAAGTAGTAAACCAGGTCCATATCGCTAGACCTCGATCCCATTCACGATTTTGCGAATCACCAGACCACCCAGCGCCAGCATCCCAAGGCTGATGTAGATGAGCTTGCGGCCCAGTTCGTCGTGAAAGAGGATGCTGGAATAGCCGGGATTTACCAGGTTGAGCAGCACCATCATCACCACCGGCAGCGCCGTCAAAATCCATCCCGTAAGCCTCCCCTGCGCCGTCTCTACCCGTATCTCGCCCTGAATCCGCAAGCGTTCACGAATCACAAAAACCGTGCGATCCAGAATTTCGACCAGGTTCCCGCCCGTGTCTTTCTGCACCATGATCGCCGTCACCAGCACCCGCAGATCCGCTGAAGGCACGCGATCCAGAAGTTGCAGCAGTGCGTTCCTCAGGGGCAAACCAAGATTCAGCTGTTTGAAAACTTCGCCGAACTCAAACGCCGCCGGTTCCTGTGCATTCTCCGCCAGCATCTCCAGCGCGCTCACCACCGAATGGCCGGCGCGCAGCGCCCGGCCCAGCATATCGATGCACTCCGGCAGAGCCGTGTTAAACGCATTCACTCTCCGCGAACGCCTCAGCGAAAGAATGCCAAATGGCAACAAGCTGAGCGCTGCGCCCACCGCCAGGTCGATCAGAAGCATCGGCGCAAAAAACCACGTGATCGCCGACCCCGCCACCAACCATCCCAGGCTGGTGAGCATAAGACCGGCAACACTGTTCGCGCTGTTCGCTTGTAAAATGCGCGCCTGCAAGGACTGCGCAAACTGGAAGCGAAGCAGTATCTCATCCAGCCAGCCGAACCGGCCCCGCCTGGTTTCTTTCAGCAATTGCCCGCTATCCAGCCCAGCTCCAGCCTTGGTCTTCTGCGACATATGGATCCAGGCCATCCGCTCGCTGACAATCTTCTCGTCCGCCGACTGGCGTGTGACCGCCGCCACTAGCCCGAACGTGCCCACGAGAATCGAGACGAACGTGATCACCAGCACTGCCATTTCGCCAACCCTCTACACTTCCAGTGAGTAATCGAGCAGGCTCGCCGGTAACGGAAAACCCGCAGCCTTCAACTTCTCGGAAAACTTGGGAACGATCCCCGTGCCGCGAAAACGGCCCTTCACCTTCCCCGTAGGCCCCAGACCCTCCTTCTCAAAAAGAAAAACATCCTGCATGCTGATCACGTCGCTGAACGCTCCCGTAAGCTCCGTCACATGCGTGACCCGGCGCGAACCATCGCTCATGCGGGCTATTTGCACAATCAGTTGCACCGCGGACGCGATCTGCGCTCGAATCGCCTTTTCTGACAGGGTCGCACCGCCCATCATCGCCATCGTTTCCATGCGGGCCACCGCGTCCCTCGGCGTGTTGGCATGGATGGTGGTCAGCGAGCCATCGTGCCCGGTGTTCATCGCCTGCAACATATCCATGCACTCTTCCCCGCGCACTTCGCCCAGTACAATCCGGTCGGGCCGCATGCGCAGCGCGTTGATCACCAGTTCCCGCTGCCGCACCGCACCCCGGCCCTCCACATTCGGCGGCCGGCACTCCAGCCGCACCACGTGCGAATGTTTTATCTGCAATTCCGCCGAGTCTTCGATGGTGACAATTCGCTCCCGCTCGTCGATAAACCCCGACATCACGTTTAGCAAAGTCGTCTTGCCTGCGCCCGTGCCCCCGGAAACAATGATGTTGAGCCGGGCCTGCACCGCGCCTTTCAGCACTTCCAGCATCGGCTCGGTCAGCGCCTTGTTCCGCAGCAGATCCTCCGCCCCCAGCGGCTTCGAGCCAAACTTGCGGATCGAGAGGATAGGCCCGTCCACCGCCAGCGGCGGAATAATTACGTTGACCCGCGAACCATCCTTCAGCCGGGCATCCACCATCGGCGAGGATTCATCCACCCGCCTCCCCACCGCCGACACAATCTTGTCGATCACGTGCATCAGATGCCGGTCGTCCTTGAAGATCACCGAGGTCTTTTCCAGCACCCCATGCCGTTCTACATACACCGCGCTGCAGGTGTTCACCAGGATGTCGTTCACGCTCGCGTCCTGCAGCAGCGGCTCCAGCGGGCCCAGCCCGAATACTTCATCCAGCACCTCCTGCGCCAACCGGTCTCGTTCCGTCGCCGAAAGCGGAATATTCTGCTCCCCGATCAGCTGGTGAATCACCGTCAACAGCTGTTGCTGCGAAGACGGGATTCTCGTGCATCTGGGCGATCTTTTCCAGATCCAGACCGCTTGATAAGCCCGTGGTGTACCGCGGACTTGATTTCCTGCTGGATCTTGAGCGCTACCGGCCTCGCCGTCCGCACAATGGGAGGAACGGTCCGCGGCGCTCCATTCGTCACCGGATCAGCCATGGATGGCTCTCCCATCGGGCACCATCACTGAGCGCATTATTTCCATAGCGCAAATCTCTTCTTTACCGGCTCCTGCGAGGTGACCGGCGTTCCCCCGGCCAGTGCCGTCGCCCATTTCTGCATCTGGTGCGCAAAATCCGACTTGCTGTCCGATGACACCGGCTCGCCAATATTGATCGACCGCACCAGTTCGCCGTAGCTGTTGGGGATCTTGAAAGCGATCGGCAAATGAACCGCTCGCTCGATCTGCTCCAGGGTGACCGCCTCATGCGAGGAGTAGCGATTGATGACCACCTGCAGCTTCTTGGTCGCGTGTTCATTCTGCACCAGGCCGTCTACGTAACGTGACAGGTCGCGGATGGCCCCAATCTCCGGAGAAGCCACCAGGTAGATAAAATTCGAATAAGAAACAATGGCCAGGTTGATGTCCTCAAACGATGCCTCGCAGTCCAGCAACACGAAGTCGTACTGCGTGCCCAGAAACTCCAGTGTTCTTTCCACCGAATCGGTGTCTGTTTTCCACGAGCCGCCGTAAACATCGGGAGAAGATAAAACGTCCAGGCCGCTGGAGTGTGTCGCAATGAATCCGCGCAGCAGGTCTTCATCCAGACGGCTCACATTCTGCACCAGGTCATAGAAGTGGTGGTTGCTTCCATCCATCCCCAGGTACAGCACCACATGCCCCAGCTGGGCATGATTGTCGATCAGCAGCACCTTCTTCCCCTGGTTGCGCACCAGGAACATTGCCAGGTGCACCGCCAGCGTGGTCGTGCCGACGCCCCCTTTCGCGCCAAAGAAGGACAGAATTTTCCCCGAATGCCGCGGCCGGACCATGGTGTTCGCCCAACGGTGGTCGAGCCGGTTCAGCGTGTCGGTAAACTCTTCCAGGTCGAACGGCATGGCCAGGAATTCGCTGTATCCCGCCCGCATCGCGCGCAGCAGCAAATCCGGGTCGGTGCTGGCCGAGAGCGCCAGAATTCCAATATTCAGGTGAAAGTTCTGCCGCAGAAATTCCGCCGTCTCCAGCGCCCGCTCCGGATCGCCATCGAAATCAACCACGGCGACACAGGCCTGCGCGCTCATTGCCCGCTGCGTAAACGGAGATAGTTTGGCTCCGGAAAAGTAATTCCCGTAGTCCACATTGATCAGCTCCCACGGCATGCGGGCCGCCGTCTGGCGGATTCTGCTCCACCGTCTCCGGATCAATATGCACCGTGAGCAACGCCACTTGCAGGCCGTCCAGATGATGTGCGTTCTGTGTCATTGTGGGCCGCCTGCCGCTGGTTGCGTCACGGGCTTTTGCTTGCCGGACTTTTTATCGAATTGCGTTGAGTCCAGCAAAGGCACCGGCAATTTCGGTAAGACCGGCGACACAGGATTCGTCAGCGGATCTACGACCGTAGGCGTCACCACCACCATCAACTCCACCGTCGAGTGGTTCACATTCTTTGATTTGAACAGTTGTCCCAGAACAGGAACGTCTCCAATGCCTGGCATCTTGCTGAAAATATCCGTGGTGCGATGATCGAGGAGCCCCGAAATCGCGAAGCTTTGTCCGTCCCGCAGCTCCACCTGCGTGTCCGCCCGCCGCGTCGAGATCGCAGGGATGGTGTATCCGGTAATCGTCACGGCATTGGTGTAATCCAGCGCGCTCACCTCGGGAGCTACCTTCAGTTGGATCGTGCCATCGCTGTTGACTACCGGCGTAAACTCCAGCTTCACGCCGTACGGTCGAAATTGAATGGTGATCGATGTCAGTCCGCCAGAGGACCCCTGCACCACCGGAAAGGGAAACTCGCCACCGGCGAGGAAAGAGGCTTTCTGCCCGCTTAAGGTGGTAATGGTCGGCTCGGCTAGAATCTGTGCAATGTTTTTGTTCTGCAAATCCTGCAGAGTCAAGCCGAAATTCACATCGAAGTTGTAGAAAAGCACGTTCAGCGGGTTGGTGCTCGTCAGCGTTGCCGGAGCCGTGCCACTTGCAGGCGTGTAGGTTTGCGTCGAGGGAAATTGCCCTGTAGTTGTATTGCTGGTATTTTTTCCCTGGCTGAAAAGGTTGATCCCAAATTGCTCCAGCTTCGACCGGTCAATTTCGATGATCTGCACCTTCAGCCTCACCTGGCTTTCATGCACCTGGCGGACGATCACAGAATTGACTACGTTCTTGGTATATAGGCTGGCCAGCTTGACCGCCGCGCCCGCCGAAGCATCGCTAAACACCGTGCCCGAGAGCGAAACCCGGTCCTGCTGCCCTTCCACCCGGATATTGTCATTCGGTAGCGCCTCGCGAATCTCCTTCTGCAGAGTGCCCACATTCATATCGGAAGAAACCCAGTAGGTCGCCGAGTCGCCCGCCTGGTCCCACAGGATCAGGCTGCTCACTCCCGGCGCTTTCGCTGTGACCACAATCTGTCTCGGGCTCGAGGTAAACGAATCGACCACCGTAGGGTCGCTGACATATACCCGCCTCAAGCGGGTTACCGTGGTGATGAAAATCGATTGCCCCACCAGGATGTGCAGTGGCTGGCTTACCGACAGTGTCGAGCTGCTGAGCGGTATCGTCGAGTCGGGTAACTGGGTCACATGCAACGTCGCATGCGGCGCCGCCGGCCCGGAAACAGGAAGAGTCGCGGAAACAGTCGCGGGCGCAGAAACGGGCGCAGAAACAGCCGCACCCGGTAGCACGGGCGCCGGGATCGCTGTTTGCCCTTGAAGCAAACCGCAGCACATGACCGGAGCAAGCAGGCGATATGTATTGTTTCGCATCGTCTCAACCGATATCGCCATCCAAGCCTCAGTAAAAAGTCTTCACGACTTGCTTATCGCCCAGAATGGTCTCCACTTGATAGGGTTTGGCATGCACCGTTTTGGTGACGGCGCCCCCGAGGCCGGCCTCCGCATCTGTCATTCCGGTGAGTTCTGCAAGTCCCACCGATGAGCTCGCGGCCTGATCCTTATCCGCTCCGTTGCGCAACACGAAACGAATCGCTCCCAGGTTCGTCGCCAGCACCAGCTTCTCCGAGTCCGCCGGCGTCAGCAGCAAGGTCACCACATTGTTCACACTTGTCGGCTTGCCCTCGGGATCAGGTCGAATCTGCTGCCCCGCGGCTACCACCACCACATCCTGCAGCACCGTCGCTGTCCGCGGCTCCGGAGATTTGTCGGAATGGTAAGTCAGCAACACATCGACATGCGTTCCCGGCAACAGGAAGCCCGCCACCCCCACCACTTCGTCTGAGCGCACGGAAATCGCTCGCATCCCCGACGGTATCTTCGCCGTTAGGCCGGTCCCGACTCCGGCAGGGGCAAGATAAGAAGTCAGAATCGGCTGATCCTTGGCCACCGGAAACATCACAATCCTCCCGGCAATTTCGTCGATCTTGACTACGCTGCCCGCAAGCGCAACCGGCCACTCAACCAGGCGAAGGTTCTCCGGCTTCAGCATTTGGCCCGCCTCGAGCGTTTCCTTTGCGCCTACAATCAACAGCTTTTGCGGAGCTGCTGCATGAGCTCCCCTCGAGACCCGCCGGCTCAGCCAGAAAGTAAACAGGCCGGAGATCAGCAACGAGACCAGCAAGGCCATCGTCAATCGTTTCGCATTCATTGCTTCACCTCTGTATCACCAGCAGGCCAAGAGTCAGAGCGCTCCCCGCCGTGATCGCCAGCGCATACGGCAGGCGCAGTGTTCGCTCATTGCTGATGTTGAATTGCGCATGCGGGGTCAGACCCATCACCCGGTGATGCGCTACGATGGCGCCCATGTTCCGTAACATCGCGGTAAGCTGGCGGCGATAAAGCGCCAGGCAGATCGCCATCACGCCCCCAGCCAGCGCAGTCCATAGAAGCAGATGTCCAATAAGCGGCAGCCCGGCAATACAGCCGGCGGCCGTGATCAGCTTTACATCCCCCGCACCCATGCCGCCGGCAAGATAAAAAACAAAAAAAATAAGACCACAAATCAGACCGGCGGCAGCCGCCGTGGCCAACTGCCGCCAGCCTCCCAATGCGGCGTGCAAAATCAACCCAAGCACCACCGCGGGAAACGTAATAAAGTTCGGAATTCGCCGGCTGCGCACGTCGTATACAGCGCTCACCGCGGCGCAAAGCAATGTGGCGGCAGGGAACACGAACTCAATACCCATGTTCGGCATAATGGTTCCCGGTGAGTCTTCTGCGTGGACTCCCCGGCGCAGCTCGCTCACTGCCCTGAAGCACAGGCCGTTCGGCCGCATCAGACAGAGCTGGTTAACTTCGTTCCAACCGCGGTAAATACTGAAGTCACTGCGCTGCTCACACGGCCTACCGCTGCGATCGAGGCTAACGCCACCAGTGCCGCGATCAACGCGTACTCGACAATGTCCTGCCCGCTCTCGTCGTCCAGGAAAAAAGCCACGATTTTCGTTGTGTCGCTCATTCCCGCACTTCTTGTAGGCGGAGCACCGCGTACTTGCAATCCATCGGCATCTGCGCAGGGAATATCCGGAAAGCCGGGCTCGTTACCTGGCTATACGGCGTTGGTCAGGCTGGTCCCTATCTTGGTGAACGCGGAGGTAATGGAGCTGGCGAGAGTAGTCATTGCCGCCGTCGCTCCCAGCGCGATGATGGCCGCCACCAGGGCATATTCGATAAGATCCTGGCCCGACTCATCACGAACAAACCCGGACAGAATACTCTTGGGACTATTTATGAGCGTGAATTTCTTCATTGCCATTCTCCTTGTAACCGTGACAGCAATAGAAATACTTTGTTTCTAAGCCGATGTTGGAGGCAGCAAGTGGCAATGTCAATTGCCGCAACGTCCTGGCGCAAAGAGAGTAAATTACAACCGTCATGGATATGTAAGCCAATCAGTCGCTTTCGAGTTCAATGTGGGCGAAAGAAGATTCGCGCTGCCAAATGGCGAGCGACGCCGGGCGTTCCTCGTAGACCATCTCCGAGGGTGCAGTCATGCTTTGCCATTTCCCGCCGATAAACAAATGTGTCGTGTGTACAAAACGTCGTGCGTTCCAACGAAGACGGCCAGGCAATGGTCGAGATGGCTTTGGCTCTGCCCATCCTCTTATTGGTCCTCACCGGCATCCTTACCTTCGGGCTTGCCTTCAACAACTACATCCTGTTGACCGAGGCCACCAGCATCGGTGCGCGCACCCTTGCCATCAGCCGCGGAGCCACCACCGATCCCTGCGCGACCGCATCCGCCGCGGTCATCGCAGCCGCGCCACTCCTCACCCCAGCCAATCTCTCCTTTAGCTTTGTGCTCAATGGCAGCAGCTACACCGGCACATCGTGCAGCAGTGGCAGCAGCACCACCGGCGCGGCCGCGAACCTGGTCCAGGGCGCCAACGTCCTCGTGACCGTGACCTACCCCTGCAGCCTCATCGTCTACGGCGCAAACTATGCTCCGCATTGTTCTCTCCAGGCCCAAATGACGGAATTGGTCCAGTGAAGCAGTGCCTCCTCCGCAACGCCCGCAAGCTCTTCGCGCAGGATGCCGGCCAGGCTCTCCCGCTGGTCGCGATCGTTTTTGTCGCGCTTCTTGGCATGGCCGGCGCGGCCATCGACGTAGGGCACGTCTTCTATTGCGACCGCGCCCTGCAATCCGCCGCCGATGCGGCCGCGCTGGCGGGTGGCGGAGCCATGCGTACCGCCACCACGAGCACCGCCGTGATTGCGGCAGCCACCTCCTACAGTGCCGTGCCCGGCTCCGTCAACGCCCAGGCCTCCCTCCCCAACGTGACCATGGCGAGCGGCTTCCCCGCTTTGAAATGCCTCTCTACCTTGCAAAGCCTGGGCGTTGCATGCCAGGGCGCCGTCCCTTATAACGCCATCCAGATAGAGGAGCAGGCCGTGGTCCCCATGTACTTCGCCGCGTTGTTCGGGATGCGCACCATGACGGTTACCGTCACGGCCACCGCCGCATCGCGGGGCGGAGCGCCCAGCCCCTACAACGTCGCCATCATCATGGATACCACCCTCTCCATGGCCTTTCCTGACGACGATTGTGGCAACACGCAAATCATGTGTGCACTCAACGGCGTCCAGATCCTGCTGCAAAGCCTTAGCCCCTGCGCGGCCAGCCTGGCTTCCTGCAGCATTTCCCACGGAGTCGCCGCCAGCTCCGTGGATCGAGTCGCCCTCTTCGCATTTCCCAATGTCTCGATCGCCACCGCCTCGCTGGATACCACCTGCACCACGCCGGTCCCCACGCCTACTTCGCAAAACAAATATTGGAGCATGGTCCAGGATGGGCTCGCCATCAACTTTGTCATGCCCATGTCCACCACCGGTAGTACACCGGTGACTCCATGGTCCGCAATTCCGCAGGCCATGGCATATTCGTTTCCCGCAGCGGGAGCCTCGTCCTACGTTCCCGCCCAGTCGGACTACGCTACCTATCCCATGACCATGGGCACAGCGACCTACCAGATCACGGACTTTCTCAGCGACTATCGCACCTCGAATGCAACCAGGACGTTGAATCCGAACTCCGCGCTCGTCCAGGCAGCCGGGGCTATCATCGGTTGCGGTTCGATGGCGCCTCCCAACTATGACGGAGTCTACGGAACCTATTACGCCGGCGTACTCTATGCCGCACAATCAGCACTGGTCGCAGAAAAAGCAGCCAATCCCGGGTCCGCGAACGTCATTATCATTCTGAGCGACGGCGACGCCACAGCGCCGCGAACCAATGGCAGCAATACGGTCATGGGCTCCCCCGCCACCGGCAACGGGCAATACCCCTCCTGGGTCGGGGAATGCGGCCAGGCCGTCGTGGCTGCGCAATATGCCACCAGCCAGGGAACGCTGGTGTACTCCGTTGCCTATGGTTCGGCATCCACCGGGTGCGCCAGCGACCAGAACGCCGGCTCCTATCCCAACATCACTCCCTGCGGCACCATGTCGTCCATGGCCACCGCTCCGCAATATTTCTATTCCGATTATCACCAGAGCGGTTCCACCAGTACCTGCGTGGCCGGCCAACCGGTCACCTCGCTCAGCGGTATCTTCACCGCCATCGCCGCGGATCTCAGTACCGCGCGCCTGATTCCTAATAACACGCAGTAGAAGGATATGGCTCTAAAAACCGGCTTGCTGCGCCGGCATCCCACGGCGCTGTCCGGTCCGGCGGCGGCATGAAACCGCTCTCCGGTGGAACCAGCAGCCAAACCGCACGATCCGCGAATGCGCATACCAGCGGTGCATTCGATTCCAGGGGCTCTGTGTCCCTCGCCCAAATCACATGCTCGCCTGCAATATCGTAACCATTATTGATCCAGCTATACCCCCAGAAATGTCCGGGGCGATAGCGGACAATCACCAGCTGCTTTCCTGCTTTGGCTTCCATCAGGCGAGTGATATCGCGAAAGCCTGGGATGTCTGTCGTCTGCGAGGCCCAGTTCGGGGGAAAGGTATTGCGGGGCACCACCACCAGGCGAACGAAAACCATGCAGACGATCGAGGCCAGCGTCCCGCGCAGCAACTTCAGCCAGATCTCGTGATGGCGGGCACTCGCCCGCATCCAGCGAAGGCCGTTTAACAGGATGAGATACACCATGCCGGTTGCCACCGCCACATAATGGGCCTGCAGCCACGTCTCCGAGACAAAACCAACACATGCGAAGGCCAGCGTGCACATCAACACCCTGAACCTTCGCGCTCGCAGCGTGGGGATCCATCCAATCAGCGCCAGGCTCAATGCCGGAAACACGAAGAAAAGCCATTGATAAATCGCCTTCACCGCCATCTCTGCAAAAAAGCCCAACGGCGTCTGTGCATCCACAAACGGCCGCGTCTCGTAGTCCCGGTTGTAAATAAGCTGATCGGCGAACTGGTAGTGAACGGAGCCATTCGGTTTGCCGAACACGAAGGGTGGGCAAATACTCCACTGCCGCCAATACGCTGTCCATGGAAAGGTGAAATCTCCGGTGACGCGATGGCAGTAATATCCGGTGCACGCAGCGCCGGCCAACAAAACGGCCATCCCCGGAAGCCACACGCCCACCCCCGTTCGCTCGCGCAGCAGCACCCACAGGGTGTACCCGCAGATGGGCAGCGCCAACAGGGCGCCTTCAAACGGACGCGAGTTAGCCAGCAGCAAAAGGCCGAGTGCCATCAGCACTCCATCCTTCGCCCGTGCCTTGCGCGCCATCCTGGCCGCTGCCCCCAACAACAGGCAACCGCCGAGAATCGCCACCGATCCTCCCCAATACGCGTTGCCGAAATAGCTGAACCAGCTGATACGAATTACTGCCAGCAATCCCCCCAGCAGGGCCCATTCCGCGGGTAGATATCCTTGCAGCATCCAGCACAAGCTGGCGGCGGCCAATCCCATGCTCAGCAAAATCCCCGCGCGTGGTGTCCCTGTCAGCCGTTGTCCCAACGCCATAAACAGAGGCTGCGCCGCGCCGTACTTCGACTGGAACGTTGGCTGCAGCAGCACATAAAAGGCCTCGAAGTGGCGCCAAAGCGCAGGCATAGGATTCGTCAACCGGCCGTGAGCAAACGTGTCGCTCGCCAGCAAATAGCTGAACTCGTCGTGGATATTCGGAGCCATGAACGGCTCGATGGGCAACAGCGCCATCCGGCCGAAGAACGACAAACAAAACACCAGGACACAAGCGCGAAAACGCTTCTGTGCCAATCGCTGAAACCGCGCGTGGGGAAAAAACGCCGTGTACCTCACCGGAAGCGTAACGAAGAGCAACAGCATCAACACCGTGACCCACGCCTCAAGCTCGAGAAACGTGAACCGGTGCGTCTCCAGGTGAAAGAACCGGATGTAGTTGCTCATGTGCGGGAAATCGCGTAGGCGCTGAGAATTGTCAGCAGTGGATCGAGCAAAAGCCGGAAGCGGAAATCAGGATGAGTGATGTAGTAAGGCAGGGGAAAGACAACGATAGGTAACAGGAATAGTAACGCTGTCGTTCTCGATCGCCTCCACAGCACCGCAAGGCCCAACAGGCCGAGCAGGGAAGTGAGCGCTGCGTGCAATTCGACGAAACCGGAGTTCACCTCCGATCCGGAGCCGGTCCAGAAGCGGACCACCCGCATGGCGCTAAGCCGGAAGAATTCGCCCGGATGCGCCCGCACGTAAGCCATCGTTAACGCTGATTTGTTCCGCATGTACATTACCTCGCCCTCGCGGACGTAAGTCGCTGTACTCCTGTTTGTTTTGCAACGGCTCGAGCCGCGCATCGAACATCCCGCTTGCGCCGCTATGATTCCCCTGCCATACCTCATATCCAAAATTGCTGCGCAGGGGAATAAACGCGTGCAGCACCCTCGCATTCCGCAGAGGCCAGGGAACGAACACGGCGAACAACACCAGCCAACAAATCCACGATCGAGAGTGCGTTTGACACGCGCTCCACCCCAGCACGGCCAACAAGGCAAGCGTGAGGGAAGGATTCACCAGCATCGCCAGACCGCAATACCCTCCCATGGCTGCCCAAAGTCCGTTCCCCGGATGTTCCACGCAACGCAGCGCCAGAGCCACCATGCCGATCAGGAGCAGAGCCGACAAGCTGGTATCCCAAAGCACCGCCGGCAGCCAAAGCAGCGGCGGCGATACCGCCCAGAATATTCCCGCAATCTTTGCCGTCGCCGTGCCAAACAACTGCCCGGCCACCCGCATGATGGCCGCGACCGTCAACACCCCAAACACTGTCTGCAGCAGCATCATGAGCACGTGCGGAAGCCAAACTGTAACTGCCAAAGAAATAAAAGATCAGTCCCATAACCCCCGGGTATCCCGGCGCCAGAAAAGCCGTCGGCCCAGTCGCTCCTCCAAAGGGTGAGGAAAGTCCGTGGCCCGAACTCAGAGAGCACGCCAGGTACCCCAGATCCGGCGCTTTGCTGAATAGCCACTGTTGCGGGTACGATAAAAGCACAATGCCCACCACCGCCAGGCGCAACCCCAACGCCAGCGCGAGGATGAACCTCACACCTTCTCCGTCCCCAACGCAGACGCGGCCAGAATCGTGAGCACAGGATCGACCACCAGCCGATAGCGAAACTCCGCATGAGTAATGTAGTAAGGCAAGGGAAAAAGAAACAGCGGCAGCAGGAACAAAGCCGCAACGCCAAACCGGCGTCTCTGCCACAAGCGCCATACACCCACGGCCCCAAGACAAGACGTCAATAGAGCGTGGACCGCAAACAGGACCGAACCATCCTTGCTCCCTGTTCCCATCCAGAAGCGCAGAAATCGCAGGCAGCTGAGCCGCAGAAATTCCCCTGGATGTGCGCGCATATAAGTCCTGGCAAGTCCGGACTTATCGCGCATGTAAGCAACCTCGCCTTGCTCGGCATACTGTTCGTATTCCCCTCTGTTGAACAGCGGAAACACCGATTCATCCAGAAAACCCGTCGCCCCGGCGCGGTTGCCCATCCACAATTCCAATCCCACCGTGCTTCGCAGCGGAATGAAGGCGCCCAGTGCGCGTGCATTCCGGATAGGCCATGGGGCGAATACCAGCAGCAGAACCAGCAAGCCCAGCAGAGACGAATAGGGAAGCGTGTTCCGCGTCTGCCACGCAGCCCATCCCATCAGCGCCAACAAAGCCAGCAACAAGGCCGGATTCACCAACCCAGCCAACCCGCAATAGCCGCCCATCGCTGCCCATAAAAACCCGGAGGGCTTTTCTTCACAGCGCAACGCCAGAGCGATCATCCCCACCAGCAGCAGCGTGGATAAACACGTCTCCCAAAAGATCGTCGGCATCCACAGCAGGGGCAACGATACTGCCCAAAACGCTCCCGCCACCGCAGCCACTCGGCGATCAAAGCACCTTCGCGCGATGTGCATCATCAACACCACGGTCATGACGCTAAAGAAAACCTGCATCACCATCACCGCGATCGCGGAGCGAAACGTGAACGTCCCGAAGATGCGGAAGATGAGAGCAATCAACGCCGGATAACCGGGGGCCAGCAGTGCAGTCGGTCCCGTCGATCCCCCGAAGGGCGAGCTGAGCCCTCGCCCCGCCACCAGGGACTGAGCCAGCGTGCCCAGCTCAATCCCGCGCGAATAAAGCCACTGCTGCGGAAACCGAACCACCACAAACTCTAAAATGAGCAATCGCGTGGAGAGCGCGAGCAAAACGATGGCAAACGTATGCGGTCTGGAGGCCACGATTGTGGCGGTTATCGGCAAATTGGGCTGATTCGAGAGCCAAAGCCGAACCCAGCCGCGCCACAACCTTTCCCAACCGTTAGGGTCCTAAACAACAGGAGTAAAAGCCGCCATGTTGCGTCCCGCCCCCCGCGTTGCCGTTTTGCTGCTCATGCTGATGGCCCCGTTCGCTTTATCCGCCCAGAATGTGCAGCCTCCCCAGCAGCCACCTATGAATTGGGTCCCGCAGGGTTTCGAGGCTTTGGGTCAGCGTGCGGCCTTCCACACCGACTTCACGTTTGATCGTTCCATGCTGCAGCTAGCCGGCTATTTCGTCGGCGACGCCGATCAGGAAGCCCGCAACGCCATCGCCAAACTAAACAGCATCTCCGTCCACAGCTATCATTTCGCCGGCCCCGGCCTTTACGACCCGGCCGCGCTCGATCAGATTCGCAGGCAATACGAAGCAACCGGCTGGAGGCACCTGGTCGCCGCTCGCGACAAGAGAGACCCCTTCAACGCCGGCCAGACCGACCTCTGGATCAACTTCGCGCACATGGACGTGACCGGAATGATGGTCTTATTCGCCGGCCCCAAAGATCTCAACCTGATAGCCTTCAACGGTGACATCAGCACCGTAGACCTCCTCCACCTGAGAGGTCATTTCGGCATCCCACGTTTCCCCGGTGACAGCTTCGTGCCCCCCGGTCAAGCCAAGCGCTCTCCCTACGTGTCCCCTGACCCGCCACAATCCTCACCCGAACAGTACCCCGCCCCGCAGCAATACCCAGGCAGCGTAGGCATCGGATCCGGACCCGAAACCCCGCAAGTAGAAGCCGCGCCCCCACCCCCCACGCCCCCCGGCAACTAAAGAAATCGCTTTGCCCGAAAGAGTTCGAAAACTCCAGAGGGAATCGGACGGGTCAAAGGAATTCTACAAACCCCAGAGGAAATCGGAGGGGTCCAAAGGAATCACTAACTCCGGAGGAAATTGGACGGGTCAAAGGAATCACAAACCCCAGAGGAAATCGGACGGGTCCAAAGGAATCACAAACTCCGGAGGAAATTGGACGGGTCAAAGGAATCACAAACTCCGGAGGAAATCGGACGGGTCCAAAGGAATCACAAACTCCGGAGGAAATCGGAGGGGTCCAAAGGAATCACAAACTCCGGAGGAAATCGGACGGGTCCAAAGGAATCACAAACTCCAGAGGAAATCGGAGGGGTCCAAAGGAATCCCAAACTCCGGAGGAAATCGGACGGGTCAAAAGGAATTCACAAACTCCAGAGAAAATCGGACGGGTCCAAAGGAATCACAAACTCCAGAGGAAATCGGAGGGGTCCAAAGGAATCCCAAACTCCGGAGGAAATCGGAGGGGTCCAAAGGAATCACAAACTCCGGAGGAAATCGGACGGGTCAAAGGAATTCACAAACTCCAGAGAAAATCGGACGGGTCCAAAGGAGTCACTAACTCCAGAGGAAATCGGATGGTCCAAGGAATTTACAACTTCGGAGGGAATCGGACGGGTGCCCCAGGTCTCGATTTTGAGACCTGGGATCCTCCTAGTAAAGGCCGGTTAAGTCCCTTAATGTAACCAAAGGTCTGAACCAAATCTCCACCCAGGGATCTTCAATCTCCTAAGAAAACCCTACTCCACCCCAATCCGAGCCCGGCGCCGATCCCCAACCTCCAAATGCACATGCAACAAAGAAAGCGCCGCCGGAGTCACCCCGGGAATCCGGCTAGCCTGACCCAACGTCTGCGGCCGCACCCGCGACAACGTCTCCTGCATCTCCCGTGACAACCCACTAATCCCCGAATACTCAAACCCCGCAGGAATCGCCCGCTGTTCCGCCTTCTTCAGCTTGTCAATCGCCTTCCGCTGTTGATCCAGGTATCCCGCGTACTTGATCTCCGTCTCCACCGACTTGAGCTCATTCCGTACCCGAGCATTCACCACCCCGCTAAAGAAAGCCAAGGGATGCCCCGAACCCTCCCACTCCGTGCGCAAAATCGGAAGCAATCCCTCCAGGCTGATCTCCGGCCGCTTCAACAACTGCCCATAAGTTTGCCCCGCAACATTCCCCATCTCAGGAAACAACTCACTCAACCGGCTCACATCCACCTTGCGCGTAGCCAGTACCTTCTCCAAAGCCACCGCCCGAGCCTGCTTCGCCTCATAATCCTGCCAGGCCTCATCGCTGATCAGCCCCAACTTACGCCCATAAGGAGTCAACCGCCGATCCGCGTTATCAATCCGCAAATGCAACCGGAACTCCGCCCGCGAAGTAAACATCCGGTAAGGCTCATTCGTCCCCTTGCTGATGAGGTCGTCGATCAATATCCCGGTATAAGCTTCCGTCCGGTCCAGCGTAAAAGGAGCCTCTCCCCGAACCAGCAGCGCCGCATTGATCCCCGCCATCAAACCCTGGCAAGCCGCTTCCTCATACCCCGAAGTCCCATTGATCTGTCCCGCCAGGTACAACCGGGAAATCTGCTTCACTGCCAGGCTGCGATCCAGCTCCGTGGGATCGATGGCATCGTATTCAATCGCATACCCAGGCCGTAGCATCTCCGCATTCTCGAGTCCAGGAATCGACCGCACCACCTCCCACTGCACCTCCATCGGCAGCGAGGTCGACATACCATTCACGTAGACCTCATTCGTATCCAGCCCTTCGGGCTCCAGGAAGAACTGGTGCTGCTCCTTGTCCGGAAATCGCACCACCTTGTCCTCTATCGAAGGGCAATACCGCGGCCCGATCGCCTGGATCTGCCCCGAATACATCGGTGACCGGCCCACATTCTCGCGAATAATTCGCAGCGTCTCCGGAGTCGTGTACGCAATGTGGCAGGAAATCTGCCGCTGTGGCAGCTCCACCGTGCGGAAGCTGAAAGGCGTAGGATCCGCATCTCCCGGCTGTTCCGCAAACCGGCTCCAATCGATACTCCGCCCATCCAGCCGCGGAGGCGTACCCGTCTTGAGCCGGCACCCGCGCAATCCCAGCCGCTTGAGCGACTCGCCCAGCAGCACGCTCGGCGGCTCACCGCTCCGTCCCGCCGGATACCGCTCCTCACCGCAATGAATCAGTCCATTCAGGAAAGTCCCGGTAGTGATCACCACCGCCCCGGCGAACACCGTGCGCCCATCCCGCAGCCGTACCCCGCGCACCACCCGTGGCCCCTCGTTCTCATCGAGGACCAGGTCCACCACTTCCGCCTGCTTGATGTGCAGATTCCCCTGCGCCTCCAGCACCTGTCGCATTTTGACCCGGTACTGCCGCTTATCGCACTGTGCCCGAGGCGACCAAACCGCCGGCCCGCGAGAAGTATTCAGCAGACGAAACTGGATCCCCACCGCGTCCGCGACCTCGCCCATGATGCCGCCCAGCGCGTCCACTTCCCGCACCAGGTGCCCCTTCGCGATGCCGCCAATCGCGGGGTTGCACGACATTTGCGCGATCAAATCCAGATTGAAACTGAACAGCGCCGTCCGCAGCCCCATGCGCGCCGCCGCCATCGCCGCCTCGCATCCCGCGTGCCCCGCACCCACAACAACAATGTCGTAACTTTCCGTAAACCCCATAACACTTCTATTCTAGAGCGTGGGCAGGAGATCTTATGGAACAGACAAAGATAGCGTTACTCGGGCTTGGACTGATGGGTTCAGGCATGGCCGGGCGCCTGCTGGACGCAGGCTATCCCCTCACCATCTGGAATCGCACCCCCGGTAAGGCCCAGGCATTGGCCAACCGCGGAGCCACACTGGCCAAATCCCCCAGAGAAGCAGCTGCCGGCGCCGCCGTAGTCATCAGCATGCTGGCCGATGTCCCCGTCTGCCGTGACGTCTGGTTGGGCCGCGGAGAGGCCCTGGTCGATGTCGCACCAGGAACCACCCTCATTGAATCCAGCACCGTCACCGTGGAGTGGATTGAGGAACTGGACCATGCCGCCAAGGAACACGGCTGTGAACTCGTGGACGCGCCGGTGACCGGAAGCAAACCCCAGGCCGAGGCCGGCCAGTTGCTCTTCCTAGCCGGAGGATCCTCCGCCGCCGTGAACAGAGTGACCCCCATCCTCAAGGCGATGGGTCGCGACGTCGTCCACGTGGGCCCTGTGGGCAGCGGCGCCCGACTCAAGCTCATCAACAACTTTCTGTCCGGCTCCCAGGCAGCTGCGTTGGCAGAAGCCCTTTCGCTCATTGAGCGCAGTGGCCTCGACCGCGAGAAAGCGCTCGGTGTGCTCACCGAGGGCGCTCCCGGCAGTCCACTCGTGAAGCTGTTGAGCGGTCGCATGACCGCCCGCCAGTACGAGCCCAACTTCATGCTCAGCCTCATGGCCAAGGATCTGCGCTACGCGGTCAGTGAGGCCGACCACCAGGCTCTCGATCTGGATATGGGCCGCGCCGCCTTGCGCGTATTCGAGCACGCCATCGCCGCAGGCCAGGGAGACGACGATATGTCCGCCGTGGTCGAGCAATTCCGCATCCAGGCCCAATCCGCCAAATGAAGAAAACGGTAGGCAAACTGTACGCGCGCTGGATGTACCGCTGGGAAACCCGGCTCACCACCCTCGACTCCAATCGCATTGTGCGCCCGGTCGAGTGGGGGTTTGATTGGCTCCAGGAATTCGCCCAATCTTACGGCTTCAGTTTTCCCCAGCATTCTGAGCAAGACGCCGCCACCGCGGAGCGCGTCATGTTGCAGTTGAACGACTTCATCCTGAGCCATCGCAATGAGTTTTTCGCCTACCAGACTCCGCAGGACTTCGTCCTCGAGGAGCGTCATCCCCGTCTGTTTCCCACCAACGTGCGTCCCCGCACGCTGAAGCAGGATGCCCGCTTTGTCCGGCTGGCCGAAGCCGGACGCCTTCCCAAAGCGGAGTTCCTTCGCTTTACCTCGCCTGTCCGTACGCCCTATCCCGAGAACGATCGCGTCAACGCCCGCTGGTTTCCCGCTTCTCCCGAAAAGATGGCAGGCAAACCAAAACAAGCCATCATCGTCATGCCCCAGTGGAATGCCGATGCCTTCAGCCACAACGCGCTGTGCTCGATCTTTAATCGCTTCGGCGTATCCGCCCTGCGCCTCAGCAAGCCCTACCACGACATTCGCCGCCCGGCAGAATTGGCTCGAGCCGACTATGCCGTCAGCGCCAACGTCGGCCGCACCATTGCTTCCTGCCGCCAGGCGGTCATCGATATCCGCTGCTGCATCGATTGGCTCGAACAGCAGGGCTATCAGCAGTTCGGCATCCTGGGCACCAGCCTGGGCTCCTGTTACGCCTTTCTCGCCGCCGCCCTCGACAGCCGGGTGCGCATCGGCGCCTTCAACCACGCTTCCATGTCCTTCGGCGACGTGGTGTGGACCGGGCAAAGCACCCGCCACATCCGCGCCGCCTTCGAAAGCATCTCCATGACCCAGCAGCGCCTGCGGGATGTCTGGTCTGCCATCAGCCCGTCCTACTACATGGACGACTTTGCCGGCAACCCCAAAAAAGTCCTGCTCGTCCACGCCACCTACGACCTCACCTTCCTTCGCAAATACTCCCTCCAGGTGATCGAGAACTTCCGCCGCCGCGGCATCGATTTTGTGTCCAAAGTCCTGCCCTGCGGCCACTACACCACCGGTGAAACCCCCTACAAGTTCATGGACGGCTGGTACATTGGATCGTTTATCTATTCTGCTTTCAAGCACTTAGCTACACTTCCGGCCGTCCCGGTTTCCGACAAGGAGCTGCTCGCCCGCTAGCTGCCTTAGCTGTTACCAAAGTAACTTATCTCTCTTGTCTCTCACATTCACCTATTTTTTTACGGCAGGAAGCCGGCAAAGGGCCGTGGGCCAAATAGTCTAAAATCGCAACATGTCTGACCGCATGCGCCGCCCGCTCGCCGAGGCCGATCCAGAGATCGCCGCCGCTGTTGACCACGAAATCCGCCGCCAGCACGAAGGCCTGGAAATGATTGCCTCGGAGAACTTCGTCAGCCAGGCCGTGCTCGAGGCTGCCGGGTCGGTCTTTACCAATAAGTACGCCGAGGGCTACCCCGGCAAGCGCTATTACGGCGGCTGTGAGTATGCGGATGTAGTCGAGAATCTCGCCCGGGATCGCGCGAAGCAACTCTTCGGAGCCGACCACGCCAACGTGCAGCCTCACTCTGGCTCACAGGCGAACGCCGCCGCCTACATGGCGGTTATCAATCCCGGCGACACCATCCTGGGGCTTGACCTGGCGCACGGCGGCCATCTGACGCACGGCCACAAGCTCAGCTTTTCCGGCAAGCTTTACCGCGTGGTTTTCTATGGAGTCGACAAGAAGACTGAGCAGATCGACTACGACGTCCTCGAAGCCCTCGCCGAGCGCGAAAAACCCAAGCTCATCATCGGGGGAGGCAGCGCTTACCCTCGCATCATCGACTTCGCCCGCATGCGCCAGATCGCCGACAAGGTTGGCGCCCTGCTCCTCATCGACATGGCTCATTTCGCCGGCCTGGTGGCTGGCGGCGCTCATCCTTCACCGGTACCGCATGCGCACATCGTGACCACCACCACCCACAAGACCTTGCGTGGTCCCCGTGCCGGCATGATTTTGTGTCAGCAGCAATTCGCCACCGCGGTCGACAGGAGCGTCTTTCCCGGCCAGCAGGGCGGCCCCCTTGTCCACGTAATCGCCGGCAAGGCCGTCGCCTTTCGCGAGGCGCTCGACCCTAGCTTCAAGCAATACGCGCAGCAGGTCGTAGCCAACGCCAAGGCTCTAGCCGAAACCCTGATGAGTGAAGGCTACCGTGTCATCTCCGGTGGAACCGACACCCACCTGATGCTGATCGATGTTTTCTCTAAGGGGATCCTGGGCAGCGAAGCCGAAAACGCCCTGCACGAAGCCGGCATCACGGTAAACAAAAACGCCATTCCCTACGACACCAATCCGCCCATGAAGCCGAGCGGCATCCGCATCGGAAGCCCAGCCCTGACCACCCGAGGCATGCGCGAACCCGAAATGCGCACCATAGCCAAGTGGATCACCCAAGCCCTGGAACAACGCAACGACCCCCAAGCCCTGCGAACCATAAGAGCTCAGGTCCTGGAACTGGTAGAAAACTTTCCCCTCTACGGCTGGCTAAGAGTCCCCGAAACCGTAGCCGCCGAATACGGCCCCTAAACCGACCGCAATGGCAAGCATCCACCCTAACCCCAAGCCGGATCCAGCAACCAATCTTCCTCACAAACCCACCCTTCCCTTGTCATTCCGAGCGAAGCCGAGGAATCTGCAGTTTTCCTTTCCTCGCAACAAATGCTTAGGCCCGACCCACCCCCGCCTTGTCATCCCGAGCGCCTGTGACTTTTTCGATCTTTCATGTTTCAACCTACCCAACCAGCTTTGTTTCACCCCCAGCAAATCCGTCATCCTGAGCGAAGCGCTTCGCAGATCTGTCGCAAACAGAGGCTTTATAGCGCGTAGTCGAAGGACCTCGGCGATATTTGTTAGCAGATGCTGTTCAGGATTTTCCAGCCGCAATCCACAAAAGAAATAAAAGCTCACGGGCTCCGAGCGAAGCCGAGGGACCTGCGGTTCCCTTTCGGATTTAACAAACTCACCGGAACAGGTTGTGAACCCCAAGCTAGCCCCTCAACACAGAAGACCGAATCTCAATCAACTTGGGCAAAACCTCCCCCAACTCCACACCCTTCGCACTCCGCTCCCCAAACGCAAAATAGACCTTCCGGTACAACCGATAGAGTTCCTCATAAACCCGCACAGCCTGTAACTCCGGCTGATACGTTTTATGGCCCAGGCACATCTTCTCCTGGGCCTCTTCCACCGAACCAAAACTCCCCGCCGCCAAAAACGCAAAAATCCCCGACCCCAAACTGGTGGGAATCCCATCCGGAACCAGCACCGGTTTCCCCAGCACATTGGCATAAACCTGGTTGAGCACAGGATTATTCTGCGGAACCCCACCCGCATTGATGACTCTTTCCACCGGCACCCCATACTCCGCCAGGCGCTCGAGAATAATCCGCGTGTGAAACGCCGTCCCTTCGATCGCAGCAAACAACTCATCCTGAGCCGTATGCACCAGGTTCCAACCCAGCGTGATCCCGCCCAACTCCGGGTTGACCAGAATCGTGCGGTCGCCATTATCCCAACTCAACCGCAGCAACCCGGTCTGTCCCGGCCGATAACTCTCCAGCCCACGGCTCAACTCCGCGACCTTCACACCTGCCCGCCGCGCAATCGCCTCGAAAATATCTCCCGTGGCCGAAAGCCCCGCTTCAATCCCTGTATACCCAGGATGCACGCTCCCCGGGACCACCCCACAAACTCCGGGAATCAACGCCGTCTTCTGCTGCATGGCCATGATGCACGTGGAAGTACCCACCACGTTGACCACATCTCCCTGTTTGCACCCCGCGCCAATCGCATCCCAGTGCGCATCGAACGCCCCCACCGGAATCGGAATCCCCGCCCGCAAACCCATCTTCTCCGCCCAGACCGGCGCAAGATGCCCTGCCAGTGCATCGGAGGTGTGATACTCCCCCGCCAGCTTCTCCCGAATCCCATCCAACAGCGGATCAACATCCGAAAGAAAAGCCTGGGACGGCAATCCGTACCACTTCGGGTTCCACATCCACTTGTGACCCATGGCGCATACGCTGCGCTTCACCAGTTTGGGATCGGTGATCCCGCTCAAGGTAGCCGCCACCATATCGCAGTGTTCGAAAGCACTCGCCAACTGCTCACGCTTCTCCGGATTATGCCGCAGCCAATGCAGCAATTTGGCAAATCCCCACTCATGGGAATAAACCCCGCCGCACCATTCAATCGCTTCCAGATGTTCGCGATGGGCAAGCTCAGTAATCTCCTGCGCCTCGCCCTTGGCGCGATGGTCGCACCACAGGTAGTAGTCATCGAGCGGCTGCATGCGGGCATCGACCGGAACCACGCTGGAGCCCGTCGTATCCAGCGCAATCGCGTCCACCTGCGAGCCCGCAATCCCCGCCTGGGCCAGCACGTCGCGCATGGCGAGTACTAACGCATCCATCTGGTCCTGGTGCGACTGCGTGGCGAAATCCGGATCGTCGCGCTTCCGCTTCAGCGGATAAGGCGCCGACGCGGTGGCTAATCCGCCCTTGCGCTGCCCGGCTCGTTCACTATCGAAGAGCGTGACCCGCACGCTCAGCGTTCCAAAATCAACCCCTGCGACAATCGCCACGCACTACCCTCATGCCCCTCATGCCTTGATCAACGAAACTTCCAATTCCAACTTCAGATCGTCGCCCAACATAATGCCGCCGGTCTCGAGCGCTGCGTTCCACGTCAGGCCAAAGTCGCTACGCTTGATCTTGGTAGTCGCCGACGCGCCCACGCGTATGTTTCCCCAAGGATCCTTCTGTTCCTCGGTTGGCCCATCCACGTTCAAAGTCACTTCCTTCGTGACTCCATGAAGCGTCAGATCGCCGGCAATCCTCAAGCCGTCGCCATCCTTGGTGATCTTCTTGCTTTTAAACGTAATCGTGGGGTAATTCTCCACATCGAGAAACTCCGCGCTCTTTACGTGCGCATCCCTGTTCGCATCCCCGGTGCTGAGGGTACTCTTGTCGATGGTCACATCCACGCTCGATCCATTGAGATCAGCTGGATCGAACACCACCGTACCCTGCACTCCGCTGAATCCCCCACGGACATTGGTGATCATCATGTGACGAACCACAAAATGTGCGCTCGAATGCGCAGGATCGATCTTCCAGGTAGTTTTCATATGCTCTCCTATTTAAAACTCGGTTCTGTATTAGTCACGACCTCAGCGTCACGAGAATGATTAAGAATACGTCAGGCTAAAGAGTCTGCGTGAGAACCAAAGATTTCATGCATTCTAGTCCCGCAGGGACGGCTGGCCTTAGCCCAGGACGCAGTCCTGGGTTGGATTTGATAAGACGCCCTAGTCCCGTAGGGACGGCTGAAAATCGACCGCGACGTAATCCTGGAAAACCATCAGCCGTCCCTGCGGGACTGAATCATGTCTCACGTTGTACCCAGGACTGCGTCCTGGGCTACGGTCAGCCGTCCCTGCGGGACTCAATGCCTCCTGCGTACGCCTTTCTGTTCCTTCCCGCTTTTTCGTGCACCCTGTCATTCGGAATCGTGGTTGTACATGCTCCAGCCCAAATAGCGAACTGCCGCTTCATACACCGGACTCGCCACCTGCGAAAAATTCGCCGCGACATGGTGCTCAAAGCCCTGCTCGCAGATGAGCCGAAGCAGTTTCTGTAGCCGTGGAATTCTGGCCACGCCCGCGCCGCCAAACGTTTCCAGCGGATCGTTGGTGAACTCCCCCTGCCCGACGTAGCCCCGGATCTTGCCGTGGAAATCATCTGTCGAGAATCGAACATACGTCATCGCGCCCGCCTTCACCCGCCCGACGCAAGTGCCAAACGTGTTCTCCTTGCCCACCGTACCGGCGATGATCGCCTGAAAATCCATGATGACGTCATTGAAGAAATGCTTGGGCAAATTGGAACAGTGGAAGCAAACGCACTTGTCAGGATCGGAGCCATAGTTGTTGTTCCAATCCAGTAGCGCGCTCGGTGTCTCTGAAGCCAGGGCCAGGGCATGCATGCTGATCGTGCCGCAAATGTCCACCTCGCAGGCGCTGGGGAACAAGTTGTCGCTCATCATGCTCATCACCGTGCACGGCACCACGCCGAAATATTCTTCGAGCGAGGTCCAGCACTGAATGGCGCTGACCGTGCAATAGGTCTGCTGCATCCATTGCTCGATCACCACTCCCAGCTTCGACATCTTGATCAAGGCCGCGATGGGAATATTGTTCGTCGACACATACTTCTGGATGGCCGCCAACTTCATCTGCACGGAATCATCGTTGTCCTTGAGCCGCTCGATCCGCCCCAGCACTTCGGAAAGATCGAGCGTATCGACCGAAATCCCGCTGCGCTCCAGCAGCTTCTCGCTATAGCGAACCGTGTTGAATGCCGCAGGCCGCGCACCGATCGCCCCCACGCGCAGATTGGTAAACCCACGCACCACGCGGCACACAGACGAAAACCACGCCAGGTCTTTGCGAAACTCATCCGAGTCCGGCTGCACCGTGTGCTGAGCCGTGAGCGAATAAGGAATCCCGTACTGCATCATGTTGTTGCAGGCCGACATCTTGCCGCAAAAACTATCCCGGCGATGAGAAATCTTCATGTCCGCCGCACGGTCGGGAGTCGCCTGCACCAGCACCGGCACCTTCAACGTAGAGAGCCGCAGCGCGTCGACGATCCCGCGCTCTTCGCCAAAATTGGGAAGTGTAACAATAACGCCGTCGATCTCGTCGCGGTGCTTGCGGAACAGATCCGCGCAAAGCCGGGCATCGGTCGGTGTTTCCACCGCGCCGAACTTCGATTGTTCTGGAGTCAAAGAAATTGTGCGGACCCCCGCTGTCTCCAATACCCGGAGCATCTCCTCACGGCCGGTCTTGGCCAGGTGATCGGGGAAAAACCCGCGATTCCCGACAATCACCCCAAACGTCATCTGCTTCGCCATTTGCTATTTCCCTCGCTTGTTAACAACTGGCCGCGGTCGAAAGCCGATGGTGTAACCCAGACCGGCAACGGTGAGCAGGCCGCCCCACCAGATCGGCGCATGAAGATTGTTCAGCACCGGCGGATGGGGCAGAGGGTGACTCAATTCCCAAATACCGGTGGTGAGAATCACCACTCCATAAGCCAGCAACAGGATCCCAGCGAACCACCAAATCGAAAAACTCTCTCGCATCGCTTCTGCTCTCTTTCAGAACTACCAGAAAACAACATTGAGAATGATGAACATTACCGTTACCACGCCGGCCCACACGATCGGTCGCTGGTACCAGTGCTCGTCATGTTCCTCAGGCAAGCGGGAGGCGCCATAGACCAGCCCCTCCAGTTCTTCCACCGGCCGAGGTTTGGTCATGTAGCTTACCACCACCGTGACCAGCACACAGACCAGCCAGGCCCACAACGCCCGGTATACGTTTTCTGCCATGTCCTTGGCGTCGGGCGACATGGCCACGTAGCGCAACGCCGAAGGGTCGTTCTTCACCCACAACCAGAGGCTAATGGAGGTGCCCGTACCCGCCAGCAACCCCCAGAAACCCGCCTCCTTGGTCGCCCGCTTCCACAGCATGCCCAGGATCACCGTTCCAAACAACGGAGCGATGAAAAAGCTGAACAGTTGCTGCACGTAGTCCATGATGCTGGCTGCGTGCTGCACCAGGTACGCCGTTCCCACGGAGACCAGAACCCCGATCAGCGTGCTCCAGCGGCCCATCGCTACATAATGCTTGTCCGTCGCCTTTTTGTTCAGGAACGCGCCGTAGATGTCATAGGTCCATACCGTCGAGAATGCGCTCACATTCCCGGCCATCCCCGACATAAAGCCCGCGATCAGCGCCGTGACACCCAGCCCCAGCAGGCCAGGCCCGCAATAGCGCACCAGCATCAGGGGAAGCACTTCGTTGAAACTATGCTGGCCCGTGTGTCACCGCCACATCCTGCGCCACCAGGTGAAACGGCAATACGGACAACGCCAACAATCCGGGCAGAATCACGATGAAGGGCACTGCCATCTTGAACGCTGCGCCGATCACCGGCGCCATTCTTGCCGACCGGATACTATCCGCGGACAGGACGCGCTGCACCACCAGAAAGTCTGTCGTCCAATAACCAAAACTCACCACGAAACCCAACCCGAAGACGATCCCGAACCAGTTCACCCCCATGGGATTGGTATTGAAATGCCCCAGCGTCGACCACAAGTGAACATAGTCGGACCGGCCCAGGTTGGTCGCGATCTGTTGCCGCAGATTGCTCCAGCCGCCCACCTCGATCAGGCCCAGAATCGGGATCAGCAGGGCGCCGGCCCAGATCAGCAGGAACTGCAGAATCTCGTTGTAGATCGCCGATTTCAGCCCGCCCAGCGCAACGTACACCGCGACCGTAACCGACGAGACCCAGATGCTGAAGTTCAGGTCCCATCCCAGGACCACCTTCATCACGATGGCCATCGAGTACATATTGATCCCGCTCATGAGGATGGTCATGAACGCAAAGCTCACCGCGGAGAGGGCACGCGCCCCGTCACCGTAGCGCAGCTTCAGGTATCCGGGTACCGAATGGGTCTTCGAGATGTAGTAGAACGGCATCATCACGATGCCCAGGAAAAGCATGGCGGGAATCGCGCCGATCCAGTACCAGTGCATGGCCAGGATCCCGTACTGGTACGCTGACCCAGCCCACCCCATCAGCTCCAGCGAGCCCAGGTTCGCCGAAACGAAGCTCAGGCCGGCGATCCAGGCGGTCATTTCCCGCCCCGCCATGAAGAACTCTTCACTGGTATTCGAAGAGCCGCGCAGGTAAAAACCGATGAAGACCACGATCGCGAAGTAGATCGCGATCACCAGGATATCGATCCAGTTCAGGCGAACCAGTTGGGTGGAAACCGCAAGAGCCGCGGTCGCGGGCCGGGGAAGTAGTCCATTAGCCAGGTGCATCACCAGGTGCATCATTTCTCCTGTCCGTAAGTCGCGGTGGCGCCATGTTTGCGAAAGTAGTGCCGGTCCAATAACGATTGGGAAACACCCGTACAGTCCGCCCGCAGGTTAGCCGTGTAATAGGCCATGCGGGCAACGGTTTCCAGTACGGCCGCGTTGTGGGCCGCGTCGTGCGGCGTTTTCCCCCAGCTAAAGGGAGCGTGGCCCGCCACCAGAACGGCCGGGATGGCCAGCGGATCGAGACCCTGGAAACGGCGGCTGATGGCTAGTCCGGTGTTGTGCACGTAGTCCCCCCCGATCTCTTCTGCCGTCAGCTCCTCGGTGACGGGAACCGGACCGTAGAAGTAATCCGCGTGGGTGGTCCCATAGGCCGGAATCTCCCGACCCGCCTGGGCCCAGGCCGTGGCATATTCAGAATGTGTGTGGACCACCCCGCCGATGGCGGGGAATTCCTTGTACAGCAGCAAGTGGGTCGCCAGGTCGGAAGACGGCCGCAGACCGCCACCAACGACCTTGCCGCCCATATCGGTTACCACCATGTCAGAGGGAGTCAGCGCGGAGTAGTCCACCCCGCTGGGCTTGATCACCACCAGCCCGCGATCGCGATCGATGCCGCTGGCGTTTCCGAACGTAAACAGCACCAATCCCTGGCGAACCAGCTCCAGATTCGCCTCGAGCACCTGCTCCTTCAACGTGTCTAGCGAGTCCAGAGGCGGCTGAGTGGCATTCGGCATTGCTCCTGACCTTAGGAGAATCAGGCACACTGCGTCAAGCGAATGATCCTAACCAGCTTTTGAGGCAGGGGATTGTTTCAGGTGAATTTTGTTGGGTCCCTTGAGGGGAACATCTTTGGCCCTGGCATCGGCCACCGGCTCAGTGGCCGTGGTCGCCGCTCCCCAGATAGCCCGCACCGCCTTGCCGAAGGCGCCGTACTCTTTGATTCCACTTGGGGAGAGTTCGATCACTACCCAGCGGTCGTCGAGAATCTTGGTTTTCGAGCGGAAGGCAGCCTGCCACCGCTCAAACTCCGGCCCTTCCTTCTGCCGCAAATAACGCCACAACTCGCCGTCCGCCGTGCCACCGTAGGCGCTGGCCACCAGTACCGGCTCGTGGTCTGGCCATCCATGCTGCACTGCATGCGCACTCATGGCCCCGCCCCGAATCATGCGGGTAATCTCCAGCTCGGCTTCTCTCAGGGTGCGAGCGATGACATTCGCCTGAACGTCCTGTCCGATATATGCCCGGCAAAAGTAACCGTCATGCGGTTCCATAAGTCACCTCTGATAAGCTACGCGATCCGGCTCGTACGCGAAAGAGGGAAAAAAACGTCGGGGTTACGTTTGGTCAGGGTCCCCCCATGGAAACCCTGTCTTTATTGCTGCTGTTGTTGCTGTTGCATGCGTTGCAGTTGCAGTAGCTGCACCGCTGGCGGCGGAGGCTCCTGCGCTCGTTCCACCAGAATAGACCAATCTTCCGGAACCGGCATATCCCGATCCAGCGGAGGCATGTCGACATATTTCGACACCTTAACCGCGACGTAAAGCTCGCTTTCCTTGCTGCCGCGATAGGTTCCGCGGGTCGGCGGCACGTCCGCGTAATCCCTGCCCAGCGCAGTCCGGATGTACCGGTTCTGTGCCAGCAGATTGTTGGTTGGGTCAAACCCCACCCATCCCACCTGGGGCAGAAAGGCCTCAACCCAGGCATGGGTCGCATCGGCCCGGGATCGGTCTCCATTCTCCTCGCTGTGGTAGAGATAGCCGCTGACATAGCGGCAGGGGATGCCCACGTGCCGTACCAGCGCAATCATGGTGTGCGCAAAGTCCTGGCATACCCCCTTCCGGGATTCGAGCGCCTCGTCGATGGGCGAGTTAACGTGGGTGCTGCGCGGCACATAGTCGAACCAGTGATAGAGCGAGGCATTCAGCTGCCGTAGCAGGACCAGCGGATCGTCGCGGCGGCGGACATCCAACAGTTTCGCCAGGTCGAGCAGCGCGGGCGACGGCTTGGCAAACTCGCTCGGCAGCATCATCTCGGAGAAGTCCCCTAATGCCACCAGCGAGTCCAGCTCATTCCATGCCCCTGGCCGGAGCGACTGAGGAACTTCCGGCAGCGGCTGCTGTTCCACCAGCGCTTCCGCCACCATCACCAGTTGCGAGTGCTCTCCCGGGATGTCGAAATGATGGACGTTGTTCCCCAAATGATCGCGGTAGGAGAAAACCCGGCACCGGGGACTGACGGAGAGAGAAAACGACAGGCAGCGCTGGTTGTTGTCGCTGCGCGGGTGCATGCGCGCCTCCATCAGGCTCTCGCTCACCTGGTCGCGATACAGAAACTTGGTCAGATGCCGTATCAAGTAAAAATCCATCGACTGTCGAGCTCCCCGTTCCCAAAGTGATGTCAGTTCCGATGTATTCACGCCCACTACCCCATGTGCACCAAGCTACGCCTTGTCACAAATCTTTCCACGAAGGGTCCGTGGAACCGCAGATCCCTCGGCTACGCGGGATGACAAAGGAGAGGGTAGTGGTTTCATAAACGGTTGTTGCCGGACCGACGCAAGCCGATGACTTCCCCGGTTCTGTAGCAAGTGTCTATCCAACCGCCGCCCTTTCCTTTGTCATCCCGAGCGTAGCCGCAGGGACTACTTGCAGTTCTGCGGACCTTTCGTGGAGAAACCTATGTCCCTCGACTACATCGCCAGAGCCGCTTCCACCGAATACTGAATATAAAACCGGTAAATCAAATCATGGGTCTGGCGGCACTGCTGCAAAATGTTGTGCAGATAAGCCCCAGCATCCTGGGCCAAAATATCCGACACTTCCACGAAACTCAGCGAAGCCTGCAACCTCCCGGAAATCCTGGTCAACTCATCCACCGGAGCCCTACCGCTGGCCTGTTGCACCGCGATCAACGCCTGCCGCAGGCAATCCACCGAGTACCGCAGCGAATGTGGAAACTGATGATTCAGCAGCAGAAACTCAAGAATCTGATCCGCCGTGATATCCGCCGTATACACCTTGCAATACGCCTCAAATGCCGTACAGCAGCGCAGCAAACCAACCCATTCCTGGTACTGCTGCCCTTCCGCCGCTACCTCCGGAGTATGCAAAATCTCCGGCTGATACAAATCCAGCAAATTCGCGATCGCCGCCGCCCGCTCCAGGTACCGGCCCATCTGGATAAACTGCCACTCCTCTCCATGGCTCATCGTGGTATCGGTCACCCCTTGAAAAAGGTGAACCCCATCAATCACCGCGGGCAGAAAATCACCCAAACGCGTATTCAACCCAAACTCTGAGTGCGGCTGAATCACCCAGTGGTACATGCGGTTTAGTTGCTGCCACTGCTCGGAGCTGATCTCATCGCGCACCTGGCGTGCGTTCTCCCGCGCTTCAATCAGGCAGGAAGTCACCGACGCGGGAACATCCGCGTCAAACGTCAACGTGTGCACCAGGCGGTAGTAGTCGTTCTCCCACTCAACGCCTTGAGGATTCCCCAGCGCCGCCAGCACCCGCTTCCAACGGCCCTCAGCGCTGGTGCTGGACTTGTCCAGCATCAGGCCCATGTTCACGTCGAGCATGCGCACGGTATGCTCGGCGCGCTCGAGATACCGGCTCATCCAGTAGAGACTGTCTGCTACGCGAGAAAGCATGAGCTCCTTTAGTCGTTGAGAACCCAAGTATCTTTACTGCCGCCGCCTTGTGACGAATTCACCACCAGCGACCCCCGGCGAAGCGCAACCCGGGTCAGCCCTCCAGGAACGATGCGCACTTTATCGCCGTACAAAATATAAGGACGCAGATCCACGTGGCGCGGTTCAATGCCGTTCTCCGTTAAACAACCGGCGCGGGAAAAATCGAGCGTTGGTTGAGCGATATAGTTGCGCGGGTTGGCTTCGATGGCTCGCTTGAACTCCTCCCGCTGCTCCGCACTGCTATGAGGTCCGATCAGCATCCCATAACCGCCGGACTCCCCGACCGCTTTCACCACCAGCTTGTCGAGGTTCTCGCAGCAGTATTTCCGCTGCTTGGGGTCGGTCATGAGATAGGTTTCCACGTTGTTCAGGATCGGCTCTTCGCCCAGGTAGTAGCGGATGATCGCCGGCACATACGCATACACCGCTTTATCGTCGGCGATACCGGTCCCGAACGCGTTGGCCAGCGTCACGTTGCCGGCGCGGTAAGCGTTGAACAAACCAGCCACGCCCAGGATCGAGTCGGAGCGGAAAGCCAGGGGATCGATAAAGTCGTCGTCGACCCGGCGATAGATCACATCTACCCGCTTCAGGCCCGCAGTCGTGCGCATGTACACGATGTTGTCGTGGATGACCAGGTCGCGGCCTTCGACCAGCTCGATCCCCATCTGGCGGGCAAGGTAGGTGTGTTCGAAGTAGGCGGAGTTGTACACCCCCGGAGTCAGCAACACAATCGAAGGATCGTGCCGCCCTTCAGGAGCCAGCGACCGCAGCGTGCTCAAAAGCAAATTGGTGTAATGTTCGATCGGCTGCACGCCGTAATCGCGGAAAAGCTGCGGAAAGGTCCGCTTCATGACCCGGCGGCTGGTCAACATGTAGGAGACGCCGCTGGGTACCCGGAGATTATCTTCCAGCACCACGAACTCTCCGCTGCTGAGGCGAAGCAGATCCGTGCCTGTCACTGTGATGTATACATTTCGCGGCACTTGCAAACCGCGCATTTCCCGCCGGAACTGGCGGCAGCTGTACACAATCTCGCGCGGCACGTGGCCGTCGTTCAGAATCTTGCCTTCGTTATAAACATCGTGCAGAAACAGGTTGAGCGCGGTAATGCGTTGGGTTAACCCCTTCTCAATGTGTTGCCACTCCGCTCCGGTGATCACCCGCGGCAGCAGGTCATAAGGAAAGATCTTTTCCGTCCCCTCCCCATGGCCGTACACATTGAAGGTGATGCCCTGGGTCAGAAAAGATAGATCAACCGAGCGCTTGCGCCGCGCGATTTCCTCCGGCGGAAGGTTCAGGAACGTCTCCAGTACCTCGGAGTAGTGCGGCCTGACCATGCCGTCCTCGGTGAACATCTCGTCGAACGTGTTGTCGAGGAGATAGTCCCGGAGGAGCGGGTTGCCGAACGTGCTGGGTCGGATTGCTTCCATCTAGCTCCTGAATCCCGAGGCGGCTTCCGTGACCACCTCATCGCTGACCACGTTGAACTGAGTGAGACTGGCGATCCCGAAAGAGGTAGTGATCGCTACGTCGGAAGCATCCCGCCCTACCGCCATCAACACCCTGCCAATGCGTGGATGATTGTGCCGCGCATCCACCGTCCACCAGCGGTTCTCCAGGTAAACCTCAAACCACGCGCTGAAGTCCATCGGAGTGTAGGTGGGAGGGATCCCAATGTCTCCCAGGTATCCCGTCACATAGCGCGCTGGTATATTGACTGCCCGGCAAAAGGTGACCGCCAGGTGTTGAAAGTCGCGGCATACCCCCACCCTTTCGGTAAACACATCGAGAGCGGTTTTGGTGGATCGGGCATGTTGGTATCCAAAAGTCACTTTGGAATTCACCCAACTGCAGATAGCCCGGACGCGGCCCCAGCCTGGCGCAATATTGCCGAACAGCTCCACGGCGATGTTGGAGAGCCGGTCCACCTCGCAATACCGGCTGTTGAGCAAATAGATCAACGTTTCGTTGGGCAATTCCGAGACCGGGTGCTCTCTCGCCTCAAGCGGAGCGGGGTCTTCCAGGCCCGAGTCCTCAATCAGTGTCGAGCTCGTGAGCCGGATGTGGCCAACGGGAGCGACGAACCTTGAGCATCGGTTGCCGAACGTATCGATATAGCTGGTGACCGGAACTTCGGGGTCCAGCTTTAGCTCATCGGGCTCCAGTAAATCTTTCTCCCGCGAGGGATGCACATGAAGCATCGCAACGATAGTTACGGGAGCGGGAACGTTGAAACCGATGTCATAACCTAAGCGAATAAGCATTGCGCTCCTTAATCGACCCCTGAGACGAAACTGCCCAAGGATTCACCCCAGGCAAGTCCGACAGGAACGACAAGGTCCTTGTCGCAAAAATTATGATGCTGAAAAACTATCAGACAATGACGTCCGGTTCACACGGAAAATGCTCTAGCATTCAGTTTGGGGAGAAATAATGACCTATTGTCTGGGCATCATGACCCGCGAAGGACTGGTTATGGCGTCCGATTCACGAGCAAACGCCGGCTTCGACCAGGTAAATGTATGTCCCAAGATGCACACGTTTCTGCAGCCCGGGGAACGTGCTTTCGTCATCCTGACCAGCGGCAATTTGTCGCTAACTCAGTCTGTAATCACCCTGTTGCGCGATGATTTTGAAGCTGGCGAGGGGTTGGCCAAGGCCGACACCATGTATGCCGCTGCCCGCGTCGTCGGCGACATGGTCCGCCGGGTCTCCGATCTGGACCGCGCTGCCCTGGAGAAGGACGATTTCAAGTTCAACATCCATCTCCTGCTGGGTGGCCAGGTAAAGGGCGAAAAACCTAACCTTTTTCTTATCTATCCCCAGGGAAACCCGCTCAGTGCGACCGAGGACTCTCCCTACCTGCAAATCGGAGAGGTCAAGTACGGCCGGCCGATCCTGGATCGAGGCATCGAGTACGACTCCACCAGCCTCGACGTAGCGGGAACCTATGCCCTGCTCTCGCTGGACGCCGCCATGCGCTCCAACGTCACCGTCGGGCCGCCTCTGGAAGTCCTGCTCTATCAGAACGACAAGCTGGATTTCGACCGCTACCGCCGCTTCGAGGACGACGACCCCGAACTATCCCGTGTCCACGCCCGCTGGGAACAAGCTCTCCGCCGGGCGGTAGAAGAACTCCCCAACGTCCACTTCGACGCCAGGCCAGTTCACGTTCCGTAGTCGTAGCAAAAAATCCAAAGGAAATCGAGCTCTTGACGCGAGCTGCCTAAACGAATGGCACGGATTCGCGTTGGGAGTTTTGCGGAATGGGAAAGCTGCTTAAAAACTCTCACCAGTTCGAATCCATGACCCCTACAAAATGTACCGCGACAGATCCTGATCCTTCACGATCGACGCAACCATAGCCCGTACATATTCCGGATCAATCAGAACCACCCGTTCCGGCCCGTCTGCTGTTTCCACGTCACTCATCGGCAGCGGCACAGTAGCCCCATTCTCAGCACCCGCGGTTTCCAGCAAACTCCCTCCAGCCGCATGGCCCTTCATGATGTCCGGAGCCATAAAGCTGATCTCATCCAGCACCCGTTCCATGATGGTATGCAGCCGCCGGGCGCCAATGTTTTCCGTTGTCTCATTGACCTTGAAAGCAAATCGCGCCATCTCTTCCAGAGATTCTTTGGTAAACCGCAGCTTCAGCCCTTCTGTCTCCAGGAGAGCCGTGTACTGCTTGGTCAGCGAAGACTTCGGTTCGGTAAGAATCCGGACAAAATCCTCCACCGTCAGCGACTGCAGCTCGACCCTGATAGGGAACCGGCCCTGAAGCTCAGGAATCAGATCGCTTGGCTTCGAAACGTGAAACGCACCCGCTGCGATGAACAGGATATGATCCGTTCGCACCATCCCGTACCGGGTATTGACTGTGGTGCCTTCGACGATGGGGAGAATATCTCTCTGTACCCCCTCGCGCGATACATCGGGACCGTGACCACCCTCCCGGCCGGCAATCTTGTCGATTTCGTCCAGGAAAATAATCCCTGAATTCTCCACCCGCTCGACCGCCAGCCGGGTCACCTGGTCCATATCAACCAGCCGGGTCTCTTCTTCCTGCACCAGGTACTCGAACGCCTCGCCGACCTTCATCTTGCGCTTCTTGGTGCGCTGGCCGAACAGGTTGGGCAGCACATCCTTGAGGTTGATATCCATCTCCTCGATGCCCTGGTTGGAGATGATTTCAAAGGACGGCGTGCTGCGCTCCCGCACATCGATTTCCACCGTGCGGTCATCCAGCTTGCTTTCGCGGAACTGCTGGCGCAGCTTCTCCCGGGTGCGGTTATGACTCTCCTGGCTTGCCGGGGGAAAGCTATTGCCGTCGACCACCACTGGCCCCGGAGTACTGCCGGTTGCCGTTGGGGCGGGAGAAGGAGGCAGCAACAAATCGAGCAGGCGCTCTTCAGCATTGAGCTCCGCCCGGTCCTCCACCTCTTCCAGCTTTTCCTCGCGCACCATATCCACCGAGATCTCGACCAGGTCGCGAATCATCGATTCGACATCCCGCCCCACGTAGCCAACCTCGGTGAATTTAGAAGCTTCCACCTTCATGAAGGGTGAGTTGGTGAGCTTGGCCAGCCGCCGCGCAATTTCCGTTTTGCCCACGCCGGTAGGCCCGATCATGATGATGTTCTTGGGCATGATCTCTTCGGCGAGATCAGGCGGCAGCTTCTGCCGGCGCATGCGGTTTCTCAGCGCAATGGCCACTGCCCGTTTGGCCGCCCGTTGGCCGACCACGTGCTTGTCCAACTCCGCCACGATTTCCCGCGGTGTGAGGTCTTCGAGCGATAGCTCGAGCTCTTCGGCCGTTCCTGGTAAAAAGATCGCCATATGCCTCCTTCGATTGGGTGAAGGATACGGGCTTCAGCCCGTACAAAAACCCACCAAAGTTCTCTGGGCTTTAGACCCTGAGGGCAGCATATCCCGTGGATACGCTGCCCTCAGAGGCTAAAGCCCACTGTTGTTGCGTTCTCTATGTACGGGCTAAAAGCCCGTACCCTTCAACCGTGCAGTTCTTCGATCGTGATTTGATCGTTGGTATAAATGCAGATCTGGCCGGCAATCCGCAGGGACTTTTCCGCGATGTCTCGTGCCGGTAAATCTGAATTCTCGACCAGCGCCCGGGCCGCCGCCAGGGCAAAGCTTCCACCGCTGCCGATGGCCGCAATCCCCTCATCCGGCTCGATCACATCGCCCGACCCGCTGATCAGAAAGGTCTGCTTCAGATCGGCAACCACCAGCAGCGCCTCCAGGTTACGCAGCATCTTGTCGGTCCGCCAATCTTTCGCCAGTTCCACCGCGGAGCGTCCCAGATTACCAGCGTACTGTTCCAGCTTGGCCTCAAAGCGGCTAAAAAGTGAGAAGGCATCCGCCGTCGACCCGGCAAATCCGGCCAGAATCTTGTCCTGGTAGAGCCGGCGAATCTTGCGCGCGGAATGTTTGATCACGCTTTCGCCCAGCGTTACCTGGCCGTCGGCGGCCATCACTACGCTCTCATTGCGGCGGACACACAGGACCGTGGTCGACCGAATACGCGGGCGTGTGGAGCGGGAATTTGCCTTGGGACCTGACCTCGAACCGGCGGACGCCGTCGAGCCTCGAACAACAGACGAACGAATGGACATCTCAAAAGAGTATAACGCAGGCAGGGTGTTGCCGAATGGGGTCCGGCATGCTCACCGAACTCCCCGTAGCCTTCAGCCTGAGATATCCTGCAACGTGTACGTTTATTCTCCCCCGGAGCATCCATGAACAGTTTGCCTCTATTTGGCGCCGCTGGACTTTGCTTAGGGGGCGCGGCCGCCTATGCGATGCTGCGACGCCGGCCCAGCCCGGACGAAGAGGAGCGTAAACGGCGAGAACTCCTTGTTCAGCAGGGGCGCATCATTGATGCCACCGTGATTGACATCTCCGACCTCAACGCCGAAGAGAGCGGACGGCCCAACGGGATGCAGCTGATCCTCTACAAATATGAGGCGGCGGGCGTGGTCTATGAGTGTTCCCAGGACGTCACCATGCTGCGCCATCTGGTCAACATCTACGATTGCCGCCTGGGCTTCCCCGCATCGGTGCGCTACGATCCGCACAATCCCGGCAATTCCCTGATTGTGGCCGAGGGCTGGAGCGGGTTGCGCAATACCGCCAATTCCGTCCCTCTGCATGGCCGCGTGAAGACCGCAGCCTCCTCGTTGCGCTAGAATTTCGCGCTAACCTGCCCTTCACGGTCTCCCGGTACAATGTAGGTATGCATGTTCACGGTGGGGGTTCGGAGAAGACCAAGCGAGTCTTGCGCATCTCCCTGCTGGCGACCCTGGCCTATGTCGGGCTGACCTTCTTTGCCGGCGTGCGGGCCCATTCTCTGGCCCTGATCTCTGAAGCCGGGCATAACATCTCTGACTTTCTCGCCCTGTTGCTCTCCTTTGTGGCTGTCTATTTCCAGACCCGGCCGCCCAATGATCAAAAGACCTTTGGCTACCAGCGCGCGGGTGTGTTGGCCGCCTTTCTCAACGCCCTTACCCTGGTCCTCATCGCCATTTGGATCGCCATCGAGGCCATCCATCGGCTCAGCGAGCCGGTACAAGTACAACCCCGTCTGATGATGATCGTGGCCGCTGCCGGCGTCCTCATGAACGGGGTCATTGCGGCCCTGCTATGGTCGACCTCGCGCGATGTCAACATCCGCAGCACCTTCGTTCACATGCTGGGCGACACGCTTTCGACCGCGGCGGTCATTGTCGGGGGCGCTGCGATTCTGTTGACCGGGCACAACTGGATCGACCCTGTGCTCTCCATCCTGATTGCGGCGCTGATTCTATGGAGTTCGCTCTCTATCGTCCGGGAAACCCTGAACATCCTGCTGGAAGGTACGCCGCGCGGCTGCTCCCTCGCGGAAATCCGCGTCTCGCTGCAATCCATCGAAGGGGTTCAGGATGTGCACGATTTGCACGTCTGGAGCCTGGGATCCCAGACTCACGCGCTGGCGACGCACATCACCATCGACGACATTCCTCCGTCGGAGAGCGCCCGCATCCTCGAGCAGGTAAACGGGACGCTGCGGCAGAAGTTCCGCATCTACCACTCCACCATCCAGTTCGAGTGTGTCGAATGTGAAGTTGCCCACGGCTGCGCTCCGCCGATCGAAATCGACGAACACAACCACCCCGGCCACGACCACTCGCACGCCCACTCTCACTAAACCGCGCACGCGTCGTAACCCGGTCGCACCCGTGTCGGAAAAAAGCGAAGGGTGCCCCAGGTCTCGCTTTTGAGACCTGGGATCCCAGCAACCGATTCCTCGTGGAACGGCCACTCTAGCCTTTTCTCACCCCGAGCTCGCAGTGTCGGTATCGACGGGCTTATCCGGTTGCGACTGGTAGATCTCGGCCACCCGTTCCAGGGTGTCAATCTCGCTGATAGGCTTGTCATTGCGAATCCGCAGAATCCGCGGGAAGCGCAGGGCATAACCACTGTCGTGCCGTTCTGACCGCATCACGTTATTGAACGCAACTTCGAACACCACCAGCGGTTCCACGGCTCGAACGCTGCCGTAATCCTCAACCGTATGTTCCAGAAAGAATTGAGTTAATTGGGAAATCTCCGCGTCGGTCACCCCAGAATAGGCCTTGCCTACATTGCGCAACACCTCGCCATCACGGACGGCGAAGGTGTAGTCGCTGAGCCAGCCGGCACGCCTGCCATGGCCGTACTCCGCCGCCGTCACCACCACATCGAGCGTGGCCAGCTCCCGTTTCAGCTTGAGCCAGGCGAGGCCGCGCCGCCCCGGCTGGTAGGTGCTATGGCGAGCCTTCAACATCACTCCTTCATTCCCGCGTGCCCGGGCATCCACATAAGCCTGTTCGAGTTGGCCAACGCTTTCGAGTTGCACTGCGGGCGCCAGCTCCAACCGGGCAAAGCTGTTGTCCTCCGCGGCTGTTTCAAACAGCAAGGTGGTCTGCTGCGCAGTCGAGTTCAATCGGCTGCCCACTCTGGTCAGCGCCTGTTCCCGATCCACTAAGCCCTCAAGCACTCTCCGGCGCTCTTTCAGCGGTCTCTCCATGGTCATTTCGCCGGCCGCGTAAAGCACATCAAAGGCCATGAAAACCACAGGAACGGATTCACGCAAATCCGCTGTGACCCGCTTGCGCCCGAGCCGGGCTTGCAGAGAAGAAAAGGGCAGGGCCCGACCCTCATTACTGACCGGGTCCGGCCGCCAGGCGAGAATTTCGCCGTCCAGCACCAGCGGTTCGGCAATCCCGGCAAACGCCTCGACGATCTCCGGAAAACTTGCCGTCATGTCCTCTCGGGACCGGGAAAACAGGGCCACCCGACCCGGGAAGTCAGGTGAGCCACAATGAATCTGCGCCCGCACGCCGTCGTACTTATCCTCCAATTGCGCCTCTTTGATTAGTGGCTCGTCCGGCCGAGCCTCAGCCGAAGGGGACTTGCTCTCTTCGGCGACTTCGGTCGAAAAACGCTCCAGCGCCTCCTCCACCGTCTCCACCGGGCTGGCGAGCATGAAGCCGAGGGGATGAAACAGCTTCATCCGCGCCTCACCCAGCGAATTGGTAGCAGCCAACTCGAGTACTTCCGGCAAGTTGCCGTTCAACATCCTGGCGCGTCGAACGTCGCCGAGGGGTGCGCTATAAGCCGCGGCGATCGCCTCCTCCACTAGGTTGACCTTGATGCCGGTGCGCATATCTCCCAGGATGATCTTGATCACATACTTGGCTTCGAGTGGCGTGGCTTTTTCGAGCAGGCTTTGCGTGAGGTGCTGTTTGGCGGCAGGCTTTCCCGCGTTGGCAATAGCTTCAAAGGCGGCAGCCAAATCCGGAAGCACCAGGGTCTCCGCAACGGTTCGACCATGCAGAAGGTCCTGGGCAGCGCCGCCCAGGTCGCCATGGCGCAGGTAGGCGGCATGCATTTCGGGTTGACCGGCTCCGGAGAGCTGGGCCAGAACGCGGCTAAGCAGCGCCCCGCCAACATTCAAGGCGCGTCCGTCCGTCTCCGGGAAGGGAACTCCCGCCAGGTACAGTACTGCTAACCCCGCCTCGGGGATGGGGAGTGCGCGCAAATACTCCGCCATGAGCGCGCGCTTCTCGAGCTTGCTGCCGGTTTCGGCCAGACGTTGGCAGAGTTCGGCGAACTGGGACAACTGGGCAGGCATCGACTGAGCCTCGTTTTAAAACCTGATAAAATGGGGTCTATGGTTCATCGCGTCGCCAACATGGTTCCCGTCCGGCACGCTCTTTCCTAGCGGCTCTCGCCGCCGTCTGTCCGTCTCTTGTTTTGCCCCAGGAAAGGAACCTCATTATGTTGGATCGTTTGGAACAAATTGAAACCCGTTATGAAGATCTTGGACGCCAGTTAGCCGATCCGCAGCTGGTGACCGACCAGCAAAAATACCACAAGACCGCGAAGGCCCATCGTGACCTGGAAGCGATCGTGGGAAAGTACCGTGAGCTCAAACAGGCGAATCAGGGAATCGCGGATGCGAAAGGCATGCTCAACGAGAGCGATGCCGAACTGGCAGCCATGGCGCAAGAGGAGTTGACGCGTCTCGAAAGCACGGCCGCCGGTCTGGAAGAAGAGATCAAGGTCATGTTGCTGCCCAAGGATCCCAATGATGAAAAGAACGTCATCCTGGAAATCCGTGCCGGCACTGGTGGAGACGAAGCCTCGCTCTTCGTGGCTGAGATTTTTCGCATGTACTCGCGCTTTGCCGAGCAGCATCGCTGGAAGGTAGAAATCCTTTCCCAGTCCGAATCAGGAGTAGGTGGCCTGAAGGAAGTGATCGCCATCATCGAGGGCAAGCGGGTCTACTCGCAGATGAAATACGAGAGCGGGGTGCATCGCGTGCAGCGCGTGCCTGCCACCGAGACCCAGGGCCGCGTGCACACTTCGGCCATCACGGTTGCGGTTTTACCCGAGGCCGAAGAGGTCGATGTGAAGATCGAAGCCAAGGACATCCGCATTGATACGTTTTGCTCTTCGGGGCCCGGCGGGCAGTCAGTAAATACCACCTACTCTGCCGTGCGCATCACCCATCTCCCGACCAGCACAGTGGTGAGCTGCCAGGACGAGAAATCGCAGATCAAGAATCGCGAGAAAGCGATGCGCGTGCTGCGCGCCCGGCTGTACGAAGTCGAAATGGAAAAGCAGCAGGAGGCGTTGGCCAAAGAACGCAGGCAACAAGTGGGCAGCGGCGATCGCAGCGAGAAGATCCGCACTTACAATTTCCCCCAGAACCGGCTCACGGACCATCGCATCGGGCTGACCAATCACCAGCTTGCGGAAGTGATGGAAGGCAGGCTCCAGCCGACCATCGACGCCCTCATCGCGCACTACCAGGCCGAGCGCCTCAAGGCTGAAACAGCCACTGTGGCGTAAGTGCCGGCAAGCGCCGGTGAGGCCCTGCAGGCGGCTCGTGCTCGACTGGCTTCCACTTCGCAATTTCCCCGGCGAGACGCTGAGTTGATCCTGGCCCACGTACTCGGGTGTGATGCAACCGCATTACTCACCCATCCCGAGCGCTTGCTTTCAGCCCAGGAAGCAGAACAGTTTGAGAGCCTGCTGACTCGCCGCCTGGCGCATGAACCCGTGCAATACCTGACGGGTATGCAGGAATTTTTCGGCTTGCTGTTTGAAGTCTCGCCCGATGTCCTGATCCCACGCCCTGAAACCGAACATTTGGTCGAGGCAGTCCTGGAGCGCTTCGAGCGCGATGCGAATCCAAGGATCGTGGACGTGGGTACCGGATCCGGCGCCATCGCTGTTGCAATTGCTGATGCCTTACCGCGATCCCGAGTGACTGCGGTGGATCTCTCTCCGCCAGTGCTGGAGATAGCACGCCGCAATGCGGAGCGGCACGGGGTGATCGATCGCGTCACTTTCCTGCAATCCGATTTGCTGGCGGCCGTCGGCAGTGAGCAGTTCGACGTTGTGGTATCGAATCCACCCTACATCGCCAACGAAGAAGGGCTGGAACCGCAAGTAGCAAACTACGAGCCCCGATCTGCACTGTACGCCGGACCAACCGGGCTGGAGATTTATGAGCGTCTGATTCCGCAAGCCCGCAAAGTGCTCAGGCCAGGGGGTTGGCTGATGATGGAGATCGGCTATGGCCAGGAGGCGGCCCTGCGAGCGCTGCTCGGAGATTGGAGCGAAATCCGCTTTGTCCCGGACCTGCAGGGAATCTCGCGAGTGGTTCTAGCGCGGACTGATGAAGGGTGCGAGTTCGATTTGAGGGACAAAACAGTCCCGTAGGGACGGTTGAACTTAGCCCAAGACGTAGTCCTGGGTTGGAATTCGAGCGCCGACAAGTCCCGTAGGGACGACTGAAACTTGACTGACGCTATCCCCCGGCAACTTTTCGGCCGTCCCTACGGGACTTGTCAAGGGCGCACGCTAACCCAGGACTGCGTCCTGGGCTAAGTTCAGCCGTCCCTTTGGGACTTACTGGCGACGTGGAGGGATTTGCGTCTTACCGGCTGGTTGATAATAGATACCACGAGGAACCCATGGCCACCATCTCAGAGCTCCCCAAAACATCTCTCACCTTTGAGCAAAAACTCGACCGTCTTGCCCAGGTCGCCGTGAATGTCGGTCTCGGGCTCGCGCGCGGACAAGAACTGGTTATGACGGCCGGGCTTGATTCCTTGCCGCTGGCTCGCTTGATTACTGAGCAGGCTTACAAAGCCGGAGCCTCCCTCGTCACCACTCTGTACACCGACGAGCCGTCGACCCTTTTGCGCTATCGTTACGCCGACGAGGCGGGCTTCGATACGGCGGCGGGATGGCTCTTTGAAGGCATGGCGCAGGCCTTCCGCAGTGGAGCGGCACGGCTCGCGATTACCGGTGGAAATCCATCTCTGCTCTCGAAGGAAGATCCGGAAAAGGTAGGCCGCGCCAACCGCGCTGTGTCCAAGGCCTACCGTCCCGCAATCGAGCTCATTACCCGGCATGACATCAACTGGACCATCGTCGCCTCCGCAACACCCGCGTGGGCACAGGCCGTATTTCCCGATCTGCCGCCCGACCAGGCGATGACCAAGCTGTGGGATGCGATCTTCGCTGCCTCGCGCATCGATGGCGATGATCCGATCACGCGTTGGAAGCAACATGACAGTGGGCTCCATCGCCGCGCAGACCTGATGAATCAGAAGCGCTACGCCGCACTCCATTTTCGGGGACCGGGGACCGACCTGCGTGTAGGACTCGCGGACGACCACCTATGGATGGGAGGAGGAACGCAAGCCGGCACCGGCGCCTACTGCATTCCCAACATGCCGACCGAAGAGGTGTTCACCACGCCCCACAAAGATCGCGTGGAAGGCACCGTGACCAGTACGAAACCCCTCTCGCACCAGGGAACAATGATCGAGAAGATCGCCGTGCGCTTTGAGGGTGGGCGCGTAGTCGACGCGAAGGCGTCACGCGGGCAGGAAGTGCTGCAGCGAATGATCGATACGGATGACGGGGCACGGCGGCTGGGCGAAGTAGCCCTGGTGCCGCACTCCTCACCCATCGCCAGCAGCGGATTGTTATTCCTGAACACGCTCTTCGATGAGAATGCCGCCAGCCATATCGCTCTAGGACAGGCTTACAGCACCTGCGTAAAAAACGGTGACCAACTCACTCCTGAAGAGCTTGCTGCCCGGGGCGCGAACGAGAGCCTGATCCACGTCGACTGGATGATCGGATCCGGTGAGATCGATCTGGACGGCATCACCGCAACCGGCACAGCGGAACCGCTGATGCGCAAAGGCGAGTGGGTGTAAGAACACGAACTGGAGATCCCTCGTCTTCGCGTACTTGCCCACTCAAGCCAAAAGAAGGCTTGAATGGGGCACCCGGAACGTTGTTCGCTGCTCGGGATGCCAAAGGGAAGGGTGGTTGTTCCGTAAGCGGGTTTCCCCATGCCTTTCGGTCCGGCAGCAAATATTATGCAACCGTAGCCCTTTCCTTTGTCATCCCGAGCGAAGCCGAGGGATCTGCAGTTCTGCGGGACTCTCATGGAAACGCAGAGTCCCGCCAATAGTGCAAATCAGGCTTCTACAGTTCTACCGGCAACCTCGAACAGCAGCTTGTTCTTCAGCGGGTCCGCATCGATGCGGATGTGATCGCCATGAAGCACTTCACCGTCCAGAATCTTGATTGCCAGGGGATCCTGGATCAAGCGCTGAATCGCTCTCTTCAACGGACGAGCCCCATACTGCCGGTCGTACCCGGTCAGTAGCAGCTGATGACGCGCACCATCCGTCAACTCCAACGTGATCTTGCGCGCTTCCAGCAGCTTGCGTAGATCGGTCAGCCGTAGGTCGACAATGTGCTCCAGTTGTTCCTCGCCCAGCGGACGGAAGATCACCACATCGTCGATGCGGTTGAGAAATTCCGGCCGGAAAGACTGGCGCAACAATTGCATCACCTGCTCGCGTGCTGCTTCGAAAGCCGTTTCGCTGTCCAGGTTCTCTGACTGCAGCAGATGCGCTCCCAGGTTCGACGTCATGATCAGGATCGTGTTCTTGAAGTCCACCGTGCGCCCTTTGGAATCCGTCAGGCGCCCATCATCGAGCACCTGCAGCAGGATGTTAAAGACATCAGGGTGCGCCTTCTCGATCTCGTCGAACAGGATCACGCAGTACGGCCGCCTGCGCACGGCTTCCGTCAGCTGACCGCCTTCGTCGTAGCCCACATATCCCGGAGGCGCGCCGATGAGCCGGGCCACCGCGTGCTTCTCCATGTACTCCGACATGTCGATACGCACCATCGCCTGGTCGTCGTCGAACAGGAACTCCGCTAACGCGCGCGCAGTTTCTGTCTTACCCACGCCCGTCGGTCCCATGAAGAGGAAAGATCCGATGGGTCGCTTGGGATCGCTCAGCCCAGCACGTGAACGGCGAATCGCGTTGGCCACTAGTGTTAGCGCCTCATCCTGTCCGATCACGCGCTCGCGCAGCCGCCCTTCCATCTCGACCAGTTTGCGCACTTCCCCTTCCAGCATCTTGTCGACCGGGATGCCGGTCCACTTGCTCACAATCTTGGCGATGTCTTCCTCGTCCACTTCCTCTTTCAGCAGGCGATGACCGGCAGCTCCATCCTGCACCGCCTCGAGCTTCTTCAGTTCCGCTTCCACCTTGGGAAGCTCGCCATACTGGATAGCAGCTGAGCGCTCCAGATTGCCGCGCCGTGTCTGCTCTTCCATTTCGAAGCGCAAGGCCTCGACCTTCTTCTTCACCTCGGTCAGACGGGTGATGGCCTCTCGTTCTGTTTGCCAGCGAGCGCGCAGTCCGGTGGCCTCCTCCTTCAGCGAAGCCAGTTCTTTCAGGACAGCATCGAGCCGGTCTTTTGAGTTCCGGTCGGTCTCTCTCTTGAGAGCGGTGCGCTCGATTTCGAGCGACATGATTCTCCGCTCCAACTGGTCAATTTCCATGGGCACGGAGCCGATCTGAATGGCCAGCGACGCTGCCGCCTCGTCGACCAGGTCGATAGCCTTATCCGGCAGAAAGCGGTCCGAGATATAGCGATGCGAGAGCGTGGCTGCGGCCACGATCGCCGAGTCCTTGATGCGGACGTTGTGATGAGCTTCATACCGCTCTTTGAGCCCGCGCAGAATCGCAATTGTGTCTTCCACGTTGGGCTCGCCAACAAACACGATCTGGAACCGGCGTTCGAGGGCTGCATCCTTCTCGATGTACTTGCGATACTCGGCCAGCGTGGTCGCGCCGATGGCCCGCAGCTCACCCCGCGCCAGCGGCGGCTTCAACATATTCGAAGCATCGATGGCGCCTTCCGCAGCGCCTGCCCCGACCAGCGTGTGCAGTTCGTCGATGAACAGAATGATCTGGCCATTCGATTCCTCGATGTCCTTGAGCACTGCCTTGAGCCGGTCTTCAAACTCACCGCGGTACTTCGCTCCTGCCAGCATGGAGCCGAGGTCAAGCGAGATCACCCGCTTGTCGCGCAGCAGTTCGGGCACATCTCCGGAGATGATGCGGCGGGCCAGGCCTTCCACGATGGCGGTCTTGCCCACGCCCGGTTCCCCAATCAGGACCGGGTTGTTTTTGGTCCGCCGGGAAAGCACCTGGATCACGCGGCGAATCTCTTCGTCGCGTCCGATGACCGGGTCCAGTTTGCCGCGTCGCGCCAGTTCCGTCAGGTCTTTGGCATAGCGGTCGAGAGCCTGGTATTTTCCTTCCGGATTCTGATCCGTGACCCGTTGATTGCCGCGTACCGAGGTCAGCGCCTGCAGAATCGCGTCCCGGGTTGCGCCCAGGGAGGCGAGTAGCATCTGTGCGGGGTCTTTCTTGTTTTGTGCCAGCGCGAGAAGCAGATGCTCGGTCGATACGTACTCGTCCTTGAAGTCCTGCGCCTCTTTCGCTGCGTCGTTCAAAACTTTTTGCATGCCGGCAGAGAGGCCGGGCTCTGAGGCTGCGCCGGAGACCTTGGATAGCTTGTCGATGGCCTGGCGGCCGCTCGCGATCAATTGCTCCGTAGGCACGCCGATCTTCTGCAGCAACGGAACAATAATGCCTTCTCTGTCTTCTACCAACGCCATCAGCAGATGGAGTGGCAACACTTCAGGTTGGCCATTCTCGTTGGCCAGTGAACTGGCCCTCTGAATTGCCTCCTGTGATTTCAACGTGAACTTATCCCAGCGGATAGCCATAATGGATGTCTTCCTTCACGACCTGATCATCCTCGATCGCCGGTGGGCGAAAAGCAAGGGCGGCATCCCTTGGAGGCCACGCGGATCGGTCGTCTTTCCTGTTTCGATCTTGAAATTGCTATGAGGTATCTGAAAAAAGTCCGGGGAGTTCACCCCGAGAGCGCCCCGAGGTGAACTCAACCCATAAAGTTAAGCGGTTTTCGCAGCATCGGCTGCTACGGTTTGCGGTTGATTCGGGTTCAGCTGCTTCGCCGATCCCACGTTTACCTTGATCTGCTTGGGCTTGCTTTCCGGACGCTTGTGAAGTTCCAGGCGCAGCACGCCGGCGTCATACTCCGCCTTGATGCTTTCCGGATCGATCGTGTTCGGCACCGTGAACGCGCGATAGAAGGTGCCGTAGCGGCGCTCGACACGATGGAAGTTCTCTTCCTTCTCTTCCTTCTGGAAGTTGCGCTCGCCGGTCACGGTCAATGTGTTGTTTTCCATGCGGACATCGAGATCCTCCTGGCGCATGCCGGGGATTTCGATTTTGAGGACCAGCTTGTTTTCGTCCTCATAAATGTCGACAGGGGGCACGAAGCCGGCAGCCGTCACAAGGTCGTTCTCTCCCGGGGTGTTGCTACGGGAAAAGTCCTGAAAAACACTGTTCATTCGATTCTGCAAAGCCAACAGATCGCGATAGGGTTCCCAACGGGTAAGTGCCATATTTCCTCCGAATTCTGGCCAGGCGTTGGCCATCTATTCCTTGGATGCAAGTATAGCATGAAAGAGTCATAAAATATGAGTGTTTCATTATCACATATGCTGAGGTAGCTCGGGTGTCGCTTCCAGGAGTGCTTTGGTATAGGCTGCAGCCGGTGAGCCACATATCTGTTCGCATTCCCCCATTTCCACCACCTGCCCGGCGCGCATGACCACGATGCTGGTGGCCAGGTAGCGCACCAGGGGCATGGAGTGGGAAATAAAGAGGTAAGTCAATTGGAATGTTTGCTGTAGCGACCGGAGCAGGTTCATGATCTGGGCTCCGACGCTCACGTCGAGCGCGGAAACTGGCTCGTCGAGCACCAGCAGTTCGGGCCGAAGTGCCAGGGCCCGGGCGATATTAATCCGCTGGCGTTGGCCGCCTGAAAACTCATGGGGATAGCGAGGCAGGGCAGAGTCGTCCAGGCCCACTGCTGCCAGGAGTCCCCGGGGGTTTTCGGCCGGTCCACCCGGTCCATCGTGGCGATGAATGCGAAAGGGTTCGGCGATGATCTCAGCAACAGTCATGCGCGGATTGAGGGCCGCGAAGGGATCCTGGAACACAGGTTGCATCCGCCGGCGCAGCTTGCGCAGGCTCACGCTCGAAGCGCCGCAAATGACTTCTTCGCCGGCAAAGGAAACGGTTCCGGAAGAGGGAGGGATGAGGCCCAGAATCATACGGGCCACGGTGCTTTTACCGGAACCCGATTCGCCTACGAGGCCCAGGGTTTCGCCCCGGGCAATCGAGAAGGATACCCGGTCCACAACGCACTTTTCCTGGCGCGTGCCCCGCCATCCGCGGCGCCGGGCGTAGTTCTTGGTAAGTTGGTGTACCTCGAGCAGAGCCATGGCCGGATGTTAGCAGCCGCTCGCCCGATCACGGATCGAAACCTGGACGCCTGGAACCCAGATGTCTAAAGCCTAGATGTCCAGGTTCTTCACATCCAGCGCATTCTCTTCGATGAACTTACGGCGCGATTCCACGTCCTCGCCCATGAGCGTGCTGAAGATAGACTCAGTTTCCGCGATATCTTCGAGCTTCACCGAGAGCAGCGTACGGCGGTCGGGATCCATGGTTGTTTCCCAGAGCTGGGTTGAGGTCATCTCGCCCAAGCCTTTGTAGCGCTGAACGTCGTAGTCACGGCGGCCTTGCTCGATTACGTACTCGAACACCTCACGCGCCGATTGCTTGGTCACGGGATCAGCGGTAACCCGCTTAGCCTTCTTTGGCTTGGCGGCTGGGGCATCGGCTGCCGGCGCCTCCCCTTCGGCTTCCTCAGGTTCCGCGCTCTTGGCGTACTCAATCACGAAGGGCGGTTCCATCTCGTCCCGGATCAGGGAATACTTGGCCATCATCTGCCGGTATTCCGGTGACGACGCCAGGGTCCAGTCGACCCGGCGCTCCGCTCCCTGGCTGTCGGTAAAGCTGACTGACCAGGTGCGATGCTCTTCCTCGTACCGCGGGGTGGCCACTGCTTTGAACTGGAAGCGCTTGGTCATCTTCACCAGTTCGGCATGCAGCTTAGCGAGTTTCGGAGGCACCGAACCCTCGGACTCAAAGTCGGCGCGGCGCATCAACTCAAACCTGGGGAGCAGCTCCGTGACCTCCTCGTTGCGCATGTGTTTGTTGGCCTTCTCGAACACGCCCAGGTAATCGTTGAGCTGCCCCATGAACTTGGTTAGGGCGGCGCCCTCGAGCCTTTTACCTGCAGTTCCGTAGCGCAAGCCCATGCCCTCTGAGGCGCGCTTGATCATCACCTTGACAAATTCCCGGTCGTCTTTGATGTACTGCTCGAACTTGCCCTTCTTGATGCGGTAGAGCGGGGGCTGGGCGATATAGACGTGCCCGCGCTTGATCAGATCAACCATGTGGCGGAAGAAGAAGGTCAAAAGCAGGGTTCGGATATGAGATCCGTCCACGTCGGCGTCGGTCATCAGGATGATCTTGCCGTAGCGCAACCTGGATGGATCGAAGTCGTCCTTGCCAATGCCGCAGCCGAGCGCGGTAATCATGGCGCGAATTTCTTCATGGCCCAGCATCTTGTCGTAGCGGGCCTTCTCCACGTTCAGGATTTTGCCCTTGAGCGGGAGCACTGCCTGGAATTTCCGGTCACGGCCCTGCTTGGCGGTCCCGCCTGCGGATTCACCCTCGACCAGGTACAGCTCGCAGCGATCGGGCTGGCGCTCACTGCAATCGGCCAGCTTGCCGGGCAAGCCGCCGCCGTCGAGCGCGCCCTTACGGCGCGTCAGGTCGCGTGCTTTTCTGGCTGCCTCACGGGCTCGCGCTGCTTCGATCGCCTTGTTGATGATCTTTTTGGCGATGGGCGGGTTCTGCTCGAAGAACATGCCCAGCCGTTCATTGACGAAAGCCTGCACCGTGCCGGCGATGTCGGAGTTGAGCTTGCCTTTGGTCTGCCCTTCAAATTGCGGCTGCGATAGCTTCACGCTCACCACCGCGACCAGGCCTTCGCGGACATCGTCCCCGGAGAGGTTCTCCTTGACGTCCTTGAACAGTCCCATCTGCTGCCCGGCGGTATTGATGGTACGGGTCAGCGCGGTGCGGAAGCCGGAGAGGTGGGTGCCACCATCGACCGTGTTGATGTTGTTGGCAAAACTGAAGACCGACTCGGAATAGCTGTCGTTGTACTGCAGGGCAATGTCCAGTTCGACCCCGTCGCGGGAAGACTCCATGACAATCGGCTTATCGTGCAGAACCTGCTTACCGCGGTTCAGATGCTTGATGAACTCGGCAATGCCGCCGGCGTATTTGAAGTCGGAACGCTTGGCTCCGCCGGTTTTGGGGTCGGTGGAACGCTCGTCGACCAGGCTGATCTCCAGGCCTTTGTTGAGGAAGGCGAGTTCGCGCAGCCGCTGGGCCAGGGTGTCAAAGTTGTACTCGGTGACGGTGAAGATGGTGCGATCGGGGAGAAAGTGGATCTTGGTTCCACGTTTCTTGGTGGTGCCCGTCTGCTTCAGCTTGGTAATCGGAATTCCCTTGGCGTACTCCTGCTCGTAGGTGTGCAGGTCCTTCCACACCTCGACATCGAGGGTTTCGCTGAGGGCGTTTACGCAGGAAACACCCACCCCGTGCAGTCCGCCTGAGACCTTGTAGTTGGATGAATCGAACTTGCCACCCGCGTGCAGCTTGGTGAGGACGACCTGGAGGGCCGGCATGCGCTCGCCATTGGGGGTATCCATCTCGTCCACAGGTATGCCTCGTCCGTCATCGGTGACCGTGATCGAGTTGTCGATGTGGATGGTTACGTCTACGTGGGTCGCATAGCCCGCGAGCGCTTCGTCGACCGAATTATCCACTACCTCATACACCAGGTGGTGCAGGCCCTGATCACCGGTGGACCCGATGTACATCGCGGGGCGCAGGCGAACAGCCTCTAAGCCCTCCAGAATCTTGATGTTGTCGCCGGTGTAGGTGCGCTCTGGATTTAAGTCATCGCGCATGGCGGCCTGAGGTAGAGCGGCGGAAACGGGAAGTTCTTTGGTGGACATGCAACTCCGAACTACAAAGCTTGAAAACGGCTCTCGGTGCGAAGGGACCGATGGGAAATAACATCTTGAAAGTGCAGGGTTTGACTGCACTTGACTGCTTCAAGTTTACCACGTTTCGGAGTGCGAAATCCGGGCTTACGGCTTCATCCGGCGCGGTGGAAATCAAGGTGGAAATCAGGCCGTAAACATCGCTGCCGGGAGGGCCAGGCTGTGGCGCGAGCACGAAGGTTCCCGGTACTTAGGTGACCTTTATGGCCCGTTCGGAGAATTCTGAAGTAACCAAAAAATGGGGTACTCTAGAACAGTTGGAAGAGGTACTTGGGTAAGGTCGAGAGTAGATAACCTCTATATGTCCTTTAAAACACACGTTCACGAAGCTGGCGAACTATACTCTCGATTGTTGCCGTCTTCCACTGTAAACGAAATACCAACCCCCCGGAGGTAACCAGTCATGAAGCTTTTCGTCCACGCGTCCATCTTCTCCGTCGTCTTTGCCGGTTTTATTGCCGGTGCAGTTACTATCAAGCCTACGGATCACGTGACCGCAAGCCATAGCCTGGTTGTGTCCCATGCGATGCCGGTACCGATGTGCCCTCCGGGCGATGCATGCTTCCAGTAGAGCGAAAAACAGTACTAACGCTACCTCCGGCAGTACCCAAACCGTGCACATGTAGCACAAAAGTGCCAGATTTGAAGGCTTTCTTAGGTTGAGCATCATCCCTTTTCGAGCTATTCTCAAGACTCGGAAGGGGTGGTGTGATGACGAGCGTAGCCCTTAGCACCTTGTACGCGGCAGAGCCCCTCCTCATGGTAGTAGCCATGATGGCTCTGCTTAGATCTCGGGAGCATCGGCGCTTTCCTGCGCTTTTCGCTTACGTCTCGGTTCGGCTCGCCTCTTCGGTGGTCCTTCATCTCTTGTTGCAGGCGCATCGCTTCATGACGGTGAGCGAGAAAGCCGTCTACTCGTGCTACTTCTATACCTACTGGTGCAGCTATGTGGCGGGCGCGATCCTCGTGTTCCTGGTTATCCAGGAGCTGTTCCAGTCCTCCATGGATCCCTTTCCAGGCTTGAAGTGGTTGGGCTCTATATCGTTCCGCTGGGTAGCTTCCATTTCCTTTGTCGCCACGTCGGCGGCTCTGCTCACGCCAGGCGGCAAGGGCAACAAGTTTTTCCTTGCCCTTGTGGCCCAGGCGATGCGCTGCGAAAGCATCTTCATCCTTAGCCTGCTGCTGTTCCTGTTGCTTGCCGCAGGCAAGCTCGGCCTGTCTTATCGCAGCCGGGTCTTTGGTATCAGTTTCGGCTTCGGCATTATGGCAGCGAGCGATCTGTTCATCTCCACAGGGCTTTTGCACCTCGGAGGCAACATGTTGACTTCAACCGTGAGCGTGGTCACGACCGGTGCCAGCCTGGTGACGCTTACCGTCTGGTCGACCTACTTCATGGTTCCGGAACCAGCTCGCCGGTTTACCGCCCTCAGCACTTCCTCTCCCTTGGCGCGTTGGAACGAAATCGCAACCACCTTTGGACACAGCACGCCCCGGGCTCCATTGCCCGTAACCGTCCCGGCCAGCGACTTCTTCCTGCAGGATGTCGAAAAGGTGGTCGACCGCATTCTGATCAAGAACTCGCTCCACGTCGCAAGTTAACTTTCAGGAGACAACAAAGGCCGTAACGGGATTCTCCGTTACGGCCTTTTGATTTTTGCGCTTGCGGAGTCTTGTGGATTGATTGACTTCCGCGGGTTAACTTTCAGTCGTCCCTACGGGACTTTTCGTCTCTCGAACCTCTCCCCAGGACTGCATCCTGGGCTAGGCTCAGCCATCCCTACGGGACTTGATCAGTATCCGCGCGCCCAGACCAGATTCTCGCCCACCATCCAGAGTTACTTGGCGGAGGCCTCTACTGGCTCTACGGAGACGAAACGGCCAGTCTTGCCACGGTCGATGAAGTTTACCCGGCCGGCAATCTCGGCGTAGAGGGTGTCGTCTTTTCCCCGGCCGACGTTCAAGCCGGGCTTCAACTTGGTGCCGCGCTGGCGCACGATGATGGAACCGCCGGTGACCACCTGGCCGGCGAAAATTTTGACCCCAAGTCGCTGTGCGTTGGAATCGCGGCCGTTTTTGGAACTGCCTAAACCTTTTTTATGTGCCATTGCCTAATCCTCAATCAATCAGAAATTTGCCTACTTGGCAGCCTGTTCACTGCCGTAGCTAAGTCCATTTACCTCGATGCTGTTGATCCGCACCTCGGTGTAGGCCTGGCGATGGCCTTGCAGCTTCTTGTATTGCTTCTTGCGCTTGAAGTGGAAGACGAGAATCTTTTCCCCGCGTCCCTCGCTGACGACGGTGCCAAGCACCTTGCCGCCGGTGGGCTTGGAGATAGGGGACTGTCCATCAGAAAAGGCGAGGACGTCGTTGAATTCCACCGCGCCATTGGGCTCAACGGCTGCCTTTTCGATCTTGACGACTTCGCCTGGGGAGACACAATACTGCTTACCACCCGTGCGGATCACAGCGTACATAAAAATCCTCCACGCCGAATCGCATCGGCGGAACAAACTAGCTGGGCAAATAATGGATTGCTGATTGTGCTCCAACCCGAAGGTGAGCAGACCGCGCCAAAGGCTTAGGTCCCAAGCTCTCTAAGTTTACGGTTCCTGCCTGTTTTGGTCAAATCAGCGGATTGAAACAGGTAGACGCCCAGGATCACCATCAAAGGTTCCAGCGGATGGCGAAACCGGGCATGGGCAGCCACGCCGTAATACACCAGCGGCAGGAGCAAAAAGGCCCACGCGAATAGCCAGGCGGCTGGAGCTTTTCGTTGCAGGGCGAGCGCGAGCCCGAGCAGTCCACAAACGCTGCCAAAGATGAAGTTGAGGTTGCGCGCGTACTCCACCCACTCCGTCCGGCTTACCGGGTGAGGGACCCCCGCCCAAAAGAAGAACACCCGCTTGAGTGTGTTCTGCGCGAAGAGACCGGGGTCTTTGCCTATCAGGGTCATAGCTTGCTTCCCACGCATCCGGGAATAGGCAATCTCGCCCATCGCGGTGTAGAGCCGAAGCTGATCGGGCGCCTGGATGGGGTGGTCGTACTCCATCAACAACCCGGTCGCCCCCGGCCCGTTGCCCAGGTATAACTCGGCGCCGAAGTTTCCCCGAGCAGGCACGAATTGGTGGAAGACCAGCCAATTCCTCCACGTCCAGGGGCCCAGGCACGCGGCGAACAACAGAGCGGCCAGAAGCGCTCCGGACCATTGGCGCCTTGGCGCACCGGCAAGTACCCAAAGCCCGCAAGCGGGTAGAAAGATCAGAAGGGCCGGATTGCTCAACCCGGTCAGTCCCCAGAGCAGACCGAAGAGCGCCCAGCGCCCAAGGGTTTCGCCTGACCGCAAACGCAGTGCCAGCACCAGCACCCAGGAGAAGAGAAAGGTGGTGAGTGATGTGTCCCATATCCAGCGGACGGCATACTGCAAGGCTGCCGGGTACAGAGCCCAGATCCACGCCGACCACCGGGCCACGTTGTGGTTGAAGCAACGCGCCGCGATCTCCCAGACAGTGAGAGCGGTCAGGGCTGAAAACAGGCTATTGAGGGTGAGAATCACCCATGCAGAGAGTGGGCTGAACACGCCGAACAGCTTGAAAACCCCTGCAAGAAGCAGTGGAAAGAGAGGTCCGACCCACGTGGTCGGTCCGGTGTGTCCGCGAAAAGGGTCGGAAAAGCCAAAGCCGGTGGCCAAGGCGCGAGCGATCCGGCCCATTTCTTCGCCGAACAGCATGTGGTCGTCGTAAGGCCGGATGCGATAGGTATGCGCCAGGGTCAGGTAGATCACCCGCACAGCGAACGCCACCCAGAAGACCAACCACGGGGGACGGAAGGGTTCTCGATTGGGCTGGGCAGGGGCGGCTTTGGGCATCGTGATCCGCCATTCTATAGTGCCGATGAAATTGCGAAGGAGAGCGAACGGCTTCAGTTAAAAGCGTACCTCAGGGCCTGAAACCGAAGAATTTGTTGGGTTGTATGGGCTAAAGAGCCTGTTTGAGAGCTCGCCTGGGAAGGGTACGGCCTCTAGGCCGTGCTTCTAATCGTCAAGATGGATCGGCTTCAGCCGCTGAGGGCTACTTAAACCAGTACAAGAGATGCCCTCAGGGGCTGAAGCCCTTCGTAGCCTGGGTGGTTGATGTACGGGCTGAAGCCCGTACCCTTCAAAAAGCGCTCAGCGACCCACGGGGTCTGAGTTGTCGGCGGATGCCGGTATGGCTATACTGGTAGTTCGCGAGTTTGTTGCGTGTACGTGTCTTGTGCTTTAGCCCACTATCGTCCTCTTCGATAGTGCGTGCACAGAGTTGGACTGCCGCACGGTTCCTGCGAAAAGCTTAAGTAATTTGGAGTTTGTCATGGCTCAGGTTTGCACAATCTGCGGCAAAGGCCCGCAGTTCGGTAATAAGATCTCGCACGCGCACAATGTTTCCAAACGCCGCTGGAACGTCAATCTTCGACCCGTCAAGGCCGAGGTAGGCGGCGGCAACAAGCGCATCCGCGTGTGCACCCGCTGCATCAAGGCAGGCAAGGTCGTTAAGGCCTCGTAACTATTCTTTGGTCCCCGTGTGTTTGGGGTCAAAGCCCAGCGACAACGAATTGATGCAGTAGCGTAGCCCGCCGGGCCCCGGACCATCCGGGAAAACATGTCCCAGGTGGGCTCCACAACGAGCGCACGTAACCTCGGTGCGCGTCATCCCGTAGCTTCTGTCTTCATGGAGTTCCACGGCCTGGGCGTTCGCCGGGACGGAGAAGCTGGGCCACCCGCTGCCTGATTCAAACTTGGTGTCGGAGCTGAATAGCTCTGCACCGCAGGCCCCACAGCGGTAGGTTCCATCCGCGTGGTTGCGGTAGAGAGCGCCGGAAAACGCCGGCTCCGTACCCTTCTGCCGCATCACGTAGTACTGTTCCGGCGTCAGCTCGGCACGCCACTCCGCATCCGTTTTCTCAATCTTCTGGACTTGTTCTTTTTCCATGATCCTGCTCCCGGCTCATTCGATGCGTCGCGTCCTCAAAGGAAGCGGTCTAGCGTAGCGCGATCACTTCAATCTCAACCAGGGCGTCCTTGGGTAACCTGGCCACTTCGACCGTGGACCGCGCCGGCGCCACCCAGCCATCTTTCGCCAGGTAGGTGGCGTAAATCTCGTTCATCGCCGCAAAATCGCTCATGTTCTTGAGATACACCGTGGTCTTGACCACCTTTTGCAGGTCGCTGCGGACTGCGGCCAGAACGGCCTTCAGGTTCTCGAGCACGCGCACGGTTTGCTCTCGAATTCCACCCTCCACCATCTGTCCGGTCTTAGGATCAAGGCCCACCTGGCCGGAGGTGTAGATCATTTCCCCGATCTCAATCGCCTGGGAGTAAGGGCCGATGGCCGCGGGAGCGCTTTCTGTAGAAACCGCCGACTTACCGTTAAGATTCATGCCCTGATTTTCCCATGCCTCATACCTTGTGAGCGCGTTGCACCTCGCGGACACCCGGCACGCGCCGCAGCCCGCTGATCAGACGCGTCAGGTGACGCATGTCTTCGGCTTCCAGAACAAATTCCACCACCGCCGAGTCGCCTGTCGACTTGGAATCGACCCCGCGGATATTGGTGCCGTCGTCGCTGATCACCGCGGTCATTTCCTTCAGCATGCCGGCGCGATCGTCGCAAAGCACCGTCAGCTTGACCGGGTAGGTCATCTTGCGGCCTGGATTTTCCTCTGCCACCCGGGCCCACTCTACGGAGATGCGGCGGTCGCTCTCATAGAGCAGGTTCTGCACATTCGGGCAGCTGCGCGCGTGGACTGCGACCCCCTTGCCGCGGGTTACGTAACCGACAATCTCTTCTCCCCGGATCGGATTGCAACAGCGGGCACGGTAAACCAGGAGATCGTCCTGACCCTCCACTTGCAGGGAGTCGGACCCGTGCATGTGGACCCGCCGGACCGCCTCCGACATGAGACCCTGGGGAGCGTCCTTAGCCGGCTCAATCTCCAGGCCGGCCTGCGCCGTCGCTCCCGGAGAAAGCTTGTTCAGCACCTGGCGTGAGGAGTACTTGCCGAACCCAATGGCGGCCATCAAATCGCTGGCCGTTGCCAGGCCACATTCGCCGGCCGCGCGAGCATAGTCAGTGTCGGTGAGCTTGCTCAGGGACACCTTGTACTTGCGCGCTTCCCGGTCAAGCAGCTTCTTGCCGATTTCAATGGCCCGCTCGCGCTGATGCTCATTGAGCCAGTGCTTGATCTTGTTCCGCGCCCGGGAGCTCTTGGCGAAGGTCAGCCAATCGCGACTGGGAGTGTGCCCGTTCTGGGTAACGACCTCGACGATATCGCCGTTGTGCAGCTTGGTGCGCAGCTGCGCCATTCTGCCGTTCACCTTGGCGCCTACACAGGTATTGCCGACTTCGGTATGGATGGAATAGGCGAAGTCAATCGGTGTCGCATCCTTCGGCAGCACCACCACCTTGCCCTTGGGGGTGAAGGTGTAAACCTCCTCGGGGTACAGATCGATTTTCAGTGTGGAGAGAAATTCGTTGGGATCGGACATCTCCCGCTGCCACTCGACCAGCTGCCGCACCCAGGCGAGGCGCTGCTCATCGCGCGCGTTGGTCGGCGAACCCGCAGCTTTGTATTTCCAGTGCGCCGCGATTCCTTCTTCGGCGACGCGATGCATTTCTTCCGTCCGGATCTGGACCTCGAATTGGTGCCCACCTTCGCCCATCACCGTGGTGTGCAGCGATTGATACAGATTGGGGCGGGGCATGGCGATAAAGTCCTTGATGCGACCAGGCACCGGGCGCCAGATGGAATGGATCAGGCCGAAGGCAGCGTAGCAGTCTTGCACCGTCGCCGTGATTACGCGAACAGCGAGCAGGTCATAGACCTGGTCGACGGTGATCTTCTGTTTTTGCAGCTTCTGATAAATGCTGTAGAGGCGCTTGATGCGCCATTCCACGCGCGCCTGGATATTGTTTTCCCGCAGCCGCTCATTGAGCAGGGACTCGACCGAGTTAAGAAACTGCTCGTCCTCATCGCGAGCCGCATCGACAGCGGTCTTTACCTGTTCGTAGCCGAAGGGGTCGACGTAGCGGAAGGCCAGGTCTTCCAACTCGCCGCGCACTTTGCCCATACCCAACCGGTGGGCCAGGGGAGCATAGATGTCCAGAGTTTCCCGGGCGATGGATTCCTGCCGGTCGGGCGACAGGTGCTGCAGAGTTCGCATGTTGTGCAGGCGATCCGCCATTTTGATGAGGACCACGCGCACATCGCTGACCATCGCCAGCAGCATCTTGCGTACGTTTTCCGCCTGGCGGTCTTCGCGGTTCGCGAACTGGATTTTGTCGATCTTGGTCACACCTTCGACGATGTGTGCGACCTGTTCCCCAAATTGTTCGGTGATGTCTTCGGTGGTAACCGGGGTATCTTCGACGGCGTCGTGCAGCAGGCCGGCCGCGATCGCGGTCGAGTCCAGCTTCATCTCGGCCAGCACCTGGGCGACTTCGAGCGGGTGCAGCACGTAGGGCTCCCCGGAGGCCCGGAGTTGCCCGCTATGATGCTGCACACAAAACTCCCAAGCCCTGCGGATAACCCCGATATCGTCGCTCGGCCGGTTCTTACCAATCGTCGCCAGCAATTCGGCAAATTTTGCCGTCAATAGGCTGGGCTCGGCGGGAGGCTCGAGTGGCGTAGAGTGCACAGTCGCCATACCTGATTATAGGCTGCCTCGATTAAGCAGGCTATGGCTGGGGTGTTTACGGCTTCACATAGGCGTGACAACCACGAATCCTGTCCCGCAACCAATGATGGGGCACCCGTCATTAGTTGCGGGGATACGTTTGACCCAGGACTGACGTCCTGGGCGCCTGTGCGAAGATGATTTGTGACTCGTGAACCCATCTCCGCGCCTCCTAGCCAGGCTGCACGCGCCTTCAGTAGCGAGGGACCGGTCGCCATTATTTCCCGCAGGGCCGCGGATCGCCTGCGTGCCGGCCATGTGTGGGTCTACCGCTCGGACATCGAGCATGTCGTGGAAATGGAGGCAGGGCTGCTTGCCGTTGCGGACCACCGCGGCTTTCCCCTGGGCACGGCTTTATGGAGCCCGTCTTCGCAGATCGCGCTCCGCCTGGTAACTTCTGATCCTCACCTGACCCACCCGGCCTGGATGGCGCTCTTCGAACAACGCCTGCGCCAGGCGATTCAGCTCCGCGCCGGCATGTTGGACGAGGGCACGGACGCTTGCCGCCTGGTCTTCAGCGAAGCAGATCAGCTTCCCGGCCTGATTGTCGACCGTTACGGCGACTTGATCCTGTTTGAGATCAACACCAAGGCGCTCGACCGGGACGACATTCGCGCGCTCATCGTGCAGGTTCTACAAACTGAACTCGCCCCGGTCACGATCGTCGAACGGTCCGATGCTCGCATACGCGAGCTGGAGCAACTGAGCGAGCCGCCTGAGGCGCCCCTTTATTCGGCCGAGCCTGTTGCTCAGCTAAGAACGATCTTCCGTCTCAATGGGCTGGCCTTTCATTACGACGCCAACGCTGGCCAAAAGACCGGAGCCTTTCTTGACCAGCGATTGAACTACGCCGCCGCATCCCGCTATGCCCAAGGCGAAGCGCTCGACGTGTGCACCTACCAGGGTGGTTTCGCCCTGCACCTGGCCCAATCCTGCACCCGGGTTACCGGGATCGACGCCTCCCGGGCGGCTCTCGAGGTAGCGGAAGAAAACCTTGAGGTAAACCGTCACCGGATCAAGGCCCCGGTCGAGTGGATTGAGGCCAACGCCTTTGATCTTCTTCGCGACTGGAGCGCAGCGGGAAATACTTTTGACACCGTGGTGCTGGATCCACCCGCTTTTGCCAAGTCCAAGCGTGCCGTGCCCGGCGCCATACGCGGCTACAAGGAGCTGAATCTGCGCGCCCTGAAGATGCTTCGTCCGGGCGGGACGCTGGTCACGTGCTCCTGTTCCCACTATGTTTCCTGGGACGAATTTCATGCCGTGGTAGCCGCGGCCGCCGGGGATGCGCAACGCCGGATTCGGCTGCTGGAACGCCGCGGAGCGGCGCCCGACCACCCCGTAGTTCTCACCATTCCTGAGACTGAGTATCTGAAGTGCCTGATTCTGCAGGCCGACTGAGAGAATAAGACTGCATGGCACTCGGTTCTCACTGGCAACACGCCTGGTTGGTCATCGCTTCCTTTCTCGCCGGCGCCCTGAATGCGATGGCGGGTGGCGGGTCCTTCTTATCGTTTCCGGCGCTGCTGGGCGTGGGCGTTCTGCCTATTCAGGCGAATGCAACCAACACCGTTGCCCTCTGGCCGGGCCAGTTCACGTCGATTGCGGCGTACTGGCAGGATCTGAAAGCTAACCTGCGGCTGGTCCTACCAGTCTGCTCCGCAGCCCTGATAGGGGGAGTGTTGGGGGCGATCGTTTTGCTTCGGACCGGGCAGTCCACCTTCCTGGCGTTAGTGCCCTGGTTGCTGCTGCTGGCGTCCGGGCTGTTTGCGGCCAGCGGTCCGGTCTCGGCATGGTTGAGGCGCAACCGCGTCAGGGTTGCCGGCGCCAAGCCTAATCTCACGCCGCTCTGGATCGGCGTCGTACTGGTGTGTTTTTACATCGGATATTTTGGAGCCGGCGCGGGCTTTTTGCTGATGTCCGTGCTGGCGGTCTTCGGCATCCAGAACATCAACCAGGTCAATGCGCTGAAGGTGATCGCCACCACGACAGCCAATGGCATTGCCGTGGTCACCTTCATCATCGAGAAGCAGATCCTGTGGCAGTATTGCCTGCTCATGATGATCGCTGCTGCGCTGGGCGGGTTTTTGGGAGCACGCTACTCGCGCGGGCTGGATCCGCGGCTCATGCGTCTGCTGGTGGTCGGGATCGGCCTGGGGATGGCTGCGTACTTTTTTTGGAAACAGTATGCTTGAAGAGGGTTTCCGATGAGCCACGAGGGCATTCGATTTATCAGCGAAGAAGAGGCTCAAAAGCTGGCGCGGGAGACCGCGCATCGCGACTTGCCCAAAGATGCGACCGAACCGGCACGGGTCCGGGTACAAAAGACTACCGGTACCGGTATGGAGATCGATTGGAAGGACGGCCATCAAAGCAGCTGGACCTTCTCCTGGCTGCGGGATGCGTGCCCTTGCGCTACTTGTCATGAGGAGCGTGGCGCTTCCGGGAGGAAGGTTGGGGAGCCCAAGCCCCAGCCGGCAACGCTGCTGCAGATGTACAAGGCTCCGGCGCGGCCGGAGTCGGTGTCCCCGGTTGGGCGCTACGCTATCAGTTTTCGCTGGAATGATGGCCACCAGAGCGGGATTTATTCGTGGGACTATCTTCGCCGCCATTGTCTCTGCGATCAGTGCCGCGTGAAGCCCGAAAAGTAAACCACAGGTCCCTCCGCTTCGCTACGGTCGGGATGACAAAAGGAAAGGGTGGTGGTCTTTTAGGGGCTGGTGTCGGACCGAGATTTTTCCTCAACCACTACTCGTTCCTTTGGCGTCAACTCCCCGCTTGTCATCCCGACCGAAGCGTAGGGGAGGGACCTGCGGTTTCCTTCTTCCCAAAACCTAGCGGTAGTCCCACCACGGAGTATCCGCACCTTCGGGTTTGTGGCGCTGAATATGTTGCGCAATCTCGATGACCCGCTGCGCAGGAGTGACCGGACCCTGCCAGCAATGCGGCTTGAGATTGCCGTACATAAATTTCGCTTCAGAATGTGGCGCAGTCGTCGTCTTCAGCCACGCATCCAGCTCCATCGTCGAATTGTTGAGGAAATAGGTATCCGCATCGCCGGCGAAGAAATAGAGATTGTCCTTAAGCTGCGGGCCAACCGTGGCCCAGTTACGTTTTAAGTACTCCAGCAGATCCCAGTGGTCCCGCCAATACGCGACCACGTCCTTGTCAATCTTTCCCGTGGACTTGTCGAACGCAGGCTTGAAAAATCCGTCGTCAGCAACCGGACCCCACACCGCAGACCAAACATCAATCTGTTCGCCAGAACGGCCGTGGTCGCCGCTTACCAGTTCATAGCGATTGCGCTGCTCCGAAGTCTGAATCGCCTGCCCGTTGGTGAAGCGGCTGTTGATCGTAGGCACCGGACGCCAGTCATACATCTTGAAAAACGCATTGTCGTCGTTATAAAAGTTCACGCCCTCCACGTCAGAAAAGGTGACTGCATCGGGACACGAGCACCACGCTCCGCCGAAGAAAGTGGGATGGAAGATTTGCAGATACGCCGAGATCCAACCCCCCGTGGAACCGCCGGAAACAACCCGGGCATAGGGTTCGCTGATCACCCGGAACTGCTTTTCAATTGCCGGAATAAGTTCCTGCATCAGCGCGTCATCGTACGGCCCGACATTGGGCGAATTCACCAGGTACGAGTCGTCGTAGTAAGGATTGGGATGCTGCAGGGTCACAGCAATCATGCGCGGGAAGTGATCGCTCATCCACGCCTTGGAGAATTCGTTCTGGCCGTCGAACCGGTAGGGCGCTTCCAGCGAAAAATGTCCCTGAACGTAGTCAATCGGATATCGGATCGTGGTGCGCTCATAATCGCGGGGCAGAAGCACAACGGCCCCGAGGTAGATGGGACGGCCCCAGAACTTCGATAGCAACTCACTCTTGAATTTGATGTGTTTGATGTACTCAGTGTCCGCAGGCACGCTAACCGGCGGGATCACCTGGTCGGCGGCCACGCGGATGGTGCCCGAAGCAGGGTCAATGTGCATCTTGACTGCTTTGCTGTAGAGGTTGCCGGGCGACCGTTGCCATCGCTGGCCTTCCCATTGATCGTCGTGCATCCACACCGTGTGGCCGTCCGCGCGATGGAACTCGGAGTAGACGTTGATCATGGCCTGGACGTAGTAATCGCCGGCGGGAATGTCCGACAGGTGCGCGAGCGGCGAGCCGAGGTCGGAATTGTCGATGGTCGCAGAATCGCCCGGCTTCAGCGAAGTGACATCGCGCCCGTAGAAGGGAACACCGATACGGCTGACCTGCAACCGAGGCTCACAGGGTTCCGTGGTGGCGGCGACGGCATCCGCGGGACCGCAGTGCGCGATGTCGCGAGACAGGATCACGAAGACCCGCCCGGTGATCGGGTCTGCGTGGGCTGGTGCAGGAAAGGAAATTTCGAACCTGAGGCCCGGTTTTGTTGCAGGCTTAGGAGCCTCGCCGTGCGCCATGCAGGCGGCGAGCAGGAGCGCGCAAGAACTTTTCCATCTCATCGGTGAGCCGGTTATATCGCATGCCGGAATCGCAGACAACCGCTTACGGAGCAGGCCGGCCCGGAGCGACATGGCTGACGGGCAAAGATTGCCATAGCTTCTGCATGCATTTGAGTGCATCGGCAGCATTCTCCACAACCTGGATCAAGGAATAGTTCGCAGGCTTGAGGAACCCCTGGTCGACAGACACTTTGAGAAAACCCAGCAGTTGGTCGTAATAACCGCCGGTGTTCAAGAGCAAGCACGGTTTCGCATGGATACCCAGTTGCGCCCAGGTGAGGATCTCAAAAAACTCGTCAAGCGTACCGAAGCCACCCGGCAGAGCAACAAAAGCGTCAGCTTCCTGAGCCATCAACGCTTTGCGTTCATGCATGGTCTCAACCAGGACCAGTTGGCTCAGATTCTGATGCGCGACCTCGATGGCGGCGAGGGAACGAGGAATCACTCCGATGACTTCACTGCCATGGGCGAGCGCAGCGTCGGCCACCGCGCCCATCAAGCCTACCTGGGCGCCACCGTACACCAGGCCCAACCCGGCTTCTCCCAGCAGGCGGCCCAAAGTGACTGCTTCCGCACGGTACTCCTGCTTTGCCCCAACACTTGATCCGCAAAACACACAAACTCTTCGCCGAGCTGGCTCATCCACACTGTGCATATTCGAATTGCAACACATCTCGCGCCGGGCGATACACTGGTAGAAGAGAATTCATCGCTTCACCATCCTTCAGAGACCAACCATTGCAACATCTGCTCGATAAATTAAATCCGCAGCAACGCGCCGCCGTCGAATCGGTGGATGGCCCCTTGCTGATCCTGGCCGGGGCGGGCTCCGGCAAGACCCGGGTGATTACCCATCGCATTGCCTATCTCATCCAGGTACGCAACGTTGCGGCCGATTCCATTCTTGCGGTCACATTCACCAATAAAGCGTCCGCGGAAATGGCGGAGCGGGTGGATAAGCTGCTTGAGCACCGCTCGCTGGCTAAGCCGCTGCTGGCCACCTTCCATTCCTTTTGCGTACGTCTTCTGCGCCGCGACATCGAAGCGCTGCGCATTGGCAATGAAGGGCTTACCCGCAACTTTGTGATCTACGACGAGGCCGATCAGCAAGCCATCGTCAAACAGGCGATGCGCCGCATGGGGCTGGACACCAAGCAGTTGACCCCGCGCACGGTTCTGTCGCGAATCTCTTACGCCAAAAACCACATGCTCGACCCGCAGGAAATTTACCTGGATTCCACCGATCCGGTGGCCGAACGGGTCGCGCACATTTACGAGATTTACCGCAAGGAATTACGCAAGGCCAACGCGCTCGACTTTGACGACCTTCTGCTCGAAGCGGTGCGCGTATTGCGTTCCTCCGGCGAAGTGCGGGAGCGTTACAACCGCCGCTATCGCTACCTGCTGATCGATGAGTATCAAGACACCAACCGGCCGCAGTACGAGTTGATGAAGCTGCTGGCGGGTACGGAGCACAACGTCTGCGTGGTGGGTGACGAAGACCAGAGCATCTACTCCTGGCGCGGTGCCGATATTCGCAACATCCTGGAATTCGAAAAGGATTTCCCAGAAGCCAAGACCATTCGCCTGGAGCAAAACTATCGTTCCACGCAAGTGATCCTCGAAGGCGCTTCCGCCGTGGTCGCCCGCAACCTGCAGCGCAAAGGCAAGAACCTCTGGACCTCGCGCGAAGGCGGATCGATGATCGGCTACTACGAAGCGCCGGATGGGGAAAACGAAGCGCTCTTCATCGCCGACTACATTCAGAAGTACATGCGGAAGGCCGGCGAAGAACAGGAATTGCCACGTGCGGCGGTGCTCTACCGCACCAACTCCCAATCCCGCCTGGTGGAAGAAGCGCTCCGCCGTTACGGAATCGCCTACACCATGGTCGGCGGGTTCTCCTTCTATGACCGTTCCGAGATCAAAGATCTGATCAGTTACCTGAAGCTGGTGCAAAACCCGGATGATTCGATCGCTTTGGCGCGGGTGATCAATACTCCACCACGCGGTATTGGCAAGACTACGCTTGAAGTGCTGGATCGGCTGAGCGTCGAAACCGGTATGAGCACATGGGCAGCGATCGGTCACGCAGTGAAGGATCAGCTTTTGCCCGCGCGCGCCTGCATTGCCCTGGCGAACTTTCGCAGGCTGATCGAAGACGCCCGTGCACTGCTGGAGCCGGGGTTTGCCGAAAAGCTTGCGCAAGACGTCACCGCCGAGCCGGAATCGTGCCCACCGGAAACTGCCGAAGCCGATTCAGGCGAGTGGGAGGATGTCGGCTTCGACTTCGGCGATCTGGAGCCAGAGCCCGGCGACGTAGATGCGGAAGAAGCAGCGCCTCCTCTGTTGAGCTTTGAGGAAGCAGATAAACCTTTCCTGCCGCCGACCGACCCCGTCGCACATGAAGGATTCCGTAAGCCCGGAGATGCGGCCACGCTTCCGGAGTTGATTCGCTTTCTCATCGACCGCACCGGCTATATTCGTTCGCTCGAAGAAGAGGGAACTCCCGAATCCTTCTCTCGCATTGAAAACCTGAAGGAACTGGCCAACGCGGCGCAGGACGCGCAGCAGCGGGGCGAGACGCTGTCCGAGTTTCTCGACCACGCAGCGCTGGTCAGTGACACTGACCGTTACAATCCCGAGAGCCGCGTCACGCTCATGAGCCTGCATTCGGCCAAGGGCTTGGAGTTTCCCCTGGTTCTCCTGGCGGGCATGGAAGAGGGGCTTTTTCCCCATTCGCGGACGCTCAATCAACCCAATGAGCTCGAAGAAGAGCGGCGCCTTTGCTACGTGGGCATGACGCGGGCCATGGATGTCCTGGTGTTGACCCGGGCCCGCTATCGGCGCAGATACGGGAACGACATGCCGGAAGCGAGCATGCAGTCACGTTTCCTGGAAGAGATTCCGGCGCATCTGCTACAAGACCTGACTCGGGGGCAGAGGCCTACCAGCGGCGCCTACGCCGCGCGTTACGGATCGAGCCGCGACCAATGGGAATCGCCCCGCCATTACAACTATGAAGATGAAGACCAGCGCGCTGTCTCCCGGACCGCGCCTTCAGGAAACCGACAGTCTGGCAGTGCGAAGCCGGCTGGTTCGTTAGACAACATCGCGCAGTTTTTCTCATCGCGCAAAACGACCGGAAGCCGGCCGAAGCTGGAGATTCCCGTCTCTACCGGAGCTACCGGCTTTCGCAGTGGCCAGCGTGTTCGTCATCCGAAATATGGCGAGGGCGTAGTCTTCCGCCGTGAGGGAGACGGTGATGATGCGAAGATTACGGTACAATTTGCACAATTCGGCGTGAAAAAGCTGGTGGAGAGGTTTGCCCAGCTGGAAAAAGTTTAGACAAGGAAGATAATGGCCAATACCAAGAGCATTGAAGACAAGTTGGAACGGAAGAAGATCAAGCGCACGGCGCGCAAGAAAGCTGCACCCAAAGCCGCGCGTACCACGCCCCGAGGTTCCAACAAGAAGAAGACTAAGAAGCTGTCCAGGGGTCAGAGCAAGCGGTAGCCGGTAAGCGCAGATTTTCAAAGTCCCGCAGGGACGGCTGTATTTAGCCCAGGACGCTAGTCCTGGGTTTATCAGGAAACATGATTAAGTCCCGCAGGGACGGCTGAAGTTTGTCCAGGGTGGAGTGTCGGCCTATTTTCAGCCGTCCCTACGGGACTGGTCAGGTTTCTTGGAGCTACCCAGGACTAGCGTCCTGGGCTAATTACAGTCGTCCCTGCGGGACTTTTCTGCAATGGGTACGTCGAGCACGGCATAGCACAAGGAGCCGAGACGCTGCGAAAGCAATTGTTCGCAACCAAATCGATCGATAAGCTGATCAGCGACTCGGAACTCCCCGAGCACTGTCTCAAGAAAACGCTTGGCCCGTGGTCGCTGACTGCGCTCGGCATCGGTGCGGTAATCGGTTCGGGGATTTTTACTGTAATCGGCACCGCCATCGCGGGGGAGAAGTTCGATACCTCCTCCATCCTGAATACTCCGCTGCTTGATTACCTGGTGAACCACCACGCCCTGGCGGGCCGCCCGGGGGCAGGGCCGGCTCTGGCTTTTTCCATCATGCTGGTGGCGGTGGTCTGCGCGTTCACCGGGCTCTGCTACGCGGAACTGGCATCGATGATTCCCATCGCCGGGAGCGCGTATACCTACACCTACGCCACGATGGGCGAACTCGTGGCCTGGATCATCGGCTGGGACCTCATTCTCGAGTACGCCGTCAGCAACATGGCGGTATGCGTCGGCTTCGCTGCCCATATCGTCGATTTCATGGATTGGTTCGGCGTACATCCCACCGCGCGTTGGATTTCGCCTGCCTTCCTGCCTTCCGGGCTTTCCGATCTGCAGGGCAACACGATCTACCAACCGGGCTGGCACTTCGGTTTCAACTTTCCCGCATTTTTGATCGTTTTGCTTTTGACCATCGTGCTGGTGCGCGGCATCCGCGAGTCCGCGGGGACCAACAACATCATGGTCCTGCTCAAGATCACCGCCATCCTGGTGTTTATTGTGGTCGGCTCGCGCTTTGTGCACCCCGGCCATTGGCATCCGATTTTTCCCAATGGCTGGTCCGGTGTCCTCACCGGCGGCAGCATCATTTTTTTCACCTACATCGGCTTCGATTCGGTCTCGACGGCGGCCGAGGAGTGCCATCGTCCGCAGCGCGATGTGCCCTTTGGCATCCTGGCGACGCTGGTGGTCTGCACCTTGCTCTATATCGGGGTCGCGGTCGTGCTGACGGGCCTGATCCCCTGGCAGACGCTGGTGGACGACGCGGCGCCCGTGGTCAATACCCTCAAGAAGCTGACTCATAGCACCGGCTCGGCAACGCTGAATTGGGTGCGGCTGATTGTGCTTTGCGGAGCCATGATGGGGATGATCTCTTCCATCCTGGTGTTTCAGCTCGGCCAGGCGCGAGTCTGGTTTGCCATGTCCCGGGATCGTCTGTTTCCTCGCTGGTTCGGTAAGGTTCATCCGCGCTATCGCACGCCCGCTGTCGCCACCTGGGTTGCCGGCTTTCTGGTCGCCATTCCCAGCGGCCTTCTGGATATCGGCACCCTGGCCGACCTGTCGAATATCGGCACCCTCTTCGCGTTCGTGCTCGTCTCCATCGGGGTGCTGATCCTGCGCTTCCGCGAGCCGGAACGCCACCGTAGCTTCCGCGCGCCAGGTGGCATTGCTATACCTATCCTGAGCCTCTTCTTCTGCATCCTGCTCATGTCAGGATTGCCCGTCATCACCTGGTTGCGCTTTTTCGGGTGGCTGATCATCGGGCTGGTCATCTATTTTCTTTACAGCCGCAAGCACAGCGAATTTTCGTCCCTCTCATGACCCCTACTGCCAGCTCGCGCCGCGTCGTGGCCACCTGGTTGCGCGGAATCCCGAAAGCGGAACTCCATCTCCACCTGGAGGGCACCGTTTCCCCGGAAACCCTGGTTGAACTGAGCCAGAGGCACGACGATGCGCGGTTGACGTTGGCCGAGGCCAGGGCGCTTTACCGCTATGCCGATTTCACGGGGTTCCTCCTGGCATTTAAAGCGGTCAGCGAACGACTGCGCACCGCTGCAGACTACGAGCTGATCACCTTTCGCATGCTGGAGCGTTTGGCGGCTCAGGGCGTGGTGCACGCCGAGGTGTACGTCTCCGTGGGGGTTGTCTACTACTGGCGGCGGATCGAGTTTGAAGGGCTTTTTTACGGTATGGAAGCCGCGAGGGTTCGGGCGGAGCGCCAATTCGGGATCACCCTGTACTGGATTTTCGATGCCGTCCGTCATTTTGGCCCGGAAGAGGCGGCCCGGGTCTTTCGCAAGGCTGCAGAATTGCGGCGCGAATCCCCCAGCATCATCGGCATCGGCATCGGGGGAGACGAGCGGCGTACCGGCGCCGAACCCTTCCGCGAGCTCTTTCAGGAAGCCCAGGATGCCGGCCTGCGCCTGACTGCCCATGCGGGCGAGACCATGGGGCCGGAAAGTATTTGGGCCGCCCTCAATATCGGCGCGGAACGCATAGGCCATGGCTTGTCGGCGCAGCTGGATCCGGACCTGATGGAGGTACTGGCGGAGCGCCAGGTGCCGATCGAGATTTGCGTGACGTCGAATCTGCGGACCGGGTGTTGTCCCACGCTCGAGGAGCACCCGGTCCGCCGGTATTTTGACGCCGGTCTCATGATCACGCTGAATTCCGACGATCCGGCCATGTTTCTGAGCGACTTGCAGGACGAATATCGCCTGGCCCACGAGGCGTTTGGCTTTACCGAGGAGCATCTGCGGGAACTGGCGGCAAATTCTATTGAAGCCAGCTTTCTTCCGGCGGGGCGCAAGGTCGCTTTGCTGCATCAAATTGAGCAGGTCAAATAGCCCTTTGGTTTGGCCCACCGTAACTACGTGATTGTGATGAACCTGCGCTATGATTTCGGCATGAAGTACATGGATAGTAAAGACATTTACGGACTGCAACATTCCGGCCAAAAGCCGGAAATCTCTTCCCCCCAGGAAGAAGGCTCTGCAATGTGGATTGTTGGCTGGACTTCAGTTGCTGTTGGAATTGCTGCTGTGGGTCTCTACGTCGGTCGCGAGTTGCGTGCGCGGTACAAGTTCAACCACCGTACCCAGTACGACTTTTTCTCGCATGCCGGGGATAGCGTCTGCGCAGCAGACTACGGTACCGGAATTTAGCTTTTCCCTAAGAGCGGGCCCCTTTGCAGGCGCGGCGAACGATGCGCGGTGCTGTGCGCGCGTGGAGTGGCAGGTAGGCAGGGGATTTATCCCCGGCAGCAACAGAGTCGCTTCTTTGGCCTTTAGGCCCTGAGGCATGGCCCTCGCAGACAAACAAGAAAAGCACACCCCAGGGCCTAAAGGCCGATTGGTTTTGGTGTGTTTATGTCCGGGCTAAAGCCCGGACCTACCTTCATCCGTGGCTGTGTCCTCAACGGCTCATCCGCGACCTTACCGGTTCGCCCGTATCCCCTTGTACATTGCGAGTACAAAGGTTTTGTTCGCCTTCGCTATATACTGCGATTACCCGCCACAATGGAGTAAAACTCTGCACCCCGATGGCGGGGCTGGGGCTACTGAGTCATGCGAGAAGAAGGAGAAAATCCTCCCGGGCACGACGCCTCAAAACCGGGCCAAGGGGGAGTCCGCGCCCCGGTGAAGGGTGAAAGCTCGTCCGCCAACGTTCACATCCCCAGCGACGCGGATACCATCTTCGGTGCCCCCGGCATCAACCCGAACCCCAGTGATAGCCCCACCGTCGTAGGAACCTTTTCCCACGTTTTGTCAGGAGACTATACCGAAGGAGGACAACACGTTCTCACGTCCGGTCACCTGCTGGCGCAGCGCTACGAGATTCTGAACTTGCTGGGCGAAGGCGGCATGGGCGCGGTTTACAAGGCGCGGGACGTCGAGCTCGGCCGCATGGTGGCGCTCAAGGTAATCCGCCCGGACCTGGCGCGCAATCGAGCCATCCTGGACCGGTTCAAGCAGGAACTCATCCTCGCCACCCAGGTCACCCACCGCAACGTCGTCCGTATCTATGACTTGGGCGAGGCGGAAGGGATAAAGTTCATCACCATGGAATTCGTCGAGGGCTTGGACCTCGCGGCAGTCATTCGTCAGCACACCAAGCTTCCGCCAAAGGAAGCGGTGGAGATTGTTGAGCAGGCATGCCGGGCACTGAGAGCCGCACACAATGTAGGCGTCATCCACCGTGACCTCAAACCCCAGAACATCATGCGGGAAGAGGGAACCGGTCGCATCCTGGTCATGGATTTTGGCCTTGCCAAGACGCTCGAAGGCAACCACATGACGCAGACCGGCGCCATGGTCGGGACCATGGAATACATGTCGCCGGAGCAGGCGCTGGCTGGGAATCTGGATCAACGCTCCGACATCTTCTCTCTGGGCCTTATTTTTTATGAGTTGCTCACCGGTCAGACGCCCTTTCGCGCGGATAGCGCCCTGGCCAGCCTGATCAAGCGTACCCAGGAACGGGTCGTTCCGGTATCGGAGTTCGACAAGAGCGTTCCCCCAGAATTGAGCCAGATCGTAAGCCGCTGCCTGGAGCGCGACCTCGCCCTCAGATATCAAACCGCCGGAGAACTACTGGCCGACCTGGAGCTTTGGGCAGGCACAGGCAAGTCCGGGGTCATTGCGGCGCGCCTCAAACCCGGCCCGCGCCGCTGGGCGGACGAGAACAAGCGGCTGCTTGCCGGTGCCGGCGTGCTGTTGCTGTTACTAATCGCAACCCTGGCGTACTTTCTCATCCGACCCAGGAGCGCGTCTGTTCCAGACGCAAAGAAGCAGGAGGCGCAAGTCGTCAGCGCGAGATCGCTGGCGATCCTGCCCTTCCGCAATTCATCCGGTGACGCCAAGGACGACTGGATCGGCTCGAGTGTGGCTGACATGCTCAGCACCGACATCGGACAGTCAGCCCATCTACACACCGTGCCGACCGACCGGCTGCACCAGGTGCTTTCCGATCTTCACATTGGGCCCGACGCGGCAATGGATCCAGATATGCTGCGCCGTGTAGCGCAGTTCAGCAACGCGGACGTTCTCGTCTCTGGGCAATATGCTCGTTTCGGCGATCAAATCGTGATCGATGCGTCCATTCGTGATCTGGTCCACGATCAGACGGTCCCGGTGAAAGCGCAGGCGCTGGTGAAAGACCTTCCCACCGCCATCGATAGCCTGGCTGATTCGGTCCGCAAGAACCTTGCCCTTTCTGCTGACGTAGTCGAGGAACTGAAAGCGCAGTCGTTCAAGCCGAACACTAAGTCGGTCGAAGCACTTCGCGAATACGACCAAGGTTCCGTGCTCATGCGGGCGGGCAAGTATCTCGACGCCTTAAAGCATCTGCAGGCCGCGACCAACCAGGATCCCCAATTTGCTCTCGCGTTTTCTAAACTGGCGGATGCACAATCCCAATTAGGCTTTCAAAGCGACGCAGAACAGTCTTCCATCCGCGCAACCGATCTCGCCAACAATCAGAACCTGCCCTTGCCCGAGAAATACCTGATCAACGCCGGCAACGCGCGGATCATGAAAGACAACAAGAAAGCTCTGGAGGCGTATGAAAACCTCGCCAAGAGCTCGCCCGGAGATGTGGATGTCCAATACGAGTTGGGCAGCCTCTACATGCAGAACGGCCAATACGATAAAGCCCGCGCGGAGTTCGCCGAGGTTCTGAAAACCGATCCCAAAAATATAAAGGCGCTCTGGAGCCTGGGCGTTGTCGACAATCTCACCGGCAACCCGCAGGCAGCTTTGGATTCGCTCACGCGCGGATCCAGTCTTGCCATTCAGGTAGACAACGAAGAACAACATGCGTTGATGTTGCTGTCGATTGGAATCTCCTACCGCTTGCTTAATAAACCAGAGGAAGCGCTGCGCAATTATCAGGAATCGATCGCAGTGAACGAGAAAATCGGCCAGAAGCGCGGCGTCGCTGCTGCCCTGAACGAGATCGCCGCCGTGCAATGGACCGGCGGCCATCCAGAATTAGCGCTGGTCAGCTACAACAAAGCGCTCACCCTGTTGCGCGAAATCGGCATGAAGGATGAGGTGGCCAACACCCTTACCAATATGGGATCAGCTTATTCCGATCTGGGTAAATTTGATCAGGCACTGGACGTTTATAAACAGGCTTTGCAGATCCAGCGAGAGACCGGCGATCAAAGCTACGAGTCGCGCTGCCTCGACAATATCGCCGGCGTCTACCTCTCCATGGGCGACACCAACAACGCCTTCACCTATTGGCAGCAGGCCTTGCAATTGCGGGAAAAGCTGGGTGTCCCGGGTGATATCGCCGACACGCTTCTCGGTTTGAGCGAAGCTTACACAGCGATGGGCCAATACGATCAGGCGATGACGTCTCTGATGCGCGCGCTCGAACTAAGCAGGCAGGTGGGCGACCCCAGCCGCATCGCGCAGGTATCCCGCCAGATAGGGCTGGTCCTGGGATATCAGGGCCGGTTCGGCGCCGCGGTTAAGTCGCTGCAGGATGCGGTGAGCGCATTCCGTCAGGAAGGCGAGAACGGTCTGAATATGGCTGGAGGCCTGGATGATCTCGCCGAGGCCCTGGCAAAGGCAGGCAGGGGCGACGAGGCCGCCGCTCCTCTCGCTGAAGCAGAAAAGATCCAACAGACCTTGAAGAACGAACCCTTCCTGGCTTCCATCCTGAACACGCGCGGCGATATTTCATTTTTCAGCGGAGACGTGAAGGGCGCGGATCGGTCCTATCGTGCAGCCCTGCAGATTGTTTCCCGATCGCGGGAAGACGAGGTCGCGCTCCTGTCGAAGCTGAATGTGGCCAGGGTCGCGGTGGCCGAAGGGCGGTTCCAGGAGGCTATGCATTCTTTGCAAACCTTGCTCAATCCTAAGGGCGGCGTGAGCGCGAATCTGTCTTTGCAGATTCAGCTTGCTATGGCGCAGGCCGCGATCGGCCTCAAGGATTATGCGCGCGCTGATTACGTTCTTGAGCAGCAGCTGGCAACGGCGAAACGAACTGGCGTTCGATTCGACCTGGCAAAGATCTACTATCTGCTGGGTACTTCGGCGAGACTCAACGGCAGCGCCGATCGCGCATCGGACGATTACCGCGAAGCAGCCCAACTGCTGGAAGTCATTCGGAGCGATTCGGGGGATAAGGTTCTACGCCGCACCGACTTCAAGACGATGTATGACGAATCGAAATCCTTCAAAAAGTAATCACGGCGGGTCCGCAGTTCAGCAACCACTGTTTCATCCGGCAATCGCCCTTTCCCTGCAACCACGCTCTCCTTTTTGTCATCCCGAGCGAAAGCGAGGGATCTGCAGTTTTGCGGGCCTTCCCTGGAACCCGGATTGAGAGACGGGGGGTCGGTGTTTCCATGCGGATTCGGTGATTGGCGTAGCTCGTGGCACGTAGAGGCGGGGCACACGAATGGCGCACCGCAGATCCCTCGCCTTCGCTCGGGATGACAAAAAGGAGAGCGTGGTTGCAGGGAAAGGGCGATTGCGGGACGAAACAGTGGTTGCTGAACAGAGGAATTCTTCAAATCTAATTTGGACAGCTCTGGCTGAACTTAGCCCAGGACGCTAGTCCTGGGTGCCATTTGCAACATGATTTAGTCCCGCAGGGACGGCTAAAATATGCCGCTCTTTAACCCTGGACAATCTTCTGTCGTCCCTTCGGGACTTGTCGTGTCTCGAAAGGTCTTCCCAGGACTGGCGTCCTAGGCTAAGTTCAGCCGTCCCTTCGGGACTAAATTCGTGAGTCGCGGTTCTCACGTTCTCACACACCCGCGGTCGTTTTATTTAGGAAATGTGGGATGAAACAAAAAAGGCCGGCATCGTGTCGATGCCGGCCCCGTTCCGTTGTTTATTTTGTAACCAGTGTGATTGCGGTGGACTGCAGGATCGCCAACTTTCCTTCAGGGTTTGCGCTGCTCACGGTTGCGGTGTTCTTGATTGTTGTCCCCACAGGGGCCTGTACCTGGACAACGATGTTGAACAGCAACGGGGTGGTCAGCGTAACTGAAGGAGCGCTGCACGCCACCGTGTTGTTGGCGAATGAGCAAGTAGGCGCTATAGAGCATTTGCCGTTGATGCAAATGGGTTGAGTCTTGACAAACGTGACGCCTGCGGGAAGTGGATCAGTTACGGTTACTGCTGACGCTGTCTGATTGCTTAGGTTGCCGACATTGATCGTGTAGGTGAGCTGGGACTTCTGCTCTACGAGCAGGGGAGCCAGATTCAGGATGACAAGGTTCACCTGGGGGGCGGCCACCGTGTAGTTCACCGACGCGGACGTCTGGTTTCCCGCAGCATCCACCGCGGTTACAGTAAATGTCTGCGGGCCCGCTTTCGAGGTATCGACTGTGCTGGAAAGGTTCCCGGTGTTCAGTGTGGTGCCGGGTGCATAGGTAGACGTGCCGCACTTGACGACGCCGGAACGCTCATCCGTGCAGCTGTAGTTGGCGGTGACCTTCTGGCCGATCAAATAGGAGTTGGCAACCCCGCCATTGTTCGAGGGCGCGGGAGACAACGTCGGTCCCGATGCAACCAGCGGAGCGACGGTGTCCACGTTGATCGGGAAGGTGTAGAAGGAGGTCGACCAGCTTCCCGCGGCCTGGGTGAACTGCAGCTCTTCGGTGCCGGCACAGTCCTGGGCAAAGTAATGCAGCAGATAGCTGCCGTCTGCGGAGAGGTTGACGGTTTGTGGGGCGGGGGTAAAGACCGTGGCCGGTGGCGGATTGGGGCTGCCCGGAGTGGGGCAAGCAGTGTTTGGTACGGTGACATCACCCGCTATAGGCGAGCCAGGCTGAGGCACGTTGGAAGTACCGGAGATGCCATACGTCAGGCTCTGAATCGGGGCGGCGACAAAGCTATTGCTGGATGCGATGGCAGGGGGTGTGCTGACAAAACTTACCACCGCTGTCTGCTTGTTGATCCAGTTACCGGGTAGAGGTTGCGGGCTCACGGTGACCTTGGTCAGATCCTCGGGAACAGGGGCCACGGTGATGAACCCTGAGTTCGGACTCTGACCCGGTCCACCGCTCCGGTAGGCTCCAGGGCCGGAAAAGTTCGTGAGCACATTCTGCGGACAAAGCTCATTATGAATGCTCGACGAGGGGTCGAAAACGCAACTACCGCCGCCCCATCCATCTACTGCTTCCAGGAAACCCACTCCCTGGTGAAACGTCAATCCATTCGTGCCCGCAACATCGGGAAGAGTAAAGCTCGGCCCGTCGAAGACTTCCTGGAAGAATTCATTGCGTTCCTGCGATGCCGGGCACAAGGCACCCTTTTGCGTCGGGTCCGTACCGATCTGGCAGGTCAGGGTGTACAGGTTGCAGGCTGGCGAACCACTGATCAACTCACCGTCGTGCACCAGGCAACTCGCATTCGCGAACGACGTCCCGTGCAGATACTGAGTGGTGAAGGTGGCGGGATCGATGGGTGTGTTCGCTGTCGAAGGCGTGGAGCCGTCGGGAATGGTGAGCGTTCCGGCACTCTTTGCCTGCGAGAGATCGTAAGTGAACTGGATCTGCAGGTTGTTCGTGGAGCTGAACCCATAATTCTGCGTCAGTTGCTGGCCGTTCGGATTGCTGCTTGGAATCGGGTTGCCGGTGATGTTGCCCGGACCGGAAATGCCCTCGTTGGTGCAGTTGGTGACCAGGTAGAGGGTAGTGCTGGTGAGATAGCCGCCGGTGTCCACCGTACCTATCTGCGCCTGAATAGCGCCCGGCCATAATTTGTTGCTGATGTCGATGGGCGGTACCCCTCCGGAACTGGCCAGGCCGTCTGGATCCTGCCCGATCAACCCCCCGTTGTGCGCCTTTGATTCGTATGTGGTGTTGAAGCAGTTCTGTTGTTTGCCGTCCTCTTCCGTGGTGCCGTGTTTGCAGATGTCAACTGCGTATCCTCCGTTGACGCTGAGCGAGATGAAGTTGTCGACCAGCACATTGCCGTTGCCGTCGGGGGTCGAGGAAAGGACGGCCTTGACGGGCGAGGCAGCGCATTTCAAGTTCAGAATCGTGTTGTTGAAAGTCTTTGCGTCGTCGCCGTGACCGGTGCCCTGTGTGGACATCCTGACGTTCGCGGGGCTGAAGAGCTGGATGGCATTCTGGCCAGAGACGGCCGAGGCAGTAGCAGCGATGCAGACAGCCGCAAGGCCCTGCAGGAGAGCTGAAATCTTCATGTGCACGCAATCCCCTATTCCGTTCGGATCCGGCAGGATCCGGTTCACGCTAGACGGAGAATCAAAATTCCGGACCCAGGGGAGGATATGTACCGGGAGTGTTTATTGGAGCCTTACGGATTGTGCAATCCGGGGGTGCGCCTGTCAACTAAAACTTCGCGCGGGTGGGCTCTTCGTCGACTTGCAGGAGAGAGTCTTCCGTCAGCTGGGCAATGTTCCGCAGGCCGGGAAACAGGGTGCTCCAGATGCCGGTTACTGCCAGCGCTCCCAGACCGCCCACCACGACGGCGCGCACCGCTCCCCACCACTGGGCGGTCACACCACTCTCAAACTCGCCCAATTCATTCGAAGCGCCGACAAAGAGGGAATTCACCGCGCTCACTCTTCCCCGCATGGAGGCGGGCGTCGCCAGTTGCAGCATGGACGACCGGATGACGACGCTGACCATGTCGGACGCTCCCACCACCATCAAAGCAGCCAGAGAAAGAGGCAAGCTTCGAGACAGGCCGAACATGATAGTAGCCGCCCCATAGACAGCCACCCCCGTGAACATCAGCACGCCGGGACGGCGCAACACCGGCCGAAAGGTCAGCCATATGGAAACGGCCAGGGCGCCCAGCGCCGGGGCGGACCGGAGTGCCCCCAGCCCCTGTGGGCCGGTTCGCAATATATCGTGGGCGAAAATAGGCAGCAGCGCCGTGGCGCCGCCTAGCAGAACCACGAAAAGGTCCAGGGAGATCGATCCCAACAGCAACCGCGATTTCCAGACATAGTGGAATCCCGCCAGGATAACGTCCACCGAAATGGCTCTATGCTCCATGCGCCCTGGCCGGACATGGAGGGAACCGATCAGCAGCACAAAGCTGACGCCGGTGACCAGGGTAAAAAGAAAGACGATAGGCGCCCCGTAGAATCTTCCATGCAGCGGCAGGGTGTAGAGCAGCCCCCCGATGGCGGGACCTGCGATGTTGGCGATCTGGAAGACCGTGGCTCCCCAGGTGATCGCGTTCACGAAGTGTTCGGTTGAAACCAGGTGGGGTAATAACGCCGAGCTTGCCGGGCCGCTGAATGCGCGTCCGGACCCGATCAGGAAGAGCACCGCGAAAATAGGCGCGACCCTGTGCATCCCCTGCAAGGCGAAAATCAGCAGGGTCAGGGTGCAGAGCACCTGGAGTGCGTAGCAGACCAGGATTACCTGGCGGCGGTCATACCGGTCGGCGACGTGGCCGGCGGGCAGCAGGAACAAAAGCCCGGGCAGGAAAAGCACCAGCCCGGTATAGCCCAGGTCGATCGCCCGATGGGTGATCTCGTACACCTGCCAGGCGACCGCGACTGCCTGGGCTTCTGCACCCATAATCACCATGACCCGGGCCAACTGGTAGCGGCGAAAGTCTCGATAGGCAAATGCGGCTGTACCTGGTGTCGGTGGGGCCATAGGCCTGCTTTTTTAAGATTTGACCAAGAAGACGGGACCGGGTCTGAAAAGGATATCGCACCCGAGTCGAGGGGCGGGAAGTGGGATACGATGCCATTATGGCGTCTGGAACTCAGGCAAAAGTAGAGATGGCCGGCTCTCAGCCCACCGTCACCCCAAATGAGAGCGAGCAACGGAGTGACCCCGAGGCGGCGCTGGATGAGCTGATCGCGGGCAACCGCCGATTTACCAGTGGACACACCGCTCCCCACAGGCGTGACCTGGCTTTGCTGCAGCAGATGATGGAAAAGCAGGAACCTTTCGCTGCCATCCTTTCCTGCGCTGATTCACGAGTGCCGGTGGAAGTGGTTTTTGACCAGACGATTGGACAGCTCTTCGTCACCCGCGTGGCCGGCAACATGGTCACCGCGGAGATCCTGGCCAGCCTCGAGTATGCTGTAGCCATTCTCGGCACCCATACCATCCTGGTCATGGGGCATAGCCGGTGTGGCGCGGTGACCGCGGCCATCCAGGCTGGGGCTAACCAGTCACAGCAGGTTCCAGGACAAATCAGCGCTCTTTTCCCTCATATTGCGCCTGCGGTGAAGCAGGCTGGTCCCGAAGTTGAGCCTACCGTGCGCGCCAACGCGTTGCTCCAGGCGGCTCGACTGAAGGAGTCGCCGCTGTTGGCGGCGATGATTGAACAAGGCAAGCTAATCATCGCGACCGGCTACTTCGATCTGAGCACCGGAGAAGTGACCTTGCTCGATCAACCAGAACGGTAACCGATCGCTTATTTGCCGTGTAGGAAGGTCGCGTATTGGGTATCGACGATGCCCAGGTTGCGCGCCAGCCCTAGCTTTGCCTGGTTATATTGACTGGTGGTGTTGATCAGGTTGCTCTCTGCGTTGGCCAGGGTAGCCTGCGCCTGCACCACCGGCAGATTATCGTCCACCCCAGCCTGGAAGCGCTGGGTAGTTTGGTCTAATTCCGTGCGCGCCAGCTCTACGTTGCTTCGGGCCACCCGCACCAGTTCGGTCGTAGACTGTACATCCAGAATGCTGTCCCTCAACTGCTGGTTGATCTGCTCCCGCAGGCTGGCCATCTGCTGCATGAGGTTGGTCAGATTGGCTGATGCGACCCCACTATCGCCGCGAAACTTTGCTTCCTGGAAAATGGGCACGGTCAACGTTCCTGCCGCCACAAATGTTCCGTGATAGAGGCCGCCGGTCACCCCGGTCACACCGTAATTGCCTCGAAAATCGAGGGTAGGGAGGCGCTCCCATTTGGCCGCTTTTCGTTGCCATTGGGCTGCCCGGATTTGCGCCTGCAGTCCCTGGTAGTCCTGCCGGCTGCGGTAAGCCATTTCCTTGGCCTGATCAATACTCATGGTTTCGAGGTCGGCGTAGGGCGACTTGTCCGCAAGTTGGATTTCCTGTTCCGCTGGCAGACCAATTTCTCGATTGAGGGCAATCTTTGCCTTCTTGAAGTTCACTTCAGCCGTGATCACGGCTTGCTGCTGGGTCTGGAATTGCACCCGGGCCCGGAGTTCGTCCAGGTTAGCCGCTGTCCCTGCCTGATGTTCCGCAACCGCCTGATTCAGAAGCACCTGATCGGCCTGTAGCAGCGCCATCGCAGTATCTACCTGCGCTCCCAGAGCCAGGGCCTGCAGGTAGGCATTCCCCACGGTGAGCACTACCAGCCCGCGCGAGGACTGTTTAGTGAAGTAGGCGGCCACCTCATTTTGCTTTGCCGCCCGGAAGCGGTCGATGTTGGCCATGCTGAAGAGAGTCTGGGAGTAATTGACCATGGCGTCGGTGACGTTCACCTTGACCACCGAGGGAAAAGTCGCAAAATCAAAGTCGGGGAAGAGGGGAGCTACCTTTCCCAGGAGGCTGGAGGAAAACCCCAGGGCGGCCAGGTTGATCTGGTGGGCTCCTGAATCGGCCTGAGCCGTCACCGTCGGCAAGAGTGTCTGCAGGCTCCTGAGCGATTGGGCCTTGGCGCTCTGCTCTTGTGCCCGCGTCTCGATCAGCGCCAGGTTGTGCTCGATGCCCATGCCGATCGCTTCGTCGATGGTCAGGGGTTTGACGCCATCGGTCGGTTTCACGATGGTGACGCTGCCGTAGTAAGGACTCTGCGCGGAGCTTTGATTGGCCGTCTGCGCCGGGAGCATCCCGGCGGACAAGAACAGAGCCATGCACCCTGCCGTAAGGCTCCGCGCTGCGATCGTCATTATGGAGGGTCTCTTCCTTTCCGTTCAATCCTTTAGATCGAATCGCGGGCTGCAGGTTGCCTAATTTTGGGCTTCAGGGCCTTTTCCATCGTACTCGTGTGGGATGCAGCGGCCAAAAAAACTCAGCGGGGTATGGCGAAACAGGTTGGTTTAGCAGCGCCATGGCAATGGCATTGATTTGCCGCGCCTAAGGGCGACGATTGGGTTCAGCGGCTACCACATCTCAAGGCGAGACTTGGGGCACCCTGGCGGAATCTGACCGACTTACCGCGCATACCGCGCTTTCCGCGCATGAATTTGTGGCACGCACCCTTGCGGCGCATTGGGTGCACACTCCACCCGCCCGTCCGAACCTGTCGGATGCACAGGAAGTTAGTCGTCGTCGGCGTGGACGTGTTTGTGAGCTGCGGCAATCACTTTTTCCGCTGCCCCCGGGGGGACCACATCGTAGCGGGCCATTTCCATGTGGAAACTGCCCAGTCCCTGAGTCAGGGAGGTGAGGGTGGCCCCGTAACTCAGCATTTCCGCCATGGGAACCTCGGCCCGGATGACGGTCGTTCCCCGGCCCCCGTCCATTCCCTGAACGCGGCCGCGCCGTCCGGTCAGATCGCCCATCAGAACACCCGTGAAGGTCTCCGGCGCCTCAATTTCCACCCGCATCAGCGGCTCCAAGAGGACCGGCCTTGACTGCTCCATGCAGTTGCGAAAAGCCCGCCGCCCGGCCAATCGGAACGAGAGTTCATTGGAGTCGACGTCATGGTAGCTGCCGTCGTAAAGGATGGCCCGGAAATCAACCATGGGAAAACCGGCCAGCCAACCTTGAGCCGCCGCCTCCTGGATACCTTTCTCTACTGCCGGAATGAACGTCCTGGGAATGGCGCCGCCAAAGATCTCATTGACGAACTCGAAGCCTGAACCCAGCGTCAGCGGCTCCAGGCGGATCCAGCAGTCACCGAACTGGCCATGGCCTCCGCTCTGCTTCTTATGCCTGCCCTGGGCGTCAGCGCGGCCCCGGATCGTCTCCCGGTATGGCACCTTGGGCGCTTTGAGGGTCACCTCGGTGTGGTAGCGGCGGCGCAGCTTCTGCACCACGGATTCGATGTGCGGCTGGCCGGATCCGGCCAGCAGGAACTCGTGGGTCGCATCATCGCGATAGAAGCGGACCATCAGATCCTCTTCCATCAACTTGTGCACCGCAGGCGCCAGCTTGTCCTCATCGGCCCGCGTCTTGGGCTCAATGGCATAGGTGACGGCGGGCTCCGGCATGGTCACCGGGTCGAAGTAGATCTCGTGCCCCGCGTCCCCCAGGGTGTCACCGGTAAAGGTTTCGCGCAGCTTCGCCACCGCTCCGATATCGCCCGCATGCAGCTCCGTAATTGGCATTGCCGTACGTCCCTGCATGACGGTCAGGTGAGCCAGGCGCTCCGTTCCGCGGTGCGTGTAGTTGTTGACCGTGGCATCGCCTTTCACAACTCCGGAAAATACCTTGAAAAACGAAATCCTCCCTGCAAAGGGATCCGACATGGTCTTGAACACATACAGCGACAACGGCTCCCGGTCGTCGACCTTGCGCAACACCATTTCCGCAAGCGAATCCGGACTAGGTACAGCGCCGTTCGTTGTCTCGGCCCCGTCGGAGGTATGCTCGGCGGGCTTTGCCCGGCGCGCAGTCTCCAAGGCTCCCCTGGCAGCAACCGGAACCCGCTCCACCGGCGCCGGGGTGTAGATCCGGAGGAAATCCAGCACGCGATCGCTGCCCACATTTCTCAGCCCGCTCGAGTAGAGTACGGGGAAAATCCGGTCTTCGCGGATGGCCTCGTGCAGGGCCACGATCAAGTGTTCGGTGGGTATGGTTCCTTCATTGAAAAACTCTTCCATCAACTCGTCTTTGCCTTCAGCCACCAACTCCACCAGTGCCTGGTGGGCCGCGGTGGCTTCTTCGCGCAGGCGTACTGGAATCTCGGAAAGACGTCCGCAACCACTACCGTCCGATTCGTAGACGAAAGCTTCCATGGTCACCAGGTCCACTACGCCGCGGAAGGTGGCATTCTGTCCATTGCCTTCAACGATGGGCAACTGTATGGGAACGACCTGGCGGCCAAAAGCCTCTGCCAACGCGTTGATCGTGCGTTCCCGATCCGCGCGTGGATGGTCCATCTGGTTGATCACGATGGCCCGGGGCAAGTTGAACTCTTCGCCAAACTTCCACACACGCCGCGTCATGGCCTCTACGCCGCACGCCGCGTTCACCACCAGCAACGCTGCTTCTACCGGCAACAGAGCCGCGCGCGCTTCATGCACGAACATGGGAAAGCCTGGTGTGTCCAGAAAATTGATTTTTACGTTGTGCCACTCGGCGAATGCCAGTGCATTCTGCATGGTCGTGCGGCGCGCTATGTCCTCTTCGTCGTAGGCGGTTACCGCACTGCCGTCGTCTACCCGGCCCAGCCTGTCAGTCATCTTGGCGGCTTGCAGCAGAGCGGAGATCAAGGTGGTCTTCCCACAATGGGCATGACCCACAAAAGCGACATTACGAATGTCCGGTCCTTGATAGGGTTTCAATGAACGATTCATTCGGGGTATCTCCCATTCCAATCCGAGCACGCCAGGAAGCACGCAACGGAAGGCCGTAGGCCCGCGAATCTCAGGAGAAGTGCAGCGCAGACCGAATTTTCAGTGCAAACAAGCGGCCTGCTCGTTTGCGGGAACCGAGTGTAGCACAGAGCTCCCGCTTCGTTCTTTTATCTATCGGTGGATTAATTCGTGGGTTTATCGAGTTCCGCGCGCTGCCGGCGCAGGTTCCAGATGAATATCCCAATCCGCAACAAAAGGATCACCAGCAAGGCGATTGCCAGGGCCGCCGACTGCCCATGGATCCCGCGGCGTAACAGGAAAGCCAATGCGCCCAGGACGGCAATTACAAACACTGCGAAAGTTAGCCACTCCGCCCGATTTTTCATATCACTTCCTTATACGTGACAGCCGCACATAGATCACAATAGCCAACCCGGCAAAGACTGCCATCGCGATCATTGAGCTTACCTGAAAGCGAAAAAGCGCGGCTTGAGCGGGAGGCGTCTGCGTGCCCGGGAGTATGGCCTCCAGCAAAACAAAGACGCAAAGCCCGACCACACCCGCCCCTACAACGCTGAGCACGATCTTGAACGTTGCCCGTTGCATCCCCCACCGAGGCTGCATCATATCAGCCGCCCACCCATTACAATTGATGGCAGTGAAGGTCAAAGGAATGATGCAGGCACTCCCACCAGCTACGGCTACAAACTCGAAGGGCCGCTCGAAGCGGCTAACCATGGCGGCGTTCCTGCTGCTCAGCGCTGTCAGCGTGCGGTTTGCCCCTGCGCAGGCTACCACTGTTCACGATCCCGCGGCACTCAAGCCGCCACCGGGCGCGCACGTGGCGATCGTTGAATTTGAAGACATGGAGTGTCCTGATTGTGCCCGTGCGAATCCTCTGCTCAAGGACGCTGCGGCTCAGTACCATATTCCGTGGGTGAGGCACGATTTTCCGTTGCCCTTCCACGCCTGGAGTTTTGACGCTGCGGTGTACGCCCGATGGTTCGACACCAAATCGAAAAAAATGGGCGACGATTTTCGCGATGCGGTTTTTGCCAACCAGATGTTGATTGATGCGGCGGGTGAGACTTCACCAGAGACACCGGCAGGCCCCACGACGGCGGCTTCTGCTGCTATCCACAACTTCGCCGAGAAATTTGCCCAACAACACGGCGTGGCGTTGCCGTTTGTCGTCGACCCGCAAAAGAAGCTGGCTGCAGAAGTCCAGGCGGACATTGATCTTGGCAAGCGCATCGGCATCGAGCACACGCCGACCATCTGGGTGGTCACCAGCAAAACCAACGGAGTGCCCTTTGTCGAAGTCGTCGACCGGCAGCGCCTCTACCAGATCATCGACCAGGCGCTCGCGGAGACCAAGGGTCAGGCTGCACCTGCGCACCACGGCACAGGGGAGTAGCAAACGAGCCCCACAAGGGGCGGCTGAATCAAGAGTGAATTCCCGGATCCGATATTTTTCAGTCGTCCGCTACGGGACTTTTCAAGCGCGCACGCTGACCCAGGACTGCGTCCTGGGCTAAGTTCAGCCGTCCCTACGGGACTCACACTTTCATGATGGCCGGTTAGAACTTTTGTGCCGTCCGGGTAAGCCTAGGTTTGGATCTTGACCAAGTGGCTGGGCGTGGTTTGCTGCGTCTGCGGGGAGCGCCAATGGTCGATATACGAAATCTGATGGACGCACGACACCGTGCAATGCGGCGCACAGCTCTTCTCTGTCAAATACTCTCGCTTTAGATCAGCCTTGGTGTATTGTGCCAGCGGAACCCCGGGATAGCCCCGCTGCTGCGAGCAATAGTGCACCAGCCCTTCCTCGCAGACATACAGGAAGCGTGATCCGGCCCGGCACCGCCAGGCGTTCGGCTCAGCATTGGCAATCGCCTCTTGGAATTTGTTGAAGCGCGAGTAGTTCTTCTTCGCCATGCCGGCCATCTGGTAATAGACCCGCCGCTCCTCATCCTGCAAAGCCTTCAGCTGGCCTTCCCCGTCGTGAATGATCCCGATCGTAGAAGTAAATCCAAGCTGCAAAGCCCTTCTCCCAATCACCAGCGCGTCGTTGGGGTTCCTGATGCCGCCGCCAACTACGGAATTGATATTCACGTGAAACTCGGCGTACCGGGAGAGAAACTCCAGCTTCTTGTCCAGAACCTTCAGACTTTTCTTCGAGATGTCATCCGGTTCAATGTTGTCGATCGAGATCTGCATGTGATCCAGCCCGGCGCGGTTGAGCCGCTCGATCCTCTCCGGCATCAGCAGATAGCCGTTGGTGATCATGCCCGCGACCCGGCCATGGTGCCGGATGCGCGCGATGACCCCGTCCACATCCGGATGGGTGAGCGGCTCGCCACCGGAGATCGTAATGATGCTTGTCCCCAGGGCCGCCAGATGGTCAATGCGGCGCACCATCTCTTCCAGCGGGACCGGTTTGGACACTTTGTCGTACTCGTTGCAATAAGCACAGGAGAGATTGCAGAAGCGCATGGGCACAATCTGGGCCATGACCACATGCTTGGTGGAAGCCAAAGCATGCCCAACCAGGGCCAGCTCGCGTACTTTGCGCGCCGCTGCCTTGGCCCTGCCCTTGAAAGTGTGCTTTTTGAGGCGTTCCTTCTGCTGCATCTGCTTGTATTCAATCACAGTGCACCCGGAGCCGCGAGTAACCAGAAAGGAATGGGGTGAATCTTAACCTGAGCTGCAACCCAGGGCACCTGGACGACGCTTTACTGTTTTTTTAGCTTGCCGGCGCTCATGGTCAGGACCTGCTCCTGCTTATTGCGCATCACGGTGACCTGCACCAGTTGCCCGCGATGGTTGCGAATGGCTTTGACCCAGTCGCCCTTGCTGGTCATCTGTCGCGACTCGACTCGTACCACGACATCGCCGGCTTTGAGCCCCGCCTGTGCCGCCGGGCTTTGGTAATCCACGTTCTCGACCAGCAGTCCTGTACCGCTGCTCACCCCGAAATAGTCCGCCAGTTGCGTCCGTACCGGGTTCAATTCCACGCCCACGTAGAGTCCCTTGGGCAACACCGTATCCAGTATTCCGTTGACCGCCGTGCTGGGCGCCCCTACAAAAGTTTGCGAAAACCCCGATCTTGGGGGCGCTGATTCCCGAATGGCCTTGTGTTGCGACCAGGCCTTATGCTCGAGTTCTTTCTGGTCGCAAAGTTGTACAGAAACGTTGATTGGCGCACCGTCCCGGTTGACCAAAAAACTGACCGTGCGTCCGGATGGCATACCCAACAGCCGATGCCTGAGTTGGTCGGCATTTTCGATCGGCTGTCCATCTAGTTGAAGAATCACGTCATGGACCTTGAGGCCGGACTTTGCCGCAGGCGCGTCGTGGTCCACGTACATTACCTCGGCGGCATGAGCATCCTTCAAATGAAGCGCGGTGATCCGGTCAGCACTGACCTCGCTCAGATTCACTCCGAGGTAGCCCTGCGCGCTGTACATCATGAAATCCGGGCCCAGCTCCCCTGAAAAACTCATCGGACCGCCGGCTGCCCAACCCGGATAAGCGGTAAGAAAAGTGCCCATCGCCACAGCCACCAGCGAACCAAACATCGGAAAGTGCTTCATCGGAGAATTTCCCCCAGGTATCACAAAAAACTCAGCCCTATTGACGGTTCAAACCAGTCCCAAGCTACTGGATGTGAGGAGATCGATCCAATACTTCCTGGGAGACTGTCCGAATGTGAGGATTGTCATCCTCCGAGGCCACAGTATGCAATACCTCTCGTACGCTGCTATCTGCCTCTACAGGGTGAAGCAGTTCGATGGCGCGCGAACGTACGGTGGCGTCCGGGTCATCCAGAAGCGCTTCCAGCACTCCGTCGCGTACGCCCATATCTTCGGCGACATATGGCTTCAGGCCATTTAAGGCGTTCAACCGGACACCGTTATCCTTATCGTATTTCAGTGCAACCAGCAAAGCCTGACGAATCGGGCCGTTGGCGCACTGGTGGCCGGCCTCGCACTCACGGGCCAACAGGTTCACCGAATTTTGCGCCACCGCGGGATTTACCTGGCTCTGTGTGCCCAACACCAGGAGCTCGCGAATCCGCGGGTCATCGAGAGATCCCTGGGTAGTCTCCGGGACCAGGCGATTGAAGTGAACGACCACATTTTCGGAATTTGGGTCGCGGACGATGCTGTTCACGTTGGCAATTTTGCCGGCAGCCTCGACGGCGCCGGCGAGTTCTGCGACCGGCCGGTGATTATGGGAGGCGGCATATTGGAAGCCGGCCCAACCCCCTGAGCCAAGGCCCAGGACCAGCAGGGCAGAGGCCGCGACCGGCGCCCGGCCGAGCATGCTGACGCCTCTGAACATGGACTGCTGGACGCGCATGAGCCAGCTCGTCCGCGGCATGGTGTCCAGGGCTTCCTCCAACCGCAAACGCGCCTGCGCAAGCAGGTTGGCTGAAGGTTCCAGGGCAGGCGCGAGCGCCATCGCCTGCTGGAGCGCTTGTACTGCCGCAAACTCTTCTTGACACCGCTTGCAGGTCGCTAGATGACCTTCCAGCGCGGGACACTGATCGTCAGGAAGCTCTCCATACGCAAAGAGAGCGATCTTCTGTTGAGCCAGTTCGCAGTCCATTTCTTGTAACCTCGCCTCACCGAATTGCCGCCAGATTTGCTCTTAATTTTCTTGTCGCACGAAAGAGCGTGTTCTTGGCGGTCTCTTCCGTGGTGTTCAACATTTCCCCGATCGTTCTTAACCGAAGGCCCTGGTAGTGCTTGAGTTCAAAAACCATGCGTTCGCGTGGGGTCAGGTGGCTCAGCGCCTCCTGGATCCGTTCCCCCAGCAGCTTGCGCTCCAGTTCGCGCTCCGGATTGGCCATGGACCGATCGTCGGAGATGTTGCTGAGCAGGTCCATCTCCCCGCCGCTCGAGTCCACCACCACCGACTGCTCCTCGCGACGGGACTTGCGCCGGCGCAGATGGTCGAGGCACAGGTTGGTGACGATGCGGTAAATCCAGGTGTAGAAAGAACACTCAAAACGGAAGTTTGCCAGGTAGCGGTAAGCCTTCAGAAAGGCTTCCTGGTGAATATCCTGTGCATCCTGCTCGGAGCCAGTCAGGCGTAGGGCAAGCCGGAGAACAGCCTGATCGTATTGGCGCACCAGGGCTTCGAAGGCGGTACGCGAGCCTTTTTGGGCCTCGCGGATCAGCTCGGTCTCGGTGGCCCGACCCCACGCTTCGCTAGCCATGCCTGAGGAGGATTGTAACGTTCGCTTGGGAGCCCAGGCCGCGCTCCCGGTCTTGCCCCCAGCTTTAATTGTTCCTTGCGAAATGCGAAGCGCGTCTGCCGTCATTCGTCGCTCCCAAATACACACTAGACCGCTGTCCCTAGGACGAAGCCGGAGCTGTTTGGTAAGCAAGCCGCGCTCACGTTACTCTCAGCCTATGCCTCCTCCATCCCACGCTCCCGACGGGAGTGCGCGCCCCTCGTTATTCGATGGCATTGTTGCCTACTGCGACGGGGGATCCCGCGGTAACCCGGGCCCGGCGGGCTTTGGCGTGTATATCCAGGACTCGGCAGGAAGGGTGCTCGCCGAGTTGAGTGAATACCTGGGCGCCCGCACCAATAACTTTGCCGAGTATTCCGCGCTCCTCGCCGCCCTGGACTTTGCCATCACCAACGGGCACCGAAGTCTGCGCGTCATCTCCGACTCGGAGCTCATGGTCAAACAGATGAAGGGGCAATATCGCGTGAACAGCCCGGAACTGCGCCCTATGTACGAAGAGGCGAAACGCCGCGTTTCACAAGTCGATCACTTTCAGATTCAGCACGTTTTGCGGGAAAAGAACCGTCACGCCGACCGGCTGGCAAACCTGGCCATGGACCGCGGGATGGGCAGGGCTCCCGCTGCAAGTTCGACACCGGCATCCGCACCAGCCTCGGCGGCGCCCACCAAGTCAGTTATGCTTCGCGGCTTGGTCAAAGGTGGAGTGGTGCATGTCCTTGGAGGAGAGCTACCCGACGGCATCTTCGTCAAAGTGATCCCCGAGTGACGAGGAGGAAATTCTGTCCCTCCACCCAGGAGTTACGGTTCGGACAGGCTAGACAGCCAGGGTAGCTTTGACCATCTCGCTGACTAACCGGCCGTCGGCGCGCAGGCCGCCGGCCTGAATTTTCGCCTGAACCGCCTTCATCACGCTGCCCATGTCCTTTGGCCCGAGGGAAGCTCCCTGCGCCCGCAATTCCGTCACGGTGGAAGTGACCAGCTGGCGCAGCTCTTCGTCCCCGGCAGCTTTCGGCATGTACTCCTCAATCACCACGATCTCTGCCGCTTCCTTTTCCGCCAGCTCCGGCCGATTGCCTTTGGTGAACTGCTCGATCGATTCCTTCCGTTGCTTGATCAAGGTGGTCAACACCTGTACCGCCTGGGCGTCCGTCACCGGCGCGCGTTGGTCTATCTCCTTATTTTTCAATGCCGCCTTGACCATACGCAGTGTGGATAGGCGATCGACCGCGCGCTGCTTCATGGCCCCAACCATATCTTGCTGAATCTTCTCAACCAGGCTCATAGGCCTCCCGTACTCGCAAAGCCCCATTATAGAAACCTTTGTGGGGGCGGACTTTATTACAATAGAAGCATGATCCGGAAGACCCGCTTATTTACCCCAGGCCCCACGCCGTTACTGCCTGCAGCCCAGTTCGCCATGGCGGCTGCCGATATACATCACCGCACCCCGGAGTTCCGTGCTCTTTATACCAAGGTGCTCCGCGACCTGAAGACCTTTGTCGGCACGAAGAACGACGTCATCCTGCTCGCTTCTTCCGGTACCGGGGCGATGGAAGCCTCCGTCTCGAACCTGACCTCGCCCGGAGATCGTGTGCTGGTGCTCACGGCGGGCAAGTTTGGCGAGCGCTGGGTGAGCCTGGCCAAGGCTTTTGGATGCGAAGTGGACGTGGTCAGCGCCCCCTATGGTGAGACCTTCGACCTGGAAGAAGTTCGCAAGGCGCTCAAGCCTGAGACCCGCGCGGTCTACATGCAGGCCACAGAAACCTCGACCGCGGTTCGCCACAACGTACAAGGCGTCGCGGAAGTTCTGAAGAAAAGCGGCCGGGATACCGTGCTGGTGGTGGACGCCATCACCGGGCTCGGGACCACCCACCTCGACATGGACGCCTGGGGCGTCGACGTGCTGATCGGCGGTTCACAGAAGTCAGTCATGATTCCTCCTGGTCTGGCCTACCTCGCGGTAAGCGACCGTGCCTGGGACCTGATGGAAATCAGCCGCAATCCCCGTTACTACTTCGACCTACGCAAAGAAAGAAAGAACGCGGCTAAGGGCGAATCTGCGTATACGCCTGCGGTGGCTCTCATCGCCGCTCTGGGCGCGGCTCTCGATTACATCGCGGGCCAGGCCGATGGCGATCTGGCGGCAGGCCGCGCAAAGCTGGTGGATAACGCAGAAACCTGTGCTGCCATGACGCGCGCCGCAGTGGAAGCACTGGGCCTTAAGCTCTTTGCCCCTGGCTCTCCAGCTTCCGCGGCTACCGCCGTGCTGCCCCCTGCTGGTATGGATTCCGGCGCCTTCGTCAAGGAGTTGAAGACGCGTTTTGCTGCCGTCATCACCAATGGGCAAGGCGAGATGAAGGGCCAGATCTTCCGCATCGCGCATCTCGGCTACTTCGACTACATGGATACCATCGCCCTTATCGGTGCTCTGGAGCAGGTTGCCCACGCGCTCAAACTCCCCGGCTTCGCTTTTGGGAAAGCTTTGATTGCTGCCCAGAATGTCTTCGCTACCCGAGTGTCCGAAGAGGCGGCGCACAAGGAGCCTGCCCTGGCGGGGGCTGCCTCCTCTCGTTAGAACTGTCCAACCCCATGCGATTGCTGCTGGTCTCCGCGCGGCAGCAGTCGCGTCGCGGTATAAAACCCCTTAGGAGCACGATGAAGATCGTATTGGCAGAGAAAGTCTCGCCCGCTACCCTGGCTGTGTTTCAAACCGAGGCTGGCTGGCAGATCGTCACCCACGATCAGATAAAGAACGGGCTGGCGGCCGAATTGAGCGATGCCGATGCACTGGTGGTTCGTTCCGCGGTACAGGTGGACGAGGCATTGCTGGAGGCGGCTCCGAAGCTGCGCGTCATCGGACGAGCCGGTGTGGGCGTCGACAACATAGACGCCGATGCGTCGACCCGGCGGGGGATTGTCGTGATGAACACCCCGGGCGCGAATGCCATCGCGGTAGCAGAGCTCACCATCGGATTGATGCTGGCGCTCGCCCGGCAACTGCCGCGCGCCAACACCCTGTTGCATGCAGGCAAATGGGAAAAGAAATCGCTCCAGGGAGCCGAGCTGCGCGGTAAGCAACTGGGCATTCTCGGCCTGGGACGCGTAGGACTCGAAGTGGCGCGACGGGCTAAGGCGTTTGGCATGGAACTACTGGGCCACGATCCTTTCGTTGCTCCTGCTGTCGCCCGGGAGAATGGCGTCCGGCTCTGCTCCGTCGAAGAGCTATTTCGCAGCGCTGATTTTCTTACGTTGCACGTTGGGCTGACTCCACAAACGGCGGGGATCATCAACGCCACCACGCTGGCTACGATGCGCAAGAATGTCCGCATCGTCAACTGCGCCCGTGGCGAATTGATCGACGACGCAGCGCTGGTAGCCGCGCTGAAATCTGGCCAGGTTGCTGGAGCCGCCCTTGACGTCTTCAGCCAGGAGCCACTAAAGGATTCGCCTTATTTCGGCCTGGACAACGTGATCCTGACCCCGCACATTGCCGGTTCCACTGGCGAGGCCCAGGAGGCAGTCGGAGTGCAGATTGCCCAGCAGGTCAAGGAGTATTTGAAGTTCGGCGTGGTACAGAACGCCGTCAATCTTCCCTCCATGACTTACGAGGAGTATCAAGAGGTTTCCCCCTACATCCTCATGGCCGAACGTCTGGGGGCCTTTCTCTCTCCGCTGGCTGCGGGAAATCTGGAGAGCATCCACATCTCTTACAGCGGCCGTTTGGCGCAAGGCAAAACCGAACTGGTGCGCAACGCCGCCATTCAGGGCGTGTTTGCAAACTCGGAAAATGTGAACCGTATCAACGCTCTTTCGGTGGCCGCCGAGCGTGGCATCCGGGTGCACGAAGAAAAGAAGGAAGAAGGGTCGGGCGGTGCGGGAACGGTGCTCAAGATCACCCTGCATACCGGCAGCGGCGACACCACTGCCAGCGCCACTGTGCTGCACGGAAGTTCGCCGCGATTGCTCGCCTGCGACGGCATCGACATCGAAGCACCGCTGCATGGAAACCTGCTTTTCATCCGCAACCTCGATGTGCCGGGTGTGATTGGCCGTATCGGCACGATTTTGGGCGAGCATAAAATGAATATTGCGAACTTTGCTTTGGGCCGGAGCGTGCGGACGGCTCAACACAACGCGCTGGCGGTGGTGCAGATCGATGGCCGCGTAGCCCCGTCGGTCCTGAGCGCCCTGCAGTCAACCGAAGCAATTACCGAGGTTCGCCTGATCGAGCTGGCCGATCGTCAGCCCTCGCCCGCACCGACTGAATGAAGGAATATAAATGCCGCTATACGAATACCAGTGCAAGAAATGCGGACATAGATTTGAACGAATCCAGTCCTTTTCTGCCCCCGATGAAAAAGAGTGCCCGGTTTGTCAGGGCGAAGTGGAACGGCTGATTTCCACCCCGGCCCGCCCGCATTTCAAGGGGTCGGGTTTCTACTCCACCGACTACGCTGCTAAGCCCGCCGGCTCCTCCGCCAAATCGGGAGAGGGAAGCAGCAGCTCGGACGGCGGGTCTAGTAACTCGGACAAGGGCAAATCGGAGAAGGCTTCAACAGACAAGCCAGCCGCAAAGACGGAAAGCACCTCAACTCCCGCTCCGTCCACTTCTTCCACCAAATCGGACTAGTCGCCAGGACATGCTCTTCAGCGGCTGGCAGCGGTGGCGGGCAAAATCTCTGCTACGTCCACCCACTGAGTGGGGTACTCACCCGTGTAGCACGCAGTGCAATAGCGATTCCCTTCGCCCCCATCACAAGCCTTCTCTAATCCTTCCAACGAAAGGTAGCTAAGCGAATCAGCTTCGATGTACTGGCGAATCTCCTCTACCGAGCTGTTGGCGGCGATCAACTCGCTCTTGTTTGGAGTATCCACGCCGTAGTAGCAGGGAGAGATAGTCGGTGGGCAGCTGATACGCAGATGCACTTCCTTAGCTCCCGCAGCGCGCACCATACGGACGATCTTGCGGCTGGTGGTGCCGCGAATAATCGAATCATCGATCAAGATGATGCGCTTGCCCTCAAGCAAATTCCTCACCGGGTTCAGCTTGAGCTTGACTCCAAAATCGCGGACCCGCTGTTCGGGTTCAATGAATGTTCGGCCCACATAGTGATTGCGGATCAGCCCGAAGTTGAAAGGGATCCCACTCTGCGCCGCATACCCCAAGGCTGCGGTCACGCCTGAGTCAGGGACAGGCACGACGAGGTCAGCATCTACCCCCGATTCAATCGCAAGGCGGCGGCCCATCTGTTCCCGGCTCGCCTGCACCCAGCGGCCGAAGATCTTGCTGTCGGGCCGGGCAAAATACACGTGCTCAAAAATACAGCTGGCCTGGCGTATGCCGGTGGCGTACTGCACGGAAAAGACACCGTCGCGTGTCACCATCACGACTTCGCCAGGGCGCACATCGCGCTCATACTTGGCCCGCAGCAGGTCAAACGCACACGTCTCCGAGGCGAAAACCACCGTGTCGGGTCCATCGGGATTGCTGATCCGCCCCATGGAGAGCGGGCGGAAACCATAGGGGTCACGGGCTGCAAAAATCCGGTCCCGGGTCATCATCACAATCGAGAAAGCGCCGGTCACCTGACGCAGCGAATCGCCGATCGCCTCGATGAGCGAGTTGGCGTGGGAGTGTGCAATCAACTGCACAATGATCTCTGAGTCGCTGGTCGTCTGAAAGTAAGCGCCCTCGCGCTCCAGGCGAGCGCGCAACGTTCCCAGGTTGACCAGGTTGCCGTTGTGCGCGATGGCAATCAAGCCGCGTGTCGAATCCACCCGTATGGGCTGCGCATTCAGAAGCGCCGAATCGCCGGTGGTCGAATAGCGAGTGTGTCCGATAGACAATTCGCCGGGCAATTTGGAAAGCACATCATCGGTGAAGATGTCGGCCACGAGGCCCATGCCCTTGATGTTGTAGAGGTTGGTGTAGTCGGCGGTGGCGATGCCCGCGGACTCCTGCCCGCGATGCTGCAGCGCGTAGAGAGCGAGATACGCCTGGCGCGCCGCATCGGGATGACCGTGCACCGCGACCACTCCACACTCTTCCCTCAACTTATCCAGATGCTCGATGGTGGTACTCTCCATGCTCCTCAGTTTCCTACCGGCGGATCGTTTCGCAACAAGGCAGCCAGGGCGCTGGACCATACATGGCGCAGGCCGGAGACCTTGTCGCGGATCAGGACCCGGCTGTCGACCGAGACCTCAAAGAGATCAGTCACGGTTTCACCCAGCGTGGCCACCATCAGCCCCGGGTAATTTCTCACCAGCTTCTCGATCCCAGCCACCGCTCCCTTGGAACAGCTGATTACGCATTGGCTGGCGGTCTCGCCAAACAGATCCCATTCGGCCGGCAAATCGGGAGCCTTGGAAAGATTTGCCCGCACGCCGATTTCGTGGCGGAAGGAACCCTCCGCCAAAGCAACGGCAATGCCCCCATCCGAGACATCGCGCGCCGAATGGATCAGGCTCTGCTTTGCCAACTCAGCGAGGAGACGATGCAGCGCGGCCTCCACTTCGAGATCCAGGCTCGGCGGCGTGCCCCAAAGCGTGGAGAGGACTTTTCTTGCATACTCTGAAGAACCAAACTCCTGCATGCGTTCTTCGAGAGGAGGAACGGCCGCGGGAGTGATCAGCAGCACCGCATCACCGGCCTGCCGAAAATCCGAGCCTACCGCGTTACCAATTTGATCGAGGATGCCGACAATCCCGATAACCGGGGTGGGATAAATCCCCTGGCCACGGGTCTCGTTATACAGCGATACATTGCCGCCGGTGATCGGCGTTCCCAGGGCAACACAAGCTGCGGCAATGCCGTCGATGGCCTGCGAAAGTTGTGCCATGATCTCCGGCTTTTCCGGGTTGCCGAAATTAAGACAATTGGTGGCCGCCACCGGCGTGGCGCCAGAGCAGGCGACCTTTCGCGCGGCCTCGGCAACTGCGTGCGAGGCGCCCAGTTTGGGGTCCAGGTAGCACCAACGCTCGTTGCCATCGAGCGCCATCGCCAAGCCACGATTTGTGCCCTTGATGCGGATGACACCGGCTTCCCCGCCAGGGCCCTGCACCGTGTTGGTCTGCACCATCGACTCGTACTGCTCGTGGATCCAGCTCTTGGAGCAAATATTGGAGGAGGCCAGCAAAGCCCGCAGTTCGTTGGCATAGTCGGTAGCCGCGGCGGTAGCGCCTCGCAGTCTCTCTTCGAAGAAGGTCAGCTCATCCAGCACCTCCGGCGGCGGACCGAGCCGAACCGGAGATTTCCACTCACCCACCGGCCGGTGATACAACGGCGCATCGTCGGTGAGCGATTGGTTGGGAATATCCGCGACCAACTGGCCGTGGTGGAGAATGCGCAGCCTGGGTTCGGCGATTACCTGGCCCACAATCACCGCGTCCAAACCCCACTTTTCGAAGACCCGGATTACCTCGTCTTCGCGATTCTTGTCGGCCACCAGCAGCATCCGCTCCTGGCTTTCGCTCAGCATGATTTCGTAGGCAGACATGCCGGTCTCGCGCTGGGGTACGTGGTCCAGTTCTACTTCGAGCCCGACGCCGCCGCGGGCTCCCATCTCGCATGTGGAGCAGGTGAGCCCGGCGGCGCCCATATCCTGGATGCCGACGACCGCCCCGGTCCGCATCGCTTCGATGCACGCTTCCAGCAGCAGCTTCTCCATGAACGGGTCGCCCACCTGGACGTTGGGCCGCTTCTGCTCCGCGCCTTCTTTGAATTCTTCGCTGGCCATGGTGGCGCCGTGGATGCCGTCGCGGCCGGTTTTCGCCCCCACGTAAATAACCGGATTGCCAATGCCGGAAGCCTTGGCATAAAAGATCTCGTCGCGCCTGACCAACCCCAGGGCAAAGGCGTTGACCAGTGGATTGCCTGAATAACACGCAGCGAAACGAGTCTCGCCACCCAGGTTGGGGACGCCAAAGCAATTTCCGTAACCCGCTATGCCGCTAACCACCCCTTCGAGAAGCGAATGGTTCTTGTGCACCACCGCGGAGGCAGATGGGTCTTGGCCCAGCTCCTCTTCACAGATGGGCCCGAAGCGCAGCGAATCCATAACGGCGAAAGGCCGGGCGCCCATGGTAAAGATGTCGCGCAGGATCCCACCGACTCCAGTGGCGGCGCCCTGAAACGGCTCGATGAAGGAGGGGTGATTATGGGATTCGATTTTGAACGCGCAGGCCCAGCCATCGCCGACGTCGATGATGCCGGCATTCTCGCCTGGCCCTTGCACCACTCGCTCGCTGCGTGTGGGCAGCCGCTTGAGATGGACGCGGGACGACTTATAGGAGCAGTGTTCACTCCACATCACGCTATAGATGCCCAGCTCAGTCAGCCCAGGTTCCCGCCCGAGGGCGACAACGATCCGTTGATACTCTTGGGGTGTGATGCTGTGCTGAGCCAGAAGTTCCGGCGTGATGGGGACTGATTCCAGGTCCACGGAGAGCGACTCAGGTTTCATGCGGTTAAGTCCATTGTCGCATGTTGCAGGAATGTGACGGAGGGAAAGGACTTAGCCGGAGGGCTAATAAGTCCTATTTTCCAAGGCTCGCTTCCGCCATGTTAAGGAACACGTTCGTCATGCTTTCGGCGCCTCCGTCTCCGGCCTGGATCATCAGGATAGAGATCAGGTCATTGTTGGGATCGATCCAGCCCTGGGTCCCAAATGCTCCGCCGTGGCCATAAGTGCCTATCGTATGCCCCGCCAACTCGCCCAGGGGGTCTGTCACCACCTCCCACGCCAAGCCATAATCGGAGCCGCGCATCCATCCGACCGGTTGAATGCCGGTGGTCTGCGGCTCGGTCATAACATGCACCGAAAATGGTGATAAATAGCGATGGCCTTCGTAAGCGCCATCGTTGAGCATCATGCGGTAGAGGTGCAGCAGGTCTTCCGCAGTAGAGTACAGACCCCATCCCGGGGCGGGGAAGACGGCGCCCTGGCGGTGTTTAGCCGGGTCGCCGCCCAGGATGGTTGCCGGCGCGGGCACCAGCTTCCCATCTTTGTGGGCATAGACCATAGCGATTCGGTCGACTTTGTCCGCCGGCGGAAAGAAGAAGCTATCTTTCATGTCCAGCGGCCGGAGGACGTGCTCGGTGATGTAGTCCGCGTATTTCTCACCGGAGCAGACTTCGATGATGCGGCCGAGAATCTCGATACCGGGGCTGGAGTAGCTCCACTGTGTTCCCGGCTGAAAGAGCAGGGGCCGTTTGGCGAGCGCTTTGACTACTTCGTCCAGCGGAACACTCATCGTTTGCGCGTAGTCCGCGATGCCGGGAGGGCCGGGGTAATCCTGAATGCCCGCGGTGTGGGTGAGCAGGTCGCGGATGGTAATAGCGTGGTTCGGGATGGCCAGGTGTCCTGCGTCAGGGCCTACCGTTGTGGCAACCTTCAGGTCGTGGAACTCAGGCAAATAGAGGTCGACAGGATCGCGCAGCGCCAGCTTGCCTTGCTCAGCCAGCATCATGATGCCGATTGCTGTGACCGGCTTGGTCATGGACATGATCTGGAAAATTGAGTCTTTGCGCATGGGGTGGCCGGCTTCCACATCGGCCATTCCCGTAGCGTCGAACTCCACGATGTCGTTGCCGTGGGCTACAAGAGTCACCGCTCCCGCGACGGTTTGCCGGTCGACGAAAGACTTCATCCGCTGTGGGATCTGCGACAGCACTTGCTGATCGACGCCGGCTGTTTTGCCGCTGGACTGAGCGAGAACGGAAGAAAGCGTTGAGCCAATGGCCACGAACATCAGAAAAATAGTGAGTTTTCGCACGCAGAACAGCTTAGCTCACTCGCTCCGGGGTCTGCTAAGCCTAATCGGCCTTGTACCCGGCAAGTCGAGCCCTGCGGGACTGGTCTTCCCTTTCAAAACACACCCAGGACTGAAGTCCTGGGCTAAGTTCAGTCAGTTCAGTCGTCCCTTCGGGACTAGGCTTTGCAAGGCAACGAGCGAGATATGGGGCACCCGGGATCCGTTGCCGGGTCGCGCCTGGGGTTGTTTCCCGGCTAGCTCCTGGCATGCGTTTGCACGGGCCTTGCATGCAACCGTTTGGCCACACTCGGGCTAACCGTCAGAGGCAGATTGGCGTTCGTCTTGTAGACGCTGCCGGTTTTGGACGTGAAGGACCCGGCCAGGCTTAGGGTCGATGTGCCGGAAATGGCGCTGGCACTGCCTGTCAACGTCAAGGTACGGAACAAGATGCCGGAGGACATTAAGCCAGGTGCTCCCCATGAGGCCGTAATACCTTTCGGCAATCCCGAGGCGATGCTGATTGTTGACCAGCCGGCGTTGGCTACCAAGACCGCGCCTCCCCGAGGGGCGGCTGTCACCGTGACGGTTGCGGTTGAAAAAGAACCCATGGACAGCGACTGCGGCGCCACGGCCAAGGAAACACCCAGCGCAGGCTGCACCTGCAAGGTCACGGTTCGGCTTGCGGAAACGCCATCTCCCGCAACCGTAACCACCACGGTAGCCGTCGATGGGGTAGCCGTTGGAGACGCGGTGATGGTCAGCGTCTCGTTGTTTGAGCTGACATTTGCCGATGGAGTTGCCGGATTCGCCGACCATTTCGCAGTGACGCCCGCCGGCATCCCGGTAACTGAATAACCGATCATGCCGGTGAAGGACCCGCCTGTGACCGCGGTGAGCCCGACCGCAGCGGAAGAGCCTTCCACGACCACCATGGATGTGGATGCCGCAGTCAGCGCAAGGGTAGGCGGCGGCACCACGGTAAGAGTGTAAGTAGCGGTCTGCGTACCCGTGGTGTCCGTGCCCGTGATGACAATGCTCTTCGCCCCCGATGCGATGGTCGAAGCTGCCGTCATGGTCACGGTAGCGGTGGTGCCGGGCACGATCGATGACGGGCTAATGCTGCCCGTCAAACCTGCTGCTGCCGTCGCCGTGAGAGTAACCTTGTTCCTGGACGCGCCACTTTCGGCCACGCTCAGTGTAAAGGTCGTCGTCCTGCCGGGGAGCAAGGTCCCCTGGCTGGATGAGGGCGTCAACACGAAATCAATTTTCGGATTGGATGTGCTCAACCCGCTGCCCCACTCCGATGTCAGCAGCGATCCATCGACGGATCCCAGGCCGGTAGCGAGATTATAAGAAGCGCCACTCGCTGTGAAGCCGTTTACGCCGGGCACGTTGTTGTTGCCGGAAGGCGTGGCGTGGAAAGGATTCCGGCTCGCGTTGAGCAGCCCATAAAGGTATGGGTTGGCATTGCCTTGCCCCACTCCGCCCCTGGCCTGGACGGCCAGAGCCATGATGCCCGCAAACGAGGGGGACGCGGCTGACGTACCGGAAATTACGTAATAGCTGCCGTTTTCGACAATGAGGTAACCGTCATGCGCGGATGCCGACGCGGCGACATCCGGAACTGCGCGCATGCCATTGGCGGCTGCCATGCCGCTCACACCTTTTTGCCACGCCGGCTGGCTGTAGTAAAGGCTGGCGCCACCGCCGGAGGCCCACAAACCCGAGCCGCCTTTCGTCGCGCTTTCGTTCCACACTTCTTCGGGAATGTAGTTAAGCGCCGAACCGGAACCCGCTCCGTTGCTGGCGGCCCAGTAAGCGGCCGAATTGGAACCCTCATTGAATTCTGTTCCGCCCACGCAGGTGGAGTAGGGAGAACTGCACAGTCCATTCACGCCTGTGGTGGAGGCTGAGTTCGATGAGCCGCCATAACAACCCGCGGCGCCCGCATCTCCGGAAGACACAAACGAACTGATGCCCTCGCTGGCCGCCTGCTGCCACAAGCTGTTGTAGAAGGCCAATTCGGCCGCGCCCATGTCCACTTCACAGCTTCCATAACTCGTGCTCATGACGGTTGCGATCGCGTGGTTCACCACGTATTGGGCCGACAAGTCGATTCCGTCCGTGGATGAAGTGGAGGCCCCCACCACAAACTTCACGCTGGCCCCGGGGGCCACGGCGCCGGCCCACTCTACGTCGAGCGTGGATTCATCCTGGTCACCGGAGACGAGCCCCGGATTGGTGCTCACGAGGATCACCGTAGGGTTGCGCGCGGGGAGGCCAGAGGCAGCGCGAAATGCGGAGATATCGGCTACGTTGATGTTGCTTCGCCCGACGATCGCGATGGAGGTTCCCGTGCCATTGGTCCCCGCCTGGTAAAGCGGGTTCAAATCGTAGATGGCAGCCCAGTCCGCGGGAAACAAGTAGTGCGTGTTCCCGCTCGTGTACCGGGGGCGAACTTCTAAACTGGCTCGTGACTGGATGTCCGAAGCGTGCCGGAAATTGTGCAGCGAAAGGATGCCGCTCACCACGCCCGCCATTGCCGAGGGAATCTGCGGGTCTTGCGTGTTCGCGATGTGATTCTCCCCCTCTACCAGAAAGCGATGAATTTGCGTATGAAACGCATCCTCCACCTGACCTGCGTTGCCGGAAAAGGTGATCTGCCGGTGGTTAGCAGCGATGTCGTTGACCGTAAACCCATGCTCCATCAGCCAACTGCTAATTCTTGCCACGTCCGACAGGCTAGCCCCAAAACGGGAACCATATTGAGCCGGAGTGAGCCATTGATGATACGAGGGTGAATGCGGATCATGCTGTGCTTCCATCAATGCGTCCAAAGCCGCTTGCTGTGCGGCCGACGGCTGGAGCTGAAGCACCATGTGATCCATCGGTGTCTCCGCGTTCACCAGCCCCTGGTCAAAGTCCCCCCGCGCCATCGGATGTACATTTCCCTGCAAGGTGGTTACTTGTGCATCGTCAATCCGGGCCGCGACTCGATTGGAGGGTGTTTGTGCCAGAACAGAAGTACCCCATCCACAGATAGGCAAAAAGACAAAGAGAAGAGAACAGAGTTTCACTTGGTTCGACATGAATATCCCTTCGAGACAGCAACCACGCGCACAAAAGGCGCGGTCGCGACGATTCGGCGACGCTGGTCTATCGGCTTTCTTGAGTGCAGGCGCGGAACTTATTTGCAGGATGGAATTACTTAAGTTCGCGCGATCGCCGGCAACGGTGTGCTAGCTGCGGGGAGACTGGAGCTAAAAACCTGAAGCGATATGGGATCGTTCGAGGGGTGATCGAGTTTGGGACAAATTTCTCAGTTGCGCCAGAGGCCGGCTACCGCGCGTACGTGTTCCGGTCCGGTGCGGCAACAGCCCCCGATCCACTGCGCGCCGTCGGCCCGCCACGTCTTTGCCAAGCGGCTGAACTCTTGTATCTGTCCGTCGCCTTGCCAACAGCGGTGCACGGCGTCCCACTGCTCGCCCGAATTCGGATATACGACAATAGGTTTGCTCGTGACCCTGGTCAGCTGCCGGACGAGACTGCCGATCAGGTTGGGTGCTGTGCAATTGACGCCGATCCCGATGACCTGAGGTTGTCCGTCGAGTAATTCAGCGCATGCCTGGAGCGTTTCTCCGTGCGAAACGTGGATGCCATCGCGGCAGGTAAAGCTGAGATACACTCCGACTTCGGGATAGAGGTGAAGTGCGGCCAGGATGGCCTTGGCTTCTTCGAGCGACGGGACACTTTCGAAGGCCAGGAAGTCGGCATTGGTTTCGACCAGCACGGCAATGCGCCGGCTATGGAACCCCACCAGGTCATCGAACGAACACATGTAATTGCCGTGATACTCGGACCCGTCGTGGAGCATGGCGCCATAAGGTCCGAGGGAAGCTGCGATCCAGATCCTGCGCGTTGCGCCGGCCTGATACTCACGTCTGACCTTTTCCGCGATAGAGACCGAGGCGCGAAGCGCGTTCGCGGCGGCTTCGGCCGCGCTTGGGGTGTCGTAGCCGATCTTCTGAAAACCCTCCGCGGAAACCTGGTAGCTGGCGGTCAGCAGGCAATCGGCTCCGGCCTCGAGATACTCGCGATGCACTTCGGCGATGGCCTCGGGCGAACTTTCGAGCACGTGTGCCGACCATAGCGGACCCGAGAGGTCGAAGCCCTTTTGCTCCAGTTGGGTGGCCATGGCTCCGTCGAGCACGTGCAAGCCGGTGAGATCGAGTTGGTGGAACGGTTTCATGGGGACGCGTGCCCGAGGGCTCTCGACCGCAGTCTACGCCCACGCGCACGGCAAATTGGCGTAGCCCCATCTTCTGATACACTCGGTTGTAGTTCACGGGCGTTCACAAAGGCATCAGCCAGGAATCCTTTCAGCCTGTAAACGTCCTTCCAACCGCAAGTTCGGGGAGTGGCTCAGCCTGGTAGAGCACCTGGTTCGGGACCAGGGGGTCGGAGGTTCGAATCCTCTCTCCCCGACCATAAGTTACGTGGAATCAATAGCTTCAAGGGGAATCAACGATTGTCGTTGAAGCCATGGGATCCGTAAGCTCAGATGGTCAGAAGTCACTAAAAGTGGCGTCGCTTCCCGGGGTATTCCGACGCCAGGGGTCACAGCAGCTGTGACAGACACGTTTGTCGGCAAGTCTCTCGCTCTCGGAGGGCATCCGTCAGCCAATTCATAAGAGCGGACGCGACGACGATGTATGCGGCGAAAAGTCCTTTCGCGCGTTTTGCAGTTTCAGTAAAGTGATCTCCCGCGCTTCAATGCGTGAGATCTCAATATGCGTTGCCAACTGATTTGTGACTTCGGTAAAGGCGCGTTTACGCAGAGCCTGCAGCATGGATGCATGCTCCTGATAGGTACTGGTGATGCGCGAAGGCTTGGTGAAGTCGAGCCGGCGTACGATGCGGATACGCTCAGTGACCTCCAGATGAACGCGGGCGAACTCCCTGTTGCCGGATGCAGAAACCAGGGCACAATGAAAATCTTCATCCCACTTCCCGACCTCGGAGATGTTGCTGCTCCGTTTCGACAAACTCACCTGCCAGATGGCCTCGAGCGGCAGCAAAATTAAATTCAGGTCTTTCAGGCTAAGGCTTTTCATACTACGCACCGAGGTCTGCTCCAGCAGGATCCTCAACTCATAGAGCTCGTCGATCTGCGTGAAGTCGAGCGGGCGTACCTCCCAGCCGTTGCGAAACTTCACGTCGAGAAAACCCTCGCGCTCCAGTCGATAAAGCGCCTGTCGTACCGGTGTGCGGCTGGTCCCGGTGCGTTCTGCAACTTCGGCTTCGGTGAACCTATCTCCCGGCAACAGCTTAAATTCGAAGAGCTCTGATTTGAGCTGTTCGTAGGCGGAATCAGCCAGCTTTTGCGGGGGCCTTTTTTGCGGCATAGGGATCAAAAGTATTCTTTCATGCTTCAATGACTGCCAAGATATCGCCCATTGCAACGGAATGGCCAACCGTACAGTAAATGGCTTTGACCACACCAGAAGTGGGAGTCGAAATAATCAACTCCATCTTCATCGCCTCCACAATAAGGATCGCCTGACTAGCTTCTACCCTCTCGCCCGGTTTGGCCAGCAACTTCCAGATGCTGCCGTGCATAGGGGCGTGGAGGCGATGCCCGTCGGGGACCGTCTCCTTGACCACAATGGGCAGAGGATCCGGCTTCGACGCAACAGCAGATTCCTGATCTTTCCAACGGGCGATCTCCGCGGCGAAGGAATGCTGCTGACGCGTACGGAAAGCTGCGATGTCAAGGCTGTGCTGGTCAAGAAACCGCAAGTACTCGCCATAGTCGAAGACTTCCTGCTCGATGCGGATTTGATGCCGTCCGGTTCGGAATGCTTCACGCTGCCTGGTCAGCTCTGGCTCATCGACCAAGTGAAAAGATATCTGATCGAAGAAGCGAAGCAGCCAGGGCTTGCCGGCCTCGAACTGCTTATTTTCAAGAAATCTATTCCATATCGGCAGGGTGCGGCCCACAAGCTGGTAGCCCCCCGGCGAATCCATGCCATAGATGCACATGTACATACCACCGATGCCTACGGTGCCCTCTGCCGTAAAGTTGCGGGCCGGGTTGTACTTGGAACTCAGCAGGCGATGGCGTGGATCGACGGGCACCGCGCAGGGCGCTCCCAGATAAACGTCGCCCAGGCCGAGTACCATGTAGCGGGCTGCCTGGATCGTCTCCTGCACCTCGGCGATTGTCTGAAGGCCGTTGACACGGCGCAAAAATTCGAGGTTATTGGGTAGCCAGGGTGCATCGGCGCGTACCGTTTCGCGATAACGCTGAATGGTTCCGAGTGTAGCCGAGTCGTCAAACGCGATCGGCAGATGCACGATGCGCGTCGGAATTTTGAGGCCGGCCACATCAGGGAGCGCCTCTTCCATCCGCAGCAGATGTCGCATCAATTCAGGCTGCCGCATGCGGCTGCTGTCGTAACGGATCTGAAGCGACCGCACGCCGGGCGAAAGCTCTTCGACAGGAAGGTTCTCCGCGCGGATGGCCTCCACCAGCAAATGAACGCGGAGCCGCAGAGCCAGATCGAGCACATCCTCGCCATACTCAAGCAGAATGTAGCTGTCGCCTGCCTGACGCCATCGTGCCTTGGGGTGATGGCCGTCTGCGACTCGCTCCGCAAGAAGCGAAGCGGATGCGGCCGCATGCAGTGGCTGCAAAGAGGGAAACATCGGGACGAACGGTGCGGGTTCGAGCGTCCGAATACCCCTCTCTATCGCGTGTTCGAGGGCGAGCGCATCTTCATATTTCAGGGGTACAAAACGGATGCGATCGCCCGGCTTCACCTGGCCAATCTTCCAGAGTTCCGCTCTGACGATGGTGGCAGGGCAGACGAAACCACCCAGACTGGGGCCGTCGCGCGTGAGAATCACGGGTTGGTCGCCGGTGAAGTTGACGCTGCCCAACGCGTATTCGCAGTCATGCACATTTGAGGGGTGCAGGCCGGCTTCTCCTCCGTTGTCGCGTGCCCATACCGGTCGGGGGCCGATCAGCCGCACCCCCAGGCGATTCGAGTTGTGATGTACCTCCCAGTCGGTGGCAAAAAACAGGTTCATGGATTCGCGAGTGAAATAATCGGGCGCGCCGTGTGGTCCGTTGAGTACGCCAATCTGCCAGTGGCTGGGATAGCTGGGAACGAGTTCCGCGGACATCGCGCGCGGATCATCCATCGGCGACGATGCGGCCCGAATCAGCCGAGGATTGCTGATGCGCACCATGTCTCCTGCGCGCAGGGGGCGTCCGGCGTGACCGCCGAATTGGCCGAGCACGAATGTGGAACGGCTACCGAGATAGACAGGGACATCCAGCCCGTTGCGCACAGCGATATAGGTGCGGCAACCGCTGGTGGCGTCGCCCACCGTGAGAACCTGCCCGGCGCGCACATGGACGGGCGCCCACATGGCGACTGCTTCTCCATCCAACGCGGCCGTGGTCTCGGCACCCGTCACTGCAATGATGGCGTCGTGGTGAAAACGCAGCGCGGGACCTGTGAGGGTGCATTCCATTCCAGCGGCGTGGCTGAGGTTGCCGACGATGCGGTTCGCCAGGCGGAATGCATAGTCATCCATCGGGCCGGAGGGAGGAACGCCAACGTCCCAGTAGCCCGTGCGACCGGGATAGTCCTGCACGGTGGTGTAGGTGCCGGGTTCCACCACCTCGATCGCGAGAGCGTGAAACGTAAAGCCGTCGAGAAAGCGCGTGGATATGTTGCCGTCGGCAAAGCCGCTGTCCGAGACGATCTGGCGTAGCCACTCGAGATTTGTTTCAATGCCGTGCAGTCGAGTCGCATCGAGCGCCGCGGCGAGCCTGGCTCGCGCTTCGTCGCGCGTGGCGCCATGTACGATCAGCTTGGCCAGCATCCCGTCGTAATAAGGTGAGACGGCGGTGCCCGTCTCGACCCAGCCATCGACGCGGGCGCTCTCAGGAAAATCAACCTCAGTCAGGATGCCAGGAGATGGTTGGAAGTTTCTGGCAGGGTCTTCGGCATAAAGCCGCACCTCCATGGCGACGCCAACCGGTTTTCGTTCGAGTGCTTCCCAGTCGAGAGGTTGATGAGCCGCCAGGCGCACCATGCACTCCACGAGGTCGTGGCCGGTGACCATCTCGGTCACTGGATGCTCTACCTGCAGACGCGTGTTGACTTCAAGAAAGTAGAAATTCTGGTCGGACGTGTCGTAGAGGAACTCGACTGTGCCGGCCGACCGGTAGTTGACGGATTTGCCGAGTTTGACCGCGGCATCGAGCAGAGCGGCACGGGTTGCATCGTCCAGATGCGGTGCGGGTGTTTCCTCAAGGACCTTCTGATAACGCCGCTGGATGGAGCAATCGCGTTCACCCAGAGCAACCACCTTGCCTTCGCCATCGCCGAAGATCTGCACTTCGATGTGCCGGGCGTGGTCGATCGAACGCTCAAGAAATACCCCACCGTTTGCGAAAAATTGAAGCCCGAGCCGCCGCGCGCTCTCAAAGGCTGCTGCCAGATCCTGCGGCGTGGTGCAGCGAGCCAGACCGATGCCGCCGCCGCCCGCAGTGCTCTTCAGCATGAGTGGGTAGCCGAGTAGGTCCGCAGCAAGGAGGGCATCGTCCAGATGGGCGAGGAGTGCGGTACCGGGTACAAGGGGCACGCCGGCCTCGGCAGCAAGCTGGCAAGACCGGTGTTTCAGTCCGAATACCCGCATTTGCGCGGGCGTGGGACCTATGAAAATGATCCCCGCCGACTCACAGCCTTCGGCAAACTCCGCGTTCTCAGAGAGAAAGCCGTAGCCGGGGAAAACAGCTTGCGCGCCCGAGGCGCGACAAGCGTCGATCATCTTATCTATGCGCAGGTAGTTTTCCACGGGGTGCCCGCCGCCCAGGCTGATGGCTTTATCGGCGGTGCGCACATGCAGGGAGTCGCGATCCGCGTCTGCATAGACGGCAACACTTCGCATGCCCATCCGTCGCAGGGTCCGCGTGGCGCGGACCGCAATTTCTCCGCGATTGGCGATCAGGACGGTAGAGACGATGGAGCAACCTCCGGAGCCTCAGGGCTGGCGTGGCAGGCTGGCGAGATAGGCGCGCCAGCCACCGAAGGAAGTAATGTCCCGCGCGCCCGTCAGTCCATACTGTTCGCAGATGAAGCCTTTTACGATGCGGCCGTCCCTTAGTATGACATTGCCGATTCCGAGCGGAGGCGGTATTTCCGCGGTGAAGGAACCGAAGAGAGCCGTCGGCAAATCCCAAAGCTCGAGCTGGATCGGGGCGCCGCGCTCGCCTGCAGCAGCCCGCACCAGGCCTGGTTTGGGCGGCAAGCTGTCAGCGAGCGCGAAGAGCAGATAATCGTCGGCGGTTTCCGTTGCTTCCACAAAGGCAGCTCCCCGAGACGTCAACTGATGGTTCAGGGGCATTCCCTCGAGATGTGCGCCGACGACGGCGATGCGAATCGTATTGGCTGCAGGGGGACGCGAACCATTGCGCGGCGCCTGGTAGCGCTGCCCCGTAGCCCCCAGGGTCGCATCGATCGTAGCCGCGCTGAGGCAGCGCTGCCAGCGCAAGCCAAAGCCGGCCAACGCACGGTCGTGCCAGGCGCGAGCCAGAAGGGTGATGCCCGCGGGTAGTCCATCTGCACGTATGCCCGCGGGAAGAGCCAGCGCGCAGAGGTCGGCAAAGTTGGCGAAACTGGAATAGATGCCTAGTTTCGCGTTCAGCGCGATAGGGTCTCTAAGAACTTCATCAATCATGAATGTGGTCGGCACACTCGGGACAAGCAGACCATCGAGATGGTCCATGGCCTTTTCGATAAGGCTGGCGAGTCTGGCGCGCTGGTACTCCGCCCTAAAGGTGTCGGCTGCGGTGAAGTTGGCTGCCCGTTCCACAAGCGCACGCACGGTCGGATGAACCGTGTCTGGGTTGGATCGCAAAAGCGGCTCCAGGGTGACGAATCGTTCTGCCACCCATGAACCTTCATAGAGCAGCGCAGAAAGCTCCAGAAAAGGCGAGAAGTCAATGCGTACCAGTTCCGCGCCGAGGGAGCGTGCCATGCCAAGCGCTCGTTCATACATCGCAGCGGCTTCCATATCCCCGAAAAATTCCGGCTCCTGCGGCACCCCGAACCGCGGCCGATCCGACAGGGCCGCTGGTGCGGACGCGGTGGGCATGCGGGAGTAGGCATCAGCGGAATCGAAACCGCCCGCGATGTTGGCGACCACTTCCGCGTCTTCGACAGTGAGCGCGAGTACGGAAACGCAATCCAGCGTGCGGCAGGCGGGAACAACTCCTGTTGCCGACAACCAGCCTCGCGTGGGTTTCAACCCCACGATGTTGTTCATGGCGGCAGGTACACGCCCGGAACCGGCGGTATCGGTTCCCAACGCAAAAGGAACGATGCCACGCGCGACCACGGAGGAGGAGCCTGAACTGGAACCGCCACAGATGTATTCAGGACGAAACGTGTTCGGCACCACTCCGTACGGGGAGCGAACGCCGGCGAGGCCGGTGGCAAATTGATCGAGATTCGTTTTTCCTACGACGATGGCGCCGGCCTGGCGCAGACGATGCACTGTTGTGGCGTCCTCGCGCGCAATGTAGGAGAACTGCGGGCATCCGGCAGTCGTGGGCCAGCCGGCAACATCGATGTTGTCCTTCACGGCGAACGGAATGCCGTAGAGCGGGAATTTTTTGGTGTCGCCGCCGGCAGCCTCGAGCCACGCGGCCAGGTCGCGAAGCTGAAGGTTAAACCTGCCTTCATCGAGTCGAGTGATCCACGCCGGATCGTTCCTGGCAGCATCGTCAGCGTCATGTCCGAATGTCTCGAAGAGATTAATCAGGAGCAGAGATCCGTTGCGATAGCCGTTGCGCCAGTCGGTGAGAGTGGCGCCAGAAAAAAGTACTTTACACGCGGGGATCATATGGATACTCTCTTGTATACCGTAACACCCACCCCGGAAATGCACATCTATCTGGCCCCGTCGCCCGGGTAGCTGTTTTAGCAGGGGTTGTGTGAAGGGAGAGGGCCTCAAAGTTAAGCGGTCGCCTTTTCATTTCACATTCCCTGCGGTTGAAGTGGATCCAGTTTCAGTAAGGCCATGAAGCCTTTCTGCTAGCAGGCCCCGACGCCTCTCTATACAAGCAAGCTATCCATTTGGAGTCAAGGGGAGAGCTGTGTCTCAGCGATCCACTTTTGCAATCGGGCCTCAGCAGGACCTGTTTGCGTCAGGACGCCTGACGTAAAAGGCAACGTGTTTTTCAATGCATTCAACTTCAAGGAGCGCCATGTCTATCTCGATGGCAGAGCTGGTTTCCGCGATAGTCCGGAAAGCTCATCTCAGAGCCGCAAAATCGCTCATGCGATCTGTGCCGTTCTGGGCGCTGATCTTCACTATTTCGCCCCTGCATGCACAAACCTTCAAGCCCACCTTTTCAATCGGGGCAGGAATACAAACCAATTACGACCACTCGAAAACCGACGGGGCCGATGGAATCAACCAGTTTCCGCTGGACCATCTCCGGCTTTATTTCAGCGGTGATGTGAACGAGCACATCAGCGCCATGGTGAACACCGACTACCAGAGCAGCAACAGTGACATGCAAGTTCTCGATGCGGTCGGCCAGTTTCACGTATCGCCGAAAGTGAATGTCTGGTTCGGCCGCTTTCTGCCCCCGAGCGACCGCGGCTAATTTATACGGGCCGTTCTACGCGAACGAATGGAATGTTTACAACGACGGCATTCAGGACGGCTACCCCGCGGTCTATCAGGGTCGCGACAACGGTGTGGCCTATTGGGGCGACTTCAAGTTGGGTGCAGCCAAAATCAAAGCCTCGACAGGTGCATTCGAGGGCTCCTCTGTCGATAAGGACAACAGCCTTATCTGGGCAAGCCGCGTCCAGATCGATTTGTGGGATCCGGAAAACGGCTACTACCTGAATGGCACCTATTACGGTGACAAAAATCTGCTGGCGATCTCCGGCGCCACCCAGGTGCAGGCGGGCAAGACGGCAACCACCGTCGACTTCCTGATGGAGAAAAAGGCTCCCATAGGCGGCGCCTTCACCATTGAAAGCGAGTACGCCCGTTACAACAGGCTCGGCGGTTACGACGCGAACTACCCAAAGAGCGAGGGCGCGTATGGTCTCGCCTCCTACCTGTTTCCCAAGCCGGTGGGGATGGGGAAATTTCAGGTCCTCGGGAAATACGCGATAGCGGAGTACACGGGCAGATTGGCTGGTCCATCCAGCTATCGCCAGAATACCGGCGAGGTGAACTTCAACTACATCATCAAGCAGTTCGACGCTCGCATCATGAGTTTCTATCGGCGCGCCAGCTATAGCGCTGTGAACCCAAACGACTGGCAGGTAGGTGTTGGCCTGCAGCTCCAGATTTCCAAAACGTTCAGTTTGAGCAGCAAGTGAAGTTCAAGGCGGATGCCTGGCTTTTCAATCACAGAGAGAATCAAGGAGAAGATTATGAAGCTTGCAGCAACAGGTAGAACGCTTTCACGCATGAAAGCGATCGGCACTGCCATGACTACGATGGCAGTTACATTTTCCGTGGTGGGCGCGGGGCCGATCGTGGCTCCGATGCTGGCCCAGAACGCGACGGTCAAGGTGGGTGTTCTGCACTCACTGTCAGGAACCATGGCGATCAGCGAGGTTACGGTAAAGAATGCGACCATGCTGGCGATTGACCAGGTGAACGCGTCGGGCGGCGTGCTGGGAAAAAAGATTGAGCCGGTCGTTGAAGACGGAGGCTCGGATCCGGCGATTTTCGCGCAGAAGGCACAAAAACTCGTGCAGCAGGATAAGGTGGTCACGGTATTCGGCGGTTGGACTTCGGCCAGCAGAAAAGCCATGCTGCCGGTCTTCGAGCGTTTTCACGGGCTGCTCTGGTATCCGGTGCAGTTCGAGGGCAACGAATGCTCGCCGAACATCATGTACTCTGGAGCGCAGCCGAATCAGCAGATTTTGCCGGCGCTCGACTGGGCCTTCGAAAAGGGCAAGAAGCGAGTCTTTCTCCTGGGATCGGACTACGTGTTTCCGCGCACGGCGAACCTGATTTTGAAAAAGCACATCGTGCACGACGGCGGAACCGTGGCGGGCGAGGAATATGTTCCGCTCGGCGGAACAGATTTCAGCTCGATCATTACGAAAATAAAAATTGCCCACCCGGAAGTTATTTTCAGTACTCTGAATGGAGACAGCAACGTTTCCTTCTTCAAGCAACTGCAGGCCGCGGGCATCACGCAGGCACAGTTGCCGGTGATGTCTTTCAGCATCGCTGAGCAGGAAGCAAAGGCAATGGGCCCGTCCCTGGTCAATGGCAGCTATGCGGCGTGGAATTACTTTCAGTCGCTGAAGAATCCGGCGAATGCGAAGTTTATCGCTGCCTACGACGCGAAGTTTGGCGCTAACGCGGTCATCGACGATCCTATGGTGCATGGATATATCGATGTTCTGATTTGGGCAGCCGCCGTCAAGAAGGCAGGCACATTCGATCCGGTCGCAGTAAAAAAAGCCGCGGTGCAGCTGAGCCTCGATTCGGCAATGGGCACGGTGAAGTTTGCGGAGAATCAGAGTCTGTATCAGACAGCGTATGTAGGCCAGCTCCAGCCGAACGGGCAGTTTGCAATTCTGTGGCAATCCAAAGGGCCCCTGCGTCCGGAACCGTATGACGCGCTCGCCTTCCCGGGCAAGAGCTGCGTGATCAAGTAGAAAATATCCCGGTAAATGCAACCAGAAACGGGCGAATAGATTATGGGAAATTCCGCAATCGTGGTTGGTCAGATTTTCAACGGCGTCAGCGTCGCCTCCATCCTTTTGTTGACGGCGCTGGGCCTTGCTCTGAGCTTCGGGTTGATGCATGTCATCAACATGGCTCATGGTGAAATGCTGATGGTCGGTGGCTACCTGACCTATCTCACCTGCAGAATCGTCCATAGTCCGTATGCTTTTTTGCTGGCGTTGCTGGTTGCATTTGCAGGATCGGCTCTGCTCGGCGCCCTGCTGGAAGTCACGGTCATCCGATGGCTTTACGGCAGGCCGCTCGATACCCTGCTGGCTACATGGGGCGTGAGCCTGATTTTGCAGCAGGGCGCTCGGACCATCTTCGGGGCCATCGGGAACGAAGTCGTGGCGCCTCCCTGGCTCAGCGGTTCTATCTCCCTGAACCATGGTCCTTTGGCAGGACTTAGTTTGCCGTACGTGCGTATCTTTATTGTTCTGCTCACGGTCGTTGTCTTTGGCCTGCTTCTTTTGTTTATTGCCCGCACACGATGGGGCCTTTACCTGCGCGCCGTCCATCAGGACAGGGAGATGGCGCAGGCGCTGGGAGTCAACACCAAATGGGTTGATCTGGTGGTTTTCGCTGTAGGCACCGGTGTTGCCGGCCTGGCCGGCGCCGCGCTGGCCCTGATCGCGCCGGTCACGCCGACCGTGGGCCAAAGCTATGTGGTCTATGCATTCATGGTGGTGATCGTGGGCGGCCTTGGCAGCCTGCTGGGAACCGCGATTGCGGCGCTGCTCATCGGTCTGTTTTCCGCCAGCGTGCAGATGTTCACCAGCATTAGTCTTGCCGACGTTCTGCTGCTGGTGATGGTGATCGTATTTATCCAGTTTCGGCCCAGGGGCATTATCTTTAAGCGCAGCCGAATCATGAAGGAGGCCTGACTTTGAGAAAATCACTCAAAATCTTGGTTGATCTCCTGTTGCTGGTTGCTCTGGTGCTGGCGCCGTTGTATCTGTCCGCGTACAACCTTTCCTTGCTCGGCCGATTTCTGGCGATGGCTATTCTCTCTCTGGGGCTATGCCTGGTGTGGGGTTGGGGCGGGATTCTCAGCCTCGGGCAGGGCGTTTTCTGGGGACTGGGCGCTTATGTTCTGGCGATGCACTTGAAGCTGGTGGGCCTGGCTCCGGGTGATATGCCCGACTTCATGATGTGGAGCGGGCTGGATCATATTCCAGGCTGGTGGACGATCTTTCGCCATCCCTCATTGGCCTTTGCGGGCATCATCCTCGTACCCACCGTGGCCGCTGCCGGTCTCGCCTGGCTGGTCTTCAATCGGCGCGTAAGCGGAGTCTATTTCGCTCTCATCACGCAGGCTCTTGCCCTGGCCTTTGCCACCCTCCTTATCAGCCAGCAGGCCTATACGGGCGGCTTCAACGGCTTAACTGATTTTGGAACGCTGCTTGGGCACTCTATCGTCGATCCTGACTTTCAGCGCGCGATGTATTGGATAACCCTGGCGGCGCTGGTGGTGGCCTTTCTTTTTTGCCAGTGGATCTCGCGATCCAATTTCGGCAAGATTCTGCTCGCGATTCGCGACGGAGAGAGTCGCATACGGTTTCTGGGCTATAACCCAGCCACCTACAAAACTCTCGCGTTCGCGATTGGCGGGACCTTCGCCGGTGTCTCCGGTGCTTTGTATATCTTGCATGTCGGCGTGATCTCTCCGGCGATGGTCGGGGTTGTTCCCTCGATCGAGATGGTGATAGCTGTGGCGGTCGGCGGACGTGCCAGCTTTACCGGAGTCGTTCTGGGCACACTGCTGGTGAATTTCGGCAAAGACCTGATCAGCAGCGCCTTCCCCGAGTTGTGGCAGTTCGGCATGGGGCTAATGTTTATCCTGGTCGTGACTGCTCTTCCCCAGGGGTTGGCAGGGCTTCCGGAATTGTGGGCAGGGTTTCGACCGCGGTTTCGAAAGCGCACGATACGGGAGATTGCGGACCAACCTAATTAATCAGCCGCAACCACGTGCTCTCTCAACGAAGCGGCTTTCGAGGCGAATTATGCAATCTCCACTGCTCTCTGTTGAAAACGTTACCGTCAGCTTCGATGGCTTCAAGGCGCTGAACGGCATGAGTCTTCAACTTCTGCCCACCTCGATTCGGGTTCTCGTCGGCCCGAATGGAGCCGGCAAGTCAACGCTCCTCGATACGATCATTGGCCATGTGCGCCCTTCCGAGGGGAAGGTGATCTTCAAGGGCGAAGAGATCACGCACATGAACGAATACAGAATTGTGCGTAAAGGCATCTGCAGAAAGTTCCAGGCCCCGGGGATTCTTGAGAACCTGACCGTGGTCGATAACCTGAACGTGGCGGCCCAGCAGAATCGGGAATGTCACCGATCGTTTGGAGTCGGCCTTTCGCGTGACGTGCGCGAGCGCGTCGAAAATGTGCTCGAGAAGATCGGCCTGAAGGATCGGCGGAAAGCACTTGCCGGGCAACTGGCTCACGGACAGAAACAGTGGCTTGAAATCGGCATGGTAGTTGCCTCCGATGCAGACCTGCTTTTGCTCGATGAGCCAGCCGCGGGCATGTCACCGGACGAGTCGAGCCAGACAGCGGACTTGATCCGCGGCCTTTCCCAAAAACACAGCATCCTGGTGATCGATCACGACATGACTTTTGTCGCGCAACTGGAGGCTCCCGTAACCGTAATGCATATGGGGCGGCTGCTGAAAGAAGGGACGCTTGAGGAAATTCAACGCGACCCGGTGGTAATTTCGGTTTACCTGGGACGCGAAAAGGAGATTCCCCATGCTTGAGATGAAAGATATCTCCGCTGCTTATGGCAAGAGCCGGGTGTTGGAAGAGATTAATTTGTCGGTCCGCGAAGGAGAATCGGTGACCCTGCTGGGCCGCAACGGCGTCGGCAAGACAACGCTGCTCCGGACCATTGTCGGGCATCATCCGGTTTCAGAAGGCACGATCACTTTTCTGGGGGGAGATGTTACGCATAAACCCGCATATCTACGCGCGCGAAAGGGAATAGGCTACGTTCCCCAGGGACGCGGCATATTCCCGCATCTCACCGTGGATGAGAACCTTCGTCTTGGCATTGCGGCAACGAGCAAGGCGAACGGCGAAGATGCGATTCCCGCGCACATCTTTGAACTTTTCCCTGTTCTGAAGCGCGTTGGCCAGCGTAAGGGAGGAGTGCTCAGCGGTGGGGAACAGCAGCAACTGGCGATTGCCAGAGCGATGGTCGCGCAGCCCAGGCTCCTCATTCTGGATGAGCCCACAGAAGGTATTCAGCCGTCGATCGTGCAGCAGATTGAAGAAACTCTGAGAGAGATCCGGACCCGGCTCAAAGTTGCCATTCTTCTGGTGGAACAATATCTCGATTTTGCATGGTCGATAGCGGACAGGTTTTATGTAGTGCGGCGCGGCCGGATTGTGCTCGAGGGAAACCCTCGTGAGTCTGACCCTCAAAGCGTACATCACCTGTTGAGCATTTGAGCCGATGGTGAAAAATGAGGAGCCCACAGATCTTGCAATCAGACACGAGCACCGAAGGTGCGGGGTCCTGACGGGCGCTGACATCTTGAATTTGTTTCTTCCCAGGAGGGAAGTTCAGGATGGGCTGAACGCCGATCTCTCAACCATGCTCGGGATGATCGCTCTGTGAATGCTATCGGACTACTGCAACTTCTTCATCTTGCCGACAGCGCTTTACCCATAGGTGCGGCGGCGCACAGTTTCGGTCTCGAGAGCATGGTGGAGGAAAACGGTCTTGAGGTGCCCGGCCTGTTTTCCTTTTTGCAGGGCTACCTCGAGGAAGAGGGCAGGCTCGAGGCCGTGTTCGTGTATGCCGGGTATGATGCGGCGTCTGCCGAAGAATGGCAACGCCTCAATGAACAACTAAGCGCGATGAAGCCGGCGCGCGAATTGCGCGAAGCAAGCCTTCGGCTGGGCAAACGGCTCACTACGCTTGCGGTGCATGCTTTAGGGGTCTCGTGCCGTTACGGAAGCGACCATGCCCATATGCCGCTGCTCTTCGGTCACCTCGGTTGTTGCCTTGGCCTGAATCGGGATGATGTGACAGCAGCCTACCTTCACCAGTCACTCTCGGGGCTTGTCTCAGCATGCCAACGGCTGCTGCCACTCGGCCAGTCGGAAGCAGCTTCGCTACTCTGGCGGCTAAAGTCTGCGCTGCTGGAGACGACGGCAGCCGTAAGGCAAACTTCCACGGAGGATGTTTCCCTGTGCCAGCCCCTGCTCGAGCTTGCTTCGAGCCGTCACCCCGGCCTGCATACCCGGCTATTCATTAGCTGATGATGCGCGCGCGGCTGCATCTCGAATTTTCGGCCGTGGCCGGTGGAACGCAGTTTCGTTGTTTGCAACAGGAACCGCCATGGAAGGTGATACGCGCTTTTCCAAATCCATCCGGAGAAAGCCTGGTGCATCTGAACAATGTCTCCGGCGGTGTGTTTGGTGGCGATGATATGAGCTTACGCATCGATGTGGGCGCCGATGCACGGGCGCAGGTCACCAGCACCGGGTCCACCCGTGTGTATCGCCCCCGTGCCCATGCAGCCGATGCGTTGCTGTCAACCGAGATTCATCTCGGAGAAGATGCGTTGCTTGAATACCTGCCGGACTCTGTGATTCCATTTCGGGATGCCCGGTTCGAACAGTGCACCGACGTACACCTTGCACCGGGAGCCACGTTGTTCTGGTGGGAAATTCTCGCTCCGGGCAGAACGGCCGCCGGCGAACTGTTTGCCTACGAATCGCTACGCGTGCGAGCCAGTATAAGGAACCAGCAGCGAGCCATTTTTATCGATCGCATGAGTATCAAACCGCGGGAAACGAGGCTGTCATCGCTTGCACGCTTCGGAAAATACAGATATTTGACTTCGTTTATGATCTGTCGTAGCAATGAGGACGCTAAAATCTGGATCGCCCTGGAGCAGGAATTGAGGGAGATCGCTCAACAGCGGAGTGACGTCGATACCTATTGGGGTGCTACGGCACTTGCCGCGGACGGCCTGCTCGTCCGCGGGTTATCGGCTTCGTCTCTCGCGATCATGGAAGATCTGTTCTGTTTCTGGACCTCAGCAAAAAGCTTTCTATGCGGTCGCGCTGCGATACCACCCCGCAGAACCTACTGAAGGAGAACCGTCGTGCACTTAACTCCACGAGAACAGGAGCGGCTGCTGATTCATGTAGCGGCCGACGTGGCCCGCAGGCGTAAGGAACGTGGCCTCAAGTTGAACTATCCCGAAGCGGTGGCCATTATTACGGCTGAGATTCTTGAGTTAGCGCGGGATGGTAAGTCAGTGGTTGAGATTATGGCGTCAGGAAGCAGGATACTGAGCCGGAGTGACGTGATGGAAGGGGTCGCCGGCATGATCCATGAAGTACAGGCTGAGGCCACCTTCCCGGACGGCACGAAACTGGTCACCGTCCACGATCCAATTCAATGAAAGAGGGAACCGGCATGCAGCCCGGGGAATATCTGCTTTCGCAGGACGACATTGTGCTGAACGCCGGCCGCGCGACCGTGCGGCTGGTCGTGCGTCACACGGGCGATCGCCCCGTACAGGTGGGTAGCCATTATCACTTCTATGAAGTGAATCCCGCGCTTGAGTTTGAACGCGCGTCTGCTTACGGCATGCGTCTCGATATCCCGTCTGGAACATCGGCGCGCTTCGAACCGGGCGACGAAAGGGCGGTTTCGCTGGTTGCCTTTACCGGTTCCGGGCACATGTGGGGTCATCGGGGCGCCGTCCAGGGACTGCTCGAGGAGAAACCATGAGCCACAACATTTCCCGCAGGACGTACGCAGATCTGTACGGGCCAACCACCGGGGACAGGGTTCGTCTGGCGGATACCGAGCTGGTGCTCGAGGTGGAGCGCGACTTCACGGTCTATGGGGACGAAATCACGTTCGGCGGCGGCAAGACCATACGCGATGGCATGGGGCAAAGCTCCCGCGCCCTTCGCGAATCGAGGCCCGGAGCTTTGGATCTGGTCATTACGAATGCGCTGATCGTCGATCATTGGGGCATTGTGAAAGGCGATATCGGCGTTCGCAACGGGCGCATCGTCAAAGTGGGAAAGGCCGGCAACCCAGACACCATGGACGGTGTGGATCCGGAACTGGTGGTGGGTGCGGCGACCGAGGTCATTGCGGGCGAGAACCTCATCGTCACCGCCGGAGCCATTGACAGTCACATCCACTTTATTGCTCCACAGCAGATTTACGAAGCCCTGTGCGGCGGCACCACCACCATGATCGGCGGCGGAACGGGCCCGGCTACCGGCAGTTGCGCTACCAGTTGCTCTCCGGGCGCATGGAATCTGGCACGTATGTTTCAGGCAGCGGAGGCATGGCCAATCAACTTTGGATTTCTCGGCAAGGGCAATGCGGCCACACCGGGTCCGCTGGAGGAGCAGGTGCGCGCCGGAGCTTGCGGTTTAAAGCTCCACGAGGATTGGGGAACCACTCCCGCCGCGATTGACTCCTGTTTGCGGGTTGCCGATGCCTTTGATGTGCAGGTTGCGATTCATACCGATACGCTGAATGAAGCAGGCTTTGTTGAGGATACGATCCACGCGATCCGTGGCCGCACCATTCACACGTACCACACCGAGGGAGCCGGCGGCGGTCATGCGCCCGACATCATTCGCATGGCTTCTTTGCCCAATGTATTGCCCTCGTCCACGAATCCTACGCGACCGTATACCCGGAATACGATTGCCGAGCATCTCGATATGTTGATGGTCTGCCATCATTTGAATTCGCTTGTCCCGGAAGATGTGGCCTTTGCCGAGAGCCGGATACGGCCCGAAACCATTGCCGCCGAAGATATCCTGCATGACTTGGGTGTCATCAGCATGATCTCGAGCGACAGCCAGGCGATGGGCCGGGTGGGAGAAGTGGTCATGCGTACCTGGCAGACGGCTCACAAGATGAAGGTGCAACGAGGCCCCTTGCTGGGAGACTCCAGCCGCAACGACAATCTCCGCATCAAGCGATACGTTGCCAAATACACCATCAACCCCGCGATCGCCCATGGCGTCAGTGCCCATGTCGGTTCCATTGAACCGGGCAAACTCGCTGACCTGGTGTTATGGAAGCCGGCGTTTTTTGGCGCGAAGCCGGAGATGATCGTGAAAGGGGGCTTTATCGCCTGGGCCGCGATGGGCGATGCGAATGCTTCCATTCCAACGCCGCAGCCCGTTTTGTACCGTCCCATGTTCGGCAGTTTTGGAAGCGTTCCTTCGGCAACGTGTCTTCTCTTCACGTCGCAGGCCGCCCTCGAGAGCGAAAGCCTCAACGGCCTTCAGTTGCGCACGCCGGCCGTCGCGGTTGAGGACTGCCGTTTGATCGGTAAGAGCAACATGGTCCACAACAGCGCCACGCCGGAGATCACGGTAGACCCGGAGACCTATGAGGTGCGGGCTGATGGCGAGCTGCTCACCTGCGAACCTGCGACGACATTGCCGTTGGCGCAGAGATATTTTTTGTTCTAACTGGAGGATCGGGATGTCGACAGAGCATACGCGCGCGTTTCGCATTGGTATCGCCGGACCAGTGGGTTCCGGCAAAACTGCGTTAGTGGACAGTCTCTGCCGAGCGCTCTCGCCCAGGATGAGTGTTGCGGTGGTCACCAACGATATCTACACCACAGAAGATGCTGAATTTCTGATTCGCCGGGGTTCTCTCGACGCCGCCCGCATTCGCGGTGTTGAAACCGGGGGATGCCCCCATGCAGCGATTCGTGAAGATGCTTCGATGAATCTGGAGGCGATTGACGATCTGGAGACTGCGCATCCGGGGTTGGATCTGATTCTTGTCGAGAGTGGCGGAGACAATCTTTCCGCAGCCTTTAGTCCAGAGCTGGTGGACGATTGGATTTACGTGATAGACGTGGCCGGCGGTGACAAGATTCCCAGAAAGGGCGGCCCTGGTGTGACGCGATCGTCTTTGCTGCTGATCAACAAGATCGACCTTGCGGAGCATGTGGGCTCTTCTCTCGAAGTGATGGACCGCGACTCAAGGAAAATGCGGGGTCAGGCGCCCTTTTTGTTTACGGACCTGCGGCACAATGTGGGGCTCGACAAAGTGCTCGCATGGATAAACGCAAGAATCAACGGGGCTGACCGGCGCAGACTGGGTACGGCGTCCGTGCCGGGGGAGTTGGCCCAGGGGAAGCACAGCCATGGGCACTCCCATTCTCACAGTTGACCGTCGTGAACTGAAAATTGCCGCCTTGGGGAACGTGGAACAATCGCCTGCAGAATGGCAGCATGTGGTTCAAAGGACCTTGAAAAGGTATGGGGACGCGCTAAGGGGCGGACGACGGCCGCGATGAACCAATGCCCGGAGAATAGCGTTTAGCACCTCATCCAACCGTCTTCCAACATCTTCTGCTAGAAACCGAAGCACAAGATAGCCATTTTCTTGTAGCAATAGATCCTTTCGTCGGTCGCGCCGGTACGCCTCTACCCCGGCAAAGTGTTGTTCGCCGTCCACCTCAACGGCTACACGCGCATCCGCGCATAGCAGGTCCACCTCCATCCTCCCCCAGCCGTCGAACGGAATGGGGAGCTCGACATTGAGTTGAAACCGCCCGCTTGTTTCAGCTAGAGTCTCGAGCCGGCGAAAAAGAAAAAGCTCGGTTGCACTTCTGGCGCGATCGGTACCCTTCTGGCTTGCAGCAACGAAGAGATTAGCTAACGGAGGGTCAACTCCATCAAGGACCAGCCGCCGTACCGTAGACGAGTATTGAGCCTTCCATTGGGGGTCAGCGGGAAGCGATATATTCGGCGGCCAGCCAGGTAGCGCACTGGCGGGTAAATGAAGCTTGTAGCCCGCTGCCTCATAACCCTTACAGCGGCGATCAAACATTCGCGAAAGCATTGGCACATCAAAATCGGCATAGTCGTATACTTGGACTTCCCGCTTTCCGTCGTGAAACCGGTGAAGGCGACCTACATACTGCGCAATCGTCCCGCGCCAGGAGATGGGTAGCGTAAGAAAAAGGGTATCCAATCGGGCATCGTCGAACCCCTCGCCGGCGTAGGGTCCTGTTGCCAGCAGCAGACGCTCCTCATCGTCAGGAATGGCTTTGAGCATCTCGCGCGTCTTGGCAATTTCTTTCTTACCCATACCGCCGCGAAGCACAACCACATGCTTAATTTCAGGCGTCAACTGCTGCACCAGCTTATCGAGATGGTCGTTCCGCTCGGTCAGCACGATCGGGGAACGGCGTTCTCGCACCGCCTGCACGACCTCCCGGCATATAAGCTGTGTGCGGCCGACGTCGCAAACTAGTTCGTCGGTAAGTTCGCGAAACTGGGTGCGCAGGTCAGGATTCGGCACGCGCAGCGCGCGAAACCCTGTCGGCCGGACGAGGACCGTGTGCTCGAACGGCCGCGCGGCTGCCTGCTCCCTTCCGTTGACCCGATAGCGCAGTGGGCCGCATTGCATAAAGATGATGGGATGGTGCCCGTCTTTACGGGTCACGGTTGCAGACAAGCCGGTCACGAACCGTGATTTCGCGTGACGCGCAACCTGTTCGAAACTGTAGGCTGAAAGGTGATGGCATTCGTCGATGATCAGGTGCCCATAATTGCTAACGATGTCGTCAACTACTCCCTTGTGGACCAGGCTTTGAATGGTTGCAACGTCGAGGATCCCGGTCGGCATTCTGCGCCCACCTCCAACGCGGCCGATCGTCTCTGACGGTACCCCCAAAAAGTTCGACAGCCGCTCAATCCACTGTTCTTGCAGTTGCCGCCGATGCACGAGTATCAGCGTGTTTACGGCGCGCTTTGCGATCAACCATGCCGCGACCACGGTCTTGCCGAAGGCCGTAGTCGCGGAGAGTACGCCCGTCTCTTGTGCAAGCAGGGTTTCTGCGGCGACTCTTTGCTCCTGGCGCAATTCTCCCTGGAAAGCGACATTCAGCGGGTTCCCCGAGAAACGATCATCACGTAGAACCCATGAGATCTTTAGGTCTGAAAGCAGCTGACGGAGATCCTCCAGGCAGCCACGAGGCAAGCCGAGAGAGTGGGGATAATCCCGTGCACAGCCAACGACGCGGGGAGTGTTGTAGGTAGGTCGACGCATTGCTTGCGCTCTATAAAATTCAGGGTTTTGAAAAGCTGCCAGCCGGATCAGACGGTTGCGCAGAGCGGGAGGCAATAGATCTTTGGCAATGAATATTTCGCTACCCAAAACCAATTCCAGTTGCTTCGGCAAAGGTTTGGCTATCGATCTTTCCCTTTGGCGCGACCCAGGAGAGAACCAGGCAAGGGCATCGCCTTCCTCCTCGCTTGGGTGAAGGCGGACTCCCATGACCTGCCCTTTAGCTTCCGCCTTGCTCACGCACTCTTCGACTTCGATGCGGCCGATTCTGCGAACATCCGACAGGAAAGCCCATTGATCCTCATAGGGAAATAGCTTGTCGTCGAGAAATAAGCTGTTGCCCAGCTGCCTGGGTTTCCGTTGCAGCGGCAGTGCGATCAGGCTGCCAAAGCCACCTTGCGGAAGAGTGTCTTGATTGGGAAAAAACCTGTCATAGGAATCCAAACCGACATCCGGACGGCGCTCCATCGTTTCCGTCAGAACATGCGAGGCGAGTTTGCGAGCAAGCGCAGCTGGAATGGCCTCCCTGAAGAACAGCCAGACATGGCCTCCATTGCCGGAGCGAGACTTTTCCAATGCGGCCGGGAGATTCATCGCACGACAGGTTTCGATAAACGCTGCTGCATCCTCGTGCCATGTCGTTTTGTCGAAATCCGCGACAACAAAGAAGCAGGTCTCATCCAGCAGCATCGGGTAAACGCCGATGGTGAAATCCCAGCCGTTGCCATCTTGCCCGGACAGATGATAACGGATCACCTCATCCGTAACGGGCAGGAACCGGCGATGCGGGCACTCCGCGCACTTGATTCTCGGCTTTTCACATAGGCCCTTAACCCACTCATTCGCGCATGCGGGAGCATAACCGGATTTTCCGGTCTTGCGGCTCTCAAAGCGGCGTGGATAAACATCGTCGCGACCGCGGAAGAGCGACCGAAAGAGCGCGATCTTGTCCTCCGGGGCAGAACGGTGATGGATGCACTTGATCGATTCCATGGTCGTGGCAACCGCTCCAGTTGAGCTTACAATGAAGGCCGCCGTTTAAGGATATCTAGGCGGGCAATACAGCGCCACCCGGCATACCGTTACGGTTCCAGGTGCGTACATCAGGCGACCTACGATCGTGCGAAGGCCAATAAGGGATCAATGTCGTGTTTGTCCGCAGCTTTCAGCGCGTCGATAGAGCGTTGGCGAGGTCGCCCGCAGCCTTGAGGCTTTCGCTGCCCCATGTGAAGTGCCCGATGCCCAAACGCACGACGAGCAGGTCGGCCCCGGCAATCGATCGCCCCCTGGCCGCGGCACACCGAAAGGGCGGCTTGTTCTGCGGCTGCCTGCGAGTTCTGCCCATGGGAAGCGCCAGCCACAACCTTTGCAGGGGAGATCGCGACGACCGCCCAATGGAGAATAATCCGTTGCTGCGATGGATTAGGCTTGCCCAGGTTGGCGCAGCCGACCTATCCGTGTGCCTCGGAGCAGGCGTCGGTCTGAAGTTGTGCGCACGCTGGCTTGGCGGCAAGAATCAAGCCGGCGACGATACCAAAATCCCAAAAGGATATCCGCTTTATCGCTTTATCTCTTCTCATGCTCCTGTCGTGCCCTCGAAGAATCTTTTCGAAAACGGGGGCGTCCATTTTGCTCCTTGCGAAGAAGTGCAGACGTCATGCTGAGACGGCTGCCATAGCCCATTAGGGGGTGAGCGGACCGGAAAGGCTTTCGGGGGAATGATGACGATTTAACCGCGAAACAGGCCTGCGAGGCAAGATGGAATTGACCTTGCCATAGGAAACAAATCCCTTAGCCGGCTTTGGCGACCAGGCGAAAATCTTCCTGGTCTGAGGTGATCGGGTTGTGCCAGCCTCCGGCGGGTGCAACTCTCTGCTCAACCTCGCTCGGCCCCCAGGCGCCTTTGTCGTATTCGAAAATCGGCGTGCCGGCGTTCAGCACCGGATCGACGATTCGCCAGGCCTCTTCCACATAATCCTGGCGGGCAAACAGAGTGGCATCGCCTGCCATCGCGTCGCCCAATACGCGCTCGTATGCCTCCATTTCTTCTGGACGGGGATGACGACTCGCGACCATCTCAATGTCCTGGCCTTTCAATGTCTCGCCGGGAGCCATTACGGTCGTGCCAATCGCGATCGTCATCTCAGGGCTGATCCGGAAACGCAGATGATTCTGAGAAAGAGCGTTCTCCCGGATAACCGTCGGAGGCTTGCGAAACCGGGCTAAGACCTCGGTGCAGGTCACGGGTAAATTCTTTCCTGCGCGGATGTAGAACGGCACGTTTTTCCAACGCCAGGAATCAATCTCCAGCCGTAGTGCGGCGAAGGTTTCCGTCTTTGAATCGGAGCGGACTCCTCCCTCCTGTCGATACCCGCGAAACTGCCCTCGGACGAGATTATTTGCCTCCAGCGGTGGAATCGCCTTCAATACCTTCACCTTCTCGTCACGAATGGTTTCACTGTCAATGCGGACCGGGGGCTCCATCGTGAGATTGCAGAGAATTTGAAACAGATGGTTCTGCATTACGTCGCGAATCGTGCCAGTTTCATCGTAGAAAGCGCCGCGTCCCTGCACACCGAAATCTTCCGCCATGGTGATCTGCACGCTTTCGATGTAGTTGCGATTCCAGAACGGCTCCATGAATGCATTCACGAATCGGAAAATGACGACGTTGTTCACGGGACGCTTGCCCAGATAGTGGTCGATGCGAAAGATGCCGGATTCGGGGAAGGCTGTATGGAGAATCCGGTTCAGTTCCTGTGCCGAGGCGAGGCCGGTCCCGAAGGGCTTCTCGACAACGACACGAGCATTCTCGGCAGACCCCGATTTCGCTAGCTGCTCCACGACTGTTGCGAATAGCAGGGGCGGAATGGCCAGGTAATGCGCCGGCCGTTGTGCTCCGTCGAGTTCTTTGCGAATCGCCTGAAAAGTGGCAGGGTCTTCGTAGTCGCCGTCTACATAACGCAACAAGCCGATCAACTTGTTGAGAGCCGCCGTGTCGACTCCGCCGTGTTTCTCCAGGCTGTCCTGTGCGCGCGCGCGAAGCTGCTCAAGGTTCCAACCGGCTTTCGCAACACCGATCACCGGCACGTCGAGGTGGCCGCGTTTGATCATCGCCTGTAGTGCGGGGAAGATTTTTTTGTACGCCAGATCGCCTGTGGCGCCAAAAAATACCAGGGCGTCGGAACGGGAATCGCTCATTGCAAATCTCCTTTTCTCGGGTGGGCCAAGTGTCGGCCTCTTTTTCAAGCCTTTGATCGCTGTGGTGCTCCAAAGGTTCCGCCTTTGGATGAGCTTTCGTCACGCCGGCCCCATGTAGTCGGAAGCGATGAAGCGATCATGCTGGGGATCTGAGAAAGTAACAATTGTACGAAGGTATCGACGATACCTTCGTACCGGATGAACGCAGCCGGCAAAAGTCTTAACCTATTAAGATTATTGTGTCAATGAGGCAATCGCCGCAACCACTTCCGCATCTGACAAGAAATTAAGTGGCGCACTATCCCGGAGCCTGAACAGTTTAGAAGCGAGGAACGGTTTCAGAACTTGTTGTCGCTTAGCAACAGGAGAAGCAAAATCGTGCGAATACCAAGCAAGCAGATCGCGAGTGGAGCCCTCGCCTTCGCAGTGTTGGGCGCGGTCCTCTTTTTCGTGGGGATCGTGATCGATGCTCCCGGTCAACGCATGATCGTCTCTCCGAATCATCCGAATCTTGAAAACGGTAAAGCGGTGTGGGACCGGGGCTGTATCGCCTGCCATGGGGCGGATGGAAAGGGCGCGCCGGAGACCTCTACGGTATTTGTCCGTCCAGATACGTGGCCGGACATGACGCGCTGCGATCAGACGACGCCGGAGCCTGATTCCGCCTATAAGGCTGTCATTCTGCATGGCGGCAGGGGGCTTGGCTTCTCCCAGATCATGCCTGCTTTTGGGGACCTGCTGAGCAACGATCAGATTAACGATGTGATTGCGTATCTGCGGACATTCTGTAAGAACGACCATCACTTCCCATTGGGAGTTTTAAATCTGCCTCGAGCGTTGGTCACGGAGAAGGCTTTTCCGGAAGATGAACTGGTTATTTCAACCGCGGCGAACGTGAGCGGCCCTGGTTCATGGACGACCGATGTGATTCACGAGCAGACATTTGCCGGCAAGAACCAGCTTGAAGTTGACGTCCCGGTCAACTACGCACGCCTGAACGGCAGCTGGACAAGCGGAGTGGGCGATATCACGGCCGGGCTCAAGCGTGAGTTGTTTTCCAGTGAGCGTGCAGGATCAATCCTGAGCGTACAGGGCGGGATCCTTCTTCCGACTGGGGATAGCAAGCGAGGCTTTGGAGCGGGTACAACGCAGTTTGAGCCATTTGCTGCGTATGACCAGTTGATTACAAACAGGACCTTTGCGCAGTTTGAATTGGGAGCGGATTTGCCGGTGAACACGGACGTTGCGCCGCGCAGCCTGTTCTTCCGTTCGGCGTTTGGCGCTTCCCTCGCGCCCGATCACGGCCTTGGCCGGTTGTATTCGCCCATGATGGAGTTCATTGCGAAGAGAGATTACATGACGGGTGCGAGCACCGACTGGGACGTATTGCCGGAGATGCAGGTCACGGTGAGCCGACGCCAGCACATCCGTGCTGCGGTGGGTTACAGGAAGCCCATTACGGATGTGAGTGGGCGGGCGCCGCAGGTTGAGTTTTACGTCTTGTGGGATTGGGCGGAAGGTCATTTCTGGGAAGGCTGGCGATGAGGATACTGGCGAGCGGTTTGATGATGATGGGTCTCGCTGCCGCAGGTGCGGTGGTTGCGATCCCGCAGCAAGGGACCGCGCCTGCGACGCCGTCAGTTGCGTCACAGGTGGCAGCGGATAAGGAGACACCAACCGAGGAAAGACCGCGCATCGCCTATCAGAAGGGAGTTGCCACGGCATTTCGGTCGTCCGATCGATGCATCGCGTGCCACGTCGGAATGAAGACCAGCACGGGCGAGGACTACTCGATTGGATTTGACTGGAGAGCGAGCTTGATGGCGAACTCGTCTCGCGATCCTTACTGGCAGGGGAGTATAAGACGGGAGACGATGGATCACCCCGAGGCGAAACAGCACATTGAAAACGATTGCTCGTTCTGTCACATGGCGGGCATTCGCCTGGCGGATCGAGACGTTAACCGGGATACGAACGTTTTCTCTCACTTCCCTTTTCGAAAGGAAAATGGGAAGACTGCGCAGGCGCAGCGCCTTGCGCAAGATGGCGTGACGTGCTCGGTTTGCCACCAGATTGAGAAAGAAGGACTGGGCACGGATGCTACGTTCAACGGCAATGTGGTGGTATCGAAGGCAGTGCGGGAGGATGAACGGCCGGAGTATGGGCCATACGATCCGGATCACGGACACCAGACGTTGATGCACTCCTCGACTGCCGGGTATCTGCCGGTGCACAGCGACCATATCCGCGACGCGGCTTTGTGTGGAAGCTGCCATACGCTTTATACCGATCCAATTGTGGCGGGTGGGGCGAAGCTGCCGCGGTTTCCCGAGCAGATGCCCTACCAGGAGTGGCAGCACAGCGACTTCGAGAAGAAGCAGACGTGTCAGCAATGCCACATGCCAGAGGTGAAGGAATCAACGCCCGTGACAGCGCTTTATGGGCCGATGCGCGAGGGGGCCCGGCGACACGTGTTCGTGGGAGCGAACTTCGTCATTGAGGGCATGTTGAAGGACCATCGAGAAGACCTCGCAGTGGCTGCGCTGCCTGAAGAGTTGCAGGCTGCGAGCGCCAGAACGAGGGAATTCCTGCAGACGCAGGCGGCCAAGGTGACAATCCAGAATGTGGATTGTGTGCCGGGAAAGGTCACCATCGAAGTTCTGGCCGAAAATCTTTCAGGCCACAAGCTGCCAACCGCGTTTCCGTCGCGGCGGGCCTGGTTGCACCTGATGGTGAAGGATGCGAATGGACAAGTTGTGTTTGAGTCAGGGAAGCTTCGTGCCGATGGTTCGATTGAGGGGAATGCGAACGATGAAGATCCGCACAAATTTGAACCGCATTACCGGGAGATTTCGAAGCCGGATGAGGTAGAGATCTATGAACCCATTCTTGTGGATGCGCAAGGGCGGGTGACCACCGGAATCCTGAGCGCGGCGCGGTATGCGAAGGACAATCGGCTGCTGCCCTCGGGGTTCGATAAGGCGAGCGCGGACGGGGACATCAAGGTTGTGGGAGACGCGGCGGATGATCCCGGGTTCACGGATCGCGGAAGCCTGGTGCGATATGTAGTGCCTACGGGGAATGCAGTAGGCAAACTGATGATCGTAGCGGAGCTTTGGTACCAGCCGATAGGGTATCGTTGGGCGCATAATCTTGCCCCTTACGAGGCTGCCGAACCGAAGCGTATGGTGGAGTATTTTGAGGGTACCGCCCCGGACAGCGCGATTGTGCTCGCGAAGGCCGAGGTAATCCACTGATCCTGACGATAGACGCGGCTCTCGCCAACCGCCGGGTTTGGCGAATCAGTCTCCACTGCCATGGGCAGGACGCCGAAACGTGGAGTGCGAGGATATTTTGCCGATGATGATCCGAGGGCCTGGGGTTGCGCTGGAATTGCTGGTTTAGAAACAGCCCGACGGCCGAGAACATGACGCTGGAAGCCATTACTCCATCGCGCGGTGATCCCGCGCTGTCTCATGAAGAGAAGCTCGCGGAATTGGTGGCGACCGTTGCGGCGATCGGCATGGATTCCACAATCCTGACCGCCAACGAGAATTTTCTCCGTCTGATGGGTTATGCGCTGAGCGAAATCCAGGGTAAGAAGCATCGCATGTTCGTCGAGCCGGCAGAGCAGAACGAGCCTTACTACACAGAGTTCTGGGCGAAGCTGAATCGTGGCGAGTACCAGGCCGCGGAGTACAAACGCATCGGTAAAGGCGGCCAGGAGGTATGGATCCAGGCGTCTTACAACCCAATCCTTGACCTCAACGGAAAGCCGTTCAAGGTCGTCAAGTTTGCCAGCGATATGACTACGCTGGTTAAGACCCGCAAAAATATGGAAGAGATCATCGCTGGCCTGGGAAGCGTTGAATCAACGGCGATGACTCTAGCGTCGGCGGCCGAGAAACTGACCAACGTCAGCGCGCAACTCAAAAGTAACGCCGCGGATACTGAAGAGCAAGCCAAGACCGCTTCCAGGACCAGCGAGCAGGTCTCTGCCAACGTGAATGGAGTCGCCGCGAGTTCCGAGGAGATGATGGGGTCGATCCGCGAGATATCGAAGAGCGCTACGGAGGCCGCGATGGTCGCGAAGACAGCTGTGGCATTTGCAGAGACGACCAGCCATACAATTCACAAACTGGGAGAATCAAGTTCAAATATCGGCAAGGTGATCAAGGTCATCACCGCGATCGCAGGGCAGACTAACCTCCTGGCCCTGAACGCCACCATCGAGGCGGCCCGTGCAGGGGAGTCGGGAAAGGGATTCGCCGTAGTGGCGAACGAAGTGAAGGAATTGGCCAAGGAAACAGCCCGCGCGACGGAGGATATCGCACAGAAGATCGACGCCATTCAATCGGAAAGTGGGGCGGCAGTGAGGGCTATCGCCGAGGTGAGCAAGATTATCACCCAGGTGAACGACATCGCCGACACGATCGCTTCGGCGGTTGACAAGCAGACAGCAACCACGGCTGAGATCGGCCGGAACGTTACGGCGGCGGCAGTTGGTACCAATGAGATTACGGCTAGTATTGCCAGGGTTGCCGGCTCGGCGCAGTTGACCACGGCCGGGGCCATCGATACTCAGACCGCGGCGCGGTCCCTCAACGAAATGGCGGCCCATCTGCAAAGACTGGCAAATCGCATCAAGCGAGGCTAGCCGTCCCTGCGGGACGTTTTCCAGTACGGGCTAAAAAGCCCGTACCCTTCAAAAAAAGTTCTCACACAGACTCTCTAAGCCCAAACGGACCGGAGCCTCGGTCTCTTCCAAAATAGTCAAGTGGAGGAGCTTGATCGTATTCTGATCCGCAGTGGCGGGCTGGAAGAAAATAGAGCCCCTCAGACGGGATGCAGGAAAATCTCATGATGCGAGCAAACCTGGCGATTGCGGCGCTGCCGTGTATGGTCATTCAGTTGTTGCAGATACTTCGCCGGGTAAAACCCGGTACAACCGGTGACTCGCCGCAGCTCAGGTGGGCGCGGCTTCGATTGCAAGCTCTGGGCTGCCTCCTGATCGTCGTGTTTAGCCCCGTTACTCCTCTGTGCGCGCAAAGCAGAACATTTCACATCACGCAGCGATATTTGAACATCCCGGTAGAACGCGCAAGCGAAATGAAGGTGTTTCAGATCAGCGTCGGGGGAGTGCAAAAGCGTGAATTTCCTGTGCAACTGGCGCAGCACACCGTTGATTATTGGATATTTCTGGATGTCAGCGAATTCAAGGGCAGCACGATCACTCTGACTGGCTCAGATGGTTCCACGAGTCCTTCCGTTCAAGCGGCTTTGGGACGCATTTATCAAGCCAACCAGATCGAGGGCGCGGCCACCCTATACAAGGAGAGCAATCGGCCGCAGTTTCACTTTACTGTCAAACGTGGCTGGAGCAACGACGTCAACGGCCCCATCTTTTATAAGGGACAATACCACCTCTTCTGGCAGGCCTTTCCTTTCGGAGTCAAGTGGGACACCGGCTTCATGTACTGGGGCCACGCAGTCAGTAAGGACCTGATTCATTGGCGGGAGCTAGCGCCCGCGCTCATGGTCGACAAGCTGGGCGCGGCGTGGTCCGGCACAAGCTTCATCGACCACGACAACAACGGCGGATGGGGGAAAGATGCGCTGGTGCTGGTCTATACGGCATTCGACCGCACCTCGCACAAACAGGTGCAGTGCATCGCATACAGTACCGACAATGGAACTACATTCCACCATGCGGCCTGGAACCCTGTTTTGGACACTAATCGCGAGGTGGGCTCGAACGACACGCGGGATCCCAAAGTTTTCTGGTACGAACCCGGCAAGCATTGGGTGATGGTCTTGTTTGAGAAGGATGGAATGTCGTTCTTCAACTCCACCGATCTCAAGACATGGACGCGCCAGAGCCACCATAAAGGTTTTCACGAATGTCCGGACTTTTTTGAGCTTCCCATCGATGGAGATAAAAACCGTAAAAAGTGGATTCTCCATGGCGGCTCATCCAGCTATGAGATTGGCACCTTCGATGGCAAGACGTTTACGGCCGATTCACCCGTGCTGCATTATGGCGAAGGGAAGAATCTACACGGAGACGATGCTTTGTATGCCGCGCAGTCCTTCGGCGAGATGCCGGATGGCAGGCGGATTCAAATGGCATGGGGAAGGATCCAGCTTGAGGGCATGCCCTTCACGCAGATGATCTTGTTTCCTACAGAATTCAAACTAAAGACGACCAAAGACGGTCTGAGGATGCAGGCAGCACCGATCGACGAAATAGCACAACTGCGGACCAACGCACACACTTGGTCCAAACTAAACGTTGCCGAGTCCAACCAGAAGTTAGGTGCGGCCGGAAAAGGGCCGCTCGACGTGAAACTTCAGGCTTCGCTTGAAAGCGGCGACGATCTGGCAATTCGCTATGGCGGAAGCGAGCTCGCCGTCATAGCGGCAAATGATCTCGAGAATGGCCGGGGCCAGGTGGAGATCCTCATCGATAAAGGCATCGCGGAAATCTTTGTCGATGGAGGCGCGCGCTACATCACTCGAGAGCTACCTCTATCCAGCGGCGGTGAAGGTTTGGAGTTGGGTCTTGCACAGAAGGCGAGCGTCATCCAGCACATGGCAATCTACCAGATGAAGTCCATGTGGTAGCGGCGGACTTCTGGTCCTCTTCGCGGGGCCTCTTTATCTCGCGCCGCCTCCGCAGTTCCCAGCTAGAATGGCCGGGGAGCAATCGCCCGCTGTATAGGAATGACAACGAGCCGGCATTGGAAAACATTCGTTGAACAAACGCCTGCTTACGGCCGCATTGGTTGCTTCGTTCGGCGGATTCATCTTCGGGTACGATCTCGGAGCACTCTCTGCTTCCACGCAAAGCCTTCGAGGTCAATGGCACCTTTCCCCTGCACTCTTCGGTTTGACTATTTCTTCCTCCTTATGGGGAACTGTTTGCGGCGCCCTTTTTTCCGGTCGTGCCGCGGATCGTCTCAGCCGCCGGGGTTTGATAGCAAGCTGTTCTCTCTTGTATGCATTCGCGGCTGTCGGAATCATTCTCCCCCTCCATGCTTCCTGGATGCTGGTGCCGGCGATGCGTTTCCTGTCTGGTATGGCGATTGCAGGCTTTACGGTCGCCTGTCCGCTCTATCTTGCTGAAATCTCTCCCGTCGCTCTGCGCGGTCGACTCGTCAGTCTGTTCCAGCTGCAGGTAGGCGTCGGCGTGCTGGTGGCGTTTTCCGTCGGATTAGTCGTTGCCCATTTGGCCCCAGCAGGAGACAAATGGAAATGGTGCCTGGGTCTAGGGGCGATCCCCGCGGTGCTCTTGCTTTTCCTGTTGTGGATCAGTTTAGGAGAAAACTCCAGGTTCAACCCCGACGATTTGCCCAACTCGTTCCGCGCAACCGGATCCACGCCGGGCGTAGCCTCTGGCCGCGAAAAACTGTTCTCCCGAAAAAACGTGCGTCCTATTCTTCTGGCGACGAGCGTCGCCGTTTTCAATCAACTCACTGGCGTAAACGTCTTGTTGTTGTACGTGCTCGACATCCTGTCCAGTGCCGGGCTTGGATTATTTCTAGGGCACACTTACACCGTTCTGATTTCTCTGCTCAGTTTGGCGATGACCGTCGTTGGCATGGCTTTCGTCGATAAGGTCGGTCGTAAGCCTCTCCTCGTCTGGGGATCAGCCGGCATTGCTGTGTGCTTGCTTTGCCTGGGCCTTGCCATCCCGCGCCACCTCAGTCCACTTTTCTATCTCTCCATCCTGGTGGCATACCACGCGTTCTTTTCGTTTTCACAAGGTCCAGTGGTCTGGGTGTATCTTAGTGAGTTATTTTCACCGGGAATCCGCGGCAAAGGTCAGGCCTATGGTTCGTCTGCGAACTGGATTGCGAATGCTATTCTGATTTCGATCTTTCCAGTCATGCAATATGCTTCATCGGTACGTGTCTTTTACTTTTTCTCCGTGATGATGGTTCTGCAGATTGGTGTCGTCCTTCTTTGGTATCCGGAAACCAAGGGAAAGGCCCTTGGCTCGATTGCTGCGCGTGAGAGAGCGGGTGGGAATTGACCCTAATAAGCGTGTTGACGGGTTGTGCAAAGACATGGTGCTAAAAAGATCGCAAGTTCCCACACTGGTCGACGTTGCCCGGGAAGCCGGCGTATCGATTAAAACCGCCTCTCGCGTTCTCAATCGATCGAAAAACGTCAGCGAGGAAAAGGCGCAAAAAATTCGCGATGTTATGGAGAGGCTCGGCTATCGGCCGAACGAACTGGCTCGGGGACTTAAGGCAAAGAGATCCGCAGCAATCGGCATGATCGTGCCCAATCTTGCTGATCCATTCTTCGCCAATGCGGTCCACGCTGTTCAGGAAGTCGCACGCGAGAACGGCTATGTCCTCATACTCGCTAGTTCGGGCGGGGAAGTCGCCCTGGAGCGATCTGAAATCGAAGGCCTGGTCGGCCGGCAAATCGATGGCCTGGTGGTCGCTCCCGTGGATAGCCAGATAGATACTTTCAGCGACATCATACCCGCGGGCGTTCATGCTGTGACCTTCGACCAGGTACTGCGTAATGCTGATCTCGATACTGTGACAGTGGACAATCGCAAAAGTGCCCGAGAAGCCACGGAGCATATGGTTGGACACGGCTTTAAGAGGATTGTTGCCATTGGCGCACGCCCACACCTCTACACCTGCAGAGAGCGCGTGGCTGGTTACCGCGCAGGGATGAAAAAGGCGGCTCTTACGCCACGAGTGTGCCTGGTAAAGCACGAAAACATGTTGGTCGCCGAATGGCTGCGAGAAGAAGTCTTCCGCGCGCAGAATGCCGACGCCATTTTTAGCTTGAACTGGGTTTGTACCATGCTCACTCTGCGCGCGTTACGGCAACTGGGGAAAAAAGCGGGCCGCGATATACCGATGTTCTCTTTCGACGATTTTGAACTCGCAGACATGTTGACGCCGGGGTTGTCCGTCGTTCAACAGCCTGTCGAAATGCTGGGTCGGGAAGCTGCAAAGCTATTGTTCGAACGCCTCCGCGGACGCAGTGGCAGTCCCCACGCGGTGGTTTTGCCCACCAGCCTGATCGTTCGACAGTCTTGCGGTTGTGAAGCGCAGGGCTAACGATTTAATCACCCGAGTAACTCATTCCTCATCCGATCAACCGCGCAAAGTGACGTCAACTAACGCGCCGCGAGTCGTGGGTCTATTCCCTGAAGCGAGCGCAGTGGTGGTTGCAGTAGTTCCCTAAGGAACTCCGGCGCCTACATGGGTGGAACTCGCCGGCCCTTCCGCCCGTGTCCGTAATGCCAACGGGAAAGGCGTCAAGTGTAAGTTGAGGCTCATTTCAGGGACGAAAGGAAATCCGGTTGACAACGATGTCAATTGAGGCATATTGTGCTTCCCGGAAAGATCTTTTGCCAATTAGCGTGAACCAAATCTTACGGCCCTCGTTTGCCCTGTTGCGGCAGTCCGTGAGGTGATGTGTGTTTTCCGACGTAAGTGAATAAAAGAAACACCGCCCAAGAACGATCCGCCGTAGCAGGGAAGTCTGCAGGTCAGGGAGATCGAAGTGACACCGTATGTGAGGTTGCTGAGCGCCGCTCTTTCGACCGCAGGCCGTTCCGTGCTCATCATGGGCTCTCTTGTGTGTTCCATGCACACCTGTGAAGGCCTGGCGTCCTACACGCTCACACCCACCAGCGAGGGCATGCAGCTAAAAACTCCGCAGGGCAAAACGGTTTTTGAATACAAAACAAAAATTCCAGCTGATCTTAAGTCCCCAAGCGCGGCATACTTTGACCCGGTCAATAGCCCATCCGGAGAACGAGTCTCAAACGCTGCACCTGATGATCATCCGTGGCACCGCGGTATTTTCCTTGGAATTTTAAATTCCGAGTTTCGTACCCCAGTCGATACCTCGAAGCTCCCACCCAATCACGTCGAGGGCGCGTTCAACGTAAAACGAGCCGACTTCTGGGCCTGGGGTCTCTATGCTCCACGGGATAACCGCGTCATCAAAAACCGGGACATCCGGCTCATCAACGCCGACGAGAAGCACGCAGAGCTCGAGATCCACAACGATTGGCTGGTAGACGATCAGAAAATGGTCGACGAGACAGATCGCGTATCCGTCGCTGAGGTGGATGGCGTCTATGTCATCGACCTCAGCTATCGCATCGCGCCAGTGGTCGATTTTGTGCTGAGCCAGACGGCGTTTGGCGGCTTCGCATTCCAGGCGCAAAAATATGGCGATTCCTACTACTCCGATGCGTCCGGCAAGGTCGACCTTGCCCGGCCCGCATTACTCGTTGCCTGACTCCGATTGGCCCTCTGAGCCTTGGTATGACTACTCCATCAAGCTGAAGAGCGACGGAAAACTGGTTGGAGTGGCTGTTCTGGATCATCCGATGAATCCGCCCACTCGCTGGCACAACGTGCTCTGGATGGTGAACCCTTGCATTACCTCGTTTGGCCCGCTGACGATCCATCCCAGTAAGCCTCTGATCCTTCGCTACCGGGTTGTTGTTCACGATGGAGTCACGCCCACCGGCCTGCTGCAAAAGCTCTCCGTCGAATGGCGGGGAATGAAAGAAGATCCATTCGCCGGCCTGCAGGGAAAGGGTGAGCAGAACTGATGAAACCCGAAGCCTGCTTGAGCTTGAAGCGTCGGACGAAGGCAACCAGAGCGATCTGGCTGTCGGCTCTTCTGGGTTCTTTGTTTCTGATTCAGTCTCGGGTGACCGCGCAGAATCAAAGCGGGCGAAAAGATGCAGGAACCATTGCGATTAAAGGACAAAAGCTGGATTTTCCAGACCGGCCAAAATATCCGCAGGAAGTCATCGACCGGGGTGGGACGACCTACGGTGTGAGTTGTGCCTTCTGCCATGGCTCCGATGCCAGAGGCGGTGAGGTGGGGCCTAACTTGCTGCGGTCGGCAGTGGTTCTTCAGGATCAAAACGGTGAACTGATCGCGCCCATCGTTCACGGCGGGCGAGCCCAGCAGGGCATGCCTAAGGTCGATATCAGCGACGAGCAAGTCAAGGAAGTAGCCGCATGGCTGCATCACTTTAATGCCACTGGCAAGACGGTGATGTACGACTCGGCTGAGATCAACATCGTCACCGGCAACGCCCAGGCGGGCGAAGCTTATTTTCAAAAGAGCTGTGTATCCTGCCATTCAACCACCGGCGATTTGGCAGGGATAGGCTCGCGCATTAAAGAGCCTAAAACTCTGCAACAGACCTGGTTGCTGCCCGGGGAGAGGGAGGCAGCTCTGGCAGATACTCCGCCAAAGCTCTTGGATTGCATATTCCTCCGATCACCGTGACGGTGACGTTACCCGATGGCAAAAAGGTCGAAGGTAATCTCGTCAACATCAGCGACTTCTATGTGGGCCTGATGAATGAAACGGATGGCCCGCTAGGTTTCCGCCGTGACGGCGACGTACCCAAAATTGAAATACATGATCCGCTCGCTCCCCATCGCGAGCTTATGCAGAAGATCGCCGACAAAGATGTGCACGACGTGACAGCCTACCTGGTGACCTTGAAATGAGCGCAGCCGTCAGGAATCTCGTTTGCATTCTTGCCATGCTGCTGGCTTCCGGCGCTGCGATGGCGCAGTGGTTCGATCCCTCCAAGGGGCTTGATCCGCAGCAGATTTTCCATCCGCCTCAGGATGCGTGGCTGACGTATTCCGGTGATTACTCAGGCCGACGGTACAGCCCGCTAACGCAGTTGAACCAAGGCAACGTGAAAGATCTGTCGCTCGCTTGGGCGACCCACGTGGTTGTGGGGCCGGAGGGCCTGGTCGGCGCGCCGCCGGTGATTGTCGGCGGAACCGAGCAGGGCGTGGACGCACGCTACCCGGTGACGGTGAAGGGCGCCATCCTGCAGGTGGGAGGCATTCTCTATGTAGCCTCGCCGGACAATGCGTGGGCGCTGGACGCGCGCGATGGTCATGAGATCTGGCACTACTACTGGAAAACCAAGGGCGGTACGCACACCGGCAATCGTGGCGTGGGCATGTGGCGTAACTGGGTTTATCTGGAGACACCGGATAACTACTTGCTTTGTCTCGATGCTAAAACCGGCAAGGAGCGGTGGCGCAAAGAGATCGCCAGCTTTGATCTGCAATATTTCTCTTCGATGTCGCCCATCGTGGTCGGCAACCACCTGCTGGTCGGCACCGGGGACGACATGGACGAACCCGGCATGCTCGAGTCCTACGATCCTGACACCGGTGATCTGCAGTGGCGGTTCTATACGGTTCCCATGAAAAAGGGTGACCCCGGCGCAGAAACGTGGGCCAACATCGATGCCGCGGCTCATGGCGGGGGTAATGTCTGGGCACCCGGATCCTATGATCCTGAGACCCACTTCTACATCTTCGGAACAGGCAATCCTTCGCCGGCCTACACCTCGCAAACCCGTGGTCCCGGTGACAACCTCTACACCTGTGCTCTGCTGGCAGTGAACGTGGACACCGGAAAGCTGGCGTGGTGGTTCCAGACTTCTCCTCACGACACCCACGATTACGATTCGGCGCAGACTCCCGTGCTATTCGACGGAGAGTTCAACGGCAAGCCCCGTAAGTTGGTTTCTACGCTTGCGCGCAATGGCTTTTTCTTCACCCTGGACCGCGTGACCGGTGAGCACCTCGTCACCAGCAAAATCACCGACACGGTCAATTGGGATATGGGGATCGACAAGCGCGGCGAACCGATCCGCAATCCGGCGAAGGACTACGATATTGGCGGAGCGATTGTCTCGCCCAATGGTCTCGGCGTCACCAACTGGACCCCGCAAAGCTATGATCCGGTGACCAGACTTTTCTATGCGCACGTTGCCGAGACGTACAGCATGCGTTATCTGGGTACGCTCGATCCCAAGGGAGCGATGGGACTTACCGGCGTTCCCGGGGCCGATATGGGCTCGCGTGGCAACCGGTTGGTCGCCGTCGACTATAAGACGGGCAAGATCGTCTGGAGTCACCGCTATGCCGGCGTGGGTGGCATCGATGTTCGGGGCGACTATCCTGGTCTGCTGACGACCGCAGGCAAGCTGCTCTTTGCCGCTGATCCGAACGGGGACCTGGTCGCGCGAGATCCTCTGAACGGTAAACCGCTGTGGTACACAAAAATCCATCCGACCAGCGCAGCAGAAACCTACATGCTCGACGGGCACCAGTACGTTCTGGTGGGCGCGGGTGACATGGTGTACGCGTTTGTTTTGAACTAAGACCTTTGAGGGTGAAGAGACTGTGATATTTCGTAGCAAGCAAGTACTACCAGGCGGAGCGCTCGGAGTGACAGCAGGTCTCCGATTGACTATGCTTCTCATCGCCGGTGCGGTCTTTGCGTTTGCCTTCGGCCCTTCCGGTTATGCGCAGCACACGAAGCGATTGACGCACGTTGCGATTGTTACCGGCGAAGATAGTTACCCTGGCCATCTTTGGAAAGATACCTCCGCGGAACTAAAAACGATCCTGGAGGCGGGAAAGCCGGACTTTAATTTCGACGTCACCATCGAAGCCGATCCCAACTTTCTCGCGACCCCTGAGATTTTTAAATTCGATGTGCTGATCTTTGATTTCAGGAATGCTGAACCGCTGGCGCAGGATGGAAAAGACAAAGCTAATCTTTTAAAGTTTCTGGGCAAAGGCAAAGGCCTGGTAACAACCCATTGGGCTAACGATGCCTTTCCCTATTGGCCGGAATACAACAATATCGTGGGCCGTTCGCAGCAACTCCACCACGACAAGCGTGGACCCTTCACCGTCAAAATCACCGATCACGACAGCCTTATTACCAAAGGCATGACAGACTTTCAGGCCGACGATGAACTGTACTACGACAACAAAGACGGTTCCATTCCGGTGCAAATTCTGGCCACTGCTCACTCGAACGTAAAAGACGCGGACTTTCCGATGGCTTTGACGGTTCACTACAAGAAAGGGCGCGTTTTCAACACGCCTTTGGGACATGATGTGAAGGCTTTGCAGGTGCCAGAGGTGGGAGCACTGATTCGACGGGGCACGGCGTGGGCGGCGGGAACCTTAATGTAACCGGCGTCGTACTGTGATTTGGGATGATTGCGGGGGCGTGCTTGCCCACTCAAGCCAAAAGAAGGCTTGAATGGGGCACCCAAAGCATTGGTGGCTGGGAATGGTGATGAAGATCTTAATTTGGGCAGAAGGAGTATCTGAACATGGACCGGCGTGAATTACTCAAAGGGTTAGCGGTCACGCCGTTCGGTCCGCGAGCCGCGGATGCGCTGGCAGGCGCGCAGGCGACAAACGCAGCCACTCCGCCTCCACCGGAACGTACGCACCCGCCCACACCGGACCCTGCGCGCCCAAGATTTGTCGAAGATACCTGGCCGGGCAAGAAAAAGCTGCTTGCCATCGCTGACGCCGACGTGTGGTACAACCGCCAGCGCAACTCCTATCATCACGATGCCAGTTCCCACACCCTGGCTACGATCGATCGGCTTGGCCGTGAGTCCGGCGACTGGATCACGGTCATCCGAACTGATTTCAAGCTGCTGACCAAAGATATCAATTACGGTCGCAATGCCCGGACACTTGATGACTTTGACGCAGTCTTCTTTATGGGTGGCGGTTCCTGGGAAATCACCGACGAGCAAAAGGACGATCTGCTTTCGTTTGTGCATGACGATGGCAAAGGTTTCATCGGCGGTCACGCGTCCAACGGCGGGGGATGCATCGTGTGGAGGGAGTATGCCGAAATGGTAGGTGGCGACCTGGTGGCGGAGTTCCCATCCATTACGCTGCCTATCGTGGTCGAGGATCCGGCCTTTCCAGGCTTGAAGAATGTTCCCCGCGAATTTTCCTTTCGCGATCAATACACCATCCTGGGGCCGAACTTTTCCCGGGATGTCGATCGCGTGATCCTCCGCCTGGATTCAAGCAGGTTCCGGGAGACGCTTGCTTCGCTCAATGCGGAGAAAGAGGGAAGCAAGATGTCCGACGAGGCCTATCGTGCCCGGGTCGCCAAGCTGATCGGAGTTCGTACCGATGGCGATTACCCAATCGTCTGGGCAAAGAAATACGGAAAGGGACGCGTATGGTACTCGACCTTCGGGCATATCGACACCAGTCTTGACGATCCGCGCCTGCAGGAGATTTATACCGGCGGCATTCGTTGGGCTCTGGGTTTGGTGGATGCCGATATCACTCCGCGCCCCTATCCGGGAAAGCCTTATCCGTAGAGCAGTCGCGAAGACAAAGTAAGTCGTCTTAGGGGCCAGGTTGCAACTTCGACGGGAACTTCAGCACGGTAGAGATGTAAAGGGTAGCTGGACCAGGATCAAAATACGGTCGGGCCAAGTAGCTTCGAATCGGGCGGTACTTTTGGAGGTGGTATGAAAAGTTGCGCATGGAGTGTTGTCAGAGAAGGCGGAAGTCTGCTCCCCGGCATGCAATGGCTGGGCACCCTTAGTCTTCTACTTCTGTTCCTGGCGAGTTCCGCCAGTGCCCAGGTTTCAACCGCGTCGATCAACGGAGTGATCCGGGATCCTGCCGGGGCGGTGATTCCCAGCGCCGACATCTTGCTAAAAAATGTCGATACCTCGGTCGAGCGCACTTCGAGCAGCAACAATGCGGGTGCGTATGGCTTTGTCAGCATACCGCCGGGGAGCTATACCATCGAGTCCAGCGCCAAAGGATTCAGCTCGCAAAAGTTGGGACCGTTCACGCTGACTGTGGGCCAGTCCGCCACCTTTGACTTTGCTCTCACCGTGGGAACGGAAACCCAGGTGGTCACGGTTCAGGCGGCGGCCGCCCAGCTGAACGTGACCAACGCCAGCCTGGGCGCCGTGATCGCCACCAAGCAGGTCAACGACCTCCCACTGAACGGTCGAAATTTTACCGCCCTGCTCGCGCTCACTCCGGGCGTAGTTGCTATATCGACCGCGCAAAATGGCACCAATATTGCTGGTGGCGGCTTCGGTTCCGCCATCGCGATCGGCTCCGACTACACCTTTCCCGCTATCAACGGGCAGAGCAACCGGAGCGATTACTTTCTCACGGATGGCCTGCCCAACTACGCCGCCATCAACAGCACCTATGCAGTCGCGCCGATCATCGACGCCATCCAGGAATTCAAGGTGGTATCGCACACCGACGATGCGGAATTTGGCTCCGTGATAGGCGGCGTCGTGAACGTGGTCACCAAGAGCGGCACCAACGAGTTGCATGGAGCCGCGTGGGATTACTTGCGCAACACCGCCTTCGATGCCCGCAACTATTTTCTCCCCACCACCCAATCCAAGCCTTTCTTCCATCGGAACCAATTCGGTGGGGCGGTAGGCGGTCCGATCGTGATCCCCAAGCTGTACAACGGCAAAGACAAGTCCTTTTTCTATGGGGCTTATCAGGGGCTGCGCTATTCCAGGGCGTCGGATAACGACATCCTGGTGCCTACCGCCGCAGAACTGGCGGGAGATGAGGCGGACAACGGGCAAAACCCGATTTACGATCCTTTCAGTACCGTCGCCACCCCTACGGGTTACAGCCGGACTGCATTTCCAAACAATCAGATTCCCGCAAGTCGCATCGACCAGAGAATGGTCACGTGGGCAAAGTTTATTTATCCTACGGCGGGTCCATTCTTCAACCCTACGGGCAACGGCTCGTTCTCGGCGAACGCGGTCGACCCAACTCCCCAGGTGCAAAAGTTCAACGAATTCAACGTTCGCCTCGACCAGACCTTCGGGTCCAAGGATTCTGCATGGTTTCGCTATAGCTTCAGCGACTCGACGCTCACTCAGTCCGCCGGGCTTCCGTCGTTACCTAGCAGCCTGATCATCAATTCGCGCAATTTTGGCGGGAGCTGGGTCCATGTCTTCGGCCCCACGCGCATCGCGCAGTTCCAAGGCTCGCACTCCCAAGTGCTCGACAATGGCGTCAACGAATTTAAGGATTCTACGACCAATCTCATCAGTGCCGTTGGCTGGGACCCCTCTTTCGTCAGCAATTTCTCCTCGGGGCGCAACTTCGTTCCGGAGTTGGGCATTCAGGGGATCAGCGCAAACGGCGAGGAAATCAACCTGACACCTTACGCCACGGACAACACCGCCTACCAGGGCAGCATTACGCAAATTATCGGCAACCACACGGTGAAGTTCGGGCTGGGGTGGGTCTCCACCGGTTTTGCCAGTACGATCAACTACACGCAACTCGGCTTTAATAATCCGCAAACGTCTGCGCCCCAATTTCCCAGCCAGGCGACAGGCAACGGTCTGGCATCCTTCCTGCTGAACGTTCCCCAGTCCGCACAACGCCGCAACGTCGACGAACTGGAAAGGCCCGGTGGCGTCTTAAGCACGTACCTGCAGGATACGTGGAAGGCGACTCCCAGACTGACCTTGAATATTGGATTGCGCTACGACTACACGTTCATACCGGGGTACGGAACCAGTGCGACTATCGGCAAGAATGGGGGCCCTGAGACCGGCGATTGGAATTTTGCTAACGGCACCTACATCGTGCAATTGTTGCCGCCTCCGTGCTCAGTCCGCGGCTTTGCTCCCTGCATTCCGGGAAATGGAACTCTGCCCCCCCACGTTGTAGTGAGTCCTAACGGCAGGATAAGCCACAACGTGCATACCAACTACGGGCCGCGTGTCGGCTTTGCTTATAAGGTTGATGACAAAACAGCGGTTCACGCCGCCTTCGGCATCGTCTACGACAACTGGGCGGCGGTAACCCAGATGGTGCAGAACGCCGAGGGTTCGTGGCCTGATATCGGTAACCCGGACCTCCCGCAAGTCAACGTACCCACCAGTGCGTCGCCGACGCCGACCGTTACTTCGCAGAACCCCTTCGGGGGCACGCCGGGAGGCGGGCTGTTTCCGCCTGCCACCCCATTTGATGACAACGATTGGTTCTTCGACCCCAATTACAAGAACGCCTATTCTGAGCAGTGGAACTTTGGAGTGCAGCGGCAACTCAACAATTCAACTTCCTTAAAAGTGGACTATGTCGGCTCTGGCTCGCACCGCACCAATATCGGCGGCTATTACAACACCGCTCTCACCCCCGGTCCCGGGGACCCGCAAACCAGGTCGCTCTATCCCTATGCCACTCCAAAGCTGTACGACCACGGTGTCGGAAGTTCCACCTACAACGCCCTTCAGGTGTCGCTGGATCAGCGCCCCACCGGAGGCCTCACGTACCAGGTAGCCTACACCTGGTCCCAGAGCTATACGGCAGACGACGGCTGGTTTAACTCGGAAGGTCTCACCGTGCAGGATGCGTACCACCCCAGCGCGTCCAGAGGTTACGCTGGAACAAACGTGCCTCAGGCGCTAGCGATCAACGCTATTTACGATATCCCGGTCGGCCCGGGAAGGAGATTTTCCACCGGCAACAAATTCGGCGACTACATCCTGGGCAACTGGCAGCTCAACACTATCTTCAACGCCCGCAGCGGGCAGAACCAGACGGTAGTCGACAGCGCGGACGTTGCGAATATTGGTAACTCCAACACATATGAACGCGGGAATCAAATAGGCAACCCCTTTTCCGGGTTTACCAAGTCTAAAAACGAGTGGTTCAATACGAAGGCATTCGCGATTCCCGCGCAGTACACCTTCGGGAACTCGTACCGTGGTCTCATCCGAGGCCAGCGATTGATCAATTTCGACTCTTCGGTGATTCGATCGTTTCCCATCTGGGAGGGGGTTCGGTTCGAGTTTCGTGCTGAAGCTTTCAACCTCTTCAACCATCCGGTCTTCGGGTTGAACGAGTATGGCAGTACGGATCTCAACAGTCCGAGCACCTTCGGGTCAGTCGATGGTCAACAGGCGAACACCAATCGAGAACTGCAATTTAGCGGCAAGATTGTTTTCTGAGAAACATCTGCAGAACGCGCGGCCGACGCCTTTAAGGGTCGGCCGCGTATTCATTTATCCAACCCACGCTCGTGATTCGGTCGTGCACGATAAGATAGTGCGCGATGTTCAGCGTCGATCAAAATCGGAGCGCGAGTCAAAGCATGACCCGGAACGAGAAGTCTCCACGAGATGCCTGCCGCGGATGGCGGAGGGTGGCGTTGTGGGCGTTCCTCTTTCTTTGCCCAATACTGCTGCCGAGGACCAGCGGCGGAGCGGCAAAAGATAATACCGGCGAATCCAATGACGGATACGTCGGTTCCCAGGCCTGCTCGTCGTGTCACCAGGGAATCTATCAACAATTTACGAAAACCAGCATGGGCCGTTCGATGTCGCTGGTGACGCCGTCTTCGATCAAGAACATCCCTTCTGGATCTCATTTCAACGAACGATTGAATCGTAAGTTTGAGGCTTTCTCTCTCGATGGAAAGCTTTTCCAGAGCGAATCCGGCGTGGGAACGGACGACAAGGAAAGTTTTCGAGATGTCCATCAGTTGGAATGGATCATCGGCGCGGGAGTGAACGGTTTTGGAGCGATTACCCGGAGAGACGGGTTTCTCTTTCAGGCGCCGCTGTCTTTCTACTCCCGGCCCATGAGTTGGGAGCCTTCTCCGGGATACGAATATATCGATCTAGGCTTCAACCGGCCTATCAATCCAGGCTGCATTTTCTGTCACAGCGGGCGAGCGAAGCCGGAGCCCGGAACCGAGGGGAAGTACAACAGCGAGCCCTTTTCTCAATTGGCCATCGGATGCGAAAATTGCCACGGGCCCGGCTCCGCACATATTCAGGCAGTATCCAGCGGGAACCCTCAGTCGAAGCAAAATGCTGCGCAGGTTGATTCCCAGATTATCAATCCGGCTCGTCTTACCTCTTACCTTGCGGACAACATCTGCATGGGCTGCCATCAAACTGGGGATGTGCGCGTTCTCAAGCCCGGGAAGACCTACCAGGACTTTCGTCCAGGAAGCCCGCTCGACGATACCCTTGCCATCTTGATGGTTCCGCCCCTTCCGCAATCTCCTCCGACGGCAGACCACGTTGAGCACTACTACTCCATGACTCTGAGCAAGTGCTATCGCGCGAGCGCCGGCCGAATGAGATGCATTACCTGCCACGATCCTCATGTAGAGCCGTCGAGCGAAGAGGCGCCGGCCTACTTTGCTGGCAAATGCCTCACTTGCCATACGAATCAAAGCTGTAAGTTGCCCCTTGCCACGAGAATGCAGCGCAAGCCCGCCAACGACTGCATCGGCTGCCATATGCCGAAGCGCGACGTTCAAACCATCTCCCACGCGAGCGCCACGAATCATCGCATACTGGCCAGACCGGATGAGCCTTTTCCGGAGGTCGCCTTTCACCAGACAACTTCGCTGCCCGACCTGATCCACGTCAATCCGGCTCCTGGGCAAGCAGCGGTTCCACCGCCATTGCTGACACAGTTGGCGGCCTACGGAGAATTGGCGCAGAAAAAGCCCGAATACACCGAGGCTTATCTGAAGGTTCTTAGCAGGCTGGAGCAGACAGAACCCAACGAACCTTCGGTACAGGCCGCGTTGGGACGGAGAGACTTGAAAAAAGGAGATTTTTCGTCTGCCGCCGCGCATCTGCAGCGTGCACTCAAAAATGACACAACCACAGCGACGACCTACTCGGATCTAGCGGATGTCCTGGCACACTTGGGGCAAACAGAGCAGGTGATTCCGTTGCTGGAGAAGGCCATCGATCTGAACCCCTTTGATCCCTACAGCCGCAAACGGCTGATCGTGCAACTAATCCAGACCAGGCAATACGCCCAAGCAGAAACAGCCCTGGAGCAATATACGAACATTTTTCCGCAAGACGACAACATGCGGCAGGCGCTGGCCCGCGCCAAGGGTAATAGTCCGCAGCCGTGAGACCTGCTCGACGGCAAAATCAGGGCCTCCCAGGGTTAAAGAATATAGACTCTAAGGTGCAGTCTTCCTATCAGTCAGCATGATCCATCGCAAGCAAACTTTTGGCGTTTGTGTTGCACTGCGCGCCTGGCGTTTGCAGCCTGTCGCGGCGTTCATTTTTTGTGTTTTGCCCTTAACCCTCGCGGCCCAAAGCCTGCCTTGCAAAGGACCCAGCGATCTGGAGCAAGCCATCGCCTCGAATCCGTCTGCAGCCGGCTACAATGCGCTGGGTACTTACTTTGCCGGTCTCCATCAATACCCTTGCGCCATCTCGGCATTCGAGTTTGCTATTCATCTGGATCCCGCTGCCTGGGAGGGTCCGTATAACCTCGGGCTCGCCTTGCTCAGCAGCGGCGACTCCCGCAGTGCCGCCCAGCAACTAGAGGCTGCTTCCAGGCTCAAGCCATCTGACGCTCGAATTCTGCTGCCCCTGGGCGTGTCGTTGAGCAACTCTGGTCAACAGGAGGCGGCGGTCGACGTTTTCAAAACCATTCTGAAGCAGGACGCTCAATCGGTGCCGGCGTTAGACGGGCTGACCAAAGCGCTGATTGCCGAGGGGCGTTACGCAGCGGCCATCTCACTGCTAAAAAATGCACCCTCGAATGAGGCGCTGCGCTTGAACCTGGCTGTCGCCTACTCGAAGAACGGTAATACAGAGCAGGCCATCCAAGTACTTTCGGCGATCGTGAAAGAGCATCCATCCGACGCCGGGTCACACCTGAATCTTGGGGCCGCCTACAGCCAGGGAAAGCGTTTCGCTGAGGCAGCTCAGGAATATTCGGAAGTGCTTCGCCTTGACCCAACGGACGACGTAGCTCGGCTTTCCTACATAAAGGCGATTTCGGCTCTGGAGCGGTTCGACGAAGACGAGCCCTTGATTACCGAATACCTCAAGCGTCATCCGCATGATTTCGAAGCGCTCTACTTCGATGGAGTCGTGGAACGCGGGGCGGGCCATTACGCCGAGGCCGAAAGCGTGCTGCGACAGGCCGTAGCCCTGAACCCAAATCATATCGAAGCTCACTACAACCTGGGCTTCGTGCTCCTCCGACAAGGCAAGGCAGCCGAAGCATTGCCGCAGTTGCAGAAGGCATTGCAATTAGATCCGAACTTCAACGATGCGCGCTTTCAGATCGTTTTCGCCCTTCGTGCGCTGGGCCGGCAAGACGAGTCACGCGAGCAGCTAAAGATCTTCACAGAAGCCAAGCAAAAAGAGGTAAGGCTCGAGATGGCTGAAGTCAAGAGCAACCAAGCCAACGCGGATTTGCAGGCCGGGAATGCGCAAAAGGCGGTCGATCTTTATCGTGAAGCGTTGGCCGGCGACCCCAGCAACGCGCACACTCACTATGACCTCGCTCTTGCTTTGGACAAGCTTGGCGACTACGCCGGCGAGCGGGCCGCCTTGCAGGATGCCATGAAGTTAGATCCGAAGCTTGCTCCGGCTCACAACCAGCTGGGTTTTCTCGATTTCAAGGCCGGCCAAGCTGCGGAAGCCGAGAGCCACTTCAAAACCGCCATCGCACTCGACCCGCAATATGCCGAAGCCCAAAGCAACCTGGGCGTGCTCTATGGCCAGCAAGGCAAGCAAGCCGAAGCCGAACGCTTGTTCGTTCAGGCGACGGAAAACAATCCGCAATATAGCCAGGCTTTTGCCAATCTGGGTCTGATTCAGGCCAGCCAGGGGCGATTGTCTGAAGCGAGCGCATCTCTGGCCCGGGCTGTGCAACTGGATGCCAACAATACTGCGGCGCACGTAGCCTATGGGATGGTGATGCAGCGGCTCAAAGACGAGGGCAAGCCAGCAAAATAGTCGTGCGCCGGGTAGCAGTTCTATAGTAGTGAAATGTAAGCTCGGCTCCAAGTATTAGGGGTCTCTTGTGGGAAAGAAGTGCCACCCAGTGGGCGTCCATTTGGCGATCGAGAAACGTCTGCAAACTGCGCTTGGTGTGGCGGCTCTATTCTTGTCTTTGTCCGCTGTGGCGGGAACAAGCTCTTCCCCATCGGGCTGCATCGCGCCGCCGCGAGCCGTGCCCGGAAAGTTTGTCGACATTACCGAGCAGGCCGGCGTCCACTTCCTGCACAACGCCAATCACACGGCGACCAAATATCAAATCGAAACCATGGGCTCCGGTGTCGGCATCTTCGATTGCGACAACGATGGACGGCTGGATCTTTACTTTCTGAACGGAGCTTCCTTTCGAGATCCCGAACCTCGTGGTTCGATCCCACAGAAAAGCGGTCCCGGAGACTGGAACCGCATGTTTCATCAAAAATCCGATGGCTCCTACGAAGACGTCACGGAAAAGTCAGGGTTAAAGGGTGTGGGCCTGGGGATGGGCGTGGCCATCGCGGATTACGACAACGACGGTTTTGAGGATGTATTCGTAACCGCATATGGCGGCAATCGGCTTTATCGCGGAACCGGTAATTGCAATTTCCGCGACGTAACCGAAGAAGCCGGGCTGGCGCAGCCTCAGACCGCCGGCAACACCTGGTACACCTCCGCCGCCTGGGTAGATCTTGATAACGATGGACTGCTCGATCTTGTTGTCGAGCGCTACATCCAGTGGGATTGGGAAGACCTATGGTGCGGCGAGCATCGTGAGGGGTATCGAGGCTACTGCCATCCTGACCATTTTCCACCCATCCCCATGCTCGTCTACCACAACGATGGCAAAGGACACTTTACCGAAGTCGGGCATAAGCTCGGCCTCGACAAGCCGGCGAAAGCGTTAGGCATCGCTATCGCTGACTACGATCGCGATGGGCGCATCGATCTTTTTGTCGCCAATGACAGTTCCCCCGAATTTCTGTTTCATCAGAAACCGGATGGAACATTTGAGGAAGTGGGTCTTTCATCCGGAGTGGCAGTAGATGCCGGAGGTGATCCATTCGCCGGTATGGGCGTCGACTTCGCCGACTACGACAACGATGGATGGCCGGACATCGCTGTGACTGACTTGTCGGGCCAGAGGTACGCTCTCTATCGTAATCGGCACGATGGAACTTTCGACTATGTGAGCGATTCAAGCGGGTTTGGCGGCATCACCCAGCCTTACTCGGGCTGGGGAATGCGGTTCCTCGATTACGACAACGATGGATGGAAGGATCTTCTGATCGCGCAGGGTCATGACCTGGACAATATTGAAAAAACGCGCAACGACGTCCATTACCGTCAGCCCATGCTCCTGGCGCGCAATACCGGCAAAGGCTTCGTCGACGTTTCTTCTCTCTCTGGAGAACTATTCAAGGAGGGTTGGGTGGGGCGCGGTATGGCCATCGGCGATCTCGACAACGATGGCCGCATGGATGCCGTTGTGACCACGAATGGCGGCCAGGCCCATATCCTTCACAACGAGACAGCTACCGGCAGTCACTGGCTTACGCTTCATCTCACCGGGCACAAGAGCAACCGGGATGGCATTGGAGCCGTCGTAAAGTTAACCACCGCCTGCGGTTCGCAATGGGCAACGGTTACTACCGCGAGCTCATATCTATCGGCCAGCGATCCACGCGTGCACTTTGGTTTGGGGAATGTCGGCGCCGATGCAGCAATTGAAATCCACTGGCCCAGTGGGATTGTGCAGACCTTGAAGCATGTGAAAGTCGACCAACAACTGCAAGTGGATGAACCGGGCTCCTAATGGCGGGCCACTCTTCCCCTTACACCAAGTTTGACCGGGTGCCCCTCGTGTGAAGGCCCAAAAGCGTGGACTTAAGCGATTCTTAGCCCGCTATTTCGGACGATTCACACAATGTAAGCTGCGAAAGATCTTCCAAACCTGTCCAAATGAACCTATCCAAACGCCTCGGTTCGTCAACCGCTCTCTATCAACCGTCGCCCTTTCCTTTTTGTCATCCCGAGCGAAGCCGAGGGATCTGCAGTTCTGCGGACCCATCGTGGAAGGAGTAACCTACCCCTCGATATGACATTGTCGTCTCGACCAGAGCGTACCCGGATTTTCCTGCCACGCAGCGCGGGAGATGGCCACGTGTGCGGCCTTCATTGAGGAGAGGCGCATGAAGCTGGCCAACACCACCAAACACAACAGGAAATGCGGGTAGTGCAGTGGAGAGAGATTCAGTTTGAGCGTTATCTTTCCGCGTTTCCAGTAGTGGACAGCAGAACAGCAGATCCCTCGGCTTCGCTCGGGATGACAAAAGGAAAGGGCGACGGTTGATAGAGAGCGGTTGACAAACCGAGGCTTTCGGAGGCGCTATTTTCGCGGCGACAAAGTCATCACTGCTTCTGGGCAGCAACATTCAAAGCCTTCACTACATCGGCGTCATTCGGGTTAAGCCTGAGCGCTGCCTGCAGTTCCTGTTTGCCCTCGTCGAGATTTCCATTGCTGCATAACGCCAGTCCGAGGTTTTTGTGCAACGCTGCGGCCACTTCGCAGTCGTTGCAGGACTCGAGGGCTTTTTTCAGTAGCCTGATCGCCTCCGGCCAATCCTGCTTGCTCGCAGCCACGTAGGCTTCATTGCCCAGGGATTTCACCTGGGCTAAGTCCGCTTCCTTGCGTTTTTGCGCTTCAAACTCATGCTGCAGCTTTTTGGACTCCTCCGGATCGGTCCGTCGCAGTTCCATCGAGAGCATGTAAAGTGCATTTTCCGAGTTCGGATTCAACTGTAGTAGCCGGCGAAGTACCGCAATCGTTTCGGCATTTTTCGATTCGCGCTGCAGGCTCTGCGCCAGCAACAGCAGAACCTTCTGGTTATCCGGTTGCAAGCGCACCAACTGCTGAAACAACTGGGTCTGCTTCTCCGGGTTGCCGCGATCTTTTTCGAGGAGCGCCCAGTAGAAGAGACAGTCCGGATTGTCAGGCGCCAATTGGTGAGCGGCGGCAAACTCCTTCTCTGCCTCTTCGGGACGGTGGAGATCGGCAAGCAGCCGCGCTCTGTTCAAACGCGCCAAGACCAGCTTTGGGGAAAGCGACACCGCGGTGGATGTTTCCTTCAGAGCTTCTTCGAGGTTACCGGCGTCTGCCAGCGCAATTGCCAGGTTTACATGGGCATCTGCCACTTTCGGCTGGCCATTGACAACGCGTCGAAGCAGGGCGATGGCATCCGCGTGTTTGCCGAGCCGGCCCTCGACTTTGCCAAGCACAGTCAACACGGCGTAGTTCTCGGGAGCAAGTTCCGCTGCTTGCTTCAAGGGCACTTCGGCCTCCGCAAATCTGCCCTGTGCCGCGAGATCCTGTCCGGCCTTCATCCATGAGTCTAGTTGCGAGGTGGCCTGTCCGTGGTTAGTTGGTCGTGATTGAGCACCAACAGCAGGCATAAGGCCGGAGCCGAGCGCGAGCGACAGTAGCAGCAGGTAGATGGCGCAAATGCGGAAACTACCGGAACGATTGCCCCGTAACACCATAAGGAGAGTTTAGATAGTATTGGAAGCGTGTGCTACTCCTGCGTGGTGCCGTCCTTTTAAGTAAAATCACAGACCGCAAGCAGCTCAAGAGGGTCAAGTTCGCCTGGGAACTTTGCCCAGCCCAATCGCGCCTCGTCTTTTGATTCGGATGAAGAGGATGATGAGAATCCGCAAATGTGTGCAGTGTCTTTTGTTAACTAGCGCCCTGCTCGTTACGGGTCGTCCTGCCGGGTCGCAAAGTCTTCCGTCGCAGACGCCGCAAGACCGTCTCATCTTTCAAACCGGGCATGCCTGGTCGCCGCGGACCAACATCAATGCAGGCACGGTGATGGTGTACGGTATTGACGAAACCACTGCTGATCGCATTCGTTCCTGGCGCGATCATGGCTACCGGGTCACCGTCATGACGGGGGTAGCGTGGGGGCGCTACGCTCCTTACCTGCGCGGAGACTTCGACGGTAAGGAACATTGGAACGAGACCCAGCAGGAAAAGAGCGGCAAGCTTATCCTCCACAGCGGCCGCGAGGTTCCTTATATTGCTCCGATCCCTTTCCTATGGCCGCTATCTGTCGAAGGGGGTGCTGGCAGCGATCGATGCCGGAGCCGAGGCCATCTATCTGGAAGAGCCCGAGTTCTGGGCTCGCGCCGGTTGGAGTGACAGCTTCAAACATGAATGGCAGGAGTATTACCATGAGCCCTGGCAGGAGCCTGACAGCTCCCCCGATGCACAATATCGAGCGTCGAAGCTCAAATACTTTCTCTATCGCCGCGCCTTGGCGCAGGTCTTCGATGCGGTGCGAACCTACGCTGAAAGCAAGCACCTTGTCATTCCTTGTTACGTGGCGACTCACTCCCTCATCAATTACGCGCAGTGGAAGATCGTGAGCCCGGAATCGTCTCTGCTCGATGTCGGCGCCGACGGCTACATCGCCCAGGTTTGGACCGGAACCTCGCGCACGCCAAATGTCTACAACGGAGTCACCAAACAACGGACCTTCGAAACGGCGTTCCTCGAGTACGGTGCATTGCAGAATATAGCCCGCTCCTCCGGCAAGCGCATCTGGTATCTCAACGATCCCATTGAAGACAATCCCAACCACTCCTGGGTCGATTACCGCACCAACTGGGAAAGTACGCTCACCGCTTCATTGCTTCAGCCCGGTGTGGCTCGTTACGAGATTCTGCCCTGGCCCGAGCGTATTTTCGGGCCGAAATCGATGCATCCCGTGAGCGAGCAAACAGAGGCCAACCCCAATCCCGAAAAAAGCCTTATCCCCAAGCAGTACGAGACAGAGCTGCAAACTGTTTTCCATGCACTCAGTGAGATGGAGCAGCCCGCGTCGGCCATCCGCTGGGAATCAGCCGGGACACAAGGCATAGGCGTCCTGGTCTCAGACACGCTCATGTTTCAGCGTGTCGCACCGCTACCCTCTGACGAAAACCTCGGGCAATTCTACGGCCTTGCGCTGCCACTGTTAATGCGCGGCATGCCGGTAGAGCCGGTACAGATTGAGAGCGCCTACTCCAAATCTGCCGCCGGATTCCTCAAACCTTATAAGCTGCTTCTCCTCACTTACGAGGGCCAAAAGCCTCCATCGCCGCAGTTCCATAGCGCGCTCGCGGCCTGGGTACGCGCGGGCGGTGCACTCGTCGTCGTCGACGATGATAAAGATCCCTATAACAAAGCCACGGATTGGTGGAACTCGCAGGGAAATCACTTCGCCACGCCTCGCGATCATCTCTTTCAGGCGCTCGGGCTGCCACCCTCCGCGACCGGCATTCATGCTGTCGGCAAGGGATTTGTTTTATACGAATCGCAAAGTCCCGCCGCTTTGACCTACCTGCCCGATGGCGGAAAACGGCTCTACAGCCTGGTGCAGCGCGCGGCCAAAGCGGCTCACCTATCCTTGAAAGAAACCAATGCGCTGGTCTTGCGCCGTGGGCCCTACGTGGTTGCAGCGGGGCTGGACAACGACTCAGGCGCCGCGCAGGTATCCGCGCATCCGGTATCCGTTAGCGGCGATCTGATCAACCTTTTTGACGCCGACCTTTCTGAAACTTCTGTAGTGGCGGTTCAACCAGGTACCCGGGCGCTCCTGCTTGACGTGAACTATTTCAAATCTTCCACCCCGCGCATTCTCGCTGCCTCCGCGAAAATCACCGCAGAGCACGCCTCGACTGACAGCCTTACATTCGAGGCGGAAGGGATCGATCAAACCAACGCCGTCGTTCGCATCTTGTCTACCAGGCCTCCGCAGGAAATCAAAGTGGGCGGCAAGCCCCTCGATCCCGGACAATATCGCCGAAGTGGACGCACGTTGTTGCTGCATTTCGTAAACACGGCAACACCCCAGGAGGTAGAGTTGCTCTTCTAATCCGACAATTCCGGATCCCTGGCCGCCGTCGCTGGCTCTTCTATCGATCGGTTGCCCAGTTCAAAATTCCGGGCAGCTCAGCTACGTGCGAGAACGCCTTGTCGTTTGTAACTAAGATTGCTCCGATGGACACGGCATGAGCCGCGATTAACATATCGAGATTGCCGAGTGGCTTGCCCGCACCCTCTTGTTTCACTCGAAGCCGTCCATAAGCAAGGGCCTCATCTCTTCCCCACGGAAGAATCTGGATCTTAGCCAAGAACCCATCCAGGGCCGGACGAAGAGCCTTCGCCCTCGCACTCTTCGCCACGCCGTATTGCAGCTCGGCCTCAGTGATTGCTGATATGCATGCAATTTCATCCTGCCGAATTCCGGCAAGCCTGGCGCGTGAAGCTGGGGAATTACCTTTCACGATGTAGCTCACCGTATTGGTGTCGAGCATAAGCCACCGGCTCACAGCTCTTCTCTCCGTTGTGAACGTCCCTGGCCACGATTAGCCAGGAAATCATCAGGGAAACCGGCCTTGTCGAGAGCGGCGAAAATCTCGTCCCAGCCGCCTGGCGCCTCAGACAGAATCAGGTCTCCGCTTTGAGGGTCGCGGCGGATGTAGACCTCGTCCGTGGTGAAGCGGTACTCCGCAGGAATTCTGACAGCCTGGCTCCTTCCTGTCATGAAGACTTTTGCTTTCTCTGCCTTCGCCATACTCCCTCACTTCCGGTATATATCGTGCTATATATCAAATAGCATATCAAGGTCTTTCGAATCGAAAGGGAGTCGAAATGGGAGAAGCCCCAGGGTCCGCCGTAAGTGTGTCTGTTCGTTGGCTTAGCGCTTTTTGTTCGGCAATCATTTGTTTTTCCAGCGCGACGATCGCCAACGCGCAGCGTCCGCCGGCGGTGCCCCTCGTCACCCACGATCCGTATTTCAGCATCTGGTCGATGTCCGACCGGTTGACGGACGTGAACACCCGTCACTGGACCGGTTTGGATCAGCCCCTGGCAGGGTTCGTTCGCATCGACGGAGTCGCTTACCGCTTCATGGGTGCTGATCCCCGGCAGGTCCCGGTGATGCAGCAGGTGTCGCTTCGCGTAACCCCGCTGCACACCGTTTACACCTTCGAGTCTGCCGGTGTTCGACTAGAAGTCAGGTTTTTCGTTGCGGCGCTGCCGCAGGATCTCGAAGCATTGGGCCGCCCTGTTGACTATCTCACTTGGAACATCAGCTCCATCGATGGCCAGCCGCATTCCGTTAGCCTGCTGCTCGATGTGAATCCCCGAGTAGCCGTCAATTCGGATGATCAGGAAGTGACCTGGGGAAGATCGAAGCTTCCTGGAATGGAAGTCCTGCGAGTTGGGTCACGCGATCAGCGTGTACTGAGCCGGGGTGGCGATAACCTGCGCATCGACTGGGGATATTTCTATCTTGCTGTGCCGGACCAGGAAGACACAACTCTGGTCACATCAAGCAAAGCGACTCCCAGCTTCCTGGCGTCTGGGGAACTGCCGCAGTCCGATGATATGGAGATGCCGCGACAGCCACGCGAGGGCGCATCCCACCTGGCGGTTCGATGGAACGCAAACGTGTCTGGCGGCAAGCCAGCCAGCCGGCATGTGCTCTTGGCCTATGACGAGGCTTATTCCATCGAATATCTTGAACGCAAGCTGGCGCCCTATTGGCGCAGAAGTGGTCTGACTCCCGGCGCGATGTTAGCCGACGCGGAGACCCAGTACTCGCGCCTTGAGGAGCGTGGCAACCGCTTCGATGCGGAACTCACCAGCGACCTGGAACAGGCCGGCGGCAAGGCTTACGCGGAGTTGGGAACACTGGCCTACCGGCAAACCCTCGCGGCTCATGGCTTCGTGGCGGACATCGACGGCACGCCGCTACTTTTTCCCAAGGAAAATTTCAGCAACGGCTGCATTTCGACCGTAGATGTTCTGTATCCGTCGGCGCCGTTCTTTCTTTTCTTCAATCCCGCATTACTCGAGGCCCAACTGAAGCCGGTCCTTGAATATTCTGCCCTTGCACGATGGCGCTGGCCTTTCGCGCCCCATGACCTGGGCACTTATCCGCTGGCTAACGGGCAAGTATATGGGGGAGGGGAACTGACCGAAGAGAATCAGATGCCTGTCGAAGAAAGCGCGAACATGCTGATCCTTATGGACGCGCTGGGCACGGCACAAGGCAACTGGAAATTGGCCGAGGAGTATTGGCCACAATTGACGAAATGGGCGGACTACCTGCAAGCCAAAGGGCTCGATCCAGAAAATCAACTCAGTACCGACGATTTTGCCGGTCATCTTGCCCATAACGCGAATCTCTCGATCAAAGCCATCGAAGGCATCGCCGCCTACTCCCAGATGGCAACAAAATTAGGTAAGGCCAAAGTCGGGCAGCAGTACGCCGCTGCCGCCAAGCAAATGGCCGCCCAATGGCAAACCTTGGCGTTGGAGGGTGATCATTACAAACTGGCTTTTGATAAACCTGGAACATGGAGCCAGAAATACAACCTGGTTTGGGACAGTTTGCTTAATATGGATCTCTTTCCTGCTTCCGTTCGCAAGACAGAGATGGCGTTTTATTTACAGCACCTCAATCAATATGGACTGCCGCTGGATAACCGCGCTGACTACACCAAGCTCGATTGGGAGATTTGGACGGCAACGCTCACCGAAGACAGAACTCAATTCAACGCTTTGATAGACCCCATCGCTAAGTGGTTGAACGAGACTCCTTCCCGTGTGCCACTGACGGATTGGTATGACACCAAGACGGGCGTGATGCTTCATTTCCAGGCCCGTTCGGTGGTGGGCGGCGTCTTCATCAAGGCGCTCGCAGACAAGAAGCTAAGGGAGAAGTGGAGAGAGTTCAAACCATAAAGGGATTTTCCAGGTGTTCCTTCTATAAACAACAAACTTCGGGTACCCCATATCTCGCGAGAAACGAGCGAGATATGAGGCACCCGAATATCATTTGCCGTTCGGAGTCTGATGGATCTCCTGCGCGACCTGCTCATACTGATCCGACGCAAGATAATCAACGTGTGCGGCAATCGCGGCGCGCCACCGTATGCGTGCCTTATCCAACGACCCGAAGTTGTAATCATGGAACCAACCGTTGCAACTGAGCTGTGCCTTGGTCGCCCCGTCGAGGGTGTAGAAGCGAATCCATAGACCGTCCTCGTGAGCACGCTCCACCAGTGCGCGGAGCCGATTCATCTTAGCCGGTGACCATTCACCGGCATTTGGCTGACCGCCCGCCTCAACCACTTTCCACGGATTGTTCCACCACCGCCGGTAATTTGTAGCTTTGCCTGGATCTATCACTTCAGGCGCCGCGGCCGGATCTTTGCCTTGGGTATGAATCGCGCCAAAGAGCAACACACGATCCCCGGTGTGCAGCTGATCGTAGAACACCGCTTGCTGCTCATCGGGTTCTCCGGTCAAGACTAAGATGGGCTTCACGTCCAGCGGCTGTACAGCCGTTGCCTCAGCGGCTTTCACCGTAGTCGTGAGCCAGGACTGATGCTGACGCAGCAGCGACAGCACCGCCGCCAGATGCTCCGGCTTGTTGTCTTTAAAATCGAGGTTGAGCGTGATGATCGGCCAGTTTCCATGGTTGCCGTCCCGCAAAGCCTTCTCCACGATCGGCCGTACCTTCTCGAAGAAATATTGCTCCATCGTTGGCTCGTTGCCTTGAGTCGGTTCCCCGTGCGTGACCACAGACCAGCTGCGGCCGGTCTTGAGATCGGTATGCCAAGCCAGATCCTGCTCGATAGCCACAGGAGTTCCTGTAGAGAGGGCTCGATCAATGCGGTCGCCCCACCATTCGAAGTAGGGATAGCAGTTGTGCGCATCCATCACCGTGCGCGCACCCGGATGCAATTGCTGCGCGCTGAGCGAACAACAAGAGACCAGAAGAGCCAGGGCAAAACTTCGCATCGCCTATTCCTCAGGAAAATTTATATACAGCGGACTACTGATCAACTCGCTCACCCCAACGTGATCGCGCACCTCTAAACGCAGGTAGTGCCGCCCGGCGCCTGGCGTGACTGTGGTTTTTACGGTGGAGTCGACTCCGTCGAGCGGAAGCGGTGTGTTTCTATCCTCACCGTCCACCAATAGGCGAACCACCGATCCCTCCGAAGCGACAGCATGGATGCGCAGCGAGATAGCTGCTCCACCGGCCGCGTGCAATGAGCCGCCCATCTTCGCGGACGAGCCTCCGGCGTCGGCCTCAAAGTCCAGCATCTTGTCTCGCGAAGCGGTCAGATCGACGAAGGTGCGTCCGGAGCGAATTCCGTTTAAGACCGCCGGCACCGAAAGTTCATCGCCTTCGATCGCTGTCGTTGGCCAGCCGATTGCTCCCACGTCACCCGGCGCGATCGTGGCGTTATGGTTGTCGCTGCCGCCCACCGCTGCCAGGCGATGCCCCTCGCGCAGCTGGGAGTCCCAGTATTTCGCGCTGGAGAACATGACCGCTCCATAATTCACCACTTCCACGGCGGTGAAAAGGCTCATGTCGGTGCCAGCAGGAGGCTCCCAACGGCACCCCATGCATTGTTCCCCTCCGGGCGCTTCGGCATGGTTCACAGCGGCGATGCCGCCCTTGGCCCGTGCGTCGCGCAGGATAGCATTCAGGTCGAGGCCGCCTTCGCTGATCCGCCAATCCATAAACTGCGTCACTCCAAACACATTGAAATGCCCGGAAAAGGTCGTCATCTCGCGCCCCGGAATCAGAAGCAGGTGATCGAAGTACGGTTGCAATTCACGCAAGTCATCGTAATGCGAGTCGGTGTTGTGGTCGGTAACCGCGATGAAATCCAGTCCGCGCGCCGCCGCAGCCTGCACCGTCAGAAACAAGGGACAAGGCACCTTGCGGCCGCTCTGGCTTTGGCAGCTACCGTCGCTATGCCCCGTGTGCATATGCAGATCGCCGCGGTACCAACGCATTCCCGTGGCCAGAGGTTGGGTGGTGAAAGCCCCATCTTCAGCTCGGCTGTTGAAACGTATTTCCGCCTGGTAGTGCGAAACCACCTGGGGCCGCATGTTTGGAACCGCGATAATCAGCCTCCATTTACCGGCAGGAATCGCCCCGGGAAGATACGAAGGCGTGGCATCGGTCTCGCTGATAGTGAAATGACTTTTGTTTCCTCCGCTTTCTCCACGAAAGCGTTGCGGGTCGGCGATGCCGAGATCCAGGGTCGCGCGCTGATCTCGTCCCGTGTAGTGGAAGTCGACACTGATGCGATGTACGCCGTCCGGCACCATAAAAGGGACGTCAAAGTAAGTCTTATTCTGCGCGCCCGTGACGTCGCCATTCAGCACCAGGTCTGGCGGTTTTTGCTGTTGAGCAACGGCCCCAGGCGGAAACCAAAGCCAGAGCAGCAGAAGGCAAAGGCATCGAAGCTTCATGATGTCCAAATTAACGCTCCCGCCATCGTTAGCCAAATGCCAACGAGTTCGAGTGTCGCGATCGAGCGAATTGCGTCACCCGAGGATAGCCCGAGAACGACATGATTTGAGCTGGGATCCCGCGTCACCGATACCATCTTTCGACCCGTCCCGTTGTGGCGTAGCCTGATACGCAGAACAATTAGGCTGTCATTGCCGTCGCCAATCCAAAGGAGCATCACCGACCCGTGTTCATCCTGAACCAGCCGTTTCTCCTGTTCATCATCACATTTCTCCTGTTGTGGTTCGCTGCCTGGATTGGCATGAGTCTTCGTTCCCGGCGAAGTCAACTTTCAGAGAGCATGCGCAGCGACTACAGCGTGATTGTCGGCGCGACCCTCACCTTGTTGGGGCTGCTCATCGGATTCACCTTCTCCATGGCCACCACGCGATACGATATGCGAAAAACCCTCGAGGAAGAAGAGGCCAACGCGATCGGCACGGAATACACCCGTGTGGACTTCTTACCCGCCCAGGATTCGGCCCGGGTGCAGGACCTGCTGCGCCAGTACACCGGCTTGCGCATCCTGTTCTATACCACGCGCGACCAAACGGAATTGCGGAGCATAGATACCGAGACAAGCAAACTCCAAAGTCAGCTTTGGACCACCGTCGCCGCTGCGGCAAAGCTCCAACCCACCCCCCTTTCCGCGCTAGCCTCGTCTGGAATGAATGACGTCCTGAACGCGCAGGGCTATACCCAGGCAGCGTGGTGGAATCGCATCCCTATCGCCGCGTGGATTTTGATGTTTCTCATTGCAGCTCTCTCGAACATACTTCTGGGCTATGGCATGCACGGCAAAGCTACCGTGCTCGCCCTGATCCTGCCGTTGGCCGTCTCCATTTCCTTCTTTCTTATTGCGGACATCGACAGTCCCCGCAGGGGCGTGATTCGCGTGCAGCCGCAAAACCTGTATGCCTTAGTCGACAGCCTCAAAGCACAGCAGAATTGACAGAGGCAGTCTTCCGGGACTATCAATTTTCCGGGAATGCTAAAGATTTCTATCTCTACGCCTGCGATCGCGCTGGCTTCGCTGTTGTTTGCCCAAGCATGTTCCGCACAGAACATCGCCCCGACCCGCGATTGGACCACGTGGGGCTACGATCAGGAACGCACGGGCTGGAACAAGGGCGAAACCGCGCTTAGCAAGAGCAACGTTTCCCGCATGAAACTGCTGTGGAACACACAACTGAGCACGCCACCCAAGGGCGTAGTCCTTTCGACTCTTACGGCGCCCCTGGTCGTGGAAGGCGTGAGCACACCCCACGGCGCCAGGAATCTGCTCTTCCTGCTTGGCGCCGACGACACGATATTCGCGCTCGACGCGGATACAGGAAAGACCTTCTGGCAGAAGACCTTCGCCAATCCTGCCACCCCCATGTGGGCGGCCACCTGGCTCTGCTCCAACACCGTGAACGACACACCGGTAGTCGACAAGCAGAAAGGAATCATATTTTTCATCACAAGCGACGGTAAGCTGCGCGCTCTCAACTTAAGCGATGGCGCTGACCGGATGAAGCCCACGGACATGGTCGAGCCATTCGCCCGCGCCTGGAGCTTGAACCTCATCGAGAACGTCGTCTACACCACCAGCGGACGCGGTTGCGGCCAGTTACCCGCAAGCAAGGGGGCCAAACCAGCCGTGGTGCCGGGCAGTGTCTCGGCGATGGATGTAAGCGATCTGGCCAATCCAAAGCTGACCCGCTTCTATACCAGCGGGACAAAATATTCCGGGCCATGGGGCCGCGGGGGCGTCACCCGGGGGCCAAATGCCACAGTGATTGCGCAAACCGCAGACGGCTTCTATGACCCGGCATCCGGTGATTTTGGGGAGACCGTCCTGAAGCTGGCCCCCAAAGCAGCACGGCTGCTGGACTCGTTCACGCCGTCGAACTGGCAATTTCTAAACACTCAGGATCTTGATTTCGGTTCGGCAAGCTCAGGCGTTTTTTCCTTTAATAACCGCACGCTCGTCGCTGCCGCCGGTAAAGAGGGGGTCCTCTATCTGCTCGATGCCGCCGACCTCGGCGGACGCCCAAATCACTCCACCCCCTTATACAAATCGCCGCAGCTCGGCAATGATGCAGCCGAAGGCAAAAATCCCGGACAGGGAATTTGGGGTTCGATCACCAACTATGAAACCTCCGACGGCAAACGCTTCCTCTATGTGCCCATGTGGGGACCGCCTTCGAAAAATGCGCCGCAGTTCCCAGTCAGTGGCGGCGCTGCGCCCCATGGCAGCATCATGGCGTTCCAGGTGATCGCCCAGGGCGACAAGGTTTCGCTGCTTCCTCAGTGGAGTTCGCCCGACATGCTGGTGCCTGATCCACCCGTGGTTGCGAACGACGTGCTGTTTGCGATTCAGACCGGAGAGCAAACTATCCAGAGCCCCGCCTATGTTCACGGAACCCAGGACGAAATCAATCACAACCCACTCTCGGCACAATACCGCTCCACCCCGGTCAACAACCTTGTTCTCTTGGCATTCGATGCGGAGACGGGAAAGCAGCTCTATTCGAGCGGAAAGATCATCCCCGATTGGGTGCATTTCAGCGAACCCGTGGTGGCCATGGGAAAGGTCTTCGTCGTCAGCCATGACGCCCATGTCTATGCGTTCGGACTTGAATAAATCGAAGGGGAAAAAAGATGCGCCTCTTGAATAGACGGGAATTCATTTCTTCAGCGCTGGCTCTGGGCAGCTCACCCCTGTGGGGCGCTTCTCTGAAATCTCTCGATCCGATCGACCCCTATATGCGTTTTGGGATTACCGGTTCCCTGTGGGGCGACTGGCCAAATGGAAGTCTACGCATGTCTACCGATATGCAGCAGGTCATCTCCGACACCGCGCGCTTCGGGCTGCAAGGCATCGAGCCCTATGGCAGGCAACTGGGAGACTTTGTATCCAAACCGCTTGCGCTTAAGCAACTGTGTGAAGCATCCGGGATCACCTTGATCGACGTCGGAGATCTATCTCCCGCGCTACTTCACATCAAGCCGGGCTCTAATCCTTGGATTGAAGCCGAAGGAAACGCCGAACTCATCACCGCGATGGTGAATTTTGCCCATGACTTTCTCGCCCCTTGTGGCTGCGACCATTGGAAGACGAACATGGGCGCTCGTCCCGCAGGAGGCCCAAGTGAAGACCAGCTCAAGATACTGGCCAACACTCTGAATGAAATCGGCCGGCAGACGCTGGCCTTCGGCGTAAGGCTCGCGCCCCATCCTCATATCTGGGGGCCGATGGAGCGCGAGCGGGACATGCGCAGGGTAATGGCGCTCACGGATCCAAAATACGTGTACCTCATCGCAGACACAGCGCATTTGACCCTGGGCGGTGGAGATGCCTTGCAGATCATCCGTGACTACTTCCCGCGCATCGTCGAAGTGCACATGAAAGACACTTATCCCAGGTATCGGGGAAACACCGTAACGCCAACCCAGGCGGAGCACGCCAAGGCGAGTCTCTATCACAACCTCGGCGCAGGCGGAGTGGACTTCCCCGCCATTTTCAAACTGCTGCGCGATCGAAAGTTCAAAGGCTGGGTCGTCTACGATCTCGACGCACCGCGGCCCAACGACGGCACCGGCAGCATCGATCAGAATCTCGCCGTCAACATCAACTATCTAAGGAATGTGCTGCACGTGAAACTTCCACCACCGCCGCAACCCGCCTGATATTCGGATGTTCACGGCCGCTCCGGCCATGAGTGCCGGGGATAGCGGCGCATCAACTCGCGACGGACCTGCGGATACAGCCGCTCCCAGAATCCCGCGAGATCGGAAGTCGTTTGCACCGCCCGCTGATTGGGTGCAAGCAGGTGCACCACCACCGGTGTCTGCTCCGGCCCGATGCGCGGCGTCTCCCGCATCCCGAAAAAGTCCTGCAAGCGGGAGGCGATCCACGGCGGCTTGCCGGGTTCGTAGTGTACTTTCGTCTGCCGGCCATTCGGCAGTCGAATGCGAGCGGGAGCAATTTGTTCCAGTCTTCGCGCCGTCATTGTTTGTTCAAGGCCCGCCAGGAGGTTCGCGGCCGCGTTCTTCAATTCGTTGAAGCTTCGCAAGCCTAAGCACAAGTCTTTCAGTACCTGGGGAATGTCGGGCGGCTCGAAGCCGGCGAACTGAACCCGCGCTATAAATTCATCCATCGCCTCTTTATCGACGAACCGTTCGATGCCCGCTTCCAGCGCTTTCTGCGCCAGCAGTGCAGCCGCGGCCTCCGCATCCGGAGCCGCTCCCCGCGATTCCTGTATCGCCAGGTCGTCATACAGCAGAGCACTCACGGCTTCCACGCGCTCGCCCTGCCGGTTCCACTCAACGCCGGATTTCTCCCGCACCCGATCCGGGAATATTTCGATCAACCACTCCGGCTCGATGCGCGCCGTCATCCGGATCAACGGCAGTGGCTTATCTTTGCGATCCTCAGCATCTACGGCCACCATGAACTCGTAGCGCGGAGCATCGCCCGCAATCTCGGCCGAGCCGCCGGCGGAGAGCAGCACCTGGTTGCCTGCACGCCGCCGCGCCACACGATCGGGGAACCCTGCCAGCACTGACATCAATAAGGCATCGTCATTATGCTGCGTCTGTTTGGCCGGGCGCGCGATCCTGCGCAGCTGCTCTATCTGCTGCCTGATTCGGTAGTCCTGGTTACGGTTGGCGAGTTCCGAGTCGATGGCTGCAAGCAGATCATTTTTCTCCGAGCGCGCACCCGCTCCGAGTAGCGCAGCAGCCACGCAACCGTCCTCACCCACTCCGCGCTCCATAGCCGCGATGAGAATGCGCGCGAGCCGCGGGTGCAGCGGATACCGCGCCAGCTCCGCCGTTGCACCCAGCCGGTCGAGCAGTGCCTCAGCGATTTGCCACGCTCCCTCCGGCGGAGCATCTAACCACTCGAGGTCGTCGATCTGCATGGCCCGCAGAGCAAGGCAAAGCTGGGAGAGATCGCTTCGGGCGATGTCCGGCGCGTCGTGGTCTGGACGGCGTTGATAATCCTCGATCCCGTAGAGACGCAATACTCGTCCGGGCCCGGTACGTCCTGCCCGCCCAGCTCTTTGCTGAGCCGAAGCTTTACTCACCCGCCCCACATGGAGCGTTGGCAAGCCCGTCCACTGCGAGTAGGTCGCGATGCGTGCCAACCCGCTATCGATGACCGCGTTTACACCCTCGACGGTCACTGAGCTCTCTGCGACATTCGTGGCCATGATGACTTTTCGCTGTTCGGCGGGCATGATGGCGCGGTCTTGTTCAGCAGGGGACAGATCGCCATGCAACGGCAGGACTAACAGATTAGCCCGGCGCGCGACCGCCTGGCTTTCGCGCATGGCGCGTCGAATCTCCGCGGCGCCAGGCAAAAAAGCCAGTACATCTCCGGAGGGTTCCTCATCGACCAGCAGTGCGAGCGCGTCGGCCAACTGTGTCTCAAGGCTTTTAGGGGAGTACGGCAGATGCCGGATCGAAACCTCGAACAATCGCCCAGCGGAACGGAGGATCGGACACCCGCCAAGGTACTCCGCGACGTGACCCGTATCGAGCGTCGCCGACATGACGATGATCCGCAGGTCCGGCCGCGTGCGCTGCAGGCGCTTTAATAATGCCAGCGCGAGATCGCTCTCCAGGTGGCGTTCATGGAACTCGTCGAGCACCACGGCCCCCACGCCTTTGAGCCTCGGATCGGAGAGCAGCCGCCGCGTGAGCACTCCTTCGGTGACAAAGCGCACCCGGGTACGCGAGCTGACAGCTTCTTCAAAGCGGACCTGGTATCCGGCCGTTTGTCCAACTTGTTCGCCCATTTCCGACGCGACCCGGCGTGCTGCTAATCGGGCAGCAATCCGTCGCGGTTCCAGCACCACGACTTCACCACCGACCATTTCGAGCAAAGCCGGCGGCACGCGCGTCGTCTTGCCCGCGCCAGGGGGCGCCTCAATGACAAGATTGGGAGTGCGCCTGAGAGACGCGATCATCTCCGGCAGAATCTCGTCCACCGGAAGTGCAAGTTTACCGATCACCAATTTTCATCGAAACACGCCCGATGGTAAGCGTCAACGCCACGCGATCCAATCATGCTTAGGTAGTCAGAACAGTCGAAGGAGTAGGACGGGTGCCCCAGGTTCGCCAAACCCGCCCCGGCGAGCCGTGGGGCGTACCTGGGACGAAAACGACGGGGCGAAGCCCCTCGATTGCTTTTACACGGCGTTTACCACCCACTCTTGCGACCATCACTCTCAGTGACTAAACTCCTCCCCATGAAGTTCGCGATGTCGAATCCGCTCAAACTCATCGTTGCACTCGTACTTCTCGCTCTACCCGGGGCTACCCTCCAGGCGCAGGACTGGGCAAAAACCCGCCTCGACGCCTCTCCCCGCCATCACGAATACGTAGCCCTCAAGCACGGCGATCGCACCGTCCAGGCCTTTGTGGTCTATCCCGAAGTAAAGACCAAAGCTCCCGTCGTCATCCTCATCCACGAGATCTTCGGCCTCAGCGACTGGGCCAAGGAAATGGCCGACGAGCTAGCCGCAAAGGGCTTCATCGTAATCGCCCCGGACCTCCTCTCGGGTTTTGGGCCCAACGGCGGCGGCTCCAGTGAATTCCCCAGCCAGGACGCAACCATAAAAGCTGTCTCCGGCCTGAATCCGGATACCGTGATGGCTGACCTTGATGCTGCCGCTGATTACGGCAAACACCTCCCGGCGGCCAACGGCAAAATCGCCGTAGTCGGCTTCTGCTGGGGTGGCGGCAAATCCTTCGCGTTTGCCGCTCATCGCAAAGATCTTTCCGCCGCCTTTGTCTTTTACGGTCCCGGGCCTGCGGACGTGACACCCATCACCGCCCCGGTCTACGGCTTCTACGCCGGCAACGACGCGCGCATCGGCGCGACCATCCCCGCCACAACGGAAGCCATGAAGGCCGCCGGCAAGAAATATGAGCCGGTCACCTACGATGGCGCCGGTCACGGCTTCATGCGGGCGGGTGAGGATCCCACCAACACTGTCCCTGGAAACAAGACCGCGCGGGAGCAAGGCTTCGCCCGGCTCGTCCTGCTCCTTCAACGGATGTAAATACGAAAGGGAACCAAATGGCCAAGGTCGTCTCGGTTGAGGCGCGCTCCGTTCATATTCCTCTGCGTGTGGCAACCGCCTTTGCGCGGCGCAAGGTCACCTCACGCGATTACAGTCTGGTAAAAATCCGCACCGATGACGGCATCGAAGGAATCGGCCACTGCTACGCCGGTCATTCCGGCGGCAATGTGGTGACGACGGCGGTGCGCGAAATGCTGGCGCCCATGCTCATCGGCGCCGACCCCTACGCGACCGAACTGCACTGGAAAAACATGTATCAGGAAGTCTTGCTGCACGGCCGCGTCGGTTCGGTCATGCGCGCCCTCAGCATTCTTGATACCGCGCTGTGGGACAGAAACGCCCGGGCGGCGAATCTGCCTTTATACAAATATCTCGGCGCCGCCTACGAGGACACCGTTCCCGCCTATGCCAGCGGCGGCTACTACCTCGACGGCAAGACACCCGAAATGCTGGGCGAGGAGTTGGCCGGCTACGTAGCTCTCGGCCTCGATGCCGTGAAGATGAAGGTCGGCCGAGGCGACCTGAGGGAAGAAGAGGCAAGGATCGCAGCCGCGCGCAAGGCCATCGGGCCGGACGTGCTGCTCATGCTGGACGCCAACAATGCATGGTCAGACGTACCCACAGCCTTGCGTTTTATCGAGCGTTACGCGCCGTACGACCCCTATTGGGTGGAAGAACCCTTCAACCCCGACCAGATCGATAACCACGCCAAGTTGGCGGCGGCCATCAGCATTCCCGTCGCTACGGGTGAAATCGAGGCCGGGCGCTGGCGCTTCAAGGAACTGCTGGATAAGCAGGCCGCATCCATTCTGCAACCCGACGCCCTGGTCTGCGGAGGCATCACAGAATTCCGCCGCATCGCCGCATTGGCCGACGCCTACGGAGTCACCATTTGTCCCCACTGGTTCCACGACCTGCACGCTCACATGGTGGCAGCCTCACCCAACGGCCAATTCGTCGAATTCTTCCCCGACGAGACAGTATTCAACTTCCGCGAGATCATCGACCGTCAACTAACAATTCGCAACGGAGGCCTGGCACTCACCACCGAGCCTGGGCTGGGATACCAATTCGACGAAAAAGCCATTGCCCGCTACCAGTCAGATGCCTGGAAGTAGGCCCTTTCCCCGCAAAAAAGGAAAAGGGTGCCCCATTCAAGCCATCTTTTGGCTTGAGTGGGCAAGGGTGCTAACCATGGAGTGAAAGCGGTCGAAAAACAGCATGGTCGCCCACTCACGCCAACAGACGCTTGAATGGGGCGCCCGGATCCTTACCAAGTAGAATGACCCTATGGACCTTGGGCTAAAAGGAAAAACCGCACTTGTGCTTGCCGGAGGTGGCGGCTTAGGCCGGGCAATCGCAGAATCGCTGGCGCGCGAAGGCGCCAACATCGCCGTAGCCGGCAAGGGGGCCGATTCCATCGGCGCCGCCCAAGCATCCTTAACATCCATCGGGGCCAAAAACCTGGGTCTGATCTGGGACCTCGCCGACTTGACCCAAATCGACGGACACGTCTCGAAAATCGAACACGAGCTGGGGCCAGTCGACATCCTCGTGAACAACACCGGCGGTCCGCCACCCACGACGGCCAGTGGGCAGGACCCCGCGGTATGGTCCAAACAATTTCAATCGATGGTGCTTTCGGTCATCGCGACCACCGACCGCGTCCTGCCTAATATGCGGTCGCGCCATTGGGGCCGAATCATCACCAGTGCATCCTCCGGAGTGGCCGCACCCATTCCCAACCTCGCCATTTCCAACGCGCTCCGTCTTTCCCTCCTCGGCTGGTCCAAAACTCTATCTCGTGAAGTCGCCAAAGACGGCATCACGGTAAATGTCGTTCTGCCCGGTCGCATCGCCACCAGCCGCATTAAATTCCTCGACGAGGCGAAGGCCAAGCGCGAAGGCCGGACCCTGGAAGACGTCGAGGCCGAGAATCTGGTTGCCATCCCCGTCGGCCGCCTGGGCGATCCGGAAGAATACGGCGACGTAGTAGCGTTTCTCGCCAGTGAACGCGCCGCTTATATCACCGGTGCCGTCGTCCGGGTGGACGGCGGCATGATCCCCTCTATCTGATCTCACTTATCAGGAGCGACCTCTGGGAAACCCACCGTTAGACGAAAAAACCACGGCAACCCTCTCCGCGATAGCAACGGCAACGCTGACCACCGTGCTCTTGAAAAAAGGCCTGCGCAATGTGTGGCTGCGCGGCGCCAAGCCTTTGGCTCCCGGTCAGAAGCGCCTGGTCGGACCGGCTTTCACCTTGCGTTTTGTCCCCGCGCGCGAAGATCTGGCGACGCCGGAGTCCTGGAGTTCCCCCATCTCCACCCGCGCCGCGATTGAAGCCATGCCCGCCGGCTGCATTGCCGTCGTAGACGCCATGGGCATCACCGACGCCGGTATTTTTGGAGATATCCTCTGCGCCCGTATGAAGGTGCGCGGGGTCGCCGCTCTGGTCACCGATGGAGTGGTGCGCGATGTTGCCGGCGTGCTTGATACGGGGCTGCCGGTGTGGTGCAAGGGTGTTGCCGCTCCTCCATCGGTAGCCGGCCTGACGTTCGTCAATTGGCAACAACCGATTGGCTGCGGCGGGGTAGCGGTCTTTCCGGATGACGTCATCGTCGTCGATGAAGACGGAGCCGTCGTCATCCCCAGTGCCCTGCTCAACGAAGTGGCGGAAGCGGCAGCGGAGCAGGAAAGGCTCGAAGGGTGGATCATGGGTGAAGTGAAGGCCGGAACGCCATTGCCTGGCCTCTACCCGCCCAATGCCGAAACCAAGGCTCGCTATGAAGCCTTCCGCAACGAAAGAACCAAAGCTTCTCAATAGATCAAATCGTCCAGGCCTTGCTGATATGGCACGAAAGTACCCCCCGTGCCGGGTAAGCGGGAATCCCGCGAGGGCAGCTCAATCGACGTGGATTCAGCCGCCCTGGGAACTCATCCCAGTAGTGTTCGGAGGCGGTCGAGCGTTACATCACTTTCGCAAAAACATATTGCGAAATACCCTTCGTGCTTATGTAACGTTTGGTCCCTCGCCACCACTACTCGGACATGGAGAACCGCCCATCGCTGGCCCCAACTCGAACAGGCACACGGCCAGAAACTCGTCGGCGCTGCAAAGAGCTTAGACGGTTAAGACCCAATCACGCCCCGCCAGCCCTCTTAGAGGGTTCACATGGCGGTGTAAACTTGAACCCACCCGCACTCGCCGGTGAGGAATCACGATTGGAATTCTTTGCGTTTGACGCGTCCTACGTGGAAAAACTCCGCTCCGGGGACGCACATATCGAAGGTCACTTCGTGAACTACTTCAGCGAGCTGATCCGTCTTAAACTGCGCTCACGTTTGAATTCCAAAGAAGCCATAGAAGACGTAAGGCAGGAGACCTTTATGCGGGTGCTCGCTTTGCTGCGCGGCGAATCAGGCCTGCGACAGCCTGACCGCTTAGGCTCCTTCGTCAATTCTGTTTGCAACCACGTGTTGCAGGAGCATTATCGTTCCAAAAAAAGGGTAGAAGCCTCGATCGACGACGAAACCGAGTCGACCGTTGCCGGCAAAGAGCCGAGTGCCCTTCGCCTTCTGGAGGCCAAGGACACCGAGCGCGTGGTGCGGAAAATTCTGAACGAGCTGCCCGAACGTGACCGGCGGCTGCTTCAGTCCGTGCTCCTCGAGGAACGGGATAAAGATGAGGTGTGCGCCGAATTCGGCATCAGCCGGGAGTATTTGAGAGTGCTGTTGCACCGAGCAAAACACTCATTCAAGTCGTTTTACGTTGATCACCTGGGGTTGCGTCAGGGACGATGAGGCCCTTTAAAACTTATGGATCACAACCAGTCTACGAATCTTATGGCAGTCGAAAAATATCTTCTCGAAGAGCTGACACCCGACGAACGCAACGAGTTCGAAGAACACTTCTTCGACTGCGAGGAGTGCTCTACCGATCTCCAGGCAACTGCTGCTTTCATGGCTGCCGCCAGGCAGGAATTCAAGGCTCATCCTGTTCCCAGACCGGAAAAGGGTGCTAAAGGCAAATCTTTCTCTGCTTCCTTCTGGCCAACGGCACTCGTTTGGTCTGCGCTGGCGGCCTCTCTGCTCCTGGTCGCCTATCAAAACCTGGTGGTCTTTCCGCACTTCAAGACCGAGGTGGCGGAGCTGAAGGCTCCGGAGATATTGCCCGTCATTTCCCTGGTTGGGGGCAACAGTCGCGGCGACCAGACTCCCACCGCTACAGCAGCGGCCACCCACCCCTTCCTCTTATCGCTTGATATACCGACCCAGGACCGTTTCTCGAGTTACACCTGCCTGCTGTATTCGCCTTCCGGTACGCTTACCTGGCGGGTCGACGTTTCGCCCCAGGCCGCCAGAGATACGGTTTCGATACGGGTCCCGTCGACAGACAAGCTGCCCGGGGAATATACCTTGGCTGTTCAGGGGAACTCTGGCGGAACCGCGGTGGACCTGGCGCACTATAAATTCGGTCTAGTTGCCCACAATTAGAATTGCTACCTAACGAGGTGCACGATGCGTTCGGATGTTAAGAAGACCTTTTACTACCATGGGGATGCAAATTCCCTCGGCGGGTTCATCGAAAAGCCTTTCCAGAAACACATTCCTGCTCAGGCCTCAGCCACCCTGCCTTCGGTTGGCGGGCACGTGACCTCCCGGACCGAAGCCTTCGATTTCGAGGGCATCATTTCTTGCCGAGCAGCGCACACTCGGGTTTCCGGTCGACATGTCGAAGAAAATGGCTCGGCAACGGTATCAGTCACGTCGGTTATAGAGGGATTGAACATCCTGGAAATTGTCAAAGCCGAGCGGATCGTGGCTCAGATTACCGCCGAGTATCCCGTCGCTGGTGGATTCCCGAGAGTTTCGTTCGCCGGTTCTCATTTCGACCGGCTAACGATAGGCCACGCTGAAGCTTCGGTCACCTTGAATTCCGGCCTGCTGGGGTTTGGGAGAGGACCCAAAGGCCGACAGGTAATAACCCCGGCTCTTTTTCAGGAGACTGGGCGCCAACAAGCTGCCAAACTAATCAAAAGCGTGAAGGCTGAACCCGATCAGGATAATCTCCGCTGGCTGACCGAACGGTATGGCTGGATGGACTCTGATCGAAAGCTGGGGAAAGACGGATTTCTTTTATGCTCGTTGGTCGATGGCGTGGGTGGGGCAATCCCTGGCAGATCCTTTGGCCACGTCCTGGAGATTCCGGATTTTGGCAGGATCTTTCTCGGAGAATTATTTGTATCCCCGGCCTTATTTCGTATTTCTATGGTTCGCGCCGAACTGGGATGCACCGTACATGGGGGTGGCAGCGCAGGGTGTGCCGCCATCGGCGTCCACGGTGTTCCGCCATAGACGTGGTCTTGCTTTCGGTGGCTGCTGCTGCGGCCCTCACCGCTTGCCGCTCTGCGCCGGCCCCTGACCCGGCAGCAGCCTTTGAAAACATCCGCAATGACTCTTTACACGGCAATCTGGACGTCGCTCAGCAAAAAGCTGAAAAGGCTCGCAAGGATTTCGCTGGGAGCGGTGCCGATTGGCCCATGAAGTTCCGCATACTCGAGGCTGAGATCCTTACCTACCAGGGCCGGCGTCCGGATGTTTTATCCCTCCTCAACGACCCTAACGTTTCCTACCCCTCCACAGGCGACCTAGCCATCAAGAGGTACCTGCTCTGCGGCATGGCCCACGCCCGGCTGGGACAGGCACAGCAAGCCGATTTTGAGTTGCAGCAGGCGCAGCGTCTCTCAGATGCAAGCCACTCCGCATTGCACGGCGAAGTCCTGAGGACGGAAGCAACGGTCGAAAACTATCGCGGCCATTTGCCCGAAGCTGCTGATCTCTTCAGAAAAAGCCTGGAGGCTGCCCGCGCACAACGCGACACCTTCCTCGAGGCCAGCGACCTGTTAAATGTCGGCATGGTGGCTGTCGAAATGGAGCACTACGATGAAGCGCTTGCTTCTCTGAATGAGGCTGCGAGTTATGCCAGGTCCGTTCAGGCGCGGCCGGTCCTTGAGGCGGCATTAGGAAACCTTGGTGCGGCTTATTTCCAACTCGGCGATTTCGAGAAAGCTCTTTCCAGTTTCCGTCAGGCTGAACAGCAATCACGGGAAATAGGAACCACTAGCGCGCAGGTCGACTGGTTATGGGATGAGGGTTCGGCTTACTCCAACCTGGGCAATCTACAGCAGGCGAAACAGTGTTATGAGCAATCGCTGAAAGCAGCAAAGGCGATCGATAACCGTGAAGAAATTGCGGCTATCGAGTCAGATCTGGCGTTTCTTCTCTTTCAGCAGGAGCAGTTTGATGCGGCGAAGGCGCACAGCGACGAAGCCATTCGCACCGCACAGCAGTCTGGAGACCAAGCTGGAGAACTCGAGCCGTTACTGCTCCAGGCCCTACTGGCTGCACAGCGGCCAAATGGGCAGGATCCTGAGCGAATGTTAATGGCGGTCTACGCAAAATCGGAGAAGAACCCTTCCCTGCGAGGGGAAATCGAGAACGCGCTTGCCAATCTGTATGCCGGTAAGAACCAGAAAAAGCAAGCCGAGCTTTGGTATCGAAAATCCATTCTGGCTTTTGAAGACCAGCGGGCAGCCATTAAACAAGAGGAGCTTCGGCTTCCATTCTTCGCCAACGGCGATGCGTTCTATCGCGACTACGCAGACTTCCTCGTCTCGTCCCAGAAACAAGAAGAAGCGCTGCAGTTGCTTGATATCGGCCGGGCGAGAACACTTGCGGAAGGACTCGGGCTTGCGAAAGAAAAGCCCATCACACGGTCAGATGCAGGGGCCGACGCGCAGGCGGCCGCGTCCAGGCTTAGTAGCGTCATCCTCTTTTATTCGCTGGGGCCAAAAAAATCCTGGTTATGGGCGATCACTCCTCATCACACCCATCTCCTCCCGCTTCCTGCTCAATCCGTAATAGAAACGCAGGTGCACAGCTATCAAAACGCAATCCTGAAATCATCGGACCCGCTGCGCGAAGAAAACCAGGCCGCCAAGAACCTCTACGAAACCCTGGTCGAGCCGGCGGCGGTGATGATTCCCAAGGGATCCAAGGTCCTCATCGTTCCCGACGGTATCCTTAACGGACTCAACTTCGAGACCCTGTTGACTCCGGGATCCGATCAATCGCACTATTGGATCGAAGATGTAACCATCCGCAGCGCAAATTCCATTCGCATGCTATCCAGCGTTACGCAAGACGCACCGCAGAACAGCGCAAAGAAGCTGCTGCTGATCGGGAATCCTGTCAACACCGGGACTGGATATGACAACCTGGTAAACGCATTCGCGGAAATCCGCGGCATTGAGAAACATTTTCCTAAAGAGAGCCAAACCGTCGTCACACAATCCGGTGCAGTCCCCGCATCATACCTGGAAAGCAAGCCGGAAGAATTTGCTTACATCCACTTCGTGGCACACGGGACGGCCAGTCGTCTAGATCCGTTGGATTCAGCGGTAGTGCTTTCGCCTCCCCCCGAGAATCCCGACAACTTTAAACTCTACGCCCGCGACATCATGCGGGATCCGCTGCATGCCCGTCTGGTCACGATCTCCTCCTGCTACGGGTCGGGTTCCCGCGCCTATGCCGGGGAAGGCTTGGTAGGCCTGTCGTGGGCGTTTCTCCGCGCTGGGGCGCACAACGTAATTGGCGCGCTATGGGAGGTAAACGACGCCTCCACACCGCTGCTGATGGACAAACTTTATGCCGGACTGGAAGCCGGCAGCACTCCTGATGATGCACTCCGTGCAGCGAAATTGTCCCTGATCCATTCCCCGGCCGTTTACCGCAAGCCTCTCTACTGGGCCGCCTTTCAGCTTTATACAGGCTCCTGAGAAACTAATATTCACGAGACTGGGAGTCAACAAGCTGCCAAACTAGTCAAGAGCCTGGAAGCCGAACAAGCACGGATCTTTATTATGTTCACTGTTGGATGGCGTGGGCGGGGGAACCCCTTGCAGTTGCTTGAATCACGTCATCGATTTTCTAGATTTTGGCAGTATCTCTCTTGGCTAGGTGCCCATCTATCCAGATACGCCTTCGCCATTCTTGCCATAGCTTTGGTGATGATGGGATGCCGCACCCCAGCGACCGCGGATCCAGCAGCGGCCTATCAAAGTATCCGCAGCGATTTTCTCCGCGGCCATCTGGCTGTTGCGCAGCAAAATGCGGATAAGGCACTTGCGTTGTTTTCTGCCGGTGACGCTAATTGGGCGATCCGATTCAGACTCCTTGATGCCGAGCTTCTCTCCGATCAGGGGCGTCGGCCGGAAGCGCTCGCTCTGCTCAAAGACCCCCGCGTGACCTATCCCACTTCGGGCGATCTTGCCATCAAGAGGGCCCTGCTTTGCGCGGTGGCATACGCCAAGCTTGGCCATAACGAGAAGTCCGACGCCGAATTGCAAGAAGCACAGCATTTGTCTGACGCCGGCAATTCCGCGCTTAGCGGCGAAGTTCTGCAGACAGAAGCCCTCATACAAACTCGTCGAAACCACTTGCCCGAAGCCGCGGACCTTGCGAGAAAAAGCTTGCAAATCGCCCAGGATCGGCGGGACCCATATCTTGAGGCAAGCGATCTCTTGAATCTCGGCCTTGTAGATATCGAGATGAAGCACTACGACGAGGCTCTGATCTTTTTGAACGCAGCCGCGCATCGTGCTCGACCGATTCAGGCACGGACCATTAGTGAAGCCGCCTCGGGAAATCTTGGGCTTACCTATTACCACTTAGGAGACTTTGAGAAGGCTTTATCCAATTTTCAGCAGGCGGAAACGGAGGCAAAAGAAATAGGACCCGGGAGCATGCAAGTTGACTGGTTGATGGACGCCTGTCACGCCAACTACATGCTCGAAAACTTGCAGGAGGCGAAGCAATGTTTTGACCAGTCGCTGAAGATTGCAAAGGGCCTGGACGCGGCCGCCGCAGTTGCAGATATCCAAACCGGCTTGGCATTTTTGCTTTATCGCGAAGGGCAGTTAGCTTCGGCTAAGGCGCATAACGAGGAAGCCATCAGGGCGTCGCACAGAGCTGGTGACAAATCTCTGGAACTTCAGACGCGTTATCTGCAGGCCCTTCTGGCTACCCGGGACGAAAACGAGCGGAGCCCCGAGCAGTCGTTGTTACAGGTGGATCATGACGCAGCAGCGGATCCAGCGCTGCAGGGCGAGATCGAAGGTGCGATCGCAGACTTCTATGCGGAGAAGAAACAATCGATCAAAGCCGATCTCTGGTATCGCAAGGCCATCCGCAGCTTCGAACAGCAGCGTGCGGCAATAGACGATGAGGAACTAAGGTTGCCATTTTTTGCAAACGGTGATGCTCTCTATCGCCGCTACGCCGACTTTCTTATCGAATCTCACAAGCCGGAGTACGCCCTGCAGCTTCTCGATGCCGGTCGTGCAAGAACCATGGCAGAAGGCCTGAATCTGACGGAGGAGAAGCCGAATCTGCAACCGGAACATAAGGTAGATGTACAAGCTGTTGCGCGTAAGTTCGATTCAGTGATCCTCTTCTACTCCCTGGGGCAAAAAAACTCCTGGTTGTGGGCCGTTACTCCTCATCGCACGCGTCTCCTCTCGCTTCCCGCTCAGTCACTGATAGAAACGAAAATTCACAACTATCAAAACGCGATCCTCAAATCGACCGACCCGCTGCGCGAGGAAAATCAGGCGGCGAAAGACCTCTACGAAACGCTGGTCGCGCCGGCCGCGGAAATGATTTCCCAGGGATCCAAAGTTCTTATCATTCCCGATGGCGTTCTAAACGGACTCAACTTCGAGACCCTGTTAGTTCCTGGATCCGGAAAATCGCACTATTGGATCGAAGATGTAACCATCCGCAATGCGAATTCCATTCGTATGCTCTCCGGAGTCACCCCGGATGCCGCGCAGAACAGCACCAAGAAACTGCTACTGATCGGTAATCCCATCATCACCGGCACTGGATATGACGACCTGGTGAATGCGTTTGCGGAAATCCGAGGCATAGAAAAGCATTTCCCGAAAGACAGCCAAACCGTAGTGACGCAGTCAGGCGCCGTTCCCGCCTCGTATTTGGAAAACAAGCCGGAAGAATTTTCCTATATCCACTTTGTGGCGCACGGCACGGCCAGCCGGTTGGACCCGCTGGATTCGGCAGTGGTCCTTTCGCCCCCGCCCGAAAATCCTGACAACTTCAAGCTCTATGCCCGCGACATCATGCGCGATCCGCTGCACGCCCGGTTGGTCACGATCTCCTCCTGCTACGGATCGGGTTCGCGCGCCTATGCCGGCGAAGGCCTAGTGGGTTTGTCGTGGGCGTTCCTTCGCGCCGGTGCGCACAACGTAATCGGCGCCCTGTGGGAAGTGAACGATGCTTCCACGCCGTTGCTGATGGACAAGCTGTATGCCGGACTGGAAGCCGGTAGCACTCCTGACGATGCACTTCGCGCGGCAAAGTTGTCTCTGGTTCACTCTCCCGCGGTCTATCGCAAGCCACTCTACTGGGCAGCCTTTCAACTTTACACAGGCTCCTGAGAAACCAAAGGCGCCGCGGGAGCGTCCAAATATGCGAAACCCATAAAAAACCGATACGAGTTGATACGAAAATGACTTTTATGTCACTACAACGGTGATGCACGCGTGCCTCCATGGATAGGAGAAAACTTGTGGCAACTCTGGCAAAGTCAAAACCTGAGACTTCCCGGGATCAGGTTCATCGCTTCGAGCGTAAACTCCATGAAGTGAGACAGGCGGTAGCCAGCCTTCCGGGTAACGAATATCACGCTGAGCTTTTGAATCTGGTTCGCCGGGCCGGTTGGACCACCAACGCTGAAGGCATTTTCTTTGATGCCCTGACCGACTCGATTCTGGCGCAGACCCGTGACCTGCAACAACTTCACCAACGCCTGAAGGCTGCGTTCGAGGCGGTTCAGGGACAATAGCCGGGCAGTATAGTATGGCGGGATGGACGATCCGCCGGACCAACGCAAGGGCCTTCGCAAAGGGCTCACCAGCTATGGTGACGCAGGTTTCTCCTCTGTTCCTGCGCAAGGCTTTCATCAAAGCCAGCGGTTATTCCGAGGACGCGCTCGATCGCCCCATCATCGGGATAACCAACACCTTCAGTGACTTCAATCCTTGCCATGGCAATGTGCCCGACCTGATCGAGAGCGTAAAGCGTGGCGTTTTGCTTGCAGGCGGGTTGCCGATGGTGTTCCCCACCATTTCCATCGGCGAAAGTTTCGCCCATCCCACCTCCATGTTCCTGCGCAACCTGATGGCGATGGATACGGAGGAAATGATTCGCGCCCAGCCCATGGACTCAGTGGTGCTTGATCGGCGGATGCGACAAAACCCTGCCCGCCCAGGTGATGGCTGCCGCCAGCGTTGATTTGCCCGCCATCGTTGTACCGACAGGGCCGATGGTAGTTGGGCATCACAAGGGCGAAGTCCTCGGCGCCTGCACGGATTGCCGCCGGCTTTGGGGGCAATATCGCGCCGGCGGTATCGATGTGGCCGAGACCGAGCTGATCAGCGGCCGCCTCGCTCCCTCCGTCGGCACGTGCATGGTGATGGGGACGGCGAGCACCATGGCCTGCATTGTCGAGGCGATGGGCCTGGCGCTGCCCATGAGCGCCACGGCCCCAGCCGCCCAAGCGGACCGCCGCCGCATTGCGGAAGCGAGCGGCAAACGCGCCGCAGAGATGGCGATTGCCGGCGCTCCCAAGCCAAGCGAACTGATCACGGAAACCTTCGGTCCGCAACGCCATGATTGTGTTACAGGCCATCGGCGGCTCGACCAATGGATTGATTCACCTGGTGGCTATAGCCGGCCGGGCCGGCGATGCAGTCGATCTGAAGGCCTTTCGACAAACTAGGCCGCCAGGTGCCGGTGCTGCTCAACCTCAAGCCATCGGGCACGCATTACATGGAGCATTTTCACCATGCGGGCGGTCTCCCCGCTCTTATGCGCGAACTGCACATCGTTGCTCGATCTCGACGCCCCGAGTGTATGCCGGCTGCACCATCGGCGATGCGATTGCGAGCGCAGAAAAAATGCCTGGGCAGGATGTTATTCGTCCTATTGCCGCCCCGCTGAAGAAAGAGGGAGCCATGGCGGTTCTTCATGGCAACCTCGCGCCAAGCAGCGCAGTCATCAAGCAGTCCGCGGCTTCTCCGCAACTGATGCGTCACACCGGCCGCGCCGTCGTGTTTGATGGGGTCGAAGACATGACCGCGCGCATCGACCTGCCCGATCTCGATGTACATCCGGAAGACATTCTGGTCTTGCGTAACGCGGGCCCGAAGGGAGCGCCGGGCATGCCGGAAGCGGGGTATCTGCCTATCCCCATGAAGCTGGCCCGCCAGGGCGTGAAAGATATGGTCCGCATTTCCGACGCGCGGATGAGCGGCACTGCCTTTGGCACCATCGTGCTGCACATCACGCCTGAATCCGCTGTGGGCGGTCCCCTGGCAGTCGTGCAGACCGGCGATCGCATCCTGCTGGACGTCGAGGCACGCCGCATCGAACTGCTGATCGACGACGCCGAACTGCAAACCCGTCTCGCCGCCTGGAAGCAACTGCCACCGCACCACAATCCCGCAACCCGCGGCTACGCCAAACTGTTTGAGGACACCATATTGCAAGCCGACAAGGGCTGCGACTTCGATTTCCTGCTTCGCCAAGACTGAAGAGAAACGCTGCGGTTTCCGCTGCCCACTCTCTGGCTCTCTGCGTTCCGTTTTGACATCACATTGAGTCCTCTATCTCCATCCTCAGCTATGAACTCCATCACCCCTGGTAGCCCCTAGGCCGTTTAGTTATGCAGAGTGATGTCTGAATTCTGCCTTAAAATCGTCCGCCTTATCTTCCGACCCTGGATGGTTGGCGCGCACTCTCCATCAGCCTGGTTATTCTGCACCATTCACAGATACAAACAACGGTCCCCATTATCGGACCACTGCTCAAATCCCTCGCGCACGTTCGGCGAAGTGGGCGTGGAGCTCTTCTTTGCCATCAGCGGCCTCCTCATCTGTTCCAGGCTGCTTGAGGAGGAATCGAGATTCGGGCAGATCCGCCTGAAAGGCTTCTACCTCCGGAGACTCTTTCGCATTCTCCCCCCAGCCCTCCTCTATCTTCTGGTGGTTGCAATCCTGGCCGCATTGCATGTCATTCCGGTATCCCCAGCAGATTGGTTCGCGTCCCTCTTCTTCTTTCGCAATTACCTCATGGTGGTTGAATACCTGCGCCATAGTCCGCTGCCTCTGCACTGGTACACCGGTCACTTCTGGTCGTTGTCGATGGAAGAGCACTTCTACCTGGTGCTCCCCGCAGTGCTAGTAGTCTTCAAAAAAACGCGGCGTTGGGTTCTGGCGGGCATGGCCATTTCTGTAGCCGTTTGGCGAATGCTTCTGGTGCACGTTATGCATCACGAATATGAATTCAATCTCCGCACCGATACCCACGTCGATGCGCTTCTCATCCCGGCGGCGATAGCCCTGGTGCTGTATCCTCTGACGCGCAAGCAAGTCGCCAGAAAATATATACCTGCATGGTCCTTCCCCATGTTTCTTGTGATAGAACTGTTGCTCCTCACCAACAGGGTTCCATGTTTCTTTACCCTGCAGGCCATCGTGCTCCCGATGCTCATTCTGTCAACCGTGCTTCACCCCAACACGGTGCAAGGAAGAATATTGGAAAGCAGGCCCCTTCGCTGGATCGGCTGGATTTCCTACAGTTTGTATCTATGGCAGCAGCTATTCTTTGGCGTCAATTTCGTTGGTAGCCCACCTGGACTTGTCCTGCTGCGCCAATCGCCCGTCAACCTCGTCGCTTTGCTGGCGTGTGCAGTCTTCAGCTACTACACCATCGAAAAGCCCTTCATACGCCTGGGGCATAAGTTTGCTGCCAGCGCGTCTATTGCCGATCAGGTGCTCGAAAGGCGCCATCGGGCACGACCGCGCGTGTCAGATTTGGACAATAGAAAAGGAATACCTGCTCTGGGTGAGCGATCCGTGTTAGATACTTACCACCTACGGGCCGTCACGAACCCGTTTGTAGTATTCCGGCGACGCCACGCCAGATGCATGATGAAGTTGTGGAACAGATAAATCCAGACTTCGACGCGCTACTCGTATTCCTCGCCAGCTGGGAAGCTAAAGAACAGTCTGCGCTGGGTAGAATCTTAACCGCAGGCCAACTGGCTGACGTGCAGGAACTGGAGCGCTTGTACGCGCTGCCTTCGGAACCCACCGAACATTTGTCAGAATAGGCCGCCTTCCTGGCCGCTAGCCCAAGGATCCCACTCCTGCGTAGACTTAGACCCAGGTATTGGTCAATATGCCGGGCGTACGCTTCCTCTCTCTTCTGCTGTGCATGATTCTTGCAGGGGTCTCCACATCTCAGGCCGAGCCCGGTCCTGATCGGGCCTGCGCCGGCTGCCATCAGAAAATCTTCGACAACTATCAGAAGACTCCCATGGCGCAAGCCAGTGGCTTAGCCGTCGACGGCCTGTTGCCCGGAGAGTTTACCCATGCTGCCTCGGGCGTTCGCTATCGGATCTTCTTGCGCAAAGGCCGCGCCTGGCTCAGTTATGAACGGCCCGATGCACCTCCGCAACGATCTCTTAAAGGAGAACAGGAGCTCATGTATTTCGTCGGCTCCGGCCAGCGAGGCCGCACCTACTTGTTTCAGAAAGACGGCTATTGGTTTGAGAGCCCGGTGAACTGGTATAGCAAACAGCGCGTATGGGATATGAACCCAAAATCGATGGACGCGCGGGAAATGCCATTCACTCTCAAAGTGGACCGAGGCTGTCTCCATTGTCACTCCACGGCCGTGCAGCCGACGACCGGCGCCAACAATCACTTCGGGTCCCAGCCGTTTCTTTATGGAGGGATCACCTGCCAGTCGTGTCACGGAGATCCTGCGGCTCACCTGGCCAGCGGCGGGGCTGCCCCTATTCTGAATCCGTCGAAGCTGCCCCCCACCAAGCGTGACTCGATTTGCCTGCAATGTCACCTGGAAGGCGAGACTACGGTCAACGCCCCCGGCCGCTCTCTCGCTGCTTTCGTGCCCGGCGGGAATCTTACCGATTTTGTAACTCACTTTGTCCACTCTGGAGAACTGGGCCCGGAGGGAAGGGCGACCAGCCAGTGGGAAGCGCTCCTGCAAAGCGAGTGCAAGAGAAAGAGCGGGGACCGACTTACCTGTACCACCTGTCACGATCCACACGCGTCGCCCTCCGCCGAGCAGCGGGTCGCCTACTTCAGGGGCCGCTGCCTTACCTGCCATGGGGCCTCAGCCTTTGTTACCAAGCACCACCCCGATCAGCCGGACTGCAGCAGCTGTCACATGCCACGCGAGAAAACCGGAGACGTGGCCCACGAGCAAGTCACCGACCACCGCATCCAGCGACGTCCTGCGCCCTCTTCCCTGCAGAAGCAGCGCACGTCAGACCTGACCCTGGTGGGTGGAGGACCAGCAAGCGACCGTGACCTCGGGCTAGCCTACTTTCAGATGGCCAACCTGGGCGATCAGGAAGCAGGGCATCGCGCAATGTCATTGCTGCAACAAGCGGAGCACCATGAAGGCGATCAGCCGGATCCAGACCTGCATAGGGCTCTGGGCTTTTTAGCACACCTCTCCGGCGACCGCGCGATGGCCATGCTCGAGTATGAGGCGACGCTGCGAACGAACGCCGGCCGATTCGATCGCGGCAGGAGATCTGGCGATACTCGAAGCACGTGCCGGCAACGTCAAAGCCGCCGTTACCTTGCTCGAGGGCATCAGCCAAAATGATCCGGGAGAAACCACAGCCGGCGTGGATCTGGCCATGATCGACTGCGCAATCGGCAACCCGCAAGCGGCCACTCAAGCGCTAAATCATGTACTCGACTTCTCGCCCGACGATGCCAAAGCGCGCGAGGCACTGGCCACCATCCAAACCAAACCCGAAACCTGCAAGGGTAGCAGATGAGCGCAACTCCATTGCTTTGTTACTGAGGCTTTCCCGAACCTTCCTTGAGTGAAATGATCTGATCCGCCGCAACTCCCGGGAAAACCTCGCTTTTGCCGTTTGGCCACCGCACGTCAATCGATCCGGCACTCGTCGCGTGTCCCAGCCCAAAGTGCAATCGCATATCGTTATTCGAGCTGTAACTGGACCCGCTCCGAACCTCATCCACCCAAACCCGCGGACTTTCTCCACTATGCACAACCACCCGAGCGCCAATGCCGTCGCGATTGGAAACCACGCCAATCAAATGGATTCCCAACCAGTGGTTGTCGTTCTTGGCCAGGTTAACCAACAACAGCGGATAGTCACTCACATTATTGACCACCGCCTCCAACCGCCCATCATTCCAAAGATCACCCACCGCGAGACCTCTGCTCGACTGTGGTTGAGTAATGCCCGGACCCGACTCCCGGGAGATATCCTTGAACTTCCCGTCCCCTTGATTCCAATAGAGCACTCGCGGCTCCCGGTAGGCCGATCCCATATTGCCGCTGTCCACCTCGGGATAAACGTGGCCGTTGACCATCAATAAATCGGGCCATCCGTCGTTATCGACATCGATAAACATGCATCCCCACCCCAGGTACTGTGTGTTGATCCCAATGCCGGAGGCGAGGGTCGCGTCCCCGAAGGTGTGATCGCCATTATGGTGATAGAGGTTCGCGGTGTCGTCGGAGAAATTGGTTTTCGCAATGTCCAGGTGCCCGTCACCGTCGTAGTCTGCAACGGAAGATCCCATGCCCGCTTGTTCACGCCCGTCGTCATTAAAGGCCACGCCGGTATCCGCCGCCGTATCCGTAAAAGTGCCGTCGTGGTTGTTACGATATAAAATGGCCGGAGTGGAATCGCACGCGATGAAGATATCGGGCCAACCGTCCTCGTCATAGTCGATGGTGGAAACGCTAAAGCAGTAGTGCCCCTGGGTCTTCTCGAAGCCGCTTGCCTGGCTCACGTCAGCAAACTTACCGTTGCCGAGATTGTGGTAGAGCAGGTTAGGAGAGCTCGCCAATCCTCTGGGGCCGCACATGACCGGCGCTCCCTTCCAGGTGCAGCTGGGTGAGGAACCGGGAGCAGGCGTAGTTGCGAGGTCGAAGCTGACGTAGTTGGCCACTGCCAGATCCAGCTTTCCATCGCGGTCGTAATCGACAAAAGCGCATCCCGTTCCCCACAGCCTGCCATTGCCCGCAACCCCGGCCGCGGCCCCGACCTCCTTGAAAGTGCCATTCCCCTGATTGCGGTAAAGGCGGCTCTTGCCATAGGCGGTAACAAACATGTCTTCATAACCGTCGTTGTCGTAATCACCTACGCAAGCGCCCTGTCCCCAGGCGGTATCTGTAAGGCCGGCACGCGCTGTAACATCCGTAAACGTGCCATTGTGATTATTGTGAAAGAGATGGCTCGTTGGATGCTGGCCCTTCTGCTCCTCCCCTGGAAGAAGTTCTCCGTTCACCAGAAAAATGTCCGGCCAACCATCGTTGTCATAGTCGAAGATGGCGACCCCACTGCCCGTTGCTTCAACGATGTAGTGCTTCGATTCCACGCCCCCGTTAGCGTTGAGCACCCGAATTCCGGCCCTCCCAGCAAAATCCTCAAACCATGCCGGGCCGCTATGTTGTGAAAAAGGCGGATAAACCGGTGTCCCCCCCAAGCCATGTGCTGCACCGGCCAGCAGCAAAACAAGCAATGCTCCGGCGACCCCCGCTGCTGTTTCGAGCTTGCCTATCCGCATGCCAAACCCTTCGCCTTCATTCTAGAACTCTCCACCTTTCAAGACCTGTCCCTTCCACCAATTCCGGGTGCCCCATATTTCGCTGGTTTTTGCGAAATGTGGGATACCACGAGCCCCGACCATTTGTTCTTACATGGTCTGAGAATCCCCAGGGCCATGGCACCCGAAACCCCTGCGCTGTAAACTGTCCGCGGTAACCCTATGCTCACCCTGCGCGCACTGTGTCTCCTGGTTTTGGTACTACTCGTCATTCCCGCGCACCCGCAGGCGCCCAACCCGCCCACCACCGCAGAAGCCCAAAAGCTCATGGATGCAGGCCACCTCGAAGAAGCCTTAAAGGCTCTCGATACCCTGGCCGTCCAACAACCGGAGCCACCCGGCGTCGAAAGGCTCCGCGGCATGGTCCTCTACGAGCAGGGAAAAATCCAGCCCGCGTCCGCAGCTTTCGAGAAAGCGCTGGCCCAGGATCCATCCGACCGCGAAGCCATGCAGATGCAAGGAGTCGTGCTCTTTCGCTCCGGAAAACCAGCCGATGCGGTTCCATTGCTCGAGAAAGCTCATCTCTCCATCGCTCGCACCAACATCGACAGCAACTACGTCCTGGGCCTGTGCTATCTCGATACACGCCGGTACGACGACGCGCGCAAAGCCTTCGCCACCCAATACAATTTCCCGCCCGACTCCCCATCGGCCTATCTGCTGGCCGCAAGAATGATGCTGCGGCGCGACTATCTCCCGGTAGCGGACACCTTTGCCCAGAAAGCCCTCGCGCTCAATCCAAACCTGCCGATGGCACATCTTCTGATCGGGCAGATCAGGCTGTCGCAATCGAAATTGCCTGAGGCCATCGCGGAGTTTAACAAGGAGAGCGAACTCAACCCCCTGTACGGCGAAGTGTACGACCGGTTGGGTGACGCCTATTTGCGCCAGGGTGACTATGCCAATTCGCAAGCCTCGCTCGACCGCGCCTTGCTGCTCGAACCCAATTCCTCGGTGCCGTATATCCTGCTGGGTAAAGTGCTGTTGAAGCAGCAGGATCCCATGATGGCAAAGATGTACCTTGATAAGGCCCTCGCAATCGATCCAGGAAACTACACGACCCATACCTTGCTCGGGCAAACCTATCGTTCCCTTGGCCAGACGGCCCAGGCGTCGCATGAGTTCCAGGTGGCCGAGCAGATCCAGGCGGATGCGCAGCCCAAACTCGAGGCGCCCAAATAACCCACGACGGACGCAACCCGTCTTTTCCCAAGAATGCCTGGACCGCACATCACGCTTGCCGGCGTTTTCTCGGAACAAGGAAAGCAAACCGAAGCTGCCGCCGAGCGCAAAACTGCGGCCGAACTCACGCGCGTGGCGGTGAATCACCAACGAGCTACCTTCGCCACCAATTCCGGCGACCTTCTGCTCGAAAAGGGACAAATCGCGGACGCGATCACCCGCAACCAGGAAGCCTCGTCCAACGACCCGAACCTCGCCAAGGCCCAGCGCCAACTATCCCTCGCGCTGGATAGGTCAGGCCGCGAAGCGGAAGCCGAAGCCAAGTGCAAGAAAGCCACCGACCTCGAATCGAAACCACAACGCATGCTCTGAACGGAACCCGAGAAGATCCCGCAGGGCTTCGCTCGGATGAGAAAAGAGAGAGTCGAGTTTCAGTAGGCATTCGTTGCCTTCGGTTCTCACCCACGCGTTCATCACTCACTGACCTGTTGTAAGGTTATGGAACCAATCGAAGGAAGCAGTGAGCGCCGGCGCCTGGCTGGGCGTGCGGCGTAGTTCCAGGCATACGGCGCCAGTCCTGTGACCACCAGGCTGTCGGTAAACGTCCCCAACTGGTTCCAGTTCACGCCATCGCTGCCCCAGTAAGCCGTGTAGTTGTTACCCACGCGCGTCAGGCGCAGGTAAGTGGGCACAGGATAAGAAGAGAATGGCGACATCTGCAATTTCGAACTTTGCACGCCGCCCGTGATCGTGCTCACACCAAGACTGACCGTGCTCCCGGCGCTGACCTCAAAACGGATGTAGTCCTTGGCGTCACCTTCCACCATCAGACCTTGTCCGTAATATGGGTGCGCCGCCAACAGGGCGGAGTCGATCTTGACCGCGACGTCGAAGTTTGCGTTGCTGATCGGCTGAATCACCTGGACTGCATCCAGCGCCGGAATCGACGCATCGTGATTGCTTCCCGCAGGAACGGTGAGGACCAATTCTCCATTGCTCACGGCGACCGAACCGCCCACCGGCGTGCTCACCTGCCACACCGCTGTGTTCAGACTGGTGCCGGTGAATTCATCCGATACCGGCGCTCCGCTCGTTACCGGTGAATAGGTATAGCTGGCCGAACCCCGGCGCTCTGCGAAAAGCCGCTCGCGATAGCGATGGCATTGACCGTGGTGGAAGCGCTGATGGTGAACGGAGTTGAGTAAAGCTGAGACCCCGTGTCGGCGTACTTCCATCGGTGGTGTAGTAAATCGCAGCCCCGGCGGTGGTATCCGCAATCGACACACTCAACGTCGAAGAGAAGGTCGTTCCGTTCGCAGGGCTCAACGTCGGCGTCGCCGCGACCGGTATCCCACTGCTGGCAAGGTTATGGAACCAATCGAAGGAAGCAGTGAGCGCCGGCGCCTGGCTGGGCGTGCCGGCGTAGTTCCAGGCATACGGCGCCAGTCCTGTGACCACCAGGCTATCGGTAAACGTCCCCAACTGGTTCCAGTTCACACCATCGCTGCCCCAGTAAGCCGTATAGTTGTTACCCACGCGCGTCAGGCGCAGGTAAGTGGGCACAGGATAAGAAGAGAATGGCGACATCTGCAATTTCGAACTTTGCACGCCGCCGGTGATGGTGCTCACACCAAGACTGACCGTGCTCCCGGCGCTGACCTCAAAACGGATGTAGTCCTTGGCGTCACCTTCCACCATCAGACCTTGTCCGTAATATGGGTGAGCCGCCAACAGGGCGGAGTCGATCTTGACCGCGACGTCGAAGTTTGCATTGCTGATCGGCTGAATCACCTGGACTGCATCCAGCGCCGGAACCGACGCATCGTGATTGCTTCCCGCAGGAACGGTGAGGACCAATTCTCCATTGCTCACCGCGACCGAACCGCCCACCGGCGTGCTCACCTGCCACACCGCTGTGTTCAGACTGGTGCCGGTGAATTCATCCGACACCGGCGCTCCGCTCGTTACCGGTGAATAGGTATAGCTGGCCGAACCCACGGCGCTCTGCGAAAAGCCGCTGGCGATAGCGATGGCATTGACCGTGGTGGAAGCGCTGATGGTGAACGGAGTTGAGTAAAGCTGAGACCCCGATGTAGGCGTACTTCCATCGGTGGTGTAGTAAATCGCAGCCCCGGCGGTGGTATCCGCGATCGACACACTTAACGTCGAAGAGAAGCTCGTTCCGCTCGCAGGGCTAAACGTCGGCGTCGCCGCCGGCGAGACCGCGCTCTGGATCTGGTACGTGCCCACCACAATCGGACTATCCTGATATCCGCTTGCCGAGGCGAACGCGCGTATCGTGAGCGACGCTCCACTGACTACGATCGGCGCGCTATAAACGTTGGAGGAGTGTGTAGGCGTTGATCCGTCCACTGTGTAGTAGATGGTTGCGCCCGTCGTCGCGCTGCTCAGGGAAACGTTCTGTGTCGTTGTATAAGTACCGGGCAACGGATTGAACACTGGGTCGGCTGCCACCTGGGTCGTCCCGGAAGTGAATGTCCACGTCGTGATGTTCTGGATCGCGGTCGAGCCTCCCGTGCCCCCGGTAAACCCAACGTATGCAGTGTTTCCCCCCACCGTGGACGGAATGTTGACCGTAAACGCCTGGCTGAAAGTGTTATTCGTAACCGTGTCAGTCAAGCTAAGTGTCAGCGTCGTCCCGTTATAGACAAGTTGCGCCGGCGATGGCGTCACCGCTCGACAGCACGATCCCAGAGGACGTAAGGGCGACCGCCGGAGTAGTCGGCACGGCGCCATTGAGGAATACACCTGTGGAATCCGCGCCCTCGCCTGCGTTGCTGAAAATATCGAATTTGATAGCCACACTCTTCGCGATTCCAGCCGGCGTCCCCGTACTCGGATTCGGCCCGTACCCCAGGCCGCCCCCGATTCCGCCAAGTGCCGTCGGCCCAGCATTTTGGATGGTGAAGTAAATCCGTCGGCAACTGCGCTGGAAAGCTGGAAAGTAAAGTTTGTGGTGAAAGCCTGAATATTAACCGGCGTAGTCCAGAAGGCACTTCCAGCCTCACTTTGGCCGCCATCGGTTATCTGCAGGAAATGGCTTGAATTTACTTTCGCCACGCTATTCAGTTGCAATCCAGTGGCGCTGGGAAAACCACCGGCAAAATTGATGTTACCGGATCCACCCGCTTGAATCACGTAGGCTGCGCTCGCCACCGCACTCTGAGCAAACCCGGGAGCGGCCGCCAGCGCCTTAAGTGTGCTGTTGGCGGTCACGGAAATTGCGGCGCTGTAGACAACGGACGAAGTGGTCGGCGTAGAGCCGTCGGTGGTGTAGTAGATCACCGCGCCGGATGTCGCATCGGAAATGGTCACCGATTGCGCTGAAGTATAGGTCCCCGTACCGGGCGAGAAGGCCGGTGTTGCTGTGGCTGTGGGCTGGATATTGAAGGTAGCGCTTCCCACGCTACTGGCACTGAAGCCGGTTGCCTGCGCGATGGCCTTGATCGTGACTGATCCGCTATCCACGCTGATCGGGGTGCTGTAAACGGTTGAGGAGGTGGTGGGTGTCGAACCATCGATCGTATAGTAGATCACCGCGCCGGGGGTTCCATCGCTCAGATTCACGCTTTGCGCCGTAGTAAAAGATCCTCCGGCCGGTGAGAATGTCGGCGTCTGCGTCACCGATCCCGCTTGAGACGTCAACGTCCAGGTAAGAATTTTCTGGCTCGATGTTTCGCCGCCGGAGCCGCCGGTGAATCCGATATAAGCCGTATTGCTCCCTATCGTAGCCGGAATGTTGATTGGAAATGTATGAGTGAATGTCTTATTGACCACGGGATCCGTGAGCGTCAGGATCAAATTGACACCGTCGTAAGTCATGTGGGCACTAATCCCGTCTCCGCTATTGAGAAAGACGCCGGAAGAGGTCATGTCAATCGCAGGGACGGTGGGAACTGCGCCATTTGTGTAAATCCCTGTTGAGTCTGTCCCCTCGCCCGCGTTGCTGAAAAAGTCGAACTTGATGGCAACGCTTTTAGCTATCCCGGCGGGCGTGCCGGTACTCGGGTTCGGCCCGTAACCCAACCCTCCACCGCTTCCCCCAAGCGCAGTCGGGGCGACGTTTTGTATGGTGAAGGTAAATCCGTCAGCTTGCGCCAGCGAGAGCTGAAATGCGAAGTCGGTAGTAAAGTTCTGAATGTTGATAGGAGTGTTGTAAAAAGCGCTTCCCGCCTGGTCATTCCCACCCGTTGTCAACTGCAGACGAGTGTCGTCTACGTTGGTTGCGCTTCCGTTCAAAGTCAGGCCGGCGACACTTGAGAAACCATTGCCGTAATTAATTCCAGTTCCGTTCGCCTGGATGGTGTACGAGGCTGTGGCGACATTACTGTTTGTCAGCCCGCTGAACGTCGCCATCGCCTTGATCACTGCGCTGCTGCTGACAGTGATGGGGGCGGCGTATTGGGTCGAACCGGCAGTCGGGGTCGATCCGTCGGTGGTGTAATAGATAACCGTTCCCGGCGTGCTGTCGGAAATTGTCACCGCCTGTGAAGTCGTGTAAGTGCCGGCCGCCGGCGAGAACTGCGGCGCCGGGGTTTGCGTGTTGAAGGTGTAAGTTGCGCTCGCCACCGGACTCTGAAGGTAGCCGGTCGCGCTGGCGATTGCCTGCACGGTGCTGTCTACAGAAACCTGGAAAGACCCATTGTAGACCGTCGAACCTGTAGTCGGAGTCGATCCATCCGTTGTGTAATAAATGGTAGAGCCGCTGAGTGAATCTGTGAGAGTAATTTGTTGAGCAGCGCTATAGGTGCCGCCAGAAGGCGAAATCCCCGGGGCCGGCGCTTGTTGAACTCCATTCAAAAGCCCATATACGTCGACCTGGCCCCCCGCACCTACATAAACTTTTCCGTTGGTGACCATAGGAACGGCGAACTTGACGGCCGGTCCCGCGTCGTCACGCGTCGAATTCTGATTACTGCCGTAGAGTTCCTGGGCCACGTTAGCCGCGTTGAACGCATAGAGAATTGAAGATCCGTTGGAACCGTATAAATCGGTCTCCACCGCCCAGACAATACCATTCTGGGTGCCATTGGACGACACCACCGGGCTCGCGCCCGGAAACATCGAAGTCCTCGACGATTGGAATGTAGCCTTGCTGGCCAGTGCGCCATTGGTAAGAGGAAACATCTTCAGTGAATCGTTTTCCGCCCACATGTAGACGTTCCCGTTCCAGTAGGCCGGTGTGCTCCACAAGCCGTTGTCCGATTGCAATGCGTTAGTAATGTCCTGCAGGATATTCGTATTGCGCCCCGCACCGGAGCCGGCATAACCGCCCAAACCATCGCGGTTGATAACCAGAATCCGGCCTTCTTTGCCCACTTGAATCAGTTCGTGCGCATGGGCTCCTGGCTGATCCGGAAGAAGTAGAACGCCGCCCGAACCCTGGTCGAGATCCGAGCCTGTCAACGAGGATTGGTTGTACGCCGTGAAGGCGTCACTGATCGCAAACCCCCCATTGGAAAGGTCATATCGCAGGACGCTCTCCCCATAGTCTACGTTGTTGCTGAGCGGGGGATAAGAGGTCATATCGCCATTACCGGTAGCCAGGAAAGCCCTGCCATTGGCGCTCACGGTATCGATGGGCAATCCGGCGCCCGCCATCCAGACGGCATCGCCATACCCGTTAGGCGATGTGCACATCGCACCCGTCTGCGCCAATGTGGTCTCGTTGTAAACCAATACCCATCCGTGCCACGGGCCATTGTCGCCATGCGCACCAAAAGCGATGTAGATGTGTCCGTTGAAAAGTCCAAGTGCCGGGCGATTCAGCTGCCACAAGGTGCTCAGGCTGAGCGTGCCTCCGGAACTTCCCGAGCCTGTGCCGGGCACCGATGCTGAGATTGATACCGGGCTGCCGGAGCGTTCGCTTCCATCCACAATGCTGAGCGCATGCAGGCGTTGGATATACTTGCCATTTTCTTTGCTCTTGGCGACAACGAAGATCGTTCCGGTGTTGATGTCAATCACGGGGGTGGAGCTGATCCCAATTTCCGGATGGATGTCGGCCGTGCTGACATCGGTGGACGGCACCGTGGTCGCACCTGACGCGGCCCCATGGGCGGTGCTGATCATGCTCGCCTGCCAGAGGGGGCCACTATTGGCACCGCCATTGTTATCCGCGTCGAAGGCGTATAGCGAATCATGTTCTGTAGCAACAAAGATTACGTTATGCGTCGTCTGGTTTGCCAACGTGAGATTGGCGACATAGAGCGGCTGCGCATAGACCTGGCCATCCACTGTTTGGCTGAACAGCTTGCCAAATGTATTGGTGTTGACATTATTCGGGGTAAGAATCGTTTCCTGGGTATTTTGGCCTTGATGAGTATTGTCATAGCGCCACGTCAGCACGTTGGGGGCTTGAGCAAAGACGGTTCCCGCAGCACCCGAAAGCAAAAGACACGGTAGCAGGAACTTGATTAGCCTCTCGGTTGAAACTGAGCTGAATCTGATGAGAGAAGCGACACGAAAGGATACCCTTGGCCGAAAAATAGGACCCTCCTACCCAGGTGGGCTGTCGGGTCACATACTTCGGCGACGTCGTCGCCCCAGGGGCCCGCTCCACCATCGAAAATTAGTCATTGACTGAAGCATTCGTGACGACTTCTGTCACGAAAACCGTACAGTCCAGGGGATAGGGGATACTACGAGGGGGAAGTACGCAGGCAGTTGCTGAATCGCTAGTCGACTATACAACATTTGCGTCATTACCAAAGAAATTAAATGAGGTATTCCTTAAAGTGAAATGAAAATTTGCCAGGCTTGACAAGGCCGAACCAGGTAGATTTCAAAATGAAGCGAACAAGCTTGTTGTTTGCGCTGGCGGCCGGAATTCTTCTGCTCGTAGCAAGGTCAGCCACCGTCATAGTGGCTGGGAGCGCGGCCCCGGGACCCGATTCCACTGGAATGGTCTGGGAAAGGCACGGGGACTGGCATCTCAATGGCGGCTCCGCTCCGCTCCGCCTAGGCGAGGCGATTCCATCCGGTGGTTTGATGACCGCAGGTGCACAGGGTTCGACCCACTCACTGGTGATTCTGCTGCCTGATGGACAGCGCCTGCTCTGCGAATGCTACGAGGCAAAAACCTGCGCCCAGGGGTTTCGCGTGCCACCGATTACTCCCCAGCCTACTGCTGTCGTGTGGGATATGTTCGTAGGCGTCAGGAACGTTCTCTTATTGCGCCCAGCCGCAGCCGAAACGGTTTTTCCGCAGCCGACGGGTCGAGCGGAGATGGCCGGCAATTTCGAAATGGTTGCCGCGACCGGTCCACGCGGTGAGATCTCCATTGCTCCCGCGCTTCGCGTTTTGCCTGCGGGCCAATACTCTCTCAGCGTGATCAAGGAAGGGCAACCGGCCCCCGGCTCAACTACTCCAGCTGTCCAGCCGCTGGCTTGGACCTCGGGCCAGCCCGTAGCGCAAGTCCGGGTCGCGGGAACCGGCCTCTACCACATCCGCGTGTCGGATCAGGCATATGTACCACGTATTGAGATCGAGGTATTGGCAACCTCTCCGGCATCCTATCCCTCGGAGTCCACCAAATTGAAACAAACCCGCGAAACTATCCTGGGTTGGAGCCACATGCAGCAGGGCTGGCCCCTTCATCCCTTCTTGCGCGCTTATCTGGAATCGCGCTCGGCTCAATGACGGCCGGCGTGCTTTTGGAAAAACATGCGCACTAAGCGCACTAAGTTACTTAAGTCACCTACGGTTGCACATGCAGACGCAGTTAGCATCTCAAACGAAAAGGATACAGATTAGCCTGGTAAGTCGCTTTTCCCGCCAAGAAAAAACCGACAAGAGGACATGACCTTTAGTGTTTGCGCGAGGACCTTTTTAAGGCGTACCTAGGTGGTTGAAGCCGTGCCCTTCGTTCGAGTTTCTTGCTCTAGTGTTTGCCAAGATGCTCCGCGAGCCCAGCATCCACGGGCCGCGGCCTGCCAGCCTCGGCCGCCTCATCGATACGCAGAAAAGCGTTCTGCATATAGCGCACCACCATCCATCGCAAAGGTTCCATCTCCCAACGAGGGGAGCTTCTCTGTGCCAGAGGTAGGCCTTCCAGTCCGCTCTTTCGATCCGTGATCAGACCCGCGAGCAGCCGCCCCGCAAGATTGCTGGTGGAAACACCCTGTCCCGTATAGCCCATGATCGAACCAATGCGCGAACCTGCGTCGTAGCGCACAGCCGGCATCCAGTCACGAGGCATACCCACAGGCCCACCCCACGCATGGGTGAAACGAATGCCTGCGAGGGAAGGGAACCACTCCTGCACCGACCGCCGGATCATCTGCACCGTGGCCGCATGAGTATCCTGCTCATCGGTGATCTTCGAACCAAAGGCGTACGGTGCGCCACGGCTGCCAAACAGGACGCGGCCGCCGGAAGTCTTCGTAAGATAGACCACAGTGTTGCGGGTCGAGGAGACGCTCTCTCCGCCCTGCCAACCGATCTGCGACCATTGCGCGGCGGTCAACGGTGCGGTAAGCGAGATGAGCGAATAAACCGGTAACAGTGACCGATGCAATTGCGGAAGGCGCGTCACATAAGCCTCTCCGGCAATCACAACCGCCCGCTTCGCGCGCACTTCTCCTGCAGGTGTGATCAGGCTTCCGGGCTTAATCGCGGTCACTGGGGTCTGCTCGTAAATGACGCCGCCCCGCGCCTCGACCGCGCGCGCCAAGCCGCGCACCAACCGCCCTGGATGAAGGCTCGCGCCATCCTGCGTATACAGAGCACCCTGCACACCGGTCACGCGAATACGCTCCGTTGTTTCCTGCGCACTGAGCAAACGGTAGCGATCGCCAAGTCCCAATCGTTCGTAGGCCTGGTAGGCCGCGTGAATCGCCGGCAACTGATGCGATCCGCGCGCCAGGGTCAGCACACCACCCTCATGGAACTGTGCATCGATGTTCTCTTCACGCGAGACCCGCCCCACCTCGTGCACCGCTGCGCGCATGGCCAGGAGCAGATTGCGTGCATCCTCAGCCCCGAAGCGTTTCTCGAGACCTCCGGCGGTTACAGGAAAATTCGGCGAACACCAACCGCCATTGCGTCCCGACGCACCGAAGCCGGCAATCTCCTTCTCGACCACGGCCACCCGCAGCGCAGGCTCGTGAAGCAGCAGATAATACGCAGTCCACAACGCGGAGTAGCCGGCACCAAGAATGGCCACGTCCACTTCGATAGACCTGGTGAGCTGCGGACGTGGCGTTAACGCCTCGCCTGCGTCCTCAAGCCAGAAGCTGTAATCTCGATAGTCTCGAGCAGGAGATGGCATCAGCCGGCCAGCAGGAAACCAGCCAGCAGGGCACAAGCGATGCCGAGCCCCTCTCGTGAGGAGATCTTCTCCTGCAGGAAGAGAACGCTGAGCACGATCGTGATCACCGGGTACAGAGACGACATGGCAATCACGGTCGAAACCTTTCCTTTCTCAATCGCCGCAAAGAAGGCCAGGAAGCCCATGAAATTGACAAAGCCGGCCGCGGCTGACCAGCCGAATCCTGGTGGAGACCAGGTGAGATGAAAGCGCTCCAGCGCCAGCACCACGAGCCCAAAGGCCATGACCCCGGCCGCTTGAAAAATCAGCGTCTGCCGGGGCCGCGAATAGCCTGAGGCCAGCTTGCTGAAGAATCCCCAGACCCCCCACGCCAGCAGGGTCAAGCATGCATAAACGATCCAGGATTTCATCAGTGGTGGCTCAAAGCCCAGACATAGGCAGAGAGTGCCTGCACCTGGTCAGGAGTCAGTTGCGCACCGCCCATGGGCGGCATGGGACTGCGATATTCCTTTGGTTGCATCACGCCCTCGGTGATGGTTTTGGCAATACCGGCATAACTGCCGTCGCTCCACAACCATTTGGCATCGGTTAAATCGGGGCCGAGAGGAGTTCCTTTTGCGCTGGCGCCATGGCAGCCCGCGCACGATGCTCCACCGACCTCACCGTGGTAGATACGATCGCCCAAGGCCACCATCTCAGGTGTTGCTCCTGCAGGCGGAGTAAGGCCGGCATCGGGGTGCGTACCCTCGGGCGGTTTGGCAGCAGCTTGAGCGATCTCGCCCGCGGTCGCCGAAGGACCGGGGCAGGGAGCCGGATGACCCTCGAACCGAGCCCCGCCAACGTACGTGACGTGATAAATCCTGCCCGTAATGTCATCGGAAATATAGAGCGATCCATCGGGCGCGAGGGCAAGCCCGCTGGGTCGATGCTTTGCACTCTCTGGAGTTGTGACTGCTCCCGCGAAACCATCGGCAAATACCTCGCACGGACCAGATGCGCGATCGCCCTTCAGGGGTTGAAACACAACGTTGTAGCCGCTCTGGGGGTAGGGCGCTCGATCCCAGGAACCGTGGAAGGCAATGAACACCCCGTCGCGGTAATGAGCGGGAAATTGCTTATGATCATAGAACACTGCGCCATTGGGGGCCCAATGCGCGGGGAAGGCCGCGACCGGACCGGTTTTGCCGGCGCAGACACCAACCTTTTTGCCCCCGTCCCCACCGTATTCCGGGGCCAACACCAGCTTGCGCTGCACCGCGTCGTAGTAGCATTCAGGCCAACCATAGTCGCCACCCTGCTTCAACAAAACCAACTCTTCGGCCGGCAGCGTCGCCTCCTCCTCCGGCTTATACAGGTCGGGCCAATTGGCATGCAGCTGGTCTCGTCCGTGTTGGGTTACGTATAGGCGCTTGTTGGCTGCGTCAATAGCAAAACCTTCACCGTTACGAATCCCGGTAGCGAAACGATCGGCCGGAGTAAAGGGTTGCTTTGTCTTGTTGGCGTCATAGTGCCAGATACCGCCGCGGGTTTCCAGTTCCGTGCAGGGATCCGCGCCCGGCGACTTCAGCGTCCGGTTCTTCAACTGGCAGGAGTTGGTTGCGGTGCCGACATCGACGTACATGGATCCATCGGCAGTGATGGCAAAGGGATGCATAGGATGATCGCCGCCGAGAGGCAAGCCGGAAACCACGGTAGTGGCGGAACCCTGGGGCACGGTCGACCCAGCAGGCAGAGCATAGCTTACGATCCGATCGTTAACCTCCGCGTAGATCGCGTTCTTGTAGAGGGCAATGCCGGAGCCGCCGGCTGCGCCGGTTTCCGCGGTTTCTCCAAAGCGCTGGGTTGGCCCCGCCTTGCCTGAAGCCGCGTCCGGTTGCAGTGCGACCAGGAACCCACCACCCGGCGACTTATCGCCAGGAGGGTAGTAGTCACCCGACCAGGTATTGACGTAAACCACTCCACTCGGGGCTACCACCATGTCCCGGGCGTGGCCAATGTGGTCGGCGAATATCGTGGCGCAGAAGCCGGCCGGCAACGTGAGCCCGCTATCGGTTTCCGGGCACACCATGCTTTTGGATTGGGCGCCGACCTTCGGCTGGTCCGATATCCACGAGCTGCCAACACACAAAACGCCAAGACCGGCGACGGCGGGCAGCAGAATTCTGAACAGGTTGGAGAATCGCATGAGCACCCCCTACGAGATGGGTAAAGCAAAATCTCCCGGCGCACCTTCAAGCAAGATATTCCGGCGAGGGCCCGATATTTTCAGCTATGCGGCCAACATCACAAACGGCCGAACCTTTTGACTGCTTCTTCGATGGACTTCGTGTTTTCGATAAACGCGTACATGCTGTGTTCTTTAAAGTCCAGTTGCTGTGACAATACCAGGACTTTGGGAGCGATCTCCCGGGGCACCACCACCACGCCATCGCTATCCGCGGCAACGATGTCGCCTGCGTTTACTTTAACGCCGTCACACACTACCGGTACGCCCGTACCCGCGACACGATAGTGACCGGCAGAAGTAGCAGGGGTAATCCCGCGGGCATACACGGGGAAGCCAATCTTGCGCAGATAGGCAACGTCGCGCACCGCTCCGTCGATTACCGCCCCGGAAAATTCCCGCGCAGACATCGCTGTGCCCATCAGGCCGCCCATCCCGGCGATATCCACTCCATCTGGAATCGTCATCACATAAACCGAGTCTTTCGCTCCCTGGTCGATCGCCTGCAGCATGCCGCTCAGCGCGTTCGGATCGTGGTTCTCTTCCTTTACCATCTTCACAGTTACGGCAAAGCCCGCAAACCTGGTGGTGAAGATCGGCTGCATGTGATGCGTCATATACATGCGCTGGCCGGTGAGCTGCTCAATAGCGTCCGACACTGAGGAGACCTCGACATGGCGGTAACCCGCCAGCATGGCCGCCGGGTCGTTGGCATATACCGATGCGTCGGGAAATGTCTGGCCATGCAACAGCAGGGCAATCAGCGTGCAGGGAACCATCAGGGCTACAGCCAAAAGCACTTTCTTGCGGGACATCAGTTTCTCCTTCAACCTCTACCAGGCATCTACCAATCGAGGATGGCGCCGTCTACTGCACGAGCAACGGACGCAGCAAACGTTTCCTGCTTGAATGGGTGTTTCGCCGCCTCTGCCTCGTCGACTTCTATGCCCAGGCCGGGAATATCTGTCTTGATCCAGTATCCATTCTCCATTTTCAATCCATGCTTCACGACGTCCCATCGCCAGGGCACATCCGTAAGCATATCCTCCTGGATCAGGAAATTTGGTGTCGACAGGGCAAAGTGGAGCGCGGCCGCATTGGCAACCGGTCCGAGCGGATTATGCGGAGCTACCCCCATATAGTAGGTCTCCGCGGCGGCGGCTATCTTTTTGGCCTCGAGAAGGCCGCCGCAATGGCACAAATCCGGCTGGACGATGTGGCACGCTTGTTGCTCGAACAGGTCGCGAAACTCGAAGCGGGACACGAGGCGTTCGCCTGTGGCGATGGGCGCACGGACTGCTTCGCGTACCTGCCGCATTGCCGGAATATTTTCCGGCGGGACCGGCTCTTCACAGAAGTATGGGCTGAATTCCTCAATGGCGTGGATATATTGAATGGCCATGGCCGGGGAAGTGCGGCCATGGAAGTCGATCATGATATCGATGTTGTCTCCCACCGCCAGTCGCAGCTTCTCAAACATGCTCGCGAATCGAAGTACATACTGCCGCCCCATGAGCGGCTCAGAATAGGGAACGAAGACCACCTTGAGCGCGGTGTAGCCACGCGACACCACTTGATGAGCAAGATCAATGAGTGGCTGGGGATCGAAAGTCTGGTAAACGGCCTTCATGTCGCCACCCCCAAGGTGGGTATACATACGGACCCGTTCGCGGACCGCGCCTCCAAGGAGCCGATAGACGGGAAGACCGAGGGACTTGCCGAAGATATCCCAGCAGGCCTGTTCCAGTCCGCTGATGGCGCTCATCCCGATCACGCCCATGCGGAAAAATGAATGGCGATAGAGCTTTCTGGTAGATATGCTCGATGTTTCGCGGGTCTTCTCCGATGAGCATCGGCGCGAAATCCTCGATGGCGCCGACGACGGCGCGGGTCTTCCATTCCAGCGACGCCTCGCCCCAGCCGAACAGGCCGTTTTGGTCGGTGAGGACCTTCACGAAGATCCAATTGCGCATCTCCGCGTTGACGACGACTGTTCTTATGGCTGTGATTTTCATAAAGGGTGTTGTTATGGAGAAGTGGAACCGCAGATCTCTCCACTCCGCTACGCTCCGGTCGAGATGACAATTCTATTTGAGGATAGTATTTAGCGGTTCCAATAAAGGTCCGAGGGATCTGCAGTTTCCGCAGATCTTTCGTGGAAATGTTTTTTTACAGAGCGTAGAGTCCGGTTTTAGTGAGCCTTTGCCACCGCATGGCTCGTTTTCGGAGAACCCTCCGGGAGGGCCCAGGCGAACAGCACACTTCCGCCGCTGACAAGGAGATACTGGCGTCCATCGAGCTCATAGGTAATCGGGGAGCTGCCGATTTTTGCGCCCGAGCCAGCATGCCAAAGCGTCTTGCCGGTTGCGGTATCCAGAGCCAGGAAGTTTCCGGGAACGTCGCCGGTGAACGTGAGCCCGGAGTCGGTGGTCAATACGCCGGATCCCGGGCTACCTTGCCCGATCTCATGCGACCAGCGGATCTTGCCCGTTTTGTAGTCAATTGCCTCGATGACGCCCTTGCCCCACAACCCGTAATCGGCGCCGGCCCAGCCATAAGCGCCATCCGCCGGTTTATGAAAATAGACACTGAAGGCATGGTGGGCACTCACGATGAATAAACCCGTCTTGGGGTCGTAGCTGGGCGAGCGGTAGTTGGTCGCGCCACCCTCGTCCGGTGCGATCAGCACGCCGTCAGGAGACGGTTCCTTGACCGGGTCGGGAATCGGACGACCTTCCTTGTCGACTTCCTTCGCCCAGTTCACCGGGGTGAAAGGAACAGTCAGCAGGCTCTTGCCATTGGTGCGATCCAGAACGAAGAAATAGCCGTTGCGGGATGCCTGCAGCAGCATCTTTCGCGGCTGGCCGTGGAATGTTCCGTCGACCAATACGGGTATCTCGACCGCATCCCAGTCGTGGGTGTCATGCGGTGAAGGTTGGAAGGACCATACCAGCTTGCCCGTGTCAGGATTAAGGGCAACAATGCTGCAGGTGTAGAGGTCGTCGCCGGGCCGCGCCGATCCATCCAATACCGGGGTTGGATTTCCTGTGCCCCAATAAATAAGATTCAGATCCGGATCATAGGTTCCGGCCATCCAGGTCGTGCCGCCGGTGGTGACGCCCGGCCCTGGCGGGGGAGTGACATGCCATTTCCATTGAATCTTGCCTGAGTCCGGGTCTACGGACGCCAGGAAGATGGGCAGGTTATCGATATCGCCGCCCACGCCCACGATCACGTGGTTGCCGACGATGAATGGCGCCTCGGTGGCCCAGTAACCCTTGTTTACATCGGCGAGTTCGATGATCCAGCGTACTTTTCCGTCCTTGGCATCCAGAGAGACCAGGTGCGCGTCCGGGGAGACGAAGAAAATGGAATCCTTATATATGGCAACCCCACGCTGGCCGATGTGGTCGCCTTTATTTGGGGGATAGGTGTAGTGCCACAGCATGTGGCCGGAGCGGGCATCGATGGCCCAGACGTTATCGGGCACAGTAAAGTACAAAACGCCATCGACCAGAATCGGACTCGCCTTGATTTCGGCCGGCTGCCCGGTTTGAAAGGCCCAGGCAAGGCTTAGATCCTTTACATTTTCCGGCGTAATCTGGGTCAGCTTGCTGTGTCGTTGCCCCGTGTAGTCGCCATGAAAGCCGGGCCAACTATCGGCCGGGGGGTGCAGGAGCATCGCCGCATCTACGTTCTGGGCCTGAAGCGATTGGGACATCCCCGTCAAAACCACTGCGCTTAAGGCGAAAAGCAATCCGTTCTTCAACAGCTTCATATGAGTTGGGAACCTCTAGCGCAGCGTCTGGATGTAAGCCATCAGGTTATGGATATCGGCGTCGGTGTATTTGGGGAAGAGCGCAACGTGGGCCTCTACCGGGGCGTCGACCTTGACCTTGACCGCGCTCACCGGCCAGGACCGATACGTTCCTGCGGCATCCCGCAATCCAACCGTGAATTCATCCAGGTATTCCAGGGTCCCTGCAACGGTCTCACCCGAAGGGAGCGTGACCGTCACCTTATTCTTCACGTCTTTCGGGTACAACATACGCTCTTCCAGTTGCAGTCCCTCGTAGCGGCTGGCGACGCCGGCCAGATCTCCGGTAGGCGAATGACAGGTGGCGCAACCGCCTGCTCCGTTGAAATAAGCCTTGCCGGCCTCAACATTTCCCGTCTGCAGATCGGACACATCAACGCCTTTGCGCTTGCCGCTCTGCGACATCGCTTTGGTCTGCTGGGCATGAATGAAGGCGGCTAGTTCCGTGATCTGCTCCGGGGTAAGCTGAAACGCCGGCATTCCCTTGTCGGGCCGCCCATGCAATACGACGTCCCCAATCTTGTCTCCGCCTACATCCGCAGACACGAGCTTGGACCGGGTGAGATCCGGACCGGTCTCTCCGCCGCCGGCATCGCGGCCATGGCAGAAAGCGCAATTTTGCTGGAAGGTCGAGCCGCCGGCGGCAGCCAGGTCCGTGGTATGGGGCGCCGCGGTATCGCCCCCGTGGGTAGGGCCCGCGTTCTGCGTGGTTGCCGGTGTCTGGGCAGTCGCGGCAAAAATGTGCAGTTGCCTGCCTTGGTAGGCAGCTAAACCGGCGATTGCCGCCAGAAATGCAAAGTCCCGAAACTTCTTCATGCTTGAGTTACCGCCTTTAGTGTTACACCCTTTTGGATCAACGGGACGCGACAGGCTTGGCGTGGGACGTCGTGCTTCCCTCGGTCATACCCAACGACCACTTGATCGCCTCAAAGTACATCTTCCTGATATCCGGGTCTTCCCAGGATTCTTCGGTATGCCCCAGGGTAGAGTAGAAAACCCTTCCCTTACCGTACATCTTGCTCCACGCGACCGGAAAGTCGTGGTCGGTGCGATGGATGCGCGGGTTGTTTTCATAGTTCAGCTTGCTCGCATCCAGGCTAAGCAGCACGTTGACCTTGTCCCGGGACCAGCTTTTGGGCTGATAGATCTCGTCGTATTTCACAAATGCCTTGGGGAAATGCCGGACGGCAGGGAAATCAGGACTCTCATTGATAATCGGCGCGTTGAAGGTCATCCACGGATGCTGATCGAACCAGCCGCCGATCATCTCACCGTACTCCGGCCAGTTGTAGTTGGTGTCCAAAGCCGCGTGAATGCCGACAAACCCCTTGCCGTCTTCCTTGATAAACGACATTAAATCCTGCTTTTGGCTGTCGTCCATATCCAGTTCGCCCGTGGTGCTGGCAAAGATGACGGTGTCGAAATAAGTGAGATTTTTGGTATTGCGCTTCAAATCCTTCTTGGTCAGCAACTCGGTGTCGGTGCGAAGCATGGTGTCCCAAAGCCCGCTTTCCTTGCCCATGTTGTAGATGGCGGCCATGGCTGCTGAGACGGAGTCGTGTTCGAAGCCCTTGGTCTGACCGATCACGAGAACGTGCTTGAGATGAATTTGCTTGGCAGAGGGTGGAGGAGGGGGCATCTCGCTGGCTTGTTGCGCTTGCGCGTAGCTACCGGGAACCAAAAGCTGAGGAACGAGAAAGGTCAGGGAAAGGCAGAGAAACATCCGAAGAAAGCGCACCTGGACTCCTTGCAAAACTCAGAAAAACCTTGACGACGCCGGTCTCAGCGCGGCCTCAGTTAGTTTTTCGCTCGGAGAGAAGTTTATTGAGGATTGGCTAGAGACGCAATTCTTTAGCGGAGCGGTGGCCGCGTCACTGCTGATCCGCCTTTCGACGTCCTGACGTCCCGAATTTTTCAGGCAGACAATCATTCGAGGACACCACTCTATGAGGTAGCAAAGTGAAAATACGCTTTTCGGTATTGTTGTGCGGAACCGGCCAAGTAAGCGACCTCAACCAAGGATCTTCAAGTTGTTATCTTTCAGTCAATTAGGGATCAACTGAAAGATACGTGCAACTTTGGTACTTAACTTGCATTGTACTGGCTCGCCTAGCCGCCATTGACCACGTTCGTCAACGCCAGCAAGTGATATCTCCGGGTCCGTTTACTTAGAAAATTTTCGGAGGCGTTGCATGAGCCTGTTCTCTCGATTTCTTCCAACGTTCGTGGTCTTTTCCTGCCTTGCAGTGTCGAGCGCACTTGCCCAACAAGGCTCCGCTGTAACTGGCAGCCTCTCCGGGGCCGTTACTGATTCGAGTGGCGCCCTCGTTTCCGGCGCAGACATAACCGTGATCGGTCCCCAGGGCCAGCGAAACGCCAAATCGGATTCGCTCGGCCGCTACGCCATCGACAATCTAGTGCCGGGCTTTTACGACGTCACTGTGGAAGCTCCAGGATTCAAGAAGGTCGAGTCGAAGCATAACGAAGTGGTTGTGAACGTATCCTCTTCCCTCAACATCAAGCTCGCAGTAGGGAGTACGGCAGAGTTGGTGGAGGTGAATGCGTCAGCTATCGCTATCAACACCGAGTCCAACGCCATCGGTGCCAACCTGACCGATACCTTTTATAACAGCGTCCCCATGGCCAGAAACGTCGCCAGCCTCTTCTATGCGGCGCCAGGGGTGGTATCCGGCCTGGAGTCCAGCGCGGCGATGGTCCCTGGCGTGGGCGTGAACGGACCGGGCGCCTCAAATCCCTCCATCGGCGGCGCCACCGGGCTTGAGAATTTGTATGTCGTGGACGGCGTAACCATTACCGATCAGGCTTTCGGCAGCCTTGGTACTTACAACCGCTATCACGGCGCTTTGGGCAGTGGGGTCAATCTTGCCTTCATTAAAGAAGTGGACGTGAAGAGCGGCGGTTTCGAGCCGCAATACGGCAAAGCACAAGGCGGCATCGTGCAGATCGTGACCAAGTCGGGCTCCAACGCGCTCCATGGCGCAGTGGCGGCATACTTTGGTCCCGGGCAATGGTATGCCAGCCGATACCAGTTTTATCAATTCGGCTTCCTCCAAACGACCCCGGGATCCACCTTCAGCAACCCCCAATACGATGCCAGTGCAGAGTTGGGCGGCTATATTCCTCATCTGCAGAACCGGATGTTCTTCTTTGGCGCCATGGATCCCGGCTTGACCCAATACATCAACCAAGCCAACCCGCTCGCGCCCCTCTACTCACACGGCCCGTATGCTTACAGCACCACGGTTTTCAACTGGGCGGGCAAGCTCACATATAAAATGGGGGACTCCAGCCAGATCGAGGGCTCGAGCTTCGGCGATCCTTCACGTCACAACCAGGTGCCGAATAGTCTCTCCGCAGCGAACGCCCCTTCCGTTACCAGCGCCTACAATTACGGCTCCATCGATTCGGTGTTGCGTTTGAATACAGCGTTTTCGCCCACGTTGCTATTCACTGCATCGTATACCTACAATCACAATCATTTCAGTGAGATACCTTCACAGAACTTCTACCAGGTCTCCGACCAGAGCGGCCTTAGCCTGCCCACCGTAATCCCAACAACGGTCACCGGCTTCGGCGCCTACGAGCCGTCGAAGAATAATACCTATAGCCTCTCCGTGGGGACGCAGAAGATTGCGCAGTTCCACGGATCCCATACATTTGCGATCGGTTACTCATACGATCACACGAACTTCCTCGACCAGCCGAGCCGGTCGGGCCCCCTATTCCCGATTCCGCAGGCCAACGCCCTCGGCGTAAATCTGACAACGCTTTACAGCAACATCCCAGCCAAGGCTCCCGGATCTCTGACCAATGCGCTGTTCCAGCTCAGCGCCGCGAACTCCAGCGATTACACGGATCAGACCTGCACCCAGTGCCCCACCTACCGCGGTGAAAAGGTATATCTGACGGAGACTCGGGGAACCTACGTGGGGCTGAACGTTTTGGCAACTGGCATTTATCACACCGCCTATGCCAACGACAATTGGCAAATCAACCGGTACATTTCGGTGCTCGCTGGCGCCCGCTGGGAACAGCAGCGTACTGCGGGAACCATTCTCAGCTATGTCTTCACCGGAAACTGGTCACCGCGCCTCGGCATCAACATTGATCCATTTGGCGATCGCAAAACCAAGGTTTTCTTCAACTATGGCAACTACGTCTGGGCCATGCCCCTGGACGCCGCCATTCGGCAGTTAGGAAACGAACAGGACGACACCAGCTATGCCTTCGCTCCGGAAGCAGATTCCGCGGGAAACATGGTGATCGGCCCGAATGGCGGGCCGGTGCCGATGCTCGACAGTGCGCATGTGCTCAATGGTCTTCCCAGGAAAACTACCGGTGGCGTGGTGTCGAAGTTTGGCGGCCCGAGTTTCTCCTCCTCTACAGGGGAAGGCATCCTCCCGAGCACCAAATCCGAATACGAGACGGAATACCTGATTGGTATAGAACGTGAACTCACGCCCGGTCTGGTCTTCAAAATCCGGTACACAGATCGCCGCCTGCAACGGGTGATCGAAGATATCGGTTCCCAATCGCCGGAAGGCTCCACGATTGGTTCAAACTACAATGGTGGTATCGCAAACCCGAGAGCGTCCACAGACTTGTGGACCAACGAAGCGGAAGTCACCTACACGGCAGCTCAATTTAACGCTGCCAATCCGCCTGGTTCCACCACTTACACACCTCCCGTCCCAGGTTGCACAGCGAAAAACGACACGTCCCAGTCGATCGGTGGCGTGTTTACAAACGCGCTGAATCAGCCCATCGGAGGCGCGTGCTTCACCAACCTCTCCACCATGGATGCTCCTCCGCCGGATGGCAAGCCGGACGGTTTTGTCGACCCAACCCGCCGGTACCAGGCGTTGGAAGTCGAACTCAACCGGCGATTCACGAATCACTGGATGGCTGTGGTGAATTACCGCTATGCGAATCTCTGGGGCAACTACGAGGGAGCTTACCGTAACGACAACGGTCAGTCCGACCCCGGTATCAGCTCTCTCTTCGACTTCACGGCGGGCTCACTCGGTCTGCTCGGAGACCAATTTAAACCCGGCTACCTGAACACCGACAAGCGTAATGTCGGCAACGCCTACCTGAGCTATAACGTCGGCTCCGGACAGCGATTTGTTGGCGTCGCGCATGGTTTGACCGTTGGGCTCGGAGCTCGCGGCCAGTCAGGCAGTCCCCTCAGTAGGTATGGCGACCACCCGGTTTATCTGAACCAAGGGGAAATCCCAGTAGGTGGCCGGGGCACTGCTGGACGCCTTCCGTCGACGATGCAGCTTGATCTGCACGCCGACTATCCGATCACCTTCAAAGAGAAGTACAGTGTGAAATTAGCTTTTGACAGCTTCAACGTGACCAATAGCCAATTCATCACCAGCAAAGTCCAATTCCTGCAGCAGCCGGCGGGCGGTGTAGGCGTCGCACCCCCAAGCAATCTGGACTTTGGCAGACCATCCGCTTTCCAGGGTCCCTTCTATGCCCGTGGCAGCGTCCGCTTCGAGTTTTAACTTGTTAAACTTCAAGCCAGCGGGGGAAAGCGCATAGCCGCTTTCTCCCGCTGTTCCTTTGTAGGGAGAAGTACTTTGCCGTTGCGTTACCGCCTCAACCCGTCTGTTGTCGCAGTGCTTTGCCTTCTGGGTCTCTGTTGGATTACTCTCTGCCCTGCCCATGCTGCGGACCCATCACGCAACCTCGCGCCACACTACCGCCGCTGGCTGAATGAAGAAGTCAATTACATCATCTCGACTGACGAGCGAAAAGCGTTTCTCGGCCTGGCGACCGATGCAGAGCGCGATCACTTCATTCAGAATTTTTGGGAATTGCGTAATCCCGATCCGCACTCCGAAACCAACAGCTATCGCGAGGAACACTACCGCCGATTGGCTTATGCGAACCAGATGTTCGGCCATCCCATGGCTGGCGATGGATGGCACACGGACATGGGCCAGATCTACATCACGCTTGGCGCGCCTAAGCAAAAAGCCGATTATCAGACTGGGCAGAACGTCAGGGAGATGCAGATCTGGTTCTATCAATCCGAGACGCCGGTGCTTCCCCCCTACTTTTATATCGTCTTCTACAAACGGAGCCCGATCGACGACTATACGCTTTACTCTCCCTATCAGGACGGTCCGGTACGCCTGGTCACCACGCTCGAGAACATGAATGACCAGAAGAAGAGTCTGGACATCATCCGCAAGTCGATGGGGGATGAAGTCGCGCGGACAACACTCACATTGCTCCCCAGCGAGCCGGTGGATTTCTCGACATATACTCCCAGCCTTACATCTGACGTCCTGCTGAGTAACATTTTAGGATTGAGAGATAACCCCCTCACCCTAAAGAACATGAAAGAGCGGCGGATGAACGAGCAGGTCACCACGCGATTGCTGGTGGGGGCCGAACAGACGGAGTTGCAGACGGCTGTCTTCCGTGGGCAGGATCATCGAAGCACGGTTCACTATCTGCTTCGCTTTCGCCAACCGGAAGCAACGCTGATTGGAGCGATCGGCAAAGATCAACTCGGCTACAAGCTGATGCTGGAAACCGCCGTGCTGACCGCAGCCGGCAAGCCCGTCTATCGCGATCAATCGAGTTTGAACGCGGTGTTGAGTGCCGATGAGGCAGAGGTCGCGCGGCACCGGCCCTTCGCGGCCGCAGGCAGATTGCCGCTCGTTCCGGGAAAGTACAAACTTCTGCTTACGCTGACCAATCAGCTGAATCATGCGGCGTACCGGCAGCAGCAGGACGTGGTGGTTCCGGAACCGAGCGGGATTGGTCTGGAACTAAGCAGCCTGGTGGCGTTCTCATCGACGCCGCCGGTTTCTGATGAAGACGGTCACCTGCCGTTTGATATTTCCGGTATTCGCTTTGACCCGATTGGTATTGGCAGCGCGACGATTCACCAGGGAGAACTTCTTCGCATTTTCGCCCAGGTCTGGAGCGACGTTCCCCAGGACGGGCCGCGTGCGGGCCAGAAACTCAATTTTCGCTACTCCTATGGGAGCCTGTCCGGCGGAAGCACCGAGACGGAAGTTGACGCCGTTGACGAGGAAGCTTTTGATACGAGCGGCTCTCTGTTAACGGGTAAGAAACTTGCGACGGATCACCTATTGCCCGGCAACTACAGGCTGACGGTCTCTGCAGTGGAGCAAGGTGGCGATCACCACGCGTATGCCTCGCTCAATTTTCAGGTACAGCCTGCGAGCATGCCCGTTGGGCTTTGGACCGCGCATGACCCAGGACTAGCCCAGCTCGCCGGATACGGGCAGGACGACTACAAACGGGGCCTGAGCGCGGCGGAGCAAGGGAATTCGGCGGACGCTGCGAAGTGGTTCGAACTTGCGGTGAATGCGACGCCGCCCTATGAACAAGGTCTACCGCGGCTGATCGGTTTGCTTTCGCAACAACAGAAGTATGCGGAGCTGGCGCAACTAGGACAGCGCTTCGCCAAATCGCGGGTGCTCGATGAGAAGACGGTCGTTTTGCTGGCCCGGGGAGTTGCCCAGTCCGGTGATATCAATCTGGCGACGCAGATTCTCGAGAGTGCGCTGAGTTGGCAGTCGCCGACCGCGGACATGTACTCCACGCTCGCGGGATTTTATCGAGCGTCTGGAGACAACGCGCATGCGGCGCAACTTGAGGCGCGCGCAAAAACGTTTTGAAGAAGCCTTGGTTTTTAAACCAATCGGTTCCCAGTTCACGTGATCGCAAGCTTGGAAGGTGGCGCAAATCCAGTGTTGTTCCAGTCGTTGACCAGCTTCACCGAGTTGCGTTGGTTCTTGAATCTGCGGGTCCTTGTAAACGCAGAACTCACACCGAACTTCGCACTATGTATGTGCTAGCTAGTTGCTTGAGGGGGTGCGTCTCTTTCGTGCCAGTGCGCTGTCGCGCTGCTTTTCCGTGGCGACGGCCGCGGTTGTATTTCCGGCAAGCCGATAAGCCGAAGCCAGGGCGCTGTACATGGCCGCGTCGGGTGTGCCTGCCTCCACGGCCTGCTTCAGATAGGCGACAGCCAATTGAGGTTGCTGCTGTGCCAGGGCGCACAGGCCGCGCCGATACAAATTGACGACCGAGTCCGCACGAACTGGTATAAGAGGGGCTAGTGAGGTTCCACAGCGGATGACGATCGCCTCCGACCAGCCGGAAATTGATCGCTTGAGATGTCGCTCTCATTGCTCTCCGGGTCGGTGACATGGATCACCAGGCGGTAGTTGCCAGGGTGCAGGTCGGTGGTCGGGAGATCCGTGCCCATCAGCAAATTGCCCTGGAGGATCGAAACTGGCACGGTCGATCAGTCTGCGTCTGTTCCTTCTTGGTAGCCACGCCAAGCTGGCCGATCAGGTACGAAACCTCCAGATTTTTTCCCTTCAAGAACACCGGCGAACCAGGCTGCTCCCAGAGTTGATAGATGACCCTGATTGGGTCCCCGCCAACGAGCGTCGGCGTTATCTGCGCCCGCGACCGGAATCTTCACGCCGGAAAAGCTGAATGGCTGGTTCTGCCCAGTAGTCGCGTTGGGGGGCGCCAACGGAGAGAAGACCACTTGGCTCATTCCCAAGGTGTGGTCAAACGCGGGCACCAGAACACCCCGTGTCTGGGCAAAACTTTGCTTGGTCACCAGATTGGTGACGTCCACTTTCAGCTGATATTTGCCGGGAACCGCGACCAAGCGCCCGGCAACCGCCAAGGGCCGGGATCGCAACTGGCTCGACTTGGTCGGCGTGAGAAAGTCGTGCAGCTCCTGGGTGTCGGTGTAGATCACCTTGCCATCAGCGCTCAGTAGCTGCGATTCAACCGACAAAGAATAATAGACACGTTGGCTGGCATCTTTTCCCAGGACGAAATCGCGCGGGATTTAAAAGACGAAGCAGGTAATGGATGCTGGCCTCGTTGGCGCCGTCCCGGGTGGCCATGACAGAAAGATCGCTAAAGTCCTGCCCGAGCAAAACGCGGTGGGTCACGCCTTCCAGCAACGCCCGGCGCTGTGCCAGCAGGTCCCGATTTTCCGGCAAGTTGCGATAGTCGCGAATTTTATTGAGCAGCGACATCCGATTCCAGGGTAGGAGTGCCATTCTTGTTATCTACCGGCTCATTGGGGAAAAGGGAAAGTGTCAGGTTGGCGATCTCGTCACCCAGGATCTCCTTGATGATCTTCAGCGCGGCCGGCTCGTCGTTGACCGCGTTGGTGCTGGCGATCAGTTTGTCCGGGCCGATCCTGGTAAGGAGAGTAAATTCTGAAGTCTTCCGCCGGGCTCGGCTTAAAGAAAAGAACGGAGAAATAGGGTGCCAGTGCGCTTCCGGGATCCTGATAAAACCAGGTTTCAATTGGTCCAGATTTCCTGGTATTGAGGTAAGATCTGCTTCTGTTGCGGAGGGCCCAGGGTGATGTACACCATGCCGCGGTCGGTGTGCCATCCATTTCCGGCAGAGGGCAAGCCGTAATGGGTATTGACGTATTCCAGCCGGCGGTAGTGTTCGTCCCGATAGCGTATTGCTGGGTGAGTTGGGATCGGGATTACGAATCGCCCAGAAAGTTTCGATGAAGTGGTCGCGGTCCTGATCTGTCGTCAAGCCGAGAAAAGTAGTCCGCTCCTGATTCGTGATCAGGTAGTTGACTTCCTGGTTCAGCCAATGGTCATAGCTTCGGGGGTAGCTGCGGATGCCTTGCTGCGGTCGCCGCGGGAGAGCAAACAAGAGCCCGAGGATCAAAGTAACCATGATACCGGTTGCAGATACAGAACGCTTCAACAATTTCGCCTCATTGCTGCGGTGTTCGGCTGCATCAGCAGCCATACACCGCTATTCACGTACTCTCCAGTGTAATTGACCGAAATGCCGCCTGCCTCGGCAGCCAAAAAGGAAAAAGGGAGGGGGATGGTTCATCCCCCTCCCTTGAGTTGAGAACCGCCGATCAGAACTCAAACCGTACCGATCCGCGCCCATAGAATGCACGTTGGAAAGATAGCGGCTTGAGGTAATCCGCGTCCGGGACCCCGTAGCTGAGCGCGATGTTCTGGTCGACGGCGGTCAGCGAACGGGAATTCGTGACGTTGAAGGTGTCAAAGGTGAACTTGACCTTGTACCGCTCACCCAACTGCAGCGGATAGTCGGCGTGCAGGTCGAGTTGATAATTAGACGGCCGTTGCCTACGGTGCCACGGCCGCCGATGGGAATTTCGCCCGCATCGTCTATACCGGGTGCGCGCCCAGTTCGCTGATCGGGTTGCCCGGAGCTGCCACGCAAGCCGATGCCGCCGGTAAAGCGCTTCATGAAGCCATTCGGGAATCATGTAAGAGCCGTACAGATTGCCTACCTGCCTACGGTCGGTGTTCAGATAGCCCCGCGAAAACTGGTCGCCCAGCAGACCGAGAACACCATTGGTGAAATCGAACAGCGAGCTGATGCTGGGGTCCGACTGCCCGTTGTCGTTGCGGTATAGGCCCTCGTAGTTGCCGTAGAGTTTGGCCCAGCGATAGTTTACGCGCAGCATGAAATTGTGGCTGAAGTTCTTGTTCGCTTCCAGTTCAAGCGCCTGGTAGTGGCGGCGTGGGTTGGAAAAACCATCTGGTTTTCCATCTGGGGTGGGATTGCCCGCGGTTGCAGGTGTTGAGCCCCGCAGGCGCCGCCCACCGATTGTCCTACAGAGTTCAGGAATGGACCGCTTTTGCGTAGTCGGTGACGCAGCTTGCGGGCACATCGTCGTTCGGAGCGCTCGCATCGTGTGTAGGCTTGTTCCTGCTCGTTGACGAAAAGATCGGTTTTTGCGCTCAAGTTGCCGACAACGAACTTTTGCGGGATGATAGCCGCCGAGTGCGCCTTCCGGAGAAGCACCCGAACTATCTTCGATGATCCGCAGCAGGCGCCGGTCCATGTAACGGGCACTCAGGACGAAGCCAGCCGAACTGCCGTTCGACGCCGCCCACATACTCTTCTTCGAAGTTCATCTTGGTGTTGTGCGCAATGAAGATCGGGCGACGCGCCGCCGCTGGCCGATATGTGTCCACTCTGCTGGCCGGCTGCTGGATCTCCGCTGATCAGGTGAGCCGCGTCCAGAACCGGAACCACCGTGCCGTTGGAGCCGATGACTACGTTGTTGTTTGCATCAGCCTCCGGCTTCCAATTGGCCTGGTAGATGTCCAACTCGTTGGACAGGTCGCGCAACGCGGCATCCTGCGGGAACGACTGGGTGTAGCGGCCCCAATTGAAGAAGATCTTCGACTTGCGATCGCCAAAGGGATCGACGTTGATGCCTAAACGGGGAGACCAGTTGTCGACGAAACGTAGGCCTGAGTGACTGCGTTGAGCTGTTCCTCGTCCCAGCGGAGGCCGACGTTGAAGGTGACGTAACGGTTGAATGCGAAATTATCGTTTCCGTATATCGCGTGATAGACAGAGCTGGTCTCAGCGATTGGGCTGCTGAAGATACCGCGGGTTTGCTGCAAGATAGACCTGCGTGCCGTTGTAGTAGGGGCAGTCGTTCGGCGCGCAATCGACTAAGCCGTGGTCGGAATTGGTGGCCGCAGGATAGCAAATTGAAGGCTGCGTTGGTTGAGGCGCCCACGAGTGCGGGATTCTCGAGATGGCGGTGACGTTAACGCCAGCAATATTGGTCGATGGGAAATTGAATTGGCCGCCGCTGATAAGCCTTATTCAGTGCGTAGATAGAGTGCGAGAAGCCCCAACCGAAAGAGAGTGTGTGCTGGCCTGGAAATTGACTGTCTTCTCGGTGTCGATGCCGAAGCCGTAGTCGTGAGTGGTCGGGTTTTGCGTGTAACCGAAGTCCTTGGGCGTAGAACGCTCCGGGCTGCACGATGCCCGTGAAGTAATCGATGATTTAGTAGACATTTTGCAGCCGAATTTCAGTGAAATTGCTCCTCTTGGCGGAGCCAGACATGTCTAACTGCCATGTAGGCGAAAGTGAGCTGGTAAAGTGCAAGGTCTCGCTGCGGGTGCCATAGTTCCATCGGCTAAAACCGCGTTTCGTTTGCAGGTTCAGGTTCGGGAAAAAGGGGAAAATATCTTCGTTGGCTACCCATATCCGGCATTGGTCTTGGAGGGATCCGCGAAAGCGGAAGCATCGAGGCTGGTGCCGTCGTTGACCTTGAAAGTGATCTTTGCCGCCCAGCTATTGACCGGTCGTCTTGTTGGTGAAGGGGCCGTGGCTGATAATAGTCAGCAACCGAAGGCGCTAGCCAAAAAACCTTGTTCAGTGCCGGGTTGTAAGCGCCGTAGAAGAACAGCTTGTCTTTTAGGTGCGCGCCGGGAACGTAGCCACCGATTTCCGCGGAAGCATCGAATTGCGGTTCGGACGCGATATGACCACGCACGTTTACGCGTTGAAAATAATTGTCAGCGTACCGCTGGCCGGCGCTCATGGCATCCGGGGCAAAGAAGGCTGCCAAGAGCGCCGTGGTATGAGGTTCCGCCGGACTTGGTGACAATCTGGACTGATGCCGCCATCACCCTTGCCGTATTTGGGTTCAAACGCGCCAGTCTTGACCTGAACTTCTTGAATGAACGTGAGATTGATCCCGGTGCCCAGAGAACCATAAATCGGGCTGTAGACGCCCATCCCGCCGTATCCACCATCGGTGATGTTTACGCCGTCGGCGATGTATTGATTTTCCAGGCCGGTTGCGCCACCGATCGAGGGATTGGCAGTGCCGGTACCGCCGCTATTGTCAACCCCGGGCGCCGTGTAAAACAGGCTGCCCACGTTTCGCGCCACGGGAACCTGGCTGTAGAAAGCTGCTGGTGAAGTTGGAGCTGAGTGCCGTCGAGCCGGTATCAATACTGGTCGCCGTGGCGTCCACCTGGACGGTCTGAGCGACTGCTCCAGCCTGCAAGTGCAAGATTTACGCCGTTGAGACGGTTGATCTCGACGTTCATCGCCTTTGGCAACGGTCTTGCTGAAACCTTCGCGCTCGACGCTGATGGTAGTAAGGTCCGGGAGTCAAATCCAGTAGTTTCCCAGTGGCCGGTCTATTCGTGGTCACGGTTCGTGTATCGGAATTGCCTGTGACCGTACCGACGCGCCCGGCACGACTGCGCCGCTGCTGTCGGTCACGACGCCCTGAAGGCCGCCCTTGGTTCCTGATAGCTCCTGCGCTAAGGCAGTCGGGATGAATGCCGTGATGGCGAAGGCCAGGAGGATGAAAAAGGCGCCCATTTTGCATGGGCGACTGTTAATTCTTGAACTTGTCACGAAATCTCCTTCGAAATGACTCCACGGGCAACTTGGGCCGGGATGGGAAGTGTTTGGTTGTTTAGGCACGGCACGAAGCTTTTTTGGAAGGCTGTTACTAGCCCGATAGCACATTCGCTGGAAACACCAGATCCAAGGGCCCATAAGGATGAATCCCGCCACAAGCTCGTCCCAGGACTCAATCCCACTGGGATCTTGAGTGAGCAATTGGGTTGCCTAAGTAACACGAAGGTGGAGTACGACTGGAAAAAATCTCTAAAGCGCATCGAATCAGTAAATTAATGTGCCTGGCGGCCTCCGGGTGAGCCAAGGGAGGACGGCAAATATCCCATAAATAATAGGCTAATGGTCGCTGGTCCGTATTTTTGTACAACTTTTATACGCTTCAGACGCGTGTCTGGCCGCTTACGTGCTAAGCCGCGCCGGGCGTTCTCCGGTGGAGATCCAGGTATTCCGCGTCTCTCCTGGGAGGAGAGGTACCCATGCGAGCGGTGGACGCGAGATCTCGTGGGGTCTCGGAAGCGGTTCCCGCAATCACCAGCTGATCTCTTTTCCACCGCCACTCCGTCTCCCCACCGCATTTTTATGAAATTCGGGAGGGCTCGCGCGAGAGTCGTCCGAATTGTTAGAGATTTCACCTGCCAAACCGTGTAGTTCACCTCAGCCCTTGCCGGAGAGGTAGATCATCATCCTCTCTCCATTGGATACCCCTTGAGTCTCCGCCCACTCGATTTGGGCAAAATAGCCGGCTGATCTGCTCACACAAACGCAAGTTCATTGAACTCCTCACAAATCCACCAAAGTTTGGAGTCCTGGTTGCCATGGATAGGGAAAGCGACGGGGCCAAAGGATCAGAGGTTTTGTCTCCGCCGGTTAACGTAGCGGACTCGTGGTCAGTATGAAATCAGGTTAAGTGGTTATTGCTCCCTGCGATCTTCGAGGTGAATATAACGAAAATGGCAGGCGGCTCGTTGTCAAACCAATGAGCCAGTTCCGCTGGCGGGAGTAGCGTCCATCGTTCAAGCGTTTTCGAACCACGTTCGAGTTCGATGGAGAGTCAGCGGCTTCGCGTCATTAATCAATGTCCTTTTAGCGCGGATCTGCCCAAGGCGTTCGGGGCGATCGCCCGATCAGCTAAGTATCGGTAGCATGACCAGCTTTCAATACACATGCAGTTCTGGCTGGTTCTACGCGCACCTAACCGGAATCGAGGATCCAAATGCTGAACTCCACACGGTTTCTTCCCACAGAGGCCGCCAGGCCGCGGCTGGCGGAGGCGCGCTCAGCTTGCCCCATGTCGACCCTGTTCGCCTCTCTCGCTGTTGGCCACACAGCTATGGATACGATTGGCACCGTCGCAGCGGCGAGGTGTCCATTGCCGGATAAAGGCATTCCGGTCAAAGCGGCAACTACGGACAGTCACGGATACATGCGGGACACAACAGATCAGAAATCAATTCGGAGGCTAGTGACGATGGAAGCGATAAAGATGAGGTTAGAGGGAATGATCCGGTGTGGGGTACGCAAGACCTGCTTCCTGGCTACATTCCTCATGCTGTGCGTGATGAGCCAAAGCGCTGCTTTCGCCCAGAGCGCGACGACCGGCAGCATCAACGGCACGGTCGTGGACAGCAGCGGAGCCGTGGTGCCGGGGGCAACCGTAACCATTACGGATTTGGCCACCAGGGATCAACGTGTGCTGACCTCCAACGCGGAAGGGCGTTTCACCGTCCCGTTCCTCAAGCCGGACAATTTCGAAGTTTCGGCCACCGCTCAGGGATTGCAATCGACCAAAACAACCGTGCAGGTGTTGACCGGCCAACAGGCGGCCGTCAATCTGACGCTTTCGCCGAACGCAACCTCGCAGACGGTCGAGGTGAGCGCAAACAACGCACAATTAATTGATACGCAGACCTCGAACACCACCACCACGTTTACCACCGAACAATTCCAGAACCTACCGGCCCCGGGCGGCGACATAACCACCATTGCGTATACGGTGCCCGGTGTCGTGATGGGTGCAGGTACGCAGGGTTTCGGCTCCATCGTCTCGGATGGACTTCCGGGGCTCTCGAATCTGGCCGTCATTAACGGCGCCGACTATTCCGTTTCGCTCTACAACATCGCCAATTCCGGCTCTTCCAATCTCACGCTGGGCCAGCAGGAGATCGCTCAGGCAGCCGTGGTGCAAAACGGCTACAGCGTTCAGTACGGACGCCAGGCCGGCATCATCGAAACCTATACCACCAAAGCTGGAACCAACCGCTTCCACGGATTGGCGCAATGGGACTACAACAGCGCCGGCATGAATGCCAACGACTTCTTCAATAATCAGGCCGGCATTCCCAAATCTAAAGCTGTCTCCAACCAGTACGCTGCCCAGATCGGCGGCCCGATCAAGCGCGACAAACTATTCTTCTTTGCCGATACGGAAGGGATTCGCTACGTTCAGCCCAGCACCGGTTTTGTGAATCTGCCTTCAAAGGCCATGCAAGCCAGCATCCTGGCCAACCCGAATCTTTCGGCGGGCAGCAAAGCCTTGTATGGCGGCATGTTTGCAGGAACCAATGCATCCCCGGCCTGGACTGGATCAGCTCCGGTCGTAACCGGGCCCGGATCACAACAGGACGCGTCTGGTGCGTATGGTTGCGGAGGCCTCGCCGGGACACCTGACTACGCGACTGGCGGAACATTGGGTACGAGTGCCGCTGAGAGCTGCATCAATTCAGCGTTCGTGAATGTGGGTGCGCTCAACCGGGAGTGGCTGGCGGCCGGACGGCTCGATTGGAATATCAGCGACCGGCATAGAATCTTTTTCCGCGTAACGGACGATCAGGGCGAACAGCCCTCTTTCGTCAGTCTGATTAATCCTGCCTGGGACATGGTCAGCATTCAGCCGAATTACACCGGGCAGCTGAACGACATCTATAGCTTCACTCCAGCCTTGACCAATCAATTGATCGTGTCCTCTCTTTACACGGGCGGTGTTTTCAAGCCGGCAAATTTAGCCGCCGCCCTGGCCTCTTCGCCAACAGAGTTTAACGAAACCAATGACGGCGGAACGAACGCTCTGGCCGGTGTCGGACAGTCTTCCTTTTTTGCCAACGCCACTACGCTGGGAACGGTGTGGGACGACTTTCCCGGGGGCACCAACACCTCGCAGTATCAGATTGTCGACGGCCTCTCCTGGCAAAAAGGGAACCACAGCTTGAGGCTTGGAGCCGATTTCAAACGATATAACTTCACCGATATCGGCCTGCAGACAGCTGCTTACGGCGGATTTTATACCTTCGGTAGTATCGCCGACCTGGCTGGGGCCTCCCTGCCTGGAAACAGCGGTTCAAATTTTATCCAGGGTTTTCCGCGATTTGCCAACATCCACAACGCCGTCTACAACCTGGGGGTTTACGCTCAGGACGAATGGCGGGCGCTCCCCAACCTGGCCCTCGACTTTGGTATCCGCGTCGATCGTAACGGGAACCCCATTTGTCACGATGGCTGCTACTCACAGTACCTTGGAGGGTTTCCCAATACGTCGGCAACCCTGGACACTCCTTACAACGCCACCCTCTCTGCCGGGCACAACAGTTTTGCTCCGGCCATTGAAAAGGCCATCGTACAACCGCGCGCAGGATTCAATTTCGACATCCGCGGAGACGGGAAAACCGTCGTGCGCGGCGGGGTCGGATTATTTTCCGACAGCTTTCCTGGCCTGATTCTGGAGCAAACGTTTCTGTCCTTCCCCAACCGGTATTTTGCAGCCGTGAACTCGGGGACGGTTGCGCAAGGGCAAGGCAGCGCCCAAGCGGTGGCGGCTGGTTCGGCCAACGCAGTGCTGAATGGATTCTCACAAGGAGCCACCTACAATCAGATTTCCGCGGCCCTCGCGGCGCAGGGTATCCCGTTCGCACCGCCGGACTATGTAACCACTCCGCACACCTTCAAAGCTGCGCGATATCTCGAATTCAGCATGCAGCTTCAACGCCAGATCACCTCAACCGATGCCCTGGTTATTTCTTATGCCGGCAATCACGGTTACAACCTGTTCATCGCCAACGACCACCTCAATCAGAATGTGGGCACGTCTCTCTACGGAGCCTATGGAGACGGAACGTTTGACAACGTTCCCCTCGATTCGGCGGATCCCCGCTTCGGGAAGGTACAGAGCTTCACCAACAATGCGATCTCCAATTACGGCGGAGTGTCGGTGCAGTATAAGCACTTCGATCGTCGCGGTCTGACGACCGACGTTTCCTATACGTATTCTCATTCGCTCGATGACATCTCCAACGGAGGGAACTCGCAGCTCCCTTACAACGGAAACACGTCGATTGGTCTACAGATCGCTCCGGATTTGCCATCGAGGCTGATGTATTCCAACTCCGACTACGATATCCGCCATAATTTTCTCGTCGACTTCGTCTACGTGGAGCCCAATCACTTCGGCAATCGAATCGTGAATGCGGTGGGAGCGGGATGGACCCTGGGCAGCAAGGCATACTGGCGCTCGGGACAACCCTTTAGCGTAGTCAACTTCAATGCGGAGAGCGCGTTGGGGGCTAATGGCACCGGAGGAGCCTCCACCGTGCTGGCACAAGTGCTGAACAATAACTTCAACCACAAGTGCAATTCCTACTCCAATCCCTGTTTCCAGAATGCAGGCATCTTCAACGGCCAGGGCTTAACCGTCGATTCTGTTTCCGGCAACGTTGTGCCAGTCGGACCTGGACCCTCCCCGCAAACCAACTATGGCAACGTGCCCCGGAATGCCTTCTATGGTCCTCACTACGCGGATGTCGACCTGAATCTTTATAAGGATGTTTACAAGCATGAGTCGATGACCTTCCAGATCGGCGCGCAGGCTTACAACGCACTCAACCACGTGAATTTTGCTGCACCTGCAAATAACGCGTCCAACCCGAGCACGCTGGGGCGCATTTCTTCGGACATCAACCAACCCACTAGCCCCTACGGGTCCACCCAGGAGTCAACGGTCGCCGGCCGTGTAGTCGTAGTGCAGGGCCGCTTCCTCTTCTAGAACGAAAGCTGGCCTCGCTTCGGAGTTGATCCGGGGCGAGGTCATGTTTTTTGCTTGCGAGTCTTGACTTACGCAGATCGACAGAGCGCTAATAGCCGTGGTTATGAAGACATTTCCACGAAAGGTCCGCGGAACCGCGGGTCCCTCCGCTCCGGTCGGGATGACAAGGAGAGACTAGTGGCTTCAGAGGGAGGGTGGATGCCGGGCCAGAGTCCGCAGGCCGATGATTTCTCCGGTTGGAAAACATTTACACGAAATGTTCCGCGGAAACTGCAAATCCTTTGGCCTCGCTAAGGATGACAAAAGGCCTGTGTTACTTCGCCAGACCGCCCTTCATCGCCTTCCGCATCTGAGCCTCCGCGTCATCGCTCCAGTACTTGCAATTGAGCTGCAGGAATACCGACGTATACGGAACCGTCATGGTCGTCTTTAGGACTACGATATGGAACGTCTTCCCGACTTCGTCGACTTTCGCGATGATCTGCTCATGTGGCAGTGACGTGATCTTCTGGCCCGCGAGCACGCCCTTGATGCCTTCCCGGTAAGCGTTCACCCCGGGAGAGTCCTTCTCCGGCACATAAGGCAACTCCGCATCCATGTAAACAATCGGCCGCACGTGGATGGATTTGCCAATCATGCCCAGAACCTGGCGAATCACTTCCATCTGATCGGTGTTGGTTTCAATCGTTTCCACGCCGGCGGAGCTTTGCAGCGGGTACGCGGAATCCACGATCATGACCCAATTACGATGTCCAAGCAGAGGCAAGACCTGCGCGAGCCTGGTCTGCCACTCCGCCGAAGGCTGCTGGGCAATCGCCCCCAGGCTGCTCGCCATCAACAACCATGCGGCCAGGATCGCCCTCATACTCCCTCCAATCCCTCTCTTCGCTTCATGCGGACTCCAACAAAGGAGTAAAGCGCTATCCCGCAGTAGCAGAGGAGAGGAACCATATAAGCCTTGGCAATACTGTGCTGCGTTTGTGAGATCCAGCCCATCAGCGGGGTAAGCACCGCGCCCCCGACTATCGCCATCACGATCAGCGAGCCGCCGATCTTCGTATTCCGATCCAGCCCCTCGATGCCCAGCGCGAAAATGGTGGGGAACATCACCGACATGAAGAAACTGGTAATGAAGATGGCCCAGAGGCCCACCCAACCAGGAAAGGCGACGCCCACTGCCACCAGAACGATATTCGCAAGGCTGTAGATGCCCATCAGCAAGGCAGGCTTCACGTAGCGCATCAGGGCTGCGGAACTAAACCGGCCCAGCCCAAACGCAACCAGGGTGCCGGTGAGAAAATATCCGGCGATCTTTTCCGGCTGATGCGTTCCATCCTGCACATACTGGATAAAGTAGCTCCAGGTCCCCACCTGCGCGCCGACGTAAAGGAACTGTGCGACGATGGCAAAGAGGAAGTTAGGGTAGCGCAGCAGCTCTTTGAAGCTGCCATGCTGCTCCTGCGGATTCTCATGCTCCCGGGCGATCGTAGGAAATTTGGTTCGCGCGATCAGGAAGGCCCAGATCAGCGCGACCACTCCAACCACCAGGTACGGAACTACGACCCGCATGGTCTCGTGTTTGAGGTACGCCTCATAGGTGTTTGCTGCCTGCATGGCGGCCGCTTGCTGCGGGGTGAGTTCGATGCCGGAGAAGATGAACACTGTCCCGCCGAGTACGCCGGTGATCGCACCCAGGGGATTGAAGGCCTGAGAGAAATTCAACCTGCGTGCCGCACTCTCAGGAGAACCGAGCTGCGCGATAAATGGATTGGACGCTGTCTCCAGGAAAGAAAGCCCACTGGCAATCACGAAAAGCGCAAAGAGGAAAAACCCATAGCGACCCAGCAATGCGGCGGGCCAGAACAGAAACGCGCCGCTGGCAAACAATACCAACCCGATTACGATGCCGAACTTGTAACCCATCTTGCGCATCAATAACGCAGCGGGAATGGCCAAAAGAAAGTAACCCAGATAGAACGCCGATTGCACCAGCCCGGCCTGGAAACGGCTAATGGCAAACGACTTCATGAACTGGCGAATCAGCACGTCGTTCAGGTTGCTGGGTACGCCCCACATGAAGAACAGAGCGGTCACCAAAGAGAAGGGAACCGCTAGCCCCTTAGGCACCAGTGGTGGTGTCGAATCCTGCGCTACCTTTGCGTCTGTCGATGAAGGCACAAGCATCGATGCGTGTTTCCTTTCCTAGTCTCCACAAAGATGCACACGGATACCCAACTCCGCCATCATCGCGGCTTTCGCCGCCAACGCCTGGTCCGCGACTTGGCTGGTTGGGGCATAGACCACATTCAGGTGGTTGGCCCGATGCCGAGCCATGAACTGATCACGAGTAACGCCATGCAGCAGTGTATGCATGATCGGCCACTGCGGGGTGACCGACTTCAACCGGCGCTCTGTTTCCTTGGAGGGCAATTCGATAGCCGTCGCGCGGCCCAGGTCCACATGCAACGCGCCTCCTTCCACGAAGACGCGGCTCCAGACGACGTGTCCGGGCTTGCAAACTCCGCTGAGCGTGCCCCCGCCCAGGCGGAAGTACATGGGTACCTGCCGTTCGCTCCTGGCCTTGGCATAACCACCCGCAATATGCGAAGCCGGTACCGCGCCCGAAATCTGGAACACCCAGACGAATTCGTCGATGTCTCCTCCGCTGTAGTGCTCTCCCCAGCGGACATCATGCAACGTCGTAGCCGGGTCGAGTTGCATCGCGCTCCAGACGCGGTTGGTAATCAAAGCATCGAGCCCCGCGCATTCATCGACCTCGTTGAAGTGCGGGAGCGGCTTGCCCGCGTACAGCTCGCGGCCTGTGGCGTCAAAAACCGGCGGACGGTCCACGTTGTTGAGCAGCCCCTCCACCAGGTCGGAGGCGGGGGCCATGTCCTTCAACCCTTGCTGGTATTGAATTCCAATCGCGTCGCAGCCGAACTCATCAGCAATCCGCACGGCCGCGATGTACATTTTGCACTGCCCAAGAATCTGCCCGTCCGTGAGCTCGGTCTCCTCACTGGCGCCGGTCACAAAAGTAAACCCGCGTTTGTTGAGCCAATTGCGCACGGCTTGCGCCTCTGCATCCGTGACCGCCGCCATGGCGGCGACCAGGGCCGACTGGCTAAGCCGCTCCTTGTACATGCCCGTCGGATTCAGCAGGTTGTCTTCGATGATGGCGTTATACATGCCCATACAGCCTTCATCGAATACGCCGAGGATTGCTTTGCGCGTCCTCAGATCGCGAGCGAGGGAAACACCCAAATCTCTCTCCGCCTGCGGCAGGCCGGAGAGTTCGAGCTCATGCACGTGGCTCAGATCCTGTTCGACCGTGTGTTCCTTCAACCATTGCCGCAGTCCGCGGCGAAAGAAGTCATCTTTGAAATCCTTGCTCCAGAGGGTGCTGAACGTTACACCGCCCTTGTGCAGGCAGCCATTCAAATTCAGCATGCCGACCAGCCCCGGCCATTGTCCTGACCAGTTAGCCACCGTAAGAATAGGACCGCGATGATGCTGGAGACCGGGGAAGACATGGTTGCTGTATTGCCAGACCGCTTCCGCGACAATGACCGGCGCTTCGGGATGGATTTTCATGAAAACATCCATACCCATGCGCTGGTTGTAGATGAAGCCGTGTTGCAGATCGTCGCGGTAGGGATGCGCGCGGCGCAGCGTGAACCCCTCGGCATGCACCGCATCCGTCAGTTGCTTTTCCATCTCGGCCTGTGCCGGCCAGCAAACCTTATTTGCGGATTGGCGGAGATCGCCACTGGCGACCAGCAAAATCTCTCCGGGAGCAACGAGCGCGGGCGATTCCAGAACCGGGACAGCATAAGAAGACATCAGCAAATCTCCTGGGGCTAGGGCAACCGCCAACGATAACAGTTGCTTCTCGCCTGTGGCAAAATGAGGAGTCTAAATCCAAGCATAGACAAGGAAGCAATATGATGGGCGCAATCTTCCCGCGGTTGCGTTACCAGGGTGGGGTTGCTAGATGAGTGGACCAACCATCTCCACCAGGCCGTGGGTCGTGCTGGTTGGGGGCTTTCTGGGCGCAGGAAAGACCACCCTGATCCTGGCTGCTGCGCGTGAGCTGCAAAAGCGCGGCCTGCGCAGCGCCATGGTGTGGAACGATCAGGGAAAAGACCTGGTCGACAGCAAATATGCAACCCTCTCAGGCATGAGATTCGGAGAGGTCACCGGAGGCTGCTTCTGCTGTCGCCTCTCCGATCTGATCGAGGCGATGAGCGATCTTCGCGCGCACGCACCCGATGTCATTTTCGCTGAGCCGGTCGGGAGCTGTACCGATCTCTCCGCCACCGTGCTCCGCCCTTTGCTCGAATACAGTGATACCTATCGACTATCGCCGCTCACGGTATTGGTCGATCCGCTCCGTGCCCGAACCATGCTGGAAACAGATGCGGATCCGGACATGCGCTTCCTGTTCGATAAACAACTGCAGGAAGCCGACCTGGTCTGCTTTACCAAGTCGGACATTTCCCCCGAATACCCGGAGGTATCCGCTCCTCACGTTCGCCAGCTAAGCGCGAAGACGGGGCAAGGCGTAGCCGCGTGGTTGAACGAGGTGCTTTCCGGAGCCATCGCCACCGGCGATCAGGCACTGGCCATCGACTACTCGGAATATGCCCGGGCCGAGGCTGCACTCGCATGGTTGAACCTGCGAGCGGTATTCGAACCGCAAGGTGGACTTTCGCCAGCCATGCTGCTGGGGCCCTTGCTTGACCGGCTCGATAACGCCCTGACGGCGAAACACATCTTGATCGCCCACTTAAAAGCTATCGTCAGTTCGCCAACGGGCTTCCTTAAAGCCGCCATTTGCGGTAACGGGCAGGAACCCATCGTCGATGGCGACCTCGACGCCTCTCCTGCGCTCAGGCTGGAGTTATTGCTCAATTTACGCGCAGTCGGAGAACCGTCCCAGGTGCGCAAGATTGTCGAGCGAGAGCTGGATGCATTAGCCAGCAGGGCCGACCAGTATGCGATTGATTGCTTCAGTCCAGCCGCGCCCGTTCCCGAACGGCGCATTGCTAAGGCGGGTTGAGAAAGCTAGAAATTCCGGTCGCTGAACCATCCCTGAAACCATCGCTCAAACTGTTTCCCCTGGGCCATCCGCGCCGGCGAATTGGGCAAGGCAAACGTGGCCTGGAGGATCCCGCGTGCCTGCGCGATCCACTTAAGACCCCACGGTGTGGGAAACCCGCTAAGCTGTGCAATCAATTCGTCGAGCGCCTGGGTGGCCTGGGTAAACTCGACGGAACCAGCTTGTTCTCCCGATTGGTACAAGGAGAGGATCAGTTCGGGCACCACACAGGCGACACCGGAAATGACCCCGTCGCAGATCCTGGAGCGCAGTGCGGCACTCAGTACGCTGTCATCACCGACGATCCGGCAGGCATCGGCGGTGTGCTCCGAGAGGTGACGAAGTATTTCGAGCGATCCCCCAGAATCTTTGATGCCGACGATATTGGGCACTTCGGTAATGAGGGTATGTACAGTTTCCTTCTGCAAGCCGGAAGTGAATTGAGGCAAATTGTAGAGCAGCACAGGGAGAGACGTGGCTGCCGCGACACTGCGGCTGAACTGCTCGAGATCGCCTTGCTGGTAAGGGAAAAAATAGGGCATCGGCAATAGCAGACCTCTCACGCCCGCGTCCTGAGCGATCCGCGCAAACATGATGGATCCTGCCGTGTCGGCCGCGCCAACCCCGCAAAGAAACTCTCCTGCATCGCCCGCAACCTCTTTGGCGGTGTTCAGCAGTGTACGCAGTTGCGTCGGCGTGGTGATGCAGAATTCACCCGTAGCCCCATTCAAAGCGAAGGAAGAGATTCCCTTATCCAGCAGAAACTCCAGCAGATTGCGTAAGGAGATGGTATCGACGCTTCCGTCGGCAAGACGCGGGGTCAGCACCGCGGCGGATACGCCGCGCACCAGCTTGGTTGTCATCACTCGCCCTCCCAGGGCCTAAGCCAAGTCAGTTCTCCGGTAGTAATATACCAACTGGCTACTATCTGTCGACAAGCCTGAATCGTCTTGCTTGATGTATGCTTTGCAGCATGAACCGCAAGGCCAGGTCACGCCAAGGGGGCGCCGATTTATCGATACGCGAGCGTGCTTACCTGCATATCCAGCAGTTACTGCTAAGCGGCAAGCTGGAAGCGGGCAGCAGTGTCTCTGAGCAATCTCTGGCGAAAGATTTGGGTAGCAGCCGCACGCCCATCCGCGAAGCCATGAACCAGCTTGCTGCTGAGGGACTGTTGGAACCGAGTCCGAACGGCGGCATGATCGTAACCCAGTTGGGCCGCGAGGACATCATCGAACTCTATGAACTGCGCGAGGCCCTCGAAGTCTACGCCGTGGGCAAGATTGCGCGTACGCCGCTCCGGCCGGTCGATCGCGATCGTTTGCAAAGCCTGGTCGATGAGGTCTCCGTGTTCCGTAAGGAGCTGGAGAAATCGAAGAAGGAAGCGCTCGATGAAGCGCAGATGAGTCGTTTCCTTACCTGTGACCTGGGCTTTCATGCCTTGCTGATGAGTCTGGCCTTTAATTCCAGGATGCAGAAGAGCATGAGCGAGACCCGCCTGCTGATCAGCGTCTTCGCGATCCGGCGGAGCGGTCACGGCCGAGAAGCGCTCAGCAGCATCCAGAAATATCACCAAAATATCCTGAATGCGATCGTCAAACAGGATAAGGAGGCGGCGATGCGTGACCTTTCCGAGCATATCCAGCAGAGCCAGCACGAGCGCGTCAACGAATACGACCAGTGGCGCCGCGAAACCTCCATGCGGCAGAGCATGCCCGCGTTTTTCGATCATCCTACGATCACCAACCACCGATGACCCCGGGCGAATCGCCGGATCGTAGCTACAAGTGGTTCGTTGTAGGCATGCTGTGGTTCGTCTGTTTCTTCAACTACGCTGATCGCCAGGCAATCTTCGCTGTGTTTCCCTTGATCAAGCAACAGCTGAGTCTCACGAATGTTCAATTGGGAATTGTGGGCTCCGCCTTCATGTGGATGTATGCCCTCTTCGGCCCGCCGGCGGGCTGGTTGTGCGATCGCCTCCCGCGAAAGATGCTGGTGTTAGGCGGACTGATCGCGTGGTCATTGGTTACCGCATTGACGGCGGCTTGCCACACCTATGGTCAGCTGGTTCTGTGCCGTGCACTCAGCGGATTAGGGGAGGCGGTCTACCTTCCCGCTTCGATGTCTCTCATCGGCGACTATCATGGAGCGGCCACGCGTTCACGCGCCATGTCTCTTCATCAGTCGAGCGTGTATGTGGGCTCGATTGCGGGTGGTGCGATTTCCGGTCTGGTCGGGCAGTTCTATGGCTGGCGATGGAGCTTCATCCTCTTCGGAGCAGGCGGTCTGTTGTTCGCCTTCGTTGTAGGAAAGTTCCTCATGGAACCCGCTCGAGGTATTTCCGAACAGCGAGACGGGATATCGTCGTCACACGCTTCTGAAGGCAACCTGCTTCACGAATTAAAGGCTCTCCTGGAAAGCCGCGTCGTGCGCTTGTTGATCCTGGCCTTTGTGGGCGCTAACTTCGTGGCCGTTGTCTTCCTTACCTGGATGCCGTCGTTTCTCTATGGCAAGTTCCACATGAGCCTGAGCATGGCGGGATTGAACGGCACCATGTACTTGCAGCTCTCTTCGGTGGTGGGCGTTCTCTGCGGTGGCCTGCTGGCCGATTGCCTCACGCGCCGGTTTACCGGCGGCCGCATGGTTACACAGGCACTCGGCCTTTTCCTGGGCATACCGTTCTTGTTCTTCACCGGCTGGGCCGCTTCGGTTCCCGCAGTTGTACTGGGAATGATTGGCTTTGGCTATTGCAAGGGTCTGTACGATGCCAATATCTTTGCCTCGCTCTATGACGTGGTTGCGGTGAGGCAGCGCGGCATCGCTGCCGGCATGCTGAACTCCCTGGGTTGGCTTGGCGGCGGCTTCGCTCCCGTCGTGATTGCACTCGCGGCTAACCGGTACGGGATGGGGCCAAGTTTGAGTGGAACAGCGTTCGTCTATTGCGTCTCCGGAATGCTGATGCTGCTTGCAGCGTGGCGAACCATCTACAGCCGGTCGAAGCACTGACGTTCCCCGAGGCGGCGATTTTTTTGTGTATACATATGTATTCGTCATGTCGACAGAACCCATCGATCAATTGGCTTTTCGTGGTAGCTTACCTTTCACGATTCTTGCCGGGGTTTGAGGAATGAATTGGTATTCACGCAGGGACTTTGTCAAAGGCGGGTCGTTGACCCTGGCCGCACATCGCGCTCACTGGTTTCAAGGGGCTACGACGGGCGAGCCAATCGACCTCAAAGAATGCGTTCTCGTCACATCGCAAAATCCGACCCCGCGCGAGGTCAAGGCTGTGACTGTTCTTTCGGAGGAGTCCTACAAGCGCAGCGGACTTACCTGGAAAGTACAGTCGACTGGTAAAAGTATGGCTCCGGTTACGATCTATGCCGGGTTGGCGTCCAGTTTGGGAAAGATGGGGCGACGAATCCCATCCTTCGGGTCTAATCCCGAGACATACGCAATGCAAGCGGGAAGCGACGGAGTCCGCCGCTGGATAACCGTGGCCGGCAGCGACGAACGCGGGGTCCTATTTGGCGTAGGGCAGCTGCTCCGGTTGATTGACTTTGGGCGGCAAGCGGCAACCATCGATCAAAGCCGGTTTCCCTTGCAAAGCAGCCCTAAGTATCCGCTGCGTGGGCATCAGCTTGGGTATCGCCCGAAAACCAACTCATACGACGCCTGGACCGTAGAGATGTGGGACCAGTACATCCGCGACCTGGCAATCTTCGGCACCAACGCAATCGAGATCATCCCGCCCCGATCGGATGATGAGCCGGACAGCCCTCTCTTTCCCCTCCCCCCTGCGCAAATGATGATGGAGGTGTCGCGCATCGCGGATAGCTATGGACTGGACGTGTCGGTCTGGTATCCCGCGATGGACAAGGATTACTCCGATTCGCAAACGGCGAACACTGCCCTGGCCGAGTCGGAGGCTATTTTCAAGATGCTGCCTCGGGTCGACGTGGTGTTTGTGCCCGGAGGCGATCCGGGCCATACGGAGCCTAAATATCTTCTGGCCCTGCTGCAAAAGCAAAAGGCAGGCTTGCGCAAGTACCATCCCAAAGCGCAGATGTGGGTCTCGCCGCAATCCTTTACTGCGAACTGGATGGAGGAATTCTTCTCTATCGTATCTACCACTGAGACGAAAAGCTGGCTCGACGGCGTAGTGGTGGGGCCGCAGTCCCGGCGAACGCTCGAGGAGATACGGCGACGGCTGCCCGCGCAATATCCTATCCGCTTCTATCCGGACATCACCCACAGTACCGGCTGCCAGTTCCCGGTTCCGGATTGGGATGTGGCGTATGCGCTCACCGAGGGACGAGAGACCATCAATCCGCGTCCCCTGGGTGAAGCCAATATCCTGCGAAAGTTTCTGCCGGAAACCATTGGCTTCATCACTTACTCGGAGGGCTGCAATGATGACTTGAATAAGTTTGTCTGGAGCGGGCTCGGATGGGATCCGAAGAGAAGCGTGATGGATGTTCTGCGCGACTTCTCTCATTACTTTGCTGGTAAGGAACAAGCCGAAGGTTTGAGCCATGGCTTGATGAGCCTGGAAAGAAACTGGCAGGGGCCCCTGGCCACCAACGCTTCTGTTGCTGTGACGCTCTCCCAATTTCAAGACATGGAGCGTGCCGCCGCGCCCGCATTGGTCGGCAACTGGCGATTCCAGCAGGCCCTCTATCGGGCTTATTTCGACGCCTATGTACAGAGCCGGCTGATAGAAGAAACCGCCCAGGTAGAGCGGGCGCTGGTTGTGCTGCGGCGGACGGAGGAGATTGGCTGGATCCCGGAGCCACTGCAAATCGGCGCGGTTCCCAGCAGCACATCCCCCAACGGGAGAGACCCAATGCTGCTGCTGGAGGAAGCCCGCGGCATATTGCAACAATTAATGATCGAATCGGCCAGCGGGAGCTTGCGGGGAAGGGTTTTGGAGTTGGGTGAGGCGTTGTTTCAGAGCATCCGCATGCAACTGGCGGTGGAGCGCTACCGCGGAGAGGCGGTCGTCCGGGGAACGAACCTGGATACGCTGGATTATCCGGTGAGCGATGCTCCGTGGTTGCTCATGCAGATTTCCGAAATTCGTGAGGCCGATACGGCGAAGCAGTTAGCCGCCATACGGGCGCTGTTGCGCCGAACCGACCCTGGTCCCGGCGGGTTTTATGACGACTTGGGGAACGTCGCCAATCGTCCTCATCTGCTTCTCGGGGAAGGGGCGGAGCGAGACCCCGAATTCCGTGCCACTCCGCTGACTGGCTTTCTCTATCCTGACGTGCTCGGTGGTCGTGCCCCCTTAGCATGGAAGCGCTGGGCTGAATCGCTCTTCGATGCGCCGTTGAAAATGCATTACACCGGCTTGGATCCGAAGGCGCATTATCGTTTGCGGGTTGTGTACAGCGGCGATCAGCTTACGAAAAAGATGCGGTTGGTTGCGAATGAGCAGATCGAGATTCATGCTTTTCTGCAGCGGCCCTGGCCTCCGGTTCCGCAGGAATTCGAGATTCCTACCGCCGCGACGACTGGAGGGGAACTGACGCTTTCCTGGACACGCGAGCCAGGCCAAGGAGGCTCCGGACGAGGCTGCCAGGTTTCTGAAGTGTGGTTGATGAATACAATGGTGTCGGCTGGGTAGCTGGATTGCGTCCGAAAGAACCGCAGATACCTCCACGGCGCGCCGGGACAGGTTAGTTACGTTTCACATGAGAGGGAGGGGAGCTCCTAGTCGGAATTTGTTGCACGGATCCCAGGTCTCAAAAGCGAGACCCAACGGCACGCCGGGGCACCCTTCGGTTTTTGCCGACACACTGCGGAGTAGGGCTAGGTCCAGACACAGGCAAATAACGCTGAAGTGAAGCCACTCTCAAACGCGCTTGGCGTTGACTTTCGTGGCGAGGCCTAACTTTTCCAGCATCCAAATCCCGATGTAGTTCACGTCCAACTCGTACCAGGCCATCCCGTGGCGAGCCGAAACCGGGTGCGCGTGATGGTTGTTGTGCCATCCTTCTCCGCCGGTCAGTAAGGCTACCCACCAGTTGTTGCGGGAGTCATCCCGGGTATCGAACCGGCGCGAACCCCACATGTGGGTCGCCGAGTTTACCAGCCAGGTTACGTGCAGCCCGATCGTGACCCTGAGGGCGACGCCCCAAAGTACCCAGGACCAGCCGCCCACCGCGAGTAAACCAAACCCCATCAGGGTTACTGGTAACCAGTGATAGCGGTTTAGCCAGCGATAGAAGCCCTGCTTCATCAGGTCGGGAGCGTACCGCTTGAGGATGGCGCTCTCGTTATGCAGCGAGCCGTTGAGAATCCAACCCATATGTGACCACCACTTGCCGTCTCGTGGGGAATGGGGATCGCCCGGCTTGTCGGTAAATTGGTGATGCAGGCGATGCACAGCGACCCAGTAAACCGGGCTGCCCTGCAAAGCCATGGTGCCCATGATGGCCATGGTGTACTCCAGCCATTTAGGGACCACGTAGCCCCGATGCGTCAGTAAACGGTGATAAGACAACCCGATACCGATGTTCTGAGTCATAACCCAGGTCACAGCAAACACCGCCAGGGCCGACCAGCTGAACATGAAAAAGGCCGCCAAGGCCGCCAAATGGAAGATCCCGATGACCAGGGCAAACTGCCAGTGAAATTTACCAGGGTTGGGCTCAAGAGCGGCTTGGAGTTCAGCAGTTTCGGAGGCCGGGCCGGCCGGATTTGCAATGGTTGCCATCGCAAATAGGCTATTCGGCGTAAGCACCTGCGGGTGTAAGAGTTACGTAATATCTTAAATTCCTCAGTTTGCTCGCAATGCGGTTTACGATTATGAGTAAATCGGACGTATACTGAATATGCGACCGACCCGGTCGCCATTGCATCTTAAGGTAATCGGGAATGCTCAGGCTCACTAAGAAAGCGGACTACGGCTTAATGGCCTTGAAGTTCCTGGCTGAGCGCGCGGATATGCCTTCCCTGAGCGCAAAAGATATTGCCGAGGCCTACGGCATTCCACCGCAACTGCTGGCCAAGATTTTGCAGCGGCTTACCAAGGCAGGGCTACTTCGATCCCATGCCGGAACCAATGGCGGATATGCGCTTTCGCGGCCGCCGGAAGAGATTACAGCCTTTGAAGTGATTGGCGCCATCGACGGGCCACTTTTTATCACTTCCTGCGAGACCGGGCCCCATGGTTGCGATCTTACCGATAGCTGCACCGTCAGGGAGCCGTTACGGAAGGTCAACGAAAGCATAGCCGGGGTGTTGAAGGCTATTCGGGTATCCGACTTATGTGAGCCGGAGCACACCCGCAGGTACCACGGTAGAACAGTCGAATCCGTATTGGTTAGCCTCGGTGGCTGACCAGGGCAAGAGTATTGAGCTGGAAGTGTCAGGAGAGCAAATGAGCACCGTTGAGAACGCAGTGAAGGCGCCGGCAAACGTGAAGTTGCCAATTTACATGGACGACCACGCGACCACTCCGATGGATCCCCGCGTGCTCGAGGCGATGATGCCGTTCTTCACCAACAAATTCGGCAACGCGGCCAGCCGAAACCACTCCTTTGGGTGGGAGGCCGAGCAGGCAGTTGAACACGCCCGTGAGCAAGTGGCAAAGCTGATTGGCGCCAGTGCCAAGGAGATCATCTTTACCTCCGGCGCCACCGAGAGCAACAATCTCGCGATCAAGGGCATTGCGGAAATGTACCGGGAACGCGGCAACCACATCATTACCCAGGTAACTGAGCACAAAGCGGTACTGGACGCTTGTAAGCGCCTGGAAAAGTATGGTTATCGCGTCACCTATCTGCCGGTAAAAGCGGACGGCCTGATCGACCTCGAAGACCTGAAACGGGCCATCGACGACAAGACCATCCTGGTCTCGATCATGTTTGCCAACAACGAGATAGGCGTAATTCAACCGGTCGCGGAGATTGGCAAGATCTGCCACGAGCGCAACGTCATCTTCCACACCGACGCGGTCCAGGCGGTGGGCAAGGTTCCGGTCGACGTCAACTCGATGAATATCGATTGTTTGTCCCTGACCGGGCACAAGATTTACGGACCTAAGGGTTGCGGCGCCTTATACGTTCGGCGGCGTAATCCCCGGGTGCAGATCTCCGGGCAGATCGATGGTGGTGGGCATGAACGCGGCATGCGTTCAGGGACGCTCAATGTCCCCGGCATTGTCGGCCTGGGCAAGGCTTGCGAGATAGCCGGCCAGGAAATGGCGGCAGAAGCCGATCGCCTGGGTAAACTCCGTGACAAGCTGAAAGCGAAGCTGATGGCGAACCTGGACTACCTCCACGTTAACGGCTCCATGGAGCATCGTCTGCCGGCCAACCTGAATGTCAGCTTTGTCTACGTCGAAGGTGAGTCGTTGCTGATGGGCATTAACGATGTTGCAGTTTCCAGCGGATCTGCCTGCACCTCCGCCTCACTTGAACCATCTTATGTGTTGAAGGCTTTGGGTCTGGGCGACGATGTCGCTCACAGTTCCATCCGTTTTGGTTTGGGCCGCTTCAACACCGAAGCTGAAGTGGATTACGTAGCAGACAAGGTAATTGATGTAGTACAGAAACTGCGTGAGCTTTCGCCGCTGTATGAGATGGTGAAAGAAGGCATCGATATTTCGAAGATCGAATGGCAGGCGCACTAAAACGCGTTCACACGAATTGAGGAGAAACAAATGGCATATAGCGACAAGGTAATCGACCACTACAACAATCCGCGGAACGTGGGCCAGATGGACAAAACCCAGTCTGAGGTTGGTACTGGCCTGGTCGGAGCCCCGGAATGCGGTGATGTGATGCGCTTGCAGATCAGGGTCAATCCTGAAACCCAGGTGATTGAAGAGGCAAAGTTCAAGACCTTTGGCTGCGGTTCTGCCATCGCGTCCTCCTCGCTCGCGACCGAGTGGGTGAAGGGTAAGACGGTCGAAGAAGCGATGCAGATCAAGAACACCGACATCGTGAAGGAACTGGCGTTGCCGCCGGTCAAGATTCACTGCTCAGTGTTGGCGGAAGATGCTATCCGCGCAGCGATCGGCGATTGGAAGAAGAAAAACGGAGTCACCGAGACTGCGGAAGCCACAGCTTCCGTCGCTCACTAAGCAGGCAAGATGGAATCAGCCGTCCTCAATGCGGAGAATGCCGCGCCGAATCAGAAGGGCATCCAGGTCACGGAACGCGCTCTGAAGCGAATTCGTGTAGCCATGGCCAAAGAAGGAGTCTCCCCCGATCAGGGGGGGCTCCGTCTCGGCATTCAGGGCGGCGGCTGTTCCGGTCTGTCTTACAACATTCGGTTCGACTCGCAGCCGCGAGAACGGGACCGCGTTTACAACTTTGAAGATGTGCGCATCTTTGTGGATCCCAAGTCTTTTATCTACCTCCATGGCATGATTCTTGACTACGAAGAGACGCTGATGCGGCAGGGCTTTAACTTCATCAATCCACATTCGACCAAGTCCTGCGGTTGCGGGTCATCTTTTTCGGCCTAGCCACGCCGGGGTCGCTCCGCCTTATGCAAATTATGGAAAGAGTCAGCGTGCCGGCAACGTGCTGGTCCTGCGGCCAGGATGTCGCGGACGGTCAGCCTTTCTGCGGCTCCTGTGGTAAGGTGCAACCCCCGCACCAGGCAGATTACTTCGGTATGTTTGGTCTGCCGCCTAAGCTCGACCTTGATGTGCAGGCGCTGGAAAAGCAGTTCTACCGCTATAGCCGTAAGCTGCATCCGGATCTTCATGCGCGAGCCTCACAGCAGGAGCAGGACTGGAGCCTGGCGCAGGCTTCGCTGTTGAATGATGCCTACCGCACTTTGAAAAACCCTCTGGACCGGACCAAATATCTGCTTCGTTTGGAAGGTGTGCAGTTCGAGGAAGACCGCGGCCCGAATCCATCCAAGGTCCCTGCGGATCTTCTGGAGGAAGTCTTCGAGTTGAATATGCAACTCGAAGAGTTGCGCCAGAACCAGAAGATGGGTGAGGACGATCCGCAATTGCGCCGCGATCTGGAAGCCGCGAAGAACCAATTTGCCGCGCAGCTCAGCGCGCTGGATGAGCAAGTGCGTTCCCGATGGTCGGCCTGGGATGAAGCCTGGGAAAAGAACGACGAGGCAAAGAAAGCCGCGGCGAAAGAAGCAATGACCGCGTTGTTGCAGCGCCGCAGCTACCTGCAGAACCTGGTGCGCGATGTGGATCAGACCCTGGGAGGGTCCTAAGATTTATGGCGGATGAGCGCGTAGTCGGTATAGATCTGGGCACGACCAACTCGTTAGTCGCCTTCATGCAAGGGGAGAAGCCCATCGTCATCCCTGGGGAAGACGGGCTGAACCTGGTGCCCTCGGTGGTCGCCATCGGCCCTGTTCGCGATGGCGCACGGCCTGCGATGCTGGTCGGCAACGGAGCGCGCACCACCTTGTTGGGCGCGCCGGAGCGGGCTATTTATTCCGTCAAGCGGCTCATGGGCCGCGGTGTCGAAGACGTTACCGAAGAACTGAAGTTCTTTCCCTTCCGGCTGGTCGAAGACATTCAGCCTGGCGAAGTGTTGCGAATTCGTCTAGGCGACTCGGAGTTCACACCGCCCGAGATTTCCGCGCACATCCTGCGCCAGCTCAAGCGCAACGCGGAACGGTATTTTGGCGCGCCGGTGACCCAGGCAGTCATCACCGTGCCTGCGTACTTCAACGATGCCCAGCGGCAGGCAACGAAGGATGCGGGACGCATGGCGGGCCTCGAGGTCCTGCGCCTGGTGAATGAGCCGACAGCCGCAGCGTTGGCCTATGGGCTCGATCGCCAAAAAGAAGGCATCATCGCCGTCTATGACTTCGGTGGTGGCACCTTCGACATCTCCATCCTCAAGCTGCATGAAGGCATCTTTGAAGTGATCGCCACCAATGGCGATACTCATTTGGGCGGCGACGACATCGACAACCTCCTGATTGCAATTGCCCTGGACGATATCGCCGGCGATGGCGGCGCCGATCTGCGTCGGAACCCGGAGGCTATCCAGGCCATTCGCAAAGCAGTGATCGAGGCCAAGATCGCGCTTTCGTCGCAGTCCGTAGCACAAATTGATATCCAGCTCCCGCAAGGCGGCCGGTATAGCAGGGAACTGTCGCGCGAACAATTTGAACAGCTCATCCAGCCGGTCGTTGCTCGCACCATGGCGCCCTGCCGCGACGCGTTACGTGATGCGGGGCTCACTGCCGATCAGATCGACGAGGTCGTGTTGGTCGGGGGTTCCACGCGAATTCCCCTGGTGCAGCGCCTGGTGAGCGAGGTGTTTGAGCTCCCACGCCGCGGTAAACAGCCGCGCACCGAACTCAACCCGGATGAAGTGGTCGCGCTCGGCGCAGCCGTGCAGGCCAATATCCTGGGCGGCGGATCCAAGGCTACCGAGGACATGCTGCTCCTCGATGTGACCCCGCTATCGTTGGGCATCGAAGCGCTGGGCGGAGTTGTCGCGAAGATTATTCAGCGCAACTCGACTATCCCTGCCTCCGCCTCCGAGTCGTTTACCACCGGGGTGGATGGACAAACCAATGTCGCCATCCATGTGCTGCAGGGCGAGCGCGAGATGGCCAAGGACTGCCGCTCATTGGCGCGCTTTGATCTCAAGGGGATTCCACCCATGAGCGCAGGCTTGCCGCGCATCGAGGTCAAGTTCCTGATCGACGCCAATGGCATCCTGAATGTTTCCGCGCTGGAGCAGCGCAGCGGCAAGCAGGCGGAGGTTTCGGTAAAACCCGCTTATGGCTTGACGGACGAGCAGGTGGAATCGATGATCCTCGACTCGTTCGATCATGCCGAGGACGATATTCATCTTCGCCAATTGGTGGAAGCGAGGAACGAAGCCGAAACGATTCTGAGCGCGGTACAAAAAGCTCCGTCAAGCCCCGCGTGGCAGCTGCTTGAACCGGATGAACGTACCGAAATCAACGCTCTGAGCGCGGAGCTCAGCGTGCTTAAGCAGGGCGACGATCTGCAGGCGTTGCGTGCGGGCACGGAGGCTCTGGACAAAGCCACCCACCGTTTCGCTGAGCTTATGATGGACGCTGCTGTCTCCACCGCGATCAAGGGGCAAACGATGCAATCTGCCCGGGAGAGCCTGGGGAAGGGTCCTACTGCTCCGCATCCCATAGCCCAGGCCGAGTTCATAGAAAGAAAATAAAGCTGATGACTGACAACATGGTTCGCGTCACATTTCTTCCCGAAGGCCGTACAGTGGAATTTCCCTACGGCACCCTCCCCTATGGGCATCATGGAAAGCCCATGTCATTTCTCGATGTGGCCGAACACTTCGACATCTTTCTCGATCACGCCTGTGGCGGCGTATGCGCCTGTACCACCTGTCATATCTGGGCCAAGGAGGGCGCCGATGCCCTCACGCCGGCGGACGATGACGAGCTTGACCGGCTGGATATGGCGGCGGATCAGCAGCTCAATTCGCGGCTTGGCTGCCAGGCCGTGATCACCGGACCGGGAAACTACGTAGTGGAGATCCCCAAGTGGAATCGCAACTATGTCTCTGAGGGCAAGCCGTTAACGATGTCGGAAGGGAAATAGGGAGCAGGCGATGGCGCGTGAAATTACCTGGAGTGACGCGGAAGAAATCGGCATTCAACTGCAAGAAAAGTATCCCGAGCTGGATCCCCTCAGCGTGCGGTTTACCGACCTGCATAAGTACGTAACCCAGTTGGAAGGCTTCGCGGACGACCCAACGAAATCAAATGAGTCCAAGCTCGAAGCCATCCAAATGGCGTGGCACGAAGAGTTTGAAGACGCCAAATAGCGGAGAACATTTCCACGGACCTCTCCTGGTTACGTCAGATCTTCCGAATAGCCGTATTTGCCTTGACACCCACGGCACGCGGCATCCGGGCAAGCTCCGCATCGGTCGAGGCATCAGGAACCGAGCACCCAGGGGTGATGATGTACTTGCTTCCCGCCTGCTCCCGAGCCAAAGTCCATTGCTTCCGAATCTCCTCCGTCGTGAGCTTATCGAAATCCACTTCATCTACGCCGCCGGCGATCGCCTGGGAATAGTCCTTGCGAACCTCGGTGACAGGAATACCGCTGGTCTTCACAGAATAATTAATAACCGGCGCCTGAAAATCCTTGAACTGATCCAGGTAAGGTCTCTCCAATGTGTGCAGGTGCAGCAACGTCAGCTTGGTATCCGCCAGGGCCGCGAGCACGCGTTTGTCGTATGGCTTGCTATAGCGCTCGTAATCGGCAACCGAGCCAAACTTGCTGGTGGCGTTAAAAATGCTGACCAGAGTCCCGGAGCAGCCTATCTCCTGCGACCGGCGGATATGGTGGATGGTCGACTGCGTGATCGCCTCCATCGCCTGTTCCCACCCGGCAGTGTTTTCCTTCTGGAAGTCGTGAATGCTCTTGATGACATCCGAGCGATCCTCTCCACCCTTCTTTCCGGCAAACTCGGGTTCAGCCGCCAATAACAACATCGCCGTCATGTAAGGGCCGTAGAGGGTGTCGATAAAATAGGCGTCCCCGTGCAAGCCATCCCGCACTAACTCCAGCGTGCGCAGCTGATCGGGATAGGGCGTTTGCAAAGGTTCCAACTCATACCATTTCCCGGTCTTCGATCGCGGATAGTCAAAATCGTTCATCACTTTGACGAAGTCGGTATCGTACCTGCGATGGAATTCCAGGTGATCCTGCGCTTCGAGCTCCGCGGTCGGGCGCTTGTAATGGTGCCACATGCTGAAAGGAGGGCGGTCCAGGTCCTCACCGCGCAGTGCGCGGTCAACACGCTCCTTATGCGAAAGACGGGTTGGCGATGCCAACGATGCCGGGACTGCCGTCATCGCCGTCACTGCACCCATCGCGGAAATAAATTGCCGGCGGTTCATCAAACTCGTCTCCTTTTCAACGCCACTCAAACGCACCACGGAAGAGTTGAATATCGGCGGCCTTCTGCGCCTCATAATAAATCGACAACACATCGAAACGTACCTGGTCTGGGGTATCGGTCAGAGCAAGAAGATACTGCCGCGCGATCCGTCGCAACACCCGGGTTTTGTCGTGATCGACGGCGGATTCTGCCGTCGCAACGTTTCGGCTGGTCCGCGTCTTCACTTCGATAAAACAGAGCGTGTTTCCTTCCCAGCCCACTAGATCAAGATCGCCCCGAACCTTTCCGCTACGCCAGTCCCGGGCCACTACGGTGTATCCATGCCGCCGCAGGTAAAAGAAGGCTGCTTCCTCTCCACGTCGCCCCAACTCCAGGTGTGCCGGGCCCCCAATGCCGAAGCGGGCAGAGAGAGAGTCACTCAGGTGAACAAACCCCTCCAGCAGCCGCAGCGTACGCATGCGCCCTATTCTATGCCCGGAGTTCTCCAGGAGACCGGCTAAACTACTGAAAGCGATCCCCGTGAAGCCTCCTATCACCATCTCGAAAGAAGATTATCTGAAGGCCGTTCTCGAAGCAGAGAGCGAAGGGCAGGAGGTGATTCCTGCAACCCTGGCCCACTGGCTTTCTGTTTCCCCACCCGCGGTCACCATGGCCATCAAGCGCTTAAGGCGCGACGGATATCTCGAGGTCAAGCCGGACGGGATTGTCCGCCTGACTCCCAAAGGAAAAGAGACTGCCTATCGCACGGCCTTGCGTCATCATCTGATCGAGCGCATGTTGGCGGAGATGTTCGGCATGGAATGGTACGAGGTCCACGATGAAGCGGAGCGCCTGGAGCATGCGGTGTCGCCGGCGTTCGAAGCCAAGTTGCTGGAGAGGCTGGGCTCCAAGGGGACCTGCCCGCATGGCAATTGGGTGTTGCCGGAGACTCCCGAGGAGCGCGGGAAACGAGGGATGGTCCTGCTATCCGAAGCCAAAGAGGATGCAGGCTACACCGTGGTAAGCCTCTACGAACGCGACCCAAAACTACTGCTTTTCCTGCATCAGGCGGGCATATCGCCCGGTGGGCGGGTAAACGTACTGGCAAAGAATTACGACCGGACAATCTCCATCGAGACTTCCGTCGGCCGGTCCACCCTGGGCCATCCAGCGGCGGAGAAGGTCTGGGTAAAGCGCCGGGGGAAAACTTAGAGACAATTTAGTCTTAAGATGAATCTAGTAGAAGGAAACCGAGGTTTCCGGTGCGATTCCCAAAGTAACGGAAGAGTCGAGAGTTGTCGCATTGTGAACCGGAGTCGTTGAGGTAGCCTCGATGCGAATGAGGAATCTTTCCTTTATCTGGTTCGTGGGAGCGGTGGTGTGGTGGATTGATGCCGCTGTGGCGGTCCACTACGGCAACAAGCCCCACGCCATCCTGGCGCTTGCCGTGGCCTGTGTTTTCTTTGCCGCCGGCGTGATGTGGGTAAAGAGCACCGAAAAACGCTGATCCTCACCAGCACTAGGTGTTCTGATAGCGCGCCTCGGTCAGGTCCAGTTCCCGCTCGATCGTCCTCAGCATCTCGTCGTTGATCTTGTCTTCGTTGCGCAACATAACGGCAGTGGACCGTTCGAGCGCGCGCAGTTCCTGGCTCAAATTGCGTTCGTAACGAGCCATAGCGATTTCCCGTTCCGGCTTCAGCTCCTCGCCTCCCACTTCAACCAGGGTGGCGCGCGCCTGGTAGTGGCGGATCATGTCGTCGTAGATCTCTTTATGATCCGTTTTTGCTTGTCGTGACAGATCCCTGAGATAGTCGAGCACGGTGTGCAGGATGAGCAGACGAGCCTGCTGCTCTTCCAGGTTTTGCTCGCCACCGGCAGCGAGCCCCAGCTTTCTGATCACTGCAGGCAGAGTGAGACCCTGCAGAACCAGGGTCACAAAGATCACGCAGAACGTGAGAAAGATGATGAAGCTTCTCTGCGGGAAAGGATCGCCGTTTTCGAGTACCGTAGGCAGCGAGATGGCGGCGGCCAGGGCCAGCACTCCGCGCATGCCTGTCCAGGCCACGATAAAAATCTGCTTGCCCGTGGGACGCGGCTGGGCCTGGCGCAAGAGATTAATTCGTATCCAGTAGGCGATCACCGCACCCGGGTAGACCCAGAGAATCCTCAGCGCCACCACCAGGATCGCGAACGTAATTCCATAGCGAATCATTTGGCTCACGCTGTGGTGCTGAATGCCGCTCAGGATCAATCGAAGCTGCAGGCCCATGAGAATAAAAACCAGGCCGTTGAGGCCGAACTCCAGCGTCTTCCAAACCGCGGTGCCCTCAATGCGCGCATTCACTGACAATGTCTCCGAACTCTTGCGCCCGAGATAAAGGCCGCAGACCACGGTGGCGAGCACGCCCGACGCATGGATCCCTTCCGCGGCAAGGTAAGCCAGGTAAGGGGTGGCAAGGGACAAGGTGATTTCCACCGGCGAGTCGGTGATATCCAGTGACACCTTGTGAATGATGATGCCGGCGAGAAACCCAACCGCAACCCCGCCGGCGACCAACCAAAAAAGCTCCAGCAATGCCAGGCCCGGTCCCGGGCGCCTTCCGGCGACAACCAGGGCAACAGAAAATTGCAGAGCGAGCAGGCCGCTGGCATCGTTGACCAGGCTCTCGCCCTCCAGCACGTCGACAATCCGCCGGGGTAGACCGAGGCGCTTGGCGATTGAGGTTGCAGCGATTGCATCCGTGGTCGAGACGACTGCTCCCAGGACCGCTCCCAGCCGGTAATCAAATCCGGGAATCAGCCACGCCGAACCTACCGCAACGCCAAACACAGTGAACAGCACCAGCCCAAAAGCCAACATGAGAATGCTGACAATGTTTTTGTGAAAGTCGCGCCAGGAAGTGTTAAACCCGCCGATGAAGAGCAACGGGGGCAGAACCACGAGAAAAACAACGTCGGGATTCAACGCGATCTGCGGCAGGTGGCGGAAGAGCGAGAGGACCACTCCGCCCATGAAGAGCACGATGGGATAAGGAACTTTGAATCGCTGCGCGAGCGTCGTCAGCCCAGCGACGAGGAGCACGAGGAAGAGAAGCGTGAGCTCGAGGTGGTGAATGCCTGCGGCCTGCACGGGGGGCGGTCTCCAGAGATTTCAGGTTAACCCAGAGAATAGCGGATGCCCCACCTCGCATGGAACATCCGCTCAGGCATTAAACAGTTGCTGAGGCAAAGCTGGCGGCTTGTGCGTGCTCCTCTTCAACCTGGGCCACGCAGTCCTCGAAGATGTCGAGGCCGATGGCCGCTTCATGCTGGTTCAGGGTCAGCGGTGGCGCCAGCCGGATGGAAGTCTCTCCGCAACCCAGTAGGAGCAGACCCTTTTCGAAGGCCAGGGAGACGATGCGATCGCGCAACGTGGGCGCGGGTTCGCGGGTTTGCTGGCTCTTGACGATCTCGATGCCGATCATCAAACCTCTCCCCCGAACATCACCGACGATCGGATGCCTGGCCGGCCAGTCGCGCAAGCGCGAGAAGAACACCTCTCCCATGGCGGCGGCATTGGCAATGCCCTCGCGCTCGAGAACGTCCATGGTGGCCAGAGCCGCGGCGATGGCCACTGGGTTGCCCCCGAAGGTCGAAGCGTGCGATCCGGGAACCCAGTCCATGAGCTCGGCGCGCGTCATGCAAATGCCCAGAGGCATGCCCGAAGCGATGCCTTTTGCGATACAGACCATGTCTGGCTGCACTCCGGAGTGCTCAACCGCCCACCATTTGCCGGTGCGGCCGGCGCCCGATTGCACCTCGTCGACCACCAGCAGGATGCCGTGCTTGTCGCAGATGCGGCGCAGTTCCTGCATAAAAATATCCGGCGCAACGACGTAGCCGCCTTCTCCCTGGATCGGTTCCACAAAGATAGCGGCCACTTCTTCCGGGGGAAGCGTTGTCTTGAACAACTTTTCTTCGATGTAGCGGGCACACGCCAGGGCGAAGCGCTCTTCTTCCTGAGGGCCTCCGCTACAGCCGCGGTACGCGTAGGGATAGCGCACGTGCGTGACCCCTGGAACCAGCGGAGAAAAGCGGCGCCGTTGCTGGGGCTTGGAGGCGGTGAGCGAAAGAGCACCCATGGTGCGCCCGTGGAAACCCCCAAAGAAGGCGATCACGTTCTGCCGCCCGGTGTGGTACCGGGCCAGCTTGAGCGCGCACTCGACGGCCTCGGCCCCGGAGTTTCCGTAATAGAAGCGGTGCGGTCCGGGCATCGGCGCGATGGCTGAGAGCCGCTCGGCCAGGGTTACCATGTGCTCGTAGTAGAAATCGGTGCCGGAGATGTGGATCAGCTCGGCTGCCTGTTGCTGGATGGCGGCGACCACTTCGGGATGGCAGTGACCGGTGGAAACGACGGCAATGCCGGCGGCAAAGTCCAGGAACTCATTTCCATCCACATCTTCCACCCGCACGCCGCGGCCGCGTTTGGCCACCATGGGATAGGACCGGGTATAGCTGGGGGAGATGTAACGTTCGTCGCCGGCGACAATTGCGCGGGCTTTCGGACCCGGAACCGGACCCACAAGCTTCGGACCGTATTGGGCAAAAAGACTGCTACTCATCTGACCATTGTTCTGCATAGTGCTTCTCTGCTTTCTCGGCGTTCTTACAAAGGCGAGTCAATCGACCGCTGCGCAGGAACGCAAATCGGTCGGAGTCGGGGCAGAGCTTCGGCGGAGTAAAGCTAGTCGCCGCCGAAGAGACTAGGTCGGGTGCCGGCGGGGAGCACGTTCAGACGCGTGCGTGGCATGGGGCAGAAGCCGGTATACACACCGCGCGGTCTCTGGTTGTCCATCCACATATCGAAATCCCCTTGCCCCTAAAGGTTACCACGGGCCGAAGGGCAGGGTTTCAGAGGTGTGGGAGAACGCTGTTACCAAGCTTTAGCCCCGTTAGGGACGGATGAATATAACTTAGCCCAGGACGTAGTCCTGGGTTGGGTTCGAAAGAACAACCCAGTCCCGGAGGGACGACTGAGAATAGGCCGCGACGCAATCTTCGAAAAATCTTCAGCCGTCCCTGCGGGACTTAATCAAGTTTCATAGATGTACCCCAGGACTATCGTCCTGGGCTAAGTTCAGCCGTCCCCATTCGACAAGCTCAGGGCAGGCTCTGCGGGACTAAACCAGCGGGATGAGGACCTTATTTCCGCTTCCACCGGGCGCCGTCTTTGGAGTCCTCGATGAGGATCCCCAGGGCAGCCAGTTCATTCCGGATGGCGTCGCTCCGGGCAAAATTGCGGCTCCGGCGGGCTTGCTCGCGTTCCGCCAACAGGGCATCGATCTGCTGGTCGGTAAGGGAATAAGAAGCTAGCAATTCAGGCGCGGCTTGGTCGCCCCGCCCCTCTTCCTGTGCCCATGCCAAAGCACCGCGTGCGATCTCCGCGTCCCTGTCTTCGAGCACGGCAAAGATCTCATCGAACCGCTTCAGCGCCTCGTTGATCGGAGGGACGTTGCCGGCAAACAATTTCCCCGAATCGGCCGCAATATTCCCAGTCCGCACCAACTCAAAAATAGCGGCCCGGGCTTCCGAGGTATTCAGGTCGTCCGCAAGTGCGGCGCAGAAGTTCTGCTGTGCCTTGGCGGTCAAGGCTTCCAGCTCTGAATTCGTACCTGCTGGCCAGTTCCCACCGCGAACTCTCTGCGCAAAGGTCCGAACTCGCTCCACGGCGCTGGCCGACTCGGTCAAGCCGTCCAGGGTGAAATTCAACGGATGCCGGTAGGGAACGGAAATCAGCAGGAAACGGATTGCCGACGGCTTATAACCCTTGAGCAGCAAGTCGCGCAAAGTGAAGAAGTTACCTTCAGACTTCGACATCTTCCGCCCGTCCACGAGCAGGAAACGAACATGCATCCAGTGGTGGGCCATGGTCTTCCCAGTGGCCGATTCCGATTGCGCGATTTCATTCTCGTGGTGGGGGAACATCAGGTCTTCCCCGCCGGCGTGCAGGTCGAAGCTTTCGCCCAGGTATTTGAGCGCCATGGCGGAACACTCGATGTGCCATCCCGGGCGTCCAGGGCCGAGACGGGTATCCCAATGCTCTCCCGGCTTGGCAGCTTTCCACAGCGCAAAATCACGAGCCGAGTCCTTGTCGTATTCGTCCAGATCTACGCGTGCCCCGTCGGTGATGGCCGTGAAGTCCTTCTTCGACAGCTTGCCGTACTCAGGGAACCCGGCGATGCGGAAATACCAGGAACCGTCCGGCGCCTGGTAAGCAAGGTCCTTAGCCGCCAGCCGTTCGATCAGGGCCACCATCTCCTGGATGTTTTCCGTCGCCCGGGCGATGATCTCCGGCCGTTCACATCCGAGCGCGTCCAGATCCTGAAAAAAGGCGCGCTCGTACTTCTCGGTGTATTTATTGATGGGCAGTTTTGCTGCGGCAGCATTGCGGATGATCTTGTCGTCGACATCCGTTATGTTCATGACGTGCTTGATCTTATGACCCTGCTGCTGCCAAAAGCGGCGAAGCACATCGAGCTGCAAAAAGGTGCGGAAGTTGCCGATGTGCCCGTAGTCGTAGACGGTAGGGCCGCACACGTAGATACGCAGCGTCTCGCCATCGGTGGGCTGGAGATCTTCGACAGTATTAGTGAGAGTGTTGAAGAGACGGATGGTCATCCAGGCTGGGGCTTACCTGACCCTCATGGTAACTTTTCGAGCGTCCAGCGTCCACCAGCGGTATCCAGGTCGGCAAACCCGGACCTCCTACTACGCGGAACCGAACAAGCTCGCGTGTGCGCCTTTCTTTCAAGGAAAGGCGCATACTATTTGCCAAAAGCCACCGATTTCTACAGGAGATCCGGGTTAAGGCAGCAGACGCTTCACATCTGCAATCGATTTGCCCTTCCAATGGCGAGTGAAATTCTCCAGTGTGCAAAGACTTACGCTGCGCATGCGGTCCACATAAAGCCCACCCAAAAGATGATCGATCTCGTGCTGCAGGATCCGGGCATGCCACCCCGAGGCTCGGATGACTTTCGGCTTTCCCTGGGCATCGAGGCACTCGACTTTGACCTTGCGGGCGCGCGGCACCAGGGCGACCAGGCCGGGGAGGCTCAGGCAGCCCTCGAAAAATTCCACTTCCGGCTCGGATTCCAACGTAAGCACGGGATTGATGATGACTTCGAAAGCCACCGGCTTGCGCTCCCGCTCGGCCAGCATTTCCCGGCTAAAGTCCTTCATATATTCTTCGCGGTCCTCGATGACGGCGAGTTGTAAGGGCAGACCTATCTGCGGCGCAGCCAGGCCGACTCCCGGTGCGTCGCGCATGGTGTCGCGCATGGAAGCGATCAGTTCCTGGGTGCCGGGCAGCAGAATCTCCTCGGGTTGCAAAAGTCTGGCGCGCTCACGCAGGACCGGCTCACCGGCCGCTCGAATCTTGAGAATCATTTTTTCCCCAAAGCTAAGGATGCGTTGGCGGTCAGGTCCAGGCTGGCAAAGCCTCCCATCAGGAACCTGGGCCAGGCTGCAGCCCCAATCATGGCCGCATTGTCGGTGGAGAGCGCCATCGTCGGGAACGCGATCGGGAGTCCTCGCTTCCCGGCTTCCTCGGTGAAGCGCTCCCGCAGTTCCCGGTTTGCTGCTACCCCACCCGAGACCAGAATATTTTCCGCGCCCAGCACCTCGGCAGCCTGAAACGTTTTCCGCTTAAGGTCCTCGACCACCGCACGTTGAAAAGACGCAATCAATCCCAAGGTCCGGTCGTCGCACCAGGAAAGCGCGTCGGCGGGCCCGGCCATAGGAAGCGAAGCGAGAGCTTGACGGCGACGCTCGATCGATGGATAGAGGTCGTGAATCTGGACATACCGCAGCACCGCGGTCTTGATGCCGCTGAAGGAGAAGGCAAATCGCTCGACTGGAGAATCCGGACGATGGGCCTTATGTTTCACCTGGGTGAGAGTGAACGCCACGGAGGAAGGATCTCCATGCGGCGCCAGCGCATCGATCCACGGACCGCCCGGATAGCCCAGCCCCAGCAGTTTGGCGACCTTGTCGAAGGCTTCGCCGGCAGCGTCGTCGAGCGTGGCCCCGACGTTGCGATAGGTAAACCTCTCTCCCTCGTTATGGACGAGATAAAGATGGGTATGGCCACCGGAAACGACCAGGGCCAGCGATCGACCGTTTTCCAGTCCTTCGCTATGCGCCAGCAAAACGGCGTGAATATGGCCCTCGAGATGGTTGACGGCGATCAGTGGCTTTCCCAGCGCGAAGGCGAGTGACTTGGCATAGCCGACTCCAACCAGGAGTGCGCCTGCCAGGCCAGGACCTTCTGTGACCGCAACTGCGTCGAGATCCGAGAATCTGACGCGGGCTTTCTCCAGTGCTGCGCGCACCACGGGAACAATATTGCGTAGGTGTTCACGGGAAGCTAATTCCGGAACCACTCCGCCATAAGGCGCATGAATCGCGATTTGCGACGCTACGATGCTGGAGAGGACCTGGCGCCCGCGCTCGACGACCGCGGCTGCCGTCTCGTCACAGGAGCTTTCGATAGCCAGAATCAGGCCGCGGCCATAAGCGCCCTCGGCGCCAGAAAGAAGCTGGCTGAATTGACTCACTTTTCTATAGTAGTAGGAATGGAACCCAACCCAGCGCGTGATGCGGCAACGGCGATCGTTGCCAGGCTGCGCGCCGACGGCCATCAGGCCTATTTCGTCGGCGGCTGCGTCCGCGACCTGGTGCTCGGCCGCACCCCGAAAGACTTTGACGTTGCTACCAGCGCGACCCCCGATCAGGTATTGAACCTGTTTAAGAAGACTTTTGCCGTGGGTGCGCACTTCGGCGTTGTTTTGGTCTGCACCGGGGAGATTTCGACCGAGGTCGCCACCTTTCGTAGCGATGGAGCTTACTCCGACGGCAGGCACCCGGATGCAGTCCGGTTCTCCACCAGCCCGGAAGAGGATGTGAAGCGCCGCGACTTCACCATTAACGGCATGATGATGGATCCGGTCGACGAGTCAGTCCTGGACATGGTCGGTGGCATGCACGACCTGGATGCCCACTTGATTCGTGCCATCGGAAATCCAAGCGAGCGATTCACGGAAGACAAGCTCCGCATGTTGCGTGCTGTCCGCTTCGCGGCTCGCTTCACCTTCGATCTGGAACCGGCCACTGAGAAGGCGATCGAGCGATTGGCGCCGGCGGTGAACCAGGTGAGCCATGAGCGCGTCCGCGATGAATTGACCCGCATGCTCACCGAAGGCCACGCGCGTCGCGCCTTTGAGTTGCTCGATGCGACCGGGCTGCTGGCGCAGGTACTGCCTGAGGTAGTTAAGTTAAAAGGGGTAGAGCAGCCTCCCCAGTACCATCCTGAAGGCGACGTTTGGGTACACACGCTGAAGCTGCTGGACGGGCTGCCCGCCGGAACGCCGATGGCCCTGGCGTGGGGCGCTCTGCTCCACGACATTGGAAAACCTGCAACGTTCCGCGTGGCGCCCGATCGGATACGTTTCGACGGCCATGTAGAGGTGGGCGTTCGTATAGCTGAGGAGATTTGCAAGCGTCTGCGATTTCCCAATCACGAGACAGAGCAGATCCTGTCGCTTATCGACAACCACATGCGTTTCGCGGACGTGCGCAAGATGAAAGAGTCGACGCTGAAGCGGTTCTTCCGGTTGCAGAGTTTCGATCAACACCTGGCGCTGCATCGCCTCGACTGCCTGGCCAGTCATGGATCCCTGGAGTTGTACGATTTCGCCCGGGAGCGATTCGAGAACCTGCCGCAGGAGCAGGTTCGTCCGCAGCTATTGTTGACTGGCAAGGATTTGATCGAAGCCGGCTATCGCCCGGGACCGCAATTTTCTGAAATGCTTGCTGCAGCGGAGGACGCTCAGCTCGAAGGCACGATTCACACTCAAGAGGAAGGTCTCGCGCTGGTCCGAGAGCGGTGGCCGCAGTCCGTGTAGGAAAACATTTCCACGGAAGATCCGCTGAAACTGCAGATCCCTCGGCTGCGCTCCTAATGACAAAAAGGAGAGAGCAACTGCTGGTGGAAGTGTTTCGTCCACCCGGGAATCGGGAATTCGGCGGCCTTAAGCCTGCCGATCAGTCAGCAACGAAAGAGACGCCGGTTCCGCTCTTCTTTCCTCCAGCAACTGCCTTTTCCCTACAACTGCCCTCTCCTTGTTGTCATCCCGCGCAGCCGAGGGATCGGCAGTTTCAGCGGACATTTCGTGGAAATGTTTTTCTGGATCCCAATCGCCCAGCGAAATCGCCGGGCGATTGGGCCTTTACTTACTTCTGTGCGTGTTCAAACCGCTTGTTGATCTCGTCCCAATTCACGGTGTTCCACCAGGCAGCAAGATAATCCGGCCGCTTGTTCTGATATTTGAGGTAGTAAGCGTGCTCCCAAACGTCATTGCCCAAAATCGGGAAAAGCCCCTGGGAGATAGGATTGTCCTGGTTCGGCGAGGTGACGACCTTCAGCTTGCCGCCCTCAAAAACCAGCCAGCCCCAGCCTGATCCAAATTGCTTGGCCGTGGTCTCATTGAACAGCTTCTTGAAATCGGCGAAGCTGCCAAAATCCTTCTTGATCTGCTCGCCAATCTTGCCGGTCGGTTCACCGCCGCCACCGGGCTTCATGATCGCCCAGAACATGGAGTGGTTCACGTGGCCGCCGCCATTATTGCGCACCACGGTGCGGACGTCCTCTGGAATGGTGCTCAGATTGCGCAGCAGATCCTCTGGGGTGTGCTTGCCCAGCTCGGGATGCTTCTCGATAGCGCCGTTAAGGTTGTTGACGTACGCGGCGTGATGCTTGTCGTGATGAAGCTTCATCGTTTCGGTGTCGATGTGTGGTTCAAGCGCAGCGTAGTCGTAGGGAAGTGGTGGCAGTTCGTAAGCCAAAATATCCTCCTGGATTGGTCCCTCATCCACCAGGGATGACTCGGGGACCAGCTAGCCCGGATTGGGCGTGATGCGGTTAGGGAACCCTTGGTGGGCAAAAACGTCCGGCGCAACGGCTGCGCCTGATTGCCCCATCCAATATTGCGTCTCCATGCTATCGGATGCAACTCCGGCACCGCAGGTTCGGAATGTCGATGCATTGTCGCGATATGACTGTATCAGTAGCAAAAAAGCCCGTTACCAGCCGGCAGCCCCCACCTTCTGGTGATATCGAAGGCCAAACACAGGTTTACACTCGAAAGAGTGCGGTCAATTTGCCGTGCGGAAGTCTGGATTGTTTTTATTTTGGCCTTGAGATCAAATTTGCATTGACCCGGACACGAATAACCCGCAGGCAGCTCTTGCAGCAAGCGGGCGCGACTGGAGCGCTCGCCTTGAGTGCGTCCGGTCTGGCCACCGCCGAAGGGCTCCAGGACCGTCCGGCCGCCCCATCGAACGCCGCCGCGGCGACTCCAAAAACCGAGAGCCAGTCAGCCGAAAAGTACGCCCATCCTCCCGGCGTATTCATCAATCGCCCGCTGACCCAGGTTTCCCGTGTAGCGGAAGCCCTGCTCGACGACATGGAGGGAAGGAACTGCGACTTCTTCTTCAATGAGGCCAGTCCCAGGAGCGGGCTGGTGCGCGACCGGGCGCCGACCGTCGGACGATCCTTAAGCCGGGTCGCCAGCATAGCCGCTACCGGCTTTGGCCTAAGCGCGTTGTGCATCGCCGCCAAGCATAACTACCTTCGCCCCATGGATTGTGAACAGCGGGTGGAAAAAACCCTGGCGTTCTTGCTGGAAGAATGTCCGCACGAGCACGGTTTCCTTTACCACTTCATTGACATCGACAGCGGGCAACGGCTTTTCGGCAGTGAATTGTCGTCGATCGATACAGCTCTGCTGCTTTGCGGGGTGCTGCATTGCCGTCAGTTCTTTACCGGCAACACGCGGATTGAAGCGCTGGCAACCACTTTCTACCGCCGTATCGACTGGCAATGGATGATGAATGGGGGCAACACGCTCTCTATGGGCTGGCTGCCCGATCAGGGCTTCCTAAAAAACCGGTGGGATATCTACTGCGAGCTGACCACCATGTACCTGCTGGCTATCGGCTCACCCACGCATCCGGTGCCACCGGAAGCCTGGGATGCTGTGCAGCGGCCAGTGGTGACCTACGGTGGAATCGACTACATCAGCGGCGCCGCCCCGCTTTTTATTCACCAGTATCCGCAAGCCTGGTGCGACTATCGCAATCAGCGCGACCGCCACGCCAACTACTTCACCAATTCCATCGCCGCGACCCGGGCACACCAGCTATGGTGTCTCGTGCAAGGACAGAAATATCCCTGGATCGATCAGGATATGTGGGGCATTTCCGCGTCCGATTCCCGCCAGGGCTATCGTGTATGGGGGGGACCGCCGTCCATCGGGCCGCTCGATGGAACCCTGGTGCCCTGCGCTGCTGCCGGGTCGCTGGTCTTTCTGCCCGCGGAATGTTCTCACGTGTTGTTAACGATGCGAGAGAGATTTGGCGATAAGCTTTACGGGCGTTATGGATTCGCCGATGCATTCCAACCCAAAGTCGGATGGTATGGCGAGGATGTGATCGGGATCGACGTCGGTATCGGTATGCTCATGGCGGAAAACCTTCGTTCCGGTTTTGTCTGGGATTGCTTCATGAAGAACCGGGAGATCGCACACGCCATGCGGGAAGTCGCCTTCCACCCTGATCCCGATGCCAACACGCAGGTCTTATAATTCTGTTCCTCCTTGGTTTGCCGGTTTTTTGAACTGTGGAAATCCCTAAGGCCCGGTTATTTTGCAGCTCCTTTGTAACTTCGTAAGCATCCATCCGTCAGGTAATCTGCACTCGCTAAGAAAGGTAGGACGATGACGGATCAGGCTTCCAGCCATCGCTGGATCGAGGGGCATGGCCCGGCCTTTGGATGGCCAGGTGTGGAACCGCGTTGGACTTCCAGTAGAAAAGACTGTGTAGGGATGGCGTACTCCGCTTCCAGCCGCATCTGGTTTACGGTCTCGCATGGCATCCTCAACGAAATCTACTACCCCACCATCGACCGGCCGCAGACCCGGGACATGGAGTTCCTGATCACCGATGGGGAGACGTTTGTCCACGAAGAGAAGCGCGATCTGGAACGCACCTTCGAGTACATCGATAGCTGCTCATCCGCAGTCAGGCTCATCAATTCCGACCACCAGGGCCGTTACAGAATCATCAAAGAGGTCATAGCCGATCCCCACCATCCTGTGGTGTTGATGCGCGTGCGCTTCGAAGGCGAAGAGCGGCTGCTTTCAAGGATGAAAGCCTATGCGCTGCTGGCCCCCCACCTGGATGTAGGCGGGGCGGACAATTCCGGGATGGTGCTGGACTTGTCGGGGAAGCTGACTTTGTTGGCGACCAAACATGGTCTCTCGTTGGTGATGGCCGCAAGTTGCGGATTCAGCCGCGCCAGTTGTGGGTTCGTCGGCAGGAGCGACGGCTGGCAGGACCTGATGGACAACTTCCAGATGGATTGGCAATTCGGTTCCGCGATGAACGGAAACATCGCCTTAACCGGCGAGATTGACGTCGCTCACCACCGCGAATTCGTGGTGGCCATCGCACTCGGAGAGGGACATCACTCTGCGTTAACGACAGCCCTGGGCTCAGTCACGACTCCTTTCGAGCAAAACCTGAAGCGCTTCAACGACCAGTGGCACCGGGCGGGCACGCCCGCGGACCTGAAAGGGGCCGCGATGGATGCGGGACGCCTATTGCAGGTAAGTCAGAACGTGATTCTGTCCCACGAGGACAAGTATTACTCCGGCGCCTTTATTGCCTCTGCTTCGATCCCCTGGGGCCAGCACAAGAGCGATGACGATGTCGGTGGATACCACCTGGTGTGGACGCGCGATATGGTGCAGAGCGCCACGGCGCTGCTGGCCTGCAATCGCGTGGATACGGCACGTCGGGCCCTGGTGTACCTGGCCTGCACCCAGCGCCCGGATGGCAGTTTCGCTCAAAATTTCTGGATCGACGGCACGCCTTACTGGACGGGTATTCAACTGGACGAAGTGGCTTTCCCGCTGATCCTGGCGTGGCGGCTGTGGAAACTGGACGGCCTGGGAGAATTCCAGGTGTTCCCGTTTGTGGAGCGGGCCGTGGGTTTCCTGGTGCGTCATTCCCCAGTCACGCAGCAGGAACGCTGGGAAGAAGCAGCCGGCTACTCCCCCTCAACTCTGGCCGCGGTAATTTCCGGTTTGATTTGCGCCGCCGATATTGTGCGTGCCTACGGGTCGGCGGAGTTGGCTCGCTTCCTCGAAGAGCACGCCGACTGGATTGAATCCCACCTGGAAGACTGGACTGTCACCAACAACGGCACCTTGTTACCGGGGGTGCCTCGGCATTACATGCGTATCCGGCCCCCGCGCTGTGGAGAGCCTTATGCCCACGACGGATGCGGGGAAGAGATTGTTCGCATCAATAACCGTGGTCCCGGCGAGAGGGCAGACTTCGAAGCGCGTAATGTAGTGGACGCGGGCTTTCTGGAATTGGTCAGGTATGGGGTTCGGCGAGCGGACGATCCGGTCATCGTCGACTCGTTGAAAGTGATTGATCACACGCTGATGGTGGAAACCAACGTGGGACCCTGCTGGCGACGCTACAACCACGACGGCTATGGACAGCGGCATGACGGGGGCCCGTTCCTGGGTTGGGGACAGGGCCGCGCCTGGCCGCTCCTGACCGGTGAACGCGCCCACTATGAATTGGCGGCAGGCCACGACGTCCGGCCGTACATTCAGGCAATCGAAGGCTTCAGCTCCCGCGGCGGTATGCTGCCGGAACAAATTTGGGATGCGCCCGACATCCCTGAGTTGGGATTGAGGCTGGGCAAGCCCACCGGAGCAGCCATGCCGTTAGTGTGGGCCCACGCCGAGTACGTCAAACTGCTGCGGTCAGTGACCGACGGCCAGGTATTCGATCGAATCTCGGTTGTGGCCGAGCGCTACGGAGCCGGTAGGCGTCCCTCTCCCATCGAGATCTTCCGGCTTGAGCGGCCAGTGGAGTCCATGGCAGCGGGAAGTAAGCTTCGCTTTGTGGCCAATGACCACTTCTCCCTGGTATGGACGGTGGACGACTGGCAGACCGTGCGCCACCTGGAAAGCCACCATGTGGGTTGTGCAGGCCATTTCGCCGACATGGAAACCGAAGCCGGGCAATCCGGCCGGTTGATCTTTACCATGAAATGGCGCCTGAACGACCGCTGGGAGGGCCGTAACTTCGAAGTCCTTCTGGAGTCCGAGGAAAATCAGGAGACCGCATACGCAGGCGCATCATCTGAGGGAAAGAGCTGGGTTTGAATACCTGGCACAAGAAACCGAAGTATTCTCGAAGAAGAGCGAGGTTGTTTATGAGTGAACTGGATCAGTTGTCCATCAATACGCTGCGGTTTCTTGCCGTGGATGCCGTAGAGAAGGCAAAGAGTGGCCACCCCGGGGCCCCATTGGGCGATTCCCCAACGGTGTATCTCCTCTTTCATGAATTCATGCGCCATAACCCGGCCCATTCCAAATGGAGCAATCGCGATCGCTTTGTTTTGTCCAATGGCCATGCGTCGGCGATGCTTTACGGGGTGCTGAACCTCACCGGCTACAAAGTCACCATCGAAGACCTGGAACAGTTCCGCCAGTACGGATCGATCACTCCGGGCCATCCGGAGTACGGCGAAACGGATGGAGTCGAAGTCACCACCGGGCCTCTGGGCCAGGGTTTCGCCATGGGCGTGGGCATGGGCATCGCCGAGAAGCATCTCGCCGCGGTCTATAACCGTCCCGGCTACAACGTGGTCGACCACTACACCTACGTCATGTGCGGGGACGGCGACCTGATGGAAGGCGTGTCACACGAAGCGGCTTCGCTTGCCGGCACGCTTGGTCTGGGCAAGCTGATTTACTTCTACGATGACAACTCCGTTTCGCTCGATGGACCGACCGCCCTTTCCTACACTGAAGATGTGACTGAGCGCTTTCTGGCCTATCACTGGCACGTGCAGTTGGTGGATAACGGCAACGATCTGGAAGCAATTTCGCTGGCGATCAAAGCCGCCCAGGCAGTGAAGGACCAGCCTTCGCTGATCCGCGTTCGCACAGTCATTGGTTACGGCAGTCCCAAGGCCGGCACCAACAAAGCGCATGGTGAGGCGCTTGGTCCCGAGGCCACCAAAGCAACCAAGAAAACTTTGGGCTGGCCCGAAGATAAGAGCTTCTACGTCCCGGATGAAGCCAAGCAGAACTGGCTGCAGGCCGTAGAGAAGGGAAAGAAATACGAGCAGGACTGGAATGATCTTTTCGCTCGCTACAAAAAGGACTTTCCCGAGTTGGCTGCGGAGTTCGAGCGCACACAGGCAGGCAAGTTGGCTGCCGGGTGGGAGAAGAGTTTGCCCGTGTTCGCCGCGGATGCCAAGCCAATCGCCACGCGCAGCGCCGGCGGCGAGGTCATGGATGCCATCGCGAAAGCAGTGCCCGAATTGATCGGGGGCGCCGCCGACCTGACGACCTCGACCAAGACGATTTTCAAAGACGGTGGCAACTTCCACCTCGACCCAGCCGGCCGCAATATCTTTTTCGGTGTGCGCGAGTTTGGCATGTGCGCGGCGGTGAACGGCATGGCCGTTCACGGTGGATTGATTCCTTACGGGTCGACATTCTTCACCTTCAGCGACTACTGCAAACCAGCGTTGCGGTTGGCGGCGCTGATGCATGCGCATTCGCTGTTCATCTTCACCCATGACTCGATCTCGCTCGGTGAAGATGGACCGACCCACCAGCCCATCGAGCAGCTCACCATGCTGCGCGCAGTGCCTCACCTGACGGATTTTCGACCTGCGGATGCCAACGAAACGGTGGCTTGCTGGCGGCTCGCTTTGGAACGAAAAGAAGCATCCTTCATGGCGCTTTCACGGCAAAACCTGCCTATTTTGGATCCGGAAAAATACAAGGTTGCCGATGGGGTTGGAAAAGGCGCCTACATCCTGCAGGATGGCGGCACTTCGCCGGACCTGCTCCTGGTGGCGGCCGGCGCTGAGGTTTGGCCGATCTTGCAGGTGGCCGCGGATTTGAAGAAGGAAGGTATCTCCGCGCGGGTGGTTTCCATGCCCAGCTTCCGCATCTTCGAGGAGCAGCCGGAAGCCTACAAGCTGCAAGTTTTCCCCGATCATCTTCCCAAGCTCGCGGTGGAGGCCGGAGCACCGATGTGCTGGTGGAAATACGTCGGCCGCCACGGAGATGTGATCGGCCTGGAACGCTTCGGCGCTTCCTCGCCAGGGCCCAAGGTCTACGAAGAGCTTGGCTTTGGTCCGGCGAACATCATGAAACGGGCCAAGCAGTTGCTCGAACGGGTACGGCCTGCGGCGACCGCCGGCAAAGCCTAAGCTCTGTCCTCATCACCAAACCTGGATTCCCCACATCTCGCGCGCGGTGTGGGGCATTCTTTCTCGTTCTCAGGTGGAAGGTCCCCAGCCCGTCGTAGGGAGACGCAAACATGGTCGAGATCAGCACGATCCTTTGGGATGTTGGCGGCGTTCTGCTTACTAATGGATGGGATCGCAATGGGCGCGCCGCCGTCCTGAAAAGATTTCAACTGGATCCCGAACCCTTTGAGCAGCGGCATGAGCTCGTCAACGATCCGTGGGAAAAGGGCCTCATGACCGCTGAAGAATATCTTAGGCGGACGGTTTTTTACCAGCCGCGGTCCTTCACGCCCGCTGAGTTTCTGCAGGTGATGAAGGAGCAGTCAACCTTGCTCCCGCACACCGCCATGCGAATCCTTCAGGAGCTTGCGGCATCTGAGGAGATAGAGTTGGCCATGCTCAACAACGAAGCCCGGGAATTGAATGATTACCGCATCGAACAGTTCGAGCTGGGGCGGTACTTCGATTCCTTTTTCAGTTCTTGCTACGTAGGGCTGCGCAAGCCGGACCCTAAATTCTTTGACCTCGCGTTGGATGTGCTTCAGCGCGATCCCGAGGAAGTCGCTTTCATCGACGACCGCCAGGGGAACTGCGAAGCAGCGGAAGCTTTGGGAATTCACGCAATTCACTATCTCGATGAAGCACAATGCGTTCAGGCGCTGGAGCGGCTGGGTCTGCACGCGGGCGTAAGGACATAGACATCACGGTTCGAGCAAGGAGCGAGTTTCATGGCTACCACCGAAGTGCAGTTTTCCCCTGAAGACCTGAAAGCGGCGCAGAGTGCCGAGCGGATTCCCGAGCCTACGGTCGTGGTCATCTTCGGCGCTTCCGGCGACCTGACCAAACGCAAGCTCTTGCCTGCTCTTTTCCACCTCGAACAATCGAACCTTCTACCCGAGGAGTTCGCGGTCGTAGGCGTGGCCCGGCGCCCGCTTCAGGGCGAGTTCGAGAAAGACATGCGCGAAGGCATTCTTCAGTTTGGCGGCGTGCAGGAGGGCGATGGGAAACTCGACCAGTTCATGCGCAAAGTCAGCTATTTCGCCATGAATTTCGACGATCCGGGCGGCTACGACAAATTGAAAACCGATCTCGAAGGCATCGATAAGAAGCAAGGCACCAAGGGAAACCGGCTGTTTTATCTGGCGACGGCGCCCGAATACTTTGCCGAGATTATCGAACAACTCGGGCGGCACGCCATGGCGAAGCCGGAACAGGGCACGGTGCACGTCATCATTGAAAAGCCTTTCGGCCACGATCTGGCTTCAGCCCGGAAACTGAATGATGACGTGAATCGGGTTTTTGCCGAAGACCAGATTTTCCGAATCGACCACTACCTCGGCAAGGAAACGGTGCAGAACATCCTCGTGTTCCGCTTTGCCAACGGCATCTTCGAGCCGGTGTGGAATCGTAACTACGTCGATCACGTACAGATCACGGCGGCTGAGGACATCGGCATCGAAGGCCGCGGGCCCTTTTACGAGAAGGCAGGCGCGCTCCGCGACGTGATCCAGAACCACGTAATGGAGCTGCTGTCATTCGTAGCCCTGGAGCCCCCCATCTCGTTTGAAGCCGATGCGATGCGCCGCGAAAAACTGAAGGTTTGGCGCTCCATCCAGCCTATCCACATCATGGACTCAGTACGCGGTCAGTATGGCCCGGGTAAGGTAGACGGCAAGGACGTGAAAGGCTATCGGCAGGAGGATCGCGTCGATCCAAACTCCAGTACCGAGACCTATGCAGCACTTAAGGTGGGTATAGAGAACTGGCGTTGGGCGGGTGTGCCGTTCTACCTGCGAGCAGGCAAACGGCTGGCGAAAAGGGTTACGGAGATTACGATTCAGTTCAAGCAACCTCCGCAGTTGCTCTTTAAGGGACAGTCAGGCGCGTGCCGCGAACTGCAGCCCAACTTGATCGCCATGCGCATTCAACCGGATGAGGGTATTTCGTTGCGCTTTGGCGCCAAGGTGCCCAGCCCGAACATGGAGGTTTGCCCGGTTAACATGAATTTCAGCTACGCCGAGGCATTTGGCAAATCGTCGGCAAACGGGTACGAACGATTGTTGCTGGACGCCATGCTTGGGGACGCAACCCTGTTTGCTCACCGCGACGGTGTCGAGGCTACTTGGTCGTTGATGACCCCGGTGCTCGACTTCTGGGCAGCCAACAAGCCGAAGGACCTTCCAAACTATCCCGCCGGCACCTGGGGCCCGAAGTCCGCCGATGATTTATTGGCGCGCGATGGGCGTGCCTGGAACAAGCTCTAGAATACAAATTGCATGGCTCAGACAATCGACGTTCTCTATTACGTGGATGCGACCGCGGACGCCGTAACCCGGCGCACGGCGCAGTACTTTACTGACGGCATTCGTGCCGCCGCGGCCGCACGAGGCAAGGCGAGGATTGCCATCTCCGGCGGGCACACTCCCAAGAATGCGTTTGCGCTCCTGGCTGACCCCAGCGCGCAATTTCGCGAGCAGATTCCCTGGGAAAACCTCGAGCTCTACTGGGTCGACGAACGCTGTGTCCCACCCGATCATCCGGACAGTAACTATCGCATGACCCGCGAGGCCCTCCTGGACAAAGTTCCCTTGAACGAAGATCAGATCTTTCGCATTCGCGGGGAGCTCGAGCCGGACGCAGCTGCGTCCAGGTATGAGTCCGATATCCGCCGAAGTTTTCGCCTGGAAGGCGCGGAAATGCCGGTCTTTGATATGGTTGCGTTGGGAATGGGCCCGGATGGTCACACCGCATCTCTTTTCCCCCACACGGAAGGCTTGCACGAGCTCATGCGCATTGCGATCGCCAACCACGTGCCGCAACAAAAAGAAACTTGGCGGGTGACGCTGACCTGGCCGGTCATCAACCGGGGCCGCGATGTCTTCTTTCTGATAGAAGGCCAGGATAAAGTTGCCGCGCTCAAGCAGGTGTTCACGGGCCCCTACGATCCGGAAACCTATCCATCGCAGTTGATCAAGCCGGCCACCGGGCGCATCACGTTGCTGCTCGATAGTGTCGCCGCTGCTGCCTTGCCTCCGCCAGGGCCTGGCGGCATGGGTAAATTGGAGATCTCGCGATGATTCTGGCTGGGGACGTGGGCGGCACCAAGGTCGACCTGGCATTGTGCAATTTTCAAAACGGAAAGCTGCTGACCGTCCAAGAGCACAAGTATCATGCCAAGGATTTTCCCGGCCTGAAGGAGATCGTGGAGAACTTCCTGGTGGAATGCGGCCAAACGCTGGGCCAACCAGTCGATGTGTTGGCAGCCTGCTTTGGAGTGCCGGGCCCAGTCCGCCATGGCCGATTGAAACTTACCAACCTTCCTTGGGTGCTTGATTCCGCCCAGCTGAGAGTCGACCTCAAGATCGAACATGTGTTCCTGATCAACGATCTTGAAGCGAATGGGTATGGCATTAATGAGCTAGCCCCTGACCAGATTCTCGTACTCAGCAAAGGCGATCCTGGGGCGGTAGGGAATCGCGGCCTGATTGCGGCAGGCACGGGCCTGGGAGAGGCGATTCTGGTCTGGAATGGTCACCGTCATCTGCCTATGGCCTCGGAAGGGGGCCACGGCGATTTTGCGGCACGAAGCGAGGAGGAGATTGGCCTGCTCCGCTATCTGCAAAAAATCGTGGGTGGCCGGGTCAGTTCGGAGCGCGTCATTTCCGGCCTCGGATTGGCCAATGTCTACGCCTACTGTCGCGATGTAAAGGGCCTGGAAGAACCACCGTGGTTGAAAGACCGGATGCGTGAAGAGGATCCGAACGCAGTGATCGGCGAACTGGGTGAGTCTGGCGCCAGCGAGCTCTGCGTGGAAACCCTGGATATTTTCGTGTCCGCCTATGGCGCAGAGGCGGGCAACCTCGCACTGAAAATTTTGTCCGTCGGCGGAATGTATGTAGGGGGAGGCATCGCTCCCAAGCTGCTCAAGAAGATGCAGGACGGTACCTTCATGAGGGCATTCACCGACAAGGGCCGGCTGAGTGATTTGTTGGTGCAGACGCCGGTGCGCCTCATCCTCGAGAGCCGCGCGGCTCTGATGGGGGCCGCTGCCTACGCTGAGGCTCGTGCAGCGGAAGTAGGCGGACACTCCGAACGCGCCCAATCGGTACAAATGACGCCATCCTGAGGTATAGAGACAAAAACTCCATCACAAACAGGGGCTCCAGCATCCAACTTTCCAGATCTTTTTAGGGGAGAGGTTCGTCATGCACAGCAAGTCACCGCGGTGGTTCGCAAACGCAGTGATTCTTTTTGTTTTTGCCCTACTGGCAGCGGGCTCGCGTCCTGCGCTGGCCCATGCCGTGCTCGTAAGTTCCACGCCGCAAAAGAACGCCGCGGTCAGTGGTCCGGATATCACGATCAATCTCAAGTACAATTCGCGCGTTGACGGAGCGCGCTCCAGCTTAAGCCTGCTCAAACCCGATGGCACGATTGAGAGAATCGGCACTCCGGCGCAGCTAGCCCCCGATGTTTTATCGGCAACGGGCCATGCGCTCGCGAAGGGTTCCTACGTCCTCCGCTGGCAGGTTCTTGCGACCGATGGTCACATCACCCGCGGCGAAGTTCCTTTCCAGGTGCAATAGCGAAAAACATTTCCGTCAGCAACCACCTTCCGTGGGCCCACTGCCCTCTCCTTTGTCATCCCGAGCGAAGCCGAGGGATCTGCACTTCCGCGGACCCGTCCTGGAAATGTTTTCCCTACACACTGAGATGATCATTTGATTTGGCTGCTGCGCGATATCGATTTACTAAGCACCCTCCTGCGTGCGGCAAATCTCTCCTTTGAGGCGTTGCTACTGGGCGGCATCATTTTTCTATTGGCGGTTGCGCGGCCGGCCGGTGCGAATGCCCCCGTTGAATCCCTTTGCCTTCGCGGTATTCGCTGGGCCGCCCTCGCCCTCACGATATCGGAACTGATATCCATAACCCTCTCCAGTGCGTCGCTGCTTGGCGATAGCGACCTGCATTTTCGCGATGTCGTCAGCACCAGGTTTTTCGTTGCAGGCATATCGGCCGCTTTGATCGCATTCCTGTTGTGGATCTGCGCCCGAGTGAAAACTCCCAGGCTGGCGACAGCCATGGTCCCCCTGAGCCTGCTGTTATTGGTTGCCACAGTTGCCACCAGCCACGCGGAAGCCCGCATGGATCATCGCCTGTCTCTTGCCTTGGCGACCGCGGCCCATCACCTGGGCACAGCAGCCTGGATCGGAGCGATGCCCTTCCTCCTGGTTTCGTTAGGTCGCTCCGAAGGCTTACAGCAAGCCCGCTCTATGGTCAGGCGCTACTCCTCGATGGCTATCCTCAGCGTCGTGGTCCTGGTTCTGGCTGGAATTTACATGGCCTGGTTTTACGTGGGCACGTGGAACGGACTCTATGGAACGAGCTATGGCGTTCTGTTGATGGCCAAGATCTATCTCCTGCTGCTGATCTTAATGATGGGAACGCTGAACTGGGTGTTGGGGCGGCGGCTCAGTACCGATCCCCAGCCCTTGCTCGCCCGGCTGCGCCGTTTTGCTGAGGTCGAGGTGGGATTGGGATTCACCGCCATACTGGCCGCGGCTTCGATGTCCGCGCAGCCTCCCGCAGTGGACGTCTCCGACCAGGTATCGCTGCAGGTCATTGCCGGCCGCATGCATCCGGTAGCGCCGCGCTTACACAGCCCCACGGCGTCCCAGCTTACCCCGCCTACCTCGATCGAAACCGCGGTGCGCGAGACTGAATTTCAAGCCAACGGAGGCAGCGATGCCACAGACCGGGAGTGGTCGGAGTACAACCACCATTGGGCCGGCCTGATCGTGCTGGCTGCAGGCTTGCTGGCTTTTGCGAGCCGCTTTGACCGTCTGCGCTGGGCACGCTTCTGGCCGCTCACCTTCGCCGGTCTATCCATCTTCATTCTGCTGCGCGCCGACCCGGAAAACTGGCCCCTGGGACCGCGCCCCTTCTGGGCCAGTTTTTCCGCTCCCGATGTGCTGCAGCATCGCGCCGCCGCCCTGCTCATCCTGTGCTTTGCTGCGTTCGAATGCGCCGTGCAGGCAGGCAAATTACGCGCCCGATGGGCAGCCTTCATCTTCCCTGCGATGTGCGCTTTGGGAGCGGCCGTCCTGCTCACCCATAACCACGCTCCCAGCGATAACGCGGAAGACCTGCTCGCGTCGCTGAGCCATACGCCCATTGCACTGCTGGGTGCGACCGCCGGCTGGGGCCGCTGGCTGGAGTTGCGGCTGCCTCCGGGCCGAGCTTCCAGAATCGCCGGCCGGGCGTGGCCCCTCTTGCTCGCCCTTGTGGGGCTGATCCTGCTCAACTATCGCGAGATCTGACCGTCTAATAAGGAGAAGTGTCAAAATGTTGTAGGAGATCGTCCTTTTTGCTCGCCTCAATCCGTCTTGCCCGCTACCAAACCCTCGCACTCGTCTTTCTGTTTCCTTCTCTCACCTTAGTCGCGCAACGTTTGCCCAGCGTAGCCCGTCCGCAGCACTACAGCTTACAGTTGGCGCCGGACCTGCAAGCGGCCACCTTTACCGGTGAAGAAGCGATCGACCTGACCCTTGCGCAACCCGTGGACTCGATTGTGCTGAATGCATGGCAGCTAAAGTTTGGTGCAGTTACGGCGCAGGTCGGCGGCAGGACTTTGCCTGCCGAAGTCACCCTCGATCCTGCCCTCCAGCAGGCGACGCTTCATTTTGATCGCAAGCTGGCCGCCGGGCCTGTCACCTTGAAAATCTCGTACAGCGGCACGCTGAACGGAGACCTTCGCGGCTTCTATCTTTCCCGCACCGCCAAGCGAAACTATGCTGTAACCCAATTTGAGCCCACCGACGCGCGCCGTGCCTTTCCCTCCTTCGACGAGCCGGCATATAAAGCGACCTTTGACGTCAGCCTGATCGTGCCCCAGGGAGATACCGCGATTGGAAACACCAACATTGTTTCCGATACGCCGGGCCCCATCGCTGGGGAACATACCATCACCTTTGCGCGCACGCCGAAGATGTCCACCTACCTGGTGGCCTTCCTGGTAGGCGATTTCCAATGTCTTTCCGGCGAGAGCGATGGCGTGCCAATCCGCGCTTGCGCGACTCCGGACAAAGTTCAGCTCGCGCAGTTTGCTCTTTCCGGCGCTGAATTCTTTCTCCACTACTACGATGACTACTTCGGCATTAAGTACCCGATGCCCAAGCTGGACATGATCGCGATCCCGGATTTTGAAGCGGGAGCCATGGAGAATTTTGGAGCCATCACCTATCGTGAAACGGCCATGCTGGTGGACGAGAAAACCGCTTCGGTGAATGCCAAGAAAATCGTCGCTGTGGATGTTGCCCACGAGATGGCGCACCAGTGGTTCGGCGACATGGTGACCATGGCATGGTGGAACAACGTCTGGCTGAACGAAGGTTTTGCCACCTGGATGTCGAACAAGCCGCTGGCTGCCTGGAAACCGGAGTGGCAGATCCCCGAGAGCGAGGCTGCGGAGCTCAACCAGACTCTGGATCTTGATGGTGGGCGGGCAACCAGGGCCATCCGCTCCCGCGCTGAGACTCCTGCTGAGATCAATGAAATGTTCGACGGCATCGCCTATGGCAAGGCAGCCGCCGTGCTTCTGATGACTGAAAACTACCTGGGCGAACAGGCGTTTCGCGCCGGCGTGCATCGCTATCTGCAGGCCCACATGTACGGCAACGCTACCGCGGAGGACTTCTGGAATACCCTCCAGGCATCGAGTGGCAAGCCCGTCGACAAAATCATGGAAAGTCTCGTGGTGCAGCCAGGGGAGCCGCTGCTTACCTTTGGCGGTGTCCACGACGGCAAGGTGGAAGTGTCGCAGAAGCGCTTCTTTCTCAATCCAAAAGACGCGACTGCTCAGCAGCAAACCTGGGTTTTACCGGTTTGCCTTAAAAGTTCTGCTGAGCAAGCAGACTGCCCCATCATGAAAGCCGGAACCCAGGAGCTGCAGGCGCCGTCAGCGCCGGTGTTCTATGGCAATGCAGGTGGCAAGGGGTACTATCGCAGCCGCTATGACAGCGCCGATTATCAACAACTCTTACGCCAGGTAGAGACGAACCTTACCCCTCCCGAGCGAATTACTTTTCTAGGCAGCCAGTGGGCTCTGGCCCGGGCCGGCATCTCGCCGGTTGGGGACTTTCTAAATCTCGCCGCCGCCGTTCGTAACGACGGCAGTTCCTCTGTGATCACGACCGTCTCGGGCGCCTTGCGCATTATCGATCAGCAGGTGGCCTCTACGCCCGAAGAGCACAAAGAGCTGGCGGCGTGGGTACGCGCGAACTTCAACCCAGCTCTCGCGCGCTTGAATGCGCCCGTTGCCGGCGAAGCGCCGGATAAGAGCCTGTTACGCGCCGCACTCTTTGGCCTCCTCGGTAATCTTGGCAGTGATCCCAAAATCATCGCGGATGCCAGGCAGATCGCGGAGCAATATCTGAGCGATCCCACATCCGTTAACCCGACCCTGGCGGCAACGGCGCTCAACATTGCTGCGCAAAATGGAGATGCACCATTCTTCGACCAGTTGCTGCGAGTGAGCCAGACCAGCGGAGACCCGCAGCTTCGCATCCAGGCGTTCCGTGCCCTGGCGAATTTCCGCGATCAAGCGCTGGTGGCCCGCGCTCTGGATTATGCACTCTCGGCCCAGGTCAGGAATCAGGATTCCCTGAACCTGGTGCAGATTGAAATGAGGGACCGTCGCACGCGGGACGCCACCTGGCAGTACGTGCAGCAGAACTGGCCCAGGGTGCAAGCTCAAATCACAACCTGGATGGGAGGAGAATTAGTCGAGTCGATGGGCGGCTTCTGCAGCACGGACCGCAGTAGCCAGGTCTCGGAGTTCTTTGCCACGCATAGCGTATCTGCCAGCTCCCGTGCCCTCAACAAGGCCCGCAACAGCATCGCGGATTGCGTGGACCTGCAGCTGGCGCAAGGACCCAATTTGAAGCAGTGGCTGCAATCCGAAGCGACGGATGCCCAGAAATGAGTTCCCCAGACTGGGGAAGGAGCATGGGGAAGAGGCTTTTGGCCCTTGAGATACTTCGTTCCTTCTCCCATCCCGAATCCTGCGCCGTTTAGTTGAGATAAGAGCATCAGGACTGGAGCTGGCGTTTTCCTTGCCAAAAATCATCGTGCAACCGGGCACGGTCACTCCCGTGTAAATCCAGCATCCGTTCCGCCACCTCTCCGCTGGATAAATTCTCGACCGACACCTCGACGGTCTGTACCTGGTGCCAGGGGTAAACGAACTTTTCCCAAATGAGAAATCCCGAGGAAGCCCAGCCGTTCAGCAGCTCAGTTACTTCCTTCTTAACGTCGGATTCATGTCTTACGGGAAGCAATTCAACGGTTTCCCCAGTTACCAGATGCGCTTTCAGCCCTGCTATGAGCATGCTAGGTTCTCTCCTGTCGGAGTAAGATGCGTTACGGGCGAGGGAGAAAACCCTTGAACGTTACAAATGCATGTACAAAACAGTCCTTTATTCCACAAAGGTTGTACCGGCAATTCAATCTGTCACTTGAGTGGATACATTGCTTCTGCTTCAATCGTTGAGTGAACACTGTGCCGCAATCCCCAGTTTCTTCTTCTCCGCAACCGGTCCCCAATAACCTGGTCGCATTCGAGGATCTACGCCTGTCTACACCTATGACGGGTCAGCCCATCGTGCTGCTTGAATATGAAGACCGGCAAGGTGTTCGATCGATCCACCAGGTGGCGTTGACCTGCACCGGCCGGGGTCGCGGCGGTCTGGTCTATTTCGGCGGCTATGACAAGGGAAAGTTCAGCATCTTCCGCGCCGACTGTATTCACCGGGTTGTCACTCTTTAAAATCTCTTTCTAAGACAGACGCTTTCGAAGCCCCTTGACGCCTGCATTCTGCTTTGCCGCCCTGGCAAGCCCCCGCTGATTCCACGACCAATCGAAAGGGTACACTTCGGTGCTCCCTTCTTCCCACGCAAGCCGCTGATTAGAAAGAGCAAAGTCGCGTCGCCCTGGGTACCCGTTTCACGGCGAGAGTCAGGGAGCCGATTTTCTCTCTGTTTCATCGAAAAGCTGTAGCATTTTGGGACACCAAAGTGTAATCTCGTGCCACTCCCCGCTCAGAATTGCAACTTCCGTGGTATGGGCAAAGTCGAGCCCTTGGGGCAGCCCCTGTGCGCTTTTGCGCTGCAAAAGGGGTTGCAAGTAAATGGTCTCCCCTTAGACTGAGGGGTGTCCGAACCAAAGTTGTACAGGAGTGCCAATCCCATGTTTGTGATGCCAACGAGGTTTTCCGCCAGAGATTTCATTTCGAAGCGAAAGTCGCTCTTCGTCCCGGTCCTTACTCTCGCCACTTGCGCTTCCACCGGTTGGGCCCAAGCCCCGTCCATCGTCGTCGACGCACAGCAAACGATCGGGACTGGGTATAACCAGCCACAAAGCCTCGCGATTTCCAGCAACGGGACAGTCTTCGTTCCGGACACGATAAAGAGTCAGATTCTTGCACTCAACCCCGCGACCGGCGCGATCACACCCGTGTCCACCGGGACGATTACGTTGTCGTCTCCGGAGTCACTCGCCTTGGACGCGAATGGAGATCTCTTCGTGGGCGACACGCCCTCCGGCATCGGAGGCAGGATTGTCGAGTTGACCGGGGATGGCAAGGGAAATCTGACCGGCGCTGCGAAGGTATATTTCTCGGGAAGTCCTCTGACAAATCCAATTTCACTCACAGTCGACAGTTCGGGCACGCTGTTCATCGGCGACTACCCGAATACGGGCGACGGGGTCATCTATTCTCTGCCTTTGGCTGGCACGACGCTGACACGGTTGAGTTTTCCAGGGATTCCGACCGAGTCTACCCCGGCGTCTTTGTTCAGGTTCGGAACCAATTTGTACATCGCGGACAATGGCGACCTCAGTCAAGGGCTTGGCGGGGTTTACGTAGCGCCGGCTGCAGGCGGTAACGCCCAAAGAATATCGACAGGCGCGTTTGTCATCGCGTTCCCTACAGGTATCAGGTTGGACGCGGCGGGCAACATCTACATTTCATCGTTTTTGGGATCAGGCACGGGTTACAACGCCGGCCAGCAAGTCGTGATTGTGCCGGCTGCTTCGCCCAGCACCCCTTACATCTTGCCTAACTCTGGATTAGGGGCAGCCAGCGACGTGGCGTTCGATCCCGCCGGGAATCTCGATGTGCTTGACTATGTCAATGGGCACGTCGTCCAGCTGACCTCAGCGAACCCGGTCAACGTAGGCAATCAAAATCTTGTTGGCGCGACCGGATCGCCGGTTCAGTTCAACTTTGAGTTCAACACTGCATCCACCCTCCGTGGGTTCCGTGTGATTACTCAGGGCGATGTAAGCCTGGAACTTACCCAGGCAGCCGGCGGGACTTGTGTCAACGGGAGACACACCAATCTCGGCGCCGGCGGTCCGAAAATTTCTAACTACTTCCCTTACACTTGCACGGAGCAATACTCCGGCACTCCGACCTACCCAGGAATGCGCACTTCCGCCATCCAGGTGCGGGGTGCGAGCGGTACGATACTTGCTTCCTTACCGGTCTATCAGACGGGGCTCGCGGGAGCAGAAATTACCTATCCGCTCAATCAGACTTCGACCGCTACCGGTCTACAACAACCCCAGGCAGTGGCGATATCGGGCTTGAACAAGAAGGTCTATGTCGCCGACAGCCAGGCGGGCCAGGTCTATTCCATTGCGGGTTTAGGGGGCAGCGGTCTCACCCCCGTTTCCACGGGTACCTTCAGCCTCACAGCCCCCATCGCATTGGCTCTGGATGGGGCCGGCAATCTGTTCATCGCTGACTACTCCAGTGCCCAGGTTATCGAGGTACCCACCACCACTGGTCAGGCGCCGTCGGCGGTGAACACCGGTGGTCTCCTGCAGCATCCGATTGCCTTGGCCTTCGACTTTCAAGGCAATCTGTATATTGGCGATGCCGGGCCGGATGGATTGAACGCCAGCACTGGCAATCCCGGCTACGTGGTCAAGGTCCCGGTTGGGGGTTCTCCTTTCAAGATGACCATCCCCTCGGTGCCGGTCGTTTTCCCGCAGGCCCTCACGACCGATCCCAGCACGGCTGCCCTGGTAATCGGCGATGGTGGCGAATTTCCAAGTGCCGGACAAGTGGTTAAGGTCTCCTCTGATGGTTCGACCGCGAGCGTGATTCCGATCGATGGCGTAACGAATCCGAGTGGCCTGGCGTTCGATCCGGCAGAGCAACTCTACGTTCTCGACGGCACCGCAAATACCATCACGGTCGTTCCTCCGACGAGTGCTCAGCCTTACTTGCTTACCTTCAATAACAGCACGCTGGTCGCCGCCAGCGCGTTCGCTATCTCCGCTGGGGGACAGAGCTTTGTCCTCGCTAACCTCGGTGGCGCCACCAGTGACAACCTCATATTTCTGAACGGCAATCGTTCCACGCTTGCGTTCGGAGGGGTTAAGCTGGGAAGCCAGAAGAATCTAACGGCCACGGAGTACAACATCGGAAATCGGCGTTTGACCCTGGGTTCACCGTTTTACACCACCAACGGGGCCAATGCTGCATTCAGTGTGTTGGGTAGCACCACCTGTACCAACGGGCTGGTCTTGGATCCTGCCGCGCTCTGCGACATCAATGTGCAGTTCACGCCGGATGCTCTTGGCCTGACCACCCAACAAATCACGGTGCAAAGCGACGGCTATAACGGCGGCAGCGGCGCCATCGCTGCTCCAATCCTCACCGTGAGGGGAACCGGCAGGAACTAAGTCGGCCTTACCACGCGGCCGGAACGCAGAACAACGCGTTCCGGCCGTTTATTTTTCAGGGAAATTCAGCGGCGCCAGCTGAGTTTGGGATAGTAGGTCAGCTGGAACGATCCGGTGAAATCGTGCTGTTGTCCGGACGCCAACACCGGGACCTTCCAAAACTCCGCCTGCCCAAAGGCGTTCAGCTCCAGGTTCTCTTTCAACCGCAGAACTGCTTTGACGCTAATGTCATTTTGCGTCGTGCCCCCGGGGATGAAGCTATTGGAGACTTTCGCGTTGCGATAACCCAGCTGGATGTACTCCTTGGGGCTGAGCCAATCCGTCAGCCACGCCTGGCCGCCTTTGCCCTCTCGTCCTATCCAACTTCCCAGCATGTTGTTCTTGTTGGTATAGCCGTCCGGATATTCGAATTCGTAATAAACCTGCTGGCCACCTCCAATAAGGGCATCAGGGTCGGTCGATACCGCCTCCGCGCGCAGGTCGACATGCGGAAGCTTTGGCAAATGGGACAAGTAAAGCCCAGGGTTGATGGAGGCGTGGCGCGGCGCCGCAATGGGGCTTGCGTCGTCGTGCACGATCGAGTCGGAGTAGAGGGTCAGCCAGTTTTCTAACCAGGGAAGTCTCCAGGTAAAGTCAAAGCTCGAGTGACGCGACCCCGGATCGTTTCGGCTTTCCTTCTCCGCCAGGCTCACATTGCTGAAGCTGGTGAAGCTGTGCCAGAACGAACCAAACGTGAGAGGTACATGGTCCTTGCCGGCGAAGACAACGACACGAGAGAACCCGAATTCCACGTTCCTGGTCGGTTTGAAGCTGAATTTTTCAGCATGGATCCACGGAGCGTTGGGATAGCGATGGCCCTTCAACGAGCCAAACAAACCTTCATAGCGGAAGGGGCCCGTGACCTCCGAGAGTATGGGAATGCGCAGCGGCACCACCCGATTGATGCGCAGGCCATAGATCGGCTCGGCATTGTTGCTCAGCGCCATGCTCCCTGATTCCGCCGGACCCCACCAATCTTCAGACTTGCCCACTGAGAAGACGTTGTTAGCCAGGGAAACCGCGAGATTCGCATCAATCAAGCGAAATACATTGGTCTGGGGCACAGCTTCCGGCGCAAGCAGGGGAGTGTTGTCCACGCGGGCGAACAACTCCTGTATAGCTTCGGGATAGGCGGCACGGCCGGGGGCATGCTGATACTCCCCGCGAACGTTAAGCGAGAGGTGATAACCCTCGGCTCTAGCCGAAAACCCATCCAGCGCGTTGAAACCCTGTTGGTAGGGCCGCCCATTGTCGTTAATCAGGGTCTGCCCAAAATGAAAGGAGTCGTTGATCGGCCGGCCCTTGATGTACATATTCCGGGTATAGACGTCCGAGACTTCAGCCTGCGGTGTTGTCTGCCCGGCGTCCAACCCAAATTCCAATGCCAGGGCGCGAAAGATATCCCACGCTTCCATGTCCTGGGGCGCACTCTGCAATTTGGGATATGTCTCCTGCAAAATCTGCAGACAGCTGGTGCGCGTCCATGGCCGCATACCCAGGTAGGCTGAGTCGGCATACCCGAGTGAGAAAAGCCGTGCAAAGGCGGGATAGACCCAACTGTCGAGTGGCACATAGACCAGACCGTAGTTGGCGCTGGTCGCTGGCTCAAAGTCATTGAAGACCGGATTGAGAGATGCCGGCAAACTTGGCGGGGTGGCCGTTTGCTGGCACAGCAAAGGAACCCACGGAGCCGCGAGGAAGGTGGAAATTAGAGCAGATCGAAGCAGCACTCTACTGGCCCGACGTCTTTGCAGGTTCAAAACGCTCTCCAAGTTAAGAGGATAGCGCACTGAGAAAAGATGAACCTGCCGGTCCCCGGGCCATTGAGGGGTTTACGATGTCTCCCGTGCGGCGGACCAGTGGGCGTGACCATATTCGCCCAATTCCACCGTTCCGCTCATTGAATTCCCCGCAACCGACCCGGCGAAGGAATACTCAATCGCATTGCCGCCAACCGGCATCACGCTGCGAAAACTCACCTGCTGCGCTTGCACTTTGCCTTTGAGATTTCCGTTGTAGATCTCGCCCTGGTGGACGCCTGTGATTGTGCCCTCTTGCTGCTCCAGCAAAAAACGCTGTCCACCTTCGCCGCAAAGATAGTTGATTTGTACCTTCCAGATCCCGGCCACGTTCGCTGGTTCACCCTGCGGAATCTCGGGAGCGGAGAACTTGGGTGGATGGGAAAGCGTAGCGAAGAGAGCATCCGCCACGATCTGCGCGTCTCCCGGCATCATCATGTAAGGCATGATGGTCACCGAGCTTTCCATCTCATCCGGGCGGCTTCCGCTCCACTCGTCGAACTGAATACGCGGCGTGCCTGCGTCCAGTGTCTTTGACAGCTCGTCGCCCGTGATCTTCAGTGCGTTGCCATCCCACTTGATCCGCAGCCGGGGCGAATGATTCGACAGATCTTCCGGCATCAAGTATTCGGTGATCACCGAGGGTAGAGGCTTCACCTTGGCTTCGATGGTCCCCAGCCAGGCCTTCCACGTGTTCCATTCAGCCTCGTGGTCGCGCTTGGTCCACATCTCGACGGCCGTGAGCATGCCCATGATTTCTTCTTTGCCGACTTTTAGAGGACGTCCCACATTGTGATGCGGCGCAGCCTGGAACCACGCTGCCTGCACCAGGTCCTTGCGTCCCAGCAGCAATCCCGCGCATTGCGGTCCGCGCATGCACTTACCACCGCTATATCCAACGAAGGTTGCGCCTGCTGCAAGATGAATGTTGGGGATGGTGAGATTTTCTGCCGCGGCGTCGACGAAGACGGGAATGCCTTTTTGTTTCGCGGCCCGGCAGATATTTTCGATGCTCAGGGGGCCGGTCGCCGCGGCGGGAGAAGACAGGATGTAAATCATCGCTGTCTGCGGCCCCATGGACGCCTCGAGTTGTGCTGGGGTCTCCACCTCGACCACGTCAACCCCGAGCAAGCGCGTTCCCACGTCATAAGGATTGCGCGAGTGTTTAGGGATGATCACCTGGCTCTTCAGCCCGCCCTTCACCAGGTACGGCATTTTCTGCGACTTTTCCGGATCGGTGCCGGCGATGCAAGCCGCGGTAGCGCCGGTGATCGCAGCCGCGCAGCCCGCGGTCACAATGCCCCATTCTGCGCCAGTGATCTTCGCCAGCCGGGCGCCCACTGCCGCCATCAGCTCGTCCATGTTGACGTAGTGACGCCCGGCCTCTTCCATCGCTTGCTTCACTTCGGGCAAAGATAGGGAGCCGCTGATAATGGTGTAGGTGCCTTTGGCATTGATCAGCGGGCGCACGCCCAGCTCTTCGTAGAGATTGGGACCGGCTGGCGTGGGCGACACAGTCTTTGCTGCGTGGCTCATGCCCGGTAGAAGCGATGTGGCCGCTCCGGCCATGACGGAATGCTGTACGAATTTGCGTCTGCTCAATTTCGGCTGATGAGAATTTTCCATTCTGGAACGGCCCCTCCAAGGCATTCAAAACGAACGAACCATTAGCGCGTCAAACCATCAGGCTCGCGGGAACCTGGGATTCCTTGACACCATAAAGGTTCATCAGTAACCTCTGTTTTACCATCATTTAATTTTCTTTTATCGTCGTTTGGTTTCGGGTCCCGCCATAAATTTCATTTTTGGAGAGGTCAGGCGCTTGAATCACTTCGTAAGATTCGTGTCTTTCACTTGCTTAGTTGCTCTTGCGTTACTGGGAACGGTTGCCGCATGGGCAGCCATCACCGGTTCCATTTCCGGAGTGGTCACGGACCCGAGCGGCGCCGTGGTGCCGGGGGTTACGGTCGTTGCCACTGCTGTATCGACGAATGTACAAAGTACAGCGGTCACGGATTCCAAGGGCTTTTACAACTTTCCCACCCTCAACGTTGACACCTACAATGTCACCGCCAGCCAGGGTGGCTTTCGCGATTACCAGCAGAGCGGAGTGAAGATCGATGCCAACTCCGCTATTCGCATCGACATCGCTATGCAACTCGGGACGGTCAACAATACCGTCAACGTGAAGAGTGACGCGCTCCAGGTTGAGACGCAGAGCACCCAGAATGGTGTGCTCATCGACGGCACCAAGATCACCTCCGTCCCTTTGAACGGACGTTCCTACATCGACCTGTTGAAACTGCAGCCGGGCGTGTCGCCTTATTCGCACAGCCAGGACAGCGACACATCGGGAATTGGTGCAACCCAGGTATCCGGCGATCTGGACAACGGACAGCAATCCGTCAACGGCGGCCGTACCGGCTCCAATGCCTTCATGGTCAATGGAGCCAACGCAGAAGAAGGTGTGCACAACGGGGCCGCGATGATCCCCAATCTTGATTCCATCGCGCAGTTCCGCATCATCACCAACAACTTCGACGCGGAATACGGCAACTACAGCGGCGGTCAGATCAACGTGGTCACCAAGTCTGGTAGCAACCAGTACCACGGAACCGTCTTCGACTTCCTCCGCAATACAGATCTCGATGCCAGAAATTACTACGCTCCCACCCGCGGCGTATTCATCCAGAACCAATTCGGCGGTACCGCCGGCGGCCCCATCAAGAAAAACAAGATCTTCTGGTTTGCGGACTATCAAGGGACGAGGCAGATTCTAGGAGCTACGCAAAGTTATGCCGTGCCATCCGATGCCAACCGAACCGGCGACTTCTCTGATTCAGCCGGTTCGCTCAGCGGAACAGTGGTCGGCGCAGGCTGGGCCAACACCCTCTCGCAGACGTTAGGGTATTCCGTATCCCAGGGCGAGAACTACTACACCCCAGGATGCACCGACACCGCTACTTGCGTCTTCCCCAATGCCCAAATTCCCAAGAGCGCGTGGTCGCCGGTTGCGGTGAACTCGCTGAAGTTCGTTCCTGCGGCCAACGGAGTCGTCAACAATAGCCCCAACTTCTCAACCTCAGCCTTCAACGAGACGTTGACTGACGACAAAGGCAGTGGCCGCATCGATGTTCCCACCCGGTTCGGTGCTGTTTTCGGCTATTACTTCTTTGACCGGTTCCATACGCTCAATCCCTACAGCCAGGTAACTGTCCCGGGCTTTGCCGCGACCAATCAAGGCAAAACCCAAATGATCAATCTGGGATTGACGACCACGTTTAACTCCTCGAGCGTGAACGATATTCGTCTCGCTTACCTGCGGGACGTAAACCAGACCGGCCAACCAACCGCCGGCCAGGGACTGGGGGTTACGCTTGCTTCGCAGGGTTTCGTCACCCCCTGGGGACCCGCAGGCGGTATCTCCCCTATCAATCCGTCGTACGAAGGCGTTGCCAACTTTATGTTCAATAACTTCAGCCTTGGTGTCCCGCCGGACGCACTGAGGCAGTACAACAACACCTTCCAGATCATTGATAACTTCACCAAAATTCTCGGCACACACACGTTGCAGTTTGGCGCCAACCTTCACTACAACCAGATCAACGAGCGGAATTACGACTGCTATAACGGGTGCTATGGCTTCAATGGGGCTGAGACCGGCTTGGACTTTGCCGATTTCCTGATCGGGGCACCCAACAGTTTCGTGCAGGCCAGCCAACAGCTTCTCGACTCCCGGAGCAAGTACTACGGGTTTTATGCTCAGGATAGCTGGCGCGCTACCCGCAATCTCACCCTCAATTACGGTCTCCGTTGGGAAGTAGCGTCACCCTGGTACGACACGCAAAACAAGCTCGAAACCGTCGTTGCCGGCGAGCAGTCGCTATCGTTTCCCGGTGCTCCCTTGGGTCTGGTTGTCCCTGGCGACCCGGGCATTCCCCGTACGTTGGGTCCCACCAAGTACACCAACTTTGCGCCTAGAATCGGCTTTGCTTATGCGCCAGAGGCGAGCGACGGCTTTCTTGGCAAACTACTAGGCGGCGCCGGCAAAACCAGCATACGTGCTGGTTACGGCATCTTCTATAGTTCTATCGAAGATGCAACCGGATTCGTCGAGGTAGGCGATGCTCCCTACGGCAACTACTATTCTGTGTCATCGACGGAGCTCGCAACGCCGTTTGTCGATCGTCCGTCAGGAGTGGGAGCCGGGCAGAAGTTTCCCTTCGTCTTTCCTCCTACCAACGTGTCTCCCAAGAATCCTGACACAACCTTCAACTGGGCCGCGGCAACGCCCATCGGCGGATCCGATTACTACTACTACAAAAACAAGATGCCCTATGTTCAGGAATGGGAGCTCTCTTTCCAGCGTCAATTGGGAACCGCAACCGTGCTCAGCGTGAACTACGTCGGCACAGTGGGGCGGCAGCTGCTGACGTTTGTGGAGTCGAACCCAGGAGATCAGGCGTTGTGCCTCCAGTTGAGCAACCCGGCCAATGTCGCGCCCGGCACAACCACTTGCGGCCCCACTGGCGAAGACACGATTTACACCACCGCCGCCGGACAGACCGTGAGCGGAACCAGGCCGACGTTCGGCATCAACTTCAACAGCAACCCCTATATGAAGACCGCGGCCAGCTCCAGTTTCAACTCGCTGCAGGTGACGCTGGAGCACACCGAAAAATACCTCAACTTCTTGATTGGGTACACGTTTGAGAAGTCACTGGACAACGGTTCGGATTCGTTTGACGCCACCAACCCGTTCAATCCAGGCCAGACGCGCGCGTTATCGAGTTTCAACGTTCCCCACACCCTGGTAGCCAGCTACACCGTGCAGCTGCCCTTCGATCACTTCATTGGCGGAGGGGATCTGGCGAAGCGGTTCACCGCGGGCTGGGAACTTTCCGGGGTATCGACCTTCGCCAAGGGAGAGCCGGTCAAACTCGACGAGAACGACGACAATTCATTGCTTGGCGCTTTTAACGCAAACGTTGATGTGCCCAGCTACGCTAACAACGGCAGCCGTCTCTATGTAAACAAGAATCCGCGCAAAGGACTGCCTTATTTCAACCCGGACTTCTTTCAGCCCGAGCCAATTGGGCAGGTAGGAAACGCAATGCGACGCTACTTCTCCGGTCCCGGCCTCGATAACTACGATATGGCTCTGTTGAAGAGCACCACCATCACCGAGAGCACCAAACTGCAATTCCGGGCCGAAGCGTTCAATGTCTTCAACCATGCGCAGTTTAAGAATCCGAATGGGACGGTCAACAACACCGGCCAGGGCGGATTCGGTTATGTGACCGCTGCAAATGACCCTCGCATCATGCAAGTAGCGTTGAAGTTCTTGTTCTAAGCTACGCGAAGAGGACCAGTGACGAAGATGTATTGGCAACGGGGTATCTTCGTTCTGGTCTTCCTGCTAGGGCTGCCTACGCTGCATGCGCAGCCGCCCGGCGCCGCAATTTTCGCGTCCAACTGCTCCGGTTGTCACGGTGCAGATGGTCGCGGTGGAGAGCATGCACCCAACATCGCCACGGCGCCAGAGGTGCAACACCTCATGGATCGCGAACTGGCCGGCATTATCCGCTATGGCATCGCCGGCGCGGGTATGCCTGCCTTTTCGTCGTTGAAACAACAGGAAGTTGCAGATCTTGTCAGCTATTTGAGGATCCTGCAGGGCAGAGGCGACATCGTGAAACTGCCTGGAGATCCCAAACAAGGGGAAACTCTCTTCTTCGGCAAGGCGCAGTGCGCCGATTGCCACATGATTAACGGCAAGGGTGGTTTCATTGGCGGCGACCTGTCCTTCTACGGCGCCGAGACGAAGCCTGATCAAATGCGCGCCATCATCCTCGACCCTGACAAGAATCTTCCGGCGGACAAAAAAGCCACGACCGTGGTGACGAGTGCAGGGCAAAGCATCACCGGCATGCTCAGGACCAATAGCAATTTCTCGCTTTCCCTGCAAACCCTCGACGGTTCATTTCATTTCCTGCCAAAATCCGATCTTACCCGGGTGGATATTGGCTCCCGTTCCCTGATGCCTGCCGCGAACTTAAATAGCAAAGAAGTCGATGACCTGGTCAGCTACCTGCTCCGTACCGGCGATGAAAGCGCCAAGCGCTCCCCCCACTCCTCGAAGTCTGACGACAATGACGAATAAAAGACTCATCGCCTGTCTGGCAATAGCGATGTTAGCCGGCTTGCAAGGAAGCGTTGTTGTTCGCGGACAAGGTGGCACGGTCAACCCTGCTCTTGAGGCCGTCACTCCTGGGTTTTGGAAGCTATTCGACCACCAGGCGCCATTGACGAAGGTAGCGTCCGGTTTCGGCTTTACAGAAGGACCTGTCTGGGACCCAGCCGGCTATCTTTGGGTCAGCGACGAAACACTCAACAAGATATTCAAGGTAGACACGAGCACCGGTCAGAAGCGCGAGGTCATCTCTCTCGGCGATCCTGACGGCAACACTTATGATAGGCAGCACCGGCTCCTGGATTGCGCCAGTGTTCTGCGAGCGATCATCCGCCTCTCCCCCGACGGCGGCCAATACGAAACAGTCGTAGACCGGTACCAGGGGAAACGCTTGAACAGCCCCAACGATGTGGTGCTGGGCCCCGATGGAGCGATCTACTTTACCGATCCAACCTCGGACCTGCCCAAGGATCAAAAGCAGGAAATTCCCTTTAAAGGCGTCTACCGCATCGGGCCGAACAACCAGGTAGAGTTGCTGACCAAAGATCTTGATGACCCAAACGGACTTGCCTTTTCACCGCAGGGTACAAAGTTCTACGTTGACGACTCCACCCAACGGAATATCCGCGTGTACGACTTTCACGACGGTAGGCTCAGCAACGGGCGCATCTTCGGCGTCGAGCCCGGCGGCCCCAAAGACGGCGTGCCCGATGGTATGAGAGTCGATCGTCAGGGAAATCTGTATGTTGTGGGCCCCCGCGGAATATGGGTTTGGGACGCGGCCGGTCATCACCTGGGAACCATTGTCGTCCCCGAGCAGCCGGCCAATCTTGCCTGGGGAGACCCGGGTTATTCCACGCTCTACATCACGGCGACCACGTCTGTGTACAAGATCCCGACGCGGGCGCATGGCTTTATCCCCTACCTGTAAGAGGATCCATGATTAGTCGCGTCATCGGTTACCTGTCACTCCTGGCCCTTGCTGTGCCGCTCTCTGCCCAGACCAGCGGCTTCAAGGTGATCCAGACGCCGGGTGCTGACACAGACTACAGCGCCGGCCTGCTCGCGAACGGCACGCTTTATGTATCGGGCCAGGGAAGCGCAGCCCCGGATTTTACCGGCCAGGCGGCCGAAGCCATGCACAAGGTCCAAACCGTGCTGCGCGCCGCTGGAATGGATTTTGAGAACGTCGTTTGGATGAATGTCTACCTCACCAATACCAGCGACCAGGCGGCACTGGAGGATGTGTATTGGAAGATGATTGGGTCCAGCCCTCCGGCCCGAACGGTTCTGACGGTAGCCGCTCTACCCCATGGGGAGAAAGTCGAGATCAATTGCATCGCGGTTGCGGACGCCAGCGAGCGCAAAGCAATCTGGCCCGCAGGTTGGCCGCGGGGACCGCACCTCGATCCACCTGCCATTGAGGTTGGAGAAATGCTCTATCTGTCTGCGCAAGGCGGACAAGATCCGCTCACGGGGAAAGCGAAGCCCGACTTTTCGGCGGAAACCAGGCAGGCCCTCGATAACGTCAGCAGCATTTTGAATGCGGCGCAGATGAGCATGAAGAACGTTCTCTGGGTGAACCCCTATATGAGCGCCGGCGGCCAGTACGACGTAATGGGCAAGGTCTATGCGACCTATTTCGAGTTTGGTAATACACCCGGCCGCGGGACGATTCAAGTCATGGGACTCCCCAAGGGACAGCACATCGTCTTCAGTTGTATTGCCGGCGCAGATCTCAGCAAGCGCAAAGCGGTGCGCCCGCGAAATATGCCTCCCAGCAAAACCGCGAGCCCAGCGATCCTCTATGGCGATACGCTCTATCTCTCCGCGAAAGATGGATTCATCCCTGGCCAGGGCATGGTGACGCCGCTATTCGATCTGCAACTACGGCAGTCCATGCGCAACCTTTTGGACGGATTACAGGAAGTCGACATGGATTTCTCCAATGTCGTCTTCAGCACGGTTTACCTGCGGCAAATGAAGGATGCCAACCAGATGAGCGAGCTCTATGACAAGTTTTTTAAGCCTCCGTACCCCGCAAGAACAACGCTGCAGCAAAACCTCGAGTCCGGCGAAGAGGCTGCCGAGCAGATTTCTTTCATCGCCGTGAGACGTCAACCCGCGGGGACCAGCGAGGCCTCACGATGAAGCGCAGATCGTTCGTGAAATGGGCGGCCGCTTTCCCGCTGCTGGCGCAGGTTGGATGGCAACAGGCTCTGGGCACTGGATGGGCCGAAGTCGCGCGCAACTCGACGGACAACATCTACACCCGGCTCGGCGTGAAGCCTTTGATCAATGGCCGCGGCACCTGGACTTATCTCAGCGCCAGCCTTGAATTGCCTGAAGTAAGAACCGCCCAGGTCGAGGCCGCGCAACACTTCGTAAACATCTTCGACCTCCAGATAGCTGCCGGCAAGCGACTGGCCGAACTCACCGGCGCGGAATCCGGCATGATCACCTCGGGTGCTGCCGGCGCCATGGCCGTCGCCACCGCGGGATGCATCGCCGGAACTGATCCCGACAAAGTATGGCAACTGCCGGACACCCAGGGGCTCAAAAATGAAGTGGTCATGGTCGGTGGCCGGAGCGTGTTCGATAGTGCCATCCGTTTGGCTGGGGGCAAACTGGTCCTCGTCAAATCCGCTGAGGAGATTGCCAACGCCATCACCAGCAACACGGTGATGATTTACACGACATCCGAGCCCGAACAGCTGGCGAAAGAGATCGCGGTCGCCAAGGCGCATCGTGTGCCCATCTTCATGGATGCCGCGGACGGTATTCCTCCCGTCAACAAGCTGCAGCTGTTCAATAAAATGGGTTGCGACCTCTACACGGTTAGCGGTGGCAAGGGATTATGCGGACCGCAATCGAGCGGCATCCTGCTGGGCCGCAAGGATCTCATCGAGGCCGCTCTCGCCAACAGCAATCCCTGGGAAGGCGCCGTCTGCCGACCGATGAAGGTAGGCAAAGAGGAGATCATGGGCTGTCTCGCAGCGGTCGAGGCGTGGCTCAAGATGGATGTGCCCAAACTCAACAAGGAATGGGAAACACGTGTGCAACGCATCGCGACCCTGGTGGGCACCGTCCCCGGTGTGGAGGCGAAAGTCTACATGCCCGAAGAAAACCAATGCCCCACGCTGATGGTTTCGTGGGACCAGAAAGCCTGGCGATACACCACCGCCGATTGCGCGAAACAACTGCTCGAGGGCACGCCCGCGATCGCAGTCCTCACGGAGGACAACCCAAGCGATGTGCTCTCGCGCAAGCAAACACCAGGCAAGACACCGGGAAGGGAAGACAAGCTGCAAATTGTTTCTATGACCTTGAGGCCGGGTGAGGAAATCATCATCGGCCAACGACTGCGGCAATTGCTGACCCAGGCGCGGCGGCAGGGAACTCAGGCATGAAAACTGCGGCGACGAGTATCCTCGCGCTCGCGTTGGCGGCATCCGCAGCCGGCGCCGAGCCTTCCACCTGCAAGATCCAACCGGTTGTCTACGAAGGATGGCAGGCGCAACAGGTCTCGAACGACTGGGTGCAGCTGACCTTCGTTCCCCAATTGGGTGGCCGCTTGATGCAGGTTACTTTCAACGGACATCCCTATCTATTCGTGAACCCTGTCTACAAAGGGAAATACATTTCCCCCGCCGAAGCGGCCGGCCGCTGGATTAACTATGGCGGTGACAAAATCTGGCCCTTGCCGGAGGGCGATGACGATGAGCAGCACTGGCAGGGAGCTTCCACTCCTCTGGACGACGGCGCATACGCTTTCACGGTTCTATCGCAAGGTCCGAAGTGTACTGTCAGGCTGGAGGGTCCGCCCGATCCACCCACGGGCCTGCAATACACCCGCGAGATCAGCATCGGCAGTGATTCACCGCAGATCTCTTTCCACGCGATCACCAAAAACTTTACTGGTCACTCCATTACCTGGTCGGTGCAGTCGGTCTCGCAGTACAACCTCTCCGATGCGAATGACCGCACCCAGTACAACCACAACTTCTGGGCGATTACGCCGATGAATCCGCATTCCGCCTATTTGCTCGGCTACCACGTCCGCGATGGGCTCGCGAACGATCCATCATTCAAACCGAAAGATGGAATGTTCCGGTTGAATTGGAAATACCTCGAGAGTGAAGTCTGGCTCGACTCGACAGCAGGCTGGATCGCCCTCATCGATGGCGCAACCCAATATGCCATGGTCGAGAAGTCCAAAAACATCGCCAGCGGAGACTATCCCAGTAAGGCAACGACCATCTTCTACAAAAACGGACCTACGGTGGAATTGGATGATAAGGGTATGCCCTTCCTCAGGTCCTCAAGCCTGGAGAAGACGCCGTATTACATGGAAGCAGAACTCAATAGCCCCATGGCGGTTCTGGGGCCTGGGGAAACCTATGCCTTCGACACCACCTGGTTTCCATCTCGGCTGAGCGGTGACCTTGCTACGGTGACCGACGCGGGCCTGGTGGCCCAGCCGCTCGTCGCCCGGCGCAACGGGGATAAGATCGAGCTCTCCGGCAGCTTTGGCGTCTTCTTTCCTGGAGAGCTCAAGGCTTTCCTCTACGATGAGGGAGGCCTGGGAACGAGTGAAGTGACCATCGAGGCTGTTCATCCACAGGAGCCCGTGATGCTGCACCAGGCCATTGCCGCGCCGAAGAAGATAGCCCGCGTTTCTATTCACCTCATCGATAGCAGCGGTGTCGATCGCGGCGCCCTGGGAGAGGTATTCGTTACCATCAACGATGAGGGTCATTGAGCGCATGAAGCTTGCTCGACTGTGGGTGATCGTCCTTTGCGCATGCAGCTACGCCTCGGCGCAGATCAAAGACAATTGGCCGATGTACAACGGCGACTACACCGGCAGGCGCTTTAGCGGCCTTTCCCAGATCACGCCTGAAAACGTCGGCCACTTGCAGGCGCAGTGGGTCTTTCATACCAAAACTCCAGGCGTCCTCGAAGGAACGCCGGTGGTGGTGGATGGCATCATGTACTTCACCGGTTCGAACGACGCCTTCGCCCTGAATGCGCAGTCGGGAGAAGTACTCTGGCACTATTCGCGCCCTATTTCCAGCGGCCTTATCGACGACGCCTCAGGACATATCAATCGAGGCGTGGCCTTGTCTGGAACTCACCTCTACATGGAAACCGACAACGCCCACCTGCTTTGCCTGGATCGCCGGTCCGGCAATCTCATTTGGGATATCTCTTATGCGGAAGGGAATAAGAACTACGGCGCCACCGGTGCCCCGCTCATCCTCAAGGACAAGGTGTTAGTGGCAACCTCCGGTGGAGACGACGGAGTTCGTGGTTTTCTCGCCGCCTTCGATGCTACGACCGGAAAATTAGCATGGCGCTTATGGACCATTCCTGGCCCGGGAGAGCACGGCTCTGAAAGCTGGCCTGGCGATACCTATCTCCATGGCGGCGGCACGGCCTGGATGCCCGGTACGTATGACCCGGAACTAAACACCCTTTATTGGGGAACCGGTAATGCTTCGCCGGACTACGACGGTAGCGTTCGACCCGGGGACGACCTGTATACCTCCTGCTTGCTGGCAATCGATCCGGACACGGGCAAGCTGAAGTGGCACTTCCAATTCACTCCGCATGATCTCTACGACTATGACGCGGTCGAGACGCCGGTTCTCGTGGACGGGGAGTACCAGGGAAAGCCGAGGAAACTGATAGTCGAAGCGAACCGAAACGGTTACGTTTATGTGCTGGATCGCACCACGGGGAAGTTCCTGTCGGCCACGCAGTTTGTGAAGCAGTTGACCTGGGCCAAGGGAGTGGATGCCAACGGCCGCCCGATCACCACCGACCTGAAGCCCAACGCGGACGGAACGCTCATTTGTCCGGGCGTGGAAGGCGCGACCAACTGGTACTCACCCTCTTACAGCGAAAGCACCCGCCTCTTCTATTTTTCCGCGCTCGAGAGTTGCTCCGTTTATTTCCGCAAGCCGGCTGGTTTTGCAGAAGGCAAGGAATACTACTCAACCGGGACCAAGCGTGATCAAACCCAGAAGAGCTCACAGGTACTGTTAGCCTTTGATCCGCAGACAACAAAATTTGCCTGGCGCTATCCGCAAGCGGGCGATACTCACGCCTGGGGCGGAGTCATGAGCACCGTGACCGGCATAGTCTTTTTCGCCGACAACCAGGGCTTCTTCGAAGCCGCGGATGCAACCACAGGAAAATCCCTCTGGCACTTCAACACCGGCCAAAGCCTGCACGCCTCGCCGATGAGCTATGCAGTAGACGGTGAGCAATACGTAGCCATCGCCTCCGGCAGCGACCTATTCAGCTTCGCGTTACCCCGATAGGGAAACCGCAGGTCCCTCCGCTACGCTTCGCTCCGGTCGGGATGACAAGTTGAGGGTAACGCTTCCATAGAGCCCAATTTCTGATCCCCACAGAATTGTCATCTCAAACGGAGCGAAGCGTAGTGGAGGGACCTGCGGTTCCGCGGACCCATCGTGGAAATGTTTTTACACCTAGTCGCTCACGCTAGCTGCAAATCAATCTTCCGCGCATCCGGCTCCATCTTGCCAATCTTGAAGCTGCGAATCTGTCCAGCGCTAATAACTTCAGCCTTAGCTCCGCCCCCACTCACCCCGCCCTTCCAGCGAGCCTGCAACATCGAACTCAGCGAAGACAAATCCACCTTCCCCGCTGCCGTCGGCGTTTCCGCAACATGGCTCGCCGCGCTGGTCTGGCACACGCCCTCGATACCCTCGCCCAATTCCACCCTTGCCAAACCTTGAACAACATCAAGAATCCGTCCGGTAACCACACTACCCACCGGGTGCTCTGCAAGGTATTCATCCACCGTGACCGAAGTCCGCTGCTTCATGCTCAGGCGCAACTGACGCTTCGCCTTATCCACTTCGAGCACCTGCGCCTTGACCACCTGGCCTACTCGGAGCACGTCCTGCGGATGATGAATATGTTTCTCCGCAGTAATCTCGCTAACGTGCACCATGCCCTCGACGCCTTCTGCTAACTGCACGAAAGCGCCGAATTTAGTGAAGCTCGTCACCGGTCCTTCAATCGCCGAGCCTGCAGGAAACTTCTGCTCCACCTCAGCCCACGGATCGCCCAACGTCTGCTTTAATCCCAGGGAGAGCCGGCGTTCCGCCATGTTCACGCCCAGCACCACTGCTTCCACGGTGTCGCCAGGCTTGAGTACATCGCTCGCCTTTCGCACCTTCTTGGCCCACGACATCTCTGACAGATGAATCAAGCCCTCCACCCCGGGCTCGATTTCGACAAAAGCCCCAAAATCAGCAACCCGCGTGACCACACCGTTCACCCGATCTCCCACGGTGAGCTTGCCCGCGATCCCATCCCAGGGGTGCGGCAAAAGCTGCTTCATGCCCACAGAGATACGCTGCTTTTCGGCGTCCACCTTGAGCACTCTGGCTTCAATCTCTTGTCCAACGGAAAGCACGTCTTCGGGTTTGTTGATGCGGCTCCAGGAGATATCGCCGATATGCAGCAAGGCATCCACTCCACCGATATTCACGAAGGCGCCATAGCCGGTCAGGCTGCGTACTTCACCGCGTACCGTCTCGCCTTCCTTGAGCTCACCAAATCGCCGCTCTTTGGTGGAGCGGTCTTCCTCTTCCACCAGCACACGGCGATCGACCACCACATCTTCTTCCGCCGCTTCCAGCTTGATGATGCGGCAGCGAATCTGCTGCCCCACAAGCTTCTCCAACTCCGCGGCGTCACGCGTTCCGCTGCGCGAGGCGGGCAGAAACGCGCGCACGCCTACATCCACGGTCAATCCGCCTTTGACTAGACCAGTCACCGTGCCGGCGATGGGCGCCTTGTCGGCGAAAGCCTTCTCCAGCGCAGACCAATCCTTCGGCTGCTCCACCCGGAAGCGCGAAAGCTCGTAGTAGCCCTCTTCATTGCGGCCTTTGACGGCCACCAGGAGTTTATCCCCGGGCTTTACTGCTTCGTTGGCGCTTTGAAAAGGCGCCAGCGGCAGAACCCCTTCGGTCTTGTAGCCGATGTCGAGGTAAACCGAGTCAGCCGAAACTGCAATGACCGTGGCTTCGATCTGTCTGCCGCCCGTCTCTGCCGGGCGCGCGTGGGTCTGCTCATACTCCTGGAAGATGGCATCGAATGATTCGCTGCCTTCCAATTCCGTGTTGTCAGGGTTATTGCTGGTGGGCATGGGTATCCAAGCTGATTTCGCTCAGGATACCACCTCATCCTCGTCCCGCTCCCGCGGCACGATCATCAGGTGCTTGAGCGCCGTGCCCCGCAGGAGGCTTACATTCTGTGGTTTTCCCGCCCGCTCCGTGGTCAGCAGGCGATGCAGATCGTCGATTCCGCCCACGGATTGCGTCGCAAAACCAACAATCACGTCACCCTCTTCCATCCCTGCGATGGCCGCGGCGCCACCCGGTGCGATGGCCGTGGCCATCACTCCCGTTGGGAGAGGCAGCTTGTACTCATAAGCCAGCCGCCGCGGGATGGGCACATTCTGCGCAGCGATCCCGATCGAGCTGCGGCGCACCCGGCCATGCTGCAAAATCTGCGCCACCACATACTTTGCCGTATCAATCCCCACGGCAAATGACAGGCCCTGGGCGCCAAGAATCGTGGCCGTGTTTACGCCGATCACGCTGCCCGCGGAGTCCAGCAGCGGGCCCCCTGAGTTGCCGGGATTCAGCGGCGCATCGGTCTGGATAATCTCCTCCATCATGCGGCCTGAAGCCGCGCGCATACTGCGTCCCAATGCACTCACCACGCCGGCCGTTACCGAGAACTGAAAACCAAACGGATTCCCCACAGCGATCGCAATCTGCCCAATCCTCAACCTTTTAGAACTGCCCAGCGGGGCAGGGGAGAAGACCGCATGCTCCGTTCTCAGCACAGCGATATCCGTATCCCGGTCCTCACCGATGAGCACTGCTCCGCTGCGGCTTCCATCCGTGAAGGTGAGCGAAATCCTGGCGGCGCCATGAACCACGTGGCTGTTCGTAAGGACCAGGCCATCGGGAGTAAATACGAAACCAGAGCCCGAACCCTCCTGGCTTTGACGATTCGCCCGGCGCGCGCTCCGCACGTCGATTTTTACCAGCGAACCGCTCACCCGCTCGACCGCTTGCGTCACTGCCCGCGAGTAGTTGTCCAACAGATCCGAGTCGTCCAAACGGCTCGAGACCAGGCCGGCACCGCCGGCGATCACAGATTCCTGTTCCATTTGCTTCTCCCTAAACTGCAACCAGGCCACGCGTCATGCCAATTGTCACCGCTTCTGTACGCGTTCGAGCGCCGAGCTTGGCCAAAACCGAGCTCACATGAAACTTGGCGGTGTGCTCCGAAATGTTGAGCACCGTAGCCAGCTGCTTGTTTCGATAACCGCCCGCCATCAAACGCAAAACCTCCACCTCACGCGCGGTTAAGTCTTCCGCAATACGCTGCGCCTCCGGTGGCCCCGCGGGCGGCCTTGGAAGCGTCACCGCAAATCCAGCCGCGGTGGCTGCGATGGCGGTCACTAGTTGATGCGTCGAGGCCTCCATAGGAAGCACGGAATATATCTTCATCCGCGCCGCGCTGCGCACTATAGCGGTGTTTGCTTGCGCCGCCAGCAACACTGCAGGGATATCGGAAAATATCTCCTGCAAGGCGCTTCGCTGCGAGGCCGCAGACAGGAAAGCCTCCCCCGAGGTAATCACGATGACGTCGGGATGATCGTTCTGCGCTCGAAACAACAGCGTCGAGGGAAGTGCGACGGACAGCAGTTGCAACGCAGGCGCAGAACGGAGAGACGCAAAGCGCCCCGCGTGGACCATAGAGTCCACGACCGGCAACACCACCAGGGGTGTTGCCGTCGCATTGTGATCTTCAGCCACGATCCGCGAGAATTACCTTCAGTTCCATTCTTACCCCGCCGCGCACGACACCGATCACCACCGGATCTCCAACCTTTAAGCTGGATAGCCGGTGCTGAACCGCATGCACGTTATGCACCGCGTGCCCGTCAACGGAGAGCAGCAGATCGCCCACCAGGATGCCGCCGGAAGCAGCGGGCGCGTTGGGTTCTACGTGCAGCACCAGCAACGCCTCATCGATTCCTTCTCCGAAATGTGCGCGCTGTGCTTCCGGCACGGGAACGGCTTGCATGGCAGCGCCGAGGAACGGACGAGGCACATGCCCCCGTTCGAGAATGGCATCGACTACTCGATCGATGGTCGCGGCCGGCACAGTGATGATCGCATTGCGCGCCAGCGCCGCGCTGTTGATGCCCAACACCTGGCCCTGCTCGTTCACCAGCGCGCTGCCGGACTGGCCTACGTAGAGCTGCACATCCGGACGGATGAGACGGTCTACCTGTCCACCGCGCCATGTACGCCAGGCGCTGCCCAGCCGCGCGACGATCCCCGCGCTCGCCGAGATGTCGCCCAGCGAAGAACGGCCAACAGCCAGCACCAACTCACCCACACGAGCCGATTGGCCACTCGTAGCAGGCTTGGTTGCGCCTGGGTCGATGCGAAGGACGGCGAGATCCGTTCCCGCATCCACCCCGGCCAATGTGGCAGGAGACGGTTCGCCCCCGTGGGCAACCTGCAGGGAATCGCTGCGGCGCAAACCTTGACGCACGGTGACGACGACCCCTGGGCGCCAAACCACCCCGCTCGACGTAGAACGGCCCCCTCCATGCACCGTCACGATGCTGTCTTGAACCGCTTCAATTGTGTTTGCTATCGAGTTGGAGAGGCCGCTCCAAACCCCCGTGTTCTGTACTGCTGTTTCCATCATCTTCTCCCGTAAGGACAAGATGATCAAAACACCTCAAGGGGTTCCGCACATCACCCGGATGACTAGGATCGGTTTTTCATCAGGTGCTCGTTTGTCATCCGGAGCAGCCAACGTTCCCTACCCCACCAATGCTCTGGTGGCCCATTCAAGCCCTCTTTTGGCTTGAGTGGGTGAGCACCAAACCCTAGTCCTTCTGGTGGAAGACCGCGTTGTTAATATCCGGCCACACTTCTTTAAAGACAAAAACGCCACCATCGATGCACAGGTTCGTGATCCAACGCTGATAGGTCTTGGTGAACGTCCGCTCGCCGCTCGGGTAGTAAAGATTGGCGATGCCCGAAAATACGCCCGCACCCAGGACCTCGCTATAGTTGAAGTCCCGGTGGCCGGAATCCGTGCGCGTAATCACGACGCGCGAGAACGCATATCCGACCCGTTTCCCGAATTCACCCTTGCCCAGCGTGTAATACCGCGTGTCCTGATGCAAAACTGACGGGATGATGAATTCAACCCAGGTGTTCTCGTTAATGGCATCGGCCAGTGTGTGCCAGTAATATCTGCCATACCCTTTAGCTCCCTGCCCAAACTCAGGATACGAGTTCGTCAACTGCCCAACGCCGGCCTGAGCTCCTACGAAGATGAACGAGGAGTAGTCGAGACTATCAAGCATCGCCGTCTTGAACTTTTCCTTCACCGTTTGTGGTGGCAGATGTTGATCTGCGCTGACTGCGCGGAAATTGGGGACGACGTACAGAATGCGCTTGGTTTGCCGGCCTTGAGCGAGGGGATCCGTCTGAGGCTCGGTCTTAGCCGCTGAGGGTGCGGCACCAGACCCTTCCTGCACCTGCTGCTGCGCATCTGCCGCAGGATCATCGGGCAAAGACTGAATCCGCAGCGGTCACCGGCGTGATCGATGTCAGACCTGCCACTGTTACCGCATGCTCGGGCGCCTGAGTCTCAATGGTTAAAGAGAGGGTTTCATCAGCGCTAGCTCTCGCTCCTGGACAAAAAATGCTTCCCATCAAGAGCGAAAGAAGAAGCGAAGATGTTCTCTTGGATACCCGCATACAAGGCCTTTGATTCCGATAGTGGCAGTTTCGATGCAAACCGTGCGTACTCTGTAGGATATTCTTCGGCCGGGCCAGGAACGGGCGCCTGCTCTCTGCCGCACCACTGAGCGCAGATGAATTGCGCTCACTTACGATGACATTTTCGCATAGACGAAGTTCTCACATTTGACGTGTGAATCGAAGCAGAAGTATGAAGCAGCCCGCAAAAAGTTCCTTGGAAGGAACTAACGCCGCTACAACCTTTAGGGGACAAGATACTTTTTCAATGCGGCCAGGCCCTCTTCGATGGCTCGGGGTTCAATCGCATAGCCAAAGCGGACGTGCCCTTCGCCCTGCCCCCCGAACACGACGCCAGGAATCGTGGCAACATGGGCCTTGGTGAGCAGCATCCGGGCCGCATTCCGGCTGTCCTTGCTGATCTTGGTCACCCGGGGGAAAGCATAGAAAGCGCCCTGCGGCATCTCGCAAGGCAGGCCCACCTCGTTTAATCCGTTCACCAGCAGATCGCGCCTCTGCCGGTACTGCTCGCGGCGTGCATCAATCTCGCTGCGTGGAATGCGCAGGGCTTCAAGCGCGGCCCACTGGGTCATGGTGGAGACCCCGTTGACGGAATACAGCACCAGCTTCCGCAAACCGGTCATGAAGGGTTCACTGGCGACCGCATAACCTACTCGCCATCCCGTCATCCCGTAGGTTTTTGAGAAGGTATAGGCAGAAATCGTGCGCTGCGCCATCCCCGGCAACGACGCAATCGAAAAATGCTCTCCCTCGTAAACCAGATCTTCATAGGCTTCGTCTGCAATCACAACCAGGTCGTGTTTCTGCGCGAACGCTGCGACTTCTTCTGCTTCCGCACGAGAGAAGACCGTGCCCGTAGGATTCTGCGGAGTGTTGTAGTAGATGGCGCGCGTATGTGGAGTGGTGAAATCCTCGAGCGTTCGGGTCAGGCCCGCGCTGCGCGCTGTCGCGGTGGGCACCAGCAGCGCTCGCGCCTGGCAACTCGTGATCATCTCTCGTATCGGCGTCCAATAGGGAGAGAAAAGCAGAACGTCGTCGCCCGGATCAAGCACCGCCTGAAACGCCACATACAGTGCGTGCGCCCCTCCGGCGGTCACAATCACATTTTCCGCGGAAACCTCGAGGCCGTTACGTTCTTTCAGTTTCGCGGCGATCGCCTGGCGCAGTGGCTCTATGCCGGAAGACGGCGCATACCGCGTCTTGTTCTCGACGGCGGCGCTCAACAATGCATACTTCACTGCATTCGGGGTTTCGAAGAAGGGCTCGCCGGTATGGAAAGCGTGCACCGCCTGGCCTGCCGCACGCAGTTCCATCACCTTGTTCCGCACCTGGACAATATCGGAAAAACCTACTTCATCCAGCCGCTTGGCCAATCGCATCGCGCCAGCCACCATGATTGCCCTCTCTCCACAGCATTGCTAACTTCTAAATATGAAGTTCAGATATCTCTACCTGGCGGCGTCCGTTGGTTTCCTGGTGACTGCGGTGATGGAGCTCCGGCCCCCACGCAACATCACCGCAGCCCTTCTCGATGTGGCCGCAGGTTGCATCTTCCTCTTTCTCGGAGCTGGTCCGCAAAGACGTGCATGAGCCTAAATCTTGACGAAGATTTTCTTCCGGTACATCAACAGGACCGGAATGAAGCAGACCAGAACGAACGCAATGGCATACATCAGCGATCCGAAGGAAGGATTAATGATGGGGAAGAACCAGTGCTGGAAAATGTACTGCTGCAGGGTAATCGCCGTGCCGTTTTCATGCACCGTCAGCGTATACAAGCCGGCGGCCAATAGCTCCGAAAAAACATAAGCGGTAATCGCGTTGGAACCGAACACCAGCCAGGGAAACGTCCAGCCACGCGTCCACTTTTTGATCTCCACAGCGTAGAAACACACAGCCAGCAGCAACAAGGTGCAACCAGCGGCGAACAAAACATAGGAGCTGGTCCACAGCTTCTTGTTGATGGGGAACCAAACGTTCCATATCTCCCCCAGCAGTAGTCCACTGATCGAAGCGCCGAGCAGGCCAACAGCCTTCTTCGTCGCGGATATGGGCCGGCGCAGCCAGATGCCGGTGAGGACACCGAACAGAATGGTGCCCATCGCGGGAATGTCGCTGAGCAGCCCTTCCGGATCGCGCACTCCCTCATACAGCCGCCCAAATAAAAGCTTGCGGTCCAGATAAGCCACCCAATTCTGATCGGGATCGAGAAGGGGAACGCCGTGTGTGGGAATCCCGATACCGGGTATCGGGACCCAGCGCATCAGGATCCAATAACCCAGCAATGCGACGACAGCGGTGGTGGCGGCAACCCAGGCCCGGCTATTCCAGAGATAAAGCAGGCTGGCAAAAAGAAAACAAATCGCGATGCGTTGCAACACGCCGTAGATGCGCAGTGTCCCGAGATGAAACAAGGGAAAGCCGTTGACCACCAGGCCAAGCAGAAACAGGATGACCGCCCGCTTGATGACATGCAGTCGTAGAACACCCTTCGACTCGCCACGCGCCATGCGTGCCTCGTTCGCGAAAACGATGGCGATGCCGGCAATAAAGAGGAAGGAAGGGAAGACCAGGTCCGTCAAGGTCCATCCGTTCCAGGCGCTGTGCTCCAGCTGACTGTAGCTGTATTTCCCGCTGCCGCCGTTGTTCACCAGGATCATGAACGCGATGGTGATGCCGCGCGCGACGTCGAGTGAGACCAACCGGCGCATGGTATTCGCCAGGTTTTGCGGGGCCGTAGTGGTGGTAGCCGCGCTCTTAGTAACCGAGGTTGCCATGCTGGGAAGTGTATCCGCTGGCTCAAACTAGTGTCGACAGCTAATCTGTCCCTACCACGAACGCTGGGTGGCCCATTCAAGCCCCCTTTTGGCTTGAGTGGGCAAGCCACCACACTAACCCAAAAGTCCTGAAACAGATCTAAACCTCAAGCCGGCAACACACCCGAGTAAACCGCCATCCCCGCCACCGCATCCACGCCAATCGCGTCCAAAGCATCAATTTCACCCTGTTCGCGAATACCCCCAGCCACAATCAGCTGTCGACTGGTCATCTGCTTCAGCCGCTGCGCCACCTCGATGGGAAAGCCCTGCATCGTCCCTTCCCGGTCGATATGCGTATAAAGGAACGCCCCACAAAAGGGTTCCAATTGAGGAACAGCCTCCTCGGGAGTCAAGGCCACCTGTTCTTTCCACCCCTTGACCGCCACTCGGCCCTGCTTGGTGTCGATCCCGAAAACCAATTTCTCCAGGCCCACCGCCTCAGCGATGCTGCACGCAAAACCGGTATTCACCAGGCTGGCCCCGCCGAACAGCGCCGAGCCCACAATCACCCGCCGGGCGCCGGCCGCTAACACCGCAGCAGCCTTCTCCACCGTGGAGATGCCGCCCCCCACCTGGCAAGGCAATCGGCTCGCAATCCTGGTGATCAGCTCGCCATTGTCCCCCTGCCGCATTGCGGCATCGAGATCGATCAACTGCACCAATGGATAATGCTGGAACCGCCCAATCCAGTACTCAAAATCATCAAAAGCCAGCTTGAGCGTCTCGCCCCGCACCAACTGGACGATCCGCCCGCCCATCAGATCGATTGACGGAATCAACATGGCAGCCTCACCGGAACCCCCTGCAGCGCCAGCTCCTGCTTGAGCGCCCGTACATCCGCAATGCCGAAGTGAAAAATACTGGCCGCCAGCGCCGCGTGGGCCTTGCCCGCCTGGAACACCTGGGCGAAGTGCTCAGCCGTCCCCGCCCCGCCGGAAGCAATCACCGGGATCTCCACTGCCTCACTCACCCGCGCGGTCAGATCGCAATCAAATCCGGCGCGCGTGCCGTCCGCATCCATTGAGGTCAACAGAATCTCGCCCGCCCCGCGCGCTTCCGCTTCTCGCGCCCACTCAATCACTTTGCGCCCGGTGCGGGTGCGTCCACCGCTCACGAACACCTCCGCCTCTCCAACGGGATCGCCGCTCTCCTTCGCCCGCCGCGCGTCGATGGCCACAATCACTGCCTGGGCGCCGAAGCTTCTCCCGATCGCGTCAATCAGTAGCGGATCGGCAATCGCGGCCGAGTTCACACTCACCTTGTCCGCGCCGGCATCGAACACCGCCGCAGCCTCATCCGCCGACCGGATGCCGCCGCCCACGGTGAACGGGATGAATAGCTCCTTCGCCGTCCGTCGCACCGTATCCAGCAGAGTCCCGCGGCCCTCATGCGTAGCTGTGATGTCCAGTAAAACGATCTCATCCGCGCCGCTCGCCGCATGGCGACGAGCCAGTTCTGCCGGGTCGCCCGCATCCACCAGGTCCACGAACTGCACCCCCTTCACCACCCGCCCACTGCGCACATCCAGGCAGGCGATGATTCGCTTGGTCAGCATGGGAACTCCAGAAAATTCTTCAGAATCCTGAGCCCCGTGGCGCTCGACTTTTCCGGATGAAACTGCACTCCCATCACGTTCTCGTGCTCCACGGCCGCGGCGAATAGTTTGATGTAGTGGGTGCCGGCAGCCACCGGATCAACCTGGCCGCTTCCGTTGCGACTGATAGTGGTCGGAACAAAGTACGAATGGGTGTAATAGACAAACTCATTCTGTGCCACGCCGGCAAAGAGCCGCGTTGGCGATGAAGTGCGGGTCTCGATGTGGTCCCAACCCACGTGCGGCACCTTCTCAATGCCCTCCGGAAAGCGCTCGCACCATCCTTCAAAATAGCCCAGTCCCGGCTGTTCCGGCGCCTCCCGGCTGCCCGTGAGCAACCATTGCATGCCCACGCAAATTCCCAGGAATGGCGCCCCGCGCGCAATTACCTCTCGCAGAGCAGGCGTCATCCCTGTCTCATCCAGCCGGCGCGTAGCCGCAAAGTGACCCACCCCCGGCAGAATCACCCGGCTCGCCGCGCGAACGTCTTCCGCGCGATCCGTCACCGTGACCTCGGCATCCAGATAGCGCAGCGCCTTGACCACCGAGGTCAAGTTGCCGGCCTTGTAGTCGATGACGGTAACTGGAATCACAGCAGTCCCTTGGTGCTGGGCAACATTTCGCCCAGTTGCTTATCCCGGGAGCAGGCCACGCGCAGAGCGCGCGCAAACGCCTTGAACAGGGCCTCGATCTTGTGGTGGTTGGAGCGGCCATACATGGTGGCAATATGCACATTAGCCCGTGCCCCGCGCGCAAAACCTTCGAAGAAATCCTCCACCAGCTCGCTCTGCAGGTCGCCCACCAGCCGCTTCTTCACCTTGGTCTTGACCACGCAAGACACGCGTCCGCTCAGGTCGACTGCCGCGACACCCAGCGTCTCATCCATCGGCATCAGGAAATATCCCGCGCGCAGAATACCCTTCTTATCGCCCAGCGCCTGGTCGAAGGCCTCGCCCAAAGCAATGCCGACGTCTTCCACCGTGTGGTGCTGATCCACGTCCAGGTCGCCATCGCATGCGAGCTCCAGATCAAACGCCCCATGACGCGTGAATAGCTCCAGCATGTGGTCGAAGAAGCGAATGCCCGTCTTGACCTTGTAGCGCCCGCTGCCTTCCACCACCAGCTTCAGAGAAATCTTCGTCTCCGTTGTCTTACGGTCGATCACAGCTTGGCGTTTTTTTTGAGGGACCACTTTCTTCTTAGCCATCATGCTTTCTCCCACCCGATTTCGTTCAGCGCTTCCGCCATGGCAGTCACCGCTTGGCCCATCTGATCCCGCGTCCCCACCGTCAGGCGAACACAGCCGTCGCATCCCTGGTCTTTTGAACGATCCCGTGTCAGTACACCGCGGCGTTGCATCGCCTGCACAAAGTCCGCGTGCTTGGGCCCAATCTTTACCAGGATGAAGTTAGCCTGGCTCGGCCATTGCGGAACACCGAGCTTGCGCAGGCTCTCTGCCATCTCCGCGCGCGCAGACTTTACTTCTGCCACATACCATTGCAGGTACGCGTCATCGTCCAGCGCTGCCGGCAAACAAGCCAGGGCGAGCGAGTTCACGCTGTAGGGGGAAATGACTGTCCGCAGCCACTGTTGCATGCCCACCGGCGCGGCCAGCATCCCCAGCCGAAGTCCAGCGAGCCCATAAGCTTTGGAGAAGGTCCTCGCCACCACCAGGTTGGGCGCCTTGCCCACCAGGTCCATCACCGTTTCACCGCAGAAGTGGTAGTACGCCTCATCCACCAGCACCACTGCGTGCGGAGCGCCATGTAGCACTTTCAGAATCTGCTCCCGGCTGGCGACTGTGCCGGTCGGGCTGTTGGGGCTGGCAATCGCGATCAGCCGCGTTTCCGGCGTGATCGCAGCCAAAAGCCGCTCGAGGGGAAAGGCAAAATCCGCACCCGAAGGCACAGTCTTGACCATCCCATCGGTGCACGAACCGTAGATCTCGTACATGGAGTAAGTAGGCGTGGGGAAGAGAAACTCATCTCCGCGATCCAGGTACGTCTGGCACAGGATATGGATTGCCTCGTCCACTCCATTCGTCAGGAGCACCTGTTCGGGCGGCAGACCCAGGTGCTGCGCCACTTTAGCTTCCACCTGGCCCCGCTCGGGATACTTCGCCAGATCCGAGGCAATGATCTTGCCCAGCGCTTCCAGCACACGAGGGGAGCACGCGACGGTGTTTTCGTTAAAGTCCAGCCGCAGTCCCTGCCGTCCGCTCAGCGGTGGATGGTAGGCATGCATGCGCTGCACTGCCTCCCGCGGAGCGGGCGTCTGTTGCAATACCGTTTCAGCCATCGATCCCCCTTGCGCGCACCGCCTCTGCGTGGCCATGCAGTCCCTCCGCTTCGGCCAGAGCGATGGCTGCCGGTCCCAGTTTTTGTAACCCCGCCAGCGTATATTCCTGCACCGTGATCACCTTCAAAAAGTCCATCACGCTGAGCCCTCCCCGCACCTGCGCCACACCCCCCGTAGGCAAAGTATGGTTAGGACCGGAGACGTAGTCGCCCATGGGTTGCGGCGAGTAGCGGCCAACAAACACCGAGCCCGCATTGCGCACCCAACGGAGATCCTCGCTGGCATCGACGGTCAGATGCTCCGGCGCCAACCGATTGGTGAGCTCGCGGGCCTCGTCAACGGAACCAGCCACTACCGCCAGGCCATTGCGCCCGATTGCTTGCTTCGCGATGGGATTTGTCTTGACCCGAGTCCCCACTTCTTTCACCACCGCGCGCGCCAGCGGTTCCTTCGTGGTGATCAGGATCGCCAGGGCTTCAGGATCGTGTTCGGCCTGTGCCACCAGGTCGGCGGCGATGCCAACCGGATCACCGCTTTCACTGGTCACCACAATTTCCGTTGGGCCGGCCAGCATGTCAATCGCGCAATCGAAGGCCACCATCTTCTTGGCGGCGGTCACGTACCAATTACCCGGGCCCACAATCTTGTCCACGCGGGGAATGCTGTCCGTGCCATAGGCGAGCGCCGCAATCGCCTGCGAACCGCCGATGCGGTAAAACTCCTTCACCCCCAGCAACGCCGCGGCTGCAAGTGTCTCTTTGGCCGGCTTTGGCGACACCACCACAATCCGCTTCACCCCGGCTACCTGTGCCGGAATCACCGTCATCAGCAAAGTGGAGGGCAACGGATAGCGTCCGCTGGGCACATAGCATCCTACAGCCCCCAGCGCCCGCACCTGCTGTCCGGTAGTAAGCCCGGCGTTGGTCGTGCTCCATTCTTTCGGCATTTGCCGCGCAGCAAATCCCCGAATATTCGCGGCCGCCGTCTCCATGGCCGCCTGCAGCGCCTTCGGCGTAGCGTCCCAGGCCTTCTCCATCTCCGCGCGGCTTATCGTCAATGGCTGTTGCTTTGTCAGCCCATCGAGCTTAGCTGCGTACCGCCGCAACGCCTTATCCCCACCCTTGCGTACATCGGTCACAATGCGCTGCACCACCGTCATCGCGCGCGCCGTATTGCGTGCGCCGCGCAACTCCAGTTCACGCAGCATCTGCCGGGTCTGTTTGCCGCCACGGCCCTCTGTCCTCACCAACCTCATGCAGACGCTCCCTAAGTAAAAATCCGTACCGGCAACAAACAACGGGTGCCCCACACCCCCGATTTCCTGTGAAGCCTCGTGGTTCCCACGCACCTCATGCGCATTTCCTTAAAGAAAGGCGCACACGCAGACCTGTCCAGTGCCGCGTACAGGAAATTCGGGGCATCTCGCTCGTTTTTCGCGAGATGTGGGATACCACAGAACTAAACCCGAAGTCTTTCGGACCAACGGAGTTCGTCATCGCTCCGCGCCTAGAAAACAATCTTGTTCAGCGGATACTCAACAATCCCGGTAGCCCCCGCGCTTTTCAATTTAGGAATCACGTCCCGCAACACGCTCTCTTCCAGCACCGTGTTCAACGCCGCCCATCCCGCATCGCTCAACGTGGAAATAGTCGGAGAATCCAGCGCCGGCAACATCGCCAACACCTTGTCCAGATTTCTCTTCTCCACGTTCATCATCAAACCCACCCGGCCCTTCGCCGCGATCGCGCCATTGAGCATCAGCGAAATATTGTCGATCTTCTGCTTCTTCCACGGATCGCTATAAGCGCCGCGGTTAGCAATCAAATGGGTTTCGCTCTCCATCACGGTGTCAATAATCCGCAGCCGGTTTGCCCGCAAAGAGCTGCCCGTCTCCGTCACTTCCACAATCGCATCGGCCAGCGTCGGTGGTTTCACCTCCGTCGCTCCCCAACTGAATTCCACCTTCACGGGCACATTCTTCGCCGCGAAATAATTCTTGGTGACCTCCACCAGCTCAGTAGCAATCACCTTCCCGCTCAGCTCCTCGGCCTTCTCAAACGGGGAATCCTCGGGCACCGCGAGCACCCACCGCACTTTGGTTCGCGTCGCTTTGGAATACGTCAGCGAAGTCACGCTGGCCACATCGAGCCCGCTTTCTACCACCCAATCAATGCCCGTAAGCCCCGCATCCAAAACGCCCTTCTCCACATACCGGGCCATCTCCTGGGCGCGAATCAGCATGCACTCGATCTCGCTGTCATCAATCCCGGGAAAATACGAGCGGCCGTTGGCATAGATGTGCCAGCCGGCATTCTCAAAAAGCGCAATGGTCGCGTCCTGCAAGCTTCCTTTGGGAATACCGAGCTTCAACTTACCTGCTGCCATTACGAGCCTCCATTTTCTCCGTCGCCGGCAATCCAATCGGCCGGGTAAAGCAGCTCACCGTTCCCTCGTGGCAAACCAGCCCGTCGCCCTCGACTTCCACACGAAACAGCAGCGTATCCTGGTCGCAATCGGTGGCCGCAGACACTACCCGCAACCGGTTTCCGCTGGTTTCGCCCTTCATCCATAATTTCTGCCGTGTGCGGCTCCAAAACGTCACAAATCCTGTTTCCAACGTCTTGGCGTAACTTAGTTCGTTAAGAAAACCCACCATCAGCACTTCGCCGGTCGCAGCATCCTGCACAATTGCAGGCAACAGGCCATCCATCTTCGCAAAATCGAGTTTCACCGCTTCGCTCATTGCTCCGTCTCTCCCTCGTTACCTTCCGTCCAAACGCAAAAAAACCCGCGTGCGCATCGCGCCGGCGGGCTTTTTCTGATCCTGGCTTCCTGGCCTTATCGCTGGCCGGAACCGTCCGCCGACACGCTCGTCACGTGATGATGGTGATGACGATGATGGTGGGTGCGGACTTGCATACCTACAAGAAAGCTAACCGTCTCTCTCCGCGATGTCAACCTGCGGTCTGCTACTATGCCGCCTGAAGCATCTGTGCCTGGTGAATCCCGCCAGAGGGACGGCATAGTAAAAATGCTTCATGGGGTCCATGCAAAAGAACCTCGCCAAACTTCCGTACCTGTTGCTTGCGTTATTGGTGGTGGGGTCAGCCCTTTTTTATGCGGCCAACACGGCTGCAACCTTCGACAGCTTTCTCAACCCCAACCGGGCGCGGCCCCCGCTTCAGCATTCCGACAACGCCCGCTTTTTAGTCCAGCCACTCCCCGAATCGAGGCGCGCCGGGATGGCCGCCGAGGACGAGCCCATTTCCGTGAATGGAGTTCCATTCACCGGCATGGCCGACCTCATCCGCCAGACCTTCCACGCTCGTCCGGGACAAGTGTTTCTCATCGTCTATCGCAATCGCCTGGGCGGGATGCACACGGCGCAAGTGGGGTTGATGGCGCAGCAGACAGCTCGCCCCACCTTCACCGGCTGGCTGATCAACATCGTCCTCGTCGTCCTCTTTCCTGCCTTCTGTCTCTTGCTCGGCTATTGGGTGGTCCTGGCCAGGCCGCTTGAACGGAACGCCTGGTTTCTCCTGGGCATCATGAACGTGGTTCCCGTCTTCAGCAGCCGGACCGGCTATTTCCCTGGCTTTCTGACTCCGTTCACCATCTTCTGGGAAATCTTCGCCATCCAGTGGATGCTCATCTCGCTAATCCTGTTCAGCATCCACTTTCCCGTCCGCTCCCGGACCGATAAGCGCCACCCATGGATCAAGTGGCTCCTCATTGTTCCTCAGATCGCGATCGTCCCCGCCCAGATCGCACTGGCCTACGGCCGGCTTTACCACGTACGTTTCATCCAGCCCTACCTTTCCGCCATCGATCCTCTCCAGATCGCCGGAAATGTCTTCGCGGCACTTTCTCTCTGTATCTTCATCGCCGCCATCGTAGGCAAGCTTTTCGCTGTACCCGCTCCCGCGCCGGATGCCCTCCGCCGCCTTGGAGTGGTGGCTGCGGGCTCTATGCTCGGACTGGGCCCGGTGCTCGTATTGCTGGTCACCTCCACGCTTTCTGGAAAAAGCTACCTGGAGGTGGCGCCTTCCTGGGCCCTCCTCACCGTGGCCGTTCTGTTCACCTTCTTTCCCCTCTCCCTCGCCTACACCGTCATCGTGCAGCGAGCCCTCGATCTCCGCATCATCCTCCGCCAGGGCACCCGCTACGCGTTCGCCCAGGGCACGTTATGGGTGCTGCAGGTGATCGTCTTTACCTTCCTCGCCTTCCGGCTCTATCACTATGCCCATACCTCAGGTCGCGCCGCACAACTGATCTCCCCGATCATCTTCGGTGTCGTCCTCTGGTTTCTGCGTCTGCGCATTGCCAGGCCACTCTCCCTGTGGATTGATCGCCGCTTCTTCCGCGAGGCCTACTCTGTCGACCAGATCCTGACCGATCTTTCTGAGCAGGCACGAACCTTCACTGAAACAGAACCCTTGCTGCGGACCATCACGGAGCGCATCGGCCAGACCCTGCACGTGAACCGCATATCCTTCCTCCTACGCCAGGGGAAGCTCTTTCAACTGCAATATGCCGAGGGAATACCGGATGGAGCGGCCGTTTCGCTGCCGGAAAACTCCTCCACCATGCGCGCACTCGCCATCGATCGCAGTCCCAAGCGCGTCTTCCGCGAACATCCCGATCCCTGGTTGGCCTTGGCTGCTCCAGCCGAGGTCTCCGTCCTCGACGCACTCGATGCCGAACTCCTGCTGCCATTGCCCGGCCGCTCCAGTTTGATCGGGGTGATGGCCCTGGGTCCTAAGCGAAGCGAAGAGCCATACTCCCGCTCCGATCGCCGCTTGCTTTCCTCCGTAGCCCTGCAAACCGGCCTGGCCATTGAAAACAGCGCGCTGGTTCACCACCTCGCGCAGGAAGCCGCGCAACGCCAGCGCATCGACCGCGAAATCGAAATTGCCCGCCAGGTGCAGGAGCGCCTGCTGCCGCAGAGATATCCCCTGATCAAGGGCATCGACTTCGCCGGTTACAGCCGCACCGCGCAAGAGGTGGGAGGGGACTACTACGACTTCATCGCCCTGGAGAACGGCCGCCTGGGCATCGCCATCGGCGACGTTTCCGGCAAAGGCATCTCTTCCGCGCTGTTGATGGCCTCCATTCGCGCTGCCCTGCATGGCCTCACATTCAGCGGCACGCTCACCCTTGCCCGCCTGATCGAGGGGCTCAATCGCATCATTTACGACTCCTCTACCAGCAATCGTTTTGTGACCTTTTTTTTCGGCGAATATGATCCTTCAACACGCCTCCTGGACTACGTAAATGCCGGGCACAACGCGCCCGTACTCTTGCGTCCCGCAGCCCCGGGGATGGATAGTTTCTGCAGTCCGGACGGTCCGTGCGTGGTGCAGCGGCTGGAAACCGGTGGGCCCGTCCTCGGCATCTTTACCGACGTTCAATATGAGCAAGGCCAACTCCAACTCCAGCCCTATGACGTCCTCATCGGTTACACCGATGGAATTAGCGAAGCCATGACCACCAGCTACGAGGAATGGGGAGAAGAGCGGCTCATTGAGGCTGCCAAGAAGAGTACTCCCCGTTCCGCGCAGGATATCGTCACCGCGGTAGTGCAAAGCGCCGACCGCTTTACCGCGGGTGCGGAGCAGAACGACGATCTCTCCCTCGTCGTTCTGAAGGTGTTCTAAGATGCGGTTCTCGCGAGTGATTGCTTGTGCGCTTTTCTCCCTCGCTACGGCCGCGCTCCGCGCCCAAACCATTCCGGTCGAGTACGCCACCTTCATGAGCCACGGCAAGGCTGTCTCCTGTGCCGTGTATGACGCTCATGACGCCACTGCGACGATGATCTTTTTGCGCGGCGCGAATGTTGCCGATCTCGCCTTTGCCCGGGCCGAGGCCCGGTTCTTCGCCGAACACGCCTTTCGCGTCTTGCTGGTGGACTACCTGGCGGTTACCCCCGACCTTGACCCGACTGCCACAAACTATCGGCGTTGGGGCCAGGCGGTCGAGGATATCGTGGCCGATCTACACACTCGCCCGCCCGCCAGGGCCAGGAAGATCGCCCTCATCGGACAAGGACTGGGCGCCTCCGTCGCGCTGCTCGCCGGCTCTCGCAAGCTAGGCGTCGAGGCGATCGCAGAGTGGTCGGGCCTTCTCCCCAATCAGTTCTTCTCCCAGGTGCAAAACCTGCCGCCTCTTCTCATCCTCCATGGCGGCCAGGATAAACAAGTTCCGATCGTCAACGCCCGCCAGCTCGTCCGCCTCTGCGAGCTCAAAGACTTCACCTGCGAAGCCGGCCTCTATCCCGACGAAGGTCACATCTTCAGCACCAAAGCAACCGATTCCGCAAACCAGCGCGTGCTGACCTTCTTCCGAACCCATCTATGGGCAAGCCTGCCAACCAAGGCCGAATAACCGAACGACGGAGGAAACGCGCAACCCCTCTCCATTTCGGACTTGAGTCCCGCGGAGACGATTGACCTTTCAGTCTTGTCCAAATTAGCTTTCTCAGTTGGTTGGGACTTAAACGTTAAACAGGCTGAGGGCAAAGCGTCTCTGCACGAAGGGCACGGGTTTAGCCGTGCCGTAACAACGCCTTCCAACGACGGCTTTAGCCGCCGAGGTACGCTTTTCGACGCGAGATTGGAAAGAGCTACCTCAGGGGCTAAAGAATCTGCGTGAGAACTTTTTTTTGAAGGGTACGGGCTTCAGCCCGTACATTCACCACCCAAACTACGAAGGGCTTTAGCCCCTGAGGGCATCTCTTGTGCTGTAGGCCCTGAGGTGCGTTTAGCTCATCGTCGATGAGGAGTGGAACCCGAAGGGTGCCGTGGGGTCTCGCTTTTGAGACCTGGGATCCTCCTAGAAAAGGCCAAGCACGCCTACAACAACCGGGCCAAATCCTCCACAGGATCTTTAAGCCCCAGCCCAGTCATATGCAACCGCGACGACTCTTGCATGTAGTAATGCAATCGGTTTGCCGCCGCCGCATACCCCAATCCCTCTTCCCGCACGTTGGAAATGCAATTCCGCTCCGAATCCTTCCTTCCCGCCCGCGGATCCCAGGTGATGTAGACCCCCAGCGAATCAGGAGAGCTTAACCCCGGCCGTTCCCCAATCAGCACCACGGCCAGGTGCGCATGCAGCGCCTCGCCAATCGCGTCTCCGATGGCGACCCGGCCCTGCTCGACCACACACACCGGCGCCAGCCGCCAACCGCCAATCAAGGACAAGATCTCCCCCATCAGCCGCAGCGCATGCCTCTCCACCGCCAGGGCCGAAAGCCCATCCGCGATCACGAAAACCACATCGTATTCTCCCGGACGCAGCAGCGCCGCTGACTCCTCGCTCAGTGCCCGCCCCAGGTCCGGCCGTCGCAGATACGTGCCCCGGTCCTTGGCCTTGCTTTCCAGCGCCAGAGACGATAACCCGGACCGCCGCAATTCATCGCACAACATACGCACGTCGATCGCCGCATGCACCGCATCGCGCGCCCGGGCATGCGCCAGTTGGAAATCGAGCAGAGGCCGGGTCGCCAGGCTTACCCCGGCGCGTTCCAGGCCCAGCCGGGCGGGCGTGTAGCTGCGCAATGCCTCGCGCGCGGCGAGTGGCATTTCTGCCATCGTCACCTCCGGAACAGCCGCGATCTGGTACATCTTTTGCGTGCGTCTGGCAAACATGACTTATGCGAGAAACGCCGGGACATTCATCCGAAACCGCTCATCACTCTGCAGCCAGGCCTCAAACTCCGGCGCCGGCCTCAGGCCCAGCACCCGCCGCAGGTACAGCGCATCATGAAACGAGGTGCTTTGATAATGAAGCATCACATCGTCCGCTCCCGGCACCCCCATAATGTAGTTCACGCCGGCCGCGCCCAGCAGGGTCAGCAGCACATCCATGTCGTCCTGGTTGGCCTCCGCGTGATTGGTGTAGCAGATATCGCAACCCATGGGCAGCCCCAGCAATTTGCCGCAAAAATGATCTTCCAGTCCCGCGCGGATAATCTGCTTGCCGTCGTAAAGATACTCCGGTCCAATAAACCCCACCACGGTATTTACCAGCATTGGCCGATAACGCCGCGCCACGGCGTAGGCGCGTGCCTCGCAGGTTTGCTGATCCACTCCATGATGAGCGTCGGCGGAGAGCGCGCTCCCTTGTCCCGTTTCGAAATACATTACGTTGTCGCCCCGGTGCGCCCCCTCAAAAATCGCTCCGCGTTTGAGCGCCCGCGCCGCCGCGCAGGCTTCATCCAGCAACGCCAGGCTCACCCCGAACGATCGGTTCGCGGCTTCCGTTCCGGCAATCGATTGGAAGACCAGGTCGACCGGAGCGCCCTTTTCGAGCGCTGCCATCAGCGTGGTGACATGCGCCAGCACACAGCTCTGCACCGGGATCGCATACTTCTGGCGCACATGGTCGATCAGCCGCAGCAGCGTCTGCACCGTGTTCACGTTGTCCGACGCGGGATTGATCCCGATCACCGCATCTCCGGAGCCCAGCGAGAGCCCATCGACCATGGCGGCAGCGATGCCTGCGGGATCGTCCACGGGATGGTTCGGCTGCAACCGGGTCGATAGCCTGCCCGGTAATCCCACCGTAGTCCGGAACCGCGTCACCACTCGTATCTTGCGCGCCACCAGGATCAGGTCTTGAGCCCGCATCAACTTGCTGACCGCCGCCACCATCTCGGGAGTCAGACCGGGTGCTAACGCTGCCAGCGCCTCGCCCGTCGCTGCGTCGGAAAGCAGCCAGTCGCGAAAATCTCCTACCGTAAAGGCTCCCGACTGGAGCAAAAGCAGAGAGATCGTGGCTATCGACAATCAGCCGGGTCACTTCATCCGTCTCGTAAGGGATCAGTGCGTCCTGCAGAAAGGCGCGCAGGGGAAGGTCAGCCAGCGTCATTTGCGCTGCGGCGCGCTCTTCATCGCTCTCGGCGGCGATCCCAGCCAGCGCATCCCCGGAACGGTAAGGGCTGGCCTTGGCCAACAGATCGCGCAGATCATCGAAGTTATAGGTGACCTCGCGGATCTTTCTGCGCAGCCGCATATTTTGACCCAATACTAATACGAAACAAACGCGCCAATCGGATCTGCTGATATTCTGCAAACCATCTTGGCCTTCCGAAACCTGTTCCTCATCCCGCTTGGATTTTTGGCCGGCGTCGCCTCAGCGCAAACTCCGCCTGCGCCGCAACCCGTCGTTCTCCATGCCGCGCGTCTTCTCGATATAGAAGCGGGTCGGATTCTCAGCCCCGGCGAAGTCCTGGTAGAAGGCGGAAAGATCGTGGCTGCTGGCTCCTCCGTGGCTCATCCCGCCGGAGCCGAGACCGTCGATCTTGGCGACACAACCCTGATGCCCGGCCTGATCGATGCCCACGTACATCTCTTCCTCCATCCCGGTGCGGAAGATCTTCAGACCGTGATCGAGTCCGTGCCTCAGCGAGTGATTACCGCTACTCTGGCGGCGAAAGCCGACCTGCTGGCCGGATTTACCGCTGAGCGTGACATGGGCACGGAAGGTGCGGGACCGGCCGACTCCGCGGTTCGCAATGCCATCGATCGGGGAGAAATCCCCGGCCCCCGCATGCGTGTCAGTGGGAACGCGATCAGCGTGCTCGGCGGCCACGAGGATGCCATCGACTACAACCCCGAGCAGCACGTCCTTTCTAACGCCACCTATGCCAACACCGGCGACGAGCTCGTGACCGTCATCCGCCAGCAGATCAAGGACGGGGCGGACTTCATCAAGATCTACGAGACCGGCCGCGACTTTGAGAAGGATGGCCAGTTTCATTCCATTTTCCAGTACACCGAAGCGCAACTGGCGCAGGCAGTCGCCGAGACCGCCCGCCTGCAAACCCGCGTGGCCGTGCACTGTGAAGGGGAGCCGGGCGCGCTGTACGCTGCCCAGGCGGGGGTGGCCTCGATCGACCACGCAGACCAGCTCGGCGACGAGACCATGCGCCTGATGCATGAGAAACAGATCTACGCCGTACCCACCTTCACCATCCAGGAATTTTTTGCCGCGCACGCCAGCTCGCCGCAGGGAGCGGCCCGGGAGCACCAACTCCTCGACTACCACGCGCAGCAGTTTCGCCGCCAACTCGAGCACGGCGTGCCCATGGCGGTAGGTTCCGATGTGGGACCCTTTCCCCACGGCACCCAGGCCCGCGAGTTCGAGCTGATGGTGCAATACGGTATGAAGCCGCTCGACGTCCTCAAAGCCGACTTGCTCAACGGAGCAAAACTCCTCGACTGGGACCGCGAACTAGGCGCTCTCAAACCCGGCTACGACGCCGACATCATCGCCGTCCCCGGCAATCCCCTCGACGACATCAGCGTCCTCAAACGCGTCTCCTTCGTAATGAAAGCCGGAGTCATCTACCGCCGCTAAGACTCTACTTAGACCAAATCGGATTCCCCACCCCACGAACCTGAGGCCTATCCACATCACTTAAATCAAACACCACCACCTGGTTCAACCCCGTCCTCAACCAGGACGCAGGAAGGAACAATGACTGTTGCGGACCAATACTCCAAACCCGCCCCAGGTTGTGACCATTCACCCAAACGAACCCCTTCCCCAGCCTGCTCACGTCCAGATACGTATCGGCGACAGATGCAATACGGAACGTCCCGCGATGAAATGCCGGGCCCGCGGTGAAACCCGTCTGCCACCCGTGCAATCGCTCCGGGCCGCTCATCGCAAGGGGAAACACCTGCCATCCTGATAACACGCGCCCTGCAAGCGACACAGAACGAGCGATGCCCGCCTGGCCATCCTGCAGCCACGGCCCATAATTAACCCGGCCGCCATTCTCGACCAGAATGTCCAGAGTCACCTTTCCCGGCGGCACAGAGATATCCAGTCCCGTTTGGTTCAAGCGCCGATCCAGCGTGCCCTGCAGCTTGTGGTTCAGGTAAACCGCGGCGAAATCCCGCACATCGTCGACCACCAACCGGCCCGCCACCGGTCCAGCCAGCTCCGTGCGATACAGAATGTAACCGTAATTCTGACCAAACGTTTCCATCGAGCGGGGATGCTCCACTGCCACCGGCGCCGGCAAATTGCTCCAGAGGGACGCTGATTCTTCTAGCGGAAAACTGGCCACGCTCGCAATCGGCAAAGGGGCAGGCAAAGCCGGTGGAATGATCCCGGTACGGCGCTGAATCACATCCCGGAACAGAAAGAACTTCCGCGTGGGCCTGCCGGCCTCATCGAGGGCAGCATCGTAGTCATAGCTGGTCACCAGGGGGAAGTAGTGCTCCTCGTCACCATTGGCGCCATTCATAAATCCAAAACTCGTTCCGCCATGAAACATGTAGAGGTTCACCGAATACCCCTGACCCAGCATCCAGTCCAATTCCTTAGCCTGCAGCTCCGCGTCCGTCCTGGCGTGCCCACCACCCCATGCGTCATACCAGCCCGCCCAATATTCTCCTGTCATCCACGGCTGTTCGAAGCGGAACGACCTCATCGTCGAAGCCAGGTAAATCATGGCGAGGAACCGCCTTGCATAGGATGTTTCCGCCTTACCGGGACCGAAATTGATCACCGGCAAAAGCCCGGGCAACGCATCGTGAACCATGTCCCTGGCGCCGTCGGAGGTGAACAGGATGGACTCCCCGAACCCCGCGCGCACCATCGACTGGTGAATCTGCTCCATGTAGAGCCGGTCGCTACCGAAAGTCCCATACTCGTTTTCCACCTGCACCGCGATGATCGGACCGCCGCGGGCAGCTTGAAGAGGCGCCAGCTCCTTTCCCAGCCGTGCCAGGTAACGGTCCGCCGCGGCAAGAAAACGGACATCCCGGGTGCGAACCTTGATGCTTGGGTCGGCGAACAGCCATGCCGGCAACCCGCCCGCCTCCCATTCGGCGCAAATATACGGACCCGGTCGCACGATTACGTTCAGTCCCTCCTCCTGCGCCATGCGCACGAAGGCCGCAATGTCGTTGTTGCCGCTAAAGTCGAAAACCCCCTCCTGCGGCTCATGCACGTTCCAGAAAGCGTAGGTTTCCACCGTGTTCAAGCCCATCGCACGGGCCTTGCGCAGGCGGTCGGCCCAGTATTCCCGGGGAACTCGCGGGTAGTGGATAGCCCCGGAAATAATCTGGTACGGCTTGCCATCCCGGATGAACTGGTCGCCCGCAATGGAGATCCTGGAGGTCTTGCTGCTCTGTGCCCCACTCGGGAGAGCCCTGGCGATGATCAGAGCCACTCCGAGGAAAGCGAGAAGCGGTATACAGCTGCCGGAATTGACCCTGTCGCCCGAACCGCGATTCCTCAATCAAGGCCGCCTTTCATCCAACCAACAACGCATTGATTGTCAAAGAGAACTTGTATAGTATGCTGAGCGGTTACCGGAGGAGTTAACTCCGCATTCGCTTCCGGGTTCTAACGCAGGCAAATGCTGTATTGCAGTGATGGTGTCAAAACGCCTCAAGGAGAGAGCATGAAGAGAACAGTAGTGGCACTAAGCCTTATGGGCCTGATGGTTCTGCCCGTGTTTGGTCAGGACAAAGAAGCGGATCGAGTCATGTCGGCAGGCACGGTTATTTCCGAGATCATGAACGTTCCCGACGATATTCCGCAAAGCGTCATCGACAAGGCAGACTGCGTGGTCGTGTTGCCGTCTGTGCTCAAGGCCGCCTTCATTGTCGGGGGCAGCTACGGTCGCGGGGTTTTGACCTGCCGCAGTGGCAGGCACTTCCGCGGTCCCTGGAGCGCACCATCGATGATGGCTCTGGAAGGCGCCAGCGTCGGATTCCAGTTGGGTGGCCAGGCCACGGATTTCGTGCTCCTGCTCATGAGCCCAACCTCCGCCGCAAACATTCTCAAGAGCAAAGTAAAGATCGGTGGCGACGCTTCCGCCGCTGCGGGCCCGGTTGGCCGCAATGCTTCCGCTGAAACCGATGTAACCATGCGGGCGCAAATCCTTTCCTATTCGCGCGCGCGTGGACTTTTCGCCGGTGTCTCACTGTCCGGTTCCACCTTGCGTCCTGACAACGACGGCAACAAAAAGCTTTACGGCAAGGATGTAACCGCTGAGGCCATCGTTTTCGACAAGGCCGTCCCAGCCCCACCCTCCGCTGCCAAGTTGTTGCGGACTCTGAACAGGAAGTCGCCCAAGAACCTGTCAACCGAAAAGTAACGCCGGATTACAACCGGGATAGCCAGCCGCGTGCAAGAAGATTGCACGCGGCTTTACCATCTGTCCGTTTCGACCTAACAGGCAAATCAGGAGGGTACCTGTATGTTTCACCTATTGTGGGAAGCAATTATCGGCCTGATCGTCGGGGCGCTTGGCTAAATTCATCATGCCCGGAAAAGACCCCGGCGGCATTTTCATCACCATGCTAATCGGCGTAGCCGGCGCCCTGCTGGCCACGTTTATCGGCAGCCACGTCGGCTTGTACCAGGAAGGCCAGCGCGCCGGCTTCTTCATGTCCCTGATTGGCGCCATCATCCTCCTGGCCATCTACCGCCTCTTCAAAGGCAGATCCGCCACCACCTAGTAGTTCGCGAAATACGCCTCAGCCACGGCACGGCCACAGCCGTGCCGTTCCTTGAGCTTTGTCGAACGGCGGCGGCGTGAACCTGGCGTAGAGACTTGAGAGACAAGTCCCGCAGGGACGGCTGTCCAGACTTGTCCAAAGTACGCTTTCTCAGTTGGTCGGGACTTAAACGCTAGACAGGCCTGAAGGAAAAGCGTCTCTGCACGAAGGGCACGGGTTTAGCCGTGCCGTAAATAGGATTCATCCATCGACGGCCTTCAGCCGCTGAGGTACGGTTTTAGCCCGAAGCGGAAGAAAATCCCTCAGGCTCTAAAGGCCGCAGCATAGGGTTCGTTGCAGACGATGCTAAAACCCGTACCTACAGCGGTTTCACGGCGGTCGCTATCTCATTCACGTACCTACCAAGGCGAAGCCTAAACAGCACCAGAATGTCCCCCCTTATCCACGCCTTCCACAATGGGTACCCGTTCTCCACCTTGTTCGGTACCCCAGCCGGGCGTAGCCTGAACTCAGGCGCTATTCGACGTCGTCAAATCCAGATTTCTAGCCCTGAGGTACAGCTCCTGAAACATCAAACCCGCCCCAGAACCGGCCTTCTCGCGTTCTCCACAGCCGTTTGTTCAGCTTTGGGAAAGCCAATAGGGGGATATGCATATAAACTACTAGATATAGTGGTTCTGGCTTGACACACGCCATGGAGAGCGGTACTTTCGCATCTCACGGCTTTACTTTCACGATTCGGCGCTCAACCTCGCCGGATGATTTTTGTCGCCAAAGCCTGGTTGTTGAGTAGTTCCAGGAAGGCCGGTTCCCCTCCTGTGGGAAGGCGCCGATACGAGCGCCCCGGGAACGGTTTTTCTGTCAAATTTCTAAAATCGTGAGGAGAATTTATGGCTGAGGCCACCAATTCCGCAACTTCCGCAGCCGCTAACGGCTGGGCCGCCCACTATAGCCACTCCGTTCTAAAGCCCGAACCCACCACCGGCGTGCACTGCACTCGCCTGTTCTCCAAGCCCGGAATTTCCCCCTACAACGAGGTCGCATGGGAGCGTCGCACCGCTTCGATCACCGATGCCACCGGGGGAATCATCTTCGAGCAAAAAGACGTTGAGGTTCCCGCCGACTGGTCCATGACCGCGACCAACATCGTCGCTTCCAAATACCTGCACGGCCACGTAGGCACTCCGCAGGGTGAGTTTGGCGCTCGCGAAACCGGCGTGCGCCAATTAGTCGCCCGGGTGGCAGAAACCATCCGCGATTGGGGGATCGCGGGAGGTTACTTTGCCACCCCGGAAGACGGGGCCGTCTTCCACGACGAACTGGTTCATCTCCTGCTGACCCAAAAGGTGGCCTTCAACTCCCCGGTTTGGTTCAACGTCGGCTGTGACCGGCTGGAGCCCAAGTCCGATGCGCAGAGCTGGCATTGGAATCCCCATACCTGCGCCGTCGAGTTCTCCGCCACCGGCTATCGCAATCCACAGTGCTCCGCTTGCTTCATCAACGCGGTGGATGACTCGCTCGATTCCATCCTGACCCTGGCCAAGACCGAGGGCATGCTCTTCAAGTGGGGATCCGGCACCGGGACCAATCTTTCCAGTATCCGCGGATCGATGGAAACCCTCTCCGGCGGAGGCACCGCCAGCGGCCCGCTCAGCTTCATGCGCGGCTTCGACGCCTTTGCCGGTGTCATCAAGTCCGGCGGCAAGACCCGCCGCGCTGCCAAGATGGTCATTCTCAATGTCGACCATCCGGATATCGAAGACTTCATCGAATGCAAAGCCAAGGAAGAGCTCAAAGCCTGGACCTTGATGCAGGCCGGTTATGACGGCTCCGGCCCGGACTCGGAAGCCTACAGCTCCATCTTCTTCCAGAACGCCAACAACTCCGTGCGTGTGAATGACGACTTCATGCGCGCCGTCGAGCGGGATCAGGATTTCACCACCCGCAAGGTAAAGGGTGGCGAACCAGCCAAGGTCTTCAAGGCGCGTGAACTCATGCGCAAGATTGCCGAAGCGACCTGGCAGTGCGGCGATCCCGGCATGCAGTACGACACCACCATCAACAAGTGGCATACCTCGAAGAACTCGGGCCGCATCAACGCTTCCAACCCCTGCTCCGAGTACATGTTCCTGGATGACTCAGCCTGCAACCTGGCCAGCTTCAACCTGCTCAAGTTCATCACTCCGGCTGCCTCCTTTGACGTGGACGCGTACCGCCACGCCATCGACATCCTGATCATTGCCATGGACATCCTGGTGGACAACGCCGGCTACCCGACCGAATCGATCGTGCGCAATTCTCACGACTACCGGCCGTTGGGCCTTGGCTATGCCAACCTTGGCGCGCTCCTCATGGCGATGGGGCTGCCCTATGACAGCGATGCCGGCAGAGATTTTGCTGCCGCCCTCACGTCCATCCTGTGCGGCCAATCCTACCTGCAGTCCTCCGTGCTAGCCGAGAAGGCGCCGCCGCTGGTTTCCGCCACCACGCTTTGCCAACAGGCTCAGTATGCCAACGGCGGCCTGGCGCAACGCGGAGGCGCGTGCCCCGGCTTCTACGTCAACCGTGAGCCCTTCCTCGATGTCATCCGCATGCACCGCGCCGAAGTAAACAAGATCGGCCATGCCAACTCCACCGAGCCCTTCACCACCCCCCAACTGGCCTCGCTCATCGCCGCCAGCAAAGATTGCTGGGACCAGGCCCTCGCCCACGGCGAGCAGCATGGCTACCGCAACTCGCAGGTCACTGTGCTCGCGCCCACCGGCACCATCGGCTTCATGATGGATTGCGATACCACCGGCATCGAGCCAGATCTTGCGCTGGTCAAGTACAAGAAACTGGTCGGCGGCGGCATGATCAAAATCGTCAACAACACCGTGCCCGTGGCGCTGTTCAAGCTCGGCTACACCAATCCCCAGGTCGATTCGATTGTCAGCTACATCGACTCCACCGGAACCATCGAAGGCGCGCCCGGCATCAAGCCTGAGCATCTCGCGGTGTTTGATTGCAGCTTCAAGCCCAGCAAGGGAACCCGCTCGATCCATTCTTCGGGCCACATCAAGATGATGGCCGCAGCCCAGCCCTTCTTGTCTGGAGCCATCTCGAAGACGGTTAACCTGCCCCACGACGCGACCCTGGACGATATCACCCAGGCATATGTCGAGGCGTGGCGTCTGGGCCTCAAAGCAGTCGCCATCTACCGCGACGGCTCCAAGGGCGCACAACCCCTCAACGTCTCCGACGGCAACAAAGCCAAGGCCATCCGGAACGCACTGGGCGGGGAAACCAGCGCCGATGCGGCCGTCAGCGCTGCTGCCGACCGCGTGCTCGCCGCTATCGCTCAGGGCGACACCAGCTCCATTGGCGACGACCTGCGGTTACTGGAAGAAAAGGTTTCGGCCCGGCTCGAGGTCACTGCCAACGCGGTGGTCACGGCTGCCAATGCCTTCTCCGCGTCCATTGCCAACGCCGTCACCCTCGGCCAGGCTGCTGCGTCACGCGAAGAGGCGGAAACCACGCAGGGCCCGCCCCGCGCTGTCCGTCATCGCCTGCCGGAGGAGCGTCCTTCACTCACCCACAAATTCTCCATTGCCGGCCATGAAGGCTACATCACTGTCGGCCTTTATCCCAATGGCCAACCAGGCGAGATCTTCATCAAGATGGCCAAGGAAGGGTCCACTGTCTCCGGGCTGATGGACTCTTTTGCGACTGCAGTCTCGCTCTCGCTCCAGCATGGTGTTCCGCTCAAGGTTCTGTGCGAGAAGTTCGCGCACACCCGCTTTGAGCCCTCAGGCTGGACCGGCAATGAGCAGATTGGCTTTGCCAAGTCCATCATGGATTACATCTTCCGCTGGCTCCAATTGCGCTTCCTTTCCGGACATCAATTGAGCCTGTTCTCGGGCACCCAACTGGCGCCCACCGACGACGCCCCGACGGAAACGGGACGATACGAAGTGAAGTATGAAACCAGGCCGCCCGCCAGCGGCATCCTGCCCGAAGCGGGTGCTCCTGCTCAGGTAGGCGCCGGCGGAAGCATGGAAGACCGCGGCATCTACGGAGCCCCCGAAACCCGTAAGGGCGCCTCCATCTTTCACGCAGCCGACGCCATGAAGGAGTATCTCGACATGGGTGACGCACCCAGCTGCCACACCTGCGGAGCCATCATGGTCCGCAACGGCAGCTGTTACCGATGCATGAGCTGCGGCTCCACCAGCGGCTGTAGCTAGCACAATAGAAGTAGAGGTGCCCTATCCCGCGCAGACCAACGCAAAGGATAGGGCATTTTTCTTTTGTACCGCCTATCCTTGAAAGAATTGGATGGGTGTCGAGCATGCGTCAGAAAAGCTGGAGGAAATCGGACGGGTGCCCCATGTTCGCTCCAGCGTACGTGGGCCGAAAACGATGGGCGAAGCCCAACAATCGCTTTTGCCTATCGTCCTGGAGTCCCACAAGGTGAAACTCAGACCCACAGTCTTCCTCTACTGTTTCCTGGCCTTCTACGCTGGCCACGCAATCGGCCAACAAACCCATGCCACGCTATCAACCACCGACACGGTCCTCGAACTATCCGCCGGCCCATCCGCACCGGCAATCACCTCTCTAACCGGACACCACCAAAATCGCTGGCGCAACCAAGTTCCTGAGCCCCTCCCCGCCTTTGCGGAACAAGGCAGCACCCGGCTTCCTCTGACCTGGCGCCTCGTCTCCCACTCCGTCAGCGCCAAACAAGTCTCCTTCGTCTACGAATCGAAGCAACCGCATCTGAAGCTTTCCTGGCAATGGACATCGCGCGCAACCTTCGGACCCATCGAGCACCGCATCGAAGTTCAAAACCTCGACATTCATGAATTCTGGATCCCAATCACAGACACCCTCGTCCTTGACTGGCAAATCTCGCCCACCCTCGCGCTCCGGCACTTTTACGTCGAGAAGGGAGCAGGGGAACCAACACCAGTCGGCACCCATATCGAGCAACCAAGGCCAGGATATCGATGGACTGGCTGGTCCACCACGTATGCGCACGATGTCCCCGGTCGAGCCCGCGAGATCATTCCCTACGAGGCAATCTTCCTCTCTGGCAACAACCAACCAGGCTGGTATGCCGGCATCGAGTTCAGCGGGCGAACGCGCATCACCCTCGATCGTACGTCCCACGATCTCCGTACCCATCTTGGTCTCGACCCCGAACCTGGCCCCGCCCTCACCCGGCTCTCGGCCGGCAAAACCATCGAGTTGCCAACGATCTTTCTAGGCGCGTTTGCCGGAGGCCCAGACGGCGCAGGAAATCAGCTCCGCCCCTGGGTGCGCGCCGTGCTCGGCTCGCCGCGCACCTGGGCCGACTCCACCTATCCGCTCACCGTAAACAACAGCTGGGGCGCCGGCATGCAGATCAATGAAGCCATTGCCCGCCGCATGATCGCCGACTCTGCCGGCCTGGGCCTGGAAATGTTCCACCTCGATGCCGGCTGGTTTCGCGGGGTAGGGGACTGGTATCCAAATCCCAAAAACTTCCCCCACGGACTAACCCCACTGGCTGACGATGCTCACCGACGCGGAATGAAATTTGGTCTATGGGTAGATTGGGCGCAGGCCGGGCTCGACACCGCCCCAGGCGCGCTCAACCTGCGCGATCCCACTGTGCGCGACTGGCTGGTAGCCGACGTGGCTCGGGATTGGAAGCCCCAGGAATTCAAGGGTCAGACCATCGATCTGGGAGTACCCGCCGCTCACGACTACGCCGCGCGTGAAGTGAACCGCATCGTGAGCGACTACCATCTCGACATGCTGGAGCACGATGGATACGTAGTTGCGCAGGGCTGCACCCGCGCCGACCACCCGCATGCGCCACCGGACCCTCTGCACATGAGTATCCGTCACATCGACGGTTCCGATCTGGTGCTCAGTTCTAATTCGACCGACGTGAGTGATCACGCCGTGCGTTCCTACTACAGCATCCACGACCAGCTACGCCGGGACCATCCAGGACTGCTGTTGGAAATTTGTAACGATGGCGGACGCATGGTCGACTTCGGCAGCGCCGCGCACGGCGATTATTTCTCCATCACAGATTCGTACGACCCGCTCTCGAACCGCCGGGCGTTTTACGACACCAGCTTTGTGCTGCCCGCCGCCATGCTTGAAACCTACGAGCAAAAGTGGCCCACACCCCACCTGGAAAATTTTCTCTACGAACTGCGCAGCGGCATGATGGGCTGGTTCACGGTTATGCAGGATACCAATGCCTGGACCGCGGAACAGCACATGGCCGCGCGGCGAGCGATCACTCTTTACAAGACAACTCTGCGTCCACTGATTCGCGACGCAGAACTCTTCCACATATCACCGCGGCCAGACGGTGTGCACTGGGACGGCATGGAATACTGGAATCGCGCGCAACACAAGGGAATCGTTTTCGCCTTTCACGGCTCAAACAGCAACGAACCGGAACACCATTTCGTGCTGGCCGGTCTGGATCCGCACCAACACTACCATTTGCATTTCGAGGATGGCACCGCGCCCGACACAACTCTAACCGGGCAGAGCCTCATGAGCACTGGACTGACCGTAATTCTCCCGCAACCGCAAAGCTCCGAACTCATTTCGATAACCTTGTCGGAGAGTAAATGATGGGTGCCCCAGGTCTCGCTTTTGAGACCTGGCATCCCCGCGACCGAATCCCCATGGAAAAACCACCGACGGGCCCCTGTACCGGTAACAGAGTTCGGGTGCCCCATATCTCGCTCGTTTTTCGCGAGATGTGGGATACCACAACGCTCGATGTGCAACTCTGTCGGCCATCGTCCCGTTATATCTAAAGCGTCCCCGCGTAGATCTCGTGCAAATCACGCATCCGGCTGCGCGTGATGACAATCAGACACCGTGTCTGTGCGCTGGGCTCGCTCGAGCCCGGATGCTTGATCGTCCCCAGGTCGTAGGCTTTCACCATCGCATCGCACGCCGTCACCCGGTATTTCTCCCACACCATTTCCGTCCCATCCAGAGCCAGGGCATTGGCATCATTAGGGGAACTCTGGATCAAAGCTTCTCGCAGCCCACCAAGAAATTGCTTGTAGTTTTTGTAAGTCTCATCGCGAGCATCGTTCAGGCACACGTTACGGTCGCTCACATCCAACGCTTCAGGACAAGCCCCCACCTCGTGTGACATCTCCGCCTGGTAAGCCAACTCCGCGACGCGCTGCGGTTTGCCTTGCTGCGCCGTCCCCCGCAAGTTGAAAACAAGAGCCACGAATAAGACTGAAACTGCCGCCGGCGCGCGTAGGTTCATCGCTCCATACCTCCGCACCCATACTACTTCTCATCGCTTCCGGCACCCGTCATCCGTTGGAAATAGAGGTCCCGCTACCGGCGACCCCCGCTTACCCAGGAGGTCCATGAGAAATGCGCGCTGGAACAAATTTGATGATTGCCGAACGGGAGAGGAACCCGGGGAAATGCGGTCGTCACATTTCCCCGGCGGGGGAGAACAATACTCTGGCTGCTTTACCGGTATCCCTGCTGAGGGAGCAGGGCCCGAACCAGATCCTAATAGCCGAGAAACTTGCCCATGGTGCCATAAGTTGGTTCACGCCGCTCTGGCATTTCGACGGGTACAGCCGTGTCTTGCCACCGGCCGGAAGTTTCCGCCTGCACCGGCTTTTTCGCGGGGAGAGGCTGTCCTTTTTGCGCCCAGTTGCCAATCGCTGTCACGATGCGGGCCGCGGCCAACCGCCTCGAAGACGCATCACCCTTTGTACCGCCTTGAAATTCTCCCAGGGAACTGGGGGACCGCCCGTCTTCCAGCGCGTTCAGGGTCCAATGACCCTCCGGTTGGGGCGACAGCACAAAAATCGCCCGTAGGCTGCGCACGATAAATTCGACCGTAGGTTTCCCGTCCTGAATATCCAAACGGGGGTCGAGTTCCAGCTTTTCCTTGCTGGTGAAGTCAAACGCTGCCTCGATCTGGCTCGACAGTTCCAGGAGCTTGACTTCGCGTTCCTTTTCCCGGATCCGGTCGTTTTCTTCCGCCAGCTTACGGTCGGTGTCCACGACCAGCTTCCGCGCCTGCTCGAACATCTCCAACAGAATCTGCTCCATACCTATTACCCTCGGGAGCAAGTATGCTGGCTAAGAGATGTACGCGGCCATACAACTACTTGGTTACATTTGTAAGCGGGAGTAGCTTAGTGGCGCCGGCGATCCCGGTCGCGATTTCCGCCACCGCCGCCCCCACCACCGCCACCGCGGCTCTGCCGTCCGCCTCCACCGCCGCCTCCACCGCCCTGTTTGGGCCGGTAGCAGCTCTTGCAGTAGACCGGACGGTCTCCACGAGGTTCAAACGGCACGGTTGTGGTCTGGCCGCAACTGGCGCATACCACGGTAGTCCCCGTGCTCATGCCCGCGCCCGCACCGCTGCTGTAACCGCCGCCCTCGTGCTGTGAATGGGAAGGAGCGTGGCCCCCACCGCCGCCGCCGCCACCTTGCTTAGCCTGGCGGCATGGCTTGCAGCGTCGGGGCGAGGAGTAGCCGCGTTCCTGGAAAAACTGCTGTTCCCCAGCAGTGAAGACAAATTCCTGACCGCAGTCGCTACAAGTCAATAACAGGTCGCTGCCGCTCATGGCTTCGGCCCCTTTCAGCGAGTGAACTTCCAACGCGCCCCGTGCAATGGAATGTTACACGCAAAACCGGCGGCTAACACTCAGCGATTTAGACTAGAACCGTCAGAGGAAGGAAGCGAATGAGGAAAATACAAATGCTGGCGCTGCTGACTCTGCTCTGCGCCACGGTGTTGGCGCCCGCCAAACAGCCTGGCTGGAAGCAGCTTTTTAACGGCAAAAATCTCAGCGGCTGGAAGCACGTAGGCCCGGGCAGTTTCGTCGTAGAGCATGGCATGCTCAAGTCCCAGGGCGGTATGGGCCTCCTCTACTCCACCGTCGGCCCCCTGTCCGATTGCGAGATCAGGGTCGTCTACAAAATGGAGCACGAGAACGATAACTCCGGTGTATTCATCCGCATACCCTCCGAGCCTACAGAGCCCTGGATGCCCGTCAACAAGGGATATGAGGTACAAATCGACAACCATCCCGAGCTCAGCAATGAAGATGAGTACCACGTCACCGGCACCCTCTACTCGCTGACCCACCCCCGGGCCAAGCCGGGCAAACCCGGTCCACAATGGAACACCATGCTGATCCGCATCGAAGGTCCGCGAACCCAGGTCTTTGTCAACGACGTGAAGGTGACTGACTACACCGAAGGCCAGCCTGTCCCGGACAAGAAAGCCTCTTACGAACCCGACCGCGGCACCCGTCCCGACAAAGGCTGGATAGGCCTACAAAACCACAGCGACAAAGACGTCGTCTATTTCAAAACCGTCGAAGTCCTGGAACTAGGCACCGAACAACAAGGCGTCGTCTACCGCTAACCGGAGGGATCGGACTTCTTACTCATCCGGCAGCCACTCTCCATGGAGCCGTCCCTCTCTCCCTTGTCATCCCGACCGGAGCGCAGCGGAGCGGAGCGACCTGCGGTTCCGCGGACCCTTCATGGAAATGTGTTCTTGAAGAAAAACCACCACCACTACATCCCGTCATAATTAGGCCCCCCGCCCCCTTCAGGCGGGACCCACGTAATAACCTGGTACGGATCCATCACATCGCAGGTCTTGCAGTGCACGCAATTGGCAAAATTGATATGGATCTGCCCCTCCACCATCTCGTAAACCGCAGCCGGGCAGAAATGCTGGCACGGATTCCCAAACTCCTCCACACAACGATGGTTACAAATATCCGTATCCCGAATCACCAAATGAACCGGCTGATCGTCGTCATGACGAGTGCCCGAGTGGTAGACATCCGTAAGCTTGTCGAACGTAAGTTTTCCGTCGCTCTTGGCCGGCCCCAGCGTAGCCTCGCGGCCATACGTCGAGCGCCCAATGTCATCCAGGTGGCGCATGCGCCGGTATCCAGCCTCGTTCTTGAAGTCAGCGCCGAGATTTCTACCGCCCAGCACCTGCTGCACTCCGCTGTGCAGAAGGCCCGGCAGCAACCCATGCTCAAACCCCTGGTGAAAATTGCGCACCGGGTATAACTCCTCTTTGATCCAGCTGCCCTCCACCCGGCTCTCATACGCGCTGAGCGCCACGCTCGAGTTGTCTCCCACCAGCATCGATTCGAAAGCCGTTTCCGCAGCCAGCATCCCGCTCTTGATCGCCAGGTGAATCCCCTTAAGCCGCTGCGAATTCAGCATGCTGGCCGAGTCACCCAGGATCATCCATCCCTTGCCCGCCAGCTTCGGCATGGTGAGCCATCCGCCGTAAGGCAGGCTCTTCGCGCCATAGCGGATCATCTTGCCCCCCTCGAGCAGAGAACGCGCCAGCGAGTGTTGCTTGAACGACTGAAAAACATGATGCGGATCCAGCCGCGGATCCTGGTAATCCAGCCCGACTACATAGCCAACCGAAAGCAACGTATCGGATATGCCATAAATCCAAGCCCCGCCGTACTCCTGTCCAGTAAGCGGATACCCCAGGGTGTAAATCACTTCCCCCTTGGCCACCCGGCCTGCCGGAACCTCCCACAGCTCCTTGATCCCCACCCCGTAAGTCTGCGCGTGCTCCGGTTTCTCCAACTGGAAGCGCTCGATCAACTGCTTGGTGCAGGACCCCCGCGCGCCCTCGGCCAGAATCGTGATCTTCGAGCGAAGATCGTACCCCGGCTCAAAGTTAGCCTTCGGATTGCCCTCTTTATCCACCCCTTTGTCATCGGTGCGCACCCCGGCGACCCCGTCCTCGTCGAACAGCAACTCGCTGCCGGCAAAACCGGTAAACAAGGTGATCCCGGCCGCTTCCACCTTGGCCGCCATCCACTTAACAAACTTGTTAATGGAGATAACGTAATTGCCATGGTCCCGCAGCGGCGGGGGCACGATAGGGAGCTTGTAGTGTCCCTTCTCCGTCAAAAAGTAAACCGACTCCTGGGTGACCTCAGCGTCGATCGGAGCCTCGCTCTCAAAGCCCGGCAACAGCTCCCGCATCGAACGCGGATCCAGCAGCGCTCCCGATAGGCAATGCTGCCCCGCCTCGCGAGCCTTTTCGAGTACATAGATGTTCTCTTTGGAAACCGGGGGAAGCGGAGAGGCCTTCAGCGCCAGCTTGTCGTTGTGAGCGTCGATGAGCTGCGAAAGCCGCAGCGCGCAAGCCATCCCTGCCGGGCCGCCACCGACAATGACGACATCCGCCTCCATTTGAGGCCGTTCGATTCCCTGGATTGGTTGGCGGAAGTGGATCATGGCTTTGGCGGGGAAGCCTGCCTCAGGCCTTCGCCTTCTTGATTTCTTCAGTCAGCGCCGGCACCACATCGAAGAGATTGCCCACCACTCCGTAGTCCGCGATCTCGAAAATGGGTGCCTCCACGTCCTTGTTGATGGCGACGATCGTGCGTGCGCCCTTCATGCCGACGATATGTTGGATGGCGCCGCTGATCCCCAGCGCAACATAAAGTTTGGGTGCCACCGTTTGCCCCGAACTGCCGATTTGCCGTTCCAGCGGCAACCACCCGGCATCGCAGATCGGCCGCGAGGCAGCAACTTCGCCGCCCAGCGCCTTGGCCAGATCCTCGGCAAGCGCCACGTTCTTCTGTTCCTTGATCCCGCGGCCAATCGCCACGATGATCTCCGCCTGCGACAGATCCACCGCCTGCTTGGCTTCCTGAAAAACCTCGTGCGGGGTGATGCGCAGCATGGGAGGAGCCGCGGCTTCGACCGTCTCTACCGTAGCGGAACCCTTCTCCGCCTGGTCACCGCGGTACGTCCCAATCTGTATCGTCGCCAGCCACGGCGCCTCGCCAGCGAACCCCACATCAGCCACAAACTTTCCCTGGAACATTTGCCGGGTAAACAGCAGCTTGCCGTTTTCGTACTTGTACCCCACCGCGTCCGCGATCAAAGTGCGGTCGAGCGCCAGGGCCAGCCTGGGAGCAAAATCGCGTACCTGGTAGGTGTGGGGGAACAGCACCAGCTTGGCTTGCTGGCTCGAAAGGAACTGCTTCAGGGCATGTACATAAGCGTCAGAGGTATAGGCTTCGAGCGAAGCCCCCTCCAGGTCGTACACCTTCTCGACCTGGTAGCCCGCTAATTCCTGCGCCAGGGCGGTAGTTTGATAGCCGGGTAAAACAACCGCGACGGACCACCCGGTTTCCTTGGCGATGGCCTGGGCGGCAGACAGGGTTTCCAGCGAAACGCGATTCAGCTTACCTTCCCGCTGCTCAGCGACTACCAGGATCCGATCTGCCATCACTGCCTTTCGCGAAAAGCTCTAGAACTCCGGGGCGCCGCGGCGCAGGTAAACCCCGGCCATCCCGGAAACCATGGAAACAAGAACCGCGAAGGCAAAGTAGTAGGCCACCGGGTGCGCCCATCCGGGCGCGTAGGTCAGGTCCTGCACCAACCACAGCAGCAGAACCGTGGTGATGATGCCAAACTGGCCGGAGATCACCAGCAGCGTCATACCGAAGCTCCTGCGCTTATCCAGCCATGCCACCTGGTCCGGGGTTCAGACTTCGCTCTTCTATCGGGAGGAGTGTATTCGCCATGCCATTTCCCTCGTGCGCAACACTGAATTGTACTAAATCACCCGTGCCTGATTCTTAAGTTGTTCCACCAGCTTCCGCGCCACTTCGCCCGGAGGTCCTTCCAGCATCTCAGTCTTCTTTTGCTTTACCGGCACGTAGAGCCGTTCGATCTGCTGTTGGTTCTTGCTCAATTTCGCTTCCACGTCAGCCCAAGCCACTTTGCGTAGCGGCTTCATCTTAGCTTGCTTAATGCCGATCAGCGTGGCGTAGCGCAGCTTGTTGATGCCGCTTTGAATCGTCAGGACCGCGGGCAGCGGCACATCCACGTGCTGGTATCGCCCGGCCTCTAATTCGCGTTTCAGGCGCAGGCCGGTGTCGGTCTTTTCGATGCCGATGATGATGGTGGCGTGCGGCCACCCCAGTACCTCAGCCAGCAACACCCCAGTCTGGGCATGGCCAAAATCGTCCGATTGCAGGCCAGTCACGATCAGGTCAAACTCTTCCCCTGCGATCGCCGCGGCCAAAGCGCGCGCGACGTTGGCCGCATCCAGCGTGGCAAACCGGTCATCTTCCAGGTGTATCGCCCTATCCGCGCCCTTCGCCAGTGCTTCCCGCAAAACCTGCTGCGATCTTGCCGGGCCGGCGGTTACCACCACCACCTCGCCGCCGTGCTTTTCCTTCTGCCGCAGCGCCTCTTCCAGCGCATACGCGTCCGGCTCGTTCACCTCGTAGGACACGTCTTCCCGAATCCAGGTGCCGGCGTCGTTCAGCTTCAGGGGCGCATCTTTCTGCGGCACTTGCTTGATGCAGACAAGTATTTTCATAGGTCTCTGGGTCTAGATAAATGCCACGGACTGCAAGCTCGACACTTCAAACCGCTTGCGGCAGCGAACGTTCTTGCAACCGACGACATCATCTTTGCGCACCATGTACGACTGTGCCTTGGCGAATCGGGCCCGGTCTCGCTCATCTGCTCTGCCCGGCAGTTGGTTTTTCTTGCGCCGTACCAGCCAAGCTACCTCATATTCCTCGGCCTTGCCGCAATGGGGGCAAGTCAGCGTGTGCTTGCGCTGTTCAGATTTTTCGTCGAAGAAGTCCCGTTCTTCCATGGCCTGGAGACCCACCTTCCCGGCGGTGAAGGGAAATTCCACCCGCCGAAATCAATAGAAGTATTCCATACTTGGACAGGGATTCCATAACCGCGGGTCTGGAGGAGGATCGCTTTATGGTCAGGAGGAAGCGGCCGCCGGAAAAGTTCTCGGTCGTCAAAGCCGTGAAGGCCAACGCCCGGGATCGGGTCGGACAGCCCCGGCCGGAGCGAGTGATCGAAGACCCGAAACGGGCTCAAACGCGCAAGCCCAAACACCCCAAAACCCTGCCGCAGCTCATCAGCGGAGAATGAAGGAGACCATGGCCCGTACCTACCAGACAGACGGGTGCCCCAGGTCTCGATTTTGAGACCTGGGATCCTCCTGGAAGAGGCCAATTTCATCCCTTGTTATGTCTTGAGGGAAACCGACAACTCTCATCCTGCGTGGCCACAGGAGAACAAGAACTAAGCTGCGGAAACCACGTACGGGTCAACAATCAGGGAGTCGATTGCTGCCTGTGGCACGATCTCCGGCATGGCTACATCGGTATACCGCCCGGACGCCACATCCACAAACACTACGTTGGCTGTATCTTCGGTGCGGGTCGTGCTAATGTGCAGCTTACGAACTGCTTTGATTGCAACAGTTGCCAGCAAGAATCGGTTCGCTATCTTAAGCCCGGCTGAGTACACCAATTCAGAGCGCATAGAGCCTCACAATCTTCAGGTTAAATATCCTCTAAGGGGACTAAGGCTCAGGAAGACAAGACACAAGCCGAAGCGAAACAAGCACTTCTTCCAGCATACAGCTGCCCCATGATTGTTCCTACCGAAATCGTGCAGGCAGGACACAAGTCCCCTCCATCGGTAACGAGGAGAACCGGATTAGCAGCGTCCAGCCAAAACCTCGGCCAAATGCACGGCGTGGCGAGGCGAATTCTGCCGAATCTGCTCCCGGCAGCTAAACCCGTCGGTAACCAGGATCGTTTCCGGTGCAGCCGCCCGAACCGCGGGCAGAAGCACCCGCTCCCCCAGGGCCTGCGAAACCTCAAACTTATCCTTCTCAAAACCGAACGGTCCCGCCATCCCGCAGCATCCGGAATCGAGCATGCTCACCTGGGCGTCAGTAGCCACCAGGAGCCCAAGCTCATCCTGCATGCCCATCAGAGCCTTTTGGTGGCAATGGCCGTGGAGCACCATCTGCCGCCCCGCCAAATTAGGAGGCCGGTATCCGGGAGCCTGGTGGGCCAGCACCTCGCTGAGCAAAAACGTCTGTTTGGCCAGCCGCTGGGCCCGTTCATTGGCAGGGAAGAAGTTGGTCAGCTCGTCCCGGAACACGCTCGCGCAACTGGGCTCGAGGACCACAAAGGGCATCCCGGCATCAATCTGCGGGCCCAGGCGTTCGAGAATCCCCAACAAATAGTCGCGAGCCTGGTCCAGGAAGCCGAAATCGTACAGCGGACGGCCGCAGCAAATGTGCTGAGCCGGGACCTGCACCTGAAACCCTGCCGAGGAGAGCACTTCATGCGCCGCACCCAGCACCTGCGGATGGAAATAGTTGTTCCAGGTATCCGGCCACAGCAGCAGCGGGGTCCCCGGGGAACTGGGACGGTTACGGTACTCAGCCTGGAAACTCCGCCCGGCGAACTGCGGCAGTGTCCGCTGCGGAGCCACGCCGGCGATCGCCTTCACCAGGCCGCTCACCCCGGGAATGCTCATGGGCAGGTTAGCCAGTCCCGGCGCAAAAGAGGCCATTTTTGCCCACCGGTCCATGAAGCCGAAAAGGTAGTGCTGCAGCGGGTGGATCCGGTCCTTGTAATGATGGCCCAGAAACTCCGCCTTCCAGGTCGCCATATCGACGTTGACCGGGCACTCCGTCTTGCACGCCTTGCAGGATAGGCAAAGGTCGAGGGCTTCCTTCACCTCCTCATTGCGGAATCCATCGGTGATCACGTGGCCCTGCATCATCTCCCACAGCAGATGGGCGCGCCCGCGGGTAGAGTGCCTCTCTTCCCGCGTAGCCATATAACTGGGGCACATCGTCCCATGGTCCTGCTTGCGGCAGGCGCCCACGCCCACGCAGCGCAGGGTGCTTTCCGCGAATCCGCCCGGGTCCAGCGGGTACTGAAACCAGGTGTCCACCTTCTTGGCGTGATAGCCGGCCCCCAGGCGAAGATTGTCCACCGCGTCGTAGACCGCGATCGGATCGATCATCTTGCCCGGGTTCATCCCGTTCTCCGGATCCCACAGCGCCTTGAACTCCTGGAACGCCTTCATCAGCTCCGGGCCGTACATTTTCGGCAGCAGCGCGCCGCGGGACTGCCCGTCCCCATGTTCGCCGGACAACGACCCGCCATGCGCCAGCACGATGTCGGCCGCCTGGTCGATAAACTCGCGATATTTGCGGATCCCTTCCGCGGTCTCCAGGTCGAACGTGATGCGCAGGTGAACGCAACCCTGGCCGAAGTGTCCGTACATCGGCGTCTTGTAGTCGTACTGTTTGAGCAGCGTGTAGAGCTCGCGAAGATAGCTGCCCAGCTGTTCTGGAGGTACGGCGGAATCTTCCCAACCCTCCCATCCATTTTTCTCCCCGGGAACGAAGACGGTGGCGCCCAGGGCGGATTCGCGCACATGCCAAACCCGTTTGGCTTCCGCCTCTGTATAGCGCCGCACAATGCAGGATTTGCCGAATGAGAGGGCTGCCTGGGTGAATGTTTCGGCGATACTGTCGGCGTCCTCGGCCGAGTCGGCGCCAAACTCGCACAGCAGAAAACCCCGGCCCTCGGGCAGCAGCAGCACATCGTCAACCGCCAGGTGCTTGCGCAGCATGTAGTCGATCACCAGCCCGTCGAACCCTTCCAGGCCGATCGGCTTGTACTCGAGGACCGCGGGCACGTGATCCGCGGCCGTGAAGGGGTCGGCAAAACCCAGCGCTACCAGCCGCCGGTGCTGAGGGCTGTGCTTGAGCATGCAGTGCGCCTGCAGCACGGTCACGCAGGTGCCCTCCGTCCCCACCAGTGCGCGGGCTACATTAAATCCGTTCTCCGGCAGCAGCTCGTCCAGGTTGTATCCCGAAACCCGGCGCGGGATTTGCGGAAAACGCTGGCGGATCAGCTCACTATAGGTATCCCGTATCCGGGCCAGCCCGGCGTAAATCTGCCCCCGGCGTCCGCCCCCGGCAATGATCCTTTCGAGTTCCGCTTCCGTCGTCGGGCCCACGGTCATCCGCGTGCCGTCGTACAGCAGGATATCGAGCGCCTCGATGTTATCGACCGTCTTGCCGCCCATGAGCGCGTGTACGCCACAGGAGTTGTTGCCGATCATCCCGCCCAGGGTGCAGCGGCTATGCGTAGCCGGGTCGGGCGCGAAGGTAAGATCGTGCACCTCCGCGGCATCCCGCAACCGGTCGAGCACGATGCCTGGCTGAACCCGGGCGTACTTCCGCGCCGGATCCAATTCCAGGATCGAGTGCATGTACTTGGAGAAATCCATCACCACGGCGACATTGCAGCACTGGCCGGAAAGGCTGGTGCCGCCGCCGCGGGAGAGAACCGGCGCCCCCAGCTCCCGGCAGGCCGCCACCGTGGCCACCACATCCGCCTCATCCAGGGGCAGAACCAGGCCAATCGGCACCTGCCGGTAGTTGGAGGCGTCAGTGGCATACAGGGCGCGGGAAGCCTGGTCGAAGCGGACCTCGCCGCGCACCACCTGGCGCAGCTTCTCTTCGAGTGCCCGGGAAGCCGAAAACTTCTCGTGCGGATGAGGCTCGCGGTTTGCCTGTTGCAGGATGGGAAAGGTAGTTGGGGCGGCCATGGTCAAGGAGGATATTACCAAGATGCAGCAACTCTTGTGCTTCCGCTGGCCGAATCGGGCCGGTCGAAAATTTTCCCTCGCTTCCACTGGACTTGCCGGTCCGCTCGGGACGAAACTTGTGTGCGAGGAGCATTGCAGATGGAAATGGAAATCTCGGACAAGGTTGAACGCTTGACGCGCATTCTTTCGGAAGAAGCCAACAAGTTTCCCAGGATCACCGTCGACCCATACTCCACTGGAACCTATGGATACGACTGGAAAGTCTATCTCGACCAGGAGCGGCAGCTGGGCACGATAGCCTTTACGACTGAGGTCACGCTTTCCGAAAAGGAACTCCGGGCAGCATTCCGGCACGAACTAAAAGCACTCGTGCGCAGTCAAGTAGCTCCCCCAGTTCCAGCAATGACCGCCGGCGCGCGGTAGCGATCGTCTCCAGCCTGCAATAAGGGCCGCAACCACGCGGCCACAGGAAAGCTATCTTCGTAGGGAGGATAGGTATTTGTTTTCGAACTGCCTTTGCATCCAGCAACCGCCGCTTCCTTCCCACGGTCCTCTCCTTTTTGTCGTCCCGAGTGGCTGACTTGCCTGTCGGCAAGTCAAGGATGGAATGAACTGGGAGACATCGGGTCCCTTCGACACACGAGTGCCCTCTCCCTGGGTAACAGCCCTCTCCCTTTCAACAACCCTCTCCTATTTGTCATTCCGAGCGCACCCGGATTTCCTACCTCGCCGCGCTCACCGCAGCCACTTATGTGGTTCTCCTTAAAGAGAACCACATGGAGTTGACCGAAGCCGCAGCTCTCGACAGGAAATCAGGGGAAGCGAGGAATCTGCGGTGCGCCTCGATCCCTCCCCGATTCCCAAGGGCAAACATACCGCCAATTCCAACCGAGCCTATTTGTCCCCCAATACCACTGTTTCTATCTCCGGACACATTTTGTTCATCCTGAGAGCCTGTGACTTTTTCGATCTTTCGTGTTTCAACCTATCCAAACCAGCTATGTCTCACCCCCACACAAAGCCGTCATCCGGAGCGAAGCGCTTCGCAGATCTATTGGAAAACATCAACCTCCCCTTTGTGATTCCGGAGTTTCCGCCAACGGGCCGTAGAACCGCAGATCCGCTCGGCTGCGCTCGGGCTGGACGAAGCAGGCTACAGCGCCTTTCTTCGCGGCAACGTGGTCCGCAGCAAAAGAACGCGATAACCTAGCCCCTTAGCCCAATTGCCTGGCAACGGATCTACACGAAAGGGGGCCCGCATGAAATCAAGTCGCCCCGTTCCGCCAACCTGGCTCATGGGCATCTCCAACGCGACCTTCGGCCTCTACAGCGGCGTCGCCTTTTTCGCCATACCCCAGGTGCTCGCGACCCACCACGTTTCCGAAGCGAAGATCGCAGCCATCACTGCCATGGCCCTGTCTCCCAATTTCTGGGCTGTCATCTTCGGCCCCATGCTGGATGTACGCTTCAGCCGCCGTTGGTACGCCACGTTGTTCGCAGCGCTTGCCGGAGCCCTCGTTTTTATCGCGATCATGAATCTGGACCATCTGGTCGTGTTGGAAGTAGCTCTGGTCCTCGGCTCATGCTCCGCCATACTCTCCACCACAGCGCTGGGCGGATGGCTTTCCTCTGTGTGCCGCAAATCGGAAGAGAACAAACTGAGCGCGTGGTTCAACCTCGCGTATATCTGCGCTACGGGCTTGACCATGATCGTTGCCGGCGAATTGATCCGCCATCTGCCTGTATGGATGGCGGCAGCCATTCTGGCAGCGATCGTATTTCTTCCCGCCACGCTCTTCCTCATCATTCCCGCTCCCGGGCCGGATCGCCGACTGGCCGGCGAGAGCTTCACCCAGTTCACGCGCGAGATCTTCACTCTTGTGCAGCGGCGGGAAGTATTGATCGCATTGCTCCTCTTCCTCATGCCTTGCGGATCATTCGCGCTGACCAACCTGCTCGGAGGAATCGGCAACGACTTCAGCGCGTCGCCCAGGATGGTGAGCCTGGCCGGTGGAGCGGGCGCCATTGTCCCCGGCATCCTTGGCTGCCTGCTCTTTCCGCTTCTCGCCAGGCGGATGCCGCTGCGGCTTCTCTATCTCGCCAACGGAGCCCTGGGTGGCGTCTTTACCCTGATCCTGATAGCCCTGCCTCACGCCCCGTGGACCTTTGTTCTTGCCCTGTTCGGCGAATTCTTCTTCCAGGCTATCTCCTATACCGGCACCGTGGCTCTTGCCTTTGAAACCATCGGACAGAACAATCCGCTCGCTGCCACCACCTTCACTTTCCTGATCGCGGCCACCAATGTTCCCGTCGCGTACATGCTCTACGTGGATGGAAGAGCCTACGGGTTCGGAGGAGTGCGCGGCAGTTTCGCAGCCGACGCCATCATCAGCATCGTGGTATGCCTGTTGATCGGCTTCATCCTGTTCCGGCTTCAAGGAGAGGCATTTGGTTCGGGTGTCCCGGCTGATCGACCCGCTCCATCCATTGCTGCCGGAGGAATGAGAATCAAAAAGAAACTATGAAAGTTCGCGGATAGGATCTGCCACCAACACCCGGCGAAGGACCTCGCTCATCTCTTTCACCGTCCACGGCTTCACGATTACCGCATCGAACCCGTACTCAGCGAAATGAGACATGACCGGAGCATCGGAATAGCCGCTCGAAACTATTAATTTTGCGGTGGGATCCAATTGCTTCAGCATGGCGGCAGTTTCCACACCACCCATCCCGCCAGTCACCGTCAGGTCCAGGAGCACCGCGTCAAATCCTTCACCGGCGGCTTTGGTCCTGGCATAAAGGTCAACCGCTTCCGCTCCATCGCCCGCAGTCTGCACTTCATAACCGAGAGTGCTCAGAACAGCCTTGGATAGCTCCCGCAACGCTTCATCATCGTCCATCACCAGCAGCCGTTCCGTGCCGGTTTGCATGGGGAAGTGCACCGGCATTTCGGCCAGAGGAGCCTCGAGTGAGGCCGGTAGGTCCACCGTGAATACAGTGCCTGCGCCCAGCACGGAATCCGCCGATAGATGACCTCCATGTTTAAGCACGATGGCATAGGCCGTCGCCAGGCCGAGACCACTGCCACCCGGCTTGGTGGTGAAATACGGATCAAATATCCGCCGAAGTACATCGGGCGCGATGCCGTGGCCGTAGTCGCGGATCGAGATGCGCACGTAAGGTTCGGCTTCCCCCGAATCGCTGCGCGCCGCAATATTGTCCGCGCGCACTTCGATCCTGCCGCTGTTGCTCATGGCCTCTCGCGCGTTGATCAGGATATTGTGCAGCACCTGGCCGATCTGCCCTGAATCTACCTGGGCCGACCACAGGTTCTCCGCAATCTGCAGTTCAATTGCGATCGAAGAGCCGGAGCGCCCAAGTAAAACAGCGTCGGTGACGAGTTGCGCGACCGAAGCCACCCGTCTAACGGGAGCCCCGCCTTTCGCAAACGTCAGTAACTGAGACGATAAGAACTTCGCGCGTTGGCAAGCGCTCGCGGCCTGTTCGAGGAATTCCCTGGCCGCGTCGCCTGGCGCCAGGTGCACCTTGGCGACTTCAATGTTCCCCTGAACCACCGTCAAAAAATTATTGAAGTCATGAGCAATCCCGCCGGCCAGCACTCCGAGCGACTCCAGCTTACGCGCGCGCAGCAGTTCTTCCTCTGCCTGTTCTCGCTGTGTGATTTCCGCGCGCAATTGCTCTGTCGATTGGTGCAGTGCAGCCGTGCGCTCCTCGACCCGAAGTTCCAATGCCTGGTTTAACGCCGCTGTCTCCCGGTTCGCGGCCCGCAGCTCTTCCACCAGTTCGTGATTCTCAAACTGCAGTTTGAGCGAGGACTCCACCATGCGATAGAGCCGCCGGGTGGTAATCAGCGTGGCCAGGGTGAACAACGATGCCAGAAGTCCCATGGCCAGGTGTGCCGGATCGCCGCCGAAAAGAAGCCGGGCTGTCGGAATGAGCCCAGCCGGCAACAAGAAGGTGAGGAACGCCTCCGGCCGCGGGGCCAGCACCGACGAGGCGCCAAGCATCATCCCGCCCAACACGAAGATAAGAAAAACCTGGTTGGTCAGGTGATCCGGCGAATAGAGAAGAACGCCGGCCGCACCCCAGCCCGCGCCGGCGCAGGCAACCCCTGCTGTGAATGCATTGCGCCACTTGTCAAGGTCGATCGCGCCTGAGGAAGCGCGCCAATATCGCCGCGCGAAGACATACCGCGCTATCGATACCACCGTGATATAGGAGCACCAGGCGAGGACTACCGGCTTGGGAATGGTCGCCCATTGCAGGGCTCCCAGGATGGCCGCGGCGACAATGTTGACCACCACGCCCAGGTTAGCGTTGCCATACAAAAGGCGAACCTGCGCCGCCAGAAGTTGTTCACTGCTGGAATCCCGATTGACCCGTGCTTCGGACGCAGTGGGGCACATGGCGACAACCCGATTACCGGAGTAATGACTGCAACCATCATAAATGCTGAAGCCCGGGATCCGGCATTTGTATCCGTCCCAGGACCGATTGCGCGACCCGCGTTAACAACGGCTGCTGCGGCAGGGATTTTAGTATAGTGACGTGAACGATCCGTTCATTACAGCGACCCGGGCATCCACTCTTGAAGCTTCGGACAAGGGCTATGCCGTCACATTAGACTTTGTCACCGCACAGCTGGCGATTTTAGCGAACGAACTGCAGCGGAAGCCTATTACGGAAATCAGGTTGGTGTGTTAGGTAGGTACGGGCTTTAGGCCCTGAGGCATGCTCTTTATTCTTGTTCGAGGGAAACCGCACCTCAGGGCCTAAAGGCCACAAGGATGACATCCTGGGTGCCGGGGATAAATCCCCGGCCTACCCCATGCCGGGTACGGGCCTCAAAGCTCGATCTCTCTCTCGGTCCTCTCTGGCCCAAATTAGAATCGTGCTCTGATAAAAAGCAAACCGCACCATCGTTCACGCAGACCTTGCGTTGATCCACCGCTCCTCTTCCTGCCAATCCTAAATATCCAATTTGGACAACTCTGAAATTCCGCCGTCCCTACGGGACTTGGTCATCGTGCGAAATGTCCCCAGGACTAGCGTCCTGGGCTAAGTTCAGCGAGAGTTGTCCAAATTGGATATTTGCAATTAGCTGGAAAGAGTGTGGTGGATCCGTGCACACTTGGCGGTGAACGTTGGTGGGTTTGCTTTGTTTCAGGGCACGACCTTAGTCGGGCCATAAATAAGAGAGAGAGTTGGGCTTTTGCCCCTGCGGTGCAGCGAATTCGAGTATAGGTACCGGGCAGCAGCAGTACAGGGGCTAAAGAGTCTGCGTGAGAACTTGTCTTTGAAGGGTACGGGCTTCAGCCCGTACATTGACCACCCAGGCTACGAAGGGCTTTAGCCCCTGAGGCCATCTCTTGTGCTGGCTTAAGCAGCCCTCGGCGGCTGAAGCCGATCCATCTTGACGATGAGATGTACGGCCTAAAGGCCCGATCTTGTCGTGAGGTAACGGCCCGACTAAAGTCGCGCCCTGATACAAAGCACCAGAGCTTTATTGCAGAAGAATTGGGCCGCAAGGATGACGGCCTTAGCCGCTGATGCACGCTTTCATGCGCGTAAGGGTAGGGCAAATTCTTCATTACCTACAATTACTATGGCAGGGCGACGCAGGTCAGCGACGAAAATGGTGTCAGCCGGATTATCCAGGTGGACGGTCTCGGCCGCCCAACGGTGGTCTGCGAACTATCGTCTGCGCCGCTAAACGGCGTGTATCCGGCGGCCTGCGGCCTCGACATTGCCGGTTCGGGTTTCAAAACGACCTACGCTTACTCGACCGACACGGCACTTGGCAATGCTTTGGAGACCAAGGTAGTACAGGGAGTGCAGACCCGCATCTTCGAGACGGATTGGCTCGGCAGGACCGTCAAGGCGGTGCAGCCGGAGTCGGGCACTACAAGTTACAGTTATGGTTATAATTCGGCGGGGCTGGTCGTCACACGCGTCAGACCACAAGCCAACCAGACCGGCAGCACCACCACGACCACCACCACGCAATATGATTCGATCGGCCGGGTGATCAGCGTCAGCTACACAGACGGCACACCCAACAAGGCTTTTGCCTACGATGCGAACAACTATTGGACCGAAACGGCGACCAACCTGAAAGGCCGGCTTGTCGCAACCAGTTCGGGTGGAGGTTCCACCTTTACCGGTTCCTTGTGGAGCTACGATGTCATGGGCCGGGTGGTCAACATCTGGGCCTGCGGGCCGGCAACCTGCGGGAACGGTTACCAGGGCGCCCGTCCTCTTTCCTTCGCCTACGACTGGGTAGGCAACCTTACCCAGGAATCCGATAACGTGACCGGTACCATCAACTTCGGGCGTTCCATCGCGGGCGAAATAACGTCGATCACGAATGCGACCTATCAGAACCTTCCCTATAATCCGCCCAACCTGGCTTCCAACGTGGTGAACGGCCCGGACGGTCCGGTCAGCTATACGCTGGGCAATGGGCTGAATGTCTACCGGTCCTATGACGCGTTAGGCCGTTGGCAGGGCCAGTGGGTGTGCAATGGGCCGGCAGCGATAAGCTGCAGCGGCGGAACACAGATCTATGGGACCAAGGGAGTGTGGCAGGGGTCGCAGATGCAATCGCAAGCCGATACCGTGCTCGGCCAGCAGATCGCCTACGGTTATGACGGCTTCAACCGGCTGACCTCGCGTACGGTAACGGCGGGCACGGTGCAAAACTACACGTACAGTTACGATATTTATGGAAACCGGGTTTCGCAGACGGCGCTGCAGTCGGGCTATAATTTCAATCCATTGATCAACCCGGCCAACAACCGGATCACAACCGCCGGTTTCACCTACGACCTTGCAGGCAATATGACCAACGACAAGATTATAGCTACACCTATGACGCGGAGGGCAACATCACCGCGGTGGATGGCGGCAGTAGGGCGCAGTACGTCTACGACGCGTTTAACCGGAGAGTTCATGTGCAGACGCCGAGTGGAACGACGGAATACACCTATGATTATGCCGGGCGAAGGATTTCCAGTTGGTTGTCGCCCAACAACACGGGCAATGAGGGCAGAATCTACTGGGACGGCCAGCAGTTCGGCTATCGTTCTTCAGACGGTACGACCTACTATGACCATCAGGACACGTTAGGGACGGAGCGGATGCGGACCGACTTTGGGGCCGGGCCGGGGGCCAGTTTTGTCTCGCTGCCGTGGGGTGACGGCTATACAGCGACGACCTATCTAAGCGGTGGAAGTCAGGACAACACCATTTTGCCGGCCTGGAGCGGGACGCGGAGAGCGGGACAGAGCATGCACAATTTCGGAACTATGCTTCGGTTCAAGGAAGATGGCTTGCCCCGGATTCATACATGGGCAGCTACGACCTGACCAACCCGCAGAGCATGAATCGCTACGCGTATGTCTTGAACAACCCCTTGAGCTTGGTTGATCCCAGCGGGTTGGATTATGGATTCGATTGCGGGGACGGATGCGTAGGCGTTACGGGCACCGGTGGCGACGGTGGCGACGGTGGCGATAACTTGTGTTGGTGGTGTACGGAGTACGGCGGCAGCAGTGGTTCTGAGTGTTGGTGGTGTAGGGTGCCCCCCAGCCCCTCCTCGGGCGGCGGTAGCGGATCGAAGGTGTCCGCTTTAGGGCCATCGAGGCTAGCTCTCTTGAGTGC
>CAVWNL010000015.1:0-169747 GCA_963756485.1 uncultured Acidobacteriaceae bacterium | reverse complement strand
GTGTATCCCGGGCCTCAGGAAAGTATTGACGCCAGGGGAGCGCCTTTCCAAACCTGTAATCCGTGCCGGGAGATACCGTGCGGTAACCTCCGGGCGGCTGGCCGCCCATCCAAAGTTGGCCTCCTGGATTCGGAGCCGCCTTTCCATCGATGATCAGCGTCCACGTGTCCTTTGCCGTATCGAGGGCCTTGTCGGAATCATTTGTCAGGTGGAAGGAAAGCGTCTCGAGCCGCATATCCCTTTAGTACCCGCGAGCTGCCTCTAAGTGCGCATGAAGTCCATGTTTGCTTTCCGATGCTTGACCGAAGGGCGTAATAAAGAGACTAAGCAGAACGAGGATGTACATGAAGTTTCCGACCACGGACCTGTTTTCTCTCTCTCTGGCATTATTCCCGCATGTCGGCCCGCGGGCACTCGTTTTTCTAAAAAGTCTTGTTTTCGGTAACTGACTGGATGATCTACTCATGAACAGGCGAAGTTACCTATAGTCCCGTTTCACGGGAGGTCTGAGTAGGAATCACTTGTCGGGGGATCGTCCAACCTAAATGGCCGAGCCACCTGCGCGGGCCCAGTGTTTGATCTTCGTGACAAACGCGGCTTTTTGCTCAGAACGTGAGAATGCTCGACTTGGAATGAAAAATGCGTTTCCACTCGCGCGAGAGCAGCCATACGATTACCAACCACATCACCGACGCGCATGCCAGCAAGGCGGCAAAGTTGCGGCTCCGAAAACACAACATGATTGAGACGCACAAAGAGAGCAGGCTTAGGCCCAACCCGTGATCCTCAAAATGGTAGTCACGGTAATCTCGCAGGAGCAATTGGTTTCTTTGATGTAGTCCCCAGCTTGCGTAGGCAATACAGACGCTCTGCATGAGAATCACCGCCAATGCCACACGCTTTGCAGGGTGAGTCCGCCATTCTGGTATTGACACTACGCATGCGGCAATCAGAGTGCTAGCGACGAAACAAAGGTTCGCCCAAGTGTATTTCAAAGATCATGGCCAACCTGAGGTAACGTCATGGATTTCCATTTTAAAGAGTTCTCGCTCTGACCTGCCTGCGAAGTCGGATTTTAAGTAAGTTCCCCCGACGAAGACCGAAAGGTTGCCGAAGTATTCGCGACAGCGTGCGGGAGATCGCCTGGACGGTCTTTGACGAACCCGTATCATGATGAACTATGAGTCCATGGCGGCGTCGGATATCCCGGGTTGGTTATGTTGGAGTCTTCCTACTGCCCGCGCTGCATGGTGCCTTTTGGCGGCGTGCAGGCGCACTAGGTGGTTTTTGGGGACACCTCGACGAGGCCGCTCGGTGGTTTCAGGCGATCGATCTCACAGCGCTGCTCGTCATTCTGTGCTGCTTGTTTGGCGTTGGCTGGAGGAGATGGGCCGGCACGGCCTGTGGTGTCGTGTCATTTGCGCTAACCTGCATGTATGCAATGGGCCTCTAAAGGCCAAGATGCGGGGAGAGCGTCCGTACACGACGGGCAATCCGGACTTGACCCGCGAATTATCCTGAAAAGTCGGGGTTCCGGTAACTTTCCCTTTTCGGGGTTCCATCCGGCAGTTACCGCAAATCCCGTTCTGCGGGGACGTCGAACGGGATTGAGCGTAGCACGTTATCATGACCGGATACAGAAGCGAATGACATTATCATCATGACCTCAAGCCCTGCCGCCAAAAACTCCACGAATAGTTCCTCCCGTTCACACTCTCCTGAAAAGCAGCAGGCAGTTCCCGAAAGAACGATTTGGGCTCTCTACCTTGGTTCTATGTCACTGATTATTCTATCGATGATCCTTGGTCAGTTCGACACCACGACTGAGTTGGCTCCAGCGCATGACGGAATCCAAAATGCCTGCCTCGTGGTCTCTGGTCTTTGTGGGCTGCTCGCTTGCGTGACGGCCATCTATTTCACCCGTATGCTCACTATTGTTCAGCGAATAGTATTGCCGCTTGTCTTGATGTTTCTGACTGCGATCGGTATCTTTTTAGTGACGGGCCACCTGTCTTCAATAGCGGAAGGGTGGGTAGATTTTCCTAAAGCTAAATCGCATACGCATCCAGCGTTTTTCCTGATTTCACGCGCCTATCAGACGCACGGTAAAGCAAGCAGCCAGTACATCCAGACCATGCCCATCTGGTCCACACTTGAAATCACCCGCGAAGACTTCGCATTCATGCGAAATCACCGTAGTCCCGAAGACCGTGGCAAAAATCCGAACGAGATCTCAAGCCGCGGTTACTTCTGCGCTAAGGTGAACGTCGAGGAATCCGATAATGCGTTGAGAATCCTTCATGCCGGCTCACAAAAGCTGCCGCAAGGCACGGTCATTCTTTGCCCTGTTCCCACACGCACGCGATGAATCGTCAGGCGTCTGATGGTCGTTGAAGGGTTCTCGGACGGGGCTGAAAAAGTCTCGCCTTGCCATTACCGACTATCTTAATCTGCGTCGAGAGGCGTAGCGCCTGAAAAGTCGCGTTATCGGTAAGTTCCACCGCTCCTCTGGTACGCTGATCGGAATTAGAGCTTCAGAACCGGTAAAAGCATCGAGACTTAAAGGTCACGGTTCGTAGACGGCACCGTCGATTTTCACCTTTTTGCACCAGAAGCAAAACTGGATATCCTTGCCGGGAACAAGTTCTGACAGATCCAACCGTCGCCACCAGTGCAATCCGATGCGGCAGAATTGTCCGAGGATGATATTGGCTTCACACTCTCGGTGTGGCCATAGTTTCGCAACCTGCGTCGCGAGGTCAGAATTGGGCGACCTGGAAGTGGGCTCAACCACGGCCGTCATAATATTTGATCTAGTGAGGGCATCGCAAAATCAAACCATCTCCGGCAATTCTCGTCGCGGACGGTCGTGTTGCTGTTGGGGACTGCCTGCGAAGTCGCGGTTTGAGTAAATTGCCCGTTGCTGCTTGTTGGACTTCCCGTTAATTCGAGCGGCTGGCCTGCCGCTTCGATGAGTCCTCAAAGGTGTAGAGGTCTTCGAGTTTTGGCAGATTGAAAGGTTTGTCTGCACCAGCACACGAATAGACCTCAAGTGTACTCAACCGACCGTTCAGCTCGAACAACATCACGCCAACATCTTCACCATCGACAGTCCCAAGCTGGTCGCTGATGAGGCGTTGTCTTTTGCGTGAGGCTTGACTATTTTCCAATTCGAAGTAGACCGTCGGACAGCCGCAGGTGCACCTCGACACGATCGTGAGCGTCTCGATCTGTACAAAGAAGCGGTCTGACCCTTGTTCCCCGTGTCGCAAAAGCCACTCGATGACGGCGGCTTCTTCCCGCGTGACTGCTCGGCGCGTGGCTTTCAGCCCCTTCATCGTTCTGTTCCTTGGATGGATCTAGTCTAACGCGTTGCATTACCCTGTTGGTTGCTGGAGCAGACGCCATCCCTGAAAAGTCGGGTTTTCAGTAAGTTGCCCGCAGCTAGGGCAACGTTGGGCAAGTTACCGAGAATCCCGTTTTTCGGGCAACTCGCTATGAAAGCTGCCTTGTTATCCTTTTCGAGGGCGAAGACCTGAACCCCCTGGCTTGGATTCGTGGCCTGATATATGAGCAGATTAGCGATAGCCCGAATTTTGCTGGTGGCGGCCGGCGTAGCTTCTTTCTGTCTGAGTGCCTGGGGCTCTTTGGCTTCATTCGGATTGGATTTTCGTTTGGTACGTGACATACTCCTCGGTCTATGTTTCGTTATGCCGCTGCCGGTGTACTTGACGGGTGTTCGCTCGCTACGGTGGTCGACCTCTCTGCTCTGGGTATTGTTCTTTGCTGAGTGGGCCGTTCGATTAACGATCAGGCCTAATCCTGCCACCAACCCTCTGGACGAGATCGGCCTCTTCTACTTCTTTATCGCGTTCGCGAGCGAAGCAGCATATTGGTTCCGGCCGAAAGGAATGCGTCAGAAGCTTTTGCAACGAAGACCCGATTCGGAGTTGCCTGCAAAGTCGGGTTTGCGGTAACTTCCTCAGTCCGGTGCGGCATCCGGCTCGATACCCAGTTTGTCGTTGACGGCGTGCATGATCCGCTGCCGTGAGCCGAGGTACCTTTCCGTGGTCTCCACTGAGCGATGGCCAAGCAGAAACTGAATCTGCTCAAGCTCTCCACCGGATGAATGGCAGAGCCTTGCACAGGTGCGGCGAAGGTCATGGGGAGCCACATTATCGATGGCGGCCTTCCTGGCGCACTGGCGAACGACCCACCAGACGACCTTTTCGCTGATGCCTGAACCCCAAACAGTGCCGCTATGGGTGACGCAGCGGAAGATCAGACCGTCTTCGATACAAGCAACCGTCAACCATTCATCCACGGCGACCTTTACCCAGCCAGGCATTGGGACCGTGCGGACATGGCCACCCTTACCTAACAGGTCAATGATGGCCCAGTGATCGTCTCGCTGTTGAAGGTGCGCCAGCTTCAGACCGATCAGCTCGGCACGCCGCAGGCCGCAGCCCAGCAGGAGGGCCAGAATGGCATGATCTCTTTTGCCCTTCGTTTGGTCTCTGTTGGGAGCGTCGAGAAGCCTGCGCCCCTGAGCGCAAGTGAGCCAATTGCCGAGACGGGTACCAAGTTTCTTCGGCCCTTTCACCCGCCGGATACTTGCTGCAAGATCCGGACTGAGCAAGCCATTGTCGGCAGCCTCGTAGGCCAGTCGGCGGACAGCCGCAAGCCTCAGGTTGATGGTTGCAGGGGCGAGCTGTCTGGCCTCCAGCTCATAGCGGTATCGCAGTACGACGGTGCGACCGAACGCTAGTCTGGGCTCGGAGCAGTACCAGGCGATGAAGTCATTGATACCGAAGGCGTAGGTGCGTTTCGAGGCGACCGAGCTAAGGCTTTGCAAAACTGATGTCTTGGAGTGATCGAGGTCAGGCAGGCGTAGCGTGTTCTTGGCTGAGCGACGCTTGGCTGTAGGTTTCTTTCGCATGGGGAGCGGTCTCCCTGAACCGCCCGGCCATGATCGATCACCCGATGTGCAGTAACCGGCATCCCGCGCGCGGAAGTTACCGCGAATCCCGTTTTCACGGGAACTTGGCTCGTTCCATACCTTGTTGGGCTGCGCAAAACCTGAAAACATGGTTCAGATGAATGAGTTGTTCGGGATGATGGTTAACACACGTCTCTATGCGGTCGCGCTGTTGCGAGCCTGGAATGAGGTTGCATGACCGAATCCGTTGCTCACTGGGGACCACGACTGTTTCGTTCTGGCCTCGCATTGATGGTGATTGCGTTCGCGCTGTACCTTTTTGGTATTGCCTCTGTGAACATGATAGAGCCGGTAACCGCAAAGCTCAGGGTGGCCTCTTGGCTCTTTGTCATCGGTACTTTGCTGAGCTTGATTGTCCTCGCCTTGAGCATGTTCGGCTCCGGATGGAAGCGGATAGGACTAGCAGTCATGAGTCTACTGTCCTTCGCTTTTTGGTATGGCTTGACCCTCTATTGAAAAGTTTATTGACCAGCATGCGATACTTGGGGCGAAAATGGGCAAGAGTAGCCGTGCAAAGAGCAACCGAGTACCCGCACCTGTGCCCCGCCTCTCGATGAAGTCCTTCTCCCTGGGCAGATCAACATGGATCTTTTTGATTGGGATCTTCGTGCTTTCTTACGGAACAGCAGCCATGCAATACAGTCGCTGGAGTCACGCTGAGAATGCTCGTGTCCATGCCGTTTTCCACCCATGGGCGATTATCGTCGGGATCGCACTGATCTTGCTGTCATACAAAATGCCTAAACCGTAACGGAGGTCCCCAGTGCCCGACCTATCAGGACGGAACCGGCACACCTTTGACGAATTCGTGGATTATTGGGTCGCGCCAAGAGACATATTCAATGCCACTCTGAAATCATTTTCTACCCCGTATTGAGCAGCCTTTCCGTAAATCGAATCGACGAACGCTTCTATACCCCAATCAGTCTGTGCTTCAAGATGATTGGCATATCCGTACAGTTGGTGTTGTAGCTCGTTGAAGCCCATTAGATGTCGGAGACTGCCTTCGGCTTGGCCAATTGGATAACCGGATCGAGCTGCAACGGTGAAAAAATAACCGAGCATCCTGACCCAAGTACGGCGCTCGTTAGCGTCCTGCTTCCGCAAGTGTTCAAGGATTGTTGGGCGATCCATGTCTCAACTCTAGCCGAATTAACCAACGATAGAGTTCGCAGAGCCTGAAAAGTCGCATTTTCAGTAAATTCACGAGAAGAGCAAGCCCGGTGTACTTCAGCCGCTGACCGATTTGTGCTGAGTCGTTACAGAAGCTCTGGTGCTGGCGTTGCCTTGCGGGATTTATGCATCAGCTTTATGCGTCTAACGGGACTCGTAATTTTAAGAAACACTATGAGCTCAGCCCCAATCCTTCGCTGACGCACAAATCCACATCGGCGTTCTTCTATAATCAACCCCGGTTCCATCACCTTGCCGAGACCACCTGAATGCGTCATTGGCGACCAAGCGCTCGCACGCGGTGCGTGGGCGGAGGCTCGTGGCGCGTTCGAAGCGGTTCTCCTCACTCGCGAAATTCCTGAGGCGTTAGAAGGACTCGGAACTGCGGCCTGGTGGCTCGATCTTGCCGATCTCGTATTCGATTCGCGCGAGCGTGCTTATCGCTTGTACCTGGCCGGCGGAGATCGCGCCGGCGCAGCTCGGGTTGGCGTCTGGCTGGCTTGGGACTATTGGGCCTTTCGCGGAGAGAGCGCAGTTGCCAATGGCTGGCTGCAGCGAGCGCGCCGTCTGTTGAACGACCTGCCGGCCTGCCCGGAACGCGCCTGGCTGGAAGTACGGGAAGGCTCGCTCTGCCTGTTGGAGGAGGGAGATCCCGTGCGGGCGCTTGCTTTGGCCGCAGAGGGGATTCGCGTCGCACAGGAGACAGGGAGCGTAGACCTCGAAATGCTGGGCCGCGCCGTTCAGGGTCTCGCGCTCGTGACGTCTGGGGACGTAGCCGAGGGCATGCGCAATCTTGACGAAGTGAATACAGCCGTAATCGCCGGTGAAGTGACGGACCGCGTTGCGATGGGACTGTGCGGCTGCTACCTGATTGCTGCGTGTGAGCGGGTGCGCGACTACGACCGCGCCGTGCAATGGTGCCGCAGGCTCAAGGAGTTTTGCGCAAAGTGGGGACTGCGTCCACTGTTTGCCGTTTGCCGTACCCAGTACGCATCGATTTGCCTTTGGCGAGGAACCTGGATCGAAGCGGAGCAGGAGCTATGTGCGGCCAGCGACGAGCTTGCCGCGAGCCGCCCAGCCATGAAAGGGGATGCGTTGGCCCGCCTGGCACAGTTGCGACGCCGTCAGGGGCGCCTCGCCGAAGCGGCGACACTCATCGAGCAGGTACCGCCGCACGGGCTGGGCTTGCTCGAACGGGCCGAACTTGCCTTTGATTGCGAGGATCGTCGCGCCGCCATCGAACTCGTCGACCAGTATTTGCGGCATCTGCCGTCTGCCAATCGTACAGATCGCGCTTCTGGCCTGGAACTTGCGGTGCGGGTGCGTACCGATCTCCAGGACTGGCCAGAAGTGAAAGTGGCTCTCGATGAGCTTGTGAGCTTAGCCGCGATCGTTTCAACCGCACCCTTGCAGGCTGCCGCCGGCTTTGCCTCAGGCTATGCAGCAATGGGAAGAGGAAAAGCGGACGAGGCGCGTCGCTGCTTTGAAGACGCTTGCGACTTGTACTCTCGCAGTGGAGCGCCCTTTGAAACGGGACGGACGAGAGTCCAATTAGCACGCTCGCTCGGCGCACTAGGAAGGCTCGCCGCCGCCGTCGAGGAACTCGGTCGCGGCAAAAAGCTGCTCTCTGATCTCAATGCGGCATTGGAGATGGCGCGAGCAGATAAGATTCTCGCGGATCTCCTCTCCCTGCAGGCGGCGCAACTGGCTGCGCCGGCGATCGCAAAGAAAGGTGAACTGTCCAGGCGGGAGACTGAGGTTCTGCGGCTGGTCGCTGAGGGACTCAACAACCAGTCGATCGCGCAGCGATTGTTCGTCAGCGATCACACCGTCCACCGGCATCTGGCGAATATTCTGAACAAGCTTGACGTGTCGACTCGTGCCGCTGCCGTCGCTCAGGCAGCTCGACGCGGTCTTCTCTCCTGACATTTCGAATGGCCCGTCCGGGCCATTTCGCTGCAAGCCCGAAAAATGACCCGTGAATGCGATGTCGAGCAGATGGTGGAACGTTCATAGTGCCTTCTAGTGGTTCGGTCACCCAGACCGAACCTCAGGAGATGAAGATGAAGACCCTGCTCTCTGCACTGATCGCGGGCGCCCTTGTATGCGGCGCCTCCGCAGTTGTTAACGCACAACCCGATTCCCACGTGATTGCGTCGGTGAACGATGCGCAGTGGGGGGCGGCTCCACCCATACTGCCGGCGGGTGCCGAGATCGCCGTGCTTGCCGGAAACCCAATGAAGGCGGCACCCTACACGATCCGGTTAAAATTTCCGCCCAACTACGTCATCCCGGCTCACTCTCATCCTACCGACGAAAATGTCGTGGTCGTCTCCGGTGCGCTGACCTTTGGGATGGGCGACCGGTTGGACCGCGAATCCACCGCGAACAAGGCGCTCAACCCAGGCGGTTTCGCTTTGATGCCGGCGGGCATGAATCACTACGCCTTCACCCGTGAGCAGGAGACCACTATCATTCTTTATGGACAGGGTCCCGTGGAGTTCAAATACGTAAACCCGGCAGATGATCCACGCAATGCACAGGGAACGAAATAGACCGCGCTTGCAGAAAGACTCGTCACGACCGGTAACGCAAATGAAAAATGAGTGGAACAACACGGCCCGTCATGCGCCGCTGGCAATGGAATCAGGCGAATTCCGCGCGGTCGGCTATCAACTCGTGGATCGAATCGCCGAGTTCCTCGAGTCATTGACCGAACGGCAGGTAAGCCCGGCGGAATCCCCCACCGCAGTCCGCAAAGCTCTGCAAGCAGATCGGCCGCTTCCACAACAATCAGGAGACGCGGCCACCCTGCTGAACCGCGCCGCCGATCTCTTATTCCAGCATTCATTGTTCAACGGGCATCCCCGGTTTTGGGGATATATCACTTCGTCCGCGGCCCCAATCGGCGCTCTCGCTGACATGCTGGCTGCCGCGGTCAACCCCAACGTCGGCGCCTGGGCGCTCTCGCCGATAGCCAGCGAGATCGAAGCGCAGACTCTGCGCTGGGTTGCGGAAATGCTCCACTATCCGGCGGCCAGCGGCAGCCTCTTCGCCAGCGGCGGCAATATCGCCAATCTCATTTGCTTTCTCGCCGCACGCCGCGCGAAAGCAGGAGCAGGCCTGCGCGAAGCCGGCCTGGGGGGCCGGCGTCTCCGTGTTTACTGTTCAAAAGAGACTCACACCTGGATTCAGAAAGCTGCGGATATTTCCGGCTTAGGCACGGACTCCGTTCGTTGGATTCGAACCACCGGGCGGATGCAGATCGACCTTGCAGAGCTCCGGGAGCGGATTGTCGCGGATCTCGCTGCCGGCGATCAGCCGTTTCTGGTAGTGGGCACGGCGGGCACTGTCAGCACAGGCGCTATCGACCCTATGCGGGAACTCGCAGCGATTTGCCGCGAGTTCGATCTCTGGTTCCATGTGGACGGCGCGTATGGCGCCATGGCCGCTCTCTTGCCGGATGCGCCCCCCGAGCTGGATGGCCTCTGCGAAGCAGACTCGGTGGCCGTCGATCCGCATAAGTGGCTCTATGCGCCGCTGGAGGCAGGCTGCGCGTTTGTGCGCCGCCGGGAAGATTTGGAGAATGCCTTCTCCTGGCATCCGCCCTATTATCACTTCGAAACCGAAGCGACCAATTACTACGATCTCGGGCTGCAGAACTCACGCGGATTTCGCGCTCTGAAAGTTTGGCTCTCCATACAGCAGGCCGGCCGTGACGGCTACGCGCGAATGATTTCCGACGACATTTGCCTTTCGCGCAGACTCTTCGAAGAAATTAAACGGCACCGAGAGCTCGAGCCACTCACGCAATCCCTCAGCATCGCCACTTTCCGTTACGTGCCCACGGATCTGAATCGCGGCAGTGCGGACATTGAAGCGTATCTGGATAAGCTCAACCGCGAACTCCTCACGCATTTGCAGAACACCGGCGAAATCTATCTGTCAAATGCGGTGGTCGAGGGAAAGTTCGCGCTCCGAGCCTGCATCGTCAATTTCCGAACCTCGATGGAGGATATCGAAGCGGTGCCCGCCATCATTGTCCGGACGGGCAGGGAATTGGATTCTGTGCTTCGGCCCTGAACATCCTCACAACAAGCTCACGGCGATCACGAGCGAACCCACGGCATCGGTCACAACCGATGGGTGCCCCAGGTCTCGCTTTTGAGACCTGGGATCCGTGCGACCGATTCCCAATGGAAACCCTACTCCCCTCTCGTGTCATGAGGAGCGACTGTGACTGTCTGATTTCTCTAACAGGGTTGCTGTGGATGAAAAAGGCGTCCCGGCTCCTCAACAACCATCCCCGTCCCTTGGCAGCGGCCCTCTCCCTTTCAACCACCCTCTCCTTTTTGTCATCCCGAAGCGAAGCGAGGGATCTGCAGTTCCGCGAACCCATTGTGGAAGGACAGACCTGCACCTCAATATGAACCCGTGTGAATTAATCATCCAGACGGGACTGGTACTTTGTCCGGTGGAACCGCAAAAAGTATGACTCCCCTTTTGACGCATAAATCCGGTCGGGGGCTGGGCAAGAGACCGCCCCGTCTTGCGGGAACTTGATGTCTGCTGAAGGGCCACCTGTTTTGAAGAGTTGACTCTTCGGACAAGCGGCGCCTCCTACCCTGCTTTTACTGGCATGCAGAAACACAGACCGTTTCCATCCGGATCAGTAACCGCAAATTCCCGCAGCCCCCAACTCTGATTCACAGGCGCGGAATGGATTGGCGATTCGGGACGCGATGTCGTGTCTAGACCCCTCGTGCGAAAAGTCATGAACCGTTCATCAACGTCTTCTACAAACACACGGTTAACGGAACCGAAAACACCGTCTCCTGAATGACGCGAAAGCTGTAGTTCGGCTCCATCTCGAACCAGATCAATGACCCCGTTGGCCATCTCGCGATCCTCATCTCCGGGCCACTTGCGCGCGAAGTCGAGAACTTGCGTGTAGAAACGCGGGGATCTTTCCAAATCACCTGACTTAATCACGGGAACAATCTTCATAGGTATCTCGCAGCCCAGATAAATACGCCTCTTGCCAATACAGTTCGCCGCGCTAAAGGGTCGACTATACTGCCTGTTCCAGTGCCACAGCTCGGAATCCGAGAGCGCCAAGTCTATCGAGCAGAGGAATCCAAACATCAGCAAATTGGGGGAATCCGTGCAGCAGAATTACGGGTGTGCCAGCGGTCAAGCCCCCAGCCAGGTAGTTGAACTCCAAACCATTGAGCGGGACTGTGCCTCTCTCGATCATTCCCGTCGATACTTCCTCCCAACCGGCATGTGAGGTTGCGTTTCGTCCTCTAACCAAAATATTACCTGTCCGGGTTCTGCCCTTACACGTCAACTTGCTGCTCGTGGCGCGGTCACAGAAACAGCCTACAAGTGCCTGCAAAGTCTTAGGGTTATTGGTAAGTTGCCGCCAACAGTCGTCTGATCGTACAGCTGACCCTCTTGCCACCCTGCCCCGAGGCATTTCCGAAGGCTAACGGCTTCTCAGAAAATCAACCATCGCCGCTCGCCTTCGGTTGATCCCGCTCCTCTCGCGACTCGAACCTCGGTAACTCTTGACCGGAGTACCACGGTGCCGGAAAAAATGCCTCCCAACCATGGCCTCAACTCTCAGGAAATGGTATTCCTCAAAGCAGATGAAATCGGCAAGCAGCGGCTTCTCACGCAACCGCGCTTAGCCGGCAGTCGCCGGTAGTATCGGCCTTCCGCGTGAGCGAAGGATAGCTTTCCGGCTATCCGGTAACACACCCTATCCCTGCCTAAAATCACCACCACACCCAAATAGAAGCTCCAACGAACCCAACCGAGAAACGAGGATTCCCTATGCCTAAAAACCCTGTCACCGATCTCATCACCGATCAGGAAATGGCCTTTGCTCACCTGGTCCTGTCCGGAACCATGGACGACCGCCGCGCCGCGGAAGCCGTCGGCCTCAAGCCCGGCACCGCCGCCTACACCAAATCCAAACCCCGCGTCCGCACCTACATGATGGAGCACCGCGCCGCCGTCAGGGAGAAGTTGGTAGACGAAGAAGCGGACAGACTGCGCAAACTGAACCTTGGTCGCGACCGGATCCTCACGCGCCTCTGGGAGCTGGCCGCTCTCAGCGCCGAGGCGACGAGGGGCAGCATTGCCGGTCAGATTAAGGCCCTCTCCATGATCTCAGCCATCGAAGGCTTCATCCCGGGCCGCCGCCTTTCCCCATCCGCGACACAACCCGTCGTCGAGGCTGAGCAGCCCGCCGATCCCCCAGCCTCAGCCCCGGCCGAGCCCACCGCGTTCCGCGTCCCCGAGCCCCTGCTCCCCCACGATGTCGGCCAACTGAACCCCTTCGTCATCCCGCAACCGCGAAACCCGGTTCACGCTCCAACCAAAAACTTCTTCGATGTCGCTCTGGACGCAATCAACGCCGTGAACCTGCCCTATCCCGCCAGGCTAAGCGAATTCGCGCACAGTCGCTGAAATCGAAACTAGCCAAAAAAGCCAAATTTTATCGAATTTTATAAATAATCCCGCCCCCGCCGGTCGCAACCCTTCGAGTCACGGAGCACCCAGTAACGAGTTAAGAGCACCTCTATCCCGCATCTTAGTCGCGGCATTGAAGTACCTTGCCACGGCCGGCGGCGAAGACATCCAAACAAGCCACCGTTTACGGGACCTGCGTCCCCAGGACTCACTTCACCCTCCCATAGCCCAGCCTATTTTAAAACGTAGCAATCACTGTCCCCAGCGGGACACCGGACAAAATGCACAGCGACACACCGCAGAACATAGCCGAAGTTGTCGACCGACTATATTCAACCGTTGCCTTCTCCCTTGTCATCCCGACCGGAGCGGAGGGACCTGCGGTTCAACGGACCGCAACTGGAAACGCGGCATTACATTGCAAATCGCTTCTCACCGCACCTCAGCTCAGCATCTTCCGGAACCGCCAGACGCTGAGCACCACCAGCAGCAGCGTGAACACCCCCAGAATCAGAAAATCCTCCCACAACCCAGCAAACCCGGTGCCCTTGATCATGTTAGACCGGGCAATCACGCTGAAATGCCGAATCGGATTGATCCACACCAACGGCTGCAGCCAGTGCGGAACCGCCTCCGCCGGCGTAACCGCCCCTGAAGCCGTAGTAAGCAGGGGATTAACAAAAAAACTGGTAAGCTGCGCCTGCTGTGCCGACCTCGAGAACGTCGCAATCACTGTCCCCAGCGCAATCCCCGATAGTATGCACAGCGAAGCCCCGCAGAACACAACCAGAAAATTCCCGTGAAACGGAACATCGAAGACCAGCTTCATAAACCCGGTGGCAAACACCACCATCAGCATCAGCAGCAAAAACAACGGCGCAATTTTGGCCACGATGATCTCAGACGTCTCCGCCGGCGACATAACAAGTTGCTCGATCGTGCCCGCTTCCCGCTCTTTCACCATGGCGGCGGCCGCGACAATGGACCCATTCAAGATGAGCAGCAGCCCGAGAACCCCAGTGACCACAAACCAACTGTTCACCAGTCCCGGATTAAAAAGAAACGCCCGCGTCATCACCGCCCGCCCCCGCCGGCTCACCGGAGAGACATCGATCTGCGAAAAGCGCGCGTGCAAGCCATTCCCGGAAAGCCCCTGGTTCCAGGTCAGGATCACTCCCTGCGCATACGATCGAGCGATCGTTGCCGTGTTGGCATTCATGGCGTTCAACAGCAGTTGCACCGTGACCGGCCTTCCACGCTCCAGGTCACGGGCAAAATCCCGCGGGATCACGACCCCCGCATCAAGATCTCCCCGGCTGATCGCATCGCCGAGTTGGCCCACCGAATCGTAGTAACCAGCCAGGCGAAAGCTGCGGCTCTCTGTCAGCGTGGACACCAGGTCGCGGCTCTGCCCCGTCCGGCTTTCGTCAATCACGCCCAGCCTCAGGTCCGAAACCGTGGCGTTCAGCACTACGCTGAACAGCAACAGTTGCAAAATGGGTGGCAGGATCAACGACATCGCAAGCCGCCGGTCGCGCCGGATCTGCGCGAACTCCTTGCGCAGCAGCGCGCCAAAACGGCGGCTCGAAAAAATCTGAAAATTTGCTCGCATCCTTATGCCGCCAACTGCATGCGGCGGAGCTTGCCCCACGCCGAGAAGTAAAAACCGCCCCCAATAAGACCGATGACGATCACCTTCCACCACACCGCCGGCCAGCCGCCCCCCTGCAGCAGAAAGTCGCGCACAATGTCGATGTAATAACGGCCCCAAACAAGGTTGGAAATCCAGCGAATCTGGACCGGAATGTTCTGAATAGGAAAAATAAGCCCGGCGAGCATGAACACCAGCAGAAACCCGCCCAACGCAACTGCCTGCATCGCCGCCGCCTGGTTCGGAATGAGAACCCCGATCATCGTGCCAAAGGCCGCCACGCAAAACGCGTACAGCACCGTCGCCACCAGAAACGGTGTAGGGTCGCCGGCAACCCCAAGTCCAAAGTAAGTGAACAACAGCAGCAGTAAAAGAATGCTGTCCACGACGGCCACCACCATAAATGCCAGAATCTTTCCCAGCAAAAATTCATGCGCCGAGATACTGGAGACGTAGACCTGCAGGATCGTGAGCTGCTCTCCTTCCCGCGCCATGGCCAGTGTTGCCAGCATGGGAGGAAACAGTGACAGCGCCAGCACAAACACTCCCGGCCCGTAAAATTTCATCGAAGAAAGGCCGGGGTTGTACCAGAAGCGAATCGCCGCCTGCACCGGCATCGGTTTCGCCGCCCCTCCGTTTGCCGTGTTGAATGCGTTGGTGATCTGCGATGAATAACCCTCGATCAACCGCGCAGTGTTGGCATCCGAGGCATCCACCAGCACTTGCACCGGAGTATCCACGCCGCGCGCCAGGTCCCTGCCAAACCGTTTCGGGATAATCAGAACCGCACGTGCTTCGTTGTTCAGGAACGACGCTTCCGGACGCTGGTCCACAGCAGAGGGGATGATTTGGAAAGTGATCGATTCGCGGAACGCATCGATCAGCTGCCGTGAGGCCGGCGAATTATCGAAATCCTGCACCGCCAGGGGCATATCTTTCACGTCCAACGAGATCGATGTGCCCATCAGGATAAGCTGGGTCAGCGGCAGGATCAGCGCCAAAGCGAGCGCTCGCTTATCGCGCAGAATCTGGATCAGTTCTTTCCGGGCCTGGGCGAAAATTCGTCGCACTGCGTCAGTCCTCCGAACCCACCTTGCCCTTCAACCGGGCCTTTTCCACCACGCTGATGAACACGTCTTCGAGCGACAAGCGCGCAGGTTGAGCCGAGATGACTCTTATGCCCGCCGCCGCCAGCTTGTCGCGATAAAACTTCTCGCCTTTCGCCGAGTCCTCGTTCAACACAATGTGCAACCGGTTGCCAAACAAAGAAACCGCCCAGCGCTCCTCGTCGCTCTTCAAAAGGTCGAGCGCCCCTTGCGGCTGATCGGTGATAAATTCCATCAACTGTCCCGGCTGCGCCGCTTTGATCGCGCTGGGTGTGCCTTCGGCCACCAGTTCGCCCGCGACCATCAGGCCCAGCCGATTGCATTGCTCGGCCTCCTCGAGATAGTGAGTGGTCACCAGGATCGCGGTGCCCGCATCCGCCAGTCGATTGATCATCTTCCAGAAAGACCGCCGCGCCAGCGGGTCCACGCCCGAGGTCGGCTCGTCGAGAAACAGCACGCTCGGTTCATGCATGATCGCTGCGCCAAAGGCCACCCGTTGCTTCCATCCCTGCGGCAGGCTCCCCGTGAGTTGCTGTTCGCGTCCCTGCAGTCCAGAGAACTCGAGCACCCACTGTTTCTTCTCATCGCGTTCCTCGCGGGGCACGCCATACACTCCGGCAAAGAATTCCAAATTTTCTTCGAGCGAGAGATCGTCATAGAGCGAAAACTTCTGCGACATGTATCCAATGCGCTGGCGTACTTCCCCCGCGCGGAGATGTTTCGTCCACCCAGCGAGTTGCACTTGTCCACCGCTCGGTTCCACCAGCCCGCAGAGCATCTTGATCGTCGTCGTCTTGCCCGCGCCATTCGCGCCCAGCAGTCCATAGATCTCACCGTAATGAACTTCGAGGCTCAACTGCCGTACAGCAGTGAAAGAGCCGAATTGCTTGCTCAGCCGCGAGGCTCCAATCGCCACCTGGCCCATATGCTCCATATGGCTGTGCCGTGCCGGGAAAGACTCGTCGTGCACCTGCTCCCCCAGCGCGCGCAGCCGCGCCACGAACGTGTTCTCCAGCGTTGGCTCATCCAGCAGGATCTCCTGTATCTCCAGGCCCGCGCTACGCAGGCTGCGTTCGGCGATCGCGCGCGCCAGGTCCGGATGCGGCGCCAGCAGATCCAGCCGGTCGCCAAACCGCTGCACGTCGAGAATTTCGCCGTCGCTCTCTGCCAACGGCGAAAGAATCTCTTCCGCCAGCGCAAGGTTCGACACCCGCAGCTCCATCCGCCGTGCGCCCAGCTTCTCGCGCAACTCCTGCGGCGTTCCCAGGTCGTGGATTTCACCCTGGTGCATGAGCGCGACGCGGTGGCATCGTTCCGCCTCGTCCAGATACGGTGTCGCCAGCAGGATCGTCAGCCCGTCAGCCGCCAGGTGCGCCAGCGTATCCCAGAACTCCCGCCGTGAAACCGGGTCGACGCCAGTAGTCGGCTCATCCAGCAGCAGCACGCGCGGCTCCGGCACCAGCGCGCATGCCAGGGCAAGCTTCTGCTTCATACCGCCGCTCAGCTTTCCCGCCAGGCGTGAGGAGAAACGATCCATGTCGAACATCTGCAAGTACCGGTGTCCCCGCGACGCGATATCCGTCCTCGGCACGCGTCGCAAATCTCCGATATAACGAATGTTCTCTTCGACGGTAAGGTCCGGATACAGGCTGAAATTCTGGGTGAGGTAGCCCGTCTGTGCACGAGCCTCGCGCGCCGGGACGCCGAAAATTTCAACCCGTCCCGAAGTCGACTCCATCACTCCGGCGGCGATTTGAAACGTGGAGGTCTTACCCGCGCCGTCCGGCCCGATCAGGCCAAAGATCTCCCCCTCGTGCACGTCCAGACTGATGCCGCGTACTGCGTCCACTGCGCCATATCGTTTGACCAGGTCGTGGATTCGGATGGCGACAGACCCCAGGGAAATTGCGGGCTCGAAGGTCGCAGGAGGCGCTAGGGTTACCACGTGTGTTTCACCGGTTAAACCGGCCCGGCGGCCAGGTGCTGCCTTCCACCAGGATCGCTCCATCCGCCGGCATGCCAGGCTTGGCGAACCCGATGCCGCTCTTCAATCGCAGCTTTACCCCCACCACTTGCTTTACCCGGTCGTCGCGGAAGTAGGTGTTTTCCGGAGTAAATGTAGCTTGCGGATCGATTCGCTCCACGTACGCGTCGAGGGCTTTTGCCGGGTCGGAGTCCAGATAGATCCGTGCCGGCTGACCAACCTTCACTTTGCCGATTTGCCCTTCGGGAATAAAACCCCTTAGATATACCTTGCTCAGATCCAGCAGGGTCACAATCGCCGTCCCTGCCTGCACCACCTCGCCCGGCTCCGCCGCCCGCGTCATCACCGTTCCGTCGAAGGGCGCCTTGACCGTGAGATCGCTGCGCGTGGCCTGTGCTTCGGTTAACTGGTAGCGTGCCTGGTCAGCTAAGGCCTGCGAGTACGCAATCTCTGATCGTTGCTGTGCCAGTTGCTTGCGCACCGTCGATGCCTGGAAACCACGAATCGCGGGATTAGAAAGCGTCGCCTGGGCCATGTTCAGCACGCCCCGCGCCGACTCCAACCTGCGCTTCGCGGCAGCGACTGCCGCTGCCTGCTGTTCCGCCGTCGCATTGGCCTGCCGCGCCTGGCGCTCCGAAACCGCGTCCGTCTTGCGCAGCTTGTTATAAGCGGTCCGGTCAAAGTCGGCGATTTGAAAGGCAGCTTCCTGGTTTGCCAGGTCCGATTCCGCAGCAGCAACGTCGGCCTCCGCCTGGCGCACCCGGCCACTCGCATCCAGTTTTGCTTGCTCCGTTTGCAAGTCGTTCTGCTGCAGTTGCTCCTGCAGCACCGCGATCTGATCGCGTGAAGATCTCAATCGTGCCTCGGCCACCGTCACCGCGGCGCGGGCCTGATCTGCCCGCGCGAATACCTGCGCGTCGTCGAGCACCGCGATGGTTTCTCCAGCCTTGACCGAGTCTCCCTCCCGGAATCGGACTTCCAGGATGCGTCCCGTTGTCTTAGGTGCTACTGCAGAATCGTCTCCCTCGATCCGCCCGCTCAGCGCCACCACGCTCTGAGGAATCTTCGGCGGAGCGACGAAGTTACTCCAGATGAAGTAACCAACCAACACCACCGCCGCCACAATACCCACCTTGGCGATAACGGGTAAAGGATTGCGGCGCTGGGGCGCGTTGCCGTCAGCTGCGGTTGTCTCTGAAGTGGATGTCACCGACGGAGGAGTTTCGGTGCTGATCGTTCTCGCCATCTCATCCTCCACCTCACGCCAGCAGCATTGCAGCCTGGGATCGGCAGACAGAGAGATCTTAGTGAATCGGCCTTTATTAGTCGATCAAAACCGAAAAACCGCATCCTTACCAGGAAAGGGGGCGTTGAAAAGTCCCGTAGAGCCTGCTGTTTCTCAGTTGGCCGGTTTAGCCGTCCCGTAAACAGGCCTTCCAACGACGGCTTCAACCGCTGAGGTAAGCTTTTCGACACATACGGACAGAACTATCTTTGTCCACGGCAGGTTCGCCGCGGAAAGACGTACCGCAGGGGCCAAAGCGTGTGCGTGAGAACCAGAGGTTTACGTGTGTAGTCCCGTAGGGACGGCTGACCTTAGCCCAGGACGCAGTCCTGGGAAGAGCTTTCGAGACACGAAAAGTCCCGAAGGGACGACTGAAGATTATCCATGGTTAAGCCCCGAGACACGACAAGTCCCGATCAAATCCGTCCACCGGCCAAAGTGGAGTCGGCTCGGGCAAGGTTGAATCTTACCGCCGACTCCTCGTACCGCTCGCAAAACATCTCGTTGATCGCCTGGATGGAAGCCACCCCGGTTAACACAGTCTCCGTCAGGCTCAAGGCCCGGGAGCCCTTTGGAAGGTAGGCAAGACTGCGGCGCATGCCCCCCACCACCCGCGGATTGAACAATCCGGTGTTGCGGATGGCGCGGCTATCTAAATAGTGCGTGGAGAATTCAGAGCCCTTCTCCAGCCCCAACGTCTCACTCGACCCTGCTACGAATGGCCGTTTCTTCACCTTCAAGGCAGAGGGCAACCTTTCGGAAACGGCGCGCCGTAGGACATACTTGCCGGCCCCGTTCCGTAACTTCAGAGACACTGGAAGTGAGAAGGCAAACTCAACCAGCTTGTGGTCGAGAAATGGCACGCGGCCCTCGATGGAGTGTGCCATTTCGACCCGGTCGCCAAGACAGTTGAGGTTATAAGACGGCAGGTCCGCCTTGAAAAGGTAGTATTGGTGCGCGGCCACCGCCGAAAGGGATTTCATGCGGCCAAGGCCAATCCGTTTGGCCATTTCAGCAATGGGGTCGATCCCTGCAACCTCACGGCGAAAATCCCCAGACATGACGAAGGGAAGTCTTTTCGCAGTTTGCAGCGCGCGAGCCATGGCGTACGGGTAGGCCCCAAACAAGCCAGCGATGCGATCGTACTGTGGCAACTCTCGCATCGGGAGTATCCCGGTGTTGAGGAGCGCGATGCCTGACTGCTCTTTGATGAGCAGAGCCTCGAGCGCGGCACGCCGCTCACGATCTTTAGGATGGGTGCGAACTTCCTCAAGCAAGGCAATGTGCTGAAAAACGTTATAGCCCGCCATCGCTTCGTCAGCACCCTCGCCCGTAAGCACCACCTTGACGTGGCGCCGAGCCAGCTCTGACAGAATCATCTTGGCCGCTCCGTGGCTGTTGCTCACCGCGATTTCGCTGTGCCATAAACACCGCTCGAAGTGAGGAGCCAGGTCTCCCGAGCCGATCCGGATCGTGTGGTGCTCAAAACCTCTGGCTTGCGCGAATTCGGCCGCTGCTTCTCCCTCGTTTAGCTTTTGGTCGGCAAACTCCACCGTAAACGCTTTGACCGGCCGCCCACTCACTTCAGCCGCCGTCGCGGCAACCGAGGTTGAATCCAGACCTCCTGAGACATAGGCCCCGACTTCGACGTCGCCATGCAACCGCACACGCACGGCTTCATAGAACAATCGCCGGAACTCTTCGATTGCTTCTTCCTCGCTGGCAGGCGCCACTTCGCCGCTGAGGGGGAGATCCCAGTAACGGCGCCGGGTCACCGCGGAGCGCGAGATGCGCAACATGCATCCCGGCTCGACCGTCTGAATGTTCTCGAAGCAAGTCGTTTCGGGCAGCAGCAACCCGTGCAGCATATAGAAGAGGCTGACGTGATCCAACCGCGCCCGGACCTTTCGATTTCCGAGAATAGCCTTGATTTCCGAGCCGAACACCAGCGAGTCGTTCAGCCGCGTATAGAACAGAGGCTTGATGCCGAAACGGTCACGGACGAGATACATGACCTCATTCCTCTGATCCAGAAGGGCGATCGCGAATTCGCCGCGCAGGTGAGACACAAAATCTTCACCGTATTCTTCGTACAGGTGAACGATAATCTCGGTGTCGCTGCGGGTGCGGAAACGATGGCCCCTCGACTCCAGGTCCTTGGCGATGTCCTGGAATCCGTAAAGTTCGCCATTCAGGACTACCCAGATCGAGCCATCCTCGTTCGAAAGCGGTTGGCGGCCATTGGAGAGATCTACAATCGACAGCCGCGTGTTGATCAGAAGAACCGAGCCCGAGCAGCCAAGATAGTATCCCCATTGATCGGGGCCGCGATGGCGGATCGCCGAAACCATGGGCACGATAACCGACTCATCGACCCGTCCCTTTGGATCGAAGAGGAACTCGCCTGCAATTCCGCACATGGTTAAACCGTCCCGCCTGGAAGCTGAGTGGAGTAGATGGGGCAGGCGAGCGACGGGCGTTAACGCGATGGCACAATCCGCGGTCAAGCTGATGCGCGCTTTGAGCCCAGGAGAAAGGTTTGCCGGCACCGAAAGCCGATACCGTTGCGCAGCCATAGCGACGATCATTTGTGCCTCCATCATCGCCACATCGGCTCCGATACACTGGCGCGGTCCCGCACTAAAAGGGAAGTAGGCAAAGCGCGGCCGCCCGACCGATCTCTCCGCCGAAAAGCGATCGGGATCGAACTTCTCCGGATCTTCCCATAAGCTCGGGAGCCGGTGCATCACGTACGGGCTTACGATGACGAGTGCCTCGGCAGGAATTCGGAATCCGCCAATTACATCGTCCTTCAGCGCGCTCCGGGCAAAAACCCAACCCGGCGGGTAAAGCCGCATCGTCTCCATAATCACGCGGCGGGTGTATTCGAGAGCCGGCAAATCTTCGAATCCGGGCGGCCGGCCTTTCAGTACGGCATCGACTTCGTGTTCGACCCGTTCCCGTATCTCGGCGTGCTTAGCGAGGAGGTACCACGTCCAGCAAATAACATCAGCGACGGTGTCGTTTCCCGCCTGCAGCATCGTCTTCAGTTCGTCGCGGATCTGGCGATCGCTCATGGACTCCCCGGTCTGCTCATCCCGGGCCCATAGAAGCAGCGATACCAGGTCACCGTTGTCGATCTTATTTCGCCGTCGCTGCTCCACAACGCGCAGAACGAACTGATCCAACGTACGGACCCCGTGCTCAAAGCGGCGCCTCTTGGCAAAGCGGAACCACGTCAGGACTTTGACTATCTTCACCGCGTCAATCAGGTTCATATGGCGGGAACAATCGAGAATGGCATCTCGTATAACCTGCTCCGAACCGATCAAATCCCCACTGAACATATTGCGTAGGAGGATTTCGATCGTAAGCAGAATGACCTCAGCGCGCCCGTCCACAGCTTCGCCTCGGGCTGCATTCCCCGCCCAGCGCTCGAGCATCCGAGACGTGGAATCGACCATGATGCCGGCCATCCTGGCGTGATGTTTCCGTTGAAACGCCGGCTGGACCAGCCGTCGCTGCCGTTTCCAATCTTCGCCGTCGATGGAGAATAGTCCGTCTCCCATCAACGGTCGCAACACGTGGTACCACGGGCCTTTGACGTAGTTTGTGTGGTTGTCCTGCAGAACATGCTTGATTCCGTCCAGATCCGTAACCAGGTAGGCGCGGTTGGGGCTCAGCGTGACCACCCCTCCATACCGCCCGGTGGTCTGCGCAAAATAATCCGGCGGATTGCGCATTAAGCTAGGAAGAACGAAGAGCTGAGCCCGTAGCTTCGGCGGCAAAAAGGCGTAACCCGCGTCATCCAGTGGCCCGGGCGGCCCTTCGGTTGCGGTACTGGGACTAGCGCTGCCCGTGACCATGAGGTCCTCATCCCCCCGGAGGCGAAATGGGATCGCTATCTACCCTGGAGAAGATAACTCTTAGGGTAAATACGGCCGGTAGGTACGGGCTTCAGCCCGTACTTGAACCCAGCAAAATCATCTGGCCTTTAGGCCCTGAGGTACAGTTCCCGCGGGAGATCGTGCGCTGCCTTCAATCTGACGGTCAATACTATCAGCTTCTCTCTAAGTCAGAGCGCCGGCAACCCGCAGGACTCATAGATCTTCGACATGTACTGCATATCCAGCAAACCCTCTTCCCCTGCCGTCTTCGGCGTTTGATCCTTGGCAATGCAATCGGAGAAGTAATCCGCCTCCGTGGTGAACTGCGACGGGTCCTTACTCGGGTTAGCCTCATCGAGCATGATGGGCTTGCCCCCAGCCGGGTCGGCAAACTGAGCCGTAAGGTGTAGCCCCTGGTAAGGAAACGCCGGCTCCGCGTACAGGAATCCCAACGACCCATGCACCCGGTAGAACCCGTTCATCGACGCACCGTAGGTGGTGTTGCAACTGGCCACGACCCCGGAAGGAAACTTCATCGTCCACGACACGTTCTCTTCGACCGAATCGAACCGTCCGTCATGATCGATCACCGACGAATACCCCTTGAGTTCCACCGGCTCCTCGCCCGTAAGATACCGGCAAGCGTTCAGCGAGTAGACGCCCATATCCATCAGAGGGCCGCCACCCGCCAGCTTGCGGTCGAGCCGCCATTCGCCGGCCCTTTCCTTGAAACCATTCGCGCTCTCGATTGCCTGGATCTTTCCCAGCTTCCCCTCCCGGATAAGCTGCATGGCCCGCAAATTGGTCGGCTCATAATGGCAGCGATAGGCGATCATCAGCTTTTTGTTCGCCTCCTTGCACGCTTTAATCATCGCCATGGAGTCTGCAACGGAAGTGGCCATCGGCTTCTCGCACAACACATGCTTCCCCGCGCGTGCCGAGCGAATGGTGTACTCCGCATGCATGCTGTTCGGCAAAGCCACGTAGACGGCCTGGATCGCCGGGTTGTTCTTGATTTGATCCATGGTCTCGTAGCTATAAATGGAGCTTTCCGGAACCCCATACTTAGCCGCCTGCGCCAGCGCCTTATCGCGATGGCCGCTCACCAGTCCTGTGATCTTCGAGTTCTTGCTGGCCAGCACTCCGGGCATGAAGTGATCCATCGAAATGCGCCCCAGGCCGATGATGCAATAGCCCGTCTTGCCGTCGCCTCCCTGGGCCAACAGCGGTGAAACCGCTTGGGAAGCAGCCCCGGCGACCGCCAGGCGGGTGAATTCTCTGCGCGTAAGCATGATGCATCCTCCAATGTGCTGGAGTAGTTTAGCTGCAATTCCCCTAAATGACGAAAACCACAGACGCCCCCGCTCCTCTTACAATCAGAGCCAGCATGCTGAAATCCCTACTCACGTTCATCTTGGTGTCGCTCGCCAGCATCCCGGTGCTCCGCGCCGAGTCAACTCTGCCTGACGATGCGAGAGCCGCCATCGACGCCGCCGTTAACCAGGTACTGTCCTCCACCAAGGTGCCGAGCGCTTCGATTGCCATCGTCAAGGATGGCCGGATCGCCTATCTCCAGGCCTACGGTCTCGCCCGGCTCTCGCCGCCCATGGAAGCCACTCCGCAAATGCAGTACCCCATCGGCTCCATCAGTAAGCAATTTACCGCGGCCGCGATGCTCTTTCTCGCCCAGGAGCACAAGCTCACGCTGGACGATCCCGTCTCCAAATATCTCCCAGACCTGGCGCGCGCCAAAGACGTCACCATCCGTATGCTCCTGTCGCACACTTCCGGCTACCAGGACTATTGGCCCGAAGACTACGTCATGACCTCGATGATGGTGCCGACCAACGCACAGCACATCCTCGACGTCTGGGCCAAGAAGCCGCTGGACTTCGACCCGGGCACGCAATGGCAGTATTCCAACACCAACTACGTGATCGCGGGCCGCATCGTGGAGCAAGTGAGCGGCATGCCTTTGATAGACCTTTTGAAAAAGCGAATCTTCCTGCCTCTGGGCATGGACAACGTATACGACACCGACGCCAGCAAATTGCCCGCGACCGATCCCACGGGCTACGAGCGCCACGCCCTCGGACCGCAACGCGCCGCGCCCCTGGAAGGCGCCGGCTGGATGTTCGCCGCCGGCGAGCTAGCCATGCCGCCCCACGACCTGGCCCTCTGGGACATCAGCATGATGAATCGTTCGCTCCTCGACGCAGAGTCCTATCAGCACATGCTGACCCCTGTGCTGCTCAAGGATGGGTCCGCCACGACCTACGGGCTGGGAGTGGATATAGGTAAGCGTGACGGTCACAACATCATTGAGCACTCGGGAGAAGTTTCCGGCTTTGTCTCCGAAAACATCGTTTTTCCCGACGACCATGCGGCCATCGTCGTGCTCACCAACGAGATGGCGACACACGCCGCGAGCCTGATCGCCCGCAGAATTACGCCGGCCGTTCTGGGCCTTGCCGCGCCCGCCCCCAACAAGGATGAAGCGCAGGCGCTCGCCATCTTCAACGGGCTCGCCGACGGCCAGATCGACCGCAACCTTTTCACGAAATACTGCAACGCCTATTTCAACCAACAAACGCTGGAAGACTTTGCCTCGAGTCTGAAGCCGTTAGGACCCCCGCTCACCTTCAAACAAACCACCCAGGAATCCCGAGGAGGCATGATGTTTCGCGTCTTCACCGTCACCTTTCCCGACCGCGAACTGAGAGTCACCACCTACCAAATGCCCGACGGAAAATTCGAACAGTATCTGGTAATCCCGTGAGTTCGCAGGTCAGAGAGCCGAATCCATAAGTCGAAAAAAATGCTTAGGTGAGGGACGGGTGCCCCATGTTCGCCAAAGCGTACATGGGCCGATAGAGATGGGCGAAGCCCCGCCATTGCATCTTACTTTTTATCTTTCCCAGGGATTGACCAAGGGAATAGAAAGATCCTCAAAGTGCTTGGTGTTGCGAGTCGCGAGGGTAGCCCGGGAAGCCAGAACGATCCCGGCAATCATCGTGTCGCGTAGCTCTCCGGGACGGCCATTCTTCTGGCGAATCGCCATCAGCTCCGCTGCATGCGTTGCGGCCAAGCTGTCGAAGGAAGCAACCCGACGCTCAATCTTCTCTGCTAGAACACGCTCAAATAACTCCAACAGCGCTGAGCGCTTTCTCCCGGCGGGCATGATCTGCAAGCCAAACCGGGCTTCAAGGATCGTGATGGAAGTTGTCCATACAGACGTCCGAGGCTGTCCATCCAGCCAACTGACCACGCTCGGATCGGGATCGCGACGCATTAAGGCAGAAAGCACGTTTGTATCAACGACGATCATCAGTCGAAGGTTGCTGGGGTGATTACGTGACCGCGCAACTCGGGAATTTCAGCATCGAGACCAATCTTGGTGAACAGGGAAGCAATTTCCGTCCCTAACCCACCCGTTTGGGTTTCTTCTTCCTTCAACGCATCGCGGAGAATGTCACGCACTTCCTCTTCCATGCTTCGTCCGTGTCGCGCAGCGCGCCGCTGCAAGCGCGCTTTGACCTCATCTTCAAGATTGCGAACGACAAATTGAGCCATATCCGCCCTCAGCCGATATCATGATATCACATTGGTTTGTCCGAGTCATTTCCCCACCAAACCCTGAAACTCCGGATTCTTCGCCAAGTAATTCGCCACCGAAGGACAAATCACATCCACCTTAAGCTTGTTGTCGCGAGCATATTCCAGGGCAGTCTTCGCCAGCACACTAGCCAGGCCGCGTCCGCGAAGCGCTTCCGGCACCTCCGTGTGCCACAGCGTAATCCACCCTGCATGATCCAGCTCAAACTCCAGGTAAGCCGTCTGACCCCCTTCTTCGAGTTCGAATCGGCTCATCGTCTTCTCTTTGCTCATTTCACCTCAGCAGGTTGCAGCCTGGCGCTTGGCGTGGACTGCGAAATCTCCAATTCCTCGGGCGTCATATCGACCGGAATGTCGGCAAACAGCGGAGTGCTCAAATATCGCTCACCGGTGTCCGGCAACATGCACAATACCGTCGACCCCTGCGCAGCCTCCGCACACACCTGCAGTGCCCCAGCGAACGTCGCGCCTGAACTGATGCCCACGAAAATTCCTTCCTTGCGGGCAAGCTCCTTGCTCCACCGCATGGCATCGGCATTCGGGATACGCAGTAGCTTGTTGACGGAGTTCGTGGCTACCGCGTCCGCTGCAAGCTTGGGGATAAAGTCCGGGCTCCAGCCCTGCTGAGGATGTGGCTTCCACGCCGGGTGGCTGGTGACCGGGGAGCCGTCTGGTTTGCGTTCCTGCGCGAGCCCGCTCGCGATCATGGGCGCGTCATCCGGTTCGCAGACGACGATCTTCGTATCCGGCCGCTCCTTTGCCAGCACCCGCGATACACCTTTGAGAGTGCCCCCGGTGCCAAACCCGGTCACCCAGTAGTCCAGCCGCTCTCCCTCGAAATCGCGCAATATCTCCTGCGCGGTCGTGCGCGAGTGCATATCCGCATTGGCTTCGTTTTCGAACTGGCGGGTCAGAAACCATCCATGCTTTTCCGCCAGCTCGACGGCCTTGGCAACCATGCCCGTTCCCCGGCCAGCCGCGGGCGTGATCACCACCTTGGCTCCGAGAAACCGCATCAGCTTCCGCCGCTCGATGCTGAACGTTTCCGCCATGGTGACCACCAGCGGATACCCTTTCGCCGCGCACACCATCGCCAGCCCGATCCCTGTGTTGCCGCTGGTCGCTTCAACCACTGTCTGGCCAGGCTTGAGCTTTCCGGTTTTCTCCGCATCTTCAATCACCCCCAGGGCAAGACGATCCTTGACCGAACCGAGTGGATTGAAGGCCTCGACTTTCACAAACAGGTTAATCCCGGGCGGTCCGAGTTTATTGATCCTCACCACCGGCGTGTTGCCGACTGTTTCAAGAATGCTGGCGTATGTGTGTCCCATTCACAAATCCTCCACGTGCGGAATGCAGGCCGGTTTCAGACAAACACCAAGATAACCCTTTTCCCCCGTTTCTCGCACGACGTGCACCGGACTTGTCCAATTGGCCTCAGTGGTCCTATGAGATTGAGGAAGGACGTTGTCGAACGAAGGCCAGGCTAAGCGCTAATTTCCCCGACCCGCCTTCTTGCGATGCAGTCAAGGTGAGTCGAGAGCAATCTCGTGCTCGGAGTAATCAGCAACAGAGTACTGCCGTGTTCGCGCTCCAACAATCCACGCTGACTGGAAACATGCGAACCCCGTATGCTTCCGATCCGACGGCGTTTTCCCACGACCTCTTCCACCAAACCGTCCCACTGGGAATAGCAAGAAGCGGGCTCGCTGTTCCGTTCGCCGTCTCCGGTATTCGATTGTGTAGGAGAAGCAACATGTTTGACCCATCTAAGGTGCAACAAAATCTCACGCTGTTCACCATGCCTGCGAATGCAGCGGAAGTGTTGCAACGGCTACGCGATTCCTATAGTCCACTATCGGAAGGCAAAGTACTCACGGGGCCCGATCAGGCCGTTCTGGCTGCCGTCCAGATAGCTCTGAAACACCTGGCCAAGGCTGTGTAGGTAATCACATGCATCCCAGTCGCCGGCGCTGTGTGCGCTCTGGGATATGATTTCGCATGCTGAACCGGAGATCCTTCATCAAGCATCTGGCCGCCGTTCCTCTGGCCTCCGCATTTCAGGGAGCGGCGCCACTGGGAAAAGTAAAAATCACCGGCTTCGACATTCATAAGGTCTCCGTTCGCTGGCGCGACCTGATGTTTGTTGAGGTGCACACCGATGCAGGCATCACCGGGCTAGGCGAGGCGACCCTCGAAAGCCGCACCGACATAGCGGAAGCCGTACTCCGTTGGCTTGAGCCCGAATATGTAGGCCTCGACCCCACAGGGCCGGAGGCGCATTGGGATCGCGTCTACTACATAGCCACGCGCTGGCGCAACGGTCCGGCGCTGATGACCGGCCTTTCCGCTATCGACATGGCCTTATGGGATATTGAAGCTAAGCGCTTCGGAGTTCCTCTTTACACCCTGCTGGGCGGCCCCATCCAGAACAATCTCCGCGTCTACTACACCCACTGGGATGCATCCATTCCCGCAGGGAAGCGCGACCTGGCCGAGGTGACGGAACTCGCTGCCCGCACCCGCGAGCAGGGCTGGACTGCGGTCAAGTACACTCTGCCTCCGGCGGCCACCGAACTTGAGCGTATAGACCAGGACGTCGCTGAACTAGCCGCGATCCGCAAGGTATTTGGCAATCAGGTGGATATCGCCCTCGAATGTGCTGAGACCTTCTCCGTGCGATCCGCGATCCAGTTTGCCAATGCGATCGCACCCTATCACCCCCTCTTCATGGAGGAGCCCACGTTGCGCGAAAGTCCCGCCGGCCTGGGGGAAGTGGCCGCCAGAAGCCCGGTTCCCATAGCCACCGGAGAAGGGCTATTTTCCCGTTTCGAATTCAAGCAACTGCTCGATGTGAAGGGCGCCGCCATCATTCAGCCCGACGTCATGCATGCAGGCGGCGTGACAGAACTGCGCAAAATCGCAAACATGGCAGAAACCTATGGCGTCGAGGTGGCGCCGCATCAATGCAGCGGACCGATCGCCCACATGGCTTCGATGTCCACCATGTCGGTCTGCCGCAATTTCCTGATCCACGAATGTGAAGGCGCGGACAACGACCTGTTTCGCGATATGACCGAAGGCACGTATCCCACTCAAAAAGGTGGCCATGTTCGCCTGCCCGATGCACCTGGCCTGGGCATCAAGGTGAACTTCGCAGAATTCGAGCGCAAGTGTCCCTATAAGGCCATCCGTTCGCGCGCCCAGCTGAAACAGTAGGCCCGTAAGCTCCGTATCGAGCGTGTACCGGCGATTCCGCGTTCGCCGTGAGCCGTCCTCTCCCATTTTGAGAGGTCAATTCAGCTTAAAATCTTAGATTTTGTTTGGTGCCGGGAGGGGGGGTCGAACCCCCACGAGGTTGCCCTCGGCGGATTTTGAGTCCGCTGCGTCTGCCAGTTCCGCCATCCCGGCTTGGTGACCCGAGCTCATTGCAGGCAAAGCCAGTATCGCATAGCCGCTCGATACCCTCCAACCGAGCCCAAATTTGAACCACCGTGTCCTTAATATCCACGAGTGACCACCGGGCAAGAGGACAGCGTACCAATCTGTCTCCAATTATGACCGAGGTGCTGTGAGACGCGGATCTGCCGGTCACCGTGTTTGCTCAGCTGCCGATGCGAATACCAAGAGTCGAAAGCGTCAGAGCTCCTTTGTCAGTCCCGGCGATCGAGCGCAATGATGCGGAAAGAGAAGACCACATGGCAGTCACCGATTCGCTAACTCTCGAGCGGCTCAGACGCGAAGAAAGCGTGGCCGAGCGCGAAGGCAGGCAGGCTTTGAATATCGCGGCGATTCTCAAAAACCATCCCCAGCATGATGCGGCTCGGCAGAAAGCGGATGCGCTCCTGGCCAAGGCCTCTGCGTTGCGTGAGCAGATTGTCAAAATCGAGACCGTTTAGTCGAACGTCCGCAGCCAGATATCGCGCACGGAAATTTTGCACGGCTGGCTTTCGATTTCAAAACCGATAAGTCCCGGTTGGTTATTGACGGAGTCCTTGTTGTCATCGATAAACACCGCCATCAGTTGGCCGTTCATGATGTGCATCATGACGCCGCCGCGCGCGATGACCTCATAGTCATTCCACTCATTGACGTTCACATAGCCGCCGAGCGCCTGCTTGTCGCCTATATTGGCAACCAGCCGATTGGTCTGGCCCGGCAATGCTTCCGTGACCTGGCCGCGATACGCAAGGATGCCCTGCATCGTGTTTTCGGAGTACCACTGACCTGTGTACGCCGCCGCCCGCGCCGTCACCGGAAACCAGAAGTCCGCCTGGGGGCCGGTCATCATAAACTTCAGGTCATACGGCGGCTCGCCCTTGGGTTGCGGCCGCGTCCACGGTGCCCCGGTGACACTGCGGTACTGGATGCCGCCACCGCCGCCCTTTTCGATTTTCATCTGCAGCTTCAGATCGAAATCACGCGTCTTATCGCCCCGATAGACGATGTAGTTATTTCCCTTTGCCTTGCCTTCGAGCGTTTCGCCCACCATGACGCCGTCTTCCACCCGCCAGATGCTAGGATCGGCGTCCCATCCGGTGAAGCTCTTACCGTCGAAAATCTGCTTGTACCCAGTGTGCTCGTCGATGTCGTAAGGCGCGGGGTCGTGAAATTTCGGCATTCCAGGAAGCTTCTCGCCATGCGGACCCGTCTGCGGAGGCTGGGCAGCAGGGGACTCGAGTGCAGGCGGTACGGATTGGGCCATGACCACGACGCTCAGCGGCCCCATTAGTATACCCAGGGCAACCGCCCGCAGAAGCGACGACCAACCAAAACGCAAGCACAAACAGACCATGGGGTTTCGGGCCTCCGATTGAGACGACTCAAAAACACTAGAAGTCTAGCCGAACCAAGCCCCATCTCGAAAACTTTCACTCGTTGACGCGCCGCCCCCGCTCATCTATCCTTTGGCGGTTTCCCTTTGCCGTATTTCTAAGGAGCCGCCATGAAACGGCGTTCGTTCCTCAAGGCTGTTGCTGTCGCCGCGCCCACTGCTGGTCTACAGGAATTTCTCCTCACGCAAGCCCGCGCCCAGGCCCCCGCACCACCCGCTGCCAGCGCGCTGCACGTGGTCGGCGCCGGGGAAGACCGCTCCGCTCATCCTCATTCCTCGGGGTTCAGCTCGATCCTCTTCAAGGTGCCCCCCAGTGAAACCGCCGGAGGCCTGTTTGTCATAGAGCACACCCATCTCCTCCCGGGTGGCCCACCCCTCCATCTGCACTTGAGTCAGGAGGAATGGTTCTATGTGATGGAAGGAGAAGTGGTCTTCCAGGTCGGCGAGCAGAGAGTCCACTTGCATCCAGGAGACTCCGTGCTGGCTCCTCGCCGCGTGCCCCACACCTTTTCCTCGGTGGGTACGGCGCCCAGCCGTATGATCATCGCCTTCTGTCCTGCGGGCAAGATGGAGCAATATTTCCGCGATGGGGAAATAGCCAAACAGCACGCCTGGGATGCCGACTTCATGGCGCGATACGAAGTAGAGAGGGTCGGCCCCTCTCCGTTCTGGAAGGCTTAGGAGGAGCGGTCATGAAGCTTTGACCGAGGCGAGCTGAGTTACGCTCAACCCATCTTGATGCCGTGTTCTCCGACAATGGCAAATACCGAAATCAGGTTTGTTGTCCCCAGAAGCTGCCGAACCTGCTTCCCCAGGTTGACCAGTTCCAGGGTGCAGCCGGCCGAACGGCACGAAACGTAAAGCCGAACCAGCGTGCCCAGCCCCATGCTGTCGACCCGCGCAAGATTGGTCAGGTCCAGAACGATTCGCTTCGTCTCCGGAATCAGTGCGCTGACTTTGCTGTACAGCACATCATTGACGCCCGCGACCAACTTGCCATTGCATCGCACAACAATCGTGTTGCCTGTTCGTAGAACGTCAAGGGTAAGAAGACTCGTTGCTGCTTTATCCGGCATTCGATGTTGCCTTATCGTGACCTAGGATTTTAGATGGCGCCCGATTCTCGCACATCGTGCCGGGTATTGAGAATCTCCAATTGAATGTCCTCGGATCTTTTCTTCAACGCAGAGCCCCCACGCGCCGGTTCACTTCTGTTCTCACCTTCGCCATATCCTGCTTCAGCAGAGCTCCGTTCTGCACCAGCAAATCGCCTCCAACATAAACCCGTTCCAGATCGCGCTCCCCAGCAACAAACACCAACGAAGCGTAGGGATCGAAGACTGTCCGGAAGCGGGTCGGATCAACCATCAGGAAGTCGGCGAACTTCCCCGGCTCCAGGCTGCCCAGCTTATCAGCGACGCCCAGCACGTCCGCGCTGCCCATGGTGTGCATCCGCAGCACATCGTAGGGGCTCATGATGGTCGCGTCCTCGTACTTGTCCCGGATCGCGTAAAGTCCGGTACGCATGTTTTCAAATGGATCCGCCACGTCGGCGCTGGCTTCGCCATCTACGCCCATGCCCACCCGGATGCCGGCCTTGAGGCACGCGGGAATATCCGCCGTTCCCGACGCCAGCCGCCCATTCGATAACGGATTCCAACTCATCGCCACACCCGCCTTGCCGCTCTGCTCCAGGATGAAAGCGTTGGTATGAATGAAATGCCCGAAGATCAATTGCTTCGAGAGCAGCCCGCTGTCCATGAACCAGCGAAACTTGCTTTGCTGCTCATACTGCGTGTTCGGTGGCTCCAGGTAGTGGGTTTCGTTGCCCAGGTGGAACTCATCTCCGAGCTGCTTTTCCATCAAGGTCTGTTGGTAGGTATTGTTGAACGCCGTCCCCCCGCTGATCATCACCGCGAGAAAGTTGCTCGACTTCGGCTGCTTGGTCGTCCACTCCAGAAAAGCCTTCAGAGGAACCCGCGCTTGCTCCGCCCCGTAGGCGGGTTTCACCCCCAGCTCGGTGGCCTTGCCCACGGACATGCTGTGCACAAAGCGAATGCCGGAGTCCATCTCTGCGCGAAAACCACTCTGGTCATATTCATCCGCGGTCTGCGGATTCTGCCCCCGTGTTCGTGCTTCAAAGTTGAAGTTATAGACGCCCGTGATCCCATGCTGCAGGTGGTCGAGGGCTCCATCGAGCGTGAACCAGTACATGTCCTCGGGGCTTGATTTCACCGCCGGCTTATAGAGCGCGTCGATCCAGCCCAACAGCGTCTGGTCCGAACCCAATCCGCGAAATGCACTTTGCCACAAGTGGCTGTGAGCTGAAATAAACCCGGGGATGATCCAGTGACCCCCCGCATCCAGCGTTTCCCTGGCCTGCAAGCCCGCGGGAGGATCTCCCGCCGCAACGGTCAGCAAGCGGCCATCCTCACCCACCACCATGTACCCCTTCACCGGCTCGCGCTGGTCTTTCGCCATGGTCAGGATGAACCCGTTCTTCACCACCAGCTTGGCCGGAGCGGGAGACTGGCCGAAACTCAAGGCTGCGCTTACCAGGGCAGCCAGCAGAGAAAGCGTTCTGATTCTCATTCGTCACCTTAACCGCTGAATTTGAGGGGGCCCAGAAACCCAACTCTCGGGATGAGCAGATGCATGGTCAACAGGTACCCTGTACCAACCAAAAACACAGTCGTCGGCGTCTGCATCCATGCTGCCGGAATCGCGAAGTAAATCCAGAACCCGGTCAAGGTCCAAAAGATCGCGACCGGGTTGAAGCCCTTCCAATACCAGTAAGGTCCGTCCTTGAGAAAAAGCGCCGTCACCTGCACCCGGCGCATTCGGATGAACAAGTAGTCAGCTAGCAAAATGCCCGCGACCGGGGCAAACAGGTTTCCCAGTGCAACGTTGTATTGAAGATAACCGCTAACCACTGTGGGAAAGCCAGAAAGTATGACGCTTGCCAGGCCAACCGCAAGCGTGGTCCAGAAGCGTCCGATATTCTCGCAAATGTTGGAGAGCGAAAGGCCGCCCGTATACAGGTTGAGGACATTGATGGTCCAGTTGTCCAGCACGATTACCACCAATACCGCCAGCAGCGTCCACTGGCTCGCACTTCTATCAACTGCAAGCACAAAAAAGCCTGGGACCTTACCGTAGGTAGCAGCAGCCCCATACGCGCCGACGAAGGTGGAAAGGAAGCATCCACTCAACGCTGCCAGCCCGGTGCCAAACCACATGTCTACCCGCGAACGCGAATAGCGGCAGAAATCCGCCGCATCTGTGATCATCACAATCCACCCGGCCGCCATGCTGTTGCACCACACCACAAACACTGGCCAGTGCCAGCCCAGTGTCCCGCGATAGTGCACTACATGCCGCAAGCCAAAGTAAGGGCCGCCCGCGCGTACCAGCTCTGTCCACAGAACCCCCAGCAGAACGATCTTGATCGGGAAGGCAGCCCGCGACAGTATCTTCAGTGAGCCATAGCCCCAAACGGCGACCACGATCTGCCCCAAACCAAAAATCACGCTGATCAGGATGAGCGAATGGTGTCGACCGAACAGCCGGTCGAGCACCTCGACGATCACCAGGGAAGAGGCGATGGTTTGGAAAGCGAACCAGTAAGTAGAAGCGATCACTCGCAGGAACGACGGAATCCACTTTGCTCCGCGGATGCCGAATGTCATCCGCGTCGCAACCTGGCCTGGAAGTCCATAGTCGACTCCAATCGTCGCCATCACGATGTAGGCCACGAATGCGATCAAGCAACCGGCAGTCTGTGCCGCCACCGCCGCCCAGAAAGAAAGTCCACTCGCCACGGCCATACCAGCGATCAGGATGGTCGCTGGGTTGATAAGAAAATTCACCACGATCAAAAACAGGTCAAACCACCGCACCGTCTTCAACTCGAGCGGAATCGGCTCCAGCCCAAACTGCTCCACCCCAGCCGGCTGGTGGTAGTGGGCACTAAGCTCGAGCTCAACGATGTCCTTTACCAGGCACCTCTCTCACGAGTGTCACGGACCGGTGGCAAATCATCGAAAGCCCTGGACAGCACCAGAGAACCCCCGTCACTACTTCTCCACTAAATACTTGGCAAACCAATCCGCCGCAGCCAGGGTCACTGCCCGCTGATTATTCGGCATGACAAACCCATGATTTTCCCCCGCGTAAATTACCAGACCAGTCGGAACATTCATATGCTGCAGACCACGCCACAACTCATACGACTGACTTACCGGGCAAACATTGTCCACGGTTCCCACATACATCAAAGTAGGCGTCTTATCCTTACTCAGAAAATTCACTGGAGAACTCCGCGCATAGATCTCCGGGTTCTCGTAAACGGGAACTCCAAAATAAGGCAGCAGCCAATTTTCGATGTCGACCTGTCCGTAATAGCTTTGCCAATTTGAAGTACCTGGCCCCGCAACCGATGCCTTGAAGAGGTTCGTCTGAGTCCCCGCCCACATAGCCATGTACCCGCCATAACTCCACCCGGTAATCCCAACCCGCTCACGGTCGATCGGCAGCTTACTCAGCAAATCCTCGACTCCCGTCGTAATATCGCGGAAGTCCCCATACCCGAGATCCTTCACATTCGCCTGGGTAAATGCCTCACCAAATCCAAGGCTCCCGCGGGCATTCGGATAAAACACAAAATACCCAGCCCCCGAAAGCACCTCCATATCGTAGAAAGGCTTGGCCCATTTAGAAGCACTATCTCCGGCCGGACCACCGTGCACCACCACCACCATCGGATATTTCCGATCCGCACGATAATCTCGCGGATATAACAACCAACCCTGAACGCGTTGTTCCTGATCCTGCCAATGGACCGACTTGGCCTCACCCCAGGCTGGCGTAAGCTTGGCGTTCACGCTGCTGATTGGATGCCAATGCCCCACCTCACCGGCCCACACCTCGGGAGCCTGCGCGAATGATTGCTTGATCAACGCTGACGTGAGACCATCACTCGCAAATGAAGCGCCGCTGACTAGTCCACCTGTCGAGATATTGTCCTCGCCCTGCCACAACGTCTTCACCTGGCGATCGTGAACGCCGGCGGATGCAATGGCCGTACCTCCATCCAGGTCCTCACTAAACAAAATCTGCCCAGGCTGCTTCCACGAAAGGCCGGTCGCCGAACCCGGCAGTCCAGGCGTAATATCCGTCACCGTCCCGCCACTGGCAGCAACAACAAACACGTCTCCTCCGGGAGCAATAAAATCGCTCATCAGCCCGCCCAGAAAAGCGATTGATTTCCCATCCGGAGCCCACACTGGCGAAGCAATCTGCAAGGCCGGCGTCACCAGCGTGGTCGTCTGATCACCCTCAACATCGATGCGGAATAGTTTGGCGAACCACCAGTTGTCGTTGGCGTCACCCGTCGCGCCCGTAGCGGCGATATGCTTTCCATCCGGCGACCAGTCATACTCGTAGATATTCAGGTCCGCCGGTCCAACATGCTTCATCGCCCCGCTCACCGGATCGACCAGAACAATGGTTTCCGGGACCGTATCTCGCCGTATCCAATCCCCAATCGCACTTTCCGCAGCAGGTGCCGGCCCCTTCACCAGAACCGCAATCTCAGCTCCCTGCAGGAGACCACCTGGGAATACTGAGGTCGCCGGTAATCGTGCCCACGACTCTTACTTTCTTGCTCGCAATATCAAAAACATGCAGCCGAAGCGCCCCGTTCTCATCCCCCAGGAAAGCCAGTTGCTTACCATCCGGTGACCAGGTCAGGCCGTGGTCATTTTCCGAGCCCGCCACTTGAACCCGCTGAGCCGCGCCGGATGCGCTCGCCGCTACAAAGATATGGTTCTGGTATTGACTCTCGTTGAGCGGCCATTGCTCCACCCAGGCCACGTGGGAGCCATCCGCCGTGATCGCGACCTCTTTGAATTGGTGGGTCGCAAACACTGTATCCATCAGGTGATTCAAATCGTTGGGAGCGGCAAACAGAGATTGGCAAAAAAGAAATAGAAATAGAGACGTCAGGCATCTGATCAAGGGATCCTCCCGTGCGGCTGGTGGAACTACGAGCGAAGACTCCGCGTCCCCGCCTCATCAATTTCCTGTCCCTGAATGCTGACCCCATATTGCTCGTGAGCTGACTTGACCGAGACAATGCCATTCCGCACATCGCGCAGTACCAGCGCAGGATCCCGCTCACGAGGATCTCCGTACCCACCCCCGCACGGGCTTACCGTGCGCAGAATGTCTCCAGGCTGCAGTGGCATATTGCTGATCATTGCCGGCAGATGCCTCGTCGTCCCCGCATGGTCCTCGAGCAACAAGTCACCCGTTCCGCCATCGCTGCCTCCGAACAGGCCCCACGGGGCATGGCGATGCCCATCTCCCTCCACGGACGCATGCCCCTGGCTTAGCAGCATCACATCGCGGATCGACCCCGTCCCGCCGCGCCATTTGCCCGCACCCGAAGCGTCCTCTCGCGCTTCATAGCGAACCACACGCAGGGGATAGTGGGTCTCCACATCTTCGATAGGATTGTTGCGCGTGTTTGCGTAGAGAGTGTCCACGCAATCCATCCCATCTTTTCCGTACCGGCCGCCGTACGAGCCCTCGGTGATATCCATGTAGACCCAATAGCGTTCTCCGACCAGTCCGCTATAGGCAATCACTTTCAGATTGCCCACGCCCGCGCTCACCTGTCGCGGCACAGCCTGCGACAGCGCATGCATCACTGTGTTTGCCAGGATATTGCCGGGGCAAAATCGGGCGATCGTAGGAGCCGGGAAGGTGGGATTGCAAATTGACCCTAGTGGGGCGGTGATATGAATCGGCCGCACCAACCCGGAATTCTGTGGGATATATTCGTGTGTCTCCGTATCCAGCAAGATAGAACGCACCACCAGGTAAACTGAAACCGCCACGGTTCCTTCAAAGGGCATATTGACCGGGCGATCCGCGATCTGCGCCGCAGAACCGGTAAAATCCACCGTCAAATCGCTGCCCGCGATGGTGACTTCAACCGCAATCCTGATGTCCCGCTTCGTCTCATCGGGATCGTTCGCAAAGCCGTCGATGAAACCCTCCGCCCGATACGTGCCGTCGCCCAGTTCGGCGATCGCCTTGCGCATCATCGCCTCGGAATACTGCATCAGGTATTCACTGGCCGCGAGCACCTGGTCCAGCCCATAGTCCTCTACCAGTTCCAGAAATCGCTGTTCCCCGGTCCGGCAAGCCGATATTTGCGCTTCCATATCGCCCAGCACCATGTCTGAAACGCGGATATTGTCCTTCAAGAAATTCCAGAACTGTCGATTCCGTACGCCCTTCTCGTAAACTTTGATCGCCTTGAACTGCAGCCCTTCGGCATACGCATCGACCGCGTCCACGATCCCGCAACTCCCCGGTACCAGCGCGCCGATATCAAGGTGGTGCGCTGTGGTCACAGAAAACCCAATCAGCTGCTCGCCGCGGAACACTGGCACACAGAACGCGACATCCGGGCCATGCGATGCGCCGTGGTAAGGCGAATTGTGCATGATCACATCGCCCGGCAGAAATTCCTCGTCTCGTTCCGCGAATATTTGCTTGATGCCCCGCACGTACCCAGGAATCGGCCCCAACTGCAACGGAGTGCTGAAGGCTGATTCGCACAGCTGCTGACAATCCACATCCAATAACGCCGCGCCAAAATCTTCAGACTCCCGAATGATGCTGGAGTACGACATGCGCGTAAGCTTGTGCCCCATATCGATCGCGATGCTTTCGAGGGCGCCCCAGATCACCTGGGCGGTAACCGGATCGATGGTTGACGCTACGGGCATACATGATCCTCGGCTGAGATCCGCGACAGGGTGCTGCCATCTGCCGCATCCCTGGTGATGATGATGTTCAGAAAGTCGTCCACAGTCGCCAGCCACCCTGGTGGTACGACCGTGGTCGAGTCTTTTTGGAAAAGGACGGACGGCCCAGGAATACTCGTCCCCGGCGGCAGGCTCGCGCGATCGAAAAACTCCGTCTCGAACCGCCGCATGACCCCGCCCACGCGGAAGTAAGTTTCTCCGCTCTTCAGCCGGGGATCCCGTGTCTGTTGCGAATTGCCCATGGTCATCGACGGTGGCAGCTGCGGCATGATTCCTCGCCCTGTGACCCGCAGCGTCACAATCTCGATCGGTAAATCCGCAAAGGAGTGACCATATTCCGCGAGGTGGCTCTCGTGAAAGCTCTGCCAAACCAGCTCCCAAGCCGCCCCATTCACCACGGCTTCGGTAATCGGCACCCGGAGTTCATAGCCCTGGCCGGCATAACGAAGATCCACCGCGTATTCAAAGCGCATCTGCTCCGGAGCAATGCCGTCTTTCACCAGTTGTGCATGTGCGCGGGCTTTGAGCGCATTCAGGTCTTCCTGCAGCCGCGTTGACGGAGCTTCGCCTGAATGCAACAGTTCGGTCTTCACGAAATCGTATTTCAGGTCCGTCGTCAATAAGCCCAAAGCCGAAGTGATCCCAGGATAGAACGGCACGATGACGGTTGGAATTTTGAGCATGTTCGCCACATCCAGCGCCGTCATCGGGCCTGCGCCGCCAAACGCCACCAGCGTAAAATCTCGCGGGTCAAAACCCTTCTGCACCGTGCGCGAACGGATCGCGTTCGCCATGTTGCTGGCCAGGATCGTGCATATCCCCTCAGCAACCTCATACACGTCCCGCTTGAGCTGCGCAGCCAGTGTCTCGACCGCGCGGTGCGCGAGTTCGGGATAGACTCTCATCTCGCCACCAAGAAAATGTTCCGCGTCCAGCCGCCCAAGAACCAGGTTTGCGTCCGTTACCGTCGGCTCGACACCGCCCTGGCCGTAAGCTGCCGGACCCGGCACAGACCCCGCACTCCTCGGACCCACACGGAAAGCATTCCCTGCATCGACGTACGCGATACTCCCTCCTCCAGCGCCGATCGTATGCACATCGATCATCGGCACCATGACGGGAAAGCCCGCGATCGCTGTATCGCGCGCCGACGCTTCGCTGTAGCTCCCGGCGGTGACGATCCCGATATCGGCGCTCGTTCCGCCCACGTCGAACGTGATCAGGTTGTTGCGGTTGGCCTGGCGGCCGACCCACTGGCCGCCAAGCACTCCTGCGGCCAACCCGGAGAGCAGTGAGTACACCGGCTTCTCTGAAATCGTTTGCGGTGTCGCGATGCCACCGTTCGAGGTCATCACGTGCATTTCGCCCTGAATACCCGTTTGCTTCAGCTTCTGTTCCAGGTTGGAGATGAACATTTTGACTTTCGGGCCGAGAAACGCATTCATGCACGCTGTGGTGAATCGCTCGAATTCCCGGAACTGCGGGGATACCTCGGCCGAAGTCGTAACAAAGGCTTCAGGAAACTCCTGCTCCACCAGCTGCTTCACCCGGTTCTCGTGCGCTGGATTCAGATAAGAAAACAGAAAGCAAACCGCAATCGCTTCCACCCCTTCTTCCCGCAATTCCCGAATCGCGCGCACCACCTCAAATTCATTGAGCGGAACCAGCACCTCTCCCTTCGGAGGCACCAGCCGTTCGGAAACGACTTTCCGGTGCTGCCGCTCAACCAGAGGTTTCGACTGCCAGGGAATATCCTGCATGATCGAATAGTTCTGCGGGCGCTGGTGCCGCCCGATGTGGATAATGTCGCGGTAGCCGCGGGTCGTAATCATTCCCGTACGAGCGCCCTTGTGCTCCAGCATGGCATTTGTCGCTACCGTGGTGCCGTGAAACAGGTGATCGACATGTGCCAACGGGACGCCCTGCTGTTCGCAGAGATGATGAATGCCTTCCAAAACCCCGATGGAAGGATCAGGTGCGGTGCTGGGAACCTTGTGAATCGCGATCGTGTTCTCCGCCAGGTTGGCCAGGATCAGATCCGTGAACGTTCCCCCTACATCGACTCCCAGCAGGATCATGAGTGCGCCACTCCGGTAGCTGCCTCATCTGGCAGCCGGTCAAGACGGAGAATCGTTTCCAATAACACCTCTGCACCGCGAGCACAATCTTCCGCTGCGGTGAACTCCTTACTTGAGTGGCTTATCCCGCCCACGCTGGGGACAAAAATCATCCCCATCGGGGCGATGCGCGCCATCATTTGCGCGTCGTGGCCAGCACCGCTCGGGATCCTCTTAAAAGGGAACTGCAGTGCCCGGCAGGACTCTTCAATTGCCGTCAACACCACGGGATGCGCCGGCACAGGCTCCATGAATTTTCTGTCCAGAAATTCCAAACTCACGCCGTACCTCTCCGCAATGTCGCCGGCTTGCCGCTTAATCTCTTCCATCGCGCTGGCGATCCTTGTCGCTTGCATGTCCCTCAGCTCCACAGTCAGCTCTACCGATCCCGGGACGATATTAACGGAATTTGGCGACACCACCAGCCGGCCAACGTTCGCCACCCGGCATGCATGCTGGTCCAGTGCCATCTTTCTCACCGCCAACACCAGTTCCGCGGCCGCCGCGAGCGCATCATGCCGAGCTTCCATCGAAGTTGTACCCGAATGATTGGCGACCCCGCTGATCAGCACATCCGTGTGTTGAATGCCGGAGATTCCCTCGACCGCGCCAATGGGGATGCCCAACCGGTCCAACTCTGCGCCTTGCTCGATATGCAGTTCGACGAACGCGGCAAATCGCCCCGCGGTATAGATGGACGAACTTAATTCGTCCGGATTGCCACCCACGGAACGGATAGCCTCGCTCAGGGGCCTTCCCGAAGCATCGCTGCGCCGCAGGTCCTCGCTGCTGATGTCGCCCACCGCAGCGCGGCTCCCGCACAAGGCGCCAAAGTTCTGTCCTTCTTCGTTGGCGAAAATCACCACCTCGAGCGGATGGGAAGTCAGCGTATCAGCCGCCTGCAGCACAGCCACACATTCAATTGCCGCCACCGCGCCTAATACGCCATCGAACCGGCCTGCGTCGCGCACCGTATCTATGTGCGAACCGAACAGAATCGCCGGTAGATTGCGGCTTCCTGTCCGCCGCCCCAGAATATTGCCGGCAGCGTCCACGCTGACCGCGAGGCCCACCTCACGCATCATCTCCATCACCAGTTGCCGCCCTCGAATGTCTTCTTCGCTGTAGGCAAGCCGGGTCGTGGCGACTTCCGCCAACTGATCGATCCTGCGCTGAAGATGAGAGGCATGGATGCGGAACGCACCCGGGCTTGTACTTCTTGGCATTCGCATGCACCCATGATCGTGCCTTCAGAGAATATGTCGAACGGAATGACCGCCCAATCCGGTTGATTCCCTAAGGCGCCTTAAGGCGATTCGGCAGCAAAAGCTAGTGGTCCGCCTGATTGGCAAGCCCGTCGTTCCTGACCATAATAAGCAATCCCGCGCGGCAAAAGTGCATAAAGCAGGCGAGTGTCATGGGCCGAGCACTCAACATTTGGAGGATTTATATGTTGCAGCGATACATCGATCGATGCCGTTCGTACCGCCCATTCCTTATCCTTCCTCTCCTGCTTTTGTTGGCTCCAGGAAAGCTTTGGTCCCAGACCTCAACCGGCGGCATTGTCGGCACCATCACGGACCAGAGCGGCGCCATCGTGCCCAACGCTGCCATTACCCTCACCTCCGACGCCAAAGGGTCCAGCCAAAGCTTGTCGACCACTTCCAGTGGGACCTATTCCGTGACCTCGCTCGCCCCCGGCGACTACGAACTGCAGATCACCGCGCCCGGTTTTCAGAGCATCGCGAGCAAAGTCCGCATCCTCGTCGGTGAAACCGCCAACGGAAACTTCACCCTCGGGCCTGAAAAGCAGGTCACCCAGGTAGAAGTAGAGGGCGAAAGTTCCGACGTCTCCGTAAATACTACCCAGGCCGTCCTGCAGGATGTGCTTACCGCGAAAGCCATCGACAACATCCCGCTCAACGGTAGAAACTTCCTCGATCTGGCCCAGCTCACGCCGGGAGTTCAAATCCAGGATGGCGGCAACTTCGACCCCACCAAGAATGGCTTTACCGGCATTTCCATGCAAGGCCGATCCGGGCGCTCGACGCGCATTGAAGTCGATGGTGTCGATATCTCCGACGAAACCGTGGGAACCACCACCCTCAATCTCTCCGAAGACTCCATTCAGGAGTTTCAGGTGGCCCAATCGACGCTCGATCCCGCTACCAGCCTCACCTCTTCTGGATCGGTGAACGTAATCACTCGCAGCGGCGCCAATCGGGTGCACGGCAGCGGCTTCTACCTGTTTCGCAACGACGCCACTGCGGCCCGCGTGGCGCCTATAAAAGCGCCCTTTGAGCGGGACCAGGTAGGCGTGCGCGCAGGGGGGCCGTTTCTCAAAGACAAGCTCTTCTGGTTTGTAAATTACGAACATACCCTGCAACACGGAACCACCTTCACTGAGCCCTCCGACCCGTTCAACAGTTTTGCTAACGCCTTCGCCAGTCCGTTCCACGAGCTGGAAGCCACGGCGAGAGCCGATTGGAACATCACCAACAACTGGCGGACCTTCTATTCCATTCATCATGACCAATTCAATGTCGTAACCGGATTTGGCGGTGTTAACTTCTCCCCCTACAGCAACCTCAACCTGACCGATGTCCACACCGTTGGAGTCGACGGCACCACCGGCCAATTCAGCCACAGTTTTCGTTACGGATATCTGACCTTCCGCAACTTCATTGCCGATGCCCGTTCGCAGGTGAACGGATTGCCCGTGGTTTTCCCCGATGGCAAGGACGCTTCGGTAGTCATCGGCACCGACGCACGGTGTCTCTCCGGTGCTAACCTTCTGTGTCTGGGGCCCACGTGGCTGGCGCCGCAAACCACTCTGCAGCGCAACCAGGAACTGCGTTATGACGGCGCCCGCCTGCTCCACCGCCACACCGTTCGTTACGGCATCAACTATGTCCGCACACCGCAGTACACCTTCGGCAGTTTTGGCCAGCTCGGTCCCAGCCTTACTTCCAACGGAACACCTTCCGAAGTGGCTCAGGCCGCCGCTGGACCCTTCCCGGGCGGTTCCGCAAACCCGCTCAACTACCCGCTCGAAGTTCTGGGTTTGGGCAACGGCCTTGGTTACTTTTCTGAGAAGCCGCAGTTGGGCTTCCCTCACGGCGGATTTTTGCTGCAGCGCCTGGGCCTGTATATCGCCGACAACTGGAAGGTGAAACCCAATCTGTCTGCCACGCTGGCGCTCCGCTACAGCCGGATGACCGGCCGCTCCGACAGCGATCTCCCCGCCATCCCGCAATTGAACGCGCTGTCGCCCGGGCTGGGCAATCGCATCAATCAACCCAACCTCAACTTTGCTCCCCAGGCCGGCATTGTCTGGGATCCGTTCAAGAAGGGAACGACCTCCGTTCGTCTCGGGGCCGGCATCTTCTATGACGATGTGCTACTCACCGTTACCCTCTTCGACCGGACCCTCCGCATTCCCGCGGGCTTGGGGAACACCTATGTTCAGACCACCGGGGGTGTTGTCCCAGGAACCAATGTCGACGTCACATCCTTGTTCGGCCAGCCTATCGGCAACGTGGAAAGCCAGGCGTTGGCTGCACAGGCAGCTTTGCAAGCCGCGGGCGCTCAACAGGCAGCGAACTTCAATCCCAACGGTCCTCCCGGCGTCATCGATCCGAATGTCTTCGACTTCAATTCCTTTGGCGGTTTGTTTGGGCCGAATTTCAAAACGCCCTATTCCACCCAGATCAACGCGGGCATTCAACAGCAAATCGGCAAGTCGCTCTTTGTCTCCGTGGACTACGCCCACAACACCAACATCCACAATGTGCTGGTGCACGATGTCAACCTGGTAGGGGCGGCGAAGACGCTCGACACCGCAGCCGCTACGGCTGCGATCGAGGCTACCAATTCTCAGTTCGGATGCTCTTCTATTGACTGCTCCATTGCAGCGGGTGCAACCATCACGGACTTTGCCAAGAACGGACTAGGCAGCCCGGCAAGTGGGCTGGCTGCTCAGTTCGCCTCTCCTTATAGCGGCTTCGCCTTTCCCGGTCTCAACCCGGGTCTCGGCCAAATGGGCACCATCACTACCACGGGCCGGTCCAATTACAACGCCCTGCAGTTTCGAGTCCGGCAAATCCTCACTCATCCCACGCGGGGAGTGAACAGCTTTAACTGGCTGGCAAACTACAATCTCTCGCGCTTTAATGCGATGTCCCCCGACCAGGACGCATCGCTGGTGAACGTCCCCGACAACGCCAATCCGACCCGCTTCTACGGTCCGACAAACCTCGATCGCACGGCTATGTTCTCTACCGCGGGCACCATCACCTTCCCAACCGATTTTCAGGTCACCTTCCTGGCGCGCATCAACTCCCGTCTGCCCGCTACTCTGACGATTCCGCTTACCTGCAACTGCCCTGCCGAGATCTTTCTCAGCGACGTGACCGGTGATGGTTCGGGAGGGGATATATTGCCGGGAACCAACCTGGGCTCTTATGGCAGAGGCGTCAGCCCCGGTGCACTCAACCGCACCATCGCTAACTTCAACTCCAAGACTGCCGGAAATATAACGCCGGCCGGGCAAGCTCTCGTAAATGCGAACCTGGTAACCGCCAGCCAACTCGCCGAGCTGGGCGCGACCACTCCAACTCTTCCCTTGGCGCCCGCGGGCCAAGTGGGTCTCGACTATTTCCTGGCCGACGATATACGTCTGAGCTGGGCGATCAAGCCCGCTAAGCTACTGCACATTCCAGAGTCCTTCCAACTATTGCCGACGGTCGACATTTTCAACCTGGTCAATAAGCCCAACTTCGATCCGCCCTCCGGCCTGAACACTTCCTCCCTGCGAGGCTCGTTAGACGGAACACCTGGCTCCGTCAACGGAACCACCTACGCCCAACGGACGAACCGTTACGGCCTGGGCTCTGGAGCCTTCTCTCAAGGCATACCAAGAGCTCTCCAATTCGGGTTGAGGCTGGACTTCTAATCGGATCGATGATGAGGGAAGCAGAGAAAAGAACCAATCTGATCTAGGCAAGGTTTTGCTGGTACCCACGATTTTAGTTGATTGCTTTCACCTGAGCCTGGTAGGGGAAAATGAGGGTCGCTGAATTGTATTGCCGCGTTTCCAGTTGTGGTCCGATGAACCGCAGGTCCCTCCGCTTCGCTTGCGCTCCGGTCGGGATGACAAGGGAGAGGGCAAGGTGTGCCAAGGAGTGTCAAAACATCTCCACGAAAGATCCGCGGAACTGCAGATCCCTCGGCTTAGCTCGGGATGACAAAGGAAAGGGCGACGGTTCATAAAGAGCGGTTGCTGAACGGAGGCTTTGGAAGACTAATCGGTTTTGAACCCTGGGATACGCGAACCTGCTCCCTTGGCTATAACCGACGAGACTTTCTACCCCAGCATGTTGTTCCGCATAGCGTACTTGACTAGATCCACTACCGACTGAGCATTCAACTTCCGCATGATATTGATGCGATGCGCTTCAGCCGTCTTGACGCTGATACTCAATCCGGCAGCCACTTCTTTATTGCTCTTCCCATCCGCCACCAGGTGCAGGACTTCTTTCTCGCGGGGGGTCAGCGACTGAGCCCGGTTCATCGGCTTCAGAGCGCCATTACGCGTCTCCAAATACCCGTGCAAAACCATCTCTGCCACTCGTGAGGTAAAAAAAGTATTGTGGTTACAAACCGCATCCACCGCACTAATCAACTCGCGCCCTTTATCGGTCTTCAGCACATACCCTCGAGCGCCGGCATCCAGCACTTCCCGCAGCAACTCCTCTGATTCATGCATCGTCAGCACAATTACTTGCGTTTTTGGGCTCGCTTTGAGAATTTGCCGGGTTGCCTCCAGTCCAGTCATTGCCGGCATGGCAATGTCCATGATGACGATCTCCGGTTTGAGCTGAACGCACATCTCGACCGCTTCCCGCCCGTCGCTCGCCTCTCCACACACATCCCATCCAGCTCGCGACTCCAGCAACGACCGCAAGCCCTGGCGGACCACATCATGATCGTCGGCAACTAGAATTCTTAAAGGCGGCATAGACTCCCTGTTACTCCGATAAAGTATGCGCGACGCGCACCGTCGTGCCCTGGCGGCCCGACACTATCTCAAATTGGCCACCTAATTGATGGATTCGTTCCCGCATACCTGCCAGGCCCACGCCCAATTTCGCTGCGGCCTGGCCGGGTGGATGTGTGAACCCCACCCCCTGATCGCTGATCTCCATCACAATCCGTTCCGCATCCGCAGCCAAGCGGATCGCTGCGCGGGGACTACCCGAGTGACGATGAACATTCGTCAGAGCCTCCTGGACAATTCGAAAGAAAGCGATCTCCAACGCCCTCGGCAATCTCTCCAGATCCGACGGAATATCCAGATCCACATGAATACCGCTGCGTTCAGAAAAGCCTCGGGAATACCAACTGATCGCGGATACCAGCCCAACATCGTCCAGCAAAGGAGGATGCAGAAGGTATGAAAGCGTCCTCAACTCCTTCGCACTTTGCTCCGCAAGATACAGGCTATCCGCAATAATGCCCTGTACATCAGGCCGTTCCTTGCCGACGGACTCCTGAATCCGCGTCAGATTTATCGTGAGGGCGAAGATACTTTGTGCCGTTGTGTCGTGTAATTCCCGCGCAATCCGCCGTCGCTCCTCATCCTGTAACTCCAGCAAGCGCGCAGACAGCTGGTGCAGGGCAAGCTCCGCTTCCTTGCGCTGCGAGACATCATGATAGAAAGCAAAAACCCCAGCCAAAGCACCACCGGCCAGGATGGGGATGCCATGCAGTTCTACATCGACGACGGTCCCGTCTTTGCGTCTGCGCTGGGTCGCCGCGTAGACACTCTCACCGGCAACCACTCGTCGCCATATTTCGATAGCCTCCGGAGCCAGTTCATTGGTGGCGATCATTTCCTGCAGATCTTCCGCCACCAACTCTGTCTCGCTGTACTGGAAGAGCTTCTCAAACGCCTCATTGCAGAACTGGACTCTATGTTGAGGGTCCAGAACCAGTACCGCAATCGGACAATTTTTCAGCAGCTCAAGAAAATAAATGCCCAGATGTTCCGGAGCGATGGCCAGCGATCGGTGCGCAGGAGGGATGAAAGGCGAAGGGCCGCCTTGCAGGTTGAGACCGCATCCTTGAGCAGAAAGATTCACCGATTGTGAATGGAGTATAAATCAGCACCCCTTCCGTGAGACCCCCATTTGCGAATTTGTCTACGTAGCCTTCGCGGTATGATGTAGCGTCCCATGGCCACAAAGGCGAAGAGAAGCCGGCAACTGTAAGGAGTACGAAAGCGTGGAAAGCGTAACCGAACAGGATCTGAAGTTTTTACGGCAAGCGATCGATCTCGCGCGCCAAGCGCGCAACGATGGCCGCCATCCGTTTGGCGCGCTGATTGTCAATGAGCGGGGCGAGACAATTGTCGCAGCTCGGAACAACGCAGTGCGTCCAGCCGGCGACCCGACCCAGCACGCGGAAATGGTCGCCTGTGCGGAGGCTTCCCGGCTGCTGAGCGAAACCGAGCTCGCTCGCTGCATCCTGTACACCAGTACCGAACCCTGCGCCATGTGTGCCGGCGCGATTTACTGGACCGGTGTAGGCCGCGTCGTGTTTGCTCTGTCGGAGACCGGCCTCATGCGGTACACCGGCAGCCACGAGCAGAATCCCACCCTCGATCTGCCTTGCCGCGAAGTGTTTGCCCGCGGGCAGAGGCAAATCATCGTCGACGGACCATTGCTTGAGGAGGAGGCGGGCAAAGTGCATGAGGGATTCTGGACGCCCTAGCTCGGGTTTTGACGCGTCCCGTAGGAGCATCTGCAGTTTCTTTCAGACCTCCAGGTCGCCATACGGGTACACTGGCTAGATGACGCAACCGTCCAGGGTCGACCTTGTCGGTGTGGGCTTGAATGCGACGGATACCCTGATCGCCCTGCCAAGCTACCCGGAACGCGGATCCAAGGTGGAATACAGCTCCGCCACAGTATTGCCCGGTGGACAGGTCGCAACCACGGTGGTGGCTTGTCAGCGCTGGGGCGCGACCACCCGCTATGTCGGCATCCTCGGAGACGACGCGGCTGCCGCCCTTCATAAGCAAGCCTTTGCCCAGGAGCGTGTTGAGGCGCAGATCATTACCGTGCCTGGTGGCACCAGCCCCCAATCGCTCATCATCGTCGACGCAGGCGGCGAGCGGACGGTGCTTTGCCGGCGCGACCCACGGGTTGTCTTGAAACCTGAAGATCTCCGTCGCGAGTGGATTGTGAATGCACGCGCATTGCACGTCGACGGCTGCGACACAGAGGCAGCAACCGTAGCCGCCGGGTGGGCGCGAGCAGCCGGCATCCCCGTGATCGCCGATCTCGACGAGTTATATCCGGGAGTCGAGAAGCTTTTAGAACGTGTGGATTACTTGATCGTCAGCCGCGACATCCCTTGCCGCTTAATCGGCGAGTCTGATCTCGAAATGTCTTTGCGTCAAATGCAGCGCCGCTATGGGTGCTGCCTCACCGCGGCCACCCTGGGCGACAACGGTGTGCTGGCCTGGGACGGAAGCCAGTTCTATCAGATGTCTGCTTATGCCGTTCCCGTGGTCGACACAACCGGAGCCGGGGACATCTTCCACGCCGGCTTTATCTACGGGTTGCTGCAGAACTGGCCGCTGGAACGCCGGCTCGACTTCGCCTGCGCCGCGGCCGCCCTCAACTGCACCGCGTCCGGAGCGAGAGGCGGCATTCAATCCGTCGAGGCTATCGAGGAACTTATGGCCACCGGCCAGCGCCACCCTCCCGCTCGCATCCACTGCACCGCCGGCTCCGACTAGCGATCTCAGGGCTACACAACCATGCTCTGTATGGCCCATTCAAGCCTTCTTTTGGCTTGAGTGGGCAAAGTACCCTCGGGCTAAAAAGTGTGCGGGAGAACTCGCTTTTTTGAAGGGTACGGGCCTCAGGCGTACATTCACCACCCAAGCTACGAAGGGCTTTAACGCCCCATCTGATCCAGCGCCTTTTGCGCAGTATCCCGAACCGCAGGGTCGGGGCTGGCGAGCGCCTTGCGGCACTGCACTCTTGCTTCTGCCGTCTTGCCCTCACCCATGAGAATCAAACCCAGTCCAAGGTTGGCCTCAAGGTGACTGGGATCCAGCTGCGTGCAAGTCCGCAGTTCCTTGGCAGCGTCTTCAAACCTCTTCTGGGCCCCCAACAAATTGCCCAGGTTGCAATGCGCGTCCGCAAGTCCCGGCTTCAGGCGGATCACCTCGCGGTATTGCTCGGCGGCATCCTCGCCCTGACCCTTCGCCATGAGGACGTCCCCCAGATCATCGTGTATCTGCGCGTCATTGGGGTTCAGCCTCGCGGCCTCGCGTAATTGACTCACCGCCTGATCGTAGGATTGGGTAAGCGCCAGCACCAGCGCATAACTGTGACGGGCCTCCGCGTATTCAGGGTTGATTGCGATCGCTCTTTCGAAGTGGTACTCCGCTTCCGGATAACGATGCCCTCCGGCGAGTACGTTTCCCAGGTTGTTGTGGGCCTCCGAAAAATCCGGTTGACTGCGCAGTGCACTTCGAAACTGAACTTCCGCCTCGCTTGGATCATTCTTTTGCACGGCTACCAATCCGAGCAGGTTTTGTGCCTCCGGTTGATCGGGGTTGATCTCCAGCGCCCGCCTCAGCGCCTGTTGCGCCTGGGGAAGCATGCGCTGCCGTAAGTAGGCATTCCCCAAATCAGTAAAGAGAGCCTCATCCGCCGGAGGAGCGGCAACCGCCTGTCTCAATATTTCCGTCGCCCGCGCGTACTCTCCCTTGCCAATCAGCGTAGCCGCCAGTTGTTTGGTGGCCGGGCGAAACTCGGGCTTCTTGCGCAAGGCTTCTTTGTACCAGCGAATCGCCTCATCGCTCTTTCCCGCCCGCGCATATCCATCTCCGAGTTCGAAGTAGAAGTCTGCCGCAGCTGGTGCATAGCGAACAATCGCGCTCTCCAGATGAGCGATGCCGCCTTGTGATCCGTGCTTCACCTCCGCGGTTGCCGTATACAACTCGTTCTCCGCGGTCCGCGGGAGCGGCGAAGGATAGTACGGCGCCACCGGATCACCTCCCTGAGACGGATTCGTCACCTCCGCCATCGGCGCCAGCAGATCGCGGTCCGGTTTCACGCGTTGGATGTAGTGATCCGTCATCACCACGTGCACCACATCGTCCGTCCGTCGTTTTGGCATGTGGCAGGAAAGACAATCCGCCCCCGCGGGCAAGCTCGCTTTGTGGACCACCGATTGGTGGCATCCCTGGCACACCGCCACGTAATGCGCGGTCGAGTTCTCCGTACGGTACGACTGATGAGGATCGTGGCAAGTGAGGCACGTCATCTGGCTCGACCGGAAGCACGCCGACATGCGCAATCGATATCCGGCATGTGCAATCTCGAACCGGTCACCCTGCCCGGAGGCGCGGTCGAAAAAGAGTTTGTAATCGCCCAGCGGCTCACCGGGACGATAAGAATCGATGCTGTGGTTATAGCGGCGAATCTCGTTCGGCATCAGGCTGCTGCTGGTTTCGAGATGGCACTGCATGCAGACTTCCAGTTGCCGGTCCCGGCTGAGACGCGCCGGGTTGACGATTGCCTGCGCGTATTTTTTCCCGTGGAGTATTCGCTGCCAGAGCCGCACGCACGTGCGCTGCTCCGGGCCCATGGCACCGCTGGCAATCGATCCCCTCCGGTATCGGGTTAGGGAAAAGCGAGAGGCCGGTATCGCCGCGCTCGGGATAGCTACCCTTTAATGGCAGCCCGTTATGGCAAAGCAGACACTCACCGGTAATCGCGCGACGGAAGTCCTCCTGCCCCGCGCGATCATAGCCTGGGCTCATCGCCCAATAACCTGAATTCTCGACGTACCAGGTAACCGGCAATTCGATCAGCCGGCCATCCGGGCCGCGGTGCAGGTAACTGCGCGCGTGGTTGCCGGAGCCTATGACGTAGTCGATCCGCTCCTCGGCAACATTGGTCTCGTGGCCTTCGAAGCCTTTCTCCGACCGGCGCTGGTAAAACTTGCCGTCGTGCTCCACCATCGTATAAGTCAAACCCGACGCGTCGTTGTGGATGGTGTTGTGGGTTTGATAGTCCTCGATGGTGTTCGCCGTCGAGGGCCGGTACAAAGAATGGCCCATGCCGGTAAGTCGATAAGTTTTGGCGATGTCCTGGTGGCAGCCCGCGCAGATCGCAGGATCCACATAGCCGGAGTCTCTTCGGGCTATCAGGAACAACCGGCCGCGACTGAGGGACAATCTGCCAGCGAAGCAGCCAGTAGGGCAACGCCGCTCACCACAATGCGCCATTTCCTGGCGTTCAACGGATCCCACCGGTCATCGCAGGAAGTCTCTCAGGTTCAAAGGCCGAAGACAAGAACAGCGCTGAGACCCCCGTCCAAACGGGTATCATGCTGGAAGTATGAGGCACTTCTCCCAGGGCAAATGGTTGCCGGCCTTTGTCTTTTTCATCTTCGCGTGCACTCTGGTTGCCCGCGCAGCCACGCCGCCAGGACCTCTGAACGTCGCGGGGCTTGGTAAAGGTACCGTCGCGCTGGATGGCGATTGGCAATTCCATTTAGGAGATGATCCGGGCTGGGCTTCACCCAATGTGGACGATTCGAACTGGGAAAAGATCGGAGTCGACAAACCCTGGGGCCAGCAGACTCACTTCGGCTACACCGGCTATGCCTGGTACCGCCGCCATGTAAACTTTCTGCCGGTGCCGGGCGTCCAGCCCGATCTGGCTCTCCTGCTGCCATCCATCAACGACGCATACGAGGTCTACTGGAACGGAAACCTGATTGGGCGCCAGGGCAAATTGCCGCCGCGGGCTTTCTACTATCGGGGTCTTCCTCCGCAGATCATCGCGCTCGGACAAGCAGGTTCTGGCGTACTTGCTTTCAGAGTGTGGAAGGCTCCGTACTTCTCCTCGGACAGCGGCGAGGCTGGAGGTCTGAATGGACCACCCCTCGCAGGATCAGCCGACGCCCTCGCTGCTTACAAGGGCAATCTCGACTATGGATGGCTCCGCGGCCGGCTATTTGGTTTTGCCATCCAACTGATCTATTTGCTGATGGCCATCGTGGGCTTCCTCGCATGGCTCCGCAACCGCAAACACCGGGTTCTTTTTTGGATGTGCGCGTGGGCCAGCGCTCTCCTGCTCTCAACTTTTTTCACCAGCCTTCGCTTACCTTTTACCAGTGCTCTTACCAGCGCGATCCTACAGCCGCTTCTTTCTATCGCCGATATCGCTATCTGGTATCTGTTGCTTTATCTTCTGGAGCTTGATCGAAATCCTGTTCTATGCCGGTGCACTCGCATTCTGGCAGGCGTCTCCATCTTCTGCGGGGTCGCCGATGGCATGGTGATCCTGTTGGATTGGAGCGGGCCGCACGTGCAAATGCTGCAGATCAGCGATGCTCTGCTTACCATACCGACCATGCTGATCGAAACGTATCCCCTGGTGCTGATCGGCTCTGCCATTGGCAAAAGGCTGGATAGCGCTCGCTGGTTCATGGCGATCATGGGGGCGCTGACCCAGTTGACCCTGGGGTTCCAGAATTTCACCGGGCAGGGCCAACGATTCACACACTGGACCATCTCTCGTAAAGTCTCTAATTTCGGCGCGCTGGAATTTGTTTTCCTGCTGATCTCCATCGTGTATGCGGTCTACCGTTATTCGGTGGAGCAAAGCGAGCGCCAGGGTGCTCTTGAACAGGAATTCAAGAGTGCCCAGGAGCTGCAGCAGGTCCTCATCCCTGAAACGCTTCCCTCGATTCGACGGCTATGCGGTGACCAGCGCCTACCGTCCGGCGCAGCAGGTGGGCGGAGATTTCTTTCAACTCATCGCCCAGTTCGGACGGCTCCGCATTGCTCGTTGTGGGAGATGTGAGCGGCAAAGGACTGAAGGCAGCCATGACCGTCTCGCTGATTGTTGGAACTATCCGCACAGTGGCGGATACAGTAGACGATCCGGCGGAAGTGCTCGTCAATCCTCAACCGCCGCTTGCATGGCCGGCTGAATGACGGGTTCGTGACCTGCATGGCCCTGCGCCTGGACGAGGAGGGAGAATGTGTCCTGGCAAATGCCGGGCACCCTGCTCCCTTCCTGAACCGGGAAGAGCTCAACCTGCCGGGAGCGCTGCCGCTGGGCCTTGATCCCAAGGGCGAGTATGAAAACGTGCGGTTCCACCTCGCCGTCGGAGACCGGCTCACCTTCTACACCGACGGCCTGCTGGAAGCACGCAATTCCGCCGGGGAGCTCTTTAGCTTCGACCGCTTGCGGGCGCTGATGGCCACGCAACCCGATGCGCAGCAAGCCACGGACGCGGCCGTCGCCTTCGGACAAGACGATGACATCACGGTGATCACTCTGACCCGGTTGGCTCCCGGTGTCCAATCCACAACCTCGCTGCAGGCTCCGGCACTGGTCTCATCGAGTGCCTAATTTCTGAAAGTCGAACGAATGATGATTCCGGAACGACGTCGTGTGGCTTTTCGTGTACCGCTTGTCCTAGTGTTCTCCGTAGCGCTCGGTTGCCAGTCGCAGAGCACACCCGCATCGGCGCCCGCCGCGCCGAACACGGAAGCGATAGCTGGGCAGTTGCACACCATCGCCGACGCAGGAACTCTGGCTGATCTCAAATACCCCAACTTCCCGGATTATCGACAACCAGTCCAGGCGGTCTACGAGGCGGTGAACTATACCCCCGTTTGGGTACGCAACGGACAGCCCACCCCCCAGGCGCAGGCCATGATGACCGCGTTCGAGGTCAGCCGGCTCAAGGGCCTCAACCCGCAAGACTATGATGCCGAACGATGGCCCTCGCGATTGAGTGCATTGAAGACTACACCCAATGATGCAACCACAGTCGCCCATTTCGACGCTGCCCTCACCGTGAGCGCGATGCGTTACATCTCTGACCTGCACATCGGCAGGGTGAATCCGAAGCACTTCAAATTCGGAATCGATGTCGCGCAAAAAAGTTATGACCTGCCACAGTTCCTGCTACAGAAGTTGCTGCCGGCGAGCAACGTAACCGACGTGTTGAATACGGTGGAACCACCCTACTTCGGTTATCAGCGCACCGAAGCCGCCCTGCAGAACTACCTGGCGCTCGCCGACCAGGATCACAGCGTGCCTTTGCCTGAAGTGAAAAAGACGCTGGCGCCCGGCGATCCCTATGCCGGGGCAGATGCCCTGGCACAGCGGCTGCAAATGTTGGACGACCTGCCGAAGGGACCGTTGAGCGATATCAAGCCTGGGATTTACGACGGGCCGTTAGTCGACGGCGTCAAGCATTTCCAATCCCGCCATGGTTTAAATGCGGACGGCAGACTTGGCAAAGATACCTTGCGCCAGTTGAACACCCCTCTCACTGTTCGCATCCAGCAACTGGACGATGCGCTGGAAAGGTGGAGATGGCTGCCGGACAGCTTCCCAATCCTGCCGGTTGCCGTGAATATCCCGGAGTTTGTCCTGCGCGTATTTTCCCCCGATCATCGCATAGCTTTGCGAATGAACGTTGTCGTTGGCAAGGCAGTGCGCAATGAAACGCCTGTCTTTGCCAAAGACATGAAGTACATCGTCTTTCGGCCCTATTGGAATGTTCCCTACAGCATCACCCGCGCTGAGATCATTCCCGCTTTAGTGAAAGACGGCGGTTACCTGGCACGCAAGAATATGGAGATCACCGACCAGGGGGGCCGCGTCGTGACCAGCGGAGCAGTCAGTGCCGATGTGCTGGCGCAACTGCGCTCTGGCAAGCTCCTGGTGCGGCAAAAGCCGGGACCCACGAATTCACTGGGACTGGTCAAGTTCATGTTTCCCAACGAGTACAACGTCTATCTTCACAGCACGCCGGCACAGGCGCTCTTTTCGGAGTCCCGGCGAGACTTTAGCCACGGGTGCATCCGGGTGCAGAAGCCGGCGGAACTAGCTGCCTGGTTGCTGCAGGGGCAGTCCAAATGGACTCTGGACGCGGTAAAGGCGGCCATGCAGTCGGGCCCCGACAATCAGCAGGTGAACCTGGATAAGCCCGTTCCCGTGGTCATCATTTATCTGACTGCGGTGGTTGAGGAGAATGGCGAGGTCTACTTCTTCGATGACATCTACGGCCACGACCGGTCGCTCAACGCACTGCTTGCCAAGGGACCGCCCTATCCTGGCGCTTGAGAACGCCTACCAGCGGCGTACCCGGCCTACGTCCACATGAACAAAGTCGGATTGCTGGTAATAGCCCACGCCCCCTCGACCCATTGACAGCGCCGCGTCGCGGACCTCAGCGCTGGATACGCCGGGGATGCGAATATCGATGGCCTTTGCTTCCATGTGCTGGCTATGTTCAGCAACGCCGTGCCCATGTTGCCGCAGGTAGTTGTTGCTCCAGGGCGTCCGGTACCCGCATACGATGTCGATCTCGCCACTTGGACGGCCCAGCTTAGCCATAAGATCGTGCAGCAGGTCGAACTCCTTCAAGTCGTAGTCCTTCACGTCGCCCGTGCGGTGGTCGCGCAGAAAATGGTCCAGCTCCGCCACACCCTCCTGCAGATACTGATCGCCGATGCGATACACCACATCGATATGCTCGCCGGTATGCAGGTGATACAGCCGTAGCCGGTAGCTGGGAACGCTGGCGCTGGAATTGTCTGCACCGCAGGGGAGGGCCGCTAGCAAACTCAGGCAAAGAAAGAGCTTAGTGATCGTCGAGTGCGTCATTTTCTATGGCCCAGGTCTCTATTATAGCGAGCCCCCGGGGCGGGAGCCATGGAACTAAGGTTCTACCTTGACGACTGAAATCGACGCGAGATTCCGCACCCAGCGAGCCGGCCGGCGTTCTTCGCTCGAGACCATCTTGAATGCGCCGTCCTTGTCCAGCTTTTTCCCGTCAACCGAGTCAGCCACGATGACGTCGCCGGTGTGGATGGAGGGGTCGACCTCCGCCAGTGAGTACAGAACACCGTAACCGTCGACACCCGACGCGACGATGCCGGTGAGGAAGAGCTTACCTCGGACACTCTCTCCCAAAGGCACGCCCACCTTGCTGAGGAGATCAGCCAGGGGAACGCCTGAGTACGTCTCGTTTGCCTTGCTGTGGGCATTGAAGACCGAGACCGACTTATGCGGCAGGGCTGCCAACTCCTCTGGGGACATGGTCAGGGTCTTGCCCTCGTATGTTTTGATCGTGAGGTGAGTCGAGGGGTTGGAAGGCGCGGAGTGTTCCATCTGCTGGGCGGCAACCACCGCCGGACCGCAGCCGAGCATAAGCGCGAGAACAAGGATGCCAGTCGCAGGAAATGGTTGGCGTTTCACGCCCCTATTCTAGCCGACAGATGCTGGCCCTCATCGAAGTGAAACAGGGAATAACCTGTAACTTCGGAAGCGTACCCGCGTCTCAATACAGGGTATTTTCGAGGAGACCTTCTCATGTCCCGTTCCGTACGCGTTCGCAACACAGTAGTTACCTTATTGATCGCCTTTGCTGCCTCTCTCGGCTGCAACGCAGCCAACCGTGCCCCCATTCCGGCTCCCGCTACCGATAGCCCCCTGGCCCAGACCCCCGGAAAGCAGACCGCGGTGTTTGCCGGTGGCTGCTTCTGGGGCACGCAGTCTGTGTTTGAGCGCGTCAAGGGGGTATTGGATACCACCGCCGGCTATTCGGGTGGCTCTGCCGCAACCGCAACCTACGACCAGGTCGGCCAGGAGAACACGGGACACGCTGAGTCAGTGAAGGTCGTTTACGATCCGTCGAAAATCACTTACGGGCAGGCTGCTGCAGATTTTCTTTTCCGTCGTTCATGACCCAACCCAGCTAAACCGCCAGGGTCCGGACGTGGGTGAATCCTACCGCTCTGTCATCTTTTACTCCAACGACGAGCAGCAGAAGATCAGCAGGGCCTACATCGCCCAACTGGACGCCGCCAAAGTCTTCAGGAAGCCAATCGTGACCCAGGTGGTGCCGTTGAAGGGCTTCTACGACGCCGAATCCTACCACCAGGACTACGCTCTGAATCACCCCGACAATCCCTACATCCTAGTCTGCGACCGTCCAAAGGTAGAAGCGCTCAAGCAGCAATTTCCAGAACTCTTCAAAGACTATCGCGGCAAGTAATTGTTCTGGACGGCTGGTCAGTGGTCTCGGATTCTGAACGGGTGCCCCATGTTCGCCCAGCGTACATGGGCCGAAAACGAAGTATTCCAATGCTTTCATTCGACGTGCAACAGATTCCTACCCTTGGCTGAGGTATCAGCTACGGCCGGGTGCCCCACATTTCGCGCGTTTTTCGCGAGATGTGGGATACCACAAATTCTGATCCTTCGATGCCAATGGCGTTGAAAATTACCCGGAGCGAGGAGCTACTGGCCTTTACTAAGCCGCCGGTAGTACTCCGCAACAGCCTCCTCATACCCAGCGGGAATCGCAGACTCCTTCGTAGTACGAACCTCACCGGGCGCATCAGAATCATGCCGAAGCTGCAGTTCTAATCTGTCAACTCCAGCGAGCACCTCAGTGTGCAGCTGCTCGACCATCACCGGATTCCCCGGGAAACGCTTCGGGTCCAGTCGCTGCATGGCACGCACCAGGTCCTGCACTTCCTTCAAAGCCGCCGGATCATTCTGGGCCAGGTGGCGAAGCTGATTCAACTCCACCATCCCTTGCTGGAATGTGCGCTCTGGGTCGGCCGGTACAGGCGACTTGTCAGGAGCGGCAGGTCCACCCGATCTGTCAAAGTGATTGTTACCAGTGTTGATATTGTTCCAGGCCGTGCCGACTGCACCGCCGCCCGAGCGCCAATTGCCTACATCACCGCTACGGCCATCCTGGGTGACCTGACCGCGTTGATTCCCGCCATTGCCTTCAGCAATCTGCGCACCCGGAGCACCCTGTGCGCCCCATTGGCCTTGCCGCTGCCCTGGTTGGCCACCTTGCCCCGGTTGCTGTCCTGGCTGACCACCCTGTCCCGCCTGCTGTCCTGGCTGTCCGCCTTGCCCAGGTTGCTGCCCTGACCGTTGTCCCGGCTGTCCACCCTGCCCGGGTTGCTGCCCCGCTTGCCGTCCCAACTGATTCTGTCCACGCCCCGTCAAAGACTCGATCTGATCGCGGAACCGCTCGACGTGATCCAACGCAGCAGTCTGGTCGCCTCGCTGCCCCTGCTCCTGCCCAGGCTTACCTGGGCCTAAACCTTGCTGCGCCTGGTGCACCTGTTGGCTCAACTGATCGAGACCCTTGCTGATGCCTTCTTCCGTCCCATTGGAGTTTGGATTAATTCCACGCCGCAGCCAATCGGCAGTCCGCTGCGTCCGGTTGGTCAAATCAGTCTGGTCCATGCCGCCCAGCGCGTCCCGCAACTTCGAGGCGGCCTGGGGCTGGCTTGGCGCCAACTCACGTGCAGCATTCCGCAAATTCTTCTCCAACTGAGAAAGATCGTCGGACAACTGCTGCCGGTCCTCTGCCAGCTTGTTGCGTTGTTGCAACCTGGCCTGGTACTGCTCCTGGTTCGACACTCCGCCTTGCCCCGTCATGCTGCGAACACGGTCTGCCTGGGCGTGCTCCTCTTTGCTCAAGCGATCACTTTCGCGAGCCAGGGAATCGAGTTTCCCCGAAGCCTGCTGTTGCTGCGTGCTGCTCATCAAGCCCGCAGCCTGACGGAGTTGGTCGGCCGCCCGCTTCGCTGCCTCGGAACTCTGCTCCTGCCCCGCACTGCGCTTCATCTCCTGGTCCGCGTTGCGTAGCCGATTCAAGGCCTGGGTCACACGCGGATCCGCCGCGTCTCCACTGCCATTGGATTTAGACCGCGCCGACTGCGACTGACCAGAAGACCCGCCTGAAGACGATCCGCCAGAAGAAGAACCACCCGATGCTCCACTGGCGCTCTGCTGTCCCTGCTGGCCGCTCTGTTGCCCTTGTTGTCCCTGCTGGCCCTTCTGCCCCTGCTGACTTTGTTGCCCGTCCTGGCTCTGCTGTCCGTTCTGTTGCCCATTCTGGGCCATCTGCTCCATCTGGCGTTGCAGCTCTTCCGCCTCACGACGCAGCATCTCCTGCTGCCACCGCTCCTGCATAGTTTGCGGATGATTGCGCTGCTGCTGAGCCAGCTCTTCCTGGCGGCGCGCCAGCGCATCGAGCTTCGCCAAAGCGTCGTCAACGGCCTTCGCCTTCTGGTCGGCCGCTGACCCTGTCTGCGCCGTCTCGTACTGATTCTTCTCGGTATCCAGTTCAAGATCGAAAAGGCTGGCCAGGTCACGGCCCGCACCGCCGCCTCCTCCACCGCCGCCGCCGCGCTGCTGGCCAAACGCGACCTGTATTTTGCGGAATGTGGCCTCCGCCCGCAGCAGATATTGCAAAGCTTTCTGCTCCGCAGGGATGGCGTCATGCCACTGCATTCCCTTCAACTTTTCGGACGACGGAGTCATCGCCGCCGCGGCCGCCTGCATGTCGTGCCCAAAGCTGTTGAATTCCTCATTGGCCGACGACAAATCCCTGCTATCCATGCGCGCCGCGAGCGACAAAGCCTGTTCCTGCAGTTTGGTCTGCACGCCGGAAAGGAACTTGCCCGCATCCGCCGAATCCTTTGCGGAAGCCGTCTTCTCGTTCTGGCGTTTCCAGGTGGCCGCGATCAACTCCTTCTCTCGCTTCGAAATGTCGGTCTGGTTTCCCATCCCGCCGCCACCACCGCCTCCGCCGCCCATCTGCTGCGATTGCGAGAACTCGCGCTCAAACGGGTCCGCCTGGATAAACGCCATGTCGGTGCGCGCTTCCGCATGCCCATCTTTCGCCGTGGCATAAAGGCTAACCAGATCCCCCGGAATCAGCTTGAAATCTTCCAGGCTCAGCGTTGTCGATCCACTCACATTCTTTGCGCCCGGCTGCTGCCCCACTTCAATCACTTTCTCCGGCCCGCCATTCACGGAGTAGTGCAAGCTCACCTTATTCAACCCGAACTCATCCGATGCCTTCACCCCGACCGTAACTTCCTCGATAGGGCTCGCTCGATAATCTCCTGTCGGCTTGTCGATGGCGATCTCCGGCGGGTTCGCTTTGTCGGTCGCAATAAAGTAGTCCTCCGACAACCGAACCGGCTGGCCCTGGTCGAGCGCCGCCACGTGGTAGGCGCCATCCTTTTGCATCTGGATGGATCCCTTATAAACATTGCCTTCGCCGCCGCTCAGCGTGATCTGTTTTCCATCGTCGAGAGTGAGTTGGCCATTGCGCAGGGGCCGATCCATCCGCACGGTCAGCTCCGCATTCGTCCCCTCGATCGCGCGCAGGTCCCCACCGTGCTCCTCCGTCACCGGTTGCATGCCCGTCCATTTCGGGTAGTGATACGTCACCCGCATCTGCTTCACCGAGGGCAAGTCAACCACGCGAACCTTGTAATGACGGGAAGTGAGAGGCCCGGCCTCCACGTAGTACTCAACATCTTCAGGAAGCCCGGCAAAGAGGAACTGAAAGTTGGAGGGATCGCTCGCCTGCATCGCGACTGGCTCCCAACCCGCTTTTCCCTGAGAACTCTTATAGCGCGCAAACAATCGCACCTTTTCCGGCTTGAGCCCGATCAGGTGCGCAGTGATCAATTGATCGGCGTTGCGCCGAACGGCCACATCGCCGGGCGTAACCTTGATGTCGTAAAGCGGCACAGCCTTGGGCCCCGTCCAGAGCAGGGAAGCTCCATACCCCAGGTAGCCCGGACCTGCGGTCACCAGCCAGACCAGCACTGCCATACAAGCCAGGCCGGCGCCCGCCAAAAAATAAAGCTTGTTGTTAGGCAGCAGGTTTGCAGGCTGAGCGTCGCGCGCGATAGAAAGCGTATCTGCTGCGAGCAGTTCGAGAAAAGGATCGTTGCCTTTCTTTTCGCGGTCATCAAAGGTGAGCAGCCGCTGCTGAAATTCAGGATGAGCGGACTCCGCTACCACCGTCGCGCGGCGGCGCGTAAGACGCAGCAACGGCAGCGCGAGCGCGAGCCCTCCCGCGCACAGCGATTACGATCAGCAGCAGCGAACGCGCGCCGGTCAGCCCGCGTGCCGGAAAGGCGTACCGGTTGAGGATAAGAACCAGGAAGACCGTTGTTATCAGTGCGGTGGCGGTGAGGATCGCCACGCCACGCAGAGACACACCCAAACGCAACCGCTGATGCAGTTGTTGGATATAGAGGTTGAGCTTATCTCGATTCGAGCTGAGATTCGAATTGGGGTTGGCGTTGCTCATGCCTCCTCCCTCTGTGTGCCGAGGTAGCGGCTGGCAACGATGGACTCGGCAACCGCCGCCACCAATACAAGCAGCATAACGTACCACCAGAGGCTACGGGGGGTGTTTTTTTCCTGCACGTAACCGGCTGCGGCTACCGGCGACGTGGAATGGCCGCCCCAGAGCTCAAGAAGATCCTTGGACATCGGCTGCAGGTCCGATTCGCGGCGATCGGGATTTACTCCGATCAACGCATCTTTGCCGTTGGCAAAACGGATGCGATAGAAGCCGGCCCGCGTCAACTGGAACGACTGCGCTTTGGCAGCTTCGGTGAGCGATAGAGCACGGCGGCCATCCGGACCAATGATTTCAACACCCGAGGACGGGTTGACTGCCGCGGACGTGCGCAACGGAACAAACGAATCCACCAGCCTGCTCCCCCCGATGTTGTCGCTGCCGGAAAGAAAGCGTGCAGTCCTATCAACAAACGGCACAAACGCAGCATGCACGGGAAGGTCGTTGGTAAGGTTGTCGAGTCCGGAGGCAAATAGAAGCACGTGGCCCTCGCCAATCTGTTTTTCCATCAGCAGCGGGGTCTGATCTGTCAGCCGCGCCAGTACGCGTGCTTGCGCCGCATCCACACCGGCCGCGTAGTACACCTTCAGATCAGTCCATCCTGCTTCATTCATTACCGGATGGGTGAGATCCGTCTGGCCGACTCCGGCGTAGCCATTGCGCGTATAGAGGTGCGGCTCGGACGAATTTCCGCCGAAGATAGGGATGCGGGTACGATGCGCAGCCGACGTTCCCGTTGCAATCAGCACACTGCCGCCGTCCTGCACGTAGCGCAACAATGCATTTTCAAAGATAGACGGCAGCGCCATGGTATCGGACAGCACCACAAAGGCGTATTTCGAAGGAGCGACATCCGCGGACTTTTCGCTGTCGATCGACTGCAGGATGAACGCACCCTGGGTCGCCGCGGACAATGCTGCGCTAAAGTACACCGCGGAACGCGAATCGCTGGCTTGGTGGACAAACAGCACGCGTTCCGGGTCAGACCGTTTCACCGCAAACACGCTGCTGTCATCCGCGGGAAAACCGTCGGCCGGCTCGATCCTGATCTCGCAGCGATTGAGCCCGTAAGGCACATCGAGCGGTTGGAATTCCACCGCTGCCCGGCCATCCGCCGGTACTTCGACTTTGCGAGTCGCGATTGTGTTGCCATTTACCACCAGCGAAACCGTCTTCGAGGCAGCCGGCGTGCCGTAGCCGGCAATTACCGCCTGCACCCGCGATTTCTTTGGGTCTTTCGGGTCGGCCAGCTGGGTGGGAGCATTGACTCCTTCGACCGTCCAGTTAGGCGTGGGGCCGCTTCCCATCGGATGCAGGACCACAGATACATTCGCAGGCAACTCCATGTCGGCGAAATTCGCCGGTATACCGCTTTTCTGCATATCGCTGAATAGGTGCAGTTCGATCGGCGTGTGCACCGTCTCAACCAAAGCACGAACTCCGTGAGCCAGCTCGCCTAGATTCGCGCGCGAATCTTCGGCCTGAATACTCTCGACGGCGGAACGCAGAGCCCCTGCATCCTGAATGGGCTGGGTCAACACGGCGAGCCGGCCGCCTAAAGCCATCACTTCGCCGCGCTGTGCCCGCGGCCGCGATGCCAGCAACTGCAGTGCGCCTTGCTTGGCGTCCGCGAATCGGGATCCCGCCTTCATGCTGAAAGAGTTATCGACCACCACCAGCAGCAATCTGTCATTCACTCCAGCGCTGGCCCGCCGGATAAATGGATTGGCAAACGCGAGCACCAACAGCAAGAGCAATGCGGCGCGCAGGGAGAAGAGCAGCAGGTAGCGCAACCGCCGGTGGCGCGTGGAGCTTTGCGTTCCGCGCTCGAAAAACATCAACGAACTAAAGGGCAGGGGAGTCGTCACGTGACGGCGCAGCAGATGAATATAGATGGGCAAACCGATCGCCGCGAGGCCAAGCAGGAACCATGGATTGAGAAATCCCATCAGCGCTCTCCCTGGCGAATGGCGAGGTACTCGCGCAGCGTGGTGTCGAGCGGCTGGTCGGTCACGAGCAGGTGGTAGTCCATGCCCGCGCCGCGCGCGCGGCTGCGTAGTTGCTCAATATGGTCGTCGATTTTTTTGATGTAGCCGGTGCGCGCGTACTCAGGAATCACTTCCAGTCGCTGTTCTGTTTCCAGATCGACCAGGATGGCAGGCCCGCGTAAATCCGGCCGTATCTCTTTCGGGTCGAGCACGTGGAACAGAACCACCTCGTTTCCGTGGTACCGCAAGGGCTCGATCGTGCGCACCACCGTCGCCGGATCCTCGTAGAAGTCTGAGAACATGATCACGATGCCGCGCCGGTGCAGGAGTTCCTGGAAGTGATTCAGCGGCTTGGTAAAGTCGGTGCGCGCCCGCGGCTCAGCCTGCTCCAGTCCAGCCAATAGCCGGTGCAGTTGGCCCTGGCGTGTGGAGGGCCGGATGTAATTCCGCACCTCATCGTCAAAGACGATTAATCCTGCCGCATCGCGCTGATTATGGATCGCGAGATAGAAAAGCGACGCTGCGGCAAAACGCGCGTAGTCCATCTTGCTCGGCCGGCCCGGCGCCGCGGTGTAGTCCATGGAATTGCTGGCGTCGAGCAGGATGGTGAGCTGGCTGTTAGTGTCTCCGCGATAACGCTTCAGATAGCAGCGCTCGGTGCGGGCATACAGATTCCAATCCACGTGGCGCAAGTCGTCCCCGGGTGTATAGGCGCGGTACTCGGCAAACTCCGAACTGAAGCCAAAATCCGGCGAGCGATGGAGACCCGCAACAAAACCATCCACCACCGTCTTGGCCAGCAGGTCGAGGCTGCTGATGCTCGCGAGAACCCCGGGATCGAGAAAGCGCTGCAGCATCAGGACTCCTTCGGAGGCGGCATGTGTTCGATCAGCCGGCGGAGAATCTCATCCGCGTCCACCCGCTCCGACTCAGCATGAAAGTTCAGCAAAATACGATGACGCAATACCGGGGTGGCCAGCGAAGTAACGTCGTCGTAGGTGACGTGATAGCGGCGGCGGGAAAGTGCGCGGGCTTTTGCCGCCAGCACAATGTACTGCGCGGCTCGAATGCTGCCGCCGTAGTTGACATACTTCTTTACAAAATCCGGCGCGTTCTCGTTCTTGTACCGGGTCGCGCGCACCAGGTTCACGACGTACTTCGCCACCGGTTCGCCAATCGGCACCATGCGGACCAGTTGCTGGAAGTCGAGTAGCTCCTCCGCCGTGGTGACGGCTTCCACCTTGGCCACCTTCGTGGTCGTGGTCAGGTCAACCACCTTGAGCTCGTCGCTCGCGCTCAGGTAATCGAGGATGGTGTTAAACAGAAACCGGTCGAGCTGCGCTTCGGGCAGAGGGTAGGTGCCTTCGAGCTCGATTGGGTTTTGCGTAGCCAGTACAAAGAAAGGAGCGGGTAAGGAATACACGTGGCCGCGCACGGTGCAGGAGCGCTCCTGCATGGCCTCAAGTAAAGCCGCCTGGGTTTTCGGCGGAGTGCGATTGATTTCGTCCGCCAGCACCACGTTGCCAAAAATCGGCCCGTGGACGAACGTCCACTTACGGTGGCCGGTCGTGAGGTCTTCCTCGATGATATCGGTGCCGGTAATGTCTGAGGGCATCAAGTCGGGCGTGAACTGGATGCGCCGGAAACTGAGGCCGAGCGTTTCCGCGATAGTGCGCACCATCAGCGTCTTCGCCGTACCGGGCAGCCCGGTAATCAGGCAATGCCCGCCAACAAACAAAGCCGTGAGGATCTGATCCAGCACTTCATCCTGCCCGACGATGACCTGCCGCACCTGGGTGAGGATGCCTTCACGGACCGCATGAAACCTCTCGATGCGATGTTGTAGCTGTGCTGCGTCCTGGCTAAGTTCAGGGAGAGTCACCATCGGCAATTTCCTTCCTCTCGACTATGCGGTTTATGAAAACTGGCCCGACTTTCGTTTGAGAATCCTCCCTCACAGCAGCCATCTCGAAACAACCGTTTCTTCTGTCCGGCCGACTGAAAAATCTCTCGGTCAGTAACCGCTCTCTAGGAAACCGTCACGCTCTCCTTTCTTGTCATCCCGAGCGAAGCCGAGGGATCGCCTCCGCGGACCCTTCGTGAAAATGTGGTTTCTTTTGCGTTCTCATAAACCCGTATCAAATCTCGGGTGCCCCATTTCTCGCTCGTACTTCGCGAGACGTGGGATACCACAACTATCAACCTCAAACTCTCCAAGGGCCACCTCCACTAGTTCGTCTTCGGTGCGTCCTTCTGTTCCGGGTGCTCAATCTCCAACAACAACTTCTGCGCCGGCCGATACCCAGGCGCAGCCTCTAACGCAGCCAGCACGCTCTCCTCAGCCTTATCCTTCTGTCCCGACGCATAATAAGCCTGGGCAAGCTTGAACTGCGCACCAGCCTTATCCAGCGGATTGAGCGCCACAACCGCGGAGTATTCCCGGATCGCCCCAGGATAATTCGACTGTGCAAACCACAAGTCACCCAGGTGGCGATGCAAATCTTCGTCATGCACCGGGTAAACGTAGTTGATGCGCTCCAGTGTCGCCGCAGCATCCTTAGGCTGCCCCAGCTCCTCTTCCAGCGAAGCCAGTTTTTTCAGATATGGAAGGATTCTCGCCGCCAATCTTTTCATACTCCGTGAGCGCCGCAACCGCGGCCTTCTTGTCGCCCTTGGCCAAGTCAGCAACCGCGACAAGTTCATACGCACTCGAGTCCCCGATGTATTCCGGATACATCTTGCTGTACCGCATCGCCCTGTTGGATAACCGCGTCGTACTGCTTCTGGTCAGAGGCCTGTACCAGCAGCACCATCGCCTTCCGCCACGCATCCAGGTTGGCAGCCATCTTCCCGTATCGCTCGTTTACCCACGGCAGGTATTGCTTATCGAACTCCTCCGGAGAAACCCCAAGATTCGCCTGGATCACTTCCGGCGTCGTCTTTCTCTGCGCATACGAATGGACCATGTCGAGCAACTTACCTTCGCCCCATTTGCTCTTGACGTAGTCACAAATGCTCCCTGCTTCAAAATAAGAAACAATCACCTGCGCCGGATATTCAGGGAAGATAAACCCCCGGTCCAACTTAACTACCGGCAACAGCTTCTTATCACGGATCGCTGCCAGGATGTCCGGGGTCACACGATCGCCCCACTCCGGTGACACTTGGGTCTCCTCATGCACAGCGAGGCCTTCGGTGAACCACCGCGGTACGCGACGGTTGGTCGCCGTGAGGATGTACACATGGCTCATTTCATGCCACAGCGTGCTGCCCCAGTTGAAGTCGCCCGGCTTGCGTGCCGAGGGGCTGTCCATCGCGACGACTTGGCCGAAGGTAACTCCGAGCGCGCCCAGGCCAGGCATGCCCATGGTGCGAACCGCGAAATCCTCGTGGTCGGGATAAACCTCAACCTGCACCGGCCCGGTCAGCTTCATCTGGTATTTCTTGTTGTACGTGGGCAAGATCCGTTGCAGCTCTGCTTCATAGTACGGATGCAACAACTCCGCCTCATTCTTGCGCAGACGCAGAATTGTCCCGTTCTCTTTGAAGGTAACGAAATTCTTGTAGCTATCCAGCAACCGCAAGCTGTTGACGGTTTCAGCGTCCCGGTAACCGTTGTTGTAGCACATCTCCAGCTGTTTGAATGGCTCGTCCTCCTGGCCCAAACGCATCAGCCCCACGCCGAGAGCGGAACGGGCGGGCCAGTACCGGGGATCCGCCTCGATCGCTTTACGGTAGTAGTCGATCGCGTCCTCAAAACGGTAGTTGAGCTCAAGGTAATGCGCCACGTGGGCGTAGCCCTCTCCGTAGCCGGCGTTCACCTTATGTATCTTGTCCAGCCATGGGTCGGGAGAACGATCCGCCAGCAACTCGACCGCCGCGTGAATCGCCATCGCGTTCAGCGCATCAGGAGACAAAGCCAGGGCTGCGTCCGCCTCCTTCAGCGCGTGTTCCGTGTCCGCGTCTTCGAGAGCCAGGTTGGCGGCGAACTCGTGAGCTTCCACCAGCTTGGGATCGAGCACCAGGGCCTGACTGATATATTCAGTAGCTTTGCCGTCAAACCCATCCGCGCTGACGATCGCCAATCCTAAATACGCTTGCGCGTTCTTCGGGTCTTTTTGCAGGGCCTCCCGGAATAATCCCACCGCGTCGGTGTTGTTGAATCGCTGATGCAGCAGCATGCCCCAGCGAACCTTATACAGAGGGTCACTGTCAGCCGCTCCGGTGGCAATGCGAAACTCCTCGTTTGCCTGGTCAAACTGCTCCAGTCCCCAATAACCTTCGGCCCGCAGGTAAGCAGAATTGGCGCGCACCAGCGACTCATAGCAGGATTTCGCTTCGGCCGCCTGGCCATGCTTGCGCAGCGTGTGGCAGGCATCCGGAGTATTCGCAGCCCGGCACAGGCTCATACTGCCGAGCGCCATCGCCAGCAATACCCCGGATTTCTGCCGCCACTTCATTTGTCGAGCTCCTGTTGGACCTGCGCCAATGCCACCAGTGCAGCCGTGAGCTGCTGTTTATAATCCGCCGGATCCATCGCCGCCTTCTGATACTTAAGCGCGTCGATCTGTTGTTCCAGATCCTCTTTCTTCGCCAGCAGCGCCTGCTTGGCGGGGTTATTCGCCTGCTTCTGGGCAGCGCCGATTCGCAGCACGGTGAAGTTTGCCAGCAACACCCCTTCACTCTTTGACGGCTCGCGGACAGGTTCGTTCTTGCCCGTATCTTCGAACACCGGATGCTCCGTCGCCAATCTTTTTTGCGACTCGTAGAAGGCTGCCGTCTTGCGCTGGGCAAACTCGAATGCCTCCATGGCGCTGATCGAGTCGCTCTTATCCAGATCGGCGCTCGGGTCCTGCAGCGCCTCAACCCAGTAACGCGCGAACACCGTAGCATTCTTCTCCGTGCCGCTCTTGGTCGCGGCAATCACCCCGCGTCCTGGTTTTTCCAGTGCGGCCACCGATCCGCCGCTGGCGCTGGTGGTATTCACAATCAGCTGCCGCTTCGCGGGAATGTGATCGCACAGCCCCGCCAGTTCCGCCGCTGTGATGTCAGGACCCACCAGGTTGAACTTGTAATCGGCGCCATCGAACGAACCATGCCCGATCAGCATCAACACAAAGTCGTCCTCCGGCCTGGCATCGTGGGCGATAGAAGCGAGCGTCTGCGTGAGCTGGGCACGCGTCGCCTGCGGCCCGAACAAGGTATAAACGTGCGCGCTACTGCCGGATTCTTTGAACAATTTGTCCAGGTCCTTGGCATTCGCGGTAAACCGCTGCTCGTAGTCGGGTTCGCCGCCCAGGCCTGCCACCGTGACGTAATACACGCTGGCATGTGCGGAAAGCGCAGTCATGAGCACGAACCACAGGGCCGATCTCATACCACACCCCACTTGCGCCGCAATAGCCATTCTGCCCCCATCAGCAGCAGCAGCCACAGGAACACCACCGGCATGTTCCACAACTCTTTGATGTCGCGCACAGAAATCCCGGCATCGGAGTACGAGATCTCGTTCGGCAGCCGTGTCAACTCTTCCGGTCTCCAGTAGCGCCCACCCGTATCGGACGCCAGCTTTTCCAGCAGATCCCGGTTCTGCGTAGTGTGAAAACTCTCGGCCACGCCGTCGATTCGTTGAAAGGGAAACGTGCTCGTTCCCAGGTCTGTCGAAGCCTTATCGGCTCGCCGCTGCGCTGTGACCTCCGCCAGGTAGGAGCCCGGCTTCTCCGCCGTCCACGCCGCGCGGAATACTCCCGGGTTATCCGCGGCCGGGGCCATGTCCACGATCGCTGAAATCCCGTCCGGCCCGATAAAATGTGCCGTCACCTTAGCATCGGCAGCGGGCATGTACTCCTTATCGCGCACGTTGGCTGAAAGCTCAATGTGGCCGTCGTCCATCAGCGTCTGGGTGGGCGCGCTCACCACGATCTGCCCCGGCGACTCCAATACCAGCCAGCGCAGCAACTGCTGCCAGAAAAGATCATGTGCCGGATCGCCCAGAGGCTGACTCATCTGCCAGCGCCACGTACCCGATGTGGCCATAATCGCGGTGCGGCCTCGCCCGTAATTCTGCGTGACCAGCAGCGGCATCTTGCGCGAGCCCACATTCATCTGGGCCAGCACCGTCGCCCCGGGCTTCGCCGTGCCTGCGTCCTGGTAATCCATTAGGTAGGTCAGCTTCTTCCAGCGTTCGGCATTCTTTGCCGGGTCATCCATCAGCCGCATGATCGGGCTGTCCGCCCCGGCAGCCGTGAGTTCGGCGGTTGCAGGATCGCGGTGAAACGTGCTCCTGGTGTTAGGCAGAATCGTCGGCAGCAAATCCACCAGGCTCGATCCACCCCATCCTCCATCCCCTAACGCGAAGCGTCCACCCAGGAAGAGCAGGCCGCCGCCGCGGCGGTCTACGAACTCCCGCAGCAGTTCCTGCTGCAAAGGAGTGAAATACCCCGCTTCCACCGAGCCCATGATGATTCCCTGGTAGGCAAAGAGATCCTCCGGACGAACCGGAAAACCACCCTCAAGCTCCTTGGGATCGCTGATGCCCTGGCGATAGATCTTGTTCTCGGTCGTCCGCAGCATGGAGGCGACCTGCACGATCTTGTCATCGTCCTCGGCACGCCGTATGAACTTGTACTCCCACCGCGGTTCGCCTTCTACATAAAGGATGCGGCGCTTGTCGTCCGTCACCCCCAACAGGCGAGTGACCGCATTGTTGGCAGGGTTTTCCTCGCCGGGCAGGGGACCGAGCGAGAAATGCAAGCTCTTGATGCCCGCGCCCCCCGGGCCGAAGAAGATGGTTTCTACCTGGGTCGTACCGTCGTCGCCGAGTGTGATCTCGCGCGAGCCCAGCGTCTTATCTCCATCCCGGACGACCAGCAGGGCCTTGCTTCCTGCATAGCCTCTTTGGTGTAGCGTGACCGCAGCCGGGATGCGCGAATCAGCCAGGGCCCGGGAGGCGACCTTTACGTCGCTCACTTCCAGATCGCGCGCCAGTTGTTCTTTCCCGAAGCCGACGGTGTGAACCGGTATCCGGCGATTGCGCAGGGCGTTCAACGTATCCAGGCTCAAGTCTCCCGAGCCATCGATCGAGTTTTCCGAGCCGTCGCTCAGCAACACGACGGCGCCGATCGGCAAATCGGATGTTTCGCTGGCCAGCTGTTTCAACCCATCGTTGATATGGGTAGCCGGGGCCGCAGGCTGGATATCCTTGAGCGCCGCGGCCCGGGCCACGCGGCTGTCAAGCCGGTAGAGCCGGATTTGAAACTTCTTTTGCAAGCCTGCCAGCACGCCGTCCTCAAGCGCTTTCTGCGCCGCTGCTTCGCGGGTGGCCTTACCGTCGCTGCCGCTATCGGCGATGGCCATGCTGCGCGAATCATCGAGTACAACCGCGATTACGTTCTGTTGCGGCGCCAGTTCGGCAACGGTAATAGCCGGTTGCCAAAGCAGAACCAGCACCGTCGCTATGAGCAATGACTGCAGCAGCCACACCGCACCGGCGCGCCACCGGCTGATTTTCGCGGCTGCCTGGGGAAGCCGCGACCAGATCAGCGCGCCCAGGCCGATCGCGCACGCAGCCATGAGCAGAGCCAGCACCCAGCCAGGCCACGCGCCCAGGAGGACGAACTTGCCTTTGGAAAACACCGGCATTGGATACTTGAAAAGAAATTCGAACATGTACGAAACCGGGGTTCCCGCCGTCCGCCAACCTTAATGCGTCATGCCGTAAACGATGTAGTTCAATCCAACCCGGAATGCCATGGATGCGAACGGCTCCGGATAATCCGGATCGTCTGCCCATTCCCAGGCGTCGCCGAGGTGCATGTTGTGACAGATGGCAACGATGATGCGGCCCTTATCATCGCGGATGGCGCGCCACTTGGGCACATATCCATCCTTCTCATAGGTCCGGCCGGTTCGTATGTATTGCTCCCCCGGTACCTGCATGCGCTCATCCAGGTCATAAAGCACATGGAAGATCTCGTCTTTGTTATCCAGGTCTTCAATGGGGCGATCGGGAAATACCTGGCGCATGCCGTTCATGAAGTCTTCCCAATCCGCTGTACCGTGAAAGTCATCCACCATCAGGAACCCGCCCTTGAGCAGATATTCCCGCAGACGCTTCGCCTCCTCATCGGTGAACGACCAGGTTTGTACTTGTACCGCATAAACCCATGGGTAGTCGAAGATCTTGTCGGAATCGAGATCGACGACCTGCTCCGTAGACCGGGTCTGAATCCGCGTAAGGCGTTTCATCGACAGCAAAACCTGGCGGTCGGCCTTGGGGTAATCGCGGGACCAGGAACGGCCCCAGCCGTATCCCCCATAACCGCCGTAACCGCCGCCGAAGCTGCTACCCACCGCCGCCGTATAACTCAGGCGTGACCAGTAGAACTCTGCCTTTACGTTCGTATCCGCATCGTCGCTAAAGCCGAAGTCCGCCGTCCGCTGGTAGGCGTAGACCACGGAACACAACGCCATTCCAACCAGCGCCGCCGAACTGGCTTGCAGGAGCTTCATGGGTTGAACCCTCCCCTGGGCATTTCAGGAAAATGCCCCTGCGCGTGCCTTGAGAGTACCAGAACCCCACAGCCTCTCGTCTGATAGACGCAGCCGGAGGCCCACTGGTTTGTGGCGCCACGCAAATGTTTGCCACGCCCTCTTTCTGCGTGAGACGATTTCTGCAAGGTCAGGCCGAGGGGGCAGTCTTTTGAAGCGGCGCGACTTCTTGAAGATCGGCGGCGTGGCCTTGGCGCAAGCGAACGCAGCCCGGCTGCTGGGCCAGGCGACGCCAATGCAGATGGGCGCCAACGCGCCGGCCGAGACTACGAAAGCGGACTACACCCTGCGCATCGCTCCCGTTACGGTGGAGCTCTCACCCGATCACATCCTCAGCACCACTGGTTATAACGACAGCTCTCCCGGTCCGGTGCTGCGTATGCGCGAGGGCAAAACCGTAAGCGTCGACGTCATCAACGACACCGATGTACCGGAATTGGTGCATTGGCACGGCATGCTCATCCCCTCCGACGTCGATGGCGTCGAGGAGCAGGGCACACCTCCGGTCCCCCCGCGCGGCCGACGGCGTTACCAGATCACGCCGCGTCCTGCCGGCTCACGCTGGTATCACTCCCATGCCATGGCGGAGGCTGACCTGCACCGCGGCAGCTACACCGGGCAATTCGGCTTCGTCTACGTCGATGGAGCGAACGACCCGGGGCATTACGACCAGGAGGTTTTTCTCTCCCTGCGCGACTGGGAACCGTTCTTCACCAGCAGCATGGACGACGATGACGACGACGGCCATCGCGGACCGCAGCCCGAAAAACCCGCCGTTCTGAATACCGACCCCAATGGCCTCGAGGTCAATTCCATGACCTACTCCATCAACGATAAAGCGCTGGGTGCGGGGGAGCCGATCCGGGTGAAGCAGGGCCAGCGGGTGCTGATGCATCTGCTCAATGCCAGCGCGATCGAGAACCGGCGCATCGCTCTGGCCGGCCACCAATTTCAGGTGATCGCCATGGATGGCAATCCCGTGCCGGTTCCGCAAAAGATAGATAGCATCCTGCTTGGCGCCGGGGAGCGCGTCGATGCCATCGTGGAAATGAACCAGCCCGGCGTTTGGATCCTGGGCGCGACGGAAGAGAAAATTCGCAACACCGGCCTGGGTGTCATCGTGGAGTACGAAAACCAGCACCACCAGCCTCAGTGGGTGGCGCCGCGAACCGCCTGGGACTACACCCTTTTCGGCAAAATCAGCGACAACCCTGTTCCTCCCGAACAAACCATCGAGATGATCTTCGAAAAGATTCCCGGAGGGTCAGGCAAGTTCAACACCTGGCTGGTCAACGGAAAGGCCTATCCGCACGAAAGGGAATTCGTCTTGAAGCAGGGAACTCGTTACCGCCTGGTCTTTCGCAACCGCACAGACGATGCGCACCCGCTCCATCTCCATCGCCACCAGTTGGAGCTGGTAGAAATGAACGGCACAAAAACCGGAGGCATTCTAAAAGACACGGTCGTAGTGCCATATTACGGCCGCGCCGTAGTGGATTTTGTCGCCGACCAGCCCGGCCTATCCCTCTTCCACTGCCACATCCAGCAGCACATGGACTACGGCTTCAAAGCCCTATTCCGCTACGCCTAGTAGCCCTCGCAGTATCGGCAAGGACTCTCCCCCTTCGTATCCCAGCGTCGGTAAGAACAGACGGGTGCCCCAGGTCTCGATTTTGAGACCTGGGATCCCAGCAACCAAATCACAGGTAAAACGCACTCTCCTTTTTTGTCATTCGGATCACGAAAATCTTTCGGTCAACAAATGCTCCGCCACCCGAATCGCGTTTGCAATGATCGTCAACGACGGATTCACCGCGCTCGCCGACACGAAACAAGAGGCATCGACGACATAGAGATTATCCAGGTCATGAGCCTTGCAATGTGCGTCCAGCACGCTGGTCGTGGGGTCGTTGCCCATGCGGCAAGTTCCATTTTGGTGGCCAACACCCTCCAACGGAATGCGCTTCTTGAAATAAGCATGCAGCGGCACAGAAGTAGTCGCATGCCCAGCCTTCTTCAGCACATCCACCCACCGGTCTTTGAGTCGATTGAACGAATCCACATTGTTGGGCGTGTACGACAACTGAATCCGTCCGGGCCCGGAATCGCTCACCTGTTCCGTCTCATTGGTGCGCCCGGTATCTCCGGCGGGATGGGGTCCACTCACCCCAACCTGCACGTTCGCGACGGACAGAGGCGTCGCGTTGTGCAATGTGACCCGATTGTTTGGGTCGGGAAGATCCTCCGTAGTCAGCCACCAGGGCACCGCGTGCTGCTTTATCTTTTCTAAGATAAAGCCCGGGGTCAGAGGAGGCGCGTCCGCCTTCATCATCTCGTGGTGAAAGCTGCCCACTGGCTGCACCTGGCCCAGAGGAAACGGATAAGCAGGGTCGGAATCCCTCAAATAAAAATCATTGGTGCCCCACGTCTTCGTGTAACTGTCCTCGTTTCCTTTTGGGCCGATTGCGAGCAGGGCATCGGCCTGGTGATACATGAAGTTTCGGCCAACCTGATCGGACCGATTCGCTAACCCGGTAGGATGCTTATCGTTTGCTGATGCGAGCAGAATGACCGCGGAGTTGATGGCGCCCGCGCACACGGCAAAGAAGCCGGCGTGATAGCGTCGCAGCGTTACCATCCCTGGAAGCCGAGTCTGCGCCCGTATGGTTAACCTCCACCGCAGTGACCGCCGTGCCGCTGCTGTTGGTAAGCAGGCGGGTCACGCGGGAGTTGGTCATCAAGGTAACGTTGGGAAAGTGCATGATCTGGCGGATGCAATTGATATCCGCGTCTGACTTGGCGTGAACCAGGCAAGGGTAGCCATCGCACGTATCGCAGCGCACGCATTTCGAAGCCAACGGTTCAGCCTGGTTGCGTTTAAGGCCAAGAGGAATAGGAAAGGTATGGATGCCCAGCTTGCGCACATCGTCCTCGATGGTCTGCATGCGAGGCTCGTTGGTGAATGCAGGATAGGGATACTTGGTGGAGTGAAACGGCTCTGTGGGGTCAAACGAGGATCCGTATCCGCCTGGAACCGAGGGCGCAGAACCCAGGTCTGCCGTGGACATGAAACAACCCCTCAGCCTGGCAGTAAAACGGCTCCATATCCGCGTAGGTGATGGGCCACGCGGGAGAGATACCCCCGCGATGTTGAATCACCCCAAAGTCTTCGGCCCGCATGCGGAACATGGCGGCGCCGTAGACCTTGGTCTGGCCTCCCACGAAATACGCCTGCTGGGGATGGAGCGGTTTGCCGTCCTTGTCTTGCCAGGTCTCTTTCGTGTGGTAACGATTGTCCAGAAAAACTGCCGACGTGTCCCAATTCAGCTTCTCCTGAGGCAGGAATGGTCCGCGTTCTAAAATCAGGATGTTCTTGCCCGCCTGGGCCAGGTGCAGAGCCAGGGTTCCACCTCCCGCTCCAGTGCCAATGACAATCGCGTCGTATTCCCGTGTCGTATCCATCCACAGACGGTATCAGGTCTACCGACTCGAAATCCTTTTTCGGTTCTGTCATCAATTCCACAAAATGATGCACGAGGGTGCCCCATTCAAGCCCGCCGTTGGCTTGAGTGGGCTGCGATCCTCCATTACCGGCTCGAAAATACAAACTCATTTCCATCCGGATCTTTGAATTTCGCCATCGTGCCCCAAACCTCCTTCTTCGGTTCAGCCGTCAACTCCACACCCTTAGATCGGAGAAGTTTGGCCGTGGCAAAAACATCATCACACCAGAACGTCAATGGCTGGAAACCGCCAATCCGATCCTCCTGCCCGGGAGGCGTGAACAGCGCAAGGCTGGTATCGGCGCCCGGAATGAGCAGCTCGATCCACCGTTGCCCCGGACCAAACGGCTGATCCGTCGCCACCTTAAACCCCATCTTCTCGGTATAAAACTGCAAAGCGACATCCTGGTTGCTCACAGGAATGCTGATAATTTTGACGCCACGGATCATGCCTCTTCCTCCACCCTGAAAATTTTCCCGTTCGCAACATAACCTTCATCATCCAACGGTGCAATCAGGTAGTCGATGCTATATTAACCGTTGGTATAGCTATGCTGGCCGTGGATGATTACGTAGTCGACGTCTTGATGCGCGACCTGGTCGGACACGATCGCAGGCCAGTGAGTTTCCTCGTGTACTTGTGGCTGGCTGCGGAACAGCAGCGCCAGGGAAAGGCTGTCACTATCAGCTATCAGCAGTTGGCGGAGTCAATCGGGATATCCAAAAGCTCCGCACAGGCAGCCGCAGGTTGGCTGGCCAGACGAAAACTCATCTCTGTCGATAAAGCGACCTTCACCTCGATCCCAAGCTATTCCGTGCAAAAGCCCTGGCTATCCAGGTAATCGCCCAGTTAGGAGCAACGATCCCGGTGTCTTTTTCAGATTGGTTCTTCTCCGATGTTGAACGCCCCGAAAGTGCTCACGGGCACACTGAGGATAAGCACCCCTGGTGGCAGGTGATGTGCCTCACCGGCGTTGACTACTTCTCCACCCTGGGCTATCAATCGGGCATCGCTTTCCTGGCTGCCGGCGTCCTGTCACCTGTCGCCACCCTGGTTCTCGTGCTCGTGACTCTCTTCGCCGCCTTGCCCGTCTACAATCGGGTCGCTCAAGCCAGCCCCTACGGCCAGGGCAGTATCGCCATGCTCGAGAAGATTTTCCCTGGGTGGAACGGCAAAGTATTCGTGCTCGTCCTACTGGGTTTTGCCACCACCGACTTCATCATCACCATGACCTTGTCTGCTGCGGATGCGGCGACCCACGTTATTCATAATCCCTACACTCCCCATGCGCTGCAAAACCAGATGGGCGTCACCCTGGCCTTGCTCGGCATCCTGGCGGCCATCTTCCTCAAGGGTTTCAAAGAGGCCATCAAGATTGCCGTCGTGCTCGTGGCTGTTTATCTCGCGTTGAATTTGATCGTTTCCGTGGTGGGCATCTTCCATGTAATCGAGCAACCGCACCTTCTTGTGGATTGGAAGCGTGCTCTCTTCACCCAGCATGGCAGCCTGCTCTCCATCATCGGGCTGTCGTGCCTGCTCTTTCCCCGCCTCGCCCTGGGTCTCTCCGGCTTCGAAACCGGCGTGGCTGTCATGCCGTTGATTGAGTGCAACAACAATCTCGATCTCCGCATCCGCAACACCCGTCGCCTGCTCGCCGTCGCCGCGCTCATCATGAGCGTTTTCCTCATGGCTACCAGCTTCATCACCACGCTGTTAATTCCGGCGGCCTACTTTAAAGATGGTGGGCCAGCCAACGGCAGAGCCGTGGCCTTTCTGGCTCACCAGTATCTCGGCGGCTTCTTCGGTTCGCTCTACGACATCAGCACCATTCTCATACTCGCCTTTGCCGGAGCCTCCGCCATGGCCGGCCTTCTGAACCTTTTTCCCCGCTACCTGCCCGGTTTCGGCATGGCGCCGGAATGGGCCCGCGCCTCGCGCCCCCTCGTTCTCGTCTTCGCCTCGGTTGCCTTCATGGTGACCCGGCTCTTCCACGCGAACGTGGATGCCCAGGGCGGAGCGTACGCTACCGGTGTTCTGGTTTTGATTACCTCTGCCTCCTGCGCAGTGACCCTCACCGCCCGCACTTTCCTCGCCCGCGCCGCCCTCGGCCTGGTATCGCTCATCTTCATTTACACCACGCTGGTGAACATCTACGAGCGGCCCGAAGGTCTCAAGATCTCCTGCATGTTCATCTTCGCCATGATCTTCACGTCGTTCGTCTCGCGCGCCTTCCGCTCCACTGAACTGCGTATCACCAGCGTCCATCTCGATGCTGAGGCCCAGGCGTTCGTTTCCGCATGTGCGCACAAAACCATCCGCCTCATTGCCTGTAAGCCGAACAGCAATTCCAGCAACGGTCGCGAACAGGCCAAGGCGGAAATGCGTGAAATGTACAGCCTTTCGCCTGAGACCGTCCTCTATTTTGTCGAATTGACGCGCGGAGACACCTCAGACTTCAACGAATCTCTTGAGGTCCACGGAATTCGTGAAGACCGCGACTGCATCTTCCGCGCCACCAGCGCTGCCGTTCCTAATTCCATCGCCGCGCTCCTCATTTACCTCCAGCAGGCCACCGGATGCATCCCCCACGCCTATTTCCACTGGACGGATGTCAACCCGGTCGTAAACGTGATGCGCTACATCTTTCTTGGGGAAGGGGACACGGCGCCTCTCACCCATGAAGTCCTGCGCCGTGCCATCAAAGATCCGGCGCAACGCCCGGTAATCCACGTAAGTTGAGCCTTTTCGTTACTTACGCGACAAAGAGGCTGCTTTTCTTCCCTGTTACGGAAACTAAATGAGGGAGAATGGCATCTCCATAATGGGATCCGTTCTTGGGTACGATAAAAAATTACGTGCTGCACGACCAAACCACGCAAAACCCTAAGAAGCGCCGCGGCTGGCGATTGTTCCTCTGGATCGTTCTTGTTTCCCTCATCGTATTGTTGGTGGTGGGCGAAGTGATGTTGAAGCGCGCGGCTCCCATACTCAAAGGACGAGTCATTGAGACTCTGAGCACCCGCTTCAACAGCCACGTGGAACTGGATGACTTGCAGGTTTCCCTTACTAAGGGTTTGGCGGTTTCCGGCAACGGATTACGAATTTTTGCGCCCGATGACGTAGTGGCCGCTGGCGCCAAGGCTCCGATCATAGCTGTCCAGCGATTCGACTTTCACGCCGGGCTGGTCGGTTTGTTCTTGAAGCCGACGCATGTGCGGGCAGTGCACGTGCAAGGCCTCGCCATCAACATACCGCCTAAGTCGATGCGCCAGAACGGCAAAGCCTCCCAGCATCGCGGCAAGATCAAGATTCACGTGGATGAGTTCATCTGCGACGATTCCCGGCTGATTATTGGCACCGACAAGCCGGATAAGGATCCAAAGGTTTTCGTCCTGCAGCACATTGTGCTGAAGGATGTCGGCCCGAACGCTCCGTCGCACTACGACGCGACGCTCATCAACGCCATACCGCGAGGCGATATTCACGCCACCGGTACGTTTGGACCTTGGAACGACGAAACTCCAGGCGAATCCAACGTGACCGGCAAGTACACCTTCGAGCATGCCGACCTGAACACCATAAAGGGAATTGCGGGGATGCTGCATTCTGTCGGCGACTTCACTGGCCGGCTCGATCGAATCGAAGTGCAAGGTGTTGCGGATGTGCCGGACTTCTCCCTGGACACTGCGAATCACCCCATGCCCCTGCACACCAAATTCTCGGCCATCGTCGACGGAACAACAGGAGACACCTACCTGCAGCCGGTCGAGGCGAAGTTGGGCACGTCGGAATTCTCCTGCCAGGGCGCGGTGGTGAACACAAAAGGCAAGGGGCACACCATCGACCTGGACATCAACGTCCCCGCGGGTCACATTCAGGATTTCTTGCAACTGGCAGTGAAGACACAGCCCGTCGTGATGACTGGACTGCTGACTATGAAAACCAAACTGCACATCCGTCCGGGTAAAGAAAGCGTCACCCAGAAACTTGGACTGAAGGGAACCTTCAACCTCAAGCAGATGCACTTTACCAATCGCGAAGTGCAGGACAAGGTGGATATGTTAAGCCTGCGCGCCGAAGGCCACCCTAAGGAAGCCAAGCCCGGGGCAGAAGACGTGAGCTCCAACATGACAGGAAGATTCTTAATGGGGGATGGGAAGCTGGATCTGCAGGATCTGCACTACGCGCTCCCTGGGGCAACCGTGCAACTGGCGGGTGTCTACACCCTGGACGGCAAAAAGTTCGACTTCACCGGCAAAGTGAGAACTGAAGCCAAGCTATCCCAGATGGTAGCTTCGCGCTGGAAAAGCTGGGCCCTAAAAGTCGCCGATCCCTTCTTCCACAAACACGGCGCCGGTGCAGAAATCCCGGTAAAAGTGACGGGTACAAACAGCGCCCCCAAGTTTGGCCTGGATCTAGGACACAAAGACAAAAACAACTGAACTCAAAGTTAGATTTTAAAAAGCTTCGGTTTAGCTTTCAAAGGCCTCGGCTGCGGCTCGGGATGACAAAAAGGAGAGGGCAGCGGTTTATTAGAGAGCGGTTGTTATACCGAGGCGTAGAGCCTGCCGAACGGGGCGACTGAAAAGGCCTAGCGAGAACCACTCCTCATGAGTGCGCCACTTCACTCCATCTCGGGATAAGGGCCCTTGCCCCCTGCGCAATAAACAAATCAATCCGCTCCTCCAAAACCTGCAGCGGCACCGAACCCATAGCCAACACCGTGTCATGAAACGCGCGAATGTTGAACTTGCTCCCCAGAGCCGCCTCCGCCTTATGCCGTGCCTTCCAAATCCTCGTCCAGGCGCTGCGCATCCCGTCACGACCACTCCTGGGTATAAAGAACCTTGAAGCGGTTGTCCGGTGCGGACTTCACTGCGTTGGCGGGAAGGCAGGTTGCCGCTATCAGGGCAAGGTATCCGGGAGCGAGCCAAAAACTTCTCAGGTATTCAAGTCCTTAGGTGGCGTTGAAGTGAACGAGCTCAGTCATTGTAGATCAGGCCATGAACGGCAACCGTGAGCACACTCAATCCCGGCAACAAGCCGGCAGCCATAGGCAAATGCCGCAGCAACCATCCGGTCATCACCACCGAAAGAAAATATACTGACAGCACCGCGGCCTGCGTTATCAGCCGTTCTTCGAGTGCAACATGTTGTTCGCGATCCTGCGGCGCCTCGCGCTTTGCCAAATGGACCAGGCTGCTCACCAGGGTGGTCCAGGTTCCAGTGATGTACGTAGTCACGATGCCGGGAATTTTCAACTGTACCATCGTCCCGCTTTGCATCCCCATCGCCAGCGCCACGGTAGCCAGAAGAAGTTGCAGTCTGGGCGCGTAGCCGGCCTGGAGGTGAATCGCGATCCATCCGCCCTCGGCGGCGAGCAATAACAAAGCTTCCAGCAGCAGCGTCCTGGAGATCGCCTTTGACCAAACGGTGTCCGGCCGTACGCTCCCGGTCAAGAGCGAACCCAGAGCCGCTCCGGCCACGTAACACCCAAGAGAAATGAGAGGAGGGAGGAGATCCCCATAAGACCCAGACACGGCAAGCCCGAGCAGCACCGTGTTGCCCGTCATGTTTGCCACAAAGGCGTGGCCGAATCCGAAAAAACTCCACCCATCTGCCGATCCCGCCGAAGCAGCTAGAACCAGCAGACGCAAGTCGCGTTCGACCGAGCGCACCGATTACTCCTTAAGCCTTGGTCGCGATCGGTGGGAGCTTTCGGTTAGCCGTTTACCGTCCGAAGGAGTAGCTCACCTTTAAGACTCCCGAATCGATGCCAGGGTTTGCCACATTGCCACTGCTCGTGTTGCCAAGATGATGATACCGGTATTCCATCTGCACGGAGCGCATGTGGCTTTGATAGATCTCAACCCCGGCGCCGAATTCGAAAGTGTAGTTGATCGAGGAGCTGTTGAACACCGGTATGTCTCTGGGCGATACCGCAAAGCCACTGAGACCAGTCACGAACGGCTGAATGTGTTTGTGCGGAAATACGCTGACTTTATAGCCAATGGGGCTGAACCCGCTCACGTAGGTCGATCGCGTTCCGCCAACGTAGGTAGCAGTGCCCGCGTACACCTGGTTCTGCGTGATCAGAAGTACGTTCAAGGGAGTGGTATTGACCGGCCTATCCACAGGAACCGGAGAATTAAACGTGACCATTCCGGAATACGCCGGCTGTTGCGGAAACTTCAGCATGAAACCTGTCATCGTAGGATCGGTCACGGTCATATACGGCCGCACCTCGGCCAACCACGAGCCGGTCACGTTCCTCTTCAAAAAACTTCTTCTTTCGAAGCTGGCGCCGATCGCAGTGATCTTGCGTCCATCCGCGTAGCCCAGAAGCATGTGGCTGGAGTCGTTCGAGTACTCCACAAATCCACCGAAAACCGTGCGGTTCGAATAGACACCTACGTCCTGCGCCCGGCTCACGGCGCAAGCAGTCAATCCCATCAGCAGGCACAGGCCCGCCCTCAGTGTCCATGTGTAAAGGCGCTTGCTTGGCAACATCCGATCCTTCTCCCTCGTGCGGTGAAACGCACCGCTGCGCGTAGATGTCCGTGGTTTCCGAAATCTGCGCGGTCGGGGGGGACCGGGCATTCTCCTGTTTTGAACCCGTACAGAAGATAACGGCGTTTAGCAGTTAACTTTTCAATCTCTCGATCAAGGGGCCCGGGGGGTGGGAAACTTGGATCGGGGTAATTAATACAATGACAGTAACAATTCTACAAACCTTTGGCGGGCAGCTTTTGTTCCGTCAAAGCTGCCTCATCTCGAAACAATCCTAGCACCCAGGGTAACCTCTTCTGTGATGCGAACTGTTGGGTAGTAGGGAAAAAGTCACCTGGTTTCGGAAACTTCGGTTACGGCCGGTTCGGGCAACGCCCGGTAGATCGCGCACATCTCATCGCGATTGGGAAAAGCCCATGCGGCGTGGTCCTCTTCGCTCATCGCAAAGTCCTCTCTCCACAGGCGGTTAAGCCACGCCTGCCCATCAAGGATCGGCTCCAGCTCCGGGTGTATGTAGACCAGGTACAACTCTCGCGGGAGCTGAGCCAGAGAGGCTTTCAGGTTACGCAATACCTGCTCCATGACCGGCCCGGTAAACGAATTCCACAGGTAAATAACCGAAGGTACGGGGGGCCATTTGAGTTCCGTCGCGTCTCCCTGGATCGAGCTGATCGGCGCTCGATAACGCCCGCCGGTATAGCGCGCAATATTTGCTCGGGCAACGCGGTCCAGCTCAGGAGACAACTCCACCCCAAGGATCTCGCGGAACGGATAATCCAGGGCCAGCAACAACGCCCGGCCTTTGCCCGATCCCACGTCCACGAAACTGAATCGCCGGTAATCCAGCCCCAGTCGGTCACGCAGCGCCTGCATGATCGAATGAAACACCGACGGCGCTACCGCAAAGTAGCCGTTGTTGTATGGATCGTGCGCGTGGCCGGAAGGCAACTCGTAAGCCAACCCACTGGTGTCCACCCCGAACTGTTCATCGAACGGATGCACCGCACGATAGCTCCGGTATTCGCCCTGCTCCATGCGTGGCCACGCGGCTTCCTGTCTGCTGCGCAGTTTGTGCCACAGTCCTACTCCAATCCCAGCCTCTTCCACATAGCATCCACGCGCGCCCGTGTTGTGAGATCCATGGCAATCATCTGCGGCCACGGTCGTGTAAAGCCCTCGGCACTCCATTTGCGCGTTGCGTCGATGCCCATCTTGCTGCCGTAGTTCGGCAGCCGCGAGGCATGATCGAGCGAATCGATGGGGCCCATCGTGAACTGGATATCCCGCTCAGGGTCGATATTATTGGCCACCCGCAGCGTCACTTCGCCCACATCCTGCACATCGCAATCCTCATCGACCACGATGATGCATTTGGTGAACATCGCCTGACCCAGCGACCAGACCGCATTCATCACCTTTCGCGCCTGCCCCGCATAGCTCTTGCGGATCGACACGATCATCAGGTTGTGAAATACGCCTTCCACCGGCAGGTTGATATCCACAATTTCCGGGATCGTCAACCGCATCAGCGGAAGAAAAATACGCTCCACGGCCTTGCCCATCCAGGCATCTTCCATAGGCGGCTTGCCCACGATCGTTGCCGCATACACCGGATTCTTTCGATGCGTGATGCAGGTGATATGGAAGACCGGATATTCCTCTTCCATGGTGTAGAAGCCGGTGTGGTCGCCAAACGGCCCTTCCATGCGCAACTCGTCGAGCTCTACATAACCCTCGAGCACGATCTCCGCATGCGCCGGAACTTCCAGATCCACCGTCTCACACTTGACCAATTCAACCGGAGCCTGGCGAAGAAAACCCGCAATCACGAACTCTTCCACCTCGGGAGGTGCAGGTACGATGGCCGAAAAAGTGGTCGCCGGATCCGTCCCGATCGCCACCGCCACTTCAAGCCGCCGATCCTTGCCTTGTGCCAGCGCGATTCCCGGCAGTCCCGTGGTGCCACCGGCCGTCTCCGCCATGACCCGCACGCTCGCGGCGCGCTTATCTCCGGAAGCGTCCGCGACGGCCGCGGCGCGCAGCCGTTCACGCAGGTGTTCGGCCGCCACCTTCTGTCGTTGCCAGTGCATGCCCGTAGTCTGGCCGTCGTAGACCTGCATGCGGTACATGCCCACGTTGCGCTTACCGCTCTTGGGGTCACGGGTCATCACGCAGGGAAGGGTAATGAAGCGGCCGCCATCCAGTGGCCAGCATTGCAGCACAGGAAAATCCAGAACGCTGAAGTCTTCCCGCAGGATCACTTGCTTACACGGCGCGTCATCTTTTTCCACCGTGCGCGGGAAAAACCGGCCCACGCCGGCCAGCATCGGCAGCATCTTCAACTTGCTAAGCAGGCCCTCCGGCGACTTGAGGTTGAGCAGAGCTTCGATGCGTCCTGCCACGTCGTCAAGACTGTCGACATCGAGCGCCATCTTCATCCGCCGCTCGCTGCCAAACTGGTTCATCAACACCCGGCTGCCCGGGTACCCCTTAACCTTCTCAAACAGCAGCGCCGGCCCACCTTTGGTCCCCGCGCCCTTGTCCCACTTGGACACTCGATCCGTAATCTCGGCGATTTCGAGAATGGGATCCACCGGCTCCTGGATGCGCTTCAGCTCTCCCGCCTTCTCCAGAGCCTTTATCCAATCCCTAAGGTCGTCGTATGCCAACGCAATCTCCCTACCCTCACCATACTATCCGGGCTCAAAAAGATCCCGCCGCCGGCTCTGTGAAGTGGCAAACGTCTGAGGGAAAATCGGTTGGCTCAAATTAAATTCGAGCCCGGAAGGGCGGGAGCGTCTGGGCAACTTGGAAGCTCTGCATCAGAGCATGACTCGGTCGGGCCGTTACGTCATCAACAAGATGAGGATTTAGAGTGTGCGTGAGCACCAGACGACAAGACAAGTCCCGTTAGGGACGGCTGATCTTAGCCCAGGACGCAGTCCTGGGGGAGCTTCCAAGACACGATAAGTCCCGAAGGGACGACTGAAAATTATCCAGGGTTAAGTGGCGGCGTATTTTCAGCCCTCCCTGCGGGACTCAATCATCTTGCATGATCCACCCAGGACTGGCGTCCTGGGCTAAGGTCAGCCGTCCTGCGGGACTTTTTCCAGTACAGGCTTTTAACCCTTCGCCTTGGGGTTCACTCCCGGCTGGAACCGCCGGAGGAATACTCGAACGACAGTTCAACAGGGAATTACCGCTACTCGCCCCGCATCCACCGGTCCATCAAGGTCTGCGCACAACGCGCCCCACACAAATGCCGCACCTTCGCAGCATGGGACAGCAGCACGTTCCAGGCCGTCAACCGCAGCATCGGCTGTTCAGGAGCATTAGGAATAAGCGCAGCCGGTTCGGTCAAAGCCAGCCACCAGTCCTCTGCGTCGCCCCTCGGTTTCCCGCAAACATCGCAGTGGTACGTCTCTGTAAACGCCATACAAAAATCTCTCCATCCCGCAAGGCCGCGCATCGTCGCCGAACGCAACCTTGAACCCAGGGGCAAGCTAGCAGGAGCATCGCCTGGGAGCCATCCCCGGAAGCGGGGATTCGTCATTCCGAGGCTCGGACCGCATGACTCGTGAGATGCAAGTGCATCCCTGGCCGAATTGTCATCGATCCATGGGGAAAAATACCGACCATGGCCAGGGTTCTGTCTGGCAGCGTATCGACTTCGTTACATTGGTACCCGGCTGGCGATCACGCAATACTTGCGGGTTGGTCCTCATACTGCTCTAGCGGATACCCAAGTTTTTTCCACTGGTCAAACCCACCCAGCAGAGGACGTACCCGGTAAATTCCGTTCTGCCGCAGCTTCATCGCCATCTTCGCCGCCGTCGCTTCACTGGGACAAGTGCAATACAGAATCACGTCTCGATCCCGGGGAATCTCTCCGCTCCGCTGCATCAGGCTCTCAGGAGAAAGCCGGACCGCCCCGGGCAGCACCCGCGGATCAGGCAGGTAATCGAGTGGATGGCGCAAGTCAACGATATAAGGGTTTTGCCCCCCGTCCAGCATGCGCTTCAATTCCGCCGGTTCCAGGCGCGAAGTCCGCACCTGTTTTAGAAACGCCTGCTGCTTCCAGATCCGGTAGCCCAGGAGCCCGGCAATCGCCAGCAGGAAAATTGCCCCCGCAAAATGCCCCATAAAGGAAAGGGCTCCGGGATGCACGCGCAGAACGTCCCCGAAGAAACGGCCGGTCAGGGTAATCGTTGCCGCCCAGAACAACGCGCCCGCCAGGTCGTAAGCCAGGAAAACCCGATACCGCATCCCCGTCTGACCGGCAATCGGCGCAGCCACCGTGCCCAGTCCAGGCACGAACTTGGCCACCAGTAAAGCCTGTTCGCCGTACTTGGTGAAATAGTCCTCGGTCTTGCGCACGCAGGTGGACCTCTCGAACGACAACCGGCACACCAGCTTCACCATGGTGCTACCAAAACGCTTGCCCAGCAGATACCACAGGGAGTCGCTGACGAAGCAGCCGGCCACCGCGGCAACCAGCACCAGCGGCAGAGACAACTTGTGGGTCGCTGTCAACGTGCCTGCCGCCAACAACAGGGGCAGGCTCGGCACGGGGACGCCAAGCTGCTCCGCCATCACCCAGAGAAAAAGAATGATGTAGGCGAAATGCAGGAAAAAATCGAACGCTAACGGCATATCGCAGGCTGCCTTCTAAGGTCTCAACTATAGATGATAGCTAGGTCGAAAACGGTTCGTAAGCACGCATTCTCCACTCCAACGTGTGCTTACCGGCACGCTGGGCCGCATCCCCTTTGACCCTTCGCCGCTGGATTTGCAACCGCCAGTGATAACGTGGTGCAAATCAGTGACTTGTCCAGCTCCGGCCGGGGTCGAAAGAGGCTCCGAAGGGGTCAACCCCCACCCACCTAGTAAAATTCCCCAGAAGTACAGTCAGGTCTCGCTCGCGATGGGTTCTTTGGGATTGCGGTGTTCGAACTTCCGGTGTCTTCGCTTGGTTGCCGGCCTCATCGCGGTCCTCTTGAGCGTGTCGCAGGTGCACGGGCAGCGCACCGATTCAGGGATCGTCCAGGGCAAAGTCCTCAATGCGGCTGGAACGGCGGTAGGTGATGCCTCCGTCAAGCTCGAACAGGAAGGCATTCCCGGCTCCAGGGAGACCAAAACGAGCGCGGCCGGCGTTTTTGTGTTTTCCGGTCTTCCCATAGGCCACTATCAACTCAGCGCGCAAAAAGCGGAACTCCGTACTCGCTCGACCCCTGTTCAAATCGCATATGGTCGTGATGAAAAACACGTCGACCTAACTCTCACAGACTCGCAATCCCCGACCGAGGCCATGGAATTTGCCGACAAACCCAATTTCACCGTGGCCGGCGTCACCGACTGGACCGCCGTAGGTGGCCACGGCTCGGATGCCACCTTGCGCACCAGCGAAGCCCTTGCCCGGGATACGCTCGCTCTGAAGTCCGACGGGCACGCCTCGATGAGCCGCAGCGCACCCCAACGCGATGCCGACTTGCATCGCCAGTTGGCTGAACTCGACGAGAAAAAGGGCGATCCTTTAGCCGCCGTTCGTGAGGACGAGCAGGCCGTTCGCCTCGATCCCAGTGAACAAAATTATTTCGCCTGGGGTTCAGAACTGCTTCTTCATCGTGCCGTTTGGCAAGCCGCCGAAGTTTTCAGGAACGGAAGCAAAGCTTATCCGCAATCAGCCAGAATGTTGACCGCGCTCGGCACAGCTCTCTTTGCCGGTGCTCGTTATGATGAGGCGGCCACTAGCCTCTGCGCTGCGTCGGACCTGAACCCTGCGGATCCACAGCCCTACACCTTCATGGGCAGGGTAGCAATGGCCTCGCCCAATCCCCTGGCCTGTATCGAGCCCAGGCTGGCGCGCTTTGCCCAGTCTCACCCAGAAAATTCGCTGGGGAACTATTTCTATGCCATGGCCATCTGGAAGCGTCAGCAGCAGCCAGTCGATGAAAAGGATCAGCAGCAGGTGGAAGTTCTGCTTACGAAAGCAGTGGCCATCGATCCGAAGTGCAGCGATGCCTACCTGCAACTAGGCATTCTCGCCTTTTCCCAACGCCAACCTGAGAAAGCGATCGCCTACTACAACAAGGCGATCCAGTCGGATCCTCAGCTTGGAGAAGCGCACTACCGTTTAGGCGTGGCTTATGATCGGAGCGGGTTCCCGGAGAAGGCCGCGCAGGAATTCAAGCTCCATGACGAGATCGAAAAACGTCAGGCCACCGCGGTCGAACAACAACGCCGCGAAGTAAAGCAGTTTCTCGTTGTTCTCGATGGACAGCCGGGCAAGCAACAGTAGGAGACTCTTCATGTACAAGTGGGTGGCGGTACTGCTGGTTCCGTTGATGGCATTCGCGAGCGACCTGCCAAGTAAGAGGTATCTCAACCTGGCCGCCGTCAAAACCATGGTTGCCGCTTCCGAAGCGAAAGCGAAAGAACTGAACGTGAGCGTAACGATTTGTATCGTGGACGAAAGCGGCAATCTGCTCTTTCTCGAAAAGGGAGATAGCGCCTCGCTCAATACTCTGCAATTCGCGCAGAAAAAAGCGCGCCATGCCGCCGCCTATGGCAGCCCGTCGCGCGAAGCCGCGGAAGCCGTCAAGAACGGTAATGTACAAAACCTTGCCTTCCCCGATTTCTTCCCCAACCAGGGCGGCCTGCCCATACGCGTGGATGGCCAGCTTCTCGGAGGAATCTCGGCCAGCGGTGCAAAGTCTGAGATTGACGAGCAAATCGCTCAAGCAGGACTCGACGCGTTGCTGGCAAAGTAGCCCGCGCGCCACTTGATGACAATCCCATTGGTCTGACCAAGTCCGGTGTATTATGAGACAAAATAGTCGCTGGGTTAAGCGACAGCAAGCGTCAGCAATACAAGCTCTGTGAGCCGCCAGTCCCGCCAACCACAGGCATGAACATCAGGGAAGTAGCAAAGAGAGCCGGGGTATCCACAGCCACCGTCTCACGCGTCGTGAACGGCACGGCCCCTGTGGACGCGCGTACGGAAAAACGCGTCCGGGCGGCGATCCAACGTTCCGGCTACTACCCCAATACCCATGCGCGCACCCTGGGTACAGGTAAAAGCCACATCTATGGCTTAATCATCTCCGACATTGAGAATCCCTTCTTCCCCGAACTGGTGAAGTGTTTCGAGCGACTTGCCGTCGAGCACGGTCACGAGGTCCTCATTGCCAATACGGACTACCAAGCCGACCGTATGGAAATCTGTGTCCGGCGCATGTTGGAACGCAAGGTGGATGGCGTCGCCATCATGACCTCGGAAATGGACCCGGCGCTCATCCAGATGCTAAGCGGCCGTGGCATACCCATTGTCTTTCTCGACACCGGCTCCGTCGGACATGGGATCAGCAATATCTCCCTCGACTATGACAGTGGTGTAGACCAAGCGATCGACCACCTGACCTCTCTGGGCCACCAAAAGATTGCCTTTGTCAGCGGCCCCGTCAACCTTGCTTCGGCCAGGACACGCTATGAAGCGTTCCTCGCGTCGCTACGGCGAAAGAAGCTGGAATGCAGCGATGATTTCATCCGCGCCGCGAACCACCGCTTCGACGGGGGCTACGCCGCGATGGCAGACATCCTGAAACTGCCTGTGCGTCCGACAGCCGTCTTAGCCTCGAACGATCTCACCGCCATCGGCATCATGGGAGCTGTTTACGCCGCCGGCCTCCGTGTACCCCAGGACATTTCGGTCGTAGGCTTTGACGACATCGCCCTCAGCAACTTCATGCCCCCGCCTCTAACGACGATCCGCCTCTCGCGCGCCGAAATCGCCGAATTCGCCTTCACCTCTCTCTACGCCGCAAGCCACCGCGGAGAAAGCGAAGGCGTCACCCACATCGTCCGCGCAGAACTGGTAATCCGAGGCTCCACCGCCGCCGTCCCCCTCTAAGGTAAAAGTCTTTCCGGCAACAGAAGGCGGGTGCCCCATATCTCGCTCGTTCTTCGCGAGATGTGGGAGACCACGGTCCTCGACCTTCAGCCCCGTCCGTCGTCACCTCGATGGCAGGAACAAAACCCACCTCCCGTTGTCATTTCCCTATCGAGGCTTAACCACCCCATCCCCCTCACGAATCGTAATAATCCGATTAGCCTTCACCTGGTTAAACTTCTCCACCTTCTGCGTAGTCGGCCACTTCACCTCAATCAAATCCACCGTCTCGCTCTTCCCCAACCCAAAATGAAGCCGCAAATCACTCTGTGACATCACGCTCGTGCCGCTGTGGACCTCATCCATCTGGACATGCTTCCCCGTCACCACCCGTACCCGCGCGCCGATCGCAGTACGATTGCACTTGGTTCCTACCAGCTTGATCTTGATCCAATTCTGTTTATTGCCGCCCTCATTGCGAAGCAACGACGGCAAATCGTTCATATTCAAAATCAACACATCCATGTCACCGTCGTTGTTGTAATCGCCGAACGCAGCCCCCCGGCTGGAGAACTTCTCGCTGATGCCCGGCCCCATTTCCGCCGAGACATCCTTAAAACGCCCATTCCCCAAATTTCTGTAAACCAGCCGCGGATTCTTGTAAGTCTGATCGAAGTGGTAGTTGTCAATCTCGGGGTAAACATGTCCATTGATCTGGATAATGTCCTGCCAACCGTCATTGTCATAATCCACAAACCCGCAGCCCCACGCTACATAACGGTTGTTGACCCCCACCCCCGCGGCAAACGTGACATCGCTGAACGTGCCATCGCCATTGTTGTGGTACAGGTTGCAGGTGTCATCGGCAAAGTTGGTCTTGAAAATATCGAACCATCCGTCACAGTCATAGTCCGCAACCGCAACGCCCATCCCCGCCTGCTCATGTCCGTTGTCGCTATAAGCGCACCCCGCCATAACGGCGATATCCGTAAACGTGCCATCATGGTTGTTCTTGAACAAAATGCTCGGTGCGGAATCCACAGCGACATAAATGTCCGGCCACCCGTCATTGTCGAAGTCGTAAGACACCGCGGTAATCGAGTACCGCGGCCCAGGCTTGAGAATCCCCGACTTCTCGGAAACATCCGTAAATGTCCCGTCGCCGTTGTTGTGATAAAGAATATTCGTATCGCCCTCAAGCCCGCGCGGACCGCACATGATCGGCACGCCCTTCCATTGGCAGAATTTTGTGTCGTTGGGGCCGGGGATCGTCTGCGGATCGAGCTTGAGATAATTGCAAACAAAAAGGTCGAGGTGGCTGTCCCGGTCGTAGTCGAGGAACGTACACCCTGCGCCCCAACGCACCTTCGCCTGGTCAAGACCGGCCTTGTGCGTCACATCGGTAAATGTGCCATCGCCGTTGTTGCGAAAAAGAATGTTGTGTCCCCAGAAACAGCAAAATAGATCGTCCCATCCGTCATTGTTGTAGTCGCCCACACACACGCCGGTCTGCCAGCCGCTGCGGCCCAGTCCCGACTTTTCCGTGACGTCTGTGAACGTGCCGTCGCGGTTGTTTTTGTACAAATGGGAAGTGGGCGCCTTACCGGCAGGCCAGTGCGAGTCCAACTGATCGCCGTTGGTCAGATAAATGTCCAGCCATCCATCCTGGTCATAATCGAAGAAAGCCAAGCCGCTTCCCTTGGCCTCGATGATCGAGCGTTTATGGTCGACCCCGCCCCATACGTTGGGACTCGTGAGCCCAGCTTTCTGAGCCACATCCACATACTGCACTGGCGATATCGTGGGCGCCGCAACCGCAGCCTGCAGCAGATCAGCGCTCCTCCATTGCCAAAGCGGAGTGGCAAGAGCCTCTGTCAGATTGCTGCCAAGTAGAAAGAGAGATGAGCCGAGAAAGCGTCTTCGCGGAAAAATCATAGCTTGCGACGATTATAGAGACTCAGAGCGTCCTGTCTGCGAGCGACAAGGCGAGCCGCAACAACTGCTGCCGGTTGGCCATGCTCAGGGGTTCGTTGGCTGCCGGGGAAGTAGCCGGCGCCTGGGCCAGCACCTGCTCAATCCGGTTAATGTCGAACGCGCCGCTTCCGCTGCTGTTCTTGAAACGGCTCAAGACTTCTTTGGCCTTCTCGATCTGGCCCGTTTGAAAGTAGAAAACCCCCAGCGTGGAATAGCTGCCAGGCCATTCCGGAAGCATCTCTACCGCCCGCTCAAAATGCTGCCCCGCTTCCGCCGTATTCCCATCCAGAGCCGATGCCAGTCCCAGGCCCCAGAGAATTTTTCCCGACCCCGGCACTCGTGCCTGCCCTTGCAGCAGCGTCTGCTTTGCCCCCGCGATGTTGTGCTGGCGCAACTGCAGTAAAGCCAGCGCAAGATAGTCCTGATCATTGTCGGGATTGCGGCGGATCGCGTCGTGGTAAATCTCCTCCGCGCGGGCTGCGTCGTTCAGGTGGGCATAAATATCTCCCAGCAGAGCCAGGTAGGCATCATCCTTTCGGCCCTGCTCCGAGACCTGTTGCGCAGCATCGAGCGCCTGCGGATAAAGACCCTTGCGGAAATAAGCATCCGCCAGATCGAATTTGATTTCATCGGCATCTGGATTTGCCTGCGCGGCCGCCTGGAAATGCTGGATGGCATCGTCGTACAAGTGGAACCGCGCTAGCAAAACGCCTGTTCCCGCCAGCACCCGGCCATCGTTCGCGCTTACCTTATCCAATTGCGCAATCGTGGCCTTGGCCTCATCCACCTTTCCCGCTTTCAGGTACGCCTCAGCCAGCAGGTACAGCCCTTCCGGCTGATCGGGATGAGCGCGAAGCTGGTCCGTGATCTCCGCAATGTCCATCTGGTTGCGCGCCCGGGGATCCAGTTTCGACCGGCTATCCAGGTAGTCGAACAAATGCTCGTTAGCATGTTGTCCACTCGGAGCAGTTTTAGAGAGCGTCTGGAATCGACTCAAATCGCTATCCGCGGCAGCCGTTTCGTGCAAGCTCCTTTCCACCATCGCGAGCTTGTAATACCCGGTCGCCGGATTGTGGCTAACCTTCACGTACCTTCGCAGCAGGTCCTCCGCTTCCGGCAGTTTTTTGCTGCTGATACGAAGGTTGGCTAACTCCAGCAGCGCGTCGGCGTAATTCGGATGTAAGCGCAAAACCTCCTGAAACTTCGCCTCCGCGGCGGTAGCATCTCCCTGCCGCTCGGCAATCAGACCGAGATTGAATAAGCAACCAATATTGTGAGCATCCAGCTTGAGCCCCTGTTCAAAGTTGTGTTTTGCCTCCTCGAACCGGCCCAGGCGCTGGTAAGAAAGACCCAGCAAAGCGTAAGCCTGCGCCGACGGCGCAATCGCGATTACCTGGTTAAACTCATCAACAGCCTTCCCCATTCGGTCCGATTGCAGGTAGCTCTCGCCCAGGGCAGCATGCAGATCAGCACGCTGCGGCGCCAGGGCCACACCGGATTCAAGCAGCGGTATCGCATCCTCAAAATAATTCTGAGACATGCTGATCTGCGCCATCAGCAGGATGATGTCCGTGTTTTCGCCCGCTATCTTGTGCGCCCGCACCAGCAGGGCCAGCGCATCCATCGGCCGCGATTCATCGGAAAGAACCTGGGCCAGCAGATAAAGCGTTTCCGGAGACTCAGGCTTGAGTGCAAGCGCGCGATTCAACACCGTTTCCGCTTGCCGGTATTCACCGCCGCGAAGCAAAGTTTGTCCCAGGTTGTAAAGAATCTCAAAGTTCCCAGGGCGTAGGGCATCAGCCTTCTCCAACTCCAGCCGGGCACTCTTGTACTGTCCCTCCGTCGCCAGAAGTACACCCAGCGACAAATGCAACTGCACATCGTCCTTGTTCTGCTGAGAAAGCTGAGCCGCCAACCGCAAACCGTCACCGGTCTGTTTGCTTTCGAGATAAGCCCGAACAAGGTTGAGATTCGCCTCGGTATTTGCTGACTTAGGCGAGAGTTGTAAAGCATGCTTAAACGCCGCGATAGCACCCGGCAACTCCCCACGCGCGCTCTCAATATTCCCCAGCAGGTTGTAGCCCTCGACACTGGGCTTCTGCCGCAGCTGCTCCTGCATTTTCGCCTCTGCCTCAGCAAGACGCCCCTGCCGAACCAACATCTCCACCTCAGGGAACCGTTGCGCCTCGGCAGCAACCACCCGGCAAACCAAAAAAAACATCAACACGAAGGCAACAACGCAATGCTTACCAGCAACACGGGCCTGCAACTTAGCCAAGGCGAGGGAAACCGTCTCGGTTCGGCAACTGCCCTGTATGGAACCGTTACCCTTTCCTTTGTCATCCCGAGCGAAGCCGAGGGATCTGCAGTTCCGCGGATCCTCATGGAAATGTTTTTCCGGAGAACAAAGCGGAGAAGTGAAACCTAAGGGCTCTTTCCGTGGCTCGGACCCCGAACCTGACGTGGTGAAACACCGGGCGTAGCCCAAACGATTGCTTTTCCTAAACGAACACACTGGACTCACTGCATCATCCCCAAAGCCTGCCGGGCCCCCGCATTCGCCGGCTGCAATCGCAGCAACTCCTGCAACACCTCTCGAGCCCGCGCCTTATCACCGCGCAGCGCATACAACCGCGCAAGATTCATATATGACTGATCAAAACCCGGAGCAACCCGGATACATCTCTGGAACTCCTCCTCTGCCCGCGCATAATCCTGCCCATGAACAAACAGCACCCCAAGGTTATTCAATGCCTCGGCATAATCCGGGCGCAAATCAACCGCCTTCTGCAGATACTCGGCCGCACGCGGAGTCTGTCCCTGTTGTGCATACAACATCCCGAGGCTGTAGTTAACCTCCGGATCATCAGGCTGAATCGCCGCCGCCTGATCCAGCGACTCCTGTGCCTTGGCAAAAGACCGCTGCCTGCGATACACATTCCCCAGGTTCAGCAGCGCCGTTCCATAACCCGGCCGCTGCAGCAGCGATTGCTGAAAGTTTTTGACCGCCTCGTCCGGCCGCCCTTCCTGCGCAGCGATCATCCCCAGGTTGTTCCAGGCCTCGGGGTAGTTTGCCTTCAGCTTCAGCGTCTGCTCGAGATACAAGCGTGCCTGTTGCAAATCGTTGCGTCGAAGATGGAGTGTCCCCAGGTTGTAATACGCTTCTGCGTCATCGGGCTTGGCCGCCACCACCTGCTGAAACGACTCCGCCGCCTGGTCCAGGTAACCGCGCTGGAACATCGCAACACCGTAGGTAAAGTCATTGCGCTGGAACGCACCCTGATAAACCGTCCCAGGGAAGGGAAGCGCCCTCCGCTGGCGCTCAGCAGCCGTCGTGGGCGCGGACTTCACATCTTCCAGTACCCGTGGAACATCAACCGGCCCCTGGTACGCCTTGACGATCATCCCCTCTGTATCCACCAGAAAAGAAGTGGGGATCGCCAAATCCCGGCGCCGATCAAATAAGTAACGGTAAATGATGTTATAAACCCCGGCCACATCCGCCGTCGCAAATACCACAGGAAACGAGAGCTTCTCCCGGCCCGCGAACGACCGCGCCTTCTCCGTATCCGCCCCCTCGTCGACATTAACCGCCACCACCTGCAGCCCGTGCCCAAGCCGTTGCAGCAGCCGCAACTGATCGCCGCAAATCGGCGAAGTCGTCGCCCAGAAGTTCAGCAGCACAAACTCACCCCGCAAACTTTTCAGCGCATGCGTATTGCCCGCAAGGTCAGGAAGGGAAAACTCCGGCGCCTTCAAAGGCTCCAGCAGCCAGGTATCAACCTGCGAAGGCAGCGCCTCTATCTTCGCGGGCGGCCCACTTTGCGCCCACGCCGCAGGCGTCACCGCGAAAGGCTTCGCCGCAAATTCAGCAGAACCCTCCTCAATCTCGATCCGGTGCCCGGCCGGCATACCCGCAAACTTTTGCGACAATCCGCTGGGCCATTGCACGGTAGCGAGGATGTTTCCCTCGGCCCCGCCCAACCCAAACAAAACCTCTTTCGAATGTTGAGCAAGGAATCCCGACCCGGCCTGCACGTATTTGGTCTGCCGCACCCCTCCAGCCTCAACCGTGATCGCAGCGCCAATTGCATCGCGATTACTTTTGTGTCCCCGCAGCCGGAACGCCATCGAGGCCCCAATGTCCTTCGAACCGTTGTGCAAAATCCGTAGTTGAGGAGCGTTGCGGTTCTTGAGGATCACTTCCAACCGTCCGTCGTGGTCCAGATCCGCCAGCGCAAACGACCGGCTATCCTCAGGAAAATCCAATCCCACCGCACCCGAAACCTCGGTGAACGTGCCATCGCGGTTGTTGGCGAACATCACATTCCGCTCATACCCGCTCCACGAACCATCCGATCGAATCAACTCGTTGAGCGCATTCCAACCGTGCTCATAAGCCAGGGAAGGCGTAGAGTCCTGGGGCGATTTCCCCACTACCTGCCGCCAGAAAAAACTGCCAAGATCGTTTCGCTGCGGCGCAGAAATATATCCGTTGGCAACATAAAGGTCGGGATACCCATCATGATCGAAATCCCAAAAGTCCGAGCACCAGGACCATCGCCCCATCTCGACCCCTGCCGGCCCGCTTACATTTTCGAACTTGCCATTCCCCAGATTGCGGTAAAGCGAATTGCCGCGTGCATGCCGCCGGTAAAGTGCGCGGAGCTCTTCCGTAGCTTTTTCTTGAAACTGCTTTTGTGACGAAACTCGCTGTCCCGCGGCGGACCACATATTGGCCGCATAAATGTCCTGTTTTCCATCGTTATCGGCATCAGCCCAGCACGCGCTCATCCCGGCGCCCACGTCTTGTACATGAGCCTCCCCCGAAATCGCGCGAAAGGTTCCATTCCCCTGGTTGCGGTAGAGGTTCGCGCGCCCGAAGTCGTTGGCCACATACAAATCCGGTAAACCTCCCGCTTCCACATGGCCCCACGCGCAGGCGAAACTGTAGCGGTCATTCTCCGCATTCAATCCCGCCGCTTCCGTCCGGTCGACAAAGGTTCCATTGCCTTCGTTGTGCAGCAAAAAATTCGGTGGACCATTCCGCGCATCGAAGTAGGGAATCGGGTAGTGATACTGGTCAAGTCCCAGGTAGTAGCTGTACAGGCAAAAGTAGATATCGAGACGGCCATCGCCATCGTAGTCAGCCAGAGCCGCATGCGTGAACGTTCCCTGTGGAGGACTCTTGAACTGGAACGCGTCGCGCTTGATAGCAAAGGTGCCGTCCCCCTGGTTCACGAACAGCAGCGGACCGCTGCCGCAAACCACCAACAGGTCCTGCCGCCCCTTGTTCTCGAAGTCAGCGAACAGCGCGCACGCTGTGCCATCCAGCACACCCACTCCCGCTTTGTCGGTCACATCTTCGAGCGTCCCATCACCCCGGTTACGGTAGAGCCGGTTAGGCAGGCCCGACGGCTGGCAAACATAAAGATCGTCAAAGCCGTCATTGTCGAAGTCGCCCACCGCGACCCCGTTGTTGCCATAGACATCAATCCCGCACGCGCCGTCCAGCACTGTGCGCCAGTAATCGGACCCGCGAAGCATCTGCCTGGTGTACGACTCCGTGTGGCCGAGAACCTGCTGTGTAACGTCGAGAAACATCGGTCCATGGGTAGAGCTCAGCGTCTCTTCGGTTGCCTCCCACCGCTGGGCTTTCCACGCCGCCGATTCGTCTCGCAACCACTCCGTGCGCCATAATCCGACCCGCTCCTCCCGCCGCTCGTCACTCCCCTGCAACACTAGGTCATAACGAATGTCGAGCCGGACCGTCAGAGGAGAATTCGCAACTTCTTCGATACGGGTAATCTCAAATTCCGCAGTCTCCACCCGCGTGCTCGCTCCCAGCCAAGTCCTCATCTGCTCGATAAATCTCTCTCGGCCACCGGCAGCAGGGCCGCCAAAACGTCGCCTTTTGCAATCGATTCCATTTCCCGAACGCAGCGTGAGTTCCGATTTGGGAGTCAGGGGCGAAGCTTCGATCGAAGGGCTCACCAACTCCGCTAGAGCTGAAAAATCAGTGGCCGATGCTTCCAGTGTCCGGCTCCAGCGTTGGAGAAGCCCCCCGATTTCGAAAGCATATTTCTCGGTTAGGTATCCATCCAGGCCGGGGTCCACCAGACGAAGAACATCCTCGAGAGGAGAACGCGCGGGATAGTGAGGGATCAAACGAATATCGGAAAGAGGGAAACCGCTTACCGAAGTACCGGGAAACCCAGGGAGCCACAATGACCCCTGCAACGGTGCGCTGCGAAAAACCAACGGTGCCAAACCCATGGCCTTAAGCAAAGATCGTCGGGAAAGCACTCGATTTTCGACTTTTTGACGCGACATCCTGAACGTTTCCGGAGGGTTGGCAGGTGTCTGAATGCTAGCATCCCTGATCCTCAGGCGAACCAAACCGATGCAGCCCTGGAAACGCGAGGGGTGCCCCAGGTCTCGCTTTTGAGACCTGGGATCCTCCTGGGAAAGGCTAGTCGAGTCCGTCGTGCAAGCCGCAACTTTAAGGAAGTGTGTTTTTCCACAGCTGGGCAGGCAGGTACATGCAGATACGGGCAAGGCGGTACGGGCAAGGCAAATACGGCAAGGTAGGTACGGGCTTTAGCCCGTACCTACCCAGAGAAATCTTGGCCTTTAGGCCCTGAGGTGCGATTTAAGAGCAGTCCGCTGTACGGGTGTGGTTCAATCTCCAACTTTCGGTTGACAAAGCTCATTTCGGAGGACTAAATTCCTCTGCGGACGATGTAACCGGTTACTTGGCAGCGTTACACCAGCTGCACAATCGAGTCGGCGCCCAAGCAGCGCAGTTGACCATGGGGTAATTTTTCGGAGGATTTTGTAAATGAGTCGTGAACGCCTTTTCCATAGCTGGACCAAGTCTGTCTGCTATCTCACCCTTTCCGCTTTCTTCCTGTTTCTAGCAAATGCTCCCCGCGCCCTCGCCCAGGTCGACGAAGGCTCCATCGTCGGAGTGGTGCAGGATCCCAGCGGTGCCGTCGTTCCTGGCGCGCAGGTGACCCTGTTGAATACCGATCAGGGAATCACCCTCAACACCACCACCAGCGGGGCCGGCGAGTATACGTTTTCACCCGTCAGAATCGGGCATTACTCCGTTTCCGCTTCGGCGCCCGGTTTCTCCACCACTACCCAGCAAAATCTGGAAGTGAAGCTGGATGCACATCTCCAGGTCAATATTCAGCTCAAAACCGGCGCGGCCACCGAAACCGTGCAGGTGACCACCGCTCCTCCCGAGTTGCAAACGGAAGAAGGTTCGGTCGGCCAGACAGTGACCGGGCAGAGTGTCAACAACCTCCCCCTGAACGGCCGCAACTTTACTTTTCTCGCCCAGCTGGGCGCCGGCGTCAATACGCCCCAGGCAGATACCCGCGGCAACGCAGCCTCCGGAGCCTTTACCGCGAATGGCCTCCGTCCCTCGCAAAACAACTACCTGCTCGATGGCATTGACAACAACTCCAACGCCGTCGACTTCCTGAACGGAACCAACTTTGTCGTCCTCCCGCCGGTGGATGCGATCTCAGAGTTCAAAGTGCAGACCGCGGACTTTAGCGCCCAACTCGGCCGCTCCGCCGGCGCAGTGATGAACGCCACCATCAAGTCCGGCACCAACAGCATCCACGGCGCAGTGTGGGAGTTCTTCCGCAACGACAAACTCGATGCCGCCGACTGGTTCGAAAACAACCAGGGCATCAAGAGAGGTGAGTTGCGCCAAAATCAATTCGGCGCGACCATCGGCGGCCCGGTGATCAAGAACAAGATCTTCTACTTCGGCGACTACGAAGGATTGCGCCGCGCGGCCGGCAATACTCAATCCGGCGTCAGCGTGCCCACGGTCCTCGAACGAAACAGTGGTTTCACGAATCTTTCCGACATCATTACCGGGCAGGGCACCAGCACCCGGCTCGATGCCCTCGGCCGCAACGTACCCCTGGGCGCGGTGCTTGATCCGGCCACCACCCGCGCCGTCACCGCCGGCGTACAGGATCCCGTTTCCGGCATCACTCCAACCGCCTCGGGCTACGTCCGCGACCCGTTCGGCACCTGCGCTGCCAGCACAACTACCTATACTGTCACCGGTTGCAACCTGAATCAGCTTCCCGCAGGCCGGCTTGATCCCAATGCAATCAAACTGTTAAATCTCTATCCCTTGCCCACCAGCGGGTCGTTCCAGTCCAACTTCGCTTCCAATCCGAAATTGAATGAGTCACGCAACGCATTCGACACCCGCGTCGATTTCGATCTCACCCAGAAAGATCAGGTGTTCTTTCGTTTCAGCTATGTGGACGACCCGCAGCTGATCCCCGGTCCCTTTGGTGGAATCGCGGACGGCGGCGGTTTCCAGGAAGGCGACCAGACTGCCAAGTCTGACCAATCCGCCCTGGCATACACCCACGTCTTTTCGCCCAATCTCGTCAACGTCGCCCGCGCCGGCTATAACCACCTTCACACCACTCGCTTCGGCCCCGTCGGTAACCAGTCTGGTATTCCGGCGCAGTTCGGCATTCAGGGCGTTCCCCAGCAATCTGAAAATGGCGGCCTCCCATCCATCGAGATGAGCGGTTTGTCGACCCTCGGCAGCAACGCTTTCCTGCCCTCCGATGAAGTCAGCGACACTATCCAGATCACTGACGACTTTACGAAGATTTATCGGCAGCACAGTTTCAAAATGGGTATCGAGTTCCAGAACGTTAAGTTCTCGACTCTGCAGCCGGCGTACTCCCGCGGCGATTTCGAGTACAACAACAACGACAAATCCGTCAGCTTCACTGATATCCCCGGCGTGGGTAACGGCAACACCGGCCGTGCGCAGTTCCTGCTCACTCCCACCACCACTTCGGTTCCGGGTGGAGTGAATTATGTGGGCGGCGCCGACCAGGTACAGGCCTCAAACATCAGCAAAACCTATGACGAGAAGAAGTATTTCGCGACCTACTTCCAGGACGATTGGAAAATTACTGCCAAGCTGACACTAAACCTCGGCATTCGCTATGACTTCTTCGGGCCCATCAACGAAACCAATGGCGGCCAGGCCAACTTCGTTCCCAGTGGTCCCCCCAACGGTGGGCCGCTCTTCATCATCCCGGCCAGCGGCAAAGACAATCGAAGCTTGTCTCCGAGTTTCACCAGCCTCTTGGCAAAGGACGGAATCACCCTTCTCCAAACCGGCAAGTATGGCCAGGGATTGGTTCAGACCCAAAAGACAAACTTTGTGCCCCGCATAGGTCTGGCTTATGAACTCGATCCCAGAACCGTGATCCGTGGCGGCTTTGGCATGTTCTACAACTCGTTTGAAAACCAGGGATATGGGCCAAATATCGGCGAGAACTATCCCTTCGTTTACAACTTCAACTACCTGGAGAAAAACCTTGGCACCCCGAGCGTCGCGCCGATCAGCGCCGGCTCTCCTTATGCCGGGTGCTCCACCGCAGGTCCTGGTGGTACGGCAACTCTTAATGCCGGCCTCTCCTGCATCCAGTTCTCCCCGGTGAATGTGAACGCGCAAGGCTTGAGCTTGCAAGGCCTTCAGTTCGCTTACCAAACGCCTCTTACGCTGAGCTCTAACCTCACCATTCAACGCGCGCTCACCAACTCGCTGTCCGCGCAGGTCTCGTACGTGGTCACCAGCGGCTCTCACCTGCAGACCGGCGTTAGCACCAACAACGTCACCCAGCTCCTGCCCGCTAGCGCCAGTACCGCCAACGCCGTTCCGTTCCCGGATTTCAACCATGGCTCGAGCTACCACACCACGGTGGGACGCAGCGTTTACAACGGATTGCAAACCCGGCTGGAAAAGCAATTCTCCGATGGGTTGCAATTCCTGGCTGCGTACACCTGGTCCAAGACGATTTCGGATGCAGGTGACCTCTTAAACGGTGGTAGCATCAACGGCTACCGTGCACCCGACGTCCCCGGCCTTGGGCCAAGCTTTGATCGAGCCCTGGCTGATTTCGACATCCGCAATGTATTCCATCTCAGCGGCTACTATGAGCTGCCGTTCGGCAAGGATAAGAGGTTCCTTGGCAATTCAGGCAAGATTACGAACGCACTCGTTGGCGGCTGGGCGGCCAACACCATTGCCACCCTTCAAGGTGGTCAGCCGATAAGCCTTAGCTGCCCCAGCAGTACCACTGCCGGAACAAACTGCACCGATTTGAAAGTCGCCGGTCAGAGCCAAAAACTCGGCCTGCACAAAGACTCCAACGGAAAACTGAATTGGTTTGGGAATCCCGCGGCATTTCAGCAACCGTGCATTTTGGGGGCTAGCGGTCCCATCACCAACTCACCAGCAGGTTGCATCCCCGAGACCGGTTCCTCCGTTCTTGGTGGGTATGCGACCACCACGCAAGGACCGGGGATAGCCAAGTTTGACTTCTCCGCGTTCAAAAACATTCCCATCAACGAACGTTTTTACATGCAGTTCAGGGCTGAGTTCTTCAACATTCTGAACCACCCGACGTTCAATGCTCCCAACTTCGGCGGCAACGGTGTTACCGCGATCTCGGGTTCAAACAACTTCAACAGTACGACCTTCGGTGAAATCGGATCGACCCGCTTCCCCACTCAGGATGCGCGCCAGATCCAATTTGCTATGAAGTTCTACTACTAAGTTAAGATGAAGACACCTTGGGAAGGGCATGTAACCGCGTGCCCTTCCCATGTGTTTTCTGCGTAGCGTCACGCTCACGCGGAGGTGGACCGTGAGCAAAAGGCTTCAACTTTGGACGGCGATTGTTTGTGCCTTCTTGCCTTGCGTAGCGTTTGCCGTCGCCAAAAACGATCAAAGCCCTAAGCTGGACCAGCGAATTTCAATCCGCGGTCGCTCTTTTCCACGCCGGTCAACTGTCCCAGGCAGCCGCTCAATTAGAACAACTTTTGCCTCAAGTCCCCAAAAGCTTCGAGGTTCATGAACTGCTGGGCCTCGTGTACGCTGCGCAATCGAAAAATGCTAAAGCTGTCGAACAACTGCAGACAGCCGTTCATTTAAAGCCTGATTCGGCAGCTGCCCATACCAACCTTGCGGCCGCCCTCGTGCACCAAGGCAACTCCGAGTTAGCTGGCCAACAGTTTCGTAAGGCGCTCGAATTGGAGCCGCATGACTACGATGCGAACCATAACCTCGGCGAGTTCCTTATTCAAGACGGTAAGATCGCAGACGCTGTCCCTTTTCTCGAAGCGGCCCAACTCTTCAACCCCGCTTCTTACGACAACAGCTACGATCTTTCCCAGGCTTATTTGCTGACCGGACGCCTGTCTCAGGCCAGGCAGCTTGTAGAAAAGCTGGTAACGGAAAAGAACACCGGAGAACTCCATAACACGCTGGGCCAACTCGATGAAAAAGAGGGGAAATTCGTAGAAGCGGCCAATGAGTTCGGCATCGCTGCCCACATGGATCCCAGTGAGGAAAATCTCTTTGAGTGGGGCAGCGAGTTTCTTCTCCATCGCACCTACGAACCCGCGATCGAAGTATTCACCAAAGCCACTGAACGCTATCCCAATTCACCCCGGCTGTTCATAGGCCTCGGCATGGCGCTCTATTCACGAGGCAAATACGACGACGCTGTCAAAGCCCTACTCGCGGCCGCGGATCTCAATCCTGCTGACCCCCGCTGTTATCTCTTTCTCTCCAAGGCCTACGACAGCTCTCCCAACCAGGCGCAAGATGTCATCCAACGATTCCGCCGTTTCTCCGAACTGCAGCCCGGCAACGCATTGGCGGCTTACTATTATGCGATGAGTTTGTGGAAAGGGAAGCGGGCCGAAGACCCAGGCTCGGATCTTGGGGAAGTAGAATCGTTGCTGCAAAAATCGGTGGCTCTCGATCCCAGGCTTGCGCAAGCACACGTCCAACTGGGCAATTTCTATGCCGATCAGCATCAATATGCGAAATCCATTCCGGAGTATACGAAAGCGCTCGAAGTAGATCCCAACCTTCCGGATGCCCATTACCGCCTTGGCCAGGACTACGTTCATGTTGGCCAGAAGGATCGCGCCCAGGCGGAATTTGACGTTTATCAAAAACTCCGCGCACAGCATATGGCCGAAGTGGACAAAGAACGAGCGGAAGTCCAGCAATTCGTCTACACCGCCAAGGCGCCGTCCAACCAATGACCACTTCCAGACAACTCGGCCGCACCCGGCGAGACTTCCTGCGCGATGCAGCCGGCGTGGCATTGGGATCCACGCTCATGAGCGCTAGCCCCCTGGTCCGAGGCGCGACCGCCGCTAAAAAACGAAAGACCATCGTCATCACCTTTGGTGGAGGCGCTCGCGACCAGGAAACCTTCGCGCCCGAAGGGCAGGAGAATATTCCTAACCTGCTCCATCAGCTCATTCCCCAGGCGAGTTTCTTTACCCAGGTCGTGAATCAAGGGATCCTGGGCCATTACGTTGCCACTGCCAGTCTCGCCACCGGGGTCTACGAAACCCTCAACAACTTCTCCGCCGTGCCTCCGCAACATCCCACCGTCTTCGAGTACTTTCGCAAAGACCTGCACCGGCCGCTCTCCGACGCTTGGGTGGTTGCCCCCAGCAACGGCTTCAACCGCATTGGCGAGAGCGATTACCGTTCCTACGGTTCCGGCATGGGAGCGCGGGTTGTATTGCCTAAGCACCTGCTCACCGCGGCCATGTCCGGATCTTCCACTGACTACGAGCACCTGCTGCGTGACAACTACGAGACTCCTCTGTACACCCCGCAACTCGCGGGCGGCGAGTTCGAACTGCAGCAGTTGGAAATGATCCTGAAGCTTTCCGTCGACGACTTCAAAGCCCATGCCCTCACGGTCTCCAGTCCGGACGAGCTCTCCATGTACATTGCGCGCCGGCTCATGCAGCAGGAGTCGCCCAGCCTGCTCTGGATCACCATGCACGATATCGACATAGCGCACGCCGGCGCCTATTCGCTCTACGTCGATGCCATCCGCCGCACCGATCGCCTTTGCGCGGAGCTTTGGAAAGCCGCCCAAAGCGAACCGGAGTACGCCGGCAACACCACCCTGTTTATCCTGCCCGACTTTGGACGCGACGCCGATCAGGATGCCGGCGGCAACGGGTTCCAACATCATCGCACCGGCGATGCTGCCTCCCGCACTACCTGGATGTTGGCCTTGGGTGCGGGCGTACGCCAGGGCGTGGTCTACGACCGTCCCATGCAATCGATTGATCTGGTGCCCACGCTGGGATCGATGATGGGATTTTCTCCCGCACTGTCTCAGGGCAAGCCCATTCAAGAACTGGTCTAGTCGCATGCTTCCAAGTGCCCTCAAAGCCGATCAGTTCGCCGGGTATCCACCTCAGGCCCGAAGTCTGATCGTTGCCCACCTGGAAGCTTTGCAGCCACTGCCGCTCAGCTTTTTGCCCAGCCTGCTGCGCGAAGTCATCGACTACGATTACAAATTCCCCGCCGAGTGCGCGGCCATCGATAAGGAACTTGCCAACCTGAGCTCGCTATCTCCCGCGCAGCGAAAAGATTGGTTTCAGGCCTTCGAGCAATTCTCTCTCCCTCCAAAACTCGCGCAATTCGATTGGGTCAATCAGCCGTCCCAGTTCGTGGAACAGCTATCCGCCTATTTGTGGAGCACTCAGCAGCTGGATGGGTTTCGTAAAGCTGCGACCGTCTATGGAGATCGTTTGCGCTCGACCATGCCCGCGGAGCCCATGACCACTCGCCGTCTGGGCATTGCGGTGATCGGGCAGGGAGTCGATACCTACGATGCCCCACTCTTTCGCAACCTGCGCCAGCACGGCGCTTATTTTGGCGGAGTCAAACCCGATAACGGACTTTCACTGTTGCTGAATGCGGTCGCCGCCAGGGCCAAAGCTCACCCCGTGGCTTACGGTCACTGGTACATCGACGGAGGCGAGCCGGCGGATCACAGCCCGTTGCTTACCTCTGTGTCGTATGGGGCGCTGGAACCTGTACGCGCATCGTTGTTACACAATATTCAGACAGAACTGCAGCGTCCCGGCATGGGACCGGAGGAACTGCGCACTCATCTCGCAAGGCTGCTCCCATCGGATGTAGGGCTGGACAAACCTGGAGATGAAGTCCTCAGCCGCTTTCAGCTAAAGCTCTTGACCGAAGGTTCCGGAACCCAGATCTTCAGCACCACCTTCGCCCAATGGACAGCCCGTGAAGCCTTGCGCAGGGCTCAGCCGCTCACCCTACTGGTGCGCTTCGCACCCCGCCAACGCCAAAGGCCCATGAACGAGCTGCTGACCACGATCCACCCCAACCCCGAACTCGATTTTGCTGGATCCATCGTCGATGCGGACATGGGTGCCTACTACAACTGGCTCAACCAGCAACGCCTGCCGGGAGCCGACCAATCCGCTTTCCTGATCTGGTTCGAAGGCCACAACCAAGCCCTGGTCATTGGCCCCTCCATCCCCCGAGGAACCGTATCCACCACAGTAGCCGATCTAAGCGACCTGCTAGCCTTAGCCGTCTCCTGAGCCCATCGTCTGATGTCGAAGGTTATGGACGGGTGCCCCATGTTCGCCAAAGCGTACATGGGCCGAAAACGAAGGGCGCAGCCCAGCGATCGCTTTAGATGTTGCTCGTCCCGGCCACCACTCTTCTGAAAGCGTTGCCCCCCACCTTGTCATCCCGACCGGAGCGAGCGGAGCGGAGGGACCTGCGGTTCAGCGGATCTTTCGTGGAGATGTTTTTCGAAAAAGCACACCGAAACGGGAGAGAACAGCGGCCTCTTTCCCACAGAAGAAGCCCCTTTCAGTCGACCCTAGCCAACCGCCTACTTCACCCGAACCGTAGGCTCCACCGACAACCCGGGTCGCAACAAACGATCCTTATCCTCATTTCGGTCCGTCAAATCAATCCGCACCGGAATCCGCTGAACCACCTTGACATAATTCCCGGTAGCATTCTCCGGCGGAAACAAACTAAGCATCGACCCCGTCGCCCCGCCGATCTGCGTCACCTTGCCGTCATAATCCCGGCCATAGGCATCCACATGGATCTTGACCGCCTGCCCGGGACGCATCGACCGCAACTGCGTCTCCTTGAAATTCGCCGTAATCCAGATATCGTCCAGCGAAACCAGCGTCATCAAATTCTGTCCGACGCTCACGTTCTGCATCACTTCCAGACTCTTCTTGGTGATGATCCCGTTAGCCGGGGCAACAATCGTGGTATAGCTCAGATTCAACTTCGCTTGCGCCAGTTCCGCGGCAGCCTGCTGCACCTGTGCCGCGGCCTGGTCTGCTTTAGCCTTTTGAATCTTCACCTGGTCGGGTGCGGTTTGCGCAGTCTTTAACTCTGCCTGTGACTGAATGACCCGGTCGCGGGCAATCCGTACGGCATCCTCGGCGGCAATCTCGCTCGCCTTGGCCCCCAACAACGCAGCCTTCGACGCATCCGCGGTCGCCACCGTCGCGTCGAACTGCTGCTTGGAAATCACATCCTTTTCCACCAAAGGCGTGTATCGCTTCAGATCCAACTGCGCCTTGATGTTGTTGGCATCCGCCTGCTGTACCTGGGCCTGGGCCGCTTCCAACTGCCGCTGCGCCTGCTGCACCGTAGCGTCGGAAGTGCGCACCCCCGAAGCTGCCGACTGCAGGGTCGAGGTGGTGTTCACGCCGATGACCGGCACATTCACCCTCACTGCCTCATAGTTGGCCTCAGCGCTCTGCAGGCTCGCCTCATCTTGCTTTACCGTCTGCTCGAAATCTCTAGGATCGATCTCGGCAATCAACGCCCCGGCCTGCACGTACTGGTTCTGCTCCACATTGACTCGAATCACCTGCCCGGCCACGCGGGCGCTGATCTGGATCAGGTGGCCATCCACCTGTGCATCGTCAGTGTCTTCGTAATACGTCGAGTGCCACCAGAAGAGCAGCGCGCCCACGATCAGAACAGCGACCACGCCGATGACAATGAACCTTCGCCTCCCCTTCTTGCGGGGAGGGTTGTCGAGATCCTGCTGGTCATTGTTGCCGGCCTGAGGACCCTCTTCTTCCACGGCAGTTGCACGGCCTGATTCCGCATTCTGTTCCGCCACCGCTACTTACCTCCCACGTAATCCTTGTAATTAGTTTGCGCAATGCCCAGCGCTCGCGCGAGAGACAACTTCGCTACATTATGTTGGTACAGGCTGGAGACTAGCTGGTCATCCGCCTGGGCCATCGATGCCTGGGCTTGCGATACCGCAAGATTATCGGCCACCCCAGCCGCGTAGCGCTGTTGCGCTTCACTCAACGCTTCCGTCGCTAACTCCGCGTTGCTGCGCGAAACGGCAACCTGCTTGGCTGCGGCCTGGATATCGAGAATACTATCGCGCACATCGGCGCTGATCTGTCCCTGCAAATCGTTCAACTGTGCCTGCTTCTGTTCCAGCTGTGCCTGTGCATCCCGCGCGTCGCCGCGCAATTTCGCTTCTTCGAATAAAGGCGCCGAGGCTGTACCCACCACGTCGAACGTTCCATGGGAGTGCCCCAGCGTCGGTCCAATCACCCCGTAGTCGCCGGAAAAGGAAATTGTCGGGTAGCGCTCGGCAGTCGCCGCCGATCGCGAAGCCCGCGCCCCCTCCACTTGTTGCTGCAGCGCCTGTAAATCACGCCGGTGAGCGATTGCCTGTTGTACAGCCGCACTCGGGTCCGGGTTGTCCAGCGCCTGAAACGGCGCCTGGTCGCTCAACGAGTAGCTCTGTTCCAGGGGGAGTCCGATCGTCCGCGCCAGGGCAATCTTGTCTTTCTCATACTGGTTTTGCGCCGTGATCAAGGTCTGCTGTTGCGTCTGGTAGTCCACCCGGGCGCGCAACTCGTCCAGCAACGGCGCCGTCCCCGCCTGGTGGTTCGCCACTGCCTGGTCGAGCGACACCTTGGAAGTGTTTACCTGAGCCTGCGCCGATTGCACCCGTGACCCATCGGCGATGCACAGCAGGTACGCATTGCCGACCGTCAGCACTACCATGTCCTTCGCATCCTCGACCGATAGCTTGGCCCCCGCAAAGTTATGTTTCGACGCCAGGTAATTTCGCAGCGACGATATATTCAACAATGACCAATCGACCGAGCCCCGGATATCGGTATACCCATATGGCCCGATAACCGCCGGAAACCCAGGTATCTTAAGACCCTCAGCCTGCAGGTTCGTCTGTTGCGCGGCTTCCTTGGCCGAAGCATTCACCGTAGGTAGTAAGGCCTGCAACTGTTGCAACTGCTGCGCGCCCGCCGACCCCGCGTTGGTGCCGGAAAGCACCAGGCCCAGGTTGTACTGCAATCCCATCCGGATCGCCTGGTCGAGCGAAAGCGGGAGAACCCCCGGCACCGGCGCCTGCTTGACGATGCTGCCCTGATACGTGTTGCTGTTTACCTGCGCTGGCGCCGCCTGCACTGAGGGCGTGGCGCCGCCGCTTCCGGAAGATCCACTACTCCCCGACGTTGGAGCCTGTCCCCAGGACATGGCCGGAATCAAAGCCAGGCCCAGAAGCACCACCACCGGTCTCCACCCAGTGCCCCAACATTCACCTGGCTTACCTATCATCCTGCAGTCAACCTCGGCATGAAACCCATGGCCCTGAAAAATGGCAGCACCAACTTCGATGCCGAATTGCTTGTCAACAATTCAAAAAGAAAGCCCGGCGCGTCCAGAACGCACCCGTTTCAGAGGAAATCCGGACGGGGACAAAAGCTTGGATGACCCCATCCCCTACCATCACAAGCTTTCCTGAAGAGAAGGCCCGGGTGCCCCATATCCCCGATCTCCTGAGATGTCCCACGACTTCCCTGAACTCCACGCGCCTTTCCTTTAAAGAAAGGCGCATACGCGGTCTGGTCAAACGCAGCGAGCAGGAAATTCGGGGCATCTCGCTCGTTTTTCGCGAGATGTGGGGTTCCTCTGCCTTATCCCTGCCACTTCGCAATTTATAGAGCGAACCAATAGGAAGGGCGCGTCTGCCTTAATTTAGGCCGGCGCCATAGCGGTCTGCGCGCTCATCAGGCAGGTAGCCAGCGAGCAAAGCGCCTGGCGATACGCGGTTCCAACCTGATCGCGCCGCCATGCCTGCGCCCCTCTCGCTCCACTCTGGCGAAGGCTCTCGGCCGTCTGCTCGCCATCCTGGCCCGCCACAGCGCGCAACACAAAAATCGCCCGCAGGGCAGGAGCCAACCGTTCCAGCCATTCCCGCATGCCAGCGCGCCCCGCGCCCGAAATCAAAGCGCCAAACTGATCTCCGCTTAAGCCTGCCGCTCCAAGGTCGTCCGTTTCAATGCACCCTGCGTCCGCAGGTGGCGCAGTGGGCACGACGAACGCTTCCGGGTATAACCCGGCCATCCGTTGTACCGCAGTCCGCACCAGCAGAGTCCGTCCCTCCGCGTACGCCAGTGTTCCTTCCGCGCACGGGTCGGCCTCTACCTTGGCCACAACCTCCTCCACCAGGGAAACTGCCTCTTGCTCGTCACCCAGCATGAGGGCAGCGATCTGAAAAAGCTGTAAAGCCGTATCCTCGGCCATCCACTCCTTGGCCTCCGTCACTAAGCCCGAATTCTGCTCGTTCATGCGCGTCTCCTGGGGAACCGTCGGACAAACCGTTGCCCGGTCCACAATCTTGTCATCTTCCATCCTCCCGCAACCCCTCTCCAGGCGTCAAATCCCCTGCCCATCTGCCTATTTTCGCGTCATAATTGTCCCTTTGATCGCAGGTTCATCACCCGCGCCTTTAGTAAGGTAGACAATGTCAGTTTGGTTGCAACTGCTTCCCCATTTATGGACAACGCGAACGGCAGTCTGAACCCCGATCCCCAAAGTCTTTTTATCGGCCGCGATGAATCGTGGTTGAACTTCAATCGCCGCGTGCTCGAAGAGGCCCAGGATCCCGACAACCCCTTGCTCGAACGGGTCAAGTTCCTCGCCATCACTGCCAGCAATCTGGATGAGTTTGTCGAGATTCGCGTTGCCGGCATCATGCAGCGCATTGAAGACGGATACACAGAACCGGGCTTTGACGGACTCACCCCGCGCCAGACCCTCGACGTCGTCGTGGACGCCATGCACAATTTCGTCCGCGACCAGTACCGCTGCTGGACCCAGGACATCCGCCCGGCCCTCTTTAACAATGGCGTCCGCGTGCTCGCCTGGGGCGACATCGACGACGCGGCACGCGCCTATGCCCTCAACTACTTTCAGCGCGAAGTCGACCCCCTGCTGACGCCCATCACCATCGATCCGGCCCATCCCTTTCCTCGCGTCCTAAACAAAGCCCTCTGCGTCGCCTTGTTGCTGCGCCGTAAGCGCAAAGGAGCTACTGGAGCGCTGCTGGGCGTGCTCACCGTGCCTCGGGCGCTCCCCCGGCTGGTGCCTCTGCCCTCCAGCTCCGGGACCCACGATTTCCTGTTCCTCCACGACCTCATCGAGCACAACGCCGTCGGCATGTATCGCGGCTATGAGATCCTTTCCACCACTGCCTTCCGCGTTACCCGCAACAGCAACCTTTACTTCCAGGAAGAAGAATCGCGCAGCCTGCTCGACAGCGTGCGTTCCGAATTACACAACCGCCGCAAAGGCGACGCCGTGCGCCTGGAGATTGAAGAAGGCGCCGACGCAGAAATCGTCGATCGCCTGCGCATGAATTTCGAGCTCGATGACGCTCAGGTGTTTTCTACCGACGGGCCCGTCAACCTGTCGCGTCTCATGAACCTCTACACCGACACACCCCGCCCGGATCTTAAATTCAAAGACTTCCTGCCCAGGGAGCTGCGCCTCAACCGCCGTTCAGAAGACCTCTTCGACGAACTCCGCCATCACGACATCATGCTCCACCACCCCTTCGACTCTTACGACGCCATCGTCAATTTCATTCAGTTGGCTTCGCAGGATCCCAGGGTCGTTTCCATGAAGCAAACCCTCTACCGCACCAGCTCTGACTCGCCCATGTTCCATGCCCTCACCGAAGCGGCCGTGACCAAAGAGGTCACCGTGGTCGTGGAATTGATGGCCCGCTTCGATGAGGCATCGAACATTCGCTGGGCGCGCAATCTGGAAGACGCCGGGGTCCAGGTCTTTCACGGCATCGTGGGGCTCAAGACCCACTGCAAGCTGGCCATGCTCATCCGTCACGATCCCGACGGGGTAACCCGCCGTTATGCTCACCTGGGCACTGGCAATTACAACCCCAACACAGCGCGCTTCTACACCGACATCAGCCTCCTGACCGCGGATCCTGAAATCACGGCCAGCGTGCATAGCGTCTTCAACTACCTCACCGCTCACTCTGAATCCGACGACTACGCACCACTGCTCGTGGCGCCTCTCACTCTCGCGGAGAGCACCATCCGCATGATCCACCGCGAAGCGGAACATGCTGCTGCTGGCCGCCCCGCGCGCATCATCGCCAAAATGAATTCGCTGCTCGAGCAGGCAGTGATTGAAGCTCTGTACGCAGCTTCGAAGGCCGGTGTCCAGATCGACCTGATCGTGCGCGGCATCTGCTCGCTTCGTCCAGGCATTCCCGGCGTAAGCGACAACATTCGCGTTCGTTCCGTAGTGGGCCGCTTCCTCGAGCACAGCCGCATCTTTTACTTTGCCAACGGCGGCGAGGACGAGGTCTATTGCGGTAGCGCCGACTGGATGCCGCGCAACCTGTTCGAGCGCTGTGAAGTTGTTTTCCCGATCCGCGACGCCCAGATTCGCAATCGCATTCGCAACGAAATCCTCGCCGCCTATTTAGCCGACACCGCAAAGTCGCGCATCGAGCTGCCCACAGGCGGCTATCCCCGCGTCCGCGCCCCCGAAGGAAAATGTTTCAGCGCCCAGGACTTCTTGATCCGAGTCGCCGAAGGTCGAGACAGCGTAGACGGCATCCCAGACCCCGCCTGGCAACCAGAAGTCCTGCTGCCCGTTGTTGTAGAGCCTGCGGAGCCCGAACCCCCGCCCAAGCCCCGCAAGCGCCGCAAACAACCCGCAGCCGCAACCAACTGAAGAGAATCGGATACCCGGGTGCATTCAAGCCCGCTTTTGGCTTGAGTGGGCAAGACTCTCAATAGCCCGTTGTTCAACCAAACTGAATCGAACCCGTCGACCCAGGAACCCCACCCGCAACTGACAGTACTTCACCAAATACCAAACCCCAACCACCGCCGCGCTAAGACCCGCCGCCGCCCCAATCCCCATCGCCCATCGCGGTCCCCAGGCATCCGCAACCCACCCCACAATCGGCGCCCCTAGTGGCGTCCCGCCCAGTGCGATCGCCAGCAGGATCGCGACCACCCGCCCTCGCATCGCGGGTTCCGTCGACATCTGCACTATAGTGTTCACCGTCGTGGTAAAGGTCTGTGCCGATACCCCGACCAGCACCAGGGACAAACCGAAAAGCCAGGAGTTCGGCATAATCGCTGAAAGCCCGCACCCGAAGCCGAACACCGCGCCGGCAGCCAACAGGATTGCAAGATGCGGCTTCTCCCGCCGCGCGGCAAGTAGCGCGCCGGCCACCGATCCAACCGCCATGATCGAAGACAGAACCCCGTATTCGCCGGCGCCCGCATGGAAAACAGTGACGGACATCGTAGAGATAAAAATAGGAAAGTTGAGCCCGAACGTCCCGATCAAAAACAGCATCAGCAGCATGGCTTTCAGGTCGGGACGCTTCCACACATAGCGAAAGCCTTCGACCACGCTGCCTCGCGTCCGCAAAGCTCGATCAGTGCGATGAAGTTCGTCCACCCGCAGCAAACCGAGCGAGCACAAAACCGCCGCGAACGAGGCCGCGTTGATCAGGAATACCCAGCCTGATCCCACCGCGGCGATGAGAACACCTGCGATGGCCGGACCAATCATGCGCGCGGCGTTGAATGATGTGGAATTGAGCCCGACCGCATTCGACAGATCCGCTTCCACCACCAGTTCCGAAACAAACGTCTGCCGCGCCGGCGAGTCGAATGCCGACACGCAGCCCAACAGAAAGGCAAATACATATACGTGCCAAAGCTGGACCAGCCCCGCAACCGTGAGTATCCCTAACCCCAGTGCCAGCAAGCCCATCGCCCCTTGGGTCGCGAACAGTAGCTTTCGCCGGTCGAGATGGTCAGCCGCAAATCCGGTAAGCGGCAACAACAAAACCTGGGGGCCAAACTGGAGCGACATCACCACACCCACAGCGGTGGCGTTGTGCTGCGTCAGTTGCGTAAGAACGATCCAGTCCTGCGCGGTCCGCTGCATCCACGTTCCTATGTTGGACACAAACGCCCCGCCGGCCCACATCCGGTAATTGAAACCGCTCAGCGAACGGAACGTCCCCGTCATCGCTTGTTCAGGAGCTCGATGATTTCTTGCGTGCTGCCGGTTTCGCCCAGGCGGGGAAAAATGCGTGTGATGCTGTTGTGATGAGCATCCGCGTTCAGGTCCGTCATGGCATCGACAGCCAGCGTGACATGGAATCCATACTCGTGGGCATGCCGTGCCGTAGATTCGACGCCGATGCTGGTAGCGACCCCCGCGATCACCACCTGCGTGACGCCCAGGTCTTTCAAGTGTTTCTCCAGACCGGTGTTGGTAAACGCTCCCCAGGTCCGCTTGGTCACTCTGTGGTCGGCCGGTTGTTGATTCAATTCCGGGACCAGGTCGGTCCATCCCGCAGGCAAGTCTCGAATACTCCGCGTCTGTTCTGCACGGCCCGGAGCCCCGCCTTCCACGTTGACCAGCACCACCGGCAACCGGTGCCGGCGGAATGCATCCGCCAGCTCGGCTGCGTGTTTGACTACTTCGCTGGTAGGGTGAGCCGCCGGCAAGCCGACGATGCCTTTTTGCAAATCGATGATGACCAGAGCGGTCTTTGGATCAAGAGTGGTAACCGGCACGATGTTCTCCCTCGGCGAGGCGTTTGAGTAGCTCGACCGCGCCCGCAAGTACTGTTTGCTCCTCCGCTGAAAGCTTGCTTTGGATCGCCCGGAACAGCCAATCCTCCCTCGCCGCCCGGCCGGCCCTGATCCATTCCCGGCAGCTAGGGGTAAGGGAGAGGATGGTCTGCCGTCCGTCCGTGGGATCTGGTGAGCCGGAAACCAACCCCGCCGCCTGGAGGGCAGAGACCGTAGCTCCCATCGACTGCGGGCGCATCCCCTCAGCTCTAGCCAGGCTCGTCACCGTGGCTGGACCCTCAAGGTCCAAACGTCTGAGTACCGATGCCTGGGAAAAGCTGAGGTCCCCAAAACTGGCCTGTTCCCGCAACCGCCGCCTCAGTTGACCGAGCACCACCCGGAGCTCGACTACCAACGACAGGGTCTGAACCTCATCCATGCTGCAAATTTAACATATATGAAGCTAAACTGAAAAGGTTAACTTCAAATAATGCGCTTTCGGCGCACACCTTTTTAGGCTGGAAACGCGATGGGTGCCCCAGCCTGCCCCGGCGTGCCGTGGGGTCTCGCTTTTGAGACCTGGGATCCTCCTAGTAAAGGCCAATCGCCTTGGTCCTAAACACGTAGACTGAATTTTGGCCCGCCGCATCTACAACCTCGCAGAATGGTGGCATCTCCTGAGTCTGGATGCGCCAACAGTCGCTGCTCTCTGGTCGTTGTTCTTCGTCCGCGCCATGCATCTACACCTATCGCTTTTCCAGGCGCTCCTTCTACCCCTTGGCACCTGGCTGCTGTACGTCACCGACCGCATTCTCGATGGACTCCGCCAATCCCACGCCGGTCTCCTCCGGGAGCGCCATCATTTTCACGCTCGCCATCGCACTGCCTTTGTTGGCGCAGCCTCTGTCCTGGCCGCGCTCTTAGCCTGGTCGGTTTTCACTTACATGCGCCCTGAGACGCTCCGCGACGACTTCTATCTTGGGTTCTTTGCTCTGCTCTATCTGTTCGCGGTCCATCGTGGCGCATCCCGGTTGCCCAAGGAGCTTGCCGTGGCCATCCTGTTTGCTGCCGCGACCGCCATCCCCGCCTGGTCTCGCCTCAACGCAGGAGGGAGTTCAGGGAAAGAGCAATTGGCGCCCGCCATCATCCTCTTCGCCCTGCTTTGCTGGATCAACTGCGTCGGTATCGAGAAATGGGAAGGCGGCGCCCTCCATGCGACCACCCGCTGGGCCGGCCTGCACCTGCGTCGCATTCTGACCATCACTGCACTCTGCTCCCTGACGGCGGCCCTGCTTGCTCCTTCAACCGGTCTTGCCGCCGTCTACCTGGCGGCTACGGTCAGCAGCGCACTCCTATTTGCTCTTGATGCCCGCAGCTCGCGCTTCTCCCCCTTGCACCTGCGCATCGCCGCCGATATCGCTCTGCTGACCCCAATGGCCTTACTCCCCTTTGCCCGGTGAGCACGCCACAGATCACCTTCGATCGCGTAGCACGACCCTATCGCTGGCTTGAGTACCTCAGCTTCGGGCCCTACCTGGCCCGCTGCCGGACCGCCCAGCTGCCCCGCCTCGCCGGCGCACGCCATGCTCTCGTGTTGGGAGACGGAGACGGGCGATTTCTCGCCCGTCTCCTCGAAACCAGTCCCACCCTGACCGCGGATGTTGTCGACTCCAGCCAGTCCATGCTCAGACTTCTCGAACAGCGCATTCGCAAGTCCGAAAACCACCAGCGCGTTTGCCTGCATCATGCCGATGCCTTGACGTGGAATCCCACCGGCGCCTACGACTTGATCGTCTCTCACTTCTTTCTCGACTGCTTTTTCCCGGACCAATTGGAGCGACTTTTCGATTCGGTCCTGCCCCATGCACGGCCGGGAGCGCAATGGGTCATTTCGGAGTTCGCCATTCCCTCGCACTCGGTTCGCCGCTTATATTGCCCGCGCCATCATCGCCGGGCTTTATCGAGCGTTCGCATGGACCACCGGGCTCCCCGTCCGCGCCCTGCCTGATTACTCAACATCTCTGCTTCGCCGCGGCTGGTCTCCCATCCACGATCGCCGCTATCTCGCTGGCCTCTTGTGTTCCCAGCTATGGACCCTATCCACTCACTCACAAAAATGAACTAGAATGCCGCATGCCCTCCCTGCACCTTCGCTCGCTGATGATGCTTCCTCTTCTCCTTGCCACTCCGCATGGGGACAGATCACAGCAGTGAATTCCCCTGACGGAAAGCCGCTCTCGCAGCGGGTTGTGGCCTACTGGATCGACGCCAGCGTCAACACCGATGCCAAGTCCCTGGACGCAAGCGAGATCATCGAATATCGCAACCCCTCGGAACAGCCGGTCTCCGCGATCCCTTTTCATCTTTACCTCAACGCTTTCCGTCCCCAGTCGACCTTCTCCCGCGAGTCCCATCAGAACGGCATGGAAACTTTTTACCGCAACGGGGAGCAAGGTTCCATCGACATCAAGAGCATCTCCATCGAAGGCTTCGGTGATGTCTCGAAGACCATGCGCTTCCTCGCTCCCGATGACGGCAATCAGGAAGACCACACGGTCATGGAAGTCACTCTTCCCAAACCCCTGGCACCGCATGAAGTGGTTCGTTTCCAACTGGCGTTCCACGACAAGTTTCCCCTATCCGTTGCCAGGAATGGATACAAGCGCGACTTCATCATGGGCGCGCAATGGTTTCCCAAGGTGGGCGTTCTCTGGCACGGCGCGTGGAACTGCCATCAGTACCATGCGGACACAGAATTCTTCTCCGACTTTGGCACTTATAACGTCAACCTCACCCTTCCCCAGCGTTATATCGTGGGCGCCAGCGGCATCCAGACTGCCGAACAAGCCAACTCCGACGGCACCAGGACCCTGAGCTTCCGCGGCGAAGATATACATGACTTCGCCTGGGCCGCCTCACCTCACTTTCTGGTTGTCGACGATGTGTTCGTAAACAGTCTCGGCCCGGTGAAACTCCACGGCTTGATCCTTGCCTCTCATGCCAACCAGAGCGGCCGCTATCTCGCCTCTCTGAAACAGACCATGCAGAAATTCGATGAGTGGTATGGACCGTATCCCTACAAGCAGATCACGTTGGTCGATCCCGAACCGCAATCGGCCATCGGCGGGATGGAATACCCCACGCTCATCACCGGCGATACCACTGGTGGGAGCCGTCGTGGAATCACCTCGGCGCAGACATTACCGTGGCCCACGAGTTTGGACACCAATATTGGTACGGCATGGTCGCCACCAATGAATTCGAAGAGCCTTGGCTCGACGAAGGCATCAACAGCTACAGCGAAACCAAAGTCGCGGATTCTCTCTTCGGCCAAAATACTTCCGTGCTCAACGGGCGCACCGTGTATGTCAGTGACCCTGAGCTGCAGCGGTTAGGCTATCTCGCCCGTCCCGACGAAGATCCCATCGTGCGCGCGGGCTGGAAATTTGTGAACAGCGCCAGTTACGGCGGCATCGTCTATGGCAAAACCGCTACTGCCCTCAAAACCCTGGAGGCCGTCCTCGGCGAGCAGACACTTCGTCAGGCTCTGCGTGTCTACTTCCTGCGCTACCGCTTTCAGCATCCCACCGGAAGCGATTTTCTCGACACCTTGCAGGAAGTATCCGGCCGCAAAGATCTGGAGCCTTATCTTCGCCCAGGCGTTCAAGGGCACCCAGGTGCTCGATTACTCTGTGGACTCGCTCACCTCCGACCCCGTGAATGGTGGAAGATGAGCGAGATGCCGGTCCGTATCACACCAGCGTCGTGGTCCGGCACAAAGGCACATTCCTCTTTCCCGTGAAACTCGAAGTGGGATTCGCTGACGGCTCGAAGGAGCAAGTCACCTGGGACGGCAACGACCGGTGGGCCCGCTTCTCCTGGGACAAACCCTCCCGGGCGGTTTATGCCCAGGTGGATCCGGATGGGAATGTCCTGCTTGGACGCCAATTCGTTCAATAATAGTTACACGCTGCAACGGGACCGCACAGCTCGTATGAAATTAACCAATTACTGGGTTTTCGCCCAGCAGCTTGCTGGGACAATGGTTGTCGTTCCTGGTGTGAGAAAGCGCGGGGCAAACTACCGAGTGAGCATGACGAGCCAATTAATTCCTTCAGGAGCCACCACTTCGCAGAAGCGCCCTCTGCCCAACCTTCTGGCCCAGGGATTTCAACTTGTCCTGCGCAACTGGCCCTGTGTGGTGTGGGCTCTACGCCGTCAATCTGGTCTTCGCCCTGCTTGCCGCTGTACCGTTTGCCGCTGGCTTGGGCTCGTACCTCGACCACAGCCTCGCGGCGCAGAAGATCGCCGGCACGATCGACCTTGCCTCCATCACCGAGTTGGCGTTCCACCTCCGCGACGACCGGTTTTTTTCCCATGGTCGCTGCACACCGCCGCTTGGGTTGGTCTGCTCCAGTGCTTGTACTCTTTTTTCTTTTCGCCGGCAGCGTCTTTGTGTTCGTCGCTGCCGAGCCACCCAGCTTTCGGTTCTGCTGCGTGGTGGCGTCGCCTACTTCTGGCGCTTTGTGCGCGCCGCACTCCTGGCCGGGGGCATCTCGGCGATCATCTTGGCTGTCCTGCTTGCCATTCGGGCCGGCGCTGCTGGCTCGCGCTGATGCCGTCTACGTCGGACGCCGCATGTTCCTTTTTTCGTCCATCAGCCTCGTCGTCATTCTGCTCGTCGCCTTGCTTTTGCGGCTCTGGTGGGATCTGGTCGAGGTCTACGTCGTACGCAACGCCATGGACGGCGAACGCAGGGTCCACGTCGCTCTGCTGCCGGCGTTCCGTTTGCTCTTCCGCCACTTCTTCCGCACTTTTGGCAGCTTTCTGCTTACCGGGCTAGCCGGCCTCACCGCTTTTGCCGTGTGCCTGGCATCTGTGGAAAGCGCTGCCCGCCCACCAGGTCTGGATGGCTGCCCTGCTGGCACAGCTCGGGCTCTTTCTCCTGCTTGCCAGCCGCTTTTGGCAGCGTGGTCTTGAGACTGCGCTCGTCATGGTGGTAGACCCACCCTCGGTAGTCGCAGAAGAGCTCATCCTGGAGGAGCCGCTGGCCCTGGAATCGGTTGCTGCCGTCGAAGACCTGATCGCCTGCGTCTCAAATGTCCGAACCCACGCTCCGCGATCTGGTGGCCAAGCTGCAAAACGAGCCCTGGGCCAATCCGGAAGTTCTCCCGCCGCTGCCGCCCCGCCCATTTCCCGAGCCGGAAACCGCTGCGGCCAAGCCTGCGGAAATCAACGACCCCTCTGGATCCGATGCTCGACCGCCACGAAACGAAATTCCCCCTCGGCGGCGTGAATCCCGCCCCGGATGCTAAGCCCGCTGCAGCCGCGGAAACCGAGAAAGTCACCCCAAAAGAACCGCCTCAGCCAGACAATCCCCGCATTCCGAAAAGAAGCCCTTACCCTAAAGAGCGGTGCGTCAGTTTTTTTGAAGGGTACGGGCTTCAGCCCGTACATGAACCACTCAAGGTGTGAAGGGCTTTAGCCCCTGAGGGCATCTTCTGCGCTGGTTTTAGCAGCCCTCGGCGGCTGAAGCCGATCCATGTTGACGATTAGATGTACGGGCTTCAGCCCGTACCCCTCGCAGGCGGGCTCACGCAGCTTCCTTGCCCCTGAGGTGCGCTCCTAATCGCGGACAGGCAACCGTCTCTCCCCCGCAACCCTTCCAACCGTAATGAGTTCACCAGACCCCGACGTTTTCCCACAGCCCGGCCCCGACCCCTCTCCCGATCCCGACCCAGTGCCTCTTCCTCCGCCCGATCCTGATCCCGGGCTCCCTCTGGACCCGCTGCCAACGCCCGCCCCGGTCTTCTGACAGGCCTCCCCGCACCCCGAGAAATGTTACAATCCGATGAATTGAGAGAACTCGCGTCCTAGCTGCCCCCGCGTGAGAAGAGAAGTCAGATCCCATGAATCTTTACATCCTGCGTCATGCCAGCGCCGGTGTGCGCCGCGCAGATCCTGTGATCGACGTCAAGCGTCCCCTCGACAAGGAAGGCAAGGAACAATGCCTGCTCATCGCCAAGTACCTGAACGCCTTGCGGATCCAGTTTGACCTGGTCGTCTCGAGCCCACTGAAGCGCGCGCTGCAAACCGCCTCCCTGGTGGGCACCGAAGTTGCTTATGACAGCAAAATTCAAATTTCGGACGTGCTTTCGCCCTCGGGTACTGTAGCCGGCTTCCAAGCTTTGGTGACCACGCTCTCCGCCTACGACAACGTCCTGGTAGTTGGCCACAACCCCAACCTGCCTGAGTTTCTGGGTTCGCTTATCTGTGCCCCAAGACCTGCCGGCATGCGGATGCGCAAGGGCGCCATCGCGCGCGTCGACTGCACCCGCCGGCCCGGTCAATTGATCTCATTGATTGATTCGCGAATGCTGCGGCAGATCTACTCGAGCGCTGCAAAAAGCTCGCGCCGGAAAACCTCCCGGAAATAGTCGCCTTCTTTGCGCAGCGACCAGAGCTCCAGTTCCGCCCCCGTGCGGCCTGGGCTCAGCTCCATCAGAACCCGTTTGGGATAAACCCGCAGCGTCACTTTAAGCACGTCGCTTGCCCGGTCCTGGTTAAGCGCCACCGCCAGGCGCAGCAGCACCACCGCCCGTTGCACGCGGCTGAATTCCTCCGGTGGAATGGGCCGCATGGTGCGATCTTCTGGATCGGGACGAGACTTACCCAGGTAGCGAGCGATGGCTGACATGATCGCTCTTTGCTGCGGAGTAAACCCAAATAGCTCGGAGTTGGCAATGATGTACTGCGCGTGGCGATGATGCCCCTGGTAGTTCATGAATTTGCCCACGTCGCGCATCATGGCCGCTGCCTCCAGCCAGGAACCGTATTCCGGGGGCAGCTCGTGCACGGACTGCATATCGCGAAACAATTGCAGCGCGTGTTGCCGCACGGCGTCCGCTTGCCTGGGGTCGACGCCATAGCGTTTGCAGGTGGCCAGCACTCCCTGCCAACGCTCCCGTTCGAACACCTGGTGAGCGGTAGTTTTCGCATCCTGTTCAGCCAGCATCTGGTCCAGGATCCCGTCCCGCAAACCAAGCTCTGAGTAAATGAACCCGGGCAGGGCGAACCGTTCCAGCAGTTCAGCGTAGACGTGAGTCCCTGCGATCACAATCTCAGATCGTTTTGGGCCAATCCCCGGGATGCCGCTGCGTTGGGCGTTGCTCATGCCGGTCAGTTTGGTGGTGAGCCGGCGCACGTTCTTGCGTATCCGCCACCGGCTTACGTCCGCGCCCGCCCGTTCTTTGCCGACGTCTTCCGCATGGCCTGGCTGGCCTGCGTCAAGGCAGCCGCGGTTCCAGACGTAGCGATCACCAGCGACACCCGCAACGCACCCAAACGCCGTTCCGCCTTGCGTAGCTCGCGCGCAATAAATTGTTTCAGCCGGGCGAGTTCCTGCTCGGTCGGGAGGATCGCTTTGAAGGAATTCCTTGGTCAGGCGGACCGCGCCGAGCGGCAGGCTCACCGTTTCCTGGATCCGCTTGCGTTCGGAGAGGGTGATCTCGCAACTGCCTCCGCCTACGTCCACCAGCAGGCACCTGCCCTGGGTACCTGGCTCGCCCATCACCCCACGGTGGATGAGGCGAGCCTCTTCCAGGCCGGAGATGATCTCTACTTGCCAACCGGTCTCCGACTTGACCCACGCCAGAAAAGCCTGCGCATTGCGCGCATCGCGTAAGGCGGAGGTGGCGACCGCGCGCACCTGGTCTGTGCCGTGCAGCTTTGATCGCGCGATAAAAGCGCTTGAGCGCCATCAATGTCCCCGCCATCGCCTCGGGAGAGACCACGCCGGTTTCAAACACGCTTGCTCCCAACCGCGTCACTTCGCGATCCTCGTGGAGCACTTTGAGTTGGTGTTGTTGGACTCGCGCGATCTTTAATCGGCAGGAGTTGGAACCAATATCAATCGCCGCGTACGTCTGCATCGTCTAGGGGAGTTTCACCCCAAGATACACCACTTCTTCTTACATTTTCTTTAACGGATCCGTCGGAGAGTTTGCGTCAGATTTTTTTGAAGGGTACGGGCTTCAGCCCGTACATTAACCACCTAAACTACGAAGGGCTTTAGCCCCTGAGGCTATCCCTTGTGCTGGTTTAAGCAGCCCTAGGCGGCTGAAGCCGATCCATCTTGACAATTCGAAGGGTACGGCCTTTAGGCCGTACCCCTCGCAGAGGATTTTTCACGCGAACTCTGTAGCCTTGCCGCAACCGTCAGAACCCAGATGCAAGACGGCCGTCGTGAATCGAAACCGGCGCCGGTGGCCGTTTGCTCAGCGCCATCCATTCGCCCGAAAGCCGGGCACGCATAGTCTGGGTAGTCTTCATCGCCGCGACAAAATGCCGCTCCATCTCGCGCTCCAGGTGTGCGATCAGATCCGGAGCATCTTTTCCCAGTGCCGTCCGTGCCTCTTCGAGCAGGCATTCCCAGTCGTGCCATTCGCCGATCGCATCCTGCACTCGCTTCAGGGCCTTGGCCACGCTGCTGTAAGGTCCCTTCCCCGCAGCGGACTCAGCTACGTAACGAGCCTTCTTGGTCGCCTTGCGAAAGTCGTGCAGATTTTCCGCATCGAGCAAGGGCATGGCATCCGCCGCACGCACGAAATCTTCCAGCGCCACAGCATCGGCGGAACGCGGGGGCCTCGCATTTTCCACGGGCACCGAGCCGATGGCATACAGGGCCGCGGTCTGCCGCTCCGCCAGGCCGTGCTGCCGCTTCCTGATCTGTTTCTGCATTCCGCGAGCCAGATGTTTGCGCTCGCTCTTCAGCCACTCGTCCAGCATTTCGGCTTGCTTGCTCAGCGGGTTCGCGTCGCTGCCTGTCTTGCCAACCAGGCTTTCCAAAAGCTTGCGATGCACATCCAGGTCGCGTACCGGGCCCGCTGCCCGGCGGATCTGCTTCAATTGCCGCAGCCACGGCCTTGCCGGATGGTCAGGCGCAAGGGTCGCATTTTCGCGCAGCATGGCTTGCAGCATCGCCTGCACGCGGCGTGAGCCCGTTCTCACTCGGTGAACAGCGTCAGGACCCGCGGCCTCCACACATTCCGTCACGGCGGCGTTGAACGCATCCGCAAGTACGGTCAAAGCGGCCCGCGGGTCCTGCACCGCTGACGCTCCACTCTGGCTGCTATCCTGCTTCTTAGGGACCACGCTTTTCCTAGCCATGTCGAATCACTTCGCCCTCTCCCTCGAGGCGCCTCCCGAGAATACTCCAGTCCTCTCCCCGGTGCGTACCTGGACGCTGCTGCTGCTTGGTTTTCGCCGCCGTCCATTTCGCAGCCCTCTTTACTCCCCCATTGTTGGATGATGCGGACGCCAACCACGCCATCGCTGCGCAGTCGATGGCGCATACCGGCGACTGGGTCACGTTGAAAGTAGATGGCGTCCGCTACCTGGAAAAACCACCGCTGCCGTACTGGCTGGCTGCCGTTGACTACCACTTCTTCGGCTTCAACGTATTCGCCACCCATTTGCCCCTCACCCTGGGGGTACTCGGTCTTGCCATTCTGGCCTGGGTCTGGGGACGTCGTGCCTATGGGGACCGCACGGCGTTCTATGCTGCCCTCAGTATCCTGACCAGTGCGGGTGTCTTTCTGTTCACCCGCATCTTCATTCCCGAAGTCCTGTTAACTCTGCTGCTGGCGGTGGCTCTCTACAGTTTCCTCGTCGGGCTGGAAGACGGGAAGCCGTCCCGCTTCTATCTGACCTGGGCCGCCTTGGCTTTCGCGATGCTGGCGAAGGGTTTAGTGGCGCCGGTCTTTTTCTTCCTTGCCGCGGCGCCCTACCTTCTGCTCACCGGAGAATGGCGGCGCTGGCGTCAACTCCGGCTGCCCTCCGGCTTTCTCCTCTTCCTCGCGATCGCCGCGCCCTGGCACATTCTGGCTGGGCTGCGCAATCCGGGAGCCGGCCATCCCGTTGGCAACATTCCCACTCTCGGAAACGTTCACGGCTTCTTTTATTTCTACTTTATCAACGAGCATGTGCTCCGGTTTCTGGGCAAGCGATATCCCGTCGACTACAACAAACTGCCCTTTGTTCTCTATTGGAGCCTGCACTTGGTCTGGCTTTTTCCCTGGAGCATCTACCTCCCGGTCGCTCTGAGGCGGGCATGGACGGCGCGCACTGATTGGCGTCGCGGACTGCGGCCGGCGCCTTATTCCGTGGCGGCGCGCTCCGCACTTTTCCGCACCCGGACTACCTGGCTGCTGGCCATCTATGCCGCGGTCATCCTGCTCTTTTTCTCCATCTCCACCAACCAGGAGTACTACACTTTCCCCGCTTATTTCCCTCTGCTGCTGCTCACGGCGGGAGCACTGGCAAGCGAGGAAAGCGCCCCCGGGACACCGAGCAAGTGGCTCACCAGCGCGCAAGCCGCCCTTGCCCTCGTGGGTTTGTTTGCCGCGGCCGCGCTGGGGTACGGCCTGTGGTCATCGCGCGGTCTGCCTTCGGGCAGCGACATCGGCGCGCTCTTGGCCCATCGGGATGTAGCGGGCTACACCCTCTCTATGGCGCACTTGTTCGATCTCACCGGGCCATCTTTTGCCGCGCTTCGACTGCCGGCAGGGCTGGCTGCGGCTGGCCTTCTCCTGGGCCCGGCGATCGCCTGGGTGCTGCGCCGTCAGCGCCATCATTTCGAAGCCACGGTGAGCGTCGCTTTCACCTCTGCTGTCTTTCTGATTGCCGCCCACATTGCGTTGGTAAGGTTTGAGCCCATGCTCTCGTCGCGCGCCATGGCGACCACCATCAACCACATTGCCCCTCGCGGAACCGATGCCACGCTCATTCTCTATGGCGATGTATCCGACGGCTCAACGTTGATCTTCTACACCGGGCGGCAAGCCTTGTTGGTGAACGGCCGGGTCAGTTCGGTACTGTGGGGTTCGAACTATCCTGACGCGCCGCGGGTGCTGATCAGTGACGCGGATCTGCTGGCGCTCTGGGGCACAGGGCCGCGAAGATTTCTCTTTGTGCCGGGCGACAAGAGGCTCCATGTCTCTGGCTTGTTGGGAAGCCGAGCCTATTTGTTGCAGGAGCTTTCCGACAAAGCTCTCTATACCGATCGTCCGCTGTAAAACTGGGTTTTGATCGATGACGCCTCGATCCGGCAACCGCACTCTAAATAACCGTTGCCGTTTCCCTTGTCATCCCGACCGGAGCGAAGCGCAGCGGAGGGACCCGCGGTTCTGCAGACTTTCGTGGAAATGTTTTCGAGAGGGCGGAGCGCAGCCTAAGCCGTGAGGATCGCTTCCGACTCGCGCTCTGCCTTGGAACCATTCCTCATGGAGCCGTCCCGCAGCAGGTTGTAGACTTCTCCCCGCCACCGCACCTGGTTGCTCACATAACTTGCGGCCCAATAGCAGAAGCCCAATAGATCGCGCAGCGGATAGAGGAACGCGCTTTGCCAGACCCTCGGCTCTTCGACCACCAAACGCCCCACGACGGCGCTCAGAGCCACCCGGGAAGCCCAGCTCCAGAGCAGCAACAAGCCGCCGAGCAAGGGACGGTGAACGCCAACGGCAAAACCCGCCGCAAGCAAGCCATAGGGCATGCTGAACGTAAGCGCCGTTCCCATGTGTCCTTTGGGACGAGAGAAGCGAGTGCTTTGCATCCAGCGAACCTGATGCAGCACTGAGGGAAGAAAAGAAGAATTGAGTACGTGGTGATCGATGGTGTGGGTCGAAAGAACCACCCGGTGTCCACCGGCGGCGATCATGTTTCCCAACACAAAGTCGTCCGCATGATAAGGCCCAAGGGCACGGAATCCGCCGGCTTCCTCCAGGCATTCACGCCGCACCACCATGGTGGGTCCCAGGGCAAATTTCATGCCTTCGAGCATCTCGGCCACCACTACCCCGGCGGACATCTCGATCGACATGCCGACAGCCTCGAGCCTCGACCAGAAATTCCTGCCCACGCCACGATAAAGGCAGGTCACCAGGCCAACGCGGTCATCGCTGAACGGCGCCATCACCGCCTGCAGGTAGCCGGAGTCGACGGAAACGTCGCTGTCGCTGACTACGAAAAACCGATGGGAGGCGGCATGCTGCATCCGCTCCAGCGACCACACCTTGGCGTTGGCGTATGGGGCATGCCCGCTGCACAAAAACCTCGACCGGATCTTCGGATAGCGCGCCGCTACTCGCCGGGCGATCTCCAACCCCGCATCCTGGTCCGTGCGCGCGCAGAAAAGGATCTCGAATTCCGGATAATCCTGCTCAAAGAAGCTTTGCAGATGCGTTTCGAGGTCGGGTTCCAGACCGTGCAGCGGCTTCAGCAGGCTAACCGGAGGGGCGAATCTGCCCGGCCGCAGGACGCGGCGCCGCCTGGCATGGCGCACGGCTCCCGCGGCCACCAGGAGGGCATACATCGTCGAGGTGATGATGCCGATAATGCTGAGCAGAAGTAGAAAGTCCATCATCGGGCAGCTGACCTGGAACTCCCCTTTAGAGTACACTTTGGCCGCGAAAGCTTCCTAAATTCAAGGATCATCGACGACCGCTGTCGATTAGGCAGAGGTCTAGCGCTTGCGCGGGGTCGCCGGGACCACCATCGGCCGCCTCAGTGCCACCAGCGCGCCTTCGCTGGCCGGCATCCCTTGTTGCATTTTTGTCAACATCTCGGTGCGGACGTAATTGACGAAATCCTGCATCTGGTGGTTCATCTCCTCCATCCGCTCCCTCATCTGCAGGATGATGGCGATGCCGGCGATGTTGACCCCCAGATCGCGTGCCAGGTTCAGGATGAACTCCAGCCGCTCCAGGTCTTCATCCGTGTACAGCCGCGTGTTCCCCACGGTGCGGGAGGGTTGCAGCAGCCCCTCGCGCTCGTAGAGTCGAAGCGTCTGCGGGTGGATCTCGTACATCTCAGCTACCGCCGAGATCATGTATGCGCCTTTTGATTTACGCTTTGTGGGCATTTTCGCTCTCTTGCCTCTGTCTTATACGCTGGCGAACGTTGCTTCCCGGGGGTCTTCCGGGTTCAACTTGGCAAATTCGCGCAGTATCTCTTTCGACCGCTCGTCGCGAAGCTGGGGTACGACCACCTCGACGGTGACAATTTCGTCGCCGCGCACGCCCTCGTGAACAGCCGACGGAACCCCCTTGCCACGCATGCGGAGCTTTTGCCCGCTCTGGGTTCCCGGCGGGATCTTCAACTGGGCACGGCCGTCGATGGTCGGCACTTCGATCTTGGCCCCCAATGCGGCCTCCGGAACGGTGACTGGGATCTGCACCTGGATATCGTCTCCGGATCGCGTGAATACAGGGTGGCTGCTGATCTTGATGGTCAGGTAAAGATCGCCCGCCGGGCCTCCGTTGATTCCGGCATTGCCCTTGCCTGCGAGCCGTATCCGCTGTCCGTCGCGGGTGCCGGGTTTGATACGGACTTCCATCGTTTCTGTACGGGACACGGTTCCTTCTCCACCGCAGGTCGCACAGTCCTGGGCCTGCTTGCCGGTTCCACCGCACTGCGGGCACTCGATCTTGAATTTCATGCGGCCACCCATCTGGGTGACCTGTCCGGTGCCCTGACACTCGGTGCAGGGACCGCCTCCGGTGCTCGGTTTTCCCTTGCAGGTAGGGCAGACTTCCTGGCGCGTCACTTGCAGGCGAACGACTCCGCCCCGGATCGCGGTCCAGAAGTCGACCGACACGGTGTACTCGAGGTCGGTTCCCGGTTGCGGCCCCGTCTGTCGTTGCTGTCCCTGGGAAAATACGCTGGAGAAAATATCCCGGAAGCCGCCCCAGCTGGAACCTGAGGCTGAACCCGCAGGTTCGCCCTGGCCGGCCGCGTAGTCGGAGAAGTCAAAGCCGCCAAAATCAATCGGGCCGCGTCCGCCGCCCGGTTGCCGCGTCGATCCGCCCGCCGGCCCCGCGCCCGAAAACCCGCCGCCATAGCCACCGCGTGCTGCGGCCTCGGCCGTTGCCGGGTCAATCTGGTCGGAGTAGTACCCGAGCGCGTCGTAGACCTTGCGCTTTTTCTCATCGCTTAAGACATCATTGGCTTCCGAAATTTCCTTGAAACGCTCTTCGGCCTTCTTGTCCCCAGGATTCACATCGGGGTGGTGTTTGCGCGCGAGCTTGCGGAATGCCTTCCGCACCTCATCCGCTGTGGCCGTCTTCTTGATTCCCAGTAGGGAGTAATAGTCTTTTGTCGGTGTAGTTGCCATGTTTGTTCAGGGCCGATCCCAAATATGCCGGGTCGCCAATTTGGCGACCCGGGCTTACTTCAATTCCACCACGTCCGTGCTTCTACCGGCTCGATTCTCCAGAACAAATCGGGTTCTACCCGGTTCATCTGGGCGGCGAAGCTTTCCGCTTCTTCGCGAGTGTTGAACATGACCTGGTTATAGATCTGCCCCGCTCGCAGCTGCTCGTATTTCCACATCGTATCCGTCATTTCGGGTCCTGCCTTCCACCGGTTGCAATCTCTCGATTCTTGCTCTGATACAGCACGGGGCGCTCTGGCGGATGGAGCGCCCCGTGCCTATGTTCGACGCGGTCTGACTGCGTTCTTACTTTTTGTCGGCGACGTCGACGTACTCGGCGTCGATCACGCCTTCTTCTTTCTTCTCTTCGGCAGCACCCGGGGTCGGAGTGCCATCGGCGGAAGCAGAAGGTCCTGCGGCGTTCGACTTGTACATGGCCTCGGCCAGCTTGTGCGAAGCCGCGGTCAACGTTTCCCGCGCACTGTTCAGCTCGGACGGACTTGAGCTGCCCTGAAGCGTGGTCTTGGCATTCGCCAAGGCCGACTCAACATCGCTCTTCTCGCTGCCGGAAACCTTGTCACCGTTGTCCTTCAGCATTTTCTCGACGTTGTACACCATGTTGTCGAGCGAGTTCCGGGCCTCTACCTCTTCGCGCTTTGCCTGGTCCTCGGACGCATGCGCGTCGGCCTCTTTTGCCATGCGATCGACTTCGTCCTTGCTCAGACCCGAAGAAGAAGTAATCGTAATCTTCTGGTCCTTGCCGGTGGCGTTGTCCTTCGCCGTGACGTTCAGGATGCCGTTGGCATCGATGTCGAAGGTGACCTCAACCTGCGGCACTCCACGCGGAGCCGGGGGAATCCCGCTCAGCTTGAACTTGCCCAGGGTCCGGTTCTGCGCTGCCATCGGGCGCTCGCCCTGCAGTACATGCACTTCGACCTCGGTCTGGTTATCCGCGGCCGTCGAAAACGTCTCCGTCTTCTTGGTCGGGATGGTCGTGTTGCGGCCGATCATCTTGGTCGCCACTCCGCCCAGGGTTTCAATCGCCAACGTCAGCGGCGTCACATCAAGCAGCAACAGGTCGGTCACTTCGCCCGCCAGTACGCCGGCCTGAACCGCCGCACCGATCGCAACCACTTCATCCGGGTTGACGCCCTTGTGGGGCTCCTTGCCGAAGAGGTCCTTCACCAACTGCTGGATGCGCGGCATGCGCGTTTGTCCACCGACCAACACCACTTCGTCGATCTTGCTGGTGTCGATTCCTGCATCGGACATCGCCTTCTTGCAGGGCTCGATCGAGCGCTGCAACAGGTCCTCAACCAACTGCTCAAGCTTGGCGCGCGTCAGCTTCTTGACCAGGTGCTTCGGTCCGGTTGCATCCGCGGTAATGAAGGGCAGATTGATCTCAGTCTCGACGGTGGTCGAGAGCTCGATCTTTGCCTTCTCGGCCGCATCCTTCAAGCGCTGCAGGGCCATTTCGTTGCCCTTTGCCCGCAGGTCGAGTCCTTCGTCTTTCTTGAACTCGTCGATGAGCCAGTCCACAATGCGCTGGTCAAGGTTGTCGCCGCCCAGGTGCGTATCACCATTGGTCGACTTGACCTCGATCACGCCTTCGCCGACTTCGAGCACGGATACGTCGAACGTTCCGCCGCCGAAGTCATAGACGATGATGGTTTCGTCTTTCTTCTTATCCAGCCCATATGCCAACGCGGCCGCAGTCGGCTCGTTGACAATGCGCTTTACATCCAGGCCGGCAATCTTGCCTGCATCCTTGGTCGCCTGGCGCTGCGCATCGTTGAAGTACGCAGGCACAGTGATCACCGCTTCGCTTACCGAAGTCCCGAGATAATCCTCAGCCGCCTTTTTCAGCTTCTGCAGGATCATTGCCGAGATTTCCTGCGGCGTATATTCCTTGCCCTGGGCCACAATGACGACGTGGTCGCCCTGCGGCTTCACCTTGTAGGGCACCATCTTCATTTCGTCAGTCACTTCATTAGCGCGGCGGCCCATGAAACGCTTGATCGAGTAAATCGTGTTTTCCGGGTTGGTAATGGCCTGGCGCTTCGCCACCTGGCCGACTAACCGCTCCCCGCTCTTGGTAAATCCGACGACGGACGGGGTAGTCCGGCCTCCCTCTTCATTGGGGATGACCTTAGGCTCACCGCCTTCCATCACTGCCACCACCGAGTTCGTGGTGCCTAAATCAATACCGATAATCTTCGCCATCGCTGCTCCTGCCTGCACAGTCCTCGTGTGCGAGGGTGTGTCCTAGCCTCGCACTTGAGTCTTCTGTTGTCAAGCTATCTGATGCTCCCGTTCACCAGATGGATTCAGCGATTGTGGAGGAATAAAGCTGAGTGGATGGATTCGACGTAGAGCATTGCTATAGAAGGACTTCGGCCCGCGACGTCACGCGTTGGGAAACGCAACAATTGCAGACGAGTCCCGGAGGGACGGCTGACCTTAGCCCAGGACGTAGTCCTGGGTGCAAATTCGAGAAATGACTAGTCGACTCTTCTGATCCAACTGTGCAAGCTTTGGAAGAGCCGTTCCTTGAACTCACACGATGGGTTCACTCGTGGCCCGCGGGCTGGAAAAGCGTACCTTGACGAGGGGCACGGGTTCAGCCGTGCCGCAAAAACAGCTCTTCTGAGGGCTTTAGCCCCTGAGGTACGCTTTCGCCTTTTTCACACAGATGCGTCGCGGCTCCGGCGTAAAACCTACCTCGGCGGCTAGCCGTCAAATGAACGCCGCGTCTACGGCACGCCTAAACCCGTGCCCTTCGTCAAGAGAGGCTCTCCCACGGGACAACCAGAAGTCAGACGCCGAAGTTCCTGAGGGCTGTGGACGCTCGATCCAGGTCGGCGGTCTGCTTGGCGAAGCAGAAACGCAGCAGGTTTTCCCCCCGGCCCCCACCGTAGAACGCTGACCCTGCGACCGCGCCGACTCCCGTGGCACGGAGCAAGCTCCTGGCCTTCACGCTGGCGGTCTCGCCCTCAACGCGGCTGGCGTCGGCCAGGACATAGTAAGCGCCGGCCGGTACGGCAGGCGTCAACCCGGCCGCGGCCAGGGCGTCGCAGATCTGGTCACGCTTTTCCTGGTACTCGCTGGCCAGCCCCTGGTAAAAGCTGTCCGGCAGGAGCCTTAGGCCAGCCGCTGCCGCGTATTGGAAGGGCGAGGGAGCACAGACATACCCCAGATCGTGGAAATAGCCGATGGCCGGCATCCACTTGCTGCTGGCAGCCAGGTAACCCATCCGCCAACCAGTCATGCTGAAGGTTTTGGAGAAGCCGGAGATCGTGATCGTCCGTTCCGCCATGCCCGGGATGGTCGCCGGGCTGATGTGGGACTGGCCTCCATAAATGAAGTACTCATAGATCTCATCGGTCAGGACGAACAGATCGTGTTCGATGGCCAGGGCGGCAATGGACTCCAACTCCGGCCGGGTGAACACCTTGCCGCAGGGATTCCCGGGACTGTTGATGATCAGGGCGCGGGTGCGGGGACCGATGGCCGCACGCAGACGGTCGAAATCGATCTCCCAGGTCGAGGGCTCCATCGGCACCAGGACCGGCTCGACCCGCATGGAAACCAGGGTGCTGTAGTGATACCCATAAAACGGCTCGAACAGGATGACCTGGTCGCCGGGATCGAAAAGCGCGAGGCAGGCGGATGACATAGCTCCGGTCGCCCCCGAGGCCACCAGGACCTCCTTGTCAGGGTCGACCCGCATACCATTGTGGCGCTCGAATTTGTCCGCGATCGCCTGTCGCAGTACGGCCACCCCGTCTAACCGGGTGTAGATGTTGTAGCCGTCGCGGATCGCCTGGATAGCAGCCTCCAGCACGACTTCGGGAAGGGGAGTGTCGCAGACCCCCTGGGCCATATTCACGCCGCCGACGGCGTCGCACTCCACCGTCATGGAGCGAATTTCGGATTGGATGATCCGGGGAGCGATCTGGCTGAGATGAAGGTTTTTCTCCGTTGTAGCAGGCATGCTTGCATGTCTACCACGGCAACGGGGGACGCTGTAAAGAGGGAAGCTCAGCGAACAGTGGAATATCCAGTTTGGCAGCTGCCCCGGATGGGTCATTACCCCGCGCAACAAAAATCGCCAGGCCACGCAGGGAGGCATAACTTTTGCCGTAAAACTGGGTTAGCACCAGTGACGGACCATGGGAATGACCGTCTATGCAGTATGTCCGGCGGGACGGATCGGGCGTCTTGCCTGGGCCAGAGGGGTTTAACAATGAATTCGACAAAATGGATAATTTCCGGAGTGCTGGGCACGAGCCTTGCTATGGCTCCGGCCTTGGTTGCGTCTGCGCAGCAGGCCTCGCAACAGACACCGACGCCTGGACAGCAGGGCGACTGGGGTCAGGCTGGACCGCCGCCCGATGTGCAAAATGGACAGATTCCCCCGCCCGATAGTGCGGCGCAGGATCAGAATCAGGACCAAAATCAGGATCAGGGCCCGCCCCAATATCCCGGCCAAGCGAATCAGGAGCAGGGTCCGCCTCCGAGCGCTCCCCCGGCTGGCGCCGGAGTAGGGTACGGACAGCCTGCCCGCCCCGCCTACCAGCCCGGTCAAGGCGCACCCAATGGATATCAGGGTCCCCAGGGGCCGCGGCCACAAGCCGCTCCACCCGCTGGGCCGGTCACTCTCTCCAGCGGAATGCTGTTGTCGATTCGGACCAGCGAGCCGCTTGATTCGAAAAAAGTAAAGCCGGGTACCTACTTCCAGGGAACCGTGGCCCAGAGCGTCTATGTCGGCAATGTGCTGGCGATTCCTCGGGGAGCGGCCGTCACCGGTCGTGTGGTGGATGTGAAGAAGCCGGGTGAGTTGAAGGGTGGCGCGAGCATGGCTCTGCAGCTGACCTCGCTGAGCCTGGGCGGGAATTCGTACTCGCTCGCTACCGATACGTTTAACACCAACAGCCCGGGCAAGGGCGGTTACACCGCTGGAAACACCGTCGGCGCCGCTGCACTGGGCGCGGTCATCGGCGCTGTTGCCGGTGGAGGGCCCGGGGCTGCGATTGGCGCAGTCGCCGGTACGGGTGTTGGACTAGGTGCTTCTGCAGCCACTCCCGGGCCGCGGAGCGTTCTTCCTCCCGAGGCGCTGATCTCGTTCCATCTGACCAGCCCGGCTACGGTGCAGCCGGTTTCCTACCAGGACGCGGCCCAGTTGGAGGCTAACTCCGCTCCGCCGGCTGGGCGCTACGGACCAGGACCTCGAGGGCCCTATGCTTATGGAGCCCCGGTAGGCTATGCGCCGCCCCCGCCGGGCTACGCACCTTATCCTTATGCCTACGGGTATCCGTATCCTTACGCTTACGCCTACCCACGGCCTTATGTGTACGGCTATCCGTACTACTACCGCCGCTGGAGATAAACCTGGCGCCACCCAACAACGTCCCTATTTCTGCTTCTCAAAATGCGGAAATAGGGACGTGCTATTTTCGGGCGCTTGCGTCCAACGATAGACCCCGCCAGGGTGATCTATACTTGATAAGCCCGGCAGAGCGAGCATAAGTCTCTGCAATTGCGCTCTAAAGGTCGCTAACCATCTCATGATTCGTTTCCTGCAAAAAGACAACCGCGTCGTCAAGATCATCTTCGTCGTCATCATCGCTGTCGCCGTAGTCACCATGGTGATTACACTGGTCCCCGGCATTTTTGCCGATGAGAACACTTCTTCGGATACCTACGCGAGCGTGCACAGCGGTGGTTTCATGGGCCGTTTCTTCGGCAACTCCACGACCATCAGCACCCCCGAGGTGCAACAGGTTGCCGAGAGGATCCTGCAACAGAAGAAATATCCAGAGATGGTTTTGCCTTACCTCATGCCGCAAGCGGCCCAGGCGCTGATTCAGCGCGAGGTGCTCCTGCAGGAAGCGGATCGTCTCGGCCTCAAGGTGGGAGATGGGGATCTGCGCCGCGCGCTGCAGACTGGACCGTTTGCCCAGATGCTCTTCCCTAACGGTCAGTTCATCGGCGAAGACGGCTACGCGAACTTCGTCCAGAACTACTTCCGTACCTCGATCCAGGACTTCGAAAGCCAGATCAAGAAGGAACTGGAGATCAACCGCCTGGAGGCGATGGTGACCGGCGGCGTCACCGTTTCTGACCAGGATGTTCGCGACGCCTATCGCCAGCAGGCCACCAAGATCAAGTTTGATTACGCAGTGATCAACTCCGAAGATCTGCGCAAGCAGATCAACCCCACGGACGCTGAGCTGCAGGCCTTTTTCAAGCAGAACGCGGCGCGGTATAAAGACGCGATACCTGAGACCCGCAAGCTGGCCTACATCGCGTTGAACCAGACCGACGTTCCGGGTGGAGCGCCTGTCGTGCCGGAGCAGCAAATACAGCAGTACTACCAGAGCCACCAAAAGGACTATCAGGTGCCCGAGGAAGTAAAGGTACGGCACATCCTGATCAAGGTGGACGCCGGCGCCGATGCTAAAGTCGATGCAGCGGCCAAACAAAAAGCAGAAGACCTGCTGAAGCAGATCAAAGGCGGCGCCGATTTTGCGGCTTTGGCGAAAGCCAACTCCGATGACCCCGGCAGCAAAGAGCAGGGTGGTGAGTTGGGCATGATCCAGCGCGGTGTGACCGTGCCGTCATTTGAAAAGGCGGCGTTTGCCCTGGCGCCGGGACAAATCTCCGACGTCATCAAGACCCAGTTCGGTTACCACATCATCAAGGTCGAAGAGAAGCAAACCGCGCACCTGAAGCCGCTGGATGAGGTGAAAGCGCAGATCCTGGCCACTCTGACTCGCCAGGCGGAAGCAGACCAGCAAGCAAGCTTTGCCCAGCAGCTCGCTACTGAGGCAGCCAAGTCAGGGCTGGCGAAGGCCGCCGAAGCGCATCACCTGCAGGTTGTCACCACCGATTATGTGCCGCAGAACGCTGTGCTTCCTGGCCTTCCCGACGGAGCCAAGTTGCTGGGGCTGGCGTTCAGCGCCAAGCCAGGAGCGGCTCCGCAAGTGAGTTCGACGGGCGATGGTTTCGCCGTTTTCCAGGTACAGGATGCGAAGCCGGCACACGCGCCGACCTTTGAGGAATACAAGACGCACTTGGTGGACGACTTCCGGGAACAGCAATTGCCGCAGTTGCTGGCGCGCAAGACCAATGAACTGGCCGACAAGGCGCACGCGGAGAACAACCTCGCCCAGGCTGCAAAGGAAGTCGGCGCAACCCTCAAGAGCAGCGATCTGGTGGGACACACAGCGCAGGTGCCGGATATCGGAGATTTGTCTACATCAGCGCCTGACTTGTTTGACCTCAAGGTAGGGCAGATTAGTAAGGCCATCAACACCGGCCACAGCGGCATTGTGGCCAAGATCGGCGATAAGCAGGAGCCCACTCCGGACGAGATCGCGAAGAATTTCGACACCACGCGTGAGTCGCTGCTCAACGAAAGGCGGGAGCAGATGTTTGCCGTCTTCGTGACTGCTTTGACCGATCGCTATGAGAAGTCAGGTGGCATTCGTATGAACAAGCGTGCGCAAACTGGTTTGGCCCAGGGCATGCAGAGCTAGTTCACGAGCAACCGGAGCCGCGGCTTTGGAATCTGTCTTGAACGAAGGCCATGGTTTTTCACGCTTCCAAATAAGGGATTGAATGGCCCTCGAACGATCGTCAGGACTTCTTCTCCATATCACTTCTTTACCGTCGTACGGTGGCATTGGCGACCTGGGCCCCGCCGCGTATGCCTTTGCGGACTTTCTCGCCGCCGCCAAACAGCGGCTGTGGCAAGTTCTTCCCCTTAGCCCGACCGGCTACGGGAATTCTCCCTACGCTGCGCTTTCCGCGTTTGCCGGCAATCCATTGCTGATTAGCCTGGAGAAGCTGGTGGAGGCTGGGTGGATTGCGGAGGACCGCATTGCCGGGCTTCCGGGTCACGCGGGGAATGTCCGTTTTGAAGAAGTGGAACAGCGTAAGTGGCCGCTCCTGATCGAGGCCGCGCGTCACTTTCTGGCGCATCACGACGACCAGCAATGGGGCCGCTTCCAACGCTTCCGGGAAGAAAATGCCTTTTGGCTCGCTGACTACGCTCGCTACAGCGTTTTACGGCAAAGGTTTTTGTCCGGCTACTGGTTGTCGTGGCCGAAGGAGTTCGCCCAACGGGATCCGGAGGCGCTGCTCAAGTTGCAGCAGGACAGCCGGGACGATCTCGAGGTCGAGCAGGCCATTCAATTCGCCTTCGATGAGCAGTGGAAGGCTCTGCGCAGCTACTGTGCGGAGCGTGACATCCGCTTTATTGGCGACGTGGCCATCTTCGTGAACTTTGACAGCGCCGATGTGTGGACGCACCCGGAAATTTTTGAGCTGCGCGAAGACCTCACGCCGATTCGCGTTGCTGGGGTTCCTCCGGATTATTTCAGCGCGACCGGCCAGCGGTGGGGTAATCCGATCTACAAGTGGGACATGCTGGAAAAGCGGGGGTTTGATTGGTGGATAGACCGCATGCGCCGGACCCACGCGCTCTACGACATTATCCGGCTGGATCACTTTCGCGGGTTTGAAGCGTACTGGGCGATTCCCGCGGAGGATGAGACTGCGATCCACGGCGAATGGGTCAAAGCTCCGGGAGCTGCTTTGTTTACCACGCTCCGCGAACAGTTGGGGGATCTGCCCTTGATTGCCGAAGACCTTGGCTTGATCACGCGTGAAGTGGATGCGCTGCGGGAACAGTTTAATTTACCGGGGATGCGCGTTTTGCAGTTTGGCTTCAGCGATCGGGCTGCGCACAATTACTTGCCCCATCGGTATGAAACCAACACTGTTGTATATACCGGCACGCATGATAACGACACGACGCTGGGCTGGTGGGAACACGGGGTGACGGAGAGCGAGAGAATAGCGGTCTATTCCTATCTGAACCCGGCGCCGCACGATGTGGTCTGGACCTTGATCCGAGCGGCTTCTACCTCGGTGGCCGATGTTTGCATGTTCCCGGTACAGGATGTGCTGGTGCTGGGTTCGGAAGCGCGCATGAATACCCCCGCGATTCCAGAAAATAACTGGACCTGGCGCATGGCGCCAGATGCGCTCAACAGCCAGCTAGCGAATGGGCTGGCCCAATTAACCGAGTTGACCGACCGGGATGGATGGGTCGAGCCGCCGAAGGCGTGAGGCAAGCTCCGGGCAGGCTCTCCCGGATTGGGTCCAACCCAGGACTGGCGTTCTAGGCTAAGTGCGATAAGAGCCGTCCAAATTAGTTTGAAAATGTTTCGGTTCAGCAACCACCCTGTCCTCCAGCAACCGCCCTTTCCTTGCAACGACGCTCTCCTTTTTGTCATCCCGAGCGTACCCGGATTTCCTGCTTCACCGTCCTCACCACGACCAAGTATGTGGTTCTCCTTAAAGAGAACCACATGTACTTGATCGAAGCCGCAACTTCCAACAGGAAATCCGGGGAAGCCGAGGGATCTGCAGTGCGCCATTCGTGTGCCCCGTTCCTACAGTGCCACAACCTCCGCCCATCATCATCGAACCCTCATGGAAGCACCAAGGTTCCCCATCTCTTCCGCGTTTCCAGGAGTGGTCCGCGGAACCGCAGATCCCTCGGCTTCGCTCGGGATGACAAAAAGGAGAGCGTCGTTGCAAGGAAAGGGCGATTGCTGAACCGAGACATTTTTCAATCTAAGTTTGATCGTCTATCGACAAGCTCAGGGCAGTCCCTCCGGGACTAAGCCTCTGAGCTGATCAGCAGGCCCACCGGAAAAATATTGAGCAGCGCGCTAAGTGACAGTGTCTGCTCTTCTGTCACCGTGACGGATTCCCCAGAGAAATAGTTCGTGAAGCGGCTTCCAGGAGGAAGCGGAATCCGCAGCTGGTCTTTGCCCCAGGCGTCTTTGAGCGGAAGCTCCGTCTTGCCCCGCATGAGGGTGCAGGCGAAACGCGGCATCACTGCCAGCACGCTACGCTCGCTGGCTGGATCGCGGCGCAAAAAGGCAATCACGTTTTCCTGATGTTCCCCGATAACTTCGAGCGGGATGTACTCCCCCCGGCGGAAGATCGCGTGCTCCTGCTGTCTTAATTGCAGTGTGCGATGGGTGGTCCAGAGCTTGGCTCGTCCGTCGGCAAGGTTGCTCAGCACCTCGCGGCACACCGCCCCTGGGCCTTCCTGCTCCGATAAAGCTTGCAGAGCATTAAGGTAGCCGGCGCGCTGGCCGTAGTCGACCGGCCGCCGGTTATCCGGATCGACCAGGCTCAGATCCCACAGTTCGTTGCCCTGGTAAAAGTCGGGGATCCCGGGAACCGTACTCTTCAGCACCACCTGCGCCAGGGAATTGACCGCCCCGAATATCTGTAACTGCGGTAACAACGAACGAAGCGAATCAACGAAGGGACTCTCTTTTCCTCGCGGCCCCGGCATCATGATAGCGGTGATGAATGCATGCACCGCCTTCATGTATTCAGGGTCGGGATTGATCCAGCTCAGATTGACTTTGGCTTCACTCAGCGCCTTGGACGCATACTGCCGGATCCGCTCCACGTAGTTCTCACGGTCCTCAGGGCTTTCCATTTTCCAGGGCCACGCACCCAGGATGGTTTGATAGAGCAGGTACTCCTCATTGCCATCCGGGGCGATGCGCCCGTCTTCCATCTTCTGCTTGAACTTGGCATTCATGCGCTGCCAGCGATGCACCGAAGCCGACCAGGGCTGCGGAAGTTCCGAGATCACATTGAGACGGTTGCGCACGTCTTCGCTGCGCTTGGTGTCGTGGGTGGAGGTGGTGAGCATGGTGTCGGGAGAGTGCTTCAGGCGTTCCTGATTGCTCTGGTGAAGCGTGTCCAGCGAGATACCAAAGGATTTTGCCGAACCACCGACCTCGTTCGAAGAAAGGAACCGGGTGTAGACATAGAACGCTGTGTCTTCGACCCCCTTCGCCATGACCGGGCCCGTGAGTTGTTGAAATTTGAGCGCGAAGTAAAGTATCTGCGGATCGGGTTTCTGTTTCGCCGCCGGAGAGGGGTTCTGCAACAGCAGAGTCTCGCGCAAAAAGTCGAAGGCGGATGCATCGATATCCGGATTGAGCCGCTTGGCCCGGGCGACCGCAAAGCGCAGGAAAGCCACGTCACGAGCCCCATACTCGCCCCGGTCGTCGATGTAGGTTCGATAGACGGGGAAGGCGGCGATGGTGTGGCGGAGGACTGTCTCCAGAATGTTGTCGGTGAAATCGCGCGCCTTTCGGTTGGAAGCAGCAATGCTGCTCAGCAGATTGGTCAGCGCATACACCTCGCTGGCCAAGGCGGTCTGCATCACCTGCAGTTTGGACCGGTAAATAATTTCATCCGGATCGACCGGGTGTCCGAGCACCTGGGCATAGAGCGCATTGAAGCGCTTCTCGTTGGCGCTCTGGATGAATATTCCATTGGCAAGGTAGACGAAGTCGTAGCCGGAAGTACCGCGCACCGGCCATTCCGGCGGCAGGTATTCGCGCGGCTCCAGAATCTTCTCGACCACGGTATAAAGCGGCCCCTGGCTCTGCGACCAGTCGTATCCGCGCACGGTATCGAGTATGCTGCGCTCGATTCCGTTGGCGGCGGTCTCTTGACGCGGCTCCGCGCCGGCGCACTGGCTGGCGAGGCACAACAGCTGCAGCCGGATCAGGTACTGGCGGGGATTAAACATGCCATCGCAGTGGTCAATACGGAGACCGGTCACGGCGTGTGAAGCAATCAGCCTGCGGATCAGGCAATGCGTCGCGGCGAACACCTCCGGATTCTCCATGCGCAGCCCAACCAGGTCGTTCACATCGAAGAAGCGGCGGTAATTGATCTCTTCAGCGGAGGTGCGCCAGGAGGCCAGCCGATACGGCTGCGCATCCAGCAGACGATGGAGCCGGTCGAAACTGTTGGGATCTCCTTCGATGCCGTTGATGCTATCGAGCGCATGCTGGATCGACCGGCTGCATTTCCTGGGAGCGAAGCGCCTCTCGCAGCGCCGGGAGCAGCTCGTTCAATCGCGCCTGCCGCTTTTCCCGCAGCTCATCACTGCTGGTTTCATGCGGCGGAAGCTTATCGATTTGCTGCAGCAGTTCGAAGAAATACTGTGGCAGCGGGCTGGTCCCGCCGCCGGGTTGGTCAAAGATCAGGTGCACGGTGCGCGGCGCGACCGGCATGCTGTGGTCGTAATAATGAATGCGCAGCCGCCCGTCTTCGATCGATACCTGGATGTGCTTGCGCTCCAGTTCGGCGCCATATTGATCGCCCAGGATGGGCAAAAGAAGCTTGTTACGCAAAGCCGGCTTGAGCGGCTTCCAGTCGATGTCGAAATATTCGGCATACCGCGACGCATGGCCGTTCTCCAGCACGTCCTGCCACCAGATGGAATCGTTGCCCACCCCCATGTGATTGGGCACGATGTCCAGCAGAAGGCCCAAGACCCTGGCGCTGCAACTCGGCCGAGAAGCGGCAAAGCCTTCGTCGCCGCCAAGCTCCGGGTTGAGCCGGTCATGACGCGTGACATCGTACCCGTGCATACTGCCCGGCCGGGCCTCAAAGATCGGCGAGGAGTAAAAGTCTCCGACGCCAAGCTGCTTGAGGTAGCCGATCACGTTCTGCGCGTCGGCGAAGGAGAAGCCTTTGTGCATTTGCACCCGGTAGGTGGAGACCGGGACCCGGGCATCGGTGTGCAGCACTCGTTCGACGCACTCCCGCATCTCGTTGGAGGCTTCCTGGCGCGGGTTGGCTTTTACGGGGGACAGTTCAGACACGGCTACGCTCGGCTGGGAAATCTGGTCGGCAAGCTGACATTGTCCAATGAGATGCGCGCTCCGGAGGCCGGGGATGAGCAATTGACCCACCCAAATTGACCCGGTCGCTTTACGAATTCGCGCCCAGCACAGAAAATGGGTATACCCCATTGTAACGAGGAAGAACCCCATGCCACTTTCTGGCGAAGCAATACGGATGATGAACTATATCGATGACATTTCGACCACTTTGAGGCGCATTCTCGCCCTGGCCCCCACTCTTTCCGCTGATGAGCGCAAACGGGTAGGAGATTACCTGAAGTCCAGCTCACCCAGCGCCGATGAGGCGATGGCGGCTCTTCACCTCAAATAGACCTTTTTAGGAACAAGCACGTCGCGAAACCCGTATGAGAGGGTAAGTGCGATGCAATCCCCGGGCGACATCTTCGGCGAAGTCTTTCGGGCCATCTGGGCTCACAAGCTGCGGGCCTTCCTGACCATGTTTGGCATCGCCTGGGGAGTCGGCTCGCTGTTGCTGCTGATTGGCTTTGGCGAGGGCTTCCGTTCCGGGCAGCGCCGCCAAATGGCTTCGCTGGGCAACAACGTCATCATGATGTGGGGCGGCAACATCCCCGCCGTCCCCAGTCAACACACAGGCATGCGGCCGTACAAGCTGACCCTGGCGGACGAAGCGGCCATTCGTGCGGGTGCGCCGCGAGTGCGCAACGTCACCGCCATGCTGCAAAACACGACCATCAAGGAAGTGAGTGACGAGTCGAGCAGCAGCGGGGAAGTGACCGGGGTCGAACCCAATTACAGCGAGGTTCGCTTTGTTCCCGTGGCGGATGGCCGCTTTATACGCTCGGACGATCTGGAGCAGCGCCGCCGGGTGGTGGTGCTGGGTAAGAAGACCGCGTCGCTGCTTTTTCCCGGCCGGCCGTCGCTGGGGGAGTGGATACTCCTCAACGGCACGCGATTCCAGGTGATCGGCGTCGCCGGCAGCATCGCGCGCGGCAACAATGATAGTGACAATCAGCGGGTATACATCCCCCTCACCACCATGCTCGAGCTCTTCCCTTTAACCGGGGAAAACATCCCTCGGGATGCGGTGTCTTCCTTGCAATACCAGCCTGTCGCCAGGGAAGACGACCTGCCCGCGATGGTGGAAGTGCACGCCATCATGGCCAAGCAACATGGTTTTGATCGTCGACGCGCCGGATGCCTTCGAAGAGTGGGACTCGATCAACTCCCAACGCATGGTAGGCAAGATCTTCGATGCCATGGATTTATTTTTGGGCGGGGTGGGTATTGTCACCCTGGCCCTGGGCGCGTTGGGCGTGGTGAACATCATGTTGGTGTCCGTGGCCGAACGAACCCGGGAGATCGGGCTGCGCAAGGCGTTGGGCGCAACAAAACGAAACATCATGACGCAGTTTCTGCTGGAAGGAATGTTTCTGACAGGGGTCAGCGGGGGGCTGGGCGTTGCGGCCGCTGGTCTGCTCATGTTTGTGCTCAACCAGGCGATGGGCGACAGCGTGCCGGGGTTTGATGCGCCGCGGTTGGTGCCATGGTCGGCGGCTTTGGCTTTAGGGGCGCTCTGCCTGAGCGGAGTCGTAGCCGGAGTGTATCCCGCGGGACAGGCAGCCAGGCTGGATCCCGTGGAAGCGCTGCGGCGGGAATAGGAGAACGGCTGATGTTGCGCGACTTGCTCACCCAGGCCTACGAGGCCATGCTGCACAACCGCCGGCGCACGCTGATCACCATGATCGGGATGGCCTGGGGTATTGCCACCGTGGTCCTGTTGATGGCCTATGGAGCCGGCTTTGGCCGCGCGATCGAAACCATTTTTGCCCAGTTCGGTACCAACCTTATTGGCGTGTTTCCCGGAACAACCAGCGAGCAGGCCGGGGGCAAGAAGGCCGGTGTTCCGGTGAGACTTCAATTGGCCGACGTCGCTCTCATTGAGAACAGCGTTCCGGACGTGCTCCATGTGGTGCCTGAACTCTCCCAGCAGGTGTCGGTGCAGAATGATACGCACAGCTACTCCTGGTGGGTGAGCGGGTCGTACCCGATGGTCACCGAAGTACAAAAGCTCGATGTCGATTACGGGCGCTTCTACAGCGAAAAGGACCTGGAGCAGCGCAATCACGTTGCCGTGATCGGGTCGGAGGCCAAGACCAAACTTTTCTCCGGCCTATACCCCATCGGCCAGCGCATTCGTATCAAAGACGTGAGCTTTACCGTCATCGGCGTGCTGCGGGCCAAAATGCAGGAAGGGGATGACAATATCAATCGGGTCATCTACATCCCGTTCAGCACCATGAGCGATGTGAAGGATACCAAGTATCTGGATGGGATCTGGTTCAACTACCACGGGAATTATGTAACCACGGAATCGGCGCTGCGCGGGGCGCTCGGCGCTGCGCATGGATTTCCTGCTTCTGACCACAACGCGATTTTTGTCGCCAATCTCATGCAGCAGCTCTCGCAGTTCCACGTGATCACGATGGCGTTGCAGGTGTTGATGGCGTTCATTGGCACGCTGACGTTGGGTATCGCCGGGATTGGATTGATGAACATCATGCTGGTCGCCGTGCAGCAGCGCACGCGCGAGATCGGCATCGAGAAGGCCCTGGGGGCGCGACGGCGGCATATTCTGGTGCAGTTCCTGACCGAGGCGTTGGTGATTACCGGCGTAGGCGGGGTTTGCGGGATTGCGCTGGCTTACCTGGTTTCGCTGGTGGTGGGCAGCATCACCTTGTACAGCGCGATCGCGAAGAACGGAGAGGCAGCGGATATCCACCTGATCATTTCGCCCAGCACGGTATTGGTGGCCACGGTGATTTTGATTGGTGTCGGGCTGGTAAGCGGAATGATCCCTGCGATCCGCGCCGCCAGCCTCGACCCCGTGGAAGCCCTGCGCTACGAGTAATTTTCTTTGTACTTCCCAACAATCTTGGGTGCCCCATATCTCGCTCGTTTTTCGCGAGATGTGGGATACCGCAGCTTCACACCGAAAGGCTTTTCACTCTACTGACGAACGGATATCAAGGTTCGTGGTATCCCACATCTCGCGAAAAACGAGCGAGATATGGGGCACCCGTCATATGTCTAAGGGGAAGATCTCGGGGCATCCGTCATTTGTTTGAGGGAAAGGTACCCCGTTAGTCGGTGTCGGGTCGCTTGTAGGGTTGTTGCAGGTATTTGCGGGCTTCGTTGACCGCGCCCTGGGTGTTGTCGTTGGTCTGCACCGCCTGACGGTATTCGTTGACTGCCCGGTCACGCTGCCCGGTGACGTCGAATATCTTTCCCAGCGCGATGTGGCTCCACACCTCGGTCCACTTAGGCTCGTCGTCGCCACGAAGAGCATCGCGATAAGCATTCGCGGCCGCCTGGTAGTTGCGCTGGTTGAAGAGCACTTCGCCGATGCGGTAACTGGCGAGCGAGCTATTCGGATTCGCTGTAAGCGCCTTCTGATATTCCGCCAACGCCCCCGGGGTATCCCCCTCCGCAACCAACTGCTGGCCGCGCAAAATGGCGATCCGCACTTGCATCTCCGGAGTGTTCTTCAACACCCAATTGTCCGGGTCGATCGAAATATGACGTGGACGGCCGAAGGTGTCGACCACGTATTGCGAGTTGGTGCCGACCACGTCCACTCGCTTCATTTCCGTTTTGCCTTCGGTCTCGACCCGCAACTCAACCGGCATATTGAAGAGGTCAAGATCCTGGCCAATCTCACCGATGGTGCGGAAGCCCTTGTTGTTGCCCAGCCGGTAGACGGTGTACTTGTTGACGAACTGCGGCGCGCCCGTGCCATCCAGCCATTGCGCAAAGAAGGCGGTGAGCTGCTGTTGCGACTCCTGCTCGGCCACCTTCTCCACGTCCCGGGTGCGGATGGGTTTGTCGCTGTATTGCGTAATCAGCGCCCGCAGCGTCTTGCTGAAATTGTCTTCGCCAATCTCCCAGCGAAGCATGTGGAAGACCATGGCGCCCTTCTCCAAAGTCATCGACTGGAACTGAGGAGAGAAGGGATCCAGGCGGCCCGCCGAGGTGAGCGGGATGGTGTCATAGGCCAGCGCGCCGGCGGAGATATCGATCACCGCGGCCTGCAAGGCTGTCTGTCCCGCTACGTGCTCGACATACATCAGTTCCCCATAGCGAGACATGCCATTGGTGATCCAGGCGTCGTCGAGCGTTGCCGGAGTCACCGTGCTCCCCCACCATTGGTGAGCCATGGTGTTGGCCAGGAGACGGTAGTTGTTGCGGTCGGCGATCCGGGCGCCGGCAATCGCGGCAATTTCCGGCGCCCAGTACGCGGGCAACGTGTCGTCCGGCAATTCCACTACGTACAGCAGATGCGACGCGCCTTCCCCAAACGTCTCGCCAAAGAAGTCGAATTCCTTCACCGCCGTTTGCGCGTACTCGGTACCGCTCTGCTTGTGGGCATCGGTGAGGTACACCTGCACATTGGGCGATCCCGCGACCGCGATCGGCTCATTAAATTTGCCGGCGATGATGGTGCCGGGGAAGCTGGGCTTGGTCCAGCTGAAACTGTATTGCTGGCCTCCCGCGGCCGAACGCGGACTTCCCGTGTTCCCGCTGCCGATCACCCGATAACCAGCAGGGATGGTTACATGGATTTCCGCCGTAAACCGGTCCGTCATGTAGCCCACCATGGGGAACCAACGGCCGGCATACAGCAGGTAACTGATGGGATCGCCGATCGACGCTACCTTGAGCCCTTCGACCGGGCTCTCTTCGCTGCCGCTGAGCGTGCCCTCGTAAACAAAGGTAAAGGTCGAGGTCGCCCCCTTGCTCATGGGGCTCGGCAGGGCGACGCTGATGGTGGCATTAGGGCCACGCTCTCCGCTGAGCTGGTGGTGCTGTTCGTCCGTCACGCTGTCCACCTTGAGCGCGTTGTGCAGCTCGAAGATCGCGGAACTCACCGTGTCGGTGGCGGTGAAGGTTACGCGAGCTGTGGCTTTGAGGGTGTGCTGCCGCCGGATCGAGCTGGGCATCGATCACGTAACCGGTGATGTTGATGTTGGATCGCTCTGCGGCGAAGAGATGCGGGACCGCCAGCCCAAGCAACGGCGGTCAGCAGCAACATTACCCTGGTTGACTGGTGGGGACTGGATCGTCATCGAAATCATTCAACGGGCCATGATGAAACCAAAGCGGATGCCTGCTGCGCCGTGGGGATCAACTGCAGGGCGATACGAGCTGCATGCTGAATCGCCCCCTCGTTGTTCACCCGCAGCGCTGGCCCCAACCGTGCGCAAGTCTGACTGCATTGTTGCACGAGCCTCCTCGTTTTCGAGCAGGGGGCGCAGCTGCTCCACAACTTTGGATGCCGTGAAGTCATGCTGAATCAGCTCTGGCACAATCCGGCGCCCCGCGATGAGGTTGACCATGCCCACATGGGCTACGCGGACCACCCTTCGCGCCACCGCATAAGTGATACGTGAGACCCGGTAGACCACGAGGAAGGGGTTGCCGATCAGAGCCGCCTCGACCGTCGCGGTCCCGCTGGCGACCACACTGGCGCGCGCGTGCTGCAAAACTGCGCGGGCATCATGAACCACCCGCACCGAGGCCTCTCTGGCCCGCGCGGTCAGTGCCTGCACCTGCGAATCTTTCAGCGTAGGGGCCACGGGCAGGAGATATTCGTAACCGGGACCCAGCATGCGAGCGGCTTCTAACATTGGCGGCAAATTGGCGTCGAGCTCCCGGATACGGCTTCCGGGCAACAAGCCAACCCAAAATTTTGACGCGTCCAGACCGTTTTGGCTAGCAAACTCATCCCGGGTCACTGTGGGCGGGTCGAGATCCGCCAGCGGATGACCGACGAAGTCGGCAGCAATGCCATGGGAGCGGTAGAACGTCTTCTTCGAAGGGGAAAATTACCAGCATCCGGCTGACATTGCGTTTCACGCCTTGTACCCGCCATTTTTTCCAGGCCCACAACTGGGGACTCACGAAGTAAACGACAGGTATTTTCAGACGGCGGAGCTCGGCGGCAAGACTCAGGTTTACATCGGGAAAATCGATCAGGATTGCCAGGTCGGGCCGTTCCGCGCGCAGGCTGGCTTTCAGTCTTCGGTATTCGCGGTAAATATGAGGCATGTGCAGGATCACTTCGGTAATGCCCATGACGGCGACATCTTCGGCGCGCACCACCCGGCGTAGTCCCAGGGCCGCCATGCGCGTCCCGCCCAGGCCAAAAAAGTCGGCCCGTGGCTCCAGGCGGCGTAATTCCGTCATCAGCAGCGCGCCGTAGTGCTCGCCGCTGGCCTCGCCGGCAGAGAGAAAAATCTTCGGCATTCTAGTCGGTGCCTACGGCCAGGCTTGCGTCCAGAAAGCCGGTCGATACTTCCTGGTCTTTGTACTGCAGCTGGTAGAGCTTCCAGTAGATGCCGCGCTGCCCCAGCAGTTCCTGGTGGGAGCCCATCTCCCGCAACACGCCCTTGTGCATGACCAGGATTTTGTCCGCCTGCTGTACGGTGGACAGCCGGTGGGCGACGATGACCGAGGTGCGTCCCTGGACCATGCGTTCGAGCGCCGAGCGTACGCGCATTTCCGTATCGGTGTCGACGCTGGAGGTGGCTTCGTCCAGCACCAGGATGCGCGGATCGTGGGCCAAAGCACGGGCGAAATTGATCAGCTGCTTCTGCCCGGTGGAAAGGCTGTTGCCCCGTTCGCGCAAAGGCTCATTGAACCCCAGCGGAAGGGCGCGGATAAAGTCGCCCACGTTGACCTCGTCGGCCGCGGCTTTCATCCGCTCGTCGGTGATCCAGTCCGAGCCCAGGCGGATGTTCTCGGCGATGGTCCCGGTGAACAGGAAGGGATCCTGCAGCACCACCCCGAAATGCTGCCGCAATTCCTTCACGTCCTGCTCGCGCACATCGACGCCGTTGATCAGAACGCTGCCGCGCTGGACCTCGTAGAAGCGCATCATCAGCCCAATGATGGTGGTCTTGCCGGCGCCGGTGTGGCCGACGATCGCCGCGGTCTGGTCAGGCTCGATCACAAACGACACGTCTTTGAGAATCCACTCCACCTCAGGAGACGCAGCCAGAATCTGCTCCACTCCCTCGGCCTTCCGGATGCGGGACAACTGCTCGGGGTCCAGCTTTTGATAGGTAAACCAGACATGCTGGAACTCGATGCGCCCGGTGCCGTCGCAGGTGCGGGGAGCGGGCGGGCTTTGCAGCTCCGCCGGGGTGTCCAGCAGCTTGAAGACGCGCTCGCTGGCAGCCATGGCAGCCTGCAGGATGTTGTATTTCTCGCTCAAGTCCTGGATGGGGCGGAAAAAGCGCTGGGAATACTGGATGAAAGCGACCAGCACGCCGATGGTGACCGCGTTGCGCAGCACCCCAAACCCACCCAGCCAGATCACCAGGGCGATGGCCACGGAACTCAGCAGCTCAATAGCAGGGTAGTAGAGGGCATAGGCCAGGATGGCGTCCTTGAAGGCCACCATGTGCTGCCGGTTAACGTCTTCGAACTCCTCGTAGGAGCGCTGCTCACGGTTGAACAACTGCACCACGCTCATCCCGCTTACGTGCTCCTGGGTAGAGGCGTTGATGCGGGCGATGGCGGAGCGGATGCGGCGGTAAGAGTCGCGCACATGCTTGCGAAAGATGCGGGTGACCCCCAGGATGAAAGGCAGCACGGCAAACGCGATCAGGGCCAGCCACCAGTTCATGCGCAGCATGATGACCACGATGAGGATGAGAACGAACACATCCTCAAAAATGGCGAAGACCCCGGAGGTGAACATCTCGTTCAACGCGTCCACGTCGCTGGTGAGCCGGGTGACCAGCCGCCCGACCGGATTGCGGTCGAAAAAGCTTACGTGCATGCTCTGAATGTGGCGGAAGATCTGGCTGCGCATGTCGAACATGACTTTCTGTCCGGTCCATTGCATCAGGTAGGTCTGTACAAACTCGAGCAGGTAGCTGAACACCAGCGCGCCGACATAGATACCGGCGATCTGGGTGATGCCCATCCGGGCATTGGGGCTTAGCCAATGGGTCCATGCCGGCGGATGGAGCGCCGGCCGCGCGGTCATGTAGCGATCTATCGCGACTTTGGTCAAATAGGGGCCGAGGACATCGAATCCCGCCTTGAGCAGGATGGCCACCAGGGAGATGGCTGCCTGCAGCTTGTAGGGCCGAAGGTAGGTCAGCAACCGGCCCATAAGGCGGCTGTCGTATGCCTTGCCGACGACATCGTCGTCGTGCTGCTGGGTTTTCCGATCCTTCTCTGCGGTTTGTTCTGCCATGGGCGCCGACTCTTATTTTACGTGGGGTTGCGGGGAACGGACGGTGTGAGAATAGAGAGCAGGAGCAGGGCGGCGGATGAATTCTCTCGGTATCTACATTTCGGTTCCGTTCTGCCGCGCCAAATGCACCTACTGCAACTTTGCCTCCGGCGTCTCGTCGGTAAAAGCTCATGAGCAGTACATCGCCAGAATTTGCGCGGAAATCCGTAGTTTGCGGGGTCGTTTGGGTGACGCGGTCGTCCCCGAACTGGTGGACAGTATTTACCTGGGCGGCGGTACCCCCAGCGTGCTGTCCCCGGCCTTGGTGGGAGAGCTTGGCCAAACCTTGCGCCAGGAGTTTGCCATTTCCCCGGATGCGGAGATCACGCTGGAGTGCGCTCCAGGCCAGTTGGATGACCCGGCCTTGGAGGCAATGCTGGCTTTTGGAGTCAACCGGGTGAGTTTCGGTGTGCAATCCCTGGTGGACCGTGAGGCAGCAGCCACGGGACGTTTTCACACCCGGGAAGTCGTGCTGCGCGACCTGGAACGGGTTCGCTCTGCTGGATTACGCAGGCTCAGCATCGACCTGATCGCTGGCATGCCCCACCAGACCGTGACCAGCTGGCAGGAGTCGCTCGATGTGCTGGCTGCGACCGGGGTTGACCATGCCAGCATTTACATGCTGGAAATCGACGAGGAGTCCCGCCTGGGCCGGGAGTTGCTGGCCGGCGGCGCGCGTTACCACGCGCAGACTGTGCCCAGCGAGGAGCTGACGGCTGATCTCTATGAAAGCGCGATCGGTGCTCTTGAGGCCAACGGGTTGCGGCAGTATGAAATCTCAAACTTTGCCCGCGCCGGGAGCGAGTCCCGGCACAACCTGAAGTACTGGCGACGCGAGCCTTACCTCGGTTTTGGCCTGGATGCGCACTCCATGGTCCGCACCCGGAGCGGGGCCGCGCTGCGTTTCTGCACCACCGCTGTCCTGGCCGAATACCTCGAAGGCGAAGAGGCTCCCGGCCGAGCGAACGACGTGCGCGAGCTTGGCCCAACCGAGGAATTGGAAGAGGCCTGGTTCCTGGGTCTGCGTTTGCGGGCAGGGGTCGCCTGGCAGGATTTGGCCTCCGAATTTGGCAGCGACCGGGTCGAGAAGTTTTTGCCTGTCGTCGGCGAGCTATGCCGGCTTGAACTGCTGACGGATCAAGAGGGCGTCGTGCAGCTAACCCGGCGCGGCCTCCTTTTGTCCAACGAGGTCTTTGCCCATTTTCTCGAAGTCGAGGAGCAGGAACTCCAAATGCAATGAGTGTGGAGGAAACAGTGTCTACCAGGACTTTGCCGTGGCCCGAGACGACGACTCGGCGATCGACCGCTGTGATCGACCTGCGCAGCGATACGGTGACTCGTCCCACCCCTGCCATGCGGGCCGCCATGGCCGCAGCCGAGGTGGGAGACGATGTTTATGGGGAAGACCCCACCGTAAACCAGCTGGAAGCCCGCGCAGCCGAGATTTTTGGCCGAGAAGCGGCGCTGTTTGTGCCCACCGGAACCATGGGCAACCAGATCGCGGTCCGTATGCACACCGAGCACGGCCAGGAAGTTATCTGCGAATCCCGTGGTCACCTGGTGGATTGGGAAATGGCCATGGTTTCGGCCTTCTCGGGATGCCAGCTGCGCACCGTGTACGCGGATCGAGGGATCCTTACCTGGCCGGTGATAAAGAACGTGATCTCCCGCGGGCTTCATTTCCGTTCCCGCACTGGGCTGATTTCTCTCGAAAACACGCACAACATGGCGGGGGGTACGGTGATGCCGCCCGATATCGCGGAAGAAATCTGGAACGGGGCCGCGGATGCGGGGCTGCCGGTGCATCTGGACGGCGCCCGCATCTTCAATGCTGCCACGGCGTTAGCGATTCCCGTCGACCAGCTGACGAGCGGCTTTAGTTCGGTGATGTTCTGCCTCTCCAAGGGTTTGTGCGCGCCGGTGGGATCCATGTTGGTGACCAGCCGGCGGAACATCGAGCGGGCGCGCAATTTTCGCAAGGCGCTGGGCGGGGGGATGCGCCAGGCGGGCATTCTCGCTGCGGCCGGCCTGGTTGCTTTGAACGAGATGACGGGCCGGCTCCAGGAAGACCACGACAATGCCAGGTTCCTGGCCGGCGCCCTAAGCGAACTTCCCCAGGTGGAACTCGATCCGAAGCTGGTCCAGACCAACATCGTGATCTTCACCCTGCGCGGTGAAGGGGACGCACAGGCCCTGGTGAGCGCGCTGGCTAGCCGGGAAGTGCTTGCCGGGACCGTAGGGGCTCACTCCATACGCCTGGTGACGCACCACGATGTAGATCGTGCCGCTTGCGAGCGAGCCAGCACGATTTTGGGGGATGAGATCCGGAAATGGGATGGCCGGTAAGCGCCCCTCAAAAAGACTGAATTCCCGTACAAAGTGGCCTTTACTGGGATTTATACTGTCTAGATGCCAAAGTATTCGATCGTCGTGCCCTTCCATAACGAGGAAGAGAACGTAACTGCGCTATATGACCGCCTGAAAGCGGTGATGGAGCAGATTGGCGACAGTTTCGAACTGGTGCTTGTGGACGACGGCTCGAGCGACCGCACCTACAAGCTGCTGGAGGAGATTGCAGCCGTAGATAGCCGGGTATTGGTAGTCAAGCTGCGACGCAATTTCGGTCAGACTTCCGCGCTGGCCGCCGGGTTCGACCACTCCCAGGGCGATTTTATCCTGGCCATGGATGGCGACCTGCAGCACGATCCCTCGGAAATTCCGGAATTTGTCGCCAAGCTGGAAGAGGGTTATGACGTCGTCAGCGGATGGCGCAAGGCGCGCATCGACAACTTCGTCATGCGGCGGATTCCCTCGCGCTGCGCTAACTGGCTGATGGCAAAGCTCTCCGGCGTGGATATTCACGACTTTGGCACAACGTTCAAGGCGTATCGGCGTGAAGTAATCCACAACATCCCTCTGTACGGCGAAATGCACCGGTTTATCCCGGCGCTTGCTTCCTGGTATGGCGCGAGCATCTGTGAGATTCCGATCAAGAATGTGAACCGGGAGCGGGGCAAGTCGCACTACGGGATTTCGCGGACAATACGGGTTTTCTTTGACCTGCTGACTATACGCTTCTTGCTCAAGTACATGACGCGGCCGCTCCACTTCTTTGGCACCTTTGGCGCACTGGGCATTCTTTTGGGCAGTGCGATCTCGCTCATGTTGGCTGGGCTGAAGGTGTTTACGCATCAGGCCGTGATGGACACCCACGGGCCGCTCTTCGTGGTTGCCGGGGTTTTGATCCTGGCGGGTATTCAGATGCTTGCCATCGGTCTGCTGGGCGAGCTACAGGTGCGGCACTATCACACCGCATCGCACCGCGCTCCCTACGCGATTGATCGCCTGGTACGCCTGCGCGCCCCCGAAGAACCCAGCATGCTGCAAGAGGGTTAACGGGCCCTTCAGGAACAAAGTCCCGAAGGGATGGCTGAACTTAGCCCAGGACGCCAGTCCTGGGTAGAGATCCGAGAGAAGAAAAGTCCCGTAGGGACGACTGGAAGTGGGCGACGTGGTCCTGGGTAATCTTCAGCCGTCCCTAACAGGACTTGATCTTGTTGAGGGGTGAACCCAGGACTACGTTCTGCCCTAAGTTCAGGCCAAATTAGATTTAAAAATGCCTCGGTTCAGCAATCGTCCTTTCCTCGCAACGATCCTTCCCTTTGTCATCCTGAGCGAAGCGAGGAATCTGCGGTGCGCCTCGATCCCTCCCCGATTCCCAAGGGCAAACATACCGCCAATTCCAACCGAGCCTATTTGTCCCCCAGTACCACTGTTTCTATCTCCGGACACATTTTGTTCATTAGGAGCGGAGCCGAGGGATCTGCGGTGCGCCATTCGTGTGCCCCGCCCCTACCGCACCACAACCTCCGCCAATCATCATCGAATCCTCATGGAAGCACCAATCTACCTCTCTCTACCGGGTTTCCAGGAGAGGTCCGCGGAACCGCAGATCCCTCGGCTTCCCCGGATTTCCTGTCGGCATTGTTGGCGTCGGCGAACTTCCTGCGGCTTTCCTTACTGAAAGCCGCACACGCGGTCGTTTCCAGCGCAGCGTGGCAGGAAATCCGGGTTCGCTCGGATGACACAAGGAAAGCGTGGCGGTTGATAAAGAGTGGTTGCCTATGTTGAGAGCCGAAAAGATCGACAAAGTCACAACCTCTCAGGATGACGGCTTTACGGGAGCTTGGAATCTGACTGGTTGAGTATGTTGAATGACAAAAGATCGAAAGTCACAGTCGCTCAGGACAGGCTCTTCGACTGCACGCCATAAGCTCTTCTGCTCGCGATAGCTTTGCCATCGCGCTTCGCTTGCGAAGAACGCCGGGACTCTAGCCCAATCTCTTCCGAACCCGGGTTGCCGCCTCTCTCGCACTGCCATGCCCAAAACATATTTGAACCCCCGCGACACTAAATGCTCGCAATCAGGATCTATATCGTCGTGCAAATCCCATCCGCCATCCGCCTACCGCGCCGCAGGGCCGCACGGTGAGCAACTGTTTGGGGTGAGCAGGAGGGCGCCCAGGCGTCCTCTTAGCAGGTCTTTGACAACTAACACCACAACCTGTCCGGCAAACGGCCGGGCCGTGTGGGGAGACTATTCTGCATGAAGCGAAAAGCAGTTCTCCCTTCCTTTTAAGTACAAAAAAGGGGCTTATGGCGCATAAGGCGCTTATGGCGCACACTTTTTTTCCGCACCCACCTGGCAGCGGCTCCAAAGACGGAGAACCTGGCGGCTGGTGACGGACGTTTCCCCTCCGCAGGATGAGTACCATCCGGCGAGGGAGGCAAGATGCTCAATTAATTACTTGAGCACCTTGAGCACCTTGAGCATCTTGCTCATCTTGAGAGAACATTCGCGCCACGCTTTACAGACAGAGAACTGCAGGTTCCTCGGCTTCCCCGGAATTTCCTGTCGGGAGTTGCGGCTCCATCAGCTGCATGTGGTTCTCTTTCAGAAGAACCACATAAGTGGTCGCGGTTCTACCGTCCTCCCGAAGGGTCTGGGGACGACGACAAATTCAGGTCCACAAAGGTCTGCGTGCTGTGGGGTAGATTCGGCGCGTAGCAGTTGCTATCGGTTGCGTAGGTCGATCCGCATTGCCGCGCAAATTCTGTTCGCGGTGACTTCGCGTACTGCCACACCAGCGCTTGGCTGATTCCGCTCGAAGCAGGGACGAGCGACCTGCCCGGCACCGCGCAGCCGGGTGCTGGCGGGCACTGTTCATTCCACACCCACAGGGCAACGCTCCGGTTACCCTCATGGGTCGCGATTTGTTCCGCGGTCGTGATCTTGCCTGCACCCTCGACTACCGGGATTCCCGAACAATACACGCCAGGCTTGTACTGCGACCCGCGCACCGCATCGATCCAGGCGAAGAGATAGGCAGTCTGCTCAGCCAGGAGCCTTCCACCCTCTTCCTGATCGAGAAACAGGATGGCGCCGGAAGCAAAGCCTTCCCTTTTGACTGCGGCGATGGCGGCCGCGGCGTCGGACCGGCCCAGGGCCGCGGAATCCTTGTTCCGGAGTTCCTTGTCCAGGCGCCCGTTGTACAAAAGCATGAAGCCAAAACCGTTGGCTTTGAGCAGAGCGCGTTTGCCGGTCCAGCTATTGCTGTTTGCGCCAGGAGGATTATTCAGCCAATAACCGGTATAGGAGAAGCTGCGATGAAGAGCGGGGAGCAGATTGTCCCCGGGGTAATCGTTCTTGTCGAAGCCTAGGTATGAGCTCTGCCCTAAAACGCTGGGCACGCAGACTAGGGCTGCGAAGCAGATCCACAGCGGGCAAAGAACCCGCGTTACTCTGCGCCGCCGGTGTTCAAGGTGGTAGGCGGTGTTGATGGGGTGCTCGCTAACTGGCGCGTCGAGCTGCCGGGCAGATACTTGGAAGGGTTGACCGGCGTGTCGTGAATGCGAACCTCGTAGTGCAGGTGCGGGCCGGTGCTGTGCCCGGAAGAGCCAACGTACCCGAGGATATCTCCACGATGAACGTCCTGCCCCGTGATGACTGCGAATCCGGAAAGATGGGCGTACAAGGTTTCGACCCCGTGGCCATGATCGACGACTACTTCCCGGCCGTACCCAGTGCCCATGCCGGCCTTCAGGACGATCCCGTCCGCCGGCGCCCGAACAGCGTCGCCCTGGTTGGTTGCAATATCAATCCCGCTATGGAATGCGCCCTCGCCCTTGAATGGATCAAGGCGGGAGCCAAACGAACTGGTGACGATTCCTTGCACCGGCCACAAGGATGGTGCATACGCCACGTTCACAATGCCGCCCAAACTCGCGGGGAGGCGATTGGCAAAAATGAGACCGTGCGTCATCTCCCCCGACATCGCCGAGGCGCGCAGCGTAAGAAGCTGATCCAGTGATTGGCTGTACTGCTGATCGCTGATGCCGTCCGAGGCCGCGGGATCAGCCGCTGCCGATGACCTTTGCAAAGCTGGCTTCGTCATCCGATTTTGCCGGAGACCGTAAAGAGCACTGACTTCGCTGGCCAGCGAGCCGAGCGAGGCGGCCTGAACATCCTTCTCGTGGGCCACCTGCTCCATCTGCAGGTAGTCGTGGCGCAGAGTCTCGCGTTCAGTGCGAACCTGGTTGAAGCGAGCCGTCTTGAGCAGCATGCGGCTGTAGGACCCGGCCATGCCAGTGATGGTGAACAACCCAATCACTGCGGCCGCGACAAAAATATATGCGTAGTGGAGTGGAATTGGGATCTTGCGCAAATCGCCATCTTCCTGGCGGGCTACAAAAATGATGTAGTAGCGCTTGCGCAATCAACACACTCGCAAAGGGGATAGGCCTTGTACTCAGCAGAGCTTTTGCACAGCGGCCGAGTCTTGAAGCTAACAGAGTGAATCTAGTGGGTCAAACCCGGAAAGTGTGATCGGCATGACCCGTTGGAGAGGCACTTCGGTCAGGCAGGGTATTCTGGCCGCATGGCGGTTAAGCGGAAAAGCAATCGATCAAAGGCCGTAGCAGCCGAGAGGGAACTAATCGCCGGCATTCGCAGGCGGGCCCAGTTGTTACCGATGGGCCGCCGCAAGAGCGGCATTCTGACCCTGGGTATCGGCGATGACTGCGCTGTGTTGCGACCCCGTCGAGCGAAAGAAATTGTGGTTACCACCGATCTTTCCCTTGAAAATGTGCACTTCCGGCGAGATTGGCATCCGCCGCAGAGCGTGGGGCATCGTTGCCTGGCACGCGGGCTGAGCGACCTGGCGGCCATGGGGGCTCGTCCCGAGGCAGCGTTTTTATCGTTGGCCTTGCCTGCGGAGCTAACCGGCGCGTGGATGGAGGGCTTCTTCGAGGGGTTCATGGCGCTGGCAGAGCGCTACCAGGTTCCCTTGGCCGGCGGAGATATGGCGAAGTCGCCGACAGTGGTTGCCGATATTGTTTTGCTGGGAAGTGTGCCGCGGGGAAAAGCTCTTCTGCGCTCGCAAGCTCGCGCTGGGGACTTGATTTACGTTACCGGTGCCCTGGGCGGTTCGGCAGCGGAGTTGCAAGCTCTGGAGCGAAAGCCAAGTGACTTTGCCGGCAAGAGCAAGCTGGGGCACCCGCATTTATATCCCGAGCCCAGGCTGGCTGCGGGCCGCAAGTTGACACGCCTGGCCACCGCGGCGATTGACCTGAGCGATGGTCTATCCACCGATCTGGCGCACTTGTGCGAAGAGAGCGGCCTCGCCGCCGAAATCGACGCGGATGCACTGCCCGTGGATGCGCGCGCAACCCTGGAGCAGGCATTGCATGGCGGAGAAGATTACGAACTGTTATTTACCGCCTCCCTGAAAACCGCGGTGCCCAACCAACTCGGAGGGGTATCAATCAACGCCATCGGTCGGATGAAGAAACGCGGCAAGGGCCCGCAAGTCGTGATGGATTCCGCCGGCAAGCGTTCTGCACTCGCGGCGAGCGGCTGGGAGCACTTCCGCTAGGGCTGCCTTCTTGGGGGCTTCGGCTTGATAGCATCAGAACAGGCTTATGACAGACCCTTCCCTTCGGGTGCGCTTTGCTCCCTCTCCTACCGGTATGTTGCACGTGGGCAATGCCCGCACCGCGCTCTACAACTGGCTCTTTGCCCGCCACCATGGTGGGACGTTTGTGCTTCGGATTGAAGACACAGATGTGGAGCGGAGCGAGGTTCGCTATGAAACCCAGTTGATCGAAGACCTGCGCTGGCTCGGTTTGGACTGGTCCGAGGGCCCGGAGATTGGCGGCCCTTACGCACCCTACCGTCAGAGCGCGCGCCTTGATATCTATGAGCAACACACCAGGCAATTGCTGGACGAGGGAAAAGCTTACCGCTGCTTCTGCACCACGGAAGAACTCGAAGCTGAGCGGCAGATAGCCCTCCGCGAGCATCGCACGCAAGTGTATTCGGGCAAGTGCAGAACCCTTGCGTCCGACGCAGCGATGACGCGTGCCGCCGCAGGTGAACCTTTCGCGGTGCGGCTTGCGGTGCCGGATGTGGCGTTGCGCTTCCACGACATCGTGCGCGGCGATGTGGAGTTCGCCAGTGAAGCCGTGGGTGATTTTATCCTGGTGCGATCTTCCGGCATCCCCGTTTACAACTACGTGGTCACCATCGACGACGCGCTCATGCGCATTACGCACGTGATCCGCGGCGATGATCACATCTCCAACACTCCACGCCAGGTGGCCATTTATCAGGCGTTCGGCTGGGCGTTGCCGCAGTTTGCCCACCTCTCGACCATCCTGGGCAGCGATCGTGAGCGCCTGTCAAAGCGCCATGGCGCGACGTCGGTCGCGAGCTTTCGCGAAATGGGGATTCTGCCCGAGGCGCTCGCGAATTATCTTGCCCTGCTCGGCTGGGGAGCGGAAGGAGGGACCCGAGAGATCTTCACGCGCGAGGAATTGATCAAGGAATTCAAGTTGGAGCGGGTCACTCCTTCGCCGGCGGTCTTCGATTGGGACAAACTGTATTGGCTGAACCGTCAAGCCATCAAACATTCGCCGGCGCCCGAGTTGAGGAGCCTGGCTTGGCCCTATTTCACCGCGGCCGCGTTGCTGCCGCCGCAATCCCCTGCCAGTGATGCTGTCGTGGGTTGGTTCGATCGCGTATTGGAGCTTTATCTTCCCGCGGTGGATCAGCTACAGCAGCTGCCTGAAAAATCGGCAGCCCTTTGGCGCGTGGCTCCCGTGGCGGAGGAAGACGCTGCCATGCTCACTTCGGAAACTGGCGAGCGTGTAGTGCGAGCCTTTACAGAAAAGGTCAGAGCAGAAACGGGTGCAATCACGGCGCAGCGATTTAAGGAACTGATGAATGAAGTGAAGGCGGAGAGCGGAGCCAAGGGCAAGGAACTCTTCCATCCTGTACGCATCATCCTTACGGGAGCCCACTCCGGGCCGGAGTTCGACAAATTGATTCCATTGTTCGAAGACGGCAGCGGGCTCGATTTGCCAAGCCATGTCATGAGTGTGCGAGAGCGGGTAGAAGCCTTTGCCCCTGGTGCTTGACTTCACGTTTCCTCATGAATGGAAGGCGGAGGTTCTGACTGCCCGCCCCCTGATCCTGCCTGCCCGCCAATTCGTATATCCGGCACAGGTAGAAGAGGTGGAACGAGGGGCACTGGAGGTCATGATCCGGCCTGCAGGCGGAGCGGGTCCGTTTCTGGCCACCTGCGCCTTGGGTTTCTCAGGGGATGCAGTGCCCAGCGGTCTGTGGGCCTGTCCTAATCCAGCGTGGATCTGTTCTGTTGCCGGCGGCTACGCCTATCTAATTGATACCCGCGATCCCGCACGATGGGAACAGGTGGCCTATCGCCCCGTGACCAACGTAACGGTTTTGCCCGAAGCCGCACTATTGGTGTTCGCAGGCTTTCATTCTCTGCTGGCCTGGGGCAGCGCAGGCAAGGTCTGGGAAACCAAGCGGCTCAGTTGGGACGGACTTCGCATCACTGCTGTCGGTGGAGAGACGCTGCAGGGGATGGGTTGGGACATGACCACCGATCGCGAACTCGAGTTCACCGTCAATCTGAAGAACGGTGAACATCGAGGTGGTGGCTACCTGGTGTAGAAGCTCAAGCCCGCATCGCCTTGCTCGAGCACCCGATAGCGTTTCAGCGGGCCGTAGCATTCTGCCAGCGGCTGGAGCATTTTGCGACTGTGTTCGGCGATGACGATGCCGTCTGGAGTCAGCAGCGAATCTGCATTTTGGCCGATGCCGCTGAGGGTGGCGGCATAGTCGTCATCGGCCGCGTATGGCGGGTCGAGAAAGACAATCGAGCAGGGCTCAGTGATACGGCGCCATGCAACGGAGACGCTGCTGGATACAATCTGAAAGCCGGTTTTGATGTTCAGGGCCGTGAGATTGGTGCGCAGCGCCGCGATGGCCAGGGGAACGCGATCGACGAAATAGACCAGGCTCGCGCCGCGGCTGATGGCTTCGATGCCTACGGCTCCGGAGCCGGCGTAGAGATCGGCGAAGACGGCTCCTTCGATACGCGGGCTCAGGACATTAAAGAGGGTTTCACGCAAGCGGTCGCTGGTGGGCCGGGTGTCCAGCCCGCGGGGCGCGACCAGCCTCCGCGAACGGTATGTGCCGCCGATCACCCGCATCGAATTTGATGTTAAATGAAACCTTTGCTGCCAAAGAATCGGCAAGCAATACAATGAAGTGCAAGGACGGATGCAATGCGTGGATGGTCGTTCCCCTTAGGGCGATGGATGGGCGTGGAATTGCGAATCCACACTTTTTTCATTCTGCTGCTCGGCATCTGTATGGCCTACACCGAAAGCGTTCATCTCACCATGTTTCGTGGCGTGGGCTTGTGGCTGGTGCTGCTGGGTGCGGTCGCCGTACGCGAAGTGGCGCGCATGCTCGTGGCCGCCTATCACGGGTTGCAACTGCGCAATATCCTGCTGCTCCCGATTGGCGGGCTGGTGGCCTATGCCAACGCGGAGAGTGCGGAGCACGCCGGCGACAGCAAAGTGCAGTGGCGCATGGCTTTGACCGGGCCTTTGTCGAATCTCACGTTTGCCCTGGTGGTGGCCATGCTCGTCCTCGGCATGTCGCCTACGGTCAATCTTCTGGAGCGGCCCTGGATAACCCCTGCGCACCTCATTCGCAGCATCATTTGGGTCAATGTTTTTCTCGGCGTTCTGAATTTGCTCCCCGCCTATCCCCTGGACGGCGGCCGGGTGGTGCGTGGCGGAGTTGCCCGGGCTCAGGGCAGAGCACAGGCGTCCCGCGTGGCCACTGGATTGGGCCAGATCCTGGCCATGGTTGCCGTCATCGCCGGACTGGTGCTGATGAACGCGTGGCTGCTGCTTGCGGGATTTTTCATCCTGATCGGCGCCCAGTTGGAAGACCAGGGCGTGCTGTTCCAAAGCGTGGTGGATACGGTCAACATGCAGGACATTATGCTGACAGAGTTCTCCATGCTTGCTCCCTCAGACACGCTGGAAGATGCGCTGCACAAGTCGATTCACAGCCTGCAGGATGATTTCCCTGTGGTTCGAGGAGACAGCCTGGTTGGCATTATTTCTCGGCAAAGCATTCTCTCGGCGCTACGCAGTGAGGGCAATGGCTATGTGCAGGCGGTAATGTCGCGCAGCTTTCATGTGGCCCAGCCGGAGGATTCGTTAGGCACGACCATCAGCCGTTTTGCCGGGCGCGGATTGTCGCTGGTGCCGGTGACCGAAGGCGAACGCATTGTCGGCATCGTGACCTTGCAGAATCTGATGCACTCCATGAGCCTGCTCGCGGAGAGTCGAAAATTGCGTCGCCAAAGCCAGGAATAATCCTTGCCGGATCCCTCTGCGCCCATCGAGCCCGGGCTTTACCTGGTCGCTACGCCGATTGGCAATCTTGAAGACATAACGCTTCGGGCGCTGCGGGTTTTGAAAAATGTTGACCGCATCGCATGCGAAGATACGCGGCAAACGCAGAAGCTGCTGAACCACTTCGGTATTTCCACTCCCACCGTCAGTTATCACGAGCACAACGAACAAGCGCGCACTGCGGAGCTGATTGCGCTGCTGCAGCAGGGAGGCCGCGTTGCCGTGGTGAGTGATGCGGGTACTCCGGCGTTCTCTGATCCGGGCCTCGAAGTCGTGAAAGCAGCCGTGGCTGCGGGGTTCCCGGTCATTCCTATTCCTGGGGCCAATGCCGCGCTCAATGCGTTGGTCGCCTCCGGCATGGAGACTGATCGATTCCTGTACGCGGGATTCCTCGCATCTAAGCCGGGCACGCGGCGAACTGAGTTGGAGGCTTTAGCCGCGAAGGCGGATGGTCTCACGTTGGTGCTCTATGAGGCGCCCCATCGCATCCTGGAAACGTTGGCGGATGTAGAGGCGGTCTGGGGAGAGCAGGCGCGGGTGGTGGTTGCCCGCGAATTGACCAAACTGCACGAGGAATTTCTGCGCGGAACGGTGCACGAGGTCCGGCTTGCGCTTTCGGCTCGCGAGCGGGTGCGGGGCGAAATTGTGTTGTTGGTCGAGGCCAAATCGTTGGCCCAGCCCGCGAATGTGGGCGGGAGTGTGATGCAACAGGTGTCGCAGCTGATGGAGGCCGAGGGCTTGGACGAGAAGGACGCGCTCAAGCGCGTAGCGCGGGAGCGCGGCGTTTCAAAGAGCGAGGTCTATCGCGAATTACAGCGGCAGCGACCGAAAAAGTAAACTGCAGATCCCTCGGCTGCGCTCCTAATGACAAAAGGAGAGGGTCGTTGTAGGGAAACGGCGGTTGCCAGCCTCTTCCACTAACAACTGCCCTCCATCAACAGTTGATCAGTTGACAATTCAGACAGTTGCTGGAATGACAAGGAAGACGGCTAACGCCTGTGCTCCAACCGCACTAAGAGAATGCTTCGGTACAGCAACCGCACTCCCCCTACAACTAGACTCTCCTTTTTGTCATCCCGAAGCGAGGGATCTGCAGTCTCCCTCTCGCAAGGCTACGTCGTCTTCGGAGGCAGCTTCCACGCGGGAACCGGCCGCTCGGCAAGCGGCAAATCACGCCCCTTGACCCGGTCGTATAAGTAACTGTCGCTGGTTGTCCCCAGGGACTCGTTATACAAGCTCGGTTCGCCGATCACTTCGCGCAATTCCTCGGCAAAACGATGGACCGCCTGCAGCGAATCCGCCGTTGCCGGCAGCTCGAGACGATTGGTCTTCCAGAATTTCTGGTAGCCCCGATCGAGCAGGGTGGCGACTTCTCCCACCACCAGGAAGCCTGGACGGTGCCTCCACCATACGGCGGTGTGGGGCAGCTTCTTATCCGCCTCGCTGGGATCCCCCGCCTTAGCCAGGACGGCTCCAGCCCCGGTACTTGCTCACCAGAAACTGGTTTGCGACCCCGGGCACCCCTTGTACATCAAATCCCAGGGTGCGCAGAGTGGCGAATACTTCATCGAAGGTCAGGAAGTGTACTTTTGTTCGCATGGTTGCGACTGACTGTGGATTGCCTCGATTTTCGGGTGGAAGCTACACTAAGGACTGCTTCACCTTACTTTCGCACATCGACGCGGATCACCGCAACGTGAGTAGACCAGTTGAATCAGGGACTTTGCATGCAAACTGAAGTGCAAACGGAAGTGAGCTCGACGCCCCGCACGCTGGGCAGTAGCATCTTGGAACGGATTGGAAATACTCCACTTCTGCGCCTCGACCGCTTGACCGCCCATCTTCCGGGGATAACCTTGCTGGGCAAGGCCGAATGGGCCAATCCGGGGGGCTCGGTCAAGGATCGCGCTGCCTCGTCCATCGTCGCGGAAGCCGAGGCTCAGGGGTTGCTGGCGGGTAGGCATTTGCTGGACGCGACCAGCGGGAATACCGGGATCGCCTACGCTATGCTGGGCGCAGCGAAGGGTTTTCCGGTTACGCTGTGCATGCCGTCGAATGTGTCTCCAGAGCGGAAGCGTATCCTTTCCGCTTACGGGGCCAATATTGTCTGGACCGATCCGGCGGATGGTTCCGATGGGGCAATTCTCAAGGCCCGGGAGCTCGCGCAGGATAAGGACAAGTACTATTACGCCGACCAGTACGGGAACCAGGCGAACTGGAAAGCGCACTATAGAGGTACGGCCAACGAGATTTGGGAGCAGACTGAAGGACAGGTGACGCACTTCGTAGCCGGACTGGGCACCAGCGGAACCTTCATGGGTGTCACCCGTCGTTTGAAAGAGCTGAATCCGAAGATTGAATGTATTGCCATGCAGCCCGATTCACCGTTTCATGGGCTGGAGGGCTTGAAGTACATGGCGACCGCGATTGTTCCTCCTATTTATGATGCCGGCTTGGCCGACCGTCACGTGGAGCAATCAACCGAGGGAGCCTACGAGATGGCCAAGCACCTGGGCCGGAACGAAGGACTTCTGCTGGGCATTTCGGCCGCTGCCGCTGTCGCGGCAAGCCTTAAGATTGCGGAAGAGGAAGCTCGCGCAGGCAGAAGCGCCGTCCTGGTCACCATCCTGTGTGACTCGGCCGACAAGTACCTTAGCGAGCGGTTTTGGGAGCAGTGATGGCCACGACGACCTTGGGGCAGAAGCTGGAAATCAGCGACGCGGTTTATAGCCAGCTGCGCAAGCATGGCGAAGAGACCTATCCCCATGAGTGTTGCGGAGTGCTGCTTGGTAAGGCGCTCGAAGGGGTCAACGAGGTCGAGTTAGCCGTACGCGCGGGCAATACGCGGACCGATTCCGCCCACAATCGCTATCACATCGCTCCTCAGGAACTGGTCAGCATTCAGCGCCAGGCACGGGAACGGAGCCTGGACATCGTGGGTTTTTACCACTCCCATCCCGACCATCCTGCGCGCTGGTCGCCTACCGATTTCAACGAGGCCCACTGGCTGGGTTGTTCCTATGTGATCACCAGCGTTGAACAGGGCCTGGCTAAACAGACCAACTCCTTCTTTCTTGCCGGAACAGGCGAAGACGACAAGCGGTTTGAAGACGAGGAGATTCACGTGCGGGCCGAACGCTGTTGACCGCCGGCCCCGTGATCCTCGCGCTCCGCAAACCTGATCGAGAAAGAGAGAGAATTCGACGCATGAAGATTCACATCCCTACCCCACTTCGTCAGTTCGCCGCCAAACAGTCCACGGTGACGGTGGAGGCTGCGACCGTCGGTGAGGCGCTGGATGAACTGACACTCACTCATCCGGAATTGAAAAAGCATCTGTATTCAGAGGAAGGCAAATTGCGCGCCTTCGTGAACGTTTACCTGAACGACGAAGACATTCGTTACCTGAGCGACAAGGAGAACACGGCGGTCAAGGAGAGTGACAGCCTGTCGATTATTCCTTCGATTGCCGGTGGATGTGTCGTTCTGAGCAAAATAGGAGATGGAAATGGCAACACTGACTGAAGTACCCGTGCAGACGATGCCGTCGCTCAGCAATGACGAGATCGCCCGCTATTCCCGCCACCTGATCTTGCCCGAAGTGGGCATGGAGGGTCAGCAGAAGCTCAAGGCAGCCAAGGTCCTCTGCGTAGGCACAGGCGGTCTTGGTTCACCGTTGGCGTTCTATCTGGCCGCAGCCGGGGTCGGAACCCTGGGACTGGTGGATTTCGACGTCGTGGACTCGAGCAACCTGCAGCGGCAGATCATCCACAGCACCAAGGACGTCGGCCGCTCCAAGCTCGATTCGGCGGAAGAGAAACTAAAGGCTCTGAATCCCCACATGAAGATCGTGAAGTACAACACCATGTTGTTGAGCAATAACGCCATGGAGATCTTCAAGGACTTCGACATCGTGGCCGACGGCACGGATAACTTTCCCACGCGCTACCTGGTAAACGACGCCTGCGTGTTGAGCGGAAAGCCAAACGTTTATGGCTCGATCTTTCGCTTCGAGGGGCAGGCCAGTGTCTTCGCCACCGAGCAGGGACCGTGCTACCGGTGCCTCTATCCCGAACCACCCCCTCCGGGTCTGGTTCCTTCCTGCGCGGAAGGCGGAGTACTTGGAATCCTCCCCGGTCTCGTTGGGATCATTCAGGCTACCGAAGTCATTAAGCTGATCCTGGGCCAGGGCGATCCGTTGATCGGGCGCCTGCTGCTGGTGGATTCGCTGGGCATGCGCTTTCGCGAATTGAAGCTGCGTAAGAATCCGGACTGCCCGGTATGCGGCACCCACCCGACCGTGACCGCGCTCATCGACTACGAGCAGTTCTGCGGCATTCAGCCGGCTGCCGCGCCCGATGCGAAGCTGGTCAACGGCGTCGAGCAGATCGACGTAACCACTTTCAAACAACAGCGCGATGCAGGCAAGGACTACTTCCTGCTGGATGTACGCGAGCCCCACGAGTTCAAAATCGCGGAAATTGGCGGATATCTGATTCCCCTGGGCGATCTGCAGAAGCGTGTGGCCGAACTGGATAAGAACCGCGACATTGTGGTGCAGTGCAAGAGCGGAGGCCGCAGCCAGAAGGCCGCGGAGTTCCTGCAGCAGGCCGGCTTCAAAGTAAAAAACCTGGCGGGCGGCATTCTGGCGTGGAGCGATCAAATCGATCCCAAAGTGCCCAAGTACTAGCAGCTCTTTTTCGTGACTCTGTCCCGAAGCCGCTTTGCTTGCGGCTTCGGGATTTCTTTTTGCTCGTCCTCCTGTGCGGTCGGTATACTCCGGGGGGTTGTTTCTGCTGCTCTCCGCCGGAGTTCCATGGACCTCGTAGTCATTCGCACTTTATTCATCCTTGTTCTTACGGCTGCCTGTTACTTTCTTCGCCCCTTTGGTCTCGAGCCCTGGCCCGCGGCGATGACGGGTGCGATCGCCGCCGCCGCCGTGATCGTGTTCGAACTGCGCGTGCGGGCACTGAGCATCAAGCGGTTGTTGGGCGCCGTGCTCGGCAGTGTGTTGGGTATCGCCGGAGCCGCTCTGTTCGGCATGGTCCTGGGCGGAAGCCTGCCGCCGGGAGGGACCCGCGCCCTGTTGCAGCTCTTCGTACTCATGCTGATGACGTACGTGGGGTTGATGGTCGGCGCCAGCAAGGGTGATCTGCTGAACTTTACCGGCGGACTGGCCGAGCTTTTTGCCGGTGAACGGGCAGCGGGTGGGAAGCGCACCCTAAAGATTCTTGATACCAGTGCCATTATTGATGGGCGTATTGCCGATGTGGTGGAAACCGGCTTTCTGGAGGGAACACTTCTGGTTCCCGAGTTTGTGCTGCGCGAGCTGCAGATCGTGGCGGATTCTTCTGACAGTTCCCGGCGCCAGCGCGGCCGGCGCGGGCTGGATATTCTGCAGAAAATGCAGGCCCACCCGTTGCTCAGCGTGCAGATCATCGAGGACGACTTTCCTCAACTGCGCGAGGTGGACCTGAAGCTGATCGAGTTGGCCAAGAAGAGGGGCTCGCCGATCGTGACCAACGATTTCAACCTGAGCAAAGTAGCCCAGCTGCACCACGTGCAGGTGCTCAATCTAAACGATTTGGCCAATTCTTTGAAGCCCCTGGTGCTCCCCGGGGAAAAAATGAACATCGTGGTTTTGAAAGAAGGCAAGGAGTACAACCAGGGCGTGGGTTACCTGGATGATGGAACCATGGTTGTCGTAGATCATGCCCGTCGCATGATTGGCCGCGCGGTCGAAATTACCGTTACCAGTGTGTTGCAGACTGCATCGGGCAAGATGATTTTTGGAAAACTTGAGGATGGCGGCCTTAAACCAGAGCAGGGGCGCGCAGTGAGTGAGCTTTCCAGCTAACCTGTGTCAACCTGGGCCGGGTCCGCCGCATCCTTTAGAGAAACCTGTCAGATTCGATGAAATTTCGCTTCTTGACGCGGAAAGCAAAGAAAACAGATTTGACAGCCGGAATCCGGCGGGTACAATCTTGCCGAGAAGCACAGGTTGCACACTCAGACCTCCCAGATGGACACCGCCTGCAAACACCCCAAAGTGCGCGTCGTAGCGCGTGAAGAGGACGTCGAATACGTCGAATGTCTGGATTGTGGCCAGGTATTTGACTCAAACGAATTCCGAGACATGGAAATCGAGGAAGAAGTGTTGCAGGAGCCGGAAGAAGAAGACATCAGGTAGAGCACGCCCTCCATCATCAAATCGCCGGGCCAAAATGGGTCGGACGGGTGTACCTCGTTCGTCTGGCCACGGGCGCAGTCGCGAAGGGACCGCTGAACTTCGCGAGCCATTGCGGCTTTCAGGCAGTCTGGGCAAGCCAGTGGCGAAAGATACGACTCCATTTTCAGTTCCATAGAGGACGGGCGGCTACGGGGCTCGGCGTAGATCGCTCCAGGCTAGGCGTAGATCGTACTCTCCAGGAATCGATTCCGGAATTTGCCATTTGCATCGTGCTTTGCGACAAGCCCTTTGTATTTATTCAGTTCTGGATACAGAGACTCGATTCGTGAACCGGACATGGTAAACAGCTTCCCCCAATGCGGCCGCGCCCCAAAAGGCGCCAGCTTGGCTTCTATGAGCGGCAGCACATTTTTAACTGCCGGCCATTCCGGCTTCCAGGTGAAGTGAATGCCTAGGGAGTCCCGCTTGTAAGCGGTGCTCATCCAAAGGTTATCCGCCGCGACGGTCCGCACCTCCGAGATGAACAGATGAGGCGTCACGTGATCCCGGAGTTGTTCGATTGCCAGGATGGCTTCGTAACCCCGGTCCTGGGGGATCAGGTACTCGGATTGCAACTCGGCCCCGCTGCTTGGGGTAAACCCGATGCGGAAGTGAGGCAGCCGGTCATACCAGGGACCGGGAACGCCCAGCTGATCGGTGCAACTCTCCGCCGAATGACCAGCGAGCGGGTGAAGTTTTTTGGTCGCCAGCTTCGCGCCGAATAGTTCCGGAGCAAATTCGGGCGGAGCTCCGGGTTGGACCCTCCGTTTTACCCATACTTGGCCAATGCGGTGGTTTTGCCAGTCGGTGAAGAGGCTGACGCTGTAACCGCTGGTGAAAATTTCCTCCAGGTGCTGTTCCAGCTGGTCCATGCCCAGGTTCTCGTAAACTACCTGGGCTACCTTATATGTAGGCTGAACATCGAGCGTGACTTTGGTCACGATGCCGGCCGCACCCAGGTGAACAGCTGATCCGGCAAAACGGTCACCATCCCGGT
>CAVWNL010000014.1:0-64328 GCA_963756485.1 uncultured Acidobacteriaceae bacterium | reverse complement strand
CCCGGGACAGAACCACCACCTCACCATCAGCCGTCACTACCTCCATCGCAGACACGGCAGTAGCCAGGTTTCCGTTCTTGTTTCCTGACCCATGGGTCGCCGTCGCGATCGCGCCGGCGACCGTAATCTGCGGCAAAGAAGCCAGGTTGTGCAAGGCATAACCCTGACCCTCCAGATAAGGGGCCAGTTGACTGTAGGTGACACCCCCACCCACGGTGACGGTCCGGGCCTCGCGATGGAGCTGGATCTGGTTCAGATGGGCCAGCGAAACCTGATCCTGGGTGCTGTCGGCGATGCCGTTAAAGGAATGGCGAGCGCCCAGCGCCCGCAGTTTGCTGCAGCCTTTGACCACCTGCTGCACTTCCTCAACCGTCTTCGGCTGGTGCAGGCGATCGGTGCTAAAGGTGTAATTTCCCGACCAGTTGGTCCGCTTTCCCGGCGCCTGCTCGCCTGAGCCCAGCGGTGACAACACCGTGCCGGCAAGAAAGATACCGGATGTTTTTAAGAATTCTCTCTTGTCCATAGGCAAGACGCCTTCTGCTCCTGTTACCTGCTTTGGGAAGGATACCGCAGTACCGGTTGTCCACGCCGGTCATAACGGAACAGTTACGGGATCAGTATTACCACTGGCCGAGCCAACCAGCTTGCAGGTTCGCGTGACCAACGAGCAAGTAAGAAATACATGCCCTGTGAAATTAGGAACAAAGTCGTTAAATCCCCCATAAGGGTAATAACAATGTGCCAAAACGGAAGGTATTCTCCAGCAGTTGACGCAAGCCTGTGCAATCCGTGTACCAGCGGTGCGCCCGACAGGACAACTGCGATGAATGATTCCTTATTTGCCAGGCGCTCGTTTCCCAAGAGTCACGTTCGCGAACTAACCGTACCAATTTCCGGAGCCTTGAAACCCATGACGCACTCCCCAATTGTTGCCTTTAAGCGCTATATGACTTCCAGACAGTTATTTGTTGGCCGGCTGATGCCAGTGCTATTGGGTGCTCTCGCGTTGGGGTCCGCTGGGCCGGCGGCATGGGCCAGAGGCACAACCACTACACTGACGGTTGCGACAACGCCAACGCCCGCGATCAGCGGACAGGTCGTCACCCTGACGGCCAACGTTGCCATAAACGGATTTTTCGGGGGAACCCCCGCAGGCGGCAATGTGACATTTACGGATACGTTTAACGGAGTCTCAGAAGTCTTGGGAACCGTTCAGGTTCAATCCGCGAATGGAACCCAGGGAACGGCGGTTCTTGCCACGGAAATTGGAGGCGTTGGTACCCATAGTTTTGTTGCGACCTTTTCCGGTACGAGCGCGACCTTCCCCAACCTTAAAGCCAGTATATCCGCCACGAAGACGTTAACCTTTATCGGCCCATATTCATCCGCCACTTCGCTGGCTGTCAGTGGTACGGCCAGCCCCTACTCCCTCACGGCGACAGTATCCGGGTTCGGTCCAAATATACCGACCGGCACTGTTACGTTTCGCGACGTAACCTCTGGTACAACTCTGGGTACCCCCGTCACCCTAACCACGACGGCTGCAAGTCAGTTCACCCCATTTCAGTCTTATCCTCTCGCCAACCTCAATGACGGAAATACCGGGGGCACGATCGGACCGGCAATTGGCGACTTCAACGGAGATGGCCATCCCGACTATGCGATTCCGGTCAACAGCGGATCGGTAGCCATCCTGCTGGGTAAGGGTGACGGCACGTTCACCAACGGTACTACGATTACCGCCGCGTCTCCTTTCGAGCCGACCTCCGTGGTCGTGGGCGATTTCGATGGAGACGGCAACCAGGACCTCGCTGTACTCAGCGCCAACAACGGCGGCGCTGGCTCGGTATACATCTACCTCGGAAACGGGAATGGAACCTTCGGGACGACCCCGAAAACCTACCCGGTTGCCACGACAGCCTCAGGTTCAAGGCTGTTGGCAATCGGCGACTTTGACGAAGACGGCATCCAGGATCTGGTTGCAACCAACAGCGCCCTGAACAATGTCGCTGTCTTGATCGGCAATGGTAACGGCACGTTCCAAACTGCGGTTCCTTATTCCGTAAACGCGCAGCCATGGAATGTAGTGGTGGGAGACATTGATCAGGACGGGCACCTGGATCTTGCCGTAGCGTCCGACAGCTCCGGCGGCGTCAGCATCCTTCAAGGCATCGGTAACGGCAAATTCAATACCGTCACGAGTATACCCACTGGCGCCCAACAGGTAGGCTCTGTCGCGTTGGCCGACTTTGACGGTGACGGTTACCCTGACCTGGCCACGACGAGTGCTCCGGACAATGCCGTTTATGTGTTGATCAACAAGGGCAACGGGAACATGAGTTTCAAGACCCCGGTCGCCAACTACACCATGAACAGCGGCCCCTACTACCTGACGATTGCCGATTTTAACCGTGACGGCAGCCCCGACATCATCTCCGCCAATGACGGCAGTAACAACGTAGGCGTGTTGCTGAACCAAAAGAACGGCACTGGCACCTTCAATGGCCCAACCTACTATGGAGTGGGTGCAGGCTCCATTTTCGCCAACGTGGGAGATATCAATGGCGACGATCGAGTTGACTTAACCGCAGTCACGAATAACGGCCTGAGCGTGTTGTTGTCGGGCCAGGCGGAGACGGCATCGCTCCCCAACATCGCCATAACGCAATGCTCACAATCCCTGACCGCCACCTACAACAACGACGTCAACTACGCAGCGAGCACTTCGCCGGCTGTGGTCGTCAACAGTGGGGTGGCTACCGGCCTTACCCTCGGCGTCGCGCCTTCGGGTGCGCTTGCAGGCCAGCAGGTTTCGCTGACAGCTACGCTCAGTCCATTCAGCCAAGGTTCCTCCACGACGAATGGAGACCTGGTTTCTTTCTACAACGGGACTACGCTCCTCGGTACCGCGCCCCTTTCCAGCGGGGTTGCCGTGTTCAACTACGTACTTCCGGCTGGAGCCTATAGCTTGCAGGCGAAATTTCCGGGCGTCGGTTGCAGCTTCGGTATAAGCAGCAGCAACACCGTAACCGGATCGGCGGGTCTGCCATCCACGATCAACTGGGCCAATCCAGCGCCGATTCCAGTCGGCACCGCGCTCAGCACCACCCAACTGAATGCGACCGATTCCGTGGCCGGAACGTTCGCTTACACCCCCGGGATAGGTACGGTCCTGGGCGTGGGCACCCAAACGCTTTCCGTAACATTTACACCGTCGGTAGCGGGATACGGCGTCGAGACAGCCTCGGTTCAGATAGTTGTTCAACCCGGGACCACGATCACTTGGCCCACTCCCACTCCCATCAGCTACGGAACGCCGCTGAGCGGTTTTCAGCTGGATGCAACCGCGTCCACTGGCGTCACCCCCGTACCGCTTTCCACCTATTACAACGTCTCGGGTGTCTACCGTAGCGGTTCTGTATATGGCACGGGTGGGTTCGACAACGATGGTTACTCCTACTCCACCACTAGCCTGGGCAGCACGGTCGTTTGGAACGGTCTGACCTTCACCATTGGACCGCCCAATGCGCCGGACGCGGTAGCGACCCAAAATACTGACACCACATGCAGGGGAGGCGCCTGCACCCCGGGGCCTGCGATGGTAGTCCCGTTGCCCCCGGGCAACTTCAACAACTTGTTCATGCTCGGAGCGATGGTCAATAACATCGCTGCCAGCCAGACATTTATCGTCACCTATACCGATAACTCGACCCTTAACTTTACCCAGAATATGAGCGATTGGTTTAACGCCAAGGGTTGGGCGGGCGAGGCAGTGGTCAACTGCAGCGAAGATCGGAACTTCAGCGACGGCAGCTCCCACTCTATCCAACCGGATTCAGCGTGCCTCTACGGCTATCAAATTCCTCTTGACCCCACCAAGACAGTGAAGAGTGTGCAACTGCCGGATACCAGGAATATCGTGATGTTGGCCATGGACCTTACCACGCCAAACATCCCCGGAACATTTACCTACACTCCGCCCGCGGGTATGATCGAGCCGGTGGGAACCAACACGTTGAACGTATCTTTCACGCCGACGGACACGACGCACTACCAGTCGGCCACTGCCAGCGTAAAGCTGGTGGTCAACCCGCCCGTTGGGCCCGTCACCACGAGCATTTCGTGGCCGACCCCGGCGCCCATCACCTATGGCACGCCTCTGAGCGGCACGCAACTCAACGCCGTCGCCATGGGCTTGTCAAATCCCACGCCCGTGGTCCCGACCAATCAGTTGCAGGTGCTTGCGACCTCTAACGACAACACCCCCTATAATCTCCAGGGTTTTGACGGCGCCGGAAACACCTACTCCAACACGCTGTTAAACGGCAAGGTGAATTACGCCAACACCACGTTCACGCTGGGTCAACCAGGGATTCCGGATGCCCTAACGAACGGAGCCGTCTACACCCTCCCGGCCGCAGGTAACTATCAGTCTGTCTACCTGATTGGTGCAGCGATCACGGCCCAGGCGAGTGTGCCCTTCGTTCTCACCTACTCCGATGGCAGCACGACAACCGATGTCCAGAATATGAGTGCGTGGACTGCGTACACCGGGGATGCGACTGAAACCAAGGTCGCCACCATGGCGTATGGCAATAACAACGCCGGCAACAAGGTGAACACAACGTACTACCTCTACGGATATCAGATCAACGCTGACATCACCAAAACCCTGGTGAGCGTGACCATCCCGAGTACGCGGAACGTTGTCATCCTGGCGCTCGGCTTCGGTACCAACAGCACCGTCACCGTACCTGGCACTTACACCTATACTCCCGCTGCTGGGGCGATTGAGCCCGTCGGCACCGATACGCTCTCGGTATCCTTCACACCAACCAATTCCTCTGGCTACACGACGGCGACCGGGACCGTCCAGTTGGTTGTGACCAAGGCGACGCCAGTGCTTACCTGGGCGACACCTACTCCTATCAATACCAATGTGCCGCTCAGTGGCACGCAACTCAACGCCACGGCCGCAACGCCCCAGGGCGCCAGTCTTCCCGGGACGTTTGTCTACAGCCCCGCTGCTGGAACTTCGTTCAATACCCCCGGCATCTATACCTTGAATGTAACCTTTACGCCTACCGATACGACGGATTACACGACCGCAACGGCAAGCGTAAATCTCACGGTGGGTCATGACGTCGCGGTTTCCAGTGGAGCTATCGCCTACACCGATTGCTGCTTCTTCAGCCAGCCTACCCCTTACACCATTACCGTAGCCGGCGACGCGAAGTTCCTTGGGTTGTTCCCGGTTCCACCAACTGGATCCGTGAGCGTTATTTACAATGGGACCCTCCTCGCCACAGGAAGCCTTAGCGTGCTTTCCGGCTCCACCTCCACCGCGACTCTACTGGTGCCCAGCATCCAGTTCTATCCCGGTAACAACAACATAACCATCCAGTACAGCGGAGATAGCTTCTTCTACGGCGTGACGAATACTCCGGCCACGATCGTTCTGCGCAATCCGGCAATTCCAGTAAGTCCAGCGACGGTGGGCTCGACGGTCGTTACCAGCATCCCCTATCGGTTTGTCCAGGATGCGACGCTGACCTTCTCGTACACGCCGCACTCCGCGTCCAGCTCGGAATTTACGGACGGCCATGGTACGGGCGATTGCATTAACAATCACCAGTACAACGCCGGCGATGAATGTACCTTCAACGTAGCCTTCAAACCGACCGCGCCTGGGGTTCGCAAGGGAGTCATTCAGGTTAACTTCACTCCCCGCAACGGGTCGCAGGCCGAACCTATCCTCTACCTGTTCCTTTCCGGTATGGGAAATGCGTCCCAGATGACCTTGGGCAATGGCAAACAGAAAACATTGAATGCCGGCCTGAACCAGCCTCAGGGCGTGGCCATCAATCCTACGGACTCACCGTTCGTCAACTTGTACGTTTCCAACAGTGGTGCGTCACAAATCGTGACCCTGCCCGCGGCCGGAGGGACGTTCAACCGGTGGAACGCGGCCAATACCGGTAACCTGGTCTATCCTACGGACCTTAGTTACAACGCGTTCGCTGATCTCCTCGTAGCGGATGCAAGTTCACCCAAGGTGTTCAGCTTTAGTCCGTTGCTGGCCGAGTCGACGGTGAACACCGGAACGATTGCGCTGGGACTCCCCACCGCGAACAGAGTTGACCTGGGCGGCAATCTGTATATCGCCGACGGTGGCAACACCCCGCAAGTGGTCATGGTTCCCGGGGAAATCTACGACACGGTGTACCAACCCAGCGTGCTTGTGAATAGCAGCAGCGTAAGCTTCCCGCAAGCGCTCGGAGTCGACAATGCCGGCGCCAATCTTTATATCGGCGACGGAAACAACAATCAGGTTGTGAAGGTTGCCCTCGACGGCACAGGCACGACTTCTCAGCTTGCGATTGCACCCTGCAATGCGCTGGTCACTCCGTGCGCGTACAACGGACCGGGTGGCTTCGCATTTGACCCCAACGGAGATATGTATCTCATCGACGCTACCCGGCTCCTCATGGTCCCGGCTACTCACTCTTCCGGCAGCCCAACCCTGCTGATGCCGTTGACCGGGCTGCTCGGCGCATCGTCGGTCGTCCTGGACGGAACGGGCAACATCTACGTCTCTGACGTGGTCGGGTCTGTCTACGAACTGACGGCAAACGTTGGAACAATGAGCATCACCGGTGTCGGTGGGAACCAAACCACCACGCTTACAAACACAGGAAACCAACCTCTGACCTTCACTTCGCTGGCGTTTACAGCCGGAGGTAGCAACTTCACCGAGGCCGATACCTGCGCAGGCAAGACCATTGCGGCGGGCGCGTCCTGCAGCATAACCGTAACCTCGAAGGCAGCTGGATCGCCTTCCGCAACGCTTACGATCGTGAGCAATTCGCTACCCACTAATACTGCTACGATCCAGATCAACTAAATCCCAGGGACGGTAACCCCGTTCCTGGCCAACACAACGACAAGCCACAAGAGCCGTGCTCAATACGAGCACGGCTCTTGTTATTGGAAGTGTTCTGCTGCTTGTCTAACCGGCAGGTAGCAGAAATTTGTTTTCGGCCATGCCGGTCACGTTGGTTTCTAAAGTGAAAAGGCCGCCTCCGAAGCGCTCCCAATGACCTGCGGCCGGCGAAGCTGAAGTCACGTAAAGCACATTGCCACCGGGTCCTCCGAAGGTACAATTCGTGGGCCGGTTCACCGGCATTTCAATCACGCGGTCGATCGCTCCGCTGGGATCGATGCGCACGATGCAACCTCCTCCGTAACGGCAATTCCAGAGAAAGCCTTCCGAGTCCATGGCTGAACCATCTGGCGAGCCGCGCTCAAAATTCGTGAAGAAAGGCTGTTCGCCGCGGATGGTTTGGTCCGCTGCATCGTAGTCGTAGGACCAGATGCAGTTCTGCAGGCTATCGCCAAAATAAAACCTGGACTTGTCAGGGCTCCAAAGGAGTGTGTTGGAAATGCCCAGGCCCTGGCGCCATTCTGATACCGCGCCGCTCCCTTCGACACGGTAAAGCACTCCATTCCTGCCACCATGATCGTCAGGGGCGCCGTTCGCCAGCACGTTATTGCGCATAGTCCCTACCCAGAGCACTCCACCTGGATCCACAGCGGCATCGTTGCAGCGCACAAATGGCCAATCAGGAAGAGTAAAGAGCTGTGCAGGAGGTTCGAGACTCTCCGGCTTCCACAGCACGATCCCGGACCCAAAAGATAATGCCAAGGTATCCGGACGGTCGGTTTCCATCACGCAGGTAACGGGCTCAGAAAAAAACCAGGTCTTCACGCTGCCGTCCTGCAAGCGATAGCGATGGACCAGAAACCGGTTGATGTCGGTCCAATAAATGGATTGCGTATCCCGCTCCCACAGCACCCCTTCGCCGCAGAAATCTCCTGTTGCAGCGATACATACCGGCTCTCCAATGATCAGTTTGTGCAGTGTATTTCTCCCCGGCTTCAGATCTCAGCCATAGTAGGGATTCAGGAATTATTTTGCAAAATGGACACGATCGCTGCGCTGGCCGCGGGCATGGAGAGCACCGCTTGTCCCTTGCGCAGGGGTAGGATTTCCGTCGCGGCTGCCTTCCAGGAGCCGCTCGATGCGACTTCCGCGCCGCCCAGCATAATGCCTGTTTTCGCATCCATTGCGGGTCCTGTCAGCCGCAGAACAGAACCTTGCCTGCGCTGACTGGCTACATCCAGGTGCACGGAAGCCGCCTCCCCCTTGTTGATCACGGTAATCACCAGGCCGCCCTCTTTGGGCCGCGTGGCATAAGCTTTGATCTCAGGATGGCGGGAGTCGATTTCAACCGGAAGCAGTTCGCCCCGGCTCGCGAGAGAGAAGGCCAGCATGCCGTAGTATTCCGGCGCGGCCGAATGATGACCTTGCTCGTCGTCGCCGATCGGCGAGTAGGAACTGATAAACCCGAGCTGATTCACTCCCGTTTCCATATTGACGCCCGAGCATCCATTCGCTGCAAGAGTGAACATGTAATCGAGCACCCAGAGCGCAGCCGCCAATGTATTGCTCACCCCAGGGCGGCCGCCTCCGGAAAAGGAATTTACCTCGCAGATTCGATAGGGGACACCGCAGCTCTGAGATGCCGCTCGCAACTGATCGAGCTGAGATTGTAGCTTCGGATCGATCCCCAGCAACTTCTCGATCGTGCTGCCCGGATTCTGCCCCTCCCGATAGTAATGGTGGGTGAGGAGAACGGCATCTTTGCCCTCGTCGGCGGCAAACCGGGTCACCCAATCGGTTTTTCCCGCGGCGTCAGGACCGGCGAGTGGGACAGCTGGAATCTGTGCCCGAAGAGCCGTCTTGTAACGGCGGTAGTCGGCCAGCCATTGCTCGTAGCTGTAGCCCGTGGGCCGGTGTTTCTCATGCGAGAACAGGTCGGGCTCATTGCCTATCTCGAAGGCCAGCAATCGCTCTCCGGCGATTGCCTGCACTGCCTTCGCTTCCGCAACCGCTTCTGCTTCAGAGCCGCGGCCGAGGTTCAGGGCCCAAATGAGTTTCCATCCCGTTGCCTGAAGAAAGCCGCCCAATTCTTGTAGTGCTGCATCGTTCACGACCGTTCCGAAGGGACTGGAGATGGCTTGCGCTGCCGCGCTGTAGCGGGCATAGTCCGCGGTGTTTCCTCCTACACGCACCACGCCATCGAAACCGAGCGTGCGCGCCAACTGCACGTAGACGCGGTCCGTCCGGCTCAGCAGCCCGGGTGTGGCCACCGAGGAGATTTCATAACCGAGACCTAGAAAGTCTGGTGACAAACTGGTCAACGGAGGGCCGCTCGCTTACGCGCACACCGATCAACGGTCTGTCACTTCCCAGAACGGCGGGCGCTGCCAGGGCGATCGCTGCACAGGAACCGCTCCTCATGAACTGGCGACGATTCATCCCATCTCTCAGTAACGCTATAAACGCGCTTCGAGTATAGCGACATTGCTGCTTTTGAGGCGGCTACAACTACCGGGGTCTACCGTGTCCCCATGGGTAACTGCCAGAATGGGCCATGGAAAGCAACCTGCCCGGACTCCAAAAACAGGATCACACGGCGCCGCAGCGCATGCTCAGTCGGGGCAGGCTTTTCTCTCTTTTCATCCTCTCTGGCTTGCTGGTGGTTTGCTTCATCTTTTCATGGACTACACGAGATGCGATGGCCCATCTCTCCTTCCTCCACGGCCAACAAGCGCAGCGTGGCCCCGGACAATCGGCCGTCGTCGATCTGCACCCGTGGCAGATTGCGCAGGCGCTCGCGCCTCTCGCCGTGAGTAAAGAAGAAGAGGAGTATGCACACGAAGCAGAACGACTGGCCGATCACGAGGTGAACCAGGCGTTCGCCACATCTCTGCGCCAGGCCGGCACTCAGCGGCTTTCTCCCACCGGCGAAGCCCTGGAACTTTCGCAGAAGGTCGCGCAACTGCAGCAGGCACTGAAGGAGGATCAAGCCCAGGTACACACTTTGACGGCTGCCTCTGATAGCGCCGGCAGTGACGAACTGAAAGTCGCTCAGGCGCAACTGGACCTTGACCAGGACGACCTGAGCGATGCGCAGCATGATTTAGCCCGAGCGTCCGGCGACCTGCGCACTAAAATTCAGCAAGAGCTCGCGGCGCACGAAGCCGCCGTGAGCAAGAACAATGCGCAGCAGGCAAGCACTGGTCAATTGGCCGTGATTTCCACGCGGCAATACGGCACGCTCGCCGGCCGGCTGGAAGCGTGGAGTAACCAACGCAGCCGTTCTGAACTGATTCAACAGGCTCTGCGGCAAGCGAAGACGGACGCCGCCAGCCTGATGGCGCAACACAATAAGTTGGAAGCACAGGCCAACGCCAGCTCCGACGTTGCCGCCGCCGATAAATCGAAACCAAATGCGGCCGAGCTCGCCAGCCTGCAGCAGAGAAGGGCCCAGCGTCAGCTTCTCAGCATCTACGATGATCGAATTCAAACGCAGCAACAACTCGCAGCCGTATACAGCAAGTGGGCAGACCAGGTCCAGCTGCAGCATCGCATTGTGACCCACCTGGCTGTGCATTCGTTGGCGACGGTGGCATTTATTCTGATGTGCGTCATACTGCTGGAGTCGGTTGGCACAGCGTTGCTGGAACGATATGCCCTGCATGGGTCTACGGTGGATCGCCGGCGCCTGCAGACGCTGCATACCATCCTCCGGCTCGGTGTGCAGATGGTTGGTGTGGTCTGCGTTTTGTTGGTCACGTTTGGCGTGCCGAGCCAGATCTCAACCATTCTGGGTCTGGCGACCGCCGGACTGACAGTGGCTCTGCAGAGCTTCATTGTCGCGTTCTTCGGCTGGTTTATTCTTATGGGCAAAAACGGACTCCGTGTTGGCGACTGGGTGGAAATCAACGGTGTGGCCGGCGAGGTGATTGAGATCAACCTGTTCCGCACCACGATCCTGGAAAATAGCGCCTGGGCGGAAAAGGGGCATCCTACCGGACGGCGCGCGACCTTCATCAACAACTTCGCCGTGACCGGCCAATTCTTTAATTTTTCTACCGCCGGTCAATGGATGTGGGACGAGTTGTCTTTAAGCCTGCCGGCCTCTTCGGACACCTACGCGAAGGCGGCGCAGCTGCATCAGGCGATCATGGAAGAGACTCAGCAAGATGCGGAGCTCGCCGAACAGGAATGGAAGCGCGTGCCGCGGCACAGTGGTTTGAGCCATGCCAGCGCGAGTTCTTCCGTGAACCTGCGCCCCTCCGGCTCTGGAGTCGACCTCTTGATTCGCTACGTGACCCGGGCCTCCGATCGTCTTAAAGTCCGCAATCGCTTGAACGAGCGCATCATCGACGTGCTTCACAAGCCTCACGTGGTGATCACTACCTCCCAGCCTTCAAAGCTGACGGCAGCAGTGTTGGCGGCCGGCGATCACTCAGATCACGATCCAAGAGACAAACGCGCCAGCATGTACACCTAGTCCTCAACCCACATTTTCCTTCCCTCCATCGGTAACAAATCCCGGGTATCCCACATCTCGCAAAAAACGAGCGAGATATGGAGAACCGAGCACCGCTAATCGTAAGCCGCCCTTTCCCGCACATGCATCCTAAGACTATGATCGTCCCGGTCGTGAAAGGAAGAAATGCATGGCGAATAATCGAGGTGTAGTTTACGAGGGTCCGGGCAAGGTGGCAGTCCACAACATCGACTACCCCGTCTTTAAGGATCCCCAGGGCAAACCCATTGAACACGGCGTCATCTTGAAGGTGGTGTCAACCAACATTTGCGGATCGGATCAACATATGGTCCGCGGCCGTACGACCGCGCCCAAAGGAATTGTGCTCGGACATGAGATCCTTGGCGAAGTCATCGAGAAGGGCAAAGACGTTCTCTTCCTCAACGTCGGCGACCTGGTATCCGTTCCGTTCAACGTAGCCTGTGGCCGCTGCCGCGCTTGCCGTGAACGCAATACGGGAGTCTGCCTCAACGTGAATAAACAACAACCCGGTGGCGCTTATGGGTACGTGGATATGGGTGGTTGGATAGGCGGCCAGGCCGACTATGTCCTGGTGCCTTTCGCCGATTTCAACCTGCTCAGGTTTCCTGACAAAGACCAGGCCATGGACAAGATCCGCGACCTGACCATGCTTTCCGATATTTTGCCCACAGGATTTCATGGGGCGAAAACGGCAGGTGTTGGCGTCGGATCCACAGTCTATGTGGCGGGCGCGGGTCCGGTGGGTATGGCGGCCGCGGCGTCTTCCCAGATTCTCGGCGCAGCGGTGGTCATCGTAGGCGATCGAAACAAGGAACGCTTGGCGCACGCGAAGAAGATGGGATTCGAGACCATTGATATTTCCCAAAGCGAAAGTCTCGCCGATCAGATCGCTGCCATTGTTGGTGAGCCGATGGTGGACGCGGGCATTGATGCCGTCGGGTTCGAAGCCAGCGGGCACGGCAGCTCAGACGAACCGGCCCCGGCAAGTGTCTTGAACTCGTTGATGGACGTGGTATTCGTGGCTGGTGGTCTTGGTATCCCTGGATTGTATGTAGTCCACGACCCTGGAGCGCCAAATGACGAATCCAAGCAGGGAATCCTGAAGGTACGCTTTGGGAAGGGCTGGTCGAAGTCACTGCATTTCCACACCGGGCAGGCGCCGGTGCTGCAGTATAACCGGCAGTTGATGCAGGCAATCTTGCATGGCCGCTTGCCCATTGCGAAGATCGTAAATGCAACAGTGATCTCACTCGACGACGCGCCTGAGGGCTATCAGGATTTCGATAAGGGTGCAGCGAAAAAGTATGTCATCGACCCTCACGGGATCATTAAAAAGAAAGCAGCCTGAACAGCTGGAAGCATTGTTTGAAAAAAGGGGCGCATCTGCGCTCCTTTTTTTGTTCTAGTGGAAATCCTTTGGCCGTCCTCGCCGCACCACAAATCTGGTGGTGGCAGGTTTTTACGCCACTCACAACAAAGCTTGATTTTTGCAAAACGAGTCAGTTGCCCGAAACGAATTCGAGTCTCCGAACGCTCAGAACCATGTACCCGTCGATTTCGTGTCATCCCACGGGTATACGGATGACACCGTACAAAATCTCTTCCATAGCAACGAAGACATCGCCATGGATAACCGGGTCTGCCGGGCCATCGAAAAAGTGCAAGGGCAAATCAAGACCTCGTCCACGCCCGGCCTGCCTTTGTTTTGGACCGAGTGGAACGTCCAGGGCATGGATGAATCGCGAGATACGACCTTTGTCGGTCCGGCCGTGGCCAACACGGTGCGGCAATGCGATGGCCACGTCACCATGATGTCGTTCTGGACATTCTCCGATGTCTTTGAAGAAGGCGGCCCCATCCCAAAACCCTTCGAAGGCCCACCGCATTACCACCGCCGCAGCAAACCCACCTCACCAAGGGAAAGCTGGAGCTTTTACTCGAACCAAATGCCCTGATGCTGATAGAGGTGGATCGCTGACAGCTACCTGGCGGTCCAGCCGCCGTCGATGATCAAATCGCTCCCGGTCATGAATCCGGCGTAGTCCGAGCACAGATAGCACGCCAGCGCGCCGATCTCTTCCGCCTTACCCCAGCGTCCCACCGGCATGTTGGCCAGGAACGTCTTGTTCACCTCAGGATTGTTAAACAGAACCGCATTCATATCCGTCGCAATGGGGCCGGGGCTGATGGTGTTTGCCGTGATGCCTTCCGGCGCGAGTTCCAGAGCCAATGAGCGCGTAAGCCCAAGCAACGAAGCTTTAGCAGAGGAATAGGGCGTGCGTCCGGGCAGCGAAATGTGACCCATGATGGACGCCATATTGATAACGCGGCCGTAACCGCTGCCCTTCATCCCCGGAACGAAGGCACGGCACATGAGAAACGTCGAGATCAAACTCGAGTCCACCACGCCGCGAAATTCCTCCAGAGAGAAGTCGACCAGGTCCTTGCGCAAGTTTGTTCCCGCGTTGTTGATCAGGATCTGCGCATTCCCGAACAACTCCTTCACCGCACGAGCCACCGCCGCGACGTCCTCTTCCCGCGTCACATCACCTGCAAATACAGCGGCTGTCCCACCACTCTGGCCGATCGCGTCGCGGACTGACTCCAGCCGCTTGACATCGCGCGCCACCAGGGCCACTCGGGCGCCCGCTTCCGCCAGAGCTTTCGCCATCGCTTCACCCAAGCCTCGGCTCGCCCCTGTCACCACCGCCGTCCGGCCCGATAGATCGATCGTCATCGCCACCCGCATTCCCCCTTGACTGCTGGGACGATGATACCTCTCGCCCTGCGTGTGTTCTTGCTGGTAACCTGACCGGGCGGAATTTTTAACCAAACATATGAGGGCCTGCGGATGAAGGCGAGTCGAACACGGTACAGTATTGTCGCCCTGGCCATCGGGCTCGCCATCCTCTCCTACGTGCAACGCGTCGCGATTTCGCAGGCGGCCGGGCCCATCTCCCACGACCTGCACCTCAACAAAGCCCAGATGGGCCTGGTGTTCGGGGCTTTCGGCCTTTCCTACGCTTTATTCGAAGTGCCCATCGGCCTGTTGGGCGACAAGATCGGGGTCCGCAGAGTCCTGCTGCAGATCGTGTTGGGGTGGTCGTTCTTTACCGCCTTGACGGGAGCAGCCTGGAACGTCGTGTCCCTCTGGGTCATTCGTTTTCTGTTCGGCGCAGGCGAGGCGGGGTGTTTCCCCATCCTCACCCGAATGCTGAGTATGTGGCTGCCGGCGCGGGAACGAGTGACCGCGCAAGGTCTGCTCTGGGCCTTCGCCCGCTGGGGCGGTGCTTTTACGCCGCCGCTGGTGTTGGCCGCGATCGGCCTCATCGGTTGGCGCTTTTCGTTCGTGGCTTTCGCCGGCCTGGGCCTGGTGTGGTGCGCCATTTTCTGGTTCTGGTTCAAAGACAATCCCCGGCAGCACACCTCGGTGAACGATGCGGAAAGGGAACTGCTCGAATCGTCGCGAGTTCTGATGACTCACCACACCGGGCAGAAGAAGTGGATGGCCCTGCTGCTTACCCCCGAAGTTTTGATCCTGTGCCTGCAGTACTTTTGTGTCTCGTTTACCTGGTACTTCTACATCACCTGGTTGCCGACTTATCTGCGCGAAGGGCGAGGCCTGACCGCAGCCCATGCCGCGGGCTTGTCTGTGCTACCCCTGCTGTTCGGAGGGTTTGGTGCGGTGATTACCGGGCTGGCTCCAGTGCGTGTGCCGCGCCGCCGCATCGCCTTCTTCGGGCTGCTGGGCACGTCGCTGCTGCTGTTTGTGTTCCTGCGCACACGGGAGGTCACGCTGGCCATGTTGTGCATGGGACTGGCCAGCCTCTTTAGCGACCTGACCATGCCTATTTCATGGGATGCCTGCGTGGAGATCGGTGGGTCGTACACGGCCACCGTAGCTGCCACCATGAACATGCTGGGCAACCTCGCCGGCTTTGTGATGCCGGTCGTTGGCGGTCTCATCCTGCAAAAGACTGCCGGAAATTGGGCCGCGCTGATTCATCTGATGATCGCGTCGGACATCATCGCGGCATTGTGCTGGCTCTATCTCAACCCCGAGCGCGCAGGGCGGCAGAGGGAGCGGGAACGCGTCCAGGAGCGGTTGACCGCAACCCTCAACGCTGAGGGTGCTTCGCTTTGAAATCGAGAATTAGTTTGGTGATGGGGCTTCTCTTGCTCCTGCCCGTCGTTCTTGCGCTGGCGGCGCACGAATCGGGCTCGCCCGACGTGGCCGCGAACTGGCCCATGCCTGGCCGGGATCCGGGGGGAACCCGCTTCTCGCCTCTGACCCAAATTACGCCGGCAAACGTTAACCAGCTCAAGGTGGCGTGGGTCTACCACATGAAGCCTGCGGGTAGTACCAGCCTGCACCCATCGGAAGACCAGCCGCTGGTGGTGGGGTCGACCATGTATGTGGCGACTCCCTACAGCCGTATCGTCGCCCTCGACGCGGCCACTGGCCACGAACAGTGGGTGTTCCAAATCCCCGACGGAGATCAGCCTTCGGTTCGCGGGGCCAACTATTGGCCCGGCGGAGAGGGCGCCGGTCCGGCCATCATCTTCGGCACCCGCCGCGGACGTTTGTATTCCATCAGCGCCGCTACAGGCCAGTTGAATGAGAGCTTCGGCGACCACGGTGTTGTCGACCTCAAAACGCCGGAGGTGATGCACACCGGCAAAGATAAAAGCTACATTCTGCCCTCGCCGCCGCTTATCTACAAAAACCTGGTCATTACCGGCTCGGGTCCCGGCGAGGGGCCAGGTGGTTTGCTTGCGGGTCCTGGTCCCGCTGGAGACACCCGTGCCTGGGATGCTCGGACAGGGAAGTTGGTGTGGACGTTTCACTCCGTGCCCCGGCCAGGCGAGACCGGGCACGACACCTGGGCGGGTGACAGTTGGAAAGATCGTTCGGGCGTAAATGTCTGGGGCTACATGACCGTCGATGAGGCGCGCGGCATCCTCTACATGCCTTTCGGCGCTCCCAATAATGACCGCGTCGGCGTCGATCGCCCGGGTAACAATCTGTTCGCGAACTCGCTGGTGGCGGTCAAGGCCGACACCGGAAAATTGCTGTGGTACTACCAGGTCGTTCATCACGATATTTGGGATCTGGACCTGGAAACGCCACCAACACTGTTCGATGTAAAGCACAACGGCAAGACGATTCCTGCCGTAGCCACAGTGAACAAGAATGCCCTGATGTTTATTCTCAACCGGGTCACGGGCAAGCCCATCTACGGGGTGGAGGAACGGCCCGTTCCCAAGAGCGATGTTCCCGGGGAACAAAGTTCACCCACCCAGCCCTTCCCGGTCAAGCCTGAGCCGCTGGCGCAAAATACTCTCAGCCGCGACAACTTGTACAAAGACACGCCAGAACACAAAGCCTGGTGCGAGCAATACGTCGACAGCAACAACATGCTGTTGGGAGAAGTGCCCTATACGCCGACCGCGCTCAATCGTTATACCGTGTCCTTGCCTGGAACCCAGGGAGGTGTGAACTACTATGGCGGAGCCTTCGATCCCAGGTTGGGATTGTTTGTCGCCAACGTGAATAACCTGGGGCAGCCGATGAGGATTATTCGTAATCCAGACGGTAGCTATTCCAATTCCGGCCCGCTCGCCGGCACCATTCGCTTCTGGGACCCCAGTAATCATCTGCCTTGTACCCCAACCCCGTGGGGCCAACTGGTCGCAGTCGACGTGAACACCGGCCAGATCGCTTGGCGAACCACGCTCGGCGTGACTGACAGTCTGCCCCCCGGAAAGCAGAACACGGGGCGGCCTGGACTTGGCGGCGCTATTGTGACAGCCGGCGGCCTGACTTTTGTCGGCGCCACGGATGACGCACGCTTTCGCGCGTTCGACACAAAATCAGGAAAAGAATTGTGGACCGTAAAGCTTCCCGCATCGGCGGAAGCCACGCCTATCAGCTATGCAGACGCGAAGGGGCAGCAGTACATCGCTGTTGTGGCCACAGGCGGTTTCGGAGTCGGCGCCGCATTGGCCAGTGACTCGCTCGTCGTCTTTAGCCTGAATGGCAGTGAGAGCGTAGATACTCTGACGCAAGCGCTGGCGAAGCCAGAGAAAGCCGCGTCCGCTGCGAACGTAGCAACCGCTGTACCTTCCCCGCAAAATGGCCTGCCACCGGGCCCGGGGCACGATCTGATGTTAAGAGTTTGTTCCAGTTGCCACTCACCAGAGATCGCAGCCAACCAGCACCTCAGCGCGCAGGAGTGGAATAGCCTGGTGCAGAATATGTCCGCGCGAGGCGCCGTCGCCACCGACGCGGAATTCGACCAGATTACCGACTACCTGGCTCGATCGTTCCCTCGAATCGCACCGCCTCCACAGTAAGTTCTCTCCTCCAGAATCAGTCGCCTCTCCCATCTTCCGCGCATTTTGCCGGGCGCTCGACGCTGCACGCACAACTCTTTAGTTTTGAGACGTCAATTTATAAAGTGGGTCCCTTGGTAGTAAACAAAAACGATAAAACACCAATAAAAACGATGGTCGGTAAAAATGTGTTGACAGTCGTCTTATAACGGGGATAGATTGGTGACGGGCACCATTAACTCTGGAGATAGATATCATGCGTAAGATCATAGTAGCCATATTCTCTCTGTCCTCCGTTATGCTTCATGCCCAGGCAAGCTCGCCTGCCCCCACCCAGGTCGCCAGCAACGGACCTGCTCCGCAAATCAAACGTATTTCGACCGGAGTCATCGCTCCCAAGTTGATCTACAAAGTAGATGTCGTAGCAGATTCTTCGAGCACCGCCCGCATGCTGAATAACGACTGCAAGGTCGTGGTCGGCATGATCGTTGACAAGACTGGCAAGCCTTCGGATCTTAAAATCGTGCAGTCCGCTGGCGCGAACGTCGACGCAAGCGTCCTCGCAGCGGTAAGCCAGTATCGCTTCCAGCCCGGCATGGTCAGCAACCAACCCATTGCGACCCCGCTCAACCTCGAAGTCCTCATTTCCAACTCCTACCGCTGATCGACTGCTGCCATCCATTCCCAGCAACGGGCGGACAAAAAATTCCGCCCGTTCGCGTCTCGCTGCTGCATCCATGCTGTCCTGCACTTTAAAATCTCTTCTCCCCGCTCCATGACTCTCCCCGCCGCGAAAGCGGAATGCTATCATCCGGTTGCTCAGACGAATTTTGCCTTATTGGTGTGCACGACCATCCTCCGGGGTATACATCTATAGGGAACCAGCTTTGCCATCGGCGCATCGGGAATGAAGAGAGCGTTTACCAACTCGGTCACCATGCTCAGCGTGTTGCTTGCAGCAGGAGTTGCAAGTGCCCAGAGAGCTCCGAATTCCCCAAATCAACCATGGCAGTCGACCCTGTCCGTGCCCGCCCCGGCGAGGTCGGTTCCAGTGGCTGTTCCTGATCCAGCCAAAACCTACGTGCTTGCTGAGTTGGTCAACTTTGCCGAGCAAAATAATCCTGAGACGCGCGTCGCCTGGGAGAACGCCAAGGCCAAGGCTGCTGATCTGGGTGTCAGTAAATCCACTTTGTATCCGACCATGGCGGCGGCAGTGGTTGCCCAAAGCATTCGTACCTATATATTGTTTGCGCCTGTCTTCATCCGCCAGACGCTGCAATCCTATGCACCCGCCCTGGAACTGGACTACACCGTCTTCGATTTCGGCAAGCGCCTGGATGAAATCGCTATCAGCAGGAACGATCTCCTTGCCGCCAACTTCCTGTTCAATGACACTCATCGCAAAGTGATCTACCAGGTCATGGCTGCTTACTATCGGGTGCTCAATACCAAGGGGCAGGAGGATGCGGCGGAAGCCAACCTGAAGAATGCGCAGACCGTGCAACAGGCCGCCGAGGCGCGTCTGGAACTCGGCTTGGCCACGCTGCCCGACGTGCTCGAAGCGCGCAGCGCAGCTGCACAGGCGGACTACGATTTGCAGGCCGCGGTGGGAGCGTCTGAAATTGCCCACGGAGATCTGGCCACCGCACTCGGTATTTCGCCGACCTTACCGCTGCAGGTGGAGAGCATTCAATCCTTGACCATACCGCAGGATCTGACCAGCACAGTCGAGAACTCCATCGATCGCGCTCTGAGTCAGCGGCCTGACCTCATGCAGAGAGTCGCAGAACTGCGCGCGGCCAATGCCGAAGTGAAAGCTGCGAAGACTGCTTACTTGCCAACCCTGAGTCTGGGTGGCACGGGCGGCCTTAACAAGATTCTGGGCGAGCAGGATCAGCTCCCCGGCGTCTATTCCCCTAATCGGGAGTTCTGGGACGCGCACTTCAGCTTGACCTGGACGCTGTTCGACGGCTTCGCGCGCGAGAATCGAGTGGCCCGAGCGAGGGCCGATCAAAAACAGGCCGCGGCCGAAGTGGACGCAATGCGCGACCAGGTGGAAAACGAAGTCTGGACCGCATACTCCACGGCGCGTACGGCACTGCGTCAACAGAAAGCCGCCGCTGCGTTGCTCGAGGCGGCGTCTTCTTCCTACAACGCAGCACTGCAGTCTTACACCTACGGGGTGCGCAGCCAGATCGACGTGGTTTCGGCACAGCGCACCCTGGCTGCGGCGCGAACTGCCGATGTGAGTGCGCGGACCCAATTGCTGACCGGGGTGGCTGCGCTAGCATTCCAGACAGGCGACCTGCTTCATGCGAAAGGGCCGTGAAATCATGCCACCAACATGCAAGGTAAGTAGATGGACGAGAAGATTGCAAATGCTGCGGAGCCAAGCCATAAAGCGAATGGCCGTGGCGGCGTGGTTTGCTCCGCTGCCTTTGGCGGCCGGATGTTCGCGTGCCCCGACGTTCAACATCCTCGGCTCGTTTTTCCCCGCTTGGATCTTATGTGGCGTAGTCGGCATCCTGCTCGCCGTCGTTGTCCGCCTGTACTTTGTGCGCATCAATCTTGAGAATCAGCTGCTGGCCCCTCTGATCCTGGTCTATCCCTGCTTGACTGCGCTTTTCACCTTCACCCTGTGGCTAGTGTTCTTCAGTTGATTCCGGAGGAGATGCGATGCCCGAAAACGACATAGATCCGCAACGCCGGCGTCTCGGCAGGGTCGTCAGTATTGTGATCGTTGCCGCCGCCTTCCTTACGGGAGCGCTGGTCATCATCCGCACCAATAACCACCCGCGCACGGATGATGCAGAGGTATTTGCCAATTTCATTGGCATCGCACCCCAGGTCGATGGCCCCATCACTCAGCTTGCCGTGCAGGACAATCAATTCCGCAAACAGGGCGAGCTCTTGTTCGAAATCGACCCGCGTCCCTACGAATACGCGGTGGAGAAAGCAAGGTCGGATCTGGCCACTCTGGAAGGCCAGATTGTCGACCAACGCCGCACCATCGCCTCGCAGGTGAGCGCCGTGGGCGCCGCGCGGGCCAACACCGACAGCGCGACCGCGAACGTTGATCGCGCCGCTGCCGCGGTGGGTGAAGCCAAGGCCAATGTCGCCGCAGCGCAGGCTGCACTCGACAGCGCCAACGCGGAACTGGCGTACCAGACCAACAACTTTCATCGCATTGAGCCATTGCTGGCCAAACAATTCGTCACCGTCGACCAGGTAGATCAGGTAAGAACCGCGGTCACCGCCAGGCAACAGACGGTGCAGCAGCTTCGCTCGCAACTGTTGTTAGCACAGACCCAGGTAGTTTCCGCGCAGGCCCAGTACGAACAGACAAAGGCGGCAAGAGAGCAAAGCCACTCCCAACTGGATCAATCGCAACACAGCGTGCTGACGCTTGATCCGCTCACCGCCCAGCGCGAGGGACGAGCTTCAGCCATTCGCACCGCGGAGTACAACCTGAACAATTGCCGGGTGTACGCGCCTTTTGATGCGCGCGTGACCAACCTGACGATCTCCCGCGGCGCCTATGCCCATACCGGCCAGCAGGTGTTTACGCTGATTGATACCCGCGTGTGGTGGGCAGTCGCGAATTTCCGCGAGACGCAGTTACACCATATTCAACCTGGGATGCATGCCGACGTTTACGTTCTTTCCCGGCCCTCGGTGACCTATGACGGGATAGTCGACAGCGTGGGTTTTGGCGTCCGCCCCGACTCCACGCTCGTGGGAACCTTTTCCTCCACCGGGTTGCCGGATGTCCAGCGGTCGTTGAACTGGGTGCACCTTGCCACACGCTTCCCGGTACGCGTCCGCATCAATGCGCCAGAAACAGAGCCTTTCCGGTTGAGCGAGTCTGCAGTGGTTGTCATTCGTGGATGGAAGTAGCCGTGGCGTCCGCAGGCAAAGCGTTGCCGTCCGTCACCCACCTGAACTCCGTCGATGACGCAGGGAAATGGTTTTGGGGCTTCCTCAAGACTGAGCTCGCGCCTTATCCGGGTAGGGCATGGGTCGTAGGCCGGGTCACCATCGCGGCAACCCTCGTGATGCTGGTTGTCATGACGTTCCAGATTCCCAACGGATTTCTGGGGGCAATTTTCACTCTATTTTTAAGTCGCGAAAATCCTACGGCGACGTTTGTCGCTGGCCTCAAGGCGATTTCTGCTTTTATGCTGGCTACGATCTACACCTTGATCGGCGTCGCGATGTTTGTGGATGATCCGCTGACTCACTTCCTCGGGGTTGGCGTAAGCCTTTTCGTATCGTTCTTTCTCATCAGCATCACCAACGACTATGGCACAGCGGTGGCTTTTGGATTCACCATTGCCGGCGCCATTCCTCTCTGGGATCGAAACACCCTCAACATAAACGACCGGGTCACGGACACGCTATGGTTAGGCGGCGTGGTGGCAATCGGCATCGTGGTCACGATCGTCGTGGAGTACGTTTTTCGCCGGGTTCATCCCGCCACTGACTTGACCGAAGGCATCGAACACCGTCTGCAGACCGTGGAGACGGTTTTGCGCTGCGCAGCGGCAGAGCAGCCTCTGGACAGCGATTCGGTAAAGAGTCTTACCCTGTATTCCAGTGTCGGTACCGCACGGCTGCGAAGGCTGATCCTCCGCTCGCAATACAGCCAGCATTTCAAGTCTCAATTGGGAACGGCCGTTGCTCTGTTCGGACAATTGGTGGACGTAGCCGCCAACTTCCAACGATCTCTCGAAGAGCGCGCGAAGACAGCGGGGACTGGTGCGTCGCATATCGACGCAGCAGACAAAGCCCGGTGTCAGCACCTGGCGGACGCCATTGACCAACTCGGCAAAGCTTTGGCGGAGAGACGAGTGGTGGAGAAGATCCAACGGCCTGCACAGCTTGAGCCCTCGCAGCTGCCGTTTTTATCCGCGATGGAAAGAATCGTCGCGCTCGTGCCGGATGCATTTTCGGGGTCCAGCACCCTCCACGAGCTGGCCGCCGCTCCTTTGGACGAGGAGCAGCCGACGCACTTTTTTGCTCTCGATGCCTTTTCCAACCCGGCCCATGTGCAATTTGCCGTGCGCGGCACCATGGCCTCCATGGCCACGTACATCATCTACACCGCGATTGACTGGCCTGGACTCAGTACGTGCATTGCGACCTGTATTATCACAGCACTTTCCACCATCGGCTCATCGCGGCAAAAACAATTCCTGCGGCTCGGAGGCGTGATCGTTGGCGGCGTCATCATCGGGTTTGGAGCGCAGATTTTTGTGCTGCCCTACCTCGACTCGATTGCCGGGTTCACTCTCCTGTTTATGTTTGTCACTGCCCTTTCCGCCTGGATTGCGACCGCGTCCCCGAGGCTGTCTTATCTGGGGGTGCAGCTCGCCCTCGCGTTCTACCTCATCAATCTTCAGGAATTCACCATCCAGACTTCGCTTTCCATCGCCCGCGACCGAGTCTTTGGTGTTCTTCTTGGCTTGATGTCGATGTGGCTCATCTACGATCGCCTGTGGCAGAAGAATGCACTCGATGAAATGCAACGGCTCTTTGCACGCAACCTGGAGATGTTTGCCGAACTGACCGAGCAGCTGCTGGAGAAAGACCAGATAAAAGCCATCCAGCGCATTCGCCAGCTGCGCGATCAGCTCAACGCCGGATTTCAGGCAGTGACCGCGCAAGCCGACGCGGTCCTGTTCGAGTTCGGGCCCTCGCGTCAGCGAAAGCTGCAAATTCGTGAAGACGTGCGGCGCTGGCAGCCGTCGATCCGCATCCTGCTGCAGGTCCAAATAACATCCGTACAGTACCTGGTGAACAGACCGCTCAGCAATTTGCCCCAGCCGATCGCTCAGGTCGGCGTCGCGTTTGAACAGGACGTTGCCCAGGTGATGCATGCCATGGCGAATGAGGCGATCGGGAAGCCAGTCGCTGGGGTCCCGGACATCAACATGTCGGCCGCGAAATTCCAGGAAGCCATTCGTCAGTACTACCAGGCCGCCGGTTCTCCCGTCCCCACCCAAGCATCCGATGTGTTGGGTCTTGCTGAAAGTCTGGCAACGATTATCGGCCCACTTTACGAAGACATCCGCGACACCTTCGCCGGCCACAGTTACGGAGTTGGCACCCACACCCAGTTAGCGCACGGACAAGCGTGAGGTTACGCTTTAGCAGTAAATGGACTGAGAACTTCGATCCCGGGAAACTTGAAGTCACGGATATTGCGGGTGACCACGATAAGTCCTCGGATTCGTGCTGTTGCGGCAATCATGGCGTCCTCAAGCAGATGCTCAGAGCGTCCTTCCATTAGGCGTGCCCATTCGCGAAACATGCTTGCATCCATAGGGATCACTTCGTAGGCTTCGGAAAGCCTGTCGATCCATGTTTCGATGATTTCTGCCTTCATCCGGTCATGTCTCCGCGTGCGTTCTGCCCCCGCTTGCAACTCTCCCAACGTGAGAGCGGAGATGAAAAGGTCATCTTCTGCAACGCTCCGAATCCAGGCAGTGACGCCGCCATGCGGTCTCGGCTTACGAAGTTCCGACACGACATTTGTGTCTAATAAGTACATCTATCGAGACTCACGAGATTGCCTGCGCCGCAGTGTTCCGCGTTCAGGCATAGGAATATCAAATCGTGCGTCAGGCTCTAGCAGAAGCTGCTTGAGCGTAGGACGAGCCGCGTGCTTTAATCGGCGCCACTCTTCGATCGGTACCAGGACGGCGGCTTCAACCCCGCGTCGCGTGACCACTTGCGGTCCATCCCTCAGGCTTGCTTCCAAGAATTCGCTGAATCGCGCTTTCGCGTCTTGCACCTGCCATGCCATGGTAATTTGTGCCCCTAACTAGTCATATCACTAGTCAGATCAACAATCCAGCCGGAATCTCTATGTAGGCATAGGTGCGGCTGGCGCGTATTGAGCCTCGCCGTTGCCGAATGACCAATTCTCCTTCGGCACTTCCACCAGGTTGATCAAGACATCTTCTTTGCGCAGCTTGAGGCCTTCGTGCAACCCGTCAGCCACGGCCTTGTAAAAACGCTGCTTCATCTCGACTGTTCGTCCACTGTTCAGCGTGATCTGCAAAAATATGCAGTCGTCTGTTCTGTGGATGCCGAGATAATTCGTATCAAACCGCAAGCCGGTCTTGGGGTGCGCCGTGATGACTTGAAAGAGGTCATCTTTTGGGACGTTCAAAACCTCAGTCAAAGCCCGGGCGACAATCAGGCCAACCTGAACTCCGTACTCCGGCGCTTTCCCTTCAGGGAAGTCAATGCGAACGATAGGCATGTTGTCTCCTGTGACGAGTTTACCCGGTCAAGGTTTTTTCCCGAAGTTGATCAAGAGCGTCACCGAGCAACAAAGCGGACTCTGGCGATCCCGCAGGCCTGCAAGCCAGGTTAAGGCCTCATCTTTTCTCGCCAGTTGAGCCGCGCTTTGCGTGATGTCGAACACCGTGTCGGAGCTCTCGAAGTCCGGCGTCGACAAGACAAATTTCCGGACCTGGAGATCGACGAAACCGGCTTCTCTGAGGAGGTCGTTTAGTTCACGTCCAATGTGCGGGTTCCGAAAGCCCTCACTCCAAACTTGAGCGATTTGCCGAGCAATTGGGTGCTGGCCATCGTTGATGGCGAATGTTCCCCAATCAGGTTCGGCGCATACCACCGCACCACCGGAACATAGTGTCCGGAACATTTCATCGAGGACCGCGGCAGGCCGTTCCACATGTTGTAGAGTGCGATCTACTTTGCATGAATGGAGAGAACCCCTCGCAAAGGGCAGATGTCGAATATCCGCCCGAACAAATTCGACTGCAGGCAATCCTTTTGTCGCGGAACGGGCCGCTTCTATCAGCGACTGACTGGCGTCCACGCCGATTGCCCGTCCTTGTGGACCAACCAATCGCAGCCAGGCGCCGCACGTCAAAGCCAAGTCCACAACCAAGATCTGCGGTTACCGAGCCTCTCTGGGGGCTCATCATCTCGATGATCGTGCTCTTGTATTGCTGGAACACCGGAAGGGCATCCATGAAGGTAAGACACCGCGCCAGCTTGCCCACGACCGCCGTGTCCACATCACGGAAACCTCGCGCCAAAGAAGCCTCGTGATTCGGACCGGGACGCATCATGCTGCCATTCTAGTTATTTGGCCCCCTTCTCCCTGTAACAAATGACGGGTGCCCCATATCTCGCTGGTTCTTCGCGAGATGTGGGATACCACAGATCTAGACCTTGAGTGTTGATAGTGGACCGAGTGCCTTCTGGTTGAATGCATTGGTCTCCCACATCTCGCGAAAAACCAGCGAGATGTGGGGCACCCGACGTTTGTTATCAGTGGAGCACGTTTGTAATGCGGTCAAGCAACAGATCCGGGAAACACCCGAAAAGCACAACCAGCGCAGCCGTGATCCACAGTGCGACTCTTGTCGTTGCCCTGACGCGAATGGACGCCGCGCCCGTTGCAGGCTCGGAGACATACACCTGTTTGAGAACCTTCAGGTAGTAGTAAAACGAAACCACACTCATCGCCAGCGCCAACAATACCAGCCATAGCAAACCGGAACTGTCTTTCAGCGCCGCGACAAATACATAGAACTTCCCGAAAAAGCCAGCCAGTGGAGGAATGCCCGCCAACGAAAGCAAGAAAATCAAAAGGCACAACGACAAGTCCGGGGCGCGCTGACTGAGTCCCCGAAAATCAGCGATGCTGTCTACCTTTTCTTCATCCAGAGCCGCGAGCACTCCAAAAGCACCCACAGTGGCCAACGCATAGGTGATGACGTAATACACCAGGGCGACGAAACTCTGCCGGCTATGGGCCACCAAAGCGATCAACATATATCCCGCATGGCCAATCGCGGAATACGCCAACACCCTTCGAAAACTGGTCTGAGCAATCGCCGCCAGGTTGCCCCACAGCATCGAAACGACGGCGATGATGGCGATCAAGGGGGCCCATCCGATGGAATAATTTCCTCGCGCAGCACTACCCGCTGCCCCCATCAACCCCACATAGAAAAAAACAAACAACGCGAAAAAGCTGGCGACTTTGGAACTCGACGCCACCAGCGTGGCACTCCATGTGGGAGCGCCCTGGTATACCTCGGGAGCCCACATGTGAAAGGGAGCAGCCGCGATCTTGAAACCAAACCCCGTCACCACCATGACTATGGCGAGTGTGAGCAGAGGATCGCCCGGCGAACGGTTCACAGCGATCCCGATCTCTCCCAGCGCGAGCGAGCCGGACATGCCGTACAGCAAACTCATGCCAAACAGCAGAATGCCCGCGGACATGCCGCCAAACAGAAAATACTTGAGCCCGGCTTCTGCCGACTGCCTGCTTTGTTTATCGAAGCCGGTGAGGATGTAAAGCGAAAGGCTGAGAAATTCGATGGTGATGAAGATGACCAGCAAATTCTGTGTGCTCACCAGCAACATCATGGCCGTCGTAGCAAACAGCATCAGCGAGCAATACTCACCCACATGCGTGGTGAAACGCGCGGAGTCCACCAGGAGAAGGATCAGTATCGCAAGCACCAGCAACGCCGCTTGCACCAACAGCGTTAGCGGGTTGACCATCAGCATCCCAGCCGGCCAGCTGCCTTGCGCAGGAAGTCTCTCCAACGCTCCCAAAGCAACCGCGCAGCCGATCGAAGAGGTAGCGACCGCGCCGCGGAAGCGGATTGCAAGCGAAGTCCGGCGAAGCAAGCTCAGGTCGAGGACCAACACCAGCAGCCCGGTCAACGCGACGATGATCTCGGGTTGCGTCAGCCTTAGAAGTGTGAGGTAACCGGAGCCGGTCATCGCCAGTCACCCCGGCGAAGTTGCTCGAAGAGTGGCCCGTTCAAGCTGGGCAGAATCAGATTCATCAGAATCCTGGGATAGAGACCGAGCACAATCGTGCTCGCCAGTAACAGGCACGCTCCAAGGCGTTCAGGGAGTGTGATCGGCGGCAGCGCCTGCTCCGGTGTGGCTGCCGGTTCGCCAAAAAATGTCGCTTGCAGAGCGCGCCATGAAAAGGCAATCCCGATAAGGATTCCCAACCCGGCGATCCAAGCTATCCAGGGGAACGCCCGCCAGCTTCCGATCAGCACTTCTAACTCGGCGATAAACCCGCTGAATCCCGGCAGCCCGATCGAGGCCATGAACGCCAACACAAACGTCACCGCCGCAAAGGGAATGATGCGTGCGAGTGGAATACGCGAGAGCTCCCCCAGGTCGCGCGTATGAGTGCGGTCATAGACCATGCGTCCCACCACAGCAAACAGCAGCCCGGCAATGATCCCGTGCGAGAACATCTGGTACACCGCGCCGGACAAGCCAATCTGGTTCAGGGTCATCAACCCCAGCAGCACAAAGCCCATGTGGCTCACACTGGAATAGCCGACCACAAACTTGAGATCCTTCTGCACCAGCGCGATGCTCGCGCCATAGACGATGCCGATGACCGCAAGCGCAGCGAAAACCTCTTGCCACGAACCAAAGCCGAGCACGTGAAATCCCCAAGGATCGAGCCCGCGCGGAAAAAGCATCATCGCCACACGCAGGCAGCCATAAGCTCCCAGCTTCATCACCACGCCCGCCAGCAGCATGGAAGCCGCGGTGGGGGCGGCTGCGTGACCCGTAGGCGCCCAGGTATGAAATGGCCACATACCGGCGAGCACGGCGAATCCCACGAAGACCATCGGGAACGCCCACATCTGAAAATGCGCTGGAAAATGAAACTGCGCGAGGGCTTCCAGGCTCAGCGTGCGCTCTCCCGAGACGACATACGCCGCCACCATACCGGCGAGCACCAGCGCGCTTCCCGCAAAAGAGTAGAGCACCAGCTTCATCGCCGCATACTCGCGGCGTGTCGATCCCCAGATGGCGATCAGGAAATACTTGGGAATAATCGCCAGCTCATAAAAAACAAAAAGCAGAAACAGATCGAAGCTGAGGAAGACTCCGTATACCGCGCCAATCAAGACCAGGTAGAGAGCGAAAAAGTCCTTGACCCGCCGTTCGATATTCCAAGAAAAAAGAACACCGGCGACCGCCGCAATCCCCGTCAATAAAACCAGAACCAGGCTAATGCCATCGGCGGCCAGGTGATATTCAATCCCCAGCCGCGGCATCCACGGCGCTCTCACAATGGTGATCATCTGCCCGGAGCGGTCGTGCACTACGGCGGTAATCGCGATAACCAACCCCGCGACCGTGGTGAGCAACGCCGTCAGGCGCGCAATGGCAGCGCTCGTACCGGGCGTGAATGTAACCACAACTGCACCAATAAAAGAGAGGTAGATCGTCCAGGCAAGCATGCTCAATACCTCACCAGGCCGATAAGTTGCGTTACCGCCCCATGGACGAGCCCGCTGATCGCCTGCGGATAAAGCCCAAGGACGAACATGACGACGATTGGCGGAGCGAGCACGCATCGTTCGCCCAGGCTCAGGTCAGGCATGCCAGCCCAGCGCTCTTGCAAAGGGCCCGAGAAAACCCGCTGCACCATCGTGAGCAGAAAGACCGCGGTCATCAGTAGGCCCAGCAATGCCAGGGCTGCCGCCCACCAATCCAAGGGGAACACTCCTCTAAAGATGAGAAATTCTCCCGGAAAACCAATCAACCCCGGCAACCCAAGAGAAGCAAACAGTGAAATCCCCATGAGCCCGCTGAACACGGGCATGGCGCGGCGCAGCCCTCCAAAATCATTGAGGCCCGTCATTCCGCCGCTGCGCCTTCCCAGCAGCGCCACAAACCAGAAGAGAGCGGCCGCGGTGATGGCGTGGCTGAACAATTGCAGCATCACCCCGGTAAGCGCCGCAGCCTTTGCGCTCATTTGGCTTGCCTCCGCACCGGTAGAACCAGTGACCGCAACAATGCCAAGAATGCAGTAGCCGAGGTGGTTAATCGAAGAGTACGCGAACATCTTCTTCAAATCCGTTTGCGCCCAGGCGGTGAACGCCGGCAAGACGATGGTTGCGACGGCCAACCACAAAAGGACAGTCCGGGCGCGCCACATCTGCTCCGGGAAGATGGGGAGCAGGATCCTGAGAAATCCATACACGCCCATTTTTGACAGCGCACCGGTCAGCGCCATGGTGGTCTCCGGCGCAGCTTCCGAATAGGCAGAAGCCAGCCAGCCGTGAAAGGGAACCACTGGCGTCTTGACCGCGAACCCCAGGAAAGCGCCGCAAAACAGCCACATCATAATGTGGCCGCTATCCCACTGATGCCAGTGCAGGTTTTGGCCAATGGCGGCGGCGAGCTGTCCCGTCTGCGCCATCTGGGTCAATTCAACAAAATCAAAGCTGCCGCTGGCGAGAAACAGAGCAAGGAAGGCAAGCAACAAGGTGATGCTGCCCACCATGGTGTAAACAAAGAACTGGGTCGCGGCGCGCGCGCGTCCAGGTCCGCCCCACAGCCGGATCATGAAAAACGCCGGAATCAGGCTCAGCTCCCAGAAAAGAAACCAGTGGAGAAAGTTCAGCGTTGTAAAGGTACCGAAAAGGCCCGTCTCGAGAAACAACAGCAGGCAAAAGTAAACCGGTCCTTGTTTGGGATTGCTCCAGGAAGCACCAACGGCCATGAGCACTACGATGGAAGAGACCGCGAGCATCAGCAGGCTCAATCCATCCAGGCCCACATGGTAGGCAAGCCCGATCGCCGGCTCCCAGGGATGTATCTCCTGCATTTGCATGCCTGGCAGTGCCGGCTGAAAGCGGGACCAGAGCAAAAGAGTATACGCAACCGCAGCAGTGGCGAAGAGGACGGCGGTCACGCGGGCTGCCGGCCGCCCTGCTCGTCCGAGCAGCAGAACCGCTATTCCCCCTACGAAAGGAAGCAGGGTAAGGGCGCTCACTGAGGGGAAGGTGCAGCTCATCCTCTGTGTCCCAGCAGCAGAAAGAAAGCTAACGCCGCGACCGCGGCCGCCAGCAGACGCAAATAGTTCTGGATGCGTCCATCCTGTAACCGCGCCAGCAATCGTCCACCATCCGCCACGCCGTTGCATCCTTCATCGAAGCCCTTGTTGACCACCCAACGGTCAAGCGAGAAATCGACCCACCCGAGGCTTTTAGTGAGAGCCGAGATCGCCGCCGGAATACCGCCCCAGACCCATCGATCCAGCCAGTCCGCCGCGACCGCAATCCACCATCCCAACCGTAAAATGGTCAGTTCGTAGAGCCGGTCGAGGAAGAAGCCCTGGTGCAGCGCATGGAACAGCGAGGGTTGTAGCAACTCCAACGCATCGGCATTGGCGGCTCGCCGGATCGGCTTCCGCGCATACATCCACCACCCCAGACCCAGTCCGGCAAATACCAGCAGGGACGATGCCAGCATGAGCGGAACAAGACCCGCCTCCATCAGTTGGGCAAAATCTAAACCGGCACGCCTCATTTCCAGAAAATCCTGCAACCAAGGCCACGCGGGAGTCCCAATGAACCCGAGCAGGACCGCGAACACCGCCAGCAGAACCAACGGCACTGTCATCGTCGCCGGGCTCTCATGCGCGGCTTCGTGCGGATCCGACGCCGCGGTTTCCGAGGGTGGAATCGGTTCCGGCGCCGGGTCCCTGCGCCGGTTGCCGAAAAAGACGTAACAAACCTGGCGCGTCATGTAGAAGGCCGTGAGCAGGGCGCCGATCGCGCCGAGATAAAACGGCACCCGCGAAACATTCCAACCGTACGCAGCGTGCAGGATTGCATCTTTGCTCCAAAACCCGGAGAAGAACAACGGAAATCCGCACAGCGCCAGGGTGCCCACCGCATAGGTTGCAAAGGTCACCGGCATCCACTTGCGAATGCCTCCCATTTCGCGAATGTCCTGTTCTCCCATCAACCCGTGGATCACCGACCCCGCGCCCAGAAACAGCAGCGCCTTGAAAAAAGCGTGCGCGATCAGGTGGAAGACGCCCACCGCGACTCCGCCCACGCCGATACCCATCATCATGTAGCCCAGCTGCGAGACGGTCGAGTAAGCGAGGATACGTTTGATATCGTCCTGCGCCACGGCGACCAGCGCGGCAAAGATGGCCGTCAGGGCGCCCACCCAGGCGACCACCTCCAGTGCTCCGCCCCCCGTTCCGCTCGCCGATGCGTTCATAAGCGGATACACCCGCGCCACCAGGTAAACGCCGGCGGCCACCATGGTCGCCGCATGGATCAGGGCGCTGACCGGCGTCGGGCCTTCCATGGCATCCGGAAGCCAGACATGTAGCGGCAGCTGCCCCGATTTTCCCACCGCTCCACAGAAGATCAGCAGCGCAATCGCTGTGGAGACAGCCATGCCTGATCCGATCACTTGCGTTGCCAGCAGAGAGAGCGCCGTGTGTTCCATGCATCCCGCGCCGTTGTCATAGAAAAGTAACGTGCCCGTTTGCCCGTAAAGCCACACCATACCGAGCAGCAGACCGAGGTCCCCGATCCGGGTAGTAATGAACGCTTTCTTGGCCGCTGCCGCCGCGGCCGGTCTCTCGTACCAAAAACCAATCAGCAGGTACGACGTGAGCCCCACAACCTCCCAACACATAAACAACAGCAACAAGCTATTGGCGATCAGCACCCCAAGCATCGCCCCCGCGAACAGCGAGAGAAAGCAGAAAAATCGGGTGAAGTTTTCGTCGTGGTGCATGTACGCCACGCTGTAGATGAAGATGAGCAGCCCGACGAAGGTCACCATCACCAGCATGACCGCGGCCAGCGGGTCCAGCACCCACCCCAGCTTTACCCATTCAGATCCGAATTGCAGCCAGGGAAAGTTAAGGAACAGACGTGCAGGTTCGAGCAGCAGGTGGGCAAAGGCAACCACCGCGAGCACAAAAGAAAGGCTCATCGAGCAAATCGCGAGGGTAGCCGCTAATTTACGCTGGCCCTGTTTGAGAAGCGCACCCATACCGGCAGCCAGGATCGGGAGTGCCGGTATTAACCACAGGTAATGAACGATCCATACTGTCGAGGCCATAGGCAGTTCTACTGTGGCCTCCCGGGGACCTGGCTCAAATCAGTAGTTTTTGTATGCCGGTACACCGCAAGAATGAGTGCGAGTCCTACCGCCGCTTCCGCTGCGGCGACGCCAATCGAAAATAGTCCAAAGATCATCCCGGCCGAAGCGCTGGTATGGGGACCGAACCGCCAAAATGCGACAAAGTTAAGATTGGCCGCATTCAACATCAGCTCGATGCCCACCAGCACCAGGATTGTATTCCTGCGCGTCAACGCACCGGCAAGACCCACCGCGAACAGCATCGAAGAAACCAGCAAGCACCCTGCTAACGGAGTCATTGCGTGTCCCGGCTCTCCTTCATCGCAATAATCACGGCTCCGATCAGCGCCGCGGTGAGCATAAGCCCGATCACCTCCAGCGGCAGCACATAGCCGTCCATCAGGACCCCGCCCAACTCACGGACCGTCGCCGGGGCAGCCGGTGTTCCTGCAGGATGAACGGCGAAGCTATGGAAGACTGCCCAGGCAAGCACGGCGAATAGGCATCCAGCCACCGCGAGCCCCGTAAGCGGGAAAACTGCCCGAGACAACGGCAGCGAGGCGCTATCCTCTCCGCGAGTGAGCAGGATGACGAAGACGATCAGCACTGCGATCGCACCGACATACACCAGCAACTGGGCCAGGCCCAGGAACTGTGCGCCAAGGTTAAGGTAGAGCGCGCCCAGTCCGGCAAAGGCGATTGCCACTGCCAGCGCGCAATGGACCAGGCCCCGGAGCAACATCGCTGCGCAGGCGCCCGCCAGGGTGATTGCCGCGAGAATCAGAAACGTAGCGCTCATGCGTATCATTCAGCAAAACGATAAGTTCGTTTTGCGATCTTGTTTCTTGTCTCCACGCCGCGCGCCAGCAGCGCGTAAGCCACGGCAATGAATACGATGCTGACCAGCCACCGCATCACGCCCTGGCCCATAAACCGCCATGCTCCGGCCGATACCACCACTACCAATGCCATCGGCAACATAAATTTCCAGGCGAAGTTCATCAATTGATCCATGCGCAGCCGGGGCAGCGTGCCGCGAACCCAGATAAATCCAACGATCAACCCTAGCAGCTTGGCGAAGAACCACATCCATGAGGGAACCCAGGTAAGAAACGGCAACGGCGCGGACCATCCGCCCAGGAATAGAGTGATCCCCAGACCGCTGATGGCAAACATTCCCAGATACTCTCCGAGAAAGAAGAGAGCGAATTTAAAACCGGAGTACTCGAGGTAGTACCCGGCAATGATCTCGGATTCTCCCTCCGGCAGGTCAAACGGGGAACGGTTCGTCTCCGCCGTGGCGGCGATCATGAACAGGATGAATCCGGCGAAGCCCCATGGTGTCAGCACATACCAATGGGGAAAGATACCCGAGAAGCCCGCTTGCTTTTGCACGATCTCGACGGTCGACAAAGAACCAGCAGCCATGATGACGGCCACGGAAGAAAGCAGCAGCGGTACTTCGTAACTGATCATTTGGGCGACCGCCCGCATGGCGCCCAGCAGCGAATATTTGTTGCGGCTCGACCACCCCGCCATGAATACAGACAACTCTGAAATCGCCCCAATCGCAAAGAAGAACAACACCCCGGCATCCAGGTTCGCAGCGATCATATTTCGCCCGATGGGCAGGACCGCATAGGGTAAGAACGCCACCGCCAACAGCAGCAGGGGCGCCAGAAAGTGGACGGTGTGGTCTGCCGAGGCGGGAACAATATCCTCTTTGGTTAATGACTTGATCGCATCCGCCATCGGCTGCAGAATGCCGTAGATTCCCACGCGGTTTGGGCCATAGCGATTTTGCATCCGCCCCAATCCCTTGCGTTCCAGGACCGTCGTCAACGCAAACAGCACCGGGAACACGAGGAGTATAGGAATGATGGTGAGCAAAATTGAGAAAGCAGGTTGCAGTACTGCGGGTGAATAGGAGAGGAGCCAGTGTTTCAGCAACACGAATACCTGGTCCAGCATTACTTCGTCACCGCGGGTTGTTGCTTCTTGGCTTCGGCTTGCGCCTTTTCCTCTGCGCGTCTGGCCTCTACTTCGGCCGCTTCCGTCGGGTGGATGGCCAGGTAGTGCTCATTGGGCCGCGCCAATTTTTCCTTCGTCCACAAGAGCCCGCCAAAACGGTCATCGGTGCTGAGTTCGAACTCGTTGTCCATGCGGATGGCGTCGAAGGGGCAAACCTCCACGCAGATCTGGCAGCTCATGCAGACGGAAACATCGATGTCGAAAACCGCAGGGTAGAACTGTTGCTTGCCAACAAAGTCGGGCTTTTTGTCTTTGCTCTTTTCGATGGTGATGCAGCGCGGAGGGCACTCCTTCTCACAAATCTGGCAAGCCACGCAGCGCAGCCCCTGCTCCGGATCCGTGCCATCGTAAATAAGAAAAGGGAAGTTGCGCGCAGCCTCTGCTACGGGCAGCCGCTCTTCCGGAAACTGCACGGTCACCAGGCGCTCCTTATCGACAAAGCTACCTAGAAAGTTCCGTGCGGTTTCCGCCAGACCCTTGACAATCCCCTCGCCTAACATCCCCTTTGCCCCCGCTCTGAATAGTTAAGGCACATTGCTATCGATCCACTTCCCCCATCACAATATCGATACTCCCCAGAATCACCACCACATCGGCGATGTTGTGTCCCAGGCACATATCCTCCAGCACCGTAAGGTTGATCAAACTAGGCGGCCGCACCCGGTAACGATAAGGATTAGGCGTACCGTCACTGATCAAATAAAACCCAAGCTCCCCCTTAGGCGACTCAACTCGCCCATAAGCTTCGCCCACCTTGGGCCGCAACCCCCGCAGCCGGGCCTTTGGATCCATAATCTGCCCCGGTGGAATCTCCCGTAGAGCCTGCTCCAGAATCTTGAGTGTCTCCCGCATCTCGAGCACCCGCATCATGTAGCGGTCGAACACGTCGCCGTGTTCGCCCAACGGCACCCGGAACGGGAAGCGGTCGTATATCCCATACCTGTCCACTTTGCGCACGTCGTAATTCACTCCGCTGGCGCGCAGGCCGGGCCCCGTGACGCCGGAATTAATGGCCAATTCGCGGCTCAGCACTCCCACCCCTTGGGTGCGTGCCATCAGGATCTCGTTGCCCGTCAGCAACTGCTCAAACTCATCCAGAAAGCCGCCGAACCCGGCCACCAGCTTCGCGGCCTCCCCCAGCCATTCCGCGGAGCAATCCACCCGCACCCCGCCAAACCGCATGTAATTGCACATCATGCGCGCGCCGCTCAGCGACTCAAACAGGTCCAGAACCCTCTCTCGCTCGCGGAAGGCATACATCAGCGGCGTTCCGCTGGCCCCCATATCCTGCATCAGGAACCCGACCATGCCTGCGTGATTCTGCAGCCTGGTCAACTCCGCCACGATTACCCGGATATACTCCGCTCGCTCCGGCACCGCGAGCCCTGCCAGCTTCTCCACCGCCAGCGCGTATCCCCAGTTGTTGGTCATGGAGCAGAGATAGTCCAACCGGTCAGTGTAGGGAATCGCCGCCAGGTAGCTGCCCGCCTCGGCAATCTTTTCGTGGTTGCGATGCAAGTAACCGAAAACCGGCTTCAACCGCATCACCCGCTCGCCATCCAGGCGAACATCCATGCGAAAGACGCCGTGGGTCGATGGGTGCTGCGGCCCCATCGATACTTCCATCAGGTTGGTTTGTTCCGTCTCGGATGGCGCCACCTGTGTCATCGGTCCCCCAGTGCTTCGAGGTCATCGTCAGGCGGAGGAACATAGTCCTTGCGCATGGGGTAATCGGCAAAGCCCTCCCACATGAGGATGCGCCGCAAATCCGGGTGGCCATCGAACACAATCCCGTAGAGATCGAACGCCTCCCGCTCCTGAAACTCCGCGCTACGCCAAACCGGGGTCAGGGAAGGAAGCGTTACGTCATCCGTCCGGTTCCCGGTGCGCATACGCACCACCACCGGCCCCTCTTTCTTAGACATGGAAAAAAGATGGTAGACCATTTCCAGGTAGCCTGGGATCGTCGTCTTGACGGTCTGCTCTACCTCTTTCTCCACCCCGTCGACAACCTGTTTTGTCTTGACCTTCTCTGTTTGGACTCGCTCGGGCCAATCCACAGCGGTTACGTTGGAGCAAAAATCCAGCTCCAGTCCGCGCAGCACCCGGGCAGCTTCGAGACCATGTTGGCGGTTGATGAGCAGCGAGTTCTGGGCCGAGGGGCTGCCGTTGACGACCAGTTCTACCTGGCATCCTGGAATCTCTGCTTGCAACCGGGCCCGAATGTCTTCCAATGTCATCCTTGCAGCACCTTTAGCGGGTTGTGGAAGACCTCATCGTTTTGCGCCGGTTCCAGTCCGTGCTCGCCAAAAGCGGGAACCGGAAACTCGCTCGGCAGCTCCTGCTTTAAATGTCTGGGTCTTGATTCCCCGGTAAGCTGTTGCGCGCTGATCTTGTCTTGCAAGGCCATAAACGCGTGAATTAAAGCCTCCGGCCGGGGCGGGCAACCGGGAATATGAACGTCGACCGGTATAAAGCGGTCGATGCCTTTAAGCACGTTGTAGCCGTCGCGGAAAGGGCCGCCGGAGATGGCGCAGGCCCCCATCGCGATCACGTATTTGGGCTCTGGCATCTGGTTATAAAGCCGAACCACCTGCGGAGCCATCTTTTTGGTCACCGTCCCGGATACGATCATCAGATCTGCCTGCCGCGGCGAGGGCCGAAAAACCTCTGCGCCAAACCGCGCCAGGTCGTAGCGAGCCATGGTGGTGGCAATCATTTCGATAGCGCAACATGCCAGGCCGAAGGTCAGCGGCCAAACGGAATTCTTACGACCCCAGTTGTACAGCTCCTCAAAGGAGGTGGCAAAAATACCGTGTTTGCTTAACTCGGTCTTTAAATCCTGATCCATCGAACCCTCATCAGCTCCAGGTCAACACGCCTTTTTGGCAGGCCCAGACCAGGCCCTCCACCAACAACAGCAGGAAAACCAACATAGCCAGGCAAGCCGCCAGCGAAAGCCCCGAAAAGGCGGCAGCAAACGGCAACAGGAAAACCGCCTCCACATCGAAGATCAGAAAAACGATGGCGTATAGATAGTAGGAGACGTCCAGTTGTATCCAGGCATCTCCCTTGGCCTCGAGACCACATTCGTAGGTCGCATTCTTCTGCAAACCTGGCTTTGCGGGCGAAACAAGTCTTGCCCACAACCGGGCAAGCGCCAGCGGGATTGCTCCAAACACAACCGCCGCGCCCAGGAGCACAACAATGGTGGCCCAGGGGTGTTCTACCGGCGGACTTATCGGAAGACTGTGAACCATTCCTCACCCGTTTTTAGTGCGCCTGCCATCTCTCAGCCAACCATACTCGGCCAGCGGCGGAACACACCAGATTACGCCTTATTGCTTCCAGTTGGATGCCTCTATGCCGCCGTTGAACCACGTTCCGAACTACGGAACGACGCGGATCCTGCATGAAATCAATTGATTGGAGCGATCTGCGACGGACGCGGAACGGAAGGCTGCCAGACCATGGAGGCTGGGTGTATGCTGGTTCGCGTTCAAGATGGCGTCATCAAAGCTGTCCTGAGTAATGTTTTACCGGATACGATCCGGCGGTCCCTGAAGCATGTCCAGGGCCCCCCGTAGCCTGGAGATAAATAGATGAGGCAGTCCTTCGCTATTGGAATCGGGGGCGCCGCTGGTCAGGGCGTAGCCACCCCGGGTGACATCTTCGCCAAAATATTCAGCCGTCGCGGGCTGCATCTGAACGTCTACAACGCCTACCAATCCATCATTCGTGGCGGTCATACTTTCCTTACCATTCGCACCGGCCCCGACAAAATCACGAATATGGGCGATCGGATCGATCTGCTGATTCCCCTCAATCAGGACACCATGGACCGGCACCTGGGCCTGCTCAGCAGCGGGGGCGCCTGTATCTACAATGCCGACACCATCAAGCCCGGCAAGCCGGCCGACGGCGTGCAGTTGTGCCCGCTGCCGGTTTCCAAATTGGCCGACATCAGCCGCAACAAAATCGCCCAGAATACGCTGGCCATCGGCGCCGCGCTTAGCATGACGGGCATCGGCTTTCAGGCCCTGGAGAGCGTCCTGGTCGAGCAATTCCGCAAGAAAGAAAAAGCCGTCATCGACGAGAACGTAGGCCTGGCGCGCGTCGGCTACGACTATGCCACGCAAAACTTCAAGGCCTTCGCCAATCCGCTGCCCATGACGGACACCCGCTACGCTGTGCTGGGTGGCAACGCCGCCATGGCGATGGGCGGGGCTGCCGCCGGGGTCAAGTTCTACTGCGCCTATCCCATGAGCCCGTCGACCGGCGTGCTCCACTGGATGGCCGAGCACGCTCGCAAAGCCAACATTATGGTCCGCCAGGTAGAAGATGAAATTGGTGTGATCAACATGGCGATCGGCGCGGCGCATGCGGGAGTTCGTGCCATGTGCGCTACGTCAGGCGGGGGTTTTGCCCTCATGAGCGAGGCGCTGGGACTTTCCGCCCAGGCTGAAATCCCCATTGTGGTGATCGATTGCCAGCGTGCGGGCCCGTCCACCGGGGTTCCCACCAAAACCGAGCAGGGGGATCTCTGGCAAATGTTGGGCGCAGCCTTTGGAGATTATCCCCGTGTCATTGCCGCCCCACTCGATATTGGCGACTGCTTCACCCTGATCCCGGAAATCTTCAACATTGCGGAACGGTACCAGTGCCCTGGAATCGTGCTCTGCGATCTGCTCTTGGCCGAGGGCCGTCTCAGCGTCGACCCCGCGATTTTGGACTTCAACCCCAAAGTCGATCGCGGCGAGATGATCACCTCCGCCAATGGCAACGGCAACGGGTCCTACAAACGCTACCTCATCACCGAGAGCGGGATTTCCCCGCGCGCCGTTCCTGGCGTTCCCGGCCACACCCATGTGGTCTCGAGCGACGAGCACGACGAAGATGGCGTGCTCATCAGCGATGAATACACCAATACCGTGAAGCGCCGCGCCATGATGGAGAAACGGATGCGGAAAGTCGCCGGCATTGAGGCCTCGGTTGAGCCTCCCAAGCTGCAGGGACCGGCCAATGCCGACGTGACTCTGGTCGGCTGGGGGTCCACCCAGGGTGTCATCGAGGAAGCGCGCGAGCAGTTGGCTGAGCAGGGAATTACCGCCAACCAGTTGCAAATCCGCTGGCTCGTCCCTTTGCATGGTGACGCCATTGCCGCCATCCTGAAAAATTCCCGCCATACCATCATCATCGAGAACAACTACAGTGGCCAGTTCGCCCGCTATTTGCGCAGCGAAACCAGTTTTGTGGCCAATGGACACATCCGTAAATACGACGGCGAACCTTTTATGCCCCACCACATTGTGGAAGCAGTGAAAGAACAGCTGAGCGGAAGCACCACGCTTTCCATTCCCACGCACGAGATCATGGTCTAGGAGAAATAAACGATGGCGACAGATATAGCGGCACCAAAACTGACCACCATGGCAGACCTCAAGGGCAAGGTCGATCCAGACTGGTGCCCGGGCTGTGGAGACTTCGGCGTGCTGGCGGCGGTACAAAAGGCGCTGGTCGAGCTGCAAATTCCGAATCACGAGGTGGCGACCATCAGCGGCATCGGCTGCTCCTCAAATTTTCCGGGATTCATTAACACCTACGGCATGCATACCCTGCATGGACGTTCCCTAGCCGTGGCCACCGGCTTCAAAATGGCGAATCACGGCATGACGGTGCTGGTCACCGGCGGCGATGGCGACGGCTTCGGCATCGGTGGCAATCACTTCATGCACACCATGCGCCGCAACGTCGATCTGCTGTACATCGTCATGGACAACCAGATCTACGGCCTCACCACCGGGCAAACCTCACCCACCAGCCGCAAAGGCATGAAGACCAAAAGCATGCCCTTTGGCAACGTGGAAGGGCCGATCAATCCCATTTCGCTAGCGTTGTCAGCGGGAGCTACCTTCATCGCCCGCGGCTTCAGCGCGGAGCAGAAACACCTTACGGAACTGATCAAGCAGGGCATTCAGCACAAGGGTTTCTCCTTCATTGATGTCTTCAGTCCCTGCGTAACCTACAACCACGACAACACCTTCCAGTGGTTCCGTCCACGGGTGAAGAAGCTGGAAGACAACCCGGAGTACGACTCGACCAACTGGATGGCCGCGATGGAAAAGTCCCTGCTCTGGGGCGATGAGATTCCCATCGGCAAGTTCTTCGAGCGCACCGATGTGCCCACCCTGCACGACTCCGAACCGGTGCTGGCCAATGAGCCCCTGGTCAAGCAAGGCTACCGGATTCCTCCCGATGTAGCGCGAGCCTTTGTGGAAGAACTGATGTAGCCTGCCTGCCACGGCAGACAACGAAGGGCACGGCCGAAACGGCTGTGCCCTTCCTGCTTTGGGTCCCAACCAAGGTCCATAGTCCTGGCCGAAAACGGATTTTTCAAATGTTTTCGCTCCAGGTATGAAGAACTTTTGCCCTGATCGCCAGGCTCGCGGCGCTGAGTCTTCGAAACTATCCCAACCGAACCGCGCTCCTTCTGCAACTGCAAATGCGGCTGAACCGTCCGGCCAAGAAATTCTCATACTTTGATACAAGGCGACTTTCGTTCGCCCTATGAACAAATTCCGCAGCTAATCCACTTGATCTCTTTTCAAACCTCGTTTATTAATTAGCAATCTAACTGCACCGCCTCGAAATAGAAACTCCGCAGATTTGTAAGACCTGAAGTGTATTCGGGCCTCAGCACCAAAAGGAAATCCCGCCATTCACGAGCGGGTGTCACCGGGACAACGTTTTTTTGGAGGGAGTACGCATGCGCTGTTACCGCCAGCCTCTCGCATTTCTGTTTTTGTTCATCGGCTTTTGTAGCCTGGCCTCGATTGCCTTCTCCCAGATAGCGAACACGTCGCTCCACGGCGTGATCAAGGATTCCAGCGGCGCCCTTGTGCCTCAGGCAAAAGTGACGCTGCTCGACAACGCTACCGGACACAGCTTTGAGACAACATCCAATCGCTCGGGCGAATATAACTTTTCCCAGATCCCTCCCGCTACATACCTCATCACTGCGGAAGCGCCGGGGTTCGCCGCCCAGAAAAAGTCCGCCGAGCTGCTGGTAAACCAGCCCGCGACCATCGATTTCACGGTCGCTGTCCAGGCCAGCTCGGTGGTGGTCGAGGTAAGCGCCGAAGCGCAAACGCTCAATACTACCGACGCCTCTCTGGGCAATTCCATCAACAACGCGATGATCCAGGCGTTGCCCAGCGAGGGTCGCAACGTTCCCGATCTGCTCTCTCTTCAACCTGGCGTGCTGTACCTTGGTCAGAATTCCGGCCGGCCCAGCAATCCCTCACTGCAAAACGATCCACGGAGCGGGGCAGTTAACGGAGGACGGTCCGACCAGGGCAATATCACCCTGGACGGCGTGGACGACAACGACCAGATCAGCGGCTACGCCTTCACCGGCGTGCTCCGTGAAACCCAGGATTCGATTGAAGAGTTCCGTGTCACTACTGGACTTGCCGATGCCGATCAGGGACGATCGTCCGGGGCACAGGTCAATATGGTCACCAAGTCCGGAACGAACAAATTTCACGGCGCGGCGTATGAGTACAACCGGCCTACAATAACCGTCTCCAATGACTGGTTCAATAAGACCGCCCAAGTGAGCAACGGCGAGCCCAACATACCGCCAAAGCTGATCCGCAACAGCTTTGGCGGTGCGCTGGGCGGTCCCATTTTCAAGGACAAGCTGTTCTTCTTCGGGAACTATGAAGGCACGCGCCAGGCAGAGAACCAGATTGTCAGCCAGATCGCTCCTACTGCCAGCTACCAACAAGGAATCATCACTTATCAGGGCGACGACGCCTCCGGTAATGTGCAAACCACAACCATCTCTGCCAGCCAGATTGCAGCCCTCGACGGCGGTTGCGCGGCCAACGGGGTTTGCCCCTGGGGTCCGGGCCCCAATCCTAACGTGCTGACCTACCTGAAGCAGTTTCCGGCAGCCAACGGTAGCTCGTTGGGCGACGGTTACAACACCGGCTCGTACACTTTTTCCTCTCCCAACCCGGTAACCCTGAATACTTCCATTGCCCGCATTGATTACACCCCCGGCCAGAGCCATCACTTCTTCGTGCGCGGCAACCTGCAGAAAGATACTACGGCCGGCACGGAACAGTTTCCTGGGCAGGGCCCTTCTTACAACCTTATCGACAACACCAAGGGGATAGCCGGTGGCGACACCTGGTCGATCTCATCCAACATTGTCAATGACGTGCGCTATGGCTACATCCGGCAGGGTTACAGCCAGCGTGGTCCGGGAACCGGCGACTACGTGGACTTTCGATTCATGGCCACACTCACGTCAGAGAATCGCAGCACCGTTGTCACCGTGCCGGTGAACAACATCACCGACAACCTGAGCTGGAATAAAGGCAAGCACTCGCTCCAATTTGGCGGGAATTGGAGGCTGGTACACCACAACCGGGGGTCCGATTCTCTCTCCTATAACTCTGCTACCTCGAATCCGTATTGGCTGGGCGGAAGTCCTCCTGACCCCTCAACGGTTGGCGGCCTGCCCGTAGATGGCGGCTTTTCGAATTCCTATGGGATCGCGTACGCCAATCTGGTGGGCACCATCCCCCAGGTGACGATACAAGAGAACTACAACATCAACAGTCCGACCACAGGATCAATATTGCCGGATGGCGCCTTTATCAACCGGCATTTCAGCGCCAACGAGTTCGAGTATTACGTGCAAGACTCGTGGCGCGCGCTGCCCAATCTGACGGTCACTTTTGGGCTGAGGCACACCATCTTGCAGACTCCGTGGGAAACCAAGGGCCAACAGATCGCACCCACCATCGACACCCATGCATGGTTTATGCAGCGCAACGCGGCGGCACTGTTGGGGCAGGTTTACGAGCCAGACCTTACGTTTGCTCCGAGCGGGCCTTTCTATCACAAACCCGGTTATTGGCCGAAGCAGAAGGCTAACTTCGCTCCACGCCTGGCTGTCGTTTATTCTCCCGACACCAAAACCACCATCCGCGCGGGCTTCGGAATCTTCTTCGACCATTACGGCGAACAGTTAGTCAACACCTTCGACGAGCAAGGTTCGTTCGGCACCAGCTCCTCCATCAGCAATCCGGCTGGCGTGTATGGGTATGAAGACTCGCCCCGATATGTCAATCGCCGTACCTTCCCGTCGATCCCTACACCTCCAGCTGACACCAAAGTCACCTATCCCTATACCGCGCCAACCGGGAACTTCGCCATTACCTGGGGTCTCGACAATAAATTGAAGACTCCGTACTCCGAATCGATCGATCTTTCCGTGCAGCGCCAGGTTCCCGGCGGCTTCACTCTGGAAGCTGATTATGTTGGCCGCTTGGGCCGTCACCTGCTGCAGAGCCTCGATCTGGCCGAGCCGGTCGATTTCCGTGACACGCAGTCAGGTGTCGACTACTTTACAGCTGCCGCAAAGCTTTCCGCCCTGGTGGATGCAAACGGCGGATCCACCACCGCATCTGTCCCCGCTATCCCCTATTTCGAAGACGTATTTCCCTTTATGGCGGGTACCGACTATCTGGGAGAAAGCGCAACCCAGGCCATTTACACCAACGAGTGGGCCCCTTATAGGTCTAATCTGGGGGCGACCACCGCTCTGGCGGATCTCGACTTTTACTGTAGCTACGGCTGCCCGCTGGGAACCCGCTTTTGGCAGGACCAGTTTTCATCGCTCTACGCGCTCGATACCATTGGCATGAGCTATTACAACGCAGGTCAATTGATTCTGCGGCACCCCACCTCCCACGGCCTCAACATCGATTTCAGTTATACGTTTTCCAAATCCATTGACATGGGATCGGATACGGAACGTGGGAGTGAGTTTAACCAGGTCTCAGGCGGCCAAAATGGCGGCAACCTCAGCAACATCATCAACACCTGGAACCCCAGTCTCAATCGCGGCGTCTCTGACTTTGATACCCGTCACCTCATCACTGCCGATTGGGTCTATCTGGTTCCCGTAGGCCAGGGCAGGAAATTCCTCAGTGGCGGCGGCTTTCTCACCAACGCTTTTCTTGGCGGATGGCAATGGTCCGGGATCAATCGCTGGACCAGCGGCCTGCCTTTCAGTCTCAGCGATCCCGGCTGGGCGACCGACTGGCAGATCGAGAGTCTGGGGGTGGCGACCGGCAAGGTCCAGTTGAAGAAGCAGGTCATCAATGGCGCCCCGACCGTCTTTGCCAATGCGAACGCGATCAACAGCGGAACCAGCAGCGGCACCCCCGTCCGCCTGTCCTATCCAGGAGAAGCTGGACAACGCAATAACTACCGCGGCGACGGAATCTTTGGCATCGATTCGGGACTTCCAAGTCCTGGCAGTTTGGCGAGTACGGTGCTCTCAAGTTCGCCTGGGAAGTCTTTAACGTCACCAACAGCGTTCGTTTCAACGACAATCCTTTGTACTTCGGCACCCAGCTCACGGGAGGAAACCTCGGCACGTATAGCGCGATGCAGAACCTGCCCAGGCGCATGCAGTTCGGCCTACGTTACGATTTCTAAATACCCGGGCGATAGCAAGGAAACCGCCAAAAGCGCAAAAGTTCGTCGATTTTTGTCAATCCTCTCAGGACTCCTGCCGGTTATGTTCAAACGAGGCAGGAGACCACATCGACGCGACGACAACCACAACGCAAATGCCTTCTACACTTTTGATGCCCACGGTTACACCGACTATCCGTTTTACGCCAATGATGCGCGCTAGCTTCCAAACCCCCGATTAAAGAGTACTTTCCGGATTTCGTTGTTATACCCACAGCGACGGAACTTCATCAAGGATGGGTGAGCGTGTACCTGAACTCTGCACGGATCGTGATCATCGTCGCTATGGCGATGACCAGCGTTTGCGATGGAAGAGCGCAGATCGCCGTAGACCAACTCCAATCGCTGGTCGAGACATCCGCCCACCGGCTCAACCTGGCGCAGGAAGTCGCCTTCGCGAAGTGGGACAACGGAACCGCCGGTAGAAGACGCGCCCCGAGAGCAGCACGTCATAGCAAGTGCCGTGACTGAGGCCAAGACAGAAGGGCTCGATCCAGCGGTTGCATCGCGGTTCTTCCGGGCGCAGATCGAGGCCAACAAAACCGTGCAATCCTCGTTGCTCTCCACTTGGCAAAGAGCGGGCAAAGCGCCGGACCACCAGCCCAAAGACCTGACGACCACGCTTCGTCCGCAACTGGACGCAATTCAGAAGCAACTGATCGAAGAATTAGTCAGCACTGCGCCTGTTCGCGCGAGCGCTTCCTGCCGCCTCGATCTCGCGGCAGCTGTGAGTGGATACCTGACAACTCATCAGCTCAGTGCCGCCGAAGTACAGGCAACCGCGCTCAAACAATCGCTGGCTGCATTCTGTCCTTGACGAACCCTCTCTTTCCGCTTCTCATAGGCGCCCCGACTCATCAACTCGAAATTGTCCTCTGCTCAACCTTCTCGATATGCACGTCCTTAACATTACGTGACATGGCAACGCTGAAATCCTCAACGTTCTTCAGCTCAAAGATCGGCAACGTCGCCGCCCTTCGGCGTCTTGATACGAAAGAACTCGGCACCCTTCACATTGTCCAGGTAGAACACTGGCCGCGCGTCTGGCGCGCTCCATGAAAGTTCAACATTCGTCATCTCAATATTGTTCACATTGCGGATAAAGAATCCGCCCGCGGGAATATCGCCAAACCGGTAGGGTTCAGGGTAACCCTGCTCCATCTGCGGAACCACCCGCGCCGCCATCTCGCGTGTTCCGCCTCCGCGATGCTCCATATACAAATCGTTGATCTTGATATCCTCGATGGGATTGGATGGAATCCCCATAATCAACCCCGCACCGCTGTATTGCGACGCAGAATTGTAGCTGACAACATTACTGATGATGATGCGCTTCAGGGTGCCCACGGGCACTCCCGCCGGCCCCCTCATGCGGCTCCCCAACCGCAGAAACAACGGGGTGTTGGTACAGTCGCGCATGGTGACCCCGGTAAACGTAATGTCTTCGAGCAGGGCGCCATCCACGCTCTCCAGCGCGAACCCCCGGCAGCCGTCAAAAACGCAATTCGAAATGGTAATGTTCTTAAATCCGCCATTCGACTCGGTGCCGCACTTGATGCGGCCGGTAGGAGCCACCTTGAAGTCGGCAGGCCAACGCTTGTAAGTCCCGTCTATCATCGTCCCCAACACGTAGGCTCCGGTCACGTAACAATTCGTGATCGTCAGATTTTCAGTGGCTCGCGCATAGCCCAGGGCAAACGAGCTTTTCGGGCAAATCCCGTCGTCCCAGGGAGAATTGACACTGCAATTCGAAACCCGGACATTGTGGCAGCAATCGATATCCATGCCATCGCGGTCGGTATCGATCTTCAGATTGTCGATGGTCAGGTTGTCGACCCCGGTGGCCAGTACGCCAAAGTGACCGCCCTTCAAAATCGAAAAATCCCGGAGAATCACGTTGTGGCAATTCTTGAGCGCGATCGCCTTGTTCCCCATGCCGGGAGTTTCGGCCTTCGGTTCCTCGGAACCGCCGCGGCTCAACCCTTTGCCCCAGATCAACCCCGGCCCAAGAATGGCGACGTCGTGGATGCCCTCGCCCCAAATGAGGCTATTGTGCCAATGGTTGTGTCCATAGTCCTGGTAGTCTTCCCAGGGTTTATTCGGCTCCGCGGGATCGTAACATGCGCCGCTGGTGGCGCCGCCCGGAGCGACCTCGGCAGCCAGGATCGTTGCGCCCGCTTCGAGGTACAGCACGACATTGCTTTTCAGGTGAATGGAGTAGGAAGCATAGGTGCCCGAAGGAAAACGAACGGTTCCTCCTCCCTGCGCGCTTGCCGCCTCAATCGTCTTATTGATGGCCGCAGTATCGATGGAAGCGCCGTCGCCTCGTGCTCCGTAGGCTTTCACATCGAACACTGCACTTGTGCCGGCCCCGGGCATGCTTACGGTCTGCGCATGAGCGCCAAGCGAAATACCGGCCGTAGCTCCAGCCACGCCGGCGCCCGCCAGCTTTAAAAAATCTCTGCGAAAAACGCTCATCTTTCTTCCTTCCTGATGCGGCAGCCCTGCCGGCTTCCCGGATAGCGGAACACCGTGCAGAGCAAGTTGATCGCCACTAGCTTACTCTCGAAATATCGGAAACCGGTGTTTCCGGACGCAGCTCTGTAAAATTTGTGGTTCGGAGGAGCAGCATGCAAAAGCGAAAATTGGGCAGGAGCGATCTTGAGGTATCGGCACTCGGTTTTGGGTGCATGGGGCTGAGCTTCGGCTTTGGCCCCGCGACGGAAAAGGCCGAGGCTATCAAGGTAATCCGCGCCGCTTATGACGGCGGAGTCACTTTTTTCGATACTGCCGAGGCGTACGGTCCGTTTACCAACGAAGAACTCGTTGGTGAGGCGCTGGCGCCGGTCCGTGACAAGGTCGCCATCGCAACCAAGTTCGGATTCGAGAACGGCATTCCCAGTCAGGGTACGAACAGCAAGCCGGAAAGAATCAGGGCCGTAGCCGAGGCTTCTCTGAAACGCCTCAACATCGAAGTGATCGATCTGTTCTATCAACATCGCGTCGACCCGAATGTTCCGATCGAAGACGTGGCGGGTACCGTCAGGGACCTCATCCACGAAGGCAAGGTGAAACATTTCGGCATGTCGGAGGCCGGTGCAGCGAACATCCGCCGTGCCCATGCTGTGCAGCCGGTGACGGCGCTGCAGAGCGAGTATTCGCTGTGGTGGCGAGAGCCAGAGAAGGAGATTCTTCCTACGCTCGAGGAACTCGGTATCGGGTTCGTCCCCTTCAGCCCGCTGGGTAAGGGCTTCCTCACGGGGGCAATCTCCGACAAGACAGAGTTTGACAAAACTGATTTCCGCAACATCGTTCCCCGTTTTTCCGCGGAAGCCCGAAAAGCAAACCAGGCACTGGTGGACGCCCTCGGGCGCATCGCAGACCAGAAACATGCCACCAAGGCGCAGATCGCGCTGGCGTGGCTGCTCGCGCAAAAGCCATGGATCGTTCCGATTCCTGGAACCACGAAGCTGCACCGCCTGGAAGAGAATCTTGGAGGAGCACGGGTGGAACTGACAGCGGAAGACTTGAGCGCCATCCACGATGCCGTTTCTGCAGTCGACGTGCAGGGGGACAGGTACCCCGCCCATTTTCAGCGCCTGGTCGATCGGTAGAAAGGAAAGGGCGCACGCAGCGGCGGGATAAGGGCCTCTACGCAAATGGCTCCAACTTGGATAAGACGGTGGGGAGAAACTCCGCAACCGTCGGATGGATATGCATCGCGCGCTGCACCACCGTGTACGGAGCCTTCGCATACATGACGTCGAGCAAAACCTGAACGACCTCATCGCCGCCGGTCCCAAGAATCGCGGCACCCAGAATCTGCTTGCTTTCCGCGTCGACGGAAATTTTGAGGAAACCTTGTGTCTCGCCCTTCTCAATGGCGCGGCCCACCCGGCTCATCGGGTGTTTCGCGGTCAGCGCAGCGCGTCCGGACTTGCGAATTTCAGCGTCCGTCATGCCGCATCGGCCCAGCGGCGGGTCTGTATATAAAGCGTAGGTGTGGATCCGATCGGACACGCGGCGATGGTCTGCGTTGAGCAGATTATCGGCGACGATCTCATAGTCGTTGTAGGCAGTGTGGGTAAAGCCACCATGGCCGTTGCAGTCACCCAGGGCCCAGATACCGGGCACATTGGTCTGCAGTTGATCGTCCACCACGATGTAGCCGCGTGGATCGGTGGCAATCCCGGCCCGGTCGAGGCCCAGGTCGTGCGTATTCGGAGTACGTCCCACGGCAAGAAGAACCTGAGTGCCTGACACTTCGCGCGACCCCTCGTCGCAGTCCATGCCGACGGTGACAAGCTGGTCGCGCTTCGCCAGGGATATGCATTTCGCATTCAGCCGGATCCCTATCCCCTCCAGTTCCAAAATCTTCCGCAGGGCGTCGGAAACATCTTCATCTTCACGTCCGGTCAGGCGCGGTCCCATCTCGACAATCGTCACTTCGCTTCCGAAGCGGCGATACATCTGACCGAATTCCAGCCCGATGTAACTTCCGCCGACAATGACAAGATGTTCCGGCAAGACATCGACGTCGATCATGGAGGAGTTGGTGAGAAACGGCACATCGTGAATCCCCGGAAGCTCGGGAACTGTGGCGCGCCCGCCAACGTTGATGAAGATTTTTTCGGCCTCCAGGACCTCATCATTGACAACCACAGTGGCAGACGACGCAAAGCGGGCATGGCCCTGGATGACCGAACAATTCTTGAGCCCCCGCAGCCATTCCTCCACGCCCTTGTTCGATCGGCCAGAAATTTCATCCTTGCGTGCTTTCACACGTTTCATATCGACGCGGACCTCGCCATTTACGGCAAAACCATATTCCGCGCCTCGGCGCGCCGTGTGGGCTGCATGCGCGCTGGCAACGAGCGTCTTTGTCGGAATACATCCCGTGTTCACGCAGGTGCCGCCAAACTTGTGGCGCTCGATAATGGCGACCGACATGCCCGCGCCCGCAAACCGTGCAGCCAGGGACGGGCCTGCCTGCCCGGTACCGATGATGATTGCATCGAAACGCCTCGACACGAGGTAACTCCTTTTGGGAATCGGGGTTGGCCGATTTCTTTGCCTGGGTACTGCCGTTTGCGGCTGATTTTTAACGCCGGGCGCGGGGAATTTGACGCATACCGGGAGCGCAGCGGTTTTGGAAAAACGTGCGCACTAAGCGCACTATGCGCACTAAGTCGTGTCTGCCGCAATGAGGAGTTTTTGTTTCATAGTGGCTTAGATCCCATTTGCGCCAAAAAATGTCGCCATTCTTAAGAAAAATCGTACTCGGGCCCTAAAGGAACCACGAGGGACGGAAACGGCAGACCCCTCCACGCCCAGCCGGGGAAGGTTGGTTTCCCTGGATTTCCTGCCGGGAGTTGCAAGCTCTGCCGGACCGCTATGAACAAGCATTCTGGTGGGCCCACCAGGACTTGAACCTGGAACCAACGGATTATGAGTCCGCTGCTCTAACCAATTGAGCTATAGGCCCGTTGTTGTGACAAAACCAGTTCCTAGTGTAAACGCATGGGTCCACCCTCCGCCAAAATGCACGCGGACGGGCCGCAGACAAAAGGGGAGGTATGGCTACCTCCCCTTCGCCCGGGGTAGAAGGCATTTGGTTCTTTCAGAGGTTGCCAGGGACGTCGGCTTTCGATGAATAAACAAGCGCCCGGATGCCGCACCCGTCTTGATCGTAGTTCGCAACGAACTCCCTCGTATCTCCGTAGTAGGACGGGAGGTCTCCCAAATGAGCGCTCCGCATCGAGTTGTTGGATTTTCCCCAACACCGGGGATCAACGACAAGGATAGCGACACCTGGCAAAGAAAGCAGGAAACCGAGTAAAACCGGATAGCCAAACTTGCGCCGCTCTATTCTTCACGATCATGGGCTGGCGCTAGACCCCGCCGGCGACCGTCTGCGTGGCGTCTTCCTTTCGGGTGGGGAACCGTTGCCGTCTTATCGCCGTCCCACATCACGCTGGCGATCTCTTCTTCCAGGACTTGACCGCTGAGGGGCTTGGAGACATAGCCGTCCATCCCCGCGTCGATGCAACGTTCACGATCTCCCTTCATGGCGTGCGCCGTCATGGCTATGATCGGCAAGTGAAACGGCGTCGATTGTTCACCCTCGCGAATCTTTCTTGCCGCCGTGAGTCCATCCATCTCCGGCATCTGGACGTCCATCAGTACCAGATCGAAGGGCTGCGCTGCCAGCAGCAAGAGGGCGAGATGGCCGTTACCGGCAACCACCACAGAGTGCCCCATCTTCTCTGCCATGCGCGTGGCCACGACTTGGTTGACACGGTTATCTTCAGCCAAAAGGATGCGTAGAGCTCTCCCTTCCACCGGCCACTCGGTCTTGATTACGGGAGGGGTGGGAAGGGTCGCTGAGGACTGCCCAAGTGCCGCCAGGATAGCTGTCAGCAATTCCCGTTTGCGCACTGGCTTGAAAACATAAGCAAGAATCCCCAGCTCCCTGCAGCGCCCCGCATCTCCCCGAAGACTCGCCGAACTGAGCATCATGACGGTCACTGCTGATAATCCCGGGTTGCGCCGCATTTGTTCGACCAGGGTGAAGCCGTCCATCTCCGGCATGTTCATGTCCGTCACTACCAGCCTGAAGGGATCTCCGGCTCGGCATGCGGAAACCAACTCCGACAAAGCCTGTCTTCCACCGTCGGCGCACGTGGTTTGCGCTCCCCGATGCTTCAATATCCCCTCGATGATGCGGCGGTTGGTCCGATTGTCATCGACCACCAGGATCCTGATGCCCTTCAAAGCTTGGAGGGGAATGCCGCTTTGTGATTCAGGTCGCGTCTTGAGCACCTTCAGCCGGGCGGTGAAATGAAACTGGGTGCCCTTTCCCACCTCGCTATCGAGCCAGATTCTTCCTCCCATTATCGACACCAGGTGCGCCGAAATGGATAGACCAAGGCCGGTGCCACCATACTTCCGGGTGGTCGATGAGTCGGCCTGGGTGAAGGGAGAGAAGATAGACACCTGCCTATCGAGGGGGATGCCGATGCCGGTGTCGGCCACGGTGAACTTTATGACGCAGGTGTCGTGCTTTTCGCTTTCGACTTCCGCTTTGAGCATCACCTCGCCCTGATGGGTGAATTTCATGGCGTTACTCACCAGGTTGAGAATGATCTGGCGCAGCCGTCCCGGATCACCCTCTACCAGTTCCGGCACCTCGGGTGCGATATCACAGAGAAGTTCCAAACATCTGTCATTTGCCCGCGAAGCAAAGGTCTTCAGCGCCTCTTCTGTGCAGTCGCGCAGGTTGAAGTCAATGGCTTCCAATTCAACTTTTCCCGCCTCTATCTTGGAGTAGTCGAGGATGTCATTGATCACTGCGAGCAGGGAATCGGCAGACATCTTTGCTGTTTCCAGGCAATCTCGTTGTTCCGCAGTGAGCTCCGTGTCGAGCGCCAGGTCGGTCATGCCGATGACCCCATTGAGCGGGGTCCGGATTTCGTGGCTCATGTTGGCAAGAAATTCGCTTTTTGCACCGTTGGCCACCTCCGCAGCCTCCTTGGCCATGCGCATCAGCTCCTCTGCCCGTATACGCTCAGCGACCTCTCTCTGCAGATCGGCCGTTCGCTGTTCAACCCGCTGTTCCAGTTCATCTTTCGCGTTCTGCAACGCCAGATCCCGTTGCTCGATGCGCTCCAGCATCTGGTTGAATGAGCTGACCAGCATCCCACTTTCATCCTTTCCTTTGGAGATGGCCCGGAGTGAATAGTTCTCTTCCGTCGTTATCCGCCCTGCGATCTGGGCGAGTTGCACAATCGGGTCACTCACCAGCCGCAGCAGACGGAAGGAAATCAGGTATGTGACCAGCGTAGAAATGAACAGAACCAGACCGGCGATCCTGGCGTATTCCCAGAGCCGGGCGCTGGTTCCGCTAAGGTCCGACACGATGGCGATGGAGCCCGTCTTGTCCGTCTCCATCAGGACGCTGCGGAACAGGGTGATGGAGCCTCGCTCGAAATAGGCTCCGTCGTCGTGCAGCGAGGGCATCCTGAATTCCGTACCGAGACCCGCCCGGCGATACTCGGCAAAGATATCTCCCCGGATGTCGTATAGGCAGGCGGCTAACACATTGTGATCTGCCCGCAACGCTCCCAGCATCTCGCTCGCGGTCTTGGGGTCGTTAAAGGCCAGAGACGCGGCAGCATTCGCCCCCAGAGTATCTGCCAGCGCGCGTAGCTCGTTGCCGGTCTCGGCACGATAATTCTGCCGCTCGTAGACGGCAAATCCCATACAAGCCAGGATGACTGCCAGCACACTGGATGTCAGAATCAGCCAAGCGAGTTTGCGCCGAATTGGAAGGTCTCTGAAATCCATGCTCTTACTTCTCCCGGGTTTCTCCAATAACGGTTTGGGCCAGGATCAACAACCGCGACCCGATTTTGAGTTTTGCGGCTGCAGCTGCATCCAGATTGATCCCGAAACGAACATTGTTGTCTTCGAGGAGAAAGCAGATCATTCCGCCAGCACTGAGAAAGCCGCGGCCTTCCCCCACGGTCAGAATCGGAGCATTGTCTAGTTTCGCTAGCAGCATCGGAATGCGCTTGCTTTGCGCCTTGCCGAGAAAAAGCACCTGGCAAGCCTGCATATCGTCCGCTTGCTTCAGGTGAAGAACGCGAAGGATCCGATCGCCAATTGCCTTGCCGGCCACCGTACTTTCCAGCGCACCCTGGAACGGGTCATCTCCGATGGTGCATAGAAACAGCGAATTCGCTGCGCCCGTCCGCGTTTCCGAAGGCCAGTCGACCAGTTGCGCAAAATGGAAGATAAAGGCGGCCTTGACACGGTATTCCTCGTCTGTTGACTGCGCCCCGCTTCTTTCCCGACTGCCCGCGAACAAGAGACAGAACAGGATCGTGAGCCAGGTGACATAGCGCCGCGCTTTGGTGTTCGCCAGCGGATGCCCCGATGGAGCCCGCAGGGGCGGGTCGGGGTTCTCGGCATCGCACGATGAGCTCATGCTCATTCAGAACCGCCACGTGATCCTGCCATAGGCACTCCGCCGAATCAGGCTCGGGAGCACCGTCAAGTCCGGGCCCGCATACTCCTCATGAAGATTTCTCAGTAAGTCCTGGCCCACCAGCCCCACCGATATCTTGTCTGACACCTGCCACGCAAGGTTGCTATCCAGGCGGGTGTAGGAAGGGATGGACCGTGCCGGCAGACGGCCGACGAAATAAGCCGAGGTGGTCCACTGCCAGTGCCATGGAAGGTTCACATTCGAACGCAATTGAGCTTGCTGTTTGGGGCTGCCTCCCTGTGTTTCGGGGCCAGTGGTCAGATCCATGCCGCCCGCTTGCCGGTGGAAGTCCATTTTGAGGAACGTGTACCCGGGGCTAAGTGTCCATCGGCTGCTCAATTTCATGTTGGCGAAGATCTCTATGCCGTGAGTCTCTCCATGGATCAGGTTGGCGAAATATTCTGGGACCAGCAAGTGTACCGGCGGAGGGTCCACCTCTATGCGCGGGGCTCCCGGTTCATCCGAAACAAGATCGTGGTACTGGTTGAAAAACACTGTCGAATCGAAGGAGAGTTTGTCCGAGAGCTGCTTGCGAAAACCCGCCTCTGTAGCGATCAGGCGTTCATTAAGTTGGTTGGAGTTGCCGAAGACGCTGATTAAGGTAGCAAGATTGTCCGGCCCGGGAAGCGCGGCGACGTTGTAGCGAATAGAGGTTTCGACCCGCGACGGCGTTCGTTGCGCTCCCGAGAACGCTGCCCAAAATGTGTCGCGATCATCAGGTGTCCAGGTGAGGCGAGCGGACGGTTGCAGGTTAAATCCGTTATAGTACTCGTGCTCCAGTTTTGTTCCCAGGCTGACATAAAGGCGATGGGGACGGATGGCGATCTCGTCTTGTACAGAGGAACTGAAGATCTGCGTGACCAGGTTCTGCGGTTGAAACGAGATGCGGAAGTCGTCTCCCGTCTGGTCGGAGCTCACTCGGTAGCCCAGTCCCCAGACAAAATCCTGCCGCCGGCCCCAGTGCACGTGGTGCTGAAAGTCAAGGTCGAAAGTGTTCAGCCTTAGACCGTACGTGGTATCGCCTCGGTTGCTGCGATCGAAATAGATCTGGAGCGAGGTTTCCGAGCTTGGCGAAATCGCACGCTTCCATCGCCCCAAAACGCTCCAGCCCGAAAAGCGTTCGCGCAAGTCGAGGGTCGCGTTTAAGGGGGGCTGCAGGGAGACAATGGAATTCGTCATTTCCCCTGCATTCCCACGGATCGCTTCTCCCTCCAGCGCCACCGAATCTTTAGCAGAGACCTGTGCATCGGCTCGAAAACCACCGTGGAATAGATACCAGTCATCTTCGCCATTATGGTGTTCTGGAGTGAGAAAGTGACCCATTTCGAAACCATCTAGAAACACTCGATAAGCCCCACGATTACCCAGCGGTCCGCCATAGCGGATCATTCCTCCTATGTGCTCAAGTGTGCCTCCGTTGGCTGTGACCATGCCGCTCTGCGTGTCCCGTGCGCTCTTGGTAATAATGCTGATAACTCCATTAACGGCGTTCTCTCCCCACACGGTAGCGCCCGGGCCGCGGATGACCTCGATCCGTTCAATGGAGTCGAGTGGTGCGTCCTGAGCATCCCAGAACACTCCGGAAAAGGTGGGTGTGTAGACCGTGCGGCCATCAATGAGAACCAGAAGTTTGTCCGAATACTCGCCGTTGAAACCGCGTGCGCTGATCGCCCACGTGCTGGGATTGATCTGGGCCACCTCCAGTCCAGGCACCATCCGCAACAAATCAGGGATGTTGGTCGCACCCGAGCGGCGAATATCTTCCGTCGTAATCACGAAAATCGCTCCCGGCACCTGAGACAACTTCTGCTCCTTCTTCGAAGCTGAAGTCACATCGACATTCATGAGATCTTCGATCTTCAGGGCAGTAAGGTCGGGTGGAGCGTTCTGCACCTGGGCGGCGAGAATGGGCAACACAATGAGCACTAACTCACACGCCAACGCTCGCATGAGGAATGGCTTCATTTCGCTCCAATTGCCGGATCTGTCTGGTCTGCCTGCCCCATCCCGGTGCAGACACTCAATTAGCCCTATCGGCTGGCTCAAGACGTAGCATCACGTTGCCCGATTGGAAATCGGGAGCACCATAAGACCTGTGGAGCGTACTGTGTTAGGAGCGAGGGCCTTCCAATGAGGCCCATAAGTGATTCGCGCCTCGAAGCACGAAAAACAACATAGCTAGTGCGATCCCGACGCTCTACATCGCTCCTCCGATCACCCCCGGCGGGAAGCGGTTCCGGGATCTGCGACTCGTCATAGCGGTGTTCCGCCGTCCGAGCACTAGGGGGAGCCATTCGCCGGAATAGGGCAAATGCCAACGCGATCGCGATGGGTACGAGAAATCTGGGCAGCTATGTGGAGAGCACGAGGTAAACCTACATCGTTGCTGCCGTTCCCCGAAAGTTTCGTTTTCGGCAACTTCCGGGATCCTAGCGGGCCGAGACAACCTGGCCGGGCGGGTTACCGGGAACCCGTGGACTGGAAAGTTACCCATGTGATCAGAATGAGAGAGCTGAACAAGGTCGGCGAGTTCCTGTTCAAGGACTTTCGCAACGTCGGATTCTGTCGTATTCGGGCCGATTGGCACAGTCATGGTGACAGTGCTGCCGCCCAGAGGACGGTGCGTTACACGGATATCAGCGCCGCCCCGCTTGCCGTTGGGCATTTCGCGTATATAAAAACAGGTGACTATAAAAGCAGGTGACATATAGAAACACAGGACGATCACCTATGAGCAATGAATATTTAAGTAATCGTCCTGTCTGTCACCTGTTTTTTCGGAAGGCAAGTTTGTTGTGGAACCGCGGTTCGATATGGCCTACGAGTTCTCTGAAGGAATGGCCGAAGTGATTCTCGACAAGAGAACCGGATACGTCAATCGTGCGGGCGAGGTTGTGGTGCCTCCGACTTTCCTCAGAGGGGAGCGATTTTCTGAGGGGCTTGCTGCGGTCCACACTGGTTCCGGCCAGCCCCATCGAACCATCGCGGATGCGTGTGAGATTGGCTTCATCGATCCGACGGGCGTGTTTGTGATCCCGCCCCGGTTTTTCATCGCTGGAAGCTTTCAAGGCGGCCTTTGTCTGACAGAAACCGAAAAAGACCTGCTCTATGTGGACCGTGCTGGAGAAACGTTGTGGAAGAGCGGCTGGGTGGAACTTGGAAGTTTCGACCCGTACCGTTTGTACCCTTATCAGGCTTGAGGAGGTTGGGAGCTGCTCGCACCCGTTTCCCGGGCACTGCGAATCTGATGACACCGGAGCCGTTTGCAAGAGTAGTCCTGTCAGCCTGACCCGCGTGGTTCCTCCAGGATTCTAAGCACAACCTCTACGCTGTCTGCCAAAGACAGGTTTGTGGTGTCGAGAATCTCATAACCAGCCTTGATCGTTTCCTCGTGCAGATATCGACTCCATCCCATCATGCTCTCATTGGCCAAGTCTGGCTGAAGTCTGCCGTGAGTTAAGCGCTGAGTGCGAGTCACGTCGTCACATTCAACGCAGAGGACGCGTGCGTTCTTAATCTCAAAAATGGTGAGGGCCTCCTGGATAAAGGCGATTCGCATCTGTCCCTCAAACGAAACCGTTCTTCCTGCAGTAAGTGCCCGTGCAATTCTCTCGAACCATTTGAGAGTCATGGCTCGTTGCCAAGCGCCGCCGGGTTGATGGCCGGTGCCGAAGGTGGCCGTGACCCCAGCAGAAGGAACCCCAATTGTGTCAAACCGGAAAACGGTGATTGAAGGGTGGTCTTGTTCGATTGCTCGTGCAATCGCCGTTTTCCCAGAGCCCGATGCACCCGTCATGATGACCAATGGCATAATTTTGCCTCCTTTCACATACGCGAGCGATTCCTGACTTTAGCGCGGACGTCCCGTCCCGTGGAGCTAGAGCGGCCCCACCACCATTTCGGGGGGGGGCCCTAAATACGAGGAATGACGGCCACGCACCGATTAGTGATTGGCCCGTTGCGATGGTATGATCCCGGTGTTGTTTTCGGCCCGAAAGGCTCTGCCGCCAAACGGGAGGTGTGCCGTGAGTCAAAACGTGATTAAGCGCTGGTTGCTTCTGATATTGAGTGGTTTGTTTTATGCAACCTTCTCGTTCATGATTTTGTTCATCTGGAGCCCGGATGGGCTTGTGACATTACACAAATTCGCGCATTACAGGAGTTCCATAGAGCAACTTGGCTTCATGGCGCTGATGGCAGGCGTTTGCACCGTTTTTGCCGGCATCTGGAATGCGAGAAAGGCAAACTCGTGGCTTCTGATGGTGAACGGCCTGGGCTGCATTGTCTTTGGAATTATGGTTGCTCTCGGAGCGAGCAGACGGGTTACCTTTCCGTCCCTGGCGCTTGTGATTTCCGTCATGGCGGCGAGCATAGGCGTCTATGAACTGGTAGTGGCACGGACGTTGCGTGGACGTGGAGTCTACGAATGGCTAATGGCTGTGGCCGGAGTGATGTCTGTTGGCTTTGCCGGGGTGTTCCTTGGCTTCGTGTTTGGGTGGGTCAGACTCGAACATAGCCCATCATCCGCTCAGACCTTCCACTGGCTCGGCTGTTACTTCGGTTTCAGCGCGATCTGCATGCTTGGGTTAGCTTTGGCCCACGTCGGAACGTTATCTCCTGGGCCCATCGCCGGCAAGAACGCTTTGCCCGTCACTTGAAATCGGTCGCCTTCAAGAACCGGCATATTTCCCCGCTCTACTTGAACATCCTGCAAAGTCGGGTTTCCCGGTAAAACTCCCACCCGGAGGCGACGGCACCGGGGAAGTTACGAGAACGTTTACAGGGAACCCTGTCTATCTCTCCTCCATTTGGCTGATAAGCCGATCAATCCGCCTCACGCTCATTGTCCAAGAAAACCAAAGAAACCAGACCCCATAAAGAACCGTCCAGCCATCCTTCCTAAGCATGCGGATGGCGGAGGTCGATGGTTCGAAGACGCTCCTCTCAGTTTTGGTAGAAACAAGAGTGCACGGTTGCGCGCCCCTGCCTTCCCCGAGCAGCACATCAAACATCAAAACTGTGAAGCTACCCTGTTTTCCCTCGATTACGTTCCACACCCGGGTGATATGCAAGCCAGTCGGGATTGGGGGGCGACCAATCGGACGAGAACGGCCCCACCACCACTTCGGCGGAGGCGGCCCTACATATCGAAAGCGCCATTTCGCGGCCAGAGCGCGCATTGCGCGAGCCCGCAGTTGGTGAAAAATCTGCAGACCGCTGTACGCAACTGCCACGATTAGAAGTGGTATCAGCAGGTTCACATGAACAAGTCTAGGGTATTCGATGGATCTCCCGTGAAGTCGGTTCTCGGTAACTTCCGATTGCGATGTGGTGGTCGGAAGATCTACCACCGTTCCCGAGTTCTGGGGAGTGAGGGCCCCAGCGACAGGTCAATGCCTATGCCGTCACCAGGTTCAAGCACCTCAGCAGGCCGCGCGGGGCAACGGCGGCTCAGTCACGTTCGCCTACAAGTCGGGGCTGAAAATTACGCGAAGGATGAAAGACCAGCCATAGTGAGCGAAGCCATACACGCATGCGGCAACGCCGAGGCACATGAATACGATTCGTACCGGTGTCGGCAATTTATCTATGGCCCTTGAGACCGCTCCCATGCGAGACATGGTCTCACGCGTCGATAGGCCGCACAAGTCTCCAATGGTACCTTTTAGCACCCAGTTTTGGGACGCGCCCGTCGAACAAGATTCAGTGATGCCTGCGAAGTCTCGTTTTCGGTAAATCCCCGTGGCCCGTAGAGGTTCGGGAACTGGAAAGTTACCCATGTGATTAGAATTGAGAGAGCCGAACAAGGTCGGCGAGTTCCTGTTCAAGAACGTTCGCAACGTCGGATTCCGTCGTATTCGGGCCGATTGGCACAGTCATGGTGACAGTGCTGCCGCCCAGAGGACGGGGCGTTACACGGATATAAGCGCCGCCCCGCTTGCCGTTGGGCATTTCGCGTATATAGTCGACGGCAACAGCAGACGGATGCAGCGAGACTTCGAGATTGAAGACCTCGCCGTTCCTTGTGACGCGATGGTGCACGTGGTCGATGCGCTCAATGGCGTCGGCGAAGACAGGGGCCCACTTTGGAATGTTGCTGGCCTCCGCGAGTACGTGGTAAACCTTGCCAGGTTCTAATTCAGATTCGACGGATCGCGTTACGGTTTGAGTCGGCATAAATATATAGATGTACGTACAGCGTTCCCGACACATTCGTATATTCCTGCGGATGGCATCCGACGGCGGCGATGGGAGACTCGAATGGGCTAGGGAAAACTCAGTGATCGACGACACCTTTTGAACGCGCCGCTTTAATAGTCAAAACCTTTTCCAGACTGTCTGCCGAGGCGCCCCGATAGATAGTTTGCGTAAACGAATCACGTTTCAAGTCGGACCAAACCTCTCGGGTGAAAACGCGTTTGCCGGAATCGCGTTGTTGATCCGTCAATACAAAGTCGTCGCCTTCCCATTTCCCAATCCCCGACAACACACGGCAACCCGTGTTAAGCGCTTCGCTGTCGCACCAGAGAACGTGAACACCCTTCCACTTCGTTATCCCACCAGAAGATACCTGTATCCCATGGTTTTCCGAGAGAGTTCGCGCCATGGTATTCCTCAATCAGCGACAAACGTGCCGGACCGACTCGATAACTCTCCCGTGAGCGCTTCCTGCCTCGTATACGCGTCTGGCCGTCCCCTTCATAGTTGTCCTTGGTGGCCCATTCTCCAGAGAGGGCGACAATCAGTTTTTCCATCTCGGGCGGATAAGCAACCTTGTCGTTGGTCGCAACCATTTTTAGATGCGTTGGATTCGCCGTCGCATCGTTTTGCCCAAGGGCGGCGCCGATCGACAACGAAGAGGCCAGGAGGACACCCGCCAGCCAGATGTTTTGCGTGGATGGACGGCTAGGCAAAAGGGGACGTGTGGCAGGCAATTCGGCGCCGCCGAGCCCTAAGATTACTACCGGTCCCCGCACTAGGCGACGGGGAGCGACTCACCCACTGCCATCGTTCGCATGCGGATCGCAGTCTCAGTCTTATCGATCTGGTTCGTCAATATGGCTACCATGGTCGGCGCGCCGGCGGGACTCATGCCGGTGATATGCCCACCCTCCAAATCGACAATGTCGATGCCGCTCTTCACCAGGCCAGACCAACCAATGAGCGGGTCCGGGCCATACTCCCACGCTTCATCATGAAAGCGGATCAGTAGCGCCGAGCCTGCGTAGGGCTCTGGCTTGTACGAGCGCTCCGCAAGCAGCAGCGCTTGCTCCATGGTGACCTCGCCTTTTAAAGCGGACTTCTCCAGCGCTCGCACTCGGGAGTTCAGGAAGAGATGCTTAAGGCGTTTCATCACAAATTGCTTCGGACCCTCAGCCAATTCGTCTTCCAGCTTGAACGCGATCTTGCAAAGCTTCCGTGTCAACATCTTTGCGTACTTAACGGCGGCCGGCATAGGTGGTCCATCTACGTTCACGCCACCATCGATGAGCGCGAGCATGCCCACCTCATGCCCGAGATTCTTGAACTGGCGGGCCATCTCAAAAGCGATCACACTGCCACTGGAGAATCCGGCGAGATGGATGGGACCTTCCGGTTGCCGCCTTAAAATTTCGGCAACATAGTCGGACGCGAGGGCCTGCAGACTGTACGGCTGCGGTCGATCGACAAAATCAAGGGGTGGCTGGACGCCGAACACCGGGCGGTCCGGCGCAAATTTACTGGCAACCGAGTGGTAGATCAGCACATCGCCCAAAAGGTGATGGATAAAGTAAACCGGCGGCAGCGACCCCTCCGGTTGCATCGAGATCAGGTAACGTGCTGGATCATCCTTGGTCCGCATTAATAGCTCAGCAAACTTGCGGGCTGTTGGCGCTTCCACCAGATAACTGACCGGGATTTTCAAACCCAGTTTCTTGTTCAGTTCCGTGAGGATCCGCATCGCTTGCAGGGAGTGACCACCGGCTTGGAAAAAGTCATGATCCAGCCCGATATCGGGTCTATTCAGCACCGTCCGCCAGCAGTGAAGTACTGTCAGTTCCAGGCAGTCTTCCTGCAGTTCAGGATCCGCTTCTACATCCACCGGTCTTGAAAAGTGAAACGCTGGAAGAGCCTTCCGGTCTACCTTCCCATTTGGCGTCAACAGGAACGACTCCACCACCATGAACGAAGCAGGAACCATATACCAGGGCAAGCTTCGCAAAGCATGCTGATGCCACTCTGCTTCATCGCTCTGGTTCTTGTCCTTCGCCACCACGTAGGCAACAAGACACTGATTGTCGTCGCCCATACTGACAACCTTGGCGACGGACTTGCTGATGGAGGGATGACTATCCAGTACGGCTTCTACCTCTTCCAGTTCGATCCGGTAACCGCGCAACTTCACCTGGTTGTCGGCTCGGCCGAGTAAATCAATTTCCCCGGTGGGCAGCATGCGAGCAAGATCGCCGGTCCGATAGAGCTGCGCCCCCGGCTTGCCGCTGAAAGGGTCGGCAATAAATCTTTCCGCCGTTAATTCCGGCCGGTTCAAATAGCCGGCCCCTACACAGATTCCACCCAGAAACAGTTCGCCCGTCGCGCCAACCGGCAATTGCTGCCGGTGTTCGTCCAGGACGTACGCGGTGCAGTTCGTCAGTGGCCGCCCGACCGTGATCTTTGTATCTTTTTGAATCCGGGTTCCTGTCGCATAGACCGTCGTTTCTGTCGGACCGTAGAGGTTCCAGAGGCCGGCGCCACGCTCCAACAGGCGCTGGGCCAGGATCCACGTAAGGGGCTCTCCGGCGGTCAGCATCTTTAGACCGGCCTGACCCTCCCAGCCGGACTCCAGAAGAACCTGCCAGCCCGCCGGCGTCGCTTGCAGCACCGTCACAGCGTGGTCATGGATGGCCTTCGCCAACAGCTGTCCGTCGATGGCTACCGAACGAGGAGCGACCACCAGGTGGCCTCCAGTGATCAGAGGCGCGAAAATCTCGAAAGTAGAAATGTCGAACGATATGGTGGTGGTCGCCAGAACCACATCTGCGTTGGTCAGCGCTATGTCACTCGCAACCGCAACCAGCATGTTGGTAAGCGCGCGATGCCGAATCTGTACGCCCTTTGGTTTACCCGTGGATCCCGACGTGTAAAGTACGTACGCGACGTCATCCAGACTTGAGTTTCGCGGCGGTGAAAACTTCCGCACCCGGTTCATCTCCGGCGCCGGCATGTCTCCGTCGATACAAAGCACATTCGTTGCGCTGAATGGGAACTTCTCCCGCAGATGAGACTGGGTAACTATTACCAGTGGGCGCGCATCCTGTTGCATGAACTCAATCCGGTCAGGCGGAAATGCAGGATCGAGCGGGAGATAGGCGGCGCCGGTTTTGAAGGTTGCCAGCAGGGCGGCGACCATTTCCATGGAGCGGTCCATACAGATGCCGACCAGCGTTCCCGGTTGGACCCCAAGGTTCTGCAATTGCGTTGCGAGCTCAAGCGTTCTGGCGCAAAGCGAACCATACGAAACGCTCTGTTCCAGAAATGTAACCGCGATTTCGTCTGGCCTTTCCCTGGCCGTTAGTTCGAAGAGTTCATCCACGCGAAGAGGCGGGAAATATCCCTCGTTTGCGTTCCAGGAGTTACGATCACTTGCTTCAGCTACATTAAGAACATCGGCCATCGCGGGAAACGACCTCTCCGGGCGTAATAGTAGTCTGTGCACAGTAAGACTGAAAAGTGAAAATCTGCGTTTTTTACCGCGATAGGCACTTACCCAGGTAAAATTTGCCGGGTGTCCTCTCAGGGGTCTCAAAACGAAGCGATGGTTGCTCATTAAAAAGCTTGGCTTGCCGTTGACTTTCCGTCTGAAATGTGACGTGTGCGGCAACAGCGTTCCGTGGCGGGCAACTGGAGTCGAACATTTTCCAGCAACTTATCCCTTCCGCACTGCTTTCTGCATCCAAAAATGGCAAGCACAAGCCCTGCCTGGG
>CAVWNL010000013.1:0-147256 GCA_963756485.1 uncultured Acidobacteriaceae bacterium | reverse complement strand
ACGCGAACTAAAATTCGTCGCCAGAATTCGTCGCCAGACGGAAATGACCCCAAGGAAATCGCCTCTTCGGGGCGGCATCCGGCGACAAGCGATAGTCCGTGGCGTTTGCCAGAACTGGCCGGGCGCCGGGCGACCGTCGCCGTGGACTCCGCTTTTTTGGCGGGCTTGGGCAGACGGTGACGGAGCGTATTGAGCGCCTGGTCGAGCGCTTCCTCGTGCTTTGCGCCAGGCCGGAGCGAATGGCTTCCCGAAGCAACTGCTCGTGTTCAGGCCGAAGGATCATCGTCGTTGGTCGCCTTTCCCTCTATTTCGTCCATAGTCCAGCCGTCCATCATCGCCAGCCCAAGACGCCGGTCATGCCTCGTCTGGGTTGACCGCAAGTCAGCATATCGCGTAGAGAACGGCGGACAGGCGGGATCCGGTCTGGATTTTGGCGGTGGGGAACGGGCTCGGGGATAGGCGAATGTTCACATATACAAAAGAAAACGTACCTCAGGACCTAAAAGCCCCCACGTGAGAACCAAAGATTTACGCATTTAGTCCCGTAGGGACGGCTGAATTTACTTTCAGTCGTCCCTTCGGGACTTGTCGTGTCTCGAAAGCTCTCCCCAGGACTGCGTCCTGGGCTAAGGTCAGCCGTCCCTGCGGGACTAATGCATAATCTCTGGTTCTCACGCAGACTCTTTAAGCCCATACCTACCCCAGCCCGTACCTACCCCGTCCGACCTACCCAGCCAGACCTACCGATAGGATCACCACCGTGCCAAAGTCGAAGGTGGGCGCGCGAGTCGGACGACTGAAAGATAAGGACATCTTGCGCCTCAATCAAGGCATCGTTGTATTTCTTGGACTGGCAGTTCCGCCCAGAGCGGAACGCTAGACCACAACCGGCCGCCGCGCGCCAACATTCGTCGCTTGTTCAAACGCGTAGCCTAACTGCAGCACGCCCCAATCATCGTGATGCCGCCCAACAATCTGTAAGCCGATCGGCAGCCCGGCCGATGAGAAAGAGCAGGGAACCGACATCGCTGGATTTCCTGCCGCTGAGATGTAATACGCCGACTTCATCCATGCGATGTAGTTTTCCATCTTGACCCCGGCAATCTCTGTCGGATAGTGCGTGTTCACGTCAAAGGGAAGCACCTGGTTCACCGGCAGAACGAAGTAGTCATACTTACCCTCGAAGTCGCATAAACGCCGGTATAGCGCGGTGCGCCTGGCCTCGATACGAGATAGCTGCGGACCCGTTAACTTGCGCCCTTCCTCCACATGCCAATGAATGAACTCGTTCAACTGGTCTCCATGTGCAGCGATCAAATCGCCAAACGCTAACTCTGTGGACCAATGGCGCCATGCCAGAAAAGCTTCATTCGCCCCGGAAAAATCAGGCTCCGCGTCTTCCACCATGCACCCCAGCGATTCAAATACTTTGCGCTGCGCCTGCACGGCGCTCTTCACTTCGGGATCCCAGGGCAATCCCATATCTTTGAACATGGCTACCCGCACTCCCTTAAAGCTCCGATTTCCCAGAGGCTGCGCAAACTGGCTGCCGGGTTGCTCAATGGAGATGGGCGAGTGAGGGTCATACCCGGCGAGCACGCTCAGGAAATAGGCGCAATCCGTGACGTTGCGCGCCACTGGCCCCGGGACCGAAAGCGTGAACCAGCCCAGGTTGGTCGGGACATTCGAAACTCTTCCCGGAGAGGTGCGAATGCCCACCCCGTTGCAGAAGTTGGGAGGATTACGCAGGGATCCGCCCATATCGCTGCCATCTGCCAGCGGAGCCATGCCCGTCACCACTGCCACTACGCCTCCGCCTGTGCTTCCACCGCAGGTCTTGGTGGTGTCGTAAGGATTATGGGTAGCGCCGAACACCGGGTTGAACGTCTGCGAGCCCAGCCCGAATTCCGGCACGTTCGTCTTGCCCAGCACGATCGCTCCCGCTTCTTTTTCCCGCTGCACTACGCGGCAATCAAAATTGGGCACGTGGTCTTTGTGCAGTGGGGAACCATACGTCGTGCGTATCCCATGGGTTTCGTGCAGGTCTTTGACGGCTACCGGGAGACCATGCAGCGGGCCCAGCCACTTGCCGTTGGCGAGTGCCTCATCCGCCGCGGCGGCCTGCGCCATCAACTGCTCTTCTGGAACCATGGTCACCATCGCGTTGACTTTGGCGTTGACTCTGCCGATCTGCTTCAGATGAGCTTGCATGACTTCGCGCGAAGAGAGCTTCCTGGCGCGGATGGCCTCGACCATGTCGACCGCGCGCATGTAACAAATTTCGTCCGTGGACGATGATGCAGTCGGAGCTGCCCCAGCCAGCGAAGACGACAGCAGGGGACCCGCCGCGGCGGAGATAGCGGTGCTGGTGCCTAATTTCAGAGCTTCTCTGCGTGTCATGGTCCCTCTCATTAACTTTTCCTCCCGATAGCCAGGACGATAGACCTATCCAACTTAGCAGAATGACTGGCAGGTCAGGGTAAGTTCTCGACGGCGCTCTGCTCCGTTCAAACATCTCCACGAAAGGTTTGTAGAACCGCAGGTCCCTCCGCCTTTGTAGTTTGCGGCCGGAAAGTCCTGAACAGCATCTGCTAACAAATATCGCCGAGGTTCCTCGGCTGCGCTCAGGACAGGCTCTTCGACTACGCGCCATAAAGCCTCTGTTTCCAATATATCTGCGAGGCGCTTCGCTCAGGATGACGGATTTGTCGTGGGGGTGAGACAGAGGTGGTTTGAGTAGGTTGAAACACGAAAAATCGAAAAAAGTCACAGGCTCGGGACGACAAGGGGGAGGGCTTGCGATGGGGATAGAAGTTCTGTCTTGTTTGTGTCCCTGTGGTTACGTCACGAGTGTCCATGAGGTATGGGTTGCGGGGATCCCAGGTCTCAAAAGCGAGACCTGGGGCACCCCTTCGCGTTTTTCCTTTGATTCTGGTTGGTGTGGAGGGTGGGCACTCCAGAATTTGCGGGGCGCACCGCAGGTCCCTACGCTTCGCTGCGGTCGCCTCCATCAGCGCGACCCGCGACAATCCAAACGATCCGCGGGAGCAGCAATTCAGCCGTACTATTAGAAGGGAGCTTTTGCATTGCCCACCAATCGACGCGAGTTCATGTTGGGAACGACGGCGGCCGCCGCGGCCGCGCTCACAGCCAAAGCACAGAGCGGGGCCGCATCGGCCGCGCAAACGAAAAAGCCGAACATTATTCTCTACCTGGCCGACCAGTTTCGGTGGGACTTTGTCGGAGCCAACCGGCTGAACCACTCGACCAATACTCCCAATCTGGATGCGATGGCGGCGCGTGGCACGTTGTTCACCCACGCGGTTACCAACCAGCCGGTGTGTTCCCCTTCGCGCTCGGTCATGCTGACCGGCCGCTATGCAACCGAGACCGGTGTCTGGCATAACTCACTGCCGATCGATCCCTCATTGCCGACGCTGGCCGGCGAACTGCGCAAAGCGGGATACACGGCAAACCTGCTGGGCAAATGGCATCTTGCCCCTGCCGCGGAAGGACGCGGCTATACCAAGCCGGAGTATCGCGCCGGCTTTCTCGATTTGTGGGAGGGCGCCAATGAGTTTGAATTCACTACCCATCCCTATGAGGGCACGATCTACGATCGGGACGGCAAAGAGATCACGTTTAAGGATGAGTTCCGCGTCGACTTTGTGACCGATCGCGCGGAGAAGTTTCTTCGCCAGCCGCATGACAAGCCTTTTTTGCTTTACATCTCGCAGTTGGAGCCGCATTTCCAGAACGATGCCAAGCGGTTTATTGCGCCCAAGGGTGCGGCGGAGCGCTTTCAGGATGCGTTTGTGCCGCCCGATCTGCGCCCCTTTCCGGGAAACTGGCAATCGCAACTGCCGGACTATTATGGTTGCTGCGAATCGATCGATACGTCCGTAGGCAGGATCCGGAAGATTCTGGAAGAGGAGCACCTGGCGGACAATACCATCTTCGTTTTCATCAGCGATCACGGCTGTCAGTTCATGACGCGCAACGAAGAGTACAAACGCAGCCCGCATAACAGCTCGATTCGCATTCCTCTGATCATCGAGGGTCCGGGGTTCAATCAATCGCAGCGGCTGGACGAGATTGTCGGTAATCTCCACATCACGCCGACGTTGCTGGAGGCCGCGGGCGTCGAAGTTCCCTCGTCGATGAAGGGGAGAAGTTTACTTCCGCTGGTCACTGACAAAAAGGCCCGGGACGAATGGCCCAACAAAGAGCTGATTCAGATCAGCGAAGCCATGACGGCGCGCGCGATCCGCACCCCGGATTGGGTGTATTGTGTGGCGGATCCGGAGGCAAACACGAAAACCGATAAGGCCGGCGCCAGGTATCACGAATATCTCTTCTACGATGAGCGCGGCGACCCGAATGAGCTTGTCAACCTGGCCGCGCGCAAAGAATTTCGCAAGCAGGCGGATATGCTGCGCGAGGAGTTGAAGAAGCTGATCGTAGCGGCCGGCGAACCGGAGCCGGAAATTGTGCCGGCCAAACTCTATACCTAGCATGCATAGCGACGCCAGCCCGGGTTCCTGTTGCACTCCATCGAGGGAGCCCTCGGCCGGTTCCCAAACGGGAACCGGGTTGGCCACGCCGGGCGCCGCCGCCACCGAAGCGCAGCGGGCGAGGGTTTCGCTGCCGGCCGCAACCTTCCTGATGGGGACCGATTACGCGCACGGCTTTCCCGCGGATGGTGAGGGTCCGGTGCGACCGGTTTCGCTGTCAGCATTTGAGATTGATACTTTCCCTGTGACGAATGCAGACTTCGCTGCTTTTATTGCGGCTACAAGTTTCCGCACCGAGGCGGAAGTGTTTGGATGGTCGTTTGTCTTCTGGTCGCACATTCCGCCGGAGCGCTTTGAGGAGTTGGTAGAAGACACAGCGGCGGCGACGCCCTGGTGGTGCAAGGTTCCGGGAGCAACCTGGAACCATCCGCTGGGCCCGGGCTCTGATGTCGAGGCCACGCTCCATCATCCTGTGGTTCATGTTTCGTGGAATGATGCCGCGGCTTACGCAGCCTGGGCAGGGAAGGCGCTTCCCACCGAGGCGCAATGGGAGTACGCCGCGCGTGGCGGCCTGGTACAGAAACTGTACCCCTGGGGAGACGAACTGACGCCCGGAGGAAAGCACCTATGCAATATCTGGCAGGGGCAGTTTCCCCGTGAGGACACGGGGGAAGATGGCTACCGGGGAAGCTGCCCTGTCGATAGTTTCCCACCCAATGGGTACGGACTATACTCGGTGACTGGCAACGTGTGGGAGTGGTGTGCTGACTGGTTTCACACTCGTTTCTCCGCCAAGCCGGCGCTGCATGATCCGGCGGGACCGGCCACGGGACAAGCCAAGGTGATGAAGGGGGGATCGTTTCTTTGCCACGCATCCTATTGCAATCGCTACCGGGTCGCAGCGCGGACCAGCAACACTCCCGACAGCTCGGCGTCGAACATCGGATTTCGCTGTGTAAGACCGAGTGTGGCCTGATGCCGCGGCTGCTTCTTTACCTGGCAGGGGGCGCCATGCTGGCTCTTGGAACAGGTAATGCGGCCACGGTTTGCGATGCGCGTGCCTACGGCGCGAAAGCAGATGGAACGACGATGGATACAAATGCGATCCAGGCAGCCATCGATGCTTGTGCGAAAAAAGGAGGGGGCAAGGTCAGCCTAGACGGGGGCACCTTTCTGAGCGGCCCGATCGTGCTGAAGAGCAACATCGATCTGGATATCGCGAAAGGAACGACTCTGCAGGGGTCGAGTAGGCATGATGATTATCCCCGGAAGATGGAGTTTCGAAACCCTGGACTGCAGTCGCTGGTGAGCGCTACCAACGCGAGTAATGTGTCGATCACCGGGGGCGGGGTGATCGATGGCGCGGGAGAGTCCTGGTGGAAAGAAGCGCGCGCGCAGGGTGATCACGGCATTATGGGTCAGGGTTACCTACGGCCGCGCCTGGTCGTCTTCGATCATTCGCACAAGATTTTGATAGAGGGTGTCACGGTGCAGAACTCGCCGTTCTGGCAGATCGTTCTTTATTACTCAGACGATGTTGCGATTCGCAACATAAGGGTGCTGGCGGATCCTCACTCCCCGAACACGGATGCGATCGATCCTTTCTCCTCCAGCAACGTCAGAATCGAGCACGTCTATGCCGATGTAGGGGACGATGATATCGCGATTAAATCCGGGCAGGCTGGCTCACCCGGACCGGATGCGCCGAGCAAAGATATCACCATCTCGGACTGCGTCTTCATGCATGGGCATGGTCTCTCCATTGGCAGCGAAATCTCCGGCGGCGTACAGAACATTCATGCGGCCCGGGTGCAGTTCAAGGGCACGGACAATGGGGTGCGGATCAAGTCGAATCGCGATCGCGGAGGCGACATCGGCAATTTTGATTTTCGCGACCTCACCATGGAAGACGTTGCCACGCCTATCCTGATCACCGAGTATTACCCGCACATACCGGACCATGACTCCGCCCAGCCGGTTGGCAGGCTCACGCCGCATTTTCACGACATCAGCATCACCAATCTGACCGCGACCGGCGCCAAAACCGCTGGGTTTGTGGTTGGCTTGCCTGAGAGCCCAATTCCGTCGGTCAATTTGACGAATGTACATATCACCGCGGAGAAGGGAATGACGATCAGCAATGCGACCGTCACGCAACATGGCTTCGCGGTGAAAGCCGCCAACGGGCCTCCGATTATCATGCTGGACAATGCGAAAATGAAAGATAAGTGAGATCACATGCCCAGCAACGGTAGATTGCGGCCTTTGTGCATACAGGTCCACGCGCAAGACAACGTGGCCATTGTTGCCAACGAAGGCGGGCTCCCGGCCGGGACGCAGCTAAGCAACGACCTGACGCTGATCGATGCGATCCCGGAAGCGCACAAGGTGGCCCTGCGCGGCATTGAGGCAGGCGCGCCGATCGTGCGCTATGGCGTTGTTATTGGCTATGCGCAGGGGCCGATCGTAAAGGGAAGTTGGGTGCACGAAGGGGTTATGAGTTTGCCCGCGCCCCCGCCGCTGGATAAGCTTGCGCTGGCAACCACGGCGCCCGATCCGCTGCCGCCGCTGGAGGGATATACCTTCGAGGGCTTCGTTAACGATGATGGATCGGTCGGGACCAGAAATATCCTTGGGATTTCCACGACGGTGCAATGTGTATCAGCGACTGTTGAGTATGCGGTCAAGCGCATCCGGTCTGAAATACTGCCCCGTTATCCGAACGTGGATGACGTGATCGCGATCACGCATCCCTATGGTTGTGGGGTTGCGATCAATGCTCCGGGATCAGAAATTCCTATTCGTACCCTGCGCAACCTGAGTTTGAACCCGAACCTCGGCGGGGCTCCGATGGTGGTCAGCCTGGGTTGCGAAAAGCTGCAGCCCTCGCAGATGCTGCCGTCCAGCAGTCTTCCCATTCTGTCCAGCGTGCCCTACGTGATTCGCTTGCAGGACGAGCAGCATCGCAGCTTTGGCGACATGATTACCGCCATTATGGAGATGGCGGAGAAGCGGCTGGTCCAGTTGCACGCTCGCACGCGCGTGACCCGGCCCGCGGCCGATCTCGTGGTGGGGTTGCAGTGCGGAGGAAGCGATGCATTCTCAGGAGTCACTGCCAATCCCGCGGTCGGTTACGCTGCGGATCTCCTGGTACGCGCTGGGGCTACCGTTATGTTCTCGGAAGTGACCGAGGTTCGCGACGTGGTTCATTTGCTGGCGGCCCGTGCAGCGAACCAGGATGTCGGTCGCGCGCTGGTGCGCGAGATGGCCTGGTACGACGCTTATCTTCAACACGGAGGCGCGGACCGCAGTGCCAACCCGACTCCTGGGAACAAGACCGGTGGTCTGACAAACATTGTCGAGAAGGCGCTGGGGTCGACGGCGAAGGCAGGCAGCAGCGCGTTGGCCGGTGTTTTCGGTCCTGGGGAACGAGTCACGGCCAAGGGACTTATCTTCGCCGCTACACCTGCGAGCGACTTTGTCTGTGGAACCCTGCAATTAGCCGCGGGAATGAACATGCATGTTTTCACCACCGGACGGGGAACTCCTTATGGGCTCGCGATGGCTCCCGTAATTAAGGTGGCTTCCCGCAGCGCGCTCGCGGACCGGTGGTCCGACCTGATTGATGTCAATGCCGGCCGCATTGCCACTGGTGAAGCGACGATTCAGGAAGTGGGTGAGCAGATCTTCCACCTGATTCTTGAAGTGGCGAGCGGCCGCAAACAAACGTGGGCCGACCATTGGGGCTTGCACAACGAATTCGCTTTGTTCAATCCCGCGCCTATTACTTAGACCGGCTTATCGATGGGCTCGGATTTCTTCCCTGAGAATTCGCCGAAGAGTGTCTTCTAACCGAGGAGCCGTGCCCTCGACGTGCTGACGCAAGGCATCGTTGATCAAGGTTTGATACCCGGTCGAACCGCCCGATTGCTCAGCCTGTTGAAGAAAGTGATCTACCAGATCTTCATCCAGTCGAATCGTTATGCGGGTCTTGCCGCGCGGTTCCGGCTCGGGCGGGGCAACTCGGCCTCGCTTGCCCTTGCTGAAGTCATATTCCTGTTTCATCGGCGCTCCTCGTATTGTGTCCTCTCATGAGGTTCTGCACGGCGGGACGAAATAATACGGATGTTAGCTCCACGATAGGTATAAACGACAACCAAAACCCTGCCCTTCACGCCCATGCCGATGGTGACAAACCGAGTCTCGCCGGGCTCCGACTCCTGGTCAACGACCGTGATGGCGAAGTCGTCTTCAAATACCGGCAGACACTCGGAGAAGCGCACTCCATGTTTCTTGTGGTTGGATTCGGCTTTCCGGATCTCCCAGTGGAATTCCATCTCTCATTGTATGCACATTATGTATGTACGTCAAACCCAGGAGAACTAAGTTTTGTGGATTAGGCAATACCGAGTTTCCGTTGAAGTTGCTCGAGGGTAATGCCTTTGGTTTCCGGGTAGACGAACAGAACGACGAAGAATTGAAGCGTCGTCATGGCCGCAAAGAAGGCAAAGGGGAGTCCTCCGGAGTATCTTGCGAGCACTGGGAAAATCAACGAGATGATCGCGTTCATGATCCAGTGCGAGGAGGATCCCAGGCTCTGGCCTTTGGAGCGGACGCGGTTGGGGAATACCTCCGCGATGTACACCCAGATGACGGCGCCCTGGGAGACGGAGAAGAACCCGATATAGGCGACCAGGAGCCACACCAGCGTCTCAGCGTGGGTATGGGTGAAAAAGACTGCTGCGACGCCGGAGAGACATAGGGTCATGCCGACACTGCCGATAAGCAGCAGAGTCTTTCGCCCGAGCTTGTCGATCAGCGACATTCCCAGAAGCGTTGCGAACAGGTTCATCACTCCGATCAGTACCGTCTGCAGGGAACTGGACAGCTGGCTGAAACCGGCCGAGGCGAAGATGTAGTTCGAGTAATAAAGGATGGCGTTGATGCCGGCGAGTTGGTTGAACAGGCCGATGCTGATGGCGAGAAAGATGGGTAGACGGTATTCGCGTTTGAATAACGGCTCGGCCGCCATGCCTTGCTCCAGATGCACGGAGTCGACAATCTCGCGCAGTTCTGCTTCAGAGTCCGGAGAGCCCATCATTTTCAGGATCTGCAAGGCTTCGTCGGTTTTGTTCTTGGTGACCAGCCAGCGCGAGCTGCGGGGGATTCCATAGAGCATGATCAGAAAGAGCAGGGAGGGAAGCGCCGCAACCCCAAGCTGCCAGCGCCACTGCGCCTCACCGAGGTTAAGCAGAGAGATGAGGTAATTGGAAAGGTAGGCGAGCAGGATACCGACCACCACATTGATTTGAAACAGGCCCACCATTCTGCCGCGCCACTTGGCGGGCGCCAGTTCCGCGATGTAAACGGGGCCGAGGACGGAAGAGCCGCCGATGCCAATGCCGCCGATGAAGCGAAAGACCATCAAGGCGGGCCAATTCCAGGCGAAGGCGCATCCGAGGGCGGAGATGGTATAGAGAATCGCCATGATGCGCAGCGCCTCGCGGCCGCCGATGCGCTGGCCAAGCACTCCCGCGGACATGGCCCCGATCACGGTGCCCACCAAGCCGATGAAGACGGTCAGGCCGAGGGTGAAAGGAGTGAGGTGGTATACCACCGTCAACTGCTGGGTGGTCCCGGCGATGACAGCCGTGTCAAAGCCAAACAAGAGGCCGCCCAGGGCCCCGACGATCGTACTTTTCAAGAGATAGGAGGTCATCGCCATACGTAGGATCTTCCGTTTCGCCGTGTCACAACAGCGGACAATTTAAACACAAGCGCTGGGCTTTTTAAATAACGAGGCGAGCGCAGCGCTTGACAAGTATAACTGAACGGTTCAGTATTGTAATTTGTGAGGTAACTCCTCGAATGATTTCTGTCAGCCACCTGGTAAAAAAGTTCGGAGATTTCACAGCCGTTAACGACATCAGCTTCGACGTCGCACAGGGAGAGATATTCGCCTTTCTGGGACCGAACGGAGCTGGGAAAACCACTACCATCAAGATGCTTACGACGCTGTTGCGCCCCACCAGCGGGCGCATCGAACTGGACGGTCTTGACCCTACGGTGCAACAGAAGCAGGCACGCCAGCGCTTCGGCATTGTGTTTCAGGACCCCAGCCTCGATGGGGAACAGACCGCCTACGAAAACATGGACCTTCATGGAGTCCTCTACCATGTTCCGCGCAAGATCCGGGCGCAGCGCACTGAGGAATTGCTGAAGCTGTTCGAACTCTGGGATCGCAAAGACGCGTACGTCAAGACTTTCTCCGGCGGCATGAAGCGGCGGCTGGAGATCGCCCGCGGCTTTTTGCATACGCCCAAGATTCTGTTTCTTGACGAGCCTACGCTGGGGCTCGATCCGCAGAGCCGCAACCAGCTCTGGACCCACGTCAAGCGGCTCAACGAGACGGAGAAGACTACAGTGTTTCTCACCACGCATTACATGGATGAGGCGGACCGCGTCGCTCATCGCATTGCCATCATGGATCATGGAAGCATCGTGGCCCAGGGCACTTCGGCGGAGTTGAAGGAGCAGACCAAGAGCGAATCGCTGGAAGCGGCGTTCCTCGCGTTGACCGGCTCCTCGCTACGCGATGAAGGCGCGGATTCGAAAGACCGGTTGCGCCAGATGGCGCAGATGTTCCAACGCCGCTAACCGTCGTCAGGAGGAATCTACATGGGCGCGATTTATATTTTGTGGTTGCGGGAACTGAAGCGCTATGTGCGCTCGCGGGTACAGATCGTGGTATCACTCGGCCAGCCTTGCCTCTACCTGTTGGCGCTGGGGTTCGGACTTGGTCCGGTCTTCCGGCAGGCGGGGCATGGCAGTTATCTGCAGTTTATGGCTCCCGGGATTGTCGGCATGACGGTGCTCTTTAGTTCCGTCTTCTCCGGTATTGCCATGCTGTGGGATCGGCAATTTGGCTTCCTCAAGGAAACGCTGGTTGCTCCTGTATCCCGCATGCAGATCATGATCGGGCGCACGTTAGGGGGCGCGACCGTCGCTATCATCCAGGGGACGCTCATCCTTGTCATCTGCCTCATCGCGGGCTTTCGTCCTCATAGCTGGTTCGCGATCCCGTTGGCATTTCTGTTTGTGGTGATGATCGCCGTGGTCTTCGCAGCGTTGGGTACCGCCATCGGTTCGGTCATCAAGGACATGCAGGGATTTCAGTTGGTCATGAACTTCCTGGTGATGCCCATCTTCTTTCTCTCGGGGGCACTATTTCCGTTAGCCAATTTGCCGTTGGTGATGAGTATCATTACCCGGCTCGATCCGCTGGCGTACGGAGTCGACGGCCTGCGCGGTGCGTTGATTAACACCTGGCACTTCAGCATGGCGTTCGACGTCGTGCTGCTCGCGATGATTGCCGCAGTGTTTCTCAGCGCGGGCGCCTACCTATTCACCAAAATTGAAGTTTGAAGATATAACGATGGCGAGACCCAGAAGCGCGCAGGCACATAAGAAGGTTTTGGATGCGGCTGTGCAGTTGTTTTCAGAGCGGGGCATCGATGCGGCAAGCATGGATGCTATCGCCGAAGCGTCTGGTGTCAGCAAGGCCACCATTTATAAGCACTGGCAGGATAAGGATGCCCTTGTCCTGGAGGTGATGGGGCATCTCCACGGTCTCGACGAGGAGGCGCCGGTCTTTGATTCCGGCGACTTGCGTGCGGACCTGATTGCGCAGTTGCAGTACCAACCGGCCGCGGACCGGCAGGCGCTTAGGGAGAAGATGACGCCGCACATGATTGCTTATGCTTCCCGTAACCGGGCGATGGGAGTCATGTGGCGATCGCGGATTGTTGAGCCGGCCCGCGTGGCGCTCAGCAATATGATCAAGCGTGGAGAGAAGCGGGGTGTTCTGCGCCGTGGTGTTGACCCGGAGATTGCCATTGCGCTGCTGTTGGGGCCTATGATTTATCGCCATGTGTTCGTGAGCAAGGTTGGTGGTAAGGGGCCGAAGGATCTTGAGATTCATGTGGTGGATGCGTTTCTTGCGGCTTTCGGGACGGACCGGCGGGACCTAGCTCGCCGGTAGGCCGGGGAAATTGAACGCGCTCACCACGATGAGGCTGGTGAGAAACAGGCGATCCGGATAAGCGGACGCGAAGTCCGAAAGAACTGCAGATCCCTCGGCTCCGCTCCGCTCCGGTCGGGATGACAAGGTGGAGTGCAACAATTCTGTAGAAAGTGGTTGTTGGATCGAGTGGTTGTGGGTTCGGGGTTAGCTCGTGACCCAGCCGCCGTTGGCGTTGATGGTTTGTCCTGTCATGTAGCCGTTTGTTGCCAGTAGCAGCGCTATATCCGCGACTTCTTCCACTGTGCCGTAGCGCCCCAGGGGAATGTTTGAGCTGCTGGCTTTCACGTTGCCTCGGGTCATGTCGGTTTCGATGAGAGCCGGCGCGATGGCGTTTACGGTGATTCCGTCTTTTGCTAAATAGCGCGCGAAGTAGTAGGTCAGGCCAAGCATGCCGGCTTTGGAGGCCGCATAGTGTGGACCAACGACGCCTCCTATTTGCGCTGCCACTGAGGAGACGTTGATGATGCGACCCCACTTGCGGGTTCGCATGGCGGGCAGGAAGGCCTGGGTGACGAGGAAGCAGGACTTCAGGTTGACGTCAATCAACTCATCCCAGTCACGCTCAGTGATCTCCTCCAGAGGCTGCTGGCGGGCAATGCCGGCGTTGTTCACCAGGATGTCGATTTCCCCCAGCGACGTTTGCGCTTCGGCAGCAAGCCGCTCCACCTCACGGCGACGGAAACATCGGCTTGAATGCAGACGCACCGCCGCCCCAGTTGCTGAATCTTCGAAGCGACCGATTGGGCTTCGGTCGCGTGGGTCAGGTAGTTCACCGCTACGTCAGCACCGGCGTTGGCCAAGGATAATGCGATGGCGGCGCCGATACCACGGCTGCCGCCTGTGACCAGCGCAGTTCTTCCACTTAGCTCATTCATCCCCTCAATGGTACATGGTCACTTTGTCAGCATCGAGCTCGGCGTGGTGTCCGCCGGCAGATCGCCGAGGACGAATTGAATCGCGCCGAGCATCATCTGGGCGAGGGCCGGAGTTTCAAAGAGTGTCGGCGTGTGCCCGATAGCGCAATTGAAGACCCGGCCTTTGCCATAGCTCTTGATCCAAACCAATCCGTAGTCCTTGTCAGGACGGACATGCCAGGGGCTGAGGTCTGTCTTCTCTGCATCAATGCTGATGAGGACATGCAGTTTGTCACGCGAATAGGGGCCGTCGGGCAGGAAATGATAAAACTCGTCGGTGTAGACGAAGCCTTTTCCACCCAAGTCTGCCGTCAGGGGACTGCTGGCAAACTGCCTGGTCAGCGGGCTGTTGGGATCGTCGATCTTCAATGTCGCTGTCTCAGTTTTATGAGGACCGGTCTGCGCGCCGATCAGTTCGCCGAACTCCGGCACATCCCCGGAAGCGTAACTGGCGCCGTGGAGGCCAGCGAGTCCGCCACCTTCGCGCACAAAACGAATCAGGCCGCTGATCACCTGCGGATCGGAGAAGACCTCTCCATCACCGCTGTTCATAAATACCGCGTCGTAATCGAGAATTTTGGGATACTTCAGATTATTCAGGTCGTTGCTGAAGATCGCCTGGAAGGCCCCTGTCGTATCTGCCATCTTCTGGATCGCGAAGTTCGCGTGCGCAGCGGTGTCGTGATAATAAGCACCCGCTGGAGCAACATCCACGATGAGAAGCTTTCTGGGCCCTTTGGGCGTTGCGAGCGCTTGTTTGGGTATGGCAGCTTCGATCTTCTGCTTTACCTCCGCGGGGATGCGATCCGTCGGGGTAATGGGAATCAACTTCGCATCCTGATCAACGCGGTACCCCATCGCGGGACGCACGACTCTTTCAAACTCGTCGGCTTGTCGCCAAAGTTCGGCGAAGGCTCCGCGTGCAGTTCCGGGCTGCGGCTGGGTGGCGATGATCACCTGCCATGGGTCCACGTCCAGTGCGATGAAGAGAGGCTTTGTGCCGCCATAAGGGCGGCTGCAGTTAACGCATTTGCTCGGATCTTCCTGCGGCGGTGGTTCCAGTTTGGCGACTTCAAGGAAGAACTTTTGCGCCTCAGCTACACCGGTTCCCAGCGGGACATCCCGGCCGTTTAGGCCAAGGACATTGCGATCGCGTAACCGCACCGCCATCAGACGGTCCTTAATGAGCGCCAGGGCATCGACCGGTTTGATGCCATGTTCGATCAGATTGCCGAAATCGAGCATGACACCTACGTGGGGGCCGGCATTTCCAATCGCGCTTATGACGGTCTTCGGATCATCATCGACGGCGATCGCGACCCCGACCCCGTTCTCTGCCGCGAGCTTCTCCACCGTGGAAAGCGAGCTGGGCACGGCGCTGGTGATGATCGTCTTTACGCCTAGTTCTTTGGCGAAGGCGAAGAGCTTTGCGGCGGTACCTTCGTCTATGCTCTCCACCCGGTAAGCGAGCATTTTCAGGCGCAGCTCCTCCAGCCTAGCCTTGACGGCGGCGACGCCATCAGGCGGTAGTTGAAAATCAAGATTTTTGTCGACCTGAGTGCTGACCTTTTGCCTGCTGTCGCCTTCGATGGTGGCCAGTCCCAACGCATCGGCGTAAGCGGCAGCTTCAGAGAAAGTCAGGGGGCCAAATACAGTGGAGGAGATACCTACCTGCCAGCCAAGCAGCGGAGCGACCGAGCTGCGAATGCCGGAAGAGTTCGCCCTGACGGATTTGTTTGGTCCCAGATCGGGTGGGGGGGCCGGTGCTGCGAGGGCAAGCTGAGTGGAGAGACTCGTCACCGCCATGGTTGCAACTGCCAGAAGACGCATATTTCTATTCATGGTCATACCTCTTGCACTTCCTAGGAGCTATTTGAAAATCCAACCGCCATCGACGTGGATCGATTGGCCGGTGATGTAATCCGATTCGTCGGAGGCGAAGAAAGCCGCGACTTTTCCGATGTCCCGTGGTTCTCCGGCGCGGCCGACCGAGATCTGCGCGACCACACTCGACATGATGGCGGGATCCTTTTGAATCCATGCGGTCATATCGGTTGCGATGAAGCCGGGGTGCACGCAGTTGACGCGGATCCCCAGAGGCGTCATCTCAGCGGAGGTGTTGCGGGTAAGTGCCTCGATGGCCAACTTTGCCGGGGCGTAATGGGTTCGCCCGGGAAGAATCTTGGCGGCCTGGACGGAACCGATGTTGACGATATTGCCCTTGCGGCGTTCGGCAATCACGCGGCGGCAAAAGATCTGCGAACAAAGCCAGGGTCCGCGTAGATCCACATCCGTCACCCGGTCCCACTGTTCATCGGTGATTTCGAGGAAGGGGATGATGGTCTCGATGCCGGCGTTATTGACCAGGATGTCGATCGGGCCAAGCTCGCTCCAGACTTTCTCGAACATGGATTCCACCGCGGCCCGGTTCGACACATCCGCCTGCACCGCCATGGACCGGCGGCCCCGTGAGCGGACCCAACTCACCACATCGCAGGCGGCGCCGCCCGTGATGTCGATGTCGTTGATGGCTACATCCGCACCCTGTTCGGCAAACACTTCCGCTATTCCTCGGCCTATTCCTCGCGCGGCTCCCGTCACCAGGGCGGTTTTGCCTTCGAGTTTCATTTCGTCTACTCCGTGAAAGGTGAAAGTACTCTGCGATCGAACGGTTAGTGCTTCTTTGAGTCCGTTTCCGGCAGCGCGTACACGTAGTAGCCTTGTGCTCCCGGTTTTCCTGGGTTATAGGAAATGCTCTCCGGTGCTCCACCGACTGCGCCGTAAAAAGCGATGTATTGGCGGCCTGCCACTTCATACACGGCTGGAATTCCATCCGGGTTAGCATCCATTTCCGTCTCCCACAGCGTCTCGCCGGTGTCCTTGTCGAGAGCGTGGATCATGCGGTCCGGACCGGTTCCGATGATGAGCAACCCGCCGGCGGTGATCACGGGGCCGTTTCTAATGAAGGCGGAGCTTCCTGTATCTTTGATACCTTTTGCGGCGAGACCGGGCGTCGTTCCAATCGGCCGGCGCCACTTGATCGTGCCTGAATTGAGATCGTAGGCAACGATCGACGACCATGGTGGACTAAAAGCAGACAAGCCGTTTTTGGCGCGGAAGGTAAATCCGAACTGCCCGTAAAAGCGCGTCTGGCCTGCAGGCGGGGGCGGCGCGGCACGGTTCACCTGCGGGTTCTCAGGATTTCCTTCGCCGGCGACCGGATCTTTCAGATAGGCAGCGAGTGACAACACGTCTTCGGGTTTCAGAGTAGTTTCAGAGAAGGCTGGCATGACTCCGTTGCCTGCCCTCAGGACGCCAGTAAATTTCTCAAAGCTGATGGTGTTGGGATAAGTGATCCGCTCCCTGTTTGGTCCGTGGCAGGCGACGCAGTTCTTCGAGTAAAGCGCGTAGCCTCTTTGTTCCAGTGTGCCCTGGGTGGTGCTCAGGCGCCGCACCGGAGGCGCTTCGGTCATGTTATGGATGGTGGGAGCGTCATACGTTTTCACGTACATCATTCCGGTGGTCGGATCCGCTGCGGTGCTGCCCTGGTTAGCTCCGCCGTTTTCTCCCGGCACTTCGATGGTTTGCCGGTTGTAAGCGGGTGGGGTGAAGATGCCATCGTTGCTGGCTTTCTCGATGATGCCGCGGATGCGCTCTTTATCTTCCGGATCGATGTAGGGATTGATGTCGTCGACGGTGAACTTCTGCCGGGCAAAGGGAGGCGGACCGGAAGGGAAGGGCTGTGTCGGCCAGGAGTGCTCGTTGGGCATGTCGCTTTGCGGCACTGGCCGCTCTTCGACCGGCCATATCGGCTTGCCGGTTACGCGATCGAATACATAGAGGAAGCCGAACTTGGTGGCCTGGGCAACGACGTCTACTTTCTTTCCGTCGTGGGTCACAGTCAAGAGCTTGGGCCCTGCGGTCGGGTCATAGTCCCAGAGGTCGTGGTGGACAATCTGGAAGTACCAGAGACGCTTGCCTGTTCGTGCATCAAGTGCCAGCACGCAATTCCCGTAAAGGTTGGCACCCGTGCGATCGGCGCCATATAAATCGTAGGTGGGGGAACCGAGAGGGAAGTAAACAATTCCGCGCTTCTCGTCGAGGGAAATTTCTCCCCACGCATTGTTTCCACCGGTATGTTTCCATTGATCCGGCGGAAAGGTGTCGTATCCAAATTCGCCGGGGCGGGGAACCGTGTGAAAGATCCAGGCCATCTTTCCGGTTTGTACGTCGTAGGCACGAATGTCCCCGGGAGGGGAACCGTAGGCTTCGCCCGGCGCTGAGCCAAGAATCAGCAGATTTTCAAAGACGCGCCCCGGGGTGCCGCTTTGCACTTCTGTAACCGTAGCGGGATCCCTATCCAGGCCCGCGCGGAGATCGACCTGTCCCTGGTCACCAAAGGAGGTGATCGGCTCTCCGGTCTTCATGTTCAGTTCCTGGAGATATCCGTCGACGGAAAAGATCAGCCGCTGGTCTTTTCCGTCTTTCGAGATCCAGTGGTTGAAGCCTCGATTGGTCGGTTGTCCGCCTTGCACCGCATGAGCCCAGATCTGCTTTCCGGTGGCGGCGTCGAGTGCATAGATTCCGTCGTCCTTGCCGGCAACATACATCACGCCGTCGATCACCAGCGGGTTGAAGGAGAATCTGCCCGCAGGCCCGGGAGCCGGGACGAACCATTGCAACTTGAGCTGGCTGACGTTGCTCTTGTTGATTTGTTTGAGCGCCGAATATTCCATGGAGTCGGGAGAGCCGCCGTAATCGCTCCACGAAGAATAAGGGGCACTTTTTGATCCGGCAGAGATGGAGTTGGGCAGATAGATGATCGCCAGCGCCAGCAACCCCGCGCCAGCGGCGGCGATCCTAAACCGTAGACCTGTCAATCGTAGTTTCATAAGAGTTCTTCCCCCGGGTTCGCATGCTATGCCGTGTTCCTTACCTATTCGGCGTCAGCTGCGAAAGGTATATCCGAGTTTCTGCAAATAGGCCTTAGTGGTCTGTACCGTCTGCAGGGGCGTCATGGGGCCGTCCGGAGAAGGATCCAATTCGACCATGACATCGTTGATGAGACCAACGCTATCCATCATGTCCAGAATTGCGGGGAGATCGACGGTACCCATGCCGAGAGGGCAGTAGCCGGAGTAGTATTGCCAGCCTTTGTAGTCCTTCAAATGCATGTGCTTCACCAGCGGTAGGTAGTCTTTCACCACCTTTGCCGCGTCGGCTCCGCCTTTCTGCAACTGACCCACGTCCGGCGCAAACTTCAGGTTCTTGGTGTTGACAGCGTCCATCACCGTGTAAACCTCGTCCCGCGATTCAATGCAAGTGCCGGTATGTTGATGGAGTCCGGTGGCCAGGCCCAGGTCAGTGATCGCCGCCGCATAGTCGTTGAGCGCGGAGATGATATCGGCCTTGTGCTCCTGAAAGTTATAAGCATCGCGCTTGACGCCATTGGGAGCGAGAACAATGAAGGCTCCATTGAATTTCTGAACGACTTTCGATAAGCGAACGATGCGATCGATTTCGTCTTTCCTCTTCGAAGGGTCGATGAGGTTGCCGGTGATATAGCCGGAGCGCAACGGCACTCCGTACTTCGCGATCATGGGAGTCAGCAGGCCTCTCTTATCCCAGTTATCGAGGACCTCGGGAAAGGTCTCGAACGTCCAGAAGCCTTCGGCGGAGATGTCCTTGAGCGCCGGTTCAAGTGTGGCGTCGTCTCCCGGGCGAGGAAAGGTTCCCCAGGTGATACAGGTGTGGCCAATCTTCAGTTTCTTAGCCGGTTTCTTTTTGGCGAAGGCGGAAGGCAACGCCATCGAGCCCAACCCGAGGGCCATGGTTTTGAGAAAGCTGCGGCGTTCCAGTGTTCCATTCATGGTTGACTCCTTGATCTTTCTTCACACCGGTAGAGGTTGATTCTTCGTTTCCATACCAAACGGGATGAACAATAGCCCGAAGACAAAGGCGAGGGAGGTCAGGGCCACCGGCACCCCGATGCTTCCGTAGTGCGCGATCCCAGCGCCGACGATGAATGTGCCGGCAGCAGCGACAAATCTGCCAATGCACGTCGCGAAGGCCAGTGCGCTGCCCCGGCACTCGCTGCGATATTGCTCCGGGAGCCACAGTAGCTGCACGGCAAAACTGCCTCCACCCACTCCTACGGCAAACAGAGAGGCGATGAATGTGGGTAAGCCGCCGTGCCCGGGATAGAAGGTGTAACCAAAGGCCAGTGAGATCGATGCCGCCATGAGGGCGAAGTAAAAAGCCAATGCCCCGCGGCGGCCGAGCCAATTGGCGAGAGGCGCCATGATCAGGCAACCCAGAATAGTACCCGTGGCCAACAGCATGGTAGCCCAGGAGGCAATGCGGGCCGCATCTGCTTTGCTGTACCCTTCGCGAAGCGCAACCTGGGTCGCTGCGCCGGGCACGTACACCGAACCTGCCCACAGACCGATCATTGAGACCAGAAGGAAAATGCAATTCAGCGTGGTTCGCCGGCGATATTCAGGCGAGAAAAGGGCAAGGAAAGAATCGCGCGCGGTCCACACCCCGATGCTCTCGAGCCGCTTGGTCCAGCGCTCCGGTTCCTGCACGTGATAGCGGATGTAGGCAACGAACAGGGCAGGCGCGAGCCCAACGGCGAACATAGCCCGCCATCCCAGGCGCGCGCCAACCAGGTAGTTGAGCGTTGCTGCGAGAAAGATGCCGACGTAGTAGCCGGTGTTCAGATACCCGGCTCCGGAAACGCGGCGGCCGCCGGGTAGTTCTTCGGCTACGAAGACTGCCGCGCCGACAAACTCTCCACCGACGCCGAAGCCGGCAAAAAAGCGAAACAGGCCGAGCTGCCAGATGTTTTGCGCGATGCAACCCAGGAAGGTGAACACGGAGTAGCAAAGGATGGCGAACATAAGAGCGCGTATGCGTCCGAAGCGATCGGCAATCGGACCCCACAAGAAAGCACAACCCCAACCGACCAGGAAGACGGAGAACAAAATGCTGCCATAGAATCCCAGGTTGCCGATGGTGGGCTCGATGCCGGAATGAGGCAGCAGATCACGCAAGGCGGGCAGCAGCACCAACGCATAGATGAACGAATCCATTCCGTCCAGAACCAACCCACCCCACGCCGCCCAGAACCCACGAACCTGATTGGGTGTGAGTGCGGTTCGAAGCGCGGGTTCGTGGATGGTCTTCAGCATGGGAATACCAATTACGTTCTCGACTTCGAGGGATTGGTTGGTCGAAATCCGCCGTAAGGCTTAAGTGGAATGAGAGACATCTCCGTCATGCCGCACTGGGCAAAGGGAAAGGTCTTCCATCGCTCGTGAATCTGCTCTTCGCTATCGGCTTCCCAGAGCAGGCAGGCGCCGGGCGTGTCGGCGCGGTGCCAGATCTGGCGAATCCATCCTTCTGCGTACAACTCGCGGGCCCGCTCCATCTCCTGCTCTGCCCGGGCCGCGTACTCCGCTTCCGCAAAGCCCTTCCGGCGCTGCGATATGGATAGAAACTGCATCGTGAGTTAGTCCTTTAGAATCGCAACCGCTCGTACCGGCGCTCCGGTGGTGTTGACCCACTTGATAGGGAACAGGCTTAGCTTGAATCCGTGGCCTGGAAGCTGGTCGAGGTTGGTGAGATTTTCCAGGTGGTAGTACTCGCGCGTGAGCATGACGCGGTGAGCTTCCCAGAATTTCTTTCGCTCAAACATGGCCCAGATCGGCGGGTCATAGGTAACTGCGTCGATGCCGGTCATCTTGACGCCCTGGTCGAGCAGCCAATTTGTTGCTTCACCCGTCATGCCGACGTGGTCGGTGAGATATTTTTCGCTGTCCTGGATCTTTCCCGGCGCCGGTGTGAATTAACACGATGTCGAGCGGCTTCAACGTGTAATTGATCTTGGCCAGGGCTTCCTTTACATCTTCAACGCTAATACCCGTGCCTTTGGGCAGATGACGAAAATCGAGACATACACCGTCCCCGTAGCAGTACTCCAGGGGAATGGCTTCCGGGCCGCCGGCGTCCTCGCGCATGTGGCGCAGCGAATCCATGTGGGTGCCGATATGGTCGCCGATGACTACCATGCAGTGGGCGGTGAGCGACTTGACACCATATTGTGCTGCGCCAATGCGCTCCGCAAACCCCTGCCAGGTCTCGAACATGAGAAGAGCGGGGCGCACCACGCGCGGGAAGGTAATCATCTCATTGTGTACTGGCATGCTCAGATCGACTAATTTTTCAGCCACGGTGCTTATCCCTTCCCGAGTTTCGATATCTACTTGTTACTGTGTTACGGTCAGTCCGCCGTCCAGATAAATGGTTTGCCCGGTAATGAAGCTGGAGGCGGGTGTGACCAGGAACAGCACGGCGCTCATCACGTCGTCCGGTTCTCCGATCCGTCCCAACGGAATGCGGGCAACGAGGTTCGCGTAAAAGGTTTTGTCCGCCAGCATCTTGCTGACCTGCTCTGTCCGGATGAAGGTGGGAGCGACCACATTCACATTGATGGCGTTGGGCGCCCACTCAGCGGAAAGCTGCCGGCACAAGGTAATGAGCCCGCCCTTCGCGGCGCAGTAGGCGGCGTAGCCTCGTCCACGAAGCCCGAGCATGGAGCGCACAGATCCGAGATGGACCTGCTTTCCTCCTTCGCCCTGACGGATCATGTGGCGGGCCGCGGCTTGCGCCTGAAACATGGCGCTCTTCAGGTTTACGTCGCAAACGTAGTCGAACATTTCTTCGGTGACTTCTTCCGCTTTTTCCTCGCGGTTCAGCCCAATGCAGTTGACCAGGATGTCGAGGCGGCCATAGTGAGCGACCACCTCATCGACCACCCGCTGCGTGTCTGAAACCGAGGTTGCTTCAAATGCGGAGGACCAGGCGTCGTTGCCTTCGGACTGCAAGGTTTTAGCGCAGGCAGCGCCGCGCTCGGCGTTGTGGCCGGCAAGCGCGATTTTGGCTCCCATGGAGCCCAGGCCGCGGCAGACGGCTTCGCCTATGCCGCCGTATCCTCCGGTCACCAGGGCGACTTTGCCGTCAAGCCTGAATAATTCGCTGAAGGTCGTCATTCCTAAGTCAGGTCCTCGTCTTTTCTATCTTGCTGTGTGGCATCGGATCATTGGGATGGGACGCCAGTGGATGTACGGTAATTTGCAAATAAGGGAATAGTGGTAAAGAGACGAACGCGTTGTGCAATTGGTCGCAGTCATCGGCGCTCCAAATGCCCCAATTTTCACGCCTGCCCGGCACGCGCCAAAGGCGGACCAGTATTCCTTGTTTAGCCAGCTCGCGGCCGCGCGCCGCTTCCTCCTGGCGTAGCTGCTTTTCTCTTTCGTCCCCGGCGTCTATGCGGCCGACCGCCATGTGCACAAGAAACTCCATCATCATCTCCGCGGCTGACCGCAGCCTTTCGATTACTTGATCAAGCGCCGCGTTTCCTCCACAACCTTTACGGCTGAGGGGAGAAGGGCACGCTGGAGGATAGGGGAGGAGGGAATTCGCATGTCGGGAGTCGCAACCCTGGCAACCTTGAGCGCCATCTCGTTGCCCAGCGACTCGTGAAGTTGGGCCACGATTTCCGCTCCGAATCCGCCGGTCCGATTGGCTTCGTGCAGCACCACGACTTTGCCCGAAGCGCTTCTGACAGCAGCGTGCAGGCCTGCGAGATCCAGCGGACAAAGCCAGCGAAGATCGAGCACGCCGACATCCAATCCCTCTTCGGCCAGTTGCTTGCGCCGCTTCCAGAGCAACCAGCACCATCGTGCCCCAGGTAACAATCACTGCGTCACGGCCGGGCTTATGCAAGCGCGACTTTGCCTATCGGCTCAATCAGCGTCGGTGAATTCCACGGGGCCGGTGGTCTGATACAAGCCTCGGGCTTCGTAAATGATGCAGGGATCAGGAGACGCGGTGGCGGCGCGCAGAAGACTATAGGCATCCTGTGGCGTTGCCGGAATCGCGACCCTGAGGCCCGGGAATATGGGCGAGGAGCGCTTCCAGGCATTGAGAATGTTGGGCGCACGAACCAGGCGTCGCGCCCTGTTGGGTGCGGACAACGATGGGAGCACCCGACCGGCCGCCGGTGATGTAGCGTACGTTCGCGGCCTGGTTGATGATCTGGTCGAGCGCCACCAGCATGAAGTCGCCCCACATGATTTCCACGATCGGCTTCATACCCATCAAAGCTGCGCCGACGGCCGAACCCAGAATCGCGCTCTCGGAGATAGGCGTGTCGAAAACGCGGTCAGCGCCGAAGTTCTTTTGCAGGCCTCGCGAGGCGCCGAAGATGCCCCCGGCCCCACCGACATCCTCGCCATAGACGACCACCTCAGGACGGGTGGCCAGTTCGCGGGACAAGCGCTTCGTTGACGGCCTGGATATAGCTGATGGTTTTGGCCGGTCTCATTTGTGAGCCCCGGCAGGTACTTCGCCGGAACATTGCCTCCGACCATACGTGCCGTGCGGCAGTCCGGGTCGGGAGCGGGCGAACTGAGGACCGCCTTCTGCACCTCGTCCATTTCCTTCTTCACGCTCGCCGTCAGATCGTGGAAGGTCTCGCTGAGTGAGTACGCCGGCGGCGATCAGCTTGTTCGAGAAGGTGGTGATCGGATCCCGCGCTCGCGCTTGATCTCGATCTTCTTTCGGACGATAGTGCTCGATGTCGCGATTGTAATGACCCCATAGCCGGGGCACCCGGCATTCGATCAGTACCGGCCCGCGGCCTTCTCGCGCACGGTCCGCGGCCTGACGGATGGTGTCGCGAACGATGATCGGATCCGAGCCATCAATGGTCACTCCGGGAATTCCATACCCGCTTGCTCTTTGGGCAATGCGTTCCACTTTGAAGGTGAGGGAAGTGGGTGTCAATTCCGACCAGCCATTGTTCTCACAGATGATAAGCACCGGGAGGCTGCGCGCGGCGGCAAAGGCAAGCCCTTCGTGGGTCGAGCCTTGATTGAATGCGCCGTCTCCGATCGAGACGGCAACGATCTTTCCGTTGTCCGGCGGCAAGGTTCGCCATGGCCACGCCGCAGGCTATAGGAACGCCAGCCCCGACGATAGAATTTTCACCGATGAAACGCCGATCGGGCGCCATCATGTAGGCGGATCCGCCGCGGCCACCGTTTACGCCGATGCTGCGCTGGCAAATCTCTCCGAAAACTTCGGTCAGCGAAAGCCCGAGGCTAAGGCCCAGCCGTGTCCTCGATAGGTAGCGACAATCTGATCCGCTTCAGCAAGCCCGGCGACAGCGCCCACCGGGACCGCTTCCTGGCCGGCGCACAAATGGGCTGAACCTATTACTTCGGGAGGCGTGGCCACGCTTAAATCGAGAGATCTTTGCTCAAGCTCTCGAATGCGAAGCATTTCCCGCAAAAGTCCGATTGCCACTGCACTGTCGCTTTTATCTACGCCCGAAACAACCCCCGGGACGGAAGTAGTCATTGATCGTCTCCCATAGATTGCCTCCGTTCCGCATAGCCCCTACGCAGTGCGTCGCACCAGGGGCCTGGAGATACCCCTGATGCGACTTTCTGTACAACTTATTACGTCGACCCGTTTTTGCAACCGAGCTAGAAGCTCAACCTGAGGCTGAACTGAATCTGTCTCGGAGTAGCTCCCGACTGAAGAGCGGTAATCACGCCAAAATTACTGCCCCCATAAGTCACACCGGGAGTGCTGTAGTTTTGGATATTGAAGACATTGAAAAACTCCGCGCGGAATTGGACTGCAAAATTCTCCCCGATATGCTGCTGTTTCATCAGAGAAAAGTCAATGTTGTCATACAACGGGCCAGATAACACGCCCCGCCCGGAGGTTCCGTATTGGTTGACCGGGTGAGCGAAGACAGTCGTGTCAAAATAGCGGCTCTTTGTCGGATGTGAGACTTTTGGGTTCCCCGTCAGGTTAGCCCTGCCGTAGTTGTATGTGCCCGTGTTTCCAATGCCGGCTGGATCGCGTCCCGCGTCCGGGAAACCCAGGGGAATTCCGGAATGTGCCGCCAGGTTTACATTTCCCTGCCAACCACCCAACACCGCGGATGGTATGCCGTGATTCAGATACGGTTTGTCTTTACCGAAGGGGAATTCATAGATGCCCCAACCGTAATAAATGAACTTGAGACTGTTGCCTGAAATGCCGTAGTTCGCACTGAGGTTGTTGTAATTCTGAAAGGTCGAATAGCCCTGCGGTCCGTTCTCGACTCCATAGAAGCCGCTGCCGCCATTATCGAGCGACTTGGACCAGGTGAATCCTGTGCCGAACGAAAGCCCATGTTCGAGACGCTTGTCGAGCCTTGTTTGCAGCGCGTTGTAGTTGGACTCTCCGCGAGCAGTTGACTCGAGCGCCGTCCCCGACCAGGAGAAGGGACGATCAAGGCCCTTTCCGCCGGGCTCAGGTGAATTGTTTGCCAGCCCGGTAATGGGCAAATGCCGGTCGATACTGCCCACGTAACCAACGGTCGCCACCAGGCTTGAGGTGAGCTGCTTCTGCACTTCAATGTTGAACTGGTGAGAATAGTGGTTTTTCAGATGCGGATCGTAATACCAACCGAACTGATTAAACGGCGTGGCCACCGAAGGAAGCGCCTTGGTGCTGCTCAGTGTTGGAACGATATCCGTCATTGTGTCCAATGGCTGACCGATCACGTTGAATACCAGGGGCAGGGAGGCGTTGGAAGGCCATGCCAGCAGGCGATCGCGAACGGTCTGGATGGAGCCGGTCAGGTTGTCATAGATCAGGCCGTATCCACCCCTTACGACGGTGGTGTCATCCAGTTTGTAGGCGAAGCCGAAACGCGGTCCGAAGTCCTTGTATGTCGGGTCAGGGCCCAGGTTAGGGTTTGCCGCCACTGTGACATGGGCCGCAATCACCGCATTATTCGCCGGGGTTGTGGAGGGAATGCAGGGCGCGTACACCCCGCTGCTGACGTTGCACGGCGGCGGCAGCTTTCCACCCGAAACAATCCAGTTACCGGTATTCGGGTCAAGCATGGCGGCGGTTGTTCCCATCAACAGATGGGGTGAGGATTCACCGTCCCAGCGCAGTCCGCCGTTGAGGGTTAAGCGCGGAGTCACCTTCCAGGAGTCCTGGATATAGGCTGAGGGAACAATGGTGCGAACAGCATTCACCTCAGCCTGGAACCGGCCGTTGTCAGGGATTCCCAGCAGAGCGCTGGCCAAAGGGTTACCTGTGCTCGATGCGGCTAAGGGATTCGCTGTTTCCGAGGTGGCGAAGGTGAAATTGGCACCTCCAAAATGTCCGCCGGATAACCCCTGCGTCATCTCCGGAATGAGTTCTTCAAAGCCGAAGCGGATCTGGTGGTTCCCACGAATCCAGGTGAAGTTGGTGGCGAAATTGAACTGGTGGCTCTCTGATCCGGCAGGCCCCGTGCCTCCAATCCCACCGTTGCTCAGGTAGGTACTGCTGAAACCAAAATTCACGAATCCATAGACCGACTGTACTGCCGAATAGAGAGTCGTATCTGAAACGTTGACGGGTTTCGCCAGGGTCACGGCGTTGAATCTTCCCGAATAACCCGTTGTGGCATCGAAAATCAGTGTGGGAGAAAACGTGTGGGTATAGCCACCGCCAAAGTTCCTGTTATTCGCGCTGCTGGTGGAAATCAAATGCGACGATTGCGGTGTTCCGTTGGTTCCGTTAAGAAAGCTATACCGGAACCATAATGTGTTATTGGCTCCAAAATTCTGATCGCCGCGTGCGCTGAACTCATTGGCGTTATTGGTGCCGACCGAGTTCAAAATCGTATTCGGCCCGCCGGGCGTGCTGGGTGTGAAGTTGGGAACGTCGGAGTTGGCCTTCAGAAAGGCCTGGGCTGTTGGATCAATCAAGGCCGCCGGCACATGCAGGCCGTCACCGCCCAGCAACGCACGAGTGTAGTTTCCATTCGATCCCGCAGTGCTGTAGGGATCGTAGAGCAATGGCGGCTTACCGGTGTTGGTCACGATCGAGGCATTCGTAAAATCACCGTTCAGTTCAGCGGCGGTCGGCGACACATAGTTGGCTCCCGCTGCCTTTGCGTATCTCCACCCTTCATACGCTACGAAAAAGAAGGTCTTGTTTTTTCCGTTGTACAGCTTGGGAATGAGGACCGGGCCACCGAAGTCTCCGCCGAATTCGTTCTGCCGGAAGGACGCGGGCGAGGACGGCTTGTTGTTTTTGAAATCGGTAAACGGATTTCGGGAATCGAAGACGTTGTTGCGCAGGTACTCCCACGCCGCGCCATGATAAGAATTCGAGCCTGACCTGGTGACTACGTTCACCACCCCGCCCAGCACGCTGCCGTACTCAGCCTGATCGTTATGCGACTGAATTTTGAATTCCTGAATGGTATCGACGATGGGCGGTACGTCGTAGGAACTGGCGAACGCGGCGGTATTGTCGACGCCATCGGTGTAGTAAAGATTTTCACGATTCCACTGGCCCTGCGTCGACGGAAACGTATACGTCGAGCCGGGGATACCGGGAGAGCCAAAGCCGGTGCCATAGCCGACGCCGCTGTTTTGCGATTGATTGACCGGGTTGACGCCAGGGGCAAGCGTCAGCAGGGCGGAGAAGCTTCTTCCGTTCAACGGCAGATCATTCACGGTGCGCTGTTCCACAACCGCGCCGAGGTTAGCGGTGGAAGCCTGGAGGAGCTCGGAGGAGGAGGTAACCGTGACTGTTTGCGATGTCGCTCCGACAGTCAGCTTGAAGTCCTGGGTCGAGATCTGGTTCACCTCCAGCCTGAATTCCGGGCTGCTTGCCGTATCGAAGCCGTTTTGGGTTACCGTGATCTTATACGTGCCTGGGGGAATCAGCGGAAACTGGTACAAGCCTTCGCCGTTGGTCTGGGTGTTGCGACGTCAAATTGGTCTGCGCATCCAGCAAGGTGACGGTCGCGCCGGCTACGACGGCGCCATTCTGGTCAAAGACGTGGCCGTTGAACTGGCCGGTGGAGGTTTGTGAGCGCGCGGTTGTGCCGAACGCAAGCAGCATCGCAAGGCACGCGAAGACTCTCAGGATGATTCGCGGCTGACTTCCCGGCTTCGAGGAACTGCACCGGGAATGCGTGTTCCCGACTTTGATGGTTTTCGATAGAAGATTTCCCACGAACTGCCTCCTAGGCGCTAGCCCAAAACAGGTGACCCGTAACATCAGCGTGCGTCGAGCCTTGGAGAGCGTTGCAGCGGGATCCATCGTCGCTCTCGTTTTTGTCTTCGGCCACGGTCCCCTCGTGGCGGCCGAGACGGCCAGTCCGTACGAAGAAGATCTGTGGTTTGCGACGCCGTCCTGTATAGGTGTCCGGGAATAAGATTGTCAAGAAAAATATCTTACTTTGAACACAGGACAACTATGTGATGATTTCGAGCGCAATAGGGGGTAATTTGGGACCCGGTTGCTGCATCCACGGACCCTCATTTCATAGCGTCCAGGGAAGACAAAATGAGTATCCTGAACTCTGTGCCGGGCAAATGCATGTCTCGTTCGCGGAAAAGATCGCTCTGCAGGTCGGCAACGAAGGGCTATTTCCTGTTGGCGGTGTTGGGGTTGTCAGGGCAGGCTCTTTCACCAATGAGCCTGGCGCAACGGGATACCAGGCCGCCTTCTGCGAGCAAAGCCTCCGTGGATACGGGGGCGCTTCTGGACCAGGCGAAGAAGTTGGTGCAGGATGGGGACCCCCAGAGCGCCCTATCAGCGTTGGAACAGGCCGATGCCCACGGTGCGCATGCCAGCGACATACATGCGATGAAAGCGATCTGCTTTGCCTTGCTTTCGAAGCCGGTCGAGTCGGCTGCGGAGTTTGAGCAGGCGATCCGGCTGCGGCCGAATTATGCTCCCAATTACCTATCGTCGGGTTTAGCGTACGCGAGCTTTAACAACCTGGATCGAGCGATAGAACGTTTGTCGGTGGCGCTCAAGCTTGATCCGAGTTTGCCCGGCCTGCGTTATAACTACGCGCTGGTGCTGGCGCGCGCTGGAAAGTACGCTGAGTCAGAGAAAGAAGTGAACCTGGAGCTGGAGAGCAAAGATGCGGCGACGGAATCCCTTCTCGATCTGTGGCGGCTGAAGGCACGGGATGCCTACTATCAGAAAAAATGGCAAGACACGATCGATGCTTACCAGAAGACGCTCACTCTGGGTCCGGAATGGCCTGAGGCGTATGCGGCTATCGGAGAGGGGCTTTTCTCGCTGAACCGCTCGGAGGAAAGCACGGCTACCCTCGAGAAAGCAGCGAGTTTAGATCCGGAGAACGAAGTTCCGCACGCACTGCTCGGCAGACTGTATCAAGACTCCGGCAAGCAGGATAAAGCCATAGCGGAGCTCGAGACAGCCCATCGCCTCGCGCCGAGCGATCGGGAAGTTACTTATCGGCTATACCGCATCTACAGCCTCAAGGGCGATTCGGTGAACGGGCCGCGGCTGCAGAAAGACCTGGAGACTTTGCTCGCCAGTACCCACGCCGAGGCGGATAGTGAGACCAAGGCGATGGTGTTAAACAACAGCGGCGTGGAGTTGGAAAAAAAAGGAGACCTTGCCGGCGCACTGGAGCACTACGACCAGGCGGCGAAGACAGATGTTTCCAACCTGGTTTTTCAGCGCAATGCGGCTCTTGTTCTTTGCAAAACTGGCAGGGCCGAAGAGGCGATCCGCCGTTTGCGAGATATTCTTTCGATCGACGCGGATGATGCGGAGACGCTGCAAATTCTGGCGGTGGCGAATGAGGTTGCGGCGGGGAATGTGGGCGTGAAGAAAACGCTGCCTGCGGCGCAGGCTTCTCATTGAGGGGCGGGTTTGCATTTTTCAGTCGTCCCTACGGGACTTTTCCTGCCTGGAATTTCTACCCAGGACTGCTTCCTGGGCTGAGTTCAGCCAGAGCTGGCCAAATTAGCGGAGCAAATGATTTCTGACAGTCTAAGTTGTTGATTGCTTTTACCTGAGCCTGACAGAGGAAAATGAGGTTGGCTCATTGTATTGCCGCGTTTCCAGTTGTGGTCCGGTGAACCGCAGGTCCCTCCGCTGCGCTACCCCGGATTTCCTGTTGGTATGAGTAGCGTTGGCGAGCTCCATGCGGCTTTCCTTACTGAAAGCCGCGCACGCGGCCGTTTCCAGTGCTGCGCGGCAGGAAATCCGGGTTCGCTCCGGTCGGGATGACAAGGGAGAGGGTAACGTGTACCAGGAGGTGTCAAAACACCTCCACGAAAGGTCTGCAGTCCTGCGGACTTGTCGTGGAAATGTTTTTCGACCGGACTGGGTAGTGGAGATATCTGTTCAATTATCTGCGGTGATCACAGCATTCCGTCGTGAAAGTTTTTCGACATTACTCCAATCGATGGAGATACCGTTGCCCGGTTCTTCGCTCGGGCTCATCTGTCCGTGCTTTATCACGGAGATATTTTGTAAAAAACGATCCAACGGGTCGGCGCCGCTTTCCTGCGTGATCCATTCGACCGCTTCGACATTTGGGAAGGCACAGGCCAGGTGGACGTGGAGCGGAGCAAAGACGTGGGGAAATACGGTCCGGCCTGCAGCCGCTGCGATGTTGATTGCTTCGATGGCGCCGGTAATTCCTCCCACGGTGGTTGCGTCGACGCGCAGGATGTCGATGCCGCTTACCAGGTCGGCGACAACTCCTACGCCGAAGACATCCTCTCCGGCGGCAATGGGCGTGGTCAGTTCGTTTCGTATCTGGTGGGTCAGCCGTATGTCGGAGGCGGCAAAAGGATCTTCCAGGAAGTTCAATCCCAGCTCATCGATATCGAGACAGGCTCTCCTGGCTTCGGTCAATGTGCTCCAGGTCCAGTGAGCGTCCGCCGCCACCCTTCCCGGCATCTTGTTGGCTACGGCCGAAGCATACTTCTTATCGAAGTCGCGGTCGTCGCCTTTCAGCATGATCTTTACGCGTTTGCAGCCAGCATCCTCGAGCAAGCCTACCTCTTTTACCACGTCTGCGATTCCGCGCTGATCTACGTAGTAGCCGGCCACGGTGGTTACATCGGCCGCTGTTCGCAGGCCACCGAGAAACTGAAACAGTGGTTGTTCCGCCCGCTTGGCCGCGATATCCCACAGGGCAATATCTATCAGGCTAAGAGCGCGCGTCAGGCCCGCACGCGCGGGAACATTGGAATACTCCAGGTTGAACATCACCTGGCGACGCATGCGGACGTCTTTGCCCAGGATGCGGCGGCCCATGCTGCTTAGCGTGTCAAACAACGGCGTTCCTCGCGGATAGCCGACGGCTTCGCCAAATACACCTGCGTCTGTTTCCACGCGAAAGAGGACGTAGTCTCGCGTCCGAATCTCGACCGGACCTAGTCGCAGAATATAGGGAAGGGGTATGCCGCACTCCGCGATTTGCACTTTTGTAATTTGCAAGTTCTTGCGACCTCGATGACCGATGCGTTGTTGTATGAAAGAACATTATGATATAAACGACCTTCCATCAAGGCTTGCACACGCACCGGAGGTCACTTTGTCATCCCAACCCAGCATCCAGCCTTCTGGCATTCCTGGTCTGCGAGGAACAGAGCATGTAGGCTTTACTGTGCCCGACCTGGAGGAGGCGACTCGATTTTTTGTCGACGTCATCGGGTGCGAATACATGTTTGAGCTTGGGCCATTTGTTGCGGAAGATGACTGGATGGAGAAACACCTCAACGTTCACCCCAGAACGGTGATGCGCAGGTTGCGTTTCTTCCGGTGTAAGTTTGGCCCGAACTTTGAGATTTTTCAGTACGAAGCGCCCGACCAAAACCTTACTCCGCCTAAAAATAGCGACGTCGGTGGTCACCATCTGGCTTTCTATGTAGACGATTTCGATGCGGCGGTGGCTTATCTTTCCGCCAAGGGTGTTCAGCTTCTGGGCAAGCCTACGGTCAGGACTGCCGGACCCAATGCCGGGCAAACGTGGATTTATTTTCTCTCGCCGTGGGGCATGCAGTTTGAGTTGGTCAGCTTTCCTAACGGTAAGGGATACGAGAAAGACACCACCTCTCGTTTGTGGCATCCAGCAAAGCCCGCGCTCTGAGGGATCAGAAGAGAGCGCCAGCTACTTGCTCTGCTATGTTTCTGGTTTTCTCTTTGAGCTCGTCTCGGGACATGGAGGGATCGTTTCGCGCGCTGGTGGTGATGGTGACGGTAAAGACCTGGTCGCGGACTCGGCCGATGACTTGCTCTCCCTCGGCCTGGGCTTTGACGTCTGCGGCACAGATCACTGCCTCATTTCCAATCGCCTGTAAAGGCGACGCTTCGCCACTGCAACGGGCCTTGGCGCTCGTCATGGCCTGGGTTGGGTTCTGCACCTGCTCTGTGGTGATGCGAAGCTCATGCGATGCGCTTGCGTCGCGGTAGACGAAACTGCAGGCATCTTTGCTGCCCTGGGACAGCGTGGCCATGGTTCCACCTTCGCTGCTCCTGAGAACTCCGGAGGCTGTGGCCACGTTGAGCCAGGGACAACCGGCGTTTGCCTGGCAGAGTACGGGCCTGGGAGTCAGAAGCACCAACAAGGCTAGCGTGAGATATCGCACTACTGGGCTCCAGCGGATGGTGGCTTCGCCTGGTAAGGAAGATCGCTGTGTACATGCTGGGGAATGCTCTCGATCGATATCTCCGGATGCTGGCGCAGGAAGTCGAAGGAGTAGGTGGGCGCTCCGGGGTCGAACTTCTTGGTGATGAACTGGGCTTGTTCCTCCGCCGCCTTCTGATCCATTTCCATGCGGCGGTAGATGATCGACAAGTTGTAGTGGGCCGTGAGGTCATCCGGGTCGATCCCCTGCACGGCTTCAAATTGGATTCTTGCGTCAGGGTAGTCGTGCTGCCGGTAGAAGGCCAGGCCAAGATCGCGCCGCGCATCACGCGAGGCAGGGAATTGCTCGACTACTTTTTTCAAGTTGGCGACCTCCGCATCGTAGTCGCCTGCCCGTCTTTGGAGCAGGGCAAGGTAATAGAGGGCGCGCGCGCTATTGGGGCTTATCTCGAGTGCCCGCAGTACGCTGGCGCGGGCAGAGTCGTATTTCTCCCACTGAATTTCGGTCAAGGCAATATTCGTATAGGCGTCAGCATAGTCCGGCCTTAGTTTGACCACTTCGCTGAAAGCCCGCACTGCATCGGAGTATTGCAATTGATCGAGATACGCAATGCCCAGGTTGTTCCATCGCATCCAATCAGGGTTGTCGCCCGGCTCCGGTGGACATGTTGCGTTCTCTCCAACATGCAAGACGCGGCTACGCGACGCAATCTCCACCACCGGATATGCTGGATGGCCCGGACCGAAAACGTTGTTCATGTAGCTCTGACGGAAGTGCCTGTAATTCACTTTTGCGGTGATGGCGATAGGGCCTTTCAAGCCCGAAGGAATGCGGAACTGATAGCGCACTAATACGGATCTGCCGGCCTGGATTGAATTGTCATAAGCCACCGAATGGATCGTCCAGACTTTGTGATTGTCGACGAATGCCCCGTCGACATTGACCGGCCGGTTGGTGAAACTGTGCGCCCGCTCGTCCAGCGCGCCATCCGGCTTGATAAAGCCACTGTGATAGATCTCCTTGCCGGTAGCATCCTTGGCGGTGAACTCGACCCATGCCTCGTAAAGATCCCGCACCTCAGGAATCAAGGAGTGGCCGATGTTCTTGTTCTGGATCACCACCAGGGCTTGCACGACTTCATCGGGCTTCAGGCTGAAGGGCACGGAGCCAAGCGGTGCGATGATCTTGTCATCGCTGGCCTTCTGCAGGGCAAAAATATCGACGTTCAGATAATTTCCCGCTTTGAGGAAGTCGGTTGTTTTTTTCAGTTGTTCATCGTATCCGTAGTAGAAGGGAACTGCCGTGTTTCCTGCCGGCCAGCTATGCGTAGCAAAGGCGCCATGTTTGGCCCCCGGCTCAGGAAGAGTAATGGCCGCGCGCTTCATGTGGCATCCCTGGCAGGTGGAGAAGTCGGCGGCGTAGAAGGTCAACGGATTTTGCTGCGAGAATTTCGACTGCTGCCACTCGTCATATGTCGTAAACGCACGGATGAATTTATAGTCGTTCAGCGTGTCGGGCAAATTCGCCTTGTGGCAGGATGCACAGAACTCGGGGGTCCGATAGATGCTCTTCATGACGGCCATCGAGTGGCGTTTCGGGTACTTCATGATGTCGTCATAGGGAACTTCGCCCGGAATTCGATTGCCTTTGTCGTCGACCATCACCGCGGGAATGCCCATAACAAAGCCACCATTGCCATTGGTCGACTTCAGGCTCTGAATGGAATGGCAGGTAGTACAGGTGAGACCGTCTTTGTCGAAGCTCCGATCCACCTGCGAGTCCTGGGTCAGGCCGCCGGACAACACGGCAATGGGGTTGTGGCAGCTATCGCAGTGGCGTGAGAACTCAATGCCTTTCGTCCGGATCAGGATGTTCACGCTGGTTCGGTAAAACGGGGTGCGGAAAGAATTCGAGTGGAGAGATTGCCGCCACTGATGAAGGGCTTCCTGATGGCAATGCCCGCAGTACCTCGCGTCCGGAAAGGCGCCGGGTTGAATGAAGTCCTCTCCTTCTACTGAGGCGTTGCCTGGTGTAGAAGGCCGGTCTTTGCCAAACCGGTAGTTGTAGGAGGCACGAACCTTGTCGGCGTAATCTTTGCGCGCAGGCTCCTGGTTGGAGGCGGCCTTGATGGTTGCCCTCGCAAAACAAAGGGCCGCGGCGACGACCGATACGATGAGAATCCCACGCAGGAATAAGGTCTTCATATTATTCCTCCTGAAATAGCGGCAGGCGCGGGCAGACCTGAAAATGATATACACCGAAACACCCTGGTTTGTGAACGCAGTCCTTCATTTGGGGCTACTACTAGTACCCCGCGCCGCCGGTGAATTCTTCGCGATGGCATCGTAGACGCTGGGTACAACTCCTTTGCCCTCTTCAATCATGAAGAACCGGTTGACGGCCGGCAGGGTAACGTGTTCGACAGAGCCGCTGGGCCAGTGAATCTCGACGGCTTCTACGCTTGCCGCCTGTCCCAAGCCGAAGTGAAGGCGCTGGTCATTCGAGGATTCGTAGCTACCGCCGCTCATCACATCGGCGCGCTGACGGATACCGCCGGCAGTCAGGTAGACCACGGCTCCGATTGCGTCACGAGGACCCTTGGGGCCGCCCATCAGCGAAAGGCCGACCCAATGGTTTGTGTCCGCATTCACATTCCGCAGCAGGACCGGAGTGTGGTCGATGCAGTTGACGACTACGTCGATCTTGCCGTCATTGAACAGATCACCAAAGGCTGCGCCACGCCCGGGAATGATATCGGCGAGTCCGGTGCCTTCTACCGCCGGGACGAGTTCGAAGCGTTTGCCCTTATCGAGGTTGTGAAACAGCAAAGGACGTTCCGCGAACGTCATGCCCCAATCGAGGCGATGCTTGTCCACCTGGGGGTAGACGTGGCCACTGACCGACATGATGTCCTTCCATCCATCGTTGTCGTAGTCGATGAATTCGGTTCCCCAACTCAGGAAGGGGTAGGTGATTTGGGCGATGCCCATTTGCTCGGTGATCTCTGAGAAGTTGCCGCCCCCTTCATTGCGAAAGAGAGTTTTGTAGTCATCGGAGAAAGTCGTGGTGTAGAGATCGACCAGGCCATTGTTCAGGTAGTCGCCCACGGCCAGTCCCATGGAGGCAGTCTCGCGAGCTTCCTGGTTGAGAGCGAAGCCAGAGAAGAAGCTTGCATCCTGGAATGTGCCGTCGCCCTTGTTGATGTAGAGATAATTAGGCGTCGAGTCATTGGCCACGATGAGGTCAAGTTTGCCGTCGTTGTTGATGTCGACGAAGGTTGAGGAGAAACCGAAGTAGTGCCGTTTGTCGCTCACTCCGGCTTTTTCGCTTACATCGGTAAACGTGCCGTCACCATTGTTATGGAACAGGTGATCGGGTTCGCCGGGCAGGCCACGAGGGCCGCACATGACGGTGGCTCCACGATATTGGCAGAAGGAATGGGCTGCGTCGCCGGCGCCGGAGGGTGGAGGGTTTTTCAGGTCGTAATGGACATAGCCGGGGACGAACAGGTCCAGCTTACCGTCACCGTCATAGTCACCAAAGCTCGCGCCATTCGACCAGTTGCCGAGGGTCACGCCGGCTTGCTCTGCGACATCGGTGAACGTTCCATCATGGTTGTTGTGAAAGAGACGGTTCTTTCCGAAGTTGCTCACATAGAGGTCTGGCCAGCCGTCATTGTCGTAGTCTCCCACCGCCACGCCGAAGCCCCAGCGGCCGTTGGTTACGCCGGCCTTCGCGGCAACATCGGTAAAGGTGCCATCGTGGTTGTTGTGAAAGAGGGCAGCATGGGGAGGTTCGGCCTTGCCATCCATTGCTTCGTAAGTCGATCCGTTCACCAGGTAGATATCGATCCAGCCATCATGGTCGTAGTCCAGCAAGGCCACGCCGGAACCGGTAGTTTCCAGGATGTAATTCTTCTCCGGGTTCCCCATCCTGTGGCGCCAGACGGTCAAGCCTGACTTTTTGGAGACATCCTGGTAGACGATGGGTCCGGTCTTGACGAACCCGCCCGCGGTGATCGGCCTTTTTTCCGAATCGAGAACGGGCGCGAACACACCGCCGGTTGCCGAACCCGACTCCTGGGAGCGTGGGTTGCCTCCGTATATGGGGGGAGTGGTGGGTTGCGTCTGCTGCGCAGCGGCGTCAAAACCGGCGGTCATGGAAAGCATGGTCAGCAGACCAACCAGTAACGAGCTTGTTCGCGAGCCATGCGTTGGTAAAGACATGAATCCCCAGTCCTGCGAGCTTGAGTTGATAAACACCCGATTATCGGCGCTGCAAATTGGCACTGTCAATCGAGCAGTCGCGTACGCTTGCCCATTCAACCCTTCCCCGAGGTCATATTCCGGTTGATTTTCCACGCTTGCAATTGACCCTGAACCCACTTCGCGCTCTTATCCGAGTGGCATAGCAAGCATGCGTTCGGGCTGTCTAGCTGGCCGAAGCGCAGCGTCATCTCGGCGTTCGGGATATCGTCGATCTGGTGCGAGCGGACACGCATCAGCATGCCATCCACAATGCGGGGCATGTGGCACTCAACACAACGGCTGGCCTCGCTATCGATCGAATGGTGGGAATGTGCAGCGGCCTGCGTCTTGTCTTGAAACTGGGTATGGCAACCGGTGCACATGCGATCGGGCTCGTCTTTGAATTTGAGCGATGTAGGGTTGGAAGACTGGTCGTGTCCGTGTGGATTGTGGCAGGTTCCGCAACTGGCCTGGCCCTTGCGAAAGCATTGCGAGCGTTCCAGTGCTTCGACCATGAACGTGGCCTGCGTAAAGCGGCCATCGCGGAAGAAAGCAGCACGGGTGAATTCGCCTAAGGGAAGTGCCGCCCTCTTGAGGAAAAAAGTGCCGGTGCTGGAGTAGTTCAATTCACCCTGGGCGTTGCCCTGGTGCACGTTCGATTGCATGTGGCACTGCGCGCAAATGGAGACAAATTCGCGATTGGTGACGCGATGGAAATCAACCGGCGGATCGAGAGGTTGTTTTGCATAGAACTTGCCTGTGGTCATCGCTTCTACGTGGGCAGCAGAGGGGCCGTGACACATTTCGCAATTGATTCCCGGTTCGCGAAAGACAATATGGTCGAGAGCCAGGCCCCCGCCCGAGGTGTTACGCAACTGGCTGGTATGGCATACAGCGCAATTCAACTGATAGCTGGTGGAACCATCGTGTTTCTGCCAGGTGTTGGGGTCAGCACGCTCGCTGCCGGGGCTGTCGATGATCTTCCAATAGTTGAGCCATTGCTTTGCGACAGCACTGTATTGAATGGGAAAGACGTGGATCTGTCCGTTGGACAATTTAGTGGCATAGGCCTGCTGCCATTTCGAGCCGATGGTGTAGTCGACCGGATAGGAGTGCCAGCGGCCATCTGACTCCTTTATGTCGAAGTAGTGGCGGCCGCCGCGAATAACCATGCGTGCGAAGAGAGCGCGGTCGTCATGCGCAGCGGCCTCCAGTTTGCCGCCGCGGTACGCGATATCGTCGCCGGTAACGAACTCGTTCTTCTTCTCGAAGTCACCGATCACATTTTGTGGCAGATAGGGGCGCAACATCTTCGCCATGCCGCTTTGCGACCATTGGCGATAGATGTCGACATGGCACCGGCTGCATGTCTCCGAGCCGGCGTAGCCGGGCTGTTTGATCGCGGGGGCTTGCGTCTCGGCCGGCGGTGAGGGAGACGAGCTTTCGGCTTGCTTCTCGAGGGTGGCAACAAACTCGTCAAAACTCTGTGCAGGTTTGGCTGCCTGGTAGATGGCCGACAATTGTTCCCGGGCTTTTGGCGTGAGTTCTGTGTTTTGCCGGTACACCGTGGCAAATGCGAGCGCTGCCGGTGATGAGTCGTTTGCCGACAGGTAGGTGACGCCGAGTAAATAGACGACCTCCATGTCATCCGGCTTCAGAGTGCGGGCTTGGTTGAGCGCGGAGATGGCCTGGGTTAGGAGTGATTTTCGGCTTGGACTTGCAGGGTTTTGAAGGGCCTCGTTGATCAGTGCGCGCCCGATCACGAACCATGCGGTTGCCTGTTGGTTTTTCTTTGCATCTGGCCAATCTCGCGCAGAGATGGTGAGGGGGCGATCAAAGCGATCGAGGTAATCGAGCGCATCGCGGGCGCTGGCAATGGCCGCATCGTTTTGGTGGAGAACCGCTTGCACATCGGCGACCGCAACCAGCAGCAGCGGATTTTCGGGCAACAACGAGAGCGAAAAACGGGCGTAGTTCAGGCCTGATGGCAAATCGCCGAGGTCAAAGCTTGCACGAGCGGCTCCCTCGCTTGCCTGGGCGAGGAACGCAGAGCGCGGATAGCTATCCAGGAACGAACGGCTGAGCGTCAATAATTTGTTGGGGATCTTTGGTCTTGGCGATGTTGATAAACGCTGCCCGCTCGCCAGGATCTTTAATCCCATCGGCAATGGTTGCGGAGCTGCGGCTCGCCGAGGTAACGATGGAATCGATGTCCTGCGCCGCCAACGACAGGTTGGCGGCGAGTAGCGCTCCAGTCAAACCAGAGAACAGCAACAAGCAACGCATAACGGTTGCAGCATCATTTCTTAGCGAGCTGCGCGCTCGGCGTGGTGTCGGCTTTCAGATCGCCGAGGACGAATTGGGTCGCAGCCAAAAGTAGTTGTTCCATGTTGGCCGTCTCGTAGAATTCCGGTCTGTGGCCCAGGGCGCAGTTGAACACACGTCCTTTGCCGTAGCTGCTGATCCATACCATTCCGTAGTCGTTGTCAGGCCGCGTGGTGTAGCGGTTAGCGGACTGCTCCGTTCTTGCGGGATCGAGGCTGAGCAGAATGTGCAGCTTCTCGCGGGAGTAGGGCCCGGTGGGAAGAAAATGATAGAACTCGTCGAAGAAGTCGAAGTCCTTTCCGCCGAATTGTTTGGTGAGTGGGCTGTCGGGGTCTTCGATGCGCAGCGTTCCCATCTCGCCGTTGTATTTGTGAGCGCCGGTTTGAGCGCCAATCAGGTTTCCGAATTCCGGCACATCTACGCTGGCGAAGGTGACGGCATGAAGTCCCGCCACTCCGCCGCCTTCTTCGACGAAGCGCATCAGGCCGTGCATTACCTCAGGATCGATGAACAGTTCTCCTTCCACGCTATTGAGAAATACTGCGTCCCATTCCTTGATCTTCGGGTATTTGAGATTGTCCAGGTCGTTGCTGAACGTCGGCACGTACGCGCCGGTGTATTTGCCGATCAATTCGAGCGCCAGGTTGCCGTCTGGAATGCTGGCGTGATAGTAACCGCCATTGACACATAAATCCAGGATGAGAAGTTTTCGTGGCCGCTCCGGTTTGACCAGGGCTTGCCGGGGAATGGCCGCATCGATTTTGTGCCGCACGTCGGCAGGAAGTTTGTCTGGCGTTGATATGGTCTGCATGCGGGAGAGCGTATCGATGCGGTAGGCAATTGCTGGCAGAACAGCCTGGTCGTAGGCGTCTGCCGCCTGCGCAAGTTGTCCGTTCGCTGGATCCAGGGTCAAGAAGAGAGGTTTGCCCTCGGATTTCTTTGCGCCTCCGTCTCGGGCTGGTGGCCAGTCTGGTTGGAGAACTGGCGGCTGCAAGCGGCTCAACTCGACCAGGAATGGAGAGGCGGTGCTTGCGTCCGGTAGATCGGCTGCGAGCAGCCGTTCTTTAATCTTCGCCAATCCATCGAGCGGCTGAACGCCGGCTTTGGCCCAGGCGCCAAGATCCACGCTCAAACCAATGTGATGGCTCAGAGGGGATAAAGCAGCCATGGCGGCTGCTGTGTTGTGGTTGACGACGGCGACATTCATGCCGGTTTCGTTCGCCAGTTTGTCGAGTTCGGCGAAGGATTTGGGATCGGCGGGAACGATGATCGTGTCCGCGCCTAAATCTTTTGCAAATGTGAATGCCTTCCGCCTTGAACCCTCGTCGCCCGGGAGCACGGCGAGAAAGTATGCCGGCATGTGAAGGCGCAGCTCATCGAGCCTGTTTTTTACTTTTGTGATTTCGTCAGCGGTCAGGGTGTCGTCGAGATGTTTGGGTATATCGGCGCTGACTTGTTGCGTGCTCGCGCCTTCTACGGCTGAAAGGCCGGCGGCGTCGGCATTCTTTGCCGTTTCGAAGAAAGAGAGGGAAGCATTTGGCGGCGCGCCTAATCTCCAGCCTAAGATCGTGGTTGCACTGGTGCGCATCCTTCCTCGATCTGCGGGGCGTACTGACATGGAAGGTTGTGTGAAGCTGCCAGGGCCAGGCTTCTCGCCGCCGTTGGGGTTTTTGTTGGGATCTAGTGACGACTGTGCATTTGCGAAGATAGTGGGACTGATGAGAGTCGCAAGCAAGAGGGCAACGAGGCTTGTTTTAGTCCGCATAGTTGGTGAGTGACTATGAGCAGAACTCAATGAGCCTTTACTAGGAGGATCCCAGGTCTCAGACGCGAGACCCCACGGCACGCCGGGGCGGGCTGGGGCACCCATCGGTTTGTAAGGGGGCAGTAGTTGGCTTGAGAAATAGGTGCTTAGACGCATTGCAGTCCTTTCGGGAGCGGGTGGCTACTGTTTAGGCAGGGCAAATACGTAGTAGCCTTGTGCTTCGGCTTTGCCTGCTTTCCATGCGAATCCTTCGGCGAGTGCGGTTTCTGCCGGATGCCCCGACGCACAGAAGACGATGTATTGGCGGCCGTCGACTTCATACACCGACGGCAGCCCTTCGGGGTTTGCTTCCAGTTCCTTTTCCCAGAGCAGCTTGCCGGTGTCTTTGTCGAAGGCATGAATGGTGCGGTCGGGCCAACTCGCTACAAAGACCAAACCACCGGCTGTCACCACGGGTGCGGTTCGGTTCGAGGCTAAGGTCACCTTTGCCGAACCGGTGTCTTTAATGCCCTTGGCTGCCAGGCCGGGCACCACACCCAGTGGAACCCTCCATCGAATCTCTCCGGCATTCAGATCGATGGCGACCAGCGAGGTCCAGGGAGGACTAATCGCCGGAAGTCCGTCACTGGAAAGAATCCTGTTTTCGTAATTGCCAAAGTAGCGTGTAATGCCAGGCGGCGCGGGCAATCGTTCCATCCCTCCGCCGGCGCCGGCTCTTCGCGTCATCGGGGCAGCGGCAGCGGGGTTTGAAATATAGGCTGCCAGGGCATCGAGATAGTGCGCCGGCAGATCGGAGAAGCCGGGCATCTCGCCTTCGCCGCCGGTGACAATCTTTTTGAACTTGTCGATCCCGATATCTTTGGGAGACATCACACCGGTGCGGTTCGGGCCATGGCATCCCTGGCATAGCTGAGAAAAAATAACATGGCCTTGCGTCTCAGGGGTCGCTCCGGGGGGGACCATCAGCGGGATTTTTTGCGTGAGCTTGTATTTCAGCTCAGGTGAATCCGCGGTGCGCAAAAACATCATGCCCGTTTTTGGGTCCGCTGCGCTGTTGCCCCAATTGGCGCCGCCATCGTCGGCCGGGATCTGAATGGAATCGCGCTTGTCGGTCCCCGGAGTAAAAATGCCCTGGTTATTTGCGTTGCGCAGTATCTCGATAATTCGCGCTTTGTCTTCGTCGCTGAGGTAGGGATTGATGTCGTTTGCTGTAAAGCTCTGGCGCGCGAAGGGCGGCGGTTTGGTGGGAACAGGTTGCGTGGGCCACGACTCCTCGCCCGGCGCATCGCTCTTAGGCACAGGCCGTTCCTCGATCGGCCAAAGCGGCTTGCCCGTCACCCGATCAAACACGAACAAGAAGCCTGATTTCGTCGCCTGGGCAACGATGTCGACCTTCTTGCCGTTGTGCTGCACCGTCAATAGTTTTGGAGCCGTGGTCGGATCGTAGTCCCACAGATCGTGATGCACGGTCTGGTAATGCCACAACCGCTTGCCGGTGCGCAGGTCCAAAGCCAGGAGGCAGTCGCCAAACAATCCGGCGCCGATGCGGTCTCCGCCCCAGTAGTCATAGGTGGGTGAGCCCAGCGGGAAATATCCGATCCGCCGTTTTGCGTCGATCGCGAATTCGCCCCAGGTGTTCACTCCGCCCACGTATTTCCAGGCGTCCTTGGGCCAGGTGTCGTAACCGAACTCACCTGGATGCGGAAGCGTATGGAAGCTCCACACCAGCTTGCCGGTTAGTACGTCGAAGGCGCGGATGTCGCCGGGTGGGGAACCATACGCTTCGCTGGTTGCCGAGCCCAGGATGATCATGTTCTCGAACACATGCCCGGGGGTTCCGGTTTGAATCTGCGGAATGGTTTTAAGATCCCGGCCGAGACCCTCGCGCAAATTGACTCGTCCGTCGTTGCCAAACGTAGTGATGCTTGCGCCGGTTCTGGCGTCGATCTCCTGCAGATAACTGTCGGCCGAGAAGATGAGCCGGCGATCGCTGCGATCTTTACTTTCCCAGTAATTGATGCCTCGGTCGGTGGGTGTGCCTTGGGTGGGGTGAGACCAAATCTTGTTGCCGGTGGCCGCATCGAGAGAAACGATCTCGTCGCCTTTCCCGAGCACGTACATCTTGCCGTCCACGATCAACGGGCTAAAGCTGAACCTGGCACTCGTTCCCGGCACCGGAAAAAACCAGGCTTGCGTCAGCTGGTCCACATTGCTTTTATTGATTTGTTGCAGGGGGGAGTAGGACATCGAGTCCAATCCTCCGCCGTAGTCGCCCCAGTTCACATTGGCTGGATCCTTCGAAGTTTGCCCGCGAAACAGGGAGACTATGCACAGCGACATGAATGAGCAGACGCAGACATTTCGAAATTTTGACTTCATACGGAGCGGAGCCCTCAGCCAACTAACCAGCGAAATAAGTCTCGGATTTCAGCCGCATCCTTATATATGTGTCGTAACTGGGGTTGTCAAGGAAAACATCTACATCTGACATCGTGCAAACTATATGATGATATTGGGTTCTGCCTCGCGTTGACAGGGTTCTGCGAGGCTCCTATAGTGAGGCTCTTGTCGAGAGGGATATTCGAGAGTGCAGACGGAAATCGAGCTGTTTCGCGCCATTACCGAGAATCTCTACACTGCGGTCCTGGGCGATGTACTGGACGTACTGGGACATACCCATCAGTTTCTGCCTCAACCCATTCAGCCGATGAAAGAGAGCATGCGCTTGGTGGGGCGGGCGATGCCGGTCCAGATTGCTGACGCATGGGGTCCGCAGAAGGATCCGTTCGGCCTTATGACGGAAGCACTGGATCAACTGCTTCCGGGCGAGGTTTACGTTGCAACGGGCGGCTCGCAGAATTGCGCTGCCTGGGGCGAGATTCTCACCGCAACTGCGCGAGTTCGCGGCGCCGCCGGCGCAGTGATTGATGGATATCATCGCGACACCGTGCGCATTCTGGAGCAGAATTGGCCGGTGTTCAGTCGCGGCCGCTACGCGCAGGACGCAGGCGTGCGCTCGAAGATCGTGGCCTACCGATGCGCGGTGGAAATTGGCGGAGTGCGCATCGACCCCGGAGACCTGATTTTTGCAGACATGGACGGCGTTGTTGTTGTGCCTCGCACAGTTGAAGAAGAAGCCGTCGCGCGCGCGCTCGAAAAAGCTCGAGGCGAGAAAGTAGTGCGCAAAGCAATCGAGGCCGGCTCTTCGAGCACCGAGGCTTTTCGCAAGTATGGGATTCTCTGAAACATGTCACAAGAACCAGTCACTGACGGCCGACTTCTGTTTCTCAATCCAAAGGACAATGTGTGTACTGCGACAGGCCCTATCTCGAATGGAACAACGCTGCAAATAGCTGGGCGCGAGGTCGTGATAAAGCAGAACATTCCACTCGGCTTCAAGATAGCCGGCTGCCCTATAGGTAACAAGGAATCCATAATAAAATATGGGGTTTCGATAGGTTCGGCGACATGCGACATCGGTGCAGGCGAGCTTGTGCATCTTCATAATATGAAGAGCAATTACCTGCCTACTTATTCCCTTGAGAAAGAAGATAGCCATGTCCGGCAGCCATAACCTGTATGGGTATCTTCGCCCTGACGGGCGCAAGGGTATTCGTAATTATCTGCTCGTATGTTACCTGGTTGAATGTGCTCATCATGTTTCGCGGGAGATTGTGAACTGTTTCCCTGAGCGCGGAGTACACCTGATTGGGTTTGGAGGCTGTTATCCCAACGCCTATGCCTCGCGCATGTTGGCAAGCCTGTGTACGCATCCGAATGTGGGGGCGGTGTTGCTGGTGTCCCTGGGCTGCGAGAGTTTCGATCGTGCAGAATTGGAAGACGCAATCCGGCAAAGCGGTAGACCTGTCGATACGCTGGTCATCCAGCAGGTGGGAGGAACGCGCAAGACCATTGAAAAAGGCCGGGCGTGGGTCGAGTCCACGCTATCAGCTATGGACTCGGCTCCTAACACTGCGATGGCTGTGAACGAGCTGATCATCGGCACGGTTTGTGGAGGCTCGGACTCCACCAGCGGCATCACGGCGAATCCTGCCATTGGGCGTGCGTTTGATTTGCTTACTGCGCAAAGTGCAACCGCCATCTTTGAAGAGACTGGGGAACTGATTGGCTGTGAGCACATCATGGCGCAACGTGCAGTCACGAGTGCGTTGGCTGAGGAACTGATCGCGGTGGTAGCTAAGGCGGCGCAATATTATGCCACCCTGGGACACGGCAGCTTTGCCCTGGGTAATGCGGAAGGCGGGCTCACGACGCAGGAAGAAAAATCCATGGGTGCTTACAGCAAGAGTGGCAGCTCGAAAATTTCCGGCATTCTCAAGCCGGGGGATGTTCCTATTGCGGGCGGTCTCTACCTGCTCGACATAGTTCCTGACGGTCCGGTCCGCTTCGGTTTTCCTAATATCAACGACAACGCTGAGATTGCGGAACTGATCGCGTGTGGCGCGCACCTGATTTTATTTTCCACGGGGCGGGGAAGTGTCGTTGGTTCGGCCATCGCGCCCGTGGTCAAGATCTGCGCCAATCCGCAAACCTTCCGTCGCATGTCGGATGATATGGACATCAACGCCGGCCGCATTCTCGAAGGCAAAGCCACGCTCGATCAAGTTGGGCATGAGATTTATGATTCCCTGATCGCGACAGCGCAAGGCATGCCAACCGCCTCAGAAGCTTTGGGACATCAGGAATTTGTTTTGACCTATAAATATTTCGAGCCCGCCGGGCCGAGCTGTTTGCCGATAGCGTGATCGGTGGTTGAGCAGACCGTCTTAAAGTTCAGCCGTCCCTGCGGGACTCATTGCGCGCAAGTCGGTTTCGCGAACAATCTGTTTTGCTTCAATCAGCCGTTGATCTTGGCGACGTTCAGCAACGCAGCTAAGTAGCGCTCAAAATTTCCCTCAAAGCGTTGCTTGGGCACGGAAATCCCCAATACAAACCTACCTCCCAGGCCTTCCACGGGCACGGCGAGACATTGCAGGCCCTCGTGGAACTCCTCGTGGTCGATCGAATAGCCTTGCGCGCGAATTTGTTCGAACTCCCTCTTGAGCTCGTCGAGGTCCGTAATCGTCTTGCTGGTTCTGGCATCCAGAGGATGCTTTGCCAGATATGCTTCGCGCGTTTCGGAGTCGACCATGGCCAGAAGCAGTTTTCCCGCGGCCCGCGCATGGGCGTATCCGCTGTAACCCTGGGGCACCTGGGCCGCTCCTACTGGAGATTCACCGCGCGCGGTGGCGAGGGCTACAATTTCGCCGTCCACCCAACCGCCTGCATAGGCGGTTTCTCCGGTTGCGGCGACGATCGACCGCACCCTGCGCGCAAGATGCTCGGGGGGCGCTAACTGCCGGCTAAAGCCTTCGGCGATAGAGACCGTGGCCAGGCCGAGTACGTACCGGTTGCTGTCGTTCTTCCTGATGATGCCCGTACCGTGCATGGTGTGGATCAGGTGGTACGTCACCTGGCGAGACAGCCCCAGTTTTTCCATAATTTCTTTAGCCTTCAGGCCATTGGGACTGTCGGCCACCGCAAGCAAAATCGAGACCGTTCGAACTGCGGACTGGATGCGCGGTTTTGCCTGGCCATCCTCCGCGGCCAGCGCCGACGATTCGTTTGCTTCGATCGCTTTGATCGCGGCCTTCACCGGTTGTTTTCCTGGGAAACTGTTGGCCTCAGCGACTCGAACAGGTTGTTGCATACACTCCCTCGCCAGAACGGGTTTTGCCGGGTTTCTACTATAGTCGAGGCCCAGCATACAGTATGTGGTTAGGCTAAAATGGGGGTCGCTTAGCCGGACTGTCGGGGTGGATGCTCGCCTTTTGATTCAGATGAAAGGCCGAAGTTCCTGTAATGAGGAAGGTTAGCCACCGCACAGCAATTCTCAAGAGACGCGGATACCGGGCAAAAAGTCTCGCTATTTGAGGCAAGTAAAGGACTTTTAAGAATGGATTTGGAACTGGGTGGAAGCGTGGTTGTCGTCACCGGCGGAGCCAGCGGCATCGGATGGGCGTGTGCCCAGGGCTTCTCGCTCGAGGGGTGCCGCGTTGCACTGTGGGACCAATCCGCCAAGGTGAAAGATGCGGCTGCCGCTCTTGCCGATGAGTTCGGTTGCGCCTCGCTTGGGTTGTCCGTCGACGTCTCCGATTTTGCTGCCATGCAGGAGGCAGTCCGCCAGACCGAAGCTGCACTGGGACCGATTGCCCACGCGGTTCATGCGGCTGCCCTGGGTTCAGGGAAATTTGGCTATCCCTTTACCAATCTCACGCCCGGCGATTGGCCCCGCGTGCTGGAGGTCAACGTGATGGGCATGGTGCACGCTGCGCATGCGATCACGCCTGGAATGGTGTCGCGTAAGCAGGGCACTCTGGTTTTTCTCGCCTCCGTCGCTGGGCAAATCGGGTCCCAGACAGACCCGCCCTACAGCGCCAGCAAAGCGGCCAATATCAACTTCGCGCAATGTTTGGCGAAAGATCTGGCGCCTCACGGAATTCGGGTCAACGTTGTTTGTCCAGGCATGGTGCGCACGCCGTTGAACGAACGCATCTGGAAAGCGTGGAACGAGCAACAGCCTTTGGATCGGCAACGGTCCTACGCCGACTGGGCGGACGAAAAGGTGCGAGCCGTGGCGCCCCTTGCCCGCTGGCAGGAGCCGGAAGATATCGCAGACATGGTCGTCTTCCTCTCTTCCATGAGAGGACGGCAGATCACCGGCCAAACCATCAACGTGGATGGCGGCCAGGTGATGCACTGGTAAGCCTAGCTGAGTTGGTTGTCCGCGACCCGATACCGCGGATCCTCAAAGAGATTGATTTCCACCATGGATTTTGCCTTCCGCAGTAGTTCATAGCAATCGGGGCTCAGGTGCCGCAGGCGCAGGCGCTTACCAGCTTGCTGGTATTTTTGCGCCAGCCGGTCGATCGCTTCGATCGCGGAATGATCCATAACCTTGGCGCGCTTGAACTCGATGACGATTTCCGACGGGTCTGTCTTCGCATCAAACAGCTCTTGAAAATTGGCGACGGATGCGAAGAAGAGGGTCCCGCTGAGTTCGTATATCTTGCACCCCTTCTCGGTGCGCGTGTGGACCGAGAGTTGCTTGGCATGCTCCCAGGCGAACACCAGGGCCGCGATGAGAATTCCCAGGATAACGGCGGTGGCCAGGTTCGTGAATACCGTCGCGACCGTGACTGCGACGATCACTAAAGCGTCTTGTTTCGGTATCTTGCCGAAGACTTTGAAAGTGCCCCATTCAAAAGTCTTTTCGCATACCACGAACATCACACCCACTAGAGCCGCGATGGGAATGCGCTCAATCCACGATGAGCAAAAGAGGATAAAACTCAGCAAGCACAGAGCGGCCGTGATGCCTGAAAGGCGCCTTCGCGCCCCCGAGCCGATGTTGATCATGGTCTGCCCGATCATGGCGCATCCACCCATGGCTCCAAAGAAACCGGACACGACATTCGCGGTCCCCTGGGCCAGGCACTCGCGGTTCGGACGGCCGCGGGTCTCGGTGATATCGTCCACCAGGTTCAAGGTAAGCAGCGTCTCAATCAGCCCCACTCCTGCGAGCACCAGGGAATAGGGAAAGATAATTTTCAGAGTGGCAAGATTCCACGGAACCGCAGGCAAATGAAATTTGGGGAATGCGCCGTGAATTGAGGACATATCCCCCACCGTCTTGGTGTGTATGCCGGAAAAGATCACCAGCATTGCAATGGCCAGGATGGCGGCAAGGGACGCTGGAAACGCCCGCGTGAGTTTTGGAAACAGATAGATGATGAGCATGGTGGCCGCGATCAGCCCGGCCATCACCAGCAGTTGAGGCGTGCTCATCCAATGTTCAGTCCCGTTGGCGTTCCTGATCTTGAAGTGCCCAAATTGTGCCCGGAAGACCAGGATCGCAAGACCGTTGACAAAGCCAAGCATGACCGGGTGAGGCACCATGCGGATGAATTTGCCCAGACGAAGCAGGGCGAAGACGATCTGTAAAACGCCCATGAGCACAACTGCGGCGAACAGGTACTGAACTCCGTGCTGCACCACGAGCGCGACCATGACCACCGCGGTGGAACCGGTAGCTCCCGAGATCATGCCCGGACGGCCGCCGAACGAAGCGGTGATAAGGCACATGATGAAAGCCGCATAGAGTCCGACGAGAGGATTGACGTGCGCGACCAGGGCAAATGCAATTGCCTCCGGAACCAGCGCAAGCGCGACCGTCAGACCGGATAGGATATTTGTCTTCGCCTCAGAGTAGGAAAGGCCCGACCCTCCCGCCGATTTTCGCCCTGCTGGTGTGTGTAAAGCAGAGGGCACGTCGTTCCTCAATAGAACGGGCTCCGGGTGAGCGACCTCGGTGTACACGGAATCACTGGTGTTCGACCTGCGGACGTCAGGAATTTGCTGTGGTCTTGTAGTTGGCAAGACTAGAGTCCTCGCATTGCAACTGTGGGGAGAGTGTGAACTGGAAGACGAATCCGTCGTCTGCGTTTCTAAAGCTAACCGTTGGGGGAACGGCCCTTTTAAATCAGTAAGGCGTATTGTGCCTTCAGGACTAGGGTAGGCTAAGCGGCGAGGCAGTGTCCAGCATTACTTAACAAATTCTCATGACCTATTCACTCGGCGGTGAGCACTGCGGTAATGGCTTCCTTGGGGGCAGCCATGGCGGAGAGGGGGAGATTCGAACTCCCGATACCCTTTCGGGTACGCTCGCTTTCGAGGCGAGTGCATTCAACCACTCTGCCACCTCTCCGTACTCGCTTTTCAATCATAAATGAGTGGCACGCCGGCGGCTATTTCCGTCGAATCAAGGCCAAACCCCTCGGAAATCATAAATATCTGCCAATCGTGAACGCGGCGGGAGGTACACTCCGGATTTGCGATCCCCCGCCTTTGTGGAGACTCGATCTTGCTGAAGTTGTTTCAAAGCGTGCGGCCGTTCAAACTTGCCACTGCCGCGCGCGACGCCTTTGCCGGGTTCGCGCTCGCGGCAATGAATATCCCGCAAGCGCTGGGATATACCAAGATCGCCGGGATGCCGGTGGTGACCGGTCTCTATTCGCTTTTGCTGCCGGCAGTGGCATTTGCCGCGTTCGGCTCCTCGCGTTACCTGGTGGTTTCCGCTGATTCCGCGACAGCAGCGATCTTTGCCAGCGGAGCGTCTCCCCTGGCCCCAGCAGCCAGCGCGCGATACGTCGCTCTCGCGGGCGCGGTCGCCTTGCTTACGGCGGGATTTTTGTTGTTGGCACGCCTGCTGAAACTCGGCTTCATCGCGGACTTCCTTTCCCAGACGGTGCTAAGCGGCTTTCTCACCGGGGTTGGATTTCAAGTCGGTATTGCGGTTCTGGGTGAAATGCTGGGAGTGCCGGTTTCGGCGCGAGGTACGATCGCGCAATTTGCGCAAGTTCTGAGGAGGCTGCCGCAACTGCATCCTCCGACGTTGGCGGTTTCCGTTGTGGTGGTCGTGATCATGCTTTCGGTTCACCGCTTCGCGCCGAACCTCCCGGGTGCGCTGATTGCGGTGGCCGGAGCGATCACGGCGAGCGCCCTCTGGAACTTTAACGGGTACGGGATTGCGATCATTGGGCCGGTTGCAGGGGGCCTTCCGCATCTCCAACTTCCCTCAGTACATTGGCAGGATCTTCCCCCGTTGGTTTCGGTGGCTGCATCGTGTTCGGTGATGATCATCACCCAGAGTGCCGCAACCGCCCGGGTCTATGCGGCACGCCATGAGCAGGAACTGGACGAAAATGCCGACCTGGCGGGTCTTTCGGCGGCCAATGCAGTGGCCGGATTCAGTGGGACTTTCGTCGTGAACGGTAGCCCGACCCAGACGGCAATGGTAGAAGGCGCGGGCGCTCAAAGCCAGGTAGCGCAGCTGGCAACCGCGGCCGTTGTAGCGTTGGTTCTCCTGTTTCTCACTCGGCCGCTGCAATACCTGCCGCGTTGTGTGCTTGGCGCCCTGGTCTTTGTCATTGCCATCCGGCTAATCAAGCTGCGCACCATCCTGGCCTTGCGCCGCGAAAGTCCAGGGGAGTTTGGCCTGGCGATCATCGCCGCGGTTGTCGTCGTGGCCGCAGGGGTCGAGCAAGGGATTGTACTGGCCATGATCCTGTCGCTGTTGCGCATCGTTCAGCATAGCTACCACCCACATACCGGGGTGATGACTCTCAACGAGCATGGAGTTTGGCAGCTGAACCCGGTGACCCCAGGGGCCATGACTGAGCCTGGGTTGGTCTTGTACCGCTTCGAAGCAGAGCTCTTCTATGCCAACGCAAACCGCTTCTCGGAAGAGGTGCGTAGCCTCGTCGAACAAACGCCTACGCCCATCCGCTGGTTGATCGTAGACGCGGAGTCCATCACCCATCTGGATTACTCGGCTGCGCGCGTCGTGGAGCAATTGCAGCAAAAGCTGAAAAGTTCAGGAACACAACTAGGCTTTGCCCGGATGCCCTTTGGACTAAAAGCGGACTTTGCCCGCCATCGCCTGACTGAGGTCATTGACCCCAACCTGATCTTCAATCGGCTGCACGAGGCGTTGGCCGCTTTCGAGAAGTTCCAAACATCTTGAAGGGCAAGACGATGCCGGAGAGCGCGTGAGAACGACCATCCTGGTTGAGTCCCTGCGGGGACGGTTGAAAATACGCCGCTACTTGACCCTGGACAATTTCAGTCGTCCCTTCGGGACTTGTCGTGTCTTGAAAGCTCTCCCCAGGACTGCGTCCTGGGCTAAGGTCAGCCGTCCCTACGGGACTCGTTCCGCGCCCTTACGCGGATGAACGAACCCCTCAAGACCACGGTATTGTGTGAGGGCCGCGCCGTTTATGAAGAGACGTTTTCTCCCAACGTTTTTCAATTTCGCATCATTACCAGCCGGTGTTACTATTGGCCTCCGCCGTATTACGCAAGGACTGTAGTAAATTCTGGCCGAACCGGTATGCTCATTTTCAAGCGGCGACTCCTCAACTCTGTGATCGATTCTTTCGGGGGAGGGACTCGGTAGTGGAACAAGGGAGTCGCCGCCATTTACATCCTCTGATATCCCCGGCCTTGATATCCATTCAAAGAAAAGACGGTTATGCAAACAAAAACAACATGTAAAGTATTAGAGTTTGCCACGCCCCAGGCTTCCGTCGAGGGAGAGCTTGAAAAGTGGTTCCGTGGTGTCATGAAGAGCAACCACGATCTGGTCTTTGCCCTGGAGCGTCTACGCGATTCCTATAAGCAACTCCTGGGCGATAGGCCCACCACCGATACCCATCAGGCCGTTCTGCTGGCAGTCGAAATCACTCTCAGGGACGCCAGGAACGCTCGAGCTTTATAGCTTCCTGACCGCATTACTACCCGGCGTTACTACAATCCTTCCCCTTATTACGCATGAGTAGTAGCATCGGGCCACCCAATCGGTATGCTCTTCAACAAGCGGTGATTTCCCAAACCCTGTGATCGATTCTTTCGGGGGAGGGATTCGGTTAGCAGGAATCAGGGAATCGCCGCAAATCAGCTTTTCCTGAAGTAGACAAACCAAGACGCAGCGGAAAATGCAACCGCTACCGTGAGAGAGCTGCCCTATGGTCAATGATGTTTTCTGCTCGATCTGCTTTGCGTTACCAGGGGAAGACTGTCGCAGCAAATTCCTCGTATACGGACGCGACCAGGTGATGCCGATCGTTTGCAGAACGCACAGCGCTCGCCTGATTGCCAGCCATAGGCATGCGATGCGTCAGACGTTCGCGGCCCAACTATTGTCGATGGCCCGCAAGACGCTCGGTAATATCTAGCCTGGCTTTACGCAATAAACCCACCAGCACCAAAGCCGCGGAATTGAAAGATGCTCGCGCCGCTACTTCTGAAAGAGTAGTGGAGCAAAGTGTATGAGGTTGTCGCGCCAGACAGGCCATTGGTGATGACCTGGCGTTTCGATCGCTGTCACGGGAAGGCCTTCCGATTTCAGCGTCGCGATGACGGTCCGGTTGGGTTTGAGCAGCGCATCGTCTACTCCGCAGGCCATCCAGAGCAGACGAAGATTCGCTTTCTGCGGCGTGGTGGCCGGGAGTTGCGCAATGCTGTTGGGATTCAGGCCGGCGGAAAAGGTGCCGATCCAGGCGAACAACTCCGGGTGCGAAAGACCGATAAACAGGCTTTCATGGCCCCCCATGGAAAGCCCGGCAATCGCGCGATCCTCGCGTTTTTTTGATACGCGGTAGTTGGCTTCGATCTGAGGAAGCACCTCGGTGAGCAGCGCCTTCTCGAAAAGATCGACGCTCTGTGAGCTCAAACCCGGGGTGCGTCCTGGCTTGAGCACGGCCATATTTCCATAGCCAAGCGTCATCACCACAATCATGGGTTTTGCCTTGCCGGTGGCGATGAGACTGTCGAGGATGAAGTTCGCCTTCCCGACGGACGACCAGCCGTCAGCCGCGTCGCTGTAACCGTGCAGGAGATAGAGCACGGGATAACTGCGCTTATCCTTCGCGTTGTAACCGGGTGGGGTGTACACGTAGTAGTCGCTCTGATTGTTGGGCAGACCCAGCACCACCTGCGAGGTGTAGAAATGATGCTCGACGATGCCGTGGGGAACGGACTGCAGTTCCCACGGTTCGGGCGGAGTGCCGGGGACGGTGAGGTTGCTCCACAGATTCTGCAGGTTGTCGCGCACATCGGTGTTCCTGGGATCCAGGGTCGGGGTTCCATCGACCATGAAGCGGTAGCCATAAATTTCAGGCGCGAGTACGGGGGTGGTGGCGGACCACAGACCGTCGGTATCCTGCTGCATGGGTGTCACCGCGCCTTCGAGCACCAGGTCCACCTTCTGCGCGTTCGGTGCGCGAAGGCGAAGAGTTACGGTGTTGTCGGGGTGGATCTCGGGCGATACATACGTCAGGGGCGCGGGGTTGGCCGGGGACGGGCTCGGCGGGGCTGCGGCGTTCGGGACCTGTGCGGCCGCGAACAGCGGCAGGCAGACAGCGAGGAGCCATACTTTGAGACCGGCGCAAGAACGAAGTTGTTTCACCGCGAAAGTCTATCAAAGCGACGCGCCGCAACCAGAAACAGGCTCCCGACCTAGCCGCCAATCCCTCGGGTGATCGCCCATTCAAGCTTCACCCCGCTCGCTCAGCCGCGCCACTTGCGTCAGAAGATAATTCCGTTCGGGAAGGCTCGTGGTCCGTTCTGCCGCCAACCGGTAATGTGCCGTCGCCCCTGAACCGTCACCTGCCATCTCCAGCAGATAAGCACGAACGGCATCGAGACGATGATGACCCGCCAGCCGGCCGTCCTCGTCGAGGACAGCCAAAAGCCTCAGCCCTTCGGATGGACCCCTTACCATGGCCGCTGCAATGGCATGGTTCAACATCACCATGGGATTGTGGGACATGTGTTTCAGCAATTCATAAAGTGCCAGGATCTGTGGCCAGTCCGTGTCCTCGGCCTTCGCGGCTTCGCTGTGAACTGCGGCGATGGCAGCCTGCAGTTGATAAGTGCTGATCGATCCTTTGGCAAGCGTTGCGGTGATGAGCGCGATGCCTTCGGAGATCTCTCCCCGGTCCCACAAGGCTCGATCCTGTTTGTCGAGGGGTATCAATTCGTCGTCGACCCCTGTACGTGCTTTGCGGCGTGCGTTTGTCAACAACATGAGCGCCAGCAAGCCGCCAACCTCGCCATCGTTGGGAAGCAAGTGGTGTAGGCCGCGCGTCAGCCGTATCGCCTCACGCGATAACTCGATCCGTTGCGCTTGCGGTCCGGCGCTGGCGACGTATCCCTCATTGAAAATCAGATACAGCACGTGCATTACGGCGCCCAGTCTTTGGGTTCGCTCCTGATCGGTGGGCAAGCTGAAAGGAATCCCAGAAGACTTGATGCTTTGTTTTGCCCGGCTGATGCGTTGTGCCATGGTTGCCTCGGGCACAAGAAACGCCTTGGCGATTTCCGCTGTGGTTAAGCCACCGACGGCCCGCAGCGTAAGAGCGATCGCTGACGGACTGCTGAGAGCGGGATGACAGCACATGAAAAGCAGAATAAGCGTGTCATCCTGCTCGACCTGACTGTCGATTTCGCCCACGGGCGCCAGGTAGTCAGCCTCCGTTGCCAGGGCGGTTTCCCGGCGGCGGCGAGCGGCTTCGCTGCGCACGTGATCGGTCATGCGGCGCAAAGCGACCTGGATAAGCCAGGCGCGCGGGTTGTCCGGCGCGCCTTCCCTCGGCCACTGAGACGCTGCCGCGATCAGCGCCTCCTGGACGGCGTCCTCCGAATGGCCGAAGTCGCGGAAGCGGCGCATGACCACCCCGAGCACCTGCGGCGCAAGTTCGCGCAACAGATGCTCGGTGCGGGAATACAACAATCCTTCACTCACTGCACTTCCCCTGATCCTCTCGTCATGATCTGCCGCACCTCGATTGGCATGTTCAGTCGAGTTCCCCCAGGACCGGGTCCGCCCGACAGGAGGGCTGCAATCTCGTAGGCCCGTTCCGCAGTCTCAACGTCGACAATCCAGTAGCCTAGAACAAATTCCTTGGCCTCGGGAAAGACTCCGTCGGTGATCGGTAGGGAGTCCTTTCCTGCACGGACTACCTTGGCCTGTTGGGGCATGCCCAGGCCTTCGGTGCTCACGAACTCACCGGATTGGCTCAAATCTTTCCGGATCCTGGTCAAATGCGCAAAGTGTGTCTGGATATCCTTCTCCGACCAGGACTTATACGCATCAACACCCTCTTTCGTACCCGTCATCAGCAAGATGTATTTCATTTATTGGCTCCTCTCGTTTTCAGCGCCAATTCTATTGCGCCGTTGCAAGGGAGTCGGAGCAGACGCCATCTTCTCGACATGAAGAACACTGAAATAAAAAAATCAGCCAATGTCGAAATAAGGGGGATCGACAAGTGTACAGAGGTGCAGAGATGGTGACGGACGCAGTTCTGACCGAGCCAGCCGGTGAATGGGGAACTGCCTTTGAGGTGCAAGCGAAGCCGACGATGCGACGGTAGCTGTGATACGAGTCAGCTAAGATGAGTAGTAGCTAACCGCTTATTCAGGAGCCGTCGCCACGCACCAGGGGCAGCCGGGCGTCTGTCTCTTTCCAACTCGAGCGAAGCCACACATGTTCCGGATCCTCCGTCACCATCATCGCCCGCGAAGTCCCGGCAAGAAAATTAAGGTAGTAGACATCGTATCCAGGACCTGCCACGACCGGGTGGTATCCGTCTCGCACCAGAACGGCGTCACCATCGTGCACCTTGAGTACCGAACTTCGGGTCCGGTCGGAACTGTAAAGGTTCTGGAATGCGAAAGCGTGAGCACCGCCTGTCATTCTGTAATAGTAGATCTCGTCGAGATCTACTTCGTGGGGCGGATTGTGTACCTCGTGCTTGTGCGGAGGATAGCTGGACCAATTGCCGCCGGGCGTGTAGACCTCCACCACGACTAACTTGTCCGCTGGAAACTCAGGAGGCAGCACGTCAACAATTTGCCGCGATGCATTTTCGCCTCCACGCAAATTGCTGGAGATATCCTTCGGCCTGACGAGCCTGGGCGCCAGGGAAGCGGTAGAAGGCACGCGGCACTCCGCGATCTCGCAGACCGATTCCGCTTTCAGGGTCACGCGATTGCCCGACGGCAGGTAAAGCGCGTAGGGAAGTCCATCGAAGACACTCTCTCTGCCACCGATCGGCACCTCGCCTTCGCCCCAGTCGCCCACGCAATGCCCAGATAGAAAAACCAGCACCATCTCTTCGCCCTGCGTTTGGAGAGACAGCGTCTCTGCTGGAGTGAGACGGCGAACCGTGAAACTCATCCACTCCCATCCAACTTCCTGGCGGCTGAACTGGAGTAGTTCGCCCGGTTCGGAATGCGGAATACTCCGCGAATGTACGATCGAAGTGTCAAACTTCATTCATCTACCCAGCCCTTCGCCAACCCACCTTCACCCTCCCGGATGGGTTCCGGCAGCAGCAAACCAACCCGCAGCCTAAAAATTCAACTTGAGAGAAACCTGGCCTATGCGGGGAGCAGCCGCTTGCGTCACCTGCGCGAACGTTCCTGAAAGAATGCCGCTTGGCGTGCTGAATTGCGTATGGTTGAAAATGTTGAACCATTCCGCTCGAAATTGAAGATTGAAGATCTCAGACAGTTTCGTATCCTTCACCAAAGCTGTATCAAAGTTATTGACTCCGGGCCCGTGGAAGAACCGCCGCCGCGCATCCCCCTCGGAGCCGATTGCCGAAGAGGCAAACGCCGTGGGATCAAAGTAATAGTGACTGCTCGAATTGCGCGGGTTCATGATGTGCAGCGCGCCCACCTTGTCAGGTGTATCCACCGGAAGCACGATGGGGCCGCCAAAGGCCGTGCCCAGCAGGGAATTGTCATCGGTTTCCACCAGGGTCACTGGCAGGCCGGTCTCGAATCGGGTAATGCCGCTGATCGCCCACCCTCCCGTCAGCTGTTTGGGGCCACCCAGCCGATCGAAGGGAAGAAGGTAGTTGTAACTGACCACGAAGTTATTGGTCGAATCAAACGCAGATAATCCGCGGCTCAGGCTGGCGTTCACAGGATTGTATTGCTCACCGTACCCGGAGGAATCGTCAAACGATTTGCTGAACGTATAACCCAAAAGCAACTGCAGACCGCCGGATGTATGCCGGTAGTTGATCTGTGCGGAGTTGTAATTCGACCAGCCCTTGGTAATGAAATAAGAGTCATTGCCAAACGTCGTGATCGGTCCCAGCGTTGGGTCCACCACGCCGCTGAACGGTGACCGGGTGGTTAGAATCTGCGTGGCGGCGGCTGTGGTGTAGATATTGTTCTCTCCTCCCGGTCCGCAGGTAGGAGATCCGGGGGCGACCTGGGAGGGCTGGCTGACGCTCAGGCAGAGGGACGGGCTCCCTGGATTCGCCGAGACAGAAGCGAGCAGCCGGCTTCCCTTGGTGCCCACGTAGCTTAAGGTGACGACGTCACTGGGGCTGAGCTGACGTTGAATGGAGAGCTCATAGTTTTGCGCATATGGTAATTGGTTCTTGTTGTTGAATGCGGGGGAACTGCCAATCGTGCCAAAGGCGGTGAAGAACTCCGCCAGGGTATCGTAGGGCGCCCCGCTCGCCGGATTTTTCGCCGAGAAATGCTTGGGCGGCGGAGCTACTGGGAACAAATTCTGCACCGATTGTCCGCTCGCACGGTTGGTGAAGGGAGCCGCAAATGTTGGCTCATTTTGTCCAGTGTAGTTGCCAAAGGGAGCATCGCCGATCTCATTAAAGTCGGTCGCTCCTTCGAGAGCAGAGTACGAAAGCGAATAGCCGGCACGGATGCTGGAAGCGCCGGCCTTTCCAAAGAGCTTGCCTAATAGCCCCTCATGGTCTCCCATGGCATACGCCAGCCCAAAGCGGGGTGCGAAATTATTCCAGCGGGTGGGCGCCAGGGTGCGAGGGACTCCAGGATCGCCAGGGAAGACCCAGCCCTTCGGCGAGCCTGGAAACACCACCGATTGCTCCCCGGGAATGAGGGTCTGAATTTCGTTGTATTTTTCCCACCAGGGGGAACTCACGTCGTAGCGCAATCCAAAATTAAGCGTCAGGTTCGGCCCGACTCTCCAACTGTCCTGACCGTACAGGCCCATGTAGAAGCTGCGGCCGTAAGAGGGATAGGACTGCCCCTGCACATAAGAGGCCGGCGCGCCGAGTAGGAAATCCGCAAAGTCGCTACCGGTTTCGCTGGGTTGGCCACTGAAGGCCGAGCCAAAGAAATAATTTCCGTTGGCGACGTTCGAGAGATTTTCTTCCAACTGGTTGAAGTGGAACTGGCCGCCAAACTTTATGTTGTGGGTCCCGAGCGCTTTGCTGAAGTTATCCACCACTTGATAGATGTTGTCGATCAGCTGATTAGGCCGGCTGGGAACGCCGATGATAAAGCTGTTGAAGTCGATCTCAGGAACGCCCTCGACGCTTGGGGTGCCGGCGAAAATGCCCGGAGCGCCGCCCGCGCCGGAAGCGAAGCCGAGGTCAGACAAGCTCGTTTGCTTGCCGCCCAACGGCTGGTTCAACGTGGTATTGAGTCGAAAATAGCCAAGGCGAAACTCGTTGACCATCGAGGCGCCAAAGCTCTTGGTCGAGCCCAGGGTCACGTTGTGCGTCTGTCCTTTTCCGTCGATGCTGAAGCCCGGATACACGGGAGAGTTCCCCGGCCAGTAAGGATCGATGCGGTTATACCGGTCGAAGTAGTAGTAAGCGCTGAGAAGGCCGCCGAATCCGGAGTTGGCATCGATCCGTCCGCTGAATTTGTTGTCGGTCAAGTTGATCTTGCCCGCGGTGGTGGAGAAGACGCCGGTTCCGCTTGCGCCAACGCTGCCTTGTGCTGCAGGCAAGATGAAAGGTAGCAGCCTGGTCGAGATAGGATTGAATGCGGCCTTTGGCAGATGTGCGTTCGGTAACACGCACTGTGACGTACTGGTGCAACCGGGGAAGTAATAGGGCTCTCCGGCGGAGACCGGCTGGCCGAGTTGCTGGGTGAGCTGGGCCGCAAAGGCATTCCCGTTGACCGTGGTGGGCGTAGCAACGCCGTTCACGACAGGATTGAAGCTGGCCGCGATCCCGGAGAAATCTCCTGCTTCTGTCGCGGAACTGGGCGCGCCGGCGATGGTCTGCGGTACCGCCTGCACCACACGGTTGCCCTGGTAGTCGGCAAAAAAGAAGATCTTATCGCGTATTACCGGGCCACCGAAGGTACCCCCAAACTGGTTCTGGTTGTAGGCTCCCCGATTACCCACATCAAAGTAATTCTTTGCGTCGAGATCGGTATTGCGCAGAAATTCGAAGACATTTCCGTGCCATTGGTTGGTTCCGGACTTGGTCACTACGTTAATTTGCGCTCCGGCATAGTTACCATATTCAGCGTCGGTGTTGTTGGTCAGGATCCGGAATTCCGCAATCGAGTCGAGGTTAGGAATAGCGCCCGCGCCCGAATAGCCTACTTCCTGAACCAGAATGCCATTCAGGATGAACCCGTTGGCAGACTCACGCATGCCGTTCACCGAGAGCGCGCCGGAGTTGAGATCTCCGGAGACCGGCGGTACCGCGAAGCCTGCGGAAATAAAGGACCCGGCATACGCTCCTGTCATGCCTGAGGGACTGGAGACCACACCAGGCTGGAGCGCAAGCAAATCCGTATAACTACGCGTCACCAGGGGGACCGCTGTCATTTCCTTTCCTTCGATCACCTCGCCCATCTGCGAGCTCACGGTTTCCACGTGCAACGCGTCGGCGGCGACTTCTATTTTTTCGCTCACCTGCCCCACCTGCAGTACGGCGTCGACCGTGCGCGCTTCGTTGACATCCAGGACGAGACCGTTTTGCTGGTACTCCTTGAAGCCTTTTTGCTCCACTGTCACTACATACGAGCCTAGAGGCAGCTCCTGAAACGAGTAGAAGCCCTGAGCATTCGTGGTGCGGGTCTGGCTAATGCCGGTGCCTGTATCGGTGGCGGTCACCGTTGCGCCTGGGATGGAGGCGCCCGTAGAGTCCTTGACTGTTCCTGAAATGCTGGCGGTGACGCTGGCTGACATCCGTTTGCCCGGGAGCAGAGCGAGCAAAAATGCAAAGACAACTATCCAGTACAGGCTTTTCTGACGGTGCATATTGCCTCCAGTGCAAAACACTGTCTGTGGATCGAGGCCCTGTATTGTCCGGTTTAGGGCAATGGGGGTACTGTGGAGACGTTTCCCTAACCGGTTATTTGGGTTTATAGTTTAGCGGTCGCCCGGTGTCAAGAACTTTCCCCTGGGCTTGCGTGCGACTTAAAACGCCGCACTCCGCTCGAAAACAATGCCACGAAAGGTCCGAGGGACCTGCAGTTTCAGCGAACCTTTCCTGTTCAGCTTCAGGCCCGTATTAGAAAAGTCCCGCAGGGACGGCTGACAATACGCCGCTACTTGACCCTGGACAATTTTCAGTCGTCCCTTCGGGACTTGTCGTGTCTTGAAAGCTCTCCCCAGGACTGCGTCCTGGGCTAAGGTCAGCCGTCCCTACGGGACTAAATACATAATCTCTGGTTCTCACGCACACTCGTAAGCCCTTCGTAGTTTGGGTGGTGAAGGGTACGGGCTGAAGCCCGTACCCTTCAAAAAAAAGTTCTCACGCAGATTCTTTAGCCCCTGAGGTAGCTCTTTCCAATCTCGAGTCGAAAAGCGTACCTCGGCGGCTAAAGCCGTCGTTGGAAGGCGTGTTACGGCACGGCTAAACCCGTGCCCTTCGTGCAGAGACGCTTTGCCCTCAGCCTGTTTAACGTTTAAGTCCCAACCAATTGAGAAAGCTAATTTGGACAAGACTGAAATTCAGGCGTCCCTTGCGGGACTTGTTTTGTCGTCTGAATCGCATGCACGCTCTTCGGGCCCTTTGCTAAGTGAGAATTTGAACGCCACGGCCATCGCGTCCTGCTATCCTTTCTTCGACGGTGGAGCGCTCCAAGCCCGGCCCTCACCGGCATCTCCAGGGTTACCCTGGGGCATCGTGAAAAACTGGCAATTCAGCGCATGAGCGACACTGCGCGACTACGCAGACCTGCTCATGCAGAGCGAGACTCGTTGGAGCGATCCGCCGCCTGATCCCATGCTTACTTCCGCGCTGGTCAATGTTCTGGCGAACGCGATCCTCTCCGGTGAACAGGAGAAGGATGCCATCATCGCCCGGCTGGGCCACGTTCTCGGTCGTAACTGGCGCTGGATTCGGCCTCTCGCAAACCGCTATCTCGAAGCTTTCCATGGATGCACTCGTCCCCGGCGTCGTGAAGTGGTCAGCTTTCTTCGCCTCGATGCGGGCTTTTCCGAAGCCTGTTACCGATATGCACGACAGATCAGGATCGTTCACCGGATTGCTGGGCCGCCGTCCATGCACCCCGTTGCCGCCGCAGAAAACTGGCCGATCCCGCGTATCGAAACCATGCGAGCTTTGGCGGACTGGCTCGAGCTCGATGCCTCGGAACTCGGTTGGTTTGCTGACCTCAGGGCACTGGGTTACAAGAGGCCGCAAACTCGCCTCGAACACTACCACTATCGCGTGCTCGCTAAATCTAGCGGCAGCATTCGGTTGATCGAGATCCCAAAGCCTCGTCTGAAAGATCTGCAGAAGCGTATCCTGGCCGCCATCCTTGACCACATTCCGTCGCACCCCACGGCGCATGGCTTTGTGAAGAGCCGGTCCATCCGGACCTTTGCCGCTCCCCACCTAGGCCGGCGTGTCGTTCTGCGCATGGACCTGCAGAATTTCTTCCCCACCTTCCCCGGAGCACGGGTGCAAAGTTTCTTCCGGACCCTCGGCTACCCGGAACCGGTTGCCGACCTGCTGGGCGGAATCGCAACCAATTGCGTGCCTCGCGTTGCGTGGAACGAGATGATCAGGCAAACAGGTTTAACCTTCGACCCGCAGGAGTTGTGGCACTTACGGGCAATGTACGCCCGGCCGCACCTGCCGCAAGGCGCGCCCACCTCGCCCTCGCTCGCGAATCTCTGCAGCTATCGTCTTGACTGCCGCTTGAGCGGGCTCGCTCACTCTGCGGGAGGCGATTACACCCGCTATGCGGACGATCTCGCGTTCTCTGGCGGACACAAATTCGAGAGCGCTGTGGAGCGTTTCGCCCACAAGGCTGCGTCGATCCTACTGGAAGAGGGCTTTTCGGTTCACCATCGCAAGACGCGCATCATGCGCTACTCCGTGCGCCAGCATCTTGCAGGACTGGTCATTAATGAACGCCTGAACACGCGACGTTCCGATTTCGATCTGCTGAAGGCGATACTCACCAATTGTGTCCGCCACGGTCCTCAATCGCAGAACCGTCAAGCCCATCCTTATTTCCGGGAGCATCTGGCGGGTCGCATAAGCTTCATGGAAAGCATCCATGCGGGAAGGGGAAAACGTCTGCGTGCCATCTTCGACCAGATAGAGTGGGAATGAGGCTCAATCCCTTTGGCTTCACTCCTCACGCCGTGGGGAGGGGTGCGGGAACTGCTCTCGACGAAGGGCACGGGTTTAGCCGTGCGGTAAGTAGGCCATCCAACGACGGCTTTAGAAGCCGCTTAGGTATGCTTTTCTTGTGCGGAATTGCCAAATGGTCCAGGCGGGACTGGAAGCCAATCCCGCCTGGTAAAGTAGCTAACCAGTCCGGTTAGAAGATCAACTTCCCGGTGAGCGACAGAACGCGAGCGCCGCTTAACGTGCCTGGGATCTGATACACACTCGTCACAGTGCCGAAGTTGTTGAAGGTAGGTTTGGCCGCGGCGCTGGAGTCGTGCCCAATCGTCGCATTTGGAGTGTTGGCGCTGGGGTGATTGAAGACGTTAAACGCTTCAGCCCGGAATTGAAACTTCATCCGTTCCCAGATCGAAAAATTCTTGAACAGGGAAATGTTCTCGTAGGAGAATCCCGGTCCAGCCAACTGGTTTCTTGCCACGTTTCCGAAGGCATACTGGCCGCCACTGATGTTCGCCGGCAGCGTGTACGCCGTGGTGTCGATGCAGGGAGTCGCGTTGCCATGAATGTAGTTTTTCAGGCTGCAACTCGCGTGAGGTGCATGGACAAAATTCGGCCGTTGCGTGCCTTGGGTGAGTCCGGCGCTGTTGTAATTCAAAGTAACGTTGATCGGCTGGCCGGATTGCACATTAACGATGCCATTGACTTCCCACCCACCCAGCGTTTCCCGCGTTAGCAGATTGGAGCCATCGAATGTTGGAAGACTATAGGTGAGGACACCCACCACGCGATTACGGATATCCCAGTTGGCATTCCCATAATCCGCGGAAGGATTGAACTGCTGGGAAAGAGTGCCACCCCCATTGGAGTCGGTCGACAGATCCATGTCATGCGACCAGGTGTAGCTAACCTGGCCGGCCACGCGGTGATACGTGCGTTGGCGGAGCACAACGGTCAGCGCGTTGTAGTTGGAGTAGGCGTCATTCTGAATTTTGCGAATATCGCCGAAGAGTTGGTTTGGACGCCGCGCGTTGAGCGTGCCCGGTGCCCCCGGAGTCAAAGGCTGATTGTCATAAAAGCTCCGGTCCAGGTGAAGCGAACGCGATCCCAGATATTCCAGGTCGAGACCAGCGCCGGTCCAGAGGCCATAGCCTGCATCGAAATTCCACTGATAACTGCGGGCAGTCTTGTTGTTGGGGTTGTCGGTGAAGGCGCTCACATAGGTTCCCGGAACACCCGCTACGGGAGCTTTGTTGCCGGCGCCCGGCGTGGGATTGGTAAAGGTAAGCAGATTTGTCGGTGAAGTAGTGTAGTTCACGGTAGCGGCAATGGGATAGTTGCCGGTGGCCAACGTATAGCTGTTCAACTGGTTGGCGTTGTAATAGGCTCCAAAGCCGCCGCGGAGCACTAACTTGTCGGTAGCGCGATACGCAAGACCAATCCGAGGTCCCCAATTATCGTGTTGAGGATTTTGAAACTTGAAGCCCTTGGTGGGAACAAAATCCACGCCCGAGGTCGCGCTCGATGGAGGGATCAGAGCTGTCTCGCTGGCATTCAGGATGCGCGCAAAACCGTTCAGGCTGTAGGGCACCGTGGGCAGATCGTAGCGTAGGCCGTAGTTGATGGTGAGCCTCTGCGTTGCTTGCCAGTTATCCAATGCAAAGAAGCCATCCCGCCATTGTCCGACCGAACCCTTGATGGTGGCGATCGGTGTCTGGTCGTTGGCTGCCAGTCCAAGCACAAAGTCCGAAGTGGCGTATCCGGTGGAGTTCAAGCCGGCTGTGCCGGCGGCGAACGTAAAGGAACCAAGCGGATTGTTCGAGGCTTCGCGGCCGAGCGTCAGCTTACGGAATTCCACTCCACCCATGATGGTGTGCCTGCCGTGCGTCCAGCTGAGCTCATCGTAGAAATCGAGCGTCCGGTCGTCCTGGTACCAGTTGCTGCCGGCGTTGCCCAGGGTTTGGTAGTTACCCGTTACCCCGGAGCCCGAACTGCCAAAAGTGATTACCGGGAATTCCGGGATTGTTATAAAGCGTATCGAAGTTGAACCCAGGAATGCCCAGGCTGGTTCCCGCATTCTTCAGGTTGTTCTCCGCCCAGTAGTTCAGGTTGTTTGAGATGAGCTTGTTGACTCCGAAGTGGAAGTCGTTCACTAAGCTCGGCGTGAGGACGTGTGTGTATCCGAAGGCGTAGTTGCGGCTGTTAGTTGGCCCGAAGGAAGAACCGGTGGGGAGCAGGGTGCCGCCGACAATCTTCAGGTTCTGCCAGTGCAGGCGCCCAAACAGACGGATATGCTCGCCGATATTTTCATCGACACGATCGAGAGACTGGGTGATCGAAACGTCGGTCGGGAAAGGAAGCATTGAGGTTGTTGAGGGTTCCGTTTTGCGTGCCGCCAACATTGGGCGCGACGGAAAAGGCCTCAAGCTTTTGGGCAACCAGGGCATTGGCAGTGCCCAATTCGCTGGCCGGAATCTGGTTGCCGGGATAATAGGCGTGGGTGGTTGGATCCTTAAGGCAGATGGCGACGCCGTTGTTGGGTACGCAGGTGTTGCTGGTGACGTTAAATCCACCAAGCGCAGAAAAATCACCCTTTTCCATCGCCGGCGTAAGTACAGAGCCGATGTTGGTGTTTGATCCGACCTGAGACAATTTTTCCCAGGAGCCAAAAAGGAAGGTCTTGTCGCGTCCGTTATAGAGCTTGGGGATAACGAGCGGACCACCCAGCGCGAATCCGTACTGATTGTAGTGAAGAGGCGGCTTCTTGCTAGTGGGTGTGGCCAGAAACGGCTTGGCATTGAAGATAGTGTTCTCTACATAGTCGTACAGCGAGCCGTGTATTTCGTTGGTGCCGCTCTTGCTGACCAGGTTGATGTGGATCCCCAGATACGCTCCATATTGCGCCGGGTAGTTACCACTTTGCATTTGTACTTCAGAGATCACATCGCTGCTGGGACGCGCCGCGGCCACGGTGATCAGATTGTTCATGATCGAAACGCCATCGAGCGTGAGGCTGTTTTGGATCTCCCGTTGGCCCGCGCCTTGAAAATCTTCTCCGGGAGGTACGCCGGTATACGACGTCTTCGACCCGATGACCACATTCGAGGACAGAGCGGCGATTTCGAGAGCGTTATGTCCGTTGATTGGCAGGCTCTCGACCATTTTCGTGCTGAAGGTCTCGCCGAGCGTCGCGTCATCGGTCGAAAGAGGAGGTGTGGAAGCCGAAACGCTTACCGTGTCGGTCGTCGCACCGACTGCCAGGGCAAAGTCAGTACGCACGGCCTGATCGTTGGGGAGGGGAATGCCTGTTTTCGTCGCCGTTTTAAAGCCCGTTTGGCGAACGGTGATGTCGTAGGTGCCTGCCTTGATAAAGGTGACGGCATAGTAGCCGCTGGCATTGGTGGTCGCGGTGTAGCTAACCTTCGTGCCCTCTTCGACCGCTTCTACATTAACCCCGGCCAGGGCAGCGCCGCTGGAATCCAGCACGGTCCCCACCAGTGAGGTATTATTGGCAATCTGTGCCGGCGCTCCCACGGCGAATAGTCCAACTATCAAACAAATACACAAATTCCTTATCTTCACGGCACATCCTCCCAAAAGTGACTTCTCGTATGTTCTTATCGCCCCATTTAGTTTTCCAATGCTAACGGGCCCAATGGAAATAAGCTGTGAACGACTGCGGAGCAACAATACCTGCAGAATTCAAACATTATCTTCCGACCGGCGAATATTCAACTAAAAAGCACGAAACGGGGGGTTAGTTCTGCGATTGCAGGTAGGGCAAATGTCCTAGGCTGGTCATGCGCCGAGGGTTCTCGCGGGCACTGGCGTGCATGCGTTCTGTGATATGTAACTGCTGCGTAGCGAAGCGCTGGCCGGCAGATCGCTGAAGTGGCGCCGGCCAAGCTGGGTGAAATTCTGTATTAACGGTAGCGCACGTTATTTGGGCGAGCCATTCTGGGCGCGATCCCAGCGATAAACAAACTCCACATAACCATATTGGCTGTTGCGGTCCGCCGGGTAAATCGCCCCAACCACGCTCTTGCCCCAGGCGTGCGCATAGTAGAAGTTGATGGCAATATTTTTCGTAGTTTGCCAATCGGCGCTGGCATCGAAGACTGAGGCAAAAGAGCCATACCCGTTACCCGGGCGCGCTGTGTAGCCAAACACCTTGTTGTCGTAAGCGCCGCCACCCTGATACCAATCGTCTTTGCCCGAGGTCAATTGCAGCCAGTGCAGGTCGCTGCGCAGAGAAAGACGTTTGGCAGGTTGATCCATAACCTGGACGAACTCGTCGGTGCTGTTCATCAGGTTGTAGAACGGGAACCGGGCGTAAATACGCGGAGTGGGCAGCACCTGGAAAAATGTGTGGTGCGTGCCATCGGTTGCGTTGCGGTCGCCGCTGCTCCGGAACCATCCCGCCCGCAGCCAGGGCGCTGTGAGCGTCTTCTCCAGTTGCAAGCCACCTTCTACGGCCGCCGCATTGGCACTGTGGGCCAGTTGTCCCCAGCTTCCATTTTGCACCGCTCCCCAGAATAAAAAGTCGAAGTTGCCGGGGCCGGCCGGGATGCTCGCAGCGAGGTCGCCGCCATAAGTGCCGATGCGAATATTGTTGTGGTCCGCCTGCCGTTGGGCGAGTGAACGGTTATCGGACTTGGTAACGCTGCGGCCGTCGTGATAACCAGCGGCAAAAGCTCGCCACAGCATGTGTTGGCCCAACTCTGACCGGCTGAAGGCCAGATACTGAAGGTCCACGTTCAACTCCGGATTGCCGTTCATATTGAAAACTCCCTGGTCGGCTCGACCGGCCATGGCTGTCACGTCCCAGGCGCCCGAGCCGTAGTGAGCGTCGACACCGTCGAAACTACGCTGCGCATTCGAGAACCCGAAATTGCCAATCAACCGGTTCGCGATGCGGTTGGTCTGCAGCCAGCTGAGCGTCGTATTCCTTGGCTTCGTCTCCTGTCCTTCAATAAACTCAAACCTTCCCACACGCAGGGCCTTATCGTCGCTGAAGCGATAACGCACAAAGCCCTGCTTCAGAAACGCTGCTGCAGGTTCCGTATTGTTGTTGGACGCGTAGTAGGTGCCACCCAGGCCGAGCTGTCCTTGCGCCGTAACCGGCGAAACCGCATCGTTGGGCAATCCAAGGACCGAGGGTTGCGCGAGTTCCAATTGCCAGTCCCAGTTATTGATCTGCTGTGCCACGCCCAGCCGCAAGAGCGATTCGACATAACCATAAGTGTTGGATTTCGGGGGCGCGGCAAACCAATCCCAGCTGTCCACGCGGGTGCGGTCATAGATGAATATGCTGACTGGGAGATGGCTCGACCCTTGCTGCGCGGGGCATGGTGCGGTTGCAAAGATCGCCGTCGAAAGAACCATGAAAGTTGCAGCAACAGCTTGTTTTCCAAACATTTCCTCTCCTTGTCGTTGAGTCGCGTCACTGGATACACGTCACCTGACGACTTGCAAGCGAACAAAAAATCCATGTCAGGGGGTTCTAAGCAGCCAACCGCAGGTCAAGCTTCCATGGCATCCGGGAGCGATTCCACCGAGTCAATTGCCGTGGTTTCAGGCCCTTTTGCTGGTACGACGTTGCCCATCCACAGCATCGGCAAACCGACAAAGAGAAATCCGCCCGCGAGGTTTCCCAGGGTGACGGGAATCTGGTTCCATAGCCACCATGCGCGGATGGAAACGGGGGCGCCCATAAAGATGCCCGCAGGAATGAGGAACATATTGACCACAGAGTGCTCATAACCGAGCGCAAAGAAGGTAAATATCGGCAACCAGCACGCGGCAATCTTGCCCAGGGTCGATCGTGAAGTGAGTGCCATCACCACACCCATGCAGACCATCCAGTTACACAGCATGGCCTTCACGAAAGACAAGCCAATGCCGGCAGATCCGAGCTTGCTGTATCCCAGGGTCTTGGCTTGTGCCGCGGCGACGATCAGCGCTCCCGCGCCCACGGCCGCGGCATGGTGAAACTGTGTTTGCACCTGCGCATACATCCATGCATAGAGACACCCGCCGATCAGGTTGCCGAGGAACACCCACGTTAGGTTGGTGAGTACACGGAACGGAGCAATGCGGCGCGCGATGAAAGCAGCCGGTAGCATTGCGAAGCTTCCGGTTACCAGTTCAAGGCTCAAGACAGCGATCATCGCGAACCCGACGGGGAAGAGAAGTGCGCCCAAAACTGGCGCCAATCCCTGGGCATTGGCAGTAAATGCCACCGTGGTAGCGAATCCCAGCAATGCACCGGAGAGAAAGCCGCGCAACAGTAGCTGGGAGGCCGGCAGATTCGACTTTGCGACGGCATTTGTGAGGAAGGTTTCGGCAACCACCGAGGGCTTGATGTAGTCCATAGATTTCCCTTCTCCTGCGTGAGGTTCTGAACGTGAGCACACGTGTGGATACGCGGTTCTAGCGCATCGACATGCTATGTCTGGGTTGCTCAGCGGAGAGCAGGAGAGATCAGCTATGGATCAAACAGCGGACACAGCGTGGTGTCCTTTGGTGGCTATGTATGGTTTACAAATAGCATAGCGTTGGTGGCATTTCAAGGAATATTCACAACACCTGCGGAAAGCACAGGGGGCGGCTCGAAAAGCATACGAGAGCTGTATCAATCCCGATCGTCACCACGGAGGGAGCTACCCTGGGTACGCTCCTGTGATGTAGCCCTCGAGCGCCTGGATGGTCTGCGCCTGACCGGAGATGACCCATTTCACCAGGTCGCCGATGGAAACCAGACCCACCACTGTCTCATCCAGCAGCACCGGGAGATGGCGAAAACGGTGTTGGGTCATAATTGTCATGCATTCATCCACCGTGTGTTGCGGACTGACGAAAAAAACCGGACTCGTCATGATCTGATGAACCCTGGTTTCCCGGGCGGACTGGCCGATCAGAATGCCTTTGCGCGCGTAGTCACGCTCTGACAGAATTCCCACCAGATTGCGGTTTGCGAGGACCAATAAGGCTCCAACGTCGTACTCGGCCATTTTTTCGAGTGCTTCGTAAACCGTTTGGTCGGGTTCTATCGACAGAACCCTGTTCTTGTCCTTGCTCTTCAGCACCAGTCCAATCGTGTCGGAGATTCTCATGACTGACTCCTGACCGTTTTACGTGTCCCGGTTTCGGGTGTGGACAATATAGTCCATCCGGATTGAGAAAGAACAGGGCAGGCGAGATTATGCCTTTCCAAAGAGGGAAAAGGCCGGATTTGGCAAAGGGGTTCCATTTCGACTGACCGCGCCGGACGCTGGCCACTACACTTTTCGTCCGGTGGAGACAGCGGACCCTCGTTCTGCCCGACGGCTGCGGACTCCGGAAGTCATTTGCTGGTGGGGTAAGCCGGGGAGGAGCCACCCTCACCCCATGGGGTCCGCATGGACGGCTGAAGATGAACCGCGTCTCCCTCCTAGGTAAGATTCAGTCGTCCCTGCGGGACTTTTCGTTCCGCAATACTCTACCCAGGACTGCGTCCTGGGCTAAGTTCAGCCGTCCCTTCGGGACTGAGTTGAAAATTCCCCAGAAATGCCGGTGGGGATTCGGTGAAGGCGATAGCGACCATCACAAACCTTTACGTACGACGACCCTTGGCCTTGCAAGCGGGGTTCTTCCGGGGTTTGCCCCAGGCGCAACGCCGCTAGTGGCTAAGCTACTCGGTTCTTAGCGCCTCCATAGGTTCGACCGTCGCCGCGCGGCGTGAGGGTAGATAGCAGGCCAGATACGCAACCGCCACCACGCCGACAGTGATGGTGACGTAAGTGATCGGATCGATGGGACTCACGTTGAATAAGAGCGAAGACATAAGGCGCATACTGACAAAAGCTGTCACGAGACCGCAAGCGGCGCCCATGAGGGTGAGCCGCAGTCCCTGTTGCACAAACATGGCTGTCAGCGTCCCTCGTTGAGCGCCGAGTGCCATGCGAATGCCGATCTCGCGCGTACGCTGAGACACCGAATACGAAATAACTCCGTAAATGCCCACAACCCCGAGCAGGAGGGCCATGCTTCCTGCGATACAGAGCATCACCAGGGTGAAAGAAGTTCGCGCCATGGATTTCGTGTACAGCCGGCCGAGTGTAGAAACATCTGATAGCGGTACATCTGCATCGACCGACCAGACTCGCTCCTGCACCTCGCTCATGAAGCTGCGGGAACCAGCGCGTGGGCTACGCGCGACGAAAGCAAGATCGCGTCGCACTGTCTGTTTGTCCCCCTCGAAATGATCCAACACGACGGGCCAGTACACCGCACTGGGCGCCTCTTTGTCGACGCCGTCGTCGTGCACGTCCTGAACCACCCCCACGATCTCGCGCCAGTCATCGATACTACCCGGTCGAATCCTTTTGCCGAGTGCTTCCTGCGGATCACGCCAATACTGACGGGCGAAACTCTCCGAGATCAGAGCGACCGGCCGTTTCTGGTAGGTGTCTGTCCAGGTAATATCTCGTCCGGCAAGGATCTGCGTGCCCAGTGTCGCGAAAAAACCGGGCGACACGAACTTGAAGCGGCGGATCGGCGGCAGTTCGCCCTCCCCATACACATGGTCCTGCGCGAACACCACATCGTTGGAACTGCGTCCTTCCATAGGAACCGCTGTGGAGAAACTGACAGCAGACACTCCCGGAATCGCTGCGACCTTATCCAGAATTTCTTGCTCCATCCGTACCACTCGTTCCGCTTGAGCATCGGGAATCTGCGTGTCCGGAAGGAAAAAGCGGAATATTTGTACTGTATCGGGTGCGGCAAAACCCGGAGACACATGCATCATGGCGCGGAACGTCCGGATCATCAGCCCGGAGCAGATCAGCAGGACGAGGGCCAGCGCCACCTGGACAACCACCAGCGTCTTCCGGGCGCGATGCCGTTCGCGGCTTTGGCTTAGCGCGCGTCCACCCTCGCGCAGGCCACTCGTCGCCGTTGCCCCGGCATACTTGAGGACTGGGATGGCGCCGATGAGCAGACTGGTAAGCAGGCTGAGCCCAAGGGTAAAGAGCAGCACCGGAACATCCATGCCAATTTCATGAACGCGGGGTAAGCCGGTGGGCGCCATCGCCACCAGCAGGCGCAGCCCGCCGTAGGCCAGTGCCAAACCAAGCAGGCTGCCGGCTACACCCAGGACGATGCTTTCGAACAGCAACTCCCCCGCAATACTTCTCCAGCCGGCGCCCAGGGCAGAGCGAATCGCAAGCTCCTGCCGTCGCCCTTCGACCCGCACCAGCAATAAATTGGCGACGTTTGCGCACGCGACCAGCAGAACCAGGGCGATCGAGCCCATGAGGACCCACAACACATTCCCCACATTCCCGATAACATCCTGCTTGAGTGGACGGAGATTGGGCGAGATCCGGGCTTTTTCAAACAAGCTGATACTGAATCCTTCCGGCGCGGGAAAACTTCGCAAGACCACGGGAAGAAGGCGCGCCATGTCGGCACTGGCCTGTTCCATGGTGACTCCAGGCTTCAAACGGGCCAGCGCGCTTTCACTGAAGTTGCCCAGTTTCGTCTTATTGCGATCCCACTGGAATGGCAGGAACAAGGCGGCGTCATCCGCTCCATCGAGAAAACGAAATCCCCTGGGCAGCACGCCAATAATTTCTCTCGGCTTTCCGTCGACGGTGATGGAGCGCCCAACGACGGAAGACGCTGCGCCAAATTTCCGTTGCCAATATCCGTAGGACAGCACAACGGTCTGTGGCGCACCTGCGGAATCGTCCCTGCGGTTGAATAACCGTCCAACCAATGGGCGAACGCCCAGGATCGGCAGCACACCGTCCGTTACATCGAGCCCCTGCACATGTTCCGGTTTTCCATCGCCGGTAACGTTCACCGAGTCGCCGGTATAGGCGCCTATATCCTCGAACGTGGTGTTTTGCTCACGATCGATAAAGTAGATAGAGGGCGACATGTTCAGTTCCTCGATGCCGATCCCCGGCGCCGTGTGCCACACGCCGATCAACTGCTCAGCATGGGGATAGGGCAGCGGCTTCAGAAGCACGCCTTCCACTACGCTAAAAATAATCGTGTTCGCACCCACACCGACGGCGAGTGTAATCAGCGTAATCAATGTAAACAGCGGCGCCCGGCTTAGCCTGCGTAGAACTTGCTTGAGTTGGTCATCGAACCTTGCCATGCGTAGCTCTCCGGAAGACGTGCCAGCGGTCCTACAGGATTAGCGACTGGTCAGTCAATGCGATACTACGCCCGCACGCATCGAATAGTTCCCACGATTGGCACGAACTGGCCAACGGAACGCTTGCTACGTGTAATTCACTAGAGGTAACCTAATCGACGCAAGCCGTTGTTGGAGGTAGCCGATGCGTTTGCAAGTATCCCGATCGGCACATCTACGTAACCGGCACGGTAAACCATCCTCCCGCTGCCGAGCCGGCAGATCTCATCGCGTCCCCAGCAGGTAATGGCGCTCCCCTCAACCAATTCACCAAAGAACAGGATCTCGGTACTCAATCCATTGAGGGCATAACTGCGCATGGCGTTCGCTTGACACAGACGGTTCCCAGCAGCACGGGAAGCGAAGTCTTGCTTGTTGATGAGTATTGGTATTCCGATGATCTCCGCATGAATGTGATGGTGAGACACAGCGACCCGCGTAAGGGAAGTGTGACCATGACCCTTACACAAGCGTCGCGTACCGATCCGGACCCTTCTCTCTATCAGATCCCCGAGGGATATAAGCCAGCAGACGGGGCCTTCGCAGGAGTCCAATAATCCGGCTGACGCATCAAGGACCACATAGTGGACGGAGCCGAAGACTGGCTCGCGAAATCCTCCAGCGAACTAGGCCGAACAAGCATCTCATCCGTGTTGCCCATAACCCCTCGCCAGCCTAGATCGCGAATCCGGTCCAGGACTTCGATGGGACTCGATCCTGGATCGGCGAGATCGCCTCCGTGAAGCACGATGTCTGGAGACATTCGGCGAATATCCTGCACCACTGCCTCGAACGCGGTTAGATTTCCATGAATGTCGGTGACGATAGCAATGCGCAAATTTGCTCCTCCCTCGACACAATATGTTCCCAGCCAAAAATCTATGCCCAATGGCTGTCAGACGGAACTCGCTCGATGCGTTTGCCGCCGGTTGCTGAATCCAAACCATTTAGATAACAAAGGATCCACTCTGCAACCCTCAGAGGGTTACTACCTACCAAGGTAGTATGGCTAGCTCCCGGTGGGCATGGCATTCTTTGTGAACGATGCGAGTCAACATCAAAGCCCGTATCCCGATGCATTTGTATCAGGAGTTCCACACCTTGCCGTTGGTGCTGACGATAGAAACAGCACACGGTCTGTCTGCTCGTTGTGAACATCGCACCACTGCCGCTGAATTGATGTGGACCCTGGACCAGAAGACGGATATCAACGCAGGTTTGCTGGACCGCTTCCGTCAAAAACTAAGGCTCATAGAAGAAGCCAACCTGACCGACGTTGAGGTCAGCGACGAAGTGCTCGATAAGTTCGGCTTCTTCCTCTAGACTCACCCCTTCGCAGAGCCCCCCAGTTCCTCATTCAATATCTGCGCCAGCCGTAAGCCGGCGAGGGCGAGTTGACGGTCAACCACTGGTCGCTCCCGCAGGTAATAGGCCTCGTCGATTTCCGTCTGTGGTTGCACCCACGCCCGTTTCGCAAGTTGCAGGGAATAGTTGGCCCATGCCACTGGATCGGTAGATCCGGGCCGGAGATGATCGGCGGCAATCATCTGCTCCAGGTCGCGCGCATAACGGTGTTCGCGCAGGCCGGTGTGCTTGATCAATTCGCTATCCCAGACGCTATGCAGGTTGCACGCATAAGCGCCGCACTGCGTCGAGCCAAAGACGGTGACCGCAATGTCGTTGCCTCCGCGCGCGTCTGCCATGGCGTGAAATGGCTGGCTAAGATCGCCGACAAAATGGACCAGAAACTTCAGCGCCTCGCTTCGAGCCGTGAACGGCTGCTCAGGATCACCCAGGATCCGGGCAAACCTCGTGATCTGCGCCACCACGCAATTGTCATCCGGGCAATCCTTCGGCTCGTACCCGCTTTCGTCTGGAGGGATATCAACATAATGCCAGGGGCCGGTTTCCGGCCGGGCATTACGAATGTCGTCCGGCCAGGTAGAAATGGAAGCCAAATCGTTATCACCAAGAAATTGCCGCAGTCTTTGTATCGTGATCGCGTTGAGATGGTCCCACGCAATGTCGGCAATGATCCGGTGACCCTCGTTTCCCCACGCTAATGCCTGGGGAGGAGGAAGTATCAGGATGAAAGCGGCGACGGCAGAAAGACAGCGCCGGAAAAAACGCAAAACCATGACTTTGATGATAGCGTGGGGGCCTTCGCCCGCGATGCCTGTCGAACCCGTGCCTTTCGCTCCCTTCCCGATTCAGTCCCTAGCGGGACTGATTTCGTACGTCCTGATTTCACTCGCTGCCGCAACCGAAAAAAAAGGCCCTTGAACCCGTTAACGAGTTCAAGGGCCTCCTGGATTTCCCGTCTAAAGGAACAGCGGAGCCAGCACCAACGTGACCGTAGCCAGCAGCTTGATCAGCACGTGCAGGGAAGGGCCGGCCGTGTCTTTAAACGGATCGCCCACCGTGTCGCCGACCACCGCCGCCTTGTGTGCCTCGGATCGCTTGCCGCCGTGAGCACCGGACTCGATGTACTTCTTGGCGTTATCCCACGCTCCGCCGCTGTTGTTCATCAGCATGGCCATCAGGATGCCGACAATCGTTCCCACCATCAGTAAGGCTGCGACTGCCTCCGCACCAGCAAGTTCTATTGTGTGGCCGTTGAGCATGGGACGGTATTCCGCCGATGTGTGGATGTGAAAGCTCCCGCTGAGATTCCTGAAGACCAGTCCCACGGCTAAGGGAGTAAGCACGGCAAGCGCTCCGGGCAGAACCATTTGCTTGAGGGCGGCGCCGGTAACGATGCGCACGCAGCGACCATAATCAGGCTTTGAGGTGCCTGCCATGATGCCGGGGTTCTCACGGAACTGCGCCCGCACATCTTCAATGATGTATTGCGCCGTGCGGCCCACAGCCTTGATGGCGAAAGAAGAGAAAAGAAAAATCAACATTGCGCCCAGCAGCGCCCCGACAAAAACCGGCACGCTGGCAAGATTGATGTTGGTGAAACTCCAGTTCGGGTCAAGTATCTGGTGCGCATCGGCAAAGCGTTGCGCCACGATCCCGTGGACTGTCTCCAGGTACGCGGAGAAAAGCAGAAACGCAGCCAACGCCGCGGACCCAATGGCATAGCCCTTAGTGAGCGCCTTGGTGGTGTTGCCCGCCGCATCCAGCTTGTCGGTCTTTTCCCGCACCGAATCCGGCTGATCCGACATTTCAATGATGCCGCCGGCATTATCAGTAATGGGGCCGAAAGTGTCCATGGCGAGGATGTAAGCGGCAGAAGACAACATCCCCATGGTCGCAATGGCAGTGCCGTAGATACCCTTGGCGTAGTCGGAGATGTTCGTGTCGGCCAACCCGCGCACCCCGAAATAGTAACTGAGCAGTAGCGCGGCGCTGATCACCACCACCGGCATGGCAGGCGTCTCCATACCCACCGCCAGACCGCTGATGATGTTGGTTGCCGGACCCGTAAGGGAGGCATTTGCGATCGATTGCACCGGCCGGTAACGGGTCTCCGTGTAGTACTCCGTGATCCGGACAAAAAGAAACGAGGTCACGATGCCCACCATGCCGCAGCCCAGCAGCCACCAGCGGCCTTGCAGCATGTAGTACACCGCCCCGGCAAAGCCAGCCAGTGCCAGCAGCGTGGTGACGTAGTAACCGCGGTTCAGCGCATCCATCGGATCCTGATCTTCGCGGCTGTGGACCACCAGCACACCAATGAAGCTGGCCACCAGGTTGATGGCGTGAACGATGAGGGGAAACAGGATCCCCTTGATGCCGAAGACCGGATAGAGAGCCGTCCCCAGGATCATGGCGCCGACGTTTTCCGCAGCAGTCGACTCGAAAATGTCGGCCCCGCGGCCTGCGCAATCGCCCACGTTGTCGCCCACCAGGTCGGCAATCACGGCAGGATTACGGGGATCGTCTTCCGGAATACCCGCTTCGACCTTGCCCACCAGGTCGGCCCCTACGTCAGCCGCCTTGGTGTAGATACCTCCGCCGAGTTGGGCGAAAAGCGCAACCAGGGACGCGCCGAAACCAAAGCCCACCAATTGATAGGGAACGTGCTGCGGATCCTGCAATCCGCCAAAAAGGAAGAAAAGGGCGCCCACACCGAGCAGGGAAAGGCTGATCACCACCATGCCGGTGACCGCTCCACCGCGCAGGGCAATCTTCAGGGCCTGGCCCAGACTGGAACGGGCAGCGCTGGCGGCGCGGATGTTGGTGCGGATGGAGACGAACATCCCGGTGAAGCCGGCAAAACCGGAGCAGATGGCGCCGATCAGGAAGCTGATGACGACTTTTCCTGCCAACGGAGCCGTAAAGTCGGAAAACTTGTAGCCCACAAAGAGAGCGATGGCCAGCACCACAGCCAGCGCGCCGATGGTGGTGTACTGGCGCGACATGAACGCTTCCGCGCCTTCGCGAATGGCGTTTGAAATAAGCCGCATTTCCGGTGTCCCGGTGTCGTAAGCCAGCACCGAGCGGGCCAAAAACAGGGCAAAAACCAGCCCAAGCAGACCGGCGATCAGAGCAATCCAGAGAAACGTGCTGCCACTGGTGTCGATGGCAGCGGTCGAGCCCTGCCAGAAGACAGTGGCCGCTAGTGAGAAGAAAACCATTCAAACGCCTCCAGAAATTACCTGCTACTGGGGAACTGATGGGCCGCCGCAGCTGCTCCGCCAATCGTGAGCGCAAACACCTCAAAACGGTTGATTAAAGCACGCTGGGAAAAAGAAGGTCAACGCCGCTCCGTCATCATACCGGGAGGAATCGTCGCCGCGACCCCCATAAGATGCAATTGGTTACAGAACGTTAACCATCGCGCGCAGGAGGGGGAACAAACCATTACAATCTGGGGTTGTACTTGACAAGAGGTGGGCATGGCGAAGACAGCCATTAGTGAGCAAGCCACTGCTGCGGCTTACGCTGGTTTGGAGCCGGAGCAGCTGATCCGCATGTATCGGCTGATGTACCTGTCTCGCCGCACCGATGATCGTGAAATTCTCCTGAAACGGCAGCAAAAGATATTCTTCCAGATTTCCGGCGCCGGCCATGAGGCTTTGCTGGTGGCTGCTGGAATGGCCCTGAAGCCCGGCTACGACTGGTTCTATCCCTATTATCGCGATCGTGCCCTCGCCCTGACCCTGGGACACACGGTAGAGGAGCAGCTGCTGCAATCCGTGGGAGCAGCGGCGGATCCATCCAGCGGCGGCCGCCAGATGCCTTCCCACTGGAGCAACACCCGCCTCAACATCGTCAGCTCGTCTTCCTCGGTAACCACCCAGTGTCTGCAGGCGGTGGGTTGTGCCGAGGCGGGCCGGTACCTGGCTAGCCACCCCGCTGCGGCTGAGCAGCGCCAGGGCGACTACAGCGCGTTCAAAGCGACCCATTTCCATGGCGACGAGGTGGTCTATGTCTCGCTGGGCGAAGGCGCCACCAGCGAAGGCGAGTTCTGGGAGGCTATGAGTTCAGCCTCCGCCCTCCGTTTACCGGTCTTGTTTTTGATCGAAGACAATGGCTACGCCATCTCGGTGCCGGTCGATGTGAACACCCCGGGAGGAAATATCTCGCGGCTGGTGGCGAATTTCCCCAACTTCTATTTTGCCGAGGTGGACGGCACCGATCCGGTGGAAAGTTACGCTGCGTTGACCCAGGCAGTGAAGCATTGCCGCTCGGGCGCAGGCCCGGCGTTTGTTCATGGCCATGTGATACGCCGCTATGCCCATTCTTTTTCCGACGACGAACCGCTCTACCGATCGGACGCGGAGCGCAAGCGGGACGCCGCGCTCGACCCACTCCCCAAGCTGCAAATGCGCCTGCTGCGTGATGGGATTCTCGACCCAGCGGCCATCAATCGCCTCGAAGAAGAGGTGGACGAGGAGGTGCGGAGCGCTGCCGATCGCGTGCTTCGGGCGGCGTTGCCGGAGATCACCTCCATCAAGCGCCATGTGTATTCAGAAGATCTTGACCCGACCAGCGAGGCCTTCGCCCGGCCGCCGGTGCAGACGCCGGACGCGCAGGAGCGGACCATGGCCGACCTGATCAACGCCTGCCTGAAGGATGAAATGCAGCGTGATCCCCGCATGGTGATCTTCGGTCAGGATGTAGCCGATACCAGCCACGATCAGGAGCTTCGGGACGGCCTGGTCAAAGGCAAGGGCGGCGTTTTCAAGCTCACCGCAGGGCTGCAGCGGGAGTTCGGCGCAGACCGGGTTTACAACGCGCGCCTGGCCGAGGCCGACATTGTCGGCCGCGCCATCGGCATGGCCACCCGTGGACTCAAACCCGTGGTCGAGATCCAGTTCTTCGACTACATCTGGCCCGCGATGCACCAGTTGCGCAATGAACTCAGCTTGCTACGCTGGCGCTCCAACGGCACCTACTCCGCCCCCGCGGTGGTCCGCGTAGCCATTGGCGGCTACCTGACCGGTGGATCGGTCTACCATTCTCAGTGCGGCGAGAGCATCTTTACCCATACCCCGGGGATTCGCGTGGTGTTTCCCTCCAATGCTCTCGACGCCAATGGGCTGTTGCGTACGGCGATTCGCTGCGATGATCCTGTACTCTTCTTCGAGCACAAGCGCCTGTACCGCGAGACCTTTGGTCGAGCCGCTTATCCCGGACCCGACTTCGCTATCCCCTTCGGTAAGGCCAACGTGCTGCGCAAGGGAACTGACCTTACGATCATTACCTATGGCGCCGTGGTGCCCCGTGCCCTGCGTGCCGCCCAACAGGCGAAGACGGAGCTGGGAGTGGATGTCGAGCTCATCGATCTCCGCACCCTCAACCCTTATGACTGGGACGCGATTGCGACTTCGGTGAAGAAAACTGGGCGGGTCATCATCGCCCACGAAGATATGTTGAGCTGGGGCTACGGAGCAGAAATCGCCGCGCGGATCGCTGATGAGCTCTTCGAGTACCTCGATGCCCCGGTCAAGCGCGTAGCCGCCATGGACACATTCGTGGCCTATCAGCCCATTCTCGAAGACGTCATCCTCCCTCAACCCGAAGACCTCTATCGAGCTATCAACGAGCTGCGGAAATATTGAAAGTTTCCACGAAGGGTCCGTAAATAGAGGTCGGTTATCGAACCGATGTGGTTTTAATGCTTTTAGTCGATCGCCTTTCTAAGTGATTAAAAACGACTCGGTCCAGCAATTGCCCTCCATGCAACCATTGCCCTCTCCTTTTTGTCATCCCGGAGCGAAGCCGAGGGATCTGCGGTTTCAACGGACCTTCCGTGGATACGTGTCGAGGGAGTTCCGACCTCTCATAGTTATGCTGCTCATTTCGCATGGCTTACGGGCCGCTCGCGCTTTTCTGCGCCACCCGCTCATTTTCCACCACAACTTTCCCCCTGGCCTAGCGTTCGAACGGATGTGCCCGTTACCACGGGCCCGGAGTCGAGCATGGCGACGCGTCGGGCATTCATGAAGGGTGGGGCGATGGCCTTGGTTGGGACCTCGGTAGTGCCGGCGTTCCTCAGGCAGTCCGTGCTCGCTCAAACCACGACTGCTCAGGCACAGGGAAAGAAGCTGGTGGTGATCTTCCAGCGGGGGGCTGCCGACGGGCTCAATATCGTCGTGCCGCACGGGGAATCTAACTACTACAAATTCCGGCCAACGATCGCGATCCCGCAGAACCAGCTCATCGACCTGGATGGGTTCTTCGGCCTGCACCCTGCCATGCAGTCGTTTAAACCCCTCTTTGATCAGGGGCACCTGGCAATGGTCCAGGCAGCCGGCTCTCCCGACACTACCCGTTCCCATTTCGACGCTCAGGACTTCATGGAAAGCGGCACGCCCGGCATAAAAGCCACGCCCGACGGATGGCTTAATCGCGCTTTGCAGGCAGAAGATCTTCGCCGTCCGGCAGCCCACACCGCCTTTCGCGCAGTTGCCCTGGGATCCCAGGTTCCGCGCACGTTGCAAGGGAAAATCTCCGCGGTCGCGGTGAACCGAGTGCAGGATTTCGCCGTAGCGGGGAAGAATCCGAACGCAGCACCCATCAGCTCCGCCTTCGAAGCCATGTATGCCGATTCTGTCGACACCGTCCTGCACGGTACCGGACAGGAGACCTTCGAGGCGGTTAAAATGTTGAAAGCGACGGACCCGGCACACTACCAGCCGAGCCCGGGCGCGAACTACCCCAATGGGGCATTTGGGGACAATATGAAGCAGATAGCCCAGTTGTTGAAAGCTAACCTGGGCGTAGAAGCTGCATTCACGGATATAGGTGGTTGGGATACGCACCAAAATCAGGGCAGTGTGAACGGGCAGCTAGCCAATTGTCTGCGGGACTTTAGCCAAGGCATCGCAGCGTTCTGGACCGATATGGGCAGCGACGCCGGGAATGTCGTCCTCGTGACCATGTCTGAATTCGGACGTACGGCCCAACAGAACGGTACCGGTGGAACGGATCATGGGCACGCTAATGTCATGTTCGTTCTCGGCGGCGGCGTCAGAGGTGGCAAAGTCTACGGCAAGTGGCCAGGCATGGCGACCGAGCAGTTGTATCAAAACCGCGATCTGGCAATCACTACGGATTTCCGCCAGGTCCTGGGTGAGGCAGCGTACAAAACGCTGGGAGCACGCAACATGGATCTGGTTTTCCCCGGGTCAGATTTGAAGACGACCCAATTTCTCAATATGATATCGAGTTGACCGGGCCACATTAGACTGAAAGATCCGCCAGATCCGGCACGTTCGCTGTGTCAGATGGGGAGCCGCGATTCTCGGATTTTTGAACCTTGTAGGCCGAATCGAAGTCGGGGGGCTTGCGACGATGCCGAAGGTTTCTGAGAACGTGGATTCCCTTATCTGACACAGCGAAGGTGTCGAAAAGGGCGGGTCTTGAATTCGTTTCTACATTGACTTTTGCCCAGGAAAGCCCCTTTCCTGGGCAGTCTTATAAGTGTTCAGCGCCCGGCTGTCTTGGTCCGGACCCCCCTGTTTCTGCCCGCAAAATCATCCAGCCCCAACCAGCCGCACCCGGTGAATACCAGCATTAGGGCGATGGAAAGCAATGCCAACGGAAGCGCGAACGAATTAGGTCCCAGCAGTCCGCCGTGGAGATGCACTTTGACGATCGCCACCGCCATATCGCAGGCCGTCATGAACGCGGCCACCCGGGTCAACAATCCAACAATCAAAAGCATGCCGCCAAAGAATTCCGTAAACGCCGCGACGTAGCCCAGCCAGAGCGGCAGATGCATGCGCAGGACCATGTGGCTGAAGTTATACAACGCATCCTTGGGGATGATTTTTGTATATCCATAAGAAACCATGATGACGCCTAATGCCACCCGCATCACGAAAGCGCCTAAACCCTGAAAGCGATCAAGCCAGCTGAACAATCGAAACTCCTGTTTGATGTCGGTATCGTAGGCAAGCTTAGCAGGGAACCGTTCAGGCTCCGGCTAGATATTTACCCAGAAAACCCCGCAGGCTGCTTAGGTAATCCTCGCCATTGGCCACGATCGCTTGTTGCTTGGGCTCCGCCGCGACATCGTAGTAGCGGCCGGCCGCGTCCTTCGCAGAGTAGAGCAGCAGCTTGGGCGTCCGCACTTGCGCCAGCGTCTTTGTTGGGTCGAAGCGATCGTGGAAGAGCACACGAACCGGCAAGATGCGCGTGTTCGCGTCGAACTGCAAGGATTCAAGCGTAGGCGGCAGGGGATCTTCGAGAATCAGTGCGGGCGCCTGCGGATGGCGATGAGCCGTTTCGGCGGCGATGGCCGCTCCCAGCCCCACTCCGTCGAGGACGATGCTCGAGGCAGGAAGATGGCGCGTATCCGTGAGATAGCGCCAGGCCGCGTCTGCATCCTCGTAGGTTTTTGCTTCCGAGGGATGCACGTTCAGGCTCTTTCCAAAGCCGCGATAGTCGAACGCAAAGACATTGATGCCTACGTGATGTAGGGTCTGCAACTGCGGCAGTGTGTCGGAGAGTGAACCCGATCCGCTGTGCAGCAAGAGCACCGTATCGGCCGCGTAGGGCGCGTTGGCTTCGGCGGGAATCCACCATCCGTTGAGTTGCAGAATCCCGGTCTCGGTTGCGTCAAACGATATCTCGTCGAACTTCATGCCCACGGTGGCCGGCGTGCCGGTGATGATGCGGGACGGCTTGAACACCAGTTGCCATTGTCCCTGCCAGAAGAGCAAGCAGAAGGTGATGTAGACGCAGATCGCTGCCAGGCCGACAACGGCCGCTACCCCACCGAGCAGCCAGCGGCCACTGGCCAGCGGTTGTTGGGGTGCCAGGGGATTTTTCCAGCCAGGTGGAGGCGTATGTTTCTTGATCTTCGCCATGGCCTAGCCGAAGGCGAGTTCATCGGCCGATTCGAGCGGGGTTCCGCAAACACGGCAGAGAACCGCGGAGCAATCGCCACAAACCAGCGGATCATGCACAGCCTTGGCACAGGTGGGGCACCACAAGTCTGTCGATGGGGGTACTGGGGGCTCGGTGGGGGGTGTAAAGCTGGCCATTCCAATCCGAGGATAGCGTATGCTCGGCTATATGAGCGACAAAACACAGCAAAGTCCCACGGTGCCCGTCTATAACAAGGCCCTGCGCAAGTGGACGTTCTATATTTTCCCCGAAGGAGTGGAACAGGAGGCGGGTGATTTTCCAGATGAAGAGACGGCTCGGGTGGCCTCCTGGAAGACCTATCGCACCTGGCAGGCCAACGGCTGCAAATATTAGATAACCCATGAGTGCACTGGTAAAGATCTGCGCGAAGAGCGAACTTCCGCGCCCGGGAGAGGCCAGGGAATTCAGCGCTGGCCCAAGAACACTATGTATTGCCAACGTCGACGGAGTGATTCGAGCCCTCGACAGCGAATGTCCACACCGCGGAGGCCCGCTGGCCGAGGGCATGATCGAAGACGGCAAACTGATATGCCCCTGGCACGCCTGGGCCTTTGATCCCGCGACCGGGGCTACCGACAACTCTCAGGAAAGAGTTGCAGTTTATCCCGTAAGTGTTGAAGGCGAAGATGTTTTCGTGAAGATCTAGTCCATCGAGAAGCGCGCATCGCCCTCCAGCAGCGACACTTCGATCCGCGGCGACTCGCCCGCCTTCCAGAGCTCCGTCCGGCAGCGCACCCGATAGCGAAGCGGACCCCCATCCTCACTCGAGCTGCGTTCCAGTGGCCTGGGAATGCAAACAAACTCCGTTTCGAAGTTCGTACTCGAAGCCCGCACAACTGAGTAGCCATGACCTCCCATGTCAACGAAAGAGAGGTGAGGCGAAAGCATCGGGTTGGAAGCAGCTGTGGCCTTTTTGAGATCGCCGGTCTGCCGCATATTCGAGGCAGGAACGCACCCCATGTCTCAGCATGAGGTTCAAAGTGGGCTGGGGCGACGGGTCGCCCGCTGCCTGGCCAAGAAACAGCGGCCGCAGGGGATGTGCTTTGGGAAACACGTGCTCAATAGCTTCGATCTCTCCCGGCGCGGAGATCGACCCGGTGACGAACGCGATCCCCACCGGCTCAAATGGTTTCGGCGGCAGGGCTTTCGCAGCGAGCCCTGCCCAAAAACTGTGTCGATCGCCGGCGACGGTGGCAAATCCGGTAATCCCGTGTTCGCGAACAAAGTCGTAGATCTCGCCCCGTTCGACGTAGGCACTGCTATGGTCGCCGCCGCCGAAGCCCGCGTAAGCTGCTCCCGGCCATGGCTTGGTTATATGTGCGGGTAAGTTCTGTGGGTCAGCACGCATATCCAGCGTCGCTGTGGTGTTACCCCAGATTTTCCATGTAGCACTTGAGCTTTTCAGGCGATCGAGAAACCACTTCTTTTGATCAAAACCGAGAATTTCCTGAGGTGGCGCTTCCTTTTGAAAGTTGGGGACTTCCGCAGCGCCGTAGCGAATGGTCGGGGGCGGTTGCCCACCGTCGAAGGTCCGGCCTGCGTCGAGAATCTCCATTGCCTCTTCGGGAACAAATTCCGGGAAGTCCGGACTGGAAAAGGCATCGGCCTCGGCGCGTCCCAGCGGGTCTTCCGACCGGTAGCTGCGTTGGTCGGTGACCATCAACTCCACATTGCGCCCCCAGCGAAGCGCCCGGTAGCCTTTTAGGCTGTTGATCGCCACCAGGTTGTTGCGTTCCTTCCCCAGCCCGTGGTCGTCGAAAGCCGTTACGGGGGTGTCGATCACCTGCGGCGGATGGAAGCTGTCCAGCGAGTCACTACCTGGCCTCGCCATGCGAGCCGGTTGAAACTCGAAGAAAGCCTGGTTCGCTGCGACCTTGCGGGTTTGCGCAGGCCGCGTCACCCCTTCGAACTTCTGTAGCGACTGCCAGCCCAGCCAACTGAACTCGTGATTGTCCCACATGCTCACAAATGGCCAACGAGCCCGCGCATCCTGCAGATCCGGATCATGCAGGTACGCGCGATAGACAGCACGGTAGTCATCCACGGTCGTGGGGATATGAAAGTCGCGAATCTTTTCCCCAGTCTGGTAGCGAACGATGTCGCGTATGCGGCGGTCGTACATGCCTTGCGGACGGTCCTCCGGGTACCAGACGATCTCGTAGATGAAATCGCCCAGATGCAGCACGAACTCCAGCTGTTCTTGCCTGGGCGCTCGCTCATCCTCAAAGATCATGCGCCGGTAAGCATTCTGCGCGCCCTGGTTGGCATTCTGGCAGGACACAAAAGCGAAGCGCACCGGCCGCGAGTCATGCACGTCCGGCGAAGTCATGGTCCGGCCGATGCGACTGCCGTGTCCTTCCGGATCGGTAAAGCGGTACCAATAAATCGTCGAGGATCGTAGCCCACCCACCAGCACGCGGCACGTCCAGTCGGACGCTGCGGACAGAGGCGCGTTCGCCGTCGCCACGACCTTCGCGAAACCCGGATCTTCGGCCACCTCTGCGGTGACATGTTGTGTACCGGGCGTGTGGCGTGTCCAAAGGAGAACACTCGAGGAATCCGGATCACCCGAGGCAACGCCCTCGGGAAAGAATTCTCGCTGCTCCGTCCAGCGGATCTTTGATGTTTTGGGACTGGCAAACCGCCACGCTGCGGTGGCGCCGATGGCAACCGCACCTTCGAGGAAGGAGCGCCGCGTGACTCTTCGCCATCACCTACCTCCTCAATAGCCTGGTCTTCAGCTACCGGCTAGGAAGTGAGACTGTCCGTGGAAGAGCGGCCCTCAATTCGCCGAGTCCCGAAGGGACGGCTGAATTTAGCCCAAGATGGAGACTCGGTTCATCTTCGGCCGTCCCTCCGGGATTCGATGGGGCAAGATCGCTCTTCAGTCCCTTACCCTGCCACCCCAGCTTTAACAATCGCTGCAAATGAATTGGGGTCAAGGCTGGCGCCACCTACCAGCGCGCCATCAATCTCCGGCTGGCTAAGCAGGGCCTCCGCATTGTCCGGCTTCACGCTACCTCCATAGAGGATGCGCAGAGATTCGGCAATCTGCCTGCCGACCAGCCGCGCGATCTCACTGCGGATGATGAAGTGAGCCTCCGCGGCCATAGCTGGCGAAGCGGTCTTGCCGGTGCCGATCGCCCATATGGGTTCATACGCCACCACCATGGGACCCAATTTTGCTGGATCGATCTGATAAATCGCGCGGCTGATCTGCCGGCACAATACCTCTCGCGTCTTGCCGTCTTCCCGTTCCCTCTCATGCTCGCCGATGCAAACAATGGGAATCAGATTGTGCTTGAGCGCGGCGGCCAGCTTTTTACCGACCGATTCATCCGTCTCGCAAAAAAATTGCCGGCGCTCAGAGTGCCCCAGGATCACGTGAGTGACCCCAAGAGCCAGAAGCATGGGAGGAGAAATTTCTCCAGTAAACGCACCGGCATCGTCATAGTGCATGTTCTGGGCCCCCACGGCGACGGACGAGCCTTTTGCCAATTCAACGATTGGCGCCAGATCCACCGCAGGTGGGCAAATCACGATTTCGTTTTTTGGGAATCCTTTCACCAGGGGGAGAAAGGTGTGCAGGAAGCTCTGTGCCTCCGTGAGTGTCTTGTACATCTTCCAGTTGGCGGCAATCAGAAGCTTACGCATGCGTTAGGTTTCTCAATGTTGATCGCGCTCCTTGTGTTCCTTGACCAAATTGTAGAGCACGGAAAGGGTTTGCTTTCGATCCACCCGGCCAGCCAGTCGGACGACCGTCCAACATCCGAGAAAGCCGAAAACCAGGTAGCCCAGGTAGGCGATCGTCAAAACAAAAGACATCGGCTTGGCCACCAGCCAGTCGCCCAGCATGCCGGCAGCGTTGAGCGTGGAAATAAATCCCATCAATCCGCCCAACGGAAAAGCGATCAGCCCCAGGCTGACGCGATAGCGATAGCCGCGAAGAAACTGCGTGAAGGTCGCCAACAGCCACGCACCCAACGCCAACACCATTCCCGCGATGAGGATCAGTATCGGCAGTTCGAGGTTAACGACAGCCATGTCCTATGAATGTGGAGCTTCGGAGAGTGCTGCAACTCCGGGAAGCTTCTTGCCTTCAAGAAACTCGAGCGACGCACCGCCGCCGGTGGAGATGTGCTTGATCTTATCCGCAACCCCGGCCTGCTTAATGGCTGAGACGGAATCGCCTCCACCCACAATGGTGATGGCGCCGGCATTTTCTGCCAGTGCCTCCGCAACGCCGAAGGTGCCTCGGGCAAATGCGGGCATTTCAAACACCCCCATGGGCCCGTTCCACACCACCGTGCGGGCTTTCGCAATTTCGGTGGTAAACAACTCCACCGTAGCTGGGCCGATATCGAGCCCCATCCAACCCGCGGGGAAGGGACCATCCCCTTCGAAGATCTGGGTGGCAGCGTCCGCGGCAAATTTGTCCGCCAGCACGTGGTCGATAGGCAAAAGAAACCGCACACCTTTCTTTTCCGCTTCTTTGAGCGCTTCCCGCGCTACATCCAACTTGTCAGCCTCGACCAGCGACTTCCCCACATCCTGTCCCTTGGCTTTCAGGAAGGTGTAAGCCATGCCGCCCCCGATGAGCAGTGCATCGACCTTGCTCAGCAGGTGGTGAATGACCTCGATCTTGTCCGAGACTTTCGCGCCGCCGAGGATAGCCACAAACGGCTTCTCCGGCGCTTCCAGCGCCTTGCCCAGGTAGTTCAATTCCTTTTCCAGCAACAGCCCGGCTGCGGACTGGGACACGAAATGCGTGATGCCCTCGGTCGAAGCATGCGCCCGGTGAGCGCTGCCGAAAGCGTCATTCACATAGACGTTGCAAAGGCTGGCGAGTTGTCGTGCGAATTGCGGGTCGTTGGCTTCTTCCCCGGCGTGGAAGCGCAGGTTTTCGAGCAGCAGGACCTGCCTCGATTCCAGCTGCCGCGCCAACTCGGTGGCCACGTCGCCCACGCAGTCAGGCGAAAAGGCAACGTTCACCGATTCGCCCAATGCGTGATCGAGAAGAGTGCGCAGCCGGTCCACCACCGGCCGCAGGCTGTATTTGGGATTGGGCTTGCCCTTGGGACGCCCGAGGTGCGAAGCCACAATCACTTTGGCGTGATGCCGCAGCGCGTACTCCAGCGTCGGCAAGGTCTCTTTGATCCGCGTATCGTCGAGAATCTGCAGACCGCTATCCGAAAGCGGCACATTGAAGTCGACACGCACAAAAACGTACTTGTTGTTCAACTCCACGTTGCGGATGGATAGTTTCGCCATGGCAGTTCCTCGGCAATACGTCGAGAGCGTTCTTTAGAGCCCTGCTTTTTCGAGGAACAACACCAGGTCCCTCACCCGGTTGGAGTAGCCCCACTCGTTGTCATACCAGCTGATGACCTTCGCCATGTTGGTGCCTACGGTCTTGGTTAGCGGGCTGTCGACGATCGAGGAAAGCGGATTGCCCTTGAAATCGCTCGACACCAGCTCATTCGTCTCGTAGCCGAGGATGCCCTTCATGGGACCCTCAGACGCAGCCTTCAGGGCTTCGTTGATCGATTCCTTGGTGACCGGCTTCTCGGAAGTGAACGTAAGGTCGACGACCGAAACATTCGGCGTGGGTACGCGGATCGCGAATCCATCCAGCTTGCCCTTGAGCTCAGGCACTACCAGGTGCAGAGCCTTGGCCGCGCCTGTCGAGGTCGGGATCATGGAAAGCGCTGCGGCGCGCCCGCGGCGCAGATCCTTGTGCGGGAAGTCCAGGATGACCTGATCGTTGGTGTAGCTGTGGATCGTGGTCATGATGCCGGAAACAATACCGAACGTGTCGTTGATTACCTTGGCCAGGGGCGCCAGGCAATTGGTGGTGCAGGATGCATTCGAAATAACGTGGTGCGCCTTGGGGTCATATTTCTTCTCGTTGACGCCCAGCACGATGGTCAGATCCTCGTTGCTGGCGGGTGCGGAGATGATGACCTTCTTGACCGTGCCCTGCAGGTGGGCTTTCGCCTTGGTGGCATCGGTGAAGTGACCGGTTGATTCGATCACCACCTGGGCGCCGACCGAAGACCAATCCAGCTTCGCGGGGTCACGCTCGGCGTAGACCTTGAGCTTCTTGCCATCGACGGAAATAAAATCTTCGCCCGCCGTGATGGTGTGGTGCAGGTTTCCCAGAATGGAATCGTACTTGAGCAGATGCGCCAGCGTAGCTGGGCTGGTCAAGTCATTGACCGCGACAAATTCAATTTCTGGATTACCGAGCGCGGCCCGGAACACGTTGCGGCCTATACGGCCAAAGCCATTGATTCCAACCTTTACAGCCATATACTTTGGGATCTCCTTGAAGGTGGGTGACGTTTTGCGTCCGTGAGTGTAGACAAATTCAGCGAGCCAATTGGGCGTGTGCGCGAAACTTGAGTGTACCAAACAGCGGTTGCGGGAAATGGAGCGGGATATTTGCTGCGGTGACGGAAGTTGTGTTACATCCTCATCATGCGCCTATGGATGCGCGCCCGAATGAGACGACGTGGTAAGCGCGGAGCGAACGACTCGGAATCAACAGGAAAAATCGGACAGGAGATTCCAGCCAACCAGCCGACTCCTTTGCAGCCCATGTACCCGGAAGACCAACGCAGGAAGGCAGAACACGACGGAGCAGTGGACCAGGAAAAGAAGCCGGCCCGGGCGCCCGAGCCTTCTGTGGTCAGCCCTCCCGCGGCCGCCCCTGTCGCAATGAAGGACGAGGAAGCTGTGCCTCCCGAAGACATAACGGTGCCGGAAGTTCCCTTGACCGCCACCCCGGAGGTGGGAAAGCTGGTGGTCGAAACCCAGCCCGAATCGCCGTCGGTGCCCCCTCCCGAGCTGGCGTCCGCCAGCCCAAAAGATCTCAAGGGGTACGTGGTGCTGGCGATCGGCTTGCCAGGCTCAGGAAAGACCACCTGGTTCAAGCGCCGCGGGGTCACGCCGCTCTCGAGCGACATGCTCCGCAGCATCCTGTTCGACGACATCACCGAGCAGCGCTACCAGGGACTTGTATTTTCCACCCTCCGTTCGCTGCTGCGAGCGCGTTTGATCGCCAAGATGCCCTGGAATTACGTCGACGCGACCAATCTCTCCGCTCACGAACGGCGGCAATGGATCAAGATGGCCAAGAGCTTCGGCTATGAGGCCCAGGCAGTCTTCTTCGACGTGCCGCTCGAGGTATGCATGGAGCGCAACAGCCGACGCGAGCGCACGGTCAGCGATGACATCATGCGCAAGATGGCGGAGCGCCTGCGTCCACCCAGCTTCAAGGAAGGTTTCAGCAAGATCACCATGGTGCGCGTCAAGGGGGCCCCGCCGCTCAAAATGGACGGCGTAGTTGTGGAGCCGCCACCCAGCTCCTGAACCTGAAGCCACAATCATCCGCTAAGGGAGTGGCCGATTGACCGGAATCGATGAGTCAGCCATTGCCTTCGATGCAGTCGGGCTGACCACGCCTGACGGCCGCACGATTCTCGACGGCGTCTCTCTCGAGATCCAAACCGGTTCCACCACCGCGCTGCTGGGCCGTAGCGGGTCGGGAAAGACTACCCTGCTGCGCACCGTGAATCGCCTGGTCGAACCCACTGCAGGACGCGTGCTGGTGCAGGGCCGGCCCACGACCGAATGGGATCCGATCACCCTGCGGCGTTCGATCGGATATGTTATCCAGGAAACCGGACTCTTTCCCCACTTTGACGCAGAGCGCAACATCGGCGCCGTGCTCGAAATCGAAGGCCGCCCCAGGCACGAAATCGCCGAACGCGCCGGCCAGTTGTTTACCCAGGTGGGACTTGGACCACGCTACCTTTGCCCGCCGCTTGCCCTACCAGCTGTCCGGTGGACAACGCCAGCGCGTCGGCCTGGCGCGTGCGCTCGCGGCCGAACCCAAACTGTTGCTGATGGACGAGCCCTTCGGTGCGCTGGATCCCTTGACCCGGGCGGAAATGCAGGACATGCTGCGAGACCTGCTGCGGCGCCTCAACAAAACTGTCCTGCTCGTCACCCACGATCTGGACGAAGCCCTCTACCTGGCTTCACACATCGTGTTGCTGGAAGCCGGAAAAGTAGTGGCCAATCTCCCCGCTCAGGAATTCCTCACCTCGCAAATTCCGGCAGTGCAGAGCTATGTGCGCGCTGTTCATCGCGGGACCGTACCGGTGAACTGATGCCCAACTTTCTAGCCCAGCACGGCGCGGAGATTGCCGAGCTCACCCTGGAGCATCTGTGGCTGACCGGATCCGCCATGTTGCTGGCCGCAGCCATCGGCGTGCCGACCGGCATATGGCTGACCCGCCATCCGCGCTGGGCCAAGCCGGTGCTGGGGGTCGTGAATATCATCCAGACCATACCCAGCCTGGCGTTGTTCGGCTTCCTGTTGCCCTTGCCGTGGATCGGCGACCGTGCGGCCCGCATCGCCATCGCTGCGCTCACCGCCTATGCGCTGCTGCCCATCGTGCGCAATACCTACGCCGGCATCGAAGGAGTGGATCCCACGGTCCTGGAGGTGGCCAAAGCCCTGGGCATGACCAGTGGCCAGAGGCTGCGCAAAGTAGAGCTTCCCCTCGCGGCCGGTTTTATTCTGGCGGGGTTACGCACTGCGACCGTGCTGGCCGTGGGTATTGCCACCATTGCCGCAGCCGTAGGAGCCGGAGGACTGGGAGAGTTCATTTTTCGCGGTGTCGCCTCCGTCGACAATCGGCTGGTGCTGGCCGGAGCGATTCCCGCAGCCCTGCTGGCGATCGCAGCCGACACCGGGCTGGGCTGGATAGAAAATCGGCTGAAAGTGCCGGCTCCGGGACGCACGTGATCATTCGCCTATCTCGCCGCTTTGCTGCTCGTGTCGATAGCCGCCTGTGCGCCGCCCCGGCCGGACTACCCGGTGATCGGAGCCAAAAACTTCACCGAGCAGGTGGTTCTGGGCGAGTTGCTGGCCCAGCACATTGAGGCCAGGACCGGCATGAAGGTGGAACGCCGCTTTTACCTCGCCGGCAGCTACATCTGCAACCAGGCGTTGATTGCCGGCCGCATCGATTCCTACGTCGAGTACACCGGCACCGCGCTGACGGCCATTCTTAAGCAGCCGGTAAACAAGAACCCGCAGCAGGTGCTCGATACCGTGCGGCGCCTTTACCAGCAGCGCTACCAGGTAGCCGTCACGGAACCGCTGGGATTCGAGAACACCTTCGCCATGGTGATTCGCGGCCAGGACGCCCAGCAGCTTCACCTCACGACGCTCACCCAGGCGGCGCAGTACAGCCCCCAATGGAAACTCGGAGTCGGCTACGAATTCGAACAGCGCCCGGACGGCTTACCCGGGCTGAAACAAGCCTACGGCCTGAAGTTCGACGGTTCACCTCGGCTGATGGATTTAGGCTTGCTCTACCGTGCGCTGAACGGGCGCCAGGTAGACATCATTGCCGGCAACTCAACCGACGGTCCCATCAAAGCTTTCCACCTGGCAGTCCTGCAGGACGACAAGCATTACTTTCCGCCCTACCAGGCGGTCCCGCTGGTGCGCCAGGAAGCATTAGACCGCTGGCCAAAACTCCGCGCAGCCTTCGCCGATCTGGCCGGCAAGATCACCGCCGAAGAAATGCAAACCATGAACGAGGAAGTCGACGGCCAGCATCGCGACCCGGCGCAGGTAGTGAAAGAATTCCGCCAGGCCCACGGCCTCTAAGATCTTTCCCAGCCAAAGAACCCTGGGGCACCACAACACATCATCGTGAAGTTCTGTACACCCAAACAAACCCCAAGGGAAAACCAATGACAGAACCCTGGCTACAAGGCACGCTTACCGAATTTCCAGTAGTCCAAAGGGCACTCCTGCACTCGCTCCAAATGGCCCAGGAAGACACGGCCAAATGGTGCGGCAGCCTCGACGACCGTGAAATACACGCACGGCCGGTAAGCCTTCCCTCGGTAGCATTTCAGTTGAGGCACATAGCCCGCAGCCTGGATCGCTTCTGCACCTACGCCGAAGGAAACCCTCTTACCCAGGGTCAACTCGCCGCGCTGGCAAGCGAAATGGAAAGCAGCGGCGCCCGCGACGCCATCTTCAGCGAACTGGAAGCCAGCCTCGACAACACCCGCCGGCGTTTAGACGTAATCGTCCGCCAGCCCCTGGAAACCCCAATAGCCATCGGGCGCAAGCGCCTTCCCACCACGCTCGGCGGACTGCTGGTTCACGCCGCGGAACACACCCAGCGCCACGTAGGGCAAGCCATCACGACCGCTAAGGTATTGCTGGCGCAACGAACCTAACTCAGTTCCGGGAACACGCGGTCAACAATGTGACCCATCTTTTCCTGCTTCACCTGCACATACCGCTCGAAGCTTTCGAGCGGTTCCACCTCGGCGGAAATCCGCTCGACCACCCTAATCCCGACGGCTTCCAGAGCCTCGACCTTATCCGGGTTATTGGTGATCAATCGCACCGAGTTCACGTGCAATAACTTCAGAATCTCCGCCGGCAGCTCGAACTCCCGGCAATCCGGCTTGTACCCCAGCTGGAGATTGGCCTCGACGGTATCGAGCCCCTGATCCTGCAGTTCGTAGGCACGCAACTTGGCCATCAGCCCGATGCCGCGTCCCTCTTGTTGCTCATAGAGCAGGATGCCCGACCCGGCCTGGGCAATGGCCCGCATGGCCAGCTCTAACTGCAGCCGGCAATCGCAGCGGAGGGACCCGAAAACATCCCCGGTAAGGCACTGCGAATGAATGCGCACGACGGGCGGCCCGCTATGGATATCGCCTAATACCAGCGCGATCGCCCCTTCGATCTTTGTGGGCGCCGGCGCGGTTCCCGGTTTGCAGGGCTCCGGATCGACCCGTGTACCCTCAAAACCGAGGATACGGAAATGGCCCCAGCGGGTGGGAAAATCCGCATCCGCCACCTTCTTCACACCTTCCAATGGCATGGTTCAATTAGAGCCTCTCTACCAGCCCCGTGTCCAGCCAGCGTAAAGTAGGAATGTGTTTGAGCCGAAGCTCGTCCTCATCACGCTGCTGATCAAACTGGGCGTCATCGCCGCGGTTTCGGCGGTCACTGCCCGGGCTTTGACGTTTCAGCGGCTCTTGTTCGCCGAGCGGCGTACCACCGGCCAGACCATTGGCCTGCTGGCCTTCCTCTGCATTCCCCTCACGCTCGGCGTCTGGATTCGCTTGACCGTGCACAACTTCTACGCGGCCGACGTCGCTTTCGAGACCGTGATCATCCTGGGCATCTTGTTGGGCCCCTTTGCCGCTCTTCTGGGCGGAGCGGCGCTCTCCCTGCCCGCCATGTTGCATGGCGAATACCTGACCCTGCCCTTCTTTCTCGCCGTCGCCGTGATTTCCGGCTTGTACGGGCGCGCCGTAGAGCCGGAAGAAGTCTGGTCATTTTCCCCTTTCGTCGATCTGAGTATCTATCGCTGGGTGCGGCGGAACCTCCGCGAACCGCGCTTCGATCGCCAGGTTTTGCTCTTGATCCTGATTCTCGGAATGCAAATGGTTCGCATGTGGCTGGCGAGGCTTTATCCCGGGTGGCTGTTCAGCCTGGATTCGTCCAGTTTCGCCGTCAAGGTGTGTATCTGTGTATGCGCCGCCGTGATGGTGGGCATTCCACTGAAGATCTGGAATGCGAGCCGCATCGAGATCAAGTTGAAGGAACAGCAGCGGCTGGTGCTGGAAGCGCGCTTCGACGCATTGCAACGGCAGATCAATCCGCATTTCCTGTTCAACACCCTCAACTCCATCGCGTCGCTGGTCCGCTTCCGGCCGGAGATGGCGCGGGAGATGATCGTGCAGCTGGGCAATATCCTGCGTGCTTTGCTCAAGGATCACGATGCGTACGTGCCCTTCCGCGAAGAACTAAGTTTTACCGACGATTACCTGGGCATCGAGGTAGTGCGGTTTGGGGCGGAGAAACTGCGCGTGGTGAAGGAGATCGACCCCGCTACGCTGGAGCTGCTGGTGCCCTGCATGCTGCTGCAACCCCTGATCGAGAACAGCATCAAGCATGGTCTGGAGCCCCGCCTGCAGGGAGGAACCATCGTCCTGCGCAGCCGAATCCTGGGCGCCAAGATGATCGTCGAGGTGGAAGACGACGGCGTCGGTATGCCCGAAGGCCGGGCGCGGGAAGTAGGCTTCGTCAGCCGGGGAGCCGGCATCGGCATGCGCAATGTGCGCGAGCGGCTCGAAGTGCTTTACGGCAACAACTCCCGATTCGAAGTACTCAGCCGTCCGGGGCGGGGAACTCGCGTCACCCTGGAAATCCCCATGGCGCCCAACGTCCTGGTGCTGGCCGATCAGACTTCCGCGCGCGCCAATACCGTTTCGTAGTACTTCTCGTACACCGGAATGATGCGCGACGCACAATAGTGATCCTGGGCCGCTCGCCGGGCCGCTTCCCCCATCGACACGAGACGAGCGTCGTCGGTCAACAACTCGATCGCCCCCGCTGCCATGGCTTCGACATCACCGACGGAGAAAAGGCGGCCGGTCACCCCGTCCTGGATCAATTCCGAAACGCCACCCACACGGGTAGCAATGGTGGGCACCTTGCAGGCCATCGCTTCCAGCGCCGCCAGACCAAACGACTCCAGTTGGCTGGGCATGATCATCAGATCGGCCACCGGCAACAGTTCATGGACCCGCTCCTGTTTGCCCAGGAATTGGACCCGGTTCTGCAGCCCTTTGCTATTCACCAGCCATTCCGCCGAGGAACGATCCGGTCCATCGCCCACCATCAGCAATTGGGCGGGCATCACTTGCGCCACCCGGGAGAAGACCTCGATCACATCCAGGATGCGCTTGACCGGCCGGAAATTCGAAAGGTGCAGCAGGATCTTTTCTTCTGGATCGGCATAGCGCGCCCGGGCGTCGGCGCGCCGATCGCCCAGCGGTTTGTACTCGTCGCAGTTCACGAAGTTGGGAATCACCTCGATGGGCCGCAAAATGCCAAAGTCCTGGACCGTTTTCTCTCGCAGGTAGCTCGAGATAGAAGTGACCCCGTCGCTCTCTTCGATTGCAAAGCGGGTGATGGGCAGGTAGGAGCGATCGAGCCCAACCAGGGTGATGTCTGTGCCATGCAAAGTGGTGACGAAAGGGAGATGTTTTCGCTTGGCCAACATCTGGCGAGCCAGCAGGGCGCACACTGAGTGCGGAATCGCGTAGTGCACGTGCAGCAGATCGAGTTCGTAGTATTCGGCCACCTCTGACATGCGGGTGGCGAGCGCAAGATCGTAGGGTGGGTATTCGAACAGCGGGTAATTCGAGACCGGCACCTCGTGATAGAAAATGCCTTCCTCGCGTCCGGTGAGGCGGAACGGTTGCGAATAAGTGATGAAGTGCACCTGGTGACCGCGAGCGGCCAGCTCGATCCCTAGTTCAGTTGCAACCACCCCGCTACCGCCGTAAGTCGGATAACACGTGATGCCAATCTTCATTTAAGCCCCTTGAGCCGAAAGTGAAACCGCAGGTCCCTCCGCTTCGCTACGGTCGGGATGACAAGGTAAGGGTAGCCGTTTCCATAGAAAGTGTTTCGGTCCGGCAACTACCCTTTGCTTGAGCCAACAGTGAAACCGCAGGTCCCTCCGCTGCGCTTCGCTCCGGTCGGGATGACAAAAGGAGGGTAGCGGTTCCAGAGAAAGTTAATTTTTCGGTGCGGCCACCGCTCTCCATCGAACCGTTGCCCTCTCCTTTTTGTCATCCCGACCGGAGCCGAGGGACCTGCGGTGCGCCCTTCCGTCGCCCCACTCTTCAAGGGAGTTGTGGAATCGCTTCCCCCAGCGCCCCTCAGACAGCCGCCTCCCATCTGACAACCACACCTTCCTTTGTCATCCCTCCGGAGGTCGCACCAAACTTCCGAAACTCGCCCAAACTAAAACTCCCTTAATCATCACAACTGATGAAAATCTATCAGCGCCAACCCCGAATCGCTCTTGATCGCTTCGGGAATAACCGCCAGCAGTGCGCTGCGTTCCACCTCCCGCGACGCCCTCAGTCGGGTCCGCGCCTCGTCGAGAGCCCTGTCACTGTACCCCGGATGACACACCAGCTCCCAGGTCCCCGCAGGCATAGCCCGCAACAGATCACGCAAAACCGAGTCATTCAGGACCCCCGTAGCCAGCAGGCCCATCGACCCGTCGGCGGTCATCATTCCGTGCTCCTTTGTCAGCCGGGTGAATGCTCGCCCTTGTGTTCGCATCACGTGCACTTGCAGCCGGCGCACGGTTCCGGCGGGACGGGTCGCCTTGAGACTCCACCAGGGCTCAAATGGATTACGGACGCGGCGCACCCCGCACTGGCGAGCTGCACGGAGCAGCGGCGCCAGCACCCGGGGAAAGGCGTGAACATGTTTGTGGGAATCGATGTGGCTCACCGTGATTCCACTCGATTGAATGCGCTGTATCTGGGCCACCGCCTCGGCCTCAATCTCTTCCTCGCGGATACGCCCGCGCAGCAGGTCAGCAAAAAAACCACCCACAGTGGTGCGAAAAGAGGTAGGGTTTCGCGGATCGACCAGCGACGGTACTTCAGCCGGGCGCAGGGACGGCGAACCATCGACCAGCACGACGTGGCACCCCACCGCCAGGGACGGCTGGGCAAAAGCCATATACACCGCAGGGGAAAAAAACGGCCCGTTCGCCATCAGCGTTGCGGAACTGAGGGCGCCCGCCTGCTGGAGTTCGACAATCGCACGGTTAACGCCCGGCGCGAGACCAAAGTCGTCCGCGTTAATGATCAGGCGTTTCATTTCCGCAAGTGTAACAAGCGACCAAGTTCCGTTTTGAAGCATCGAAGGCCTGAAGCTCGATCGGCCATCAGAACTATTCACACGGCTATCCGTTGGACGGCGCTACAATAGGTTTTCTTTTAGCAGAGGAGGGTTCCAGGACAATGTCTGCGCGACTGCTGCATCGCCAAGGGCCCAGGCGCGCCACTTACGCCCTGCTGTTGCTTCTATCCCAGGCCGCGCACGCGGCGTGGGGCCTTCCTACGGACACCGTTGTTCATCAGACTCCGAGCATCTTCGACCCGCACTCCGGCCCAGCGCAAATGATCCACCATTTGTCGCTTTTCGTGATGCAAATCACCGCTGCGATTTTTATCGTGGTCGCATCGTTGTTTGTGTACGTCATCGTGCGTTACCGGCAACGAGACCCGTCGGATGACAGCGAACCGCCGCAGATTTATGGCAGCACACAGATCGAATTGGCCTGGACGGTGATTCCGATTCTGATTGTCGTGGTTCTATTCCTCACCACGGCGCGCATCTTGTTCGCCATCCAGGATCAGAAGATGCCCGACACCGCGAACACTGTCGACGTCATCGGTCATCAATTCTGGTGGGAATTCCACTATGCGAAGCAAGCCTTTACCACGGCGAATGAGCTGCACGTACCGCTGAGTACCAATCAGGCGCCGATGACGACTTCGCTGAACCTGCTGTCGGCGGACGTCGACCACAGCTTCTGGGTCCCGGCATTGTTCGGCAAAATAGACACCATGCCGAACCAGCTGAATCACATTTGGTTCGATCCGGACAAAGTAGGCATGTACGTCGGCCAGTGCGCCCAGTTCTGCGGTGTGGAACACGCCAAAATGTTGCTCCGGGTCTACGTACAGACTCCGGAAGATTTCGCTGCCTGGGTGAAGAATCAGCAGCAGCCGGGGGTGCAGGATCCAGCGGTCGCTCAAGGCCGGCAGGTATTCGAATCGCAGTCCTGCTCCAGTTGTCACGTCATTCGCGGCACATCCGCCCACGGGAAGTTTGGACCTGACCTCACGCACTTCGCCAGCCGGGATACGCTCGCTTCCGGAGCGGCCGATAATACCGTTGCAAATCTAAAGCTTTGGATTCAAGACCCCGATTATGTCAAGCCGGGAAGCCTCATGCCGGCCATGCAATTGAGCAGTGCACAGATTGACCAGATCGCCGCATACCTCGAAACCTTGAAGTAACCCAGATCCGGGCCCCTGCACGACAGGAGTTTTTCTTTATGGCTGATTCGACTCTACCCATCGGCAGCGCTGTTGACCTGACCGCACCGGCCGAAGTCCACGGAACGTGGCGCGAAGGGTTGCATTCATGGGTGGTTACCGTCGACCACAAGAAGCTCGGCCTGATGTACATCGCCTACGCCCTGTTCTTCCTGGTGGTCGCGGGTGTCGAAGCCCTCCTGCTGCGCATTCAGCTCGCCGTACCGAATAACCACTTCCTCTCCCCCGAAGTCTTCAATCGGCTCTTCACCATGCACGGCACCACCATGGTCTTCCTCATGGGCATGCCGTTGATCATCGGATTCGCCAACTACCTCGTGCCCCTGATGATCGGCGCGCGGGATATGGCTTTCCCCCGGCTCAATGCCTTCAGCTTCTGGATGACCGCGCTGGGCGGGTTGTTGATGTACTACAGCTTCATCGGCGGAGTTGGCTTGCAAGGGGCCGGGAGCGCTCCGGACATTACCTGGTGGGCGTATGCTCCGCTGAGCGAGAGGGCCTTTTCTCGCGGGCATAGCACTGACTATTGGGCCTTATCGCTCATCGCCTCCGGATTCGGTACCATCGGCGCCGCGGTGAACATCATCGCCACCGTCATTTGCATGCGCTGCAAAGGCATGACGATGCTACGCGCGCCGCTGCTGGCGTGGCTTTACCTGGTGGTATCGGGGATGATCCTGGTGACCATCAGTCCGCTGACGGCCGCCCAGATCATGCTCACCATCGACCGGTACCTGGGAGGGCATTTTTTTGATTCCCAGGCCGGCGGCATGCCCGTCATGTGGGCCCATTTTTTCTGGATCTTCGGCCATCCCGAAGTCTACGTACTGGTGTTGCCGGCATTCGCAATCGCCAATGAGATTATTCCGGTCTTCTCCCGCAAGGCGATCTTCGGCTATCCGGCCATGGTCGCGGCCTCGGCGGGTATCGGCTTGATCAGCCTGAGCGTGTGGGCGCATCACATGTTCACGGTCGGGATGACGTCTTCCCAGAACGCGTTCTTCGTACTCTCGACCAGCCTGGTCGGCGTTCCCACGGGGATCAAGATTTTTAACTGGATCGCCACCATGTGGGGCGGCAAGATCCGCTTTGCCACTGCCATGCTTTTCTGCACCGCGTTCGTGATCCAGTTCCTGTTCGCGGGCCTCACGGGCATCATGCTTTCCGTTGCTCCGTGGAATTGGCAACTGCACAACTCCTATTTCGTCGTCGCGCATTTCCATTACGTCCTGGTTGGAGCGATTGTCTTCTGCTTCTTCGGAGGTTTTTATTACTGGTTTCCCAAGATGACAGGCAAGATGCTGGACGAACGCCTGGGGAAATGGCACTTCTGGCTGTTCCTGATCGGTTTCCACATAACCTTCGACATCATGCATATTCCGGGACTTCTGGGCATGCCCCGAAGCATTTACACCTACGAAGCCGGTCGCGGTTGGGATTCCTGGAACATGATCGTTTCCATCGGGGGCTTCATCCAGGGTATTGCCACACTTATTTTCGTTTACAACATGGTCTACTCCTATTTCAAAGGCGCGGAGGCTGGTCCGGATCCATGGGACGCATGGACGCTCGAGTGGGCGACCAGCTCGCCGCCACCCGAATACAACTTTGCCAGCGAACCAGTGGTTGCCAGTCGCAGGCCTCTGTGGGACCTGAAACATCCGGAAGATCCGGATTCGCGATACGAATGATTCTCAAGATGAGGAAGACCGCTGTGGAGAGGACGGGGCGTAACCGATGAGCACCACCACCATTCCCCTGGCTCACGGAAGCGAGGACTGGAAGCTGCCTTATCACGGCACGGTCGGCATGCTGTCGCTGATTGTGGCCGAGACTGCGATTTTTTCCATCTTCGTGGTCGCCTACATCTACTACATCGGCAAGAGCCTGAACGGACCCTATCCGCGCCAGGTTCTGGAACTGCCGATTTTCAATACCGTGTGCCTGTTATCGAGCAGCTTCACCATCTGGCTGGCAGAGCGCGGCCTGAAGAAGAACGCAATGGCTGTGTTCAATTTATGGTGGGCCGTCAGCTTTTTGCTGGGCGCCATTTTTCTCGTAGGTACCGGTTTTGAATGGCGCAAGTTGATCTATCACGATGGGCTCACCATCAGCACCAATCTTTTCGGCACCACCTATTACTCTCTGGTCGGGCTGCATGCCAGCCATGTTGTCGTCGGGCTGACCATGTTGTTGATCGTGCTGATCTTTGGCATCACCGGGAAGCTTGGAGCCCAACATGCCAGGCAGGTGGAAACGCTTTCCCTCTATTGGCACTTTGTCGATGCAGTCTGGGTGGTAGTTTTTACCGTGGTCTACATCGTTGGCCGCTGACAGGAAGAGAGTCAAACAATGAATGACCAGCACGAACATCACGGGGTCTCTCAAGAGGTGGTGCATCTGCCGGCTCCGACAGCATGGCCGTTGGTGTTGGCGATTGGTCTCACCTTGACGTTCGCAGGCCTGGTAACGAACTGGGGCATCAGTGTTCTTGGCCTGGTGCTTATCCTATGCGGTTGCGTTGGATGGTTTGGACAAGTCTGGCCGCACGCAAAGCACGTTGCGATTCCGGTTACGGTGGAAAAGTTTGCATTCACCTCACCGCGGAAGAAAACCACTCGTATCCAAATCGACGAGACTCATCGCGCGCGCCTGCCCATTCACACCCCTTCTGTGATGGCGGGAGTCAAGGGTGGCATCGCGGGTGGCCTGGCGATGATTGTGCCCGCAACCCTATATGGTTTGATCCGCTATCACAGCATCTGGTACGCGGTGAACCTGTTGGGAGGAGCCGGCGTAGCCGGCTGGACCAATCCTACCCTGGCTGAGATCAACCATTTCCGCTTAAGCGCTCTCATCACCGCCATCATCATTCACGCTATAGGCTCGCTGCTGATCGGTCTTCTTTACGGAGCCATGTTGCCTATGCTGCCTCGGCATCCCATCCTTCTTGGCGGCATCATCGCGCCAGTGTTGTGGACCGGCGTTCTGCATTCGTCACTTCCTTTGATCAACCCCTTCCTCGCCGACCGCATTGACTGGCGTTGGTTTGTTGTTTCGCAGGTGACATTCGGCCTGGTGGCAGGGTGGGTGGTGGCGCAGCAAGCCCATATCGCCACCGAGCAGTATTTGCCCTTTGCCGCGCGTATTGGTTTGGAAACACCAGGAATGATGGAAGAGCGGCACACGGAGGATGAAGAGAAGTGAACGCGCGCGCTCTTACCTGCAGCCTGCTATGGATCTCCTGTCTGGCGATGACGGGCTGCGACCAGCTTCCCGGCAAACCCAAGCCGGGACCCGAGGTGCCGCGCCCCGACCAGATCGTGGATTTTCCCACGCTATACAGCCAGAACTGCTCCGGCTGCCATGGCGACGGGGGAAAGAACGGTTCCGCTTATCCACTGGCGAATCCTGTCTACCAGTCATTGGTTGATGAGCAGGGTCTCCGCAAAGTCGTGGCGAATGGGTTGCCCGGGACACTGATGCCCGCGTTCGCGATCAGCGCCGGTGGCAGTTTGACCGACCAGCAGGTAGACGTCCTGGCAACAGGCATGCGCAGCGCATGGTACAAGGCTGGGACCGCGGATACCGCCAACGCGCCGGCCTATAAAGCGAGCAAGCCTGCGGATCCCAATCACGGGCCCCAGGTTTATGCGACGTATTGTGCCGCCTGTCATGGCGAGGCGACCCCTTCGTCCAAGACAGCCGTGGCAAAGAGCAAAGCGGGATCCATCGTCGATCCTGCGTTCCTGGCCCTGGTGAGCGACCAGGCTTTGCGCACCGTAGTGATTGCCGGGCGTCCGGATATCGGGCAGCCTGACTGGAGAAACGACGTTGCCGGCCATCCCATGAGCGATCAGGAAGTGACCGATGTGGTTGGCTGGCTCTCCAGTATGCGGCCCAGGTTATCCGGAGGAGGCTCGCAATGAGCGAGGACAAAGCAGTAAACAGGCGCTGGTTCCTGGTGGGTGTCGGGGTTGTGCTCAACGGGGCGGTGGCCCTGTTGATCGCCACGCCAGTGATCGGCTACCTGCTGGGACCTATTCGCAAGAAAGGCGGTTACGATTCCTGGATTGCCCTGGGAGATGTTTCTGATTTCCCGGTCGGGGAGACGCGCCTCGCCAGTTTTGTGACCCCGGAGAGCTTGCCCTGGGATGGAGCGACTAGAAAGGCGGCATGCTGGGTCCGCCGAACAAGCGACGAGAAATTCCAGATTTTTGCCATCAATTGCGCGCACCTGGGCTGCCCCGTCCGCTGGTTTCCTCAATCCGAGCTCTTTATGTGTCCTTGTCACGGCGGAGTTTATTACGCCGACGGCTCCCGCGCTGCCGGACCACCACCACGTGGCTTGTTCGAATACGCCTATAAGGTGCAGAACGGGAAGCTCATCATCCAAGCGGGCCAGATGCCGACCCTCGCCACCAGCTTGCGGAAAGAGAGCACATCATGCACTGGCTAAAGAATATCTACGACTGGGTGGAGTTCCGGCTCAAGCTGGAAGGGCCGATCAAAGAAGCCGTTACCCATCCTGTGCCGAGAGATACAGCCAGTTGGTGGTATGTCTTTGGCAGCGCAAGTTTCGTACTGTTACTGCTACAGATCGCCACCGGCATCCTGCTCGCGCTCATCTATGTGCCCTCCGCGGGCGAAGCCTGGAACAGCCTGCAGGTGCTGAACCATCAGCTTCCGCTGGGCTGGTTTTTGCGCGCGATGCACGGCTGGGGCTCGAATTTCATGGTCGCCGTGGTGTTGATCCACATGGCGCAGGTGTTCCTCTTCGGAGCCTACAAATTTCCTCGCGAACTCACCTGGATCCTGGGCGTCTTTCTGTTGTTGATGACCCTGGGCATGGCATTTACCGGGCAGGTGATGCGTTTCGATCAGGATGCCTACTGGGGACTGGGCATCGGTGCATCCATTCTGTCGCGCGTGCCTTTCATCGGCGGGGCGCTGGTCGACCTGTTGCTGGGCGGCCCGATTATTGCCGGCGCTACCTTGACCCGGTTCTTCGCGCTGCATGTCTTCGTCATTCCAGGCATGATGCTGGGCTTTGCCGCTCTGCATGTCTGGATGGTGATTGGGCTCGGCATCAACGATTGGCCTATGCCGGGGCGCATCGTCCGGCGCAGCACCTATATCCACGACTATCACGAGCTGACACAGAAGGACGGCATTCCCTTTGTACCGGGAGCCGTCTGGAAAGACATGATTTTTTGCGCGGCCATTCTGCTTGCCGTCGCCGCCTGCGCCATGATCTCCGGGCCGTTCGGTCCGACCGGATTTCCCGATCCCACCATCATCCAGACCGTGCCCAAGCCGGACTTCTTCTTCCTCTGGCTCTACACCATTCTGTCGTTTTTGCCGGAGAATCTGGAGACGCCGTTCATCCTGATTGTTCCCGTCCTGGCTATCTGCTTCCTCCTGGCTTTGCCGTTCTTTGCCGGTGAGGGCGAGAAGAGCTGGCATAGGCGTCCGGTCGCGGTGCTGTCGATCGCAGTGCTGGCGGTTGGTTTTGCCGTGTGCGAACACCTGGGAACCTACACTCCCTGGAGCCCGCAGATGCAGGCGTGGAGTGGGGATACGATCCCCTCCCGGTACGTGCATACGGCCACGCCGCTGGGCAGGCAGGGGCAGATTGTCTTTCAGCAGAAACAATGCCGCAACTGCCATATGATCGGCGGCGTGGGTGGTGAGCGCGGACCCGCCCTGGACGACGTGGCGACCCGGCTCACCTATGACCAGCTCGTGCGCCAGGTCTTGCAGGGTGGCGGAAATATGCCCGCTTACGGAAAGAATCTGTCTCCGGCGGAAGTCACAGCGCTGGTAAGTTTTCTCCAAACCCTGCACCCCGAAGGCCAGCGGCCAGCGCGGGATCCATCCCAGCAATATCTGAGCACCGGGGAACTCGATGTCCGGACCCCAGGCGCCGAATAACCTCATCCTTTCCGCTTCTCGCTTGACGGACCCGGGTACCAAGGTGGATCTGGTACAAGTGTGGGTCTGGTACGACTGTGGACCTGGTACGAGTGTGAGTTGGGTATGAAGGTGGGTTGGGTATGACTATGGGTCGGGTACGAGGGTGGGGTGCCCCAGGTCTCGCGTTTGAGACCTGGGATCCTCCTAGTCAAGTCCCATCAAGTCCCATAACGTAACCCCAGGTACGAACAAATCCGCTTTCCAGAAATCCAAAAGAAAACCAGAAACGACAACACACCCCACCCTGAAGCGCACAATAGGAAATGATGTCGGAAGAGGCACTACAGGCCGTATGGACCTCCTGGACCATTCCCTTCTGGGCGACCACGGGGTTGCTGATCACCGCCCTGATTTACCTGCGGGGCTGGCGCAGGATCCGTCAAACGCGTCCACTGATCTTTCCCCCGTGGCGAGCATGGTGCTTCCTGTGCGGCCTGCTCACGCTATGGCTCGCCATCACCTCGCCCCTCGATGCCCTGGACGGCCTGTTGCTCACCGCTCATATGACACAGCATCTGATACTGATGTCTGTGGCGCCTCCGCTGTTGCTGTTAGGTGCGCCGGCCGTTCCCCTTCTGCGCGGCTTGCCGCAATCCGTTTTGCGTGACGGTCTCGGGCCCTTCTTCCGGACCCCCGCCCTGCACAAATTGATTCGCTTCATCACCCATCCAGTGTTTGCGTGGTGGGCCATGAGCCTGGCCTACATTGGATGGCATGTTCCCCAGGCCTACGAGCTGGCGCTACGCTCACCCGGTTGGCACCAGGTGGAGCACGCCTGCTTTTTCGCTACTTCGCTGTTGTTCTGGTTCCCGGTGATCCAGCCCTGGCCCAGCGTCAGCCATTGGTCGCGATGGATGATGTTGCCGTACCTGGTGGGCGCAGACATCGTAAATACCGTGGTGGCGGGCTCTTTGACTTTTGCGGGAAGGGTCCTTTATCCCAGCTACGCTGCAGTGCCACGGATCTTCGGGGTTTCCGCGTTGGGTGATCAGGCTGCGGCTGGCGCACTTATGTGGGTGCTCGGCTCGATCTTCTTCCTCATACCGGTTGCAGCGATTTCCATCCACATGCTCTCGCCGCATTCAAGTCGCGCCGGTATCACCTTACGGCAGGGAAACATCGCTCTCCCGCATGTCGGCGGCCGCTTCGATCTGCTGAGCCTGCCATGGCTTGGGCGCTTGTTGCGCTGGCGCTATGGACGGATGGCCTTGCAGTCCATCGCCTTCGCCGCTGCGGTGTTAGTGATCGCGGATGGCTTCCTCGGTCATTCCATGGGCGCCATGAACCTGGCCGGTGTCTTGCCCTGGACCTACGTCCGGGCATTCGGTGTCATCGCACTGCTGGTGGTGGGCAATATCTTCTGCCTGTCGTGCCCCTTCATGCTGCCGCGGGAACTGGGCTACCGGCTTGGCCTGGCGCGCTTCCGCTGGCCGCGCTGGCTACGCAGCAAATGGATGGCGATCGCGCTGCTGATCCTCTTCTTCTGGTCCTACGAAGCGTTCTCCATTTGGGATCATCCCCAGCGCACCGCGTGGCTTTTGATCGCCTACTTTGCCGCGGCTTTCCTCGTGGACACCTTCTTCCGCGGAGCAAATTTCTGCAAATACGTTTGTCCGTTGGGGCAGTTTAACTTTGCCGGTTCACTGTTTTCTCCCTTCACCCTGGAAGCAAAAAGCCACGCCACCTGTGAGCGTTGCACCACCCATGACTGCATCGCTGGAAACCCACAACAGCGCGGCTGCGAACTACAACTCTACATGCCGCAAAAGGCCGGGAACATGGATTGCACCTTGTGCATGGACTGCGTCAAGGCTTGCCCCCATGACAACATCGGTTTGTTTGCTGTCACTCCAGTGCGTGACATCCTGCGTGACCCCGTGCGCTCGTCGATTGGAAAATTCTCCGCGCGCATGGACATCGCCGCCCTCGTCCTGGTGGTGGTGTTCGCCGCTTTCGTCAATGCCTGGTGGATGGTGTCACCCGGCGCGATCGGAAATTACCTGGCCTTAGCCGTTCTGGTGGCGGCAGCGGCCGTCGCCCTGACTTTTGCCACCCGTTCGACCAGCAAGGAACTCTTCTGTCGCTTCTCCCAGGCGCTGCTGCCACTGGGACTGGCGATGTGGGCTGCCCATCTGCTCTTCCACTTAATCACCGGCTGGGCTACTCTCAACCCCGCCCTCCATCAAGCTGCGGCGGATTTAGGCTGGCATCTTTTCGCGCCGGCCCAGTGGAGGATGGTCCAGCCGCTGCTGCCGCGCCAACACCATGCTCTCGCTCCAACTGCTGCTGCTCGATGCCGGACTTCTCCTGACCCTGTACCTGGGCTGGAGGCTGGCACGGCAGTGGGCAACCAGCGCCGGCCGGGCCCTCCTCCTGCTGTTGCCCTGGGCAACCATGGTTGCGGTAGCCTATGCCACAGGCGTCTGGATCATGCTCCAACCCATGCAAATGCGCGGCGTCATGATGAACCCATGAAGGCGCTGTCTCCGCTGGTAGCGTTTTTGATGTTGACGATGGGAGCGACCGTAGCACGTGCCGATGGCGGAGCCATGCTTCTTCATCAGGATGCAGGTTCGTTTACCATCACCCTGTTCGCCGTGCCCCAGCCCTTGCGCATCGGAGACGCAGACCTGAGCGTGATGGTGCAGGATCGAACCAGCGGACAAATCCTGCTCGATCCCACAGTCGACGTGACGGTTGCTCAGGCGGCAGACGCGAACCAGCAAACCGTGCGGCTCGCGAAAAATCTCGCGAACAATCGTCTCCTGCTGGCCGGCACCGTGCACTTCTCCACTGCGGGCAGATGGCATTTGACAGTCGCCGTTCGCCGGGCCAACGACGCGGCACAGCTGAGCACCGAGTGCACCGTAGAGCCCGGTAACTCCCGCGCCGGGCTGATATGGTTTTATGTTTTGTTGCCGGTGGCGATCATCGTGTTATTCGTTGTCCACCAGTTTTTCAAGCTTCGGTCTGAGGGGAAGGTTCCATGATCCATGCGCCAAGTCCGCTGATCGCGATGGGAGTGGTCGCTTCCACCGCCGCCACAGACGCGGTCTACGTGATGTTCACCGCGGCCGTTGCCGCGCGCCGCCGAACCGTAGCAGCAAGCTGGAGCAGCGTCTGGTATCTGCTCTCGGCCTTTGCCGTGATCAGCTACACCGGCAATCCCATTTATGTACTGTTCGCTGGAGTTGGCTCCTGGCTGGGAGCCTTCGGCGCCGTCACCTGGCTAGGTACAGCCGATGTAAAGAGTGCTTCTGCAAAGCCGCAGTCTTAGTGTAGTGGCGTCGCACAGATGGACCCTACGGCGGGGCTTAAAAGCCCCGCCCCTTCAAAATGGCAGCTTGCCTTTGAACGGGACGGGCTTTTAGCCCGTCCGTACTGCTTCAGAAGCAAAGCGGCTTTAGCCGCTGAGGGCCGCAGAATCTGGCGTGCCCGTCTGTGTGGCCGGGCGAGAGAGACATAGCCGTATGTGTGACGCACTCCATGAGTCAAATGCGACAGCAGCGGCACAAGTTCGACGGAGCAACCTATGCCGCCTATCTCGCAAACTAGACACGAACACTACGGTTTGCCGCTGCCAATCTGGATGGAATGAGTCGCCGACCGTTTGACGTTAGAATCGCACTTCGCCTCGTGGCCAACGGAATGATGGCTAACCGTTTGGTCGGACCCTGCAGATTGCGCGACGCCGCTCCATACATCATCTTTCTGTTGCTTGCCATCAGGGAGAGAAGGGCTGAAATAAGTTGCGGCATCTGCCGGACTGCAAAATCGGCAAGCTTCGGTAAATGTAATTTCCAATGTGTCGCCGACGACCATCTCGACATCTTCGGAGTTCGGAACGTTGATCTGATAGGTAGCCATAAATTCCTCAGTATCTGTTGGAGTGTTCTTCCTATACGTACTACAAAATGCCGAATCACTTTAACAGAGGTCTGAGCTCAGGGTCATCAATAACCGCCTGCAACTCCGGATCGGCCCTTAGTTGGTCGCCTGTGACCCCGTGCTTCAGGGCCTGCTGAGCGAAGTGCAAGGCCTGGCGCCGATCTCCCAAATTCGCATACGCGTCTGCGATGGTTTCGAGATTTTGTGGATCGTCTGGCGCCAAGGCGACAGCGGTCTGGATATGGAAGAGGGCCTTTTCCGGTTGATGCTGGGCAGCATACAAGTCTGCAAGCAAAGCGTGAGCGCCGGCATCCTGCGGCTTGAGCTGAATCGCCTGCTCCAGCAGAGGCATCTCATGCCGGCGAGCGTCCTCCGCTTTCTGCGGTTGTTTTAGCCATTCATCGCAATTGACCAGGCTCTCCCAGACTAAATAGTCCCGGTCATTGAACGAAAGCGCCTCTTCCAGGACAGTGGCGGACTCTGGGAAACGGCGTTGCTGGTAATAGAGCAGACCAAGGTTGGCGTAGGCTCCGTAGGAAGGGTTCAGTGCAATCGACCGCTGCAACGCGGCTTCTGCCTTGGACATCAGCTTGGGATCACCGGAATCGACAAACGCCCCACCCATGTTGAGCAAGACCTGGGCGTTGTCCGGCGTCAGCTCCAGGGCGCGCTGGAACTGCGCGATGGCCTGCGGGTACTTACTCTGGCGATCGTAGAAATTCCCCAGGTTGTTGAAGCCATCCCATTCATTCGGCCGCAGGGCTGCTGCTTTCTGATACGTGGCTTCGGCATCGGCGACTCTGCCGGAGGTTTCGTAGGCATGGGCGAGCCCGGTGAGCGCGGCGGCATTCCTGGGGTCGAGAGTCAGTGCGTGCTGGAATTCCTGCAGCGCAAGGTCGTGCTTGCCTGCCGATTCGTGGATTTGCCCCAGCGTGACATAGACGGCGGGCATACTGCTGTCAAGCTCTGCTGCCTTCTGGCAGTTGGCTAGCGCTTCGTCTAGCCAGTGTGCGTTCTGATCGACGCGATACTTCAGGCGATAGGCTTCGCCCAGCTGGGCATAGCCGAGAGCGAAGCGGGGATCGGTGCGGACGGAGTTGTTGAGCGCGGTGATGGCCAGGTCAAGATTGCCGGGTTTGTCATAACGCTGCATGTGCCCCAGGGCGGTGAGGTAATCCTCGTAAGCCGCCGGGTTCACCGTTCCTCCGGTGTTGCTCAGCATACCCGCAGTGACAGAGATGTTCATGAGCCGCGCCAGCCGGGCCACCGCCTCGTTCTGCAGCGTGGAGAAATCGCCCGCCTGGTCCTCCAGATCGGCGGAGCCTATCTGCCGCAGGTTCTTGGTATCGATCAGGTTCACGTTGAGCCGCACGTCGCGGCCATCCCGTTCCACCGAGCCCTTGACCACCAGGTTGGCCCCGAGTTGCTTCAACGCGTCTGCCGGATCGGTGATCTTCAGCCGGCGCACCTCGCTGGTAGGCACGATCCATAGCGACTGATTGCCCACGTCTAGGTTAGACAGCTTGCCCGCCAGCGAATCCATGAGGCCCTGTACCAGGGCGTCATTCTCAGGATTGTTGCCGATGTTATCGAAGGGGAGAACCGCGATATGCTTTTCGCGGCTTCCTGAGAAGGCCCGCAGGGCCTGTTGGCGCAGCGAAGGAATGAGCATGATCGCGGTCGCTGCAGTCACGATGACTGCCACTGCGATCAGCAGAAAGGGAATCCAGCGCCCCCGAGGCGCCGGGGCTGGCGTCCACGAAGGCCGCGAGGCTTGCTCCAGGGCCCGGCGGACCCCCGCCGAGCTCTTGTTGCTCTTCGATTTCGTTTGGGCCTTAGTTTGGCTGGACTCATCGGAGAGCCGTGGACGCAAAGCTTCGAGATCGGTCAACAGTTCGGAACAGGTCTGGTAGCGAGCCTCCGGTTCCTTCGCCAGGGTGCGATAGACAATCTGCTGCAGTTCAAGCGGCGCGCCATCGAGCGAATGCGGCGGCTCGTTCAAGATAGCCATCAAAGTGGCGGGCATGGTTTCCCGTTCGAAAGGGCCGCGCGCCGTAAGCATCTCTGCCAGCACCGCGCCGAGCGCCCAGATATCCGTTCGCTGATCCACCAACTTGCCCAGCGCTTGCTCCGGGGCCATGTAGCTCAGCGTGCCGGCGAGTCCGGTATGACTGGCGGTTTGCGCACTCACCACCTGTGCCAGGCCAAAGTCGACAATTTTGACTGTGCCGTTTCCCGTCAGCATCACGTTCGAAGGCTTGATGTCGCGATGCACGATGTGGCGGGCATGGGCCTCTGCCAGCCCCTTGGCCATCTGGATGGCAATGTCGACCGCCTGGCCGCACCCCAGCGGTCCTTTGCGAACGCGCTCTGCCAGGGAATGTCCCTCATAGAACGCCATCACAATGAAGGTCCGGCCGTCGGGTGTTTCTTCAATGCCGTGGACAACGCCGATATTTGGATGGTCGAGCGACGAAGCTGTGCGGGCCTCGCGTAAGAAACGAGTCCGTTCGGTCTGACCGGCAATCAACTCGGGCGGCAGAAACTTGAGCGCGACGGTACGTTCCAGCTTGAGATCGAGGGCGCGATAAACCACCCCCATCCCGCCGGCCCCGGCCATCCCGAGCACCTTATAGCTGCCCGCGACAATTTCTCCCACCGAAAGTGCGCTCTTGGCTTCGGGCATCCCACGTCCTGCGCCCACTTCCTGCGCTGGATACGATGCGATGGTACTGGGAGCCCATCTTCAAAGCAAGAACGGGCATCCGAAAGAGAACACGCATTTGTGGTAACTTTTGCAGGGGAAACGACATGGCAGAAACACCCGCAAAGCACATCAAGTGGAACGACATCGAAGTAGAACCCCTGAACCCGCAAATCGGCCGCCAGATGATTGTCGGCACCACCGTGATGGTCGCGCGCATCCTGCTCAAGAAGGGCGTCAAGGTGCCTCAGCATAGCCATCACAATGAGCAGATCACCTACGTCCTTGAAGGCGCGTTGCACTTCTACATCGACAACCGGGAAATCACGGTCCGTGCCGGGGAAGTGCTTTGCATTCCTCCCAACATGCCGCACGAAGCGATTGCGCTTGAGGACACGGTCGACCTGGACATCTTTAATCCACCGCGTCAGGACTGGATCGACAAAGATGACGCCTACCTGCGCCAGGACACAAAGAAGTAGAGGAGAGGGACAGCATTGGATCTTGGACTGAAGAACCGCAACGTGATCGTTGCTGCGTCGAGCGATGGCATCGCGCGAGCGGCGGCCGAGGGCTTTGCCGCTGAAGGCGCAAACGTGGCCATGTGCTCCCGCGACCAAAAGAAGCTCAACGCCGCCGCGGCCCAGATTCGTGATCGTCACCAGGCTCGAGTGCTCGCCGAAGTACTCGATGTAACCGACGAGGTTGCCGTCGACGCGTTTGTGAAGCACGTGACTGACGAGTTCGGCGGTGTTGACGTTTGCGTGACCAATGCCGGGGGCCCGCCGCCGAAAATGTTTCTTGCCACCACCACCGACGAGTGGCATCGCGCAGTGGAGATGAACTTCATGAGTATCATCCACTTTGCCCGCGCAGTTCTTCCCGGCATGCAGGAAAGACACTGGGGCAGGCTGGTGACCATCACCTCCATGACTGTTCGCCAACCGGTCTCTGACCTGATTTACTCGAACGCAGTGCGCGCGGGCGTTCTCGGCCTGGTGAAAAGCCTCGCCAATGAGTTCGGCAAAGACGGCATCACCGTCAACAACGTAGGGCCGGGCTTTACCGCAACGGAACGGCTGAAGCAGCTAATCGGCAAGCGCTCGCAGGAGCTTGGCATTGCGCCTGCGGAATTCGAAGCACGCTTGGGAGTTGAAGCCCCACTCCAGCGCGTGGGGCAGCCGGAAGAAGTGGCCGACGCGATCGTGTGGCTTGCCTCAGACCGCGCCTCGTTTATTACCGGCCAGACCGTTTTGGTAGACGGCGGATGGTTCAAGGGGCTTTGATGTTCCGCGTTGCTTTCGCGATGACTCTCCTGTTTGCGGCCGTCACGGCGCTGCGCGGACAAGCCAGCCCCAACATGGCGCCCGGCTACCAGCAAACTTACGACCGCCTGCTGCAGCAGATCCGCCAGATCGCCATCTTCGACGATCACGGCCATCCCGGCTTTGCCGAGGACACAGACGTGGACGCGATGGCTTCTTCCCCTTCCCACGCGCCCTTCCGGTTGCAAAGCGATAACCCCGAACTCATCGCCGCTTCCAAAGCGTTATTTGACTATCCCTACACCGACAACAACCCGGACCACCTCAAATGGCTTGTTGCCAAAAAAGCCGAGCTTCGCCGCACCTATCCCGGCTACCAATACTTCAATCGAATCCTCGATCAGCTGAACGTGCAGACCATGATGGCCAATCGCGTGGCCCTGGGCAGCTACCTCGACCCCAAACGATTCCACTGGGTGTTCTTTGTCGATTCATTTTTGTTCCCGTTGGACAATAGCGACCTGACTGCGCGCAACATAGACCTCGGTGTTTACGTTCCGCTGCAGGAAAAGCTGTTAAAGCGAGAACTAGGCCAGGCGGGACTGAGCACGTTGCCGAAGACTTTTCCGGCTTACCTGGCGTTCGTGAGCAAGATCCTGGAGAACAACCGCGCCCACGGCGGAGTCTCGATCAAGTTCGAGATCGCGTACTTCCGCACTCTGCGCTTTGAGGATCCGCCGGAAACCGCGGCAGCCGGTATCTATAACCGTTACAATGCCGAAGGCAAGCCATCCGCTGCAGATCGCGCACTCTTCGAAGACTTTATGTTTCGCTATTTGTTGCGGGAAGCGGGGCGCTTGCACTTGGCGGTGCAGATACACACCGCCGTTGGGACCGGCGACTTTTTCAGCGTAACCGGCGGCAACGTCCTGAACCTTGAGAACGTACTGCGCGACCCGCGCTACAGCAATGTAAATTTCGTTTTGCTGCATGGAGGATATCCATTTCAGGACCAGGCCATTTGGCTTGCCGCGCGAGAGAATGTCTACCTTGACTCCTCGTTGATGGGGCTGTACCTCTATCCTGCGGATCTGGCCGAGGTGCTGCGTCACTGGCTGTTGCTCTACCCGGATAAAGTCGTCTTCGGCTCCGATGCTTTCCCCTTCAGCGAAGCCATCGGGGCGGAAGAAAGCGATTGGCTGGCCATTGAGTCGGCGCGAAGAGCGCTCGCCGCCGCGCTTGCGCGCATGATCCTCAATGGCGAGGTGACCGAACCGCGGGCCCTGCAATTTGCCCATGGATATTTGCACGACAATGCGGCCCGCATTTATCCGGCGGCCTTGCCCTAGTCTCCCGCCGCTTCGAGCGCGGGCAGCTGCTCCGCCACCTTGGCGCTGGTCACCAGGATCACCGACATCACCACCACCGCACTCCCCCCGAGGATGAAGCCGCTTACCCGCTCGTGCAGCACCAGCCATCCCAGGAACACGGCCACCACAGGATTCACGTACGCGTAGGTGGAAACTTTGGACGTGGGCACATGCTCCAGCAACCAGATGTACGCCGTGTAGCCGATCCAGGATCCGCAGACGATCAGGTAAGCGATCGCGCCGATGCCGCGTCCGGTCCAGACCACCCGGGAAAAATCTCCCGCAACCACCGCAAACATAAAATTAGCGACGGCCGCCGCGGTAATCTGCCAGCCCGTCGCGCTGAAAGGATCCATCCCCGACTGCCACCGTTTCGACAACACGGAACCAAGGGCCCAGCTGAATGATCCGCCCAGCAGGCTGAGCGAAGCCCAAAGCTCTTTGCGCCCCAAGGCAGACCTGGAGGCGAACTCCGGGTAGAACAAAACCAGCAGTCCCACGACGCCCAGCGCGAGCCCAGCTTTGCCGCGCCCGGATATTCGATGGTGACCCAGCAATATCGAATCAAGCACCAGAAACCATAACGGGGTGACCGCGATAATGAGGGCTGCCAGGCCAGTGGATACGGAAAGCTCCGCGTAGGAAAGGGTCAGGTTCCCGCCCATCAGCAATAAAACACCCACCAGGCTGGCCACCGCAATTTGCCGCGGCGCATAAAACACCCTTCGCCCCGTCAAACCACACACCGCCAACATGATCACGCCCGCAATCGCAAACCGCACCGCGCACATCAGCGCCGGAGGAATCGACTGCACGGCAATGTCAATGCCCAGGTAGGTCGAGCCCCAAAATACGTAGACCAAGCCGAACGCAAGAATAACCTTCCAACGGCTGACCTTGGGTGGGTTCAAAAAAATGGCTCTCTTTCTAAGGGATGCGGTACGACCCTGGAACGCGTTCATCCAGATTCGCCAGGATTGCCCCGCTCGCCTTAGACAACTCGACTAGATGACCATCCGTAGTCTGCCTTGGACTCTTAACCCACGCCGGAAGATGAGAAATATCATGTTCGTCTGGGATAAAGGCGAAAGTGGGCGCCTTGGCCTTCTTCAAGCGAAGGAGAACGGTTCTCGCCTGTAACGTCGTGAAGCCGTAGGTGGGAGCCTGGGAGAGCACGCGTACGAACCCCAATTCTGTGATGGAACAGGTCGCCAACTCCGGGAACCGTTGCGCTTTTAACCAGGTGGCGACCCGGTCATGAAACTCGTGGTGCATGAAACCGAGCGCAACAAGAGCGTTCACGTCGAGAAGATACTTCATGGGAAGTTGGCTAAAATCGCTTCGACTTCTTTGCTGCTGAGAACTGGCGCATCTGCACCCGCGCTCAGCACTGGCAATCCGGTCACCGGATCGTTGATGATCCTTCCCTTGTGGAGTCGTTTTTTGAGCGGGGTCAGAATGATGCTTCCCGCTTCGATCTCGGCATCGAGAGGATCGCCGGCGCGAATACCAAGCCGACGACGAATCGGCCCCGGCAGCGCAATCTGACCATTGGTGGAAACTTTGGTCTGCATGGTAAGACGAGCTTACCTTATCCGGCCTCGTGGGTCCCTACTCAAACCTGTCCAAACTGGATTTTCAAAGACACTAGATTGATAGATCTCGTCGCTTCAACAACCGCCATTTTATGAAACGGTGGTCTTCCCCCTTGTCATCCCGAGAGCCCCGGGGGGGCCGTGGGACCGGAGCGAAGCGAAGCGGAGGGACCTGCGGTTCACTCCACCACGGACCGACACCAACGGTAACGGCTGCAACGACAAGGGGAAGTCGGCGTTTCTTTATGCGGTTGGTCGGTGATGGAGTGAACCCTGGTCCCTCCCCTTGGCTCCGACCTCGTTGCCTCGGTTGAATTCCACGAACAACAGTAGATACAGGAAACAATAACAAAGGCTTTTCGTTTGTGAACGCCGGGTAAACTCTACGCAATTTCCCTATCGAGGTTACGTATTCACGGAGAAACGAAAATCGGTGCACCTTCACCCGTTAAATCCCCGGTGTAAACACGGGGTAGACCCCTTACGTAGTATGGTGTTTCGGCGCATAACATGGCCCCACTGAAGTCTTTTTTGGGAGAGGCCTGTCATGTCAAAGAGCGGAATTTTTCCTGCTGTCGATACGTGCCGTTCAATCGTTTCACGTCTCGTTCACCGTGTAACAGTACTCGGGATCCTGGCCATCCTGATATTCCCGATCGCTGCCCTCGCTCAGTCCGACGTGGGTACGATCGTCGGATTTGTCAGGGATCAATCCGGAGCCGTCGTTCCCAAAGCAATCGTCACCATCCGGAACGAATCGACTGGAGAGGTGCACACGGTGACGGCGGACGACCAGGGGCACTTCGTTGCGCCCAGCCTGCCACCCGCCTACTACAGCATGACGGCCGAAGCTACCGGCTTTCAGAAGTATTCCAGCAGCCACAACAAACTGGACTCAAACAGCACCATCGAGATCGACGCCGCCCTCACTGTCGGCGCCGCCACCCAAACCGTCGAAGTGACCGGGACCGCCTCCGTCCTGCAGACCCAATCCGGCGCCGTGCAGAGCGAAATCACCGGCCAGCAGATCCAAAATCAGGAACTAAACGGCCGCAACCCCCTCTACCAGGCGCAGTTCCTTCCCGGGACTCGTAGCGGCGCCACCACCGGCGACTTCAACTTCGCCGTCGGCGGCGGCCAGCCGTTCCAGGTAAACGGAGCCCGCACCCAGGACACCTTGGTGACCTTCGACGGCGCCCCGGCCGTCCGCACCCGGGCCAACGGCGCCATCATCGGCGTAGCCAGCGTCGATGCCACCCAGGAATTGCAGGTGCTCACGGCCAATTACGCCCCAGAATACGGCAGCGCCGCCGGCGGTCAGATCCGCGTCGTCACCAAGAGCGGAAGCGACCAATTCCACGGCAGCCTCTACGAATACCTGCGCAATTCCGCCATGAACGCCAACACCTGGACCCGCAACCTGACTCCCTCCACCCGGTTCGCCGCCCCCTTCGTTTACAACAATTTTGGATTCGCCGTAGGCGGCCCCGTCTGGATTCCCGGCCTGGCCTTCACCGAGCCCCTGAGGCGAAAGTTCTTCTGGTTCGTGAATGAGGATTGGATCCGCTATCGCTTCACCGATACCCAGCAACAAGCCGTGCCGACTGCGCTCATGCGTCAGGGTGATTTCAGCGAACTGCTAAGCCCCTCGAACCCCTGGTACGCAGGTAAGAAAATCTACGAGCCGAACACCTGTCCGACCGCAGGCGGCAGCGGCTGCGTGGCCTATCCAAATAATGTGATCCCCCAGAGCCAACTGAGCACGAACGGCCTGGCCATCCTCAACGCCTACCCTACCCCCACCATCGCGGGTATCTCCACCAATGCCAACAATTGGATCGCTCAGGCCCGCCACCCCATCAACCAGCGCAAAGAAGTCATCAACGTCGATTACCTGGTCAACGACAAGCACCACATCGAGTTCCGCCGGTCCGATGCGACCTACTTCGAATATCAACCGTTTGACCAGGGATCGGGGCTCACCGGCAAATACTTCAATCGCCCCAACCAGACCAACGCTCTTGGTTGGACCTGGACCGTTAGCCAGTCCATCATCAATGAAGCTCGGGCCACCATCAGCATCGACGACGTCTATATTCCCGTAAACACCGCGCTGGCCGGCTTCAACCGCCAGACGCTCGGCATCGATTTCCCCTTCATCTTCCCCAACGGCAAGGCCGCGCCCAACAAGATTCCCACCGTCAACGTTCCCACGTTCTACGGCTTGGCCGGCGGTCCCTACCCGTCGCACTCTTCCGGCCTCATCTACACCGCCTCCGACAGCCTCACAAAGGTATGGAGAAACCACACCTTCAAGGGTGGCTTCTTCTTCGAGTACTCCGGGGAAAACGACAACGACCAGATCAACGTCAGTACCGTCCCCGGCGGAGCCAGCAATCAGAACGGCAATTTCACCTTCACCGACACCCGAAGCGGCCTCGGCGGAACCTCGGGCGTCGGCCTCGCCAATCTCGCCCTCGGCCTCGCGGACAGCTACACTGAGATCGGGCAGAAGTCCTACACTCCGTGGCGCGGCCAAATGTACGAGGAATTTATCCAGGACGCCTGGCAGGTGAACGCCAAGCTGCACCTGGACTATGGCATCCGCATCACCTCCACCGTTCCTTACTACTCCCTGTGGGGCAACTCGGATTTCTTCGATCCCGCCTCCTACAATGCCGCTTCGGCCCCGCAAATCAACCCCACCACCGGCAACGTAACCCTGGGAACCGGCAATCCGTATAACGGCATGGTGAACCCGGGCATCAGCAAATTTCCCAGCTCAGCCCTGCAGGGCAATCGTGTTCCCGCCGCTAATCCGGCGAACAACGCCTGCGCCGGCCAGCCGTGTACCGGCCTGTTTGCTCCCCAACTGCCGAAACACTACGTGAGTACCACCCACCAGGTTCAGCCGCGTCTCGGCATCGCCTATCAGGTGGATCCGAAAACCGTCGTCCGCGCCGCCGGCGGGGAATTCGTCACCCGCATGGGCCTATTGGACAATATCTTCCCGGGCGGAAACTCTCCCTTCCAGCCATTTGTCACCGTGAGCAACGTCTCGGTCGACAATCCCGGCGCTTCCTTGAATACGACCGTCAACGCTCCGCTTACCGTGACTACCCTGGCGAAAAACCTCACGCCCCCGACCCGGTGGAATTGGAACTTCACCGTCGAGCGGGAACTTCCCCTGAACTCGGTTCTGTCGATCGCCTACGTCGGCGCCCGCGGCCTGCGCAATTTCAGAGTCTTTGACATTAACCAACCGACCGCCGGAGCCCTGCAGGCGAACCCGGGCAAGAACGTGAACTATCTTCGGCCTTACAAGGGTTATGCGGCCATTCAACAGGAGCAGAGCAACGGCAGTTCCGTATATAGCTCGATGCAAGTCTCGTGGAACCGGCGCTTCACCGCGGGCTCGCTCTTCGGTGTGAGCTACACCTGGTCCAAGAGCCTCGATAACAGTTCCAACTATCGGGACATTATGCCCGACACCTATTACACCAACAACCTCTGGGGTCCTTCGGAGTACGACACCCGGAACATCGTGGTCATTAACTACCTCTACGATCTGCCCTTCTTCAAAGGGCAAAACAACCTCACCGGCCGCCTGCTGGGCGGTTGGGAATTCAGCGGCAGTACGCAATTCCAGACCGGGCAGCCCTGCGGAGTCGGGACCAGCAACGACTACGCGGGCGTGGGAGAAGCCGGCAGCTTCGGCTGCGGCACCAATACCTCCGAAGGACAGTTCTGGGTCAGGAACGGAACCCCTACCGTGCTCAAGCACTTCACCCCCAACGGCGTCGGTACGGCAAAATACATCTCCACCACCAACGGGGATGGAACACCGATCTTCACCCAACCGGCCGCCGGCACCTTCAACCTGCAATCCGGCATCCGCAACGAGATCTATGGCCCCGGCTTTCAGAATTGGAACCTGAATATGCGTAAACAGTTCCCCGTGTGGAGGGAAACCGCATTCGAGTTTCGCGCCGAAGCCTATAACTTTATCAATCATTCTAACTGGGCTCAGATTGGTCAGGCAGGTGGTCTGCAGCTAAACCCGACCTCATCCCAATTCGGCGAAGTGACGCAGAAGTCGACCACCAACCCACGCACTCTCCAGGTCGCGCTCCGGTACATTTTCTAGCCAGCCGCTCCCGCGCAACTCACCGCGCGGGAGCATCGTCTCTTTGTAAGGAAAAGCAACGGCGGATGCCAAAGAAAAGTATCGCCCCCACCAGGCAACGCGTCGTACCTTGGCAACGGTCCTCTCCTTTCAACCGCCCCTCCCTTGCTTGTCATCCCGAGATGCAGCCGATTTGCAGTGCGCCCTTCGGCTACACCAAATCCAAGCGGAGCAGAGGCAACATGCAATCAAAACCAAAACCCATTCTCATGAATACTCTCTTCCTCTGCTTCCTCACCATCCTCCTGACCACTGCCCTCCCCGCCCAAACCATGAAGGCGCCGGACATCACCAAAGACCCAACCCTGTATGTCGTGCCCTACGCCCACCTCGACACCCAGTGGCGATGGGAAATGCCGCAATCCATCAGCGAATATCTGCTGAAGACCATGCGCGTCAACTTCGACTACATCGACAAGTATCCTCACTACGTCTTCAATTGGACCGGCTCCAACCGCTATCGCATGATGAAGGAGTACTTCCCGGATGACTACGCCAGGCTGACCCAGTATGTCAGCGCGGGCCGCTGGTATCCCGCCGGGTCCTCGGTGGAGGAAGGCGACGTTAACCTGCCCAGCGCCGAAGGCATCTTCCGCCAGGTTCTCTACGGCAACGACTACTACCGCAAAGATTTCGGCAAGGCCAGCGCCGAGTACATGCTGCCCGACTGCTTTGGCTTCCCCGCGTCACTACCGAGCATCCTCGCGCACGCTGGGGTCAAGGGATTCTCCACCCAGAAGCTCAGTGCGGCGTGGCAGCCTGCTCCACAAATTGGCGGCCCCAATTCTCCTGAGCAGACCCCCGAAGGCATCCCTTTCAACGTTGGCCTTTGGTTCGGCCCCGATGGCAAGAGCGTGATAGCTGCCTTGAATCCCGGCGGTTACGGCAGCAGCATTTACACCGATCTCAGCAAGGATCCTGGATCGCCACCACCGCAGCCAACTTTGACCGCCGAGCAGAAAGCCAAGCTCACGCCGGGCCAATTGCGTGCTCTGGAACGGCCGCGGGAGTGGGAACAGGATTGGGTGAAGCGCATCGATCTCGATGGCCGCGTCACCGGCGTGTTTGCCGATTATCACTACGTCGGCACCGGCGACGTGGGTGGAGCGGCCCGTGAGTCCACGGTCAAACTATTGGAAGCTATCGTCGACAAGAGCGAGACGGTCCTTCCGCCGCCACCGCGCGCCTTCGGTCAGCAGGATCAGCCCGGCACTGAACCGCAGGGACCCAGCGTCCGCGTAGGCGATGGCCCGGTCCACGTAGTCGAGGCGACCGCCGACCAGATGTTCAACGACATCAAGCCGGATATGACCTCGCGTATGCCGCAATACAAAGGCGATCTGGAGTTGATCAACCACTCTGCCGGATCGCTAACGTCCCAGGCCTACCACAAGCGCATGATCCTCAGGAACGAAGTTCTCGCCGATGCAGCAGAGAAAGCATCGGTGGCGGCCGTCTGGATGGGTGGGCGGCCTTATCCCCAGCAACGCTTGAACGACGCCTGGACGCTCGAACTTGCCGGACACTTCCACGACCTCGCTGCCGGCACCGCGACTCCGCGTGCTTATCAGTATTCCTGGAATGACGACAACATCGCGGCCAACCAGTTCGCCGGCGTGCTTACCAGCGCGACCGAAGCGATCGCCTCCGGATTGAACACCGGAGGGAAGGGAACTGCGGTTGTCGTGTACAACCCTCTCGATATTGCCCGAGAAGATGTCGTGGAAGCCCAGGTGACGTTTCCTGGCGGAATGCCTAAGGCGGTCCGGGTCATTGGCCCCGACGGTAAGGAGTCCCCAGCCCAACTCGAAGATGGAAAAATTCTCTTTCTCGCCCAGGCGCCGTCTGTGGGCTATGCGGTCTATCACGTGCTGCCTGTGGACAAGGTGGCTGCAAATGAAACAATCAAGGTGACGAAATCCTCGCTCGAAAACGCTCGCTATCGCGTGCAGCTCAACCAGGATGGCGACGTCTCCAGCATCTACGACAAAAGCCTCAACAAGGAACTGCTCTCCGCGCCCATCCGTCTCGCCATTTCCACGGATACCCCCAAGCAGTATCCAGCCTGGAATATGGACTTCGAACAGGAACAGGCCGCGCCGCGCGCGTATGTGAGCGGCCCGGCGCAGATCCGGATTAAAGAGAATGGTCCGGTTCGGGTTGCGCTTGAAGTGACCCGCAAAACCGAAAACTCTACCTTCGTGCAAACCATTCGGCTATCCGCGGGCGATGCCGGCAACCGGGTCGAGTTCGGCAACGCTATCGATTGGCAAACTCTGGCCGCCAACCTCAAAGTAGCTTTCCCTTTCAGCGCGGCCAATGAAAATGCCACGTACAACTGGGATATCGGCACCATTCAGCGGCCCAACGCCCAGGAGCGCCAATTTGAAGTCGCCTCCCATCGCTGGATCGATCTCACCGACAAGAGCGGCGCTTTCGGAACGACCATCCTGACCGAATATAAGAACGGCTCCGACAAGCCGGATGACCATACCATCCGCTTGACTCTTCTCCGGTCGCCCGGCATGCAGCCTCTCACCAACGGACGTCCGCAAGGCTACACCGACCAGGCAAACCAGGACTGGGGTCATCACGAATTCATCTTCGGTCTCGCGGGACACGCCGACGGCTGGGCGCAAGCGCAAACCGATTGGCAAGCCTACCGCCTCAGCGATCCGCTCATGGCCTTCCAGGCGACCGATCATCCCGGTTCTCTGGGCAAGAGCATTTCGCTTCTTCATCTCAGCAACTCCAGGGTGCGCGTGTTCGCACTCAAGAAAGCAGAAGCAGACGACGAAATCATTCTCCGCGTGGTTGAACTCGATGGTCATCCGCAGCAGGATGTGCGTGTCTCTTTTGCGGGGCCCATCGTGGCCGCGCGCGAAGTCAATGCGCAGGAACAGGAGCAAGCGGAACCTGCGAGAGTGAACAGCGGAGAACTGGTCACCTCCTTCACTGCTTATCAGCCGCGCACGTTTGCCTTGCGTCTCGCTCCGGCAACGGCAAGCCTCACGGCCGTTCATTCGCAGCCGGTTGACCTTAAATACGACCTCGCCGTGGCCACCAACGATGACACTAAAACCGAAGGCGGGGGCTTCGACGGCAAAGGCAACGCCATGCCCGCGGAAATGCTGCCCACTGCACTCGCCTACCACGGAGTCGAGTTCAAGTTGGCGCCTGCGAAAACCGGAGTGCCCGATGCGGTCGTCGCCAAAGGTCAAGCGATTTCCTTGCCGGCGGGTCAGTACAACCGCGTATACGTTTTAGCCGCAGCCGCGGATGGAGATCAGACGGCCGCCTTTCGCGTGGGCAGCAAAACCTCCACGCTCAACATAGAGGACTGGGGCGGATTCATCGGTCAGTGGGACACCCGTATTTTCAAAAACCAGGACGACCGTAATTGGGCGATCTCCGCTCACCACGCACCGTGGCCCCCCACCGATGAGCAACAGCGTGAGCAACGCGTACCATCGCCACGCTACCCCGAAGACTACGTGCGTCTCGAACCTGGCTATGTGAAACCCGCAAGCGTCGCCTGGTACGCCTCTCATCACCACACTGCGGATGGACTCAACCAGCCCTATCAATATTCCTATCTCTTCGCCTACTCGCTCCCGATGGCCCCAGGCGCAAAAACGCTCACCCTACCCAACAACGAAAAAATCCGCATCCTCGCCATTTCCGTGGCAGAAGAAAATCCCGAGCTAACCCAGGCGCAACCCCTCTACGACATGCTCGGTCGCACAGAACCGCCGACTGCGGGGCCTTCGTCAAGTAGTAGTCGGTAGCCCACCGGAGATATCGGGTACCCCAGGTCTCGCATTTGGGACCTGGGATGCCTGCAACAGATTCAACAACGACCACTGATGTGGTTCTCTTTAAGAGAACCACATGCGTTTCGACCGAAGCCGCAATTCTCGACAGGAAATCCGGGGAAGCCGAGGGATCTGCAGTTCCGCGGACCATTCGTGGAAATGTTTTTTTTGAACAAAGCGCGTCGACGCCAAGAACCTCACTACTTCCGAAGCGCACGGCAAGTCGACTGCAACGTAAACTCCAACGACTCCCGTGGAATCTTCTCAATGAAAGGCTGAACAACCCAGCCCAACCCAGTCGGCACCGATCGCGAAAGCGACACTGACTCGATTTGCATGTAGAGTCCGCCGTCGCCCTCCTCATACGTCCAATACGTATTCTGCCGCCACAAGAAGCCGTGTTCCTCGTCGCCTGTAACGGCACGCTCTTTAGCTGTTCCCGGCGCGTCAATCTCTGAAATCTTGGTGCTACGCGACAAACTGTATCCGTGTTGGCCATCGAGACGCCCGAAGGTGATGTCGTACGTCGTGTCCATCACCACCGTAATCACGTGGTGCTGGCGAACCCGCATGAATGCTTGAACACGATCGCCTTGCTGACCAAGCAATTTTGCCTGCAGCACCTGGGGAGAAAAATATTGCGGATAGGCGGCAATGTTTTTCATCAGTCGTTCAAAGTCCGCTACCGTGGCTCCCGCCGCAAACGCTGTTCCACGCCAGTCGTGCAGCAACGCTCCGGGCAAATCAGCTCCAGTGACGGGAGTGATCGGCTCGATGATCAACTCGCCCTGTTGCAAACGCTTTTTGTTTTCCACTGTTAACGGAGGCGCCAGAAAACCGTCTCGGGACTGATGCTGCTGCGCGAGCCTCGACTCAATCGCTTTCACATAGATGTTGAATGCAGAAACGGCTTCCGGTTTGGGTTCTGCTTTGGCGCCGGAGGGCGCTGCAAAAGAAGTGAAGAGCCCAGCGATGAGGACGAAAATTCGGGATGCCGCGATTTGCCGTCGAGTCATTCACTCAACTGTAACTTGTTCCGGCCGTGCATCCGGTTCGCCAATTTCGTCGAAACCAGGGACGCGCACAACAGCAACTCAATCGAGTCGCAATCCCCAACTCTGTCCGGAAATGGTTTGCTATCGGTACGCGCGGCAAAACTTGCGTTGACTTTCCACCGCCTTGTTCTTACAGTCAAGTAACCCCGGGGCAGCCCAGTCGATGCAGAACCACCTTACGCCAGTGAGTCGAGAGGGTTTTGACCAATGAAACAAACAATAGTTGATACCAAGTGTCCGATCTCGATCGAAGACGCCCATACAAGATCTCATAAGCTATTACTTTCCATAGTTGTATGCATCATCTTCCTGATGATGTCTCCGGGAATGCGCGGCCAGGCCACAGGAAGTTTCTCTGGCAACGTCCTCGACAAATCCGGATCGGGAATCGCGGGAGCGACCGTCATCGCAACTTCCCAGACAACCGGTCTGACGCGAGACACCAAGACGGACAGTGCCGGACACTACCTGCTCCCTTTACTCCCGGTTGCGATCTACACCGTCCATGTCGATGCGGCAGGCTTTCAAAGCGCTGAATCCAAAGATCTGCGTCTCCAGATTGAAGAAGCCCGCGAACTCGACTTCTCGCTCGTGCCCGCCACCGTAGTCACCACGGTGGCAGTTTCCGGTGAAGCCGTAGCGGTCGAGTCAGCCAATCCATCTCTCGGCCAGGTCATCACCTCGCAGGAGGTTTCCCAGCTTCCCTTAAACGGTCGAGATTTCGTTCAACTCGCCACCCTCACCTCGGGGGCCACGGCGGAAACCAACCCCAACAGCTTCTTCACGTCCGCCGCCAGCAGTGAGGTGGCCGCACGTGGTCCCTTCTCCCTATCCGTCGGTGGCTCCAGGCCTAACAGCTCGGACTGGCTGTTGGATGGCGTCGACAACAACGAGCTGACTGCGGGCGGGATCTCAATTTTCTCCTCCATTGATGACATTCAGGAATTCAAGGTCTTAACCTACAGCTACTCCGCCGAATATGGTACTCGGGCCGGGCCAACCGTGATCGTCACCACAAAATCCGGATCCAACGACTTTCACGGGAGCCTCTACGAATTTCTGCGCAACACCTCTCTCGATGCGAAAAGCTACTTCGCCACCGCGGCCCAAAAGTTCAACCTGAACGACTTTGGCGGCTCCGTAGGTGGTCCCATCAAAAAGAACAAGACCTTTTTCTTTATCGATGGCGAACAAAAATATCAGCTTCAGGATATTCCCTTCACCGGCCTGGTGCCTTCACTGGCCATGCGCGCGGGCGATTTCACCAACGACCCTTTTGGCAACCCGGCTCCCCTCATCGTGAACCCGAACATGGTTGGGGCGAACACCAACCCGCTGGTTTTTCCTAACGTTTATTTCCACTGCGATGGCGCCGGAAATGCTCTCCCCGCCAATCCCGATGGAAGCCAGGCCCCGGGCACCGCTTGTAACAAGCTTCCAAGCACCCTGATCAATCCCATTGGCCAGGCAATGATTAATCTCTACCCCAATCCCAACGCCAACAATGCCAGTGCGGGTATCAACTACACCAGTCAACCCGTGCGCGAGTTGGACAACACCCGGTTCGATATCCGGCTGGACCATACGCTTTCCGAAAAAGATAACGGTTTTGGCCGTTTCAGTTACGACCAGGCGTACTCCTTTGTGCCCGGCGGCTCACCAGGATTTGCCGAAGCAAACGCCTTCGGCAGCAACCAGCGCATAAGAAACCACGCCCGCAACATCGCCCTGGGCGAGACCCACGTGTTCAATGCCAACATGGTCAACCAAGCCACTTTTGGTTATAACCGCATCTTCGACTACATCACCTCGCAAGGCACCGGGACCTGCATCTCCACCACGATTGGCGGCGGCATCCCCAACGCTAACCTGGGTTGCGCCGGCACCAAGTGCCTGCCCGGCGCTTATAGTTGTGGCCTGGTTTCGACCGAGTTCCAGGGCGGCTATTGGTCCCTTGGTGATCGCGGCTACTCTCCGTTCCAGGGTGGCACCAACATCTTCTCCTTCCGCGACTCGCTCGATTACATCCACAATAAGCACGACTTCCGGTTCGGGATTGACTATCGCGCGAATCAGATGAACATAGGCACCGAGGCTTTCCAGGATGGCTTCTGGATCGTCGGTGTCGCCGGTAACTTTACCGGCAATAGCACGCTCAACCTGGCAGGGAATTCAGAAGCCGATTTCCTGCTCGGGATGACGGGTCTGGCCATACACGACCAGACGTATGAGGGTCCCGTCGGTGGCCGTCGCTGGAAGGTCTATCGTCCCTACGCCGAAGATAACTGGCGCATCACCCCCAGCATCGTGCTCAACATCGGCTTGGCCTATGACATGACGACACCCATCACCGAGGAACATGGACGCCAGGCTGACTACATTCCCACGACTGGGCAGCTTCTCATTTCCAACCAAAATGGTGTGAATGGGGCAGGCGGCATCAAGATGGATTGGACAGGAGTCGAACCGCGTATCGGCGGAACCTGGAAGGTGCTGGGCAGCGATAAGACCGTGCTGCGCGCCGGTTACTCCATCTTTCATGACTCCGCCTGGAGCCAGGGGGCCCAGGGGCTATGGCAAAACCCGCCCTTCCTGGGCGAGTACTCCGGCTTCGGTCCCCAGGGCTGCGCCTTTGCTACCTCCTACTGCGCTACTACCCTCGCACAATCGCCCTCCGCCATTAGTCTCTCCAACGGCTTTGTGCCCGTTCCCACGCCGCCCACTGCCGCAAGCTTTCAGGGAACCTTTGCCTACGAGCCCACGAACGCAAAGCATGGCATGGTGCAGCAATACAACGTGAACGTCGAGCGCCAGTTGATCGGGAACATCGTACTGACCGCCGGCTACGCAGGTTCGCATGGCACGCACATCCTGATCGTCGGCAATAGTCTCACTCCTTCCAGTCCGACTGCGTGCGGCACCGTACAGAACTACACCCTCGGTTGCAACTTCAACGGCTCGCCGTACACCTCGCCTTACATCGCGCCAAACTTCAACCAGATTCTTCTCTACGGGGATTTAGGAAGGACAGGCTACAACTCGCTGCAGATCAAAGCCGAGACCAAGACGCCCAAGTACGGTCTCTACGCTCTGTTTGCTTACACCTATTCTCGTACCTACGACAACGGGTTAACCGACGGGTTAGGTTCCGAGGTCAGCGCTCCCTTCTTCCCGCTTCCCAACTGGGAAAATCTGGATTGGGGCCTGTCGCAGATCAATCTCGATAACAGCTTCACCGGTAGTGTGATTTACGACTTGCCCTTCGGCCGCGGAAAGCAGTTCGGAGGCGATTGGAATCCCCTCACCAACGCCATTCTTGGCAACTTCCAGGTGACTCTCATCCAAAGAATCTCTTCCGGATTCCCAGTGCCTTTGATCGACACCATTAACAACTCCGGCACCACGTTCTCGTCCGGGGGCAACTCCTACGATTGGAATCGGCCTGACCGGGTCGCCGGTTGCAATGCCGGCAATGCGGCTCACGGCAAGCTGCAATGGATCAACTCGTCCTGCTTTGTTGCGCCCCTCGCCGGCGAGTTGGGGAATGCGGGACGTGTCCCGGCCATTGGACCTGATTTCGTCAACACAGACTTCTCGCTCATCAAGCAGATCGGGCTGCCCAGAGAGATGGGTTTGAATTTCCGCGCCGAGTTCTTCAACCTTTTCAATCACCCGCAGTTTGGGTCGCCCGTGGCCGATGTGAGCTCGCCTGGATTCGGGTTTGTCCAGTCCACCGTGAATAATGGTCGCCTTATCCAACTCGCGCTCAAACTAACCTTCTAACCCGGTTCTTTTCAAACCACACGGGGCTGCTAAAAGCCCCTGTGGTATGCTGCGCCTGTGTCAGCCGCCGATCCACTATCGAACCCGGATGCACCCCGCCACACCGCGCTCGTCCGTGTCACGCATTGGATCACCGTCATCGCCTTCTTTGCCTTGCTCCTCAGCGGCGTCGAGCTTGTGATCTCCCACCCGCGGTTCTATTGGGGCGAAACCGGCAATGTGCGGATGCGTCCGCTGTTCACCTTGCCCATCCCAGCATCGAGAGACACTGTTCCGACCGGGTACGGCTACGTCATGCCCGATCAGAACGGCTGGAGCCGTTCTCTCCACTTTCAGTCCGCATGGGCTGCAGTCCTGACCGGCCTGGTCTACGTGGTCGCTGGCCTGTGGACCGGCCACTTCCTCAAGAATCTCTTTCCCGCGCCCGCGGATCGAACCTGGCGCGCACTCTGGCGAGTGATCGCGAACTATTTCCGCCGCGCCCCACCTGAAAAAGCCGATGCCGCTTCCTACAACGTAATGCAGCGCATTGCCTATCTCACCGTGATCTTCGTCTTGTTTCCCTTGGTAATCTGGACGGGTCTGGCCCTGTCTCCCGCCTTCGATTCCGCATTTCCGGCCGCGGTCAACGTGCTGGGTGGCAGGCAATCCGCGCGCACGCTGCATTTCTTCGTCTCCGGATTTCTCCTCCTGTTCCTCATAGTCCACGTCACCATGGTTGTGCTCACCGGGTTCAAGCATCGTATGCGCGGCATGATCACCGGCCGCGTTTCAGCCCCCGAGCGTACACTGGAGCACGTAGGGGAACGCTCATGAGCCCGATTTCACGCCGCAAGCTCATCACCTCTGGTCTTGCTGCCACCGCGGGTGTAGCGGGTCTGACGGCAGCCGCCAAAGTGGCCCAGCACTATGGATTGATCCCGCCCGACAGTGGTGGCCTCTACGGTCCGGGCCAGACGCTCACCTATGCAGCCCAACGAATTCTCACGGCGCACTCACTGGCTCGCGAGTTCCCGCGCAGCATGATTTCCAAAGATCCCTTCGCCAACGAAACCCCGCCTCCGAACGATCTCTTCAATCGCCATCAAGCCACCGGCTTCGCAGACTGGCGGCTCGGCGTCGGCGGCATGGTCGCCCAGGCAGCCTCTCTTTCGCTGGCCGATCTGAAAAGCTTGCCTTCCCGCAGCCAAATCACCGAGGTGGCCTGCGAAGAGGGCTGGTCATACATCGCGGAGTGGATTGGAACGCCCGTGCATGAGATCCTCAAGGCCGTAGGCGCTCTGCCCCAGGCACGCTATGTCGTCTACTTCTCGTCCGACAGCAACTGGTGGGACAGTATCGACATGGCCGACGCCCTGCATCCCCAGACATTTTTGACCTGGGGTATGAATGACGGCGATCTTCCCGTCTCTTTCGGCGGCCCGCTCCGCATGCGTGTGCCCCGCCAACTCGGCTACAAGAGCGTCAAGTACATCAACCATTTGACCGTCACCGACACCGTCAAACACATCGGCAAAGGCCTGGGTTCACCAAACCCCGAAGGCGGCTACGCCTGGTATGCCGGCATCTGAAGGCCAACGATCAACGCAAAAACTGGTCCACGTAACTCTCTCCTAGGCCCACCGCCGTGTAGTGCTTGCGGCAAAGATCTATCTTGGTAAACACATCCTCATACCCCAGCACCCGGCCATCGGGATCGACATAGATCATTGCCCCGTTTACCTGAAACAGCGTAATCATCTCCGGAACATCGGGCTCGACCACCAGCGTATGGGTCTCACCCGGAGTCTCATACACATAAGATCCCTCCGTTGCTGTCCAGTCATGTTCCAGATAATGCCAACTCCCCTTGAGCACAAACCCGTGGACAGGCTGAGGGTGGCGATGGCGCGAAAGTACGCCCGACTTACGCACCCGCAACAGGTTCATCCAGTAACCCCGGCTGGCCGAGAGGCACAGCGGACGAAACCACACATTTTCCTGCTGCGGCACCCACAAGCGCTCATCCTCCGGAATGGCGTTCGGAATCACCAGCTCAGGAAAACATTCCTTCGGTTGCGGATGCCGGTAGGGAACTCGCGCCTCCGCTGCGTTGCGCTCTAAATCCGCCTGGTTAATGGTTGTGCTCATGGTGGACCTCCTGTTTCAACCTGCTGCGTAGCCGCCATCGATTGGCAAAATGGCGCCCGTGATGAAGCGTGCTGCTTCGGAACAAAGAAACACTGCGGCCCCGGCAACATCTCCGGGATTACCCCAGCGCTGCATCGGTGTGCGGCTCAGGATAGCAGCCGACCGGCTGTCATCTTCCACCAGGCCGCGGGTAAGCTCGGTCGCGATCCAGCCCGGAGCAATCGCATTCACCCGGATGCCTTCAGACGCCCAGGCCACGGCCAGCGCCTTGGTCAATTGTGCCACCCCGCCCTTCGACGCGGTATAAGCGGGAATCGCCGGGCCACCGAAAAACGAAAGCATCGACCCGGTATTGACGATGGCGCCGCGGGCAGCCGCAAGCTTCGGACGCGCGCTCGACACACATCCGCATGGTCCCGGTCAGATTCACATCGATGACTTTCTGAAAAGTCTCGATCTCGTACTCGGCGAAGTTGCGAAAGATCACGCCCGGCGCAATTGATCAGCGCGTCCAACTCACCGAACGGAGCCAGCACCGCCGCCACCGACTCATCCGAGGTCACGTCCAGCTTCACCGCCGACATTCGCGGATGTGCCGGGACCGCCGCGACCTGCTCATCGGTCAGCCCGGTTACGGTTACCTCGTAACCCGCCTCCACCATGGCGCCCGCAATGCCAAAACCAATCCCCGTTGTACCCCCAGTAACCAGCGCCTTCAAGTTGAACCACGTCTCCGGTCGAATACTATTACAAACCTTTAGAGCAGATCGGCGAAAAGAGTCTGCATAAGAACCAGAGACTCACGGATTCAGTCCCGTAGGGACGGCTGAACTTGCTGAACTTAGCCCAGGACGCAGTCCTGGGTGCTAAACAGCGACGTGATCAAGTCCCGGAGGGACGGCTGAAGGTTGTCGAGGACAACGTCGCCGCCTATTTCAGCCGTCCCTCCTGGACCGCTCAGGTATGAGCTCCAACCCATTCAATGAAGCTCACTCCCCAAACTTACTACGGGACCAACAGCCAAAACGCTGAGGAAAAAGCACCTCAAAACGAAGGGCACGGCTTCAGCCGTGCCCAAAACGCCAACCTGAACTGCTCAATAGCCCAACTCTAAATCCGCGCCCTCAAGCCGTTCCCAATCCAAGAGCCGCATTGAGCATCCCCAGCGCAGCCTTCTCCTGATCGGAAACCGAAGTCCCGCCAAACCCGAGGAACCCACCTTCTTTAGCCGCCTCCGCGGTAGCCTGCGCCACCTTCGCCAGCCACACCTTGATCTCATTCATCTCCTCGGGCGTAGCCTTCGTGGTCAGCAAAGCAGAAGTCCGTCTCAGGATCTCCGCCGCCGCCTCCTGCACCTGGGCAGGCGTAGCCCCCGGCGGCGGTTTGGGAATCGCCATAGTCTGCGTCACATCCTCAGACAGCGCCTTCATCAAAGCAGTCTGCGCCGTTCCCACTGACTGCATGATCGTTTTCGCCGCAGCGCTGGACTCCTGCACCAATCCAACCGGCCCGCTCGGGCTCGCCGCCACCACCAGCATGCTCGCCATCAAAGGTGAGGAACGCAGAAGGTCCCATTCATCCACACTAAAGTCCGCTTTGCCGCTCATCGAAGGTCCCTCTCTCTAGTGCCGGTTCAAAAAGCCGCCCAACGCATTCCCCAGCGGATTGCTCTGGTTCCCGTTCTGCTTGCCTTTCCCATTCAACAGTTGCTGTCCCGCACTCGCCCCCACGCCCGCAGCCACCCCACGTAGATTCGGAGCGAACGTCGGGTTGCTCGTCGTTCCCCCGATGGCCACCGGGATCCCGTTCTTCAACACCGCCCCAGCTAACCCACCGATACCGGCCGCTCCACCTGCCCCGCCGGGAATCATCCCCATCAGTCCGCCGATCAGCGCAGCCCTACCGCCCGCGGCACCGGCTGCGGGTGCAGCACCACCGGCCGCACCGCCCGTCAGGCCGGTAAGTTTCAACACCACGTTGTAATTCAGCGCTCCCGCCGGGCTCACGCTGCCAGCGCCTGTGGCCGTCCCCACACCAGCTACGTCCAACGCAATATTGTCCGTCTGTATGCCCCCGCCCGCCTCACGGATATTCATGCTGAGCGAACGGATGTTGGTGCCCGGACCGGTTGCGCTGCCGATTTTGCCGCCCGTCAATTGCGAAAGGGTTTGTAGCTTCGAGCCCAGGTCAAACCCAGCCAGCTGCGTGTTGTTCAAACGCACCGGTCCGCTGATCACAGGATTCGCCGACGACCCTGAAACCGTCAGCGCTGTCGTCAACGTGCCGCCCTTTAACTGCGATCCCTGCGGCAGACGCACGCCAAGCGCCGGCAGGAATGCCACCAGCTCATCAATCGGCACGGCATCCCCATTGACCTTCAAATTGATCGCCGTTGTCGGTCCACTTGACTGGTAAGTCCCAGAAGAGTTGATCGTCGCCCGGCCAACCGTGAATACCGCTTTCTGGATCTCCCCGGTCATCGCCTGCTCGTTCTGCACGATGGCAAACTGGACCGTCACCGGCTTCGCCGAAGGCTGGCCATCTTTGGCCAGCTTGATCCCCGCAATCTGCGTCGAACCCGTAGCATTCAATGTTTGCCCGTTCGACTGCACCTGTGCCTGCAAATCGGCTGTCCCGGCAATGCCGGCGTCCGGAGGCAGGATGCCCGACGAACCCAGCTCCACATGCTTGAACGTAACCTGAGCATTCAGTGGAGTGGCCGCGTTATTCGCCTGGTTGAACGGCCCCACCTGCCCGTTGGCGCTCATGCTGCCGCCGCCCGGTAGTTGGCCGCTCACACTGAACGGTGACTGAGTCTTCGGGGACACGTTCGAGATTTGCGCATTCAACTGCTGATAAACCGCCTGGCCGCTCTGCCCCGCGGTTTTTAGCGTCACCGTGCCGTTCTTGATCTGTGCGCTATCGACCGACAAGTTGTCGAGCATCGACGTTCCCTCGGGATTAGCGCCCGCCGGCGCCGGAGCCTTCGGTGTGTTGCTCCGTACCACGGTGATGTTCGGATCATTCACTTCCAGCTTGCTCACATGCATCTGCTGCCCGTTCCAACTGGCGTCCAGAACCATGTCGCCCACCAGCCCCGTGATCCCGTCCGAGGCGTCCACAAACCCGGCCGCCAGCGGGTCGATATGTTTCAGCTCCAAATTTCCCGAAAACGGCGTCGCGGACGCGTCCTCCTGGTTGATCGGTCCCGCCTTTCCGCTCAAGCTCACTGTGCCCTCGCCAGGCAAATGCGCCGACACGCTAAAGGGAAACGAATTCCGGAAACCAAAATCCTTCACTTCCAAATTCACCTGGTCATAGACCCGCGATGGCGCGGCCGCCGGGGCGCCCGCGGCTGGCTGAGCCCCCACGGTAAACCGCCCATTCTCCACCGTTACGTGACCCACCGTCAGATCGGGAAAGGCCTGCTTGGTGTCCGCATCCTGGGCCGTCGTGGCCCCCGATTTCCCAATCGTCGAGTAGTTCCACGTACCATTCGCCGCGCGCAGCAGCTGCACTTTGGGCGATACCAGCGAAAATCCGCGGATGCGAATCTGTTTGCTCAGGATGAGAGGAAGGATCTCGACTCCAATCTTGACACTGTCCGCCTGAATAAACGGCTGCGTACTGAACGCCGGATCATCCGCAACGGAGGCATTGGTCGCGATCAGCCCACCTGACCAAACAGACAACTCCAGCTTTCCGATGCTCACCTTGCGGCCCAGCGACTTCGTGAGCGTGGATTCGATCCGGGCGCGGAAACTGTCCGCATTCAAAAACAGCGGCAGGCAAACCGCCACCAAAAGGATGAGCGCTACTACTGCGCCCAAGGCAATCAAAACGAACCGGGGCAACCGTCCCATAGCAAATAACCTCCGGACTTCGTGTCACTTTGGATGCTGCGAAAGAATTTCCTGTTGCGCTGCTGGAGTAGACGGGCACACCAGCTGTATTGACTCGAATCATACTCGTGATTGATGGATTCGGCCCTCTTGAGGCCGGGCCGTTCATAGATTTTCTTGCCCCCAGGTGTCCAACCAGCTTTCGATTCAACACTAAAGGAGAACACCTCCAGGGCCGGCCCCGGCCCGGTATCGAGTCAGTGAACATCCGTCACTGCTCGGAAGTTGCATTTGCGCCTCGTTAATATGAGATTAAAAAGAACAAAAGCTTTCAAGACAAAGGATTTGAAGCGGTTCCCAATGAAGATAAGGCTCAACGCGCATCTGACCGAACAAGTGCTGGCCCTGACCAACGACTATCATTATTCTCCGGAAGAAGTGATCAGCATGGGAATCGCACTAGCTGGCGTCCTCTTGCAGGAGAAAGCACTGGGGAACCAGGTGGTCGTCGTGGCGCCGAGCGGCCACCACGTAGCGGAATTCAAAGAGCTGGAACCCAGGGCCATCCACGACGTGGCCAAAGAATACATTCAGAGCGTTTGCCCCGGCATGTCACAAGCCCCGGCCACGCTTCTGGTCGCAAAACTCGAGCGGGAACGAGATATGGAACGCCGGCAATAGACTTAGCTGGCCAACGTCCTTGCATCACAAGCTGAAACCTTTGTCATACTCTGTCTTATCCAGCGCGCAACTTCTGCCCTCCTACAAACTGCTGCTTTTGATAACTTCAAGACTTATCAAAAAAAAATTGCATGGGTGAGCTAAGCACGAGGCGTTGATTGGCTTCTTGCTAACCCGGTGCTTTGCCATGGGTTGTTAGTACCCACTGCAGCATTGCTTATGCACTTACCGGCAAGCCTGCTGTTTGCGGCATCAAACTACCCTGTTGAAATTAACAAATTGTTCTTATCTGTAACCGCAAATGTAAACAAAGCGGTATATGCTCCGGTGTGTCGAGCAAGACGGGCCAAAGGAACCAACTGTGCTTATTTGGAGGTTTCATGCCGGACACTCTGCTCTCCTCGCTGTCGTCTGCCCTTAAACTGTCCACCCGCGAAGAAATCGCCAGGTTTCTGGGTGAATCCGAACCAGCTGTTTCCCGAGGGTTGGAATTCGCGACCTCCGCGATCTTCGAAGGCCTTCATCGCCTGACTGGCCAATCCGACGTGATGCGCCAGGTCATCGACATGGCCGGCAAAGCTCCTGCGGATATCAGCGCAGCCCTGGGTTCTGGCCAACTCGGCAACCCCAATTCTCCGCTGCTTCTGGGCGGCAAAAAGTTCCTCTCCTCTGTGCTGGGACAAGGCCAGGAAGCGGCCCTCAGTACCATGGGTCGCGAGTCTGGTCTGCGGGCGACCTCTGCCGCTACCGTGCTTGCTCTGGCAGCGCAGTCAGTTCTCAGTTTCATTGGAGCACGCGTGCGCAACGAGGGCATGACGGCCACCTCGCTGGCAACGTTCTTGCACAGCGAAGGCTCTGCCGTGCGCAGCGGAGTCGCTGCGGCCGCACCTGCAGAGACCGTGACCACCCGGCGAGTCGAGATCGATCCCGTCCTTGCGCAAGCTGTTGAGATCCAGAAAGAGCGCTCGATTTGGCTTTGGCTCCTGCCGTTGTTACTCATTCTCCTGGGCCTTCTCCTCTGGTTTATGTTCCGGCCCCACCCCGCGCCAGTGGCCGAAGCGCCGGCTCCGCAGCCAACCGCGGCGCCCGCCGTCGCGACCGCACCGGCATCGCCGGACCTGGGCAGCTTTGTGCCCCGCCAACTGGTCGACGGCACCATGCTCAACATTCCCGAGCACGGTGTCGAAGCTCGGCTGCTCGCGTTCATTCAGGATCCAGCGCAAAAGCCCAACAAAACATCGTGGTTTGATTTTGACCGGCTGCTGTTTGCCACCGGTTCCGCAACCCTGGCGCCCCAATCGTCCGAGCAGTTGCACAACATCGCCGCTATCTTGAAGGCTTACCCCAACACCCACCTCACCATCGGCGGATATACCGACAACACCGGCAATGCAGCGCAGAACCTGAAGCTCTCTCAAGCCAGGGCTGACAGCGTGACCGCGGAGTTGGTCAATCTCGGTGTGGCCGCCGATCGCCTGGTTGCCAAAGGTTACGGCGAAGAACACCCGGTGGGCGACAACGCAACCGAGGAGGGCCGGGCGCAGAACCGCCGCATCTCCATGCTGGTTACGCAAAAGTGAGCTAGACCGTAAATTCTCCGCTTGGAGGCAAACGATCGTGGACGCTCGTCTGGAAGGTAGCGACACTGCGTTAGATACAAATGAGTTAGAGTCCCCCGTGGATCACTCCCGCGAAACCGTGATTCCCCTTTTCGAGGAAGCACTCTCCGTTTCCCGGCGGGTGGTCCCTACCAGCCGGGTGCAGGTTTCCCGGGTCACGCATACCCATGAGCACCTCGTGGACGAGTTACTCGAACGCGAGCGCGTCGAGGTAGAACGGGTCGCCATCGACAAACCCGTCGATCACATGCCGTCCGTGCGTGAAGAAGGAGATTACCTCATCTTCCCGGTGGTGGAAGAAGTGCTGAAGATTGAGCGCGTTCTGGTGTTGAAAGAGGAGGTCCGGATTCGCCGCGTCAAGGGGACAGAGAGGTATCAGGAACGAGTAACCCTTCGCAAGCAGGAAGCAGTCGTGAACCGGCTGCCCATCGACGAAACAACAACCCAGCAGCCTAACCACCGAGAAGTTTCTGACGCAAAGGAGAACATATGAATTACGAAAAAATCGTCACCTTGTTCGACACCGCCCAACACGCCGAGGCTGCCAGGAGCAATCTGGCGAAAGCCGGCTTTTCTACCGACGAAATGAGTATTGTCAGCGGTTCGGAATTGCCCACGCCAAGCCGCTCGCCGCTGATGTGAGCAAGGACCAGGTCCTGCGCCTCGCCGAAGAACAGTTAGAAGTAGGTAAGAAGTTAGTCGAGCAGGGAACCACCCGCATTCGCCGCTTTGTCACCGAGAAGCCGGTCGAGGCTTCCGTCACCCTGCACGAGGAGCACGCCGAAGTAGTCCGCCGCGCCATCACCGATCCCACCTACATCCAGGACATCGACTGGTCCGATAAGACCGTGGAAATCATCGAGACGGCGGAGCAGGCAGTCGTCAGCAAGTCCTCGCACATCGCAGAAGAGGTCGTGGTAGGCAAAACCGGCTCCGACCACGTCGAAACCGTCCACGACACCGTACGCCGCCAGCAAGTGGAAGTGGAACGCGTCCCTTCCACCCCGGCCACCCGCAAACCCTAACTTACGTTGCATTCCCAAACCGGGCGGTAACTCCGCCCGGTTTATCTGGCCTTTCCCCGAATAACTCTTCCCTAAGAATTCCCCCCTCGACGCGGCCTACATTGCGGGCGTACAGTGTTGACCGCATTTCATTTCATCCTGAGGAGGCTCCATGTTGAAGCCTTTTCTAATTCTGTCCGCCCTGGTGCTCTACGGCGTTTCCGCGCCACCTCTCCAAACGCCGCAGCAACCCGCCGCTGCCCCGGCTACTGCCGACGGCAAAGTTCCTCTGGAAGCTGTAAACCGGGTAAATCCCGTCAAATCAAGCCCCGAATCCCTCTCTCGAGCCAAAAAAATCTACGGCTACGAGTGTGCGGCCTGCCATGGAGACGATGGCGGCGGGACCGGAGACCTGGCCAAAAACATGAAATCGAAGATGGCCGACTTCCGTGACCCCACCTCTCTGAAGACGCTCACCGACGGAGAAATCTTTTACATCATCGAAAAAGGCAAAGGAGAAATGGAAGGGGAAGGCCCACGTCTCAAGCCGGATGACACCTGGAACCTGGTGAACTACGTCCGCTCCATGGCGAAAGGCCAAATCACCGCAACAACCCAGGGCCCAGCCTGACTCGACCGCGGTTGGAAGACCGCGACTCTACGTTTTGTCGGTGCGACAAGAAACGCCGCTGTCCGCCGCCATCCTGATTGGCCTCGGCCATGGTTGTTGGCAGATGATTTTGCAAGTTTTCCGACCGGGGTAGCCCTCGGATTTCTCAAATTCTGAAGTTCCCGCCCTGCACACCAACCAGCATCAAAGGAAAAACGCGAAGGGTGCCCCAGGTCTCGCTTTTGAGACCTGGGATCCCCGCAACCCATACCTCATGGACACTCGTGACGTAACCACAGGGTCACAAACAAGATAGAACTTCTATCCCCATCGCAAACCCTACACCAGCGAAAAGCCCCCCCTTTTTGTCATCCCGGCCGCGGCGCAGGGACCTGCGTTTCCGCAGCCCTGACCCGCCTTCCCAAAACCGCCTCTCCCGCGTACACTAACCAACAAGATGCACCCAGCCTCGCGCCAATTTAGCTTTACCTACCGCTACTGGTACCCAGTAGCGGCTCTGGTGGCGTGCGCGCATCTTCGAATTTGACCCTCTAACCGAGAGCGCAACTACACCCAGGGCCGCGACCAAAGTCGCGGCCCTTTTCCTTTGCCACCAAATCCCAAGGAGACCACGAACATGCAAACCCTCACCGTAGAGCCCGCCGCAATCAAGCCGCCAGAGCTGTTCAGCACCAGGGCGGAAGGGAAGCGAACCGTAGTGCACGTAGGATCGGTAACCATCGGCGCCGGCCACCCAGTCACTATGGCCGGCCCCTGCTCCGTAGAATCCTACGACCAGCTCCTCGCCACTGCCGAAGCCGTAAAACGCGCCGGAGCCGTGATCCTGCGCGGAGGAGCCTACAAGCCCCGCACCTCACCCTACGACTTCCAGGGCCTCGGAGTAGAAGCCCTGCAAATCCTCCGCCAGGTTCGCGAAAAAACCGGCCTGCCCATCGTTTCCGAAATTCTCAGCACCGACGACATAGAAATCGTAGCCGAGCACGTGGACATGCTCCAGGTAGGCGCGCGCAACATGCAGAACTTCGCCCTCCTCCGGCGTCTGGGACAGTTACGAAAACCAATCCTGCTCAAGCGCAGCCCAGCGGCAACCGTAAAGGAGTGGTTGCTAGCCGCGGAGTACCTCCTCGCCGGCGGCAACACCCAGGTCGTCTTATGCGAGCGCGGAATCCGTTCCTACGACCCCGACCTGCGCAACACCCTCGACCTGGCAGGCCTGGCGCTGGCCCGGCAACTCAGCCACTTGCCCGTCGTAGCCGACCCCTCCCACGCCACCGGAAGACGCGACCTGATCCCTGCCATGAGCCGTGCGGCCCTGGCCGCGGGCGCCGACGGCCTGATCATCGAAGTACATCCCGATCCCGACCACGCCATCTCGGACGGAAAACAATCATTGGATTTCCCCACCTTCGCCGCCATGATGGAAACCATGAGGATCTGAGCGGAAACAGGGCACATCCACACGGAACTTTTACTTCTGGTAAACTCGATGAGTCGTCGCGATGGAGATTTTGCTCTCCAAAGCACCACGTCTGGGGGACGTAGCTCAGTTGGTTAGAGCGCTGCCCTGTCACGGCAGAGGTCGCGGGTTCGAGCCCCGTCGTCCCCGCCATAGATTCCTAAGAGGTTAACCGGGAATCGGCGGAATCAATTGGGGTGGGAAAGAGCCACAGAAATGTGCCCCTTTCGCACCCCAATTTCACTGGCCCTGGCCCTCTATGTAGCGTTGCTCGTTTCCCTGGCAACCAGAACTACGCATGCGATTGCGATTCTGGCGGGGGGAGGGGAACAGACTTATCCAAGTTAGATTTCTCATTTGGTCGGGACTTAAACGTCAAACAGGCCGAGGGAAAAGCGTCTCCTCACGAAGGGCACGGGTTTAGCCGTGCCGTAACACGCCTTCCAACGACGGCTTCAGCCGCTGAGGTACGCTTTTCGAAGCATAAGGGCAAAGTCATCTCTATCGGCCTATCGGCGGCATGGTTCGTCGCAGACGATTGGAAAGACATACCCCAGACTCTAAAGCCCTCATCGGTTCGAGCCTTTTATGGCACGGAGGAACTCGCGCCCTTCGACGCCAGTGTTGTGGTTCACGGCGAATAAGGAGAGTACGCAGCCGGCCCATTCTGTACGGCGTGTGAACTTCATCGAAGCGGATTTCGAATTAGGATGTAAGTTATTTGATCCGATTCGCGTATAGATCGGTGCCTCCTTCATGCATGATCAACTCCGTCGCCCGGCCGTTGCTGTCCGTCACGAAAGTGATTTGAGCGTCAAAAGCTTTGAAGAAATAATTTCGAGCATTCTCAGGAAATATTTGAATCTTCTGCTGGCCTGGGAACTGCACGAATAAACCATCATCAGCGCGGGTAACGGTCATAACGACCGAAGTCGCCTCGTAGCCTCCGATGTAATTGTCATATAACTTCGGGTCGACGGTGATCTCTGTGCGCACCCGGGGAGGAACTCCCAGCACTATCTCCAGGAGCTCGGTCGCTAGCGCGGACGCCCCGGCAGCATCTGAATTGACCAGCACCACCACCCCGGCCCGTGCGTCCGGAGCAATCAGCATCATCGCGCTGGCTCCTTGTTGCGATCCGCCGTGACCGACGTCTTTTGCGCCGTTCGTGGCTCCCAGTTGCCAACCAAGCCCATAGGCCATCCTTCCAAGCCCGTCCGAGGGCATTTGAGCGTTCCACATGGTATCTCGCGTGGCGCTCTTTACCAGCTGATTGTTGAGAATCGCTACCTCAAATCGTGCCATGTCGGGTGCGGAAGAGAGCCAGCCCCCGCCCGGGACTTTATAACTGGAATCCAGGAATTCTGCGTTGACCACGGCGCCGCTTTTATCTTTCGAATAAAACCGCGTACGAAGCGGGATGATGGCAAGCCGGTCGTCCGGAAGCGTTTGCAGCATGCCGGCCGGAATCAGAACATTCTCGCGAACAGCGTCGGCGTACTTCTTGCCGGATGCTCCTTCGATGGCGCAGCCGGCTAATGTGTATCCTTGCGTGGAGTAGTTAAAGTGTGTCCCAGGCTGCGCCTGCAGCGGATCGTTCGCAAAAAACTTCAGACCTCCTTCGATTCCATCGTCGAAATGATGCACGTTGCCTACTTCGGGGTCACTCTCGGATTTGGAATACGGAGTTTCAGGCACGTTGTAATAGCGGATTCCGCCGAGATGTCCCAAAAGCTCCCGGGTAGTGATAGGCCACTCCTTCTTCGGGAATTGCGGGCAGTATTTCTGCACCGGGGAATCCAGATCCAGCTTGCCGCGTTCCCAAAGCACCATGGCGGTAGTAGCGGTGATCGGTTTCGAGATCGACCCGATGCGGTACAGCGTTTGTGAGGTTGCAGGTACGGAGCTTTCGAGATCGGCCACGCCGAATCCCCCTGACCACACCAATTCTCCATTCTTTACAACAGCAGCAGACATACCCGGCGCTTTGCTGGCTTTCATGAACTTCGAGACGGCGCTTTCAATCTTCGATCGATTCTCGGCTGATAGCTTCCCGGTCTGAGCTAATGCACAATTCGAGGCCAGCAGGATCGCGAAGAGCCGCACGAAGGTGATCGCAACGTTCTGACGTCTTCGGCGACGAATTCGCTCGTCTTGGTAATAGGTTTTCCGATCCATCACTCACCCAAACCGGGAGAAGTCCGCGCGGGTTCGGGGCCCGTCGTCCCCGCCGGAATCTTCTCGTTTTCCTTACCGGCCTTGTTTCTTTGATTCGCTGGAGCCCAGTGTACGGGTGCCCGCGGCCAGCCCGCGTGACAAAAACCGCGTGATACATGGTACGTAATCGATACGGTGGGCCTCCGGCGCAAACTCGTTAGCCACTGAAGGGCAACTCCCTTCTTCCGCGTTCCCATTTCCCATCCAATGGAAGATAGCGTACCGAAGTGCAGGGCAGAGGTCGAGCATGTTCTTCTCACTTGCCATGTTTCGGGAACCTGGCGTTAGTTGGATCATCTTCGAAGCCAATCGCTGGTCGCTCCACCGCTGAGAACTGTGCGCGCATCAAGAAGCTTGGCTATATCGTGGGCCGGCACATGGATCTCTATGGCGAGCACATTGAGCTGGTTTCCGATCCGTTTGAAGACGGCGACTGCGTGGCCGTTCATGCGATCAGCGGAAGCAATCCCACCGTGCGGACAATCGAGCTTCCGGTCTCGATTCTCACGGGATGGGACGATTTGTTTTCAGAACCGGCAGATCCGATGGACGCCTTGCTGCCCGCGAAGATTCCGCATCCTATACCTCCACCCTGAAGAGACCCTAACCCCCGTTTTCCCACACCTTGGCGTTTGTAGTCAGCAGCCCACCTCAGAACGGTACGTTCGTTCAGTCGGGAGCCGCCGGCCGCGTGCCTTTGACTTACCGTGGGAGAGAAATATCGCGAAGATGAGCTGTTAGGTACAGTCCACCTATGCCTTCCGAACCTACATTAGACTTGTCAGCCGGAAATCTCTGAAGTCGAGATGATCACAGCGCGCCGGGGTTCTGCGGGTACAGCGGCAGTGGAGCGCAGAGCCGGGCGGAGCGAGTTCCGTTCAGCCTCTCGATCTCAATCCCATTGCCAAGAAGAAGGAGCAAATATATGTCACCGCAGATGAATGTAGCCATGGTCGAAAAATTCGGAGAACCTCTGGTGCTTCGAGAATGGGATATCCCGACCCCGAACGCACGCCAGATCGTGGTCAAAACCGAAGCATGTGGTGTGTGCCATACAGACTTGCATGCTGCGCAGGGGGATTGGCCGTTAAAGCCGAAGCTCCCCTTCATTCCAGGCCATGAGGCCGTTGGGCTGGTCGTTGCCGTGGGAGCCGAAGTTAGCCTGGTGAAAGAAGGTGACCGGGTTGGTGTCCCGTGGCTTTACTCGGCATGCGGTCATTGTGAATATTGCTTGACCGCACGCGAAACTGTCTGTCCCTCCGCGGAGTTCGGTGGCTACACAAAGAATGGGGGCTTCGCCGAATATATTCTTGCCGATCCAGATTACGTCGCGCACATCCCTGCAGGGCTTACAGCAGAAGAAGCGGCGCCTCTGATCTGCGCGGGTATTACGACCTACAAGGGAATCAAGGAGTCCGCCGCTAAGCCCGGGGAATGGATGGCCATTTCAGGTATCGGGGGACTGGGCCATTTAGCTGTTCAGTATGCCAAGGCAATGGGACTGCTGGTATGTGCCGTCGACATCGATGACGGCAAACTGGCGCACGCCAAATCGCTGGGAGCAGATCTGATCATCAATGCCAGAAACCTTGATGCGGTCGCCATGCTCAAGAAAGAAACCGGTGGCGGAGCGCACGGGGTTCTAATTACCGCACCCTCTCTCGTCGCCTTCAAACAGGGCGTTGGTATGACGCGCAAATGCGGGACATGTGTTCTGGTGGGACTCCCCCCGGGCGAGTTTCCGGTGCCACTCTTCGATGTGGTGGCCAATTGCATCACCATCCGCGGCTCTTTTGTAGGCACTCGCCAGGACATGGCGGAGGCTCTCGCGTTTGGTGTTGGAGGTAAAGTCAAGGCCGACATTGAAACCGCATCCCTTGGTTCGATTAACCAGATCTTTGCGCGGCTTCAGCATGGCGAGGTGGCCTCCCGCATCGTTCTTGACTTCACACACGGCACGCGCCGGATCGATGACCACTCCGCCGTCGCGTCTGATTTAGTTCCGGCAAAGGCAAGGGAACTCGCGGTTCTGTAGAGATCGGCGGTTTCCGGCCCGCCATTTTGCTCGTCGCGGTCTTCTGCCGCGATGAGCAAAATAGACCAGACTGTCGTGCGTCGAACACTTCATGCTACAGGTGCGCCCCTCTGCCGCCAGGCAAGAGGAAGAGAGGGCAGCACCCGTGCTCGCTTCTTCGCGCTTATGAAAGTAACGATTGACCGAACTTAGAGGAGTAACGATATGCCTATCGACGTCATGCAAGGTGCAAGAACGGCCGCCGAAGAGCAGGCAACCCAGACGCTGTTGTCCCTGATACAAAAAAGACATTCCACCCGAGGGGCATTCGACCCTGATCGGGCAGTCACGACGCAACAAGTGAAGTTAATCCTCGAGGTGGCGCGTTGGGCTCCTACCCCGGACAATATGCAGAACTTTTCCATCGTCGTGGTCGATGACAAAGAACGTCTCGCGGCGATCGCGAAGATCCCCGCCGAAATGTCGGAAACCTATCTTCGCGAAACCTACGAGCACGTCTCTTTCAGTGAAGCGGAACTCACTCACAAGAAAAAGGGTACCCTGGCGAACATCTATCCTCGAGCGTGGACAGATCCTGAAGCCTGGAATCCTGAATCGGACGCCAGGTCGCAACTGACTCTTCTTGGCAACGCTGTCCTGGAACCCCAGGTATTACTGGTGGTTCTGTATGACGGGTCCATCCATTCCCCTGACTCGAAAGGCGATGCGATCGGGCTCATGGGGCTCGGCTGCGTCATGGAAAATATGTGGCTTATGAGTGAGTCCGAAGGGCTGGGCATGCACGTGCTGACCGTCTTTCGTGATGGAGCGGTCGAAAAGCAAGTACAGCATGCCCTGCATATACCACCGCTTATGAAAATTGCTTTCGCTTGCAGCCTCGGCTACCCCGCAAGCCCCGCAGAGCCGTATCTACGTGTCCGCCGTGAGTTGGAGGACTTCGTACACCACAATCAGTTTGGTCACAAGGACGTCTTATGGAGCGCGACCAGCCCCGCGTGTTTCCCAGACCAGACATCCTGACTACCCAACTCATATTTCTCATTGCCAGTTCGGTAACAAATGACGGGTGGGGACACCCGTCATCCCGTTGGAAATAGAGATCCCGCTACCGGCGACCCTCGCTTACCCAGCAGGTCCGTGAGAAATGCGGGCTAGCGGTGACCGCCGCCACCGCCGGAATGGCCTCCGCCGCCGCCGTGAAAGCCGCCCTGAGCTCCGGCGCTGTGTTCTCCGCTGCCGCTATGGCCTGCAGTCCCCACATGGCCCTGCCCATCCCGGGCTTCATTGGCCTGGAAATGATTGAAGGCCCGATCTCCGCGCGCCGGCATAGGACCCCCGTATCCGCGGCGAGGATCATAACGGTTATCGACGTGGCCATAAAAGCCTCGGGAGCCCCGATACCAAGGCCCTGCTCCAATGAATACGCCGCCGTTGAACCAGTCTGGCCCGTAGTAACCGTAAGGTGAGCAGTTATAGGGAGAATAATCGTAATACCCGTACGGACATCCAGGTTCCACTCCTATGCCAATCGCGACTTGGCCAGTTGCTGGACCAGTGCTGACAAAGAGTACTGCACTGAGTGAAATGGCTGCAAAGACGTTAACACCGAACATGTTGCCTCCCGCGGACTTCAACTAATTATTCAGGCTTCGTGCTGGGATAGCTGCGCACTATTGCTCAGTTAGCGGAAGATCCTCGGATCCTTGCCCTACAGTCACGCCCAGATCCGTCAACAGCTTCGGGTTGGGGTCAACCATTGTAAGAAGGTTAGCAGCACCCTCGCGCAAATCCGGCCGGTTTTAGCATTTTCATGCGAAGACAATCGCATATCTATCGGCAGCTTCGCACTTGAAAATATAGCGGGTTAGTACTCAGTCGACTGAGCTCTATTGCGCAGCCCGACGATATGGATACGAATCACTCGCCAATCCGTATGAAGAAATGCCGGGTGCTGGACGAAGCCGGGTTCGCGCCCACTTTGGCACCGTCCCGATGTGTCAAAGCGCAACACGAACAATGGAATCGCCAGTTTTCCAGGAACGAGGTGATAGCCTCTTCCCATCATGAAAGCCATAGTGCGTGTGATGTCGAGGAAAGATGAGCATGTACCGGATGAATATCTTTGGCCGGAGGGTGTGCCGCTTGTGTTGCCGGGCGTTGGCGCACCGTTGA
>CAVWNL010000012.1:0-728909 GCA_963756485.1 uncultured Acidobacteriaceae bacterium | reverse complement strand
CTTCGCCACGCCAGCACCAGCGGAAGTGTGAATCCAAATACGCTGGCAAGCACCGGCCACTGTTGAGGCTTGATGATGGCGTGCAAGTTGTAGGAGAGCTTGTAATAAAAGCTTGCACCGGCCGTGTCTGGCAAGTTGCCGGCGAACAGGTGATGCAAATATTGCCTGATCAAAATCCAAATTGCAGCCTGACCCAGCGCATGCCCAATCAGCACTAGTGCGGGCCGGCGTTGACTGCGCTCCTGCCACCGCCAGATCACCAGAAAAAGAGTTGCCATGCAGATGGTCTCGCGGTTAAAGGCGCCCACGACGAAAAACACGTAGAAGAGGGTCATTCGCCTCGTGATCACACAATAAAGGCAACCGCAAAAGAAAAGGAGGCTGGGCATATCGTAGGGAAGCAAGAAATTCAGACCGAAGACCAAAGGAACTGGAAGTAGGCCATATAAACGACGATCAAGGACGCCCAACGACTGTAGTGCTCATCTCCGGTGAGGTAGCTGAGAGAACGCCACGTCAGCAGGACCGATCCGAACAAGCTGATCCATGAGGTGGCAAACAGGATCAACATTCGCGGGTCGCTTAAGACGGCCGGCAAATGAGCGCTCAGACTCGCCAGCTGAGGGAGCCGCGACGCGCCCCGGAGCACCCAGGCCATCAACACGCGGTATTGATAAGGCACACGGGCGTACCCATGCATGTACTCGTTGAGGTTCAAGAACGGTTGACAGTTTTGCAAGTACGCGAGGCAAAAATGCGTGCAGGCCAACGTCAACAGCACCCACCACGCAGTTGATACCCTGAGCTTCTGGTCCACCTCTCCCCTCTTTTCTTTGGCGTCGAAGCTAGCATTGGAAAAGCGAATAGCCAAGAGATTTCGCCTCATGCCCGGTGCGGCCTGGTCGTTTCAATTGGCCACCGAATGAGAGCCCAAGCTAAATGAATCCGGCGTCTTACCGGACCAGAGGGGAGCTAACCACTCAGCGTCCGAGGCAAATGTGCGGTGACTGCCGCCCCGCGACCGAACATATCTTTTGGTATCCTTGACGAACTGATCGTAACTCGTCTTGGCAGCTGTTTAAAGCTGGTGTTGCGTCGACGGTACAACGGACCCATGCCCATCGCGACTTCCAGAATGCTCGGACGCAGACCCAAACGGGCACCCTTGTGGAGCTCCAGGGAAGCCTTTTTTACGGACGCGGCCGTCTTCATCCTCGGAGCTGCGGGCGCGTATAGCGTCAACCTCGTGGGATCGTTTCCCGGCGATGAGCTCCTCCTTATCCCGGTGCTTCCGGCGTTACTGCTGGTGCGCGGGAGGCGAGCCTTTGCCCATCGATATATTTGGTTTTACGTTTTAGTCTTAGCGTGGCTTTTCGGTACCGTCGCCGGAGACTTTTACCACGGGAGCCCGTTTACCAGTCGAATCAAGGGAATCGCCAGGATAGTCTTTTTCATTGCCGACTTTATGGCTTTAGCCATCCTGATAAACAATAAAGCCCGTAGGATGGTCGTCTTCGCGCTCAGTATCGTCGTCGTCATGTTGTTTATTGCAAGATATTTTCAAGGCGAATTCCTCACCCAGTGGAAATTCGGGCTCTTCTTCGTCTGTAACCATCATCGCGCTCCTGGTTTCTTCGTATTTTTATTCGAAACGAAGGTATTCGGTTTGCCTGGGTATTTCGCTGGCGCTCGCTGCACTGAATCTCGTCTTTGCTTTTCGCTCGCAGCTAGGCATTCTTCTTATTTCTGCAGCGCTCACCGTTCCGATGTTCGAACAGGGCGCGAGGGCAGGCCGTGGCCGAGGGCGAAGTCGAAGAAGTGTGCTCAAACCGATTGTTCTCCTCGTCCTCGCAGGGGGAGCAGGGTACCTGTCGATGCAGGCGATCAAGTTTGCTGCGGAAAAGGGTTTTTTTGACGAGGACGTGGCCGCAAAATTTAACACACAATCGGAAGGGAAGCTCGGCGTGCTTTTTGGGGGAAGGCCGGAGACGCTCGTAGCCATTCAGGCCATTCGTGATAGCCCTATTATTGGCCACGGTTCCTTCGCGGTAGATCAGAGGTATCTCGAACTGAAGCAGGATATCCAATATGAATATGGCTACACTGACATTGATACCCCGGAAGATATTGAGAACCCTACCATACCGACGCACTCACATCTCACCATGGCGTGGGTCGAGTCGGGCATTTTTGGTGGCCTGTTTTGGATGTACATTTTGGTCCTGGCTATCAGAGCAATTTTTCGGATCGCGCTCCTGCGACCGAACCTGTGCTCCCCTCTACTGCTACCTCCTGATCAATTTTGTGTGGGATATCCTCTATTCTCCGTTCGGCAACGTGAATCGCATCTGGGGGGCATATCTCATCCTCATGAGTTACAGTGTGTTGAACACCCCGATAGCAGATTCCATCTCAGCCCCTATTCAACGACGGGTTCCCGTTCACCTCCGGCGCCCCCCTGAGCAGAAGCGGTGTGCCGCTTGAAGGGAGGGGAAGGGGCTGGCGCGCCCTGCGGCCACGCGATGGAATCCGGCCCCTTCCTCAGCCGCGACAGCAGACGTAGTCCGCACGGATGAGCTCATGTCAGGAAGTAAATTCGCACGAATACGTCACGCGCGCATTTGGCCAAATTCGCTTTGATCTCAATTCGCGGGATGCCTGGCAGATTCTAGAATGAGTTTCGCGGCGAGATTCTCTCATCGTTGCTTTAAGGCGACCACCCAGGAACCATGCAAAAAAACTCACCGGAATTCAGCTTACCCAACAGATGGCTGTATGCGTGTGGCGTTTGTGCAGTCATCCTGGTGCTCGCATGCAACCTACTGACCATAGGACGCCAAGCGCCGTGGGAAGACGAGGTGTTCGCTGTATCTACGGGGTTGTCACTCGCACGTTCGCACCCGCCGATTCTGAGCGTTCTAGCGCAGTACCCAGGTACGGGCTCTCCAATCCTCTTTTATGGTCCGGTATCCTTTGAGGCCGAGGCGTTGTTGATTCGTGTTTTCGGTTTGTCGCTTGTCGCGTGGAGACTCGTCTGCTTGGCCGGGGTTATCCTTAGCGCATTCGCTGGCTGGCGTCTGGTGAAGCTAGCGGGGGGCGGCAGATGGGCCCAATTGATCACAGTCTTAGCGATCTCCCTCGCCTCCTCGGTGGGGAGTCCGCTTCCGGGCCGGTGGGACGCGGTAACCTCTGGGCTATTTCTTTGCGGCCTGCTGCTGCTGCTGCCGGGCATCGAGATCAACGGGAGAGTTCCCTTCCGGGAGTCGATTTTAGCGGGCACTCTTATCGCCTTCGCATTAGCCTCGACGCCCCGCGCGATCACGCTCAGCCTGGCTGCTCTGGTTGGACTAGTCCTAACGGGAGTTTCGTATCCAAAGAGTGCGGAAGTCCTGCTTCGCGGCTGTGGCCATCGTGTTCTGCACGGTCCTGGTGGTTCACTCATCTCTGCTCGTGCCGTGGGGCCAAAACTCGATTTCGTGGTTCGCTTATTTGAAGCGCGCCACGAGCAGGGACAAGATCAACGCGACGCCGCTCACCGGGAAAGGCGCGTGGTCCCTGGATCTGCAGCACCACAAAATTCTCACGTTTCTGTTCGTGGTATTTGTAGCGACCGCAGTGTTCAGCGCGATCCGGCAGAAGCTTCCCCACCGATCTCAAGAAGATGCCCCTGAAGTATTTTCTGGTCTTCTTTGCATCCATAAACTTTGCCCTGATGCTGTTGACTCTGACGAATGCCTTGGGGCAGGCAATGTTTTGGTTACCGCCGGTGGTCATCGCCAGCATGTGCTGGATCGACTGGGAGTCTCTCCGAGAAGCAGGAGTGGCTCAGATCTCCGCGTTGCTCATCGGGCTCTGCCTGCTACTACCCTGCCTGGAGCAAGTCGAACAGACAGCAGCAGTCATCCTTACATGGAATCGGAGAAGTACCGCCGCCCTCACTGCGTTCGTCGCGCGAACTCTACCTGCCGGAGCAGTGGTATATGGTCCCATCGGTGGCTATTTCTACCCGGTCGAGCTTTCCGGGCATCAGTATCTCTACGCTTACGAGCAAACGACTCCCGGGCTCTATTCGGATTCCAAAATGTCGATCGGGGACAAGTTAGATGAGGAGATTTGCTCGCATCGCACATATGCGATGTGGCCGAAGCCGGATACCGTATATCATCCCCAACAGCAGCCGATGCCTGAAGCTCTCCGCGATCGCCTACAAGGGCCGCTGGCGGAGTTCGAGCAACCGCCCCTGGCGCGCTGGAAGGAGCGATTGTTGCAACAGATGGGAGATGTTGGCGGCAAATACGGGTTTCCCGATGTTCTGCTCTATTCACTCAAGAGCCGGCGTTGCGGAAGGAGTTGAAGGCGCATTCTATGCTGCCATTGAAGGCTTGGACCCGACTGGTCGTTCCGGCAGCCGCGAACAATATGGCACAAAGGTCACAAGAGCATATCGACAGTTTGGATGGCCTTCGGGGCATCGCAATTCTGCTCGTCTTCTTTTTCCACTATCTGCCCCGAAATCCTCACAACCCTCTTTCCTGGCTAGCTAGTCTCGGCTGGAGCGGAGTAGACCTGTTTTTCGTGCTCTCGGGGTTTCTGATCACCGGCATTCTTTACGACACACGTGAGTCCAGCAATTTTTTCAAGGTGTTTTATGCTCGCCGGGCACTCCGCCTTATCCCGCTTTATGCCTTGGCGGTCGGTATCGTCCTTTCGGTCTCGGTTTTGCTGCGGACCCCGCTGACCTGGAAGGCGATCCCCTTCTATGTGTACGGCTCAAATATCATGCTGCTTGTGAACGGGGGGGTTCCTGACTTCACCCCGTTTTTTCAGTGCATCCACTTCTGGTCCCTCTCTCTTGAGGAGCAGTTCTACTCTTTATGGCCGTTGGTTGTTTTTTTTGTGCCTGGAAGACGAACCCTGATGCAGATTTGCGCTTTGGGCATCCTCGCCGCGCTGCTTTTGAGGATTTTACTGACGCATCTTGGAGCCTCCACCTGGATGCTCTACACGGAGCTTCCATCAAGGATGGATGCCCTACTAGCCGGCGCTCTCCTGGCGCTCGTAGTGCGAGCGCGCCCACAGGTTTCGCTCAGCCCGAGAAAACTCTATCTCCTCATGGCTGGTTGCTGCTTCATTCTGGCGATACTCTTTATCAATGCGAGTTCGCTCTTCCTTGCCTCAAGCGAGATGACCTCCTGGGGTTACTCAATGTTCGCTGGATTGTATGCCGGTGTGCTCGCGTTAGCACTGGTTCCCGGTACCCTCGCGAACAGAGTGGGTAAGATTCCCATGCTGCGATTTTTTGGCCGATACAGCTATGGTCTCTACGTCTGGCACGATCTGCCGTCTCCGATTTGTGTTCAGTGGGTGCCATGGTTCACGAGGAACATCCACCCGCTGATTTTAGGCGCAGTTGGTTTACGCATTCGCCATGCTGGCACTCTTCACTGGAGTGGCCATCATAAGTTATCAACTCATGGAAGTTCGATTCCTCAGGCTGAAATCGTATTTCCAATACGCGAGCCGGAAACAAGCAGCGGAATCCACGTCAGCTTAAACGCCCGATTATGAATGGCGCCGCGCAGGCTCCGTGGCAAAGTTGGTTCAGCATCACCCAAAAATGTGCCCTAGGCCACGGTGAGGGAGCAAATTCAGTTGCTCTTGGTGCGGGAGATGAAATAATTGGATGCCTCATGGGATATGGGAAACTGCGGCCAGTTTATCCTTTCATCTCTTTCGGCCGTCTTGGGGGTTTTGGGGTTTGAGAGGCGCGTCCTACCGTTCCAGCCTGCAAGACATCGACCAAGAGTTTAGGAAGGCCCTAAACCTTAAGGTAATCAGTGGCCTTGATGGATTAAGGGCGCTGGCCGTGAGTCTCGTCCTTATTGACCATTTCAGGCTCATCGATCACCTGTTCGGCGTCCGTCTCGAGCTCGGATCGTTCGGGGTCATGATGTTTTTTGTATTGAGCGGCTTCCTGATCACGTCGATGCTCCTCAAAGAGCACAACAAAACTGGAAGTATTTCACTCGCTAACTTCTATCGCAGGCGCGCATACCGCATCTTTCCAACTTTCTACTGTTGCTGGATTCTCACTACGGTCGTCGAGTGCCTCGCGCACGAGTTCTATTGGAAAACGGCTGCCGTCTCTTTCTTCTACATGATGGATTACGGGCGGGCGCTCGCTCCCGACAACATGCAGCGATATCTGCATATGTGGATCAGCTGGTCACTTGCGGTGGAAGAGAAGTTCTACCTGCTGTGGCCTTTGCTCTTGATATTCCTCTTGAAGAGGAAGGCCAAACTGATCCCGGCGCTGGTCGCGATCATTCTTGGCCAATGGACCTACCGCGCCATCCTGTATCTGGTTTGCCATGTGAAGTGGATGTACCTCTACCACACGTTCGATATGCGGTTGGATGCGCTTCTTGTCGGTTGCCTGGTGGCCATCCTGGTCGCAAAGGATAGCACGCGTTTGCTGTGCTGCGGCCTGCTTCGCTGGCAAGCGCTCAGTGTTATACCGCCGCTGGTTTTCGCAGCCATGGTAGTAGCGCCTCCCGGTAGTAAAGCATTGTTCCTGCTCTTCTGGTCGGTCCAGCCAATCATCGCTGCTGTGATGCTGGTGCAGATGGCCTATTGGGGGTCGAAATCGTGGACTGTATGCAGCAGCGTTCCGGTGAGAGTAACGGCGCACCTCTCCTATGCGCTCTACCTCTACCATCCGCTGGCTAGCCAGATCGTGTACCTGCTTCGCATGCGCCATCTTGGTTATTACGCGATGGCCCTCACGCTCGCCATGGCGACGGCGTCGTACTACTTGATCGAGTTGCCGTTTATGCGGCTACGCGACCGGCGGGATCCGCTGCGGAAGGCTATCCATTCAGCAGGGGCGTTGCAACCGATCGCGAATGCAAGGGTGAAGTAGAGCGTAGCCTCCCAACTCCCTTGCTGCGTCGCGGCCTGACTCAAGGCGGCGGAGAATTGTTCAGGATTAAAAAACCTGGAATGGGAAACGTAGGCTGCCAATCGGCCTGATTTTCCTCTATCACGTTCGCACTTATCCCGTTCAGCCCGTCCGTGCTGTAAATGCTCTGCGCGGACGCCACAACGTTGTCTCGGATCATGAGGCCCGATACAAGACAGCCCGGGAAGTCCTGAATACCGATACCCCAGATATAAGGCCCATTGTTATGCGCAATGAGGTTTCCCGCACCCAGAGCAATTGTGTTGCGAAGGACATCGGTATTGAGCACGGGGCCAAAGGCTGCCGGGCCACCATAGGGCCCAAAGGCGGAGATCAGAATTCCCTGGCCGGAGTTGGTCAGGACATTGTCTTCGATGACACCCTCGAGAGCATCACCTAAGACGATGGACGCGCCAAGTGTGTTTGTCAGGGTGTTGTGCGCGAAGGTCATATTCATTTCGTATTGAAAGATCCCCACCACGGAGGTCGTGTCGGGCGAGACTTGCCAGGGACTCGACAAGGTTATCGTTCGGCCGCTGTAGCTTTTAAGCAAGGAGTACTGACCAACTCCAGTCCCGAAAACGATGGCCATCACTGCTGCTTGCGGGTTTGTCGTACCCATCCAGTTCCATGCTGGATTATCTGCAAGAGTTACTGTGCTCGCAGTGCTGGAGGTAACAGGGCCTAGATAGGCGCCACCATCGCCATCGTTGGTAATGACTTGCTGATCGTTCGAGCCCATATTCTGAAAAGTGTTGTAGCCGATGTAAATGTTTCGAGAGAGCGCGGATTGCCCGTAGAGGCTGTTACCCCGGTTGATGCTGAGGCCTGAACCGCCTGAGTGGCCGCCATTTCCCTGCCCAGGTGTGTTCTGAGAGTCGGTGAGATTGGCTTCGAAAATTACGTTTTGCGAGTCGCTGATGCCGAGCCCGGTCCAATTGTTCAGGACCAGATGATTGCCGGATACTATGCCGCCATCACCGTAGTTAATGTCGAACACCTGATTGGAGTTCGAGAGGAAGTAGGAGTTGTAGACCTGGATATCGGGGCCTGCGATGGCGAACATCACCTCGGCTCCGTTCGAGGCATCAGTCGTTGATTCAAAATCGATATGGTTGAAGAACAGATGACCGGATGTTCGCGGATTTCCTGTAGTCGTGCCGGAGCTCAGCAGGAGATTGGGATTTGCCGGCGCAATGAATGACAGATCTGTCATGCCGAAGTATTGAGGCAGGTTGAACCAGGCCGCAGGCGGCGCTCCTTTGGGACGGCCCAGGAACCTGGTCGTCGTCGGTGAAGATCCAACGAGAACTTGGTAAGGATGTGGGGTGATTGCCCCTGTGAGAACGAATGTTCCCGCCGGGATATTAAAGTAAGCGATCTGGTTCGAGCCGAGGGGCGCGTTCGCGTCCAGGCAGGTTTGCAGAGGCTTGGTATTGTCGGTGACGCCATCGCCGGTCAAGTGGGAACAGTTGACAGTGAGCACGGACAGTAGCGGTGGCGAATGTACCGTGATCTCAGCGGCGGGGCTTGAAACGGCACTCCACGGGGAAGTCCCAACCCACACGTTGTACGTGCCGGGTGAAAGTGTGGTGGGTATTTCAACGGAGACGGAATTTGTATCCATCTTGATTACGTTGAGCAGGTAGGCAAGGCCGGTGGCTGTTTGCAGCACAACTTGATTGGACGGTGCGAAGTTCTTGCCGAAAATCCTTAATACGCCGCCCTGCTCGACGCCGCAGTCATAAACCTGGTGCTGCAACGCAGTTGTCGAATCGGTTGTAGAAGGCACGCCGATCGCCCAGCTCAGAGCGGGTACGTTGGCCAACCCAAGAAGTGAGGGAGCCGAAGGATCGTCGATCTCGAATCCATAGACGCCGGGTGGAAAGGTCGTAGGAATGATGAACGAGAGGCCAGTTGTACCCTGCTGCGTAGTGGGGACGACGGTGCTGCTTCCGCGGGTTAAGGTTTGCCAGTCCATCGTTCCCGGAGGAATCAGGGCTAGCCTCGCGGTCTTTGTTGCATCCGTAAAAGCGCCTGTGAGTAGGATCGATTGCCCGGGTGCGTTTTCCCGGGAGGTCCAAAAGATGGTGTTTGACTTGTAGATTGGGGTTCCAACGACCGGTGTCGTGTTGTCCACGGTGGTGTAGACGGGGCTGGTAGCCACACCCCAATCCCCGTTAGAGACACCCGTATTTGGATTCGTGCATCCGATCAGGGGCTGGGAGGAGGTTGGCACGGGGATGGCTTGCCCTCCGCCTGGTCCGGTGGCTCCTGTTCCCGCGGCACTACCTGTGCTCTGGCTCGGAGGGGAGGCCGTCGTGGAGTTGAGGGTCTGGCCGCATCCCATCAGCAGCAGAGATATCGCGAGCACCAGCAGCCTTGCCGGCCATTCTCGTACCTTCATCGCAACGCACCGTTTGGATCAGTAACAGTGCGTTCATCGACCTGAAGGGGAAGGAGGTGAGGTGCGGTCTAGGGTTTTCGTTGGGCGTCGAACGTCAAGTATCAATGGAGACTCGGAGGCCCGGAATGGGTTCCGCTCAAAGCAGTCCAAATCGGTAAAATCGCTGGCTTTTAGTTGTGTAATTCGTTGATTGTTTTGGGACGGGGTTGGGCCGGCGGAATCAGCGATTTGTTTTTTTAGCTTGGGGCGTTTCCAGGAGAAGGTCCGCGTAACCGCAGCCCGGGTTCCCAGAGCGGATCCGTTGCCAGGATCCCAGGTTTCAAAAGCGAGACCTGGGGCACCCATCGATGGTTTCCCGACGCTGTGTCCCGCCCGGGATGACCAAAGAAAGGGCAACGGCTCCTAATGAGTGATTGCTGATTGTCCCGATAGAATCGATTTCAGGGGGTGCAATGGAATACGTCAATCTTGGCTCGACCGGCCTTAAAGTTTCCCGAATCTGCCTCGGCACCATGACCTATGGTTCGAAGAAATGGCGTGAGTGGGTGCTGGAGGATGCGGAAGCGCGGCCGTTTTACCGCCGCGCCATCGAAGCGGGGATCAACTTCTTCGACACTGCTGATATTTATTCGCTTGGCGTCAGCGAAGAGATCACCGGGCGCGCGCTCAAGGAGTACGGCCCCTCGCGCGACAAACTGGTGATCGCCACCAAGGTTTTCAATGCCATGGGAGATGATCCGAATCAAAAGGGTCTTTCGCGCAAGCACATCATGCATGCCATCGACGATAGTCTGCGCCGCTTGCAGACGGACTATGTAGACCTTTACCAGATTCATCGCTTTGATCCCCACACCCCGATCGAGGAAACGCTGGAAGCCCTGGACCAGGTGGTGCGGGCGGGTAAGGCGTTGTATATTGGCGCGTCCTCGATGTATGCGTGGCAGTTTCTGAAAATGCTGCAGACCTCCGACAGGTTGGGCCTGGCGCGGTTTGTCAGCATGCAGAACCACTACAACCTGGTGTACCGGGAAGAGGAGCGGGAGATGATCCCGCTTTGCCTGGAGGAGGGTGTGGGTCTTATTCCCTGGAGCCCGTTGGCGCGCGGGTTTCTTGCCGGGAACCGGAGCGCCGAGAGCCGCGGGGAGACGGTGCGGGCGAAGACAGATGATTTTGCGCAGAAGCTCTATTACCGGCCTTCGGATTTTGTGGTGGTGGACCGGTTGACGGAGATTGCAAAAAAGCGCGGAGTGCAGAATGCGCAGATTGCTTTGGCGTGGATTTTGTCGAAGGCGGGCGTGAGTTCACCGATTATTGGCGCCAGCAAGATGGCGCATTTGGATCAGGCGATCGAGGCTATGGAGATTCGCCTGGATGAGGCGGAGATCAAGGCTCTGGAGGAGCCTTACGAGCCGCATCCGGTTCTTGGGTTTTGAAAGTCGAGAACGTTTCCACGGAAGGTCCGCAGAACTGCAGATCCCTCGGCTACCCCGGATTTCCTGTCGAGAGTGGCGTCTTCGATCGAATGCATGTGGTTCTCTTTAAGGAGAACCACATCAGTGGTCGTTGTTGAGAGAAGCGAAGTAGGAAATCCGGGTGCGCTCGGGATGACAAATAGGAGAGGGTAGTTGGGGGGAAAGGGTGGTTGCTGGAGGACGGGCATTTTAGAGGGGACCGCTGGTCGATCCAACCGTGCTTTGCTATTCCTCGAGCATCTGGAGGTCGAAGGGTGGGGACTGCATGCAGTCCAGTTGGGCGATTTTCTTCAGGGCGGTTTTTAACGCCGAACTGGGGCACGGTTCGACCGTGACCACAAAAGCTAGACGTTCCTTCGGATAGCCGGGTTTTTGCAGCAGAGCATTGATGTTGATGCCCTGCTCGGCGAGATGGCCGGCAATGGCGGCGACGATGCCGGGACTGTCGTCCACTACAAATCGAATGTAGTGGGGCACGACAAAGTCTCCGTCCACCCGCGCGCGGGTGCTGGTGATGGTCACCGGACAGCCGCCGTGGGCGATGGCCAGCACGTCGGAGATGACGGCAACTGCCGTTGGATTTCCTCCAGCGCCGTGGCCGGAGAAGACGATCTCGCCTCCGTAGAGGCCGCCTGAGATCACCATGTTTTCTGTGCCGCGCGACCAGGACAAGGGAGAACTGCGCGGAACCAGCATTGGCCCGACCGTTGCCAGCAGCTCCTGATTGCGGACTTCGGCGCGCGAAATTTGCCGGATGGTGCAGTTCAGATCCTTGGCATAGGCGAAGTCAATAGCGGAGACGTCGCGGATGGTGCGGCAGGCAACTTCTTCCGGGAGAACCTCGACGCGCAGTCCAATGCGGGAGAGGATGACCAGCTTTGCCCGGGCGTCAAAGCCGTCCACGTCTTCGGTGGGGTTGGCCTCGGCGTATCCCCGCTCCTGCGCCTCGCGCAACGTAGGTTCGAACTCGGCGCCGGCTTCCATATGGCTGAGAATGAAGTTGCAGGTCCCATTCAAAATGCCGTGCAGGCGCTGGATGCGGTCGCCGGCGAGCCCTTGCTGTACGGCAGGGATGACAGGCACTCCGCCTGCGACTGCAGCGCCGTAAAGCAGCTGGCAGCCATGCAGGCGGGCCAATTCTTCGAGTGCGATGCCGTGTTCGGCAATCAACTTCTTGTTGGCGGTGACTACGGATTTGCCGGCTGCCAGCGATCGCCGCACCCAGTCGCCAGCGGGCTGCAGGCCGCCGGCAAGCTCGATGACGATGTCAGGGTTAGACGCCAGAACCTCATCGAAGTTTTCCGTCCAGAGGACAGAAGAGGGGACCCAGGAGACGCGTTTGCGATCGATGCCCCGGTTGAATATGCAGCTTAGCTCCACGCCTTTCGGAGGATGCTCACACAAGATGCGGGCGACCGAGTTGCCCACGGTGCCAAACCCCAAAATAGCGACCTTCATCAGTCTATCCATATCGACTCACCCAGCTTTCTCAGCGACGTCAGAGTTAAAAAACCGGGGGAGGCATTTGCTACAACCAAGGTGACATTCTCCGCGCCTGGCGCAGAGAAATTAAAAGTGACGGAACTGTTCTTCGGGCATGGCCTCTCCCGCAGGCCGGGCGGCTTCCCGTTCGAGCGACCGGCTTACCAGGTCGCGCGACCCCAGGCCTACGGCTAGCGCCAGGGCGAGCACGATACCGCCAAACAGAATGCCAAACGCGAGATCCACAATCGCGGCCCCGATCGACAGGTGATCGAGAACCATGGCGGCAGTCAGCACCAGGACCAGCCACTTGATGCCCAGGCTTAGCAGGCGCGCGTAGTGCAGATTCATGTTCACAGCGCCGATCAGCACGCTGCGGGAAAGGAAGCGGGCAATGACGTTGCCCAGCAGAAGCAACACCACCGCGCCCACTACGTTGGGGATGTAGCCCAGCAGGCGAGCGGAGAGAAGGTTGTCGGACGATGCGCCGAAGGCTTCCAGGCCGACCAAGAAGCCGACCAGCACGACACACCAAAAGACTACGCGCGTGATCAGGGTGGTGGGCGTGTAGGTGGGCGACCACTCGGCGATTGCGTTGGTGCCGCGAGCAAGCCGCTCGTCGATGCGGATGGCGTTGAGAAGAGTACGGACCAGCCACGCAAGTACCCAGGCGATCGCGGCGAAGAACAGAACGGCAAGAATAAAGGCGAGGATCCCCGGAAGCAGTGTAGCGATACGGCTAATGACCCGAGCCATCGATTCGTGCAGTGACTGTGACACTTGACTCCACATAATGATCTCCTCCGGGCCCTAAGGGTTGAAGCGGTCTGGCCAACGCCACCGCGATAATAGATAGGGCTTGCCCTCTTCATAGGCGCGAGCCAGCTTTTCCAGCCTCTGCTCAGCTTCGGCCGGGCTGGCGTTGCCAACCTCCAATGCGTAGGAGGCGACCCAGCCCAGGTAAAGCGGGGTCAACGCCCCCAACAAATGGGCGCGGCTAATGGTACGCAGACGGTAGGCGAGAGCAAAGTCGTAGATGATGCGCACCCAGAGCTCGTCGGGGAGGTGGAAGCGCGAAGTGCTGGGGCGGGCCAGGCGTTTTAGCTCCAGGAGCGTGACCGGCGGCAGCACGAGAGACCAGACTTCCTGCAGATTGCGGAAGCCCAGTTGAAAGGTTTCGAGCATGGGCGTTGTATCCGCAGCCGCGCCATCGGCGGGGGGCGCTACCGGCACCCCCAACGTCTCCACCGGCTGGGTACCCCGGACGCGCTGCCACAGGGCCGCATGGGTTGCCATGTCCGCATATAAAGATCCGACAGTCTGGGAAAGAACCGTGGTCAGATCGACGCCGTCGGCAGGCGGGATGTGGCGGGTCGGTACATTGACCTGGCAGGTGGTGCAGTCGCGGATGGCCGCCTCAGTGGCCGGCCAGAAATTGGACTGACCCTGGGTGTTCGCTCGCTGCAAGGCCAGCTCCAACTCCGGAATCATCTTGGAGGACAGACAGAAATCCGGGGCCAAGGGAAAACGCACGCGGCGGCCATAGAGGGCGCGGGTGAGGGGAGCATAAATGCTCGAGTTCAGCAGGCCGTCGAACTTTCCCGACGAGTAAACGGGCATGACCAGTTCGCAACCTTTTTCGAGGATCGCGGTCATCATGGGCGCCAGAAAGTTTGGCTGCAATGCGGTTAAATCGAATCCGATGACGGCGCAGGCGCTCACGCCCAACTCGCGGGCCATGGCAAACAGCGCTTGATAGGTGCCGACACCCGGGAGCCAGGGGATCCTCTCGGGACTGGCGGCGGGCAAGGCATAGGGGACGAAGCGCAACCCTGATGTGTCTACGGATTCGTCGTCCGTTTTCGCCTGCATGGGGGCTCCCACGCCGGGCGAGCCGGGAAACGTAACCACGGTGCGCAAACCGGAAATGGATTGTCCGGTCCCCAGGATCGCCTGGGTGGCCGCAGCGCGCAGTTGCTCGGTATCCACCGGCACAGCGACGGCGATCAGCAGATCGGCTTCTCGTACTTCGTCTATCCCTGCTTTCGTCTCTTCCGAAAGCTCAACCTTTGCCATGGGTTTACCTTTGGTCCGTACATCGGATCTTAACTGCTTAACGGCCTCATAAGCCACGCAGTGTGTTGGAACTCTATTTCCTGCGGGTCGGCTAAAGGTTTTCCAGGATTGCGTGGCGGCCTATTTTCAGCCGTCCCTCCGGGACTGGTCATCGTTTCGGATCCGACCCAGGACTGCGTCCTGGGCTAAGTTCAGGCGTCCCTTCGGGACTGGGTTTGGGATCGAGTTCATGCGCCTGTTCTGAGGTTCATCTCGTCGTGATGCCATATACAAGTCTCAGCCGTACCGTTCGACAGGCTCAGGGCCTGGCTCAACCCATCAGGGGCAAGCTGAGAATGCCGGTTAGCGGAATCAGTACCCAGTTCGGCCGGTTGTTCAACTCGTAGACCAATTCATAGAACGCCTTATCGATGACATAAGCCTCCAGCAACTGCTGGAAGAGTTCTGGTTCCGTGGGCACCACCGCTACGCCGCGGGAGTATTCGCAGTAGGCGTGGAGGAAGGCGGAGGACACCGATTGTTCCCACAGGTGCGCCCAGGGAGCGAGCCGTTGATAGTCTTCCGGGCGCCGGGTGGTGTACTTCATCAGGGCGGAAAAGGCGGCATAACTGAAGGAGCGGAGCATTCCGGCGACGTCTTTCAGCGGCGATTGCTTGGTTCTGCGCTCGGCCAGCGAGCGGGCGGGCTCACCCTCGAAGTCCAAAATGACGAAGTCGCCCTTAGATCGCAGCACCTGGCCCAGGTGATAGTCGCCGTGAATGCGGGTGCGCAGGGCGTGAATTTCCTTAGCCGACAACTGGGCTAAACGATCGAGAACCAGCCTTTTACGGCTGAGCACCAGGCCGGCCTTTTCGAGGACCGCGTCGGGGAGACGGGCTATGTTTTCCTTCAAGGCGTCGAAGGCGCTCGCGGCGTGCGCGAGCAGCTCCTCGCGTAGTTTGACAAGGTCCGTCGAATTCATCGGCTCGGGCGCGAAGGCCGGGTCGTGGGTGGCGGAGGCCAGGGCTACGTGGAGTTCTGCCGTTCTTCTGCCCAGCAAGGCGGCGGCATCCAGATAGGTGCCCACATGCTCGCGGGCAAAGGCCGTCTCGTCGCCCGCGCTCATCTGCAGCAGGGTAGCCGGGCCATCCGCAATGGCGCCCTGGGCGAAGTTTTGAGCGGCGCTGGCTTCGTAATAGCGGTCCAATTCTTCGAGCGTCCATTGCCATCCATCGCCCTCATTGCTGACCAGGCCTTGCAGCATGGCCAGGGTGGACGGTTCCTGCCCCTTGCGGCTGTATTCGATCGATCCGCCGAAAGGCGCAATGTGGGTGAAGTGGGTGGATTCTGTGATGTAACGGCCGATTTCGGTGTCAGGGTTGGGGCCCGCTTGCTGTCTGCGAAACAGCTTCATGATCAGCTTGTCCCCGAAGAGAATCGAGGTGTTGCTTTGCTCCGCGGAACCGCGCCGGGCGGCCAGCCTCTCCCCAGGGGAGCCCTGCAATTGGCTCAGCGCGCTGCTGGGGATCCCAAGGAGGCCGCCTTCCCGCGATGGAAGTTGGCTTCCACTGGTGATGAGCGCCAAGAGCGCTTCGCTGGCGGTGTCATTGAAGATGGCTTCATGAAGTACACCATCACCCTCAACAGAGGCCAGCTTGGCCAGCACAGCGTTGGGAGACTCCTCCCGCAGGGTGTCGCCGGCTTTGCCAAAAAGCATGCCCAGGGTGACCAGGTAGGTATCGCACTCGCCTTCGGAGTACTGGACCTGGACCCATACCAGGGCGCTGGCGCCCTCGTTGAAGACTGCCCAGTCTTCGATGCGAGTGCCTGTCATGGCGCGTGATTTGGCGCCGAACCAACGCTGACGGGCCAGGTAGCCCTGCAGGATTGTTTCTTCGAGTTCGCGGCGGCCATTGCCTTCAAGAACGCTCATCCAGTCGGTGGCTCCGCTGACTTCGAGTTCGGGCTCACCGGTTTCCGCGGTGCTCGGCACGGGTTCGGGCGAAGGCTGCAGCTCCAGCCAGAGGAAGCCATAAGGACCGACGGTCAGCGGATACCCAGCGGCGCGGATCTTGGGAAATTCAACGTAACCCAGCATTTCGACCGGCACCATGCCGGCGTACGCTGACAGATCCAATTCAACCGGCTGGGCAAACCGCGAAAGATTGGCCACGCACAGCACTCGCTCGTTTTGAAATTCGCGGATATAAGCGAGGATCTTGCGGTTCGTGGGGTTCAAGAAGGCCAGGGTGCCGCGGCCAAACACCTGGAAGAGCTTGCGCAAGGCAATCATGTTGCGCATCCAGCTCAGTAAGGAAGAGGGGTCACTCTGCTGCGCTTCGACGTTTAAACCCTCATAGCCCCAAACCGGGTCCATGATGACAGGGCTGTAGAGTTTGGCGGGCACGGCGCGGGAGAAGCCGGCATTGCGGTCTCCGTTCCATTGCATCGGGGTGCGCACCCCATTGCGATCGCCCAGGTAGATGTTGTCGCCCATGCCGATTTCGTCGCCGTAATAAACGATGGGCGTGCCGGGGAAGGAGAAGAGCAGGCTGTTGAGCAACTCGATGCGGCGCCGGCTGTTGTCGACCAGCGGCGCAAGCCGCCGGCGGATGCCGATGTTGATGCGCATGCGCGGGTCGGCGCTGTAGGCCAGGTACATATAGTCGCGCTCATCATCGGAGACCATTTCCAACGTGAGCTCGTCGTGGTTGCGGAGAAAGAGGCCCCACTGGCAGTTGTGGGGAATCTCCGGCGTTTGCGCCATGATGTCGGTGATCGGCAGGCGATCTTCCTGACGCAATGCCATATACATTCTGGGCATCAGGGGGAAGTGGAACGCCATGTGGCACTCGTCGCCGTCGCCGTAGTAGATGCGCACATCATCCGGCCACTGGTTGGCTTCGGCAAGGATGGTCCTGGCGGAGTAGTTGACGTCGATCTCATGGCGAATGCGCTTCATCACTGCGTGGGTTTCGGGCAGGTTCTCACAGTTCGTGCCCTCGCGTTCCACGAGGTAAGGGATGGCATCGACGCGCAGGCCATCCACGCCCATGTCGAGCCAATAACGCATGATCTTGACGACTTCTTCGATGACAACCGGGTTGTCGTAATTCAAATCCGGCTGGTGGGAGAAGAAGCGATGCCAGTAGTACTGCTGGGCATCAGGGTCCCAGGTCCAGTTGGATTTTTCGGTGTCGGTAAAAATGATGCGTGCTTCCTGGTATTTCTGATCGGTATCGCTCCACACGTAGAAGTCGCGTTCGGGTGAACCCTTGGGGGCGTGGCGCGCGCGCTGGAACCAGGGATGCTGATCGGAGGTGTGATTGATGACCAACTCGATCATCACCTGGATTCCACGAGCGTGCGCCTGGGTCAGGAATTCACGAAAGTCCTCCATGGTGCCGTAGTTGGGGTGCACGCTCAGGTAGTCGGAGATGTCGTAGCCATCGTCGCGCAGAGGAGAAGGGAAGAAGGGCAACAACCAGAGGCAGGTGACGCCCAGGTCCTGCACGTAATCGAGTTTGCTGAGTAATCCCTGGAAGTCGCCGATGCCGTCGTTGTTGCCGTCCATGAACGCCTTGACGTGCAACTCATAAATGATCGCGTCTTTGTACCAGAGCGGGTCCGCCGCGCTTCCCGGTTTCTTCAATCGTGCCTCCCGGCTTGGTGGTTGCTTAAATCGTAACTACAGTAGTGTCTTTGAAGCTTTCCCCCGCCGGCAATACCCGGAAGACGTGAGCCGGCGCTTCCGCCGGCCGCAGCTCGACATAATTTCTCGAGCCTTGCCAGTTGTAGGAGTGATCCGCTAACAGATCATAGACTTCAAATGTATCGCCCGGAGTGAGGCCCAGGACGTCCAAATCGAGATTCACCCAACCGGACTGAACCAAAGAAGGATCGAGGTTGACCACCACGAGGATGATGTTGCTCCCATCCGCGGTGCGCTTGGAGTAGCAGATGAGCGCGGGGTTGTCGGTGGGATGGAAGTGCAGCCGATCGTTGCTCTGGAGCGCCGGGTTGGCCAGCCGAATCTGGTTCAGGTGAGTGAGCAGCGGTTTGAGACTTGCGGGGTTCTGCAAGTCCCAGTTCTTGATCTCGTACTTCTCCGAGTTCAGGTATTCTTCGCTCCCCGGTTTGATGGGGATGTTCTCCCCTAGCTCGAAAGCCGGGCCATAAACGCCATAGTTAGACGCAAGGGTGGTGGCGAGTACGAGCCGGCTGCGAAAGGCCGGCAAACCGCCGCGCTGCAGGTGCCCGGGCAGGATGTCGGGCGTGTTGGGCCAGAAGTTAGGCCGGAAATATTCGTGCACGGGGGTCGTGGTGAGTTCAAGCAGGTACTGGGTGAGCTCTTCTTTGGTTTCGCGCCAGGTGAAGTAGGTATAGGACTGGGAAAAGCCGAGCTTTGCCAGCCGCTCCATGACCCGGGGCCGAGTGAAGGCTTCCGCCAGAAGCAGCACGTTGGGGTCTTTCGCCTTTAGCTCGGCGATTACCCACTGCCAGAAAGGGAATGCCTTGGTGTGCGGATTGTCGACGCGGAAGATCATGACACCCGCGTCCATCCAGAATGTGAACACGTCTCTGAGCGCGTCCCACAATCCGCGCCAGTTGGAGGTTTCGAAATCGAGCGGATAAATATCCTGATATTTTTTCGGTGGGTTCTCTGCGTACTGGATGGAACCATCGGGGCGCTTCTTGAAGAACTCAGGGTGCTCTTTGACCCAGGGATGATCCGGCGCGCACTGGAAGGCGATATCCAGGGCAACTTCCATCTTCAGTTGCTTCGCCCGCTTGACCAGGTTAGCGAAATCCTTCATGGTGCCCAGTTTGGGGAGGATCGCGGTGTGGCCCCCTTCGTCGGAGCCGATAGCCCAGGGGCTACCCTCGTCGCCCGGCGCCGCTTCGACGGCATTATTTTTGCCCTTACGAAAACTCTTTCCAATGGGGGAGATCGGCGGAAGGTAGAGGACGTTGAAGCCCATGTCCGCCACATATTCCAGGCGGCTGGTTACATCGCTGAGGGTGCCGTGCTTGCCTGGCACGGTTGACCAGGAGCGGGGAAAGAGCTCGTACCAGGCGGAAAAGCGCGCTCTCTCGCGGTCGACAACGACTTCCAATTCGCGCTCGTAGCGGGTTTCCACCTCGGGATCGGGATAGCGATGCACCATAGCCAACAGTTCTTCCTGCAATGCGAAGGCGACGGCTGCTTCATCTTTCTTGCCGGTCCTGAGCTTCTTCGCCCAGCTGGCCAATTTGGGGCTATCTGCTTTGGATGCCCGGGTCTGCACTTCTTCCAGCAGCAGGGCGCCGGTGGCAAAGGGGACTTCGAGATCCTGCTGTGCTTCCACGCGCTTTTTGAGGTCACTTTGCCAGGTTTCGAAGTGGTCGACGTCGCCCACGACGGTGTAGCGATACCGGCCGATTTTGGTCACGGGGAATTCGCCTCGCCAGTGGTCGTTACCCAAGGGCAGCATGTCTGCCGTCTGCCAGGCGGTCTCTTCCTCCTGCTTCCATAGCAGCCGGGCGCGCACATGATCGTGGCCATCGCCGAAGACATCCGCCTCTACGGAGACCAGGTCGTCAACCACTCGCTTGATGGGAAAGAGGCCACAGTTTACTTGCGGCAGTACGTTTTCGATGACTACCCGATTTCGTCCCTCGTTCGGCTTCTCCATTAACCCCCCGTTGGAAACGGATACACAAACACCCATTGTAGGCAGATGCAATTTTCTGCCAATGAGGTCCGGACTCCGGTTAAGTTCCCGCAACCAAGCGCCACGATTTTTTACCCATTCTTACCCTTGCCGTTGGACAATTGACGGATGCGCCTGATCACTTATCGTCGTGATGCAACTGTTGGCCCGGCACTCGTCAAGGACGGCCACGTTTTCCCTCTCAGTCCGCTTGGCTACCCGGACGCGCTCTCCTTTATCGCCGCGGGTCCGAAGCGGTGGGAGGGGGTAAATCTTCAGCTGGATGAGACCGGTCCCAATCTGCTTGCGGCTTTATCATCCGTCTCACTTGAGGCGCCGGTGCTGCGTCCGCCCAAGATTCTTTGCATTGGGCTCAATTACCGCGATCACGCGGTCGAGTCGAAGATGGAACCACCCAAGTTTCCCACGGTGTTCACCAAGTATCCCCACACGCTCATCGGCAACGGCCAGCCGATTGTTCTACCGCGCGCCAGCCAGCAGCCCGACTATGAGGCGGAGTTTGCTGTGGTCATCGGCCAGGGGGGCCGCAATATACCCGAGGCGGAGTGGGAAAACCACGTTTTTGGCTACACCATTTGTCATGATGTGAGTGCCCGTGACGTGCAGTTGGCGACTTCCCAATGGACCCTGGGCAAGAACTTCCCCACCTTTGGGCCGATGGGACCGTGGATTGTGTCCAAAGACGAGATACCGGATCCTCACCAATTGGATATTTCTCTGTCTATTAATGGAGAGACGTTGCAGAGTTCCAATACCCGGGAGCTCATTTTCAAGGTGCCGCGGCTTATCTCTTACATCTCGACCATGATGCCGCTGGTGCCGGGGGACATCATCAGCACGGGTACGCCAGCCGGGGTGGGAATGGGTCGTTCTCCGCAGCGCTGGCTTAAGCCGGGCGATGATGTGGTGATCAATATTGCCGGAATCGGCAGCCTCAGAAACCCGGTCGTCGCCGAACCCTAACGGTACTGCCGGGCTCTGGATTATTCATTCTCCCGGTGCTAGCATCACGCCACCGGAAGGGTCCGGCATATTTTGGCGGGAGATATTCTCCATGATCAGGGTGATCACAGTAGAACGGGAATATGGCAGCCAGGGGGCAGAATTTGCCCACCGCCTGGCGGACCGCCTGCACTGGAAGCTCATCGACAAGTGCCTCATCGACGAGGTTGCGCATAAGGCCGGTGTGCCCCGGGGTATGGCGGAACAATGCGATGAACGCCTGGATCCCTGGTACTACCGGATGGGCAAGTCATTCTGGCATGGCAGTGTGGACCGGCTGCCGGCGCCGCCCAAAGACCAGGTGTTTGACAGCGAGCGCATGGTCGAGTTCGTGCGCAATTATCTGAAGCAGTGCGTAGCGGCTGGTAATTGTGTGATTGTCGGCCGGGGCGCTGCTTGTGCCCTGGCTTCTTTGCCGGGGGTTTTCAATATTTTCGTGTACGCGTCGATGTCGCGGAAGATTCGTTGGTTTGAAGAGCATTTTCCGGACCAGGCGGGGCGCGCCCGGGCGGAGCTCGATGCGACGGATAATCGGCGCGCGGAGTATGTCCGGCGATACTATGACCGGGACTGGGGCGATCGCCGGCTGTACCACATGATGATCAACTCATGCATGGGTTGCGATGCCATGATCGAAGCGGTGCTGGATGGGGCCGGGATGGCTTCGTCGCGGGAGCAGGTGGGCGCCGGCCGGGGTTAGGGTCTGAATGCCGCCGCTTTACCCTGGGAGCCGTCTTCATCGTTGGGGTTCAGGGGTCGAGAGTCGTGGTATCCCACATCTCGCGAAAAACAAGCGAGATATGGGGCACCCAGGAGTTGGGGTCGGGACAAGATCCTGGGAGTGAAAATTGGGGTTTTCAGGCGACGAGTTTCACAACCCGAACAGCGTGGTCGGCAGATCCCAAATATCTGAACTGTCGCTCCCGAACCAAGGTTTTACCCTCTGAGGTCCCCCTCTGAATCTTGTTCTTGCGTTTGTGGCCCAGCGTAGCCGAAGCGATTTGCTCGGAGCGGCCACTGACTCCTATCTGGAGCGCATTGCACCCTATGCCGGCATCGAAGCGAAGGCGTTCCGTGATGAAGAGGCACTCTTCGCATTTCTGGCTAAGCAACGGAGCCGAACCCCTGCTTGGGTAGTGCTGCTCGATAGCCGGGGCGAGGGCTGGTCGTCAGAAGAACTGGCGAGATGGCTCAGGATTCGGCGGGATGCGGGCAGCAGATGATTGTGTTCGCGATTGGACCGGCGAGCGGCTGGTCGGACGGGGCGCGGAAATCGGCACAGACCATGCTTTCCCTCGGGCCCATGACTCTGCCCCATGAGATGGCTCGCCTGGTGGTGGCGGAACAACTCTACCGGGCATTTACAATAGTGGCAGGGCATCCGTACCACACTGGGCACTGATGCGAGCAGTGTGCATGCAGCTTCCGGATCGGGGAAGGCTGCACAAAATCAGAGGCATAACGAGAGCAGTGGCTGTATGCTCCAAAGTCGGGGCACGGATTTTCATGGGCGCGGGAATCAACACCACCGGGGGCGAGTGGCGGAAGGGAATACATGTCCTGGTTTAAGCGGCAGGAAAACGAAATTGAACCCAGTACAGCGGAAAAGAATGTGCGTACCGAAGGATTGTGGCAGAAATGCGAAGGCTGTGGGCAATATGTCTTCAAGGCCGAGTTCGAAGCTAATCTGCAGGTCTGCCCCAAGTGTGGGCACCATCTCCGGCTGGACGCGCGCAGCCGCGTAGCCAGCCTGCTGGAACCCGGGTATGAGCTGGTGGACCTGGAGCTCATATCCACCGACCCTCTGGAGTTTGTCGATATCAAGCCGTACCGGGACCGGCTGGAAAAGGCCCGGCGCGAGACCGGCCTGAATGACGCCGTGATCAACGCTATAGGAAAGCTTGGGCCTCATGCGGTGGTGCTGAGTGTAATGGAGTTCGCCTTTATCGGCGGGAGCATGGGTTGCGTGGTGGGAGAAACGATCGCGCGGGCGATCGACCGTTCATTGGCCACGCGGCAGCCGCTCATCATTGTCGCCGCTTCCGGTGGCGCGCGCATGATGGAAGGGGTGGCAAGCCTCATGCAATTGGCGAAGGTATCCGCTGGCCTGGCGCAGCTGGATGACGCCGGCCTGCCGTATATCTCGGTGCTCACGAACCCAACGACGGGCGGTGTGACCGCGAGCTTCGGGATGTTGGGCGACCTCAACGTCGCCGAGCCGGGCGCGCTGATTGGCTTCGCCGGTCCACGAGTGATCGAGCAGACGATTCGCCAGAAGCTTCCGGAGGGATTTCAAAAGTCGGAGTTTCTGCTGGAACATGGGATGTTGGACGCTATCGTGGCGCGCCGCGAACTAAAGAGCTACCTCATCCGCGCGCTGGACTTCATGTGGCCGGCGGCGGCCCGCGCTTAACGGCAGGGAATTCACTCTAGAATAAGAACATGTCTTACGCCTCGGCCCTCGACCGCCTGCATGCTCTCGGTCAGGAACTGCACACTACACCCGGCGCGCCTCGCCGGAAATTTGAGTTGGCGCATATGCGCACGCTCATGGCAGCGCTGGGCAACGCCGAACGTTCCTTCACCTCGATCCTGGTGGCGGGTACCAATGGCAAAGGGTCCACGGCATCGACGTTGGCCAGTATTCTCACGCGGGCCGGTTATCGGACCGGGCTCTACACTTCGCCTCACCTGAGCCGGGTGAACGAGCGCATTCAGCTGGATGGCGTCACGATAAGCGACGACGATTTTGCCGTCCTGTTCTCTCGGGTGGAAGAAGTTGCCGAGAGCCTGGTAAGGGACGCGCGGCTGCCGGCACTGCCGAGTTTTTTCGAGACGCTTACCGCGATGGGCTTTTTGTATTTTGCTTCCCGCCAGGTGCATACAGCGGTGGTGGAAGTAGGCATGGGCGGCCGTTTAGACGCGACCAATATTGTGGAGCCCGTGATCTCCGTGATTACCGATATTTCGCTGGACCACACGGAATGGTTGGGCGAGACGGTGGATCAAATTGCGCGGGAGAAGGCCGGTATTCTGCGCTCCGAGGGAGTGATGATCACACTGCCGCAGCATCCTGAAGCCAACCAGGCACTGGGAGAAGTGGCCACCTTGCTGGGAGTGAGAGGGGTGAATGCGGCGAGCTATGTGCCGGTGCACAATCATCCCGAACAATACACGCGCAATCGTTATCCATTGTCGGTGATGGGGGAACTGATCGGCATCGACTCACCATTGGCCGGCGCGCATCAACAGCGCAACCTGGCGTTAGCAATTGCTGCCGCGGTGGAGTTAAGAAACAGTCGTAGTTACAATATTACTCCGATCGATATCCAGGCCGGCATTCGGGACACGGTGTGGCCGGCGCGTCTGGAGCTGGTGACCGGGACCCGGGACCGCGCCGACGTATTACTCGACGTGGGCCACAATCCTGCCGGCGCGTGGGCACTGCGTGCGGCGGTTTCGCACCTGGACCGCGGACAGCCCATGACCCTGGTCTTCGGATGTTTGAAAGACAAACCCGCGGTGGAGCTGGCCCAAATTCTCTTTCCCCTGTTTGGCAAAGTCGTGTTGACGCCTGTCGACTCGCCGCGTACGGCATCCATGGAAGATCTGCTGGCGGCTGCGGAGACGACGGGCAGCGAGGTGCAGGCTGCTGCCAATGCGGTCGCTGCGCTGGAGCGCGCTCTCCAGTTGACGCCGGTCAACGGGTTGGTTGTGGTGACCGGCTCAGTCTACCTGGTGGGGCAGTTGCGGCCGCGGCTTGTGGCTGCATCCGAGGAGCCGTTGAAGGTATGAGTTCTACGCCCGGTGCGCAACCGGCTCCGTTGACGACCCGCCTGACCTCGAACATGGTGCGGGGCCCTCTGTTCTTTCTCTTCACAGGTGTTTTCGGATGCATGTCTCTCGCGGCGTCTTTCGTGGAGAAAGATGGCCGGTTCCAGCACAACATCGCTCGCTTATGGGCGCGGGCCTCACTGAAGGCTGCGGGCGCTTCGGTTACCGTTATCGGACGTGAAAATTTATTGCCGGTTGCGGTCTATACCTCGAACCACACTTCATTCATGGACACGCCGTTAGTGTTCAGCAGCCTCCCCTTTCAGTTTCGGATTCTGGCGAAGCAGAGCTTATGGAAGTGGCCGTTCATTGGATGGCATTTGCAAAGATCGGGCCAGATCCCAGTGGATGAGGAGAGCGGTTCGGTTGCGGGTCTCAATCGCGCTATCCGTGTGCTGAAGACCGGTATGCCGCTATTCATCTTTCCTGAAGGTGGCCGTACCAAGGATGGACAGGTGCAGCCGTTCATGCGTGGGCCAGCCTACATATCGATTCGGGCGCGAGTTCCCTTGGTCCCGATCGCGCTGATTGGTACGTTCGAATTGCTGCCGATTCATACTCATCACTTTCGTCCTCGGCCGGTTAAGTTGGTGATTGGCAAGCCGATTGACCCGGCCGGCTACTCCATCCGGCAGACGGACGAACTGACAGCCAGACTTCGCGAGGAGATTCTGGAGCTGTATCAAAGGCATGCGGCGCCTGGCGATCTTTCGCCCAGCCTGGCCACTTCCACCGCGGATGTTCTTGGAGAAGATGTATGACGGTTCCCCGTATTGCTATCCCGCTGCCTACGTCGACGGATGAGGCCTATAACCAGCGCAGCTTGCCGCAGTACGTACGCGCTGTTGAAGCGGCAGGGGGTATCGCGGTACCGATTCCCCTGGACGCTAGCCCTGGCGAGTGGGGAGCCCTCTTCGCTTCCTGCTCGGGTGTCTTGCTACCAGGGAGCCCGGCGGACGTTGATCCAGGGAGATATGGACAGGAACGGATTGAGGAATGCGCGGCGAAAGATGATGCCCGTGAGACGGTAGACAATCTTCTTCTTCAGGGCGCCTTCGATGAGGGAAAGCCGATCCTGGGCATCTGCTATGGTTTGCAGTCCTTGAATGTTTGGCGTAAGGGCACGCTTATCCAGGATCTTCCCCATGCGGAGGTGGCTACTCCAGAAGTGGTGAACCACCAACCCGGGCGTGAGGTGCAAAAGGCGCATCCGATTCAGGTAACGGAAGGTACGCGGCTTTCATGGTTAGTCAAAGAGCCGGGCGAGTCGACGGGATCTTTTGTCAATTCCAGCCATCACCAGGCAATTGGCAACCCTGGACAGGATTTGAGGATCGCAGCCGTCAGCCCGGTAGATGGAGTGATCGAAGCGCTTGAGGGTGCTGACCTAGGGCAGTTTGTAGTTGCTGTGCAATGGCATCCCGAGCGTAGTTACGATGTGAGCCCTGCGTCGCGCGCGCTTTTCGCGGCATTTGTGGACGCCGCCCGGGAATGGTCTGCAAAAACGAGCGCCAAGTGAATATAACGGCAGGGTGGATTGAAAGGGCTTTTACCCAAGCCGGAATTTCGGATTTGCCCGTCGGCGCCTACGACAAATTCCGGACTTACCTGGAGCTGCTGACCCGTTGGAACCAGCGTCTTAGCCTGACGGCGGTGCGTGATGCCGAGCAGATCATCGAGCGGCATTTTCTGGAGTGCGCGTTTGTGGCGGGGCAATTGCCGCGAAATATTGCCGATCTGCTGGACTATGGCTCCGGCGCGGGGCTCCCGGGCATACCCATTGCGATTTGCCGTCCCGAGATAAGGGTGACCTTGGCGGAGGCGCACGGGAAGAAAGCCTCATTTTTACGTGAAGTATTGCGGGTGCTCGACATGGAGGGTGAGGTCTACGATGGCCGGGTTGAGGCTATGCCGGAGCGGAAGTTTGATGCGGTGACGATGCGGGCGGTCGAGAAGATGGAACTGGCAATTCCCGTGGCGCTCCAACGGGTGCAGCGATATTTAGTTTTACTTACTACCGAGAGGTCGGGGCTGGCTCGCGGGGCGGCAGCTTACGGCCTGGAATGGTTGGATCCGATCTCGATCCCGAACACAGAGCAGATGGTCCTGGAGATTGGTCGAAGAGGATAGGCTGTTCCACGTGGAACAACGCTTGCCTGTTTTCTGCTTTTCTCGTGAATTAGCCAGTGCTTGTTCCACGTGGAACACCAAGATTTCCACCGCTCTTAAGAAAGCGCCTTCGTCAGACCATTCCGGCAGCTCGCCGCTATCTCGTTGCTAATGCTGTAGCTTGCGGGCACTCGATTTTTGGTCGCAGGAGGTTCTCCACAATTGAAGCCCAGTTCTGCACACCGTCATTTCTTGCTCTCCCCGTCTTCCGTAGATAGTCTTCCAATTACGCATGGGTAAAGTAATCGCGGTCGTCAATCAGAAGGGCGGGGTAGGAAAAACCACTACCGCAATCAATTTGTCTGCGGCACTGGCTCTCGAGGGAATGACCTGCCTCCTGGTTGATTGTGATCCACAGGCCAATTCCTCCGGAGGATTCGGGATCACGCGGGATGAAAACCGCAACTCCACCTACGACATTCTCACCGGAAACGCCACGATTGCAGAGGCGACTCTTGCCACCGAAATCGATGGTTTAAAGGTCGTCCCGGGCAGCAACCATCTCATTGGCGCCACGGTCGAGCTGATCAACGCGGAACGCCGGGAATATCGCCTGCGACAAGCGCTCGAGCCAGTCCGCAATCAATACAACTTCATTATTCTGGATTGCCCGCCGGCCCTGGATCTGCTGACCTTGAACGCGCTGGTCGCGGCGGACCGGCTGCTCGTCCCGATGCAGGCGGAATACTTTGCCCTGGAGGGCATTTCCGAACTTCTCACTACGCTCGGGCGAATTCAGGCGGCATTCAACCCGACGCTCGACATCGAGGGCGTGATTCTCACCATGTATGACGAGCGAACGAACCTGGCTCAACAGGTCACAGAAAACCTGCGCCGGTTTTTTGGGGCGAAGCTGCTCAAGACGGCTATCCCACGCAATGTCCGCCTGGCGGAAGCGCCCAGCTATGGAAAGCCCGTAGCTCTCTACGATCCCCGATCCCGCGGCGCGGAAAGCTACCGGGAACTTGCGGAAGAGATTCTGGCTCGCAACAACATCGAAAGCCCACGCGCCCTGGAGCGGAAAGCAGCCACCCAGGCCAGCGCGCAAACAAGACAAGAAAATAAAGTGCGGTTCTGGCCCTACGCTTGACGTTCCCGGATCATTTCCCGACCCTCGGCCAAGGTGTTGCCGTGGGCGGCAATAGAATTGCAGTTTCAACCCTCGGCTCTCAGGACCCAAGACGATGAACCCTTCTGTAGAACTACCCAAACGCCGTGCCCTTGGCAAAGGTCTCGAATCCCTCCTGCCTGGAAGATCGGGATTTACCCCCGCCCCAGCCGCAGCCAACGCCGCTCCGGTTCCGGATGAGGGCAAGCCAAGAGAAATTCCTGTCGATCATATCGAGCGCAATCCCTTTCAGACGCGGGCATCGGTGGATGAGAGCGCCCTCAAAGAGCTTTCTGCTTCGATTGCGGCTACCGGGGTTGTGCAACCCATATTGGTGCGGCCGCTGGCCGATAATCGTTTTCAGCTGATTGCCGGCGAGCGCCGTTGGCTGGCTTCCAAATTGGCGGGCAAGGCTACGGTACCGGCCATCCTGCGCCACGTCTCCGACGAGCAGGCGATGGAAATCACCATCGTTGAAAATCTTCAGCGCACAGACTTGAACCCGATGGAACAAGCGCGTGCGTACGACCGGTTGAGCCACCACTTCAAGATGACGCAAGAGCAGATGGCCCAACGGACCGGTAAGGACCGGGCCTCGGTCGCCAATTTTTTGCGACTGCTCCGGTTACCGCCTGAGGTTCAACAGAAGGTGGAGAGCGGCAGCCTTAGCTTTGGGCACGCGCGCGCGCTCCTCAGCCTTGAATCGCCGGAATCGATTCTCAAGGCCGCGCAAAAGGTGAGCGCGCTTTCCATGTCGGTGCGCCAGACTGAAAGCTATGTACAAGGATTGCTTAACCCGGAGAAGAAAGCGAAGGGTGAAGAAAAAGAGAAGGCGCCGCTTGACCCTAATGTTCGCGAGGCCCGGGATGCGCTGCAGAGGGCCCTTGGTCTCAAGGTTTCGATCGAGGATAAGAATGGCCGCGGGCGGGTGATCATTGAATACTCCCGTTTGGAGGACTTCGATGCTCTGCTCGAAACCATAGCGGGTAAGTAGCGGGTTTAAGGGTCTGCGTGAGAAAGCCGGCTGGGTACAACACGAAGACATGATTCAGTCCCGGAGGGACGAATGAAGGTTATCAAGGACGTCGCGGCCAATTTTCAGCCGTCCCTCCGGGACTGGAGCGTTCGATCGAATCCAACCCAGGACTGCGTCCTGGGCTAACGGCAGCCGTCCCTACGGGACTCAACGCCGTAAACCTTTGGTTCTCTCGCAGACTTTGAATCTATCTTCTAGATATGACACCATCACGGTTACACAATGGGGCGCCGGTCGATTCCCTGCGGGCTGGGCGATCATGAAAGCGGCGGATCTGGCGTTTCGCTTCCGACTCGTAATATTTATCGCGCTCTACCTGATCGGCTTTCTTGCTCCCTGGGGACTGCGCAGCGGGCAGCCAGGCACGCTCTGGCTTGCTGCATCCACGGTGCTGGCCCGCAGCGGATGGATCAGCCTGGCAGCTGCAACCGTGACTGTCACGCTTATCAGCGTTGCTTGCCTGGTGCTGGGTACGATTCTGCGGGTTTGGGCTACAGCGTATCTCGGATCCGGCGTTATGCGCGGCGCGGCGATGCAGGGCGATCAGTTGGTGGCTGCCGGGCCGTACCGGTATGTTCGCAATCCACTCTACCTGGGGGCGTGGCTGCTTGCCCTCGGCGTGTGTGTGTTAATGCCGCCCAGCGGCGCAGCGTTCTTCCTGGTTGCGTTTAGCCTCTTTACGCTGCTTCTGATCCGGGGAGAGGAGCGTTTTCTGGAGACAAGGCAGGGAGAGGTGTATCAGGAATACCGGCAAAAGGTGCCTCGGCTATGGCCTCGGCTGACGGGCGGGCCTGCAGCACGCTCGGGTGCTCGCCCTCATTGGGTGCAGGCATTCCTGGCGGAGACTTATCCAGTCACCATTACGGTTTGTTTTGCGGTGCTAGCCTGGCGCTATAACGCGCGCATTCTAGTTCAATGCGTGCTGGTGTGCTATGGGCTGTCGCTCGTGGTACGGGCGCTGATGGGTAAGGGAGTCGAGGGCAGGGTCTAGAGCGCAGGGAAGGGTTGGAGGTGCAGAGGGCGCGGCAAGACGCCTGCCCTCTTCGATGTTGCAGCCGTGCGGATGTGCGACTACTTCCTCGGCGGCGCGATGGTGTCTTTGGCAGCCTTGGCCACGCGGAACTTGACCACAGTCTTGGCTTTGATCTTGATGGTTTCGCCAGTCTGGGGATTGCGGCCCATGCGGGCTTTGCGCTCAGCCTTTACCAACCGGCCAAGCCCAGGGATGACAAACACGCCATTCTTCTTCGTTTCCTTCACTGCCGTCTCTGCGAGCAGATCGAGAAAAGCCGCGGATTGCTTGTTGGTCAACTCAAGTTTTTCTGCCATTGTCCGGACCAGTGCTGTCTTGGTCATGCCTGTTGCCATAGTGTGTCCTTCTTTCGTCTGTGTTATTTCATGGCCCTTGGTCGCGTTCTTCCGCCCCCTTCAGAATCCATGTCTTGACCGGTTCCTGCGAATTAGATGATCAATGGAAACGAGCTTCCAATCGTCAGAAAACCCAGTGTTTATGCGGGTAAAAACGAACCCACCGCCGTTTACGATGCGGCTTTGTCTAACGTTTGTCAATCGAAAAACCGAGAATTGTTCCGTTTTTGGCGCGTTTTTCCAAGATTTTGCCCAATTTCACAGGTTTTCCTCAGAATTCAGCGTGCCGCGCGCACCGGTTCCAGGCCGAAAAGGGGCCGCCGTTTTTTCTGCACGCTCAGCAGCAAAGGCGCATTCAGGGCGTCTACGAGCGGACTTGCGAGCCGGAAGCGGCGGACGATCTGCTCGGCAAAATCTTTCTGCAACGACGCGGATGAAGGCAGTTTTCCTTCCAGGCCCCACTGCCGGCACAAGAGCAAATCCATCGCGGGATGATCTTTTGGGAAACCTTTGGGTGGGCGCGTGAGCGGGTTGCCGGTAAACGAATTCATCAGGCGCCTGAGTTTGCGGTCGTCGAGCACCTGCCGCACCTCGGCGTGGTGCACCAGCATGTACTGCCTGATCGCCAGCAACTGCTCCCGCTCGGGCATATAGACGCCTGCCGCGATAAGAACCTCTTCCGGCGAGATATGCATGTAGTAACCACCGCCGGAGGTTTTCTCCAGGCCTTCCCGGGACCACCAGGCGGAGATGTGGCTTTTGTAGGGGCGCTTATCGGGCGAAAAGCGTATGTCGCGATAAATGCGCATCATAATTTTTTGAGGTGGCCGTAGGTGGGCGGGAGCGAAGCTCTCCATGGCCCGGTTGACGCTCTCGATGAGCGCGAGCATAGGCTGCTTCAACTCACGCTCGAACTCTGGTTTATGGGCCTCGAACCACTCCCGGCGGTTATTTCGTTTGAGGCTGCGCAAGAATTTGAGGCCGACTTCACGAAAGTAGGGTGAGCCGGCGACGTGGGGGAAAGAGGAGATCGTCATGTGTGAACTATGCAGGGAACGTAGGAATACCTGGAAAACAGACCACCAGAGTCAGATAGTAACTCGGCAGGATATACTCGGAAACCAGTTTTGAAGTACAAAAGTAATGATCGTGCGACGCCACAATAAAGCGTGTTTTGCTAGTTGTCCGGTAGACTTTGCTTACCTCCCTCTATCTGACAAGACTGTCCGGCTGCTCACATACATGAGACAACTTGCCTTCTTTTTATTTCTAGTGGCTACCTCTACCCTGTGCGCGCGTGCGCGTGTGCATGAGATGGAGTTCGATCAGGCACGCCAGGTCGCGCTCATCGTTGCGAAATACGACAACATCACGGTGGATGATCGGACGATCGTGATGAACTCGATGGACACCCGAACCGATGCCGGGTTCATTCCTGGCTACTATAGCTTTTCCATTATTCGGGAGAGCGACTCTTCGGCACACGCGGATGAAACCATTCGTATGTATGTAGTTTCGAAGAAGACGGCAGATACGTGGGAATTGAATCTTTGTACGCACTACTCATTCCCCGAATTGCAGAAGTTCCAGCAAGACATTATGCACAAGACTGGAGCGAGTTCCACGGATGATGACGATATGCGGAAGGCCATCGGCTGTGTGAACCAGGCGCAGATGAAACCAGCGCCTGAATAAGTTTTAGCCTGCGCGCAAAAAGAAGATGCCCACACCTCCCTGGCATGGGCATCTTCTCCGCGGCATCACCGAAGTGAGCCGCAAACTTCAAACCGCCAACACGCGGCATTCGATGCAATGTACGCTTTGAGTAGTTGCATGTGCCGTGCCAAACAGGCCTGCCTGGGAGGCTTATGGTTTCAGCACTTTACGGCGTTGTGGATTTCGCTTGCTGTGAAACTTGGTTCAATCTACTTAGCGATGGGAAAATTCTACCCGTTTCCTGCGGGGCTTAGTTACGCATGGCAGCGAGAGCAGCCCGGAAAAGTGCTTCAAAGTTGTCGCTGACCGTCTTGTCTCTGGCGACCGCGGCGGCGATAGCCTTCTGTGCCAGCGGGCGTTGATAACCCAGGTTCACCAAGGCAGAAAGCACGTCCTCGGTGGATGGCCCGGTTTCGACCGGTCGCGGCGCAGCGGCCATGTCCTCGAGCTTGTCTTTGAGATCCACGACTAACCGTTCGGCCAGGCGTTTGCCAATTCCCGGGATTTGGGAGAGGGTGGCGTGGTCCTGGCCGCGAATGGCGCCGACCAGGCGTTCTGTGCTCAAACCGCTTTGGATGGTGACGGCCAACTTCGGGCCCACGCCGCTTACCGTGATCAAGCGTTCAAAGACGCGCTTTTCGTTGGGGCTGAGAAATCCATAAAGAGCGAGCGTGTCTTCGCGTACGTGGGTGTGGATGAAGAGGGCCACCTCGGTACCTTCGGGAGGCAGCGCGCTGAAGGTGGTGACGCTGATCACCACGTCATAGCCAACGCCACCGGCTTCGACGATCGCCTGCTGTGGATGTTTCGCGAGAAGCTTTCCGCGCAGGTGCGCAATCATTCGCTGATTGTACTTTCAGATGGAGTGCATGAATGCAGATTCGAGGAATTGTGTCTTTTGGGGTGCGGCTAAGACGGGATGGGCAGCCCACGATTGAGTTGCGGTCCGGTGAACCTCAGCTTGCTCCGCGCCGGTCGGGATGACAAGAGAGACCAACGTGTTCAAGGAAGGTGTCAAAACATCTCCACGAAAGGTCCGCGGAACCGCAGATCCCTCACTGCGTTCGGGATGACAAAGGAAAGGGTAACGGTTGAAAAAGAGCCGATGCCGAACCGAGGTATTTCGGAGCTATTTTGGACAAGCCTGAAGGTGAGCCGTCCCTGGACGGGACTTTGCTCACACGGGACATCGCTCACGGCTCGGTTTTGAAGGGTAGGTACTGCTTGCCAGCTGCCTCAGAACTTGTGGCGATAGGAGATTTGGAAGTCGTAGCCGGTGTTAGGGGGGAAAAGTGCGGCGACGTGGCGCAGGCGCTCGGCCAGTGCCGGCGCTGCCAGAAGGGGATACTCACGCTCGCGCAGGTCGGTGTAGTTGAAGTCCAGCGTGAGCGAGAGCATATAGATCGCGAGCGCGTCGGAAAAAGCAGATTCAAAGAAGGCGCTCTTTGCCTTTTCGTCTACGCGACCCTTCTCTGCCGTCCGCACTGCGGCGCTCTGGTCTATGCGGGAGAAGCTCCTCTCCGCCATGCGGGTTGCAGGAGTATCACTGCGCCCGCGGTCAAGGGCACGGCGGCGGCTTTCGTAGCTATCCTGGCTGGTTTCTCCGCGCACCTCGGCAACCGCCTGCGACCATACCAGGTCACAGAAACTCTGCGGCACTCCGGCTGCTTCCACAAAATGATGCCCGACGTTGATAAAGAACTCGAAGGCCAGGGCAAAGCGGTCCTGCATGAGGCGGGTGGAGATGAAGATGCAATCAGAACCGTCAAACTGCACGTTGCGGTGACACATGGCGCGATCGCCCAGGTCGATGGTGTAGCCCGGGGCCACCATGGTCTCTTCTGTCTCCCCGATGGTGAGGGGCACAAAATAGTAGGCGTGCCGCGACAGGGCGGCGGCGATGGCGTTGGGCACGGCCTGAACGATCGGCTCCAGCTCTTGCTCGGTGATGTGGGTATCGGCAAAGATTGCGTAGCAGAGACGATTTTCGGATTGACGCACGGGCGTTTGTTGCGCCACGAGCGAGGCCGGTAACAACTCCATTTGGGCGGCTTCAGCCATAACCTAGTATTCTAGCTGAGTGGAGGGGTGAGCACTTCCCCTTTCGAGGCCAATTATGAACGCGCAGCAGAACGTGCAGCAGTTTCGGTCCCAACAGGCGGGGGGAAAGTTTTTCGGAATCCCGCTGGGTGACCTGGGCTTCGTCACCAGTGTCCTGATGGCGTTTACGGTGGGTTTTCTGAGCTTCTTCCTGTTCACCTTCCTGGCCATCGTCAGCCTGATGATCTACAACGGCATGGGCCACCACGTGGACTACGCCGACAGCTACAAGTACATTTCCTTCCCTGCAGCTTGTGTCGTTCTGCTTGCCAGCCTGATTTTTTTCGGCTCGCTTTGGGTGCGGCGCAAAGTCTCTCGGGGCTAGGAGGCCTGCTCGCGTGGCCCTGGTCACCATTGATATTGAGTCAGCGCAGCGCAGCGGGTTCGCCGACGCCCAGGCGCGGGCCTGGTGCGAGCGGCTGGAAGCGGGGGACATTCTCTACTTTCCGCAGACGCCGATTCGCTTGCCCGCCGAGGACCTTTCGTTTCTGCTGGGCCAGCAGCAGACGGGCAGCACGCTGCACAAGAATATTGCCTATAAGCCGAATCTGGATGCCGTGAGCGGGCTGGACTCCGGCACCGGCGCCGCGGAACTGAAGCAGCTGCAAGCGGTGATGCGCACGTATTCGCGGGATGTGACCCAATTTTTGAGCAGTTTTTTATTGCCCTACCAGGGACGCTGGCAACTGGATTACGCCAGCTTCCGGCCGCAGGAGGAAGAAGGCCGCGACTTGCCCTTGCGGCGGCGCAATGACCTGCTGCACACCGATGCCTTCCCTACCCGGCCGACGCGTGGCGCGCGCATACTGCGCTTCTTCAACAACATTCATCCCACGCGTTCGCGCGATTGGGTGGTCAGCGACCCTTTTCCCGTGCTGGCGGCACGCTATGCGCCGCAACAGATTTCACTGCCTGACCCTGGCAACTCGGCCAGCCGCGCGCTGCGTTCCCTGGCCCAAACGGCCGGCCTGGGGTACGCAATTCCGAGCCTGAAGCGTTCCCCCTACGACGACTTCATGATGCGGTTCCACAACTTCCTCAAAGAGAACGCATCGTTTCAGGCGGAGTGCCGCAAGGAATATGTCCAGTTCCCCGCCGGCTCGAGCTGGATGGTCTACACGGATATGGTTCCGCATGCGGTTCTCTCCGGCCAGTACGCGCTGGAGCAAACGTTTCTGGTGGAACATGGGGCTATGGTTTCTCCTGAATTTTCGCCGTTGTCCGTGCTTGAGGCGATGACCCACGCAGAGTTGGTGTGAGCGTGCTGAATCAGGTTGATTCTCTAGAGTATCCTGCTCCGCGTTTCCAGTCGTGGTCTGCGGAACTGCAGATCCCTCACTGTGTTCGGGATGACAAAGGAGAGGGCAACGGTTCATGAAGGGCGGTCGCCGAACCGAAACCTTTCGAGGCTAATTTGGACAAGTCTGAGTCAGCCGTCCCCGTTCGATAAGCTCAGGGTTCGCCCTACCTCGACGAATGAGGGTCAGGACACATATCCTTAAGCTTTAAAGCAAGCCATGACACTCAACGCAGACGCAATTAAAGTTCATCTTCCCGACGGTTCCATCAAAGAATTCCCCGCCGGATCCACGCCCCTCGACGTGGCCCAGAGCATCTCACCGCGACTGGCAGCAGCCGCGATTGTTGCCCGGGTTCGCCCCGTGGCCACCAATGGTGCGGGGCCCAACACTGACGCGGCGGAGGCGGCCGGAGACGCTCCTTCCGAAGCCGGCATGTACGCAGCCGAGGAAGCAGACGCCGAGCGGCTGGTAGACCTGAGTACTCCTCTGAAAGAGGACATGTGGCTGCAACTGCTCACCGAGAAGGATGCCGAGGCGCTGAAGGTGGTGCGCCACTCCGCCGCGCACGTAATGGCCACGGCGGTGCTCGAGCTGTATCCCGAAACCAAGCTCGGCCACGGGCCGGCTACGGATGCGGGTTTTTTTTACGATTTCTACCGGCCCACGCCATTTACTCCCGAGGACCTCAAGGCGATCGAAGCCAAGATGGCCGAGGTGGTCGCGCGCAACGAACCGTTCGTGCGCGAATGGGAACCGCGCGAGGCGAGCCTGGAGCGCTTCAAGGCGGGCGATGATTTTATGAAGGCCCACTTCGTCGAACGCTTTACCAAGCCAGGCGAGGAGATTTCGTTTTACCGCAACGGCAAGTTTGAAGATTTTTGCCGCGGACCGCATGTGCCGTCGACCGGCAGGGTGAAGGCCTACAAAGTGACGAACCTGGCCGGAGCTTATTGGCTGGGGGATGAAAAGAATCCGCAACTGCAGCGGATTTATGGGACGGCGTTTTTCTCCAACAAGGATCTGGAGCAGCACTTTGCCCGCCTGGAAGAGGCGCAGCGGCGGGACCACCGTGTGCTGGGCAAGCAACTGGACCTGTTCTCGATCCAGGAGGTGGCTGGACCCGGCTTGATCTTCTGGCATCCCAAGGGCGCGATGGTGCGCCGCATCATGGAAGACTGGATGCGGGACGAATGTCTCCGGCAAGGTTACGAGTTGGTGTACACGCCGCATGTGGCGCGGGTGAACCTGTGGCAGATCAGCGGGCACGAGGGCTTCTATTCGCAGAATATGTTTACCCCGATGGAGCTGGACGACGCAGACTACCGGATGAAACCGATGAACTGCCCGTTCCACATTCTTATCTACAAGAATTCTCCCAAGAGCTACCGGGATCTGCCGGTGCGCTATGCGGAGCTGGGGAACGTGTACCGGTACGAGCGCTCGGGCACCATGCACGGGCTGTTGCGGGTGCGGGGCTTCACCCAGGATGACGCGCACATTTTCTGCTCGCCGGATCAGATTGAAAATGAAGTGGTGGGTTGCATTGAGTTTGCGCAGCTGGTGCTGAAGACGTTTGGTTTCGCGGAATTCAAGGTGGAACTATCCACGTGGGATCCGAAAGACCGCAAGAGCTACACCGGCTCGGATGAAAACTGGGAGCTGGCGATTCGTTCGCTCGAGAACGCCCTGGGGCGCAAGGGCATTCCGTACAAGACCATCCGTGGCGAAGCCGCGTTTTATGGCCCCAAGATCGACATCAAGCTGGTGGACGTGCTGGGGCGGTTATGGCAACTGTCAACGGTACAATTCGACTTCAACATGCCGGCCCGTTTTGAGATGGAGTACGTCGGAGAAGACGGGGAGCGGCATCAACCGCTGATGGTCCACCGCGCGCTGTACGGGTCAGTCGAGCGTTTTTTCGGGGTGCTGGTGGAGCACTATGCGGGTGCCTTCCCGCTCTGGCTGGCGCCGGTGCAGGTGGGCATTGTGCCTATCAGTGAGCGACATTTGGGCTACGCGGAAAAGGTACAGGCGACGTTGCAGAACGCTGGTTTGCGGGTGGAGATCGATCATCGCAACGAGAAGATGGGGGCGAAGATCCGCGACTTCACCATGCAGAAGCTGCCTTACATCCTGGTGGTGGGCGATAAGGAAGCGGAGACGGGTGCGGTGAGTCTGAGGGTTCGCGGCGAGGGAGATAAGGGCGGGATGGCGCTGGAGGAGTTTGTTGGGCGGGCGCGGGGTTTGGTGGAGAGTAAGTCGATGAGTTTGTGAGGGCCGGGGGCCGCGATGACTGGGGTGTCATCGCGGCCCACGGGCCTAGCCTAGTTGGTGTTTACCATTGCACTCCCGGGTAGAGGCTGGGCATGCGGAGATGCACGGTAGGCATTCGTTCCTGTGACTTGCATCGTCCAAACAGTCTGCGGCGTGCTTTGCGGTGTCACTTCGTACACATCTGCGAACCTGACCCCGGCCGCCCCGACAGACCGCAAAGATCATATTCGATGTTGGCATTGGGTAGCAGATCCGCGCTTCCGCCGAAAAGTTGTAAAGGCTGGCAGGCAAGATCTGGTGAAAGGTAAGTGTCGCCGTCATCGCCTTCTCGTCGATCTGGAAAACCGGAATTGTCGAGTATAGAGCAAGGCGGATCGCCGGGAGCGCCGCATGTGACGCCAGGGGCAAAGATGCGGTCATCGCCGTTGTCCATCATTCAGAGAGAAAAGACGCCGCTGGTATTGGCGGAAAATAACGTCGGGATAGTGCTGCGCGTATTGCCAATCCGTCGGGTCCACGCCGTTCTTCAGCGTGAAATTTCCGCCCTCACCCAGCCTCCAAATGACACCGCCTGACCCTTTTCCGTCTTCATAGTCCACTTTAATAATCCAGTTCTCGTGGCGCATGGAAATTAAAATGTTGCCGTCACCGGGCGTATAAAGCACCGTATTGCTGTGTGTCCAATCAGGAAACATGTATGGATGGTGGTTCGGATCCAGGTGATTGAAGGCGTTCCAGACCCAAACTGGTTGCAGGTTTTCGTCGAGATCCACGACGACGTCGCCGAGAACGTTCGTGGCCGGAGCATTGGTTAACGCTGGCGTGGTAGTTGGCAGATAATTGCATGCCTGTGTTGGCAAGCACGAGCCAGTGACCATTAGGCAGTGGCTCAATATCATGGTGGAAAGCTTTCCAGCGTCACCTTGCATTCGGCGCAGGAAGCGGTTGCCAGGAGCGCGTTCAGATCGGTGACGGTGATCTCACGGACGGTGTCTCCGGCGAGGTTTACTTCGCGAATCTCGTTGATCGTCCCAGGAGGAACGCCACCGGTAATCGGAGAAGATGAACTCGGACCGATGGCCATTAGGAAGTCGCCGTTCGGCAACAGTTTTGACGCCCTGAACCGTGTTGGTGGGTAGTCCAGGAACCGCATAGGTCCAAAGGACGTTCCCACTCAGATCGGTCACGACCACCCCGGCCGGTTTTCCGGAGAGCAAGTTAAGCACCTCGACCCCGGGCTGGGGGTCATCCCCGCTGTTGTGGTGACCGTTAACTTCGGTTGCATGTTGGCCGGCACTGCTTGCGTAGTAAAGGCGTGGTCACTGTCTTTCGCATTGATGCCATTGGTAAACTGCACCGAGGCCTGCATGTGGTAAGTGGTTGAGCCCTGCATGCCAGCTACGAATATGCTTACTGTGCTATCGCCTACGGTGCTCGACTGGCTCCAGGTACTCGTTCCATAGGTCGTATCTTTGCCGAAGCTAACCGTCATGCTCCCGGGAAAAGGCAGGGTCATCGTGTAGAGCGCCACTTGCGGGTTATCTGTAGCGGATACTTGCCCGATGGGTAATGCGGCTGAGGTTCCGGAAAGGCTGACCGTCTGGGCATGTTCCAGCCGGCACGCCTGCGAATCCCAAATTCAGGGAGGCAGTTTGCGCCGCCGGGGCCGAGGCGGTCGTTGGTGTGTAACTAACCATCACGGCGCAACTGGCAGCGGGCGCCAACTGCGCCCCGCAAGAGCCGGTGCTCACCAACGCATAGCTCGGATCACCGCTGATCGTGGGGTTCATTGTCAAAGCGGCTGTGCCGGTATTTGTCACTGTCGTCACTGACTGGGTCAGGGTGTTATTGACCAGATTGTTGCCAAAGTTGAATGAGGTACCGCTCAGCACCGCGTTGGTCGAAGCCGCTGGCGCGACTGGGCTGACCGTCAAAGCGGTGGTCACGCTATGACTGAGTGAGCCCGAGGTCGCCTGGAGAGAGATGGTAGCGCTTCCAGCCGCTGCGGCCGGGCTCGCGGTCACGCTAATCTGCTGCAGGCCGCCAGGCGCGATGGAAAGGGTCATGGGTGTAGCCGTGACGCCGCTTGGTAAGGAGCCAACAGTTACGCTTACGTTTCCCGAGAAGCCATTCATGGGTGAGGCGGCCAACGTTACGGCCTGCGCAGCACCGCCGGGAGTGACCGTAATCGAAGAGGGAACGATAGCGAGACTAAAGTCGCCGAACCCTGTTGCCGTGCTTCCCGAATTGCTGCCGCCGCCGCATCCGGTCAAAATCGTCAACACCGAGACAGCACATAGAAGAGGAAAACGCGATCGCATGGTTGGCTCCAAAAATATCCAGGTCAGGATTTTGTTATTTCAGGTTATGCAAGAAGGCAGGCACGGACTACTTGATCGTTCAAGACCGTATTGCAGTAGTTAACCTGAATGCGGTCGAACATGTCCGCGGCGTAGTATAAGCTTGCAGGAAGCGGGAGAAAGCGAAATCCCCTTCGAGGTTCATTCTGCTCAGAGAGTGCACAAGTGATTACTAACCACACGGGCGGGCGCGTCTAGTTTGTCGAATCATTTCCTGCTTATGCTTGAAAGGTGACCTGGAGGAAAGATGCGCCACACCGGAACCAGCCGAACGTGCTGGCGGCAAGCGGCGCCGGAAGATATCTGGCCACAGTGTCGGACACGATTTGGCGTCAAGCGGATGTCTTATGTCCTTAAGATTGATTCGAGAGGCCGAGCATGATAGCGAATAGCACGGGGGCCATCATTCAAGTTTCCGATGGAGCAAGAGGATCTTGCTTCAGCGGCTGAGGGTCGAATTCGAGTCAAATGCTGGCCTATAATTCAAGCAGCGCCCGACCTCCCCTCAAATAGGAGCAGCACCTGGATGATGCCCCCAGCGGTAGATGAGCAGCAGACTGCTCCTACTCCGAATTATTCGACGCGGAACAGTTCGGAGGTAAGACTGTGGTGGGTGATCGCTGCTCTCACTGCTCTTTATGTCATCGTTGTCGCGATCGGTAACCGGCGCTATGTCTGGTTTGACGAGCTCTTCACCTATGATTTCGCCCGGTCCGAGTCCCTGGGGCAGCTTTGGTATCGAGTCCAAAGGTTCGACTGCAATCCTCCGACGGTCTACCTTCTAAGCCGACTTTCCATGTCTATTTTCGGGCCGACTCCCTTTGGCCTGCGCTTTCCATCGATGGTCGAGTTTTATTTTGGAAGTATGGCCATTCTGTTGTACGTCAGGCGTAAGGCTAGTTTGGCGTTTGGAGTGGTTGCAGTGCTTATGTTGTGGGCTGTTGCTCCAGGCCTGTATTACGCCGTTGAAGCCAGGCCCTATGCTCTGCTCTTCTTGTCGTTCGCGTGTCTTCTCCTATCCTGGGATTCGGCCATTCAAGGGCCACCGCGAGGTTGGGCGTTCTTCGGCATATCGGCCTCTACGTTGGCCCTGGCTTTAGCCCATGTCTTTGCTCCGTTTACCCTGTTCGCATTTGTAATTGCTGAGATCGTGCGTTTCCGCCGCCGCAGAATTCCCGACTATCCATTATGGGCGGCTTTGTTTTTGCCAATGTTGAGTATGCTTCTCTACATACCGTTGATCCGGTCGTACGGAGGCATCGTATTTCCCGCTGTGGCTTCCTACAACACGATCGTCGTTTTCTTCCAGGAGACCTTCGGCGCTTCGATCATGGGTTTTGTTCTCCTGGCGGCGCTGTTGGTCCCGCTGCGCAAGACTTCTGAGGAACCCCTTCCGCGCTTCTCGGCAGAAGAATTAGCACTCCTCGGGTGCATGGCCCTGGGCCCGATTCTGTTGAATCTCGTTCTGATGCATCGCCACGGCATGTTTTACAACCGATACGGCATCAACGCGCAGGTGGCAATTCTTGCGGCCCTCGCTATCTTCATCGCTTATCGTTTGCGACTCAATCGTTTTGCGGCGTATGCGGCGGCAACCGTACTGGTATTGGCGATTCTCAAGCTGCAAGTCTGGCATCCCTTGCTTTACCCTGAACCGGCTAAAACGGGCGCCCTGATGTCTGTCAGGCCGGACCTACCGATTGTGGTGGGAGAAGGGCAGGTCTTCATGGAAATGAATTCACGAGAGAACCAGCTGTTTCTTGACAGACTGTATTTCCTGAAGGATCACCAGGCATCTTTGCAGTACTCGCGTTCCAACTACTTCCAGGATTTCGAGGCCCCAGACGTTCTTCAGAAAGCTGGTTTTCCGTTCACGGCCAAGGTAGCTCCTTATGCCGGCTTTGTCCGTGAGCACCAGCAGTTTCTGCTCCTTGGCAGCCCGAGGGAATGGGTCTTTCAGAAGCTGCTTGCGAATGGGGCATCGATTGCGTTCTTTGCCGACTATAGCGGCGCCATGCCCTATATGGACAGGACGTTGTACCTGGTTCGCATGCCGGCGACAGACGCGCCCAGGCAGTGACAATTAAAGCCGTTGACTGGCCCTAAGCGATCGCTTGATTCTCCGGTAGCATGGAGGCTTCCTTTGGCAGCGCAAGGGCCATTTCGCGGCCTAATTTAGCGCTCTCGGCGATGCTTCTATCCTCAGGGTAGTAGAAGCAGGTGTCTGCTATCTGAAGACCGTGGATGGGCGTCTGGATCGGTGGAAGTTTAGCCGCAAAACCAGGCTCACAGATGGGCTGAGCATATCGCAGCCGCGAAACGCGCGCATCGAGCAAGTCTTCTATCGATAAAGCCGGGTTGAGGGTTACGAGGCAATTCATGGCGTCATCAATGAGTTGCTGATCGGTCCACGCCCACTTTGGATTGGTCGGCGGCATATAGTAGGGCGCGTAAATGATGGTCGTTCCGACCGGCCGGAGGTTGGAAAACTCAATGACACCTGGTATCTCAAAATGCAGCCCGGACATATTTACCCAGAAGTGCGGGCTGACCGAACGTCTGAGGTTAAGGATCACACAACAGATACCTATATTTTGAATGGCCTCATAACGCTTCATCGAAGCGGCGGGCATATCCGGAACGAGACGGGAGATCAATGGAATGGGTAAAGTGCACAGGACGTAGTCGGCCGCGAAGTAACCCTTCGAAGTCTCAACGCCAAGCACTCTACCGTCGAGCGTTTTGATATGAAGGGCCCCGGCCTGCAGATGCAGCCTCCCCCCATCGGCTTGAATGGCGTCTACCAGGGCATCCACCAAAGTTTTCGAACCGCCTTCGATGTAGCCAAGTTCCTCCTGCATCAGGCTTTTGCGAGAGCGACCCACGCGCCTCATCCTGGTCCACATCCAGGCAGCCGAGATGTTGTCGGCAAACTCATAGAACTTGAAGTCGAACAGGGGGCGCCAGAGCTGTTCGTAGGTGGTTCGGCCGCACCATTTTATTATCCAATCCTTGGCTGATACATTTTCCAGGGCTGGCCAGGTTTCGCGTTTGGTGCAGATAAAAGCGAAGAGAGCGTATCTAAGTTTTGCCCATAGGCTCATGCCTCCCAAGCGGAAGAGTGCGACCGGGTTCCCCCATTCACGCAGCCGCCCGCGATAGAAAAAGCCCATGGAGGTCGGAATCCAGTGGAGCTTTCCGGCTAAGCCCAGTTCAGAAAGAAGATCGACTGTCGGCTGATCGCCCCTGCAAACGAAATGATAGAAGCGCTCGAGCGAAATGCCCCCAAAATCAAAATGCCCGGCCATCCCACCCGGTTCGGGAGCAGCTTCCAGTAAATCTACCTGGTGACCTTCCTTGACTGCCTGGTAGGCTGCCGCCAAACCCATTGGCCCAGCGCCGATAACAACGACTCGAGACATTAATGTTCCGCCCTCTGCGTAAGATGTGTTTCCGGTAGTTTTTGGAAGATGGCATAGATTTCGCCGAGCCATACGGGAACAGACCATTGCGAAACTTTCAAACCATTTAGCGCACTGCTCAACAATGTGCTTCCAGGTATCTTATGCTGTGCTGCACGAAAAAAAATGTATTCGAGTGAAAACGCAGACGGTCGCTGTCCAGTATCCATCAGCCTCAATCCGGCAGCTTTGCCACAGGTGCGAAGACTCGGAATAGTGAAATAGTTGAGATGCTCGGCAAGCAGGAGTGGCCAGCGCGAACCCAGAACCCTGGCCATGGGACTATCGATTCGTGGCACGTTCAAGGCCAGGTGACCGCCGGTTTTGAGATGGGATGCTGCCAATTGGAGAAAATCCACGGGGTCCGTTACGTGCTCGAGCACATCCCACAGCGTCACCAGATCGTAGTTGTTGGGCAGGGACGCATCCTGCAGCATGCAATTCTGGATCGTATGCGATTCACCGGCTAGTTTTGTGGCGCGTGCGAATTGCGATTCAGAGGGTTCGACGCCATCTCCTTTCCAGCCGCCGTCGCGCATCACCCGCAAGAAAGCACCAGAGGCGCACCCGATATCTAGTAGCGTCCCCGGTCCGGCAACATATTGGTCGATGATCCGCTTATGCCGCCTGGCCGTTCTCCAGCGATTCGGCATTTCCGCTTCGTACCTGCTGTCATCGGCGGCGCGGTATAGCCGGCCGAGTTGTTCGCCGTTGGGGCGAAATGACCGATAACCCAACCCACACGATGCGCAACGCAAGATTCTTCCGTGAGAAAGAAGGGTGCGCGATGAGCCGACGGAGGCCAGGCTGATCTCGCTGTCATCTCCATCGAGATACAAAGCCGCCTTTCGGCTGTTGCACACAGGACATGGGAAATCGATAAGCAGAGTGCTTTCTCCGGCGCAAACAATTGGAACCCAGGATGCATTTTCGCGACGCCGAGCCGCGGAGAATGCGAGTTATCTATTTTCTTTCCGACGTGCCGAAACGGTTACAAAAGGGTAGTGGTGCATTGCGGTGAACGGCGATCAGTTTCCGCCTGACCTCGGGCGCGTCAAAGGAGGCGACTACCCTCCATGCAAAATTGGGCGTCGACCTGACGTTCGTGTCGAACCAATTTGGCTTTAGCATGTCTGGCGAGGCTTGCTTGCCGGCGATCGAGCGTGTTTGCGTTCGGCCCGTCCAGCACGAAGAAGTCGGATTGCGAGCAAAGGAAATCATGACTGTCGACGATATTCTTCGCATAGTAGCCATTGTTGCGATAAGCCTGCATGAGGTGATAGTCGAGCACGAAGGCCCGCGGACCTGCCAAGGCTGAGGGCCAGTCGAGCAGGTAATAGTAACCGGCTCCAGAGTTGGGCGAGAGGCGCATGAATTTTACGAAATCCTCTTCCCAGCCGGCGACAACGGGCACACCTGGCGGCACATAATGTTCAACACCTTGTATATCCAGATAGTCCCAGCTCAAATTGATCGGTCCCAGAGCGAACACGGTCAACACCGGCGAAATCAGAAGGAAGAGTACAACGGCTACCCAAGCCGGCCTCCAGGTCCTCGGAGAATCCGTCCGCCGGTCTGCGCCCAGCGCATCCGCGGAAACAGTCAGGACGATCGCCAATCCGATGCCGCTGGGCAGGAAATATCGGGGAACGAAGACCGGCGTGACGAGATGGGAGAGTGCAAACAGCACCACGGGCGCAGAGAGCAGAATGTATGCGGCCAGCAGCAGAGCGTTCTTTGGATCAGAAACACAGCGCCAACCTGACTTCAAAACCCTGCGGAGAGCGAACAGGAAAACCACAAGCAACGGAACGTATATGACAAATTCGGCCGTGCGGCCCACGATCTGAAAACCGAGTTCACTCGAATGCCGTTTAAAGAACCTCAGCCAAGGCAGAGAGTCTGCGAAAAGGTATGCGGTTCGCAGATCGGTGATGGTTGGCATTGCAATCCAACCGTGCGGTTTGCCCGCAGCCATCGACGATCGAATCGCAGGAACCCAGGTCAGCAGCGCCAGCCAACCCGCTGCGTACGCGAGATAGACCTTGCCTCGAAGACGCCCCCTGGAGCTGTCAACCAGGATCAACGCGAACAAGATCAGGCCACTGTAGATGAGGCCTAGAACGTGGGTTAAGACCAGCGCTGCCTGCGAGAAGAAAGCCAGCAGCAACAGCAGACGCGTTGGCTCAGGCCGTTCCACGAGCCGCGAGTACAGGTTCACAGTAATCGCAAAACAAAGCATGTAGAGCCCGTAGAAGCGGGCTTCCACATTCTGATCGAGCAATGTTGCCGATGTGCCCCAAAGCGCGAGAACGCCAAAGGCTGTCGCCCACAGTCCGTAGAAACGCCTAATGGTCACCCAGGTGACGACCAACGCGGCACACATGGAAACGCACGAATACAGGCGGAGTGCCAGTATGCCAAAGCCGAACGTTCTCGCCCAAATCCACGCCGTGGTATAGAAGAACGGCTGGCCGCCGTCGGCGCCGTGTTGAATGGCGTAATACAGGTGCCAAAGGGATGGATCGCTCACCTCTTTCCAGGTGAAGATCTCATCCATCCAAACTTGTTTATGAGACGACCAGAGGATGCAGGACGCGAGGAGGGAGAATACAGCGCAGCAGAGCAGGCCAATCTCAGTCTTCGCGATCTTGTCTTCGCGAAGACTGGCTAAATCCCTGCCCGGCTCAATCAGCGAGTTCACGTAGGCCGAAGTTCTTCTCTCGCCCCGCGGCTCCGCGCTTTGGGCTGAAAGGCCATGAAATACCACTTCAAATAGTGCGGCAGCCATTTCCACAGCTTGAAGCGGGAAGTTCCAGCGGTCCGGTCACGCCAGGTGGAGGGAACCTCAGTAATGGTGTAGCCGGCGAGGAATGCCTTTACTGTGATCTCCAGGCTTAATTCGAATCCGCCCTTGCTCTCGATGCGGATATTGCCCAGCATCGCGCGATCATAAATCTTGAATGCATTGGTCGCGTCATGCGTGGGGATTCCCCGGAACCAGCACAAGGTAAGACCGGACAGGCGGGACAGCAATTGTTTGAACCATGGGCCCCCGATGAGCCGGCCGCCTTTCATGTAGCGGCTGCCGACAACGATGTGGCTCCCCTGCCGATAGTGTTCGAGCATCCGGCGAACCTGCCCCAGGTCGTCCGAGAGGTCGGCCATCAATACCAGCACTGGTCCAGGAGGCGCTGCGTCAAACCCAGTCCGAATTGCACCCACCACGCCGCGGCCGTAAGTGTTCTTGATCAACTTCAACCGCGTCTCACCCTCGGCGATGATCTGCTGTGCGACCGGAAGGGTATTGTCTCCATCAAAGTCGTAGGAGACGAATGCAGTAAACGGAAAGTCGAGGTGCTGGGTCATCTCTGACCAGAGCGCAGGAAAATTGGCTCCCTCGTTGTAGACCGGAATGACGATGGTTAGCGATCTTTCCATTACATCTCCTGATGAGCCAAATGCGGGATGAGTTTGCTCACATCTGTCCTATTTCCACTTGTTCGGCGATCCACGGAATGACCTCGTCCAGGATGGCCGAGAGCGGAGTGGCCGCCTCGAAACCCAGTAGCTCCTTTGCCTTGCCAACCGCGGGAGCTCTCTCCTGAACATCGTACTCGTAGGCGGGGTCGCTTACGTAGCGGAACGGCTTGTTGGAACCGTGGATCTTTTTCCAGATCAATTCTGCCAGCTCGAGAACCGTAGTGCGCACCGGGGTGGAAAGGTTGAAATCCTGATTCAGAGCGGCCGGATGCTCAACGCACACGCGAATCCCGCGAGCCAGGTCACCGCCGTAAGTGTAGTGCCGGACCTGCTTCCCGTCGCCAAGTATGTGGAGCGGGTCCTGTCCCTTCACCAGTTTCTGGACCAGGTCCGGAACCACGTGAGACATAGCCAGGCGCACGTTACCGCTCATGATGTCGCGGTCAGACAATGCACGCTTTTCTCCAATGCCGACGCAATTGAAAGGCCGGACGATGGTATACGGGAGCTTGTATTGTTCGTAGGCGCCCTGGACGAAATACTCCACAGCGAGCTTTTGAAAGCCATACGTTGACCTTGGTGGCGGACTGCGCCGTTCAGCGCCTTCCGGCGTTGGGTACTCGGTTGTGCTCTCGAAAACCATGCTGGAGGAGAGCACCACGATCTTTTTGAGTTTGCGCTGCTTGTGTGCCCAGATGGCCGCATCGAAGGAGGAGGCAATGATGCGCTCGTTTTCCGCCAGCAGGTCGTAAGCAAACTCGTGAAAATAGGAGATGCCCCCGATCATGGCAGCTGCGGCAACGAAGTGGTCGCAATCGGCGAGGAGATCCTTCATCAGTCCTGCGTCTTTTGCGTCTCCTTCCACCAATTTGTAGCGGGGATGCGAGTCGTACGATTTCTCCAGGCGCCCGTATTTGCTGAAGTTGTCAAGACCGACCACCTCGTAGCCATTGTCCAGAAGCTCCTGGATCAGATACCCACAGATGAAGCCGGATGCGCCAGTTACCAGTACTTTCACGATGCGAGATGACCCCCTGTTGCGGTTGGATGGCGGTTCGGCCAGAAACCCCAGACGTCGACGACGACCTTTTCACCGGAAATGGGAAGATCCCGGTAAGCAGCATGGGGGGCCCCTAAAATGATGATGTCAGCACGCCGCATTGCCTCTCCCAGCGGAACCAGTTTTGGATCGACCACGTAGGGGTCGGTGCACAAGACCTCCTTCGCTTCTACCATAAGCAGTTTACGCAGCTTGTAGGAAAGACTCTCGCGCTTGTCATCGGATTCCCCTTTGAACGCCATCCCCAACACCGCAACTACTTTATTGCGAAGGTTGTGCTGTTGGCGTAGTTGGTTCACGATGAAATTAGGCAAACCCTCATTGACCAGCATGGCGGAATGCCCGAGGAAAAAGTTGTTGCCGGAGAATGCCGAGAGCTGCAAGGTGTCCTTCAAAAGGCAGGGCCCCGCGGCGAAACCCGCCTTGGCAAAACTTCTCATGCGCGGGTAGCGATGGGTGACCGCACCATAAATGCGCTGAAAGTCGAGGCCATAGGTCTCAGCAAGCACGTAAAACTGGTTGGAGATGGCGAAATTCATGTATCGCCAGCTATTCGTGAATAGCTTGGCCAGCTCTGCCTCCAGTGGGGAGAGCTCGATCAAATCGTCATTGATGATGGAAAACAGCTCACGTACACGAGCCAGAGAATCCGGGTCGAATGCCGAAATAATCTGTGGCAGAGTCCGGATCTCTTCCATCGCCTTGCCCTCTGCGATTCTCTCCGGGCAGAACGATAGGAGAATTTTGCGCCCCGAGGCCTGCAAGCGCTCGTAGACCAGCTTGGTGACCCCTGGATAGACGGTGCTGCGGAGGACCAGAAGCGCGTTCTCCCGCATACGGGCGATCACTTCGTCGATGCTGTGGTAAAGGTCGGTGACCGTCGGATTGAGATGCTCGTCGACCGGAGTACCAAGTACGGCGATGGCTGCATCCGCATCGCTGAGGCAGGACGGGATCTGAGCTGGCGATCAACTTCTTGCCGACAACGCGTCCCAGCTGTTCCAGGGCGTTGGTTTCCATGAAGGGCATTTGGCCGGCATTGACGATATCGATTTTTGCTTGATCGCGATCGAGGAGAACGACGTCAAGCCCGCAATTGGCGAAGACAATGCCCAGGGGGAGGCCCACATGTCCGCATCCGCCAATGATGACAATCTTTTTCAGTTTCTGCATGAACTCCCGGTCGCTCGGTTTGATGGAGCGGTATTGGTCGAATTGTAAACTGCGACAGCCCGTTCGTTGTCTGCAGCCGTTCCTCTTCTAGCAACATCGGGCGTTTCTGGACGCGATCAATCAACGCAAAATTGGCTGTTCGGTCAATGGTTCGTCCCGTGTAAGACCAAAGACATGAGCGACCACTGTCGCGCTTCGCGGATGAACTGAACTAAACGGAAAGGCATCGAATCCTGATCCCTGCAATCGCAGATCGCCAGAATGTCAGGGCTGTGAAGTTCTTCAAAGGTTAGTGCTATGCCGCGCAACAGTGGTTGCCGATATGCACGGCCGGCTTGTAAAATTGGTAACTTGCATCCCCCCAAGCGCGCATGGTGACCTCAAATTCCGACGCCGTCCCGCCTTTTAGCCCAATTCTGCGCACAGTGAGACCACCTCAATTCGCCAGTAGCGGCTCCGAGAATAGGCCACAAGAGCAATCCTTCCTGCACAATCCGAAGGCTGCAAGTCGGTTGCTATTCCTCATGGTTTTCTTGCTGAGCGCTATCTACGCGGCGAAGAACCTCAATCGCGGATGGATTCCATCCGACGAAGGCACATTCGGGCAATCGGCAGAACGGGTCTTGCACGGGGAACTCCCGCACAAAGACTTCGACGAAGGCTATACCGGTGGGATTGACCTACATGCACGCGCTTGCCTTCCGTGTATTGGGAACCAATCTGGCCAGCCTCCGGTACGTACTGTATTTGTTTTTCCTGGCTTGGGTTCCGGCCATCTATTTAGCGGCCTAGCGTTTCGTCTCCTCGCCTGTTGCCAGTGCGGTTACATTTCTGGCTGTGGCATGGAGTATTCCAAATTATTCGGCTCCCATGCCATCTTGGTACAACCTGTTTTTTGCTACCTTCGGGCTGGTCTCAATCTTGCGCTACATTGAGACGGGGAACCGCCGCTGGTTGTTTATTGCCGGTTTATGCGGCGGCGTGTCGTTTCTGTTCAAGCAGACCGGTCTCTATTTCATCGCGGGAGTCTTGTTGTTTCTGGTGTTTCGGGAGCAGGTGGCCCCCGGGAACCGCTCGTCACGCAAGACTGAGACCGTTTTGTACAGGATCTTTCTTCTTGGTTCGTGTTCTTGTACGAAGCTTTGCTCGTCAACCTTCTCCGAAGGACGCACTCCGTTAAGACTTTTCTCTATTTCTTGCTTGCCGGATCTGGCGATTGGTGTAGCAATTGTTTGGAATGAATTCTTCCTTGTCGAGGCGCGAAGTCGGCGGTTTGCTTTCCTCTTTCGCGAGCTAGCGCCCTTCGCGGCCGGCGTTGCCCTCCCGGTCCTGGTCTTGCTGACGCCGTATTTCCTGACAGGTACCGTGTTTCAGTTTTTATACGATGTGTTCGTTTTCCCTGGGCTAAGATTCACTTACACGCTGAGGCTGTGGCCGCCGGGCAGGGCACACCATGACCATGATGGCGATCGCTGCTGACCTGCTGCTGATCGCCGCCGTGTTCTTCGCCGGAACGCGAACCAGAACAGCGCTCGGTCTCCTGGCTCTGATTGGAACGCCTGTCATACTGCTGATTGCTCGTGTGAAGGACATTATCTACAGGTCGGTGTGGCATACGATTTGGATTCTCGTGCCCATCGTGATAGTGCTGGGCGTTGTGCTGGTACTTTGGCAGTGATGCGGCGCCAGATGGATGCCATTCGGCAGCAGCAAATTTTCCTGGTGCTATGCGTTGCAGCAACCTGCAATCTGATTCAGTTCCCGGTGCACCGTACCTATTACCTGTGCTATGTTTTTCCCCTCGTGATCTTGGCCATAACTGCCGTGATCGGCCATCTCGAAGAGCCGCCCCGGTTGCTCGTGGCCGCAGTATTTTGCTTTTATCTTCTGTATGTCATGTTGGAGGTGACTCCAGGGTGGCAATGCCCGATGGGGTTGCGGTATTCTGCCCGAAACGCAAATCGCGAAGTTGACCCTCCTGCGTGCCGCGGGCTACGTGTATCCCCTGAATCAGCCAAGACTTATGAAGAGCTGGGCGTTCTCCTCAGCCAGCATGCCACCGGCAAATACATTTACGCCACACCTGATTGCCCAGAAGTGTACTTCCTCTTACGGTTTTCGCAATCCCACCCAGAACGTTGTACGATTTCAACGATGATACCTACAAGGCCGAACACAGCGCATGTCTGGCAACGATAGCGAACAGGATGTCGTCTCGTAGTTTTGAATCGGCATCCCGATGATTCGTGATTATTCTGGTCCTGCCGAGCCGACCTCCAGACCGCGCTCGAGAGCGAATTTCCGTCTCATGCGACCTCTGGCAAGTTTGAGGTGAGGTGGAAGCCACCAAATGGGAAGCAATGATTGAAATAATTCGATCTGTCTTGGATTCACCCCTTGGTTATCGTGCGTGGTAGAGCTTTCTTGGCAGTAGCGACGATACACACGAGTTCTCGTCAAAGAACACATCCGACCCGAATCCACCGATCGCATTCTAGACATCGGCTGTGGGCCTGGAACGCTAGCCCCTTTTTTGCCTACGACGGGTTATGTCGGGATTCGATGCCAGCCCTGAGTACATCAAGCTGGCGCAGAGGCGTTTCCCGGGCCTCAATTTGTCTGTGAACGCGTGAGTGAGTACACGCTGGCGGAACGTGGTCCTCGACATCGTGCTCGCTTTTGGTATTCTTCATCATCTGGATGATGAGGAAGCAGTCCAGCTATTTCGTGTTGCCCACGATGCGCTAAAACCTGGCGGTAGATTGGTGACTCACGACGGCGTATGGATAAGAATCAGTCCAGGATTGCTAATATCTATTGGCTCGGGACCGTGGCAATTCGTGCGGACTGAGGAGCAATATGTCACATTGGCCTCGAAAGTATTTTCTACGGTTAGACACCAGATCCGCCATGACCTGCTCTGGATTCCGTACACACATATTCTCTTAGAATGCGTTCGGTGAAAACGCCGATAGCCAGATGGAAGCCATTAATTCATATGCACTTCAGTCGGTTTGCGGGTTACTGAATCTCAGAATACGATGCGCTAACCCCTATCGAGCAGGGAAGACACATCGCACCAAGTAGGAACGCTGCTTAAAGTTCAGCGAATGAAACCTACCCTCGGTACGTCGCTTCTGCGGCCTGCAGCGAGCATTGCGCGTCCGGAGCACGCGCAAAGTCGAACGATTCGATTGCATCAATTACATCATTTTGTTCTGCCTCCGAAAGTGAATTGTAGAATGGAAGGCGAAGCAGACGATCGCTGACATCCTCGCAAACCGGGCATTGCCCAGGTTTGTCCTCCGTAGCGCTTTCCCATTTCTGAAAGGTGTAATGGCAGATAGTGAAACACGCTCAGAATGCCACGAGATTTCAAGTGCTCGATAAGTCCTCTGCCGATCTCCAACGACGGCAAAGGATATAGAACATATGGTAAGCCTGGTCACAATGAGTTGGCACGGATGGAAGTTGCACATTGTGAGTTGCGGCCCAGTCGTTGAGACCAATGCGGTATTTGAGCCATACTTGCTTTCCGGCTCAGCTGTATTTCCTCGCGCTTCTCGAAGTTGCGCGCATAAGTATGCGGCGAGAATGTCAGATAGGCCATAACTCGAGCCGACATCAGCCCAGGTGTATTTATCGACTTGCCCTCTAAGAAAACGTTTGCGGTTTGTTCCCTTGTCTCGGATGACCTCCGCGCGTTCAAGAAGACTTTCTTCATTTACTACGAGGGCACCACCTTCACCACAAGTCAAATTCTTGGTCTCATGAAAGCTCAAGGTCGCCATCGAGCCGAAGGTACCTAGTTGCTTGCCCCGATACCGACCAAAGATCCCATGGGCGTTATCCTCTATGACTGCGATCTCATACTTTTTCGCCAGCGAGATGATGGCATCCATCTCGCATCCCACTCCAGCGTAGTGAACCGGCACGATGGCTTTTGTGCGTGAGGTGATTAAAGGTTCAATCGGCTCTCGTCTATGTTGAGCGTGTCAGGACGAATGTCTACGAACTTCGGCACGGCTCCCCGAAGCACAAATGCGTTCACTGTTGAAACAAATGTAAATGACGGGACAATGACTTCATCCCCTGGCTCTATGTTGAGAAGCAGTGCGGCCATTTCAAGCGCATGAGTGCAGGAAGTTGTTAACAAAACTCCTGGGACAGCAAGCCTTTTCCAGTAATTCGCGGCATCGTTTTGTGAATCGCCCATCCGACGAGATATGGCCCGCGCGAATGGATTCCGCAACGTGAAGCAGTTCGTTACCCGACAGAGAAGGCTTATTGAAAGGAATACGGAACGAATTCATGATATCACCTGGTCGAACCAGCGATGGTACCAAAGCTCCATAGAAGCACTCCTGAATCCACAGTTTTGATACAGACGTTGTGCTGCGCAGTTTCGGCCCTGCGTCACAACTGTTGACGCGATTACATCCAGCTTGCGCGAAAAACGGAGCGCAGCAGCCACGAGTTGGCCGTCCCAGTCCGACACCCCGCGACCGATCAGCCACGGCAAGCAGGCCAATCGTCCCGATGCCGTCCGGGTGAAGATGACAGGACACATATCCTGCTGGTCTGACGATGGTTTCAGCAACCAGAACCGTATCGGCGTAGCCATGGCAGGAACGTTCGATCCAGGTCTCATAGAGTTCATCACATCGTTGGCTCGGGAAACCAGGATCATGGTAGAACCTTGAGTCACGATGACTGACCGCAGCGATCTCCTCTAGAGAAGGGCAGATCTGATTCGTCAAAGCACGCACCGACGTCGGCCGATCCGGCATCGCCTCCTAATTCCCGATCTAAAGTGTAACGTATGTCTGCCATTCTGAAGCCGTTTGTCTCCGGCCAGGTCGTCTGTCTCGGAGAGTCACTGGATGCCAGGAAGTAGAGACATCGAATTCGTTCGCGGTCGCACCACTCCAAGACCGTCAAGCCAGACTCCGTGCCGTCAAGCGAGTTTCCCGAACCCGTGCGATGCGAAATCCAAAGAACGCCGAATCCCAATCCAGTACGTTGGCAAGGTTTACGTCGTGGTCATCCATCTTCCATCCGTAGTCGCCTGCACGGCATAGGGGGGTTTATCCATGGTTCGAGTATGCACGCGAGCCAAGTATTCTCCAAAGATTCCGAGAGCAAATAGTTGCGCTCCAGAAAAAATCGAAATGATCGAGGCCAGGAAAGAGAAGCCGGGAACGACTCCGCCGTAAAGGAGATAGCGGATCGTGACGAAATGCCAAAATCGCGACTCCGAATACTGTCAAAATAAACCCGACGATGCTGCCGATCTGTAAAGGTAAAGTGCTGAATCCTGTTAGCATGTTCATCGCATGCGTAATCAGCTTCCTGGTCGTATAGCCCGAAACTCCTCCGGACCGAGGATGGTTCTCGACCGGAATCGCCGCAAAACGCTGAGTACTCCATGTCAATAGGACATCGATTGATACATAGGGACCGCTATATCTTCTCGAAGGCCACGCGCAACTTCGTCCGAAATGCGCGAAAAGCGCTGACATTTTTCGCTGTCTCCGCCCCCATCGCGTTTTGTAGAGCGATCTTTGTGATGCGCGACGCAAGTCACGCATGAATCCGTGACTCTCCTTGAGAAGGGTTCCATAGACAACGTCGTAGCCCTCGGACAGCTTTGTCAGGAGCTTTGGTACTTCTCGGGCGGATTTTGAAGATCATCATCCATGGTAACGATGATTTCATTGTGCGCGGCACGGATACCACATAAGAGGGCGTTGTGTTGACCATAGTTGCGCATGAGGTTGATTCCGCGAACCCAGCAGTTCAGTCGATAGATCACAGATAGCTCCCAGCTCGGATCTTTGCTGCCGTCGTTGACGAGAATCAGTTCCTTCTCAATTCCAGGCAAAGGCGTCTATCAGATTGTGACTAAATTTCTGAGCGTACCTGCGCTATTGAATACAGGAACAATCACCGATAAGGAAAGGGCCGCGACGCCTTCGGGATCAGGCAACTGGCTGAGATGTCTCTTCCACGCCGAATTATAACCGCTCGAAACCCGCAAATCCCGATATTGAACATTGTTTTGAACTCCGATGTCTGGTCCGCTATAAAAATGCATTCGCTCAGCGCGATGTACCCAACTTGTCACGGGGTACAAATTCGAGCACTTTGACGCCGTCGAATACCCCCAACTCATGAACGGTGTGGCTTGCGCCGGCGGTTTTCGCTAGCCAGTCGAGCGTGCCATAAGAGTTGATATACGCCATGGCAAGAAAGCGCCGATTCGTTTGCTGTTGCAGAAACGCCGAGCCGGCCCGGGTCGCCTCCTCGTTGAGCGACCGCGGTAGCGGCGCTACCGGTACCGTGAGTTTGTAATAGCTGAGCGGGGGCAAGATGCCGGTTTCTTCGATTGCAGCGCCCTCGGGCATGCGCATGTAGTCGGCCTCCGGGAGATCGCTGCAGATCAGCACCGGCGCGTTGTCGGTCGAGGCATTCTTCTCCACAAAGGCCAAGGCACTCTTCCAGCTGTACATGTGGTGATGAAAGGACGCCGCGGTGAAGCAGACGGAAGCGGCAACCACCACCAGGGCGGCGCAGAAGAGCAAGCGCAGCGCCCGCGCATTTATCCAGCTCACGGCCAGGGCCCAGCACAGTGCGATTCCGGGGACGGCTACCAGGCGATAGCGGGGAACGAAGACGTGAATCGATGATCCGGCGCTGAGCGCATAGAGAATCAAGAGCGGTACCAGCGTGAGAGAGGTGCAGAGCAACACCGTCCACCCATCCACGTTCCCGAAGTGCAGGCTCCGTCTCGCCGCGGCAACCAATAGAAAAACCAGCAGGACGATCACCAAGCCTCCCATGGTGATCGTCGACACGAGCTGCAGCAGCCGCGGAGCTGCTGAAAAGACGTGCGTGCCGCGGGTGTGCATCATGTATTGCAAGCGGGGAATCGCCGGCAGAACTCCCAGAGCAAATGCGATCAGCGCCATACCAAGCTGCCGCCAGAGGTTCCTACGATCACCGGCCTTAGCGGCGACAAAGCAGACAGCAAGGGCGGGCAAGATCGCCGCGAAGAGCAGTTGAAACTCCACAATGCCTGCGGCCAGAAGGCCAAAGAGCGCGGCGAGCCAAAGCGAGTTGTTGTGGCGCAGGTGCACCAGGACGAGGATCGCCGCATTGATCACCAGGGCCGCGAAGGCATAGGGGCGCACATCGATGGACGCAAAAATGATGATGGGATGAAGGCAGAACACAACCGCTGCAATAAGGGCGGCGTCCTGGTCGAACAATTGCCGTGCGGCGCGATAGAGCAGATAGACGGCTGCCAACATGGGAAGCAGGGAAGAGATTCTCAGCGTCAGCTCGCTCGTGCCCATTGCTTTGGTCCACAACCACAACAGGCACGAATAGGCGGGAGCGTCGGGCCAGACCTGGCGGGACAGGATGCCCGCCCAGCCTCCCTTGATGAGGAACATCGAGACCGTCTCGTCCAACCAGAGGGGCGCGCGGATTTCAATGAACCAGGTGGAGAGCGCCACCGCCAGCGCGAGGCCGTAGGTGGCCGCCGGCAAGCCCGCTGGGAGGGCTCCAGCCGGGCGTCCCTGGGGTGTTTCCGAGGGAAGGTTTGAGACCATATGGGAAGCTGGCAAACGACGGCTCCTGGTCTAGCTCCTGGTCTGGGTCGATCTCAGCCAAGCGTACGCGAAATAGAGCGCGGGGGCGGGGTTGCACCTTCGGGCGGCAGTCTCTCCAGAGGTTCATCCGCGAGGAACGCCGGGTTGGCCAGGCCCCACTTCTTCAAGCGCAAATCCAGAGCCGTGCCCAGCACGCCGAACCCGTAGGTCACGCTGCGCTGGAAGTTGATCGAGGAGGCCTCTTCGAAATACTTCGTGGGGCAAGAGATCTCGCCGACGTGATAGCCGAAATAAATGGCCTGCACGATCATCTGGTTGTCAAAAACGAAGTCGTCGCGAGCAGCTCAGTAGCGGCAGGCGCTGCAGCAACTCGCGGCTCCACGCGCGGTAACCGCTGTGGTACTCCGACATCTTGTGGCCAATCAGAAGGTTTTCAATAAACGTGAGTCCCCGGTTGGCAATGTATTTGTACAGCGGCATGCCCCCCTGCAGCGCGCCTCGGCCGAGGATGCGCGAGGCCAGAACCGCGTCGTACTCGCCGTAAGCGATCATCGATGCCATGGCGGACACCAGTTTCGGCGTGTACTGGTAGTCAGGGTGGAGCATGACCACGATGTCAGCGCCATGGGCCAATGCCGCGGTGTAGCAGGTCTTCTGGTTGCCCCCGTATCCGCGATTGTGGTCGTGGCGGATGGTGATCAATCCGAGCTCCAGGGCCAGCGCGGAGGTGTTGTCGCGGCTGGCGTCGTCGGTCAGGATCACTTCATCCACGATTTCGCGGGGGATCTCCTCCACTGTACGGCGCAGAGTCTTTGCCGCGTTATAGGCCGGCAAGACTACGATTACTTTTTTATGGTTCAGCATCGGTCGCCCCCTGAGTTGGAGCATCTCTCAGTATATGGATTTGGCGGGTCCGCCTCACTCCTTTCACAAGGCCGGTCCTTTCCGCAGTTGCCACCTAAGCCGGTTGATATCCACTTTGGGAGGAGTCGGGCATGGTTTCGCTGACGAGGGCTTTGCGAGAGGAAAACCCGGGGACGGGCCGGAGATTTGGCCGGACCCGGATCAAGGTCTTCCTGGGTATTGCCCTGATCGCCGGATAAGTTCAGCCGTCCCTACGGGACTCGGTCGTTCTCGGCATCGCCGCGTTGGAGCAAGGAACGAAGCCTTCTTCCCTGGACGGGTGCCCCATGTTCGCTCCAGCGTACATGGGCCGAAGATAGTACGGGGCGTAGCCCCTTCGAACGCTTTTGGTATAGCGAAGAGACTGCGGCCTGGAGCGAGAGTCCTTGCAGGTGTAGGGGAAGCATTGGAAAAATCCGTTTTCGGCCCATGGTCCCGGATTTCCTGCACGGGGTGCCACCAACGGATGCGCATGAAGTTCGTCGACACCAGGGAATCCAACAGGAAATCCGGGTGTACGCTCAGGCGAACATGGGGCACCCGTCCAGAACCATCGACCGTGGTCGGGAGTCTGGATCCCGCCGGAGGCTGCCGATGTAATTTGAACAGGTTGGAGTTCGACCGTCGTGTCTTTCCTACACAAGGGTTGTGTGTGCCCGACGCATGGATTCAGGATCGTCACGTTGGCAAGGGTCTACGCTTGGGTTAACCTGAGGAAGTTTTGGTGGCAAAGCCAAGAGGGGTGGTCGGTTGGAGCGTAGCAGCATGAAAGCCCTGATTGGTAGTGCCCTGATTGCATCCTGCCTGGCGGCGATCTTCTTCGTTTATTCCAGACCGTCTCGCAATGGCTTCGGCCCCGAGCATGATTTTGTCACCGTGATTGCGGGCGTGCATTGCGCGGTGAGTGGATGTGATCCGTATGACTCGCCGAGCCTGGAGCGTGAATTCTCCAAAATGGGCGGGTATACGCCCACCTCGCACTTCAAGCCGGAATGGCCCGTGTATCCGCCCAGCACCTTCCTGCTGCTGCTGCCATTTTCGCTTCTGCCGTGGCCGGTGCTTTATGCGGTTTGGATGATTCTTTCGTTCGGGTTTCTTTGCGCGGCCTTCGTCGTGCTCTTTTTGCGCTTCGAAGCCTATCGCGACTTGCTGTCGGCTCTGCCCTTTGTCATCCTGCTCGCCGATGGATCGATCGGTTGGGCGGTGCAGTTGGGGCAGCCCGCACTCATTGCCGCTTCCGCGCTGACCCTGGCCATCGTCGCGTTGGAATCGGGCTCGATGCCCTTGACGGGCGGCGTGCTGCTGGCGATCAGCTTGTGCCTGAAGCCCCAGGGGGCCTACCTTTGCGTCCTCTATTTTCTGCTGAGAGCTCGCACTCGCATCCCAGCGCTGGCAGCCTGCCTATTCACTGGGGCCGCGGGCGTGGTGGGCGTCCTTCTGTTTTACTTCCGGCTGTCTTCCTTCGCCTATCTTGCGCATCTGTCTTCGAATATCAAGCTGGCGGTCGCGCCTGGAAGGGATGCGGATTTTTCCCGGCTGAATGCAGACTCGGCCAGTTTTCTCAATCTGCAGGCGTTCCTGGCGCGCTTGATTGAGAATCCGCAGGTCTGCACCGCGGTGACGTATGCCATATTCTTTGCCGTCGCCGCACTATTGGTTTTCGTTTGCTGGCAAAAAAGAAACTGGGCCACGCGACCCTACACCATACTTGCCGTGCTGGTCATGTTGGAACTGCTGGTGAGCTACCATCGGCTGTACGACCACGCCTATATGCTGGCGGCCATACCGGGGCTGTATGAAATCAAGCAAAGAGGCAGATCCGGGTATCTGCTTTTTATCTTTGCGTTGTTTGTTTACCACTTCAGCCAGTTTCATGGCTTAACGATCCACGGTTTGGGGCCGTTTCCTTCCGGCGCACCGGTGGAATTGTTCGTCGCTGCCATCTGTCTGCACAGTCTCTGGAAAAATCAAACCACGCTTGCTTCGCTCTAAAGCCTGGGCTCTGAGCACACCAGGTACCAGGTATGACTGGCGCAGGTGTAATTCGCCGCACTCTCGGTGCCGATCAAGGGCGTCAAGCCCTGCTGCAGGGCTGCCGGCGTTCCGACGAACACGATGACCCGGGTGGAAGCCAGCAGCCTGGAACGCAATGCTGGGGGAAGCGCAGGCAGGTCGACGTTGCCGTTGATGAGGTGCTCTGCCTGATCGGGGGAGTCCATCTGGTCGATCAGGAGGTCCCCTCCGGGAGCAGGCATGAGCGGCGTAATTCTCTGATCCATGAAGGGGCTGTTGAGCATCACGTCCTCCGCATGCAACAAGGGAAGAGCCCCGCTCCACAGATAGGGGTTGAAGCCCAACTGGTGTTGCACGCGCACGGCCTTGAGCATCGCAGGATCGAGGAGGGCGAGTCCCTCGGTGTGCTGCTCCAGCGGCTGATGCTCAAGGTCAGCCAACTGACGTGCGACAGGACGGAAGAAAATCTCCGCGGGCAGCAGGGTGGTGAACGTGAGCACGAGAGCGAAGGGGACGGCGATGTGCGCCAATCGCCGGGTCGTCGCGCTGGCGGCGGCGATCGCGCCGAGCCAGGGGAAAATCATGAGCCGCTGGGAGAAGAAGTCGGAGCCATTCATCGACGCAGGAAGTATGGGAATGGCGAACAGAATCGCGACTGTCATGACGAGCATACTGTCGCTCGGCCGCAGCCGGCGCGCCCTCCAACGACCGAGAAAACCCTCCGCCGCCAATACCAGGCAGCCAAACAAAAGGGCATACAGCCCCAGCCGGTAGCCATTGATGAGAAGGTTCTTGGATCGCGTATCAAACGGAGATATGCCGAAAAGGGCGAGGCCGCTGATCAGGGCATCTTTGTGCAGGCCAAAGCCGAGCAGATTCGAGGCGGAGCGCGACCGATCGACGCTGGCCAGCGGATAAAGAAAACTGAGACCAGCGACGGCCAAACCCAGGAGCTGCCAGCGATATTCTTTCAGCGAGAAGTGCTGGAGCAAACGGATGAGCAGGTCTAACGCGCAGAAGACGATGAGTAACAGCAGAGGTACGGGATGCGTGACCGCAAGCAAAACACTGGTGAGAGCAAAAAATAGCCAGAGGCGGGGCTGTGCTGCCGCCCGGCACCAGAGTCCGGCGGCCAGAAAGAAGAATCCCAAGGCGAGCGAATAATTGAGGAAGCCCATGACCAGGGACCAGTGAAGCACCAGCGGAACCATGCACAGCGAAAGCAAATCTCCGCTTGGGCCCAGTGCTCGGGCGCAGTAGCGGAATCCATAGGCTGTGCAAACGAAAACCAGGCAGACAAGGATTTTTTCCGCCAGGTCGAAGGACAGGAAGCTGGTCAAGCCAAGCAAAATCGCATAGTGCGTTGCGTAGGGCGGAAACGGGTGGCGGATCAGAAAAGAATTGTAGGAATGGGAGCCTGAAAGCAGCGAGGCCAACACGTGCACATAGTACTTGTGCATGGGACCATCCTGGGTGGGGAAGAGCGGGAGGGAAAGTGCCCAGAGGCAAAAGATGCCGACCAGGGCCGCGAACAGAACAGAATAGAACTTAGTAGCAGGTTCTCCTCGAGAGGTCTGAGTGTTCGCAGTGCCAGACGCTATCATCCCGCATGCGCGCTGGCCAGCTTCACCTGGGCTTCGTGGATAATCTCATTCGCCTGCGCATACTTCTCAGCATCTTCGCCGGCTTCGTTCCAAAGTTTCTGGCCGTCTTCAAGCTGCCGCTGCGCCTCTCCGGCATCAATCTCTTCCGGCTTGATCGCATTTTGCGCCAGGATCGTGACCCGATCCGGCAGTACTTCGACAAAACCCCACACCACAAAGTACGTCTGATCTCCGCCGCCGCCGTGCAGTCGCACTTCGCCTACGCCCAGCTCGGCCAGCAAGGGAGCGTGCCCGTACAGCACCTCCATGTAGCCGGACTTCGACGGAAGCTCGACCGCATCCGCGTCCTGGTCGATCAAAACCTTGTCCGGCGTCACCAGCCGGACTTGCAGTTGATTGCCTGAATCTGCCATACGCTTACTTTTCCTTCATGGCCTTGGCGGCTTCGAGAACTTCCTCGATGGTGCCCTTCATATAAAAGGCCTGCTCCGGAATATCGTCGTGCTTGCCGTCGATAATTTCCTTGAAGCTGCGGACGGTATCCGCAACCTTGACGTACTTCCCTGGCGCGCCGGTAAATACTTCCGCCACATGGAAGGGCTGGGAAAGGAAACGCTGCACCTTGCGGGCGCGGCTCACCGTGAGCTTGTCCTCTTCCGAAAGCTCATCGATGCCCAGAATGGCGATGATGTCCTGCAGATCTTTAAACCGCTGCAGGATGCGCTTGACGCCCTGGGCCACCGCGTAATGTTCTTCCCCCACCACACGAGGGGTGAGAATGCGCGAAGTGGATGCCAGCGGATCCACTGCCGGATAAATACCAATTTCGGTCAGCGCGCGCGAGAGCACTGTAGTGGCGTCCAGGTGAGCAAAGGTAGTCGCCGGCGCCGGATCCGTGAAGTCATCCGCGGGCACATAGATCGCCTGCACAGAAGTCACCGAACCACTTTTGGTGGAAGTGATTCTCTCCTGCAATTCACCCATTTCCGTGGCCAGGTTCGGCTGGTATCCCACAGCCGAAGGCATGCGGCCGAGCAAGGTAGACACCTCGGAACCCGCCTGGGTGAAACGGAAGATGTTGTCGATAAACAAGAGCGTGTCGCCGCCTTGCTCATCGCGAAAATATTCGGCGATGGTCAGGGCAGTCAGCGCCACGCGCAGACGAGCGCCTGGCGGCTCCGTCATCTGGCCGTACACCAGCGCCGCCTTCGACTTCTCGCGGTCCTTCGAATTAATCACGCCGGATTCTTCAAATTCATTCCAGAGATCGGTGCCTTCACGGGTGCGCTCGCCAACGCCGGCAAAGACAGAAACGCCGCCGTGCTTGCTGGCCACGTTGTTGATCAATTCCTGGATGATGACCGTCTTGCCCACACCGGCGCCGCCGAACAAGCCGATCTTGCCGCCCTTCAAGAAGGGCTGGATCAGATCGATCACCTTGACCCCGGTCTCGAACATCTCTTCGCCGGTCGCCTGGTCTTCGAATGACGGTGCGGCGCGATGGATGGGCCATCTTTCTTTCGCATTGACGGGTCCCAACTCATCGACCGGTTCGCCGATCACGTTAAGGATGCGGCCCAGCGTCGCGAGCCCGACGGGAACGGTAATCTGCGAGCCCAGGTCGAGGCACTTCATGCCCCGCACCATGCCCTCGGTCGACTCCATGGCCACGCAGCGAACACGACCTTCCCCAATGTGCTGCTCCACTTCCAGCACCACGTTGATGGGCAGCGGGACATCGAAGCCTTCGCTGGTCACCCGCAACGCCTGGTAAATGGGGGGCATGGTCGCCTCTTCGAATTGGACGTCGACCGCCGGCCCCGAAATCTGAATTACCTTGCCTATGTTTTCTGCCATAACTTTTTCTTTCCTATTGCGGCGATTTAGAGCGCGGCCGCACCGCTGACAATCTCGATAATCTCTTTGGTGATCGCTGCCTGGCGCACCCGGTTCATGGTGAGCGTAAGCGAGTCGATCATCTCGGAGGCGTTGCTCGTAGCCGCATCCATTGCCGTCATGCGCGCGGCCTGCTCAGCGGCGCTGGATTCTATCAAGCCGTGATAAATCTGCGAGGTCACGTACTGGCGAAGAAGACCGTCCAGGAGTTCCCGCGGCGGCTGGTCATAGATGTAGTCGACCTCGGCGGTGCCGAACTGTTTGGCCTCCTTATCGGCTTCGGTGCTGTCGGCTTCCTTGACGCTAATACCGGAGTGAGCAGCGGCGATGGCCATTTCTTCGCGCTCTTCCTTGCTCATTTCTTCTACCTGCTTAATGTCGCGTTGGCCGGGTTCGATGATCGGTAGGATGCGCTCCACCACAACCCGCTGGGCCATCACCGATTTGAATTCGTTATAGACCAGGTAGACCGCGTCGAGCTCTTCTTCCATGTAGCGGTGCACCACTTCCCGCGCCATCAAGGCCACCTGGTCAAAGCTTGGCTTATCCAGCATGCCGGGATAGTCTCCCGCCACTTCGATCTGATTTTGCCGTTCGCCGCGACGCTTGGTTTCCGGCGCAGGCGGAGGCGCACCGGGATCGCGATCGCCGGTATCCGCGGCAGGGTCGGTGCCGTTGGTCTCGTCCTGCTTATCGACAAACGAAGCCAGCGGATAGCGGCGCCGGAACATGTCCCGGGCCTTCTTGCCGATGGGTGCGATGTCGATCTGTTCCTCGCCGTGCTCAGTAATGAAGCGGAAGGCAGCCTTGGTGATGTTGCCGTTGAAGCCGCCGGCGAAGCCTTTGTCTCCGGAAACGACAATCAGCAGAGCCTGCTTCTCTTCGCGGGCCAGCAGCAAGGGGTGACGCACGTCTCCGGTCTGGGGATCGTACAAGTCAATGTGGCGCATAAGCGAACCGATCACGCTCGCCAGCATGTTCGCGTAGGGGCGCCCGGAGATGGCGCGCTCCTGCGCCCGCCGCAGCTTGGCGGCAGCGATCATCTTCATTGCCTTGGTGATCTGGCGCGTGCTTTTTACGCTGCGAATGCGCCGTCGTAGATCGAGAACGTTTGCCATACTCCGGTTAGACCTTCTGCGTTTCTTTCTTCTTCTCTTCTGCCGTAAGCGGCTTTACCGACGACTCCTTGAGTGCGGCGTCGCGGTGCTCGGCCAGGAAATTCTGCTTGTATTCCGTCAGGGCACTCTTGATCCGGTTGCGCAGGTCATCGTCCAGCGCTTTCTTTTCCACGATGTCATTCAGCAATCCAGACTGTGCCGAATCGAGGTAGGGATAAAGCCCGGTCTCGAACGCGCGAATTTCCTCGATTTTCAAATCATCGAGGAAGCCGTTGGTTCCGGCAAAAATGATGACGATCTGCTTCTCTGTCGACAGCGGCGAAAACTGAGGCTGTTTCAGAATTTCTGTGAGCCGTTGTCCGCGGTTGAGCTGGTTCTGCGTCACCTTATCCAAATCGCTGCCGAACTGCGCAAACGCAGCCAGCTCGCGATACTGCGCCAGGTCGAGCTTCAGGGTACCTGCCACCTGGCGCATGGCCTTGATCTGCGCGCTGCCGCCCACGCGGCTGACGGAGAGGCCAACGTTCACCGCCGGCCGCACACCGGAGTTGAACAAGTCGCCTTCGAGGTAAATCTGCCCATCGGTGATCGAAATCACGTTGGTTGGAATGTAAGCGGAGACGTCTCCAGCCTGGGTCTCGATGATGGGGAGCGCAGTCAGCGAGCCGCCGCCCTTCTCATTGCTCAGCTTCGCCGAGCGTTCCAGCAGGCGCGAGTGCAAATAAAATACGTCGCCGGGATACGCTTCGCGGCCCGGAGGACGGCGCAGCAGCAGCGAAATCTCGCGATAAGCCACCGCGTGCTTGGAGAGATCGTCGTAGATGATCAGTGCATGGCGCCCGCTATCGCGAAAATACTCGCCCATGCTGGTCGCGGCGTAAGGAGCCAGGTACTGCATCGGGGCCGGCTCTGACGCGGTTGCGGCCACCACGATGGTGTAGTCCATCGCGCCGTACTCGGTCAGCGTTTGTACCACCTGGGCCACCGACGAGCGCTTCTGGCCAATCGCGCAGTAAATGCAGATGAGGTTGTTCTTGGCGCTGTTGATGATGGTATCGAGCGCAATGGCTGTTTTGCCCGTCTGGCGGTCGCCGATAATCAGTTCGCGCTGCCCACGGCCAATGGGGATCATGCTGTCGATCGCCTTGATGCCGGTAGACATGGGTTCGCGCACGCCCTGGCGGTCGACTACGCCGGGAGCGATGCGCTCGATGGGCGCGAGCTCTGTCCCTTCAATGGGACCACGGTCATCGATTGGCTGGCCGATGGCATTCACCACGCGGCCAATCATGCCGTTGCCCACGGGCACGCTCATGATCTCGCCGCTGCGCTTTACTTCATCGCCCTCGCGCAATTGCGTGTAATCGCCCAGGATGACGCAGCCCACCTGATCCTCGTCGAGGTTCATCGCCAGGCCTTCCACTCCATGGGGAAACTTGAGCATCTCTCCTGCCATGGCTTTGTCCAGGCCGTGGAGGCGGGCGATTCCATCGCCGAGGGAAATGATGGTCCCGGTTTGGTCGACGCGAATTTCCGCATCGTAATTTTGAATCTGCTCTTTAAGGAGCTGTGTAATCTCGTCTGCGTTGATCTGAGCCATACGTTCTTCCGTCAATTCTCTTGTTGCTTGGTTTTTTTCGGACTTGCTTAGTTAGCCACCAGGCGCTCTTTCAAGCGTTCCAGCCGGCCCCGCACCGAACCATCGTAGATGGTGCTTCCAATGCGTACGATCGCTCCGCCGATCAGCGATTTGTCCTGGCGGAAGGTTGCATTCACCCGGGTTCCGGCCAGGCCGGCAACGTCACGCTCCAGCTTGGCCCGCTCCTGATCCTCAAGTGGGCGCGCGGTCACTACTTCAGCATCGGAGATCGACAAACGCCGGTTCATCTCCAACCTGAATTCCTCAATTACTTCGTCGAGCGCGGCTAGCCGCTCGTGGCTGATCAGTACGGCCAGGAAATTTCTTACCTTGGGTCCGCAGCCAATCCGGCGGTTCACCGCATCGAGAATCGATACCCTCTTCCCCGTGGGGATGGAAGGGTTCAAGAGAACTTCCCTCAGGTCCTTACTGCCGGCAAAGGTAGAGGCAAAATCATTCAGCTGCTGCTCCGCTTCGGCTGGATCCAACCTGGTGTCGAGCACAACATCAGCGAAGGCGCGGGCATAACGAGCGGCGAAGGCAGACATTAGTTTTTGTCTCCATTCCGCGCTTGCACCGCGAGGCTCCTGGAGAATTCCTGCACCAGGGCGCGGTCGTCTTCGTCAGTCAGCGCCATCCTCTGGGCCGCGCGATCCACCGCCAGGCCGGCCACGAAACTCTTCAGATCCCGCTGTGCCGCACTCGAGGCTGCGGCGATATCCCTGCTCACCGCCTCGGTAATCCGTTGCCGCTCGACTTCGATGGAAGCCTTGATGCGGGCCTCATCCTCCACACTGTCCTTCTCCGCCTGCTTCGCGATTGCCGCGACTTCCTCATCCAGCCGTGAAAGTCTCTGCTCAATCGCAGACAGGCGCTCATTGGACTGCTCGGTAGCCGTCCGCGCATCCGACAGGCGGCGCTGAATGTCTTCCCGTTGTGCCCGGAAATTCTTGGGGAGCACCTTCAACAGGGCGAACAAAACGGCGCCCGCGAGGATGGCGAAGTTGAGGTATTCGAATAGCCGTGCCGCCGTCTCTTTATCCAGATGCAACCAGCGGGCTAACAGCTTGACCGAGGCTGAGTGGCGATAGACATCCTCGCCGGTTTCCTGGTCCGCTGTGTCGGCAGCCGGATGGTCGGTCTTTGCCGCAGTCCCGGCCGCAGCGGGGGCAGCTTGCCAGGCCCGCGCAGGTAGGCACAGGGCGCCGGCCAAGGAGAATAGAAGAACTAAACAGAAGGAAAAACGTGAGAAGGTCAACGGACTCGCTCCAGAGTCGCACCGGGCGTCGAGGTGCTTTTGGGAAGGATGGCACGCAGAATCTCAGACGCGAGCTCGTCAATGGAGCCCTCCAGGGTGCGACGGGCTGCCGTGGCCTGCGTTTGCAGGGCCAGCTTCGCCTCGCGTACCTGGCTCTGGGCGGCTTCGTGGGCCTCCGCGATGGCGCGGTCTCGTTCGCGATTCCACTGTTCCATCTTCTGTTGCCGAGCATGGAAGATCCTGGAACGAGCGGCCCTGAGTTGCGCCTCATACTCCTGGGTTTTTGCAGCAGCGGCGGCAGCGGCGGCGTTCGCCTGCTCAATCGCCCCTTCGGTCCGCTCGCGCCTCTCGTTCAATACCCTGGTCAGGGGGCCGTAAACCAGAAAGCGGTAAAGAATTACGAGCAAAAGGAACAGGAAAATGGTCGGTACGGAGCCGAGCAGTAGTCCGCCGAGTTGATGTAAGGTCTCGTTCATGCCAAATGTTCAGTATATGGGTAGATTTTAGGCGGAGAGCGGTAGTGACAGCCGGGACCTTTGTTTTTAACAGAGGCGAAATTTAGCTGTCAAACCTTCCGAGCCCCGATGAACCTCCCCAGCTTCCTTGGCGCGTGGGGGCTATCGGCAGGAACCGGGCTTACCCCTGTATCCAAAGGGTCAGGGTCTTTTGTAAGGTTTATTCTTTGTAGCCCGTTTCGTTGAGGAGTATACTTCGATTACTTCCTAGACCCAGATCAGGGTCAGACAGGGCCGGTCTCGTGGGAAGTCGCTCCGCTCCCACCCCCCCGGCCCGTCCTTACTTTAAGCACTTTTTCAGGTTGTCTGTACTGGCGATATCGCGCCAGCAAGGATGCTGGCCCGGCCACCGTTAGATCGACAAAATCGCCCGAGAACTCGCGTTTCAAAATGAGTGCGCCGGCGTCCAGGGCCGCCAACACAGCGCCTTCTTTCTGTGGAACCACGAACTTTTCTTCGACGATGGGATCGGCAGTGAGAGCGCGATCCATCAGCTCAAGCAAGTGCCCAATCCCTTCTCCCGTGGTCGCCGAGATGGCCGCTGAGGATGGATCGGCCAATAGCGTCGATCGCTGCTCTGGGGACAGTAAATCGACTTTGTTCATGACCGGGACGGTTGGCTTGTCCTTCGCGCCCAGCTCGGCCAGGACCTTCTCCACGTCCTCTTTCTGCTGTTCGCGGTGCATGCTCGACGAGTCCTGCACGTGGAGAAGCACTTCTGCCTTTTCCACCTCTTCCAGGGTGGCTCGGAAGGAAGTGACGAGGGTGTGCGGCAGGTTGCTGATAAAGCCGACTGTGTCCGATAAAAGAACTTTTCTGCGTGATGGAAGAACCAAGGCGCGGAGCTTGGGGTCGAGGGTGGAGAACATGCGCGACGATGCCAGCACTCCCGCGTCGGTGAGCCGATTGAACAGGGTGCTTTTGCCGGCGTTGGTGTAGCCGACCAGGGCAATCGTGGGCACTGGCACCGCCGCCCGGCGATGCCGCTGCTGTGTGCGGACGCGGCGAACGTCTTCGAGTTCGCGTTTGAGTTGCAGCAGTTTACGTTGGATCTTTCGCCGGTCGGTTTCCAGCTGAGTTTCTCCCGGTCCGCGGGTCCCGATTCCGCCGCCTAGCTGAGACATGGCCGCGCCACGACCGGCCAGGCGGGGCAGCATGTACTCCAGTTGCGCCAGTTCTACCTGTAGCTGACCTTCGCGGCTGCGCGCGTGGCGGGCAAAGATGTCGAGAATGAGCTGGGTGCGATCGACCACCCGTACCGGCAGCGCGTGTTCCAGGTTCCGGAGTTGGGTTGGGGTCAGATCGTGATCGAAGAGAATCAGGGTGGCCTGTGCTGACTGCGCGACCGCGGCGATTTCCTCTACTTTGCCTTTGCCGACCAAGGTTGCAGGGTCCGGCTTTGGCCTTCGTTGCAGCACTTCGGCGACAATTTCCGCGCCCGCACCAGCGACCAGCTCGCGAAATTCGGCAAACGCCGCAGCGGCATCGGCGTGCGCAGGAGGAGGTCCCGGACTGATTGGGTCGCCCCCGGTTCGCGTGATTTCCGCCAGCTTTGCGGCTTCCCGCGCCAATGCAGCAGAACGAGGAACGGCCGACGGCCGCGAGACGAACTCGACACCGACCAGCAGCGCCCGGTCAGACGGAACGCCAGTGTTTTTCAGCAAAACCTCATCAAAACCGCAGCAGATCCTACGCTAGCCTTCCGCCACCGCGCTGTCAGGGCGCGCCCCGCCAAGGCCCGGAGCACTCGCGGGAGGATGGCCCACCCCAGTGCTCGGACGATGATCACTGTGCAGCACTGACCGCGTGCTGACCACCGTTGAGATGGCATGCTTGAAAATCAACTGCTCCTGGCTGTTGTTTTCGAGCAGCACAGAATACTTGTCAAATGAGCGTATTTTGCCTGTGAGTTTAACTCCGCTGACCAGGTATATCGTGATCGGAGTCTTATCTTTGCGGACCGTATTAAGAAACGTGTCCTGAATGTTCTGTGCCGGCTTATTGTCCATGTGCCGATCTCCAATTTCTTAAATGTCGAGTTACGTTATGGAAAATGCTCAAGTACTAGCAGCTACTGCAACGTCGGGCTCGGAGCCGAACCAGGCTCAAGTCCTGCTACAGAAAGTTTACACGCCTTCCCCGGTTGCCATGGGACCCATGAGAACCCCGGTGCAAAAAGCCCTATGAACGCCATTGGGCATCCGTAATCGAAGACTTAGATGCATCTTAAGCGCTCCCCGGCCACGCAAATTGCCGGTGTACCATTACGAATGTGGGAGATGGGAGAGAAAGTCCGGCCGGTGCTCCGCTGAGGGTGCCCAGTCTGGACCTTTCGCGTGAATATCGCACCATTGGCCCGAAGCTCCTCCAGGCCATGGAGGACGTCTTTTCTTCACAAAACTTCATCATGGGCCCCCAGGTGGCGGAATTCGAGCGCGCTGCCGCGGAAAAATGCGGGGTAGCCCATGCGATCGGCTGCTCTTCCGGCACCGACGCCCTCTGGTTAGCGCTCGAGGGGGCGGAAATTGGCCCCGGTGATGCAGTTGTCACCACCGCCTTCAGTTTTTTTGCCACCGCCAGCGCCATCCTGCGCGCCGGAGCGCAACCGGTGCTCGCGGATATTGATCCGGAGACGTTCAATCTCAGTCCAGCTGCAGCCAAGGTATGCCTGGAATCCGGCTCCGCTGTGCGAGCCATCCTGCCTGTTCACCTCTATGGCCAGACGGTCGAGTGGGATTGCTTTGAGCAACTCAAGCAGGAGCACGGCGTGAGGCTGATCGAAGACGCTGCCCAGGCCTTCGGAGCCCGCTGGGATGGGCGCCAGGCCGGCGCCCTGGGCGACGCGGCCGCTTTCAGCTTCTACCCCACCAAAAACCTCAGCGCGGCCGGCGATGCCGGCATGGTCACGACTGGGTTGGATACCATTGCTGAACGAATCAGGCTCTTGCGGGCGCATGGGATGCACCGGCGCTACTACCACGACGTGGTCGGCTGGAACAGCCGGCTGGATACGCTGCAAGCCGCCGTTCTGCTGGTGAAGCTCGGTTTCATTGACGACTGGAATGGGGAGCGGCGTCGTCTCGCCGAGAATTACCGTGCGCTTTTCGAGCGGGCAGGCCTGGTGGAGCCGGGACCTTATCCGAAAAATGGAGTGGTTCTACCCAAGACACGGTCCAGGGCTACCCATGTTTTCCATCAATACGTGATTCGGGTTCCCCGCCGCGATGAATTGAGGGCGTTTCTTCGCGACCGGGGCGTGGGATCGGAGATTTACTATCCCCTGGCTCTCCATCAGCAGCCTGCTTTGCAAAGCCTGGGCTATCCAGCAGGAGCTTTTCCGGAGAGTGAGCGTGCTGCGGCCGAGGTATTGGCGCTTCCCATGTTCTCTCAGCTCACGTTTCAGGAGCAGGAGATCGTGGTGGGTGCGATTGCCGATTTTCTGAGTTGATGGAGAAAGCCGGGTCCCGAGGATTCTACGTGCGAACCGATGGCAAGATGAGTCCCGCCGGGACGACTGGACTTACTCGATGCGATCTGTAGAGCAGTTCAGTCTTAAAGATTTTCAGTCGTCCCTACGGGACTAAATGCGTAAATCTCTGGTTCTCACGCACGCTCTTTAGCCCCTGGGGGGGATGGTGCAGCAAACTCGACTATACGTACCGGGCAAAAGCAGCAGTACAGGGGCTAAAGCCCTGATTTTGTTGCGAGGTAACGGCCCGACTAAAGTCGTGCCCTGATACACAGCAACCCCCCGCCACTGTCTCGATCAACAACCTGCTTTCCCAATACAATCGCCACCACGCAATCGGCCACCCAGTCAATTTGGACAGCTCTGAAGTTTAGACGTCCCTTCGGGACTTTCTTGGCGTTAATTCTCGCAGCCGTTCTTCAGGCCAGGCGGTACGGCCATTCGTTTCTCGCTTTTCCTAGCCCTTTAAAAGCTGCCTACGCACCGGTTTTTCTTCCCTTGGCGTGGTGGTGATGGGGGGTTGCTTCTGCGGGCTTTGACTTTGCCGTCGCCGGAACTGGAGGGGGACCGCCCGTTGTGACGCGCTTTACCATGCCGCCTTCGAGCTGATAATGGAGCACGTCGGTCTGCGCGGGCCGGGTGGCCCCGGTGAGCGGATCTACCTTTACCTCGTCACTCGCAGCAACGGTGATGGAGAACTCTGGCACAGACTGGCCTTGAGCATTCTTGGCTTCGCTGATCTTGACCGGTAAATACCCTTGTACGTTCCGCTGCCGGTAGGCGGTTTCGTAGCGATGCTTTTTCGTGTTCCAGGTGAAAACCCGCACCTGGTCGAAATCGTAGGGGAGCCCGTCTTTATACGCATTTGTAACCGAGACGTACTCAGGCACCATCTTGTCGGGCAACGAGGAATCCGCGTCGTACACCTTGGTCAGCACATAGGCGCCGACGATTTTCTGTCCCTCGGAGTAGCCCGCAATCTCATCCGGAACATCCACGTCCAGCCGGCGGGCGAGCATCCAGCCCACTTGACCGTGGCTGTCGCGCACCAGCCACCAGTCTTCCATGGGAACCGTAGGTTCGCCTGGTAAGGGCGCCTTGGCTCCAGCGCCTTTTTTCCCTTTCGCCCCCGCAGTTGGATGGGGCGCAGGCAGCATGCCTTGGGGGGGAGCCGGTTTGGCCACGGAAGCACGTATTAGCAACTGAAGTTTGTCGTTTTCCGGAAGAAGATAGAAGCGGTCCGTTTCCCGGCCGGGTTTCACATGCAGGTAGAGGTCATCGCGCAACACTCCGGTGGCGACCACAGGGTCATGCGCGTGCTGTTGCCCGAGGGCGGCAAACTGATCATAGGCAGCCTGGTCAATGACCATATGATCTTCGATCCAGCCCACCTCGCCCTTGGCTGTCTTGGCTTTGAGGAAGCGGCGTCCGCGTTCCACGACCTCAAGCGGCTGTCCGTTGCTGACCAAAGCGACTCGATTTGATACGGCGGCCACCCGATCTCGCAGATAAGTTTGCTTGGCCACCACGTAGACCATTTCGGGCTTGAGATGTTCGCGCAAACGGGTGCACCCGCTCAGTGCGGCGATCAGTGCTACGCAGATTGCGAAGCAAAGGCGCGGGCGAGGACCAGTTCGGCGAAAGTACGACAAAGCAGCAAACATTCGGGGGGCGAATCTCCCTATCAGCATTAGACCATCGAGTTCGGCGAAAAATCCAAGACGCAGTGTTCCTTATGGTCCCTACCCAAGACTGTTCAACGGAATAGCGCATGGGTGGTAGCGAGACTGAGTGGTTAACGCCTGTCGCATGGGGAAACGAGATCCTGCAACTTTCGTTGTAATCAATCGTACTTTTCAACAATTCGTGGTTTGTCGCAATCCGATACATGACCTGAACACGTTACTCAGAACAGCGAGTGGTGCAGGGTCATCGGGCTCGGGTATCGCTTGATCTTTCAAGCAAGAGAGGCAAATTCATGGAAAAAAAGCTCACTGAGCTCATCGACAAAGCGCTCACTCGTCGAAGCTTTATGGCGCGCTCCGGCGCAGCGGCTGCAGTCGCAGTCGTTGCTGGTTGCGGTGGCAGTTCAACGCCGACCCCAACCCCTACACCCACCCCTACGCCTACACCTGCACCCGTTGTCCTGGGCGATGCCGACTATTTGAATTTTGCTCTCAACCTCGAGTATCTGGAAGCTGAGTTTTACCTCCGTGCCGCGACCGGCAATGGTCTCTCGGCCGCAGACACGGGCAATGCAACCACCACGGTTGTCGTACCCTCCACTACGATGGTTCCTGGTCTCACCACCGCGCAGCAGAACTATATCTATGAAATCGCGCAGAATGAGTTGGACCACGTTCGCTTTCTACGCTCGGCTTTGGGCTCCAGCGCCGTGGCCCGCCCCAACATCGACTTGATGAATAGTTTCAACGCGGCAGCCTCGGCCGCCGGCATCGGTTCCACTTTCAATCCCTTCGGTAGCTACGAAGCGTTTTTGGTCGGCGCGTTTGTGTTCGAAGATGTCGGCGTCACCGCTTATCACGGGGCAGCGGGTCTTCTCAGCAACACCATGACGGGTAAGACCTATCTCGCGGCAGCCGCATCGATCCTCGCGGTCGAGGCCTATCACGCTGCAGAAATACGTACCTTGCTGATCGCAGACTCGATTGCGACCGCGACCAAGACGGCCACCCTGGTCACGCCCAATCCCACCTACGTGACCTACGCGCAACAGATAAGCAAGCTGCGCGCGACGTTGGGTGGTGGTAATGAAACCACGCTCACGGCTCTTCCGCCCTATGCCGTTCCGTTCGTTCCCACTGCGTACATGCCGGCCAGCACGATCGTTGCTGCTGACCCTACCTACTCGATCACTTACGCACGCACTACAGACCAGGTGTTGCATATCGTATATGCTGCGCCTCCGGGCGCGGGTGTCAAAGGGGGCGGTTTCTTCCCCAATGGTCTGAACGGCAACATCAGCGTAACCGCGAGCTAAGGACGGAGAAACCATGGCAACTTTAGAAACGCAGCAACTTGATGAAATCATCGTAAACAGCCGGCGCAAGATGCTTGCGCTCGGCGGAGCTGCTCTCGCCGGCCTTGCCTTCGCGGGAGTTAAATTAGCAGAAGCGCAATCCGCTCCTGCTTATACCGACTCTGACATCCTGAACTTCGCACTGAACCTGGAGTATCTGGAAGCCAACTTCTATACTCTCGCAACCGCCGGGACAACCATTGACTACATGGGAGTTCCCATCGTCGCAGGCAATGGGTCCGCAGTCGGTGGCAGCGTGGTCACCAAGCCAGGGGGCAAAGCCAGCTGCCTGGTTCCGTGGACGCTTCCTGCGATTCAAGCGTATGCAACCGAAACGGCTCAGGAAGAGCGCAATCACGTCATCTTTCTACGCGCATCGTTGGGAGCTGCCTGCGTTGCCCAGCCGAATCTGGACCTCTACAACAGCTTCAACACCCTGGCTGGTGCGGCTGGGATTGCAAGCACCTTCGATCCTTTCGCTAACGACCTTGATTTTCTGATCGGCGCCTATATCTTCGAGGATGTAGGAGTCACCGCTTACAGTGGGGCGGCGCCGTTGCTCACCCAGGCTCCGTACCTCGGAGCGGCGGCCGGTATTCTGGGAACCGAAGCCTATCATGCCGGCCTGGTGCGGACATCCATCTTCATCGCGGATCCGGATGGCAAAGCTGGACTTCAGGGCTACACTCAGAAGATTTCCGCGACGCGCATGGCTCTGGATGGCAGCACGACAACGGATGACATCGGGGTCGGCCTCCAGACGGTCACCATTCAGCCGGCGGGTACGATGAACGGCGCTGCCACCATCGTCGATGCGCAGACCGGCTCTCCCAACTACTCCAAAACTTATAGCCGCACCACAACACAGGTGCTCAAGATTGTTACAGGCAGCGCAAACATTCCCGCGTCAGGATCAAAATACACCGGGGTCTTTTTCCCCAATGGCCTGAACGGACTCTTTAGTTAGCACCTCGTCTTGCCAAGCCCATCCCTGCAGGCCAAAACATAGGCTCAAGGGATGGGTATTTTTTTTGCCCTGCCCTCGTCATTCATCCTCGTCCAAGAGAATCGTAAAGTCCTCCTCTCGCAATTGGCCCTCGATTTTCTGAAGCCACCCGCGCGAGCGGCTGACTGGCCACACGGTCCATCCAGCAGGAATGCTCCCGGATTGTAGTTCGCATACCAGTTCGATCTCTGGCTGCTGCCCCGCGAGCGGCGCGAGTTCCTGCGGCGAGAGATCGCGACGATAAATTTCGTTATGATTCTCGTCGTAGATTCCGATGTACCAAAACGAAAGGTCACGCCAGCAATCCGCAGGCAACTCACTACTGTTCAATCTGATTCGAACCAGCCACGAGTAAATCTCCTCCGCCCAGTCCTCCTCCAACTTTGGATTGGGGGGTTCTTCCGACCGCACCGTGTAATCATGCGCCTTGCGCAGGCGAAACGACAGCCCGGCATATGCCTCGAAGTCCTCGATGGTGCGAACGTTTCCCAGGCCAAATTCATTCACAGGCTCGCCCAGAAGCAATTTTCTGATTTTGTTTTTGCTCCGCACGTCCTGCTCACCCCACTGGATTCCGGTTTTGTTCTCTTCGATGTGATCGTCCCAATGCTTGACCGCATCTTTTCGAACATAGTCGTGCCACACGATGGTCTCGCAAGGATGAAACAAATCGTAGCCGTGGGTGAAGGCGCGCACTGTCATCGAGGCCTCCTCGCCCAGAAAGTAAAGCTCGGGATCGTATGGGACCTCGCGGACGAAACTACCCGCGGCAAACAGAAAGCCTCCGGAAAGGAATCGCGCGCGTAAAGGCCGATGGAGTCGATTGCCAATTCGGGATGGCCATTGGCTTCATGTGCGGAATGCCGTCCGGGGTGAAGCCCTGAAAGCCCATCTGCAGCGGCGCGCCCGTCAAGATCTCCGCCGGTCCTGGCGTGAAGGGCGTTGCATAAGTGCTCAGAACGGGTTTGGGGCTTGCCGTTTGTCCCATCATGCGGATCAGCTTTTCGTCCCAACCTGGGGCGAAACGGCAATGCGAATCTACCTGCAGAAACCACCGCTCACCCCGCCACAGCTTCATCGCTTCGGCGCGCGCCCAGCAGGCGCCCTTGCTGTCTTCTCCAGGGTATGTCCAGAATCTGAAACCGATGATCGCCAGCGTATGGAAGAGGCGGCTCATCCGCGCCATGCTGCCAGCAAATTCCAAATCGCAGACGCGCAGGGTGGCGGGCCTTGCTGAGGCAATCCGCGATGGTTGCATTGAGCTGGGGATCACGATAGGCAGCGATCGAGACAAAGATTAGATCGTTTTCAAGCTCCGTGGACACTCGGCTCCGGATCAGTGCGACGCTGCGAGGGACAGAGGGGTGGTGGGATCAGTGCCTGTGGTGGCAGTAGAAACCGGGTCGAGCTTTCCGTCCGTGGTGGTATCGAATTTGAAAACCTGCAGGTCGCTGTTACCCGCGGAACCGTTCGAACCGGAATTGATGACGGCCACGAACTTCTTGGAATTGTCATTCACCAGGGCGGTCGGCAACAGTCCTCCCGAAGCAAAGGGCGATCCTGCAATCGCGGTCAACTTGCCCGAGGCCGCGGTGAGGGTGAAGGCGCTGATGTTGTTGCTTCCCTTGTTGGCAACGTAGACATAGCTTCCCGTCGTATCCAGGATCACGCCGTTCGGTCCTGTTCCTACGGCATAAGGCGAACCTGAAACTTCTTTGAGCGAGCCGCCCGTTCCGATGCTCAACACGCTAAATCCGGTGTTGATCTCGGCCACAAAGAGGAATGCGGAAAGGGGATCGCTGGCCAGCCCAGTGTCCGAAGGGCTGGTCGAGGTGCTGTTGGGTAGCAGAAGCAAGGGTGCGCTGCCGGTACTCAGAGCCCCGCCCGCACCCAGGGTAAGCACCTGCACTCCCAGCGCGCCGAGGGAGACATAAACGTAAGAGTTATTGGGCGTGATCAGCAATCCGGTGGGAGCCACCACAGCCGGGGTGGAGGCGTTCCCGGTGTAGAGCGGTAGAGGAGAGCCGGTCGACCGCGGTCAGCAATCCTGTCGTCGTGTTGATCTGTGTAGATCCCGATCGCCTGCGCGCCGATCGAGGTACCAAAGCCCGATGCGAGCAGGTAGTTCCCGGTGCTGTCCACCTGCATTTGCGTCGCCACCATATCCTGGGCGACGGCGCTCCCGCTATTGTGCACCGAGATCGAACCGTTGCTGTTGATGGCGTAAGCGTAGATGCCGTTGGTGGTTCCCGCGTACAGGAACGTATTGGCGGGCGTCACAGCCATCGATTGCGCAGCAACGCCGTTGTTGTAAGGCGAGTTGCTAAGGACCGAAAGAGCCCCGCTGCTGCTAACGCCGAAACCCGGCGATGTACGGATCGTTCCCATTGCCGACGTAAAGGTAATCGCCGGTGTTGGTGCCGCCGCCGCTGTTGGTCTGGGGAACAAAAAAACCGCCGCAACCCGCCAAGCCGAGGAGAAACAGACGACACAAACCCTGAATTCGGCGCATCAATGTCCCTTACCGTATTTCTGTTTCGTTGGGGCAATCTCAAAGCACCAGACGATGAGGCGCCGGTATCCGCTCAATGAAACTACTCGGAAGACCTCCATTATACTTTCCCGATGCACTCGTTCCCCAATGCAGTTCGCTGTGCGGTGTTGCTGGGTGCGGCCACCTGCCATTCGCCAGACAACGAAACCGCCCCAGGCAGCACTCTGCGCTCCTTGCATCCGCGGGGATATGAGCTTTCTTGCCTCCGACGAGCTACAGGGCGCGGCAGCGGCACGCGTGACGAGCATCTGGCAGCCCTCTATGCGGCCTCGCTGTTCGCCGGCTTTGGCCTGGAGCCAGGCGGCGACGAAGGTAGCTTCCTGCAAAAGGCCCCGTTACCCTCCACTCTGCCGCCGCCGATCGCCGCACTACATGGCGGGTTTTGCCCAAGTGCCCAGAACCGAGACCTGGAACGTCGTGGGCATTCTGCGCGGGTCCGATCCGGTTGCAAGAAAGACGCGATCCTGCTGACCGCGCATCTGGATCACCTGGGGATTGGCCCCGCAGAAAGAGGGAGACCGCATTTATAACGGGGCCGATGACGATGCTTCCGGAACCACCGCGGTGATTGAACTGGCGCGGGTATTTTCCGCTCGGGCGCTCGCCCGGCGCGCACCGTCCTCTTCGTCCTGTTTGGTTCAGAAGAAATCGGAGGCTACGGAAACCGATACTTTCTCGACCATCCGCCTGTACCGCTGGATCAGATCGTGGCCAACCTGGAGTTTGAAATGATTGGCCGCCGTGATCCAGCTTTGCCGCGAGACGGTCTATGGCTCACCGGTTTCGAGCGCAGCGACCTGGGGCCCATGCTGGCGCGCCACGGCGCCAGCCTGGTTGCCGACCCTCACCCCGAGCAAAATTTCTTCAAGCGGTCGGATAACTACAGTCTCGCGCGGCGTGGGATCATCGCCCAAACCGTCTCGAGCTTTGGGCTTCACCCTGACTACCATCAGCCAAGCGACGAAATCAGCCACATCGACTTTCCCCACATGACCCGAGCTATCGAATCGATGGTGGCGCCGATCGAGTGGCTTGCCCAGACCGCCTGGAAACCGCAATGGCATGCAAACGGCCGGCCGAACTAAGCCCATCGCCAGTGGACGCAAAGTCAGTCCCGAAGGAAAGTTGCCCCTGAGCCTGCCGAACGGGGACGGCCGATTTCAAAGCTCTCCAAATTCGCTGCCGTGGCCGATTGCGTGGTAGCGATTTAAGTTCAGGAAGCCATACACTGGCAGCGGAAGCCTTAGACTCACTTGCAGACAGCAGGTTAGGATTTGAATCGCCACAGTATCGCGGTCGGGTCCTGCTGTGTATCAGGGGCGTACAGCCACTTATAGTCGGGCTCGTTGAGGCGCTCCCAATACAAAATCAGGGCTTTAGCCCCTGTTCTGTCTACGGTTTTCGCCCGGGTCCGTATAGTCGCGTTTGGCCCTGCATCAATAGCCCACAAGGGCTAAAAGCCTTCAATGCTCTCCTGCTCGTCCATCTATGCGCCGCGGCGAGGCTATAGAGTCGTGCCTTGAGGTACACCAGCATAACCCACCATCGTTCACTGCCGACCGCTCGCACGGATCCTACGGCCACTCTTTGCCAGGCTGAATGGTGCAAATATGCCAGGATTTGGACAACTGCCTACCGGCCCGGTAACGATTTTGAGGTGCGCTCCAGGACGTTAGCTCCTGGAAGGCGGCTCCGTCCTTGGCGAGACCTGATTCTTCCCGCAGGCGTCTCCGGACTAGCCTCCATGGGCCGCATCTTGTTGAACCGGTAGAGCACCCCCACGGAAATGGCGAATTCGTTCTGCGACACGCCGCCAAAACGAGTCAGAAGATAATCCGGCGAAATGCGCACCGACAATCCGCGGGGAACGGTTCAGAGTCGAGGGATCCGCCCAACGCTGTTGCCAGAGCCAGGCCGTTGTTGAAGAGCCCAAGATTTGGTCCGGTCAGTCCCTGGTTTATGGCGGAGTTAAATACTCCGTAGGAGCCGCCCACGAGAGCATGAAAGTTCAACGCGGCGTGTTCATTCTTCGGGCCGCGGATGGACGGTCCAGCCATGAACATGTGCTCCATGATGAACGGGCCCGTGAATGTTGTAAGGGTTAGGAACCACACCCGTCGTTCCGTAATAGCCGCGAACATTGGCCGTAACGCCCAGTCGCATGCGCAACCACATCGTTCCCTGGACGTCAAAACCGCCCAGGTTTGCGCCTGGGATCAAGGCCGGGCCGGCGTTGAAATGAGAGGAGGCAAAGCCACCATAAATATCGTATTTATTTCGATAATCGAGCGGTTTCAGCGACTCGTTCTGGAGCGAGGGTGCTTCCGGTATCGTCTGCGCCGGCGGAACCACCTGCGCGCTCGGCCATGCTGCCCAGCATCCACCCGTACTCAACAGACCCCAGACCCAGGAGGACGGCCCTCCACTTCCGTGCAGCAACACCAATTGCCTTCAACCAAACCTCCGCAAACTGTACGCCCAGTAATCCTTAAGATACATTGCACTTCGCTTCCTGTCAGACGCCGGAACGGTTAGGCTGAGGGTATGACGGCCAAAGCTGAATCTGGCCGAAAGCAACTTCGCATCCCTCGCGGACATGATGAGCGCCTACGCGCAGGAAGCCGTTCGTGTCGCCTGGAGCGATCACCGCCGCCGCCTTGACCTGAGCGAGTCTTCGGTCGACGTGCTGGAGCAGATCCTGGCCGGCCAGTCGACCGAAGATCTGGAGTTCCAGACCCGCCTTTGGGGCAGCTACTTTGGTGAGGTGATCCGCAGGCCGCTTTGCCGGGGAATGGGAGCTTGGGCCGCATCCCGGCGGAGGGGTTGCCGCCGTGCCCACGCTGGTGATTCGGCGGAGGCCGGCTCTATCCGCTGATGAAGGTGTACCGTCGCCTGACCCTGGGTGCAGGCGAAAACCTCCCCGCTTTCTACAAGATGGTCTCGAGCCGCCTGCTGGAGCCATCCAAATAGGGGGTTGATGGCGTACTATGAGTGGGCACGATAGCGCGGATCACAGGCACGTGCCTACTGTGCGACAATAATAAGAGCGGAGAAATTCCATGGGCGAACTACTCACACCAACTCACCTGATTGTCGTTCTGGTGGTCGCACTTTTGATCTTCGGCCCTCGCAAACTTCCTGAACTCGGTAAGGGTTTAGGCGAGGGAATGCGGGGCTTCAAAGATGCCATCAAGGGCACGCCGGATCCTGTCAAGCAGGACACCCCCGCACCCAAGTCCGAAGTGACGACTGAGGTCAAGTAACTTCCTTTACAGGGACACGAGCACGACGGCGCCTAACGCCAGTGCCATTCCTAATGCCTGACTCGACGTTGTCCGTTCCTTCAAAAACCACGCCGCCAGCATAATCGTGATCACCGGGTAGAGCGAGGCCAGTACCGCCGCCACATCCAGGCGCCCCTCGGCGGCCGACCGCATATACAGCAGACTCCCTGTAGCCTCGAGCACCCCAGCAGATCCCGCAATCAAGAAGAAACGATTCTCGCGAGCCTGCTCGCGCCAGGCAGCCGCATCCTTACCATTGCGTACCTGGACCCCAATCACCATCGCGCACGCCAATGTGGCGCTGGCCAAGCGGGAACAAATGAGCGGCCACAGCAGACCGTGTGCGCTGCCGATTTTCAATACCACTAGAAACACCCCAAAACCGAGCCCGGCCAGGGTCGCGAGGCCAAGGGCCAGCGGACGAGGTGCGCCGGCTGGCGGTACGCAATCAGCGCGATGGCGGCTGCCGCCACCACGAACCCCGCGATCTGGCTAGATTTGGGCGAGCCCTGGGTAAAAAATGAATAGCCCACCGGGACCAGGGCAGTGAGCAGGCCGGTCAGGGCGGTCGTGATCCCCATCTCGCCCAGGGACAATGCCTGGTAGTAGAGAAGGAGCGCCACTCCCTCCAAACGCCCCGGCACACAAACCCGCAAGTGCGAAGTGCAGGGTGGGCAATGGGGCATGAGCGGACAACGCGATCAGCAGCAACAGTCCCAGGCTGAGGCTGTGGGCCATCGCAACCACGAGAACCACATGCGCTTTGCGGGTGGCAAGGCCACCGAGAAAGTCGCTCGCGCCCCAGAAAGCTGAAGCCGCCAGGCCCAGGCCGACGAAGCTCAAGCCCGGGTGCCCTAAGGCTGCCAGGATCATCGCGAGAGGTTGGTTGCTGTCGGGTAGTACCCCTTCTTGGCGACGACTGTAACATCCGGTCGCTTGACCGTAACTTCGAGGTTGCGGTATCTGCCGTCCGTCACAGGTACGTGACTGTAGTAGCCAAGGGTGTACTGGGTGCGTGCCAGGGACTGCCAGCTCTGCAAAGCTCCGCTCGATCCCATTGGTCGAAAATTCGGAGTAGAGGTGGCCGCCCGTGTCGCTCGTGTACCGAGGCAGAATGTTGTCGGGCGAAAGCGGCAGCAGCGGGATCTTGTACCTGTCCAGATAGCCGATGCCCCAGGTGGCCGAATCGCCGACCAGGGTGCCGTAGACCGCGATCTGGTTGCGTTCGAGGTAGCGCACTACCTCGCGATAGTTGGCTTTGCTGCGCGATTCCTTGCCATCACTGATCACGTAAATGATGCGGCGGCTGCCCTGCGGCCGGGTAGAAAGAGCCTTGCCCGCCGCCAGAATGGCGTCGTTGAGGGTATGGATCTCCTTGGGATAGACGAGAAAGCCGGAATTTCCGCGCTGTGGGCTGAGATTTGGATCGATGTCTCTGCCGTTGATGGTGGGACCCGCCGCCAGCGGACCGCTGGTGATTGGGGGGCCCATTGTCCTCACCTGGTTTTTTGGATTTCTCCAGCACGGCAGGCAAACGCGCACTCAACGCCGCGGTAAAATCGGTCGGATTGTTGACTCCGTCCGCATAGGTAAACACCGCAATCTCGTCAGAAGGGGTGAACCCACCCTGGATTGCAGACAGGCTATCGTTCACCTTCTTCATGGTGTCTTTTTGCAGGCTCTGGTCGATTACCAGGGCAACGGAGAGCGGCACGGCGTCGGCGCTGAACAAATGCGATGCGCTGGCGAATGATTGTTCTCGTAAATTTGCAAAATCCCGCCAGGTCAGCCCGGCCACTTGTTGATGTCTTTTTGTCCAGAACCGTCACCGGGACAACGACGTAGTTGACCCGTGGTGACGAAAGCGTCGCCATGTCTTTTTGCATCTCGCCGGATGGGGGAACTTCGGGTGGCGCTCCCTGAGTCTGGTCCTGGCCAGCTAGCTGGCCGCCGGTGGCGGGCGGTGGCTGCGTGGGGTTGGCGTTCTGATCCGGAGGAGCTTCTGCGCTCCCTTTCCTGGGGTCACGCCAGAAGTGATCGTGCCCAAACTGTTCAGGCCCTTGCGGTGTCGGAGCATCCGGCACCTGTTGATCCCAACTTGCCGATGCCACACGGCAGCAAAAACGCGATTGCCAAGACACCCTGCCTCACCAGAAGTTCCTCCAGGCGGACGAAACGGTTCATGGTCATCCTCGGTCCCGCTCACTCGTCGTGACTTACTATTAGACAGATAAGATTACCAGACGCGCCGTTAGCGTTGTAAGGTGGGCGCTCTTCGGTTTTCTGAGGTATCGTTCGCCATGTTGCATCGTCTAACCTCCATGAATTTCCGTCTCCCGCCTTCCCGCTGGGCGGTCCTGCTGTGCGCTTTGCTGTGTGCTTCCGCTGTTCCCGCAGTGGCCCAGGTTGCACCGTCTCCCGATGCCCCGCCCCAGGGGCCCGCCGGAGACCCCAACCAGGAAGACCTGCAGCCGGTCGAGACCCTCAAGGTGAACGTCAACCTGGTGAGCCTCTATTTCACCGTGCACGACAAGCATGGCGCGCTGATCCCCCACCTCACCAAGGATGACTTCAACATCCTGGAAGACAAGGCGCCGCAAAAGATCAAGAACTTCGCCGCCGAGAACGACCAACCTCTGACCCTGGGCATCCTGCTCGACACCAGCGGCAGCCAGCAAAATGTCCTCCCTTTGGAGCAACAAGCCGGCTCCGCTTTTCTCGCCCGCGTTCTGCGTTCCAAAGATGAAGCGTTCTTAATCTCCTTCGATGTCAACGTAGACCTCCTTTCCGACTACACCAGCAACGCGCATGCACTCTCCCGCGCTATGGACAAGGCGGAAATTAATGTGGGGACGGGAGGCATGGGCGGCATGCCCTCAGGTACGCCCAAGGGCACACTTCTCTACGACGCGGTTTACCTGGCCACGCATGACAAGCTGCAACAGGAGACCGGGCGCAAGGCCATCATCATCCTCACCGACGGCGAAGACCAGGGCAGCACGGAGAAGCTGGAGGGCGCCATCGAAGCCGCACAGAAAGCCAATACCATCGTCTACGTGCTGTTGATCGCCGATCGCGGCTTCTACGGGCGAGGCGTTTATACCATGGGCTACAGCGGTGACGCCTACATGAGAAAGATGGCGGAAGAGACCGGCGGCCGGGTCATCGACGTGGGCAACAACGGCAAGAAAATGGAAAACGCCTTCTCGCAGATTGAGGAAGAGTTGCGCACCCAATACGTTGCCAGCTATACCCCAACCAACGCCAAACTGGATGGGAGCTATCGCAAGATCGACGTAGAGTGTAAAGGCGATGGCCTCAAGGCGCAGGCGCGCAAAGGGTACTACGCCATTCAGCCCACCGACTGACAATTGCTCTAAGATGTCCTGATGACATCCGGCGATTCTCTGCGTTACCCCATCGGCGGTTCCAGTCGGGCGGAGTCTTTCACTCCGCAGGAGCGGAGCGCCGCGATCGAAGGCATCCGGCAACTTCCGCACAACCTGCGCAAGGCCGTCGCACCTCTTTCCGAAGAACAACTTGAAACGCCCTACCGGCCGGGAGGCTGGACTGTTCGCCAGTTGGTCCACCACGTCGCCGACAGTCACATGAACGCCTACAACCGCGTTCGCCTTGGCCTGACCGAAGACTGGCCCACCATCTTTGCTTACAAGGAAGATCGCTGGGCAGAGCTGGCAGATGCGCGCACTGAGGCTGTAGCGACCTCTCTCGATTTGTTGCAATCGCTGCACCTGCGTTGGGCGCTGCTCTTCGCCTCGCTCGAGGAGCAGGACTGGAAGCGCGGATTTCTGCATCCTGCACTGGGCCGGCAATCGATCGAACAATCAGTCATTCTCTATGACTGGCACGGCCGCCACCACACTGCGCACATAACCCAGTTGTCTCAGCGCATGGGCTGGTAAACCCAATTGGAAATCCGCGGGAAGGCTGAATTCTCTCCCACGGAACTCGCTCGTTTGCTGGAGCAATTTTTCTCTGATTATCCGCACGCCGCCCTGCTGGAAGACGGGCGCGTGCTGTTTGAGATGGGCACAGCCCGCTACTCCCTCTCGGCCGAGCACGGCCGCTGTGTGCTGCATCTCTGGTCTGAAGAACGGAACATGGTCCGCACCGTGGTGGGCCTGGAGGCGCGTAAAGAGACTTTGCGCATCCGCGTGCGGCGTCTGGGTACGCAGCGCCCGCAATCGATCGAGGTAGTGAGGGATCGCGACTTGCGGACCCCTGCCACCCGAGCTCTCTCCCGGACCAGGTATTTGCAGCTTCTGGAGCGGCTGCTGGTCCGTCACTTTAACGAGTACAAAATAGAGAGCCTGCGCTCGGCCATGGACCTGGAGCACAGCTTCGGGCCAGCCTACGCGCGCGGCCTGCTGGTCCGCGGCCAGCAATGCTGGGCCATCCTCGGGGTCAATGCCGAGGAGAGTCCGGCGATCATCGATGGGGTGCTGACCCTGGGGATTCTCTGGCTCGCGTATTGCCGGGAACATTGCGCGGATAAACGTGTGTGCCACGGACTCAAGGTCTTTTTGCCCGCGGGCTGCGGCAGCACCACCCGGGCGCGCATGGCCTGGCTCAATCGCGAGCTGGCGCAATGGGAGCTCTATGAAGTAGGCGCGGGCAGCGAGGAATTGGTGAGCATCGATACCGCCGATCAGGGCAATCTGAAAATGCGCCTGGTGCATGCCTTTAACCCCCAGGCGGCAGTGGAGCGAGCCCAGCATGGCGTGGATCGCGTGATGCATTTATTGCCCGCCGGCATGCAGGGCAAGGTGAGCGTGGTCGCGCGTTACGCCAACGAAGTCGCCCTCTCGCTCTACGGCCTGGAATTCGCGCGCGTGCGCCAGGAGTTTGCGTCCGGCTCCTTCGACCGACATGCCCACGTGACCTTCGGGGCGGGAGCGAGTGAGACTTCGTTGTTGGAAGAGACAGAAGCTCTCTTCGTGGAGCTGATGCAGCGGCTATTCGAAAGCCGCCAACCGCAGGGCAGTGCACGCAATCCGCTGTTTCGCCTGCAGCCGGAGTCTTGGCTGCAATCGACCCTGGCCGGCGACCTCGGCCAAATGGACGACTGCCTCGGGGCGCATGTCATCTATCACCAGGTACCTGCCTTCGCAGGGTCTGACCGCGCCATGCTCGATTTGCTCACCGCCACCAGCGGTGGACGGTTGGCGATCCTGGAACTGAAGGTGGGTGAGGATTTGCACTTCCCGCTCCAGGGATTGGACTACTGGATTCGCGTGCATTGGCTGCAGCAGCAGCGTACTTCGACTGGAGCGGGAGAGCTGCAGCAGAACGGATATTTTCCCGGGCGTTGCACTGCTCGCGCAGTCGCCGCTGCTGTATTTCATCGTTCCCGCGCTGCGTGTCCATCCTTCGATGGATACCGTGCTGCAACACCTCTCCCCGGCGATTGCCTGGACGCTGATCGCCCTGAATGAAGCCTGGCGCACCGAGCCAAAAGTGGTTTTTCGGAAACGAAGCGGGTCGAGATAGAGGCACTCGGCGTTTCCATGAAAGGTCCGTTTCTCTTTCGGCCGTTGACTAAGCCTCGGCCGTGACCAACTCCGGCTGCGCAGCGAAGAACGCGTCCACCGCGGCGAGCACTGCGTCGCCGCTCTTCGCCTCGTAAATGCTCTTGCGCAAAATCGCCCCGCCCGGCACGCCATGGGTAAACCAGGAGGCAAACTGCTTCATCCTGCCGCCGATCGCAGCCGTCTCCTCGGTCTCCTCCATCAGCATGACGAAGTAATCGCGGATCATGCGATACCGGTCCATCGGGGTCGGCTGATCGTAGCTGCCGAACGCCGTGTACTGCGCAATCTGGCGAAAGATCCATGGATTCGCCGGCGCGGCCCGGCCAATCATCACCGCGTCGCATCCCGGTTTCCGCGATCATGGTGCACGCATCTTCCGGGGAACGGATATCCCCATTCCCAATCACCGGGATACGAATCGCGTCTTTCACCGCGGCAATATATTCCCACCGCGCCTGGCCCGAATAGCCCTGCTCCCGCGTGCGCGCATGCAACGCTACCGCATTCAAACCGCTCTCCTGCGCCAGCCGGGCCAGCGGAACACACACAATGTGCTCGTCATTCCAACCCATGCGGAACTTCACGGTGAACGGAATCCGCACCGCCGCGCCGCACCCGCTCAAAGATGGTGGCAATATGCGGCAAATCCCGCAACAAGCCACTGCCGCCGTTACAACTGACCACGCGCTTGGCCGGGCAGCCAAGATTGAGGTCCACCATGTCAAACCCGGCATCTTCGACGATCTTCGCCGCCTCCGCCAGAGTCACCGGATCGGACCCGAAGAGCTGGGCAGAGATGGGATGCTCGTCCTCGTCGTAGGACAAATACCGCTTGCGCTTCGACTCACGCATCCGCGACAGGCCGTCCGCCGAAGTGAACTCGGTCATGATCAGCCCGCAGCCCGATTGCTGGTTGCTGATCGGCGTTTCCACCAGGTGCGGATTGCCGGCCAGCGCGACTCTCGCTGCCGGTAAAAATGCTGGCGTTGCGGATAAAGCGGCGAAAGACCGTATCGGTCACTCCGGCCATCGGCGCCAGCACTGTAGCCGGGGCCACTACCACGCCACCGATCTCCATCGACGCGGGCACCCGAGCCACCGCCGGCATGCGTGTTCTCGCGCGGATTGTCCCAGTTCTTCTTCATGGAGACTTTTTTCATCCGGCTCCCACACAACAAAGGCCTCCGTCGCCGGAGGCCTTCGCTCGAGACCAGCCGCGCTACTTGGCTGCGGAGCGCCTTGGCGCTATCCGACTTCGCATACTTCCGGCGGAAGCGCTCGACACGGCCTGCCGTATCGACCAGCTTTTGCTTACCGGTGAAGAACGGGTGACAGGCAGAACAGATTTCCACGTGAATGTCGCCCTTGTGGGTCGAGCGTGTTTCAAACCCGGTGCCGCATGCGCACTGCACCCGGATTTGCTTGTAATTTGGATGGATTCCCTCTTTTGGCATCTCAAAAACCTTTCCTGCAAGCCCAGAACCCAAGGCTCGAAACTCATTTTAGGTCATTTATTGCTATCTTTCCACTCTTCCACTTTTCGCTATCCTGGCGAGCGGACCTCGCGTTCAGGTAAGTTGGGCCATAGTCCCATGAGCGAATTCTGTCCCATTTGTAAAGATTCCGGCCTGCGTCTGATGATTCAACCCGATGGTGAACGCTATGCCCAGCCGTGCGAATGCCGCCTGCAGGTGCAAGCAGCCAGGCTGCTGAATCGGGCCTCGATCCCAAGACGATACGAGCACTGCACCCTGGAAACATTCGAGCCCGGCTACCCGGGCGCAGACCGGTCCTTGGCGGCAGCCCACATGATGGCGCGCAATTTCGTCGCCGGCTATCCCGTAACCACTGAAGGCAAAGGGCTTCTGCTGACCGGAGACGTGGGCGTCGGAAAGACCCACCTGGCCGTGGGCATCGTCCAGGCGTTGATTTTCGAAAAGGGTGTGCGCGCTCTCTTCTGCGATTACCGGGAACTGCTCAAGCGCATCCAGGAGTCTTATAACCCGTTGGTGGCCACCACCGAGCTGCAGATTCTGACCCCTGTTTTTGAGGCAGAGGTGCTGATCCTGGACGAACTGGGCGCACAGAAACCGACCGACTGGGTCTGGGACACGGTAGCGCTCATCCTCAACACTCGCTACAACGACAAACGAACCACCCTGATCACCACCAACTATCCCAATGCGCCCGGCAGCCCTGGCGCGGACCGCCGACAAGGCGATCCGCGAAGAGACTCTGGGAGACCGCATCGGAGAGCGGATGCGTTCGCGCCTGGCGGAAATGTGTGTCGAGGTGGAGATGCGCGGCAATGACCTGCGGCAATCGGTCAAAAAGGCTCGTTTCGGCTGAGTCCATCTCCGGTGTTCTGCGGCCCGGCAGGTACAATCTGCGTTGATGCCGGCTCAAGAAGACAAAGACAAGATTGACGCCAAATCCGGTGAAGATGCGGGTTTTCTTGCTTCGCACCAAACCCGGGAAGCGATTTCGTGGATGCCGTGGATCATTGCCGCCGCAGTCATCGTCCTGGGACTTGGGATCCTGGTTGTAGTCGGGTGGCCGCAGCACTCCGGAGTCCGCCCGGGCACCGGCATGGCTCCCGCCGACCCGTATGCAGCAAAGCTGCCCATCAGCGGAATCCAGATGAGCGAAGCCACCAGCTTCTCCGGGGCCAAAGTCACATATATCGACGGTCAGATCAACAATAGCGGGGACCGGACCGTGACCGCCATCACCGTCCAGGTCGGCTTTCATAATGACACCGGTCAGTTCGCCCAAAGGATCGCGGTCCCCCTAAACCTGATTCGCACCCGGGAACCCTACGTGGATACCCAGCCGGTTTCTGCCGCGCCCATAGAGCCGGGCCAGACCAGGGATTTCCGTTTAATTTTCGACACTGTGCCTGCAGACTGGAACCAGCAGGTGCCCGAGATCCGGGTTATCAGTGTTCACAGCCGCTGAACGTTACTCATCGGCATATCCGGTAACCCATGTAATCTCTGTGGCTTCCGTCGAGCATTTTTTTCTTACCGCCTAGAGAAAAGTGCATGTTTTTCACTGCTTGTACCCATTCTGGGAAATATCCACATCTGGTCACTTGAACGTACCGTAAGTGATCTTTAATCAACTAGATAAATAAATAATTGCGAAGTTAAAACGATTTGGCCAGCCAGTTGCAATAGTGTTGGGCAAGTGCGGAAGTGACAGGTGTGTGCGTCTTCTTCCAAATCTCGTTTTGGGCCGAAAAAGGGATAACGTGAATAAAGGTACTGCAACCCCGGGATCGATCGCTGCAATTTTGTTGGCCGCCAGTCTGGGCATGCCGGCGATGGCGCAAAACACCCCGGCGGCGGAAGCGGCGCTCCGCAGACCAGCGCCACTCCAGCCCCGGCGAGCTCGACCCCCGCGAGCACTTCTGGCGCAGCCAGTGATTCTTCGACATACGCTACCGGACAGCCTCTTCCGGCGAAGTCGACTGAAGGCTTCTGGGGCAAGATGAATCCCTTGGCTCGCAAGAAATGGGTGAATCGTCAGGTGGCGCCGGTAAAAGACCGGTTGAACGAACTTGATCAGCTCACCGCGAAGAACGCGAACGATATTAAAGACGTAGACAGCCGCGCTCAGGCCGGGATCCACCAGGCGCAAAGCACGGCAGACGCGGCCAATCAGCAAGCTCAACAGGCGAGTACTCAGGCCGGCCAAGCGCAGCAGATGGCGCAGCAGGCAAGTACGCAGACCAGCCAGCTGAATACGACGGTCACGAACCTTGATCAGTATCAACAGATTACTGACACCGAGTTGCATTTCCGCTCCAGCCAGACCGCATTGAACGCCAAGGCAAAAGAGGCCTTGGATCAGGTTGCAACACAGCTTGAAGGTCAAAAAGGTTACATCGTTGAAGTGCAGGGATACTCCCATGCACGTGGTCAAGTTGGAATTCAGAAATCTCAGGACATGGCAGATGCTGTCGTACGCTACTTAGTCGTCGACCACCATGTTCCGGTCTTTAGAATTTATCGCCTGGCGATGGGCAATGCTCCTCGCGAGGAAACATCAGAATCCGGCACCACCGGTACGGTCGTCCACGTAACGTTGATGCACAACAGTCTTGCGGCTTTGAACTCGCCAACAAACCAAAATAACGGCGGTTCACCAATAGGCGCGACGCAGCAGTCGAACCCGCAGCCCTCCCCCCGGAATGCTGCGTCGCAGCCCCAACAGTAGCGCCGCATACAAGCTCTCACACAACGAGAGAACCAAGGCAGATTGGCCCCTCACCCGAGGGGCCCTTTTTTTGGTACCCCAGCACCACAATCTTCCATCAAGCTATAGCCGACGTTGTTACTATCGTGTCGACCACGCAGCGCCACAAATGTAACCAAAAAACCGCAGCAATGCTATTGGCTTTTTTGTACCACCCTGTGGATATCTAGCAAGCTTTCCAAAAGCGGCCTAAGGTGCTTCAAATTGAGTGCATTCGCCCCGTCGGATTTGGCGTTGGCGGGGTCGTCATGTACCTCCAGGAAGATACCGTCCACCCCGGCAGCGACCGCGGCTCGTGCCAGCACCGGGATAAACTCGGGCTGCCCGCCGCTTTGTCCCCCCGCGGAAGACGGAGTCTGCACCGAATGGGTGCCGTCGAAAACCACCGGCGCCAACTTACGCATGATCGCCAGTGACCGCATATCCACCACCAGGTTGTTGTAGCCGAAACAGAAACCTCGTTCCGTCAGCAGAACCCGCGGATTGCCCGCCCCGGTAACCTTATCGACCGCGTAACTCATGTCCCAGGGAGCAACGAACTGGCCCTTTTTGATGTTCACGGCACGCCCCGTTTTAGCAGCTGCGAGCAGCAGGTCGGTCTGCCGGCAAAGGAAAGCGGGAATCTGTAACACGTCGACCGCTTCGGCTACACGCTCGCAATCCCCCGCCTGGTGCACATCCGTGATGACCGGCAGACCCGTAGCTTCGGCGATCCCGCGCAGGATGCCTAGACCCTCCTTGAGGCCAGGCCCGCGGAACCCCTTGGCCGAGGTTCGATTTGCCTTATCGTAAGAGGCCTTGAATATGTAAGGCACGTTCAGATCGGCGGCAATCCGCTGGATGGCGTCCGCCATGAAACGCGCGTGGGTCTCGCTCTCGATCACGCATGGGCCCGCGATGAGGAACAGCGACGGCGACCCGGCGCGCACTGAGCCGATTTCGAAGTCGTTCATTGCAGAGACTGGGTGAAACTGTCCTGCTTCACCGCCTCAGACTGCGAGCGGAGCCGGTGCTGATACGAAGCCGCGATAAACGAACGAAAAAGCGGATGAGGCTCCAGAGGTTTCGACTTGAACTCAGGGTGGAATTGGCAGCCCAGGAAAAAGGGATGGTCCGGTATCTCCACGATTTCCACGTAGGTGGAATCGGGCGTGGTGCCGGTGATGCGCAGGCCCGCGCCCGTCAGCAGCGCCTCGTATTCCCGATTGAACTCGTAACGATGACGGTGCCGTTCACTGATCTGCGTCGCCCCATACGATCTGGCCGCGATCGAATCATCGGCCAACACGCAAGGCCACGCACCCAGGCGCATGGTGCCGCCCATTTCTTCCACACCCGTAAGTTCACGCAGCTTGAAAATTACCCGGTGAGGAGTGGAGGGATCGAACTCACTGGAGCTGGCGCCCGCCAGGCCGCAAACATTGCGCGCGAATTCAATGCACGCGGTCTGCATGCCCAGGCAGATGCCGAAGTAGGGCACTTGATTCTCACGCGCGTAGCGGATGGCGTTCAGCATGCCTTCGATGCCTCGCTTGCCAAAACCACCCGGAACCAGGATGCCGTCAAACCCAGCCAGCTGCTCTTCGTAGTGCCGGTCGCCTGGGTGCTTACTCTCCAGGCCCTCGGCCTCGATCCAGGTCACCCGTAGCTTGAGGTCATAAGCCAGCGCGCCATGTACCAGCGCCTCTTTGAGCGATTTGTAACTATCTTCATACTCGACATATTTCCCCACGATGCCGATCGAAACCTCGTCGCGGGGGTTGTAGCAGCGTTCCACCAGGTTTTTCCAACGGGTAAGGTCGGGTTCTTTTGCGTCGATGTGCAGGTACTTCAATGCCAGCTTGTCCACCCCTTCCTGGGCAAAGGTGAGCGGCACCTCGTAAATCGATGCGACATCCTTAGCGGCGATCACCGCCCGTTCCTCCAGATTGCAGAACAGGGCGATCTTGCTCTTGATATCGTGCCCCAGGAAGCGATCGGTGCGGCACAGAAGAATATCCGGCTGAATTCCGATGGAGAGCAGCTCTTTGACCGAATGCTGTGTGGGCTTGGTCTTCAGCTCCTGCGCCGCCCCGATCCACGGCACCAGGGTGACGTGCACAAACACCGTGTTCTCGCGGCCAAACTCCTGCCGCATCTGGCGGATCGCCTCCAGGAAAGGCAGCGACTCAATGTCGCCGACCGTTCCACCGATCTCCACGATCGTTACATCGGCATCCGTAGCCACCTTGCGCATGGCGTTCTTGATTTCATTGGTCACGTGCGGGATCACCTGCACCGTTTTTCCCAGGTAATCTCCGCGGCGTTCCTTGGTGATGATCTGTTCGTAAATCCGGCCGGTGGTCAGATTGTTGTCGCGGCTCAGCCGCGCGTGGGTGAAGCGCTCGTAGTGGCCCAGATCCAGATCGGTCTCCGCCCCGTCGTCGGTCACGAATACCTCTCCGTGCTGAAAAGGAGAAAGCGTACCTGGGTCGACGTTGAGGTAAGGGTCGAACTTCATCAGGTTGACCCGCAGGCCGCGGCTCTCGAGCAGGCATCCGATGGAGGCTGCAGCCAGGCCCTTGCCCAGGCTGGACACAACTCCGCCCGTCACAAAGATGTACTTTGCTGACATTGCTTCTTCACCTTTTTACTGTGGTTGGGATGGACGTACCGGGTGGGCACGTACAAGTATCGCAGGAACTGAAATCGAATGGAAGATAGAAGTGAAGGAGCGAGCAAACATCGTCTCGGCGGTTTCGTCTAAAGTAATCACACGGCTATGTCGCCCACGCGCCTACTGCTCGCTCTCGTTCTGTTGTTGTCGAGTTTGGCTGTCTGCCCACGAGGGTCGGCGCAGGCTCCCAACCAGCGCCTCGTGCTGAAGGACGGCACCTACCAGGTCGTTACCAAATACCAGAAGATAGGCGATCGCGTACGGTATTACAGTGCGGAGCGTGGCCAGTGGGAGGAGTTGCCGCAAAACCTGGTGGATTGGGCGGCAACCGAAGCCTGGGCAAAGGATCACAAGCCGGGAGCAGAGCCCGTTTCGCCAGCGGTGCCCGAGGCGGCCGCCATTGATCAGGAAGAGCAACACGCCCGGGCCCGGACTCCCGACGTTTCCCCCGGCTTGAGGCTGCCCGATCAGGACGGGGTTTGGGCGCTGGACACCTTTCACGATTCGCCGGAGCTGGTAGGGCTGGCGCAGAATTCGGCGAGCGTGGATCGCCAGACCGGCCATAACGTATTACGGTCTACTCTCAATCCGCTCGGCGGCATCCAGCAGAACGTGCAGATCCCCGGCGCGGAGTCCAAGGTCAAGCTGCATGTCAACGACCCGGCATTCTACGTCAGCATTGTTGGAGTGGACGACAAGGAGGCAGACTCCTCCGCTGTGACGGTGGATACGCGCAGCGGATCCACCACGGAGAAAAATCCCTTCAACTCCACCAACAGCCAATACGCCATCGTCCGCGTCCGCAGCAATTTCAAGAAGGACTACCGCGTGGTCAGCGGGATCAAGATCGGCGTGGCCGGCAAGGTGACGCAGACGGAAGACGTTATTCCAACGACGGCCCAGGCTCTTCCGGGAAATCGGTGGATCCGTCTGACCGCAAAGGAACCCCTGACCATCGGCGACTATGCGCTCATGGAAGTGCTGGGGCCAGGAGAAGTAAACCTCTCCGTCTGGGACTTCCGTATCGATCCCCAGGGCCCCGACAACAAGAACGCCCTGATGCCCCTGCAACGCTCCAGCAACAACGACCGATAGTGCTTGACGGAGGCGGTGTGAGAGCCAGAGAGTCACGCTTTAGTCCCGCCAGGGACGGTTGATCTTAATCTGAGGTACGGTCTTTTCTGATCGAACGCTTCCAGCGTGATCTTGCGCGCTACGTGTGTTATTCTTAACCTGCGCTAAATTGTTTGGTTGTCAGCCTTTCTCATGTCTCTGAGCTAGACTGCCTGCACTAGACCTCTTTGCTTTTCCGCCTGGTGACGGATAAGAAAGCCGGTCAGATACCGCCCAAGCCCTTCAGCGTAGTCGCCGCGAACTCGCGGGCGACGATTGGAAGCACGCGCTTCCCTGGCATGGTGCGGTTTACGGGCAATGCTTGGCTTACACGCCAAACACTCCTTCCGCAGCGCAAATAAACTGCACATAATCTGATGCAGCCAAATGCCAGATTTAAAGCAGCAGCCTGAGGGCCAAAGCCGGCGGTAATCTTCGTGCCGGCACGCGGGAGACCGCGAAAGCGCAGTCGGGCTTTCATTGGATCGCCGGGTGGACGAAGCCGCGCGGAGATGAACAGCACTCCAGGTCTCAGGAGAGACCGGAAGCAAGGGAATTTTATTTTGAACGAATTTTCAGCATTACCCATTTCGGCGACGCTCAAGCAGCGTCTTGCCAAAGCAAACTTTATTACGCTCACCCCGGTACAGGTGGGAGCGATTCCTCCGGCCCTCGAGGGCCGGGACGTCCTGGCCACGGCCGCAGACCGGCACCGGCAAGACGCTCAGTTTCCTTATCCCCATCATTGAGCAGCTGCAGAAAACGCAGACCAAAGTGGCCAACGCTCTGATTCTGCTGCCGACCCGCGAGCTCGCGATGCAGGTGCAACAGGCGTGCGCGCAAGTTGATCAGTTTTCCCACCGCCCTGGTGGTCGGTGGCATGGCCGAAGGCCCGCAACTGGATGCAATCCGTCGCGGTGCGCGGCTGATCGTCGCCACCCCGGGCCGGCTGGAAGATTTTCTGGGCCGCAAGCTGGTCAAGCTCAACCAGGTGGAAATCCTGGTGCTGGACGAGGTCGACCGCATGCTCGACATGGGCTTCAAGCCCGCCATTCGCCGCATCGTCGCCGCCATCCCGCCCGTCCATCAGACGCTCTGCTATTCCGCTACCCTGGAAGGCGCGGTGCGGGAAGTAGCCGGCGACTACCTTAAAAACCCGGTACGGATTGAAATCGGGTCGGTGCTCAAGCCGGCAGAAAACGTCAAGCTGCAAACCTTCGAAGTCAGCGCGGATCGCAAGTTGCCCTTGCTGGAACACCTGCTTCGTTCGGAAGATGGAAGCTTTCTGGTCTTTGTCCGCACCAAGCATGGCGCCGAACGCGTAGCCAAGAAGCTTTCCCACGCCGGTTGGAAGGCGACCAGCATTCATGGCGACCGCAGCCAGTCGCAGCGCAATGCTGCATTACGCAGCTTCGCCCAGGGTGGTCATCGCGTCCTGGTCGCTACCGATGTGGCCGCCCGCGGCATCGACGTAGACCACGTTGCCCACGTGGTGAACTACGACATGCCCAAGATCGCGGAAGATTTTGTCCACCGTGTCGGCCGCACCGGCCGCGCTTCCCGCAGTGGTGTCGCCTCCACCTTCGCCTCGCCCGGAAGAGAAGGGCGACCTGCGCAAGATCGAGCGCGCCTTGCGTATCAACATGCAGCGTTTTCGGGTAAAGGACGCTCTGCCGCTAGCGGTTTAACGATCGCTGCCGATCGCAATGAAAAAAGGGAAGCGCAGATTTTGCGCTTCCTTTTTTTCTTTGTGACGCCTACTTCTTCGGCTGGGAAGCGATGATTTTGCCCCTGATCTTGTCATAGGTGGCCTGTGGAATAATCTTGCGCGTTACCAGATCCGTTTTGGTCTTGTACGGCCTGCCGTCGATGATCTTCTGGGAATAAGCGTCGCCAATTCCGGGCAGCGCAGCTAGATCGGCTTTGCTAGCGGAATTGATATCCACCAGGTTGGTGGCAGCGGGTGGCGTGGTCTGCGCCATCATCGCTGCGCGGCCGACGGTCTGGCGCCCTAACTGCGCCACGGCCGCGCCGCCCAGCAAGACCCAGCGTCAACAGAATGGGTAAACTCTTTTGCGACAGGGCCCTCAATTTTGTTGTCAGCATCATCCTTCTCCTTTCTCCTCATCTCATCTTGGTTGCAGCGCAATGCTACACCAGCCGACGGCCGTTGCGTCAATCTGCTCCAGACCTGCGTTTGCGCCCAATCCAAAGGGGGTGCTTGCTACATGATCTGCGTCTGACTGGCCCGGAAGAGGATATGGCACGTGGCGGAGCAATCGCCTTTCGCCGATCAAGTTCCCCGCGCACCATATTCAGCCCATAAATGCAAGCCTCGAAGGAACCGGAAAGGCGGCGCGAAAAATGGCGCCTCCTGTCGCGTATTCAAATAGGTCGAATTGCGACACGATGTAGTAGCTCTCTTTACCCGCCTGGACCATCTGCGAGAAAACTGTCGCGCTGCCGCTCACCCCAGCAATTCATCGACTCCGGATACATGCCTGTGAAGAACAGGGTGTAGTCACCGATATGCTTCCGGCGCTCCCGTTCTTCTACAAAAGACGAGGCGGTGCCGTGAACGGGATCGGAGGCAAGCAGCATTTCGCCCACTTGGCGCACGGGATTGCCCGCCGCATCGCGGATGCGATAGATGTTTTCCGCACGGCAAAACTCGGTAAGCAAATCGGCGACGTAGCTTGAAATCTCCGCATCGCGCAAACCCAGACGCGCGTCGTAGCATTCGGAGACAACATCGTGGAAGAGCTGGCGTAAGGAAGGTTCTAGCGGGATCAAGTCCACCTCCAGTGAAGGTTGGATTGTTCCTTGCTAGGCTGCGGAGCTCGCTGAGACGCTCCGAAGCCGCTTCGTTTGCTTACGTATGACACGAAGACTAAGCGATATGTTGCAGATTACAAACAGATGAATGTGGTGTTACAGAAAATTCCTGGCACTCTGGCTACTCAAGTGCGAAATTGAACCTCTTCCGGTAACACCCATAGGTGTTACCGACTGTGCCTGACGCACACTCTCTTCGTACGAGTGCGGTTTGTGCTGCAGGCTTTGGATGATCGACGCAGAAAGAAGAATTCCATGAATTCTGTAACTGAGAGTGAGTGCTAGAAACGCAAAACGGCTGGCGATATGCTCGCCAGCCGTCTCCACGTATTTTGCGGTTTATCGAGCGGCGACTGCTTCCTGCTTGCCGGCGCCCATTTTGGCCAGGCGGTCGGCCAAAAGCTTTTCCAGCTTCTCGAGCGCTTCGGTGAAGCCCTCGATGCCTTCCTTCAGCTTGTCGTGCGCCATTCGATCTTCAGCATGCATCTTCTCGAAGATCGCTTCGTCCATCGGGATCTTTTCAATCTGCATGGTTTGTGCTTTCTTTGCATCCAGCTTGCGGGGCAGTTCGCCTTCGCGTATTCTTCAGCTCTTCCAGCAGCTTCGGAGCAATGGTGAGCAGATCGCATCCCGCCAGCTCACGAATCTCCCCGATGTTGCGGAAGCTCGCGCCCATCACCACTGTCTTGTAACCGAACTTTTTGAAGTAGTTGTAGATTTTGGTCACCGACTGCACGCCGGGATCTTCCGCACCCTGGTAGTCCTTGCCGGTGTCCTTCTTGTACCAATCGAGGATGCGGCCAACGAAAGGCGAGATCAGCGTGACCTTAGCCTCGGCGCAGGCGACTGGCCTGATGCATGCCGAACAGAAGCGTCAGGTTGCAGTGAATGCCTTCCTTCTCCAGTTGCTCGGCGGCTTTGATGCCAGGCCAGGTGGAAGCGATCTTGATCAGAATGCGCTCGCGCGAGATGCCCGCCTCGTCATACTGCTGGATAATTTCGCGGGCCTGTTTCATCGTCGCTTCGGTGTCGATAGGACAACCGCGCGTCGACTTCCGTGGAAACCCGGCCGGGAACGATGGCCAGAATCTTCTTTCCAAAAGCGACTGCCAGGTGACGGAAAGCAAGATTTGCTACGTCACTGTCTTTGGCCTGGGCGCCCAGCTGTTTTTTCGCCTCGAGGAGCACTTCATCCACGATGGGCTGGTACTGCGGCATCGGGCAGCCGCGGTGAGAAGGGAGGGATTGGTCGTGGTGTCCTGGGGCTTGAATTTTTCGATCGATCCAAAATCCCCGGTATCGGCAACGACTACCGTCATTTCCTTAAGCTGTTCGAGCAGTGTCTTGGCCATATGAAATCTCCTTGCGTACACCTCTTCAGTGTAAGGCTTCACCTGTTGAGATTCTTGAAATTGCAATTAGGGTTTATCACGGACGGGATTACTCAATGTTCCCAGGCCTTCCACGCTCACCGCCACCTGATCGCCGGGCTGCATGGGAGCCACGCCTGCCGGAGTTCCGGTCAGGATCAAGTCCCCTGGAAAGAGCGTCATGGCCGCGGTGATATAGCGCAGCAGATGGTCGATGGGAAAGATAAAGTCGCGCGTATTGCCATCCTGGCGCAGTTCCCCATTCAGGCGGGTGGTAATGCCTATGCCCGTCGCCGGATCGATTCATCGGTGACCAGCGGCCCCACGGGACAGAAGGTGTCGAAGCCCTTGGCTCGCGACCATTGGCCATCCTTCTTCTGCAGGTCTCTTGCGGTCACGTCGTTGGCGATCGTGTATCCGCGAATATAGTCCGCCGGGTCTTCGTTCGGTCCGATCTTGCTGCACCGCTCACCGATCACGATCGCAATCTCCCCCTCGAAATCCACCCGCTTGGAAAGCTCAGGGATGCGGATCGCCTGCGCCCGGGGAGATGAGCGCAGGACGGGGCTTTGAGAAACAGGAGTGGTTCGGCCGGAACCTCATTGCCCAACTCGGCCGCGTGCTCCCGGTAGTTCCGTCCGACGCAGACAATTTTTGAGGGCGAGACAGGCGCCAGCAGGGTGGCTTCCTCGAGCGGCAGAGGAGTGAACGGAGCGCTCGCTGGGTCGACAAACTCGCTGAGCGGGCCTTCTTCGAACGGTGGAATCAGACGCTCTACCCAGAGCCGGCCACCGCGGTCGACGACCTCGGCGTATTGTGCTCCGTGACTGGTTTGCAGTCGGCAGTATTTCATGAAAGACGCTCCTCCTGGGTTGGGACGGGTTAGAGACCGGGTAAGGTTTCCTCGACTTCAGGGGACTGTTTGCTCTCATTCCCGCTTTGATCGACGGCCGACACGGAATAAGCATACGTATGTTGCCGCTGCGCCGTGGTGTCTCTGAATGACGTCTCCACCCCTACCGAAGCTACACGCACAGCCTGTCCGGCGGCCTGCGTATCACGCCGGTAGACACGATAAGCAGCCAGATCGCTATCGCTGTCAGGCGTCCAGGAGAGATCGATGGCGCCGGCTGCTGCATCCGCCACGGCAACCAGTCCGAGAGGGATAGCCGGGGGGAAAACGTCAATAGTTGCGACCTCCACGGCCTCGCTGCGCGGCCCCTGGATCTCCACCGATCGCCCGGAGAAGTCGAGGGACGCCACTCGTTCCACCAAGTAGCGATAGCGTCGATTGAAGAGAGCGGAGCTATCGATCGCATGACCCGGGTCCTTGCCGTCCCGTTCGTGGACGACAAGGGTCTGGTTAGGGGAGGGTGCGGGCGGCGCCAGGGGAGAGCTGCGGCTTTCTTGTGGCGCCGGGGTGGTCAGTTGCAGCCGCTCAATGCGGAAAAGGACCGAGCGGTCGAGGTCGTGAACCGGCGTCCAGCTGAGCAGAACCCCCTCTTGCCGGACCTCTCCGGTCAACCCGGTGACGGCGGCCGGACTGTTCGCAGCAGCACTGTACGCAGGGTTAGAAGGGGCTGCGGATTTTCCCGCATGGTTCAGCAAGGCCACCTCATAGCGCAGCAGGCGGTCGGGACTGTGGGCGAGATCGGAGGGCAGTTGGTCGGTGTACGCCCCGGCAGCTCCCGGCGCCAGGTTCAGGGTGCCGGCATTGGTACACGCGCCCCCGTCAACCGCGCGGCAAATTCTGGCCGTGACCGGATGCCGCAGGGGGAGATGGTCGGTGGTCCTCGACGGCATCGTCCACGTGAGATGAACGGAGTCGCCGACCCGCACCGCGGAGAGATTCGCCACCGGCGCCGGCAAGTTGAGACTAGGGGGCGCCGGCGCGGCGGGTGCTCCACAGCCAATCAAGGTGCACACCATGGCCAGAAGAGCAAAAACCGGAAGCTTGCGACTCATGCTCTCCCAACGTAAATCATTCTTTTCCTGGCGGTAGAAGCGCACGCAGGGCGCCGTCAATCTCAGGATATTCGAAGTCGAACCCCGCCGCGCTCAACCGAGCCGGGATCACCCGCTCACTCTGCAGGATCGTGAAATTGACCATTTCGCCAAAAGCCAGCCGCAGCGCAAGCCGAGGGACGGCCAGCACCGCCGGACGATGAAGGGCGCCAGCCAGGGCTCGGGTGAAGTCCCGATTGGTAACCGGGGTAGGAGCAACCAGATTCACAGCTCCGGAAATACTTCTGGTTTGCAGAACAAACTCGATCGCCCGGGTCACATCGGGCAGCGCAATCCAGCTAATCCACTGCCGGCCGCTGCCCAGCCGGCCGCCCAACCCTGCCCGGAAGGCCGGCAGCATCTGCTTCAAAGCGCCCCCCTGGGGAGAAAGCGCGACACCAAAGCGCAGATAGACTACGCGGATCCCGGCATCCTCCGCCGGTCGGGCTGCTGCTTCCCAGTCGAGGCATAGGTTGGGGATGAAGCCACTTCCCGGCAGCGAGGACTCATTTAGCTCCTCGTCTCCCCGATGGCCGTAGATCCCAGTGGCCGAGGCGCAGACCAGCACCTCGGGCTTTGATCGCAGCCCCGCCAGCAGCGTTGCGATCGCCTGCGTAGGTTTCACCCGGCTTTCGGCAATCTCACGTTTGTAAGCGGATGTCCATCGCCGGGCCGCCAGGTTGGCGCCCGAGAGGTGCACCGCTGCGGTAATGCCTTCGAACGCTTCCGGACGCGCGACAGGTTTCGGCGCGTAAGGATCCCAAAACTCCTCAGCCGCGCCGGCCTGGCTGCGATGCAGGGAAATGGTCGAAATCCGATTCTGCTGCAGCCGTCGTACTAAAGAAGTACCGATAAATCCCGATGACCCAGTCAACAAAACCCGTTCCACGCTCATCTCATTGATCCTCGGCGATGCCGGTTCCTCATTACCATGTTGCATTTAAATTGACAGCAAAAAAAACTGTTTTGTTCTGAGCAACATCCCGGGTACGGTTTTCATCAGATAGTTAGAACAACCTAACGCAGGAGCTGTGCCGTGGATACCAAAGAAATCGTCGCTACAAACTCGCAGATTGACCCCGCCAGCGCTGAATCCTTCATTGCCGAAAAACGCATCGGCGAACGCATTAAGCGCCTGCGACTGAAGAAATCGATGGGTTTGGTCGAACTCGGCCGCCATACCGGACTTTCCGCCAGTTTCCTCTCCCAGTTGGAAACGGGGCGTGTCGTTCCCACTTTGCGTAACTTGGCCCGCGTGGCCATGGTTTTCAGTAAAGATCTGTCTTATTTCTTCGAAACTGAGCCGCATACGCTCTTTCGCATTCATCGCAAGAAAGAGCGCGTTCGTCTGCCCCAAACCGGAGTCGACGATCCGACCTATTACTTTGAGAGCCTAGGGTACATGGTTCCCGATCGCCAGTTAGATCCGTATTTCGCGGAATTTGTTCCGCTCAAAAAGAACATCGAGATTCGTCCCCATGTCCATCCTGGCTACGAATTCCTTTACATCCTCGACGGGGAGTTAGAGATTCGCCACGCCGACAAGACCCACGTCCTGACCCCGGGGGACGGCGTCTACTTCGACGCCAGCACACCCCACAGCTACCGCTGTGCCGGTAAATCGGCGACCCAGGCCATTATCGTGACCATGCACCAGCTGCAATCCCCGCAACCGGCGATGAATCTAAGGCCGTTGGGTGCGGCCCTGACAGCCAAGGGTGCAGGTGTGAGCCTCCCCGGAAAGCCGTCGACAACGCTGCCGACTCCAGCCCGCGTAAAAGACAACGCGTCCGCCCAGCAGTAGGGATGGTGTGAGGGGCTTTAGGTCCATACATAGTTCCACGAATTCAGTCCCGCAGGGACGGCTGACCTTAGCCCAGGACGCTAGTCCTGGGCTAGTTGCACTCTCGAAAAGTCCCGCAGGGACGGCTGAAAAAGTTCGTTTGTGAAGCGGGCTCGCGGTGAATCTTGAGTCGTCCCTCCGGGACTTTTCGTCTCTGAACTCCTAACCCAGGACTAGCTAGCGCCCTGGGCTAAGGTCAGCCGTCCCTGCGGGACTCACTTCCAACCGTTTCTTACGCCCTGCCTACCGGCAAAAAGAATTCCTCCACCTCGCGCCAGCTCGCCACGCGATGAAACCCCGTGACCGTTGCGTTGTGCGGCGCGGTAAAGAGGATCCCCTTCCCTCGAAACCGTTTGAAATGCCGGTAGGTATCGTCGATCAAATAGTCCGCTAACAGGATGCTTTTATCCCCGCAAAACACATAGTTTGAAGGCGGAATGAAGGGGAAATGCCGGCGCAGCCACCGGTACTTGGGGCCAAAAGAGTTAGGAAACTCCATGGCAGCCGTGGCAATAAAGATCTCGTAGTGCTCGATCAGCTTCCCCAGCACTTCCTGGCTGTCTTCGACTACGGGCAGATCCTCGAAGAAGTCCTCACTGCGGAGATAGCTTTCCAGCCGCTCGTGGCGGTCTTCGGAGACGATGTTCCACAGCCACTTACCATGCAGCTGCCCCTTGGTGATGGCTTCCCCGTGGTCGCGATTGTAGCGAGTGAGGTGTTCGCCAAGCGCATCCGCCAGCACCTCATCCATGTCGACAGCAATTCGTTTCATTCCTAAATGTTAAGGCCTGAGTCCAGCTTGGAACCCAGCTAAGCCCCGGCGGAAGAAGACGAGGAAGCATCGACCTGCCTCGGGTCGAAGTACAGCATCCGCCCACAACTCTCGCAATTCAGCAGAGTGCCTTCGCGCACCTGGTTCCAGAACTGCGGACGCAATGACATTTGGCAAGAGAGACAACGCTGCCCGGCGGCTCGCGCCAGTGCAGTCTTACGGGAAGAGGAAGCGATACGGTCATATTGCGCAAGCAAGGGCTCGTTCACTTCTTTCCGGATCTTCGCCCGTTCCTTCTGCAGAACGTCGAGCTCTCCTTGATACCCTTGCGTGGCGACGCGAGCCCGTTCCTTTTCCTCGTCCACCAACTTCGTCTGCGTGGCTAATGCCTTGCGCGCTTCCCCGCGCTCACTCTCCAACGACTCACTCTTGATCATGCTGCTGAGTTCCTCGTCTTCGATGCGGCGTATTTCTGCCTCCACGAACCCAACCTCATGCTGCAGGGCATGAAATTGCTCGTTGGTCTTCACGCTGCTGGACTGGTCCCGGTATTTAACCAGCTTTTGCTGCTGATCTTTACGATCGCTCTCCAGCCTTCTGCGGCGCGCCTCTTCGCCCGGAACAGCCTTCTCGGCTTGTTCCAAAGCCACTTTCTGCTGCTGCAGTTTTTCTTCCAGGGAGCGCAGGTTGTGAGGTAACGCAGAGATGGTATCCAGCAGGTGGGTGATCTTGATATCGACCTGCTGTAAGCGAATCAACAACTCCAATTGAACATCCATGCCGTGGACTGGAGTCTAGCACGCCTGCCCTGGGCTAGTCGCTTCAGGCGCTCAAGGAGCGCCTCATTCTGCGCCACAGGCGTGCGGTACACTGCAGGCTCAAAGCTCTCCCCGCTGGAGCCATTCTTGCGACTGATTCGGATAGCCCTGGTGCTCGTGTTCTGCCCTCATTTCCCTGGTATGGCCGCCGAGCTGCCCAAGCCGGTAACGGTGGAACAAATCTACCGCCAGGAGCAGGCTACCCGTCCGCCGGACGGCATCGCGTGGAGCCCCGACGGCACCCGGTTCAGCTACATCGACGCGAGCGGCGACTTGCTCGCCATCGAAGGATCGACCGGCGCGTCGCAAATACTGATTGACCGCGACCGGATGAAGGCCCTGAACACCCCGGCTACCGCGGAGCACGACGTCAACAATCGCACCCGTTACAAAGTACCCAGCTACTTCTGGGTGCCCGACTCAAAGCATCTGCTGTTCGATTCCGACGGTCAGTTGTGGTTTTTCGATCTGGGGACCAAGACGGGCGTGCAATTGGCATCCACAGGCGCCGGCAGCGGGGACGACCCCAAATTCTCTCCCGATGGGGCCTACCTCTCTTATGTGCGCGGTCACAACATCTATGTCAATAAACTCAAAGAAAACGCTGCGGCAGCGCGCCTGACGGATTCACAGACAGACACGACTCTCGATGGCGAAGTCGACTGGGTCTATCAGGAAGAACTCGATGTCCGCAGCAACTACTTCTGGTCACCCGACTCTCGCCACATCGCCTACCTGCAGATGAACGAGGCCCCCGTTCCTGAATACCCGATCGAAGACTGGATTCCGACCCATGCGACGGTCGAACGCCAGCGATATCCGCAGCCCGGCGATCCCAATCCTGTAGTGCGTGTCGGTGTCGTGGGGGCGAATGGGGGAAAAACCAGGTGGATCAACCTGCCTATCGACAACGGAAGCGACTACATTCCCCGCTTCGGATGGCTCAACCCCAGAACTTTGTGGATTGAGACCCTGAAACGGGATCACAAGACCATGACGCTCTATTTTGCCGATGTTTCCGGTGAAGAGCTGAAACCGGTGTTGACCCTGAGCGACCAGAAGTTCCTGGACGATTCCTACGATCTGACCTTCTTGGCTTCCAACTTCATGCTTACCAGTTGGCGGGACGGGCACAACCATATCTATCTCTATAGCTTCGATGGAGGCAATCCGCTGGCCGCGCAGGCCGCCCTGGTCAAACAACTCACCGGCGGCAATTTTGAAGTGGCGGATATTGTGGGCGTCGACCGGGTAGCCCATACGGTCTACTATCTTTCCAATGAAGGGGACCCACGGCAGCAGCAAATCTGGGCGGTCGGCCTGGACGGACAAAATAAACACCAGCTAAGCCAATCCGGCGAATGGCATGAGCCGGTCTTCTCGCCGAACACCAGGTTCTTTGTCGACACGATTTCGTCCACCATGACCCCGCCGGTATTGGATCTGTGCCGTCACGAGCGGGAATGCCAAACGATTTGGAAAGCGCCCCCGCTGGATGTGGCCTTGACCGCGCCTGTCCCGGTCGAGTTAAAGGCGGCTGACGGCGCGACCACCCTGTACGGTGAACTGGCTTTGCCGCCGGCAAAGACAGCCACTGCCGCCGTGCCTCTGATCATGAATCCTTATGGCGGACCGCACGTGCAGATGGTCAGCGGAAAATGGTCCGCGCGCGAGCGCTTCTTCGATCAGCTACTGTTACAGGATGGTTTTGCCGTGTTGCATGTCGACAACCGTGGCATGGGCGGCCGAGGCCGCGATTTTGCCCAGGCTGCCTATAATGATTTCGGACCGGTGCAGTTGGGCGATCAGATCGCAGCGCTTGACCAAACCCTGCATGCGTATCCTCAACTCGACCCCAAGCGGCTTGGCTGGTGGGGGTGGAGTTGGGGCGGTAGCTTTACCCTGTATGCCATGACTCACAACGATCGCTTCCGCGCCGGCGTGGCCGTGGCTCCCGTCAGCGACTGGCAGAACTATGACTCCATCTACACCGAGCGCTATCTGGGAACGCCTGCATTGAACGACGACGTGTATCGCGATGATTCCGCCCTGAACAGCGCCGCCAACCTCAAGGGACGCCTGCTGCTGGTTCAGGGCACCGGCGATGATAACGTGCACCTGGAAAATTCAATCCAGTTTATTCAGAAACTGATCGATGCCGATCTGCCCTACGATTTGCAGGTCTACCCGCGCAAGGCTCACGGCATTGACGGCTCCGAAGCCCTGACTCATTTGTTTACCCGCATCCTGGCGCACTTCCAGACTTATCTTGTGAGCCAACCGTGACCAGCCACCTGATACGCGCCCAGACCACGCTGGGCGACTTCGACCTGACCGTGCTGACCGACGGTACCTATCTGCTGGATGGCGGCGCCATGTTCGGCGTAGTCCCGAAGCCTTTGTGGGAAAAGCGTGCGCCCGCCAATGAGCGCAACCAGATCCTGCTGGGAACCAACACCGTGGTTGTCCGCACCGGCAAGCACACGGTGGTCATCGAGACCGGCATCGGCAACAAGCTGGCGGAAAAGCAACGCGGCTTCTTTGAGGCCAAGCAGCTGTTGCCGCAAAGCTTTCAAGCCGCGGGGATACGGCCGGAGGAAGTGGACGTCGTGATCAACACTCACCTCCACTTCGACCACTGCGGATGGAACACCACCCGAAAAGAAGACGGCGCTGTTGTGCCCACGTTTCCTAACGCCCGCTACATCGCGCATCGCGGAGAAGTGGAGCACGGCCACTTGCAATTGGAACGGGACGCTGTCAGCTACATCAGCGACAACTACGACCCGCTCATCGCCAACGGGCAGATGACACTGATCGATCCACCCAGTGGATCTCCGGTTGAGATTGTTCCCGGCATTTCCGTCGAGGTGTATCCCGGGCACACCGCGCAGATGATGGCGGTGATGATCGACTCCGCCGGTCACCGTGCCTGCTACATTTCCGACCTGGTCCCCACCAGCGCCCACCTGGACGTGACCTGGGTGATGGGCTACGACTTATATCCCCTCACCTGCATCGAGCAGCGCAAGCGCTTCCTGAGCCGCGCGATCCCCGAGCAATGGCTGGTTCTCTTCACCCACGACCATCACCATCCAATGGGCTACGTGGAATGGGGACCAAAAGGCAAGCCGCAGATGAAAACGATGCTGTCGTTTTAAGACGTCACTCAACCCTGAGCGGCCGGAAAACTCCACCTTCGGAAAGAGCAATTTGGATGGGCCGCGGTGGCCCACTCTGCGGCAGCGTCACTTCCACCCACAACACTTGACCAGCCTTGAGAGGAAAAGGAAGCTGCGCGCGGTCGGGAATAAAGAGCATGAGCTGATTGCTCAAACTCGCCTGATCGCAAGATTTGTTCGCTAAAAGCGTTAGCGTCCCTCCCTCCCGAGGCGACCACCTTTTCTCCAACTGCGGCACGAGCTTCCCGTTCGCAGTCGTGAGCGATACAGGCCATTGCCAGAACGGATGTCTTCCGGCATACCCCGGAATCGTATGCTCCGCATTGCGCGGAAGTCCGCAGGCATCCACCATCAATTGCAGCGCAAGATACCGTCCACGCAAGGGAAGCGCGGGATCGAACTGATTAGCTCGCGCCCAGACTCGTGGCCGAGTCTGCCGCTCGTAGAGATATTTTCCCGCCACGCTTAATACAAGAACGAGCTGCACAATAGCCAGAACGGCCCCGGCGCGAATGGCTTTCATGCCGCGGCCCCTGTTTCCATCCCGGCAACAATCCTTCGCCGCGTATATTCGAGCGCCCATCCGCCGGCAAGAAACAGAATGCCCAGGCCGATGAGCCCCAGGGAGCGATCGAGCTTGTCCATGACGCTGGCGAAATAGAACCACATCACCGTCAACGCAAAGGCCACCATCCCATAGTTGACGAGTGGCTTTGCCTGGCTGCGAATACCCCACCACACAAAGAAGACAGCCACGGCAGCGGGCAACGCATAAGCCAGCACATTGGGTTCGCTGTGGCTCCAGGTGCGCGCCGGTGTCTTATCGACGAAATTGGATTGAGCCCACGGGAGAGCCCATGCCATAGCAGCGACCGCAAGGACAGGAGCCCAGCTCTTGTGGTCGAGGAACCATCCGGCGGCAATCGCCATTAACGCCAATCCAATCGCCCACAGCCGATAGCTCAGAGGGAGGAAGTCTGCCTGCTGCCCTCCATAACCTGCGACGCTCCATCCCGCGGAAAGGACGATCACCGCGACGGGCAGCAGCAGCGCTCCGGCGCCAAACAGAATTCCGAAGACAGCGCGCCGCCGGCTATGCAGGAGGCCTGTGATGTATACCGCGGCAACGACCGCGAGCACGCGCGCCATGTAGGTCGTCCTGCCGCCATAGTCATTCGCCCGATCCACCCATTCAGACACGATCCACGCGGGAGCCAGCAAAAGCGTCAAGGTCTGCTGGAACTGGTCGCGCAGGAGAGCCCAGCCGAAGGCAGCGCAGAGTGCCCACAGCATGACGGCGGAAGGCCAATGCTCCTGGATGTTGAAGATCTGGCCCACCAGCGCAATGGCGGCTCCAGCAGCGAGCGTGCCAACCCCGTGCATGGCTGTGGCAAAACCCGAGAAGCGGCTCCGGCTAAGAATCCCAAGCCCGTGAAAAAAAACCAGCATGGCCAGCACCAGCAACATCCGGGCCAAAGGAGACAAACGGTCCCAATGCGCGGCAACAAACAGAAGTATCCCCGCGCCGAGAAGGATGGCGCCAAAGATCAAAGCCGCCAGGACCTGCCATCGGCGGCCGCTGGGCTTCGCATGGGACTCTTCATAAGCGCGGATGCGTGTGGCCGTCGCGTCATCAATCAGCCCAGCACTACGCCACCGCGCTAACCAGGTTTCCGAGTCCTGCATGCGCTGCAGTAAACCAGACACAGCCAGGAGCAGCAAGCACAATCGTTACGCAACGCTGGACCGGCCACCCATGACGGGTGCCTCATATCTCGCTCGTTTTTCGCGAGATGTGGGATACCACGACCATGAATCCTCAAGTGCCCATCGGGAATATAAAGCTTGCGGTCGAGAGCAGTGGTATCCCACATCTCGCGAAAAACGAGCGAGATATGGGGCACCCGTCATGGGTAGCCGGGACATTTTTAAGACAATAAAAGAGGGACCGAACCGGAAGGGGAGAGCAAGTCGAGAAGCTATGGTCTTTAAAACACCTGGCGGTGAAAGACCTCGTCCTTTTCTTCACACGGCGAGCAGGTTGCGCCGATACCGCAGGCGATCAACAGCGCCGCGCCGATGGTCACTAGAATTGCTGGGCCGTACGACTCGAACTCGAAGAACCAGTGTGCGAGGGTGTGAAAATGAAGCGAATGCATTGTGATACTCCAAGCTTTATGAAACCCGAAGCCCGGGGGTAGGTTTTCCAGGATACAAAATAAATTTTCGGATAGCTTTCCTTTTGGAACAACCCACGTCCACTTTTCCGAAAACCACCGATGCCACAAAGCTTAGCATCGCAATAGAAAATCCGATATGGGCAAAAGCTGTGACACGTGACCGACGCGACTAACAGTACGTTCCGAACGGGGGATCCCCGCCTGCAGTGGCTCTTCCTCGACCTCAATTCCTATTTTGCGTCCGTAGAACAGGAACTGCGGCCGGAACTACGCGACCGTCCCCTCGCCGTGGTACCCGTCGTGGCTGATACAACCTGCTGTATCGCGGCCAGTTATGAGGCGAAACGGTATGGAATTCGCACCGGAACCCAGGTCGGCGAAGCCAAGCGGCTTTGCCCCGGCATCATCGTGGTCGAGGCTCGCCACGAACTCTACGTGGACTACCACCATCGGGTAGTGGAGGCAGTCGAGTCCTGCCTGCCGGTCACCTCCGTGATGTCTATCGACGAGATGGCCTGCCGGCTCCTGGGCAGGGAGCAGCCCTTGCTGGCAGCCCTGGAACTGGCCCGCGACGTCAAAGCCGCGGTTCGCCGCAAGGTAGGGTCGACCCTACGCTGCTCGGTTGGCTTGGCCACCAACCGCTACCTTTCCAAAGTAGCCTCCGATATGGAAAAGCCGGACGGCCTGGTGGCCCTGACACCCGACCTGCTGCACGACGCTCTCTCTGCCTTAACACCGCGCGACCTCCCTGGCGTGGGCGCCCGCATGGAGAAGCGGTTGCAAGAGGCGGGCATCCACACCATGCATCAGCTGTTAGCCCTCGACCGGGAGCAGTTGCATGCTCGCTGGGGTGGCATCGGCGGCGAAAAACTGTGGCACTGGCTGCGCGGTGAGGACTTTGGCGACCCGGAGCTCGAGCACGCGAAGTCTATTGGACACTCCCACGTTCTGTCGCCGGAGCTGCGCACCCCGGAGGGCGCCTACGCCGTGGCCAACAAGCTGCTGCACAAAGCCGCGATGCGGCTGCGCAAGGCGCGGCTGTGGGCCTCGCACATGACCCTGACCATACGTTTCTCCGTTGCTAGCGCGGCCGCCACCTCCACGCACACCTCCGGCATCCATCAGCAGGCGTGGAATCAAAGCTGCCCCCTGCTCGAATGCCAGGACAACCAGACCTTGTTGGAGGGATTGCAGCGCCTGTGGAACCAGAGTCCCGCCGGCAAGGGGCAAAAGAAGCCGTTCTTCGTGGGAGTCTCCCTGGGTAACCTGGTTCCCGATCATCTGCATACCCTCAGCCTCTTCTCCGGCCTCGAAGAAGAAGCTAAGCGGACGCGCCTCTCCACCACCATGGACCAGGTGAACTACAAATACGGGACCACCAAGCTTTGCTTTGCCAGCACGCTCCTGGCCGGCGCCGCCGCGCCCACGCGGATCGCATTCACCAGCATCCCCGACTTATTTTGAGCCCCGTAATGAGCAACGTTCCCTATCGCGGCCGGTTGGCTCCATCGCCTACGGGCTATCTGCACCTGGGCCATGCCCGCACCTTCTGCATCGCGTACCAGCGCGCGCTCGCCGCCGGAGGAACTCTGATCCTTCGTAACGAGGATCTTGATCCCGATCGTTCCCAGCCGCACTTTTATCAACGCCATGATCGAAGATCTGCGTTGGCTGGGCCTTCGCTGGCAGGAGGGACCGGACGTCGGCGGACCCTTCGGGCCCTACACCCAAAGTGAGCGGCACGGGCTTTACCGCGCAGCCTTGCAGCGCCTGATCGAGGGCGGCCGGCTCTACCCCTGCCGCTGCTCCCGCAAAGACCTCGCCGCCGCCATGCAGGCCCCGCACGATGATGAGGGCATCTATCCCGGAACCTGCCGCCCGGCCCCCGGACAGCTCATCGCCACCGGTCAGCCTTCCGGCGCAAACTGGCGCTTCCGCGTTCCTCAGGGTCAGGAGATTGAATTCGAGGATAGGCATTTCGGTCCCCAACGCTTCGTCGCCGGGCAGGATTTTGGCGATTTCCTGGTTTGGCGGCGGGACGACCTTCCCTCCTATCAGCTTGCGGTGGTGGTGGACGATGCGGCCATGCAGATCACGGAAGTGGTTCGGGGCGCCGACCTGCTCAAGTCAACCGCGCGCCAGATCCTGCTGGCCCAGGCCCTCGGCCTCACCTCTCCCGCCTGGTATCACTGCGACCTGATGCTCGATCCACAAGGGCAGCGGCTGGCCAAACGGCATGATGCTCTCAGCCTGCGTACGCTGCGAGAACAGGGAGATGCAGCCGGAGGAACTGGTGGCGTCCTTGCACATAACTGACCGATTTTCCTTGGCTCCCGAATAGAAGAGAATAGGTAAGAAGAACTCCAGTGGCGTCAGACTTCGCTCAACTCGTAAAGCAGCAGGCGGACATCGTCCGCATCGTCGGCGAATACATCACGCTGAAGAAATCCGGAGGGCAGAACTACGCCGGATTGTGCCCCTTCCACGGCGAGAAAACCGCGTCCTTCTCAGTGCACGCGGTGCGCCAGTTCTACCATTGCTTTGGCTGCCATGAATCGGGCGATGTTTTCTCCTTCGTGCAGAAGATGGAGAATGTCGGCTTTATCGAAGCCGTGAAAATCGTGGCGCAAAAGGCAGGAATTCCGCTGCCTAAAAGGGAATTCGCCACCCCGGAAGAAGCGCAGGAAAATCGTCAACGCGGAAAACTGCTCGAACTGCATGAATTGGCGACAACCTGGTTTGAAGAGCAGTTGCGTTCTGCGGAAGGATCCCGGGCGCGCGAATACCTGACCGGGCGGGGTCTGACCCCGGAAGCTATCGCCAAATTCCGCATCGGCTACGCCCCGGATTCGTTCAACGCGCTGCGCGACCGGCTCCAGGGCGTAGCGCCTCCTGATCTGCTACGCATGTCGGGACTCCTTTCCTCCAAAGAGCAGCCGGATGGGTCCGCCGGACCGCTGTACGCGCGCTTCCGCAAACGCATCACCTTTCCCATCCACAACGAATCAGGCCGGGTGATTGCATTCACTGCGCGAGCGCTCGACAGCGATGAGAAATCCGGGCCCAAATACATGAATTCGCCCGAGACCCCCCTCTACTCCAAGGGCCAGGTGCTTTTCAATCTCGATAAGGCGAGACAGGCAATCCGCGAACTCAAGTTTGCCCTGCTCGTGGAAGGGCAGATGGACTGCATCACGGCATACATGGCTGGGTTTCACAACGTGATGGCAACCAGCGGTACGGCATTTACCGAAATGCAGGCCAGGTTGCTCAGCCGCTACACCAAGCAGCTATTTATCAATTTCGATCCCGATACAGCGGGGGCCAATGCCGCCGAAAAGTCGATCGCGCTCCTCACCGAAGAAAACTTTGATGTCAGAGTGGTCACCCTGGAGGCAGGCCTCGATCCCGACCGCTTCATACGGGAGCGTGGAATCAAAGACTATGTAGGCGCCGTGGAAGGCGCCAGGCGGCATTCAGACTACCTGATCGACCGCGCCATGCAGCTGTTTCCCCCGCGAACGGCTGAGGGCAAAAGCAAGGCCCTCAATTACTTGATGCCCCACATCCGGCGCATGCCCGACCTGGTCATGCGCGACGAGTTTGCCGCCGACGCGTCCCAGAAGCTGGGGATCGATTCAGCCCTGGTTCGGGAAGAACTGCGCCAGGCGGCGCGCAAGCGAAGGGATGAGGTCCGCCCGGCAGCCGCGGATGGCCTTAACGAGGCCGAACGGGTACTGTTGCGTGCGGCAGCGTCCCCACCAGAAAGCCGCATCTGCCTCCGTGTTTTCCAGGCCTTGCACGACCAACCCCAATCATTTGAGGGACTTAGTGTAGCCCCCATCCTGCACGCGCTACGGGATCGCGGCCCGCAGGAGCCCTTAGCGGCAGTATCCGATCCCGGCCAACGGGCCCTGTTTGGCTCAAGCCCTGTTTCGCGAATCCGGAGAACTGGAGATCCGGGAAGTTGAGGCCGCGCTCGAATCTCTGAAATACCGCCATCTGGAAGCCCTGCAGCGCCGTGTCCGAGCTGACATCGCCGAAGCCGAGCGGAGGGGAGATTTGGCCCAATTGGCCGTCTTCATGGCCGAAAAACTCAAAGTCGACCGCGAAATGCGAGACGCCGACCGCTAAGCCAAATTAGAAACCTAGGAGGGAACCAGGTCACGGCCTCATGGGGTCGGGGACGGTAGGCACGGGCTTTGAAGTGTGCCTGAGAATCAGATTCACGTATTTAGTCCCGGAGGGACGGCTGAACTTGCTGAACTTAGCCCAGGACGCAGTCCTGGGTGCAGCATGACGACTAGTTTCAAGTCCCGGAGGGACGGCTGAAAAGCATTCAGGACTGCGTCGCGGCTCATTTTCAGTCGTCCCTGCGGGACTGGGCGTCCTATCAAATCCAACCCAGGACTGCGTCCTGGGCTAAGTTAAGCCGTCCCTCCGGGACTAAATACGAAGACCTCTGGCCTCCCACCGAACTCGAAACCCTGAGATAACCCTTCTTAACCGTCTCCCAATGAAACGAAATCCGGCCATTTACATCTAATTGTTTAGGATCCAGCCCAGGGAGCTAGGAAGAGAAATATAAGGGGTGTCGTTCAAGGAGCGGCCGGGGAACACACTCCGATCCATGATATTCTATAACTCTTTGAAGGACGTGCGTCTACTTGCCCAAACGGTTTTTGAACCGTCCGGAATATGCCCTTAGCGGCTCGCATAGCACCCTGTCCTTTCTGAGCACGGACCGATCCGAAAAATAAGGCACGGGATAGGATTTGCTTGGCTATCGAAGACAAGTACGAAGAAGATATTCAGAAACTGATTGATGCAGGCAAGGAAAAAGGCTATTTGACCTACAACGAGGTCAACGACCTGATTCCTGGCGATCTGCATTCACCGGACGATCTCGACGATCTGTTGACCACCATCGGGACCCAGGGCATTGATGTGCTCGAGGGCGGTCCTAAGTTTGGCGCAGACAAGTTCGAGAGCGAGGGTGAGGAGGGCGAGGATGTTGAACTCGACCTTACACCGGGCACACTCGAAAAAACCAATGACCCCGTTCGCATGTACCTGCGCGAAATGGGCACTGTTCCACTGCTGACCAGAGAAGGCGAAGTTGAAATTGCCAAGCGCATCGAGCGCGGGCAGTTGCGGGTGCTCAAAGCCATTTCCCGTTCGCCCATCGTCATTCGCGAGATCGTCGCCCTGGGCGAAGACCTCAAGCGTGGCGTGCGCAACATCAAGGAAGTGGTGATCTTCGACGAAGAAGAGATCACAGAAGAAATTCTGCAGGCGCGCATCCGGGTCACCATCGGCCGCGTCGACACGCTGCTCAAGCACCAGAAAAAGGCAGCGCTCCTCTTCGAAAAGCTCGAAACCATCAACATCAAGGCGAAAGCGAAGGAACATCGCAAGACGCGCTGGATGATGAACCGCGAGCGGGTCGAAGTCTCGCGCATTGTCCGCGAGCTGAAGTACACCAACGCGGAACGCAAGCGGCTGCTGGACAAGGTCAACAAGACCGTCGACGCCATGCGCATGCTCGAGCGGCAGGTCAAGTCGCTGGAACAGAAGCATGACCAGTCGAAGAGCGAAGAGCTGCGCAAGGAGTATCGCCGCCAGCAAAAGAACTGCAAGACCGACCTGGAAAAGCTGGAGCAGGAAGCCGGCGTCTCGATCGCCGAGCTCAAGCGCACCCAGCGCGAAATGATCCAGGGCGACATGGACGCCGAACAAGCCAAGCGCGAGCTGATTGAAGCTAACCTGCGCCTGGTGGTTTCGATTGCCAAGAAGTACACCAACCGCGGTCTGCAATTCCTCGATCTGATCCAGGAAGGCAACATCGGTTTGATGAAGGCAGTCGACAAGTTCGAGTACCGTCGCGGTTACAAGTTCTCGACCTATGCAACCTGGTGGATTCGCCAGGCCATTACCCGCGCGATTGCCGATCAGGCCCGGACCATTCGTATTCCGGTGCACATGATCGAGACCATCAACAAGCTGATTCGCACCTCGCGCCAGTTGGTGCAGGAGTTGGGCCGCGAGCCCACCTCCGAAGAGATTGCCCGCCGCATGGATATCCCGGTGGCCAAGGTTCGCAAAGTGCTCAAGATCGCGCAGGAACCAATCTCGCTCGAAACGCCCATCGGCGAAGAAGAAGATTCACACCTTGGCGACTTCATTGAAGATCGCCAGGCGGTTTCGCCTTCGGAAGCAGTGATCAGCGTGAACCTGAAGGAATACACCTCCCAGGTGCTGCGTACCTTGACTCCGCGGGAAGAGCGCGTGATCAAGATGCGCTTCGGTCTGGAGGATGGTTCCGAGCACACCCTGGAAGAAGTGGGTCAAAGCTTCCAGGTAACGCGCGAGCGCATCCGGCAGATAGAAGCCAAAGCGCTGCGCAAGCTACGCCACCCTTCACGCTCTCGCAAGCTAAAAGCCTTTGTCGAAGGCGTCCGCGAATAACCATCCATCGCCTGCTCTTCGGAGCAGGCGATTTTCTTTGCCCCGTGTCTACTTAGGAGTTCCTTCCGTGCCCCCAACATCGTCCCCCGAAGTGATTGAGAAGTTAAAGCATGTCCCTGACGTGCACGGCTTGCAGGACCTGGTCCGCCGGCGCTGGAGTCCACGTGCCTATGCCGATAAGGATGTAACCGCGGAGGATCTCAAAAAGCTGTTTGAAGCAGCACGCTGGGCTGCTTCCTCCTCGAACGAGCAGCCGTGGCGGTTTCTGGTAGGGCGGCGAGGCGATGAAACCTACCAGAAGATCTTCAACGCGCTGGTTGAGTTCAACCAGGATTGGGCCAGGAGCGCTCCGGTGTTGGTGCTCTCCGTGGCCAAGAAGACCTTTTCGGCAAAGGGCACCCCCAATCGCCACTACCTGCACGACACGGGGGCAGCCATGGCGACTTTGGCGCTGCAAGCGACGGCCCTCGGACTGCACACTCATTCCATGGCAGGCTTCGACAGCGAGCAGCTGCGGGCATCGTTTGCGATACCCTCTGACTATGAGTTGGGCGCGGTCACGGCGATCGGATACTTTGGCGACCCGGAAAGCCTGCCAGAGCACCTGCGGAAGCAGGAAGTCTCTCCGCGGCAACGGAAACCTTTGGAAGAGATCGTGTTCTCCGCCTGGGAGAAGCCGGCGCATCTCTGATCCACCCAGCAGCGAAAACGCCGGGGACCTCGGCTGAAGCCCCATGAGAAAGATCCTGCTCTTAGTCAACCCCGTGCTCCAGCACACAAAAGCCAGGCGTCGGGATATCCAGCGCGTTGAAGCTGCGTTTCGCGAGCACGGCGCCTCGGTCGAGGTAATGGAAACCGGCGAGAACCGAGCTGCCGGACCCAAAGCAAAACGAGCCGCAGCGCAAGGCTACGAGGCGGTCGTTGTCTGCGGTGGCGACGGTACGATCTTCGACGTGATCCAGGGCTTGGCCGGCTCCGATGTGCCACTGGGGATCATTCCTTTCGGCACCGGCAACGTGATGGCCCAGAACCTGAAAGTTCCGAAAGACCCGGTGGCCGCAGCGCGCTGGATTCTTCGCAGTCATCCCCGTTCCGTGGGCTTGGGCAGGATCACCTGCTGCACTGTCGGAGGCCGCGAAAGCTGGCTATTCGCCATGGCCGCCGGCATGGGCATGCATGCCTCCCTCATGTCTGAAGCGCGGCGATCGGGAAAGAGCAGAGTAGGACGAGCCGCTTATTTCGCTGCGGGCGGACGGTTGCTGCTCAACCATCCGGTACGCCCCTTTGATATCGAGATCACCACCACCAACGGGTCAGTCATACAAGCCCAGGTTTGCGAGGCGTTAGCGGTGCGAGTAGCGGAGTTGAACCGATGGCGCCCGGGCGGCGGGCTGCAATTTCCCTTTCTCCGTCTGGCGACGGTAGAGGGAAACTCCCGATCCCGGCTGGCACTGGCCTCCTTCGAGGCCCTCTTTCGTGCCGCCGGAGCGCGCGACCGCGAACCTTCGCCCAACGCAGCGGCCATCTACCGCGATGTCGTTCGCGTAGTCTGCAAGCCATCTACTGGTCTGAAGTACGAACCACCGCTCGGCGTCCAAGCCGACGGAGAAGTCCTCGGCGCATCGTGCGCAACCATAGAAATGTCCGGCCTCAACGTAACTCTCTGCGCAGGCGACTGAACTCGGGATAAGTCCGTCCTAACCACAAGTCCTGGGTGCCCCATATCTCGCTCGTTTTTGGCGAGATGTGGGATACCACCGCTCTTTCTATGCAATTCTCGGAGTACCGCGTAGACCTTAAGGGCGAACGGTTAAGGGCCGTGGAATCCCATATCTCGCAAAAAACAAGCGAGATATGGGGCACCCAAGAGTTGTTTTGGATCAAGAAAACCTAAAAGTTAAACAACGCCTGGAAATTGAAATTCCGCACCGCAGAACCGTGCGAAAAGAACCCCGAAGCCAACTGATTTGACTTACCAAAAAACGGCGAATCCGTAGTCCCATCCGGAGGTCCGCCCAGCGTCCCATTTGGCGGCGCAAGATTCACCACGTTGAATATATTGTGGGCAAACGCGCTCAACGTAATGCTGTAACGCCGGTCGACCCGCGTATTCGGGCCGTGTGGGCCGCCGCCGGTTCCCCCTAACCCCATCCCCGGCATGCCATGTCCACCATGTCCGCCGTCGCCACCCCCACCCGCAACCGCTCCTTTGCCTTCCTCCACCCGCGGCCCGACACCAAAGCTCTTCGCCACACGCATATTCATCGCAAACTGAACTGGGCCATTTCCATAGTTGATAGGAATCAGGTGATTGCCGGCGGGAGGCGTCGGACTGATATCGAAGTTCCCATACTTCGTGGTGTCCACCGTTGCCGGATTCGAAGCCGAAGATGCGAACGTCGGCCGGTCATTAAAGAACGAATCGCCATTAATGTCCTGGCTCAGCTGAAGATTAAAAGGCGCTCCCGAAGACGCACTGAGAAAAGGACTGATCCTGAAACCATAAGGCGCCGAGTAGTTCGCGAACGCAAATACCCGGTTGCGCACGTCGAAGAACTGGCGTCCATAATCCTGCATGATGTTGTACTGGTTCGAAGGATGATACCCGGGACCACCCGTGTCGCTATTTGCCTTGCTGTAAATATAGAAGCCGGTAAACGTCAGCTTGCGTCCAACCGTGACATTCAGGTTGAGAAATATCTGGTTCTCCTTGAACACCGCCAGCGAATCGTACTCATAGATGTTGCATGGAGTGCCCGGAGCAGCCCCGATAGGATTGGTGGGGCACAAGCCGGCCGCCGGACGGCTGCCGTCGGGCAGCGGCGCATCGATATTGCGCGACAACAGCTGGTGTATCCCACGAGAATAGAGATACGTCGCCGATACGCTTACATTCTTATTCACCTGGTGCTCAATCCCTGTGCCCGCCTCCGTAATCGCCGGAGCATTCAACCCTGGCTGCGTGCGATAGAAAGTGGGTAGTGCGGGAGACTCCTCCGTCGTGCTTCCCGGAGGTGTTCCGTTGGGGTTCGACTGGATGCTCTGTACCTGCCCTAGCTGGTCAAGATTGTAGCGATTCGTGTTGAGCAGCAGGTCATACGTGAAGCGGTTATAAAAAATTCCATATCCGGCACGCAGCACAGTCTTGGGCTGCTTCCCCGCCTGTGCCAATGCCGTACGAGAGCGCCACCCGCGGCGCGAAATTTACCTTGTTCGCGATCTGGTTTTGCGTCTCAAAACGCAATCCATAGCTCACCGTGAAGTTGGGCCGCACCTTCCAATCGTCCTCGGCATAAAGTCCAAGATCGGTGACGCTGGCCTTTTGTGTAGGCGTGCCGGTCGTGATCGAGAATTGACTCGGTTTGGCCGCAAGGTAGGCATTCAGGTTCGAGTAAGTGTACGTTCCTTGAAAATTTGCGCTGGAATAATTCGTGTCCTGATTGCGCCGAATCCGGGCGCCGAACCGGATGTAATGTTTCGCCAGGGCCAGCGATGCGTAATTTTGCACCTCGAACTCCTGCTGCGTATCGTGGAGCGTCCCCAGCGGACTGCCCCCACCTTGAAAGTTCTGCAGCACATCGATGGCCGGAGCCACCAACTGCGGATTCTGGTTGCTGGTGTCGTGAATGTATTGGAAGCGGGTATTGTTGACGAACTTCGCTCCGTACACCTGGCTATCGCTGATCTGAATCCGGTTCTCCACCTCGTTGGTGTTGTACGCCTGGCTCGGCAGCACGAAGGGGCTGCTACCCAGTCCATTGTTGTCCCGGGTGTCCTGGTAGTAGCTGTAGCGCGCCGTCAACGTTTGCGTAGCCGTCAACTGGTAGTCGATGCGGGGACTAATGTCCATGCGCGTCTGCGGGTAGGGCACAGCCAGATTGCACAGCGTGCCGGTGGTCTCTTGCACCACGCCATTTTCCGGCTCGCAGGTAGCCGGATCTGGCACGTATGGAACATTGGCATTGACGATGCTGTTGTCCTGAATATTCCGCCGGTCGAAGCTCAAGAAGAACGATGCGTTCTTGCCCAACGGCCCACTCACGTTACCGTTGTATTGCAGCGTGTGATATGGCGGCTGATTCGCTGCAAAAGGATTCGACGTGTTGAACGCTGAAGCTGCTGAGTTCACAAACACCTGGCCGTGCAGTTTGTCTGTGCCCGGCTTGGTTAGAATCTCGACCCGTCCGTAGCCCGGCTTATCGTACTGCGCGGAAAAGGGATTCTGGTTGATGATGATCGCGCGAATCGCCGACTTCGGTGGCAGCTGCCCCCCGGTGAACCCATCGATAAAAATCTGCCCTCCGCTGGGCCCCGCAGCCGGACCGGCCAGTGCAGTGAGCTCATTCGACAACTCATCGGGATCGTCCGAAAGGGCATCGAGATCTTTGCCCGTCATCACCACAGCGCTCACATTGCTGTCAGGGTCTACGCTCACACTTTGCGAATCTCCAGTGACCTGCACTTCCTGCTGCTCCATTTGAATCGCGAGCGAAATATTCAAATGCTGCGTCTGCCCGGCTGCCACGCGCACCGCAGGCGAGGTAAAGGGAGAGAAACCCGTGGCCGTGACGGTGACCGTGTACTGGCCGGGCGCCAGACCGGAGACCACGTACTGCCCGGAAGCATCCGACGTGCCCGTGCGGCTTACCCCGGCTGCCGATGTCACCGTCAACGAAGCCTGGGGAATCACCGCCCCGCTCGGGTCGGCCACCTGGCCACGCAGTGTTCCCACCGCGGCTGATCCGGCAGCCTGCGCTAAAGCAGACGGCCGCGGGCCTACCCCCACGAAGACAAGGAAAGTGGCAAGGCAGAGAGCGAGCAATCGATTCAAAGGTTCTCCTCTAAATACGTTCAGTGTGTTCCAGGTTGTCAGGACCGCGGGAAAGGCCTGGTCTTACTGCGGTGCTTCTCCACCGCCGCCGCCCTCACCGCCGCCACCCAGATTCCAGGAAGAAGAAAGCATCGCCTGGCTTCCGCTGGTAGATGCTTGCAGCATGGGTTCGACCCCGGCGACGACGGTGATGGCCGTTGCGGACTGTGGAGTTTGACCCTCGGTGGCCACCACAATAATCATGTTGCCTTTTTGCAGATCTTTCAAAGTGACGGAGGGCGCCCGCGCCAATACCTGCTGAAAATCAGCTCCGCCACCACCCGGTCCGCGGCCCGGGGAGCCCGCCGGGCGATCGCCTCCTGCCGGCGGTGCCCCCGGCCCCTCCCGCATCCGATGGTGCTCCGCCGGATGCCCCGCCCGGACGCTTGGCGCCGCTCAGGCGCGCGGCAATCCGCTGCGCAACCGCAGGGTCGAGCTTCTTCACTTCGCTGTCAGGTGTAACCGTAATGACTACCGGCTTCCTCGTCGTCGTGTCCGTCAGCGTGATCGTCGAAGCATCCGCGTTGACCGCCTGGATTGCGCCGGCAAGATTCATGAAGTTTCCGCTGACAATCTCCGCCGCTTCCAGCGTGGCTCCATCGGCGCCCTTGGCGCCGCGGGCGCGAAGCTGATCCCCGGGCTTTATCTGGTCGAGCGTGCTCTTTGACTGCCTGGTCGAACTTCACCGACCCCGGAGCATACCGGCGAACGATCGTAGTCGGCGAAACGTGGATCACCATCGTCCGCGCGCCGCTCGGCACCGGTGGAAATGGTGACGGTGCCCGCCGTGGTGTCCACCGCCTTGACCAGTCCCCCGGTACCGTTCTTCTGCCAGTCCTCCTGCTCATGCTCCTGCTTCTTCGCAATGTCGGCGCCCTTGATCGCCACCAGCATGTTCGCATCCAGAGACTTGCCATCTGCATTGGCAGAGCCGCGGGCCATGACTCGATCCCCGGTTTGCAGGTCGGACAGGCTGAATGGGCTGGCGCCCGCAAGCGTTTTTTGCCCAGGCTCGATGCGCAACAGGCGCGCATTGTCCTCCACCGTCACCTGCATGGTGGCCCCCGCGTCATTCTTGACTGTTATGTTGTTGCCGCTCAGCGTCTGCACCGTTCCCAGGAATGTGACTGGCTTCGCCGGGGCGGCAGCATCCTGCGCCGTCACGGTCAGCGGCGACAAGCCCGCCAGATACTGCGCCACTAAGAATCAAGACGCAAGAACACAGGTTCGAACGCTCGTGAATTGCATCTTTCCCTCTTACTGCGGGCGGCTCACGCCGCCAATTGGAACTCGCGCAGGAAACTGCAAGCTGGTGTTTGGCTGGTTGGTTTTCACTCGTATCGGCTGCAGACCCGGCTTGGCAGTAGAGACGAAGGTCAGCTCATATTGGTTCTGCAATTTACGCTGAATGTCGGAAAGAAACGGCGCGAACGATACCGGGTTCCCAAACCCTTCCAGGTACACCTTGCCACCTGTGTCGCCGGAAACCTGGGTCAGGTAGTTCTGGCCCCCGTCCGTCACCACAAACTCCGGTCGAAACGCCCCGCACCCCGGTAATAGATGGAGTAGACGATCACCCCGGCTTTTTGCGCGTCGCTCGTGGCTGCACGCACGTAAGGGTTTTCGAGGGTCGAAGTGTCCACCGGAGTACCGGTCCACGCCATCCGTGACCATGATCACTTCGCGGCGAACATCGTTGTTGCCGCCCGGCCAATGCTTGACCAGATCCGAGAGGCAAAAATACGGGCTTCCATTGGCCCCTGCGAGCCTTGTGGCAGGCGCAGAGTCTTTGCCGCCAGGGCGTGGTCGTGGTGAAGTTCTGCACCAGGTTCGGCGTTCCGTTGCGCATATAGCCAATGGCTACCTGGGCGTTGGGAGGCAGACCGTTCAAAAAGCTCCGGATGTCGTTCAACTGCAAACCCAGGTTGCCGCGGGATGAATCATCGAGCAGGACTACCAGCTGCAGCCCAGAGCGCGGACCGCGCAGGGCGGTCCAACCCGACACATCCTGTAGCTTGCGATTTTCATAAAGGCTGATGCTCTGCCGGGGAATTGCGGTGACACCTTCCGCCGCTTTTGTCTCCGCAGTGACTACGGCGCGGCCCGGTGGACGTTTCCTGCGCTATCGCCAGAGCGCCAGGCATAACAAAGGAAATTCCCATCGCCAACGCCATTGCGCCGACCTTACTCCCAATCTCGCAACTGCCTATCTTCATCATCCTTTAGCCCTGATTTCCGGCCCGCTCACCGAGCCCGCACCTATATGACGGCAGCAGGGGTGGAAAGGTTCGACCCCCTGGCGAAGAATACTTCCTCCCACCAACAGGCGCGGGCGTTTCCACAGCACTCGCTCTGCTATCCTCAAGATGAACGTAATGGTTTCTTGGGTTGTGCCTGTTGCTCACGTATCTTGTTGATAGATCGGGTCCGCAAGCGCAAAACGTTCAGCCAAGGAAGCGCAGATTTCCCGGCCCTCGCTGCGGTCTCCTTCTCGAATAAGCAGGCAACGGGAGAACTGCTCTGAATGACCGAACTTAAGGTTATGCAGTCTCCGGTGGCAGTCCAGGCAGAGCGCCCGCTTTGTGTCGACCTGGATGGGACCCTGGTCAAGTCGGACACTTTCGTCGACTCGTTGATGGTCCTCGCCCGTCGCCATCCCATCGCTTTTTTGCGAACGCCGCTGTGGGTCTTCAAGGGCAAGGCACATGTTCAAGTCGCAGGTGGCCTCCATGGTCACTCTCGATGTTGCTCATCTCCCTTACAACCGTCCCTTGCTCGACTACCTCAGAGACGAACATGCCGCTGGCCGCAAACTCTACCTGGCCACTGGGGCCGATCACAGTCCTGGCGCGGAACATTGCCGCACACCTGGGCATCTTTGAAGACGTTATCGCCAGTGATGGCGGAGTAAACCTGACCGGAGACAACAAGCTGCAGCGCCTGGAGCAGCGGTTTCCGGAGATGGCTTCGACTACATCGGCAATGCGCTGCCCGATTTACCGATCCTGCAGGGCGCCAAGCAGGCGATGCTCGCCAATCCCGTATCTCGGCTTGAACCGTGCGCTGAAGAGCCGGAATATCACAGTGAGCAGGAAGTTCCTGGATCGCTCGCAGCCTGCCCGCCGCCTTGGCCAAGGCGCTCCGTGTGCATCAGTGGGCAAAGAATCTGCTCGTATTCCTGCCCTTGTTGCTGGCCCACTCCTTTCATGCAGGCCCGTTACTGCAGCTGTGCGCGGCATTCTTTTGTTTCTGCTTCTACGGCGTCGGCAACCTACATCTTCAACGACCTGCTTGATCTGGAGCAGGACCGGGTCCACCTCAACAAGCGCAAGCGCGCCTTTGCCGCCGGCGATCTTTCCGTGGCCACCGGGCTCGGCATCTCGTTTTCGCTTGCTGGCCCTCGCTCTGATCACCGCCGCCTAGCTTACCGCGAACCTTTCTGATCTACCTGCTGCTCTATTTCGTCACCACGCTGGCCTATTCTCTGTCGCTGAAACGCGTTGTGCTGGTGGATGTCGTCATCCTCTCCAGCTTGTACACCATCCGCATGATGGCTGGCTCCGCGGCCACCCATACCCTGTTTCTCCCTGGCTCGCCGCCTTCTCCATCTTTCTCTTTCTTAGCCTGGCGATGGTCAAGCGATTCAGCGAACTGCAGAATCTGCATGCCCGTGGCGTGAACCCGACCAACGGACGGGGCTATCTCTTAAGCGATATTGAGCAATTGCGCAGCTTTGGCACTTCCAGCGCCTACGCCTCCATCGTGATCTTCGCCCTGTATATCAACGGCCACGATGTAGTGGCCCTCTATCACCATCCCAACCGCATGTGGTTAATCACTCCGCTGCTGATCCTGTGGGTCAGCCGTGTTTGGCTGCTGGCTTCGCGCGGCTTGCTGGACGAAGATCCGGTAGTCTTTGCTCTCTCTGACCGCATGAGCCTGCTGCTTGGCTTGGGAGTGGCGATCATCGCCTACTCCGCGCTCTAAAAAATTTGAAAAGATAATCACTATGTCCCCTCAACCAGGGCCCGCCGCAGTTCGAATCCTGGGGCCGCTATCCCAAAGCTTTCCGCTGAAGTCCAGCCCGCTTTTCTGGAAAGAAGATTTCCCTGCCTCCATTGCCGGCGATACAAAATGCTGGCCGTGGGCATGGGGCGCAGCTACGGAGACGTTTGCCTGCTGCAACATGGAACACTGCTGACGACACCCGAATCTCGATCGCCTGATCTCGTTCGATTCCGAAACCGGTCTGCTGCGCTGCGAAGCCGGCGTAACGCTGGCGGAGATACTTGATTTCGCCGTCCCCCGCGGATGGTTTTTGCCCGTAAGCCCGGGCACCAAATACGTAACCGTCGGGGGAGCGATTGCCAACGACATCCACGGCAAGAACCACCATGTAGCCGGCACTTTCGGCCTGCACATCCCAGCGCTTCGAGTTAGTGCGGTCAGACGGCACCCAGGTTGTGTGCAGCCCAACCGAAAATCCCGAATGGTATGCCGCGACCATCGGCGGCATGGGATTGACCGGCCTGATTACCTGGGCCGAGGTGCAGCTGCGGCCCATTGTTTCCCGCCGCATCCGCTACCAGTCCACCAAATTTGTCGGCCTGGAGGAGTTTGTCGCCCTCTCCCAAGCCAGTGCGCACAGGGAATATTCCGTAGCGTGGATTGATTGCGTCGCCCAGGGCCGCAACTTTGCCCGGGGCATCTTCCTGCAAGGCGAGCATGATGAAAATCCGGGTCCGCTCACGCCCTTGGATAAAGGCAAAGCTAACCCTGCCATTCGACCTGCCGGCTTTCGCGCTGAGCCGCGTCCACCGTGGGCGCCTTCAACACTCTTTACTACCACAAGCAGATGAGCAAAGATCGAACGGCTTTGATCGATTACGAGCCCTTCTTCTATCCCCTGGATCGCGATCCTGCAATGGAATCGCCTTTATGGCAAGCAAGGTCTGCTGCAGTTCCAATGCGTGCTGCCATGGGAAAGCCGGCGCCACGGGCATGACCCACTGCTGCAGGCGATTACCGCTTCAGGACTCGGCTCGTTTCTTGCCGTCATCAAAGTCTTTGGGGACGCGGTCTCTCCCGGAGTGATGTCGTTCCCCATACCGGGCATCACCCTGGCGCTCGATTTTCCTGTCCGGCGGCGAGGTGAGCTTCGATCTGCTGGATAGCCTGGCTGACGTCACGGCAGACTTCGGCGGCCGCATGTATCCGGCCAAAGATGCCTGCATGAGCGCGGCCCATTTCCAGCAGTTCTATCCCCAGTGGCAGCAATGGGCTGCCTACGATGGATCCATCGTTCAGCTCCAGCTTCTGGCAACGGGTAACCGGCCGTGGCTGAGCGCGATCCTCTATTTCCCTCGCGGATATTGGTGTTGGGAGCGACCTCGAGCATCGCCATCGCCACCATACGCAGCCTCGCTGCGCCGAACCGTCACTTCATGCTGGTGGCCCGAAACGGCGACCGGCTGACTGCCGTAGCCCAGGACCTAGTGACTCGCGGAGCGCTCGCCGTCGACACCTGGGTCATGGATTTGGACGACACCACGGCTCATCGCGGAAATGCTTGCCAGTGCAGCGGCGCGGCTGGGCAGGATTGACCTGGCCCTGATCGCGCATGGAGTGTTGGGCGACCAGAACGCTGCCGAAGCGGATTTTGAAGCCGCCGCAGCGATTCTGCATACCAATTTCATCTCTACCGTTTCTCTGCTGACCTGGCTGGGAAATTATTTTCAGTGCACAGCGTGGCGGCACGCTCGCGGTTATCTCTTCGGTGGCCGGCGACCGCGGCCGCAAGAGCAATTATGTCTACGGCGCCTCCAAGGGCGCGCTCAACATTTTCCTTGAAGGCCTGCGCAACCGGATCGACCGCGACGGAGTTCAAGTGCTGACCATCAAACCCGGTTTCGTCTCCACGCCGATGACCGCGCACATAGCGCAAAACGCGCTCTTTGCCACTTCCGATCAGATTGCTCGCGGCATTTTGAAAGCAGTCGACCGCCGGCGCGATGTCGTCTACGTGCCCTGGTTCTGGTCCTGGATCATGTGCTGGTGCGCGCCATCCCCAATCGCGTCTTTAAGAAGATGAATATGTAGTTCGCTCGGCTCCTGAAAATCGGGTTTCTGAAAACGCCTCGGTCCGGCAATCACTCTCTACGAACTGTCGCCCAAACAGGAGAGAGTCGTCCAAAGGAGGGGACGATTGCCAAGGGCCAGGGAGGTTGTTGGGGCGGTAGGGACAATGGGGCTTAAGCCAATGCCCGAAAAACCAAAGACGCCGAGTTCATGCAGTACCGCAAGCCACTCGGCGGCGGCCCATCGTTGAAAACGTGGCCCAGGTGCGCATCACACCGGGCGCAAGCTACGGCCGTCCGCACACCAAAACTCCTGTCTTCCAACTCCACAACATTTTCCCTCGCGATCGGCTGCCAGAAGCTAGGCCACCCAGTGCCTGAATCAAACTTGGTCTCGGAAGAGAACAGCGCCGTATCGCAGCAGATGCAACGATAGATCCCTCGCTGGTGAAAGTTCCAATAGGAACCGGTATACGCCATCTCGGTATCAGCTCTGCGAGTGATGTCGAAAGCATTCGCGGAAAGTTGCCGTCTCCACGCCGCCTCGCTCTTGACGACTTTCCGCACCCGGACCGTACCCGTGGGCACGCCGGCCGCGGAAAATTCGGCAATCGTAACCTCAGGGGCAGGCCCGCTGGGCTCCAGCGTCGACAAGGGCGGGGGCGCAGAGTGGAGCGACCACACAGCAACCCCGGCCACGGCTGCACACCCGCTCAGCAGAAAAGCGCGTCGCGTCACCCTTTGCCGCGCAACATCCTCATTCAAGTCTGAGTCGAACATACTCCTTAGACTTACCGACGCCCAGGAGTTACAGGCGAAGGAAGAAGGGTGCCCCAGGTCTCGCGTTTGAGAACTGGGATCCTCCTGGGAGAGGGCTCATTGTGTTTTTTTTGAGGATTGACGCGTTTCAAAGGGTCGGATGGGCCGAACCCTGACCTAAGCGTCCAGCTGCTTACTCACCAACTCATTCAGCAACGCCGGGTTGGCCTGTCCTTTCGACAACCGCATCACCTGGCCCACGAAAAACGCCGCCACCGTCTTCTTACCCCCGCGATACTGCTCCACCTGCTTGGGATTCGAAGCAATGACTTCCTGAATCATCTTCTCCAACGCAGAAGGATCGCTGATCTGCTGCGGCTTTTCCCGCTCATACACCGGGCCAAAATCCTCACCCTTCTCAAATGCTGTATCGAAAAGCCCTTTGAGCTGCTTGCTCGACAGCTCCCCAGCTTCGGCCAGATCCGCCGCCTGCACCAACCCCTTCAACGTGACCGGAGACTGCTCCAGATCCATCCCCTTGGCCTTGAGCCGGCCCATCAGCTCACTCTGGATCAGGTTAGCGACCCGCCGCGGGCTCTTCGCCTGCCGTGCGGCCGTTTCAAATTGATCGGCATATTCCCGTGTGGCCGTCAGCGTGTGCGCATCCTGCAGGGTGATCTGGTACTCAGCTACCATGCGCTTGCGCCGCGCCTCCGGCAGCTCCGGCATGCGCTCCGCAAGGATAGCCTTCCACTCCCCCGTAACCAGCAACGGCGGAAGATCCGGCTCAGGAAAATAGCGGTAATCGTGGGCCTGCTCCTTGGAGCGCATGGAGTAGGTACGTCCTTCGTTCGCGTTCCATAGCCGCGTTTCCTGGGCCACGCGGCCGCCGCTCTCGATCAACTCCACCTGCCGCTCAATCTCATACTCCAGCGCAGAGCGGATAAAGCGGAAGCTGTTCACATTCTTGACTTCAGCCTTGGTCCCGAATTGCTTCTGCCCGCGCGGCCGGACGCTCACATTCGCATCGCAGCGCAGCGAACCTTCTTCCATGTTGCAATCGCTGACCCCGGTATACAGAAGAATCTCTTTGAGCCGGGTCAGATACTCGTACGCCTCGTCCGGCGTCCGCAGATCCGGCTCACTCACAATCTCGATCAGCGGCGTGCCGCAACGGTTCAAATCAATGTAGGTCTTGGTCGCGGACTCGGGGAATCCGTCGTGCATGCTCTTGCCCGCATCCTCTTCCATGTGCAGGCGCGTAACACCAATCCGTTTAATCACGCTGTGGCCCGACTCATCGAGCGCGGGAACATCAATCCATCCGTGTTCCGCCAGCGGCTTGTCGAACTGCGAAATCTGGTAGCCCTTCGGTAAGTCCGGATAAAAATAATTCTTGCGCGCAAACACCGAATGTTGCCGCACTTCACAGTTGATCGCCGTCGCGGCCAGCACCGCGTATTCCACCGCGCGCTGGTTCAGCACCGGCAGCGCGCCCGGCAAGCCAAGACACGTCGGGCAAATGTGCGTGTTCGGCTCGCCGCCGAATCGATTGGCACACCCGCAGAAAGCCTTCGTGTTTGTCAGGAGTTGTACGTGGACCTCGAGCCCGATGACCGGCTCATACCGGTCCAACACTTCAGGCGAAAGGCGCGTCGTCGTGACCGTCATTACTTTCGATTCTAGCAACGCACTAGCCCTAAACGGCAGCATTTTGCCTAATGATTTTTTATCTGCCGCCCGCTCCCACGGCCGCAGACCGCGGGCAACGGTAGTAAGATTCTGAGGCAAGTCGTGACCTCCGGAGAAAAAGTCTAAAGTGATCGACATTCGTCAGGAAATAACCGCGGTGATTGAGGCTACCGTTTTGGTGGTAGCCGCACTCTTTCCCATCGTCAATCCCTTGGGAAGCGCTGCTATCTTCGTTAATCTGGTCGGGCCCGTCGCATCGTCCACGCAGCGCCTGCTTGCGCAGAAGATCGCGATCTATAGTTTCTTCCTGCTGCTCTGCTCCCTGCTCTGGGGAGTGCATGTACTCGCATTTTTCGGTATCGCCATTTATGCAGTTCAGATTGGGGGAGGCCTGGTAGTCGCTGCTACCGGATGGTCTTTACTCGGCCAGGACACAGGACGAGCTAAATCGGAACCAACTCCGGAAGACCAGATCCTTGAAAATGCGTTCTATCCTTTTACTCTTCCTATCACTGTGGGCCCTGGTTCTATCTCTGTTGCCATTACGCTTGGAGCGCATCTGCCTCCTGAACTGCAAGAGCATTCGCTCTTCTCACCCAGGGTTTTGATTGCGGCTATCTGCGGAATCACGTTGATCTGCGTCATCATCTACGTGTGCTATCTCTACGCCCGAAAAGCCGAGGAACTCCTTGGCCGTTCGGGTACCTCGATGGTCATGCGTTTATCTTCATTCATCCTACTCTGCATAGGCGTACAGATCATTTCGACTGGCTTCAAGGCATATCTTCAAGCACTAGGTAAAATCTAGCTGGGCTTGTGTACAAATTACGAACGAGCTGTCCATGCAGTGTTTATCGGGTCTTAGTCCCTTACGAGAAACTTTGAAACGTCTCGCAGCGATGCAATCTGAACATCTATTCTTAAGGCGAACACAGTGGCAGAAACAAAACCTCCTGAGGTGCACGCGTTCTTCGTATTCACTGCTCTCATGTTTCGTATCAGGGCACGACTTTAAGTCGGGCCTAGACGACCTAGCAGAGATGAGGGTTTTAACCCGTGCCGGGACTTGTCATGTCTCGAAAGCTCCAGACTTCTCCATTAGCTTCGAAAAGAACCGAGGCACTCCTAAGGCTAATTTGGACGGTATGAAGTTCAGCCATACCTACGGGACTTGTTATGGTCTGTTCTCGCGCAGATCCGGCAATTGAATCCCGAAGGGCGGCCGCAGCGAACATAAAGCGAAAACCATCTAGCATGGCTCACCTTCTTATGTGTGAAGGCTGATTTAAGTCTTGAAAGCCCTGCTGAACGCCCGTTACTCACCCAAACATTCACTTGCCTGACTGATTTGCCGGTGTCTAGAATGGCCCCGCATTCCATACAGCCCATGCGCGTCTAAATTCCCCGGCGCAAAGAATGCCAGGGGGAAGAGTAGTTATGAATCATCGCATTGCCGTCCTTTGTTCCTTGCTGCTTGGTCTCCCGCTCACCATAACTCAATCAGGTTGTGGCTCCAGTAGTTCTGTTGCTCCGACCCCAATGGCCACTCCACCGCCGTCCAATAACATCCAGCACGTCGTGATTATCTTTCAGGAGAATGTCTCCTTCGATCACTACTTCGCCACTTATCCGAACGCGCTCAATTTGACCGGCGAGACACCCTTCACCGCGCTTCCCGGTACTCCTGCTACCGACGGACTCTCCCAAAGTCTGTTGGCACACAACCCCAACTTCACCAACGCGAGTAACGGGAATGGGGCTGCCAATCCGTTCCGCCTATCACCGCACAACGCCGCTACAGCCGACCAGGATCACAGCTACAGCCAGGAACAACTAGCCTTCGACAGCGGCGCCATGGATTTGTTCCCGCATTCGGTCGGCGCCGCCGATAGCCCCAGCCAGGGAAGTGGAATAGCCGCTACCACCGGTCTCACCATGGGTTATTACGATGGCAATACCGTAACTGCGCTTTGGAACTACGCCCAGCATTACGCCATGAGCGATCGTTTCTTTGGTACTACGTTTGGTCCATCCACCCTGGGCGCTCTCAATCTCATCTCCGGTCAGACCAACGGCGTCGTCAACGATGGCAACGCTGACGGCAACATGGTTTCGGATGGAAACGGCGGATATACGCTGGTCAGAAACGCTGCGCCCGTCAACGATATCTGCTCTGCCACCAGCGGCGCGCTCGTCCATATGACGGGTACAAACGTTGGTGATTTGCTGAATGCTGCAGGCGTTACCTGGGGCTTCTTTCACGAAGGCTTCGATACCTCGGTAACCAACGTCAATGGCACAACGGGTTGCCGTAGAAGCAATTGGTCTCAGGTGACCGGGCTAACGCCGTTGGATTACACACCGGTCGTGAATCCATTTCAGTATTATGCGTCGACCGCGAATTCGCTTCATACGCGGCCCAGCTCTATCTCGATGATCGGACACGCTGGGGACGGCGCCAATCATCAATATGACATGCATGACTTCTTCGACGCGCTCAAAACCGGAAACCTTCCCGCGGTGAGTTATCTCAAGTCCGCCGCTTATCGCGACGGTCACGCCGGTTACTCCGATCCGCTGGATGAGCAGACATTTCTCGTCCACGTAATCAACACCATGGAGCAAGCCCCTGAGTGGACGAACACGGTGATCATCATTACCTACGACGACTCCGACGGCTGGTACGACCACGTCAGCAACGTAGTAAACGGTAGCGAGACAGCCAAGGATGGTTTTTCCGGCCCAGGAAAATGTGGCGACGGAACCACCGCGCTTCCCGGCGTAAACGCCAGTACCCTGCATGCGCAAGGCAGATGTGGCTACGGTCCGCGCTTGCCTCTCCTGGTGATTTCACCCTGGGCCAAGACGAACTACGTTTCTCACACTGTGACCGACCAGAGCTCTATCCTGCGTTACATCGAAGACACTTTTTTGAACCAGCAAAGAATCGGCCAGGGATCCTATGATCAAATCGCCGGCTCCATTGGCGACATGCTTGACTTCAGTACCTCATCACCCCAGAATGGGGCGGTGATTCTGCTGGATAGTACGACTGGGCAAGTCCAAACGACCGGGCAAGTCCAGAAACCCTGAGTCGTGCTGAGTCGACGCGATCTGCTGAGGCAGGCGGCGCTCTCAGCCCTCGCTTCAAGCCCGGTTTCCCATCTCACGTCGCTCGCGAGCGGCGACAACCAGCGCGCCCATCCTCCTGAAACAGCCCGCACCATTAACGCCCTCCAACTCGAACCCTTTGTCGATCCGCTGCTTCTTCCCCAACGGCTGACGCTCCAAAGCGGCCATCTGCGCGTCACCATGCGCGAGATCCAGGCAAAGATGCACCGTGATCTTCCCCCGACCCGCCTTTGGAGCTACGGAACAGACGCCATCGGTCCTCTGCTCGAAGCCCGCAGCCACGAAGAATTCGTAGTCGAGTGGTCCAATGAGCTGCCACCCCGGCATTTCCTCCCCATCGACTACAGTCTCCACGGCTCCGGCCGCGAATTGCCGGAGTCGCGCGCGGTGGTCCACCTGCATGGCGGCCGAACCCCCGCCGTCGATGACGGCTATCCCGAGCATTGGTACCCGAGCGGTCAGTCCCATATCTGCCGCTACCCCAACCGCCAGGATGCAACCATGCTCTGGTACCACGACCACGCCATGGGTACCAGCAGGCTGAACCTCTACGCCGGCATGGTGGGGGTCTATTTGCTTCGCGATGCCCACGAACAAAAGCTGAATCTGCCGTCCGGCAACTTTGAGCTGCCGCTGGTGCTGTACGACCGCATCTTCGATACTCAGGGGCAGTTGTTTTACCCCGTTTCTCCCGATCCACAGCATCCCTGGATGGACGAGGTCGTGGGTGACGCGATGGTCGTGAATGGCCGGGTCCAGCCATTTTACGAAGTTGAGCCCCGCCGCTATCGCCTGCGGGTGCTCAACGCAGCGAACGCGCGATTCTTTCGCCTGGGAATCTCCAATGGCGCTTCCTTCCAGCAGATCGGAGCCGATCAAGGGCTGCTCCCGGCGCCGGTTCGCCTGTCCACGCTTCTTCTCGCGCCCGGGGAACGAGCAGATCTGATCGTTGACTTCGCCCCCATGCGCGGAGAGCGCATCCAATTAACCAACGGAGCGTTTCAGATGATGCAGTTTCGCGTATCCTCGACTCCTGCCGCAGACAGCAGTCAGGTTCCCGGCACGCTGCTTCCCCGGGCCCCACTGCCCGCGAACGCGGCGCGAAGCCGGGAGATGACCCTCAACGAATTCAAAGATCCTGCCGGCAATCCAAGCGTCATGCTGCTCAACCGCACCCCCTGGCACATGCCGGTCACCGAAACCGTAAAGCTCGGTTCTATCGAGATATGGTCCTTCGTCAACCTCACAGACGACACCCATCCCATCCATCTTCATCACGTACGCTTTCAGGTGCTTGACCGCCGGTCCTTTGATCGCGATATTTACCTCCTGCAGAACGCAACACTCCGCTTTACCAGCGCCCCAACGGCGCCCAATCTCAATGAGCATGGATGGAAGGATGTAGTCCAATGCCCGCCCAACATGGTCACGCGCATTCACATTTCTTTCGATGGATATCCCGGACGCTATCTGTGGCATTGTCACGTGCAGGAGCACGAAGCTAACGACATGATGCGCCCGTACGTCATCCTGAAGTAGGGCCAAAGCTATAATGTTGCCGAGCTTGAAAGTACCCAGTCGACATTTCGTTCTTCTTTCCGGGTTCCTGATCCTCAGCGTCGGATGTAGAACTCCTGGTCACGACAAGCCCATCGGTGCGGTCGTTGCCATCAAAGCTCCCCTCGGACTGCCGCCCGTTCCCATCCCCGCGGACAACCCGCCCACCGTGGAAACGATTGCCCTGGGCCGCAAGCTGTTTTACGACCCCCGGCTGTCGAAAAACAACACCGTCTCCTGCGCCTCCTGCCACAATCCGAACATCGGCTTTACCGATGGGCTGGCGATTGCCCATGGCATCGGCGGATTGATCGGCAAACGCAATGCTCCCACCCTGTTGAATGCAGCCTATTCCCCGCTTCAATTCTGGGACGGCCGTGCTTCGAGTCTTGAGACCCAGTCGGCCTTTCCCATAGCCGACCCGGTGGAGATGAACCAGGCCCATGACGTTTTCGTGGGGAAAATTCGTCGCGACCCAACCTATAAGGCCGAGTTTGCTCAGGCATTCGGGCCTGGAACCATCACTCTCGGCCTCATCGAAAAGTCACTGGCCAGCTTCGAACGAACTCTGCTGAGCGGCAACTCCCCCTTTGATCAGTACCAATATGGCGGCAAGCGGGATGCGCTCACCCCTGCTGCGCTCCGCGGCCTCGCCATCTTCAAAGACCCCAACCGCGGCAACTGTGCCGTCTGCCACACCATCAACGATCACTACGCCCTCTTCACCGATGGAAAGTTTCACAACACCGGGGCGGGGGTGAATGGAGAGGGCGACTTCACCGACCTCGGCCGTTACGGCCAAACAAAAATACAAGCAGACAAGGGAGAGTTCAAAACACCCACCCTGCGTAACGTCGCTCTCAGTGCCCCCTACATGCATGATGGGAGCCTGAAGACGCTCAATGATGTGGTTGATTTCTACGCCGGCGGCGGCAACTCAAATCCCTACCTCGACAAGGACATCAAGCCGCTCCACCTCTCTGCACAGGACCGGGCCGACCTGGTCGCCTTTCTCGAATCTCTCACCGGCCAGATGCCGAGCAACGCAGGACCACCCGGGAAGGATTAGTCTAAAGATCGAGACATGAGACCCAATCATCTTCTGACCCTCTGCTGCGCGGCCGCTCTTCTTGCCGGTTGTTCGGCAAAAGACAAGACGGAACAACCGAAGGTCGCGCAAGCCGTACCGGCGCCCACGTACTTCAAAGTGGATCCCGCCACGGCCGGAACGGTGACCGGGCAGATCCTCTACAAAGGAAAAAGACCAGCGCCCAAAGCCATTGATATGAGCGAAGAGCCTGCTTGTGTCGAGGCGCACAAGGGAAAGGCCTACGACGAATCACTGGTCGTCAACCGGAAAGGTGACCTGGCGAACGCCTTCATTTACATCAAGAGCGGGCTGGAGGGAAAAACCTTTGCCGTTCCAGCTGACCCGGTCATCATCGATCAGAAGGGCTGCTGGTTTCATCCCCGTGTACTTGGCATACAGGTTGGGCAGGAGTTGAAAGTCATTAACTCCGATCCGGTCACCCACAACATCCACCCTATGGCGCAAGTCAATCGTGAGTGGAATCATAGCCAGGGAGCGGGCGATCCTCCCATCGCGCGCAAATTCCTCAAGCCTGAAATCATGGTCCCGGTGAAATGTAACATCCACAGTTGGATGCACGCTTTCATCGGAGTCCTCGATCATCCCTACTTCGCGGTCTCCAATGACGATGGAACCTTCGAAATAAAAAATCTGCCCCCGGGTACGTACACACTTGGGGTTTGGACACAAACACTCGGCACCCAGGAACGCCAAATCACGGTCGCTCCTCAAGGCAAAGCTGAGGCCAACTTCACTTTCAAGGAAAATTAGACATGCGCAAGCTGGGAAGCGTTCTTTTTGCCGTTGGTCTAACGATGATTGCAGCGGGCTGCAACAGCACGCCCAAAGCTCCCGAGCAACAACCTGCTCAAGCAGCGCCCGCGGAAACCTCCTCCCCGCGAATTTTCGTGACCAATGAAGTGGGCGGCGATCTCACCATCATCGATTCCGGCAACTACAACGTGCTCGCCACTGTCCCACTGGGCAAGCGTCCTCGCGGCATTCATGCGAGCCCCGATGGCAAAACTATTTACGTCGCCCTCAGTGGCTCGCCCATCGCCGGCCCGGACGTGGATGAGAGCACCCTCCCGCCGCCCGACAAAACAGCCGATGGAATCGGCGTCTTCGACGTCGCCCAGAGAAAAGTGGTGCGCACCATTCCAGGCGGCTCCGATCCGGAGAACTTTGACGTCAGCCAGGATGGAAAGCAGCTTTACACTTCGAACGAAGATCAGGCGGCCGTCAGCATCATCGATATTGCTTCGGGCACCGTGGCCAAAACAATCCCGGTGGGCGCACAGCCGGAAGGCGTCAAGGTGACGCCCGATGGAAAGTACGTCTGGGTCACCTCTGAGGAAACGGGAACCATTGCTGTGCTTGATCCCGTCGCGGGCAAGATCATCAAGACCTTCAAGGTCGGCCACCGTCCCCGCAACATAGCCTTCTTCCCCGACGGCTCAAAGGCCTACGTGAACGCGGAAAACGACGGAACCGTGGTCCTGGTAGATGCGAAGAAGTACAAGGTGCTCAAGACTGTTCAATTAGGGAAGCCGGGCATCATCAAGCCCATGAACGTGATCCTCTCCCCGGATGCGGCAAAACTCTACGTAAGCACCGGCAGAGGCCACCAGGTCTTCACCGTAGACACGGCCACCAACAAGGTCCTCGGCTCGGTCGAAGTAGGAGCCCGTCCCTGGGGTATAGCCCTCTCCCTCGACGCCAAGACACTCTACTCCGCCAACGGCCCCTCGAACGACGTCTCCGTCGTCGATTTAGCCACCAACACAGTGACCAAAAAAATCAAAGCCGGCAAAGGTCCCTGGGGCGTCCTGGTCCTACCCCGTTAAGCACTCTGCCGGAAACAATCGATGGGTGCCCCAGGTCTCGCATTTGAGACCTGGGATCCCTCAAGCAAATGCTGGTCAAGTCCCTGAACGTAACCGCCGGAGATGACGGATCTCGTTCAAGTCCTAAGTCGCCCACCACACTAACTACCTGCCAACTGCCGCAAAACAAACTGCAAAATCCCACCATTCTCGTAATACAAAATCTCCTGCGGAGTATCAATCCTCACCGTCGCGTTGAACTCCTTCTTCCCTCCGGCAGAATCCGTGGTCTTAACCTTCAACAACCGTCCCTGGGCAAACTTCTGCTCCAGCATCTGGCGAATCCCCTCCAGATCAAACACCTCTTCGCCCGTGAGCCCAAGCGATTCGGCACTCTGCCCATTCTCAAACTGCAAAGGCAAAATCCCCATTCCCACCAGGTTAGACCGGTGAATGCGCTCATAACTCTGTGCGATCACTGCCCGCACCCCAAGCAGCCGAGGCCCCTTAGCCGCCCAATCGCGGGATGAACCAGACCCATACTCCTTGCCGGCAAGAATCACCAGCGGAGTACTCCGTTCCGCATACTTGACCGAGGCATCGAAAATACTCATCTGTTCGCCCTCAGGCAACAAACGAGTCACCCCGCCTTCCGTTCCCGGAGCCAGCTTATTCCGCAGGCGCACATTGGCAAACGTGCCCCGCACCATCACCTCATGGTTGCCGCGCCGCGATCCATAGGAATTGAAATCCGTAGGCTTTACTCCGTGGTCCACCAGGTACTTGCCCGCGGGTCCATTCAATTTAATGGACCCGGCGGGAGAGATATGGTCGGTGGTGACGCTGTCCCCAAGAACCGCCAGCACCCGCGCGCCCTTGATATCGCCCACCGGAGCAGGCTTGGCCGGCATTCCATCGAAATACGGAGCCTTGCGGATATAGGTAGAATCGGGCTCCCACTGGTACACATCCCCGGTAGGAAACTTCAGATGCTGCCAATTCTGATCACCATCCGTGACCGTTGCATATTCCTTGCTGAAGATCTCGGAATCGATGGCTGCCGCAATGGTGCTGTTCACCTCATCCTGGGTGGGCCAGATATCCTTCAAATACACCGGCTTTCCCTGCTTGTCCTTCCCCATCGGCTCAGCGTTGAAATCATGATTGATGTTGCCCACCAGCGCATAAGCCACCACCAGCGGCGGCGACATAAGGTAATTCGCCCGCACTTCCGAGTTGATACGCCCCTCAAAATTTCGGTTGCCGCTCAACACCGACACCGCAACCAGCCCATGGTCATCAATCGATTTGGAAACGTCCGTGGGCAAAGGGCCGGAATTGCCAATGCAGGTGGTGCACCCATAGCCCACCACCTGGAAACGCAGCTTGCCCAGAGGCTCAAGCAGTCCTGCTTTCTGGTAATAGTCCGTAACCACGCGGGACCCCGGCGCCAACGACGTCTTCACCCACGGCGGTACGCTCAAGCCCTTCTCCGCCGCCTTCTTGGCCAGTAGCCCGGCAGCGATCATCACCGACGGGTTCGAAGTGTTGGTGCAACTCGTAATCGCCGCGATTACGATAGACCCATGGTCCAGGTAGGGATCGACATCTACCCCGAAACGCTCCTTGACGGTAGTGGCAGGTCCCTTCTCCGGTGTGGACTTCTCGCTGCCATTCGGCCAGGTGTGCCCGCCCTCGCCTTCCCAGCGGATGGTCTGGCGTGCCTTGCGGTCCGCCCCGCCCGGTCCCAGCAAACCAGGCAGTTGTTGTTGAAAGCTGGAGCCGGTTTGCGAAAGTGCCACCCGATCCTGCGGCCGTCTCGGCCCCGCCACGCTGGGCTCGACCGTCGAGAGATCAAGATGCGTGGTCTGCGTGTACTCCGCCTCGGGCGAGTCTGCGGTATGAAACCATCCCTGTTCCTTGCTATACGCCTCGACCAGCTTGATCTGCTCCGCGCTCCGCCCGGTTAATTGCAGGTAACGCAGCGTCTCCGCATCCACCGGGAAGATCCCGCAAGTAGCGCCATATTCCGGAGCCATGTTGCCGATCGTCGCTCGATCCGCGAGGCTCAGCTCGCTGACTCCCGATCCGTAAAACTCAACAAACTTGCCCACCACCCCGAGCTTGCGCAACATCTCGGTGACCGTCAGCACCAGGTCGGTAGCCGTAGCCCCCTCCCGCAGTTTGCCCGTCAGCTTGAACCCCACCACTTGCGGCACCAGCATGGAAACCGGCTGGCCCAACATGGCAGCCTCGGCCTCGATCCCGCCAACGCCCCAACCCAGCACGCCCAAGCCGTTAATCATGGTGGTGTGGGAGTCCGTGCCCACCAGGGTGTCGGGATAAGCCCGAACCACGCCGTCCTTAGCCGCGGTAGTAAAGACCACCCGGGCCAGGTATTCCAGATTCACCTGGTGGCAAATGCCCATGCCCGGAGGCACGGTAGAGAAGTTGCGAAACGCAGTCTGTCCCCACTTCAGAAACGCGTAGCGCTCCCGGTTGCGCTGGAACTCAAGCGCGGCGTTGATGGAATACGCATTCCCAGTACCGTATTCGTCCACCTGCACCGAATGATCAATCACCAACTCTGCTGGCTGCAGAGGATTAATCTTTTCCGGATCCCCGCCCAATTGCTTCATGGCATCGCGCATGGCCGCCAGGTCAACGACCGCAGGCACCCCGGTGAAGTCCTGCATCAAAACCCGCGCCGGCATAAACGCGATCTCGCGTGCCGGTTCGGCCTTCGCCTGCCACTTGGCTAAAAATTCAATGTCGTCCGCGGTCACGCTCTTGCCGTCCTCCTGCCGCAGCAGGTTTTCCAGCAGTACGCGCAGGCTGTAGGGAAGACGGCCCAGCTTGAAGCCCTTGGCCTCAAGCACGTTAAGACGGAAGATTTCGTAACTCTTGTTGCCGACCTTCAAGGTCGATTGGCTGCCGAAGCTGTTCATAATGATTTCCTCTCTGATATCGCGCAAAATTGCGCAGGCGCGTGCCCGATCAAAACTGGTGGACAGAATCTGGTGAACGATAAGTTAAGAGGAGAAGCTCCGTCCACGGTCAGGCTTGCCGTGACGGAAACGCTTGTGCAGGAAGTCGCGAAGTCTGCTTCGGGCGTTCATAGTCCGCTATCCAGTTTAAACCCTTTTTCCTACGCAGCCACAAATGCTCTGGGTGGCCCATTCAAGCCTTCTTTTGGCTTGTGTGGGCAAGTATCTCGCGACCGCTAAACGCTCAACCCCAGCAGAACCACATTAAGCGCCAGAATCAGCCCCACAGTCAGCCATCCCAGAAAGTTGATAACCGGACCATTCGCAAACCCGCCCATCAATGTACGCCGGCTGCAAAGAACAATCAGCGGCACCAGGGCAAACGGCAAGGTAAAGCTGAGCACTACCTGCGACAAAACCAAAATACGCAACGGATCCAGCCCCAAACCGATCACGATCATCGCCGGCAGCAGCGTCAACAGCCGCCGCAGAAAAATACTGAAACGCACTCTCAGGAACCCCTCAAGAATCATCTGGCCGGCGAGGGTGCCCACCGTAGACGACGAAAGACCCGAACAGAGCAGCGCGATCGCGAAAATAGTAGCGGAAGCCGGGCCCAGCAACGGGCCCAGAGTACGGTGAGCCTCCTCGATGGACATGTCGCTGCGCCCAGCGCCGGCAAAGGCGGCCGCAGCCACAATCACCATGGCCGAGTTCACCAGCCACGCCCCATTCATGGCCGCAAACACATCCAGCGCCTCCAACCGCAGGTGGCGCAGGCGCGACACGTAGCGGTCGTCGGACGGTTCCAGATGCTGCTCCTGCGCCTTCAACCGCGGCTGCACCAGCCCCGAATGCAGATAGACGACGTGCGGCATCACCGTCGCTCCCAGCATGCTGACCGCCACGTAAACACTCCGGCGATCCAGCCAGGGAACCGCCGTATGGTAAACGATCTGCCGCCAATCGGGATGCACCAGGAAGATCTCCACCAGGTAGCAAAGCCCGATCACCAGGACAAACACCATGATGCCCAGTTCCAGGCTCCGGAAGCCTCGCAGTTCGAGCGCCAGGATGGCAAAGACGCACACCGCGGAGACCACCGCCGCGAGAAACATCACTGTGGTCTTGGCCATGCCCAGATGGAGAAAGTAGCCGCCGAACAGTAGATAAAACCCGAGAGCGGCGCCCAAAAACTCCGCCAGGTCGGTGGCCAACGCCGACAATTCGGCGGCCACCCAAAGGCCAATCGCCGTAGGGCGCGAAAAATGCTCCCGGCAATTCTGCGGCAGCGTGGCCCCGGTAGCGATGCCCAGTTTGGCGGAGAGGTATTGGATGAGGATGGCCATCAGATTCGACCACAGCAACACCCAAAGAAGCTTGTACCCAAACCCCGTGCCGGCAATGAGATTCGTTCCAAAATTGCCCGGGTCAATGTAGGCGATGCTGGCCACAAACGCCGGCCCGAACCACGATAAAACCTGGCGGGGTTTTAGGTTGGAAAGCGGCGCGGCACTCTCGGACGAGGTGACTGGGAGCGAGGGTGGAAGAGCAGAAGCCATATCGCGAATCCTCGATCGCTTCGGAGTCAGCGGCCGCGTTGCCAGTATAGCCTGCATTTCCGTTTTTTTGTTAACCATAGTTAACCACCCCTTCGCAGTCCGCCGCGGCTGCGGTAGTCTTGCCCAGGGGGCTAGCGGTAAACGAATGAAAGTGCTGGTGATTGGTGCGGGCGGCCGGGAACACGCGTTGGTGTGGTCCATCAGCCGGTCCAGCCGCGTCTCTGAAGTGGTTTGCGCGCCCGGCAATGCAGGCATTGCCCAATTAGCTCGTTGCATTCCCGCTAGTCAACGGGATCTGGACGACTTATTACGGGTCACAGCGGCAGAGAGTCCGGACCTGGTGGTGGTGGGCCCCGAGCTTCCCTTATCCCTCGGCTTGGCCGACGAACTGCAGCGCCGCAGCATCCCGGTCTTCGGCCCCACCCGCAAGGCCGCCCAACTGGAAAGCAGCAAGGCCTTCGCCAAGCGCTTTATGCAGCGCCACCACATTCCGACAGCAGCCTATGCCGTTGCCACCAGCGAGCACCAGGCCCTGGAGGCCATCGATCTCTTTCATTTCCCGCTGGTCATCAAAGCGGACGGCCTGGCTGCAGGCAAGGGCGTGATCATGTGCGAGTCGCGCCGCGAAGCTACCGAGGCCATTTCCGGCCTGCTGGGGGAAAACTCCTCGGGGGCGTCCAGCCTGCCATTGTGATTGAGGAGTTCCTTACCGGCGAAGAACTCTCCTTCCTCACGCTGACCGACGGAAAGCATGTCATGCCCCTGGTCCCCGCGCAGGATCACAAGCGCATAGGGGAAGGAGACAAAGGGCCAAACACTGGGGGCATGGGCGTGTACTCGACCGACTCCATGCTGGACGCCCAGATGCGTGACTGGATCCTGCACCACATTGCCCAACCGGCGGTGAATGGAATGGCAGCGGAAGACGCTCCGTTTACAGGTGTGCTTTACATTGGCTTGATGATGACCGCGCGTGGCCCCATGGTCCTGGAGTTCAACGCCCGCTTCGGCGATCCCGAGACCCAGGCCATTGTGGCCCGGCTGGACAGCGACCTGCTGGATGCGCTCGAGGCCAGTGTGCAAGGCCGTCTGAGCGAGACCGAGCTGCGTTGGAAACCCGGAGCCTCCGCCTGCGTGATCGCAGCCTCCTCCGGCTATCCCGGCAGCTACCTCTCCGGTCACACCATCAGCGGCCTGGAAGAAGCAGCGAGCATGCCGGGAGTAGAAATCTTTCACTCCGGCACCGGCTTGGTGGATGGGCACTACGTAACCGAAGGTGGAAGGGTACTGGGAGTGACCGCTGCAGCCGCGACCCTGCAACAATCGCTCGCCAAAGTCTACGAGGCTTTAAGCCGGATCCAATTCGACGGCATGTACTACCGCAGAGACATAGGCCGCCGCTCCTTAAAGACCGCTTGAGAACTGCCACGGAAAAAAGCACACCTCAGGGGACCTCAGGGCCTAAAGAGGCTGCGAAAGCCCCTACTTACCATTCTCCGTCCTGAAGTTGGTTTTTCCGGGGCGACTTTCCAACGCGCTTGGGGCTCTAATAGACATACAGGTGACCGCATGGCGGAAGTTGAGCTGGCAGAAATCGACCCCGTATGCGGCATGAAGGTCCTTCCGGAAAAAGCCGCCGCATCCCTCAACCACGCCGGACACACCTGGTACTTCTGTTCTCTAGGCTGTAAAACGAGATTTGACGCCGACCCACCCAAGTACGACGGTACTCGCCTGGCTCCTCCCACCCCGCCCCCCGCCGCCTCCGCCGAATACACCTGCCCCATGCATCCGCAAATCGTCCGCGACCGCCCCGGCACTTGTCCCATTTGCGGCATGGCCCTGGAGCCGCGTACCGCCACGGCTGATACCCCGAATCCAGAATTAGCCAGCATGACCCGCCGCCTTTGGATAGGCGCCGCGCTGACGCTTCCGCTGCTCGCCGTCATGGTCTCCGACGTCATACCCGGCCATCCGCTCCAACATCTGCTGCACGGGCCCGCTCTTAGGATGGCTGGAACTACTCCTCGCGACGCCGGTTGTCCTGTGGGGCGGGTGGCCCTTCTTCGAACGCGGCTGGGGTTCGATCGTTCATCGCAACCTGAACATGTTCACCCTCATCGCCATCGGCAGCGGCGCAGCCTATCTCTACAGTTTGGCAGCGGTGCTCGTCCCCGGCCTCTTTCCAGCCACCTTCCGCGACGCCTCCGGAAACCTCGGACTCTATTTCGAGGCAGCTGCCGTCATCACCGTGCTGGTCTTGCTCGGGCAGGTCCTGGAGCTCAGGGCTCGGAGCCAAACCGGTGGCGCGATCCAGGCCCTCCTGAACCTGGCCCCCAAAACCGCCCGGCGCATCGCGGCCAACGGAAGCGAAACCGATGTACCGATCAGCGAAATTGCGCTCGGCGATCTGCTGCGCATTCGCCCAGGCGAGAAAGTGCCCGTCGACGGCGTCGTGACGGACGGGCGCAGCTCAGTCGATGAATCAATGGTCACCGGCGAGCCCATCCCGGTAGAAAAAACAGCCGGAGACAAAGTGGTCGGGGGAACGATCAACGGAACCGGCAGTCTGGTCATGAAAGCTGAGCGCGTTGGCTCTGAGACACTCCTCGCCCAGATCGTAAAAATGGTGGGCGAGGCGCAAAGGAGCCGGGCTCCCATTCAGCGCCTCGCTGACCGGGTCGCCTCCTACTTTGTCCCCGCGGTCCTTGTGGCCGCTGTGATCACCTTTGCCGTCTGGGCCATGTTCGGTCCGCAGCCGAGGGCCGCGCATGCCCTGGTAAATGCGGTCGCTGTGCTCATCATTGCTTGCCCCTGTGCTCTCGGGCTCGCTACGCCCATGTCCATCATGGTGGGCACCGGTCGCGGCGCCAGGGAGGGAATCCTGGTCCGCAACGCGGAAGCCCTGGAAACCATGGAAAAGGTCAGCACGCTGATCGTGGATAAGACTGGAACGCTCACCGAGGGCAAGCCCACAGTCAGCACTATGCTCGCCGCCGAAGGCATTGATCAGTCCCGGCTTCTGCAAACACTCGCCAGCCTCGAAAGCGCAAGCGAACATCCTTTGGCGGCCGCGATCCTGGCAGCAGCAAAACAAAAAAACCTCGACCTGTTACCGGTAGCGGATTTCCAATCACTCACCGGGAAAGGCGTCTCCGGGTCCATAGAAGGCATCCGCGTTGCTGCCGGTAACGCCCCGCTGATGCGCGACGTTGGAGCTTCATCACCGGCCATGGAGCAGCAAGCCGAAGCCCTGCGCCAGGCTGGCCAGACCGTGATGCTCATCTCCTGGGATGGCCGTTTGGCCGGCGTGGTCGGCGTCGCCGACCCCATCAAAGAATCCACCCCGCAGGCCATCGCAGAGCTCAAGCGGGAAGGCATCAAGGTGGTGATGGTGACCGGAGACAACCGCACCACGGCCGCAGCCTTGGCGCAGAAGTTGGGAATCGAGTTCGAAGCTGAAGTCCTGCCGGCGCAAAAAGCCGAAGCAGTGAAGAAGTACCAATCGCAGGGGGCGCTGGTGGCCATGGCCGGCGACGGAGTCAATGACGCTCCGGCGCTCGCCCAGGCTGACGTCGGCATTGCCATGGGTACTGGCGCCGATGTAGCGATGGAGTCGGGCGCCATCGTCCTGGTGAAAGGCGACCTCCGCGGAATACTCAAAGCCCGCCAATTAAGCCGGCGCACCATGGGCAACATCCGCCAAAATCTATTCTTCGCCTTTGTCTACAACGCGTTGGGAGTACCGCTCGCTGCGGGCGTACTCTACCCATTCTTCGGACTGCTCCTGAACCCCATGATCGCCGCCGCCGCCATGAGCTTCAGCTCCGTCTCCGTCATCACCAACGCCCTGCGCCTCCGCCAGGCCCGCCTTTAATCCTTTCCCCAAACTACCGAGGAAATCGGACGGGTGCCCCACGTTCGCCAAAGCGTACGTGGGCCGAAGAAGACAGGCGCAGCCCTACGATCGTTTTTCCTGAAACGAATAACCGCTCCTTTTGCCGGTCAACCCACCCTTAAGGCGCATAGGGCGCTTAAGGCGCACACTTTTTTTCGGCATGGAGAACCTGCCGGTTCGAGGCAACAGCAAAAGTGTCACAGGGAAAACGCGTCGTTGTACGCAGGGTATGGGTTCAGCCGTCCCTAACGGGACTTGTTTTGTTGTCTGGTTCTCGCGCACACCAGCCCCTGAGGTACGTCTCTGCCAGGCGTCTTGAAAAGCGTGCCCTTCGTCCAGAGTTTTTGCAGCCCTTTGCACAGCCGGCGGGAGGCACAAGGCCAGAAAATCGGGACCAACCCCCCGAGAGCCCTTCTACCTCTCCTTCATCTCCATTTGCGCCCGCCGGAAAGCCAGGTCGCCGACATGCACCGACCCCTGATACGGCCGGTTGATATCGGCAATCGCCACCAGCACCAGCGAGATAAGCAACGCAAACGCGCTCACCTGGATTACGTGCAGTACCCCATTCGAAGCACCAAACATGCATGTGGACGCTACCGTAACCGCACCGCCGATCAGCAGAACAAACCACAGCACCACAGGAAGCCGCGATGCGCTCTGAACGATGCGAATCCGGCGATATCCGGCCATTGCGCTGAGCTCGTAGAGAGCATGATCTTCCGCCGTTATCTCCGTGGGAGAGGCTCCTTTCGTCGACGTCAGCACCTGCCACATCTGTCGAGAGATCGCCCGGGTTTCCGTAGGGATGGCATTTGCCGCCATCTCAGCCCACTCATGGTCCACCACTGCATCTCCGTAGGCCCGCGCCAAGGTCCTGAGCTCAGCCCCTTGATCTGCAGGCAGACCATCGGAAAGACGATAGACATTCACCAGCGAATTCGCTTCCGCATCCGCATTCAGGTCCGCCGCTCCGAAGTTGATCCAGACCGTGTAGAGCATAAAGCCAACGATCACCGCATAGGTCGTACCCAGAACGGAAAGCTGCCATCCGATCAGATCGTTATGCGCCCGCCTCTTCTCGGCCGGCCAGTAATAGTTCACCGCCGCCATGAAGAACAAGGAGCACGCCAAGCCAACGATCACAATAAATACGTCTTGAGAGGTATCCAGCATGCGGTTCGCCCAAGCGAAAATTTTCCTCACAAGTGTATCTCGTGGATCGTCTCGCTCCTCCACGACACACGTGTAGGTTTAGATGACAGCGCGCTGTTACACTGCAGGTTTCATAAGCATCGTGACGAATCGAGCGACCGATGGACTATCAGATCAAGGGAAAATACGTGTTCGTGAGTGCCGGCGCCCACGGTATCGGTGAAGCAACCGCCGACCTGCTCACCCAGGAAGGCGCAAGCGTAATCGTGGCCGATCGCGATCTAGCCGCGTTGCAGCAAAAAGCCAGTCGTTGGACGGGCGTCGTAGCCGCGGACCTGGCTACCGCGGAGGGTGTCGAGCAGGCAACCTCCTACGTGCTCGCGACCTTCGGCAGAGCTCCCGACATCCTGGTCAACAATCTTGGCGTGGGCAATGCCGCATCGTTCGAAGAAATGTCCGATGAACGCTGGGCGCAAAGCTTTCAGGTAAACCTGATGGGCTGCATCCGAACCTGTCGCGCGCTGCTACCCAGAATGGCGGAACTAGGCGGCGCATCCGTGGTCAACACCGGGTCTGATTTGGCCAAGCAGCCGGAGCCCACCCTGATGGACTACGGAACATGTAAGGCTGGGTTGCTCTATTTCAGTAAGGCGCTGGCGCTGCAATACGCGCCCCGCGTTCGCGTGAACACCGTGTTGCCGGGCCCCATCTGGACACAGATGTGGAGCCGTCCCGGAGGAATCGTCGATCAGCTGGTGGAGAGCTATGGCGTCGACAAAGACACAGCCCTGAAGCGCTTTCTCGCAGACCGCCACATGCCTCTCGGCATCGGACAACCTGAGGACGTCGCCCAGGCCATCGCCTTTCTCGCTTCGCCGCTCGCCAAATACATTACCGGCGCAGCCCTCGACATTGGCGGGACCCTGCGTGGGTTGATCTGACCAGGAGATAGAACATGCGCGTAGCCATCATCGGCGGAACCGGCCATATCGGCAGCTATCTGACACCGCGACTGTTTGACGCAGGTCACACCGTCATCTGCGTCAGCCGAGGCCTGAAGACGCCCTACCGGGAACACGCGGCATGGCGCGCCATAGAACGCGTCGAACTCGACCGCGCCGCGCAGGAGACCGCGGGAACTTTTGGTGAGCGCATCGCCGGGCTGGATGCCGAAGTGGTCATCGACCTTACCTGTTACCGGCTCGAAAGCGCTCGGCAACTCGTCGAGGCCTTGCGCGGACGTGTCGGCCATTTCCTTCACTGCGGAACCATCTGGGTGCATGGACCAAGCGTTGAGGTTCCCACCACGGAAGCCGCGCCACGCACTGCCTTCGGCGACTATGGGCAAAAAAAAGCTGCCATCGAGGCGTTGCTTCTTGACCAGGCAAGCGAGTTTCCGGTAACCATCCTGCATCCCGGCCATCTGGTAGGGCCGGGATGGGCGCCGGTCAACCCCACCGGCAACTTCAATGTTGCCGTCTTCTCGCAACTGCTCCAGGGGAAGCCAATCCAGCTCCCGAACTTCGGGATGGAAACCCTGCATCACGTCCACGCGGACGACGTGGCGCAATGCTTTGTCAAAGCGGTGCAGCAGCGAAGCGCCGCATCAGGCCAGGCTTTCCACGTGGTGTCGCCCGCGGCTCTAACTTTGCAGGGATACGCCGAGCGCGTCAGCGCCTGGTTCGGGCGCCCGGCTCAGCTGGAGTTTTTACCCTGGGAAGAATGGCGCCAGGGAGTAACCGAAAGAGATGCTGCGGTGACCTGGGATCACATCGCCCACTCACCCAACTGCAGCATCGCCAAAGCGCGCACCCTGTTGGGATACGAACCGCGTTACAGCTCGCTCCAGGCTGTGCGCGAGTCGCTGGATTGGCTTATCGGCCAGGGAGCGGTCAGAAACTAACCCGCGTCGTTCCAGTGGACCATCGGCAGTCCGGGAGAAAAGTTTCTTCACAAGCGTATCCCATAGCCTGACTGCCTCGCTTTCTCCGGGGGGTTAAAATGGGCGACGTCCATGTTTCGCCACAGCATCCTGGCTCTTCTTCTATCGCTGCCTATTGCCTTAGCGGGCGCGCAGGAGAACGCAGCTGATATCGCCGCCATTCAATCGGCTCTTCGCGGGCATCAATTCAACCAGGCATTGGCGATTGCCAAATCCTCGCTCCAAAAGAACCCCGGCGACTACCGCATTTGGACTCTGCAGGGCATTGCCCTATCCATGAAAGGTGATAACCCCGGCGCTCTGTCTGCTTTTCATCGGGCGCTCACGCTCTCGCCGCAATATCCTGCCGCGCTCAGAGGTGAAGCACAGTTGCTGTTTCAAACCGGAGATGCACGCGCAACTCCGGCTCTCGAACGAATCATCAAGCTGGATCCAGCCGATCAGACGGCCCAGGAGATGCTGGCGCTTACACAAGCGAAGGCAGACAACTGTGAAGCCGCTATCAAACATTTCGAGCTCAGCGAAGGTTCCATTCAGTCTCACGCGGCGTCTCTCGAGCAATACGGCTATTGCCTCACGCGCCTCAAGCGTTTTGATCAGGCCATCCCGATCTTCGAGCGACTGGTCGCCATCGCCCCCGATCGTTCGTACGCAAGATACGATCTTGCCTTGGTACAAATGTTGGCCGGCCAGAAGCAGGCGGCTGTGCAAACCCTTGATCCATTGATCGCGGCCCACACTTCGGATCCGGATGTTCTAAGCCTCGCGTCTGAAGCGGACGAAGCCGTCGGTGACACTCCGAACGCAGTTTCACTGCTCCGCCAGGCGATTGTGATCGAACCTACGAATGCTGATTTCTACGCTCGCTTCGCGTCGCTCTGCATCAACCATGATTCCGATCAGGTCGGTATCGACATGCTTAACGCAGGCCTGCAGCGTATCTCCAATGATTCATCCCTGTATGTGGCGCGCGGACTTCTCTACAGCGAACTTGCACAGTACGACAAAGCAGAGGCGGACTTTCAAACCGCCGAGCGTCTTAACCCGGCGAAGGGTCTAAGCGGCCTGGCTCTTGGTTTGGCAGAGGTACAAAGCGGCCATCCCGACCAGGCTCTGGCAACAACCAGATCCCAACTCAGAGCACACTCTGATGATCCGTCCTTACACTTCCTGCTTGCCAAGGTGCTCATGGATCAAGGGCCTGGCGTAGACAGCCCCGAATTCAAGGAGGCCTTGCATGAGGCTTCGACAGCCGTTCGGCTTAAACCGGACCTGGTAGCCGGACGCGATCTTCTGGCGGGCATCTACATCAAGTCAGGCCAGCCCAAGTTGGCCATTGAACAGTGCCGGTTGGCGCTCGAAACCGATCCTGAAAATCAGAGTGCCTACTATCACTTGATCATGGCCTCGCGTACTGAAGGCAACAAAGCCGAAATCCAGGAGTTGGTGAAGCGCCTCTCAGCTTTACAACAGGATGCGCGCAGGCAGGAGAACAGCAGGAAGCGCTACAAATTGATCGAGCAGGATCAACCGCCGGCAAATCAATAGCGGAAATGATGCGGTATTGACAACCGTAATTGTATGTTGTCCAATACCCCCGGTTGGTGAATCCACCATCCGGGGTCTCCTAGAGGCTGAGAATCAAATGGCCACCCTTCCATCCACGGAAGCAATCAGCGCAAGGGAAACTCGAGCCCATCTTGACCGCATACTGAATTCGGAAACGCTCAGGAAAGCTCCCAACCTTTGCCATCTTTTGGATTACGTTGTTACCAAATGGGCCGAAGGCGACGCGCACCATATCAAAGAGTCAGTCATTGCCATCGAAGTGTTCGGACGCCGTGCCGACTTCGATGGACGGATCGACAACATCGTACGTGTGCAGGCGCATCGCCTGCGCAAGCTTCTGGAGACCTACTACGCGGAAGAGGGTAGACATGAGCCCTTTCGCCTCTGCATTCCGCGAGGCAGCTACGTTCCCCAGATAGCGCTCGCAGAATCACCTCCCGGGGTTGAGATGGAAGTCCTGACTCCGCTCCACAGCGCTCCGCCGTCGGCTGATGTCCGAGCGGCGATGGTGGAAGACCTGCCGCCAAGCTTCGTTCCGGAACTCACCCGGCGGGAGATCCCTCCGCCTCTGGAACAGCATCTTTCGAGCAGCGCTCGCCGGGCCTCGTTTAACAGGCTCGCAGGCTATGCTGCTGTCTTTTTTGCCGGAGCTCTCGTAGCTGCCCTGATTCTGCGCGTCGCAGCAGTTCCCGGCCCTTCCAACCGCTTGCGGCTGGCTGCCTCGGATCTCCAGGCAGCGCCCGCGCCCGCCTTGACTGAAATATGGAAGGGGATTTTTGAGCCGGACGTAAAGACAACCATCGCCTTCACCAGCCCAAGCTTCCTCCACGTTGGCCGTTCCCAGGCCTACCTGCTTTATCATGGGCCGCTGAGCGCGCCGGAAGGTGCGGCGATGGTAGCTGCCGAACACGACCCCTATGTGGATAAGCAATTCCTGCAAAAGGGCGAAAAGCTGTACTTTAACAATGGATGGACCGGCACAGGAGAAGTTCTGGCGGTCAATCGTCTTACCGCTCTCGCCTCGCAGTTCCGCCAGTCTCCCAATGTCATACCCAGCCGCGCCCTTACCTTGGGCGACGCCCGGACAGGCAATGTCATTTTTATCGGCGCGCCGATCATGAACGGAATGATCGCCAAAATCGGAACTGAGAGCGCCCCCATTTTTATCGAAGACGGCCGCATCCAGCTTCGCCAGCCCGTCTCTGGAGAGCGTTCGATCTACGAAAACATCGCAGATCCAGCAACCGGCCAGATGAAGACCTGCTATGCACTCTTCAGTGTCCTTCCTGGCGTGGACGACACTCGCAAGATCGTGACTTCGGCCGGCCTCGGCAGTTGGGCGACCTGGGGGGCTATCGAATTTCTAACCAGATCGAGCGGCGCTCAGCAGCTCACCCGCGTTTTAAAGGCTGCAAATCAAGGGAAGCTACCCCGCTTTTATCAAACCGTGATTCGCATCGATATTATCGATGGATCCGTGACCAACCAAGCCCTGATGGCCACGCGCGTTGTTCAACCCTAGGCTACTCGTTCGGCGTAACCGTTACCTGCGCATGCCCTCTGTGGCGAAAAATTCGGCCGGCAGGTCTGGGCAGGTAAGTACGGGCGTTCCTGTCTGTGTGAGAATGACGGTCACGAACTGAGTCCCGCAGGGACGGCTGAAAAGTTATCAAGACATGGTTCCGGGGAGCGGATTGGGAATTCTCAATCGCGATCTTTCATTTCGTGTCTAACAAAACCATCCCCTTCCCGCAACCAAAAGCCGCGAATGCATCCTGATCCAGCAACCATCATCGATGTGTCCCGCCCTCCCAATACCCGCTAGATTACTGACAACACACCCTCCGTAACCGTAACGCGGCTGCCGTTAACTGCCCCAAAGCCCAAAGTTTCTCTATTGTTGGGGCTCATGGTGAACCGTTCCGGCCGCGGTACCAATTTCAGAACTAAACTTTCGGTCAAGAAAAAACTCGCAGCCTGGGCTACGCTCGCCGTCGCGCTCCCGTTTTCCTCTGCACAGGAAAATCACAAGACCTGGTCGGACTACGGCAGCGGACCAGACAGTTCGAAGTACGTAGCTTTCGATCAAATCACCAAGTCTAATGTTGGCCGGCTCGCGGTCGCGTGGACCTACCCCACACGGGACAATAGCTCTTATTTGTTCAACCCCATCGTCGTCGGCGACACCATGTATGTGCTGGCCAGGAACAACTCCCTGGTGGCGCTGAATGCCGAAACAGGCAAAGAGATCTGGGTGCATGAAGGTCTCTACGGGATCGGGACCCGGGGCATCAACTACTGGGAAAGCAGAGACCACAAAGACCGCCGGCTGATCTTTCAAATCAACCATTACCTTGAGGAAATCGACGCCTCGACCGGCCGTTCGATTCTGTCCTTCGGGAAAAAGGGTCTGGTCGATCTGCGCGAAGGTCTGGGCCGCGATCCAAACACGGTGGCCCGCATCAAGTCCGATACGCCGGGGCGAGTCTTTGAAGAACTGGTCATCCTCGGGTCTTCAACGGGCGAGAATTACTCTGCCCCTCCCGGGGATCTTCGCGCCTACAACGTGCTAACGGGAAAGATGGAGTGGATCTTTCATACCGTCCCCCATCCCGGCGAATTTGGCTATGACACCTGGCCGAAAGACGCCTGGAAGTATGCCGGAGGAACCAATACCTGGGGCGAGATCTCGGTCGATGAAAAACGCGGCATCGCTTATTTCCCCACCGGATCTTCAACCTACGACATGTACGGTGGCGACCGCATCGGCAAGGATCTGTTCGCCGACTGCCTGATTGCCCTCAATGCCCGGACGGGCAAGCTACTGTGGTATTTCCAGATGGTCCACCATGATCTTTGGGACCTTGATGCCACGTCGGCCCCACAACTGATCACCATTCGCCACGATGGAAAGATGGTCGATGCGGTGGCGGATGCCCCCAAGGACGGCTACCTGTACGTCTTCGACCGCGTGACCGGCAAACCGATCTGGCCCATCGAGGAGCGTCCGTTTCCCAAAAGCGATGTGCCGGGAGAGGAAGCCTGGCCCACGCAACCCATCCCCACGGCGCCACCGCCGCTGGCCCGGCAGAAAATGACTTTGGCCGACCTCGATCCCTATTACCTGACCCCGCAAGAACGTGAGCAGTGGAAAGAACGGCTTGCCGCGGCTAATAATGAGGGCCTCTTCACGCCTCCCTCGATAGCGAAGGAGACGGTAGGGATCCCCGGAGCGCGCGGCGGATCCAACTGGGGTGGCACCGCTTCCGATCCGGACAAGGGAATGGTCTACCTCCTGAGCCAGGATTGGCCTTCCATTTTTCCCAAGGTCGGGGCGCAGGAAAATCCCTCGGCCTCGACCAGAAGAGGCGGAACCGGCCAGGCGATCTTTCAACACAATTGCCAGGCTTGTCACGGAGTCGATCGCATGGGTTCTTCTATTGCTCCTTCGCTGGTTGGGATCGGCTCCCGGCTGGAGCCAGACGAATTCAGTCAACTCCTTGCCGCCGGCCGCGGAGATATGCCGGCCTTCCCCGGTCTCGCGAGTGCGGATGTGACCGCGCTCTATACCTTCCTGGTTAATCCCAGCGGCCGGCCGGGTGGCGCGGCTCCCATGTCGGCGCCCTCTCTGGGTGGACCGGTCGTAGCATCGGGGGGTGCGCCCGGCGGCCTAACCTTAACCTACGGGGCGCCCGAGGAGGCAGCCCGCTACGGCGGCAGGTTTGCCGGCGCACCTTATCCGGCCGGGGTGATGGCGCCCAAACGTTTGTATTCGGACTACGGTCTGGATTTTCCTTTCCTGATCAGTCCGCCGTGGTCCCTGCTGGTGGCCTACGACCTGAACCTGGGCACCATTCGATGGAAGGTCCCCCTCGGGCAGGATTCAGAGGCCGAAAAGCAGGGCGCCAAAGATACCGGCATCCTCCGCGGGGGAGAACGGCGGGGCATCGTGGTGACCTCGACTGGTTTGCTCTTCGTCAACACCAAAGATGGCAAAATCCGTGCCTTCGACGCAGACAACGGCAAGGTCCTGTGGTCGGCTCCTCTACCGGCCGGGACTGAGGGGCTCCCGGCAATGTACGAGGTGCATGGCTGGCAATACCTGGTCGTGCCCGCGGCCGCCCCGCAGGCGTCGGGAAGGCAGCAATATGGAGCACCAGGCGCCGGCATCGCGGGACGAGCCTACGTGACGTTCGCTCTGCCTAAAGAACCCAACGGGACTTATTGAGAGAAGGACAAATCATGACACAGCGAAATTTTCTGCGGCTGCTGTTGGTCGTTATGCTGACTGCCGTCACCCCCGCCTACGCCGATGGACCATCCTTCCATCCCGACACTACGTTCAAAGGTGGGAATCTTACCGGCTGGCACGCCCTCGGCGCGGCGGAGTGGCACGCAGAGAACGGCGAATTGATTGGGACGCCGAAACCGGGCGGCGGCTGGCTGATGCTGGATCACTCCTTTCAGGACGTCGCGTTCTACACCGAGTTCCGCTGCACTGGGGGCTGCGAGACCGGCGTGCTGTTCCGCGCCGAAAAAAAACCTGACGGTACTATGAGCGGCATGTACGCGCCGCTCGTCGAACCGGACACTTTCTATCGGGTAACCCTGGATGCGCAAGGAAAGATCACAGCGCGCGACAAGCTCCGGCCAGGGGGAGGCCAGATGCGAATCGCACCGCCTCCCGACCCAAACGCACCACCGGCCCGTACCGGTCACTATGGCGCTCACCCGGATTCAGTCAAACTGCCCTTTGATTTCCCGGACACTCGTCTTCGGCCCAATGAATGGAACTCAGTTGAGCTCCTGTTCGACGCAAATATTCTGCGCAAAGATCTCAACAATGGTCGCCAGGAGGGCGCAGTCGGCGATGAAGGATACGGGCCCATCGCGCTCTATGTTGGGGGCAGCGGCGAAGTACGATTCCGAAACCTGTCCTATAAAGATCTTTTCCTGCGCGTCCGTGCAGCGGAAGTCACGTCCAACCACTTCCGCAAGCAACAGCTCAGCGATTTTTATTATTCCTGGGGCGCCGATGCTGCGGACTTCAACCATGACGGCATCCTGGATGTTGTCTCCGGACCTTATATCTACTATGGCCCCGACTACACGAAATCAAGCGAGATGTATCTCGCCCAGACTGCCAATCCTTCCACCGAATATGCGAGCGATGCCTGGATGGAGTTCGCTGCGGACTTTACCGGCGACGGCTGGCCGGACGTGATTACCTGCACATTCACCGGCCCAAGTCCGGGTATCTACCTGTACGTGAACCCAAAGGGGGAAGAGCGGCGTTGGGACAAATTTCAGGTGGTCTCCGGGTTTCAGACCGAGATCGCGATGGTGCGGGACATTGACGGCGACGGAATGCCTGAGGTGGTTTATGGTGGGGATGGGTATGTTCGCTATGCAAAGCCCGATCCTGCCAATCCCTACCGGACCATGGGTCGTCCACAACGTCTCGGAGAAATGGTATGGGGCTCCCCACGGGATTGGGATCGGCGACATCAACGGGGACGGCCGGCTGGATATCGTGAATCCCATACGGTTGGTGGGAGCAGCCTCCGCCAGGCAGCAGTCAGGAAAGCTGGATCTATCATCCGGAGGTATTCGGCCGTTTTGGCCGCGACCTCATGGGCGGCAGCGAAATGGCTGTATACGATGTGAACGGCGACGGCCTGAACGATGTAGTTACCTTGCTGAACGCACATGGCTTGGGGTATGGCGTGGTTTGAGCAGAAGCGCGACGCCGGCGGAAAAATCTCATTTGTGAAACATATGATCATGGATGATTTCTCAACCAAGAATGCAGGGGGTGTTGTTTTTCGGAAGGGCACGGCACAACCTATGCCGATGTCGACGGCGACGGAATTCCTGATTTCATTATTGGCAAGCGCTACTGGTCGCACCGTGACGACTATCTGGATCCTGATCCCTACGGTCAGCCTGTCCTCTACTGGTACAAGACAGTACGCAATCCCAAAGCCCCGGGCGGAGCCGAGTTCGTTCCTGAGCTGATCAACAATCACTCGGGAGCGGGTTCCAACTTAAAGGCCGTCGACCTGAACAAGGACGGCGCCATGGACATTATTACGCCCACCAGGTTTGGGACGTTTATCTTTTGGGGAAAACCGGGATCAAATGACCTCGTAACCGTTACCTGCGAAGCCGTAACGCCATAGCCTATTGACGTAAAAACTATGCACCAGGAGAACGCTTGCAGATGTTTACTTACTTTTGGTTCGGAAAACAGGGATCGTGCTCGTTCTTGCAGCCGCGCTTGCCCTTTCCAGCAACGCCTTATGCAGCCTCGCAATATACGCTTACCCCCGTCCAATACGGCATGCAGCTTAAGACGCCTGACGGACAGGTCGTCTTCGAATACATGACCAAAAAACCGGAAGGCATCGGCATCACCTCACCCAGTGTTGCCTGCTTCCATCCCGTAAATACTCCTTCGGGTGAGCGGATCACCAACATCGCGCCGAACGATCACCCTCATCATCGGGGCATTTGGTTCGGATTCATGGACTCGGAGTTCCAGGTCCCCAATGACTTTCGAAAGCTGCGCCCACTCATCCAGTGCATGGGTTCACGGTCGAACGGGGTGACTTTTGGGCATGGGGAGTCTATGCACCCCGTGAAGGCAGGCTCATTCAGACGCGCGACATAAAGTTGGTGAACGCGGACGCCAACCACGCCCAGATCGAAATCCATAACGACTGGCTGATCGACAATCGCAAGATGATGGACGAAACCGACGAGGTTTCCGTCAGCCAACGGGACGGCGTGTACGTGATTGATCTGTATTATCGTTTCGCCCCGCTCTATGACTACGTTCTCCGTCAGACCGCATTTGGAGGTTTCGCGGTGCAGGCGCGCAAGGATGGCGACTCCTATTTCGCCACAGCTGCAGGCAAGACTTACTTACCAGACCCTCATTATTCCCATCCCGAATCCGACCTGCCCTCGGAGCCCTGGTACGACTACACCATTCAACTCAAGGACAGTGGTAAGGTGCTTGGCGTCGCGGTGATCGATCACCCCCTGAACCCGCCCACTCTTTGGCATAATGCACGCTATCTATGGATGTTGAATCCTTGCATTACCGCGCTGGGGCCAATGACGATCCATCCCAACGCACCCTTCGACCTGCGCTACCGCGTGGTTGTTCATGACGGGGCTACGCCGACCGAGACCCTCAATAAACTTTCGGCAGAATGGCGCGCAATGCATCAGGATGAATTCAAATAGAGAAACCTATGGATTATCGGATCAAAGGGAAATACGCGTTTATCAATGCCGGCGCGCATGGCATAGGCGAAGCCACTGCTGATTTACTCACCCAGGAAGGTGCAAGCGTCATTGTGGCCGATCGGGACGGAGCGACGCTCAAGGAAAAGGCTCACCGGTGGGCGGGTGTGGTGGCTGCCGATCTGGCGACCGCGGACGGCGTCGAGCACGCAACCTCTTATGTGCTCGCGACCTTTGGCCGGGCGCCGGATATTCTGGTCAACAACCTCGGCGTGGGCAACTCCGCATCTTTTGAAGAGTTATCCGATGAGCGCTGGCTGCAAAGCTTCGAGGTCAACCTGATGGGGTGTGTTCGAACCTGTCGTACGCTCCTCCCGAAAATGGCAGAGCTGGGCGATGCCGCGATCGTAAACACCGCCTCCGATTTGGCCAAACAGCCCGAGCCCACCATGATGGACTATGGAACCTGTAAGGCGGGCTTACTTTATTTCACCAAAGCATTGGCGGTGCAATACGCTCCCCGCGTGCGCGTGAACGCCGTTTTGCCCGGACCGATCTGGACCCAGATGTGGACCCGCCCAGGCGGAATCGTCGATCAACTGGTGGAAAGTTACGGCGTCGATAAAGACGCCGCACTGAAGCGCTTTCTAGAAGACCGGTACATGCCTCTCGGTATCGGGCAGCCGGAGGACGTTGCCCAAGCCATTGTCTTTCTTGCTTCTCCGTTGGCCAAGTACATCACTGGCGCGGGACTCGATATCGGGGGAACCCTGCGCGGCTTGATCTAATGTGTGCAACGGCGGATGCTCCTCAATGGGCAAAGCTCCGCCGGCCCACCAAAGCTCTCCTAAAGAAGCCCATCAGCCCGGGCCAGCCACTGTAACCGTTAAAGCATTTCCCAGGCACCTCCAGTAACGGTAACCTGCCCCTTATTAACTGCAATCTCCTTTTCCGCCCAACGTATAGTCCTCCGCGATAGTAAAGACGATAGTTCCGCGTTGCCTGTGACAGCTCGGTGCGCGATGAACAGACACAGAAAGTCTTGCTTTCGGAGGTCAAGTCGATGCGGTGCTTCAGGAGAACAATATGGTATGCGACATCTCTACTGTTGTTTGGTGCAATATCGGCATACGCGCAGTTCTCGAGCGGATTTCAAGGAACGGTGACCGATGCCACGGGGGCGGCTATTCCAGGGGCCAAAATTGCGATCACCGATACCAGGCAGGGAATCACCAGGACTGAGACCAGCAACGATGCGGGCTTCTTCCGCATCGACAACATCTCCGCCTCCACCTACCGCGTCGAGGTCTCGAATACCGGGTTCCAAACCTGGACCTTACCGTCGATCACGATTGAGGTAGGAGAAACTCGTACGCTTACGCCCTCCTTGCAGCCGGGCGCGGTTTCTGCCACCGTGAGCGTATCGGCAACGCAAGCGGCGCTCGATCTCGTCACTCCAACTACCGGCTCCGTGGTTTCTCAAGTGGCTATCGCAGACACTCCCTTGGTAGGCCAGGCTGTCTACGGACTGGCCGCGCTCGCACCCGGAGTCACTGGAGCTCCATTTACTTCCGGAAGCAACTTCCAAACTGGAAACATCGATATCAATGCAGCCGGGCAGCGGGAAGAATCCAACACCTTTATCACCGATGGAGCGTTCATCGATGCCCCATCTCGGGGCGGCACCGTCTCCTTTGCTCCCAACCAGGAAATTGTGGAGTCCGTCCAAATAAATACCAACGAAATGGACGCAGGAAAGGGACGAAATAGCGGTGCTGACATGCTCATCTTTACCAAGTCGGGCACGAACGGCTTTCATGGAACCGGAGACTATTACTTCCTGAACGACGCGCTGACGGCGCGCACCGAGTTTCAAAGTGTAGTGCCCGCCTCGAAACGCCAGGAGGGTGGCTTCTCGTTTGGGGGTCCGATTATCCGCAACAGAACCTTCTTCTACGGAAGCCTCGATGTGCTGCGTTCCACGGCTGGCACTGCATACCAGGCGGTCGTGCCCACCCAGGACCTTTTAAATTATGCCAAAACTCAGTTTCCGAGTACCACCGCAACCACCATCCTCACCGGTGCCCCACCGCAATCCTTTCCCACTGGGAACATTTTGACCGCCTCCCAAGTCCTGGCGAAGAATCCGGGCCTGCTTGGATTGCCCCCGAACATGTCTCCGAACCTGGACGTCATCGGCACCGCCAATATCAGCTACGCTATCCCGCGCAGCGGCAGCCAGTGGAGCTTTCGCGCCGACCAGTACATCAAGCAAAGCGACAGAATCTATGTATTTGCCGACCGTGAGGTTATCAACACAACATCGAGCAACGCCTATAACGCGCTCAACGCCCTTTCCTCAACCACCGAGCTCTTTGTGAATTTGGGATGGACACACACGTTCAATCCGCACCTCGTGCTTGAATCTGGAGGAAGCTTCCTGCGCACGAACGGGTACAGTCACCCCAACTCACTCTCCAATACGCCATACGTCTCGACTGTTGGCCTGCAGTCCTACAACAACTGGGGCCCGGGAAACTATGTGCAAAACACAATCGGCTGGCGCGAGATAGCAACCTATACGTTCAAGTCGCACGAACTTAAAGTCGGCGCCTACCTGGATAACGAACGCGAGGCGGATGCACAATCCGGAGCGAATAACCGTCCCACCTATTCGTTCGATAATCTGCTCGACTTCGTTCAAGGCGACGCCTACCAGGCGGTCTCTACGCCTGTGAACTTGAAGACCCTCAAGGCCGCAGGCCTGCAACGAATTACCCGGTCTACCTATATCGAAGCTTATGTGCAGGATAACTGGCGCGTGAGTCGCAGGCTATCGCTCAACCTGGGTCTGCAGTACAACACGCTGGGACCTTACTTGAAGTACATTAGCCCCCCGCTGAGCGTCTTTACCCTGGGCGCGGGCGCCACCCGTGAAGAGCAGATCGGGAATGGCATCATCGGTGCTCCAGCCAGCGGCTCCCAGAATATTCTCCCCAACCGCACCATGGACTCGCTCAATCCGCGGATCGGGTTTTCCTATGATGTCTTTGGCAACGGCATGACCGCGTTGCGTGGAGGATTCGGGCTCTTCTCCGACCGGATCCCGTACCTTTCGTTCATCAATGTTCTTACCGCCAATCCCCCCTTCTCCTACACGCCTTCGTTCGCTCTCAACCAGGGGCAGACGATCCCACCCTTCACTCTCTGCAGCCCGGCCGTAGGTACCCAGGTCGATTGCCCCGTATATCCACCGGCAAATATCCAGTTTGATTCCCATGGAGGTATCGTCGGCCAGCGGGCAGCCATCGGAGGATACGACTCGAAAATCAAGATGGCTCAAGTGGAGAACTGGACGCTCAGCCTTCAGCAGCAACTGCAAAGCAATCTGATCCTTGACCTCAACTATTCCGCATCGGCCGGTCATCACTTGCCGGTACAAACCGATGCCAATCGCTTCGCGGGGGATATTGTTGAGAACGGCACCTTAACGCGTCTGAACCCAAGCTTCGGGACGTTGAATTACATCAACACGGAAGTGAATTCGATCGGTCACTTTTTCTCGGCGATGGCCACCAGGCGAACAGCGAAAGGAGTAACCCTCCAGGGTGTCTATACCTGGGGCAAAGCCCTGGATCCATTCAGCACCGACAGTTCAAGCACCGGCGGACTTCCTTTCACCACTGCGGGCGGCAATTCTTACGGTACACAGATAATTGACGCCAACAACTTTAATGCACAGCGTGGCCGAGCCGACTTTGACATACGGCAGCAATTTGCAGCCAACGGCGTGTGGACCTTGCCGAATCCGTGGTCGAGCGGTTGGAGGGCGGATGTATTGGGCGGTTGGCGTCTGGGAGGCTTCCTCCTTTTGCATACCGGGCTTCCCTTCACGGTATACACGGGTGCGAGCTTCAAGGGCGGTGGCGACTACAACGCGGACGGATATCAATACGACGTGCCGAATGCTCCCTCGTTTGGAAACCACCTTCCCGGGCAATCGAGGAGTGCCTTCCTGAAGGGATTGTTCCCCGCATCTGCATTCCCGAAACCGGCGCTTGGTCAGGAAGGCAATCTAGGCAGGAATACTTTTGATGCCCCCGGCTATGCGAATACAAACTTGAACGTGGCGAAGTTGTTCTACACTCCGTTCTTCCGCGGAGAGAGGTTGAACCTCGAGTTTCGAGGAGAATTCTTCAACCTGTTCAATCATCCAAATTTGCTGACCATGGATTCGAATCTGACCGATTCCAATTTTGGTCGCGCCACTGCTCAACAAACTGCACGCAATATCCAACTCCACCTGAAAGCGGAGTTCTAGAAAGCGTGCCGCGCTCCATCGTTCTGACGGATTCCTGACCATGCGTTAGGTGTCCGTCAGAGCTGCATAATCTCAAGACGCTTTTGCGACCGCGGAGATTGAACCAAGCTACTATGGCTGTGATGGTCCGCTGCGTTCGTGGTCTCCTGGCTCACGCTTTCCGGTTTCCTCGGGCTACGCTCTCTGCGGCCATGGTCCTGTTGTTGAGCGCCTCGGCTTCAGGCCAGTCCGTCGATGATTTTCTGCACGACATCCCCACCCAAGAGCGTGTTCAGGGGCCCGGCTGGTGGCCCACCAAGCCGCTTCTCCCCAAGGGACCAACAGAGCTCGCTGGTTGGCAGGCGTGCGGCAAGTGCCATGCCTCGATCGTAAGTGCTCAACGCGAGACCGGCATGGCGCATGCACTCATGGCGGTGAACTCATCGACTGTGCTCGAGCAGCACGCGCAGGACAGCTTCCACCTCGGCCCTTATGTATATGCGATTAAACACAACACAGAGAACAGCGAACTATCAGTGAGCGACGGACCACGTTCGCTCTCGGCCAAACTGCAATGGGCTTTTGGGTCCGGTGAAGTGGGGCAGAGCTATTCCTGGGAACAGGCTGGAACGATCTATGAGAGCCGCTTCAACTATTTCGACTCCACTCATGGTTTTGATTACACCCCCGGCCGCACCATGGCCGACTCTTTCCAGACAGCCTTAGGGCGTCCACTCTCCGATGCTGAAGGCCACACCTGCTTTGCTTGCCATTCCACCGGCTTGACTTCCGCCAAACCCCTGAGCCTCGACGGGGTGGTACTGGGCGTAACATGCGAGGCCTGTCATGGACCCGGCGCGAAACATGTCGCTGCCGTAACTGCCGGCGAAGGCGCGTCCGCATCCCACATCTTAAATCCGGGAAAACTAAGCCCCACGGAATCGGTTAATTTTTGCGGCGCCTGCCACAGCACGACCTGGGACGTTAAGTTGGCCGGGTTCGCCGGGGTGGACACTGTGCGCTTCCCGGTTTACCGCCTGCAACAAAGCCGGTGCTGGGGAAATGGGGACGCCCGCATTACCTGTGCCGCATGTCATGACCCGCATCAGCCGCTCGTGCACGACGCAGCCTTCTACGATAAGAAATGCCTGCGATGCCATCAATCGTCACCCCACGCAACGCAATCTGCGAATCACTTGGCAGCAGCCTGTCCCGTCGCGTCCAGTCAATGCACAACCTGCCATATGCCCAAATACGAATTACCATCCATGCATTACAAGTTCACCGACCATCGCATTCGTGTGACCCGCAAAGACGTGCCTTTTCCGGAATAAGAGAGACATCACCGACTCGCCCAACTGATCGAAGCGGTGCGCGAGTCGCTGGATTGGCTCATCGGTCAGGGAGTGGTCAAAAACTAACGCGCGTCATTCCAATGGACCATCGGCAGCCCGGGCGCGGGTGCCCGGAAGTAAGGAATTTTCTTCCCCTTCAGCGAGCCAATATAAATCGTCTGTAGATCGGGACCACCAAAAGTGACGCTCGCCATCCATGGAGCAATACCTTGGCCGGTAGTGAACAGCACTTGCTCGTTCACCGTATTCTCAAAGAACGCTTTTTCCAGAGCATCCACTTTCTTGGGATCACCCTCGTCCAGCAACAGGCGAAAGTCTCCTTGGGGGCTCAACACAAACAGCTTGTCGGAATACACCATGGTGCCCCACAGATTGCCGAGGCTATCGAAAGCGATGCCGTCGGGCCATGCGCCCTTACCTAGGCTCGATGGGCCGAAGACCTCGCGGTCGCTCAGGCTTCCATCCTTGCCCACGCGCAAGCGGCTCACGCACCCGCCAGTGGTCTCAACTACGTACATAAACTCTTCGCGGGCATCCATCCGGATTTCGTTGGTGAAGTGAAATCCGTCGGCAACAATGCGAAATTTTCCGTCAATGTACCGCGCGATGTAGCCATCCGGCAGATCGGTTCGCAGTGCGTGCATCCAGTTCTTGATGCGAGTGGAGACCGTGATCCAGATGCGGTCCTGGGAGTCGCGCAAAACAAAATTCACTTTCCCAATCGGTTCGCCGTCGATGCTGTCGGCAAGAATTTTGGTCGCGCCATCCCTCGTCATCAGCTCCAGGCAATCGGTGCCAAAGTTCGAGATCAGAATGTCTCCATTGCGGGCGAACGCCAGCCCGTTGGGCAGCGTGCCCTTCAGGTACCGGGTCGCCTCGCTGGTGACTCCCTGAAAATGACCAGAGCGCTGCTGGGTAATGATCTGCTGTTTCCCGTCGGGGGAAATCCTGACTACGCCGCCGCGCGCGTCCGCGGACCAGAGCGTGCCGTCACGCTCGGCCAAAATACATTCCGGCCGCTGAAGATCGCTGCCAATGTACTGGATCGCTGATTTATCAAGTTCAAACCGCAGGACCGGATTCTCTGTCATGCGAATTCGGCCACCGGCTTTTCGGCATCCGCATCGCCATTCTGGTCCGCGTTGCTTAACAGCAGACCAATGGCCTGCGCCACCTTGCACACCTGCTGCGCAGAAACGCGAAAGCGCTCCTTGGTAAAGCGCGCCAGGGGTGCGGAGACGCCGATCGATCCCACGATCACATCGTTGTCCACCCTGATAGGAGCGGCCACACAGCGCAGATCGTCCGCGTATTCCGCCTCATCCGTCGCGTAGCCGCGCTTCTTGATCAAAGCGCAATCCTTGCTCAGCTCTTGAATCGTGGTCATGCTGTTCTTGGTATAGCGCCGCAGTTGGCCGGAGCCGAACAAGGCGCGCAACTCCCGCTCATCCGCATCCGCCAACAAGGCCTTGCCATGCGCCGTGCAGTAGAGCGGCACCAGCTCGCCCACCTGGCCGGCCACCGCGATGACGTTGCTGGCCGCGGCATGGTCAATGAACAAAGCGTATTTGCCCTCGCGGATGGCAAGGTGCGCCGTCTCGTTGATCTGCGCCGCCAGCAGCTTCAGTTGCTTGTTCGCCACCCGGATCAGCATGTTGCCCCAGTCGTAGCGATGCGACAGACGCCACATCGACGAACCGAGGATGTAATCCTTCCGGCCCGCCGGGCAGGCGAGAAATCCCCGCCGCCGGAGCGTGTTCGCCAGCCGGAATGCGCTGCTGCGATCGATCCCCAGCAGCTCAGTGAGCTCACCCAGCGAAACAGGTTGTTTGGAAAGCGCGACCGCCTGCAGAATCGTGAGGCCGCGATCAAGACTTTGTATGAAAGGAATCTGGCGAACTTTTTCCTCGGGCATAGAGACGGGTCCGATTCTAGGCTCGAAACGTTATTCCTAGCGTTTCCAGGTAAATCTTGCTGGTTTTTACCAATTCCACCGGGGCAGTGGGTGATGGATTTTTAGGGTCGTTGTCGAGTTCACCCATTACCATACCATGAATTTTTCGCCCAGCCATCAAGTCCAGAATGGCGGGAATGTTCACCTTTCCCTGTCCTAAAGGGCAATAACCGAGAAGGTGTGGATCGACTCCGTTGTAGTCCTTCAAATGCATATGCTCGACCAGCGGCAGATAGTCCTTCACCACCTGGACCGCATCCGAGCCACCCTTGGTAAGCTGGCCGATATCCGGGCCAAATTTCACATATTTTGTGTCCACTGCGTCCAGTACCGCATAAGTCTCTTCGCGCGACTCGACGCAAGTACCGGTGTGCTGGTGCAGGACGACTGTCAGGCCCTGATCGGTAACTGCCTTGGCGGCTTCATTCAGGGTGCTGACGATATTCGCCTTGTTCGCGGCGAAGTCATATTCAGCGCGCTTGACCTGGTTGGGTCCCAGAACAAAGATGCGTCCGTTGTATTTCTTGATGAGCTTCGCCCACGCGACCGCCTTATCCATCTCATCTTTTCGCTTGGTCGCCTCGGTCAGGTTCAAGGTGCAATAGCCGGAGATGAGCGGTAAGTGGTGCTGGGCGAGCGCGGATTCCAGCCCTCCTTGCGACTCCCACTTCGTGAGGACATCTCCAAACGTTTCGAACCCGTAAAAGCCAAGACTTCCAACATCGGTGATGGCTTGCATCACATCACTATTCGACCAGGTGATGCCGGTGTGGCCTATTTCGATCTTCCGTTTCTTCTTTCCCAGGGCAGGCAGGGCGGCGGTGGCCGCGCCCAGGACAGCCAACTTCATCAAGCTGCGGCGATTGATCGTGTGTTTTGACAAGCTCATAAACCCGATAAGAGAGTACTGTTGCAAGTCGCAGTTGTCCAGGAATTTTGCATAATACGCACAAGACCCAGCGGCGGGATGCAGGCCGCGATGGTTTATCATTTCGTTAGCAGGACAGATACCGGAGGACATGAGAAGAATGGTGATTGGTCGCGGGCTTTTGGCGGTGTGCATCCTGGCTTCAGCCAGTGCGATGGGAGTTTCCAGCGTGATTGGTTTTGCCGACACAGCGAAACCGGTCATGAATGCCAAAGCCAAACGAGGTTCCGCCATCTTCCAGCAAAACTGCGTCAGCTGCCACAACAAGCAGCCCGATGACAGCACGCCGTTCGGCCCACCAAACCTTCACGGCATCTTCAGCAGCAAGCCCATGGTGACCCCAGCCATCACCCCAGCCCAGGCCACCGATACCATCAAGAATGGCAAGGCCCCCATGCCTGCCTTCGGTTCGATTCTGAGCGAAGCTCAAATCAGCGACCTGATCGCCTACCTGAAAGCGCAGTAAGGAGTGGTTGGCTCATACAAGTCCCGCAGGGACGGCTGACTTTAGCCCAGGACGCAGTCCTGGGTACTTCAGGCAACATGATTAAGTCCCGCAGGGACGGCTGAAAGCGTCCAGGATGGCTTTGCGGCCTATTTTCAGCCGTCCCTCCGGGACTGGTCGACCATCCAATCCAACCCAGGACTGCGTCCTGGGCTAAGGTCAGCCGTCCCTGCGGGACTTGATTTCATTTACCCCTGGCGCGTTTTCTACTCGGGAAACTCCACATCATCGAAGAACTTGTAGTTATCCAGGCTGGTCGCCGGCGCGAAGAAACAAACCACTTTCATCTCCTCGCTCCCGGTATTCCGCAGCATATGTATTTTTCCTTGCGGAAACAGAACCGTGCTCCCCGCTTTTACCGGTTCCACCACTCCCTCGATCATCACCTTGCCCGACCCTTGCACGATGTAGATAACCTCTTCGCCATTGGGGTGCGAATGCGCCGGCTTGACCGTCTCTCCCGGAGAGACCTGGATCATGCACATCGAACAATGTTGCGCGCCGGCAGTCTCCTGGTTCATCAACCAGCGAAGGCGCCGTCCGGGCAGATCCAACGCCGGGATCGAACTTTCCTCCACGATCGGTAGCTTCATGATTTCTCCTTGGCATGTTCTTGAATCGTGTGAGCGATCGCATCAGGGGTCAAGTCGAAGGCATCAATCAACTCCTCATACGTCCCGGAATGAATGAACTGAGCCTGGCCATCGCTCTTGAGGGTATTGATGGTGATGATCCTGTCCCATCCGCCGGCCTTCACTTTGCCGCGGTTGCGATACAGAACCTTCAGCAGGTTTTGCCAGATGTATCCATTGTTCTGTTCCGCGAGGATCAACCACTGGCCGGAGTTAACCAGTTCCAGTAACAGCTTCTCGTCGATGGATGGCATATCCACCACGCCCACTGCAATGCCGGCATCCGCGCATTTCCTGGCAGCCGCCAACGCCTCATGCACACCGCGCCCGCTGCTGACGATAGTCGCCTTGTCCGCCGGACTGCTGCGCAGACGATGGCCGGTCGCAAACTCGAATACGTAGTCGCTGCCGTAAAGCACCGCGGAACCCGTGCGCATCACGCGCACATAGGCCAACCCGCGATTGCCTTCCATGATCCACTTCATGATGGAGAGCATTTGCTGCGGGCACGAAACATCGATGATCTTCAACTGGCCGACCGCATCGAACGTCGTGCTGTCGTCGTTGCCCATGTGCGTGGCGCCGTTGGTGCGGGTCTCGAAGTTTGCCGCTGTAGCCAAAAAGGTCAGATCAAGACCGTGGCCTTCACTCAGCCACCCGTCCGGAGCGTCGATAGCTTCCTGCCGCTCCTGCGCTCCCACAGCAATGCGGCGCAATACTTTCCAATCAAAGAATGGGCAGAAGGTGCTCACCCAGGTGTTACCACCCAGGGCCGCAAAGGCCTCGCCGATCAGCATCATGTTTGCCTCGGCCACGCCCACGTTCAGCGCCCGCTTCTGATCCACCGCGGCAATGCCTGCTTCCAGGCCGCTGGTGGAAGCAAGGTCCGCATCAATCGAAACCACGGCAGAATCTTTGGCAAACACTTTCATCGCGCCGGTCACGATGTCGGACGCTGCATATTCCTTCTTGGGATCAATCTGTGGCAACGACTTGGCGTCGTAAGCGATGCGCTTGTTCCGCGGAGGAACGCGCCGGGTGAGCACCGGCCCAACAATCGCCTTCACCGAGCTTCCCGCCGAGTCAATCTCCAGATGCATGCGATGCGCCGCTTCCAGCAGTAAGTCTCGCGTCGCTTCACCTTCCACGCTGCCGGCCAGCCGATCGCAGTACACAGCAAACTCATCGATCCTGGCTTGACGCTGCTCAGACTGGAGAGCATATTCCTGAGTAATCACGCTCTCCGGCATGGTGACCTTATGTTTGTTCAGAAAATCGGAAAAGGAACCAAAGCCCTTGCGACTGTTACAAATGATCGCGGTGGGCATCCCATTACGGGGTCCAAAGCGGAACTTCTCCAGGGCCGCCACCACGCCGTCGTATTGCGTGGCATCCACGTTGTACGCTTGCCAGCCGAAGGAGCGAAACACCGCCTCCAGCTCTGGCATGGGAAAAATCATTCGCGTATGGAGGTCAAGCTGGCCGTTGTTTCGGTCCACCAGCACACACAAGTTGTCCAGGTGGTTCTGCCCCGCATACATCACCGCTTCCCAGATAGGGCCTTCCTGTAACTCGCCATCGCCCGTCATGCAGTAGGAGTCAAACCGCGGGCTGCTCTTGCCTGCGATGGCAAAGCCCTGCGCCACGCCAAATCCTTGCCCCATCGGCCCGGTGGCGATATGGACGCCGGGCAAAATCGGACCCGGGTGTCCGTTCAGGATGCTCGAAAACGAGCGCGAGTTCTTCAGCGTCTTGCGGTCGAAATAACCCAACTCGGCGTAGATCGAGGCCAGCGCCGCGACCGCGTGCCCCTTGCTCAGGGTGAAAATGTCCTGCCCGCGGCGGGTCGGATCTTCAATGTCGAGGTGGATAAAGCCACCGTAGAAGAGCGCGACCAGCGGAATGATCGACGAGAAAGCGCCGCCCGCGTGGAGCCCCTTGTCGACCGCATCACGGCTTTGTTCCAGGGTGAGCAAACGAATGTCGGAGTCTTTGATGGCCAGCAACTTCAGAATTCCCTGGCGCACCGCGAAATCCTCGTTGCGGAAGACTTCGCGGTTCAATCGTTCAGGCCGAACAGTGGTGTATGCAGGATTCTTCATCATTCCTTCTCGCCGGCTACTTGCCGACCCAGCCGCCATCGACATACAGCGACTGCCCGGTTACATACTTCGCCTCATCCGAGGCAAAGAACGCAGCCACGGTTCCAATCTCTTGCGGCTTGCCAGTCCGGCCGAGGGAAATCTGGCCGATGACTCCGGCGAGCACGCTGGGGTCCGGATGCTTCAAAACCCAATCGACCATCGGTGTCTCGATCAAGCCCGGGTGAATACAATTGACGCGGATTCCCTTGAGCCCCATCTCCGCGGAAACGTTGCGAGTGAGCGCCTCTATGGCCAGTTTTGCCGGAGCGTAGTGCGTGCGTCCTGGCAAAACCTTGCCCGCCTGGATGGAACCAATGTTGATGATCGAACCAGGGCGCCCGGCAGCCACCGCCTGGCGGCAGAACACCTGGGAGCAGAGCCACTCGCCTCGCAGGTTGGTGTCGACCAGGTCAGTCCACTGCTGATCACTCAACTCCAAAAAAGGAATGATGGTTTCGATGCCGGCATTGTTCACCAGCACATCGACCGGCCCAAGTTCTTTCTCCGCACGCGCGAACATGGCCTCGACCTGGGAGCGTTCCCTGACGTCCGCCTCGACTGCGATCGCGCGCCGGCCTTTGCTTTTGGCCCATTCGGCAACAGCGCAGGCGTTGTCGCACGATCCAATGTGGTTGATGACCACATCAGCACCTTCCTCGGCGAACACTTCTGCGATGCCTTTGCCGATCCCCTGGCTGGCTCCGGTAATGATCGCTACTTTATTGCGGAGCTTCATGATCACCCCTTTGCTCTAGTGAATCGTCCATCCACCGTCGACCATCAACACGTGTCCCACCACCATGTCAGAAAGCGGGCTGGAGAGAAACAAAACCGCGCCTACCAGGTCCTCTGGCTGATTCCATCGTCCGCGCGGAATCATTTCTTTTGTGGCCCAATCTTTGTAGCCGGGCCGCTCCAGGATGTTCTTGCGTGATTCGGTCTCCGTGATGCACGGCGCGACTACGTTCACCAGCACTCCGTCTTTCGCCCACTCGAGCGATAGCGCGCGCGACAAATGGTGAACCCCCGCCTTGGCAGCCGCGTAGACCGATCGTCCCTTGAAAGCAATCTCTCCGAAGTTGGATCCAATGTTGATGATCCTGCCCCCGCCCTGCGGAATCATCACCCGGGCAGCCGCCTGCGAGGCAAAAAACACGCTCTTCAGGGAAGCCGCCATGGTGCGGTCGTATTCCTCTTCGCTCACATCCAGAGCAGGCGTGGTCCCAGTCCAGCCGGCGTTGTTCACCAGGATGTCGATGCGTCCGAAGGTTGAGTGCACCTCGTCCATCAGGGCGCGAACCTGCTCGACCTGGGCAACATCGGTCTGCACGATCAGGGCCTTGCGTCCCAGCGCTTCAATCTCAGCCTTTACCGCTTTGATCTCATCCTGGCGCTTGTCGGGGTACTTCGCCAGCACGACGTGAGCCCCGGCCTGGGCCAAACCGAGAGCGATCGCACGGCCGATACCTTGGGAGCCGCCGGTCACGATGGCCACCTTATCCCGCAGCCCGAAGCTTGAATAATCCATGATGTGAACCTAACTTTGCATGATAAGCGACAATATGTGCATAAAGCACAAGACAGCCTAACAGTGAACGATAACCCGGTCAATCAAAAGCCCGGGGCATGGCAACCCTACTTATGCGCCGGCGCAGGCAGGGCAAACACATAATATCCTTGCGTCTGTGGTGCATCCGGCGCTGCTTCGATGGTGGCGCGCTCTCCTCCCGGCCCCAGGTGTTTCAGGCTGGGCCTGGCACTGAATGCCAGATATTCCCGTCCATCTACCTCGTAGACCGCGGGGATACCCTCAGGCCCGGCCGGCATAACCTGCTCCCACAAAATCTTTCCCGAATCTTTGTCGTAGGCTCGGATCGTCGCGTCAGAGATCGTGCCGGAGAAGATCAGGCCTCCGGCGGTAACGACCACTCCACCCCGAGGCCAGTAGCTCCCCGTATCCTTGATTCCCCTGGCTGCCAGCTCGGTGACGGAACCCCAGGGGATCTGCCACTTGATGGTTCCCTTGTTCAGATCATAAGCCGTGATGGTCGACCACGGTGGTTTGTTAGCGGGAAGGCCATCGCTCGAGTTCATGTACCCGTAGCCAGTCCAGTAACGCATAGGGGGAACTCCCGGCCCGGGTGGTGGCGGCGGTGGCCGCGGGGCCGAAAGAAGCGCAAGGACATCGGGTGGCACGTGCGCTTTCGACGGCGCTGTCAGGTAGGCCACCAGCGCGTCGACTTCTTTCTCCGAAAGGCTGGTGAATGCCGGCATCGGCGAAGCCCCATTCTGAATTGTGGTCTTGACGTGGTCCGCGCTGGTCCGGCTGACGACATCCACCAGGGATGGAATCGATGGCGGTTGCCCAGTCAGCTCGGAGGTGTGGCACGACTGGCAATTCTGGACGTAGAGGATGCGGCCCTCGGTCTCGGGAGTTCCCGTCATCACCCGTTTGGGCCGGTTAGGCTCGAGCTTGATCATGGAGGGAGCGTTCTTGGTCGTGATGTACAAGGTTCCAGTCGAGGGATCGACCGCCCCGCTGCCCCAATTTCCTCCACCATTGTTCCCGGGCATCTCGACCGTATCTTCCGTCGATGCCGGGGTGAAGAGCCCCTTATTGCGGGCACTCTGCATTTGCTCTTTGATTTTCGCGCGCTCCGCCGGATCGCTGATATAGGGGTCAACGTCATCGGCAGTGAATTTCTGCGTGGCGAACGGCGGCGGTGCGGTAGGGAACGGCTGCGTTGGCCAGGAGTGCTCGCCGGGCATATCGGATTGCGGAACCGGGCGCTCCACGATCGGCCAAATCGGTTTGCCCGTTACCCGATCAAACACGTAGAGAAAGCCGTTCTTGCCCGCAGCGGCGACAACGTCGACCATTTTCCCATCGTGCTTCACCGTGAGCAGCTTGGGTGAAGTGGTCAGGTCGTAATCAAAGAGATCGTGGTGCACGGCCTGGAAGTGCCAAAGGTATTTTCCCGTGCGGGCATCGAGCGCCAACAGGCAGTTCCCGAACAGCCCTGCACCGGTGCGATCGGCGCCGTAGAAATCATAAGTAGGGGAACCCAGCGGAAAGTAGGCGATGCCGCGTTTCTCATCGATCGTCATCCCGCCCCAGTCGTTGGTCCCGCCAACGTACTTCCAGGCGTCCTTTGGCCAGGTATCGTAGCCAAATTCTCCTGGGTGGGGAACGGTGTGAAAGATCCACATCATCTTGCCGGTGAGCACGTCAAAGGCGCGAATGTCTCCTGGAGGTGAGTTGTATTCTTCGCCGGTCGCCGAGCCGAGAATCAACAGATTTTCGAACACTCGGCCCGGGCTGCCGGACTCAATCTGCCGGATCGTTTTCGGATCTCGCCCCAGTCCCTCGCGCAAATCCACATTGCCATGGTCCCCGAAAGAGTCCACCAGCCTACCGGTACGCGCATCGACTGCATGCAGGATGTTGTTCGTGGAGTAGAACAGACGCCGATCGGTGCGGTCTTTGCTTTCCCAATAGTTGATGCCGCGGTTGGTAATGTTGCGAGGTTTGTTGTTGTCGTGGACCCAGATTTCCTTGCCGGTCAAGGCATCGAGCGCCACCAGGTTATTATCTTTTCCCAGCACGTACATCACACCGTCGACCACCAGCGGATTGAAGCCGTAACGGAACCCGTTATTGCCGCTTGGATAAAACCAGACCTGTTGCAGCTGGGCTACGTTGGATTTGTTGATTTGCGTCAAAGCAGAATATTGCGCCGAGTCCGCGCTGCCTTCGTAGTCGCTCCACGTGGTGTACGAGGCCTCGACTGGATGATGCGCGGTTCCGGCAGCCAGTGTGGCAACGACTGCAGTCGAAAATAATCCAACTAGACTGCCCAGGGTATGTTTCATCAGTCCACGTTTGTTCGTTCCTCTGATCATCAACTTCGACCGCAGCCTGTGTGCGAAAAGGCGGAACGGGTGCACATTACGAGAATACTTTAGCCTGTACTTACCCAAGCGATTTTCAATTCAGTCCCGAAGAGCCTGCCCTGAGCCTGTCGAACGGGGACGGCTGACCTTAGCCCAGGACCCAGTCCTGGGTTGCCAATCGAGGACTGAAAAGTCCCGAAGGGACGACTGAAATATGTCCATGATTGAGACGTCGTTCATTTCAGCCGTCCCTGCGGTACTTTATGGAACTTGGTTACAAGGGGAGGCAATCAGCCTCCTCTTGCGAACTATTCTGCGTGACCTAGAACGTGACCCTTCCCGCCATCTGCAGTAGTCGGGGAGTATTCAAGTCCGTTGTGACATTGCCGAATTGGGCGTTTCCAACGACAGTGTTCGGGCCGTTAAACTGCACCCGATTGAACAGGTTGAACGCTTCCACGCGGAACTCGAAGGTAACATTCTCACGGATCTGCGTGGCTTTATAGAGAGCAAAGTCATAATTCGCGACCCCAGGAGTACGTAGTTGATTGTCCGTCCTGGATTCATTCCCGTAGGTAAAGAGCGGCACCGGAACGCTATTGAAACAGGAAAGGTTGAAGTAGTTATTCGCAGCGCCTTCGACTTTACCCAACCGATTGAAGATGCTGCCGCCAATTGCTTTTTGGCAACCTGGAGTAATGTTAGGCCGAGTGTTGCTGCCATAGGCATAAGTGGAGATGTTGTTAGTGGCATTCGTAAATCCGAGCGGATAACCGGCCTGAAACGTGGTCACCCCATTCACTCCCCATCCGGCAACGACTGTATTGGCAATTCCGGGCAAATTAGAAAGGAACATCCGACCTTTGCCGATGGGAAGCTCATACACATAGCTGGCGACCAGGCGCTGCCTGGAGTCAAAGCTTGAGAGCGAATATTCACCCTGAATGTTGTTTGTGTCCTGAAAGCCAGCCGTCGTTGTCGAGTCAAGCCAACTGGTCAGATACTCTGCATTGGTCATCAATTTTGAGAAGGTATAAGCGCCGAGAAAAGTTCCACCCGCCGCGAACCGCTTTTCAATTTTCGCCTGCAATGAATCGTAGTTGCTGACGCCGACATAGTTTCCCGAATTGGAGATGCTGCCATATTGCGGAAACGGCCTGGCTAATTGGTTCGCCGTAACGTTCGCATTTTGCAAGACACCTTGCGAGATTTTTCCATAGAACGGATTGGTCACCGACTTGGTGAAGAAGCAGTCCTTGAGATCGCCACTCGCACAGGTGGGATCCTGATGAGCCTGATTCAGAGTGTTATCCGGCACCTGGTTGATGGTGCGGCTAATAGGAAGATTTGCGCCATGCAAGCCGGCATACGCAACCTCAAGAGCGATACCGAAGGGAAGTTGGCGTTGCACAGCGAAATTCCACTGGTACGTGGCGCCATTCGGTTCGGTCGCCAGCAAAGCCTGCGGGTTTCCGCCGAGAAGAATCTGCTGATAGTTCGGGTTGCGATGCGGCGGCCCAACCAACCCATTCGGGTAGGGATTGTCGAGTGTATTGGCAGGCGTCTGGTTGCTGTTGGTAGATTGCACCATCAGGTTGTTGATGAAGTTAATGCCGGCCTGCAGCGGCGCCTCTGGAAATTGCAGATCCGATGGGATGATGAATCTGCCCCAGCCCAGCCGGACCACGGTGGCATCATTCACGCGGTAAGCCAGTCCCAGGCGCGGCGAGAACACGTTGAAGTGTTCGTTCCTGACGCCACTTGCCGGATGCTGCGGGGTATTCACCAAATCGAATGCCCCAGGAGTGCCTACGATCGGGTTCGTTTCCGTCGGATTGAACGTGTCTGCATACCCGTGCCGCGCTACATAGACTCCGGGAATCTCGTACCGCAAGCCCAACGTCAGCGTCAGCTTGTTATTCGCCTGCCAGGTATCCTGCGCGTAGTAGCCCTGGTAATAAATCGTTTGCAGTGTAGGGGGCGCGATCTGCACTGTCTGCGAAGTCGAAAAGCTGACATCTCCGAGAAGGAAGGACGCGAACGGGTTGCCGGTGGAACCTGGACTGGTCGCGTTCTGCCCGGTAAACACGTTGTCAAAAGTAAAGACGCCGCCGGGAGAATTATTTTGAAAGTACGCCATCTCCAACCGGCGTAGATCGGCGCCGGTTTTGATCGTGTGCCGCCTGATGATCTTGGTAAACGTAGGCGCGATTACGTAATTGTTATTGATCGAGAAAATGAGTCCAGTCCCAACCCCGTTATACGTTGGGTTTGACATGGATATGGTAGGAACCGTCGTTGATGGAGAAAAGCCGTTGTATTGGGCGATCTGCGAGAAATACCCTGGAAAGCCGAGCTTGGTTTCGTCGTAGCCTAAAGTTCCCGGCGTTCTTTTGTAGTTCCAGCGGAGGAAGGAAAGATGAATATCTGCGATGGTTGATGGATTGAAGATGTACGTATCGCCAACCACAGCCTGCTGGGTCGTGAATGCTTCCGGTGAGATGGGGTCTCCACTGATCAAGCCGTTATTGTATGGTTCGGCGCCATGGTTCTTCGATCTCCACCAGGTGTAGCGTTCGAACAAGCTCTGCTTTGTGCTGAGCGTTTGGTCACCGCGAATCGTGTATTGGTCGTTGATGCCGCCCGCATTGCCAAACCTGGAAAAGTTGTTGATGCCGGTCCCGGACTGTGAGGCCACTGTGGGCGCGGCCCAATAGGGAAAAGCGATCAGGTTCTTGGCTACCGTGCTGAAGCGGCTTGCGGGAATGATGTTGTTGGGGAATTGCTGACGCGTCGGCTGCGTACCGGCCAACTGCGCGGCCGTGCAAGCGGGGTTGCCGTTATAGCCGCAAGTAGTCAGCGGATCGTAGATCTTGGTTCCCGTCTGCGAAAAATCGCCCGTCCGCATGGGCAATGTAGGCACATTGTAGACATAGATCTTGCCCAGGGCCTGCCGGTATCCCTGGTAATCCCCAAAGATAAACAGCTTGTCTCTCTTGATCGGCCCCCCGATGTTGGCGCCGAATTGGTTTTGATGGAAGGGCTGCTTGCCGGAGTTATTTCTCTTGGCAAAGAAGTCGTTGGCGTTCAGGACCGTGTTGCGAAAATATTCGTACGTCGTGCCGTGGAAGGAATTCGAACCCGACTTGGTGGCCATGTTGATCACGCCGCCGGTGTACATGCCAAACTCAGCGGTGTTGTTGTTGGTCTGAACCTTGAATTCCTGAATCACATCCTGGTCGGGCACCAGTTCCACTGTGTTCCCGTAGGAGGTGTTCACCGGCGAACCATCGACTAGTACTGAGCTTTGATTCCCGTTACCGCCGCCGATCTGATAGTTGCCGGCGGCGAACACATTCTGCCCGGTCAGGTTGCCCGAGGAACTGCCCTGCGGCACGACGCCCGGCACCAGCGACACCAACGCGAGAACGTTGCGGCCATTCAGCGGAATATTCGTGACCGCTTTGCCCGCAACGACCTGCCCCAGGGAAGCGGTTTCCGTTTGCATGATAGGCGCCTGAGAGGTGACTACCACCTGCTGGCTAACTGCCCCAACCTCCATGGTCGCGTTTACCCGGAACACCTGGTCGACCTGCACCACGATCTGATCGCGGGTGTAGTGCTTGAACCCGGTTCCCTCCATGTCGACCTTGTACGTGCCTGGCTGGAGGAGAACGAACTGGTAGTTGCCCGAAGAATCGGTCGTAGCGCTATGCGCTTCGCCGGTCGCAGTGCTCGTTAGGGTGACGGTTGCTCCAGCTACCGCCGCTCCCGATGGGTCTGTCACGGTCCCGACAATCGAACCGGTAGTGGTTTGACCCAGGGCGACGAGAGAGAACACGCTAAAACAAAGTGCGATCGCTAATAGCGTCCGGCCAACTGATCCTCGAAATACTTGCATGGATATGCCCTCACTCTTTTAGAGTCGATTGTGTTCGTATTATGCAATTGCTTTTGCATCGACACCGAGGGACGCTATCACGCGCTACAAACCACAGTCAAGAAAGTATTTTTTGAGTATTGAAGTAATTCGCCCAGAAGCTGGGGTTGGACCGCCAAGTGCCTATCGCACAAGGGCTTTTGATCAGTTGGAGCGGATGAGTGGCTTGGTTCGCGCCCACGATGTTAGTGGTTTTTTCGAGTTGCCGGCTTCCCCCAGAAGATATAGGTCCCACTCCGGGTTGAGGTGACAATATCCATCCTGCCGTCGCCGTTCAGGTCGACTGCGAGCACGTCCGATCCCGCTCCGGAGCGGTTGTGTATCAACTGCGGCACCAGCTCCGCACCCCCCGGCGCCTTGGGGTTCCGGACTGTCTTGTACCAGTAGAGAACCGCGGGGCCGTAAGGATCGGAATCGTAGTAGTCATCCAGGTGCGACCAGAATCGCTTGCCGACGATGAAGTCAGGAATTCCGTCTCCATCGACGTCGGCGATCGCGGTGCCGTGCAACTCGGAGAAGGCGACGCCGCCGGCATTCTTCGTGTTGTAGTTATCCATCACCAGGTGTTTGATGAAGGTGATTTGGCCGTTCTTGTCGCGCTTCTGCTCAAACCAGGCAAGGCCCCAGCCATGCGCCTGCAGGCTGGTGACGACGTCGTTCAGTCCATCCCCATTCACGTCGTAAACGCCGATTTCGCTGCCGCCCGGCGATGCCCGTCCCCAGGCGCCGAAGGCCACTGGATGATATTTCCACGGCTGGTCTCCGCTTCCAGATGGAGGTTGCTCCCACCAACCGTCGGCGCCCAGAATGTCCACACGCCCGTCTCCGTTGATGTCGCCTGCTCCGATGCCATGGGCGGGCCAGGGGCCCTTTTCTGAAACGGTGTGGATGGTCCAGGTGCCGGTGGGATTGGCGGGGTCAGGCTTGGCATAGCGCATATAGCCTTCTGCCTCATACACCAGCTCCGGCTTGCCATCTCCGTCCACATCTTTCATCACTGTCTCTTCGCTTTGAATCACGGGCACGACTTTAAATTTCTCCCATCGCCGCGACTCTTCCTTGGGGTTTACGTAAAGAACGGCGCCGTCTTTGCCGCCTCCGGCATGGCTGGTGGTTAGCACATCGGGCCAGCCGTCGCCGGTAAAGTCGTAGGCGTGTTCCACCCAGTCGTTCATGGAGTATTGGGTCGAGGCGTTATAAGCCTCGGCTGGATAGATCTCTCGTGAGGTCAAAAAATCGGGCCCGAAGTAGATGAAGGGACCGGAGACGATATCCATCTTCCCGTCGTGATTGAAATCTGCAGCGGCCGCCGACCAACCGTAGTAGAAGGGGCTCAGACGTTGCATGCGAAAGCGGCTTCCTACTTCTTCCGGGGGATCTCTTTTGATCGCGAGATCCTTGTAAGCGACGTTCTTAAACCGCACTTTGCTGCCTTTGCCGACATAAAGTGCGATCGCGCCGTACCCGTTCATCTCTTCCGTCGCCACACTCGCCTGGCCTCCGCCGTTGTTCATGAAGGCGCGGAGGATGTCGGCATCGAGCAGCAGTTCAATTTCGTTCCACCCTCCCTGGCGAATGCCTTGCTCTGGGCGAGTAATCGGGATCGTCACACCCGGAGGAGCACTCGGCAATGTGGGGAAGCGCAGTGGACGCACGGGAGCCGAAGGATCGGGAGGAGGCGGAGCAAACCGGATCTGTCCGCCGGCCGATCGCAGGTCTTTCTGCTGAACCGGATTTCCGTCACGATCGAGAGTGAGGTTGTAACCCTTGAGATCGTTGTCCTTGATGGCCAGGTAAGCGCCCTGCAGGCCGTCCGGCGTAGAGCGCAGCCGAAGCAACACGCCCGTATCGCAGCTATCCGTGCACTGGAACGCAGTGTAGAGCCCTGCGTCCTGAAACGAGCGATCGAGCACCAGCCAACCCGAACCGTTTGTTCCTTTGCCCACAATCTCACCATGGTCAACGGTCCAGATGGCCTGACCCAGGGTATGCGATCCGGCGAGCGTGGACGCGCGGCCATCGGGGATGAAGCTCGGACCGCTCAGTGCGGGCTGCTGGGCTTGCGTACAGGCAGCGGTGATGGAGACGGCGGCGAGAGCGATGACAATCGCGCGTTTTTTTTGATTCACATTATGCAATGGCGATTTCATCGGATCGCGAAAAACTATCACGCCCGCCAAAACCCAGTCAATCAGCATCGTAGACTTAGCAAGGAGCGAACGAGATCTAATGGGAAACGGCGCGCCGACGGCAGCTCCCGAAACTATTCACATACCGATCGATAAGCAAGCTCAGGATCGCCACAAGCTGAATGGCTTTGTCCGCGTGCGCGGTGCCCGGGAACACAACCTCAAGAACATCGATCTCGAGATTCCTCGCGATGCCCTGGTCGTGTTCACCGGAGTATCAGGATCCGGCAAATCCTCTCTGGCATTCGGCACTCTCTACGCGGAAGCGCAGCGGCGCTATCTGGAGTCTGTCTCTCCCTACGCCAGGCGTCTGTTCCACCAGATGGCTGTGCCTGAAGTGGACGCCATCGACGGGTTGCCTCCGGCGGTAGCCTTACAGCAACAGCGCGGGTCGCCCACGACACGCTCCTCTGTCGGCAGCGTAACTACACTGTCCAATCTGCTGCGCATGTTGTATTCGCGCGCGGGAGATTATTCGCCGAACCAACCGCTTCTTTATGCCGAATCTTTCTCTCCCAACACACCCGAGGGAGCGTGCCCCAGGTGTCACGGCCTTGGGCGAACCTACGAGGTCACGGAACGCTCGATGGTGCCGGACGACTCGCTCACCATCCGCGAGCGGGCCATCGCTGCGTGGCCGGTGGCATGGCAGGGGCAAAACCAGCGGGACATCCTGACGTCTCTCGGGTATGACGTCGACCGACCATGGCGGGACCTGCCGAAGAAGGACCGTGACTGGATCTTATTCACGGATGAGCAACCGGTCGTGCCCGTCTACGCCGGGTTCACTCCCAAAGAAACGCGAGAAGCACTCCGGCGAAAGATGGAGCCCAGCTACCAGGGCACGTTCACCAGCGCCAAGCGCCATGTGCTGCACACCTTCGCGAACACCCACAGCCCGCTGATGAAGAAACGGGTCGCGCAATATATGCTCAGCCAGGAATGTCCGCTCTGCCACGGCAAGCGGCTGCGGGTGGAATCGCTTTCGGTCAGGTTTGCCGGATTCGATATTGCCGATATTTCCCGGCTCCCGCTTAAACGGCTAGCAGCTATCATGCGTCCCTTCGCCGCAGGGAAAGCGGTCAGCGACAAGAGATCGCAGCACCCGGAAAAGGTGATAGTTACACAACGAATCAGTGCGGACATCGTGGGACGGCTGGCGGTGCTGCTCGATCTAGGCTTGGGCTATTTGACGCTGGAACGCAGCACGCCGACGCTTTCGCCTGGTGAGCTGCAACGCCTGCGGCTTGCGACCCAGGTGCACTCCAACCTCTTCGGAGTGGTCTATGTGCTCGATGAACCCTCCGCTGGATTACACCCGGCCGACACCGAGGCGCTGCTCGCAGCCTTCGAACGATTGCGGGCCGCCGGCAATTCTTTATTCGTGGTGGAGCACGACCTGGATGTGATGCGCCGTGCTGACTGGATTGTCGATGTAGGACCCGGAGCGGGAGAGAAGGGTGGCCACGTGCTCTACAGCGGACCGCCGGCCGGCCTGGAGCAAATCGAAGCATCGGTTACGCGGCGCTATCTTTTCGGAGACCCGAGACTTCCGGCTCGTACGCCGCGCGCACCCCAGGGCTGGCTTAAGGTTAAGGGCGTCACGCGCAATAACCTGAACCATCTCGAGGTGGCTTTTCCGCTGGGCGTGTTTACAACCGTGACCGGCGTTTCCGGGTCGGGGAAATCCAGCCTGGTGAGTCAGGCGCTGGTCGAGTTGGCGGCAGACCACCTTGGCCATCCGTTGCCGGAAGAAGAGGAGGAAGTGGAAGGCGCCGAACTGGAAGCCGCGCCGCAAATTCCCACCGAAGGAAAAATTACTTCCGGCATGGAAGCAATCAAGCGCTTAGTCAGGGTGGATCAAACGCCTATCGGCCGTACTCCGCGTTCGAACCTGGCCACCTACACCGGACTGTTCGATTACGTGCGCAAACTGTTTGCCGCCACCAAGACTGCCCGCGCTCGTCACTACGATGCGGGACGCTTTTCTTTCAACGTGGCCAAAGGCCGTTGCGAAACCTGCCAAGGCGAGGGCTTCGTATTTGTGGAGCTGCTGTTCCTGCCCAGTGTCTATGCGCCCTGTCCAACCTGCCATGGATCCCGCTACAACGCGAAGACACTGGAAGTGAAGTACCGCGATAAGTCCATCGCCGACGTACTGGGATTAACGGTGGATGCGGCCTGGGAATTCTTCGCCGAGGAGCCGCCCTTGCGCCGTTCCATCGATGTCTTGCGGCAGGTTGGCCTGGGCTATCTGCGGCTTGGCCAACCGGCTACCGAACTCTCTGGCGGAGAGGCCCAGCGTATTAAGCTCGCCACCGAGCTGCAACGGATGCAGCGCGGCGCCACTCTCTATATCCTCGACGAGCCAACCACCGGCCTCCATGCAGCGGATGTAGACAGGCTGATGGCGCAACTGGATCTGCTGGTGGAAGCAGGAAACACGGTGATCGTGGTGGAGCATGACATGCGCGTGGTCGCCGCGAGTGACTGGGTCATGGACATTGGTCCTGGTGCGGGCGACGAAGGTGGACACGTGGTTGCATCCGGAACTCCCGCTGAAGTTGCTAATACATCTGCCAGCCGAACGGCCGCTTATTTGGCGCCGCTGCTTAGCCAGTGACGCCGTAGCAATCTCTCGCACTCACTTGCCCTGGTACTCATACCACTTGAGGGCGTTCGACCCTCGCGTATCGATGCACACGACGTCGCTGCTTCGCCCCGTCCCTTTGATATCGGCGACGGCACAGCCTTGAGCGGACATGTCATTGTCCATCAACATCCTGTCCCATTTCTTGCCGCTCGCGTCGGTCGGCCGATAGAAAAACAGACCTGCCCGGGTGCCACTTCCCGAAGCAACAATCTCAGGAATTCCATCACCGTTTACATCCATCAGAGAGAGCGTGTGCCCGTTGACCAGGCTGTCATCGATTACGCTGCGCTGGTAATGGCCGTGAGAATCCTGCGTGTATACGACCACCATGTTGCCGTGAAACGGTTCGATGGTTGCGAAGAATTGTTTACCTGCCAGTTTTCCCACGACAATCTCGCCCGCGCCGTCATTGGGCCATTCGGCTGGACTGCCTGCGGAGATCTCCAGGTGTTTCCAGGTCCCATCTTTGCCCAGGCTATGCACAAACACGCCGCTCTGACCGGCCGTCAACAGGTCTTGCCTACCGTCCCCATACCAGTCGAACGGTAACAATCCATGAACGACTCCCTTGTTCTCTTGCGGGATGAGTTCACGTTTCCATTCTCCCGGTCGGTACATCAGCAGGGGTGTCGGCAAGTGATCAGGATCGGGGAGCCCCTTTGCCTGAGCATTCATTACCGGAGCCACCACCAGTACCTTGTGCCCGTTCCCAGCAATGTCGGCGAAGCGAGCACGATGGGCCGCAGGCATTCGGTCTATTTCCCTGAGGGTCCAGGGAGCTTTGGGATCACCATTGCTGTGCAGGATCGCGATGTTTCCCGTGCTCTTGGCGGGGGTCGAACTGAATCCATACAGTAAGGCGATCTCGGGAATTCCATCATCATCCAGGTCAGCCGTCGCGGCGTTGATCATGTGTGCGGCGGAGACGATGACGTGCGGGGTCCATGATGGGTTCTCATACCATACGAGCGAATCTGCACCACTGCCTAAGCCGATGATGTCGACTTTCCCATCGTGGTTCAGGTCGGCCGCGACCACCTGGTATCCACCGCGAATGCCGGTGGCGATGGTATGCGCGGTAAATGGCGCGGTGATGGGCGGCGGACTGATTGCAGGGGTTGCCGTCTGAGCGGCGGCCAGGCACAAAAAAAGCGCGCATTTCATGATGGCCAGATGCTAGAGCATTTCTGCCGTACCTGTCTCATCCGGAAGTCTTGTAGTGCTGATAAAGTGAAAGCCATGCCCGGCAAGGTCGATCTCTATGACGGTGAGTACGGAAACTTTAAGTCTGATGTCTACGAGCATGTGCGCATTGAGACCTATGGGGTAGATTTCGGCCAAACCAGCTGGGTCACCACGGACGAGTCCACGGAGATTCCGGCTTTGCTTGCACTCACCAGCAATTCTTCGGTGCTGGAAATTGGTTGCGGGTCTGGGCTATACGCCTTACATGTCGCGAAAACGACCGGCTGCCGCATCACCGGCTTGGACATCAACACGTTTGGCATTCAAAACGCGAATCAATTGGCGCAAGATGGTGGCCTCGGTAAGCAAGTACGTTTCGAAGTGTGCGATGTATCCAAGCCCCTGCCGTTCGCCAACGAAACCTTCGACGCTATTTTCTCGAACGATGTGTTGTGCCACATTCCCGGAAGGCCTGCTCTCCTCGGAGAGATGCACCGCGTATTGAAGTCAGGCGGAGGGCGGATGTTATTCAGTGACGCCCTGGTTATCGGAGGCTTGATTTCGCAAGATGAGATCGCGGCTCGCAGCTCGATCGGATATTACTTGTTCAGTCCTCCGGGAGAGAATGAACGACTCATCGGGGAAGCGGGCTTCTCTGAACTCACGGTAAGAGACACAACAGAGAACGCCGCGCACACGGCCGAGCGGTGGCTCGAGGCCCGGCAGAAATTCAAAGACAGGCTGCTCGCCCTGGAAGGCGATCAAAAATATAGCGGGCTGCAGCGATTCCTTTCCTGCGTACAGACGCTAACCGAGGAAAGGCGTTTGCTGCGGCTGCTCTATCAAGCGCGGAAAGCTTAGGGCCAGACTCTCTGCCCGAAACCCAACTTCCTCAGTCCCTGCGGACTAAAGTATATGGAGGCTGGAGCCTCGTGCCTTGAACAACGCATCCGAAAATCTCTGAGGCGGATTGCGACAACCTCTTTTAACGCTCAAACAACAACATCAGATAAGCCAGAAAAAGCAGCAGGTGGACTGCACCCATCAGCACATTTGTTCGGAGGCTGGTAAAGGTGAGGCCACACACGGCCAAACTAAGAACCAGCAAAACAGAATTCGCTGGGTCGAGCCCCAGCACCACGGTTTTTCCAGTAATCAGGCCGATAGTGAGCACTGCGGGAATTGTCAGCCCAATCGACGCCAGCACTGAACCCAAAAGGATGTTGATCGAGCGCTGCAAATCATTGGCCAGCGCCGCGCGCGTGGCGCTCAACGACTCGGGAGACAAAATCAGCGCCGCCACCAGAAACCCGCCTAAAGCTGCAGGGGCATGGAGGACTTCAATGCCATGATCGATAGGCACCGCAATTTCTTCCGCGAGCACTACGACCGGCAGCAGGTACATCAACAGCAGTGTTGCATGATAGGTCAGCGAATAGACCTCGCCGTGGCTAGCCTCGGCCGCGGCAATCGACTCGCCCACCACCGGTTTAACGAAGTAATCGCGGTGTCTCCAATTCTGGATGACCAGAAAGACACCATAGATCGCGATCGACATCACCACCATGAAGACGGATTGAAAGGCAGAGAGCGTGGGCCCTGGAGAGGCTTCGGTGAAGTTAGGCAACACCATGCCAAGCACCGTCAGCGACACAATCAGAGATAAAAAAGAATTGGCTCCCCTGAGGTTGTAATCCTGCTCGCGGTGGCGCAGGCCTCCCAGCAGCAAGGCGACCCCAATCATGCCATTGAGCACGATCATCACCACACCGAACATGGCGTCGCGCGCCAGCGCAGGTTTCGGATCACCGGTCAGCATGACCGCCGAGATCATCATCACCTCGATGCCAATGACCGCAAGTGTAAGCACCAGCGTGCCCAGGGGCTCACCCAGTCGCACGGCCAGGCTCTCGGCATGGTGCACGATGGCGAACGCCGAACCCATGATGACCGCGAACAGCCAAATCAGCATCAAAGCGAACCACAGCGGATTCGAGAGGTCGGCCAGCCATGCTTTGCCAAAGAGCAGAAACAATGCCGTGGTGGCGAATGCCACCGCCAGCACCCACTCTCGCCGAAGGCCCGAAAGAGAGACGGAACTCATGCAGTAGTCCTATCAGAAAAGAGCAACCGCTGCTGATCATTCACCGCCCGCGAACCTCAGTCGGAATCTTCATCTCTAACATGACAAACCGTTTCTCCTGCATCCAGTTAAGAAGCGACCCTGTTGAGGAGACGAGATGGCGAGCCCAATCAGTGCTGATCAATCCGATTTTCCGAGATGGACAATGCGGGAATATCGAAAGAACACTGGAAGATCATGTTTATCTCCGCCCTCGACACCGGCGGAAAAAGCCGCTTGGCTCACGATCGCTTCAGGGAGCCCTCGAGAACCTGCTCCAGAGCGGGAGCCCCTAACGGTTTCGTAAGATATCCGTCCATTCCAGCTTCCAGGCACCTGGCCCGGTCCCCGCTCATGGCATGGGCGGTAAGGGCAATAATCCTTTGATGAAATGCAGTCCCCCGCTCGGAAAGCCGGATTCTCCGGGTGGCCTCAAAGCCGTCCATGATGGGCATTTGCACATCCATCAAAACCAGGTCGAACCGGTCTCTTTGAAGAGCGGCAAGAGCCTCTTTGCCATTGGTGGTGACCAGGACGTGATGCCCGCGCTTCTCTAGCAGCCTGGTGACAACTTTGCGGTTCACCGCATTGTCCTCAGCCAGCAGGACGCGCAAAGACGGCGTGAGTCCGACGGCAGGAGCTGAAGCGGGTTCCGTGGCCTTTGCATTCCCGGAATCGGCGACGCTGGGGGTGGCGGCCAATTGCGCCGTAAAGTGGAATTGGGCGCCCCTGCCGGGTTCACTCTCAACCCAGATTTCCCCGCCCATCATCCTGACCAGTCGAGCCGATATCGCCAACCCCAATCCAGTTCCCCCGTAGTTCCTGGTGGTCGAGTTGTCCGCCTGGGTGAAGGGATCGAAGATCAGCTTCTGAACATCCGCCGCGAGTCCCACCCCGGTGTCGGAGACGGTGAAGTGCAGCATGTATTTCTCGTCTTCCACTTTATCCACGTTCACTCGCAGCACGACTTGCCCAGCGTGCGTGAACTTGATCGCGTTGCCGAGCAGATTTACCAGAATTTGGCGAAGCTTATGTGCGTCCCCCTGCATCATCTCGGGCACGTCGCCCTCAACTTCATACGACAGCTCCAGCGCCTTTTCGGAGGCTCGCAGTGCAAAGGTTTTCAGTATCGCGCCCAGGCAGGCTCGGAAATCAAAATCACTGACTTCCAGATCGCTCTTGCCCGCTTCGATTTTGGAGAAGTCAAGAATGTCGTTGATGACGCTGAGCAGCGCATCACTCGAGAGTTTGACTGTGTTGAGATAGTCGCGCTGCTCCGCGGTGAGGTCGGTTCCCAATGCCAGTTCGGTCATCCCGATCACACCGTTCAAAGGGGTGCGGATTTCATGGCTCATGTTGGCCAGAAATTCGCTCTTGGCGCGGCTCCCCGCCTCGGCGGCTTCCTTGGCGTTGCGCATGGCTTCCTCAGCCTGCTTGCGCACTGTGACGTCGACGAACGTTACTACCATGCCGATCACATGACCGTTGCGATGCAGCAGGCGCGACCAGAACTCTACGGGAAAGCCGGTTCCATCTTTTCGCCACAGCACTTCGTCGTCCCCATGCGCACTCTGTTCTTCGGTGAAACCGGCGTAGATGCTGCACTCCTCCACTGGGTAAGGGGTCCCATCCGGCTTGGCGTAGTGGATGAGTGTGTGCATGTTCTTTCCCAGAAGTTCAGAGGCGCTGTCATAACCTGTCAGGCGCAGGCAGCCTGCGTTGCAAAAAGTGCAGTCACCCGCTAAGTCGACGCCGTAGATGGCTTCGGGTGCGGACTCCAGCAGCAGCGTGATCAGTTCGCTGCTTTCGCGCAGTGCTGCCTCGGCGTTTTCGCGTTCGGAGATTTTCAATTGTGCTGCCAGCCGCAGCGAATGAATGGAGGCCACGATGCGGCTAATGACGAGAATGACAATTCCGGTGATCGTCAGCGCGGCGAGAACGATCAAGATACCCATACCTCCCCGATGCCTTGATGGCACAAGGACTTTCTTCGCGTTGGATGGGTGTTCCCGTGCATGCGATGTGCCCAAGCCCACGGAGAGCCAAGTCGACATGGTGAGCGCGGGCGTGCGAGCTCTTGACCTGACAGAGTCTCCTTTGACAATCGGCCAATCCTGATATTTATTTAGCGCGGGGCAAGGGCAGATACACCTCCGGCGCGCTCTCAAGTGGAGCGTTGAGGAACGCCGGGGTCTTCGTCGCAGGTCAGGGAATGCTGGAGATGATCTTGCGGTATTCGTCCTCAGTGAAGGCGCGGACCGTTTCCGTAGCACGCTGCCTTTCGACGCAAGGCGAGGCTCATGCGGGCGATGGTCGCGTCATCGGGAGCTTCGGCCACGATGGCCATGTCGTATTGACCCATCAGCATCAGAGACCGTGTTGATCTTGCAGCCCGCAGCCTCGAAGGCTTTTTTGCCGGCATCCAGACGGGCTGGGCTCTCCTTCACTTTTTCCACGCCTTCTTTGGTCCACGCTTAGTAGCAAAGATAAGTTGGCATGATGCCACCTCGGCGCGAATTATAGCCCGGGACTTAAACTTGCCGATGGTATTTCCATGACCTGGCTTTTCTGGGCTGTTCTTTCCGCTCTGTTTGCCGCCGCTACCGCGTCTGCTGGCCAAAGTCGGTGTGGCCCATGTGGATCCGAACCTGGCCACTGCTATTCGCACCTCGGTAGTCGTGGTCTTTGCCTGGACTATCGCTCTCAGTCTAGGCACGCATGCCGGCCTGATCCATGTGGGCCGGCGCAGTTGGATGTTCTTGATCGCTTCCGGTCTGGCAACGGGCTTATCGTGGATTTGCTATTTTCGCGCGCTCTCCATGGGAGAGGCGTCGAAGGTGGCCCCCATCGACAAGTTGAGCGTGGTCTTTGTCGTGCTGTTGGCATGGCCGTTGTTGGGGAGACGATTACGTTGGCGAAGGCGGCCGGTGTGCTCTTGATCGCGGCCGGGGCGATTGTTCTCGCGTGGGCCTAAGCCACCGGCTTTCGCGTGCTTTCCGCAATCTGTTTAAACCGCTCGACCATGGGGCGCGAATCGCCCGCGAGCCACGCGAGCTCGATGTTGCTCACCGCCTTTGCGCCGCGAAGGGGAAGGCACACAACCTCGGCGGACGCGATGCGCCGCACACACGCGGGCGCAATCGAAACTCCCAGCCCGGCGGCTATCAGGCGCAGGATGGTGAGCCAGTGAGATGCTTCCTGCACAATCTGCGGGCGGAACCCGTGCTCCTCACACAGCGTCAGCGGCTTCTCATAGGCGCGCGCGCCGGCGCTGCGGGGATAGTAGACGAACGGATCGTCCCGCAGCGAGGCGACGGAGATGGTCTTCTGCTTGGCGCAGGGGTGGGTTGCCGGGAGCACGGCGACGAAAGGCTCGGAGAGGATGGTGGTGACGTGCAAGCCTTCCAATGGGTCCCCGTCGCGCAGAATTCCGGCATCGAGGGTGCCGTTTTCCAGGCCCTCAGTGACCAGCGCGGTGAACGATTCGTGCAGATGCAGCCGCACCCGCGGATACGCCTCGCGATAAGCGCGGAAGATCCCAGGCAGCGTGGTCAGCATGGCTGATCCGATAAAGCCGATATGCAGGGAGCCGACGTCGCCACGCCCGATGCTGCGCGTCTCGTCGATATCGCGCTGCACATTGCGCAGCGTGCGGCGTGCGCGCTGCAGCAAGGCCTCGCCGGCAGGAGTGAGGCTCACCGAGCGCGAGGTGCGGGTGAAGAGCGGGATATCCAAGCAGCTCCTCCAGTTTGCGTATCTGTTGGGAGAGGGGTGGCTGGGCGAGATGGAGGCGCTCGCGCAGCGCGGCCGAAGTGCAACTCTTCCGCAACCGCAACGAAGTAACGCAAGTGTCGCAATTCGATATCGCGATCCATATACAGGACATCTTAATACCGCAAAACAAGATATTGGACGTAATCGATGGTGAGGGCGGAGACTGCTATCAGGGGGTGAGAGAAATGCATGGCGACGAGGCGCAGACGTACCGCGCGAGAGCGATGCGGCGAGTCTTCCGCAGATCGAGATCCGGCCACTGCAAGTGGGAGAAGACGCGACCGCCTTCCGGACGTTGAATGAAGAGTGGATCACCCGCTACTTCACCCTGGAGAAAGCGATCGCGAAACCTCTGGGCGACCCCGAGAACAAGATCCTGAAGAAGGGCGGCTATTTTCATGGCTATCTCGGCGATCAGGCTGTTGGCTGCGTGGCTTTGATTCCTATGGGCGATGGTGTTTACGAGCTGTCGAAGATGGCGGTCTCGCCAGAGAATGCGCGGACTTGGAATCGGCCGCAGGCTGCTGCAGCATGCGGTTACGCAGGCGAAGCGGATCGGGGCGAAGTCTTTGTTCCTGGGTAGCAACTCCCGGCTGGAAAATGCGGTGCATCTGTATGAGTCGATCGGCTTTCGCCATGTGCCTGCAGACCGCGTGCCGGAGATGCCGTATGTGCGGGCGAACGTGTTTATGGAACTGCCACTCTGAACCGCGCAGTTCAGGGCCGTCCATAAATCTTCTTGGTACCTCGGCGGTTTGCCAAAATCGGGGACAATAGAGAGGACCATGCGAAAACCTCTCCTGGCGCTGGCCGTTTCCGCTTTTGGTATCGGCACCTCGGAATTCATCATCATGGGGCTGCTGCCGGATCTCGCTCGCAGCTTCCGGATCAGCATCCCGAAGACCGGCATTCTGGTCTCTGGCTATGCGCTCAGCGTCACGCTTTGGATCGCCGCTGGTCGCGCTGGCTGTTTCGCGGATGGACCGCAAGCGAGCGCTGCTGATTTTGATGGCCATGTTTGTGGCCGGAAATGCTCCTGTGCGCCCTGGCCCCTAACTTTCTTTCTGCTTCTGCTGGCGCGCATTCTGACCGCGCTTTGCCACGGCGCCTTCTTTGGGATCGGCAGCATCGTGGCTTCCACCTGGTGCCGCGCTCGGAGCGGGCCCAGGCAATCGCCATCATGTTTAGCGGCCTGACGCTGGCGAATGTGCTGGGGGTTCCTGCCGGCACCGCCTTGGGCCAGGCGTTCGGATGGCGATTCGCCTTTTGGGCGCTGGTGCCCATTGGCGTGATCGCCGGTTTAGGGCTGCTGCGCATGGTGCCTCACCAGCCGGCCGAGAAGATGCACCTCAAGCATGAGTTCCACGCCGTGCTGCGCCCCCAGGTGCAGCTGGTGCTGGCGATGAGCACCCTGTCTTCCGTTGCGTTGTTCTGTGTCTTTACTTACATCGCGCCCATCCTGGAGCAGGTGACGCACTTCTCGCCGGCCGCAGTAACCAGGGTCTTGATGGTCTTTGGCGTGGGTATCACCCTGGGCAATTTGATTGGCGGCAGACTGGCAGACTGGAAGCAGATGCCGGTTCTCCTCGCTGGGAATTCATGTTGTTGATTGTGATTTTCCTGGCCATGCCATTTCTGGAGCTCAGCGTGGTGCCGGCGGTGATCATCGTCTTTGTGTGGGGCTGTATCCACTTCGCAGCCGGCGTCTCCATTGCAGGCGCGGATCGTGGAGCAGGCGAAAGGAGCTCCGAATCTGGCCTCGACTCTGAATCAGGGCGCTTTCAATCTGGGAAACGCGCTGGGCGCAAGCCTCGGCGGGATCATGCTGACCGAGGGTATTGGCTACCGGTATCTCTCGCTGGGGTAGCGCGGCCGTAGCCAGCGTGGCGTTGCTCGTCGCGCTGGTTGCGTTGCGGGTGAGAACAGCCAGAGCGGATCGCGAAGAAAACCAGATGGTGTCGGTCTAAGGACACGCTCGTTAGAGGAGCAAAGTCAGTCTCGCAGGGACGACTGAATTTCAGACTTGTCCAAATTAGATTTCTCAGTTGGCCGGGTTAGACGCTAAACAGGCTGAGGAAAAAGCGTCTCCTCACGAAGGGCACGGGCTTAGCCGTGCCGTAGATAAGCCTCCCGATGGCGGCTTTAGCCGCCGAGGTCCGCCGGGTACGCTTTTCGACGCATACGGGCAAAGTCATCTCTGTCCGTTTCAGCGTCCACCGCAGACGATTGGAAAAACGTGCCTCAGATCGTACCCAGGACTGACGTCCTGGGCTAAGGTCAGCCGTCCCTTCGGGACTTCTTACGAGACTCATCGTTAAGGACATCCACGTCGTGCCCGCACCAGAAGCGACAACTCTTTCACCGCGAGCCACCCATAGAATCAGAACGGCATGAAGAAGAGACTCCGGGTTGGCGTACTTTTTGGCGGACGTAGCGGCGAACATGAAGTCTCCCTGCTCTCGGCTGCCTCGGTTCTCAAGGCAATCGATCGCACTCGTTATGAGGTGGTGCCGATCGGCATTACCAAGCAGGGCCGCTGGCTGGTCTCCGGCGATGCCGAGCGGTTGTTAACAGGCGATTTTCCTGACACCGGCACACTGCGCGCGGGCGATCCGCAACACACCGCGCCGGCCGCGCTGCTGGCCAAAGGACAAGGCGTGATCGTGCCGCCCATGCCCGGGGGGGCGGGCGCCCTCGTACCCTTCGAACGCGCTGCCTCCTCCATCTCCCCGAGCCACGACGTGCTGCAGTTGGATGTTGTCTTTCCGGTGCTGCACGGTACGTTTGGCGAAGATGGCACTATGCAGGGGCTGTTCGAACTCGCCGGGCTGGCCTATGTCGGCTCCGGAGTTCTGGGCTCCGCCACCGGCATGGATAAAGAAATGATGAAGCGCCTCTTCCTCGCCGCGGGCCTGCCCATCACCAGGCACGTCACCTTCCTCCGCCATGAGTGGCAGCGAAGCCCTAGAAAGGTCATCGCCAGGCTCGAGACCGCGCTCAAGTATCCGCTCTTCGTGAAACCCGCGAACCTTGGCTCGTCGGTCGGGATCAGCAAGGCCCATGACCGCAAGGAACTCGGCCCGGCCATCGACCTGGCGGCGAGCTTCGATCGCAAGATCGTAGTGGAGCAGGCAGTCGGCGGCCGCGGCAACCGAGCCAAAATGGGCAAAGCACGCGAGCTGGAAGTCGCGGTGCTGGGCAACGATGAACCCATCGCCTCCGTGGTCGGCGAGATCGTCCCAGGCAAAGAATTCTATGACTATGAGGCCAAGTATCTCAGCGAAGGCTCACAGGCCCTCATCCCCGCCAAGCTGACCAAAAAACAAAGCCGGCAAGTGCAGGCGATGGCGCTCGACGCCTTTCGTGCCTGTGACTGCGCCGGTTTGGCGCGCGTGGACTTTCTCCTCGAGGCGGGAGACTCCGGCCGGCTCTACCTGAACGAGATCAACACCATGCCGGGCTTTACCTCGATCAGCATGTACCCCAAGCTATGGGAGGCATCGGGCATGAAATATCGCGACCTGATTTCGAGGCTTGATTGAGCTGGCGTTGGAACGCAAAGCAGAACAGGAGCAAATCTCCTACTCGCGATGATATGGTCAGGAGCGTAGAGCTTTCTCTTTATCCGGCCACAGTCGTTGCAAACTGCTCTAAACTTGTTGTAAGCAAGGAGCGCGCCATGACCCTGCTCGATGCACCCACGTATGATCCTGCCAAGGCGCGCACGCGCAGAATATTCTCATTGCCGGCCTCGTCGCCTGCCTGGTGCTTGCAGGCTTGCTCTGGTACTTCTGGGACTGGCCGCAGGAGCACCGCGTCAATCAATTCTTCGCCGCGATCGAAGCCAACGACTTGCCGAAGGCCTTTGGGATTTGGAACCACGACCCGGACTGGCAGCAGCACACCGCAGCAATATACCTCTTACTCCTACGGCCGCTTTGAAGTCGATTGGGGCCACAACAGCGACTGGGGCGACATCAAGACGCACAAGATCACGATGTCGAAGACGGTGGGCTCCGGGGTGGTGGTCGGGGTCGAAGTCAACGGGCAAAAGAAGCCCGTCTTCCTCTGGGTGCAGCGCAGCGACAAGACGCTCGGCTTTTCCCCAGTCCAGCTTTCGACGACTAAGCTAAGCACTCAGAACGGCCAGCACTTTTTCCAGGCCGGCGGGATCTTCCACCTGTGCGCATTTCTGGCTGCGGTCAATCTGCCGCAACAGCCCGCTGAGCACCTTCCCTGGACCGACCTCAACAAAGGTCGTGACTCCTTCGGCGATCAGCAATTGCATGGATTCTGTCCAGCGAACCGCGCCGGTGACCTGGCGAACGAGTGCATCGCGCAACGCGGCGCCATCCGTGACCAGCGCGGCGTCCACGTTGACCACGACCGGTACCTTTGCGGCGGAGAAAGGTATCTCCTGGAGGACGGGGGCAAGGCCATCCTGGGCCGGCTGCATCAGGCTGCAATGGAAGGGTGCGGAAACCTGCAGCAGGATGGCCCGCTTGGCGCCGCGTTCTTTTGCCAGCGCTACGGCCCGTTCGACGGCCGCCGTCGCTCCCGGAGATGACAGTTTGTTCGGGACTGTTGAGGTTGGCTGGTTCGACCGGCGCGCCCTCTCTCGAGGCATCCCGGCAAACCGCGACTACGGCCTCCGCCGGCATACCCAGAATGGCCGCCATGGCTCCTTGGCCTGCGGGGACTGCCTGCTGCATCAACTGCCCGCGGCGGCGAACCGTGCGGGCGGCGGCGGCAAATTCAATGGCTCCCGCGGCGACGTCGGCGGAGTATTCGCCCAGCGAGTGCCCGGCCAGATAGTCCGCAGTGACTCCGGCCTCAGCCAGCACCCGAAGCGCCGCGACCGAAACCGTAAAGATCGCCGGTTGGGTAAACTCGGTCAGCCGAAGCTGCTCTTCGGGCCCTTCAAAGCAAAGCTCTGCCAGGTCGAAGCCAAGCGCTTCGTTGGCTTCTTCGAATGTCCGGCGCGCGACGGCGAAAGTTGAGGCGAGGTCGCGTCCCATGCCTACGCTTTGGGAACCTTGACCAGGGAAGAGAAATGCAGTCTTGCTCATGTCGTTTTGGGGATTGGGAACTATCTTAGTAAAGCGGCTGCATGGGCTCGGTCCTATCCGGTTCAGCGGTCCGGATCAGCCGGCCGGCGGCTGGCAAACTCCCGCTCCAGTTGCTGGTTTACACCAGCCAAGGCGAATTCCGCCGTGACCCGAATGCCGTTATAGATCGCACGTTCATTGGAAGAGCCGTGGTTCACGATGCAAACCCCGCGAATTCCCAGTAGAGGCGCCCCTCCGTACTCGGAATAATCCAATCTCTTCTTGAAGTCGTCGAATGCTTTGCGGGAAAGCAGCGCGCCGACCTGCGCTGTGACCGTCGAATTCAGCGACTGGCGCAGCAGGTCGCGTACCAGGCGGGCCAATCCCTCCGATGTTTTCAGCGCCACGTTACCTACAAAGCCATCGCACACCACCACGTCGGCGCGGCCGTTGTAGATGTCGCGGCCCTCTACGTTGCCGATGAAGTTGAAGGAAAGCTGCTTGAGCAGGGCAGAAGACTCGCGGGTAAGATCATTGCCCTTACCCTCCTCTTCCCCGATCGACAGCAGGCCCACGCGGGGACGAGGAATTTTTAGCACGCTCCGGGCATACATCTCGCCCATGACGGCGAACTGCTCCAGATTGTGCGGTTTGCAATCCACGTTGGCGCCCACGTCGAGCAGCACGCAGCGTGAACCGGTTGAGGTCGGCAGAAGTGCCGCGAGGGAAGGACGGTCGACCCCGGGCAACGCCCCCAGCACCATCTTGGCCAGAGCCATCGCCGCCCCGGTGTTACCCGCGGTCAGGAATCCGGCGGCCTTCTTCTCTTTAACCAGGCGCAGCCCCACCCGCATGGTGCTGCCCGGCTTCTTGCGAATCGCAGTCGCAGCCTTCTCATCCATGGTGATCCATTCCGCTGCGGGAACGATCACGATCGGCAGCTTCTCGCCTCGCGTTGCTTCTTCCAGCGCGGAACGCAGGCGGTCCTCTGGACCCACCAGGTGGACCCTTACCGGAAGCTGACGACAGGCATGAATGGCGCCCTTGATCTCAGGATCGGGAGCCTTATCCGACCCCATGGCATCGAGCGCGATATCCGTGAGCGTAGGCACGGAAGGGGTTAAGCTTCCTTGGCTTCGAGCACTTCGCGACCCTTGTATACGCCGCATTTGGGGCAAGCCCTGTGTGGAAGTTTCTTCTCGTGACAGTTAGGACATTCCGAGACGGTAATGGGAGTGAGCGCGTCGTGCGAACGGCGCTTGGAGGTGCGGGCCTTGGAGTGGCGCCGCTTTGGATTCGGCATTGCAGATTCCTTTCAGGCGTTCTCCCCGGCTGTGCGGCTGCAGCCTGAGATCGCTCTCAACTTTTACGTCTTCATCTTGCTGCGGAGGTCGGCAAGGGCTGTCCACCGCGCATCGACCTGGGTTGTATCGCAGTCGCATATCTCGTTGTTGCGATTACGTCCGCATCGAGGGCAGAGTCCTTTGCAATCCTGCTGGCAGAGCGCTCTTGCCGGCAGGGAGAGCAACACCTGCTCGCGCAATACGTCCTCAACCGCAAGACGGCCTCCTTCATAGTACCCGATTTCCGTATCGGAGGTCGAGATGGCGTGTTCTGAGGCGTCTGCATCCACACCGATGGGGCGGAACAGCAGGTCAAAGTGTTCTTCGAGCCTGCTGGGCGACAGGATCAAGGCAGCGGGCGCAAGGCATTTCGAACTTACCCTGATAGCCGGCACGTAGCCGGATGTCGTGGATTTGATTGTGGGGTCCACGATGCTCCGTGATCAGGTCGGCGCGGCCACTTACCGGCATGCCGTCGATTTGACGGATCCCGGAACCGTAGTCGATGGCTCCGGGCGGGACGGTCTCACTGAACTCAATCGGCTCCCGTTCCAGTTCGAGTACCGTAATCACTAGGGCCATAGGATTCTCCGGCTCAAAAGCGGTAATACACCCCGATGTTAGGTTCCAGGGTCGTGCGCAGGGTCTGCGTATCGAGCGATCTCTGGTGAAAATCGGGCGCCTTGTATTTTAAGCCGCGCAGACCGCCCTGCACCCCAACCCGCTTGAAACAAAGAATAGTTGAGCCCGAATTTCTAGGTGAACTCCGGCAGCAACTGAGACGGCAAGGCTGCTCGCCGGCTGGTTATTGTTTGTGACCGTCCCGGAAATCGGAGAGAAGACGATAATCCCGCCCCCCAGAGCCAGATAAGCCTGAACCCCGTAATATGCGGGGGACTGCAGCAAGTAGGAGACGCTGAAGTCGGTTACGTTGCTCTCTACCTTGGTCGTGTTTTTGTTGTACGACTCATAAAACTTGGTGTAGCCAACGTTCGCCTCGTAGCCCACCCAGGGGCGCCAGGGCTGGCGAAAACTGATCAGAGCTCCGCCTGATTCGGTCGTATCGTCGCGGATAAAGTTGCCATTGGCTGCGCCCGTGACCTGGTATAAGCCGGCCACGCCCACATCGAATTTTTCTTTGGGTGGCGTCACCGTCTGCATGGTTTGCGTGTCCTGTGCATGACCGGCGGCGGCCCAAGGGAGCGTGGCGACCACGAGTAGCGCGCTTAAGAAGGAGGAAAACCGCCGGCTTCGGGCCGATCGAGGGAGGGAAAGGAACTTTTTCAAACGGACACTCTGCATGGTTGAGTCTTATCCCACTATATATGGTTCCATCGGCTCGGTTTGCCTCTAGAGCCTCCGCCAATCTTCTCCAGCGAAGAGGCGAATGCCGGCAATTCCAGCGGCGCCGGCCGCCAGGCAATCGAAAGCATTGTTGATGGTCACTCCGCCCAGGGCCAGCACAGGGACGCCGCGCGCGGCAACACAGGCGAGGCGGAGCCCTTCCAGGCCTTGGGGTGCTGCTGCTACGCTCCCTGGCAAATTCTTTTCGAAGATGGGGGAGAACAGAATAAGGTCCACCTGTTCCTTGCAGGCCACATCGATATCTTTGAGGCTGTGGCAGGGCACGCTGATGATCGGGCTGGTGGAGGAGAAGGCTTTCCGGACGCTGGCGGCTGCACCCGGGAGAGGTGCGCCGGCGAGGTGAACTCCGTCTGCCCCAGCCTCCATCGCCATCGCAGCGGTTTCAGGAGCAGCCACATTGACCAGCAGTTTCGAGCGTCCGTGATCGATGGTTGCCGCAACTTCCCGGGTGAGCGACTCAAGGGCGGCCGCACTCAGATCTTTTTCGCGTAATTGGATGAAATCTACGCCGCCCTCCGACCACTCCTCCACCAGGCTAAGAAGCGGACGGGTGGCTTTCCTGCGATCGGTGATGGCATAAAGTTGCATAGAGTGGAGTCTAGCCGACAGGCGCCACACTGTTCATGGAGGAGAAGGCTTCCAGTTCGCTACACTATGAGTACAGGCACAGGCGTATGCTAGGCGCAGGTCATGCTACCCGTTATGCTGTCTGAGGTTTCATTTCGGGTTTTTCTGCAGTTAACAGAAATACGAAATTAACTCTCGTCGGTTCGTTCTTCCGGTACCCTTCCAACAAGGCATGATTAGCTACGACGTACTCATTATTGGTTCCGGCCCTGCGGGGCAACGCGCTGCGATCTACGCCAACAAGCTAGGCAAGCGGGCCGCTGTGGTTGAGCGCATGCGGAACATCGGTGGTGTTTCCGTAAATACCGGCACCATCCCCAGCAAGACCATGCGCGAAGCCGTGCTCCACCTCTCCGGCTACAACTACCGCTCCATCTACGGCATGAATTACAAGGTCAAGGAAAAGATCACGATGGCGGACCTCGCCTTCCGCGTCCAGCACGTGATCAAGACTGAGATCGATGTAACCGAAGCGCAGCTTTCGCGTAATGGAATCGACGTGCTCCCCGGCATTGCCAGCTTTGAAGACGCCAACCATGTCAAGGTGACCAACGAGGGTGGTACCCAGACCTATGAGGCGAAGAACATCATTATCGCCACCGGCACCAAGCCGGCCGACTCATCCAGGGTACCCATCAACGGCCGCTCGATCGTCAACAGCGATCAGATTCTCGAATTGCCCAACCTGCCCAAGTCGTTGATCGTGGTCGGCGGTGGGGTCATCGGCGTGGAGTACACGTGTATGTTCGCCGCGCTCGGCGTGCGCGTTACCCTGATCGAAAAGCGGCCCAAGCTGCTGGAGTTTGCCGACCAGGAAATCGTCGAAGCACTCAGCTACCACCTGCGTGACAGCCGCGTGACCATGCGTCTGCACGAGGAAGTGGAAAGCGTAGAAGAGCTGCCCGATTGCAGTGTGGTCGCCAACCTGGAAAGCAAGAAGAGAATTTCCGGCGGTGCGTTGCTCTATGCGGTCGGCCGGTCCGGCAATGTAGAACAACTCAATCTCGGCGCCGTCGGCATCGAGCCGGATTCTCGCGGTCGTATACCCGTCGACAAAGACTTTCGCACCAAGGTGCCCAACATCTTCGCGGTCGGAGACGTGATCGGCTTTCCCAGCCTGGCCTCGGTATCGATGGAACAAGGCCGTATCGCCGTTGCCCGGGCGTTTGGCAATGAGACCCTGGTCTCCAATCCGAGCTACTATCCATACGGAATTTATACGATTCCAGAGATCTCGTTTATCGGCAAGACCGAGGAACAGCTCACCGACGAGGATGTGCCCTACGAAGTGGGCGTCGCTTATTATCGCGAAATTGCCCGTGGCCAGATCAGGGGCGATACCACCGGCCGCCTGAAGATTGTCTTTCATCGCGAGACGCGGCATCTGTTGGGAGTGCACATCATAGGCGAGGGCGCGAGCGAACTTCTGCACATCGGGCAGGCCGTCATGGCCCTCGGCGGTACGCTGGACTACTTCATCGATACGGTGTTCAATTACCCCACCCTTGCCGAGTGCTACAAGGCTGCCGCATTTAACGGCATTAACCGGCTTGCCCGGGCGGCGGACTGAGGGAAGGGGAGGGCGCATGGGCAGAACGATTGGCGTTGTCGTGTCCTCGAGAATTGTTGCGGGACTCATTGAAGATCACAAACTGGTGGGATCGCTGGGCACCTATCCGGCGAATCCGGATGATCACGAAGCCCTGCTGGAACATCCCTTCGAGAGCCTTTGTCATTTGATCAGCGATCAGGTTCTGGCCCTGCATCCCGAGGGCAACTTCGATGCGATCGGTGTCGCTATCCCCGGGATCATCCGCAACGGGATTTGTGAGGACTCGCCGAACCTGGCGCAGCTGAAGGGCGCGAACGTTGCTGAGTCGCTGGCCACCATTTTTCAGTCGAAGGGAATTATGGCCCCGGTCAAGACTCTGAACGATGCGGATGCCGTTGCCGCCGGGCTGGCCGTTACCCAGGGTCGTACCGATAAGCTGGTCCGCGTTTGGACGATCGGCAACGGTATCGGATTTGGCCGCTATCCCTACGCAGAAGGTGTGTGGGAGGGAGGTCACATGGTGGTGACCCTCGATCCGAAGGAGACCTACTGTGGTTGTGGAGGAAGAGGGCACCTGGAAGGGATCATGGGATACCGTGCGATGCGTCTGCGCTTCCTCGATATGGAGCCGGAAGAAGTTTTCGCCGCCGCCAAAAAAGGCGATGCTCGTTGTATGGACTTCGTGCGCCTCTGGCACCGCGGCCTGGGCGCCGCCACCGCCACCTCGATCCACTTAGGTGGTCCGGGCCGCTTCTATTACACCGGAGTGAATGTGCGCTTTCTCGATCTGAATCTGCTCAAGGAATACTTGTGGCAGATGGTGAAGATGAGCCCGCTGCAAAGCTATTCATTGGAAGTTGTTCCGGATAGTCCCGAAGTCGCGGTGATCGGTGCGGCCGCCTCTGCGCTCTTAGCTCCCCGCTCTTGATAGGGGAGGGTACGCCATCTTGTGGCGGATTTAGACTCACCGCTACGGTCGTGCGCACGTAGGAAAAGGGCTTCGTTTCTGCTCCACCTCGGCCACCGGGTGCACGGGTAACCCAGGACTGCGTCCTGGGCTAAGTTCATCCGTCCGTGCGGAATTGAGTTTTACAAGAGCTCTCGCACCCACCTGGCTCCTGAGGGTGCCTGTTCCACAGATTCTGAAAAGCACCCTCAGGGCCAGAGCCAAATTAGCTTTTTATCGTTACGAATAGCTCCGCTGATAAATCCGCGATAGCCGGTCGTGCCAGGTCAGGCGGTCCGGATCGAACCATGCCCAGGCAAAGCCCAGGCCCAGCGGAGCCGCCGAAAGCAGCACATACAACACGCGCATGCACATTGCTTTCCGCGTCGGGTTTTCGTCCTCGAACGTGCACAACGCGATCTTCGCGTAGCGCATACCCGGGGTCCCCACGGAATACTTGAAGAACAAGTATTGGTACAGCAACCCAAGCCCCGCCAACGCCAAACCGGCGGCCACCAGCGCTGGCTTTCCGGTGGGAGGATGCGCAGTACAGGCAACAAACACCAGGACGAAGATAGCGAAGGCAGATACGATCAGAGCCAGATCGAAAATCCCGGCCATGACTCTGTCTTCCAACGACGCCGTTTTGAGCGGGATCTGTGGCGACACCAATTCCCCCTCCGCGGCCCGGCGTTTCGTTATCCAACCGGATAGGAGACCAATCTGCCGGCGCCGCCCCGATTTTCACGGTCTGCGAAATACTCTCGGGCGCAACTTCAAAAATCCTCAACTGATCCAGTTCGTCCTGAGACGCCTCACGCAGTGGACCTTCCGCCAGGCGAGGCCGCATTTTGCGCGCGGCCACCAGCTCCCGCGGAAATTCAACCAGGTTTACCGCGAGTGGTTCCACCGGCGGAAACACTGGCTCTTCCTCCAGCAATTCCGGATAGTCTTGTGCAGCCTCGTCCTGCTTCGAGAGACCGGAGCGCCAGTCCAGCTTTCCGGCGAAAGTGGGCGTACAAGTGTGGGCCCATCGTGCACTGGAACCGTGACCGGCGCTGCCTTCTCGGCCCGGGCGCGAGCTTCAGAGGCTAACACCTCGCTGTAGGAGGGAGCATTGGCGTAACGTTGGGCGACTTTAGCAGCCAGCCGGGCTGCGCGGGAATCAATTTTACGCTCTATGTGCTCAAGGCCGGGAAGAGCAATCTGCTCCTCTTTGTGGCGCAAACGACGCGTGCGCGTCGCGGCAAGGCGTTCGCTTAATTCTGTCTTCCAGGCCGGCATAACCTCGGTGTCTGCGTGCGAAAGGTTTTCCGAGAGGTTTGACGAAGAAGGACTCAATTCTGTTCTCCTCTTAAATGTTGCATGTTGCGTGGCCCCGTAAAGCAAATAATGGAGATGGTCACACACTGTGCAGTGTGTACCTTATTTAAGCGACATGGGAGCGGAGGCAACAGAAACACGCTTTCTTAATCCATTGGCAAGCGCAATGAAGGGGGAAAGAACGAGCCTGAATTTCACCAGAGCGACGGCGCGATCAAGTACCTTGGGTATGGGCCATTTGCTATCCTAAGCCTTGCCCCGGTAAATGAGAGTCCGTACCTTTTTGTTTATCACAGCGTTAATGCTGTGTCATCTCAAGCTTTGGCCGCAGACGTTGACCAAGCAGTTTCCCGCGGCTTCAGGCCCATCGTCGCTTCCCGACGCCCCCGATTATCCCATCGCTGAAGTGGTTGCCACTCCTCCCGCGGGTGTCCCCGTGCGCTTCGAAGCCAGGCAGCAGGAGAAGCATGGCGAGGTGTATTCGCTCATCGGCGATGTCAGGATCGAATACAAGGACTACATTCTCAGCGCGGATAAAGTTTCCTACAATCGCGAAACCGGCGACGCCGAGGCCGATGGGCATGTTCGGCTGCAGGGAGGAAGAAACAACGAACTCATCCTGGCTGACCACGGCAAACTCAATTTCGAGTTGGAGACGGGCCGTTTTGAAAACGTGACCGGCAGCATCGGCCGCCAGCCCTCTGCCAGCAAGAAGAAGCTGGTATACACCACCGCCAACCCTTTTCTCTTTACCGGCAGGGTGCTCATTAAGGAGGGGCCGGAGCGCTACCAGGTGGTGCAGGGCACGATGACCTCTTGTCTCCTGCCTGACCCGGACTGGCGTATCCACTCCTCGCTGATCCGCATGAATTATGGAGTGGCGAAAGCAAAGAACAGCTACTTCACCCTGCTCGGCGTGCCGATTCTCTACCTGCCGTACGTCACCCACCCGGTGGACGCGGATGCCAGGCAGAGCGGCCTGCTGCTTCCCGAGGCGGGTACCTCTTCCACGAAGGGAACCATCATCGGCGAATCGATCTACCTGGTCATCAACCGCAGCATGGACGCCACCTTCGGCGCCGAGTATTTCTCTAAACGCGGCTGGTCGCCCAGCGGTGATTTCCGCTACCGGGGCCGCGGAGAAGATTTCATCAATGCCCGCTTCACCGCCCTATGGGACCGCGGACTGGCGCCCGACTACCTCAACCAGGGCGGCCAGGACGTCGTTTTCAGCGGGAGGCGCGACTTCGACCTGGATGAGCATACCCGGGCTGTCGCCACCGGCGAGTATCTCAGCTCCTTTGTCTATCGCGAGGCGTTTGCCCCATCCTTTGCTTTGGCTGTCGCCTCCCAGGTCACATCGTCAGCGTTCATAACCCACAATGACGCGGGGCGCTCGGCCAGCATCAGATTCGACCGCTATCAGAATTTTGAAGGCACCACCCAGGTGGGCAACACCTTCAATACGCCGCAGATCCGCATCCTGCACGTGCCCAGCCTGGATTTCAACACCATCGACCAATCGTTTGCCAGGACGCCGTTGCGTTGGAGCTTCGATAGCTCCGCGGCTGGATTGAGCCGCAGCGAGCCGGGTTACAAGACGGGAGTGATCGGCCGCTTCGACCTCTATCCCCATCTTTCGCTGCCCGTTCACTTCGATGGCTGGACGCTGCGCCCTGAGGTGGGCGCTCGGGAGACGTATTACGGGCAAAGCCAGATTTCCAGCACCACCACGCCGCTGCCGGGGAATGGCAGCGTCAACCGCTCGGATCTGGAGGCCAGTTTCGAACTCCGGCCGCCGGCGCTGGTGCGCGATTTCAAGGCGCCCTCCCTGGAACGCCTTTTCGGGGGTGACCTGCGACACACTATCGAACCGGACATTCACTATCTTTATGTGGGTGGAGTGAACAACTTTTCTTCCATTCCCCGCTTTGACACCACGGACGTGGTCAGCGATACGAATGAGGTGGAGTACTCGCTCACCCAGAAGCTCTACTTCAAGCACTTACACCCCAAAGCCTGCAGCAGCGGCGACCTCCCCGCACCGATCAATGGCATCATCAGTCTGCCCGCCACCTACACGGAATGTGGCGGCGATACCGATGCATGGATAACCTGGAAGCTCGCCGCCAAATACTTCTTCGAACCGTACTTCGGGGGTGCCGCCACGCCCTTTCGGCGCAATGTGCTGGCGTCGACGCTCGACCTGACCGGTGTGGCTTTTCTGAACGGGCCGCGCAATACTTCGCCGCTTATCTCGCGCTTCAAAATGCGCACCAGCGCCCACAGCGACCTGGAATGGGATGCGGATTATGACTTCAAGACCGGCCGCATGGATGCCAGCAACGTATTCGCGGACTACCGGCGAGACGCCGTTTTCACCAGCGTGGGCTACTCCAGCCTTAAGGCGCTCAACGCGTCGTTTACGTCCAGCCTCGCCAGCCAGATAACGAAATATAACCTGCTGCGTCTGTTGCTAGGGTACGGGGCGCCCACCAAGCGTGGGTTGAGCGTCGCTGCCGATGCCGGATACGACTTTGTCCAGAATGCCTTGCAGTATGGAGGTATCCAGTCCTCCTATAACTGGGACTGCTGCGGGTTAAGCGTCGAATATCGCCGTCTGGCATTAGGATCGGTTCGGAACGAGAACCAATACGGGTTCAACTTCACCCTGGCCGGCGTGGGCGCGGCTGGAAATCTGAAGCATTCGGAGCGCATCTTTTGACCTGCCCGAAGCCGGCCCTGCTGGACACGCTGGTGGGAAAACCGTTCTAATGAAAGGATGCTGTGGAAAGGTGGTTGTCTTGTCTGTTCGCCGTACCCTGGTTTGGTGCCTGCTCATTTGTCTTTCTGCAGGCTGTAAGGCGCAGAGTCCTCCCAGCACTGCATCGAATACGGTCTCGCCCGTCCCCGCCACTCAGCTCAATCGGAGAATCGAAGTCCTGGTGCGCTCGCAATTTGAGGTGCCTCCGAATGTCGAAGTCGCGATCGGGGCCACCAGCAAAAGCGAATTTCCCGGATTTGACAATTTGCCCATTACGTTTTCCAACAATGGCAAACACACGGTTGTGAATTTCCTCCTCTCCAGCGACGGCAATACGGTTGCGCGCCTGGAGAGGTTTGATATCAGTCATAGTCCGTCGGACATGATCTCACTGCAAAACCGCCCTTTGCGTGGGACATCCGATGCCAAGGTCACCATCGTCAACTTTGATGACCTGGAATGTCCCTACTGCGCGCGTATGCACGAGCAGCTCTTCCCGGCCACGCTGGATCGCTACAAAGGGTTGGTCAAGTTTTTCTACAAGGACTATCCACTGGTCGAAATCCATCCCTGGGCCATGCACGCGGCGGTGAACGCAAATTGTCTCGCTGATCAAAGCCCGGAAGCCTACTGGAAATTTGTGGATTATGTGCATTCCCACGGTAGCGAGATCACCGGCCCCGCGAAAGACGTCCATGAGGCCGCGAAGACGCTGGACAAGCTTGCGACTGACGAGGCCGGCCGGTCGAAGCTGGATATGGCCAGGCTGCAGGCATGCATCGTCAAGCAGGATGAAACCGCGGTACGGACATCGATGAAGCAGGGAGACAGTCTCGGCGTGAACGGTACTCCAACCTTGTTTATCAACGGTGAGCGCATCGCCGGCGCATTGCCGCAAGCAGAGCTTTGGACAGCGATCGACCGGGCTCTACGCGAGGCAGGTGTTCAGCCCCCGCCGCAGGTGGCGGAAGAGGTAAAGAAGCCGACTCCGCTGGCTCCCAAATAGAAACCATGCGATCGCCAGGAGAAAGACCGTTGGAACGACTGTTAGTGCCCGCCCTACCACGTAACTCTGCTGTAGCCCTTGCCTGCGCCTCGATAAGCCTCGTGTTGTTGAGCACTGTGATGGGTTGCAAGCGCAGCGATGGGCCAGATGTAGTGGCGACGGTCAACGGACAACCCATTCAGCGCTCCGAGGTGGAGAAGCTCTATCGCGAGAACCTGGGCAATAACAAGGAAGAACCCACCAGAGAGCAGGCAGAGGCTACGCGGCTGGGCATTTTGAAGCAATTGATTGACCAGGAAATCCTGCAACAAGCCGCCAAGAAAATGAACCTGGTGGCCAGCGATGAAGAGGTGGATGCAAAACAGGCTGAAATGAAGGCGCCTTATACCCAGGAAGAATGGGACAAGCGGCTACAGGCCGCCAATCTCACGCTGAACGATTTACGTCTCGAGATCCGGCGCAATCTCACTTCCGAGAAGTTGATGAACAAGGAAGTGAACTCACGCATCAACATCACTGATGCGGATGTCAGCAATTTCTATAACGCGAACAAGGCGCAATTCAACTTCATCGAGCCGAAGTACAACATTGCCGACATTGTCGTAACCTCTCAGCCCACGCCAATGAAGCAGGGAACCAACCTGCAGAACAGCAAAGCGAACAACGATACCGAGGCGCGGAAAAAGATCGAGATGATTCACAGCCGACTGGAGAGCGGAGAAGACTTTGCCACCCTGGCCTCGAACCTGTCGGAGAATACCAATGACGCCAGCAACGGCGGCAACATGGGCTTTGTTCCAGAATCCAGTCTGCGCGGTGAACCGGCTGTCTTCGCTGCGATCTCCAGGCTGCAACCGGGGCAGATGACGGAAGTCATTCCCTTGCTTCCACCGGGCGGCAAAGCTCCTGCAGGCTATGCCATCTACAAGCTGATAGAAAAAGAACCAGCCGGACAACGCGAACTAAACGACCCCCGAGTGCAGCAGGACATCCGCCAACAACTGCGCGATAGCCGTTCCCAACTCCTGAGGGCCGCCTACTACGAAATGATGCGCGATCAAACCAAAGTAGAGAACCACCTGGCGGAACAGATCTTCAAAAACGGCGCCCAGTAAAACGCCCGACGAGCATGAGGGGTGCTCTTATCGGACTCGCTCAAAACAGATGCGTCTGTTTCCCCGGCAAGGGCATACCGAAATGTTCATACGCCAGCCGGGTGGCCACCCGGCCCCGCGGAGTTCGATCCAGGAAGCCAATCTGGATTAAAAAAGGCTCATATACCTCCTCCAGCGCATCTTCTTCTTCCGCCAGGCTGGCCGCCAATGTATTCAGCCCGACAGGGCCCCCATCGTATTTCTCAATAATCGTCAGCAGCAGCCGGCGATCGAGGTCATCGAACCCGTGAGCATCGACCCCGTGCAGCTTTAGCGCTGCTTCGGCGGTAGCCCGGTCGATACTGCCTGTTCCCCGTACCTGGGCGTAGTCGCGCACCCGGCGTAACAGCCGGTTGGCGATGCGCGGTGTTCCCCGCGAGCGGAGGGCGATCTCCGCCGCCCCGTCCCGGTCAATCGGCACATTCAACACTTCCGCCGACCGCTCGACGATGAAGCGGAGTTCATCTTCGGTATAAAACTCCAACCGCAGCAGAATCCCAAATCTCGATCGCAATGGCGAAGACAGCAGCCCCGGGCGGGTGGTCGCTGCGATAAACGTGAACGGCTTGATCTCCATCACATGCGTTCGCGCGGCCGGGCCCTGCCCGATGATGATGTCCAGTTTGTAATCTTCCAAGAGCGGTGTACAGCTTTTCTTCGAGCACCGGCTGCAGGCGGTGGATCTCATCCAGAAAGAGCACCTGGCGGTCCCGCAGGTTAGTGAGGATGGCGGTCAAATCTCCCTGGATCTGCAGCGCGGGGCCCGAGGTCTGCTGAAAGCCGACATCCAACTCGTTGGCAATAATCGTCGCCAGCGTCGTCTTCCCCAAGCCGGGCGGCCCGAATAACAGCACATGATCCAGTGCTTCCCCGCGTGATTTCGCTGCGGTCAGAGCGATGGCCAGTTGTTCCTTGGCCTTCTCCTGGCCGATGAACTCCCGCAGCCACTTGGGCCGCAACTTCAGCTCGAAGGATTTATCATCTTCAACGCGGTCGGCGGAGACCAGCCGCTCAGATTCACTTCTTCCGTCGGACATTGGCATCAGATTAGCAGCAAGCGCCATCTCCCGGGCCCCTTCCAGCCGAAGGAATCTCTATTCTGGGTAGAATCATCATCTATGCAATTAAAAACGCTGCTTCAGCAGCGAACTAAGCTTCTACGCATCTTCGGAATCATGCCGGCGACATTGGTCGCCTGCGTCTCGATTCTCTACTTCTCCATCCCCATGGCCGACACGCAGCAGACCAAATTCGATGTGATTCTGGTTCTGGGTAATCCCGCCGCAGACAACGGCGAAATCGCGCCGCTCGCCCAATCACGCGTGCAGGAGGGTATCAGGCAATTTCGCTCAGGGGTCGCGCCCCGTATCATGATGACTGGAGGTGCGGTGCGCAACCAATTCGTCGAGTCGCAGGTAATGATGCAATACGCCCGCGCCCAGGGTGTGCCGATCTCCGCAATCTATACCGAGGAAGAATCCCACAACACCATCCAGAACGCCTATTATGCTTACCGGATCATGCAGGTTGAAGGCTGGACCTCGGCGCTGATCGTCACTTCGCCCACCCATGTGCGCCGTGCCAGCCTGATCTTCCAACACTATCCTCTTGCCTGGAAAATGGATGAAGCGCCCTGGCCGCCGGACTTCCCGCTCTGGAAGAAGGCCTGGTTCTGGTTTAGCGAGACCGGCTACACCGCCTACGGACGCGTATTTGGTTTTCCCAACGCCCACCAATATTTACCCCATCCCCATTTCAGGTGGCCACGGCTCTAGATAGATGCCGCGCAAGCAACGTAGTAAAGAACGCGAAATTCATGCCCAAGGTTTCAAGCTTTCAATTCAACCGCCCACAACAGCTCGCAGCCTTGCTGCTGTTGCTGCTGCTAGCCCAGTGCCTGTGGGTTTTTCATCGTCAAACTCTGACCTCGCGCGACTACGACTTCGCCCGCTGCGGCCGTGAGATGTGGGAAAAGCCAAATCCCCTTGCCGGATACCTCACCACCTGCGGCAACCTTCCGGATGGCACCCTGGCATATCGTGTCGCGGGCCTGCCCCTAACCCTGCAGCGGGTGCTCGCCGGCCAGGCTGCCGACGCCTCAACCTGGGAAATGCGCCACGAACTCGGTTACGTTCTGGCTCTGCTGCACAGCGGTTTCCTGCTCACCGGGCTTATCCTGGGGGGAGCCCTCTGGTGGGTCACCCGGCGCCTCTATGGCAATCCCGGCGGCTTCATTGCTCTCGCTCTCTACTGCTTCTCGCCTGCGGTGATCCACGCCTGTACTTATCCCAACAACGAGATCCTCACCGCCTTTGGACTGTTCGCCTCGCTATACACCGCAATGGGCGTCGCTCACGCCATGCAGGGGCCTCCACGTAAGTGGCGCTCGCGCATCGTGCTGCTTACGCTCACCCTCGCTTTTACCGCGGCTTCGCACATTGCCGCGTTTTTGCTCGCGCTCCTGTTGTCCATCGGCCTTATGGCCTACCTGGCGGTCGGCCGCCGCGCCTACATCGTGCCCATTATGATGACGGCGAGCATTGGAGCTTTGCTGCTGGTGTTCGCTTCGCTACGACTTCAGCCCCGATGCCTTCAGCTACTTCGTTCGCAGCGGCGCCGGCCTCATCGGGTTTTCCCTGCAGCCTGCGCGTCATTGGTTGACTGAGTCTTCCCAATTCGGCCGTGACCCTGGCCGCAACCACAGCCTTGCTGCTTTATCTGCCCACCCGTCGATCGCGATATTTCGGCAATACCGTGCCCTTGCTCCTGGCGCTGCTGTTCTTCCTCCTCGTCACCCGGGGAATTTCCAGCGAGCCCACCCTCTGGGCGCTCCCTTTTCTGCTTACTTTTATTGCCGGAGTCTTTGCCGATTTTCTCGAAACCCGCTATCGGAAGGTCTTCCTGGCCGTGACTGCCTGCCTGCTTGCTCTGCAGCTAACTCTCAGCCTTCGATTGCTCCCTTAGAAATAAGACAAATGTCTCAAAAAAGAAGACTTAGAGTAACCCCGCGGCCTTGCTGGGTAGCTCTAAAACACGTATCATCTAATTAGTCCTCGACCGCAGATTTATTCCCCGTTCAAGGCCCACCTTCTTATGGCAGACGATCCAAATCCTCTACTCCCTCTAGGTCCAAACGGCAGTGACGGCAACCCGCCGGACGGACCGGGAACTCGCCTCATCCCCATCAACATTGAAGATGAGATGAAGCGTTCGTATCTCGACTACTCGATGTCGGTCATCATCGGGCGCGCTCTCCCCGACATTCGAGATGGCTTCAAACCTGTGCATCGCAGGATTCTGTACACCATGCACGAGATGGGGCTGGAGTTTAACAAGAAGTACGCCAAATGTGCCAAAGTCGTCGGCCAGGCCATGGGTGTCTATCACCCCCACGGCGATTCGGCGATCTACGACACCATGGTGCGGCTGGCGCAGCCTTTCAGCATGCGCTACCCCATGGTGGATGGCCAGGGGAACTTCGGCTCGGTAGACGGCGATCCGCCCGCGGCCATGCGCTACACCGAAGCACGCATGACGCGCATTGCCGGCGCGATGTTGGCTGACATCGATCAGGAAACTGTCGATTTTGTTCCCAATTACGACGAGAGCACCTTCGAGCCCACGGTGCTGCCCACCCGCGTTCCTAACCTGATTGTGAACGGATCCAATGGAATCGCCGTAGGCATGGCGACCAACATTCCGCCGCACAACCTGAACGAGGTCATCAGCGCCACCATCGAGCTGGTCAAGAATCCTCAGGCGGGCCTGGCCGAAGTCTTGCAGCATGTCCAAGGGCCGGATTTCCCCACCGGCGGTTTCATCTATGGTCGCAGTGGTATTGCCCAAGCGTACAAGACCGGCCGCGGGCGCTTTCTCATGCGCGCCAAGTGCGCGATCGAGCAGTTAAAGGGCGGCCGCCAGGCGATCATCGTTACCGAGATTCCCTACCAGGTCAACAAATCCAAGCTGATCGAGCGCATCGCTGAACTGGTCAACGACAAAGTCATCACCGACATCTCAGAGGACGACTTCCGCGATGAGAGCGACCGCGACGGAATGCGCATCGTCATTGGGCTTAAGCGTGGAGCGGAAGCACAGATCGTCCTGAATCAGCTCTACAAGCACACCCAGATGCAAGAGAGCTTCTCCATGATCTTTCTGGCCGTGGTCAATGGCCAGCCGCGCGAACTCGCCCTGCATGACGCCATCCGCCACTTCATTAGTCACCGCGTGGAAGTGGTTCGCCGGCGGACGGCGTTTCTGCTCAAAAAGGCTCGCGAGCGCGAACATATCCTTGAAGGTTACAAAATTGCCCTGGATAACATCGACCAGGTCATCCGCATCATTCGCGGTTCCGGTTCGCGCGCCGAAGCAAGGGAAAACCTGCGTCGCTTTTCTCTCTCCAAGGACATTGTTCTCAAGCTCGATACCGGCATTGTCACCGGACCGGAGCGGGAACCCGGCCTGAGTTACCGGCAGATCGATGCCATCCTCGAACTGCAGCTCTATCGCCTCACCCAACTCTCCACCGACGAAATTCTCAAGGAGTTGATCGAAGTCCGCGAGCGTATTGCCGAATACGAGTCAATCCTGGCCTCGGAACCGAAGCTGCGCGCTTTGATCGTCAAGGAGCTCGAGGCAGCGCGCAAAGATTTTGGCGATGAACGACGCACCCAGATCCTCGATGAAACGGCGGAGTTGCAGCTCGAAGACCTGATCGCCGATGAACAGGTCGCCGTCACTGTTTCCCATTCCGGTTATCTCAAGCGCACCCCGATATCGATCTATCGCCAGCAACGCCGTGGTGGCACCGGGCGATTAGGCATGAAGACGCGGGAAGAAGACTTCGTCTCCCAGCTCATCGTAGACTCTACCCATGCCTATCTGCTGTGCTTTACCAATACCGGCCGCGTGTATTGGCTGAAGGTCTATGAGATTCCCGATATCGGCGCTGCCGGTAAAGGCAAGTCCATGGCCAGCCTGCTCAACCTGCAGCCGGGAGAGAACGTGCGCACGATCCTGCCTGTGCGCAACCTGGAAGAGGAGGGCAAGTTCATCTTTTTCGCCACCCGCAAGGGGACGGTCAAGAAGACTCCGCTCAAGGATTTCTCCAACGTGATGGCGCGCGGCATTATTGCCATCGGGATCGACGACGATGATGAATTGATCGGCGCCAGCAACACCGACGGCAATCAGATCATCTTCCTGGCCACTCACAGCGGGATGGCCATCCGCTTCGACGAAAATGACGTTCGCTCCATGGGGCGGCCTGCTTATGGCGTTCGCGGCGTCGATCTGACCAAAGGTGACTACCTCGTCGGTTTGGCCGCGACTCCCCGCGAACGTAAGAAGAATGGCAACGGGGAGCACTCTCCCTCGTTAATTCTTTCCATTACCGAGCAAGGCTATGGCAAACGCACGGATGTAGACGAATACCGGCTGCAAACCCGGGGTGGCAGGGGCGTCATTAACGTGAAGACGACATCCCGCAATGGCAAGGTGAGTGCTATCTTGCTGGTCGACGAAACTTCGGAACTGATGGTCATCAGTCAGTACGGCAAGATTATCCGCATTGACACCAAGACCATCCGCGCTGCCGGACGATCGACTCAGGGCGTCCGCCTGTTGCATCTTGAGGATGAAGACAAGGTTGCCGCAGCGGTGGTCATTCCGCCGGAAGAAGCCAAATCCGAACCGGAGAACGGCACGCTACTGCAGTAAAAATGGAGAGGGTACCGCGAGCGCGGTACCCCTATTCCAAGGCAGATGAATCAGCACCGCAAAGTTAGAAGCCTCTGGCGGCCGTCTGCTTCGGCTGTTTGGTCGAAGCGGAATCGTTGGTCGTCGCGTGCGAATTGCCGCAGTTGTCCACCTGCAAGCGGCCGTATTGGGGCTGCACGTACAGCACATACTGTTGGCCCACATACATGGCGAAGAAGCGAGGGCTGTTTTCGCTGAAAACCGTCACCTCAGTGTTGGGGCGCGCCTTGCCGTGGATCTTGGAGTCAACGCGAACCGTATAGTTCACGCCATCCAGAAAATCCCAGGTTTCGGGTACCGGTTGAGCTGCAGTCACCGTACCCACGAATACGGAGGATGCCATATGCATCTCCTTGTGGGCGCTGACACGTTCCGTCTTGCACTGGGAGAAACCATTGGCGGCACTCAGGCAGAGAATCAAGGCGATAGCAAAGTTTTTCACAAACCCTCCTAGGGTTACTTATCGATATTGGCGGTACCACGTAAGTTGTATGTGTACTGCTTAAGTGGTAGATTGCCCGGTCCGACGGGGGATGGCAATTGTATTGTTTTCGAACGCCCTTACTTCGGAGGACAGGAAGCCGACCGATGGTAATGAAAAGCCAGTAAGGCCTCTATTTGCACTATCTGCCACCAGAAACGTGGCAGATAGAAAACTCTGACTGTGGCGTAGAAGAGCAGAGCAGACAGGTACTTACGTGTACACCAGGGTACTTGGAAGATCTTAGGAAACCGTCACAGTGGCATGCCGGCTACAACAGCGCTGACTTGTACGGGATGTTCTTCTTCAACTCCCACGAAATCGTCATCCTGAGAACCTGTGAATTCTCGACGTTATTGTGTCGTCTGCATAGATGACGGCTTAGTATGGGCTTGAATTACAGCTGTTGGATATGCAGACGACACGAAAACGTCGAAAAAAGTCATAGGCTCCCAGGACGAATTTCTTGTCAGAGCTTCAATCGTTCCCATTAGCGTGGACCATCTGCCGGATGACCTTGCTCTCTTCATCCATGGGCCCGGAATTTCCGCAGACATTCACCATCCAGTGCTGGTAGTTGTTGGTGAGAAACAGCAGGTACTGCTTGCCGGATTCGAGGACCACGGCATCATCCCTATGTTCGCTGAAAATAGTGATCTCGCCCGTCTGCTTGCCTTTGACTTTCTGGTCGATATGCACCACATATTCGATGCCATCCAACGCATCCCATGACTGCGGCACCTGGCGTGACGACATCACAGTACCGATGATCACCGCCTGCGAGTCCTTCATCTCCTTGGCGACCGGCAGCGTGCTGGGGCACGCCGCGAATGAAGCTGCCGTGAAAAAAAAGCAGACTAATCCTGTGACGGCTCGCTTCAATCTCCCTCGCTTCCCTCGTCCGTCCATGATCCCACGATTGAAGCGCGGCTCCTCCTGAGAAACCATCCAGGAACCAAGAGATTCATCCCATTTCCACGAAAGTGGCATCGCCTGATGACACAGTCGTCGTGACGTTCTAACACGAAGGCGTGAGCCGGGTCGCCATTATTCCGGCCAGCGGCGGAAGATGAGTGCTCCATTGGTGCCGCCGAAGCCGAAAGAATTGGAAAGCGCCACTTCCAGCTGCGCCGGTTGCGGTTTATTGGGAACGTAGTTCAGGTCGCAGGCTGGATCGGGATCGTCGAGATTGGTGGTCGGAGGAACCATCTGGCGTTGCAGGGACAAGATGGTAATGCCCGCCTCCAACCCGCCTGCACCGCCCAGCAGATGCCCGGTCATCGACTTGGTAGAACTCACCAGAAGCTTCCCGCTGCTGGCGCGTTCGCCAAAAAGTGTCTTGATGGCAGCGGTCTCGAGCGCATCCCCCAGCGGTGTGGCCGTGGCATGGGCATTCACGTAGTCCACCTCGCCGGGCTCCATCTTCGCGCTGCGTAGCGCATTCCTCATGGCCCGCAGGCAGCCATCTCCCTGGGGAGCCATGCTGGTGATGTGGTACGCATCCGCGCTCATGCCATAGCCGACGATCTCCGCCAGAATGGTCGCGCCGCGGGCGCGGGCGTGTTCCAGTTCTTCCAGGACCAGGATGCCGGCGCCCTCGCCGACCACGAATCCATCGCGATCCTTGTCAAAAGGCCGGCAGGCGTGCTCCGGGTCGTTGTTGCGGGTGGAAAGCGCTCGCATGGCGGCAAAGCCACCCACGCCCATCGGGGTGATCGCGGCCTCGGCGCCCCCCGCAATCACTACATCGGCATCGTCGCGCTCGATGGTGCGGAACGCGTTGCCCACAGAGTGCGCACTGGTGGTGCACGCCGTCGACGTTGCCTCGTTCGGGCCTAGCGCCCCATACCGGATGCTGACTTGGCCAGCCGCCAGGTTCGCGATCGTCCCAGGTATAAAAAATGGTGAAATCTTGCGCGGGCCGCCTTGCAGCATGGCGCTGTGTTCCCGCTCGATTACGTCGAACCCGCCGATACCCGATCCGATGTTCACACCCACTCGCTCGGCGTTCGATGGACCGATCTTCAAACCGGAGTTCGTTATTGCTTCGTGGGCCGCAGCAAGCGCGAAATGGATGAAGCGCCCCATCTTGCGCGCTTCCTTCTTCTCCATAAAAGCGAGTGGATCAAAGCCCTTTACCTCCGCTGCGAACGTTACGGGAAATCCCGTCGTATCGAAGCTGGTAATGGGAGCCATTCCGCTCTTGCCGGAAAGCAGGTTGTTCCAGACCTCGGGCGCAGTCCTACCTATTCCACACAACAGCCCGATGCCTGTAACAACGACCCTTCTTGCCATCTTGCCCGACTCACTTACTGCCTTTCGCGTTTTTCTCGATGTACTCGGTGGCGTCTTTGACGGTCTTGATTTTCTCTGCATCCTCGTCTGGGATTTCCAGGTCGAAGGCTTCCTCGAACTGCATGACCAGTTCGACTACATCCAGCGAGTCTGCTCCCAGATCTTCCTGAAACGACGCGCTGGGAGTCACTTCAGCCTCATCGACCTGAAGCTGCTCGACGATGATCTGCTTTACCTTCTCTTCCACTGCTGCTGTTGCCATTCCGTTCTCCTGTCTATGAAAACAACTTGTTAGAGGGTTAGACCCTGCAAGGTTGGGTGAACGGTCCGGGAAGGCGGGTGCGGCGGTCTGTCCGGTTTTCCTCCAGGTGCCGCCTGCCACAGAAAAGGCTGTGCAGCGGGTCCGGGAGAACCCGGCTGCGCCGGAAGCCAATGCCTGGCAGGAGACAGCAACAGGAAAAACGGCCTTGTCCGCAACCCGCGCAGTTCACGGCCCCAAAGTTTCCAGTCTACTGAGCGCTCCAAGTGGTGTAAAGCGCGGCACTCCATCCGTCCAGTGCCGGTTTCCGTCAGCAACGTTGCCGTCATGACGAGTAAAGTCAAAAAAGAAGATAGCCATGTTCCCCGGAATCCTCACAATCCTTTTCGCCGCCGCCGCAGCCTTTGTCACAGGCATCGTGGTGGCCACCTATTTTGAGCGCAGCCGCACCGGCGCAGAGCGCGCAGCTTATGAAAAATCCGCTAAAACTCTCGCAGACCAGGTAGCCGGCACCCGCACACAGTTGGAGCAGGCGCGCACGGAAGCCTCCGACCTGAAATCCACCATAGCCCGTCTCGAAGAACGCCATGCGGCCACCGAGCGCATGGTGGAACAGATGCGCGTAGGCCTGCCGGAGACTTTCAAATCTCTGGCCAGTACGGTTTTGGAAGAAAAGTCGAAGCATTTTTCCGAGCAGCAGCAAACCAGCCTGGGCCGGGTTCTCGAGCCGCTGAAGACGAAGTTGGAGGATTTCCAGGCCAGAATTGAGGCCGCCCGCCTGGAGCAGGTCAGAGGCGGTGAGAAGCTAAGTGCCCACATCGACAAGCTTTTCGAATCGAATACCAGGATCAGCGACCAGGCAAACAACCTCGCCGTTGCCTTGCGGGGTTCGAGCAAGGCCCAGGGAGCATGGGGCGAGTTAATCCTGGAAAGGACCTTGCAGGCCGCTGGGCTTCGCCCGGGACACGAATACGATGCCCAGGAAAGCTACGCGGCCGAAAATGGCTCGCGGGCCCAGCCAGACGTGGTTATCCACCTCCCCGGCGACCGTCACCTGATTATCGACTCCAAGGTTTCCCTGGTTCATCACGGAGCCTACAACACCGCCGAAAGCGAGGCCGAGCGGTCGTTGGCGGCCGACAATCATTGCGGCTCTGTGCGTACCCATATCCGTGGTCTGGCAGACAAAAACTACCAGACCCTCTACGGCCTCAATTCGATCGACTTCGTGATCATGTTCCTGCCTTTTGAGTCGGCCTTCATGCTGGCGGTTTCGCGCGACGAAAAGCTATGGGAGCAGGCCTGGCAGCGAAATGTTCTGCTGGTCAGCCCCAGCACGCTGCTTTTCGTCTTGCGAACCGTGGCCTCTCTCTGGCGCCAGGAGCAGCAGAAGCACAACGTGGAAGAGATCGCCCGGCGTGGCGCGGAACTCTACAACAAGCTGGCGGGATTCGTAGCCGACTTTACCGAGATGGGGAAGCGCCTCGAGCAAGCCCAAACCAGCTACAGCGGGGCCCTGGCCAAGTTGCACACCGGGTCGGGAAACGTAATCCGCCAGGCCGAAATGCTAAGAGCCCTGGGCGTGAAGCCGACAAAGCAAATTCCCCAGGGCCTAATCGAATTAGCTCAGCAGGAAACCCTGGAGCTGGAAGACCAGCCAGAACTGCCGTAGCCGCAATCCGCAGGGACGGATGGAACTTAGGCCGCAACGTCATTCTGGACAATCTTCATCCGTCCCTGCGGAACTTACCTGTCCGCCGAGGGGCGACGATCAGGCCGCGCTGGCCTCTTGCCCACGGGACTCAAAGGGGGTCACCACGCTAATGTCTTGTATCAGGGCACGACTTTTAGTCGGGCCGTAGAAAATTGACAGGAATTGGGCTTTAGCCCCTGCGAGCCAAGACGCATCCAGACGAAAGGAGCACAGGGGCTAAAGCCCGGATCTTTCGTTGGATTTTACGGCCCGACTAAAATCGTGCCCTGATACAAAACCAAACGCCGCACCCGAGATGGCCTGCGCCAGCCTGGGTGCCCGCTCACACCGTCCCGGGCGGAGCCGGAACCGGCATAGCCGCCTCAAGCCCTTGAAACCCCGCCCGCAATCTTTCCCACGTATCATCCAGCGTTTCGGGCAGCACCCGGGTCTCTCCAATCACCGTCATGAAGTTCGAATCGCCCAGCCACCGTGGCAGGGCATGCATATGCAGGTGCGCGGCGATCCCAGCCCCTGCCGCCTGGCCCAGGTTCAATCCCATGTTGATGCCGTGGGGTTCGTACACCTGGCGCAGAACTGCGTCTGTTCTTTGCGCCAGCCTCATCATTTCGAGCGCAGCCGCCTGATCCAGCGAAGCCAGGGTCTCTTGATGGGCATAAGGCAGGATCATGACGTGGCCGGAGGTATAGGGAAAGGCATTGAGGCAGATAAAACAATGCTCTGCCCGGAGCACAATATGAGCCGCCCGCTCCGCCTCCTTCACCGGCATGCCGTGCTCGATCGCGAACCGGGTGGCGGCGATCAGGTTACAAAAGACGCAGTCACAGTCACCGGGCCACGCCGCCAACGCCGGGGGCACGCCTTTGCGCCCGCCTTTTGGGGAATTCGGGTCGGCATTGACCAGGTATGCGTAGCGCCAGGGCGTCCACAAGTAGTCCATCGGGTTCCAGTATACGAAGAGTCTGGCCACCTATTTCGGGCGAGGCATAACCCGGCCGGCTTGTCCTCACAACTGGATTACAAGCCAGTAAAAATAGGCATTTCCAGCGTTTTTTTGCAGTTTTTCGAGTGAGGAATGCGCGACTAGTTCGTTGACATGGTTTCCGGGCAAAGCTATAGTTGTGTATGAAGGGTCTACGTACAGGATTCGGCGTAGACATCCATCGCCGCTCTTGCTTTACCCCCCTCCCGGATGCTCCTACCGGAGATTGATGTAAGTGCCAAGCCATTCTGTATGGCTACACTGACAGTCTCCCTCCGAACGTTTGCCGGTGGAGAGTAAACTTACGGTGCCCTACTTCGCCGACCAAGTCTGCAAATAACCCGGCGAAGCAAGCTGCGGGACTGAATCATTTGGGCGTTGGTCAATGTTGTGAGACCATGGCGGCCGTGATTCATCTAAAGGCCTGTAGTGATGGACGGATCGGTAACCACTGATCGAGAATCCGGAGCTGGCATTCATGGCAGACGTCCTAAATCCTGAACGAACCGAGAGCACACACCTGAACACCGAACTGCAAACCCCAACGCTTGATGCACCGGCGGATCACTTCGACCCGTCTGACGAACAGACCACCCACCCGCACGCTTCTGCCCCCACCGTGCCGCACCGCGCCGTTGATTCGAGGCCTGCAACTACCCATTCCGGTTCAGACGACACCGAACTGACCGGCATGGAGGATTTTGCCGCCGCCCTGGAATCCTTCGATCGCGAGCAAGCCGCCGAAGCGGCCGCACAGGCCTACGACGACAACGTCGTTACCGGCACCGTCATTAAGCTGACGGATAAGCATGTAGTGGTGGATGTGGGCCTCAAGTCTGAGGGTCTCATTCCCCTGGAGCAAGTGCTCGACCACACTGGTCAGCCCAAGTTGAAGGCCGGCGATACGGTCGAGGTGGTGGTTGAGCGTGAAGAAGCCGAAGGCGGATTCCTGCTCAGCTACGACAAAGCCCAACGCCACCGGGTTTGGGATGCCATCGAACGCGCCGCCAACGAGAAGACTCCCGTCATCGGTACAGTGCTTGGACGCGTAAAGGGCGGTCTTACCGTCGACATCGGTATCAAGGCGTTTCTGCCTGGTTCCCAACTCGAGATTCGGCCAGTCCGTAATCTTGACGGCTACATTGGTCAGCAGATCGAAGTTCGTGTCATCAAGCTGAACAAGAAGCGCGGCAATGTTGTGGTCTCCCGCAAAGAACTGCTGGAAGAGGAGCAGTCTAGCAAGCGCACCCTCACCCTGGAACACCTGGAAGAGGGCGCTATCCTCACCGGCACGGTGAAGAACCTCACCGACTACGGCGCCTTTGTCGACCTGGGCGGTATCGACGGCCTGCTGCACATTACGGACATGTCCTGGGGCCGGCTTACCCACCCCCGCGACCTGGTCAACGTCGGTGACGAGATCCAGGTCAAGGTACTCAAGTTCGACCGCGAAAAGCAGCGTGTTTCCCTGGGCTTCAAGCAGCTCACGCCCGATCCCTGGCTCGACGCCGTGGAACGTTATCCGATCGGCGCCCGGGTGCGTGGCCGGGTACTCAGCGTGACCGATTACGGGTCTTTCGTTGAGTTGGAGCAGGGCATTGAGGGCCTGGTGCACGTTTCCGAGATGACCTGGTCCAAGCGGATGAAGCATCCGTCGAAGCTGGTCAAGCCCGGCGACGAAGTGGAGACAGTCGTACTCAGCGTCAATCCCAGCGACCGTCGTATTTCTCTGGGCATGAAGCAATTGCTCGAGAATCCCTGGGAGCATCTTTCCGAGCGCTATCCCGCGGGCACCATCGTGGAAGGCCGGGTGCGCAACCTGACCGACTTCGGCGCCTTCATTGAAATCGAAGACGGTATCGACGGCTTGGTGCACGTGAGCAACCTGAGCTGGACTAAGCGCGTCAAGCATCCTTCGGAAATCCTCAAGAAGGGCGAGAAGGTCCGCGCTGTTGTGCTTGGGGTGGAAGCGGAGAATCGCCGCCTCTCACTCGGCATCAAGCAGCTTCAGCCCGATGTGTGGGAGACGTTCTTCGCCCAGCATCGCGTCGGCGATGTAGTCAAAGGCAAAGTGCTGCGCACCGCGCAGTTCGGAGCCTTCATCGAGATCGCTGAAGGGGTCGAAGGCCTCTGCCATGTTTCTGAAGCAGCCGATGCTTTGGGTCAACCACTCAAGCTAGAGGCAGGCCAGGAGCATGACTTCAAGATCATCAAGATGAACCAGGATGAGAAGAAGGTAGGCCTTAGCTTGCGCGCCGTGGGCGAAGAAGCGAGCCGGGCCGACGTTGAGGCTTACAAGCAGCCGGTCTCAAGCTCCACCACCACGCTGGGTGACCTGGTTAACTGGAAGCGCCTCGAACACGAGTAGGTGTTCGTAGGCGCTTTCGCCTACTTGGTTTCAATCTTTAGATCGAAGTTGAATTGCTTCTTGCTGTCGAAGGAACTGATCGCCCTGGTTTTGGACTTGTGACCTTTGTACTCTGCCCAGAGTTGGTAATCCACGTCTGAAGCCAGCTGCCCGAAGCGGTAGTGTCCATCTGCCTCGGTGATGAAGGTCCTGACCTCGAGGGTTTTCTGATCCTGCAGATAGACGACCGCGTTGGCAATCGCTTGCCCGTCGGAATTCACTACGGTGCCCTGTACCACGCGCACTGATTGCGCAAGGCTTTGCGCAAAGGTCAGTGGCTGGATTGCTGCGCATACCATCAGCAACAATATCCCTAAAAACCTCATTCTTCTTCCTCGTCGGCCACTTCTTCATCCTCGTCTTCGTAACCCTCTTCGTCCACTTGGGAAAGCTCGAGGGGTTCGGTTGCGACCACTTCGAACTCGGTCCCGCACTCATCGCAGACCACAATGTCGCCTTCTTCAACTTCGTCGGGATCGAAATCGAGAACGCTTTCGCATTCCTGACAAACTGGCATACAGCGCTCCTTTCTCGGAGTATTAAAATAATGATGGTGGCCGCAAACCATAAGCGGCTTGGCTAGTTTCCGGGAGAACACGCCGGACGTCAAGAAACTACTGCGGGATACCAGATCGTACCGCGAACCGGCGCCGGACGTGAGAGCGTTTTCATACGGCGAGATCCCGGCAACTCCGAAAACGCGTTAGTCTTACGAAAGAAATCATGGCACGCTTTCCCCGCACCGGTTTCTCCGCCCTGTCCTTCCCGAGCTTTCGCGGGGTTACCAGCCAACTGGTGATCGCCAATGTTGCCGTGTTTTTTGTGCTGCTCCTCATGCAGTATGCAGCGCCGCACGTAGCGTTGATCATTTTCACCTACTTTGCGCTCACACCGGCTTTGCTGCTCCACGGCTGGATCTGGCAGCTCGCCACGTACAGCTTCCTGAATCAGGGCGTGCTGCACGTTGCCTTTAACATGTTGACCCTTTGGTTCATCGGGTCATTTCTTGAGACGTCAAAGGGAAGCCGCTGGCTGCTGGAAATCTACTTCTTGTGTGCGATTGGCGGCGGTCTGATCGGCAGCGCCCTGACCTTTACCCAGATTTTTCACGCCAACCCCCTTTCCACCACTACCAGCGCAGATGCTGCACTCTTTGGCTTGCTGGCGGCTTTCGCCGTTCTGTTCGGTGACCTGGAAATGTACATGTTCCCCCTGCCTGTAGCGATTAAGGCCAAGTATCTGGTCATCGTCTACATGCTGATCGAGGTGGCGTTACTGCTTTCCGGGGGGCCGGCGCTAGCCTACTTCGTCATCCTGAGCGGCGCGTTGATTGGCTTCGTGTTTGCCCGGCGCGCACCCAGAAGGGGCATGACTACGGCCTTTAGCGAAGGCCTCTTCAACATTCGCAACAATTACTACCGCTGGAAGCGTCGGCGGACTGCCCGCAAGTTCGAGGTCTACATGCGCAAGCAAAACCGCGATGTCCGCTTCGATCACGAAGGCCGCTACATAGACCCTGACGAAAAGCGCGATCCCAACGACCGCAAGTGGATGAACTAACGACAACGTCACTTCAGGAAACAAACCGCAACCGATACCGACTGGAAACGTACCTTACCCTTGTCATCTCGACCGGAGCGAAGCGTAGCGGAGAGACCTGCAGTTTCCTTTTCGCTCAACCAGTGGTGCAAATAAGGAAACAAATGATGGGTGCCCCAGGTCTCGCTTCTGAGACCTGGGATCCTTGCAACGAGTGCCGACTGTAAGCGTAATCTTTCCCCTTCTTATCTCGACTGGCGTGGAAAGACCTGGCAATTTTTTCTGCTCAACCAGTGGTGCGAATATGTAATTCCTTCAGTTGCTGAGCACTCACCGGAGTCGGCGCATCCACCATCAAATCAATCGCCTTCGCCGTCTTGGGAAACGCAATGACCTCCCGCAGGCTCTGCGCCCCAGCCAGAATCATCGCAATCCTGTCCAGCCCCAGAGCAATCCCCCCATGCGGCGGCGTGCCATAGGTAAGCGCCTCCAGGAAAAACCCAAATCGCGATCGCGCTTCCTCTTCGCTCATCCCCAAAGCCCGAAATATCTCCTGCTGTACATCCTGACGATGGATTCGAATAGAACCAGATCCCAACTCCAACCCATTCATCGCCAGGTCGTAATACCGCGCACGCACCGAAGCCGGATCTGACACCAGTCTCTCCATATCTTCTTCATGTGGCGAAGTGAAAGGGTGGTGTGCCGGCAGCCACCGCTGCGACTCCTTATCGAATTCAAACATGGGGAAATCCGTCACCCAGATAGGGCGGAATGCAGCATCCCCATCGACTTGCCGTCCCAGAAAGCGTTCTGGTGATTCGACCACCAGGTCAGTGATCGCGGATACGCCATGCCGGTCAGCGTAGCGCCGGGCCAACTCCACACGAAGATTCCCCGCCGCCGAGTAAACACAGATTTCGCGCTCGGAAAGATGTCCCTGTGTCTTGGTGTCGCTGGCTTTGACATGGGAAGCGGCATCGCCTGCCACCAGCACCAGCAAATCTTCAGGAGCGCCCTCGGTTCGGGCGGGCGCCAGCTCCCGAACCTTCTTCACTGCATCGGGAAAGCTCTTCTCCAGCCGCTTCCAGTCATCGATCATCTTCGCGCCTTTACTGGCGTCGAAGAACGGCCGGTTGTCGTCGCGTTCCTTACGGGAGAGCTCCCCCACTTTGGGAATGCACACCACGACCACAGGCTGGGTGGGATCGATCGCCAGAGTCTGCAAATCCTCATCGCGGAAAGCTGAGCGAACATCCGTGAGCCCGGGCATGCGCAGGTCCGGCTTGTCGATTCCATACCGTCGCATCGACTCGTCGTAGGTGATCCGGGGAAAAGGAGTCGTCAGCGTCACGCCCACCGCGGCGAATGACTGGCGCAGAAACGTCTCGACCACCTGGAAGACATCTTCCTGTTGTACAAACGACATCTCCAGATCCACCTGGGTGAACTCCGGCTGCCGGTCGGCGCGCAAGTCCTCATCCCGGAAGCAGCGGACGATTTGAAAATAGCGGTCGAACCCCGAGATCATCAGGATCTGCTTGAACAACTGCGGCGATTGCGGCAGGGCATAAAAGTCGCCGGGATGCACTCTGCTGGGCACCAGGTAATCCCGGGCGCCCTCCGGCGTGGATCGAGTCATGAACGGGGTTTCAATCTCAAGGAAACCCTGCTCCGACAGGCTCTCCCGCACCGCCCGAGCGATCTTGTGCCGTAGCTCGAAATTCCGCTGCATCTCTTGCCGCCGCAGGTCGATGTAGCGATACTTCAGCCGCAACTCCTCGTTGGCGATGGCCTCTTCCGCCGGCGAAAACGGAGGAACCCTGGAGTCGTTCAGCACCAGCAGTTCCTTGGCCGCGACTTCAATTTCCCCGGTAGCCATCTTGGGGTTGATCACATCCTTGCCGCGCAACCGGACGGCGCCCACCACGGCCACCACGTACTCCGGCCTCACCTGTTCCGCCTTGGCGTGGCCTTCCGGGGTGAGATCTTTGTCCAGCACGATCTGCGTGATGCCGGTGCGGTCCCGCAAATCCAGGAAGATAAGGTTGCCGTGGTCGCGGCGCCGGTTCACCCACCCCATGAGGATGACCTGTTCGCCGGCCTGCTGCGCGCGGAGCTGTCCACAAGTATGCGTACGCTGAAGAGTGCCTAGAAAATCGAGCAAAGCGGCTGTCCTAATTTGAAGTTGAAGTGGGAAGAGGGCCAGGAAGAGCGGTGAGCTTCTGGCTGAGTTCGCCTCGAGGAACCTTGGTCTGCTCACCGGAGGCGAAGTGCTTTACCGTCAAGATACCCGAGGCGGCCTCGTCCTCGCCGAAAATCACGATCGCGTTCGCCACTTTATTGCCTGCCTCAAACGATTTCTTGAGCCGGAACGATCCGTCACCCAGCTCGATGCGCAAGCCGGCTGCCCGCAGTTCGCGAGCCAGGACCAACGCAGCCGGGTTCATCCGCTCGCCCAGCGGCGCTATGTAAGCAGCTGCCAACACCGGCTTGTGCTTGGCCTGTGCCAGCAGGGTCAGCACCAGGCGGTCTTCGCCCATCGCGAACCCGATCCCGGGAGCCTTGGGCCCGCCAATAGCCTCGGAGAGCCCATCGTACCGGCCGCCGCCGAGCAGCGCATTCTGTGCCCCCAGATCATCGGAGACGAACTCGAACGTCGTTCGCGTGTAATAGTCCAATCCACGCACCAGGCGATGGTCATGCTCGTACGGCACTCCGCAGGCATCAAGCGCTGTGCAAACCGCGGCAAAGTGCTCCTTCGAACCCTCGTCGAGCGAATCCCAGATGCGCGGCAGCGTGGCAATGATGGGCTGGTCTTCAGGATGCTTGCAATCGAGCACCCGCAGCGGGTTGGTGACCGCACGCCGCTGGCAATCCTGGCACATACCTCCAACTACCGGTTCCAGCGCCGCCCGCAGAGTCTGCACATAGCGCGGCCGGTCCGTCGCCGAGCCCACGGAGTTGAGCAGCAGCTTCCATCCCGTAATGCCAAGTTCACCCAGCAAGGTGGCCAGCATCTCCAGCACTTCGGCATCGCGCAGCGGCGACTCGCTGCCCGCGCTGGGCGGTCCGATCACTTCGGCGCCGATTTGATAAAACTGCCGGTACCGGCCCTTTTGCGGCCGTTCTCGCCGGAACTGCGGCCCAATGTAGTAGAGCTTTTGCAACTGGCCGGTTTCGCCCAGCTGATGCTCAATGTAGGCGCGAACCACGCCTGCGGTATTCTCCGGCCGCAGCGTCAGCGACTGTGCAGACTCTGCATCCGGGGTGAAAGTGTACATCTCTTTGGAAACGATGTCCGTTTCTTCGCCTACACCGCGCGCGAACAGCTGTGTATCTTCCAAAACAGGCGTGCGAATTTCGCCAAACGAATAGCGCTCAAAAACCCGCCGCGCCGTGGTGTCGATATGATTCCAGAGTTCCGTCTCCGGCGGCAGCAAATCCCGGGTGCCGCGGACAGCTTGCAAAATGCTCATAAGTGCTGAAGTATCCAACTATTACCAGAATACAGGCACAAACCGATCCGGAGGAATCTGACCCCCTGAGAAGGCGGACGGCAAGTCAATGGACGAGGAAAGGGACGGGTGCCCCAGGTTCGCCTAAGCGTACCTGGGCCGAAAACGACAGGGCGAAGCCCTTCAAACGCTTTTGCTGAACCTCAAGCAACTGAGATGTGGGATAACCACCGCCCGTTCCTTGCAACTCTCAAACTACCAACTCCCTCGTTCCTTCAAATAATTCGCCGAATAATCCAAATAATTCCGCGCATACTGCAAAATCGACTCCCGCTCCTCAGCACCCAGCCGCCGCCGCTCTTTCCCCGGCACCCCGGCCCAAAGCGTATTCGGCGGAACTACAGTATTCTCCGTGATCAACGCCCCGGCCCCAATAATCGAGCCTTCGCCAATCCTTGCACCGTTAAGAATGACGGCCCCCATCCCAATCAGGCAGGCATCCTCAATTACGCAACCATGCACCGTCGCATTGTGCCCGATCGTCACCCAATCCCCGACTACAACCGGATGCTTATACCGCATCCCATGCAACACCGCGCAATCCTGAACATTGCTGTTGGCCCCAACGCGAATCGAATGCACATCACCGCGCAAAACCGCATTCATCCAGACGCTGGAGCGTTCGCCCAACTCCACTTGCCCAATAATCTGTGCTGAAATGTCCACGTAACACGACTCCGGGATCACCGGGCTATAACCGAGATAAGACCTGACCATAAGCAAATTCCTTCTAAGCGGTGCTGAATAAGCTTGACTCCATACCTAAAAGGTAACGTAAGCTTATAGAACCCAATTGGGATGTTTGGAGGTGTGGTTCATTTGGCAGAGGTTCGCGTGCAGGAAGGCGAGCCGCTTGAAAATGCATTGCGCCGGTTTAAGCGCAAGGTTCAGCAGGAAGACATCATTAAGGAAGTAAAGCGTCACTCCTTCTACCTGAAACCTGGCGAGCGCCGTCGAGTAAAAGAAGCACTGGCGCGCAAGCGGAATCGTAAGAAAGCAAGAAAAGAGCAGGACTAACCCTGCAAATGCCGGCCGAACGTGATTTAAACCGCTCACACGTTAGGCCGGCAGTCCCGCACTCTTCAAGGATTTGTAAAGAGGTTTGGCACCATTTCCCCTCTCATTTCCAGGTTAGGGAATGCGAGGAAAGTTGTCGAATTGCAAGACGAAGTAGCCGGTTGGTGAGACGATGCCAATCCGGCGCTTGGTCGACGGAATACTGAAAAATTCCAAGGCATGCTCGGGGGGACGCGTATGGACTTCATCGACAAGATACTGAAGTGTTCGGATTGCGGTAATGACTTTGTCTTTACCGCTGGTGAGCAACTGTTCTTTCACGATAAGCAGTTCAAGAACGATCCAAAGCGGTGCAAACAGTGCAAAATCAAGCGTGTGGCCGGAACCGGCAGTGGCGTACGCACAGAAACCCGGACAGTCTGTTCGGAGTGCGCTACGGAAACTACCGTTCCTTTCAAGCCTACCCAAGGTCGCCCCGTGCTCTGCAGGTCATGCTTCCAGCAGCGACGGCCGCCAGTTCCAAGCACAGTAGCAGCCAGCGCAGCTTCCTAAGCGGTACCTCTCCAGCGAGCTTTGGGTTCGCTGGAGAGGTTAGCAACTTGTCTAATTGGCAGCAGCAGGCTTCCGCGTCGCCGTTCGTCCGGCCACCTTGGCAGGCCCGTTTGCGGATGCGCTCATCTTCTGCGCCAGCGCCTTCTGCTTCTTGTCTTCATGGGTGACGAGGAGCGCCTCGATCTGGCGCAACAGATTCATTATGTTCATCGGCTTAACCAGCATCTCGTCCATGCCTTCGTCTCGCCATTCGGAGCCAGGAACCGGAAAAGCTGTGAGCATGGCCACTGCCGGCTGATACGAAGCCTGCTTCGCGGCCCGCACCACTTCCAGCCCGGCCGACTCGTTCTCCATGCGCATGTCTGTGATCACCATGTGAAAGGTGCTGGCCCGCAGCTTGGATCGGGCCTCTCGGGCGGAGGAAGCCGTCTCCACCTCGAAGTCGTTCATTTCCAATACTGCCTTGAGAGTCAGCAGTATGGCGAGCTCGTCATCTACCAGAAGAATGCGACGTTTCATGGGGAAAAACTCCAAAATGCAAAAGCGGTACGGGTTACGGGGGGTATTGGTCGCCTGATCGGATCCTACCTGAATTCGCCTTCCTTTGAGCAGGTACCCTTCATTTGATTAGACTGGCAACGTGGCAGAATACCACGTTGAGAACTTCGGGTGCCGGGCCAGCCGGGCCGACGGCGAAATGATCAGCGCCGAACTGCGCCAACGCGGCCTGAACCCGGCTTCCAGTCCAGCCCGGGCCGATGTGATCATTGCTAACACTTGCAGCGTGACCGCGCAGGCGGATCGCACTGCCCGCGCCTTCCTGCGCAAAGTGCATCGGGAAAATCCGTCCGCACGCATCCTGGTTACCGGCTGTTACGCCCAGCGGGCGCCGCAAGAGGTTGCCGCTTTGCCCGGAGTCCACGCCGTCATCGGCAACAGCCATAAAGCCCTCGTGTCCCCGATGGCCGAGCAGGCCTGCCGAGCTGTCCGATCGTCCGCCGGTCGTCACTGGCAACGCTCTTCGTCGATGACACATTTGCCCACTCAGAGTTGTCCATGCCCCAGAGCGGCTGGGATCCCGGCGGCCAGACCCGCCCCAATCTCAAAGTGCAGGATGGCTGTGGGAACCGCTGCTCCTTCTGCATCATCCCCACCACCCGCGGCCACAGCCGCTCTCTCCCGCTCGAGGCGTGCCTGCAGAGCGTGCAGGCTTTCGCAGACTGCCGGCGGTACCGAGATGGTGCTTTCCGGCATCAACCTGGGGCGCTGGGGCCGGGATCTCCAGCCGCAACGCACGCTGGAAGAGCTGGTGAGCGAAATCCTCTGCCCAGACCACCTTGCCGCGCCTGCGTCTCAGCTCCGTCGAGCCCATGGACTGGACGCTCACAGCTTCTGGCGCTTATTCCGCGGCTCATCTGCCGGCCGCCTGGCTCGTCACGCCCATCTGCCCTTGCAATCGGGATCCGACGCCATTCTCCGCGCCATGCATCGCCGCTATCGTCCCTGGCACTATGCTGAGAAACTGCGCCTGATTCGCGAAACCATGCCGGATGCCGCCATCGGCGCTGATGTGATGGTGGGCTTTCCGGGGGAGACCGATGCCTTGTTCGAGGAGAGCTTTGCGTTTATCGCAGCCCAGCCCTTCACCTACCTGCATCTGTTTCCGTTTTCCGCTCGTCCCGGCACCACGGCGTGGCAGCTTGCTCAGCAGTCACCCGGTCGCACCCCGCGCGTGGCGGAGCGCAGCGCGCGTCTGCGAGAACTCATCGCCGCCAGGAATCTTGCTTTCCGCAGAGGCTTTCTGGACCGCGAACTCCCCGCGGTTACTTTGCACGCGCCACCAGGTGAGAGGACCAAGGCGCTCACCGACAATTTTCTCGAGGTTCGGCTTGATGCCTGCCTGCCGGCGAACCAGAGCGTGCGCGTACGGGTCAGCGGCGCTTGAAGATGACGGATTGACCGGTCGCGTCGCCGCGTGACCGAAGGTTGAGAGAGTTCTTCCGGACGCTTGTCCTTGAAATGCTATGCTTTATTTGAGGGGCCCTGCGTCTCTCGTTTCCGGAGGAAACCATCGATAAGCGTTCGGCCAAGTCTTTTATCCGCATTAACGACAGAATTCGCGCGCGTGAAATCCGCGTCATCGACGAAAACGGTGAACAGCTCGGAATTCTGCCTCCCTTTGAAGCTCTCAAAATAGCCCGCGAGCGTGGCCTGGATCTGGTGGAAGTCTCACCCACCGCCCAACCGCCCGTCTGCCGCATTCAGGATTACGGCAAGTTCCTTTACGAGAAGGACAAGAGCGATCGCGCGGCACGCAAGAAGCAGAAAGTCATCGTGGTCAAGGAAGTGAAGTTCTCCGTGACCGTCGATGAGCATGATTACCAGACCAAGAAGAACCAGGCAGTTCGGTTCCTCGGCGAAGGCGACAAGGTCAAGGCCTCGTTGCGTTTCAAAGGCCGCCAGATGGCCCACCGCGAGCTGGGCTACGCCATCATCAACCGGCTGATTCAGGACATGGGCGACGCCGGCATCGTCGAGTTCATGCCCCGCATGGAAGGCACCACGCTGCACGCCATCCTGGCCCCGGGCAAAAAAGCCGAACCACCCAAGAAGCCAGCCGCTCCCAAGCCACCGGCCCAGGCCTGGTAGGCCAGCAACATCCCCAATCCGCCCAATCGTAGATGCAGCCCAAATCTTTCGGTAAGTAATCGAAGGGTGCCCCAGGTCTCGCTTTTGAGACCTGGGATCCTCCTGGCAGAGGTCCGTTACTTCCCGCAATGTGACCACAGGTTCAGACAAATGTATTGCGCGGCATCTGACCTGCAGCAAGGCCCGAGGTCGCAGAACTGGCGTCACCGCCCCCACTCCCGTATAATCTCCAGAGTTATCAACACGCTAAGTAAGCAGGAAAACCATGCCCAAATTAAAGACCCACAAGGGCGCGGCCAAGCGCTTTAAGAAGACCGGTACGGGGAAAATCCTCCGCGGTCAAACCAAAAAGCGCCACATTCTGACCTCCAAGTCCAAGAAGGTTAAGAAGAAGTTGAGCGGCCTCGTTCTGGTTTCTGATGGTGACAAGCGCAAAGTAGCGCGCATGATCCCCTACGCCTGATCGGCCCTCACGGGTTTAGGGCCTTCCGGCCCCTGTCCTTAAGACAAGACGATCAGATTAACAGCGAGTGAAGAGGTATTTCCTACCTCCAGCCGCATAACGAAGCACCCAAAGGAGAACCAACCATGCCCCGCGTAAAACGTGGCACAAAACGCAATGACCGCCGCAAAAAAATTCTCAAACGAGCCAGCGGCTACTTCCTCACCAAATCCAAGCTCTATCAGGCAGCGCAGGAAGCCGTAGAGCGCGGCCTCAAATTTGCCTACATCGGCCGCAAGCAGAAGAAGCGTCAATTCCGCTCCCTTTGGATCGTCCGCATCGGCGCAGCCGCCAAGCTCAACGGCATCAGCTACTCGCAACTGATTCACGGCCTTAAGCTGGCCGGCATCGAACTCGACCGCAAAATTCTGGCCGAGCTTGCCGTCCATGATCCGGCCGGCTTTACCGCATTAACCGACCAGGCCAAAAGCGCGCTCAACAAAACCGCCGCCGCATAACCCTTGCCGTAAACCGAGTTTACTCAAGCCCGGTCGCACCCGATCGGGCTGCTGTGCCCTTGGCCAGGATCGAATTATCAGATGCCGCCCATTGAGATTCCCGCAATAAAAGACTATTCGCCCGGATCTCTCGACAGCTTTCTTCAGCGACATCCTGGAGCAGTTCGATCGGGACGCCGCCTCCGCAACCACCGTGGAGGCCGTCGAGCAATTGCGCATCCGCTGGATCGGCCGCAAGCAGGGCTTGCTGATGCGGGTCAGCGAGGTGCTCAAGGGCGCTCCGCCCGAAGCACGCCGCGAAGCCGGCATGCGCTTCAACGCGCTCAAGTCCGCCATCGAGCCGCGTTGTGATCCCGAGCAGATAAAAGCCACCGCCCCAGCTACGGACGCGATCGACATCACCCTTCCCGGCACGCGCCGCGCTCTCGGCGCCGAGCACCCGCTGGTCCGCACCATGAACGAGATCGTCTCCGTCTTTGCGGCGATGGGATATTCGGTGGGCTTGGGACCCGAGGTCGAGACCGACTACTACAACTTCGAATCGCTCAACTTCCCGCCCTGGCCACCCCGCGCGCGACACGCAGGACACGCTGGTGATCGCCAACCAGGAGCGCAAAGCCGCTGCGCGATCGCCTGTTGATGCGCACCCACACCTCGCCGGTGCAGATCCACACCATGGAACAGCAACCGCCACCGTTGCGTATTGTGATCCCCGGCAAAGTGCATCGCAACGATGCAGCGGACGCCACCCACTCCCCCATCTTCCACCAGGTCGAGGGGCTCTGTGTCGATACCAACATCACCTTCTCCGATCTCAAAGGCACGCTCGACCACGCCATGAAGGCTTTCTTCGGATCCAACGTCAAAGACCCGGTTCTTCCCCTCGTTCTTTCCCTTCACCGAGCCCTCCGCCGATGTGCAGATCAGTTGCATCTTCTGTGGCGGCCGGGGCTGCCGCAAGTGCAAGCAGTCCGGCTGGATCGAGCTTCTGGGCTGCGGCATGGTCGACCCCGCGGTCTTTGCCTTTGCCGCCCGGCGGCAGCCCGCCTACGACGCGAAGAAAATCAGCGGCTTCGCCTTCGGCATGGGCGTGGAACGCATTGCCATGATGAAGTACGGCATCGGCGAAATAGGCCAGCTCTACTCCGGCGATATGCGATTTTTGGAGCAATTCAGGTAAGTGAACATTCTTTCCCAGTGGATTCGTTCCTACGTGCCCGGCCTCACCTTGCCCGACCGTGAACTCGCCGAGGCACTGACCCTGCGCGGCATTGCCGTCGAAGGCATTTACGAGGTTGGTCCGGGAAGTGGTTCCCTCTTCGAGATGGACATCACCACCAACCGCGTCGATGCCATGAACCACTACGGCATCGCGCGCGAGGCGGCCGCCATCGCCGGTCTCGCCCTGGCGCCTCTCGATGCCTCGCTGCCGGCGGCACAATCAGTCACGGTTCCCAGTCAAGGTTTCGATCGAAGCTCCGGAGCTCTGCGGCCGCTTCACCGCGCGGGCTCTCAGCCAGGTGCGCATTCAGCCCTCGACCGGCGTGGTCGCCGAGCGCTTCGCTCTGCTGCAGCAAAAACTCATCTCCAATGCGGTCGACGCCACCAACTACGTCACCCTCGCCATGGGGCATCCTACCCACGCTTTCGACCGCGACAAGCTGGAAGGCGGCATCATCGTGCGCCGCGCACGCGCGGCGAAAAACTAAAAACACTTGGACGGCGTTGAACGTGTGCTCGACCCTGAAGACCTGGTCATCGCCGATGAAAAAAAGGCCATCGGGCTGGCCGGCGTGATGGGTGGCTGGGACACGATGATCACCGCCGAGACAAAAAATATTCTGGTGGAAGCCGCCTGGTTTGATCCGGCAACCGTGCGCCGCAGCAGCAAGCGGCACGGCCTGCACACGGATGCCTCTCATCGCTTCGAGCGCGGCGCGGACTTTAACGCGCCGCCCGTAGCCTCCGCCATGGTCAGCCAGCTCATCCTCGAGGCCGGCGGCCATGTTGAGGGCGAGTTGGTCGATGTGGCCGTTCCCGAAGCAGCCGCCCGGACTGCATCTGCGCCCGCCATCGGGCTCAGCCATCGCGAAGTACGACGCATCCTCGGCGCAACAGAAGACGGCCGCGGCGTGGAGCAGGAAACGACAGAATCCGTACTACAGGCTCTCGGCTGTACCTTGCATAAGGCTGCGGAAGGCGAATACCAGGTAACTCTGCCCAGCTGGCGCCTGGACCTCGAACGCGAAATCGATTTGATCGAAGAAATCGCCCGCGTCTATGGCTACAACCGCTTCGCCAATACCCTTCCCACCTTTTCCGGCATCGTGAAGCGAACAGCCGGACGCCGTCAAAGAAGCAGTGGTTCGCCAGACTCTGCTCGGCCTGGGTTGGAACGAAGCTCTATCCAGCACTTTCTGCTCTGCTACCGAAGCAGTTACATTTGCGCCTCAGCCCAACCTTGCCGTGCGCCCTGGGCAATCCGCTGAACGAAGAAGCCGGGATGCTGCGTCCGTCGCTGTTGCCCGGGATGCTCACCATGCTGGCCCACAACCTGAACCGCAACGTTAGCGATGTGCAGCTGTTCGAAAACGGCACTGTCTTCAGCGGGAGCACGGAACGTGTCGAGGAGCGTCCCGCTCTTTCCCTTGGCGCTTCAGGATCGCGTTTGGAGCGGGCCCGAGCTACCGGCGCACGCCTTCGATTTTTATGACCTCAAGGGCGCCATCGAAGAGATAGCTAGAAAAGTTTGCTGCCGCGCTCCTTTTATTTCGACACCTTCGACCCGCACGGCGGGAATCATCCCCGCCTGGCTCCATCCCGGACGTTGCGCACGCGCGGTCGCCGATGGCTTGACCGTTGCCTGGTTCGGTCAACTCAATCCCGCCGAGGCGCAACAGCGCAAACTCAGGCAAACCGTCTATGCCGGAGAAATCTATCTCGACCGGCTCTATCGCTTGTCCGCTCCGTCAACCCATTGCGCCGGAACTCTCGCGCTTTCAACCTGTCGAGCGTGATTTCTCCTTCGTGTTTGCCGATGCGGTGCGCTGGCAGTCGATCGCCGGCGCGCTTGGATAATTTGCACATCGCCGAGCTCACTCGCTTCACGCCGCGTGAGATCTTTCGCGCCACCCAAGCCTTGCCTGCTGGTCACTACTCCATACTTATCCGCATTACTTTTCAGGCGCTGGAGCGCACGCTCCGCGAAGAAGAGCTGCAAAGTTATTCACAGGCTGTGATCGCTGCACTCGAATCGCTCGGCGGACGGCAACGCGCGTAAGTATTTTCCTTGCTGCGCGCGGCACATTGTCGAATGTGCAACCTCTCTCACTGGTAGGAACACGGGAGGAACACTCTAAGGTAACGCACCCCCTTCTTTCCTATTGAGCTCGCCGATTTTGCGGTCTATACTTTCCTCAGAACGCAATCCCTCTTTTGTGTAATGAGGTTTTGATGTCCACACTCGCAGAACACCCTCCCGAGATGACCATGGCGCGCAGATGATTTTCAGGCACTCGAAGAACGCGTACTGCGCACGGTAGAATTATTGAAAGGCGAACGTGAACTTCGCTTCTCTGTAGAGCAACACGCTTCGCGTCTCACTCACCGTATCGAAGAACAGGCAGCGCATGTTGCCCAGTTAGAAGAGCAACTCTCCGAGCCTACAGAAAGAGCGGGATGCAGTGCGGCAACGCATCGAGCGCCTGCTCAAACAAATCGACGAACTAGGCGATTGATCGGAGATTCATGGCAGAAAGTCTTGAAGTCCGCCGTGCCACCACTTCCGTCAGCGTAGACATTTACGACCAGACCTATCACCTGCGCGCTTCTGACCCTGACTACGTTCAAAAGCTCGCAGCGATCGTCGACGGAAAGATGCGTGCTGTCTCCTCCAACGGCAATACGGTGGACTCCCTCCGTGTCGCCGTGCTCGCGGCCTTGAACATCGCTGATGAACTCGTGCGCCTGCAGGAACACGCCCGTCTGCTCCGCGGCAGCATGAGCGAAACCCAGACTACGCTCCGTACCCGCGCCAACAGCCTCTCCGGCCTGTTGGATTCGGTGCTCGACCCGGAACACCGTTACCACGATCACGACCACGTTCCCGTCGGCGCGGGTGTCAATACCGGGTCAGTCACTTGCCAATCAGCTTCGCTGACGTTAGCATCCATTCAGAGACCGGCCTGCAAAGCAGGTGCGGCAGTTAACGCTGGTTGAACCAACATTCATCGAACCGGGACTCGACTCGAACAATCGGCTCCGTGTGCAGTGTCCGCCAGTCCGGAATGCCTAAAGAGCTGCGGAGAGTCCCAACGTCTTAGGACGGGTTCACCGGCGCACTGCTGCACGGCCCAGTGGGTCGGTTTCGTCTTTCTCTGTGCACCCGCATCTCTTCCAGTTCGGCCGCCTCGATCTTGCCGACTTATGGATTCCTGGTTGCTATCGGCACGGTCGCCTCGCTGCTGCTTCTCGTTCGAACCGCCCGCCTGCTTTCGCTCGACACCGACAAGATCTGGAGCGTGGCGTTGCTCGCCATCGTCACCGCTCTGCTCACCAGCAGCATTCTTCTGATCGTCCTTCGCTGGCCCCGATACGGTCTCGGTGTCGGACTGCTCAGGCCGCGATCGCTATTTGCCCGGCGTGCTCTACGCCGGCGCATCTCGGCCTCCCCATCCGGCGAACCGCCGATGCCTTTGCCCCCAGTCTGGCGCTGGGCAGTGCCGTCGCCGCTATCGGCTGCCTGGAAGCTGGATGTGACTATGGAACGCCGGCGCGTGTGCCCTGGGCCGTGATCTTCAACGATCCGGCGGCCGCGCCCGGAACTCCGCTGGGCGTGCCCCTGCATCCCACCCAGCTCTACGCGAGCCTGCTGCAGTTCGTCCTCATCCTCTTCCTCCTGTGGCTGCTGCGTCACCCCCACCACGACGGAGAGATCCTGGGCGCCTGGCTCTTCCTCAGCGGCCTCTCCAGCTCCCTGCTGACATCTTCTGCGTGGCGACGGCGTCGTCGCCACGCAATTTGTCGGCGCGGTGATGGTGCTCGCGGGCGGCATCCTTTGGCTACACCGCCAACCCGCAGCCCAGGTTTCCCATGGCGGATGATCAACCGCAGCTACGGCAGCTCACCGTTCCCGAAGAGGCGAACGGACAGCGTCTGGATCTGTTTTTAGCCCAGCAATTAAGTGAAGTCAGCCGCTCGCGGGTGCAACTTGCTGTTGCAGCAAGGCAGTGTGCTCATTGAGGGCAAGCTGGCCAAGGCGTCGCGCAAGGTGCGCAGCGGCGAAAATATTTCGATCCTGGGCGATCCCCAGCCACCCCCCTTGCGCGCCATGGCGGAAGCCATTCCGCTGGAGATCGTTTATGAAGACAGCGACCTTGCGGTCGTCAACAAACCTGCCGGCATGATGGTCCACGCCGGTTCTGGCGCGACCGACGATGCGCGCAACCGCGGCACCCTGGTCAACGCCCTGTTACACCATCTGCGCGAGCTCTCCTCCACCAGCGGTCCTCTGCGCCCAGGCATCGTGCACCGGCTCGATAAGCAGACCAGCGGCCTCATCGTGGTGGCCAAGAACGACGCCACCCATGCCCGGCTGTCCTCCATGTTCGCCCGCCGACAGGTGCGCAAACTCTACATTGCATTGGTGCAGGGGGAGCTGGCCCAGGAGAGGGGAACGGTCAATGCGTCCATCAGCCGCGACTCGATCCGCAGAACCCGCATGACGACGCGTCGCGAAGGCGGCCGGACCGCCGTCTCGCACTGGCAGGTGCTGCGCCGTATCCAGGGCCCATACGGCAGCTTCACCCTGGTCTCGGTGCGCATCGAGACAGGCCGCACCCATCAAATTCGCGTCCACATGGCCTCGCTTGGCCATCCCGTGGTGGGCGATACGCTTTACGGCGCCCCCACGGCCATCGCACCCTTGGCGGCGGCTGCAAACCAGCTCCCGCGGCTCGTCTTACCCCGCAATTTCCTTCACGCAGCCGAGCTAGAGTTTGCCCACCCCGTCAGCGGTGAGCCACTCAGCCTGGTCTCCAATCTGCCCGCTGATTTGAAGCAATTCATGGCACAACTTGCGTCGGCCCCGGCAGTCTAAAGGGAATGCTCTAAAATGAAAAAGGTTTCTATGACCAACAATGATCGTTTGCCTGCGCCCGGCTGGCTCGCTGCTTGCGAAGTGTGTGTGTTCGCTCGCCCTGCTGTTACCTTTTGCCGCCCTTGCGCAAACTCCGGCCGCGGCTCCGCCGCCCACGCCCGCTCAACCCGGCGCGCTCGGCTCCGTGCCCCAGGCAGCAAATAGTGGCCAGAACAGCAATGGGCAAAACGACGGCAATTTCACCATCAGAACCAACGTCAACGAGGTGAACCTGATCTTCACCGTCACCGACAAGCACGGACGGTTCATTCAGAATCTGCAGCAGAGAGACTTCGCCTTGCTGGATAACCAGAAGGCGCCCTCCCAGGTTTTCAATTTCACCCAGCAAACAAATCTGCCCTTGCGCGTCGGCATCATGATTGATGCCAGCACCTCCATCCGCCAGCGTTTCCAGTTCGAGCAGACGGCTGCGGTTCAGTTCTTACAGCAGGTGGTGCGGCCTCAGACAGATCTGGCCTTCACCATGGGTTTTGATGTAACCCCGTACGTCACCCAGAACTACACCAACGATCAGGACAAGCTCGAAGCCGGCATCACCAAGCTCCGGCCCGGTGGCGGCACTGCGCTCTTTGACGCGATCTACACCGCCTGCCGCGATCAGCTGATCAAGGTTCCGCCTTCACCGCAGGGTTCCGTGCGCAAGGCCTTGATCGTCATCTCCGACGGAGACGACAACCAAAGCCGGGCCTACCCGGACGACGCCATCAAAATGTGCCAGCGCGCCGAAACCATCGTCTACACCATCAGCACCAACGTGAGTCCCAGCCGCGACCGTGGCGATGACGTCCTGAAGAAAATAGCCGAAGCCACCGGAGGCTATCCCTTCTTCCCCAAGCGCATTGAAGACATGTCCAACAGCTTTCACGACATCGAAGAAGAGCTACGCAGCCAGTATTCGCTAGCCTACCGCCCTGCCGACTTCAAGCTGGACGGAGCCTTCCGCTCCATCTACCTGGTAGCGCTGGACCCGCATTACGTCGTGCGGGCCAAGAAAGGCTACTTCGCCCCCAAATCCTGACACCCTGCGAGGAAAGCCGACTGAGATCCTCGGCTTCGCTCGGGATGACAGAAAGGAAAGCGCGATCGTTCCATCGACAGTAGCTGCTGGACCGCGGCCTTTTCGGTTACGACCCAACTGCAAAGTGATGTGCCACTCTTTCCTTTTGTCATCCCGAGCGCAGCCGAGGGATCTGCAGTTTTACTCAACCCCAAACAAATGCCTCTCGAGGCCCTCTATTTACTCCCGCCGGCAGCCGGCTTGGTCCCATACTTCCGTACCGCCCGGTCCACAATCGCATACAGTAGCTGATCGTGATCCATCTTCGCCTGCGCTTTGATGTACTCGCCAAACTGCTTTCCAACCGTCGCATTATCCGGCAGCACTAACCCACGCTTCTGCGCCGAAAGCTCCGCCTCCGCCTCAACAATCGCGAAGAATCCCGTCTCAGTCTTTCCTCCCAGTACCCACGCATCATGAACTGAGCAAGTGACCGCCTGATCGATGGTGAAGTTGGGAGCAGGCTCGCTGCTCGAAGCCGCCTGTTGACCAACAGCGACGCAGGGCACCAGGCTGGCAACCCACAGAACGACGGCATATCGATTCGTCATACAGATTCTCCTAGTGGCGGTAATAGTTGTTGCGGTCACGATTGTCCTGCGCAGACTGGCCGATGATCGCACCAATACCCGCACCCGCGGCGCCGGTAATCAAAGTACCTTTGACCCCGCCGCCGAACACTGCACCCAGCGCCGCTCCGGCCGCACCCCCGATGAGAGCACCCTTGCCCGGGCCGATACCACCCTGGTTGCGGTTGTCGTTGTAGTGATCATTTCCGTGATAGTTACCGCCGCCATAGTTTCCCCCATGGCCGCCGCGTCTTGCCCCATCGTAAAACTGGTTGTTGTTATTGTGTCGATTCTGGGCAAGTGCTGAAAATCCGCCGCTCAGGATCGAACAAAAAAGAAGCGCTGACGCCGGCAAGAAGGCAAATCGCATCGTTTCCTCCGTCGCGCAATTATATGCGCGCCTTCACCCCAGCAATTCCAGCAGCCCCGCCTGCTCAATCACCGGCACCTTCAATTCCTTCGCCTTATCGAGCTTCGATCCAGCATCGTCGCCGGCCACGACGTAACTCGTCTTCTTGCTGACTGAACCGGAAACCCGGCCTCCTGCGGCCTCAATCCGTGCCTTCGCGTCCTCCCGCGTCAGGTCCGGCATGGTGCCGGTAAGCACAAACGTCAATCCTTCCAGCTTCGAAGACTTCTTCTTCTTCTCCGCGGTAAACGTTAACCCGGCCTGGCGCAGCTTCTCCACCAGCTGGCGATTTTTCTCCTCGGCAAAAAACTCCTGGATAGCCTGGGCCACCCGCGGGCCCACCTCGTCCACCGCCTCCAGCTCCTCGACACTTGCTGCCATCAGCGCATCCATGGAACCAAACGCCTCCGCCAGCAGTTGCGCCGTGCGCTCCCCCACAAAGCGAATCCCCAGCGCAAACAGCACCCGGTTTAGCGGTAATTTCTTCGAATTTTCAATCTCCGTCAGCAGCGACTGGGCCGTCTTTTTCCCGATCCGTTCCAATCCCAGCAGTTGCTCTTCGTCCAGCGAATAAATCCCTGCTACGCTGGTCAGAAATTGTCGCTCTAACAGTTGCATAACCAAGGCCTCGCCCAGGCCCTCGATATTCATCACCTTGCGCGAAGCAAAGTGCAGCACGCTTTCTCTCAGCCGCGCCGGGCAATCCACGTTGATGCACCGGTAGTCCGCTTCGCCCTCATCCCGCACCACCTCACTGCCGCATACCGGGCAGGCGTCGGGAAAAACAAACGTCTTCTTGCCCCGCGGATGCTCTTTATCCTCCACCACCCCCACGATCTTTGGAATCACGTCGCCGCCGCGTTCTACCGTAACGTAATCGCCGATCTTCACCCCCAGCCGCTCAATTTCATCGGCGTTGTGCAACGTCGCACGGCTTACCGTGGTCCCTCCAATCAACACCGGTCGCAGCACCGCAACCGGCGTCAACTTGCCCGTGCGTCCCACTTGTACTGTGATGTCATCAATCTGCGTAATGCCCGATCGAGCGGTGAATTTGTAAGCGACCGCCCAACGCGGCGCGCGTCCGGTGTAGCCGAGCCGCCGCTGCAGCGCCGTTTCATTGACCTTGATAACCACCCCATCGATCTCGTAGCCAAGCCCGAGGCGCTGCTCCTTCCGCCCACGCGACAAACGCGAGCAGCTCGTCCAAAGTCCGCAACGGTTTGCGGTGACGGTTGACGCGGAACCCGGAGACACTCAACGCTTCCAGGGCCGTCCACTGTTCCGGGAAAATGCTCTCTCCTTTTTCCAGCGCGAAGTAAGCGTAGAAATCCAGCCGTCGCTGGGCCACGATATTCGGTTCGAGTGTCCGAATCGTGCCCGCTGCCGCATTTCGAGGGTTTGCTGCCGGAGCGAGCCCTTGCTCCTCGCGTTCCCGGTTCATTTTCAAAAAAGCCTCATCGGGCAGAATCACTTCCCCCCGCACTTCGAAGCTTTGCGGCAGCTTGGCGCGCTGCAACCGTTCCTTGGAAACGGAAAGCGGAACGGATCGTATGGTGCGCACATTGCTCGTTACATCCTCACCCGTGACCCCATCGCCGCGCGTTAACGCGGTTTTCAGCAGGGCAGCGCCGGCTGGTCCGGGCTCGTACTGCAGCGCCAGCGACACTCCATCCATCTTTAATTCGCACACGAAGCTCACCGCAGCGGTTCCCACCACTGAGCGCACGCGGCGTTCCCAATCCGCCAGTTCCTCTTCGCTATTCACGTTGTCGAGCGAAAGCATGGGCCGCGAATGTTCAACTTTGGCAAAGCCTTCTTTGGGTTTCCCGCCCACGCGCTGGCTGGGTGAATCGGGCGTAATCAATTCCGGATGCTGCCCTTCAAGCGCGCGCAGTTCCCGCATCATCACGTCATACTCAGCGTCCGAGATTTCTGGGGAATCAAGCACGTGGTATTGATATTCGTGGTGGCGGAGCTCATCGCGCAGCGAGTCAATCTTCTTGCTGGCTTTCTCAAGAGAATGGGCGGCGCCGCTGGATCGGGTTTCAGACATAACGTGCATTATAGAAACTCGACCGGCAGCAACAGGAGCCCATGGAACCCGTCACGCACTTCCTCACTGGCGCATGTCTCGGCCGCACCGGCTTCAATCGCAGAACCGCCTACGCCACCCTGGCCATGACCCTTGCGGCCGAAGCCCCGGACATCGATGTGTTCTGGGGCTTTCGCGGGCCGGTTGCAGGCTTTGCGCATCACCGCGGTTTTACCCACACCTTCTTAGGCGTGCCGCTCATCGCTTTGGCCGTGACCGCAATCGTCTGGCTCTGGCATCGCAGCCGCAAGCAGCCGCCGGCCGTTCCGCCGCGCTGGGCGTTGCTATGGTTGCTCTCTCTGCTGGCGGCCCTCAGCCATATATTTCTCGACTGGACCAACAACTACGGGGTTCGCCCATTTGCCCCCTTCAACCCGCGCTGGTACTCGCTCGATATCGCCTTCATTCTCGAACCGGTAGTCTTTGGCGCTCTCTTGCTCGGTTTGCTCTTGCCGGCGATCTTCGGACTCGCCGACCGTGAGATGGGCGCACGCAAGCCACTCTTCCGCGGGCGCGGTTGGGCGATTGCCGCAATGTTTCTCGTCGGCATCGATCTCGGTGTGCGCGCCGTGGAGCATCATCGGGCACTGCATTTGATCAGCAACGCGCGATTCGGAAACCAGCCTATGCTTGGTGCCGGAGCCGAGCCCTATCCTGTGAATCCATTTCACTGGTTCGCCGTGGTCGAAACCACTCCTTACTACCAGACAGGATCGGTCAACACCCAGGCAGAAACCGTCGACACCAGCGACCAGGACGACGTCATCTTCAAACCGCCGGTGACACCCGCGGCTGAGGCCGCGAAGGGCTCCTGGTTAGGTCGCGTCTATCTCGACTGGGCAAGATTCCCCCTCGTCACCGACCGCGGCCGAGCCAACCTGGTCGCCTCCGACGAACTCGCACCCCAGCCCCAGGACACGGCCGTAGAATTCCGAGACTTGAGATTTGCCTATTCGTTCCTTCGCAGCGACAATCGAGCCGCCTCCGCACTAACCGCCTGGGTCTACGTAACCCCAGCCGGCGCCATCGACGCCATGGTCATGAACAACCGCCTGCAAAAATAAACCGCTGTCAAAAACCTCGGGTATCCCAACGTCGGAGGAAACGGGACGGGTGCCCCACGTTCGCCAGGGCGTACGTGGGCCGAAAATGACGGGCGAAGCCCAACCATCGCTCTCGTGCGTTGAGTCACAAATTCCCGAGGCCTTCCGCCACCATGAATCTCAAGGTTTGTAGCGAATCGGAAACCTCGCCACCCTACTTAGGAACCCGCACCCACTCCGACTCCACTTCAGGGCCGTCCTTAGGCCCGCGCTTTTTCCAAACCGTCCGCCACACCCAAAAACCCAGCAACGCAAGGATACCCACCACCCCCGCAATCAGCGCAAATCGATGCCGGGTCGCCAACCGGCTGGCAATATCCACAATCTGCGGCCCGTACGCGATCGTCAAAATCGCGGTAACCGTGTACCGGATCACCCGGCCTGCGAAGACCGACAGCATAAACGTCGAGGTCTTCATCTCGAACACCCCGGCCGCAAACACGAAGAGCTTCCACGGAGTAGGCGGGGGCAGAATCGAGGGCACCATCATCGCCATGAATTCCTGTTTTTCGAACCGCTTCAGCAACTGCTCGTATCGCGCGCGGTCGATCCGCTTCATCAGGAATAATTCCCCTCCGGCCCGTCCCATGAAGAAATAAACCAACCCGCCCACTGCCGACCCAAAAGCAGCCGCAAGCACATACAAGTAAAAATGCCGTTTATCCGTCCAGGCATACCCGGCGATGACCAGGTCCATCGGCACCGGGATCGCCGCCGCATCGACCAGGCCAATACCGGCCACACCCCAAAACCCGAGTGGCTTCAGGATCCCCAGCAACCAGATCTTGTACTTAAGAAAGAGATGGAGGATTTTCTTCAAGTTCCAACCCATTCGTTAGAGATTCGTCATGTTGGGTGGTGACTCCTTCGAGCAGGGTTAACGCATGCGGAATGAGTGGCAGAACAGCTTCGAGTGAATCCTTTGCACCGCGAGGGCTCCCCGGCAGGTTCACAATCAGAGATTTCCCCAGAGTCCCCGAAAGTCGCCCGGCTTAGGGGAGCAAACCGGGTCTGCTTTCTGCCTTCGGCCCGCATCAGTTCCGCGAACCCGTCGATCAGCCGCTCGCAAACCGCCCGGGTGGCCTCAGGGGTCACGTCGCGAGGCGCAACGCCGGTGCCTCCGGTCGTCACTACCAGGTTCGCCACGGCGCATTGCTCGCGCAACGCATCTTCAATCTCCGCCTTGCTCGTCGGGCACCACCAGGTGGCTGATCACCGCAAAGGCATTGGCCCGCAGCAGGTCAGCGACCACCGTGCCCGACACATCCACCCGTTGCCCCCGAAAGCAGGAGTCGCTCACGGTAATGACGGCGGCACGCATCTAAACGATTGTAAGGGTTCTTTGTAAATGCCCGACCTCGTCAGGGCTGGAAACAATGAGAGAATGGGAGGATGTGCGATGTCCCTAGCCGGTAGTTCGTCCCGGCGCGGATTGCACCCTTTACTGCCGGCCGATGCCCTCAACCGAAGTTCCAACCAGCCCTCCCGGTCGACCACCGGAGCCTCTCACCAGGCGAAAGCGCGCGCGCTACGAGGAACTGGAACCTGACGAACTCCTTCACCTGATTGACAGGCTCGAAGATGAGCGTTCCCGTGCTCTCCGCAGAGAAGGCATCTGGATCTCGGTCATCGCCCACCTGGTCCTCTTCTGGTTTCTGTTCTACGGACCGCACGCTCATCGGGTACACGTGGTCAATCCGGACGCCAACAAGCAGAAGGACATGACCTTCCTGAACCTTCCGCCTGATGCCCAGCAGAAGGTCAAACCCCCCAAGCAGGCCCCACCTTCGGACAAGGATCGCCTTTCGCAATCCCGCAAACCGACGCTGGATAAAAAGACCCTGCAACAGCTGGAAGCGATGCGCCGGGCCGGGCCGCCTGCCCCGGTTCCTCCTCAGCCCACGCCCCAGCAGGCGGCTCCGCCGTCGCCGGCTCCGCAGCCTCAGCAGCAGGCACAGGCGCGTCCGGCAACTCCTCCACCCCCACCTCAGCCAACCAACCAGGCGTTGCTCAACGAACCCAAGCCGGCTCCTACTCCCAGCAAGCCAAGCTTCGATACCGGCCCCCAGGATGCCGGAGAGGCAATTCGCCAGGCTGAACGAAATGCTGCCAGGGCCCCCGCGGGGTCTTCTGGCGACTACGGACAGAACGCGCCCTCCCAACATCCGGCGATGGCCGTGGGGCCAGACATCCTGAGTGACACCATGGGGGTCGACTTCGGCCCTTACATGAGGCGGGTCATTCAGGCCACCTATCGCAGCTGGATTCCCATCATCCCCGAATCCGCTCGCCCGCCACTCGATAAACAGGGTCGTGTTGGCGTCCGCTTCAAGATCTATCCTGACGGCAGCGTCAAGGCGATGATCCTCGAATTTCCCTCTGGAGACGTCTCCCTCGACCGGGCCGCCTGGGGCGGCATCACCGGCGCCTCGCCCTATCCGCCGCTCCCGAAAGAGTTCAAGGGACCCTTCCTGGAGCTGCGTTTCGGCTTCTACTACAACCTCGATCCAGAAAAGCAACGTTGACGTGCCGGCGGATCCCGAACTTCGCAAACGCCAGGTCTACGGCCTGTTGGTAGTGGCGGTCGTTCTTCTGCTCGTCAGCCTGAGCCGCTCCTCGATGCACAACCTCTTCCCCCCAGGCTGGTGGAGAGTTTGGTAGAACCTCAGCTGCCCCTGCTCGTCGTGATTCTGGGCCCGACCGGCAGCGGCAAAACCTCGCTTTCCGTTGCTTTGGCAGAGCAGTTCGGCGGAGAGATTGTCAGTTGCGATTCCGTTGCGGTCTATCAGGGCCTGGAGATCGGCTCAGCCAAGCCTTCCGCTGAGCAACGGAAACGGATACCGCATCACCTGCTCGATGTCGTCACTCCGGATGCCTTCTATACCGCCGGGGATTACTCCCGCGACGCCCGTGCCGCTATCGGAGCCATCGTTGGTCGCGGCAAGCAGCCCATCGTCACCGGCGGCACCGGCCTCTATCTACGTGCCCTGCTCCAGGGCCTCTTTCCCGGTCCGCAACGGTCCCCGACCCTCCGCGATCGCCTGTTGCGCAAAGCGGAATCCCGTGGACCCGCAGTCTTGCACCGCATTCTGAAGCGTATGGATCCCGCGTCGGCGGCACGCATTCACGCCAACGACGTCGCCAAGGTCATCCGCGCCATCGAGGTAACATTGGCCGCTGGGCAGCCCATGTCGGAGACCTGGAAGGAAGGCCGCGATCCCCTGACCGGATATCGCGTTCTGCGCCTCGGGCTTGATCCCACGCGCTCTCAACTCTACCAACGCATCAACACCCGCGCCCGCGCCATGTTCGCGGAAGGTCTGGTGCAGGAAACTCGAGATCTGCTTGCCCGCTACGGTCATTCGCCTGCGCTCGCGTCCCTGGGCTACCGCCAGGCGGCCCAATATCTAGACGGTACTCTGGCCCTTGAGCAAGCGATATCCGCGGCCAGCCAGGGTCATCGCAACTACGCCAAGCGCCAGCTCACCTGGTTCCGCCGTGAGCCTGAAGTATGCTGGCTGACCGGCTTCGGCGACAATCCTGCTATCTACGCAGAGGCTGAACGCCTGGCCGCCCGGGCAAAATCGTAACGCGTTGTGCCATCCCCGGATACAATGAGTCTTAAAGTCAGCGATCTGAGTAACTCCGAAGGATGTGCGGTTGAGCGTGGGCAGGCTGTGTAACGTAGGACTAGGGAAGCGCACCGTCGCTTGGTGCATATTGTTTTTGGGTACGGTGGCCGGCGCGGCAGCAGCAGAAAACGCGACAGCTACCCAAACCACACTGACGGTTGCCACGGATAACGCGGGTTCGCGTACCCGGGCCACACTGACGGCTCATGTGAGCGGCGCGGCTTCCGGGGTGGTGAACTTTCGTTCCGGCCAGATCGATCTCGGCTCGGCGCTCGTGGATAGCGAAGGAAAAGCCTCCCTGCAAACGGATCTTCTTCCAGACGGCAGCCACCCTGTGGTCGCCATCTACCAGGGCCAGACCGCCAATCTGAATTCGATATCCAACGCGGAGCTGGTCCACGCAAACGCATCCTCGGCAGCTGGATTCACCGTGGCGGCTACTCCCACATCGCTCACGACTCCCATCGGTGGCTTTGTCAGCAGCAACGTGACCGTCACCCCAGTCAATGCCTTCAACGCCTACGTCACCCTTTCTTGCTCCGGGCTTCCTATCAATACAACCTGCACCTTTACGCCAGTCAATGTTCTGGCCGCTTGCACTACGGGTACCGGCGGGGCTCAGACGTGCACCCCGGGGACCAGCGTGATGCAGATCCAGACCCAGACCCCTTCACCCCAAAAGAATGCGCGCAATCACGATGACGGTATGGGACGCTATGCCATCGTGCTGCCAGTGTTATTTGGCTTGGCGGGCCTCGGAGGCCGCAAACGCAAAGCGTGGCGGAACCTGGCGTTGGGCGTATTGGCCTTTGCCGGAGTCATAGGAATGACGGCTTGCAATCCGCGCTATTACTACCTGAACCACGGCCCGCCGCCCAACGAGGGAACTCCGATCGGCAGCTACGCCGTGATCATCCAATCGTCTTCCTCTAACGGTTCAGAGACGATCGTCCCGTCTACACAGCCGCAGGTAACCCTCGTCGTCACCGCCGCCAAGTAGTCAGCCCGCGCATACAAACCACGCCAGATGCACTAGCATAGGAAGTGCAGGTGTGCTGGGCGGTCGCTGCCGGAGCGCGAAAGTGCTTCGGGAGAGGAAAGTCCGAACTCCGCAGGGCAGTGTGCCGGATAACGTCCGGGATTTGAGCGTCAAGGCTCAAAGACGGCCAGTGCCACAGAGAACATACCGCCCTGGGCTTCATCGTCCGGGGTAAGGGTGAAAAGGTGCGGTAAGAGCGCACCGCGCCGTCTGTAAAGACGGTGGCAGGGTAAACCCCACACGGAGCAAGACCAAATAGGGAGGGAATCCGCCTCGGCGGTTGCGTGCTGGCCCGGCGCGCCAAAACCTCCGGGTAGGTCGCTTGAGCGCCGCAGCAATGCGTCGCCTAGAGGAATGATCGTCCTCGACAGAATTCGGCTTACAGGCCCACTTGCAAACGCGGCCCCGCACCTCTAATCAAGCTGCGGGGCCTCCGCTTTTACAAGTTGACCGATAAACATTGCTTAGGAGGCCGGAGTCCCGAAGGGACGGCTCACCTCAGCCCAGGACGCAGTCCTGGGTAGGCTGTGCAGACCGATGCAGTCCCGAAGGGACGGCTGAAAACGGTTCAACGCAATTCCCAGGCGGGAACATCAAAACGATCTAAACTCGTATCACTCTCTGGCCATGGAATTCACCGAAGCCGTCAAAATCGCACTGCAGTCCCTCTGGGCAAACAAACTGCGCTCGATCCTCACCCTGATGGGCGTGATGATCGGCGTGGCCGCGGTCATTATGGTGATCACCCTGGTCAACGGCGCCAACAAATTCGTCGCCACCAAAGTCTACGGCTACGGAGCGGATGTCTTCACCGCCGCCAAACAACCCTCTGTGATCTTCAGCGACGCCGAGTTCAACAAATATCAAAAGCGCAAAGATCTGAAACTCGACGACTATCGCGAAGTGGCTGCGAGGTGCAAAGACTGTGCCAGCACCGGGGCCATGGCCAGCACTACCGGCAAGGTGGTCTACAACAGCCACTCCAGCACTGACACCAGCGTCCGCGGTTGGACCTGGACCATGCCGCCCATCTACAACATGAACATCGACCACGGCCGCGGTTTTGTGCCCATCGATGAAGAGCACAACAGCCGGATTGCCATCATCGGCCCTGACATTGTCGACAACCAAATGGGCTCGATCGATCCCATTGGCAAAGAGATCCGGGTCGACGGCAGCCAATACACCGTGATCGGGGTAGGCGAGCGTAAGGGCAAAACCCTGGGCCAAAGCCAGGATGACTGGGTGGCTATCCCGTTAACCACATTTCTCAATGCCTACGGGTCGAATCGCAGCCTGACGATCTACGCGCGCGCTCACGGCGTAGGCGACCCGCTGGAATTGGCGGTGGGGGAGGTGCGCACCATCCTCCGCTCCCATCGCCACGATCTGCCCGGAGCGGAAGACAGCTTCTCCACCGATACCAACAGCACGTTCGTTGGCATCTGGCAGAGCATCAGCTCCAGTTTCTCTGCCGTCTTTGTCTCCCTGGCTGCGATTTCGCTGGTCGTCGGCGGCATCGTGATCATGAACATCATGCTGGTGAGCGTGACCGAGCGCACCCGGGAGATTGGCGTTCGCAAAGCACTGGGTGCGCGGCGCGGCGATGTGATGCTGCAGTTCCTGATTGAATCGGCCACCATGTCGCTGGTCGGCGGCCTGATCGGCGTGATTGCCGGGGCGGCCTTTGCCAAGGCCATCACCCTGGTGATCGGTTTTCCTTCTCAGATCGAGCTGTGGTCAGTAGCTCTGGGCTTGTTTGTAGCCACGGCCGTGGGCATTTTTTTCGGAGTCTATCCCGCGCGCAAAGCCGCCCTGCTCGATCCCATCGTGGCTTTGCGCTCGGAGTTGTAGAAGGGGTACACGTATGCGGGTCTCCGATACCAACGAGGCCATCAGGATGGCCATGGACACGCTGCGCACTAACAAGCTGCGCTCCGGCCTGACCATGCTTGGCATCATGATCGGGGTCACTACGGTCATCCTCATCTCATCTGTCATCAACGGCCTCACCAACAACGTCAACTCCCTGATCAGCACCTTGGGCACCAATGTCTACTGGGTCTTCCGTTTTCCCGTCTTCGGCTCCCGGCCGACATCGGAGATGCTGGCCAGAAAGCAACTGACCTACGACGACGGTGAGGCCATGAAGCTGCTGCCGCACGTCGTTGCGGTTGATGCGTCCCAGCAATATCGCTCTCCGGAAGGTGCGCAAGGCAGCTTCTCGGTTAAGTACGGGAGCCACAAGGTTCAGAACACCACCTTGCAAGGCGAAGGCCAGGATGAACCGCTCGTCTACGATCTTCCTTTCGCCCAGGGGCGCTACTTTAGCGCTGCGGAGTCGCAGCGCGGAGCCAACGTAGTCGTTCTGGGCTCAGACACCGCCCAGGAACTCTTCGGCAATGATTCCGCGATCGGCAAAGAGGTGCAGATCAGCGGCGACTTGTTCACGGTAGTGGGCGTGTTCGCGCCACAGAAGCAGGTCTTCGGCGGGGGCAAAAACCCCAATGACAACTCCGCGCATTTCCCTACGCTCACCTTTCACAAGATTCATCCCGAGATCCTCGATCACTGGATCAGCGTCAAGTACGACGATGTCAAGAACAAGATCGCTGTCGAAGATGAGATCCGGGAGTTGCTCCGCCGTCGTCGCAAGGTGCGCGTCGACCAACCGGATAACTTCGCCATCTTTAGCTCCGATGCCCTGCTCGTATTGTGGAACCAGCTCACCGGAGGCTTGTTCATCTTTCTCGTTGGCGTCGCCAGCGTCGGTCTCATGGTCGGCGGCGTGGGTGTGATGAACATCATGCTCGTCAGCGTCACCGAACGCACGCGAGAGATAGGCGTCCGCAAGGCGCTGGGCGCGACCCGGAAAAACATCATGTTTCAATTCACCCTCGAAGCGGTTACCTTATGCGCTCTGGGCGGAGTCATTGGCATCATGGTTGGAGGTCTCTTAACCCTCTTACTCACGCTGACAATTGGCAAGGTGTTGCCGGCCTCCATGTCCGTCGCCTGGTCTGCGACCGCGTTCGTCGTTTCCTGCGGCATTGGTCTTCTCTTCGGGATCTATCCCGCATGGAAGGCGGCGTCGCTCGACCCCATCATTGCTCTGCGTTACGAGTAGTTTGGCCGGTCGGCTACACTAGAGTCGCCTTCATGCTGCCGATTGTCGTTGCTACCGTTACCACTATCCTCAGCCTTGCCGGTCTGGGTTATTACCTGCTGGCTTTGTGGAGCGCGCGTGCCTTTCAGCATCAACTACGCAGGCCTCTGCCTGATTTCCAGCCGGGAGTGAGCATCCTCAAGCCGGTCAAAGGGCTCGACCCTGAGATGTATGCCAGCTTCGCCAGTCATTGTCGGCAGCAATACCAGGGCCCATACGAGATCCTGTTTGGGGTGAGTAACCTGGCCGATCCCGCTGTCTCAGCCATTGAAAAGCTGCAGGCCGAATTTCCCGAGCGTACCATCCGCCTCGTCTTATGCCCGGAGTTGCTGGGCACCAACGGTAAGGTGAGCAACCTGGTGCAGATGCTGGCCAGCGCGAAGTACGACTACATTTTGATCAACGACAGCGACATTAAGGTCTCTCCCAACTATTTACGCCGGATCATGGGTTGCTTCCTTCTCCCCAAGCGTCGCGGCGGCCGTGTAGGCCTGGTGACAGCCCTCTACCGCGGACAGGCGCATGGCACCACCGGTTCACGCATGGAAGCGCTGGGGATTGCCACCGACTTTATCGCTGGCGTACTGACCGCCCGCCAAATTGAAGACGGCATCCGCTTCGGGCTAGGCTCTACATTGGCCGTCTCGCGCCAGGCATTGGAAGCCATTGGCGGACTGGAGCCGCTGGTCGACTACCTCGCCGACGACTATGAACTGGGAGCACGTATTTGGCGCAGTGGTTTTGAAGTTATGCTGAGCGGCGAAGTGGTCGAGACCTTTCTGCCCGCTTATCGTTTCCGCCAATTTCTAGCCCATCAGATTCGCTGGAGCCGCAGCACGCGCTACTCAAGAAAACTCGGCTACACCGGCTTGGTCTTCACCTACGGTCTGCCGTGGGCGCTCTGTAACCTGATCGCTTCAGGCGTAAGCCTGAGCAGCATCGCCCTCCTCAGCCTGACGCTGTTAGCAAGAGTGGCGCTAGCCCTGGCCGTGGGTGTGGGTGTGCTGAACGATCGTCAGGTACTGCGCGACCTCTGGCTCTTGCCAGCACGCGACGTCGTGGCCCTGGGCATCTGGATCTGGAGTTTCGCCGGAAACACCGTAGCCTGGCGGGGCCAGCACTTCTCCCTGAAAGACGGCAAAATGAGCCGCCTAACCGCAGTTTAATTTCTGCGGTAATTAGCGAGGGTGCCCCAGGTCTCGCTTCTGAGACCTGGGATCCTCCTGGTAAAAGCTGGTACGGGCCCTTGAACGTGTACCCCGGAAAATCGCATCTCTTCCCGCGCCTAAGGCTGATTGCTAACCACCTCTTTACCCCCGCTCCGCGCGATCGTGTAAGCCGGCCCGGCCAACCTGGGAACCTGATCCATCGGAGTCCACAAAAAAACTCGCTTCGGGCCACCCCACAACCGTCCAAACGAAGCCTCATCGTCGAATATCTGCGGAGCATCCTGAAAAAACGACCCGTACCACAAGTTAGAAGACCGCCCATCCAATATCCGGACCTGGCGTCGCAAATAAAATCCCAGGGTGGATCCCGCCTCATATTCCCCATGAATCTCGACCACATCGCCATCCTTGATCCGAGGACCAATCGCATCCGCCAAAGCCTTGGAAGACAGCACCGGTGAAAACGTCACCAACGCCGTGTGCGCCGCGATCAGGAAAATCACCATCATCGCTGCCAGCGCGTAGTTGCCAAAACGGATCATATTGATAGACCGCAGCACCATATTGGCGAACGTCCCTAGAAATAACGCGACTGCAACCAGAATCAACGGCACGCGAAACGCGCCCATAGACCTCGTGCTCAAATCCAGAAAATGTCCCAGGGAAAGCGCATAGTCTCCCGGATTCTGTGTAAGCACGCTCGAAATATCGGTGCCCGGGGCAAGCGGACGCCCGCGGATGGCCAGGTACCCAGCGAGCAAAGAGCCAATCACTCCGAGCACAAATAAAACCACGGCAATCCGTCGTCCCGCGATGCGCCGAGGGTCGCGCGCATGGCATTTCTCTTCGCGATTCAGCCACCCGCCGATCATCAGAGCGATCGGTGGCAACGCGGGCAGCGCATAGTATTCCTGTCGCGTGGAGAAGCTGAAAAATACCATCACGAAAGCAGCCCATATACCGAGCAGGTTCCAGGCCTGATCCGGTCGAGGCATCCGGACCCGGCGCACCGAAGACCGCATCCGCACCGGAACCAGCGCCTTGAACACAAAAGCAATCCAGGGCATCAGCCACACCCCGAGCAGCCCCCAAAACAGCACCAGCGGAACCGTGTCGTAATCCCGCGGAACCCTGCGATTCAAATACCGGAGCACCTGCTCATTGAAGAAATAAAACCAGAAGAAGCCATGTACGTTTCCTGCCGTGGGCACCGTTCCCGAAGGGTGGCCCTGCGCAGGATTGGCCATCCCCGCTGCGATATGCCACGGTACTGCAATCACCAGGAAGATCACCGCGCCGGAAAAAGGATGCCATCGCCGCAGGTGACCCAGGTTGCGATTCAGCAACAGGAAAACGAAAACAATCCCCAACGGAAACACGATCCCGATGAGCCCCTTGGTGAGCACATTGAGTGCACAACAAGCAGCGAATCCCCACGCAGTCGCCCGCGAAGGCTGTGGCTGTTCCAGCGAGATCCAGAACAGCAGCATGGCGAGACTAAGCCACAGGCAAACGATCACATCGGGAAGCAGGATATGGCTGTAGATAAAAATGCCAAACGAAGTGGCAAGAATCAGCGCTGCATAAAACCCGGCGACAGCGGAATTGAAGAATCGAGGCCCACCGAAATAAACCGTTACCAAAAGAGCCAGCGTATAGATCGCGAGCGGAAGCCGCGCAGCCCAATCCTCTGGGCCAAAGACACTGAAACTAGCCGCCATGCTCCAGTAAAGCAGCGGAGCCTTTTCGAGATAGCGAATGCCGTTCGCGTGCAGGGTGACCCAGTCCTGCCCCACGACCATTTCCCGCGCCACCTCGGCATGCACCGAGTCCGCATCATCCAGCAAAGGCGGACGAAAAAGCGTAAAGCTTCCGTAGAGCAACACCCAAAGAGCGGCAATGCAAAGGAGTATCTTCCGCGAACGCCGGGTGAAATAGGCTGGGATAGCGCGGCTCCAAAAACAGAATTTTACTGGGTCTCCGCTTCCAGGCCACCCCGGGCGGTGGCGCTATAGTAAATGCAGGTCTTCGGGATCGCGAGCGATGGCGCCAGACACAGCAGCAGGTAGAGGACCGGCGATATTTCCGGCGAGCGATTTGCTGGGCCCCGACACGTCCCTCATCTACAACGACTGGTATCCCGCCATGCGAAGCGTCGACCTTCGCGGGCGCAGCATGAAGACTGCCATGTTGCTGGGAATCCCCCTCGTATTAGGGCGCAAAGAGGACGGCAACCTATTTGCCATGCGCGACAGTTGTCCCCATCGCGGCATTCCGCTCTCCTGCGGGTGGTTCGATGGCAGCGCCGTCACCTGCAAATATCACGGATGGGTCTTCGAGCCGGAGTCGGGCCAGTGCATGGAGATCCCCTCGCTCACCAGCCAGGATTCCTATCCCCGCCGCATCTATGCCACCGCCTTCCCCTGCAAAGAGAAAGACGGGTACGCCTGGGTGTATGTGCCCAAACCGGGTAGCGGCCGTGTACGGATGGACACGAGGGACGCTCTGCCTGCGGTTCCCGAATTGCCAAAGTTCAGCAACCCGCATCGCAGCGCGCACCTGACAGCGGACCTGCCCTGCAATGTCGATCACGGGATTATCGGGTTGATGGATCCGGCCCACGGGCCGTTTGTCCATCAGGCCTGGTGGTGGCGTTCCCGCCACAGCATCCACGAAAAAGAAAAACACTTCGAGCCCATACCTCAGGGCTTCCGCATGTCGGCGCACACACCCTCTGCCAACAGCGCGCCTTACAAATTGCTTGGAGTTTACGGCGAGCCCATCGAGACCACCATCGATTTCGTACTCCCCAACCGCCGCTACGAGACTTTGCGCTGCGGAAAAAAATGGTTCGCCAGCCTGACCACAGTCACCCCGACCACACCCGGAAATTCCCGCATCGACGTGTACGCCGCCTGGAACGTCTTTTATGCCGTCCCCCTAGTCACCACGGTCGCCAAATTCTTCGGTAAGCGTTTCGTGCGCCAGGACCAGCTCACCATGGTGCAGCAAGCCGAAGGTCTGAAATTCAATCCCGGTCTGATGCTGATCGACGACGCGGATCGTCCCGCCAAGTGGTATTTCGCCCTCAAGCGAGCCCGTCAAGAAGCCGAAGAAACCAACCGCCCCATGGAGCACCCCATGGACGGCCCAGTAACCCTACGCTGGAGAAGCTAGGACCACGCGAGCACATCGACCCCCCCAACGCCGTCCTAAAAACCTGTCCCTGCAAAAAATCCCGGGTGCCCCATATCTCGCTCGTTTTTCGCGAGATGTGGGATACCACCGACTTCTCCTGAGCACTCCCCACTAAAAAACGATCTCTCAGGATACAAACCCAAACCGCCCATCCCATTCCGGCCCGCACCAATCCCATAACCATTTCGTGGAACCTCTCACCCGCCAACTCCCTCCCCGCAGCAGCTATCATGACTCCATGGCCGATTACCCAACCACTCCGGAACGCTACATCTGCATTCACGGCCATTTCTACCAGCCCCCGCGAGAAAACCCCTGGCTCGAAACCGTCGAAACGGAAGACTCAGCCGCTCCCTACCACGACTGGAACGAGCGCATCACCGCGGAATGTTACGCCCCCAACGGAGCCTCGCGGATCATGAACGGTGACAACCAGATCATCCGCATCATGAACAACTACTCCCGCATCAGCTTCAACTTCGGGCCCACCCTCCTCTCCTGGCTGGAAGAAAATGCGCCCCGCACCTATCGCATGATCCGCGACGCCGACCGGCAAAGCATGCTGCGCTACGACGGCCACGGATCCGCCATGGCCCAGGTCTACAACCACGTGATCATGCCGTTGGCCAACACGCGCGACCGCATCACCCAGATCCGCTGGGGCATCGCTGATTTCAAGCACCGTTTCGGCCGCGCCCCCGAAGGCATGTGGCTTTCGGAAACCGCGGTGGATAACGAAACCCTCGATCTCCTGGCGCAACACGGCATCCTCTTCACCATCCTTGCGCCTCATCAGTGCGCCCGCGTTCGCGAACGTGCGGAGATCACCCTGCAGCCCGTTCTCGACCGGTTAGACGGCGCCGGAGCGCGCTGGATGGAAACTCCCGATGCCTCGGTCAACCCGAACCACCCCTACCTGGTGCGAACGAGCGAGGGGCGAACTATCACGGTCTTCTTCTACAACGGGCCCCAATCGCGGGCGATTGCCTTCGAAGGACTGCTCTACAACGGCGAAAACTTCGCCTGGCGGTTGGCCCGCGGCTTCGATCCCAGTGACCCCACTCCCCAGATGGCCCACGTAGCCACCGACGGCGAGAGTTATGGCCACCACCATCGTCACGGGGAAATGGCTCTCTCCTATGCCCTGCGCTTCATCGAGGACAAAAAGTTGGCGAAGCTGGCCAACTACGGCCAATTCCTGGCCCAGTTTCCCCCCACGTGGGAAGCGGAAATCGTCGAGGACACCTCGTGGAGCTGCGCCCACGGTGTCGAGCGCTGGCGTTCCGACTGCGGCTGTAATGGAGGTCGCCAGGGCTGGCACCAGCGTTGGCGCGCGCCTCTTCGTGCCGCACTCGACTGGCTCCGCGATACCGTCGCACCGCTCAGCGAAAGCGCCACCGCCGGCTTATTGAAGGATGTGTGGGCAGCGCGCGATGCCTACATCGCGGTCATCCTTGCCGGCGGCTCCGCGGAAGCCGAAACGGCCATCGAACAGTTTTTCTCCGCCCACGCGGTGCGCATACTCTCGCCGGACGAACGGTCCCTGATTCTCAAGCTGATGGAGATGCAGCGCCACACCCAGCTGATGTACACCAGTTGCGGATGGTTCTTCGACGATATCTCCGGCATCGAGACCGTGCAGATCATGGCCTATGCGGCCCGCGCGCTGCGCCTGGCCGCCGACATTTTCGGCCTCAATTGCGCTTTGCTCGAATGGCAATTCGTGGAGCGCCTGCGTCAGGCCAAATGCAACAGCCCCCAATGGAAAGACGGCGGGGATATCTACAAACGCCTGGTCAAACCGATGGAGGTCAACCTGGAACAGGTGGCCGCCCACTATGCCATCTCCTCTGTGTTTGGCAGCTATCCCGACGAAACGGTCCTCTTTTGCTACACCGTCCGCCGCCTCGACTACGAGAACGTCACCTCCGGGCGAGCGCGCCTGGCCGTCGGCCGATGCCGCATCACTTCCAACCTCACGGAAGAGACCGAGGAGGTCACTTTCGCCGCCCTTCATTTCGGCGATCACAATGTCACCGCCGCAGTCGAGCGTTCCACGCCGCAGGATCTCACCGCCTTCGAAGACCTCAAGCAGAAATGCAGCGCGGCTGTCACCCAGGCAAATTTGCCCGAAGTCGTGCGCCTGATCGATAGCTTCTTTGGCGGCAGTCCTTACTCGCTCGCGTCTCTCTTCAAGGACGATCAGCGCCGCATCCTGCGCTTCATCCTCAACGCCACCCTCAGCGAAGTCGAAGACAGCCTGGTAAAAATCTACGAAGAGCATGCTTCGCTACTGCATTTTCTCAACGCCTCCGGTCTTCCCAAGCCGCCGGCCCTCACCATGGCTGCCGGTTTCGCCATCAATGCCGGCTTGCGGCGCGCCCTGGAAGACGAGCCCATCAACCTCCCCCGAGTCCGCTCGCTGATTTCTCTGGCCAAGTCCGACGGAGTCGTCCTGGAGAGCCACGCGCTACGCTACCTGACCGATCAACACATGAAGCGATCGATGGTCCATCTTCAGTCGAAGCCGCTGGAGACAGATAGCCTCGATCACGCGCTCACGCTGGCGCGCACCTTGCGCGAACTCCCGTTCGAGCTGAACCTGTGGCAGGCGCAAAACATCTGGTATGACGTCCTGACCAAATCCAACCGCTTCCTCATGGCTCTTGAACCCAAGACCGCGGCACACTGGAAGGAAACCTTCCTTGAACTCGGCCGCCAGCTATCGATCGCCGTCGAAGAACTGGTGGTGGAAGAAGGCTCGCTGGTGGCCCGCAGCCTATCCGCCTCGACCGAAACCGGCCCAATTCCCTTGAAGGCCATGGCCCCCTAGCAATTATTTTTGAAGAACACCGACAATTTTCGCCGCAAACTGGATCTAAACCACCGTGACCCAAAATCTCACGCTCGTTGAAGACACCACTTAGTGCGCATAGTGCGCACGTTTTTCCAAAACCACGACGCCAAGGTCCAGAGGCAATTCTTCTGACACAAGGCCGAGGAAACAGGACGGGTGCCCCAGGTTCGCCGAAGCGTACCTGGGCCGAAAACGACGGGCGTAGCCCATCGACCGCTTTCCATTAATCGACGAATGAGTCCCGTAGGGACGACTGAACTTAGCCCAGGACGTAGTCCTGGGTACAGATTCGAGACGAAAAGTCCCGTAGGGACGACTGGCACTTATTCCCGAATGCTTCTAAACCTCCCGAGGCAATTCGCAAGCCCGCCACAAATACCAACTGGCCACCGACCGCCAGGGTTTCCACCGTGCCACCCGCCGCTGCATCTGTTCCGTCTTCGGCAACATATCCAAAGTAATGGGCTTGCCCACCTTCACCTTCCCGAACGTCAGCAAAAATCCCTTGCGAATTCCATAATCCGTCCCGGGAAACACATCCGGCCGCCCCAATCGAAAGATAAGTAACATTTCCGCCGTCCACGTTCCAATGCCACGCACACGGCTCAAGCGTTCGACAATCTCCTCATCAGGCAAGCGCCGAATAACGCCAAGCGAGGGAACGGTACCGTCCAGAGTCTTCGCCGCAAGGTCCCGCAACGCCAGCAGCTTCCCCTTGGAAAGGCCGGCTGCGCGAAGCATCTCATCCGGCACGGCAAGCAATTGCTCCGGCTGCGGATGCAGATCCCCGAAAAGGGCCAACAACCGTCCTAGAATGGCGCGCGCGGCATTGGCGTGCAGTTGCTGGTACAGAATGGCTTCGAGCAGCGCTTCAAAAGGCGAGTGGGTGCTTTGCACGCGCAACCCAAAGGGGCCGACCCGTTCGATCAGCGCGCCCAGCTTGGCATCCGCCGTCGATAATTGCTGGAGCGCAAGAGCAACGTCGTAGCGAACCGGGCGGAGGCCTTTTTCCATCAAGTTATTTTAACTTTGCCATGAGTACCGGAATTGCAAACATCCCGGACGCCGCTTCGCTCGGCACTTGCAGCGGGGCTTCTTTTCCATATTGGCGCTTTCGTTGTGATCATAAATGCGCTCCGGGGAATCCGAGAGTTGCCTACCCCCTCCGGTTTGCTGCTATATTCAACTTTCCAGGCACGATGCGGGAAGGTAATTTCTACCGATATCCTCCTGGATCAAATCGCATAGAGTCGTAGCCGAGCCTTTCTTTTTTACACCACGGAATCCGAGGAAGCAGGGACTCATTCAATGGCGCAGATTTTTGACCGGAGTGCGAACGCGTTAGCCCGCGCGAGCCTGGTCCTGACAGGGTTGATCGTCATAGCCCTGGGAGTCACTCTTGATCAATTGCAAGGGTCTCCATGGGTCACCAAGCAGGGGCAGCGCGCCGAGCAGCCGGTACCGTTCAGCCACAAGCATCACGTCATGGGACTGGGTCTCCAGTGCCAGTACTGTCACACCTCAGTCGAGAAGTCGAGCTACGCCGGCATTCCTCCGACCAAGACTTGCATGAATTGCCACGCGCAGATCTGGACCAACGCAGCCCTGCTGCAGCCGGTTCGCACCAGCTGGGCCACGGGGGATTCCATCCCGTGGATAAAAGTCCACGATCTTCCTGACTATGTTTACTTCAACCATGAAATTCACGTGAACAAGGGCATCGGATGTTCCTCGTGCCATGGACGCGTGGACCTGATGCCGTTGATGTATGAGCAGAACACCCTGCAGATGGAGTGGTGCCTCAATTGCCATCGCAATCCAGGCAAAAACCTGCGCCCCACGACGGAGATCTACAACATGGCATGGGAAGGTCCGACCAGCCAGAAGCCGGTGTGGTGCGGCAGTACCGGCCTGAAGGATGGAGTTCCCACCGCGCAGACGGTGAGCTGCACCACCACGGATCCCAGCAAGGGAGGCGCCCAGTTGGCCTCGCTGCACATGGCGCCGGTTGGATTGCACGGGCAAGTCACGAGTGATGCGCCGGGCGTTACGATTCCAGCGACTTTGAACTACGTAAAGCTCACGGACCAGGAATCACTGGGCAAGTACCTGACCCAGCAGTACCACATCCGCACGCCCCAGGAATTGAGCAGTTGCGAGACATGCCATCGATGAGTGAGAAGAAGGGTAATCAGCAGGAATTGACGCTCGAAGCCGCCAGGGCGAAGCTTGCCGGCCAGACGGGAAAGAAATATTGGCGCAGCGTCGACGAGTTGGCCGACACGCCTGCCTTCCGCGAGGCGGTCCAGCGGGAATTCCCCAACCAGGCGGCAGAGTGGATCGACCCCGTATCGCGGCGCGGCTTCCTCAAGGTCATGAGCGCTTCGCTGGCGCTGGCTGGGCTTGCTGGCTGTACCAAACAGCCGGATGAACCCATCTATCCCTATGTGAAGGAGCCGGAAGACCTGGTACTGGGCCGCCCGGTGTATTTCGCCACTGCCATGCCCTTCAACACCGGCGCGGTGCCGCTGCTGGTCAAGAGCGATGCTTACCGGCCGATCAAGCTGGATGGCAATCCCGAGCACCCGGTGAACCGTGGCTCTTCCGATCCGCTCAGCCAGGGCGCACTGCTCGACCTTTACGATCCGGATCGCTCCCAGAGGGTTACCTATCGGGGTGAAGTGCGCGAGTTCGCCGCATTTCTCGCTGCGTTCCGGGCCATGCTCTCCGACAAGAAGGCAAGTGGCGGCGCCGGAGTCTATATCCTGAGCGATACCGTCACCTCGCCCACGCTGGCAGCCCAATGGAAGGCTGCTCAGCAGAATTATCCCAACGCCAAGTGGATGCAGTGGGACCCGGTGAACCGCGACTCGGCCTATTCGGCCTCGAAGACTGCGTTCGGCGATTACTACGACGCCCAATACCGGCTTCAGGACGCGGACGTCATCGTCTCTCTCGATGCCGATTTTCTCTCCAGCATCACCCATCCCGGCTTCCTGCGCCTGGCTGCTGACTATGCCGGCCGGCGTAAGCTCGAGGATGCAAATGCCACCATGAACCGGCTGTACGCCGTGGAGAGCGTCTCCACCACGACCGGTTTCAAGGCAGAACATCGCCTGGCCATCAGGGCCGTGGACATCGGCACCCTTTGCCGCAGCACTCGCCGCGGCCGTCGGCGCGGGTGGATCCAGTGCCCAGCCACCCTCTGGCCCCGCAGGCAAGTTCCTCACCGCGTTGGCGGCAGACCTGAAGGCCAACGCAGGCAAGTGCGTCGTGATCCCCGGTGAGCAGCAATCACCCGAGGTCCACCTGGCCGCCATCGCGATCAATCAGGCTTTGGGCAACGTCGGCAAAACCGTGGTCTACACCGAGCACCGTGAATCCCATGCCGTCCATCCAGGGGCAGGACATCGTCAACCTGGTGAATGACATGAAGGCGGGCAAAGTTGAGTGGTTGGTGATCCTGAATACCAACCCCGTCTACAGCGCGCCGGTGGATCTGCAATTCGACCAGGCGATGAACAAGGTGAAGCACACGGTGCACCTCGGTTCCCACTTCAATGAAACCGCGGTGGTTGCCGAGTGGCATATCAACGGAACGCATTTCCTCGAGAACTGGTCCGACACCCGTGCCTATGACGGGACCGCCACCGTGATCCAGCCCATGATCGACCCGCTCTACGGCGGCAAGTCGGCGCACGATGTCATCCAGTCCATGCTCAACGACCCGGACACCTCGCCCTACGATGCTGTGCGCAAGACCTGGCAGGCGAACCTGGGGCCCGATGCCGAACATGGTTGGCGCAAGATTCTTCACGACGGCATGGTGGCCGGAAGCGCTTTTCAACCCAAAACAGTTTCCGCTAAGGCTGGCGACCTGGCAGTCACCGCGCCGGCGGAGCAAAGCGGAACCGTCGAGGTTATTTTCCGTCCCGATCCCAACGTCTACGACGGGCGCTACGCGAATGTCGGCTGGCTGCAGGAAATCCCCAAGCCGGTCACCAGCATGTCATGGGATAACGCGGCGCTGATGAGCTACCCAACGCTGGCAAAATTCGGCCTGGCCGAGCAGGACGTAGTAGCCATCAAGTCAAACGGGAACACGGTGTTGGCTCCGGTCATGGCGGTTCCTGGTCATGCCGACGGCTCGGTCACGGTCTATCTGGGCTATGGACGTGAGAACGGGGGCCGCGTGGCCGGCGGATTAGGTTTCAACGCCTACGCCATCCGCACTTCGAATGCGCTGCTGTTCGCTCCCGGCGCAACCATGACCAAGACCGGAAAAACTTTCGAGTTTGCGGTCACCAAGAGTCATTACACCGATCACCGCTCCACCGAGGCAGGTGGAGATGGTTCCGGCACTCACTCGCTTGAGGGCAACGAGGCCGCCACCCGCGGCATCATTCGCTACGCGACATTGGACGAGTTCAAAGAGAATCCGAACTTCGCCCATGAAGAGGAGAAAGAACCGGAAGATCCGGAACCAGATACCAGCATGTTCAACAACTGGCGTTATGACAAGAACGCCTGGGGCATGGCCATCGACATGAACTCCTGCGTCGGCTGCAATGCCTGCGTGGTGAGTTGCTATGCGGAGAACAACATTGCCGTGGTGGGCCGTCACAACACCATGACTGGCCGCATCATGCAGTGGATTCGCATCGATACCTACTTTGAAGGCGATCTGGACGCGCCGAAAGCACACTTCCAGCCCATGACCTGCCAGCAGTGTGAAAACGCGCCCTGCGAGCAGGTATGTCCGGTAGGTGCTACGGTTCACTCAACCGAAGGCCTCAACGTCATGGTGTACAACCGCTGCGTGGGCACTCGTTATTGCTCCAACAATTGCCCCTACAAGGTACGCCGATTCAACTTCCTGCTCTTCTCTGATTTCGAGACTGAGAGCCTCAAGCTGATGCGCAACCCTGATGTGACGGTGCGCAGCCGCGGCGTGATGGAAAAGTGCAGCTACTGCGTGCAGCGGATCACCGCCGCGAAAATTGCGGCGGATAAAGAAAATCGTGAAATCCGCGACGGTGAAGTAGTCACCGCCTGCCAGCAGGCTTGCCCCACCGGCGCCATCGTCTTCGGCAATATCAACGACAAGGCCAGCAAAGTGAGAAAGCTGAAGTTGCAGCAGCGCAATTATGGCGTGCTGGCGGACCTGAATACTCGTCCCCGCACCACTTACATTGCCGAAGTCTTTAACCCCAACCCGGAACTGGCCGAGGCGCGCATCGAGCACGCGCCTGCGAAGAGCTGAAAGGTTAGCGCAGCATGGCGACCAAACCAGATTTACCCGTAAGCGATCCGCAGCTGGACCCGAAGACAGGCGAGTTTCGGGTCATCGCCCCCGGATACACCTTTAAATCGGTGACCGATGTCATTTCCCGCATCGTGCTCACGCCGCACACCCCGATGGGGTGGTTCTTCGGCTTCATGCTGGCCAGCACCATCTGCCTCGTCCTGTTTACAGCGGTCACCTGGCTGTTTCTCAAGGGCGTCGGTATCTGGGGCCTCGATATCCCCGTCGGCTGGGGCTTCGCCATCATCAACTTTGTGTGGTGGATCGGTATCGGCCACGCCGGCACGCTGATCTCTGCGATTCTGCTGCTGTTCAAGCAGCAGTGGCGCAACTCCATCAACCGCTTCGCAGAAGCGATGACCATCTTTGCTGTGGTCTGCGCCGGCATGTTCCCGCTCATCCACGTCGGGCGTCCCTGGCTGGGGTACTGGCTCTTTCCTTATCCCAACACCATGAACGTGTGGCCGCAGTTCCGCTCCCCGCTGCTATGGGACGTGTTCGCGGTCTCGACGTACGCCACCATCTCTGTTGTCTTCTGGTACATCGGCATGATCCCCGATTTCGGGACCATGCGCGATCGGGCCAAAACCAGGCTTGCCCAATACAGCTACGGCATTCTTTCTCTCGGATGGCGCGGCTCGGTCCGGCACTGGATGCGGTATGAAACCGCCTCCCTGTTGCTGGCCGGTCTGGCCACTCCCCTGGTGCTCTCGGTACACACAGTCATCAGCTTCGATTTCGCCGTGGCGGTCTTGCCGGGTTGGCATACGACGATTTTCCCGCCCTACTTTGTCGCTGGCGCCATCTACTCCGGGTTCGCCATGGTCATCACCCTGGCCATTCCCATCCGCAAGTTCTATCACCTCGAAGGCCTGATCACCATCCGCCATATCGACAATATGGGTAAGGTGATGTTGGCCACCGGGCTGATCGTCGCCTACGGCTACTCCATGGAAGTGTTCATGGCCTGGTTCTCCGCCAGCCATTGGGAATACTTCATGATGTGGAACCGCATGTTCGGTCCCATGGGCTGGGCGTACTGGGTACTGATTACCTGCAACATCGCGCTTCCGCAACTGTTGTGGTTGCGCAGCACGCGGGTCAGTCCCACCAAAATGTTCATCATGTCGCTGATCATCAATACCGGCATGTGGTTCGAACGGTTTGTGATCGTCGTGACCAGCCTCTACCGCGATTTCCTCCCCTCATCCTGGGGAACGTATCGCGCAACCCGGTGGGACTACGGTACCTTCCTCGGCACCCTGGGCCTGTTCACGGCACTATTCTTCTTATTCGTGCGCTTCCTGCCCATGATCCCGATGTCTGAGATTCGCATGATGCTGCCGCAGGCTAAAGTGAACGCGGAGCCGGAAGCAATGGAGGCGGGTGACTAATGCCTGTGCGTGAAGGAATCTACGGACTGGTGGCGGAGTTCGATACTCCCGGTGAATTGGTTGTAGCCGCAAAGACCGCCTACGACGCCGGTTGGCGGCGGATGGACTGCTACACCCCATACCCGGTGGAAGAAGCGGCGGAGGCGATCGGTTTTCATCGGAACTACGTTCCGCTCGTCTGCCTGGTCGGTGGATTGATGGGGCTGGCTGCCATGTTCCTGATGGAGACCTGGGTTTCGGTCTTCGCGTATCCGCTGAACATCGCTGGTCGTCCGCTGTTCTCCTGGGTGGCCTTCATTATCCCTGCCTACGAGTGGACCATCCTCTGGGCTGGTCTTTCGGCGGCGTTCGGCATGCTGGCTTTGTGCGGGCTGCCGCAGCTTTATCACCCACTCTTCAATGCCCCGAATTTCCGCAATGGGGCGATGGTGGATAAATTCTTTCTTTGCCTGGAAGCGAACGACCCCAAGTTCGAAGTGGCGGAATCGCGCAGCTTCCTGGAAAGCTTTGGGCCGGTCTCGGTCGTGGAGGTGGAGTATTAAGCTGACGACCCGAATCCGTCCTTCGCGCTTTTTGGCTCTGGGCTTTGCTGCCCTCGCTGTTACCGGCTGTCGCCAGGACATGCAGAATCAGCCGAAATTTGTCCCCCAGCGAAGCACCACCTTCTTTGCTGACGGGCGCTCCGTTCGCCCTCAGGTGGCGCATACCGTCGCTCGCGGGCAGTTGGGCGAAGACAGCTTTTTCTACACCGGCTTGATCGATGGCAAGGAAGCGGACTTGATGCCCTTCCCCGTCTCCATGCAGGTGCTGGCTCGCGGCCAGGAGCGGTACAACATCTACTGCACCCCCTGCCATTCGCGCGTGGGCAATGGCGCCGGCATGATCGTGCAACGTGGCTATAAGCCCGCAGGCAACTTCCACTCGGCGCGCATCCTGGCCCAGCCGTTGGGTCACTACTTCTACGTCATGACCAACGGATACGGAGCAATGCCGGAATACGCGGCCCAGCTCACTCCTGCCGATCGATGGTCGGTCGCCGCGTATATCCGTGCTCTCCAGATCAGTCAAAATGCCAGGGAAGGCGAAGTTCCCTCGGGAGTGCAGGTACAAAATCTGAAGGACATTGCGGAGCGGGAAGGATTGCCCGAGTCCTTCGCGCAGCCCTGGTCGCTACCTGCAACCGCAGTCTCCGCATTGCCGCCCGATGCAAGCCAAGGGACCCCGGGCATGGCCCCAGCGACGGCAGACAGTCCGGTGCCGGCCATGAGCCAGCCAGGCGGTGGCGCAGCCACCAGCGGCAACGCAGTCAAGCCGAAGGGATTGAAATAGGTCAGGAAAAGACATGGCTCACGAACACCACGCAAACACGCTACCCTCCGAGTTGAATGCCCCGCTGCTACTGACTGCGTGGCGGCGCCGGGCCATGATTGTGGGCGCTATCTTTGCCGTTTTGTCGGTCGTGCTCGCGGTACTTGCGGCGACTGTCGATCACGACGGCATCGATCACCTGCTGCGCTCTTACCTGCTCGGTTACATCATCAGCTGGGGCTTCACCGTGGGCGGCCTGGCGCTGCTGATGGTGCAGTATTTGAGCGGCGGTAAGTGGGGCTTACTCCTGCGCAGGCCGCTCGAGGCAATGTCCCGGTGCCTGCCTCTGATCATCGTATTGTTCCTGCCCATCGGCATCTTCATGAAGAAGTTGTATCTGTGGGCGCAGTACACCAACCCCATGCAGGCCTTCCACCAGCACCTGATCACCTACGAGCAAGCGCGCACGATTGCCTACAAGCACCCCATGCTGAGCGTGGGCAGCGTATGGATACAATCTGCGATTTGCTTTGCGATCTGGTTTATCTTCATGCACCTGCTCAACAAGTGGGGTCTCCAGCGCGACGCCGACGCTCATCCCAACGTGAGATTCTGGCAGGTTCGCCTGGAAAACCTCAGCGGCTTTGGCGTCCTGGTTTATTCCATCACCATGAGCGTCTGCGCCATCGACTGGGTTATGTCTCTCGACCCAACCTGGTACTCGACCATGTATGGGTTCATGTTTCTGGTTGGTCAAGGCTATGGCGTTCTGGCGCTCTCCATCATCACCGTGGTCAGGCTGTCCCAGGCCGAGCCCATGCACACCGTCCTCCGCAAAACCGAGCAGCACGACTTGGGCAAGTTGGCGTTTGCCTTCGTGATGCTCAACATCTATATAGCTTTTTCGCAGTTCCTTATCATCTGGTCGGGAAACCTGCCGGAGGAGATTCCCTGGTATCTCGATCGCATTCGCGGTGGCTGGGGCGTAATCGCTTCCCTCGACTTTGTGTTTCACTGGCTCATTCCCTTCACTTTGCTGCTCTCGGCCGACCTGAAGCGCAATAAAGATCGCATCGTCCTGGTCTGCAAGATCATGATTTTCGCTCGCTGCTGGGATATGTTCTGGCTGATTGAACCGAATTTTGCCGACGCCAAACGCAATCTCCATTTCAGCTTCGGCATTCTGGAATACATGACCGTTCCCGTCGTCGTGATTTCCCTGTGGATGTGGTTCTACTTTGGCCAGATGATGAAGCGCCCGTTGATCCAGACCAACGATCCTCACCTGGAAGAGATTTTGGAGGGCGAACATGCCCACGCATGAGTCACACGATCCGCATGATCCGAACAGCACTGACTACAATCCGGGCACGGATTCGCCCGGCTATGAAGTCACCGATGTCAACGTCAATGGCATCGTGGTCTTTCTCGCCTCCCTGGGCGCGTTCGTCGGGGTGTTCTTCATCTTCTGTTTCGGTATGGGCAAGGTCATCAACACGGCCATCCTGAAGAGTGACGGGCCGTCCAACAAATGGAATATGATCGGCGCCCAGCCAAACGGCAAACGTCAGGATTTGACGTCGAATGCGGTCATGGAGCAGAACCAGCTTAACCAGATGGTGCAGCGTTTTCCCACCCCGCGGCTGCAAACCGATGACGGTAACCAGGAAATCGCGGAAATGCATGCCCGCGAAGATTTGCTCCTGAACTACTACAGCTGGGTCGACCGATCCAGCGGCAAAGTGCGCATTCCCATTGCCCGCGCGATGGAAATCATAGCCAAGAATGGCCTGCCCGTTGCTCCCGAGGAGCAAACCAGCGAACCGTTGATGGCAGGGGATCGGGCCCCGGTCTTGGCTGTGCCGCTCACCGATGGATTTGCCCGGACCGGCTACGAGCAGCAGTACATGGAGACTCTGGAGCAGCAGCGGATGCGCGGCGAGAAGCCGGGAGATCAGGCCGCTTTAGGAGCAGGTCGTTGAGCAGCTGCTTGTATCCGGGAAGTATTGAGCAGGTTCAATCCAGACGGCTCAGATTCGCGAACGGCTCTAAGTCGGCGATACCATAAAGGTAGAGATATTTTGATGCAGAGGAAGGGCACAATCCGGTTCTTGATGGCGGCTAGCGATGCTTCTGCCTGCGGCCGCGCCGGTGCTCGCCCAGGTGGCGCCCTACGGGGAAAAAACCATGGGCGATCCTGCCCAGGATCACCTGCCGGATATTCTCAACACCGTCAAGATCGACCAGCGATTGGGTCAGCAGCTGCCGCTCGACGCCTCTTTCCGTGACGAAACCGGCAAGACCGTCAAACTGGGAGACTATTTCGGTAAGAAGCCGGTGATTCTTTCGCTGGTCTACTACCAATGCCAGATCCTGTGCATGGAGGATCTAAACGGACTGGTCGGCGCACTGGAGATGGTGAACCTGACTCCAGGCAAGGATTTCCAGGTGGTGATCGTGAGCATCGATCCAGCCGAGACACCAGCCATGGCAGAGGCCAAAAAAGCGCTTTATGTAAAGCGCTATGGCCGTCCCGAGACCGCGGCAGGCTGGCACTTTCTCACCGGCGCTCAACCGGACATCACCGCCCTGGCGAAAGCCGTGGGCTGGGGCTATGTGCGTTTGCCGCAGCCGGATGGCAAACCGCGCGATGTTTGCTCACGCCAGCTCGATCGAAGTGGTCACGCCGGAAGGACGCATGGCGCAGTACTACCTCGGGGTCGAATACGCTCCCAGGGATTTGGAGTTGGGATTGGTCGAAGCGTCCCACAACACCATCGGCACCCCGGTCGACAACATTTTGACCTACTGCTATCGCTATGATCCGAAGCTGAACCGGCACAGCCTGGTCATCGCCCGAGTCGTGCAGGCAGGCTGCCTGCTGACCTTTTTGGGCCTGGGCAGCTTCATGCTGGTGAACTTCCGCCGGGATTTCAAGGGTAAAGGGTAACGATGCATATAAGTCCAGTGCTGTGGCAGTTTCTCGTAAGGTGGCTGACGAACTCTGCCCTTTTTCCGCCGGAAGCCTCGGCTATTTCGCCCTACATGGACGCGTTCTACTTCTTTCTGATCGCGATCTCCGCTGTGGGCATGATCGCAGTGATCATTCTGGTTTTTGGCTTCTCCATCATGTACCGCAAGGAGAAGAATCCCGTTGCCACGCAGATCGAAGGCTCGACTCTGCTCGAGGCCACGTGGACCATCATTCCCTTGGCGCTCTTCATGATTTGTTTCGTCTGGGGGGCGCTGCTCTATTTCCGCATCTACAACCCGCCCACCAACGCCATGAACATCTACATCGTGGGCAAGCAGTGGATGTGGAAGGCCGAACACCCGGGCGGGCAGCATGAAATCGATTCACTGCACATTCCCATCAACCGCCAGGTGCAGTTGACCATGATCTCGCAGGACGTATTTCACAGCTTCTCCATCCCTGCGTTTCGAGTAAAGCGGGAAGTGATCCCTGGCCGCTACTCCACGGTTTGGTTTGAAGCCACTGCGACGGGCACCTACCATTTGTTTTGTACGCAATACTGCGGCACCGACCACTCCGCCATGATTGGAGAAATCGTCGCCATGACCCCCGACGATTATCAAAAATGGGCTTCCGGCAGCACCAGCGGGGCATCCCTGGCGCAAAACGGCGAGCGCCTGTTTACCAGCCTCGGCTGTGCCTCCTGCCACTCGGGTGCGGCGACCGCTCGCGGTCCCAACCTGGCTGAGGTATACGGCTCCCGCTTGCAAATGGCGGATGGTTCCACCATCACCGCGAACGACGCTTTCCTTCGTGAGGCCATTCTCAACCCCTCGACCCGCGTGACTGCGGGCTACGCCCCGATCATGCCTACGTACCAGGGGCAGGTCAGCGAAGAGGGTTTGATCGACCTGGTCGAATACATCAAGAACCTCAATTCCAATTACCGAGTGCAGCAAACGTTGACCGCGAGTCAACTTCCCGTTGGGCAAGCCGGCCCGTCCAGTTCTGGCTCGAGCTCGCCCGCAATGAATTACCGCCCCCAGGAGACGCTGGGAGCCGGCCATAGTGGACCCACCAAGTCGGGTAGGACGGCACCTGTCGTGCCGGGAACGGTGAACCAATGAGTACCATTGTCTCGCTTCCAAACCAGGAAGAAGCTCAGCTGCCAAAGCTGAGCTACCTCAATAGCGAATACGGCCTCAAGAGCTGGCTGCTCACCGGCGATCACAAGCGCATCGCCATGCTGTATCTGATTTCGATCACCTTCTTCTTCTTTATCGGAGGCGCCTTTGCCGGCCTGATCCGTCTGGAGCTGCTGACGCCCCTGCCCGATCTCGTCGCCTCCGATACCTACAACAAGCTGTTCACCATGCACGGCGTGATCATGATCTTCCTCTTCCTGGTGCCCTCGGTACCGGCGACGGTTGGTAACTTCGTCATCCCCATCATGGTTGGGGCCAAAGATCTGGCCTTTCCCAAGATCAACCTGTTGAGCTGGTACCTGTACATCGCCGGCGCGTGCTTCCTGGTCTTTGCCCTGCTCAACGGCGGCGTCGATACCGGCTGGACCTTCACCACCCCGCTCAGCACCCACTACCTGAATACGCACGTGATCACGGCCGCGATGGGCGTCTTCATCGCCGGGTTCAGTTCCATCTTCACTGGTCTGAACTTCATCGTGACCGTTCACCGCATGCGTTGCCCGGGAATGACCTGGTTCCGCCTGCCGCTGTTTATCTGGTCGCACTACGCGGCTTCGATCCTGATGGTTCTGGGCACCCCGGTTCTGGCCATCACGCTGGTTCTGGTCATGCTCGAGCGCACCATCGGCATCGGCGTCTTCGATCCCACCAAGGGTGGCGATCCGCTCCTCTTCCAGCATCTCTTCTGGTTCTATTCGCACCCTGCCGTGTACATCATGATCTTGCCCGGCATGGGAGTGATTTCCGAAGTCGTCAGCACCTTCTCCCGCAAGCGGGTCTTCGGCTATACCGCGGTTGCCTTCTCTTCGGTCGCCATTGCGGTGTTCGGCTTCTTTGTCTGGGCGCACCACATGTTCATCATGGGCGTCTCCAATTACTCGGCGCTGGTCTTCTCGCTCCTCACCATGCTGGTGGCCGTGCCTTCGGCAATCAAGATCTTCAACTGGGCGGCGACTCTCTATAAGGGTTCCATCACCTTTGAAACGCCGATGCTGTATGCCTTCGGCTTCATGGGGCTATTCACGATCGGCGGCCTTACCGGGGTATTTCTCGGGTCGCTCGGCATGGACATCCATCTCACCGAGACCTACTTCATCGTGGCCCACTTCCATTTCGTCATGGTAGGCGGCATGCTGATGGCCTACCTGGCAGGGGTCCACTTCTGGTGGCCCAAGATGACCGGCCGTATGTATCCGGAATCGATGTCCCAGTTGAGCGCCGTCACTACATTCATCGGCTTCATCCTGACCTTCTTCCCGCAATTCATCGTGGGCTACCTGGGCATGCCCCGCAGATATCATGCTTACCCACCGGAATTTCAGGTCCTGAATGTGCTGTCCACGGCGGGTGCAACTGTGCTCGGCATCGGCTATCTGCTACCTATGCTCTATATGCCGTGGTCGCTTAAGTACGGTAAGATCGCGGGCAGTAACCCGTGGCAGGCGACCGGCCTGGAGTGGCAGATTCAGTCGCCTCCCCTGACCGAAAACTTTGTCGATATACCGATCATGGATCACGAAGCCTACGATTATGACTGGTTGGCTCATAAGACCGAACACGAGGTAACGACTGTTGGATAGCCAAACGATCGCCACTGGACACGCGGATCCTCACGAAGGGCACGAGGAGCATCCCGCTTACCTGCGCCACCATTTCGTCACGGTGGAGCAGCAGCGGGAAACTGCCAGCTTCGGCATGTGGCTCTTCCTGCTGACCGAAATCATGTTCTTCGGCGGCCTGTTCATGGCCTACCTCCTGTACCGCAACTGGTACTACGACGCCTTTGTGGCCAGCAGCAACACGCTGGGAATCGGTCTCGGCACGACCAATACCGCCGTCCTCATCCTTTCCAGCTTCACCATGGCCATGGGGGTCTACTCAGCGGAAACGCGTAACCGCAAAGGCCTGCTGACCTCGCTCAGCCTGACGATTCTGTTGGGGCTGGTCTTCCTGGGCATCAAGAGTGTGGAGTATCACGATAAATACGTCGAGCACCACATTCCCGGGGCAAGCTTCAGCGTGGAAGATTTCGTCCATCCCACCGACAAGCGGGATGTTCCGCTGGCGCCCGATATGGCGCAGCACGCGCAGCTCTTCTTCTTCCTTTACTTTGCCATGACTGGTATGCACGCGCTGCACATGGTCATCGGTATCAGCATTCTGTTCTTCCTGCTCTACCATGCGTACCACGGCGCATATACCAATGGGCATACATCAACCATTGATAACTTCGGACTGTATTGGCACTTCGTCGATATTGTCTGGATCTTCCTTTTCCCGCTGCTGTACCTCATCAGCCGCCATCCTTTGAAGTAGAAGGAGAGAACGCATGTCCGCTCCTACGGAACACGAACATCACATCGTCGGGCCCAAAACTTACTTGACCATTCTGGTGGCGTTGCTGGTGCTCACTGCTACCACTACCGGTGCAGCCTTTATCAATATGGGCGTATTCAGCCCGATCGTCGCCCTTGCCATCGCCTGCTTAAAGGCTGTGCTGGTCATTCTTTTTTTCATGCACATTCGCTACAGCTCAAAAGTGATGATGCTTACAGTGGGCGCCGGCTTTTTCACCTTTCTGGTATTGATCACCATGACCCTATCCGACTACATCAGCCGCAACTGGGGCCTCTGGTGATCCTTGGCCCTCGGTGATGAAAAATACCCCGGTGTGGTAGCCGCTGTCCATAATTCCGTCGCCATCCCCTCTGTCATCCCGAGCGAAGCCGAGGGATCTGCAGTTTCCCTCAACCGGCATCCAATGCCGAGACAACATAACCCGAAACCATTAAAATCTATTCCAACCCACGAATCGTGGGATTCCACTGTGCTATGCCCCTGACTTTTCAGCCGGCGACAAAAGTATTGGAATAAGATTCGTGGTGTGTCAAACCTCGCGAAAGACCAGCGGATGGGTACACCCGGGATTCCTAGTGCGGTACAAAGCTAGTAGGCACCTTCCTCTCCGATGACCTCCAAACCAACAGACCAGGACGATACACCAGAAGCGTTGCGCAAAATTGCCGCCAATCCCAGAGTGCTGGTCCGGCGGGGTGGAGCACCTGCACCGGACGGAAAATGTATCGTCTACTGGATGCAGCGCGCAGAAAGAGCCCTCGACAATCCCGCCCTAGACGTCGCGGTAGACATTGCCAACGCCCTGGAACTCCCCGTCCTGGTTTACTTCTCTGCCATCTCCAATTTCCCCCACGCCAACCTTCGCCATTACGTCTTCCTGAACCAGGGCCTCGCGGACATCGAAGAGGATTTGCAACAGCGGCAGATCGGTTTTATCGTGCGCCGCCCACCCAATAATTCCCTGCAAACGATGCTTGCGGAAGTAAACGCCGCCATGGTCATCGGCGACGAAAATCCTTGCCGTGAGCCAGAGCGCTGGCGGAAGGTCTTGTCGGGCCGGCTGCGTATTCCCTACTGGACCGTCGATGCCGACGTGGTCGTGCCCTCCGGCTTGTTTCAAAAGCGCATGTACGCCCTGCATATCTTCCGGCCGAAGCTCTATGCCGAGCTGCCAAAATTTTTAGTTCCGCAGCCCAATACAAAACCCCAACACGCATGGAAGCCACCACACGCTCTGGAGTCCTTCCCTGTCCGGGAAGATGTCACCCACGGATGGAAGACCCTGGATCGTTCCGTTGGCCCCGTTGAAAGCTTCACCGGCGGAACGCATTCCGCAGTCAAACGCCTTCACGATTTTGTCAACAAAGAGTTGGCTGCTTACGACAAGAACCGAAATCATCCTGAGGTGGATGGAACCAGCCGGCTGTCACCCTATCTACACTTTGGCCATATCAGCCCGATTACGATCGCCTTGGCTGTCGAGAAAGCATTCAAGGGTGGCAAAATCCCCCAGGCAGCACGGGATTCGTACATCAGCGAGTTAATCGGATGGAGGGAGTTGGCAGTGAACTTCGTCAAGTTCACCGAGAACTACGACTCGTTCGAATGTGCCGAGCCGTGGGCCCGAAAGACACTGATGGAACACGCGCGCGATCGCAGGGAACATCTCTATTCCATCGAGCAGTTGGAACGCTCCGAAACCCAAGACGAGCTCTGGAATGCGGCCCAAACGCAAATGGTTAAGTTTGGATGGATGCACAACTACATGCGCATGTACTGGGCGAAAAAGATCCTCGAGTGGTCTCCCGATCCGGCCAAGGCATTCGATACCTGCGTCACCCTCAACGACCGCTACTTTCTCGATGGCAGAGACCCCAATGGATACGCGGGTATTGCCTGGTCCATTGTCGGCAAGTTCGATCGTCCGTGGTTTGACCGCCCCATCTTTGGCACTATCCGTTATATGTCGGGCGCCTCCACAGGCAAGAAGTTCAATTCCAAAAAGTACATACAGCGAATGTCAGAGGATTTTGCGCAAACCGGCTTCTGGGCCGAGAAATAGTCCCCGAGTTCTACGGTGTGCTATTTTCAGTGTTGGCCCTGATCGTCGATGGCGAAATATCTCATTACTGGAATCGCGGGTTTTATTGGATCGTCCCTGGCGAGAGCCCTGGTAGAACGCGGGGAAGAGGTTCGTGGTGTAGATAATTACCTGACCGGCAAAGCCGCGAATCTGGCCGGAATTCATAACCAGATCGATTTTCGCGAAGTTGATCTGCGCGACGCCTCCGCCATCCGGACTGCCTGTGAAGGCATTGATTACATCCTGCATATAGGGGCATTGCCCTCTGTTCCGCTTTCCGTCGCCCACCCTGAGCCCAGCCACCGCTGCAATGTAGAGGGAACATTCAATGTCCTCGAAGGCGCGCGTGCGGAGGGCGTAAAGCGAATTATTTACGCGGCGTCTTCTTCCGCATATGGGAATCAACCCGTTCTGCCCAGCAAAGAATCCATGCGCCCCATGCCAATCTCCCCCTATGCGGTACAAAAACTGGTGGGCGAGTACTACATGAGTAGTTACTGGCAGGTATACGGCCTGGAGACCGTGAGCTTACGGTACTTCAACGTTTTTGGGCCGCGCCAGGGAGCCGATTCGCCTTATAGCGGGGTGCTCGCCAAATTTGTCCAGCAGATGCTGGAAGGAACACGGCCGACCATCTATGGCACCGGTGATCAGGGCCGGGATTTCACTTATATCGATAACATCATTTCCGCTAACCTGCTGGCCTGTGCGGCGCCGGCGGAAAAGGTCGCTGGTAAAGTCTTTAACACTGCCTGTGGCGGCCGATACACATTGAAGCAGATCTATCAGCTATTGGCCAAACTGACCGGGTTTGAGCAGCCGCCGCTCTACGCAAAGTCTCGGACCGGAGACATCCTCCATTCGCAGGCCGATATTTCCGCTGCTGCGGAGGCCTTTGGTTATCGCCCGCTCGTCGGAGTGGAAGAGGGGTTGCAGCGCACGGTGGAGTGGTATCGCGAGACGCTGAAGATTCCGGTTGCCTCACGATAAGTGAGCGTTCCATGGAGAAGGGCTTGGCCGAGCAGACAAATTTGCCACAATGGCTGTCACTTGTAGAAAAACGGGAACTGCGGGTTGGGATTATCGGCCTGGGCTACGTCGGTCTCCCGCTGGTACTGCTCTTCAGCCAGGAAGGCTTTCGTGTCACCGGCTTTGATATCGACGGGGCGAAGGTGGATCGCCTGAACGCAGGCGAATCGTATATTCATCGTATCGATCCGGAGCAAATCAAGAGCGCGCAGGGCAAGGGCTTTCGCGCGACCGCCGACTTCTCGGAGATCGCCGGCGTCGATGCCATTCTGATTTGCGTGCCCACGCCTCTCAGCGACCACCACACGCCGGATATGAGTTACATCGCGGCCACGATGGAATCGATCGTCGACCATCTACGTCCTGGCCAGCTGGTGGTCCTCGAAAGCACGACCTATCCGGGCACGACAGAAGAATTGATCGCTCCCGCCATCGAGCGCGCCGGCCGCGTTAAGGTGATACGCGACGCCATGATCCCGGACGGTATTCTGGTCGCCTATTCCCCGGAGCGCGAGGATCCCGGCAACACCAGCATCGACCGCCGCGACATTCCTAAAGTCGTGGGCGGCCTGGGGCCCTTGGCGGCCGAGGCTGCGGAAGCACTGTACAAAGTGGCCTTCCATCGTGTGATCCGCGTATCCAGTCCGGCGGCAGCCGAAATGACCAAGCTGCTTGAGAACATCTACCGCTGCGTGAATATCGCCTTGGTGAACGAATTAAAGCTGCTTTGCCTGCGCATGGGCATCGACATCTGGGAGGTGATCGGCGCGGCCGCTACCAAACCCTTTGGCTTCCAGCCGTTCTATCCCGGTCCTGGGCTTGGCGGGCACTGCATTCCGATCGATCCCTTCTACCTGAGCTGGAAGGCAAAGGAATTCGATTTCAGCACTCGCTTTATCGAGCTGGCGGGCGAAGTAAATGAAGCCATGCCCTATCACGTGGTGGCGGCGGTATCCTCCGCGCTCAACCAGCGCGGCAAACCGCTGAAGGCATCGCGAATTCTGGTGCTGGGTCTGGCTTACAAACGGGATGTGGACGACCTCCGCGAATCCCCCTCGCTCTCGATCATTGAGATGTTGCAGCAGGAAGGGGCTGCAGTCAGTTACAACGATCCATTCTTTCCTACAGTGGGACGGGGTCGAAAATACAACCTGAATATGAAGTCGCAGCCGCTCGAAAACCTTCACGATTACGATTGCGTATTGATTGTCACCGACCATTCTTCCTACGACTACGCCGGCATCGTGAAACAAGCGCAGCTGGTAGTCGACTCGAGAAACGCAACCAAAGGACTGGTCTCGGAAAAGATTGTCCGCTGCTGAGTTCCCGAATGCCATCCAGGAACGGCCATAAATGACTCGGTCCGGCAACCACTCTCTGTGAAACTGTTGCCCCCTCCTTTGTCATCCCGAGCGCAGCCGAGGGACCTGCGGTCCTACGGACCTTTCGTGGATACGTTGGACAGTCGCTTCCCAGGCTGATGGGGAGGAGAATCTACTTGGAATATCTGATCCAGTTAACTCCTACTAATGCTGCCCAAAAAAGAAAGACCCATCCCCAGCAGGCGGCGTCCCCGGAGATCCGTTGTAGCAATACGCATTTTTCTGGTAAATAGCATTCTTTGAAATATAAGTGCGGGTCGACCCGACAATATTGATGAAGCAGTTCTTCGCTCCCAGCGATGCGACCAACTCGCTATTGCCCTCAATCAGCGCGCTGTCGGCATCTTCAATTTCAATGTTGTAGGGCGTAGCCATCGTGGTTGTGAAATAGTTGTCACGCACGACCGGGCCATACGCCCGATAACCGCTTCCGCCGTTAGGCATACCAAGCACGACCTGGCGAGGCGATCCCTCGAAATAATTCGCGCTGATGATCGTCCCGCGAGACCGGGTCAGATAAATGGCCCCAGCCCCATTGGCCTCGAAATCGTTGCCCATATAGAGATTGTTCAGCGTTTCCGATAAACCGTGCCCAACCATCACCGTGTCCTCAATAATCGCCCATTGCGCATTGCTCGTGATCTGGTTATCGGTAACGTGAATTGCGTTCGCAGCAAACGGCGGGCCGCTCTCCGAAGTCCCGCAGTGGAGTGGATGACCACTGCTGCAAACGGTGGGAATCAGCCGGATTCCATTCTTGTTATCGGAGATCAGATTGTCGTAGATATTTGAGCTGTTCGTTCCCTCGACCAGAATTCCGTCCCCACCAGAAAATCCGGTGATCACCATGTTGCGGATGGTGATCCGGTTGGTCGGCATGGTGTGAATGCCGGCAGCCGCATGGGCATTGCCCAGGAGCTGAAAACCTTCGATCAACAACTGCGAAGACCCTGAAAGATTGCTCACCGTTGTAACGATGGCATCGCCCGTTCCCCGTATAGGCGAGCACGGCTCCCGGATCACCGCTCAGCTTGTATTTGCCGAAAGGGTTCAACTCCAAACGAATGGGAGTGGAAAACGCGTAGTTCCCAGCCGGGATATAAACCGTGCACTGCAGCGCACACGACTTCAGCGCATGGTTTACCCGGTCGCCGATGTCAGTGCCGGCGACGCTGGTCGCCGCAACGGGTCCCTGAGGCGCGGCTGCCGCAAATGCATGCAGATCCATCTGGGACAAGCTTGCTGCCACGAGGAGTGCAAGCATCCAGAACCCACCCCTCGCCCTCACGGATGCCTCCTATCGCGCTGGTCCCACCATACCACCGGCGGTAGAGGGTATACGCGGCTGTAACACGCAGCCCTCGGGGGGCGCCATGACCGCAGGTCCGTTTCCAGCGCCAATCAGGTTCCTTCTGGTCACTCCGCGGGAAAACAATTTGCACTTCCCCCGTTAGGCCCTAAACTAAACTAAGAATTGGATGAGTTCGTCCTTCGTCGGATAAGGCTGCGCCGATGACAAAGGAGTAAAGCTTGGGCGGAAGACATGGCTCTTTGCCGAGCGGGTCTTCGGCTTTTACAAATTATGGGTAAGCGTTCAGGTCTTTTCTTCGCGATTCTTCTTATCGCGGGTGTAATGCAGATAAAACTGCCAACAGCTGCTGCTCAATTATCATCCGGCTCCGATACCTTTGATTGCCCTTCAGGAGTTATTTCCTCAGTCGATGGCAGTTGTGTCAGTGAGGATCAGGCCCCAACCCAGGGCCTCGGCCAACTGGGTGCAGGCTCCAATGGCACGTCTGGCGGGGGTAACTATGGGACAGCTACCGGCGCGGGGAGCGGCTTGTCCGGGCAGTATCCCGGGCTGCAGTCCTCTGGGATGAACAGCAGGGTACAGAGCATTATTGACCAGGGTGGTCTCGGCGGCGGCCAGTCCCAATTGGCCGCTCTCGAGGAGTCCCGGCTTCTCGCGATCCGGGCCCCTTCCGCCCCGACAGACTTCCAGCTCCTCGTCCGCGGTTCGCTGGGCACCCTCCTTCCCGTATATGGTGACAGCCTCTTTCGCCAGGTACCTTCGACCTTTGCTCCGCTCAGAGAGGTCAATGTCACTCCGGACTACGTTCTCGGACCGGGCGATCAGCTGCTCGTTCGCATTTGGGGCCAGGTTAATTTCAACGCCCAACTTACCGTCGACCGTACCGGGTCGATATACCTTCCCCAGGTAGGCGAGATCCACGTTGCCGGATTGCCTTATGCCCAGGTCAGGCAACACATTCACGACGCCGTCGGTCGTATCTACAAGAGCTACGATTTAAGTGTAGAGATGGGGCAGCTCCGCTCTATCCAGGTGTTCGTTGTCGGTCAGGCGCGCCGCCCAGGTACGTATACCCTTAGTTCACTCAGTACCCTCGTCACGGCCTTGTTCGCCACCGGTGGACCCGCTGTCCAGGGCTCGCTTCGCGACATCCAGCTCCGCCGGAATGGGCAAACGATTACTCACTTCGATCTCTACGACCTGCTGATCTTCGGCGACATGTCCAAGGACGCCCAACTGCTCCCCGGCGATGTCATTTACATCCCACCGGTTGGGTCACAAGTCGCCGTCTGCTGGTGACGTCCACGTTCCTGCTATCTACGAATTGAAGGGCGCCACTACCGTGGAAGAGTCGCTTCGCTTTGCCGGCGGCCTTTCTGCGACCGCTTCACTGTTGCGGGCGTCTCTGGAGCGCCTGAATGCGGAAAAGAATCGCACGGTTGTCGACATTTCGCTGCAGGGACCTGGTTTGGCGACGCCGGTGCAACAAGCCGATATCCTGCGCGTGCTTCCCATCTCTCCGCAGTTTCAGAACATTGTTACCTTGCGGGGCAATGTCGCGGAAACCGGACGCTTCTCCTGGCATCCGGGCATGAAGCTGAGCGACATCATTCCCGATAGTCAGTCGCTCATTACCCGCGATTTCTGGGAACGCAGAAACCAGCTGGGGGTTCCGGGCCCTGAGTTCAAACCGGAATATACCAACAATCCCGACTACTACCCCCGCGACCTGAACGGCTACCAGACGGGTACTGCGCAATACGATGCGAACGGTGTTCCTATCTATAACGGGCAGACGGCATCGAATATGAACCAGCAACACCAACGGGTCCCGGACCAATTCCACCAGCACGCCGCAAAACAACAACCAGAACCCGACCCAGACGGGGCAAAACAATGACCCTAATTGCATCCCTGACGCCAGCAGCATCTCGCAGCAGAATCAGTATGGCCAGGTCCCGGGGTCAAGTGTCCAGGGAACTAATTCCCAGAACGGTCAACCCTGTAGCAGTTCGGGTAGCCGATCGCTGGCCGATGAAACTCAGGCGTCAGCCGGTAACCTGCCCCGGCCGGCTCTGACCGTTGCGCTCCCCGTACCGGAAATCGACTGGTCCTATGCGGTGATTGAGCGGATGAACCCGCAAACTCTCACTACTTCGCTGGTCCCCTTCAATCCCGGCAAGCTGGTTCTTGATCATGACTCGGCGCAGAATCTCGCGCTGGAGCCCGGTGACGTGATCACCATCTTCTCTCAGGCAGACATCAAGGTCCCACAATCCCAACGCACCAAGTTTGTTCGCCTGGAAGGCGAGTTCAAGCAGGCGGGCATCTACAGTGTTGAACCAGGTGAGACCCTGCGCCACCTGGTGGAACGCGCCGGAGGCATCACCCCCGACGCCTACCTGTTCGGATCGAACTTTACCCGGGAGTCGACCCGTATCCTCCAGCAATTGCGTTTGAACGACTACCTGCAGAACCTCGAGCTGGAGATTGACCGGTCCACGATCGCCGCAGCTGCCAGCGTCGGCAACGTAGATCCCTCCGCAACGGCCGCCTCCCGAAGCCTGGTCGCAAGGTTCCGCACCATTCGAGCCACCGGCCGGGTCGTGCTGAGCATTCCCTCAAAACGCCTCGGAGGTCGCCGACCTGCCCGATATCCAACTGGAAGATGGAGATCGCTTCGTGGTTCCCGTCCAAACCCAGCACCGTGAACGTGGTAGGCGCAGTCTACGACCAGAATTCTTTCCTGTTCCAAAACAGTAGGAGGTCCGGAGTTACCTGCGGTTGGCCGGAGGGCCGACCAAGAGCGCCGATGGCGGAGATTCCTTCATCATTCGGGCGGATGGTTCCGTGGTGAGCCGCCATTCCCAAAGTGGTGTTTTCGGAAACACCTTTGCCACCCTCCGCTTGAATGCCGGCGATACGGTGGTGATACCTGAGAAGGTTCCCCGGCCCTCCGGCCTGAGAAATTTTATCAGCTATACGCAGATTTTCTCCCAACTTGCCTTGGGTGCGGCAGCGATTGCCGTACTGCAGTAACATGAGGGGATTAACGTGAGTACCGGGTACCGCAGGCCATGGCTATAATGCCGCCCACCAGAGAATACAGTCCGCCTCTCGAGGCTACCGGGGTCGGGATCGAATTCGACCTCCTCGATCTCCTGCTGGTGATGGCCGAGCGGAAGAAAAAGATCATCCTGTCCGCCTTTGTCGGTACGTTGATCATGACCGGTCTGGTGCTTCTCATGCATCCGGTCTTCACCGCAAAAGCAGTGGTCCTTCCTCCGCAGCAGGGGCAATCGAGCGCCGGGCTGTTGAGCCAGCTGGGCAGCTTGGCAGCCTTGACAGGGCTGGGCAGTTCCGCCGGGGCAAAAGACCCTAACGACCTGTACCTGGCAGTTCTGCAGAGCAATACGGTCGCCGACGGATTGATCAAGCGGCTGGACCTCATGAAGGCCTATCACACCAAGCGATTGAGCGAGGCGCGCCGCTTGCTCGCGGCTAATTCCAAGTTCGTGAGCGAAAAAGGCGGCATGATCAGCATCACGGTCAAGGACGGGGATCCGCATACGGCCGCCCGAATCGCCAATGCTTACGTCGATGAGCTGCACGACATTAACAGCCGTCTCATCATCGGCGAAGCTTCGGCGTTCGCAGAAATTTCTTTTCCCAACAGTTGGCGCTCGAGAAAGACCGGCTCACCGACGCTGAGATCGCGCTTCAGGAAACAGAAGAAAAAACCGGAGCCATCTCCCCAACCGGGCAGACGGGAGTCGTGATCTCCCAGGTGGCCGCCCTCCAGGGCCAGATTATCTCGCGTGAAGTGCAGCTCGACTCCTTGCGTACCTCGTCCACGGATCAAAACCCCGATGTGATTCGCTTGAACAGCGAGATAGCAGGTTTGCGGCAACAGATGCTGTCCTTGGAGAGCGTGCAAAAAGGCCGCAAGCCGGGGGATATCTCACTTACCAGCAGATCCCTTCCCGAGGATCAAGTCGCCTACCTCCGCAAACAGAGAGATGTGCAATACCACACGCTCATCTTCGATCTGATCGCCCGCCAGTTTGAAGCGGCAAGAATGGATGAAGCAAAAGCATCCCCGGTGATCCAGGTATTGGATCCAGCCGAAGCCGCCGGATAGGAAATCCGGACCATTCCGAGCATTGTGGACACTGGCCGGTCTCATTCTGGGCTTCATCTATGGATGTGTCTCGGTCATCGGGTCTTATGTCCGTAGTCGCGTCGTCGCCGATCCTGAAAATGCCGCAAAATTGGCTCAATTCCGGCGGGCCCTAAGATTTCGTTCCACTTAGCCAGCGATCCCCCCACCGCGCGTCCCTTCTTTGAAGGGTACGGGTTCAGCCGGTACATCAACTACAGGATGCGGAACGGGCTTTAGTGTGTGCGTGGGAACCACGCATTTAATCCCGTTAGGGACGGTTGACCTTAGCCCAGGACGCTAGTCCTGGGAGGGTTTTCGAGACACGACAAGTCCCGAAGGGGACGACTGAACATTGTCCAGGGTCACGTAGCGGCGTATTTTCGGCCGTCCCTGCGGGACTTTTTTGAGTACGGGCTTTAACCCCTGAGGGCACTTCGTGGGAACGCTAAGCGCCTGCGGTAACGTCACTTCATGCAGCAAGCTACTCTATGGCCGCACCTGAACAAAGGTCAGGACTGAGAGCCCTCGGCATGATCGAACGACCCAATGCCAGGAGTATTCTTCTCCCCCCGCGTGAGCGACCCCACCTCTTCCTCCGGAGTCTCTTTCCGGGCTAGCTCGAGAGCGAGCAAAACGTAGGCGAAGTAGTTGTAACGCGGCTGAACAAAGGGCGTTATCGCTGTAGTGATGGCGTAAATGATGATGAGAAAGGCAATCGGACGGCTCGGATTCAGCTTGCCGCGACGGTAAGCCATCACCAGCAGCGTACACAGGCCAATCGAGAAGAGAGGAATGATAAAAATGGAATGAATGTCGCCGAAGCCGAGCGCGTTATATTCCCGTATGAATGTAAGCGGCCGGAGCAACTCGCCAAATAGATTCATCAAAATCTTGGGTATCAGGACCAGAGGAAACCCAAAGTCCGCCTGGATTTTGACCAGCTTGAGGATGGTGTTGCCCTTCGCCGTATATTGCGTGAACGCTGCAAGGCCAGAGCCGGGCAGCCGCGCGATGAGGGCATAGAGCACCGTCAGCACGCCGATGACGAAACCGATGGCGATCTTGGGATTTCGCTCGAAAAAAGAACCTTTTCTTCGCAGAAATAAAAAGAGCATGATGAGCGCCACCTGCTCCCAACGGGCGAACAGCGAGGCCACAAAGACGACTGCCAGGAGAGACCAGGAACGCTTCTGTGAGTAGATGTACTTGGCCAGCAGCAAGGTAGAGAACAGGACGAAAATTTCCTTGTTCAGTGTAACCAGGGCTGGAGCCGTTTCCGAGCATACGGCAAGGAAGAAGACCAGCCAGTACCTGTCGACCCCGGGAATGGTGACCGCAATCTCAACGGCGATGAAGAAAAGAAAAGTATTGAAAATACCAACCGCTATTCCGTTCCCAAGAACCGTCCCGACGAGGACCGGACCCAGCAAGTTGCCGCTGAACGAAACCAGGTTGTCCGTATTCGCATGTTCCGAGCGGTACTTCACCGCGTCCCAATAGGTCGGTGAATCTGCGCCGAATCTGACATAACTGTCGTGGGTCAACCGGGGTTGTTCCCAATGGAAATAGCACCACCAGCAGAAAGTCAGATAAAGGCAAAAAAGCCAAATGAGGAGCCATTTCTTCAGTGGCCGAGGCTCAAATAGAAGCGAAATAAACGGGACATGCAGCCGTGGAATTTCCGGCGCGTACGAGATCGTTGGGAGCCGCGGAACCCGAACCGACGGAATGGCTACGTTTAACTTCATTGCTCAAAGATCATTATAGTTGTCGGAACTCTGGCCTGACTCTAAGCCTCTAGCTAGCTATCCAACGATCTGTCCGTTCTCGACAACCGTAATGTCGCGACGCACCAACTGCTCTCGCCAGCTTTGAATTCGTTTGGTTCTGCTGTCGACGAGACGCCGCCAAAAATATTCAAAAGTCATCCTTGAAAATTCCTTATTCCGATGCTGGCGGCGTTGCCGTACCGCTCGCCAAAGGAGCCGCAAAAGGTGACCGGCTCTCTCCGGAGCGGAAGAATACAGATCCACGAACGCGCTCTCGGCAGCCAGAAAATTGCGGTACCGGTCGGGCGCCATGTCTTTGTCGAAGTCCATGCTGGTGATCGAGTGCTGCAGCGTCAGATCCCCGGCAATGAATAAATATCTGCCCTTGCGATACATCTCCTGGAACACATAAACATCGGAAAGATCGAGCCAAAAATCATCGCTATAGCCGCCGATCTCACGTAACGCCGAGACCCGCATCAAGGAAGCGCTGTTCACCGCAAACGCTCGCTGACGGTAAATCCCAGTGGAGGTGCGTGCGATGTGGCCCACATGGTTGAAATACCCAAGCGTCCGAGGCGAGACCAGAGATCCATGGGAGTAGATAAATGGAACCACAGCTCCTATCTCCATTTGCCCCTGGAGGAGATGACTGTATTCCAGCATTCGCGGAAGAAATTCAGCGGCGATCGTCGTGTCCTGATCCAGCAGTAAGAGCCACGGGGATCCCCCTGCTTCAGCAGATTTCAGGGCATAGTTGTACGCGCCCGAAGTTCCGACGTTCCGGCCCGCATAACTGAACTGAAAAGGGAAAGGAAGCTGGGGTTGCTGAATCGCTGTGGGGCTATTGTCCCAGAGGATCACCTGAATGGAGTCAAGCAGCTTTGGATCATTTGCGAAGACCGCCGCCAAACTATTGATCGTCTGACTCTGCTCCGGGGCGCGTTTGTACAACACGACTACGGCGACAATCTGCTTGCTATTTTGGCTCATTCAACAACTCGAGATGGGGCTCCTTCTTCAACGGCTTCCACGGTCTCGTCCCGAAGTGAGATTACACCATGCAACGCCGTGTTCCGGAGCCTCGGCGCTACAGGCAGGATGGCGCCCGGGATGCAGTAGACTGTTGTATTGGAAATGCGACCGAGAACCGCCCGGGAAGCAGGATTACAGGAGTTGCCAAGGCCTTGACTATAAAGCGCACTCTGACCATGCTCAGGCCTCAGGTTAAACAGGTCGCTGAGAGCCTCTTTCCCAAAACGATGTATGCCAGGCGCTTCCGCACCTGGGTGAAAGTGGAGCCGGAATTGCCGCTGCTCCCTGCCATCTGTCGCAAAGACGCCGTTGCCATCGATATTGGCGCCAACGAAGGCTTTTTTGCGTGCCACCTCTTGCCTCTCGCCCAGAGTGTCGTGGCCTTTGAGCCGCTTCCTCAAATGCTTGCCCGTCTTCGGAAAAACTACTCCGGAAAAATGACCATCCACGACCTGGTTCTTTCTGACCGGGAAGGCCAGGCAGAACTGAGGTATCCGAGTGGCGGCTACATGTCGGCAACCGTTGCTGAATCCAATGTCTCTGCGGTCGAGAGTGGGCGCGTGATTGAAACGGTCCTGGTAAATATGGCCACGCTCGATAGCTTTGGCCTCACAAATGTCGGATTTATCAAGATCGATGTCGAAGGTCATGAGGAGGCCGTTCTGCACGGCGGGCTACAGACGCTCAAGCGCGAGATGCCAAACCTGATGATTGAGATAGAGGAACGTCATGCTCCCGGTTCACTGGGCCGTGTTTCCGCCCTGTTAAGTGACATCGGTTACGCAGGCTTTTTTCTGGATGGAAAGCAACTGATGCCCATCGACCGGTTTGAACCTCAGCGCCACCAGGTGAGGCCAAACGGCCAGGCCGGGAAATATATCAATAACTTTCTTTTCTTTCCCCGCGGGCAGGCGAGCGGAATCCTGGAGAGTGCGAGCCGCTATCTCTGATGGTCCTGACTGCCTTCCGGACGAGCGAAACAGGAGCAAGGTAGCTTTTCGCAAGCTCAAGCACTCATGCGCATCCTCTATGACCATCAGGTCTTTTCTTTGCAGGATGCTGGCGGCGCTTCTCGTTACCACTTTGAGCTGATACGGAACCTGCAAGGGTTAGGCGAGGTCGCGATCGACTTGCTGATCGGCCTGAACGCCTCGGTGATGCCCTTTGGCTCGCTCCAGCAGGCGCAAACCAGGGTGTTTGGCCGCCAGACGGCCACCAAGCCGGGCTTGGCCCGCTACGTCCTCAACGAGCTGTCTTCCCTGGTGGTGGCCCCCCTGCGGGGAAACGTCGACATCTACCACCCAACCCTCTACCGGGCCCTTCCCTGGGTGCGCAGGCGCCGGGTGGTCGTTACCCACCACGATTGCATCCATGAGCGGTTTCCGAACCTGTTCTCGAATGCCGCCTCCATCGTGAAAACCAAGCGGAAACTATTTGCCCAGGCGGATGCCATCATTTGCGTCTCTGAATCCAGCCGAAGGGATCTGCTTCATTTCTACGACGTCGCGGAGACTAAGACCCACGTGGTCTACCACGGGTTTTCGCCTCTGCCTCTACCGGTTGATAGCCGGGGGGATAGTGGGAAACCATACCTGCTTTACGTAGGCTCGCGCGCAGGCTACAAGAACTTCCGGCTGCTGCTGGAGGCCTTTTCCCGCAGCGGGCTAACAGGGAACTATCGCTTGCTCGCAGTCGGCGGCGGTCCGTTCACTCCGGAGGAAAAGGCAGGGATCGCGTCCCTGAAGCTCGACGGCTCGGTCGCTGTCGTCCCCAGGGCGGACGACGCAACGCTCGCTCGCGCTTACCGGGATGCCGCCCTTTTTGTTTATCCCAGTCTGTATGAGGGTTTCGGTTTTCCTCCTCTTGAAGCCATGAGCCAAGGCTGCCCGGTCCTGGTGAACCAGACTTCATCTTTGCCCGAGATTTGTGGAGCTGCGGCATTTTATTTTGCCGCCACTGCCGATGCGGGCGAACTATCCCGCAGCCTGGCTTCCATCCTCGCGGACGACAGCGGCCGGGCCATCAAACGAGAGCTGGGGCAGCAGCGGGTGCGGCTCTACGATTGGAACCGGACCGCCCATCAGACCTTGGCCGTATATCGCAGCGTGCTCAACCGGTGACCCTCGATCCCCGCCAATCGACAACTAACCGGATAGATACCGGCGCTATTGATAGCAAACACGTTAAGATCAAAGGATGGCCCAAAAGGTCCTGATTACCGGAGGACTCGGGTTCATCGGGCTCGCGCTTGCCCGGACGTTGGTCCGGCACGGCATGACAGTACGCCTGTTGGACAATCTGAGCCCGCAAATTCACGGCGTCGACCCACAGCTGGAGCTGGGCGCCTTACTGGAAAAACACGACGTGGAAGTCATGCGGGGCGACGTCTGCGACCGCCAGGATTGGGTGGTGGCCCTGCGGGATGTCTCTTCGGTCGTCCATCTGGCGGCTGAGACAGGGACTGGCCAATCCATGTATAGGATTGCCGATTACACCAGCACCAATGTCATGGGCACGGCCCTGCTGCTTGATGTGCTGACGAACGACTCCCATGGGGTCAAGAAATTAGTGCTGGCGTCGTCCCGCTCGGTTTATGGGGAAGGGGCGTACCATTGCGCTCTCTGCGGTCCGATTTTTCCTCCCATGCGCAGCCTGGGCCGCCTGCAGGCAAGTCAATGGGAGCCGCCTTGCCCGATCTGTGGTGGTGCTATCCAACCGGCGGCTACCCCGGAAACCGCCAGAACCAGCCCGGCATCCGTTTATGCGGCTACCAAGCTGGCCCAGGAAGACCTGGTGCGGATTGTCGCCAATGCCCTCGGCATACCCTTCCTGATCCTCCGGCTGCAAAACGTTTACGGAGAAGGCCAGTCTCTGAACAACCCTTACACCGGGATCCTGTCCATCTTCTCCAATCGGATCCGGCAGGGAAAAGAGATCGTTTTGTTCGAGGATGGCCAGGAAAGCCGTGATTTTGTGCATGTGTCCGATGTGGCTGAGGCGATGATGCTGGGTTTGACCTCGGAAGGGGGCGATGGGCTGACCCTGAATGTGGGATCGGGCGCCCAGGTGAGCGTGGAGCTCGTCGCTCGAAGCCTCAAGCGGCAATTCCACGATTTGAGCACCCCGATGGTCGTCTCGGGCCAATATCGGCTGGGAGACATTCGCCATAATTTTGCGGATCTGTCCGAGATTCGGCGTTCTTTGAACTTCTCGCCGAAGGTGCCGCTGGAGGAAGGCATGGCGCGCTTCGTGCGCTGGGTCAAAACCCAACCCATCCTCCAGAACGGGACAGAAGACGGCTTGGATCGGGCCAATCGAGAGTTGATCGAGCGCGGCCTCATGAAGGCCTGAGGCGATGCTTAAGTCCCTGCTTTATGCAGACCTTGAACGCCAAATGCAATTGAGCGGCCAGGCCGAGCCCAGGGCTTCCTGGTCCCGATTCCTGCGCAGATTGCTGCACCCTCGGTTCCTGCCCATTGTCCTTTACCGTTGCAGCCGCGCCGCACACTTGAAACGAATTCCGGCCTTGGCCCACCTATTGTCTTACTTGAATCAAATTCTCTTCGGCATCGAGATCTCCCCCAGATGCGCCATTGGTCCCGGTATATTCTTCCCCCATACTTCGGGAACTGTGATCGGCGCATCCAAAATCGGGAAGGGTGTCACCGTCTTCCAGGGTGTTACCTTGGGGGCCAGGCAGATCGATATGACGTATGACCTGTCGCTCAGGCCTGAACTTGGTGATTATGTGGTGGTTGGCGCGGGGGCAAAGGTGCTCGGAGGGATCTCTTTAGGCGATAATGTGAGGGTGGGCGCAAATTCGGTTCTGCTCAGGTCCGTGCCCGCCAACGCAACCGTTGCCGGAATTCCAGCACGCGAAGTTCGCTCATCCGATATAGAACTGCCTGAGGTTTCGAAAGACTGATGAATTCCTTGCTCGACCTAACCATCATCATTCCCAATTACAACACCAAGGCCTTGCTGCGGCAGTGCTTAGCTTCCATTTACCGGTATACCAGGGACATCCAGTTCGAGGTAATCTGTATCGACGACGGCTCCTCGGATGGGAGCCCGGAAATGGTCGAGTCCACCTTTCCCGAAGTGATACTGGTACGCAACAAAACCCCTCTGCTCTACTCCAAAAACAACAATCTTGGGATGAAAATGTCGAGGGCCCGGTACGCTTGCTTGCTCAACAGCGACACCAAGCTGGTAGGGGATGTTTTCAAGGTGTTGGTAGGCTTCATGGACTCCCATCCGGATGCCGCCGCTTGCGGTCCGCGGCTGCTCAACCCCGACGGCTCAACACAGTCGTGTGTACGTAGCTTTGCCGGCATTGGAACCATGGTCCTGCAGGGTCTCAACTGGCATAAGTTTTTTCCCAACGGCCGGGTTTCCCGGGAATACTACGCCTGCTCCTTCGATTATTCGCGAGAACAACAGGTCGAGAGCCTGGGGACCACCGCTTACGTCCTTCGCCGGGAAACATGGGAGAGGTTTGGCATGCTTGACGAACGGCTGCCTCACTTCCAGGTAGATCTGGCTTACAACCTGATGTTGAAGCGCAATGGGTGCAAGATCTATTACACCCCAGCCGCCGAGGTCATCCACTACGGCAGTCAGAGCATCAACCAGATGCCCAGAAAGAAGATCATCGAGCAGCACAAGGCGATGATTGACTTCAACGAACATTACGATTACTTCGGCAAGAACCGGCTGCTCAAACTCGTGGTGCGTGCCGCGGTGGGCGCTCGCTGCATGCTCAAGATCGCAGAGTTTTACCTCAGTAGCGACAAAAGGGTTATCAAAGGGCCCGGTGCCCCCAGGCTGAACGCAATCGACCGGACGGTGATGCAGCGAGAAGATTTACGAACCGGGGCCGACTAAAAAGCGAAATTTAAAAACTTTTAACCATACGAACTCAATACACCCCCGGGGTGTCACCTTTTGAAGTACTTTGGACCTTGATTTGCCCGTGCTCATGATAGGTACCTTGGGTATCACCAATCATGGGATTCCGTAGGGGCCTAAATACTGTTATTTTGGTTAAAGGACTGAATCGGGAAAAGTTCTGCCCGAACGCAACATCCTTTTTAACCACGGGTTCATCCGTGTACGTAGCTGGTGTTTGCTCTGTACGACCCGATTGGTCCGGGGGCGGCTCAGGTAATTCGCCACTTCAGCCGATCAAGCAAGTGTCTACAAAAGGTTTACGCAGCCCGTGAGGCGTCGGTTTAGCAAGAAAAATTGATCGACAAGACCCTGAACGAGAATTCAGCAAGAGCTCCAAAATTTTAGAACAGGTCTTAACAAACGCATGGACACTAGCTTTGCTCCCCCGCAGCCCAGCGCGGCTCTGCTTTGGAACGATGTCGTCTCAGAAGTAAATAATCATTCGACGACTTTGTTTCCCCCATTCTGTGCGGTACCACAGGACCCCACCGCCTATTATGCCGAGCCGAGCGCCTGGAGCGTATCGGGGCTAAAGCGAGGCATTGACCTGGCTGTCGCCGTGCTGGCCCTTCTTCTCTTCTGGCCCTTGCTCGTGCTCGCGGCGGTTCTTGTCCGCTACAAGTCTCCGGGGCCGGTCATTTTCCGCCAGAAGCGGGTTGGCAGGGACGGAGTTCTTTTTACCGTATTCAAGTTCAGGACCATGACCATCGACGCCCAGGACGACGGCCCCTCCCTGACCAAACGAGGCGATCCCCGGGTAACCAGGTTCGGAGGCTTCCTGCGCAAATACAAACTGGATGAGCTCCCCCAGCTCTACAACGTGTTGCGCGGCGACATGAGCCTGGTGGGCCCACGCCCCAAGCTCCCTCATCTGGAGGTGATGCATATGCCTTTCCGCCCGGGAGTCACCGGGGCAGCCACCATCGCATTCCGTTGTGAAGAAGAAATGCTGCAGGACATACCGGACGAGGATCTCGAAGCTTACTACTGCCGGCTGATCAAGCCGTTGAAGGCAAAAATCGACTGGGATTACATGCGGGAGGCGACGTTAGCCAGCGATTTCTCCCTCCTCTACGAGACAGCCTTTTGCTGTTTCTCCAGCCGCGGCAATTCCTGGGCGATTGATTTTTCGAAATCCGCATAGCCATGAGCGTTTCCGAACAGGATGTTGACCGTGTCGCCGAACTCGCAAACCTGGAACTGACAGCGAGCGAAAAGGCGCAAATGTTGCGCGATCTCAATTCCGTTCTCGGGTATTTTGCCCAACTCAACGAACTGGACACATCCTCCGTGCCACCTATGGCGCAAGTTGCCGATCAACTGACGGAGGGTAGTGCGCGCGAGGCGATGACCCCGCACCTGCGGCCGGATGAAATTGCTCCATCCTTGAGCCGTGAGCAGGTGATGGCCGCTGCTCCTGATACAGACGGCGCCTTCTTCAGAGTGCCTAAGGTCATCGAACGTTAAATCTGTCGCCTCTGAAGTATGGGAAACAGGTCTTCCGCATAGCCAGCTAGTCCACCCTCAAAGGTTGTAGCGCAGGATGCACCACACCGCGCGAATGCCGTCCTTCCACGTAATTTTCTTGCCTTCGCTATAGGTTCTACCGCTGTAGCTAATTCCTACCTCGTAGATGCGAGGCCTTACGGGCAACCGCGCAATTTTGGCGGTGATTTCGACCTCAAAGCCGAATCGGTTCTCCTGAATTGTGATCGCCTGAATGACTTCGTGACGGAAGACTTTGTAGCAAGTCTCCATATCGGTCAAGTTCAGGTTGGTCATCATGTTGGACAGGAGGGTCAACATACTGTTGCCGACGTTGTGCCAAAAGAAGAGCACCCGCATCTCTGAGCCGCTACGAAATCGGGAGCCGTAGACCACATCAGCGCGATCATCGAGGATCGGTGCAAGCAATCGCGGGTAGTCGGTGGGGCTGTACTCGAGGTCGGCATCCTGGACCAGGATGATGTCTCCGGCGGCCGCCTGAAATCCGGTCCGGAGGGCAGCACCTTTGCCCTGGTTGATCGTATGTTCGAGAACGCGGAGGTTGGGGTGTTGTTCCGCAAGAGCCTTTGCGATGTTCACGGAGTCGTCTCGAGATCCGTCGTCCACAATGATGATTTCTCGTTCCAGTCCGGAGACATCCGCGGCAAGCACTCTAGCAATGATGGTTTCCAGGGTTTTCGACTCGTTGTAACAGGGTACGACGATCGAAATGAGACGACTTTTCATCCTTCGCTTTCCATCGGACGTCCAGGCTCGACGCAGTGAATCGTTTGGCGACACTTGATCTTAGCAGCACGCTCTTTCCAGCCTTCAACCTTAGCGGACAACATCTGCCTCTTCTCTTCTACGACGTCCGATGCGCAGTAGTTGCCATAACAATCCCACGACGCCCGCCAGGCACGCCGTCGCTCCGATTTCCATGTGAGGAGGCGTGAAATGATAGTGAACCCTACTCATCCCCGCCGGCAGCGTGATCGCTTGGAAGATACCATCCTGCTGGACCGCTTCGGTGGTTGCGCCATTGTTCCCCACCTTCCACCCAGGCATATAGAGTTCTCGGCGGCGCAGCTTTGCGGGGGACGAACACATCGCCGTGAGATCCTCCCGCTTCTCCGTCGCCAGGGTACAAGGGCCGCCCTGCATTACTTCGTAATAAGGCGCAGGCTCAGGCACTTCCCAAATGTCCATCATGGAATCCGCATACGCTTTATGAAAGCCGTGCATCGGCATGGAATCTTTTAACGCGAGATGCAATCGGCTTTCCGGGAGCAGGCCATCGGGTCCCCGGAGTTGCTGATTCACGCCGGGTGAAACCGCCAGCGCCATCGGTCTGGACCCGCCAAGGCGTGTGAACGAAAGATGTAAAGGAGTTCCCGGGTGCGCGGCAAGCGGCTTGTCGAGCAGCACTTCGAAGAACGCGCTGTTACTTGCTTTTGATAGGGATTCGAGGCCCGATTGACATAGTTGTTCCGCGCAAACCCTGACCGCAAGTTCACCGTCGGGGGCAGTGTTATTCACGACCAGCACTCCGACTCCATCGATCGCGGATTGGGCGAACGCTGCCGGCATCGGAGCGACAGTCTCGGCGGTTTGACCAGGCCAGAGAGTTAGATGATCCGGCGAAGAGGCGCCCGCGTTCTTATCAGGGGTCACGGAGAGAGCAGTCTTTTCGCTGGTGACGTTTGGCTGCTTCTTCGGAACCTGCAGCGCTCGCACGAGCGAGTTGGAAATAGCTCTTAACACAAATCGCTCAGCCGCCGGGTTTGCCGGATTGGTGGCTGCCGACCGGAGCCACGCCAGCGTGCGCGGTTCTTCTTGCCGTTGCCTCCCGGCCTTAGCTGGCAGGCTCGCATCGGCTGCATCGAGGTAGACGGTTGGAAGGGCGCTCTGGCCAGGGTTCGTTAGGACGTACTTGACACCGACATCGCGAAAGTTTGCCAGATTAGTGCTGAACGCACGCGCGCCGGTATCGCTGCGGTCTCCCCATGCCGGCCAGAAGAAAGTGACCCCCAGGTCCCCCTGAAAACCAGGCAACAGCTTACGATCCACGTATTGCGTCCACAGTTTTGGAACCGGAAGGATATTGTGGTTGATGCTGGCCACTTGAAAATAAGCGCTGTAATTAGGAGCAAGCGGCCCCAGGCTGTAGTTGCGAGAGAGTTCCTGATGATCGTGCAGGAATTGCATCGCTTGCACGTCCACCTGGTTATTTCGTCTGGCGCTGACCTGCGCGGCCATGAACATAACCGCAGCATCGAAAATGATAAGCCCGGCCAGAGCTGTCCGGCGTTTTTGCGGGTTCGATATTCGCCACATCAGCCAGAGTGCGGTCAATCCAGCGATCGCCCAGAAAAACGCGCCGGCCATGAAAGCGAACATTACGAGCGCTTCGCTGTGTCGCCATCCCCAAAAACTCCTATAGGGCCAAGCCAGGGGAATGCAAATGAGAAGCAAAATCATGACAATCGCAAAGACGCTGCGTCGTCGCGGCGCGGCGTTGCGGAACTCATCGAGACCATACGCCGCGAGGATGGTCAACGCCAATATCCACGATGCACCTGCATACCGGAAGAAGATCGCTCGATCCAGTAACGGCAGGTGATCGATGATCGCGGTGATCGGTTGCACTCCAAAGTTGCGGCCCCAACACAACAAAACCCATGTAAGCAGGAGAACCTTGAGCCCACGGTCTGCCGATTTGCGCATGACACCGACCAGCGCCATGGCAAGGACGAGAACTCCTGTGTAACCTCCGCACGCTCCCCACAGGTTCATGAGCAAACTGGAGGAGAAAGAAAAATTCAAAGGTCCATAGACGTAGGGCATCACTATCGCCGGCAGGGACGCCCATGCCAGTGACACCCCACTTTCTTTGTGGACGTTAAAAGAATCTGACTGAACTAGATAATCTACAAACGCTATCAGCAGAGGGAACGCAACCATCAAGCCGAGTGCGAAGCCACCGATCGTACGCCTTGCCATCTGGCCGCGCGCCGGCGCGGAAACCAGCCGGTAGACACCCCAGGCGAGAGCGAGTAACCCGCTGATATAAGCCGGTTCAGGGAAGCCGGCAAGAATAGACCATGCAATCGCCAGCCCGATGGCGAGGATACTCGCGGCGCCCTGGGCAGGTTTACGGGCGCGTTCGATACCCCATATCAACCATGGAAGAAAGGGCGACGAGCAATAGACCGCCGCAGGTCCCGGTGTCCAGGCGATCACCCCATTGAGCGAAAACAGGCCGCCCCCTAGAAGTGCCGCAAGCCGGCTGAGTCCGAGTTCGCGCAATAACGTATAGGTGCCAAGCCCCGCGATGATCTGCATGACGATCCGTTGCCAGAGCAGACCCTCTTTGAAAAGGAGCAATAAATTAAACGGCAGGAAGAAAGCGCCCGGTTGCAACTCTCCCGCCAGGGGCACTCCAATTCCAGTGTAGGGATTCCACCAGGGAATGATCCCGTGCATCCAATCTAATGCGACAAGACGCCCCAGCGCCTCCGATGTAAACCCGGCATTCGGGTCAACAAATGGCGAACCTGGGATAATGTGTGACCCGCTTGTAATGCTCGAATAGAACCAGATCGGATCGGTGCTCAGTCCAAAAAGCCAAAATGGCGCCTGCAGTGCAAAGGGCAACAAAAGCAGCAGAATAATCGGCAGAGCGGGATGACGGTCGAGAAACTCTGTTGGCGATTCCGTCTGCAACCTGGTTTCGAATGCAGCGGACCGCGGCATGAATGTCAATCTCCCTCAAGTGTCAGTCTCGGCAACGAATATGTACAGTATCGTTAAATTATATAAGCGCGGCCACGGAGTCAGGGCGGAGTGAATTGAGCGGTAACAGGCAGGTCCGCTGATGCAAGTGGTGAGTTCGCACCCTACATCGATCTGTGCAGCGGCCCGCATCTTAAAACAGGGTGCCGTTTGTAATGCACATGCCGGGCAGACTCCTTCCCCTGGAAAAGGCAGAGGAACAGGCTATATTTAACACAGCGTGTTACTGACACGTTCGCCAATGAACATAAACTTATGGATTTGAAACAGACATCGATCTCTGAAATTGTGGACGCAGTACGCCATGCCAAGCCGAGTGCTACTCAGTTGGCGGAACTTTGTTTTGCTCAGATCGAAGCGCAGAATCCCGCTATCAATGCTTATCTGACGGTGAGTCGCGAACGGGCGCTCGCGCAAGCCACAGCCGTCGATCAACTCGCAGCGCAGGGCGGCCCCCTGCCTTTGTTGGCAGGGGTCCCCATCGGAATCAAGGACGTACTGGTGATGCAAGGCTCACCAGCTACGGCGGGCTCTCGCATCCTTGAAGGCTATCGGCCGCCGTACGATGCAACCGTTGTCCAACGTCTCGAGACAGCCGGCGCCGTGCTGGTGGGAAAGATGAACTGTGATGAGTTCGCCATGGGATCGTCCAATGAAAACTCCGGATATGGGCCGGTGCGCAATCCGGTGGCACTCGATCGGGTGCCCGGTGGCTCGAGCGGCGGGTCGGCTGCAGCTGTGGCGGCTGGCATGGCTGTCGCGACCCTGGGTACCGACACCGGTGGATCCGTGCGCCAGCCGGCATCGTTCTGTGGAGTCGTCGGCGTGCTTCCAACCTACGGACGAGTATCGCGCTATGGCCTGATCGCCTTCGCCTCATCGCTTGACCGGGTGGGTCCGGTCACCCGTACCGTACGCGACGCAGCCCTTATCCTGGGCGTGATCGCGGGAAGCGATCCTCTGGATGCCACGTCCGCGAATGTGCCCGTCCCAGATTACGTCCAGGCTCTTGAACAGCCGGTGAAGGGCCTGCGCGTAGGTGTGCCTGCTGAATATTTTGCCGACGGCCTGGATGCTGAAGTGCGCTCCGCGGTCGAATCCACGATTGAACGGCTGCGCGAGGCTGGTTGCTCCATTCATCCCGTGTCGCTGCCGCACACCCGGTATGCGGTTCCCACCTACTACATTCTGGCGACAGCCGAGGCCAGTGCGAACCTCGCCAGGTTCGATGGCGTGCGCTACGGCTTCCGCGCGAAGGATGCAAATACCTTGACGGCGATGTATCGCCGCTCGCGCGACGCCGGCTTCGGTGCAGAAGTCAAACGCCGCATTCTGCTCGGAACCTACGCCCTCAGCGCGGGGTACTATGACGCGTACTACAAGAAAGCGCAGCAAGTGCGTACCTTGCTGACTCGGGATTTCCTCGACGCATTCCGGCAGGTGGATGTTTTGGTGACGCCGACTGCCCCGACTCCGGCATTCAAACTGGGCGAGAAGACGGACGATCCGCTTTCCATGTATCTCGCCGACATCTACACCGTGACGGCGAGCCTTGCGGGAATATGCGGAATCTCTGTGCCCTGCGGGAAGTCGTCCCAGGGATTGCCGATCGGCGCACAGATCCTTGGAAAGCACTTCGATGAAGCAACGGTCTTACGCGCCGCTCTCGCGGTCGAGAATGCCACTAAGAGCGCTTAGAGTGGCTGGTAATATCGCTCTTCCGGCATGGCGCACGAGAGGCAGAGGGTTTGTCCATCCCGCACCAGGAAGCGGTCGTAGTTGATGCCTTCGCCGCATAGAGTGCACGTCACGCGTTCCCCTTTGTAGCCAGGAAACTCCTTGGCGTCGAGCGTGACCTGCACCCACTGCTCGTCGAAAAGGTCGTGATCGCTCATCTCGCGGTATGCGGCCATTTGCTGCAGATTCTTGTTCTCAATCTCCGGATGCAGCTCCCGTGCCAGAGTCTTGGAAGATTCCTTGGCAGCGATGCGAATGGCGCGACGGCTTTCGAGGTCTACGAAGGTGGCCGCCATCTTGCCCCAGTCGCGAAATTTAAGCGCTCGCTTGCCCAACCGGCAACCGGTGACGACACCGATGGCATCGGTTGCGCAGCGATCAATCTCAACGAACGTCACCAGCCGTTTGCGGTCTCGTCCCCGCGGTTCTTCAATACCCAGGCGGGCGCATCCCAGCATGGCCAGGCGAACCCCGAGAACCTGCCCTGCGCAGAGATGTCCGTGGGCGACTTTGGCCTCTTCGAGAATTCGTCAAGACTGGTCATCGTCTGTCCCCTGCATGCTCTCGATGCTATGCCATCCCTGAAGGTACGCATTGGAAACATTATCGGTTGTCATGAGCGCCAGAGCGTGCCCGGATTTCCGTCCGCATTTCCGTACCGGCATCAGAACCCCGGGTGCCCCATATCTCGCTCATTTTTTGCGAGATGTGGGACACCACTGCATTCGCCTTGCAACTCCGTCGGTTTGTTTCCACGGTTTCTCAATAGATCGCTTGCGGCCTGCAACTGGAAGAGGAAAAATTCGTCCTAATTCGCCGGCGCCGCCGAGGCAGGCTCTTCATTGCCGTCGCCATCTTCCACCAGCACCGCCGAAAGCCCGACCAAATCGTAGCTGACCGCGGCGCGCCCGACGGTTGGAAAGTGACCCGCAGCGGCTCCCGCTGCCATACCGAGGCGCCGCACGGTGGAGGTTGATTCTCCCCGGGCGTCCATGGTGAGAGTTTCTTGGCCATCACCGGCTTGCGGGCCGCAATCTGAGCCACCACGGCATATACCTGCTTGCCGCTGGCTGTCAGGCCGCAATAGGCGGCATAGTCGCGAAACCAAATGACTGTCGAAACCGCAGGATCATAGTCCGGAAGATGCAGCGCGGTAACGCTGCCTTTGACGCGATCGATCATCAACCATGGACCACGCTGCCATATCCAGTGCTCCGCCTTGTCGCCAGGGAGCGCGTCGTTGAGGCGCAACGCCCGGCGGACAACAAAACTCCGGTCGGTAATGGCGTGTGATTCTCCGGTGGTCCACTCCCGGACCTTGTCATCGACAATGAGAGGGCGCACGTGTAGCTGTTTCTCGCTGGGGAGAGCACCCGCGGGATCGCCAACGGCAGAGTAGGGAACACTCTTGCCCGAGCCGAGACCCACCGTGTGAACCTTGGTCGCCGCCGAGGCGTTTGATAACGCCAGCAGAACCACAACACAGCATCCAGGGACGTTTCGCATGCCCCACAGCTTAGGAGGGGACGTAGCGAAATTCAAGTTAACAAACGCTTATATTTGCCCCTGCGGTATTCTCGACTATGGAGCGAAATGGTCGAAAATCCGTCAACTCATCCAGCAGGCGCGCAACCCCCAAGATTCATCGCTTTCTACCTTCCGCAGTTTTATCCCACTCCGTATAACGATGCTTGGTGGGGTAAAGGCTTCACTGAGTGGACGAACGTAGTCAAAGCCCGGCCGCGATTTCGGCGGTCACTATCAACCTCATCTGCCTGCCGATCTTGGTTTCTACGATCTGCGATTGCCCGAGACGCGGGAGGCCCAGGCAGAGCTGGCGAAGCAATTTGGAGTCTACGGATTCTGCTACTACCACTATTGGTTTTCCGGCAAACGGATATTGGAGCGTCCGCTCGATGAAGTCCTGGCCTCCGGCAACCCGGATTTTCCCTTCTGCATTTGCTGGGCCAATGAGACATGGAAGAAGAGCTGGATCGGCCGGGATCAGGTCACTTTGCTGGAGCAGGTATTTTCCTACGAGGATGATCTGGCGCATATTCGTCATCTCCTTCCTCTGTTGGGAGACCGCCGTTATATCCGTGTCGAAGGAAAGCCGTTGCTCCTGGTGTATCGGGTTGAGCTAATGCCTGAACCACGCAGGACGGCGGAGACCTGGAGAAACGAAGCAGCCAAGGCAGGCCTAGGCGACTTGTTCCTGGTGAATGTGCAGAGCACGTATCTTCCTGAGGGAACCAGCCCGGATGCAGTGGGCTTCGACGCCGCGATGCGTTTTGAACCCAGGGCGCACCCCACGGCGCCGAAGATCCTTCGTGCCTGGCGAACTCTGAGATCTCCCATTCACAACGACCGGTACACGCCTTACGAGCAAATCTATCGTAATTGGAGAGACGCGGATCAGCCCCGTTATCGCCACTTCGAGTGTGTTATTCCCATGTGGGACAACACCGCGCGCCGCCCGAGAAGAGCTGGAATCATTCACGGTTCTACCCCGGAATTGTATGAGCGCTGGTTAGCCCACGCGGTCGAGCGTTCTGACTCCGGATAGCGACCAGCAACGCTGGGTCTTTATCAATGCGTGGAATGAATGGGGCGAGGGATGTCATTTGGAGCCGTGCCAGAAATGGGGCACGGCCTATCTCGAAGCTACTCGGCGTGTACTCGCGATGACGCGCTAAGCGGGTCGTCGCATCGTGATCACGAAGCCTTCCTCTTCGACGATTTCGAATCCGATCCCCGTCAGCTTGCTGATCAGAGCTTTGTTCTTGTCCTCGCCAATGATGCGCGCGTGAGTTTCCATGACGATGACATCTGCCTTTTTGAGCACTTCGATTTCATGGCAGACCAGGTCATATTCCTTGCCCTCGATGTCACACACCAGGGAAAACCTGGCGAAGCCGTGATCCGCCACCAGGCTTCCGAGTTGAACCGCTTTCACCGTGACTGGCTGCTCGGTTCCATACAATTGCGTGCCGTCGGACTCGATTGAATTGGAAGCGATATCGACAGTCGGACTAAATGTGACCTCGTCAACATCGTAAGCAATGGCCCGATTCACGATTTCAAATGCGCAATGGTTTGCCTCTTTATTGAACGTCAACGCCGGAATCGCGAGCGGATTTGCCTCGACAACGACATGAGCAGAGGACTGAGCGAGGAGCTTATTCGTAACACACGCGACCACCCCTAATGCGCCGCCCAACTCGATCACGGGTAGGTCTCGCCGCAGGTGTTTCTTGACTGCGCGTCGTTCAGGCAACTCATACCTGCCATCTAGGAGGAATAGCTTCGTGAGCGAGTCGGGGATGGTCGCAAGGCTGAAAGTGCATCCGTCCAGTTCTGTCGTCTTTTTGTGCGCCATCGCCTTTAAGCGCACGCGGAGCCAGAGACTATTGTGGATCTCCCGCATAACCGCCTGGGGCCCTTCGGTCTGCAGCAGGTGCTTCGTCTTGGCAAGTCTTCGTGTCAGCATTCGCGATCCCCTTGCAGTTTAACCGGTTGCTGGGGGCGCACAGGCGCGGAGCCGTTGGTTGCGTTGAAAAGCAGTGCCTGCCGGGCCGTTTCCTTCCAGATTCGCTGATCGGCGCAATCGGCCCGCAATCGTCTTACAGATCGTAAGAGCCAAAGCCGGTAGAGCAGCCGGTCGCTGAAGCTTCCTGCGCGCTTGACGAAAAGAGATTGGGCCTTGAGTACATTGCGAAAGCGCCATATTGGCCGGTCGTTCAGGTTACTCTCGGCAAGGTCATGTTCAAGCACAGCGTGCAGCACGTAGACTCGGTAGCCGCGCGTCGCCAAAGCGTGGAAGACGGCATGGTCCAGGTAGTCGAGCCAGAATTCAACAGGAAAACCGCCGATGGATCGCAGCACCGCGACGCTGAGCGCGGATCCTGAATTGTAAGCGCTGATCCGGCCGCTCTGTATGCCAATCTCTTCCTCGCCCAGGGTTCGCACCGTGTTGCGGAATTGATGACGGAGGAAATCAATGAAGTGTTCCGCGGGAGAGAGGATTCTTCCTCGCACCATCAATTTAGGCACAATGGCCGCGACCTCATCCTGCGTTCGCAAGGCAGTCACACAAGCGACAAGCTCGGTGAAGAACTCTTTGGTCAGCACTGTGTCCTGGTCGAGCAGAAGCAGCCAATCGCATCCTGCCTCCTCGGCACTTGAGAGGGCGTAGTTGTAGGCGGCTGCGAGCCCCCCATTTGCGGGATCATGCACATAATGAAAGCTACATTCCGCCTCTATCTGCTTGCGCTCCGGGGAGTTGTCATAGACAACCAGGTTAAAGTGATGAGCCAGTTCTGGACTGTCCTTGAGAATTGTAAGGAACGAAGAAATGGCATTGCTCTCACCTGGCGATTGTCGGTAGAGGGTGGCAATCGCTAAGATTCGGCATCCTGGGTTCACGACAGGCACACTTATGTTTGCGGAACGCGCCAGTATAACAGCCGCGCCCCGGCCTTCATCACGTCTCGACGATCGTCTGGCGTCAAACCAATCTCCCAGGCGATCGCCACAGTAAGGATTGCCCACGTTCCCAACAACAGAGGATTTGCTGGAACCATCGCAAATCTTTTCCAGAACGGATAGAGAAGCAAGGAAGGCGTGATGCATAAAAGCGGCTGGAGCAGCGCCCGCGCCACAAAGCGCGACCGTCGTATCTGGATCGTGGATTGGGTGAAGTGCATGCTGATCGTAAGATGCATCCCCAGGCTGACGAACGCGCCAACGAAGGTCCCAATGGCAACGCCGAGCGCTCCGATCCTGTGCACAAGTGCAATACTCACCGCAACATTCACCGCAGCTTCTGAAATCGCCGCAATGGTAGCCAGGTGCTGTCTCCCCGTCGCCACCACAACCAGGGCATACGGGTAAGTGAGCTGACGCACCACGTTGCCGAGCACCAACACCTCAAGAAATAAGGCGCTCCGGACTGCATAATCGTGGCCTACCCAGAGCGAAAGCAACGGATAAGCTCCAAACAAGAGCGGCAATCCAGACAAGCAAAGCAGCAGCGTGCAATAGCGGGTCACACGGGAAAGAACATCGCCGATTTGCCTCGGTGTTGAGCCGGCCTGCAGAGAAGATACAGCAGGCAGGATCGGGCCAAAAATACTGCCAACGATCAACAGCATGAAGTTGGTGACGCTGCTCGCCACTGCATAAAATCCGGTGTTCTTGTAGTCGTAATGTCCCACGATGAGGATATCGAGGCCGCTGACCAGCAGCGATGCTACAGCCCAGAGTGAGAGCACGCTTCCATACCTGATGAGCCGCACCGCAGTCTTGCGGTCAAAGAAAGCAATGGAAAAATCAACCCGTTCTTTAACGTACTTTCTCCAACCCAGAAACTGCATGAGCGCCGCGGCCACGTTGAAGGCGGCCATCACCAGGGCCAGTTGCACCAGGGTTCCATGGCACAGAAGAAGCACCACGAGCGCCACCGCCGACAAGATCCGGCTCAGTGTCGCCAGAATCGTGGGAAACGAATATTCCTGCAAACCGGTGAAGGTTGCCAGAAACGCCCCAAACGGTAGAGCAAAAGAGACCGATAACCCTACGGCAAGCAGACCCTCGCGCACGCTTCTCACCAGCGCGACCGGCATTTGGTGCAATAGCTGCGGCACGCGCCAGGTCAGAATCGCGATGACGACCATTCCGATGAGCGCGGCTATGGAAAGAATGCCAAACGATGTGCTCAAAATTCGGGTGCTGGTTGCGCGGTCCCCGACGGCATTGTATTCAGCGACGAACTTGCCTACCGCCGTCTGCAAGCCTAGATCAAGCAAGCCCACGTAAGCGCTCATTTGCAAAATCAAGACCCATGCGCTGTATTCCGCGGTCGACATGCGATGCACTAGAAAAGGAGGCAGCAGCAGAGAAACCAGCAGCGAAAGCATCACTCGCAGCATGTTAGACGCTGATCCGTGCAGTATCTTGCGCTTATGAGACATGGGGAGGGGCAAAGCTACTTCTGTAAAACGACTACAAACCCGTTCTCCTCAACGATTCTGAACCCGAGTTCCTGAAGCCGCGCCATCATCGAGCTGTTCCGGTCTGTTCCAATCAACCTTGCATGAGTCTCCATGATGATGGTGTCGGCACTTTCCAAAACATCTGACTCGTTTGCAACCAGATCGTGTTCCATGCCTTCAATGTCGCACACCAGGTTGAACCGGCTGAATCCGCGATGGCGCACGAGATCGCCAAGTTGTGCTGCCGGAACCGTGACCGGATCTTCATCCCCTTGTGTGGTCACCGAGTTGCCGCACATGTCTGAAGACGGACGAAAAGTAACTGTGTCGGAGCCATAAGCAACAGCACGATTCATAATCTCGAACTGGCATCGGTTCAGCTGCTTGTTACGTTCCAAATATGGAATGGCCAGGGGGTTCGCTTCTACGACAAGATGAGCCGTCTGGTCCTTCAACAACCTGTTGGTCACGCAAGCCACCACCCCGATGGACCCACCCAATTCAATCACGGGCAGATCGCGGCGAAGGTATCGAGAAACCGCGAGGCGCTCGGGCAGTTCGTACGAATTGTCGAGCATGGCGATTCTGGAATCACCATGAATGCCTTCCAGGCGGAACCTTGATTTATCCAGCCGCACACTGCGCCGCCGCCCCTTCAGCTTCAGCCAGCCATGACCAGCGGTGGCCCGAAGGCCTTGTTCCCGCAGCAGCCGGCGAGCAGTGTTTAGTTTCTTTTTCAACATGAAATCGAGGAAACTCCCGGACGGCTGCTTTCGAGGGGCAAAAGAACTACCACCCATATCGTTATCCAGTATAAATGTGCCCCTCGCTCAGAGGCGTGGGCGAACCACGTTGGCGATCGATCACCGGCTGCGTCGCTGCCAGACCGACAGCGTGCCGAACGTTTCGCTGGGTTGGTACTGGTCGTGAATGTAGTTGTCCATCAGCATGACTCCGCTGCTTAAGGAGCTGTCATTCGGTTCCCGCACCAGGTCAAATTCCGAATCCAGCACGATGTAGGGCGGCGGATTTTGTTCGAGTTCATGGACCATTTGCGTTTGTATGTCCGGCCGGTTCTGCAGGTCAGGGTCAAAGTGTGACCACCGGGTCGCCGGCAGGCGCTGGGTCGCGAAGTAGACCAGGTTGTCGTTTGCAAATACCCGGTCGTGGTGGCCCAGTCCGGAGTAAAGCGGTTGCCCTGGAACGGTATGACGGGAAATAAACTCGAAGGTGCGGATGCGGTTATCTTCCGGCAGAAAGCAGATGCCCGTGGTCAGCGGGCTCGGTTCTGTGCACCATTTCGTCTCCACCTCAGGCAACGCCTTTCGCGCAAATAGAAAAGAATGCTGCAAATATTCAAGCCGCAATTCGTGTAAAGCCGACCAGGTAGCTGGTACAAGCGAAAGCAACATAAGGCAGTTGATACAAATGCGGACGGACTGTGGAAAGCCTGTCCGATTCTGAAAGAGCACGGCAATCAGGAGTAACGAGGGAATGATCGCAAGGTACATTTGGACGGGACTGACGCGTACCAATCCTTTGAGGTACATAATCACAAGAAGAATTCCAAAAGTGATATAAAAGCCGCGCACTCTCTGCTGTTGCACTGAGCTCTCAACATTGGAAACGGCTATTCCATCATCTTGTAAATGCTTCGTCGCCAACAAGGCAAAGAACGACATGCCGGCGATCGCGAGCGGCAGATAAACTCCCAGATTTTCGAGCTCTTTCAAGTGAATTCCTGGGAAGGGAAGGTTACGGCTCCGAGGATAATACTTGCTCGGAAACAGAATGATGTCGTGGACAATCGCAGCAGCAGGCGCCACCGAAAAATAGTAGAGCGCGGGGATAGCGATCAAAACGGTAAAGCCAAGCAGGTAAGGCCAGAAGGTCGATGCGAACGCGCGCAGTCTGTTGGCTGAGCCCTTGTATCGAAGGCACACTGCGATCGCGACCACGCAACCGTGGACTCCAAGAAGCGCTATCCCTGTGTCGTATCTAAACAACGAGGCCATGGCCGCAACCACACCCGCGGTCACCATTCTTCGCCTTGATACGCCGCTGATGAAGACCGGCAGCACCAGGGCCGAGCCAACAAGATTGAGCAGTGATACCGGCGTCAGCGCCAATCCGAACTCATTCAAGCCGTAAAGCCAAAGCAGGGAAATGATGGAAGCAAAAATCGTGATGGATCTACGGCAGTACGATGAAAGAATTCCGTACACCGATGTCACGACCAGCGCTTTGATAACAAGATCAAAAAGACGCTCAGCCAGAAGGGACGAGCCGGCCGTCTTGAAGAGGCCGGCAAGGATGTACACCTCTGCCGGGCCATAGATAAAGTAGAAGTCGCGGTGGGGAACCTGCCCGGCCATAACCCTCATGGCGCCGGTCAATACGATTCCTTCGTCGTACATACCTGGCCGCCGGGACATCATCAAAAACAACAGAAGAAAAGACACCAGGAAGACCGGCGCCAGCCGGAGAACTAAACCCGATGCGGTTGTAGTTCGCGGAACGAAAAGGTTTCTTCCACTTCGGCGGTTTGTGCTTGTATCCATTTCGGGGACAAAGTCCACTTTGAGAATCCTCGCGACGTTTTGATGGCAAGAGGCAGGGACAAGAGCTTAGCTTATACCGCGGTCAGGAAGAAGATGCAAAGATCATCTCCAAAATGAGACCTTTCGACCGCACATGCGGCCCTACGGTTTATGGGTAAAATAGGTCCGCCAGGTCAACCGCATTGAGTGCTTGAGAACATGGCCACTGGAAGGCATAATGGCCAAAGCATTTGCTACAGATTTCACCTGATGGGAACTGTCGAGGAACGGCGAACTCCATGTGGCCCCATGGAAAGCCTTAGGAGCCAGGTCATGGGACAGATGCGCTTGTTGACAGCAACCATGCTCGCGGCAGGACTAGGATCGGCGCTCGCCGGTTGTGGTTTCAGCTACGCTCCCTTGCCTGCCGGCTCGGTTGCGGGCAGGGCCGGCGTCTATAACTACTCTCCCTCCGTCATTCAATCCGGAAATGTACTGCAGGTCTGGTGGTGCGGTGCAGCCTACAATCCGGGGGACAACAAATATTATTCCGACACCATTCAATACCAATCCACTGACTTGTCCACTCATAAGCAATATGGACCAGTAGCGGTGTTGGGTGAAACCAAAGGGGCGTGGGATGGTGTTTTCACCTGCAACCCGAAAGTCGTTCGTGGTTCCTTCGACAATCCACTCAACGACGGCGAGGCTTTTACCTACGCCATGTATTACGTCGGAACCAACTCTGTCGCGGGTGATAACAATTTTATCGGGGTAGCTTTTTCCAACGACGGCATCTCCTGGAAAAAGTTTCCCTATCCCGTCATCGCACCGGAAGGCCCGAACGGCTACGGAGTCGGTCAACCTGCTGTATATAACAACGATCAACACGCAGCCATTCGGATGTTCTATGAGGACGACAGCGACTACCTGCATCATGTCGAAGTAGTCTCGAAAGACGGAGTTCATTTTTCTACTCTGGGAACCCTTACCGCCAAAGGGCTCGATCCAAACAGTCCCACCTGGGGCGATATGGCGTACGACCCAACCAGCGGCTACTGGTATGCCGGCTTCAACACCCCGCCCCGTAACCCTTCCACCACGGGAGGAATAACCGAGCGCGGTTCGTACGGCATCGAGCTGTTCCGGATCCCTGATACGTCTATTTTGACCGGGGTCACCCCTTGGGAAATGCTCACCAACGTCGACACCAGCCTGACCGGCTACGAATCGAATTTTCTTCCGGGGTTCGTACGCGATATGTACGGCAATCTCATCGCTGGTTCGGCGATACAGATGTACAACTCGATCTCCAATCCACCGCCTGCCTGGAATGCCTCGCCCGAGGACGCTGGTAAATCTGGGGCCGTTGCCAATTGGACGATATCGACGGCGGCGTGGACCCCGGACCATCCGCTCATCGCGCTGAATCGATATCTCAACCAGACTTCACACGAGGTTACGACCGGCTGGGTCGATCCCAAGGGTGGCTTTTCTCTCGAAAAAGCATTGGGCCATCTCTACCAAAGCCCCCAACAGGGCGCGACCGTTCCGTTTTATGGCTGCAAGAGCGGGAACACTGACTATTTCGTCTCTCTCGACTACGGTTGCGAGGGCGCTCGGATGATCGGAACGAATGGTTACGCTTTCCCCCAACCGGTTGCAGGGCTAAATCTGAGCGCCCTCTACCGCTGTAGCAGCGGTCATGATCATTTCGTCAGTGCGGACTCCAAATGCGAAGGCCAGACGACCCAGGAATTGCTCGGCTATGCTCTGCCGTAGCCCGGCTCCGCTTTGTTATAGAGACGTCCTTCCCAGGCAAGCCCGGATCCGGCAGATAAAATGAGATCCGCCATGAGCCGTTCCCCGCAGAAAATTTCGGTCGCTCTTTGCACCTTTAACGGCGAACGATTTCTAAGCCGGCAATTGGCTAGTATGCAGCAGCAAACCAGGCTGCCCGATGAGCTGGTGATCTGTGACGACTGTTCCACAGACAACACCGTGGAGATCCTGCAGGACTTCGCATCGTCGGCGGGGTTCCCCGTCAAGCTGACGCGCAATGAAAGCAACCTGGGTTTCGTCGCCAATTTTGAACGCGCGATCCAGTTGTGCCAGGGCGACCTGATCGCACTCAGCGATCAGGACGACATCTGGGATTCCATGCGCCTGCAGCGCTCAGAGGAGGAGTTCCTCGCGCATCCTGAAGTGGGCCTCATTTTTTCCGACGCAGACATCATCGACGATCAGGATCAGCCGACGGGGTCCCGCCTGTGGCAAAACTTCGGCTTCGCCGGAGAACGGAAGCAGCGTCTCCTTGCAGGAGACTATACCGTTCTTGCCAAAAACCGGTTTGTAACCGGAGCGACGGTGATGTTTCGCAGCCGTTTGCGTGACAACTGCCTGCCCATAGGGTCGGGATGGCTCCACGATGAGTGGATAGCAGCCACTGCCGCTGCGGTCTCGGACCTGATGCCGATCGACGCGCCGCTGATTCGCTATCGGCGGCACACCTCGCAGCAAGTCGGGCTAAGTCCCGCCTCCAGTCTCAGGAAGAGGCATCGGCTCCACTGGAGCGAGCTGGCCACGGCAGATAGGCCTGCTGGAAGCCATGTGCAGCCAATTGTCGCAACAGTCGTTGACCCGGCGCGGCGAGGCGCTCTATGCCAGCTATCAGGCCCACTTGCGATTTGCCCGCTTCCGCTACTCACTGCCCAACAGTCGGCTCGCCGCGCTTGGGCGCCATGCTTCGTGAATACGCGGCCTATTCCACCCTGGGATCGGGCGTACGAAGCATGGCCACAGATCTTGTCCTGACCAGATGACGCGTGCGGGTCAGATCACAGCGATCTTGGCCTGTTTGCCCACGCGGATAACCACTTGCGCCGGCCGCTTTTCCAGCCGGATCAGCTTATTCGTGGTGGTCACGCCGTCAATATTCACTCCGGCGACCACCTGTCTCTCGGCTTCCGTACGGGAACTCTTCAGGCCCAGAGCGACCAGCAATTTGGCCACATTGATGTCGACCGGATGACTCTGATCCTCGAGAGCAAGCTCCAGCGAAGCGGCCACCGCAACTTTACGTAAGTCCACTGTGACCTCCTCCGCCACCGCCTCGATATTCCGCTGCTGGAACTGTAGAGCCCAGCCCTCATCGGCCTTGCGCGCAGCAGCCTCAGAGTGAAATCCAGCAACGATCGTCCGCGCCAGCCTCTTCTTGGCTTCCATGGGATGCAGCGCACCGCTCACAACGTCGGCCTGCATCTGTTCAATTTCACTCTGCCGCAGGTCCGTCAGAAGTGTCCAATAGCGCCACATCAGCTCATCGGAAATGGACATCAGCTTGCCGTACATCTCCTGCGCCGGCTCGTGAATGCCAATCGCGTTGTTCAGCGACTTCGACATCTTCTGCACGCCATCCAAGCCCTCGATAATCGGCGTCATCAGCACGATCTGCGAAGGCTGCTCGTAATGCCGTTGCAATTCCCGTCCAACCAGCAGGTTGAACTTTTGATCCGTGCCGCCCAGCTCCACGTCCGCCCGCAGGGCCACGGAGTCATATCCTTGCGCCAGGGGATACAGCATCTCGTGCAGAGAAATCGGCTGCTCGTTATTGAACCGGCGATGGAATTCCTCCCGCTCGAGCATCTGCGAGACCGTAAAACGCGCAGCCAGCCGGATGATGCCTTCAAATCCCAGCGTAGACAGCCACTCCGAGTTGAACCGAACCTCCGTTTTTTCCCGGTCCAGTATCCTGAAAACCTGTTCGGTGTAGGTCTTTGCATTCTGGTCGACTTCTTCGCGGGTCAGCGGCTTGCGGGTCTGCGAACGTCCCGTGGGGTCACCGATCAGCGAAGTGAAGTCACCCACCAGAAAGATGACCTGGTGTCCCAGATCCTGAAAGTGCTTCAGCTTGCGCATCAGCACCGTGTGGCCCAGGTGTAAATCGGGCGCGGTCGGGTCGAACCCCGCCTTCACCCGCATCGGCTTGCCGCTTTTCCGGGAAAGATTCAGACGCTCTTGCAGGTCAGAGACGCGAATGATTTCCGCCGCGCCCTTCTGCAAATACTCCAACTGCTCATCAACTGGCAAAAAGTCCATGTCTTCAGCAGTATAAGGTTTCATAGGGAGAGACCCATGGCAGACGATTGGGATATACCGCGCTTGCGCCAGGAGACCGCGGGCTGCGAGCAGTCGGCCTTCTTCAATAACGCCGGCGCAAGCCTGCAGCCACGACCCGTCGTCGCACGGGTGATCCAGCACCTCCGCTTGGAAGAGCAGGTAGGCGGCTACGAGGCGGCTGACCGTGTGGCAGGGGAGCTTGCGGAGGTATACGGCAGAGTAGCCCGGCTGTTGCATTGCGCTCCACAGGAGATCGCCCTGCAGGAAAACGCGACCCGCGCCTGGGAGATGGCTTTCTATTCCCTGCGCTTCGCTCCCGGCGACCGCATCGTGACCGCGGCCAACGAGTACGCCAGCAACTACATCGCGTTCCTTCAGGTGGCGCAGCGTACCGGGGCTGAAATTCACGTGGTGGAGAGCGACGCATCCGGAGAGGTTGACCTGGAGGCTCTGCGCAAGCTGCTCGACGATCGCGTCAAGTTGATTGCCCTCACGCACGTGCCCACCAACGGAGGCTTGGTACAGCCCGCCGCGCGAGTGGGTGAGCTCGCCCGGTCCGCAGGCATTCCATTCCTCCTCGACGCCTGCCAGTCAGCGGGGCAAATAGACCTCGACGTCGAAGCACTGGGCTGCGATATGCTTTCCGCGACCGGCCGCAAATACCTCAGAGGACCTCGCGGCACGGGCTTTCTTTATGTGCGCCAGGCGCTGCTGGCGCAGATGGATCCTCCAACGCTCGATCTGCACGCAGCCACCTGGGTTGCCTATGGCAGCTATGAGGTTCGCCGCGACGCAAAGAAGTTTGAAACCTGGGAATCTTCCGCGGCCACCCGCCTGGGATTAGGGGTAGCCATCGAATATGCCTTGGCGTTGGGTCTCAAGAAAATCGAAAGCCAAGTCCAGCATCTGGCTGCGGGGTTGCGGGAGCAGTTGGCGGAAATAAAGGGTGTCACCGTGCGCGATTTAGGCCGGGTCCGCTGCGGCATCGTGACCTTTACCTGCGACGGTCATTCCCCGGGAGAAGTCATGCAGCGGCTCAAAGCAAAAGGATTCGCGGTCCGCACGGTCGAACGGGCCTCCGCGCGCATTGACATGGAGCAGCGCGGTCTCGATGAGCTGGTGAGGGCATCGGTCCATTACTACAATACGGAATCCGAAATCGAACGCCTGTGCGCCGCGGTGCGCGCCATCAGCGCGGAGCCGTAGACGATGGATGCGGAACGCCTGAGGGATTATCTGTTGCGCTTGCCCCACGTCGTCGAAACCATGCAATGGGGTGCAAACCTCGTCTTCTGGGTAGGAGATAAAGCCGTCGGAGGCAAGATGTTCGCCGTGTTGAACCTCGACGACGATCAAAAGGCCGTTCTTTCCTTTGCCGCCGGCCCGGAGCGATATGCCGAGCTGCTGGAGACGGAAGGCGTCTTTCCCGCCCCGTACCTTGCCCGAGCCCACTGGGTGGCACTCAGGCATTGGAGAGTCTTCCGCACCACCGAACTGGAAGAGCTCCTCGAACACGGGCATCGCTTGATCTACAACAAGCTGCCCAAAAGAACCAGGGAAGTCCTGGCGATGCCACCGTCGGCCCAGCGAAAGCTACTGCGACAAAAGAAACAGCAGCAGCCCCCACGCTAGGCCAGCACCAGAAGGAAACTGCGCAGCTCACTCAAGCCAACGCCAATCCCTCTCCGTGCCAATTCAGTCTGAGGGTGCCCCATTCAAGCCCGCAGTTGGCTTGAGTGAGCTACGCACTCCCTTAACAACAACGCTTTGTACAATAAAGCAGCAGGAGACGGTTAAATGGGATCAGGGCTTCGTAGAACCTCGTTGCAGTGTGTCAGCCTCTTATTCATCCTGACTTTGCTGCACCCGGCTAAAGCCCAGGACCCGAATGCCGACGCAAATCAGAAGAAAGCCCGAGCCACCCTGGACGCCATGGTCGCTGCCCTGGGCGGCCAAAGGTGGCTCAGCCTCACCAGTTCCATGCAGCAGGGCCGAACCTCCGGCTTCTACCAGGGCAAGCCCACCGGTGCGACTTCAGAGTTTTATGAAATCCAGAAATATCCCGACCAAACCCGCATCGAGCTGGGAAAAAAGCGCGACGTGTTCGAAATCATCAACGGAGATCAAGTCTGGGAGGTCACTTACAAAGGCAAGAAAGAACTTCCCAAAGACCAGACAGAAGAGCTTCTCCGCCGCCGGGCCCACTCCATCCGGATCGCCGTGCAGGTCTGGCTCAAGGACCCCAGGACAGTCCTGATCTACGGCGGCCAAAGCCTGGTAGAACGTCATCTGGCCGATCAGACCACCCTCATCAACTCAGAAAACGACAGCATCACCATCCAGACCGATGCCGAAACCCACTTGCCCTTGCGCCGGAGCTATCAGTGGCGCGACCCGCTCTACAAAGACAAGAATACCGACGCGGAAGAGTACGACCGCTACGAGATGGTGGATGGTTTACCCACCGCCTATGCCATCACCCGCTACCACAATGGCGACATGACCAATCAGCGCTTCCTCGCCCGCGCCGCCTACGATATCCCCTTGACGCCAGACATGTTCAATCCTGATCAAGCCGCGGCCAAAATCAAGAAATAGCAAGTCGAATGCTCTACAATATGCCCTGCGACTATGGAAGACGAGAATCCAAAGCCGGCGGCGCCGCAGGGGATGGACATTGGCCAGATCATGTCCGTTCTGCCCCACCGCTATCCCTTTCTCCTGATCGACCGCATTCTTGAGAGCACCCGCAAGAAACGGATTGTGGCCATCAAGAACGTGACCATCAACGAGCCGTTCTTCCAGGGGCACTTTCCTGACTACGCCATCATGCCCGGAGTGCTGATGGTCGAGGCCATCGCCCAGGCTGGTGGAGTGCTCCTGCTTCCCGAAGTTCCGGACCATGAAAACAAGCTGCTGGTCTTCTCTGGGATCGACCGCGCTCGCTTCCGGCGCCCGGCAGTGCCCGGCGATCAGTTGCGCATTGAAGTGGACGTGTTGAACTGGAGACCCCTGGCCGCGCGGCTGGAAGGCAAAGTCTACGTAGAGGGCAAGCTGGTGTGTGAAGCCACCATCCTCTGCGCCGTGGTGCCTCGGCCCGGCCGCCTTGCCAGTGCAGCACCCGTCAGTCAGGCGGGCACCGCTCCTGCAGGAGCCGGCGCCGCGGTTGATCCGGTTGTCGTACCCTCCCTGGAGCCGGTGAGTCACGAGTGAGCATTCACCCAACAGCCATCGTGGCTGCCACGGCTTCCATTCCAGAATCATGTAACGTTGGTCCCTATTGCACCATCGGTCCTGATGTCGAACTGGGCGAGAACTGCGAACTGGTTTCGCACGTCGTCCTCGACGGCAAGACCCGCTTGGGAGCGCGCAATCGCGTCTACTCTTTCGCCTGCCTGGGCGTAGCGCCGCAGGACCTCAAATACCGCGGCGAAGCAACCGCGCTCGAAATCGGCGACGACAACACCATCCGCGAATACGTCACCATCTCCCGAGGCACGCAAGGAGGCGGTGGCACCACCCGGGTGGGCAGTCATTGCCTGATCATGGCCTACACTCACATCGGTCACGACAGCACCATTGGCAGCCATTGCATTTTGGCCAACGGCGCCACCCTGGCCGGCCACGTCACCGTAGAAGACCATGCCAGTGTCGGCGCGCTTTGCCCGGTGCATCAGTTCTGCTGTATCGGGAAGCACGCCTACGTGGGCGGCGGCACCACCATCACCCAGGATGTTCTGCCTTTCTCCCTGACCTCCGCCAGGCGCGAGACCCATGCATACAGCCTCAACCGGATTGGCCTGGAGCGTTCCGGCTTCAGCCCGGCGCAGTTGAAGGCCCTGCAGCATGCATATCGCATCCTGCTGGCAGCGAAGCTGAACACTTCACAGGCGCTGGAGCGGTTGCGTGGCGAGGGTGACCAGGACGACTGCGTGGCTTACCTGCTCGCCTTTATCGATCGTTCCCAACGCGGCGTCATCAAGTAGGAGCAGCGTGACCCCTGAACCCATCACCAGGCTAGGTCTGATCGCCGGCAATGGGCAATTCCCCTTTCTGCTGCTCGACGCCGCGCGCGCCCATGGCGTGGAAGTCGTGGTCGCCGCCATCAAAGAGGAAACCGATCCGGAAATGGACGCACGCGCCGCAGCCGACCCCGGCATACGCGTGCAATGGCTCTCCCTGGGAGAGTTGTCACGGTTGATCGAGACCTTCCAGCAGCAGGGGGTCACCCAGGCTGTCATGGCCGGCCAGGTCAAGCACAAGCAAATCTTCTCCAGCATTCGTCCGGACTGGCGGCTGGCCAAGCTGCTGTTGAATCTGCGCACCCGCAACACCGACATGCTCCTGGGCGCAGTGGCCAAGGTGCTCAGCGATGAGGGAATTGAGCTCATCTCCTCTACCGCTTACCTGGAGCCTCTATTGGCCAAGGCAGGCGTGCTCACCGCCCGCGCCCCCACCGCGGAGGAGCAACAGGATCTGGCTTACGGACGCCAGGTAGCCTCTGCCCTTGCCGGCTACGACATAGGACAGACCGTAGTCGTGGCTGGGCAGGCCTGTGTCGCGGTCGAGGCCATGGAGGGTACCGATGCTACCATCGAACGCGCTGGAGCCATCCTGCGCTCTCTGGAGGCCGAAGGAGAACCCGCATCCACTCTCGCTCGCCGGCTGAGCGTGGTCAAGGTCGCCAAGCCGAAACAGGACATGCGTTTCGACGTGCCGGTGATCGGGCCCGGAACCATGCAAGTGATGCACCTCGCCGGCGCCACCTGCTTGTCGATCGAAGCTGGTAGAACCCTGATCTTCGACCTGGAAACAGTCCAGCAATTGGCCGCGGCAGGCGGCATCGCGATCGTCGCAGTCTAGCCCGCTGTCGCTGGACACGGAAAGACGAACGCGGTCTAATCAGTTGGGCCTGAAATCCAATTTTGTGCGGAGATTCCTGTGAAATCAACGAGAGTAGCATCCGTCGCCGTCCTGCTGGTTCTGCTCGCCGGCGCTGTCTTAAGCATCCGCGGACGAGCGGACGATACCGCCCTGCCGCAAGCCGGCCAGGCGGCCCCCAACTTCACCCTGCCATCCCAGGACGGTTCCAAAATCAGCCTCGACAGCTTCCGTGGCAAGTGGGTTGTGCTCTATTTCTACCCCAAGGACATGACCACCGGCTGCACCATCGAAGCCCACAACTTTCAGCAGGACATCGAAAAATATCAGAAGCTGGACGCCGTCGTGGTCGGTGTGAGCGTCGACTCCACCGACAGCCACAAGGAGTTCTGCGCCAAGGAAGGTCTGAGCTTCAAGCTGCTGAGTGATCAGGACAAGACCGTCGTAGCCCAGTACGGCTCGATGGTCGACCACATGGGCATAAAGATGGCCAAGCGCAACACCTTCCTCATCAATCCCCAGGGCAAAATCGTCCAGGTATGGACCGCCGTGAACCCGCAACAACACAGCGAACAAGTCCTGGCAGCCCTGAACGGCTACGAAAAGAAGTAGGGAAAACCACCTCGCTGAAGTCCCGTAGAGCCTGCCCTGAGCTTGCCGAATGGGGACCGCTGAACTTAGCCCAGGACGGAGTCCTGGGTTCGATTTGAGGTAGACGACAGCTCTGCATGAGCATGTCTGCGTAGTTGCGCAGTGTCGCTCGTGCGCTGAAAGTCCCGTAGGGACGACTGAAAAACGGGAACCACGCAACTCTGGTAAAACTTCAGCCGTCCCTACAGGACTTCGGTGGAATGATTCGCACTCGGGTCCGCAACTCACCACGAAACCCGCAAAAAGCTCCAGACGCAAAAACGCCCGGCACGTAGCCGGGCTCTTTTGCTTGCCTGTTTTGTTAAAGAAAAGCTACTTCTTCTTAGTCGTCTTCTTTGCTGCCTTCTTCGCCGGAGCCTTCTTAGCTGCCTTCTTGGCCGACGACTTCTTTGCTGCCTTCTTCGCCGGAGACTTCTTTGCCGCCGACTTCTTGGTTGCTGCTTTCTTCACTGCCAAAGGAATACCTCGTTTGTTGGTAGATTTTTTACTGCTGGCGCTTTTTTTGTTGCCGGCTGCTTTCACAGCCTTTCTGCCGCCCTTCGCGCTCTTCTTCGCGGCAGATTTCGTGGCGGCCTTTTTGGCCGGAGCTTTTGCCGGTGCCGCCGCAACGGTCTTCTTTGCAGCTGCTTTTTTGGTCACAGCTTTTTTGGCTGGGGCCTTCTTGGCGGGTGGTGCGGCCGGTGGGCTCGCTGGTGGCGGAATCAACTCAGCGATCACAGGAGTTGACGAGACGATCACGCTTATTTCTTCTTCCTCTTCGTCGTCATCGAACCCATCCTCGAGCTCATCCGGGTACTCGTCCGCCTCGGCTTCAAACTCATTTTCAGCGTGTGCGTACAGTTTAAGTTCGTCCTGCATTCTTATGCCTCCAAGGCTTTGGTTGCTACGGATTCGGATCGCAGAGAACCACTTTCTATCATACTTGCCTGCGGCGCGGATTATAGCAACAGCATGCAACGGGTTGCCAATGAACGCAAGTGTGAATTAAGTTTCTTTTCCATTCTTGGTGCTGGCGCGTGTTGCGGACGATGTGCGCGAGGGCGATTTGCGCTTGGTGGACGCACTCACTCGACGCTTTGCGCCTGACCTGCTGCTGTGGGTTACGCGGGCCGGCTCGGCTACATACAGTTGGCGTCCCGGTTCCAGGTGTGAAGCGCTCAGATGGTTCCAGCGTCGCAGCTGCTGCACCGTGATGTTGAAGCGATCGGCCACCGTTACCAGCGTATCCCCATGTGCCACCTTGTAAAGAGTGAAGCGGGATCGGCTGGAGGGCGCCGGGGGCACCGGAATGATGAGCGAGTCGGTTGAGGAAAGGTCCTCTCCGGCGTCCAATTGGTTCACAAAGGCAATCTCTGACGGAGTCACGTGGTAATCCCGGGCCACGCTCACCAACGTGTCTCCCGACACCACTTTGTGAAACCGCCATTGATTGCGCTTGTCCACGGGAATCTCGGCGATGCGTTTCTGGTACAGATCTTTGCTGCCGGCGGGCAGATGCAATTCAAAAGGCGAATCGGAGGGCGTGCTCATCCGCAGCAAGCTTGGATTGAGATCGTTGATCTCTTGCACTGGTGCTTCAACCAGGTCCGACACCAGTCGCAGGTCAACACTGTAGTCGGTTGTGACCGTGTCCGTGACCAGCGGTGGATCCGGCGTGAGCTCCTGCAGTCCATATTGCTGCGGATTCTTGGCCATAATGGCGGCCGCGATGATGATCGGAACGTAATTCTTTGTTTCTTGCGGGAGCGCGTTGCGGTGATAGAGCTCCCAGAAGTCGGCGTAGCCGGTCCGCTCCACCGCTTTCTGTACGTTGCCTGGCCCCCAGTCGTACGCGGCCATGGCCAGGTACCAATCGCCCAATTGGGAGTACAGCAGCTTCATGTAGCGGGCATACGCGTGGGTCGACTTTTCCGGATCGAAGCGCTCATCGTACCAGCCAGTCCGGTTGAGTCCATAAACGCCGTAGGGCATAAACTGCCACATGCCACCAGCCCCCGAACGGTTGACTGCCTGCGGCTGAAAGCCGGATTCGGCTACCGCTTGGTAGATCAGATCCTGCGGAACCTTCTCTTCAGCCAGCACCGCCGCGATCATGGCGCGATAGCGTCCGGCGCGTTCCAGCGAACGCATCAGTGTTCCCCGCCCCTTGGAAGAAAAGTAGCTGATATACCCGGCTACAGGATCGTTGATCACCAGAGGCAGATCGGACTGCGTGGTCTTCAGTTCCGCGATTGCTTGCGCCTTGACTGTCGGGTCGACGGGGAAAGTGACATCGTTGGCGATATCGACCGGAGCCGGTTCAATCTTCGGGGCAAAGCCGTTCCCCTGTTTGAGCGCTTCCATTTCCAATGTATTGACCGCGTCGATCACGCGGTCGAACTCACCGCGCAACTGGGCCTCGTTGCGCAAGTCGAAATTGCTATTCAACATCAGGTCTACGGCACGGTCGAAGTCAGACTTGGCGGCTTGCAGCTTGCCCGCGTGATAATTTGTCACACCACTCTGATAAGCCACCTCCACTGCGTCGATCAGAGCCTGGACTTGGGGGGTGGCCGGAGCGCTGGGGCTGGTCGCCTGTGCATTGGCCGGGGCTGCCGGCGCGGTGGGCTTCAGTGCTGGAGCCGTCGCTTGGGGTGATTTTGCCGTCCCCTTGCTCACACCCACCTCCGGCACACATCCGGTCAGCAGCAGGGGAGCCGCGGCAAGCGCCAGCAAAAATATTCTGGGAGCGATAAGTGACCCTCCACTATTCAATACATTCGATCTGCCTATGCCACACTGTCGTCGTACACGATTGTATTGCCCGGACCCCTGCAATGTGAATGATAAGATCGGGGGAGAGACCTTCCTCTCTTTCACCAACTGAGCGTTACCCGCCGACCGGCACCCCTTCATGGACAGCAAGCACATCCGCAATTTCGCCATCATTGCCCACATCGACCACGGCAAGTCGACGCTCTCAGACCGTCTGCTGGAGCTCACTGGCTCCCTGACCGCCCGTGAGATGCAGGCCCAGGTGCTGGACGCAATGGATCTGGAACGAGAGCGCGGCATCACCATCAAGGCCCATGCCGTGCGTATGAACTACCTCGCTAAAGACGGTGAAATGTATCAGTTGAATCTCCTCGATACGCCCGGTCACGTCGACTTCTCCTACGAAGTTTCGCGCTCCCTGGCCTGCTGTGAGGGGGCTCTCTTAGTAGTCGACGCGTCCCAGGGCGTGGAGGCCCAGACCCTCGCCAACGCTTACCTGGCCATTAATAACGGCCTGGATATGATTCCGGTGATCAACAAAATCGATCTTCCCAGCGCGGACGTGTTGCGCACTCAGGAAATGATCGAGTCCACCGTGGGGCTCGACGCCACCGACGCGCTGCCGGTGAGTGCCAAAACGGGTCTCGGCGTTCCCGAAGTATTGGAGGCTGTCGTGCGCCGTCTGCCCCCGCCCACCGGCGATGCGGAGGCGCCGCTTCAGGCCTTGATCTTCGATTGCCACTTCGATCCGTATCGCGGCGTGATTGTCCTGGCGCGTGTCATCAACGGCATTCTGCGTAAGGACATGAGGATCCGGCTGATGTCCAATGGCCGCGTATTCGATGTGGAAGCTGTCGGCGTGCTTACGCCCAAGCCGGTGGAAATTGAGCAGCTGTCTGCTGGAGAAGTGGGCTTTTTTTCCGCGACCATCAAGAATGTCGCAGACACCAAGATCGGTGACACCGTCACTGAGGATGCGCGTCCGGCCGCGGAGCCGCTGCCCGGCTTCAAGGACATCCAGTCCATGGTGTTCGCCGGGCTCTATACCGTAGACTCGCATGAGCACACGCTGCTGCGGGACGCGCTCGAAAAGCTGCGCCTGAACGACTCCTCATTCTTCTTCGAACCCGAGAGTTCCGTCGCGTTGGGCTTCGGATTTCGCTGTGGCTTCCTCGGCTTGCTGCACATGGAGATCATCCAGGAGCGCCTGGAGCGTGAGTTCGACCTCGACCTCATCACCACAGCGCCTGGTGTGCGTTACAGAATCACGCTCACCGACAAATCGGTCATCGAAGTGGAGAATCCCTCCCGCTGGCCCGACCCAAGCGACATCGAGAAGATCGAAGAGCCGGTCATCATTGCCACCATCCTCACCAGCGAGGAGTACGTGGGCGGCATTCTCAAGCTCGTCGAAGAGAAACGCGGCCGGCAAAAAAACTTCGAATATGTAACTCCGACACGCGTGATGTTGACCTACGAGCTCCCGCTCAATGAAATCGTGTTGGATTTCTACGATCGTTTGAAGTCGGTGTCGCGCGGCTATGCGTCTCTCGATTACCAGCTTGCCGGCATGTGGGAATCTCCCATGGTCAAGCTCGATATTCTGGTCTCGGGCGAACCAGTCGATGCGCTTTCCATCATCGTGCATCGGGATTTTGCCTACGACCGTGGACGCGCCCTGGTTTCCAAAATGCGCGAGCTCATTCCCCGGCAGATGTTTGAAGTCGCCATCCAGGCGGCCATCGGAGCCAAAATCGTCTCCCGTGAGACGGTCGCCCCTTTGCGAAAAAACGTAATCGCCAAGTGCTACGGAGGAGATATCAGCCGCAAGCGCAAACTTCTGGAGAAGCAAAAAGAAGGGAAAAAGCGAATGAAACGCATCGGTAAAGTTGACATCCCTCAGGAGGCGTTTCTGGCGGTCCTAAAAGTGGGTGAGGATTCAAGTAAATAAGGGTAGTGACTAGTTACCTTAGTCATGGGTAACACTGGTTTTGTGGAAAGCTGTGAATCGGACCCGCTGCAAAAACCTGTGGCGGCAAATAGCACAATCCCCGGCCATACCGGTACAAACAACACAATCAAATAGGGTTAACGTGCGGTGAGCCGAGGGCTGCCGGATCCTGGCTGTACTCGTAGGACGAGCCGGAAAAAATCGCGTCTCGGCTTTCCACATTTTTTTCCACAACCCGGAGGGAACCTTGCCTCAGCAATTTTTGCTCTCCCTTTGAGCCAAAGCCGGGACTTTTTACCGCATCCCAACCAGAGATCGAGAGCAGTAAATCACTCCAGCCCGATCGCAAAATGAGTCCCGTAGAGCCTGCCCTGAGCTTGCCGAACGGGGACGGCTGAAAAACAGACGCGACCGAATCTTGGAAAAGCTTGAGACGTCTCCTGCGGGACTCACTCAAGCAGATGCATTAACCCGGGCAGGCAAGAAAAACCTGCCCGGGCCAACGCTCTACTGCGGCGGTTTGGTCGTGCTGGGCCGCGGGGTCGTGCTTCGAGGAGCACCAGTACTCGGCCGCGGTGCGGCGGGAGCGGCGCCTGCGCCGGCTGCCGGTTGCGGAGGAACGCCGGACTTCGCGTTGTACGCTTCGACCACCGCTTTGGTGATGTCCGACGCCTGATTTGCCCACAATACAGGCGTCTGCTGCGCGCTGGTATCGAGCACGATGGTGAACTTATTCTGGTTCGAATACGCATCCAGCACGGCATAGACCTTCTGTGCCAGTTGCTGATACATGTCGTTCATCGCGGTGCTGGCCTCGTTTTGCGCATCTTCGGCCGAGCGCTGGAGAGACTTTGTCTTCTCGTCGATCGTCCTCAGGCGGCTGTCCCGTTCCGGTTCACTTAGCGTCGAGCCAGCGTCCTGCAACTGCTTCTTCAGCGAATCGATTTCGTCGTTTTGCGCCTTGAGCGCAGCCTGCTTGGGCTCGAACTTCACCCGCAGTTGCGCAAAGTTGCGTTGCCCTTCATTGGTGGCCGCCACCGCTTGCTGGAAGGCGATAATCGCAATCTTGGGATTTCCGGGAACCTCCATAGAGCTGGAGGAAAGCCCGGCTGCTCCTGCCGGTGCAGGTGCGGAGGGTGTTTGGGCAAATGCGCTGGTGCTCGATGCGACGGAACCGCTCGCGGCGGATGCGAGCAGGCAAACTAGTGTCAACGAACGCTTCATCGGAATACAAAACTCCTTTTGATCTTTTGAATCCAGATCGCCCGCGTCTTTCAGCGGAAAGCGGGCCTTCGCTTGCGGGTCTCCCGCAGGCGCATTTGCATTGCAGTCACCTGGCCAGCGCATCTGGCAGCAAATGCGAAGAAGAGACACGGACCGAGATAATCACAGGGGCCAGCAGTGATTATAGGTGTGGGTTGAAGGAGCGTCAACGCAACCTGCAAAGGAACTGTCGCTGCAAGTGCGCCCAACCCTCATGGCATACGACCCCGGCACAAGCCGCCAACGCCCCTAGAAAGTTGTGCTAACGCTCAGACGAAACGTTTTTCTCGGCTCGCGGAAGTGCAACAGCGAATCGTAAGCCGAGATGGAATTTTGATAAGTGTAGTCGCCCGCGCCACCCGCCGGGAACATGCTGCGGGTAATCAGGCTTTCCCCTTGAACATCCTCAAATAGCCGGAGAATGTTGTAGGCGTAATAGATACGCATGGGCGCGTTCACAATGGGCAACATCGCTGAGAGTTCGCCGCCAACCGACGTGCGCGGTACAAAGTTCGTGCCGTGGATGGGCCGTATCTCGTTGATGAACTGGATGGACTGTCCGCCCTGGCAAGAGCCATTGAAGTACGACGTGCAGCCATAGAGCGGTGAATTGAGCTGGTCGGCGCCCTCCACGCTTTGCCGCAATTGCGATTTTCGAATCGCCGAATTGATGTCGAAATCGTCGAAGATCGCGAACTGGACCGGGCCGGCAATCGGAATTCGATATTCGATCGATGAGGTTCCCTTGATGTCGCCACCGATTGAGACGGGGCGGTAAATGGGGATCGGGATGGTGATGTTGCCCAACGTATAGTTGCCCGGCTGAATGGGAACCGGCGTGCCATCGGGATTGGTAAGCGTGATGTTTGCCCGCACCGGAATGAATGCGTACGGCGTTGCTGCGCGAACATCGAAGCCGCGCAGTTCGTTGTCGCCGCCCGAATAGAAACGAGCAAATGGGGGAGCAACATCTCCGCTGAAACCCTGAATGTAAGAGCCCTGTATGCGAATACCAAGCACGTTTCGCCCGTCCGGGTTGGGGCGAAGGCCTTTCATTGCGATGTAGTGCTTGTACAACACGACGGGGGTGAAATAGCGAACATTGCCCCACAGTCCCGCGACCTGCATGGCAGCGGAAACTTCCGTTCCAAAACGCGGCCGGTATACGGACGGGCCAACCTTGTTGTACTGGTAGCTCAACGAAACCGAGCTGGTGTAAATGCCTTCCAGTGCATTCGGCCCCTGAATCTGTCCGCTGCGGAAGGCCAGCGTTTGGAACAGATTCGCCGACGCCTGGCTGAACGTCGTGATAGTCGACTTATCCCAGCTATACGTCAGGCCCACTCGCTTGAAGGAGTGCTTAATCGGATAGCTGATCGAGAAATTCAACCCGGTCGAAGACTGGTTGTAGTTCTGTGTAAGCGATTCCTGGGCGGCCGTCAGGGCGGAAGACTGGCCGGTGACACTGGCGTAGTTGCGGGCAGAGTTGTAGTCCGATTTCCTGGAGAAGACCTGAAATCCAAGGCTGGTCGACTTGTTGCGAAGATAAGGTTCGGTGAAGGCAAAAAGAATATTGCGCGACAGGTTGCCGATGTTGCCCTGCACGCTCAGGGTTTCGCCCAGGCCGAGAAAATTGTTGGTGGAGTAATTCAGCCCGAGGAACGTGCCGGAAAGACCACTCACGCCGCCATTCAAGCCGATCGAGTTCTTGCCCTTTTCATGCACCTTGAGCAGCAGCGAGACCGTGCCGTTGTCTGCGTCGGTGTGCTCTTCCGAGTCCTGGTCCACCTTAAGCGGGTCGAAATAATCCAGCTGGTTCAGGCGAAGCAGGCTCTGCTCCCACAGGTTGCTGTTGTAAACCTGGCCTTCTTCCAGCAGCAGCTCGCGGCGGATCACGCGGTCACGAGTAATCGTGTTGCCCTGGAACTCGATGCGGGACACGGTAAACGGCTTGCCCTCGTCGATGTCGATGTCCAGAAACACCTGGTGTTTGGCATCATCGATGCGCGGCGTAGGCACCGCGGTGAAGTTGATGTAACCCAGCGAACCATAAGCCTTCCGCAGATTGTCCAGGCCCTTGCCGACCGCCGTGGCATTGAACCATTCCCCATCTTTGGTGGGGAATTGAGCGCGCAGCGCCTTTACGTTCTGTACATGGGTGTTGCCGGTGAAGGTCACACCGCCCAAGCGGTAGCGCTGCCCTTCTTCGACGGGGATCCGAATATCGATGCGCTTGCCGTTGCGCGGCCGGAAGGTAAGAAGCGAGAGCCCGCCTTCATTGCGGATGTGGGTGATGGGATCGGCTACGCCAGCCCGGAAATATCCGCGATCCTGTAACGCGCGGCGAACCCGCTCCGTGTCTTCTTCCAGCTTGCTGGCGTCATAGGTGCGGGCAAAAAGGTTCTCCAGGAAAATTGAATGGGGAATCCCCACCGGCCGCAGATTTCTCATCGATGCCCGCAGCTCGCGCGAAGGCACCGCGTGGTTGCCGGTAAACGTGATGTTCCCCACCTTGACCGTGGGGCCTTCCTTGACGATGAAGTTGATAGACACCGAAGAGGGCGGAATGGTCTTGATGTCCGGCTTTACCGTCGCGAACTGGTGCCCGTGCTCCGCCAGCAGGGCGCGGATAACGTCGATGGCGCGAGCCAGACGCGTCGGATCATAGGGGCTCTCTACCGAGAGACTGACGTGTTCCTTCTTGAAGCGGTCCAGAACATCGGAGGTCGAGACCGAGTTCAAACCCTTGTAATTGATCTCGCGAATCGTCGGTTTCTCTTTGACGATCACATCGAGAACGATGCCCTTGGGCGTGTCTTCTCGCGCGATCTGCAGGTTCTCGAAATAGCCCGTATTCCACAGCGAATTGAAGTCGCGCTCGATGGTTGCCGGGTCGTACACATCTCCGGGATGGGAAAACAACCGTGCCAGCACAGTCTCTCGGGGGATGCGCCGGTTCCCGATCACTCGGATCTGCTGGATTGTGTTTTCCGGCGAGGCAGCGGCGGCAGCAGCAGGAGGGGCGGCGCTCTGCTGCGCCCAGGCATTCAGACTGGAACCGCAAAATAGAAGCAAGCCCACAATCCTGCAAATCCGGAAAAAGAACCGAGCAGGTTGGTTCTGAGGAAACCGGGAGCGAAGGCTCCCTGACACGACGCGAAGAATAGGCACACCCTCACTGCTAAAAATCGGATCCTGCTGGAGGAAAAGGCGATTATATGTGACGGAAGGGGTACTCCCCAACTCCGGGGACTGGTTTCTCACGCTGCCTACCATCCCGGAGTTCCACTCAGCTGATACACCACAACGCCATTAACTCTCCAGTTCGCTATCTGCAAAATATTCGCCCACTGCGGAATCCCAGGAAACGGACAGAAGGTTCGGCTTGCAACAGACCTGGCAGTCTTCCACGTAACGCTGCCGTCCCCCGGCAGTTTCGTCCACCACGATCTCATTCCACTCTCCACAGCCCGCGCACTGGAAACCCGCTGGAAACGGCATAGTCTTCTCACGCTTGAGCAGGTTTCCTTAGTCTATCGGAGTGCACACGGTTTGCGCTTCGTCCGCGTTGAGCTTTCGAACTTCTACCAGGGTGGAATAAAACGTCGGCCCGCGGCCGAGATCGGTCAGCCGATCGGAAGTGAGCGCGTTTACATTATTCTCTCCGGTCGACAGCTTGTTCCAATTGAGGCTGGCCGCCACCACTCCGGCGGCCACACTGCCGTCGATGTGCGCGCGCAGGCGTATTTTGCCGCGGGCGTTGTAGATCTCCACCCAGTCCGCCTCGGCAATCTGCCGGGCTTCAGCGTCGCTTGCATGCATCATCGCCAGGCCAGGCGACTCCATCTTCTGATGGCTGGGCAGGTTGGCAAAGGTCGAGTTCATGTAGTTGTCGGCCTTGCGGGGCAAAAATTCGAGGGGAAAGGTGTGCGCGGCGGCGCCTCCCCGCGACTCATCGGGCACGTGAAACGTCGGCAGCGGGTCTATCCCTTGTCCTGCCAGCGCACTCGAATAAAACTCGATCTTGCCGCTGGGGGTGGCAAACACCCCATCCGCAAAGGGCAGGGAGTTCACCCGGATGCGCTTCTTCTCTTCCAGTTCCTGCCGTGTAGGCCCGTCGCCCATGCCCCCCGCAAGCGCCTGCTCGATCAGATTATCCACGCTGTCGCGGAAGCAGGATTCGGTGAAGCCCATACGCTGCGCCAGTTGACTGAACAGCCAGACATTCGACCGCGCCTCGCCCGCGGGAGCAATGGCCTGCTCTGACAGCTGCAGAAAGTAGTGACCATAGGCTCCCTGAAAATCCTTATGTTCCAGAAAAGTAGTCGCCGGCAACACCACATCGGCATAGTCCGTGGTGTCGGTGAAGAACTGCTCGTGGACCACGGTGAACAGGTCACTGCGCTTCAGCCCCCGTACCACCGCGTTTTGATTGGGGGCAATCGCCGCTGGGTTGGAGTTGTAAACGAACAAAGCCTTCACCGGTGGAGCATCCAGTTCGGTGAGCGCGGGTCCAAGCCGGGACATGTTGATCACGCGGGTCGGGCCCTTCACCGGGCTGGCCATCATCAGGTCGGGCCGTTCCAGTGCCGTGCCATTGAATGTGTAGGCGCCGCTGAGCGAGAGCTGCAGACCGCCTCCCAGGTGTTTCCAGGCGCCGGTCAACGCCGGCAGCATGCACACTGCGCGAACCGCGGCGCCTCCGTTCGGCTGTCGCTGTATGCCGTAATTCAAACGAATAGCGGAAGCACCACTCCTCGCGTACTCGCGCGCCAGGAGCTCAATATCCGCCGCAGGAACGCCGGTCAGGCCGGCAACATGGTCAGGCGTATAGATCTGGACATGTTGCCTCAGCTCCTCAAACCCAACCGTGTTCTGGGCCACATAATCGCGGTCATACAGGCCCTCTTCGATAATGACGCGCATCAGGCCGAGGGCCAAAGCGGTGTCCGTCCCCGGCTGGATGGGGATATGCCAGTCGGCGACCTGGGCCGTGCGGGTTCGGTAAGGATCGATCACCACGAGTCGCGCCCCATTGCGCCGCGCTTCTTGGACGAAAGGCCACAGGTGAACGTTATTGCCGTGTATGTTCGCAGCCCACGCAATGATGTACTTCGCATGGCGGAAGTGTTCCGGGTCTGTGCCCAGCTTCTTTCCATAAACTGATATCAGGGCGTCGCCGCCCGCGGTTGCGCAGATGGTGCGATCCAGCCGTGACGCGCCCAGCCGATGAAAGAACCGGCGATCCATGGAGCCATAGCCCAGCACGCCCATATTCCCGGCATACGAATAGGGAAGGATGGACTCCGGACCATGCTGCTGTGCGATCGAGCGCAGACGTTCCGCGATCAGGTCGAGTGCATCGTCCCATCCGATAGGTTCGAAGACCTCCGCCTCGCGGCCGTAGGTCATCTTGCCCTTCGTCGCGCCGGCCCGGCGTCGCATCGGTTGCAGAAGGCGTGCAGGGGAGTAGACCCGGTCCAGGTACTTGGCCACCTTGCCACACAAAAAACCCCGCGTCACCGGATGGGACGGGTCGCCCTGAATACGCGTAGCCTTGCCGCTCTCGTCAACGGTGACCAGCACGGCGCACGAATCCGGGCAATCGTGCGAACAAACGGCCTGGACAGTTTTCGCTGGGGACATAGCTCATTGTAGTAGCAACGCCCCTCCACAGGGCTTACTGTAACTGGACCGGAGGAACACATGGCCCGTATGCATCTCTTGCTGGTTCTCCTTTTGACGCTTTCCACCCCGTCGTGGGCACAATCAGCGTCGGAGACAGCCATTCATCACTTGATGGACCAACAAGCCGCAGATTGGAACCGGGGCGACGTGGACGCCTTCATGAAAGCTTACGAAGACGCGCCCACCACCACCTTCGTGGGGAAGACCGTGGAATACGGCTATGCCACCATCCGCGAACGCTATAGAAGGATCTACCCAACGCCCGCCGGAATGGGCAAATTAACCTTCTCGAACCTGGCGATCAGGGAACTGGCCCCCAACTACGCCGTAGCCACCGGAAATTTTCACCTGGAGCGAACCGCCGCAGGCGGCGGAAACGCCGACGGCATCTTCTCCCTGGTGCTAAAGAAAGACCCGCAAGGCTGGAAGATCGTTCTCGACCACAGCAATCGCACCAACTGAACTCTGGACGTAGGGACGGCTGAAAATATGCCGCTACTTAACCCTGGACAATCTTCAGTCGTCCCTGCGGGACTTGTCGTGCACCGAAGGCCTTCCCAGGACTGCGTCCTGGGCTAAGTTCAGCCGTCCCTACGGGACTTTTTATCGTCAGTTTTCACGCACACGCTTTAATCCTTGAGGTCGTCTTTGCTCACACCAAACACCCACTCAGATCTGCAGCACTTCCCGTTCCTTATTACGGCACATCTCTTCCATCCGCCGGATCTCATCGTCGGTGAGCTTCTGAATCTCCTCGAGCGACCTCTTCTCTTCATCCTCGGAAATCTTCTTGTCCTTAGCCGACTTCTTGATCATGTCATTCCCATCGCGGCGAATATTCCGCACCGCCGTGCGATGGTCTTCCAATGTCTTATTCAAATGCTTGACCACTTCCTTGCGCCGCTCTTCAGTCATCGGCGGGATGGGAATGCGAATGACCTTGCCGTCATTCTGCGGATTAAATCCCAAATCGGAAGTCCGCAGCGCTTTCTCGATATCGCCGATGATGCTCGCATCCCAGGGTTGGATCGTGATCAAATTGGCATCCGGAGCCGTCACCTGCGCCACCTGGTTGAGCGGCATTTCGCTGCCGTAATAGGGAACCTTGACCTGGTCGAGCATGTGCACGGAGGCGCGCCCCGTACGTGTGGATGCGAGCGTGGCGCGGAAATCATCGACCGCCTTTTCCATCCGCGTCTTCAGTTGTTGCTGGGTGTCTTTGAGGGCGGGAATACTGCCCATTACTGAGACTGCCATGTTCTTCTTCCCCCGAAATTAAATGGACATCGCCTGCTCGCGCGCGTGATACGAGGAGCGCACCAGCGGTCCCGACTCCACGTGGCGGAAACCCATCCTGAGAGCCTCTTCGCGCATAAACGCGAACTCCTCCGGCGTGTAATAACGCGCCATAGGCAGGTGATCTCTGGATGGGCGCAGGTACTGTCCGATGGTCAACACATCTGTCCCCACGGCTGCGAGGTCGCGGTAAACCTGCAGCAGCTCGTGCATCTCTTCTCCCAGCCCCACCATGACACCAGACTTGGTAGTCATGCGCGGGTCGACAATCTTGGCATACTCCAGCAACCGCAGCGTGCGTTCGTAGCGAGCCCCGGATCGCACCGCGCGATAAAGCCGCGGTACCGATTCGGTGTTGTGGTTCAACATCTCGGGCTTGGCCTCGACCACGATCCGGATCGCGTCTTCCCGGCCCTGAAAGTCAGGGACCAGCACTTCCACCTGGCAGCCCGGCGCCTGGCTGCGAATCTCTGCAATCACCATGGCGAAAGCGCGCGCGCCCCCAAGAATATCGTCGTCGCGATTCACGCTGGTGATCACTGCATGTTTCAGTTCGAGCTTGGCGACCGCTTCCGCCACCCGGCGCGGCTCGTCGAAGTCGATGGGGTCGGGACGCCCCTTAGGTACGGCGCAGAAACCACAGCGGCGCGTGCAGGTATTGCCCAGCATCATGAATGTCGCAGTCCGCTGGTTCCAGCACTCGCCGATATTCGGGCAGTGTGCCGACTCGCACACCGTATGCAGGTTCAGCGACCGGGCCAGGCTTTTCAGTTCGTGGTAGTTCTCGCCCACCGGAGCACGAGCCTTGAGCCAAGCGGGCTTGGGAGCTGGACGCTGTGGGCTTTGGTCGATCTGAACAAGGTCAAGCACGCTGCTCCAATTGTACCGTGGCTAGCCCGGATTTCTCACGAGTTGTGGGTGTTGAGCTAGAGGAGTGGCGAGGAAAAGGGTTGGGAAAGGCCGTTTTTCGTGGCATAACTGCGTTGTCGAAGCGTAGTGAATGCCGTGCGGAGAGCGGCCTTTCTTATGACAGAGTGTAGCCAAGAGAGCTTCTCGTTTGCACGTCATTTTTCCCGCCGAGTGGAAGCCGGTTTCAGCGCTGGGCATGTGTCCAGTGACGGGGGATCGATGCTGTTGCGTGCCGTGGATGGCAAGATCGATCTTCTTCATCGACTAGCAGCTTGCTTTAGCGATGGCCGCAGGCCAGAGCGAATCGAGCACACGGTTTTTGAGATGCTCTCCCAGCGTATCTACGGGCTGGCACTGGGCTATGAGGATCTGAACGACCACGAGCAGTTGCGCAAGGATGTCGTGTTCGGTTTGCTGAGCGGCAAGCGCGAACTCGAAGCGCCGCTGGCCGGCAAGAGCACGCTCAACCGGCTGGAACTGTCAGGTCGCAGTAAGCGCTACCACAAGATCACTTCTTCCGTCGAAGCGATCGATCGGCTGCTGGTGGATCTGTTCATCGAGTCCCATACGGCGATGCCAAAGCAGATCGTGCTCGATCTGGATGCCACCGATATCCCGCTGTACGGCCATCAGCCGGAGCGTTTTTTTCACGGCTACTACGACAGCTACTGCTATCTGCCCCTGTATATTTTTGCCGGAGACCAGTTGCTGTGTGCGCGGCTCAGAGCTGCCAACCAGGACGCAGCCGCCGGCTCGATCGAGGAACTGAAACGTATCGTTGGCCAACTGCGGCAACGTTGGCCGCAAGTCAACATCGTGCTGCGCGCTGACTCCGGCTTCTGCCGCGAAGCGCTGATGGCCTGGTGTGAACAGAAAGAAAACCGGGTGGAATACGTCTTCGGCCTGCAGCGCAATCGGCGCCTGCAAACCATCATCGGGGAGCCGATGCAGGAGGTGAAAAAGCAACATCAGGCCACCGGCAAAGCCAGCCGCATGTTTACAGAGTTCCTGTATCGAACGCATAAGAGCTGGTCCTGCTCCCGCCGCGTCGTGGCCAAGGCGGAGTATCTCGATAAGGGAGACAACCCGCGCTTCGTAGTCACTTCGCTAGCTGCCCAGCAATGGCCCGCACAGGATTTATACGAGAAGTTCTACTGTGCCCGCGGCGAGATGGAGAATCGCATCAAGGAACAGATGTGCCTGTTTGCCGACCGGCTCTCCAGCGACGAAATGAAAGCCAACCAGCTACGGCTGTACTTCTCCGCCCTGGCCTACACGCTCATGGAGGCTCTGCGCCGGCTGGCCCTGAAGGGAACCGAGTGGGCTCAAGCCCAGGTCGATACCATCCGCCTGAAACTGCTCAAAATCGGTACCCTCGTGCGGCTCAGCGCGCGCCGCGTGCGCTTGGAAATGAGTTCCACCTATCCCTGGAAAGACCTCTACGCACAAGCCTTCTATGCCCTGCGCTGTTGAAGCCCGCTGGCCTCCACGTCTTAGCCCTCTCCAACATGTTGCTGGCCTCGCTTCCGCCCCGGCGTGCGCAAAATACGACCAAAAACTCAAACCAACCGGCAGCTCAGCAACAAACACCGCCCCGCAACCAAAATCCTGACCACAAAATACCCCGCAGCATCCCGCAAACCACATCAACCACGAAAAACTCACCACTCGTGAGAAATCCGGGCTAGCGCAGGCGCTCGATTACCTCCGACCGCACCAGGTAGAGGAAAAACACTAGATTGATCACAATCATGACCCCCCATTGCGCCTGGCGAAACCGAAATATGTTGTAGCACCCGAAACACACGCAGCAGAAGACCGCGCCCAGCGCCAGCGCCCATCCCCACCGCCGCAGGCGAATCAATCCCAGGCCGGCCGCCGCAAAGACCGTGCACAGGATCAGGATGCCAATCCGGGCTGCTCCTGACGGGTAGTGGCCGGTCAACACTCCCAGCACTCCGATGAGCGCCAGTCCCAGCATCCATAGCGCAATGGCCGCCATTCCAGGCAGTGGTAGTTTCGGATTGGTCATAACGTATGCAGGTAGGCCATCAGATCCGCGAGTTGCTGATCTGACAGTGTATTGCCTTGCGCGGGCATCATGTTTCGACCGTGCACGATCACCTCAGTGACCCGGGCATCATTCGCCACCATGCCACTGTGCAGATACGGCTTGCGAAACAGGCCCTCGAGTCCGGGACCGTTCATGCCTTTTTCTGTATCGGCAGAGTGGCAGCTGGAGCATCGGCTCACAAAGACCTGGCGGCCCAAGGCCTCTTGCGGGTTGAGTTCGCTCAGCGGCTTGGAAGGTGGGAGACGGTTGCATCCACACACCGCCAGTAAAGCGAGAAGAAGAACCCTCTTCAAAACGACTCCTTCAATTTGCATCTGCGATGGCCGCCACGATCTTGTCCATAGCCGCGCGATCCGCGGGCCCCGAGGGACTGTGGTCCGTGCACATGATCGAGAAAGCGACTGTCTTGCCGCTGCGTGCCACCAGGTATCCGCTCAACGCCCGTGCCTCCCCCAGAGTCCCCGTCTTGGCGAAGATCTTGCCGTCAAGCGCAGCCTGCCGGAACCGGCCCGAAAGGGAGCCATCTACTCCGCCCACGGGGAGGGAGCTGCGGAAAGCCTCGCCCCAGCTCTGCCGCGCCGCATAGCCCAGCAGCGTGGTGAAGGCCCGCGGCGTCACGAGGTCTTGTTGGGAGAGCCCACACCCGTCATAAAGCACGAAATCAGCCGGGGCAATCCCGGCGGAGATGAGAAACTGCCGCACCACGCGCGTCCCCTCAAGCAGGGAGCCATCCGAGCTCTCGAATTTCCCCAGCGTTCTGAGGATGATTTCCGCGTGCAGATTCTGGCTGACCTTGTTGGTGACCACGAGATCGTCGCCAACAGGCGGCGAGACATGCGACGCCAGCACATTTGGGCCTGCGCCCGGCGACTGAACCGTTTCAGAAGTGATGGGATGAAGCGCGATCGGCTGTTGCTGCGCCGCGAGAAAATCGCTCGTATCGGTAGACAGCCGATGCTGCGCTCGCGCCTTGCCGCTCACTTTCACCCCCCGCGCCAGCAGCATGGCCCGCAGCGACCGCGCCGCGTATTCGGCCGGGTCTTCGATCGCCAGAGCGGCGTGCAGCCCAGCTTGCCCGACAGGTGTCCGGCCGAAAACTCGCACCGTCATGGAACCTGGCGGGCGATCCACACCGGGCTTTCCCGGGTCGCCCACTGGACTGGTAATCAGCGAATTCTCGAGCAGGTAGTAAGGGGTCGCCGGGACCCACGAAGGCACGCCGGCATCGCCCACCTGAGCCGCCGGCGCGACGTTGAGATAGACCTCGTTGTCGTTCACCGTGAGGGCCGAAACAGGCGCCCCAAAACCCCACTGCAAGTCATCCCAGCTCCAGCCGGCGCCGTAGCGTTCGAAAACGAACCAGGTGTCGTCGCCAACGATGTCTCCCGTCACGGAGTGCACCCCATGCTGCACGATCTGGTCGGCCATATCTTCCAGTGCAGCCAGCGGTGGCCCGGGGCGCTCCGTCTTCACCCCGAAAGGAATAGTACGGCCGGATATGTTCGCATCGCCCACCCCAAAGATGGTCACATCGCCGCGAACCTCTCCGCCGCTCCCCACCGGTGCGCTGCTCGACGCCACCGTGGTGAACGTCAGACCGCTAGGCAGCAGGGCATAGGCCGCCGCGGTCGTGAGCAGCTTGGCATTCGAGGCCGGGTTGAAATACTGCCCGTCATTGAGCTTGTAAATGGAGCCGCCGCTGAGCGCCTCCACCGAAATTCCCCAATGCGCCTGGCTTACTCCGGGATCGGCAAGAATGTGCGCCACCGCTTGCGGAAGAGGCACCACCTTGTGCGCCGCTTTGCGCGGAGCTGCGGGCGCCGCGGGAGCCAAAAGTCCGCCCAACAGCAGCAGGCTTAAATAGGGGGAGTGCGGTTGCATGTCACTAGAATGACAGAGATGCCCTTTGTTCCGCGTGCCCGCTGCGAATGGAAGCTGCGCACCCGCTCCCTCCTGCTGGGTGAGCGGACCATACTGGTGGGCGTCCTGAACACCACCCCTGACTCCTTTTCTGACGGGGGCGCCTTTCACACTCCTGCCGCAGCTATCGAGCACGGGCTCCAGATGCTGGAGGAAGGGGCCGGCATCGTCGATGTTGGCGGGGAATCCACCCGCCCCGGAAAGCACAAGCCGGTCAGCGTTCGCCAGGAGATCGACCGGGTCCTCCCCGTGCTGAAAGGCATATTGCGCCATCGGCCGGACGCCATTCTGTCCATCGACACCTACAAGTCCGAGACAGCGAAGGCCGCGCTCGAGGCCGGAGCCGAGATCGTCAACGATGTCAGCGGCTTTCTCTGGGATGAAGCCCTGGCCCAGGTCTGCGTGGAAGCTCGCTGCGGAGTAATCCTGATGCACACCCGGGGCCGGCCCGAAGAGTGGCACGCCCTACCGTCGCTTGCGCCCGACCAAGTCGTACCTCACGTGAGGAAAGCGTTGCAACAGCGTCTGGACCAAGCCCTGAAAACGGGAATCGAGCGCCAGCGCATCGTGTTGGATCCCGGTTTCGGCTTCGGAATCATCGCCGATGAGAACTATTCGCTCCTCGCAGGTCTTGGTGAATTAACAACCTTGGGGCAGCCGCTGCTGGCAGGCGTCTCCCGCAAGGGATTTCTGGGAAAAGCCTTGTCCCGGCTCTATAAGGAGATCGATGTACCAGTGGACCGCAGAGGAAACGCCTCACTAGCCGCCGTCACCGCGACCATCCTGGCCGGAGCCCATCTCGTTAGGGTGCACGACGTACGACCCAGCCGTGAGGCAGCAGCCATAGCCGACGCCATCCTGGCCGCCTCTATTTGAACTCAGAAGAAACCGGATATCTGCCTTTAGTCCCGGAGGGACGAATCCAACCCAGGACTAGCGTCCTGGGCTAAGGTCAGCCGTCCCTACGGGACTGAGTTTCCGGAGCGGAGAGACTTGCGGCCCTCCCCCCGCCCGCCTAGTGCCTGGCTTCCTCGCTGCCACCCGAAATCCGGCTGGCCTCAAAGCTCACAATCCGCCACTGACCAGCCCGGTTGCTATAAACCCGCGTATACCGAAACCGCCCGCTAATATCCCGGTCCCCATTCTTGCCCACCAGGTCAGCCTTGGATGTGACCACGGCCGTGTCCCCATAAATCCTTACCTTGATGTCGCTTAGATCCAGCTGGCTGATATGGAGAGATCCACTCCGGCGGCGGCTCAGTTCATCTGCCTTGGTTTCCAACGTGCCGTTGGCGCTAATCCCAAGGTAGTCATCCGCCAGGAGTCGATCGACCACGGAAATATTGTTAGTGAGCTGCGCCTGACGCCAATCCAGCTCCAGGCCCTCAATCTCTTTATGGGCATTATCGCGATGCGGAAAACCAGCATGTGCCTGACTCGAAAATCCGCACGCCAGGATGAAGACAAGGGACAGTCTCCCCACCGTAGACAGCCAACGATGCTCGGAATGAGCGCCCATAAGCGTATCGGATGTTAGTCCGCGTTCGAGGGTGAGTCAAAATTGAAACTTCAGAGTGACAGTTTTCGCGGTTGAACGCAATGCCTCGGGGATTGGACGGCTACTCTACCTAAACCACTGCCGTCAGGTTTTCCACCTCTCGCTCCCGCATCAGCTGAAACAGGCCCCCCACCGCGAACTTCTTGAAATGAGGCGTAGTTCGGTGGAAGTCGCTCGCTGCCCGATCCCGGTATTGCTCGTAAATGACGACCATGGTCGGGTCGTCCTCGGCAGTATGTGGAACATAGCTCACACAGCCCGGCTCCTGGCGCGAGGCAATCGCCAGCTGGCGCAGAATGTCGCTAACGTTTTCACGGTCTTCCGCGGCGAATCGCATGCGTACGATAAAGCTGACCATTGTGCCCCTTAATCTCCAATCAGTTGGAGTGCATCCACTCGAGCTCGGTCGAGAACCCGGGCAGAATCATCGTCTGCTCCCGGTCCGGCCCGGTAGAGACCATGCCGATGCGCGCCCCCGACTCCGCTTCCAGGAAACGAAGATACTTTTGCGCCGCCTTGGGTAGCCGGTCGAACTCGGTGATGCCCTCGGTCGATGTCTGCCAGCCTTCCATCTTGGTGTAAACCGGCTCGATCTTTTCCAGGCCGCTCACATCCGCGGGGATCGTATCGGTCTCCTTGCCATGCAACCGGTACCCGGTGCAGATCGGGATCTCGGCGAAACTATCGAGCACATCCAGCTTGGTAACCACCAGCCATTCCGTGCCGTTAATCTCATTCGAATACCGCAGGAGAGGCAGATCCAGCCAGCCGCAACGCCGCGGCCGTCCCGTCACAGCCCCGTACTCCTGCCCCCGTGCCCGCAACACGTCGCTCGGCTCGCCGTGAATCTCCGTAGGGAACGGACCCTCACCCACCCGCGTGACGTAGGCCTTGGTCACCCCGATCACGGTCCCGATCCGGGTCGGCCCTACGCCCGTGCCGATCACCGCACCGCCTGCAGTGGCGGACGAAGAGGTCACAAATGGGTAGGTGCCATGATCGATGTCCAGCATGGTTCCCTGCGCCCCTTCAAACATCACACTCTTTCCTGCGCGGATGGCGTCGTTCAATAGCTTGGCTGTGTCGGTGACAAAAGGCCGGACGCGCTCCGCGGCCTCGGCGTATTCGTCATACATCTTGATCGGGTCAAGCGGGTCGGTGCCGAACAGCGCGTGCGCCACCGCGTTCTTCTCGTTGCAGGCGTTTTCGATGTGCGTTTTCAGCAGACTGCGATTGAGCAGGTCGATCACGCGTAATCCGCTGCGATGCATCTTGTCTTCATAAGCGGGACCGATGCCGCGGCTGGTGGTGCCGATCTTCTGCCGCCCTGGAGCATTCTCCGATGCCAGCTCGATCATCCGGTGGTAGGGCAGAATCACCTGGGCACGATTGGAGACAAAAAGCTGCTCGTCCACGTTGACCCCAAGATCACGCAACTTGCCGATCTCTTTAAGGAACGCCAGCGGATCCAGCACCACGCCGTTGCCGATAACAGCACGGCAGTCCGGTCGCAAAACCCCGCACGGGACCAACTGCAGAATGAATTTCTGTCCTCGAATAATGACCGTATGCCCGGCGTTATGACCGCCTGCATAGCGGGCCACCAACGCAAACCGGTCGGAAAGAACATCGACGATCTTTCCCTTTCCCTCATCGCCCCATTGGGCGCCTAGTACTACCGCAGTCTTGGCTCGCATGTACTCCCGTCAATTTCGTGTGACGCACTCTTCCCCTGCCGGGTCGGCCTCGTGATCGTACCTCTTTAACCTGCGCAGGGATGGAGTGGAAATATTGCTGACCAGTCTGGCGCGAACGCGCAGCCGGTTTCGACTCTTGATGATATAACGCCAAACGATCTCGGCCAAGCACCTGCGACAATGACAAAAGATTGCCATGCCCGAACTGCCTGAGGTTGAAACCATTGCTCGCGGCGTCGATGAGCGCCTGCGTGGCGACCGCATCGAAAACACCTGGTTCAGCGGAAAGCCCGAGCCCTTCAAATCATCTCCCCAACTGATGGCGAAGGAACTGCCCGGCCGGCGCATTGAACGGGTCCACCGCGTCGGCAAGCACATCGTTTTCGACCTTGAGGGCGGCAAATCACCCGGTCTGCAATGGATCGTGCACCTGGGCATGACCGGCCGCCTGTTGGTAGCTGGCCCGGATACACCGGTCCCGCCACACACCCACGGCATCCTCCATCTCGCCTCAGGCAAGGAACTCCGCTTTGTCGACGCCCGGCGTTTCGGCCGCATGGAACTGCACGGCGTTCCCACCAAAAAGACGACTCAATTCACCGGAACAGGCAAGGAACCCTTGCAAATTTCGCAAGACGAGTTCGCCGCGCTCTTTCGGCCCCGCCGCACCTCCATCAAAGCGGCCCTGCTGAACCAGAAGCTGCTGCACGGAGTGGGAAATATTTATGCCGACGAGAGTCTCTTCCGCGCCGGCATCCGGCCTCGCAGGATGGCCCAGCACCTCAAGCGGGCGGAACTCGATCGTCTCCATGGCGCGCTGCAGACTGTACTGCGTGAAGCAATCGCGCTGGGTGGCTCTTCTGTTTCGGATTATGTCGATGCGGACGGTGTGGAAGGCTTCTTCCAACTCCAGCACCGCGTCTATCTGCGCACTGGGAAGCCTTGCCTGGTCTGCGGCACGCCCATCCGCCGCCTCCTCGTCGGGGGCAGAGGGACACACTACTGTCCCCACTGCCAACGCTAAATTTCTATGAATTCCAGAAGACTTGCCCGGGGAAGACTTCCATAAACCGGAAGCAGGAGGCTCTACCAGGGAGCTAACTACCTGATAACAGGTAACATGATAAACGGCATGCCAACTGCATATAGACAAGCAGCCAGCGACGCATGTGGCTCGCGCTTACATAGCGAGTCCGGCGCCTCAGATCCGGCGAGCAGAGCTAGGTTCCACTGGAACCAGCCGCGGACCGGAGCTTTACATCCCGCAAACCGAATACGGCGCGGGGGACCCTTGGGAGGCCAGTGATTGGCCATCAGTACGAAAAGCCACTCACCTGTGGCTTTTCGATTTTAGGCACGATTTTCCGCCGCACTTACCCCGTCTCCCTACCACCTAACACTATTGTTCTGACGGCTGGGACCAACGTTTCCGAATAGCACTTGCTCTCGGGCAGCTTATCTGTGTATTATCGGTTTTGCCTATCGAGCGGCTGAAGCCAGACCTCAAATGAGCCAGGCTCGCCGCATTTCTCGAGAGTCAATAGGGTTTTTCTGCCGCGTTCGCACTTGCTGGCCCAAATAGTGGTGTTGATCGCTGGGGCCAGTCAATAGCGGTACAGACAACACCAGTAGTTTGTTTGAGAGATCAAACCATAGGTTCCACCCCCAAACCGTAATCTTTTGGAAAAGTTCCTTTTGAGTGCGTGGACGTGGCCGCTGGCCATCAACCAAGTGGAAACATGAGTTGCAGCCGATCTCTGCCTGCCCCTGGCTGGGGTAAGTCAAACGTGAGCACGCTGCAAGAATTGCCAACGCACCGGGATGTGCATGCATGACAGAGCAAAACCAACCACAGGCGCAGCCTAATCAGGCTCAACCTGCGGGACAGAATGAAGGGCAAGGGCATCGTCGCCGGCGCCGCAGACGTAAAGGATATGCAAACAACCAGGCAAAGGGTCATCCCAATGCCGAAGCCGGACAAGGCGCCCCCCAGGCCCATCCGTCCAAGAAGGCGTCGAAGCCTAAGTCCTCCGGTCAAAATCGTTTCACGCCCAAAAATGGCAATGGAAGCGCCCACGGAGCCACGAACGGCAATGGCGGTGGCGGAGGCCGGCGCAAAGGCAAGCAGCGCCGCCAGCAGACATTCGTCGGCCCCATGGATCACAGCTACCGCGTTGTCAACGGCAACACCGCCGACGCTCCTTATGTTCAGGCGGAATTCCGTGGCAACGGCCAGAATGGGCACTACCAAAATGGCCATTTCGCGGAAAGCGTGCCCAAAGAGCCGATCGTAGTCCCGGTTCGGGAAGATGCCCCGGTTCGTATCTATTGCTTTATCGAAGACCTCTTTTTCCTGGCCAAGATCCAGGAGACCGCGCGCAAAATCGGCGTGAAGGTAGCCTTCGTAAAAGCGGATAAGGACATCGTCTCGCGACTGGCGGATGTGCCCGAAGGCTCTCGACCGTCTCTGATTGTCTTCGACCTGAACAACGTGGGCGCTAAGCCGCTTACCTTGATCCCGCGGCTTAAGAGCAAGATGAAGCGTGGCACCTCGGTGATCGGTTTCCTCTCCCACCTGCAGGGCGACTTGAAAGCCAAGGCCATGGAAGCCGGCTGTGACATGGTGATGCCGCGTTCCGCCTTCTCTCAGAATCTGCCCAATCTCTTGCGCCGTCACGGACTGGACGCAGAAGTGGAACCAATCGAAGCCTGAATCAACTCATTTGGAGTTACAAATATTTATCCCGGCGGCCAAAGCATGGCACGGCCGCCAAGCAAGTGAACATGAAGGTGATCGACCGTCTGCCCGCCATCCGGTCCCGTATTGATCACCGTACGGAAACCCTTCGCTAACCCCTCACTCTTCGCAATCCGCGCCGCAACCAGATGGAGATACCCCAGCATCTCCCGGTCTTCCGCGCTCGTCTCCGCCAGCGAATCAACGTGTTTCCGCGGCACCACCAGAATATGCGTAGGCGCCTGCGGATTAATATCTCGGAACGCGTACGTTAGTTCATCCTCAAAGACCTTCTTCGAAGGAATTTCGCCGGCAACAATTTTGCAGAACAGACAAGCCATACGGTGCAGCTCCTTCTGTAATCATCCTACTTGCTGAAGTATCGCGGATGGCCGCCTGGTCCCCACGGATCATAGCCTGCCGCGAACGCCTCACGTTCGGCGATGGGCGGATGCGTATACGTCCAGAAAACCACGAACCGCGAAGGGTAAGGATACTCAAGGGATTCTTCCCCCAGCCGCTGGAACGAGGCGGCATTCACTTTTTGTGGATCGGCGACGATCCCGTGGACTACTTCGCTGCCGAACACATCCGCCTGGTGCTCCTGTGCCCGGCTGATGCTGTTGCCGATGGGCTCAGCCACAAAAGACAAGATAGTCAACACCAGCAAAAGCACCGCCGTTGACGGCCACTCCTCCAACGAAGCGATATGCCACCGCGGCCCATAGCGTCGGATTAGGTAGCGCGCCAGATGGAAGCCAATCCACAAGAAGAAGAGAGAAATCACAGCCCCCATCGCGAGCCCCCGCTCGATGTGGTGCAGCACATAATGCCCCAGCTCATGGCCAAAGACCAGCAGGATCTCATCCGGGGGAGAGTGCTTGATCGTGTTGTCCCACACCACCACACGCTGCGAAGAACCAAACCCGGTGACGTAGGCGTTCGAGCTGGTGTATTTTTCGCTGGCCTTCATCAGAAACATCCGTGCCGGCGGAATAGAGACACCTGTCTTCGCGATCACCCGTTCCAGTTGCTGTACCAGCGCCGGATGGCTCTGTGCCAGGGGTTCGAAATGGTTGAACAGGGGGTCGACCACCACTGGCAGCACAAAAACCAGCAGAACCTCCATCGGCAGCGAAATCACCCACAGCCACAGCCACCAACGACGTGATTTGCGGATAAGGGCGAAGACCACGGAAACAACCACGGTGCCAGAAACCAGGTCCAGCAATAACGCCTTGCCCCAGTCAGTGAACCAACTACCCCAACCTTGGATGGATTGACCATACGCCAGCGAGATGTGGTGGCCCAGCACCGACAAAGGAAGGTGAAACAGAGACCACAGCAATAGAAAGACAGGAGCGAAGCAAAGCCCCTGCAGCCAGGCTGTAGATGTAAAGGATGTGGCCCACGACCCCAGCCGCGAAGCCCAACGAAAATTCAGAAAAGCCAGCGCAACCAGGACGCTCCAAAGGCTAGACCCAAAACCAAGCCCAGTGCGCCAATAATAAAGCGAACGCGCCCGCTCCAAAACCTCCGGAGCAAGCGTATATACCATGCCAGGAGCGAGCACCGTTTTAGCTTTCCTCCCCTACTGCACCATAAAGCGTTGATAGTGGAACAAATGCCCTCGGACCCGTCTAGCAACTGCCAAGGAGCGAACCCACTCTCCCCCTTGTCATCCCGACCGGAGCGAAGCGTAGCGGAGGGACCTGCGGTTTCACTTTCCCTCTAACCAATGCCTGGGAGCCAGCCCACCCTCTCCTGTATCAATCAAGCCGAACCAAGTACGCCTCGCCCTCACTAGGCTGAAGACTGCGCGCAATCTCCACCGCCCGCCCCTTATCATCCCCGGCCGGCCGAATCCGCACCCAATGACCAGTGGGACCCGTAAACTCGATCACATTCGCCGTACTGTATTTCCGCACCAGTTGATCCCGCAGCTTATACGCGCCGCGCTCGCTCTTGAAAGCGCCAATCTGCACGCACCACCGTCCTCCGTGGTCCAACGCCGAGGGAGCAGCAAATACCTCGACCCTTACCTGTGCCACGCCAGGCCGCCACACGCCAATCGCCTTCGCGGAAGCAAGCGAAAGATCGAGCATGCGATTGGGAACAAACGGTCCACGATCGGTAATGCGCAGGATAGCCGATTGTCCTGTCGATAAGTTCGTCACCCGGATCAACGAATTCATGGGCAGCGTGCGGTGAGCAGCCGTCAGAGCATCCTTGTCGAAGATCTCCCCATTGGCGCCGCGGCGCTTGTCATAAGGCGGCCCGTACCAACTGGCCTGCCCCTCCTCGCTAAAGAGGACCGGGTGCGACGCCACGAACTCCGCATCCGCCGGGCTATCGGCAATCGAGGCTGCTACGTTTGCGGTCGGGGCTGGGCTGGATACAGGCGGAGACGAAGGAGCAGAAGGCGTCGCAGGTTGTGGACTCAAGGGTGGAGGAGGAGCCACCGCAACCGGCGCAGGCTTGTGCCGGCATCCGGCCACCGCGGCCATTGCCAGGCTTACCAGGATCGCTTGCGGGAGCGTGCGCAGCAGTGGGCGGCGCGACACCTTACCGCACTCCAGTGCCGTGCCGATCGTCGAGCTGTTCAGCTAATTTGCGCAACCGGTCCGCGGCACTGTGCAGCGCCTGCGCTGAGTCCTGCCGTAGCTGAGGCACAACTTGATCGTTGAGGTAATCGATTACCTTTCTAAGCTCTTCTTCGACCCGCGGTCTTACCTGGTTAAAACGCTCGTCGACCTTCTTGCCAAATTCTTCAAATCGGCTGCTGCCGCTATCCCCGGACGTCTGGTCAACCATAGGCCCTCACCTCTGCATCTTTCCCATACCCAGCCACCAATGCTTTGGGTGCCCCATTCAAGCCCGCAGTTGGCTTGAGTGGGCAAATACGCCCGCACCCAAACCTTTTCATTTTGAGTGCGCCTTCATAGTTAGACTACCGCACCGGGCCCTGGTGCAGGCGACTTCTCCCGAGCTCCGACCCTCTACCCAAATGGTTCGAATAAACTGGAACAAGCACGAGTTTCTGCCCAACATCATTCGTAAGTTTCCGATTATGGAGAAGCTTCGTCTCGAGTAATCGAGGGCGGCGTTCTCTCCGTCGGGACAAGTTGAGTATGAACAGAAGCGTTCTTACAGGGGCTCTCCCGTTCGCGGTCTTCTTGCTGCTTTGCCCGGGGCTCTTCGGGCAGCAGCAGACGACTCTGCCCGAGGCCCCCCAACCAGCGGCCTCAGTCCCCGCTCAAGACCAGGTTCAGGAACCTGCGCAGGAGCCTGTCCAGCCACCGGTGGATGAACCAGCCCCTGCCGACATCAACCCCGGCACCCGGTTTCCCGGTGGAATCTTCCATCGCGGTCAAGGCTCAAACAACCGGCGTCCCGGATTCCCTCCGGTCAGCCCTCCGGCTCCCGGCGGAATGCGCGTGCCTCCCGCCGCCCGCCCTAACGTCTTTGGGAAAAATATAGAGTGCCTTCCGGATTCTTCCACCAATGCCGAAAGAATGATGAGTTGCAAGCCCACCTTCAATGGGTTTGCCCGCTTTCTTGACTCCTCGCCTCCGCTGCCACTCACCTCCAGGCAGAAATTCATTCTGGCGGCGAAAAACGTCGGCGACCCCTTCAATTTCCTAACCATCGCCGCGGTTTCCGCGATCACGGTCGCAGAAGACTCCCGCACTGCCGACGGTCCCGGCTTCCGCGGTTTCGCCAAAAATGCCGGTGTCTCTTTGTCGCAGGACATGACCGGCGAGTTCTTCGGCACCTTCCTGATTCCCTCCCTGGTCCACCAGGATCCGCACTACTATCGCATGCCGAATATGCCCTTTCGCAAGCGCCTCCTCCACGTCATCGATGCGGTCGTGATCGGGCAAAGCGACGACGGAACCCCCATGTTTAACTACGCCACTGTCGCGGGCACTATCTGTACCAGCGCCGTGGGCAACCTCTACGTGCCCGGCCGCAAAAATAGTTTTGGAGCCAGTACCGCCCGTATCGCCACCTCACTGGCCACCGACCCGATAGGCAACGCCATCACGGAATTCGTGCCCGACCTGGCGCGCCGCGTCAACATCCAGGTCGTGATCGTCCAAAGGCTCATCAACCGCGTCGCCGTCGCCGAGGGCGCTCAGTCGCAATAACCCACACGTGGGCCAGGAACCCAGATAGATACCGTTGCAGTATCCGCTCAAGCCGTTCAAATCAATCATTTGCCGTCTGCCTCCGGTTTCTCGCCGTTCGCCGCGACTCGTTTTTGATTGGGGAATAATGCCCGTACCCTATAACTGGGTCGACTCGGCTTCACCGGCGCCCAACGATTAGATTCTTAAGTCCTTCGGCCCCAGCACTTCAGCCCCAATTTACTCAGGAGACTTTCATGTCGAGAGCCGTCAAATATTCAGAGAGAGCGGTAACGATCCTTGCCCAGGGCGCGTGGTCGGTCTTTGAGCGGGTCAACCGCATCAGCCCCAACGCTTCGTTCACACCGAAATGGTCTGAAAAGCCCCTCCTGAAGTCTTACCAGAAAGAAAAGCCTCCGTTGGGTTGGCCGCGGAGCACCGACTCCCTGTGCCCCAAGTGCGTACCGGAGATTCGCCAGCAGATCATCGACGGCAAGCTGCCCCACGAAGTCCTCCTCAACGAGAAAGTGGGCGAGATCAAGGCCCAGATCATCGAGCGCGACGGCAAGATCCTCATGGTCAAGGACTGCCCCACGCACGGCCACTTTGAAGACGTGATGGCCATCGATACTGAGTTCTTCCGCCATCTGGAAGAGGTTTTCCCCGGCCGCGACATCAAGGCCCACAACGACGACAAGCTGCACAACCACGGCACCTCGACCGTGACCCACGGCCGCGGCTCAGTCCTGACCATCGATCTGACCAACCGCTGCAACATGATGTGCGACCCCTGTTTCATGGACGCCAACCAGGTCGGCTTCGTCCACGAGCTCACATGGGACGAGATCAAGACCATGCTCGACAACGCGATCTCCATCAAGCCGCGTCGTCAGATGTCGGTCCAGTTCTCCGGTGGTGAGCCCACCTTGTCGCCCTACTTCCTCGACGCCATCGCCTACTCCCGCAAGGTCGGTTACAACTCCGTGCAAGCCGCCACCAACGGCATCGAGTTTGCCAAGAGCAAGGAGCTTTGCCGCGCCGCCGCGGAAGCAGGCCTGCGCTACGCCTACCTGCAATTCGATGGTATCGGCAACGCCGCCAACTCCCATCGCAAGGTTGGCAATCTGTTTGACGTTAAGCTCCAGGCCATCCACAACCTGCACGAGGCTGGTGTTGACATCGTTCCCGTCACCACCATCATCAACGGCATCAATAACGAGCAGGTGGGCCGCATCATCCAGTTCGCCCTCGACAACCCCAAGAAGATCAACTTCGTCAGCTTCCAGCCGGTTTCTTTCACCGGCCGTGACGAGGATGTCAGCGACGAGCGCCGCGTGGCCCAACGCTACACCCTCAGCCACATGGCCCACGACGTCAAGAATCAGACCGGTCTGGGCGAGCCCACCCGCGATTGGTTCCCCATCAGCTTCATGAGCACCTTTTCCGACTGGGCAGACCTGGTCCACGGTCCCAACGCCGACTGGGGTCAGCTCTCCTGCGGCTGCCACCCGAACTGCGGCATTGGCATGGCGCTGATGATCGATAAGGAAACCAAGGAAGCTGTTCCCGTTACCGCATTTCTGAACGCCGATCGGCTGGCCAAGGACGTAGCCAAGATCAACGATGCGGCCCGCGGCAAGTTCCTCTCCGTGGTCGGTGTCACCCTGGCGCTGCTGCGCAATTACGACCCCACCAAGTCGCCCACTCACTTCAAGATCCTCGACCTGCTGCAGAAGTTCGACAAGTGCTTCGGTGCTACCGGCCGCAACTACGGCAAGGTCACCGGCGACCGCACCATGGCGGACATTGAACAGCGCCGGGCCGACCGCTGGAATTTCCTCTTCATCGCCGGCATGTGGTTCCAGGATCTCTTCAACTACGACTTCCGCCGCACCGAGCAGTGCATCATTCCTTACGCCACCCAGGAAGGGGAAATTTCCTTCTGCGCTTACAACACCGGCGTGGGCTGGCGCAACATCATCGAGAAGATGCACATGACGGCGACTCTGACCAAGTGGTACGAGGAGCACGGACGGCATGAGATCTTTGCCGGCGGCAAGAAGGTTGGCATGAACGATGCCACGCACAACCTGGTCCTTAACCAGGAGCACGTGACAGCATCTGCCAACGACACCCTCGACAAGCTGGGCATCGCCAAGAACTCTCGGGAAGAGAAGATCAAGGCCCGCGACGAGAAAATCAAGTCGGACGCGGAAAGCGCAAAAATGGCTCGGCTCTATCGCGAGCACGTGCTGGGAGAAAAGCCGAAAGAGGGCTTCATTCCGCTCGACTCGTTGATTGCGCCGGCGCCGAAGGCGGCCCCGAAAGCACCCAGCGAAGAACCGGTGATGGGCGACTAGTTATTTCACCGCAACATCAGTACAGAAAGGCTGCCAACAATGGCAGCCTTTTTTGTGCTCCAATGGGGGCAATGCGCGCGCTCTGGATCTCAATTTTGCTGGCTGGCTCCCTTACTCTTACCGGCTGCACCATCTACGGCGAAAAGAAACCGCCCACTCTTAAGAGCACGACCAGCGCGGAGCAGTATGAGCGCATCTTCTGGTCCACAGTAAAAGACAAGAAATGGGACCAGATTCCGGGCATGCTCGCCGCTAACGTCATGTACAGCGCCGGCGGCAAAATCCTGAGCAAAGATCAGGTCATCCCCTATCTGCAATCCGCTAACATTACCGACTACACCATCACCGGACTCGTCGTAAAGCCAAACGGCCCCGACATGACCCTCAACTACACCCTCCAACTCTCCGCCGGAGGAGCCCCCGTCCAAACCTACACCGCCATCAGCGTCTGGCAACAAGTAGGAGCCGGCTGGATCCTAACCGTCCACACCGAACAACCGCAAACCTCCCCGGCACCCTAGTCTCTTGGCAAAGCCGTCATCCTGCGAGCCTGTGACTTTTTCGGTCTTTCGTGTTTCGACCTATTCATCAAGATGAGCAAGATGCTCAAGGTGCTCAAGTAATTCATTGAGCATCTTGCCTCCCTCGCGGGATGGTACTCATCCTGCGGAGGGGAAACGTCCGTCACCAGCCGCCAGGTTCTCCGTCTTTGGAGCTACGAACCTCTATATTGTCCAAGGCCGCTGCCAGGTGGGCGCGGAAAAAAAAGTGTGCGCCATAAGCGCCTTATGCGCCATAAGCCCCTTTTTTGCATTTAAAAGGAAGGGGAGAGTTAGTGGAACAACTGGTTTTTTGACGATGTAACTTGTTGATTGTTTTGAAGAGAGCTTGGCCGGACAGGATCAGGTTGGTCCAGTGGTTCGACTCATGTGTAAATGGCCACAAGCTTTCGATTATGTTGATGAACGAGTGGAACGGGTTCAGCCGTGCCGCATCACGCTCGAACCGATGAGGGCTTTAGAGTTTGAGTGAGAAATTGCCTGCGAAGGGTACGGCCTTTGAGCCGTACATCTCATCGTCAAGATGGATCGGCTTCAGCCGCCGAGGGCCGCTTTAAACCAGCAAATAGATGCCCTCAGGGGCTAAAGCCCTTCGTAACCCGGGTGGTGAATGTACGGGCTGAAGCCCCGTACCCTTCAAAAAAATTTCTCACGCAGGTTCTTTAGTGCCTGAGGTAGCTCTTTCCTATCTGGAGTCGAAAAGCGTACCTCAGCGGCTTCTAAAGCCGTGCCCTTTGTGAAGAGACGCTTTTCCCTCAGCCTGTTAACGTTTAAGTCCCGACCAACTGAAAAAGCCAATTTGGACAAGACTGATGCGGAATAGTCTCCCCACACGGCCCGGCCGCTTGCCGGACAGGTTGTGGTGTTTAGTTGTCAAAGACCTGCTAAGAGGACGCCTGGGCGCCCTCCTGCTTACCCAAACAGTTGCTCACCGTGCGGCCCTCTGGCGCGGTTCGCGGATGGGATTTGCACGACGATATAGATCCTGATTGCGAGCATTTAGTGTCGCGGGGGGTCAAATATTTATGGGCATGGCAGTGCGAGAGAGAGGCAGCAACCCGGGTTTGGAAAAGATTGGGCTAGAGTTCCGGCGTTCTCCGCAAGCGAAGCGCGATGGCAAAGTTATCGCAAGCAGAAGAGCTTACGGCGTGTAGTCGAGGAGGTTCCGTTCTTCGGTTGCTGGTCAATATAGCGATCGAAAAAGTCACAGCGCCCCTAATGACATCGGAGCCTGACGGGAGGCGCGTTGCCCACTCAAGCCAAAAGAAGGCTTGAATGGGGCACCCTCAGCATTAGATGGTTGCGTAAACGAGCCGATGATTGACCGAAGCTCTTCGAAGTTAATTTGGACAGGTTTGGTTGACCTTAGGACGCAGTCCTGGGTTGGGTCAGGAAGGTGATGCAGTCCCGAAGGGACGACTAAACTACCAATGGCTTCATCCTTCATATCCGCACCGAAATTCCGACTCACCCCCACCCTCTGATACATTCAAACAGTGGTTACCCGTCCGGCCCACATCCGAAAATTCCAACAAGCCCTGTTGACCTGGTTCGACTCCCACGCGCGTGACCTCCCGTGGAGGCAAACCTCCGAGCCCTATCGCATCTGGGTCTCCGAGATCATGCTCCAGCAAACCCGTGTCACCGCTGTCCTCGACTACTACGCCCGTTTTCTAACCCGATTCCCCACCGTAACCGCACTCGCCCAGGCGAAGGAACCTGACGTCCTGGCCGCCTGGAGCGGCCTCGGCTACTACCGCCGCGCGAAGATGATGCACAAAGCCGCGCAGGTACTGGTCGACGACCACCAGGGAATATTCCCCAAAACCGCGGAAGCCCTCCGCAAACTCCCCGGAATCGGCGAGTACACCTCCTCCGCCATCGCCAGCATCGCGTTTGACGAGCCGGTCGCCGTGGTCGACGGCAATGTCGAGCGAGTACTCCTGCGTGTCTTCCCCGAGGATCGAGCCATCGCACCCCACGCAAAGTGGTTTCGCGATCGCGCCGCCAATCTCCTCGACACCCAACGCCCAGGCGACTTCAACCAATCCATGATGGAGCTGGGCGCAACCGTCTGCCTTCCCCAGCGTCCTTTATGCCTCCACTGTCCCGTGCAGCGATTCTGCAAGACCCGCGGGGAACATCAGGCGCCCCCGCCAAAAAAAATGCGCAACCGGAACATCGCTTACGCTCTGTTGCGTCGCGATCGTCCCAGCTTTACCCAGGTGTTGCTCCATCAGCGCCCCGCCTCCGCCTCACTGATGCCAGGCATGTGGGAACTGCCGGAAATAGAAATGCTGGAGAGCGACCACAACCGAGTGGAAGTCACCCTCCGCCATGCCATCACCGTGACCAACTACCGCGTGCACGTACTCCGCTTTTCTGAGCAGGAAGCCAGGCTTCGCTGGCCCTCCTGGAAAAACCCTCAGCAATGGACCAAAAGTTCAGAACTGAGCACCCTGCCCCTCACCGGTCTCACGCGAAAGGTGCTGCGGCGGTTGCAAATCATGTCGAAAGAGGTTGAATGAAGAAGTTTCTTTGCCCTGTGTTCCTTCTCTTCGCATCGCTGGGAAACGCTTCGGAAATGCCCGATGTACCAGCCCTAAACAACGTTCCGCAAGCCGCTCGCCAGGCAGCGGCGAGCATCGATCCGGAAAAAATCCGCGCCCACGATCGTTTCCTGGCCAGCGACTTGCTCGAAGGCCGCGGCCCCGGCAAGCGCGGTGGAGAGTTGGCGGCAGAATACATCGCCACCCAATTCGCACTCGCCGGAGCAAAGCCCGCCGGAGAGAACGGCACCTATTTCCAGGCCGTCCCCCTGATGGCCGTGCACACAGATGTTGAGAAAACCAATTTCACCTTTGTGCCCGCCACGGGCGAACCCATCACCTTGAAATATGGCGAAGACTACGTGACCAAGGATCAGACTGGAGCGCCGAGTGTCGACCTCGATGCACCCATCGTCTTCGTAGGCTATGGGATCGACGCGCCAGAGTATCAATGGAATGACTTCGCCGGTCTCGACGTGAAAGGAAAAATCCTGCTGGCGATCGTCAACGAGCCGCCCTCGAGCGACGAACAGTTCTTCAAGGGCAAAGCCCTCACCTACTACGGCCGCTGGACCTACAAATTTGAAGAAGCAGCACGAAAAGGCGCAGCCGGGATCATGGTCATTCACCGCACCGATCTGGCCAGCTACGGATGGGAGGTCATCCGGAACTCCGAATCGACCGAGACCTCTTATCTGCGGAATGATCCTCTCTCTGTGTTGAAAGCCGCCGGCTGGATCCAACTCAGCGTCGCCCAAAAGCTCTTCGCCGCGGCGGGCATGAACGCGGACCAGATGATCCAGGCTGCCGGTAAGCGCGGATTCAAAGCAGTCGAACTCCCTGTACGTCTCAAGGCGCACATCGTAAGCGAAGTCCGCGACTACGATTCTGCCAACGTCCTCGCCATGGTGCCCGGAGCCAATCCGGCCCAGGGAAATAACGTCCTTTACACCGCACACTACGATCACCTCGGCATCGACCCGACGGCTTCTGGCGACAAAATTTACAACGGCGCCGTCGATAACGGCACCGGTTGCGCCATACTCATCGAACTGGCGCGTGCCTACGCCGGCGCAAAAATCCCTCCGCCGCGAAACGTCTATTTCGCGTCCGTCACCGCGGAAGAGCAGGGCCTGCTGGGATCGAAGTATCTCGGCATGCATCCCCCGGAACCCATCGGCGATCTCAGCCTGGACCTCAACTTCGATGAGTTGTTGCCCATCGGATTACCCACCTCGGTGCACGTCAACGGCTCCGAGCGCACCAGTTTCTATCCCGTGGTGCAGAAGACCGCCGCCGCCTTTGGCCTTCAGATCCAACCGGACACTGCTCCCATGGCCGGGCACTATTACCGCTCCGACCACTTCAGCCTGGCGCGCGTAGGCGTGCCCGCGTTCTCCATCGATGAGGGCGATCTCTTCGCCGGCCACCCCGAAGAATGGGGAAAGCAGCAAAAAGCGGAGTATGATGCTCAGCGATACCATCGTCCCGCCGACGAATATCGTGCGGATATGGATTTCCGCACCGATGCCAGGTTGGCGCAATTCGGGTTCTTACTAGGGTGGCAGGCTCTTTCGGCGGCCCCCGTGACCTGGAAGCCGGGGGACGAGTTTGAGGCTGCCCGAAAAAAGAGCATCGGGCATTCAGAGCCTTAAGAGGTAACTGTGAAATTTTCGCGTTGGAAGGTCATCGCGCTCCTCGCCCTGGCCCTCACACCGTGCGCGCCGTCGCCGCTGTGGGGGCAGAGCTACAATTCGCCTCAACCTGTTTTGCATCGCCGCGGCTACAGCGAGCTGGAAGACGAGATGGACACCCGCTCCAGCGGCCGCACCATACTTCCGCTGGAAGCTTCCGGGGAATACACCCTGGGCACCGGGGAATTCGTGGACGTGGAACTGCAGCCGGATCGCCTGACCGGCTACATCACCCGGCTGGGTGACCGGGAAAGCGATGAAGGCACGCCGCTTACCTTCTTCTTCGCCACCAGCCGGCTGTCCGGCCAGCGATTCTCCTTCACCACCCGGCAGGTGCACGGCGTGTGGTTCTCGTTTGAGGGAACCATCGTGCGGGGAAACGCCCAAAGCCGGGCTCAGCAGGGCTATTACCTCCTGGAAGGCCAGCTGGTGTTGCATGACGTAGCCTCCCAGACAAAGCAGGCGCGCAATGTGTCTTTGCCCATGGCCAGGCAATATCCAAATGGCTAGCTTTCTTCACAAAGCACACGTCGCTGCATCAATACAATGAGATGGGATGGCATTCCACGCGTCCCAAGTTTCCAATTCGCCTCAAGAGGAGTTTGTATGGATCGCACAGCAAGCGCAGTGTGGCACGGCGGCCTGAAAGACGGCAAAGGTAAGATTTCGACCCAGAGCGGGGTCTTGAAAGACACCCAGTACTCGTTCAGCACTCGATTTGAGAACGGTATCGGCACCAACCCGGAAGAGCTGATCGCGGCTGCTCACGCGGGTTGTTTCACCATGGCGCTGAGCGCTCAGCTCACCACCGCCAACCTGCCGCCCGAATCGATCGACACCAAGGCAACGGTCACCTTTGAAAAAACCGACGCCGGCTTCACCATCACCAAGATCCTATTGGCCACCACAGCCAAGGTGCCGGGAGCCGACAAAGCAGCCTTCGACAAGGCCGCACAAGAAGCAAAAAACAACTGCCCCATCTCAAGGCTCTTCAAAAACAACGCCGAAGTCACGCTCGATGCCAAGCTAGCCTAATTGACCGAAACCGGGCCCAAGGCATCGGCCGCGGGCCCGGCTTTAGAGGTAGGGAAGTAGGTGGGCGCTTTCGATGGTGTCTGAGAACCAGTCCCGTAGGGACGACTGAAAAAGCTATCCGAGACATGGTCCTGGATGCGGGCGTTGCGCCTGTTTATCCCGCTCAACTATTGGCAACAATATAGTCGCGAAGACTCCGATTGATCCCAGCCGCCTGAAGAACGCCATTCTCCAACAACTGAACCCACTGTTTGGCGGACTCATCATGCGACATGGCGCCCAACAGGTAATTGGCCTGCACGATAATTTCGAGCGCATTGCTTAGATCATGCGAGAGACGGCGGATTTCCTTAGCCTGTTCCGCAGGGATGGACGGGGGATTTTGCGTCATTCAAACCTCTACCCGGAAGCCCAATCACAGTTCCGGAGTCATGCTGGCGTAAACGTTGATGGTTCGCCTGGGCAGGCTCTTGATTCCCGTTGCGAAACAGTGACTTTCGGATCTTAGGTAACCTCATCCCGGTAAGTTGAGAATCGGCGCCCGCAGACGTTATTGTAATGGGATGAATCCATATGCACGACAACTAGGCAGCCGCGATCCTCTCAAGGTGGTGGCCACAACCGCAAGACACCTGGAACAACTATCCGTGGCCCTCGGTCCGGCGCGGATCGAGGAATCGCCGGCTCCCGGCAAGTGGAGTCCGCATGAAATATTGTGCCACCTGGCCGATTGCGAGCTGGTATTCAGCTACCGCCTCCGCCAGACGCTGGCGCAGGATCATCACGTCATCCAGCCCTTCGATCAGGAAAACTGGGCAATCAACTATGCCGCCTACGACCCACAGGCTGCCATGATGACCTTCTCCTGCATCCGCCAATGGAACCTCATGCTGCTGCGGTCAATACCAGCGGAATCAATGGCGAAACCCGTCCTCCATCCCGAGCGGGGAGAAATGACCTTTCGCGAGCTCATTGAAACCATGGCAGGTCACGACCTGAACCACTTGGCGCAATTAGAAGCAATCGCCGTGCAAGTGCCTCTAAGCCGCTAGAGGCCATAAGTGCTGACCTAAAAAAGAGTACCGGGTGCCCCACATCTCGCTCGTTTTTTGCGAGATGTGGGATACCACGGCCTTTCACCTGTGGCCTTTGAGCCCACTCCGAGCCGAATTAACAGGACGGTTGCCCACGTACGAAGGGTACGGCCTTTCGCTCGTACACCGGTCGTCGAGATCGATCGGCTTCACCCGCCGAGGGCTCTTAAACGAGCACAAGAGATGCCCTCAGGGCCTTTTAGGCCCTGAGGGCTCCCTTTCTTTTCCCAGCAATCATCCTTTTTCCGGAGCCGGAAGCTCCTTTGATCGCTTTTGCTTTGAAATCCTATGCTTGTTTGATCATCGGGCTACGCTTTTGTACACTAGAGGTTCCTGCCTATCCAGCCAATCGCGCTGGATACGATCGTGCCGGAGTGGCGGAATTGGCAGACGCGCATGGTTCAGGTCCATGTACTCGCAAGGGTGTGGGGGTTCGAGTCCCTTCTTCGGCACCAATCTAATTCTGCAGTATTGATTCAAGAGGGTTCATCCTGTAAACCCTCGGAAACTATCACCCTAGAAGGCATCCTTCATAGGCTCCTATACTCCCACCGGTCTCCGTTTGCTGCGCCGATTTTCAGCCAAAAAAGTCCCTGGTATCATCCCTCTCGCGCAAAGCTCCCTCTTCTGGAGGACCGGGCGGCATGCGCGTGAAATGAAGAGCAAAATGCTTGCGTGGTACGCTCTACGCGAGGATCAACAATGGCGTTCGTATCCGCTAATGCGGTCGTGTGCGAAAGAGCCCTAACAGAGAAGGACAACGTCGCGACTCTAGTAAGGGTGGTTGAGGTGTTCTTCATTCCACCCAACCTAATTGGGAAAGCGGAAAGCCCTGCAGTGTCCATGACTGTTTACTTGAACATCAGAGTCACGTCTGACGATGACAATGCGCATACGGTAACGTTGGATTTGGTTCGGCCTGATGGCGAGACCTCGCCAATTTCAATTTACACAGATGGAGTTATCGCAAAGGCAAAATATCCAGGTTTGCATAGGTCTTTGAACGCTACTGGCATCATTGGGGTATTCCCTAAGCAGGCGGGGCAGCACTATTTCGCAGCAAAGTTTGACGATAAGGAAGTCACTCGCGTGTACTTTACACTGCTTGCTCACGAAACAGAAATGGCACTGACCCCAAGTTAGACGAACTATCCAACTCTTCACCGAAATGAATCAGACCCTGCAAAGGTCTGTATTGAAGCAATAGGTCTTCCAAAGATCTCCTCAGGGTGGAAACGGACCAATGACCGCTACTCGATTCGGCAAGAATGCCTTCGATGTTGTGGGCTAGACACACGACAGATCCCGAATATCGGGATTCGATCTTGTAGGAGGCGTTGTAGAATTCTCGTTCGAATCGTTCAAGAGACCATTCGTCGGCCAGATACGACTCCAGCATCATAAAAAGTAAGTCTGACATGACGAGTCCCCCCTCTCAAAAAGGTCGCGTGTTCCGAACTACAAGAGCTATGCCGAAAGATAAATTGCCTAGAACTCAGCGCCAAGCTGACACCCGTCCTGATTTATGACCAGCTGGCAGCATTCGAGTCTCAGCAAGTTTTCGGCACTTCAAGTCAACTCCATCACTATTATGACGAGAAACAAGTGAAAATTCTTAGCCTCCACCGTTTTCTGCGCCCTGATCAAACCGTTGGAGGGAGCGGGTCCGCGGATCCGAAGGGGATTTTATTCGACGGCGTCTGGCATTACTGCTAATCCGCTCCCTTGGACTGTTTCACAGCGCCTTCCGATTCACCGAGAGGGTATCTAGATTTTATCCACCCTAGTCGATAACCTGACATACCATATTCGAGCTACGACGAGCAGCCCATTTTCAACCTCGACAGAACGGCCAAAACACATAGCGTAAGTTGTTTATTACATTAGTACCGAGCAGAATCGTTCCTTGAGATTTTTGCTTCCTCAAGCAGTAGCCGCCGCCCCCGTCTTTTCCAACGCCTCGAAGAACCGGTCACGCCACAAGAGGATGTCCGCGTGGCGAATCTGCTGGCGCAAACGAAGCATCCGGCGCCTTCTCTCTTCCACCTTCATCTCCAGCGCCTGCTTGAGCGCCGCGGCAACGCCCACCTCATCGTTGGGATTCACCAGGATTGCCCCCACGCGAAGTTCCGGCGCAGCCCCGGCAAACTCGCTCAGCACCAGCACTCCATTCACTTCCGTCTTTGCTGCGCAATACTCCTTGGCCACCAGGTTCATGCCGTCCTTGAGGCAAGTGATCAGTGCCACGTCTGCAGCCCTGTAGATTGCAACCAATTCCTCCCGGGGCACCGACCGGTAGATGTAGTTGATAGGCACCCAGCCCGGCTCGCTGAATTCTCCATTCACATGCGTCACCAGCCGCTCCACTTCCCGCTTCAGTTGGTCGTAGCGAGGGATGCCTTCACGGCTGGGCACGACAATCTGGATCAGCTCCACCTTGCGATGGAACTGGGGGTAATTCCGTAGAAAATTTCCAAAGGCCTTGATCCGCTCAGGAATTCCCTTGGTGTAATCGAGCCGGTCGACACCCACCGCAATCTGAATGTCGTGCGTCTTCGCCTTGATCTGCTTTGCGCGCTCTACTACCGGCGCCGACTCCGAATGTTCTGAAAAGGCGCGAAAGTCAATGCTGATCGGGAATGCCTCGACGTGCGTGTGTCCATGCGCGCTCACCACCATGCGGCTCTCTCCCCGGCCTGAGATTTTGACCGATGGAACAAAGCAGCGCAGGCAGGCGATCAGATTTCGTTGGTCGCGTCCCGTCTGCAGCCCGACCAGGTCGTGGGCCAGCAGGTCCTCAAGAATCTGCTGCCGCCACGGCATCTTGGCAAAAATGTCAGGCGAAGGAAACGGAATGTGTAGAAAGAACGCGAGCCGCGCATGCGGGCGTTTCTTCCGCAAACTCTTGCCCACCTGCATGAGCTGGTAGTCATGGATCCAGATCAGGTCGCTGGGGCGCGAAGACTTCTCGACCGCGACCGCGAACTTGCGATTCACTCGTTCGTAGAAATCCCAGTATCGCGGGTCGAAGTTGCAGCGCGATTGCAGATCGTGGAAGAGCGGCCAGATAATCTCGTTGGAGAATCCCTCGTAGAAGTTGCTCTGCTCCTCCTCCGTCAGGAAGAGTGGCGCGTATTTGTAAGGATTCTTCCCACTCGCCTTTTCCAGGATGCTGCGAATTTCCGGAGAGTCTTCCGTTCCCCCGGAGCCCACCCAGATACCGCCATGGTCCTTCAACAGAGGCTCCAGCGCGCTCACCAGGCCGCCGCTGCTCGGCACTCCCTTGAGCTTGCCATCCTCCGTCGTGAACGTGATCGGGATGCGATTGGAAACCAGCACCAGTTTCGGAGAACTCATCGGGAAATCCTCGCAGGCATGGTTGAGACGGCGCTTTGTGAGCTGGCGATCCAGGCATCCAGAAACTCCAACAGTTCGTCCGGCGGATGTAGCCAATACCGCGCGAACGACGCGCGAACCTCAGTTCGCACCAGGATGGAATATCCCTTGTTCCCCACGGCAACAAAGGCGTCCTCATCGGTGAGATCGTCCCCCAGGTACGCTGCCGGGACGTCATCCGGTTCCTGCGAGAGAATCGCTGCCACCGCGGTTCCCTTCGTGCGCTCAATCGAGCGTAGCTCCAAACCCCCATCGAAGGGCAGCACGTGCAGCCCGGCTGGTTGCCCAATCCGGGCAAAAGAAGACTGAACCAGGGCGCGAATCCCTTCCTGCTTGGCAGGCTCGAAATTCCGCCAGTGGACGGCCAGAGATGCCGGCTTGACCTCCAGCGTTTCCGAGAGCCCGAGAGCACACATTTCCTGGCCGGCCTCTTCCAAAGCCGCTTGCTGGGCTGGGCCAAGCGCGAACAGTTCGTACGCTCCGCCGCTCTCCAGCCGTTCCCGGCCGTGGCTGCCCCAGATTTCCGCCCGGATACCAGGCCGGAGCAGATCGTGAAGCTCCTGAGCGGACCGGCCGGAAACCAGCACCAGGCGCACCCGGGAAAGCGTCGAGAGAATCGCGAGCCGGTCCTCCACCCCGGGGTAGGGGGTCGCCGCAAAGCGATCAACTTGGAAGGGCGCCAGCGTGCCGTCATAGTCGAGCATCAGCACCGACCGGGGCGCCGAGCGTAGCTGCTCTTCCAGGTCCTCCGCGGGCCTCGTCCAACGCTGGGGAAATTGATTCATAAACACGTGGTTGGATGCCCGGTCCACACAAGTTGGAGTCTACCCCAGCTCGTCGTCGCCTCCAGCCAGCGGCATATACTGATATTTCGGCCCAGGCGATATGGAGAGTCAACTTACAAGGATCCTCGACAGCACCCGCCGCGGACTGCAGGGGCGAAAAAACGCGTCGTCCATCCAGGCTTTGGAGCAGGCGGCAGCTGCCCACCAACCGCGCGGCTTTGCGCGCGCGCTGCGCCAGAGGGCGGCCAGTGGCCCGGCCGTCATTGCGGAGCTGAAGAAAGCCTCCCCTTCGAAGGGCCTGATTCGGCAGGATTTCGATCCGGCAGCCTTGGCCGCGGGAATGGCCCGCGGGGGCGCCGCGGCGCTTTCCGTCCTCACCGATGAGCCCTTTTTCCAAGGCAGTCTGCATAACCTTCAAGTGGCCTCCCAATCTTGCAGCCTGCCTTGTCTGCGCAAAGACTTCATCGTCGACGAGTTCCAGTTGCTTGAGGCACGCGCTCATCGCGCCGATGCCATCCTGCTGATCGCCGCTGCTCTGAGCGATCAGGAACTCCGTCACCTGGCATCGCAGGCCCACGCCCTGGAACTGGACGTACTCTGCGAAGTGCATACGGCAGAGGAGCTTGACCGGGTCCTGGACCTTGATTGCGACGCTGTCGGCGTCAATAACCGAAACCTGAAAACGTTTGAAGTCCGGCTCGAAGTCTCGCTCGACCTCGCCGCCCGGCTGCCTTCCGCCGCCGTGCGTGTCAGCGAAAGTGGGATCGAGACCGCTGAGGATATGAACCGGTTGCGAGCCGCCGGGTTCCATGCCTTTCTGATCGGCGAGTCGCTGATGCGGCAGCCTGACCCCGGAACGGCGCTCCAAAACATACTCTCGGCTGCAGCAGAGAGCGCGCCTGTGGGCAGGTGAAGAACCGCCATGTGGATCAAGATTTGCGGCAATACCAACCTTGAAGATGCCCGTTTCGCCGCCGAGTCCGGCGCTGACGCGGTCGGCTTTGTGTTTGCACCAAGCCCAAGGCAGGTCGAGCCGAAACTGGTCAGCCAAATCACGGGCCTGCTGCCCGCGCAGTTAGAGAAATATGGAGTTTTCGTCGACGCGGGATTCGACGAAATTGTCTCGACTGTCGCCGAATGTCGTTTGACCGGGGTGCAGATCCATCGCTCGTCCGACGAATCCCTGGTGTCCCGCTTGCGCAGCCATTTTGCTCGGCGTATCTCGATTTTGCGTGTCCTGCACTATAAGGATCACGATCCCGTATTCGACCGGCAGTTGAGTGAAGTGGCGCAGAACGATGCAGTGGACGGGGTGCTGGTGGACTCATCGACGACGCGCGCAGTGGGCGGCACCGGCACCACCTACAACTGGCAGCAAGCGCGAAATAGCTTCCTCCGCGCCGCTCCGCATCTACGCTTGATTGCGGCGGGTGGTCTCTCGCCGGAAAACGTGAGAGATGCAATTCAAACCCTTCGGCCGTGGGGCGTAGACGTGGTGAGTGGTGTGGAAAGTGCCCCGGGGAAGAAAGATCCCGCAAAGGTCCGGGCCTTTATCCGTTCGGCACAGGAAGCAGCGGTAGAGATCGTAGCCACTTAAGCAAAGATTGAGGAGTCGTCCGTGAACACACTTACGAGTACCATTGCAGGCCGGTTCGGCGCTTATGGGGGCCGCTATGTTCCTGAGACCCTGATGGCTGCCCTGGAAGAACTGGAACACGCCTACGCACAAGCCCAGGCCGATCCGGTCTTTCACGCCGAGCTCAATTTGCTGTTAGCGGATTATGCCGGACGCCCGACCCCGCTGTACCTCGCCTCGCGTCTGACCAGCCAACTCGGCGGAGCGAAGATCTATTTGAAACGCGAAGACCTGCTGCACACGGGAGCTCACAAGATCAACAACTGTATTGGTCAGGGGCTATTGGCGCGCCGCATGGGCAAGCATCGTGTCATCGCCGAGACCGGAGCCGGCCAGCACGGCGTTGCCACCGCCACCGTCTGCGCGCTCTTTGGCATGGAATGTGTGGTCTACATGGGCGAGGAAGACATGCAGCGTCAGGAGCTGAACGTCTACCGCATGCGCCTCCTCGGAGCCGAAGTCCGCGGCGTCAGTTCCGGCTCCCGCACCTTGAAAGATGCGATCAATGAAGCCATGCGCGATTGGGTCACCAATGTCCGCACCACTCACTACCTTCTCGGCAGTGTCCTGGGCGCGCATCCATACCCCACCATGGTGCGTGACTTCCATCGCGTGATCGGCCAGGAAATCAAGCAGCAGATTTTGGAGAAGGAATCCAGCCTCCCCACCGCAGTGCTTGCCTGCGTAGGAGGCGGTTCCAATGCAATCGGCGCATTCTACGATTTCATCGACGAGCCCAACGTCCGCCTCATCGGCGTGGAGGCCGGCGGCCGGGGCTCCGCGCTCGGCGACCACGCCGCACGCTTCCATGGTGGCAGCCCAGGTGTCCTGCAGGGAACCTATTCCTACGTGTTGCAGGATGACGCCGGGCAGGTCTCTCTCACCCACTCCGTTTCCGCCGGTCTGGACTACGCTTCGGTGGGCCCCGAGCACGCCGCCCTGCATGATTTGGGCCGGGCCGAATACGTCTCCGCGACCGATGCAGATGCCCTCGCGGCTGCTGAGCGGCTGGCTCGGACCGAAGGTATCGTGCCCGCGCTCGAGAGCGCGCACGCGGTCGCAGAGTGCATCCGCATTGCCCCGGGTTTCGCTCCGGATGACATACTGGTAGTCAATCTATCGGGCCGCGGCGACAAGGACATGGGCATCATGGCCCGCGAACTGCACCTCGCCTCGAAAGCAAGTACAAATGCCGATTGAATTTATCAAAAAACCCGGCCTCGTCATCTATCTCACCGTCGGTGATCCGGACCTCGCGACCACCCGCGACGTTGCCCTGGCCGCGATCGACGCCGGTGCGGAAGTGCTCGAGCTGGGAGTGCCCTTCAGCGATCCCTTAGCCGATGGCCCGGTGATCCAGCGGGCCAGCGAGCGCGCCGTGGCCAACGGCACCCGCCTGCAGGATGTCCTGACCCTGGCCGCCGAGCTGCGTGCCATGCGGCCCTCGGCCGGGCTGATCATCTTCTCCTACTACAACCCGGTCCTGCGTTTTGGGCTGGAGCGCTTCTGTGTCCAGGCCTCCAGCAACGGTGTCGACGGCGTGTTGATCACCGACATGATCGTGGAAGAAGCCGCGGAATATCTGAACCACTTGCACCACAACGGCCTGAAGCCGATTTTTCTGGCAGCGCCCACCAGCACCGATCACCGTCTGAAAATGATTGCCGATGTTTCCGACGGATTTGTCTATGCCATCTCGCGGGTTGGGATCACCGGCGCCCAGCAAAGCGTGGCCGGCGATGCGCGTCGCCTGGTCGAGCGTTTGCGCCGTTACACCCGGCTGCCCATCGCTGTCGGTTTCGGCATCTCCACGCCCGAACACGTGGCCGCTGTGGGCGAGTTCGCCGATGCCGCTGTCATCGGCAGTGCCATCGTTGCCCTGATAGAAAAGTCCGGGCCGGGCAAGGCTCCGGCAGCAGTCTCAACCTTTCTTCAGGGACTGCGGCAGGTTCCGGTTCAACTGTAGAGTCACCTTCGGAGCCGTATCATTAAAGAACAAGGGAAGCGCATGGAAATTGCCGACTGGCGAATGAAAATTGATGAGTTGGATCTTCAAATCGTGGCCCTGATCAGTGCCCGGGCCCATGCCGCGCTGGAGATTGGCAAGTTGAAACGCTCTACGTCCTTGCCGGTGTATGAGCCAAATCGTGAGCGTGTGATCTTTGACAATGTGCGCGCCGCTAACAAAGGACCGCTCCCCGATATCGAGCTGACCCATATTTACGAGCGCATCATCGATGTGATGCGAGCGCTGCAAAAAGATGAGCTGGCGTCCAAAAAGGGAGAGATAGGAAAGTAACCATGATAGTTGCCATGCAGGAAAGAGCGACCGAGGAAGACATCCAGGGGGTAATCGAACGCCTGGTCCAGGTCGGCTTCAATGTTCATCGCACCACGGGCGCCATCCAGACGGTGTTGGCGGGCGTAGGTACGCCCTCGCATTTCGATCACAAAGACTTCGAACTACTGCCCGGAGTAGCCGAGGTGGTGCGCATCTCGTCTCCCTACAAACTGGCGGGTCGAGGGTTTCGTCCGGAGGGAACCGTCATTCGCTTTCCCAACGGAGTTGTCGTGGGTGGAGATGAGATCGTGGTCATGGCAGGCCCATGCTCGGTCGAATCGCGTGAGCAGATCTTTACCATTGCCGACCAGGTAAAGTCTGCGGGCGCCTCTTTTCTCCGCGGGGGAGCCTTCAAACCGCGCAGCTCGCCCTATTCCTTCCAAGGAATGGGATTGGAAGGCCTCAAGCTGCTCCGGGAAGTGGGCGACCGGACCGGCCTGCTGATCATCAGCGAGGTCATGGAGATTTCCCAGATCGATCTCATGTTCCCCTACGTGGACGTATTTCAGGTCGGCGCCCGCAACATGCAGAACTTCAATCTGTTGCGCGAGCTTGGGCTGGTCCGCAAGCCGGTACTGCTGAAGCGCGGCATTGCCGCGACCCTGGAAGAGCTGCTCTTGTCTGCGGAGTACATCCTGGCCGGCGGCAACTACGACGTGATGCTCTGCGAACGGGGCATCCGCACCTTCGAGACCTACACTCGCAACACCATGGACATCTCGGCCATACCCGTGATCAAGAAACTCTCGCATCTGCCCATGCTGGCGGATCCCTCGCACGGTGTGGGCCGGCGCGACAAGGTCGCCCCCATGGCGCGCGCGGCGGTCGCAGCCGGCTGTGACGGCCTCCTGATCGAAGTCCATCCCAATCCGGACAAGGCGTTATCGGACGGAGCCCAATCGCTCTTCCCCGAACAATTCGACAAGCTCATGGACCAGCTGCGCATCATCGCCACGGCCGTGAACCGGAACATCCGGGCCGAGGTCCCAGTAGTCAGCTCGTAGACGATTCAAAAGGGACAACGATGGGTCCCCAGGTCTTGGAGGATTTAAAGGGAACAACGATGGGTGCCCCAGGTCTCGCTTTTGAGACCTGGGATCCTCCTAGTCAAGGCTCATTGCTCCCCTGGGACGTTTTTGGACCCTTTTCTCTCTTTTCTCTCACTTTTTGATATTTTTTTCGCGTAGCAGGAAGCCCATGAGCATCCAGCGCATAACCATCATAGGGACCGGCCTCATCGGCGCATCGACCGGTCTGGCGCTGCGAGCGGCCCAATTTCCCGGTGAAATCATCGGCTGGGACCGTCACCCCTCCCAGTCGCAACTCGCGCTGGAGCGCGGAGCCGTCGACCAAACCGCGGACGATCCCATCGCCGCGGCCGTGAGCAGCGACCTCATCCTGCTCAGCGGTCCGGTCTTTGCCATCCAGGACTGGATGGAGAAACTCGCTCCCCATCTCAAGCCCCATCAACTGGTGACCGACGTCGGCAGCGTCAAGGTAGCGATCGCAGCCCGGGCGCTCCCGCTCTTTGGCGGTCCCGGCCAGGCAGGCTTTCTCCCGGGACACCCCATGGCAGGCAAAGAGGTAAGCGGCGCGGCGCATGCCGATCCCCAGCTATTCTCGAACGCGGTCTGGCTCTTCACCGAGTTTGCCGGCCACCCGTTGGCGGCAGAGTGGAGGAACTGGGTAGAGCGCTTTGGCAGCCGGGCCATGGACATCCTGGCCGCCAGGCACGATGAAATCTGTGCCTGGGTCAGTCATCTGCCCCAATTCCTGTCCACCGCCTTAAGCGCCATGTTGGAAGACCGCTTTGGCGACGCCCCCGATCTGCGCGCCATCGGAGGCCGCGCCCTGCGCGAGATGACCCGCCTGGGAGCCAGCCCCTATTCCATGTGGCGTGACATCGCCCACGCCAACGACGCAGAAATAGCCGATGCCCTCCAATCAATGGAGCAGCGCCTCGCCTACCTGCGAGAAAACCTGAAGACCCCCGAACTCCGCGACGAATTCGAGCGAGCCAACAACTTTCGCACCAATCGCTAATCCGGCATTTGTCCAAATGTCTCGGTTCAGTAGCCACCCTTTATGAACCATTGCTTTCCCCTTTTTGTCATCCCGAACGCAGTGAGGGATCTGCAGTTCCGCGGACCACGCCTGGAAACGAGGAACACGACGCCACCCCCCCCACAATCCCCAACAATTCCTCGTAACTTCTACCGCATCAAAACACTCACATCACTTCCACAATCCTCTCCCACCGTGGCGCAGGGTATGATGCGAGTGGGGCTTTGACAATAACCAGCGCCACAGAGACGATGTTCGAGAGAACCGGACTCAAACGATGGCATTAGATAATTTGGAAGCGAAATATCCTGGTCCGATCGAGGGAGACCCGGAGAGTCTGTTCGAACGATGTTCATGGCTCTACGCATTCTGTCGTGAACATCTCTTCCGCGATCACACCAGCGCCATATCCCATGCCCTTTGGCCCGGCACCCGCCCCAGCCCTGAAACCCACCTCCTGGAAATAGCCTGCGGTCCCGGCTTCTACGCCTGCAGCCTGGCGCAGCGTTATCCAGACATCCAGATAACCGGCGTTGATCTTTCCGAACGCTTGCTTTCCCGCGCCAAAGATCGAGCCGACGTCCGCCGCCTGAAGAACTGCCAATTCGTAAAGGCCAACGTGCTCGAACTCTCTCAATCGTTCGAGCCAGTGGATGCGATCGTCGCCAGCCGCTTGCTGATGGTGGTGGGAGATCGGCCCCAGGCGCTGCGGGAAATTTTCTCCGCCCTGCGTCCCGGTGGCCGCTGCTTTATTGCCGAGCCCACATCCGCCTTGCGCGCCATGGTCCCCATCTCCTGCATGTGGCTCCTCGCTCGCCTTATGGGCGACTGGAGCACCCGATTCCACGAATCGGGCCGCGCTGCCGTGCTGAACCGGGATGAATTCCAGTCACTGATCGCCACCCAGCCCTGGAGCACGGTCAGCACCTGGCAGGACAACTGGTATCAGTACGCGGTGTGTGATCGGAGTTGCTGACGTTTGCCCTACAACGTACTGCAACCCGGACAATCGACTGGTGTGAGTGAAGACTGCTGTGCCCTGGCGGTCATGGCCAAGGCGCCGCGCCCGGGCAAAGTTAAAACCCGGCTCTCTCCCCCATTAGCCCCCGATCAGGCGTCAGCTCTCAACATCTGCTTTATCCGGGACACCACGGAAAATATCCAACAGGTGACAGAAGCCGGCAACAGCGCCGGCGTAGTGGCTTACACGCCGGTAGGCGATGAGAGCGCTTTCAACGGCCTCCTCCCCACAGGGTTTCAGCTTTTGCCCCAGCGAGGCGATGGTTTCGGGGAGCGCCTTCTCTATGCCTGCGAGGACCTGTTCTCCTGCGGGTTCAGCGCCGTGTGCCTGATCGATTCAGACAGCCCTACTCTGCCTCAGGATGCATTAATGCAAGCAGTCGAGTGGCTGTCGCGTGCGGGAGATCGCATGGTGCTGGGCGGGGCGGACGATGGCGGCTACTACCTCATCGGCGTGAAGCGCCTGCACCATCGCTTGTTCGAGCAAATCGACTGGAGCACCGAGCGCGTGTTTGAGCAGACTCTCGAGCGAGCCCGGGAAATCGGCCTCCCAGCCGAACTCCTTCCCACTTGGTACGACGTAGACGACGCAGCCACACTCGAGCGGCTGCAACGGGAACTCGCTGCTCCATTGGGGGCCGGCTACGATGCGAAGCACACCCGCAGCTATCTCCAGGGACTCCAGGCAACGCAAGCAAGCTCCACCACGAGCAGCGCGTGTTGACGCGCCGCTGGGCACCAGAGCTTTGGACCAACGCCGCCCTTGCCCTGTTGGGACTCGCGCTGATCGCGCTCTGCCGCCAGGGCGTGAATGAGATTCATCATTTCGTGATCGGCTTCGGGCTGGTCGACATGTACCAGGCCCAGCTCTACCTGGTAGCGGTATGGGTGGTGCTCAACCGGCCAGTAAACCGCTGGACCTTCCTCATCATCCTGGTCTGTGCTATCGCCTGCAGGCTGGTCTGTCTCTTCTCCCCACCATTTCTTTCCACTGATGTTTTCCGTTATGTGTGGGATGGGCAAGTACAGGCCGCCGGCATCAACCCCTTTCGCTACATCCCGGCTGACGCTCATCTCGCGTTTCTGCGCGATCTCGACATCTATCCCCACATCAATCGCAAAACCTACGCCCACACCATCTATCCTCCAGGCGCACAAATGCTCTTCCTCCTCATCACCCGCGTGGGCGCATCCGTCCGATGGATGAAGGTGGGCATGGTCGGCCTCGAATCGCTCACCATCTGGATATTGGTCAAGCTGCTTCATGAGCTCGGGGTGCGCCGCGAACAAGTGTTGGTTTATGCCTGGCACCCGATGATTTTTTGGGAAGTAGCCAGCAGCGGCCACGTGGATGGTGCGGCTCTCCCGCTGATCGCTCTCGCCTTGCTCTTCTACCTCCGCCACAAGCCCGTGGCGACGGGAGTCGCCCTCGCAGCCGCGACACTGGTCAAGCTCTATCCCATTGCCCTCTTCCCGGTGCTATACCGGCGAAGCCAATGGCGCAACTGGAGGATGCCGGCCGCTGTGGCCGGGCTCGTAGCCGCCGGATATGCCTGCTATGCCAGCGTGGGCTGGCATGTGTTGGGCTTTCTGCCCGAGTATGCCAAGGAAGAGGGTTTGGAATCCGGCAGCCGCTATTTCCTGCTCACCCTGGTCCGCGACACCCTGCACTGGCAGGCTCTTCCCACCGGCGCCTTCTACGCCTTTGCGGCTTTGTTGCTGATGGGGTTAGCGCTTTGGGCCTGGCTCACGAGTGAGGCCAACGCCTGGTCTGCAGTTCGCTGTTCCTTCGTCCTCGCGACCGCCCTCATGTTGCTGTTTTCCTCCCACTATCCCTGGTACTACCTGTGGCTGTTGCCCTTTGTGTGCCTGATCCCCTACGTCCCCATGCTTTATTTCACGACAGCCTGTTTTTATCTCTACACCACGCAGCTTGCTAATCCCGGCGCAGCCATGTACTACATGTTTGAATGGCTATATGCCACAACGGCCCTGCTGGCGTTGTGGTGCATGGGCGCCGGCCGGTTGGAAGCGAGATTGTCCCGCGGGCGCCACACGCCCCCCAAACCATTTGCTGTCTATGCGAGGAACTCATGAGCGAGAGTCTTTCAGTACTACCGCAGCAGGACATGCGGCGTTACTTTGAGAAGCCGGAAGACCAGCTCTCCGTCATCATGGAGGCGGATCCCGTCTGTCTCTACCTGGAAACCACCAACCGCTGCAACCTTCTCTGCACCACTTGCCCCCGCACCTTCGAAGAGCTGGAGCCCGAGAAGGATATGTCGTGGGAATTGTTCACCAGTATCATCGACCAGTTCCCGAAGATTGCTCGCGTCGTCCTGCACGGTGTCGGCGAACCGATGCTGGTGAAGGATCTGCCGCGCATGATCCGCTATTTGAAGGATCGTGGCATCTATGTGCTCTTCAACACCAACGGCACCCTGTTGACCAAAAGCAACGGTCAGGCCCTGATCGATGCCGGCCTCGATGAATTGCGGGTTTCGCTCGATGCCGCGGAGTCGTCGGTGTTCCAGATGGTGCGCGGCAAAGACATGTTCGACCGTATCGTGACCAACGTCGGCAACTTCATCGAAATGCAGCGCGCTGCGAACGCTCGATCGCCGCGTGTGTCTCTCTGGCTGACCGGCTTGCGCGAAACGCTGGCGCAACTGGAGGCCTTCGTTCGCCTGGCCCACCGCCTGGGCGTTACGGAAGTCTATCTGCAAAGAATGGTGTACCTCCCCGAGGGGCAAGGATTGGCGCGCCCGGAGTCTGCATTGTTTGAGCACACCACCGAGCAGGAAGAGCAAGTGATACAACGAGCCGAGGCAGTAGCCGAGGAACTGGGCGTCTACTTCTGTGCCTCCGGTGCGACCGAGCCGCAGGTCAGCATCAAGAAGCGCCAAGACGACAGTCCGTGGTCGCTCTGCCGGCGTCCCTGGAGCCTGATGTACATCACTGCGAATGGCCAGGCGTTGCCTTGCTGTATTGCGCCATTCTCCATGCGCGGCTATGACAGCTTCACCCTGGGCAACGCAACCCAGCAGACCATGCGTGAGATTTGGAACGGCGAAAAATACCAGGACTTTCGCCGCGCGTTGCTCAGCCCACATCCGCCCGCTGCCTGTTCCAGTTGTGGTTTGCGCTGGAGCCTCTGATTTGGTTCAAGGGATTTCGGTTGTCATTCCCGCCCTGAACGAAGCGGAGAGCATCGGACCACTCGTCCGCGAGATGCCGTGGAACCTGATCCGCGAGTGCATAGTCGTGGACAACGGCAGCACCGATGCAACCGCATCGGAGGCAATCGCGGCAGGCGCCAGGGTGGTGGCCGCATCCCAACGCGGCTATGGCCGGGCTTGCGCAGCCGGAGCAGCGGCCGCGGACCAAGCATCCGAAATTCTGGTCTTCATGGACGGCGACGGCAGCGACGTGCCCGCCGAAATGGGTCTGCTCCTACAACCAATCCTCGCCGGCGAATGTGATTTCGTGATCGGCTCTAGAATGCGCGGCAAGCGCGAGCCCGGCAGCATGCAGGCCTCGCAAATCTTCGCCGGCTGGCTCGCAGGACTCCTGCTCAAGCTGCTCTACCGCGTCTCCTACACCGACATGGGGCCCTTCCGAGCCATCAAGCGAGAAGCGCTGACGCGCCTGCAAATGCGCGAGGAAACCTACGGCTGGAACCTCGAGATGCAAATGCGAGCAGCCCAATCCGGCCTCCGCATCCGCGAAATCCCAACCACCTGTCGCAAACGCACCGGAGGCGTCAGCAAAGTAGCCGGCTCACTAACCGGCTCCCTCCGAGCCGCCATCCGCATCACCCAAACCCTGCTAAGAGTAGCCTCAACAAGCCCCAAAATCTGACCGAAGAACTCTCGAACTCTACCCTTACTAAGACCGACGGGTGCCCCACGTTCGCCAAAGCGTACGTGGGCCGAAAACGAGGGGCGAAGCGGATCAAACGCTTTCCCTTAACCCACTCAAAAACTAAGCAGCACTCTCAATAGCCTTCCACTCCGCCGCCGAAAGCTGCAACTTCGCCGCCCCCATATTCTCCTCAAGATGTTTCACCGAAGAAGTCCCCGGAATCGGAATCAATACCGGCGAGTGATGCAGCAACCAAGCCAACGAAATCTGGGCGACAGTAGCACTGTGTTGTTTAGCGACCTTATCCAACTTCCCACCTGGCTTAGCAAGCTTCCCAGCCGCCACCGGAAACCACGGAATAAAACCGAGATTATGCTGCTCGCAATACTGCAATACCTTCTCGTGCTGTCGATCGCTCAAGTTGTATTGATTCTGCACACTGACAATCTTGACCGTCTTGCCCGCCTGCTCAATCTCGGCCGCTGAAACCTCCGACAACCCAATATGCCGGATCTTCCCCGCCTTCTGCATATCTTTCAGTGCACCCAAACTATCCTCGACCGGAACCTTAGGGTCAATCCGATGCAATTGATAAAGGTCAATCCTCTCCAACTTCAGCCGCCGCAAACTCATCTCCACGCATTGCCGCAGATATTCCGGGCGCCCGACCATCTCCCATTTATTGGGTCCCGATCGCGCAAAACCGCCTTTGGTCGCAATCACCAACCCTTCACCATACGGATACAGCGCCTCAGCGATAATCTCTTCGCTGACGTCGGGACCGTAAGCATCCGCGGTGTCGATAAAGTTGACCCCGAGTTCCACCGCGCGTTGCAGCACTTTGCGCGCTTCCTTGCGATCCTTGGGTTCGCCCCAGATGCCGGGACCCGTCAGGCGCATAGCGCCATAACCGAGCCGGTTGATGTTGAGGTCCCCGCCGATCGCGAAAGTTCCTGCTGCTTCTGTTTGTAGCGTTGTCATACCCCTTCAGATTCACCCCTCGTATGATTGGTTTCTCATAGTGTCAGGCACCGCCACCATCGTCGGAGCAGGCCCCAACGGATTAGCCGCGGCTATAGTCCTGGCCCACGCCGGCTTTGCCGTGGAGGTCAGGGAAGCAGCCTCGGTCGCCGGCGGAGCCGCGCGCTCGGCGGAACTCACTTTACCTGGCTTCGTCCACGACCTGGGTTCCGCCGTTCACCCCATGGCGGTTACGTCTCCCTTCTTCTCCACCTTGCCGCTGCAGGAATCCGGGTTGCAGTGGATCTGGCCCTCCGCGGAACTCGCGCACCCGCTGGACGATGGGACCGCCGTCCTGCTGGAACGCGATATCGATGCCACGGCCGTCCAGCTAGGGTCAGACGCCCCCGCTTACCGTCGTCTTTACCGCCCACTACTGGAAAGCTGGGAAGGGCTCCGCCATGACTTGCTCAAGCCCATCGGCTGGCCAGGACATCCGATCGCCATGGCGCGTTTCGGCTTGCTGGGTTTGCGCTCGGCGCGCGCTCTCGTCGACAGCCACTTCAAGGGGGTTCGCGCGCGGGCTCTCTTTGCCGGGCTTGCAGCACATTCCTTCCTGCCCCTCGAATCGCCCGTCTCCGCAGCGTTCGGCCTGGTGCTGGGCGTGACCGGCCACGCTACGGGCTGGCCCATCCCGCAAGGCGGAGCGCAGTCGATCGCGGACGCTTTGGTCGTCTGTCTGCAAAAGGCGGGAGGCAAGGTGACTACAGATGCCCCAGTGAGATCGCTGCAAGGCCTGGGGGATCTGGCTCTGCTGGACATAACTCCGAGCCAACTGTTGGCTATCGGAGGCGGCGAAATCCCCGCCTCCTTCCAGCGGCAACTCCAGCGCTATCGCTACGGTCCCGGCGCCTTCAAAGTGGACTGGGCCCTGAGCCAGCCCATTCCATGGCGGGCCAAGGAGTGCTTACGAGCCGGCACCGTCCACCTGGGCGGAACCTTCGACGAAATCGCCGCTTCCGAACGTGCCCCCGGCAAAGGCGCAATGAGCGATCGCCCCTACGTCCTGCTATCCCAGCCCACACTGTTCGACCCCAGCCGGGCGCCTGCGGGTAAGCATGTGGCGTGGGCCTATTGCCATGTGCCTAACGGTTGGTCCGGGTCTGCCCTGCAAGCAATCGAAGACCAGGTGGAGCGCTTCGCCCCCGGTTTTCGCGATTGCGTTCTGGCACGGGCGGTCTTTAACACCGAGGCCATGCACGCCTGGAACGAAAACCTGGTGGGAGGCGATATCAACGGAGGCTCGTTCGCCGGCCTGCAGTTCTTCCTGAGGCCGACCTGGCGTCAGTACGGTACCCCGCTTTCAGGGGTGTACCTCTGCTCCTCGTCGACACCCCCCGGAGGCGGAGTCCACGGCATGTGCGGCTACTGGGCAGCGCAGAAAGCGCTCAGGGGAACCCTCAGGCGCTATAAAGAACCTCGAGCATAGTGAAATCGTCGTTGGGCGGCGCCCCAGCCATGAAGGTCTCGACCTTGCTCAGCACGCCCTCGATGGTGGAACCTTCGAGGGCGGCTTCCAGCCGGTCCTCGCCAAAAAAATCCCCATTCAAGCTTTCCGCTTCGGTGACCCCGTCCGTGGCCAGGACGATCCGGTCCCCGGGCTTGAGCTGCAAGCGGTCAGATGCGAAAGTAGCCTCTTCGATCAGCCCCACCACCATGTTGGCGTTCTCCAGCCGTCGGACTCCAGAGCGATTGGCCAACATAGGCTGCACATGCCCGCAATTGACGTATTCGAAGGTGCCGTCTGGTCCCAGTTTCACCAGGATCATGGTGGCGTATTTCTGCACATTTTTCTCGCAAATGTAGCGATTGGCCACATCAGCAATCTGGGCCAACGGCTGGCCGGCCAGGAGCAATCCGTAAAGCAGGCCCTGCAGGGTGGAGGCAAGAATAGCCGCCGAGACGCCCTTGCCGGAAATGTCGGCGATCACGATGTAGAGGCCATCGTTTGTAGCGATGACGTCATAAAAGTCGCCCCCTACCTCCTTGCAGGCGACGCTGCGGGCGTGCACCCGCGCGTAGGGCAGGTTAGGGATGGCGAACTCCATCAAACCCTGCTGAATGGACGCCGCGATGTTGAGTTCTTCCCGGTAGCGGCGCGCCGATTCTTCCGCTTGGGCAAGAAAGGCGTTTTCCACCAGCGCCGCTGCTTCGGTCGAGATCGTTTCCAGAAGGTCGTTGTCCACCTGGCTCAGCTTGCCCGGCTGCAGCCGGCTGTCCAGGTACAGAACGCCGAGGATATCCTTTTCATGCAAATCACTGCTCGCCGCCCGTTTGCGCAACGGGATGCAATACACCATGCGGATACTCTGCTGCACCATGCTTTCTGTGCGTGAATTCGCTTCGGCAGACAACGTGTCGGTGACAATGAATTTCGAGGCTTTGAGCGCCTCGGCAATAGCGCTGTGAGAGATCGTCGAGTCGTCTTCCAGGCGATCGCCTTTCAGACTGCGTCCGGCGGCCAGGGTTAGTTTTCCCTTCTCGTCTCTCAGGAAGACATAACCTCGCTCCACCTGGGTCAACTCCAGGGTTGCTTCCACCAGCGTCGCCAGGATCTCATTGACCGCGCCCAGGGTATTCAATCGTTGCGCCGCAGCGAGGAACCAGCTCAGCTTCTCCAGGTCAGAAGTGGGGGTCGAAATCGCATGCAGTTCGTCCAACAACTTGTGGATCGTCGAAGTGCTTTCCCGGGCGGGGCCGAAGCGGAGCGAAGGGCCGTTCAGCGAGCCCAAACGAATTTCGTCGCCCGGCTTCAATGTTTCGCGATCAACCAGTGGCTTGGCATTGAGAAACGTGCCATGGCGGCTGCCACAGTCGATTACGTGGAACTGGCCCTTCTCGTACACGATGGCGGCGTGGTCGCGGGAGATGAACGCGTGCGCCAGTACCAGGTCACGATCCTGCAAGCGCCCGATAGTGAACGGTGTATGGTCAACGTTGATCTCTTCCTGGCGGGATTCATCGATCAGCAACAAAGCAGTAGTAGGAATTGGCTCGGCCATAAGGCGATTGCTCCGGAATTGATTGCAAGCTTGCCGGGATCACCGGGCTGATGTTAAGAAAATTACCACATGCAAAGATACGGAAAGGCCTCGTCTGCGGGGATCGACGGAGGCAGAAATTCCCGGCCCCTGACTGCAACGATAGTCTCTCTTCAGCATCCAAGCGTGGAGAAACTTGGGCGCTGAGACGCGCCATGTACATTGAAGGCAGAGGAGAAGAGAAATCGTGCGAATGCCCCTACTCATACCCCCCCACAACCAAGGCGTTGTCAGCTACCTCGCCGCCATGCAGCTCCAACAGACCACCGCTCCATGGGGCGAGCCGCAACAGCTGCCGGCACTTCACCTTCTCAAATCCCTGGACGATCTGGACGAGGAAGAAGACGAGGACGACGCAGACATCGATGATCTCGACGATGAAGAAGATGAAGATGAAGACGATCTCGATGAAGATTATGAAGATGATGAGGATGAAGACGAGGACGAAGACGACGAAGAGGACGAGGAAGATGATGAGGATGGAGGAGTTAAGCCACTGAAAATGGCGTAACTTGCGACCGCTCCGCCGTATCCCGACGGAGGGCGCCACCCCTCCGTTGTGTCGGACAAGTGGACAAGTTGTCTGTTAGTACTGGTAATTGCCTGAAAGTGGAAGCTCTTGTTGGCGCTGGCTGGGGTACCTTGTGACAGCTCCTCTTTCCCGGAGGGTGACTGTGAAAAGGCGCATTCTGGTTGTCGATGATGATGACGTAACCCGGCAAGCTGCAGCGCAAAGTCTGCAAACCATGGCCGGTTGGGATGTGGTCGAGGCCTATTGTGGCGCGCAGGCCATCGAAAGCGCGAAGCAGCACCAACCGGACGCTATCCTGCTCGATGTAATGATGCCCGCCATGGACGGACCTGCCATGCTGGGCAAGCTCCGGACCACCCGCGCCACCAGCCACATTCCCATCGTCTTGCTGACAGCCAAGCTACAAGCTGTCCACGACGGCTCTCTTGCTCATCTGCCAGTAGCCGCCATCCTACCCAAGCCCTTTGATCCTCTACGCCTGGCCAGCCAACTCGCCGCCGCACTGGGCTGGGAGAAGGTCTAGCCTCTATTTCCTTCTATCCGTAACGAATTTCGGGATACCACTCCGCTCACCCCGAAGGCATTTGGGCGTATCCGTATCTCGCTCAAGCCGGCAAGAGCGGTCGCCCCGCGCGAAACGATTGCACAACCTGACCATCCGGCGAAAGGGCCACGAAATTCGCCTCCCGCCCACCCTCAAGCTGACCCCAACTCTGATCAACCCCCATCAGTCTGGCAGGATTGCGCCCAGCTAACTGGGCGCTCACTGCCATCCCGGCGCCGGTGAACTCAGCAAAATTACGCACCGCCTGGTCCATGGTCAGAACGCTGCCAGCCAGCACGCCGGGCGATCCAGCGATGGTGCAACGTCCGTGCGCCACCACCACGTCCAGATCGCCAAGCTTGTAGTTTCCGTCAGGCATGCCGGTGGCACTCATGCCGTCGGTGATCAAAATGGATCTTTCTACTCCTTTGGCTTTGAAGAACAGGCGGACCATGGCGGGATCGACGTGAACCCCGTCGCAAATGATTTCCGCGAAAAGAACATCGTTGTCCAGAACATAAGCAGCCACGCCGGGATTGCGATGATCCAGGGCGCGCATGGCGTTGAAGGTATGGGTGGCGCTGCGCGCCCCTGCTGCAAAACCGGCCGCCGCTTGCGGCAGCGTGGCATCACTATGACCCAGACTGCACACCACGCCCAAGCCACTGGCGTGCTCGATCAGCTCGAGTGCCGAGGGCAACTCCGGAGCGATAGTGAGGATGCGGATATGCCCGCGGGCAGCCTGCCAGAAGCGATCGAAGAGCGAAACCGACGGCTCCACCAGCAGGCGTACAGGGTGCGCTCCCCGCTTGGCTGGGGAAAGAAACGGCCCCTCGAGATGAATACCGAGGGGCGCCGCAGCATCGGGGGACGGACCCCGCTCGATCACCGCCGCAATCATGTCCAGAGAGCGCAGCGTTTCCTCAGTGGATGAGGTGATGGTCGTAGGGTAGTACGCTCCCACCCCATGCCCGGCAAGCGCGGCGCCAATCGTCCGCAGCGCTTCGGGAGTGCCCTCCATGACATCGTGGCCCACAGCGCCGTGGACATGAATGTTCAGGTAAGCCGGGACCAGGGTCGCTTCCGGATACGTATCGCGCGCTTCGCCCCTAGGGCGGCTATGGATAGAGGTGATGTGCCCGTCGTCGACGGTGATCTGCGGATACTCGATGAATTCGCTGCCGCGCAAAAGCCGGCGTGCCGTAATTGTGCTGGTCATTCTGTCCCGTTCCCGTCTCGTCCCGTTTTGGCCCAGGGGAAAGAATATAGCAAGCGAGAAATGCCCTGAAATGAGTCTCGCCGCCAGGGACAATCCCTTGGCGGCGAGCTCGAGAACCGAGGCAACTGAGGCAAAACGGACAGTGAAAACTAGATGAAGAATCCGATTGCTTCGAGAACCTCGTCGCTCATTTCGATGTCGCTCAGCTTGGCAGCCTTGGTGAATTTCAATTCTTCACGGAACCGGTCAAGGACGGCCGCGTTCAGGTCCGTGCGCTTGTCCAGCAGGTGCAGCAACTCTGCAGCCGTGGTTGCGTGTTGATAGTTGGCCTTGAGGCCGCGTGAATTCTCTATCGTGACGGCCACTGGTAGGGTGCGGAAATCGCTGGCTTGCTGGTGGGGTAACCGTGCTCGAATGTTGACTCGCATATTGGAGACGATATTGTCACGCGAATCCAAGGTAGAAAATACGACCTTAAGGGCGAACGAATACCTGGAAGGGGTATGAACTAGCGCGCATAGCGGTTTCACCATTTGGCGTAAACCGAAGCAAAAGGTCTTTTCGTGGTTTTCCGTCAAAGAAAACCACTCCTCGCGATCCTCTTAAGACCACAGTAATTGTTAAACCGCTTTAAATGGCCAGTACCGTTGCTGGCGGGCCAGCAGCAGGAAAAGTCCGACGCCGCTGACGATCACCGCCAGCACGTAGAGCATGTACTGCCATCCCTGGGGCTGGAACGCTTGCACCAGGAAAATGTAGAGCCAGCACGCCATAGCAAACAACGCGGGCAACGGATACAGCCACATACGAAACGGACGAGACGCTTCCGGGTGTCGCTTTCTGAACAGAAGCAAGCCGATGATCTGGCCAACGAACATGATTAGTATCCGGGCCAGGATCAGGGCAGTGATGATCTGGACCAGGTCGAACAAGCTGGCGATGGCCGACAGGATTCCGACCAGCAGCAACGAACGGTGAGGGAAGTCTTTCGTAGGGTGGGTCTTGCCAAAGTAGCGGAAGAAGGTGCCGTCGATCGCCGCCGCGAAGGGGATACGTGAATAGCCCAGCATCATGGAGTAGACCGAGGCGAAGGCCGTAAGCAAGACCATGACCGTCAACCACTGCCCAGCCCAGAAGCCTGCCATCCGTTCCATGAAGACCGAGCCGACGGCGTCGTAGATCACCGTACCGGGCTTGATCATCTCCCGCCAGGGAAGAACGCCGGTAAATGCAACGGAAATTGCCAGATCGAGAAGCAAAACCAGCAGAATCGATCCGATGATCGCTCGCGGAATCACCCGCTCAGGCTCGCGTACCTCGTCCCCCAGGTGGCAGATGTTGTAGTAGCCGAGGAAATTGAACATCACCAGCATGGTCCCGTTACCGAGGCCGAGCATGAACGCTACGCTCAGGTGAAAGGCGCCCGGCGGGAAATCAAAAAGCAGCCGCGGGTTCAGATGCACCATGCCTTCCACAACCACCCAAAGGCTGGTCAAGAGTAGACCGCTCCAAAGCACCAGCATGATGCGGGCAATATCACGAATCTTGCGATAGAGCAGGAACATGGCCGCGAGGGCGAAACCTGCGGCAAGAAAGCGCATAGCCCAGGGCCGCGTGACCAGTCCTTTGAAGACGAAACCGGTGTAGAGCGCCATGCCCACGGTGCCGGTGGCGATTTCCAGGGTAGCGCTGAAGAGGAACTGCCACACGAACAACCACGCCATCAGTCGCCCCAGGCCCTCTCGTCCAAAGCACTCGCGGAGGTAGGTATACGAACCCCCGGAACTAGGAAAGGTAGTTCCCAGCTCAGCGAAAACCAGGCCGTCCGCGATAGCGATCAGGGCTCCCACGAACCAGCACACCAGGGCTTGCGGGCCGCCCATCGTGGCAAGAATAGCCGGCACCGTAATGAACGGTCCCGTGCCCACCATGTTGGACATGTTGATGGAGATCGCGTTGAGCAAACCAAATTTCTTGGGCAGGTGGACGGTGGACATGAAGTAGGGTTCGAGTTCAATCTAAACCATTTCCCGTACCCGCGGGGGAATTCCCAAGCCCTTATGGAGTTGGCCGTAAGGGGGATCGGCCAATCCTGGCGGAGAGGGGTGCGCTCCTTTTAAGGTTCACATAAGCGGTTAGTCGAATTGGCGCAATCGCCCCGCGACAAAGCCGTCATCCTGAGCGCAGCCGAAGGAACCTCGCCGATGCTTGTTAGCAGATGCTGTTCAGGGCTTTTTCGGCCGCGAACTACAACGGCAGAGAAAGAGTCACTGGCTCTGAGCGCGGTGAAGGCCCCCGGCGTGCTCGTTGGCTCAGGATGACAAGTTTGGGGGTGAAGAAAAAACACCCCAACAAAGTAGCCACCCGCGGAGTCGCGTTCGGCCTAAGTTGCCTTGCGCCGTCCCTTGGCTACCAACGCAGGCAAGCCTGGCGCCGCATTTACGCTCGTCGACCCATTCCGCAGGCCAAAACCGCACGACTCTCGTACGCACAGGTGGGGAGCAATTTTATGCGTGACCGCCGGTGCGTTCTTACCTTCAATCCGGTCGAGAAGAAGCTCAGTCGCCATGCACCCAACCTCATACTTGGGCAGTTCCATCGCCGTGAGCGGCGGATCGAATAGCCGAAGCCACGGATAGTCGTCCAACGTCACCAACCCAAAATCCTCCGGACACCGCATACCCATCTCCTGGGCTGCCTGGAGAAAGCCAACGGTCATCAGGAAATTTGCCACAAACACAGCATCGGGTCGATGCGGTAACAGTGACAGTCCGGCCCGGTGACCGGAGTCGATCCGATAGTCTCCCTCATACACCAGCTTAGGATTGAAGCTCAGGCCGTTGGCCTTTAACGCCTTCTTGAATCCCTGTAACCTGGCTCGCCCATTGCTGACATTGAGTGGGCCGCCAACCATGGCGATCGTCTTGTGTCCGATTCTGGCCAGGTGCGAAACCGCCTCGAAGCTGCCCTGGAGATCGTCAGTAATCACAGCATCGCCCGTCAGGCTAGGGTAAGTACGCATCATGAGCACGGTGGGAACGTTCATGCCCGAGAGCAGGCTGATGGTGGAAGCGCTCAACTCGCCAGGCGATTTGGTAAGCAGAATCCCGTCCACCCGTTTTGCCACCAGCAAGTCGAGGTAGAGCTCTTCTTTTTCCAGCAGTCCGTCGCTGTTACAGAGAAGAATGCTGTACCCGCGCTTCTGCGCCGTATCCTCGGCGCCGCGCACCAGCATAGGGAAAAATGGGTTAGAGATATCGGGAACAATCACGCCCAAAGTGCGTGTGCGCTCGTTGGCCAGGCTTTGGGCAAGAGAATTCGGACGATAATTCAGTTTGACGATCGCGGCATCGACACGCTTTTTGAGCGGCGCGCCAACATGGCTTTTCTTATTGATGACGGCAGATACTGTGAACACGGAAACCCGTGCTTCACGCGCTACATCGTAAATGGTTGGTGTCTTACGCTTCGACGATCGGGAACCGCGAGGTGAATCGACCATGTATTTTCTTCCCGATCCAGCCGCCGGCGGGATCAAGACTCCACAGATTCTAGCATCCTGGCTAATCGGTTCGTCGAGGCTGCAAAATCGTCGTGAGCAGGTCCGATTTTCCAGCAATGCGACTAAGGTGCGGTGATCGCAGGCCCTGATGGTAATCCACCGAATAGTCGACGTAATAGCCGTCCGATAGCGTGAGTAAATCGATCGGTTGCGACGTGGTTTCCGCGCTCACGATAGATTGACGAAGTAAGTCGGCAGAATAGACGCGTTTGTTAACACCCATCAACTTTAATCCTGGAACCAGTCCAGCCTGCCCTGCGGCTGAATCAGGAACCGCATCGACAATGGTTCCGTCCTGATCGATGATCAACCCGATCGAGGCTGATAAATCGGCCTGTTGAGAAACGCTTTCCGCGTCGACTGCAGCCTGGTTTGGCTCGTCGGAGTAAGTCACGGCCCAACCGGCTGCTTCGAGCCCGGGTGAAACCGGGGTAGGACGCGTGGCCAGCAGATTACCCTGAAGCAGGCTGTTCCAATCGTAGGAAACGGTGTGGTTCAACGCGGCGACCAGTTCCTGGTAAGTGTAAGGCTTTACCGCCACGACTCCATCGGGTGGTCCAAAAAACTCGGCGGCAAATGTATCCAGGCTCTGCGCTCCCTTGCTTTTTTCTCGCAGAATGCAATCGACCTGCAGCCACAGCAGTGGCCCTTCCCGGTAGAAATCTGTAGCCCGGCGAAGGATCGTCCAGGGCTGGCCGGCGGTATACAAAATCTGCGCGGATTTCGATACATCCTGCAGGTTGCGCCAGTCGCGCCCAGTTCGATGGTCCATCTCGGCCTGGTACACCGCCATCCGGTCTTTCATCTGGGTGCTCGTTTCGAGGCCGGCCCGCGTGGCCAAAATCTCTGCCCAGTAGCTGGTAAGTCCCTCGTAGACCCATAGCATGTCGCCGATCATCGGTTGCTGGTAGTCAGCGGTCGCGAGGCCGGCGGGCCGTCTGAATTTTCCATTCCACGAATGGATCATCTCGTGCGCCAGCAAATTGCCGGCTTCCGCGGAGAAGGAAGAACTCACCATGCCCAGCTCCGGCACCTGTTCATCACTGGATTGGTGATGCTCCAGCCCATCGCTGGTTTCGCCTTGTGCTTCCACCAGGAAGTGGTAACTGGCATAGTGGCGCGAACGGAACATGGCTCCCGTTTCAGCGACCAGGTTGCGCAAAGCGGCAATGCGCTCCGGCGGCACGTTCAGGCCTTCAGGAGATTTCTCAAAGAGATCGAGCAGATGGCGCTGCGAAACACCTTTGGGCGCAATGTCGAACTCCCGCATGATGGATCCGCACATCAAGGGCGAGTCGATCAGCGTGGTAAGGGTCACAGGGTCGAAGTGAATCGTTCCGCCCTGCTGTGACGGATGCGGCAACGCAGTCGCGTAGGACCAGTGGTCGGGAAGCTTGATAGAAGCCGACACGGTGACGTTGTCGGCGGCCGTGTCCGCGGGATAGAGGACAACCTGATCCCAGTTCACATCGCCCTGCACGGGAGTAGATGTATTGCCGATGGCGAAATCGTTGCCTGCGGCATAAGCTCCCACCAGGCTGAAGTTCGCTACCAGCACGTTGGTTCCAGCAGGAACCGGGATATGGAAGCGATACATATCCACCGGATCGCGCGTCCAGGCAATCGTCTTCCCGTTCGCGGTAAACCTCAGGTTCACCAGGTCGGCGATCGGTCCGGTGGGTGCATGGTTACCCGGAATCCACTTGGGGTAGACGAGATCCACTGTGTGATCCGTCGGAGATGTCAAAGGAAAAGCCTCTTGCGCTTGCAGGATTTTTTTAGCGATTGTCGTTGCGTCTATGTCGAGCGAGATAATCTTCTGCTGAGCTAGGGAGGCTGTTGCCGAAAAAATGAGCCCGAGCCAAACCGGACCGGAACGTACAACACTACGGCAGACACGTTGCAATGAAATGAGACGCAATTCGCTATTTACTCCTCTGGGCTTTCTCTATGTTCAGCTGCCCTATCTTAGCGAAGAGTATCCTCAGCTCGAGGCGTCTTGAAAAAATAGGTGAAGCATAGTCTCTTTGAACTGTTCAAGATAGGCATCGGACCGTCGAGCTCGCACACGATGGGCCCGATGCGGGCCGCTCTTCGCTTTGCCGGGGAACTGGAGGCGGCGGGACCGACTTCCCACGTTAAATCCATCCAGGTCGACCTCTATGGCTCACTTGCGCTAACCGGTTTGGGCCACGGCACCGACCGCGCCATCCTGCTTGGGCTTTCCGGCCACACCCCGGAAGGCATCGATCCGGCGCAGGTCGACGCCACGCTCGGCCAGATCCGTGCCGCCAGGCAGCTGGAATTACCCGGTCGCCGCACGATCGGATTTGATGAGGCGAAGCACCTGATCTTTCATCGCGATCAGATGTATCCCGTAGCCAACATTGTTTCTCATCCCAATGGCATGCGGTTTTCCGCCTTCGGTCAGGATGGCGCTTTACTTTCGGAGCGCATTTTTTATTCCATTGGTGGCGGCTTTATCGTGTCCGAAGAAGAGCGTGCGGCCGCGGAAACGACACAGGCTCCCGCGGACAATCAGGGCGGCGGGGTGCCTTACCCCTTCCACAGCGCGCAGGAACTCCTGGGAAAGGCCGCTGCCGCTAACATCACCATCGCGCAGCTGATGCTGGCGAACGAGTGTGCGCTGGGAGCAAGCGGGCAACCGTCGGCTGAGGAGAAAGTTCGCCGCGGCATCCTGCACATCTGGGAAACCATGCGCGCATGCACCCGCCACGGTATCGAGGCCGAGGGCATTCTTCCTGGCGGGCTTAAGGTCCGCCGTCGCGCATCCAAGCTGGCGGCGAAGTTGCGCGCGGCGGGTTCCAAGGACCCTCTCTCCCAGCTTGACTGGATCACGGTCTATGCCATGGCGGTCAACGAAGAAAAACGCCGCCGGGGGCCGGGTCGTGACTGCGCCGACCAACGGCGCAGCGGGCGTGATCCCAGCCGTCGCCCACTACTACCTGGAGTTCGTCGACGGAGCCAACGAGGAAGGCATTCTTCGTTATTTCCTGACTGCGGCCGCCATCGGCATTCTCTACAAAGAGAACGCCTCCATTTCCGGAGCGGAAGTAGGCTGCCAGGGCGAGGTAGGCGTGGCCTGCTCCATGGCCGCGGGCGGACTAGTTGCGGCTATCAACGCGCCGGGCAAGACCTCACTCACCGCGGCTGATATTAATGAGCGAATCGAACATGCCGCGGAGATCGGTATGGAGCACCACCTTGGCATGACCTGCGACCCCATCGGTGGCCTGGTGCAGGTACCCTGCATCGAGCGCAACGCCGTCGGAGCCATCAAAGCTGTCAACGCAAGCCGCATGGCGATGAATGAATCAGAAGGCCACAAGGTTTCTCTCGACCAGGTCATCAAGACCATGTACCAGACAGGCCTGGATATGCAGGCCCGCTATAAGGAGACGTCGCTAGCCGGCCTCGCCTTGAACGTGATCGAGTGTTGAACCGCGGTACTGCTGGTAGAGAGCGTCGACGTCGGCCCCGGAACGCACGATAGAGCATTCCCCACGCCCAAGTTGATGTTGGGTGCACACCGTGACTCCTCCCTTGGGACACATTTTCAGACAAGGCACCTGGAGGACGTGCAGCATGGGCGCATGCTTATCGTGCCGGGCGCGCTTTTTGAGCGCTTTACGCAGCTTCGAGATGCCATTCTTTTGGCCGTCGTGCTTTAGTTTCTTCTGGCATTTGCGACAGACCAGCAGGAGTTCACCCTTCCACGGAGCCGGGTAGTTCCGCAAGGCCTCCTGGTCCGATTCTGGGCCGTTCGCGCCTTCCTCAACTTTTTTGGACATAGAGGATTGGATGCTGCTCGCGGCCTGAGGCGGCCTTCGAGTTCACCCCTTGTAGTCGAACAGCGACATGAAACCGTAGTCCATGTGCAACTGCTGATGGCAATGAAAGAGAGTCAACCCTGGATTGTCAGCGGTGAAATCGATCTCTGTTTCCTGGTAGCCGCCCACCATCACCACGTCTTTCATCACTCCGGAGGTTGCCTGTCCAGCGACCCGGGTGAGTTCAAGAGTGTGGCGATGCAGATGAATGGGATGAATGTCATCGCTGGCGTTGCGCATTCGCAGGCGGTACCGCTTGCCCCGGGCCAGATGAAAAGCGGGCGCAGCCATCATCTGATCGAGTGGGTAGGACACACCGTTGATCGTCCACCGATTGAAGCCGGCGAGCGCAGCATTGTCCTTGGCAAAGGTCATGTCAAAAACTTGATCAGGCGGCCGCGACGCGCCCTCCGTTCGACCGAAGTGCGCGTAATTCCAATGAAACGGCCGGGGCGGGATCCAAAGCGGCTTGCCCGAACGTCCGCTGTACTCGATGACGATTCCCATTCCATGGTGGCGATCGTCGTTGCTCATATCGCCCATCACCCATATGCCGGGATGATTCATTTCGACGATGGCGGAAATCCGTTCTGCTGTACCTATCCACAAGCCCGGGACGCTCACTGGTTTAGGCAGCGGATTTCCATCCATGGCCACCACCTGGAAAGTATGGCCGGGCAAGGCCAGGCTGCGAATCTCGCCTGCACTGCCGTTCAGCACATGAAACAGAACCCGCTCGCCCTGCTTCACGCGCACTGGATCCCCGTGGCCGAGCATCCGGCCGTTGATGGTGAATGCGTCGTAGCCGACCTCGTATCCCTTTGGCATTTTCTTTGCCAGGGACGCATTCATGGCGCTCTCGCCGGTGTCTTTCAGCTCTTTCACGGTTGCTGAAGGCGAAAGGAAATCCATATCCATGTCGCCACCCTGGCTGAACGTGGGCTGAAACTCCTTCAGGGTAAGAAAAACCTCGCGGTCGTACCTGCCCGGGTCATTCTTCGGTTCGATGTAGACCGGGCCGACCAGGCCGCTGTACTGGCCGCGGCTCAGGTCCGCCCCTGCGCGCACGTGGGTGTGGTAGAAGCGGAACCCGGAGGGGCGAGGTACAAACGAAATCCGTTTGCTGCCGTGAGGTGGAATGAAGGGGGTGCCTTCCTCCGCCGCGCCATCCACTTCCGAGGGAATCGACTGCCCGTGCCAATGAAGCTGCTCCGGAATATCGGTGTCGTTATGTACATCCACCGTAACCCGCACGCCCTCGCGAAAGCGAAGTAGCGGACCGGGGAACTGACCGTTATAAACCGTCACTGAAACGATGCGGTTGGGCGCCAGTTCAATCGGTTGGGTGGCAATGGTGAGAGTGTAATCGGCCTTCGCTTCGGTCTGTTGATTGGCGTCCGGCGCCAAAGAGAAACCGGCGCGGCTACTCAGCAGAGCGCCGCCAGCAAGCGCAGGCGCGGTCGACAGAAACTTTCTGCGAGAGAGATCGATACCCTTCATGGCGTCCATTATGTAGCATCCGGTTGAAGTCTATAAGCTATTGCTATGCAAGTGCATCTGATCGACGGCACCTACGAATTGTTTCGCCACTATTATGCTCTTCCCAAGGTACGCGACAGCAAGGGCCAGGAAGTCGCAGCGGTGCGCGGCGTGCTGGCCTCGCTCATGGGTATGTTCGGCAACGGGGTTACCCATATGGGTGTCGCCACCGATCATGTGATTGAATCCTTTCGCAATAACCTGTGGCCGGGCTATAAGACGGGGGAAGGCGTGGAGCCGGAGCTATTGGCTCAGTTCCCGCTCCTCGAAGAAGCCCTCTCCGCGCTTGGCATCGTGGTATGGCCGATGGTTGAGTTCGAAGCCGACGATGCCTTGGCCGCAGCTGCCACTGCCGCCGCCAACGACCCGCGCGTCGAGCGCGTGATCATCTGCACACCCGACAAGGATCTCGCTCAATGTGTGCGAGGAACGCGGGTCGTGCAACTGGACCGGCGAAAGAACATTACTCGGGACGAGTTGGGCGTGATCGCCAAATTCGGCGTAGAGCCGGCTTCCATACCCGATTATCTAGCCCTGGTGGGCGATTCGGCAGACGGCTTCCCAGGACTCGCAGGCTGGGGCGCGAAATCGGCGGCTGCTGTGCTCGCGCGGTTCAATCATATCGAATCCATTCCTTCCGATTGGCGAGAATGGGGTGTCCATGTAGCCGGCCCCAAGGCATTGTCGAGTACGCTCGCTGCCAATCGCGACCAGGCTTTGCTCTTTCGGGTGTTGGCCACGTTGCGCACCGACATTCCGGTATTTGATTCCGTTGACCAGCTGGAATGGAAAGGGCCAACCGCCGACTTTGCCCCACTGGCTGCGCAGCTCGATTCGTCGGTGACGAAGCGCAAGACCCGAGAGCCTAAATCGTAAAACGAGAGAAGAAACTTCAGAAGGATCGGCGCGCACGCCGCCAGCGAGGGCTCAAGGGCGACTGAAAACAGGTAGTTCAAATGAGTCCCAGGACGCAGTCCTGGGTTGACCACGCACCATTGAAAAGTCCCGGTAGGAACGACTGAAAACATCGCCTCAAGTAACTTTCAGCCGTCCCTGCGGGACTCGTCTGGGTGCCGGTCTGTTTCCGCGAATTCGTTCGGAATCTCTAACTCACTCTGTTACAAAACAGCACCCAGGGCCGCGGTGTCGTTCAAGCGATGCTCTATCCCGCGACCGTAGACTGGCGAACGATCAACTTCGGTTCAACAAAAGCAGTCTGCGGCACATCGTCCTCAGGCTTGGTTGCCAGCGTGAGCACTCGCCGTGCCGCGGCTTCGCCCATACGCTGGATCGACTGGTCTACCGACGTGAGCGGCACCTTGAAATAATCTGCATAACGCAGGTTGCCGCAGCCGACAAATGCGATATCGCCCGGGATGCTCAGGCCAGCCTGCATCGCCGCCTGCATGGCGCCGATGGCCGACAAATCGTTGTAGCAAAATACAGCGTCCGGCCGCTGCTTCTGCGCCAGCAGTTCCTGCATGGCGCGGTAGCCGGCAGAGTCCCCCGACTCCTCAAACCGTTCGCGAGTGATGACGTAGCTCTTCGGCAGCTTAATACCCGCGATCCCCAAAGCATTGCGAAAACCCTTGAAACGATCAATCGAAGGACTCGTCCCCTGGCCGCCGATGTGGGCGACTCTTTTGCGTCCCAGACCGATCAGGTGACGCGTCGCCATTTCGCCCACCAGCACGTCGTTCGACCCCACAAAATCCGCCCCCAGTTTAGGAAGGTTGCGATCGATCAAGAGAAGCGGGGGGCCTCCATCCGTAAAGAACTCCGCCTCCTCCATGTTCTGGCAAGAGGCAACCAGAAGAACATCCACTCCACGGTTCACAAGGGTGCGGATTTCCTGCCGTTCAATCTCAGGATCTTCTTCGGAGGAGGACAACACCAATGCCAGCCCGCTCGCCCGCAGGGCCCCGGCGAGCGACTTGGCAAACTCGCCGAAGAACGGATGCACGAGATCCGGCACTACCAGCCCCACCGCAAACGACCGGCCGCTTGCCAGCCCCCGCGCCTGCATGTTGGGCTGATAGTTCAGCTCGGCCATCCGCTTCAGCACCCGTGCGCGCGTGCGCTCGCCGATGTCCAGGCCGCCCCGCAATACCTTGGAAACGGTCACCGTGGACACCCCGAGATCCGCGGCGATATCTTTCAGACGTACGGCCATCGCGCCTCTCTCATCCGAACCGTGTCTGCCGCCAGAGTGCCCAACCCCCGCCACCCAGCGCGGCCAGCAGTGCCAGTGTCAACACCGCAACCCAACCCAGGTTCATCGCCAGGGGAGGCACCACCGCGTTCCATCCCAGCCACAGAAACAGGTAGGTTGCCGCCACTACGATCGCTACATCCCACCAGCGGCGGCGTCGCGCTGCGGTCGCTGAATTCGTCACCGCTCTGCGCCAGCAGCACCTCGCCATACTCTAATCCGTAGCGGTTACATTCTCGGGCAAGCGCCTCGTTCCGCGAGTGATTCTCGCGGGACGAAGCCACCGCGGTGCTGATTGCCAGCGCCCCAAGAATCATCAACACCGATCCTCCCAGAACCAGCGCGAGATGAGCCCGGTTAGCCGAGGCCAGTTCTCCGAAGACCAGTGCACCCCAGGCCAGCCCCCAAAACTGGTTGGTATTGGAGAGAGGAATGCCCCGCCCAATACCTAGATACTTGGTCGCGAATTGCTGAAACAGGTCGCCGACCACCCACACAAAGCCCCCGAGGAAAAGCCAGAACAGCAACTGCCTGCTTTCTACCAGCCGGAATGCAGACGACTTCATGCCCCCGTCGAGCGTCCAGGTGAGGAGAAACATGGTCCCCAATTCGCCGACCGTAAACACGGTGACGAAGGAGAGCGGATTCATGCCGCTCAGGTAAGCCTTGCGATAGGGCACGTACATGGTTCCCCACATCAGGCTTGCACCGGCAGCCGCCAGAAGGCCCATGACCGCATGCGGTGGAACCCCGCCGGCGCCTTGAATGGTGCTGAAGCCGAGCATGATAGCCGCGGCCACGATGCAGATGCTGCCGCAAACCACCTTGGCGATATTTTTTGCCGTCGCCCCTTGCAACTCACGAAACAGCAGCCTGCCCCAGAGCAGTCCAATCAGCGAGTTGGTATTCCATAAGGGAAAGGCCGTTGCCAGCCCCACATCGCGAATCGCAAAAACCGTTAACGTGTTTGCCACCGCCCAGAGGGCGCCGGCAAGGACTGCCCAGACCATCAGGTGTTTCTTCGCGAACAGGTCGGCAAAGACGTAGCTGGTTCCCTTAAGCAAGGTAGGAAACGTCCAGCGCGCGGTGAAAACGCCCGCAACCATGCAAAGCGAAACAGCGAACGGAGAGAAGCCGGCGTTGACCAGCTTCGTAGGCGCTTCGGCGGCTCCCAACCAGACGCCCGCGGCGAGACCGCAGATCACGCCTAGCCCGTGGAGCGAGCGATCGGCACCCGGCGTTTGTGCTTTTACTTTTACCGCTTTATCTGTGGCCATCTGGCTCCAAAGAGATGACTTACTTGCCGTGAATGAAGACCAGCAACCCTACTCCCAGTATCAGGACCGCTGCGGGGATCCAGAACTGAATGTCCGTCAGGATGGCCCGCACTGTGCTGGTCAGGCCACCGCGCTCATCATCCATGGTCACCCTCCGCTGACTGGTATCGAAATAACGTAACCGATTACGAAAAATTACGTTATCGGCCGCTTCGTGCCCCTGTCAAGAAAACTCTTGAAAGCCCAAGAACATCACCCAAAGTGGGATTGTCTGTGGCCGAGAATTAGTGTACGTTAGCGGTAACGTGAATTCGCCGAAGCTGCCGGCTTTCCGAAGGAGTCGCCCATGACCCAACCCGCTATTGTCCCCAACCAACCCCTGCAGGATCTCGACCAGTGGGATGAATTCCTCGAGGGCCGGTATAAGGAAGGCAAGAGCGAGGAGGAGTTTCGCCAGTACGATGCGACTGCGACTCCCGGTGTCGCTGAGTTCTACCGCCTGAACCACGAGAACATGACGGTCGACTACGTGTTGGCCAAGGAAGAACAATACTTCACTCTGCGCAAGGGCCAAAAAACTGTCTGGGAAGCGGCCGAATTCCTTAACACCCTCGTCGACGACAGTGATCCGGATACCGATCTCACCCAGATCGAGCATCTGTTGCAGACCTCGGAGGCAATGCGCCGCGACGGTCAGCCTCGCTGGATGATCCTTACCGGCTTCATCCACGATCTCGGCAAATGTCTTTGCCTTTATGGCGAACCGCAATGGGGAGTGGTGGGCGACACCTTTCCTGTTGGTTGCGCCTGGTCGAAAGATATTGTCTTCCCCGAGTACTTTGCCAGGAACCCTGATCGCAACGTTGACAGATACCAAACGAAGTACGGGATCTACGAGCCCAACTGCGGCCTCGATAACCTGCACATGTCATTTGGTCACGATGGCTACATCGCCAAGGTGATGCAGCCGTATCTTCGCGAAGAGTCGCTCTACATGCTCCGCTATCACTCGTTTTATCCCTGGCACAAGCACGGCGCATACGATCACCTATGCAACGAGAAAGACCGCTCCATGCTGGACTGGGTCCTCAAATTCAATCAGTACGATCTGTACTCAAAGGGCCACACCAAGCCGAATCTCGCGCAGCTAAAGCCTTATTACGACGACCTGTTCGCCGAGTTCCTACCGCCCACGATGGCGTGGTAATCCGAACACCCGCCAATGTTCCGGGTGGCCCATTCAAGCCCTGTTTTGGCTTGAGTGGGCAAGCACGCCTGTACCCAAGCCCCTGTCATCGGGACCGACGCCGAGGGAGTGCGGGTAGATCTCTGGTTCTCACGTGGGGGCCTTGAGGCCCTTTCACTCTTGAGTAGAGCGGAGCCGGCATTCACTGCAGCTCTTAGCGTGTTGTTGCATCACATAGGCCATCTGAGCCTGACCAATCTGACGCTTTGCGGACAATGCTTGTCGCCTTTCGGACTTGGTCATGTGCTCTTGAGAACGGCGTTCAGCATATCTGACGCAGGCTAGTTCAAGTTCCTTCATTTGCAGGCAAGGCATGTAGTTTCTCCAGTACAGCATGAACACAATGCGATCATCTTAACGTCCGCGCTCTTCGCGCCTTTACTTGCTACAACCAACGTGAGGTGAAAGTAACAAAAATCATCGTGACCTTTGTGGCAGATCGTCCCGCGTCATTCGACGCTGGCCCCAACCAACGGGAAGCGTTACTGTCCATGACCGTTGGCGACAATCGCCGATTGCTCATAGTGCAGCCGCTTGACCGAATACATCTTCTTGTCTGCCTCCGCCAGGAGCCGCTCTGCATCCGACCCATCCTGGGGATAGAAGACGGTACCTACGCTCAGCGATAGTGACTCCTCACCGCATACCTCTCGGCTAGCCCGTTTGGCCAGGGCATTCAACTGGCGCGCTCTTAGATTTGCTGAACCCTGCGGCATATGCGGCGCCACGATCACAAACTCATCCCCGCCCATCCGTGCAAGATAGTCGGACTCGCGGCAGGCTCCGCGCATCAGGTTCGCAAAAACTTTGAGAACCCTGTCTCCAGTCAGGTGGCCATGGGAATCGTTGATTTGCTTGAACCCGTTTAAATCGCAGACGATAATCGCGATCGAGGAATTATCCCGCTGGCCGCGCGCTAGTTCCATCTGCAAATGTACGGAAAGCGCGCGCGCATTCGCCAAACCTGTCAGGTAATCGATTGTGGCCGAGCTCTCCGCTTCGCGATACTTCAATGCATTCTCAATGAAATATCCGACCTTGGATGTGATGACCTGGAGGACGCGCAGGTGCTCGTTGGTGAAGGCATCTATCGCGGTTTGATACAGCGCTATCACACCGACCACGCCTGATTCGCTCTCCAGAGGCACAGCAAGCGCAGACCGTAGCTGCGTCTTGCCGGCCGTATCATCGGCAAGTCCGTCTTCCACCGCGGGATTGCCATTCACGATGGGTCTTGAGTTTTGGGCTACCCAGCCGCACAGTCCCTTTCCTATGGGAATGACCAGGTCAGAAAGCAACCGAAAGTCCTCTCCGTTGACAAATTCCGGAACTAATACGTCACCTCTGCGAATAAGAACCACGATGGAGTCGTAAGGCACCAGTTTCCCCAGCCTCAGCGACACCAGGGAGAGAGTCTCGTCCAGGCTCAGCGAGCTTCCCAGATCCTGGCCGAGCTCGAACAAGGTATGCGCCTCCTGGCGAGCCGAAGCAATGGAGGTGAGAAAGTCTCCCTGGCCTGCGCCGCGGTCGCTATTGAACTCGAACCCCGCGCCCGGCTGCCGTCCTCGTTCCACATTCTGGTCAATGCAGAGCGAACCTGCTCCGGTATAGTCAGAATTCCTGTTCACCATCTGTTCCAGTTCCTGATAACGCCGTTGCAGAATCTCCACGACTTTGGGATCAAAGGAAATGCCGGCCTCGCGGGCAACGTGGTTCATCGCCTCATCCAGAGGAAGAGCCCTGCGATACTGCCGGTCAGAGGCTAACGCATCCAGGCAATCCACAGCCGCAAGAATTCGCGCCCCAATCGGAATTTCCTCTCCCCTGAGACCGTCCGGATAACCCTCCCCATTCCACTTCTCGTGATGCGCCCTCACGATCGGAGCCACAGGATAGGGAAAGGCGACCCGGTCCAGGATCTCGGTGCCCACCACCGGATGAATTTTCATCTTCTCGAATTCTTCCGGAGTCAATCGACCAGGCTTGTTAATGATGTGATCGGGTACGGCCAGTTTGCCGATATCGTGCAGCATGGCCGCGGCGCGCAAGGCATTGAGTTCGGCATCTCCCAGATTAAGTTCTTTGGCTAACTCTACCGCGAACGTTCCCACCCGGCGCAGATGAGCGTGAGTAGTATGGTCTTTCGCTTCGATCGCGAGCACAAGCCCCTCGATCGTTCGCAGGTGCAAGGCGCCGATTTCTTCCACATGCCGCTTTTCGACCTCTACGTGCGCCGCCTCAATCTCTACCCGCGTTTTCTCATCCTCCAATCGGCCCAGATAAAGATGGTAGGAGCGATAGATCAAATACATGATGGGCAAAATCATCAGACCGTTTTCCCATCCGAAGGATTGGTTGGCATGGTGGATGATCCCTACCAGCGCGGCGCCGACCAGATAGTAGGGCAACGACCAGAAAAAGGTTTCTGACCAAACCTTACGAACCGGCGTCTTGCCGCAAAACGCGATGACTATGGCAACCGGTATGGTATTCGAAAAGAAATAGGTGAAAGCGGTCAACACCAGGAGCAGGGGCGTATTGTGTGTGAAGTGTGCTTCGGCTGCGTGATAAGTGACATAAGTCAAGAAAGACGGCGGGGGCGGTCATGCTGACCACGTTAAAAAGGACCTTCACCGCGTCCGGTCCATCCGTGGTCTTCCAGACACTCTGAACCAGAGCCGCGGCACAGCCGATCGCCAGTGTTTCCGGCAGCGAAAGTTCCAACACTCCGAGCAGCACGAAAAGGAAGTGCACCGACATGGTGCTTTCAATCCCAGGTAACCAAACCTTCATGGTCCCGGCCAGGACCGCAATCGCCAGGTAGCACAGGAACTTAAGTAGATCTGCGGAGTGCCAGTGCAGGCCGGCCATCAGCAGTATGCAGGCTCCAGCAGCAGCGGTTGCAGCAATGAATATCTTCGCTCGAATGGGCACGGAACGATCCTCGCTTACTCTTTCCTATTCCTCCAGCGTGCGGCAAAGCTGGTCCCCCTTGTCCGGACTGATCTCGTGACCCCATGAGGACAGGGTTCATCCAGGCAGGTTGTGTCCCTCATCGCATGAAATAAAAGTTGTTCATCAATCGAAAATTAGTCTAAGCGCTAAGCCCTTCGCAGGCTGTACGCCAATCGATCAAACTGACGGACAAGAGCCGTATCCACATGCCTATCTGGTGTAAGTGCGCCCAATTACTACCGTCATGGCTGGGAAGTCGTAGCGCCATAACAGGAAATTCAAATTACTCTCATGACGTTCCATTGAAAACCGCGAAGTTCTCCTCCGAAAGCGGCGCGACTGTCCAATCGTTGCGGTTATGCGCCACCAGAATACGTGCCAGTTATCGAATTGCTTCTTCGATCACGTAAATCTGACTAATGAACGGGGGAGATCAAGATGAAACGCAAACTCACCAGCAGTGCCATGTGGGGAAGAAGAATCCTCACCGGCTGCGCGCTTTTCCTGGGGGCCAGCTTCGCGTTCGGAGCTCAGACCGCAAAGATATCCAGCGATCTGTCCGCAACGAATAGCGCCGGCCCGATCAACGTCATCGTGCAATACAATCAGCCGCCGACCCTGCTCCAGCTGCAAAACGTACTGAACCTCGGGGGCTTGCTCAAGCAGGAACTCGGCCTCATCACGGCCCGGGTTTTCAGCATACCGGCTTCGGCGCTTGGGCAGTTGGCGGCCGATCCCAACGTTGTTTACATCTCGCCCGACCGGGTGCTCAGTAGCACCAGCACCGGCAATCCTGACGCCGTGCTGGACTACCACAAGGAAACAATTAACCTGGCAGCGGCCCAGGGGGCGGGGCTCACCGGCGCCGGCGTCGGGGTGGCCGTCATCGACAGTGGCCTGGCCGTTTCGCCCGAGTTCAATAATCTCAGCAATCTGGTCTTCAGCCAGAACTTCGTCGGCGGTCCTTTAGGCAGCGCCAACGACCTGTATGGTCACGGCACTCACGTGGCCGGCCTTATCGCGGGAAACGGCAGCCAGTCGGCCGGTTCTGGCTACACTTACCACTTCGTTGGGATCGCCCCCCTGGCCCACATCATCAATCTGCGGGTGCTCGATCAAAACGGCACGGGCACCGACAGCCAGGTGATCAACGCCATACAAACAGCGATCAATTTCAAGAACCTGTACAACATCCGCGTAATCAATTTATCGCTGGGAAGAGGGGTCTACGAAAGCTATCGACTTGACCCGCTCTGCAAGGCGGTAGAGCAGGCATGGAAGGCGGGCATTGTTGTTGTGGTCGCGGCGGGCAATGGCGGCCGCGACAACGACGCGGGAACAAACGGTTATGGCACCATCACTGCTCCCGGCAACGACCCTTACGCGATCACCGTGGGCGCCATGAATACTCTGGCTACCCCAGGCCGCTCCGACGACGTGCCCGCAAGCTACAGTTCCAAAGGGCCGACGCTTTGGGATCAGGTGGCGAAGCCTGACCTGGTGGCTCCAGGCAACCTGATCATCTCGCTCTACACTCCCGGGCTCACCCTGGATCAGGAATATCCTGGCAATAGAATTCCCCAATCGCTTTACCAGGTGAATGGCAGCACTACCTCTTCGAACAGCTATTTCATCTTGAGCGGGACCAGCATGGCCGCGCCCATGGTGAGCGGGACAGTAGCTTTGATGCTGCAAAAAACGCCCTCGCTAACGCCTGACCAGGTGAAGGCGCGGCTGATGCTGACTGCGTTCAAAGGCCTGCAGACGGCGAGCACCATCAGGGATCAGGCCACAGGCCGATCGTTTAGCATGCAGGCCGACTTGTTTACCGTAGGCGCCGGCTACCTGGACATCCAGGCCGCGCTGGCGAGTACCGCCCTGTCTCCCAATACGGCAGGCAACGCTATGTCGCCGGCCGTGACGCTGGACACCCAGGGAAACGTGGTGCTGGTGAACAGCAACTCCGTCATCTGGGGCGGAACTGGCACGTGGACCAATAACGCAGTGTGGGGCAAACAGGTTCTTTCCGGCGCCGATGCCCAGGGGCACTCCATGATATGGGGCGTAAGCTCGATCAGCGGCAACAGCGTGATCTGGGGCAACGGCACTGTAGACAGCAACAGCGTGTTATGGGGCACGAGCGTGCTTTGGGGCAGAGAGACCGGCACCCCCGATGCCCAGGCCGGTGCCGCCGCTGACCAGCCGTAAATGCGCGAGCGCAGTTACTCCGCAGTCAGTTGCGGAGTAACTGGCAGCGCAGATATCAGTCTGCGGGTATAGGGGTGATTGGGGCTGCTGAACAGACCGGCCGTTTGCCGGCATTCCACAATCTCCCCTTTGTCCATCACCGCCACGCGCTGGCTGATGGTGGCCACGGAAAGAAGATCGTGAGAGATATAAAGAATGCTCATGCCCAGTTTGCGATTTAACGCCGAGAACAGCTGCAGTATCTCCGCCTGGGTGATGACATCTAACGCACTCGTTGGCTCGTCTGCAATCAGCAACTGTGGCTTATGCAGTACAGCCATGGCGATGAGCACCCTCTGCGCCTGTCCGACGCTCAACTCGCCAGGATAGCGGCGCAGAAAACCGGCATCTGCCGGCAGGCTCACATTCTCGAGACCATCAGACAGTGCCTGTGCGGTTTCCTTACGGGTGGAGCGCTGGTGGATATTCCAGGCCTCCTCCAACTGCGTGCCGATCCGCAGAGCCGGGTTCAGCGACGACATCGGGCTTTGTAAAACCAGCGCAATTTCCTTGCCGCGGAGCGTGCGCATCGCACGCTCCGGTAGAAGCATCAAGTCGCGACCGTTGAAAAAAATAGATCCGTCCGCCGTGCCCCGCTTGATATAAAGCAGCTTCAGAATGGCGAGAGCCAGCGTGCTTTTGCCGCACCCGCTCTGTCCCACCAGGCCGAGTATTTCCCCACGGCGCAATTCCAGGCGCAAATTCGTAAGTACCCCGGACTTTCCTGGATAGCTGGCCGAAAGCTGCAGCTCCAACAGCGACGCCGGCTCCATCAATGATTTCCTGCTTCCTCGCGCCCTTTGGTTAACTGCTCGACATTCCAATAAACCTGGGGCCGAAGCACTACTGGATGCGCGTGATGCAGATCCGTCGATACTGCGGAAATGGCGTCCTTGTTTACCAGGTACAGGAACGGCTCCTGCTCCCAGACAATCTCCTGCACCCGGTCGACGGCCTGCTTCCTCCGGTTGATATCCATCGAGGAAGCTTGCGTGCGCATAAGGCGGTCGATCTCCGCTTCCCACGGGGTCGCAGGGCTTTTCTGTGCCGGGTTCCATGCGTGGTTCTCGCCCGAACTCAGCCACACCGTCATTTGTGAGTCCGGGTCCAGATCGTTGTTGACGAACCCCAGCAAGCACGCCTCGTAGTTGAACGAACGGGTAATACGCTCGATCAGGGAAGAGAAATCCAGCGTGACTACATTCAAGTGGATACCTATTCCGGCGAGGTCTTGCTGGATCATCGTCGCCATGCGCTCACGATTCTTGTTTCCGGCGTTGGTGATCACGGAAAACTCTACCAGGTGCCCTTCCCTGTCGTGGAGCGCGCCGTCCTGGAGATAGAAGCCGTCCTTCGCCAGTGTGTTGAGCGCGGCCTTGGGGTCAAACCGATGCGGCGTCAGCGAAGCATTGAACCAGAACTTGTTCGCGGGAGACAGCCAACTGATGGCGGGCCGCGCGTGACCGTGAAACACCACCCGCGCCAGATCCTCGCGATTGATCGAAGCCGAGATCGCGCGGCGAAAATTTGTCGAGGTAAACCAGGCCTTCTTGTACGCAGGCAATGGCGAACCGGGAACCTGGTTGAACCACATCTGTTCCGCATCCAGGGAGACCCCCGCGTCGAACACCATCTTCGGCGCTTGAGCAGCCAGCTTGTCGTAGTACTCTGCGTCGAGCGAGTCGATGAGATCGATCTCCCCCCGCACCAGGCGCAACAACTCGATGTCGCGGTTCTGCTGGATGTCGAGACGCACCGAATCGATGTAGGGCAACTGCCGCCCGGCCGCATCATGCTTCCAGTAATTCGGATTGCGTTTCAAAAGCAGGTAGTAGCCGGATTTATTCTCCGCGAGATAGTAAGGTCCCAGCACGGCCCTTTCCTTTTGCGTCGCGTGGGCCGGCATGATGGCGACCTGATCGAAAAGCTTATCCAGACCTGCGATGGGCGCCGGAAACGTTACCGTGATTTCGTCTTTTCCCGTGATCTTTGTTGTGACCTTGCCCTCGCCGGAACGGAAGGCGTCTCCCGTGGGCGAGTGCAGCGAAGGATCCATCAACTGTTCTATCGTGTAGGCAACGTCTTCGCTTGAAAATGGGGTGCCATCGGAGAAGCGTACATTCTCGCGTACTGTGAAGCGGATGCTCTTGCCATCGCGGCTGACCTTCCAGGCGGTGGCGAGTTCGGGTTCCAACTGTTGAGTGGAGCGGTTCAGGCGCATCAGAACCCCACCCGTGAGGTAGCGCACGGTGTCAGACGCGTCATCGTCAACCAGCAAGGGGTTCAGGGTCTTGGGATCGGAACCTATGCAGAAGCGCAACTGACTTCCACTTTGGGCGTTCGCCATGGTGCCCATCACCATCGTCAAACAAACAAAACATTGCAGGGTCAAATTTCGCTGGATGCCCAAAGCTCCTCCCGCTGCAATGCCAGGTGAAAACAGCTGACGGTGAGAATAAGCAGGACCAATGGCACAAAGCGCCAGGGTTGTGCAGTAAGCGATGGAAGACTCTCCAACTCAGCCAGCAGAGTGCCCCAGGAGGGAAGCGGTTCCGCCACCCCCAGACCGAGAATACCGAGGTTGGCCTCGGTCAGAATAAAGATCGGAACCGAGATCCAGAACTGGGCAAACAGAACGGGCTCCAGATTCGGAATCACATGCCGCCACAGCAGCCTCCAGCCGCTGCTTCCGGTGGAGCGCGCCATAAGAATGAATTCCGAGCCGCACAAGGAGTCAGCCTCGGCACAAATCACCCGCGCGGCTCCCGCCCACCCCAGGCATCCCAGCAGCGCAAATGTGATCGCTACTGATACCAGGGGAGAGACATTCAGTGGCAAGAGCGCACGCACGGTGATAAGCAGGAATAACCACGGCAGGGAGAGAAAAAGGTCCGTCGCTGCCATGACGCCGCTTCTGTACCAGCCGCCGAAAAAGCCGGCAGTTCCGCCAATGAGTCCAGCGAGGATAGCGGAAAGCAGCGCCGCCATGGGCGCCAGCAAAAGCGAGACCCGTGTCCCGTAGAGCAATCGCGAGAACCGATCCCTCCCCAGTTCGTCGGTGCCGAGAAGATGCTGGCTGGATGGGGCCGCGTCGGGCAGATCTCGAAACTGGTGGGCATAGGAGGCCGGAGCGATAAAATTAGCAGCAATGGCAGTGACGATAATAGCCGCCAGGACCAAGATAGACGCCAGACGGACGGTCTTCATGTCCTCACCTGCTCGTACGGGGTTGGCTCGCGAGTTCGGCTGCGGAATTGACCACGAGCGTAATCAACGTGACGATCATCGTAATGTTCACCAGCAACGCCAGGTCGCGGCTTAACGCAGCCTTCCATGCCAGTTGCCCGATACCGGGCAAATCGCACAGCACTTCGACCGGGATAGTCGCGGCGAACGCCACGCTGACCGACACTCCGGCAAGAGCTAGCAATTGTGGTCCCGCGACCGGCAGGATATGCCACGCCATGATCCGAAGTTCATTGAGGCCTTTAGCTCTGGCAGTCAGAACGTGCGGAAGCGATGCACTTTTTGCCAGCAGATTGCGTGCGTAGCTGAATACCTTCGGGAACACGATGAACCCGAGAGCCAGACGGCCTGGCGCCCGGGCGATCACGAACAGAAGAGCCAGCGCCGCGGCGGGTATGCAGAGAAGGATGCTGGCGAGAAGACTGGTTACCAAGTTAACCGGCCACCAGCGAAATATCACCGCGATCACGGCCAATGCCAATCCAGCAGTCCAGCCGAACGCCAATCCCAGGCCAACCGACTTCAGGGTCTCGGGAAACCGATCCGAGAGCAGCGCTCGCACTGGCTGGTGGAGAGACAGCGAAACTCCCAGATCTCCATGCAAGAGGCCGCCCAGGTAGCTAAGGTAGAACCTCGCCACATTTTCATCCTTTATGTGTGCTCGCCGCAGTGCCTGAAGGCTCTGTTGGTTGAGGCGGGTATCGAGTTCCTCTTCGTCGACCCCAAACCCAGGCGCCTGGCGAACCAGCGTGGCTCCGAGAAAACCACCAATCAGCAAGACAGCGACAACCTTAACGATGAGTCTGCTCAACGGTCCTACGGAATTCCTGAGAACCGGCTTCATAGGCTATGCACGAACCGGAAACGCTTCCAAAGCGAGAGTTTACCAGTGTTCCGGTATCCAAAAACCGCGGGCGAGCCTTCGGGAACCAGACGGAGTAACCCCATCCGGAGCCTTATTAAGGGGATCAATGAACGAGTTTTCCAGACACCAATTCCAATTCGCAGCATCGGAAAAGTGTCAGAGCGGGATATGGGAGGAAAAACTACGTGTTCGTCTTGAAGGAAGTTTTGCAACAGGCGCAGAAAGACGGCAAGGCCGTCGGCCATTTCAACATCGCCGACTTCATCATGTTGAAGGCTGTGTTTGCTTCCGCGCAGGATTTGAAGGTACCGGTCATCGTTGGGGCGTCCGAAGGGGAGCGCAAATTCCTGGGTGTTCGCCAGATCGCGGCCCTCGTCCGGGAACTACGAGAAGAATTCGATTTCCCGATCTTCCTGAATGCCGATCACACCCACAGCCTCGCCGGAGCGGTGGAAGCCGCAAAGGCCGGCTTCGATTCCGTAGTTTTCGATCTGTCCGCTTTGCCTTTTGAACAAAATGTCCGCCAGACCAAAGAGGCGATCGGCGTGCTCAAAGCCATCAACCCCGCCATGTTGGTTGAGGGGGAAATTGGCGATATTGGGACCGGTTCTGAAATCCACGAAGTGGCTCCCGACCTTTCCAAAGGATTGACTGCCCCTGAAGAGGCGAAACGTTACGTGGATGCGACCGGAGTCGACATCCTGGCTCCGGCCGTCGGCAACATGCATGGCATGGTGGCCAGCATGATTGAAGGAAAGACCAGGAAGCGTTTGGACCTCGCCCGGATTGCTGAGATCAAGACGGCTACCGGCTCTCTGATGACTCTGCATGGTGCCTCGGGGACCGACGACGGCGATCTGCGAAAGGCAATCGCGGCTGGAATCAACGTGGTCCACATCAACACAGAAGTACGAGTAGCCTGGCGGCACGGCCTGGAAAAGGGCCTGAACACCCAGCCAAACGAGGTCGTTCCGTACAAAATCCTGCCGTCCGCCATAGAAGCAATCAAGCAGGTAGTCACCTCACGGCTGAAACTCTTCAACGGCATTCAATAAGCAAAACTCCCAACACAGCGACGAATGTCTGGGTGCCCCATTCAAGCCCTCTTTTGGCTTGAGTGGGCAAGTACCTTCACCTGCCAGGCTGTTCAACTTCCAAGCCATTCCGCTATAGTGACCCCTCGATAGCCAAAAGTTCTTTTCGTCTTAAGCGAGACAAGTGCGCCTGGCGAAACTTCTGTGGCCGCTAGAGCGTCCGACGGAAAACTGAACACCGATCGAAGGGAGCGTCCATGAAGGGTCTGGGGCTGTTATTGGTTTTGGCAACGCTGACCACCGTGGCAAGTGCGCAATCACTTGACTGCAACTTCCAACAATACAAGGCCGTAGACGGCTTGAAAGCGACCGCAAACGACCGTGGTGTGACCTTGACCTGGCAGGGCGAAGGCGGGCAGGAACTTCGGGCATCCTTTGGCATCCGCGATGGAGCGCCGGTGGTTCAGGAACTAGCCGCGCGCCAGGGTAGCGGCTCCTGGGTAGTCTTGGGCAAAAATCTAAGCCCGGACTTCCAGGTGTCGACCGGCAAGCGGCGCATTTCGCAAGCGCAGCGTACCCAGTTGAAGGCTCTCAACAAAGACACCCCCGAAGAGGAAAGCAGGCGAAAGTGGAATACCTTCTGGGATGCGCCACTCGTGATCCCGGGCCGTGGGGACACCACCGACTTGCCGCGCACCGAGGCTGAAATCACCCACGCGTCCGTCAGCTACCAGTCCAGCACCTGCAAGGTAGCGACAGAAGGAAACCAGCTGAGCGTCACCTTCGATGGATTGAAGCTGGGCATTTTCGCCGGCAATCTGCGCTTCATCGCCTATAAAGGAACCAACCTGCTCCGCCAGGAAGCGTTGGCCAGGACCCAGGAACCTTCCGTAGCCTACATCTACAAGGCCGGACTAAAGGGCTTTCCCATCACCCCGAACACAAAGTTGGTTTGGCGCGACAGCGCAGAGCATACGCAATATCAATACTTTGCAGGAGCACCGAATACAGAGCCGGTTGGCCTGCGGGCACGCAACCGCATGACGATACTGGATCCAGGCGCCGGTTCTCTCGCCGTCTTTCCCTCTCCCCACAAGTTCTTCTTCGCGCGCGAGGATGAAATCAACGTCGGTTACGTTTACTACCGTAAGGACAACAACTCCTCCTTTTCCTTAGGAGTGATGTGGCCGGAACAAGGCGAGGGCTACCATCCCTGGGGCGTAACCGATGAGGAATGGGATCGCCGGACCAAGACCTCCCGAGGCCACGCGGACAATTACGCCCTCTACAATGCGCCCGCCGGCACGGAACAGCGCATGGCGGTTTATTACTACCTCAATGCCAAGGACGACCGAGCGACCAGCGAGTCCGTTCTCGCTTATACCCACAATGACATGTTCAAGCCCGTGCCTGGTTTCAAAGTGATGACCGGACACTTCCACATGGATTTCAACGAGCTGCTGCGCGATCGTAAGACTTTGGATTACCAACCACCCTGGATCGCGGTCTTCCGCGCACTCGGAGTCAACATCCTTTACCTGGGCGACTTCCATGACGACTCGCATCCCAGCGATCCTGGGCCGCGTCGCTTCGCGGAACAGAAAGTCTATTTCGAAGGTTCGGAGCGAGTCTCCGATAAGGATTTTCTGGTAATTCCAGCAGAAGAACCGGATGCGTACTTCGGCGGCCACTGGTACCTGATGACGCCGAAGCCGGTGTACTACTCGCACACGTTGGGTCCGGATGGCGGCAAACCCGGGGCGACGCAAGGCAACGTTCGTCCCGCAGGCACGCCCTTCGAAGAGGACCTTCCGGAGTATGGCCACGTCTACCACCTTGGCTCCTCGGAAGACGTCCTGAATTTCGTTAACAAAGAAAACGCCATCATGTGGACCACACATCCGGAAACCAAAAACTCCGAAGGTTATCCCGAGGCTTATAAGGACAAGGACTTCTTTCAGAGCGACCGCTTCATCGGTGCATCCTGGGAATCGCTGCCCGTGGACTTGTCGGAGAAGGAAGAGTGCGAGGTGCGCTGCTTTGGAGTGGAAGACAACATGAGCAACTGGGCGCCCAAGGTGAAGTACATGCTCACCGAAGGTGACACCTACACCAAATGGCCCGATGACGAAACCTACCCGCAACTGGCCGTCAACTACATCAAGCTCGACAAGGTTCCGTTGTACAACGAAAGCTGGTCTCCTGTGCTCGAAGGGATTCGCCGCGGCGAGTTTTACGGCACCAACGGCGAAGTGCTCTTTCATGACTGGGGTGTCCAGGGTTCTGGTGCGAAGAGTGTCTACAAGGCCAGGATCGAATACACCTTCCCGCTCGACTTTGCTGACCTGGTGTGGAGCGACGGCGTGAAGATCGAACACAAATACATCGATCTCAAAGACACCATGCCTTTCGGGACTAAGGAGCTCAATATTCCCTTCGACGCTACGGGTAAGAAGTGGATTCGGCTCTCGGTATGGGATTCGACGGGGAGCGGCGCCTGGCTGAACCCAGTCAACCTGAAATAGCAGGGTTTCTCTGAACATGCGGAAAATCTTGACCATCGTGGTTGCAGGCGCCTGGGCAGTCGCATTCTCCCAGATCACTCCTCAAAAAGGAGACTGGCCGGTGTACGGCCACGACGCCGGGGGCACCCGTTACTCTCCTCTCACGCAAATCAATACCGCCAACGTCAGCCGGTTGCAGCGCGCCTGGACCTATCACACCGGAGAAAAAGGCCGGTCCCTGGAATCGACGCCGATCTTTGTCAACGACACCTTGTATCTTTCGACGCAGAATCAAAACGTTGTCGCCCTTGACCCGGTAACCGGCAAAGAAATCTGGAAGTACACCAACCCGAACCCTCGAGGTTCAGAAAGCCGCGGGGTCGCTTACTGGCCTGGCGATCCGCAAACACCTTCTCGCATCTTGTTTGGCACAGGGAATGGGCAACTCATCGCGCTGGACGCGAAGACCGGGACGCTTGTGCCCACCTTTGGGGACAAGGGTGTCGTCGATCTACGCGCAGGAATCGCGGATGGCTACCCCAAAGCCAATTACGCCATCAGTTCACCGCCGGTGATCTATCGGGATGTGGTGATCGTAGGCCCGTCGACGCAGGAGTCGGGCAGCGTTGGACCGAGTGGAGAACCGCGAGGCTTCAATGTGCGCACGGGAAAACTACTATGGTCGTTTCATACCGTGCCGCAGCCGGGAGAGCCGGGCAATGACACCTGGGGTGAAAACGGATGGAAGAACCGGGCCGGCCCGAGCCAGTGGGGTCTCGATACGGTTGATACCAAGCTGGGCCTCGTCTTTCTGCCGGTAGGCAATGCCGCGGACAGCTTCTATGGAGCGGACCGCAAAGGCCAGGATCTGTACGCAAACAGCGTAATTGCTTTGGACGCACTGACTGGAAAGCTGCGCTGGTACTACCAGATGGTTCACCACGACCTGTGGGACTACGACATGAACGCCCCACCCGCGCTGATCGACGTCAAGCGCAACGGTCAGACGATTCCGGCCCTGGCAGAAACGAACAAGATGAGCCTGTTGTTCATTCTCGATCGAAGAACCGGCAAGCCCATCTTCGGGGTAGAGGAACGTCCGGTGCCTAAGGGGGATACGCCTGGCGAGTGGTATTCGCCGACCGAGCCTTTCCCCGTGAAGCCTCCCCCGCTTTCGCGAACGACGATGACCCCGGAAGATATCTCCAGGCGCACTCCGGAAGCGGAGAAATTCTGCGCTGAGTGGCTGAGCCGCTTACGCTTCGCGGGCCTCTACACCCCGTTTGGGATGACTCCTTCGTTGTCGATGCCGGGCACCATGGGCGGAGGAAACTGGGGCGGCGTCTCCTTTGATCCGCAGTTGGGATACATCTTCGTAAACACCAGCAGCCTGGGCACCGTAGGCCAAATGGCGGCGACCGCACCCGGGACGGCCCTGCCCTACCACAACCTGGGCGGATACACTCGCTTCATCGATCAGGACGGGTACCCCTGCCAAAAGCCTCCCTGGGGAGAAATGAGCGCCGTAAATGCAAATACCGGCGAAATTGTTTGGCGGAAGCCGCTCGGCAGCTATGACGAGTTGGAAGCGCAGGGCCTGAAGAATACCGGCGCGCCGAATATCGGTGGTTCTATCGCAACCGCCGGCGGCCTGGTGTTTATCGCTGCCACCACAGATTCGAAGTTCCGCGCCTTCGACTCGCGCACGGGCGAGGAGCTTTGGGTAACGAAGCTGGACGCGAGCGGCACAACCGTACCGATGACTTATCTGGGTAGCGATGGCCAGCAATATGTCGTGGTAGCCGCCGGAGGTACGAACCGCTTTCGGATGATAGCCAACACGGCGGACAAGAACTCCGACGCTTTGATCGCTTTCGCAGTTTCAGATAAGCAGCAACCTGTTTCCAGTCTCCAGCCGAATTCCTCTCCCGTGACGCCCCCGCGTCCAAACTCGTCTGTTTCCACGATGGCAGATTTGCCCGAAGGACAAGGAAAAGAAACCGTGATTGCAGTTTGTACCAAATGTCACGGGCCGAGTGACTTCACCACCCTGCGCATGAGCCGCAGTGCGTGGGAAAGTGAAGTGGCAGACATGAAAGATAAGGGAGCCGTCGCGACCGACGACGACTTCAAGAGGATCGTTGATTACCTGGCTGCGAATTTTCCTGCCCGGTGAAGGGCTCAAGGAGACATTGCATGAGACGCAGGGATTTTGGTAAAGCGCTTGCCCGGAATCTTCTTGCTTTCGCCGGTGTCGGGCAAGCGCAAAAAACATCGGCCGCCCAGGAAAAATCGTATCCGGGTTAACTACTTGGTTCTACTTGGTTATCATTGAATCGCACGGAGTAATCGCGAGTCTACCACCCCTTTTCCCTCATGATTATTTTTGAGGAGCATGGACAGCGGCTCCCAAGCGTATTACTGTCGACCGTAAGAAAGGGTTTTGTTTGCCAAACCGGTCGCATGAGGGCAACCGTGAGTGTTCCGCGCCCGGCCATGCGCGGCATCTCCCGCGATGAATGGGCAAGATGCTCAATTAGTTGCTTGAGCACCTTGTTGAAAACAAGCAACTTATTTGGCATCTAGCCTGAATGTGAGGGCTCTGCCGCGATAGTGGCTGATTTTAAATGGCCGCCTGAGACGGGATCGAACCGCCGCCCCGCAGGTTTTCGCTGGATGGGCGCGTGATGGTGAAGTCACTACGGTCTAGCCTTAGGCTTTTTGGGAAACAAGAATGTGACTGAAAATCGAAGTCCCCAATCTGGCGCCCCGGATGGACCCGCAGCGTAGTACCGCGCTCCGACGGACAAGTTTGTAAGTTGCTGGCCAAGTCGGAAGATCTTACCTGCAGTGAAGTTCATCGGAACTGTCCAGACGTGGGTGCCTGCGAAGTCATAAGTTGTTTCGAGGTTGACTGCCAGAGAGGTAGTGTTCTTGAAGGAATAGCTCACAAACGGTTGTAGGAAAGTGGTACTTACTTTGCCCCTCGCGGACTGTCCTGCGAAGGAAAAGATATGATTGTAGAGACCGCCAATTGTCCATTGACCCTTCTGCTTCAGCACAACGACTGTTGGCCCGGCGCCCCATTTTCCAGTTCCAAGAAATTTATGAGTGGCCGTAGGCACAAGGAATACGGGACCTGCTCCGACGATAAGTCCCAGAACTGGACGGGTAGGGGAAAGGAAGAAATTGGAGGCGAGATCTCCGAGGCCAGACTGCTCACCCTGCCCAGCATATACGCCGCTTTCGCCGCCATCATCTTCTCCGAGCGGTACGAAAACCTCGGATTGATGAACGATGGGGAGGATGTTTCTCGTGATGAGATTCATCTTGGCAGTGAGGCTGATTGGAATGACCGGCTGAATGACGCTAGTGAAGCGAAATCCAGAGCCCGGCCCGATGCCGAAGTCATAATTGGTCTGAATCGGAACGCTGATCAGACTGGCAACAGGATTTGCCAGCTGTTTAGCCAGGTCTTGTGCTCCGTCAGGCGTTTGTTTCCGCCCTGTTTGTGACCAACCCACGGAGGAGAGCACAGACAAAATTAAGATGCTCTTAGCCATTAAGAGAGTTCGCTGTATGCCACGGTGCTGTTTAGATTTTTCAGTCGCGATGGATCTGAAGATCGACATAATGTCCTCGTGGTAAGTTGGGTTACCACGGGCAGTGGAAAATCAATTGCCGGTGAGCAACGGTGGGAACTGCCGCCAATAGCAGTCAGTACGCCGATGGCTTTGAGTGGCGCGCAGGCTGCGCGCTGGAAACGATCACGGCTTGGCCGTGTCAACGAGAATTGGAAATTTGGTTCCCTCGAATACTGTCCCCCAAATCTTGATGTCCTTCAGGTGGCTCGGTGCGACCGCATACGGATCCTCGTCCAGCACGGTGAAGTTTGCAATCTTGTGGGGCTCAATGGAACCAAGCTCCTTCTCCATGCGCCACGAGTACGCGGAGTTGATGGTGATCGCGTGTAACGCTTCATCGACGGAGATCCCAAGATCGGGCCGCGCGCGGCGGCCGGATTTCGTAATCCGGTTCACTGCGCACCAAGCCAGATAGAGCGGGTCGGATGGCCCCATGGGGAGGTCAGAGTGAAGGGATAAGGATACCCCGGCCTGCTCAACAGGGCCGAGACGGACCATCGCATCAGCGCGCTCCTCACCCAGGCCGTTCCTCCCAAAGTTGTCGGCAAACCCATTTACGTAATAAGGATTTCCGCTGACGATCGCGCCGTCTTTGGCGATCCTTGCCACCTGTGCGTCGGTCGAGCTGGCGAAGTGGACAATTACGGTGCGGTGGTCGACGCGCGGATTGTCCTTGAGGTTCTTCTCAAGAGTGTTCAAGACCAACTCCAGTCCTTCATCGCCCGTCGTGTGGATATGAATCTGGTAACCGGCGTTCCAGTAGGTCTTGAACGCCTGTGCGAAGTCATCGGGCTTCATAATCCATTCGCCGTGATGACCGTCGGTGTAGCCGTCCTTCATTTGCATCAACAAGGAGATGACGGCGCCGTCGGCATAGAGCTTTATCTCGCCCGGTAAGCGCCGCACTTTGCCGGTCGTCGGGAGGCTGCTGACAGCCATCTCGGAAGCCTGGATGGCTCCCGCGGAGCCGCCTCCCTTCTCGTATCCGGTCTTACCATCCGCGATAAAGAAGGAGTACATCGGCACGTCAGGGCCTCCAAGTATCTTCTGGTAATAAGAAAACAGGGCGGCCGTTCCGACAGCTCCCGGCTCCATGTAGGCAGTCACGCCATTGTTGTGGAGCATCTCGATCATTTGCTTGATGCCAAATGCGATTCGTTCGGGAGAAGCGAGAGTCGACAGGACTTTCGGCGCCACTAGAACGAAGAAGCCGTTTTCGTAAAAGTATCCATTCTCCCAATCGCTCTGCTCGCTGGGTTGTCCTTTTCCGGCGACGGACTCCTTGGTAATGCCGAACTTGTTGAGAGCCGCCGTATTCAAGACCACTTCGTGGGCGGAGCGATGCCAGACCATGATGGGCCGCGTCAGGCTAATGGAATCAAGATCCTTGCGGCGCACTACACCGTGAAAGAACTGGTGATAACCCCAGGTGAACAGCGGTTCGTTCGGGTCTCGCATTCCGTTTTCGACTGCACGCAACGCGGCCATGTACTCCTCGTGAGTGGTGGCGGCCGGCCACGCCTTGCCGGGAAGCACCCAGGCCTCTGGCGCGATCACCGGTATAGACAGAGTCAGAGCGCCCAGGATCGGGTGCAGATGTTGATCGATCAGGCCGGGCAAGATGAAGCGTTGTTCGAAGGTAGTATCGACGGAATACGGGGCACTCCCGAGCGCCTTCTTGACTGAACCAAGTGAGCCGACCGCGACGATGCGGTCGCCGCTGACTGCGACTGCCGTAGCACTGCTATTTTTGTCGTCCATTGTGATGACGCGTTTCGCAGTGAAAATGGTGGGCGAGTATGGATTGACCATACCGCCAATTGCTTCTTCAACATCGCCCTGGGCGTGTGCAAGAGTGGTGAGCGAAGTCGCGAGCAATAGACATACCGCGAACGTCAGGAGCGATTTCTTAGTGCGAATCCAAACTTGCATGGAATAGCCTTAGCTCGTCTGGCTTGAAGTGACACGGTCAATGTTGAACGTGCTCTGCCAACTTAGGGATTCGTCCCGTAAACAGTTGCCGCAAACTCGGCTTCCGGAAAGTCAAACTTCCCTGGCTGCGAACTCATCGTAAAGCCGAGTTTGCGGAACCAACACCCATGGTCTTCGCTGCTCTAGTGTCCCGCACCGAATACGAAAGGCGTGGCCTTCTCGAATTTGCCGGAGGCGTCCCCTGCGTAGACTTTTCCTCCTGCGATCGTGAGCTTCTTCACTGGGGCACCCTCCTTGAAGTCGAGATCAGCAAAGGGAACCCAGAAGGCGTTCGGACTAGTTGCGGAATCGAAATAGAAGACCTTGTTCTTCTGGTCATATGCAGTGCGCCAAAGCGTGGAGGCAAGATTGGGCTTGTCAGGCTGGCTGATGCCGAGCGGTGTGCTGATGGAGCGCATCACGCCCAGCACCGCTGCCACGGCCTGATTCTCGTAGGTGCCACCGGGAACCGCTTTGATGGTGTGCGGATCCGCTTGCTTCGGGATCGCGTTGATGAGGAACGAGACGCGGACGAAGCGATCTGGGGCGCTGATCGAACCCGGCAGAAAAACGAGCGGGTTCACACCGTTCCAGTAGGTCGCGATCGCAAGCTGATCCTCGAAGCTGGGCGAGTTGGTCATCACTTGATACTTGCGGTCGTGGTGGATGACGAGCTTGCCGCCGAGGTATTCGAAGATCGCCGAGTCCCCACTGGGGTCCGAGACGGCAAGGTGCAACTGTGCCCCCTTGCCGTTCGGTAGCATCGGCGCGATTACGACGAAGGGTTCGGCCCGCAGAGCGTCTACGGTCTCGGCAACATTACTGTAGTTGTCGAGAACATATTGTCCCCAGGCCATGATGGAGATGGTTGGCTTGCCTGGCTGCGGCGCGCCGTAGTCGGATTCGGCCAGGTAGAGAACGTTGGCAACGAGCCCCTTCTCATTCATACCGTCGGCGGTTCCGGCGTCGTAACCGGAGACGACCAGGCTGCCGTATTTGGATGCCCACTTGATGGTGTTCGGGCCCGTGGCTCCGTCGCGCGCCATGCCGCGAGGAAAGACCCAGGCGTTGGAATAGATGTCCTCTGCCCAGTCCATCGAGCGGCCGGTGATAACCACGTTGTCGGAGCCGAGATACACGGCGCGCGTGCAGGCGTTGGCCGTGATGCTCGAGCAGGTAAGAACTGCGAGAAGTACGAAAGCCACTGCCTTATGGCCGAAGCTGAAGCTGGCTAGGGCGGTCCTCCAACTCAACCAGTCTATTTTTCTAAATAGCTTGTATTTCGGCTGAAACAAGATATCGGGCGCCGAGTGCTGAAGCTTGCGTGCCGCGGGTTTCGTAATCATTGTGGATTCCATTTCCTAAGTCGCATGAGGCGATAGATCGACGTGAGAGTGCGGGAGCATGTTCGTACATGCCAAAAGAATGCCTAACCTGGTGGCGAATTCTACGTAGCCCTAAGTCATTCGATTCGGGTGTGCAGCACGAAGTGACTGTACCCGGACATTACGTAAATAGCCTCATCGCTCTGGCGAACGATCGCGAGAACCGCAGAGCTGTCCGGCCGCAAGATGGCGGCTGCATTTCGGGTGAATTCCCGGTCCAGGGAAATGCGTTCGAGCCAACTACTGGTTTGTGCATGAAGGACCGGAGCGCCAGCCGTCTGAGTCGGCTCCTGCCGGGGCCCATGTGGCAGCGACAGAATCGTGCTCAAGAGGTCCTTCCAACGGAGGATGTCAATATCGCACGTCGCCGTATCGAGCAGGAGTCCTTGAAACAGTTTCAATCTTCCATCCGCCTCGACTTCCACGGTGGCCGCATTATGCAGATCTCCGCTCCATGAAAAATGCAGCCGCTGAAGCTGTGGCAACACCTCCAGTGCTCGATGCTTTTCGGCAAAGCCTATGATCACAAATTCCTTCAATGAGAAGACCTCTATTTGCCGTAACGTCCATGCTGAGTCTGTTAACTCGCAGCGGCTGGCGAAATAGCCGATCCGCCATTCGTGATCAGGCTACAGAGGTCCGCGGGCCTTCGGAATAGCAAGGAGTACCTGTTTTTGTTGCCAGAAACTACGTGGTTGCTGGGCCAGGCGGTCACACCGACGTTCCATGCTGTTGCCAGCACCATGAGTTACTAATACAATCAGCTGAACCATCCACTACCGGTTACGGTTCCCATGCGCATCTGGCCGAAGGCGAAGAGCGTCTCTACGACGGTGATGCTTGCATGCGCTCTGCTTGCGACAGCGGCAAATGCTATGGTTACCCCGCCAAGGCGTATCCTCCTGGTGTACGAAAGCGGTGCCTTTGCTCCGTCAGCCTTGGAACTGCAGCGAGGAATTTTGTCTCACTTGCGCCAGGCATTGGGTCAGGACGCAGAGTTTTTCTCTGAGCAGCTGGAGACAACTCGGTTCGCCGAGACCGAAGGACAGGCCATCTCCTGGATCCGGAAACGGTACGCTGAACATCGCATTGACGTGGTCATCTTCGTGGGTTCGGGAGAGCCTGATATTCTGCCCGGTGTAGCCACCGTGTATGCAGGCAACACTCCGTTTAAGACGTCGAACGATGTCTCCCCTCAAGACAATAAGACCGCTGTAGTCTTCAAGGTTGATTTAGGAAAGACAGTCTTAGCCGCGCGCCGTTTACAACCGGGAGCCAGGAGAGTACTGGTTATCACCGGATCCGCTTATGAAGATCGCGTTCTCTTAGAAGAGGCCGGCAACCAGCTTACAAAGTCAGACGTGCCGGTCGCATATCTGACGGACGCTTCCCTCCAGGAGCTGCGGTCAACTGTCGCCCGTTTGCCGCGCGACACGATCGTATTGCCAATCTCCTATACCCGCGACGCAAAAGGGAATATCTACTACTCCACGCGGGATGTAGTCGAGTCACTGTCACAGGTATCTGCAGCTCCTATTTATGCGACCGCCGACACGACCGTAGGAAGCGGAGCTGTCGGCGGATACGTCCTGAACTTCGATAGAATGGGGAACCTCATTGCGCAAATCGTCGTACAGACTTTGAGCGGCAAAAGAGGCGGTCAGATTTCTTTCCCGCCAGAAGCTACCGCTTCGTACGTCTTCGACGGGCGACAACTTAAGAAGTGGGGCTTCTCCGAAAAGGACCTTCCTCCGGCCAGCATCATTCAGTTCAAGACGATCAGTACATGGGAGCAATATCGTTGGCGCATCATCGCAACTATTGCTCTGGTTACCGCGCAGTTCTTCCTGATTCTTCGCCTGTTGATTACACAGAAAAAACGAGTGCTTGCAGAAGCGTCGCTTCGCGATATGACCGGAAGGCTGCTGACATCTCAGGACGAGGAGCGGCGGCGATTCGCCCGAGACCTGCATGACGGGACCGGACAGCATCTTTCAGGCGTCGCTCTCGCGATCGGCCAAGTCCTGGCCAACTTCCCTCCTGGCCATGACACACTGCATAAGCTGCTTCAGGACTCCCATTCCGCGAGCCGTCAAGCCCTTGACGAGGTTCGCACTGTCTCCTTCGCCCTTCACCCGCCTTTGTTGGATAATCTTGGACTTGTAGCAGCAGTGCGTTGGTACCTGAACGGATTGCAAAAGCGAACCAGGCTCAAAATCGATTTTCAAGCACCGGCAGAGATCAGGCATCTTGCTCCAGAAGGAGAGAGGGCCCTTTTTCGGATTGTGCAGGAGAGTATGAATAACATTCTGCGCCACTCGTCTGGGGATCGAGTAGAAGTGGCCCTCTACAACCATGAGCGATTCGTGATGCTCGCGATTGAGGATAATGGTATCGGCATGAGTGCCGAACAGCTCGCACAAGCCGAAGCCGGAGCCACAATGGGCGTGGGCATCGCCGGGATGCGCGAGCGACTGCGGCAGCTCCACGGAGAACTCAAGATACACTCCGTCGCGATCGGCACCAAAGTTACGGCTACCGTGCCCGTTGATAAGGAGCGATATGCTGCTGCGCATTCTGTTAGCGGATGATCATGAACTCACCCGGTCGGGGCTCCGCTTCCTGTTGGAGCAGCACAAAGATTGGACGGTTTGTGGGGAAGCTTCCAACGGAAGAATGGCCGTAGAAATGGCGGAGAGACTCAAACCGGATTTTGCGATCCTCGATATCAGTATGCCGGAGTTAAACGGGTTGGAAGCAACGCGCCAGATCTTAAAAAGCCAGCCGCGGGTCAAGATCCTGATCTTTACCATGCACGAGACGGAGAAGGTTGCCTTAGAAGCGTTGGAGGCTGGAGCCAGTGGTTTGGTTTTGAAGTCCGATGCCGGAGAAAACATGACGGCCGCCGTTCAGAGTGTCGCCGGCGGTAGGCGTTTTTTTGCGTCGAATGTCCTCGACTTTGTCGTAGAAGCATACCTCTCGAAGCGCGACTCCAAACGGGACTCTGACACACAGACAGCCGTGTTGACGCGCCGCGAAAATGAGGTAGTGCAATTGTTGGCAGAGGGCAAGAGCAACAAACAAGTCGCTGAAGTGCTGTTCATCACCGACCGAACCGTGGAAGGCCATCGACGGGAAATTATGCGGAAGCTCGATTTAGGATCTATAGCCGATTTGGTTCGCTACGCTGTGCGAAACGGGATCATTCAAGCCTAGCGATCCACATATCTGGGTAGCTGATTCGCATTGACCACCCGGACGGACACATTCGCTGAAAACGCTGTTTTGAGCAGCTACAGGATTGTGGCCCTTCTCCGCCCTCTACCGATGAATGCTAAATCTCCAATGCACTCATGAAATGCCCGGAAGGGGGCGCCCAAGAAGACCTCGGTTGAGCGATGGTCGTGAGACTGTCGCCCACTCCTACCGCTGCAAGACCTTTGTCCAGGAACATCTTGGAGGCATTTGAGAGAATTCGCTCTCTTGTTTCGGCCGACTGGGTCCGCGACTTCCGCATTTGTCCTTCCCCATAAAAAATACTTGCCACCTTTCAGGTAGAAGTGTTCTCTAAAACGCGAAGGGGACTCGGTTCCCAAACGGCGCTGAAGAAAGGGTTGTGGTGGGAAGACATGGATTCGTCGGCTAGCATCCCCGCCTTCTGGAATCGATTCGCCGAAAACATGTACTTTAAGGATTTGCCCACCGCGGAAGTCAGGCTGTCCGAACGTTCCATGTTCCGGTTCGGGAGGTTTCAGACCAACGAAGGATTGCCAGAAATTACACGTGGGTCGGGTGGTCCGAGTGACTACTTGATTGCATTGCAACTCAAGCCCATACCCTTTATCGAGCAGTTTCTTGGCACCAGGAAGGTTTCGAGCGGTTCCTACCCCATTGGCGGCGTTAGTGTACTCAACTTACAAGAAAAGCCAGCGATCTTTCTTCCAAATCCCTTCGACACATTGGTGCTCCATGTCACTCAGTCAGCTCTCGATGAAATCACCTATGCCCATCGGGCGCCGCGAGTTGAGCAATTGGTTTGGCCGTTTGGGCATCTAGATCCCGTCGTACACCACCTGGGCCAGACTCTCGTTGCTTCGCTCGACGAACCCAATCACACATCGAAGGTCTTTCTGGACCACGTCTTGCACGCCTTGAACTGTCATTTGGCCTGCTCTTATGGTCGTCTGCGGGCATCGGCCCCGCGCTCTCGAGGTGGGCTTTCTCCTCTCCAGATGCGAAGAGCGACGGAATTCCTGGAGGCTCATCTGGACGGCAATATCAACCTCGATCAGGTCGCAAGAGTATGCGACTTATCGGTAAGTCACTTTGCTCGGGCCTTCAGGCAAACCTTTCGCAGGCCGCCTTACAGGTGGCTGATTGAACGGCGCGTGGCTAGGGCCAGAGACCTTATCGCGAGTTCCCACCTGCCCCTTGCCCAGATCGCCATTCAGTCTGGATTTGGAGACCAAGTTGCAATGAACCGATCATTCAAGAAAATTCTCGGGGTAACGCCGGGAATATGGCGCCGGCGGACGACGCGTGGGCGCACCGGTTTGGGGACTCAGGTGTTGGCGGACAGAGATTAGCGACTGGATGTCTCATCCCGGCCCAGGTCAATAGACGCCGAGATAGCCATAGAATGCGCTCCGCACTCGTTTCTCTGACCATCGTTGCTCTTGCGCGTCTGTTTTCCACGCTCTCCTGCCGCACCTGCTATACGCCCTGATATGGCCGATACATCGAAGGCGGCTTCTTACTTGTTGCCAGTATTAGGGGCGCCCGGCCGAGGGTCCGCAATAGCCCCCAAGTGTCGCGAGGCACGCCAGGGGCGGCCGTCTCATGTGGAGAGCTACAGCGGCACCCACTAAATGCTTTACCACCGCCCGAAAGTTACCTACGCAGTCAACTACGGCGACATCGCTAACAATAGAGCCGACCCGTGTCTCAATCAGCGCAACTTTGAGACAGCTTTACTGGGAAATATCGGTACAGAGAACCATGTTTGAGCCGGCGCTCTCGGCGATGGCGTGGGTGGTTTAACACTCAAAAGCGTGTCGTGACGAAATCTGAGCAACTGCTTCTAGCAAAGCATCGCCTCTCGTCGGCGCGCAGCGGAGTGGGCAGTCTACGCGGTTCCAGACGTTTTCGGCTTGATCAGCAAGGCCCTCTTTGTTTTTCGGCATCGGGCAAATGCATGCACGGCCCTTTATTTTGCCGAGGTCGCGTGAGATATGTTGCGACAAAGAATTGTTCTCAATAGTTTTCGCCTATCTTGATCGTTTTCGCCTATATGCCTCCGCACATCCGTAAGTACGCTCAAAGCTAACAAGATGGTGAATGTGAGGACGGCGACGAGACAGTGTCTTTGCTCACGTTAGCTCGGTCAGCACAGTTCGAGTCATGTACTCATCTTTCCCGCAATAGGAGACAAACAATGCAAGCACTCAAATGTATTCGGGACCTCGTGGCGGCGTGCGCCACACTCATCGCGATTACGGTTCCCGCCCTCAATTCCCAGGCGCAGACAGCCCCCCCACCAGAAGTGAAAACCGTACTCCTCGTCCACGGAGCATGGGCGGATGGTTCAAGTTGGTCGAAGCTCATTCCGCTGTTGGAGGCGAACGGTCTGCGTGTTGTTGCTGTTCAGATCCCGCTCACCTCATTCGCGGACGACGTTTCAGCAACCCAGCGGGCCATCGCTCTCGAGGATGGGCCGTTATTGCTCGTCGGTCACTCGTACGGCGGGGCTGTCATCACCGAAGCCGGTAACGATCCTAAGGTGGCTGGACTCGTCTATGTGTCGGCAGTAGCTCCAGATCAGGGAGAGTCGGCTTTCGGTCTTATTACAAGCGTTCCAACACCTGTCGGCTCAGAGCTACGCCCCGACAAGAGTGGCTTCCTCAAACTCACTCCCAAGGGGATTGCTGAGGATTTCGCACAAGATCTTTCCACCAAGGAGATTGCCGTTCTGACCGCAACACAGGTGCCGACAAGCGTTGCTGCAATGAAGGGAGAAATTACGACGCCAGCCTGGAAGTCCAAACCGTCGTGGTACATCATCGCCGCAAATGACCGGACAATTTCGCCCGATCTCGAAGCAGCTCAGGCGAAGAGAATCGGTGCGGCAACAATGACTGTCCCTTCAAGCCACGTCATTATGCTTGCTCAACCGTCGAAGGTCGCGGGTGTGATTTTCGATGCGGCGTCAAAAGCCAGTTCCAAGTAGAGTCCCTGCAATTGTTTTTGTCCTCAAGTAAAGGAGGCAAGCGCTCTGTTCTACCTTGCAAGCAAGTTGCGACAGAGCGCTTATCCTTAGCTCCCAGGAAAGTGTTTTTGCGATCAGTCTGTGGAAACAGCGAGTCCCGCATTGCTTCGAGCGTGCGGAGGCGACCGAGATTGTGACGTGCCAGGGCTTCGCTCTGCCTCTTTCGCCCGCAATATTAAGCAGTCGTTGACCGGTCAGGCGCTTAAAACACACATTACCGCTCTTCATGAGAAGACTAAGAAATGAAAGGGTCATCAGATGTTCACTTCCTCTTTGTTCAAGAGATCTAAACCGCTTCTCCTAGCCTCGTTAATGCTCGCGCTCAGTGGTTGTAGTTCACGCAGCTCTTCTGTCGTACATGCCGCCGGACCATCAGGCGTCAAGGATGTATTACTCGTACATGGGGCATGGGCTGACGGTTCCTCCTGGAATAATCTCATTGCTATTTTGCAGGCTGACGGCTACAAAGTGAGCGCAGTGCAACTACCGCTCACTTCATTAGCGGATGATGTCGCGGTCGTGCAGCGCGCATTGGCACTCGAAGACGGCAAGACTCTCCTCGTTGGCCATTCGTATGGAGGTGTGGTCATCACAGAGGCAGGCGTCGACCCCAAGGTTGCGGGATTGGTATATGTGTCTGCGTTCGCGCCAGACACGGGTGAATCCGCGTTGACACTGAACAGTACGGTCCCAGCCACTCCTATCAGTTCCGATTTCCTCCCTCCGGACGCTGCCGGCTTCCTGAGGATCTCCGACGAAGGAGTCGCCACTGATTTCGCTCCAGACCTGCCTGCCGCTGATCAGATCGCGATTGCTGCAACGCAGGGGCCCATCTCGGCTCCCAACGCATTGAGTGCCAGCGTTAAGAATGTCGCTTGGAAGAACGTTCCTGGCTGGTACGTGATTGCGAGCAACGATAGAGTCATCTCCCCGGCACTCGAATCGACAATGGCAAAGAGAATGAATGCCACGACGCTTGCACTTCAGTCAGGGCACTTGTCGATGATAAGTCACGCTCCTGAGGTCGCAGCTTTCGTCGAAAAAGCAGCTACTTCATTGCAACCATGACGCCCGGTTCTGTCCCCGAGTGGGAATGCCGCTGACCATAGGCGCCTCTTCGAGTGGCCTTGAAATATGTGGCCACTCAAGTGCCCCACACTCGGGGCGCGGTTCGTTCGTCGGTCGACGATTCGCCGTACCATTCGCTATAACCAGGGGACATCGAAGAACCTGATCCGACAGCTACGTTGTTATGAGGGGAGTAGATATGTCTGCGACCGGAGGCCACCGTTCTTCCCTGGCCGCAATGTCGGAGTTTTGGAGTTAATGCTGTAACAGGTCGGAGGAGTTATTTATGGTGCAGGAAACCGTGTTTTTTGGTCGGTCGGTGACATCTGGATCCCTTCCAGACGCGCAAACGGAGTATCCGATTCCGGTGCGTCATTCTGTGATGAGCAGGATGGTTGCATTCATTTCCCATGATCTTCGCCAACCTTTGACCGCGATTCTTGCGAATGCGGAATTTCTCACCCGGCCAAACCTCAGCGAGATGGAAAGAGTCGAGTTCTATCAGGAGATCCGTTGGGACGTCGACCGGATCAATGAGCTCGTTTCCTCACTGCTAGCGTGTTCCAAAGGCCGCGACTCCCTACGGCTGGCCGTTGGAAATATCGTTAAAACAGTCGAGCGCGCTATCCGGATGACACGTGCAAGACAGGAGTTCCATCGGATCGTCATCAAGCATCATCACAAGGGCCGGGCCGTGGGCTGGTTTGATTGCAGCCGTATCGAACGGGCGGTCGTCAACCTGGTCTTGAATGCTTGCGAGGCCGTGGACCCAGGCTCGGGACAAATTGTCATAGCCACGACGGGGAGGAAGGATACTGTGGAAATTGATATCTCAGATGACGGCCCGGGAATCCCTGCGATGGTTCAGGATTCAATGTTTCAACCCTTTGTAACCTACGGAAAGGCTGAGGGCCACGGCTTGGGACTTGCGATCGCGAAGAAGATTGTAGAGGATCATGGCGGGATCATTCGCCTCGATGAGAGATGCGAGACAGGAACGTCATTCAAGATCACGATTCCGTTCGCAAGTCCCAGGTGGCGATGCGGCCCGTAGCGGCAGCAATCGTTAAGCCGTCAGGCAGCACCTTCAGGTAGTCGGACGAGTCCCACTCATCCATCACGGGTTAGAGCGAGATGGACTAAGGAGGGCATTATGCCTTGCGATAAGAAAGTGGCGCTCGTCACCGGAGCAACCAGCGCTACCTCGCCGAACGGGGCAAGATCCATCAGATTCATATGCGCGCGATTAAAGGCGGGCTCAATCACTTTGCCGAAGTCTATCCCGACGAGGGGTGCTCGATCTGTTCAAGATCACGAGCATACTACCAGACACAGGATACCCGGCGGCATCTTGCCTGACCACATGCGTGAATGGTTTACGACTGCGTTTCATCGTGCCATAGCGGGTCCGGAAAGATGTCAGTGAAAGGTAATCTTTTGCCGGCACGCCAAAGCCCATCGCCAGAACGGCGCTGTTGGGTCTAAGTCCTTGACTTTTGAGTGGTGGCCAGAGACGGGATCGAACCGCCGACGCCGGCCTTTTCAGGGCCGCGCTCTACCACTGAGCTATCTGGCCTTGCGACATCCAAGGACGCTGCTTCCGCTTAAGTTGGGTCTGAGTCTGCGGCTTCAGGCGGAGGGCCCGGCCAAGGTCAGCAACTGCGCACAAGCAACAAAAGTCAGTATAGCAATCGACTCGCAGGACGCAAAACGGGCTCCTAAGGCAAATCCCGTGTCGTACACTGGACGCTCGCAGTCCACAATCTGAAAGACGCCGGTCCCCTTTCCAGCCTATGTTCCGTTGTCGCGCCGCAATCGACCTGGCCGCTGCCACACTCCTGGTTTGCCTGATGCCGGCCGCCATCGCCCAACCCCAGGCCGCCACGCTCAATAGTGAAGCCCGGGCGGCACGAGCCCTTGAGCACGCCCGGCAGCAAGGTCCCCTTTCCCTTTATGCCTTTTTTCACGACATGCCGAAGGGCGCCGACCTGCACACCCACCTGGCTGGCGCCGTCTACGCGGAAAGCTTCATTCGCGATGCGGTGGAAGACAACCTTTGCATCAATTCCAAGACCCTCGTGGTTTACAAAACGGCGGCCATGACTCGCAGCCTGCCTCCGCAACCGGTTTGTGGCGAAGAGGGTGTGCGAGCAGCCGACGCGCTGACGAGCCAAAAGCTCTATGACCGGTTGATCAACGCATTTTCTATGCGAACCTTCGTCCCGACCACCGAGGAGTCCGGCCACGATCACTTTTTCGCATCGTTCGATCACTTTCAAGCGGTTGAGGACCCCAGGCACCTGGGCGAATGGACCGATGAGCTGGCGAGCCGCGCTGCCGGTCAAAATGAGCAGTACCTCGAAATTATGCACACGCCCAACTTCCGGCCGGCCCTGGCTCTGGCTGAGAACCTGGGTCCAGTCGACACGCATACCGATTTCGCCCAACTGCGCCGGCAGTTGCTGGACGCAGGCTTGCAGAAATATCTGCCGGCAATGCAGGCCGAGTTTGCGGAAGGCGAGCACCAACGCCGGGAATTGGAGCATTGCGGCGCAAACGGAGCCACCCCGGCCTGCAATCTTCAGGTGCGCTATCTCTACCAGGTGTTGCGCGCATTGCCTTCAGCAGCGGTCTTTATCCAGTTGCTCTGTGGCTTTGAGCTGGCCTCCACCGACCCGCTGGTCGTGGGTATCAACATGGTGCAGCCCGAAGATTGGCGCGTCGCCCTGGCCAATTACCGTCTCCAGATGCAAATGGTCCAGACGCTCCACACCCTCTATCCCAAGGTGCACATCACCCTGCACGCGGGCGAACTCGGACCAGGCATGGTGCCGCTCGATGACTTGCATTTTCATATCCGCTCGGCCATCGAAGTGGGACATGCCGAACGCATTGGCCACGGCGTGGACGTGATGCAGGAGGATCGTCCCTACGAGCTGCTGAAGGAAATGGCCACCAAGCGCGTGATGACGGAGATCAACCTCACCAGCAACGATGTCATCCTTAATGTAAAAGGTGCAGACCACCCCCTTCCCATCTATCGCCTGTATCACGTGCCGGTAGCTCTCTCGACCGATGACGAGGGGGTCTCTCGCATCAACCTGACTCACGAATATGTCCGTGCGGCGATGGCCTACCCCCTCACCTACAGCGACTTCAAGCAAATGGTGCGCACCGGCATCGAACACAGTTTTCTGCCCGGCGATAGTTTGTGGGAGCAGACGGGACAGTGGGAAAGCTACACGCGCCCACGTGCCGCGTGCCGCAGCCAACTAGGCAGCGAAAAAGCCACGGGAGCCTGCGCATCGCTGCTCGACGCCAGCGAAAAGGCTCGCCAACAATTTGAGCTGGAACGGCGCTTCAGGCTTTTCGAGCAGGGATTGTAGAGCCCGCGTAGGAGAGAGAAAACATTTCCACGAGGGATCTGCAGTTCCGCGGGCCCGTCGTGGAAATGTTTCGATCGCGCAATTCCGCCTAGGCTCTTCCTTTCATCCTGCGCATTTACACTGCAGAGGCAGCACATGCGCATTGTTCTCTCCAGCTTCGGGACTCTCGGTGACATCCATCCCCTCATAGCCCTCGCGCTAGAGTTGCAGCGCCGGGGCCATGTTCCCGTTCTTGCAGTACCCGAACTCTTCCGTTCCAAGATCGTTTCCCTCGGACTGGAATTTGCCCCGGTCGGCCCCATCCTCAACCCGGAAGACAACCAGCTGGTCGCCATGCTGATGGACATCCGCAAGGGAACAGAGCGCACGCTGCGCGAGATCTTGTTCCCTGCCATTCGCCAAAGCTACCTGGAGCTACTCGCCGCCGTGGAAGCCAACGGAGGCGCCGACCTGATGCTTGCCGGAGAGCTGGTCTACCAGGCTCCCATCGTGGCCGAGGTGACTGGCATTCCCTGGGCATCGCACGTGCTTGCGCCGCTATCCTTTTTTTCTCGCTACGATGCGCCGGTGCTGCCGCCTTATCCCATGCTGGCGCGGCTGCAACCAGCCCTACCCGGAATGGGAAGAGTCATTGCCCGGTTCGCACGTTGGGTAACGCGGAGCTGGCCCGAACCGATCTATCAACTGCGTGCTGAGCTGGGGCTGGGCCGCGGACCCGATCCCATCTTTGAAGCCAAGCACTCACCGTACCTGGTCCTGGCCATGTTTTCTCCCTTGCTCGGCGAGCCGCAACCGGATTGGCCGGCCGCCACCAAGGTGACCGGATTTGTCTTCTACGATGGCGACGCCGGTCAACGAGAATTACCTCCTGCGGTCGAGCAGTTCTTGGCAGAGGGACCGCCGCCCCTGGTCTTTACCCTGGGCTCGGCTGCCGTTCTCGACGCCGGTGACTTTTACCAACAAAGCGCAATAGCTGCGGCCTCGCTCGGCCAGCGCGCCGTGCTGCTGGTAGGCAGCGATCCGCGCAATGTGCCCCCAGAGGTTCCGCCAAACGTGTGCGTGGCCAACTACGCGCCCTATTCGAAGCTTTTCCCTCGCGCGTCGGTCATCATCCACCAGGGCGGAGTAGGCACAACCGCGCAAGCCCTGATTTCCGGCAAGCCCATGCTGGTCATGCCCTATAGCCATGATCAGCCCGATAATGCGCGCCGCGTGCGCCGCCTGCGGGTAGCCCGCGTCATTCGAAGGCAGCGGTATACAGCGGAAACGGCCGCACGCAAGATCGCGCTGCTGCTTGAAAGTCCGCGTACGCGCCGGAGAGCCGCCAGAATTGGAGAGCAGCTTCGCCGCGAGGACGGCTTGCGCGCTGCCTGTGATGCGCTCGAGGCTTTGGGGAAAAGCCGCTCGCCCTAGTTCTTCGATCCGCAACAAATCACGGGTGCCCCACATCTCGCTCGTTTTTCGCGAGATCTGGGATACCACTGCGCTTGACGCGCGGTTCTCTGAAGATCGTCGCAGTCTTGAGGGTTGGGTCCGTACGCTTTATTGCGGATCGAAGGCATTCGGGATCACTCCGTGGAGCCACCCGCTTTAGAATTCAATAGCCATGTCAGAAGATCTAGTGCTTCGACTGCTTGCTTCCGCCCTGCCACAGTTGGAAGCATCCTTTCGCAATCTGCCTCCGACGTCGGCGGAACCCGCCACGGACGCCATGGCCGCGGTGATGAGCCAGGTGGCGGAGAGAATGGCGGACAACTTTCCCTACTTTCATCCTCTCTATGCCGGCCAGATGCTCAAGCCGCCCCATCCCCTGGCTCGCGCAGCCTATGCCCTCGCCATGGTGATCAATCCCAACAACCATGCGCTCGACGGCGGCCGCGCCAGTTCGCGCATGGAAATAGAAGCGGTTCGCGCCATCGCCGGCATGTTTGGCTGGTCGGAATACCTCGGGCATCTCACCAGCGGCGGAACCTTTGCCAATCTGGAAGCGCTCTGGGTCGCCGGACAGCTGGCTCCCGGCAAGCGTGTCGTCGCTGCAGAACAGGCGCACTACACGCATGGCAGGATCAGCGCCGTTCTTGGCCTTCCGTTTAGCGCCGTTCCCGCGAGCCAGGATGGCCGCATGGACTTAGCCGCTCTCGAGTCCGCTCTACAAAAGGGGGATGTCGGCACAGTGGTGGTGACCCTGGGCGCCACGGCCACCGGCGCAGTCGATCCCTTGCATGAAGTACTGGCATTGCGCAGCACATATCCATTTCGCGTGCATGTCGATGCGGCTTATGGCGGATACTTCACACTGATCGCGAACCTTGGCGAAAACGCGGCGCAAGCCTTTGCCTGTGTGGCGCAAGCGGATTCCATCGTGGTCGATCCGCACAAGCATGGCCTGCAACCGTATGGCTGCGGCTGCATCCTGTTTCGTGACCCGGCCGTGGGGCGGTTTTACAAACACGACTCGCCGTATACGTACTTCAGTTCGGATGAACTCCACCTGGGCGAAATCAGCCTGGAGTGCTCGCGCGCCGGCGCTTCCGCTGTCGCCTTATGGGCAACACAGCAACTGCTGCCGCTCACCAAAACGGGCGAGTTTGCCGGCGGATTGCGTGCGAGTCGCGAAGCGGCAATGCTGATGCACCAAAAAATTTCTGCAGATCAGCGCTGGGTTTCTTGCTTCCCGCCTGAACTCGACATCCTGGTCTGGGCGGTGCGCGGCGATACCGTCGCTCGCTCGTCCCAACTCGCGCAGCAAATCTTTGCTGCCGCAGCCCGCAACAATCTCCATCTCGCGCTGGCCCAGCTACCCAGCAGATTCTTTCCTCCCAACTCTTGGAAGGATCAGCACCAGCATCAAACCGTTACTTGCCTTCGTTCTGTGCTCATGAAGCCAGACCATTTGGATTGGTTGCCGATGATCTGGAGCAGACTGAGCCAAGCGGCCGGCGAAGTGCTGTCTCAATCTCACACGCAGGATCACACCTCTGACTCGAATGTTGACGCGCTGAAACGATAAACCTGTGGAATTTCGCTCCCACGGAAGCACTAGAACCCTCAACGGAAGTGTCAGTTCGATTCGTGATAAAAGCCTGCCGGTCGATGGTTAGAATAGACACTACTTCAGTACATCAGAAGACGTGGCTGAGCTGTCAGGTAAGGGTGAGGGCGGCCGGTGTGGCATTTGGGGTGAGGGTCTCGCCGGCGGCAGTGCCTGAAGCGGCTTCACCGCACGGCCCAGACCGATGGGAAAACATTTTCGAGATCCCGGTATTGGGGCGTTTTAGGAACGGTAAATAGGGAGATGGGCAGGATGCATTTTTCGAACCAGCAGCGCGACTTTTCTTCGAACGGCCTCTCCGAGCGAGGGGGCATCGTAGCCTACTTTTCGATGGAAATCGCCATCACGCCGGATATGCCTACATACAGCGGGGGACTGGGAGTGCTCGCGGGAGACACCATGCGGTCGGCGGCCGATCTCGGGTTGGGACTTTGCGCCGTCACGCTCCTGCATCGCAAAGGCTATTTCCGGCAACATCTCGACACCCAGGGATTGCAAAGCGCGGAAGATCAACCCTGGTCCCCGGAAAAAATTCTTCACCTTGAGAAAGCTCTCGTCGAAGTAACGATTGAAGACCGCCCGGTCATGGTCCGTGCCTGGCGATACGATCTCGAAGGTGTCACTGGCCACACCATCCCCATCTACCTGCTCGACACCGATATGCCGGAGAATGACCCGCGCGATCGAGACCTTACCGATCATCTTTACGGTGGGGATACGGATTACCGGCTTCGCCAGGAAGCCGTCTTGGGAATCGGCGGTGCGCGCCTCCTCGAAGCCCTCGATTATGACGTGAATGTGTACCACATGAACGAGGGTCATGCGGCGCTTCTGACCGTCGGCTTGATGGAGCTCCAGTTAGGCGGTGACCTCACCCGCACCATCAGCGAGCGTGATACCGAGGCAGTGCGTGATCGCTGTGTGTTTACCACTCACACCCCGGTGCCTGCCGGCCATGACCGCTTTTCCATGGAGCAGATGCACCGCATTCTTGGACCGGAAGTTGCCAGTTTGCTTGAGCGCATGGGCGGCTGTCACGACGGGATGCTCAATATGACGTACGTGGCCCTGGCGTCCGCGCGCTTTGTGAACGGCGTTGCCATGCAGCATGGCAAAATCTCGCGAGAGATGTTTCCCGACTACGCCATCGATGCCATCACCAATGGTGTGCACGCCGCCACCTGGACCGCCGCGCCCATGCAGGCCATCTTCGATCGCAGCATTCCCCGCTGGCGCAAAGACAATTTTCAGTTTCGCTACGCCATCGATATCCCGCTGCGCGACATCGAGAAGGCGCATGCCCAGTCCAAGCAAAATCTGATCGACGCGGTTGCCGAGAGGACCGGGATCACGCTCCGCAGCAACGTCTTCACCATCGGTTTTGCTCGCCGCGTCGCCACCTATAAAAGGGCCGACCTGCTGCTCACCGATCCCGAGCGCATCGTGCAGCTGGCTGAAAAGTTTCGCGGTTTGCAGATTCTGTTCAGCGGCAAGGCCCATCCGCACGATGAGCCAGGCAAAAAGCTGATCCAGGAGATTTTTGAGGTGGCAGCCCGTCTTGATTCCGGCGCGCTCAAAATTATCTACCTGGAGAACTACGAGTGGAGGCTGGGAGCGATGCTCACCGCAGGCGTCGATCTTTGGCTAAACACGCCCCGGCGTCCCTTCGAAGCTTCCGGCACCAGCGGGATGAAGGCGGCTCTCAATGGAGTGCCCAGCCTCAGCGTCCTTGACGGTTGGTGGGTTGAAGGTTGTATCGAGGGAGTGACCGGCTGGGCCATACCGGATAGTGATACGCCGGAGCACGAAGTTGCCAGTCTTTACCAGCAGCTGGAGTCCACCATCCTTCCGCTCTATTACGGAAATCCCGACCTGTGGCGCAGCGTAATGCGCTCCACCATAGCTCTCAATGGCTCCTTCTTCAATACCCATCGCATGCTCCAGGAATACATTTCGAATGCCTACTATCCCGACCGTGGCGTCCGTGTTTCCAGCGCCGCCCTGGAGTCGGCTTTAGCCAAATAAAAGTGGTCTGACCAGCGACCGGACAGGGTAAACCCTGTCCGGTCTTTTGTTTGCTCGCAGTTTGTGCGTCAAATTGCCTCCGCTGAACGTCAAACCAGAGGTTAGGGGCAAGTCTGAGACTGGTCTCCGCATGCCACTTTCATCGTGCAGAAACGTATAATTTGGTTGTGGCTGCAAGTTCGCTCAGAACCCCAATTCGCAGAGGGTTCAAAGCAAAGCTCGTAAGCACCTCTCACTCTTGGACTGAAGGCAAAACTTAGCTTGATGGGGCTGTTCCACGAAAGAACGGCTGCACCGGGCGACCGTTGCCTCTGATTTCGAGCGCGGGAACGCTTTCACAGCCAGGGACTCTGCCAGACGCTCGCACGATATTCGCCTGTTCTTCCGTCCGGGCCCGAGAGGCTCTTCTTTGCCGGATTTTCACCCTTCTTCCCGAGTCATTGTGACCTCCGGAGAGAACGTCTTAGGAGTGAGCTAGCAAATGTGGATTGTTCGTCTTGCGTTACGGCGTCCGTATACCTTCGCCGTTTTCGCGCTCTTACTGTTGATTCTTGGGCCGCTCTCCATCCTCAATACTCCGACTGATATTTTTCCGAATATTGATATACCGGTCGTCAGCATCGTGTGGCAATACAGCGGCCTGTCCGCCGTGGACATGGCCGCTCGCATCGTCACCCAGACCGAACGCACGCTGACGACGACGGTCGACAACATCGATCACATTGAGTCCCAATCCCTGGTCGGCGTTGCGGTCGTGAAGGTATATTTTCAGCCGCACGTGAATATTGCGACCGCCCTCGCGCAGATCACAGCGGTCTCGCAGACGCAGTTGCGCTTTTTGCCCCAGGGTACGACCCCGCCGCTGGTCATCTCTTATACCGCATCGAGCGTGCCGATTTTGCAGCTTGGCCTGTCAGGTCAGGGCCTTTCCGAACAGCAACTGAACGACTTCGGCCTGAATTTCATCCGCACCCAGTTGGCCACTGTTGAAGGCGCCGCCAGCCCCTTTCCGTATGGTGGTAAGCAGCGGCAGGTTCAGGTGGATTTGAATCTCCAGGCGCTTCAGGCCCGGGGACTTTCCCCCAGCGACGTGGTCAACGCGATCGGCGTCCAGAACCTGATTCTGCCTTCCGGAACCGTCAAGGTAGGAAAGTTCGAGTACCAACTCGCTACTAATAGCGCTCCGACGTCCATCCAGGGTTTGAACGATCTGCCCATCAGGAGCGTAAATGGAGCCATCGTCTATATCCACGACGTTGCCCATGTTCGCGATGGGTTCCCCCCGCAAACGAACATTGTCCGCGTTGACGGTCAGCGCGCCAGCCTGATGGTGGTGTTCAAGAACGGAAAAGTCTCCACCCTGGACATCATTTCCAGGATCAAGCGGCTGCTCCCCATCATTGCCCAGTCGCTGCCGCCGCAACTGAAAATTACCCCGCTGTCCGATCAATCGATTTTCGTCCGCGGCGCTATCGACGGGGTGGTGCGCGAGGGCATCATCGCGGGCTGCCTGACCGGCGTCATGATCCTGGTCTTTTTGGGCAGCTGGCGTAGCACCCTCATCATCGCCGTCTCCATTCCTCTCTCCATTCTGGTATCCCTGATTGTGCTGGGAGCTTTGGGCGAGACCATCAACATCATGACCCTGGGTGGCCTGGCGCTGGCGGTCGGCATCCTGGTTGACGACGCCACGGTCGAAATCGAAAATATCAATCGCAATCTCGAAGAAGGCAAAGAGGTGGAGCAAGCGATCCTCGACGGCGCTGCGCAGATTGCCATCCCGGCCTTCGTCTCAACCCTTTCCATCTGTATCGTCTTCGTGCCCATGTTCTTCATGGGCGGGGTCGCCAAGTACCTCTTTGTGCCCCTGGCCGAAGCTGTGATCTTCGCCATGCTGGCCTCTTACTTCCTCTCTCGCACCGTGGTTCCCACCATGGCGAAGTTTCTTCTGCACGAGCATGACCCGGAAACCGAGAAGCAGAAGCACCATAGCCGCAATCCACTGGTCCGCGCTCAGTTGGCCTTCGAATACAGGTTCGAACAACTTCGTACCTTTTATTTCCGCGTGCTGCAGCTGGCGATCGCCCACAGCGCCGTGTTCCTTATCCTCTTCTTTGTATTTACCATCGGCTCCTTTGCTCTTTTGTATCCGTGGCTGGGGCAGGATTTCTTTCCCACGGTAGACGCGGGCTCGTTCAAGCTTCATCTTCGCGCTCCAACGGGTACCCGCATCGAGGAGACGGCTGCTCTCTGTGATCGGGTGGACAACGCCATCCGTCAGGAGATTCCTAAGAGCGAGCTCGTCAGCATCATCGACAACATTGGTATCCCCTATTCCGGAATCAACCTCTCCTATTCCAGCTCGGGTGTCGTCGGCCCAGCCGACGCTGACATTACCGTGGCTCTGACGGAGAAGCACCATCCCACCGATACCTACGTGCAGCGCCTGCGCGCGAAGCTGGCGGATCAGTTTCCGGGCACTACGTTCTACACCCTGCCCGTGGACATGGTGACGCAGATTCTTAATTTCGGCTTGCCCGCGCCCATCGATATCCAGGTGGTTGGCAACAACCTGCAGGGCAATCGGGAATTTGTCGATCGCTTGCTGAGGGACGTCAGCTATGTGCCCGGCACGGCTGACCTGCACATTCAGCAGCCGCTCAACAGTCCGCATTTTCTGATCGATGTGAATCGCTCCAAGGCGCAGGATATTGGGCTCACCCAGCGGGATGTCGCCGGAAGCCTGCTGGTTTCGACCAGCGGAAGTTTTCAGACCAGCCCTACCTACTGGCTCGATCCTAAAAACGGTGTCAGCTACACCATCGCGGCGCAAACACCCCAATACCTGCTGCAGTCGCTTCCGGATCTTGAGAGTATTCCTCTGACTACGAGCAACTCCGCGGCCACCACCGCTCCCAGCCCGTTTCTATCGGTAGGTGCATCGACGCTGACTCCGGTCACAACAGGGGCTGTACCTGCCATTGCGCCCGGGCAAAAGCCGATCCAGATTCTGGGCAATGTGGCCACCCTGGAACGGGGCGCAGAGCCCGCGACCGTCACCCACTACAACATCGCTCCGGCATTCGATATTTACGGCAACGTCGTCAATAGCGACCTGCGAAGCGTGTCCGACAAGATTGCTGCGATTGTCGAACAGCATCGCAAAGATCTGCCCCGCGGCTCGCAGGTAGTCCTTCGCGGGCAGGTGCAGACGATGAATTCGTCCTTCATCGGGCTGACCAGTGGCTTGTTCTTTTCCATTCTCCTGGTTTACTTGCTGATCGTCGTGAACTTCCAATCGTGGCTCGATCCGTTCATGATTGTGGCCGCGCTGCCCGCTGCCTTATGCGGCATTGCCTGGATGTTGTTCATCACCAACACCCACATCAGCGTGCCCGCACTCACCGGCTCCATCATGACCATGGGTGTGGCCACCGCGAATTCGATTCTGGTGATCAGTTTTGCCCGCGAGCAGATGGAAGAGAACGCCGGCGATGCGCGCGATGCCGCCCTGCGCGCCGGTTATACGCGATTTCGTCCGGTGTTGATGACTGCTTTGGCCATGATCATCGGCATGGTGCCGATGTCTTTGGGCCTCGGCGACGGCGGGGAGCAAAATGCTCCTCTCGGCCGGGCGGTAATTGGTGGCTTGCTGTTTGCGACCACAGCCACTCTGTTTTTCGTGCCCACATTCTTTAGCGTGATCCATGGATGGTTAGGGAAGCGTCGCAAACGGGCCGCAGTCAAACTTGCCCAGTCTGGAAGACTAGAAGATGAGAGAGAGCGAAGAGATGGACCAAGAAAGACGAGTTGAGCAGCCACAACCGGCGAATGAGGCGCCGGGGGTGCCTCCCCACGCTCCACCTCTTTCCGGCCGAATTGCCCTGGTCTTGATTGTGGTTCTCCTGCTGGTGGGCGTGGTGATCGTGATTGCCGGCATCGTGCCGCGCGTACGGGCGCGCACCACGTTAAAGGATCAGACCGACGCGCTGGCCGCTCCCACGGTGATTGCCACTCCGCCGAAGCCAGGCACCACGGGGCAGGAACTTATACTCCCCGCCAACATTTACGCATACAGCGATGCCCCGCTCTATGCGCGCACCGACGGTTATCTCAGCAAGTGGTATTTCGATATTGGAGCCCACGTCCGCCAGGGACAGCTGCTGGCGATCATCAGTTCTCCGGAAGTGGATAAGCAACTGCTCCAGGCGCGCGCCGACCTGACTACAGCGGAGGCTAGTGCCGGCCTGGCCAAGACGAATGCGGGCCGCTACCAGGGATTGCTCACCCAAAATGCCGTTTCCAAGCAAGACACCGATACTTTTACCAGCCAGGCGGAATCCACCAGCTCCGCGGTCAAGTCCGCCCAGGCGAATGTCCAACGTCTGCAAGAGCTGCAGGCCTTTGAAAAGATCTACGCGCCCTTCAGTGGAGTGATCACTGCCCGCGGGGTCGATGTCGGCCAGCTGATCAACGCCGGGGCCGGCGCCCTGATGTTTCGCATTTCGGCCATCAATACGTTGCGTGTGTATGTCAACGTTCCCCAGATCTATTCCCAAACCACGAATCCTGGGACAACAGCCACGCTTACGTTTTCCGAATTTCCCGGCCAGACCTTTACCGGAAAAGTCGTGCGCTCGGCGAGAGCCATCGATCCCAGCTCGCGCACTTTGTTGATTGAAATCGATGTCGACAATCGCAGTGGCAAACTCATGCCCGGGGCGTACGCCGAGGTGCACATGAATGTGCATCAGACAGTCGTTCCCATGATCATTCCAGTCTCCGCATTGATCTTCCGCAGCCATGGGTTGCAGGTAGGCACGGTGGTGAAGGGGGCCGATGGAGATCAGGCCAAGCTGGTGCAGGTGACAATTGGTCAGGACGATGGATCGACGGTGCAGGTCATTGACGGCCTCACCGCTGACTCGCGCGTCATCGAGAATCCGCCGGATTCGTTGATCGATGGGGAACCGGTACGCGTGGTTCAACCCGCGAAACAATCCGCCGGGGGCGCCTCGGAATGAAGCTTCCGCAAATTCAGTTCGGGGCTCTTCTCATTCCGGTGCTGCTTGTTTCCGGTTGCACCGTGGGGCCCAACTACCACAAGCCCGACGCGCCGACCGCGCCTGCGTTTAAGGAGAGCGCGGTGGTCCCTCCCCCGAACCTTCCTGACGGTGGATGGAAGCAGGTGACCCCCAACGACAGCGCATTGCGCGCGAACTGGTGGGAGATTTATAAGGACCCGCAACTGGACAAGCTGGAGCAGCAGGTGGCCGTTTCCAACCAAACGCTCAAGGCTTCGTACGAGCAGTACATGCAGGCCCGGGCGGCGATCCAGGTCTATCGATCCCAGTATTTTCCCACTGTCTCTGCTGGTCCGTCGGCTGCGCACGATCGTCAGTCGCAAAACCGTCCGGTGTATGTTCCCGGCAGCAAAACCACCTACAACGACCTGTTCCTCCAGGGGCAGGTTTCCTGGGAGCCGGATCTGTGGGGCAGCATCCGCAGGCAGGTGGAAGCGCAGCGGGCAACCGCCCAGGCATCAGCCGCTGATCTGGCGAACGTCGATCTGAGTCTGCGTTCGGAGCTGGCGCTCGATTACTTTGAACTGCGTGGCCTCGACACCCAGCAGCGATTGCTGGACAACACCGTGGTGCAATATGAACAATACCTGGATCTGACCAAGGTGAGATTTTCCGGCGGAGTAGCCACCGAGTCCGACGTGGCCCTGGCGCAAACCCAACTCGATCAGACGCGTGCGCAGGCCATTGATATTGGCGTTGCCCGGGCCCAGTATGAGCACGCCATTGCCACCCTCTCCGGTGTTCCTGCATCCAGTTTTTCTCTGCCGCCTGCTCCGCTCGATTTGGCACTGCCACAGGTACCAGTCGGGGTGCCGTCGCAATTGCTTGAACGCCGTCCTGATGTGGCGGCCGCGGAACGGCGCGCCAATGCCGCGAATGCCCAGATAGGCGTCGCCATCGCGGCGTACTACCCCACCATCAGCATCGGAGGCACCGGCGGATTCGAGAGCAAGAACGCCGGCACACTGATCCAGGGGCCAAGTTCGCTTTGGTCGCTGGGCGGATCTGCCGTCGAGTTGCTGTTTGATGCCGGCAGGCGCCACGCCATCACCGAGGAGGCGCGGGATACCTATGAGCAGAACGTGGCCAACTATCGGCAGACTGTGCTGCAGGCCTTTCAGGAGGTGGAGGACAATCTCTCCGGCCTGCGTATCTTGAACAACGAATCGGCGGCGCAGCAACGGGCAGTGGCTTCGGCGCGCCGCTCGCTCGATATCTCCACCACTCGCTACAAGGGTGGTGTCACCACCTATCTTGAGGTGATCACCGCGCAGACCACCCAGTTGTCGAACGAGCGAACCGCTGCGGACATCACCACCCGGCAGTTTGCCGCCAGCGTGGAACTGGTTAAGGCGCTTGGTGGTGGGTGGGATACGACTAAGTTGCCCAATCCCTGAGGTCAGCCTTGTGAGTTGGAATTAGGCAGTGATCCGGTGGTAAAAACCTGCTCCGCCTGACCGCCGGATATGCGGTAGATCACGAATTGCCGATCGCGGTGACTGCGCAATTCGAAGATCAGGTCTCCCCGATTATCGGCCTTGGCATCGACTGCATCCACCAGCCGCATTCTCGGCGTCACGTCGAGATGATCGTCATCGGTTACAGACTTGAACACCACCTTGGGCACGCCGTTGAAGTCCGGCTGGGCGATCAGCGTAACGTATTTCACCTTGCCCGCGTGATCCGCCATCTCCCCGGTGAAGACCAGCGTAGCTCCGCCGCTGAAGGTGAGCTCATAAGCTTTGAACCGCTCGTTGGTAAACACCGGCCTGGGAGCGGCGGCGGCGGTCGCCGCTGCTTTTCGTCTCCGTGCGGCAATGGTGGCCGCAGTGCGTGTCTTCGGAGTTGTCTTGACCGGCGGCGCAGCCGCTGCGATGGCGTTGGCCGCTGCAATCTCCATCTGCGCCTTCATCTTGTCGGCGTCGCCCGGGTCCGACCACAGATACACAAAAGGATGCGCTTCGCCTTCGCCGGCATCGGACACGGCGATCATCTGTTGCAGACCGGTGGGTACTCCGGTGAGCTGGGCTGGTTGAATATCGTCCTTCGGCGTCTGCTGACCGTGAGCCATATGCGGCCGGTCCGGATCGGCGCCGCCCAGAGCGACTTCGGGGGCCGCGGCGTCCGAGCTGCCGGCGCTGGCGGCTGGGGTGGATGCGGGTGAATCCGACCGCCTGCGCAGGGTGGGGCGATCCGGATCGCCGGCAGGAGAGTTGTTGGAAGCCGTTGAGCTCGTAGAACCGGAACTACCAGACCCGGTTGTAGAGCCAGCGGATGTATCTGTAGACGTAGAGCTGCCGCTCGAATCCCGGCCTTTGAAGTGAGGCCGGCCGTTCCCCGCATCGTTCACGACCTGGGGCATGTTTCTGCCTTGCTTCGGCTTCGCCTTCCTGGCGGGAGGGGCCATCGGTTTCCACGAACCATAGCCGAACCAGTAGCCGTCCACATCCTGCGCGTTGTTGATGTCAAACAATCCTCGGGCTATCCCGGCGTCCTGCAGCACGTACTCTGTTCCCGGTTCGAGCGCCAACGGCTCGGGCCTGGCCAAATAAAGACCCCCCGGCTGATACTGTTCCCCGTCGAAAACGGAAATGGGTATGATGCGGCTGGCACTTGGTTTTCCCATATCCCCCGTCCACTCGAGCACGGCAATTGCGCGCACGGTGGGGGCCTTTTTCTTGCCATTCTCAATATGGCCGGGATACTGCGCGTAGGCGGGCGTTGCCAGCGCGAGCAACAGAGCGAGACCGCTCGCGGCTTTCGTCATCATGGAATAATCTCGTTGCATTGCATCTCGTTCAGGGGAAGGACCTATTTTCATGGAAGTGAACGACAAAGTCGCCGACTTCACGCTGCAGACTGAAGAAGACAAAACCATACATCTGAAGGACTACAGCGGCAAGCCCGTGGTGCTTTTCTTCTATCCCCGGGCCGACACTCCCGGCTGCACGATTGAAGCCTGCGGTTTTCGCGACGTCTTCAAGAAGATACAGCAGGCCGGCGCCGTGGTGCTCGGTATCTCGCGCGACACACCGAAGGCGCAGAAGAAGTTCAAAGAGAAATACAACCTGCCCTATACCCTCCTTGCAGATGTAGACGAAGTAGTGTGCAAACAGTTTGACGTTCTCAAGCAAAAGAATATGTACGGCAAGAAAGTGATTGGTATTGAGCGGACTACATTCCTCATCGGGCCCGACCAGAAGCTGCTGAAAATTTTTCCCAAAGTGAAGCCGGAGGGGCATGCCGAGGAGGTTCTTGCCGCCGTCAAAGCAGCTCGTGGCTAAAGCCCGGCCCGGGACGAGGCTGGTCTCTCGGAACTTTTATCTGGATCCCCCTGACGTGGTCGCCCAGAAGCTTCTGGGAAAACTGCTGGTCAGGGGGGAAATGGTGGGGCGCATCGTCGAAGTGGAGGCCTACTTCGGGGATGCCGACGCGGCGGCGCATTCCTTTGCCGGCAAGACGGCAAGAAACGCTGTGCTTTTCGGACCGCCGGGTTATGCCTACGTCTACTTCATCTACGGCATGTATTTCTGCCTGAACGTTTCCTGCGAACGAGAGGGGCGCGCCGGTGGAGTCTTGTTCCGTGCATTGGAGCCCGTCTGTGGCCTGGAGACAATGGCGAGGAACCGCAGGCTCGACCCCAGCCGCATGGCCGTGCTGACCTCCGGACCGGGGCGGCTATGCCAGGCATTCGGGATAACCCGGGACCGCGACAACGGCGTCGACTTCACTTCACCGAAATCTAACCTGCAAATCCGGGACGACGGCTTTCAAGCCAGCGACGTGCTGGTGACGCCAAGAATCGGCATCAGCAAAGATGCAGAGCGGCTGGCCCGCTATCTCCTGGCCGGCAACCCCTTTGTTTCCAAACGCGGCTGATTTAAGCACGAGGCAAGAACCACAGATCTCTCCACTAACCCCCACGCCAGGCCGGCTTTGTCCAGTCCCGCAGGGACGGTTGAATTTCAGGTTTGTCCAAATACCATCGAAACACGTCGGTCCAACAACCATTCTTTGGATGCCTTGCGCTCACCCTGTCATCCCGACCCGAGCGCTCGCTCTCACCCTTGTCATCCCGACCGGAGCGAAGCGTAGCGGAGGGACCTGCGGTTCCGCGGACCCCACTGGAAACGCGCCTGCCCTGAGATTGTGACGAATGCGGTTGGACGTAGGCTTGGGTACACCAAGACAACTGATTCAGGCCCGAAGGAACGGCTGAAGGTTGCCTAAGATGTGGTCGCGGGGTTATTTTCATCCCCCCTTTCGACACTCTCAGGGCAGGCGCGTTTCCAGTAGTGGTCTGGTGAACCGCAGGTCCCTCCGCTACGCTTCGCTCCGGTCGGGATGACAAGGGTGAGGGCGACGATTCTATAAAGAGTGTTGGTGGACCGACATGTATTTCAAGTCTAAGTTGGACAGGTTTGGGTAGCGAATCCGACCTGTCCCGGCGTGCCTTGGAGTGATCTGCAGTTTCTCCACGCTCTGCTAGATCAACAAGTTATCGATCAGCCGTGTCGTGCCAACCCGCGCCGCCACCGCCACCAGCGCGCCCTTGCCCACATCCGGCATGTCCTCGAGCGTGTCAGGGTCGACGATGCGGCAGTAGTCCATCTGCACGGCAGGTTCCCCTGCCATAACACTCGACGCCATGGCGAGCAACCTGGCTGACCCGTGTTCGCCCTTCCGGACCAACTCCTGGACCGCAAACAGAGCGCGAGAGAGCACCAGCGCCTGGCGTCGCTGTTCCTCGCTCAGGTTGCGGTTGCGCGAACTCATCGCCAACCCATCCGGTTCGCGCACCGTCGGGCACACCACCAACTGAGCCGCAAACCGTAAATCGCGTACCATTTTTCGCAGCACGGCTACCTGGGCAGCATCCTTTTGCCCAAAGAAAGCGTGGTCGGGTGTGAAGATATTCAGCAGCTTCGCCACCACGGTAGCTACGCCGCGAAAATGCCCCGGACGCGATGCACCGTCCAGCCGATCACTCAGGCCGGTGACTTCGACGAACGTACTCGCGCCGCTGGGATACATCTCCTGGACCGAAGGCGCAAATACAACGTCGACCCCGGCCGCTTCCAATGTGCGGGAGTCTTCCTCGAGGGTGCGGGGATAGCTGGCGAAGTCTTCCTTAGGACCAAACTGGGTGGGGTTTACGAAAATCGAGACCGCCACGGCATCGCAGCTTGTCTGTGCTGCGCGGACCAGGGATAAATGCCCCTGGTGCAAGGCGCCCATGGTGGGCACCAGTCCTAAAGTCTTGCCTGCCAGCCGGATCCGGGCGCACGCGGCCCTGGTTTCAGCAATGGTATGCAGCACCAGCATGCGCTAAGCCTTACGCCGGGTCGTCCCTTCTTCCAGGAGCAGAGCCGCCATCGCTTCTTTGCCCAGATGATAGCTTTCCGCTTCGCCGGGGAAATTGCGACCTTCGACATCGTCGCGGTAGCGGTGGACAGCATCCGTGATCAATGCCGCGGCGTCGCCATAGCGGCGTACGAATTTCGCAGGGGCGGAAAAGGACAGATTGATGAGATCGTGCAGCACCAGGATCTGGCCGTCACAGTAGGGCCCGGCGCCGATACCGATGGTCGGGATATGCAGCGCGGCGGTGATCCGCTGCGCCACTTCGGTAGGAATTCCTTCCAGAACCACGGCAAAGGCCCCCGCCGCTTCGAGGGCGAGGGCATCCTTCACCAGGTGATGGATGGCCGCGACCGACTTGCCCTGGACCCGGTATCCACTCATGCGGTGGACGGACTGCGGCGTAAGCCCCAAATGTCCCACCACCGGGATTTCTGCCTCCGTGAGACGCCTGACCAGATCAAGGCGGCTTGCTCCGCCCTCTATCTTCACTGCCTGCGCGCCGGCTTCCTTCAGGAAGCGCGCAGCGTTGGCAATCCCCTCGGCCGTACTCACCTGGTAGGAGCCGAAGGGCATATCGGCGACTACCATTGCTTGCTTGACTGCCCGGCGTACGGCGCGGGTGTGCAGCAGCATCTCGTCCATGGTGACGGGAAGGGTGTTGTCGTATCCCATGACGACCATCGCCAGCGAATCCCCGACCAGGATGAAGTCGACGCCGGCCTCATCCACCAGCCGCGCCGTGGCATAGTCGTAGGCAGTCAGCGCTACGATGGGGATGCCTTTGGATTTCTTGTCTTGAAGTGTTTGGATCGTCACCCGGCGGGCCGGGGTGGCGGACGCGGAATGGTCCGCGCTGCGGAAGTGGGTGAGGCTCATGGCAAACTCCAGTGCAACTCCCGTCAGGGATGCTGCCCGATCAGTACCGCAGACCAATATACGCCGTTGAACATACTCCCGGCAAAGCGGCTAAGCGCCGTTTCCCGGGGTGGGCGGCGGCCGGAAGTACTGCTTGCCCTTGATCGGTTCGGAGAGCCGTTTGAGCAGGAGGGCCAGATCCTGCTCCCGGCTTACAAAGTCAATTTCGGAGGTGTCGACCACCAGCAGGTCGCTGGCCGTGTAGTGGAAAAAGAAGTGCTCGTAGGCCTTTGCCACCTGCTCGATGTAGGCGTCGCTGATGGCTTGCTCCTGACTTAAACCCTTTCGTTTCAGTCGCTGTTTCAGGACTTCCGGGGAAGCCTGGAGATAAATCACCAGGTCCGGCGCCGGCACTTCGGTGCGGAAGTCGTTGTAATAACGGTTGTAAAGGGCCAGTTCCGCATCGCCGAGATTGATGTAGGCAAAGATCTTGTCTTTTTCAAAGAGGTAGTCAGCCACGATCGGCCAGGGGTCACTGCCTGCCAGGTCTTTTGCTGCCTGGCGCATCTGGTCGTACCGTTCCACGAGGAACCACATTTGTGTGGCCAGGGCCATGCCGCTCATTTCCTGGTAAAAGCGATCGAGGAAGGGGTTGTTTTCCGGTTCTACGATGCGCTGGGCGTGCAGGGTCTCTGCCAGAATCCTGGCCAGGGTCGATTTACCGACGCGAATCGGTCCCTCGATGGCGATGAATCGGGGAGGCTCGAAGAAATCTGCCATGAAGAAAAACCGAAGATAACACAGTTAAACTCTTGAAGCATGCTCACGAAGACGATCTCCGCAGGTTTACTCACCGGGCTTTCGGCGGGGGCGTACCTCTATGCCGCGCAATGGCCCACGTCACAGGTTTTCGGAAGAACGGTTCTTGCAGGTTCCGACGTAAATGAGATCGCCTTGACTTTCGATGACGGTCCCAACGACCCGTACACCATGCAATTGCTTGACTTGTTGAGCCACCGGCAAGTGCGGGCCACCTTTTTCCTGATGGGCAGCTATGTGCGCCAGCGTCCGGAAGTTGCCCGGTCGATCCAGCAGGCTGGCCATCTACTGGGAAACCATACGGTGAGCCATCCCTCGTTGATGTGGGCGAGCCCCGCTCACGTCCGCGAGGAACTGGTTAAGTGCAGCGCGATCATCGAGGATGCAACCGGCGCAGCTGTGCGCTATTTTCGCCCTCCCTTCGGCGCGCGCCGGCCGGATGTTTTGCGCACGGCACGCGAATTAGGGCTGACACCGGTGATGTGGAATATCACTGCCTACGATTGGGAAGCTACGGATCCGCAGGATCTGGCAGCGCGGGTGCGACGCGGTCTTCTGCACAATCAGAAGCGGCGCCGGGGAAGCAATCTCCTCTTGCATGATGGCGGTCATCGCGAGCTCGGCACCGACCGTTCCGTCACCCTTTCGGCTGTTCATTTGTTGCTGGAAGGCTGGGCCGGAAGTAAGTTGCGCTTTGTCACCGTGGACGCTTGGGGCTAAGTTCAGCCGTCCCTTCGGGACTTAAGACGACTCTCCTATGAGCCGACAAAAGCAGCCACGAAAAGCCTGCGATTCTTTTCCCTATTGTGTCGCATGTACTGATGCGAAGGCCTTGCGCGCGGCCTCCACGGTAAAGTCGATATCCGCCGCAGTGTGGGCCGTCCCGAGAAAAGCAGCTTCATATTGCGAGGGAGGGAGCCACACACCCTGATCCAGCATCGCCCGGTGAAAGCGTCCAAAAGCTTCCGTATCCGATGTTGCCGCGGTCTCGAAGTCGGTCACGGGGGTCTCGGTAAAGAACCACGTGACCATGGATCCCACCCGGTTGGTTTGGACTCCAATGCCCGCGTCCAGGGCGGCGGCGGCAATGCCCTTGGCGACCGCAGCGGTAACCTTTTCCAGCCCGGTGTAAACGTCGCTCCCGTGAGCAGCCAGGTACTGCAAGGTAGCGGTGCCCGCAGCCATGGCCAGCGGGTTTCCGCTGAGCGTCCCAGCCTGGTAGACGGGGCCCAGCGGCGCCAGCAGGTTCATCATCCTGGCCTTGCCGCCAAAGGCCGCGCAGGGCAAGCCGCCTCCGATAATCTTTCCCAGGCAGGTGAGGTCAGGATCGATGCCAAAGACCTCTTGCGCCCCACCCAGGGCCAGCCGGAAGCCGGTCATGACCTCGTCGAAGATCAGCAGGCTTCCGCTCTCCTGGGTGATTCGCCGCAGACTCTGGAGATATCCCGGGGCGGGCGGCACGCAGCCCATGTTCCCCACCACTGGCTCCACGATCACGCAGGCGATATCGTCCGGATGCTTGGCAAAGGCTTCTTCTACTGCGGCCAAATCGTTAAACGGCAAAGGAAGCGTCCAGTGGGCAATCTCTTCCGGCACCCCGGCGGATCCTGCCAGGCCGAACGTGGCCAGTCCCGATCCCGCTTTGACCAGTAGTCCATCGGAATGTCCGTGATAGCACCCTTCAAACTTGATCACATACCTGCGGTTGGTGAACGCGCGCGCCACCCGGATGGCGGACATGGTCGCCTCCGTCCCCGAGCTGACAAAGCGCAGTTTTTCGATCGAGGGCATGGCGGCAACCACCAGCTCCGCCAGATCAGCCTCCGCGGCAGTGGAGGCGCCGAAGCTGGCACTCCGCTCCGCAGCTCTCTGAATGGCCTCCACCACCAGCGGGTGGGCATGGCCGAGAATCATCGGTCCCCAGGAACCGAAGTAGTCCAGGTAACGATTGCCATCCGCGTCCCACAGATAGGCTCCTTCGGCACGCACCAGGAAAGGCGGATCTCCGCCCACGGCGCGAAAGGCGCGCACCGGCGAATTGACACCCCCAGGCAAGTACCGCTCCGCGCGCCGCTGCAATTCTTTGGAACGACTCAGTTCTCTGCTCACGGGATTCAGTATAGGGGACCCTGCTTATGGCCGGTTGACGATGTTAAACTGGCAATTCCCGGGGATCGATTCCGTCCCATCGAAATACCTCATCCCAATCTGAACTTGGAAGAGACTTGCCAGAATCGACGCGAAAATCGAATAAGCCTCCTGCCACCTACGCCTCGGCCGGCGTGGATATTTCGCAGGGCGACCGTACCAAACAGCGCATTAAATACTTAGCGCAGAAAACCTTCAACAAACAGGTGCTGGGAGACATTGGGGGTTTTGGGGGCCTCTTCCGCCTCGATACCGCCAAGTATGCCGAGCCGATCCTGGTTTCGAGCGCGGACGGTGTCGGCACCAAGCTGAAAGTAGCGTTTGCACTGGATATGCATCACACTGTCGGCGCCGACCTGGTCAACCACTGCGTCAACGACATTGCTGTCCAGGGCGCAACCCCTCTTTTCTTTCTGGACTATCTAGCCATCGGCCAACTGGACGACGAAGTGGCCCAAACCGTGGTCAGCGGTGTGGCCGAGGCCTGCCGCGCCAACGGCTGCGCTCTCATTGGCGGGGAGACGGCTCAGATGCCCGGTTTCTATTCCAAAGGAGAGTATGACCTGGCGGGCTTTATCGTCGGGGCTGTGGACCGGCAAAAGCTGATCACTGGCAGCAAGATCGAACCCGGCGATGTGCTCATCGGCTTTCCTTCCACCGGTCTGCACACCAATGGATACTCCCTGGCGCGCAAACTCTTTTTTGACGTGGCCGGCTATGCGCCTCACCAATATGTAAACGAGTTAAAGGATAAGGCCGGTGCGGCGCTGATGAAAGTGCACCGCAGCTATCTGGCCGTGATCAAGAAGCTCACTGCGGCTGAACTGGTAGTTGGCATGGCTCACATCACTGGTGGAGGCATCACGGAAAACCTGCCGCGCATTCTGCCCAAAACCATCTCCGCGGTGGTGGAAACCGGCTCCTGGGTTCCGCCCGCGATTTTCTCCCACTTGCAGCAGTTGGGCAGCGTGGAACCGGAAGAGATGTTGCGCACCTTCAACATGGGCATCGGGTTGATCGCTGTGGTGCCGGCGGATAAATTCAAGCGCACTAAATCGATGCTCGACCGCGCTGGAGAAAAGTTCTGCGTCATCGGCCGCACCGTTAAGGGAGACCGCAAGGTGTTGTACACGTGATTGGCGGAACTCCCCGAGTGCACCGTTTGGGAGTTTTGCTTTCCGGCCGCGGGTCGAACTTTCTTGCCATCGCCGATGCGATTGCCAAGGGACGCCTGGCAAATGCCACCATCGCGGTGGTGATATCGAATCGCCGCGATGCGCCTGGGATCGCAGCGGCCCGCAGTGGGGGAATAGCCACCGAAGTGATCGAGGCCCGGGGACGCAAGCGCGCCGAACACGATGCCGAGATTATCGCCAGCCTGCAGGCGCATCAGGTTGAACTGGTCTGTCTCGCCGGTTATATGCGTCTGCTGTCACCGGAGTTCGTGCGCGCGTTTCCGCAGCGCATTCTCAATATTCATCCTTCGCTGCTGCCGGCTTTCCCTGGCCTGGATGCGCAACGACAGGCCCTCGCATACGGAGTTGCCGTCTCCGGTTGCACCGTGCACTTTGTAGACGAAGAACTGGACCACGGCGTGATCGTGCTGCAAAAGGCAGTGCCGGTGCTGGCGGACGACGATGAACATACGCTGGCCGCGCGCATTCTGGTCCAGGAACATGTGGCGTATGCGGAGGCAATCGAGCGCGTCCTCTCCGGCGAGTATCGCTTGCTGGGTCGCCGCTATGTGGCCGCTCAGACGGAAACGGAGTGAGCCTCGCCCAGGGTTAGTTTCGCCGTCATTTTCCGCGATCCACGGAAGAACGTCACGGTGACGGTATCACCCGCCTGATGGCGGTCCATGATCTCGGAAACATCCTGCGGGTTGGTCACCCGGTCGTTATCGATGGCTACGATGAGATCGCCACCCAGATAAATCGGGGTGTTGCCCAGGTAGGCTTGCTGTGTGCCGCCTTTCAGGCCGGCGCGCTCCGCGGCGCCTCCGGGAATCACCTTCTGCACCAGCACTCCGTAGTCGGCCGGCAATCCAATCTGTTCCGCGAGGTCGGGCCCGATTGCCAGGGAAGCAATGCCCAGCGACGGACGGCGCACCCGCCCATACTTGCTGTAGTCCGAAAGCACCGCTTTGATGGTGTCGATGGGGATGGCGAAGCCAATACCGGAGTTCTGTTCTGCGCCGCCGGTGGCTATCAGGGTATTCATCCCGATGACTTCGCCGCGCGAGTTGAGCAGCGGTCCACCGGAATTGCCGGGATTGATGGCGGCGTCGGTTTGCAGAGCCTTATCGATGGTGGGACCTTGCGGTTCTTGCACCGAGCGAATGGAACTGATGATCCCGGTGGTCATGGTGCCGTTCAGGCCAAACGGATTTCCAATCGCGTACACATTCTGACCTACCTGCAGGTCACTGGATTCGGAGAGGATGGACGGACTGAGGTTCTTGGCGTTGATCTGCAGGAGCGCCAGGTCGTGGGCCTTGTCCTGCAAAATGATCTGCGCTTTGTAGGTGTGCTTGTCGCTGGTGGTGACTTCGACGTTCTGCGCGTTTTGGATCACATGGTAGTTGGTGATGATGCGGCCGTCTTTCGTGAGCACGAAGCCGGAACCCTGACCGCTCTGCGGCACCACTCCATAAAAGAAGTCGAAGGCCAGGGCCGAAGAAGTGACATTCACGACCGAGGGTAAGGCTCGCTTATAGACGGCAATGCGATTGGCTTCTTCCTGGGTATAAGCCGGTTGCGCGTCCGCCTCGGTCAGGTGCATCGGTGACGCGTGCCAGAGCTTCGCCAGAGGAGCGTTGGGCAGGCCGCGAAAGTCGCTGTACGAGGTGAGATAGACGAATGCGCCTACGAGCAAAACGATCAGGATGACAGGGCGAATCTTCATAACGAGCTAACGTCTATTAGATCATTTTCGGTGTCGGGGACGAAAACTGCAGATCCCACCGCTACGCCCTATATCAGGGCACAACTTCAGTCGGGCAGTAAAAAATTGAGAAGAATCCGGCTTTAGCCCTGTGTCTTTCCCCCAGCGGGACGGGCGATGTCCTGGGCTAAAGCCCGTACTGGAAAAAGTCCCGTAGGGACGACTGACCTTAGCCCAGGACGCTAGTCCTGGGTGGATCATGCAAGATGATTGAGTCCCGCAGGGACGGCTGAAAATACGCCGCTACTTGACCCTGGACAATTTCAGTCGTCCCTTCGGGACTTGTCGTGTCTTGAAAGCTCTCCCCAGGACTGCGTCCTGGGCTAAGGTCAGCCGTCCCTACGGGACTAAATACATAATCTCTGGTTCTCACGCACACTCTAAAGCCCAGCTCTTTTTTTGCTGTTATGGCCCGACTAAAGTCGTGCCCTGATACAAAACGTAATGGTGGGACCTGCGGTTTCCCTCTATCGCGCCGCCTGCACCAGCTCCTCGTAAATCGTTTTGACTTGAGCATGCGTTGTTTCGAGTGAGCCCGTGTTGTCGATAACATAGTCGCACCGCCCGGCTTTTTCCTTATCGGGAATTTGAGCCGCGATTCGTGCGCGGGCGTCCTCTTCTGCCCCATCGCGGGCCACCGTGCGTGCAAGAAAGCGTGCAATCTTTACTTCGTCAGGTACGGTAACCAGGATCAGTTTGTCGAATCGCTGCACCCAGCCCGGTGCGGTGCCCCACTTTTCCACTTCGAAAATCAGGGCGGATTCCACGATGGCGACGCGCCTGGGGTCGGCAGCGAAGACATCGCGCATCCATTCCTCTTCCGCGGCAATCACGGCAGGGTGCACGATATGGTTGAGCGCGTCGGCCTGGTTGTGTTGAAAGGCCAATTCAGCCAGCGCCTTGCGATCAAGCGACCGGTCGCTGCGGACCACTCCGCCGCCAAATGTCTTTACGATGGCGGCATACACCGGCTCTCCGGGCTGCATCAACTGGCGGCCGAGCTGGTCAGCGGAAATGACCGCGGCTCCCAACTCGGCAAACATGCCCGCCACGGTGCTTTTGCCGCTGCCCAGGCCGCCCGTTAATCCGACGCGAAGCATCCTAGGCGGGTAATCCGCGCCGCAGCTTTGCCGCGCGCACTGTGTTTGCCATCAGCATGGCAATGGTGAGCGGCCCGATGCCGCCGGGCACAGGAGTATAGGCCCCAGCCAATGCGTACGCTTTGGGAAGCACATCTCCAACGATGACCGAACCTTTCTGCAGAAAGGTCTCTTCGCGCCGAGCATCCCCGGCAAAATAGCGATCAAATTCCGCACGATCCGTCACCCGGTTGATGCCGGCATCCAGGATAGTTGCTCCTGGTTTGACCATCTCGGTAGTCACAAACGCGGGCTTGCCGATCGCGACCACCAGGATGTCTGCCTGCCGGGTGAACGAACCCAGATCACGCGTCCGGGAGTGGCACACGGTTACCGTCGCGTTCTCCGCCAAAAGCAGGATTGCGGTAGGTTTTCCCACGATGTCGCTGCGTCCGACTACGACTGCATTTTGTCCCGCAATCGGAAGATGGCTGCGCTTAAGGATCTCGATAATGCCTGCGGCGGTGCATGGCGCCAAAGCGGGCTGGCCGGTCTGCAAACGGCCCACGTTGACGGGATGGAAACCGTCCACATCCTTGTCAGGACTCACCGCTTCCAGCAGCAACTTGGCGTTCACCTGCTTGGGCAGCGGCAGCTGCACCAGAATGCCGTCGATGTCTTCGCGGGCGTTCAACTGGGCAATCAATGCCAGCATTTCTTCCGTGGTGACCGTTTCCGGCGGCGTGATCAGCTCGCTGAAAAGCCCCAGGGCCTCGCAGGTCTTAACCTTGCTGCGCACATAAATCTCGGAAGCGGGAACCTGCCCCACGAGCACGGCCGCCAGCCCCGGCCGGATACCTTGCGGTGCGAGCCGCTCCACCTCATTCCTGACCTCCGCTTTGATCGCGGCGGCAATTGCGTTTCCATCCAGAACTCTAGGCATGCACCATCCTTCTTGCTCATGGTAAATGCCCGCTTTGCCGGAGGCTGATGCGCGCGGTGATCTAGACTCGTGGCATGACGCCGATTCTTTCGCAGGCTCTGCTCGAGATTTTGGTTTGCCCAGTGTGCCGTCAACCTGTGATGGCTGGTCCCAACCCGGCTATGCATGCGTGGCTGCATTGCACCGGCTGTGGCCGCTACTACCCGGTGGAGGACGGCATTCCGGTCATGCTTGAGCATCGTGCGACGCTCGAGCCTCCGCTGATGTGAAAGAGAGAATTTTTGTTCTTTCTGCTCACCAGTTTTTAACAAATTAGTCTATTAGTTATAAGCGTTTTGAAAGGGAAGCGGGGGCGAGCGCACAAGTCATCATTTTGGGACAGGCTCTCCCCGAAACGATGCGGTGCACTGGGAAATGTAGAGATTGGTGATTCGGTGTGCTCGTCGAAATGATTCGCGTATCCGATACATCCTGCAGAGCGTTCCAGCATCAAATGAGCAGATTGAAGGGTGGACTTGTCCGCTTGGGGTGCCACTTCGGTGTGATGCAGGATAATAGCCAACGCAACGAGGAAGGTTATTTCGGGTTGATAGAGTCAGAAGACACGAAACTGGTTTGTTTCTGCCTCAGATTGGTTGCACGGTTGCGTTCCTTGGTTCGAAGTCAGAGGGCTCTTCCCGCAGGTTTGTGGTGTCGCGGTCGGTCGGCAGAGTTTTAACTCGTGCCTGTGCCTTATTACAAAGAGCTGAGAGAGGAAATGAAATGTCTGCAAATGCCAAGATCGAGAAATTTTCCGCACGCGAGCTGCTGAACTTGCGCAACGAGCTCCTGCAGTCGGGGATCGACTCATGGCAGGCGGCTGAAGTCCTCAGCGGCTTCCTCACTGGCCGTGGATACGGCGTGAGCGCAGAACATGCCCGCAACGCAATCAGCCGCCTGGAAGGCATGGGCTGCAATCTCGATTGCATGCAGGCAGAGCTCGAGAACCTTGCGTTCGTGATGTAAGCTCCACCATCCCGCAGACCGTCGTCCGGTTCCAACTCGATTAACTCTAAACTTTAGGCCAACCCTGCCCCCTGAGGCATGGAGGCTGTATGGTTACAGACGGCGGATATCTTTCAGCTGTGAGGACGACTGTGCTCGATTTGAATCGGAGAAACTTTCTTAAGGCGGCAACGGCTGCCGCAACAGTGGAGACATTTCTAGGCTCGAGAACGCATTTGCTGGCGGAAGCCCAGGCGGAACCGGCCAAGCCCGTGGCAGCCAACGACCACATTCAGTTCGCGCTCATCGGCGCCGGCGGCCAGGGACAAGGTGACACCAAGGTGGCAGTGCAGGTTCCAGGGGTCAAGCTTGTCGCCGTGGCCGATTGTTACGACGGCCGGCTCCAGCACAGCAAGGAACTCTGGGGCAACGACATTTTTACTACCCGCGATTACTCCGAGATCCTCGCGCGCAAAGATATCGACGCCGTCATCGTCGGAACTCCCGACCATTGGCACAAGCAGGTCGCCGTGGATGCGATGAAGGCGGGCAAAGATGTGTATTGCGAGAAGCCGATGATCCATCTCTACGCCGACGGGCCGCAGATGATTGAAGCCGCTCGCGCGAACAATCGGATCATCCAGGTGGGCAGCCAGCGCGTAAGCTCCGTGATCTACACCAAGGCCAAGGAAGTGCTCGCCTCCGGCGCCATTGGCAAACTGAATATGGTGACCGCACGCTGGGACCGCAATTCGTCGATCGGTGCGTGGAACTACACGGTGCCGCTGGATGCCTCGACGGAGACCTGCGATTGGCCCCGCTTTCTGGGCACAGCACCCAAAATACCCTTCAACGGCGAACATTTCTTTCAGTGGCGTAAGTGGAAGGCCTACGGCAGCGGCGTGGCCGGCGATCTTTTCGTCCACCTGTTTAGCGGAACCCACTACATCACTGGTTCGCACGGACCGACCAGGGCTATGGCCACTGGCGGAATTCGTTTCTGGAAAGACGGCCGCGATGTGCCCGACGTGATGCTCGGCCTCTTTGATTATCCTGAAGGCTTCAACTTAAGCCTGCGGGTGAACTTCGTGGACGGCGGCGAGGAAAACGAAGGCCTGATTTTTACCGGTTCCGAAGGCACGATGGAGATCGCCGGCAACAGCCTGATTGTAAGCCGCGTTCCCCTGGAGAAGGGTCCCGGTCTTTTTGTCGGAAGCTTCGCCGATGCAATGCAAAAGAAAATGACCGAAGAGTATTACGAAAAGTATCCGCGTGAGCATCCCATGGGAGCGCCGCAGCTGGGGTACGAGAGATTTGTAGCGGCTGCTGGATACAGCGACAGCTACGATCATTTCCGCAATTTCTTTTCTTCGGTTCGTTCGCGCCAACCCGTGGTGGAGGATGCAGTGTTCGGTTTCCGTGCGGCTGGAGCGGCGCTGCTCAGCAATCTAAGCTACGAAAAGGGCACCGTGGTCCACTGGGATCCCGAGGCCATGAAACTGAGCTGATGTACGAACTATAGCCGGAGGCTTCGCTGAAATCCCTTATCTTCTGATTCACGGCGAAATGGCAGCGCAAGTGTGCTGTCAGCTGAAGTGTCCAAGCATTCGTGACAACGCGTGTTAGACTTCGCGCATGAATTTCCGCTTGCTTCTGCCATGGTTCATGGTTTGCGCGACAGGATTTTCCCAAACAGCCCCGCGTGCACGCGCGCTCGGCGTGCCTTTCGATGGCACGCCCGGTCCGCTGGATGCGATCACCGATATCAAGGGCGTGGAAGTCGGCGATACAACGCTGATCAGCGGCGAGGGTAAGCTGGTGGTTGGCCAGGGCCCGGTCCGTACGGGCGTGACGGTGATTTTTCCCCGCGGCCGTGCTGATGCGGAGCCGGTGTACGCCGGGTGGTTCTCGCAAAACGGAAATGGCGAAATGACCGGCACTACCTGGGTAGAAGAGTCCGGTTTCCTCGAAGGTCCTCTGGCGATCACCAACACGCACTCGGTGGGCCTGGTGCGGGATTCGATCATCGCGTGGTCGGTAAAAAGCGGCCGCCTCGCCCAACAACCATGGTCGCTGCCCGTGGTTGCCGAGACCTGGGACGGGTACCTGAACGACATCAACGGTTTCCACGTTCATCAGGCCGATGTATTTTCAGCGCTGGATACTGCGAAGTCCGGCCCAGTCCCCGAGGGCAATGTGGGCGGAGGCACGGGCATGGTCTGCTACGGGTTCAAGGGGGGAGATGGCACTGCTTCTCGTGTGCTCTCGGCGGATGCGGGCGGCTACACCGTTGGGGTGCTGGTGCAATGTAACTGTGGCAGACGTCCGCAACTTACCATCGCCGGGGTGCCTGTCGGTAAGCTGATTCCCGCTGCGCCACCAAAGGCGATGCTCGATCCAGAAGTAAGGGGTGATGTTGGGTCCATCATTATCGTGGTGGCCACCGACGCTCCGCTGTTGCCTGGGCAATTGAAGCGGCTTGCGCGCCGGGCAACGATGGGCCTCGCTCGCACCGGCTCCAGCTCAGGAAATTCTTCCGGCGATATCTTCATTGCCTTTTCTACCGCCAACCGCGGGGCCGGCAAAGAACCTGGTCCCAACTCTGTGCTCACGGTTTCGAACGAACGGATCAGCCCCTTGTTCCAGGCGACGGTGGAAGCGACGGAGGAAGCCATTGTCAACGCCATGGTGGGCGCCCAAACCATGATTGGTGTGGATGGTCACACGATCGAAGCGCTTCCGCATGAGAAGCTCACGGAACTCATGAAGAGTTCACCGCAGGCCGCGTTGAAGTAGCCATGAAGCGAGCAGCCCTTGGCTTTCACATGCACTCCGGCTGGGGAGTGCTGATCGCCGTGTCAGGAGATGCTCATTCGCTTGAATTGCTGGACCGCAGGCGCGTCGTCGTCGCGGATCCGGAAGTGCGCGGAGCCATCCAGCCGTATCACTTCGCAGCCCAACTCGAACCTCCAGAGCAGGAAAAGCACCTGACGTACTGCGCGGCATCTTCCTCTCGACTCGCTGCCATGGCAATCGCGGAAGTGGTCAAAAAATTGAACGGCCGCCATTATGGCGTTGTAGGTGCAGCGATCTTATTGGCCTCGGGCCGTGCGCTGCCGTCCCTGGCTAAGATTCTCGCGGCGCACCCACTGATCCACACCGCGGAAGGCGAATTCTTCCGCCAAGCCGCGTACTCAGCTTGCGAAGGTCTGCGGATCCCCGTAACGACGATCCCAGTGCGAGAGCTGGAAGCCCGGGCGAAGGTGGCCTTCGTGAATAGGGCGGCCCGGGTGCAGCTCAGTATCGCGAACCTCGGCAGGTCGGCCGGTCCCCCCTGGACCAGCGACCATAAGACCGCCGCGCTCGCGGCGGCACTGATCCTCGCCCGCTAAGTGAGGAATTTCTTCAACGGTTCCCAATAGTGGGCATGCCATCCCCACTCCAGGTGATCAAAATCGCCTACAGGGAAGCCTTTATGGTCTAACGACACAAGAGTTCCAGGGGCCTGGGGTTTCAATTCAAAGGCAACGAGCGACCAAATGCCAGGACTCCAATGCGCAGGGCGCCACGCCTGCACGATCCGTTGGTTTGGAACCAGCTCGACATTGCGTCCAACGATTTGTCCTGCAAACAGAGAAAAGGCTCCGCCTGCCCTGGGGTCGATCTCAGCCGGCTGGCCGGTGAATGCAGCGAACTGCTTTGGGTCAAGAAGAATCGCATAGATGCGTTGCGGGCCAGACTTCAGGTGTATCTCTTCCTGGAGAGAGGTCCGCTTTTGATTGGGTGAGGTTCCCGGCTTTTCCTGTTCCGGCGGTTGCGTACTTTGGGCCCATGCGCTGGGGGTGGAAGCCAGGCCACAAAGAGCCACGGCCATGCCGATGGCCACCTGTCTTCGCGTCGGCGAGTAGGGCAATCTTTCTGTCATTGCATTCTCCTGGCACTCAACGTCAATGCATGGGATCACGCGGCCAAATTATGTTCAAGATCATATTTTGCTGGACGAGCCAGGATCGCAGGCGCAATACTCCGGCTCATGCCCTATCCCACTGGCCATCGCACCGAGATCAAAGGAAAGATCATTCAAAGCGCACGCAGGCTGTTTAACCGGCATGGGTTTGACGGTGTCTCCGTCGACCAGATCATGTCTGGAGCCGGCCTCACACGGGGCGGTTTCTACAGCTATTTTGAGAGCAAAAGCGACCTATACGCTGAAGTCCTGGGGTGCTTCTTCACCGACCCGGAATGGAAAAGCTGTTGGGAAGGGGTCGAGGTCGATCTGTCCTCAAAGGATGTCGGCCCGCAGGTGGTCCGCGCTTATTTATCTCGGCAGCATTTTGAGGATGTGGAGAATTCGTGCCCCATGATTGCGCTGCCGACCGATGTGACGCGTAGCGGCGAGACGGCGAAGCAAGCGTTCGAGACGGTGTTCAGCGCGATGGTCAGCGTATTGGAACGGAGCCTGAAAGAGAGGGGTCGCGCTCGGCGCGACAAGGCACAAGCGATCGCAGCTTTATGTGTCGGTGGCATGGTGGTCGCGCGCGCGTTACAGAAGCGGGCCCACGGCGACGAATTGCGTGAATCGTGTATGTCTATGGCGCTCGAGTTGGGTGGTTGGGAGAAGCGATAATCCTGTTCTGTACTTGCAGTTGTGGTCAGGACAGACCGGTGAGCTAGGGCGCTTCCCACTTGCCCGACTGGCCGGAGCGAACGATGGCTTCAATCACCGCCATATTCTTGATCGCATCCGTCAGCGGGACGGGAACGCTGCCCCCTTCGCGCACGGCCCGGGAAAAGGCTTCGCCCTGAATGGTGAACTGGTTGCAGGGCGGAAAGGTCTCGGTGCAGATACCGCCCCCGGTAAGGTCACGCCCGTCGTCGATCAGAATGTAGCTGGCACGGTCGGGGGGCGGAGTGAAGGGCATCACCATTTCTATGCGGCCGCGGGTGCCCAGCAACTGCATCCGCTGGTGATACACAAGCTGCATGCTGCAGGAAAAAATCGCCTGGCCGGAAGGAAACTCAAGAATCGCCGAAGTCAACCGATCGACCTTCAACTCAGGATCCTGCTCAAACAGACCCATCACTCGCCGTGGTTCCTCGCCAAACATCCATCGCGAAGTGTGAATGGGATAGCATCCGATGTCCATCAGGCTTCCGCCGCCATATTCCGGAACGTTGCGGATGTTCGCGGGGTCGCTGTTGAAGTAGCTGAAAACACCTTGAATGGAGCGGAGTTCACCAATCCTGCCGGTGCCAATAAGCTCACGGGCCCTTAGCCACTGTGGATGGCCGTGCACCATAAAGCCCTCAGCCATGAGCACGCCCGTGCGTTCCTGCACGGCCAAAAGACTTTTGGCCTCAGCGATCGTCACGCTGAGCGGTTTCTCGCACAAGACGTGTTTGCCCGCTTCCGCGGCCTTGATGGACCAGGGCACATGCAGTTGGTTGGGCAGCGGATTGTAAATCGCTTCGACCTCCGGATCCGCCAGCAGCTCTTCATAGGACCCGTAGGCTCTTGGAATGCCAAGCGTGGTTGCGACCAGCTCGGCTTTGCGCAGGTCACGGGAGGCGATCGCGGTCACCTCAATCCAATCGCTCGCTTGCATTGCGGGAATCGCTTTTCTAACGGCGATTCCGGCTGTACTCAAAATTCCCCAGCGGACCTTTTTACCCATACCAGGAATATTAGAGGCCAGAGCCGCGAAAAACGCAGGTCACGGTGCGGCAGAGGATGAGGAGGTCTGTTCCCAGCGACCAATGGGTGAGGTATTTCGAGTCGTACATTTCGATGGATGCGGGATCGGCGTTGCTGCGTCCGTCTATCTGCCACAGGCCAGTGATGCCTGGCCGCACGGACGACCGGAAGGCAAGAAACTCTGGATTAAGCAACTTGCAGTGGTAGTCGGGCAGGGCACGCGGGCCCACTAAACCCATGTCTCCGCGCACGACATTCCAGATCTGCGGCAACTCGTCGATGCTGTAACGGCGCAGGAATGAGCCCACTACTGGGAGTATGCGAGGGTCGCGGGCGGTGCGGTAAATCCGCGGATCCTTCGCCTCGGGATTCTGCGCCAAAAACTCGCGCAGCCAAACATCGGAGTGCAAACGCATCGAGCGGAGCTTGAAGAACTTGAATGGCCGGCCGTCTTTGCCGTGCCGGTTTTGCGTGTAAAAGGCCGGTCCCGGATCGACCAGCTTGATGGCGATGATAGCCAGAATGAGCACCGGTAAAACCAGGATGCCCACCAGCGCCGCCACGCAAAAATCGATCACCCGGCTGCAGCCCAGCGCCAGGTAGGGCCGGGCGGGTACTGCAGACGGGATCACGGCTTCCGGCTGGATGGCGGCTTCCGGCTGGATCACACGCCCTCGCTGGTGACCGCGGCGATGGGAAACTTGCGCAAGCGGGTGACCTGCAAGGTGAGGAGGCCCAGGAACTGGGCCACCTGTACGACGTAGCGCCGCCACAAACGGCGTGGTTGAGTGCAGAGGCGGAAGAACCACTCCCCTCCAGCGTCGCGCACCCAACGGGGGGCCTGGCGAACAGAACCGGCGTGAAAGTCGAACGCTGCGCCCACGGCGAGTAGCAGAGGGGCTCGCAGACGGCTGCGGTTTTCGGTGACCCACAACTCCTGCTTCGGTGAGCCCAACCCGATCCACACGACATCCGCGCCGCTCTCATTGATGCTGCGAAGGTCCTCAGCAAGCTCGTCTTCTGTGAGAGAACGAAACGGCGGTGAAATGGCGCCTACCACAGAAAGCCCAGGAAACTGTTCCTGTAAGCGCGCTGTGAGCGTGGCCAGGACTTCGGGTTTTCCACCGTAAAAGAAGTGCCGGTATGCACGGGCGGGAGAGCGCCGGCAGAGTTCCAACATCACGTCGGGACCGTAGACGCGTTCCGCCTGGGTGGCGCCAAACCAGCGGCATAACCTCACCAACATCATGCCGTCGGTCGCGGTGAGGTCGGCGCGGTTCAAAGCCGAGCCAAGCCTGGTATTGCGCTGGCTTGCGGCCAGCATATCGGAGCCCGGGAAGCAGACGACGCGGGGAAGCCGCTCAGCAATCCATTGTTCCAGAAGATCCGCCGCCGCCATGAACCGCATCGGATGCAAACTGATCCCCAGAATATTAATGAACTGCCGAGCCTGCGGCTTCTCCCTGGGAGCCGCTCCTCGCTCCCCAACACCGTTCATGCTCATCTCCATAGATTCGCCGGCGGATGATAAAGGCCCGCGTGGACAGGTATGCCGGAGAGGTTTGAGCCGAAGTGAAGGTCGTCACTTGCCTGGCGCAAATACGCTGTGACCGCATGGTCGAAGGCGTCCAGGAAGATTTCGTCACCAGCACGAGGAGTGACAAAGCGCTCGCTGTCGGCAAGGTAGCGTTGCAGCAGCTCGGCCATTCCCAGCTCAGGTGTAAGGCGTCCGATGATGTAACGGTCCGCTCCCGCCCGGCCGATGAATGCAGCCTCGCGATAGAGATAGACATCGCCGAGCAGATCGACGACCACGGAAATCTGCGGATAGCCTCGTCCCAGCATGTCGGTGTGCGCAACGCGCCGGACGGGCGCCGTTTCGACACCTTCCACCAGACCCCGCATGCCATAGCCCAGATCCACTTCGAAATCCTTCATGCCTTCGGCAATGAAGAAGCTCTGCAGATCGATCAACTCGTCCCGCAACCGTTCTCTTTCGTCTCCGTGGATGGCGGCCTCGCCAGACGCGGCATAGTTTTCCCGTAAGGTCAGAAAATTGATTCCCTTGCGGTCAGGTGACTGGTCTGCGATGGAAACCAGAGCCTGTGCGATCTTCCGCAGGTGAGTAATCTGTCCGCTCTGCACCACGTGATTAAAGCCGATACGGAGCTTCTCACCACGTTCCGACTTGGCCTGCACCAGGTCTCTGGCATTGGCAAGAACCCTCGTAGCTACGCCGGCACGCGAAGTGGTAGCTTGCGCGGTCTCGTCATCGGCGCCATACATGGAGATACGCAGCGTATCCAGATGCCAGAGGCCTTCATTCTTAGCCAGGAATCGCGATGTGAGCATCATCGCGTTGGTGTAGAGCTGCATGCGATGGCCAAAGCCTGCGGCGAAGCGAACCACTTCTCCCAGGCCGGGATTGGTCAGTGGTTCCAACCCGCCGGATAAGTAAAACCTGCGGGGAAGATCCCTGGGTGCTTCAGCGAAGAGTTGCTTGAATAATTCGTTGCCGGGGATGATGTCTTCCGGCTTGTACTGTTCTCCACGAGCGCGCGCGCAGAAACTGCAGGACAGCATGCACGATACGGCGGGATAAATTCCTACGGTGAATGGATAGCGATAGCTACCGTCGAGGAATGCTTTGATGGCGCCGGATTCGGCAATAGGCTGAATGGTGCTGCGGCGATAGGGAGCATCTCCGCCAAACTTGCCAAGGTACCTGGCTGCTTCGCGATTGCGATAGATCGCCGCCACTAAGGTGATGGCATCATCGTAGTTGCAGCGGCAAGCTTCGGCGATATCGCGCAAACGGCTAAATGGGCGGACGGTGAGAACGCTCAGAGCAATCGCGGCCTTGCTGGTCCACGACTCGCGCTCCAAGGCTCCGAACCGGGTCATCGCCTGTGCGTTTGAAACCAGGTCACGGCCAACCCGCTCGGCGAGCGAGCGCAGTGGACCGGGTGCATTAGGATCCACCTGGTTGACAGCGACAATTCCCTGCAACGGTGTGTTGATGGAGACGAGGCCGGCATTCGAACCGGCGAAGGTACTCACAACTCACCCCGCATCGATATGTTTTCACGGCCGGTAAGTGAAAACCTTACCAGCGAAGATGAGCCGATTTGAATGGCGTGGATCATTCGAAATACAGCCATGAAGATTTTCCCCCTGAAGTTCAGGACTAAACGCAAACGATATGAATCCGCGATCCTGCCGCTACGAGCAGGGAATCTTAACCAGCACTATTTCCAGGGGAAGGAAAACGGGCACTACACAATTCCGAGAACACTGAACCGAAGAGACCTAAAAGTCGTACAGGTAACGCAGAATAACCAACGATTACTTCTTTAACTCTTATAGAGAACTAACAAAGGGAGATTAAGTATGTCCACGGAACTTTGGTAATCAACCTGCACTCGGTGGAGCCTCTCGACCCCTACACCGAAGTGCTGGAGGCGAGCTTAGCCTGTTTATTATGTTTGCCTGGGCGATGGGGTGGTAAGCACCTTCATCGCTTTCGGCGTCGACAAAAGGTAATCGTGCCTGGACAAAGGGATGCGCGCCTTAACTAAAAAGGGCATTCTGCTAAGCACCGCAAGAAGCAATCCAGAGGAAACCTAGCCCCACCGGTTACATGATCAACGCCGTCAGACCATCTTTTGCATCCCAACCAGTTGCTTCTCTCAATTCGCCCGCAACTGGAAGTGAACCGCATGATCAACGACCTGTGGTACAAGAACGCCGTCATTTACTGCTTATCCGTCGCAACTTACCTCGATTCCGACGGTGATGGCATTGGAGACTTTCGCGGTCTCATGAGCCGCCTGGATTACCTGCAGGGGCTCGGTGTGACGGCGATCTGGCTGATGCCTTTTCAGCCCTCTCCCGGTAGGGACGACGGTTATGATGTCGCGGACTACTACGGAGTCAATCCTCGCTACGGCACATCGGGAGATTTCGTGGAGTTTACCCGTGGCTGCAAGCAGCGCGGGCTGCGCGTGCTGATCGACCTGGTGGTGAATCATACCTCAGACCAGCATCCCTGGTTTCAGGAGGCACGACGCGATCCGAAATCCAAATATCGCGATTGGTATGTGTGGTCAAAGAAAAAGCCAAAGAACGCCGCTTCCGGTGTGGTATTTCCCGGCGTTCAGAAAACCACGTGGACTTATGACGAAGCCGCGAGGGCTTACTATTTTCATCGCTTCTATGATTTTCAACCAGATCTCAATACCGCCAACCCTGAAGTGCAGGCGGAGATCCTCAAGATCATGGGATTCTGGCTCCAACTGGGCGTGTCGGGCTTCCGCATGGACGCGGTGCCGTTTGTGATTTCCTCCAAAGGAGCCAAAGTGGGCAAGCCGAAGGAGGATTATGAGATGCTGCGCACCTTCAGCCAGTTTCTAAGCTGGCGGGAAGGAGAAGCGATCATCCTGGCGGAGGCCAACGTACTGCCGGACACGGATATGTTTTACTTCGGGCGCGAAGGCGAGCGAGTCCAGATGATGTTCAACTTCGACGTGAATCAACATCTGTTTCTGGCTATGGCTACTGCAGATAGCCAACCGCTCAAGCGAGCGCTACAGTCCACCAAGCGGCGCCCGGCGACGGCGCAGTGGGGCCTGTTTTTACGTAACCATGACGAGCTCGATCTCGGACGCCTCGAAGACAAACAGCGTGAGGCGGTTTTTGCGGCATTTGGGCCGCAGCCAGAAATGCAGCTGTATAAGCGTGGCATTCGCCGGCGCCTTGCGCCCATGCTCGAAGGAGACCGACGGCGCCTGGAGCTTGCCTATAGTTTGATGATGACTTTGCCCGGCACGCCGGTGATCCGCTACGGTGACGAGATCGCTATGGGGGATAACCTCAAGTTGCCGGAACGCAATTGTGCGCGCACGCCGATGCAATGGTCTACGGAGCCCAACGCCGGCTTCACTAAGAGCGAGAAGCCAGTCATGCCGGTCATTAGTGAAGGTCCTTATGGCTTCGAGCATGTGAATGTGGCAGAGCAGCGCCGCGATCCGAACTCTTTGCTCAATTGGATGGAGCGCATCATCCGCATGCGCAAGGAAGTGCCCGAGATTGGCTGGGGCGATTTCACTTTCATCTCCGCGGGCGCCAAAGACGTCCTCATCATGTGCTATGAGTGGCGCAATAACTCGGTTGTCCTGGTGCATAACCTAAGCTCGTTGCCCCGAGAAGTGAGATTCGCGGTAAGTAATGAACATGGGGAAGCCTGTACATTGGTCAATCTCTTATCGGATGTTCATAGCCAACCCGAGAACGAAAATAAACATCGTGTACTCCTGGAGCCGTATGGGTACCGCTGGTACCGCGTGTGCGGTCTTGACTATCTGTTGAAACGCAGTCCTATGTAGAAAACGCCATCGCAAGGCTATCTGCTGGGAAAAAGTTGCATCCAATCGTTGTAAGGAAGGCTTAGCAGCAGGATCCAGGCCTCTTTAACGAAAGTAGAGAATTCGCATGAAAAAGTTTATGGCTGTTTCGCTAGTGGGCATCAGTCTTGCTTGCGTGAGTGCCGCAAAAGCGGCTGATGTTTCGAAATTGGACAGTCGCGTAGAAGCTGCGCATGCTGTCCTGCACGAACTCATGGCTACTCCAGACAAGGGCATTCCGCTAGATATCGCTGCCAAGGCGCACTGCGTGCTGGTCGTACCAGGGTTTAAAAAAGGAGCATTCCTGGTGGGCGCGCAATACGGTCAAGGTGTGGCTACGTGCCGGACAGGAACGGGATGGAGCGCCCCGGTGTTTATCCAACTCACAGGAGCGAGCTTCGGATTACAAGCCGGCGGCCAGTCCACTGACTTGGTGCTGGTGGGCGTCAATGCTCGAAGCCTGGACGATTTGTTGAAAGATAAGGTCAAGCTCGGTGGCGACATTGCGGCTGCGGCCGGCCCTGTGGGTCGCGATTCGCAAGCTTCTACGACGGAGTTGGCAAATGCCGAGTTCTTGACTTACTCGCGTAGCAAGGGATTGTTTGCCGGCGTAGACCTGACTGGCGACGAAGTCCACCAGAATTCCTCGGATACGCGCGAGTATTACGGGAAAGATATTCCGTATAAAACTATCTTGAGCGGCGCAGTGCCCACGCCTGCCGGAGCACGTCATTTCGAGGCGACGGTGAATGAGATGTTCCGCAGAGGCCGCGCTGAGCGAGCTTCAAAGTAAAGTCTAGAACTACAGAAGATGTTTGTCGGCGAGAGGGGGAGTGAGGTTGCTCCCCCCTTTTGCTGTTTATGCTTGCGAGATAAGTTTCGTAGTAGAGCCTGCCCAGAGCCGGCGCTGACGAACCGGGCGCCGACGGAGGGCGCTCGGATCGGTTGAATAGCAAGAACTGACCTTGCGGGTTGTGGGTGTCAGAAATCAGGCTGGGGTAGCGGATTTGGTGGAGTTCATCGGCGCCGCCCAGGTCGACCAAAGAACGAAGCCCTCGTCTCTGGACGGGTGCCCCATGTTCGCCCCAGCGTACATGGGCCAAAGATGACCGGGCGCAGCCCCTCCCGACGCTTTTACCTTACAGCGAGCAGATTGCGGCCAAGAGCAAGAGTCCTTGCACATGGAGTGAAAGCATTGGAAGAACCCGTTTTCGGCCCATGTACGCTCAGGCGAACATGGGGCACCCGTCCGGAACCAACGACCTTGGTTTGGAGGTTCAAAGCCCGCCAGAAGCTGCCGAACTTATTTAGATAGTCTGAAGTTCAGCCGTCCCCGATCGACAAGCTCAGGGCAGGCTCTACGGGACCTTAATCTTGTGGTGCTAGCTAGCTTTTCGATTACTGGATTAAACTGGGAATCCTTTTTGGGGATGCACCTGTGGCCAGGCCGGCCTGCAGGGTCATTTGCGCCAAGGTGGTGCAAATCAGGTTCTGTTCGCCTCCGCTTATTTCGGCGGCGGCCTTCACGGGATCGTCGGTGTAATTCCACAATCCAATAACGATCTTTGCCCTGGACTGCTGTGCGCGCAGCCTTCGGTAAATGCCGCGAGCGTGTGAGATGGCGTAGGGAGGCAATGCAGAAAGGCACACGACTTCAGGGTCCGCGGCGGCGACCTCGGCCAGCATTCGCTCGACACTTCCTATCTGGATTGGCGTTGCGGAGTACCCCGCACGCTCCAGGAGCTGGGCCAGCATGATGCCGACAATCTCATCGGCGTCGTCCCTTACGGGCAGGCAAATGATCTTTTCTTGTGGAGACCGTTCTATTCCGCCATCTGCTGGTCTGGACTCGTCGCGCCTGAGGCTAAGCTCTTCGACTAGGTCTTTGGTGGTTTGAGTTATGAAGCTAACCGTCGCGTCATCCAGTTCGTTTCGATGACGATCCTGCTCTGCCAGATTCAGGGCCGGGATCAACACCGTGTCGAAGAGACTCTCCAGGGAAGAACTCTTCAAGTGTGTCTCCAGCACCTGGCTGGCCTCACGCTGATCGTTGGCCAGCAGGCGCTGGTAGTAATGTGCTTCCGGAGGCATGACCGGTTGATCTCCCAAAAGCACAGTGAGAAATTGCAGATTGGGCACATGTGCGCCTACCACCACCAGGCAGACGGTGAGAGGCACAGACAGAATCAGGCCGATCGGCCCCCAAATCAGACCCCAGAAAATGGCCGCCACCAGAATCGCGAGTGAGGATAGGCCGGTATGTTTCCCATAAACATGGGGCTCGAGCAGATTCGCCGTCACCATCTCCATGAAAAAGAAAATCGCCAAAATGAGCAGGGTTTTAGTCCAACCGTTGAATACTGCCACGGAGAGCGCTGTAGGCAGCAGGGCCCCGATGGGCGCACCTATGTAGGGGATAAACCTTAAAAGACCAGCCAGCGCGCCGAACAACAAAGCATGCGGCAGGTGCATGAGGTGCAAGACCAGGAGAACGATCAGCCCAAAGGCGATATTCACCAGCCACTGAAAGCTCAGATACCGGCTGACACGATGACTGGCATCGTCCATGGCTTGCGTCATCAGGTTGAGCCGCCCGTGGCCGGTGAGTTGAATAAGCCGGTTGCGCAGGTCCTCCCGCTTCAGAAGCATGAAAAACGTAAAAACTGCGACCAGAACAACGGAAATCACCATGCCCAGCAGACCACTCATTGCATCCAGTCTGCCCTGGTTGCCTCCGACCTCCCGCACTGAGACGGGGTGCGCGGGAGAGGAGCCTAACTCGGTTTCACCGATAATCTCGCGGCCGTCTGCAAATTCGGTGCTCAGATCGCTCAGCTGCTTGCTTAAGGTGTCCAGCTCCTGTTGAGCGCGGACGAAGCTGGTCGTCTTGGACTGATGAAAGCTTTGTAACTTGTCATGGATGTTGTTCGTATAGGCCGGCAAAGCATCCGTGACTTCGACCAGTTGCACCAGGACGGTCCAGCCGACGACTCCCAAAACAGTTCCAACGGTGAGAAGCACGACAGGGATGGCGATGATCCGCGGTAGCCGGAGGCGTTCCAGGCCAGTGACCAGAGGCGCCAACACGAACGAAAGCAGCAAAGCCAGGGCAAGCGGTAGAACCACCGTCTTGGCCAGGTAGAGCGTCGTGATCAAGACCACCGTGACAATGACAGCCAGCAACTTCGAAAGCAGGCGAGCTGTGGCTACATCGCTATTTCGGGACATTGCTCCACGTGGATGCTGTTCCCGCGAGGTTTGTTGCCAAGTCGCTGAATAGTTTCCCACAGAGAAAAGTTGGCAGCCCTATTCCTCTTACTTCCGGCTTCTCGCATCTATGCAACGGAAGGCAGAAGGTACCGCCTGCAGAGGAAGCACATGAGTGTTGAAAGCTTACAAGAGTTATTCCTGGATGAGTTGAAGGATCTCTATTCGGCAGAGAAGCAGATAACACGGGCTCTCCCAAAGTTGGTGAAAGCGGCGACATCGCCAAAGCTCAAGGACGCTTTTCAGAGCCACCTGGAAGAAACAAACGGCCAGATCGAGCGTCTGGAGACGATTTTTGAAATGCTCAAGAAAAAGGGCACGGGCAAGACGTGTGAGGGGATGAAAGGCGTTCTCTCGGAAGGTACTGAGGTTGTGGGCGAGACAAAGAAAGGTGACCTGCGCGACGCCGGCCTTATCACGGCGGCTCAGCGAGTGGAGCACTATGAGATGGCCGGCTACGGTGGAGTGCGCGAATATGCCAGGCTGCTTGGCCAAAAGGACATCATGGCACTACTGGATGAAACACTGAAAGAGGAAGAGGCGGCCGATAAGAAGCTGACGTTGATTGCGAAGGAGGTTAACGCAGCCGCTTTGGGCAATGCGCCGATTGGCAAAGCCAGTTAGTCCTTCGCCCGGAATCGATAGTGCGAAGGAAAGATAAACAGCAAGAGGAGAGCACGATGGCGTGTCACGAGGCAGCAGCTTTTGGTATCTTCGCAAACATTGCTAATGCGGAGGCCGCCATCGATGGACTGACGATGGCTGGATTTTCAAATCAAGCCCTTTCCGTCCTTTTGTCTGAAAAAGACGAAGCCAAGGGTCTAACCACCGACAGCACTACCCTGGCTTCAGACAATGCAACTGCCGGCGTCGGGGTAGGTGGGGTTGTGGGGGGAGCCTTGGGGTTGCTGGCGGGAATAGGCGCCCTGGCATTACCCGGCGTAGGCCCATTTATCGCTGCCGGCCCGATCATGGCTAGTTTGGCGGGCTTAGGTGTAGGTGGCGCGGTCGGTGGCTTCGTGGGAGCGCTGGTGGGCATGGGCGTCCCTGAATTCGAAGCGAAGCTTTACGACGTCCGGGTCAAGGATGGCGGAGTACTAGTGGCCGTCCACTGCGAGAGTCCCGAGGGAATTTCAAAGGCCAGGGATGTGCTCAAGGCCGTGGGCGCAGAAGACATTGCGACTTGCCTGGAGGAGTCGCTTAACGGCTCCTGTGAGGACGGCGGCCGTGCTGCTTAGTTAAGTGAGCGCTGGTGGGCGAGGCGGGGCTTGAACCCACAACCCCCGGCTTAGAAGGCCGGTGCTCTATCCAATTGAGCTACTCGCCCGGTGCTGCCATTGTATCGTTACTAAGCGCCGGGCCGGGTACCATCAAGCGGACATCCATGACCACCGCCAACGCCAGACCCAGCGCCCTGGACCACCGTTGTGCAGCAGCCTGGGCCGTCGACCCGCAGCCTTCGACAAACCACGTCACGGCGAATCCCGATACGGCTTCGACCTCAGCACGCCGCAGCACGAGTTCCACACGGGCCGCGCTCGCCGGAATCGCTCGAAGCGCCTCCGTGGCCGCACGGATCCACCTTTCCTGACGTTCGAAGCTAGCCAGGAAAGAAGCATCCCGCGCCAGTAGATCAATGTATGAGCCGGCTCCAAAAGCTGTATCACCGGGCTCGGCTGCCATTTCGTAGGCATCGAATGGCTCAGCCCCTTCTTCCATGCTGCTTGTCCAGGCATCACACTTCGCCGTCCACAGAGGTGAGGGGCCGGCGTTCAGCAGCAGCAGGGCGGAGCGCAAAGGCGGCTTCGCTCGGGCCTCCTCTATTTCGTCTATCAAGTGCAGACCCTGGCGCAGATCGACGAATTTGCACTGGCGCGTGTCGTCGCCAGACGCTGCCCAGGGAACGGTGATCGCCGGATCGCCGGCGGCAAGCGCAACCGTCCAGTCGGCTTCCATCAGGTTTTGCAGTGCGGGAGCAGAAAGTCGAGCAACACCTTCTCCGCCCAGTAGCCGTCATAACCTTCTGCGGGCGCCAGGAAGGCGCAATGGCCTCCATGCCTGGTCTCGACCAGTTTGACGCGTGGATTGGCTAGCAAAGCGTCGCGGGTGGAGGGCAGCATCCTGATGAATGGATCGTCGAGCGCATGCAGAATCAGGGTCGGCACGGAAATTTGCGAGGCGGCCCTGGTACTCGACGCGCGATAGTAATAGTCATCTGCGCCGGTAAAGCCGGAGTAGCGGGCCGTGATTTGATCGTCAAACTGGCGAAGGGTTGCGATTCTTTCCAGGCCCTCGGTTGAATAGATTTCAGGGAAGAGTTCCGCCTTGCGTCGAAACCGCCGGCGCAAGCCAAGGAGAAACTTCCATTCGTAGACCCGGTTGGAGGGGTTGTGCAGCGCATCGGCCGAGGCTCCCAAGTCCATGGCCGGCGAGACGCCGACCGCGGCTTTCAGGTAGGCCGGCCGGTTTGCTCCCAGCTCACCTGCCAGCTTCAAGACCAGGTTGCCGCCCATGGAATATCCCACCAGAGCAAAGGCTTCGAGGCCCTTCTCCGCAGCGAGCATGCGCATCACCGCGGCTACATCGCCCGAAAGCCCGGAATGATACAGTGTCGGCGACAGATTTTCTGTGCCTCCGCAGTTGCGCATGTTCATGCGGACGATGTTGCACCCTGCGGCCCACGCTCGCGCCGCATTGCCCAGCATGTATTGCGAACGGGAGGATCCTTCGAGGCCATGTAACAGCAGCACAGTAGGGCATTGAGCGGCCTTCTGCCTGCCAATGGCAATGGCAAAGCACGTAGCTTGCACCGCGCGCACGGACTTCAGCCTGGGCCTGCTCTACTTGATCTGCCACCAATCTCGAATTCTTGCTTTCGCCGGGGGCGCCCCTTCCTGGGTCGACTTCGATGAGGTGAGACTCAGCTTCAGGCAACGACGTATTGCCGCGGTTTGAAGTTACCGATGAGGGTCTGCAGATGGCCGTTGCGCAGAAATCGCCGCGGAAAAAATTCTTCCACCGCGCCAGGCTGCCTGCGGTTTCAGCCACCAGGCCGCTGGTTTCGTTCACCGTGTCCTCAGGGTGGTCAGTAAGGCAGCAGCCTGCAGCGCACCCTTGGGGGTGTCTTCATGTTTGATGTAGGCGAAAACATCTCCCTGCGCGGCCCTTGCGGTCAATTGCGTTTCGATCTGTTGCAACTCAGCGGTCCCGTAGTCGCTCTTGCGCAGCCGGTAGCAACAGAACGGAGCGGTGACGACGTCGGGTGTCGCGAGCTCGTCGCTCTCGGCTACGCAGAGTGCGGCTTGGTGCTGGCGGAGCATGTCGAATATCTCGCTGGTAAACCACGATGCATGCCGGAATTCAAAGGCGACCCGAAGCGTCGCCGTCCGCTCAGGCGCGGCTTCTTTGAGGAAGGCCGCAAGCCTCGCGGTATCGGCTTTGAGATTCGGCGGCAACTGAAAGAGAACCACGCCCATCCTCCCGGCGCGGATCACCGGCAACAGGGCGGTGTAAAAGACAGAGAGGGCATCGCTGCATTCCTTCAGCCGCTTGATATGCGTAATGCGCTGCGGCGCTTTGAAGGAGAAGCGGAAGTCCGGCCCGGTTTGCGCCAGCCATCCATCGACGGTGGAGACGGACGGCAGGTGGCGGAAGGTGTAGTTCACCTCGACTGAGTTGAGCTGCGTCGCGTAGTGCGCCAGCATCTTCTTAGGCGGAGGTCTTGGGCGGATAGAATTCCGGCTTCCAGGTGGGATAGGCCCAGCCGGAGCAGCCGAGCCAGATATCGGGGAAGCAGCCTGGTTTGCATTGGTGTTGGGCGTGGAAGAGGAGGTTCCGGTGTTCACGTGGGCGTCTTCCACCTGAAAACTTAACTTCGCCAGGTGAAGGCAGAAGCGGCTTCATCTGGGGCGGCTAGTGGGGGTCGAACCCACGACATCCGGAGCCACAGTCCGGCGTTCTGCCACTGAACTATAGCCGCCATATAGACTTAGATTGTAGCATTCAGGTTCATGCCCACCGTGGCTCGGAAAGGCCCTTTCGGGCCTCTCCCGGGTAGCGGTTCCGCCTATGCCCAGCAATCCACAACCCGAGATTCTGCCACCCCAAAAGTCTCGTTTTCAGAAGGCGAACGGCCTATTCGCGGACGAAAATCTCGATTTGCTGTCGCATATGCTCGACGACTGGTTTCGCGTCCCCGGCACTTCGATTCGCTTCGGGCTGGATGGCATCATCGGCCTAGTTCCTGGCCTGGGAGATATTATCGGTGGCCTCGCGTCCACGATCATCGTGGTGGCCGCCTGGGTTCGTGGCGTCCCGTACGTCACGCTGCTCAGAATGGTGGTCAACATTGGGATCGAGGTGCTACTGGGGACAATTCCGCTCCTGGGCGATGCTTTTGATATCGCGTGGAAGGCGAACCGCCGTAACTATGCGCTGATCGTCCGCCATCTGGAGCAATCGCGGCGGCAGACCTGGCGAGACTGGGTTTTTCTGGGGCTGATCGGCCTGACATTAACCGCGATCTTTCTGGCCCCAATCTTCCTCATTCTTTGGTTTCTGGACTGGCTCGGGCACCGTGTTTGAGCAGGCGGTTGCGATACAATCGTAGGATCGGGGCGTAGCGTAGCCTGGTAGCGCATCTGCTTTGGGAGCAGAGGGTCGGGGGTTCGAATCCCTCCGCCCCGACCATTCATTCCAGCCACAAACTTTTCCTCTCTTGAACGGCGCGATTCAGCGTCTTCCCGAGATAAGCACGGTTTATTGCGGTAATGCGTACGTGACGTAGACTCCCCCTCCTGCCGGAGTGGCGGGATCGCGCTGGCCTCCGGCTCCGATAACGACGTACTGCCGCCCATCGATTGCATAGGTTGCGGGCGTCGCGCAGGCGGAGAACGGAAGGGATGTTTCCCAGAGCAGCTTGCCGTTTGCTTTGTCGAAGGCCCGGAATTTTTTGTCGCGTACGGTCGCGCCGATGAAGAGCACACCGCCGGCCGTGACCACCGGACCACCGTAGTTCTCTGAGCCGGTATCGGCCATCCCTTTCGCAACCAGTTCCGGGTACTGTCCAAGGGGAATCTTCCAGAGATATTCCCCGGTATCGAGATTGATCGCGTTCAGAGTACCCCAGGGCATCGCGCTGGCCGGGTAGCCTTGCGGGTCAAGAAATTTCGGATACCCCGTAGAGTCGTAGTGCAACTTGCCGTCGTCCACGAGCTTCGCGTTGGTGTCACCCTCGTTGCCGGTGAGCAGGTAGTGCGCCAGGGCCTGGAACTGGCTCCCTGCGGGCGGATCCAGGATGGGAAAGCCAGGCATTCTGCCGCGGCCCGTCTGCAGCAGCTCCGAGAGCTGAGCCTGGTTGTAACGCTTTCCGATATCGACCAACGACGGAATCTCGGGCGGCTGCCCCTGCCGGTTCGCCTGGTGGCAGGCGGAGCACTGGCTAAGATAAACGGCGCGTCCTGTTGATGTGGAAACTCGCTTCTGCAGCGATTCGGTCATGCCAAATTCGTTTGCGTTGATATACAGAATGTGTGTCTCGGGATCGAAGGCGGGACCACCCCATTCGCCGCCACCGTCCGTGCCGGGATACATCAATGTATCTTTGTTGACTACATTTGGCGTGAACTGGCCGGAATAGTGCAGTTCCCGAAACCTAGCCAGCGCCCATGCATGCGCCTCGGGCGTTCGCGTCGTGAGCGTGTCTTCTGTGATGAGCTGGCGGGTGAACGGAGCAGGCTTGGTTGGGAACGGCTGTTCTTTGGCAGTCACCTCGCCCGGCACATCGCTCGCGGGCATGCTGCGGTATGCGAGTGGGAAGATGGGTTTGCCATCGATGCGATTCAGGAGAAAGAGAAATCCCTGTTTGGAAGACTGCGCGACAGCAGGGATGTCTTTTCCGTTCACGCGTACCGTTACGAGGCTGGGAGGTGTGGGAAAGTCGCGATCCCAGATGTCGTGGCGTACTCCCTGAAAATGCCAGAGACGCTTTCCGGTGTTGGCATCGAGCGCGATGAGGGTATTGGCGAACAGATCGTCACCGATGCGATCTGCGCCGTACCAATCGGTCGCGGCCGAGCCTGTGGGTACATAGACGATGCCGCGGTCTACATCGAGGGACATACCGGCCCAGTTATTGGCAGCGCCGCTGTAGGTCCACGCGTCCTTCGGCCACGTGTCATAGCCGTACTCGCCGGGATGAGGAATTGTATGGAAGGCCCACCGCAGCGCGCCGGTTCGCACATCGTAGGCGCGAACATCGCCGGGTGGCGCCGGCAATGCCTCTGGTGTTGCATCGCCGAGAATGATGAGGTCTTTGTAGATGACTCCCGGACTCGTAATGGAAACGGAAACAGTTCTGGCCGGATCACGAAGGTTCTGGCGAAGATCGATGCGCCCCTGGTTGCCGAACGAAGGGAGGACTTTTCCCGTATCCGGATCAAGCGCGTACACATAGTGCGACACGTTGGCCAGCAGGCGTTTTTCGTTGCCACTGTGCCAGTAAGAAAGGCCCCGCTCGGCTCTCGATGCGACTCTTTCCGCAGGGAATATTTTCTGTGAATCAAATGTCCAAAGCAACTGTCCGGTAGCTGCGTCTAGTGCGACGACTTCTTGCTTGGGTGTGTAAGCAAAAAGAGTACGTCCAACGATAAGGGGCGCAGTTTCCAGTCCGCCGGTCTCGTGAGAGTCGTATCTCCAGACCTCTTTTAATTGGGATACATTCCCCGTATTGATCTGCGTCAGCTTCGAATATTTTGTGTTCTCGTAGGAGCCGTTGTATGCGGGCCAATCCACGTTGCTGTCATGATTCTTTGCATGACTGGAATGGACAGTCTGGCCCGGCGCCAGCGACGGAGCCACACTTGCGATGGCCAAAGCCAGTGTCAGATAGAGAGGGTTTGAGACAAGGAGTGCGCGCAATCTGGCTCCTATCGCTTCGTTAGCGATGCTATTCGAGAAACGGGCCCGATGGAATGAGTGGTCCATTGACGGCATCTTCCACGTACCGTAGTATCCATCAGCAAAACGCGCCCGGCGCGGGGATTTCTCCACTCAAAGGTGACGTGATGAAGAATACAGGGCTCGACCGCAGGTCGTTTGTTCAGCTTCTCAGCGGGGCTGCGGCCGGCGCGGGTTTGGGAGTATTGCCGGAAGCAAAAGCTGCCATGCAGTCTGGAACAGGTTTACCCACTGCATCACGGCCGGCGGCGAATCGCGCCGAGACCACGTTGAAGAAGAACGTCGTCGCGATCCAGGTAAAGCCCTTCTGCTGGGTCGACGAGGGAATCGAACAGGTGCTCGACAATCTTCAGCAGAAGGGCAATGTCAACACAGTCTTCACCTACACCTACGACTACGACCCAGCCCAGATCACCAAGGGAGGCACAAAGCCACTGCCGGATCACGGCAAGTACAGCCCCAGGTCCTCCTGGGTCGGAGGGGCGTTCTATGACTACGATCTGAAGTACTTCCGGGACACGAAGCTCACGGACTTTCGCTCCCGTGATCTGCCGAATTTTAATGTCATCACCGCGGTCGCTCCGAAGATGAAAGCTCGAGGCATGGACTTCTTCGCGTGGGATTACAACAACGCCTTTCCACAAATGATGCAGAACATTCCCGGCCTGAGGGACGTCGCAGAGATCGACGTGTACGGGCGGCGCACGACCAGCGCGTGTTTTAACCATCCCAATTACCGAGGCCACCTTACTGGCAAAATCGAATCGTATCTTGCGCAGTATCCGACTGAAGTGGACGGAATCATTTGGGGCTGCGAACGCATGGGGCCGATCGACAACATGATCGGAGGCGGTTGGGCTACCGTGGGCGTCTGCTGTTTCTGCCCGTTCTGCCTGCAAAAAGCCAAAGATCGCGGCATCTCCGCTGAGAGGGCGCGTATGGGCTACATCAAGCTCGATCAACTGTTTGCGGCCACAGCGAAGCATCAACGCCCCGATGACGGCGTCTTTGTTACTTTCCTGCGAATCCTGTTTGAGTTTCCCGAGGTTTTGAGCTGGAACATGCTGTGGCACGATAGCTACCACGAGGTTCGTGCAGAACTCTACGGAACTGCGAAAGCGCTTGCTCCGCACAAGCCGTTTGGCTTTCACATGGTGCAGAACATCACGTTCAGCCCGTTTTATAGTGCGGTGGATGATTATGCAAAGGTCGCTGACTATTCCGATTTTCTGAAGATCGCGACGTATAACAACGCAGCCGGCCCCAGGCTTTCGCACTTTATCGATCGGATGTGCGCCACTGTATTTGCCGATGCTAATCCGGAGGATCTTCAACCCTTTTATTACAAGATGATGGGCTACCATGAGGCGTCGTTTCAGGAGATCGTGACGAAGGGCCTCTCCCCGGCTTATGTCACGAGCGAAACAAAACGGGCCATTGCCGGAACAGGCGGCCGGGTCAAGATATTTCCGGGTATCGATATCGATGTACCCACCTCCGCCGGAGAGAAACACACCAAACCGGATGATGTGCGTGCGGCGACAACCGCTGCATTGGAGGCTGGCGCCGATGGGGTTGTGCTTTCACGCGAATACTACGAGATGTGGCTGGCAAATCTTTCAGCGGCCGGCGAGACCACGCGAACGTTCTTCGCGGGCAAAGGCAATTAGCCAGGAACGCTGCTGGTGTCTTCTTAACTGTTGCCCGGAAAAACAGTTCGTCCAGAACGCGCCATAGCAGGAAAGCCATCGTGAAATTGAGCCGTCTGCGGAATTCTAGTTGCCACCCGCATCAAGGCGTCGAAACATGGTGCTTACGCTGGTTGCATTCGCAGCTGAATCGGAGGCAATGAAACCGTACCTGGAAAAGTCGATTTCCCTGGTCACTTGATCGGGAGTTTCGCCCGCCTGCTTTGCGGCTTGCACCTTGGTCCACATGCCATCCAGATAGGCTTTCTGGGCATGCAGAGCCTCCGAGCCTGCGACGGCCCCATGGCCAGGCACGACGGTCGTCACTCCCCAGGACGTCATTTTGTCCAGGGCTGCGAGCCATCCCTTATAGCTGCCGCCGGCATCGCCCGTGTTATTGCCGTGGGCCCAGGTGACACAGAGATCTCCCGTTGCCACAATATGCTGTTTCGGGAGGTAGGCCACGGTGTCGCCTTGCGAGTGAGCGGGGCCCAAACGGATGAACTCGACTCTTTGCGTGCCGTCGTCGAACACAAGGTGATCAGTGAACGTCAGGGAAGCAAACTCCTGTCGCGTGTCTTTGAGGCTGTGCGCCTGATCGTTCCATTTAGCCCAACCGTCGGCTCCGCGGGTACGTGCCTCTTTGTCGGTGGCTTCGGAGTTCACGATCATTGCTCCGGCATCCACGAACACCGCGTTGCCGTAGGCGTGATCTCCGTGATAGTGGGTGTTGAGTACGAAACGAATCGGCTTGTTGGTCGTCGCTTTGATCCTTGGAAGTATCTCGCGTGCGCCCCAGGGAAAATTGGCATCGACCACGAGCACGTAGTCGTGAAAGATCACCCACATGCAATTCGCCGGTTCGCGCTTGTCCCGGTCTCCCTGCCAAACATAGACTCCCGGGGCGAGATTTTTTACTTCTCCCGGCTCAGCCTGTGCGGCGATGCCGCTCAACAACGCGACAGCAAGAACCAGAGACACTGCGAACCTGCACCACGAACGAGGAAATCCTGCTGACATATCGGCAAACCCCTTCAAAATTCTGACAGCTTCCTCTATTCTGCTCTGTCCCTTCGCGTTCCAGCCTGCTATTTGTCGGTCAGGAGACAGTTCAAGTCGGAACTGATCGTCAACTAAAGAGCTTGACACTAAGTTGAGCGGGTATATTTACTTGCTTCGCGAAAGAATCGGAGAACTACAGGCGTCTCTCAAGCCAGTTTTCATTAGGGAACTGCCAGGTAAATCCCCTGATTGGACGAGGTCTAAGAATGGTCGATCACTCGGGCAAAATTCTTGTTATGTGCGTGCTGGCATTTTGGGTTTGCCCAGGAGGGCGAGGTCTCGCGCAGTCTACGGCCACGGCAGATGATAGCCGTGCTTCAGTAACACTCCAGGGTCCAAGCTTCGTTCCCGACGCGAAGTTCCAGGGTTCGACGCTTGCTGGATGGCATGCGATGGGACAAGCGGAGTGGAGCGCGAACGATGGCGAACTGATCGGCAAGGGTAACGCCGGATCGGGCTGGCTGGTGCTCGATCACTCCTACCAGGATACGGCCTTTTACGCGGGTTTTCGCTGCGTGGGCGCTTGCGATACGGGTGTCCTCATCCGGGCAACGAAGACTGAGGACGGTATGAGAGGGACCTTCCTCTCCATCAAAGGCACCCAGCTATCTGGAGAAAGCGTGACCCTTGATGCTGCGGGCAACATCGCAGACCGGGAAAAGTTACGGGACGCTGTGGGACAAATTCGTTTCGCTCCACCCCGGACCGATCCCACCGTGCTTAGATCTTCGCCGGGGTTCGAAAGGTTTGAAGCACCGCCAGGGATGAAAGTACCGTTCAAGTTTCCTGACCTGAGTCTGCGGGTTGGCGAGTGGAACGAGGTGGAAGTGCTGCTCGACGCCGACATCATGCGCTCCTATTTGAACAATGCACCGGAGCGTAATCAGTTGAGCCTGGCTACTGCCGACGATGATATGGACTCATATGGACCGATTGCTCTGTTTGTCGGGAAGGGCAGCGAGGTGCACTTCAAAAATGTTTCTTATAAAGACATCGGCCTCAGAAAGCAGCCTCTTGAAGAAGTAGGCAGCGGGTTCCGCATGCAGCGCGTGAACCCCTTCTACTACAACTGGACTGCCGCAGCGGCTGATTTCAATCATGACGGAAAACTTGACCTGGTGGATGGCGGCTTCATCTTCTTCGGCCCGGACTTCACCACGTCGAGAGAGATGTATGCCACCCGGACGCTCAACCCGTCGACTGAATATTCAACCTGGGTACAACATGCCGAGGACTTTACCGGCGATGGATGGGCGGACGTTGTTGCCACGCACCTCGGGGTGGGCGCAATGCTCTACGTGAATCCCGGAAATGAAGCTCGCCGATGGAAGCAATATATGGTCCTTCCCACGATGCAGAGCGAGAATTCGCTGCTCGCAGATGTGGATGGGGACGGGAAACCGGAGCTTATCTACATTGCCGATGGATACATGCGCTATGCCAAGCCTGATCCTTCCCATCCCACTGCGCCGTGGATCGTACACACGATCTCGGAGAAGGGGCCTTGGCAGGCGCATGGAATCGGAGTGGGCGACGTCAACGGCGACAAGCTTCCAGACATCCTGGGTGCGGACGGATGGTGGGAGCATCCTCCGCAAGGCAGCAGCGATGTGTTGTGGAAGTACCATCCGGAGCCTTTCGGCCGTTGGGGGCGCATCATGCCGGGCGGAGCGACGATGGCGGTCTACGATTTGAACGGAGACGGCCTGAACGACGTAGTCTGTGCCCTTGAAGCGCACGGCTTCGGCCTCGCGTGGTTTGAGCAGAAGCGTGCGAAGAACGGCGATATCTCATTCGTCAGGCACATGGTGATGGACAACTACCAGACAGAAAATGCGGGTGGAGTAACGTTCGCGGAACTACATGGCGCAGGAGTGGCCGATGTGGATGGAGACGGAATCCCGGATTTCATCGTAGGGAAACGGCAGTTCTCCCACCTGGATGACCTGTTAGATCCGGACCCCTATGGACCTCCTTTTCTTTATTGGTACAAGACGGTGCGCGATCCCAGCGCGCCGGGAGGGGCGAAGCTCGTTCCCCACTTGATCCACAACAGCTCCGGCGCTGGAGACAACGTGCTGCCCGTTGACTTGAATGGCGATGGAATCATGGATATCGTGACCGCTACCAAGCGAGGACTCTATATATTTTGGGGAACCCCCGCTTTGGCCGCGAAGTAAACAAGATGAACGGAGTGGCCTGGAACGGGATGGTAATACGCCGAGTCTGTGGATCTTTTCCGCGCGCTATCTTCTGCATATGTACTGCCGCTCTTGCGGGTGCAACCGGTGTCAACCGGCATTCCGCGTATGCAGCAGAAGCCAAGGCCCACACTACGTGGAGCGCCTACGAAGGCGGAGTGGACTCGGCTCAGTATTCTGCTCTGAAGCAAATCAACAAGTCGAATGTAAGCCAGTTGCAGCAGGTCTGGTTTTACTCGGCGGCCGGCGCTCACCGCTTCGAATTCAGTCCGATCATCGTCGACGGCGTGATGTATGTAATTGGAAAGAACGATAACGTCGTTGCTCTCGACGCTGCGACCGGGCGTGAGCTATGGGTTCACGAGACCGGCAAGCCGCATATGATCAGTGAACGCGGCTTTACGTATTGGGAGAGTAAGGATCGCACCGATCGGCGCCTCTTCTTTGCCACCGACAATATTCTTCACGCGGTGGACGCGCGCACCGGCAAGCTCATCGCGTCGTTCGGCGATCAAGGCAATGTCGATCTGCGGGAAGGCTTGGGACGCGATATCAAGAGCATCCGTGAGATCGAATCCGGGACCCCGGGGAGGATCTTTGAGAACCTGCTCATCATGGGCTCTACCACCGGTGAGGAGTACGGTTCCCCTCCCGGCGATCTCCGCGCGTTCGATGTAATCACGGGAAAACTTGTGTGGACCTTTCACACCGTTCCTCACCCCGGCGACATGGGTTATGACACCTGGCCGAAAAATGCGTGGAAGTACATCGGCGGGACCAACACCTGGGGTGGGATCACGATCGATGAGAAGCGCGGGATCGCTTATTTCCCAATCGGTTCTCCTACCTATGACTTTTACGGCGCAGATCGCCAGGGGGCCAACCTTTACTCCGACTGCCTGCTGGCTCTGGACGCCCGTACCGGAAAGTATCTCTGGCACTTTCAGATCGTTCATCACGATCTATGGGATTACGACCTGGCAACTGCGCCCAAGCTGGTGACCGTAAAGAAAGATGGCCGCGTGATCGACGCGGTCGCGGCGCCTGGGAAGACTGGCTTTCTATATGTGTTCGACCGGGTGACAGGCAAACCGATTTGGCCCATCGAAGAACGTCCCGTCCCCCGCTCGACTATGCCAGGTGAGCATGCGTGGCCAACGCAGCCATTTCCAACGGCTCCGCCACCATTCGCTGTGCAGAGTTACACGGCGGACGATGTGAACCCTTACATTGCGGACCCTGCAGAGCGAGCGAAGTTGCACGATCTCATCTCGCAGTCCCGCAATGAAGGCCTGTTTACGCCGCCCGGGTTAGAGAACGTCCTTGAACCTGCGGGGAACAACGGCGGAGCAAACTGGGGAAACGCAGCGGTGGATCCGGCGACGAATGTGTTGTATGTGCAGTCGAAGAATGCGCCCGCGATGCTCAAGCTCGAAGCCAAGCGTCCCCGGATGGAGCTAAAGGGTACTCCGGAGACGAAGGGCCAACTTCTTTACATCCAGAACTGTCAGACGTGTCATACATCGCAATTGACCGGTCAGCCGCCGGCCGTTCCTTCGCTGGTCGACGTGGTCTCGCGCGTGGGTCCCGAACGTGTCCGGTCCGTGGTAACGAACGGCGCGTCCCCAATGCCCTCGTTCCCCGACTTATCGCCAGAGGATCTGGACTCGTTGATCGCGTATCTCACCAACCCCGGCGCGGGGCGGGTGCCGCCAGACATCGTTGCCTATCTTTCCGCACCGCCGGTCATTCCGCCCGCAGCGGACGATGGATCGGATGCCGTCAAGTATTGGACCGGGTATGGATTCATGATCTCCAAAGATGGCCTTTCCGCGGTCAAGCCACCGTGGTCGACCTTGACCGCATACGACATGAATCGGGGGACGATCAAATGGCAGATTCCGCTGGGCGGAGTGACCGAATTGGAAGCGCAGGGCATTAGGGATACCGGCGGCTTCTTTCCTCAGGGTGGGCCGGCGGTAACCGCGGGCGGGCTGATCTTTTCCGGCATGGAGTCAGATCTCAAGATGCGAGCCTACGACAAAGACAGCGGTAAGGTGCTATGGGAACACGAACTGCCGGCTGCTCCACACGCAGAAGTCGCGGTCTACGAAGTCGACGGACGGGAGTATGTGGTTCAGGCGGCATTGCCGAAGCCGATGGGCTCCAGGTATCAATCCGTCCCTGAGCTGGAGCAGCAGGCGCAAGGCTATTACGTGTTCGCGCTCCCTAAACCGGGTTCAGGAGCCCAGAAATAGCATCGCTCGCTGTCCCGAGGCAACTCCCCCTAGGAAAGCGGGAGCTGCTGTTCCACCAGGGTCGCCCAGTATGCGGCTCCGGTCGAGAGCACCGCGTCGTTGAAGTCAAAAGCAGGATGATGCAGCATCGGATTGTCTTCGCCGGAGCGTTTTGAACCCAGCATGATGTAGGCTCCCTGCTTGGCCTCCAGCATGTAGGCAAAATCCTCCGCGCCCATCACCGGTTCCGCCATCTCTACCACCTGCTTTGCTCCAGCCACACTCGCCGCGGCCTTGCAGGCCAGGGCTACCGCAGCTTCGTCATTGATGGTGGCCGGAGCGACCATGTGCATTTTGACCTCGATGCTGGTTCCATAGGCCTGGGCAATCGACTCCGCCATCCGGCGAATCCCTCGCTCGAGAATTTCACCTGTGGCTGCATCCAGCCAACGCGAGGTTCCTTTCAACACGGCTTCCCGGGGAATAGCGTTCGCTGCTACGCCAGCCTGGAACGAACCGATCGTCACTACGGCGGAACGAAACGGATCGAGCGTTCGCGAAACAATCGTCTGCAGTGCGCTTACCAGTGCACTGCCGGCAACAATGGGATCGATGCCGAAGTGAGGCTGAGCAGCGTGGGCTCCGCGGCCGGTAATCGTGATCTCAAAGAAATTAGCCGCGGCCATGATGGGCCCGTTGCGCCAATGGAATTCGCCCTGCGGCATGGTTGGAAAGTTATGCATGCCGAAGACGAGGCGCATGGGGAATCGATCGAACAGGCCGTCATCCACCACTTGCCTTGCGCCGCCAATTTCCTCCGCTGGCTGGAAGATCATATAGGCCGTGCCCCGGAATTTCCGGCTCGATGCCAGGTACCGTGCCGCACCCAACAGCATGGTGGTATGTCCATCGTGCCCGCAGGCATGCATCACTCCCGGGTTGGTCGAAGCATAGGGTACGCCGGATTGCTCGGCAATCGGCAGAGCGTCGATATCCGCCCGCAGGCCGATGGCATCGTCGCCATCGCGCCCGTGAATCACCGCGAGCACACCCGTTCCATTAAAGGTGTGCAAGGCATCCACGCCGAAAGACCGCAGCCGCTCCTGAATGACCGCGCTGGTGCGTGTTTCGGTAAATCCCAGTTCGGGATGGGCATGCAGATCCCGGCGCCAGCTAATCAGTTCTGCGTGATTGCGCGTTATCTCGTCCAGTGCCGGCATCGGAGGTCTCCTGCTCATGAAATCGATGGCAACCCATGGATTGGCCACTGCCAAAAAGTATCACGGCCTGCGGAATTCCTGGATGTCGCCCTGGCCCAAGGCGGTTCCTGCTGAAACGCGATCATTCGTGCACATAAAGAGCAATCCGGCTCAATCGGCCGTCAGTCCGGCTAGCTATCTTGATTTATGTCGCGAGGTTCGTAGGCACCTCAGGATCAACGAGCGCCCGGTCCTACCTGTGAGGGTCGTATGTTTCATCACGTGTTCTATTCGGTTTTGATGACCGTGTTCAACCTGGCCTTTGCCATACTCCCATCAGCGCCGTTGTTCACCCTGCAGAAGCTTCCCGTCGAAAAAGGTCGCAGCGCTTATCGCCCACGCTCGAAAAACGGCGCTTAGCAAACTCAGCCGCCAGCAGGGCGAAGCAGGTTCCCGCACACGCACACCCCACAAAGAAAAGGAGAACGACATGAGCACCATGACTGCAGAGAAGACCTCCACAAACACCATCACCGTTAAAGACGGAACTACGATCTATTACAAGGACTGGGGCAAAGGACAGCCGGTTGTTTTTTCCCATGGCTGGCCACTGAACGCGGACGCCTGGGATGCGCAAATGATTTACCTGGGGCAACGCGGCTACCGTGTGATCGCACACGACCGTCGCGGTCACGGCCGTTCAGGGCAGAGCTGGGATGGAAACGAGATGGACACTTACGCTGACGATCTGGCAACCCTCTTCGAAGCGCTGGACCTGAAAAATGCTGTGATGGTGGGCCACTCCACCGGCGGTGGCGAAGTCGCACGTTATATCGGCCGGCATGGCAGTAAGCACGTCGCCAAAGCGGTGCTCATCAGTGCTGTGCCGCCTATCATGGTCAAGTCAGAGAAGAATCCCGGCGGCTTACCCATCGAAGTGTTTGACGGTATCCGCGCCGGAATGCTGAAGGATCGCTCCCAGTTCTTCAGGGATCTGAGTCTGCCCTTCTTTGGTTATAACCGGCCGGGCGCGAAGATCTCCGAAGGGGTTCGCGAGAATTTCTGGTACCAGGGTATGCAAGGCGGCTCGAAGGGCGAGTACGACTGCATCAAGGCGTTTTCAGAGACTGACTTCACCGACGACCTGAAAAAGATTGATGTTCCCACGTTGGTCATGCACGGCGACGACGATCAAATCGTTCCTTTTTTGGATGCGGGAGCGTTGTCGGCGAAACTGGTAAAAAATGCTCAGCTGAAGGTCTACCCTGGTTTTCCCCACGGTATGCCAATCATCCACGCGGACGTACTTAATCCTGACCTGTTGGCTTTCATTAAGGCCTAGAAGTGGCCCGCAGGGCGAGGTGCTAATCTTACCCTGCGGGTCCCCGGGGACATCGGTTGCCCTCCCTGTGGCATCAAATGGCCGATGTCGGAAATTAAGCTATTGTTCGTGGATGACGATGATGCGCTGCGAATGGCGCTTGGAGCTGTGCTCGTCCACAAGGGCTTTGCGCTCACCGCCGCCTCCAGCGTCCGCGAGGCACTGGAGCTAATCAGCACACGCAAATTCGACGTTCTGCTTTCCGACCTGAACATCGGTGAGCCAGGTGACGGCTTTACCGTAGTCAGCGCCATGCGCCGCGTGCAACCCGATGCGCACACCTTCATTTTGACGGGTTACCCGGACCTTGAGACGGCCATTCAAGGTATTCGCAACCAGGTGGACGATTACTTCGCGAAGCCGCTGCACATCGAGCGCCTGGTGGGGGCCATTTCAGATTTGCGAAGTGGCAGGCGGCCTGCCAACAAATCGCTCCCAACCCGCAAGGTGTCGCAGATCCTGCATGAGCTTTCATCCCTTATCTGCGAACGCTGGCTAAACCAGGTGATGGCCGACCCTGAACTGGCCGCTATTCCGTTGACGCAGGCGGAAAGAAGCGACCACATCCCTGACATGATGGAAGAACTGATCCGGCGCCTGGAAGGCCCGCAGGAAGAGCTGAGCGACGTAGCGACGGACGCAGCCAGGAAGCACGGGAAGCTGCGGTATCAGCAGGGTTACACTATTCCGCAGATTCTGTTTGAGGCGCGTGTCCTGCAACACGTCCTCACCTCTACCATTCACGAGAACCTGTTTGGGATCGATCTCAGCACCCTGGTTGGCGATATCCTGGAGATCGGCGAAACCCTGCAGGCAGATGCAGAAATATCGATCCGGGCCTACCAGTCGCAGATTCCGCGCTCGTTGCAAACATCCTTCTCGTCGTTATACCAATCGCCCTATCTCGGCGTCGCGATTGCCGATGAGAACCGCATTATCGACGGTAACGAGGCTTTTCTGCGCATGATCGGACACACCCGCGCAGAGCTGGCGGAAGGAAAACTCGACTGGCGGGCGATGACGCCCGAGCGATTTCGTGCGCTCGACGCGAGCGCCATGGAGCAGCTTCGCGAATTCGGCGCCTGTGTCCCCTACGAGAAGGAATACGTTTTGCCCGACGGTTCTTCCGCACCTTTCCTGATCGGAGCCGTGCGCCTCGGCGTAGAACCTTTGCAATGGTCGGCCTATGTGGTGGAGCTAACGGAACAACGGAAATTGCAGGCGGCGGAAGAGAAGGTGCGCGCCTGGGAAACAAAATATCACTTGATTAATCATCTGGCGCATGAGCTAAATAACCCGTTAGCTGCGATGACGTTCACGCTGCACTTGTTGAGCACACACCCACATCTATCCGACGACACCCGAACTCTTATCGGTGACGCGAGCGTCATGCTCGATCGAGTCGCAACCACCGTAAGACGGGTGCTTGCCGAGGTACAACAAGTCCAGTAGTTTTGCAATGGATACGGGTTCGTTTTGAGATTTTCCGCTTCTGTTTACTCAATTTTTTTTATAAAAGCGTCAAAGCAATTGTTAGGTCTCGCACAACGTTTATAGAAGACCTGCATCCTAAAAACGTGGACGGAGAAAGCATACCGGTCCAGGCTGGGCGCTCGGGGGGGTGCCCGGCGAAATCGAACGGCTGGCTTTAATGCGCGGCCGGGTTAGACTCTGCGGCGAGCATGGCAGCTACTTTGGCGCGGCGAATTCGCTCGCGAAGCTGCTGAGTGACCGATCGGTGACAACGAAGGCAAAGGGTTCGAATGTTACCGAGGTCGCACTCGCCGCCCCCTTCTGCTACCGGCAGAATATGATCGGCATCCCACAAACTTTTGCGGACTCGTTTTTTGAGTCCCCAATGACGCATCAAGGCTTCGCGAGCAGCACCGCGGGAACGCCTGAGTTTGGCGTGCTCCCTGATCGCGTCTACACCACAGTGAGCGCATCTTCCCCGGTCTCGCTCAAAAATATGTTCACGCAGATATCCTGGTTGCGAACGCAGCTTCCACTCGTGTACGCAATACTCTGAACAGAAGGTGAAGCGGCGCGCCGGCACTTCCAGCGTGCACCATCGGCACAGTCCGCGCCCATTCTCTCCCCGCGGCATGTTCTTGCGGTCGACCCATCCTCCGGTCATGACGCGAGAGGTGCTCATAGACTTGTTGTAAATTCGCGGGGGCTCGAGCGTAAATGCTGCCGCTCTATAATTCGTGACAAGGTGCCGGGAGATATAACATGCATGCGGCCATGGTCGAAGATTTCCGCTTTTCACCGCGCTACCGGGAGACGGCTCCTCCTGTAGCCGGCGAAGGAGAAGTCGTGCTGCAGGTACGTGCAGCGGCCCTGCCCAACCTGGTGCGCAGTCAGGCCAACGGTTCGCACTACAGCAGCGCCACGAAACTTCCCTTTACTCCTGGGTACGATGGTGTCGGCGTGGATGGAGAGGGCACGCGTGTCTACTTCTTTTCACCCCGCTTTCCTTTCGGCCCCATGGCTGAATACAGTGTGGTTTCGCGGTCTATGACGATCCCACTCGCCCCGGATTTGGACGATGCAGTAGCAGCGGCCCTGGGAAATCCGGGGCTCGCGACCTGGGGCGCGCTTTTAGGCCGAGCAAACTTCCAGGCTGGTGAGGGAGTTCTGATAAACGGGGCGACCGGGATTGCGGGAAAGCAGGCTATTCAGGTGGCAAAATACCTGGGCGCATCGAGGATCATTGCCACTGGCCGCGACGAACAGGTTCTCGCCGAACTCGGCGTTCTGGGCGCGGACGAGACCATCTCGCTGCGCCAGCCGGAAGAAAACCTGTTGCGCAGTTTCCGCTCGGCGCTGGGGTCAGTGCAGGTTGTTCTGGACTACTTGTGGGGATCGTCCGCGGAACTGATCTTGAAAGCCGCGGCTGCCCATGGATCGCCCCAAGGCGAACCGCGCATACGTTTTGTGCAGATTGGCTCGATCAGCGCGAATGCGATCACCTTGCCGGCTCAGCAGCTCCGCAGTTCGGGAGTTGAGCTGATCGGTAGCGGTCTCGGCAGTCTCTCCGCGCAGCAAATCCGGCAATCGCTCGCCACCATGTTTGCCGCCGTAAGCAAAGTGCGCTTTGCCATTGACATCCATGCGGTGCCATTGGCCAGGGTCGAAGAAGCCTGGACCTGGAAAGACGATGGACGCAGAATGGTCTTCATCCCATAGTGGAGAATCATTCCACCGGATACGGTCCTTCAGAGAAAACCTGCGCGTGATAGCCCTTTGATCCGACCAGCCGAGCCAGGGCGCTCATCATCTCATCGCCTGCCTGCAATCGTTTGAGAACAGACCGAAAATCATAATGCGGTTGCCAGCCAAGCTCGGTTCGAGCGCGGTCGTTCACGTAGACTCGATCGATACTGGAAAACGCCTTCCATTGCCGCCGCTTGTAACCACCTGGTATTGCAGATCCCGCAAGGTGCGAACCAGCGCTTCGCCAAGGTGCCCGGAGCTTCCCGTAATCAGTACCTTCATGATGATTCATGATAAATCGGACGAAAATGGGTTTGAGACAAGTTGAGCTTAATGAAGCGCCGCGTTTCCACGAAAGGCCCGAGGGATCTGCCGTTCCGCGGACCTTTCCTGGAAACGTGGAGCTTTGTCCTTAAGCAGACTGTCCTCTCGAACGCAGTGGAGGAATCTGCGGTCTTCTTCATCTGTACGCCCCTTCCCTTACGTTCCGCGGAGGCTCTTTTGCAGACTACAAACCTTTAGGAGTAGAATTCGGCGCCTCACCGGGATGCCCGGTTTCACGAGCCTCTCCCGGATTCTGGAGGTTGATGATGAAGATGCCGGAAAAGCAGGTTCTCCTGGTGACATTGGCCCTGGCCCTCCCCATGTTTCTAGGGGGATGTGAACGCCACAGCAAATCGGAGCAGTACTTCCTGATCGCTACCAACATTGGTTTGCCGTATTGGCAGTCAGCTCACGAGGGATTTACCAGGGCCGCGGCGCAGTACGGTGTCACCGAGGACATGCGGGGCCCGGATACGTTCACTCCCGCCGTGGAGGTGGACGAGTTTCGCGCTGCTGTTGCCAGAAAACCGGCAGGAATTCTGGTGTCCGTTTCTGATCCGAGTTTAATGGGACCGGAGATCAATAAGGCGATGGCCGCCGGGATCCCGGTCATCACAATGGACTCCGATGCGCCCGACAGCCAGCGTCTCTACTTCATTGGAACGAACAATCTGGAGGCCGGGCGGTTAGGAGGCCAACGCGTCGCGGCCGAATTGAACGGCAAGGGAAACGTCGTTTTCTTCACCATGCCCGGCCAACCTAATCTCGAGGAGCGGCTCAAGGGATACAAGGATGTATTTTCGAGTTATCCGGGCATCAAGATCGTCGAGGTCTTCGATATGAAGGGACAGTCCACCGCAGCCATGGATAAAACGAAGGAGTACCTGGCGCGGACAGGCCCCGCCAAAATCAATGCCTACATCAGCCTGGAGTCGTCCTCGGCCAAGGATGTCGGCGAAGCCGTCAAACGTGCCAAGGCCGAAGGCGTCATCTTGATGGGGATGGACGTTGACCAAGCGACACTTGAGATGGTGAAAGACGGCACTCTCCAGGCCACCATTTCTCAAAAACCCTTCACCATGGCTTTCCTGGGTCTCAAGGCGCTGGATGATCTTCACCACTACCCGCTCAAACCCCTGGCCCGGGATTACGGATCGGACGCATCCTCGCCTATACCCGCGTTCGTCGACACCGGGGTATCCCTGGTGGATAAGAGTAATGTCGATAAGTTCTTGTCTCCGCCGGCGAAGACTCCGTAGGTCCGCTTTGTCGCCGGCGCGGTGTCCTTTACTGATACAAAAGTGCACCCGTCCGGCGCTTCGGTAATTACCCATTCTGGGGATCCCGCAGGCGCGCTAAAGCGTCTATAGCTAGCTATGTATCTGGACGCGGAGACCCAAGCCCCACCATGCGAGGAATGGCGCTGAGATGGTTGCGACCTTCCCCCCAACCTGATTCCGAAACTCCAAGCCAAAAATCGCAAAAGCTACGCCGCCGCGGCTTCATTCACAATGTGGTCGCGTTGTACGGAGTACAGGCGTGTACCTACGCGTTGCCCCTGCTGACATTCCCGTACCTGGCCCATGTGCTGGGCCCATCGGGCTGGGGAGTTGTCGTGTTTGCCCAGGCCATCGGAGATGTGATCGCCAGTGTGGTGGAGTATGGCTTCGATATCTCCGGATCGCGGGAGACTTCGCGCCAGCGCAACGATCCCGAACGTTTATCCGCGCTCATCTCCGGAGTCCTGGGCGCCAAGTCTCTGCTGGCCATCGTGTGCATCGCGGGGGCCCTATTTTCCCGGCGCTTTACCCACCATATTGCTCCGTCTTTGGCGCTGTTTTGGGCAAGTACGATCTGGGGCGTCTGCCAGGGCATCAATATGCTGTGGTTCTTCCAGGGCCTGGAGCGCATGCGTTTGGCCAGCGCGCTGGAAATCGGCGGCAAGGTGATGGCCACCCTGAGCATCTTCGTGCTGGTACACAAGCCGGACGACGGTTGGAAGGTGATGGCGGCCCAGTGTGTCGGTTGTGTCGTCGCCCATGGCGTCACGGTGGTGCTGGCCTATCGCGAAGTGGGCTTTCGCTGGCCGACCGCCGTCTTCGGTGCGGGATGCTCTGCGGCTGGGTGGGTCGATGTTCCTCTTTCGCGCGGTGCAGGGCTCTTTCCGCGTCCGTGAACCGGCTGGTGCTGGGCGCGGTGGCCCCGGTAGCCGTGCTGGGTGAATACGCCGGCGCCGAAAAAATCACGCGTGTTTTTCAGCAGGGAATGTGGCCGGTGAACCAGGCGCTCTACCCGAAATTGACCCAGCAGGCGCAGAACAATCCCCAGGGCGCCATGAAGACGGTAAGGCTCAGCCTGCTTTTTCTGGGCGCCCTGGGTGCGTCGTTTGGCTCGGCCATCTTCCTCGGAGCTCCCATGCTGGTCCACCTGGTACTGGGGCCCGCCTTTCAGGAAGCAGTGCCGGTGCTGCGTGTCTTCTCTCTGTGGATTCCGTTGATCGCGCTGACTACGGTGATCATCTTTCAGTTGCTGTTACCGAATCATCTGGACAATCAATTTAACTTCGTCAACGTCACCGCCGGCATGCTTGGCATTGGCGCTGCCTTGCTGCTGGCGCCCAAATTTGGCGCGATTGGGATCGCCTGGGCGGCGGTTATCGCGCAGGTGTATACCTTGGCTGCCTTTTCCGTCATCCTCTGGCGAGCCGGGTTGAATCCTTTTGCTCCGGTTGCGCCTGCCCCTGTGCGTCCAACCCGTTCGGCAAATCTCGTGCCCTCATTGGCTTCTGCCGGCGGCAATCAGCAAATGAGAGTTCGCCTCCGAGAAAGGCTCGCAGACGCAGAGGCTCGCCTTGCTCAGCCCGTGCCGATCGCCGTCCCCACCCCCACGCCGCAGCCAGCGATTGCACAAGACCGCCGCTAAGAGAACAAAACCCTCTCTAAAGTCACTCCTGTGCCAGCCGATATTCCCCATACCGGCGAGGGCGCGGTTGCGTTCACAAAGCCTTGTCCGGAGACCTGGCAAGGATGGCGATGAAACTGCTGCGGCACTTCTACGAACATCGCGCTCAAACCTGGAACAGCAGTTCTCTTCGGTCGAAACTTGACTTCGGAAAACTGCTCCGCAACGGCTTCGTACACAATGTGATCGCCCTCTACGGGGTGCAGGCGTGCACCTACGCGTTGCCCCTTTTGACGTTTCCCTACCTGGCGCACGTGTTAGGCCCATCCGGGTGGGGGGTTGTCATATTTGCTCAGGCCATCGGGGTGGTGATCGCAAGCGTAGTGGAGTATGGCTTCGACATCTCCGCCTCGCGAGAGACGTCGCGGCAGCGCAATGACCCGCAACGTTTGTCCGCGCTCATCTCCGGGGTTCTAGGTGCCAAGTCTTTGCTGGCCATGGTGTGCATCGCTGGAGCATTGTTTTCCCGGCGATTCACCCACCACGTTGCTCCGTCGCTGGCGTTGTTTTGGTCAAGTACCATCTGGGGCGTATGCCAGGGTATCAACATGCTGTGGTTCTTCCAGGGTCTGGAGCGCATGCGCCTGGCCAGCGCGTTGGAAATCGGCGGCAAGGTGATGGCCACCCTCAGTATTTTCGTGCTGGTGCATAAGCCAGAAGACGGTTGGAAGGTGATGGCTGCCCAGTGCGTGGGCTGTGTGGTCGCTCATGGGGTCACAGTGGTGCTGGCCTATCGTGAGGTCGGTTTTCGTTGGCCGAGTCCGTCGTCCATGTGGGATGCGCTGCGCCTGGGGGGTTCGATGTTTGTGTTTCGCATGGTGCAAGGTTTGTCTGGTTCAGTCAACCGGCTGGTGCTGGGCGCGGTGGCGCCGGTGGCCATGTTGGGTGAATACGCGGGCGCAGAAAAAATCACGCGCGTATTTCAGCAGGGGATGTGGCCAGTCAACCAGGCCCTCTACCCGAAGCTGACACAGCAGACGCAGAACGATCCCCAGGGCGCGTTGAAAACGGTGCGGCTCAGTCTGCTTTTCCTGGGCGGCCTGGGTGTTCTCTTCGGCGCGGCTATCTTTCTTGGGGCTCCGTTGCTGGTGCGACTGGCGCTGGGATCCGCCTTCCATGACGCAGTACCGGTGCTGCGCGTCTTTTCTCTCTGGATCCCGCTAACCGGTCTCTGTACGGTGGTCACGTTCCAACTGATATTGCCCAGTCAACTGGACAGTCAGTTCAACATCGTAAACTTCACCGCTGCCCTGATGAACATTCTGGCCGCGTTGCTGCTCGGTCCTCGGTACGGGGCCGTCGGCATTGCATGGTCAGCCGTCATCGGCCAGATGTACACTTTGTTGGCCTTCGCGGTCATACTGTGGCGTGCAGGGTTAAACCCATTGTCATCGTCTATGGTTACCGCTGTTCGCCGGCGTTCCCTGGAATTGGCGCCCATACCGGCTCGTTCCACGGTAATGCAGCAGGGAACGACGCCGATCGAAGACCTAAAGCGGCGAATTTCTTAGCGTTGCACCTGACTCCCTCACCCATCCCGCTACCTTCCCCTTTCGGGGGATGACGCACGTCCAAAAAACTGTCTATAGCTTTGTATACGTTGTGGCGAGATGAGGTTAAAGAGACTATGGACTTGGGTTACGGAAAAGGAAGACTGGTACCGACCGGCAAGCGAGGACCCGTCGTTTATGTGAGCTACAAAATCAGCCAGCAGCTGGTACGCGCGACGGATGACAACGGCTCTTTCATGAGACAAAAAACTGTCGTGCACTCGATCGATACAGAAGCTGATCAGCAACTCGGCCTGGGAGACTATGACCTGCTGGTTGGTGACGAGATCCTCCGCTTGAAACACATCGCCGGCGATCCAGAGTGGCTCGTACTTTCCTCGAATGCATCCGCAATCTTAGTCTGAACCACGCGAACGTTTGCCTTTGTCTTCGCGCTTCATACAGAATGCAAGGGTATGACCGAATGGAATGCTTCGGGGTACGCTCAGGTCTCTAGCTTGCAGGCGGCCATGGCGGAAGAGGTCCTTGCGTTGCTTGACCTCAAAGGCAACGAGCGGATTCTCGACGTCGGTTGTGGTAACGGAAAGACGACGGCGGAAATTGCCGCTCGCGTTTCGCGAGGGGCTGTTGTTGGTGTCGATGCTTCCGCCGACATGATCGCCTTCGCGAAATTACACGGCGCTGTTCATCGCAATCTCCAATTTGGCGTCGCAGACGCTCGCCATTTGCCCTACCAGCACGAATTCGATCTGGTGGTTTCGTTCAATGCGCTGCACTGGATTCCGGATCAGGATCGCGCCCTCAGATCCATACGTTCCACGGTGAAAGACACTGGCCTGGTGCAAGTGCGCCTGGTGCCGAAGGGGCAGCGGAAGAGCCTGGAAGATGTACTCGAAGAAACCCGCCTCTCTCCGCGCTGGAGCCGCTACTTCGAAAGCTTTCGTGATCCCTACCTCCACCTGACGCCGGAGCAATACGGGGAATTGGCTGCGCAGAACGGATTTGCGGTGCGCGGGATCCGAACGAGGGCCAAGGTCTGGGATTTTCAGTCCCGCGGGGCCTTTCTGGCCTTCGGAGGAGTCACCTTCGTGGAGTGGACCCAGCATCTGCCGGAAGCAGATCGTCCCGGTTTTGCCGCCGATGTGCTCGACCGCTACCAGACCGTGGCCTGTGATGCTCCAGGGGAGGAAAACTTCTTCCGTTTTTACCAAATGGACGTCACGCTCGAGCCCCGCTAGTTCACGATGGGACACCCTGTTTGGTGCCCTGAACAAGGTTCTCGCAATCCCCTGGCCAAAAGTGCTACCATCCGTTCCGTCACCCCCGGTGTGCAGGAAACCGGACGGAAAGGCTCCCCGCCCTTTTCGAAACATCTAGACGAACGAAAAGTCCCCTGCCGGAATCGAAAAAGGAGGCGGACATGAAAACCCCGTCTGCAATCAGCGCAACGGCTCTTTCCGTCCTGTTGCTTGTTGGATTATCGTCCAGAGCGCAAGAGGCTACCACCCCTACAACTGCGCCGGCGGGCAGCGACAACTCTAGTGCTGACCCTCAACCTGCTGTCAGCACCGATCCTCAACCCGTCGCCCCTGTTTCCGCCAATTCCAAGGTTCGCATTGTTCGCCTGAGCGAGGTGAAGGGCGCAGTGCAGATGGATCGAAAAACGGGTAAGGGTTTCGAAGCCGCGATGGCGAACCTCCCCGTGGTGGAAGGAAGCAAGCTAAGAACCGGCGACGGAGTTGCTGAGGTCGAATTTGAAGACAATAGCACCGTCCGGCTGGGGCTGAACTCCGAGATCGAATTTCCCAAGCTCGAACTGCTCCCGTCCGGCGCCAAGTCGTCTTCCATCATCGTGCTCCAGGGGACGGTCTACGTAAGCCTGATCAATACCAAGGGCAACGAATTCAGCGTCAAATTTGGCCAGCAAACGGTAAGCCTGCCGCCAGATAGTCACGTCCGCCTGCAGCTGACGCCAACCGAGGCGAACCTGGCGGTGTTGCACGGTGAGGCGCTCGTCCAGGAAGCATCGGGCCCCGCGACCGTGGGTAAAAACAAGACGATGACGTTTAACTTGGCGGCCGAAAACCCGCCGGTGATCGCGAAGAGCGTGGTGGAGCAACCACTCGACAAGTGGGATAGCGATGCCGTGCAATACCACAAGAGCTATGCCAACGCATCCTCTTTTGGGAACTCGCCGTACTCCTACGGCATCAACGACATGAATTACTACGGCGGCTTCGTCAATGGGTGCGGCGGCTCCATGTGGCGGCCGTACTTTACCAGCGCCAGCTGGGACCCCTTCGGGAGCGGCGCGTGGGCCTACTATCCGAGCGCCGGGTATTCCTGGGTTTCGCCTTATCCCTGGGGATGGACCCCGTACCACTATGGCAGCTGGTCCTTCTGTCAGGGAGTGGGCTGGGGTTGGCAGCCAGGGGGCGCCTGGATGGGATTGGCGAACAATTCCTTTCTGGGGCAACCCGGGCAGCAGGGCTTCCAGAATTCGTTCGCTGGCAGTCGTCCGCATCCGCCAATTCGTCCGCCTAGCGCCAACGAATCATCGCTGGTGGCTGTAAATCTCAAGTCGATGCCTGCTTCCGGCCTGGGCCCCAAGGATACGTTTGTGTTCCGCAACAATTCGGCCGGCCTGGGTGTGCCCCGGGGCAGTCTGGGCAAGTTGAATAGCTTCTCCGGTCAGACGGCTCAACGTGGCCTCGCCACTACCAACGTCTACTACGGTGGTCAACGGGGTGAAGCGCAAGGAGCGGCAAGATCGGGCAATGTTGGACCAAGTTTGTCTGCCAGACCGACCTCGTCCGCAGGCATGCAATCCAACCGCTCCTATGGCGGTGGCGGTGGCGGCGGCATGCAGAGTGCTTCGCCCGGAGGCGGGGCAGCCCATTCGTCAATGCAGTCGGGAGTTGGCGGTGGTGGCGGCGGCGGAAGACGCTAGAGCCTGCCTTAACTAGCTTGGCGGCATTTCGTATCCGGATGGAAGATACGAATGCCGCCATTCTGTTTGAAACGGGATATCACGGTACCTGCGCGATGAACGTGGAGGCCGGCAGGGGAACGCTGTTGTATAGGTTGGCATCGGTGAAACCCGGCCAGGCGTAACGGACCTGCACTGGCTCAGCAAGCCCGGGCGATGAAACCACGACGGACGCACCCTGTACCTTAGCCGTCGCAGCGACGAAATGCCCATCCGCGCCTGCAACTTCAAACCCTTTCAGCTCCCCGCTATTGCTGTGTAGACCCTCCCCGTGGTCGAACCAGACCACAAGGGTGCTGCCTTCCCGCGTAGTTTGCCGGTAGAGCGGGCCACGGAACTCCAGGCCTGTCTCCCCGTAAGCGATCGCCCGGCCGGCAAGTGCGAGGCGAGCGCCGACGGTTTGCTTGTCTGACGGGTGCACGTTGTTGCGGTCCCCTATGTCGAGAGTGACGGCCATCCCCGTGTTGGCCACGGCCAGGCTCTGGCGCTGGCTGTCGCGAATTAGCCCCCAATCCTGTGACGACTCAACACTCGAGATCTGCACAAACAGGAAGGGCAGGTTGCCCTGGCCCCACTGCCGTCGCCAATCCGCGATCAGCGTGGGCAGGAGCTTCGCATACAGGTGAGAACGGTCGGGCGCGCTGTCGGTCTCCCCCTGGTACCAAAGAAAGCCTTTGATCGCATAAGGCGTGAAGGGTGCGACCATTCCGTTGTAGAGTCCGGCCGGGATGTACGACACCGGATCAGGATGCCAGGGATGCTCGGGCTTGGGCAGGTTATGGGCAACAGCTTCGGCGTCGGCCCTCTTCTCCGCGGACTCGATCAGACTCATATGCGTTTGCATGTCAGCGAATTGGGCCCGGGCAGCGAAGGCGGGCATCAGCGAGGCGTCGGCGGAGAGGGCTCCGAGGCTGATCCAGGAATCGATCGGCGTCCCTCCCCAGGAAGAATCGATCACCCCGATGGGGACATGTTCCCGGCGGTTGATCTCGCGAGCAAAGAAGTAGGCGACAGCGGAGAAATCCTTGGCTGTGGCCGGGGTGCATGGTTGCCAGGTGCCGGAGAAGCTCGTCACAGGCGAATCCGAGGCTCGTTTCTCCACGCGTAGCAGGCGAACCTGGGGCAGGTCGGCCTGAGCGATCTCCTGCTCGGCGTTATTTACATGAGCGGTTGGGGGGAAGCCGGCGAGTGGCATCTCCATATTGGATTGGCCGGAAGCGAACCAGACGTCCCCTACCAGCAGGTCGGAGCGGGTGAGCTCCGCAGTGCCGCGCACGGTGAGGGTGAACGGGCCGCCAGCCGGCTCCGGCTTGAGCCACGCTTCCCAGAGGCCCAGATTACTTGCCGTGGTGGTGACGGATTGACCGTGGAAGCTGATCGTGATTTTCTCTGCGGGAGAGGCTTCACCCCACAGATGAATCGGTACGTCGCGTTGCAGGACCGCGTGATCGGTAATAACACTGGCAAGGCGCGGTTCAGCTTGTAAAGAAGCACTTACCAAGCAGATCGCGAGAGTGAGAAAGCCAAACTTCATGTTGTCGTAGCTCCTGAGATAGAGGGCAGATCAAGAAATAAGTTTGAGTTATTACAACTTGGACTGTGCAGAGTGCCTCTCATAGGTCTAGGATGGGTCACTGGTTTTGCGCATCTTTGCTCTTACCCCGGGGAACATCATTCCATGAAGCAGCATAAAGGAAGGAAACTATGTTCGGTTTGATTTGGTGGGTTATCGTCGGTCTCATCGCAGGTTGGCTCACAGGCAAGATCATGAGCGGCGGAGGCTATGGGCCCCTCATGGATATCATTGTCGGCATCCTGGGGGCGCTGGCGGGTGGATTCATTATGTCGCACCTTGGTTTTGCAGGATCTGGCGGCCTGATTTATACCATCATCGTTGCCGTGATCGGTGCGGTGATTCTTACGTTGCTGCTCCGTCTCGTCACCCGCGGCCGGGTCCGGCAGGTGTGATTACGTTCAACAACTAACCACGTTTATATTGGCAAACGGTGAGCCTGCTCCGCCCATGAGCAGGCTCATTTTTTTCCAGTTTCCGAAGCATGGTTGGCGGCCGTGTCCATGTAGATTGGTTTTATGGAGCCGGCCGTTGCATCGAGGACCGCCCTGAGCGTGGCATTGCGACGGGCCGCGCACCAGATTTATGACTCGCCGGTCGTCTTCGATGATCCGGTGGCTGTCAGTATCCTGGGCCCCGGCTATGCGGAACAATTGCGGCGAACCCCGTTGCGGCCGGATCGGCCTTTCTCGATTGCGCTGCGTGCTTTTCTAATTGCTCGTAGCCGCTATGCGGAAGATAACCTGAGCCGAGCGGTTTCAAGCGGCGTCGAACAGTACGTCCTGCTGGGCGCTGGACTGGATACTTTCGCTTATAGAAACCCCTTTACCCGGCTTCGCGTTTTTGAGGTTGACCACCCGGCCACCCAGCAATGGAAGCGCGAGCTGTTGCAGCAAAATGATATCGCTATTCCGGACAGCGTCGCCTATACTCCGGTTGATTTTGAGCGCCAGTCGCTGGCGGAGCAACTTGGTTTGGCCGGTTTCAATCGTCAAGCACCCGCTTTTTTCGCTTGGCTGGGCGTAGTCCCCTATCTGACGCTCGATGCCTTTCGGGCTACGCTGAGTTTTATCTCTGCCCAGCGGCCTGGCAGCGGCCTGACCCTGGATTACGGACAACCGCGCGCCGTGCTCCCGCTGCTCGAACAGATGGCACACGACTCGCTGGCGTCGCGGGTTGAAAAAGCGGGCGAACCCTTCCAGCTTTTCTTTACCCCGCCCGAGATAGCGGCTGAGCTCTCGTCCTTTCACAGTATTGAGGATTTGGGCGCCGCCGAGATCAACGAGCGTTATTTTAGCGGGCGCAGCGATCAGCTAAAAATGCGCGGCACCGCCGCGCGTTTTCTCGGCGCGTGGTTATAGGGTGGAATTAGCTTTAGGGTGTGAACAGCGCAGGGAGACCGCAGATCTCTCCCTACGGGACTCATTTTGTATCCGGGGTAGGGCGCGGTTTCTTTTGACTTCGGCCTTTTAGCGGTTCTTACTCAAATTTGAGCGACTCAACTGGATCCAACTGCGCTGCACGGGTCGCGGGGAGCGTGCCGAAGACTACACCCACCAGCGTCGCTGCAGCCAGCGCGATCACTGCAGATAATCCGGAGATGGGGATGCGGTAAGAAGTAAAGAGTCTGACCGAGTAGGGCACAGCCAAGCCAAGGATCGTCCCGACGATACCGCCGCTGAGCGAAATGAAGACCGCCTCAATCAGGAATTGCAGTTTAATTTCGCGGTACGTGGCTCCCAGCGCCTTACGGATGCCGATCTCCCGGATGCGCGAGCGTACGTTTGCCAGCATGATGTTCATGATGCCGATGCCGCCGACGGCAAGGGTGACGGACGATACCAGCAGTAAGACAAGGGTCAGCGCATTGGCGATCTGCGCAGCGGTGCTCAGCAGCTCAGTCAAAGTCTGCGCGTCGTATACCGAATTGGGCTGGTGTCGGGAGTGGATGACTTTTAGGATCTGTTTGGTCGCGAGCTCCACGTCACCCGTATCGCGAATAGAAAAGAAGATCTTCTTGATGTCGTTGGTCCCGGTAAAGTAGCGCGCTACAGAGTAAGGAATAAGGATGGTTTGATCCGCGACTTCGGTTTGTCCGAGAGTATCGACAGCTTCTTTGAAGGTTCCGATCACCGTAAAGGGAATGCCCTTGATCTCAAATGTTTGGTCGACCGCGTTGACGGTGCCGAACTTTTGCCGGGCAAAGGGCTGGGTGACAACGGCTACCTTGGCGTGACTGGCATCGTCCTCTTCATCGAAGAAGCGTCCAGCGATCAGGATCAGATTGCGGACCTGCCTGTATTGTGGGGAGACGCCAAGTACAAGAATATCTTTTGAAACGCCGTTGCCCATGGCGACCCGATCATGCATTTGCAGCATAGGGGAGGAGTAGGCGACAGAGGGCACCTGTTCCAGGACCGCCGTCTCGTCCGCGCGGGTCAGGTAGTCGGTACGAAAGTCATGCTGAGCGGCCGATCCGGGGCCGCCGCCAGAGTACTCCACTGCCACCATGTTGGTTCCAATGGCCTGGATCAAACGCAGTATGTACTGCTTGCCGGTCAGGCCGATGGTAAAGACCATAATGAGCGAGGCCGAGCCGATGACCATGCCCAGAGAGGTGAGCATGACGCGAACTTTGTTGGTGCGGAAGCTGTCGATCGCCAGGCTCACAATCTCGCTCAGCACCATGGTTCGTTTGGCGCTGGCGAGCGTGCGTTCGAAGGATCTGCGGCTGACACTACGGGTGGCTGTCATAGGGCCAGCTTTGATAGTAGCTGAGCTGGGCGCGCGCGACGCCACGAACGACCGCCTAGGAGACCAATGCGCCTACTACGTGTTCCAGGTAGCGCAGGCTGGCGGCGATGCTTTCCACCGGAGGAATCTTGGTAGCGCCGAATTTAACGTCCTGTTCCACCACCAGCCAACCGGAATAGCCATTCTTCTCCAATACCCGGAAGAATTCCTTAAAATCGATGGAGCCTTGCCCAATGATGGTGAAGGCGTTCAGCTCGATGGCTTGCTCAAAATTCAGTTCTTTGCGGCGTGCTTCGGCCAACACGGTTTCGTCGACATCCTTGATGTGAACGAAACGAAGAATGTCACGATACTTTTCTGCTTCTTTCGCGGAATCGCCTCCCGCGTAGGCACAGTGACCGGTGTCGAGGCAAAGTCCGATGCCTGTGGCGGAGGTTACGTCGAAAAATTGCTCGGTCTCCTCCATAGTTTCTACGTAGGTCGATACATGGGGATGAAAGACCAGGTCCAGGCCAAAATCTTCGGTGACCTTCGCAGCTTCCGCTACTACCTTTGCGACCTGTTTCCATTGATCGGCGTTCCAGCCTTTGCTGCCGTCGGCGGGAACACGCCCTGCGATTCTGTCTCGCTCTTCCGATTGTGCGTCCGCGAGAACGAGAAAGGGCGCACCTAACGCGGCGAGCAGTCCGCCTACTTTGCGCACGTGGTCGACCACGACTTTGGTCGAAGCAGGGTCGCTCAGGACCGCGGGCACGAAGGAGCCCAGGAGCTTCAATTTCCTCGGAGTGAGTTCGGATTCCAGCACTTTGGGATCGGTAGGCAGAAAGCCGTATGGACCCAGCTCAGTCCCGGTGTAGCCCGCTATGACCATCTCATCCAGCATCTTCTGGTAGCTCTGCTCCCAGGACGGCCCGGGGTAGTCTAAAACTCCCCAGCTATCGGGGGCGGAGGCGAAGTTGAAACGGGCCGGTTGGTTAGTCATGGATGATCCACCTTTGCTAAGCGCTTATACCACTTATGATGCTGGCGATGAGTTGCTCCCGTCAAGGCCCTTTCGCCGGTTGTCAGGCTCGCACTAGTCTGCTTCCTGGGTGGCATCCTTTCTCTTGCCATGGGACCGACGGGACAGCAGTCGCGCCGCGCTCCCCGCCCCGGGCGGACTGCACCGGTCATGATTAGTGGATCAGTCGCCCTGGGTTCAAGGACAAAACAGCTGTGGTCCTCCGGCCAGGTGGACACATTCCAAAACTTTCCAGTGAATCGTCTCTATATTGTTTCGAGGCGCGAAAAGTCCGCAGGCCGTTGCGCTACGCTGGGGATGACGCTTAACGAGTGATCCATCACGAAAGTCTCTTGGGGAGGCCGTTCGCATGTTCATTAAATTCCTTCGTTGCACTCACCGTCCGCTTCCTCCGCGTAGGCTTCTTGCGATCGCGCTTGCCGGCCCTCTCGTTGTCCTTTTACCTTCCGTGGGTCGAGCACAAGGCGATCCTGCGGCGCAGCAGACCGCCCAGGCCCTCAAGACCCTCTCCACTCCATCGCAACAAGTGATCGAAAAATTGTCGCTGCTGAACCACCTTCCGGCGGAAGAGTGGCGATTCCATGCTGGGGACGTGGAGCACGGAGAGGCTGTCGATCTTGACGACAGCAAATGGCCGATAGTCAAGCCGCGAGTGGATGCTGGGAACGAAGCGGTGTGGTATCGCCGCGTGATCGAGGTTCCGAAAACCTTGAACGGTTATGATTTGACGGGCAGCCGCATCTGGTTCCGCTTTCTGGCCTCTGCCAATGGCCCGATCCCGCAGATCATCTATTTCGATGGCCGGCGCGTCGCCATGGGCGAAGACCTGGAGCCCATCGTGTTCCTCGATCAGGCCAAGCCGGGAGACAAGATCCTGGTGGCCGTCAAACTCTTGCAGACCGTCGATCAAAAGCGGTTCGCCGGTGCGGAGATGCGCATTGACTTCTCGCCCAAACGGCCGAATCCTGAAGACCTGCGCCTGGAATTCCTCTCCGGAGCGTTCCTGGTGCCTTTTCTGGGCAAGGATCCGTCGCAAGAGAAAGCGACCCTGGAGACGGCGATCGGGGCAGTCGATTTGAAGGCTTTGGATGGCTCGGACCAGGAGAAGTTCGATGCATCCCTGCGTAAGGCGCAGTCCGATCTGGAGCCGCTGAAACCGGCCTTCCAGCAGGCCACTCTCCACCTGACCGGGAACTCGCATATCGATGCAGCCTGGCTCTGGCCGTGGACGGAGACTGTTGAGGCAGTGAGGCGGACCTTTGGAACCGCGCTGCAGCTGATGAACGAATATCCAACTTACACCTACACCCAGTCGGCAGCGCAGTACAACGTGTGGATGGCGGAGAAATATCCAGAGATGAACGCTGAAATCAATCGCCGCATCAAGGAAGGCCGCTGGGAGATCGTCGGAGGCATGTGGGTCGAGCCTGACCTGAACATGCCGGACGGCGAGTCACTGGTGCGGCAGTTGCTGATTGGTAAGCGCGCCTACAAGGATCTGTACGGTGTGGATGTACGCATAGGGTGGAATCCTGACTCATTTGGCTACAATTGGCAACTGCCACAGATCTACAAGAAGTCGGGCGTGGATTACTTTGTAACCCAGAAGATGGCGTGGAACGACACCAACAAGCTGCCTTTCAAGCTTTTCTGGTGGCAATCGCCGGACGGGAGCAAGGTACTTTCCTACTTTCCGCACGATTATGCCAATAACAACTTGAACCCGGTCCGTTTATCCGCTGATCTGGCGACGGCACATGAGCAGTCGCCGGGGATGTTGGAAATGATGGATCTGTATGGGGTCGGCGATCACGGGGGAGGGCCGACGCGGGCGATCCTGGACGAAGGGTTGCACTGGATGGAACCCAACAAGGTGTTTCCGCAGATGAAGTTCGGAATCGCGCAGAGCTACTTCAACCAGATCGGGGACGAGCTCACCGCGGACTCGAAGGTGTGGAACTACGAGTCGATCGCCAAGGGCTATCAATATCCGGCTGCGCCCCCGGAGGGTAAGGTCAGCATCCCGACCTGGGATGACGAGCTGTATTTCGAATACCACCGGGGAGTCTTTACCACCCAGGCCAACCACAAGCGCAACATGCGGGAGAGCGAAGAGTGGGTGCTGAACGCGGAGAAATACTCGTCGCTTGCCTGGCTGGATGGACAAACCTATCCCGGCTCGGAGTTGAACGAGGCCTGGAAGAAGGTGCTGTTCAATCAATTCCACGACTTGGCGGCAGGCTCGGGGATCGCGGTCATTTATAAGGACGCGCAGAAGGATTATGACGATGTGCGCTGGGCAACCAACGAGGCCTCTGCTCAGGCCCTGCATACGATTCAGGCGGGCATCAACACGCGCGCTGCTGGAGATGTGCCGCTGCTGGTCTTCAACCCGCTGGCCTGGCAGCGCTCAGGCCTGGCGACGGTGGATGTCGAGATGCCTTCCGCCGCGCCCAACGGCGTGTCCGTTCTGGATGCAGAGAATCGCGTGCTGCCGTCGGAAGTTGTTTCGAGCAATGGCAAGACCAACAGCTATCGTCTCCTGCTGCAGGCAAAAGATGTGCCGTCGCTGGGATACACGCTGTTGCATGTGGTGCCGGGCAAGCGGGCCTTTGCCAGCGATCTGAAGGCGAGCGGAACAACCATCGAGAACACATCACTGAAAGTGACGGTCGATCCGCAAACCGGCTGCATCACCAGCCTGTATGACAAGAAGTCGAACTTTGAGACCCTGGCGCAGGGAGCCTGCGGTAATGAGCTGATTGCCTTCAAGGACACGCCCAAAGATTACGACGCATGGAACATCGATGCGGACTTCGAGAAAGTCTTTACCAAATTGGATAAGGCCGACTCAGTGGAATTGGTGGAGAAGGGGCCGTTGAAGGCGGTGATTCGCGTGACCCGCACCTGGCAAAGTTCGAAGTTCGTACAGGACATCACGCTTTACAACGGCGTCGATCGAGTGGATGTGGTGAACGACATCGACTGGCATGAAACGCACATTCTACTTAAGGCCGCGTTCCCATTGGCCGCCTCCAGCAGCAAGGCTACGTTTGAGATTCCTTATGGTTCGATTGAGCGGCCGACCACGCGAAACAATAGTTGGGAAGATGCCAAGTTTGAAGTGCCGGCGTTGCGCTGGGCAGATCTGGGTGACGGGCAGCATGGCTTTAGCCTGATTAACGAGGCAAAATACGGCTATGACGCCAAGGGTAACGTGCTTCGCCTTTCGCTATTGCGTTCGCCGACTTGGCCGGATCCCGACGCTGATCGCGGGCATCACCACTTCACGTATGCGCTCTATCCCCATGCCGGAGACTGGAAGCAGGCTCTGACCGTTCGCCAGGGCTACGATTTCAATTATCAGTTGAAGGCGATGCAGGTGGGGCCACACAGCGGAACGCTGCCCGGGCGAACATGCTTTCGTGACGGTGCAGCCGGAGACGGTAGTCCTGACCGCCATGAAGAAGACGGAGGACGGCAACGGCTTGATCTTGCGGTTGTATGAGTGGGCCGGCAAAAACGGGGAACGTGGAGATTCACCTTCCCCAGGGCGCCACGGCTGCGACGGTGACCAATCTGATGGAGCAGCCGCAGGGAACGCCACTAACGGTTACGGGAACGGATCGCGTCACGGCGCCGATCCATCCATACGAGATTCTCACACTGCGCGTCGACTACCCACACTCCCTGCAGTAGAGGTTACGTAGAATGAGTCCCGCAGGGACGGCTGAAGGCTATCCAGGATTAGCGCCGCGGAATATTTTTAGCCGCCCCTGCGGGACTCACTCTACGAAGCGAAGAGCCTGCCCCCGGAGTGCCGTGGGATTTTCTCGCTAATTTTTGCGCGGCCAGGCTAGTCATTTCGCTGCCCGAGATACGGACGGTTCATCTACCACCAGCACGCGGTCTCCGGAAATATTCGTGAGCGTTTGCACGATCCCACTTGGCCAGCGAATTTCAATCGATTGCGCGGCCGCATCACTGCCCAGCCCGAAGTGCGCCCGCTTGTCGTTCGCGGATAGATAGCTGGCCGCCGTGGACACGGTAACAAATTGCATCCCCTTCGACGTGGTCAGTTTGATCTCCGCCCCAATGCCGTCACGGTTGCTTTTGTGCCCTACCAGTTGGATTCCTAGCCAATGGTTGCTGTTCGGGGTTTCGTTGCGCACGATGTAAGCAGGACCGTCGTTGGTGGTCACCACTACATCCACAAGTCCATCGTTCCAGATATCGCCCGCAGCCAGTCCGCGTCCCACCCACGTTTGCTCAAAAATATCGCCCGATGCGCTCGACACATCTACCAGGTGCTTGCCGTCGTTGTGCAGCAACAACATCGGTTCCTTGTAGCGCAACTGCGGATAGCTCAGTTGCACGTTGTCGATATCGTGCCCCTGGGCAATGATCAGGTCCTTCCAGCCATCATTATCGTAATCGAGAAAATTAACACCCCAGCCTGAATGAAGCAGCGTCGCGGCCGCCACACCATTCAGATAGCTCGAATAGGTGAAGGTGCTGTCGCCGTTGTTGAGGTAAATCGCATAGCGCTGGTTGGCAAGATCGGTGATGATCAGATCGGGCAGGCCGTCGTTGTTGTAATCAGAAAAGTCGATACCCATGCCGGCATAGGTGCGCCCGTCTCCATCAACGGCAACCCCCGCGAGCAGACCTACCTCTTCAAACATTCCATCGCCTTTGTTGTGGTAAAGAAACTCCTGCATGGAATCGTTGGCGACGAAAATATCCGTGTGGCCATCGCGGTCGTAATCTGCAATGGCAATTCCCAACCCTTTGCCTGGTTTGTCGAGGCCTACCTTCGCGGCAACTTCGGTAAAGTGTCCGTTCCCGTCATTGTGGTAAACGAGCGGAACGATGGGTTGGAAGAGGTCAGGGTGGCAATATGCGCGGTACCCGTCCCGGTGTTCACCGCAATACAGGTCGGAGAAGTCCCACTTCAGATAGCGGAGGACGACCAGATCCAGCCGGCCATCGTTGTCCAGGTCCACCCACGCCGCGGAGGTGGACCACCCACTGCCGCCGGTTCCGGAAGCCGCCGTTACATCAGTAAATTTGCCTGCACCGTTGTTGTGATAAAGGCGGTTGCCCCCGTATCCCGTTACATAGAGATCCTCGTAACCGTCATTGTCGTAGTCGCCCACGGCCACGCCCATGTCGTAGCCTGCGCCCGCCAGTCCGGCCCTTTCGGTTACGTCTTCAAACGTTCCATCGGACTTCTGATGGTAGAGCCGATTCCAGTCTCTGGGACCTCCCTTCTGCGGTATCGTTCCCGGCGCGGTCGGATCGGTCAAAGGTGCGCCGTTGGCGAAGAAAATATCCAGTCGCCCATCGTTGTCATAATCAAACAGGGCCACGCCCGAGCCCATAGTTTCGATGAGGTACTTCTTCGCGGTATGGTACGCCTGGCCCTGAAAGTGGACGCCGCTGGCCGCCGTGACGTCGACGAACTTGCCTGGCGGCGCGGCGGTAGGCTGGTGCGTGATCGCGCCGTTTTGGGCCCTGGCAACCAAACAACCCAGCAGCACCGCCGCCACGCCAAACGGTCTGGACCACGACAATATGGGCTTCCTCATCCCCACCAGTGTATCCGGGGGTTAGTGCCAGGCTCCTCAACCCGCTATCCGGGGCTAGTGGCGCTCGCCGTAAGGAACGTCGCGGGGAGGCGGATGCTGCGTGTCGCTGAAACTGACTTTGCTTCCATCGGCAGTCTTGATGTTGTCGTCCGACAGCGTCCAGTTTTTTGCATTGGCAATGAAACCCGCTGTGGTCGCTTCTATATCCAGGTGGTCCAGGCGAAAGTTGTCGAGCGTCGCATTCGGGTAAGCACTGACGTTAAACGCCTGGTGCGCGCCAGTCGCCCTTACATTCCAGATGTGAACATTACGGAAATGCGGCAGGCCCTGCTCTTCGGGAACTTTTGTCGTGAGCGTAGTCCAATACGGTGGAACATTCTGAATGCCGGCGGGCAACGTAGCGTAACTATAGCTAGGGTTCCAGTTCATGACGATGTGTATGGGAATCGCCACGCCCTCGAGCGTTAGATCGTGGATGCGGATATCGCTGGCGGTGCCTCCGCGCGTGTGAGCCGACTTAAAAAGCACTCCCGAGGGAACCCCTGAAAGCGCTGTCAGGTTGTACGCTTCGATATTGCGGAAGCCTCCTGAGGTCTCACTGCCGATCGTAATCGCCGCCGCGCCCCGGCGAATGATTGAGTCGCGAATGATGATATCTTCCGCAGGACGGTTCACTCGCAGTCCGTCGGAGTCGCGTCCAGCCTTGAGGCAAAGGGCATCATCGTTCACATCGATATCCGCGTGTTCGATTAGCACCTGCCGTGAAGAATCAACGTCGATGCCGTCTGTCGATGGACCCTTGCCACCTTCGTTGTTGCGAATGGCGACACCGTCGATGGTTACATGGTCCGAGTAGAGCACATGAACTGTCCAGAACCCCGAGCGCTTCAGCAGGATGCCGCCGCCCAATCGAATACCCGATGAATTCTGCACCAGAATGAGACGCGGCCGGCGGGCATCGTAATCGCTGGCCCAGCGAAGTCCGCGCGGCTCGTAAGTGGCGCGCAGGTCCCAATAAGACTTCCACCAGGTTGGGCCATCGCCGTCGATGGTTCCCTTGCCGCGAATGGTGACATGCCGTTGATCGCGGACGTTGACGAGGGCCGCCGGCCACGTCATCTCGATTCCCGCAACCCGCGTAGGCAGCATGGGGTAATCGGAGAGCTTCAGCGAACCGATCAGCGTAACCCCTTCCTCGATGTCCAGCGTGGTGCCCGATTTGAGGAAGAGAGAGCCGGTTAAGTAAGTGCCCGGTTTGAACCGCACCGTACCACCCGATTTCGCAGCCAGGTCAAGCGCCTTTTGGATCGATGCCGTGTTAAGGGTGGAACCATCCCCCCTCGCACCGTAGTCGTTCGCAAGAAACGTCTTTGAGCTCGCGTGCGCGACGCAGACAGTCAAGGCGAGAGCTGTAGCATAGACAAGAAACCGGTTCACTCCTGCATCTTAAACGGGTACGGTCCCCCGGCCTTCGGAGCCGGCGCGAGATTCGCCCCAAGCCATTGATTATCAACACCGGAAGGATGCGAAACGGGAAAGGGTGGAACGATTGCCTGGCGACCTAGAGTAGCTGGTAAGCTATCAGTGACACTCACGCGGAGGGATGTGTGAGCGGTTGAAACAGGCGGTCTTGAAAACCGCTTTACCCGAAAGGGTAACGGGGGTTCGAATCCCTCTCCCTCCGCCACTCATTGAAAATAGATTTTCCCTTTCCGACCCGACCCCTCGCCGACCGATGTTCCTGCCACCCTCAGATTGTGCCAGAACTCCAGGCCCACCGCCATCGCAAGCGTAAGTCTTCGGGCCGTTCCAGCGCCGGGCCAGGATAATACGTAACAGCACCAAGCTCGTATCGTATTTGCAAAGCAGCTCTGCGGTTGTGGCGGTGGCCGCTCCTCGAAATTCGCGGGGAACCCGAACTTCTTCTCATCACAATGCTTGCCCTCTCCTTGCCGGCAAGACTCGTGTCACTATAAGGATGATTAGCACGCTCTGGGAGGAACGTTGACCGAGAACACGAACCGTCCACGAACACAGCAACCGAAGGACCAAGTCATGGATCGATCGCAGCCGAGAAAGATTGAGTGCCAAAAGACCGAGATTCTGGCGGATGCTTACTTTCGCTATGAACAGCTCACGCTGCGGACGGAAACGTTTGCCGGCACGCTCTCCCCGCCATATAAGCGCGAGGTTCTCCGCTCCGGGCGTGCTGTCGTCGTGTTGCTCTACGATCCCGTGGCCCAGCAGTTGGTCCTCATCGAACAGTTCCGAGTGGGCGCTTACGTCAACCGTCTTCCATCGGCATGGATCCTGGAATGTGTCGCCGGCCTGATGGATGAGGGAGAAACCAGAGAGGCGACCGCGCGCCGGGAGGCAAAGGAGGAGACCGGCTGCGACGTCCGAAGGCTCGAGTTTACCGGTGCCTATTTGAGCAGCCCCGGGCTCAGCGATGAATTAGTGAGCATTTATGTTGGGGAGGTGGACGCTGGGCAAGCCGGCGGCGTTCATGGCCACGTGGGGGAAGGGGAAGACATTCGTACGGTTATCTTCACCGTGGAAGAGGCCCTCGCAGCTGCCGATCAGGGAGCCGTGGTCAATATCATGGCGCAAGTGGCGCTGCTTTGGTTTGCCAGGCACGGTGAAGCTCTTCGTCAACGGTGGATGGGGGTCCAGAAGCCGTCTTGATCGGCAGGGGAGAATCGCTTGCAGGCGGACGTAACTCCCTCTCCCTCCGCCACCTAAGCCTGATACTACGCAGAAGCTTCGAGGTTAGCGCCGAAGCGATTCGTCGCATCCGCGAACACCGTTTCCCAGCAGTTACACGATCGTGGATGTAACGTAGGCGGGCAGGAACATTAGAGTACACGAGGTTCGAGGAAAGAGACCGCCATCCTCACCCATTTTTTCAACAGTCACCCTGCGCTGGGTGCCCCCTTTCAAGCCTTTCTTTTGGCTTGAGGGCGAGGAATTACCTTATCCCCTAATAAGCAACTGTAGCGACTACACTCATGTATCGCCATGTGGCGACGACAGACGAAATGGACGCATTCTCGGCGTACGTCCAAAAGACGGGGTCGCGCCCTGAAAAAAAACCTCCAAATCCATATTGCAATCAGAACCAAAGTATGGCATCCTCACAGTGTTCTTATAGCCCAGAGGCGAAACAGTGAAACACCTCATCCAATTCGAAGCGCAAGTCATGCCGGTCATTCGGCCCGACTACCTACGCGCGAAGAATGGCTTCTGGACTCCCGGCGTATCCCTTAGATCCGCCTAGTCTTCCCGGTCACTGGGCTTCCGGGATAAGGCAAACACACATTCCTCGTAAAAACTGATGGTCGGTGGCGCAGTACGCGGATACATCTGGCAACTCTTAAAAGAGCGGGGTTCAAGTCCCCTCACGCCGCGTGCGTCTATTCCCCGACCTGAATATTTTTCACCGGTGGCGATAGAAGAGAGTTACTTCCTCGACACAGAAAGCAGGGCCGGAAGACCCTGCCGGAGTGGCTGCTTTGCGGGATGGGGGCGTAGTCCTGATGCACAAGATACCGCAAGACGAGCGCTCTGAAACTCTCTTCGCTGATTCCCCGGTGATGCACTCCATCACCATGCATTTGGCTTGGCCGGTGGCGTAGATAACGGATACTTCTCAGCCGGTAGAGCGCCGCTCGAAAACAGCGGAGGTCGCGGGTTCGATTCCCGCCATGGACGCAAGTTCATGTAGCTCATCCGTAGTCGCTTGTTCCCCGGCGGAGTGCGTTAAAGAAAGGAGGCAGTGCATGGCGAAATTGAACATTTTGAAGTTGAGTCACCTCGTACCCGCAAGGACGCACGAGGGCGCCCCCGCAAAGGCGATGAGCCCCGAGCAGGCTCTTCGGCGTTCCGTCCTTGCCTGCATGCTCTGGGAGGACGAGTTCTATGAGGAAGGAGTGCAGATCGCAGGCCGTATCCGCGAACTTGTCCCTAAGGTCGAAGCGGCAAAGGTGGCTGCTCTTGCCGTTGAAGCTCGGGAGGCGATGAAGCTGCGTCACGTACCGCTGCTCCTGGTGCGCGAGATGGCTCGTCACGCCAGTCATCGCGCCCTGGTCGCGCAGACCCTCACCCGGGTGATTCAGCGTGCGGACGAGCTCTCGGAGTTCATGGCGATCTACTGGGCGGACGGCCGCGCTCCCCTGTCGGGTCAGGTGAAGAAAGGCCTGGCTGCCGCGTTCACCAAGTTCGACGAGTATGCACTGGCAAAGTACGACCGTGCGGGCGTGGTTCGTCTGCGCGACGTACTCTTCCTGTGCCACGCCAAGCCGATCGACGCGGATCAGGCCGGGTTGTGGAGGCGTCTCATCGAAGGGCATCTGTTCACGCCCGACACCTGGGAAGTAGCCCTCTCCGGTGGAGGAGACAAGCGTGCGCACTGGGAGCGGTTGCTCGCGGAGCGCAAGCTGGGCGCGCTCGCCATCCTGCGCAACCTTCGCAATATGAAGGACGCCGGCGTCAGCGAGGAGGCTGTCATTCACGCCTTGTCTGCGATGAAGACGGAGCGCGTTCTGCCCTTCCGCTTCCTGGCGGCGGCTCGCTATGCGCCGCAGTGGGAGGAGGCGCTGGAGCAGGTGATGTACAAGGCCATCGCGGGACGGGAGAAGTTGGCTGGCCGCACGGTGCTGCTGGTCGACACTTCCGGCAGCATGGATGCTCCGCTGGCTCGCCGTTCAGAGATGCTGCGTATGGACGCTGCGTGCGGACTGGCTGTGCTGCTTCGCGAAGTTTGCGAGGCAGTCGAAGTCTACAGCTTCTCCGACAAGCTGGTTCGGGTGCCTTCGCGTCGCGGCTTTGCTTTGCGCGATGCGATTGTATCCAGCCAGCCTCACGGTGGAACGCAGCTTGGCCACGCTCTGCGGAACCTGCGCGATGCATATGACCGCATCATCGTAATCACCGACGAGCAGTCGCACGACCGTGTACCTGCGCCGCGTGGCCGCGGCTACGTGGTCAACGTGGCGAGTGCGCGGAACGGCGTTGGCTATGGCGCCTGGACGCACATCGATGGCTGGAGTGAGGCGGTTGTCGATTACCTGCGTAGCCTTGAAAGTGAGGCGAACGCAGATTCCTGAGGCATGCGCCGGAGTCAAGGCTCCGGCGCATACCAAAAATCCGCGCGACGCCCAAAAAAACATTCAGACGCTGTCGATTTCACTATCCGGTATTCGACAAGTAAATGGAGGCAATCAAAAATGAAAGTCGCCGTATTGATCGCTCGCGTTCTTCTTGGACTGATATTCGTTTTTTTCGGTCTGAATGGGTTTCTTAACTTTCTGCCCGCCCCTCCGATCCCTGGCGTGGCCGGTGCCTTCCTGGGCGCTCTTATGAGCTCGCATTATGTATATATGGTGTGCGCGGTCCAGGTACTTGCGGGCCTCATGTTGCTCGCCAACCAGTTTGTGCCCCTCGGCCTGGCCCTCCTGGCGCCCGTCATCGCCAATATCGTCACCTTTCACATGACGATGGTATCGAGCGGTGCACAGCCGGCGGTCCTGGTCACCGTTCTTTGGATCTTCCTGGCATGGGAGTTTCGCTCCTACTTTGCGCCGCTGGCAACTCGGAATGCTCACGTGACAACCGATTAAGCGCGTTGGAATTGAACAGGAGAAGCAATGACTTCGAAGGATGTTTCTGCTAGTCGTGAACCGCTCGCAAGAATCAGGCAGTTGGAAGAGGAAACAGCGCGGTTGCAGGTATTAGTCGCGGAGCTGGTGTTGAAGAATCATCAGCTCCGCAGAGATATCGCACGGCTGGAGTGCGAGGCTACCGGAAGCGTAACCGGCAATCATCACGATCGCCGCTTCGGCATCCTCTCCATGCGCCCGTAAAGCTCCTGGAGAACCTCAACTCCCGCCACAGCCGCGGCCCTGTCTGGCTGCTCATTGGAATCATTCCAGCCCTCCTCTTCGCTATGGAAGGGCTGCACCACAATCCCATCGCGCCGGGCAAGAATATTAACGCCCTTATAAGCGATTCCATAATGCACGCCCTCCTGAGGGATCAGCCAGGCAATCTGCCCACGAACCGGAACAATGCTCTCGTCAGACCACAACTGCCGGGCACCATAGCCCGTGCAGTTGATGACCACCCGTTCCGGTAGCGAAGCCAGATCCTGTGGCGAATGAAATTCCCGTGTCTCGATGACTCCGCCCGCGATCATAAAGTCGTTCATCAACTGGCGTGAGTAATCGGCGATGTTAAACGTCAACGAAGAATCCCGTTGGACATACTCGGTTGGAAATGGATGCGCGCCCGCCGGAATATCATGCGGGCCAGGCGTCAGGTCGGCTATGCGATCGCCGTAGTGGGCGAAGTCGTGGTGCTCGCTGGGCTGTAACCCTGACGAGCCTTCGTCACGAGCCCGATCGCGAAGGTAATACCAGTCTGTCCACTCGACCGGAGTTCCCGCCATACCCAGGTAGCTCTGATACATCGCGAAAGACGTACGGGCCATGGATTCCCACTCAATTGCAAAGTTTGCCGGCGCCGCCGAGCTCAGCGCAATTCGCGAGTCGGGCGTCCATGAACCGGTAGCGCGTGCAGAACGCACATAGGGCGGCCGCTCCTTGGCATAAATCGTGACCTTGAACCCCGCGCGCTGCGCCGTACTTGCCGCCGTCAGCCCCAGCGCCCCACATCCGATCACGGCCAGCTCTTTGCTCCCGTTGGCCCCTTCTAGCGCCTTACGTACCACGACATCCGCCGATCCCCAGGAAAGGGACCACCCGCTCCCGCCGTGGCCATAGTTATGAATGACCAACTTGTCGCCTACCCGCTCAACATCCAGCCGCGGTCCCGCGGCGCGAAACGGTCGCAGGCAAACCGTGATGCGAAATATGCGATCCACATCGGCACGAATCGGAATAATCGGTCCAACCGCATCGTAGAAGGGCAGCGAAGGCGCGGCCGCAACTGGGGCTTTAACCGGCGTGTGAACACATCCTGTCAGGCCAACGGCGCCGCATCCGGCCAAAGCCGCCGATCCCTGGAGAAACGAACGACGATTCATGAGTGCATCTCCGAAGACCAGCATACCCAGAGCTGTGAAGGACAAGCTATAGCAACAAGCCCTATATTTGAGACTCGCTCCTGGCTATCATGGAACGTTCAGATCGCTCGAGTTCCGCAGTTCATCTTTGGAAACCTGAAGGATCAAACGTGCTGACATCCATCGAAGGACGCTCGGTCATTGTGACCGGCGCAAGCAAGGGAATTGGAAAAGGGATCGCTCGCGTCTTTGCCCGCCAGGGAGCTCGCGTGCTCATCGCCGCGAGAGATCTTGTCCAGGCAGAAGCTGCTGCTGTCGAGATCCAGCGTAGCGGTGGCATTGCAAGTGCCATAGCCGTCGACGTTTCCAAAGTAGAACACAATGCCCGCATGGCCCAGGCGGCGATCGAGCGCCACGGCGGTATCGACATCCTTTGTTGCAACGCAGGCATTTTCCCTGCCGCAAAACTTTTCGACATGAGCGAAGCAGATTGGGATCGGGTTATGGATGTCAACCTCAAGGGAACGTTTCTCTCGGTCCAGGCGTGCCTGCCTGAGCTGAAAGCTCGGGGAAAGGGACGTATCGTAGTTACGTCTTCGATCACCGGACCGATCACGGGTTACCCGGGCTGGAGCCACTACGGAGCCAGCAAAGCCGGGCAGCTGGGTTTTATCCGCACCGCGGCACTTGAGCTTGCTCCTCACAACATCACGGTGAACGCCGTGCTCCCCGGAAACATTCTTACCGAGGGTGTTGAGTCTCTGGGACCAGAATATATGGCGAAGATGACCGCGGCCATTCCCGCGCGCAGGCTTGGGTCGGTGGAAGATGTTGCCTACGCGGCGCTCTTTCTAGCCAGCGATGAGGCGGGATTCATTTCCGGGCAAACCATCGTGATCGATGGCGGCCAGGTGCTTCCCGAGTCTCATATGGCGCTGGAAGATGTCGGTTAGAGAGAGCTTTCGCCAGTCTTTGCTCGTCTCTTTGGCCCAGGTCCGCGGGTCAGAGTTGAGCGTAGTCCTTCCTGGCCTCAGCCATGACAGGCAGGTCGGCATCAGCGTTTTTCCACTCGGTAAAGAAGGTGTCGTAGGCTTTTTTCGCGTTTGCTTTGTCGCCCGCCAGGGCATACGCGCGACCCAGCCCGAGGAACGACAAGGCGTAGGGGCTACCGGTGTTATAGGCGGCGCCCTTTAGACGGGTCGCATCCTGAAACGATGCGACGGCATTCCGCGCATCTTTGAGTTGCAGATAAGCAAGACCCCGCAGGTAGGGCGCAAAGGAAGCCGCATCATGGGCGCGAACCCGGTCCAGCAGGGCAATCGCCTGCTGCGCATCGCCCGCCTTGAGTGCAAGCCAGGCGCGTGCCTGGGGCACAGCCAGCTCCCGGATAAGAGTATCTTCCGGGTAGTGCTTTTCCAGATCAGAAAGCATTTGGTTAGCTTGCTTCTTCTCATTGCAGAGCGCGAGAGTAGTAGCTGCGCCAATCAGCGTGACTTTACCTTTATCGAGTTGCAGGGCATGCTTAACGGTCTGCTCGGGGTCAACGCATCGATCCACCACCCAGTCGATGTTGGCCGCAGTGAGCAGGGCGGTGGCCTGGGCATCCTTCTGTTGCGCGATTGCCGCCTGGTCCGCGGCGCGCAGTAGCGTGGTTCTTGCCAGCTGAAACTTACCCTGTTGCGGAAGAAGAGTGCCCCAATATCCAGTGACCGAAAACCCGTCGGGCCGCCCGGCGGTCGCTGCGAGAATCTTCTGTATGTCGTTCCAGTCAGACTCCGTGGCGTAAAACGCTGTTTCGATCGCCATGAGAGAAGTTCCGTTTAAGCCGAGTCGCTCCGTTTCCGCGATGTACTGCTTCGCTCTCTCCGGTTGATCGAGTTGCGTCGCTCCGGCCACCCCATTTTCCAGGGCGATCGCATTGTCCGGCTGCAGTGCGAGAGCCTGCCGATTCGCTGCATCGCTTTTCTCAAGATCCCCGTTTGTCAGGTAAGAGACCCCGATGTTGATGAAGTTGCTGATGTCGAGCGGATACTCCTGGGTGGCGACTTGTAATGTCTCGATGCTCTTGTTCAGATCACCCACGACTGTGGAGTAGTAGTGGCCGGCGATGTAAAGCTTCTCCCGCTCGCTCACATTGTCGCTGAGCTGATAAGCGCGGGTGAAGTTCTGGGCCGCTTCGCTAATGGCGCCCGTATTCAATTTCAAGACGCCCAGACGAGCCCAGGCCATGGCCAGCTTTGGATCCAACTCTAGGGCTCGCTTGTAATGGTCATAGGCTTCGGGGATGTCGTTACCCTTTTGATGTGCCTCATCGCCCAGGGCGTAGGCTCGAAATGCTTCGAGCGAAGGCGTGGTGGCCTGGCCGAACGGAGCATTCAGTCTTTGGATACTTGAGAGACTTTCTCCCAGTTTGGCGCGCATGGCCGTCGAGACCTGGTTGAGCGCTTCGAGCACATGCTCTTTGTCTGGCGCGGTCGCTTCTTCGCTGGCTATATCGTCGCCATTAGCGGTGTTCTGCGCAGTGAGGGTGAGAACGAAGGCCTTACCGAGAGGGGCAACACTGCCCGTAAGGATCGCCTTCACGCCCTCGCGTTCTCCGATCTCCCGAGCGATTTGCGGGGTGATGGTCTCGTCTTGTTTGCGGCCCAGAAACTGCAGACTCTGGCGAAGGTGCTGCTGACTAATAATGTCTAGCACCGGAGACTGGCCGAGTTGCACCCGGAGAGCCTGGTTGAGGGTGGTATCAAATACCGGGTCGCCAGTCTTATTGATAAAGTCTGCAACGATGATGCTGTCTTTTGCAGAAGCAGGTTTGGTTGTTGCGGATGGACTCACTATCGCGACGGTCGTTGGGCCCGGTTTGGCGCCCGGGTGATTGTGGAGCAGGAAAACTCCGGCCGCGCAGGCCACCAGCAACAAGGCTCCGAGGGCAATCACGCGCCCGCGTGAACGCCGCCGGTCGGGTTGCGCCGCAGGGACCGGGGGCGGCGGGGAGACAGGCGGAGCGACAGCCTGCCGCGTATTGGAGCCGGCCAGGGCCTCGAGGTCGACGAGCAGTTCTTCGGCGGTACGGTAACGCTGATCGCGATCCTTGGCCAGCAACTTTGCGATCACAGGGTCCAGCGCCCTGGGCATCATCGGATTCAGGCTACTGACCGGCGGGGGATCCTTCATGAGCAGGGCGGCGAAGACTTCTGCGGTACTGCGGCCGGCAAATGCAGTCTGCCCGGTTGCCATCTCGTAGAGCACGCTACCCAGGCTGAACAGGTCGGTACGGGCGTCGAGTGGGTCTCCCTTGGCTTGCTCAGGCGACATGTAGGCGGCGGTGCCTACGGTCGAGCCGGGGGTGGTCAGGTCCATCATCCCCGTGGCCGTGGCGGTATCGTTTTTGGTGTCGAAATAGCGCGAGTCGGGAGAGGCTTCAGGACCCTGTTTCTTGGCCAGGCCGAAGTCGAGAATCTTGAGCTGTTTGCGGTCGCGTCCGCTATCCACCACGAATAGATTGGCCGGTTTGATGTCACGATGTACGATGCCCCGGGCGTGTGCCGCCGCCAGAGCGCTGGCGGCCTGCTGGCCCAGTGTCACCACCTCCGCCGGGGAAAGTCTGCGATGCGTCAGGTATTGCTTCAACGTCTCGCCACGCAGCAGCTCCATCACCAGGTAGGGCTGTCCATCTTGTTCCCCGACGTCGTGAATGGCGCATATGTTGGGATGGTTCAAAGTGGCCGCTGCCCGGGCTTCGCGCAGGAAACGCTCGTGAGAAAGGTGGACGCGCGAGTGCGGCGTGCCGGCCGGCGACGGGCTGCCGGTCCCTGCTTCGGAGTTGAGAAAACTGTCGGAAATGAGCTTAAGCGCGACTTCTCGTTCGAGCCGAGTGTCCAGCGCGCGATAGACATCACCCATACCGCCGGCGCCGATTTTTTCCACTACTTTGTAAGGCCCGAAAACGGTTCCAGAAGCGATCATCGTCGTCCGAGGCGGTACGGATTCCTATCCCTTAGAGCTGTCCATGGGCTGAGCGAGTGATTCCTGAGTGTACACGCGTCTCTGCTACAGATACCAAGGGATATTGACGACCACGATACGCTGATTACCCTTCAACAGCAGCAATATCTTCAGCAGCTGCACTCGCTGATTGTGCAGCAGATTTTCCCACCAGTGGCGCACCACCAACTCGGGCAGAACCACGGCCACTTTCCTGCCCGGGTTTTCGGTCTCGAGGCGCAGGATGTAATCCATCAGCGGCGAAATGATGAAACGAAACGTCGAAGGGATGGTTACTAATTCGGGGTAGGGGAGACCCGCCTCGCGGATGGGAGCGATGATTTTATCTTCCCAATCCTTATCGATTCCGTGAGCTTCGTCCTCTGAGTGAACATGGACGACTTTAATTTCCTGGGAAAGCAGCAGGCCAAATCGCAAGGCCTTTTCGGAAATGCGGTTCCATCCAGCCATCGGAATCACCACCAGGGGCTGCTCCAGATTATTCACTTTGAGGCGATCGCAGTCTCTGGTTTCGAAGCGCACGCGGTTGTAGTGCTTCTTCACGGAATACATCAGCAAAATCAGGGTGGGTATCAGCAGCGCGGTGACCCAGGCTCCGGATTTGAATTTGGAAGCCAGCACCACGAGGGTCGTGGCCCCCGTCGCGAGTGCGCCGGTGCCGTTCACCAGCATGTGCCATACCCGGCCCTTGTGCTCCCCTTCCTCGTTCTTCCAGTGCACGACCATGCCGGCTTGCGAGAGGGTGAAGGCGAGAAAGGCTCCAATCGCGTACAGCGGAATCAGCCTGTCGGTCACCCCTTTGAAGAGAATCAGAATCACCGCTGTGAGGCCCGTGAGGGCATAGATGCCGTGGGAGAAAAGCAGGCGCCGTCCTCTTAGGATAAAGACGTGCGGCAGGTAGTCGTGCAAGGCGATGGCCCGGGTCAGGCGGGGGAAGTCCGCGAACGCTGTGTTGGCGCTCAGAGCAAGGGCCAGGAGCACACTTCCCATGGTTAGGAAGTAGAACCAGCCCCGGCCAAAAACGGCAGTCACCAGCAGGCTCAAGAGGCTCTGAAAACCAGGCGCGTCCGGGTCCATAGCCATAATTTGATAGTGCTTCGTCAGCCATGCCGTGCCATACAGAAGAACGATCAGGATGGAGATGATCACGGTGAGTGCACGCTGCGCGTTTTTCGCTCGGGGCTCGCGAAACGCCATCACGCCGTTGGAAACGGCCTCGACACCGGTCATCGCGGCGCATCCGCTGGAAAACGCCTTCATCAGCATCCATAGGCCAAGAAACTGCACCGTCTGCGGCAACGCCGGCGGCAAGGGCTCCACTGGATGGGGATGGCCGCCGGCCGCGAAGGTTTTAAACACCCCGACCACAATCAACGCCAACAGGGTGCCGATAAAAAGAAACGTGGGTACGATGAAGGCGGTGCCGGTATCCTTTACTCCGCGCAGGTTCACCACCGCCAGAATGGCCAGAATCAACAGGCACAAAGCCAGGGTGTGCGGCTGAAATTTGGGCAGTGCCGAGGTCATCGCGGTCACGCCGGCGGAGATGCCTACGGCCGCGGTCAAAATGTAGTCGATCATTAATGCTGCGGCGGCCAGGAGGCCTGCTTTCTCTCCCAGGTTCTCGGTCGCCACCGTATAGCTGCCACCGCCGCTCGGATAGGCAGCGATGGTCTGCCGATAGCTGAAATAGACGATTACCAGCAGGATAAGAATGGCGGTGATGATGGGCAGAAGGTACTGGGTGCCGATGACCCCTAGCGGGATCAGCAACGCGAGCGCGGCCTCCGGACCATATGCCGCACTGGTCAGGGCATCCAGCCCGAAAATGGGGATGCCGGCTCCTACTCCAATTTGTTCGGCGCGTTCTTCACTCGTCGCCAGCGGTTTGCCAAAAATCTTGTCCTGAATCGCCATTCCGATGTAGATACTACACCTGTCAAGTGTTCTTTCTGGCCGATGTGGGTCCGGTGGTCTTAACAATTTGGGAGGTTTTGTGCGGCGTCGTGAATTTTTAGGGGTGGCGGCAGCAGCGCTCGCGGGCAGTGGTCAAGGCCAGGTTTCTGGCAACGAGCAGGTGGTCATCGAGCGATCCAACCCGGAACAGCCTCATCGCGGGAAGGTCCTGGCACTCATCACGCCGCATCTGGATGACGGACCCATCTTTGCCGGCGGCACGTTAGCCAAGCTGCTAAGTGAGGGCTATACCGGTTACTTTATCCGCACCAGCAACGATGAGAAAGACTCCTACCACCTGACCCTGGGAGAGACTGTGCTGGCCAATGAGCGGGATACGGCCCGGTTGGTCAAGACCCTCGGGTTCAAAAAAGCCTACGATCTGGCCTACCGCAATCATCGCCTGGATGACGTATCCAGGACCGAGCTTCGTGGCCGCCTGATCTTCCTGTTTCGTTTGCTTAAGGTGGATACGGTCTTCAGTTACGACCCCTGGGGCCACTACGAGGAAAATCCTGATCATTACGTGACCGCGCAAGCCGTGGAGGCGGCGTGCTGGATGTCGAGTGGCTTGCTGGATTTCCCCGAGCAGTTCGACGCCGGCCTGAAACCGCATGCCGTCTCAGAAAAGTACTACTTTGCCCGCGGACCGCAGCTCGTGAACCGGGTAGTGGACATCGGACCGTGGGTGCCCCAGAAGATCGCTGCGATTGAGTCCTGCGAAACGATGATTACCCACATGCTCAAGGATCTGAATGACAGCCTTGCGGAACGGAAACTGCGCGTCCCGGCGCTAAGCGGGGATACCGCGACCCAGGAATTCATTCAGGCTGCCTTTGTAACTCGCGATCGCGCGACCGGCGCCAAGTACGGATTGGCCTCCGCCGAAGAGTTTCATCACATCGGCCCGGATACCTCATTGGACGATTACATAACCCGCAATGCGCAACGGGTCTAAAACTTCCGGCTGAACACTCCCCAACAAGGTCGTCATCCTGAGAGGTTGTGACGTTTTCGATCTTTCGGCTCTCAGCATACGCAACCACTCTCTGTCCGACCGCCTCGCTTTCCTTGCTGTCATCCCGAGCGTGCCCGGATTTCCTTTTTCGTTGCGCACACCGCGACCACTTATGTGGTTCTTCTGAAAGAGAACCACATGCAGCTGATGGAGCCGCAACTCCCGACAGGAAATCCGGGGAAGCCGAGGAACCTGCAGTTCTCTGTCTGTAAAGCGTGGCGCGATTGTTCTCTCAAGATGAGCAACATGCTCAAGGTGCTCAAGGTGCTCAAGTAATTAATTGAGCATCTTGCCCTCCCTCGCGGTATGGTACTCATCCTGCGGAGGGGAAACGTCCGTCACCAGCCGCCAGGTTCTCTGTCTTTGGAGCTACGAACCTCGATATTGTCCAAAGCCGCGCCAGTGAGGAAAAAAGTGTGCGCCATAAGCGCCTTATGCGCCGTAAGCCCCTTTTTTTGTACTTAAAAGGAAGGGGAGAACTGCTTTTCGCTTCATGCAGAATAGTCTCCCCACACGGCCCGGCCGTTTGCCGGACAGATTGTGGTGTTAGTTGTCAAAGACCTGCTAAGAGGACGCCTGGGCGCCCTCCTGCTTACCCCAAACAGTTGCTCACCGTGCGGCCCTCCGGCGCGGTAGGCGGCTGGCGGATGGGATTTGCACGACGATATAGATCCTGATTGTGAGCATTTAGTGTCGCGGGGGTTCAAATATGTTTTGGGCATGGCAGTGCGAGAGAGAGGCGGCAACCGGGGTTCGGAAAAGATTGGGCTAGAGTCCCGGCGTTCTCCGCAAGCGCAGAGCGATGGCAAAGCTATCGCTATGGCGTGCGGTCGGAGAGCCTGTCCTGAGCGACTGTGACTTTTCGATCTTTTGTCATTCCACATATTCAACCAGTCAGATTCCAAGCTCCCGTAAAGCCGTCATCCTGAAAGGTCGTGACTTTTTCGATCTTTTCGGCTCTCAACATAGGCAACCACTCTTTATCAACCGCCACGCTTTCCTTGCTGTCATCCCGAGCGTACCCGGATTTCCTACCTCGCCGCGCACACCGCGACCGCTTATGTGGTTCTCCTGAAAGAGAACCACATGCAGCCGACGGAAGCCGCAGCTCCCCGACAGGGAATCCGGGGAAGCCGAGGGACCTGCAGTGCGCCCTTCGGCCGCCCCGCTTTTACAAGCAGCAAGCACTCTCTATCCATCCCCCACAAAGCCGTCATCCTGAGCGAAGCGCTTCGCGGAACTATCGCAAGCAGAAGAGTTTATGGCGCGCAGTCGAAGGACCTCGGCAAGCGCTTCCTGACGGATGCCCTCAAGAGCTTTCGGCCGCAAACTACACCTGAAGTTAAAAAGGTTACAAACTCCGACCGAAGCGAAAGCGATCTGCGGTTTTCCTATCTGGTTCCGCGCCCGTTGTCATTAACGGAGCTACGCAGGCCGAGCACATCGGCCTCGATCACGTTATACCGTTCAAGCCGAACAGTATCTTTGATAATCCCCGATACCGGAATCTGGTTGACTCGCGTCAAGAGAAGGTTGTACTCAGGCAACCGCACGGATTGCGCACGATCAGTCGCATTCATCATTCGTAGCCGATTTCGACGGCCGGGCTGAAAGGACAGGTGATTGATATCCGAGCACATTTGCCCATCGATAACCCACCGGCCGTTCTCCAGCAGCATTTCGACTGTCTGATCGGCCGGCGGAATCAAACACTTGGGTGCACTGAAGCGCGCATACGACCAGTCGTTGGTTTCAGGCGCATGCCACCGCGCCGGGCCGTTCTGACTCGCATAAGCCACGCGGACACCAAGACCATCCGAACGCTCAGCGTCATTCAACGAGCCCAGCGTCCAATGCCCGGGGTTATTCATCTCCGCAATCGCTTCGATTCGTTCGCCCCTCGCGAGCGAAAGCACCCCAACTGCGGCGGGCGTTGGCACGAGGTTTCCATCTAGAGCGATGACATGAAACCGGTGACCCGGCAGATGGAGATGAACCTCGTCCGGATCCCCGGCATGAACAAAGTGAAATCGCACGCGCTCACCAGCTTTTACACAAATAGCATCCCCGGCACCGAGCATCCGCTCACGGATCGTAAGGAAAATTTCCTGCTGGTGATTGGAGAACGCGAAAGCGGTTGGCGTCACGGCAGCCCCAGCAGCCCCAGCGGCTAATTGAAGGAAGCGTCTGCGTTTCATCGTCTACCTCCTCTGAAGGTGGCGAACTTTGTAAAGAAACGTTCTATAGTACAGTGGTCGAAGTGTAGCACCACCTCGCCTGAGGAGAAACCAAGTGGGACTTCCGCCGCAAAAACCACAGGGCTCACCAGCAGACCGCGCGCTCGGCATGGATGCCGAGATGGCCCGGGCTGATTTCCTCGATGGACGTCCATTCCCGGCGCCGATGATGGCCCAGGAAGATTGGGATGGCTACGGCGGCGTGGGTGACTACGCCACATCAAACGGAAATACCCACGCAGTCATGACCGCAGGCCACGGCATCCGGGATGCGCTTTACACCGGGCAGCTCAAGACTGCGCAAGCCACTGGGGAAACCTTCGACTGCGTCGTTGTGGGCGGCGGAATTAGCGGGTTGGCCGCCGCTCATCAGTTTTCGGAAAAGACCGCGCGGTCCAAACGCTGCCTGGTGCTGGAAGACCACGCGATTTTCGGGGGGGAAGCCCGGCGCAATGAATTCATGGTGGATGGACACCGGTTGATCGCCGGCCAGGGCTCAGCCACGTATTTTCCTTCGCTGCCCTCCTCGCTTACGCAAAGGTTTTACGAGTCGATCGGTTTTGACGGTAAACCATTGGAATATCAGAAGTGGGGCGGGGGCCAGCCGGAGCTCGATGTCAACACCCTCCCTTATGCCCGCGGCAGTAAGAGTTCCGGAATGTTTTTTGGCGCACGCCATGGCCATCCCGAGGGCTTCTGGCTATTCGACGCATGGGGCAAAAGGCTTGCCGGCGCGCCCCTGCCTGGGCCGATCAAGCAGCAACTGCTCAAAGAGCGCGATGGGAACCCATCGTTTGTCCTTCCCAAGGTGGATGGCGACGAAATCTCGCGGGCCCTCGACCGCATCAGCTTTGAAGAGCACCTTATGCAGCGGGATGGTCTTACCCGCGAATTTATCCGCACCTACATGCCGGTTGCGGCGGATTGGGCCGGTTCTTCCGCAGACGAGAACTCCGCGTATGCAAATTACGCTCCCGAAGTACTGTTCCCCTGGAAGAACGAGGTGGGGGAACAGATCTTTCCCGGAGGAAACACCGGCATCGCGCGCTTTATCGTGAAAGCCATGATCCCGGAGGCCATGCCTGGTCCGAACACATTAGCTGGGATGTGCAACGGCCCGGTGGATTTCACCAAGCTAGATCGCGAGGGTCAGCCGGTAAGGATACGGCTGGGTGCAACCGTGGCAGACGTGCGGCACGAGGGTGATGGCGTGCGCGTCACCTACGCAGTGGAGGGCCGGCTGCATACCGTGCACGCACGTTCCGTAGTGATGTCTGCAGGCTGGACAACGGCGAGAACCATTTCTGACTTGCCGGAAAACTATCGCGCTGCCTACCAACAGTTTTATCGCATGCCTTGCGCCGTCATTAACGTCGCCGTGCGCAACTGGCGGTTTATGGCGAAGATGGGAATTACGGAATGCCAGTGCTTCGAGGGCCTCTACAGCTGGCTCGCGGTCCGCAAGGTGGCCACCTTTGCTGAGGTTCCGCCGACGATCAGTCCGGATGATCCAACGGTATTTCGTTTAAAGATCACGTTCACCGAGCCCGGTGTTCCCTTGCCAGAGCAGTGCACGCGGGGACGGATGCGCTTACTGAGCACGCCCTATTCCGAATATGAACGCTTGATTCGCGAACAAATGACGCTGATGTTTGCCCGCAGCGGGTTTGACGCGCGGCGGGATATTGCCGGGATCATCGTCAATCGCTGGGGCCATGCATATCTCTGCGGCCAACCGGGATTCTTCTTCGGGACGGAGGGTAAGGTTGCTCCGCGCGAGGTAATGCGGCGCGCTCCGTTCGGGAAAATCGCCTTCGCCAACTCAGATCTTTCGGGAATTATGGATCATCGCGCTTCGATTGCTGAGTCCGATCGGGCGGTCAATCAACTGCTAACCTGATTGGCATGGCCTTCGATCGCTATGTCGGGATTGACTACTCCGGTGCGGAGACGCCAGCGTCAAGCCTCCGCGGCTTGCGGATGTATCTTGCGGATCGACTCTCGCTGCCGGTGGAGATTCCGCCACCAGTGGGGCCTAAAAAATATTGGACCCGGCGCGGGATCGCAGAGCACCTGGTGGCGTTGCTTTCTGAAGGCACGCCAACCCTGATTGGCATCGACCACGGATTCTCTTTTCCTCTTCGGTATTTTCAGAAGTACAATCTGCCGCTCGATTGGCCTGCTTTCCTGGACGACTTTCAACTTCACTGGCCTACGGATGGTGAGCACATGTATGTAGATTTCGTCCGTGACGGTCTGCATGGAAATGGTGCCGGCCGGACCGGACTATCGACATGGCGGCGGGTCACGGAGGTACGTGCGCGAAGAGCCAAGTCTGTCTTTCATTTTGATGTGCATGGTTCCGTGGCGAAGTCGACGCATAGCGGACTGCCATGGTTGCGTTATATACGGTCGCGCACCAGCGTGCATTTCTGGCCGTTTGATGGTTGGCAAATTCCAGCCGGGCGCCCTGCGGTTGCGGAGGTGTATCCGGCACTGTGGAGCAAGTCGTTTCCGCAGGAGGGACGCGATGGGCACCAGCAGGACGCTTACTCCATTGCTGCCTGGTTGCGTCGCGCGGATATGAACGGATCGCTTGCTGGGTTTCTCGAGTTTTACCTGGAAGACAAGGATCGGAAGACCGCGGAAATTGAAGGTTGGATTCTCGGAGTTGTTTGATGCACGAACCCTGCGCACCGTGCTCTAAGATTGTTTGACAGTCCGAACGCCAGTATGGTCCACTCAAGGACGCACTTATAAAACAAACATTAGAAACAAGGGGAAAGGCAAAATAACAGTGTCTAGTCGTCGCGTCGGCATCATCATGCATGGCATTACCGGGCGCATGGGCTACAACCAGCACCTGGTCCGTTCGATTCTGGCCATCCGGGACCAGGGCGGCGTCGCGCTGTCTAACGGCGACCGGGCTATGCCCGATCCCATCCTGGTAGGACGCAACCTGGAAAAAGTTTCTTCGCTCGCGGCGCGCCATGGCATCCAGCGGGTCGCGAAAGATGTGGAGTCCGCGCTCGCCAATCCGGAGGACACGATCTTCTTCGACGCCGGCTCGACCCAGATGCGTGTACCTCTGCTGAAGCGCGCTATCGAAGCGGGCAAACATGTTTATTGCGAAAAGCCGCTCTCCGAAACTCTTGAAGAGTCGCTTTCGCTCGCCCGCCTGCGCGGATGCCCGCGGAGTGAAGAGCGGCGTGGTGCAAGACAAGCTCTACCTGCCCGGCCTGCGCAAGCTGCGCATGCTGAAGGATGCCGGCTTTTTCGGGCGCATGCTCGCGGTCCGCGGCGAGTTCGGCTACTGGGTGTTCGAGGGCGATTTGCAGCCGACGCAGCGGCCGTCATGGAATTACCGCAAGGCTGATGGTGGCGGCATCATTCTCGACATGCTGCCGCATTGGCGCTATGTGCTCGACAATTTGTTCGGCGCGGTGAAGGCGGTCAGCTGCATTGGCGCCACACACATCACCGAGCGTGTCGACGAGAGCGGCGCACCCTACAAAGCCGATGCGGACGACGCAGCCTATGCCACCTTCCAGTTGGAAGGCGGCGTGATCGCGCATATCAATTCGTCCTGGGCAGTGCGCGTGAAGCGCGATGACCTGGTGACTTTCCAGGTGGATGGAACCCATGGTTCGGCGGTTGCCGGCTTGACCCGTTGCTACACCCAGCACCGCGTTAACACTCCGCGGCCGGTGTGGAATCCCGATATTCCCCAGACCATGGTGTTCGGCAGACCAATGGGAAGAGGTGCCCGACACCCAAATCTTACGAAAACGGTTTCAAATTGCAGTGGGAAGACTTTATCCGTCACGTGGTGGAGAACAAGCCCTGGCGCTTTGACTTGCTCGAAGGAGCAAAGGGCGTGCAGTTGGCGGAGTTGGGAATGAAGAGCTGGGCAGAGCGTCGTTGGATGGACGTTCCCCCGTTATCATTGAAGGGATAAAAGGCCATGGCATTCGAGTCGAGAAACCCTACTACCGGAGAGCTGCTAAATACCTATCCGGAGCACAGCGCGCAGGATGTTGAGTGCGCCTGCAAGCTAGCGTGGGACGGATGGAAGAAGTGGTCGCGCACTCCGCTTGCAGAGCGGACAGCCTTTTTGACTCGCCTGGCGGACCTTTTGGAAAAGCGCGCAGACGATTACGCGCGGCTGATCACGCTCGAGATGGGTAAGCCGATCGGCGAAGCGCTCGGGGAAGTGAAGAAGGCCGCGTTTGGCGCGCGGCATTTTGCCGGCGAAGGGGCCGCGTATATACAGCCCGAGGCCGATTCCTGGAACGCCGGGGCGCGTGGTGTACGAATCGCTGGGTCCGGTTCTCGCCATCATGCCGTGGAATCTGCCGTTCTGGCAGGTACTGCGCTTCTTTATTCCTGCTGCGCTGGTGGGAAATACCGTGGTGGTGAAACATGCGGAGACGGTGCAGGGCTGCGCACTGGCTTTGGAAGCGCTGGTGCGCGATGCCGGCGGCCCTGAGGGGCTCTACGTAAATGTCTCAGTCCAGCGCGATGCTGTGCCCGCCATGATTTCAGATAGCCGAATACGCGCAGTGACGGTTACAGGTAGCGTAGCGGCTGGCCGTGCGGTAGCTCAGCAGGCCGGGCATCACGGCAAGAAGGTGGTGTTGGAACTCGGCGGTTCAGACCCGTTTGTGGTTCTCGAGGATGCGGATATCGGGAAAGCGGTGCAGTTAGGTGTGACCTCCCGTTACTCCAACAACGCACAGAGTTGTATTGCGGCCAAACGGTTCCTCATTGCGGAGCCGGTCGCGGACGCCTTTATCAAGGCCTTTGTCGAGCAGGCATCCACATTGAAGGTCGGAGATCCGCTCTTGCCTGCGACCAGGCTGGGTCCGCAGGCCCGCGCCGACTTGTTGGCGACAACAGAGCGCCAGGTAGCGGATGCGGTTGCAGCAGGCGGGCGCGTGCTCACTGGCGGCAAACCGCTCGAGGGGCCAGGTTATTTTTATGCTCCTACCGTGCTGGTCGATGTGCCCCACGACGCCGCGGTCGCGCGAGAAGAGTTCTTTGGCCCGGTGGCTTTGATGTTCACCTTCAAGACTGAGGAAGACGCGATAAGGCTGGCCAATGACACCGAGTTTGGCCTGGGCGCAGCCGTCTGGAGCAAGAATGCCGCAGCGGGCCAATGCCGTCGCGGCGCGTATCGAGGCGGGTGCCGTCTTTATCAACGACTTTGTCCGCTCGGACCCGCGGGCGCCTTTTGGCGGAGTAAAAGGCTCAGGCGTTGGCCGGGAACTAGGTGCGCTGGGCGCAAGGGAACTAACCAATGCCAAGCTCATTTGGGAAACCGCCTAAACAATTTCCGCATCGAGTGCCAGAGGTCTAAATTAGGTCGGCAGCTTCCAGATTCCCAATACGATCGTTACTCTGGACCGGTGCCCCTGTTCGGCCTGAGCGTACACCCGGATTTCCTGCGATCACCTTAGTGTTGACGAACTTCATCGGCTTGCTACCCCTAGCCTGCGACGGTTTCAGCCGTCGACCTACGGGCGCATAAGGCGCACATTTCCACCCCGCCGTCGATTCCAAGCCAACTTTCAGAAATAAGTTGCATAAGTAGCCATGGTTGTGGTGGGGTAAAGTCATCCCTCGGTTATTTCCTTATGGCTAACAAGAACATCGCCATACGTCTCCCTCTTCACAGGCTGTCACGCTGGGCGGTGCTTCTTGTCCTGGCCTCTTCTTGCTTGCCGGCAATTTCCGCCACCTTGCAGCTTTCCGAGTACCAAAAGCAGGAGTGGCAAGTGGAAGACGGCTTGCCGCAAAGCGAGCTGCGCGCGATCACCCAGGTACCGGGTGGCCGGTTGTTGATCGCGACTTATGGTGGGGTTGCGTCTTTTGATGGTCTGCGTTTTAGTCCAATCCGCGTAGACGCGAAAGATCCAGCGGCCAGCGAGCCCGTGAACTCTCTGCTTCTGAGCCGCAGCGGCGACCTATGGATCGGCACAGACGATCGGGGAATTATCCGGCAGACCGCAGGCACAGCAGTCAACGTAAGCGAGCAGGCGGGGTTTTACCAGGAGCGCATTCGCGGTTTGTTCGAGGATGCAGCCGGCACGATCTGGGCAGCCACTCACGATGGCATCGAACGAATTACGGTCCACGGGGCAACGCAAACCGTCGAACTCCTCGATCAACTCGGCCCCGTCTCGGGCGATATCACGACACCATTTGCCGAAGATGGGCGTGGGGGCATCTTCGTGCTTACTTCTGACGGAGTATTTCATCTCACGTCCCGCGGCGTGCATACGCATATTCTGGAGCACCATCAGTTGCACCACAAGACGACAGGCGACGCGGTAGGAGTTTTTTATGACCGCCACGGCGTACTCTGGGTCGGCCTGCGTGACGGGCTGGTGCGCCTGATGCCTTCAGCAGGCAAGGACCCCGAACAATACACGCAAGAAGTGGTGCCAGGGTTCACCCATGAGGTGACAGCCCTGGTAGGCGACGACCAGGGCAACATGTGGGTCGGCACGCGCAACGATGGACTCTGCCGCGTTTCCGGATCGAAGTTTTCCTGCTGGTCAACCAGAGATGGCCTCGCCGACGACTTTGTGCGTTCGCTCTACGAAGACGACGAGCACAATCTGTGGGTTGGCCTCTCCAGTGGAGGGCTCGCCCGGTGGCGCATAGCGACGCTGATTCCCTTGAGCGAAGAGCCGCGAGAGCTGCGCGAGGCGCAGCCGGCTGCAGTTCTCCAGGACCACGAGGGATATATCTGGATCGGGACCTGGGGTAGCGGCCTATTCCGATACAAGCAGGGACAATTCCAACGCGAACTCCCTCCGGGAAATTCGTCAGCGATTCGCACACTCGCGGAAGATGCTGCCGGCAACGTCTGGATCGGCACCTGGTTCAATGGGCTCTTCCGTTACAACGGTGCCGGCTTCGAACACATTCTGTTGGGCCGGGAAACGCTCACCGACGCGGTAAGCGCCTTGCTGACCGACAAGAACGGTGGCTTTTGGGTGGGCACGTATACCGGATTGCTGCACTACTCTGACGGCGTTCCGGCCAAAGGCAAAGGCGTACTCCTGCTGAAAGACAAACTAATCACCTGCCTGGCGCAGAATGATGATGGTTCGATACTCGTGGGCACTTCGGCGGGACTGTATCGCGTCCTGGGCGATCGAGTCCGCATGGTGGAAGGGCTCTCTCATCCCTATGTGTTGTCGATCTCCATCGACAACGCCAGGAATGTTTGGGTGGGCACCAAAGGCGGAGGTCTCGACTGGCTCACGGACGACCATCCAGTTCACTTGGACACCACCAATGGCATGGTCGATTACACCGTCTTCTCCGTTCTTGATGACGGTAAGGGATTTCTGTGGATGGCCACCTCACGCGGAATTGTTCGCGTACAACGCCAACAACTGGAAGAGCTGGCAACACAAAAGAGAAAAACCTTGGACTACGTGCTGTTAGGCAAGGCCGACGGCATGCCCAGCAGCGAGTGTCTCGGAGTGGCGCAGCCACACTCTATCCGGGCAAATGACGGCGTGCTGTGGTTTGCCACAGCCAAAGGCCTGGTCCATACCGATCCCGATGGGGTGGTTCCTCCAGCCGCTCGCCCGGCGGAGCTAACCGGAGCCTTGTTGGACGATGACAGCGTACACGTAAACGACCGTTTGGAGTTATCTCCGGGCCTGGAAGATCTGGTCTTTCAGTTCAACTCGCAAAATCTCGCGAACCCGGCACAGATGGAATTCCGTTACAAGCTGGATGGTTACGACCGCGACTGGACGGTGACGCGATATAGAGCTGCTCACTATCGAAAGCTTCCTCCCGGTCATTATCGTTTTTTGGTCGCGGCGAGGAACGCGGGTTCAGCATGGAACGATGAGGTGGCCGGCGTTGGTGTGTATCAGCGGCCGTACTTTTATCAGGCCTGGTGGTTCTACGCTCTGCTGTGTTTGGCTGCCGCCGTGGCCGCGGTGCGGTTGTTCCGCTGGAAGCTGGCGCGGGCCAAGGGAGAGCTGGGCGTAGTCCTCGAAGAACGGAACCGGATCGCTCGGGAATGGCACGATACGTTGATGGCGGGCTTTGCCGCGATTGCCTGGCAAATGGAAACCACGGCACGCCTCCTCGCCAGCGAGAACAGCGCGGCAGCCAAGGCTTGTGAGCTGGCAAGAAGCATGGTGCGTCACTGCCAGGCGGAAGCCCGCCGCATCCTTTGGGATCTTCGGGAAAACGAGGAGGCGACGGGCCCGCTCTCCAGCGCACTGTCGAACGCATTGAAACCCTTGAGTGCGAAAGAGGGCGTCGATATGCGGGTGGAGGTCGAAGGGCAGGAAGTGCCCTTGGCGCCAGGCTCCGTGCATCACCTGGTCTGCATCGGCCAGGAGGCGGTCACCAATGCGCTGCGTCATGCGGTCCCCACCATCATCTCCGTGCATCTGCAGTATCATGCCGACTCCCTCAGCCTATCGGTCAAGGATGATGGGCGCGGCTTTCGGGCCTCCGACAAGCTGGCTGCGCTCTACGGCCACTTCGGTATTCCCGTCATGGAGGAACGCGCCCGCAAGCTCGGTGGGAGCCTGCGGGTAGAGACTTCGGCCGGCAATGGTACCGAAATCCTGGTCCATGTGCCCTTTCACATGCAAGTGCAAGGAGGATGACGGTTATGTCTATCAGGGTGCTTTTGATCGAAGATCACTTCCTTGCGCGGATGGCCTTGCGCTCTGTCTTGAACGGGCGCGCCGACATCTCACTGGTGGCGGAAGCCAGCGATGGAGCCAGCGGCGTCGAGATGTACCGCAAGTGCGCGCCGGACGTTACCGTGATGGACCTCCGCTTGCCGGGCCTCAGTGGTTTTGACGCGATCACCGCCATCCGCAAACTCTGCAGAACAGCAAAGATCGCGGTCCTTAGTAACTACGAGGGCAGCGAGGATATCTATCGCGCCATCCGCAATGGAGCCATGGCCTACTTGAACAAAAACGCAAGTGGAGAAGAGTTAGTAGAAGCCATTGTTACCGTGCACAAAGGCATGCGCTATCTCCCACCGGTCGCGCGGGACCGTCTTGCGGAGCGAACCTCCCTGGTGGAACTCACTCCCCGGGAGCATGAAGTCCTTACCTGCATCACGCGGGGAAATAACAACCGCGACATTGCCCAGCAACTTGGTATTGCCGAGAAAACAGTGCGCATCCACGTGAGCAGCGTGCTGGATAAGATGGGCGTCCGTGACCGGACACAGGCCGCCATTTGTGCCATCCAACGCGGATTGGTGCATTGGGAATAACGCGCCCCACCAAAACCACTTGGTCCTGAAAACGCCTCGGTCACAACTCTCCAGCGAACGGTTTCTCTTTCCTTTTCTGCCTCTCACATCTACAAAGGCCCTTCTTCGAGTCTGTGGTTCAGCTCCGGTTATAAGGCAATTGTCCTAGTTGCGCACATGTCTGCAGCCTGATGACAGCTTGTTATTCCTGTAGTCAAATCCTCATTAATTCTTGCGTTGCGAATCCCCTACGCCGGTAATTTCTGGGCATCGGATCAGACTTACCTTCGGATAAGTATGGTTCATGCCTGGCAATGACGGTTCCGTTTAGGCAGGCCTGTTGAATGACACGCAGGGCGAAAGCTCTGCATAAACATAAGTTTCCCACGGTCGCAGATTCATTTTGCGTCCCAACGTGAAGGGAGCCAAAAAGAGAATGAAACGTCTACTTATCTTTTGTCCAGTCCTGATTACACTGGCGTTCGTTACTTCAACGCACGCTCAGGTTGCCAATAATACCGCCCTGGTCGGGACGGTGTTGGATTCCTCCGGCAGCGCGGTGACGGGAGCCAAGGTGACTGCGGTGGAAGAGTCAACCGGGGTTGTCTATCCGGGCACGACCAATGAGCAGGGCTACTATTCGATCAAGTTCATTCCTTCCGGCACTTTCGACATCACGGTCGAGCAGACCAGCTTCACCAAATTGACCAAGACAGGCATCATCGTACCCGTGGATCAGGCGGCGCGCACCGACTTCTCTCTGAAGGCTGGTTCTGAGACACAAACTGTTACCGTTTCGGCCTCCACCCCGCCGATTGCCACCGACGACGCCACGCTGGGTGAAACTTTCAATACCAAGGCCGTGCAAGACCTGCCCTTGATGGGGCATAACGCCCTGGAGATCGCGGCGACCGCGTCCAATGTGACCATCGGGCCATCCTCCGGGTATAACAACGTTCCTCCGGGAGAAGACTTTATCGGCGCCGGCCAACGTGAGATTCAGAGCAGCATGACGCTTGACGGGGTTTCGATCATGAATAACCTGATCACCACCGCGCCGGCGCGCCCAAGCTCCGACATGATCTCCGAAGTCCAGATGCAAAGCGGAAATTACCCGGCGCAATACGGTTCTTATCTGGGGCTGCACGTCAACTTGGTCAGTAAGTCGGGTACCAATGACCTGCATGGTGCGGTCTACGACTACATTCAAAACACCGCCCTGAATGCGCATGATTTCTTCGACGCTCCGGGAAGTCCCAAACTGATTAACCACTACAACCAGTATGGTTTCGACCTGGGCGGTCCAGTTTACTTGCCGAAACTGTACAACGGACGGAACCGCACCTTCTTCTTCGCGTCCTGGGAGAAGCTCAACCAGATCTCTGAAAATACCGGCATTGCTTCAACCTTGACCTCGGCCGAAAGGTCTGGGGATTTTTCCGCAGTCGGCGTGGCCATCACGGATCCGTTCACCGGCCTACCTTATTTCAACAACCAGATACCCGCATCTGAGCTGAATAGTCCATCCGCATTGATCTCGCAGGCGCTGGAGAAGTACATGTTGCCGCCCAACCTCAGCGGCGTGCAAAACAATCTGCAAAACAGCTTCCCCAACAATATCGTCATTACCCAAACGCTGGATCGAATTGATGAAAACATCGGTGATAAAAACCGGCTGTATTTTCGCTATCACTGGCAGGACATCAACATCACCAACGGATCCAACTTTCCCACCAATGCCTCTTACGGGCCGACGAACTCGAGAAACTACGCGATCGGCTATACCCGCATCCTCAAGCCAAACCTGGTGAATGATTTCCGCATCGGCCTGAACACAGTGCTTTCCAACAGCCTGGATTATTTTGCTGTGAACGGACCGAAAGATGCAGGCACAGCGTTAGGCATTCCCGGTTTCAATTCCGACACGGTTTACGGAAATCCCGGGATACCGTCCATTTATGTCGATGTCCTGGGCAACAACAACGGGCCGACACTGGGGAACACGACCGCTAACTGGTATCAAGATGACCGTACGATTGACGGTTACGACGAGGTCAGCTGGACGCGTGGCCGCCACAACATCATGGCCGGCGCCGAGTTGCGGAAGCTTACCATCGGGCGCGAAGCCGCCAACGATGCCCGCGGCTTGTTTAACTTCAACGGCACACCCGGCAGCGCCGACTCAGGCTATACGAGCACCGGCTACGGCGCAGCCGACTTCGTTTTGGGTCTGGCCCAGTCGTCCACTACGCCGGTTTTCCCCACCAAAGGATCCATTGGCGAATGGCGAGATGGATTCTTCGTACTGGACAACTGGCAGGTGATGCCGAAGCTCACCGTTAACTATGGATTGCGCTACGAATTGCCGACGGTGCCTTACAGCCTGAACGGATACACGCGAATTCTGAACGCGAACGACACCGCCCTCATCCCGTCATCTACTGCGACGACGCCAGGAACGTTCAAGCCAACACCCGGCTTCAAGTTTATTGATCCCACCCATAACAACTGGGCGCCGCGGTTGGGCTTTGCCTATCGTGCCACGGAATCGACCGTCATTCGGGGCGGCTTTGGCATCTATTGGAATGCTAACCAGCTAAACACCTATACGCTCACCACCCAGAATTATCCGCTGTCTGCATCGGTCGCCTACAACGGCCAGGCGAGCAGCCTTTTGACCTTCGCTACGCCAACGCCGGGCGCCGGCGCAGGTTCTCCCGTCGCCGGCATTCCGGGAACCTATGTAAGCGCGGTCACCATGGGGCCCCACTTGCCAGTGCAGGAACTGTATCAGTGGAACCTCTCGTGGGGTCAGGAGTTGTGGACAGGGGCAGGCGCGGAGTTGCAGTACCTGGGGTCTCACGCGATCCATCTCGATCGTGATTTCTACAACAACTCGCCGCAGCCTGGTGGTCCGGTCGGAGATATCAACAGTCGCCGCCCAAACCAACTCTTCGGCAGAATTCGCACCATCCAGAATGACGAATATTCTCACTACAACGGTTTCACGGCAATTCTCCGGCAGCGTACGACCCACGGGCTATCCGGACAAGCCAGTTACACCTGGTCGCACGACCTGGACATTTCCGACAACTCAAACAACGGCGGAACCACGATGGACCAGTTCAACATCAACCTGGATTATGCCAGCTCGAACTGGGATATCCGCAACCGCTTTGTAGCGATCGCTGTGTACGATCTGCCTAAGTTTGACGGCTCCAGCTACCTGATGAGGAATACACTAGGCGGTTGGCAGCTCAACGCCATTGTCACCTTGCAAACCGGCCTGCCTTACAACGTCTACCTGGATAACGACCAGGCCAATGTCAGCCAGCCCAATGGAAATGTGCAGCGGCCCGATTGGGTGCATCTCCCTACTGCAAAATGCACGGCGAAGTTCTACATCAATAATCCCAGCGGCTCTTGCATCGATGGTTCTGCCTTCGCTTATCCGGCGCAGTTTACCTATGGCAATGGAAGGCGAAATCCGCTATATGGTCCTGGTTTCGAGAATGTGAATGCATCAATTTTCAAGGATTTTGGGATCTGGGAGCGATTGAAGTTCCAATTCCGCGCTGAAGCGCAGAACGTGTTCAACCATCCCAACCTGTCAAACCCCAACTCGGATATGCAGGGCGGCTGGGATCCGGCTGATTCTACAACGTGGGGTGATTTTGGCACCACGACAAGCACACAAAAGAACAGCTCAGGGAGCAGCGGGCGAGTGCTCCAGCTAGCGGGGAAGATAGTTTTCTAATCGATGTGGCTCTTGCTCCCTCCACACAGCCGCTGGAACAACAGCGGCTGTGTCTTTGTGCACACATCGAGAAATGCTGGTTCGATCCTTAGAGGGGATACCTTATCGTGGATGTTTGTTACGCAGTCAAAAAGAGACATAGCCATGCCGCGCTGTGGCGTTTCCTCACGCTGTTGCCGCTTTTGGCGTTTCTGCCTTCGCCGACGCTTCAAGGGCAAGCATCGTATGACCTGGTACTTAGGGGTGGGCATGTCATCGACCCGAAAAACGGGATCGATGCGGTTCGCGATGTAGCCATTAAGGATCACAAGATTGCGGAGGTTGCTGAGCATATTCAAGCAGGTCCCGGCGCAAAGGTGGTGGATGTTTCCGGTCTTTATGTCACCCCTGGACTGGTCGACATTCACGTCCACGTCTACGCAGGCACCGGCGAACGCCACGCATACGCAGGCGACCACAGTGTATATCCGGATGGTTTCACCCTGCGCAGCGGCGTGACCACAGGCGTAGACGCGGGCAGTTCGGGTTGGAAAAACTTCCCCGATTTCAAGGATCGTGTGATTGATCGCTCCGTCACTCGTATCCTCGCCTTTGTCAACATCGTCGGAAGCGGGATGCGCCCGAAGTATGAACAGGACCTGAGCGAAATGGACGCCCAGGCAGCCGCGGCCGAGGCGATGAAATATCCGCATGTCATCGTGGGCATCAAGACAGCTCATTATGATGGCCCGGAATGGACCCCGGTGGAGCGCGCGGTGGAAGCAGGGACGATCGCCAACATTCCGGTAATGGTCGACTTCGGAACCTTCCGTCCGGAGCGCCCTTACGAGGGTTTAGTCTCGAGTAAGCTGCGACCCGGCGACATCTCCACGCACATGTACCTCGATGACGTTCCGATGCTGGATGCAGAGGGTAAAGTTCGGCCCTACCTTTTCGCGGCCAGGAAGCGTGGAGTTATTTTTGACGTCGGTCACGGCGGGGGCAGCTTCATTTTCCGGCACGCCGCGCCCGCGATCGAACAAGGTTTCGTGCCAGACTCGATCTCAACCGACCTTCACAACGACAGCATGAATGCGGGTATGAAAGACATGCTGAATGTGATGTCCAAGTTTCTCAATCTGGGCGTTCCCCTTAAAGATGTGATTCGAATGTCGACATCGAACCCGGCGCACGAAATCAAGCACGATGAGTTGGGAAACCTTTCGGTGGGGTCAGATGCGGACGTCGCTGTGTTGCACTTAGAGAAAGGACATTTCGGGTTTGTAGATACCTACGGCGCACGCATGACCGGCGACGAGAAGCTGATTTGCGAACTGACCGTGCGTGACGGTCGAGTAGTGTGGGATCTAAATGGAATCACGCGCGAAGATTGGAAGGGCCTGGGCCAATATCACACCCAAGGATCGCCCGTTTGGGACCACACGATCATTGATCCCTAAGGTATGAGGGTGCAATTAGTAGCAAGCTCGATCGGCAAGTTGAAAGCTCGCAATACACCCGCCGAAGCTTTCAATATACCGGCCAAAGCTCTGGGTGGCCCATTCAAGCCCTCTTTGGCTTGAATGGGCACAGCTCTCAACAGGAAATCCGGGGAAGCCGAGGGATCTGCAGCATCCCTCGGCTACGGAAGCCTACGCAATCGCGAATCCTAGGCCTTGGTTGCGGTGAAGGTGGCGGCCCCGTATTCGCCGAGCTTTACGTCGCCCGCAAATTGATTCCCGCTTACCACTCCAGTGAAGATGAAAGGCACTTCGTATCCGTTGGCGGCCATCATGCTCGTCAGAGTCACATGATCAGCATCGACCTTGCCCTGGAAAGTCGCCTGGAAAATCTCACCCTTCTGCTCTCCGGAAAGCTTGGTCCCGTCCTGCTGCAGGATGAATTGCTGCTCGCCCACGCCACGGACGTATTGAATGCTGACAGTCCAGGTGCCAGCGACATTGGCCGTGGAGCCGGTGTACACCGGCGGATTCTCGTAATGCCCCGGATTCCGCATGTATTTTGAAATCGTCTCGGCGACGATCTTGTAGTCGCCCGGCTGCATCATGTAAGGCATGATGCCCAGCGAGGAGGCCATCTTGTCCGGACGGCTGCCGTGCCCGCCGGCGACCAGGATTCGTGGGGTTCCCTTGTCCAGTTTCTCCACCAGTTCGGTGCCTGTGATGCCTACTTTGCTCGCGTCCCAATGAATCGCCAGGGTTGGGGCACGGTTGGAGAGATCCGCATCGGGCATTTTTACTTCCGTCTTTACCGAGGGAATGTCCTTGACCGCATCGGCGATGTAGTTGTCCCACTCCAGCCACTGTTTCTGCTCGGCTTCATGATCGCGCTTGTACCATTGGCGGACTGCTGCGAGCATCCCCATCGCTTCTTCTTTGCCCACCTTGAGCGCGCGGCCCCAGTTGTGATGAGGGGCAGAATTCCAAAAGGCTGCGTAGCAAAGGTCCTTGGGACCTAGCAGCACCCCCGCGGCCTGCGGACCACGCATACATTTGCCGCCTGAGTAAGCGACAAAAGTCGCTCCCGCAGCGAGGTGAATATTAGGAACGAGGGGTTCCTCCGCTGCCGCGTCCACAAAAACAGGAATGTTCTTCTCCTTGGCGATCGCGCAGACAGTCTTGATCGAAAGCGGCTCCTGGAAAGCGCGCGGCCCGGAGAGGAGATAGATCATGGCCACGTGCTCGCTGAGCTTCGAACGCAACTCCTCATCTGTCTCCACTTCGACGATCTCGGGCCCGGACATGCGAACGCCGAAGTCGTAGGGGTTACGCGAGTACTTGGGAATGATGACCTGGTTGCGGCTCTTGGTATAGGGCATTGCCTGCGAGCGCTCAGGATCCGTTCCGCAGATGCAGGCTACGGTCGCGGCGGCAATCGCGGCCTCGCAACCAGTGGTAACGATGGCACTGGGAGCGCCCATATGCGACGCGATTTCCGCACCTACCGCCGCCATCATCTCGTCCATCTGCACGTAATAGTGTGAGGCCTCGAACATCGCCTGCTTGACCTCGGGCAACGATTGCGAGCCGGAGATGATGGTGAACGTGCCGCGGGCGTTCAGGATGGGCCTGACACCGATTTTCGTAAACACATTGTCTGTCGGGGTACCAGAGTTGACCGGATGCATGGTCGTGGGTGGCTCCATCAAAGTAGCGGCGGAGAGTGACAACGGAGCAGCTGTGGCGGCGGCGGCAGAAAGCATGCCGGTAGATTTTAGAAGATCCCGGCGGGTTACGCGCGTGTGTGTAGTCTGATTTTCCAAGGTCTAGTTCCTCTTTGCTGAAAATGTCTATGTTTTGCTGGTGAGCGCCTCGCGTATGCGCCGGCCGACGATCGCGTCTTCTCCCGGCTGCAACATCCAGACTCCGACTACCAGTGTATTTGCATTCGAAGGAATGCCCTGGTTTGGCGGTTTTCCGGTGTTGGGGTTCAGTTCAATCGATGGCTTTCCTTCGCGCAGCTTGGCCACGATTTCCGCAGTGGAGCAACCCGTCACAGAGGGATCGAAGCGTATCAATAAGTGAGGAACGTGATTGGCGATTCTCGGCACGACCGTCTCGGAAGTGACGGAAGGAATGCCCTTCACCGCAGCCGCAATCAGATCCGCGCGCTTTTGATAGTCGCCCTGCATGGATTCTTCAGTGTGGGAGAGAACCCAGTCGACGGCAGCCACCATGCCGACAATCTGCTCCTTGGCCACTTTCATGCCGCGGCCCACGCCTTCGTTCGGGTTGTCGTTCTGCTGGGCCAGGTCGGTGAGATGTTTTTTGCCCAGCAGAAGGCCCGCATTCTGCGGACCGCGCATACCTTTGCCTCCGGAGAAACAAACCAGGTCAAAGCCCATCTCGGTGTACTTCCACAGATTCGAGATGGGGGGCATGTCCGCCGCTGCATCAAGGTGGCAGGGAATGTTGTGCTCATGGGCAACGCGAAGCCATTCGTCGCGGCCGATCTGAGCGGTGCCGGCCTCGCCGTCTTCTTCTTCCGCCGCGTTGAAGAAATTGGTCATGACTGCGTTACCGGCGGCGCAGGCGCGCTTGTAGTCGTCGAGAGTGACGACCTCGGTGATGCGCGCGCCGGTAAGGAATATCGCGTGATCGTAGCCGTAGCGGTGCGCGTGCTGCACGATAACTTGGTTCTTCATGCCATCGATGGCCTGTGGCATAGCCATGGGATCGAGGTTGTTGGCCGCTTGCATGCAAGCTGCAGTGGCCAGAGTGATGGCTCCTGCAGCCCCCGAAGTAACCACCGCGCCCTCGCACCGGAGGCGCTTAGCGATGTATTCCCCAGCCTGCGTTTGCAGGTCGTGCAGCCGCACGGGGTGGAGAGCCGCCTTCTGAACTGCCGCGAGGACCACCGGAGGCATGCATGCCGCCGTAAGCGTGGTGTAGGTACCGGCTGCGTTGATGATGGTCGGCACACCCAGCTTGGCGTAGTAGTCTTCACCCTCGGTTTCTTTTTGCGGGGTCGCGAACGACTTGGCGGAGGAGAACAACGGTGTGGCGGCGAGAGCGCTCGTCCAGCGGAAGAAGCGCCGCCGGGAGAAAGGGCCAAAGGCTGGATCACTCGGTTCTGACATAGGAACACTCCGGATTGCTGGCAACTTTCATTATCGCGCAGGTTAACGACGGTGTCCCCTAAGGGCTCACGAGGTTGAAAAAATAATCCTGGACGGAGGGCACAGCTCAGCCGCAGCGTGGCTTCAAAACCTCAACAAAATCGCCATATTCTTTGATGTCCGCACGGCGTCACTTATGGCGCATATAGGACAAATTACCTATAAGCGTGAATCAACTCGACGCTGACGCCACCAATGGAGTCGGTATCCATGTAGTCGTACTGGCCGGAGTCTTTCTTGCCTACGTCTCCCCAGGCTCCGGATTGCCAGACGTGATAGCCGAGCTTCTCATAGTCGGAGACAGCTTTTTTCAAGTCGTCGACCGGCATTCCCAGATGTTGAATGCCTTCCTTGTGTGCCTTGAGGAAGTCAGCATAGATGTTTGGGGGAGTCGCCGGGGCGGCGATCCATTCGTAGCTGAACTGAGTGTAGTTCTGGTAGCCGACTTCAAATGCGAACCACAATGGCTTTCCGCGATAAGTTGAATCCTGGCGCGGAGTGGCATGCTCGGTGCGAAATGCAGGGAAGCCCAGTTTCTGCCAGTAGGCAGAGACCGGCTCTAAGTCCTGAACCACGGGCGCGAGGTGAGAAACCTTACCTGGTGCGCCGGCGGGCGGGGCGCCTCCCGGCCAGTAGACCAGGCCTAAAACAAACTTCCCCTGTGGTTCAGTGTCGAAGTAGGTGTAGGTGACGCGCTTGCCATCGCGATCGAGACTCAACTGCTGCAGCACGCCCACTCCAAGAGCATGCATGCGGCTGATTTCCTTTGTCATTTCCGCTGGTGACGACACCTCGTGGACGATCGAGAAAATTCCATCGCCGTGTTTGCCGAGGAAATTGTTCCACGCGTTCAGTTGCCCTTCTGCGGGTTGAATCATCTCGACAGTCAGGTTGCCCAGGTGGCCGGTGATCTCCCACGCCCACATCTTCACCGGCTTGCCGTGGTCCTGGCCGGTCAGCACGACATCCGGATACTCGTGGATGTCGGTCAAGCCGAGCGGAACCCAACCCTGTTTCGCCAGGTCGACATTCTGCACCAGCCAGACGACCCGGTTGACCGACTTATAGCAGCCGGGCATTTCCGCATGCCCAATTCCCGCCAACGCACATACAAGAACGAAGTAGCTTACGAGCTTCATTTCGCGTTTACCTGGGTACAAAAAAAAGATTGCCTGATGGGTGGACGCAGTAGATACTTGATGGCGACATACTAATGAAACGTTCCTAATTAATCAATCGGGTTGGTTCGGCATGAAACGGACGGCATGGGCGATCTTTGCATTCGAATTGTGCGCTGCTCCTTGCCTGTTGGGGCAAATGGCCGGAATGGGAATGCCCGACGCTGCCGCCATCCCGGTAACGCGGCCCTCGAACGTTACCTTTACCAGGGATGTTGCGCCGATCGTGCAGCAACACTGCCAGGGCTGCCACCGTCCGGGAGAAGGCGCTCCATTCTCGATGTTGACCTACGAGGACGCCCGGCCCTGGGCCACCGCGATGAAGCGGATGGTTGTCAGCCGGGCGATGCCCCCCTGGTTTGAAGATGGGCACACGGAGAAGTTTGAGAACAATCGCTCGCTGACGCAGGCGCAAATCGACACCATTGCTGCCTGGGTCGATGCCGGCGCCCCTAAGGGCGACCCTAAGGACCTTCCTGCCCCAATCGACTTCGTCAAGGGATGGACGATTCCCAAGCCGGACAAGGTCTATCAGTTGCCCCGAGCGTTCTCTGTTCCTGCGACCGGAATTCTGGATTACCAATACGTGATTATCCCGACGGGCTTTACCACGGACACGTGGGTACAGGATGTGGAGGCGGCCCCGACCGATCGCTCGGTGGTACATCACATCGTGGCCTACGTCCGCAAGCCGGGATCGAACTACTTCAAGGACCAGCCCAAGGAAGAGTTCTTCGTAGCTCCGCCGGCCAAGACCGGGGAAACGGTGGCCAAGGATGATGTGCCCAGCGACTGGCTGGTCGGCTATGCCCCGGGTCAACCGCCCGATATGTTCGCGCCGGGCCAGGCTAAGCTGATTCCTGCCGGCTCAGACATTGTTCTTGAAGTGCATTACATGCCTGAAGGGAAAGCAACGACAGACCAGGCGAACCTGGGGTTGGTGCTGGCAAAAGAGGCACCTGCCGAGCGGGTGATGACCCTGTCGACGGGCAATGAGAAGTTCAAGATTCCGCCGGGCGATCCGGACTACCGCGTGGATGCTTCCTTCACCTTCCGCCGGGAAGTCACACTACTCGGCATGCATCCCCACATGCACATGCGGGGCAAAGACATGTCTTATCGCGTGGTGTTTCCCAACGGAGAGACGCGCGCCCTGCTGAACGTGCCGCACTACAACTGGCACTGGCAGCTTTGGTACAACCTGGCCAAGCCGATCGTGCTGCCGGCAGGCAGCAGAATCGAGTGCACAGCGCACTACGATAACTCGGCGAAGAACCCTGAAAATCCTGATCCCAGCAAAACGGTCACCTGGGGACAGCAGAGCTTTGACGAGATGATGGTTTGCTTTTTCAACGTAGCCTTTCCGGCGGATACACCGTCGAAAGATCTGCTGCCCCTTCCTGAAAACCAGACGGCTTCACGCACACCCTAAGATGATCACGCGAAGAACATTCCTCAAAAGTGCGGCGGCTGGTCTGGTCGCGAGCAGCATCCCCGCCTATGCGTTAGCGCCGTTGACGATCGGCATTGGAACCTTTAGTTATCACGCGCTGTCGTTCGACGACATGATGGCGCAGCTCGAGATTCTGCTGCCGACCAATGGTCTGCACAACCAGCAGATCGAGATGTCCCGCGGCGAGTACATGGTAATGAGCCATCCCAGCGACGAATTGTTTCGCACGGCGAAGACCAAGCTGGACAAGGCCGGTATTAAATGCGTCTCCTACTATGCGGCCACGCTGAAGAACGAGCAGGAGGTAGCGCAGGCGGTAGCCTTCGCGAAGTTGTTGGGCGCGCACAACATTACCGGCGATGCCACCGGCGCTGACCTGCTCAAGCATATTGACCGAAGCGTCACCGAGGCTGGCCTCACCTTTTCCATCCACAATCACTTCTTTCCCGGGGTCAAGTTTCCCTATGAGAGCCCCGAAGATGTGCTGAATGCGCTCTCGGGCCTTTCGGCGAACTGCGGAGCCACGGCGGACACGGGCCATTTTGCAGCCTGCGGATACGATCCCGTGGACGCAGTCCGTAAGCTGGCGCCGCGCTTGAACCTGGTTCACCTTAAAGACGTCAAGGCCGTTGGCCACGGAGACAATGTGCTGCTGGGCAGTGGAATTGCCAAAATCTCTGAAGTCGAAGCAGAGCTGCACCGTCAGAATTTCCGCCATCTGGTCGCGATTGAATACGAGAAGGAGGGCGATGACGACGTGAGGGACGACATGCGCACCAACGTCGCGTTTGCCTGGCAATATGGTTTCTCCGGAGCTTAGTATGTCGATTGTCTCTGCGGTGAAGAAGAAAGCAATTTGGAGTTTGCTTACCCTGCTGGTCACGCCTTTAGCCGCGCTGGCCGCCGAGCATCCGATCCTGCCGTTGGGATCCCCGGCTCCGGACTTCTCTCTGCCAGGGGTAGATGGAAAGATTCACAAGCTGGGCGATTACGCGTCGAGCAAGGTTCTGGTCGTGGTGTTTACCTGTGACCATTGCCCGAACGCACAGATGTACGAGGGCCGAGTCACCCAACTCTATAACGATTACAAAGATAAAGGCGTCGCCGTGGTTGCCATCAGTCCCAACGACCCCAAGGCGATTCGCATCGACGAGCTGGATTCTTCCGATGTGAGCGACACGCTCGACGAGATGAAGATCCGCGTCGCCTACAAACATCTGAAATATCCATATCTTTACGACGGAGATACCGAAGCTGTTTCGCGGGAGTACGGGCCGCAGGCCTCACCGCACGTCTTCATTTTCGATCAGCAGCGTAAGCTGCGCTACGAGGGAGCCATTGACGACAGCTACCGCATTGAGTTCGTCAAAAGGCACTATGCACTGGATGCGATCAACGCCCTGCTGGCGGACCAGGAAGTAACTGTTAAGCATACGGGAGCATTTGGCTGCTCTACAAAGTGGAGCGACAAAGAGGCCGCAAACGTAGCGTTCATGGAAAAGCTGAATGCGCAGCCCGTATCGGTTGATACGGTTTCGGATGATGCGCTCAAAGCTCTGCACAAAAATGCGGATGGGAATGTGAGGCTGATTCAGTTCTGGTCGACTCGGTGCAGTGCCTGCCTCGAAGAGTTCGCTGGGATTCAGGATATCTACCGTATGTACAGCGACCGCAATTTTGAACTGGTGGCCGTATCGATGAACAAACCGGAAGAGAAGCCTGCGGTGACGCAGTGGTTAGAGAAGACCCATGCCACCAGCCGCAACCTGCTCTTTGATTCCGAGAACACGGCAGCCTTGCAAAAGGCTTTCGATCCTAACTGGGTCGCTGGGCCAGAAGTTCCCTACACCATCCTGCTCGACGCCGACGGCAATGTTTTGTATCAAACGGATAAGCCGGTTGACCAGCTTAAGCTCCGGCGAACGATACTTGCCAACCTGCCATCGGCTTATATCGGGTTGAACAATTATTGGCTGGAAAAATGAGTCGCTACGCGCGGATAGCTTGCCTCGTCGCGATGGCGACGCCACTCGCGTGCGTCGCGCAAGCGGCGATCGCGACGGTGGCCGTAGGCACGAATCCAATCGCCGTAGCTTCGAATCCGGTCACCCATAAGATTTATGTCGTGAACCATGGCAGCAACACGGTCACCATTATTGACGGGGCATCCCATGCGGCTTCGACCGTCAGCGTGGAAGATCGTCCAGAGGCGGTCGCAATCAATCCGAAAACGAGCAAAGTCTACGTTACCAATGCGGGCGCAGACTCGGTTTCGGTGATCGACGGAAAAAGCGATAAGCTCAGCGCAACTGTTCATGTAGGGAGCTATCCGCAGGCACTGGTGGTAGATCCCGGCAGGAACAAGATTTATGTGGCAAACAATTTTGGTCATAGTGTGACGGTCATCGATGGGTCGACGAACGCAACCACGACAATCCAGGTCGGTCAGGGTCCGCGCGGCATTGCTCTGAACGCCGTCACCAACAAAATTTATACGGTTAATTATGGCAGTGAAGACGTCACTGCAATCGATGGAGTTACAGGCTCCACGGCGTCGATAGCTACCGGCAAGCACGCCTGGGCCGTCGCTGTGGACTCGAATACAGACAAAATCTACGCGGTGAATGAGGACAGCTCCAATGTGACAATCATTAACGGGTCAACCAACGCTGCTACTACGGTCAATGTGGGTGTGATTCCTTTTGTCGTCGAGGTGAACCCCGTAACCCGAAAGGCATACGTTCTGAGCTACGGCGACGACACCATGGCAGTGATTGACGGCACGAGCGACCTTGTGACCGAGACGATTCAACTGGGGACCCATCCCCAGGCAATCGCCATCGATGAACAAGACGACCGAATCTACGTAGCGAACCAACGCACAAGCAGCGTGACCGTGATCGACGGCAGGACGAATTCCCCGATCACAAAGGTGGAGGTGGGAGCCATTCCGTACGCAATTGCGATGGACGCACCATCCCGTTTAGCTTATGTGGCCAACTACAGCAGCAACGATGTGACGGTGATTCACTAGGAGTGTCTTGAGAAACGAAAGGATTTCGGACGAAGGGCAAGAGCAAGCTCATTCAGAATACTGTGGGTAGATAAAAATGATCGTGGTTAAGAACTGGTTTCTCTGTGTTGTTCTGCTCACAGCGTGTGTCGGCGCGCATGCGCTCGACACCTCAAGCAAGCCGGTAAAATTCCGGGTCGTAGCAATCGCGGAAGAAGGCAATAGCCCGCACAACGAATTTGTCGCGGCGGCCAAGATTTGGTTGGGGCAGTTGGCGGCGGAAAACAACTTCGCCGTCGACTACATCACAAATACCGACCCCATCAACGATGCTTTCCTCGCGAAGTATCGCCTGTTCATACAACTGAACTATCCACCGTATCGCTGGACGCCGGTGGCCAAGAAAGCCTTTGAGCGGTATATCGAGCGCGGGACCGGCGGTTGGATTGGCTTTCATCACGCTATGTTGCTGGGCGACTTTGACGGATACCCGATGTGGGACTGGTGGTCTCACTTCATGGGGGATATCCGATACACCAGCTACATCGCGCAATTCGCTACCGCGACGGTAAAAGTCGATGATCCCAACCATCCGGTAACCAAGGGGCTGCCGTCTTCTTTCGTTGTGGACAAGGAAGAGTGGTACACCTGGAGTAGGTCCAATCGCGCCAATGTTCATGTTCTCGCCAGCGTGGATGAGTCGACCTACGATCCCAGGAGCATGATCACCATGGGCGGCGATCATCCCGTGGTTTGGACCAACGAACACGTCAAGGCCCGGAACGTTTACATCTTTATGGGCCATCACCCGGAATTGTTTCAAGACAAGAATTTCACCCAGCTTTTCCGGAATGCCATCTTTTGGGGTGCCGGTCAGTGAAGGCCTTCTTCGTGCTGGTGTTGTGCTTGGGGATGCTGTCCGCGAACGCCGGCGCACAGACCGCACAGCCAAAGGTGTTGGTTCTCTATTCTCTGAATGTGGAGACAGACCACGTTCTCTTTGCGCTGGATGCGCTACGTTTTTTTGCGGACCTCGCCCGGAAGGACAACTTCACGCTGGAAGCCACGACTAATTGGGAAGATCTTAACGACGCCAATCTGAAGCCATATCAACTAGTGGTTTGGCTCAACGAGTTTCCTCATAATCAGGCAGAGCGTGCAGCGTTTGAGAGATATATGACTGCAGGCGGCGCGTGGCTTGGCTTTCACGTGTCCGCTTACAACGACAAAGACACCAAATGGCCATGGTTCATGTCGTTCATCGGTGGAGGGGTGTTTGATGCCAACAGCTGGCCTCCGCTGCCCGCCAAGCTGATCGTGGACGACAAGACCAGCCCCGTCACCCGAAACTTGCCAGACACATTTGTCTCGCCGACCAACGAGTGGTATCGATGGAAGCCGAGCCCTCGTGCCGATCGCCATATCCATGTCCTCTTGACGCTCGATCCCGCCAATTATCCTCTCGGGATCAAGGGCCTGTTGACATATGGAGATATTCCGGTGGTGTGGACCAATACTCAGTACAAGATGCTGTACATGAATATGGGGCATGGGGATAAGGTTTTCACCAGTCCGGTGCAAAACATGTTGATTTCCAATGCGACCCAATGGTTGTTGGGGCAAAGAGCAGCCAGTGAAAGATAAGTGAGAATCGCAGATCCTCTCTACTACGCTATATCGGCGGTACTCTTCCTGGGAGCGACCGCAGCCCTCCATGGACAGGCTTGCAAAAGCGATCCGCTGCCCCACCGTGCTGATTGGCCCGTATACGGCGGACAGCCCGAGGGTGATCACTACTCTCCGCTTTCCCAGATAAATCGCGGTAATGTACACCGGCTTAAACCGGCATGGAAGTTTGATGCCGCCGAAGAAGGCGGTCTGGAAACGAATCCGATCATCGTCGGGCGGATGCTCTTCGCCTACACAGCCACGCAAAAGGTGATCGCGCTCGAGGCCTCGACCGGGAAGCTCCTATGGAAGTTCGATTCCGGGCTGCACAGCAGCCAGCCTTCACGTGGGCTGGCCTACTGGAGTGACGGCCGCCATGGCCGCATTCTCGCCGGGGTGATGAATTATCTTTATGCCCTCGACGCCGAGTCCGGGAAAGTGATTCCCACGTTTGGCGAACAGGGAAGAATCGATCTACGGAAAGGACTACGCGGAGACTATCTTTCGCAATCCATCACCCTTACCAGTCCCGGGATTATTTACCAGGACCTGATCATCGTTGGCGGGCGCAATCCGGAGACACATCCGTCCCCTCCTGGCGATATTCGCGCTTTCGATGTTCGTACCGGCAGTCTCCGCTGGACCTTTCACACCATTCCACACCCGGGCGAATTGGGCTATGCAACGTGGCCCTCGGATGCGTGGAAAACCGCGGGCTCGGCCAACAATTGGGCGGGTATGGCGTTGGATGAGCAACGGGGCATCGTGTATGTTCCCACTGGTTCGGCGGTGTTTGATTTTTACGGGGCGGATCGGGTGGGCGACGACCTTTTCGCGAATACCCTGCTCGCTCTCGATGCCGAGACGGGGAAACGCCTGTGGCATTTCCAAGGCGTTCACCATGACATCTGGGATCGCGATTTTCCGTCGCCCCCGGCCTTGGTCACAGTAAGGCACAACGGCAGTTGCGTGGACGCGGTGGCGCAAACCACAAAACAGGGCTATCTCTATCTGTTCGACCGGGCGACCGGTAAGCCGCTTTTTCCGATCGAAGAGCGGCCCTACCCGCGGAGCGATGTGCCGGGCGAAGTGACTGCACCGACTCAACCCTTACCAACTATCCCGGCGCCGTTTACCCGGCAGCAACTTACACCGGACCTACTGACTACACGCACCCCGGAGGCACACCAGAAGGCGGTGAAGGAGTTTGCCACCTTTCGCAGTGGCGGGCAGTTTGTACCCATCGGACTTAACCAGGAGACGGTGGTGTTCCCCTGTTTTCTTGGAGGCGCCGAATGGGGAGGGCCGGCAGTCGATCGCCTGCGCGGCGTGATTTACGTAAACGCGAATGAGATGGCGTGCGTGCTGGCCCTCACGGAGAATCAGCCGGCCGCGAGCACCGGCGCGAGGATTTATCACAATCAATGCAGTCTGTGTCACGGCAAGGACCTGGCGGGATCGCCGCCTCAGTATCCTTCGCTCGTCGATGTTGGAAAGCGCCTCTCGCCGGAGCAGATTGCAGCGAAGATCTCGCTGGGCGGCGGCCGCATGCCTTCCTTTCCCAATCTTCGCGATGGCCATCTGCAGGCACTCATTCAGTTTTTGACCAAGCAGGGGGAGACGGGCGCCAAAGATCCTGATGAAGACGGCATCTACTCCGCCGCCGCGGATGGCGCCGCCATGAAGTACGAGGTCACGGGATCGTGGGATTTCGTCGACGCCGAGGGCTATCCTGCGATCACTCCCCCCTGGGGAACGCTGAATGCAATAGACCTGAATACGGGCCGATATCTGTGGAAGATTCCATTCGGCGAGTACCCGGAGCTTGCCGCCAAAGGCATAACCAACACTGGTTCAGAAAATTACGGCGGCCCGATCGTGACGGCTGGGGGCATCCTCTTCATCGGCGCCACGGCGCACGATAAGAAATTCAGGGCCTTCGATAGCAGAAGCGGGAAACTGCTTTGGGAAACGGTGCTGCCCTTCGCGGGCACGGCCACGCCGTCAACCTACATGATTGACGGAAGACAGTACGTCGTCATCGCCAGTGGCGGAACGCAATTCACCAAAGGACCTACGGGTAGCGTGTACATTGCCTTCTCGCTACAGTAGCGGTGCTTAAAGCTGCATGCGAATCTTGTAGCGGGTCAGGACAGCGGATATACCCAGGATCACCAGGGTGAACATCAACGATTGCACCACCCCTTGCCAGCCATGCCCCCATGGATTCAAAAACGCGAGGCTGCCCAGCGTCACAAAGAAGAGATCGGGTAGCAGGTATGTGAGCAGTGTGTTGGAACCTGCTGGTTTGACGATGGCCGCCCAGCGGACATGCTTGCGTACATCGCAGACCCAATACAACGCAAGGAATGCCAGCGTAGCTGCACCCGCAGAATACAGTCCCCAGGTGGGCGTGGCGCGTATTTTTGAGATGCCAAGGGGGGTGAGCAGCCAACCGGCCAGAAAGAGAGCACCCGCAAACGCGGAAGCCCACCACGCTTTTTGCTTCGCCGTGGTGGCGAGGGAATCGTTCAGAAAAATCGTGGAAGTGACAATACCGGCCATGGTCATCAGGCAGAAACAGCCCGTGTTCCAGGGCCAGAAGTAGTAGGGCAGTTTAGCGCTGAAGGTGATCCACCGCGCCATGGAAGCAGCATTCAGGGCCACCAGGCAAATCAGCCACACGAGGGGAGCCCAACGCCAGCGTCGCGTGGGGATGTAGAGGATAGACACGGCCAGGTAGGTCCAGCCGATGAGCCCAAGAATTTCCCAGTAGCTAAAGTCGAGCCACGCGGCGTGACCATCTACGCCAGTCCGGCGAAAAATGGCGAACATGGCGACCATCAATACCAGTCCAACTGTCTTCATACCCTTGAACAGCATGCTGTACTTATCAGAACGGGGATACACGTTCCAAAAGAGAATTGCTCCAACGAGGGTGAGGAGCAGCCAGACACTGCCGTTCAAACCAGTGCGAACGGCGTCCGCCTTTTCACCGTTCGCCAACGCTATTCCCAGTACGATCAGTGCAAAGGAACGGGCAATGATGTGGCCCCACAAACTGGCGACGCTTCCGTTTTTGGACAGCCGGTGACGGACGGCGAGTGGAAGTGATATTCCGACGATGAAGAGGAAGAACGGAAAGACCATGTCGACGTAGGTCATGCCGTTTACATTTCCGGGAAGATGGTAAGTCCACCAGGGAAGGCCTTTGACCCCGGCGAGATCGTTCACGAAGATCATGACCAGGATGGTAAGGCCGCGAAAGATGTCGATCGAGGCCACCCTCGAAGAACCGGTTGTGATCGGCGCCACGCTTTCCCCGTCTCGAAGTGCGGAAGGCGACGCATCCGTCTTTGCGGTGGCCATGAACTTTAATCCTTCCTGCCGGACTCCAACGCCAAACCACGGTTGATGCTGTTGAGCAGTGCGTGGTCTGCACTATCGCTCGTATAGTCCCAGAACATCATCCCACCCAGATCGTGTTTGAGCACGTATTGGCATTTCGCGGCGATCGATTCAGGATCCTCATACGACACAAACATGTGAGTCGCCGGGTTATACAAATAGGGCGCTGACGCCACGCTGTCCCAATAGCGCACATATCCTGTGCTGAGGAAGGTCCCGGCAATGTCGTGATACGTTGCCCACACGGTGGCCTTTTTCCCCGGTTGGTACAGCCCATGGTTCGTGTCGCCGACCTCTGCCCAGGCTCGGCCGTAAAAAGGTACCCCCAGAATCAGCTTGTGGGCGGGAACGCCGGCCTGTTCAAACAACTTTACGGAAGCATCGGCCGACACATGTTTTGGATCGATAGGATTCGTGTAGAGCGGTGCGTGGTGCCCGGTGATGGCATCGGTCGAGGACTCGTAGTAGTCATAGCTCATCAGGTTGACCGAGTCCAAATAGCTTTGAACCTTGCTCATCTCTGTATTCGATATAAATTCGGCCGAGGCCCCCACGGCGATCGAGGTGACGAGGTGGCGCCCCAGCCGCTTTCCTTCGATGTCGAATCGGCTTCGCAGCTCCTTCAGGAAAAGAGTGTAGTTTTGCTTGTCCTCAGGCCGAAAGACGTTTCCGTTTCCAATGGATCCCGGATATTCCCAATCGACATCCAGGCCATCCAGCTGGTGGTCGCGCACAAATTGAACCGCACTGTCAATGAAGGTCTTCCGGCTCGCGGCAGTCAGCACCATGTCAGAGAAAGCTCCCGACCATGTCCACCCGCCAACAGACACCACGATTTGAAGTTCCGGATTGACCTTCTTCAGATCGTGTAATACCTGGAAATTCTCCCGGTCGTGAGCGAACCCTTCCACGATCTTTCCATGCTCGATGTTTGCGAACGCATAGTTCACCCTGGTGAGAGAGCCGGCCGCCACGTCGTTCGGGCCCAGGATCGCATCCTTCACGAAAACGTAGGCCACGATTGCTTTTTTGGGGGGAACGCGGGCAAATGAAATCGGCGCAAATGCCAGGCAAAGAAAAATGCGCGAGGACGATGCGGTGAGTGATTGTCATGGGCTGGGGAGCAATACCGAGGGGATCATATCGAGCGCGATCGCAATTCCGCCCCAAAGTACAGAGGTGCTTCCAAGTTTACCGGGGCCGATTTTGGTAACCGCGAACTCGCTCTCCTGAAGCTGCTTCTGCACCGCGTTGATGAGGGTGGGGTGGCTGCCAACTTCCCCTTCCAGCAGAATCAGGCCAGGATTCAGGATAAGCGAAAGATTCACGATAATATCCGCAACGATGCCGGCCCGGTGCTGGACGATCCGCTCGGCGCGAGCATCCCCTGCCTGGGCAAGATTCAGGACTCCCAACGCATCCATTTTTTCGCCTTCGTCGTTCGCATCCTGCGGCTTCTTCTTTGTTTCGTTCCAGCTGTCGAGGATCCCGGCACTGGTCAACACCGTTTCGAGTTCGCCAAACTCGTGCAGCGTGGGACGCCGGCGCGACGTGTTGGGTAGGCGGAGGTAACCGATTTCTCCCGCGGACCACTGGGAGCCGTGATAGATCTGGCCCCCCAGCACGATGCCTGCGCCCACGTTGGGGCCGATGTGGATCAGGATGAAGGATTCTTCTGCCTGCGCAGCGCCGCAATAGCGCTCGCCCTGGGCCGCAAGGTTGGTATCGTTCTCGATGATGACCAGGCAATCGACGATTTTGCTCAGCTTGGTACGCAGCGGAACGGAACGCCAGTTCTCCAGGGTACTGATCGACAGCACGACCCCCTCATCCACATTGGTAATGGCTGGCACGCCCACCACCACCGCAAGCAGCTGCTCGCGTTTCTTCCTGTGTTTGCGCAGCAGGCGCCGTACTTCTTCGCCGATGAGGACGCAAATGGCTTCGGGGGTAGTCTTCCGGTTGGCCAGAGAAATTTCGTGGGTGTCCAGTTCGCGGCCGTTCAGGTCGGCGAGCAGGAACGATACGCTGTCGGCGGTAAGCTTCACCGCGAGGATGCACCCGCGCTCCGCCTTGAAAGCGATCATGTCCGGAGGACGGCCTCCGTTTGACTCTCCCTCGCCGAGAGGTTTGATCAGGCCGGCCGCCAATAAATCGCCCACTACGTTGGTGATGGTCGGAGCGCTCAAGCCTGAGGCACGCACCAGGTCCGCTTTTGAACACGAACCGGTTTCCCGCAGCAGTTTGAGGACCCTGAGCGCGTTTGTGTGGCGTAGAAGTGAGGGCCTGCCGACCGAAATCGATTCGTTCTTCAAATGAAAACCGACTTGAAAATCCTGGTGAACGCGTGATCGCTCGTGCACCGAGCGTACCTTTATACCATTTGCAAAAAAAGAGATGGTTAGGGAAATGCGCGCGTCCGCCCACCATTGTAACTAAAGTTTATGAAGTGTGCTACGATTCACCAACTGCATTCGCCCATCCAGGAGTCGATATCTGATGAGAGCCTTCCTTATTGGCCTGATCGCATTTTCCACACTCAGCGCGTCGCTTTGCGGCCAAACCACCGCGCCTCATCATCCGCTGGATGCTTTGACTACGCAAGAATACTGGACGATTCACGACGTTCTCGAGCAGAGCGGCCACCTGACAGACAAAACACTTTATTCGAGCGTGTTGCTGCACGAGCCCGCCAAGGACAAGGTGTTGGCCTGGAAAGCGGGTGATCTCATTCCCCGCGAGGCGGATGTCATTCTTGAGGATGGGGGGAAAACCATCGAAGCACGAGTCGATATCACGGCGCGCAAGCTCGAGTTCTGGAAGCAGGTGCCCGGAATGCAGGCACCCATTACGGAGTCTGAGCTTGACACCATGAACGACATAGTCAAGAAGGATCCCCGGGTGATTGCCGCACTCAAGCGTCACGGGATAACTGACTTGTCGGGCGTGCGCTGTGAGCCTATTCCCATCACCTGGATGATTTTTCCTGAGCAGACAAAAAGCCGGATCGGTTTTGGCGATTGCACCGATTCACACGGCGTTTACCATCCCTGGGGCCGCGCCATTGAAGGGGTCTATATCCTTGCGGACCTGACCAGCGAGAAAGTTCTCAAAGTGGTCGACAACGAGCCTGTCCCGATGTCGCAATCCGACATCAACTACGAGGAGGGCGACGCGACGCCGCGGCCGGGCACCAAGCCTTTGCTCGTGACTCAGCCGGAGGGGCCCAGCTACAGCATCGAAAAGGGCGAAGTGGTGTGGCAGAACTGGCACTTTCGTTTTCGCCTCGACCCCCGTGTCGGCCCGGTCATCAACCTGGTGCGCTATCAGGACGGCGACAGGCTTCGCTCCGTCATGTACGAAGGCTCGCTATCGGAGATGTATGTGCCTTACATGGATCCCGATGAAGGGTGGAATTCGCGCGCCTTTGTGGACGCCGGAGAGTTTCTTCTCGGCGGCTTGATCAAGCCCGTAGGTCCCGATGATTGCCCGCCCTACGCGCAGTACTTTACCGGCCTTGTGCCTTCGGACGCGGGCGCCCCGGTGCTCAAGCCGCAACTGGCATGCCTCTTCGAGCGCCCCGGCGCGGGCCCGGCGTGGAGGCACCTCGAAGGCGATGTGATCAGTGGGCGGCCGAGTCGCGAGTTGGTCCTGCGCACGGCTGCGGTCGCGGGCAACTATGACTACATGCTCGATTGGGTATTCCAACAGGATGGAACGATTCGGGTGGCGGTCGGCGCTACCGGGATTGTCGAGACCAAAGGGGTAAAGGAGCAGATGGCCGCCATGGGGGACGCCCCGGGCAAACTCGAGCACGGCACGTTGGTGGCTCCCAATCTGCTCGCGGTCAATCACGATCACTATTTCTCTTACCGGTTGGACCTTGATGTCGATGGGCCGGCAAACAGCTTCATGGTCGATCGCCTGGTGCAGGAGCCGCTCTCCGGGGTTACGCGCAAGACCATTTGGGCGGCGCAGTCATCGATTGCGCATACGGAGAAGGATGCCATCCTCGATCTGGATTTGCGCAATCCGTCGATGTGGCACTTTATCAATCCCGCCCAGCACGACGCTCGCGGTTATCCAACGGGATGGGAGATCATGCCCGGGGCCACGGCGGTTTCCAGCATCTCCAATGATGACCCGGCGCAGCGCGTGGGCGCATTTTCAGGGCATCAGCTATGGGTCACCCCATACAACCCTGATGAACGATATGCTGCCGGCACCTATGTCACCAACAACGAGGGTCTTCGCGGACTGCCGGAATGGACAAAGGCGAATCGCTCAATCGAAAACACGGACATCGTCGGCTGGTACACCCTGGGCTTCCACCATGTGGTTCGAGTAGAAGACTGGCCGGTCATGCCCACGCTTTGGCACGATTTTCTGATTCGTCCCGTCAACTTCTTCGATCAGAACCCGACGCTAACCCTGCCGCACGAACCTTAGATTAGGGGACTGGATCTCTACACCGCAAGCAATGCTGAGGTTGCCCCATTCAAGCCTTCCTTTGGCTTGAGTGGGCGAGCATGCCGCCACCTGACTATCTTGCCGTCTCGACCCATCTCCAACCACACTACTGTTCCATGACACCGTACTGAAACCGTGGCGGTAGCCGGCATCCTGTCCGCTCGATCATGGCCAGCGTCAGCGCCTGCGGAACCAACAGCGAGGTGATGCCCTCCCACGGTTCTGCAACCGCATCGATGCGGACGGGAAACAGTTTTTCGCTCGCCGCATGCTCTTTGCTGGAAACCAACACCACCTTGCCGCCGCGACGGTTACATTCCTGGGCCAGCTTGACGCCGAGTTCGGCGGTATGGCCCAACGCGAAGATGATGGCGACGTGCGTCGCATCCACATCGAGGTTGGGCCCGTGTTTGAAGCCGGCTCCCGTGTGCGCCGCGGCCCGGTTCCCGCTCATTTCGCGAATGCAAAGCGCGCTCATGAACGCGCCGCCGTAGCCCGCTCCGCGCCCCACGACTTCAATATTGGCGGCGCCACGACAGAACATTTCGAGATCGGAGCGTATCGCGAAAATGGGATCAAGATGGGAGGAGAAGACCTCCGCGGCGTGTTGGGCGTCCTGCTTCCAGGGGCGGCCAACAATCTCTGAGGCCACAATGATCGCGGCCGCGGTCGCGTTGGTGTAGGTCTTGGTGGCATTGCCATACTCCGGACCGGCCAGAATGGGGAGCTTATTTTCGGCGAGCCGCCAACAGGTACTTGCAGGGTTGTTACAAATCAGGCCAAGCGGCTGGTCGCCCTCTCTTTTGAACAGCTCGACCAATTCTGCACTCTCGCCCGAAGTAGTAAGCAAGATCGAGACAGCGGCGTCATCCCACACCGAAGTCGCATAGTTCAGCCATTCTCCCGCGTCGACCGAGAAGGAGGGCCGCCCGTGCGACTGCAGCAAAACGGAACCGCTTATGGAAGAACAATAAGAAGCTCCCATTCCGATAAACAACACCGGACCCCTCTTGGTTGCCAGCTCCTGGAACTTCTTCAATTCCGCCTTAATGGAAGAATCCGCGGCATACGCTTCCAGTAGTTCGCGAAGCCGTTCCGGTTGCTGCCGGCACTCGATCTCCAGGATCTGGGTTCCCGTTGCGGTGAGCAGTTCGGGGGCTGGCTCGACGCCGCCCACCCACCGCGGCGCTTCCTGTTTGTTGTCTTCCATGTCATCTTCCTCGGTTACCGCGGAGCACTACTTTGTTAGAAAAGATTCGTTAAAAAGAGGGTCGAAATTCCGTGGAAAGTCACCCAGATAAAGGTATCATTCGATAGGTGAAACGCGAGTGAATGAGCCAACCGCCGTCCAGCCGTATGTGAACCAGGCGTTCATCCGGAGAGTCTCTTTCATCGCTGGATTGGGCGGCATTCTTTACGGCTTCGACATGGGCGTAATCGCGGCCGCCTTGATTTATGTGCGCGACTCGTTCCACCTTTCGACCGTGATGCAGGAAGTCCTGGTCATTGCAGTGCTGATCGGAGTAATGATTGGCGCCCTTATCGGGGGCACGGTCGCTGATCGCATCGGTAGAAGAAAAACACTGATGTGGGGGGCAGTCCTTTTCATCCTTGGTTCCATACTTGCGCCGTTATCGCCCAATGTCTACGTGCTGTTCGTTGCCCGCGGGCTGCTGGGGATCGCCGTGGGCTTTACTTCGGTCACGGCGCCTGTATACGTATCAGAACTCGCTCCTCCCCAGTCGCGCGGCATGTTGATCGGGTTGTACCAATTCGCTCTCACCCTGGGTATCGCGCTGGCAGACCTGGTGGGTTATTGGTTTGCCGCCTCGCAGGGATGGCGATGGATGTTCGGTTTCGGGCTCATTCCCGCGGTTCTTTTCCTCTTTATGGTTCTCACTGTGCCGGAGAGTCCGCGATGGTTATTCGTGCAGAACAGGTTGGCTGAAGCAGAATCCGTCCTCAGGTCATATACAGACGAGGCGGGAGCGCGGCTGCTCCTGGAAGACATTCGGGTCAGCCTGATGATTAAAATGGAGCGCCGCTGGAGAGCTCTGTGGAGTCCAGCCGTACGCGGGTCGCTCTTTATCGCCATTGGTTTTATGGTGTTGATACCCGCTACAGGGATCAACGCCATTCTCTATTACGGCCCACAGATATTTTCTCTTGCCGGGATCAGTTCGAATAAGAGTGCTATTTTCGCGACGCTTCTGGTGGCTATTACCAATGTGCTGGCGACGGTGATCGCGCTGGTTCTGGTGGACCGGGTCGGTCGGAAACCGCTTCTTTATGTCGGCCTTGGGGGGATGACATCCGCCCTGCTGGTGCTTGCGTTTTGCTTCCACCAGCATGCGGAACTGGGACCGTCACTGGGCAAAATCGCCACCGCCTGCTTGATGTTTTTCATCACCTGCTATGCCTTCAGTATCGGCCCGATCGCATGGATACTAGTCTCTGAAGTATTTCCTTTGCGGGTCCGCGGTCGCGGCGTCGCTGCCGCCACGTTGAGTTTTGGCACGTCAAACTTTCTCGTTTCGCTCACGTTTCTCTCTCTCATTAAAGCTGCAGGCACTTCGCTCACCCTTGTCCTCTACGGAGGGTTTTGCATCTTAACGTTGTTCTTCGTAGCCTTCGTGATTCCGGAGACCAAGGGGCGTGAGCTCGAAAGCATTAGCGCGAGGCAAACCGCAGTCGCGCCGTAACACAAATAACAGGCAGGCCCATCAGTGCATCCATCTGTATCCGAGGTTAGTGAGTTGATGTTGCAACAGAAACCCTCCCGTGCTGTTGGGAACTCGCAGGAGATCGAAGCGGGATATGTCGTCGGCGCCGACATCGGCGGCACCAGCCTGCGTCTCGCCCTCGCCGGCATGGATGGCAAGGTTGTGGCTAAATGGAAGGTCTCGACCGAGGGCATTCGCGACCCGCATGTAGTCGTGGATTTGATCCACCAGGGCGTGGAAGAGCTGCTGCAGAAAAATCGTATTGAGCGCGGCTTGCTTCGTGCGGTGGCGGCCGGGGCGCCCGGTGTCACCGATGTGGACGAAGGCGTCGTGATTGCCACGTCGTATCTCATGGGGTGGCGAGATGTTCCACTGCGCGCATTGCTGGAGGCTCGGCTGGGTGTTCCCGCCGCGGTCGAAAACGACGTGAATACAGCGGCCATTGCGGAATATCACATCGGCGCGGCCCAGGGCGTGCGGGATTTTGTGTTTATTGCAGTCGGAACCGGAATTGGCGCGGGCATCGTACTGAATGGCCGGCTATTTCACGGGATGGATTGGTCGGCCGGTGAGATCGGCTACTTGCTGGTACCCGGGACTTCTGTGAAGCCGGTGGAAAGAGGCGAACCGGGGGCCCTCGAGAGTATTGTCGGAGGCGAAGGTATCAAGGCCCAGTGGCGCAGTGCGTGGCGCGCAGATCTTACACAACTCCCCAGAGAACTGGTAGCGACGGAAGTCTTCGATCATGCAGCCGCAGGAGATGCGCTAGCCCAAAGCATCTTGCATAAGTCGGCCCAGACGCTGGCGTACGCGATCTATAACCTTGCGGTGGTTCTCAACTGTCCACTCTTTGTATTAGGTGGCAGCGTGGGCCTGCACCCGGTATTTTGGAAGGCCACTCAGGAAATTCTTGAGCAGCGCGATAAGCGAGTGCAACCGAAACTGTTGCGCAGCACACTGGGGCCTGACGCGCAGGTGAATGGCACCGTGTGGCTGGCGATAGAGGCGGCAGCCACACGGGTGCTATCAAGCTGATAGCAGAGAAATAATTCTCCCGAAAAGGAAACCGCAGATCCCTCGTGGAAATGTTTTGACGCTCCTTAGCACATGTTGCCCTCTCCCTTGTCATCCCGACCGGACGTAGCGAAGCGGAAAGAGAAGAAGCGGGGGAACGGGGGAAGCGGAGGGAAGCGGTTCAACGGACCACAACTGGAAACGCGGCAACACAATTCAGCCACCCCCATTTTCTCTACCAGGTTCAGGTGAAAGCAAAGTAGTGGAGAGATCTGCGGTTTACTTTCACCACCGCTGACCTAGTTATTCTTCCAGTATTGATTGAACCCTTTGTAGTCCGAAGGCAGATTCGCCAGGATAATTCTCTTCAACTCGAGCAAGTCCGCCGACCCTAGCTGCTTGTAGAGCACTTTCCCGTCCGCCGAGAGAAGGACGGTATACGGTACTGCCGAGTCCCATTTGGGATCGAAGGCGGTCTGTAGCGATGCGGTGTCTTGCGAGTCGAAGAGGTAATTCTTGCTGGTCGCATGCTGTTTCTGCAGGAAACGCAACACGCCCGCCTTCTCATCCGGCATGTTCGCGGAAACCGTCACCATGGAATAGTCTCGTCCACCATACATGCGCAGTGTGTTTTGCAAATCAGCAAACTCTACGATGCAGGAGCCGCACCACGTAGCCCAGAAATCCACCAACATCATCTGATGACCCGGATTTTTACTCAATTTAGCCAGGCCGTCCTTCGAAATCATGTCGACGCTGATCGGTTGTTCATTGATCTTCTCGATCGCCGCGGCGCGGTCGGCGGACTTCTCCTTCCACTTGGTGGAGCAGCCAAAGACCCCGGTGTGCTTGACCGCCACTTCTTTGTTAGCAAGCAAGGCTTCGATCGCATTACGCGCATCCTGCGTTTTCACCAGTTCGGTTCGATAGCTGTTGTCCATGCGGCCTTCGTAACGAAGATGCCTGTGTTGATCGAAGATGAAAACGTGCGGCGTGGCTTGCGGACCGTAAGCACGCGTCACCTGCTGGGTTTCGCCGTCATACAGGTAGGGATACGTCAGGTGCTTGTACTGCACACGGATCTTCATCTCCGGCAAAGTGTCGCTCACATCCGATGAATCCAGTTCGTCGATGCGGATAGCCTGCGGATCGTTGGGCTGAATGGCAACGACGGCTACACCCTTGTTCTTATAATCCGTCGCCAACTGTTGGATCCGGCGCTCATACATTTGCGCGATCGGGCAGTGGTTGCAGGTGAAGACCACGACCAGTACCGGGCTCGAGGCGTAATCGCTCAACTTATGCACCTGGCCGTCGACACCGGGAAGAGCGAAGTCAGGAGCAGGTGAACCCAGAGCAAGGATGGGATGAACTTCTGCTGAAGCAACTCCCAGGGACAGGAACAGAACCGCCAGCAACTTCCACATGGTTGGGTACCTCTTTACCTTAGTTTACTTGCAGGCCGTATTGGCCGGCGCAGGCTGTGGTGTGATGTCCGCGGACTCCAGACCCATGGCCCACTTGATCGCCTCGGTGTACATCGTCTGCACCCGCGGATCATCCCAGTTTTCTTTCGGGTGTCCGAGAGTCGAATAGTAAACCCGTCCCTTGCCGTAGGACTTCGCCCAGGTGACGGCAAAATCATGGTCCTTACGATGCACTTTGGGGTTCGCCAGATCGAGCTTGCAGGGATCGAGCCGCATCAGCACACGGACCTTGTCACGAGAGAAGTCCTTCATCTGGTAGATCTCGTCGTGCAGGGTGAACTCGTGGGGCCATTGCTGCATGCCGGGAAATTTTGGGTCTTCGACAATGATGGGCGCATCGAACGTCAGCCAGGGATGCTCATCGAAGTCTCCCCCAAGCAAGTCAACAAATTCAGGCCAATGAACCCAGGTGATTGCCGCAGCGTGGACCCCGATAAGTCCCTTCCCGTCGTCATGAATGAAGGAAAGGAAGTCGGCTTTCTGCTGTGCATCCATCTCCGGATCGCCGCCGGTGAACATGAAGATGGCGTCGAAATCGTTGAGATTCTTGGCGTTGTATTCGAGTTTCTTCTTGGTAAGAATTTCCGTGTCAGTGCGGATGGTGGTATCCCAAAGGCCGGTCTTTTCACCCAACTCCTCGATCACAGCCATGGCATGAGAAACCGACTCGTGCCGGTATCCTTTTTCCTCCCCCAGAACCAGCAGATGCTTTTTCTGGGGGGTGGATGTTTGCGCGGTGGCCAGGTTGCAGGCCAGGACTGCGGCTGCAAGCCAGGCCGGGTTTTTCATCTGTCATGACAAATACTCTTTCACAAATTCCCCTTGCGTGAATCAGAAGATGAACTTGCCGCTGACCTGGCCGATTCGACCCGGTGCAGTATTCGTAACTTGACCGAACTGGCTGCTGTTGGCGTCACCGATCACTGAATTTGAAAGGAAATTTGCATGGTTGAAAACGTTGAAGAATTCGATGCGTAGATTAATTGCCATGCGCTCCGTCACCTTCGTAGCTTTCTCTACGCCGGCGTCGGTGTTGATGGATCCCGGTCCGTGGAAGAGATACTGCTTCGCGCTCCCCGTCACGCCGCAGTCTTCGTAGCCGCAGCTGAGGCCGTTGGCGAAGGCTGAAGTATTGAAGAAAGTATGGGATGCACTTCGCGGGTTCAGCTTGTGGAGTGCAGCCACCTGGCTTGGATAGTCCAGCCCGATATTGGTAAGAGCTACGTCCCCAGAGCTCTTCAGGCTAACCGGGAAGCCTGTGTTGAAGCGGCTGATGCCGGTAACGCGCCAGCCCACGGTCGCACGGTGAGAGCCCAGGAAGCGATCGAACGGAAGCGCCCAACTGTAGCTGGCGACAAAGTTATGTCTCATATCCCAGGTCGACTGGCCGTAAGCACGAGAGGGATCGCGAGGATCCCACTTGGCGCCAACGTTGTCCAGGGATTTCGCATACGTATAAGAGAGCAGGTAGGTGATGTCGCGAGCGCGGCGTTCCGCCGATACCTGCAGCGAGTTGTAGTTTGAGCTGCCTGAGTTTTGCACGTAAGTTGCCTGGGCAAACGCAACCACCGGACCGCCGTTGGAGTTGTGGTAGTTGGGGCTGATAGTTTGGTTATCAATCGCACCGGCAAACGTTCCGTAGTAGGTGTTGCCGTTCTGCGTATAGACGCCACCCTCGCCGCCTGGCCCGCAGCCCGCAATCGATAAGCAGAGCGCTGCATTGCCATAGATCAAGTCCACGGTGTGTTCGATGTGCCGGCCCTGGGTTCCGACGTATGCCACCGTCAGGACGGTGGACTTGTCAAGTTGCCGTTGAATGGAAAGGTTAAAATGCTGCGCGGTGTTGGTCTTGTTCTTGTTGTAGTAGCCAGGCACGTACAGTGGCATGAGGTTCCCGAACTGAAAGTTAGGGAACGGACCCGGTCCGGAGGGGAAGGTAAACGGAAAGTGCTGTCCCTGGGTCACACCATTGGATCGGGTGATGTAGGGACTTGCGAATTCAGTCGGTTGCGGTGAAACCCAGAACAGACCCCAGGGTGCATCCCCGAGAATGCCGAAATTTCCGTTATCGGAAACGCCGAGGTAGTAGAGGCCGAAAGCCGCGCGAATGCTCGTTCTACCCGCTGCTCCCCACAGGCCGCCTGAGGGCGCGTAAGCGATACCGATACGAGGACCAAAGTTGGTCCATCGGGTCGGAGAGATCGTACTCGGAACACCGGGGTCTCCCGGAACAAGATTGCCCTGGAGGAGAATTGGGAAATTTGACCGACTGCTCACCCGGAACCGGGGTGGTGAGACGCCCGTAGACATCGCTCCAGGGCCGGGCTACATCCCAACGAAGCCCGTAATTAATCGTAAGGCTGGGTGACGCCTTCCATGAATCCTCGCCGAAGAGCGCGCCATATCGGCTGCGATTGTCGAGAAGTTGGATGGAGCATTGGATGAAGGAAGTCGGTGCACCGATAAAGTAATCGGACACGTCCGCTTTCGTCTCTGACCCCGTTGAAGTTGAAATATCCGTTGGGTCCACAAGTGTTTCGAGCATTCAGCTGGTAGTAGCGAAAGTCACCACCAAAGCTGAGCGAGTGATTCCCGACGGTCTTGCTGACGACATCGCCAACACCGTAGTTTGTTTCCGGTTGATAGAGATTCAGCCAGTTGTTGCCGACGGCAAAGTTGTTGAAGTAGAGCGGTGGAAGAGACGAAGCGTATCCAGGGGGGCCGCTGTTCACCAGTCCGCCATTCGCTGGATCGGTGTTGAACCCGTACTGCGCATAAGACGGTATCGCGGAACCGGAGGACGGCTCTGCCGTATGCACCGAATTACGGAAGAACTGGATGCGGGCCACGTTGACGGTGGTGGCGCCAATCGTCTTGGTGTTGCTCATCACGAAGAGCTGGTTGCGTGATGGCTGCATGACTGGGAAACCGGGCAGAGTCGGCAGGCTCGTCGTCGCCTGGCTATAAACGGGGATGATCGCCGTCGCATCGTCGTAGTGATAGTAAAAGGACCAGTCGCCGGTCTTGTGATTAACGAAGTCGATCCGCTCGGCCATATTGGTATCGACGATGGATCCCTTGTGGCTCGAATCATCGTAACTAAAGCCGCCCGCTTGATTGGCAACGGGAATGATCGGCAGGGTCAATTTGGAAACGGGGTCCATGTAGGCCGAAATATTGTGGCCGGGCACGGCAGCGCCGGTATTATCGGTGGTCATCACTGCCGTGCCAAGTTGGTTGTACATCGTGGGGCTACAAGCCGGAGGTTGACAGTTAGCCGACTCGCCAACAATGGTCCCGCCGCCGCGGCTCATGAGGGTGGCCGCCCACGCGTCTCCCTGGACAGCGGTGTTCAGAATGGCATCGGAAAAGATGCCGTTGCGTTCATCGTTACTCAGAACTTGTACCAGCCCGGTACTGACTCCGGCGACCTGGCGTGTTTGCTGGTAGTCCGTAAAGGAAAAGAGCTTGTCTTTCCAAATCGGTCCACCCAGAACGCCACCGTATTGATGCCGCTTCAACTCGGCCCTTGTGGTGTCGAAGTAATTGATCGCGTCCAACTTCTGGTTACGGTAGAACTCGAAGAGCGTTCCATGAAAGCTGTTGGTTCCTGACTTGGTCACCGTGTTCATGACGGCGCCCGTGAACTTGCCATACTCGGCGCTGAAGCTGTTGGTGATCAGACGAAACTCGGCGACCGAGTCGGCGTCCGGAATCATGCCCGCGCCCATATTTTTGGTTTCATTCACCTCGGCGCCGTTGACCAGGAAAGCATTGGCCCACTCCGGCTGACCGTCAGTGGAAACCGTGCCGGACGAGCCATATAGACCCGAGGAGGGTGCGCGATCGTTGTAGCTGCCCTGTGTATTCGCCGGGGCCACTCCAGGCTGGAGCGCCAGCAGATCGAGATAAGAACGGCCGTTGAGCGGCATAGACAAAATCTGAGACGAGGTGATGGTCGTGCCCATCGAGGTATTCGCTGTGTCCACCTGCATCGTGCTGGCATCAACAGAAACCGTCTGGCTTACATTCCCGATTTTCAGATCGAAGTCGAACTTGAGCTCGTCGTTTACGTTGAGATTGATCTTGTCAATGACGCCATTTTCAAAGCCTGCGTTGGAGGCGGTCAGTCGATAGTTGCCGGGTGGTAAGGCAAGCAGGCTGTAGTGACCAGAGCCATCGGTGGTGGCGGTACGGGAATAGCCCGTGGTCGTCTGGACAATCGTCAATGTCGCATTGGGAAGGACACCGCCCGACGCGTCACGAACGTATCCCGAAATAGATCCAGTTACGTCTGCTCGCAACTGCACCGAACAGAGCAGCAGCAGAAGTAAACAGAAATAAGAGGAGCGGCCAACCAGCACAGCGAAGGAAGGGATGACGAACTGCTTCTTCAGCTCACGGAGAATTTGCATTTCTAACCTCGCAGAATCGCAGGAGTCTGGGGCCGGCAGGCGCGCTTTGCACGAGCCTGGAAATTACTTTGTAAAGTTCCATAAGGATGTAGGAAGAAAATGTTTATTGCAACTACTTTTTATGGGGTTTTAAAAAAGCATCGCGAGCAGGCTAAGCGGATAGCCCTGGGTCCCGAGAAAAAGCTTGCCAAAGCTTCGACCGCGCCCGGATAATAATCAACTATTACTAAGTGGCGCTGCTGTTCGTTCCGGCAAAGTCGCTCCTGTCCACTCCTCCGGCTGCTGTCTGGAGCCTGTCTGCTGCTGTCTTTGTGGAGCCGCCCTACCCAGGGCCAGAATACGGACTGGCAGCGCGCCGTCTCCTGGATGGGCAAGAATCCGCTGGAGCAGGAAAATGCCAAGCGCGGGGCCGCTGTTTTCCAACAGTCTTGTGCCTACTGTCATGGAAAGAACGCCGACGGCGGTTCTGAAGCGCCTAACCTGATCCGGTCTCTGCTCGTTCGTCATGACAAGAATGGGGACCTGATCGGACCGGTCATTCAGGAAGGCAGACCGGATCGTGGCATGCCGGCCATAAGGCTACCGGCTGACCAGGCGGCGGACGTCATTGCCTATCTGCATGCGCTGCTTTCTCTCTCCGACAGTGCCGGCGATTCCGGCCCTTCCAGTAACTACTCGCTCAAGCTGCTGCTCACGGGCAATTCGGAGAAAGGCAAAGCGTTCTTTAACGGCAAGGGACGGTGTGCCGGATGTCATTCACCCCAAGGTGACCTTGCGCACATTGCCGCAAAATATCCGCCGATCAATCTGCAGGCCAGGTTTCTATATCCCGTCGGGGCGCCGTCCATCGCCACCATCACTCTGCCCTCCGGAGCGGTAGTGAAGGGAAACCTGTTTCATCTTGATCAGTTCTCCGTTTCCATCGTTGGACCCGACGGTTGGTATCGGTCGTGGCCGGTCGACAAAGTAAAGGTGGCCACCCAAGACCCGCTCGAAGAGCATCATGAACTAATCACGCAATACTCCAATGCCGATTTGCACAACGTTTTCGCTTACCTGGAGACCCTGCAGTGAAGCTGCTTCTATTGGCAGCGCTCACGGCAGCCAGCCTACACGCCCAGGGGCTGGATCCTCAGAAATTGCTTACGCCTCCAGTCGACACCTGGCCGACTTACAACGGCGACTACAGCGGTCGAAGATACAGCTCACTCGACCTTATCAATCAGTCGAACGTCCATGGCCTCACGCTCGCGTGGGCGTTTCAGACACACTCCGTCAGTGTGAAGTCGACTCCGTTAGAGGTAAACGGAGTTCTGTACTTCTCCGTGCCCGATCATGTCTGGGCCATCGACGCGACTACGGGCCGCCAGGTGTGGCACTTCAGCCGCCCTTCCCAGGGGGATCATCTGGGATCAAGAGGCGTGGGCATGTACAAGGACCGTCTTTTCTTCGGGACCCCGGATGCCCATGTCATTTGTCTCGATGCACGGAACGGAAAGCAGCTTTGGGACACGATCGTTGCCGATGTGACGGTTGGCTACTACGTGAGCGGCGCTCCGCTGGTGATTGGAGACCAGGTAATTGTGGGCACGTCGGGAGACTCGGCCGACGTCCCGCATTTTTTGCTCGCACTTGATCCCGTGACCGGAAAGGTCAACTGGCGCTGGGACGCGGTGCCAAAGCCCGGGGAGCCGGGATCGGAGACCTGGCCCGATGCGGAGAGCATGAGCCACGGCGGGGGAAGTATCTGGGGTGCTCCGACGTATGATCCCGAACTCAAGTTGATCTATTTAGGTACCGGGAATCCGCATCCCATCCTGGCCGGCAACATTCGCAAAGGGGACAACCTTTTCACCTGCGCGATTGTCGCCATCCATGCGGACACGGGCAAGCTGGCCTGGTATTTTCAGCCCTCTCCACACGATACGCATGACTGGGATGCGATCGAGACTCCCGTCTTGGTGGATGGTAATTTCCATGGAGCGAAGCGAAAGATGCTGTTGCAGGCCAGCCGCAACGGATACTTCTTCGTTCTCGATCGGGAGACAGGCAAGGATCTGCTGACCGCGCCGTTCGTCGAAACCGACTGGGCTTCGCATATCGATAGTCAGGGCAGACCGGTTCCGGCGCCAGAGAAGGAACCTCAGCCGGATGGCGTGCTGGTACGGGCAAATATGGATGGGGCCACAAACTGGATGGCTCCCAGTTTCGATCCCCAGACCAGGCTTTTCTACGTGAATACCCAGATCGCCTCGAGTCTCTGGTACCTGGTGTTGAATGACGATCACAAGCCGGATGGACACCAGGGCGGAACATTGAGCGACTTTTGGTCGTCTTCCTATCTGAAGGCGCTCGACTACCAAACCGGGAAGACCGTGTGGCAGAAAGATCTGGGAAAGGGCCATAGCTTTACCGGAGTTCTTACCACCGCCGGCCGTTTGCTCTTCTCCGGGGATACGTCAGGCAATGTGTTTGCGCTCGATCCCGCGACTGGGAATACACTCTGGCATGTATATGCAGGGGGCACCCTGAACAGTTCGCCAATGACTTACCAGATTGATGGACGGCAGTATCTGGTTACGCCCATCGATAGCGTGGTCTACGCCTGGACGGTAGCTCCAGCATCGCAGGCCCATTAGGTAAAAGTCTGTCTCGTCCGGCCACGCGAGAGTAAAACTCGTCCAGTATGGCGGCCACGGCCCATGTTCCCATTGAAGTTTACTTGCGCTCCTCTTATGAGCCCGATGCGGAGTATGTCGATGGGGTGATGGATCGAATCAAGGAACAGCTCGACTAAACTGTCGACCGTATCGCCGCAGCACTCGCCTGATCGCGAGCCAGCAAGGTGCGCTGTATCGGCACCGTGGGGAAGCCTTGCGCAGGAATCGGGGGATTCCCCAAACATGCCGCCAACCGGGATCAGTATCCCGAAGGCGGCTGTTCCTTTCCCCGGATGAACGTTTCCGGGCTACCGTCCGCCGGGTTCAAAAAGATGATGTCCTTGGGGTCGCGCCTCGGCGTATCGATGGCCAGAAAAACCACTGGCCCTTCCAGCATGCGCGGGAGCGCGTGAACGATGCGCCGTTTGAAGAACAGCAAGTCCCCTGGAGCAAACTCCGCTCCGTTCGAGGGGTCCCCCATCCAGAACGTGCCTCTCCCCGATAGAACATATAAATACTCGTCCGAGCCCTCGTGATAGTGGGCGGGTGTTTCTCGGTAAACCCTGAACACACGCGAGCTGGCAGCTATCTCGTCGGTGAGGTACGTATCCAGCAACATGGTTTCCGCAGTATCGGGAAAAGTGCGTGCGACCTCAATGAGGTTGAAACGCTTAAAGCTTGGTATCTCTGCCATAGGCCCCGTCAACTCCTCAAGCTCATAATAGCGCCGCGGAAACTGCTGCTTTGGGTCAATAGCCCACGACGCTGAAGGAAAGCTCCCTGATCAGGACACGGCTTTAGCCACTGCAAAACCCCAGGTTCGGGAGAATCCGCCAATGCGAAATGCTACCTCGGCGCGGGCGCCGGAATGGCTGGAGAATTACCGACCGCGTGGGCGTTCCCGGGTCCACCAGTCTGTTGCACGACAGGCAGCCTCTGGTCGGCCGGCGGCAACGGCGGAAAGGGAGCGTGCGGCTCCGTCTGATACCAGTAAGCAACCGAATAGAAATTGTCCGAGCGGTGGTTCGCGTGCCCGTGTTCGATGGTGGCCTTGAAAGATCTTCTGAAAGGTATGGGCGCGTCGAGGTGAAAACGGTAGACACTCGACCGGCTACCGGCCAGTTCAGGGCCCACCACCGGCGCACCATAAAGTTGATAGGAGAAGGGTTTTCCTCCGAAATCCCACGCGCCCAGAAAGTAATCCTCTGAGCCGGTGCCATTGATGGCTGGAGTGTTGTCGTCATCGACAAAAAACATGTCGTCCCCTTCGCCCCACCAGCCATCCTGGTTTTGCATGACAGACATGGTGACCCCGGCAAACTGTCCGCTCCCCTTTGCGTCCATCCACACGTAGTTATCCTGGCCATTCAGGTTTCGCTTGTCATCGACCAGGGGGTCTCCATTGCTCGTCCACTGGTTGGTCCATCCGTGGTTGGGTTGGGCCTGGCGATACTGAGCATGGAAATACAGCGTGCCCGGGGCCAGCGGGTGCGAGTCCGTCTGGTAATCGATGTTGTAGTAAAGACTGCCGATGGGCTGCTTGCCCTCGTTGCTCACCGTGACGCGGGCATGCCGCTGAAAGGGCATGGGGAAAAAGCTGTTCAAACTGTTTTCGCTGCCGACCGATAGCAGCTCGGACTGCCAGGAGTAGTAGTCTCCCAGGCCCAAACCGAAAAAGTCCCCAATGGGCGCTTCGACACTGGGCGTGGCCTCACCATCCCAATAAATGCGCAGCACAATCCGTTTCAAATGGTAGGGCTCGTCGCTCGCGATGGTGAACCATAGGTGAGAGATTTTTCCTGGGCCGTCGGTGTCCAACAGGGTGAGTGAGGCGCCTGGTTCTACCCGGCGAGCGTCAGCATTGGCTCCCGTGGGATCGGAACTCGAAGCACGGTGCGAGGTGTACGTCTGCAGGCGAGTTAAATCCGGTTGCCATCCGGCACTTTGATCTTGGGCCACGGCAGAAAGGCTCGTTGCCAGAAATATCAACCCGAAAAATCGCCTCACAATAGATTCCTCATGATGAAAAAGAGATTATAGCGGTCCGCCCCTGCTCAGCTCCCTAAGGCGATGATGTGTTGCAGGATGACTTCCCGTGTCCGGGCATCTGCGCTGTTGGCGCGAATCGCCCGGGCGTTCTTCTCAAAACGCAGATCCCGTACTTCCTCGATTTTTCGCAGGATGGTCAACTTCCCGTCCCTCTCGAGAGCGGCATCGACCGCGCCTGGTTTGCCGGCAAACAAGCTATAGGCCGGCCTTCCCATGATCGCTGCTTCACGGGCCATGGTGCCCCCGCCACTTAACACGGCGTCGGAATTTGCCATTAGGCTGAGCGCATCGACGGCCTTGTCAGAAACATGGAAGGGGGCCGATCGCATGCCGTAGGAGCTCTTCAGCTCTTCTCCCTGCTTATGAGTCCGCGGCAGCACGATCACTTGCGAATCCCGGTCCCCGCGCAAGCGCTCGACCAGCGCTCGGAACAGAACCTCAGAAAAGGGGTCCTGATAGTGAGCCCAGGTAGCTGGAGGGCGGACCGTAATGATCAGCCGCCCCGGATCGAGTTTCAGGTCATCCATTACGCCGGGCGAGTTGTGCCAGCCACTCAGATAAACGTTCTCTTTGAAGCCCGGATAGCGGATCACCTTGTTCATGTTCACACGCTGACGCTCGAGCGTCAGCGCGGGAATCGTCTCCGGCAGGAGGAGTTTCGTTGCCATTTTGGAAAATAGTTCCGAATGCACGAACTCGTAATCGTAGATGGTCATGACCGGGATGCCGAGAACCCATGCGGCGAGCACCTGGGCCCGCGAGCCGTGATTCACCGCGATGGCCGGACGGATCTTCTTACCGTACCGGGTCAGCCGCAACGCCCGGATAACAGTAGCCATGCCCCGGGTGAGAAAGAAGCGGGGCGTCCGGTGCTCGCCGATGACCACGTAGTCTAAGCCGTGGGACCGGGCAATCTCCTCCACCTGTCCGAAGCGCCTGGCCGTCAGCTCCACGGCATAGCCGGCCTCTTCCAGCCTCTTGATAATAGGCGGGAAGAAGTGAGCGTGGGGCGAGTTGTCCAGGTCGATCCAGATACGCATTTTGCTTACCGCGAGCATCATAATCCAACCGGGGTGACAAAGCTGCCATTTGCCGTCAGCAGCCGGGCGAGGGCCCGGAACATCCAGGCCTGCCCCCAGCGCATGTAGGGCGTGCGGTTGGTCCAGAAACGATGGCGCTGATAGTAGAAAGATCCGTCCGCTGCTGTCATGTTGGCCGCCGTCCAGTGGAAGACCTTTTCGGCCTTATCGAGTGCAGCCAGATCAATGGATGAGAACGCGGAAAAGTGGAGGATGGCCTGGGAACAGGCGTGGATATCGATCGGGAAAACGCGGTTGTGAAAGTATTTGGGCGCTCCGTCTTCGGTAAAAAAAACGGCCTCGTAAAAACGATGCCCCTTAAGCATGGCGGGTTCAAAGCTTGGGTCGCCAGTGAAGCGCTGGTAGTCGAGCAGGGCACAGACGTTATAGGAGGTATGGAAGCTGTCAATCCAATGTTGCCGCCGACGTTGCCCGTAGTACCATCCACCGCTTTCGAGCTGGCCATTTTTTAGAAAAACCATGGCCTTGCGCGCCAGGGAAAGGTAGGTGTCGTCCGCAAGTAGCTTGCCTACGCGCGCCAGAAGGACCCCAACCAGGGCACTGCTGTTGTAGATCCAGGTTTTGCCGATGGGCGTGTAGCTGAAACAAACTTCACCTTCCGATTCGAACGAGCGCTGCAGGCGGGACGCTATAAAGCGGGCGACCGATACGCCAATCTCTCGTGCCTCGGGGTCGTCAAAAACCTCGCTCATTTCGAGCATGGCGGTGGCGCAAAAATAGGAGGCGATGCAGTTTGGGGAGAAGGCAGGTAGCCTGGGTCCGCGAAGGGAGACGAAATCCCAGTCGTACCCCCAGCAGAATTCCGATTCACCGGGCGATCGCAGCCGGATGAGCTCGTGCTTGAGCCAGCTTGCTTGCGCCGAGACATCGTAGCCAGCCCGGGCCAGGTCGCAATACGCCGAGAGGCAGAGGCCCAGCGCCTTGGGGTTGCGGCTTGGCGGGACTTTCAGGAGCCGGCGAACCCGTTGCCCTGCGAAGCGCTTGCCCGCCTGAATCAGGGGAATCCCCGGGAACGCCTTTCGCACCCAGGAACCCGCCAGGTACGGCGAGTTGAGCAGATCAAACGGTTCGTAGCCCTTGAATTGCCTGTCCTCGATCCAGGTGCGCAGTGCTTTTATCGCTTCCAACGGTCCCGGCGGCGGGCTCTGAGTCACAGAGGCACACGCTCCGCGGTAAAGGCCGCTTCGCGTTGATGCGCCTCTTTGAGAATCCGCACAATGCGCGGGGCCGTTCGCCCATCCCACAGGGGAGGACGGACAGGCGGGTCGGCGACTTTGCCTTGTTGTGCGGTCTCCAACAGTTCCAGGGCATGCATGAGCAGGTGATGGGGGTCGCATCCCAACACCCGGTTTGTGCCCAAGCTGACGGTGACCGGCCTCTCCGTGTTCTCCCGGTAGGTAAGGCACGGCACCCCCAAGAACGTAGTCTCTTCCTGCACCCCTCCGGAGTCCGTGATCACCATAACGGCATGTTGAACCAGGTCAAGGAAATCCAGGTAGGGGGCGGGCGGCATCATCCATAGTCCCCGAACCGGGAGCAGGCCACCTTTCCAGACCCTGGCGGCGCCGAGCCCGGCCGCCTCTATATTGCGCGCCGTTCTCGGGTGAGCCGGGAAAACAACGGGGATGCGCTGCGCGACTTCGGCGATGGCCTCGAGCGTACGGCTCAGCTCCTCTCCGTTGTCCACGTTCGAGGGGCGGTGGAGGGTCAGCACGACGTAGGGCCTGGCCGCCAATCCCAACTCGGAGCGCAGGGAAGAGGGCCGGGCAATCCTGAGAGCCCTCACCAGAGAATCGATCATAAGGTTCCCTACAAAAAAGACCTTGTCAGGGGCTACGCCTTCGTTGGCGAGGTTCTGGTTGGCGCTTTCTTCCGTGGTGAAGAGAAGGTCTGCCAGAGCGTCGGTCAGGATGCGGTTGATCTCCTCGGGCATGGACCGGTCGAAGCTGCGCAATCCGGCTTCCACGTGCGCTACGGGAATCCGTTCTTTTGCGGCAACCAGGGCACAGGCAACGGTCGAATTTACATCGCCGGCAACGACCACCATATCCGGGCGGTTTTGTTGGACCAGGTCGCCGAATCTCTGCATGATTTCCGCGGTTTGCGCATAGTGCGGGCCTGACCGGACATCGAGGTTGTAGTCGGGAGGCGGCACCCCCAGCTGATCGAAAAAGACCTGAGACATGGAGTAGTCGTAGTGTTGGCCGGTATGAACGAGGAGCGGCTCAACCTCATCGTGCCGGCGCAGTTCTGCCAACAACGGGGCTACCTTCATCATGTTCGGCCGGGCGCCGACGATGCTCATGATTTTCAAGCGGTTGTTGACCTCGAATCGCTGCCAGGATCAGGCTTGGCTTCCCGGAAAACAGCTTCATGTCTTGCGTGGGATTAAGTGTACCCAAAGGTGCCAACCTAGAAACCCAGCAAGGGGCTTGAGCCAGGAAACAGGCAACGGCGGTGCATGCATGTAATCCTGATGGCTCTTCTCGATCTGAAAGGCCGGAAAGTCCGTCTTGATGGCCGACAGATCATAGACCTTACTATACGGATTGCCCGGGCCATCGGTATTGGCGTGGATAAAGTTGGACAGCCTGAGGTACTCCCGCAGGCCCATGAGTTTTGCATTCGCAAGGTGTCCGCCAACCAGGCCGCTGCCTCGTACACCGCCCAGATAAAGCGCCGTGATGCCCGCGCGGCGCACGACAGAAATTGCGACGAGGTAATTCAGTGAGCGCCTGGCGTAGAGCATCGCGATCAGACGGCCACCCGGTTTCAGGACCCGGGCAATTTCCTTTTGCGCTGCGATCACATCAGGGATATGGTGGAGGACTCCGTGGGAGAAGACAAGATCAAAACAATTGTCGGGGAACGGCAGCGCCAGTGCGCTTCCACACTCAAGCCTCTGATAAGGCAATTCGCGAAGGCGTAGCCTGGTCGAAACCCGGCTAACGGATTCCTGCGACAGGTCAAGCCCCGACCAGATGGCTCCTCGCCGAATAATCTGCTCGGAGTCGGCCCCCTGACCTAACCCGATCTCGAGAACGTGTCTGCCCTTGAAATCAATTGCGTCGAGGCGCTGCAAAATATGCGCTTCCCGTCGATATCGGTATGCATCGTAGCGCCGGAAAAATGCCTCGTGATCCGCGCGCAGGCTATCGACCAGGCTCTCACCGCAAGGATGAGCGTCCCAAAACTCGCGGATAGCCTGCTCGCTCATTTCTTCCATAAGAGATCCTGGTGTTAGGGTATAAGCTCGGGTGCCTGCGGATGTGCGGAATCTCTGGAGTTTTGGCATTCAAGAACAGCAACTTCCAGGTGACTGCGGAATATCTGGTCCGTATGCGGGAGACCATGGTGCATCGCGGACCCGATGGCGCCGGGCTGTGGATTTCACCCGACCGCCGGTTGGGTCTGGCCCATCGGCGCCTTTCCATCATCGATCTCTCTGATGCAGCTGCTCAGCCCATGAGCAATGAGGATGGCTCGTTGCAGATCGTCTTCAATGGCGAAATCTATAACCATGCGGAGATAAGGCGAGAACTCGAAGCACAAAGAAAACGGCGCTGGAAAACGGATCACTCCGACACCGAGGTGATTCTGCATGCCTTTGCGGAATGGGGAATCGACTGCCTGCAAAAGTTCCGCGGGATGTTCGCCATTGCCGTGTGGGACGCAGACGCCCGCCGCCTTTGGCTTATTCGTGACCGGGTCGGTATCAAGCCGCTCTACTACAGCATTCATCACGGTCGAATTACGTTTGCCTCGGAGATCAAAGCACTGCTTCAGGATCCTGATCAGGTCCGCGCCGTCAACGAAGAAGCACTCTTCCACTACTTGTCCTTTATTTCCACTCCGGCCCCGGCCACCTTGTTTGCCGGAATTCATAAATTGCCGCCTGGATCGTTCCTGACCGTCGATGCGGCAGGGCAGCACCGTGAAGAGCGGTACTGGGATGTTCTTGACCACACCACACCGCTGACCGGCGTATCGGAGGAAGAGATTGCTGAGCGCCTGCTCTCGGAATTACGCACCAGCGTTGCGTTGCGCACGGTCAGCGATGTTCCCGTGGGGGTTTTTCTATCCGGCGGTATCGACTCCAGTACGAATGCCGCACTTTTTTCCGAGTCATCTTCAGAAAAAGTAAAAACATTTTCTGTCGGATATGACAAGGACTATCGCGGTTGCAAAAGCGAGTTGCCGTACGCACGCCGCTTCGCGGCTGACATTGGATCGGTTCACCAGGAACGGGTTCTTACCCAGGAGGATTTTCTCGACTTCCTCCCTCGCATGGTTTATCTCCAGGACGAACCCATTGCCGACCCAGTCTGCATGCCGGTGTATTTTCTTTCCAGACTGGCGCGCGACCACGGCGTCGTAGTTGCCCAGGCGGGTGAGGGAGCGGATGAACTCTTCTGGGGCTATGAGCGTTGGAAACAGATTCTCAACCTGACTCGCTGGAACGAGTATCCCGTCCCAAACGCAGTCAAGAGGCTTGGTCTTCTGGGACTAGGTGCTCTGGGTAAGTCTCGTAGTCCTGCTTATGAGCTACTTTGGCGCGCGACTGCGGGATTCCCGGTTTTCTGGGGGGGCGTGCACGCCTTCTCCGAACGCGCCAAGCAAGACCTGCTTTCACCCCGGCTGCGCAGCCATTTTCGAAAGAAGACTTCCTGGGAGGCGATCCGCCCTATCCATGATCGTTTTACGCAGAATGCCTGGGAAAGGACGCCGGTAAAGTGGATGACCTACCTTGACCTGAATCTGCGTCTGCCGGAACTACTTTTGATGCGGCTCGATAAGATGGGGATGGGAGCAAGCCTGGAAACGCGCGTTCCTTTTCTCGATCACAAATTTGTGGAGCTTGCTATGAGTGTTCCGGAGCAGGTGATCACTCGCGGCAACGAATCAAAGCACATCATGAAGAAGGCTGTACGGGGCCTCATCCCTGACGAAATTATCGGTCGCAGGAAGCAGGGCTTTGGGGTTCCTATTTACGAGTGGTTCTTTGACCGCTTCGGTGAATTCGCAAAACGCGAATTGTCGGCGTTCTGTCAGCAGACAGACTTTTTTGATCCAGATGCTGTTCGTCGCCTGGTCCAGTCTGGTCGAGGACGCGATGCCTGGTTCCTGTTGAACTTCGCCCTTTGGTGGAAGGAGTTTGTGAATGGTGACACCCGCAATGCAGCGAACCCCATGGAATCGCTGGTTACAACGCGGTAGCTTTTTGAACGCGGTATGGTGTGAGTGATGCCTGATGCTGCTGAGCTTGCTCAATCCCACTGGAATGAAACCCCTCTGTTCCTGACGGAAGAGGAGCGATACTCCACCTACCCCTGGCTCTACGATGCTGCCGAATTCAAAAAGCATCCGGGAGAAAAGGTTCTGGAAGTCGGATGCGGGACCGGCGCCGATCTGCTGCAATTCGCAAAGCACGGTTCTCTCGCGACCGGTGTTGACCTGACGACAAACCACGTAGAGCTGGCTCGTAATCGCGTCGGCGACCTCGCCGTGGTTTATCAAGCGGACGCTCGTCATCTTCCCTTTGAAGATGAAAGCTTCGACTACGTGTATTCGCACGGGGTTCTCCATCATTGCGACCAGCCTGAGCAGGTAGTGAGGGAGATATTTCGAGTGCTTCGTCCCGGCGGCCGCTTCAACGTGCATGTCTACGCCCGGTGGTCGTACGTCACCTTCAGCGGTCTCTTGCGGTATGGCAGGAAATGGAAGCTCCACGTGGAAAATAGCCAGGCGCCCGTACACATCGATCTCTACACCGGCATGAAGTTAAAACGGCTTTTCGGGTCTGGCATCTCTATCGAGAAATATCAATGCGCGCCATTTCAGTCCCTGTCTCCATTATTCGGATGGTTTTTGGTGGCCAGGGGACATAAGACCTAGATCCATGATCGCGACCGAAAAGGCTGTGTCCGAGATCCCGCCGAACGCAATAGATACCTCGCTCCTGGTCTCTCTTGTGGCAGCACTCTTTCTGGCCACGCTCATACTCTGGGTTCCGGCATACTGGCCGGTCGCGCTGTTTGAGACCGCCGTATTCGCGATTGCCGGCGTAGCGCTCTTGTTAAAGAAGAGTCCAGGAAGCGGGACTCATTTCCCGCTTTTTTGCCTGAGTTTTATTGTGGTGTGGGGTTGTCTGCAACTGATCGCCGGCTGGACGGTCCAGCGTTTCGCAACGGAACGTTCGACACTAGGGTGGATGACCTGGGCTGCCGTGTATTACATTGGCGTCTCTATTCCGCAGGAGGAGAGAGCTGCCAGGCGGCTGCAAACCGTGATTGTTTGGTTTGGCTTCGCCGTTTCGCTGGAGGCAATTCTCCAGGCATATTTATCTCCGGGAAATGCATACGGTCTGTTTCCTACGGGCTACCATGATTTTGTAATGGGCCCGATCGTGTATCACACCCATTTCGCGGTTTTTGTCGAAACGATTCTTCCCATCGCGCTTTGCCTCACATTCAATGAAGCCAGCCGACATTATCTTTACCTTGGCATATCAGCCGTTCTGCTCGCGGCGCTGGTGGTCAGCGCCTCGCGTGGAGGCCTGATCATTGCCTTCGTGGAAGTTTTGGTTGTGCTGGTGTTGTTTTACCGGCAGAAACCAAAGGCGGGTAAGCGACTCAGCTTAAGAGTATTGGTGCTTTTGAGTGTGACTGCTGTTCTCACGCTCATTGTGGGATTTGCAACTGCATCGGAACGTTTCTACGCAGAGGCTCTCACCCTTGGGCGCATTCAATTTGCCGCCTCCACATTGCATATGATCGCCGTGCATCCACTTACCGGCTGGGGATTGGGCACCTGGCCTGCGGTGTACCCTGCTTTTGCGACGTTCGACCCTGGCGTCCTTGTCAACCAGGCCCATTCCGACTGGCTGCAGTGGACCGCGGAAGGCGGTTTGCCAGTTGGCTTCGCCATGCTCTCGCTCGCGGTTTGGAGTTTCAAGCCAGCGATACGATCGATCTGGGGAATTGGCGTGATCGCTGTTCTGGTCCACGCAGCGTTCGACTACCCGTTTTCGCGCCCGGCGATCGGGGCATGGCCCATCCTGGTTCTTTCGATGGCGGCCGCCCAACACGTGAGAAATCCTCAAGCCAGGCCTGTCCAAATTGACGAAAAATCAAATTTGGACAGGTTTGTCTGAACTCGGGGCCAAATGGCCGTTTTTTGAAAATGGGCACACACTGCGCACTCAGTGTCCTTTTGCCTGGATTCCGGTGCCGAAAAAAATAGCACAATGTGAGAGAAAAGAGAGATAAGCTCCCCAGCCGGGCGGCTGGCCGGTGATTCGTGGTATTCAGTTGTCAAAGAGCAGCCGATCTAGAGGGGCGCACTGAGCACACTTCTGCTGATTGCGCAGTCATCCGCTCGCTTCGCGGCAAGTTAGCTGGCGAAGCGAGCCAGGCTGAGTGCGGTCAGTCAGTCTTGGGTAACGAACGACAGCATATGGAGGCCGAGAAACGATACAGCCTCGAGTGCTGAAGGGTTTTCAGTCCTCGGGCGTTCTATGAAACTGGTTTTCGGCGGCACGGAATAAGGAGTTCGGTGCGAGGCTAGGCAGAGCCGCGGTGAGACGGCGCCGAAGGATGTTCTCTTAGTTCCACACTAGTACGGTTTTTCAGGAGCGTCGAGAGACTTTGAATATTTATTTCACAAGCCGGGCGGCTGCCCTTATGAGGGTAAGCAAAGACCAGCCCACGTTAGGGCCTCAACGGCTAATATGCATAGCTGTCAAGACGAGCTATTGCGGACTCACGGTTGACGACTTGCCACCGCCCAAGCCCAACGCCACACCAACAACTGCCCCGGCGGCGATACCCACGATGACCAGGATTTTGGCGGTGTCGCTGTGCACAACCAGAGGGGGAGGGGCAGGGGCTGTTGGTTCCGGTGGGGTGGTAGCTTCAGGGGTGGCGCCAACCTCCGCCCCGGCCCCGTTGGCAGGCACGGTATCTCCGGACGGTGTTGGAGTGCCCGCAGGGGGAGAGCCTGCAGTGGACGCACCCGGCGCCGGGGCGGGGGTTTCGCCGCGAATTTCGCTCATCGGCATCTGGTGAATGTCCGAGACGGACAGCACTTTGGAAGCTCCCTCCGCAGGCGTGGTGTCGAAGGTGCTCCCCGTAACTTCGACCGACGCGCCAACCAGGTCATCAAGGTCCGGTCCCTGGAGCTCGTAAGTAACGTTCGTCGCGACGTCAGACAACAAGAAATGCCCGTAACGGCCAGGATGGTCCTTGCGTAGGACGCCATGAACCGTCAGTTGCGCCCCGGTAGGTGTTGCGGCCTGGTTCGAAGCAGCAGGGGGCGCACTCTGTGGGGCGGTCGGACTCTGCTGCGGCGCCTGGAATGCAAATGACAGCGCCTTGCCCGAATCCAGACGAGCGACGAGGACCCCGGTCCGGTCACGAACTTCGGCAACTCCACCCTGGGCAAGCACTCTCAGGTGAAACCCATCTTGCACGTCGACCAAAGCCGCGCCTTGCGGTGATAACGAAGATATTCGAAGCCCGTTGGCAATCAACGCGTGGGCGCCGCGCTGGATCGCCGCCCCGTGCTCAAGGACTCCATAGTCCCGGAAAACTTTTACCGTCGACCCGGGCTGTAGAAGTAGATTGGAGCCTCCCGGGAACATCAGATCGGAAGCCGTGCTCCCGGCCCGGACCACATTCCCTTGAAACAGGGTGGAATTACCGCGCACCACCGCCCCGTCCACCTGTGCCTGGCCGCTGGTCACGACGAAGCCTATGCTCGAGGGCGAAGCGGCCACGCAGACGAGGCATCCAGAGGTGAACAGCGAGATGGCGGATTGTAACTTGACCAACATAGTTCCCTCTGGAAAGTGGACCTGACGCGGCCAAGTTTACCCTTTCGGGTGAGGCAACCGCAATCGATAAGTCCGCCATGGCTCAAGACCAGTAGCGCTCCCCGGGCCTTTGGAACCCCCTGTACGGAGACTACGAAATGAGCACGCCACTCAGGTGAGTGGCTTCGTCATGGTCAAAACGATTCGATGGGTGAAGTACTCTTGCAGGACGGGGACACGGCGCAGGAGGGTAAAAAGTGGTCCAAAATATTTCAGGTGCCAGGATTCCCACTTGCTATTCTGCGAAGAAAATAGCGGCGCAAAATCGATGGAGAAACTGGCATCCAGGTTGCGGGTTATTTGCCGCAATTTTCTGATCGTAATGCCGTTCAGTCCCCAGAGCTTGTCTGTAGGGCGCATTGGATTTGGTTGGTAACCGTCTGTGCGCCTGGAAAGAATGTAATCCCCCGCTTTGACCAACGCTGTGCAAGGGAAAACCACATTCGGCCAGGGCATCTTCGACAACCAGCCGTCAAAGTGGGCACCGGTCGGATGATAGAACGGTGGGAAAACCGCGTGGAGAGAGCCCCCTGGCCGAAGCACTCGCAAGCATTCTTTCAGGGTCCTGCCGGGATCGCACACATGTTCGAGGACGTCATAAGAGACGACGACGTCGAAGGATGTTGGCGAGAGCGGCAGGCACTCGCCACTGCCGGCCAGGAAAGTTGCCTCGACGCTGTGCATGTTGGCGAAGGCACGCGCTTCCGAGCATTGACGCTCCGCTGGCTCTATGCCGGTTACCGATCGCGCGCCCAACTCGGCGTATCTTATGCTTCGGCCACCGTAACCGCAGCCTAGATCAAGTACATCTTTCCCGATAAGTGACAGAGCGGGAAACCATTTTAAAAAGCCCCCGGCCATTTCGTCGTCGTATTCCATTTGCGCCCGTTCAAGCGGCTCGGGTTCACGCCAATAGTTGGGCGGATACGATGGTGCGATAGAAAGATACCAACTAGCTAAAGTGTCGATCATGCATAGGCGGCTTGAGGAGAAGCGGCTTGAACGGGAAGCTCTTGTTCGCCCGCGGCCCTCACTTGGTATTGGTAGATTGCAGCTACGATCAAAACATAAAACAAATTGATATCAGCAAAACAGACAATAGCGAAGTCCAGGCCCGTCAATACGTAGATCAAAAAGCAGTAAAGGAAAGCTAGCCAGCCAGCAGGAAAGTTTCTGCGGATTTTCCACATAGCGCGAAAGAGAAACACCTGCGACAGAACGTAAAAAAGCAAGCCGACGATGCCTTCTTCCGAAAGCACCGTCATCAAGACATTATGGGGAAAGTTCATGGATTCGATGCCCTTCCACTTCACCATGTAGCGTGGATTTTGTGAGGCGACATCGTGGTATAACCCGAATCCCACGCCAAAAAGGGGATATTCACGAACGACGCGTAGGGTCTCAATATGCTGCGCGACCCTTTGGTAGGCATTGTCTGGGCTCGAAACGCGATCGTCATAGAGGCGAGGATCGAGCACCCTTGCGCCAATGGCAGCGAGCAGGACCAGACCGAAGAAGGTTGCCCAGATGCGGCGAGGGAGCAAGCGGTGCTTGGAGAACGAGTCGATCAGCGCGATGGGCGCCAATGCAAACACCAGGCCGCGATTCAACGGTAGAAGTGCCGCCGCCAATGAGGCGACGCACCCGGCTCGATGGAGGATCGTCCGCCAGGGAGAAAGGCTGTCCGGCATGAGCCGTCGCAGATAGATGATGAAAAAGAATGCAAGTATGGCAACTACAGATAACACTACTTGCTGTTCAAACGGCCCATCAGCACGCCGGAGATGGGTATCGGTGAACATGGGCTCCGATCCTTCCCAGGGAAATAGATCGATATCTGTGGTCAGCTCTATGAGCCCCGAGACGCAGAGGCCGATGCCAAGAATACAAGCGCTAAAGTGTAACTTTCGAAGATCCTTCAGCAGCGGGAAATAGCGCATTACGTATAGGCCGAGCAAAGCAGGCATCACCATTCCTTCGATCAGCAAACGGTAGAAGGCCAATTCATGAGAGGGAGCATGGGATGCCAGGGAGAGGAAACAGACCATTAAGAACAGGACCCAGAAATAAGCGCTGATGCGTATATCGCGTGTCAACGGAACAGGCGCGAGATTCTGCCGCGAGACGATAAGCATCTCAATGATCAGCAGAAGGACAAATGCCCGGTCCACAGTAAAAACGGAGCGCTCCCTGGGAAAGGTCAGATAGTAGTAGCAATAAGGGTAGACCGCCACCCAGAGGGGGACTGCGTAGTGAATTCGACCGCGAAGGAATGCAATCGCGACCCACAGTAGCAAGATCCACGCGGCGATTGCCCCGATGCCAATCTTTAAAGGCGCCATCGGGAGAATGATGCAGAGTGGCACCAGCGAAAGCAGAACCACCGACCCGTACAACAGCCCCATCGCACTTAGCGGTCCTTCGTTGGGTAATTCGAATTCCCTGGACAATCCCTTAGCCATAGACGCTCGCCGCAGACGCTTTTCAGCTTGGTAAAGCCTGGGCTTAACCGTACTCGACATTCTATCCGCTTGTCGCTTTGGGGTTTGGCGGGCCTGCGGGGCATAAAGCTATGCCGCGAAAAGTCACGCGAAATCTTGTGTACCAAAGCGCCCTGGCGTAGGAGAGAATTCCACATTCCCACGAAAGGATCCGTGAAAACTGCAGCTCCCTCGGATGCCCCAGGTTTCCTGTCGAGAGCCGTGGCTTCGGTCAGCCGTATGTGGTTCTCCTTACCGAGAACCACATACGTGTTGCGTTGAGCTCGGCGAGGTGGGAAATCCGGGTACTCGGGATGACAAATAGGAGAGGGTAGTTGTAGGGAGAGGGTGGTTGCTGGAGGAAAGGTGGTTGCGTCGTTGCCACTTGACAATTCAGACAGACGCCCGGCTGCGCACCGTCGGCTTGCTGGGTGGCGGTTTTCGTTCCTTGGCTTCTGTTGGAAACGAAATAAAACAGCGGAAGGGACTTCGCCCCGGCTTTTCAACCCATGTAGTGCCCCGGCTACGCCGGTACAAACATGGGGCACCCGTCCAGGGGGCAAAATGCGCGAAATCCTCGGCTTCATACCCGAGATGGGCACCCGTCGAGGTGAACAGGCAGGGCTGGTATAAAAGGTTGCGTGGTGGTAGGAGGAGCCGCTGTGTCGGTGGACCTTATTTTAGAGAGAGATTCGCCTGTCCCACACCTTCAAGAAAATCTGTGGGGCTACGGAAAACGCCTCCGTTTTGTAGACGGCGTCGTGCAGCAAACTTTCCCCGGAAGAAAGCGGTCCGATATCCGGGTGTTGGATATCGGGTGCGGAAACGGCTCCCAGTTGGCCATCCCTCTCGCCGGCGGCGGATATCAAGTGACGGGGGTTGACCCGCATCTGCCTTCCATCGAACGGGGCCGCCGGTCAGCATCTGCCGTGAGATTCGTTCACGGGACAGTAAGCCAACTTCCACCGGGCAAGTTCGACTGCGTCATCATCTCAGAAGTGCTGGAGCATCTCGATGTACCCGAGGCGCTGCTTTCTTCTGCGCTTCCCTACCTTTCCCAGGCAGGTATTCTCATCATCACTGTTCCAAACGGCTATGGTGAATTTGAGTTGGATCTTAGGTTATACCGGCTGCTGCGCCTGGATAAGCTGGTCGCGCGGTTGTATTCCTTGTCCAGCGTCCGGGAAGACAAGGTATACATTGGCGGTTCAGATGACGAGACTCCGCACGTACAGAGGTTTACAGCTTCACGGCTTCGCAAATTATTCCACCGGAGCCATTTGCAGCTGATGGAGGCGCGGGGCACATCGATGATGTCCGGACCGATCGTCTTGCACCTACTGGGAAGATTTGAGAGCTTTGTCCGCCTGAATGCAGCGGCCGCGAATTACTTGCCTTGGCCGCTCGCCTCCGGATGGATGTTTGCGTTGAAATCGATTCAGCCGGCGAATTACTAAGCTTCACCGACCTGACGGCCCTCCAGGTACACTTTGTCTCCCCGCCGGATCGCTTCCTCGACGGCGAACGTTGCTTCTGTCACCTCGATTAATTCTGTAAAGGGGATCGGAGATTCCTTGCCGTGCAGCATTGCATCGATGGTCAACTCAAGTTCGCGGCGATGGCCCTTATCCGGTCCACCTTTGGATGTTTGGGTTTTCCCGCCGTGGGAGAGGTGAAGACTCTTGAAGTCGTCGAGGCGCGCAATGCTGCCGGCGCAGAACACCTCGAAATGTTCCTTCGCGACGACTCGATCTCCATTGGAGAGATAGAGCAGATTGGCGACCGAACCATCTTCAAACGAAATGGTAACGGTGACATTATCGCGGCTATAGCGTCCTGAATCAGGGAGTGCCGCGGCGGTGAGAGATTGCATGGGACAACCCACAACGGCGCGGGCCCAATCGATGAAATGACACAATTCCCCGATGATCCTGCCACCATTCTCAGGGTTTTGCACCCAACTATCACGGGGGATAAAGCCGGCATTGCAACGAATTTGCAACATCATAGGTTCGGTGCGGCGGACGAAAAATTCCCTTAGCTTTTCTGTAAGCGGAGAGAAGCGGCGATTGAAGCCCACCATCAGAAAGGCCGGTGCATTGCTCGCAACGCACTTCGCGTAAGCTGTGCGCACCCTCTCCAGTTGGTCGCGATTGGTGGCGAGCGGCTTTTCGACGAATACACGTTTGCCCTGTTCCAGGGCGCCGCTTACATAAGCGGCATGGCTGTCGTGCCGGGTCATGATGAAGATCGCAGCTAGATCCGGATTGGAGAGCAGTTCGGAAGGAGACTCCGCTTTGAGGAAGCTGAAGCCGGCGCGTGCAGACTCGGCTGCCGCGCCCGTTCTGGTGGCAATCGACTCCAGGATCACCTCGGGGGAGGAGCGGAGATGGGGAAAGATGATGCCGCGAGCAAATCCACCCGCGCCTATACATCCCACGCGCAGTTTGCCCCGTGGCTGTGGTCGAGCAGCGCGCTCCGGTATCGACGCCGGTTTCGCAGAAAGCCGCACAGTGCCAGGCGCGTGGTAGTCGATAATCCCTGTGTAGTTGCCGGCCTCTACCGCGGCATACGCCTTCTCGCCTTCGTCGACGGGATATTGATGAGCAAGCAGCGGCTCGATCTGCACCGACCCGGAAGACAACAAGTCCAGGAAGGCTTCCATGTTCCGCTTCTCTGTCCAGCGAACAAAGCCGATCGGGTAATCTTGTCCTCCTTCTTCGTAGCTCGAATCGTAACGGCCCGGGCCGTAGGAGCGCGACATCGCGAGCGAGATCTCTTTTCTGTACATATTGGCTCGTGAGACGCCCATGCCAACATCACCAATCACGGATATGCGGCCGCGGTCTCTCAACAACTTTGCCGCCAGATCGAGAGGATCTGCGGACCTGGTCGCCGCGGTGATCAGTGCAGCATCCACGCCGTAACGCGAGAAGGTCTTCACGGTGTTCTCCAGCGCCGCCTCGTTGGTGCTCAGCCCGAGATGGGCACCAAAGGCCGTAGACTGGGTGGCACGATCGTCGGACACATCGATGGCGATCACCCGGCAGCCGGCCGCGCGCAAGACCTGAATCGCCAGAACCCCTACCAGGCCAACACCGATCACTGCCACGGTCTCGCCGAACGTGACATTTGCCTGGCGCACACCCTGAACGGCAATGGCGCCGATGGTGGTCAGGGATGCAGCTTGAAGGCTCACATTGTCCGGAACGCGCACGGCAAGATTTGCCGGTACGAAGTTAATCTCGCAGTGACTTGCATAGCCCACCCCGGCGCAAGCCACCCGGTCGCCGGGCTGAAAGCCGGTCACCGCTGCGCCCGCTTGCAGCACGAGGCCGGAGCAGGAGTAGCCCAAGGCAGAGAGGGTCTCCAAACGTGCCTGGACCTTCTGACGGGCAGCTGCGATGCCGTTGGATTGCGCGTATTCGAGTACCTGCTTCACCAGATCGGGGCGAGCCATCGCTTTGCCAAAAAGAGACTTTCGTCCGGCCTCTACGGCTGCTTTTTCGGTGCCCGCGCTGATGGCGGAATACGCCGTCCGCACCAGGATGCCTCCCTCCTGCAGTTCGGGAGCGGGTACGTCATAGGCGGCCACGCGCCCGGATTTCATGTCTTCCAGCAGTGCGCGCATTCAGCTCTGCTCCATGAGCGGGTGAAGAGTTGAGGAGGAATGGGAGTACCGTTGGCCGCGGAGCAGAGAGGTGATGAGTGCCGCCAGCTGGTTTGCTCGCTGATCCCACGTACCATCCTTCACGATTGCCTGGCGTTGCGCTGCAAGAGATGGAGTGTCTTCCTGGAGAGCGGCTTCAATCTGGGCAATAAACTCGTCTGGCCCGCGGTAGAACCGGAGCCCGGGCGTATGAAGGTATTCGAAGAGTGGCGCCATCACCACGGGCTTTCCCGTTGCCAGATATTCGCGTACCTTGATCGCGCTTCCGTAACTGGTGAAAACGTTGTCCTCCCGCCAGGGCAGCACGCACACATCGAATCGCTGCACGTAGCGGGGTAGATCGGCGTAGCTTTTCGAACCCAGGAAATGGATGTTAGGCGCTGAGATCTTGACCAGGTTTGACTTGAGGCCCAGCAGCACCCAGTGCCAGGCAGGGCGCAGCCTGGAGACTTCTGCCATCAGCTCGGTGTCCATCACGTAATCCATGGTGCCGAAGTATCCCAGGATCGGATGCGGGATGCCATCGAGTTCCGGCGCAGACTCAACCTGCAGGTTCGAGAAATGTTCAAAATCGACAGCCTGCTCCAGGAAAAACCGATGAGGTTCCGTAGCCTCGTCAAACAGCTTACGGCCCGAATACAAGACCACATCGGCGGCGTCCTTCAGCTGCCGGTCATATTGGCGAATTACCTGCTTCGATAAGGCGCTGTCTTCGTTGGCGTCGTACTTATCCGATACCTGGTACAGCACCAACTTCTCTCCCAGGCGCCCGGCCATCTCGGCTGCCGTGGGGATCGCTATCCAGAGAATCGGACGCGGCATCTGCAGCATGAGCATGGCCAAACGCAATTGTGCGACCAGCAAGATACGGTTGAGCCACCGGCCAAACTTCGACCCGTAAAACGGGAGATTGACCGGCGTCATGACCCACAAACCCTCAGGAACCTTGCGCAACCAACGGGCGTAACTCCTGAGCTTGCGCCGGACCTTCAGGAAGAAATCAGGGTTTCCGATCGAAGGGAGGCCCATACTGATGGAGTTGACGAAGAGGACTTTGTTCCGCTTTGCATACCGCTTGAGCAAGTGATTCTTGGAGTGAGGGTGGTGATACCACCAATCTTCGCCAGCGAAGCAGACGATGTTCTCGCCCTTGAGCGTAGTGTCCTGGTTGGCTTCCACTGTCAATCCCATTGGACCTTGGTTTGCAGCTTAACAGGCAGGAAGGCCATGGTGTGAATCCGGATGCTACTCGCAGGTAATCGAGCACCGTATTCGCGCGAAATCTCCGCAGGCGTCACGCTCAGCGCCAACGGGCTTTCTGCCTCACACTGAAGGGTGATTCTGCGCGGTCCTTCGATCACGCAGTTCACCGTTGCCCCCCTCATCCTCTCAGAAGACACGTTCCATTCAGGCCCGAGAACGAACCGCAACTCCAGCAAATGTTGGCCCGCCCCATGTACTTCGTCGGCAAGCCGCAATGAGCATCCTTCCAGGCGGACTGTCCTTTGGTGCTCCACCCCAAATCTGGAATAGCCCCGATGCGATGCATGCAACGCAAACTCGGCAGTATCCTCGTAGAGGATGCGTGAAACGACTGCCTCGTTGCCGCAGTGAAAGAGCATACGGGGTTTGGGATCAATGATGTTCTGCTCCGCCTCATCAATCATTAGGGTATTGTGCGCTCTCGTGGAGCGGTCAAGGTTTCGCAGATCGGGCGAACGGGTATAGCAGCCGCTCCCGCTGTCGCAGAAAACTTCATCCTGGCCAACGCGAAGAACGACGGACAACTTATCACAATGAGTATGACTCCCCTTTCCGCGGAGTCCATTCGGCATCGCCGAAAAGATGACCGAGGCATCGCCCGCCCGCAGCACAGCAATTCCAGAGTGCGGCAAGAGCGAGACAGGCTTCACCTCGCGCTGCACGGCGCCTTCTCCCGCGTCGCTACCAAACCAGACCGCATCTTCCTGATGGCCGCCCATACTCAACTGCAGCACATGGGATGCGAGTCCACGCAACCCGTCCGTTCGCAGTGAGTGTCGTTTGCATTCCGGCAGCGATGCCTGGGCAAGATCATCAAAAAGCAACTCGACCCTGCCATTATCGCAGTCGCCAAGGTGGGGCAATTTCCCGATCTGATCGGCAAGCGAGGCGATCCACGCGAACATAAGCCCGAGCCGAGCCTGGAACTCCGGCAGGATGGTCCCTTTGCTGCGCTGCTGCACCAGGAGAGAATGCAGACCTAACTGCGCCACCAGGAAGTGATAACCCGTTGAGGCTTCGCGATCACCGCCATCCGGATAGGTCTGGAGCAGAAGCTCCCGTTGAGCGGCTCGCGCGTATTTTTCCTGCCTCCGATTCATGCCGAGATAGGACGACAGAGTAGTCAACCCAATTATGTTGCTCAGATAGTGATTACTCCGCACCAGGAAAGAGAACTCGTTGTGAACCTCTATAAAACGCAGGTGCTGCCAGAGCGAGGTGGTCAGCTGATCAAGCCAGGGCTGCTCGTCAGTAGTGAAGGGCCATAAAAGATCCATGGTAAGACAAAGGCTGATGCCGCGCAGCGCTGCTTCCATTGCGACCGTCCAATTCACTCCCATACCAATTGGATTGGCCGCGATCCAATCTGCCAGCAGAGAGCGTAAAGACTCGCGGTATCGTGCCTCGCCGCTGAGCACCCAGGCTTTCGCTACTACGGGAGCAAACTGTAACCGTGACAGCTCCCACGGGGCTTTCACGTCTGACCCATCGAAGCGAACGATGCTCATTTCCCTTGAATCCTCAAGCGGCCAGCGCTTTCCCGAGACCCAGTCACGCTGCCAGTCGGGCGGCGCGCCGAGCAGAGGGTTTCCATAACCCATGAGGAGAAACTCTCCGCGAAGGACGGCATCGGCGTAAGCAAGAATGGCTTCGCGACCGCGATCGGAGACAAGCGATTTCTTAATGCGGTAGTAGCCGAGCGGACGGAAACGAGCGGGACAGACCTCACCCGATTCTGGAAGGCGGAAGACTGACTTGCGTGCAGAGCGGATGGCACGCCAACCCGCTTCCGCTATCAAGGCCGGTAGTGGCTCTTCCCTGAGGGCGCGCAATTTCATGGTGTGCTCAAGAAGCCCTTTTGTGAAACCAGATTGGTGGCCTGCAACGGCATATCGCTTAGGGCATAAGAAACATTACGCGACCAGCCATGGTGGTCCACGGCAGCTTGCCGCGCAGCCGCTCCCAGCATTTCTCGCTCCGCTGAATCCAGTGCAAGGCGCAAGATGGCCTGCTCCAATTCTTCCGGGTTCCCCGGGGTGACTAGCAGAGCTGTTCGCTCGTGCTCCAAAACTTCGCCGAGCTGGTCAAGACGGCTGGCCACAATCGCCTTTCCCATGGCCATGTATTCGAAAAGCTTGGTGGGCGAACCGAAAAACCTGCTGCCATCCGGCATGGGGATATGCGGTGAAACGAGAATGTCACAAGCATCAAGATATTCGACTACTTTCTCCGGCTGGAGAGGCCCGGTGAAGATCACTTCGCGTGTCCTCTCAAATGCTGCCAGGGCGGCGCGCATTTCGGCCTGGAGCAGTCCATCTCCAATGAGAACAAAACGCATTCGGCACGGTGACTGGGTGGTTAACAGCCGGGTGATCGCCTGCTGCAGCGGACCTATTCCATGCCATAGACTGAATGACCCGACAAAGCCGATGAGCACGTCCCCGTTCTTTATCCCTAGATCTGCGCGCCCCGAATCCCTCCCGCGTCCGGGGTAGAAAAAGTTTGTATCTACCGCGTTGGGGTTCACCCGAATGCGGTCTGGGGCAATACCTCTTTTTACCAAGTCATCACGAAGGACACGGGATACAACCACGATCCTGGCGGCACTCTTCAGAGCCACCTCCTCGCACAACCTGATCCACAAGCGCAGTGGGTTAGGGTCCCAGTGATCCGCGATCCAGATTTCGGAGCCGTTGTATTCAAGGATCAACGGAATCTTCAAGCGTGTGGAGAGGAGGGCTCCGGCAACCGAGAAGGCGAGGTGCCGCTGGTATAGAAAGCGCGGACGGCTTGAACCGAGACTCTGCCGCACTCCGCGCGCGAACAGAAAATTGTAGGACAGCATGACCGCGCCCCAAAAGAAATAAGGACGGCCTACCCCCCGTATGACTTCGTTTGCAAAGGCATCCTGGGCCAACAAGTTACCGCTAAAAACCCGGCATGTGACTCCAGTGGCCTTCAGGCCGTGAAGGAAACCGCGAATGTGACTGATCGCTCCGCCGGCCGAGCCCATGTTCGCCGGCGTGGGAATCAGGTAGGCCACTTCGGGACTACCGGCATTTGCGTAGTCGACCGGCGCAGCCCACTTGACTTTGAGTTTGAGGTAACACCACCAGAAGACGACTGTCTTTGCGTCCCGCAGAAGACTGAGGAGAACTCCGGGAGCTGACCGGAGGATATCCATGGTCCGAATCGACTCCCATTGCCCGTTCTTGTCGCACAGCACCGTTTCCTGGCATCGATGCAAAAGATGGAAGCAAACAAGCACCTGCCTATGCTTGAAGTCCTTGATCGATTCAAAGTAGAAAATGACTGCACGGCCCTGCAACGTGCGAAGCAAACGAACTCGCTGGGCAAAGTTGCTGACCCTCAGGCTCCGGTGAGGGAATTCGCTGATCTCAGTCCCGGGGTAGCAGTTCTCCACCAAAGCACGCGCCCGCTTCGCATCTCCCGCCCAGACACAGAGATGAACGATATTAAGCGTTGCCGTCGATTTCATTTCGCATCTCGCAGATCATGGTGATGGTTTGCTGACAGAGTAAGCGACCGCGGGTCTCGACCTGGGATGCCACAATCGACCTTTATCGAAGCGACAATCTGGAGGGCCTTAATGAGAGCGCCGCTTAGCGATCGGGACTCGTGTAGTGGCTGTAGTAGCGAGGGCTGTAGTAGTAATATTGCGAGCTCATATCCGCGCGTACGCCATTGAGCACAATGCCAATAATATTGGCGCGCACTCGTTTCAGTTGTTCCACCACGCTGGCGACCGCGCTCCGGTTGGTGCGCCCGGCTCGGGCCACGATGATCACACTGTCAGCGAGCGCGGCAATCTCCAGCGGTTCGGCAAAGCCGAGCAGGGGCGGTGAATCAATCACCACCAGGTCGTATTCACGCTCCGCCTCATCGAGAATCGAGCGCAGCACCATTCCGATCCGGTCTGCGACCCGTCGCGATGAGGGACCGGCCGAAAGAATATCGAGATCCGGGTAGCTGTAAGGCGTCTGGACGGCTTCTTTCCAGTGCATGGTTCCATTGACCACATCGGAAAGGCCACGGTCGTTGGAAACTCCCAGCTTGATGACCGGACGGCGCATGTCACCGTCAATCAACAGCGTCCGGCGTTGCTGTTGGCTGTGCGCTGCGGCCAGATACAGCGCGATGGTGGACTTTCCTTCACCCGGCGAGGCGGACGTGACCAGGATGCTCCTCGGGTGATGCTCCAGCCCGGCGGAAAGCAGGATGGAGCTTCGCAGTGTGCGGATGGCCTCATCGAAGGCAGCGTTCGGCGCAGCCAGGGTTTCCTTGACGGAGATCCCGTTGAAGCGGGCCTCCGGCCCTCCCGGCATCTCCTGCATCGGCAGAATGCCCATCGTGAACTTGCCCACGGGCAGCGAGGGAAGCAGGGGAACCCGCAGTTCTCTTTGTAAGTGCTCGCTATCCACTACGGTCGTATCCAGCGCGTCCATGAGGAAGATAATGCTCAGGCCGATGATGGTAGACCCCAGCAACGCGAGCAACGCATTCAACGTCGTCTTGGGAAACGAGGGGTGCAGCGCGGGACGGGCCACGTCCGCCAGGCGAATCGAGCTGCCTTCAAAGCTGGCGTTAATCCCAGCCTCGCGAATCTTCCGAATCAATTCCTCGTAGAGCGCTTTATCGGTATCCGCTTCCTGCTTCAGTGCCTTGTATTCGAACGACCGCGCATTCATTTGGTCGAACTCGGCCTTGGCCTGGCCCATGTCGCGGCGCAAAAGGCTTTCCCGATTCACCGCCTGTTGGTAGTCAATGCCCACCCGTTGCACGATGCGCCGGCGCAGTACGTCGATCTCCCACTGCAACTGGGTTACCTGGCTGGCGGCCTTCTTGTATATCGGATGGGTCGAACCAAACTGGGTTTGAACCTCGGCGAATTTTTCGGTGGCGTCGTTCAGCTTGGCCTCCAGAGCGCGCAACTGCTCGCCCTCGGTGGAGGCCTCCGCGGCCGGCAGTGAGCCGCCCTTGACCGCGTTGAACGCGGCTTCTTTACCTGCCCGGTCCACCTCGGCCGCGGTCAGATCGTTGTCCAGGTGTAGCAACCGGGCGGAAAATACGTTGGTCTTTTCCTCGGGGTTGATCACATCAAGATCTTTTTCGAGATTGGCCAACGCGCCGGCGGACTGCTCCATCTTGGCTTTCAACTCTTCCAGCTGTTTTTCCATGTAGCCGGTCATCTGGGAAGCGGCCTGGTAGCGAATGTCATACGTGTGACGTATATAGCTGTGGGCGATCTCATTGACCACGTCGGCGGAAAGCTGCGGATCCGGAGACCGGTAGCTAATAAGCAGCAGGAAGGTGTGCAACGGACGGGTGACCTTCAGCCCATGCAGCTCAATTGGTGCGTCTTTCAGCCGGGACGAGAGGAGAGGGTCTTTGGCCAGCTTGAGAAGAGCCGGCGTCATGAGATGGTACTTCTCAACTACCGGGCGCAGTACAGCGTCGGATTGGACGATTTGCTCCTGCGTGGTGAGATAGTTCTCCACGTCGGCCGAGTTGACGGCAGCCGTGCTCTCGTTACCCAAAACTGCGGCTGGGGTCTGGCGATCGATATCAATGACCGCCGTCGATTCATAGAGCGGGGTCAACCGTTTGGAAACAATCACGGTAGCGATTACGGAAAAAATGACAAAGCCGAGCAGTTTCCAGCGGTGACGCTTGACCACCCACAGATATTGCGAAAGCGAAGGACCGTTGAGGTGCGGTCCGTTTTCGGGCGCAGGAAGAAACACACGCGGTGAGAACGGCCTGGTTTCGAAACCATTGGGGCTCTCGTCGGGTCTCTCATTCGGAATCGCGATCTCTTCTTTACGCATGAGCCGGTCTCAGTGCCAGATAATGTAGTTGGTGGCGGTTGCGGAGCCTAACCCGGCGAGCCGGTCGATAGCTTGCGCGGTGAGACGCCGGCCCTTGTTGTCCGGAATGTAAAGGATGTCATTTGCCTGCAACGGCACGTCGGGCGATTTCCGCGCCATGATCTTCGCCAACTCGACGGGAACCTCGGTCTTGGGTGCCCCCAGGAGCCCGGCGATATACATACGCCACTTTCGCAGAGTAAGGGGCCAGGCCCTCTGAGAGAGCCAGCAATTGCAAAATGGTAGTCTCCTCGTCGTTGCGTACCGGGTACGCGCCCGGCCGCTTAACGTTCCCCACCACATAGATCTTTAATGCCTCCGGCACCAGAACTTCTTCCCCCCCGTGCAGTATCACGTTGACGCTGGGGTCGGCATTGTCGATCAGTTTTCGCACTGGGATGGTTTGCGTGACCCTGGCCGGTTTTCCATCCTGCACCACCTGGCGGCTCACCACAATATCCGACCCGGCGTCTTCCCTCATCCCCCCCGCCCGCGCGATTGCATCCAGAAGCGGGATGGGCCGCGTAGCCTGAAAGACCAGCGGGTTCTTCACCGCTCCCACCACGTTGACCGGACGGCTCTGGTACTCGACGATGGTTACGGTGACGATGGGGTCGACCAGAACCTTGCCCTGGGTCAAAGACTTGGCAATCGTGGTTTCCACCTGGGATGGGACCAGGTCCCGCACCATGATCGGGTCTTTAAGCATAGGCAGACGAATGTTTCCGTTGGCATCCACCCGCACCGTGCGTGTCAACTCCGGGGAATCATAGACGGAGACAGCCAGCAGGTCGTCGGGCCCCACGGGCTGAGTCGGTAGATTGGAGTAGGCGTACTCAAGATTTGAGCCCGGGGCAACGGCCCGGTCGGATTGCTGGGCATACAGGCAGCCAGCCAGCACCAGCCAGCAGCAACCGGCGCCGGTTGCCAAACGGCCCCACCGCCACCGATTAAAGCTGCGGAAGGCAAGGCTGCGGAAGACAAGGCTGTGGAAGGCAAGTTGGATGGTTTTGCTGTGCGTCATGGCGAATGCGCGAAGGAGCCTGATCTGGTCTGGGGCGGTCCGCTGGCAAGCTGCGCTACCGGTTGGCGCATTTATACGCCTCACGGTGCCGCATGTCACCCCTCGGTCCGTCCGGCGGGTAGACGATCGATCACCCTCCAATCGCTGGTTTCTTGAGTGTAGTCTCAGGAGGCCGGGGAAGCAGCCTTGGAATTGGAGATTTTCTCGCCCGCGCAACCCTGGTCTGCCGCAGCGGAGAGGCGCACTCTGTTCAGGGCGAGTTTCCCCTCCACCCGCATCGTGCCCGGCTGTCGCTGGTAAAGCAGCGACAGGTTCACAAACCCGGTTTCTTTCGGAGCCGTGAAGCAAGCGGTCACCCTGCCCCTCGGTTCCCCCTCATTTTCCGACGAAAGGCTCGCAGTCCTCGCCAGGAGAGTGCCCGTTCGCGCATCGGTTACCAGCCACGCAATCCCGGTGCCGGCGGGAATGCCAGAAGTTCCGTAGTCGACCTTCAGAGCGTAGCTTGTATTCCCGTGTACGGGAGCGGTTTGGTTGAGGAGTTGAAAACTGTCCGGCTCCTCTCCCGAGAATTCGAAGCCCAATGCGTTCGGATTCGCGTTCAAAAAGGAGCTCACCCCATCCATGGGCGTGAGATGCCAATCGAAACCGTGGGAGAGCGGCGATCTCCCGAAGTCGCCGTTGGTCACGGGGGAGTTCGCTCCCAGCGACGGGGAGCCTGTTCGCGCCGCCAGGCCGTTCCACAGCGCTAAGGCCAGATCGGGGCGCTGGTGTTCGAGGAGCCAGTCGCAAGCTCCCAGCAAGGTTTCGGTGCTCTGCTTGTTGCTGGTTTGCAGCAGATGCAGGGCCGCGTCCTTAACTGCTTGCGGGTCACCTTGGCTGAGGAGAAAGTTTACAAATTGGCCTTCGACCGCGGGTCTCTTCATTTGCAGCCGGTTTTCAATATCCTGAGCGTTGGGATTGACGTACCAAGCCAGGCGGAAAAGGGGAGTCACGTCGTCTGGCGCCATCTCGGCGGCCCTTTTCGCCCAGTGCCAGAAGCTTGCGGCATTTTGTTGGCGAAAGTAAAAATTTGCCAATGACCAGCTGGGAAGAAAGGTGGAATCCGCATCCGCTGCCCGCAATAGGGACTTTTCGGCCTGGGGTAGATCGTCGCCTGCCTCGGATAACAGGCCCAGCTTGACCCAGCTTGCGGCGTCGAAGCGGTTGAGGTTTACCGCCTGCTGCAGCAGAGATTTCGCTTCCACAGGGTTGCTGGCATAAAGCTCATCGGCAAGTTGCGCAGGATAGGCTGCGTTGGCAGGCATCAAGCGCATGGCTATACGGGTAGCGTCTGCTTGATTCCGGCGGGCATAAAGGTCGGCGATCGCGAACAGAACACTCCAGACGATACCCGCCATGAGCGCCACGAAGCAGACGCCCGCGATGGCGAACCGGCAAACGCGATTGATGTCTAGCACGGAGAGAAGCCTTCTTCATTTGCTGAGCTTATCGATCTGCCGGTCGAGTTCTGAGATGGCATCGAATGGTTTGCCAAATAAATTTTCCCAAACGATATGTTGCGCTCCGCCCGCGCTGTCCAGATTAATGATGCTGGCCGCGATCAGCTCTTTATTGATCGGAAGGTAAACCGCGGCCAGACATTTCGTATATTTCGGCGAATAAAAAACAGAGTACACCCGCGTTTCTTTGACCACTGCCGTGAATGTCCGGGCGACTCGCGCGGTCTGTGCGTCGCAGTCGGCTTGTGCCTTGCGCGCCAAAGTCTTCCCCGCCGCCTTCTGCTGCACGCTCTGGCCGCTGGCGCAGACAACGAGGAGAAGGAATGCCGCCGCGATCAAGGGTGTGCGCATCGAATGCAACCTTTCCTGGAAAGCATCTCCATATCATACTGATCCGTCATCTGTTAGAAATAGAGATCTCGCTACCGGCAACCCTTGCTTATCCACGGGGGTCCGTGAGAAATGCGTGGCTAGGCGGCCACGGCCTGCTTTTCGAGCGGGGGTTTGCTTTCCCGTCGAATCAGCCAACCAAGGATGATCCAATTGCCCGCGGCAAGGCTGCCATCGGTCAGCAGGCTGGCGCAGGCTGCTCCGCGCCAGGAATAAGCAGGAATCAGCCACAGGTTGAGCCCCAAATTCAGCGCAGCGGCGCAGAGCTGCGCGGCAGTGCGGTAACGCTGATAGCCCGCGCCAGTGAGTGTGTCTCCCGCACCCAGGTGGAGGCTGCGAAATACCGGCAAAAGACAAAGCCATCGCAGCGCGGAGACGCTGTTGGTGAAGCTCGGGCCGACAATGCGAGGGATGATCGGCGCACCCAGAAACATCGCCGCGGCGGCGAGCAGCCCGAAAGGTAAAGTCTTCTTCAGCAATTTGCCGGTGAACGAGATAGAGCCCCGTGCGCCATCGCGCCCGGTCTGACAAAAGCGGGGAAACGCTGCTGACTGGAGCGCGCGAATCGGTGTGCAGCTCATGTCAATGACCCGATAGGCCATGCTGTAAATCCCATCCGCGGCCAGCATGCCGTAGCGGCTGAGCATGACCTTATCAAGATCGTTGTAAACCGACGTCGTACTGGCGGCGAAGGAGAAACCGACACCCTCGAGGGTTCGTTGACGGAGCAGGCGGAGGTTGACTTTAGGCCAGCCAAGACGGTTGGTTACCAGTACCAGCGCCACCGCGGCGGAAAGACAGGAGACGCAAAGCGAAGCGACAACCCACTGACGCACGTTTGCGTGGCGGAGGACCAGTAGCATACCGGCTGCGGTCAGCATGCGCGCAATGCTGGTGATGGAAGTAAGGGCCGCGGTGAGCTTGAGCTGCTCAAAGGCCTGGAAGGCCTGACCGCCAGCCTCGGCGAGCCGCGCGCACGTGCACTCTCCCACAGCGACCAGGACGATCACCGATGCGCTGGCTGGACCGACCATCCAATGGCCGAGGCGTCCGAGGGCAAAAATCACAAAGATACCGACGCCAAGCGTTGTGACCAGTACATTGCCCCAATACTGCGGGAAGTCGTTGTGATCGCGGCTTACCTGGCGCACCAGAACCAGGCCCGAGCCGAGCGTGCTGTATTGGCTGAGCAAGGAGACGGCCGCAGCCGCGCCGACAAAGATGCCATATTGGCCGGCGCCAAGCAGGCGAGCGAGGAGAACGAAGTAGCCTGCCTGGACTGCAAAGCTGACTCCCTGTCCGAGGAACATCCAGCCGGCATTCCTGGCGAGACGGCTTCGCAGCTGATCGCGCATTAACCTCTTCACAAGATACTGATGTAATCTCCATCGGCTGCAATCTTGCGCGCACTAATTCGTTGTTCTGCGACAACGACCGAAGCGACTCTTGGCAAACTAAGTCATAAGAGCGTGACTGTTTTAGTAATGGAGATGATCGATAACGGTACAGCTGTGCGCTCCAAAGCGGCACATGACAAAGAGTGACCTCTAACTTTCATCAAACTCAAGTTGATTTCCACCGAGGATTCTGTCACCTTTTGGCTTTGATGATTCTGTGGAACCCTCATTTAGCCCGATCCCGATCGGGCGCAGGTAAAGTAGTCGTAAGTAATAAGAATAATAGCTATCTAATTTATCTGAGCGAGCTCTCAGGCTACAAGGTAAGGTGCCAGGGGGTAAGTTCTTCGCATTGGTTCTACATTCTGACCTTTGGTGGTACGCAATAGAAGATAGCAACTCAGCGAGCACACAGGTAGTTGATCCAAGATTTACTGCAACCAAAAAGGCGGTAGTGCATGGCGACCGATTTTCCTTTACCGGCTTCGGAACAAATGGGGTTCCGTTCTCCCTCGGCGTTAGCTCAACCCCTGGTGATTCTAAGAAGCGCGGTCGGGGTGGCCATCCCAGCTTTGTTCGATGTCGGCTGCATCGCGCTGGCGTGTATCGCCGGCATCCTGCTCTATGAATTGCATAGACCGCTTGAGGGCCGAGACGCATGGATGTTGTGGGCAGAAATTTCCCTCAAGTATGGGGCGGCCTTCGTGATTCTCGCCCAGGCTCACCAGGTCTACAGACAGCGCGCCACGCTGCTCCAGGTGGGCGACACGGCCCGGATCCTGAGAGTGTCCACCTACAGCCTGATTCTGCTCGCGGTCGGCAATTACTTTACCAAGGCGGGAATGCCGCGTTTGCTCCTGGCCTATTTCTGGGCGCTCGCAACCCTTCTTCTAGTCATACAAAAATACTCAAGCAGCAGAATGATCCGCGATTGGAAATCGCCCGCCGTGCGCCAGCGCAGAGTGCTCATCTGTGGCACCACGCGGGAAACACGGCGGCTGTTCTCGTATCTGCTGCACTCTCCCCATCTGGGCCAGACGCCGGTCGGCTTTCTCGATGAAAGCGGCTTTGACAATCGGCGCGTCATCTACAGCCATGACTACAACCTTAAACATCACGTGCCCGTTATTTCAGAACCTCTGTCGGAGCCTCTCCTGCGGTCACTCAACGTACAGGAGATCTTCATACCGCCCACGGTCGCGCTGCCGCGCATGAATGAGCTATTGGCGATAGCCGCCGCAGCCGGTGTCAGGGTTTCGCTCGTCGGTGCGGGCCACCCTCATTTTGCCGAGCACACCGCCTCGGTGCAGATGGTTGACGGCCTCATGGTCACAACGCTCGATGCCGAGGGCGATCACCCGCTTCCGTACATTGCTCTCAAGCGTTGCGCCGATTTGCTCCTGGCTTCTGGCCTTTTGCTGCTGACGCTTCCCATGTGGCTGGTTTGTGCCCTCATGGTGAAGGCAACATCCCGAGGGCCGGTGTTCTTCCGTCAACTACGTACAGGGCAGTTCGGCAAACCTTTTCTCATGCTTAAATTTCGCAGCATGTATGTGGACGTTCCGAAATACGAGCGCTCCCCCGAAAGCTCCGAAGACAGGCGCATCACGGCCGCTGGGAGATTTCTTAGACGAACCAGCCTGGATGAGCTTCCGCAACTGCTCAACGTTCTGAATGGAGACATGTCTCTGGTCGGCCCTCGTCCAGAGATGCCCTATATCACCGAGACCTATACCCCGCTTGAACGCCGCCGACTCTCAGTGCCCCAGGGTTTGACCGGCCTCTGGCAACTCAGCGGTGATCGCCGCTTCATCATTCATGAAGCCATCGAATACGACCTTTACTACATTGAAAACCGCGGTATCTTCCTCGATTTCGCAATTCTTCTCCACACCTTGTTCTTTGCTATGAAGGGCCTCTAGGATTCTGCGTGCGAATCGGTCTCCGGGACTCACCTTGCGGCCAGCAGGTTCTACGTTGGATCAGGTTATGCTGATGAGCGCGGCGCTCAGCGCCGGGATGAAACAAGTGGTTTGGCGGCCCGCGGGAGTAAGCGTATCCGCGCTTGCTGGAGCAAAGCTACCGTCATTGTTCATCGGGGCGCCTTGAATCGTAACTCCAGAGATAGCGGCCAGGCTTGGACCGGTCATGATTTGCATGCTTGCTGTCTGGATGGTCTGATTCGCTTGTATGGTCAGGGTCAGGCCCTGCAGCGAGTCTTTGTTCACCAGGATGAGGTTCAAGCCCCCGCTCGGGGTTCTCACCGCATAGGCGGTGGCGTCGACACTGCCGGCCGAGAGCTGCGTTTGAAGCAATGTGCCCGTGCCTGCGAGCGCAAAGAGAAGCAGTCCATAATATTCCGGGCGCGCGTCGATGACAGCACCGGAATCATCCGCGATCGGCGTATAGCCTGGTGAGTTTCCACCGCCGTGCATGTTCACTCCGGTGGCCCCGGCCATCGCTACGTTGAACAGGAAGTCGAGGACCCATAGGGAAGATGCATAGCTGTCGCTTACTCCGGCAGCCCCGCCATTACTAAACGAATTGCACTCACTTATGCGGAAAGGAATGCCAAGTTGTTGTGCTCCGGCTTTCAGGATTCCGAGGTCGGTCGTAAGTTGAGTGTCGGGACTGATCAAGAACGATGCCGTCGAAGTGGAGCTTGCTCCGCTGGCGCGATAGTAATGCTGGGTCAACAGCGTGAGTCCGCTGGGCGTCACGGCCTGCGCAAAGGGTAGGGTCCAGGTGGAAATATGGTTGCCGCCACCGGCAGCCGGGCCGGTGACAGGCACATGGGGTGTGGCCTGCAGGATAGCGGAGCGGAACGAATTCCAGCGGTCGATAAAGTCCTCGAATGTCCAGTTGCCGGCAAAATAGTTGCCCGGGATGCCGTACTCGTCAGGTTCATTGCCAATCTCGATACCAAGCAAATTCTCCCCCAGGGCAGAGACGGCGAAAGCGACTTCTTCTGCTGCCAACACAGGGGTCGAGGTAGCGAAGTTGACCCCGTAGAGACAAAGCCAGCCTGTCGCCTGGAGGAAGCCGGCGAGGTTGTCTACGTTGGCCGGCGAAATCTGCTGGTGCGTGCCGTTGGCACTTGGGGTCCATAAGAGGCGATCGACATACCCACCGCCAAGGCGCAACACACCGGGGCCAAGATGGCGAAAGAGCGCAATGAGATTGTGGTTTGAAGCGTGGAAGTAGCCATAACTCATCGCCAACTTCTCGTAGCTCAGACCCATAAAGCGTGACGGGATTGCTCCCACAGCGGCTGTTGTCACCGTGACGGAACCCTGAACAACAGGTCCGACGGGCAAGGGGAGAGGTTTGCCGGAAGGCGGGTGGTAATCGTAATTCTGATGGTAGCCGCAACCTGGCAACGAAGAGAGAGCGGCCAGGGAGGCCGCTCCCTGGAGGAGCCGGCGCCGGGTCACGAGTGGTCTGGCGTCGTCCACCTAAGCGAGCAGCGCTTTCTGGATGTGCTCCACCTGGGATCGGACACTGGACCAGGTGAAGTGTTCAAGAAATGCGGCATAGCCCTGTTGGCCAAGACGCACCCGCAGTTCAGGGTTTTCCGCCAGAAGGCGCAAGGCGGACGCTAACTGAACAGCGGATCCGCGCTCTACGAGAATGCCCCCGCCATGGGCGAATATCTCGTCCGAGCTGCCGCCGTGGGTACTAACTACCGGCAAGGCAGAGGCAAACGCTTCCACGTTGACCAGGCCGAACGGCTCTTCCCACACGGAAGGCGAACAAAACATGTCGGCTTCCCGGAATAGCGTGCCCAGTCCGGCCCCGCTGCGGTAAGGCAGAAACACAACGCTCGCAGTCGAGTTTCCCTTCAGGTGTTTGATGTAGTCGGTTTCCTTTTCTGTTCCGAAACCAGAAGAACCGACAATGTATGCCCGCAAGCGGACCCCCTGCTTATCGAGCAGCTTCATCGCATCGAGTAAAACGTGAACTCCCTTGTCTGCGACCAGCCTGCCGGCAAACAGCACCGTGGTTGTCTCCGGACCTGGCTTCGGTTCCTTAGCGGGATAGAAGATCGACTGATCGGCACCGTTGTATAAAACCGACGAAGTGCCCAACTGCGGGAACTTCCTCCATGCCTGTTGGCGCAAGAACTCGCTCACAAACACCAACCGATCCACATGGACCTGCCTCATGAGCCGTTCAGGGCGGTTGACGAGGTGAGAGTTGTGTAAGTGGAGAACGACCCGCCCGCCGGCACGATGGACGAGCGGGGTGATCGCGACGGCAAACTCCGGCCGATTGTGAATCCATACGATATCGCCGGAGCGAACGCGTTTGACCAGGCGGCGAAGCACCCCTCGTATCACGCGGCAATGAAAGAACCAGGGCAAATGTTCCAGGTGCCGCCGGAGGTGTTTATACAGAGCCATCGCAGACAGAACATGAATGGACTCCTGGGAAAAGTGCCAGGTTCCGTCTGCGTCAGGACAGACGACGACGGCGTGAGGTGAGTTGCGAAGCACATTGGCCGCCCAGCGCGAAATTGCGCCGCCCGCAAACTCAGAAAATGTTTCAGCTTCGGTAAGAAGGTGATAAGTGGTTCCAGGCATCGAGCTCCGAATAGGCGGGTGCCCCCATTAGGAGACGCCGCGGGTATTGTAGAAACGGCGACTAAGGCCACTATCGGTTGCCAGACACTGCAGCTTAAGCGGGGTAAGTCGGAGGTCTACAGCATGTAGATCCCAAGGACAATCTGAGATAAGACTTTATCGCAAACTCGTGCCGGCACCTGGCATTCGTTTCAATGGTAATTATCTGTATTCAAAATAGGACAGTGCGGTTCCAACTTAGAACTCGGTTCACGACTGGTAAAGGAATTTGTAGAAGCCAAGGTTGCTTTACGTCAACCGTTCTGTCACCTTTGCCTTGGATCACTGACAAGCGTACTAGCTCTGACGCGCCATCGCGAATGAAAAGCATTCGTGGCTTGCCTCATGAGCAGCTCTTGACGTTAAACATAACAGTCTAAATTCCAGGAAGTTAGATGGAGAATCCCCCGCATGAAAGCCGTAAGCCCGGCCTCTGCAAAAAGCACTGATACGGTTGCGTTTCTGGGATTGACGTTGCAGCCCAGGTCAATACCTGAAATGAACGAGCTCGTGGATCAGGGAATTCGCGAGCGCCACAAATGGATCATAGCGAATCATAATCTGCACAGTGTCTATCTGCTTCACAGGCATCCAAAGGTTAAAGAATTCTATTCTCATGTCCATTGGACTTATGTAGACGGCATGCCCCTGGTAGCGCTGGGGCGGCTCTATGGCTACCCTCTGCAACGCGATCAACGGGTCACGAATGTGGATTGGACGGGCCCTTTGATGGAGCTGGCAGCCAGCAGAGGATGGCGTGTTTTCAACGTCGGTTCCTCCAAGCAGGTAGCGGAACAGGGCGCTGCGAAGCTACGTGAGCTTTATCCGGGACTGCAGATAGAGGTGAGCGACGGATTCTTTGATGCGCGCCACGGCAGCGCTGAAAATGAAGCCCTGGTTCAGCGGATCAACGCCTACCGGCCGGACCTTTTGATGGTCGGGATGGGTATGCCGCGGCAGGAGCTTTGGACCAAAGAGAACTATTCGCAGTTAGATGCCCATGTAATCTTATCCTCGACTGGAGCGGCGTTAGAGTATATTGCCGGCGCAGCGCCCACCCCACCCCGTTGGTCGGGCCGGATTGGATTGGAATGGATGTTCCGCCTGGCCCATGAGCCTCGCCGCCTTTTTAGCCGCTATCTTATCGAGCCCTGGTACATACTGCTCCTGCTGCTCATGGACTACCCTCGCAGCCGGTACACAGCAAAACTGCAGGGCCGCGCAACCGCGAACTATGCCGGCTCGGACGACCAGGCCAGCCCGATCCAAATGCGCGGCGACTGAGATATGGAATGCAGGCTGAAAATGGATCGCCGAGACTTCATCAAGAAGTCTGGCTTGTTGGCCGCGGCGCGTTGGACTCAATCTCGGGCAAGTCTCGAGGCTGCGACCACATCGTTAAAGCAGCTGGCGCAAGAAAAGGGGTTACTGTTCGGTTCGTGCCTGGCACTGAAGTATTTTGCTCAGTCCCCCAGTTATCAGCAACTGTTTCTGGCGCAATGCGATATCGCCACCCCGGAACTGCATATGAAGTGGAACTCGTTGAGCAGCCAACCGACGGTGTATGACTTTGCGACTGCTGACAAGTTTGTTGCATTTTGTGCGGATCACGCCATCAAGGTGCGGGGCCACACACTGGTCTGGCACGAAGCGTTGCCGGCGTGGGTCACACAACAGCTTACACAGGCAACAGGGCAAGCGATGATGGTTGGCCACATTCGGACGGTCGCTGCGCATTTCGCAGGCAAGTTGTTTTCCTGGGACGTGGTGAACGAAGTGCTTGATCCTGGAAGTCATCGTGCGGATGGGTTGCGCGATAGTCCGTGGCTGCAGAGTTGCGGTGCCAACTACATCGAACAAGCTTTCCGCGCGACTGCTGTAGCGGACCCGAAGGCGATGCTGGTGTGGAACGAAACCTATCTCGAAGTGTCAAACGGCTTTGGCCGCGCAAAAAGGACGGCCATGATTGCTTTGCTTGACGGCATGCTGGCACGCGGTGCGCCCATCCAGGGAATCGGGCTAGAGGCGCACCTGCGGGGTGATCAGCCCGCTGTGCTGGGGGATGGAAGTTACGAGGATTTTCTGGGCGAGTTAGCCCGTCGCGGGATGAAGATCTTCATTACCGAACTCGACGTGCAGGATGCGATGTTACCTGGAAACGTGGCGGTGCGGGATCGAGTGGTGGCCGACATATACGGCAGATTTTTGAGCGCGACTCTGCGCCAGCCGGCGGTAAAGGGAATTGTTACCTGGGGACTCGCCGATTGCTTTACCTGGATTAGCGGATACCGTCCACGCAAGGATGGTTTGCCGGTGCGGCCACTGCCCTTTGACGCCAACTGCCAACCTAAACCCGCTTACTATGCGATTGCCCAAGCGCTCCAGGCAGCGCCGCGCCGGGAAAACGTGCCGAGCTAAGGAGTCGAATCATGGTTACTGTTTCTGTCGTCATACCTACCCGCGGAAGACCCGATCTATTGCAGCGGGCAGTGCGTAGTGCACTGGCCCAGACATTGCACGACATCGAGGTGGTGGTGGTGATCGATGGTGAGGATTCCGGCACCAGGCTGGCCATGGAAAGGGTGGCGCAGCAGGACCCACGTCTACAGGTGCTTGCGTTGCCCAACAGCGTTGGCGGGTCCGACGCGCGTAACCGGGGTGTCGAAGCGGCTGTGGGGGAATGGATTGCGTTCCTGGATGACGACGACGAATGGTTTCCCGGCAAGCTCCAGGCTCAACTCGACGCCGTCGCCCCGTCGACCGCGCCTTTCGTGATCGGGACCTGCAGGATGATCGCGCGTACACCGGGAAGAGACTATGTGTGGCCAAGACGCATGCCTGACACCAACGAGCAGATTGGTGAGTACATTCTGGCGCGCCGTACGCTCACGCGCGGTGAAGGATATATCCAGACTTCGACCCTTTTTGTAAGGCGCTCGCTCATGCTGGCCCAGCCGTTTAAAAGCGGTCAATTGAAACATCAGGATACGGAATGGGTGCTGCGGATAGGCCGCCTGCCCGGGGCAAAGGTGGTGTTTGCCGACGAGGTGCTGGCGATTCACAACATAGAGGAAGAGCGGCCAACCGTAAGCAGCAAAGCGAATTGGCGGTATTCACTTGCATGGTTGCAGCGCGACCGGCACCTGTTCACGCCTCGCGCGTTGTCCGCCTTCGTCTTGTACCAGATCTCCGCTGAGGCATCGGATCAGGGAGAGTGGTGTGCATTTCATCGGCTGTTGCGCGAAGCCTTGCGCCATGGAAAGAGCACCCCACGCGACTATGCAATTTTCCTGGCGATCTGGTTCTTGCCGCGCCGCCGCCGCCGCCGCTTGCGCGATTGGGCGGCCCAACGCCCGGCGCTTCGGGCACTGGTGCACCCGCTATGAAGATCCTTCAGCTTAGCCGCCAGTTTCTTCCTGCCGAGGGAGGCATGGAGAGCGTGGTGGAAGGCCTGAGCGTGGCGCTGCAGCAAAAGGGACATACCGTGCAGGTCGCAACGTTACGCCTGCTTTTTGCTAGCGGCGACGTGGCGCCGGCCGAGTCTGTCGAAGCCGGCCTTACGGTGCACCGCATGCGACACTGGGGCTCTCGCCGCTATCCGGTGGCGCCGGGTGTATTCGGGATCATTCGTGGTTACGATTTGGTGCATATTCATGCCATCGATTTCTTTGTGGATTTTCTAAGCCTGCTCCGGCTGGTCCATCGCATTCCGCTGGTGATAAGCACCCATGGTGGTTTCTTTCATACCGAGCGGGCCAGGGGATTCAAAGAACTTTACTTCAAAACGGTCACCCGCCGTTCGCTGGGTGGAGTGGGGGCAGTAGTTTGCGTAAGCCAGCACGATCGCCAGGTGTTCTCGAGGATTGTGCCTCCGCAGCGGATCCGCGTGATAGAAAACGGAGCGAACATCGATGGCCTTTGGAGCCTCAAAAAAAAGCCGGAGCCGGGACTGCTGTTGGGTGTCGCGCGCCTGGCCGAGAACAAACGTGTGCACAAGATACTGGAGGCGATGGCTTCGTTGAAGGATCGCTACCCACATTTGCGCCTGGAATGGGTAGGTTCGGATTTCTCCGGGCTGCGCTCGTCGCTCGAGCGTCGCGTGATCGAGCTCGGCCTCGGTGGAAGGGTATGCTTCCGGGGCGCCGTTAGCCGCGAAGAGCTATACCGGTTGCTGCAGCGAGCTCATCTATTCACCTCCGCTTCAGCCTATGAGGGCTTTGGGCTGTCGACCATCGAGGCCATGAGTGCCGCCACGGTAGTGGTGGTGACCGCGGTGGGCGCGCATCCCGAGGTGGTTCAGGATGGGGTGACCGGCTTCCTGGTAGACCAGGAAGCAACCCGGCTTTCGGCGCAAATGGAACGCGCTTTGTCGCTGCCGGCAGAAAAATTGGCAGCGATCGGCGAGCAGGCGCGAGCGGCCACCAAACGTTTTTCCTGGAGCCGGATCGCACCCCAGTACGAGCAGCTTTACCGCGAAGTTCTGGGCGCGGAAACCTGCTCCGCGGCCTAGTTGCCATGAGACAAATGACGATCCCATACGCAAACCCGAAGCCCAGCGAGAGGCTGCATCAAGGCACAGTCGTGGTTTTTCGTACGCTGTTGCTGCCGCCTTCGGAGACCTTTATTGCGGCGCAAGCAATCGCTATGCAGCGCTTCTCGCCGTTCTTTGTGGGCTGGCGCAAGACAGCAGGGATCGACTTACCGGCAAACAGCAGTTGGACAGTCGATGATGGCGGCTTGCGGGGAAGGCTGCGGGAGCTTCGCTTTCGCTATGCAGGCCCCACCCGCGAGCAGGTGGCACAGCTCAGAGCGCGTGCCCCCCGACTGGTTTATGCGCACTTCGCGCCCGATGGCTATGCGGCAATGCAGCTCGCAGAGCTGCTTGGTGTGCCTTTGGTGACGGCTCTGCATGGATACGACGTGACTATCAGCGACGAGGCTATGAGCAGGACGCGCCTGGGCCGCGCCTATCTGCAGGGACGATCGAGACTGCAGAAAACGGGAGCCTTGTTCATCAGCTGTTCGGACTATGTGCGCGCTCGCGGGTTAGCGATGGGATACCCAGCCGATCGCACCATCGTTCATTCGATTGGAGTGGATGTGGAACGCTTCAAGCCGCCAGGCATGTTGCGGCCAAGGGAAAAGTCCGTCTTGTTTGTTGGGCGGCTGGTGGAAAAGAAAGGTTGCGGAGGTTTGATCGACGCCATGGCCGTCGTACAGCGTCATTGTCCTAAAGCCGAGTTGGTGGTTATTGGGGATGGCCCATTACGCGCAGATTATGAGGCACGAGCCGCGGCGTTGGGTGTGCGCTGCCGTTTTTTGGGCGTCCAGCCTGCAGCGGTGGTACGAGACCGCATGTCACGGGCGTCCGTCTTCTGTGTGCCGAGTGTGGTCGCTGCCACCGGCGACGCGGAGGGCTTCGGCATGGTGTTCATCGAGGCGCAGGCAATGGGTCTGCCTGTGGTGAGCACTCTCAGCGGCGGAATCCCGGAAGCGGTCAAAAACGGCGAGACGGGATTGCTGGTGGCCGAGCGCGATTCCGCAGCGCTGGCCAGGGCGATCCTCCGTTTGATGGACGATCAGGATCTATGGCAACGGTGCAGCCTTGCGGGCAGGAGAAATGTTGTCGACCACTTCAACCTGGTGCAGCAAACTGGCCGGCTGGAAAATCTGTTCGAGCGGCTGCTGGCTGATCCATACAAAACAGAAGCAGGTGCGCGATGGGCCAATTGACCGGGGTTTTACACGCGCCGCTGGTGGCGGCGCCTACCCAGCGCCGCTTTTATCAGCCGGAACTGGACGGGTTGAGGTTCTATGCATTTCTCGGCGTATTTGTGTGTCACACGCTGCCTTTCGAGGGGGCGTTCTATCGCCGGTTCCATCTGCCGATACCGTGGCTGTGGGGAGCCATTGCGAAATCGGGCGCAGCCGGTGTCGACTTGTTCTTTGCCCTGAGCGCCTTCCTGATCACTTCTATCCTGCTGCGCGAGCGGGAACAGACGGGCGGAATTTCGTTGCGGCGATTCTATCTTCGCCGCATCCTGCGCATCTGGCCGCTGTACTTTCTGTTGATTGCCTTGGGGGTCGTGCTCGCCCACACCATGGCGAAACAGAGTCTGCCCTGGTACTACGTGGCCGGATACCTGCTGTTTGTCGGCAACTGGGTACACGCAGTCTTTGGACGGCCGGAGTCGATCTGCTCCCCTCTGTGGACGGTCTCGATTGAGGAGCAGTTCTACCTGATTTGGCCGTTACTCATGAAAATACTCAGGCGGCGCGGCATGATCGTAGCAGCAATCGTTACTTTCCTTCTGGCGACCGCGTGCCGGATAGGTTTTATGCTGGCCGGCGCGAGCGGCGGGTTCATCTACTACGGCAGCGTGTGCCGCTGTGATTCGTTAGCTCTGGGAATCCTCCTGGCGCTGTTCGTGGATCGTCTTCCCAGGCTTACGCGGAGTTTGCGTTGCCTCCTGCTGGCCGGTGGCCTGATGGGGTGGGTTGCGTCTTCCGCGTGGCTGAACGAACAGCCTGGACCGGTGGATATTCGCATGGTGCTGGGACGGCTGATTGTATCCCTGTCAGCGGGCGCAATTCTGTATGCGTGCCTGCACAGTCACAGCAAGTGGGTTCGCGGCAGTTGGGTGGTCCAGCTGGGAAAAATCAGTTACGGGCTTTACATGCTGCACCTCACCGGAATCCTCATCATGCTGAACTTGCTCCACCCCGTCTGGGGATGGCAGCTGCTGGCGGCGAAAGCAATGGGATTTGTGATGACGGTCATTCTTGCCATGGCCTCCTATCGCTGGATCGAGTCACCGTTCCTGCATTGGAAAGATAAGTTCGCTACCGTGTTAAGCCGGCCGGTCTGATGAAAGCGACGCGCCGTGTCAATGGAGGTATTTCTGGATAAGATAGCGCTGCAACCCTCGCATGTGGTCATTACGGCAAATCCGCCGCCCCCCGAACTCACACTTCGGGAAATCGGCTTCATGCTGGTGCGCCGTCGCGGGATCATTTATGTGTGCCTGTCGATATTCTTTCTGCTCGGCGTCCTGGCGCTCATATTTTCCACTCGGCGCTACAAGTCCGTAGGGGAAATTGAATTGCAAAAGGACTCGACCAGTTCCCTGGTGATTCAAACCGGTTCCGGCGACACCCCCTCCGATGCGCTCGAAGTCAACATGATTATCCAGACGCAGGCAAAGATCCTGCAATCGGACTCGCTCGCGCTGAGCGTTATCGAAGATCTTCACCTCGAGCAAACAGAGGACTACCAGCAGAAGTGGTCGCCGGCAGGTTGGATCCTCGGGCTCTTTGCGCCGGCTGGGAGGCCCGACCCCAAGGGTGCGTCGCTCGAGAACTCGCCGCATCGGCGGATGCGCGTCTTGAAAATCTTCCACCGCAGGCTGACTGTGCAGCCGGTGGCAGGAACGCGACTGATCGACGTGGAATATCTGAGCCCTGATCCGCAATTGGCAGCGGCGGTGGTGAATCACTTGCTGCAGGGGCTGATCGAAAAGGGTTTTCAGGCGCGGTACGACGCGACCATGCAGGCGACGTCGTGGCTAAGCTCGCAGCTGGCGGATCTGCGCGCCAAAACCCATGAGTTACAGGCTAAGGAAGTGAAGTTGCAGCAGGAGGCCGGCGTTTTCTCTGTGGGGCAGGTCGATAAAGACGGTAAGGACCAGGTTTACAACCCGATCCTCGACAAGCTTCAAATGGCGACACAAGCCGAAGCCCAGGCGCAGTCGAACCGCATTCTCAAGGGGGCGATCAATGAGGTGGTGAAGACCGGCAACGCAGAGTTGATCTCGGGCCTCGGCGGAAGCGCCATCACGGGAGGGGCAACTTCCGCCGCCATCGGCACTTCGCTCAACCTGATTCAGAATCTTCGTTTACAGGAGGCTAGCTTGCAGGGGCAGCTGCAGGAGTTGTCGGCGAAGTTCGGCCCGGCTTATCCGAAGTTAACCGAAGTGCGAAGCAACCTGGGCGCAGTGCAGAGCGCAATTCGAGCCGAGGTCGCCCGGGTCGCAGGGCGGGCTCACAATGACTTCATGGTAGCCGAACAAGCAGAGCAGCAGACCCGCCGGGATTTCAATGCTTACAAGAGTGAAGCCGAAGCGCTCAACAACAAAACGATCGAATATCAGATGGTGCGGCAGGAAGCGGACCAGACCCGCTCGCTTTATGACGATATGTCGCGGCACCTCAAAGAGTCCGGCCTGTTGGCCGGTCTGCGGTCCACCAACATTTCTGTGGTTGACTGGGCGAAGGCCAGCGATAAACCCGCTAAGCCGGTCGTGTTGCTCTACCTGCTGGGATCGATCGGCCTGGGTCTGATCGGCGGAGTGATCGCGGCGTTGCTGCGGGACGTGACGGATACCAGGATTCAGGATTTGCGGGAGATATCTCGCGAGTTGGGTCCGGCGCCACTCTGCGTGCTGCCTTATCAAAAGGAACAGGCTGCCCTCGCCGGAGGTAATCACTGGTTAGAAAAATCAGCGCTACCGGCATTGAACAGCCCGAATTCGCCTTTTGTCGAATCACTCCGTTCGCTCCGCACTTCTCTGATGTTGTCCCGCAGTGGAGCGCCTCCGCGCTCCGTTCTGGTCACAAGTCCGCTCTCCGGTGAGGGCAAGAGCTTCGTCAGCTGGAACCTCGCGATTCTCTTCGCCCAGCAGGGCAAGCGAGTCCTGTTGTGCGATGCAAATCTGCGTCACCCGTGGTTGCACCGGAATCTGGAGGTAAGCCCGCAGGTTGGGCTGAGCACCGTGTTAGCGGGCCTTTCCCAGGACCACGGCGCTTCAGTGGTGATTCCAGTGCTCGAGGTCCCAGGTCTGTTCCTCATTCCGTCAGGGCCGGTGCCGCCCTACCCAGCGGAGTTGTTGGCGTCGAATCAAATGGCTGCTCTGGTGAAGATGTGGGAGGCGAAGTACGACCTGGTCATTTTTGACGCCCCGCCAGTGCTGCAATTCACTGACTCGGTAGTCCTCAGCTCGATGGTCAATTCCGTTTTGCTTATGGCCAGGCACCAGAAGACCCCTTTGTCCGCACTCGACAAGAGCTACAGGATGCTGGAGGACGTGCAATCGAGCAGCGACCGCAAGATCAACATCGTTATCAACGGCGTAAGAGATCAGCCTGCCGGAGGATACCTCTCTTTGCAAGAAGGGCAGTTTGCGAGGGCTTAATGAAAAAATTACTGCGGTGGGTTCCCCTGTTGTTCGTTCTGTTATGTATTCACATTAGCGTGCGGGCGCAAAACGAGAGTCTGCTGATCGGGCCCGGTGACTTGCTTCACCTTCAGGTGTATGACACGCCAGAGATGGAACAACGTGCGCGGGTCACGGATGCCGGGACCATTCCCTTCAGCTTTCTTGGCAATGTGCGCGTGTCCGGCTTGACACCGGAGCAGGCAGCTGAACAGATCCAGCGTCGGCTGGTTGCCGCCGGTGTGATGCTGCATCCGCAGGTTACGGTCCGTGTGGAAGCTTACGCAACGCAGAACGCGTCGGTGATGGGGCAGGTGCAAAAGCCGGGGATTTACGAGATTGACACTGCGCGCAAGGTAGTCGAAGTGCTTGCCATGGCGGGAGGACTGACGGATCTGGCGGATCGCCACATGACCATCCAGCGGTTCGGTCCGGCGAAACAGAAGGTCGAATACTACTACTCCAACACCGCCCAGACCGCTCTGGCCGACGATCCCATGGTCTATCCCGGCGATACAGTCATTGTGCCTAAAGCAGCAGTGGTGTATGTCCTGGGTGACGTATCGAAGCCCGGCGGTTATCCCATCAGTACCAACAATTCGAGGATGACTGTACTGCAGGCCGTCGCTCTGGCGGGCTATGCAAATCACACTGCCGCTATCGGGAAATCGAGACTGGTACGCGAGACGGATGATGGAGTAGAGGAGATAGACCTGCAACTCAGCGAAATCCAAAAGGGCAAGAAACCCGATGTTGCCTTGTTGCCCGACGATGTTGTCTACGTCCCTTTCAGCTTCATGCGCAACATCGGAATCAATGGCCAGGGAATCCTGGCTTCCGCTGCTTCGGCGGCTATATACATTCATTGATGCTTGCACTCCCCGCAAATTCGGAGGTAGTCCAGGAAGCCGGTCGAACGGCAAGCACAGTTCATCGGCAACAGAGAGCTGCATCCCTTTCAGGAAGCATCTGGGGCCGCGTCTCAACCTGGGCTCTATTGCTCGTTCTGCTCTATTTTGTTCTTGATGGTGTCTCCCCGTTTGTCAATGAGCCGACTGCGACCCGTGCCGTCGCGACCAGTTCCGCCGGTGGAGTACTTACCGATCGGCTGGGCAAGCTGCTTATGTTTGTCGCATGCATGATCTTTGCCATACAGCGGCACCAGCCGGTTCGCCGGCTGAGCATGCAGATGAAACTCGTGACCAGCTTTCCTATCCTTGCGCTTTTACTCTCTCCTCTTTCCCAGCTTCCTACGAGGACGATCAGCTCGGGCGCGCTTCTGCTGGGCGGCGTTCTACTTCTGTACTACATCATGTCTCGTTACCAGCTCGATCAGGTGCTTGAATTACTGCTTATTCTCGGCACCGCTACTATCGTCGCGAGTATTGTCTTCGCGGTGGCTTTGCCGCAGTATGGGCTCGATCGAATGGGTGGACATTCTTCCGCCTGGAAGGGCATCTTTAGCGCAAAGAATTATCTGGGAAACCTGGCGCTGTTCTTCCTTACTGCGACGGTATCGTATCGCGCACGCACACCGTTCCTAAGAGCTACTCGAGTTTGCCAGATCGTCTTTTGTCTCACTGCGATCGCATTCTCGCATGCCGCGACAGCGTATATGCTGACCGCCGTCTACATTGTGTCCTTTGTAGCTTTGAAAGCTCTCCATAACCTTCGCAAGAAAGACTACTTTGTCGTCTGCTTCCTTCTGCTGGTGGCATTTTTCTCCGTGACGATCGTCATTCTGGTGTGGCCGGACTTTCTGTTCACCCTGCTGGGTAAGGACCTGACCTTGACCGGGCGCACCGGGATTTGGAGCGCTGTCCTCGATTCCATAGCTAAGCGCCCGCTGTTGGGTTACGGATACCAGGCATTCTGGCTTGGCCTGCAGGGCGAATCCTATCGTGTAATTCTCGCCGTTTCCTGGGTTCTGGCCCAGGCGCAGAACGGATTTCTCGACGTCACGCTCGAAATGGGCGTGGTCGGATTAGCCATTGTGCTCCTGGTCTTCGGATTTGCCTTCCGTGATGCGGTCATTTGCATTTTTCAGTCCCGTGACCAGGAGCAGCTTAGGGCGGTCGAGTGGTATCTCGCGATCGTAGTCCTCACGCTCGTCTACAACCTGGACGAGAGCTTCCTCTTCGATCCCAAGCATTTTGGCTCGATGATGTTCCTGCTCGCTTGCGTCGGCCTGAAAATTGAGCGGCTGCGTTTACGGGCGTCGCGGTAGTACGTGCTGCGGGGCTTACGCATTTGCGTTGGAACCGCGAATTACAAGGTGACGCTTATTCGACGCAATCTTGGGGGCAGCAGTCACAAAATAGGATCGGAGGCGGTGTAATTTTTATCTACCGCTGTAGTTCGCGGTCGGAAAGCTTTCAAAGGCATCTGCCAACAAACCTAGCCGAGGTCCTTCGACTCCGCGCCATACAGCCGCTGTTTGCGACAGATCTGCGAAGCGCTTCGCTCAGGATGACGAATTTGTCGGGGAGCCTGGAAACAGCAGTCCGGTATGCTGGACCACGAAAACGTCGAGGATGACGGCTTTGTCCGTCCATTGTGGCAATTTGAAGCAGCCTGGAGAAACAGCTCTATTTCTTATTATCAAGAGCTGCTTCGATGGCTGCTGTAACCTGAGGTGAGTCGGGAGTCACAGCCGGTTCAAACCGCTCTACTGGTTTGCCGTTGCGGTCGAACAGGAACTTTGTGAAGTTCCATTTGATCTCCCCGCCAATCTGCGGATTGGCCGACTTGTCGGTCAGGAAAACGTAGAGCGGGGTCTTATCCTCGCCCACCACTGAGACCTTGGCCATCATGGGAAAAGACACGTTATACCGGTTGTGGCAGAACTTCTTGATCTCGTCGTTGGTCCCAGGCTCTTGCTGGGCGAAATTGTTGGCTGGAATGCCGACGATCACCAGCCCGCGATCCTTGTACTTTTCATAAAGAGATTCGAGACCAGCATACTGCGGAGTGTAGCCGCACTTGCTGGCAACATTCACCAATAGAAGAACTTTACCGCGGTAACTCTTCAAGCTAACCGGTTGGCCATCAATCGATTTCAAGGTATAGCTGTAAACGCTATTCGCGGGTACGGCCATGCAGACCGTGGCGATACAAAAGGCAAGAACCAAGGCTAACTTGCGCATAAAATCCTCCACCTATCTTATACATCGCACAGGTCAACCGCCTGTAAAAGCGAAGTCTTTGGATCTCCGGTGGGGACGAACTCATGCGCTACATAACCTTTGTATCCGCTTTCCACGATGCCGCGCATCACCCCGTCCCATTGCACTTCCTGGGTGTTATTCAGCTCATGGCGTCCGGGTACACCGCCGGTATGGAAGTGACCTAGCCATTGAATGTTTTCTTTGATGGTGGCGATCAAATCTCCTTCCATGATTTGCATGTGATAGATGTCGTAAAGCAGCTTCACGTGGGGGGAGTTTACTTCCTTCATGACCGCGACGCCCCACGCGGTATGGTCCGCCATATAGTCCTTATGGTTGACCTTGCTGTTCAGCAGCTCCAGATTGAGCACGACGTTATTGTCTTCCGCAATCTTCTTCACCCGATTCAATCCGATAATTACGTTCTTCGCGCCTTCCTCGTCAGACATGCCGCGCCGGTTGCCGGAAAACGTAATGACATTGGGCACCCCCGCTTTGGCAGCCAAGGGGATATTCTCACGTAGTCCCGCCTCGATCTTGTCGTGGTTGGCGAGGACGTTGAGGGCATCCGGAATCGTTCCGGCATTGGCGTAACCCATGGTGCAGATCAATCCGTACTTCTTGGGTGCTTCAAAGTCCTCCGGCTCCAGCAGATCCACTCCCTTAAGCCCGATCTGCGCGGAGTAGGCGCATAGTTCGTCGAGGCTCATCTTCGCGTAGCACCAGCGGCTCACAGATTGCCGAATGTTTCCCTTCCGGGGCATCGGCGTCTCAGGGGAAGCGGAGGGCTTTTCCTGACCCCAGGCGATAGACGACGTCATGGGAGCGCTGGCGAGGGCCGTTCCTGCGATCGTACTTTTGAGCATCTTGCGACGGGAGATGGAAGACATCTTGGCATACCTTTCGGACCATGGTGAGGACACGCACGTATTTAATCATCTTTTGCTGCTTCTGGCCGGATATACAATTCTGAGCGCGGGATACAAATGAATAGCCACGCACTCATTCGAGTTGCCTTCTTCCTTTTGCTCTTCTCGCCTCCTCTTGTGGCCCAAGTCGTCGTCCTCTGGCAGCCGGGTCTTCCGACGGTTGCCAGCCAGCCCGTGGATCGCTCCACCCTGTCCGCAGCACTGAACGACTTGCATCCGACCTTTTTGGACCTGAAGGCGTTGGAGTCCCCCGCCGCGCTCGAAAAGGCCGAGCTGCTGGTGCTTCCTTACGGTTCTGCGGTCCCAACCGATGCCTGGAAGACGATCGAAGCCTATTTGCAGCGTGGCGGGAATCTGCTCGTCCTCGGTGGCCAGCCATTGCGCGTTCCCGTTACCCAGGCGGGCGCAACATTTGTCCAGGGCCGTCCGCAAGACACCTACTGCGCGGTCGTTGGATTTGCGCCACACCTACGAAGTACCGGTGTCGCAAGATGCGCATTTTGCGTGGAGGCCGGGTTATGACTTCGCCACGACTCCGAAGGTGCAGGCGGAGAAGTTCTTCACGGTTGAGGGTCATCTCAACGGACTTGGCTACATGGTGGACAGCGCCGGTCTCGCGGGTCGCCGCGCCGGTCATCGTAATCGACCGCGCAACACCGGCAGCCGCATCGTCTGCCTCGATTTTCAGCCGGCTGCCGGGTACTGGGAGAGCCAGGACGGCATGGCCCTCATTCGCGAGTCCGCAGCCTACGCCAGCCGGAGCGCCACCAGCCTTTCGCGTCGAGACGCTTTTCTCTGTCCTCAGGCCAGGCGAGCCGCCTCAGATCACCGTGCACCTGCAGCAGGCGCAGCCCGGAATAGGCGAAGTCCGGGTGAAGCTTTTATCTGCAGATAAGGTTCTTGAAGCAAGCCACTCTGCCAGTCGAGGCCAAGGAGCGATTCCCGACTTCACAGTCGCCCTTTCAGAAGCCGCTGGCCGGCCGGCTTCTACAAGGTCCGCGCCACCTTTCGCCAGCAAGGACAGTTTCGAGAGTTTTACGAAAATGGTTTCTGGGTAGCGGAGCGCGGTTCCCTTGACGACGGCGAAGCGCTTGGAGCCAATGGCGATTTCCTCACGCGCGGCGGAAAGCCCTTTTTCCCCGTGGGCACCAACTACTTCACCACCGAAGAAAATGGCTGGGATTTTTCCGGCCCGCGCAACGCATCGGTGTGGGAAAACGATTTTGCTGAGATGGCCGCGCACGGTGTCACCTTTGTCCGCACCGGCGTGTGGATGAAGAACGCCAAATTCATCGACCCTGCAACCGGAGAGCCGAACGAGCGCTTCCTGCGCAACCTTGAGGCCTTTCTCATCTGCGCCCATCACTATGGCATCGCCGTCAACTTCACCTTCTTTGCCTTTTCTCCCCTCTCGCGCGTACAGCCCGACGCAGCGCCAAAAATCCCTATATCGATCGAAGATGCCGTGCGTGCGCAGCAGGCCTATGTGCGCGGCGTGGTGCGCCGCTTCGCCACGGTTCCATGGCTTTGCTGGGACCTCATCAACGAGCCCAGCTTTTCCAATCCCAGACCAGATATTCAAAGGAAACATTCCAAACGGGGATGCGGCGGAAGTTAAGCGCATGGCATGCAGTGGCTGCGTGACCGGTACAAAACACTCAGCAGCCCTGGGAGACGCATGGGCCCAGACACCGGAGCAGCTCGGCAGCTTTGACAACATTCCGCTGCCCAGCGTCGCCGACCTGACCTATGCGCGTTATGGAAATCCGCAGCAGGTGCGCGCCGTCGACTACAACCTGTTCGCGCAGGATATGTTCAGCCGTTGGGTACGATCGATGGTTGCTGTGATTCGCCAGGCCGGCAGCAGCCAGCTCAGTCGACGTCGGGCAGGATGAAGGCGGCGTCACCAATCGCGTGCTGAACCAGTTCTATGGTGGAGCAGGCGTTTGCTTCACCACCAATCACACCTACTGGCAAGACGATGCGCTTGTTATGGGACTCGGTCGCGGCAAAAGTTCCCGGCATGCCAAACATCACCGGCGAAACTGGCTATCAACCGGTCTGGGCTCCCGATGGAACCTGGCGTTACGACGAGTTCACCGGGCTGCCGCTCACCGAGCGCAAGTGGGCGCTGGGTTTTGCCGCCGGCAGCTCCGGCGCCGTGCAGTGGGATTGGGCCCGCGAAGTTGACTTTGGCATGCAGCGGAGTGACGGGTCGGCCAAGGTTTGGGAGCCCATGCTGCGGAGAGTAGGAGAATTCGCAAAAAGCGCCGCGCCTTATGCCACCGACTTTATCAAACCCGAGATCGCGGTATCCTGCCTCAGTCTCTGCAACTCTCCGTGTTCAATTTTTTGGCAATCGAGGCACAGCAAAACGCGGTTCGCGCGCTCTACTACTACGCTCGGGGAGAGGCCTATGCCGTTGGCGAATACCAGATTGCCACCCTCGGATCGCCAAAGCTCATCATCCTTCCTTCACCGGCTGCCCTGACCGAAGACGCCTGGCAGGCGATCCTCGCCCGCGTGAAGGCAGGAGCGGTTTTGCTGGTGACCGGCCCATTCGATGGAGACGCTCATTTCCATCCGACGGGCCGGCAAGATAGGGTGGGCCTTCCCTATGTGGATGTACCACTCACACTGCGCAGCAACACATTCAAGTGGCCGGGTGGAGAAGCTGACCTGACGTTCGCGGGCAACAAAACCACCGTGCTGAGCCGCGCGCAAATGCCGGGGGAACAGGATTGGGCGGAACGAACTGTGGGTAAAGGAAAAATCCTTTTCGCGGCGCTGCCTCTTGAGCTTAACCAGAACCTGCAGGCTGTTGGAGATGTTTATCGCTATGCGATGAAGGTAGCGGCTATCTCTCCCACCTACACTACAACGTCGACTAATCCCGGCATACTCATCTGTCCCACTCGTCTGCCCAAAGCCACCCTTTATGTGCTGACGTCGGAATCAAATCAGAAAGCGGTCGAGTTTCGAGATGCGCGCAGTGGGAAAGACTTCTCGGGACAGCTGGAAAACGGCCGCGCAGCTCTGTTGCTGATCGGCGATGAAGGGAAATTGATCACCACCTACAACTGGCCGCAGCCATAAGAAACGCCGGGTGCCATTCTGGTTCAGACTGAGTTCCGCAGGGGTGGGTGAACTTCAGGGCGTCCAAATTTGATCTGAAAGAAGCTTCGGTTCAGCATTCGCCCTTTCCTCGCAACGACCCTCTTGCTTCCATCAGGATTCGGTGATGATTGGCGTAGGTTGTGGCCCGGTAGAGGCGGGGCACACGAATGGCGCACCGCAGATCCCTCGGCTTCCCCAGATTTCCTGTCGAGAGCTGCGGCGTCGGTCAACTGCATGTGGTTCTCCTTAGGGAGAACCACATAAGTGGTCGCGGTGAGTATGGCTAGGTAGGAAATCCGGCTTCGCTCCGGGATGACAAATAGGAGAGGGTCGTTGCGAGGAAAGAGTGGTTGCTGAACCGAGACATTTTTCAATCTAATAGGTACAGGTTTGGCTTAACTTAGCCCAGGACGCGGTCCTTCTTGTGGAGATGAGTCGCACGCTGGGAAGCGAATCGGAATCTCGACCCCCGAACGTGCGAGTGTTTTGGGGCACCCGGAACTTCTTACCGGACAGATCCTTATTCCATCATTTGATAGCTGTGGGGTACAGGTCCGGCAGCGGCTTGTTTTGTTCTTCGAGCCGTTCGGGATGCGGCAAAGGCTTGCGTGGAATCATTTGATCCCGCATTGCGGCGTTGTAGACGAAAATAGCTTCCACCACCGCGATCTGTTTCAGGTCTGCGGCCTGTAAGCGCTCGCGCGTATCCATGTTCGAGTGATGCGTGCGTGTCTCGTAATCCATCGGATCCTGGATGAATTGGAACCCAGGGATTCCCACCGCGTCGAACGATAGATGATCAGTACCGCCCGTGTTGCGGTTGGTGATGGTGGTGACGCCCAGGTCCTTCAACGGCGCCATCCATTGTTCGAAAATATGATCGACAGCGGCGTTCCCCTGGGTATAAATCCCGCGGATCTTTCCCGTTCCATTGTCGACATTGAAGTACGCAGAAACAAGCTTCTGCTCAGGCTTCAGAGAGAGCGGCCCTGCCGGCTTCCTCAAGAATTCCGGCATCTCCATCTGCTCAGGGGTGTTCGAAAGCGGAAAGCTCCCGAAATGCTGAGCCGCGTATCCTTTGCTGCCGAAAAGCCCTTGCTCCTCACCCGACCAAAGCGCAATACGAATCGTCCGCCGCGGCTTGACCTCAAGCGCATTCAAAATCCGCATGACCTCCATCGCAACCACAGATCCTGCGCCATTATCCGTAGCCCCAGTCCCTGCAATCCAGCTATCCAGGTGCCCCCCGACCATCACGACTTCGTCCTTTAATTGCGGATCGGTTCCAGGAATCTCGGCAACCGTGTCGAACCCATGCTCGTGGTCACCCGAAAACTTGGTTTCCACATTCATCTCGATCGACACCGGCACGTGGTTCTGAAGCAGGCGGAATACCCGGCCGTAGCTCTCGATCTGCGTGACCACCACCGGAAACGGCACCGCCGTGTCTCTGTGGTAGGGAGTACGCCCCATTGCGGCGCCGTTGTCGTCGAAAATAATCCCTGTGCCGCCGCCGTTCTCGCTATCGCGGCTGGGCACAATCACGCCCGCGACCTTCTCTTCGGCCAAAAACGGAATGACGCGGCTCGCTAGCTTGGCGCGTTTTACGTACCGCTCAATGCGCGCCTCCATATCAGCATCCCGGCCACTCAATGGCAGTGACTCGAGCTCCTTCAGGTCCTTGTCGGTATACCGCTCAAAGAACGGCTTATCGGGGACTGGCACCTCGCGCATGGGCCCGAGCAGAACAATCTTCCCCGAGAGTTTGCCCTTGTATTTCTCAATATCTTTCTCATCTTCGATCACCACGGAAATCGCCTGGCCACTCACGGGCCCGCTGGTGGAAGGTGACCACGGCGTGGCCTGGGCCATGAACACGGCAGTATCGGGTTCCGTCATGCGAACCCAGGTGTTGAGCTGCTGCCAACCCATACCGAACTCGCCCCAATCTTCCAGGTGGGCGTTGACGCAGCCCATCTTCGTGAGTTGGTCTCGCGTCCAGGCATTGGCCTTCGCCATGTTTGGTGACCCCGTCAACCGAGGCCCGATCCCATCGGTCAAACCCCCGGCATAGTCCATCACATGCGAATGTTGCAGGCCCTCTTCGCGGATAGCGTTATAGGCATTCAAGTTGATGGACTCGGACGCGGGCTGCCGCATTCCTTCGGCATCGTTCCAACCAACCTGCTGCGAATCTGGTGTCTTGTTTTGCTTCTTGTCGGCCGCGTTCGAGCCTACAGCACCGGCGAGCACGATGGCAGCGGTGAAGACCAGGGAGCGTTTTAAAAACATGAATATTGCCTCCTGAAAGGGGTCAAGTTTCTATTCTTCCGTTCGCACTGTCTCCGAAATATACCCGGGGCCGAAGCAGCGGCCCCAGCCATCGGTGCAACCAATACCGGGAGGGGCAGCCAGCGTGAAGCGGAAATCCGTCGACGATAGGACACACACATTTCGTAGCCTGAATCCCAGGTGCTCGGGAGATCTGCGAAGGATACAAACTTCGGTTCGAGAACGTTATCATGAAGACCAAGGGCAAATGGAGAACAGTATGAGCCAGAAGATACAAGAATCCTCGGCCGGGCACTTGAGCCGCCGCTCCTTCCTTTCCTCGCTGGGCGCAGCCGGAGTGGTCGCCACCGCCCGGCCTATGGTAGCTGCGGCACAGGCCGCGCCGGCGGCTCCCGCGGTGGAAGCACCGGCGGAAACCATCGAAGGCGCTGTTCCGGTGAGCCTTCGGGTCAACGGAAAAGAGCTCGATCTCCACATTGATGCCCGTACTACGCTGCTCGACTGCCTGCGCGAGTCCATCAGCTTAACCGGCACCAAGAAAGGCTGCGATCACGGGCAATGCGGAGCCTGCACCGTCCACGTAAATGGCCGCCGCATCAACTCCTGCCTGACGCTGGCCGTCATGCACGAAGGGGACGCCATCACCACCATTGAAGGCCTCGGCCAGCCCGGCAACCTGCACCCCATGCAGGCATCGTTCGTCAAACATGATGGCTACCAATGCGGTTACTGCACTTCGGGCCAGATTATGTCCGCCGTCGCGCTTCTGAAAGAGAAGTGCGGCCCCTCCGACGCTGACGTTAAGGAGCTGATGAGCGGCAACATCTGTCGCTGCGGAGCCTACCCCAACATCGTCGCGGCCATTCAGGAAGTACGCCAGCAAGCCTAGGAGGCACATCGTGGAAACCTTTACCTACACCAAGGCCAGCGGCGTACAGCAGGCTATCCAGGCCGCCGGGCAATCCCAAACTCGATTCATCGCCGGCGGCACAACTCTGCTTGACCTGATGAAGTTGAATGTGGAGCGGCCCAGCAAGCTGGTCGACATTAATCGCCTTCCGCTTGACCAGGTGGAAAAGCTTCCCGATGGCCGCCTGCGTATCGGCGCCACGGTCCGCAATTCCGATCTGGCTCATCATCCTGCCGTAGTCGGCGATTACGCGGTCCTCTCCCAAGCCTTGCTCTCGGGAGCTTCCGCACAGCTGCGGAACATGGCCACTACCGGCGGCAATCTGCTGCAACGCACTCGCTGTATGTACTTCCGCAACGAGGCCATGGCCTGCAACAAGCGCACTCCCGGCAGCGGTTGCTCCGCGATTGAGGGCGACAACCGCACCCTCGCTATCCTGGGCGCCAGCAAAGACTGCATTGCGACCAACCCTTCCGACATGAATGTGGCCCTCACTGCGCTGGAGGCTACCATCCATATTCAGGGCGCGAAGGGCGAGCGAGACGTGTCGATTGGAGACTTCTTTCTCGTTCCGGGAAATACCCCACAGCGGGAAACTGTCCTGGAACCTGGCGAGCTCATCACTTCCGTCACTTTGCCGGCCCCGAAGGCGGGCAGCAAGCAGGTTTATCTCAAGCTGCGCGACCGGGCCTCCTATGAATTTGCTCTTTCATCGGCAGCCATCGTCGCCGTGGTCAGTGGTGGCAAGTTGGATTTCGTCCGTGTCGCCCTGGGCGGAGTAGGCACCAAGCCCTGGCGGTCGCTCGAAGCAGAGAGGGCTTTGCACGGCAAAACAGCCGACGAGAAAGTATTCCGTCAGGCCGCCGAAGCGGCTCTCCATGGCGCACAACCACAGAGCGAAAACGGCTTCAAGGTGCAACTGGCCAAACGCTGCATAACCCATGCTCTCACGCTCGCCACCGCGTAAAAGCCACCAGAGGAGAATCCCCATGGCGTCTACACTCAATCTTCCTCCCAAGACAGATTCCGGGCTGCCCCGGGTCGATGGCCCGCTCAAAGTCAGCGGCGTCGCCATGTACACCTCCGACCATAATTTGCCCGGCATGCTTTACGCCGTGCCGGTGTGCGCCACCATCGCCAAGGGCAGCATCGCCTCGCTGGACGCCAGCCGCGCGCAGGCCATGCCCGGAGTGAAAGCCGTCTATACCCGGCAAAACATCGGCAAGCTGTTTCGAACCGCGCCTGCGCAAGACTTCACAGGAATTATCGATGAGCGTCGCCCTCCCTTCGAAGACGACACGATCCGGTACTACGGGCAATATGTAGCCGCGGTGGTGGCGCTTACGTTCGAACAGGCAATGGCCGCGGCCAGCGCTGTGAAAGTTACCTATAAGACCGAAAAGCCCGACGTCCGCACCCACCTCGAAACCGATGAAAAGCCCAAGGTTGACAGCCAGCGGGGCGATCCGGAACCAGCCTTTCAGACAGCGTCCGCCAAGGTGGACGAAGTCTATGTGACGCCCACCGAGACTCATAACCCTATCGAGTTGCACGCCAGCGTAGCCGTTTGGGATGGCCAGAACTTCACCCTTTACGAGACCTCGCAGGCGGTTTGCAATCACCAGGACGTGATGGCGCAAATGCTGGGTGTCCCCCTGGAAAATGTGCGCGTGATCTCGCGCTTTCTCGGTTCGGGCTTTGGCGGAAAGCTTTGGCCCTGGACCCACTGCATGATCGCCGCGTCTGCTGCGCGCAATCTCAACCGTCCGGTCAAGCTGGTATTGACCCGCGACATGATGTTCCAAAGCGTGGGCCACCGCCCTCGTACCCAGCAGCGCATCCGCATCGGAGCCGACTCTGGCGGCAAGCTTGTTTCGCTCATGCACGACTCGCTGAATCACACTTCCATCCTTGACGACTACTCCGAGGGTTGCAGCGAGGCGACTGCTTACACGTACAGCACTCCCAACCTGCGAGCTACTTCTGGACTGGTGCGCCGCAATGTCGGCACCCCGACGTCCATGCGTGGCCCGGGCGCCGTCCCCGGTCTCTTCGCCCTTGAGTCGGCTATGGATGAATTGGCCATCAAGCTCAACATGGATCCGGTGAAGCTACGCATCCTGAACGAGCCAGAGAAGGACGAAGGATTGAACCTGCCGTTCTCCTCCCGGCACATGGTGGAGTGTCTCAACGTCGGCGCAGAAAAATTCGGTTGGTCAAAGCGCACGCCGCAAGTCGGCTCGATGAAGAAAGACGGCCTCATTCTGGGTTGGGGTGTTGCCGGCTGCTCCTGGATCGCCGAGCGCATGGCGAGCGAAGCCTCCGTCGAGCTTCGTGACGATGGTTCCGCGCGTGTCTCCTCAGCTACGCAGGATATCGGCACCGGTACCTATACTGTCCTTTCACAAATCGTCAACGTTAAGACCGGCATTCCCCACGACAAGATCGAGGTCGTGCTCGGTGACACCAAGCTCCCACCTGGGCCAATTTCCGGTGGTTCCTGGGCCACCGCATCGGTGACGCCCGCGGTGATCGATGCCATCGAAAAGGCGCAGAAGACGCTTTTTACGATCGCCGGTCAAAGTAAGGATCCCAAGTTTGCTGGGCAGAAGCCTGAGGCGATGGCTTTTACCGACGGCTGCGTGCATTTGAAAGACAAGTCGCCCGACTCCGGGGTGCGCTTTGAGGAAATCCTCACTGCGGGCAATCTCCGCGGCGTCTCGGGAAATGGGAAATCCGAAGGCACCTTCGGTGACCCCAAGCGCAAGTTCTCTACCCATTCCTTCGGAGCACAATTCGCTGAGGTGACCTGGCAACCAGAGACGGCTCGTCTCCGCGTCTCGCGTGTGGTTACGGTGATCGATGCCGGCCACATCCTCAATCCCAAGCCCGCGCGCAACCAGATTGAGGGCGCGGTGGTCATGGGGGTCGGCATGGCTCTTTTCGAAGCGACCGTGTATGACTCGCGCTTCGGAGCTCCCATCAACAACAACCTCGCGGACTATATCGTCGCCACCAATGCAGACGCTCCTGAGATCGACGTCACCTTCCTCGACTATCCCGACAAGGTGCTCAACCCTCTCGGGGCACGCGGAGTAGGCGAGATAGGTCTCGCCGGGATCGCCGCGGCTATCACCTCCGCCGTCTACCACGCCACCGGCGTTCGCGTCCGCGAACTTCCTGTGCGCATCGAGAACCTGTTGGCCGAGGACAAGGCATAGGGCGTGGGTGTTTCCAGTAGGGGATTGGTTTGAGGGATCCCAGGTCTCAAAAGCGAGACCTGGGGCACCCGTGCGCCCGGCAGGGCGCACTCACTAGGAGGTGAAAGACCTCTACACACCCGGCAAGGGGAAGTGTTAGCTGAGCGGCAAGGGTGTCCATCGCGAGGTGGGATCCGAAGGAAGCCGCAGGCAAAGCGCTGCTCTGACGAACAGCCAGCGGATAGGAGGCGACGCAGTTGGGTAAGCAGGCGGGTCCCTGTAAAGCCCAGTACTTGCACGGAAGGCTGCGGCGTAAATCCGACAGAGATAAGCGTGAAAGCGAGTGCGCAATACCCGGGGAGATCTGGCGGTTTGCCTTGTGCTACCTGCATCGCGAGGTGTGGGGATGAGGCGCCAGAAGTCAGCAAAGGGCATAGTAGCGTGGATAGCCTGGGAAACCAGGAAGGAGCGAAGGCCTGAACACGAAACACGGAAGTAGGACGGTAGAACTCGATGCATGTCGATGAAGCAGAAGCGTACGAGAGTACGGCCAGAGGAGCAGGAGACGGACGGAATCCGTTGCAGGGCTCGGCTGGTGCAGAGGCACGCACGGCGGCTAGCGGGCAGTCGAAACCGGAGACCAAGCAACTGATGGAACGAGTATTGGAACGGGAGAACATGCAGGCGGCTTATAGGCGAGTGATGAGCAACCAAGGAGCACCGGGCGTCGATGGACGTCCGGTATCGGGGTTGAAATCCTGGCTTATCGAGCGTTGGCCTGTGGTGAAGGAAGACCTGCTGAGCGGGAAGTATCAGCCGCAAGGATTACGCAAGGTGGAGATCGCAAAGCCGCAAGGTGGAGTGCGCACCCTGGGTATCCCGACGGTGATAGATCGCCTGATACAGCAGGCGCTTCATCAAGTGCTGTCTCCCATCTTTGATCCCGGATTTTCTGAATCCAGCTACGGCTTTCGCCCTGGACGCAGCGCACAGCAGGCGGTGAAGGCCGCCCGCGGGTACGTGGCGAAAGGCAAGCGGTGGGTGGTAGATCTGGATTTAGAGAAGTTCTTCGATCGAGTCAATCACGACATACTGATGTCGCGGTTGGCGCGTAAGGTTGGAGACGAACGGGTGCTTAAGCTGATCCGTCGTTACCTGCAAGCGGGCCTGATGGAGGGCGGGATCGAGACGGTGAGAGGGCAAGGCACGCCGCAAGGCGGACCGTTGTCCCCGCTGCTGTCGAATATTCTGCTGGACGATCTGGACCGCGAACTGGAACGGCGCCAGCTGAGCTTCTGCCGCTATGCCGACGACTGCAACATTTATGTCGGAAGCAGAGTGAGTGGAGAGCGAACGATGAGAGCCATGACTGCGTTTTTAGAACGTCGCCTGAAGCTGCAGGTGAACGCGGATAAGAGCGCGGTGGCGCGACCTTGGGCGAGGAAGTTTTTGGGCTACAGCCTCACGTGGCACAAACAGCCGAAGCTCAGGATCGCGCCTCAGAGCCGTCAACGGTTTATGGACAAGATCCGTAAGCTGATGCGAGTCTGCCGTGGAAAGAGCCTGCAACAGACCATTGAGGCCCTCAACCCGGTACTAAGGGGTTGGGTGCAGTACTTCCGGTTGGTCGAAGTGAAGACCATCCTGGAGCAACTCGATGGCTGGGTCCGGCACCGACTGCGGAGTCTTGTGTGGCGGCAATGGAAGAGTGCCCGTAAACGGGCACACAGCCTGATGAAGCTTGGCATCGCCGAAGACATCGCCTGGCTCAGTGCAACCGACCGCCGAGGACCATGGTGGCACGGTGCGGCCCGGCACATGCACCAGGCGTATCCCAACAAAACCTTCGACCAAATGGGCCTCGTTTCCTTGCTCGCCCTGAGAAAACGTCTTACTGCTGTTTCGTGAACCGCCGGATGCCGAACGGCACGTCCGGTGGTGTGGGAGGACGGCGGGAGCAATCCCGCCTCCTACCCGATTTCGATCTCACCCTTCGATATTGCTGAGGGCATAAACTTCTTCCTCCGCGGCCTCGTCCATAGGAAGGCCTAAGCCGATCGCCATCTTGCACCATTGCCCTTACGGCTGCGATCATGGCTGCGGTTTCGAAAGGTCGTTCATGCGCAAGTTCTTGCTGATTTTCGCCGCCCTGCTTGCGGCTTCCTCTAGTCTTTTCGCACAAACCCCGGCGTGGCCGCCCAGCTCCGATCACGTAACCATGCCGCTTTGGCCCAATGGAGCCCCCGGCGCGCAGCCCGCCCCGGGGCCCGAAGGCGACATGACCACCCCCAAAGATGGCCGGCCAGGTGGAAGGGCGGTGATCCGTATCGGCAATGTTTCTAATCCCACGCTCACGGTCTACGCGCCCAAAACCAACAACACCGGCGCCGCGGTCGTGGTGTTTCCCGGAGGCGGTTACCGCATCCTGGCCATCGACCTTGAAGGAACCGAAGTGTGTGACTGGCTCAACTCGGCGGGCATCACTTGCATCCTGGTGAAATACCGCGTGCCCGAGCCTGGTCCTTATCCCAAATCTTCCGCTCCGCTTCAGGATGCCCAGCGCGCAGTCGGTATGGTTCGTGCCCACGCCGACGAGTGGCATATCGATCCCAATCGCATTGGAGTCCTGGGCTTCTCGGCCGGGGCGCACCTAGCCGCGGCCCTCAGCACTCACTTCGACCAAAGACTTTACGACCCAATCGACGCATCGGACAAGATCAGTTGCCGTCCGGACTTCGCGGTGATCGTCTACCCCGGCTATCTTGCACTTTCAGAGCAGAACTTTGCTCCCAATCCGGATATTCATCCCACGGCGCAGACTCCACCGACGTTCCTCGTTCAGGCTGAGGACGACCCGGTCCATGTAGAAAACGCGGTGGTGTATTTTATGGCGCTCAAGAACGCCAAAGTGCCGGCCGAGTTGCACATCTATGCCCAGGGTGGACACGGTTATGGTTTGCGCCGGACCGAGCTTCCCGTCACGACCTGGCCCAAAAGCGTCGAGATCTGGCTGCATACCATTCATGTGTTGCCGGCTAGCAATTGACCAGGAGCAAATGTGATGAGGAAGAGATTGATATTTCTGCCGCTGCTGGCAGCCATTGTTTGCCCGGCGCAAAACACGCTGCCTCCGCTTCCCGCTCCTTCCGGAGTACCCGCTCCGGGTCCATCCACTGACGCACCCTATGCTCCACTGCCCATCTTGCCCGGCGGCGTCGTGGTCGCCCTGTATCCACCAGGCTCTCCCTACCTGAACCAGGAAAAAGTCCGTCAGGCCGAGCAATACAACATGAGCCAGGCGGTCCCCGGACGAATCAACAGCATCGTCAACATAAACAATCCATCCATCGAGGTGCACACGGTGGATCGCGGGCTGAACACCGGCGCGGCGGTTATCCTCGTGCCGGGAGGTGGCCACAATACTCTCAATGTCGGTTCGGAAGGCGCCGACTTCGTACCCTTCTTTTATAACTACGGCGTCAACACCATCATCCTGCGCAGTCGTTTGCGCAGAGACGGTTACAATCCCCGCACGGACGAGGTGTACGACGCACAACAGGCCATCCGCCTGGTGCGGGCTCACGCCAAAGACTGGAACATTGATCCCAACAAGATCGGCATCATGGGATTTTCCGCAGGCGCCGAATTAGCCAGCGCAGCCGCGGTTCTTTACGGCGACTTCGATAAGAAGAACAGCGGGCCGGGCGACCCTCTCGCGGGCATCTCTTCGCGTCCCGACTTTGTCGGCGTCATCTATCCGGGTCCCACCCCGTTCGCCCGTGATCGCGCGGCCCCACCTATTCCGCAAAACGTTCCTCCGTCTTTCATCGCCTCTGCCGGATCGGATGACCAGATTCACGCCATCTGGGCGGATGAATACTTTGCGGCCATGCTAGCGCTCCGCGTACCCAACCTCGAAATGCATATCTATGCCAATGGCCGCCATCCGGGCGACCCGCTGCGTGACGGCAGTCACATGACGGGCGGCCTCACCGACCGCAAAGGGATACCCTTTGGCACCTGGCAGTACCGCTTTATCGATTGGTTTCGCGATCTGGGATTCCTGGAAGCGCCCGGCGTAGAAACAAAGGCAGCGAAAGACATCGCCTTCTATATGAGCCAGCCTGTGGCGCTCTCCGTCGAGCCTCCCGCCGGAACCGCTCTGCTCCTCAGCGCCGCGGGAGATGGTTCGCAGGTTTACACCTGCACCGATGGTCATTGGGTTTTGAAGGCTCCGGACGCCCGGCTGCTCGACGAGCATGGGAAAGCGATCGGAACACACTTCGCAGGTCCGACCTGGCGGCTGACGGATGGAAGCGAAGTAAAAGGCAAGGTCATCGCGAGCCGGCCCGCGTCAGACGGTTCTTCTGTTCCGTCCCTCTTGCTGCAGGCCGTTCCCGCAAGCGGAACCGGCAAGTTCGCGAATGTGACCTACGTCGAACGCAACGAGACCCATGGCGGTGCTGCGGGGACCGACCCTTGTACCAGCGGGGAAAAACGGGTTCCGTATACGGCGAAATACAGTTTCTACACAGGCAAACCATGAGCAAGATTCATCACGTAGCGGCGGAAGGATTTGCCCTGGGTGCGGCTAGCTACGTTGCCGGGCGCCCCGACTATCCATTAGCGATAGAAGATTGGCTGACTCACGATCTTGGACTGACCGAAGGCAAAACAGCGTTGGATCTCGCCGCAGGCACGGGGAAGTTCTCGCCCAGGCTGTTAGCTACAGGCGCGCGGGTCATTGCCGTCGAGCCGGTGCGGGAAATGCTGGAACAACTGATCCGTCAATATCCTCAGATCGACGCCCGCGCCGGTTCCGCCCAACACATACCGCTCGAAGACGAGTCGGTGGATGCGGTGGTTTGCGCACAAGCTTTTCACTGGTTTTCCACCCCGGAAGCGCTGCGCGAAATTCATCGCGTGTTAAAGGTGGGCGGCTCTTTCGGACTGGTCTGGAACGTTCGCGACGACAATGTACCCTGGGTCGCAGCACTCACCCGGATCATGAAGCCTTTTGAAGGTGATGCTCCGCGGTACCACTCACAGAAATGGAGAAACGTCTTTCCCGCGGAAGGGTTTAGCCCCCTCCGCGAAAAGCGCTTTCCGCACCGCCATACCGGGCCGCCCGAGAAGGTAATTGTCGAACGGATATTATCGGTCAGCTTCATGGCTGCTCTTCCGCCAGAACAACGAGAGCAGGTTACGTCTCAGCTGCGGCAAGTCATCGCCTCCTATCCGGAGCTTGCGGGTAAGCCTGAGGTTACCTTTCCCTACGAAACGCTGGCCTGCTTCTGCACCAAGCTGCCCTATACATCTCCAACACAAATGCTCTAAGCTTCTCCCCACATTTGGGAGGGCGTGTATGTCTGAGGCGAACAAACTTCTTGTAAAGCGCTGGTTCGAGCAGGTCTGGAACCAGAAGAGTGAGGCGGCGATTGAAGAAATGATGCACAAGGAAGGCAAGTCGCACGGCTTTCCTGATGCAGACTCTGTTCTTGTTGGCCCCGAACCTTTCAAGGCCGTCCATCGTACCTTCGTCGGAGCCTTTCCTGATCTTCGCGTGGACATTGAGGACATAGTCACGGAAGGCGACCGGGTTGCCGTTCGCTGGCGAGCCTCTATGACACACCATGGCGACCATCTTGGCATTGCCGCCACGGGCAAAAAGGACACACTAGACGGATCATCCTTTGTGATCGTCAAGGGTAACCAGATCATCGAAGGCTGGAACCAGATGGATCTGCAGGGCCTGATGCAACGGCTTCAGGCTAAATAGCTGGTTCGACCTGTCAGCCCGGCTTAAAAATTTATCTTCATAATTGTCGATTCACCGAGCCTCGAACGTCGTAGTGGCAGGAGGAAGAGAAAATGCAATATTTAGTCCTGATCTACGAAAGCGAAGCCCGCTTCGCCAACGGATTCCCCGAGGCTGAATTCGCCGAGTATGGCGCTTTCGGCAAGAAGCACGCGAGTGCCATCAAGGGTGGCAACGCGTTACAGCCCACGCCAACCGCAAAGACCGTGCGTGTACGCGACGGCAAGTCGCTCACCACCGATGGTCCGTTCGCGGAAACCAAGGAGCAGCTTGGCGGCTACTACCTGATCGAAGCATCCACCATCGACGAAGCGGCCTCCATCGCATCCGGTATCCCGGCCGCTCGTTACGGTAGCATCGAAGTCCGGCCCATCATGGTCTTCTCGTAGCTCTTCCGGCTTAGCTTCCTCGAGACGCCGGAGTTCCGCCTTCGGCGTCTCAAATCTAACCCTTGCATGCCGGTACCAAGGAGGCGCCGTGAACAATACTTCGTCCACCATCGTTGCAGATACAGGACTCACCACCAGAAGAGATCACCACGGCCTCTCGCCACCTGTCAGTCACACGTGGATTCCTGCTCGAATCCGTCGGCGGTCTGTCCCCCGCACAGTGGAACTTTAAGCCCGCCATCGACGCCTGGTCGGCCGCTGAAAACATGGAGCACATCGTGCTCATCGAAAGTGGCATTCATGCGATTATCGAACGCATGAACGAGGCCTCCGGGCCGGTACCCGAGGGCGATCGGCGTGAGATGGATGAATTCATCCTTACTCAAATACCCAAGCGCTCCAGAAGGGGAAAGGCTCCGGAGCACGCTTGCCCAACCGGCCGCTGGAGTGGCCCGGAAGCCCTGCAGCACTTTGTCCAGTGCCGGGAACAAAGCAACCGGCTGCTGCTTTCGCGCCGGCTTCGTGCTTCGGCTTTCCCCCATCCGCTCTTTGGTCCATGGGATGGCTATCAATGGCTGTTGGCCGCTGCCTCCCACGGCGCCAGGCACACGGAACAAATCTGCGAAGTGAAAGCGGATAGAAATTTCCCCCAGGCTTGAAATACCCTTAAGAGGCCGCTATGCGTTACATGATGTTGATTTACTCCCGCGAGAATGAGTCCGCGACGCCCGAGGAGATGGCCGTCGTTGCCGCAGCCCACAAGCGACTGATGGACCAGACGCGCGATCGCGGCGTTTTCTGTGCTGCCGATCCTCTGCAAGCCAGCGTGACCGCCACCACGGTGCGGGTGCAGGATGGCCAGTCCTTGATCACCGACGGACCGTTCGCCGAAACCAAAGAGCAATTGGCCGGCTACTACATACTCGACTGTCAGGATCTGGATGAGGCGCTGGACTGGGCGGCCAAAATTCCGACCGCTTGCGCAGGAGGCGCCGGATGTATTGAAATTCGGCCTATCCGCGATTTCCCTTCGCGTGCAGCCATGAATGGATGACCATCGCGCCACCGTCGAAGCCGTTTTCCGCAACGAATCGGGGCGCATTATTGCCGGCCTTATCCGCGTCTCTCATTCGTTCGACCTGGCCGAAGAAGCGATGCAGGATGCTTTCGCCGCAGCCGTCATAAGCTGGCAGGCCGACGGGGTGCCAGACAATCCTGCCGCCTGGATCACTGCGACCGCTCGCCGAAAGCTCATTGACTACGCGCGCCGGGAACAAACGCGTCGCAATAACGAAAACCAGTTGTTGTACGAGTACGAATCGCGCACCAGCGTCATCGATGACGAAATGAACCAGCCTTTTGAGGATGACCGCCTGAGCCTCATCTTCACCTGCTGCCACCCGGCGATCAACATGGAGGCCCAAATCGCGCTCACCCTGCGAACCCTGGGCGGGCTCACGACCACGGAAATCGCCCGCGCCTTTCTCGTTCCTGAGGCGACGCTCGCGCAACGCCTGGTGCGCGCCCAGCGCAAGATCCAGCAGGCGCGCATCCCTTATCAAGTCCCCGCTCCCAGCTCTTTACCGGAACGCCTGTCCGCGGTGCAGAAGGTTCTTTATCTCATTTTCAACGAAGGCTATTCCGCCAGTTCGGGAGACGGTCTCATACGCCGTGAGCTCTGCGCCGAAGCCATTCGCCTGGCGCGCACCCTGCTCGAATTGATGCCCAACAACCCTGAAAACATGGCGCTGCTGGCTCTTATGCTGCTGCATGATTCGCGTCGCGATGCGCGCTCCAGCAGTGATGGGGAATTGATTCTCCTGGAAGAGCAGGATCGCTCGCTTTGGCGCCAGGATCAGATCGCGGAGGGCATTCGGCTGGTGGAGCGAGCACTGGGCCGGCGGAATCTAGGCCCGTATCAGTTACAGGCGGCCATCGCAGCGATTCACTCCGAAGCCAGAATCGCCGCAGAAACTGATTGGAAACAAATCGCGGCGCTCTACGAGATCCTCAGCAGGAGCCAGGCGTCACCGATTATTGCGCTTAACCATGCGGTTGCGGTTGCGATGAGTGAAAGCCTGGAGCAGGGCTTGGCCATGATCGATGAGTTGGGCGCCGGCCGTGAACTTGATTCTTATCGTCTTTATCACGCGGCCCGTGCCGACCTGCTGCGGCGCCTGGGACGCAATCACGAAGCACTTGAGAGTTACCGTCGTGGTCTTGCGCTCACCACCAACTCTGTCGAGGCGCGTTATCTAAGCCGCCGGATATCAGAACTTGAGTAAGACCGTTGAAAAATGGCTCGGTTCAGCAACCGCCCTTTCTTAGCAACGACCCTCTCCTTTTTGCCATCCCGACCCGGGAAATCGGAAGAGAAAGCGGAGGTTTGTGTCCCGTAGTAGCGGGGCACACGAATGGCGCACCGCAGGTCCCTCCGCTTCGGTCGGGATGACAAGGGGAGTTTGTTTTGTGAGAGGTTGGTGGCTAATGGGGTGAACTGCAGATCCCTCGGCTTCCCCAGATTTCCTGTCATATCGCGGCTTCGATTAAGTTACATGTGGTTCTCTTAAGGAGAACCACATATTGGGCGTTGGCGAGAGCTGTGAAGCAGGAAATCTAGGTACGCCTCGGGATGACAAATAGGAGAGGGTAGTTGTTCATAAAGAGCAGTTACTGACCGAGACGTCTTTGATCTGATTTGGACAGGTTTAAAGTAATGGGCTAATGAGCGCGAAGCGCGTTGACAGGATCCGCAGCGGCGGCGCGGGCCGCCGGGAGCGCGGAGGCCAGGAGAGCCAACAGCAACATGACCAGGGCTGCTACCGAGTACACCAGCGGATCAGTCGCGCTTACGTTAAACAGGAAGGCATTCACCAGCCGTGAGATGGCGAAGGAACCGAGCACTCCGAGTACGCACCCAATGACAGCCAGTTTCGCTCCAGAAATTAAGACGAGGCGCGCAATGCTCGTGCGTTGCGCCCCGAGCGCGATGCGAATCGCAATCTCCTGAGCGCGCAGAGAAACAGAGAACGCAACCACTGCGTAGATGCCGGTGAACGCTAACAGGAGCGCACCCAGGGCAAAGCTGGTGATAAGGCCGGTGTTGAAACGACGCGGCGCCTCAGTATCTGCGAGCACGTCGCTCAGTGGCTGCACCTGCTTCAACGCGAGCATCCGATCAATCCCGGCTACGGTCGAGCGCAATATTTGCGCCATCTGTTCAGGCGGGAGGGTTGAACGGAGAGTGATATATCCCCGTGTCTCCCTCGTCAGCTGTCCACCCGGCGTATCGGAACGGTTGAGCGTTGCCGACTGCAGCGCCGGGATGTACCACTGTTCTTTATTGGGCTCATCGCGGCCGCCGACCTTGGTGTCTGCAACCACTCCCACGACCGTCGCCCATGGCATGGGTTTATGAGGATTGCCTGCATGCAGGCGTTTGCCGATGGCACTCTGGCCAGGCCAGTTCTGTTTCGCCATCGACTCATTTACGATCACCACCGCGGGTGTATCGTCACGATCGTTCATCGTAAAGGTCCGCCCCTCCAGCAAGGGGATGTCCATGGTTCGAAAGTAATCACCATAAGTCGAAGTGAACAAGGCAAACCTGAGCTTCCACGCGGAAGCAGGTTCACCTTCAATCGTGTACGAGGACGCTCCGTAGAATTCCGTCGGTAGCGTAGTGGTTATGCTGGCAGCCACAACGCCCGGCTTGGCGGAGAGACGATCTATCACGCTTTTGTGAAAGGCATCGACTTGATCGTTCGTCGTGTATTGCTTCTTCGGCAGCTCATAGCCGGCGACCAGCACGTGAGCCGGACGGAAGCCGGGATCGACCGCTCGCATCTTCTGAAAGCTGCGCAGAAAAGCCCCTGAAACCGTAAGCAATACCAGGGCAATGGCAATCTCCGCAACGACCAGGACGGACCGCAGCCTAACGTGGCTGGCCGCTCCCATCTCCGTTCGGGCTCCTTCTTTCAGACTGTCTGTCAGGTTAGTCTGCAAGGCCGCAAAGGCAGGGGCCAGGCTGCACAGCGCGCCCGTAAGCAGCGAGAGCAGAAAACCAAACGCAATCACGCCTCCGTCCATGGCGATTGAGTTCAGCCGTGGCATAGAGTCAGGCAGCAAATGGAGAGCAGTTCGGATGGCGGTCGCAGCAAACGCCAGGCCGAGCACGCCGCTGATCAAGCTCAGCAGCACGCCTTCCAGGACGGACTCGCGCAGGATCGCACTGGAATGAGCACCTAACGCCAGGCGAACGGCAAAGTTGCGCCGCACGCGAATGGCCCGCACCAGCAGCAAACCCGCGACATTGATGCAAGCAATCAGCAGTACGACGATCACTGCCACAAACAATGTCCGCAGCAATGGGCGGACCTCAGAAACGGCCTCCTCGCGCATCAGCTTGACGTCGCCGCGTATGCGGAGCGACGACTTACTGGCAGGAAAATTGCGCATGATCTGCTGTGCTACCCGGCCGGCGTCCTGCGCCGCCTGGGGCAGGCTCACGCCAGGCTTAAGGCGGGCCACGATGCGGTAACCCCACAAGCCTGATTCGGGGTCGAGCTCCTGGGCTGTGAGGCTCAGCGGCACCCAGAGCTGCGACTGGTCGAGGTAACCGGTCTGTAGCGGATACTCGAAGCTGCGCGGCATCACACCAATGATCGAATAGGGTTTGCGATCAAGTACGATGGTGCTGCCCAACACCTGTGGATCGCGATGGTAGCGGTTAAGCCACAGGGCGTAGCTGATCACCGCAAGTGGTTTCTTCGCATCCTCTTCCTGCTGGTTAAACAGTCGCCCCAAAATCGGTTGAACACCGAGCGTGGGAAACACGCTTGCGCCCAACCGACCGGCAGGGATTTCCGCCGGCTCTCCAGCAAACGGAGTGTCGCCCGAAAGTTCAAAATGGGCCGGCGCGGTGGCACCCATGGAGGAAAAGGCGCTCGTCGCTTTGGCGTAGGTGGCAATCTCAATTGCGGTGACGCCTATGCCGGGGCTATTTCCCAGGTGATCTCCCAGCAGCACAAGACGATCTGCATCCTTGAACGGCAGGGGACGCAGCAGGATGCCCTCTACCAGTGAAAAGATCGCAGTCGTGGCCCCAAGGCCAAGAGCAAGCGTGAGAATGACCGTCAGACTGAAGGCCGGCGTCTGGCGCAGACGGCGAACTGCAAATCGAAAATCACGGAGAAGCGCGAACATATCTTCGTCGCAGCAATTGACACGCCGAAACCGGAGAACACTAAGCATTGTCGTTTCAAGGGAAATGGTTCAAAAGCGGCCCAGCCGGCGTCCATTCGCGTGCATCAATGTCCAAATGTGGACAGATTCCTAGGCCATGTACCGGGCGCAGCCCGCTTCAACAAAATACGCCTCCAGGGAACCAATGTCCTCAAATCTCCGTAGACAGCAAATAGTACCAATCGACGCCCAACGGAGAAGCCACCATGGCTGTTCTGCGGCAGAATCTAAAATATAGCTTGCGGCGTCTTTCCCGGTCCCCGGGGCTGGTAACCGCCGTCATCCTCTCCATTGGACTGGGTATTGCCGCGAACTCCACCATCTTCTCCATGGTCAGCCGCTTCGTGCTCCGCCCCGCGCCGGTGGGCGATCCCGGCAGCCTCATGGCTCTTCATACCACCTATGAGGGCGACCGTTGCTGCAATAACTTTCCCTGGCCGGTCTACACGGACGTGCGCGACCAGGCGAGGTCTTTTTCCGGCGTGGCCGCCTACTACGAACTTCTGCCCGCCTCAATCGGTGGCAAAGGAGAACCGGAACGCGTCTGGGGACAATCGGCCACCTCCAACTTTTTCGATGTTTCGCAGATCCGCATGTACCTTGGACGTGGCTTCCTGCCGGGGGAAGAAAGGCTTCCCGTCATCGTCCTCAGCCATAGGCTATGGCAGCGGCGCTTCGCGTCCGACCCCGCGATTCTGGGCAAAACCATTCCGCTCTCCGGCCACATGTTCACCGTCGTGGGAGTGGCTCCCCCAGGCTTTCGCGGCCTCGATCTGATACTCGATCCTGAATTCTGGGTACCCCTCGGCAACGTGGAGCAACTCGCTCCCAATATTCCTAGCCGAAGCAGGCGCGACTTCAACTGGTTAGCGGTGGCCGGACGCCTCAAGCCGGAGATGACTCAGCGCCAGGCAGCCGCAGAACTCGCTACCCTCGCCCAGCGGCTCGCCAAAAGTTATCCCGCCACCGACAAAGGCCGAGGATTCTTCATGGATCAGGCCGGCTCTCTTCCGCCCAGAGACAAATCGGCGGTCCTGCTCTTTATCGCGGCGCTGTCCGTGGTCGTTTTGCTGGTCCTTGGCATTGCCTGCGCCAACGTGGCCAATCTCCTCCTTAGCCAATCCGCCAGCCGCCAGCGTGAAATGGCGGTGCGCATTGCTCTCGGAGCCACGCGCCGTCAGCTATTGGGGCAGATGCTCCTGGAGAGTTCGCTGCTCGCCCTCGCAGGCGGACTGTTCGGTACACTGCTGACCTTTTGGGCTACCTCCGCCCTCTCCGCATTTCGCATTCCTGCCCCGGTCCCGCTGGACACAACCGTAAGCCTGGATTGGCGCGTCCTGCTGTACACCTTTCTCCTGAGCGTGGGCACGGGCCTCCTGTTTGGGTTCGGGCCCGCATGGATTGCGTCGCGTCCCGTTCTGGCCAGCGCTCTGAAAGGGGAGGATGGATTCGTTCGCCCTGGCCGCCGTGTGAATTTGCGCAATGTTCTGGTAGTGACGCAGATTGTCATGTCGCTGGTTCTGCTTTGCGCCACCGGGTTGTTTCTGCGTAGCCTCGAGCGTGCGGTCGGCATCGGTATTGGCTTTCGCTCTCGTGACCTGCTGATGCTCTCTGTGGATCCGCGAGTCCACGGCTACACCCCCGAGCGCACCACACAGTTCCTCGAACAACTACGCGAGCGGGTCGCGGCCATTCCCGGCGTGCTTTCAGTTGCTGTTACCGATAGCGCGCCTTTATCGGGCGGAAACCGCAGCGACGGATTTCACACGGAAACCTCGCAACCCAATGACCCATGGCCAACAGCGGACCTTTTCATGGCGACGCCAGGCTATTTCGAAACGATGGGGATCCCTCGCCTGGCAGGTCGTGACTTCAACCACGATGCCGCGAACACCACCCGGGTGGGCATCGTCAACCGCGCCTTTGCCGAGCACTTTTTCGGCCGGGAAAATCCCATCGGCCGCCACGTCACCGGAGGGGGCGCAACCTACGAGATCGTCGGCGTCGTGGAAAACATCAAGTCTCGAACCCTCGGCGAAGACACGCGATACGTTCTCTTCCGGTCTCTCGCGCAAAGCACGGGCAGCGACCCTTCCTTTCTCGGATATCAACTGGTCGTTCACTTCCAGGGCAACGCGGCAGGTATCGCCGCTGCTGTACGCAGCCGGATTCACGACCTCGATCCAGCCATGGCTGTTTACAACGCCGAGACCATCCAGGAACATCTGCGCCAGGCACTCTTTCTGCCTCGCCTCGCTGGTACCCTTTTTGGCATCTTCGGCTTCGTAGGTTTGGCGCTCGCAGCGATCGGCCTTTATGGTGTCATCAGTTATTCAGTAAGCCGCCGCACCCGCGAGATTGGTATCCGCATTGCTCTTGGAGCCCAGCGCAGCGCGGTGCGTCAACTCGTTCTTCGCCAGGGCATGATCCTCACCATCGTTGCCATGATGATCGGACTGCCGGCTGCCTTCGCGCTTGCGGGAGTACTGAGCAGCTTTCTTTACGGTATCCGTCCCCACGACACTGTGACCTTCACCATCGTGCCGATATTTTTAGCCGCGATTGCGTTCGTTGCCTGCTGGTTTCCGGCAATGCGTGCTACTAAGGTGAATCCGCAAAGTGCTCTGCGATACGAGTAGTTCGCGATCAAGAGGGATTCAGTCTTCGCGTGCGCAGCTTGTAAAAAGTGAAGCCGATCAGGTTACTCAACGCGGTGGTTCCGAGAATCTTGGCCGCATATACCTTCGGGTTGATAACGTCGACAAACGGATACGCCGAGATCAGCAGGCTAAAAAGCGTGGCACAAAAGCCCAGGAGTGACGTCCACTTGAACCACCATGGCATGGTGGAACGATGAGCCGTTGCACCAGCGATCGGGATGGCAAACATCGCCAGGTAGGCCAGTTCATAGTGTGCGAGGCTGGCGTTGGATAGCAGTTGGTAGGCCTCCTGAGCGTGCACCCCTACGCTCCCCAGCACCAGCAACAAAAAAATAAGGACCGACGTGCATAGGATGGAATTCGCCGGGGTTCGCCATCGTGGGTGCAGGCGAGTAAACCAGGCCGGCACCAGGTTGTCCCAACCCACCGTCATCGGCAACCGCGTCACTCCTGTGAACAGAAAACTGGCTGCGGCCAGCAGGCGCATCTGGACCAGCAAAATCGCCGTCACGGCAAACAAGCTGCCAATGCCCGAATGGCCCAACGCCAGACGAATGGTTTGTGGGATGGGGGCAATAAAATCGATGTGGTTGGGCTGGCTAAAGGCAGCCACCGCGCTGGTGCCGAGTACGAACATCGCACAGATCACCGGCGAGGAAATCCATACCGATTGTCCGATGCTGCGGGAAGCATGCTTGCTCTCTCCGGCGAGGATAGCGATGTATTCCAGACCGCAAAATGCGCCGAAGATCATCTGGCCAAAGAGCGCGAGCGAGCGCAGTGTCGGGGGTGGAAGTGCGACCGGGAACGGGATCCAGGGAATGGGCGCGTGCCGCCACAACGCCCAAAGCGGCAACAGAATAAGTCCTGCATAAACGAGCAGAATGGCGATTGCGCCCACGTTGTGAATCCACTTACCGAGTTCCAACCCTCGAAGAGCTGAGACAGCGATCGCTGCAATTACCACGAACAGGATGGCAAGCGATGCAAGATGATTCTCTGGAAGCCCTGCCGCAGAGGGCCCAATGAGATAGGCAAGCTCGCTGGGAGTGGCGTACAGGATCGCAGCCGTGATGGAAATCGCGTACACCCATAAGTTCCACGCAGTGAGAAATCCGCCCAGGTCACCGTACGCGCGATGAGCCCAGACGTAGAGACCGCCTTCCAGTGGCCAGATACGGTTGAGACAAATTACCGACGCCGCCATGGGGAAGTAGAAGACGACCATGGCGGCGACCCAGGTCACAGCCTGCGCGGGGCCGAGGCCCGCCGCAACCCCTACCCACGAGCTGCCAACGACGCAGAGGATTTGCGCCAGTACCAGGTCGCGCAGTCTCAGCCGGCGGAGAAGATGGTGCTCGTCTTCCGTGGAAGAAGCGATTTGGCTATCGGTAGCAATGATTGCACGGTTGAAAGGGGATGGTCGTTGGCGATACAGGAGTAAAGCAATTCGGGCGTTGGCAAAAGTTGCCAGCGCCCGATGTTTGTTGAAAGTGGTCCAGGGTGTTGTTTATGGCCAGGCATTCACCAGGTTCGTGACGTTAATGCTGCCCAGGCCCGTGGCAAAATCCCAGCCGGTTTTTGTCGGATATGCCTGAAGAAACTTCGTATCCGACTTGGATAGTATTCCATAGTCGTTCAATGTGGAACCGTAACAGTCATTGGTTCCATAGCAAGGTACGGTGTTATTCCCCGTGGTCACGTCGTTGAAGATACAGGACGACCCGACACCGTTGCCCAGGTTCGAGTTGCATGTTTTGAGTTGGGCTGAATTCGGGTCAGCAGTGCTGCCGTACTCCCGCCTCGCCAGGTTATAGAGAATCGGATCGGGGTTTCCCTGTGGTGCGCCCGCTTTCTGATTAATGAGAGCCTGGATACTAGCGAATTGCGGAGCCGTAAAGGAAGTGCCACCCGCGCTGTTGAAAAAGGTGTTTACCGGCTTCGTGAAGTCGCACGGGTATCCTCCCTGGGTCGTGTCTGACATGCAAAAGACAATGGCATGACTCCAAAACCCGTTCGAGGCAAATAACGAAATATCCGGTAAGTCGCGCTTGCCGTCGTTTGGAATCCCGATGATTCCCGTTTGCCAATAGGGTTTCGAATACACGAAGCTGGGAGCGCCGCTGCCACCCACGATGTTCAGGAAGCTGGCACCCGTTGTGCTATTGCAAAACGATGCGGCGTCTTTCGCCCCAAAGTAGGTGAACAGTACGCTGCTGGCGCAGGAATCGTTCCACGGCATCTCTGGAATATAGGATTTCGCCGATCCTCCAGCGGCGTTGTTGCTGGTACTCCAGTACGTGCCGAGGCTGCCCTCAGACGTGTCCAGAAAATCAGTGCCTCCGGTGGCAACGTCGTAGGGAGTTGAAGCCAGTGCGTTGGCCGCGATGCCGGTAGTCGCAAAGGTTGCCGTATTGAAGTCGTCACATCCTGCCGCGGCATTGTCGCCGGCGGCCACGAACACCGAAACCCCCTCGCCCGCTGCTTGTTGCCACAAATTGTTTACAAACGCGTTGCCCTCGAGCGTCGTTCCCGGTCCATTGTCGGTCTCACACTCGAGATAGCTAAGACTCATGATCGCCGGCGGTTTCGTGAGGTCCAGCAAATTCTGCGCAGCGATAAAGGCTCCGAAGGCGGTTGTAGTATCCGCGCAGGAGGCCAGTTCTACCGCCGCATCCGGCGCTACTGCACCGGCCCACTCGGCGTCTAGAGCTGCCTCGCCTTCGGATGCGTTTAAGCCAGGATCGGTGCAACCGGCGCCAGGGTGAATCTGCGTGAATGTACCGGCATACGAAGACAGGCCAAATGCCGTCCGAAACGTGGTGACGTCCGCCGGATTGATATCGGTGTCCTCGAGCACCACCACGGTTTGTCCCTTACCCGTGATCGGCTTCTTCGCCTTGTACAGAGGGGCTACGTTATAGATCGTCGCCAGGTCGGCCGGTGCCTCGTCATATTGCACCTGCCCGTTAAACCCATCGGGGCATCCAGTACAAGGGAAGGTGAGCGTGTTCACGGGTTTGGTCAACGCCGGCTTGGGCATAAAGTTATGCAGGGCGACGAAGCCCGCTACCACGGACGCCATAGCGGCCGGGATTTGCGGGTCGCTTGCATTCGCTATGTGCTGCTTGCCATTCACAACGTATTTATGAATCTCGGTATGAAATGCCTCACGTACTTGACCCGCTGTGCCCGAAATGTCGATCGTCAGACCGTTCTTGTGAACCGTGTTCACCTGGAATCCATGCAAACTTAACCATTGGGTAACGGTTTCGATATCCTGCTGTGCAGGGCCGAACTTAGCCCCCATTTCAGCGGCGGTGAGCCATTGGTGATACGTGCCGGAGCTCGGATTCTGCAGCTCGTCAATCGTGTGCTTCAAAGCAGCGTCCTGCTCCGGGCTGCGCCGCAATTGCAACAACATGTGTGCCATGGGCATGCTGTCTTCCACAGCCCCCTGATCGTATTGTGGAAGCGCAAGCCGGTGAGTGCTGCCGGTAAGCGTAACCAGCTTTGTTTCATCGACTGCGGTTACGATACGCGGAGTGGCGGTCAACGCCCCGGCCTGGGCAGTGGCAGGGGTGGCGCCCGAAAAACTACTCAGGGTCAGAGCCGTCAGCAGCCCGGGAAGCGGCTTGAGAAAGTGGCGTAAAGCCATAGGGGACTCCTTTGGATTTTGGGTTGAACCGAAATTCAAATCTGGCCCGTGGAGTAAGAATCTGGCCCGGAATAAGTGGGGGGAGTATACATGGTGTCCCCACCCAGGAGCCACCAGCAGTTTCATTAAAACAGGTGCTTTTGCATTGCATGAATCTTAAGCAGAGTTCACAAGTAGAACGTCTCATCCTTACCCTCGAACACCAGCAGGCGTGGGAAGACTGGTTGTCACGGAATCATAGCCTTGTTCCCGCCGTCTGGCTGCGGTTGGCCAAGAAAGGTTCGGAGCTATGTACCTTAACCTACACGGAAGCGCTGGAAACGGCCCTCTGCTATGGATGGATCGATGCACAAAAGAAGCCGGAAAACGCTGATGCGTGGATGCAACGATTCACTCCTCGGGGTAAGCGGAGCATGTGGTCGAAGATCAATTGCCAGAAGGCAACGAGATTGTTGGAATGCGGGCGGATGAAAGAGAGTGGACTCAACATCCAAACCGTGAAGAAAGCGGAGACCCGTGCGCGGAAGATCACCGAGTTTATCGCCATGCTCGAACGGCACGAGAAGATACATCCGTGAATTTGAGGAGTGATTCGTGAACGAACTAACGCAAGCTCTGATCGGATCGTTCTGCTTCGCCAGCTTCGTCAGGCGTGGCCGCCTCCGTCGGGAGGTTTCAGTTGGTAACACAGCGCTTGTGCGCGATCTCAAAAACTTACAACGGCGGCGCTGGTGGTTTGGACGGTTCCCACGGCTTGGCGCCCGTCACCTTGACCGGGCGGCGAAATAGTTTGCCGCTCTCCGTGATGTATAGCCAATTCATGCCGGTTCCGGCAAAGGTGAGACTGGAAATGGCTCCCGGTTCAGGAGGGTTCAAGATCTGGCTGACGCGGCCATTGGCTTCGCAGATTTGAATGCCCAGCGGGGTCGCGAAGTAAACTTGCCCGTTCGAGTCTTCCATCGCCCCTGCCACGCCGCTCATCCAGCCATTCTCCGGCACCTCCAGGCGATAAAACGGCTCGCCATTTTGCAAAGAGCCATCGGCCATGATCTGAAACGACCAGCTGAATCTGCCTTGTGCGTCGGTCACAATCAGCATGGCCTGATCAGGCGAAAGGGCCAAGCCTACTGGAGAAGCAATCTCTCCCTGGTCGTAAACGATGCGAGTTTTCCCCTCGGCATCAATGGAGTCGATCGTCTTCGTTGACGGATTCGTGAAATAGACTGTGCCCTTGGCGGTTACTTCGATGCCGACGGCTTCGACATTCCTGGCTAGTACCTTTACATCTCCTCCGGATCCCAGGGAGACAATTCGCTTTCCTGTCGCCTCGAAAGCGTAAAGGCGATCGTCAGATCCGGCTCGCAATGCTCTCGCACCGTTCGCGTGATCTTTGAACAAGGTCACTTTCCCACCGGCGTCCGACTTGTAGATGCGATCCGTCGCTCGATCGGCAAAGAAGACGTTCCCGTATTTGTCAGCAGCCGGATCTTCGATCGACCGGTAGGTTTCCGCGATAGGCTGCCAGGGCTTATCGATAAAAACCGTGGAATAAACCTTGCCCCGCGGATCCCAGCCGGTTTCATGCATCGCCGCCGGCTCATGTACAACGATAGGGTTCGGATAATCGCGCCAAAGCCAGCGCAGGGCATCCGGCAGAATCGCAGCGCCTTGTTTCATATTGTGGCCCTCGCTGCCCATCACCAGCTTGGCGTCGTATCCGGCGGACTCAAACGCCTGCAGCATCACCTGGTTGTTGATGGGCCAGCTGCCGGCGTAGAAGGTTCCCCAGGGCTGCGCGGGTACGATGTGGTCGTTCGTGCCATCCTGCAGAAATACCCGGATCGGTTTCGGCTCAGTCTTTCGGATCAGAGCAGGCAACGAGTCGGCGCCCTTCATTGCCACATAGGTTCCGATGAAACTCAGCACCCGGTGAAACTGATCCGGCCGGTTCCAGGCAGCCATGAAAGCCCCTACTGCTCCCGTGCTGACGCCGCACAGTGCGCGATCGTTTGCATCTTTGGAAAGGTTATATTTTTTCCCTACCTCGGGAATAAGTTCCTCGAGCAAGAACCGGGAGTAGCGGTCGCTCAGCGAGTCGTATTCAAATACCCGTTCGAACCGATGCTGTGCCTGGTCAGACACTGTGGGCAGAACCCCCGGGTCGATAAAGATGCCGATCATCGCGGGCAGCTCATGCCTGGCAATCAGATTGTCAAAAACCACGGGTCCTCGCACCTTGTCGGACAAAAAGCCGCTGCCATCCAGAAAGATCATGAAGGGCGTAGGTTTGCTCGAGTCATACTGCGCCGGAACGTAGACAGAGTAGGTGTGTGGCGTGCCGGGATAGAAGCGACCTGCCTTCAACTCGTACTTCGACACCGAGCCCTTGGGAACTCCTGCCTGGGGCACAGAGTCCGGTCCCGGGACATAGGTCTCTTGGGCATGCAAGAGCGTACCGATCAGCAGGATAAGCAGAACAAACCGTCGCATGAATGAACTCGCAGTTCAGATATCCGCATGAGTATACCCGCCTGACGGTATGCTGAAAGAACCACTTGGACATCCCGCTTAGCCAGGAGCCTGGAATCGATGCGCTTTGAACGTCCCCTGACGGCTGTTTTTGTTATCTTGCTGGGTTCGATTGCGTGGCCGCAAACCCCCAAGCCAGCTTATGACCCCCGCGTGGCCTTTGCGCCGCTAACGCTGCCAGACGCGGTCAACGCGTATCGCTCGGGCAACGGATCTCCCGGACCCGCCTATTGGCAAAACGAAGCAGATTACGAGATGCACGCTGCGCTCGATACCCAGGCGAAAACCTTGCAGAACGACGAGGTCATCACCTACACCAACAACAGTCCTGACTCGCTCAGCAGTCTGTGGATCCACCTGGACCAGAACATCTACCGAAAAGATTCGCGCGGCTACCTGGTCAACGGAGGGCTACGCCGTAAGAAACCTGTACAGGATAGCGAGGAGAACCCGAACGGCCGCACGACCGAAGGATATGTACTGGACTCGGTCGAGATCGAGCACGGGAAAGAGATGTTGAAGGCGGATTACGTGGTTGAGGACACGCGTATGCAGATCCGTCTGCCTCAGCCGCTGGGGCCCAAGGGTAGCGTGCTCAGAATCCACATCAAGTATCACTATCAGATACCAGGCGTCTGGGGCGGCCGCACTTCATGGGGCGCGTCGCAAAAGGGAGACATCTACGACATGGCCCAGTGGTATCCGCGTATGTGCGTCTATGACGATCTTCGCGGCTGGGACACGCTGCCTTATCTCGGCAGCGAGTTTTACCTGGAATATGGTCACTTTGACTATTACGTAACTGTGCCCAGCGAGATGATCGTGGCTGGATCCGGTGAGCTGGTCAATCCGAAAGACGTACTTACCAAAACACAAATAACCAGGTTGGATCAGGCGCGGAACAGCGATAAAACCGTCATGATCCGGAGTGCGGATGAAATCAACGATCCTGCGAGCCGGCCGAAAGCCGGCGGCACGCTCACCTGGCACTTCCGCATGGATCACACCCGTGACGTGGCGTGGAGCGCGAGCCCGATCTTTGTATGGGATGCTGCGCGCATCAACCTGCCGGACGGCAAGAAGAGCCTCGCCGAAAGCGTCTATCCCCCGGAGAGCGTGGGTGACGGAGCCTGGGGGCGGTCGACAGAGTATGTAAAGGATGCCGTCGAACGATTCTCCACCGATTGGTTCCCCTACCCCTACCCGGCCGCCATCAACGTAGCCGGCTTCTCCACCGGGATGGAATATCCAGGCATCATCTTCGACGGCATCGATGACAAGGGCAAGACGCTGTTCTGGATTTCCGCGCACGAGATTGGGCACACGTGGTTCCCCATGATCGTCGGCTCGAACGAGCGCCGAAACGCCTTTATGGACGAGGGCTTCAACACGTTCATTGACATCGATGAGTCGGCCAAATTCCAGGGCGGCGTCTATGGCCCCAAGCGTGATTCGGAATACTCGGCAGGAGGAGAGCCGCCTGACACCATCCTCAAAGTGCTGGACGACCCAACCGCTCCCGTCCTGCTGATGCCGGCGGACGCTTATACCTGGCCGATCACCCACCCGGTGAGCTACTTCAAGGGAGCCTATGGCATGGTGCTGCTGCGCGAGCAGATCCTGGGCAAGGAGCGTTTCGACTGGGCGTTTCGCAAATACATTAAAGACTGGGCGTTCAAGCATCCGGCGCCCTCAGACTTCTTCCGCGAGATGAGCAGCGAAGGCGGTGAAGATCTGGACTGGTTCTGGCGTGGCTGGTACATGCACAACTGGCGCTTTAATCTGGCCGTCACCAAAATCGACGGTGATCAGGTGACCTTAGTGAACAAGGGACAACTGGTTCTACCCGCAACCGTAGAGGTGCGCTACACCGACGGAACAACAACCCGTTTCCGCCTGCCCGTAGAGACCTGGCAATCGAAAGCGGAATCCGTTTGGCAAGGTGATAAACCGGTGGCGGCCGTAAAAGTTGATCCCGATCACATGTTACCCGACGACGACCGCGCCGATAACTCGCTGGAAGCAAAGTAGCGCCAGCGGGTATGGAACTCTCCTCGGGGAAGGGTACGGGCTCCAGTCGGTGCCTGAGAACCAGAGATTTACGTATTTAGTCCCGCAGGGACGGCTGAACTTAAGGTCAGCCGTCCCTGCGGGACTCATTTTGCAATTGCTTCTCACGCAGACACCTTCGCCCCACTCGGGTGAAGTCAAGCATCATCAGGGATTCAAAATGCGGTGCATATCAAGCGACGGCGGCCGCACATCCGTTTGGCTAAGCATCACATGCACCTGGCCCCGATGGTGCGTCTGGTGATTAAAGAAATGAAGAACCGCCTGCGGTGCGGAATTCTCGCAGTCCTTGCCCAGGCTGTTTGTGTAATGGAGTGACCGGGTCATAAACCCGGCATCCACCTTCTCGAAGAAGGACTCAATGCCGGCGTCTTCTTCCCTCCGCGCTGCACTGAGCTCTGCGAAATCCTCGAACAGGATAGTGTTCAGTGGCGGTGTCGTACTGCCTCCGCCGGCAAACCGGGACATCCAGATTCGATCGCCCAACAACGTATGGTTCAGCAGAGCGTGGATGCTGCCGAACGACCCTGCACGTTCGCGGCGATACTCGGCCAGCTCCAGTTTGCCGCACTGCTCATAGAGCCGCTCATTCGCGACCCTGTTGTAATACGCAAGAGTCCTGAAAACATCCAGCGAATCCATGATCCACCCGCATCAGTCGATGGACGCGTAAGCAACCGACGTCAGAAATTCCGGCATTTCTCTCGCTTCCGTCATCTGCTCGAAAAGCAAGCCCGCCGCGGCAAACTTGCTGGCCGCGAACCGCTCATCTCCCAGCTCCTTCTTGATCCGCTCCAGCACCACCGGAATCGTTGCCAGCACCACGGGAACGTCGATCGTTACGCCGTCCGTCATGCTACCCGCATGGTGCGCCCACTGCCACAACTGCGCCCGTGAAATCTCCGCGGTGGCTGCATCTTCCATAAGGTCGTAGATCGGCACGCAACCCAGCCCATCAAGCCACGCCGCCAGATAGCGCAGACCGATGTCGATATTCATCTCCAAGCCCTTGCGTGTGATATCGCCCTCGGGCACTGCTAGCAGATCGGCCGCCTTCACCTGGATGTCCGGATTGCGCCTCGAAATCTGGTTCGGTCCGGGCATATATTCGTCGAACACTGTCTTGGCCAAGGCAACCAAACCAGGATGCGCAACCCACGTCCCGTCATGCCCGGCCTTCACCTCGCGCAGCTTATCCTGGCGCACGCGTTCCATGGCAGCATCATTGGCAACCGCATCCCGCTTGATAGGAATCTGCGCCGCCATCCCGCCCATGGCATGGATACCGCGCCGGTGACAAGTTTCGATCAGCAACTCGACATAGGACTTAAGAAAATGCCGGTCCATGGTAATCGTCGAACGGTCCGGAAGCGCCAGGTCTTCGCGATAGCTGAATTTCTTGATGAAGCTGAAGATGTAATCCCACCGGCCGCAGTTCAACCCAGCCGAGTGATCCTTCAGTTCATAAAGAATCTCATCCATCTCAAAAGCCGCGGGCAGGGTCTCGATCAACACCGTCGCGCGAATCGTGCCGCGGGGAATGCCCAGTGTATCCTGCGCGAAGTTGAACACGCCGTTCCACAAGCGCGCTTCCTTGTGGCTCTCCATCTTCGGCAGATAGAAGTAAGGCCCGCTGCCGTGTGCCATCAACTCTGCAGCGTTGTGAAAGAAGTACAAACCAAAATCGAACAACGACGCTGAGATCGGCTTGCCCTGAACCAGGACATGCTTTTCCAGCAGGTGCCAGCCCCGTGGACGCACAAAAAGCACCGCCGTCTTCTCGTTCAGTTTGTATTGCTTGCCTTCAGGACTGGCAAAGCTGATGGTTCGCCGCACAGCATCCCGCAGGTTCACCTGGCCTTCGATCACGTTGCGCCACGTCGGCGCAGTGGAATCCTCAAAATCAGCCATGAAGACATTCGAACCGGCATTGAGAGCATTGATCACCATCTTGCGATCGACTGGGCCAGTGATTTCCGTTCGACGATCCTGCAGATCGGCCGGGATCGGAGCGACGCGCCACTCACTCTGGCGCACCGTCGCGGTTTCCGGCAGAAAATCGTAGAGTTGCCCTTTGCGCAGCGCCTCGCCGCGGGTCACACGGGCCGCCAGCAACTTCTGCCGTTCTGCCTCGAAGTTCGTTGACAAAGCTGCAAGAAATTCGATCGCCTGCGGAGTAAGGATCTCTCCGTCCGCCACTCCCGCTGCACCTTCGACCTTCACTGTTGGAACCGTTACCGTCGAGTTTGCCATTGTCCCTCCGAAAAACTGTATTTTACTGTTTCTCACCCATGCCCGCGAGCGGAGCGTTACGGATAGAAGCGTCCAGCAATTCCACCATGTGGAACGTGGGCATCGTATCCAGACCACGCCGCCGCAGTCCGCTCATCAGTTGCAACAGACATCCTGGATTGGCCGAGATGACGGCTTCCGCTTTCGTCGCCAGCAGATTCTCAACCTTGCGGTCACCCAGCTCATTCGCAGGCTCCGGGTTCAGCAGGTTGTAAACTCCGGCAGAGCCGCAACAAAGTGAGGCTTCCTCGACCTCCGCCACTTCAAGCTCGGGAATCCCGGCCAGCAGTCTCCGTGGCTCCGCGTGGATGGCTTGCGCATGGCGCAGATGGCACGCATCATGGTAGGCCACCCTCATCGGTAGCGCGTGACGCGGAGCCAGCGACGGCAATTCGCAAAGAATTTCCGAGATGTCCTTGCATTTCGCGCTGAACGCAGCGGCGCGCGCTGCCCAGGCAGGATCGTCGCGCAGCAAATGACCATACTCCTTCATGGTTGATCCGCACCCCGCAGCATTGATCACAATCGTGTCCACATTAGCAGTCTCGAAGGCCGCAATCATCGTGCGGGCGAGTTCCGCCGCCTGTTCATCCAGGCCGGAGTGCAGCATGAGAGCCCCACAACATTGCTGCGCCTGGGGGATGATCACCTCGCATCCCTCCGCGGCGAGCACTCGTGCGGTGGCCTGATTTACATGTTGGAAGAAAACCTGTTGCACGCATCCGGAGAGCATGCCAACCCTGCGCCGGGGCGCCATAGTGGGTGCGACCCGCGCAGGCAGACCCTGCAAAAAACCCGTGGGCACGCGTGGTAACAGCGACTCCATCTGTGCCAGCCGCTTCGGCAACAATCGCAGCAAACCAGTAGCCCGCACGAGCTTCTGCAAGCCGGTCCGTTGATAGATCAACATGGGCAGAGCCAGCAGCCGCAGCCGTTTCACATAAGGAAATGTGGCGAAGAGAAGCCTGCGGAAAAGGCTGTCCTTCTTTTTGCGCGGAATCTTCCGTTCCACCTGGGCGCGGGTGGCTTCGATGAGCTTGTTATATTGCACTCCTGAAGGACACGCCGTCATGCACGCCATGCATCCCAGGCAATTATCCATGTGCAGGCCAAACCGTTGGTCGAGCGGAGCCTCGCCCTGTGCTGACTTCTTCATCATGTAAATGCGCCCGCGAGGGGAATCCATCTCCTCGCCCCACAGCACGTAAGTGGGGCACGCGGGAAGGCAGAAGCCGCAATGCACACAATCGTCGATGAGCGCCATCTCGGGCGGTTGATGAGCGTCGAAGTTCGAAGGCTTAGCAGGTTCGAGCTGTGTCAGTTGAGCCATAGTCTTCAGTTCTCGAGGGTGGCCCATTCAGCCCGTAGTCGGCTTGAGTGGGCTGCGCGCCTCAACCTTCAAATCCGTCCCAAAAAACGACCTCGATTGAGAATGCCCTCAGGATCAAAGCTGTTCTTAATCTGGCGCATGAGAGGAAAGCTATCCGGCAAAGTTCCCCAGCAATCGAGCTTCGATTCGGCGGGCTGCTTGAGAACCATCATCGATCCACCCGCCTGTTCCATCTCAGCACGCAACTGCATCAGCCCACCAGCGGCAGGGAAGCCCGCAATCATAATTCCAGTGCCCTGGATCACCGGCTCGCCACCCAGCCCACGAACCCGCTCAGCAAACCGAGCAATCTCGGCCGGAAGCATCGTGCCCTTACAAACAAACTCGTGAGCCATCTGCAACTGCCGCGCACCCCACACCTCATCCGCAACCACATCGGAACGAAGCCCTTCGCTCTGGGCCATCGCTTCCAGCGCAGCCGCCTGGGTATGCAACACCTCGGCCAACGACGCAAGTTGCACATCGAGTGCAAATCCCGTCGCTATCCCGCGGAGCTGGATCGCCACCGTACTCACCTGGGCGTGCAGCAGATTCAGCATCAACTTGCCCAACGGCTCAGCATTCGCCGCCAACACGCTAAAACTCTGGACGCACTGCGGCATGGAGTGCAACCGGAAATTCACCGACGTCACGACCCCAAGCGTGCCGAACGCGCCAATCATCAGCTTGTGCAAGTCATAGCCCGCGACGTTCTTCACCACCTTGCCGCCGGTTTTGGCAATCGTTCCATCGGCCAGCACGATCGTCATGCCAATAATCAGGTCGCGCAACCCGCCGTACTTCAACCGGAGAGCCCCGGAATCGTTCGTGGCGACGATCCCGCCAACCGTAGCCCGCTCGGGCCAAAGCGGATCAAGCGCGACGAATTGGCCATGTTGCGCCAACGCCGATTGCAGCGAAGCCCAGGTGCACCCCGCGTCAACCGAGCAGGTCATATCCTGCCAGGTGTGCTCTCGCAGCGCGTTCAACCGCTGCATCTCGAGCACGAGCGCCGGCGTCACCGGGTAGCCCCAACCCTGTTTCGTGCCACCACCCCACACCCCGACGCTGCAACCGTTTTCGTTGGCCAAACGGAGGACTGCGGCGACCTCCTCTGTGCTGCCGGGGGCAACGAAGAGGGCCCCATCCGAATTGCGCAAATGCTCCGCCCCAATCGCGGCGGCCAGCGGAGCAGTCATGTCCTGAGTGTTGATCAAAAGAACTCTGCGACCCCTGCTGTCTCCAGCGGATGTGGAGTATATTTGCCTGTCTTTTCCCCGCAAAGCCGCGGGCGGGGGAACAGTTTATCGGGGTTTGCAATACTCTCCGGGTCGAAGCTGCAGCGCACCCGTTGCATCGTATCGAGGTCCGGTTCCGAGTACATATACCCCATTGCCTGCTGTTTCTCCCGGCCTACGCCATGCTCTCCGGTAATCGAGCCGCCGTGATCGACGCAGAGGTAGAGGATGCGCATGGAAAGATCGATCGCAATCTCCTCCTGGCCTGGAATCGACCGGTCATACAGCACCAGGGGATGCAGATTGCCATCGCCTGCATGAAACACATTCGAGACCCGCAGCCCAACCTCGGCAGCCATTTCCGCTACCCGCTCCAAGACCACCGGCAGCTTGGTGCGGGGGATCACCCCATCCTGCACGATGTAGTCGGGAGAAAGGCGGCCGGCAGCGGCAAAGGCCGCTTTGCGGCCCTTCCACACCAGAACCCGTTCCTGCTCGCTCTGCGCCAGCCGATCCTCCCAGGCGCCATTTTGCTTGCACAGCTCTCGAATCTGCTTCATATGCAGATCGACCTCTGCGGAGGGACCATCCACTTCCACCAGCAACAGGGCCTCGCATTCGGGGTAGTGCGGGTGCACTGCAGCCTCTGCCGCCCTGATGGACAGGCGATCCATAATCTCCATGGCCGCCGGCAGGATCGAGGCTGCGATGATATCGGAAACCGTCTGCCCGGCAGCGGAGATGGAATCGAACGCTGCCAGCAGGACCTGCACTGTCTCCGGACGCCGCACGATCCGCAGCGTCATCGAACTGGCAACTCCCAGTGTTCCCTCAGAACCCACAAAAACCCCAGCCAGATCGTAGCCGGGCGCATCCAGCGTGGGCGAACCCAGGTGGACCAGTTCGCCAGTGGGCAAAACCACTTCCAGAGCCAGTACGTGGTTGGTGGTGAAGCCGTACTTGAGGCAGTGGGCGCCCCCTGAATTTTCAGCTACATTGCCGCCAATGGTGCACACCGATTGCGACGACGGGTCCGGCGCATAAAAATGACCCGCCGGCGTAACCCGCTGGGTAACGTGGGCATTGATCACACCCGCTTCCACGGTCACCCGCTGGTTGGGAATGTCGATATCCAGCACTTTGGTCATGCGCGCAAAACTGACCACAATGCCACGATCATCAGGCAACGCACCCCCGGAGAGCCCAGTCCCGGCGCCGCGGCCCACGAACGGTATTCGGTGCCGGGCGCAGACCTGTATCACCGCTTGCGCCTGGGCCGTGGAGCGGGGCAGAACCACCGCCGCCGGCAGGCTACGTAGCACCGCCAGCCCGTCACATTCGTAGGTCTGAAGCTGATTTCGGTCGATGATCAGACCATCGACCCCGACAGCGGCCCGCAGTTCGGCTAGGATGGTGGGCGTAAGCATGCTGCTAATATCCTAAGGCGGTTTCACAATCACGTGGCCCCCATAATCGTAACGAGGAGCGGTTTTCCTTGAGAGAAAACCACGACAGCCCCTACTACTTCGGTATAGGCCGATGGTGAATCCACTGATCCACGCGGAATATACTGGCTGCTGCCACCGCGAACGTAAAAATTCGAACCGCCAAATCCAAGAGTGAGCTGCCCCGAATGAGTCCAGTTTGGTCCCAAAGCTACACCCTCTTCGGGCATGGCTTAGCCATTTCCGCGGTAATCGCCTCTTTACCGATTCTTCTCCTGCTTTTCCTACTTGGTGTCCGCCGCAAGGCCGCCTGGTTTGCCTCGCTGTTTGCCCTGTTGCTGGCGCTCCTGATTGCGCTCTTTGCCTATAAATTGCCTGTCCCGCTTACTTTCAGCGCTGCAGGCTACGGCGCGGCCTTTGGCTTGTTTCCCATCTCCTGGATCGTCTTTTGGGCCATCACCCTCTACCGGGTGACCGTGGACATGGGCAAATTCGAAATCATCAAGTCGTCGATGGGTAATTTAACCAGCGATGCTCGTCTGCAGGCCCTATTGATTGCCTTCGCCTTCGGCGCATTTGTGGAAGGCGCGGCGGGTTTCGGAACTCCGGTCGCCGTTGCCGCAGCCATGTTGGTTGGCCTCGGCTTCTCTCCTTTCTATGCTTCCGCCCTTTGCCTGGTAGCCAACACCGCCCCGGTCGCCTTCGGGTCAATCGGGATCCCCGTGATCACCCTTGCCGGAATCACCGGCTTGCCCGTGGACCAACTAAGCGGCGCGGTGGGGCGTCTCTGTGCCCCCCTCTCCCTGTTTGTTCCCTGTTACCTGGTCTGCATCATGGTCGGTTGGCGCGGCATGTTGGAAGTTTGGCCGGCCGTGGCCCTGGTCGGCGGAGTTTTCGCCTCCGTCCAGTTCCTCATGTCGAATTTCGTGGGCCCGCAACTCACCGACATCATGAGTTCGCTTTGTGCCCTCGGAGCACTGCTCGTGCTCCTGCGGTTCTGGCGCCCGGCCAAGATGTGGGATAGGGAATTGGAGCCGGTAGCGCCCGTGGGCCAGGAAAGAAAATACTCGACCCTCGCTCCCGGAGCAAACGACCGGAAGCATACCGCCGGGCAGATATTCGGCGCCTGGATGCCTTACGGCCTGCTCGTGATCCTGGTGCTGCTATGGGGCTACAAGCCCTTCCAGGCGATGCTGAATTCCGTCACCATCAGCGCCGGCTGGCCTCTGCTGCACAACCACGTCATGATGATGCCGCCGGTAGTCGCCAAGCCTACGCTGTACAAGGCGCTCTATCAGATGAACTTTCTTTCCGCAGCCGGGACGGCCTGCATGTTCTCGACCCTGTTGGCAGCTCTGTTTCTGCGCATGCCTCCGGCGGCTTTCGGACGTTTGCTGCTCTCCGTATGCCGCCAGCTCTTTTTGCCCACGTTAACCGTCACCGCCGTGCTCGCTATGGCCTTCGTTATGAACTATTGCGGCGCGACGGCCACCCTGGGACTTGCGTTTTCAGCCTCGGGGAAGGCCTTTCCCTTCTTCAGCCCTCTCCTCGGTTGGCTGGGCGTCTTTCTGACCGGCTCGGATACCTCGGCCAATGCGCTCTTCGGCAATCTGCAAGTGGTGACTGCCAGCCGGCTCGGATTTGAGCCTACCCTTATGGCAGCCGCTAACTCCGCCGGCGGTGTCGTGGGCAAGATGATCAGCGTGCAGAACATCGCGGTCGCGGCCGCAGCCACTGCCATGACCGTCGCCGACCAGGCAAAGCTCTTTCGCTTCACTCTGCGGCACAGCATCGTGATGGCCACAGCCATCGGCCTCGAGGTCATGCTGTATGCCTACGTCTTCCACGCTCGTTAACTTCATCAGGAGCACAATCTCGTGGCAAAACTAGGATTCTTAGGTCTTGGCATCATGGGCGGTCCCATGGCCCAACACCTCGTGTTGGGTGGTCACGATGTGGCCGTGTGGTCGCATAACCAGAAAAAAGCCAAAGCATTTGCCGATGCCAACAAAGCAATGTTCTGTGCTACCCCCACGGAAGTCGCGCAAAACAGCGAATGTGTCTTTCTCTGCGTGGGAGACACCGCCATGTCCCGGGAAGTCATCCTGGGCGACAAGGGCCTGGTGAAAGGCGCCAAAAAGGGCTTTGTGATTGCGGATTGCAGCACCGTCTCTCCGATAGAGAGCAGCCGCATCGCCGCGGAACTCGAGCCCCAGGGTATCGAGTTTCTCGATGCTCCTTGCACCGGCTCGAAGGCCGGCGCCGAAGGGGGAACACTCACCTTCATGATTGGCGGCAAGAAAGATGTCTTTGAACACACCAAACCCTTCTTCGAAGCGATGGGCAAGGTTCTCTACTATTGCGGCAAGTCGGGAATGGGCTTGCGCGCCAAGCTTACCCAGAACCTCATCCTGGGCAACCTTCTGCAGGCATTTAACGAAGGCCTGGTGTTGAGCACCAAAGCCGGGGTCGATCCCGAACTCATGCTCGACATCCTGAACAACAGTGCCGCGCGCTCAGGCCTGATTTCTGCCAAGGCGCCTATGGTCTTCAAGCGAAACTTCGCCACCAACTTTTCTGTGAAATGGCTGGAGAAGGATATCGGCCTCGCGCTCGACCTCGGATCCGCAATCGGCGTTCCGCTGCTACTGACCGGCCTGACGCAGCAACTCTTCCAAACCGCAATGGCCAAAGGTTATGGCGAAGACGACATCTGCGGCTCCATCCGTGTGCTCGAAGAGATTGCCGGAACCGAAGTCAAAGCCTGACGACACTGGCGAAAGACACCGAGCGCTAACTTGGGATGTTTTCGGGTTTTGAAGAAAAACATCCCTAACTACGCCGTCGCCACCTGATCAAACTCGTCCGCCGTGCTGCCCACAGGACGGCGGTCGTTTTGTTCGGCCGCTTCGGCCTCCGCCTCGAGATGATCGATCACTTCCTTGGAATAAAGGACGAAGTGATGAGCCGAGAGCAACATAGTGAAGCCCAGCCAGATCTTTGCCGTTGAGCGCCAGTACGAGGAAACCATCCTGAACAGGAACTTCCAGTAACTGCTGCGGTAGCTTGAGCACATACCCTGGCGCCACATGGAAGCAAAAAGCACACGCAGGTTATAAATCATGCCCAGGTTCGGCGGCTTCTGCGTCGGTTTGGGGTTCCAGACTTTCAAGGAGTTATACGAGCGCTCAAAAAAGGCATCGGGCCGATATAAGCCTTCGAGCAAGGTGCAAAGACCACGCAGCAGGATAGGCAACGGCAAAACAGTACGGAAATTCGGAAGGCCGAACTGGGTGATGGATTGGCTGTCCTCAATCAGGCGCCCTTCCCGCTTCATGCGATCGAAGAGGGCCGTCGTCGGCGGAGCCATGAGGATGCCGGCCATAGCCCAGGGGATCGCCGTCAGGTCAATAAACTCCAGTTGGCGGGCGAAGATAGTTTCGTCGTCGGAATCGAAGCCGACAATGAACCCTGCCAATACCCACAGGCCTTTGTCCTGGATAATGCGCACCTGCTCGACGTTGTTCGTGCTGCGCAGGTTTTGATATTTGTGGGTTTCCTTCAATGCTTCGGCAGAGGGTGTCTCGATGCCGATAAACACGTACATGAAATTGGCCTCGACCATGGCATCCATGAGTTCTGGTTGAGCCGCCAGGTTGAGCGAAGCTTCGGTATAGAACGAAAACGGTTGCTGATGTTGTTTCTGCCACTCGACGAGCTCACGCGACAGTTGTAGTGCCTGACGAAGGTTGCCGATGAAGTTGTCATCCACGATGAATACTTCGTTGCGCCAACCCAGTTTGAGCAGTACATCGAGCTCTCGAATCACCTGGGTGGGTGTCTTCGCCCGCGGCCGCCGCCCGTAGATGGTAATAATGTCGCAGAACTCGCACTGGAACGGGCACCCACGCGAGAATTGAATCGGCATCGAAGTGTATTTGTCGCGCTGCAGCAGGTCGAAGCGCGGCACCGGGCTCCGTGTCATGTCGGGTTTGTCGACGATCCGGTACAACGCGTGAGCTGTCCCGTCTTCGAGTGCGGCGGCTATTCCAGGAAATGCCTCTTCCGCTTCCCCCACCATGACGTGATCGGCTACCCGCAGCACGGCGTCAGGATCTGTGCTCGCCCATGGTCCGCCCACAAAAGTGCGTCGCCCCATTTTCCGGGCGCGGGACAGTACGGTCAGTGCATCCGCGCGCTGGGCGTGCATGGCACTCACCATCACCAGGTCGGCCCACTTCAAATCCTCGTCGCGCAACTCCTGGAACGCGTGGTCGATCAGCCGGATCTCCCAGGTTGCCGGACAAAGCGCGGCTACGGTGATCAGGCCCAGCGGCGGGGTCATCGCCCGTTCCGGAATCATCTGCAACACACCTTCAAAACCCCAGAATGAGGGAGGAAAACTCGGCCACACCATCAAAACTTTGACATTCGAACCGAGGGGCGGGAACGACGCGGTGTCCACTGGGTCGGAAGGAGTGGTATCAGGAGTGGGCCCGAGTACTGGAAGCGGCGCGCCAGGCAGAACATTCAATCGCGGATCTGGTGTCGAGGGCATGGTGCCCCTTTCAGGTAAATAGAGGGCCCGTGTCACAACTGGATACAACACCAACCAGAAGGATACTCGCGATCTTCAGCGCACTGGGGAAACCAGTCGATCCAGTGAGTTGAGGCGCAGTGGGATTGAGTCTATCCCAAAGCCTAACGACTGTCATCTGTATGGTATACGGGATGCCGCCCCGCTCAGCGAGCTGGGGGCAATGGATTATGGAAGGGAAAATCGAAACCTATCTTTTCGATACGACGCGAAAAGGGTGGGCCATCCCTGGCGAAATGGCTCACCCTTTCTTCGGTTAGCGGACCGCTGCGTTGTGTTTGTCGCGATAGATGCGACGAGATTCCTGGTTCTGCTGCGTGTGAATGACCTGCCGGTCCTGTTTCGTCAGGTGTCCATTATCCTGCGCACGCATACCGCGCTCTTCTCTGTTGATACCGGCTTGCTGATGTTCCAGGCGCGAAGTTTCGCCTGCGGTCAACTGCCCGCTCTTTACGCCGTTGCCAATGCGATCCTGCTGATCGACCTTGCGCTGGTTGATGTTATAGTCATGCGCGCCTGGCGTGGGTGTTTGGGCAAACATCGCGGCGGGCGCAACGAACAGAGCGGATGCAAGAATTGCCGTGAAAACTTTCATTGGATTCTCCTTTTCCTGGCGGCTGGCCTTAGATCATCTCCTTGCCGCTCGCTCCACATAGACCCCACAAAAGAAAAGGAGTTGCCGGATTTTTAGTAACTTGATTTGTGACAGACAGACCGCAACTTTTTCAGCGTGGGCTAAACTTGAGGGGTCTCGGCAGGATGAAATCAGCGCCAAGGAACCGCCTCTGAAAACTCACTCCATTCTTAATCGCTTAAGTTGCTGCCTCTTGTTTTTGATCGTCTCCGCGCCCTTGTACGCTCCGGCCCAGGATGCCGGAAAACCAAATCCCCCAAAAGATGCCGGCAAGGACGATACGAAATCTGCGGAGCCCGTTTTCCCGAAGGATTCCACCACTCAGGGCTCGGTTAGCATTGGCGGCCGCGAGATCAATTACCAGGCTGTCGCCGGAAGTATCATGGTGGCCGCTTCCAACGATGCCGACGCCAACCTTGGTTTGACCGCGCAGCCGCCGAAGCAAACTCCCGACGCGCCGCCCACCGCCCGGATGTTTTACGTCGCCTACTTCAAGAAAGACGCTCCGCCGGAGTCGCGCCCAGTGACCTTTGTCTACAACGGCGGCCCTGGCAGCTCCACCATGTGGCTGCATATGGGCGCCTTCGGCCCCAGGCGAGTGGTCACGGAGGACGATCAGCACACCAGTCCTGCGCCCTACCAACTGGTTGACAACGCCTACAGTCTGCTCGATGTGACCGACCTGGTATTCATTGACGCCCCTGGAACGGGTTTCGGCCGCATCTTTGGCAAAGACAAAGAAAAGGCCTTCTGGGCCGTCGATCCCGACGCCCATGCGTTCGCCCGCTTCATCGCGCGCTTTCTCTCCAATTACCAGCGCTGGAACTCACCCAAGTATCTCTTCGGAGAAAGCTACGGTACTACGCGCTCGGCAGTGGTCGCCGGCATTCTGGAGACGGAAGGGCACATCGATCTGAACGGCGTCATTCTGCTTTCGCAAATCTTGAATTTCGATGACAGCGCGGATGCGCCGCAATGGAACCCTGGCATTGATGTTCCCTACGAACTGGCGCTGCCCACGTTTGCCGCCACCGCCTACTACCACAAGCGTCTGCCCACGCAGCCGCCTGCGCTTGAGCCCTTCCTTGCTGAAGTAGAGCAATTCGCTATGTCTGACTATGCATCGGCCTTGTCTCAGGGCGCGCAGCTGCCCGAAGCGACGCGCCAGGCGATCGCCGAGAAGCTGCATCAGTACACAGGCCTGCCGGTTGCCTATCTTCTTAAGGCCAACCTGCGGGTCAATGTTGGTGAATTCAACCATAATTTGCAGGGCGATCAAGACCTGACCACCGGCCGCCTTGACAGCCGTTTTTCCGGGCCGGTCATCGATCCGCTCGCTCAGGAAGCAGCCTACGATCCACAAGCCGCGTCGATCGCGTCCGCCTACGTTGCGGCCTTCAACGATTATGTCCGGCGCCAGCTCAAATTTGGCGACGGTCTCACGTATCTCCCCAGCACCGACGCCATCGGCGAAGCCTGGGAGCTGAAGCACAAGGCGCCGGGTGCTCCCGGTGAATCCTATGGAACGAACGTCATGCCCGATTTGGCCACGGCGATGAAGTACAACCCGCGCCTCAAGGTCATGCTGAACGGCGGCTATTATGATCTCGCCACGCCCTACTTTGCAGCGCGTTACGAAATGTCGCATCTGCCCATCCAACCCGACCTGAGGGCAAACATCCAATATGCCTGGTACAAGTCGGGCCACATGGTCTACGCCCATGAAGAGTCGCTGAAACAACTTCACGACAACGTAGCCGCCTTTATCACCAGCACCTACAAACCGCTGAAGTAGCGCGAAGTAAAAGGCTGGTCGTGGTTCATTGATACATCGAGTGGGCTTAGAGTTTGCTTGAGAACTCGCCTGTGAAGGGTACGGCCTTTAGGCCGTACATCCAATCGTCAAGATGGATCGGCTTCAGCCGCCGAGGGCTACTTAAACCAGCACAAGAGATGCTCTCAGGGGGTAAAGCCCTTCGTAGCTTGGGTGGTTAATGTATGGGCTGAACCCCGTACTGGAAAAAGTCCCGCAGGGACGGCTGACCTTAGCCCAGGACGCCAGTCCTGGGTGGATCCTGCAAGATGATTGAGTCCCGCAGGGACGGCTGAAATACGCCGCTACTTGACCTTGGACAATTTTCAGTCGTCCCTGCGGGACTTGTCATGTCTCGAAAGCTTAGCCCAGGACTGCATCCTGGGCTAAGGTCAGCCGTCCCTAACGGGACTTGTTTTGTCGTCCGATTTTCATCCACACTCTGAAGCCCGAGTCTTGTACCCCGGGTTACGGCCCGACTAAAGTCGTGCCCTGATACAAAACCAAAACGCCGCCTCCAACCCACGAAACTTTCCCTCCCGTGGAGTCATCTACGTTTAAGCCGCATTAACCTGCGGCTCTTACGATCGAGAATCCAGGAGGATGTATGGCGAAGATGCGCGTAGTACAAGTACCCCGTGCCGGGGGGCCGCTCGAAATAGTGGAACGGGATATTCCCGAGCCCGAATCCGGTATGGTGCGGGTCAAGGTCCAGGCTTGCGGCATCTGTCATAGCGATACAGTGACCAAGGATGGATTATTCCCGGGCATCCAATACCCGCGCGTTCCCGGCCACGAGGTAGTAGGAAAAATTGATGCTGTCGGCGCAAACGTCCCCCCGCGCTGGACGGTCGGCGAGCGTGTCGGCGTCGGTTGGAACGGAGGCTACTGCGGCTATTGCGACAGTTGCCGCCGCGGAAACTTTTTCGCCTGCGAGACCAGCACCCAGGTCACCGGTGTCACGCGCGACGGAGGCTATGCCGAATACCTGGTTACTCCCTTTTCCTCCCTGGCCACGGTGCCGGAAGAATTGTCGGCTGAAGAAGCTGCTCCCCTCATGTGCGCCGGCGTCACCACTTACAACTGTCTGCGCAACAGCGGTGCGCGGCCCGGCGACCTGGTAGCCGTCATCGGCCTGGGCGGCCTGGGTCACCTTGGTGTCCAGTACGCCGCCAGAAGCGGTTTCAACACGGTTGCGATCGGACGCGGCAACGACAAAGAAGCATTGGCGAAGAAGCTGGGCGCCGCTCACTATATCGATACCGCGGCCCAGGATCCCGCAGCGGAGTTGCAGAAGCTTGGCGGAGCCAAAGTGATCCTGGCCACCGTGACCAGCGCAGATGCCATGAAGTCCGTGATTGGCGGGCTCGCGCCAACCGGCACGCTCATGATTGTAGGCGCCGTACCTTCATTGGAGGTGCCCGCGCTGCAGCTGTTGTTGAATTCACAGCAGGTCAAAGGCTGGTACTCCGGAACCTCGCTCGACTCTCAAGAAACGCTTTCCTTCAGCGTGCTTTCCGGTGTGCGCTCCATGAACGAGAGCTATCCCCTGGACCGTGTGAACGAGGCTTATGAGCGAATGGAGCAGGGCAAAGCAAGGTTCCGCGTAGTGCTTTCGATAGGGAAGTGAAACCTCCTCAAATTCGTCGTTCACGCGCGACTGTGACAGGCTCTATGCTCAGGAAGTGAAAATCAATGCCTGGGTCGCCTTCGTTCTAGTTTTTCTGAGCCTTTCGCCGGGGAACGCGCAGAAAGCTGCTGCGTTTCGCGTTGTCAGCTGGTCTCCCGTACACCTGGAAAGCGGCTCGCCCGTCTTCTTCAAGGTTGAGCTTGATCAACCGGCCACTGCGCTTCACGGCACCTGGCTGAAGCACGATGTCGCTTTCACCAAGGCGCCTGAAGGCAATCATTGGTACGCGCTGGCAGGGATCGACGTTGAGCAGGCCCCGGGCGACTACGTCCTGGAGCTGACTGCCACCGCAACCGATGGCCGCACGTTCGAAACCAAACAGGAAGTAGCCGTGCTGCCGGCCCATTACAAGACCACCACCCTGCATGTAGAGGAAAAGTACGTGCAGCCCGACCCCGCAACTTTGCAGCGCATCGCCGCCGACAAAGTCGTGAAAGACGCGGCCTACGCACACCTGATAGCTGAGCCGTTGTGGAGCGGTAGCTTTCGTTCACCCGTGCCCTACACTGCAACCGACTCCTTTGGCACCCGCCGCATGTTCAATGGCAAGCTCGCGAGCATCCACCGCGGAACCGACTTTCATGCGCCTTCAGGAACGCCAGTGTTTGCTGCCAACGATGGTGTGGTGATCATCGCCCAGCCCATGTTTTATGAAGGCAACCTGGTCGTGATCGACCACGGGCAACAAATCACGACCCAATATATGCACTTCTCCAAAATAGAGGTAAAGGTGGGAGACCGGGTCACCAAGGGACAACGTCTCGGCCTCAGTGGCGCCACCGGCCGCGTAACCGGGCCGCACCTTCATCTGGGCGCCCGCTGGGGAGGCGAATCCGTAGACCCGGTGATCCTGCTTCACTTGCCGCTGCCCGCCCGGTAACTTCGCCTTACTTGTTGATGTCTTCCAGGGCGAATCGTCCCAACTCGAAAGGGTGCGATGTAGCCGGCTTGTTTTGCAGCCCGTTCGAAGGATAAGACTGCGGCGCATTGGTCGGGAAACCCCAGATCTTTCCCGTCCGCATATCCACCATCACCTTGCCAAATACCTGGGCAGTGCCATCCGGCTTTCGCAGCATTTCGGAACCGGGCTCAATGTAGAGCGGGTACAGGGCGGATTGTGCCTCGGCAGTTCGGGGCGAGAAGATCGGTCGCACCGCAATCACAACTAAAGCAGCCGCAATGATGGATAGCAAGACAACGGTAGGGTCTTGTTTCCGCATACTCTTCCTCCTGGGTATTGAAACCCAGTGTAAGAGGTCGGAGCCGCGTCCCTGTACCCAAAACTCAGGTCAAAGGAATTCCAACTCAAAAACAGCCCAGGTTGATCCTGCAAACCTGGGCTGATCTCAATTCATTCCTACTGCTGCTGCTGCTGCGGCGGCGGCTGAGTGGCAGCGCCAGGTGCCGCCTCTGGAGGTGTCTTCGGTTGAATCGACATTAACTCCACCTCGAACACAAGCGTGGAATTCGGTCCGCCGGGACCCTGGGGACGCTCCCCATAAGCCAGATCTGGCGGGATAAACAACTGCCATTTCGATCCCACAGGCATCAGCTGTAAGGCCTCAGTCCACCCCTTGATCACGCCGGTCACAGGAAATGTTGCCGGCTGGCCGCGCTTGTAAGAACTGTCGAATTCCGTATTGTCCAGGAGAGTCCCGCGGTAGTTGCAAACCACTGAGTCCGAGGCTGTAGGCTTCGGCCCGGTTCCGGGAGTCAGAATTTTGTATTGCAGCCCGCTCGGCAGGGTGACCACGCCCGGTTTCGTGGCATTCGCAGCCAGAAAGGCCGCGCCATCCTTCTTGTTGCTCTCGGCCAGGGCTTGTCTCTTCTCTTCCTGCTTTTGCCGAACTTGAGTCTGCAGTTCGGTCATCACCGTCTTGATCTGATCGTCGGTCAGAAGCACCTTCCCGCCGCTCATGGCATCCTGCAAACCCTGCAACACGATCTTCGGATCGACATCGATGCCATCCCGATGGAGGCTCTGTCCCACATTCAAGCCGACAGCATAGCTCTGCTTGTCTTTATCTGTTTCGAGCACCAGGGGTTTCGGTTTAGTCGCCGCCGTAGTCGTTCTGCGGTGAGTGGTGGTCGCTGTGCTCTGCCCGGTTTTAGGAGTACTTGTCGCCGGCGTTTGTTGCGCCGCTGCGATCCCCAGCAGAACCATACCGGCACCCAAAACGGTTGCCGTGTTTCTCAAAGGTCTAATTAGCATGATGCTATTTTCGCATTGTCGAGTGAGCCGCAGACAGAGAGGCCCGGGCAGTCGACTTCGCGTCTGATAACTCGAAGTCGATTAACGAGGCGGCCTCGGCCCAAACCCGCGGATCATTCTCGATCTCAATGTGGGGTTTGGTGAACACTCGTGCAAACCAGGGGAAGTCCTTGCAATCAATGGGATGGTCCTTATATGTCATCTCAAAGTTACCGATGATGTTGGTGCGCGATGGATCCTGGGCCAGAATCTCCGATCGTCCATGAAGCAGACCATGCGACTGATAGAAATTGACAGCATTTTCAACATTCGCAGGGATGGTGGAGTTTTCTTCGCCCGGTTTGCCAATACTGTCCACCTGGATCGTCAGCAGAACAGGAATATTCTTCTGTGCCAACTCGCGAGCAAGTGTGACTGTCTCGGTTCCGCCCCAGCTATGGCCGAAGATGATGATTCTGGCATGCGCACGATCCGGTCCTATCACACGCAGTACGTGTTCCAGCGCCACGCCGCCGGAATGATTACCAAACACCTCTACATCGATCGCGGACCGATAGCGTTCCCGCAGATGTGCTGCAAATTTCACCTCGGCGTGTTTCGTATCATCGTGCCTGACAAAGCCTCCGACAAACCCCACGATAATTACTTTTCTGCCGCCGTCGATGAGCCCCTGGCCCCACAGGTTCAGAGGTACGAGGCAGCCGGCGGCGATGAGAAACAACAGCATCCTTCTCATGCCAGCAGCATGGGCGTGCCTGCTGATCCGTGTCAAGCAGTCCACTGCTGAAATAATGGGAGGAATGCAGCAAGCGCAAGATCAGGTCCCGGCCATAGGTATTGACTTCGGCACCACCAACAGCACGGTCGCACGTGCCTCCGGCAAATCGCAGGTGGAAGTGGTCGCCTTTCCTACCCTCACAGGCGAGACTTTTTCCTTTCGCTCTGTCCTTTACCTGCAGCAGGCCAAACAAGCCAACAGGGTACGCACGCATGCCTGGGCGGGCCCGTCTGCCATCGAGCATTACCTGGGCGCCGAGAGCAAGGGCCGTCTCATTCAGTCGCTCAAATCCTATCTGTCTGATCGCTCTCTGACCGGAACCGCGGTCTTTGGCCGCCATTACACGATCGAAGATCTGATATCCCGCATCCTGACCGACCTACGGCGCCAGGCGGAACAGCAATTCCGTACGCCCGTCGGGTACGCCATGGTGGGTCGCCCGGTGCGTTTTGTCGGCGCTGAAAAGGAGGAGGATGACGCCTACGCCCTCTCTCGCCTGCGCGAGGCCTTTCGCGCCGCGGGCTTTGATCGCGTTGATTTTGAGCTGGAGCCGGTAGCGGCAGCCTATGCCTACGAGTCCACGCTCGATCACGACGAGCTGATCCTCATCGGCGACTTTGGCGGCGGCACCAGCGACTTCTCCTTGCTTCACGTTGGCCCCGGCGTGCGCAAGCGCGGCCGCAAGCCGCAGGATCTGCTTGGCAACAGCGGCCTGGGCCTGGCCGGCGACGCCTTCGATGCCAGGATCGTGCGCAAGCTGGTCTCTCCAGCGCTCGGGTCGGAGTCCTCGGCTCGCTCCATGAACAAGATTCTGCCCGCTGTGCCCGCATGGATCTACGCCAACCTCGAGCGTTGGCACTACCTATCGTTCCTGAGAACCTCCAATGTCATGGAGATCCTGAAAACGGCTCGCCTGCGCGCGTTGGAGCCGGAAAAGATCGATGCCCTGATCACGTTGATTGAGGAAGATCTGGGCTACCACCTGCACCAGGCCGTGCAGCAAGTGAAATTCAAGCTATCCCACACCGAGGATGCCGAATTCCATTTCCGCGACGGCAGCATGGACATCACCATCGGTGTCACCCGCGAAGCCTTTGAAAGCTGGATTTCCGAAGAGCTGCGTGCCGTCGAGCAGTCCGTCGATTCGCTGCTCGAAATCACAGGTATAAGCCGCAGCCAGGTCGATCGGGTCTTCCTTACAGGGGGCAGTTCGCTCGTGCCCGCCGTCCGTCGCATCTTCGAATCGCGCTTCGGCGAACAACGCATCCGCACCGGCAACGAGTTCATTTCCGTTGCCCGCGGCCTCGCACTCCGCGCGCAAGAAGTCCTGGACGAATCCCGTTAGCCATTGGGATGAACCTCTTTCTTCGGGACAACCAGCTAGAGGAAATGGACGGGTGCCTCAGGTTCGCAACAGCGTACCTGGGCCGAAAACGCTGGGCGCAGCCCAACGATCGTTTTTGACCTAGAAATGAAATCCAAGCTCCGCCGTAAGCGATCTCGGCGTCACAAAATGCGTCCCACTGAACGTAGACAAAAAGTTATAAAGCGCCGTCTTGTTAGCCATATTGACGCCTGTTACCTGCAAGCTCCACTTGTAGCGGTCGCCGTTGAACAGGTTGTCATCCCCGAGCGAAACATCAAATAGGTTCCGTTGTCGAATTCGGGCCGGATTCCGGTCATTGTTCCCTGTGCCGGGAGCGGGAATGCTCAATAGCGTCGAGCCATACTCTGACGCCAGGCAGGGCGAAGGCAGCGGGTTGTTCGGAGTCGCCTTGATCCCTCCACAAGTCAGGCCGGCTTCAGCCTGCTGGTCTGCGGTTAGTCCGCTCAGGTCAACCGCCGGTTGTCCGTTGAGTGTGGTCGACGTATCAGCGCACGCGCTGTTCGGATCGTTCGATAACGGGTTGTAGCACGGCGATGACCCCGCCACCAGGCCACTATCGAAGCGCCAGTTAAAACCTACCCATGGACTCTGCTTGAACGGCAGTTGGTACTGCACGTGCGTTGTTTGATTGAACCGTTCATCGTGATCGATGCGGAACGGCAGTCCAGGCTGGCCGACCGTAGCCCCGGCTCCCGCAACCTGCGGCGGAAAGAACCGGGCAGCCACTGACGACATCACAACGAAGGCTGAGATGTGATGGAAGTCAGGCACATCCGTGCGCAGCGCAAACCCCGGGACCTTCGAATTGTGCCAATCAATCGGGAAGGTAATGGGAGTGTTGCCCAGGACGCTGAAGTCGAATGCATTGTGCGTGTACTTCCAAATGTACTCGCCGCTGAACACTATATTTTTTCCAAAAGCCTGCTGCACGCCGGCATGGAACTCGTTGCGAAAACCGGGTTGCAGCGTGCCCTGCACACCGCCTGTGCAGGAGAGCAGCGGAGACAGCACCTCGTTGGCGCAGCCTTCGCTGGAGAGTACAAGATTCTCGTTGAACGGCGTCTCCAGTGTCCGGGCATACGACACGCGCAGCACCGTGTTGGTGCGCTTGAGGCTGTACGAAACTCCCAAGCGAGGCTCTGCTTGTGTGGCGCTGGCCAACCCGTTGTACATATCGCCGCGTATGCCGAGATTAAACAGCCAGTTGCCGGCCTTGATCGAATCCTCAATATAGAGCGACAGCTCCTTAACATCCGCATGGCCAAAATAGTTGTAATTTCCGCCCGCCCGGGTAAGGTCGTACGGCAACAGGACGGGCTTGAATGCGCTGTTCGGCTGGTATCCGGCCGCGGCGCACTCCGCAGTGCTGCTAAACCCGTCGACCGGGCTTCCCCCGGCGTCCACGCAGGGTGAATTGAAGGTTGGACTCACAATGCCAAGGCTGTCACGCTCCCGAAGAAACGTGTGAGAGTAGAGCACCCCGCCCTTGATACTGTGATTCCCCTTGTTGTAAGTCAGATCGGAATGGACTCCGGCATTGGTCAGCGTGCGGTATTGAGCAATCGTTTGATTCTGCAGGTTGGGCGGCCCAAGATCCGCGAGGGGGTTCTCGCTGGGGAAGTACTGATAACTATCTTTGCGGATATAAGGACCGAAGTTGAAGACTGCAGTCTTGCCGAAGATTCGGGTGTAGGTAGGCGCGATGTCGAACGTCTCAATTTTGGATTTCTGGTCGGTGTTGCCCACGTCATTGCCAAATTGATCAGACACGTTCAAATTGTCGTAGGCATTCGGGGTCTGAAACCATGACCGGCTGTAGTTCAGGTTTGTGTGGACCGCATCGACCGGAGTGAATTGGTAGTCCACTCGGTCAAACACATTCTGTTCATTCCCTTTATCGTGGAAGACCACGTGTTCCGGAGTATCGAGAAAACGCCCGGTATTCAATCCGTCGAGTTCGAAGAAATTACCCCAGGTCTGCGAACCATAGCCAATATCGAAACCGCCTGTTGCCGAGCCGAATGTCCCATACGACGACGTAATACTGCCGGTCGGTTTGGTAAGACCCTGGCCGGACCGGGTCGTCACTTGTATCACCAGGCTGGTCTTGTCTCCGTACTCAGCCGGCGGCGCACCGGCAATCACCTGGATCGACTGGATCGAATTGGAAGGGATCTGGTTAGAGAACACCTTGCTTTGCTGATCGCTGATCGGCTGCCCATCCACTGAAAACGAGTTGGAAGCGTGATCGCCCAATCCGTGGAAGAGGCCATTGGAATCGGCGGCTACTCCGGGGGTAGAGAGTGTGACCAGTGAACTCACTGAAGAGGATGAGCTTTCGAGCGGAAGCTTCTCTATCATGTTGCGGTCAATGTCGGTGTGGAGTGAAGTGTCATTCTCCACCAGGTCGTCTCCGGTGACCGTGACGGTCGTCGAAGCTCCGCCTATCTGCAACTGGACGGTAGGGGTCACTGCGACTGAAGAGCGTACCGGTACATCCGCCGTGAACTCGGCAAAGCCGGACGCATGCACCACCATGTGATAGGGGTTGAACGGCAGGTTAGTAAATTTATATTGTCCTGCAGCGTCTGTTTTTGCAGTCCGCTTGAGCCCACTTACCGGGTTTTCGATGGTGACGGTGGCGTCTGGTATGACCGCGCCCGACCCATCCGTGACTGTACCCGTGATAGTGCCGGCCGCTGTCTGGGCGTGAAGGGACAGCGTTGGTGACAGCAGAAGAAAAGGAAAAAATGCAAAGACAAAACGTCTTGGAAATGAACGCATGGACCGACCCCCGGGGCATCGTTGTGGCTTGCTGAAATCGCTTAAGAAAAAGCAATCGCCACAGGCGGGGGTCGTGTATACAACGAAAAGTCTGAGAATCGGCGTGCAAGTGCAGGCTGCAAATCGACGACTGGCGCCGTCGTCTGTCGCGCTGTCAGGGGAACCGTTGCCGGTGCTGTGGGAGCAATGACTAAGTGCACAGTCGCGCACAGAGCGCATCCTGCGTGAGTTAGACTGTCCGCAGAATGGACGTGCGCAGTTTGAACCGTCGCTCCGAACAACAGCAACAGAACACAGCAAAGAGCAACGGCCAGCCGCCAGGGACGTCGCACGCGCTCTTTGCCTTGTGGATCGAGCATCTCTTTAACTATAACGTACGGCTTCTAAGGACTTAGTACATCCGCTTTGGGCAGGTCAAAAGGTATGGATGAGATTACGCAATTGCCAGGGGAACGGCCTCTTCCCATCTTCCCTGGGCCTTCAGGATAAGCTCTACTATCTCCCGTGCGGCGCCCTTACCGCCTTTGGCGTTCGTCACGAAGTGGCAAACGGCCTTTAACTCCGCGGCGGCGTCAGCCACGGCCACTGCCAGCCCGGCACGCTGGGCCACCGGCATATCGGGCAGGTCGTCGCCCATGTAGGCTGTTTCTTCCGCCGCAACCCCGGCTTTTCGCAAGCAATCCTCAAAGGCGGCCATCTTCGTTTCCTGCCCCAGGTAGACGAATTCCACCTTTAGCTCCTGGGCACGTTGTGTCACCGCGGGGGATTTTCTCCCTGTAATGAACCCAGCGCGGATCCCCATGATGTGCGCGAGTTTCAACCCCGCGCCATCCTGCGAGTTGAAGGCCTTCATCTCCGCAACTCCACCATCGCCTGGCAGCGAAATCAGGTTGACGCTGCCGTCTGTAAGGGTGCCGTCCACATCCATCAGAAACAGCTTGATCTTTCTAGCGCGCTCGAGAACTTCAGGTGTCGCCGACATAAAAACATCATACCGGCCGAGATCCTGCGGAGTCGAAGGACCCGAGAGCGAGCCTTTTAAGCTTTAAAAGCCCCGGAACAGGTTCTTCTGGCGGTCGGCGCTTGATGATCAGGGGTACATATTTTCAGCCGTACATCCGCTGGTGACTTTTTCGATCCTTTCGGCTCTCAACATAGGCAACCACTCTTTATCAACCGCCACGCTTTCCTTGCTGTCATCCGGAGCGTACCCGGATTTCCTACCTCGCCGCGCACACCGCGACCACTTATGTGGTTCTCCTGAAAGAGAACCACATGCAGCCGATGGAAGCCGCAGCTCCCGACAGGAAATCCGGGGAAGCCGAGGGACCTGCAGTGCGCCCTTCGGCCGCCCCGCTTTTACACGCAGCAAGCACTCTCTATCCATCCCTACAAACCCGTCATCCTGAGCGAAGCGCTTCGCGGAACTATCGCAAGCAGAAGAGTTTATGGCGCGCAGTCGAAGGACCCCGGTCATGTTGATTGGTAGATGCTTCTGAAAGTTTTCCACCCGCGAACCACACGCGAGACAAAAAAATCACAACCTCTCAGGATGACGGCTTTACGGGAGCTTGGAATCTGACTGGTTGAGTATGTGGAATGACAAAAGATCGAAAAGTCACAGTCGCTCAGGACAGGCTCTCCGACTGCACGCCATAGCGATAGCTTTGCCATCGCGCTGCGCTTGCGGAGAACGCCGGGACTCTAGCCCAATCTTTTCCGAACCCCGGTTGCCGCCTCTCTCTCGCACTGCCATGCCCAAAACATATTTGAACCCCCGCGACACTAAATGCTCACAATCAGGATCTATATCGTCGTGCAAATCCCGTCCGCCAGCCGCCTACCGCGCCGGAGGGCCGCACGGTGAGCAACTGTTTGGGTAAGCAGGAGGGCGCCCAGGCGTCCTCTTAGCAGGTCTTTGACAACTAACACCACAATCTGTCCGGCAAACGGCCGGGCCGTGTGGGGAGACTATTCTGCATGAAGCGAAAAGCAGTTCTCCCCTTCCTTTTAGTACAAAAAAGGGGCTTACGGCGCATAAGGCGCTTATGGCGCACACTTTTTTTTTCGCGCTCACCTGGCAGCGGCTTTGGACAATATCGAGGTTCGTAGCTCCAAAGACAGAGAACCTGGCGGCTGGTGACGGACTTTTCCCCTCCGCAGGATGAGTACCATCCGGCGAGGGAGGCAAGATGCTCAATTGCTCCTTTGTCCTTACGACCGAGGCCTCTCCTAGGGCACATCCCAACCACACATGTAATCTATAAAGAATCCTACCCATGGCCCTGCACATAGCGCTGAATCACAAGACGCACTATCGGTACGACCGCCCAGTGATGCTCGGCCCGCAAACCATCCGCCTGCGGCCGGCGCCCCATTGTCGTACCCCAATCCTCGCTTACTCCCTCAAAGTTCTGCCCAAGAACCACTTCATCAACTGGCAACAGGATCCCCAGGCCAACTACCTCGCCCGCCTGGTATTTCCCGAAAGAACCACTGAGTTCCTGGTCGAGGTCGATCTGGTTGCCGAAATGGCAATCTTCAACCCCTTCGATTTCTTCCTCGAACCCTACGCAGAGCAAATCCCCTTTACCTACGAGGCCTCGCTAGCCCGCGAACTGCGTCCCTTTCTCGAAGCCGAAGCCCCCGGCCCCCTTCTGGCCGGCTTCCTCGCCCAGGTTCCGCGGGTCGCTACACCCACGCTGAACTTCCTGGTCAGCATCAATCAACGCGTCCAGCGGGAAATCGGCTACGTCATTCGCCTGGAGCACGGGGTACAAGGCTGTGAGCAGACCATCACGCTGGGGACGGGTTCCTGCCGTGACTCCGCCTGGCTGCTGGTGCAGATCCTGCGCAACCTCGGCCTCGCCGCTCGCTTTGTCTCCGGCTACCTGATCCAGCTGACCCCGGACGTGAAATCCCTCGAAGGCCCCTCAGGCGCCTCCACCGACTTCACTGATCTGCACGCGTGGACGGAAGTGTATCTCCCCGGCGCCGGTTGGGTCGGCTTCGATCCCACCTCAGGCCTGCTCGCGGGAGAAGGCCACATCCCGCTCGCCTGCACGCCCGATGTCGGCAGCGCTGCCCCCATCTCCGGTCCGCTCGAATTCTGCAAGACAGAATTCAGCTACTCCATGTCGGTGCAGCGGATCTACGAATCCCCGCGCGTCACCAAGCCGTATTCAGAACAGCAATGGGAACAGATTCAGGCCCTCGGACACCAGGTGGACGTGGATCTGCGAGTAGGAGACGTGCGCCTCACCATGGGAGGGGAGCCCACTTTCGTCTCGCTTGACGACCGCAACGGAAGTGAATGGTCAACCACCGCCATGAGCCCGGCCAAGCGAAGGCTGGCGGCGGAGCTCCTGCTCAAAATGCGCGATCGTTTCTCCAACGGCGCGCTGCTCCACCTCGGCCAAGGCAAGTGGTACCCCGGAGAGGAGCTACCCCGCTGGGCGCTGGGCTGCTACTGGCGGAACGATGGGGTTCCCATCTGGGAGAAGCAAAGCCTGTTCGCCGAAGACGGAAGAGACTATGGTTATGGCTCCTCCGACGCGCACAGGTTTCTCGAGGCTTTGACCCGGCGCCTGCAGGTGAGCTCTGCCTTCACCATCACCGCCTACGAAGACATCTTCTTTCATCTATGGAAAGAGCGGCGGCTGCCCGAGATTATCGATCCGCTCGACCCTAAATTGCAGGAGTTTAGCGAACGAGCCCGTCTCGCCCACATCTTCGAAAAGGCCGCGCAGGAGCCCATCGGCTACGTGCTTCCCTTGCGTCGCATTCCTACCCGGTCCGGAACTCCGCGATGGACCAGCCAGCCCTGGTTCCCACTGAAAGAACGCATGTTTCTCAGCCCCGGCGACTCGCCCATGGGCTACCGTTTGCCCATTGAGGCCATGCCGTGGACCAAACCCGAGGACCTCACCTACTCCTTCGACACGGATCCTTTCCATTGGCGGGACAAGCTGCCCCACCGTCCGGAGCGGCGCATGGATCTGTTCACCTTGCCGCCAGCCGCGGACGATCCGCAACCCGCCGCCGACAAAGCCAAACCGAAAGAAGAGGAAGCGAAAGCGCTGACCCTCACTCGGCCGGCGCTCTGTGTCCAGGCGCGCGCGGGGAAACTCTGTATCTTTATGCCGCCCGTGGACTATCTGCCGGACTACCTCGACCTGGTCGCCGCCATCGAGGACACCGCAGCCCATCTCTCCATGCCCGTGTCGATCGAAGGCTATACCCCGCCGACCGACACCCGCATTTCGGTCTTTAAAGTCACTCCCGATCCAGGCGTGATCGAAGTCAACATCCATCCCGCCGCCAGCTGGGATGCCCTGGTGGAAAACACCACCGCTCTGTACGAACTGGCTCGCGAGACACGCCTGGGAACAGAGAAGTTCATGCTCGATGGGCAGCACACCGGGACCGGTGGCGGCAACCACCTGGTGATTGGCGGGCCCACCGCGGAGGACAGCCCCTTTCTACGCCGCCCCGACGTGCTGCGGAGCATGGTGAACTACTGGCAAAACCATCCTTCGCTTTCCTATCTGCTCTCCGGGCTCTTCATAGGTCCCACCAGCCAGCACCCCCGCGTCGACGAAGGGCGCGTGGAGTCGCTTTATGAACTGGAGATTGCCTTTGACCAGATCCCGGAAAGAGGTGCGGCCCCGGCGTCCTCGCGCCTGGCGGATCGCCTCTTCCGGCATCTTCTGACCGACGTGACCGGCAGCACCCATCGCGCCGAATTCTGCATCGACAAGCTCGATCCGCCGGAAGGCGCCGGCACCCGCCTCGGACTGCTCGAGCTGCGAGCTTTTGAAATGCCGCCGCACGCGCGCATGAGCCTGACCCAGCAACTCCTGGTGCGGGCGCTCATCGCGCAGTTCTGGCGTAAGCCCTACCGTCAAAAACTGATTCCCTGGGGAAACACCCTGCACGACCGCTTCATGCTTCCTCATTTCGTCCAATCCGACTGGGAAGACGTGGTCGACGATCTCAACCGGGCAGGCTACGGCTTCCGCAGCGACTGGTTTGCTCCCCATTTTGAATTTCGTTTTCCACCCATCGGCTCCGTCACCGCGCGCGGTATTCACCTGGAGCTGCGCCACGCGCTCGAGCCCTGGAACGTTCTCGGAGAAGAAGCCTCCAGCGGGGGAACCGCCCGGAGTGTGGACTCTTCCGTGGAGCGGCTACAAGTGAAGGTGACGGGGATGGTCGGCTCCCGCTTTGCCGTGCTGTGCAATGGCAGGCCAGTGCCGTTGCACCCCACCGGCAAAGACGGCGAATTCGTCGCCGGTGTGCGTTATCGTGCCTGGCAGCCCAACTCTTGCCTTCATCCCGACATACCCGTTCATAGCCCATTGGTGTTCGATATCGTGGATACCTGGTCCGGCCATGCCATCGGAGGCTGCACTTACCACGTAGTCCATCCGGGCGGACGAGCCAACCAACAATTTCCGGTAAACGCCTACGAAGCCGAAAGCCGGCGCCTGGCCAGATTCAGCAGCTTTGGCCACACCCCCGGGCCGATGAACGTACCTGCGGAAAGGCCCAACACTGAATTTCCCCTAACGCTGGATTTACGCCGAAAACCCTGAAACCCAGCGTCAAACGAACATGACCATGGCCGAGATACTGGATGATCCACTACTGACCGCCGATTACCGCCAGGCCCCTGGCGTTTACGACGAGATGTGCATGGAGCCCGGTGTTCTCCGTCCCCATTGGGATCGCTACATCGCGTCGCTGACTTCACTCGGCGCCAAGGAACTCGGCCACCGCTGGCAAACAGCCCGCCAGCGCATCCGGGAAAACGGCGTCAGCTACAACGTCTACGGCGATCCGCTGGGAACCGATCGGCCCTGGAGCCTGGACGCGATTCCGCTCCTCATCCCGCCTGAGGAATGGGCCTATCTGGAAGCCGGTCTCATCCAACGCGCCCGCCTGCTCAACACCATCCTCGCCGACCTCTACGGTCCGCAGAGGCTGCTCCGCAACGGTGATCTTCCGTCAGCGCTGGTATTCGCCAACCCTGCCTTCTGGCGCGCCTGCCATGACGTTCCCGTGCCGCGGTCCAATTACCTGCATTTGCTCGCCGTCGATCTGGCGCGTTCGCCCGATGGGCAATGGTGGGTAATCTCCGACCGCACGCAGGCGCCCTCCGGCGCCGGCTACGCGCTCGAAAACCGTATCGTGATGGCGGAGACCTTTCCTGACCTCTTTCGCGAAGCCCAGGTGCGTCGCCTGGCCGCCTTCTTCCGCGACTTTCGCGAGACCCTGCTACATCTCTCTCCCTCCGCGCGCAACCATCCCCGCGTCGTCCTGCTCACCCCCGGACCACTCAACGAGACCTACTTCGAGCACTCCTACCTGGCTCGCTATCTCGGCTTCACCCTCGTCCAGGGCGGCGACCTCACCGTTCGCGAAAACCGGGTGTTTCTCAAGTCCCTCGAAGGGCTGCGGCCGGTGGACGTGATTCTGCGCCGCATGGACGACGGCTTCTGCGACCCACTGGAGCTGCGCTCCGATTCCTACCTGGGCATACCCGGATTGGTCGAAGCCGTACGCAGCGGCAACGTAGCCGTAGCCAATGCGTTGGGCAGCGGGCTGCTCGAGACCTCCGCATTTATTCCCTTTCTCCCCGGCCTCAGCCGCACCCTGTTGGGCGAGCGCCTGGCTCTCCCTTCCGTCGCTACCTGGTGGTGCGGCCAGCCCCCGGCTCTCCGCTACGTGCGTCAGAATCTTGACTTTCTGATCATCAAACCCGCCTTCCCGGCCAGAGGCATGGAACCAGTCTTCGGCGGCAGACTCGGGCCAGCCGAACGGTCCCGGCTGCTGGGGCAATTGGAGAAGCGGCCGAACGACTTCGTCGGACAGGAGCTGCTCAACCTATCCAGCGTCCCTGTCTGGTCGGAGAATGGCCTTTTGCCACGCCGCGTAGTCTTGCGTGTTTATATCGCCGCTGCCGGCGACGGTTGGATCGTCATGCCGGGCGGGCTCACCCGTGTTTCCCCATCTGCCGATACCCCGGTTGTTTCCATGCAGCACGGCGGTGGCAGCAAAGATACCTGGGTTCTCTCCACGGAGCCGGTCGACAACTTTACCCTGCGCCGCTCGCGGGATTTGCCGGTAGAGCTCCATCGCGGAGTCAGCAGCGATCTGCCCAGCCGGGCCGCCGAACATCTCTTCTGGTTAGGCCGTTATGCCGAACGCTGTGAGCACCTGGCGCGCGTGCTGCGCTGCATCCTGTCCCGCATGACGGGAGAATCCTGGAATCCGGACACCCCGGGCTGGCACTCGCTGATGAAGTTGTACGAGTGCCTGGAATCGCCCTATTCCCGGCTGGCGAAGGATGATCCCCAGGGGGTTCTCGATCAGCAGGGAGACCTGGAAAAAGAAGTCCTGTCGCTGATCTTCGAAGAACAACGCAGCGACAGTCTCCACTCCAATCTCAGCCGCGCCACACGCGCGGCAGCTCAGGTGCGTGACCGCCTTTCCACCGATCTGCTGCGCATCGTGAGCCAGATGGGGAATATCGCCCGTGCCTCCGGCCGCGTCGCCTGGGGCTATGTTTCGCCGGCGGACGCGCTTGCCGTCCTGAACAGCTGCATACTGACCCTCGCCGCTCTGCGTGGTTTTGAAGCCGGCAACATCACCCGCGGACCTGGCTGGCACTTCCTGAATATCGGCCGAAGAATCGAGCGTTCTGTGCAAATTCTTGATCTGTTGCATTCGATCGTGGTTCCGATGGATCCGGAGAACTGGTCTTCGCTCGAAATGTTGCTCGAAGTGGCCGACAGTTCCATCACCTACCGTTCGCGCTACTTCACCGTGCTGCAGACCGCACCGGTGGTCGACCTGCTCATGAACGACGAGGCCAATCCGCGCTCTCTGGCCTCCCAACTCAAGGACCTCGCCAGGCACTGCGCGGGGCTCTCCGGCATGCCCTCCGGATCCGGCTGGCCCGTTCTCAAGCAAAGACAAATGGAAGCCGCGGCCTCCAAGCTGCTGCACGCCGATGTCGAAGCTCTGTGCGAAGCCCGAGCCGGAGTCAACCGCACCCGCCTGGACACCCTTGTCGGAGATCTGGCCGCAGCCTTGCCGGCCTTCGCAGAAGCCATCTCCAACACCTACTTCAGTCACGCCGAAATGGAGCGAGCCACCTGAACCTGAAAATCCGGCTGGCAAAGGCTCACTGTGATCTGAGGGCGTACACATTTCCCGCCCGCCCACGTCAAAGAAAGGCGAGAACACATGCTCTACCGCGTACGGCACCAAACCATCTATGACTATGTAGAGCCCGTCTCCGTCTCCCACCACGTAGTCAGGTTGACCCCGCGCGATCTTCGCGGGCAGAAGCGCCGCTCCATGGAGCTATCGGTTTGGCCTCTGCCCCCCTTCCACGCGACCACGCATATCGACTACTTCGGAAACACCGTCACCTCTTTCACTCTCCCCGAATCTCACAGCCGCATGAGCGTGGAAGCGAGCAGCGAATTGGAAGTGGAAGCCCTATCCCACCCGGTTTTCTCGGAATCCCCCGCTTGGGAAACCGTGCGCGACATGGTGCCTTCGGACCATAGCCAGGAAGGCCTGGAGGCCTACCAGTTCGTATTCGACTCCATCCGGGTCTCCGCCAAGCCAGAGCTGGCGGATTACGCACTGGAATCCTTCCCCACCGGGCGCCCTGTGCTCGAAGCAGTCAGCGACCTGACCGCACGCATCCATCACGATTTTCGTTTTGACGCCAAGGCGACCGAAGTCACTACGCCCGTCGAAACCTTCTTTGAAAAGCGTCGCGGCGTCTGCCAGGACTTCTCTCATCTGCAAATCGCCTGCATGCGTTCGCTGGGACTGCCGGCGCGGTACGTCAGCGGATACCTGCGCACCATCCCGCCGGCCGGGCGTCCTCGCCTGGTGGGAGCCGACGCCTCTCACGCCTGGTGTGCGGCCTGGTGCCCCGGCTTTGGCTGGGTGGATTTCGACCCCACCAACAACTGCATCCCTTCCGACGGCCACATCACCCTGGCTTGGGGCCGGGACTACAGCGATGTCAGCCCCATTCGCGGCGTTTTGCTCGGGGGCGCCAAACATAGCTTGAAAGTCGGCGTGGATGTTATGCCCCTGGAGTGACCCACCCGGTAGTCGGGCATAGCCAACCCATGAAAGACTGGAATTCACCCGCGAGAACTCGCCCTGGAGAGATCGAATTGAAGCTCAAAGCCCTGCTGTCTTTGCTTTTCCTGCTGAGCGCATTTGCGCCGCGCGTCCATGCCGCGGACCCCAGCAACGTGACCCGCGCCACCCTCTCCAACGGCCTGCAGGTGGTCATCGTACGCAACGCGCTCGCGCCCGTGGTCACGGTGGAGCTGAACTTCAAGGTAGGCGGCGATGAGACCCCCGACGGATTCCCGGGATCTGCCCATGCTCTGGAACACATGGCCTTTCGCGGCTGCACCGGCATGACCGCGGATCAGACAGCCGCCATCTACGCCCAATTGGGCGGCCGGGACAATGCCGACACCCAGCAAAACATCACCCAGTTCTACACCACTATCCCCGCCGCCGACCTCGATGTTGCTCTTCACGCCCAGGCCTCGTGCCTGCGCGGCGTGGACAATTCTGAAGCAGAGTGGACTCACGAACGAGGCGCCATTGAGCAGGAGGTGTCCCGCGACCTCTCCAATCCCACTTACAAATTTATCGATCGTTTGAATGCCGATATGTTTGCCGGCACGCCTTACGCGCACGATCCCCTGGGCACCCGGCCTTCCTTCGACGCCACCACCGGCGCCATGCTGAGCGACTTCTACAAGAAGTGGTACACCCCGGGGAATGCCATCCTGGTGATCGTCGGCGATGTGGAGCCGGCTGCAACCATCGCCAGGGTCAAGGAGTTGTTCGGCGACATCGCCAACCATCCCGTACCGGAGCACCCGGCGGTCAACCTTTCTCCCGTCAAGCCGGAAACCTTCAATCTCGACAGCAATCTACCCTATGTTCTGGGTTTCATCGCCTATCGCATGCCGGGTACCGATTCGCCCGATTATGCCGCGGCGCAAATTCTCGCAGACATCCTCTCCAGCCAGCGTGCTGATGTTTACGGCATGGTGCCTGCCGGCAAAGCCCTTTACGCCACCTTCGGCATGGCAGAGAACTACCCGAAGGCGAGCGTCGGATACGGTGAGATTGCCCTACCTGCGGGAGCCGACGCCACCGGACCGATCAACGAAATGCGCCAGATCGTCGAGAACTACGCGCAAAAGGGCCTGCCCCAGGACCTTTTCGACGCTGCCAAGCGGGATGAGATTGCGTCCGCCCAGTTTCAGCGCAACTCCATTCCCGGGTTGGCTTCGGTCTGGTCGGAGGCGCTGACTGCCGAGGGCCGGAATTCTCCCGATGACGACCTACAAGCGATCAAGGCCGTAACTCTGGCCGACGTAAACCGGGTGGCCAAGCAGTACCTGGTCAGTGCGAACTCCATCACTGCCACCCTGAAACCCTCGCCCTCGGGTGAAGCCGTCGCTGCCAAAGGTTTTGGCGGAGGCGAAAAGATGACCTCGGCGCCCACCAAGCCGGTGTTGTTGCCCCCCTGGGCCTCAGCCTCGCTTTCGCAGCTTAAAGTCCCGGCTGACTACATTGTTGCCTCGGACACGACCCTGCCCAACGGCCTGCGCTTGATCGTGAAGACCGATCACACCAGCCCTACCGTAACCGTTGTGGGCACAGTTAAGAACAACGCGGACCTGCAGACACCCAAGGGCAAAGAGGGCGTTTCCGACATACTCGACGGCCTCTACTCCTACGGCACCCAGACCCTGGACCGGCTTGCCTTCCAAAAGGCGTTGGATGACATCGCGGCCAACGAGTCCGCGGGCTACGAATTTTCGGTGCAGGTGCTGAAGGACAACTTCTCTCGCGGAGTGGAACTGCTCGCCGACAACGAACTCCATCCCGCATTGCCGGCAGAAGCCTTTACCGTGGTGAAGGACCAGACCTCCCAATTTGTCGCCGGCAATCTGAAGAGCCCGGGCTACCGCACTTCGCGCGCGCTGGATATTGCCTTGCTGCCGGCCAACGATCCGATCCAGCGAGAGGTGACCCCGGCCACATTGGCCACCGTCACTCTGGACGATGTGAAGCAATTTCATGCCGCCACCGTGCGTCCTGATCTGACCACCATCGTGGTCATCGGGGACACCACGCCGGACGAAGCCAAGGCCGTGATCACCAAGTGGTTCGGCGCCTGGAAGGCCGATGGCCCCAAGCCGGACACCACTCTACCCGCGGTTCCCGTGAATAAGGCGTCCGCCGCCAACGTGCCGGATCCGCAAGCGGTCCAGGACTCCGTAATCCTGGCCCAGCAGTTGAACCTCAATCGCTTCGATCCCGACTACTACCCGCTGCAGTTGGGCAATCACGTATTAGGGGGCGGCTTCTACGCCACCAGGCTGTACCACGATCTGCGTCAGGTAGCTGGATACGTCTACAACGTCGACGTCAGCATGGAAGCCTCGAAGACCCGGGCCAGCTATTCCGTGACCTACGGTTGCGATCCGCAGAACGTCTCCAAAGCCCGAGCCTTGGTCCAGCGCGACCTCGAACAGATGCGCACCCAGGATGTTTCCGCCGACGAACTCCATCTGGCCAAAGCCATGCTCCTGCGCTCCATCCCTCTGGGCGAGTCAAGCGAAGAAGGAGTAGCCCAGGGCCTGCTCCGCCGGGCCGTCATCGGCCTGCCCCTGGACGAGCCCATCATAGCCGCCAAGAAGTACTACGAACTGGACGCCGCCCAAATCAAAGCCGCCTTCGCCCGCCACCTAAGGCTCGACGACTTCGTTCAGGTAGTCCGAGGGCCGGCTCCGCAGTAAACCCTACCCACCATCAACCCCGGATGTTCTGTCCCACCACAGACTCCGGGGATCTGCCCTACCCAAAGAACTGTAATTCTGTCCCTATCACAGACCCCTAAATCTGTCCTGACGAAAAACTCCGGGTGCCCCATATCTCGCTGGTTTTTCGCGAGATGTGGGATACCACAGTCCCAAACCCCAGACTCTCAACCCTCCGATCGCTTTCCCAAAACCCCCAAAAACCCAGGCTGATAGACTATAGAAAAGGCATTGCCCAGTTGTCCTGCCTGTTATTTCCAGCCAGCACGTCAACGCAAGGCTAGTCCATTTCAACGCAATGTCTTTCCGCGAACCGGAAGAAGAGGAATTCTGCGCCCGTGAGCACTCCCATCCGAAACATCGCCATCATCGCCCACGTCGACCACGGTAAAACGACCCTAGTGGATGCCATGTTGCGCCAGGCCGGCACTTTCCGCGCCAACGAAGCCCTTACCGAGCGCGTCATGGATTCGAACGAGTTGGAAAAAGAGCGGGGCATCACCATCCTGGCCAAGAACACCGCTGTCCAATTCCAGGACACCAAGATCAACATTGTCGACACCCCGGGTCACGCCGACTTCGGCGGCGAAGTCGAGCGCGCCCTGAAGATGGTCGACGGGGTCATGCTCCTGGTGGACGCCTCCGAAGGCCCCCTCCCGCAAACCCGCTACGTGCTCTCGAAAGCCCTGGAAGCCAAGCTCATCCCCATCCTGGTCATCAATAAGATCGATCGCCCTGACGCGCGTCCCAAAGAAGTGCTCGACGAGGTCTACGATCTCTTCATCGATCTCGACGCCCACGAAGACCAGCTGGACTTCCCCGTGCTCTACACCAACGCCAAGCAGGGCACCGCCAGCACTTCCCTGGAGACACCCGGAGAGAACCTGCAGCCGCTCTTCGAGACCATCATTTCCACGATCCCGACCGCCAGCGGCGACCCCAACGGACCCCTCCAGATCCTGGTCACCAATCTCGACTATTCCGACTACCTGGGCCGCCTGGCCATTGCCCGCGTATTCAACGGAACTTTGCGCAACGGGGAAGAAGTCAATATCTCCAAGCGGGACGGTTCGTTGCTCAAGACCAAGATCACCAAGCTCTTCACCTTCAACGGATTGAAGCGTACTGACACCGAAGAAACTCAGGTAGGCGACATCGTAGCCGTCGCCGGCGTCACCGGCATCACAATCGGTGAGACCATCACCGGCATCGAGAATCCTGCACCGCTGCCCCTGATCGTCATCGACGAGCCCACTATCGCCATGCAATTCTCGGTGAACAATTCCCCTATGGCCGGTCGTGAAGGTCAATTTGTCACCTCGCGCAACCTGCGCGAACGCCTGGATAGGGAACTGCTCACCAACGTCTCCATCCGCGTAGAAGAAACCGGCAGTCCAGACAGCTTCAAGGTTCTCGGCCGGGGAGAACTTCAGCTCGCGATCCTGATCGAAATGATGCGCCGTGAAGGGTTTGAGCTCATGGTGGGCAGGCCCGAAATCGTCACGAAAACCGACGACGGCAAAGTGCTGGAACCCGTGGAACACCTCACCATCGACGTTCCTGACGCGTTTGTCGGCACCGTGATTGAGCGTCTTGGCCCGCGACGCGGCGAGATGCTCAAGATGCATAACCACGGTTACGGCCGCGTGCGTCTGGAATTCCGTGTTCCCAGCCGCGGCCTCATCGGCCTGCGCAGCGAGATGCTGACTGAAACCCGCGGCACCATCGTCATGAATTCGCTCTTTGACGGTTACATGCCCTATCAGGGCGAGATTCCGCAGCGGCCCAGCGGGGCGCTCATTTCCGACCGCAACGGCGCGACCACGGCGTATGCCCTGAACGGCCTGCAGGATCGCGGAGTGCTCTTTGTGACCGCGGGCATTGAAGTCTACGAAGGCATGGTGATCGGCGAGCATTCACGAGACAACGATCTCGACGTCAATGTGGTGCGCGAAAAGAAGCTCACCAACATGCGTGCCTCGAGCGCGGACGACGCGATCCGCCTTGTGCCTTTCAAGCCGATGAACCTGGAGCAGGCCATCGAGTTTATTGCTGAAGACGAGCTGGTGGAAGTGACCCCGAAGTCCTTACGCCTGCGCAAGAAAATCCTGCAAGCCAACCGCCGTCCCCGGCGTAACCCAACCCCGGCGTGAATAGTAACCGCGTAGTGCTGGGCAGTGCCGCCGTCCTGGTGATCCTGGTCGCGTGTATTGCTTGGTACGCCGGAACGAAGCATCATGGGCCCACGGCACAAACTCCGCCGGCGGCTGCCGGTCAAGCCGCCCAGGTCTCCGACGGAACAGACGATTCAAATCCAACCCGCATCTATGCGCACAACCTTATGCTGCGTAAGGGCCCCAATTTTCGCATCTACGTTCGCTGGCTGAACGGAGAAATGCGGCGGACACACGAGAACGTCAATCCGTCGTTCGATGAGCCGGAATCTTTTGTTCTTGAAGTGCAGCGCGGCATCATCCACGCCAACATTGGCGACATCAGCAACTACCTCAACAGCGGCGCGGTCGCGGGTTCCCCGCTCTCAAACATCTCGCTCACGGGAAATGGAAACCAGGTTTCCGTTCACGGCACCATTCACAAGCTGCATATTCCGCTTCCCATCGGCTTGGATGGAACCATCTCTCCTGCACCGGGTGGCCGCATCCATCTGCACGTGGACAAGTTGTCCGTGTTGAAGCTTCCGGTCAAAGGATTGCTCGGTGATTTCCATGTCAGCATTGCCGATCTGATGGGAAAAACCAGCGTTGCCGGCATCGAAGCTTCTGAGAATGATCTTTACTTCGACACCCAAAAACTACTGCCGGCGCCCCATATCCACGGGATCCTCACGCGAGTCCAGGTCAAAAATCCGGATATCGAAGTGATGTACGGTGATGCGCAAAACGATGCCGCCCGCACCGAACAATGGCATAACTTTTTGGCGCTGAAGGGCGGCTCGGTTGATTTCGGCAAACTGACCATGCACAACGTCGACCTGATCATGATCGACGCATCCAAGGATGCCTGGTTTGACCTGGACTTGGTTAACTACCAGGCGCAGGTGGTGAATGGCTACACCCGAGTCACTCCACAAGCGGGACTGGAAATCTTCATGCCCGATCTCGACGACCTGCCGCCGCAACACACCCCGCAAAGCATCAGCAAAGAGTGGCTAAAAAACCGCAATCTTCCACCCCCACCCGACATCCCCATCAAGAAGTAAAGATAGAGCGACCCAAACAATTCAACTCATGGAAACGAGAAGGGTGCCCCAGGTCTCGCCTTTGAGACCTGGGATCCTCCTAGGAAAGGCTAATTGTGTCCGCGTTTAGGCTGGGAAACGGTCTCCGCAAACTGCATTGCTCTACAGAACCTTGTCCGCCACCGACTTCGCCTGGGTGAACAACAACAAATAATCCGGCCCACCCGCCTTGGAATCAGTCCCCGACATGTTGAACCCGCCGAAAGGATGAGCCCCCACCATAGCCCCGGTGCACTTGCGGTTGAAATACAAATTCCCAACATGAAACACTCGTCGCGCGTGCTCCAGCTTCTCCCGCGAACCGGAATACACCGCCCCCGTCAGCCCATACTCGGTGTTGTTCGCAATCTCCAGCGCATGATCGAAATCCTTAGCGCGAATCACCGCCATCACCGGACCAAAAATCTCCTCCTGCGCAATGCGTGCCTTCGGCGCTACATCTGCGATCACGGTTGGCTCCAGGTAAAAGCCGCCCTCGGGCGTCGAAACCGCATGACCACCCGTCAACAGCCGTCCTTCGCCCTTACCAATTTCAATGTAGGAGAGAATCGTATCCATCGCTGAGCGGCTTACCACCGGTCCCATATTCGCGTTGCCCGAAGGATCTCCAACCCGCAGCGTTGCCACCTTCTCCCGCACCCGCTCCACAAAAACGTCATAGATCGAATCTTCCACAATAGCCCGCGAACAGGCGGAGCACTTCTGTCCGCTGAACCCAAACGCCGATGCGACCACCCCATCCACCGCAGCGTCCATATCGCAATCCGTGCTCACAATGATGGAATCCTTGCCTCCCATCTCGAGGATGGTGCGCTTGATCCAGATTTGTCCCGGCTTCGTTTGGGCCGCCCGCGCATGAATATCCAGGCCCACTCCCTTGGAACCGGTAAACGCGATCAGACGCGTCTTGGGATGTTCCACAATCGCGTTACCGAACGTCCCGCCCGAGCCAGGGCAGAAATTCACCACTCCCGGCGGCATCCCCGCCTCTTCCAGCACATCCAGAAACCGGGCGGCGATGGTAGGAGAATCGCTCGAAGGCTTCAGGATGACTGTATTGCCCGTAACAATCGCGGCGGCAGTCATCCCGGCCATGATGGCAAAGGGAAAATTCCACGGCGGAATCACCGCGCAAACGCCCATCGGGATATACAACAACTGGTTCCGCTCTCCGGGATACTGGATGGGCGTCGTCGCAGCAGCCAGGCGCAGTGCCTCGCGTGCATAGAATTCCAGAAAGTCGATCGTCTCGGATACATCCGCATCCGCCTCGCCCCAGTTCTTTCCCACCTCATACGTGAGCCAGGCGCAGAACTCAAACTTTCGTTTGCGGATCAGCTCGGCTGTCTGCAGCAACAAAGCAGCACGCTCTTCGACGGTGACAAATTGCCAGGTTGCGAACGCCTCCAGGGCCGCCCGCATCGCCCGTTCGGCATGTTCCAGCCCGGCCTTCTGGTGCACGCCCACTACCTGCGCCGGCCGTGCCGGGTTGATCGACTCGATCTTGTCCGTAGTGCGCGACCGCTCCCCACCGATCACCAATTCGTATTCGTGGCCAAGCATATCGCCCACTCGAGTGAGCGCGGCTCGCATGGCATGCACATTTTCCGAATCGTGGAAATTGATGAAAGGCTCGTTGCGAAATTCTCCGCGAGGAGCAAGCGGCTGGATGACGGTGCTGATCTGGGCAGTCGACATAACTCCCCAATTTTACTCTCTATCGCGTGGCCGTGAGCCGCTCCGTCTGGGCCGACATCTTGGCTGTTCGTTCCAGCTTGTCCCAGTTGAAGGGGCGTCCATCGATTGCCCGCTTCACCGTCTTGAACAGCACCAACGAAAATAGCTGGCGATACGCAAACCGCTGCAGCCATATGTGGAACAGCAGCCATCCATCGCCTTTGTTTGCGGGGTGCCGGCGCTCCAGGCTGAAGGCCAGGGCCGAAGTGACGAAGTCGATGATCAGGAAGGCCAGGAAGAAAGTCAGCAGCTTCTCAAAGTTAGAGGCGTTGGCCGCCTCCGGATGGAAATGACGGTCAATCAGGTAATGCACCACTCCCGCGACAAACATCAAGTCGATAAAGGGCGAGACCAACGGCAACAAAATCTGGAAGACCAGGATATTCGGCAGCGCAAACAACCCCATCGCCTTGTTCTTGAGAAACGCAGCCTGGTGCTTGTACACCGCCTGCAGCGTGCCGAAAGACCAGCGGAAACGCTGCCGCATCAGTCCACGCGCCGTCGTGGGCGCTTCCGTGAATGCCAGGGCGCGATCTTCATAGATCACCTTGTAGCCCTGCTCCAGCAGATTCATCGTCAGGTCGGCATCCTCCGCCACGGTATTGACCGGGTAGCATCCGCCCTGCCGCACGGCTTCGGTCCGCCACGCGCCAATCGCGCCCGGAACCACCGTCACTACATCGAAGAGGTCTAGCGCCCGGCGCTCGAAATTCTGGCTGGTGATGTACTCGAGCGCCTGCCAGCGGGTCCAGAGATTCACCCGGTTGCCCACCTTGGCGTTGCCCGCCACCGCCCCGATTTGGGGGTCGGCAAAATGGCACACCAGCTTGGAAACAGCATCCGCTGCAATCACCGTGTCGGCATCGATGCCCACGTAAAACTCTTCTTCGAGTTCGGCGACAGCAAAGTTGAGCGCCTCTGCCTTGCCCCCATTCGCCTTGCGCAGCACCGTCAGCATGCCGGCGGCAATCTCTTCCGGATACGCTTCCCGCGCCACCTCGGATGTGCGATCCGGAGAACCATCGTCGATCACGATAATACGCAGATGAGGATAGTCCGAGTTCAGCACCGAGCGGATAGTGCGCACGATAACCTTTTCTTCGTTATACGCAGGAATCAATACCGCCACGCGGGGCATAAATCCGCCCGCGACTTCCGGTATAGGACGTCTGCGCAGCCGGTCGATCAACGCGAAGACCCCCACCAGGAGCAGCCGGGCGCTCATCAAAACATCGCCCACGAAGAAAAGGCTCACGACAAAGTGGTTGAAGAAGGCCCAGGCGAAGAAGGCCACCGAGTCCACCCGTGCCTGCCATCGCTCTTTATAGTTCAGCGGCGGCATCACTTCCGCGCGCGTCTTGCCCATTAGGTCCGAGACCTGCTCAAAGGTATAACCATGCGCGCGAAGCCCGGCGATCAGCACCGGCAACGCAGCGATCGTTACGCTGCGGTCGCCTCCCCCGTCATGCATCAGGATGATGCTGCCGCGAAATTGCGGCTTGGTCTTCATCAAATCCAACTGCACCAGCACATCGTTGAGGATGCCTTCCGGAGTTTTCTGTTGCCGCTCGTCCCAGTCGCCGGTGTCAATCTTGTTGCCAACGATGATGTAACCCATCTTCTGGATCTGATAGGCGGGGGCCGTTTGGTCGTTGGTATCCGGCTCCTCGTCGATATCGTAAGGAGGGCGGAAAAAGAGCGGCTTGACCCCCAGCTTGCTGCCAAAGAGCCGTTCCGTCAGGTTCAGCTCCAGTTCCATCTGGCGGGAAGAGATCTCGCTGATGTCGGGATGGGTCCAGGTGTGATTGCCGATTTCATGTCCCTCGGCCATCACCCGCTTCATCAGGCTGACATTGTCCTGCGCCTGTTCGCCGATCATCATGAAAGTGGCTTTGACATTCTGCTGTCTGAGAGCGTCCAGCACCTTGGGTGTCCACTTGGGATCGGGACCGTCATCGAAGCTCAGCGCTACAACCCCCGGCTTGTATCCGTAATACTCAACTGTGTAGGGCGAAGGATAGGTGAGCATGTGCTCATCGGTCACGGTCCAGTTGTAGGAATCCATGTCGATGGTGCGCGATCCGGGGTGGGGCTCTCCGGTGATCCGCACGATGTCGCCATCGCCGTCCGATACCACGTCATCGCCGGGCGGTATCTGCTTCAGCGACTGTGGCGCATTGATATTGCTGGGATGGTCCCAGACAGACCACAGAGAAGCGTCCTCCCGGCCCAATCGCCACAACGCAATCGTCTGCACCCCCATCTGCCGCGCGGCGCGCAGCTCATTTAACGCCGTCACTGCGTCCAGCATCCACACTTGGTGGCGCACGTGGTTGTCTTCGTCATCGTAGGCAAAATGGGGATTGAGCTCGTCGCCCGCCAGCCGTACGTCGGCATTCGCATCCGATGCCGCCTGCCATCCATCCTGCACTGAGATATCGTCGGAATTCAGCACCTTGGCGGTGGCGTGTTTGCCCTTGGGCAGAGACATCGTCCAGTCGTAGCCGTAGTTGCCGATGGAGCAGATCAGCTTCTCTTTAGGCACCACTTTGAGCACGCGTTTTAGGTTGTCTTCAAACCAGTCCTGCGCCGCGATGGGTCCTGGGCCGCCCGTCTCCTCGTGCTGGTCGTAGTTCATCAGAATGATGCCGTCTGTGTGCTGGGCCAGGTCGGCAAACTCGCTATCATCCGCGCCCACGCTCTCGTTCACGAAGAGCCGCAGATTTTTCGGGTGCATCAAGGCATACAGTTCGCCGCTCAGCGAGTGATACCCCTCCTGTGCATCGTCTGGCAGATCCTCCAGGTCCAGGCTCAGCCCGCGATAACTGGGGTTGGCCGCCAAAAACGTCATCACCTGGCGCTCGAGATTGAACCGCGCTGCCGGATTCTTCAACATCGCGGTTGCGTGTTGGTCCCATTCCTGTGTCAGCACGTTGTAGTTTTTTAGCTCGGGGAAAATTTCCAGGTCTTCATGGGCGGCCGCAATCAGATTATGAACTTTGTTCTGTGGGTCGACGCTGTGCACTCCGTGGGCATCCAGAATCGGGAAAGCGCGCAGCGGTGCTTCCGCCGTGAAAGCACCTTCGAGCGTCCCGTCGGCCCTGGTCACGTAGAGCCAATCGGGAAACAGCATGTCGAGCTGGTGGATGTGGCTTTTCAGCGATGCGAAGCTGCCCGCGTCGTCGTCGACGTAGTACGCCGCGCGCAGGCTTTCGCCGGAATTGAAGGGAATTTCTGAAGGTTTGCGGCTGGTCTTACGCCGCGCACCCTTCGAATACTTCGCCTTGATGGCAGCGGCGGCTTGTTCCTGGATAGCCCGGTAATTCCGTTTAGGCGTGGGCAGCAGCAGCTCCGGCAGCCGTTGCGTCTTCACCACGTTCAGAAAAAACAGCACCAGAATCACGGTGGAGAACACCGCCACCGCGTCCAGAATCCGTCGTAGGCGTTTCCACCTTTTTCGCTGTGGATCGAAGAAGATCTGGCGATTCATGCCTGCTAGAAAGCTTACAGGAACTCAAGCGCCCCCATCCGCTCCGGTTGCCCCAGGGGTAATCAAGACCTCTGGTTGATCGAGTAAGTGGCAGGGGTTTGCTTTGTATCAGGGCACGACTTCAGTCGGGCCGTTACGTCGCAACAAAATCAGGGCTTTAGCGCCTGTAATGCCTCTTTTGCCCGGCGCGATACTCGAAATTGCTGCACCATCCGCCCTCACAGGGGCTAAAGCCCAACTCTCTCGGGGTCGTTTATGGCCCGACTGAAGTCGGGCCCTGATACAAAGCAAACCCCACCATCGTCCACCGTCAAGGGTGCGTTCATCCACGGGTCCTCTTTCCAGCTAATCGCAAGCGCAGGGGCAGGCTCTGCGGGACTGAGTCTCTAAGAATGGTTCTCACACGCCTTCCCGGCCCCGGAGTTAAGACACGATGGTGCCCCAGGTCTCGCTTTTGAGACCTGGGATCCCCCTGGTCAAAGCCAGTTGCAGAGTCTTATGGGATGCTGGTGCATGTCCTTACGTAACCCGCCTTCAGGCCGCGAGCGATGGCTATTCCCCGCGCTCGCACTCACAGCCGGAGCCGCTTTACGCCTGTGGTTCGTCCACGCCCACCCACAAGTCCAGGGCGACTCGCTCGTCTACGGAGACATCGCCACCAACTGGCTCACGCACGGCATTTACGGCCATTCCGTGGGCCACCCATCCGGAATCACCACCATAGAGCCCACCCTGGTACGCCTGCCCGGCTACCCGGCATTTCTGGCCCTCTGTTTTGCCTTCTTCGGCATAGCCAACTATCAGGCAGTCTTATACCTGCAGGCCCTGATCGACCTGCTTACCTGCCTGCTCATCGCCGGCCTGGCGGGGAAAATCTGTGGACCCCGGGCCGCCCAGATAGCCCTCCTGCTCGCAGCCCTCTGCCCCTTCACCGCTAGCTACGTTGCCTCCCCGCTCACCGAAACCTTGTCCATCTTCTGCGTCGCCCTGGGCTTTCGCTCATTTGCCGAGATCGTAGATCGCCCTCGCCTGGGATGGACCGCAGCTCTGATATTTTCCTGGAGCTTCGCCACCCTCCTGCGTCCCGATGGCGCCCTGCTGGCAGTCGTCCTCTGGACAGCCCTCCTTATCTATGGCCGCAAGTCGCTGGGATTCACCCGCGCCCTTCGCATCGCCCTCATCGCCGGACTGCTTTCATTGCTCCCATTCGTCGCCTGGACGATACGAAACGCCCGCACGTTTCATGTCTTTCAACCTTTGGCGCCACGCTACGCCAATGATCCCGGAGAATTCACCTCTCCGGGCTATGTGCGCTGGATCAGAACCCTGACCGCCGACTTCACCACCACCAACGAGATCTACTGGGCCGGCAACAGCGACCGGATCGACCCTGCGGATCTGCCCGCGCGCGCCATGGACAACCCAGCCCAGTCCCAGGAAACCCGTCAGTTGCTGCAGGACTACAACGCCATCACTACCCTGACCCCCGAAATTGACGCTCGCTTTGCCCAGCTTGCCCAGGAGCGCATCCGCGAACATCCCATCCGCTACTACGTCACCCTCCCCCTCCTGAGGCTGGCCGACATGTGGCTGCGTCCCCGGGTGGAGACTCTGAACATTCCCCTGCGCTGGTGGCAGTATGGCCAGCACCCGGCGGGAACCCGGTTGGCCCTCTACTATGGAGCGCTCAACCTGCTTTATCTGGTGGCCGCTTTTCTGGGCGCACTCCGCTGGCCGCGCCTGGCCGGCGCCATGGTGGCGTTGATTCTCCTGCGCAGCCTGCTACTGGCCACCCTTGAGGCGCCTGAGCCGCGCTACACGCTGGAGTGTTTTCCGTTGGTGACTGTCTTGGCGGCCTGCTACTTCACGATGTGGTTTGTACCCGGTGCGGGCTTGATCTGGAAAACATCGGCTGGCACCGGAGAGTTGTAGCGGATGTTCTTGTAGGTCGTGGTGCGCAGATCGCCGCTCGGCTGGTAGAAAACCTGCTTGTGATTGATGCCGCGGCTGGGTTCGACCCAGATGGTCACGTGCGTAAACAGGTCCAGCACCTTCTGTTCCTTGGGAACCAGATCCAGCTTCGCGACCGAGACCCCGTCCATATTTTCCATGCCCAGCAGGCTCACCTTCCAATTCTTCTCCAGGTCGGTGCCGCTGCCGCCAAACCCCAGCGTCAGAAAACTTTCAAACTGCCCATGGTTGGTGCCTGCTTTTACGGTGGTTAACTGCTTGATCGTTGGCTCATAGAGGCTGAGCTCGGTACCGTTGTAAACCACCGTCTTCGGCGCATCTTTGCCGTTATCCTGCTTGATGTCGGCCGCCATCAGGGTGACGCCCTTCTTCCGCTCAAAAAAGATAGTGCCTGTCTGCGTTTCGTGTTCCTGGACCACCGCCGTGAACTGGTCCCACGAAAAATCTGCCTGCGCGCTGACAAACTTTGCGGCGGCTACATTCAGTTCCGTAATGACCTTCTGCAGATCAGCATCGCCTGCAGCAGGAGCGCTCTGCGCGCTCAACGGTCCCGGAAGGGAAACGACCAGGCCGAGGCAAAACAGGGCTATTCTCTTTCCGGCATGAACCATGAAGCTCCTTATCGGCTGTTGGACGTAGGGTGAGGCGTCCCGGGTTTTCCGGCTGATCTAGCGATGAGCCCAAACCCGATACTGGGTCACTCGTCCGCTGGCATCCTTTTCTTCCTGGTACCGGTCGATCTGCACATTGCCGGAGATGGCCTGAATCCGTGCGAGAAACTCCGCCTTGAGCTTGTCCTCACTGCTGGTATCGGCTAGTTGGTCAGCGCCAATCTGATAAATCAACCCATCCGGGCCGTTCCCCCTGACCAGGATGTCTCGGGTGGAGGTCAGAGTTTCCTGTGGCCGGTCGCGATAGTTGATCAGGCGTGGCGACACAAAAAGAAAAATCAGGATGAGCGTCACCATCACGTCGTAGTGGAAGCTGCCACGGGGATACGTCCAGAACAAATAGCTCTTGAGAATACGCTGCATGTTTGCCGTCCTACTGTCGTTCAATCACTTCTGCGCCGCCCATATACGGCTGCAAAACTTTCGGAATCCGCACCGTGCCGTCCGCTTGCTGGTAATTCTCGAGAATAGCCAGCCACGTGCGTCCGATCGCCAGAGCGCTGCCATTGAGCGTGTGTACGAATTCACTCTTGTTCTTGTTCAGCGGCTTGTAGCGAATATTCGCCCGCCGCGCCTGGTACGCCTCGAAGTTGGAGCACGACGAAATCTCGCGGTACAATCCCTGTCCCGGCAGCCAGACTTCCAGGTCGTAGGTCTTGGAAGACGACGCGCCCGTGTCTCCAGCGCACAACAGCACCTTACGGTAGGGCAAGTGAAGCCGCTGCAGGATCTCCTCAGCGTGCCCGGTGAGCTTCTCATGCTCTTCGTTCGATTGATCCGGCCGCGCAAATTTCACCAGCTCTACTTTTTGAAACTGATGCTGGCGAATGATTCCTCGCACGTCCTTCCCATACGAGCCTGCCTCGGAGCGAAAGCACGGTGTATAGGCCACCAGGCTCAACGGCAGTTTCATTTCCTCAAGCACTTCGTCGCGGTAAAGATTAGTGACCGGCACCTCGGCGGTAGGGATCAGCCAATGATCGCTGCCTTCCGTCTTGAACAGGTCTTCGGAAAACTTGGGCAGCTGTCCGGTGCCAAACAGCGACGCACTGTTCACCAGAAAGGGAGGCAGCACCTCCAGATAGCCATGCTCCCGGGTATGCACATCCAGCATGAAGCTGGCCAGCGCGCGCTCCAGCCGGGCTCCTAAACCCCAGTACACGGCAAAACGCGCTCCCGAGATCTTCGCTGCTCTCTGCAGGTCCAGGATCCCCAGGCTTTCGCCCAGCTCCCAATGCGGCTTGGCAGCAAAATCAAATACCGGCTGCTGTCCCCAGCGCATCACCTCGACGTTGTCCGCTTCGCTCTTGCCTGCAGGCACACTGTCTTGCGTCAGGTTCGGGATGCGTGCCAGAAGCTCTCGCATCGCTTCTTCCGCCTGGACTGCGCCGCGCTCCAGCTCTTCCGTCTCCTGTTTCATCTCCCGCGTCTGATCCATGACCGCGGTGATCTGCGCTTCGTCGGCGCCTGCCTTACGGCTGCGCGCCACTTCCTGGCTAAGCCTGTTGCGTTGAGCCTGTAGTGTCTCGGCTTGCGTGATCCGCGAACGCCGTACCTGGTCCAACTCGCGGAAGTTGCCTAGAACGGCCTCGGGATCCATGCCTCGGGCACGCAGCTTGGCTTCTACGATTTCCAGGTTGGAGCGCACAAAATTCAAATCGAGCATGCTTCTCTACTTTAGAGCACCGGAATCAGTACTTCCAGCTCATGTCCCCATCCGCGGGAGCAGTCTTCTGGATGCGCTCCATGATCTGCGGCAGGTACATGGTGTTGTAGTGCAGGCGAGACAGGGCATTCGGCAGCTTGGGATCGCCGTTCCAGCAATGCTCCGCCCGATCCCCATATTTCACTTCGCCCTGGTAAGCGACACCGTGTCCCGGAGTGCCCGTTTTGTCGAGAAAGTCCTGCATCAGGTACACGGCATCGTTGAGAAAGTAGGTATCCGCTGACCCCACGTAGATATGCAGTTTTCCTTGCAGCAGCGGGCCCAACTCATCCCACTTCTTCTGCAAAATCGCGTTCAGGTCATAGTGATCGTGCCAGTAGGCGGCAACCTGGTGATCGATCGCTCCCGTTTGCTTGTCGAAGATCTGCGCCGGGTAACCATCCGGCCCCACCGGGCCATACACCGCCTGCCAGATATCGAACTGCTCGCCCGAGCGGCCATGATCTCCCAGGGCCGCCTCGTAGGCCACGTTGTCGCGCATCGAGATCAGGGTCTGCCCCAGGTAGTTGCGCATGGCCGGCTGTTCCACCTGCTTCTGCGCCCCCTGCAGATAGAAAGCATTTGGCTGGTCGTACAGGTCAATCGCCATGTAGGCATGAAAGTCGACCGGGTCCGGGCAGGCGACAAACGCACCGTTGTAATCCTTGGGATAAAACATTTGCACTGCCAGCGACTCCCATCCGCCGGTCGAGCCGCCATAGACGAAGTGAGCCCAGCCCCCGGTCAGCCCGCGAAACTGCTTCTCGATTGCGGGTAGCAGCTCGGTCTCGATCGCATCGCCGTAAGGCCCAAGGTTGGCGGAGTTCACCGCATACGAATCGTCATAAAAGGGGTTCGCATGTTGGATCTTGACCACCAGGATGCGAGGAAATCCCGGGCTGATCCACCGCTGGTACTCCTTGTACGCCTCTTCCTGCTCGATCCGGTTGTAACCCGCCAGATGAAAACGGTCCGAGTAGTCAGGCTTGAGGCCGGGGTCGGGCGGCGTGGTGCGGAAGTCGTCCATGCCGTCGACAAAGTGGTCATGAAAAATAGCGATGGGAAAGTGAGCGTTGGGGTGCTCATCGAATCCCTCCGGCACCAGCACAATGGCCGAGAGGTACATCGGGGTGCCCCAGAACTTCGTCAGCAAATCACTCTGAATCCGGATATGGCGGATGTATTTCGTGTCAGCAGCAGGAGCAATGGGAGGAATCACCTCGGTGAGTGAAACACCGAGCTTGGTATGGCCGTCGATGCGCACCTTTACCGGCTTCGAATAAAGATTGCCGGGCGCGATATTCCAGTGTTGTCCCTCTCCGCGATCCGGCGCCAGCTTCACCGTAGTGCCATCAGCCCGGTGAAAGGTCTGGTAGATGTTGAGTACCGCCTGGACAAAATACTCGCCCGGCGGCACGTCATTCAGCGACCGGATGGGATAGCCGGCAGCCGAACCATTGATCGTGACCGCCCGGCCCGGAGCCAACCCATCGACGGTGGTCCCAAAGACAATCTGTGATTTCGGAGTGTCGTTGATCTGCATCCGCGGCTCCGCAGACGGATCATTCGAGAGCAGCAGCAGCACCCGTCCGTCCAGCGGCTTAGGGGAAACACGAGCCGGAAAACTGACCGTAATCTGAGCCCCGGCAGGAGCAAGCAATATCAGGAAGAGGAAGCCAAGGCGCCGCACCATAGGCCCCAAGCATAAACGACGCGGAAGTCCATGGCAGGGCCTTCGTTTGGGGTGTAGGCGCACTGCAGATCCCCAGCTTCACTCCTGGTGACAAGGAGGAGGGTGGGTGTTTCCAGTGGGAATTGGTTTGAGGGATCCCAGGTCTCAAAAGCGAGACCTGGGGCACCCGTGCGCCCGGCAGGGCGCACTCACTAGGAGGTGAAAGACCTCTACACACCCGGCAAGGGGAAGTGTTAGCTGAGCGGCAAGGGTGTCCATCGCGAGGTGGGATCCGAAGGAAGCCGCAGGCAAAGCGCTGCTCTGACGAACAGCCAGCGGATAGGAGGCGACGCAGTTGGGTAAGCAGGCGGGTCCCTGTAAAGCCCAGTACTTGCACGGAAGGCTGCGGCGTAAATCCGACAGAGATAAGCGTGAAAGCGAGTGCGCAATACCCGGGGAGATCTGGCGGTTTGCCTTGTGCTACCTGCATCGCGAGGTGTGGGGATGAGGCGCCAGAAGTCAGCAAAGGGCATAGTAGCGTGGATAGCCTGGGAAACCAGGAAGGAGCGAAGGCCTGAACACGAAACACGGAAGTAGGACGGTAGAACTCGATGCATGTCGATGAAGCAGAAGCGTACGAGAGTACGGCCAGAGGAGCAGGAGACGGACGGAATCCGTTGCAGGGCTCGGCTGGTGCAGAGGCACGCACGGCGGCTAGCGGGCAGTCGAAACCGGAGACCAAGCAACTGATGGAACGAGTATTGGAACGGGAGAACATGCAGGCGGCTTATAGGCGAGTGATGAGCAACCAAGGAGCACCGGGCGTCGATGGACGTCCGGTATCGGGGTTGAAATCCTGGCTTATCGAGCGTTGGCCTGTGGTGAAGGAAGACCTGCTGAGCGGGAAGTATCAGCCGCAAGGATTACGCAAGGTGGAGATCGCAAAGCCGCAAGGTGGAGTGCGCACCCTGGGTATCCCGACGGTGATAGATCGCCTGATACAGCAGGCGCTTCATCAAGTGCTGTCTCCCATCTTTGATCCCGGATTTTCTGAATCCAGCTACGGCTTTCGCCCTGGACGCAGCGCACAGCAGGCGGTGAAGGCCGCCCGCGGGTACGTGGCGAAAGGCAAGCGGTGGGTGGTAGATCTGGATTTAGAGAAGTTCTTCGATCGAGTCAATCACGACATACTGATGTCGCGGTTGGCGCGTAAGGTTGGAGACGAACGGGTGCTTAAGCTGATCCGTCGTTACCTGCAAGCGGGCCTGATGGAGGGCGGGATCGAGACGGTGAGAGGGCAAGGCACGCCGCAAGGCGGACCGTTGTCCCCGCTGCTGTCGAATATTCTGCTGGACGATCTGGACCGCGAACTGGAACGGCGCCAGCTGAGCTTCTGCCGCTATGCCGACGACTGCAACATTTATGTCGGAAGCAGAGTGAGTGGAGAGCGAACGATGAGAGCCATGACTGCGTTTTTAGAACGTCGCCTGAAGCTGCAGGTGAACGCGGATAAGAGCGCGGTGGCGCGACCTTGGGCGAGGAAGTTTTTGGGCTACAGCCTCACGTGGCACAAACAGCCGAAGCTCAGGATCGCGCCTCAGAGCCGTCAACGGTTTATGGACAAGATCCGTAAGCTGATGCGAGTCTGCCGTGGAAAGAGCCTGCAACAGACCATTGAGGCCCTCAACCCGGTACTAAGGGGTTGGGTGCAGTACTTCCGGTTGGTCGAAGTGAAGACCATCCTGGAGCAACTCGATGGCTGGGTCCGGCACCGACTGCGGAGTCTTGTGTGGCGGCAATGGAAGAGTGCCCGTAAACGGGCACACAGCCTGATGAAGCTTGGCATCGCCGAAGACATCGCCTGGCTCAGTGCAACCGACCGCCGAGGACCATGGTGGCACGGTGCGGCCCGGCACATGCACCAGGCGTATCCCAACAAAACCTTCGACCAAATGGGCCTCGTTTCCTTGCTCGCCCTGAGAAAACGTCTTACTGCTGTTTCGTGAACCGCCGGATGCCGAACGGCACGTCCGGTGGTGTGGGAGGACGGCGGGAGCAATCCCGCCTCCTACCCGATCTCGGTTTCACCCTTGGATATCGAAGAGGGCACAAGCTTTGTCATTTCTCTCCCCGACTCGTTACCCCCTGAAGCTCCGCCTTTTGCGATACTAGTCGGAGCCACATGTCTACCCCCAAACGTTGTGTCTGCACGTTGCTTCTCGCCCTCCTCGCGATCCCATGGCCCTCAGTAGCTTGGGCCAGCGCCTACGACGGCCATCCCCGCTTGGTGATCATCCTCGTGGTCGATCAATTTCGCGCCGACTACCTCGACCGCTACCGTGCCGATTTCAAGGGTCGCGGCTTCCGCCTCTTCCTCGATAAAGGCGCTTATTTCGAAGACTGCTACTACGATTACGCCAACACCAAGACCGCTCCAGGCCACGCCACCCTGGGAACCGGCGCTTATACCGACGGCCACGGCATCGCCTCCAACGCCTGGTGGGACCTGAGCCGCAACAAGACCCGCCCCGTCACCTCCGTCGAAGACGAGCGATACCACATCGTGGGCGCCGTCCATTCCGGCAATGAGCCTGGAGCCTCCCCTCTGAACCTTCGCGCCTCGACGGTGGGCGATTCGCTCCGCCTGGCAACCCAGGGGCAAGCCAGAGTTTTCGGCATTTCTTTGAAGGACCGCGCCGCCATCCTGCCCGCCGGCTACTCAGCCAACGGAGCCTACTGGATCGAACCGTCCTCCGGGGCCTTCGTCTCCTCCAGCTACTACATGGAGGCCCTCCCAGACTGGGTGACCGCCTTCAATTCGGGAGACCGCGCCGGCCAAGCGGAGCAGGAAGCCGGCAACCCGGGTACTCGGGGCTTTTACGAATCGGTGGGTTCCACCCCGGCCGGCAATGCCTACGAACTTGATTTCGCCCGAGCCCTCATCACCAACGAACAGCTCGGCAGCCATCCGGTCACGGACATGCTGACCCTTAGCCTTTCCTCGAACGACATCGTCGGCCATCAATTCGGGCCGGATTCCCCCCAGGCGAAGCAGATGGTCGACACCCTCGACACCCAGCTGGACAGCTTCTTTACCTGGCTGGACAAGAACATCCCCGGCGGGCTGGCAAATACCTGGATCACGATCTCCGCCGACCACGGCGTCGCGCCGGTCCCCGCAGTTGCGCAAGCGTTGGGCTTTCCCGCAGCCACCATCGATATGGGCAAGTTCGTCGCCAACCTCAATGACGCCATGAACGCCAAGTTCTCTCCCGGAGAAAAGGTCCAATACCTGCTGCCGCACCAGGAACTGCCGTACTTGTCGCTCAATCGTCCGTCTTTTGATGTTGCCGGGATCAATGAGCAGGAAGCGGAACAGGCGATTCAACAGGCGGTTCCTGCAGCGGTCGCGGCCTTGCCGCCGACAACGCCCCCTCCCCCGCAATCCACCCCACTCCCGACCCCGCTGCCGCTGCCCAAAACGCTACCCCCGGCCGGCGCCCGGCAGCGCTCCAGGTCGCATGCAAGCATCTCGGCCGCCAAGCCCGTCATCAGCCCACCGGCGCCTCCGCCAGTCCGGCAACCCCTTACACCCATCGTGGTGCATACCTACACCCGCCAGGAACTGGCCGCAGGCCAGCTGCCCCCGTCGGAGTGGGGACTGCTTCTTTCCCACAGCTACAGCCCGAATGGCGGGTGGTACGTGATGGTCATTCCGGAAGCCTTCCAGATGGAGACTTTGTCCGGCGGCACCACCCACTTCAGCCCCTGGTCCTATGACCGCCACGTCCCCCTGGGCTTCTTTGGAGCACCCTTCACCCCCGGCATTTACCACGGCCGCGTGCAGCCTGTTGACCTGGCCGCAACCCTGGCTTCCGTACTGGGGTTGACTCAGCCGTCGGCCTCTGTGGGTAAGGTGCTGACCCAGGCAATCCACAACTTGCCGTCTGTTCCCACTCCGCGTGCGGGGCGCCCAACCAGCCCGTGAAGCCGGATATGAGCGTTCGTTTCGCCGGTATGCTGCTGCGCAACCCCGTCATTGCTGCCAGCGGCACCTTCGGCTATGGAGTGGAGTTTGAAGACGTCGTCTCCCTCGATCGCATCGGCGGTTTTGTTACCAAGGGCTTATCCCTGGAGCCGATGGCCGGCAACCAGGCGCCACGCCTGATCGAAACGCCCGGCGGCATGATCAACGCCATCGGCTTGCAGAACATCGGTGTCCGCGCCTTTATTGAGAAAAAGCTGCCCGCGCTCCGCCCTCACTCCGGGACGGCCTGCATTGCCAATGTCTTCGGTTACGAGATCCGCGACTACATAGCAGTGATCGAATTGCTCAACTCCGCTCCGGGCATTGATGCCTACGAGTTGAACGCCTCCTGCCCCAACACGCAGCACGGGGGAATGGTCTTTGGCACCGATACGGGCATCCTCGATCAACTGGTTACGCGCGCCAAGGCAGTGGCGCGGCGTCCCTTGATTGTGAAGCTTTCGCCCAACGTCACCTCCATTGCCCAAATGGCAAAATGCGCTGAAAACGCTGGAGCCGACGCCCTTTCCCTGGTAAACACTTTTTTATCTTTATCCATCGACGTAGAGACGCGCCGTCCCCGGATCGCCAACAACACCGGTGGCCTTTCCGGCCCCGCGATCAAACCAATCGCTGTCCGCATGGTCTTTGAGGCCGCCCGCGCCGTCTCCATTCCCATCATGGGCCTGGGCGGTATCACCGCCGCCGAAGACGCAGTCGAGTTCCTGCTCGCCGGAGCCACCGCCGTCCAGATCGGGACCGCCAGCTACGCCGACCCCCGAGCCGTCCAGCGCATCGCCGACTCCCTGCAAAAATGGTGCGCCCGTCACCACATCGCCAAAGTGAAAGATCTAATCGGGGCCCTCCAGGTAAATCAATAATCGGGGGAAACTAAGCCCTTCACTTCGCTCGACTAAAACGCCCCCGCTTACCTTGTCATCCCGACCTGTGGTTCCACTCGACCCGAGCCAATACCGCCAAAAAAGGAAAGCCCCTTGTCTCCAAGGGGCTTTCCTTTATCCCAAACCAAAAATCTCAAGCCACGTTGCGCATCAATCTTTCCCGTAACTCCTCAGGAATCCGATCCTGCAGCACCCGCGCCTGGGCCATCGCGACCTCAGCAATATAAACCGGAGCGGGAGTAGCCACTGCCACCAGCACCCACGTCATCAATGAAATCAGCAAACCCGCAATCGCCGCTGCCTGCAAACTCAACACAAATGACATCTGCCACAAATGCAGATTCACCAGAGCCCAATGATGCAAAGGCTGCACATGATGGATCACTGCAAGGCCCAGCAAAAACGTTGCAATCGAAACCGTGCTGAGTCCAATTAACGCCACATCGATAGTCCGATGAAGCCGTTGCCGCGATCGGCAATGCGCACACTCAACCAGATGCTGCTCGTAATCTCGGCGCATCTCAGGAGTAATCCCCGAAATGTCATACCTCCAGCTGGAAAGTATGTCGCCTACCACTCGATCTGTACAAGTCGTCGTTTGCATTGTTATATTTAGCCGCTTTACACCATAGTAACAACTTCACCATCGGCTGGCCAACGAAATTCGCGGTTCCAAAACCCGGTCCGGCCCATGGGACTTACCTGATTATAAGCAAATTGGCTCGAGAGGCGCATCTTGCTGAGCCAGAAGCAGTTTATTGGCCAGCAGGCTCATGCGGTCACGCAACGCCCTTTCTGCTGTAACTCGTGCCAGTTCGGGCAGGTTGTTACATTCAGATAGATGCGCGAGAACTACATAAGACGCGTTTCCATCGTAATTCTTCTCCAGAAAATCGGAGGCTGCCTCATTGGATAGGTGTCCCACTCGCGACATAACCCGTTGCTTGACCGACCAGGGATAGGGTCCGTCCCGCAACATTTCAAGATCGTGGTTACTTTCGAGCATGAGAACGTCGCAGTTTCGGATCGCCATCTTGACATTCGGAGGCATGTACCCCAGGTCGGTGGCGATCGCCATCCGAACCCCATCCGCTTCAAAGACAAAACCGACCGGGTCGGCAGCGTCGTGGGGAATCGTAAACGGGGTAACCGCAATGTCCCCAATCGAGAAACCGGTGCCGGCGGCGAAGTATTCAACCCCAGGGAGACTGCACGGATCTTTTATAGGATCTTCTGGTATCGGATCTTCTTGCTTGGCAATCGTCTCGTCTGCGCACTCCTCGTCCTCGACCACCGGAATCGCGGGTGCAGCCTCCGCAGCCTGCCGCTGTGCAAGATCCTGTTGCCGCAACGCCAGCCATGCCGCGTAGGTCATGCGCTTGTGGGGCATCATCCACCGCATCCACGCCCGATGGGTCGCCTGGGTAAAGTACACCGGCACGCCCAGCTTGCGCGCCAGCACCGCCACACCCTGTACATGGTCCTGATGTTCGTGTGTGATCAGCAGGGCATCGATGGCGGCAGGATCCTCATCAGCCATCTGCATGCGTTTCAGCAATTCTCTGCAGGATAGTCCCGCATCCACCAGGATGCGCGTGCGGCTGCTGGACACAATGGTGCTGTTCCCCTTGGAGCCCGAGGCCAGCACAGTCATCCGCATCATCCAACGAGCATACCCTGTCTTTCTCTTGAAAAAACGGCCCTAACCCACCAGGTGCCACTCCGGGTACCCACCCACTCAATATTGGTAAAACCCTCGTCCCGACTTGCGCCCCAGCCAGCCTGCGTCCACCATGCGGATCAGCAGCGGGCAGGGCCGGTACTTCGGATCGCCCAGGCCTTCGACCATCACCCGCATGATGTCCAGGCAAACATCGAGGCCGATGAAGTCGGCCAGCTTCAGCGGGCCCATGGGGTGCGCCATCCCCAACTGAAACACCTGGTCCACCGCTTCCGCCGTCGCCACGCCTTCCATCACTGCATACATAGCCTCGTTGAGCAGCGGCATCAGCACGCGATTGGAGACGAAGCCCGGCGCGTCATTGACTTCGACCGGGGACTTGCCCAATGCTTCGGCCAAAGCCTTTACCTGGGCAAACGTCTCGTCGCTGGTCTCGAGGCCGCGGATCACCTCCACCAGCTTCATCACCGGAACTGGATTGAAAAAGTGCATGCCGATCACCTGGCTGGGTCGTTGGCTTTGTGCAGCCAGCCGGGTGATGGAAATGGAAGAAGTATTCGAAGCCAGAATCACTTCCGGCTTCAAAATCGCATCCAGGGTGAAAAAGAGTTCTTGTTTGAGTTCGAATCGCTCCGGCGCCGCCTCGATGACAAAATCGCAGTCTCCCAGGTCGCTGCCGTGCAAGGTGCCGCGAATCGATCTCAGGGCGGCTTCCGCCTCAGCCGCACTCAATTTGCCCTTGGCCGCCTCGCGCTCCAGATTTTTGCGAATCGTCTCCAGACCGCGATCGAGAAAGCGCTGTTCCACCTCGCACAGGACAACCTGAAACCCGCCCCGGGCAAACACATGCGCAATCCCATTGCCCATGGTTCCCGCGCCCACTACACCCACTACCTTGATTTTGTTCATAAGTGATTTGCAACAGGAGAAGTGCTTTACCGCGCCCGCGCCAGCACGCAGGTGATGTTGTCCCGGCCTCCCGCTCGATTGGCAGCCTCAATCAGTTGCGCGCAGGCCTGTTCCAAATTCCCGGAAGCGCGCAGAATCGCCGCAATCTGCTCGTCATCGACTTCCCGCATCAGGCCATCGGAAGCCAGCAGGTACATGTCACCCGGTATGACCGCAAATTCAATCACGTCGGCGTCCACTTCGTCTTGCGTCCCCACGGCGCGGGTGATGACATTGCGCATGGGAGAAGTCTCCGCCTGCGCTTGGGTCAACTGCCCCAGACGAACCTGTTCATCTACCAGCGAGTGATCATGGGTTAACCGTTCCAGGCTGCTATCCCTCAGGCGATAGGCCCGGCTGTCGCCCACATGCGCTACCCACGCGTGATCGCCACGCGTAGCCATGGCCACCAGCGTTGTTCCCATGCCTGCACGGGACGGATTCTGCTCTGCGCTGCTGTGCACACTACTGTTGGCTGCATCCACCGCGTGTTGAAATGTTTCCCGGGTCAGCACCTTTCGGTCCATGGCCTGCAACATGGCCTCGACCGCCATGCGGCTGGCGATCTCTCCCGCGGCCGCGCCGCCCATTCCATCGCAGACCACAAAATTGCACAGGCCCTCCTCGTTGCGGAGGTTGAGCCCGTAAGAATCTTCGTTGCTTTTCCTGGTTCGCCCCTGATCGGACGCGCCGGCTGCCTCGTACTCCAGCACTTTCTGCTGTTCCTCTGACATCTGCTCTTCCTGTGAGGCCACCGCGGGTAATTGAGCCACCATAATCTGTCCTGAACCCGGCGTAAAGCAGTTTTGCCATTTCCCTATGGCCCTACAGGAAGTTCCCAGGGTTCAGTTGGCCAATCCCAGGTCTTTCAACTGATGATGAGAAAAGATTTGCCGGCGCCCGGTCGCCCGGTCGATCAGGAACGCGGTCAACCCCGCGTGCAGGGTCCGATACATGACTTTGAGATGAAAAGGAGTGCTGCTGGCCACCGCGGACAAGCGGTGCGACAACCCATCCCAGTGCTCAAAGTGTGCCCGCCGCGGTTCGCCCGGCCCTTCTGGCAGGGCAGTCAATTCAACTTGGTGTGCGGCAGAATCGCCCGCAAGATCTCTCACCAGCCGCAACTGCAAGGAATAAAACATAGCTTCATGGTTGTCCATAGGAGCCTCTGTGCGGGGGAGTGTCTAGAATTTCGCTGATCTAGCTAAACACGGTCGGATGCTCAAACCAAAGCAGGAGTTGCGGGGGGATGACCCATAAGTAGTATAGCCACGGGGTTTGGGTCACCCAAAAATCCGTCCGTTGGTAACGCCTAAGCGAGGCGCTTAGGAAATGCCGGCCTCTTCATAGGTGCCCAACACTGCGCGCATGGCGTCGCAGATTTCGCCCAGAGTAGCATAGGCGCGCACACAATCCAGTAAAAATGGCATGGTATTTCCACTGGAAAGGCTGCCCCGGCTGGCCTGACCCTCGCGTGCAAGCGCTTGCCGGAGTGCGTCCAGGCTCTTTTCGACTGCCTGGTTGGAGCGCCGGGCGCGCAGCCGCTGGAGTTTTTCTGTCTGCCACTCCCGCACCGACTCTCCAATGCGTAGAATCTCCGGCGGCTCCTCGTTCACGACATATTCATTGACGCCGACGATGATCTTTTCGCTGGTCTCGACCGCTCGTTGGTAGGCGTAGCTGGCATCGGCGATTTCTCTTTGGGGAAAGCCCCGTTCAATCGCCCGCACCATCCCGCCCATGGCGTCCAGCTTCTCGAAGTAGCCAAACGCGCCCTGCTCCATATCCAGCGTGACCCTCTCGACAAAATAGGACCCGCCCAGAGGATCGACCGTATTGGCCACCCCCGCTTCGTAAGCCAGGATCTGCTGTGTGCGCAGCGCGATCCGCGCCGCGTCTTCCGTAGGCAAAGCGAGCGCCTCGTCAAACCCGTCAGTATGCAGGCTCTGTGTACCCCCCAGCACCGCGGCCAGCGCCTGGATGGCGACCCGCGCAATGTTGTTCTTGGGCTGCTGGGCGGTCAGCGAAACACCGGCTGTCTGGGCATGAAAGCGCAATCGGTGGGAGCGAACATCCTGCGCGCCGAAGCGCTCCGTCATCAGCCGGTACCATACCTTGCGCGCAGCGCGAAACTTGCCGATCTCTTCAAAAAAATCGTTGTGCGCATTGAAAAAGAAGCTCAGTCGCGGAGCGAAATCATCGACGTGCAGCCCCCGCCGAAGCGCCCATTCGACGTACTCCACCCCATCGTAGAGCGTGAAGGCCAATTCCTGCAGGGCCGTCGAACCTGCCTCGCGAATGTGATATCCGCTGATTGAGATGGGGTTGAAGCGCGGCGTGAACAGCGATCCAAACTCGATGGTGTCGATGACCAGCCGCATCGATGGCGCGGGAGGGAAAATGAATTCCTTCTGCGCGATATATTCCTTCAGGATGTCGTTCTGCAGTGTCCCTGCAACCCTGGTCCAATCGCCCCCTTGCTTCTCGACCGTCACCAGGTACATAGCCCAGAGCACATTGGCGGGGGAATTGATGGTCATGGAAACGCTGGTAGTTTCGAGGTCAATCCCGGAGAACAGCGTCTCCATATCTTCGAGCGAGTCGATAGCCACCCCGCATTTGCCTACCTCGCCCTCGCTCTCCGCATCGTCCGAGTCATACCCCATCAACGTAGGCAAGTCGAACGCGACCGAGAGTCCTCCGCCGCCATTAGCCAACAGGTAGCGATAGCGCGCGTTGGTTTCCTCCGGAGTAGCAAAACCGGAGAACTGCCGCATGGTCCAGAGTTTGCCGCGGTATCCGGTGCTATGGATCCCCCGCGTATAAGGAGGCTCGCCCGGAACCCCCGGCGAAAAATCCGGAGGCAAATCCGCCTGCGTATACAAACCCCGCACCGGCACCCCGGAAATGGTGGTGAACCGCGCCTCATCCTTCTCGCCCTTAGCCACACCCCGAACCTCGACCAACCAGCATAGGCGCGCCCCCTCAACTGAGCAAGCAAGGCGACAACCCGAAGGGAGTCAGAATGGATCGCGGAAAAGCGTTCCCGATAGTGCTGTGGTCTCCCACATCTCGCGAAAAACGAGCGAGATATGGGGCACCCAAGGGTTAATTGAATGGACAGAGCTTAAAAGCCTTTCGGACCCACCCCCACCTAGCGTCCCCGAGTGATCTCCCAAGCTTTCCCATACTTCCAACTCACATAAACCGAGTGATACAAATGCAGCAACAACCCTTCCCGGCCATCCAGAAATCCCAAACGAAGAAAATAATTGTAAACAAACGTAGCCACGGGATTCACCACCACATCCGCCACGAACGCTAAAGGGAACCCACTCCCCTTACCCTCGCGCACCGCATGCTCCGCTCCCAAGGTGGAATAGCGGTCCATATGCGCGATATAGGCGCCCAGCGTGGGATACGCATCATGCACCATATCCCCTTTCAACCGCCCGGCTTTTCCCGGAAAATGCAGCGTTTCATGCACCGGCCGAGCCTCAAACTCCGCCGCCCCCCGGCGAAATAACCTCAGCTTGAGATCCGGATAAAACCCCCCATACCGCATCCACCGCCCTAAAAACAGATTCCGCCGGGGCAGTGCATACCCATCGAACGGAGGATTCCTCTCTAGCAACTCCCAGATTTCCTTAGCCAATTCATCGCTCAACGCCTCGTCTGCATCGAGCGAAAGAATCCAATCCCCAGTGCATTTCTCCAGCGCGGAGTTTTTCTGCGCCGCAAATCCCTTCCACTCCTCCAGATAAAACCGTGAGCGATAGCTTCGGGCAATCTCCTCCGTGCGATCGTCCGAGCCAGAATCGACCACTACGATTTCGTCCGCCCACGCCACACTGCCCAGCGTGCGCTCGAGGTTGGCTTCTTCATTGCGGGTGATGATGGCGACGGAGAGCGTTTTGCGCATTCCTGTTTCTTACTGCAGATGTTCCAGAATCACCCGATCCACTACCTGGGCCAGCGTTTCGCCAGTCTTGGGAAGGACAAAGGCCTGAGCCGTCTCCGACCAATCCAACTTAAAGCTGGTGGAAAGCGCGGAAATCCATACCTGGCGCGGCGGCGTGTTCGGTGTGATCACAAACTTGCCTGGCGGGTCGTCAAACAAAATATTCAACACACCGCCTTGTTCTTCCACTTCAAATCCGCCTTCTTCCTCGCGTGCAATCAGGGTCTTCTTAAGCGCCTCGATCGCGGCATCGCAGTGGCGGCGGAATGTACTCTCGTCTAGCATGAGTTGAGTGTAACAAGGCGCATGACGAGATCCATTCTGCCCCTATGCGGGCTACTGCTGCTGTGTGCCGCGTCCACGCTCCGGGCGCAAAACCCGACCGAATCCCCCCACGACCTGGTAAAGGACGTGGTCTACAACGAGCTCCAGGAACGCCGCCAGGTCAGTCTATGGCAATACCGCGTCGATAAGCGCGTTGGCAACCAGAGCACCGTCGAGCAGGAAATAGAAACCGTCTCCGGCCCCGTCGGCCGCGTGCTTGCGCGCCAGGGCAAGCCACTCGATCCCGCGGCTCAGAAGAAGGAAACCGACCGCCTCAACAGCCTGCTGCATAGTCCAGCGGAGCAGGCCCGCATGAAGCAAGAACACCAGGCAGAGGAACAGCGTCTGCAGCGGCTGATGGCGGCCATGCCCGAAGCCTTCCTCTACACCTATGATGGTACGGTGGACGGCAATCTGCGCCTCACCTTCAAGCCCAACCCGGCCTATAATCCCGCCACCTATGAGACCCGCGTCTATCACGCGCTCTCAGGAGAAATCTGGATTCAGCCGGAGAAAAAGCGCCTGGTAAAAATCGATGCCCACATCGTGGATGAAATTGAATTCGGATACGGCTTCTTCGGCCGCATCGAGAAGGGGGGCGCCTTCCAGATTGTCCGCTCACAGGTGGCTGCTAACCGATGGAAGACGACGGTGTTGAACGTCCACATCTCCGGGCGCGTCGTGTTCTTCAAAGCCATCAATCGGGATCAGGACCTGACCCGCTCGGCCTTCAAACCCCTGGCGCCGGACACCAGCGTGCAGGATGCCGTCAACTTGCTGAACGAACCGCTTACCCCTTAACCGCGGCCCGAATCCTTGGCAAACCCGACACACTCGCTTGCAGTTCGGGTTGCTGCTGCAGCATTTCCAGCAGGCTGCGGGTGATTTTCTCATCGACTTCGGAGACCTGGCGGAGCGCCACCGGGTAGCGCACCAAATACTCCAGGCCGGTATCGCCGTACTGGAGTTGGCCGTGCGGTTCCGGCACTTTCAATTGGAACTCGATGCGGCGCTCCGTCGCGCCCAGTTGCCGCTGCAGCTCGTTCCGGTAATCCGCGTGTACGTTCTTAATCCATTTCTTGGATTGAAGTTTCTATGGAGAACCAATAAATTTGCACAAGATCTCAACATAGCCGGGACCGATTTAGTTGACCGTCAGCAAACCGATTGGAAATATAGTGGTGTTGGAGTCGGAGCGGGATTCGACGGCAGTTGGCTGTGGTGTTGGGGTTTTCGTCTAATCGGAAAAGCCGATGTGGCTCTGATGTACCCTTATACGTATAAACATCTAAACGAAGTGATGGTGAGCAGCTTGGGCCCAATCATCCGATATAAAGCTCCTAGATCCCATATGTTCCTTTGGGGACAAGGTGGAATGGGCCTTGGTTGGGGAAGCTATCTGTGCTGCAATCGCTACTACATGGATATTTCGGCAACGTATGATTTTACTGCGGATGTCTCAAAGCTTCTTCTACACACAGGAATGTTTTTGGATGGATCGGTCATGTTATATGGGCTGACAGTACGTGCTACATTTGATTTTTAAAGGAGATAAAAAATGCTAAAAAAAACTATCGCGAGCGCCCTTGTTGGTTTAGGAATCGCCCAGTTACACTTTCAAACAAATCAGCTAGGGGCCGAAGAGACATCTTATGAAGACCCTTGCTGCATCGTAGCTCATGAACCACTTGATCCATGCTGTGTCAATGCGGGTTACCCATTACCAGCAGCAATTCATCCTGAATGTAGTTGGGATTTCTATATAAAAGGTGACTTCATCTATTGGAGCACTTTGGCACCACTATTTGGCAACATCGGAAGAAGAGTAGACCCAGTTGCCAATTCAAACACGACCAACTTGTTTATGAGTCACCGTTATCGCCCAGGATTTCGAGTGGCTGCTGGGACGGAAGTAAATGGAGCTGTATTGGATGCTACCTATATCCGTTATCATGCCCATTTATCCTCTAGTTTTACTGCAGGACCAAACCAGGCGATTCAGTTTGTCTTCTATCCATTACCAGAATTGAACAATGTCAATTTCTCATCTTATAATCCTCATTTAAATTTCGATACTGACATGCTCTTCCTCTCGGTGCAAAAGCCTATCTATACTGCAAAGGCATTCATCCTTAGTCTGAATTATGCGCTGTTTTTGTGAATGGCAATCGCAGAAATATCATATTCATGCAACTACATCAGCCCCTCTGCCAGCTGTTGCTGGTCTCGTCACGACGGAGCATAAAGGCTTTTATGCTGGCCCCGATTTAGGAGTTCGAGCAACAGCCCTATTACCTTGGGGTTTTGAAATGATTGCAGAGATCGATCTTTCAGGCGGAGTCGCTTATATTCATAAGGGATTCTCCACAGCATCTTTTCCTGGCGCTTACCGCCATCAACATTGAAAACCCATGGGCATGTCATGCACTTTCAGGCCTACCACAATGGAGAGATCGGTTTAGGCTGGTCTGATTATTTCTGGTGCGATCGGTATCGAATCAATCTAGAGGCTACATATAATTTCTTCTACAAACACGTATTTAGCTTTGGAACATTTGAGAATATGTCTCTGACCTCTTATAGCATCCACGGATGGGCATTTGGCGGAAGACTGGATTTTTAAAATATACTATTAGGAGAAAATATGAAAAAACATGCCATGATGATGCTGCTAGCCATCTTTGCCAGCTCTAGCTTTCTGTGAAGAAACGACTAGCGATGAACAATACTGTTGCCCACTCTTACCCCCGCAGCCGGTCGATTCTTGCCAGCTCCCTTCGGGAATTTTTTATCCAGCTGCCTATACTCTAGGAGAGTGCAGTTGGAATATAACAGTCGCTGGAGAATGGATTTACTGGGTGTTTGCAAGAGATGGCGGCGAATGTTCTCTTGGAAACCGATTCCGCATCGATGCAAATGAAACGGATGTGGAAGAGCTATTCCATCGTCCAGGTTATCGATCTGGTTTTAGAGTCGATGCAGGAATAAGATTGCCTGGTTGCGATTTCGCGGAGTTAGAAATTGTCTATACCTGGTTTCATACCACCACCACCAATCACTTTACGGCTGGGACCGGCGAAATCCTAGGGCCAAGATTTGTACCTCCTCAATTTCTTGGATTTCTTGGACTGACAGCTTCAGCGCTTAGATCCGAGTTTAGAGCGCATCTTGATTTTATTCAGGCGACGTTGGGAAGGCCGTTTTATATTAGCCAACGTTTGATTGCTAAGCCTGGAGTTGGATTAAAAGCATGGTGGACTATTCAAGATCAAAACCTCTTTTTTACAACTCTTAGTGGAATACCCTCTTTCCAACTTTCTAAATCAGGAGCTTGGGGAATCGGCCCTTGCTTCACAGTGGATGTGGATGCCCTTCTTTGGTGCGGATTCTACGTGGCTGGAAGAGCAGGTCTTTGGGCAACTTATACCCAATTTAACAAGCATAAGATTATATCCAATTTCCCTGGTGCTCTTGTCAACGTGGAAAGAAATAGTGATAAACCTTACATCACACAGCTCTTCTATGAGTCTGCGGGAGGATTTGGATGGGGCAGTTATTTCTGTGACTCCGCTTTTCACCTAGATCTCAAGGTGACCTATGAATTTATCAACACATTTATCTTGGATACTCTGTTCTCGAATGGATTGCCCCTAGAGAAGCTTATATCCAAGGACTCTCCATCAGAGGTGAATTCGCTTTCTAAATTTAAAAAGGCCCGATCGGCAAAAATCGGGCCTTTTTTACCAAGAATAGACGATTCTCGCTCCCGCATATTGGCCACTTAAAGAGACTTTTCCCCTATCCCCCGTGCCTACTTGATCGATTTTTGCCTTAGGAATAAAAGCTGAGTAGCCATAACTGAGATACCAGCGAAAACTTTCACAGAATCGATGAGAAACTTTTACACCGATTAGCCCCACCCCGCTACCTGGATAGGCGACACTATTAAATTTTCTTCTAGCGAAATTGGTGTCGTATTCGGCTAATAGCATTAGGTCCCAGTCATCATTGAACTCATACTTGGTTCCCAACTCAAAAGCCCAGGTATTTTTCCAATGTGTCGGGAAGTTGAAGTCTCCCGCTGCTGTATTGCGGAGCTTCAACTGTTTTGAGATTGAGAATCCACTGTAAATCACTTTAAAAATGGCTGAAAATCGATCGTTAAAATTGTGAATCCAACTGCCGTACACAAACCAGGGACTTGGAGGATTAATTCTAAAATGATCATTGCGGGCACCATTCTGAGCGAGTACTATGACCATGGCCAATCATATTTTTTCCAGAATAAAAACAGAGGCTAAGGAAATTTTTGCAAAAAAATCTGTAAAATAACCCTACATTGAATCCTAGCCAAAGGTAATGGAATTTATTTTTTAGATTGCCAAACTCAGGGACAACAAAATTGAGCTGATCTCCGACCCAACCAAAGTTACAGTCCAACCCCAGACCTAGTGCTAAATTATCGGTGTATTGGCAGCTGATACGTGGGCCAATTTTGGTCTCATACACAAATGTCTTTGTAGAGGTATTACGAAGGATGGAATTTTGCCCCCACTTGACAGTTGCTAAATAGGGATTGGTATAAGAGAGTGCCAGGACGATTTTTTCTTGTGGACGATAGGCGATTTCAAATGATGGCATGTAGAGAGAGTCTCTACTCTTAGCAGTTCCAGATCCTAAGGACGTTGAACCTTTAAATTTTAGACTGGGATGTAAATAATCTAACCCTAGATTGATCTCACCGTTTTTGACTCTCTGCAGTTCTGCCGGATTTTCGAAGTTGATGCCGAAAAAATATTCAATTGCAGTTGCCCTTAAGCTTTGGCCAGCTAAGAGGCTTCCGATCCCCAAACAAACGATCGTGTTCTTAAATTTCACGTAGATCCATTTAAAAGCGGTTGTAACGATTACAAACGCTTATACCGAAGATGATCAAAAGCCTTCCGATAGGCGGGTTCAAAGCCCCGGGGTTGAGACTATCGACAAGAGGGTAGTATTAACTCAATACAACCCTCTTGTCGATAGCTCAACCGCGGGAGCTTTCAATCCCGCTTATCGGAAGGCTTTTGATCATCTTCGGTATAAACAAAAAGGGTTATTTAACAAAGTAGCCAACCCAAACGAGAATTACTCCCCATACTAAAGGAAGAATTCCATAAATTTTCATGATAATTCCACCTGGCTTTTTGTTGCCTAAGAATTTTCCAGGAGTAAACAGCATATGGAGTCCACGCAGAAGGGAAAACCAACCGAGAAGGGTCACTGCTAAATATATATTCCAGTTCCATACGTTATATCCAACGATGATAATCAATCCGATTAACACATTCAGCACAGCAGCGAGGTACAAAATTCCCATTGCTTTATCCGTACTAGTGCGTAATTTTGTTAAAAAATCCTGACAAAAGAGGAACCAAAGTCCTAAAATGACTAAAAAGGGTCCCATGACTTTTGCAATTATAATGGCCGAATCAACCATATATCATCTCCTGCTCGTTAGAGCTTTTTCCGTAAATTAAATTTTATCTCTTTCCCTGTCAATCCATTTGATGTAGGATATTTGAAATGACAATTGAAAAAGGAATCTACGCAGCAGCTTTAACGCCCGTCGATGCTAATTTCCAGTGCAATGCTGATGCTTTAGTTGATCATTGCCTTGATTTGATCGCTCGGGGATGTCAAGGAGTCGTTCTGTTTGGGACGACAGGGGAGGGGTGTTCCTTCACCATCCAAGAGAAAAAGAGGGTGATTCAGCATGTAATCTCTAGAGGTCTGAATCCTCAAAAGATCCTCATCGCTAACGGGTCTGCTTGTCTCCAAGATACCATTGACCTCTCGAAATTTGCTCTGCAGCATAAGTGTCTTGCTTCTCTCATCGTACCCCCCTCATTTTTTAAGCATATCACCGAAGAGGGGATCCTCGCTTTCTATCGAGAGGCCATACGCCCTTTTCCACAGCTGCCTGTCATCCTCTATCATATCCCGCAGTTTAGCGGAGTGCCGCTGACACTCAATATTGTAAAAACCCTTTGTCGAGAGTTTCCCAATATCATCGGACTCAAAGAAAGTGAGGGCAATTTGTCCTTCACAAAATCAATTCTAGAGAATGTCCCCGATGCCCAAGTCTTTGTCGGGATGGAGCGGCAAATTCCCGAGGCTGTCAGCTACGGTGCTTCTGGGGCGATCTGCGGAATGGCAAATATTTGGCCCGAAGTGATCTGCAAAGCCTTTGAAACAAGCGATGCTTCCGAAGTTGAAAGACTCTCGGAGCCCCTAAGAACCCTCCCATTCATTCCCTACTTTAAAAAACTACTCGCAGCCGAGAAAGGGGAACATTGGCTGCGAGTCGTTCCTCCATTATCGCCTTTAACCTGAATGACATATAAAAAATGTGCGCATTTGCCCTTGTCAAATATTGTTGTAATGGTGTAACATTACATATATACACGAAATGAGGTTGTCATGTTCATAAAAATTGTCGGATTGCTGCTCGCAGGGTCCCTCGTTTTTGGGGGGATCGAACGAAAGGTCGATACCTATTTGCAGGAAAGCCAGTTCCAAGGATCTGTGCTGATCGCCAAAGGGGGTAAGGTGCTCTTCTCGAAGGGTTATGGCCTGGCCAATGTTGAGCACAAGATCCCTAATAGCCCCCAAACAGTCTTTCGTCTGGGTTCAATCACTAAGCAGTTTACGGCGGTTGCTATTTTACAGCTTCAGGAGCAAGGCAAGCTGAATGTTCAGGATCCGATCGGGAAATATCTGCCCAATTATCCGCAAAGGGACAAGATCACGATTCACCATTTGCTGACCCATTCGGCGGGGATTCCTGAAATTACCGACTTTCCAAATCTCTCCGAAATTCAACGCCACCCCTCTAATCCTGAGAAAGTGATTGCCTATTTCAAAGATCTCCCTTTGGAATTTACCCCTGGAACCGATTCCAAGTATTCCAACTCGGGTTACATCATCTTGGGGGAAATCGTCGAAAAAGTTTCTGGCGTCACTTACGAAAAATACATTCAAGAGCATTTCTTTAAGCCGCTCGGAATGAAGTCCACCTATTTGGATCGAAACCAGAAGCTCATTCCCAATCGGGCTGCAGGCTATGGGATCGATCCAAGCGGAGCGGTGGTCAATGCGGAATTTATCGAGATGTCCTTTCCTCATGGAGCAGGCGCCATGGCCTCGACAGTCGAGGATCTCTATCTCTGGGATTTGGCGCTGAAAGAGGGCAAGCTTTTGTCTAAAGCGAGCATGGAGCAGCTTTTTCAAGTGCAAGCAGTGAGCGAAAAGAACCAAATCGCCTATGGGTATGGATTCTTCATCGATAAAGATAGGAAAACTGTTGGGCATAAGGGAGGTATTGAGGGTTTTCGTGCCGCTTCATACCGTCATCTGGATAATGATCTAACTATCATCCTTCTCTCTAACCGAGAAGATACAAATGTTATCGCTCTGGAACAAGAGCTCTCTTCATATTGGCGCAACTAGCCGCTTTTTCAATCTAATTTAATAATAATTTAATGGAGTAATATTATGAATAATTCAATTTGTTTTTATTTATTTGGTAAGGAGGCGCATGAGTTGTTTCCTAAAGAAGATGAAACTTTTGTCAATGAGTCACTCGCGACGGTTATGCGTGCAGTCGATGATTTAGTGACATCTAAGAGGGAGGCGTTTTTTCTATTTGATCCAACCGCCTACAATGATCAGTGCCATCTTTACGCTCTTTTTGTCGCTTGTCGGAATATAGATCGCCGCTTTTTGTATCTTGCGTTTTTCTTAAGTAAGGCTTTTCTCGATTCTAATCTGATCGAAAAAGTGACTTGTAAAGCTTTGGAAGTGATGAAAGAGCCGCCACCGACAAAAGAGTTCAAAAAATTTCTTAAAGACAGCGATGGTATAAGAGCTCCCGCAGCGCGCACTGCTTTAAATCTGCTTTTTTCTGAGCATATGAAAAGGACTCTTTCATCTGAGCTAGCTGCAATAGCTCATGAGCAGCTCGATCATCCTGCGAGTAACCTAAAAGGGACATTTTATACTTATCCTAAGTTTGCAGGTGTCGTGCATCTGCTGGATATCACTGCCGAACAGAAAATACCCCTACTTTTCAAGATCAAAGTGATGACAAAACAGGGAAATGGTTCTTTCATATACTCCGATCAAAAAGTTGAGGAGCTTGACAAAGCAGCACCAGTCATCGTGTTTGAAATGGTCATAACAGATGAATCTCTCACGTTATACCGAGCGAATGATGACATTAAGAAAAGATGTCCATCCCATTTTATGCGCAATGTGAAAAGAAAAGAGCGGCATGATCCCCACGAATCTTGCCAATTCTGCACTTCAAATCGAGTAGATATCACTTCTTTTAAACAGCGCTTCCTACCAGTCCTTAAGGAGTCTAATGCGATGTTGATGGCATTGGGAGCAGATTTTGTTGAGAAAAAGCAACAGTCATTTTGTAAGTTTTTTTCAAATCATGACAAATTCCCCAAACTAACAGAACTTTATAAAAGGAGTCTTCTCAATATCGAATCTTTTTGTCTCTCCATGAGCACACCACTGAATATGACGGTGGCACATGTCTATACAGACTGTGCGGAGTATGCTTCGAAAAACAATCTTCTCATCGATGCTGCTTATGAGACACATCTTAAAGCCAGGGGATTGATATGAAAAAACTCGGAATCATTGGGGGCGCTGGACCGCTGGCGAGCGCCCTCTTTTATGAGACGCTGGTGCACGAGATTTATCGGAACCAGCTGCCTCTGCCTGAGATTGTACTGCTCAATTACCCGTTTGAACGCAGTCATACCTCCCAAGAACTGCAGTGTGCACTGTCAAGCTGTATTCAGACTTTAGAGGAGAAGGGAATGCAGAGAGCGGTTTTAGTCTGCAACACACTGCACCTGGAACTTGCAAAAATTGGCCAAGGAAAGGTGCAGTTCTTTTCTATTCCTAAGTTAGTGCTAAGCGCAGTAAAACCGGGAAGTCGACTCTTGCTGCTAGGAACTGAGAAAACGTGTAACTCTGCCCTTTACCAAGCGGAAGGGGTAACTCTATGTTTTCCTAAGCAGCAAGTAGTCGAACAAGTAATTAACCATATCCTCGAGGGAAAAATTCTCATCGAGGATGCTCTAATCTTAGAGAAGCTGATCCAGGATTTCCCAGAGGAGATTGATGGGGTGATTTTAGGCTGCACCGATCTGCCAGTGCTCCATCACCATTTTCCTCTGCATTGTGACCTACCGATCTATGATTCGGTCAAAATTCCAGCCAAAACCCTATTGAGGTATTTATGATATATTTTTTGCTTTTATTAACTTTTTTCGGAGCTTGTTCAAAACCTGAAAACCAGAAGACTCCGATTGCCATTTTGACACCTGTGACCCATCCAAGCCTTGAGCAAATTGAAATGGGCTTTAAAGAGACAATGGAACGGGAAAATCCGGGGAAATACCGGTTTATCACCTACAACGCTCAAGGGAATAAGACCTTGATGCGGGGAGAGATCGAGGAGATAGCTCAAAAAAAATACCCGCTCGTCTTCACCATTGGAACACTCTCCTCGCAAATGACTACAGAGGTGTTTACCAAAAAGGGATTAAAAACGCCGATTGTTTTCACCTGTGTCAATGACCCGGAAGGGTTTCAGATTGGAGGGGAGAATGTAACGGGAGTCAAAGAGCTTTTAAATTTTGAACAAGAACTTAAAAGTGCTCTTGAGCTTAAGCCCTCGATGAAAACGGTTCTGCTCGTCTACAACCCAATGGAGCCGGGGTTGCAAAAGGACCAAAAAGAGGTGAGTGCTCTGCTCAAAGAAAAGGGGATCGAGCTGATCACTGTTGAGGTCTTTCAAACCAATGAGCTGCAGACCAAAGTATTGCCCTTCATGCCCAAAGCAGATAGTGTGCTCGTCCTCAAGGATAACACCGTTGTGGGGGGATTAGATACACTGATTAAGCTCTGCAACCAATACCACATTCCTTTGATGACAAGCGATCTCGATTCTCCCGACCGGGGAGCTGCTTTTGGTTACGGCGTACATGAGATTGATTTTGGTATCGAAGGGGCAAAAAAAGCGCTGCAGATTCTCAACCAACAAATACCTCCCAGCACTATTCCGGTCACCCCTGTTGCGCAGTTTGTATTTAAGGTGAATCAGGAGGCAGCTGCACTGCAAGGCATTGAGGTCACGAAATGATCGACCAAGCCCTGATTGTCTTGCCTTTGCTAATTGGTGCCTATCTGACTATTTCGCTGCTGAAACTTCCCGATTTCAGCATCGAAAGTGCCTATCTCTTTGGGGCAGTGATGGCCTATTTAGCACTTGGTTTGCCCTTTCCAATCATCCTACTTAGCGCGTTTTTCGGGGGAGTGCTGGTGGGATCGATCGTCGGGACACTGAATCAGTGCCTAAAGGTTCCTTTTCTACTCGCTGCAATCATCACCAACGGCCTTTTTCATGGACTCACCCAGTTTCTCCTCGGCACATCAGTCAAAAGCTTCCATCCCACTTTGCCGATTTCAGAGCATGCCATTTTCATTTTAGTGGCCTTAGGTCTGATGAGCATTGTTGGTTTATGTGTCCGCTCGCAACTGGGATATAGCATGGCCATTTATGGAAATAACCCGCTGTTTTTTCATCATCACCCCCCTTCAGGCCGTTATATTGCTTACGCCGGATTGATGATGGGGCATGGTTGCGCGGGAATCGGTGGGCTACTTTTTGCCCTTTCCAATGGGTTTGTCGACTTGACGATGAATTTTGGCGTGGTCCTGCTCTGTCTGACTGCTCTCATTTTGGGAAAGGTCCTCTTTAGAGGCAATCGTCCAAACATCCTGGTGCCTTTGGCAGGACTTGTGATCTACTTCTGTATCCAGCAGACATTGCTCCATCTAGGGCTCAATCTAAAGTACTTTAACGCTTTTCAGGCCATCTTCATCCTGGGAGTGCTCAGTTTTAAAAATATAGGAATATTTAATGAAAATAAAAGATTTGAGTTTTAGGCATCACAAACAAGGTCCCGATTTTTTTAAGAACATCTCTTTTGAGCTAGAAGAGGGCCGCATCCATGCACTCCACGGAAAGAATGGAGTAGGAAAATCGGTGCTCCTTAATCTATTGAATAGCCGAGTGGATGAGACAGTCCTGATGAGTCAGCAGTTTGATCAGTTGCTCGTGGGGCCCTTTAATTTTGTTGAAAACATGCAATTTGCAGCTCTAGGTAAATTCCCGAGCCCATTTTCTCGGTTGCAAGCCCCCCTGATGCATGAATCGCTTCTGGAGAAATTCCATATCGATCTCACCATCCCCATCCACAAACTTTCTGGAGGGCAAAGGCAGATTCTGGCTCTTCTGATGAAGCTGCAGAGGAAAACCAAAGTGCTCCTGCTCGATGAACCAACAGCAACTCTCGATGAGCAAAATGCCACCATGGTGTTTGAGTTCCTAAAAAATTTGGAGGGGATGACGATGCTGATTGTGTGCCATGATCAAGAGCTAATGAATCGGTATACCACGGGGAAAAAACTCGTGCTCGAAATGGAGAGGGATGGAAATCGTGTATTAAAGGAGCTTTTCTAATGATTTCTTAAGTGCAGGATCGATGATTTTCAGGGCATTGGAGCCGCGAGTGATTTGGGAGATGCTTACGCCAAAATGGTCGGCGATTTCCCGTTGAGTCAATTTTCCCTCTTCTAATGCTTTGACGATAAGAAATCTTCTCCCCAGCGTCTCTTTTTCCTCAATGGTCAAAAACAGATCGAAGAACCTCTGAAATTCTTCAGGTGATTTGATCTTACTGCAGAGGTTCAAAAATCCCCACCAACCATCTTTATCTTTACTCATGCAAGATGCTCCCAGAGAGCAAAACCAAAATCTTTGAGCAGTTGCTCGACTGTGTTGATCGGCAGCCCTTTCACATTGTAGTAGCAGCCATCGATTCTTCCGGACAATCAGCCCGCCGCTATCTTGAACAGCATAGCCGCCTGCTTTGTCGGACCACTTAATCTGGGTAAGGTACTGATGGATTTGCTCATGTGACAGATCGTTGAAGAGGACATGGCTCACTTCAGCTTTCGTGACCACTTTATCCTTGGTCTGCACAGTTACTCCTGTATAAACCGAATGCCACTGTCCTGAAAGCTCTTATAGAGTCTGAAACGCATCTTCCTTATCTTTTGGCTTGCCATACACTTTCCCTTCCCGGAATACAATCGTATCGGCCGTCAGAATGACCGATTCTGGGAATTGAGAAAGGAGGGACTGGCCTTTGCCCTTGGAGAGGGTGCAAACATAGTCCTCAGGATTGCCATTAAAGGGAACAGCTTCTTCATCGAAGGGAGGGGATGCCTGGGTAAAAGGGATGGAAAAGGATTGTAAAATCTCTTTCCGGCGAGGGGATTGTGAGCCAAGTACGAGTTTCATAATACAATAATTATAGAGGATTTTTAATTAAATTTCAAGGTTTACGCATTTTATAGTTGGTAAATTCTACACCTCCATGGATCTTGGTCTGTTTTTCAACTACTTCAAATCCAATACGCTGCGCTAAAGGCATTAGTATCGTGCTTGCTTCGCAGGTCAGCTCTGACAACCCAAGCTCTCTAGCCGCTTCTTCAAACTTTTTGTAGATCGACTTGCTTGCTTCGCTACCCTGGTAATTTTTATGAACGTAAATGCGATCCACATAGCCGGACTTTGTCATATCGCCGAAAGCAATGATCTTGCCCTTGTCTTCGACCACATAGGTGATGTTTTCACTTAAGGATTTGAGCCATTTTTCCTTGTTTAGACCTTCTTTAGGAGCCCAAGCATTGACTTGCTCTGAATCATAATACTTCGCTCCAACAGTATGGACGACAGCATGGAAGAGGTCTAGAATAGCTTCTAAATCGGTGGGTTGGAATTTTCGAATAATCATACTTGAAATGATAAAAAATTAAAGATATAATAATCAACCAATATGACAGTAAGTAAATTAGAAGCGCCTGACTTTTATCATCGCGAGTATTCAAATGATATTAAACCTGCAGAAGATGATAATGATTATTTAAAATATGCCAAAAGGATCGCTCTAGTTGCTCTGCCGTTTTTGAGCCTCTATAAACCGCTCGGTTTTGCCCTATCGCTCACATTGGGAGGTCTGCGCTCCCTCGCAGGCATTCAGAATCTTGAGTGGGGATCTCTCTTGTCGACCACTCTAGCCGTCGTTTCGCTCGCCGGTACGATCTTTGCCCATCCGCTCGGCATGCTCCTCACCACAGTCCACGATTGCGCTCTAGACTGCTTCCACATGCTGCAGCATCTCTACATGGGTGAATTTGCAAATGCTGTTGGGAAATATGGCTATCTGATGAATAACGGCCTCTACCTGGCCCTCTTTTTGTATGGGGGAGTGCATCTGGCGGTTGCCTCTCTAGGCATGCAGCTGATCATCGGTATTGGGCAATCGCTTGCCGAATATCGAAAAGGGAATTACCTTGAAGCGGGAGGCCACTTCATGATGGGGATGATCCGGGGCAATCAACTTTATGGCCAAGTACAACTGCTTCCAATCCATGCAAGGGGAAATATCATGCATACAATTGCCTACTATTTACAAAAGCCTTTGCAAATCAGTTCAGAATTTGTTCTGCGCGCTTTTTATACTCCTATCCGCACTGAAAATGAAACCATGGAAAAGGTCCATCGATGCGCCACTGTCTGCCTTTCAGCCCTCTTTGCACCTGTCACCGGTTCTCTTTATGTTCTAGGGGAGGGGCTTCACTACTGCGGCAATGCGATTAATGGCACTTCTTATACCTACTTGCGGGGCAATGGGGCCGAGAAACTCGATGACCAAAACCTAAAATGCATGACTCTCAATGCCTGCATGTTTTGGGGTGGATTGCCGATGCTCTTTGGGGGAGTGCAGCCAGCAGGGGAGCGTATTGAGGCCCTAGCCAAATTGGTCCAAGAGCAAGATCCCGATATTCTATTCCTACAAGAAGCCTCCTTCCCAGCCTCGAGCGAACTCTTTGAAAAGCTAAAGGATCAATATGCCCACTGCTTTACTCGCATCGGCCCCAATCTATTTGGGATGGGGGCAGAGCTAGCAGTCTTCTCTAAGGTGCCGCTGACGAATGTGGAATTTTTCCAATACCCCTATGAAAGTGGGATGCTACGTGGCGCATTTTTCTTCGAGACCCCTTCCTACACCTTTGTAAATACCCATCTGGATGCGGGAGATTCGCCCGATGAGAGGCGCAGACAATTTGATCTTTTGACCCAGCGTATCGAGGAGATGAAGAAGGAGCGGAATCGAAATTTCTTCATTTTGGGCGATCTCAATATTGACAGCTATATTTCAGAAGATGAGTATCAAAGCATCATCGGAGCGCATTCTGGCTATTACGATCCGCGCCGCGATCTGCACCAGAAAACAGAATCGACCACCAATGCTCTGACCAACTACATGAGAGGGAAGGAGGTCCATTCGACAATCTCTGAGATGGTCGATTACGCTCTCCTATATGGCAGTCCCGAGGAGTTTGATCTCAAAACTAAGTTCGTAGAGACATACTCGGTTGAAAATCCAGGCGAGGCACTCTCTGATCACAAAGGTCTAATTCTCGAGATTAAGAATCTGAGCTAGAGAAACTAACTCTTCTTTGGGCGAATCTGCACGAGTTCCCGGACGATAGAGAAATTGGCGCGGCTCATATTGGACAATCCCTGCATCATTTTCTTTTCTGGGAACAACGTGTAGATGGAAATGGGGGACCGTTTGACCTGCAATCGAGCCTTCGTTCCATGCAAAATTGAATCCTTTTGCTCCCATCACCCGCTTTAATTTTTCGCAGACAATTTCTTTGAGTTGCAGCATTTCAGCCCATAGCTTGGGTGATATTTCTTCGCTAAATTCAAGGGGCAATTTCGGACAGATCAACGTATGTCCTGGAACAATCGGCATCTTATTCAAAAATGCGAAAGCTAGATCATTCTCAGCAATGATTCTTTCGGCGATTTCTGGTTCACGATAATCAAATTTTTTCATTTAGTAATTTGTGTATTTCCACTCTGAAATTTGAGAGTAAATAGTATTGCCGATCGCCATAAATCTGTTCCATATTGGCGATCGATAGCAGCGCCTCAGAATGGGCATTCAAAAAGTCTTTAAAAAGGCCTTCGATCCCTTGCCTTCGCGTTTCATCTTCCATTGGCAACTCTAAGTTGAAAAGTTCTTCATATTTTCTATTCGGGCCATCCATAAAGCCAGAACATTTCTTGAAGACATCTTTGCTTTTCTCATGTTTCTTACCCCAGGCGCCCTGAACAAAGGGTTTGATACGAAGATAATAATAATTGCCGTAATTGGATTTCTGCAGTTCGAGCACAACAATGCATTCTGAAGATTCCTTGAACCAAAAAGGAGTAAGACGGGAAAACCCGTACTTTTCAGCAGTGCTGCCAAACATCTTTTTAAATTCTTTATTGTCCATCGACAGGTTTTACTCCAATCGTTATGTGAAATGGATATTCTCGTGTGGGCAAGCCATATTTCTCTCTAATCTGATCGAGTCTTGGCGCATCTACAACAATAAAATAGACCTCATCCATCTCCGGCCACTTGTGAGGATGCACTCTCTCGCATCTTTTGGGCGTAAAGTGAATCGTTTCTCCGCACTCGGCGATTTCCTGAGCTGCCTCTTCCGAGTAGATGACTGAAATATGAGCGCCAACGAGATCATTTTTGCCAAAATAGGGGGGCTTTTGAAAACCCTCTTGCTCAATGAGACCGATCAGCTGATGAATATAATCATCGTCGACATTGACATAGACAAAATCGCCTTCCCTCTTCAGAACTCCCCTATGGGGCAAATGATTTTCTGTATAATCCATTATGCTAGGGCAAGATCTCTGCCCTTTGGCAACCCCAATTGCTGAATCTGCGGTCCCATAATACAAAAACCAGTTGCCTTTGAAATGGACAAGTCCCTGAATAAAGACTGTGCCCCCTTTGTACTGCCCCTTCATTTCATAGGGCCGTTCGGGAGTTAAAAAGCACTCTTCACTGCGGGAAAGAAGTTTGGTTGGATCATGAGCATCAAAAAGAACTTGCCCTGCAGAATAGGCACCTGCTGGGATTTTAGGATCGCCTTTATCAACTGAATTTTTCCCATTGTACAATAGGACAATTCCCTCTTCTGTCAGAATGGCAGGTGGCCCCGATTCAACTAGAACGCTGTCAAACTTTCCTGCGCGGGGTTCTAAAACGGCGATTGGCCGGCGATCTGCATCGCGCAGCGGAGTCCACGAGATCAGATCATCTGAAGTGGCAACATGGATCGTTCCTTCACCCCAATACATCCAGTACTTGCCTTGAATTTTGGTTGCAACGAGTCGGTCTCCCTCTTGCCGGCACACAATGGAGCCTGCCTTCGACCAGCGTCTACGAAAATTACCCTCAAACGCGTAACCATGTTTTTTCCAGTGGAGCAGATCATCTGAAGTTGCGATGGCTAAAACAGCTACTTGGCCGTTCCACTGCGTGTAGGTCATCACATAGGTGCCATCTTCCCTTTCTATAATGCGGGGATCTTCACATCCACCTGGAAACTCATAGAGGCTTTGGGCATCGTGATCGGGGTATAAGATCGGAGCCCCCGTACGTTTAAAGTGGATTCCATCTTCGCTCTCTGCGAGCCCTAAACGTGAGGTGTGGTTACCGATGCCCTGTCCATAATCATCCTCTGCTCGATAAATCAGATAGACCTTTCCATTTCGCACCACAGCCCCAGGGTTGAAAAGATGCTCTCCCTCCCAATGGACGATCCGATCTTGCACCGGACAATGAAAAATAGATTCTGTAGATGGGCTAAGGATCGGATTGGCCTCATCGATCCTTTCAAACGATTGCCACTGGGAAAATCCCTGCGAGGCAATCAATAGTAGGACTAAAAAGGCGGTCTTCATGGGAGCAAGTATACTCCAACTTGATATATATTGCAAAAATACCTGATTTTCAATATATTAGAACAAATAAGGGCTTTTTAGGTCTTTGTTGAAATAAATTACCTTTTTAGAAATGGAGAAATTTTATGAAATTCAATACAGCAATTATAACAATAGCTACTCTATTTTTAGGTGTAATGGTTACACCCGGATATGCAAAAGACCATAAAACAAGTGATGCCGTTAGAAAAGTTGAAGATAAAGCGCATGACGCAAAAGATAAAGCCAAGGAAGTTGCAGGGAATGCAAAAGATAAGGCAAAAGAAGTAGCTGGAAAAGCAGAAGATAAATCTAAGGAAATTGCAGAAAGCGCCAAAGAAAAGGCACATGATGCAAAAGAGAAAGCCAAAGAAGTTGCTCAGAATGCTAAAGAAAAGATTCACGAGGCTACTGAGTAGTCTAATAGTTCTTACAAATGCGCCTGGAAGTTATCCAGGCGTTTTCATTTAACAAATTACCTTATTATTATGGATCGCTTTGCGGAAGGCGCTACCTAAAAAAATCGCTACAACGAGCCACGCTCCCAATAGAGGGAAGCAGATGATCCCGCTGAGAGTTAGGTAATAAGATCTTCCAGCGAGGGCGCCAAATGCAGATTGCAGGGGAGCCAGGGACATATTGAAGATCGAGCCGGCCTGCTTGGAGGTGCGCGATCCAAAAGTCTCGATCCAGGCCTGCGCCTTAAAGCGGACATCGGGGGTGGTGGGGATATAGAGCTGTTTCAGAGCTGGGCCATTTAAGGCGTAGTTGATCGCTTTGGAGCCCACCATCAGGGCGAAGAGGAATGAGAGCGTATCAAAGCTTAAAAACCCAACCAAGGCAAGCCCCACGATGATCGGCATAGCGGCCAAGGCAATTCCAATTCCCAAAAATCTCGTGATGTTACTGATGCCCAAAAGCAAGCAGGCAAGGGAGACCACATTAACACTCGACCCATACAGACTTAAATAATTGCTCAGCGCCACACCCGAATATTTGGATCCTGCGGCGATTTTGAAGTTAAAGTCAAAGATCGTCACCACCACTTCATAGATGAAATTTGCCGCAAAGATCGCCAGCAAATAACGGTTCTTTAGCAGCAGTTTTAGCCCCTCTAAGAAACCTGGCTCTTGCTGTTTGGCTTCTGCTTTTTCATTTTTCCCATGGAAAGAGGTGAGCAGATTTTTTGGCGTCGCCTTTAAAAAATAGCGGGTGAGGGGAATGATCATCAAAGTCAGCAACCCTAAAGCGACCATCGAGATGCAGTCGGTTTGGCAATTTAAGCGATGGGGCATTCCGCCAATCCCGTAGGGGAAAATAACTCCACCGAGCTGTCCTAAAGTCACCACCAGAGGAAAGCCCCGTTTTGCGGAAGTGGGTTCCGTAGAGTCCGCAGCAAAGGCCCAAAATAGAGCGACCACCAGTGAGCCAAAGCTCTCGACGAATAAATACCATGTATAACCGGTAATCTTGGATGCAACCCCACCTCCAGCAACTTGGAAAATCGGAATCAAAACGCTAAAACCTAAAATCACCAGACCGTAGAAAGTGGGTAGCAGCACGAGCATCTTTTCTTTCGAAGTCTTCTCTAAAAGTCTCGTGTAGAGCATCACCATCGGCAAGAGAGCGATGACCGAAATCGTCTTGGCAAAGGGGAGTTGGAGTTTATCGACTAGTTGGATAAAGACTGCATCCTTGAGTGGGCGGAGCGTCCAGTAAACGCCAATGATCAGGGCAAAAATCGCCCCCATCCTAAGATATTTTTTGAACTCCTCATACTCAAACCGGCCAAAATTAAACTGGCACACCTTTTGGAAAAATCGAATTAAACTGCTTTGCTTATCCATAGAAATCACTCCTTTTATCAAAACATCAGTGTAATTCGTTGTAATTTATTTGTATCGACGATATATTTGATATTGAATATCGTAAATATCGATTTTAAAATAAGAGGTTTTCTATGGAAGAATTGTTATTAGATGAACTTGCACAGGAAAAACGATTGCAGAAGATTGAGCACTCATTAAAAAATTTACGTATCGCTGATCTAGAGCTATTTATGACGGCTGCTCATTTGAAAAATCTGGGCAAGTCGGCCTCTTTCCATCACCTTAGCCAAAGTGCCGCAAGCGCTGCAATCCAACGAGTAGAATCTTCCTTCGGCATGTCGCTCTGCACACATGAAAAACGTGCCTTCCGTCTAACTCCCGAAGGCCAAGCCCTGCTTCCCCGTCTCGAAGAGTGGATTCGCCAGCTACGTGATCTGATTGTTCCTGAAGAGCAATGTTCGATCCGCCTTGTGACCACCCACGCCATTGCACAAATCGCCGTGCCTTCCCTTCTCTCCGATGAGAACATCGACTTTAAGCACATGCGTCCCGATCATTCCTACGAGGCCATTTTGCGCGACGAGGCCGATATCGCCCTCGTCCTCGACAACCTCCCCTGGAAAGGAGTTGTCGCCACCGAGATTGGCAGCGGCTGCTTTCGTCTCTTCTGCAAAGATCCAAATGTTCCAATCAAACCGGTCTTGCTTCCTGAGCAGCAGATGGAAGTACTCGCTCTAGAGCAGAGCTGGCAACAGACCTATGCCTACAAATTGCCTGTCAAAGCCAGGATTCCCAGCTGGTCTCTCATCGCCAGCATCTGTGCCAGTTCATCCGAGGTCGGCTTTTTACCTGACTTCCTTGCCAGAAAATTCGATCTCCATCCCGTCCTATGGCAGCCAGTTGCTTGCCAATATCGAGTACTGGCTCTTTATCGAAATATCGGAAAACACCTGCCCGAGCGGATGAGAAGGCTAATCTCTAAACTGAGCGAAGTGTTTGCAGACAAAGTTTGATTTATATTTCATAAGTGACTTAATTTCTGAGCGTTAGAAGAGGTGCGGTATAGCTCTCCAATCCAAAGAGATTAACTAGTTGAGCCCTCTGCAGGAATTTAAATAAGAGTTTGCGCTCAGCGGAAAAATTGCATTTGCAACTTTCCCGCGGATTTAGTATGCTTTTAAAAAGCGCGGAATAGTTGTTTTTGCAATTTTTTGGAGGAAATTATAATGGTAGATCGTTTCATTGGAAGGGAAAAAGAGATGGAGTCCCTGATTGGTCTCTCCAAAAAAAAGATATCCAGTCTCGTTGTGATAAGAGGACGGCGCCGTATAGGAAAAAGTCGTCTTTGCGAGGAATATGCAAAAACATTTCCAAAGTCGATCATTCTGACTGGAATCCCTCCTGTTGATGGAGTAACTGCTGAAGAACAAAGAGCAGAATTCTTACGACAGCTTCAGGAATATGATCTTCCCATTTACCGCAGCGATGATTGGGGCAATTTATTTTACGATCTTTCTGAAAAAACAACAAAAGGGCGAATTCTCATTGTTTTAGATGAGATCACTTGGATGGGTTCTAAAGATCCAACCTTTATGCCAAAACTCAAAACAGCCTGGGACCGGCATTTTAAAAAAAATAATAAGCTGATCATGATCATCACAGGTTCCAATTCAACTTGGATTCAAAAAAATATCCTGAGCAGCACTGGTTTCTATGGCAGAGTATCATTGCGCATTTTATTAAAAGAACTTCCCATAGCAGATTGCAATATCTTTTGGGAGGATTGGCCTGGCATAGTAGCTCCATATGAAAAATTCAAAATCCTGGCGGTCACCGGAGGAATTCCCCGTTATCTTGAAGAATTAAGACCTGATTTAACTGCGGAAGCCAATATTCAACGGATGGGTTTTGATTCTGAAGGTCTTTTATTCCAAGAATTCGACCAAATCTTTCATGATTTATTTCGAAACAAAGGGCCCTTTTATAAACAAATCGTCCAAACGCTCGTTGATAACCGCCTTTCGGCAACACAGATCGCCTCAGAACTCGGATGTTCTACAGGTGGAGATTTTAGTGATTCACTTGATGAATTAACACAAGCTGGCTTCATAGCGCGAGACTACACATGGAGCTTTGCAAAAAAAACTAAATCCTCAACTAGTCGATATCGATTAAGTGATAATTATCTCCGGTTTTATCTCAAATATATTCAACCCAATCGCGAACAAATTGAAGAAGGGAAAGTAAGAAAATTACCTACTGGCTGGTACTCTATTTTAGGACTCCAATTTGAAAACTTAGTGGTCAATAATGGTGATATTCTTCAAAACCTTCTTGGCATTTCCCCGGATGAAGTGATTTTTGCCGCCCCTTATCTTCAAACTCCGCAGACACGTCGAAAAGGTTGCCAAATCGATTATCTAATTCAAACTCGTTTTAATTGCATTTACATCTGCGAAGTAAAATTTATGCAAGGGAAAATAGGGATGGAGGTGATAAAGGAAGTTGAAGAGAAACAGCGGGCATTGCAATTGCCTCGAGGGTTCTCTTGTCGACCAGTTCTAATCCATGTGAATGGCGTTGATGAAAAGGTCGAGGATAGTGGATTTTTTGCCCGAATCGTTGATTTCTCCGAATTTTTAAAATCTAAACATTAATCTCTTGATTTTGGGTATAATGCGTTTCAAAATCGAAAAGCCTACATAGTTATTTTTCTGCTAAAACCTCAATCAGAACATCCGCTTGGCTAGCGGGCTGTAAGCGTTGGAAGTCGGTGCAAAGTAGCTCTTCATAAGAGATCAGATGCTTAATAGAAAATCCGGCTCCCTTCAAATAACTCTTAATAGACTTTTCGCTATGGAAATACCTGCTAAAGCTGCGGTCGTTGGAAGTATAGGTAGTCATCCCAGTGTCTGGATCTACGACAACTTTCGGGCCCAGCGCTTCTGGAGTTTTATCTGAGCGCACGACGACAAAAAACTTGCCTTTGGGTTTCAAAATCCGGTTGAGCTCATTGAGCGCATGCATCAGATCCACCTTCGGCAGATAATGGAGAACCAAACGGGCATAAATATAATCAAAAAAAACATCCGGATAGGGTAGAGGCCCCGCAACATCTTCGAGTTTGACCTCAATCTGATGATCTAACTCAGCTTGTTGAATCATTTTCTGCGCATATTGGGCGCCTGTGGAATCGATCGTGGTGGCAATAATCTGCCGATGAGAATTTCCTGCGGCCATGCGCATTTCAGCGACACCTCCTGTAGAAATCCCCACGCTGTAAATGCGCAGATCCTGATCGGAAAGAGGCTCTATCCCATGATCTTCACTGATAGAAGAAGGTAAGTTCACATTTGCTCCAAAAAAAATCGGATTAGGATTATAATTTTACCGAATTTGAAAAAAAATTCTAGAGATTAAGCTAAAATCTTCATAAGAGGCTTAAAATTAATGACCTAATCTGTTCTTTACAATTAATATGAAATTGTTTATAATAAATGTTTTAATTTGGAGATAATTGCGATGAGCACAAGAACAAGCTTAGAAACAAAAACCCGTGCCTTTGATCCGATTCATATTCGGCCCAAGCCCTCTATATGGCGTTTTGCGACTGTTATTCATGCAGTGAGCTCTATCCTTTCGATTTTTAAAAGATCTACCGAAAAAGCTGAAAATGACGATTCTGTCTTGGATGAACTGCCAGAAGAAAAACAAGTACATCTATTAACATTTCTTGAGCCTCAGCATCTAGCCATATTAGGACTCGCGAGTAAATACTGGAATACTTTAATCGCAGATGATGATGTATGGAGAGCATTAGCAGAACGTATTCATTGTCCCGTCAATAACAATTCGCCTGTTCGCCACCAAGTGCCAGTATTTATTGAGAAGTTAAAAGGAAAAGTTAGAGAAGTTTGGGCGCCTGCAGATATTGTCGCCATCTTGAATTTAAAAACTTCAACGATTGATCAGATCCATTATCTTCAAAATTGGCGAAAAGCGCGCGACACACTTGTTGTCTGGAATGAACTTGTACATAGAGTCCGTCAAGCTAGAGCCTAATGGTCCCACTTTAGAAGGACCCTGCTTTGAAGCGGATTTTTCAATGATCGGTTCCCAACAGGGCAAGCGATGATCGATATGGCTAATAGATTTAGTCATTGGTTTTTTACAAATAAACCTATTCTCGATCAATTCAGTAGTTTAGATTTGTCTCAATCAAAACTCCATTCAATACCAGGGGAGATTGGTCATTTAGCTGGGTTGCGAGTACTTTATATTAGTCAATGTGGTCTCACAGAATTGCCCGAAGATTTGAGTAACCTCACGCAGCTAACTGATTTAGATATTTCTCATAATAAACTTTCATCTTTGCCAATTTGGTTAGAAAATTTCAATCAACTGAATACTCTAAAAGCCGATAATAATCGACTCACGTCAGTCCCAAAATGGAACGGTAATCTATCATTACTAGAAGTTCTCGATTTAGGAAATAATCAAATTGATGTTTTACCAAGTGAGATCGTCAATCTCGCACGGTTGAGAACGCTTAATCTGAATACAAATAAACTGAAATCATTACCTGATGAGATGAGAAGATAACACAGCTCAGGTATCTCGTGTTAAGTGACAATCATTTAACTTCATTACCTGATTGGTTGTGGAACCTCAATCTGTTGCAAACTTTGAATTTATCCGGTAATCTACTCACCTCATTATCAAGTCAGATTGGTAATCTCCGAGCGCTAAGAAATCTCGTGCTTAGCAGAAATCAGCTCACTGCATTGCCTCAAGAGCTCTTTAGTATTCCTGGGTTGCAAACTCTGCATCTTGGATCTAATCTGGTGACAACTCTGCCGCCTGGGATATTCAATCCTCCTCACCGGTATGTATGGATAGAAAATAATCCCCTTTCTTTACGTGTCAGAGTGGATCATTTTGTCAGATATAATATAGAAATAGTTGGAGCTGCCTTAGTTGGGACAGCCATTATTTGTACGGGAATTCTATCGATTGGTCTCTATAGAAATGTTGGCCTGAGCGGTTTGGCCAGCAGCGTATACCAAGTAACGGGTTATATCTTTGAAAAGGTATTCACTGTTTAGACAGACCATTGGGAATAAAGACCTTATTTAATAGCTTAATTTATTTATTTACAATTAATATGAAATTGTTTATAATAAATGTTTTAATTAGGAGATAATTGCGATGAGCACAAGAACAAGCTTAGAAACAAAAACCCGAGCCTTTGATCCGATTGATATTCGACCCAAGCCGTCTGTATGGCGATTTGCAACTGTTATTCATGCAGTGAGCTCTATCCTTTCGATTTTTAAAAGATCTACAGAAAAAGCTGAAAATGACGAGTCTGTCTTGGATGAACTGTCAGAGGAAAAGCAAGTACATCTATTAACATTTCTTGAGCCTCAGCATCTAGCTATATTAGGACTCACGAGTAAATACTGGAATACTTTAGTCGCAGATGATGATGTATGGAGAGCTTTAGCAGAACGTATTCATTGTCCCGTCAATAATGATTCTCCTGTTCGCCACCAAGTGCCAGCATTTATTGAGAAGTTAAAAGAAGAAGTTAGAAATGTTTGGACGCCTGCAGATATTATCGCAATCATGAATTTAAAGACATTAACGATTGATCAGATCCATTATCTTCAAAATTGGCGAAAAGCGCGCGACACACTTGTTGTCTGGAATGAACTTGTCCATAGAGTCCGACAACAAGATCCTAATGTTCCTCCTTTAGAAGGACCCGGCTTTGAAGCGGATTTCAATGATCGGTTCCCAACAGGGCAAGCAATGATCGATAGGGCTAATGGATTTAATCATTGGTTTTTTACAAACAAACCCACTCTTGATCTATTGACGAGTTTAAATCTGTCTGAATCTAAACTCCATTCAATACCTGGGGAGATTGGTCATTTAGCTGGATTGCGAGTACTTTATATTAGGGGGTGTCATCTCACAGAATTGCCCGAAGAGATGAGCAACCTCACACAGCTAACTAGTTTAGATATCTCCCATAACAAACTTTCATCATTGCCAGATTGGTTAGGTAATTTCCGGCAACTTAATACTCTCAGTGTCCATGGTAATCAACTTACATCGGTGCCAAAGTGGATTGGCAAGCTCTCATTATTAGAATATCTCAATTTAGGATATAATCGTATTAGTACTCTACCGAGTGAAATCGGCAAACTCGTTCAGCTGACTAACCTTGTTCTGACGCAAAATAAACTGAAATCATTGCCTGACGAGATGGGAAGACTTACTCGATTGATGAGGCTCTCTTTAGGTGAAAATCAGTTTGTTTCTTTACCAGATTGGTTATGGACGCTTAATCAGTTGAACACTTTGGAATTACACAGTAATAAACTCACTTCATTGCCAAATCAAATTGGAAATCTCCAAGCGCTAATAACTCTCTATCTTTTAGATAATCAGCTCACTTCATTGCCTAGAGAACTCTTTAGTATTCCTGGACTACGTATTCTCAATCTTTCCTATAATCAGTTTACTTCGTTCCCACTTGAAACCTTTCATCCTTTACGACAAGTTTACATAGACTATAATCCCCTTTCTTTACGTTTCAGAGTTGAGCATTATGTTAGAACTAATCCACAGGAATTAGTTATTCGAGCAGGAGCACTAGGAATGCTCACTTTCTTAGCATCCTGTACCATCTATGTGAATAAAGAAGCCATCCAAAACACCTTGGTCAGCAGCGTAGACAATGTAATGGGTTACATTTTTGAGAATGTATTTACTCCTTAAATGCATCCTCAGATAAGTTTAGCCCTTGCATCAGCTCTTTTTTATAATCTTCGAAGGTGGGCAAATGCATCTGTTCTCTTCTTGCATCCAAAAATTCTGGGTCCTGCACGGGGTATAAGATCATTTTGCCGTTCTCAGTTTTCCATTGAGTCCCATAAAGCTGGGGCAGATTTTGATTTTTCCGAACTCGATCCATTAAAAATGCAAGGTCCTGATGAGATGCTTCATCCTTGTTTACCGCTTCCTCAAGTAGATTTAGACATTTTACTTGGAGGGCAATATCTCGATCTTGATGCTGGACGAGGAGCCAGAAGGCGCTTGAGCCATCTTCACCTATGAGCGAGTGCCCTGGCCAACGAAATACCTCGATCGTTTTTTTAATGATTAAATTGTGAGCTTGGTCAATTTCAATAATCTCATTTTGAATTTCAACAGGGATTTGGTTCTGCAGAGACCCATTTATGGCTTCGATTACTTTCTGACGGGCTTTCTGATCAAGATGGCGTGCTTCTAAGATCTCACTGCGTAATCCTTCATTGTATTCATAGGAAGTGGAGGGAAATATAGAGCATTGGCAGATTAAAATTAATGCTGTTATAATTTTTAGCATATAAAAGATAGTAAACTACTTGCGTTTGTTTTTCTACTAAAACATTAATTGGAAATGGCTGTTTAAATATGAGGGGTCATTTCGAAAAAGAAGTCCTTCTTTCCGGGTTTAAAGAATATCCAAGCTGCTCCTCTAGTCTGCTAAAGCTGCGGCCATTGGAGGTATAAGTGGTCATCCCAGTGTCTGGATCCAAGGCAACTTTCGGGCCTTGTGCTTCTGGAGTTTTATCGGAACGGACAACTACAAAAAACTTGCCCTTGGGTTTTAAAATCCGGTAGAGCTCAGTTAGTGCATGCATTAGATCCAACTTCGGCAGATAATGGAGAACTAGTCGGGCATAAATATAATCAAAAAAGTCATCTGGATAGGGTAGAGGCCACGAACATCTTCGATCTTAACCTCAATTTGATGATCTAACTCAGCTTGCTGGATCATTTTCTGTGCAAATTGAGCCCCTGTGGAATCGATAGTGGTGGCAATAATCTGCCGATGAGGATTTGCTGCCGCCATGCGCATTTCAGCGACACCTCCTGTAGAAGTCCCCACGCTGGCAAATGCGCAGGTCCTGATCGGTAAGAATCGCTAGTCCATGACCTTCACTGAGAGAAGAAGGTAAGTTCACGTTTGCTCCCAAAACAATTCACAAGAGGATTATAATTTTACCGAATTTGAAAAAAAATTCTAGGGATTAAGCAAAATCTTCATAAGAGACTTAAAATTAATGGTCTAATCTGTTATTTACAATTAATATGAAATTGTTTATAATAAAACGTTTTATTTAGGAGGTAATTGCGATGAGCACAAGAACAAGTTTAGATGCCAAAATCCACGCTTTTGATCCGATTCATATTCGACCCAAGCCATCTATATGGCGATTTGCGACTGTTATTCATGCAGTGAGCTATATCCTTTCGATTTTTAAAAGATCTACTGGAAAAGCAGAAAATCCTTCTGTGGTACCTGAAAAATATGATTCTGTTTTTGGGCAACTACCATTAGATAAACAGGTCCATCTATTAACATTTCTTGAGCCCCATGATCTGGCCAAATTAGGCCTCACAAATAAATACTGGAATAATTTAGTCGCAGATGATGATGTGTGGAGAGCATTAGCAGAACGTATTCATTGTACCGTCAATGGCGATTCTCCTGTTTGTCACCAAGTGACTGCATTTATTGAAGAGTTAAAAGAAAAAGTTAGAGAGGTTTGGGCACCTGAAAATATCGTCGCAATCTTAAATGTAGGAACTCCAACCATTGATCAGATCAATTATCTTCAAAATTGGCGAAAAGCTCGGGATACCCTTGTCGTCTGGAATGAACTTGTCGAAGCTTGTCGACAACAAGTTCCTAATGCTCTTCATTTGGGGGGGCCTGGGTGGGAAGCTGGTTTTGCTGATCGATTCCCAACTGGGCAACTGATGATTGATAGGGCCAATCGATTTAGTAATTGGTTTGTTGCAAATGAGCCTACGCTCGATCAGTTGACAAATTTAGACTTCTCTCATTCTAAACTCCGTTCAATACCGATGGACATTTTTCATTTATCTAGGTTGTTAGAGCTTGATATTAGTAACTGTCATCTCAAAGAATTGCCGGAAGCAATGAGCAACCTCACTCAGCTAACTAAATTAGATATCTCCTTTAACAAACTTTCGTCATTGCCAGATTGGTTAGTTAATTTCCGGCAACTAGATAGTCTCTATGCCGGTTTTAATCAACTTACATCGCTCCCAAAGTGGATCGGTAATCTATCATTAATGGTAACTCTCAGTTTGATAAATAATCGAATTCGACGATTTACCAAGTGAGATTGGTAATCTTACGCAATTAAGGTCGCTTGTTCTGGATGGAAATAAACTGAAATCATTGCCCGATGAGATGATTAGACTTATGCAGTTAGATGGCCGGCTCGACGGCCGGCGGAGCTGCAGCCGCGGTCAGGTCGTAAGTGTCCTCCAAGTCTTGGGTGAAGAGTTCCGAGAGGCACGCGAGCGACATTGCCGGCGCTGATGTCCTGCTCGCTTGATCCCCATCTTGAGGATCGTGTTCCGCACGTCGTGGATGTTCTCGTTGTCGACCTTGCCAGCGACCTGGTTTTCGATCTCGGGTGCACCCTCGCGGAACTGGGCACCGCAGCCGTCTTTCTTCGCCCAGCAGTAGTACCCCTCGCCCGGCCGCTTGCTCTTGAAGATCGCTTCCTTGCCGCACGACGGGCACTTGCGGTTCGCGCCCCCCGTGAAGCGATACTTGCTCTCCATGCTGGAGCAGCTCCCGGAACCCTCGCCCACGATCTGGCCACTCCCCTGGCTCTTGAGGTGAGTCGTGACGATCACCTCGAGGTGGCCACCGCCCAGGTCCACATGCGCTTGACCGTGCGGCTCGGGAAGACGTGGAAGTACATGAAAGCCTTCTGTGCTCCCGGGAGGAGCAGGGTCGGCTTGGTGCCCGTGCCGGGGATAATGCCCGAAGTCCAGGTCCTTGACGAACTCATTCTGGACGTAGGTTCGGATCGCCCTGAGCGACTCCATCGTGTCGTGCACGACGGCCAGGCTCGACGTCTTTTCCGTGTGCAGAGTCAGTGTGCCGTTGCTCATTCGAGTGCCCTCCCATGCCCGCCGGGGGGGAAGCGGGCTCAAGTGTCCTCAGATCCGGGTGGGCCAGAACGCAGGCGTCGGGGACCTGGGCTTGGTAGCAGGCCCAGAGCTCGTTGTAGGCTTCGCGCCAGCCGGCGACCGCATGCGGAGCGGCCAAGCCGCCATCGCGGCGGGCCAGTCCCCCGGGCGCGGGCCGGCGACCCGCATCACGACGGCATCGGGGCTGAGATCCTTCTCGCGTTCGTCAACGCGGATGGGCTGGGGGTCGCGGACAACCTTGATGGCGTGCGCGGGGCGAGTAAGCTGGACATGATAGTTTCCTATCGGGGAGTCGCTTGAACCGCCCGGTTGTGATGGACCACCCGCCAGAAGGGTCTTTCGTTGCCAGAGGGGACGTTCCTCTCTGGACATTCACATCATTGCCAGGGATACCCGGAAAGTCAATGGGGACTGTTCGGAAAATTTCGTGATTGCCTCAAGAAGGGACGCGGGTATAGGATTGGAGCGGCGGAATCCTTGTGCTACCCTGTCTCTCCGCGCGGAGGTGTGTCGTGTCCGATGGAGCCGTCGCAATGGCAGCGCGTCCGAAGCAGGGCAGTAAAAAGCCCGAGAAGAACCATCAGACGACCGCGTGGTAGTCATCCACCTCAAGGGGACGTTCGAGTAATTGCGGAGTGGCTGGAGTCACTCTATCGCGAGACGCACATCCCGAAGTCCTCCATGTTCCGACTCGCTATGGCGGATTGGGCGAAGGCGAAAGGCCACCCGGTGCCCCGCCGGAGTTCTGACGATGGACGTGCAGTGTGATCGGTGCGGTGGGAAAGAACGCATAAACAACGCCGGGCCGTCAGGGGGCACTTCATTTGTTCAGCGTGCAGAGAGGCAACTGACGCCTTACGAGCCTCCGCCTGTTGGCTTGCCCGGTCAAGTTCAAGGTTTCTCCGGGCGGATGTGCACCGACGTCGAAAACGCAGTTTTCTCCAACGGCGCGGCAGAAGTGTCGGCCCGCGCCATCGCGGAGGGCAACTCGACGGGCTTCCGCTCGACGTCAGGCGGCTCCGGTAGCCGAAAGCGAAAGCCCAAGGGAAAGGGGTAACCTCGTGGGATCTGATCCTCCGAGCTATCTGGGCATGCTGCGCCGGCCTCCCCGTGCCCGAAGGGCTGTGCTTTTGCACGATGCCAGCCTCGGCGCACCGACCCCGGCCGGCTACTGTGCCTCGCCGGACGGGGCGGTGTGGGAGATCACCGCGCGGCAGCTCTCACCGCACGATCCCCAGGCGATCCGGGCTCCAGGAGACTCTCCGCGGCGATTGACCGGGGTGACGTCGAGTAGCGATAATCAGGACGCGGCCTCGTGACACGTCAGGCCCGCGCGTGAAATCCAGCCCCGGGGTGCGTCGCCCCGGGGCTTTTATTTTGCGCTCGCTCTCACCGATCCATGTGGTAGGTTTTGACGATTCGGATGACCCATATCATGCGATCGGAGAGCGAAATGGATGGGAAAACATGGATTTCAGCGGCCGCGCTACTTGCCTACCCGGCCACCGGGTGGGGTCAGCTGCGCCTGGATCGGGCCCGGCACCGCTGCCGATTGGCCCGCCGCACCTCCAGCAGCCATCACCGTTACCGTACCCCAGGACGAACACTTCCACTACACGCGGTTCGTCCACATCCACTGGCCCTGGTCACGACGAGCCGTGCGCCCGCGCCGGAGCCGGCCCCGGCCCCGCCGCTGGTCGGCGACGTGCCGCCACTGCCGAGCCCGCAGAGCCCGGCGAAGCGGTTTTTCCCGTGAGCTCCGGCTTCGAATGCAGCCGCCCCGGCGCTGACTCCGGGGCGGAAGGCGTGGGGTGGTGGAGACACCCCTGGTCGTATTATCCACGGGCGACGTCGCCCGGCGAGTAGTTTCTCCACTGTGAGTATCGGCCGGCGGAGGCCGGCAGTCGCACCCGCTCAGTCGGGTGGCACTAGGTCCCCGAGCGTCAGGCCCAGGCCGGCGGCGATCCGCACGACGGAGCTCAGCGGCAGATCCGTCGACAGCAGGCAGCGGCGGAGCTGGCTGTGCGCGATGGGCGGCTCGAGGCGGCGGGCGAGCTCCGCGATCGAGAGGCCGCTGGCCTCGACGCGGTCGCGAAGCGCGTCGAGGTAGTCGGCGGCGGAGGGTGGCGGGGCGGGGTGGCGCATCAGGAGACCTCGGCAGTCCGGGCCAAATGCGAGCGCACGAACGCCAACACCTCAGCCTCGGCAGTCTTGTAGTCCTCATCGGTCTCATCGCAGAGGGCTCGAAGCGAGTCCTCATCGGTCTCTGATAGGCCCTTTTCCGCGGTCGCTTCATAGCAGTCGCGGTTGTCCCAGGATACAGAGATCCCGTCCACAAAGCGGTCTGCGGCTTCAGTCGTAATCATCGCTACCTCTCCCCTCTCGTTGGTCGGCCATCCCCGTGACGGCCCAGGCCACTCTCCCCGCGCTCGCGTCGGCGGGCGAAGGGAGGTAGGCGCGGGCCGTCACCTCAGGATCGCTCCCGTCTTGATCTCGGAGTAGTGCAGCGTCTTGTCTCGACGTAGCACGCATACGGTAGCCATCCTGCGTAGCACGTCGGCGGCCGGTACGGTCTCGGGCACCATCTGGATTTGGATGATGTGGGGTCCGGCGGCTCGCGGGTGCGCAAGGGTCAGGTGTCCCGTCGGTGAGATCTTGAGGCGGACGCCTCGATATGCGGGCTCTTTGGCGTGCAGCCAGTCGCCGGGGCCGAACATCTCATTGAGCACCTTGGCAACATCCTCTTCCGCGTAAGGCATCGGTCTCGCTCCTCGTCTCGGGTGTCTCGCGGACCCCCTCGGCCCGCGTCTACGGGTATATACACTCCTGT
>CAVWNL010000011.1:0-279965 GCA_963756485.1 uncultured Acidobacteriaceae bacterium | reverse complement strand
GAGATTGTGAACGGGAGGAACTATTCGTGGAGTTTTTGGCGGCAGGGCTTGAGGTCATGATGATAATGTCATTCGCTTCTGTATCCGGTCATGATAACGTGCCTGACGCTCAATCCCGTTCGACGTCCCCGCAGAACGGGATTTGCGGTAACTTGCCGGATGGAACCCCGAAAAGGGAAAGTTACCGGAACCCCGACTTTTCAGGATAATTCGCGGATCAAGTCCGGATTGCCCGTCGTGTACGGACGCTCTCCCCGCATCTTGGCCTTTAGAGGCCCATTGCATACATGCAGGTTAGCGCAAATGACACGACACCACAGGCCGTGCCGGCCCATCTCCTCCAGCCAACGCCAAACAAGCAGCACAGAATGACGAGCAGCGCTGTGAGATCGATCGCCTGAAACCACCGAGCGGCCTCGTCGAGGTGTCCCCAAAAACCACCTAGTGCGCCTGCACGCCGCCAAAAGGCACCATGCAGCGCGGGCAGTAGGAAGACTCCAACATAACCAACCCGGGATATCCGACGCCGCCATGGACTCATAGTTCATCATGATACGGGTTCGTCAAAGACCGTCCAGGCGATCTCCCGCACGCTGTCGCGAATACTTCGGCAACCTTTCGGTCTTCGTCGGGGGAACTTACTTAAAATCCGACTTCGCAGGCAGCAGGTCAGAGCGAGAACTCTTTAAAATAGAAATCCATGACGCTACCTCAGGTTGGCCATGATCTTTGAATACACTTGGGCGAACCTTTGTTTCATCGCTAGCACTCTGATCGCCGCATGCGTAGTGTCAATACCAGGCTGGCGGACTCACCCTGCAAAACGTGTGGCATTGGCCGTGGTTCTCATGCAGAGCGCCTGTATTGCCTACGCAGGCTGGGGACTACATCACAGAAATCAATTGCTCCTGCGAGATTACCGTGACTACCATTTTGAGGATCACGGGTTGGGCCTAGGCCTGCTCTCTTTGTGCGCCGCAATCATGTTGTGTTTTCGGACCCGCAACTTTGCCGCCTTGCTGGCATGCGCGTCGGTGACGTGGTTGCTAATCGTATGGCTGCTCTCGCGCGAGTGGAAACGCATTTTTCATTCCAAGTCGAGCATTCTCACGTTCTGAGCAAAAAGCCGCGTTTGTCACGAAGATCAAACACTGGGCCCGCGCAGGTGGCTCGGCCATTTAGGTTGGACGATCCCCCGACAAGTGATTCCTACTCAGACCTCCCGTGAAACGGGACTATAGGTAACTTCGCCTGTTCATGAGTAGATCATCCAGTCAGTTACCGAAAATAAGACTTTTTAGAAAAACGAGTGCCCGCGGGCCGACATGCGGGAATAATGCCAGAGAGAGAGAGACCGGTCCGTGGTCGGAGACTTCATGTACATCCTCGTTCTGCTTACTCTACTTCTTACGCCCTTCGGTCAAGCATCGGAAAGCAAACATGGACTTCATGCGCACTTAGAGGCAGCTCGCGGGTACTACGGGGATATGCGGCTCGAGACGCTTTCCTTCCACCTGACAAATGATTCCGACAAGGCCCTCGATACGGCAAAGGATACGTGGACGCTGATCATCGATGGAAAGGCGGCTCCGAATCCAGGAGGCCAATTTTGGATGGGCGGCCAGCCACCCGGAGGTTACCGCACGGTATCTCCTGGCACGGATTACAGGTTTGGAAAGGCGCTCCCCTGGCGTCAATACTTTCCTGAGGCCCGCGACTACACGGTCTACTGGAGGGCAGCAGGGTTCCGAAGCAATACAGTGGTGATTCGTGGAGGTGAAACGTTTTGATCGAACAGCCCGAAGTCTCGATGTGGCATGATCGCTTGCCTCATGCACTCTCGGCGGTCCGTTGCACGCCTCGCGGCCCAGAAGGTGTCGGTTTTATGCGTCCGACGGGACCGTGTTTTTCTAATTGTGTTTCCTAAAAGTATCAGCCTCGTCTGACGCATAGATCTTGACGCTCTCAAAGCATTTGGGGCAGATGTAAACGGATGAAATCCCGTCCTTCCACGATGGGTTCGCAGAACTGCAGATCCCTCGCTTCGCTTCGGGATGACAAAAAGGAGAGGGTGGTCGAAAGGGAGAGGACCGCTGCCAAGGGCAGGATGGTTGTTGAGGTGCCGGGACGCCCTTATCATCCGCAACAATTCGTTTCGCGAACATCAAACAGTCACAGTGGCTCCTCATGACCGAGAGAGGAATAGGGTTTCCATCTACTCCCCGATTTGCTGTTCAGTTCCGTGGCATGGTTGATATCCAAACGTGGTTCATCTTGAGGTGTAGGTCTGTCCTTCCACGATGGGTTCGCGGAACTGCAGATCCCTCGCTTCGCTTCGGGATGACAAAAAGGAGAGGGTGGTTGAAAGGGAGAACCGCTGCCAAGGGACGGGGATGGTTGTTGAGGAGCCGGGACGCCTTTTTCATCGACAGAAACCCGCTAGTGAAATCAAACAGTCACGGTGGCTCCTCAGGACACGAGAGGGAGGAGGGTTTCCATCTGGGATCGGTCGCACGGATCCCAGGTCTCAAAAGCGAGACCTGGGGCACCCATCGGTTGTTACCGATGCCGTGGGTTATTTCGCTCTTGACTTGCAGCAGGCAAGTCGTTTGCTCGGAATGATAAGGAGAGAGTGGTTGAAAGGGAGAGGACCGCTGCCAAGGGACAGGATGGTAGAGGGGAAAATTACTGGAGGCTGGAGGGCCGTTGTGCTGGAGGCCTGTGATCGATGTGAGGCTGTTGTGATGCTGGGGCGCAGCGCATGACATCGGCGTTGCCGGTCAGGTGTCACAACACATGAAGTGTCCACGTCGAACCGCTGCGTCGACCGGGGCCGTCAGGGAGCCGCCCGGCTCACTGAGCCAAACATAAGGACGTTACCGGAATTTCGCCGTTCCCGACGGAGCCCTAAGATCCCACCCGCTTATTGCGATCGACAGGAGGAAACGAAATGGGGAAAATGAACGTCGCGTTCATTTATTCCACGCTCTTTTGCGGTTGTCACTCCGATGAGCAATCCAACGGGGTCCTTCGAATCTGCCATCGGCAACGAAAGCTTATACGGCCCGGCCAAACCAAACTCCGGCGGGCCCAACCGGCTTGCTGCTGTGAAAAGAGCGTCCTACACTTTCTCCCCTACCTCAGAAAGTCTGGATTTCGACAACGAGATTTTTGCGTAGATGGGACTGGTGCTTCTTTAATAGTGTTTCGTAAAAGTACCAGTCCCGTCTGATCACTAATTTCGAGAGAGGAATAGGGTTTTCATCTACTCCCCGGATTTCTGTTCAGTTCTGTGGCATCGTTGATATCCAAACGTGGTTCATCTTGAGGTGTAGGTCCGCCCTTCCACGATCCCTCGCTTCGCTTCGGGATGACAAAAAGGAGAGGATGGTTGAAAGGGAGAGGACCGCTACCAAGGGCAGGATGGTTGTTGAGGCGCCGGGAGGGCCTTTCCATCCACAACAACCCTTTCGTTAAAATCAAACAGTCACAGTCGCTGCTCATGACACGAGAGAGGAATAGGGTTTCCGTCTGGAATCGGTCGCACGGATCCCAGGTCTCAAAAGCGAGACCTGGGGCACCCATCGGTGTTACCGATGCTGTAGTTATTTCGCTCTGACTTGCCGCAGACAGGTCGTTTGCTCGGAATGACAAGGAGAGGGTGGCTAACGCTCGTAGCGCCACTCATTAATGAAGTGGAATCCGCGTTCGAGGAGTGGGTAGTGGGCGGGGGTGGGGATTCGGGTGAGCGTGAGGATGGCGGGGCTGAATGGCGGAGCTGGTTTATCGAGCTTGGGCTTAGGGCCGGGTTTGGGTGGGTCGGGTGGGACCGCGGTGAGAATGAGGTGATCGGGGTCGGATAGCTGCCAGGCGTAGTTGGTGGGCGGGGCGATGAAGTAGCAGCTAATGCGGACCGTGTGTTTCTTGGGGTCGAGGTTCACGCCGGAGAGCCATAGTTCGCCGTCGTTGGAGCGGGTGTAGGCGCGGCTAGAGGGGGCGACGTAGAGGTCTGTGACAGGACGGCCTTCGGGATCGATGAATGCTCCGGAGGCTGGGTGGGTGGGGTCGAGATGCCACGCGCCGACCAGAGGGGATGGCGAGCGGGTCGCGGCCTGAAGGTGGCGCCAACCGATGGTCATGAAGATGGGCCGGACGATCAGGAAGGCTGCGGCGAAGACTATCTCGGTGACGAGGATCGCGATGCGCCCGGCGCGGCGAGTGGCGGGCGGAACCCAGGTGGCGGTGGGCGCGGCGGGCTTGTGGCTCCAGAAGAAACGGCTGAGGGAGAGTGCGTCGGGCAGAGCGAGGAAGATGCAGCCGAGGAGCAGGTTGACAGCGAAGATCTTGACGGGGACGTCGTAGCAGAAGTTGTAGAAGACAACGTTGGCCATGACGAAGGCGGAGAAGAGGGCTCCGGCGAGCGCAGTGCGACGGTAGAGCAGGAGAATGCCGCCGAGGAGTTCGGCCGAGCCGCAGATGATCTCGTAGACAGGGTTGAGACCGATAAGGTTCCAGAGGAAGGTCATGGGAGAGAGGTTGCCGACGGTCTCGTTGAGGACGGCGATGGAGGGAGGCGGCATCTGGAGCGGGAAGACCTTGGCCAAGCCATAGCCGGCCATGAACATGGCACAGGTAAGGCGGAGAAGGAAGCGAAGCCAGGAGTCAAGGGTGCGGTACTCGGTGCGCGGGTTGTTGCGGAGCAGGGCGACGACTGTCCAAACGATTCCGCCAGCCAGGGCGAAGATGAGGAAGAGGCCGCTCTGGATCCAGTTCATGGTGGTATCGCCGGATTCGCTGGGGTGCCAGTGCGCGGCGATGCCGGTGAGATGGAAGAGATGCTGGCCGGTGAACTCGGAGAGGCGATTGAAGGGCCACTTGAGCTTGCTTTGCACCCAGCCCCCGACGACTGGGAAGACGCCGAAGAGGGTTCCGTTCCCAGAGAGGAAGATGAAGCAAAAGAAGTAGAGGAAGGCGATGCGGAAGCCGAAGCGGGTGGCGGGGCTCCAGGGAGCGGCCGAATCGGCGGCAGTGGCGCCGGAGACAGGCGTGGTGACGAGTGTGTCCGGTGCGGGGTTGGTGGTGCCTGGAAGCTCCAAACGGGACCTCGCGTGCAAATGATCTTATGGATGGACGATTCTGAGGCGAGGTTTGTGACGGGTTATGGGGAAAAATTACTGTGGGCTGAGGTGCCGTTGTGCTGGAGGTCTGTGGTGAAAGATGAACCCAGGCTGCGCTTGCCCGAGATTCCCATCTGGAAGGGCAGAGATTTATCATTGCCACGCGGAGGGATTGATGAATTTTCTTCGTCTCTGTCTTTACTCCGCGGCTCTCGCACTTATCTCCGCGCATTCATTGAGAGCACAAAGTGCATCGCCGAATCTAGTTCACTACAACCCAAAACAAGGATTGATTGGGCTGGATGTCGTCGTGACCGATCAGAGGGGTAACCCCGTAGCCGGTATCGAAGCAGACAAGTTCACTCTGCTGGACGGCGGACAGCCGGTAAAGATTTTGACCTTCCACGCGCAGACCGCAACGTCTTCCGTATTGGACGAACCGGTTTCCATCATCCTGCTCGTCGATACCCTCGACCTGCCCGAGAGCCTTGCTTCGCAAGAGCGCCGCGAAGTGGAAAGATTCCTGCGTCAGAACGGCGGCCACCTGGCGCAACCCGTTTGGTTGATCGAACTCTCCGACATGGGGATCTTGACCGTAGGCCAACCGACCGTCGACGGGAACACCCTGGCTGCAGATTTTACAAAAAATAAGGAAGTGGATTGGATTCGGCGAGTTCCTGGAGGGTTACGGGGAGAGTCACTCGACAGCTTACTTTCAGAGCCTCCAGGGCTATCAGCTTTGAAGGCCCTGGGAGACATTGCTACTAGAGAAAGGCAGTTGCCGGGTAGAAAGATCCTGATCTGGGTTGGTCCAGGATGGGCCGTGGGCAGTGGTTCGTACATGGACAGCACGGGCAGTAAGCAGAACACGTTCGATTGTATCGAGTGGTTCTCTACTCTGATGAGAGAGGCTCGAACCAGCATTTACAGCCTCTCAGTGGGAGAGACCAACGCCGATGGGCGCGCACGCGAATATCTATCATTTTTGGGTGGAGTGACAGTTCCTGAGCAGGCAAGGTTCATGCACCTGAACCGCAAGGTTCTTGCTGTTCAGACCGGCGGGCGCGTGCTCGAGCCAACGGCCGATCTGGTGCTTAAAATCAATGCCTGCATGCGAGAGGCGAGTACCTTCTACACCCTGTCGTTTGATCCTTCGCTCGCAGGGCATCCGGACGACTATCACAGTCTCAAGGTGCAAGTGAACACGCCGGGGTTGACTGCCCGCACAACCACCGGTTACTACGACCAACCTTACTATTCCGACCAGGGCTTGACCGCAGGGAGGGCCGTGAGCGTGGCGCAACTCGAGCAGCTCGTTTCCGCACTCCATGACAAGTCAGACAGTGAGCAGGCGCTACAGCTTTCAGAGTTGACGCTGACCGAGCGGCTTAGCGATCTGAGGAGCCACAGTTTGATCGGCGATCTTCGAGGCGGAAAGGCTCGGCAGGCTCTTCTTGCTCTGGCCGATAGCTCGGCGTTTCTGGATCTGCCCGCTGATGAGATCCCGACCGACCCGCCACCCGATCATTCCAATGAGCAACGCATGTCATCGATGGCACTGGAATACCTGAACAAGACGGTGCCAAATCTGCCTAACTTTTACGCCACACGAACGACGGAGCATTTTCAGGAAAATCCTTCCTTCGAGAAAGGCGACATAAAGATTCCGCACCAGCCTTTGCATATAGCGGGGACGGAAAAGGACACGGTGTCTTATCGGGGTGGTTACGAGGTTAGCGAGTCCACCGATGGAAGGAGCAAAAGGCGGAAGTCGGATGAGCCGTATCTTGTGACTTACGGTTCCTTCGCTCCCATTCTGCGTGGGGCTCTTGACTCAATCGTTTCTCACACCAGCCTTACCTGGAACCGCTGGGAGAAAATCGCGGGCAGGTCAGTGGCGATCTTCCGCTATGCGATTCCGGAGGAACAATCTTCCTATGACACGGGAGGTTGCTGCTTGCCGGATGGTGATGGGACAGGCGCATTTCGAAGCCGCGTGGGCTACCACGGCGAGATTGCGGTGGACCCTGACACGGGAGCCGTACTACGACTGGAGTTGGTCTTCGATCTCAAATCCACCACCCCGCTCATCGTGTCAGAGATTGTGGTGGAGTATGGTTCCGTGGACATTGGTGGAAAGACCTATATATGCCCGGTGAAGAGCGTTTCGATTTCCAGGGGCAGGTCGGTGGTCGTTTTTTCCGAGAGGCTAAACGCCCGGCCGAGGAATCAGTGGCGCGAGAGTTTTCGAACGTATGGGCCATACGCGACGATGATGAATGACGTCACTTTTGAGTCGTTCCACTTGTTTCATGCGGATTCGCGCATGCTGACAGGGCCATAGTCTGACCCATTCGCACAGAAAACGGGGCTGAGGACGCCCTTTCTATCCGCAGCAAGCCCTTTATCGGAAGCAAACAGTCGCAGTTGCTCCTCATGACGCGAGAGGGGAGTAGGGTTTCCATTTGGAATCGGTCGCAGGGATCCCAGGTCTCAAAAGCGAGCCCTGGGGCACCCATCGGTTGTTACCGACACTGTGACTTTTTATTTACTTATCGTTTGCGGCCGGGAAACCGTGAACAACAACTGCCGACAAGTATCGCCGACCATCATTCTCACCCTTGGGCTATCCTGTTCGGCATGCCGAGTCTTCGTTTCTTTGCGCCCTTTCTCTTGCTGGGATGCCTGACCGGCTTGGTCAGCGGCCCGGCTCGGTCTCAGACCAGTTCCGAACTGCCGGAGTATCAATTCCGCGAACGCACAAGTTCCGGCGGCGAGACCCTGAAGTACGTGGTCTATGTGCCGCGGAATCTGGAGGCGGGCCGCAAGTACCCGCTGGCCGTGTACCTGCACGGCAGGTGCGACGAGTGCGTCACTCAGGAAAGGATTCTGCAAGAAAGCGGCCTGCGATGGTGGCACGACTACGACAAGGACGTGCAGCAGGAGCCCACTTTCCTGCTGGCGCCGGTGGGCGGTATCGGGGGGTGGACCAGCGAAGCACGCCGCCAGGCGGTCTTCGAGATGATCGACGGGCTGCTGCAGGAGTTTCCCATCGACCGGCAGCGCATCTACCTGATGGGTTTCTCCCTGGGAGGCGCGGGAACGTGGAATTATCTGCAGCGGCGGCCCGGTTTCTTCGCCGCCGCGAACCCGGAGGCACTCGCAGGACGGGACCTCGATCCGGAAGTGCTCAAGAATACTCCGGTCTGGGCCACGATCGGCATTAACGATGAGGCCAACCGGCTGGAGGAACTCTCGACCGTTGTGGCGCGGATTCGCGCGGCCAACGGAGATCCGCAAGGAGCCGCGACATGGGTAACGGGCGTGAACCCACGGTTCACTATCTTTGCCAACACCGACCATGGCGGAGTGCAGGAGAAGACGCAGCAGATTCCCGAGTTGAGGAAATGGTTCTACGCGCAATCGAACAACGGCAACATTCCTCCCAACGTTCGATTTGTACGGCCGCTGCCGCTCGATCAGGAGTACAACACGCCGGTGGCGGCGCTGGTGAAGGCGACCGATCCGGACGGGAAAATCGACCGGGTGGAGTTTTCGATCGGCGATACGGTGGTGTTCGTTGCCCGCCAGGAACCTTTCGCATACACCTTCGCCGATCTAACTCCGGGGACTTACAAGCTCGGTGCTCGCGCGGTGGACGACGGGGGGAAGTCGCGCACGGCGGAGGTTACGATCCGCGTGGGCGCCTCCCGAAAGGAATAAAGTCTCAGCCGGGGAGCCTTAATCGGCTGCCTGCCAAACGCTTTATAAGCGGATTCTGGACACGGGCTCGATCCCGTTTGGAGCGGCGCGCATCAGGGAATAGGAGTCGCGCAAGACTCTCCACCACAGCATGGGGAAGCCGATGAACGGCGTGATGAGAAATTGCTTGCGCTGGCGAGGGGTGAGCAGGCTCACGACATGGCGGTGCAAGCGAAGCTGCTGATACCAGGGGAGGCTGGCCACGAGGTGATGCTCCCAGTGACATGGAGTGCCCCACGGACCTCCGCCGACGAGCATTCCCCAAAAGCCAAAGCCAAAACTGCGCGACCCGTTCAGATTGTCGAGCGGCATCAGGTTATGCTCGGTGAACTGGCGCACCCGGTCGAGATAGAACCCAAGTTGGGTGAACAGCAGAAGCACCAGGACGATGAACCAGCCTCCCCATAACTTGTACGCCAGGACCATGTAGGTCACCTGGTAGAGAAGCGCGACCGCCAAAGTGATCCAGCGGCTCTTGGTGTAGTTCGCAGGACGATGGAGCACGAAGTCGGAAAAGTTGATGACCACGGCAAAGGGTAGAAAAGTCATCCAGTAGCGGTGCGGGGTTACGAAGTTCAGGAACTCCGCATCTTCTTCGGTGCCGAATCTGGCGTGATGAATCATGTGTTTTTCGGAGTAGAAGTCAGGAACTCCACCGGCGATGCGGGCCAGATGATAGGTGGCGAAGTTGCCGAAACGGCTGAGCGGACCGCGGAGCGGAAAGATGATTTTGTGGGCCGCGCCCTCGTGCATGGTGAAGACGGCGAGCGAATACATCAACCAGCAGTGGAGCAGGCCACTGGTCACACCGGCAGTCAATATGGCGCCGGTGGTGTTATGGCTCGTGGGCGCCAGCCACAGGCCAGGAAGCTTTAACAGCGCCAGGTAGTCACCACCCAGCAGAAAGATCAACACCAGCAGACTGATCGAACAGTGCAGCGCGTAATGAGCCTTGTACCCGCGATGCAGCTCTCTGCCCCGCTCCATGATGGAGTGGACCTGGTCGCGGCTGAGGGGTTCGAACGGCAGTTGCTTTTCGTTCAGCTGGGCCCAGCGGATTTCTTCCGGATGAATGTGCATCGGCGTCTCCCCCGTTATGCTTTACCCGTCAACTGGCGAACCACCAACTCAGGCCGACAAAGAGAAAGCACCATTCTTTGAAGAGCCTGATCCATGGCGTCTGTTCGCTGCTGAGATCTTCGAAGGCCTGGCCCCGCGCGTACTCCCTGGCCATTTCCAACTCATCGAGATGAATTTTCATGGGTGGACCTCAGGAGTGCGCCGCCCTGATTTCGCTGATTCTTTCGCCCAGAGTTCCGTTCAGGCCTTCAATTTTTTCCATAGTGTGGCGATAGCTCTGGGCCACGATCGCATCCGCCAGGTGCCAGTCGGTGCGCTTGAAGCCGAGCATTTCCGGCTGCAACATGAGATCGGCCGAGCCCTCGCGCGTCGTGCGGTAAGAGATTCCACCGAACTCCAGGGTGCGCATCAGGATCAGGGGAATGCTGGGCATAAAGGACTTCTTGGCTCCCCACAATCCGAAACGGCTGCGCAGCGCCTGCAGGCCGCTCACGGTGTAGCCGTAATCCTCGACATCTTCCAATTCATGGGGAGGAGAAACATCTACGCCGATGGTGATTCCATTGCCGCAGAAGGCGCGCATCAAATCCACGGGCACGTTGTTGATGGAGCCGCCGTCGACATGCAATTCGCCGCCGTAAACGATGGGAGGAAAAATTCCGGGCGCCCGGCTACTGGCCAACGTGGCCTTGGTGATGCCGCCACTTTTATGCAAGGTGAGCTCGGCGCGGTTCAGGTTGGCGGAGACGCAGAAGAAGGGGTGCCACAGATCTTCAATCCGCGCTTCGCCGAAGAAGCGGGCGACCAGGTCGCTGAATTTCCGGCCGCTTTTGAAAGCGATGAAAGGCAGCGTCATGTCGTTGAAAGAGTCGCGGCAACCGCTGCTGATTTCTTCGACGATGCGCTCGTTGGACCAGCCGCTGGCCCAGAGGGCGCCGATTAGTCCGCCCATGCTGGCTCCTCCCACCGCATCGAGAGGAATGTTGCATTCGGTGAGCGCGCGGAAGACGCCGATGTGCGCCAGGCCGCGGGCAAAACCGCCACCCAGCGTGACCCCGACGGCACGGCCAGTCAAGAAACGAACTACACGGGCGAAGTCTCCGCGATTGCCAAGCCGGAGATGATGGTGACGGTCCACATTGCGAGGAGACAGCCATTGCTGGGTGCCTGAGGGCTTGTCACTCTCCTGGATCAGTACCAGAGTTTTCGAGTGGTTTGCTTCGGCGGGCAGGTGGGCGATCAGTTCGGTTTCAATTTCGCCCGGCGCCGGGTTCTGACTGGCATGCCCAACGATCACCCCCCGGTCAGCTTGCCGGACGCAGCGCTCAGTCCACGGGGTCAGGTTGTCGTCGGCTTCATAGACTACGTAGGTGTGGTGGCTTTCCAAAGCGCTTAGCCAGTCGATGAAGAGGATCCGGTTGCCGTCCCAGTCTGAGGTTTGGGCGAACCCTTCTATGCCAAAGGCCGTATCCACGCGGGCACTGGACACGCGGGCGACTGAACCGTAAACGCCGAGAGCTTCGCAGAACTGGTCGCAAAAGGCGTTGAAGGCACGACCGGGCGAGGCGGGGACCAGCGCGATATTGCGGATGCGGGAGGAGACCCGGGGTGCTCCAGAGGTGACCTGCTGCACCCTTCGCGCGACCTGGGAGCCAAAGATGCGCATGATTTCCCGAGGGTACGTGATCAGCAGGTGGTCGTATGCGGAAGAGGACAACCGTGCGAGGTACGTGTCGCGGACGGCGCAGAGCGATCTGGTTCGCGGCTCACCGGTGAAGAGCCCGAGCTCGCCAATGGTTTCACCGCGGCCTAGTTCGATGGGCAGAATTTCGCGCGCGGGATCGTCGGGCAATACCCGTATTCTTCCGCTGAGAATGATGTAGAGCGAGTCGCTTGCGTCGCCCTTGCGGAAGAGATACTCCCCGCTGTAGAGGGTCAGGGGTTCCAGTTGGGTTTCCAACGCTTCACGAAGTGGGCTGCTGAGCGGGCCGAGCAGGTCTCCGTCGTTCAGCGACGCATGCAGCGTCTCGCGCTCGAGAGCCGTGTGGATGAAGCCGGCTAAGGTCAGGCGCGCGTCGGAATATTGGTTGGCGATTTCGCCGAGTGCTTTCCTGGTGATGATGCCTACCAGGGCTTCTCCACTGGTCGTCAGGCGTATGGGATCGGCCTGGGAGGCGGGATCCCGGTTCAGGAATAGAGTGGCTTGTGGTTCGAGAGCACGTGCTGTTTCTCCCTCAGTGCGGGAGAGAGAGACTTGTCGCGATAGAACAATGAGGATTGCGGGTTCTGATTGTTCGAGAACAAGGGATTCGTTTTGCAGAGTGGTCAGGGAGAGTTGTTCGACGAATTGGTCTAAGGCGGGTCCCGCGATCCCTCTGAGAGCAGGCAGAAGGGAGATCATTCTTGCGATCTCTAAGCGGTTCGGAAACATTTGGTTGGAATGCTATCACTGTGGTTCGGTTATGGGGCGGTTTCGGGGGGGTCGTATGAGGGTGGGTCATTTATTGCCGCGTTTCCAGTTGTGGTCCGGTGAACCGCAGGTCCCACGGCTCCGCTTCGCTCCGGTCGGAGCTTGTGACTTTTTTCTGCCGTTGTAGTTGCGGCCGGAAAGCTCTCAATAGCATCTGCTAACGAGAATCGCCGAGGTTCCTTCGGCTGCGCTCAGGACAGGCTCTTCGACTCCGCGCCATAAAGCCTTTGTTTGCGATAGATATGCGAAGCGCTTCGCTCAGGATGACGGATTTGTTGGGGGGTGAGACAAGCTGGTTTGGGTCGGTTGATACACGAAAGATCGAAAAAGTCGCAGGCTCTCGGGATGACAAGGGAGGCGGCGGTGTAGGAATACTTGGGTTCGCTGCTCGGGGATAACAAGGAAAGGGATGGGCTTGGGGTGGACGTATTGCCCACTCAAGCCCTAAAGGGACAAATTGGTGGCGGTGTAGGAAGCCTTTTCAGCAGCCGCCGGCGATGGAGGGGATGACGAGTACTTCGTCGCCGTCTTTGAAGGCGTAGTCGTCGTTGCCCAGGAAGCGGATGTCTTCCTCATTTACATAGAAGTTGATGAAGCGGCGGAGCTTGCCGTCGTTGTCGCGGAGATGGGGCTTGAGCGCGGGAAAGCTGGTTTCGATTTCGGTGATCAGCTGGGGCAGATTCTGGGCCGCGGATTGGATCTCCCGGGTACCGTTGGTGTGTTTTTGAAAGGCATTCGGCAAGACCACTTTAACGGACATAAACTTCCTCTCGATCGTTCTCAACACTCTTCTCAACCAGGGATTCAAAGTCAGCCAGGCGCGGTCGGATGGCCTGCTGTGGCTCGTAGCTGCCCTGGAGGACATCCAGGGTCTTGAGGCCGTTGCCGGTAATCGCCATCACGGTTAATTCGTCAGGCGAAATGCGGCCATGAGCGTACAGGCGGGCGGTCACGGCGGTGGTCACGCCCCCAGCGGTTTCAGTAAAGACGCCTTCGGTTTCGGCTAGTTCCTGGATCGCGGAGACAATCTCCACGTCGGAAACATCTTCTGCCCAGCCGCCGGTTTCGGTGATGGCGCGGATGGCGTAGGGTCCGTCCGCGGGATTGCCGATGGCCAGGGAGCGGGCAATGGTGTTCGGACGCTGCGGCTCGTGGTGGGACAAGCCATTTTTTACGGCGTGGGCGATGGGCGAGCAGCCGGTGGCCTGGGCGCCGAAAAAGCGGACTGGCTTGTTTTCGACCAGGCCGAGCTCGATCAGCTCCCCGAATGCTTTGCGGATCTTGGAAATCAGGGCGCCCCCGGCCATGGGCACCACTACGTTGTCGGGGAGGCGCCAGCCGAGCTGTTCGGCGATCTCGTAGCCTACGGTCTTCGAACCCTCGGCATAGTAGGGGCGAAGATTGACGTTTACGAATCCCCACTCGTAGCGCTCGGCGATCTGCGAGCAGAGGCGGTTCACCTGGTCGTAGTTGCCGTCGATCCGTACCAGGTTCGCTCCGTACACGCGGGTATTCAGAATCTTGGCTGGTTCGAGATCCGTCGGCACCAGGATGTAGGTCTTGAGGCCCAGGCGGGCGGCGTGCGCGGCGACGGCATTCGCCAAGTTGCCGGTCGAGGAGCAGCCCACGGTATCGAAGCCGAAATTCTTGGCCGCGGCCAGCGCGACGGAGACCACGCGATCCTTAAAGCTGAGCGTGGGCAGGCAAACGGCGTCGTTCTTGAGATAGAGATTGGTGGCGCCGATGCGCTTGGCCAGACGCGGGGCCGCCATGAGAGGGGTCATGCCCGAGGGGGTGGTGGGCACGTAATCGTCGGGCACCGGCAGAAGGGCCTGGTAACGCCACATGCTCTGCGGTCCCCGGGCAATGGCCTCGCGGGTGAAAGTCTGCCTGGCCGCAGCCATGTCGTAGGCTACTTCGAGCGAGGAAAAGCACTCATCGCAGGCGGAAAGCGGCTGGTTTGGGAAACGCTTGCCACATTCCCGACAACACAACTCGTAAAAAGACGCCATCATGCCCTCAAATCGAGAGCGACGGATGCACGGGCACTACGTGACGAACTCAAAACTGCCGTACTGCATGGAATTAGCGAGATGCGCTTACAGCTGCACCCCGAATCTCATGTTCCCCGTTTCTTCTCAGAACGCAGGAGAGAGTTGACACCATACTCCTGGATTGCCCAGGCAGGTTGTCGTGGCGTCACAGGGCCCGTCCCTCAGCCACTCTTCATGAAATTCAGGCTCGCTCACAAGGAGCAAACTTGAATATTCGAGTTTTAGCACAGTCCCCTACGGACCGCAAGTAGGCTCTTTAGCCAACAAGGTAAGCCGGAAGTGCATCTGATTGGTAACATTAGATAGGAATTCAATTACCGAGCCTGCGGAGGGTCTGGTCCGCTCAAGAGAATCGGAACTTCATGACGGAAGCCAGTCCACAATCCTCCCGTAGCGCATGGCGCGAGCGCATTGAAGCGCTGAAGAATGTTCCGCCGGTGCTTGGCATTTTGTGGCAGTCCGGCCCGGCGGTGGTTACCTGGGGCATTATTCTGCGCGTTTTCGTGGCCGCGCTGCCCTCGGCCATTGCGTGGATTGCAGCCCAGATCATTAACGGCGTGCAGTACTACTTCACGCACAAGAGTCTCCAACCTCATTTTTGGTGGCTGGTGGGGGTAGAAGCCGGCCTTAACGTGCTGAATGGGCTGCTAGTCCGCGGCGTCGACTACAGCGACAGCCTGCTGGCGGACCGTTATACCCACTTCGTCAGCATCCGAGTGATGCGCCAGGCCGCGGCGCTGGACCTGACCACGTATGAAGATCCGGTCTTCTACGATCGGCTGGAACGGGCCCGGGTGCAGGCTACGGATCGCCTGGCGATGATCCAGCAGATGGGGCGGCTGTTCCAGCAGACCCTGACCACGATGATCTGGACGGGAATCCTGCTCTGGTATTCGCCCTGGCTGGTGCTTTTGCTGGCGCTGGGCGTGCTTCCGACGTTCCTGGGGGAAACGCATTTTGCTTTTCTGGGATATGCGAAGAATTTCCGCCAGACACCTGCAAAACGGCAGATGGACTACCTGCGCCAGGTGGCCGGCAGCCGGGAAGGCGCCAAAGAGCTCAAGCTTTTCAATCTCAGCGACTATCTCAGCAACCGGTTTACCGCGCTCTCCCTGGGTATCTACGAGGAGAATGTTGCGCTCTCGCGCAAGAAGTTGGTGGCCGGCGGGCTGCTCGGCGTCATTGCTACGCTTGGCTATTACGGTGCGTATGCCTTCGTGATCTGGCGCGCGGTGACGGGCAGCTACAACAACATTGGAGAGTTCTACTACCTGACGAACGCGATCATTCAGGCGTCCAGCAATCTGCAGCAGGTGTTCTCCACTGCTTCGGGAATCGCGGACCAGGCTCTCTTCCTCACCGATTTGCTGGCCTTCTTCGAGATGAAACCGACGGTGATGTCGAAGCCCGACGGCGCTTTGATCCCACGGCCGATCCGGCGTGGGTTTGAGTTTCGCAATGTGAGCTTTGCCTACCCTGGGACGACTCGGCGGGTTTTGAGCGATTTCAACTTCACCCTGGCGCCGGGAGAACGCATCGCATTAATTGGGGAGAATGGCCAGGGTAAGACGACCGTCGTCAAGCTGATTACGCGGCTGTACGACCCGACCGAAGGCCAGATATTGCTCGATGGCATTGACCTTCGTGACTACAAGTTGGAAGATCTACACCACGAAATTGGAGTCATCTTTCAGGACTTTATGCGCTACGAGATGACGGCCCGGGAAAACATCAGCGTGGGGCGGGTGGAGAGTGAGCACTCGCAGGCAGAGATTGAATCGGCGGCGCACAAGAGCCTGGCGGAAAGCGTGATTGCTAAATTGCCCGGTGGGTATGACCAGATGCTGGGCCGACGGTTTGAGAGTGGCGTTGAGCTTTCGGGCGGAGAATGGCAGCGGGTGGCATTGGCCCGGGCTTATTTGCGCGATGCGCAGCTGCTGGTGCTGGATGAACCTACGGCCGCGCTGGACGCGCGCAGTGAGCTGGAAGTTTTCGAGCGCTTTGCCGAACTCACCCTGGGCAAGATGGCGCTGCTGATCTCACACCGTTTTTCTACCGTGCGCATGGCGGACCGCATCGTTGTGCTCGAAGGCGGAAGACTGGTGGAAGAGGGAACGCATCCGCAACTGATGGCGCTCGGCGGGCGCTACGCAAGTATGTTCGAAATGCAGGCGGCGAGCTACCGCTGATCCACTGAAAGTTCGATGAGAGAGACCTTATGACCGACACTGTCACGGGCCAGGCCGCTTCTACGGCGCCTTCTACGGATCGTTCTACAGATCCATGGTTCCAGCGCTCTTACACCCCTGAGTCGGTGAAGAGTTACGCCGACCGGGTTGCTCCTGGCTGGCACGTGGCGCACAAGCCGGAGGGTAAGGGTAGTTTTGGAAGCCGTATTGACGGTACCGCTCAATCGCTTGACCAGCTCTATGTGATTCTCGACGCCCGACCTGTACCCACGTATCTGCCGGGCGAGAAGCTGGATCCACTGCTGGAGCTGCGCCAGAATCCGCGGCTGCTGCGATCCGTGGTGGTAGAGCTGTCAACCGTGCGCAAGAAACTGGGTCGCCTGCCGCGCGTGATCCGCGATCACGAGAACGACGAACCGCGCATCGTGACGGTGGCAGATGCCTACCTGCAAGCAACCGGCTCGGAATATAACGCGGACGCCATCCAGCTATTCATCAAGCGGGTGCAGGAATACGATGCACTGGAATTGCAGGAGCTGTGGGCTCTCGCACCGGTGATGAAGTTCCTATTGCTGGAAGAGGTCATCGCCCAGGCAAACGAGATCCTTGCCGATGAGGATGCGCACACGGAAGCGGGCGCCGAACTGCTGAAGACGCGTATGCGGAGTCTGCGGGACATCGGCTACGCGGACTGGTTCACCATGATCGAGCCGCTGGTCGTCTATGATCCTGTGCTGCAGCAGGACCCGGTCAACGCTTACAAATTTATGGACTTTGATAGCCGCGAAGCGTACCGCAAGCGGGTGGCGGAGATTGCCCGCTACTCCGATTGCACGGAGCTCGAAGTGGCGCAAGCGGCGCTGGCGCTGGCACTGGAGTCGAAAGAAAAACAGCGGGTAGAAGATCCGCGGCTGCGCGCGCGACGCGCGCATGTTGGCTACTACATCATTGACCGGGGCTTTCCTATGCTGGCCTCTCGGGTCGGTTATCGACCGCGCTTTATCGACCGCATGCGGCAGACAATCTGGAACAACGCGGATGACTTTTACATCGGCGGCATTCAGATCATCACCGTTGTGCTCATCGGCTTGATCATCGCTCCGCTGGTGCCTACGTACCCGATCTTCGGCGGCCTTACGCTCGCTTTTCTGCTTTTACTACTGCCGGTCACGCAGGGCGCGGTCGACCTGGTCAACAACACGGTCACCACGATTTTCAAAGCCTTTGCGCTCCCGAAGCTCGACTTCTCCAAAGGAGTGCCTCCGGCGTTCACCACGTTGGTGGTGGTGCCGACCCTGCTGATGAAAGAGAAGCAGGTACGGGAACTCTTCGACGACCTTGAGGTCCGCTACCTGGCGAACCAGGATCCCAACATCCACTTCGGCTTGCTCACGGATCTGCCTGACTCGGTGACGCGGCCGCGGCAGAACGACACCGATCCACTGGTCGATCTGGCCATTCAACTTACCGATGAATTGAACGAGCGCTACGCCAAGGCGGGAGCAGGATCGTTCTTTCTGCTGCACCGGCACCGCATTTTCAACGCACGGCAGGGAGTGTGGATGGGTTGGGAGCGGAAGCGGGGCAAGCTGCTCGACTTGAACAAACTGCTTAAGGGGCAGTTCGATCCGTTTCCGGTGAAGGCCGGCGATTTGAATGCGCTCACGCATGCACAATACGTAATCACGCTGGATTCAGATACGCAGCTGCCGCGGGGCACGGCCCACACCATGATCGGCGCCATGGCGCATCCTCTGAACCGGGCGGTGATCGATCCTGAGTTGCGGATTGTGACCGAGGGTTATGGCATCCTGCAGCCGCGGGTTGGGGTCAGCGTGCAGTCGGCGTCGCGGTCACGGTTAGCCTCTATTTACTCGGGGCAGACGGGCTTTGACATCTATACGCGAGCGATCTCCGATGCTTATCAGGATCTTTATGGCGAGGGGATTTTTACCGGCAAAGGCATTTACGAGATCAATGCCCTGCACGCGGTTCTGGACCGGCGTTTTCCGCGCAATTCCCTGCTCAGCCATGATTTGATCGAGGGCTCGTATGCCCGGGTGGGGTTGACCACGGACGTTGAGGTGATTGACGACTATCCGTCGCATTACAGCGCCTACACACGGCGTAAGCACCGCTGGCTGCGGGGCGATTGGCAGATTGCGCAATGGCTTTTCTCCAAGGTTCCGGATGAATCGGGGCGGTATGTGCGCAATCCCATCGCGACCATTTCGCGGTGGAAGATCTTCGACAATCTACGCCGGTCGCTGGTGGAAACATCTACGTTCGCGTTGCTGTTGGCGGGGTGGCTGGGCTTGCCTGGCGGCGCGCTTTATTGGACTGTGGTCACGCTCTTCCTGATGTTTGTGCCCACGATGGTCCAGCTGGTTTTCAGTGTGGGGCGAGCGTACGTCACCAAATTGCCGGGCGCCATGCGCGATGCTTTCAGCGGCTTTGGACAGGGCACGTTTATTTCTTTTCTTAACCTGGTTTACCTGCCGCACCAAACGCTGCTGGCGCTGGACGCTATTATTCGTTCCCTGGTGCGCAGCTTTATCACCGGTCAGCGCTTGCTGGAATGGGAAACGGCCGCTGAGGCTGAGGCTTCGGCCAAAGAGACAAAGAGGCGCACGCCAGTGGACCGTTACCTGGCTGTGAGTCCGCTGGTCGCTCTCATCGTGGGCGTGGTGGTGTTTCTGCATCATCCCGAGTCTGTGCTGGTGGCCTTGCCGATTCTTATTCTTTGGGCTTTTGCCAGTGCTATCACTGCGTGGCTCAACAATTCGCCGCAGCAAACCCGGCCAAAGCTCACCCAGGAAGAAAATACTTTTCTGCGGCAGTTGGCACTGAAGACATGGCGATACTTTAACCAGTTCGGTGGCGAAAGCCACAACTACATGGTGCCGGACAACGTGGAGGAAGAGGGCCTGTTTGAGGCGGCCCGCGTGTCTCCTACCAATTATGGGCTCTTATTAAATGCGCGACAGGCCGCGGTTACATTCGGCTATTTGAGCATCCCCGAATTTCTCGAGCTGAGCGAGCACAGCTTAGAGACCTACGACAAGTTGGAGAAGTTCCGCGGCCATATCTACAACTGGTACGACACGCGCACGCTTGCGCCTATCCGGCCGATCACTATTTCTTCCGTGGATAGCGGCAACCTGGCGGCATCGTTCTACACGTTGCGCGCGGGTACCCGGTTACTACTGCGGGAGGCGCTGCTCGATCGCAGCCTGTTTGGCGGAATCCACGATCATTGGGAACTGCTGAGGAGCTTACCGGATGCGCCCGCGGGCCTGAAGGGGCTGACGCTGCCGCCGGCGGACGCGAGTGTGGAGGTGTGGATCGCGTGGGCCCTGGATACGGTTGGCTCGCCGGAGTTTTCGGCGCCGGTGGGAGAGGACACATCGTGGTGGCTGGCGGAAACGAAGCGCCGTGTTCGTGCCCTGACCGGTTTGGCCAACGACTACATGCCCTGGGTTTTACCCAGGTTCCAACCACTGTTTGAAGTGCCTCAATTGCATGGCATTGCCGAAATGGCGGCTGCAGTGCAAACCGGAGCCGCAGCTGGATTGGCTGCAGACTTAGACGGTCGCATCGCGCGGGCGGCCACCAGCCTGCCTTCCGGATCACCTCTGGTGTTACTCGCGGAAGAACTGCGGACGGCGTTAGGGCCGGCGCGAGAAAACCTGAAGGCGCTCGCTAGCGGACTTAAAGACTTGTCCGCTGAAGCCATGCGGTTTGCTACCGAGATGGATTTCGGTTTCCTGATGGATAAGTCGCGGCTGTTGCTCTCGATTGGTTATGAGATCGAGCGCCACCATCTGCACCAAGCGTGCTATGACCTGCTGTGCAGCGAAGCGCGTATTGCCGCGTTCATCACGGTGGCCAAGGGTGAGGCTCCGCAGCAAAGCTGGTTCAAGCTGGGGCGGATCCATACCATGGCTTACGGACAACCGGTGCTGATTTCCTGGACAGGCACCATGTTCGAATACATGATGCCGAATATCTGGATGCGTAGTTATCCGGACACCCTGGTTTCACGGACGCTGAGCGGTGTGGTGGCTATCCAGCGGGCGTTTGGGAAGGAGCACGGGATTCCCTGGGGGATTTCCGAGTCAGGCTGGGCGGGTAAGGACGACCATGGCCACTACCATTACCAGGCGTTTGGGATTCCGCCCATCGCGTTGAAGTGGGACGCGGTTGCGGGTCCTGTGATCTCTCCGTACTCCACGTGCCTGGCACTGGGAATTGATCCAGTGGAGGCGCTGAAGAATCTCAAGCGCATGGCCAAGATGGGCTGGATGGGCGCCTATGGTTTCTACGAGGCGGCGGATTACCAGGAGTCGCTTAAGACGCCGAAGTTAGTGCTGGAGTGGATGGCTCACCACCAGGGTATGTCTTTGCTGGCGATTCTGAATCTGCTTTACGACAATATTGTGCAGGATTGGTTTCATGCCAATGCGCACCTGGAGGCGACGCAGTTATTGCTGCATGAGAAGCCGATGCATGAGGCGGCGCTTCGGGCGGAGTTCCAGGCGGCTCAGCCTCGGAAGAAGGCTAGTTAGGGCGCTTGGCGAGGTAGGAATCATCTGCCTTCCGCTCGGCCGAAAGAACATTTCGGCGAAAGGTCCGCGTGCACTGCGGATCGCTTCGCTTCCCCAAGATGAATTCGTTGCCTGGATCCCAGGTCTCAAACGCGAGACCTGGGGCACCCATCGGTTGCTTTCCGACGCTGCGTCTGGACGCTGCGTCTGATGGTTAGCGGTTTTTGCTGAGAGGTCCGCGCAAACTGCAGGTCCCTCCGTGGCGCGCCGGGACCGGCCGGCTTCGTTCCTAGTGTCAAAGGGTGGGTGTGGGCTACTTGCCCACTCAAGCCAAAAGAGGGCTTGAATGGGGCACCCGGAAGATTGTTCCCTGTGCAGGAAGCCTACCGGGACGCGGCAAGTTTTAGAGGGCGGGGTTTTTGTCGTCGGCTTCGTTCTTGCCGAGGGCCTGCTGCACGCCACGGACCAGCGCTTCGGGGTTGAATTCAGCGCGGATAATCTCGTCGGGGCAGTCGCTGTCGATCGCCACGCGGTAGTTGCAGACAAAGGCAACGTGCTGCATCGGGTGCACTTTCTTGATCCGGTCGCAGAGCTCCTGGGCGCTTTGCACTCTTACATCCGCCTCGACATCGATTAAGACCAGATCGTAGTCTTTTTCGGCCACTTCCTCGGCGGCGGCTGGAGAATAAACCGTAGAGTCCACGTCGAAACCGTGCATACGGAGTATTTCGTCGCGCAACCCCATGATGTTGAGGCGGCTGCTCACATGGAAGATGCGCTTCTTGTCTTCAGTAGCTTTCCCTTGCATCACGCGATACTACCTGCCCGAAACCACAATCGCCTAGCCTGTACTGAACGATCCATTTATTTCACGGCACCCGCGTTGGTACTCACGCTATTCGGCAGCCCGATGGAGGTGACGAGCATGTCTTCCTTGCGGTGGATGAGGGTCGTGGCATTGAGGGAGGCCAGCTCGAAGCCGTGTCCGTGGGTAATAGCGTCCGTAGGGCAAGCTTCCACGCAATATCCGCAAAAGATGCACCGGTTGTAGTCGATGTTATAGACCTTGGCATAGCGTTCCGCGCTCGAGATCCTGCGCTCCGCCGTGTTCTCGGCTGCCTCGATGTAGATACAGTTGGCCGGACAGGCCGCTGCACACAGGAAACAGGCGACACATTTCTCCAGACCATTCTCATCCCGCTGCAAAACATGCGCACCCCGGAAACGATCCTGGAAGTGAGCGCCGCGGTTGGGGCCGGGTCCGTCAGGGTAGTTTTCCACTTCGGTGGGGTTCAGCATCTCGCGAAAAGTGATGCTCATTCCCTTGGCCACGCCGGCTATGTTGCGCACAATCGACATGGAATCAGTATACGATGACGGGCTCGAAGCCTTCCTTTTTGGGACGGTTGATAGATGGTGGACCAGAAATTGTGCAGCTAGCTGGTTTTCGGTCCCCGCTTAGCGGCGAAGCCGGAAGGCCAGCGCAATCCAGGTGATTCCACACAGGAACTCGAAGCCGGAGAGCGCTTGTGTCGTGATGCGCGCGGGCTGATGGTAATGGGTGAGAAACACGATGCCTATGACCAACGAGACGATTCCAATGAAGCCGAGAAGACATAGATGCGATCGGTCCTCTCGCATTTTGACCGCCAACGCCACTTGAAAGCCCGCGTTCCCCAGGGCGTGGAGCCCGGCCAGGAAAGCAAGCGACTCCTTGGTTAACAACAGCGAAACGCCGATGTAGATACCGAGCAACAATTCGAAACAGCATTCACAGAGCGTGAGCCAGCGAAGGTGCAGACGGTGCTCAAAGCCGAACACGGCGGCCACGCCCTGGAGAAGGCCATTACCCAGCACAAACGAACCGAGCAGAAGACTCAAATAAACGAGGGTGACAGGATCAAAAGAGAAGATCCCGAGAAAGCTGCTTACAAAAAAGAGGACAGCGGCAAAGACGAGCGCCAGGCCGCCTCTGACAGCAAAGGCCCACCAGAACATTCGCAAATCGGTGATGAGCGTTTCGGGCTTCATATGGCCGGTTCCAGGGCATAGTTTGCCGGCCTGGAGGTGCGGCTGCGACGAAAGAAAAAGTAGATGATGGCGCTCACCACGGCGGCATAGGCACACCAGATGGAAGTAAATTCAAGCCGCCGCACCACCATCACCGTCAGTAGGCCCACCATATTCAGCCAGGCCAACACAACCAGCATGCGAAAGCCAGAGAAGAATAACGCACCGCACGTGGCAAGCACATAGAGCACCGCGACCAGGGTAGTGATGGTTATGCGGTTCATATAAACGATGCCATTGTCTCCGGCAGACACTTGCAGGGGATAGGCGATGAGTCCCCAAAGCAGGTAGACTCCGAGCGCCGCGCCCAGGATGGTAAAGCCAAGCATGCCGCGGCGCCTGTTCCTGGTCGGTTCCATGAGAAAGACACTCAACGGCAACAGGAACGGCAGCAGCCCCTGGGCATACAAGACAAAGGCTGCACCCGCATCGTGGATCACCACGGGCGGCAGCTTGTGATCGAGCCCCAGCCAGACGAAGCCTTCGGTGAATTGATGCAGAGCAAACAGGCATGGCATGGCGGCGAACAGGAGTTCTCGCCGATGCTTGACCTCGGCAATAGTCGCCACTCCAATGGCCCCGAGGACGGCGCTGCCGACAAAGTTGGCGCTAGCTGAGAAACACACGAAACCCTCCAGCGGCCTCGATTTGCTGCATGATACAAACGCATCATACGTGAGGCAGCCACGGTTTCCCTGTGGGGTATCATTTGTTTCGGCCCGTGTCTCAGGAGCAATCATCGATGGATGTAGTGCAACACTCCCGGAAGAGAATTTTTCTCGCGTTCTGGCTTTTCGTTCTTAGCGCAATCTCGTTCCTCGACCGGACAAATATTTCGATCGCCGGGCTGCAGATAAGTTCCGAATACGGGTTGGGAAATCAACGGCTGGGGTGGATCTTCAGCGCGTTTCTCATTGGGTATGCCGGCTTCCAGGTGCCCGCAGGATGGCTTGCTTCGCGCTTTGGGCCGCGTCTGGTCATTACCCTGGGCGTGGTGTGGTGGGGCGTGGCGACCGCGCTTACCACGCTGATACCCCCGGGCATATCCCAGGCTGTGGTGCTGCTGATCGGTATCCGTTTCGCGCTGGGGGCCGGCGAAGCCGTGATTTACCCGGCGGCGAATCAGTTCGTCGCTCGTTGGGTGCCGGTGCAGGAACGCGGGTTCATCAACGGGCTTATCTTTGCGGGAGTCGGCGCGGGCAGCGGACTCACGCCGCCATTGTTGGCGTGGTTCATTCTTCATCACGGATGGCGGTCTGCCTTCTGGTTCAGCGCTGTGATTGGAGTAATCGCCGGAGCAGTGTGGTGGTGGGCTGCGCGCGATACACCTGAAGAAGACCCCAGGGTTTCTCCTGCGGAATTGAACCTCATTCGTCAGGGTATTTCGGAGGAGGGGGCGGGTAAGCCTGCCGGCGCACCTCACGCGGCCATATCGTGGCGAGCTATTCTGAGCCGGCGCGATTTGCCTGCTCTGATCATCAGCTACTTCGGTTTCGGTTATACCGCGTGGATATTTTTCAGCTGGTTCTTCCTTTATATGGCGCAGGTGCGTGGATTCAATCTCAAGGCCAGTGCTTTGTTTTCCATGCTGCCTTTTTTGTCGATGACGATTGGCTGCCTGGCGGGTGGAGTAATCAGCGACCGGCTTACGAAGACCTATGGGCTGCGCGTGGGCCGATGCGGGTTGGCTTCGGTGGCGTTCTTTTTTACGGCTATCTTCCTGGTGCTCGGTTCGCGCGTGCAAAGCCCTCAGCTTGCGGGGGTCATTCTTGCCGGGGGCGCCGGGGCGCTCTACGTTTCGCAGAGCTCGTTCTGGTCGGTATCCGCGGATATCGCCGGACGGAGTTCGGGGGTGTTCTCGAGCATGGTGAACATGGGGGCGCAGGTGGGAGGCGCGGTGACGGCCTCGCTCACTCCCTGGGTTGCACAGCGGTTCGGTTGGACTACCTCATTCGCGATTGCCGCCGCGCTGGCTGTCGTCGGCGCTCTGCTGTGGATGACCGTGCATCCTGAACGGCCGCTCAGCGTATGAGATCAATATTCGCTGGACTTGTCGCTTTGGTCTTGACTGTATCTGCGTTCGCGGCGGACGTGCGGACGCCGACGCAGGAGGGGATCGTGTATGGGGTGGCCGACGGGCAGCCGTTGACGATGGATTACTACGCGCCCAAGGGTCCGGGGCCGCATCCGATTGCCATCATCATCCACGGCGGCGGTTACCAGCGGGGGAATAGCAAGAGCGGCAGCGAAGCTTATTGCGCGGATTTTCTCGCGCCTGCGGGATACGCGGTGTTTTCCATTAATTACCGACTGGCCCCGAAGTATCCGTATCCCTACATGGTGTACGACGTACAACGGGCAGTTCGTTTTCTCCGCCACAATGCCAGCCGTTGGGATGGTCAGGCGAATCGCATCGCGCTGGTGGGCGGGTCCGCGGGTGGGTTCCTGAGCAACATGGTGGGGTTATTGAACGCGCCTGGCGATGCTTCGGCGAGCGACCCGGTGGATCGCGAGAGCGCACAGGTGCAGGCTGTGGTGACTTTGTTTGCGCAGAGTAGCTTTGCCACGGTTCCGCTGAATGCGGATGTGCATGCGCTGCTTGATCCTTTCATTCAGCAAAAGGGCGAGGCGGAGGCCCTGAAAGAAGCGTCTCCGATTACTTATGTCTCCAAGGGCGATCCTCCGTTCTTGCAGATTCTTGGGGACAAGGATGAGTACATTCCGTTTAGTGAGGCGACGAATCTGGATGCGGCGCTGCGCAAGGTGGGAGTGCGGAGCGAGATTATTCGGATTCCTGGTGGGATGCATGGGACGGGTGGGTGGTTTAAGTTGCCCGGCGTGCCGGATTGGGAAGTGCAGATGACGGAGTGGTTGAATCGTACGCTTGGGCATCATGGGCCTGTGGGTGAAGGGGTGCGGAAGCGGGAGTTGACTGGTGGGGCTCCTCCGGCTTGAGTTGTGCGTCTTGGAGAAGATGCGTGAGAGACCGCAGATTCCTCCGCTCCGGCTAACTCAAGTTCCGCAGGGACGCCTCAAAATAGACCGCTAGCCCATCATGGACAATTTTCAGCCGTCCCTGCGGGACTCGGGCAACCAAACCATCCTACAGGCCCGGATGATTCAGGCGCACGGCGTAAAGGGAGTGGTCGCTCAATAGGTAGAGGGTGCGGCGGTCTTTGCCTCCGAAGAGAATGTCGTGGGGACGCTCGGGGACGTCTATTCTGCCCAGGAGCTTGGCGGCTGGTGAGTAGACGTAGATTTGGCCAGCGGCTAGATAGACGTTGCCTTCGGCGTCCTGCGCCAGGCTTTCTCCTCCTTGCTCCACGAAGGTAGTTATCTGCGATAAAGAGCCGTCGGGGTTGAGCAGTCCGCGGTAGGTACGTTGCTCGGCTTCATTGGTGGCGTAGAAGGGCTTGCCTTCCGTTCCTTTTACTAATCCATAGGCTTCGAGCACGGGCGCCCATTTCGTTCCAAAATAAGGTTCGCCCTGCACGATGGGTGCGTTCGTTGGAATGAAGAGAGAGTTGTCCGGCGAGACGAACTGGAAGGTCGTGCGCGTGCCCAGGCCCTTCTCGAACATTTGTTGCAGTGACGTATACGTATAGGGTTGGGTGGCGGAAAGCGTATCTGCAAAATCTCCGTTGAACCAGTAGTCGACTGGCAAGGCGGGGGTAAGGCCTGGACGGTCGGCAGCCGGCTCGAGATGTAGAACCTTGAGTTTCGCTTCTGTGTTTGGCTGGTCAGGATGAAAGGCATAGGCGGTGAGTTCTTTGCCGCCGGAGGAAACGACAATCAGATCGCCGGCCTTGTCGAAGACGAGGTTGACGGGGTCCAGCGGAGCGTCACTCACCACTACGGCGTTTTTCGATTCGGGCGACCAGCGGTAGATGCGGTGGGAGTGCGCGTCGACGAAATAGAGTTGCCCGGCCGCATCGATGGCGGCGCCGGAGATGTTGTAGAAGCCGGTGGCCAGGCTCTCGACCTGCGCACCTTTCTCTATGAAGGCTGAGGTCGCGCGGGCGGCGAGGACTGGTTTGTTGTCAGACAGATCCAGCCAGGCAAACTCGCGGTCACGCACTTCAGCGTGGAGCGTCTCATCGACGATGGCATTTTCGAAGGGCACCTTGTTGGAACGTACTGCCTGGCGGCACGCTCCGCTGGCGTCGCACAGGCCAATGGAACTGTTGGCATCCACATGCACGTTGCGAAAGTGAATGTTGGTGGAGTCAGCCACTCGCACGGCGTAGGGAAAGGGCTTCTCCATGTGGGTGACGCGATAGCCGTGATAGTTGGCAATGGTCAAGTCGCTGGAGTGGTCGATTTCCAGGGAAGAGGCATCCTGACTTTCCCCGCTTTCCTCTTCGGTCTGCAAAGCGTAAAGCTGCCAGTTGGAAATATTCTTCAGCTTGATTTCGGCTCGCACATGGTGCTCGCTCGAGAGCTCATACACAAAGCCGGGGATGGCCGTATTCGAGACGAGGATGCCCGCCTGAGCGAACGTGTCGGGAGTCCAGATATTGGCGAAGGTACCACCACCGCCATCAATCCAGAGGCTGGGATACTGCGAGTCCCACGGACGATGCGGATTGGGATCGGCACTGTGGGTCGAGTTGTAAGGATTCATGCGCGTGCCATCAGGATTGTTGGTGCCATGGCCGCCGAGAAATCGGACATCGTCTACCAGCGAGTCTTTACCGGAGTGCCAGAGAAGCGCGACCGCCCGCGGGTTAAAACCGCCGGTGAAAATGCCAAGACCGGTGATGATGTTGGCTCCACCTGAAGGCGCGAGCAGCAGGGGCTTTGGGCTCTCGGGGCCCTCGAACCCAGGTGCGCCGTCGGGCAGATCGAATTGCGTCGTGCTGGGATGTAGTCCGATGAGCACAGAGCCGGGGCGCAGGGTGAGGGTGTCATGAAGCAGGTAGCGCCCGGTGGGAAAGTAGAGCGCAGGATGTTCGTCGATCGCTTTCTGCAGTGCAAGGGTGTCGTCGACAACTCCGTCACCCTTCACGCCGAGGGAGTGAACGTTCACCCAGGTGGCGGAGTCAGGCAGCGCGGCAATTGCCGACGGGGTCGCAGCAGGCAGCCCAGCCAGCGGTGAAGCGTCATAGCGAGTCTGAAAGGCTCCCTGCGCGCCGGGATAGGGCAAGCTGAGGCCATGAGAAAAGACATTCACGCGATAGGTATTCCCTGCCTGGCGGAATTCTTTGCCGCTCTCGCGCAGTTTGGCGAACACAGGCACGTGGCTGCAAACCACATTCTCGAAATTGATTTCGGTCATGCGGCTGGCGTCGTTTCCGATCAGAACACCGGGGCCGGTGATGTTTTCAAAACGGCTGTCTTTGATCCAAAGCTGATCGGAGTAGTGAGGATCGATAGAAACAGCAGTAGGCACATTGCGAAATTCATCGTGGACGAGGGTGAGCCCGGCTTCGTTTTCGCGGATGGCGGCTTCGCGCTGGCCGTCGAAGGTGGAGTCGATCAGCGTGAACTGCCACGCTGGTGAAGGTTTGCGGGCCATGATCCCGAACTGGCCTCCGTGGAAGTGGAGATCTTCCGCTTCGTTCGCCACCTCATGCACGCCGGCGAACCCGGAACCGATGGAGAAGTCTATGTGACTTAGAAAGGCATGTTGGGCGGCGTGAAAGCGAATGGCGACTGCCCCCGCGTTGCCCGGCCCGATTTCGAAGTCCACATTGCTGATCGCGGAGTAGAAGGTGCCAGGGTTGGCGTCCGGGACGTTGCGGTCGGGGGGCGGCACCACCCCGCGCGGTGTGGGCGGAGGATGGTAGGCGAAGCGGGGTGAGCCTGCGGCGCCCTGGGGCCGCGGCCGCGCGCCGGCAAAAAAGAACATATACGCGATTCCATTTTGGTAGCCCGGTGTGTTTTCCCCTAGTACGAACACGGGACGTTGGGCACCGTAACCGATCACACGCACACCAGGCCAGAGATAGATAGTGCGGCTAAGGCGATAGCGTCCTGGCGGGATAAAGACGACGCCCTCACCTTTTGCGCCCTGGAGTTTATCGATCGCAGCCTGTACGGCTGCGCTGTCGTCTTCTTTGCCGTCGCCATGAGCATGAAATTCTTCGGCGGTAAGATACACTGCCGCCGGGTCGTCGAGGCGCGTGGGATAGGCAGACGCAGCGAAGCAGCTTGATGTAACTGAAAGAGTTACTAGCAAAAGAAGACTGATTTTCATGGTTCCGGCTCTGAAGATGATCTGCCTCCTAACTGCGCTTGCATAGTTTATCTCCGCGCGGGCGGCTCCGCAGTTAGATCCCACATTGCGGTATCCACTTTTCCTTTGACAATCGTATATGGAGTTATCTATAAGTTAACCCGCCCGCAATTACATGCCAAAGCTGCACGGGAAACTGCGTAAGTCTCTGCTTAAGAGGGACACCGCGGTGTGAAAAGTAACGGTTTTAACATTTTTGGAGGTCACGGGACCATGAGTATTAAGAAAACACCAGCTCTCGCAGCTGTATTCGTCGTGCTGTTCAGCTTTTGCGCAGCGGCCCTCGGGCAAGTAACCACCGGCAGCATTTTGGGCACCGTTCATGATGCCTCAGGAGCGGTGGTTCCCGGGGCAACGGTAACCGTCATCGATACCGGCAAGGGCACCACACTCGTCAAGCAGACGGATACAGAAGGTAACTACAGCTTTCCCTACCTTCTTCCCGGCACCTACAACCTTTCAGTTGAGATGAAGGGCTTTAAGCGCAGTATCCAGAACAATGTGGTTCTGGATATCGACCAGAAGGCCCAGGCCGACTTTGCGCTCGAGACCGGCGGTGCGAGCGAGACCGTAGAGGTAACCAGTGCGCCCCCTCTGATTCGGCTCGACAGCTCGGAATTGGGCGAAGTGGTGGGCAAGCGTGAGGTACAGAACCTGCCGCTGAACGGGCGCAATTTCGCCCAGCTGGTTTACCTTGTGCCAGGCGTGACCACCGGCCAGGCGGGCGAGAATCTGTCCGGCTCCAGTTCGTTCAACCCGCGCGCGGCGTCGGACTTTAATGCTCTGGGAAGCCAGGCCAATACGAACGCCTGGATGGTCGACGGCATCGTCGATAACGAGTACACCTTCAACACCGTCATGGTGCAGCCCTCGGTAGAGTCGATCGCCGAGTTCAAGGTGCTCACCGGCTCATATTCTGCCAACTACGGTGTGGGCGCCGGCGTGGTCTCGGTGTCTACCCGTTCAGGCGCGAATGCGCTGCATGGCGAAGTTTTCCTCTATTTACGCAACAGCGCGGTGGACGCGCGCAATTATTTTGCCCGCGTGGGTAGCGCGGTGCAGAAGCCTGCGTATCGCCGCGGCCAGTTTGGCGGCGCTGTGGGCGGGGCGATCATCAAGGACAAACTGTTTTACTTTGCGGATTACTATGGGCAGCGTTCGCTGAAGGGCATTGTCAACCAGAACAACGTTCCCACTGCGGCGGAACGGATTGGCGACTTCAGCGCCTACACCAACACCAGCGGCACGGTGATTCCCATCTACGATCCGCTCACGACTGTGGCCACCACGAACAATGGGGCGACGACCTACAGCCGTAGCCAGTTCATGGGTTGCAATGGCAATCAGCCCAACGTGATTTGCCCCTCACGCCTGGCGCAGGTGGGTCTCAACCTGGCCAGCATCTATCCGCTGCCGACCAGTACCGGCAGTTTCAACAACTACGTCTCCACTGCTGACCAGGTCATCGACGACAACGGCGGCAATGCGCGCGTGGATTATCACATGAGCGAAAAGGATTCGATGTTTGGACGCTTCAGCTATGAGAAGTTCGTCCAAAACGCTCCCAATCCTTTGACCGGCGGCCAAGGCACCTGCTGCCTTCCTACGCCCGCGTCTGCAGCCAAGCAGTTCGACCTTGGGCCTTACGTGGCCGGCATTCAGCTCACCACGTTGATCGCGCAAGGCCTGGCGCTGAATGAGACGCACGTTTTCAGCCCATCTCTCTTTAACGAGTTCCGCGCTGGTTACTCGCGCACCAACCCCTTCACCACGCAATCGGATTTTGGTCACAATTCGTCCACATCGCTGGGCATCCAGGGACTGAATATTTCTCAGTACACCACTGGTTTGCCTAACCTCACGATTGGAAGCTCGTGCGGTAACGAGTTCACCTGCCTGCAGGGCGGAACGGCTTTCCTGCCGGCACACCCTGTCCAGACCGATATTCAGGTAGAAGACACGTTCTCTTGGACGAAGCAGAATCATTCCTTGAAATTTGGTTTCCGTTACGTGCGGGTTCTGGCATCTCCGTTTACGAATACCACCACTCGCGGCGGACTGACCTTCAATGACAACTTCACCAACAGCGGCACGGCCGCAGTGGGTGGCGCCGGGCTGGCATCTATCCTGCTCGGATTTCCCAATGCCGGCAGCCGCAACTTCCTGATCACGCCGTACTACATCACCAACCTGCAATACTCCGGCTTTGTGCAGGATGACTGGAAGGTTTCTCCCCGCCTGACGCTGAACCTTGGCGTGCGTTATGACGTATTCACGCCGGATGTGGAAAAAGACAACAAGCTGGCAAACTTCAACGAAAATACGCTGGTCTTCGATTTTGCCGGAGTGAACGGTGTGAGCCGAACCGCAGGCATTCAGACGCGCTACGGTAACGTCGGACCGCGTATCGGCCTAGCGTACGATCTCGACGGAAAGGGTTCGACCGTCATTCGCGCTGGTTTCGGAATCTCCTACTTCCCGGATCCGTTCTCCGCTTCGGATGAGCTAGGGCAAAACCCGCCTTTCACGATTTCGCAAACGTTCTCGAGCCCGGCCACCTTCCCGCTCCCGAACGCGTTCGCCGCAGCCAACCAATGCACAGCGAGCAATCAAAGCGCGAGTTGCCAACCGATTCTGAGCAATCCCTTTCCCCAGGGCGCGGTGGCTTTGCCGCTCTCTTCTTTGACGACAACGACAGCGCTCAATGCGGCGCATCCGGCGCTCATCGGCCACTCGCGTCAGAACCAGACGCCCAACATGCAGATCTACACATTCGGCCTGGAGCATCAGAGCCTGGGTGGAGTTGTAGGGCTGGCTTACGCGGGCAGTCATAGCGTTCACCTCACTTATGCTTACAGCCCCAACGAAGTGGGACTGATTCAGCCGGGTGGTCCAACCTCCCAAACACTTCGCCGCCTCTACCAGCCCATCAACAACATCTCGACCTGGGTGCAAGAGGACATGATCAATGCGTCGAACTACAACAGTCTGCAGGCCAACTACACCAAGCGTTACACGCACGGACTGACGGCGCTGATCAGCTACACCTACAGCAAGTCACTGGACTACGGCGGCTCCGCTGCTTCGGGTGGCGGTTCAGCGGGCAACCCGCAAACCGTGACCAATCTGAAGGCGGGCTACGGCGCGTCTGGCTTTGATCAGAAGCACCGGCTGGTCAGCAGCGTTACGTACGAACTTCCGTTCGGAACGGGCAAAGCATTCCTCAACAGCGGAGTTGCTTCAAAGGTCCTGGGTGGGTTTGAAATCGATGCCATCACGACCTACAACTCGGGCCCTCCCTTCTCGGTAAGCCTGAACAGTGGCGTCAATAGCGGCGCGCCTAGCTGGCCGAACCGGATAGGCGGCCGGGGCAAGATCGACAAGGGTACCCCGCTTCGTTTCTTCAACGCAACGTTGTGTCCCGCCGGGCAAACAACATTGCCGAGTGGCGCGGTGTGCGCTTTCCAGACCCCGGTTCCCAACACGTATGGGAACGTAGCCCGCTCGGTGTTGTATGGTCCGACGACGAAGGACTGGGATATCAGCCTGCAGCGGCGCTTCAAGCTATACGAAGACAAGACCCTGAGCCTGAAGTTCGACGCCTTCAACGCGTTCAACACGCCTAACTTCTCCACCCCCAATACGGCGATTGGCTCGGCCCAGGCAGGTCAGATCACGGGTACAGTGAACGACAACCGCGATCTGCAGGCCTCGGCGACGTTCTACTTCTAAAAACACTGGATGGGGCGACCGAACGGCCGCCCCACGCAACCTGTCTGACAATACGATATCCTTCTCCTTCGCATACGAGTGGAGAAGACCGGGATAAAGCGCCTGGCGACCGCCGGGTATTTCTGCGCCAGGAGACAGGCTTCTGCAAGGATCAACTACAAAGGGGGAAAGGTAACAATGTCAGATTCCAATATGTGGAAATTCAATCGCCGCGGGGTGCTCAAGTCTTCCATGGCCGTCCTGGGTGGCGGCCTTCTCAGCCGCTATAGCCTGGAGAAGGCCGCGGCGGAGCAAGAGCCGGCAGTCAAGAATGTCAACCTGAATTCCAGTCCGTCGACGCTCAAGATTACCGATATGCGCTATGCCATCATCGTCAAGCCCGGCCCCAGCCCCTGCCCCATCATTCGCATCGACACCAACCAGGGAGTGTATGGCCTGGGTGAAGTTCGCGACGTAGGCGGTTATCAATACGCCATGGTGCTGAAGAACCGCCTGGTGGGCGAGAACCCCTTGAAGATTGATTACTTGTTTCAGAAGATCCAACAGTTTGGCGGGATATCGCGCCAGGCGGGCGGTGTTTGCGCGGTGGAGATGGCGCTTTGGGATATTGCGGGCAAGGTCTATAACTGCCCGGTGTACCAGATGCTGGGCGGGCAATGGCGGGACAAGGTCCGCATCTATGCGGATACTACCGAGTCGGATGATCCGAAGGAATATGGACGGCGCGCCAAAGAGCGTAAGGCCATGGGCATCACCTGGATGAAAATGGATCTAGGCATCAATGTGCTCGAAGGTATGCCCGGCATGGTGATGGAGCCTGCGGGGCAGAGCCAGTGGGAGCTGCGCAATCAGCCGCATCCGTTCATGGCTACGGAGGTCACGGATAAGGGTATCGACCGGCTTTGCGAATACGTGGCAGCGGTGCGCGAGAACATTGGTTATGACATGCCGTTGTCCATGGATCACCTGGGGCATATCGGTGTGAAGTCCGTCATCAAGCTGGGCAAGGCGTACGAGAAGTTCAACCTGGAATGGATGGAAGACGTAATCCCGTGGTTTTACACGGACCTGCTCAAGGAGATCACGGACGCGAGCCCGACGCCGACCATTACCGGCGAGGATATTTACGAAATCGCGGACTTCGAAAAGCTCTGCAGTGCACACGCGGTGGATAAGATTCATCCGGATCTTGCGACCTCCGGAGGGATTCTGCGGACGCACAAGATTGGGGATATGGCGTTTGGCTATGGTGTTCCGATGGCCATGCACTTTGCGGGTACGCCGGTTAGCTGCATGGCGAATGTTCACTGCGCGGCCGCTACCCGTAACTTCCTTGCGCTGGAGAACCATTCGCTCGATGTGCCGTGGTGGCAGGACCTGGTCAATGGGCTGGAGAAGCCGATGATCAACCAGGGGTTCATTAAGGTTCCTGAGACTCCGGGGCTGGGGGTTACGCTGAACGATGAGGTTTGCAAGCAGCACTTGAAGAAAGGCACCGGGTATTTTGAGCCGACGCCGATGTGGGATGATGTGCAGTCGATCGACGACGCGACTTTTAGTTAGGACGGTTTAGGAGTGAGAGCGCGATACCTGGATTCAGGTATCGCGCTTTTCTTTTTGAGGGGAGATCTCTCCGATAGGCAGACAGTCCCGAAGGGACAACCCTGAGCTTGCCGTACGGGGACGGCTGAACTTCAAGGCTGTCTAAATTAGATTGAAATGTCACGGTTCAGCAACCATGTTCTATGAACCATTGCGCTGTCCTTGTCATGGCGAGGGAAGCGGACCTTCCCTGCCCCCCGGAAGAGAACGAGTGGGTTGGTGCTTCCGTGAAGCTTCGATGATGATTGGCGGAGGTTGTGGCCCGGTAGGAGCGGGGCACACGAATGGCGCACCGCAGATCCCTCGGCTTTCCCAGATTTCCTGTTGAGAGTTGCGACTTCGATCAAGTACTTGTGGTTCTCTGAAGAGAACCACATACCTGGTCGTGGCGAGGATGGTGAAGCAGGAAATCTGGGTGCGCTCGGGATGACAAATAGGAGAGGGTGGTTTTAGGGAAAGGGTAGTTGCTGGAGGAAAGGGTAGTTGCTGGAGGAAAGGGTGGTTGCTGGAGCGAGGGACTTGCGTCAGTTGCCACTTGACAACTCAGACAGCCGCTTGGGATGGCATGGAAGTTTTAAGTTTAATTTGGACAGTTGCTATTCGTCGGTTACGCAGCCCAGGGCGGCGCTCTTCACGCTGCGGATGTACTTGGCCAAGGTGCCGCGTTCGGCTTTGTAGGGGGGCATGTGCCAGGCTTTACGGCGGGCTGCCAGTTCGTCGTCGGAAAGAGCTACCGAGAGCTCGTTTTTGCTGGCGTCGATGGTGATCACTTCACCGGTGCGCACCAGCGCTATTGGGCCACCTTCCTGGGCTTCGGGCGTGACGTGGCCGACGATGAAACCGTGAGAGCCTCCGGAGAAGCGGCCGTCGGTGATCAGGGCTACGTCTTTTCCTAAGCCGGCTCCCATGATCGCTGAGGTCGGGGTCAACATCTCGGGCATGCCTGGTCCGCCTTTGGGGCCTTCGTAACGAATCACGAGCACTTGACCCTTGGCGATCTTGCCTTCCTCCAAAGCCTTCAACATCAGCTCTTCGGAGTCAAAGACGTTGGCAGGGCCGGAAAATCTCAAGCCTTCCTTGCCCGTAATCTTCGCGACTGCTCCCTCCGGGGCCAGATTGCCCTTAAGGATTTGGAGGTGGCTGCTTGCCTTGAGTGGGTTCGAGACCGGACGCACGATCTGCTGCCCTGCTTTGAGGCCGGGCAGATCCTTTACGTTTTCCGCTATGGTTTTCCCAGTGACCGTGACGCAGTCGCCGTGCAGCAGCCCTTCTGCGAGCAGCATCTTGATCACCGCCGGCAGGCCGCCGACCGATTGCAGGTCCTCCATCACGTACGAGCCGCTGGGCTTGAAGTCGGCCAGCAAAGGAGTCTTGTTGCTGATCATCTGGAAATCATCGATGCTCAACGGAACGTTGACGGACCGCGCCATGGCGATCAGGTGAAGCACGGCGTTGGTCGAGCCACCCAGGGCAGCCACCACGACCATGGCGTTTTCAAAGGCCTCGCGGGTCATGATGTCGCGCGGTTTCAAATCCAGCTCGAGCAGGTTGAGAATGGCTGCCCCAGAGCGAAAACATTCGTCAAGCTTCAGAGGATCTTCTGCCGGCGTGGATGAGCTGTAAGGCAGGCTCATGCCGAGGGTCTCAATGGCGGAGGCCATAGTGTTCGCGGTGTACATGCCCCCGCACGCGCCTGCTCCGGGGCAGGAGTGGCGCACGATGGCCTGCCGCTGCTCGTCGGTAATGGAGTGCGTGATGAATTGGCCGTAGCTCTGGAAGGCGGAGATGATGTCCAGCTTCTGACCATTCAAGTGGCCGGCGCGGATCGTTCCCCCGTAAACCATAAGGCTGGGCCGGTTGAGTCGGCCCATGGCGATGAGGCAGCCCGGCATATTTTTATCGCAGCCAGGGATGGAGACGTTGGCGTCATACCATTGGGCGCCCATCACAGTTTCAATTGAGTCGGCAATCAGATCCCGCGATTGCAGCGAATAGCTCATGCCATCGGTGCCCATCGAGATGCCATCGCTGACGCCAATGGTGTTGAACCGCAAACCCACCATGCCGGCGGCGTTCACGCCTTCCTTCACCTTCTCGGCCAGCCCCAGCAGATGCATGTTGCAGGAATTGCCCTCGTACCAAATGCTGGAAATGCCCACCTGCGGCTTGGCCATGTCCTGCTCGGTGAGGCCAGTCGCGTAGAGCATGGCCTGGGAGGCTCCCTGCGCTTTGGGCTGTGTAATCTGGGAACTGTACTTGTTCAACGTTCTGGTCGGTTTACTCATAAAGACCAGTGTATCGTCTGTTTTCTGATCATGGAGCGCTCTTGAATCTACCCGCAGCAGCATGGTGGCAGTACGGCATTCTTTACGAGGTTTATCCGCGGTCCTTTCTGGATACGAACGGCGATGGCGTCGGCGATCTTCAGGGCATTTGGAAGCGTCTCGACTACCTCGCTGATCTGGGGATCAAAGGGGTGTGGATTGCACCCTTCTACCCCTCGCCCATGGCCGATTTCGGCTACGACATCGCCGATTACTGCAACGTCGATCCTATCTTTGGCAATCTCGCTGACTTCGACCGGCTGCTGCTGGCCATCCATCAGCGGGGCCTTAAGCTGATCCTCGATTTTGTCCCCAACCACACATCGGACCAGCATCCATGGTTTTTGGAGAGCCGCTCGTCGCTCACGAATCCAAAGCGCGACTGGTATTTGTGGCGCGATCCGGCTCCGGATGGCGGTCCGCCGAACAACTGGCTGAGCAATTTTGGCGGCCCTGCGTGGACCAGAGACGGCAGCCAGTATTACTACCATTCATTTCTGAAGCAGCAGCCGGACGTGAACTGGCGCAACCCAGAACTGCGGGCGGCCATGCTCAATGTGCTGCGATTCTGGCTGGACCGCGGCGTCGATGGATTTCGGGTGGACGTGATGTGGATGATGATCAAGGATGATCAGTATCGCGACAACCCGGTCAACCCGGCGAGCGCACCAGATGCGCCGGCTTCGGTCCGGCTGCTTCCCATTTACAACACCAATCGGCCTGAGGTGCATGCGATTGTTGCCGAAATGCGGGCGGTGCTGGATTCTTATGGCGATCGCTTGCTCATCGGGGAGCTGTATCTTCCATTCGATCAACTAGCGACTTATTACGGGCCGACTCTTAATGGCGCCCAGCTGCCTTTTAATTTCCATCTTATGCAGTGCGCGTGGACCGCGGATGCGATCGCCGCAGTCATCAAGGAATACGAGGCGGCCTTGCCGGCAGGCGCGTGGCCCAATTGGGTGGTCGGAAACCATGACCAACCACGCATTGCCACTCGCATCGGCCAGGCGAAGTCGCGCATCGCGGCGATGTTGCTGCTGACGCTGCGAGGTACACCCACGATGTACTACGGCGATGAAATTGGGATGACGGACGTGGCGATTCCGCGCTCAGAAGTGCGGGATCCGGCGGAGAAGAATGAGCCGGGGAAGGGCCAGGGACGTGATCCGGAACGAACACCGATGCAGTGGGATGGTTCGCGGTTCGCTGGCTTTTCCGAGGGCACGCCCTGGCTTCGTGTGTCCGCTGACTCTCCGGAGGTGAATGTGGAAACGCTGTCTCTGCGGAGTGATTCGGTGCTCAGCTTGTACCGCTCGCTGATCGGCTTGCGCAACGCCAATGCTGCTTTGAACAGGGGCGAGGTGGAGGGCGTCGGCAGCGATGACAAGGTTCTTCGTTACGAGAGGGCTGCGGGGGAGCAGCGGTTTTCTGTCAGGCTCAATTTAGGTGAGGCCTCAGAAGAGGCGGCGGTGGACGCCGGGCACATCGTTGCTTCGACGCACATGGATCGATCTGGTGAGGCTGTTGTCTCGCACGTTTCGCTTCGGCCGTTTGAGGGAGTCGTTGTCAGGAATGGCGGCTGAGCCAGGAGAAACGCAGCAGTTCGCATGACCAGGGGGAAGGGCTTGTCGTTGGATTAAGGTTTGCGATGGTCATGGAAGGCTCCGTCTTGTTTGTGTACCTGTAGTTACGTCATGAGTGTCCATGAGGCATGGGTTGCGGGGATCCCAGGTCTCAAACGCGAGACCTGGGGCACCCTTCGCGTTACTCCTTTAATTCTGGTTGGTGTGGAGGGTGGGAACTTCAGAATTTGAGAAATCCGAGGGGCGCACCGCAGGTCCCTCCGCTCCGGTCGGGATGACAAAGGAGAGGGCAGCGTTGAATGAAGACTGGCTGCTGGCCGGACGCGTCTCTCATCACCACCGGAAGGTTTTTTTGTTTTACAAACGGCAACCACCGCACTCTAGAATGCGCAACAGAGGCTCCATGTCGAAATCACGCAGACAGTTCCTGACTAACAGCTCCCTTGGGCTGCTGGGGATCGCTGTTTCTTCTTGCAACAAACCGGAGATAAAACCGGCGGAGGCGCCTGCGGGCACGCCGCCTGCTTTTGCGACCGCTCCGCCCGTTGGGCCTGAGGTGACCCCGCTCACGTTTGAGGAAGCAGAAAAGCTGGTTCGGGTGAGGTTGACGGACGCAGAGCGCACCGAGGCGGTTGCCAGTTGGCGTAGTGGGATGGCTCCGCTGTACGAGCGACGGGTTGGCCCACGCAAGGTTGCCCTCGAACCAGAGTTGGCGCCCTGGTCTCACGGCGAAGCGCTGCTTCCAGGCATGCCCGCATTTCCCGAACGCAATCTCTTCGTACGCAGCAAGGGGGACCCGGGTCCCCTGCCCGCCAGCGATGCGGACATCGCCTTCGCTCCCGTAACGAAGCTGTCGCGCTGGATTGAGACGCGCAAGCTTACGTCCGAGCGGCTTGCCAACATCTACCTGGAACGCATCGAGCGGTTCAATCCTACTTTGCTGTGCGTCATCACGCCGACGCGGGAGTTGGCCATGGCTCAGGCCAAACAGGCCGACCAGGAGATTGCCGCAGGTCACTACCGCGGGCCGCTGCACGGAATCCCCTGGGGCGGTAAAGATCTGCTGGACACCGCAGGAATTCCGACGACCTATGGTGCGGAGCCTTTCAGGAATCGCGTGCCTGCTGACAACGCTGCCGTGGTCAAGCGTTTAACCGATGCCGGCGCAGTGCTCGTCGCCAAGCTGAGCATGGGCGCGCTGGCGCTCAACGATGTTTGGTTTGGTGGCCAGACAAAAAATCCCTGGCTGCTGCAGGAAGGTTCGTCCGGTTCCAGTGCAGGTCCGGGTTCCGCCACCGCTTCCGGACTGGTGGGGTTTTCGATCGGCAGCGAAACCGGCGGCAGCATCGTGGGGCCCACGATGCGCTGCGGCATCAACGGCCTGCGGCCGACCTATGGCCGGGTTCCGCGAACCGGCGCCATGACGCTGTGCTGGTCGCTCGACAAGCTGGGCCCTATGACCCGCAGCGTTGAGGATTCCATGATGGTGCTCGAGGCAATCAGCGGACCTGACCCCGGCGATGTCGCCAGCGTCCCCAGCAAGCTGGACTACGATGCCGACGCGAAGGTGAGCGGTTTGCGCGTCGGCTATTTCCCCAAATGGATGAATGAAGCTCCGGCCACGGACGTTGACCGGGCGGCGCTGGAAACAGTGAAAAAGTTGGGTATGGTGCCGGTCGAAGTGGCCATTCCTGACTGGCCTTACGATTCGCTGCAGCTGATCCTGTTTGCGGAAGCGGCGGCCGCCTTTGAGGAGTTGACGCTCACCCACGGCGTCGATCAATTGAAAATGCAGGTGCCTGATGCCTGGCCGAATTCCTTTCGCCAGGCTCGCTTTCTCTCCGCCGTGGACTTTGTCCAGACCGATCGCTTCCGGCGTAAGGTCGCCAACGAGATGGCCCGTGTTTTCTCCAACGTGGACCTGCTCCTGGTTCCGTCACTGCGCGACGAGATGCTCACCATCACTAACTTCACGGGCCACCCTTCCCTCACTTTGCGTGCTGGCTTCATCGAGGTCTCGGAAGAGCGCAGCGATTGGGCGCCTGATCCCGCTCACCCCCTGGCCAAGTTTTCTCCGCCACGACGCGTGCCCCATGGCATCACGCTCATTGGCCGGCTCTTTGACGAGGGTAGGCTGGGAAGCGCAGGCTTGGCTCTGGAGCGCTCCTTTGCTGTCGCTGATCAGCGCCCACCGGGATTTTAGTGTCTGTTCTTGATTCCATCCGCGTTGTGGAACTAACGGAGGCGTTGGCCGGCCCTTATTGCGCCATGATGCTGGGGGATTTCGGCGCCGATGTTATTAAGGTCGAACGCAGGCAAACAGGAGACCAGTCGCGAAGTTGGGGACCTCCGTTTGTAGGCAGTGAGTCCGCTTATTTTCTGGCCACCAATCGGAATAAGCGTTCGCTCTCGCTCGATTACGATCAGCCGCTCGGCTCCGAGATTCTGCATCGCCTGCTGGCGACGGCGGATGTGTTCCTCATCAACCAGCGCAATCTGGCTTCGCTCGAACGCCGCGGTTTGGATGCGGAGACGATTTGCGCGCGCTATCCGCGGCTCATTTACTGCGCCATCTCAGGGTATGGACATTCGGGACCCAGGTCCGGGCTGGCGGGCTACGACATCATTGCCCAGGCCCAGGCAGGGATCATGAGCTTTACCGGGGAACCGGAGGGTGAACCGGTTCGCTATCCTATCGCGATTGCGGATATGACGTGCGGTCTCTATTCCGCGCTGGGGATCCTTGCCGCCTTACTGGCGCGGGAGAAAACCGGCGCCGGACAAGCGCTCGACATGGCGCTGTTCGATTCGCAGCTGACGTTGCTCATCAATGCGGGCAGCAACTACCTGAATGCCGGGGAATCTCCTCAGCGCTGGGGGAACGCGCACCCCAGCATTGTTCCGTACCAGGTCTTTCGCGGCGGAGACGGCCGCCATTTTGTCGCTGCCGTGGGTACCGATGCGCTCTGGCTGCGCTTTCTTCGTGTGATGCAAGCGACGGACACGCTGGGGGCCGACCCGCGTTTTCAAACCAATGCCTTGCGCACCAAGCATCGCCAGGTGCTTATTCCGGCTCTGTGCGCGATCTTCGATCTGGCTCCCGCAGCGAGTGGCTCAGGCGGCTCACCGCGGAGGATATACCAGCATCCGCGATCCAGACGGTGGGCGAAGCCGTGAACGATCCGCAGGCGCTGGCGCGAGGACTGATCGTGGAGATCAAGCACCCCACTCTCGATGTGGTGCGCAGCATCGCCAACCCGGTTCGGCTTTCTTCGACCCCGGTGTTCTACCGGCTGCCGCCGCCCTTGCTGGGAGAACACAACCTGCAGATCCTGCAGAGTCTTGACTACTCCAGGGACCAGATTGCCGCGGCTGTGCGGGCGCAGGCCATATAGAGTTGAGTATGACCGGTGTTGGAAGGACAGGAAATGGCTATCGAATTGGTTGACCGCGACGTTCTGCTGGTGGTCGATGTACAGAATGACTTCTGCGACGGAGGGCGCACTGCCCGTACCGGGCGGCCAGGATGTGGTGCCGGTGATCCATCGCATCGCCGGGGCTTTTCGCCATGTGATCCTGACGCAGGACTGGCACCCGCGGGATCACCACTCTTTTGCTTCCAATCATCCGGGACGCGCGCCATTTGAAACCATCGCGACCAGACATGGCGAGCAGGTGCTCTGGCCCGACCATTGCGTGCAAGGCAGCATGGGGCGGCTTTCACCCACACCTGCTGCTGGACAACGACGGAGCTGATTTTGCGCAAGGGGTTTCGCAACGATATCGACTCCTACTCGGCATTTAACGAGAACGATCACATCACGCGTACCGGCCTTACCGGCTATCTGCGCGAACGCGGCCTGGGACGGATCTTTCTCACGGGTCTGGCTTACGACTATTGCGTGCGCTATTCGGCAATCGACAGCATGCAGGCCGGGTTTGAGACGTATGTGGTGGAGGATGCGTGCAGGAGCATTGGCCTGGGCGATTCGATCGCCGCTACCGACCTTGCGTTGGATAAAGCGGGGGTACACCGCATCGCCAGCGCTATGCTGGGGTAGAGGGTCGCTAGCGAGACATGGGGCACCGTTCGGTTATTGCCGACTATGTGAGTGCGCCCTATAGTTGATTTGTTGAAGCCCTCCGTCATCATTCTTGCGTTTAACTCTGTCGACACACTAGGGGCAACGCTGGCCCAGGCGCAGGAAATTTCCGACGACCTCCATGTCGTGGACTCCTTCAGCACAGATGACACGGTGGCGCTCAGCCGGGCAGCACGGAGCCCAGGTGGTACAGCACGCTTTCGAAAACTACGGCGCACAGCGGAATTGGGCCATCGATCATGTGGTGTCGCGCTACCCTTGGCAGCTGCACCTGGATGCCGATGAGCGGCTCACTCCTGAACTGATCGCTTCGATACGATCGCTGCCGGAGAACCCGGCACACTCCGGCTTTCTTATCGCTCGCCTGGTGCAGTTTCTTGGGCGGCAACTGCGCCATGGGGGCATGTCGCCGACCTGGCACTTGCGGCTCTTCCGCAAAGGCGCGGGGCGCTGCGAGGAGCGCAAGATACGACCAGCATTTCTATCTTGATCGAGGGTTCGGCGGGCCAACTCTCAGGGCTACATGATCGACGACATCCGCATGTCGCTCTCGGAATGGACTGCCCGGCATAACCGCTGGTCCGATGCCGAGGTCATGGAGCAAACCGCTGCGCGCGAGGGAGTTCGTATCCGCCCTCGCTTCTGGGGAAATCCCGTGGAGCGCAAACGGTTCCTACGCGGCCTTTACAACGATGCGCCCGCTCTTCGTTCGGCCCTTCGCCCTGTTCTTCTACCGCTACTTTCTTCGCCTGGGCTTTCTCGATGGCCGGGAGGGTTTCATCTTCTGGACCCTCCAGACCTTCTGGTTCCGCTTCCTGATCGACGCCAAACTCTTCGAGCAAGACAAGAGCAAAAGCGTTTAGAATAGGAGGCACTATGCTTCAAGTCGTGTTGTGTCATCGGTGGAGCGCTGGTCGCGTTTATTGCGATGATGTTGTGGACGGGTAGCCGTCTCCTCAAGAGCGGCGATCTGGTAGCTAACGCCCATAGCCTTTCTCATACCCGTGGACGTAGGCTTCGCGATAGATGTTCTTGTATTCGTCGCGCCTGATCGGCGGATGCCCGTACTCCGGAGCATGTTTGTAATTGCTGTCGTGGGTGGGGCGAAAGCTGTGGCCAGTCGCACGGTCATGGCTGCCGTCGTTGAAACCATCCTGATAGCCCCAGTGAGCGGCATTGTCCGGTGACTCATTCTGCTGCTGGTAGCCGTAGCCCCGGTCATACTGAGCAGACGCAATCGCGGCGCTCCCGCCCAGCAAGCAGAAACGCTACCGCCGCACGCAATTTCTTCTGAAGTATCATTTCCCACCCCCTGGTAAACAAAACGCAGTTCTCCCGGGAAGGTTGCGGCGTCTTTTCGATGGGATTGGGGTTTGGGGAGCTACGAAACGACGGGCAGCTTGATGATGAATTCGGTCTTGCCCGGCACGGAATCTAATTTTATTTCTCCGCCAAACTTGTCCATCACGATGTGGCGAACAATATCCAGGCCCAGACCAGTACCCTGACCGGTGGGTTTGGTCGTAAAGAAGGGCTCAAAAATCAGCTTCCTGTTTTCCTCGGGCACGCCCTCGCCCTGATCGCCAATCGGAACGCTAACACTGTCGCCTTCGACCCAGGTCCGAACGGTCACGGTGCCCTTTTGCGGAGAGGCATCGATTGCGTTGTCGAGCAGGTTGGTCCATACCTGGCTCAGGCCTACGCCGCACGTGGAGAGCGGCGGCAAGCCGGGAGCGAAGAGCTTTTCCACCACCAGCTCCTTTTGGCGAAACTTGTGGCCCAGGATGACCAGAGTGCTTTGAATGCTGTCGTGCACGTCGAGTTGATGGCGCTGCGGCTTGTCTTCGTAGGCGTACTTCTTCACCGCTCCGACCAGGTCGGTCACTCGGGAAACGCTTTCTTCGATGGTGCCAACCAGTTGAACACTGGAGATAAGGGCGGCCATCCAGTTCAGCGGATCGGATAAGGTAGTTGCCGGGAAACTCGTGCTGTGCGCATTCCAGCGTCTGGTCGTTAAAACCGATGCCGGAAAGCGTGGGCGCCAGCTTCCAGGCATTTTCAATGCCGTGATCCTCCAGCCAGGACGCCAATTCGTCTTCAGCATCGGCCTGGTCGAGAGAGCTCATCGCATTTGGCTTGCGAGGCTGCAGGGCCTGCTCCTGCAGCTGACGCGCAGGCACTCGGTCTGGCCCGCGGTCATGACATCGCTGGCTGCACATGCGCAAGCTGATTTGCTGCATATTGCTCAGGTTTTCCCGCATCTGCGAAGCAGCGCGCCGCGCAGCCGCTCCAGGATTATTCAGCTCGTGCATCAGGCCGGCGGCCATGGTACCCAGCGAAATCAGCTTTTCCCGATGCAGTTCCTGTGACTGGTAGACCTGCAGCCTGCGGGCCATGTTTCCCAGAACGCCCATGCGGACCTGCGGGCACGCGAACATAAGCTTCCAGAAAAGCTCTTCCCGCAGATAGACGACGGAGGCCTGCTTGAGAACGGTAATGACGATTTCCGAATCCTTGCCCGCCAGCAAAGGAAACTTCGCCGAAGGTTTCGCCCGCACCATGGGTGCCGAACGAGGTGAGTTCGCCATCTTTTTGCCGCTTTTGCAGGCGCAGCTCGCCTTCGAGCAGGATCCAGAATCCGCGACGGGCTTGATTGATTTCGTAGAGGTCGGCGCCGGCATCGGCATGGATCAGCTCCACCGACCCGAGGCATCGAAGGTCCTCGACAGCGAACGCCGGCGAAGACCGGCACCTTTTGCAATTGAGCGGCAAGACTTGCCGCCTCGACCTGCTCCACTCGCGAACTTAGTTGAACATCGGTCATGGTTTTAGAACCGCGCCAGGTATTGATGGATAAATTGCACTGAAATCGACCCCTCACCTACCGCGGATGCCACCCGCTTGATCGAACCGTGGCGCACATCTCCGGCGACAAATATTCCCGGAACGCTGGTCTCCAGCAGATAGGGTTCCCTATCCTGGGTCCAGCTCTTGACCAGCTTTCCGTCCACCTTCAAGTCAGGACCGGAGAGCAGAAAACCGTTTGCGTCGCGCATAATGCGTGTCCGGCAGCCAATCCGTATTGGGCGCCGCCCCAATAAAAATAAACAGCCCACTTGCCGGCACGGTCTCCTCGCCCTCCAGTACCGTTACACAGTTTCAAGCAAGACAGGCGGGTCTCGCCCAATGCTTCGACCACCTTGCATTGCGTCCTAACCTCTATATTCGATGTACCGGCAATCTGATCGATTAAGTATTTCGACATGCTGCTGTTCAGGGAGTCCGCCCTTACCAGCATGGTTACCTTTTTTGCGTATTTGGAGAAGTACATGGCTGCCTGGCCGGCCGAATTCGCTCCCCCGACGATGAAGACATTCTCGTCCTTGCAGGCCCTGGCTTCGGTCATCGCCGCCCCATAGTAGACTCCGGCCCCCGTCAGGCGCTCCACGCCGGGGGTGTTCAAACGCCGATAATACACGCCCACAGCGATCAGGCAAGCGTGACAGGAAACTTCCCGTCCATCGGCCAATTGCACGATGTTGTAGTTGTTTTCGGTACGGATCCCTGTCGCCTTTTGAGTCAGCATTTCCGCGCCAAAGCGTGTGGCCTGGATAAGCGCGCGTTCGGCCAGCAGCTGGCCACTCAATCCGTCGGGAAAGCCGAGGTAATTCTCAATCCTGGAGCTCGCAGCCGGCCTGTCCTCCTGGCGCTTCATCTTCGATGACCAACGTCCGCAGGCCTTCCGAAGCCCCGTACACCGCTGCCGCCAGTCCTGCCAGCCCGGCGCCGATGATCGACCAGGTCGTAAAACTCCTTCTCCGCCTGGGTGCGCAGGCCGATTTTGCCGGCGAGTTCCATTTGGCCGGGTTGCACCAAATAGGAGCCATCCCCAAAAAGGACCACCGGCAACTTGTGGTCATCCAGCTTGAAACGGGTGAGCAGGTCGACGCCTTCGGCGCTTTGCTCGGGGTCCAGCCATACATAGGGCACGCGATTGCGGGAAAGGAAGTCTCGCACCTGGTGGTCGCGCAGGGTGTAGCGCGGTCCGATGACCCGCAAGCCTTCGAAGGGAGCCTTGTAGCCCTCCTTCCAGGTTTCCAGCAGGTCATTCAGCACCGGGTAGAGGCGCTCTTCCGGGGGATCCCAGGGCTTGGTCAAGTAGTAATTGATCTTGGCCGTGTTGATCGCCTGGATGGCTGCCTCGGTGTCGGCATATGCGGTTAAAAGTGCACGCTTGGCGTCGGGTAGATCTCCATCGCCTTACCCAGGAACTCCACCCCGGACATACCGGGCATGCGCTGATCGGAGACAAACAGGGCGACCACGTCGCCGCGCTTTTTCAACTGGTCACAGGTGTCGAGTGCCGCCTGGCCGGAAGCCGCACGCTGGATGCGATAGTTCGCACCATATTGGCGGCGCAGATCCTGGACGACCATCTCCAGGACACTCACATCGTCGTCTACCGCGAGGATAACTGGCTTGCCCATGCTTCTTTAGTGTATTGCGAGTGCCTTCATTACGTCTCGGACGCACTACTTTCGCTACACCCAAATCCAGTGGCGACAGCAACTTGAGAGCGGGGCCCTGCCACTTTCGTGGGGTTTCATTTCCTGCCCGAGCCGCTAGGCTTGAGATCACCAGCACCTCAGACGCTCGGACCACAAAATTTTGTGAGAGAAACGTACCAGAGGTGACGCAAAACAGGACAGTTTAGAAGACTGGCGGCTGGTGGCCGATAGCAGGATTATGCGGCCGTAAAGATTGCGAAATAAAAGCGATACGAGGCACAAGGCAGCACGATGAATAAAATTATCCTGGCTGACAACCAAGCAATCTTTCGGGCCGGCATTGCCAAGGTTCTGGCGAGCGAAGAAGACTTTCGCGTAGCCGCACAGTGCGCAGACCTGGAACGTCTGCTGCTCTCCGTCGATGCGTATCGTTCCTCGATTGTTCTGTTTGCATCGGCATTGCGGCCGGAGTATCAGGATTTGATGTCTCACGTGAAAGCTGCAGGCAGCCGCGCGGTGGTGATCGCGGAAAACGGCGAGCCGGCGCAGATTTTCACTGCCCACGATATCCGTGGGGTGGTTTACCGCAACACCACCGGCCAGGCATTGGTGGAGTGCGTGCATCGGGTCATCAAGGGCTTCTCGTCGATTCAGCGGCCTGCTGAGGCCATTGGGTCGGAAGAGGAGGATTCTGTAGGAGCGCGGGTCCGCGACCGGCTTACCCCGAAAGAAATGAAGATCGTTGCCTTGATTGTGCAGGGTTGCAAGAACAAGGAAATTGCTCTGCGGCTGGGCACGACCGAGCAGGTGATCAAGAACTACCTGCGCAGCGTCTACGACAAGACAGGCGTTTCCGACCGCCTTGAGTTGGCGCTGTTTACCATTCACCATCGGATTCTGGCAGCGGCTGCGGCTGAGGCAGGCAACTCGGTCCAAATGCGCACGGCGTAAGCGCGACAGAGGTTAGTAGAGCGAATGAGGGGTACGGCGGAAGCCGTGCCCCTTCTTACATGTGGCGGCCTTTAGCGCGGTGAGAGCACACAGGCCTAAGGCCGGACTCGATTAGCCTTTACTAGGAGGATCCCAGGTCTCAAACGCGAGACCTGGGGCACCCTTCGCTTGTCCAGGACGCCTCGGGGCGGGGATTCGGCTTTCGGGTTCTCCCACGCGGTATCGGTACGGCCGGAAGGGGGTGCCTTCCCACGAAAGGCGGTCCAGGGTGGCTGTGTTACTGTTGCGATAGACCACCCTGGGGTGCTCCCGCTTCTGGCCCTGGCTTAAGGAAAATGCCGCAACAGTCGAACCTCTTTTCGTCCAGTCCTCGAAGCGGCTCGACCGTGCAAGAACGGCAAGCTGCGCCTCAGCGGCCGTCCCGGGTTCCTCTGTGGCTTCGCCGGGTGGAACTCTACCTCTATGTCATCATCCGGATCTATATCGGCGTCATCGTGCTGGTGCTGCCCTGGTATGCGCCGCTGTGGGCGGATAATCAACTTCTCAACCACTTTCCGCGCCTGGCCACGTTTCTGATGTACGGAGCCGTACGCGGGGTGGTATCGGGCCTCGGGCTTCTGAATTTGTGGATCGCGATCGTTGAGGCGGTGCACTTCCGCGGATCCACCTCTTGAATGCATGACTGAAAAAACCGGCAAACCACCCCATCTCCATCGCGCTCCCCTGTCCTACCAGAACCCTGCCTTCATCAACAGTCCCGACGGGCGGCTGGTCCGCATCCTCTCTGAATATTCAGAGCCACTGGCGCGTTTTCGGCGGGAGCGCATTCAGGACACGATCGTGTTTTTTGGCTCTGCGCGATTCCGCGGGCACGCGGACGCCAGCCATGAACTCGAACTACTGGATAAGACGGGATCAGCCACACCGGCGCCTGAGGAAGAACAACCAGCCACCGATGAGGAGATCGCTCAGGGAACAGCGACCGATCTGCAGCGCCGGCGCGCTGAAGCCGGCGTGGAGATGGCCCGCTATTACGAAGACGCCCGGCAGCTCGCCTCCATGGTGACCAAGTGGACGCAGACGTCTGAAGGGGCGCCGGCACCGTTTCGTGGTCACTTCCGGCGGTGGTCCCGGAATCATGGAAGCGGCGAACCGGGGCGCCTATGAAGCGGGCGGCAAGACGGTCGGCCTCAATATCCGGTTGCCGTTTGAACAAGCGCCCAACCCCTACATCACCCCTTCGCTCAACTTTGAGTTCCACTACTTCTTCATGCGCAAGTATTGGTTTGCGTACCTGGCCAAGGCCCTGGTTGTTTTTCCCGGTGGCTTCGGCACACTCGACGAGATGTTCGAAGTGCTCACGCTGGTGCAGACGGAGAAACTGGCCAAGAAGATTTGCATTGTGGTTTATGGTTCCGCTTACTGGAACAGTATCCTGAACCTCGATGTGCTGGTCGATAAGGGCGCGATTTCCCCTCATGATCGCTCCCTTTTTCAATTTGCCGATACGCCGCAACAGGCGTTTGACATCCTCAAGAACGACCTGACCCGGCACCACCTGGAACCGGAAGCCAAACGCCAGGGGCAGCCGAACGTGGAAGAGGAACCGCTCCTCAATCCCGACATCTCCGGCACTCGATAGGTGCAGCAGAGGGTTACCTCTGTTGCAGGAAACTTGTTATCAGCGCTGATTCCGGCCAAATTTACCTGTAGATTCGCGTGCCAGTAACTCGGCGTTCACGAGTTGCACTACATACTGGGCACACGAGCGATCACACAGATACTGTGTGGCAGCAAGGGCCAGGTGCGGTTGCTCCAATAGGAGGAAGAGATGACAGGTTCTCGTATCTCGTATCTCTGGAACAATGAGCGCGCCGCCAATGGGTTCGCTTCGGGTGTATCGCTGCACAGTCATACCAACCGGTCGAAAGAAACGCTGGATTTCATCGTGAAACTGGCGCACGAGTATCGCTGCTTCTCGGGCATCATGGCCCGGGAAGAACAGCGCTGCAAGCAGAAGCATCGCTTGCGGGTTGACTACGCGAGGAGTTACTGGACTCCGCCGCTCACACCCCGGTTGGCATTCGATCTGGAGAGCAGACAGATCGCGGAGTCGCTTCAGATACAGCCGCTGGTTTCGATTACCGACCACGACGATATTCAGGCGCCCATGCTTCTACGTACGGTGGCCAGCGCGCGCCACATCCCGGTTTCTGTGGAGTGGACGACTCCTTTCGGGAAGGACCAGGCCTTTCACCTCGGCATCCATAACCTGCCCAGCGCTTCGGGCGCCGACTGGATGCGCGAGTTTGCCACCTTCACCGCCAACCCCAGCGACGCGCGGTTGACGGAAATGCTGTCTGCGCTGCACGACCTGCCGAACGTGTTGATCGTCTTCAATCACCCGCTCTGGGATCTGTACAAGATCGGTCAGGACCTGCACCAGCAGCGGGTGGAAGAGTTCCTCACCCAGAACAGCCGTACCATCCACGCAGTGGAGTTGAATGGCCTGCGCAACTGGGAAGAAAATCGCCTGGTGAAGCGGCTTGCGGCGAAATGGAACAAGTTGCTGATCTCGGGTGGTGACCGGCATGGCCTGGAGCCGAATGCGAATGTGAACCTGACCGAAGCGACCAGCTTCAACGAGTTCGTGGACGAGATCCGGCGCGAGAACCGGAGCCATGTACTCTTCATGCCCCAGTATGCGGAGCCGTGGAAGCACCGCATTATGAAATCGACCCTGGATGCCATTCGGGATTATCCCGACTTTCCTGAAGGGTCTCGCCGTTGGGATGAGCGTGTTTATCATCCGGACGCGAACGGTATCGATCGCCCGCTCGTCGAACTGTGGCCTGATGGACAGGCTCCCGGCTATATGCGGATGATCATCCAGTTCGTGAGGATGCTGGGCAGCAACCCGATCAGCAACAGTCTGCGCTTTGCCTGGAACGAATCGCACGAGCTGCAATTCGCGTTGGGCGAGCGAGAAGCGTTCTAAGGGCGGCTTGACACTTCTCGCCGCGACCGGGCACGGATACACTTTGCCTATGCGCACGGCGACCCCGAGAGTGGCGTACCTTCCGGATACGTTTTACGAGATCAATGGGGTAGCCCACACCAGCCGCCACTTTGAGGCGTTTGCCCGACGGCGGAATCTTCCGTTCTTTTGTCTCCATCCAGGCAAGAAGGGTGGCGCGATCCAGGAACAACAGCAGGGGGAACTCACCACCCTGGAAATTCCCCGCGGCAGCGTGATCTCGTTTCGCATTGAAAAAGATCTCACCTTCGATCCTGCATTCATACGCTATAAAGATTTCCTCGAAGAGCGCCTGCGCGCATTTCGACCCGATATTGTGCACGTTACGGGGCCGAGTGAGCCGGGTATTCTCGGCGCGTGGCTGGCGAAGAGTCTTAAAATTCCGCTGGTGGCTTCCTGGCATACGAATCTGCATGAATATGCCGCTCAACGGTCGGGATGGTTATTGCGTATGCTCCCCTCCGGCCAGCGAGAGGCCGCGGGAAAAAAAATCGAAGATGCCTCATTGTATGCCTGCGCTCGTTTTTACAAGTTGGCCGAGGTCTTGTTCGCACCCAATGTTGATTTATGCCGGTTGCTGGAGAAGTCCACCGGCCGCCATTGCGCCCTCATGCCGCGCGGTGTGGATACCATTGCTTTCTCACCGGACTACCGGGATCGTAGCGGGACGGATGATTCCTTCGTGCTCGGGTTTTGTGGACGGCTCTCAATTGAAAAGAATGTGTTTCTATTGAGCCGTATCCGGACGGAATTGATGGCGCGGGGCATTACGAACTTCCGGTTTCTGATTGTGGGGCATGGCAAGGAAGAGGGTCCGCTGCGGCAACAGCTGCCCAACGCCGAGTTTACCGGGGTGCTTCGCGGAAACGACCTCGCCCGCGCTTACGCGAATATGGATTTGTTTGTATTTCCCTCACATACGGATACGTTTGGGAATGTGGTGCTGGAGGCTTTGGCTTCCGGTGTTCCTGCGGTGGTCACGCCGGATGGGGGCCCGCGGTACATTGTGAAGAATGGCGAGACGGGGCTGATTGCCACGGACGACGGTTTTTCGGAAGCGGTGGCCCGGCTTATGCTCGATCGCGCGTTGTACGCGCAGATGCGCAGCGCGGCGCGGCTGTACGCGCTCTCGGCATCGTGGGATGCGGTGTTTGAAGGGGTTTACAGCACGTATGACGAAGTGTTGGCCAGCCACGGCCGGTAGTTGCGTGAAGGCCGAAGAAAACCGCAGGTCCCTCCGCTCCTAATGAAACAAGAGGGAAATTAGAGCTTCCATTTGGAATCGGCTGCAGGGATCCCAGGTCTCAAAAGCGAGACCTGGGGCACCCATCGGTTGTTACCGATGCTGTAGGTTATTTCGCTCGGAGTTGCCGCAGGCAAGGATTCGATGCGCAACGAGTGAAACACCTGCGGTTCTTTTTATTGCACCTCGCCTATGTAGACACCGTAGGGCGGCAGCTTTATCGACGTTAGCGATGGGGACTCATCCATGCCCGGCGTCTGCAGGAGCGTCTTTAGTTGCTTTCCGGCCACTCCCTGTGACGTCAAATCGAATGCCGCGGTTTGGGGATGCGCAGTGAAATTGCAGGCGACCAGGACGGCCTGGCCATTCGCTGTTTTTCGTAACCATGACAGCACGTTGTTGTCGTTCACGTTTAGCATCGTCAATGTGCCGTCATGCAATGCCGGGTTTTCGCGACGCAGTTTGATCAATTCCTGATACCAGTTCAACAGCGAATCGTCCTCGCGGGATTCGATGGCGACATTGACCGTCTTGTACGAAGGGGGGACAGGCAGCCAAGGTGTGACTGAAGCAGGGGTAAAGCCGGCGTTGGGTGAGCCGTCCCACTGCATCGGCGTGCGTTCTCCATCGCGGCCTTTTTCTTTCGGCCAGCCGATCTTGCCGATCGGGTCCTTCACATCCTCAACACGGGTTGGCGTCGTGGTCGTCATGCCCAACTCTTCGCCGTAATACATCATGGCTGTGGCCCGTGTGCCGAGCAGCAGGGTGGCGATCACGCGGGCAATATCCAGGTTGTGCTTCCCGTCGCCGTAACGATTCCAACTGCGCGGGTTGTCGTGGTTGTCGAAGACAAACAGCGGCTGGCCGTCACCGATGTCATGCTCGGCCTGGTCAATGCGAGTGCGGAAGGCTCCCGCATCCAGTTTGTTGAGGAAGCCTACCTGCATGTCCATGGGCAGTTGCAATTCGTCGTGGTCTGCGCCATACCATTTGCGCAATTCCTCGATATTCGGCAGATAGGTTTCGCCGATCAATACACGGTTGCCGGGATAGCTGTTGGTTACCTTGCGCAGCGCACGCATGACCTGGTGCACTTCGGGCAAATTGTCGGTCATGGAGTCATCAAGATTGGGATCGCCATAGGCATTGGTACCGGACACTACCTTCTCGTCGCGCAATTGCTCATCTTCAAACAAGGTCGGCACAGCATCCAGGCGGAAACCGGCCACTCCTTTGTTTAGCCAGAATCGATACACCCCAAACATAGCGCGCTCGACCGCTGGATTTCGCCAGTTCAAATCGGGCTGCTCGGCATAGAACCTGTGGTAGTACCACTGTGACGTTTTGGGATCAAACTTCCACGCCGAGTGCCCGAAGGTCGATTGCCAGTTGTTCGGAGGCTCTCCCGGACCTTTTCCGTCGCGCCATATGTACCAGTCACGCTTGGGATTGGTCTTCGAACTCGCAGACTCAATAAACCAGGGGTGCTTGTCGGACGTGTGATTCATCACCATGTCCATGATGATGCGGATGTTCCGTTTTTTCGCTTCTACCACCAGGTGATCGAAATCAGCCATGGTGCCATACTGAGGATCGATCGCTTCATAATTCGAGATGTCGTACCCGAAATCGACCTGGGGCGATGGGTAGATGGGCGATAGCCAGATGGCGTCCACCCCGAGACCTTTGAGGTAATCGAGCCGCTGGGTAATTCCGTTGAGGTCGCCGATGCCGTCGCCATTGGAATCCTGGAAGCTGCGAGGATAGATCTCGTAGATCAGCGCGTGCTTCCACCAGGGATCACCGGTGGCGGTCTTTGTTGGCGTTTGGGCAAAAGCGCCACCGAGGCTCAGGAGAATCCCGGCCAGGGCCACAAAGTGTAGTGTCGTTCTGCGCATAGACTTTCTCATTTCTTCTTAAGGCGATCGAAGTCGAGGCCGAAGTGAGGATCAGACCGTGTGCCATCGATCTTGAAGGGAACCTCGGCGCCCGCTCCATTCTTCTGGAACATCCGATCGAACGGCATCAGCAGCACGCCTCGCCAGCCTCCGACCATTCGGGAGACGGTGGCTTGCATATCGGCCGTTCCGGCGAAGTTGAATTTAGCACCATCGAGGCTGTAGATGCCCGCAAGCTTAATGGCCGCACCCGGGATGTCGTAGCGGAGATTGGATAAGCGCAACGAGGCATCCTCCAGTTGGAAGTCGCCCTGCATCTGGGAACGAGCCAACTGCATCTTCCCGTCGCGGGCTTGCTGGGTGGCCAATTCTACCTGACCCTGGCTCCGCAGGGTGAGCTGGTCCATACTGCTCTGAATCGTCTCGCTGCTAAATCGCCCATTGGAGCGCCCCTGGGCCGGGGGACGCCATCCCTAACCTGGTACTACAACTACCCGTCGCGGCATGTAACATCGCAGCGAGGGAGGGAAGCTTGTGAGAACACTTGGAATCATCACCCTCTTGCTGTTCCAGTTCGCCGGCCGGCAAATTTGGGCTCAAGCCGAGCCTGCACCGGAGCCGACGATTGATGCTTACATCCACCACGGTTGGGACAGCCTCTCCCGCTCGATGTCGGAATGCCAGTCCCTGATCGACCCCAAGGTCACGACCCCGCCCCTGCTTTATCTTCCCTTCGGCGCGCCCACTCCGCCCGAGCTGCTGCGGCTCCGGACCCAGTGCAAGATCGAAATCGCGCACCTGCCCCACCGCATCCAGCACCTGGGGGATGTAAAGGAGTCGGAGATTCCTCGGCCGGGGCTGCTTTACCTGCCCAACCGCTACGTGGTGCCGGGAGGCCGCTTCAACGAGATGTTCGGCTGGGACAGCTACTTCATCATCTTAGGCCTGTTGCGCGATGGCCGGATGGATCTGGCCCGTGGCATGGTTGAAAACTTCTTTTACGAGATTGAGAACTATGGAGCCGTGCTCAACGCCAACCGCACGTATTTCCTGACCCGTTCTCAGCCGCCATTCCTGAGCTCCATGATTCGGGCGGTTTACGAAGCGGAAATTGCCCGCGATCCGTCGCCCGCCAATCGGGCCCGGCAACAGAAGTGGATCGCCCGCGCCTACCCCTATGCCCGTCGCGATCACGATTTCTGGCTGAGCAGCATGCACCGCGCCGGACAAACCGGGCTGGCCCGGTATTTAGACATCGGAGAGGGCCCGGTGCCGGATATTGCCGACCACAGCAGCTACTACATCGATGTGATCGACTGGCTGGTCGCCCATCCCGACGTGCACACCAACTACCTGGTCCCGGCTCCGGAGAAGCCGTCGCCGGCCCAGTGGGCGGTGCTGGCCAAAACCAGTTGCGATCCCAGCCACTCCGTGGTCTGCCGGCTCGCCTGGTCCCATGGCTATCGACTGAGCCGGGACTTCTACAAAGGCGATCGCGCGGTGCGGGAGTCTGGCTTCGATATTTCGTTCCGTTTCGCCCCCTTCAGCGGGTCCACCCATCACTACGCCGCAGTTTGCCTCAACAGCCTGCTCTACAAATACGAACGCGACCTGGCGGACTTTGCCACCATGCTTCATCTGACGGCCCGGGTACCCCAATGGAAGCAACAAGCCGACAGGCGCCGCGGGGCCATCAACAAGTATTTGTGGAATGCCGACAAAGGCATGTTTTTCGATTACGACTTCACTACCAGCAAACAGTCCAGCTACGTGTACGCGACCATCTTTTATCCTTTGTGGGCAGGCCTGGCAACGCCGGAGCAGGCCAAGGCCGTCGATGCGCATCTTGGCCTTCTGGACAAGCCCGGCGGACTGGCCTCGCAGTACCTACGCGAGCGGCCTGCAGTGGGATTTGCCCTTCGGGTGGGCTCCTTTGAACTGGATGACCGTCGATGGTCTGCGGAAGACCGGCTACCTCGACGATGCGCGCAAAGTCTCCCAGGAATTTACCCACACCATCCGCGCCTCCTTCGACAAGGAGGGCACCATCCATGAGAAATACAACGTTGAAACCAGCTCGTCGAACGTGGAAATCATTGCCGGGTACCAGAACGTGGTGGGCTTCGGTTGGACGAACGCGGTTTACGTGGAGATGGAGCAACTGTTGCACTCCACGGCGCAAACAACAGGGGAACGACGGCAATGACCACGAAACACGTTCTGCCACCGCCGGAGCGGCGCGCCTTTGGCCAATCGCGGCGCAAGCAGGTGCGGCGGCAGGAGCAGAACCGATGGAATGCGTCTGACCGGCAGACCGATCCGATAGACGCGCTGGCGGCTTCCGCTGTGGGGAGGGTGCCGGCGCTGCTGAAGATCAAATGGCAGCGAATGGCCGCTTCCCCGTTTGGATTTTTTCGCGGCGCGGTCCCGGTGATGGCTGCCGACCTGGCAACTCTGCCCCATACCGGCATCTTCACCCAGCTCTGTGGAGATGCTCATGTGCGGAACCTGGGAGCCTATGCGGCGCCCGATGGACGGCTAGTGTTCGATATCAACGACTTCGATGAGACCATTCGCGGACCGTTTGAGTGGGACGTGAAGCGCCTTGCCACCAGTATCGTTCTGGCGGGGCGCGAATCTGGGAGCAAAAGCGCTGCTTGCGGTGCGGCGGCAGCGCAGTTTTTGACCAGTTATCGACGGTCGATGCATGCCTTCGCGCGCATGACCGTGATGGAGGTGGCCCATTTTCAGGTCCACAGGCTGCAGCGCGTGGCTCCGGTCTCCCAGGTTCTGCGCAAGGCTGAGCAGGCAACGCCGCAGTACAACGCGGCGCGATTGCTGGAGCAGCCGAAAGCACCAGCGAAGGGAGGGAAGAAGGCACCTCCTCACCGTATCTTCGTCGAACACAAGCCTTTGCAGTACCGGCTCTCTGGCAGCTAAGGCGCAAATGATTCTCGACTCGCTCACCATGTACCGGGAGTCGCTCCTGCCGGAACGGCAGCACATTTTCGACTTATACCGGCCGCTGGATGTCGCTTTCCGGGTCGTGGGTACGGGCAGTGTTGGCCTGCGCGATTACATCGTCTACCTGGAGGGCAACAGCAGCGACGATCCTCTGTTTCTGCAAATCAAGGAGGAGCCTTTCTCGGCGTATGCCCCCTACCTGGGAGAGATGGGAGCGCCGCAGCACCAGGGCCGCCGCGTGGTGCAGGGTCAGCGGGCCATGCAGTTTCTCTCCGACATGCTGCTGGGCTGGACTACGATCCACAATCGCCAATACCTGGTACGGCAGTTGAATGACCATAAGGCCTCGATCGCGGTCGAGGATCTTCGAGGCGAGGGGTTGATGCAATACGCGGAGATTTGTGGAGAATTGCTGGCGCGTGGCCATGCACGGTCGGGAGATCCGGTAGCGCTTGATGGGTATATCGGCAACTCGGATCGGCTGGTGGAAGCGGTCGCGGATTTTGCAGTTGATTATGCAGATCAAACTGAGGCCGACTACAAGACTTTCCTGCATTCGCGATTCGCGCCTCATGCCGCCCGGAAATCGCCCGTGAAGGCTACTCCGAGGCGGCGAAAGGTCAAACAGACGACGGTGATCAAGGAAGCCGCTCCCAAGGCGTAAGCCTTTCCTGACAACAACTCCTGGGTGCCCCATATCTCGCTCGTTTTTCGCGAGATGTGGGATGCCACGTCTGTTTACCGAAAGTGCTTGTTATAAAGAAAGGCTTCGGGTTAAGTGTCGTGGTCTCCCACATCTCGCGAAAAACGAGCGAGATATGGGGCACCCGGAGGTTTGTCTCGGGTTGAACTTTAAGCCTGGGAGTTCCTTGTCAATGCGACAATGAGAGCAGCGCCTTGGCGCTGCTTTTCTTATGCTCCAACTTTCTGCTGCCGGAAAACGGTTTGGCCCCCGCACGTTGTTCGAGAATGCGGACTGGCTGATTACGCCCAATGAGAAGACCGCCCTGGTGGGCGCGAACGGTACGGGGAAATCTACCCTGCTCAAGGTGCTGGCCGGGGTCGAATCGCTGGACTACGGCAGCCTGCAACGGACCCGGGGCATGACCATCGGGTATCTGCCCCAGGAGGGTCTGGAACTTTGCGGCCGCACTGTTTTTGCCGAGTGCCTGTCGGTCTTCGCTGAGCTGCGCAGCATGGAAGAGGAGCTGGAAATCCTCTCCACGCGATTAGCCGAGTTTGATCCTTCGACCCCGGAATACGCGGCGGCCGCGGACCGCTTTTCCTTCCTCGACTCGCACTTTCGCGCCCACGATGGCTATGCCCTCGACGCCCAGGTAGGCACGGTACTGGGCGGCCTGGGGTTCAGCAAGCACGACTGGTCCCGGCAGACCGAGGAGTTTTCGGGTGGCTGGCAGATGCGCATCGCCCTGGCCAAGCTGCTGCTGCAAAAGCCCAGCCTGCTGCTGCTGGATGAGCCGACCAACCACCTTGACCTGGAAACCCGCAATTGGCTCGAGAGCTACCTCCGCAACTACCCCAATGGCTACATCCTGATCTCCCACGATCGCTACTTTCTCGACGTAACCGTCGACAAGACCATCGAGATCTGGAACAAGGCCTTGCACGTCTACCACGGCAACTACGAGAAGTACCTGACGCAGAAAGAGGAGCGGCGCGCCCAGTTGGCCGCGGCCTACAAGAATCAGCGCGAGCATATCGAGCACCTGGAAGCCTTCATCAGCCGCTTTCGCTACCAGGCCACCAAGGCGAAGCAGGTGCAGAGCCGCATCAAGGAACTGGAGAAGATCGAGCGCATCGAGATCCCGGTCGAGGAAGAGGCGATCCACTTCAGCTTTCCCCAGCCGCAGCCTTCCGGCCGAGCGGTGGTCGAAGTCTCGGACCTGGCGAAGAACTACGGCCCGAAGCAGGTGCTCGAGGACGTCAGCTTCACCATCGACCGGGGCGACCGCATCGCGCTGGTGGGGGTGAACGGGGCGGGCAAATCCACTTTGATCCGCATGCTGTCGGGCATGGAACCGCCTTCGAGCGGCAGCCTTCGCCTGGGGCACAATGTCACCGCCGAGTATTTTGCCCAGGATCAATACAAAGTACTGGACGGCAGTGCGCGCATGCTGGATGACATCAGCAACACCGCGCCGCGCGTATCCACCACCGATCTGCGCAGCCTTTTGGGATGCTTTCTCTTTTCCGGCGACGACGTCTTCAAACCGCTGGGGGTGCTCTCCGGAGGAGAGCGCAACCGCTACGCGTTGGCTCGCATTCTGGTGAGCCCGGCGAACTTCCTCTTGCTGGATGAGCCGACGAATCACCTCGATCTCCGGGCCAAGGACGTACTGCTCGAGGCCATCGCTCGTTTTAATGGAACGGTGGTTATGGTTTCGCATGATCGCTACTTCATCGACCGGCTGGCGACGCGGATCTTCGAAGTCGAGGGTGGGCATGTGCACGTCTATCCCGGCAACTACGAAGACTACCTGTACCGGAAGCAGGCGGCCGAGACGCAGGGGAGCCGGGTGAACGGGGCTGCCGCGGTGCAGGAGCCGGAGAAACCGTCTCCCGATGCTGCAGCGGCTAAGGGGCGTCGGGTTAACCCCATCAAGCTGCGCCAGATGCAGGAGCGCTGCAGCTTTGTGGAGGAGGAGATCCCGCGGCTGGAGAGCTCCATTGCCGACGCGGAAGCATCGCTGGGAGTGTATGAGAGCGCAGAGGAAACCCAGCGCGTGACCCAGATGCTGGAAAGCCTGCGGCAGCAGCATGCATCGCTCACCGCCGAGTGGGAAGAACTGGTGTTGCAACTGGAGCAACAGGCGTAACAAGCTGGCTGCGGCGGCGGTGAATTGGCAGAGACTCCCTGCCCTATGGATTAAAGTAACCACAGGCCCCTTGACTACCTCGACCCAGCGTAAAGGCACGGCTTCACGCTCCCACGCATTTACTGTCAGTGCCGGCATTCTGCTCAGCCGCCTCATTGGGCTGGTACGCGACCGGGTGTTCGCTCACTACTTTGGAAACTCCAGACGCAGCGGATGCCTTCCGCGGCGCTTTCCGCATTCCAAACTTCCTGCAGACCCTCTTCGGTGAGGGCGTCCTCTCCGCTTCGTTCATCCCTGTGTACGCCCGCCTGCGGGCGGAGGAGCGGCACGAGGAAGCCAACCAACTGGCCGAAGCGATCTTCGCCATCCTCTTTTTGATTGCGTCGCTGGTCACGCTGGCAGGAGTGTTCGCCGCCCCCTGGCTGATCGACGCTATCGTGCCCGGATTCCAAGGCGAGACGCGCCAGCTCACTATCCAGCTGGTGCAAATTTTTTCCCCGGTGCGGCGCTGCTGGTCATGTCGGCGTGGTGCCTGGGCATCCTGAACAGCCACCGCAAGTTTTTCCTTTCCTACACCGCACCCGTGATCTGGAATGTAGCCATGATCACGGCGTTGCTGTGGAAAGGTGGCCGTGTCGGCGAGTCAAGGCTGGCGGTCATTATTTCCATCGCTTCCGTGGTTGGCAGCGGCCTGCAATTTGCAGTGCAATTGCCCACGGTCTGAGCTTCCTTCGTCCGCTGCACCTGAAGCTCATGTTCGGCAGCGAGCAAGTGCAAACCGTGGTGCGCAACTTCTTTCCCGTATTCCTCAGCCGGGGAGTGGTGCAGATAAGCGCGTATGTCGATTCGTTTCTGGCCAGCTATCTGCCTATGGGTGCAGTCTCTGCGCTGGCCTACGCGCAAACGTTGAATTCGCTGCCGGTGAGTCTGTTCGGCATGGCGATTTCTGCCGCGGAGTTGCCCGCCATGTCGAGCGCCCTGGGCACTCAGGAGGAAATCGGAAAGGTGCTGCGCCAGCGGCTGGAAAATGGGCTGAAGAATATTTCCTTCTTCGTTGTGCCTTCGGCGGTCGCTTTTGTTGTTCTTGGCGATGTGATCGTTGCCACCATATATCGGAGCGGAAAGTTCACCGGGCACGATGTGACCTTTGTGTGGAGTGTTCTGGCGGGCTCTGGCGTAGGCCTTCTTGCGTCCACATCGGGCAGGCTCTACTCTTCTGCGTTCTATGCGTTGCGGGATACGCGTACCCCGCTGAACTTCGCGATCATCCGCGTTGTGTTGACGGTGGCGTTGGGGTATTTCTTTGCTCTGCCACTTCCGCGGCTGCTGGGTATCGATCAGCGTTGGGGTGTTGCCGGGCTCACGCTGTCTGCGGGACTGGCGGGGTGGGTGGAGTTTGCCTTGCTGCGCCGCGCACTGCAAGCACGCATTGGCGCGGTCGTTGCCTCGGTTTCCCGAGTCGCGCGGTTGTGGGTGGGCAGCTTTGATCGCTTCTGCGTGTGCCTACGGCGTCAAGCTTGTGCTTCCGTTCCACCGGCCGGAGTTGGTTGGCTTGTGCGTGCTTTCCATCTTCGGGCTTGGGTATCTCGGGTGCACCCGGTTGCTCGGTGTCGCTGCCCCGGGTAGCTTGACTCGCTTGCTCGGCAGACGAGCTTAAATCTCAATCGTCGAACGTAAAGCAAATCCCGGGTGCCCCATATCTCGCTCGTTTTTCGCGAGATGTGGGATACAGCGGATCCTGACTTCAAGACTTAAGGTTGAACGCGGTGGTATCCCACATCTCGCGAAAAACGAGCGAGATGCCCCGAATTTCCTGTACGCAGCGGCTGGACGAGGCCGCGTGTGCGCCTTTCTTTAAGGAAAGGCGCATGAAGTTTGAGAAACCCATTAGATTTCACAGGAAATCGGGGGTGTGGGGCACCCCAGGATTTCTTGCCGGGATAGATGGGCCGTGGCTAGCTGACGCCCAGCTTGTGCATATAGTCAGCGTCGATTTTCAGTCCTTCCATCGGCGGTACGTTGTAGCCTTCCTGCTCGACAAAGCAATGCTTTACCACTCCGGATTTGGCTGCCTGCTGGAAGATTGGGCGGTAGTCGATGGTGCCCTGCCCCAACTCGACGATCGTCGGCACATTCTCGATCGATGAGTCGGGGCTGATGTTCTTGAAATCCTTTACGTGCAGCATCGAGATGCGCGTGGGATATTTCTTCAGATAGTCGATTGGGTTCGCGCCCCCGACGGTTACCCAGCCGCAATCCATCTCCATGGTGACGTGGGCGGGATCGGTCAGGCGCAGCAACTCATCGTAAGGCACGACTCCGTCTGTCTTGTGGAACTCCATGGTGTGGTTGTGGTAGCCGAACTTCATCCCGGCTGCGCTTACCTTGGTGCCGATGGTGTTGAACTGCTCCGCATTCCATCGCCAGTCCTGCAGATTGAAGGCGCTGGATCGCTGTTTCGGGGTCAGGCCCTTGACCCGCGACGGATCCTTAAATCCAGGAAAAGAACAGATAAGGTAACTGACACCCAGCTCTTTGTTGAACGCAATGATCTCGTCAAGCTTCTGATGCAAGTCGTCTGAGCTGTAGTGCGCGCTCACCAGGTGCAACCCGGCTGCGCTCATGGCCTGCTTCACCTGCGCGGCGGAGTGGTTGTAGTAGCCGGCCGATTCGACCTCACGGAACCCGATGGCTCCAAGCTGTTTCAAGGTGCCCTCGTAGTCTTTGGGCAAGAGCTCCCGCACCGAATACAGTTGCAGTCCCAAAGGCACCTTCAACGTCTGTGCAGCCAACCTACCAACGGTGGAGCTGTAGATGAGCGCCGCTGAACCGGCTTTGACAAAATCTCTCCGTGATTGCTTTAACATGACACCCCTTATTTGTGGCTAAGCGCAGAAGGAGAAGGTTAAGGGCCTGGGCCGGGAATTGCAACATCGCTGTACTTAGCCCAGGACGCTAGTCCTGGGTTGAATGCGAAAGGGCGATCTCGTCGATCCGCAAACTTTTGTTGACGACAATCATCAACCCATCAATCCGGCAAGCCGAAGGCGATGATGTTGGGACCCATCGCGACCGCCACATATTGCTGGTGGTCGAACTCGTAGGTCATGGGCGAAGCATGCGGAAACTCGTTGGTCTGAAAACTCCAAAGCGGCTTGCCGGTCTTCGCGTCCGCCGCGGCAAATGAGCCGTCGTCCGCTCCGTAAAAGACCACGCCCCCCGCGGTGCTGAGCACGCCGCCGAAGGTGTCTCCCGGTCCCGTCTGGGACAGCTCCCACACCGGCTTGCCGGTCTGGATGTCAAAGGCTCGCAAAACCCGCCGGCCCGGATCGTCAGGGTCCGGACTGTTCGATCCGCCCATGTAACCGTGACCCAACTGGAACGGCATGTCGGTGCGCGTGAAGATGCCGCACTTGTCGTTCGTCTGCACGTAGTAAAGCGACGTAAGCGGATTCCAGGATGCTGAGTACCAGTTGGACGCGCCATTCAGCCAGGGACAAACTTTGGTGCCCTCAGGCGTTGGCTCATGGCCAGGAGCGACGATAGGACGGCCTTCCGGAGTAAGGCCGGTTGCCCAGGTCAGCTTCCGGGCATATTGCTTGCCCAGCAGAAACTTCCCATTGGTACGGTCCAACACGTAGAAGAATCCATTGCGGTTCGCCTGCACCATCAACTTGCGCGGCTTCCCTTCCCACTCCGCATCGATCAAGCGACGGGGGAGCCATCGCGTCGTAGTCATGCACGTCGTGGGGCGTGAACTGGAAATACCACTTCAGCTTGCCGGTGTTGGGGTCAAGCGCGACCACGGAGTCGGTGTAGAGATTGTCGCCCTTGCGATCGTCTCCGATGAGATCGTCGCCGGGATTGCCGACGGGCCAGTAGAGCGTGTCAAGCTCCTTGTCATAGGTTCCTGTCATCCAGGTGCCGCCACCCGGATGATCGATCCCAGTCCCCTCCCAGGTCTCGGAGCCCGGCTCGCCGCGCTTCGGCACGGTCCAGAATCGCCACACCTCTTTGCCCGATGCCTGGTCGAACGCAGCCACAAAGCCACGCGCGCCTTCATCGCCGCCGGAGGTTCCGGAAATGACCATCGAGCCGACAATCAAGGGCGCACCGGTGGCGTTGTAGTTGTTATGCCAGTCGGCGAGAGGGGTCTCCCATAGAAGCGCGCCGGTGATCCGGTTGAGGGCAATCAGGTGGGCATTGTCAGTCACCATGAACACCCTGTCGCCGGCAACCGCGACGCCGCGGTTCGCGCCGGAAACCGCATTCCCCACCAGGCCCTGCGTGAGGGAGCGCTGATAGTGCCATAGTCTGACGTCCACTGCCGGCATCCAGCGCAAAACATTGGTTGACGTAGGTCACATACATCACGCCCGCTACGACAACAGGGGTTGCCTGCAATCCCCTGACCCCGGACAGGGTGTAGATCCACTTCGGCTGTAAGCGGGAAACATTGCCGGCGGTAATCTGCTTGAGTTCGCTGTAACGGCTGCCCACCGTTTGCCCGTTGTAGCTGGGCCAGTCGGCCTGCGACGTGACCTCGCGATATTCACCAGACTCCGTCTTGCGCAGGAGATAGAGCTGATGGTCGTCGCCCAGTATCTGCATGTCCTTGTCTGAGCGGTTCAACGCGGTGCCCTGAAGCGTTTTCCCGCCCTCGAGGGTTACTGTGGCGCGCTGAGCAGCAGTACCCCAGAACGGCTTGAGCGTGCGCAGATAGCTGATGAGGTTGGAGCGGTTTTGCTCGACGATATCCACGAAAGGCGGCATGCCAGAAGACGGAATGCCGTTATGCAACAGCTTCACCAGTTCGTCGTCGGTGCGCAGGGGCACTCGTTCCAGGATGGACGGCGCGAACTCCCCGCCACCTGCGTTGGTGCCATGGCAGGATGCGCATCGGGTGACGAAAATCTGGCGGCCTGCGGCTTGTGGGGATCCGGGCGGTAAGGGAGGGGCAGGAGGTCCGCTTTGCCCCTGAACGGCGGTTACCGGCAAAAACTGCAACAGGCCGATCCACACGGCCGCTTTCCACACCCCAGGCACACTCCGCATCCGGTCAACTCCCCCCGACTCTCTAGAGTAATTTGTCCCGCTGAACCACATGACAAATGTCAGCCATTCTTTTTGACAAAAGACACTATTGTGGGCGGCCTTGTCACCGGATGATGTTTCAAGCAGGTACGGGGAGGAAAAATGGCCGCTGCCGTCATGGTTGAACCGCTCATCAGCGCAATCAACACGGGTTCTGCTGTCGCATCACTGCACAGTGTCACCAAGAGATTTGGCCGCCAGATCGCGCTGGATCGTTTTTCGCTCCAGCTTCGCGCAGGAGAAGTGGTTGCATTGCTGGGGCCGAACGGCGCCGGCAAGACCACCGCGGTGCGCTTGCTGCTGGGATTAAGCCAAGCCACCTCAGGCAAGGTGGAGATCTTCGGCGGCAACCCCAGAGACCGGGCGAGCCGCTTGCGGCTGGGCGCGATGTTGCAGGTGGGGCGCATGCCGGAGACGCTGCGGGTACGGGAGCATCTGCAACTCTTCCGCAGTTATTACCCGCAGCCGCGGCCGCTGGATGAGTTGCTGGCGGTTGCCGGATTGGAGGGTCTGGAGGAGAGGCAGTTTGGCACGCTCTCCGGCGGACAGAAGCAGCGCATGCTGTTTGCTCTTGCCTTGTGCGGCGATCCTGATCTGATCTGCCTCGACGAGCCGACGCTCGGTATGGATGTCGAAGCGCGGCGCGCCATGTGGGAGCAGGTGCGCGGGCTGGCCGCCAGGGGCAAGACGATTCTGCTCACCACGCATTATCTGGAAGAGGCCGATGCCCTGGCCAGCAGGATTGTCGTCATCCAAAAAGGTAAGGCGATCGCAGAGGGGACACCCCAGGAGCTAAAGGCTGCGGATGGGTCGCGGGCGATTCGCTGTACAACGTCGCTCACGGAGTCGTTCGTTTCCGCCATACCCGGGGTTACGAGTGTGGAGCAGGACGGCAACGCGATGCTGGTGCGAACGCCCGCCGCTGAAGCGGTGCTGCGCACCATGTTGGAAAACGACGCCACGCTGAGCGGGCTGGAAGTGCGTGCCACCGCGCTCGAAGATGCCTTCCTCGCTCTCACCAACTCGAACACCGCTGTTACGCGATAGGAGACACTATGGCCACGCTTGCGATCGCTCCGTCACTGCCAAAGATCTACTTCAACGAAGCGCGCTTCGAGTTGCTCAAGCTCTCGCGCAATCGCAGTTACCTTTTTTCCATGATTGGCTTTCCGGTCATTTTCTACCTCTTGTTCGGAGTCACCAACAGAGGGTCCGTCTTCCATGGCCATACGATCGCGCGTTACCTGCTGGCTGGATACTCGTGCTTCGGCGCCATGGGCTCTTCCCTGTTCGGCATTGGCGCCGGGCTGGCGTTCGAGCGCGGACACGGGTGGCTGGAGATGAAGCGCGCCAGCCCCATGCCGGCCGCTGCCTACTTATTGGCAAAGTTGTGCGTCGCCATCACCTTTGCGGTGGGCATCACTCTTTTGCTGATGATTCTGGGGACCGCCCTGGCCGGCGTGCAGATCACTCCGGTAGAAGGCCTGCGGTTGCTCTCGGTGATCGCCGGCGGTGTTTTGCCCTTCGCCAGCCTGGGATTGATGATCGGTCTGATTATGCCTGCGAACGCGGCACCCGGCGTGATCAACCTGGTCTACCTGCCGTTGTCCTTTTGCGGTGGTTTATGGATGCCGATTGAGACTTTGCCGCACTGGTTGCAGGTGATCGCGCACGGTTTGCCGTCGTTCTGGTTTTCTCGCCTCGCCTTGCGGACTTTGGGCTACAGCGATAGTTCTGCCTGGTTGGCCTGGGCCTTGCTTGCGGCGTATACGGTAGTATTTTTGCTGATGGCAGCGTTCATCTTCCGCAGGCAGGAGGCTCAGGCCTAACCATGACGCGACAGTCGCCAGCACGCCGGAGCCTTGGCTCGTGGTTTCATAATTGGCTTAAGGGCGAGTGCCCTGATGGCAGAATAGCCGTGGCGCGGCGGCCCGAAAGCAGTTGGCGACACTGGTTCGATTTAGACCATACGATCTGGTTGGTCTTCCTAGGTTTCTGGTTTCTTGAACCCTACTTGAACCATTATCCGCTGAGCAAATGGCTCTGGTTACTCCTTGCTATCGCTCTCTTCATACCTCTTTATCTGTTCACGTTTAGCGGCCCCCGCAGGTTTCGCTGGGTGGCGGTGCTCGCCATGTTTATCTTGGCCATGGTTTACGTGCCGTTCAACCAGAGCACCTGGGGAATTTTCATATTTCTAGCGGTCTCGCTCCCCGAGGTTACCGAATCGACGAATATGGTGATCGCCCTTTTGCTTCTGCAATGCGGAGCGATCGCCTTAGAAAGCTGGTTATTGCATCTCTCGGCGTGGACTTGGAGTATGGGCATATGCTTCACCCTGTTGTGGGGCATGAACCGGCTGAGAACGAAGCAGAAGCATCTAGCCGACGCAAAGCTGCGCATGGCTCATGAGGAGATCGAACAGCTAGCCAAGACGGCCGAACGAGAACGTATCGCGCGGGATATGCATGATGTGCTGGGTCATTCTCTTTCGTTGATCGTGCTGAAGAGCGAGTTAGCGGGTCGTCTGCTCGATAGCCAACCTTCTCGAGCGGCACTCGAGATCTCAGAGATTGAGACCGCTGCAAGACACGCTTTAGCAGAGGTACGCAAGACGATTACAGGCTATCGATCAGAAGGCTTTGCCTCCGAACTAACGCGGGCAGCCGAGGTGTTGAAAACGGCGGGTGTTCGACTGAGGAAGCCGTTGAAGGCTCCCTACCTGACCCCGCGGCACGAGGCGACTCTTTCGCTTGTGCTGCGGGAAGCGGTTACGAATATCGTGCGCCACGCGGACGCCAGCGAATGCTCGATCGAAGTCTTTTCAGAACAAGACCGTACCCAACTGGTGATTGCGGACGACGGCCGCGGCAACATCCGCCAGGAAGGCAATGGATTGCGTGGCATGCGGGAACGGGTTCAGGAACTGGGTGGAAGTCTATCGTTGGAGTCGAGTCGCGGTACTCGCCTCCACATTGAGCTCCCACAATTCAGAGAGAGCCTCGAGCTTCCCGTAGAGGTCCTGAAGCCGTGAACAAACAAATTCGCGTTGTTCTGGCAGAAGATCAGGCCATGGTGCTGGGCGCGCTGGCGGCTTTATTGGAGATCGAGAAAGACATTGCTGTGGTGGCCCGCGCGCGCAATGGGCGCGAGGCGATGACATTGGTGGCGGAGCACAAGCCCGATGTTCTGATAACCGATATTGAGATGCCGGAGATGAGCGGGCTTACGTTAGCGGCCGAAGTGCATAACCGTCATCCACGGGTTCACATTGTGATTCTCACTACGTTTGCCCGTGCCGGTTATCTGCGTCGCGCGATGGATGCGGGGGCGCAGGGATACATGCTTAAGGATCGTCCCGCGGCGGAGCTGTCGGATTGTGTGCGCCGCGTTTGTCGTGGCCTGCGGGTGGTGGATCCTGAGCTTGCAGCGGAGGCATGGACGCAGGAGCCTGATCCGTTGAGCGAGCGGGAGCGGCAGATTTTGTGGCGGGCGGGCGAGGGAAAGTCCGGCGCCGAAATTGCTGTTGATTTGCACTTGTCTGAGGGGACGGTGCGGAATTATCTGTCCGAAGCGATCAACAAATTGGGCGCCGCCAATCGGATAGAGGCTGCGCGACTCGCTCGTAGTAAAGGGTGGCTGTAAACCTGGACAGAAACTGCAGATCCCTCGCTACGCTCGGGATGACAAAAAGGGGAGAGTCATTGTCGATCTGACATTGGTTCCCAGAGGATAAAGGATCATCGCCTATCTCTCCACCAGGTTCCGCTCCGGTTGAGATGAGAATTCTGTTTACAAGGAAGCGCCTCGGCCCGGCATCCACACTTTACCAACCACCGCCCTCTCCTTTGTCATCCCGAGCGAAGCCGAGGGATTTGTAGTTTCTTTCGAACGCCGCTTACGTCATGACACTTGTCATCCTATTCCTGTGACAACCTGCACTGTTTCCTGATTAGAACAACTGCGATTCTCAGCTTGTAAGTCGAGGCTGAGATATGAATCGATGGACTAGCCTACTCCTCTACGCAGCTCTGAGCACAAGCGGAAATTTGCACGCACAGACCTGCACCGTGAACGGAATCGTGCTCGATCCCTCAGGCGCCGCAGTCGTGGGCGCCGTCGTTGAATTGCAGGCAGCGAACGAAGCGCACACTACCACCGGTCCCCACGGTTCTTTTACTTTCCCGTGCTCCGGCAACGAGCCCTACCAGGTAACCATCCACGCTGAAGGTTTCGCAGAAAACAAGACCACCGGCAAAGGCCCCGCAAACCTCACCTTCCACCTGCGCATCGCGGATGTTCACACCGACATCGAAGTGGGAGAAAGCACCGGAGTCTCTGTCGATGCCGATCACGGCGCGGGCACACACACCCTCACCGCCGAGGACCTGCAGGGCATGGCGGATGATCCGGACGACTTCAAGCGCCAGCTACAAATACTGGCGGCCACCAGCGGAGGAGCTCCCGGCCAGGCCATCATCACCGTTGACGGGTTCCAAAACAGCAGCACTCTGCCGCCCAAATCGTCGATCGCTTCGATCCGCGTAAACCCTGATATGTTCTCCGCCGAATATGACAAGCCGCCATACCAGGGCGGCCGGGTCGAGATCTTTACCAAACCTGGCCGTGATTCGGTGCACGGAGCGCTCTTCTTTACCGACAGCGACTCCGCGGTCAATGCCACGGACCCATTCGCACTGAGCAGCACGCCGGCAGGCAAGCGCCGGTATGGATTTGAACTCGGCGGACCGATTCGCAAACAAAAAAGCGACTTCTTTCTCGCCCTGGAAAGGCGTGACATTCATGAATTCAACGTCGTCAACGCTGTAGTGCTCGACAGCGAGGGCAACGAAACGCCCGCCAATGAAAATGTTGCGGCGCCACAGCGTTTATGGATCGGCAGCGTGCGTACTGACTGGCAGCTGACCCCAAAAAACATGCTGGCCGCGACCTACTCCGACAACGTAAACAACTCCGACAACGTAGGCAGTGGCGGCCTGGTGCTTGCAGAGGCTGGCTACGACAGCACGGTGAGCGAGCAGAACCTGCGGCTGACTGACATCTTCACACTCAGCCCAACGCTACTGCACGAAACCCACATCGGGTTTACCTGGAAGAGCACCACTAACCAGCCCCTCTCGAGCGCGCCCAGCCTGCAGGTCGCCGGCGCTTTCACCGGAGGCGGCGCAACTGCCGGACACTTGCGGAACCGTGAACGTGATCTCGAAGTGGATGACGACGTGATGTGGAGCCACCACAAGCACCAGGTGAAGATCGGAGTCGCCTCCCTGGGCATCATGGTGCACGACTACGATCCCGACACATTCAATGGGGCCTTTGTGTTTGGCGGCGGCCTGGCCCCTGCACTTGATACCAGCGGCCAACAAACCGCGATCTCTGGATTGGAGCAGTACCGGCGGACCCTGCTGGCGTTACCCGGGGGAGTTCCTACTACCTACAACATCACCCAAGGGACGCCACTGGTGCCCTTCGCCCAATGGCGGGTGGCCGTATTCGCGCAAGACCAGTGGAGCGTGAAGCCTAACCTTTCGCTGGCGTTGGGACTGCGCTACGCGCTGCAAACATCGCCCGCCAGCTTCGGCAACCTGGTTCCCAGGGTTGGCCTGGCGTGGTCGCCTGACCGTAAGCAGCGCTGGGTGATCCATCTGCGCGGCGGATTGTTCTCGAACCCGGTCACGCCCGAGGTCACCACCGAAGCATATCGCTTAAACGGCACGCGACAGACACAAACACTGCTCTACTCGCCTTCGTTCGCCGACCCGCTCACGCCCACACCTACTACCATCGAGGTGGCGACGACTCGTCAATTTGCTCCCAACCTGGGCCAAAGCTGGTCCTTCCAATCGCAAATAGGTGTGGAGCACGAACTCCCGCAACACTGGCATGTGCAGGCGAATCTATTCGATGCGCAAGCCTGGGACACTTTTCGCTCACGCAACATCAACGCACCGCTGGTCAGCAACAGCACGACGAACCCGTTGCTGGCTCCGCGGCCTCTGGCGCCGGGCAAAAACATCTTTCAGTTTGAACAGTCGGGCCACCTGCATGGCCAGGTTGTATTCGTCGGCGCAGACCAGCACAGCTACAAGCGATTTGGCATCTTTGTCGGTTACTTATATTTCAACTTGAAGACGGATGCGGATTCAGCCACATTGTTTCCTCAATCCAGTTACTCCAATCAGGGAGAAACAGCCCAAGCGTCGTGGGAATCCACCCACCGCCTGTTCGCGATCGGGCAGTTGAACCTTCCGCAGAAGCTCTCCCTCACCAGCCAATTCGATGCTTCCTCCGGAACTCCCTATAACGTGGTCACCGGCATGGATAACAACGGAGACGGGGTTTTCAACGACCGCCCTTCGCTCACCGCACAGCAAGGCACGGGCACCTATGAGACACCGTTCGGCTTGCTGAACACCACCAGCGTGAATGGCTCGCTGGGCCGCAACGCAGGAACCATGCCTGCGCTCGTTCATCTGGATACCAATCTCAGCCGCACGTTCGAACTGGGTTCTCACGGGCTCGCTGCAGACAGGCACCAAACCATCACTCTTAACGCCCGTTCCGCTAACCTTCTCAACCACACCAATGTGACCACCGTGGGCAGCGTGGTCGGTTCGCCCACCTTCACCCAGCCGCTCGCCGCGGAAACCGCCCGGCGGGTGGAGTTCGGTATCCGCTACACCTTTTAAATCGAAATACTCAAGGAGACACCATGCCCAAAGCTATGACCACTTTTCTTCTTCTTTGCAGTGCAGTCTCACTGTTCGCCCAGAGCGGGGATTCGCCGCTTCCACCCCCGATCGCTCCGGAACAAATCGTCTACCGTCACTGGCCGGAACAATTCGTCCAGTGGATTGGCCCGGAACTTCCCTACACGATGATTGAACTTTATGTCGATCCAGGCGCCGGTGCGACGCCACTCTATGATGCGGTGCTCACCGAGCGCACCACCGGGAAGCGAATCCACTACGCCAACCAGCAGCAGATGGTCGACATCGACAAGCGCTCGGGGGCAGAAGCCTACCTGGCAACCATGCAACTCGATCGGCCAGCGAGCGCGGGCAAGGGCGCTACTTACCTTCTGCGATTTGTCGATCACGCCGGCGAACCGGTGTCGTGGCAATTCATTCAGGGATCTGACATCAGCGAACGTGGGGGAGGAAGTTCGCCGGCCGGTATCGACCCGCCTGTACTGCTGTATCGCGAACGCTCCGCTGTCGCCGGTGAGGGTGCGGCGATCAAGATCGGCAACAAGGTAAGCGTCGCGGACGTGTGGACGGAGATCAGCCAACCGCCATACTTCGTCGCCTATCACGGCGCAATGTCACAGAATGTCGACTTCGCCGTGTTCGCCGGGGCCGGGCAACAATGGGCAACCGTCAGTGCGCCGAAAAATCTGGCCGTGGGCGCTGAATGGAAGCTGAAGACGCAGGATGGTCTGGGATGCTCCCTGCGCATACAGGCGCTGGCTGGCGACCACGCAACCATCATTGAGAGCGACGATCATTTTCCTGGCAGGGCAATCACCATCGAAGGGACCTGGAACAGCGGCGCCTGGTCGATCGACAAGCTACACTACGCAGCTACGGGAGCAGACCCAAACCTGGGACTGACGATCTCATTTGTTCCTGGTGCAAACGCTAGCGGAGCCTCCTCGAAATTCGAAGTGACCGCGGGTAAGAAGACGCGCATCGCCAGTGGCGTGGTGCACGGAGACGAGGGGCAGCCGCGCGTGGGTTGGGAATTTAAAGATCCGCAATGGCTGCGCGGCAAAACCGCGTGGGTAGGCAGCGCGGTCGTGAACGCAAAGTCCGCGGCTGCGGAAACAGCTTCCAGGTAGTTTGACCCGTGCGTTCAGGATGAGTGCGGCGCATCTCCCAGGTACTGCCGCAGCTCATGCGGGTTGTAGCAGTGGGAGAAGGCCGCATCGCGTGTGATGCGGCCCGCTCCTGCCAACTCTGCCAGCGACTGCTCCATGGTCATCATCCCCTCGGCACGCCCGGTAGAAATGTGGGAGCGGATCTGATGGTCCTGGGCAGTGCGAATGAGGTTGCGCACCGCGCTGGTCGCCATCAGAATCTCAACCGCCGGATAGCGGTTGGTGTTATCGGCAGCGGGCACGAGTTGCTGCGTGACGATCGCCAGCAAGGCCAGCGATAGCTGCTGCCGGATCTGCGACTGATGTCCTGCGGGAAAGATATCCAGGATGCGCGAGATGGTCTGCGAAGTGTCGTTGGTGTGGATGGAAGACAACACCAGGTGGCCGGTTTCGGCTGCCGTGAGTGCCGCCGACATGGTTTCGGCATCACGCATTTCCCCGACCAGAATCACGTCAGGATCCTGCCGTAACACCGCGCGCACTGCCTGCGCGAACGAGGGTGTGTCGTGGCCCACTTCGATTTGCTCCACAATCGAGCTGCGGTTGGGATGTTGATACTCGACCGGATCTTCAATGGTGATGATGTGATCGCGCCGGCGCGCATTGATCAGGTCGAGCAGCGCGGCGAGGGTCGAGGTCTTGCCGCATCCCGTAGGACCGGTAAGCAGCACCAGTCCCTGCCGCCGTTCCGTCAATTGGGAAAGCGCCGCGGGCAAGTGCAACGATTCCAGCGAAGGAATTTGCGCCGGGAGCAAACGAATGCTGGCCGCCAGCGTTCCTCGCTGATGGTGAAAGTTGGCGCGGAAGCGGCCGATCGCACCTCGCTCGAAACAGAAATCAAGCGACTTGTCAGTCTCCAATTGCTCTGACTGGCGAGCCGTCATCAGCGGCAGCAACAAGCTCCGGATATCCTCGGAGGACAATGCTTTGCCCGCTGCGGATGTTAACGACCCCCTGACCCGCAACGCGATGGCCGATCCGGCCACCAGGATCACATCGGAAGCTCCTCGTTGCACAGCCAGCGCCAGCAACCGATCGATGGACGCATTTTCGCCAGCCCTGGTCGCGGTTGTGGAGCGATTGAGTTCGTCGACCAACCTTGATAGCTCGCTCCCGTATGCGGCCATAGAATCCTCTCGGCGGAAAGCAATGACTTGCTCGTAATGCAAAACCAGAATATCGGAGTTTCCCCCCAACACGGGGGTATTGCCTTGTTCCTATGATCGCTGCTGACGCGACTCAGCTTCCGCCAGCCATCCTCGACGCAATGACTCCTCGGGAATGCTCGACAGGTATGGCTTGATATCGAGGATGGGCGTCCCGTTGAGCATATCGACGCCGCGCACGCGCAACTGCTCGTTTTCCCGGCGAAGCAATGCGACCACGCTAAGACCAATCGGGTTCGGACGCCGCGGGGAGCGGGTGGCAAAAACGCCGTGCGGCCTGTCGTCGAAAGGCGGGCGGCCAATCAGTTCAAAATCTCGGGACCGGTCAAACTCCCAGATGACGAACAAGTGCGAGAAACCTTCAATGTCGGTGAGCCCGGCCGCGAATTCCGGCAACACACTGAGTGTCCCTTCTGCGTCATGCCTGGCGTGCAGACCTTTCGGGATTTCTTTTGTATCGTTGTATGGGCTGCTCACAAAACCAATCGGACGGGGAACAAACATATCATCTCGCGCCTCCCGGTTCCCATGATATCTGTGTAGGGGACGGCGAGAAGCGAGAGCGGAGAGAAGCATGAAGATTGCCAGCTGGAATGTAAATTCGATTCGTGCACGGATGGATCACGTGACAGCGTGGCTCAAGCAGCATGAGCCGGACGTGCTTCTGGTGCAGGAGTTGAAGGCGGAGGAGTTTCCCGCCCTGGTCTTTCAGGGGATGGGCTACGAGAGCGTGGCGGTGACCCAGAAGGCTTACAACGGAGTGGCGGTTTTATCGCGCCACCCGATGGAGACCATCAGCACAACGTTGGCGGGCGACGAGGCCGACAGCCATGCCCGTTATCTGGAGATGACGATCGAGGGCATCCGTATCGTGAATATTTATCTTCCCAATGGCAATCCCGTAGGGACCGACAAGTTCCTCTACAAGCTGGCCTGGATGGACAGGCTGATCAATAACATGAGCGCATGGAAGAGGGAGGGTCTGCCGGTCCTGGTTGGCGGAGACTTCAATGTCATTCCGGAGGATATCGACTGCCACAAGCCTTCCTCGTGGATACGGGACGCGCTCTTTCAACCAGAGTCCCGAGCGCGCTATCGCGCGTTGCTTGATCTTGGCTACATCGATGCGTTTCGCTCGTTGCATCCGGACGAAACCGGCCAATTCACGTTCTGGGATTATTTTCGCCAGGCCTTCGAACACAACCGCGGTATCCGCATCGATCATTTCCTGTTGGCGCCGTCGTTGGCCGGCCGCCTGGTAAGCTGCGAGATTGATCGCGGACCGCGCGCTCAGCCAAAACCGTCTGATCACACGCCGATCATCGTGGAGCTGCACTAGTGATGGATGCCAAGGCGATCTACAAAAATCTCGTTCTTGCCCTGTGGGTTTTCACGCTGAGCGCGTCGGCGCAACAGACTCTCTCCATCACCCACGTAACGGTCATCGACACGGTCACGGGCAAGACCCAACCCGACTCCACGGTGATGATCCAGGGGAACAGAATCACCGGGATCGCTCCTTCCTCCAGCATGACGCCAAAGGCCGGCCAGATCGTCGATGGGCGGGGTGACTACCTGATCCCGGGCCTTTGGGATATGCACACGCATGTCTACTTCGACAGCACGGCTGCCGACGGGACTGATCTTGTTCTCCCACTATTCCTCGCAAACGGGATCACGGGGATTCGGGATATGGGCAGCAAACTTGACCAGGTTCTCGAGGCGCGTGATCAGATCAATGCGCACGCCCTCCTGGGACCCCGCATGTTTGTCTCCGGGCCCATGCTCGATGGTCCGAAGTCTACTTATAAAGCGGTGATACCGATTGCGACCCCAGAAGATGGCCGCAAAGCGGTCGACATGCTGAAGGAACGGGGAGCCGACTTCATCAAGGTGCAGTCGAGTGTTCCCCGCGACGCTTACTTCGCGATCGCAGAAGAAGCGAAGAAAGTGGGTATACCTTTTGAGGGACACGTTCCGGATGCCATTCGTGCTTCAGAAGCGGTAGCCGCGGGCCAGGTCACCTTCGAACACCTGATTGGCATCTTCGAAGCCAGTTCTCCCGACGAAGATAAATACCTCACGGGCAAAAAGACCGTGGGGATGTTCCTCGAAACCTACGATCCGGCGCGAGAAGCCACCATCATTCAGCTGCTCGCGAAAAATCACATCTGGCAATGCCCCACGCTCTACTGGGAACGCGGCCAATGGCTGGTGGATGCGATCGACTACAACAAAGATCCTGATCTGGCCTACGCAGGACATTCGTGGGTCATCAAGCAGTGGCCTGAAGCGCAGGCGTCTATCTTGAAATCGCTCGACACGGATCCGCTCCCAGTGCGAGAGAAATTTGTCGATCACGAGCTCGACATCGTGCGCAAACTGCATGACGCCCATGTGCCTTTTCTGGCCGGCACCGACACGCCTGCCGGGGTTGATGTGATTCCGGGCATCAGTCTCCATCTTGAGTTGCAGCGTTTCGTCGCGGCCGGCTTCACTCCGCTTGAGGCTTTGCAGACAGCCACGCTCAATCCTGCAGACTTCTTCAACCGGCGAAGTGACTACGGCACGGTGCAGATCGGCCGCATTGCCGATCTTGTCCTGCTCCGCGCTAACCCGCTGGACAACATCGCCAACACGCGCACGATTGCCGGCGTGGTGACTGACGGACGGTATCTTTCGAGCGCAGATCTCGAGCAACTCCGCAACCGCTTAAAGCAGCTCGCCGCCGGCAAGTAGGCGTCGGAGCCTTCGCCGTCGCAAACTAGTTCCGGAGGGACGGCAGCCCACGGCTAGATACGCGGATCCGGGTACAAATTCATATTGAGGGGTATGTTCTTCCTTCCACGATGGGTCCGCGGAACTGCAGATCCCTCGGCTGCGCTCGGGATGACAAATAGGAGAAAGTAGTTGTAGGGAAAGGGTGGTTACTGATGATAGGGCCTTTTCAAATCCAGTTCAGACAGGTCTGAAGTTCAGTCCTCCCTAGGGACTAGCTGGTGAGGTTGGAAATCAGCCCGTACGATGGGTACTGCGGCCCGGCGATGGGGCGGCACTGGTTGAGTCGCTTTTTGAGCTTCTTCATCTAATGAGCATGAGCAAGAGACTGGCTGTTTCGGTTCTGGATCTGGTGGGCATGCGGCCGGGTGAGGGCGCGGGCAGCGCTATTGCACGCTCGGTCGATCTGGCGCAACACGTAGAACAGCTGGGCTACCAGCGCTATTGGCTGGCGGAACACCACTCCATTGCGGGGCTGGCCTGCTCCGCCACCTCGGTACTGATCGGACATGTGGCCGGCGCGACCAGGAGCATTCGCGTGGGCAGCGGTGGAGTCATGCTGCCCAACCACGCTCCCCTGGTAGTCGCGGAACAATTTGGCACGCTGGAGGCTCTGTACCCGGGGCGCATCGATCTCGGTCTCGGAAGGGCTCCGGGCGGCGACTTTGCCACCATGCGGGCACTTCGTCGAGATCTGCACCAGAGCGGGGATGATTTTCCGGCGTTGTTGGAAGAACTGCGAACCTATCTTGGGCCGGAGAGATCGGGACAGGTGGTCAAAGCGATTCCCGGCCAAGGCAGCAATGTGCCCATCACGCTTCTGGGATCGAGCGGCTTCAGCGCGCAGCTGGCGGCGATGTTGGGTTTACCGTTTGCCTTTGCCGCGCACTTCGCTCCTGACTATCTCTATACAGCGGCGCATATGTACCGCGACCGTTTTCAGCCCAGCGCCGCGCTTCAGCAACCGCACCTCATGGTGGGCGTGCAGATCATTGCGGCAGAGACCGATGCCGCCGCCCGGCGGCTCTTCACCACCCCGCAGCAGCGATTCTTGCAATTGATCCGTAATCGGCCGGTGGAATTGTTACCTCCCGTCGATTCCATGGAACCGCTGTGGCAGGACTTTGAACGTGTTGCGGTGGAGAGTAAGCTTGGCGCCGCGATTGTGGGATCGGACGCAACCGTAAAGGCAGGGATACAGAAGCTGGTGGAAGAGACCGGCGCCGCAGAGTTGATCGTGGTGACGGATACCTACGAGCACGCGGACCGGCTCCAGTCGTACGAACGCGTCGCGCGCATCGCACAGACAATTGAACTGAAGTCACATTCGCACGTCGTCGCCTGAGACCGGTGCTGAACTCGATTGGCCCTAAGTCTGGTCGTTCATCACTATAACGACTTTGCCGTGTTTTCGCTGGGCAACCGGTTCACTGTAAGCGCTCGCCGCTTCTGCCAAGGGGACAACCGCACCCACGAACGTCTTGAGTTCGCCCGCGTCAAGCAGCCTCGCAACTTCCGTCAATTGCTTTTGATTGGGCTCGACGATGAAGAAGGCGTCCCGGCTACGTTGATCGCCGGCATGTTCGTTGCCGGAGGCAATCGTAACCATTCTGCCTCCAGGTTTCAGCATGCTCCACGATCTCTCCAGCGTCTCGCCGCCAACCCCATCAAATACCACGTCAACTTTCTGCGTCCGGTCCTCAAAGCGGGAGGCACGGTAGTCGATCACTTCATCCGCCCCAAGTTTTGCGACCAAGTCCAGGTTGGCGGATGAGGTGGTACCAATTACGTGCGCGCCATGGAGATGAGCGAGCTGCACGGCAAAGATCCCTACCGCGCCCGAAGCACCGTGGATCAGCACTCGTTCGCCGGGTTGTATCTTTGCCCGCTCCAGCAGACCCTGCCAGGCGGTCAGGGCCCCGATCGGCACCGTAGCCGATGCCTCGTGGGTAAGCGTCGCCGGCTTGCCGGCTATGCTCTGCGGCGTCGTCACACAGAACTCAGCAGTTGCGCCGTTCGCAAACCAATCGTTAAAGCCATAAATTTCCTGCCCCACCTCGAACCCGTTCGTATTTTTCCCTAGTTCCGCAACGACACCGGAAAACTCATGCCCGGGTACTGCCCCTTTGCGCGGAGCGCCCTCTTTCGTCTGTGTTGTCGGATACCAGAGCAGCTCGGGGGGCGTAACACCGGCGGCGCGGACGCGAATCAGCAGCTCACCCTCACGCGGCCGCGGCTGGGGAAGCTCGGCCGCGATCAACGCCGGGCCCTGCGTCGAGTTGTTTACCTGCATCGCTCTCATAAAATGCAGATGATCGAAGGCGAGCGAAAGAATCGCAGTTTTTGCATTGTCATGGCTCCGACACCGTGTAACAGCCCTGACTCTGCTTCCTGCATAATCAAAGACAATGACTTTGCTTTGGAAACCGGAGAATTGGTCTCTTCGCCTGGCTGAACTCGAAGCACGCACGGGCGACATCAAAGAGGCGCCCTTGCGGCGCGACGTTCGCTCGCTGGGCATGCTGCTCGGCCAGGTTCTGCGCGAGCAGGCAGGCGAGCCGCTTTTTGCCGAGGTGGAAGAGCTGCGCCAGATTGCCATCCGTCGCCGCGAAGCCCAGGAGGCTGCGGATCCGGCGACAGAAGCCGCGCAACCGTTTGCTGCGGCCTTGGGCAGCGTCAGTTCGCTCGACTTGACCCAGGCATACCGCCTGGCACGCGCCTTTGCTTTCTACTTCGAGCTCATCAACCTGGCTGAGACCAACCACCGCAAGCGGCGCCGCCTCTCGCTACAGCTTTCCGGTGAGGCGCAACGTGGTTCCCTGCGAGGAACGCTGCGTGCGATGCGGGCTGCCGGCATCTCCGGCGATGAAGCGCTGGATTGGCTCCGCCACATTTCCATTATTCCTGTCTTTACCGCCCACCCCACCGAGGTGGCGCGGCGGGTGGTGATGTTCAAACGCCATCGCATCGCCGATCTGCTCGAGCAGCTCGATCGCATCCCCCTGTCCGACGAACAATTGGAGCTATTTGAAGAGAACCTGATCGCGGAGATTACCGCGCTGTGGGAGACGGATGAGGTCCGTACCCGGCGCCCGACGGTGCGCGACGAAGTGAACATGGGCCTCGACTACTATGACGCTTCCATCTATGGCACGCTGCCCGGCCTTTACGCCGAAGTTGCGGCGGCTTTCGAAGCCGAATATGGAGTTTCTCTGAGCCTGGCGGAGATGCCGTTGCTGCTTATCGTTCGGGTCGTGGATCGGCGGCGATCGTGACGGCAATCCCTACGTCACACCGCAGGTCACACGGGAAGCGCTGCAGATGGCGCGTGAGCATCTACTCAAACATTATCAGCGCGAGCTTGTACTCATCCTCGATCTGCTCACCAGTTCCGCGCAGCAGGCGCCGGTCAGCGGTGCGCTCGAAGACCGATTGGAAGGTTATCTGCACGAGCTGAATACCACCGGTCAGCAGGCTTTCGGCGAGCGCTATGAGTTTGAATCGTACCGCCGGTTTCTCAGCTGCATTCGGGTGCGTCTTGCCGGCGTGAGTGGTGCCCAGGCTCCAGCGTCTGGATGCGGCGCTGGCCGGCTTGCCTGCGTACAAGTCGGCGCAGGAATTTCTCGCAGATCTGGAGATTCTGCACGCCAGCCTGGTTGAAAATCGTGGTCCCCGGTTGGCGCAGGCGCTCATTGATCCGTTGATCCTGGAAGTGCGGACGTACGGCCTCCATCTGCAGACGCTCGATATCCGCCAACATGCTCGGTTGCATGCCGCGGCGTTGGAAGAAGCATCTGCCTGGAAGTGTGACCCGGCGCGCGGATCGTCTGTGCCGGCTCCGTTGAGCCCAACCTCCGCCGACGTGATCGATACCTTTCGCGCCATCGCGGAGTTGAAAGCATCCTCCACGCCCGAAGCCATTCGCCACTACGTGATCAGCGGCGCTTCGAGCACCGAAGATGTGTTGAATGTGATCTGGCTTGCGCGCCTGGGCGGCGTTCACGTAGAGGGAAGAGAGGGCGACCCCGGCCTGATGCCGGTTCCGCTGTTTGAGTCCATTGAGGACCTGCGCAATGCGCCCACCATCTGCCGCGAACTGTGGCAGTCGCCGAGCTATCGCCAACTACTCGAGTCCTGGGGACAACACGCAGGAAATCATGCTGGGCTATTCCGACTCCAACAAAGACGGCGGCATGCTCACCAGCACCTGGGAAATCTTCCGCGCTCATCGGGCGCTGCACCAGGTGGCAAGCGAGTGCGGGGTGCGCCTGCGGTTATTTCACGGCCGCGGTGGCACTGTCGGCCGCGGCGGCGGACCTACGCATCGCGCCATCTATGCTCAGCCCGCGGGCGCCTTTACCGGAGAGATCCGCATTACCGAACAGGGCGAAGTGCTGAACTGGAAGTACTCCGATGTGATCCTGGCCGAGCGCAATCTGGAACTCATGATCGCGGCCTCTCTCGATGCCCTGGCGCGGCCGAATGCGCGCAATCCCCACGGTCATTTCACCGGAGAGCTCGCTGCCTGAATGGGAAGCCGCTTTTGCCGAGTTGTCGGATGTGGCCTTCGCCTTCTATCGCGAACACATTCTGGACGACCCGGAAATCCTGCAGTATTTCGAAGAGGCCACGCCGGTGGCAGAATTGGAGCATGCGAAGATCGGCTCCCGGCCATCGCGCCGCGGCGGGCGCCGCAGCCTGGCTGACCTACGCGCCATTCCGTGGGTTTTTGGCTGGACCCAGAGCCGGCAACTTGTGCCGGCATGGTTTGCGGTCGGACACGCCCTCGAATCCTACGGGCAAAAGCCCGGCGGCGCGGCCATCCTTGCGACGATGGCACGCGAGTTCCCTCTTTTTATTGACTTGATCCGCAATGTGGAGATGGCCCTGGCGAAATCTGACTTTGGGATCGCCCAGTTGTACGCTTCCCTGGTGGCCGACAAGGGTGTTCGCGATCGAGTGTTCACCAAGCTCGAAGCAGAGTTTCATCGCACCCGGCGGAGCATCCTGGCGATCACGGGCCAATCTGAATTGCTGCAGAACAATCAAGTGCTCGCCCGCTCCATTCGCTTGCGCAATCCTTACGTCGATCCCATCAGCCTGATCCAAGTAGACCTGCTGCGGCGCAAGCGAGCAGGCGACGATTCCGATGCCATCAACCGCGCTCTTTCGGCAACCATCAACGGAATCTCCGCCGGTCTGCGCAATACCGGGTAAGGCGGGTTGGCCCCCCCGGGATGATTTGTATCGGGGCCGCAGTGATTACGACCACACGGGCTTTATTCAGGTCAGTCCCGCAGGGACGGCTGACCTTAGCCCAGGACGTAGTCCTGGGTGGTTCATGCAAGATGATTGAGTCCCGTAGGGACGGCTGAAGATTATCCAGGACATCGTCGCGGCTTATTTTCAGTCGTCCCTTCGGGACTTGTCGTGTCCCGATACGACACCCAGGACTGCGTCCTGGGCTAAGGTCAGCCGTCCCTTCGGGACTAAACTGCACAAATCTTTGGTTCTCACGCAGACTCTCTGGCCCCTGAGTACGTTCTCACTCCCCTTAGTGGGCCGCCGTCGCATAGGCAACACAAGTTTCAGATTGATCGGGGAAGATGTAGGCGGAGAAATCCTGCTCACTCATGATGAAGTGATTTTCCCAAATCTTCGTAAGCGAAGGAACCCGCTCGACGATCAGGTGTTCGAATTCGGGTTTTAAATACACCAGGTAAACTTCGCGTGGGTCGCGGCGAAGGGAATCTTCAAGATTCGCCATGACCTGGTCGAAAACCGGCCCGACAAACGGATGCCACAGGAAGATCACCAGGGGAACTGGCGGAAAATCGAAGTCGCGGACGTCACTCAGAATGCATTGCACGTCGCGGCATTGCCGGGCGGCGGGTTGATAGACCGAAATGTTTCGCGTCGCAGTCGCCTGGAGCTCAGGGACAAACTCAACACCGAGCACTCGCTGGAACGGGAAGTTGGATGCGAGCAGTAGGATACGACCCTTTCCTGCTCCAAGATCGACGAACGTAAACTTTGCAAAGTCGATGTCAAGGCGGGCAAATGCCTGTTGAAACATCGAGGGGGCGGTGGCATAGAAGCCGGTATTGTGAATATTCTTCCTGCGCCGGCTGTCTAGAAGATCTTCCGCGGCAATCAAACCGCTGGTGTCGGTGCCATGCTCGGCATCAAAGGGATGTACTGGGTTGAACTGCTTCTCTGGCTTGGAACCCCGCGACAGACGGCCCATGATCTTTCCCGGCGCCGCCGTAAGTGTACCCATCACTCCACGTTTCGCTACGGCACGCTGCAGCTTAAAACCCACATTGCTTAATTTCATGCGACTGCCCCGTTTCCTCGGTCCCTGACCGGGTCTGTTGATTTTGCTACCGGGCCCAAGTGCTCACGACGATCCAGAGCGATCGGGGAGATGCTCGGATAGATGCTTAACAGTAACTTTGACGCTTGCGTATTTCCGGGACGGAACTTCCCTGACCCGAATCTAACGTTTGCCGAACTAAGAGGAACTCAACTCCATCGATAGTGGGCGCGGGGGTTACGCCATGGAGGATTAAGGCTTTTCCAAAGTAGCACAGGGTGTGCAAAAAAGAGACGAATAAATGACATTTTTAGCTGCAAATAAGCGCTTCTTCATGCCTGTCAAGAATAGCTGCACAGCGGCAGATCAAGCGGTTTCTAATGATTCCCAAGCATCAGCTTGGCTATGGTCGCGAGCTGCATATTAGACGTGCCTTCGTAGATCTTGCCGATCTTGGCGTCGCGGTAGTACTTCTCGACCGGGTAGTCCTTGACGAATCCGTAACCGCCAAAGACCTCGACGGCATGGCTGGCCACGCGCTCCGCTACCTGGGAAGCAAAGTATTTGCACATGGCGGCTTCTTTCAGGAAACCGAGACCGTTATCTTTCAGGCGCGCACTGTTGTAAACCATGAGCCGCGTGGCTTCGATCTCGATGGCCATCTCGGCGAGCGAAAACTGGACTGCCTGAAACTCCCCAATCGCCTTGCCGAACTGCTTGCGCTCGAAAGCATAACGAGCGGCGTGGTTCCAGGCTCCCTGGGCCAAACCGAGCATCTGGGCGCCGATACCGATACGACCCTCGTTCAGGGTCTCGATAGCGATTTTGTAGCCTTTGCCCGGCTCGCCCAGCACATTGGCCGCGGGCACTTTACAGTCTTCCAGAATGATTTCGCAGGTGGAGGAAGCGCGAATGCCGAGCTTGTCTTCCTTCTTGCCTACTGAAAATCCGGGCATACGCTTGTCTACCAAAAAGGCCGTGATCCCTTTGTAGCCGGCGCTTGGGTCAAGGGTCGCGAAAACGATGAAGAGACCGGCTTCGCGAGCGTTGGTGATCCAGAGTTTTTGCCCGTTCAAGAGGTAAGAGTCGCCGCGTTTCTCTGCCCGCATCTGCAGGGCAAACGCATCTGACCCGGAAGCGGCTTCGCTTAAGGCGTAGGCACCCACGGTGTCCGTTGCGAGCCTGCTGAGAAACTGCTTCTTCTGCTCGGGCGTGCCCCAACGCAAAATGGCGTTGATGCAAAGAGTGTTCTGCACATCGATGAGCACGCCGACGGATGGGTCCACCGCGGAGATCTCTTCCACGGCGAGAATGGCTTCGAAAAAAGTTCCCCCGGACCCGCCGTACTCAATGGGGATTTCAATGCCCATGAGACCGAGATTGAACAGTTGCGGAATCAACTCAGGTTGAAAGTGCTGCTGCTCGTCCATCGTCCGCACCAGGGGAGCGATGTTGTCCTGGGCGAATTGGCGGACGGTTGCGCGGAAAAGTTGCTCATCCTCCGAAAGCAGGGTCAGCGGAGGGGCGGGTTGCGAAGCAAGAACGGAATCAGCCACGGCAATAACCTATCCGGTGAGATGCGCGGCTGTCCAGCGAGGCCAACGTCCCGACCATAGATCTCGATGTTCTTTCAGTTGGAGGCTTACAGAGAGCTTCGTCTACAACGGGAGCATGGGCTTGGGAACAGCGAGCAGCCGGGGCACATTGCGCGTGCGGCGCGCGTGGTAATCGTGGCGAACCGACAACCCGCGATGCACGATGGCCAGTTTTTCCCGCTCGAGGATCTTGTGTGCCTGGATACGGGCATGATTGGACCAGGGACCGATGGGATCGAGCTTGATATACGTGGTCCAGTGACGCAGCGCCGCGCGGCGATCACCCGTGCGTTCGTAGGCCAGGGCGACATTGTAATGAGCATCGCCGTAGTGCGGAACCAATCCGATGGCAGTGGTGTAGGCAGCGATAGCCTCGGGCAGACGCTGTAGCTCGTCCAGCACATTTCCCAGATCGAAGAAGGCCAGCGCGTACCTGGGATCGGCTATGGTAGCCCGGCGGTAAAGGGTCTCCGCTTCGATGAACTGGCGTTGGTTGTACTGAATCGTACCCAGATTGATGCAGGCGGGTGCGTGCGTGCTGTCGAGGGCAAGGATGCTCTCGTAGTGAGCGATGGCTTCCTGGGTTTTGCCTCGCTCTTCTAAACGCACCGCCTCAAAGAAGAGCGATTGGACACGCGCCTCCCGCGCAGCCTGATGGCTGGCGGCAGAGCTGACTTCGGCCAACTGGTTATGGCTCGGAGAGTCAAAGTCGAATACGAACTGGCGGGCGATCGGCTCCATCATGGCGCCACTCAGGCGAAAGGCGAGCCCTTTTCCGTTGCGGACTGCACTGGCCTCAAGCAGGGGATTCGCTACGCCTGAGACCTGGCGCATGGCGTGAATCGAGGCTCGGATGTTGGCGACCGAAAGACGGGTGGCGCGCAGATCGCGCAGCTTGCGCAATTGCACCAGATCTTGAAAGGAATAGGTGGAATTTTCAGTGATGAGCCCGGAGCGCTCCCAGGAACAAAGCTGCTTCAGCCGGATACGCAAAATGCGAAGTACATCTTCACGGCTGTAATGGGTAACAGTGATGTGCTCGTTGGAGGCCGTCACCCTCACACCTCAGCTTCTGAGGCGATTATGCGGAGAGGTCTGCTTAGACCGCAAGCGATCGAAGAAAAAAACAGTGGATAAGCGGGTACCAAACTGGATGCAGGAACAACAAAAGGAAACGTTCTGAATGGAGCCGACGATCGGACTTGAACCGATGACCTGCTGATTACGAATCAGCTGCTCTACCAACTGAGCTACGTCGGCGCGTCGAATTTGCACGTGCCTTGTCGGATTGTATCTAGGCTCCTGACCTGCGTAAAGACAGGCCCGGACGGCCGCCGGTGGAAAACGAAAAGGCCACCCGGCAACAGGGCGGCCTCTTCTCTAGGGAGAATAGTTCCAACGGAGGCAAAGCCATCAGAACTTTCTGGCGAAATCTTATGGTCGGTCCCCGAGGGTGTCAAGGCAAAATCCAGATCCGGATAAGCCTAATCATATGAGTGATTTACCTGTTCGGCTGTTTAAATCTGCCGCAGCCGACAACCCGCCCAGGCCACTTGGAATGCGATCCCAAGCCACTGCAAACCGAGCACTTAGGAGCTCAGCTGCACCTCAGCCGGTTCAAATCTCCGGGACCGAATTTGTCTGCTGCAAGGGGTAACCCCCTTGGTCAGCTCCAACCCTGGCCGACCGCCTAGTCCTCCAGGTTAAGGCGGATGAACTCGGTTTCTTCCTGGAAGGCCGAGGCGGGCTTGCCGCGGAGCACGCGAACCAAAGCCCGTCCACCACCGAGAAAGAGCCCTAGAAGGAGCGCAGCGCCCCCCAGGATGCCCGTCAGGGCAAAGATACCGAGCAGGAGACGCGCTACCCTCGATCCCTCGCTGATGTAGCCCTTGGGGTTGTTCCAGACGACGTCGGCCTGGTAGTTGACCTGACCGATGAGTTTGCGGGCGGTGGCCGGCTTAAGCGACCCGCTGACGACGGCGACAATGGGGCCGCTGCGCCGGGTCAGGAGAGAATCAGGCTGGCTTTCCGCCAACGCCTGCGGCCAGGTGGAGCGATTATTCGTCGCTTTCAGGAAGGCATCGATGTCGCGCAGACGGGCCGCTGCCAATTGAGGAGTGGGATAAATCAGCAGTGTCACCTGGCCCTCGCCGTCTCGGCCGGAATAATTGGCGGTCAAAGCCTCGGCGCTGGAAGAGAAATCTACCAGGGACGCGGGAAGCACTCCTCCCGTACGAGCATAGGCCTCCGGTCCGAGCGAGTAGTGTGTGAGCCCGTTGTCGAGATCCTGGCGAGGAAGATAACCGGGCAACGGAGGGGCGATATTCGCAGAGCCGGGAGGCTGGGGCAAATCCTTCGCTAGTTCGCGCAGCTCCGAAGCAGTCATGGGCGTGACTTTGTCGAGGGTAGCGTCGATCAGCGTCGCGCCGTTCCAAAACAAGACGTGGCTGCCATCCCAGGCTGCGCTGCGGCCGATCTGCTCCGCGATACTTCCAGGTCGCCGGTAAAAGGTGAAAGCGCCATACGCGCCGCTCGCGTCCTGAAAACGAATCGCATGGACGGTGAGCTTGTTGTCCCCGCTCGCGTAATGCGCCGCGGAGAACTGCTGGAATCCATATTCCTTCAGCACAGCGGCATTGGCGGCGTCGGCAGCCTCGGGCGCGGTGCTGTCCTGAGCCGGAGCGCTCTGGCTCCAGCCGGCAAAATCTGTGGGCAACAAGGACGGAGTGGAAGAGACGGGAACGGCGGTCTTGGCCAGCGCCGGGGATGCCGTCAGGGGCAGTATAAGAACCGAGGCCGGAAGCGCGCTAAGAACGGCGAGGAACAACGAACTGCGCAAAGCAGGAAGCATACGCACTCATTAGGAGACTAGAGCATTTCTCATGCAGGTGTCGAATTGGACAACCTCAGTTGCCGGTGGGGTGGCCGGAACTCTGCGCCAGCCGAACGCCGCTCAAGCCGCTGATGTATCGCGACACACCGCGGTAGAGCGATTCTGCGATGCGTTGGCGGTAGGCGGGCTGCTGCAACTCGTGCGCATCGTCCGAGTTGGTAAGGAACGAAATCTCAGCCAGGATGGAAGGCATGTTGGCGCCGATCAAGACGACGAATGGAGCCTTCTTGATCCCGCGATCACGCAATCCCGGGTTGCCCTCTTCCAGGCTGTCGTAGAGCGATTTCTGCACGTCGGCGGCAAACTCCCGCGACTCGTCTATCTTGTCCTTCAGCGTGATCTTCTTCACCAGGTCGGAGAGTTCGTGGATGGATTCATTGGAGACAGCATTCTCACGCGCGGCTACTTCCAACGCATCGGGGGAGGTAGTGAAGTTGAGGTAGTAGGTCTCCACTCCGCGTGCGGATGAGTCGGGACTGGAGTTGCCGTGGATAGAGAGGAAGAGGTCGGCCTGCGCTTTGTTGGCGATGGCGGTCCGGGTCTCCAGCGGAATGAAAGTGTCGTTGTCGCGGGTAAAGATCACATCGGCGCCGAGGCGCTGCTTCAGCAGCTTGCCCAGCCGGAGGGATACATCGAGAACCACCTGCTTCTCTTCAATCCCGCCGGGCCCGGTGGTGCCGGAGTCGTGTCCTCCATGGCCTGGGTCGATGACGATGCGGCCGATCTTGAGGCCGAGAGTACGCACCAGGGAGCGCTCGCCGGCGGCGGTGGGATCGGCTTCGTGCGTGGGCAGCGAGAGATTGTCGTCCGCGTCCGCGGTATCTGAGGATGACGACGGGTGGAGGGGGCTGGGCTTCTTATTCTTTCGGGTTTTGACCTTCGGTACGGTGGTGGTGTCGGCTACCGGAGTGGGAGCAGGAGCGGTCGATGCTAATGAGCCGTCGTCTGGCTGCGATGCAGGGACAGTTCCGGCAACGGAGGCTGCGATGGGCCGAGTGGTGGGATGGTCGGTGGCCTGCACGCGATTCGGCTGTTGACCAAGGGCTGCGATCTCCTGGGTGCCGGAGTGGCGTCCCGCGGCCACGCTGGCGACCGCTGCAGGTTGGGGTGAGTTGGCGACCGGCGGTGTTGGCGGCGCGACGTACGGTGCAGGCGCCGGCGGCTGCGTCGCGGGAGCGGCGCTGGCCAGATTCGTTGTTTGCGATGTGCCAGGCTTCAGACCATGAATGTCGATGATGAGACGCCAGGGATTGGGAAGCAGGAAGGCGGAATAGTCGGAGACAGAACTGACATCGAGCACAATCCTGGTGACGTTGTTCGAGAATTGCGCGGCGCGGATGCGTTTGAGGAATCCGTCATCGATGACTTCGGTTGACTTGCCGTTCAGTCCTGAGTCGAGGCGCGCGCCGTAAAGATCGAAGTAGATGCGATCGGGACTGGGCACGCGCGCCGCCTGGTAAGCCACCTGGTCCTGGAGGTCGATGGCGATGCGGGTGTACACAGGCGTAGACCAATGGCGGATGCCGCTCACCAGCGCGACCTGCCCGGGGTGAAGCGCGGTGAGCACGCCGGATGGGACTTCCGGCGCAACGGATGAAATTTGCGCGGGTGGAGAGGGTTGGGTCACCGCGGGCGGCGCGCGTGTGGGCGCAACGGATGCGTTGGCCTGGGTGACCGGCGGCCGCGACTCTGCGGCAGGAGCTGCAACAACATCGTGCTGCGCGTGAGCCGAAGAAGGCGGCCGGACTTCGGCGCGGTGGCGGAGTTCGTTTAGCGCGACCCGCGCCTGCCTCTCCCCTTCGACGATCTGACTGGCATAGCGGTAACGGCCGCTGGGATGATTCAGGTGCAGGGATTCATATCGTGAGATAGCGTCCTGCAGAAGCTTTTCGTCGGAGAAGAGACGGCCTTCTTCCAGCAGCAGCTGGGCAATGGCTAACACACTGGCATCGGCTCGGGGGGATGAAGGATCGTAGTAGGAGACGGCACGGAAAGCGTCGATCACTCGCTCGTAGGATGCCCGCGTGCGCTGGGATTCGGGTCGCGCCTCCAGTGCCGCATGCTGCTGCTGGGCACGCTCATAGGGAGACAGATGTTGTTGTGCGGAAAGAGAGAGCGCGCTGAGAAGGAGAAGGCCACACGCAGCGCGCGCCTGCCAAGCCGGCGTCATGCGGCTTCGAGAGCAGAACGCACAGAGCAAACGCGCGGCAATGAGCATAGTTGCGAAGCGGACCCAACACCCGCACGCCAAAGCTAACCCGATTATAGGTTGGCAAGTTGCGAGGGGCAACGAATAGGGAGAGATGTGGCGGGCGCGAGGATCGGGTTCGGGGGTGACGCTTCCATTTGGGATCGGTTGCCCGGATCCCAGGTCTCAAAAGCGAGACCTGGGGCACCCTTCAATTTTCCAGGAGAACGCGCGGTTGGGCAACGAGAGGGGCCGCAGATCTCTCCCGGACTTCCGGCTGGGAAGATGGAGTCCCGAAAGGACGAATGAAGGTTTTCCAGGATCAAGTAGCGGCCGATCTTCAGTCGTCCCTGCGGGACTTGATCATGTTGGTCGGTAAACCCAGGACTACTTCCTGGGCTAAGGTCAGCAAAGTACAGCCGTCCCTTCGGGACTCCTCTTCCCACCGGAAATCTGGGTACGCTCCGGTCGAGATGATTGGTCCCCTCGTCAGCCTAGGTCTTAAAGCCATTGCTCCCTAGTAGTTCGCGGACTACTTCGGGGGCGCTGGCCAAAGTGGCGTTGAGTGCGGAGATGTCTTTGCCTCCGGCTTCGGCCATATCGGGGCGGCCTCCGCCGGAGCCGCCGACTTTTTGCGCCAGGGGTGCGATGATTTTTCCCGCGGAGAGGCGGCTGGTCAGATCGCGGGTTACTCCGGCGATGAGCGCTACCTTGCCGTCTTCCTGCGCGGAGCCGAGCACGACTACGCCTGAGCCGAGTTTGTTGCGGAGATTGTCGACCAGCGTCCGCAGCTGGCCTCGGTCGAGCGAGTCGACCCTTTGCGCCAATACCTGGATGCCGTCCACCGTCACTGCCTGGCTGGTTGCCGAGGCCACGGAGGTCGCCGCGGACTTCATCCGCACCTGGTCGAGCTCGCGGCGGAGCTTCTTGATTTCCTCGTCCTGAGATGACAACTTGGCGCGCAGCGCTTCCGCGGGGCTCAGATTTTCTGCCGCAAACTGGCTTGCCAGTTGCGCTACCTGCTGTCCACGCCGGAATTCACCTAATGCTCCCAAGCCGGTGACTGCTTCCACGCGGCGAACGCCGGAAGAGACGCCGCCTTCGCTGAGCAGCTTGACCACTCCAATCTCCCCGACTGGCGCCGGTGTGAGTGCCGCCGCAGAGCTCGGTCGAGAAGTCGCCGATTTTTACTACCCGAACTTTCTCACCGTACTTCTCGCCGAATAGCGCCATGGCGTGATATTCGTTCACCGCTACATCGATGGGCACGTCTTCCAGCGTTTCCACTTTGGTGTCGCGCCAGCACCTGACGGTTGATCATCTCTTCTATGTCCGCCAGCTCTTCGTCGGCAACGCCGGTGAAGTGGGAGAAGTCGAAGCGCAGATGCTCGGGGTCCACCCTTGAACCCGCCTGCTTGACGTGCTTGCCCAGAACCTCGCGCAGGCCGGCATGCAGCAGATGCGTGGCGGTGTGATTGCGGCGAATCGCAGACCGGGTTTCTGTATCCACCACGGTATCGACAAAGCTGCCCAGTTCGATCGGCTGCCGCAGGTAGACCTTATGCGCACGAACGCCCTGCACCGGCTGTACGCATCCCAACACGTCAGCGACGACGACATTGTGGTCGTCGGAGTAAAGCCAGCCGGTATCGCCCACCTGGCCGCCAGAGTCCGCATAGAACGAGGTGTGGTCGAGCACGATCTCGACGCTGTCGCCGGCAATGGCCTGGGGCACGCCGACGCCATCCTTCACGATGGCGAGCACCTCGCAATGCTGCGAATTGAGCTGACGGTAGCCTTCGAAAACTGTTTTGGGCAGGGAGCGAAAGGCCGGGCTGGCAGAGGCCTTCGCGCCGCCTTTCCAGGAGGCGCGCGCACGCGCCTGCTCTTCACCGCGCGCCAGTTCAAAGCCGGTCAGGTCGAACTCGATGCCCTGATCGCGGGCCGCATCGAGAATGAAATCAAGGGGCAGTCCGTAGGTCTCGTAGAGATGAAAGGCAGTTGCGCCCGGCAACACGGGAACGTGATCCTGCGACTCCTTGCGCACCCGCTCAATCGCGGCATCCAGCTGCTTCGACCCCAGGGCCAGGGTTCTTCCAAAACGCTCTTCTTCAGCGCGAACTACCTTGGCAACACGACCTGCGCTCTCGACCAACTCCGGGTAGGCGCCCTTCATTTCATCTCGCACGGCGTCGACCATGCGGAACATGAACGCATCTTCCTGTCCCAGCATGCGGCCATGGCGGATGCCCCGGCGCAGAATCTTGCGTAAGACATACCCTCGGCCTTCGTTGGCCGGGAGCACGCCATCGGAAATAAGGAAGGTCGCGCGCGCGCGCGTGATCGGCGATGATGCGCAGCGAGGCGTCGGATGGGACGGTCCCATCCTGGTAGCGCGTGTGGGTAAGTTCCGAGGCACGCTCGATGAGCGGGGTAAACAGATCCGTCTCGAAGTTCGAGATCTTTCCTTGCAGCACCGCAGCCATGCGATCCAAACCGAGCCCGGTGTCGATCGAGGGCTTGGGCAGCAGGTGGAGTTCGCCTTGCTGATCGCGATCGAATTGCATGAAGACGAGGTTCCAGATTTCCACGTAGCGCGCTTCGTCCTCGCCGAAGGGCTTGTCTTCTCCCGTTTCGGACGCAGCCAGACCCATGTCGTAGAAGATCTCGGAGCACGGCCCGCAGGGACCGGTATCGCCCATGGACCAGAAGTTATCCTTCATGCCCAGTTCGTGTATCCGGTCTGCCGGAACGTCCTGGCCGCGCCAAAGCTCATACGCCTCTTCATCGCGGGGAACGCCTTCCTCCCCTTTGAAGATGGTGACGTACAGCTTGTCTTTGGGAATGCCGAACCATTCCGGCGAGGTGATCAGCTCCCAGGCATACGCGATCGCATCGCGCTTGAAGTAGTCGCCGAAGCTGAAGTTGCCCAACATCTCGAAGAAGGTGTGGTGGCGGCGGGTGAAGCCGACATTCTCCAGATCGTTGTGCTTGCCACCGGCGCGGACGCATTTTTGTGAAGTGACGGCGCGGTTGTAGTCACGGCGCTCCACTCCGAGGAAAACGTCCTTGAACTGGTTCATGCCGGCGTTGGTGAATAGCAGGGTGGGATCGTTCGCCGGAACGAGCGAGGAAGAGTGCACGCGACGGTGCCCCTTGGAGGCAAAAAAGCGCAGGAAAGTTTCCCGAATGTCCGAACCAGAGCGGTACTGCATGCTATGAGTTTAGAGCATCACCGGGCCCGGTAAACGATCCGGCCGTGGTAAATGGTCATCTGGCACTTGAGGTCGCGCAGTTCAGTGGAGGGGATGGTGTACATATCTTTATCCCAGACGGCGATATCGGCTTCTTTGCCCGGTTCGATGGAACCGACCCGGTCTTCGAGAAATAATTGCCGCGCGGCCCAGGCGGTGTAGGAGCGAAGTGCGGTATGCACATCGATCGCCTCCGCGGTGCCGAAAGGATGCTTGCCGTAGACGCCCTTGAGTGGCTCACGCTCCACAGACGCCCAGAGGCCGTAGCGCGCCGGTAATGGAGTGACGGAATAGTCGGAGCCGCCTCCCCAGATGATCCCGCGGGACACATAGGTGTGAAAGGGATTCAGGTGAAGCGAACGCTGGGGACCGAAGTTGCCGGCGTACGTATCGCCGATCCACCAGGTGAAGCCGGGCTGCGACTCGGGATAGCCTGCGTCGTAGGTTTTTTGCAGTGAAGCCATGGTGCTAATGGCGTGATCGGTCGGAATGTTCGCGTGGATGATGCTGTGGCGCAGACCGGTCGTTGGCTTCTCCTTCAACGACCTCGGCGTAGGTAGTCGACTACCCAGTCGATCGCGCGATCCCCGATGGCGTGAGTCCCGACAGAAATGCCTGCTTGATGGAAGAGCCGCACCATCTGGCGATAAGTTTGAGGGTCGATCGCGGGATAGCCGCGATTGCCGCGGTCGATGCCGGTCTGGTTTTTATTCCATTCGTTGTAGACCCATCCGGTGCGAGCGCCTCCGCTGCCATCCATATAGAGCTTGGCTCCGCAGGAGAGCAGAGTGCCGTCGCCCAGGGAATTCGGGGGCCGAGGCAGCGATTGGATCCGGGCTATCGTGGCGCGTGCCGATTTGAGGGTTGTGCCGCCGTGCCACAGCACGCAGACATGCACGGAAAGCTTGTTCTCTTTGAGCAGCTCAGCATATGCATCCCAGATGGGCTGCTCAATGTCAGGATCTTTCACTGCGGTCATGCCTTCTCGATGAAGGGTGTCGACCATTCTGAGAACTCCGGTTCGCCATTGCTGCGGAGTTGGCGGCGGAATGAGGTTGTGGACGGCGTCCATGGCGGATTCCTTCAGCACGCCTGTTGGTACGCCTTGTGCATCGCGATCGATGGTGCCGGCCGGCGGATCCTTGGATCTCAGCGGTGATGTGCGCCAGGCGTAAGGCTTCGTGGTTGGCCACTCCGTAGTGTCCCGTGGTGTGCATCAACCAGACTGGATTGTGGGGCGATGCTTGATCGAGGTCGGATGCGACGATGTAGCGCCGCTCGGCTAGCTTGCCTTCGTCCCAGCCGGCCCCCGTGAGCCACTCGCCCGGCTTCAGTTTGTTGGCGGCCAGGCGGACGCGGTTTACTACCTCGGTTACGGTTGCGGCATCGCTCAGGCTTGACGGAGTAGAGTTCATCGACGCCTCCAGTTGCGATGTGAGCGTGGGTATCGATTAGGCCTGGAGTTGCGGTCTTTCCCTGCAGATCGATGATGTTGGTTTTGGGCCCGGCCAGCTATGGATTTGCTGGTCGGAACCTACGGCGATGATCTTTCCCTGGCGGATGGCGATGGCCTGGGCGATGGAGTCCTTCGCGTCGACGGTCAGGATCTTGCCGTGGATCAGGATCAGATCAGCGGGTTGTTGCGCGGAGGCAGACAAAACGGACAGCAGGCAGGCGGTCGCTAGGACAGTTTTGCGCATGAGAGTGAGAACACTCTAACGAATTCTCAGCCGGATTGCTCCTTTGGCGTGCTCCGGGTCGACGACTTTTCCTCGTTGGGTGATGACGATGCGTCCTTCGGCTACCAGACGCCTTGCTGCTGCGCGGGTTGGTTCCATCAGTTTCTGCCAGTCGTTTGGGTTGTGGAGACGAGCGACGTCGGAGGGGCAGATGGTTTTTCCTGGACCGCGATGGGCGAGGAGTTCCAGGATCGCGGTCTCTAGTGTGCGATCGATTTCTGTGATGTCATTGGGCATTTACGTTGTCACTTCGGGAAGAACGATCGATGGGCTTCGCCCACCATTTTCGGCCTGCAACGCTTAGGCCAGGGGCACCCGTCCCGTTCCCTCTGATTTCTCAGGATCAGTTACTCGGCATCATCGTCTTCGGGCATCAGCAGTTCTATTTCGCTGCAGTCGATTTGCCAGGTCTTGAGGACCTTGGAGATGATGGCGAAGGAGAAGCCTGCACCTATCAGACGGCGGATGAGACGCGCGGTTTGTTTTTCGTCCTCCGGCTTCGCGATGCGCTTGCGCGCTATGTAGCGGCGGACCAGGTCTTCTTCGCTGACGTGGGCGTAGGCGCTCTCGATGGTGCCTGGCCACCAGCTCACCTTGAATGCCCTTGCGGGTGAGCTCCTGTTGCACGCGGCGCTTGCCGAAGCTCTGGTTTTCCTGGCGCAGAGCGGGTATAGGTGGAGGCGAACGCGGGATCGTCGAGATAGCGCTGATCCAGCAGACGCGCGACCACCGCCGCTATCTTGGCTTCCCCTGCTTCGCCTGGCTTCCACCCGGCGGCTCATCAGCCGTTTGAGTTCAGCGACTGTGCGCATTTGCCGGGCCAGCGCGCCTACGGCGTACTGGTAGAGAGCCGCCTCGTCGAGCGGTTCCGGCTTCTTGCGCGGCTTGAACGGCATACGCAGCCTCAAAGGCCGAGGAGCCGCCGATTGGTTTCACGATCAGCCTGCGCGCCGGCGAAGTCATCAAAGGCGTGCTCGGTGACCCTGATGATGTGGTCGCGAATGAAGGGCGCACCTTCGCGCGCTCCGTCTTCCGGATGCTTCAGGGCGCACTCCCACTCCATAACTGCCCAACCGGGAAAGTCATACTGCGCCAGCTTGCTGAAGATGCCGCCGAAATCGACCTGGCCGTCGCCCAGGGAACGAAAGCGTCCGGGACGATCGATCCAATTCTGGTATCCGCCGTAGACACCGGATCGACCGCTGGGATTGAACTCCGCATCCTTTACGTGGAAGGCGCGGATGCGCTCGTGATAGATGTCGAGGAAGGCGAGGTAGTCGAGCTGTTGCAAGACAAAGTGGCTGGGATCGTACAAAATATTTGCCCGCGGGTGCCCTGCCGACTGCAGCCAGGAAGCGCTCGAAGGTGACTCCATCATGCAGGTCTTCGCCAGGATGGATTTCAAAGCAAAGATCGACGCCTGACTCTTCGAAAGCATCGAGGATAGGCTTCCAGCGGCGCGCCAGTTCCCCGAAGGCCTCGTCGATCAGCCCGGCCGGCCGCTGCGGCCAGGGATACATATAGGGCCACGCCAGCGCTCCGGAGAAGGTCGCGTGTGCGGTCAGCTTCAGATTGCGGCTGGCCTTTGCTCCCATGAGCAGTTGTTGCGTCGCCCACTCCTGCCGAGCCTTTGGATTGCCGGCCACTTCCGGCGGCGCAAAGGCGTCGAACTGGAGATCGTAGGCAGGATGCACCGCGACTAACTGCCCCTGCAGATGGGTCGAGAGCTCGGTCAACTGCAGACCGAGACCACTCAGCATGCCGAGAATCTGGTCGCAATAGGCCTGGCTTTCGGCGGCCTGCTTGAGGTCGAAAAGGCGCTGATCCCACGAAGGAATTTGTATGCCCTTAAAGCCGAGTCCCGCGGCCCACCTGGCGATGTCTTCCAATTTGTTGAAGGGCTTCTGGTCAGCCGGCAAACTGGGCCAGGAAGATGGCCGGGCCTTTTACAGTCTTCATAGAAACACTCACTCATTTGCAGAGAAATTTATTGGGACAAGCCGACCCACCCGGCGCGGCTATTGGTGACGGCACGCTCCACAAAGGCCATGCTGCGCACGCCTTCGCGAATGCCGGGCACCAGCTCGCTCATTTTCGCAGCCGGATCGGTGAAGCGGGCGCGAACGGCGTCGCGAAGTCGCGATAGATATTAGCAAATGCTTCGATCAGTCCCTCGGGATGGCCCATGGGCAGACGAAAATCGGCGCGCGTGGATGGAGAGAGATAGTCTCCCGCGGCATGCAGGGTTTGGCTCGGCTTCCCCACCCAGTTGAGATGCAGGTAGTTGGGATTCTCCTGCCACCAGTGGAGACCGCCCTTTTCACCGTAGAGATGAAGCTGCAGATCGTTGCGGTCGCCGGCGGCGATCTGGGAAACAAACAAGACCCCCGGAGCGCCGTTGTCGAGCTTGAGCAGTACATTGCAATCGTCGTCGAGCGTGCGGCCGGGAACGACGGAGGAGAGGTCGGAGCAGATCTCGACGATTTCGCGGCCGCTCACGTACTCGAGCAGATTGAAGGCGTGGGTGCCGATATCGCCGATGGCGCCACCCAAGCCCGACTGCGATCGGGTCAGACCGCCACGCTGCCTGCTTGTGACCTGTGGTCTCGAGCGAACTGCTCAGCCAGCCTTGCTGGTATTGCACGACCGCCTTGCGGATTTTTCCCAGTTCGCCACCGCGGGCCATCCGGCGGGCTTCGCGCACCAAAGGATAGCCGGTGTAGGTGAAGGTCAATCCATAGAGCAGGCCGGTACGCTGGACGACTGCTTCCAGCGTCTGCGCCTCTTTCAGATTTGCGGTGGCCGGCTTGTCGCTCATCACGTGAAAGCCGTGTTCGAGGGCGGCGACCGCAATCGGCAGATGGAGATGATTGGGAGTGACGATGCAGACGAAGTCGATGGGGTCTTTGCGCTTGCTCTCCCGATCCATCATCTCTTCATAAGTTCGTGTAGGCGCGATCAGGGCTTATGCGGTAGGTCACGCCTGCCTGGCGCGACCGTTCCGGATCCTGACTGAAGGCTCCGGCTACCAGTTCGATGGCTCCATCCAACTCGGCGCGCCATGCGATGCACGGGACCAATAAACGAGCCCGCGCCTCCACCCACCATCCCCATACGAAGACGTCTCTTTGCTCCATCTCTATTTTTTCTCCCTCTGGATTTATCTCGGACTCACGTCCTCGGATTTATTTCAGCCGTCCCTCGCGGGACTTTTTCGAATTGCCTTCCCTACCCACGGCTATCGTCCTGGGCTAAGTGCCGACGTCCCTACGGACTCCTTCGACAAGCACGCCTTCAAAAGCAGGCCACTTGCGGCTACTCCGCGCTCGAACGCTGGTTGCTCTCAGCGCCGTTGTCCATGCTAATGCATTTTTTTGTTTTGTCAGCGGGAGCGTCAGGTTTGAATGAAGCCGCGCTGGGCGACGGCGATGTTGCCGCGCGAGAGATTTTTCACCAGGTACATCATTTCGTCCGCGGCGCCGATGATCTCCTGGATCGAGGCTGCCGTCTTCCGGATAACTGGCGATGCCGAAGCTGGCCATCATCTGCAGCTCCAGTCCTTCCGATAACAGATAGCGGGTATCGCGCAAAGAGTGCAGGAGCCGCTGGGTCACCTCGAGCGCCGCATCCTTTGCCGGTCTGGGGCAGGAGAACAATGAATTCGTCGCCGCCGTAGCGGAAGGCCGAATCGATGCCACGGACGTTGTGCTTGATGGTCCTGGCGATTTCGGCCAGCAAACGGCTGCCAGTCAGGTGGCCGTACAGGTCGTTGACCCGCTTGAAGTGGTCCAGGTCGATGAAGATCATGCTGAAAGGGAGATTGAAGCGGCGGGAGCGCTCGAGCTCGCTCTCGGTCACGGAAAACAAGTGCCGCGAATTGAACAAGCCGGTGCAGTCGTCGGTAATGGTCAATTCCTGAATGCGCTCCACGGCACGCACATTTTGAATGGCGATCGCGGCGTAGTCACACAACACCCGCAGAAAGGCCATGGTTTCATCAGTCAGGGTGGATGCGCGGTAGTTCAGCAGTTCGATAACGCCCAGGGTGCGATCTCTGGAGCGCAAGGGTATGCAGATGGCGCATCGAACCGGAGAGGCCGGCGCCGTCCGGCGTAGCGAAAACGGGGGTCGTTGCCGGGTTCCGATACGATCACCGGCTCGCCGTGTTGGGCTACCCAGCCGGCAATTCCCTCGCCCATATCGACGCGAAGGTTGCGATCGCCGGACGATTTGCCGGCGGCGACCGCGTAGTAGAGATTCTGCTGCTCTTCATCGACGATGAGCAGAGACCAGGATTCCGGCTCGAAGAACTGCTCCATCTGCTGCATGATGGCGCTGCAGGATGGAATCCAGATCGAGGGAAGAGGTCAGTGCACGCGCTACATCGTGAAAGACCCGCAGGTCTTTGGGCAATGGCGGACGCTCTGGGAAGGATCCATCGACCATTTCGAGATAGCGCCGCGCTTCGCCCACCCCAGAAGCGATTGCTTAGCCTCCGATATGGACCATGCTGCGTGAAGGTTTCAAGAAACCCGGGCTCGCCGATGTGGTGGCGCGCCTCCTTGGTTTCTACCGTCTTGTGAATGAAAGCAGCCAGGTCGTCGTCCGAACCGCCACGAGCCAGTACGCCATAGAGATCATGATCGAAGTGGGAAAAGAGGCAGGTGCGGATCTTGCCGTCGGAGGTGAGCCGGATGCGGCTGCAAGCGCCGCAAAAGGCTTGTGAAACGGGCGCGATGATGCCAATTTCCCCTACCCCGTCGTCGAAGGTATAGCGGCGGGCGGTTTCGCCGGGATGGTTTGCGGGCAATGCCACCAGAGGCCGAAAGCTGTTGAGGCTTTCGACCACTTCCTGCAGCGGAACCACGACATCGGGTGTCCACAAGCGGTCCTCTTCGAGCGGCATGAACTCGATAAAGCGGACGATCACGCCTTCCTCTCGCGAGAATCGGGCGAAAGGGATGATCTGGTCGTCGTTGAATCCGTCGCAACAGAACACAGTTGACCTTGACCGGCCCGAGCCCGGCACGCTGGGCGGCTCGCACCCCAGCCAGAACCTTTTCGAAGCTGCCTGGGACCCGGGTGATGCGGGCGAAGATTGTCCGGATCGACGGCATCCATGCTGACGGTGATCCGGCTGAGCCCGGCGCGGGCAAGCGGAGCGGCCATTTCCGCCAGGAGATGTCCGTTGGTGGTGATGGCAATGTCCAACGGGTCCCCGGCCGGTGGTGCGAAGTTCGGCAAGTTGCGCCACCAGAGGAATGATGTCCTTGCGCAGCAGCGGCTCGCCGCCGGTCAGCCGGACTTTCCGGATTCCCAGGCCGACGAAGATGCTGATCATGCGCAGGTAATCCTTCATGGCCAGTTCGGCAAACTGGGCGCCCTTCCGTGCCGGTGCGGCAATAGACGCATTTGTAGTTGCATCGGTCGGTGATGGAGACACGGAGATCGGTGATGGTGCGGCCGAACTTATCTTTCATGCCGGTGAGGGGCGTTATAGGCAGGCGACTAGGGATACCCGTCTCGGGGTGGAGGAGAGTGGCCAAGGTTGTGCGAGTCCATCGACGACATGGAAAGCAGCTCCGTGTACGACTGCCACCTTTGATGCAGAGTCTATAACTTTCGGCCCTTGCCGCGAGGTTAGGCCGTGACAGGTTCCGTATCCTTATGACAATTAGAGCATTTTTGTGCCTTTAATGTGCGGGCGGAGCAGGCGTTGGATCTGCGGGGGATCGATCCATGAGGGGAAAGAAATGCTCTAAACCGTGCCGGGACAGCAACTCCGGGCTTCCCAATGCCCCGATTCTTCACTATAGTCAGTTAAATCAATGGATACTCCGACCGAGACGAAATCACAAGTTCAACCCGGAACAGCAGGATTTCCTTCTTCCTCTGGTAAGTCATTTAACGGATTCTTCAGCGGAGACAAGCGCTGGAACTTCCGCAAAAACGACCTCATCGACGCGCGCGCCCGGCGGCTCTTCGAGACCACGGCTTACGCCTGCGAAAACGATGCCTATCCGTTTCAGATTCCCCTGGAAGGACGAACCGGCCCGCAGGTGAAGGCGGACGGGCACTCGATGCTGATGCTGTCGTCCTACGACTACCTGGGACTGATCGGCGATCCCCGGATCGACGCAGCAGCCATTGAAGCCATCAGGAAGTATGGAACCGGGACCGGCGGAGCTCGCCTGCTGACCGGGACCACCGACCAGCACATCCTCATGGAGCAGGATCTCGCCACCTATAAAGGAACGGAAGCGGCTATCACCTTCAGTTCAGGCTATCTGGCAAATGTGGCGGTGCTGGGCGCGCTGTTGGGCCCAGCGGATCGCGTGATCATGGATTCGCTTTGTCACCGGAGCCTTACCGACGCATGCCGGTTCGCCGGAGTGCAGTTGCAGCGATTCCGGCATAATGATGCGTCATCATTGCGGCAGGAACTGCAAAATGGTGCTCAGGCCAACCGCACCCTGGTGATCTCCGACGGTGTTTTTTCCATGGACGGCGATGTTTGCCACCTGCCCGAGATCCTGGAGGTCAAGAAGGAATTTGGGTTTTTTCTGCTGGTGGATGAATCGCATGCTTCCGGGGTGATTGGAGCGCGCGGCCGGGGTACGGATGAACACTTTGGCATCGCGACGGAAGAAGTCGATATCTGGACCGGCTCGCTGGCTAAGTCGATTCCCTCCACCGGCGGTTTTGCGGCTGTTTCGCATGAGCTGGCTATTTATCTTCAGCATGGGGCTTCGCCGTTTATTTTTTCGGCGGCTTTGAGCCCGGCTGCGGTGGCGGCTATTCGTGAGGGTCTGGCGATTCTGCAGCAAGAGCCGGAACGGGTGGCCAAGATCAAGCACAATGCGGACTTTCTGCGGAGCGGTTTGTGCTCGCTTGGCTATGACACCGGGTTGTCGGAGACGGCGGTCATTCCGGTCATCCTGAATGATGAGACCACTACCGGGTTGTTTGCCCGGCGGCTGCGTGACCATGGAATTCTGGCTACGCCGGTGCTGTTCCCGGCGGTTCCGCAGGATTCAGCGCGGTTGCGGCTTTGTGTGACGGCTGCTCATACGCAGAGCGATCTTGAATACGCCCTGGATGTGTTCGAAAAGATGGCTCGGAACTAGTTCGGCGAATAATTAATCAAAAAGTGAGAGAAAAGAGAGAAAAGCCCCCCGAGCGGGGGCTTTTGCCGTTATGGGCGGGTTCGGGTGCGAAAAAAGGTGTGCGCCTTAAGCGCCCTATGCGCCTTAAGCCCCCCGGGAGCCGGTTTTAGTCGGTTTTAGAGAAAGCGATCGAAGGGCTTCGCCCATTGTTTTCGGCCCAGGTACGCCCTGGCGAACCTGGGGCACCCGTCCGATTTCCTTTTACCTGGGGTGAGATATCCAAGTCCGTTCGATTTCCCTTTGACCTTGGGTGAGGTGTTCAAGTCCGACCATTCCCTTTGACCTTGGGTGAGACTTTGGACGTCGTTTCCTCGGTTATGGGAGGGCGCGGAAGGCCAGCACTGCGTTCAGGCCGCCGAAGGCGAAGGATTGGGAGAGGGCTGCTTCCACTTGTTTTGTCCGGGCCTGGTTGGGGATCACGTCGAGGTTGCATTCCGGATCTGGCTCGGCGTAGTTCATGGTTGGGGGCAGGACTCCGTTGCATAGAGCCAGAACGGTGGCCGCGGCTTCGATCGCTCCCGCAGCGCCCAGGGTGTGGCCGTGCATCGACTTGGTGGAACTGACGGGCAGCGTGGCGGCGTGATTACCGAAAACAGCATGGATGGCAGCCGTTTCCATGCGGTCGTTGGCCTCGGTCGCGGTCCCATGGGCATTGATGTAGCCGACCTGCTCGGGAGCGAGACCACCATCGCGCATGGCCGCACGGATGGCGCGGGCCGCGCCTTCGGCGGAGGGCTGGGTAACGTGGCACGCGTCGGCGGACATGCCGAAACCGACGATCTCCGCCAACGGCTTCGCTCCGCGAGCCAACGCGTTCTCCAACGGCTCGAGCACCAACATGGCGGCGCCTTCTCCGAGGACCATTCCCGTCCGGTTGGCGGAAAAGGGGCGGCAGGTGTCGGGGCTGACTACGCGCATGGCCTCCCAGGCCTTCAATCCGCCCAGAAAAAAGGGAGTTTCACTACCTCCGGCGATGGCCAGAGGGACCGCTCCGGAACGCACCATCCAATAGGCGTTGCCGATGGCATGAGCTGAAGAGGAACAGGCGGTGGAAAAGGTGTAGGCGGGGCCATGCACACCGAACTCCATAGAAATATGGCTGGCGCCGGCGTTGCTCATTCCCAGGGGGATGGTGAGTGGATGGACGCGATGCCTACCGTGGTGAAAGAGTTCCCAATAGCCGATTTCGTCGGTAAACCGGCCACCCATGCAGGACCCGGTGATGATGGCGGTGTTATCGCGGAGTTCCTCGGTCCATTCGATGCCGGCATTGGTCACAGCTTCGCGCGCAGCGATGACAGAGAATTGGGCGAAGCGATCCATGAAGCTGGCGGCTTTGCGGGGAAAGTAAGCTTCGGCGTTATAACCGATGACGGCGGCGCCGTTCTTGAAACGGACCTGATTCATGCCCATCTCGGCAACGGGCCCGACATCCTGTGGTATCGGTCCGATTCCGGATTGACCGTTCACCAGTGAATGCCAGAACCCTTGCTGGTCAAGGCCCAGGGCGCTGATCACGCCCATTCCTGATATGACAACTCGCATCTACACCATTTTCATAGAGGACTGTGCTGAACCGAGGGTAACAAACCTCAGCATCCTTCCGATACAGTACGGCCTATTCGGTTGCGGTTTGGGCAGATGGGTTTTGTTTGGAATCCACCAGGTAGGTGACGCCGTCGATCATTTCGCGGATGGTCTGAATTTTTTTCGCGTCTTCGTCCTTGATTTCGATGTCGAACTCACTCTCCAGATCAAAGAGGATGTTGATGCTGTCCATCGAATCAATGCCCAACTCTTCGAAGGTGCTGTCGGGCTTGACCTTCTCGAGAGGAATTCTCTGGGTGGTAGCGATCACTCGAAGAACTCGTGCTTGAATCGTCTCAGACATTAGGGGCCTTCGTAAAAACCACAGTTCTACCGGGCGATCGAGTCATGACCGGACCGGGAACTGTTTCAGTAAAGTTAAACCGCGAGCCAAGTGCTGGCAATAGTTTGTCATTGAAAGCGATTTTTTCAAACCTTTGGGGCATTGGGCGGGTTCAGTGAGCTTCGGCAACGGCGAGGCGACGTGCGGTGCGCCAGGCATAGTGGAGCGCGGAGACGATGGTCAGCAGCGCGGTGGCATAGAGCGCCAGGGTACGCAGCATGACGAGCGGCATGGGGGAATAGATCTGACAGAGCAATACCGCCAGCAGGGTGAGGATCTGGGCGCAGGTGTTGGTCTTACCATAGATGCTGGGGCGGAAGTCTCGCATGCCCAGACTGATATAGAGAAGCGCGGCGACGATAAGAATGCCGAGGTCGCGGCTGAAAACCAGCACGGTGACACGCCGGGGCACGAGCCCCTGGTGCATGAGCACCAGGAACAGGGTGCTGAGCAGGAGCTTGTCGGCGACCGGATCGAGGTATTGGCCGATCTGGGTTTGCTGCTTGAGCACCCTGGCGGCCCAGCCGTCGAGGCCGTCGCTGAGCCCGGCAACGATAAAAAGACAAAGCGCGGTGCGGTAGTGCGCCTCAAGAACCGCGATGACCAGAAAGGGTATTAGGCATAGACGCAGGAAAGTGAGCAGGTTCGGAGCTGCGCGCAGTTCTTTCAGCAAGGTGTTGCGATCCTCATGGCTGCAGCCAGGAATCTTGATGGTACATGAGCTTTTGATATGATAGCGAGATGCACGGCGCAGGCGCGTCGCTCAGTCGGAACACATAGGCGCGTAGCTCAGTTGGTTAGAGCGTCCCGGCAAGCCGGGAAGGTCAGGAGTCGACTGACGCGAGGCAACACATAGGCGCGTAGCTCAGTTGGTTAGAGCGTCCCGGCAAGCCGGGAAGGTCAGGAGTCGACTGACGCGAGGTAACACATAGGCGCGTAGCTCAGTTGGTTAGAGCGCTACCTTGACACGGTAGAGGTCAGGAGTTCGAGTCTCCTCGTGCCTACCATAGTTTTCATTTTGTACGGCCGGTGAGAGCGTCCCGGCAAGCCGGGAAGGTCAGGAGTTCGAGTCTCCTCGTGCCTACCATAGTTTTCATTTTGTACGGCCGGTGAGAGCGTCCCGGCAAGCCGGGAAGGTCAGGAGTTCGAGTCTCCTCGTGCCTACCATAGTTTTCATTTTGTACAGCCGGGGAGAGCGTCCCGGCAAGCCGGGAAGGTCAGGAGTTCGAGTCTCCTCGTGACTACCATAGTTTTCATTTTGTACGGCCGGTGAGAGCGTCCCGGCAAGCCGGGAAGGTCAGGAGTTCGAGTCTCCTCGTGCCTACCATGACTCCAACTGAAGGCGAGGCAATTATGCCAGCCGTCTATGTTTTGCAAAGCGAATCCAGCGGCAGATTTTACATTGGATCGGCTCAGGATTTGTCCAGCCGGCTAGCGGAGCACAGGAGAAGGCACAGCCCATTCACTCGCAATGGGGGACCTTGGGTCCTGAAGTATTCGGAGGATTTCCTAATCCTCGCGGAGGCTCGGCGCCGGGAACTACAGATTAAATCGTGGAAATCACATCGCTCTGTTCAGGACCTGATCGACCGTCGCTCAGGTCAGGCGGATGCTCAGAGTGGGCATGAGGCGTTGCAGGTTCCTTAGGGAACGGGCGTGCCAGGGGACTGCTTCGGAGGCGAGTACCTCCAGGTCGATACCGGGTCGGTTGCGCGCTTCCATGACAAAACGCGAGAGCATGGTTATCCCGGAGCTGTTGAGAAAATCCAGCTCTCTCAGGTCGAGCACGATCGGCATCGCAGAACTGGCCAGGGTCTCCTTCAGCATATCCAGGATGGGTGCGTAATCCTCAGTCCCACACAACCGGAGCGCGCCCTTGAACAGCACGGTGGAGTGCTCCTCTTCCAGCCGGATGTCGAAAGACTCTCCATGAATGGTTTTCACGCGGATGCTCCTGGAATATCTTTGAGCGGTAAAACCGCGATGGTGGTCACGGTCATGCTCCCCGGTTGCGTGGGATGGGGGTCGAAGCGAAAGTCAAGCTGGGCGTCATAGTCGTTGATCATGGTCAACAAGCCCAGGCTGGAAATGGCGGAGCCGGTTGACCTGGCGTTTTCTTCCTGCTGCCTCAACAGAAGATCGGCGGCGTCCTCTTGCTGAAGATGTTCCACAAACGCTTTGTAGCGGCCCGCCTGGAGTGTACTGGCGCCGTTGCTGACGCTCACCGTGATGTGGTCACCGGCGAGTTCCAAATGGATTCTGATGGGGATGTCGACGTCGGGCTGGTGATACTTCATGGCATTCTCAAGCAGCTCGTTGGCGATGTAGGTGACGGCGTGTTTGGTCGCATTCTGGCGGATTTGAAAAGCGGGCACGGCGCCATTCGCGGGCAGAAAGGTAGTCACGTAGTCGCCCAGGAAATCGGCGGACAATCCGTTGTTCCGCCAACGGGAACGCAGCGGGACGCTGACCGGCGAGAATACCAACGTCAAATATTCACACTCGCTGGCCCGTTCGGCGTACTTACCGAGCGTCTCGGTCATCATGGTTGGTGTCCTCCTCGGGTTCATGACTCACCTGGTTGCGGCCCAGATGTTTGGCTCGATAAAGGTGCTGGTCCGCCTGCTCGATGAGTGACCGCGCATCCGAGGGAGCGTGGGGCGGCGGCGTCATACAAGCCACGCCAATGCTCACGGTAACCCGATCGCAAACGGGCGAGTCGGGGTGGGGAAGAGCGGCAGCCGCGACGGCCGCGCGTACTCGCTCGGCAACCTGCACCGCGCCCGACGCGGTTGGTTTGCGGCAACACCATGGCAAACTCTTCGCCTCCATAGCGGGCGACCAAGTCGCCGACGCGATAACACTGGTTGATCGCTTTCGCCACGCTTTTTAAACAATCGTCGCCAGCTTGATGACCCTGGCGGTCGTTGTAGAGTTTGAAATGGTCCACGTCACAGATGAGGAGCGACAGCGGCTTGCTGCATGCGGATGTGACGACTCCATTCCTGCGATAAATACTCGTCGAAACGGCGGCGGTTGGCGATCTGGGTGAGGCCGTCGATGCGTGCTTTTTCACCTTCCTGCGCAGAATCGTCGCCCTGATCGATGAGAATCTGCACCAGGATTTCCAGGTCGCCCTTTTCCCGGGTGAGGGTCTGAATGAGATCCTGCAGTTTCTCTTCCGCGGCGTGGCGCTCCCGGAGTTCCTTCGCCAGCGTGGCGGCAAGGCGATCCACTTCTTCCTGCAGGGAAACACCACGCTCGGTCGAAGCCAGGAGAGCAGTTTGCAGGCGATGGTTCTCGTTCTGCAGGCGATCAAGATCCGGCGGTTGCTGTGTCCCGCGGTCGACATCGCTCATCAAGTTGCGGGACCGCGTGGCTTGGTGCACGGCGTCCCTTCCGCGCCGAGGTCTCATAGGACTTTCATCGGCTCGACTGTCCTTGTTCTGTAGCTACTCCGGCGCGGAAGCTAGGCGGGTTTGATAACAAGCAGGGTGACATCGTCGAGCAAACTCTGGCCTTCGGTATAGCTTCGAAGGCTATGAGGACGGCCTCGCGGATGGCGGCGGCTGGTTGCCGGTGGCTGATTCTGACCGCTTCGCAGAGCCGTTCGAGGCCGAAAGCGACGCCGGCGTGATTGACGGCCTCGGTGATGCCGTCGGTGTAGGCCACCATGACGTCACCGGAACGCAAGGGAAAGGTTGCTTCGTCAATGAAGCTGGAAATGTCCTCCTCCAGTCCGAGGGGAAAGCCGAGGTTGAGCGTGTCGTGTCTTTCCAGGACGCCGTCACCGCGGACGACCAGGACCTCTTCGTGCTGCCCGGCTGATGGTAACGACTTTGTCGTGATAATGAAGCAGACTGAGGGTGAGGTTGCGGTCGCATTGCATGCGGCGAACGTTATCGTAAACCACGCGGTTGAGGGTTGCGATAAACTTCCTGCTTTCGAAGCGCCCGCTGGCCAGGAGAGTTCTGATGGCGGTCTGGACCATGATAGCGATCACTCCGCTTTCGAGGCCGTGGCCGGTGACATCGCCGATGCCGATTACGACTCCGCCGTGGTTACATATTATGTCATAGTAGTCGCCGCCGATTTCTGTAGCTGGCTCCATCGAACCGGAGATGTCGAGGCCGGGGATGTTACGCATATCTTCGTCGCGTGGCAGGATCATCTGCTGGAGCCGCTGGGTGATCTCCAATTCGCTGCTCATGCGGGCGTTTTCCCCTTTCACGACTCTGTTGGTGTTCGCGATCCAGTCGGAAAACACCTTGAGTTGGTCGTAGAGACCGCTAATTTCTGCCAGCAACCGGCTCTTGGTACGGCTGGCATCCTCGGCTGCTTCTTCCGCCAATTTTCGGTCTGTGATGTCGAGCATCGCTCCGGCAAGCTCTTCGAGCTGCCCATGGCTGGATACGAGATGGATCGAAGTCCTTAGCCATACCACCCTTCCATCGGCAGCGATCATCCTGTGTTCAAAATGCTGGGGAGCGTGGCTTTCGGAGACGGAGCGGCAAGACGACAGGGCCAACTCGCGATCTTCGGGATGGAGGCGGTTGATCCAAAAGGCTGAGGCGCCGATCCAGTTTTCTACAGGGTAGCCGAGGAGATCTTGTGCTTCTTGATTGATATAGGTGAAGCCGGCGCCGTCCAGACTTGCGCGCCAAAGAATGACCTTAGCGGAGTCAACCAGTTCCCGGTAGCGTTGCTCACTTTGATTCAGCTGCAGAGACTGTGCCGAAAAACGGCGGTCGACGAGTGCGGTCAAGATCGCCAGGGAAAGGATCATGAAGGCCACAGTCCCGATACCAACGATACCGATGGAGGAGATTTTCACGGAGTGGGTGAGATTTGGAGTTACGGCTGTGTAGCGGAAAGCAGCAGCGGCCATGCCGGTGTAGTGCATGACGGGAATGGCGGCGCCCATGAGCAGTGCGCTCGAGAGTTTGGGCCAGCTCATGGAGTTGGTTTGGGCGCGCAGGTGGAAGGTCAGCCAGAGGGCGATGAGCGAAATCACGACGGCCAGAACCACGGATAACACGACGATGCCGACGGAATATTGGCACACTGCCGGCAGACGCATGGCATCCATGCCGACGTAGTGCATGGTGGCGATGCCGCTCCCCATGAGCACGGCGCCCATCCCAATGCGGAGTGGCCCCATTTGATTCCGGCTCACGACGTACAGAGCGACGGCCGAGGCGACGATGGCCGCGAGGAGGGACAACAAGACGGTGGGCAAGTGGTAGAAAACGGGCACGGGAAGAGTGTAGGCAAGCATGCCGATGTAGTGCATCGACCAGATGCCAATTCCCATAGCGATGGCACCCCCCATCAGCCAGGTGAATCGAACGGGGCCGCGCGAGGCGGTTACGCGGCCGCCGAGATCCAAGGCAGCGAAGGAGGCTAGGGTGGAAATCAGGACGGATAGAGCGACGAGGCGGTAGTCGTAGATACCGACCAAAGGATCGGAGGGGATGGTGGGCATCGGGCGGTGCTCCTACTTAATTTTTCCTTTGGGAGCGGATACAGGCTGAAGTTGTGCGCAGCTTCGAAGGCGGTGTGCGTGGTGTGTTGCTTTTCACCGTGTGGCTCAACGATGCGAGTTTTCCCCATTGACATTCATCGGCAGACAGATGAGTCACGTTAGTTCTTTTGAACAATGACGGTGCTCCACAATGCCTGTTCGTGGATGTATCGAGAAGCGTACATTCGCGGATGGACAGGCGACGGCGAAGGTTTTTGGTGCAGAGAGGAAAGAAAGAACATACCTCAGGGCCTAAAGCCCAAATGATCCTGGTGGAATTATGTACGGGCTGAAGCCCGTACCCTTCAAAAACCTAGTTCTCGCGCAGACTCTAAACCCCTACCTGCCCTCTGCAGGTTCCACAAACCTGCCTGAGCCGCTCCGTTTCTCTTCAGGTCAGGGAGGGCCAGGTTTTCCCGAATTAATACGGAACGGGGCCCTCTCCGTTTACTTCAGTAATGCCCCTTAAGCCTGATTGCGGCGCATTCCTGGCGGGGCTATTTGTCTGTAACAGTCACTGCGACTCAGCAAGCAAGCCATGCACCGCCGCGACTGATGGGACGAGACATGCCTGCCAAGAAGTTCTCACGGCGCCATCCATGCCGGATTGCGATCTCTTCCGCAGTTCTCCTGATTCTGTTACCGCAGTTGGAGGCCGGCCCGAGCACAGCGGCCACGGCGACCGCGGTTGTGCCGGCGCCCACGACACTGACAGGCCCATCCACGGAACCTACCATCGTGAACTACGGTAAGACTGCGAATATCTCAATCGTGGTAACCGGTCATCCTTCTGGTGTTGGTGCTGCGACGCCATCCGGGTCGATCAGCTACGTGATCGGTTCCGGATCTGCGCAGGCGGCAACGATCAGCAACGGGATGGCTACGATTGCCGTTCCGAAGACTCTCGCACCGGGCAGTTATAACATTCTGGTGAACTATGCCGGAGATAGCAACTATGGACCCGCAGGCGGTATCGTGGTTCGCCTGAAAGTGCGATGGATTTCCCCAACGATAACGTTCGCTCCTCCGGCGAGTATCGTCTACGGCACGACACTGGCGAGGGTGCTGACAGCTACGGCCAGCTACAATTCCGCAGCGATCGGGGGCACTTTCGCTTACACGGCGACGGCCGCAGGGGGAACCGTGATCGCGGTTACCAGCGGGACGATCCTCGACATAGGCGTCTTCACGTTGTCGGCAACATTCACACCCATCGATCACGCCATTTACAGTCCAGCTTCCAGAAATGTAACTTTCACTGTCAATGCGGGCATGGTAACGACGATCGAGCCGCTGGGAGCGATCCCTGCGTCGCAGGCGGCAAACGGTCTGGGATTCAATGTCGCACAGGGCAATGACTGGGAGTTCCAGATGGCTGCCGCCGCCGGGGCAACGCACGCTCGCTTTCAGTGCGGGTGGACAGGCACAGAGAACCAAACCGCGCCTCCGGGCAACACGCCCGCCGCGCCTCAATTCACCCTTGCATCGGACTGTGCGGCCGGTCTTGGGTCGTCGTTCCGATACAGTTTGCATCCCACGATTCTTGCGGCATACGGACCACCCTTCCATCCGATCCTGAGTGTAACGGTCCCGGATGGTGCTGCGGCTGGAGCGACCGCGATCAACATCCAGTTCGCGTCAGGAGCCGGAGGCGATACGCTCGCTTCGATGGCAGCGTTCTTTGACACGATCATCGGTTCCTCCAATGCAACCATCACCAACAGACATTCGTATGCGGGCGGCCTTATTACGGGGATTGCAGTGACGGATGCTACACACGCCACTCTGGAGCTTGCATCCGGGCTCTCTGCGGCTCTACCAGCAGACACGACCACGAGGTACCTTATTAACGAATACCTTTATCCCCCGCCTGCCTCCTTCAGTCCGGCGGATCCGTCTGTGCTTGCGTACGCCAAGTATGCGGAGTTCCTCGCCGGTACGATCGCAACTTCGGGCATGACTGGAGAAGTCGAGATCTGGAACGAGCCACCCTGGAACGACGACCCGTGGGATGATCGTTACGACTTTTACGACAAGCAGCCGCTCCCCGTTAGTCCGGGGCCGCAGACGACGTATCTACCCAACTGGGGATTTGCTGCCGCTTTATTCAGTCAAAGCTCGCCGGTGGCCGGTGTCACGTATAACTGGGGCGGCACGGAAAAGACGGGAGGTAACTCGATGCTCAACGCCCAGATGGAGGCGAACACGGGGGTATCTTTCTGGCAGCCAAATAGCATTTTGACGACGGAGTCGTTTCATCCCTACGGGAACAACCCCGAGGACACGCTTTGGAGCGAACCGTGCCTGGAAGCGACGATCCATCCGTATCCGCAGCCCGCCGATAGCTACTTCCAGTGCAACTTGTTCGGCGTGGGTCCAAATATTTCGTATGCCGCGCAGCAGACGCTGGTGCAAAGGAGCATTCAGCCGAGCTGGGGTATCGGTCACAACATCACGGAGACCGGCTTCTACGGGGCGTCGGGCGACGACGCGCACAAGGCCCGATTCGTGATCCGGCAGTTCCTTGGCTTTCAGGCGGCCGGGGTAACGCCGATCCAGTTCTATAGGCTCTTTGATACCAGCCCAGGAAACTTTAGCTTCGTCCATCCGATTGCTAACGCTGATGGAACTCACGATGCGCTGCCTGCTTATACAGCCCTTGCGGGGCTGATGTCGGATCTTGCCAAGATCAGGTTGAGCCCTTACGCAGCACAGACCCTGCCATCGATCGTGGCTTACAGTGGAACGTATCCGCTGGACACCGTTTCTCTGGTGGGATCCCGTCCGGGCGACAGCGCGAACTCGATCGTTTTCGCGGTGTGGCAACGCAGCTATACGAGCGGAACATGGGCCACACTTGCTTCGCCGGCTCCGACTCCTGTCACGGTGCAGATCCCGGCACTGGACGGCGTCGCAGCAGTCGTGAACCTGGACACGCGTACCCCGGTAGCCTACGCAGCGTTTGGTCAAACGATTGTGTTCAGTGTGTCTGACGATCCGATTGAAGTATTCATAGAGCCGCTTACGGGGGCTCAGTAGAGACCGTCGGCACCGCGAAGCATCCTGATTTTTTCAATCGCTGAGCTTTTCAGAAGACGCTGTCCACTGTAGTTCGCGATCGAAAAGCTCCCAAGAGCGTCTGCCAACAAGCATCGTCGGGGTCCTTCGACTCCGCGCCACAAAGCCTCCTTTTGCGATAGATCTGCGAAGCGCTTCGCTCAGGATGACGACGTTGTTGGGAGTTTGCACACAACTCTCGGTAGCCGGACACATGGGCCGGACGAAGGTAACTGCTTCCGCAGGGCCGGGCAGCAGGCGTGTGAACTCTGCGAGTAAAGTTTTCCGGCTGGGGGGCGATGAGGGTTACAGGCACAATTTCGGGGGCCGCGTCTGCTTGCTGTCGATGATCAGGATTTGGATTGCCAGTAAACCGCTGTGTACGCCCACCCTACTCAGGAGTAATGTCTATGTCCGGTTATCGAAACGCAGCATTCCTTAAGCTAATTGTTGTGCTCGCTCTGCTTACTGTGGCGGCGCGGGGCGCTTACGGCCAGTTGAATTCCAACACTGCCACGGTGGCTCTGAGAGCGACTCTCACGGAGTCGCTCACCGTGGCCGCGACACCCAGGGCGGTGACAATACCTTTGGTGAGCGGAGGGGTGGCAACCGGATCGTCGCCGGTAGCGATCACCACTTCATGGGTTTTGAGCGGCACGCGTACCGCGGTTACGCTGGTCGGATATTTTTCCAGCGCGAGCGCGGCTTTGACCAACGCAGCCACGAGTCCGACGAATATTCCGGCGGCGGAGGTGTTGGGCCAAGTCACTACAGGTACGCCAACCACCTTTACGCCGTTTACCCAGACTGCCCCTCTGGGTGCGGCAGGAGCGGGGTTAACACTTTTTACTTTGCCACTGACTGCAACCAACCAGACGGCGAGCCGGACAGATAACCTGGTGCTCGAGATAGACCTGTCCAGCCAGCCGCAACTACCTGCGGGCGCCTATACCGGCACGCTGAACCTTCAGGCGCAGGCGTTGTAGATCGGCCCGGAATGACGCGCGTTCGCGGATCACGGTGGACGCTTCCCAATCTAAGAAAGGATGCGCCTTCTCTGTAGGCGCGGGCCTCCGACTGGGATGAAGAGGAGAAGGATTGCCTTTTGTGGTTCTGTTCGGCTTTGCATGGTTTCTGCTAGGGAGTTGTTTGTTCGCCCAGACCGTGCAGCCGGTTATTTCCGAGTATGGAACAAAGGCCGACGGGATGTTCACACTCACCAACGGCACACTTACGCCGATGGTTGTAGTGATGGAACCGAAGAGTTTCAGCATTACACCGGACGGTCAGGGCGTCTTCCGTCCGCTCGATCCCGATATTCATGTCGAGCTATCGGCGATGAGCGCGCGGCTGGAACCGGGACAGAGCTATTACATCTTCTACAAAGCTCATGCGGACAAGCTACCCGCGTGGTTTACGGTATATTCGACCTTCTCGTTTCTGCGACATGAGCCTGGTATGGATGTGCGCATCATGCTTCCCCATACGGTTTACCTGTATCAGAAAAAGCCTCTCGCCAAAGAAGAGATCAACGTGGCCTCCGCTACGTGGGAGTCCGACACGAAGAAGATTGTTTGCGACGTGGAGAACCGAGGCTTCAGCCTGGTTCGGGTTCAGGAGGTGCGCATCAGCGGAGCTCATGCTTCGGAGAGTACCGCAGGGTTTCCGCTTTTGCCGGGAGGCCGGCGTCACCTGGAACTGAGTTGGAACGAAAAGCAACCGCCAGAGAATTTGCAACTTCGTTTCGAACATTTCACGTTGAAAGAGCCGCTTGTCGCACGCGGTAAATGATGCTGGTTCTTTCGATGGGCGGTTGGCGTGAACCGCTCCTGGGTGATTCTGCTTATAGCGACAATGGCTCCGAAGCTGATGGCCCAGGTTTTTCAGGTGAGCGGAGGCGCCTCGAGTCTGTATCAAGCGCAGGGTGGGGCGCTGGCGATGCACGCCCCCGGTTACCAAGCTTCCATTGGCGCAGGAACGGTGGCCGGGCGATTCGTAGGAGGCGCAAATCTAACCAAAGTGGTCGGGCGATCGACCTGGATCGCAGGCGATGACTACATTCATTTCGTTTTGCCAACGGATATCTTTGATACCAGCCATTACGTGATTGCCCAGGGGGCCGGGGTGATGACCACCTTCAGGAATACAGGGATCATGGCGTTTGCCGGAGCCACGTCGACCGGGTTTAACAGCCCGCTGTTTGAAGCGGCTCGCGCGGAGAACGCGGCCTTCCTTCTATTTTTGGACCGCCGGCTGGGGCGCGGTTTCGCAATCTCATCCAAGATGATTTTCTCGAGTCAGATCACGGCAATTGAAGGTTTTGATTGGGCGCCAGCCGATCGGCTCAAGATAGGAATCTCCGGTGGAGTTGGCGCGAACCAGCCTTACGGCGCGGCGAGCGTCGATTTCCGGCGAAAATGGATTATCGTCAAGGGCGCCTATATCGAGGCGGGCGATCAATTCCGACGCGCCGTAGTGGACGCACCGCTCGAAAGCGAGCCCGATCGAGAGAACATAAGCATCACCTTAAAGCCAACAAGATTCTTCAGCGTGACCGCAGGGCGCCAGAACTTTCTCACGCCGCTCACTGGTTCACAAAATGATACGCGCAGTTCCGTGGACCAGGGAACCGCGAATTTCGACCTTGCCGGAATGGGGTTGCAGGCCACTTTCTATCACTCAACTTACCTTGGCAATGCGAATGACTCTACCGCGTACAGCCTGGGGAGGGACATCACACATCGGGCTCATGCCACCGTCAGCTACCTGGAAAGCCGGCCCGACAACGGACCGAAAACGCGGTCGTTCATCGCGAATCTCTCGCAAATTTTGACCCCTCGATGGAACGTTATTGAGGTTGTCAGCCGCTCGCACGGACAGACTTCGGTTGCCTTCGGCGGCGGCTTTCTCTCCAACCTTGTCTCAGCCAGCGTGCAGTATGAGACGTATTATGTGCCGCAGCGCAATTCTTCGCCGTTCGAGCAAGCGATGATCGTTGATTTGCAACTGCATCTGTTTCGCGGGGTCACCGTGCATGGCGCTAGCTTTGTAGCGCCGGACGGGAGCCTGCACTACACGGGAGACGCCTCCGAGGTCATGACGCGCCGGAGCGCCGGCGCGGGTTCATCGCAGCGATACTCCGTTGGAAGCAGCATCCTGCGAGGCCGGGTGGTAGATGCCAAAGGTGAACCGGTTGCGGGGGCCGCGCTGTTAATAGACAATGTGTCTATTTTTACGGACTCCGATGGGCGATTCTTTCTCCGCGAGCGGAACCCTCATGCCCACCGGCTGCAGGTGCTGACGGACAAGTTCCTGGACGGAGGTGTTTATGAGGTGGAGTCGGCTCCCCCCAGCGTGAAGGCTACACGAAATGAAGAGGAACCCGGGACCACGATTGTCGTGAGGCGGGTAGCCAGATTCGGTGAGGGGCAAGAAGAGCCTCAGGATAACGAGCCACAGTAGTCGCCCAGGACGTTCAGATGAAAATAGTTGTTTATGCGCTGTGCTACCTCTTATGCCTGTGGCCGGGAGAGGCGCTTGCCCAGGCGATCCGGGTTAGCAAGGGCCAGGTCTTACCATCGGTCACGGGTGGTGGATCTGTAACCGTGACCGCTGCTCCCGCGCTGCTGACGTTCCAGCTGGTATCAGGCGGGGTCGCGGCCGCCGATAGCAGCGTTGTGTTAGCCACCACCTGGACCGGGCACAGTCGACTCTGCGCGCTCAATCTGTATGGCTATTTCTCATCCGCGGGGGCTGCACTTGCCGGGGGCCGGCCTACGGTCAACATTCCAGCAGCGGCGGTGCTCGGCCAACTTTCTACTGGGTCTGTTCGCACCTACACGCCGTTCACGCAGAGCAATCCTGTTGCCGGCGCCAGCCTGCTGCTGTTTAGCGAGCTGTTTCTGATGGGCAGTAATGGCTCTCGCACCGACACATTGAACATTCAGATAGACCTTACCGGCTCGCCCCAGTTGCCGGCGGGCAGCTACGGCGGAACGCTTTATCTGCAGGCACAAATGCTGTAGCGGTTGGGCGTGAGGCCCGCGCTTACCTGATGGCTACGCCACGCTCTGACTTTCCGTTTCTCCCTGAAGACAAAGGACTTGCCGGTTCTTCCCGCCCAGATTTCCGGCTGCGACGATACGAGCTTTGCGGCCGTTCATGCCACCTAGGCGCCATGCATAAAAGAGCTCTGTGGGCCGTAACAGTTCTCGCCGCTGTTGTTTCATTGTTGCTGCAAGAGTTCTTCAGTAGCGACGATGAGCCAAGGCGAAGAGGCATCCAAATGATCTCGCACATTCTTACGACGCTCTTTCTCTTTACCTCTCTGGTTGGGTTCACGCAAACCATCAATCCGAGTAAAGTTGCCACGGTCCATGTTTATCGCCGAGGCAGGCTATTGGTGGACACTTTGTTGTCTGTCGATGGGAATGTGGTTGCTTCGGTGACCCCCCACGAGAGTGTGACGTTTTACCTGGCGCCTGGTTACCACGAATTGGCGATGCGATCTGGCGAGATCAGCCCGATGGTTTCTTTCGGGGCAGAGGCCGGGCAGCAATATTGGTTTCAGTTGAACTATGAGCATGTGGTTTCTGCCACTTCGTTGAGAGAGCCGAGTGTGAGCCTCACGATGGAACCTAAAGGGCCTAAAGATGACGACATTCGCGCGGTCATCATCATGCAAGAGAAGTTGCTGGATATTCTCAAGAAGAGCAGTCCGGGTGGGTTTGCAGTCGAGGATGCAATCTTGCCTGGGGAGGCGACAAATCCGGCGGAGTGACTTGGAGTCCGAAGGACTTTGTTGTGCGATATCGGGGCACGAAGGAAGCAAGTCTTTAGGGCCCTGGGGCCTGTCTGCGTTAGGTTCAGAAAAAAGCGTACCTCAGGGCCTAATCCGTCGAGGTTGACTACTTGTTACGGAACGGCTGAACCGTCCGATTTACTCCAGCATTGGAGGGGCGTGTAGAGTTGCGCGTCGAGGACCTTGGTATCGGGGTTTGCTGCCTGTCGAAGAGGAATTTCCTAGTCGGCGAGGTTGAAGATTCGGATTTGGACTAGTTTGCTGATGGTGAGGTTTTCGAAGCCTCGGGCTTGCATGCGGTGGATGAAGTCGGGGGTGATTTTGAAGATGCGCATCTGGATCAGCTCATCCAGGGTGGGTTGGTAACCCAGGGCGCGGACCTGTTTTACTTCTTCGACATCGACCCGGTGTACGCGGAGGGCTATTAATTTGCCGGCATCGGGAGTTGGGTAGCCTAAGGCGTTCAAGGTGTGGACGTAGTCCGGGTCTGCGTGGAAAATGCGGAGGGCAATGAGATTTCCGGAATCCATACCGGTTACGCCGGCGGCCTGTAAGGAACGGACCCAATCAGTCCCAATGCGAAACAAGGTGTAGGCCTGCAGCTTCTCTTCATCGAAATCGCGATAGCCAAGCTGCAGCATGCGGCTCACAAATGTTGGGTCGGGCACGAAATTGAAGGCGCCACTTAGTCTTCCATCATGCACCGCACCGGAGCAGATGAGGGTACCGGCCTCAGCGTGAAGTACCGCGTCCACGTGCGCACCCTCGCGCTGTAGATCGGCCAGGGTGAAGCCAAGGAAGGCGCTTACGGGTTCCTGGGTGTTGGTGGAGTTGCAATGTTCGCAGGCTCCGCTTTCCAGCCGGAGATCGACTTCGGCTTCATTCGCTGTGGCGGCGACGCTGCAGGATCCGTTCAGGGTGCGAAGATGCTGCTCGGCCTGGAGGAAGAGACCAGTGGTGGCAGCGAGGAGTGCGGTCAAAACGACGCTGCTGGTCATTTGGCCTCCGTGGGTGCATCGTCGAGCAAGCCAGAAATGCGCAGCTGCACCAGCTTGTGGATGGACAGTGAAGTGAAGCCATGACGCTTGGCGGAAGCGAGGAAGGCGTCGTCGATGTGGAAGATACGAAGCTGGACCAATTCGTCGAGGGTGGCATCGGGGTATTGCTGCTTCACCATCCTGGCGTATTCAGGAGTGACTCCCTGAACCCGGAGCGCAATTACTTTTCCGGGCGGGATCGAGTCAAAGCCAGCTGCTTTCATCCCAGAGAGAAACTCCGGCGTGACGTGGAAGATGCGATACGAAATCAGATCGCCGATGCTGCCTGGTTGTAGTCCGGCGGCGTGCAGCTCCGATACATACTGCGGAGTAACACCCTGAATCTTCATGGCGATCAGGTCGCCGGCGGAGGGTTTGCCGAAGCCGACGTTGCTCATCGCCTGGGCGTACTCCGGAGTGATGCCCTGGATCTTCATGGCAATGTACTTGTCAATGTCTTCGTCATAACCGGCGGCGCGCATGCCATCGATGTAGTCGGTCCTGGGTTGGTTTTGGGATGCGGGTGGTTGAGCAGGTGCGGGTGGTTGAGCAGGTGCGGGTTGTTGTTCCGGTTGGGCCGCGGTAGGCGCGGCGGCGAGCGTTCGCAGGCGGTGAGAGGCGGCAGCCCGCACTTCCATGGGCCCTATCGGGTTTGCCGGTGTGGGGGCAGTGGCCGCTGCCGAGGCAGCGGGGGGCTGTGTGATATTCGGCGAGCCGGCAAAAAGCTGGGGACCGGTCAGAAGTACGAAGAGGAAGACGGCAAAGATGGGAACCAGCGGCAGGGGAGGAAGCTCACGCGGGTTTTCCGCGCTGCTTGTTTCGCCCAGGACGCGGGAGATGCGCGCGCGAAGCCCGGATGCTGAGCGGTGGCCATCGAGAGCCATGGCCAAACTCAGGTGCTGATTACGCCGCTCTTCGAGACGCAGTAGTGCAGTGGCGTATAGCAAGGGATCGGCGCAGGCCCGGACGGCGGCATCGTCGCAGCAGAGCTCGCGTTGCTGACGCAGCCTGCCGCCCAGCCACCATACCGCAGGATGAAAGAAGAATAAGGTCTCGACGGCGGTCTGGATCAGGTTCCAGAAATAATCGGCGCGGCGCACGTGCTCGAGCTCATGGGCCAGCACAGCTTCGAGTTGCTCCGGTGTCAGCGCCATGAGCGCGGACGCGGGCAGGATGATCAAGGAGCGCACGATGCCCATGGCGAGGGGCCCCTGCACGTGGGCGGAAATACGGAGGCTGACCTGGCTGGTGACGCCAAGGCGTTTGCACAAGCGGGCAAAGTTTGCGCGTACGGCTTCCGGGGCTTCACCCAGGGCGCTCCGGCGCAGGCGTTCGATCATGCGCCAGCCGCCGATGGTGCGGATGGAGAGGAGGGCTACCCCCAGCAACCACGCAACATCCAGCCAGGGCAGAAGCCGCGATAGTTGTAACAGTACCGGTTGCGTTGCGACACTGGCCCAGTTCGTGGGAGCCGGGGACGCGGCAGGGGGAATATCCGATCCGGCCGTAGCATGGACAGCAAGGGAAAGGGCGCTGGGCGAGGGCATCGTAGGGTTGCCCCGCGTCTCTTCGTAGGCGAGCGTGGACAGTGCACTCAAAAGGGTGAGGAGCATGGCTCCCAATGCCAGCAGATAGCGGGTCTGACTGCGCGCTTTGGAGAGCGCAACATCGGCAAGCCAATAGACGAGGGCGATGGCCGCCGCCTGCCAGCAAAAATGGACCAGGGTCCAGCCCAGAGATTGCAAGTGATGATTCATGGTTTCTCCTGCCTGCGGTCTATTAGCTTGCGGATTTCCCTTAGTTCGTCGGTGCTTGCAGGCGCCATTGACAATGCGTGCATGGCGAGCTGCGCGGCGGAGCCGGAAAAGAGCCGCTCGCTCAAATCTCTCAGGAGCTGGCTCTGGGTTTCTTCCTGGCTGGCCGTGGTGCGATAGACATGGGCTCTGCCCACCTCTGTGCGCTGGACCAGGCCCTTCTCTGTCATGATTTGCAGCAATTTCAATACCGTGGTGTAGCCGAGCTCGCGCTCCTGGCTGACGGCGTCGTGCAGCTCGCGGACGGTAGAGGGACCCTTGGCCCAGAGGACGCGCAGGAGCTCGAGTTCCCCTTCGGTCGGTTTGGGCAAATTGGCTTTGCTCATCTTCATGAGAGGGACAATATACGAAGTGCTTCGTAGTTGTCAACGAAGATCTTCGTAGGCACGTATAAGTTGCGGAAATTTAGATTTGTCAATCCCTCCGGAGGCTAATATTTGGTTCCATTCGGCCTGCCGCTAAACAGAACAAGTGTCTTTCTGCTTGGGCGGTTTGCGCATTGAATAGGCTGGCGAGCTTCGGATTGACAAGCGCTTTGGGTGTGGCAGGCCTGGCGCACTCCAGTCCTCTTTCTCCGCTGTTCTCTTCGCAGTATTTGCCGCACCGTTACTGCTATCTCGCACAGCCAGGCCTGATCTGGACAAACGTGGTGGCGGATGGCCTGATCGCAATTTCGTACGTGTCACTGTTCGGTTGCCTGTTCTGGCTGGCCGGAAAGGTGCGCGCAGCGGCGGTGCTTCAACCGTACCTGTGGATCTTTATCGGATTCGGCTTGTTCATCCTGGCGTGCGGCGTGACCCATGGGATGGAGATCGTGACCACATGGTGGCCGGTTTATCCACTGGCTGCCGTTTTCAAAGTAGGGTGCGCAACGATATCGGTTGCAACGGCGGTCGTGTTTGCAAAAGCGACACCTTCGCTTGCGGGGAACATCTTGTCAGTGATCGATTCCCTCGCCCGGGAACGGCAGGATACGGAGAACGAAGCGGCGAACTACCAGGGACAAATCGAAGCGATTAACCGGTCGCAGATGATGGTTGAGTTCTGCATGGATGGAACGATCATCACGGCCAACGACAACTATCTGCATGCTTTCGGCTACCAGGATGGTGAATTGCGAGGCAAGCACCATAGTGCTTTCGTCCGAGAGGAAGACAGGCGAAGCGTGGAGTACGAAGAATTCTGGAAGGAACTGCGTGCCGGACATTACCAGACGGGATTATTCCGGCGTATCGATAAGCAGGGCAACACAGTCTGGATAGAAGGCAGTTACAACCCTATTCCAGGGCCGGATGGGGTACCTGCAAAGGTGGTGGAGTTTGCTTCGAATGTGACTGACAGAATTGACATCCAGAACGATCTGAAGGATGCCGAAGGCAGGCTCCGAGCGATACTGGACAACGTTCTGGATGGCATTATCACCATCGATGATGTGGGCATCATCGCTTCCATCAATGCGGCGGCGGTCAAGATGTTCGGCTACGACGTTAGCGATGTGGTTGGGCGCAATGTGAAGATGCTGATGCCGGAACCGGATCGGAGCGCACACGATGGCTACATTGCGGCGTATCGACCGGGAGCGCCCAGCCGGGCGATCGGCGTGGGCCGCGAGTTGGAGGGCCTGCATAGCAGCGGGCGCGTCTTTCCGATGGAGTTGACGGTGGCCGCATTTGCCTTCCGCAACCAGCGGATGTTTGTTGGCCTGGTGCGGGACATCACAGCACGCAAGGAGCAGGAGCAGGCTCACCACAGGATCCTGGAAGTGCTGGATCGCACGGGAAGAATCGCACAAGTGGGCGGTTGGGAAATTGACTTGATCACCAACGAACTGATGTGGTCTGAGGAGTGTCTTCGTGTGGTTGGCTTACCGTCCGATTGCCGGCCGACGCTGGAAGAGGGCATTCACCGGCTGTTCCCGCCGGATGCTCAACGGATCATCAAGGCGGAGATCGAGAAAGCGATCGCCGAGTGTGGCGGCTTCGCGGTAGACCTGCCCATGATCAGGGCGGACGGCCGCGCGATATGGGTGCGGGTGACGGGCTCAGCGGAGTGTGAAGACGGCGCGCCGGTGCGCCTGGTGGGCGCTACCCAGGACGTGACGGAACGAGTTGCCGAACAGACAGCGCTGCTTGAGGCAAACGAACGGGCCTCGCTGGCTGCCGAATACAGCGGCATTGGGATATGGAGCTGGGATCTTTTGACCAACCTTCTCACCTGGAACTCATGGATGTACCGGCACTATGGCATGGCGGAAGGAGATGGCCAGCTGTCGGGGCGCGAAACATCGGCAGGCCGCATTCATCCCGACGATCGCAGGTCCGTCGAACAGGGCTTGCGAGATTGCATCCATGGCATCAAGCCGTTTGACATGATGTTTCGCGTGGTTTGGGACGACAAGAGCGTGCACCATCTGCGCAGCGCGGGACAGACGAAGCGCAACGAGAGAGACAAGCCGCTGCGGATGGTGGGCACCGACTGGGATGTAACTGAACTGGTGCAGGCGAACGAGAGATCGTGGCGAGCATTGCAGATCGCGCAGGATTCGAACCGGACGAAGTCGGACTTTCTCGCCAACATGAGCCATGAAATCCGCACGCCCATGAACGCGATCCTGGGCATTACCTATCTCGCCCGGCGAGCTGACCCAAGCCCGAAGCAGCTTGACTATCTGACCAAGATTGGGAACGCAGCGGAGTCGCTGCTGGGGATCATGAACGATATTCTGGATTTTTCCAAGATCGAAGCAGGCAAGCTGGAGTTAGAGTTTATCTCTTTCTCGTTCCACGACGTTATGCGCAATCTTCTGGACGTGGTGGGGCAGAAGGCGCAGGACAAAGGCGTGGCGCTTTTAACCTCTGTGGCGCCCGATGTTCCGGCTCAGTTGGTGGGGGATCCGTTGCGGCTGGGGCAGATACTGATCAACCTGGTGAACAATGCAATCAAGTTCACGGAGGCCGGCAAGATCACGGTCGGGGTGGAAGCGGACGAAATCACGGGCACCGATTTGCGTCTGAGTATCTCGGTAGCCGACACCGGCATTGGCATGAGCCCGGACCAGGTGGCAAACCTTTTTCAATCGTTTCACCAGGGGGATACATCGTTTACGCGCAAGTACGGGGGTACGGGGCTGGGGCTTGCGATCTCGAAGCAACTGTGCGAACTGATGAAGGGACAGATCACGGTGCAAAGCGAGTTGGGCAAAGGAAGCGATTTCCGTTTCACTGCGCGTTTTGGTATCTCGACAGAGATGGCATTGCCGGCGCCTGCCCGAGCCGACGATCAGCGGCAAAAATACGTTCTCATTGTTGACGACAGTCAGAACACCCGGCACTCCCTGGTGGCGATGCTGGACGGAAGTGGTTACCAAGCCAAGGCAGTGTCTTCCGGGGAGGAGGCGCTGTCTGCGCTGGCGCGTGCTTCACAAAGCGGGCGGCCGATCGACCTGGTACTGATGGACTGGCGCCTGCCCGGCATCCATGGGATAGAGACTTCCCGCCGCATCAAGGCCAACCCCACTTTTTCGCGGATACCGGAGATTCTGATGGTTTCAGCGTTTGAACGCGAGGAAGTACTGGCCGGTCACTCGGATGTTATTTTCGACGGTTTCTTGAGCAAGCCGGTGAGCAAGAAGAACCTCATCTCCGCTATCGCGAATGCCCTCGGTTCCCCTGCCGCGGCGGTAGAGCCTGTATCTGCAACGGTTTTAGCGACGAGTACCGCACCGGAGCTGGTGGGACGGCGGGTTCTGTTGGTGGAGGACAACGAGGTAAACCGGTTTCTTGCCATCGAATTGCTCACGGACCTGGGTATCGACGTCTCGACGGCAAGCAATGGGCGGGAATGTGTGGACCGGGCAAAAGCTGAAAAATTCGACGCGATCCTGATGGATATCCAGATGCCGGTGATGGATGGGTTGACGGCAACGACGGTACTGCGGGCGGACCAGCGTTTTGCCAGCTTGCCGATCATTGCCATGACCGCACATGCGATGAGCGGCGATCGTGAACGAAGCCTGGAAGCGGGGATGAACGACCATCTCACCAAGCCGATAAATCCACATGTGCTGCGGGAGACGCTCGTTCGCTGGATGGCGGCGAAACCGGCCGCGAAGCCGATGATCGAAACAGAGCAGAAGCAGGCTGCTTCTGCCGGCGACGAAATTCCTGAGCACCTACCTCCCTTTGATATTCCAGCGGCGCTGGCCAGGGCGAACGGGAAGCCGGCGCTTTTGCGGAAAATGTTGCTGAGCTTCCGCGACCAGTTCAAGAACGCGGCACGGGAATTGCGGCGGCAGATCGCGGAAGGTAAGACGGAAGAAGCGAGCCGGCTGGCGCACACCTTGAAGGGGGTTGCAGCGACGCTGGAGGCGAAGGAACTGGCGTCTACCACGGCGAACATCGAGCACGCTCTTCGTGCAGGATTGATGGACGGCCTGGACGGGTTGATCAACGCCATGGAGAGTGCTCTGAAGCCGGCAATTGCCGCGGCGGGCACGGTCGACAGGCGGGTTGCGCGGCCTTCGCCGGGAATACCCGAGGAGAAGACAGAGATGTGCATCCTGCTGGTTGATGACCAGGCCACCTATCTCGACGTGTTGAAGGATGCCTTTGGGAGCCGCACGGAGCTCCTGTATGCAAACGATGGCTCGACCGCATTGAAGATTGCGGCAGCCAGAGTACCCGATTTGATTTTGCTGGATGTGATCATGACCGGCATGGACGGGTATGAAGTGTTCCGCCGCCTGAAGGCGGACCCCGTCACCGGCAACATCCCGGTCATTTTTCTGACTGGCCTGGGGAGTGTTGCTGAGGAAACCAAGGGACTCACGATGGGCGCCTGCGATTATGTGACCAAGCCCATCAATCCGGTGGTGGTTCGAACGCGGGTGACCCACCAGGTTCAGCTGAAGCGCGCTCATGATGAACTGACGCGGATGGCGTCGGAAGAGCATGCGGCCCAACTGGCGAAAGAAGCAGAGCGGGCGGCGGAGGTGGTGAAAGCCAGCCAGGAGGCTTTGCAATTGAAGGATGAATTTCTGTCCAACGTTTCGCATGAGCTGCGTTCACCACTTACTTCGATCTATTCGTTCAGCTCCATCATCGCGGATGGGCTGGCTGGAGCCACGAACCAGGAGCAGGACGAATACCTGGGGATCATCCAGCGCAATGTGCGCCAACTGCAATCCATGATCGAGGATCTGCTGGCGGTGACGGCGGGACGCACGGGGAAACTTAATATCCAACCCCAGGAGCTTTCGCTCTCCGAAGCGATTCTGGATGCCATTCATACGGTCGAGGCCAATGCGACCGCCAAAGGGATCAAGCTCTCTTGGTTTGCCGCCCCGAATTTACCGCGGGCTTTTGCGGATCCGGTACGGTTGCTTCAGGTGCTTACCATCTTGTGCGATAACGCGATCAAATTTACGCCGAGTGGCGGGTTGGTCAAGGTCGAGGCCAAGGTGTTTGAAAAGACGCCGGGCTTGGTGCTGGTGGAGGTTTCGGATACCGGTTGCGGGATCAAGCCGGAAGCGGCGGAGCGAATTTTTGAGTATCTCTACCAGGTCACGGAATCGAGCCAGGCCGGCCGCAAAGGTTTGGGGCTTGGTTTGCATATCGCCAAGGAGTTGGTGACGCGGCAGGGCGGGAGTATCTGGGTAACGAGTACAGCGGGATCGGGGAGTGTGTTTTCGTTTACGGTGCCGGTTTATGTTGGGCAGCGGGTGGTGGCGGCGGCGGCTTCGTCGACGGAGGGTGCGCGGTTGTAACGGGCTTTGAAGCATGCGTCAGGGCCTAAACGGCCGGATGATTTTGCGGGGTTTCGGTACGGGCTGAAGAGGGTGAGGTACTTCTTTCCAACCGTCTGCGACGAACGCTGGCGCGGACAGAGATGACTTTCCCCGTGTGATCCGAAAAGCGTACCTCAGCGGCTTCTATGAGCCGTCGTTGGAAGGCCTATTTACGGCACGGCTACACCCGTGCCGTTCGTGGAGAGACTCTTTTCCCTCAGCCTCTTTAGCGTTTAAGCCCCGACCAACTGAGAAAGCTAATTTGGACAAGACTGAAGGTTTCGGCCCAGGTACGCTTTTGGCGAACCTGGGGCACCCGTCCGATTTCCTTCGACTTTTCGTGACTCCTGCAAAGTTGGAATATGAGAATCCTGGCGAAGCGTTTCGCGGCGTTGCTGCATCAAAAGCGCGATGAGTTTTTGGCGGCGGAAGGCAGTCAGATGACCAAGGGTAAGGCAGAGGTTTTCCTGGTATGGGTGTTCGCGGTGTGGTGCTGCACGGCGAGTGCGCAGAGCGCACAGCAGATTATCCAGAAGGCTGTCGACAACGAACGGGCTGCGGACCAGAACGATCACTCCAACTGGATTTACCTGGAAGAGAGCGATAAGCCGAAAGAGCACGTTTTGCAGTGGGTCGCGGGGACGCAACACGGCAACGTGGAGCGGGTTTTGGAGAAGGACGATCTACAGCTCACTGAGTCTCGGCAGCGGGAACTGATCGAGAAATATCTGCACGATAGTCGCGCCCAGAATAAACAGGTTGCCGAAGCGGCTCACGACAACAAACAGATCGACGACCTTTTGAAGCTTTTACCCATGGCGTTTGTGTGGACACAGACAGGGGCGAGTGCGACGACGACTTCGCTGCATTTCGAGCCGGCGCCGAACTTTCATCCGCCGACACGGGAGGCGCGGGTGTTCAGCGCCATGACGGGCGACCTGGTGGTCGATAACCAACAACAACGGATCTGCAAGATCAAGGGCCACCTGATCCACGATGTCACTTTCGGCGGCGGGCTGCTGGGGAGGTTGAAGGAACGCAGCTCGTTTGCGCTCGAACAACAACAGGTCGGGCCATCGGTTTGGGAATTGACCCAGATTCACGTCCATCTGGAGGGCAATGCGCTTCTTTTCAAAAGTGTTTCGCTGGAGCAGGATGACAAACGATCGAAGTTCCAGGGCGAGCCGGGTGACGTGACGCTCGATCAGGCGGCGGGGGCGGTCATGGGCCAGCCTCAGTTGTTGGCTTGCAACGAGTCGGGGTCAGAGGCTTCGTGTGTGGGGAAGAGTAAGGGATCTAAGCCTTAGGTTTGGATCTAAAGTAAAAGCGATCGTGGGGGCTGCGCGCCCGTCTTTTTCAGCCCACGTACGCTGGGGCGAACGTGGGACACCCGTCCTGTTTCCTTCAGTCTGCTTAGAGGAGGGTGCCCCCGGTTACTTGGGAACGGTGGCGGGCTCCAGTTCCGCGGAGTTGTTGGCGGCAGCGTGGGCTTGCTGCAGACGGTAACCGGCGCGGGTTCGAACGTGGTATTTCTGCAGGTCTTTTCCTACCAGCTTGACGGTGATGGTGCGCCAGCCTGGGCTGGGGTTGGGTTGCGGGTAGTAGCTGAGCGAGTAAAGGTGGGCCAGGTCTTCCTGGATAAAGGCGAAGGCTTTCTTTTCGTCGCCCCAGTTGCGGGCGAAATAGGCTTTGCCGCCGGTGGCCTTGCTCATGCGCTCAAAGACCGCGGTGGAGATCGGCTCCAATTGCGCTTCGCGGGTGCTGATCATGTAGATGATGGTTCCCGTGGACTGAGCCAGCTCGGCTACATCTTCCGGGGGGACCAGGCTGGCATTGTCAGGGCCGTTGGAGAACACCACCACCACTTTTTTCCCGGTGTAGCGGGCAGCGTCTTCTACGGTCATCAGCAAGCAGTTGTAAAGCGCGGCATCATCGCCGGCCACGGTGCTACGCACCCCCCGCAGGACCTGGGAGCGATCGGAAGTAAGCGCGGAGTTACGGGAAAGGTCACGGCTGTAAGAGTAAAAGGCGACCTTGTTGGCTCCCTCGAGAGAGCGAATAAAGTCAGTGATCGCATCCTGCGCGAAGACAAAGCCGCGGTACATGTAGTTGCTGGTGTCGAAGAGGACAAAGACATTGGCGCCCGAGACCTGAGCGGGAATCGCCGAAACATCTTCATTGGTGATGGGTGATGCCGGCTTGGCACCTACCTTGGCCGGCACAATCACCGGGTTCGATTTTGGGGCGGCGGGGGCGGAGGATGCCTTACCTGCAGGGGCATTCGGGCCGGGCTGTAGGACCTGCCGAGTGCCCTCGTTGCCTTCTTCAAAGGTCGCGAGCCTTTCCGGGATCTTGTCTTCGGTAATGGCGAAATTCTCCGGGCCGAGGCCGGATACGTAATTACCTTTGCTATCAGTGACGGCGACGTTTAACTGCACGAGATCGACGTTCACGCGGATGTTCGTCGAGTCATCCTGGGCGCCGGTAAAGCGATCGCCGACGAAAAAAAGAGTGACTAACGTTGGAAGGAGAAGAAGGTGTCGCTTTGCCATCATCATCAGTCCTATCTATCCCACTTATTTACGGCCGCCCGCGGCTGAGCTTATTTGAGACTCCGCGGGCATAGCATTTTCCTGAACTGCAGAGGCAGCTTCTGTGCCCTGGGGTACTGCGATTTTGCCCTGCCTGAATTCTTCGCCGGTTTCACGCATGGCGCGGGTGAGGGCAGGCCAATCTTCAATGTCGGTTGCGAAGATGTTGGCCACCATGTGCCGGGTAAGTTCGGGAACCAAACGGTTGAGCATGACCGGTGAGTAGCCCTTTTCATCTGCTAAGCGGGCCCAATACAGGTTGGTAGAGTCCCATGACTCGCCGAGCAGGCGGCTGGAATTGCCTCCGAAGGCGGGGAAGGGTTGGACATTCAAGAGCTCGCAGCGATAGTTCTGGGCCAGGACGGGATGAGGGGTGCCGAAGTCCCGGGAGAGGCGCTGGAGATTGACCTCGCTCGAATATTGGCGGCCGAGGGTATCCAATTCCCCACCCGCTGCCCCCCAGGATGCGGTTTCCTGGGGATATTTGTGACGAAACTCCGCTGCCAGGTAAAAAGTGTCGGCGGGAGTCAAGGGGTGAAGGCTAGCCGGGGCGTCACCGGCATGCAAGGCTTGCTCCACTTCTCCGAGCCGTTGCGGGGGCAGTCTGCCGGAGAGAATATCCATCACCTTTTCGCGCAGCTCCTGATTCGTCGCCGCAGCGGTGACGAGATCTTCACCAGTGCGCTGGTAAAGCGCGGCAGCGTGGAGTTCGTTTCTGGTCACGTTCCACCAGCGTGGCAGGGTTGCGCTGACGAGCAGATCCGCCGTTACTTCTTTCCAGATGAGTGCCTGCACGTTCTTGGGAGCGATGAAATCTTCTTCTGTGGTTGCGAGTACGTAGGGCAACTCGGCCAGGGAGCCAACCAGGTAGGCGCCGCCGCCTGCCGGGGAGCCCTGGTTGAACAACTCAGGAGCCTGCCAGAGCTGGGTCACGCCCATGATGGTTTCTCCCGAGAAGTCATGGGAGCGGACAAAGAGAGGATTGTTGTGCAGGAGCTGGGCGCCCGGCGGCTCGTAATATGCGTAATTGAGACCAACAAGAGCATCGCGGAGGAAGGGCGTGAGCTGGCCTCTGGCCGCTTCTAATTGAGGTTTTGAGCCGGGCGCCTTGATCACTTTGGTGATGTCAACATGGACTTGCAGTTCGGCGTGGCGATTGGCGTAGACGCCGGGCGCCCACTCAGTTTTTTCGCTTTCGGTGAAGATTGGGCGGGGTAGCTCAAACTCGCGCAGTTCGCCGGCCAACGGGAGCAGGTTGGCAGGCGCCGCCGTTCCTGTTGCCATTTTGTTGAGCCCGTCGCCGAGCGCGAACAGGGTATCGAGTGAAACCAGGCGTTGATCCTCGAGTACAGCGCGCATCTTGGCGGCCATTTCCTGGCGCATCCTGTGGCCTTCTGGGGAAGCCTGAGGAGGACCTGCGAGGAGGTCGATCAGTTCGCCCTGAGAAAGGCCGGCTTTGCTGCTTGCGGCCAGGACTACCGTTTTGAGCGAGGCCTGACCGGCGTCGAACAAGCGCGGTAGAGAGTCAACGGAGGCGAAGGGAGCGATGGCCTGCTGCCAGGACTGGTTGAGATCGGCGGTGGGGATTTCTCCCTGGCGGGCGAGAATCTGCCAGATGCCCAAGTTTGCCTGGAACATGCCCATGGCATTTCCGCGCAGGCTGTGATTGGAGATACCGTCGACGGCGTCTGCCACCTTGACAAAGTTTTTGATCGAGGTGTCGTCGAGCTCAGGGAACTCTGAGAATACGAGGTACCAGTTACTCAGCTGGGAGAATTTGCCGGCCAGCAGAAGCACGGTTTCCGGGGTAAGGCGCTGGTCGGCCGGGCGGCGGCTATCGACCTCATTGAGCATGAGGTAGAGCTGCAGGGGACCGAGGTCGGTATCGATACGCGACATGGCCGCCATGGCTTCGAGGAGCTGTTCCGGGCGTTTCCAACCGCGCGCACGGCGGCCCCAATCCCTGGCGAGTTTTGGCTCCGATTTTTCGGCCAGGACCTGCTTCCAAACATCAAGGTTGCCGGGGATGCGGGGTTGACCATCGGCATCCCACTGCAACCGGGTAAACAGCATCAGCAAGGCGGGGGCTTTACGAAAGACAGCGCGGGCGGGATAGGCCTTGGGATCAGGCTCGCGGAAGGCGTCGTAAAGGCGGCGCAAGCGGGGACTGGTGGTCAGGAACGCCTGCTGGGTCGCGTTGACCCGGGAGAGCGTGTCAAAGTAGACGGCCAGCCAACCGTTGTCGGTATCCGCCAGGCGCAGGACAAAGTCGCCCGGAGATCTTGGGCTGACGCCCACCAGGTCTCTCCAGCCAGCTTCAGCAGCGTTTCCGCCAGGGACGACGACGCGGCCGCCACGGATGTAGATCTGCGTTCCGTAGAAGTCCAGGACCGGGCCGTAGGGTAGAAGTCTTCCCAGGCCGGGCGAGCGTTCCAGGGCGATACGGGTTTCGCTGTCGGTGTTGGAAAGAGCCCAGTAGAGGCGGTCGACGGCGGGCTCGTGGAGGAGGATATCCACCACTGTTTGCGAGCCTCGGTTCTTGGCTAAGCTGAGAGACTTCCAGGCGTTTTCGTTGAACAGGACGGGTACGCGGGATTCAGGAAAAGCGTAGGTGAAAGTCTCGCCCTTCTCGAGCGCCTCTTCCAAGGCGGTCAGAGGGAAACCCGAATCGGTAGTGAGGAAGGCGCGCTCCGGGTCCGCCGTCATCAGGGTTGAGCCTTTTTGTCCGCAGGATGGCCGAGCGTGATAACCAAGAATGCTCAGCAGCGGCTCCGCATCCGCACAGTTGGCGATGCGGATTTCCTGGGCCGGTCCGGCGAGCATCTGGAGTTCCCTCGCCTGGTGAAGATAGCGATCGACCAGACGCAAATACTCCGTCGGTACCCCGTTGAGGTAGCCGGTGGAATAGGCGTTGCGGGCCACGAGGGGCAAGACATCGTTGGGGGCGATCTGCTGGCTTATGCCGGCCATGCGCAGGAAGGAGCGCAAGGGCCCGGGAATGATCACCGTGTTGTCTGGAGGCGAAACGTAGGTGACGGTGTGAGATTTTTTGGGAGACGGGAGTGTTTTAGCAGGGGTGCCGGTGCCGCCCGTCTGCGCCCAGGTAGCTGGGCACTGGCAGAAGACGCCGGTAGCAAGAAGGAGAGCGGACAAGCAAATAACTGGCTTCACAGCGGACGCCTCTTCAAGAAACTTCGAGACCTGCGGCAACTACGATTTTGGGTTCAACTTTACATCTGATCCTGGCCCGCGCGCACTTAGAACCCCGAGATTGTCACAACTTGCCGGTAGGTCACAACCTAGTTCTGCGACGTCCCTCTGGTCCACAGCTTTCGTGTGAGAAAAGATACACCACCTTTTCACGCAATAGGTGAATATCTCTTCGGAGTCATTAAAACGGTGCAGTAGAACTGTAGCTAAATGGAAATTGCATGCGGAGTGGTGCAGGGACGGGGAGAAAGTTTGTTTTCCAGAAGGTAAACCCGGAGTGCTTCGTGGTTTGCCTGGCGTGGTGCGTGCGCAAACTCTCGCGTCGTTGAAAAAGCCAATAAAGTATGGGTGAGTCGAGTACTTATCGCTCGACGCCGTGAACGGAGGATGGTTAACTATTCTGCTAATGCGTTCGGAGTCGGCGTTCGTATCTTTTTCAATTGTCTTTTGTTTGTCATTTTTTGGTTTGAGGCGTGAAATTTGCGGGGCGGCAGAGAAGAAAGGTATGGTGGCAGGGTTGTCGACGGAGTCTAGCATGCGGGTTTTCTACCAGTTAGTGGTTTATCTGATTTGTGCTCTTGCACTCCCGCACAGGGCTGTTGCCGCAGTCAAACTGCCCAACCTTTTTTCTGACCACGCGGTGTTGCAACGCGATCGCCCGGTTCGTGTGTGGGGCCTGGGGCAAGCGGGCGAGATGGTGACGGTCCGGTTCCATGGCCAGACCGTAACAGCAGAAACGGACGCCGTGGGCAATTGGGAGGCGTGGCTCAAGCCTGAAGCAGCGGGCGGCCCCTACACGCTCTCGGTAAGCAGCAACATGAGCACCACGCCGGTGGAGCGCACGGATATTCTGGTCGGCGATGTGTGGCTGGCGTCGGGCCAGTCGAACATGGAGTTTCCTCTTGCCGGTTTTACTGGGACAATTCCTGCGCCTCTCAAAGACGGGGAAAAGGAAATAGCCGCAGCCAACCATCCTCGGATTCGGCTGCTTCTGCAGAAAAAGGCAATTTCCGCGGTTCCGCTGACCGAAGCTTCCGATGGTTGGACGGAGTGCACGCCGGAGACCGCTCGCCACTTTTCTGCTATCGCTTACTTTTTTGGGCGGGAGATCTCGGAGCGTGAAAAGGTTCCGGTTGGGTTGATTGATACGACGTGGGGCGGGACGCCGGCTCATTCCTGGATCAGTCCTGGAGGGTTGGCGGCGGCAAACCTTACCTCGGTCTTCGAAGATGGGGGACAGATTGCCGAAGACCAGGGAAGAGCGGACCAGATCAAGGCCTACTACGCGCGTGAAGATGCTGCACTGCAGGCGGAGGGTAAGCCGGCCGCTACGCATCCCCGCATACCTACGGATCACGGGGGAGCGTGGGCACCCGGAACGCTCTTCAACGCCATGATTGCGCCGTATACCCGCTTCACCATCAAGGGGGTGCTCTGGTACCAGGGGGAAACGGATAGCGATGCCCGGCGCGCTCCTTATTACGCTCGCGTATTTCCTGCGCTGATTTCCGATTGGAGGCGGCAATGGGGTGAAGGTGATTTTCCGTTTCTCTTTGTGCAGATTTCGAGTTTCCACTCGACCGCAGCTGGATGGCCGACGGTTCGAGATGCACAACGACGGACGCTTTCGTTACGCCACACAGGTATGGCGGTCACGGTAGATGTGGGAACTCCGGAGAATGTTCATCCACCCGATAAGCAGACGGTTGCGCATCGGCTTGCGCTGGCGGCGCGGGCCGGGGTTTACGGCGAAGAGGTGGAATACAGTTCGCCTGAGTTTTTGCAGGCGACTTCTGAGCAAAACGGGATGCGCGTGTGGTTCACGCACGGGGAGGGGCTTACCAGCCGTGACCAGGAAGTGGGGGGATTTGAGGTGGCGGGAGAGGATCATAACTTTGTGCCGGCCACGGCGAAGATCGAGAAGGTCGGGGAGAGTGAGACGGTCGTGGTGTCGTCTCCCAAGGTGGCGTTTCCTCGCTTTGTGCGTTATGACTGGTCGGGGGTGGTAACGACTTATCTTTACAATCGCGCCGGGCTGCCGGCGGGTACGTTTACTTCGGAATAGTGATTTGGGTTTGGGCATGGTCGCCCACTCAAGCCAACAGCGAGCTTGAATGGGGCACCCGGAGCATTAGTGGTTATGTAGGGAGCTTGGAAACGGGCTGAAGCCTCACGTATTCTGAACACCCTTTACGGCCCGACTAAAGCCGTGCCCTGATACAAAAACTAAATTCAGCGTGGGCGCAGTTTTGCGGAAGAAAAAAGCGATGGTAGGGCTTCGCCCATCTTTTCGGCCCATGTAGGCTTAGGCGAGCATGGGGCCACCCGTCCGATTTCCTCCGGGCTTGGTCTGGAGTCGTGTCAATCTTTGGTTAATCGATGGGTTGGTTCATTGACGGCGGGGGGACGGTGCCATAGATTCACTGCCATATGCAAGATATTGACTTTGACCAACTTCTGAGTGAGTACAGGCAGGCCATCGACAAATGGGTGGCTGCGATTGAAGCCGAAGAGGCGCTGGCGAATGATGATCACTCCATGGTTGAGATGGAGAAATGGGACGCGGCCGGCTTTGTGGTCCAGGATGCAGAAGCTTCCGCCAAGAAGGCCCGCGATCAATATAAGAGCGCGCTGCGAAAGAAAAATTACGGGTTCTAGGTCAACCTTTACGAATCCCTAACAACTCTCCATCGCATTCCTTATGGACAAAGTCCTTCAATAAAGACATTGGCCATGCGCCAATGGAGGACCCATGAGTACATTCCGTACCCTTAGACCGCTGGTCGTTGATGCCACGCAGTGCGAACAGTCCAAAACGATTGCCACCGATGTTGGTTTCTGCAACGTGGCGAAAGGCGAGTGGATTGTGAAGGGTGAGAACGGCGAAACTTACATAGTCGACGACGCTTTCTTCCAACGCACGTTCACACCGCTGCAGTCTTACCCGTGGGAATTGCAAGGGGAAGAAGGCCGTCATTACGGCTGCTAAATACCACGGCGAACGCCAGCGTGGTTTCGTTTCCAAAGATATCAATTGCGCGTACGAGAATGGAGCGACTCGCCGCATTTTCGTACGCGTGGACGGAAGAGACGAGGGTAAGTTCTCTGTGCCTACGGGTGCGGTATGCCGCCCATCCCGGATGGAAGGTGTTGTTCTGGAGATCCCAATCGACGTCCCAGTAGTCGATGTAGTCTGACCACTTCTCCGCTTTGCTCTGCAACTGTTCGGAGTTAGAGATCACAAAGTTTTTGAGAACGACCCGGACGGTTAGAGGATCCGGCTGCTCGATCTCCGCTTCCAGATAGGCGAGAGGGCAGAAGCGCACGGCGCCCTTGGCGACCGCCTGCGGTTCCATCACTTCTTCCGGGATGCGTAAAAGCAACAAGGTGATTCCCTTCTGCTTCGCCGCCTCGATCACGTGGTCACAGCGTTCGATTTGAAAATCCCAGCCGAGGATGTGCAGTTCCTTTTGTTTCGAGGTTGCCGATTCGTTGAGTGCCGCATTGATCTCCGCGGTTGTGACCGGTACATCCACCGCGCCCACGTGGATCATTGCATTGTTCGTCTTACCGTGGGCAGCGTAGAGCTTGCGCATGAAGGTCACGTATTCACAGGGAAGCGCGAAGTTGGCTCGCTGCCAATGCTCGCGTTCGTGCTTTCCGAGATTCAGCAGCGCGAAGGGGCGGTGTTCGCGGATGCTCAGCAAACGCTTGCGCGTCGTGTGGATGCCCCAGCGACCGAGATCACAGCCGATCCATCGGCGATTGAGTTTTTCGGCGACGGAGAGCATGGTGCCAGAGCCGCAGAAAAAGTCGGCGACCAGATCGCCCGGGGAGGAGGCAGCTTGCACGATGCGCTGCAGAAGGGCCTCAGGCTTTTGTGTGGGAAACCCACAGTTCTCGGTGAGGTCCGCGGGCTGGAGCATGGAGATGCGCCAGACGTCATCCACGGTTCGCTCGGCGGTCTCGCGGTACATGACTTTTCCATCCGCGCCTTTGGCGTTGACGATCGCGGACTTTTCCTTGTCCCATGAGCGAACGAGTTGCTTCACGGCGCCTTCGGTTCGCTTCTCCACTTGGGGATGGAACTGGAAGGACGGGCCTTTGCGGTACCACAAGATCACGTCGTGATTGGAAGCAAAGCGCTTTACGTTGCCTTGAAATTTGTTGTAGTAGTACCAGACGATTTCGTTGAGGAAATTTTCTGCGCCGAATACTTCATCGCCGATGGCTCGCAGCAGGTGACTCACATGCCAATCGCAGTGAAGGAATAAGGTTCCGGCGGGCGAGAGCAGGTCTTTGATCAGCCGCAGACGCTCGGCCATCATGGCCAGGTAGCCGCCGGTATCGATTTTCCAGGAATCACGATAGGCGACTTGCTGGTGGCCGGCCGCGGCGGCGAAGGAGAAGTCTGCTCCTGTGGCAAAGGGCGGGTCTATGTAGACCAGGTCTATCTTTCCCGCGAATTCTTTCAGCAACGATCCCATTACGAGGAGGTTGTCACCCCAGATGAGCTGGTTTCGCCATTCCGCAGATGGCCCGTGGAGTTCCAGTGTCTGCAGAGGGAGATGGGCGGGTGGTGTTTCTGCTAGTACGCCTTCGTTGGTGTACTTGCCGGGCCAGATGAGTTCTGTTTTTGTGATTGGAGGTTTTGCCATCGCCTGTTAGAGGATAGAACGAAAGTTCGCAGGGATTTCGATGACATTGGTTTGGGGTGGAGAGGAAACTGCAGACCCCTCGGCTTCGCTTCGTTCCGGTCGGAGCCGTGACTTTTTACTTCCTTTGTAGTTTGCGGCCGGAAAACCCTGAACAACATCTGCTAACAGATATCGCCGAGGTCCTTCGACTCTGCGCCGTAAAGCCTGCGTTTGCGATAAATTTGCGAAGCGCTTCGCTCAGGATGACGGCTTTGTCGGGGGGAGGCTCGGTTTTTACCTACAGGTGAGTTGGATACGACAAAGTTCGGTGCGCGGGAGAAGAAGGTTTGAGGTTAGGATTCTTCCAGGTTTTCGGCTCGGTGTTCTGCGAACCAGGTCTCGTGAGCATGGAGGAGCGAGAGAGCGTGTTCGACGTTTTGCTCCGCGGACCGGTAGGCGGTACGCTCACTGTCGTGATTTACCAGGTCTTCGTATCTCGGATGGCCCTGAATATCCATACACAAAGGCTACCTCAATCTCATCGGCGGGCGGCAAGGAAAGTGGGATGCGGTATCGGCTTGACAAATGGCCGGAAGCGTACTCACATCAATCGAAACGACTTATGCGAATCGTAATCGTGGTGGAGACATAACAATTGGTTGCAGCCAGGGCGCAGCTCATTCATCTGTCCGCGGTCGATGTCGGGATCATTGCGGTTTATTTCGCCATGGTGCTGTTTATTGGCTTTTATGTGAGGGGCTCGGCGAAAACCAGCAAAGAGTTCTTCATGGCAGGGAGGGAGATGACCGCGTGGATCGCGGGTCTGAGCTTCATCTCCGCCAACCTTGGGTCGCTGGAGATGATGGGGTGGGCCGGCTCCACCTATCAGTACGGCATTCTCGCATTGCACGCTTATTGGATTGGGGCCATACCAGCCATTCTGTTTCTGGGCCTGGTCATGATGCCGTTCTACTACATTTCCAAGACGTACTCGGTTCCCGGATATCTGCATCTTCGCTTCGGCAATCCAACGCGGGCCATTTCTGCCATCAGCTTCGCGTTCATGACCATCCTGATGAGCGGCATCAATATGTACTCGATGGCGCTGGTGATGAAGGTGGTTCTGGGTTGGGACCTTAACTTCAGTATCTGGCTGTCGTCGCTGGTAGTGGCTGTTTATGTAGCCCTGGGCGGTCTGCGGTCGGCAATCTTCAATGAGATTCTGCAGTTCGTGTTGATCTGGGCGGGAGCGTTGCTGATTCCTATTCTCGGGATGATTGAGGTGGGCGGGTGGAAAAACCTGACGCGCCAGATCGAACACAATCTTGGACGATCGGATTACACGCACCTTTGGAGCACGCTGGGGCACTTCAAAGATAACCCGATGGGTGTTCACTGGACAGGCATTGTGTTTGGTTGGGGCATGGTGCTCTCGTTTGGGTACTGGACTACTGATTTTCTGGTAATCCAGCGGGTGCTTGCGGCGAATAGTCTTCGGTCCGCGCGGCTCGCGCCGATCATTGGCGCAGCCTTCAAGATGCTGGTGCCGTTGATTGTTATTCTTCCTGGACTTCTGGCCCTGGCGGTTCTTCCGTTTCACTTGCTACCCGAAAGCGTAGCTGTGGCAACCAATGGCCACAGCTATAACGAGGTGCTGCCCTTGATGCTGGTGCGCTACTGCGGACCGGGTTTGATTGGGCTGGGGGTGACCGCATTGATCGCGGGCTTCATGTCTGGCATGGCAGGCAACGTGAGCGCATTTTCCACGGTGTGGACTTATGACATTTATGGCGCTTTTCTGCATAAGAAAGCCTCGGACCAGCACTACGTGGCGATGGGCCGGTGGTGCACGCTGATCGGTGTGCTGGTGTCTGTGGGCACGGCTTACCTGGTACAACACTCGGCCAGCATCATGGACTATGCGGTGCAGCTTTTCAGTTTTTTTGTCGCGCCGCTTTTCGGGACGGTGATCGTGGGCATGTTGTGGCAGCGTGCAACCGACAAGGGCGGATTTTGCGGGCTGGTGGCGGGCACGCTCACTTCGATCGGTTTGTGGCTGTGGGTGGTGAGGGATCCGTCGGCACTGCGTTATGTCGCGCTCTCTCCGGACGCTAAAGATATGGCGGAGAACATGTATCGCGCTTTGTGGGCCTGGATAGTTTGTGTGGTGGTCACGATCGTGGTGAGCCTGATGACCAAGCCACGGAGCCGGGCCGAACTCGAGGGACTGGTGATGGGAGCATCCGCAATACCAACATCGGAACCCGGCCGCTGGTACCAGGAACCCATATTCTGGGGAAGCGTTATCGCTGTGGTGTTTGTGATTCTGAATATCGTGCTGTGGTAGGGAGGAATGATGGTTAAGGCTTGGCTGAAAAGTTGGATGTGGATTTTGTTGCTCTTGCCGGCGAGCGCTTACGCAGCGCCGAATCCTGAGTGGACGACACCGATTGCACCCTTTCGTATTGCGGACAATTTGTATTACGTGGGGAGTAAGGACCTGGCGTCTTATTTAGTCGTAACTCCCAAAGGGGACATCCTCATCAATTCGAGCCTCGAAAGCTCGCCGGCGCTCATCAAGAAGAGTGTGGAACAGCTGGGGTTTCATTTTAGTGACATCAAGATACTGCTGATCAGCCACGCGCATAGCGATCACGATGCGGGCAGCGCCGAGGTGAAACGGCTCACGGGCGCGAAGTACATGGTGATGGATGGCGATGTCGCGGTAGTGGAGAGTGGCGGGGCAAAGGACTTCGCTTACCCTAAAGACCTCTATCCTGTGACCAAGGTGGATCGTGTGCTGCACGACGGCGATGAGGTGCGGCTGGGCGATGCGGTGCTGGGCGCGCATAAGACTCCCGGACATACGCGCGGTTGTACCACCTGGACGATGCGAACGATGATCGAGGGGAAGCCGCGGGATGTGGTGATCGTCGGGAGCTGGAATGTGAATCCGGGGTTCCGGTTGGTGGACCGGCCGGGGAAACCTGCGTCTTATCCCGGGATTGCCGCGGATTATGAGCGGACGTTTGCGGTGTTGAAGAAGCTTCCTTGTGATGTGTTTCTGGGGGCGCATGGCGCTTATTTTGGGATGCTGGAGAAGCTGGATCGCGTGAAGGTGGATGGGCAGAATGTGTGGGTCGATCCTGATGGCTATAAGGCTGCGGTGACGGAACGGGAGTTGGCGTTTAAGGAGGAACTTAAACGACAGGAGGGTGGGAGTTGATGAATCGAGACGGAGCGTGACCTGGAGGGTTGCTGGTTTGGAGACGTGGTAGCCCACTCAAGCCAAAAGCGGGCTTGAATGGGGCACCCACCATTCGTCGATCATTGAGACTCAGAGCCGGTCCATGGTGGCTTTGTCGGGGACTCCGCTGAAGTATTTTTTCAGTGCTTCCTGGAAGACTTGGTTTTGTGGGCGGGAGGCTTGGGCGAAGAGGGTGACGGAGGAGCGAAATTTGAGGTCGTCGGGATAGCCGAAGATGTCATCGATGGTGCGGCCGGATACGGCGTTTACCAGAGAAGTGCAGTCGCGTAGACGGCCGCCCAGGATGGGATGAGCTAGATAGGCTTTGGCTTCCTCTCTACCGGAAATGGCGTAGTGCTGTGCCATGGGGCTTGAGCCCAGACCCTGCAATTGCGGAAACACGAACCACATCCAATGGGAGCGCTTTTTTCCAGCAGACAGCTCGGACCTCACCTGGGAAAAGCAGGAGGTCTGGGCGTCGACGAAGCGCTGCAGGTTGTAAGGGTCGTCCATGGTGCTTCCCTGCACTAGGATGATGACAGGGATGAAAGGTTTGCACTTTATGCAGCCATTCGAGAGTCTGATAGAAATGTCGATGATTGGGAAATCGCGCCGGAATGGCAAGCAGTTCGTGAACCCGGTGCCCACATCTGTTGGCAATTTGTCGACGATGGTTAAGGTGTTGTGGCGGTACGTGACCGGCCGGGAAGAGCGGGTTCCGAAGCGCCCGCTGGGGCCGTTCCGGACCGACCCTGGAATCTATGACCAGCCGCCCACAAGTGGACTGCGCGTGACGTGGATGGGCCACTCGTCATCGCTGTTGGAAATCGACGGGGTTCGGGTGCTGATGGATCCGGTATGGGAGCAGCGAGCGGCTCCTGTGGAATGGTTCGGGCCCAAGCGATTCTTTGCTCCTCCTCTGCCGCTGGAGGAATTGCCGCCTATCGATGTGGTGCTTTTTTCCCACGATCATTACGACCATCTTGGTGCGAGGACCGTGCGCCGACTGACACAGTTGGAAGCGACCTCCGGCGCGCTTTGGGTCACACCGCTGGGCTTGGGAGAGATCCTCAGGCAGTGGGGCGTAAAGCAAGTACACGAATTGGACTGGACGGAGAGAATGCAGGCAGGACCGTTGGAGATAACGGCGCTTCCGGCTCGGCACTTCTCCGGGCGAACTCTCAGTCGCTTTGAGACACTATGGACTTGTTTCGTTCTCTCCGGTCCGAAACACCGGGTCTTTTACGGGGCAGACTCGGGGGAGTGGCCAGGCTTCCAGGAGATTGGCCAGGCGTACGGGCCGTTCGATTTGACCATGCTGGAGATTGGCGCGTTCGATCCCATGTGGGCGGATATCCATATGGGACCGGATGGAGCGGTGAGAAGCTTTCGGGCGATGGGCGCCACGGGACTCATGATGCCCATCCACTGGGGGTTGTTCAGCCTTGCTTTGCATGCCTGGAGACAACCCATCGAGCGTGTATTTGCCGTGGATGGACTGAAGATCTGGAATCCCGAGCCAGGAATGCCTACGGAGTTCGTCAAGGGAATTGAGTTACGGTCGGAGTGGTGGCGGCTATAAACTAACAGTCCATGCGCGCCCCATGTCTGTGGTTTGTTCTTTCTGCAGTGTTTCTTGGTGTCCCGGTTCCCTCTCACGCCCAGCAAGCCGACTTGTTTCGTACGTGGAGTGTGTTTGGCGGCGGGACCGGCAACACCCATTATTCCAGCCTGGACCAGATCAATCGCGACAATGTGCACTCGCTGCAAGTAGCGTGGACGTTCGATAGCGGAGACCAGCATCCGAAATCGGAGATGGAGTGCAATCCCATTGTGGTGGATGGGGTTTTGTACGCGACCACACCCAATGGGAGCGTCGTCGCGCTCGACGCGGCGACCGGCAGTGTGCATTGGCGGTTCGACGCGACTGAGGGTATCGCGAATATTGGCAAGGTGCGCAACCGGGGGGTGACCTATTGGGCAGACGGATCCGATCGGCGCATTTTCGTGGGGGTGCGGCAATATCTCGTCTCACTCGATGCGGCCACGGGAAAGCCGCTTACCACCTTTGGCAAAGGGGGACGAGTTGATCTTCGTGAAGGGCTGGGACGCGAGCCGCTGAATTGGGTGACGATGACCAGCCCCGCCGTGGTGTACAAGGACCTGGTGATTGTGGGCGGTGCGATGAGCGAGACGCTGCCCGCCTCACCGGGAGATATTCGCGCCTACGACGCGCATAGCGGACAGTTGCGATGGTCGTTTCACACCATCCCGCATCCGGGCGAATTGGGCTACCAAACATGGCCCAAGGATGCGTGGACCTACAGCGGGGCGGCCAACAACTGGGCGGGCATGGCGATCGACTTGAAGCGCGGCATTGTCTTTGTCCCTACGGGGTCGGCTGCTTCCGACTTCTACGGAGCGAATCGCGTGGGAGACGATCTGTTTGCGACTAGCCTGATTGCGCTCGATGCCGCTACCGGCAAACGGATCTGGCATTTCCAGTTTGTTCACCACGACGTATGGGACCGCGACCCGCCTTCTGCGCCCGCCCTGGTTACGGTCAAGCGCAATGGACATGACGTAGATGCAGTGGCGCAGACGACCAAGCAGGGATACGTGTATCTGTTCGACCGGGAAAACGGAAAGCCGCTGTTTCCGATGAAGACACAGAAGTATCCGCCGTCCGATCTCGAAGGTGAGGTGACAGCCAAGGAGCAAACCTTGCCGATGCTCCCCGCGCCGTTCGCGCGGCAGAAGCTGACCGCGGACATGATCACGACGCGCACGCCTGAGGCGCACCAGGAGGCGCTCGAGCGCTTTAACAAACTGCGCAGCGATGGCCAGTTCATTCCTGGGAGCACACAGGGGACGATCATCTTTCCCGGCTACGATGGCGGAGCGGAGTGGGGCGGCGGCGCGTTTGATCCAACCACCGGGCTGTTCTACGTGAACGCGAATGAGATGGCGTGGGTGCTGCGATTGGTCCCGCAAAAGCCGCGAACGGGTGAAGCCAATGGGCGGGAGATTTTTATGCGCAACTGTTCGGCTTGCCACCGGGCCGACAGGACGGGGGCGCCGCCTGAATTCCCTTCGCTGATTGGATTGTCCAATCGGTACGAGGAAGGCAGCGTGAAGGAACTGATTGCGCAAGGCCAGGGGCGTATGCCGGGTTTCGCCAACCTGGGCCATGATCAGCTGGAAGCGGTGTTCGAATATGTCTATTACGGCAAGGAGAAGACGGTGAAAGATAACGGGCCGTCGCCCCTCGATGCCAAATATATCAGTGATGGATACAATAAGTTTCTTGATAAAGACGGCTATCCTGCGATTCAGCCGCCGTGGGGCACGTTGACGGCCATCGATTTGAATAGTGGCAAAACAGCCTGGAAGATTCCCCTGGGTGAATACCCGGAGCTTGCAGCGCAAGGGTTGACCGGAACCGGCAGCGAGAACTATGGCGGCGCGGTGGTGACTGCAGGGGGGCTGCTGTTTATTGGGGCCACCAACTACGACAAGGTGTTTCGTGCTTTGGACAAAACCACTGGGAAGGTGCTGTGGCAGACTACGCTCCCGGCTGCCGGAAATGCTACGCCTGCCACCTATGAAGTGGATGGGCGGCAGTACGTGGTGATCGCGGCGGGCGGGGGAAAGTCTCCAGCGCCCACGGGGGGCAGTCTGGTAGCGTTCGCGCTCCCGAAGTAGCCCGCACTCTGCTACCATGCAGCGCATGTTCACTCGGAGAACCTTCGTTAGCATGACGGCGGCATCGCTGGCCGCGCGCGCCCTTGCGGGCCAGGAAACCAACTCCCAACCGCCTGCACCTTCTACGCCGAACAGCCCGCAGTTTTCGGTCATGATCTGGACTTTGAAAAAGATGGGGACGTTTGAAGAAAACCTGGACCGGGTGGCGCTGGCCGGTTACCACCATGTGGAACTGGTGGGTGAGTTCAAGCAATGGTCCGAAGAGGACTACAAGCGAATCATGGGACGCATGGAGACACTGAAGATTTCAGTGGATGCGACATCCGGGGTGAGCGCCGGTTTTGCGGATCCATCGGGCGGGGACGCGTTTCTCGCGGGGCTCAAGGAGCTGATTCCCGCGGCCAAACGATTGCAGTGCAAGCAGATCATTCTGCTGTCGGGCAAGCGGGTTGAGGGCGCGCCGCCCGGGAGCCAGCATGCCGCATCCATAGAGGCGCTGAAACGTGCCGCCGATGTGCTAAGCAGTGCTGGATTGGTAGCAGTGATTGAACCGATCGACCGGCTTGAGAATCCTACGATCTATCTGGATGGGGTGACCGAAGCGTTTGAGATCGCTACGGCGGTTAACAGTCCGAATGTCAGAGTGCTGTATGACGTCTATCATGAGCAGCGCGAGTTCGGAAATTTGATTGAGAAGTTCGAGAAGAATATTGGATTGGTTGGATTGGTTCATATCGCGGATGTCCCTGGGCGGCATGAACCGGGTACGGGCGAGATCAATTACCTCAATATCTATCGCAAATTGGCAGAGTTGAACTACCGGGGGACGATCTGCATGGAGTTCTATCCTACGGGGAGCATCGTGGATACATTGCAGCGTGCCCGGGACCAAGCGCGGATGCTGGTTGGGTGAGTTGGCTATTGGTCTCGTCGCGAAAACGGGCCTTGCCTATCGAGCACATCAAGCAGAATTGGGTGGTCATTCTTAGGGATGGGGCCGCGTGCATCCCATTTGCTTAATGAGAGGAGAATAGAATGCCTTCGAAAAGCAAATCGTATGCCAAGTCTTCACGGTGCTGGCCGGGGTATGAGCCGGTTCCGGGAAAAAGCGAACATGAAGAGGGAAGCTGCCGCAAGAAACCGGCCGGAAGGAATGGCGGCCAGGAAGTTTCTCGCGAGAAGGCGCGTAAGAAACAGATTTCGCTTGGGGGAAAGCGGGCAGTACAGGCGAAAGCAAAGTCTCCTCACGCTGGGGAGCGGCGGAGTGTTAGCAAACGGAAACGGGCGGCTTAGCGGTATTTTGTGGAAGAGCGATTGGATGGGGCTTCGCCCCGTCTTTTTCGGCCCATGGTCCCGGATTTCCTGCACGAGGCGCCACCAACGGATGCGTGTGCGGCTTTCGTCAAGGAAAGCCGCATAAGTTCGTCAGCGCCAGGAAACTTGACAGGAAATCCGGGTGTACGCCTTGGCGAACCTGGGGCAACAGTCCTGTTAGTTCGGCCTTTGCGGTTAACTGAACGGTTGTAGGTGAATAGTTGTGGTCTCCCACATCTCGCGAAAAACGAGCGAGATATGGGGCACCCGGTCTTGGTTGCGGATACACAGATCAGGGCTTTGGTCTTTTCGTAGTCTTCTTCGTTTTTGCGGTTGAGGCCGGCTTCTTTTTGCCGACTTTGGCGTTTTTGTCTGTGCGTAGTTTCCAGGCGGTGCGGAGGGCGCCGGCGAGGGCGTCTTCTGTCGCAGGGGCAAGGCGGATGTGAGTCGCTCCCATTCGGCCCCAGCCTCCGGCCACCGGTAGGAATAAGCCGGGCTGGTCTTGCACGAAGGCGGCTTGCTGTTCCGGGGTGAGCATCAGGTTGCCGTACCCTTGGTTCACCGAGGCTAATGTGGCGAAGATTCTGCCTCCGACGCGGAAGTCGACAGCGCCCATGTGGGAGCCCTCTTCCGCTCCTTCCAGCCGCAGCGCGATCCGTCGAAAATCTTTGGCGGTCATAGGAAGCTCAGCGAACAAGGGTGAGATAGAGCGCCATGGCAATGCCAAGCGAGGCGAGCACGACGCCGAGGATCACCGCGTCGGTGGAGACTCGGCCCGGCTGCCAGGTTCCGGAGCGGAGTTCGCGCACCAGTTGGAAGTGACGGAAAACTGCAGCCAGGGTGACCACGACGCCCATGGTCACTAGCATGACTCCCGACCACAGCGACAGGCCGGTCGTTCGGGCGGGCAGATGCGACGCGCTCGCACTCAGTTCGCGAAGAAAAAGTCCGAAGCGGCTCACGGCAAAACCGACGCCCATCAAACCCAGGCCAGTGCGAATCCACGCGAGAAAGGTTCTCTCGGCGGCGAAATATACCCTTGGGTCTTGCTCCGCCGGCTTCTCCATGCAGGGATTGTATGGAGAGCAGCTAAGCTTTGGCTAGCAGGTTTGCGTCGGGTGATAGGGGCTGCTCACTGTATTGCTCAATGGGCTTGTTCCCGAGGAGCTCGACGAGCCGTGGCGGCAAGCAGCCTGTTTCTAACGCGACGAGGTGTTTTGCTTGGCCTGGTGGCGTTGCTCGGCGGTGGTTCGAATCGTTTCATAGGTCCTGGCGAGCTCGTCGAGTTCCAGATCCGAAAGCTTTTCCACGTCGATCATTCTGTTCCTGGCTTTGTCTACCGCGTGGATGAGCTCGTTTAGCTTGAGGTGGATGGCTCTGGCATCGCGATTCTGCGTGTTCTGGATAAGGAATACCATCAGAAAGGTCACGATTGTTGTGCCAGTATTGATGACCAACTGCCAAGTGTCAGAGTAGTGGAAGAGGGGGCCGGTAGTAGCCCAAAGCAGGATGACGCCGATGGCTGCGACAAATGCCCAACGAGAGCCGAGGTAATGGGAGCTTCGCGCGGCGAAACGGCCGAACCGGTCGGAACGAGTGAGGATCGCGGGTTCGGTTGCCGGAGCTGTTTCCCCGGTTTGTTTCGCAACCTTAACAGTTACTCTGGCTGTCTTCATCACCGCCTCCGCGCGGTGGCGTGTTCCGCAGCCACCTTCAGATCTTGTATCAGGCTCGCCATCTCGGCTTCTTTTACCGCGGGCCCAGGCATGCGAAGGATGGCGGATGGGTTCGATCAATGCCTGCTGATTCGAGGCATTTATCGAGCAACTGACCAGCCGGCCCTACAAGCGGCTTTCCCTGGAGGTCTTCGCGATCGCCGGGCTGTTCGCCGATCATGAGAATTGCGGCAGGGGCTCGGCCTTCCCCAAAGACGGTCTGGGTCGCTTCCCGATAAAGGTCGCAGCCCTGGCATTGCCTGGCTGCTTCCCTCAGGCTGTTGAGGTCGTGGCAGGCGGGAAGGAACTCCAAAGCTGAATGCGGGGTTGGAGCAAACAGCCCACTCAAGCCAAAAGAGGGCTTGAATGGGGCACCCAGCGGTTGTTGAGAGTGACAGATAAGGACGCGACTTTCCAATTCCACGCGCAGGACAACACCTTTCAGACTGACCAACATCAGAATAGGGTTGGCTGAAAAATTGGCGGACCCAGGAGGGCAACCTATGCTGAGCGAATGCTTCAATCCTGCATGCCACAAGAAGCTGGATTACTTACGCTATGGACGAGTAGTCCGGACTGTCCGAACTACTTCCACGGGCAAGTCCGTAGAGCACTACTGGCTGTGCGGGGTGTGCTACGGCGCGTTTGATTTTGAGTTCAAGGCAGACGGTAGCGTGGCCCTCTTCCGCCGGGATCGTCCGGTGGACGCTGGGATGAGCCCTTTGATCGACTCCATAGCTGGGTAAGTCTGAGACCGAGATATCCCTCTGCAGGGAAAGACCCAAATCCAGGTAACCAACCTGCGGGTCTATAATCAGTTAGCCGGGGGAAAATGAGATGAATGTCTCAGATGATTCCACTGTACTGTCGTCCTGGAAAGATATCGCCAGATATCTTGGAAAGGGAGTACGTACCGTACAGCGCTGGGAACGTCACCTAGGACTCCCTGTTCGCCGACCGATCGGCGCGTCGCAAAAAAGTGCAGTGTTGCTCTACCGCGGCGATGTGGATGCGTGGCTAGCAACGCGTTTCTCGGCCCGGTCCCTCGAGAAGGGCGGACAAGAGGGTGACGTTTGCTCCCGTTCTGCGCGTTCGACCCTCAAGGAGGGCATCCAAAAAGCGCGAGAGCTAAGGACCGCCAATCAAAAGCTGACGGAGCAGATTATCGCGTCGATCCGGCTGCTGAGCGAGCGATGCGATCTGCTCAGCACTCAGGGTCTGCAGGAGCCATGGAGATCAGCCGAGCCGATAGAGTGGGAGCGGACTACGGTTCCGGACCTGCTGACGGCGCCCCAGTCTGCCTCGAGCAGGGTAGGATCTGAACGCATCGCCTAAGGATGCTTTCCGTACATTCATCGCTGTAACTGAACGCTGAGATAGGCCAAGGCACCGCCCGCTACCCGCGCTGCTCAGGAGTAATCTCTCAAAGGGACCGGCCGGAAGGATCTTGAGTTCCTGAGACCTCTCCAGGCGGAGGATAAACATGCCGGCCAGGAAAGCATCCTCAAAAAGCGCCGTTGCTTTGGAGCCGGCAACTCCTATCCCGAATGTAAATGCTCGCTTCCCGGTCGTGGGCATTGGTGCGTCCGCCGGCGGCCTGGAGGCAGTCACCATCCTTTTAAAGGAGCTGGAGCCGCACCTGGGCATGGCTTACGTCCTGGTGCTCCATCTTGATCCCGCACGGGAGAGCAAACTAAGCGAGATACTGGCGCGTACGACCAAGATCCCAGTGGTACAAGCCTGCGACGCCATGCGTGTAGAGCCAGACCACATCTACGTAATTCCACCCAATTGTGATATGACCATCGATCATTGGGTTCTACACCTAAGGGACCGGGAAGCGCACAGGTCCGCCAATACGACGATCGATACTTTCCTGAGGTCATTGGCGGTGGCGCACGGCAGCGACGCGATCGGCGTCATTCTTTCGGGAACGGCTTCTGACGGCACCCTGGGACTGGCCGCGATCAAGGGCGAAGCGGGCATTACCTTTGCCCAGGAACCGTCTTCCGCCAAGTATGACGGCATGCCTGCCAGCGCGATTGCCTCTGGCTGTGTTGATTTCATTCTGACTCCCCTCGGCATCGCAAAAGAGATCGCTCGCATTCGTCATCACCCTTATATTGCGGATCGGTCCAACCCGAACACGGAGGATGTTGGCGACGGCAGCGATATGGAGGTGATCTTTCGTTTACTGCGACGGATGACAACGGTAGATTTCTCGGGGTACAAGTCGCCCACCATTGGCCGCCGCATCCAGCGCCGTATGGCGCTGCGGAAGGTCGACAAACTCAAAGATTATGCAAGCCTGCTGCAGCGCGATCCGCAGGAGGTGGAGGCCCTTTACCAGGACCTGCTGATCAACGTGACCAGTTTTTTCCGCAATCCGGAGGCATTCGCAGCGCTCAGGAAGATCGTCTATCCGGCCATTTTGCAGGCGCGCACCTCGGGTTCTGGACCTCTGCGGGTTTGGGTTCCAGGGTGCTCGACCGGAGAGGAGACCTACTCACATGCCATCTCCCTGGTGGAGTATTTGGGCGAGGAGCGGGCGGATATAGCTATCCAGGTATTCGGCACGGATCTAAGCGAAAGTGCGATTCAACGGGCCAGGGCAGGTGTGTATAAAGAGAATATCGAGGCAGATGTAACGCCTGCCCGGTTACGGCGCTTCTTTTTCAAGGCAGACGAGGGTTACCAGATCAAGAAGACCATTCGCGATCTGTGCATTTTCTCGACGCAAAATGTATTCAACGATCCCCCCTTCTCCCGCATGGATCTGGTGAGTTGCCGGAATGTGATGATCTACCTAAGTCAAACACTGCAGAAGAGGGTAATACCGATCTTTCATTACGCCTTGAATCCAACGGGGTTCCTGATGCTGGGAAGCACGGAGGGGCTGCTGGGTGCAGGTTCGGAGCTTTTCGAAATGACCGATAAGAAGCAAAAAATCTTCCGTAAGCGGTTGGTCTCGAATCCTGTGGCCTTCGGTTTTTCCATGGGCAAATCGGAGCAGGGACCAACCGGAACAGCAACGGCAAAGTCAAAGCAGCCGGAAACTGCAAAGATTCCGATGGAGCTGCAACGCGAGGCAGACCGGCTGCTGCTGGCGAGGTACGTGCCTCCTGCGGTGCTGATTAACGAACACCTGGAGATTCTGCAAACCCGAGGGCGCACGGCTTCCTTTCTCGAGTTGCCTTCCGGAAAAGCCAGTCTCAATCTGCTCAAGATGGCTCGTCCAGGGATGTTGTTCGAGCTGCAGGGTGCGATCGATGAAGCACGCAAACAGGGGTTTGAAGCCATTCGATCGCGGGTACGCGTGGAAGACGAAAAGATAAAGACCGTCACCATTCGCGTAGTTCCGTTCAAGGTCCCTACCCAGACGCAACATAGTTTCCTCATCGTTTTCGAAAGCGATTCGCCGGGTGAAGAGGGAGTATTGCCGAGCGGCGTTGCACGAGCGCCGGTGGGCCAGATTGTTGAGCAGGCCATAACCGAGGACTCGATTTTGGGAAAACAGATTGTCCAATTGCGGCAAGAATTGGCGGCCACCCGGGAGTATTTGCAATCCATCATCGAGTCACAGGAAGGCACCAACGAGGAGTTGCAATCTGCCAACGAAGAGATTCAATCGGGCAATGAGGAGCTGCAAAGCACCAATGAAGAGCTGCAGACTTCGAAAGAGGAACTGGAGTCTGCCAACGAGGAATTGCATACGGTCAACGAGGAGATGCAGCATCGCAATGAGCTCCTGACCCAGTTGAATAACGACCTCACTAACCTGTTGTACAGTGTCAGTTTGCCGATTGTGATGGTAGGAGCGGACCTAAGTGTTCGCCGCTTTACGCCGCAGGCAGCAGCCGTGCTTGGTCTGAGCTCGAGCGACATCGGCCGCCCCATTCCGAGATTACGGCTAAAGCTGGACATGGCGGGCCTGGAGCAGAATATGCTCGATGTGATCCAGCAAGTGCACTCACAACAGTTGCATGTTCAAGACAGCGACGGGAAGTGGTGCATCCTGCGCATCGTGCCTTATCGAACTATGGATAACCGGATCGACGGTGTGGTGCTCAGCGTGATGAACGAGATGGGGGGCTTTTCGGGCAGCCCAGCGGAGGTTGACGGGATGAAACCAGCAAAAGCGTTACCAGCAAAGACCAAACGGAGCCGGAAAGTAGGGCAAGGAGCCCGAAGCAAGTAAGTTGTTCACCGTTGGTAATGCGGCGGCGGTTACATGAAGGCTATTTTCCCTCCCTGCGGCAACCTACGAGTCAACGACCACCTCCCACTAGTGTGCAGAGAAGGCAGACGAGAATGACGGAAACCGGTCCAATATCGCCGTCAGACGACCAACCCGCGGAGGAGCGCACGTTCCGCCTGGAAACAGCGCTGCGCCGGTCAGAAAAACTGGCGATGGCGGGACGTCTTGCGGCGTCTGTCATGCACGAGATCAATAATCCGTCGCAGGCCATTGCCGACTTGATTTATCTCATTGGCAAAGATGCCGATCATCCTGACCGAGTGCGCGTCTACGCGGTGCAGATCGAGGAGCAACTCGTGCGCATTCAGTACATAGCCCGGCAGACTCTTTCTTTCTTTCGGGATGCGCCGCGGAGCCAAACGAAAGATCTGGTACCCCTGGTGGAAGCGGCTTTGCGTTACCAGAGCGCTTTGCTCGAAGAAAGGCATATCCAGGTGCGGAAGGAGTTGCCCGATATTCTTGTGGCCTCTGTCTATCCGGGGGATTTCCTACAGCTGGTTTCGAACCTTGTGCGCAACGCCGCTGAGGCGCTACCCGATGGCGGAGCCTTATGTGTCCGGTTACGTGCGTCGGCCGGCCATGCGGTTTTGACGGTGGCGGATGGTGGGCGAGGCATTCCTTTGCCGATCCGGGTGCGCCTTTTTGAGGCTTTCCAGAGTGATAAAGCAGAGGCTGGGAACGGATTAGGGTTATGGATCTGCAAGACGATCGTGGATAAGCATGAGGGTCGTATACGCTGGCGCAGTGCAACCGAAGGTAAAGCGCAGGGGACGACGTTTTTGATTTCGCTGCCGCTGGATGGGCCTAAGGCAGACGATGACTTTAGGGAGCGGGCCTACGCCGCCAGGTGAAAGGTCAGGGTCCCGAGATTTGGGAAGAGGACTCCAGAGGCTAAAGCGCACCGAGCACACCTCAGGGCCTGAAGTATTTGCTGGTTTACGTACGGGCTGAAGCCCGTACCTACCTCTCTTCGCCTGAGGCGCTCAGACGGTTTTCCTGGCGGGTGGACGTTGAGCCAGGGCAGCTACGACGCGCAGCAGGTCTTCCACGCTGGTGATGGGTTCAAGCAGTTCATCAAACAGTCCTGGGAGTTGACCAGGGTCGTTCAAGCCCGTCAACCGCAGGAGCCGATCTGCGGGGTAGTGATTGCGAATGGCGACTGCCAGGAGTGCCAGCTCGTAGAAATCAAGGGTGTGGCAAAATACCCAGACCCGCGGAGCGAAAGCTTCCTGCATTTCCGCAAGTGTCTGGTCCGGGGTCATGGAATGGACGGTGAATCCCGCGGAAGTGATGATTTTTGCCCGCAAGCGCAAGAGTTCCTGGTCTCGACCGACCTGGAGGACTGTTTGGGGCCGCTCGTTAGCCTGACGGCTTGGGTTGCCGCGGGTCTGGAATGGAATTACTCCTCGTGACCGCATCTCAGTCCTTTCTCGCGCTAAGACCGTGGACCAGCGGCCGACTCAGGATTGGTGCCTACATGGCTGAGCCTACTGCAGGGTTGGCGGGCGAAAAAGCGACAAATGACGCCATTACGAGGTCTGAACGCATTCGTGTGCGATCTGCAATCCCTTTTCAGTGAAAACGACGAGGACTTGCAGGGCCGCAGCGGTGGTTGAGACGCTGCCCTCTTGTTCGATCAGGCTACGGTTCTTTTCGGGTTCTATTTCCAGTCCACACCAGCGTAAGGACGCGCACACCCGTTCCCGTACGAGCGGGGCATCGTTGACTGGAACGAAAACGATCGTTGGGCTTCGCCCGTCATTTTCGGCCCAGGTACGCCTTGGCGAACCTGGGGCACCCGTCCGACTTCCTCTACTGCCGCCGAACCGCAGGTCCCTCGGCAAGCTTCATTGCGTAAACGCGACATTTGCCGACAGCTGGCGATGTGGGCACCGAAGCCGGTTGCGTGTGCATCTATTTCCCCGTGAGCACAATGATCCCGCTTCGTAGCTTTGGCAAGACAGACGTCAAAATTTCCGCGCTGGGTCTGGGCGGACATCACCTCGGCGCGGCTAAAGATGAGGCGACCGCGGTTGCCATCGTCCAGCAAGCGAGCGAGGGCGGCATCACTTTCTTTGATAATTGCTGGGAATATAACCGGGGAAAGTCAGAGGATTGGCTGGGAAAAGGCCTCCGCGGCTTGCGCGATCGCGCATTTGTGATGAGTAAGGTTTGCACTCACGGCCGGGATGCTGCACTTGCCATGCAGATGTTGGAACAGTCGCTGCGGCGGTTGCAGACCGACCATCTGGACCTGTGGCAAATACACGGGGTGACTTTCCAGAACGACCCGCAGCTATTTATTCGATCAGGCGGCGCAGCTGAAGCGATGCACAAGGCCAAGCAACAGGGCAAAGTCCGATTCGTAGGCTTTACCGGACACAAGGATCCAGACATTCATCTAGCGATGTTGGATACGGGGTTTCCCTTCGATGCGGTGCAGATGCCTCTGAACCCGTTCGATGCCAACTTCTTTTCGTTTGAGCAGAAGGTGCTGCCGGTGCTGAACAGCCGAGGAATTGCTGCGTTGGGCATGAAGCCGATCGGCGGCCACGGTGAGCCGGTACAAAAGGGTGTTTTTACGGCGGAAGAACTGCTGCGCTATGCCATGAGTTTGCCGGTGGCGACGACCATCTCCGGGGTTTCGGAGCTACCCATCCTGGAACAGAATTTGCGGATTGCGCAAACTTTCACTCCTCTCTCCGCAGCGGAGATGAAGGCTTTGCGCGACCGCGCTAAGCCGTACGCGGGCGACGGGCGCTTCGAGCTCTATAAGACGTCGATCAAGTTTGACAATCCTGAAGCACGCCTGGCCCATGAGTTTCCGCTCGACATGCAACAGGTCGAGGTGAAGCAGATGGTGTATGCCACGCAGAACTCGGGCAGGCCTTTTCCGCAGGTATCTGAATAATTTTCGACAGCAGGGACTTCTGGTGAAAACAAATATCAACGGCGGTGAGAGCCGTCGAGCTTTTCTGAAGGGTGTCGCCATGACTAGTGCAGTCTCCGTGATTTCCGCGGCCTCCGCTACGGGGCAGAACAACAAGACCGGCGGACAGCCCACGCCCATCGTGCCCAACGCATCCGGAGCGAGTGGTGGGGTTGCCGAGTTTCAAGCACCGCAGCGCGCCATGGGCAAGACAGGGCTTCAGGTATCCATCCTGGGTGTGGGCGGCTATCACCTGGGCGCTGTTGCCGGACAACCGGAAGTCAACGACATGATCGCGAAAGCGTTGGACCACGGGATCAACTTCTTTGACAACGCCTGGGAATATTACAAGGGAGCGAGCGAGGAGCGGCTCGGTGTAGCGCTCAAAGGGAAGCGGGAGAAGGCGATCGTGATGACGAAGGTCTGCACCCACGGTCGCAAGAAGGACATCGCCATGCAGATGCTGGAGGAGTCGCTGACGCGCTTGCAGACTGATCACCTTGATGTGTGGCAAGTCCACGAGGTGGTGTATTACAACGACCCAGAAAAGTGCTACGCGCCCGACGGGGTTCTGGAGGCACTGGCCGCAGCTAAGCAACAGGGAAAAGTGCGCTTCGTTGGTTTTACCGGCCACAAGAATCCGTCGATTCACCTTGCGATGCTCAAAGGTGGCTTTCCTTTCGATACAGTTCAGATGCCGCTCAACCCTTTCGACTACCACTACCGCAGCTTCCAACAGGACGTGCTGCCGGTGGCGGCGCAGCGCGGCATGGCGGTCTTCGGGATGAAGAGCATGGGCGGTTCCGGCGAAATGATCACCCAGGGAGCGCTGACGCCCACCGAAGCGCTTACGTTCGCCATGAGTCTTCCTGGAGTTTCGACGACGATTAGCGGTATGGATTCCATGCGGGTGCTTGACCAGAATCTGGAGATCCTGCACAACTTCAAGCCACTTTCTGATGATCAAATATCCGCGCTGCGCAGCTACGCCAAGCAATTTGATGATGGGCGTTACGAGCTATTCAAAAGTAGCGTCAAGTACGATGGAGATCTTGGCCGCACGCAGCATGACTTCCCCAGCGCTGCGGAATTGCCGGCCTGACCTATTACCTGGCGCTTTGCAGCGGCGAAGAAATTGTCTCCAACGATTTGCCCGCTGCTTCTACCCCGATAAAGTACTCACACACTGCGCCCGCGATCATGAGCAGCCCACCGAGCAGATAGCCGAGGCCGACGTGGGTTCGGGATCCGGAGGCGATGAGAAAGCCAAATAGGAGCGGTGCGCCCACTCCGCCCACCAGTGTTCCCAGGGAATAAAAGACGGCAATGGCGAAGGCGCGTATCTCCAGCGGGAAAATTTCGCTCACCGTCAAGTAAGCGGCAGAGGCGGCGGAGGAGGCGATGAAGAAGATCACGGTGAAACAGATACCCAAGCCACGGGCGCCGATCATTCCGTGGACAAAGGGATATATGGTGCCGAGCAAGAGAAGGCCGGCGGTCCCGTAGGTAGCGGTGATCATCGGCTTACGCCCGATCTTATCGAAAAGGGGCCCAAGCAACATGGGGCCGAGGAAGCTACCAACGGCGAATGGCAACAGGTACCGTGGCAGATTGTCGTTGCTTACGTGAAAGAACTTCTTGACCACCAGGGCGTAGGTGAAAAAGACGGCATTGAAGAAGAAGGCCTGCCCCACCATAAGAGTCAAAGCCAGGAATGACCTCTGGCGGTTATCGCCCATCATATTGCGAAAAATTTCTTTGAGCGGTGTGTGATCGCGCACCGTGATCTTGAGTTTTTTCCCTTCGGGCGGGGGTAAGCTCGCAGAATTTCCGTTCGATACTTTATCTTCAATCTGCTTGACCACGTTGTTTGCCTGTTCCTCAAAGCCGCGAAGCATCAGCCAGCGTGGGCTTTCCGGGACATAAAGTCGCAACACCAGGACGGCAATGCCCAGACTGCCCCCCACCCCGAATGCATAGCGCCAACTGGTAGAGGCAGAGAGACCGTGGCCGTGGAGCAGGAACATGGCCGCCAGCGAGCCCAGCGTAGCGCCGACCCAGAATGTTCCGTTGACAACCAGGTCTACGGTGCCGCGCACCTTGCCGGGAATCAGCTCGTCGACGGCGGAATTGATGGCGGAGTATTCTCCACCGATCCCGCACCCGGTGAAAAACCGAAAGAAGGCAAAGCTCAAAAAGTTCCAGGAGAAGGCGCTGGCGATGGTGGCAAGCGAATAGGTGGCGAGCGTTACCAGGAAAAGTTTTTTGCGGCCTAGCCGGTCAGTGAGGTAGCCGAAGAGAATGGCGCCCATGACTGCTCCAGCGAGATAGAAAGTGGCCGCCGCAGTGACCTGGGGATCGGTGAGGGAGAGCCCGTTCCTGCTTTCCAGAACGCCGGAGAGAGACCCGACCAGGGTCACTTCCAAACCATCGAGGAGCCAGGAGGTCCCGAGCGCAACGATGATGCGGGTATGCCAGCGGCTCCAGGGAAGGCGATCGAGGCGGCCAGGTACGTCTGTTTCTACTAGCTGATTTTCAGGGACTCGGTTCTGTAATGCCTGATTCGCACTTGCCATGGATTTGTCTCGCAGCGCCGGGTATTATTTCTCGTTCTTTATGATGCTGATGGCTCCATTGCGTTCAAGGATTGCGTAGCGGACATCGTAGATACTGGTGAGGCCCTTGGTGCGCGCAGCGGCCATCACATCTTCCCGATCGATCCGCATGCCTCGCATCACTTCCAGCTGCCACTCGCCATCCTTAAGCAGGGTAAGCGGAGTGCCATCGACGACAGCGCCGAACCGCGGAAATCTGCCTTTGATGCTCGATACCAACCAATGCATCAGCCCGACGGTAAGAATAGCGGTGGCGCAATTGACGATGGAGCGGTCGTGTCCTACCGTGCTCAAGATAATGAGCCCGCCGATGAGAAAGACGATGACGAACTCAAAGAGAGTCAGCTGTCCGCCTGGACGCCGGCTCAACAGGCGCACAATGAGCAACAGAAATAAATAGCCTAAGACTGCATGAATGATGGTGGACACGTGATCCTCACGGTACGACGACGACCCGGCCGTGCACCGGCTCACCATTGGCGACGCCGACGGTGAAATCAAAGATGCCAGGACCGGAAGGCTGTAGCGCGAGATCCACGCTGGCGGGAGGTTTCGAGGCGGGGAAGGTATAGGTCAAGCCGCCGTCGCCGATGAGCGTACTCTGCGGCGCCGGGATGACACGCTGGGTACCCAACGGCTTGACCAGGCTGTCGCTGACGTAGAGACGGATCTCACCTTCCTTGATCGCCGACGGGCCGAACTGGATGGTCATGATGGAAGGAGAATTTGTGCGCTCGATGCGCTCATATTTTACGTCGATGGTTCCATCTCCGGCACGGCGCTCGGCCTTAGCCAACGGGCCTCGTCCGAACAGGCCGCAGAGATCGAGAACAATGATCAGAGTGAAGATGATCCATGCAGCATTCTCAAAGCGCCACCATTTACGTTGGAACTCGAGATCTTCGCCGACAGCGACCTCGTCGTTGACTTTGGCGACGGAATCTTCCACCGGTTTTGTCAATGTTTTTGTAGCCATGAGCTCTGTCTCGGGGCTCCAGGAGCCAAGTGGGTCAAGGGTTGGATTTGAATGGCGCAACGGTGATTTCTCCGTTGCGCTCGAGGACGGCACGATCGATGCCTTGCAGAGTCTTGATCCCCGAATCGCGGGCGGAAGCGATCACATCGTCGTCCTGGATACGCATGTGGCGAAGTGTGTTGATGCGCCAGTTCTGATTTTCGAGCAGAATCAGCGGCGTTCCATCGACCAGCCGGGCAAAGCGTGGGGACTTCGAACGAGCCCAAGCAAGGCTGTAGTGTGCCAATCCCATGGTGATGATCTGACAAATCGCATTGGTGAAAGAAGCCTCATCCCCCACGATCGCGGTGAGCGCGAGCCCCCCTATGAAGAAGATCAGGACAAATTCAAACGGGGTCATTTGTTTACCCGGGCGCCGTCCCACGACCCGAACAATCATGACCAGGAATAAGTAGCCGAAAAAAGCCCGCAGTACAGCAGCCATCCATCAACCTTTGCAGAAAGATCAGATCGAACAATTAAGGAAAAGGCCGGCGCTCTGAGCCGGCCTCTGTTTTCCCCACTCCTCCGTAATTCGAGGAGTCAACGTCGTTGTGAGCAAAGTGAACGGGAAATGTCCGTCGGTTGCTGCGATTCTCCTTGGCCGACGGCAAGCAGAGGAAATCGCGAAAACCTGCTCCACTCCCCGCTCGCTTCTGTTTCACCCTGCAAACCTACTTGCAAAGCCACTGTCAAAAGAGATGCGGTTTGCGAGGCAGTGGTGGCCTCATAATGGGAAGAGTGAACGGAAACGCATGACGAGCCTGCCCCATGGGACTTCTCCCATGTCAACAAATTCTGCAACATACGAGTGGAATAAATTCCTTGGCCGCGAGCCTCTGGTTCTCGACCAGGAGCTGACAGCGGCTGCGATCGAGGGTAAGCGAATTCTGGTCACCGGGGCCGGGGGTTGGATCGGTTCGGCCTTGACCCGATCCATCGCCGAGTGTTCACCCAGACAACTGGTGCTACTGGAAGCAGCAGAACGTAACCTGTATGAAGTCGATGCTGCGCTGCAACTGCTGCCTCATCCGATTGAACACATTCCTGTGCTGGGCAGCGTTTCACATCCGATAGTGCTGGCTGAGATCTTCCGCAGGTATCGGCCCCAGATTGTGTACCATGCGGCTGCTTACAAACATGTTCCGCTTCTGGAACAGAACCCCTTTGCGGCTATCGAAAACAATGCAATTGGCAGCAGCTTGCTGGCAAAGGCCGCTCAAGAGAATGAAACGGAACAGCTGATTCTGCTTTCTACTGACAAGGCCGTCGATCCGATCAGCATCATGGGCGCTTCGAAGCGGATTGCTGAGTTGGCGGTGCTCACGCCGCGCGGTGAGAGGGGCCTGATGAAGGCGGTGCGCCTGGGCAATGTGCTCGGCTCGGAAGGCAGTATCGTTCCCCTCTTCCTCAGACAGATGGCATCCGGTCTTCCAGTAACCGTCACCCATCCCGAGGTTCGCCGCTACTTTCTCACCACTGCGGATGCGGTGACACTGCTGCTGCAGGCGGCTCACGCCAACGCGGCGCCCGGCATATTGGCGCCGGATCTGGCGGAGCCGGTGAGGGTGGAAGCGCTGGCGCGGCATCTGATGGCAAAGCTCGCCACAACTTCCACGTTAGTGTTCACCCAACTGCGGCCGGGCGACAAGATGTGTGAAGCGCTGCTTTCTGAGCGCGAATCGTTTGCGATTTATCCGGGCGAAGAGGGGCCATTGCGACCGGTGAACAGTCCTTCTCTAATGGCAGCCATGATGGACGAAGTGCTGCAACAACTTGAGCAGGCGTGCCAGGAACGCTCCCTCCAACGGCTATTGAACGCAATTCTGCGCGCAGTGCCCGAGTACCGGCCAAGCGTGCTGATGGCAACGACAATTGAGCAAACAGCATGAAGCGAACCATTGCCGTAGTGACCAGCTCCCGCGCCGACTACAGCCATCTCTATTGGCCATTGCACGACCTGGCACAACATCCGGACGTTGACCTGAAACTGATCGTGCTGGGTGCGCATCTCGCGCCCCAGTTCGGGGAAACGGTAAAGGAGATCGAAAAGGACGGCTTCCCGATTGCCGCGCGTCTGGAGTGCCTGCTGAGTTCGGATACCGATGTGGGCATGGCCAAGACCCTGGGTGTTGCCGTGCTTGCCCTGGCTGACCTGCTGGGGCAGATGCGGCCGGACTTGCTGTTGCTGATTGCCGACCGCTACGAGATGCTCGCGCCGGCCTCGGTCGCGCTCACCCTGCGCATTCCGATCGCGCATATCGAAGGCGGCGAGATCAGCGAGGGAGCCATCGACGATGCGGTGAGAAACGCCCTCACGAAAATGAGCCACATCCATTTCACTTCGACAGAAGGCGCGCGCGCCCGCGTGATCGCTATGGGCGAGGAGCCGTGGAGGGTCCATCGCGCCGGTGCTCCGTCGCTCGACCATCTACGGCGCAGCACATTGCTCGACCTATGCGAACTCGAGGAGAGACTACAAGTCAGTTTGCAACGGCCTACGGTCGTGGTTGCGTACCATCCGGTGACCATTGTGCGGGATACGACGCAGGAGGCTGATTCCCTCTTCGCGGCTCTCGATGGCCTGGACGCGCAAATATTGTTTTGCTATCCAAATTCCGACGCGGGGAGCCATGCGCTGATGCAGCGGACGCGCGCCTTCCTCGCCAGCCACAGCGATGCCAGAGTCTACGTCAACCTGGATGCGGTGACGTACTGGAGCCTGCTTGGCCATGTTGCCTTGCTGATTGGTAACTCCAGCAGTGGCATTATGGAGGCGGCATCGTTTGCGCTGCCGGTGGTGAATGTGGGTTTGCGGCAAAAGGGGCGGGAGAGAGCACGCAATGTGCTGGACGCCGCGCCGGAAGCGAAGGCGATGACCGCTGCGATCGAGCGCGGGTTGAGCGGCGAATTTCGCGCGTCGCTCGCGGGCATGAAAAATCCTTATGGAGACGGGCACGCTGCCGAAACCATTGTGCAGGTGCTGGTGACGACTCCTTTGGGCGACCCACTACTCATCAAACATGCACCGGATACCGGCTCATGAAGATACCGCTGTCAGCTCCCGACATCACTGAGGCGGAGATCGAGGCGGTGGTTGCCGTGTTGCGAACGCCGCGACTGAGCCTTGGTCCGGTGGCTGAGCAGTTTGAGTCGGCAGTGGCGGAGTATGTTTCCGCGCCGCATGCAGTGGCGGTCAGCTCGGGAACAGCCGGGCTGCATCTCTGCATCCGCGCGCTGGGCATCGGAGAGGGCGACGAGGTCATCGTTCCCTCTTTCACTTTTATCGCGGCAGCGAACGCCATTCGCTATGAACGCGCGGTCCCTGTCTTTGTGGACATCGATGCGTGCACGCTGAACATGGACGCCCAGAAGATCGAGGAGGCCATCACGCCCAGGACGCGGGCTATTCTTGCGGTCCACACCTTCGGTGTTCCGGCGGAGATGGCGGCCATTCTTGAAATCGCGGAGAGGCACGGGCTGCTGGTGATCGAGGATGCGTGCGAGGCTATCGGGGCGGAGTACCGCGGCCGCAGGGTTGGATCCCTGGGATATGCCGGCGTCTTCGCCTTTTATCCCAACAAGCAAATCACTACGGGCGAAGGCGGGATCGTGGTTACCCGGGACGAGGCGCTTGCCAGGCGCATCCGGGCTCTTCGCAACCAGGGCCGCTATGAGAGCGACGACTGGTTTCAGCATACCGAGCTGGGCTACAACTACCGCATATCCGAGATCAATTGCGCATTGGGGCTGGCGCAGATGGCCAGGCTAGAGGAGATTCTGCAGAAGCGCGTGGACGTCGCGTCTGCCTACCATCAGCGGCTGTCCGCCTATCCCGAGCTTTCTCTGCCGCCGCTCGAAGTCGCAGCCGGCCGCATCAGCTGGTTCGTCTACGTGGTCCGCCTGCAGACTCCCTCGAGGCGGGATGCGATCATGCGCGGCCTGGCCGCTGCCGGCATCGCTTCGGGCCGGTACTTCGCTCCGATACACTTGCAGCCCAGTTACGCCGCGTGGCGACGTTCTGCCGGTTTGGCGGTCACTGAGGCTGAGGCTTCGCGCACCCTGGCGTTGCCGTTTTTTAATAGCCTCGAAGTAGACGCGATCGACCACGTTTGCAACACGTTGGGCCGGCTGGTGTTGTCGCATGAAGGTTCCTGAGCTGGTTTGCGATTCTGCTCAATCGAACTGACTCTGCCATTTGCAACCCTTACGCCATGTTCTATATTCGAGGATGGATTTCCTATCAGCGATTGTGTAATCGCAAGCGGAGCAGAATGCGTCTCCAGAGCAAAGTTCTATCGCCTCGCAAAGCCCTTGCGGGCCTTCTCTTCCTGGCCCCGGTTCTTATTCCCGCAACTGCCGTGCGGGCGGATGTTAGCCCAGCCCAAAAGGCCGAAGCTGCCAAGCTGAACAACTTTGGGACGGCTTTGATGAACCAGCAGCTGCTGGATAAGGCGCAGGCCAAATTTGGCGATGCTTATGCGCTGGACCCTTCGCTGGTGAAGGCGGAGGTGAACCGGGGCATTGCTCTTATCTACCTGCAGAAGATGCCGGAAGCGAAGCAAGCGCTGGAGCAAGCGGCAACCCTGGATCCTAAAGATCCTCATATCTGGTATGCGCTGGGGATCCTGCATCGCATCGATGCCGAGTACCAGCCGGCCCTGGAGAGTTTTCAGAAAGCGGCGGCCCTGGTTCCGGATGACGCGGACACTCACTATTTTCTGGGTTCCGTCTATCTTGAACTGCATCAACCGGACCAGGCTCTCACCGAATTTCAAACAGCTTTGCAGCTCAACCCGGTTCACGCGTCAGCACAGTTTGGCTTAGCCAAGGTACTGCAGCGGTTGGGGCGGAGAGATGAGGCAACCACTGCGTTCAAGCGTTTCGAAACCCTGAACCGGGAAAAGATCGGATCTCCGCTGGCGCACACCTACGGTGACGAAGGCCATTATTCCCTGGTAGAAGATGCGCTGACCCTCAACCCGCAAGTGGGGCCAATGATCCCGGTTAGCTTTATCGCGCAGAGTATTGACCATTCGGCAGCGCCGGCAGGTAAGGCCAGCGACCGGCCTCAAGGAGGAGCTTGCCTGATCGCGCCCGCGGGCGAACAGACGTACCTACTGGTCATGGCATCGGGTCAGGATGCCATCCGCACCTATGCGAAGTCGGGGAGTGGAAGCTTTACCCTGACGCCCAGTGCGCAGACGGGCTTGGCCGCGAGCGGCACGGGCGTGGCCTGTGCCGTGGGTGATTTCGATAATGACGGATTGCCCGATGTTGCCGTGGCCCTGAGCGACCGCGTGCTGCTGTTCAAAAACCATGGCGGTGGCAAATTTACCGATGTAACCGCGGCCGCAGGGTGTGCAACCCGCCAATCAGCCGAACGGCATCACCTTTGTCGATTACGACCATGATGGTGATCTGGACCTCTTCGTGACCGGCCAACCCTCCGCGGCAGGAGCAAAGCCCAGCGTGCTGTGGCGCAACAATGGCAACGGCACATTTACTAACTGGACCGAGCCAACGGGCCTGGGCGGCGAAGGCGCGACGCTCGCAGCCACATTGTCAGACCTCAATAACGATCGCGCGGTCGATCTGCTGGTAACAGGATCCGGCGCGGCGCCCACCTTCTATGCCAACCCGCGCGAGGGGCAGTTCAAGTCGTCTCCGCTTTATGCCGAGACCGGGTTGTCGCCGACGGTCGGGGCTGTGGTGCTCGACTTCAACAAAGATGGTTGGATGGATGTGGCCCTTACCCACTCCGGAAGCCCGGGTATCTCGCTGTGGCGCAATGTGCAGGGCAAACGTTTCGAACGCGTCCCCCTGCCGATACAGAACGTGACCGCAGGGTGGGGACTCACTGCGATCGATCTTGACAACGATGGATGGCTCGACCTGGTGGCCGCGGTCGAAACATCTCACGGACCAGAGTTGCGCGCGCTGCGGAATTTAGGTCCAGCCGGCTTTGAGGATGTAACAGCCAAAGTGAAGCTGGACCAGGTAAAGCTGGTGCAACCCCGTGCCCTCATCGCAGGCGATGTCGATGGCGATGGGGCCGCCGATCTGATTGTCAGCCAGCCTAACGGGGATCCACTCCTTCTGCACAATGAAGGCGGGAACCGAAATCACTCGCTGCTGATTTCGATGAAGGGGGTTGCGGATAACAAATCGGGAATTGGCGCCAAGGTGGAAGTATTTGCGGATGGAGTGTGGCAAAAGTTCGAGATGGCGGGAGCCTCTGGTTATCTAAGCCAGGGAGCACAACAGCTTCTTGCCGGCATCGGTACCGCCGAACATGCGGACATGGTTCGGATTTTGTGGCCTACCGGTGTCCCCCAGGATGAAACCGAGGTGGGCACAAAGAACACGCTCACGGTTACGGAACTAGATCGGCGGGGCAGCTCCTGTCCTACACTGTTTGCGTGGAATGGCACGAAGTACGAATTTATCTCTGACGTGATCGGCGCCGCAGTCATTGGCCACTGGGTTTCGCCCACGGCGAAAAACAACGCGGATCCTGATGAGTGGATCAAGGTAGAAGGTTCGCAGCTCCGCCCGCGCGGAGGTTATCTCAGTTTGCGCTTCGGTGAACCGATGGAGGAGGTCAACTATCTTGACCAGGTTCGCCTGGTCGCGGTGGATCACCCGGCTTCTACCGAAGTGTACCCAAACGAGCGCTTTCTCAACGAGCGTCCTTTCGCCTCCGGCCGTGCGGTGTTGAGCACGGAGGCGCGACCCGTTGCAGGAGCCTGGGATGACGAGGGCCGCGACGTGAGCGAGTTGCTGCGCACGCGCGATCACCAGTATGTGCGCGACTTCACGAATTTATCTTTCGCCGGCTTCGCAAACCAGCACGCGCTCACCCTCGATGTGGGCCCGTGGACGGCAGATCATCCTCTGCGGCTCCTGTTGCACGGGTTTATCGAATACTTCTCCGCCAGTTCCATGTATGCCGCGTGGCAGTCGAATCTTGAGCCTATGCCGCCTTACGTGGAAGCACAGTTGCCCGATGGCAGCTGGAAGCGCGTGATCGACGATATGGGTTTTCCCGCAGGCTTGCCGCGCACCATTGTCGTCGATCTCACGGGCAAACTTCCTCCAGGCACGCGGCGTATTCGACTCACCACAAATTTGCAGATCTATTGGGATCAGGCCTTGATCGACAATGGACCCGAAGCACCGCAACTGGTTCGCCAGACGGAGTTGCCGCTGGCGTCGGCGCATCTTGCTTTTCGCGGATATCCGGAGCAGCTCGATGGCAAGACGCCGGGCGATCTGACCTACGACTATCAGCACATCAGCCAGACGGGCCCGTTCACGCGCTCTCGGGGCAGCTATACACGCTATGGAGAGGTCGCGCCGTTGCTTAAATCCGTGGACGAGTCTTTCGTGATTTTCGGCAGCGGGGAAGATATCGACGTGGAATTCGGAGCCGCTTCCCTGCCCGCATTACCCCGCGGATGGAAGCGCGATTATTTCTTCTATGCCAATGGCTTTGTCAAAGATATGGACTTCTACGAGGCGAGCCCTTTCACGGTCGCGGATATGCCGTTCCACGGCATGAGCACGTATCCGTACCCGGCGAGCGAGCATTATCCGCAAGACGAGCAGCGCATGAAATATGAGCTGGAGTGGAACGATCGCTTCGACTCCGGCCGCGGTGTGCAGCAATACGGGTTCCACTACGAACCTCAGGTGATGCTCCCACCGGCGGTTAAACACGGCCAATGAACGGTCTCACGGTTCTGCCTGCAGTTGAGCTGCTGGCCATGCTTAGGCGGAAGCAAATCTCCCCGCTGGAGCTGGCGGATGAATACATCCGGGAAATCGAACGGTGGAACCCGCAGTTGCAGGCGTTGGTCGACTTCGATGCGGAGCGGGTGCGCGCACAGGCCCGCGCGCTGCAGGATGCTAGCAGAGTGCGCGGTCCCTTGTTTGGATTGCCGATGACGATCAAGGCTTCGATTGCAACCGCCGGACACCGGTGCGAACTCGGCAGTCTGCTGCACCGGGGCAATATTCCCCATGAAAACGCAACCGTGGTTGACCGCGCAATCCAAGCGGGCGCGTTGATTCTGGGAACCACCAACTGTCCTGAGTTTCTGATGGCCTATGAGAGCGACAACCGGCTCTATGGCCGCACGGCGAATCCGTGGGATACAGAGCGAACAGCCGGGGGCTCGAGCGGGGGCGAGGCGGCGGCCGTCGCGGCCGGACTTTCCGCTGCCGGCATAGGCAGCGACAGCGGCGGCTCAGTGCGTACGCCGGCACACTTCACCGGCATCAGCTCACTCAAACCCACACCGGGCCGCATTCCCAGCCGTGGTCACCTGGCCGCGGGGGATGGACCGTTCTCGGTTCTAGGTGCCCTTGGGCCCATGGCGCGCACTGTCCGCGATGTTGCGCTGCTGTTCATCACTCTTTCCGGGCACGATGCACGAGATCCTGTAAGCCCACCGGTTGGGCTCAGGAATGAGTCCCTGGAGGATCTGAAGCGTGTTCCCATCGGCTACTTTGAAGAGGATGGCCCGGTGACTCCAGAGACCCGCCAGGCGGTGCGCGATGCGGCGCGGGCGCTCGAGGGTCAAGGTTTCCACGTTCGTCCGTTTAAGCCGCAAGCACTCGAAGAGGCGCGGCAGTTGTGGTGGAAGTTTTTTGTGCGCGGCGGAGCCATGCTCCTCGATCCTTTGGTTCAGGGACGGCATGCGGAGTTGAGCCCGACGTTCCTTGACTTTCTTTCTATCGCGCATCGCGAGCCGGCTTTGTCTGCAGAGGAACTGCTTACGGCGTGGATGTATTGCGATCATGTTCGCCGTAAGCTGCTGACAGAAATGGAGAGCTTTCCCATTCTTCTGTGCCCGGTTTGTGCGATCCCTGCCTTCCGTCATGGAGAACGCAGCTGGGAAGTGGATGGGCAACGGCTAGAGTATCTGGATGCGATGCGCTACACGCAGTGGTTTAATCTGCTGGGCGCGCCGGCAGCGGTTGTGCCGGTGGGGCGCTCTTCTGAAGGGCTACCGATCGGCGTGCAGATCGCAGGGCGTCCTTTTGAAGACGAGCGGGTTTTGGGGATTGCGGCTGCAGTTGAGGCGAGTTTCGGATATGAGCCTCCGCCGCTCACTTCTGCTTAGCGATACCGTTGCCACTTCACAACTTGTGAAGTATAGTTGTGCGAGTGTACATTGTCACCCGTAAGCATCTGAACGATGCAATTCAGCGGTACCCAGATGCGGCAAATGAGATTAAAGCCTGGACGGCGGTCGTAGTGGTGAGCCGGTGGCGCAGCTTTTTGGAAGTCCGCAGCATGTTCACAGATGCTGACTTTGTCGATGGATACGTGGTCTTCAACTTCAGGCGGAATCGCTACCGCCTCATCACTGTCGTCCACTACGCCAGGATCGAAAAGAAGGAAACTGGAGGGCACGTCTATATCCGCTCTTTTCTGACGCACAAGGAGTACAACGATTCCAGGAACTGGGATAGGAGGTTTGGAAAGAAATGAGGAAAGTTCTTGCAAACCCCGCGGAGATGATCGCCCACGGTGCTCCGCGTCTCATACACAATGATCAGGAGCTTGCAGTCTATACAGAAGCTCTTTTTGAGCTGACTGCTCTGGATAAACCCTCGCGCTCTCAAGTGGAGGCGATCGAATTGCTGACGCTTCTGGTCGAGGACTATGAGCGAAGACATTACCCTGTTCCGGGGGCGGACGCGATTTCCGTTATTCGGTTCCTCCTCGAGCGTCAGGGCCTTGCGCAGCGCGATCTCATTCCGGAGTTCGGGTCAGAAAGCGCGGTTTCGATGTTTTTAGCTGGGCGCAGAAAGCTCACCCTGGATCAGGTGCGGAGGCTGAGTACCCGGTTCAAGCTTCCGGCTGATGTTTTCATCGCAAGGAATGACCTCAGCGGTTAAAGCATTTGGTGAAAACTCGCCTGCCAAGGGGACGGCATGCGGAGTTGAGCCCGACATTTCTTGACTTTCCCTCGCGCATCGCGCGCCGCCTTTCTAGATGACCTGCCTCCGCCTTTGTCCTGGGCAGAGAGAACCGCAGATCTCTCCACACCGCTACCGCGGCCTGGATGAAAGGGGGGTGGATGCGGGCGTCCTTGCCCATTCAAGCCAAAAGAGGGCTTGAAAGGGGGCACCCAGAACATTGGTGGCTGTGTAGCAGCCTACGGAGTGATCTGCGGTTTTTTCTCGCTGGCAACCAAGACTTAGGTCGTGATGTGGTGCCGCACGTCGGCGCCGCGTACCCAGAAAATTACGTCTTCTGCGATGTTGGTGGCGTGGTCGCCCACCCGCTCCAGGTTGCGGGCGATCATCAGGGCGTGGAGCGCCTGCGGGGTGTGATGGGGCTGCTCTTTGATCAGGTTGGAAAGGGCAAAGAAGGCTGCGTCGTTGAGCTTGTCTACGCTGTCGTCCATGGTCAACACGGAGGTGGCCATTTCCGCATCTGCCTCGATAAAGCCCTGCAGGGCTTTACGCACCATGGCAGAAGCGAGGGACGCCATGCGGGGAATATCCACGGGCAAGTCAACAACGGGAAATGCCTGCAGATCGCGCACCCGGTCGGCAATGCTGACCGCCTGATCGCCGACGCGTTCCAGGTCGGCGTTGATCTTGATCACCGCCAGAATAAAGCGCAGGTCGATCGCCATGGGCTGCTCCATGGCCAGCAAATCCAGCGCCATCTGGTCGATCTCTCGTTCGAAGCTGTTGATGGAAAGCTCGCTGCGGACCACCAGGTCGCAGAGGGAAATGTCGCGCACACGGTAGGCTTCCACTGCACGCTGGATCGCCTGTTCCGCCATGCCCGCCATCACCAGCAGGCGCTCTTTCAGATCATCGAGTTTGCGATGGAACCGAATCCGTGTCATCCGAACCTACCTGTGATGTAGTCTTCAGTACGCTTATCGGTAGGGTTGGTGAAAATCTTATGGGTGGCGTCGAACTCCACCAGCTTCCCGTTTAGAAAGAAGCCTGTATTTTCCGCGACCCGGGCCGCTTGCTGCATGTTATGCGTCACGATCACAATTGTGTATTGCGTTTTCAGCTGAAAAATCAGGTCTTCAATCTTTGCCGTGGAAACCGGGTCAAGAGCGGAGGCCGGCTCATCCATCAACATCACTTCCGGATCCACAGCCAGCGCGCGCGCAATGCAGAGGCGCTGCTGCTGGCCGCCGGAAAGGCTGGCGCCGGACTTCTTCTTGAGATCGTCTTTCACTTCGTCCCAAAGAGCGGCGTGCTGCAGCGAACGCTCGACCACCTCGTCGAGCACCTTGCGATTACGAAACCCGTTGAGGCGAAGACCCGAAGCCACGTTGTCGTAGATCGACATGGTAGGGAACGGATTCGGCCGTTGGAAGACCATGCCAATGCGGCGGCGAACCTCTACGGCCGAGGTCTGCGCGTAGATATCCGTCGGGCCGACACGCACGGTACCCGTGACACGGCCGATGGGGTTGGTCTCGTGCATGCGATTCAGGCAGCGGACAAAGGTTGATTTGCCGCAACCGGACGGGCCGATCAGAGCAGTGGCGTGGTTCGCCGGAATCTTCAGGTTGATGTTCTGGAGGGTGTGGTTGGCGCCATACCACGCGTTCAGGTCCGATACTTCGATGGCTACTCCCACTAGCTTGCCCCTTTCAAAACTCCGCGACCGGCTACATACCTGACCAGTGCAACGGATACGACAATAAGAACAATCAACACCAGCGCACCCGCCCAGGCAAGCCGATGCCATTCGTCGTAGGGAGAAAGCGCATAGACAAATATCTGCAGCGGAAGCGCGGCGATCGGCTCATTGACGCTGGTGCTCCAGAACTGATTTCCGAAGGCGGTAAAGAGGAGTGGAGCGGTCTCTCCCGCCACCCGGGCAAAGGCCAGCATGCAGCCAGTGATGACGCCTGGCGAGGCGGTGCGCAGAGTGATGGAAAGAACAGAACGCCAGTTCGGCACGCCCAGCCCGAGAGCGGCCTCACGCACATTCAGAGGCACCATCAACAGCATCTCTTCGGTGGTGCGGGTGATGGTGGGAATCATCATGATGCCCAGGGCGACTCCACCCGCGAGGGCGGAAAAGTGCTTTTGCGGCACCACGATCAGGGTGTAAATGGCGATGCCCATGACGATCGATGGCACGCCGTTGAGCACGTCAGCGGTGAAACGGACCATATTAGCCAAGCGCTTGTTGCGGCCAAACTCCGCGATGTAGATGCCGCCGGCTATGCCAATGGGCACGCCCATCAGGCTGGCGATCGCGAGCAGGATACCCGATCCCAGTATGGAATTGGCCATGCCGCCGCCGGCCTCGCCCACTGGTTTCGGAACCTGGGTGAAGAAGGCAACGTTGAGGGAACTGGCGCCCATGAAGAGAAGGTAGGCAAAGATAGCAATCAGCGGCGCCATGACAATGATGGTGCTGCCCACGGCAGCGGCGGTCGCCAGGTGGTTCATGAAGACGCGCGAAGCCCGATTCGACGCACTCGCCCGCAGGGGCGGCGGCATGGCAGTCGTTGAAGCCATTGGCTAAGTCCCCCTTACCGGCGCGCCGCGGGTGACTGCCCAAACCAGCACGCGGGCTAACGCGTTCACAATGATGGTGACAATAAAGAGCGCCAGCCCGATCTCAATCAGGGCGCTTAAGTAAAGTTCGTCGGAAGCTTCGCTGAACTCATTGGCGATCACACTGGCCATGCTGTAGGCCGGTGCCAGGAGAGAACGCACAATCTCCGGCCGGTTGCCGATCACCATGGTGACTGCCATGGTTTCGCCGAGGGCGCGGCCGAGGCCGAGGATCACCGATCCGACGATGCCGATGCGCGCGTTGCGCAGCACCCCCATGCGAATCATCTCCCAGCGGGTGGCTCCCAGGGCCAGCACCGCTTCCCGCTGGGCATGGGGAACGGCCGACATGACTTCGCGAGTCAGCGAAGAGATGATGGGGAGAATCATGATGGAGAGAATCACGCCGGCAGCGAACATCCCGATGCCGTAATTGGGAGGAGCGAAAATTCCTGTCCAGCCCAGAGCCTTGATCAGAAGCGGATTCACATACTGGCGCAGCAAGGGAATCAGAACAAAGATCGCCCACAGACCGTACACCACGCTGGGAATGGCAGCCAGTAGCTCAGTAAAGAAAGCAAGGAATCCGCGCAGCCAGGCAGGGCACATCTCGGTGAGAAATATGGCAACACCCACTGCGAGAGGCACGGCGATAATCAGGGCCAGAATCGACGACACCACGGTGCCATAGATAAACGGCAGTGCGCCGAAGTTGCCGTTCACGGGATCCCACGCGGACCCGAAAAAGAACGACATGCCGAACTTCTGAATCGTGAGCTTCGAACCCGAGATGAGCTCGACCAGAATCAATAGGACGATGGCGAAGATGCTGAGCGCACACACCAACATCAGGGCGCCAAAAGCACGATCGGCAAGGGAGGAGTTTCCGCAATTAAGAAGGTACTCGCGGACGGGTGAGAGCGATGGCTCGGCCCCTGGAGACGAAGCGCTATCTGTCCGCTGGGTCACGTCAGCCTGACCAGCCACTCGCGGTACCTGGGTATCTGATTTCACCACTCATACCGTAGCGGTCTTCAGTGAATTTCAGGTTAAACGGAATAGAGCGCAAACCTTTTAAAATGAAAAAGATTTGGCTCACGGGCCGGCAAGAGTCAATCTTCAATGCCAAGAATAACATCCGGCCCACGGCGGGCGCGTGTGCCGGAGAGTGATTGAAACGCTACTTCAGGGTGTTGATGGTTGCGCTGACCTTCTGAGCCACCGATGGAGGCAACGGCGCGTAGTAGAGGGAGCTGGCCTCGTTCTGGTGCTCCAGCATCCACTTGAGAAACTCGATGATGACTTTCCCATTGGCCGGATCCTTTGCAGGATTAGGAATCAGAAGCCAGGTGAAGCTGGAAATGGGATAGGCATTTCCGGGCGCATTGGTAATGGAGACACGATAGTCGGCCGGCATATTCTTGACGCTCGCTGCTGCTTCCGAAACGCCTTCAATCGACGCCTTGACCCAGCTTCCGCCGGCTGTTTTTACGTAGGCGTAGGGGATCTTGTTTTGCATGGCGTAGATGAGTTCGACGTATCCGATGGCCCCAGGCGATTGGCGAACGAAGCCCGCGACGCCCTCGTTCCCCTTAGCGCCGATTCCCCTTGGCCAGCTCGGCGCGGCACCCTTTCCCGGACCGCCTGCCCAATCCTTGCTGACCTTGGATAGATAGTCGGTGAAGATATAAGTGGTGCCGCTGCCATCGGAACGGTGCACCACAAAGATGTCTTGGTTCGGCAGCTTGACGCCCGGGTTATCTTTGGCAATGCGCGCGTCATCCCACTTGGAAATCTTTCCCAGATAGATGTCGGCCAGAACGTCCGGCCCGATGCGCAGGTCACTGACACCCTGCAGGTTGAAGATCGGCACCACGGCGCCGAGCACAGTTGGGATGTGCTGAATCTTCACCTTGGAGGCGGCCAGCTGCTCGTCGGTCATCGGGCCATCACTGGCGCCGAAGTCAACCGTACCGGCCGTCACCTGGCGAATGCCTCCTCCGCTGCCGATCGACTGGTAATTGATCTGGACGCCGGAATGGGAAGCGCTAAACTCGCTAAACCACTTGGAGTAAATCGGATAGGGGAAGGTCGCACCTGCCCCATTGAGCTTTTGCGCGTGTCCTGCGCACACCGTTGCACCCATGGCAACGGCTAACATCCAGATTGTCTTTCTCACGTTCCACCTCGGAAAATTATCCTGATTCTCGGGGCCGTCCGTGAACGGGTCTTTACAGGACGATGAATAAGACGAGAAAAGCGCATGCGGAGAAAGCCACAAGCCTTTTACTTTTCAACAGTTTGCGCCGAGGCCGGGGCAAACTGTCCGGCGGCTGGCGGCGCAGGAGCAGCGACGAGCCGGGGCAGGCGAAAGAGAAAGGTCGCGCCAAAGCCAAGTTCACTTTCGCAGCGAATATCCCCCCCGTGGGCCTGGACGATGTGCTTGGCAATGGCCAGCCCCAGGCCGGTGCCGCCCGATTCCCGGGAGCGCGCCTTGTCCACCCGGTAAAAGCGCTCGAAGATCCTCGGCAGGTGTTCATAGGCTATGCCGGGGCCGAAGTCCTGCACGTAAAATTCGACCATCGCCTCACGCTCGCGAGCGCCAACCTGCACGCGGCCGCCTGCTTTGCCGTATTTCATTGCGTTTTCCACCAGGTTTCCGAACACCTGGCTCAGCGCGTCAAGGTCTGCCATCACCGCTTCATCGGTGGTATCGCCTACTTCCATGGTCACACCCGAATCGAGCACCAGCCCAGCCAGGGACGCAACGGATTCTTCGACCAGCGTGGAAGCCTGAATCCTTTGCAGGCGGAGTTTGTAGTCGCCCGATTCCACGCTCGCCAAGGCCAATAGGTCTTCGGTCAACCGGTTCATCCGTGACGCATTCTTGAGAATGATCATGAGGAACTCGCGCGCCTGACTGCCGAGCCCGCGGTCGTCCAGCAAGGTCTCGACATAGCCGGTAATGCAAGTGAGCGGGGTGCGCAGTTCGTGGGAAACGTTAGCCACAAAGTCCCGGCGAGTGGTTTCCGAGCGCTCCTTTTCAGAAATGTCATGCAGCACTGCGACAGCGCCCCCCCCGGGCATGGGCGCCGCATTTACCTCAAAGATTTTTCCCGGGGAGACAGAGATGGCGCGCCCCCGGGTGGCTTGACGCTGGGTCAGTGCCGCGGCCACCGATGACAATACTTCAGGATCGCGAACGGAATGCACCAACGCCCGCCCTTCCTGCACCGGGCTGACGGCGATCCTTTGCATGACGGCATTGCACCAGCTCACCTGTCCCTGAGGATTGATGGCAATGACCGCCTCCTGCATGCTGTCGAGCAACGCGGTCAACTCGCTGCGGCTGCTTTCGAGCGCATGGAAGCTCTGCTCCAGGCGGCTCGCCGTCACGTCGAGCGCATGAGCCACGGCAGAAATCTCATCCAGGTGGCCCTCTTCGACACGGGCAGTCAGATCGCCGGAGGCGATGCGATTGGCGAATACCACAATGCGAGCAAGCCGTTTCGCAACCCGTTGCGCCAGCACTGCAGCCAGCAGGGTTGCAATGATGAGGGAAAACAGCGAAGCCATCACGATACCGCGACGCAGTACGTGCACCGGCGCTGGAGTGTCGGGAGGACTATAAGCAGCCAGGCGAACCACGAGCGGCCCGGCAGGGACGGCCACGTAGTCTGTGCCAGCTCGACGGTCATGTCCCAGGGCCTGATGCTGAAACAGAACGGCAGCTACTTCGGGAGGCACGGAGTTTGTTCCCGCACTGCCCGAATTGGCCACCATCCTGCCCTGGGCATCAAAGATGCCTACTTCCACCCTTGCCGCTGCCGCATCGCTTCGGGCTATCTGCTGTAGTTCGGTGGGGGAGGCGTTGGCAGTGATATGCGTTGCCAGCAGCCGGGCTTCGCTGGCCAGGGACTCGTCCACCTGGGTGTGGAGGGACTGCTCCATCACCTGGCGCAAGGAGAAATCGAGTACTGTCATCCCAAGGAAAAGGACGACTACGAAGGAGAAGAATAGCTTGGTGAAGACTCTGCCCGTCACGAGGCCATTCTCTGTCATAAGGGGCTAGGATGCTGTTTTGCGTGGCTCCTCTAGTAACCGGGGAACCTCGAAGCGGTAGCCCGCGCCACGGACGGTCTTAAGATACCGCGGGCTTTCGGGATCGGTTTCAATCTTCTCACGGATGCGGCGCACATAGACATCGACCGAGCGTGGGGTGACAAAGCGGGCATCCCCCCAAACAGCGTCGAGCAGGTGATCGCGGCTGAAAACGCGGCCAGGATGACGGGCAAGGTAGTCCAGAAGGCGAAATTCGGTTGCCGTGGTGGTCGTCAATTCTCCCCGCACCTTCAATTGCATGGCGCTGGCATCGATCACTACCTCTTCGAAGGCAATAATCGAGGGCGCGGTGGGCCGCTCGAAGCGGCGCAGCACAGCCTTTACCCTGGCTACCAGCTCCCGGGTGGCAAACGGCTTGGTGATGTAGTCGTCGGCCCCCAGCTCAAGGCCGAGAACACGATCGTTTTCGCCCGCCCGGGCGGTGAGAAAGATGATCGGGATGGTGCTCAGCGCAGGATTGCTGCGCAGGCGGCGGCATACGTCGAGACCGTCTCCCCCGGGCACCATGATATCCAGCAGAAAAAGTACCGGGGCCTGGCGCTCAGCGTCCGGCACCAGGTTGGCCGGAGTACCGTATACGCGGACACTAAAACCGGCGGCTTCCAGATGATGTTGTACTAATCGGGATATATCCGGGTCATCTTCGAGAAGGCATATCGTCTGACTCAACTAGGTTCTCCCTCACGTTCAAGCCGCTCAAGATACGGCCACGCTCAGTGGGAGGCCGGTCGGCACTGCGCGGATGCGTTAAGCGTAACCTATGCGGGCAGACGGAATGCAAAACTACGGTAAATCCTTGACCATTTCCCGGAATGCGAGCATCCCCCGTAAGAGCAAGTTCCGAAGATGCCACTCACCAGCTAGGTTATGGCAGTTGTAGAGTAGAACTTTGCCCGTAGTTGCGCCCGCGGCCGCGCTCAAGGACGGTACCCGTGTCACGTCCAGTCATATTGTGCATCGACGATGAAGATCTCGGCCTTGAGATCCGGAAGATGGTTCTCGAACGCGAGGGATTCACCGTCCTGACCGCGCGCGACGGCATGAGCGGTATTTCTGTTTTCGACAACCAGCAGGTGGATGCGGTAGTCCTCGACTATGCCATGCCCGGCATGGATGGAGGACAGGTGGCCGCGATTCTGCGCCAGCGTAAGCCGGATATCCCCATTTTGATGCTTTCCGCGTATGTCGCCCTTCCCGACGAGGTCATGCGGGTGGTCAGTGTTTCGGCCACGAAAGGGGATGGCGCGTTTACCCTGGTGGACAAACTGAAGGGGCTGTTGCAGGCGGGTTCGCCCGGCGGACGAGGTGGTGACCGTTGAATCTACACCAGTTCCGGCAAATCCTGGTCGTTACCGTGCTGCTCCCCCTGATCCTGCTGCTGCTACTCGCCCTGGTTCTGGCGTGGCAGATTCAACGCACCCTGCGGGAACAGCGTCGCATCGATCACACCGATCGCATCACCGCTCAGCTGAATGAATTGGAACGGCTGGTGGTGGATCAGGAAACCGGGCTGCGGGGTTACCAGCTCACCCACGATGCGAATGCCCTTGAGCCGTATCAGACTGCTGAGGGCGCGCTGCATGGCACGCTGGACCGTCTCCTTTTGTTGGTGAGGGACGATCCTGACCAGTTGCGGCGATTGCGCCAGATACGCGACAGCCACCAGCAGTGGATGTGGTTCGCAGGCAAGGCGCTGGACAATCTGCGGGCGGGGAAACTATTCGGAGATACGGGACTCGATCTGAACGGCGCTCAATTAATGGCTGCTTTGCGCACCCAAATTGGGGCCATGACCCAGATTGAGGGGAAACGACGAGACCAGGAGGTGCAATCTACCAATTCGCAGGTTCGCACCCTGATGACGTTTCTGCTGGTTTCGTCGATCGGGGTTGGGATTGTCCTGGGTATTTTCACACAGAGAAACATGAAGAAAGTCTCCGCCGCGTTCCGAAGTTCGCTGGAGGAAGCGCATCAGCGCGCCGACGAGCTGATTGAAAGCCGTCAATGGCTGCAGACCACTCTGGATTCGGTCGGCGACGCCCTCATCGCGTGTAACCAGCAGCGCCGGATACAACTGATGAATCCGGTGGCTGGGCGGCTGACGGGTTGGAGCCTGGAGGACGCCAAAGGGAGGCCTCTTGAAACGGTGTTTCGCAGCGTGGATGAGGAAACGCGAGAGCCAATCGATGAACAGGACGGCGCGGCCCCAAGGAATCATTCGCTGTTACTGGCGAAAGATGGTGCGGAGTACCTGATCGATCAGAGTGCTGCCCCCATTCGAGACGCAAAAGGAGAGGTGGCTGGGGTGGTGCTGGTGTTCCGCGACATCACCGATCTACGCAAGAGAGAGTCGGCCCTGATGGCGCACGAGAAGCTCGCGGTTGCCGGACGGCTTTCGGCCAGCATTGCCCACGAGATTCATAACCCGCTGGACTCCGTGGCCAATTTGCACTACCTGATGGAGAAGGAGTCCGACCCTGCCCTGCAGCAACGTTACCTGGCCATGGCGCAGCAGGAGCTGAACCGCACGCTGCAGATCAGCCGGGCCATGCTGGGCCTCTATCGCGAGCCGAAAGCTCCCGTCGAAGTGCATTTACGCGATTTGCTGCAAAGCGTTCTCCTGCTGCTCGACCGGCAGTTGAAGGATCAGTCGGTTACCGTGGAACGCAAGCTGGAGGAAGAGGATGTCCCCATCCAGGGCTTCCCTGGCGAATTGCGGCAGGTATTCACCAACCTGATCACCAATGCAGCCGAAGCCGCTGGCCCAGGCGGCCGGGTGCGGGTTCTGCTCGAAGACGCACAGGTTGCCGATAACCGGCCAGGCGCTACCGTGACGATTACCGATAGCGGTCCGGGCATCCTGGAGAATCACCTGAACAAAATCTTTAAGCCCTTCTTCACCACCAAGGGTGAATTGGGCACCGGCCTCGGGCTCTGGGTGAGCCGGGGCATTGTCGAGAAGCATGGGGGAACCATTGAGCTGACCAACAGTACCGATTCCGATCTTCGGGGTGCGGCTGTGCGGGTCTATCTTCCGGTGCTTGGACCAGCCTCAGTGTCGGCGCCGCGGCCCGTTGCTGCCAATAACCACCAGGCTAAGGACGCCTTGCTCGAAAACGGAGACGGACGTAGTCAGCGGTCCAGTGTCCCTGACGGTCACACAGAACTGGTTTGAGCAGGGCGACAATCTGCTCGATGGCGGGGTCTCGCTTTTCCTGAGGTAACAGCTCCAGTACGCTGCTTCGAAAGGTTTCGAGCCACGCCGCCATGCCGGACTTTAGCGGCGTTGGACGCGGCGTCAGCGTGATTTCCTCCACCAGGAAGCCTTGTTTTTCCAACCGGGCGCGATACTCCGCCGGGGCGAAAAAGCGGTTGTTCTCAATCCGCTCCGCAGGAATGCCGTGGGCGGTGAGCACAGCCAGCAGGGCGACGCGAATGGCAGCGATATTCCCCTGGCCGCCGCATTCCGCGACGAAGCGGCCGCCAGGCTTAAGGGACCGGTATACCCCTCGGAGAACCGCGTCGTGATCGGTCATCCAGTGCAGGGCGGCGTTCGAGAAGACGGCGTCGAATTCCTGGTCGAAGGGCAGCGATTCCCCGCTGGCTAAGCGGGCGTCTGCGCCGTGTTCTTTGGCGGCAGCTACCATCTGCGGAGAGCTGTCGACTCCTACCATGGTGGCTCCTGATTCGGCCAATTGCCGGGTCAGGAAGCCGTCGCCGCACCCGAGATCAAGGATTCGTTCGCCGGGTTGGGGTGCGAGCGCTTCCACCAGAGGTTCCGCGAGCAACGCTACAAACCGGCCGTTGCCGGCGTAGAGTGATGGGTCCCAAGTCTGCTGCATGGGTTAATTTTAGCGGTTGGGGGGAGTGGGTTGAAGGGGTGGGCCCACGATGTTAGTCCTGGTTTGCGACTTGAAAGAACGACCAGTCCCGCAGGGACGGCTGACCTTAGCCCAGGACGTCAGTCCTGGGTTGGGCTTCGAAGCACAATCTAGTCCCGCAGGGACGGTTGAAAATATGCCGCTGCTTGACCCTGGACAATCTTCAGCCGTCCCTTCGGGACTTGTCGTGTCTCGAAAACTCTTCCCAGGACTGCGTCCTGGGCTAAGGTCAGCCGTCCCTCCGGGACTAACTCAGAGTCCCAAGGGGACGCGTCGGTTTCCTTTGTTTCTTTAGATGGAGGCGACTGGAACCAGGGTCAGGTCGTCGACCAGGCCGACTTCCTTCTGCACGAACGGTTCTGCGTAGCGAACGCCCCCCAGCAGGCCGTAGTGCCGGGCCAGAGAGAAGGTCCGTTCGCGAATTTCGTCGTGGGGCACAAAGAGTGCACCGCCGGTTGGCTGATCGGCGTATTGCGAACGATAGGCGAGCAGGGCGCGAAAGCGATCTTCCACGAAGGGCGTGATGTCGACAACGAAGGTGGGCCGTACATCCGAGTAGAGGCTCGCATACACGATCTTGAAGGGTCGAAATGGAGGCTCGCCGGTATCAATTTTAGCCAGGCCGGAGAGAAAGCAGGCCTCGTAGCCAAGTGTTGAGCTGTTGTAGTGGTCCGGATGACGCCCCTGCCAATAGGGCAAAATCACCACCCGGGGCCGCAATTGGCGCAGCTTGCGAACGATCTTGATCCGGTTTTCCCAGGTGTTTTCTACCCGGCCGTCCGGAATGTCCAGCGCCTCCCGCCAGGCCACACCCAGAATACTCGCCGCTTCCGCCGCTTCCTGGGCCCGTTCCATCGCGGAGCCACGGGTGCCGGCTTCCCCCTGCGTCAGGTCAAGAATTGCCGTGCGCAACTGGAGCGAGCGCATGCGCAAAAGGGTCCCACCGCAAGTTTGCTCCACGTCGTCACGGTGAGCGGCGATCGCGAGAACGTCAATAAGTGGTGTTGTTGGCATCGCTGGGCGAGTCCATGTAGGCCACATCGTAGGCCGTACCCACCACCGTCACCTGCGAGTTGTCGAGCGCGTGTCCGTCGACCGTACTGTAGATGTATACCTGCCCACCCTCGGCGGTATAAATCTTGTGCAGGCTCAGCACTGCGGCGACGCCGGTCGCGTCCCCTTTGTAGGAATCAATCATGGTCACCGCATTGTTGGCGGTGTTGAACATAGTGAGGCAGCCAAGGTTGGTCGTGGCGCCCTGATGATAGCGCTCGCCCTGGGTGCAGAGCTGAGAGCCAATCCAAAGCGTATTGTCGTCCGCAAAGTTCATCCTGGTGTGGGTGCCGTCGCTGATGGAGTAGTTACCGGTGATTTTTTGAGTGCCGAGGTCAAGAATGGAGAGGAAGCCGGAAAAGAAACCGTCGGATTGCAGTTGCTGTCCAGCGAGGTACAGGAGACTTCCATTCTGCAGGGCGTTCGTGACCCCGCCAGGAACGGGGATCGTGGCTGTGACTGCGGAGGGCGCACCCGGAGGCACGGGTGCTCCACTCTGGATGATGATCCCAGCTACAGGCAAAAAGCTGACGCTGGCCTGCGTACCGCCGCACTCGGGACCACAGTTCAGCACAAAAGCGGTGGTGCCATCTGCCGAGAAGACGGCCTTGGTTGGACGATCAAAATTGCCGGGTACGGGGAGAACACAATACACAGGGATATTCTGCGGTTCACAATCGACCGCATTCGAGGGTACTTTCTGATTGGTCTGTAGCTTATAAACGCTGTAAACCAGGTTGCTGTCCTGCACGAAGGCTAACGCTGCTGATCCGCTGGGATTGGTGGAGACGCGGTAGACATTGGGCAAGTTCAATGAATAGCTGCCGGGGGTGGAGCTGCCACGGTCCTGCACGGTGAGCGTGTGGGCGGTCTGGTTGGCCGCAAAGACATATCTTTCGTCGTGCGAGATAAATACGCTGGAGGACTGCCCGGGCAAGGAAACGGTGGTATTTTGCTTTTCGCTCGCGTAATTCAGCAGGGCGTAGCTGCCATCCCCTGCGCCATAGACGGCACCCGCCTGCTCTTCGGGCATGTTCTGGATAGTGATGGGGTCTGCACCCGAATAACCGGCAAGGCTGAAGGAGGGAACACTGTTGGTATAGCTGTGACGGATATCGTAGTAGGCGTCAACAATCTGCAGGGTGCCCTTGGTTAAAGCACCCGGATTCTGGACCGCAATCAGGACACGGTTGAGGATTCCGCTGGGAGGCAAAGCCCGGCCGCCAAAATAATAGCTTTTGCCGCATCCGGCCAGAACCATGAAAGCGAAACAAGCTAGAACTGAAGGGACACACAAAGACCGGAGACTTCTCTTCTTCAACTAAGACCTCACCAGAATCACCACGCGGCGGACATGCGGGAAAGGCCAAGTATAACAAAGCGGCGACTGGCAATCGCGCCCCGGGTGGCTTAGCATTATTAGACCTACCCTATGACGAATCGGCTCACAGAGATCTTCGGGACACGGAACGTGCTGTGCGACGGGGCTATGGGCACCAGTTTGTATGCCCGCGGAATCTTTATCAATCGCTGCTTCGACGAACTGAATGTCTCGCAGCCGGATCTGGTACGGAATATCCACGAGGAATACCTGCAAGCCGGCGCGGAGATCATCGAGACCAATACGTTCGGCGCCAATGCCCTGCGTTTGCAGCGTTATGGCTTCGCCGACCGGGTGGTGGAGATCAACCGCGCCGGAGCCCAGGTGGCGCGTAAGGCGGTAAATCAAAGGGCCGACAAGCAAAGCGGCAAAGCCTGGGTAGCGGGTGCAATCGGGCCGCTCGGCGTGCGCCTGGAACCACTGGGAAAGACCAGCCTGGCGGAAGCGCGCGAAGTCTTCGCCGAGCAGATTCGCGGCCTGGTCGAGGGCGGCGTCGATATGCTGCTGATCGAAACTGTTTCTGCGTTGAATGAGGCAGAGCAGGCCATCCTTGCGGCAAGGGATGTGGCCCCTTCCCTGCCAGTTCTGGTGATGGTGACGGTCGACGAGGACGCCAACTGCCTGGACGGCTCTTCTGCGGAAACGGCAGCGGCCCGGTTGACTGAGTGGGGCGCCGATGCCATCGGTTGCAACTGCAGCGTAGGACCGGCAACGGTACTTGACCGCCATCGAGTGCATGGCGGGCGCCACCGACCTGCCGCTGATCGCGATGCCCAATGCCGGTATGCCGCGGGCGGTGGATGGACGCAACATTTATCTCTGCTCGCCCGAGTACATGGCCAGCTTTGCCCGCAAGCTGGTGAAGGCAGGAGTGCAGTTTGTGGGCGGTTGCTGCGGCACCACCCCGAGTCATATCCGCTCGATGAAATCGTCTCTGCGGGCCATGGGCGCGCAGGAGGTGGCCCATACCCACGTGAAGCAAAGCCCGGTGGCGTCGGAGATCACTCCTGCTCCGCTGGGCGAGCGTTCGCGCCTCGGTTCGCTGATCGCCAGCGGCACGTTTGTCACCATGGTGGAAATGGTTCCCCCCAAGGGCATTACTTGCGAGAAAGAGCTCGAAGGGGCCCGGATGCTGGTGCAAAATGGCGTCCACATCATCAACGTACCCGATCTGTCGCGCGCAGCGCCGCGCATGAGTGCGCAAAGTCTCTGCATTCAGATTCAGCAGACAGGGATGGAAACGCTGTTGCACTACACCTGCCGTGATCGTAATTTGCTGAGCATCCAGTCCGATCTGCTGGGTGCGTCCTCTATCGGCTTGAAGAATATTCTTTGCCTGACCGGGGATCCGCCCAAGTTGGGCAACTACCCGGATGCGACCGCGGTTTTCGACGTCGATGCGATTGGGCTGGTGAATATTGTGCGGCGATTGAATCATGGCCTCGATTTGGGGGGCAATCCGGTTGGCGTTTCCAGCGGCTTAACCATCGGCGTGGCAGCGAACCCAGGATTGCCGGATATGGATACGGAGATTCGCCGGTTCGCCTACAAGGTAGAGGCGGGAGCAGAATATGCGATCACCCAGCCGGTGTTTGACCTGAATCTGCTGGAGGCTTTCCTAAAGCGCATCGAGGAGTTTCGTATTCCGGTCATTGCCGGCATCTGGCCGCTGACCAGCCTGCGTCAGGCGGAGTTCATGAAGAATGATCTGCGTGTCTCCGTGCCGGAGGAGATCATGGCTGCGCATGCAAAAAGCGGACACTCCGGATCGAGCACGCGGGGAAGGGATTCAAATCGCGCGTGAAATGCTGAACGCGGCCCGGCCGATGATCCAGGGAGTCCAGGTCAGCGTGCCGTCCGGGCGCTATGCGAACGCAGTGGAAATTCTTGAAGTGGTGGGAGGCCGCGCGTTGGCAACGTTTGAAGAATCGCTGAAACAGCTGGAAGGAATTGTCGCCCAACTCGAGCGCGGCGATCTGCCCCTGGAAGACTCGATCAAGATGTTCGAGGAAGGCATGCGCCTGTCTGCGCAATGTAAGCAGGAGCTGGATAGCGCTGAGAGCAAGGTGCAGATACTGCTGAAGCAGCGCGACGGATCGTTGAAGGCTGAGCCTTTCCCGCTGAAGTAGAAAAACAGATTTCGTTTCCTGACCGCCCTGGACGGGTGCCCCATGTTCGCATCAGCGCACATGGGCCGAAAACGATTTTTTCAAATGCTTTCACTCCATCTGTAACAGTGCCCGCATAGCAGGAGCGTTGGATGGGGCTGCGCCCGTCTTTCGGCCCATGTACGCTGATGCGAACATGGGGCACCCGTCCACGGCAGTCAGGAGACGAAATTCGATGATGGGGGAATTTGCGCCATAAGCGCCATATGCGCCCTAAGTCAGCTTTGCTCCACGAAAGCGACCAGGTCGTCCCCGATCAGGTCGGGCGGGGTCACCAGGAAGCGCGGCTTGCCGGCGATCAGGCGCAGGGAAACGTCTTTCCATTGCGGGGCTAGTTCCTTGCCCGAGGCCCGCAGGAGCACCGCATCGGCACGGTCCAGAAACAGCCTTGCGGAGTCTTTGAAGTCGGCGGTGGCGTGGTCCAGAACCGAAAGATAGAGATCCGGACGCAGAAACTGCAGCAGGCTATTGGACTCGAAAATGATGTTCTCAGCGGCGTCGATCTCCTTGCGAATCCGCGGCATCGCATCGGCGAGGCGGCCGATGCGAGTTCGCACCCAGAGCGACCGGACTGGCGCCCGCAGCGGAGGAAACGAGCGCTGTCGGTCCCGGTGGTCGGATCCCGTTCGGCCGTGATGGCTATGGTGTGCTCCTCCGTCTGGCAGTCGCAAGGCTCGCCGTTTGCGCGTACAGAAGCCGTGGCCGAACTGGGTGATCTTGCAGGCGGTCCAATGGCGCTCGGGAAGCCGGGCGATCAGATTCGCGACCACCGAGGTCTTGCCCACGCTGCGCGAGTGCCCTCCTACCACCACGACGGCCATTACTCGTCTCCGGCTGGCCGCTTCAGCCGAGCCAGCATCGCCAGTTCCTTTAGGTATTGACGGACGGGTTTAGCCGGAGTTCCCCAGAAGACGATTCCCGGCCCCAGAAGCTTTTTCTTGGGCAGAATGCCCGCCTGGCCGCCAAGGATGACCCCCGGGCCAACCATAGCGCTGGTCGCCCATGCCGACCTGGCCACCCAGGATGGCGCCGTCCCCTACTGCGCTCGAGCCGGAGATGCCGGTCTGCGCGGCAATGACCACGTCGCGTCCCAATGCTGCAGTTGTGACCGATGTGAATCAGATTGTCGAGCTTGGTGCCGCGGCCGATCCGGGTTTCCTCAAGGGCGCCGCGGTCAATCGTCGTGTTGGCACCGATCTCAACGTCATCCTCTATGACCAACGTTCCCTGCTGGGGGAACTGGGTGTATTCCCCGTTGGTTCGATCGCGAACGTAGCCGAAGCCGTCTGCTCCCAGTACCGCACCCGGCGTGAACCACCACCCGGTCCCCAGTGTCGCGCCCGGATAAATGACCACGCGGGGATAAATATGGCAGTTGCTGCCGATACGAACCCCGGCGCCGATGACAGCATCCGCCGCCGATGATCGTTCCGTCGCCAATGCTGGCTCCCTCCTCGACCGAGGCGTGGGCGCCGATGGAGACCTGGCCGCCCATTTGCACCCCAGGCGCGATCACCGCAGCCGGGTGGATAGCGGGAGCCGGCTGCGGACCACGCAGCAACACGGCAGCCCGGGCAAACGCCAGGCGCGGCTGGGCAATGCGGAGAACCGGCTTATCTGAGATCGGCGATCTCATCTGCGGCCCCACCAGAACGGCGCCGGCGTGGGAGGCGAGTGCAGCCGCGAAGGACGCCTCTTCTTCCGCAAATACCAGGTTTTCCGGGCCCGCGGCGGCGATGCTGGATACCCCTGTGATCACGTGGCCGCCCGGAACGCCTCGATCTCCGCGCCGAGCCGTTCAGCCAATTACTGTGAGTGGATGGGCATGGCTCAAGTGTAGATGGGCGCTTCGCCCGGCGGGCGAGTCTTCCAGCGGCGATGCACCCAAAGCCACTGGTCTGGATACTGGCGAACGTAGTCCTCGATCACCCTGGTGAACAAGGCAGTGTTGGCGACGGCATCCGCCTCCACATCTCCAGTGGCAGCAACGCAGAGTGGAGCGCCAAATCGCAGCACGTATTGCTGAGCCGCTTCTTCCCAGAGCAGAAAGCCGGGCAAGACTCGGGCGCCGGTTTTCATGGCGATCCGAGCCAAGCCGGTTCCCGTGCAGGCGGAATGACCGAAGAAGTCGACAAACGATCCCTGGGGCGGGGTCATGTTGGTGTCCATCAGGATGCCCACCGTCTCGCCTCGGCGCATGGAAGCCAAAAGCCCGCGGGCGAAATCGTCCTTGTGAAGCACCTGGTTCCCGTGAAGACAGCGAATTTGATTCACCAGACTGTCGACCAGCGGATTGTCCAGGCGGCGGATCACAATGCTCATGGGATAGCCCATCAGCGAGTGATAGAAACTCGACAGCTCCCACGCGCCCAGATGACCGGTGAGGATGAGAACCCCTTTGCCTTCGTCGCGAGCCGCCAGGTAGTGCTCCAGTCCCTCATAGCGGATAAAGCTGCGCGTGTCTTCCGGAGTGTAGCGGGGCATCTGGCAGAACTCGGCCAATAACCAGCCCAGATTGCGGTACAGCCTGCGCAGAATTTGTTGCCGCTCAGCGGCGCTTTTCTCAGGAAACGCGAGGCGAAGGTTTTGATCGCCCACGCCGGCCAGGCGTGGAGTGAGCAGTAGAGCCAGCCGGCCGATGGATGCTCCGATGCTGCGGGCGATGTTTCTCGGCGGCAAGCTCAGAAGCTTGACCGCGGCCCACACCAGTACAAATTCCAATCGTCTCCGCATCCGATTCCACAGCTGTGCCCCGATATTGGGTTGAGTTCAGCCTTTCCAGTTTAAATGGTTTGCGGGCGCGCCAAAAAAACTGCCCGGCAAACGCTGCCGGGCAATTTCTGTGTCGAGTATAGGGACTGAACTGCTACTTGGTCTGCTGAACTTCAGTGAAGTACTTCGCCACGGTGCGAACGAACGGCCGCGCGTCCGGCGGAGTGGCTACTTCGCCCTTCAGGATCTGAGCGCTGGGGTGGGCCACACCGTAAAACGCGCGGGTCGCGTCGACATTCTCATCCACCACGGCTCCGGTGAGATCGACGCCGGCAAACAGGCCCTTGGCGCGCGAATAGGTCAGCAGCTCAGCGTTCAGTTTCCAGTCGGTCGCTGCCTGTGAATCACGTCCTACCGGGCCTGCCGCCGCGGAAGCATCGCCGCCAATCTTGAACTTGCTCTTCAACAGGTCCTGAAAACCCTTGTCATTGACTGCGACCAACACCAGGTCGGTAGCCTGGCCGCCAATCTGAAAACCGAAGCTGCCACCCGCAATTTTGATAAAGGCAGGAGCGCTCCATCCATGGCCGGTGCGACAGGTGACGACTCCCTGGCCGTATTCCGCGCCGACGAGAAAGGCGCCCTTCTTCACGCTGGGTACAACGCCCACGCACGTGGCCTGAGACATGATCTGGTTGGGTATGGCCTTGTCTGGAGTCGCCATGATGGCGTCCAGAACATCTTTCGCGCTTTCGACGCGAGCGTCGAGGGTTGCCTTATCGTCTGCTGCATAGGCAGACAGTGTTGTGAGGGAAATTCCGACAACGCAAAGTACCGCAAGAATGCTGCTTCATGTTCTTTCAAATCTCCAGGTGCGGGACAGGTCCGCACAGTACCGAATTCGCTGACGTTGGCGCAAAGCTTCTGAGACAAAACCAGCTCAGACACCACTTTCTGCAGTGGGATAGGCGCAGTTGCTAGGATGCAGGAATTCTAGAACCAGTTGGGAAAAATCGAGGCGTCTGAACCGAGAGGCGGGTTGGGGGAGAGAAAAAAATGGGGGCTGGTGACTGCAACGTGCGCACTCAGAAGCCCCGTCCCCAGATCTGCGTTGTTTCTAAAGTAACTTTCGGCCAAGTAAGGTAACCGGGCAATGTCACCAAGGTACCATGCACTAAAGTACCGAACGCGTCCAGCGCTTCCCGTGGGTAATTCCGGTTCTATTCGGGGGCTGGGGTCACGATCGAGTTGGTCACCGCGTAGATGGAGAGGGCAATCCGGTTCTCCACGCCCACTTTGCGCATCAGCTTCGCCACGTGCGCCTTTACAGTTCTCTCTTCGATTCCCAGGGTGCGGGCGATTTCACGGTTGGACCGGGCGGCCACCAGGAGCTTGAGCACCTCGGTTTCGCGGGCGGTGAATTGAGCCGGAGCCGGGGTGGTGGACCGCGAGGCTTTGGTCGCGCGATCCACGAAAATAGACAGTACCCGCCGGGGCGCCCAGATGGACCCCTGGCTCACGGTCATGATCGCCTGTTCTACCTGCTGGGGGGTGGCGCTGGCTTCGAGATATGCCTTGGCGCCGGCGGTGACCGCCTGCAGGATGACCTCGTCGTCCCCGTTGAGCCCCATGACCACTAGCCGGACGTCGGGCCGCAACCCATGGATGGTGCCGACCAGGGGCAGCGGGAGCTTCTTCCCGTGCAGGCCAACCAGGGCCAGCTTGATCTCCTGGTCGGCCAGGAACTGCGGCAGCTCAAAAACCACGAATTCTATGCGGGGATGATCCTGAAAAAGGGTGACAAAGCCCTGCACGCGGATGGGCTCCGGCTCGAGCAGCGCCACCCGCAAGCGGGAAGGTGATTTTGCCGGCTCCGCCATCACAGCTTTGGGAAGCACGATACCTTGTTGCTTTTGGTATTTACCCTTGCGGTCCGCGTAGCTGATTTCGCAGGGCTCATCGGAACGGAAGAAGAGGATCTGGCAGAGGCCCTCATTGGCATAGACCCGGGCCGGCAAGGGAGTGGTGTTGGAGATCTCGAGAGTCACGAAGCCTTCCCATTCCGGCTCAAAAGGAGTGACGTTCACGATGATGCCGCAGCGAGCGTAGGTCGATTTACCGACGCAGATGGTGAGCACATCGCGGGGAATCTTGAAATATTCGACCGACCGGGCCAGGGCAAACGAATTCGGCGGAATCAGGACCGACTGGGCAGTGACGGTGACGAAAGACCGCTCGTCAAAGTGCTTTGGGGTCAATGACCGCGCTGTTTACGTTGGTGAAGATTTTGAATTCATCGGAAACGCGAAGGTCGTAGCCATAGGAGGAGAGGCCATAGGAGATAACCCCTTCCCTCACCTGCTTTTCGCTGAAAGGAACAATCATCCCTTTTTGCGACTGCTCGCGAATCCAACGGTCGGACTGAATAGACATGCAACTCCTTGGGGAAACCGTCCCGGACGAAACCCGGTACGGTAATGCGGATAGAAAATGCTTCTTCTGGAAACTGCATCTTACGGTAGGCCGGGTTCGTTGACAATCTTGATCCCCAGGGAAGCCGCTGGACCATACCGGAGACACGCTATACGATGAGGACGTAGCTCCGGCCATTGCTGTTACCTAATATCCCTCGGGGTAAAGGCATTGATTAAACAGGACATCATCCATCAAGTCATCGCCAAGACCGGACTACCGCGCAACAAAGCGGAAGCGGCAGTCGATACGGTCTTTGAGAGCCTGAAGAAAGCGCTCGCTTCGGGCGACCGGATCGAGCTGCGAGGCTTTGGCGTGTTCAATGTCCGCCCGCGCAAGACGGGAATCGGCCGCAACCCGCGCACCGGTGCGGAAGTCACCATCACTCCTGGCAAGGCTGTTCGCTTCAAGCCGGGCAAGGAACTTCACCTGCTGGATTCTTAGCCCTCCCTTGACCGAAGTAGAAATGCCGGCCGCGGATCATCCGCTCCTTCTCCAGCCCAGCCGACCTGCGGAGCTTCCCTCCACGGGCGCGGCGCCCGATTGCCTGGCTCCCGTGTCTGCCTGCTGGTGGTAAGTATTTTTACCACCGCCAGCACTGGCGCGCTGCTGATGCAGAATTTTCGCATGGGCCAGCCGCCGCTGGTCAACGAAGGCGATCTTTTCCCCCTGCGCTGGATTTGGCGCATCCCTCGGCGCTGGCCAGCGGCTGGTCTTTCTCGCTGGCGCTGCTGGCGATCTTGCTGGCCCACGAGGCGGGTCACTATTTTTATCTGCCGCCACCACGGCATCCGCGTTCCTGGCCTTACGTCTTGCCCGCGCCTACGTTGAGCGGCACCGCGGGAGCCGTGATCCGGATTCGTTCCCGCATTCCTTCCCGCCGGGCGCTGATCGAAGTAGGCATCGCCGGACCGATCGCCGGATACCTGGTTGCGCTGCCCACCACCATCCTGGGCATCTGCTTTCTCGACCCGCCGGTCCCGGACCGTCGCCGGCGCTGGTTCAGTTCCGCTGGCCCTTAACCGTCACCCTGCTGGACCGTGCCCTTGCCGCCTGGCTTCCCTGGGTGCCTGCGCATGGACAACCTGATTCCCCACCCCATCCTGATCGCCAGTTGGGTGGGCTGTTTGTCACTTCGCTGAACCTTATCCCCGCCGGGCAACTGGATGGCGGCCATATTCTGTATGCGATTTCGTCCGCGTTGGCATCGCCGGATGACGTTACGTGGTGCCGGTGATCCTGCTGGTGATGGGTGTGACCCTGTGGACCGGATGGGTGCTGTGGGGGGTGATTCTGCTGCTGCCGGCCATGCGCCATCCCCATGTTCCGTTTTTCCCGCTCATGCCCTATAACCACCGCCGGCTCGGCTGGGTGGCACTCGCCATCCTGGTGCTGACGTTCTACCGGCTCCCTTTGTAGGGCACCAGCGTGATGGACCTGTTTCGCTAGGTAAGGCCTTCAGCCGGATCAGCAAAGGACCTTGGCTGCCCCACCCTTCATCAGGGAACCAGAGGCAGTTCTCACGCACAGTCCTCGCTCCAGAACTGGATGCTCTAAAATCTAGTGCCGAGCATCTGCATCAGAATTGCGCCGCCAATAGCGGCCACCAAAGCCACCGGCATGGCGATGGCGCCGACCTTGAAGAAGTCCCAGCCGCTCACGTCCAGCTTCTCCTTGCGGAGCGCAATCAACCACAGGATGGTAGCCAGGGAGCCGGTGACGGAAAGATTCGGTCCCAGGTCAACGCCAATCAGTACCGCATTGGCAATCAGTCCCCTGGCATGCTCGGCCTGCAACGTCGCGCCGGCAATTAATCCCAGCGGAAGATTGTTGACCAGGTTGTTGGCGACGCCGACGACCAAGCCGGTGATCAAAGCGGCGAGAGGGGGAGCTAATCGCTGTACGTCGTGCAGGGCCGCGGGTGAACTTGAGGGCGCCCACGCTCTGTACTGCTTCCACCATGATGAACAAGCCGGCAACCAGGGCGATCGTGGCCCAACTGATTTCTTTAAGAGACTCCAGGGATTGCTGCGCGCCTTGATGCACACGACCGCAGTGATCGCGAGCGCCGCCAAGACAGGTGGGCAAGCCAAGATCCTGGTCGAGAGCGGATGCGGTCAACAGGACGGCCACCATGGAGGCGATGCCCCCCAGATACAATCTTGCCGTTGGCCGAAAGCGGCTTTGCGGCGATCGCCTTCTTCTGCGCTGCCTGCGAGTTCCTTGCGAAAGACAAACCGCAGGACCAGATACGTCGCAACGATGGAAAGAATCGATGGCAAGCCGAAGGAAGAGAGCCATCGCCCCAATGGCGGCATGTTCGCATGAAAGACCACCAGATTTGCCGGGTTGGAAATGGGCAAAACAAACGAGGCAGCATTGGCGATCATCGCGCAGGCGAACAGATAGGGTAGCGGCGCCACCTTGGCTTTACGTATCGCAGCTAAAATCGCGGGAGTGAGCACCACGGCAGTTGCATCATTGGACATGAAGATCGTGACCAGCGTGCCCACGCCGTAGACCAGGGTGAAAAGGCGAACGCAGGAACCGTGCGAACCTTTCAGCGCGGCGGAGGAGAGCCAGTCGAAGACGCCGTGCTCACGGGCCAATTCCGACAGCAGCATCATGCCGATGAGAAAAAGATAGACATCGGAGCCCTCGGCCGCCGCCTTTCCCGCCAGTCTGGAGCGGAATCAGCCGCAGGGCGATCAACAGGATCGCACCACCGCCAACCCAGTAGACCTCTGGAATGTCGCGCGGCCGAATCAGCATGAGCAAGATGCTGACGGCGACAATCAGAGCTAAGAGAAGATGGGATAAGGAGGCAGAAACCATCTACCACTTTCTCCCGTTCTTGTTTGGGCCGAGTTGGGTACCCAAGAGTCCTCGTTCTGGCCATGCTGGGAGCGCGTTGTCCTGGTCCCGTTTGGCGCGTTCGCGAGAAGGGCAAACGGACGCCCCCAGAACCACCCGAATGTTGTCCACAGCGGTCCGGCCGTCTGAGTCCTCAATGGTCACTGAGAGGGGATGAATCCCGTCGGGCAGAACACCACGAGCAAGCCCCCCCTCCCACACTTGCGTGCCACGAAATTGCAACAGTTGCAGCGTTTGGTTTCCCAGGTTCGCCCTGGCGCTCCGGACGGGGGACTCCGCCCAGGCCTTGGCGCGAATGCGAACCGTGGCGGATGCGATGTTGCCGTTCACCATGGATGCGGTGATGAAGCGCTCGTCGGCCGGCGAAGTGATCATCACGGCAGGTGATTCACCCAGACGCAGAAACTTCCAACTGGTCACGTCGCCGTCGATGCTGGTGACGGAGAAACCGACCGGGCCTTCTTCGATCTGCCCAGTCGAGCGGGTTGTCGTGTACAGGGTTTGTCCATCGTTCGCCACTTCGTTGTAGTGAGTGTGGCCCATGTCAACCAGGCGCACAGCGGAACTCGCCACCATAGCCCGCAAACGCTCCCCTCCCAGTTTCAGATCGCTCGGGTAGCAGTGTAATAGCAGCACGGCGGAGTTGCGTTGAACCGAGCGCAGCTGATGCTCGATCCAGTCCAGTTGCTTTGCCAGAAGACAGAATGAACCGGGATCGGGAATGTCGAACGCGTTGAGTGCGAGAAAGGAAACAGACCCAACCTGGAATGCATAATATTCTTCCGCCGCCACGGAGCTAAGGTAGTTGGCGAAGCTTCTTTGCTGTACATCATGGTCTCCAATGATGGTGCACCATGGTGCGGCAAGCGGGTCGAGCGCCTGCCGGACAAGGAAGTACTCTGCAGCGCGGCCGTGCTCGGCCAGATCACCCGGCAGGAAGACGAACGCAATCGAAGAGGCGAACACTCGATTCACCTGATCGACAATCGCGATGAGATCACGATGATTCTGCTCCGAAGCCCGAACCATGTGCAGGTCGCCAAGGTGAACCCACGAAATGATACCGGCGCCATCCGGCAAGCCGGGGCGGAAGTCGTGTAAGGGCGGGAGAAAGGTCATGCTGACTTGGCCTTCTCTCGAGACAAATTTTCCGTCATACGCCGATATTCCTCTTCAGATAACTCTCCCCGTGCATACCGCATTCTCAGAATGTCGCTCGCAGACGGATTGTCTGTTCGTGATCCCAGCGCGTTCCGGATAAGACGCCAAGCGAGCGCAACCAGAACGGTAAGCATTGCGATGCCGGAGAATTGATCGAGCCCCGGACCGAAGCCGAGTGGCAGGTCCGAAGGACCGGCACACCCGGCGAGCACCATCCCGGTGAAAACTATGCATACGATGCCTGGCGCTTTCACGGCGCCACCTCTACATCTGCGGAGCAGGAGCTGGCGTTGCGTCTGCTGGAGGGGGCGGCGGAGGTGGAGGTGGTGGTCCGCCGGGCGCCGGCCGGACAGCAGGGCCCCTTGGCCCGGGCGGCCCTGGAGGTGGCGGCGGAAGTGCCGCAGCGGCAGCGCCTCCAGGAGCCGGGGGTTGGCTGGCAATCACAGTCTGTCCGTTCGCCGTGAGACTCTGCGCGAGCAGGCTGGTTTGCCCGGCGATGACCCTTTGCGTTCCGCTCACCTGAACCCGGCTTCCTCTGGCGATTGCAGTCTGGAGCTGCGTCCCCAGATCGGGCGGCAGACTTACGGCGACCCCGTTGCGCAAGGTCAGCGCCTGAATCTCACCCTGCGGTCCATAGACGACCGCGCTGATACGGCTGTTGTAAGTAGCGGCCGTGCCTGTCGATGATTGCGCCACAGAGGATGGGGAAGGTGGTGGTGTGGCGGATGAGCTTTGGGCACGCGCAGCCAGTGTCAAAACTGGACTGAGCGCAGTGACGATCAGTAGTGAGTGATTTAGTTTCATGAGCTTCTCCTGCGTGCACTGAAGGGAAGAGCAATTGGTGCGCCAAATGTGAGAGACCGGCAAACCATTCAAACTATTCGGTTCCTGCTCTCTCGTCCGGTCCGATGTGTACGCTCTGCGCTCACGGTATGAGCGAAAAGCGAACGCTATTCGTAATGGGATCGGTCAATGGCATCTTGTCGGCTGCTGGTAAGGCCTGTGAAGCAGGCAATCCGGGTACGCCCCCAATGACACAAAGGAGGGTGGGTGTTTCCAGTGAGAATTGGTTTGAGGGTGCCCCAGGTCTCACCCTTCAATATTGAATAGGGCACAAGCTCTGTGATTTCTCTCCCGAAAGACTTTTGTCTCAAGCTTCTTGAGCACGCCGTTGATTGGCGCTTTGCGTGCTGTTACGGATTGCATGACTATGGCCAACGCAGCGGAAAAGACCTCCAAATCACCCTCGCTGCAAAGCCGGTTCGGACTCAACGCTGCGAACTTCTTTCAAGCTGAAGCCGTCGGTGTTGTGCTGCCGGTACTGAATACCTTCCTGCGGGAAGCGCATTGGCGATACGACCAGATCGGACTAGCCACAGCGCTCCTGGGTCTTGGAACCTTGCTCTTCCAAACGCCGGCTGGAATTCTGGTGGATCGTGTTCAGAACCGCCGCTTGCTCTTCTTCGTCGCTTCGATCGCTGTTGGGGTTTGCTTCGGTGCCATTCCTTTCGTCCCGCGCTCAGCCATCTGGGTCGACTCTTTATTGTTCTTCTCCGGGGTAGCGCAGAGCCTGTTCATCCCCGTACTCGGCGCGCTCGCACTTTCCCTCGTCGGCTACGGCGCCCTGAATCGTACCCTGGGAGAAAACCAGGGCTGGAACCACGCCGGCAACATCGTGGCCGCATTGCTGGCTTTCGTAGCTGTCCGATCCTTTGGCAGCGCCTCGATTTTTTACTCAGTGGCGGTTGCATCGCTGGTGGGCGCCTTTTCGGTTTACTGGATACGATCGCGGGAACTGGATGGCACCATTGCGGCAGACGGTGAAGGACCGGCTCAATCAAAGTGGAGCATCCTGCTGCGGGATCGGCCGGTTATTTTTTTGCTGGCCGCGGTCGCGCTTTTCCACCTGGCCAACGCACCGATACTGCCGGTGACCGCTCTCTACATCAAGCAGCTTGGCGGGTCGAGCGCCCTCACGACGTTCACCGTTCTCTCCGCCCAGATGGTGATGGTTCCGATCGCCTGGGCCAGTGGCAAATTCTGCGATTCCTGGGGACCAAAGGCGGTGATGTCGATCGCCTTCTGGACGCTGCCGCTGCGTATTGTGTCCTACACTCTGGCTCACAATCCACACATGGTGGTCTTTCTACAGGCACTGGATGGCATTGGCGCCGGTATCTATGGCGTTGTGATCGTTGTCTTTGCTGCTGATCTGACGCGCGGTAAGGGGCAATTCAATTGCCTGCTCGGCATCTTCGCCACCGCCCAGGCAATTGGCGGAGTTGTCGGTCCTGTGCTATCGGGTGTCATCCTTCAACATCTTGGCTTCCGAGTCACCTTTTTCGCATTTGCTTTGCTGGCGCTGCTCGCCGCCACAATTTTTCAATTGCTGGTCCCCCGCCCTGCTGAAGACTATCCCCAATCCACCACATTCGAGACAATGGGGACCACATGAACCCGGCTACTCGAACTCGGGTGCTACGCAGTCTGCGCAGCCGAATTTTACTGCTGGCACTGCTGGTTTGTGTTTTGCTGGTGTCCGCACTCACGGGCTTCTTTCTCCTGCTGCGGCAAACCCAATCTGCCTTGATTACCGACGCAGGGAACAACCTCCTGGCCGTGGTCAACGCATTTGCCAACGACTTCATGAACGTGGTTCGCTCTCACCCTGACAGCGAACTTTCCGTGCTCGCCCTTCCTCCGGGCCCGGATGTGGACGCACGGCTCGGTGCGTTTACCGTCAACGCCTTGCGCCGCGATCCAGGCATCGAAGGCGGTTTCTATTTGTCATCGACGGATAGCCTGGAAGGATACGCTTTCCCTACCAGCGAAGGGCCCGGTCCTAAACGCGACATTCCTCCCCGTGAGCGTCCTACGATTCTCTCAGTAGCGCGGCAAGCCGCAGCCACGGGCAAGCCGTCATCCTTCGTGTTTCGTGGGCAGCAGGATGTAGTTCTATTTCAGGCTGTGCCGCTGGTGCACGACGGAAAGGTAGTTGGCAGTGTCTGGGCGATGCATCGCTTGCACGACGCGAACTCGGGTCGCGATGTGCGGGCATTGCTGAGCGTAAGTGCGCTCGCACTCGCAGCCGCTGCCTGTGTCGGCATTGCCTTCTGGATTACGCGTAGTGTGCAGACGGATGTATCGACGATTCAGCGTCGTCTCGAAGATCTGGAGCAGAGTCTCTCCGAACCGCGGCGTGGGGAGGCCAGCGCGGCAGAATTGGAAACCATTTTGCGCGGCATCGATAAGCTCGGCATCTCTCTTCAGCAGAAGATTGCAGAGGAACGCCAATTGGTGGAGCAACTGCATCATAAGGAACGGTTGGCATCTCTGGGGCAGGTAGCAGCAGGGGTTGCCCACGAGTTGCGCAACCCCCTGGCGACGATTCGCCTTCGCGCCCAGATGTCGCTGCGCAGCAAGGACACGGAGCTGGTTGCCCGCTCGGCAAACCTCATCCTGGAAGAAATCGACCGGCTCAGCTCCGTACTCGATCGCCTGTTGTACTTTGCGAAGCCGATCCGGCTTCAACTGCAGCGGTTCGACCCGGGCCAGATGTGCCGAGACCTATTGGGCACGCTGCAGCCAGAGGCGGAACGGTCGTCGATAGCGCTCGTTTATGAGGAATCAGCGCCTGGCTTGATGAGTGGCGATCCGTGGAAGCTCCACCAGGTACTGGAGAATCTAGTGCGCAACGCGATGGAATCGTTCGATGGAATGGAATTCGCGCCAAAGCGAATTGCCCTCTCGGCCGAGACGAGTCTCGACCAGGTTGCTCTCCGCGTGCAGGACAACGGGGCCGGACTTCCCAAGGATGCCGGAGTACACATCTTCGACCCGTTCTTCACCACCAAGGCGCGGGGCACAGGCCTTGGATTGTCGATCGCCAAAGAGATTGTGCGCGCTCACCGGGGCAGTCTGGAATTGACATCCGTTCCCGGCGGAGGGACGCTGGCCGAAGTGATCTTGCCTCGAATCCTGGAGGAACCCGCAGGCAGCGGAGAAACCAAGTGACTCTTCTGGTCGTTGATGACGAGCGCAATTTACGAGAGAGCCTTTCCGAGGCGCTCGAAGAAGCCGGTTACCACGTAATGACCGCGGCCAACGGCAAAGAGGCCTACGCGATTATTCAGTCGCAGGCAGTCGATCTTTTGCTCTGCGACTGGCGCATGCCAGAGATGGATGGCGGCGCACTCTTGAAGCTGCTGAGTGAAGATGGCCGTCTGGTTGACCTACCCGTTCTGGTGATGACGGCCCATGGCACAAGCAACAACGCCATCGAAGCAATTCAATTCGGCGCCTACGATTTCGTCACCAAGCCATTCGACCTCGACGACGTTCTGGTCACTATACGGCGCGCGCTCGAGCACACAGCGCTGCAGAAGGAAGTCGCCCAGCTCAGAAGCAAGATAGCGGATACCGACAGACCAAGCGGCGAGATTGTAGGTTTCTCCGCGCCCATGCTGGAAGTATTCAAAGCCATTGGGCGGGTCGCACAAACCGACTCGACGGTGCTGATCACGGGTGAATCCGGCACAGGAAAAGAATTGGTCGCCAAGGCGATTCACGAGCACAGCGCGCGCCGGGGCTTTCCCTTCGCGGTGGTGAATTGCGCTGCGCTGCCAGAAAATCTCATCGAGTCTGAACTCTTCGGCTACGAGAAAGGTGCGTTCACCGGCGCGCTCCATCGCAAGCCGGGAAAATTCGAAAGCGCACAAGGCGGCACCGTCTTTCTTGACGAGATAGGCGAATTACCACTGGCGTCTCAGCCCAAGCTGCTCCGCGTGCTTCAGGAACACACCTTCGAACGTATCGGAGGGAGGCAGCCGGTCACCGCGGACTTCCGAGTGGTCGCGGCGACCAATCGAAGTCTCGAAGAGGAGGTTGCTGCGGGGCGATTCAGACAGGACCTCTACTTTCGCCTGAACGTCGTACCCATTGCTCTTCCCTCCCTGCGCGATCGCCGGCCTGACATCGTTCTCCTCGCAGAGCATTTTCTGCAGCACTACAGCCTGAAGCACGGATTCCGGGTGACCGGCTTCACCGAGGAGGCACTCCTTAAGCTGCAGCGATACACCTTTCCCGGAAATGTTCGCGAACTGGAGCACATCGTCGAGCGGGCTGTGCTGCAAGGCGGTGGCCGGGTGATTACTCCCGATCTGGTCACGACCGAAGACACTACTGGGTCTGTGTCGAGGACGAGCGAATTCGAAAAGCTTCTGGATCTACCGTTCCGTGATTCTGTTCAGGCGTGGGAACGGCTGTTGATCGACCGCGCTCTGGAAGCCGCCAATGGCAACAAAGCGGAAGCGGCACGCAGATTGGGAATCCATCGCAGACTGCTCTACGAAAAGCTCGGCTCGGATGAGTCCTGAGCGTGTACGGCTTACATAAGGTTCACGGCGTCGACGTCGACGATTAAATTCCGCCGCGGAATGCCCAGCGCCTCGGCCTGCGCCAGGCCGGCGCGCAACGTCCGCGCCAGGGCTTGCCGCTTCTCGGACTTCAGCAAAAGATGAAAGCGATAAATACGCTTGATGCGCACGATGGGCGCGCTCGCGGGGCCCAGGACGCGCACATGATCGAGATGCATGGCGGCGAAGGACTTGCCCAGGCTGGCGGCCCAACCGGCGGCCTCCTCCAGCCGCTGGCTCTGGATGATGATGTTGGCCAAGGTTGCGTGCGGCGGGTAGTGCATCCATTTGCGGTATTGCATCTCCTTCTTCACGAAGGCTCTAAAATCATGCGCCGCCGCGCACTGGATCGCGTAGTGTTCCGGGTAATAGCTTTGTACGAGAACGTTGCCGGGCAAGTCCCCTCGTCCGGCGCGGCCGGAAACCTGGGTGAGCAACTGGAAAACGCGTTCGGCGGCGCGGAAATCCGGCAGGCCGAGTGCATGGTCCGCACCCACCACCCCGACGAAGGTAACGCCGTGGATATCGTGGCCCTTGGCAATCATCTGGGTGCCCACCAGCAGGTTAATCTGCCCGCTGTGCAGCCGCGTCAGCAGGTGCTCCATATCGAACCGGTTGCGGATGGTGTCGCGGTCCATGCGACCGATGCGCGCATGGGGAAACAACTCCTGCAGACGCTCTTCGCCTTGCTGGGAACCGGCCCCCAGGAAGAACAAGTGTTCGCTCTCGCATTTAGGGCAGTGTTTCGGCACGGTTTTCACGTATCCGCAATAGTGGCACTTGAGCCGCTGGCCCGCTGGATTCGCGATGGTCTCTCCCGGAATGATGGGTTTGTGGTGGGTCAGAGCGATGGCGCAATTCTCGCATTGCAGTTTTTCGCCGCAGGCGCGGCATAGTACCGCAAAGGAATAGCCGCGGCGGTTGAGCAGGATAATGGCTTGCTCACCGCGATCGATGGCGGCTTTTGCCCGCTCCAGCAGCACGCGAGAAAAGATGCTCTCCTTGCCCGTCTCCTGGAACTCGAGGCGCATGTCCACCAGGTCGACCAAGGGAAGCGGGCGCTGATTGACCCGGTCCTTCATCTCGATCAAGGAATATTTGCCGGTCTCCGCGTTACGCCAGGACTCGAGCGACGGGGTCGCTGAGCCGAGAACGACCGTAGCGTTGCTGATCTTGGCTCGCATCACCGCGACATCGCGGGCGTGGTAGCGCGGAATCTCTTCCTGCTTGTAAGAGGAGTCGTGCTCTTCGTCGACGATGATGAGACCCAGGTTCATCGCCGGGGCAAAGATGGCGGACCGGGTGCCCACCACGATCCGCGCTTCGCCACGACGGATGCGATGCCACTGCTCGGCTCGCTCATCAGGCGTGAGCGCGGAGTGCAGGAGAGCGACGCTGCCGCCAAACGCGGAATGAAGCTGCGCCGCCATGGCGGGCGTGAGGCCGATCTCGGGGACCAGTAGAATGGCCGATCGGCCGGCGCGGCGCGCATGTTCCATGGCGGCGAGATACACCGCCGTCTTCCCCGAACCGGTCACACCATACAACAGGCAAGCCCCGAAGCCTTCTCCGTCGAGCGTGGTCTCGATATGCGCCAAGGCAGCCTGTTGGGCCTGGTTGAGAACATGCTGGGACGCCGGTCTCGCAGCCCCGGAAAGATGAAAGGCCGCAGGCCGTTCTTCGATCGTGACCAGTCCCCGTTTCACCAGGGTTTGCAAAGTGGTTGCGGGAAGATCCAGCCTGCGCAAGACAGGAACTGGCAGGGAGCCGCCCGCGCCCGCGAGTTCGGCAAGAATCGCCAGCTGATTGTCATTCAATTTTGGCGGCCGCACATCGGCCACCAGCACTGCGTAGCGATCCATGCGGCGGGCATCGCGAGGCGCAGCTTCGGTTTCGCGCAGTATCCATTTCTTGCGCAGCATGTTGGTTAATAGCTCGGCTGTGGCGCCCGTGGCATGACGCAACGTCCCGCTCTTTGCCGGCTGTCCGTCAGAAAGATAGTTCAGCACGGTGTACTCGATATCCTGCTCATCCGCGCTGCGGCGCGAGCGTCGCGAGGAACCCTGCTCCGCTCCGTCGACCAGGATGGTCAAGCCGGTCTCGCTGATGCGATAGCTGGTCGAGCGGCGCACTTCCGCCATCAAGGGGAGCATGCTGCGCAGCACTTCGCCCAGTGGGACCAGGTAGTATTGCGCAATCCAGGCGGCCAACTCCATCAGGTGGGCACTGAGAATGGGTTCCTGATCGAGCACGGCTTCGATGGGCCGCGCTTCCACCGGTGGCGCTTCATCGTGCAAACGGGTCACGACGCCAATCAGCTTCTCATTGCGGAAGGGTACGACTACGCGGCCGCCGACGGGTGGGCCGTTCTCGTCCTTGGTCTTGTAGGTGAAGGCCCGATCGAGCGGTACCGGTAAAACGACATCACAAAAAATCGCCATCAGCGGGAGGGAACGGTCAATCCCAACTCGGCCATGGCAAGTTTCAGATCTTGCCATGCTTCTTTTTTCTGGCGAGGATCCCGCAGGAGGTAAGCGGGGTGATAGGTGACGATGAGCTTGGTGTCGCGGCACTTGTGCACGCGCCCGCGCAGGCCGCTGAGCGATGACTTCGCACCCAGCAGGTAGGTCGCAGCGGTAGAACCCAGGGCCACGATGACTTCCGGCCGCACCACGTCAATCTGTTGGAAGAGAAACGGCGAACAGGTGTTGGCTTCCTCTGGCTCCGGCACTCTGTTCTGAGGGGGGCGGCATTTTACGATGTTCGCGATGTAGACCTGCTCACGTTTCAGTCCCGTGGCAACGATCATATTGTTAAGCAGTTGGCCGGCGCGGCCGACAAAGGGTAAACCCTGCGCGTCCTCGTCGGCTCCTGGCCCTTCGCCTACGAACATGAGACGCGCGTTGGGGTCGCCGTCGCCAAACACGATCTTGTTGCGGCCGGCGCTAAGCGCGCACCGCGTGCAGTCGCCGATTTCGAATTGAATCGCGCGCAACGCTTCTACGCGGCTGGGTGGAGCCACAAATGATCCGATGGGCGGCTGCGGAGAAACGGGTTGACGTGGGGGAATGACGGGCTCCTCAGGGATGGGCTCAATCAGGATGTCTATGTCGCGGCGATAGAAGTCGTAGATGCCGAGATCGCGCAGGTACTGCATGTGGGCGGCGATGGCTTGTTGCAACTGGGGATCGAACGACATTTGCTGAACCGGATTTCCTATAGCTTACATGGGGAAGGAGTGGATCGCAGGGGCAAACACTACGCGAAGCTAAGGGTTAGATCAAAAACATATCCACGGAACATCCGTAGAACTGCAGATCCCTCGGCTTCGCTCGGGATGACAAATAGGAGAGGGTAGTTGTAGGGAAAAGGCGGTTGCTGGAGGATAGGACCTGTGTCAAAGGGAGCGGAACTTCTGTTGCCTCAACAATTGCACTCCGCATCAACCGCTGACCACCTGACAATTCAGACAGTCGCTCGGGATGGCAAAAAGGAAAGGCAGCGGTTAAATAAAGACTCGTTGCTGGACCGAAACGTTTTTCACCAGACCCGCCGCAACGCATCGGTCCGGCAGACATTTTTATTGAACCGCTGCCCTTTCCTATTTGTCATCCCGAAGCCGAGGGATCTGCAGTTCTACGATGCTTCGTGGATATGTTACGGCTAGTCCTTTAGCTTCGAATTGCTGGAGACCAGGCCAGTCTCGGCAACCACGGATGGTGGGCGCCTCAAGGCAATCACTTCGTCCAGGATGCGACCGGCCAACTCGTGCTTGGTCATCTCCGGCAATTCAATCGCGGTTTTGGGAGTGAGAAAGGTAGCGGCGTTGCGATCGGAATCAAACCCAATTCCCGGACGGGACACGTCGTTCAACACAATCGCATCGGCCCCCTTACGCAGGAGCTTATCCCTACCGTGCTCGATGAGGTTTTCGGTCTCCGCGGCAAAGCCAATCACCAGGGTCCCCGGACGTTTCGACATCACCACTTCGCGCAGAATGTCTTCCGTCGGCTCAAACTCCAGGGTAATCGGTCCGCTCCGTTTCATCTTCTGTTCCGCCAGTTTCCGCGGGCGATAATCCGCGACCGCGGCGGCCTTGATCACAATCGTGACCTGATCGAGGCGGCTGAGAACGGCGCGCCGCATATCTTCGGCGCTAACCACAGAGACCAGCTCGCAGTTGGCAGGCGGCTTGAGCGCCGAGGGGCCGCTCACCAACACCACCCGCGCACCGCGGCGCTGCGCCTCCTCGGCTACGGCATAGCCCATCTTCCCGCTGGATCGATTGCCCAGAAAACGAACCGGATCGATGGCTTCCCGTGTTCCCGCGGCGGTGACCAGAATCGTCTCCCCGGCCAGATCGTTGCGGCCATGGAGTTGGGCCAGCACTGCTTCCACGATCACCTCCGGCTCAGCCAGCCGGCCGTTGCCGACCATGCCGCAAGCCAGCGGACCCTTGTCTGGAGGCACAATCCTTACCCCGCGGCCCTGCAGAGTCTCGAGGTTGGCCTGGGTGGCCGGATGTTCCCACATATTGACGTTCATGGCCGGAGCCACAATCACCGGCGCACGCGTCGCCAAAAACAAGGTGGTCAGGAAATCGTCGGCCAGGCCATGAGCAAATTTTGCCAGGATGTTCGCGGTGGCCGGCGCCACTACCAGGGCATCGGTAGTCTGCGCTTCCCCAATATGTTCAATCGATGATTCGAGATCGCCCTCTCCCGGAGACGAAGGCCACAATCCGGTGATCACTTTATGGCCGGTGAGTGAGGCGAAGGTCAGCGGAGTGATGAACTTCTGGGCCGCTTCCGTCATCACCACGTGTACATCGAGAGCCTGGCGTTGTAAGGCGCGCACTACCTCCGCGGCCTTATACGCAGCTATGCCTCCGGAGACACCGACCGTAACCTTCATGGCAATGATTGTACGTTGTTATGAGTCTCTGTCTTGCTCCGGATCCGGGTCCAGAAGTTCCTCATCCACGATCTCCACCCGGGGCTGCGTGGCCGCCTTGACCTTGCCTGCGGCGATCTCTTCCTGGGCGACGCGGCATGCCTTGGTGGAGCGGGAATCAATCAACGGCTGGGAACCGTTCTGGAGTTGCCGGGCGCGACGAGCGGCCATGACCACGTAGCGAAAATTGCTGTCAAGTCCATGTTCTGGCGTCATATTGCCTCCTAAATTTGTCGCCGGACTTTCAGGCGCGGGTGGCGTGCATGTCGCGCAGACCGAACAAGGAAAGCACCTTATAGACACGATCCGTAGCGTTCGTCTGGCGGCATTTGTCGGCGAGCTGCATCATGCGGGCAGTCTCAGGGTCTGGTGGCGCTCCGAGGCGCGGGGCCCTTTCCGTGATCACTATGGCGGTCAATGCTTCTACCGCGTCGTCAAGAATATCGTTAACCAGAATGTAGCGATACTGACTGTAATTCTCGATCTCACTTCTGGCTTTAGCCAACCTCCTGGAGATTTCCTCCTCCAGCAGGCTGCCTTCCTTGCGGCTGCGTTCGCGCAAGCGCTGGGCCAGGATGTCCGGGTCCGGCGCCAGCAAGAAAATGCTCACCGCATCCGGCATTTTTTCACGCACCTGGGCTGCTCCCTGGACGTCGATGTCCAGCAGCAGGTCCTTGCCGGCCGCCAGGGCATCGGTGAGCGAGCTGCAGGGGGTGCCGTAATAGTTGCCAAAGACCTCAGCCCACTCTAAAAACTCGCCGCGGTCCACCATGTCGCGAAACTCGGCCCGCGAAATGTAGTGATATTCGCGATCCTGCTGTTCCGAGGGACGCGGAGCGCGCGTGGTGTAGGAGACAGAGAATTCGAGACCGGTCACCCGCGCACGCAGGCGGTTCACCAGAGTGGATTTGCCAGAGCCCGAAGGTGCCGAGATGATGAACAGAATTCCCGCCAATGTGTTGTCCTGATGATACAGTGGTCCGCTAAGCGCGCAGTCCCGCACAAGTGTTACTCAAGATTCTGCACCTGTTCGCGCGCTTTTTCGATCTCCGATTTCATTCCCAGGCCCAAATCAGTAATTCGCTGGCCGTTTCCGCTTACTCCGCCTGTCTTTGACAGGAGTGTGTTGGCCTCGCGATTCATCTCCTGCAACAGGAAATCGAGCTTTTTGCCCATTTCGCCGCCTGCCTGCAAAAGCGAATGGAAGTGCTGGATATGGGTGCGCAGCCGGGTTACCTCTTCTTCCACGTCGCTGCGTTCGGCGAGCATTGCCGATTCCTGCAGGACCCGGTCCCGGTCGATGACCCCGTTGCCGTTCAGCAGGGCCGCGAGGCGCTGGCTAATGCGTTCAAAGTAGGCCTTCTGGACGTCGTGCCGCATCTGCGCAACCTGGGAGACGGCGAAATCCAGGCGCTCCATGGTGGCGCCCAGATCCCGGGCCAGCGCAGCGCCCTCCTGGGCTCGCATACGATTTAACTCCTCGACCAGAGGGCCGAGTTGCGCCGCCACACTTTCCTCCAGGACTTTCACTTCTTCTTCCGTGAAGCGCATTTCCCCGGTCAGCACACCGGGCAGGCGGAAGATAACATTCAGATCCGGCTGCTGCGGAAGCCCGGTCTCGGCCGCAGCGGCGCGAAAGGCGGCGACATAGCCCTGCAGCAGGCCGGCGTCAAACTGAGCACTGGGGCGCAAACCGCGGTCGACCGTCAAGGTGACCTCCAGGTGGCCGCGCAGCACCTTTTCCTTAAGCAGCCTGCGCAAGCGCATTTCCAGAGGCTCGGCGCCGGCGGGCATGCGCATGTGCAAATCGAGAAAACGATGATTGACGCTTTTGAGCGAGAGGTTCCAGGAGAGGAGATCGTTGATGCGGCCGCTGGTGCGGGCGAAGCCGGTCATCGAATGGACAGGGAGGGAGTGAACCGGGGCGGGCGGCTTAACCGGCGCCGGATGAACGTGTGAACTCAAGGTTGCACCTCTGCGCTCAAGGCGGGCTCGAGCACTTCTTTGGGAAGCACGTTGCCGGGATACTCCGCCGGATCCATAAACTGCAACTGGTACAGGCGCTGGTAGGTGGATGAGACCCGGAGCAGCTCTTCGTGCGGGCCAATGGCGGTGATGCGGCCGTCTTCAATCACGGCAATGCGGGATGCGCGGCGCACGGTTGATAAGCGGTGGGCGATGACAAATACGGTTCGCCCGGCAATCAGGTTGGAAAGGGCGGCCTGCACCAGGGACTCGCTTTCCGAGTCAAGGGCCGAGGTCGCTTCGTCAAGAATGAGGATAGGCGCGTCCTTGAGCAACGCCCGGGCGATGGCAATGCGCTGCCGCTCTCCGCCGGAGAGGCGAAACCCCTTTTCCCCGATCACTGTATCGTACTTTTCCGGAAGCCGCTCGATGAAGTCATGCGCCAACGCCGCCTGGGCGGAGGCGATGACCTGGCTGATGGGAATGCCGGCTTCGCCATAAGCAATGTTATTGCGCACCGTGTCGTTGAACAGAATCGTTTCCTGGGTCACGTTGCCAATCTGAGCACGAAGGGAAGCCAGGCTCACGTCCCGCAGATCATGTCCGTCAATGCGGATGCTGCCGCCGGTAACGTCAAAGAAGCGGGGGATCAGATTCACCAGGGTAGATTTGCCTGCGCCGCTGGGACCCACCAGCGCGACCACCTCACCCCGCGGGACCTCCAGATTGATCTGTCGCAACACCTGCCGTTCGCCTTCTTCGTTGCGATAGTCGAAGCAGACATTCTCGAACTGGATCTGCTCGCGGAATTCCTTGATCACGTAGGCGCCGGCCTTCTCCCGCACCTCGTCCTGGGTATCCATGAAGCGGAAAATCTCGGACGACGCTCCCAGGGCCTGCTGGAAGTTGTTATAGAACAGGGCAAATTTGCGCACCGGCTCGTATAGCTTGAACACCGCAATGATGAAGGCGAAGAAGGTTCCGGCCGTCAGGACATGGCTGCGGATGCTGTTGCGGCCCACCCAGAGCAATAAGGCAATCGCCACCGCGCCGATGGTATCCATGAGCGGCGAACTGATGGCCTGGGCACGGACGGAGCGAAGATTGGCGTCAAACAGCCGTCGAGCCGCCTGCTTGAACCGCATCATCTCCCAAAACTCCATGTTGAAAGCCTTGACGATGCGGTTCCCGGTGATGGTCTCGTGCAATATGTTCTGGATCTCGGCCAGTTTGTCCTGGCCCTTGCGGGTGGTCTGCCGCACCTTGCGGCCGATCCTGCGAGCTGAGCCAAGAACGATGGGAACGAACAGCAGCAATACCCAGGCCAGCTTGCCGCCCAGGGCCACCACCACACACGCGGTAAAGATCAGGGTGAAGAACTGCTGCAGAAATTCCGCCAGCACCGAGGACATGGCGAACTGTACTCGTTCGATGTCGTTGATCAGGGTAGAAACGATGGTGCCGGTCGAATTCTGTTGGAAGAAGGAAACAGAGCGCCGCAGGATGGCGTCATACAGGTCATCGCGAAGATCGGTGATCATGCCGAAGCCGGCGTAGTTCACCAGGTAGGTTCCGCAGTAATCGAAGATCCCCTTGAGCAGGGTGGAAACGACCAGGGCGAAGGCAACAATGTCCCAGGCATTGTGTAAATGGGAGGGGACAAGCTGTTGCAGGCTTATACCGAAGCGAGGCCCGAGGAGCGGAATGGTGCGGTCCGGCGCATTGGGGTTGAGCACGCGGTCAAAAATGGGACCGACCAGCAGGAGCCGGAAGGCGTCCAAAAGACCCACGCCGGCCATCAGGATCACCGACGCGACTGACTGCAGCCAATACGGCCGTACGTAACCCAACAGGCGCAGGACCCTCCTCAAGAGGGAACCCCAAAGCCGCGGCGCTGCCGGGAACGCATCCCAGTTATTGTAATCGCCGGGACGAGGTCCCCGCCACGGTGCCCAAGGGTGGCTAGAATCCCCAATGTTTTGGAGACCCTTAGGGCCAGAAGGCCTCGACGCGCTGCGCTTATGTACGGGCTGACAGCCCGTACTGGAAAAGTCCCGCAGGGACGGCTGACCTTATAGATTTGAAAGCACCTCGGTCCAACAACAACTGTTTATAAAATCGTCGCCGCCCTCCCCCTTGTCATCCCGACCGGAGCGAAGCGGAGCGGAGGGACCTGCGGTCGATAAAGAGGGTCAACCAACCCGTTCGGGATACCCCGCCGCTGTGTTCATTTGCGGGCCGAAGTCCGTACCTACCTGCCCACATCCGCACCAATTCAATGAGGCATGTCCCGGTGGACTGTTTTTACCCGGTACCCTTCCTTGGCCAGCCGCTTTTGGACTTCCTCGGCGATCATCACCGAACGATGCTGGCCCCCGGTGCAGCCGAATGCCACGGTGAGATAGCTTTTGCCCTCCTCGATGTAATGGGGCAACAGGAAGAGCAACAACTGCGTAACCCGGTCCAGAAACTCGCAGGTCTGGGGGAATTCGCGGATGTATTTTGCCACCTTGGGATCGACGGCCGGTCAGGTCCCGGAACTCGGGCACGAAATGCGGATTAGGAAGGAACCTGACGTCGAAAACCAGGTCCGCCTCAAGAGGAACACCGTTCTTGTAACCGAAACTGATCGAGGAGACCAGCAGGTTCTTGTCTGTATCTCCACGCTCAAACTTCTGCAGGATGTGGGCGCGCAATTCGTGCACGTTCAAGCGAGTGGTATCGACAATCATGTCGGCCAGATTGCGGATGGGAGCAAGAAGCTTTCTCTCCGCATGAATGGCGCGAATCACCGTTTCCGTCCGGCCCAGCGGGTGCGGGCGCCGGGTTTCAGAGAATCGACGCACCAGGGACGGGTCCGCGGCATCGAGAAACACCACGGTGGTCGAAAGAACTTTTCTTACCTTGCGGAGGATCGCGGGGAAGCGATCGAGATGCTGCCCCTCGCGCACATCGACGACCAGAGCCGCGCGGTTAATCTCCGCCGATTGCCGCACCAGGTCGGCAAATGCGGGAATCAACTCCAGAGGCATATTGTCGACTGCGTAAAAACCCAGGTCTTCAAACGCCTTAAGCGCGGAGGCCTTGCCTGATCCGGAAAGGCCGGTAAGAATCACCAGCTCGGACGCAACCGCGGGCACCACAGCAGCTTTTTTCTTAGCGGCGCTGGGAGCGATGGGTTTTGGCTCGCGCTTGCGTGGCATGGGGCCATCGTAGCATTTCAAAAGCAGCTTAAATGCGCCAAGGACCGTTATCGAGTAATGCTTGCGTCTTTTCCTGCGCAACCGGCGGCGAAAACAAATGCCCCTGACCCAGATCGCAACCGAACTTGAGCAGCGCCTCCAACTGTTCCTTGCGCTCGATGCCTTCCGCCAGCATGCGCACTTCCAGCATGCGTCCAAGATCGAAGATGGTTTGCAGGACGGCCGCCTGCTTGCCGGGAATCGGCAGATAGGCAATCAGCCGGCGATCGACTTTCACCAGATCAATCGGCAGGCGGAGGAAGTGATTCATGGATGCCAGACCGGCGCCGAAATTGTCCAGGGCAGCGCTGACTTTCAGATCCGCTAGACCCTGGAAAACCACCAGGGCAGCTTCCGGATCCTGATTGACGGCTGCTTCCGAGATCTCGAGGCGAAGCAGTCCCGGAGAGATCTTCCACTTGGCCAGCAAGTTCGCAAGCTCAGCAAGGAAATTGGGATCGCGGAACTGCCGCGAAGACAAATTCACATCAATGCTCAGGTTCTTCTCAGGCATGGTCTCGGCCCAGCGGCTCAGCTGCCGGCAAGCCTCCTCCAGCACAAACATGCCCATGGGAATGATGAGTCCCGTCTCTTCTGCTGTGGGCAGGAACTCCTGCGGTGGGATCCACTCTTCGCCGCGACGCCAGCGGAGGAGCGCCTCGAAGCCCTCAATCTCACCCGTAGCCAGCCGGTAGATGGGCTGATACCAGACCGCAAATTCTTTTTTCTCCAGAGCCGTCTTGAGGTCGTGCTCCTGCTTCAGTCTGTGCGGCCACGTGCACGTGCATGGAGCCGTCAAAGACCTCGTGACGCGCGTGACCGTTGGATTTGGCCTGATACATGGCAAAGTCGGCATCGCGCAGGATCTGCTCCGGACTGGTATGGTCCAGGGTCCCGAATGCGATGCCAATGCTGGCGGAGACGAAAATCTCGTGGCCATTCAGCTCAACGGGCAAGCGAATGTCGTGCTGGGCACGCTCGGCGATTTTGGTTACATCGGAAATATTGGTGACGTCCTCGAGCAGGATGGCAAATTCATCTCCATCGAAGCGGGCCACGGTATCTTCCGGGCGAACGCAGGACCGCAGGCGAGCCGCGACGCGCACCAGCAGATCGTCGCCGGCGGCGTGGCCCAGGTTGTCGTTCACTGTCTTGAAGCGGTCGAGGTCGAGATACATCACGGCAAAGTTCAAATGGGAATGGCGCTGCTGCCGGGCCATGATCAGCTGCAGGCGATCCAGGAATAAAGCCCGGTTCGCCAAACCCGTCAACGGGTCGCGCAAGGCATCGTGCTGCAGGCGGGCATCCGATTGTTTCTTATCCCGTATGTCGCGGTAACTGACAAAATTTCCGATTTCGATACCCGACATGTTGATCGGAGCGACCAGGATCGAGACATCGATCAGCTCCCCTGACTTGTGCAGGCGGACGGTCTCCATCGAAGCCCGGCCGTGGAGCTGCATGGTGTGCTCGAGGATATCGAACTCATGGCGCCGGGTTTCGGGTATGAGGATGTCGTAGGTATTCTGGCCCAGCGCTTCGTCGGCGTTATAGCCGAAGAGGGCTTCGAACTCGCGATTGATATGCAGAATTTTTGAGCCGCGCGTGATCATGATGGCTTCCGGAGCGGCGTTCAACAAATGCTCCAGGAAGTTCGACGGCGAACCCTGCTCCGCATTCTCCCGCTCATCGTGCCGTGGATCCTCTTGCGCCTCGTGCCGGGACCTTAGTGCAACGATCAGCAGTTCCGGCTCCGGTTCCACCCGGAGCATGCGGAAGCTTCCGCGGACCGGGACTGCGGAATCCAGTGGCGTGCGCATCTGGCATTGAAAGTCGGACGAATACGCATGGTCGGCGCCGTAGACATTCGCCGGCCCACGCGAAGCCGTACCCGCATAAACAAAACCAGGGAACTTGCCGACAAAGAGATCGTCGATGGGCAGTGACGCACCATCCTCCAGGTGGAGAATCTCGCGCGCGCCACGATTGGCGTAAATTACGTTCTTACCCCGCTGCACAAAGACGTAGCACGGCAGGGATTCGAGGAGAGACCGTTGCTGGGCCGTGAGTACGGAAACTTCAGCTTCTGAATTCATAGTCGATCAACGCAGCGGACAGAGCCCCCACAGGCTTGAGTATCAAGGTCGCTTTCCAAGCAGGAATATCCCCTGAAAGAAGTACCGGCAAACTCCGAGGTCGCAGTTACTTAGGTCTTTAAAATCCGCAACCATTTGCTACCGAATGAGTTGGCGTGGCATGGATGAAGAGACGCTGAGTCATCAATCACTACGTTGGCTACAAGTATGGCTCCATCCGCCAGCCGGGCGTGGTTGAACAGGATCTTGAGAATTCGGAACCGGACAAGAAAAACGCACCTCAGGGGCTAAAGCCCAACGCATTCTCAAATCCATCAGGGCACGACTCAAGTCGTGCCCTGTTACAAACCGAGTTTTTCAGCGACCTGTAAAGCGTGCCCTTCGTAACCAGTCGAACAGCGGATATCGCGCTGTGCCCTTGCTGCAGAGATTATTCGCGGCCGAAACTATTTGGTTACGGGGCTTCAATCAGTTCCATCTTGCCATCGCGCTTGCGGTGCAGAACTTTCACATTACCTTCGTTATCCCGGAAGACAAACACATCCCGGTCACGGAACTCCGCCTCCTTGACCGCTTCTTCCAGCGTCATGGGCCGCAGCGCCACGGAGTCAAGCGAGCGCACCACGTGGGGCTCTGCAATCGGAACCCGCGCCGGAAAGGAATGCACAGTGACGGGAATGGCCGGTTGGGCGTGGCTCTTGCCGTTGCTCCCATTACCATTGGCAATCTTCTCCGCCTTGGCCTCGGGCTCACTGCCGCGCCCGCTGCGCGCTACGCCCGTTTCCTCCAGTTGTTTTTCCAGCTTTGGTTGGCGCTTGCGCGTGCGCTGCTTGTCTTTGTAACGCGTTGCCTGCGTTTCCGCCTTTGCCAGCGCCTCGCGCAAAGCGGACTCCATGTTAGCGCTGGATTCGCAAAGAGCCACCAGTGTGCAATTACGAGTCTTGACTGTCACTTCGGCGATTTGCCGGTATTTCTCTGCAGTCAGAACCACATGGGCGCTGGTGATCTTGCCGAGAATCCTGGCAATGCGCTCGATTCCTTCTTCCGCTAAAGTACGCAGTGGCTGGGTGACTGCCACCTGCCTGCCCGTGCATTCAACCGGCATGTTGAAGCTCCTGAGATGCCCGATTCTATAGCATTTTGAAAATTGCTGTGGGTTGGAGATTTCGGCCAGAAGAGTCCCCTCCGGGGCGGAGCGGATTTCTCTCTGTAGCCTGGACCCAGGAAAATATACTCACGTGCTTCTTTCGTCAACAAAGGGTTGCCCATAGTCACGCTCGGTACAAGACCGTTACAAATATGATGCAGAAGACAAACGGCTGGAAGGCGTCACGTTCTCCCTTGCACGAATAGACGAAAGGGTTAAGCTAATCGCGCACTCGGCGTTGGTGGGTACTGGGAATGCGCAGGTCTTCACGGTACTTGGCGACCGTGCGGCGGGTTACGTCTATGCCCTGCGCTTCTAACATGCTGGCGATCAAATCATCGGTCAGTGGTTTTCGCGGATCCTCATCATCGATTAACTTCTTGACCTTGCGCTTCAGCAGCATGAGTGGAGTGCTGCCGCCCTCAGGCCCATGCACACCTTCAGAGAAAAAGAACCGAAGTTCAAAAACGCCCTGCGATGTGTGCACATATTTACTCGAAACCGCGCGGCTGACCGTAGACGGGTGAACTCCGATCTCCTCCGCAACCTCCTTGATCATCATCGGCTTCAGCGCGTCCACGCCCCGCTCCAGGAAGTCGCCCTGGCGGCGCACGATGGCTTCGCAGGTTCTCAGAATGGTGTTCTTCCGCTGCTCGATATTGCGCATCAACTGCAGCGCGGAGCGATAACGCTCTTTGACGTACTCCTTTACATCTCTCTCCGTGCCTTCCTGCGACAACAGTTTGCGATAGCCATGGTTGAGCCGCAAGGTGGGAAGGTCTTCCTCATTCATGACCACCACAAACTCACCGCCCCGCTTGACGAAAGCCACATCGGGCTCGATGAGGCGGGCATCCGACCGGTTAAATCGCTGGCCGGGACGTGGGTCGAGGCTGCGAATAAAGTCGATCGCGTGCTGGATGGCGTCCGGCTGCGCGCCCAGGACCTTGGACATCTCGCGCAAGTCTCGCTTCTGCAACAACAACAAGTGCTGATCAACGATCCGGGCCGCGAGCGAAAACACCTGCAACCGAACCTCGTGCAAGCCCAGCGACGGAGCCGCCTCGCCTTCTCCCGCGTTGGAGTCTGTCTGCGCCGCCATGGAAGCGGCCCGGCGCCCGAGCTGGAGTTGAAACTCACGGCGCTGCGCTTCAATCTGTACCAGCAAGCATTCGCGTAGACTTCGCGTCGCCACCCCAACCGGATCGAGATTCTGCACCAGCTGCACGGCCTCAGCGAGAAGCTCGGACGCCGCGCCGGGCGGAGCGGTGGAAGCAGGGTCGAACTCGCGCACGAACCCCGCCATAAGTTCTTCATCGCCGGCCATCAGGTAGCCGTCCTCATCGAGGTTGCCCACCACATATTCGGCCGCAGCGCGCAAGTCGCGGCTCAGGTTGAGCGAACCCAGTTGCCAGAAGAGGTGATCGGTGAGCGTACTGGGCTGGGAAAGGAAATTTTCGAAGGATGGCTTGTCGGTTTGTTCAAAACCGTTGGGTGTGCGAAAGCCGGGATCGAGGTAATCCTGAAAGTAAGAACCGAAGTCTATTTCATCGAAGGGATCACGCTTGTCGCGTTCTGCCTGGGCCGCAACCTCTTCCACGCTACGATCGCGCTCCGCCTCTTTAAGAGCAACTTCATCAATGAGGGGAACACTCTCTTCCAGCTCCTCCAAGACCGGATTTTCGACAATCTCGGTATTGATCAGCTCTTTCAACTCCAGCTTGTTGAGCGCGAGCACACTGACCATCTGCATCAGGCCAGGCGTCAGGATCTGACGCTGCGCTACCTTCAAACTTAGCTTTGGTTGTAGAAGAGCCATACCATTTCACCGCATCAAACAGCTAGCGGCCTTAGTTTACCTTTTCTGAGCCTCGGCCGCAGAGGGCTTTTTCCGAAACGCCCAACATCGCCAACCTGTGACTAAGGTCACTCATCGGCGGCGCCGGCAAGGCCAACTAGTTCAACGAGAATCCTTCGCCCAGATAAACCCGGCGGACTTCAGGATCTTTGCCCAGCTGTTCCGGGGTGCCAGTGCGGAAGATTCGACCTTCATTGATGATGTAGGCGCGATCGGTAACCGATAGCGTCTCGCGCACATTGTGATCCGTGATCAGAACGCCGATGCCGCTCGCCTTCAGATCGAAGATGATCTCCTGCAGGTCGAGCACGGCGATCGGATCAATGCCCGAGAATGGCTCATCCAGCAGAATGAACGAAGGCTGAATGCAAAGACAGCGAGCAATTTCCACACGTCGCCGCTCGCCACCGGAAAGCGCGTAGCCGCGGGTTTTTCGGATGTGCCCCAGGTTCAACTGGTCCAGCAGCTTTTCCGTCCGGGCGCGCCTCACTTCGAGAGAAAGCGACTGCACTTCGAGCACGGCCAGAATATTCTCTTCGACCGTCAGCTTGCGAAACACGCTTGGCTCCTGGGGCAGATAGCTGATGCCGTATTGCCTCGCCCGTAGATACATGGGAACGCGCGTGATATCTACTTCATCGACGAAAACTTGTCCCGAATCAGGAGTGATCAGACCAACAATGATGTAAAAGCTGGTAGTCTTGCCGGCGCCATTGGGACCCAGCAACCCGACTACCTCGCCCTGACAGACCTCAAGGTTTACGCCGCGTACTACCTGGCGGCCCTTATAAGACTTGCCAATTTCATCTGTAGTAAGTTTTTGCATTCATTTCGCTACCCTGGTCTGGGTCACTGCCTTGGAAGCACCCCCACTCACCACGACGCTATCATCGCGATCATTGAAAATCAACGCGTTGCCAGTTACTGTTCCGTGCGTCTGATCGGTCAGGCGAGGAGGCGTGGCGTTGTTTCCTGTCAGCACGAACTTGCCGTCGGCCCCGGTGTAGGTCAGCTCTTCGCCTGTACCTTTGCGGCCCGGCTGCTGCAGTTCTACCGCGCCGCGAGCCACGATCCTGGAAACCTGGTTGCTTGTGGAAGGCTTGCCCGGCGGCTGGGCCCCCGCGGCAGGAGCGAAATAAACATCCATGAAATTAGCATGCAGCAGCCCGCTCGACGTCTGTGCAACCACCGCACCGCTGAAAACTGCTTTGTGATCGCTCTCGGCGTAGAACAGGGTGCGGCTTTGCAAACGGACAACGGAGGGCGTTCGTGGGGCCGCCGTCTTGGCCGCTGGAGTTCCCTGTGTGTTATTCGGCGAGCCGGTAAATACGGCGTTGACCGCGGCTGCCTCCCCACCCGGACCATGGGCGGAAAGGGTTGCGTGCAGCCGGGAAAGTTCCAGCACGGGCGCGGCTACGGAATCGCTAGCCTGCCACAGGCGAGCCGGCTCGCCAGTCTTTCCGTAGAAAGTTGTCAGATCCGTGGCGTGGTCAAGATGAGCGTGGTCGGCGACCACATGCACCGGCCCAGACCCCGTAAAAACCATGTTCTGCTGTCCGTTCGTCTGGCGGTAAGTGGCCTTTACGCTGCCCGTCGCGTCCGCGTTTCCGCTGGTCCGTGAAACGTCAACCAGGTTCGCGCTCAGGTCCCCACTGGTTTGCTGTATGCGCGGGCTCCCCGACAGCTCAACCAGCTGCGTCGCTGCGTCGTAGGCTGCTCGTTGCGCGGTGACGGTGGTTGCTGGCGGCGTTTGCCCGGCAGGGTTTGCGGCGCCCTGTTGCACCAAAGTCACGTTTCCCAACTGCACCGCCGTCTGCAGCTGCGCCGCTGGTTGCGGGGTTGGCGTATCGGGCTTTGCTTTGCTCGACTTCCCTCCTGGCTTCGCGGCCGGCTGAGCGGAGGCGAAGGTAAGCAGCAGGTTGTCGCCTTTGCTGCTTTGCGTCACTCCACTGGGGCTTACGGTGACCAGGCTGGTATGACCAGTCCCGCGCAGGGAAGAAAGAGTCTCTCCGTCAACCAAGGTTGCGAACAGCTGATCGCCTTGTATCGTCGTGTCTTCGGGAGGCGTCCGGGTATAGATCGAGTGCACGTTCACCCGCGCTCCACCAGCGGCGAGTATGTGGTCGGCTTGCGGGGTGTGGTCCGGCCCGGTTTTAAAGTCGATATCAACTTGCGAAGCCTGCACCTGGCGGGTGGCCGACTGTGGCGAATTCTGCTTGCTCTTCCCGGCATTCCCCTGGGGAAACTTCTCTTCGTCCACCACCGAAACCGCATCGCGCAGCTGGGCGTGGCGAACCGTCGTTTGGGGCCCGAATAGTAACGTCCCGGATGAAGCCGAACCATGCAACAGGCGGTCCGCATTGTTAGCCACGTAGAGCAGGCCGCCATCCATCACCGCCTGCTCCGGCACGCTCTTGGCGCCGAGATCGATATGCGCGGTCCGGGTATTGATCTGCTGCCCATCGCTACCGGTCAGGACCACATGCCCCTGCGCCATGGCTTGGTAGGCCGATCCATCGGCGCGGAAGGAAACCGTTGCTTGATCGGATGAGCTGTGCGTGTCGCTATAGTCGGCAACGTCCTGAAGCAGAAAGAGCATGCGGCTGGCGCGATCAAATTGCGCATGGCGAGCGCGGACGGTAAGCGGGTTTCCGTTGACACTCGAATTAAATGCCACGTCGGCGGTGAGGATGACAACGCCTGTTTGTGAGTCAAAGCTGGCGCCAGTCGCGCTGCCGGCCGCTTCGGCCAGCCGGAACTCGATTTTTTCCGTGGTGCTGGCGAGGCCGGTTTGCTTGTTGAACACCAGCCCTGAGGTCTTGACGTGGACGGTATTCCTGCTTTCCTCCTCCTCGGCCGGCGCTTTCCCCTCTTGAGAGCCGGAGGTCGCGGCTCCCTGAAAATCGATCTGGACATCGCCCATGGCGCGGGCAATACCGTGCACCTGGTCCCAATCGAAGGTTTTGCCGTAGATGCGATTCGCGGGGGCGCCCTGGGCGCTGTACAGGGTGATGCTCACATCGTGCAGCTCAGCATGGCCGTCACTTTTGAACTGCACCGCTTTGGACGCGTGCAGGGTGTAGATGGTGTGGCCGCCCCGCGACTCCGAATGGGTAAACCCTTCTGTCGATTGCTGGATTGCGCTCCCCAATCCATACGGCAAGTCATGGCCCAGGCGCCGGCCCTGCCATCGTCCATAGGCAAAAAAAGCCAGGATCGCAGCGACCAGGGTCACGCCAAGTATCAAGATCCAGGCGCGCAAGCGAGCCGGGGTCACGCGGATAGCCTGTCGCGCAGCACCGGGCGAAGCCGGATCTGCGCCTTTCTGCTGGGAAAACCGCGAGGAGTTTGCGAGGCCACCAGGTTCCTCAAAAAATCCGCCAGGCCCATACCCTTCATCTTCTCACTCCAGCTATGGGACGCGCGGCGTCCGGGAAGAAAGCTTTAAGATGAAGAGATGGCTGATCGGTTGTATCTAAGTCTGTGGTTTCCCAATTTTCGGCTGGCGGCCCTGGCTCCGGCGATCGTCTCGGTGCTGAAGCAATTCGGGGGGGCGGGCCACCCACCGCGCGTGCATGCTGCCGCGGCGTATCCCATCTCCTGGAACGAGGCGCCCTTCTACCAGAGGATTTATGAAGAGGACGAGGTCCAGGAATCGGGCCTGGACCGAGCTGTTGCCGAGGCCACAGAGATTCTGCACGATGACTTTGCTTACGAATTTGAGATTAAGTGGGATCTGTGGGTAGCAGAAGCGGTGGGCGGCCTCGATCCAAGCTGGAAGCAGGAGCCGGTGGTCGTCCGCGTGGTTGGCTTTGGCCCGCAGTTCGATGAGGGAGCCTATGAGCAGAATGGGCAAGTCCGGGTGGACTTTGGGCTGGACACGCCCTATCTGCTCGAAGAGGTCGACTTGGACCAGGTAGACGCCGAGTACATCAAGCGCAATGTTCAGAAACTGGTGGAAGTCACCAACCTGATCCAGGAAAATTGCGGCATCAGTAGCCGGTTGTTATGGTCCGATTCGGGTGAAAACCTGGCGCAAAAGCTGATCGCCCGGCTGCAGCGGGTGAATTAGACCCTTACTGCGTTTGCATCATATTGCCGTGGCGGACGTCCGCACCGCACACCCAGAAAATGACATCTTCCGCCATGTTGGTGGCGTGATCGGCGATCCGTTCCAGGCTGCGCGATATAAAGAGCAGGTTCACGGCGGACTTGGCGGCGCTTGAATCCTTGGCTAGACAATCGAGCAGCACTGCCTTGGCTCTACGGTTCATTTCGTCGACCGCATCATCCATAGCCAATACGCTGGTAGCGAGTTCGGCATCCCGGTCGGCCAGCGCCTGCAGCGCTTTGCGGACCATGGTCATCGAGAGCTCTGCCATCCGCGGAATGTCGACTGGGAATTCGCACGGTTCGCTCCCCGCAAGTTCTTCGGCCAGCAGAGCGATGGTCATGGACTGGTCGCCTACGCGCTCCAGGTCGGAGTTAATTTTGATGGCCGCAAGAATAAAGCGCAGGTCCACGGCCATCGGCTGCTCCATGGCCAGAATGTCGAGCGCCATCTGATCGATCTCACGCTCCGAGCGGTTGATGATCGCTTCGTTCAGGCGTACGTTTGCGCAGGCCGACAGTTGTCCGCGGCAATGCGCGTCCAAGGCAAGGTGTAACGTCTGCTCCGCCACACCCGCCATCTGCAAAAGGCGTTCACGAAGGCTGTCTAGTTTCTGGTGGAACGAAATGCGGGTCATGGGTCTTTGCCTCCTGAATGGGATTCTCCCTTTGCCAATGGTCAGGTTCTTCGTTCTCCGCTGAGACGAGGTAACTGAAGGGGGGTCCGCACCGCCGATTGCACTAATTCAAGTGCCTAAATCATGCGATCCGTTGAATTAATATATATCCTTTAACATTCCGTTAACGTAAATGTTTTATAGAGCCGCCCGAATTGCACCTTGGTGTTAGAACGATCAAACCTGAAATCCCGAAACGGAGTCTGAGCACCTTATGTGTTCCGCGTGGCTACAGGAAAGCGGACCTCAGAGCGTTGCGTCTGCGTGAGCATTCCATTTCGAAGTCCAGTCCCGCAGGGACGGCTGAATTTAGCCCAGGACGCTAGTCCTGGGTTGAAAATTCGGGCATGAAAAAGTCCCGCAGGGACGACTGAAATACGGCCGCGAGCCAATCCTGAACAACCCTTCAGTCGTCCCTTCGGGACTTGATCGCGTGCATCGGTATACCCAGGACTAGCGTCCTGGGCTAAGGTCAACCGTCCCTGCGGGACTCACTTTGCTATCGGCTCGCTCGCACATACATCAGCCCCTGGGCTTCTGATGGCCGTGGCGGTCTTTTCAGACTCGGCCTACAAGTCAACCGACGACGATCTCTGAGAAATCAGCGATGCGGGAAAAATCGTTGAGCACGGAGGCGATCAGGGCCAGGCGATTCTTGCGCAGGTGGGCCTCGGGCGCCATGACCATCACCTGATCGAAGAAAGCGTCGATCTCGGGCCGAAGTGTGGCCACTCGTTCCAGGGCCTTTCCGTATTCCTGCCGGGCACGCAGTGCCTCGACTTCGGGCGCGACTCTTGCCGCCTCGGCATACAGCCTTTGTTCTGCCGGCTCGACCAGATATTCGACGGCGATGGAATCAGCGTCCTGTTTTGCTTCTGCCTGGCGAAGGATGTTCTTGATGCGCTTGAACGCGGTGGAAATGGCCAACAGATCATCGGATCCGCGCACCTTGGTCAGTGCCTGCGCCCTGGCGATGGCATCCGTCACCGTGGTGAGGCCGGTAGAAAGCACCGCGTTCACCGCGTCGTAAGCGAAACCACGTACTTCCCGCAGGTAAAAGTCGAGACGCTCCCTAAGAAACGTGCCCACCGCTCCGGCGCGCGGCAGAGATTTCAACGCCATGCTCTCCAGTGCAGCGAGAGTCAGGGGCAGCCCCGATTCAGCGAGGATTTTGATGATCCCGTTGGCCGCGCGGCGGAGGGCGAACGGGTCTTTGGATCCACTCGGCTCCAGGCCAATGGCAAACATCTCCGCAATGGTGGCGAGACGGTCGGCCAGACCTAAAATCTGGCCTTCCACGGTGACGGGAATCGGATCTTCGATCGCGGCCGGCATGTATTGCGCGTAAATGGCCTGGGCTACCGGTTCGCCCAGCCCCTGTGCCCGCGCGTATAGGCCGCCAACGATGCCTTGCAGTTCGGTGAACTCTTTCACCAGCTCGGTGGTGAGGTCGGTCTTCGCCAGCAGCACGGCCTGTTCGAGCGCCGCATGGTCAAGCGAAATCCCCTGGGCGGCCACTGCGGCCCCCAGCGCTTTTGCCATCAGCAGATTGCTTTCGGTCTTGCTGAAGTAGCTGCCAAGATCCCTCTGGAACGTAACTGTCTTGAGTTTCTCCAGCCGTTGCTCCAGAGGCAGCTTCTGGTCGTAGTTCCAGAAGAAGCGGGCATCATTAAAGCGGGCGCGCAGGACGCGTTCATTGCCGTGACGAATGATTGCCATGCCTTGAGAATCGACTTCCGTATTCAGCACAGCCAGGAAGTGAGGGGCCAGCGCGTGTTGTTTGTCTACGACGGCAAAATACTTCTGGTGATCTCGCATCACGGTCACCAGGACCTCTTCCGGCAACGCCAGGAATTCGGGCTGGAAATTACCCGCTACCACGGCCGGCCACTCCGTAAGGTGGGTGACCTGCTCAACCAGGGCCTCGTCTTCACGCCAGCGAGCCTCAGGGAAAGTACGGGTCGCGGCATCGAGGGCCTTACGGATACGTTCGCGGCGCACGCCCACATCAGCCACCACAAACGCTGTCTCCAGGGTTGCGAGGTAATCTGCGGGCCGATCAATGGTGAACGGCCGGTCTCCGTGCAGGACCCGATGGCCATAACTCACATTGCCGGCACGGATTCCCGCGAACTCCAACGGAACCACGTTCTCATCCAGCAAACAAAGCAGCCAGCGCAGAGGACGCACGAAGCGCTCCGGCTTATTGGGCCGCCAGTACATGGTCTTGGGCCAGGAAAGCGCTCCTATCTCCTTGCCGAGGTCCTCGCTCAGCACCTTCTCCGCGCGTTGCCCCGGCCGTTGCACAGTTGCCGAAGCGTACTCGCCTTTGGGAGTGGTGATTTTCTTAAGCGCGGTAACCGGAACTCCGGCTTTTTTCGCGAAAGCCTGGGCCGCCGGTCCCGGTTGTCCGTCGGGAAAGGCTGCTTTCCAGGATGGGCCGGTCAACTCTTCTTCGAGATCCAGCTGCTGGGCAAGCACGCCCTGGACACGCACGGCCAGGCGTCGAGGGGTGGAGTAACTGGCAATCGCGGTCGTGGACTCGAGCAAACGCTGCCGGGACAACAACGCTTCCATCCGCCGTGCCAGCTCCGCCTGCGCGTCCGCGATCATGCGTGCAGGAATTTCTTCCAGGCCTACTTCGAGTAACAGCTCAGCCATGCGACTCCTGCGCCAGCATTCGTGCGTAAGCCTTGGCAACGCCAACAGCGAGGACGCGAATGCGAGCGATGATGCCGACGCGCTCGGTCACGGAGATGGCTCCCCGGGCGTCCAGCAGATTGAAAAGATGCGAGCACTTGAGGCAGAGATCGTAGGCCGAGAGAACCGGAAAGCGCCGCCGCTCGGTCGCGCCAAGGTCGTCCGGCAGTTGTGCGTTGCGCCTGAGCAGGTCCTGGCATTCCGCTTCGTACAGGCGCAGATGCTCCCAGAGCTTCTCCACGTCGGCCTCCTCAAAGGAGTAGACCGAAAACTGCACCTCCTCGAGATGCCGGACATCGCCGTAGGTGACTGGATTCGGCGTCCGTGCCCAAACCACGTCGTAGACAGAGTCGACATCCTGCAGAAACGAGGCGATGCGTTCCAACCCGTAGGTGATTTCCGCCGAGATGGGATCGAGATCCAGGCCGCCGCATTGCTGGAAGTAGGTGAACTGGGTGATTTCCTGGCCATCCAGCATGATCTGCCAGCCGATGCCCCAGGCTCCCAGGGTAGGCGCTTCCCAGTTGTCCTCTTCGAACTTCAAGTCGTGCTGGCGCAGGTCGATTCCGATCGCAGCCAGGGATTCCAGGTAGATTTCCTGCACATTGACCGGCGGCGGCTTCAGCACCACCTGAAACTGGGTGTGCTTGAAGAGCCGGTTCGGGTTCTCGCCGTATCGTCCGTCCGCGGGGCGGCGGGAGGGCTGCGCATAGGCTACGGAGAATGGTTTCGGGTCCAGAACACGCAGAAAGGTCTCCGGCGACATGGTTCCGGCGCCGACTTCGACGTCATACGGCTGCTGCAATACGCAGCCGCGATCGGCCCAGAAGGTTTGCAGTCGGAAGAGGAGTTCCTGAAAGGTTAGGGGGACGGTTACTTGCGATGCCACGGTTGGATTCTAAATCAATCGTTCGCTTAGCGATTTCGCTGAGACCCATTGGCCTAAGGGTGCGGTCTTATCGTGGTTTTCTCGTAACGAAAACCACTCCTCGCTCACTTAAATTGAGCCACGTAATCGCGAACCGCTATAAACTGGTTTGCCCATCGATTCAAGGAGGAGTCCACCATGCAAAGCCGTGTCGTCGGCACTACCCTGCCGGTTCTCGAGTTCGTCCTGGAGCCCAACGAGTCGGTGATCTCCGAGGCCGGTGAGCTTTCGTGGATGAGTAGTTCCATCCAGATGCAGACCCACACCCAATTCGGCGGAGGCGGCGGATTCCTCGGCGCATTGAAGAGAGTGGCAGGCGGAGGAAGCCTGTTCATGACCGAATACCGCGCCATGGGCGCTCGTGGTGAGATTGCCTTCGCTACCCGGGTTCCGGGCCACATTCAGCCGGTGCAGGTAGGTCCGGGCATGGAGTACCTGATCCATCGCCACGGTTTTCTCTGCGCCACTTCGCAGGTTCAGTTGGGCGTCGGTTTTCAGCAATCCCTGGGCGCCGGAGTCTTCGGCGGCGATGGCTTTTTGCTGCAAAAAGTGACCGGTGTGGGCGCCTGCTGGATTGAGTTGTCGGGCGAGTTGATCGTCAAGGATCTGGCAGCGGGAGAGACATTGCGTGTCCATCCTGGGCATGTGGGAGCGTTCCAGTCGAGCGTCTCCTTTCAGATCACCCGCGTTCCGGGGATCAAGAACATGATCTTTGGCGGAGACGGGATTTTTCTCGCCGCGCTGACGGGTCCAGGACGTGTCTGGCTGCAGACACTGCCCATCGCGAAGCTCGCGCATCAGCTGATGCACTACATGCCTTCCGCAACGAGAGAGCGGACCGAAGGCGGAGTGGTCGGTGGGATCGTTGGCTCGCTGCTCAATAACCAGTAAAGGACACGGGGCTTTCCTGAGAGTTAGTTTTGTAGCCAGGGCCAGAGGGAATTGGACGGGTGCCCTCCGACTGAAAATCCGGTCCTGAGTTCTACGAGCCACCTAACCGCGAGAGCGCGGCGGCGGTGATCAGCTTTCGCTCCAGGTGACGTTCCAGGCTTTGAATGGCGAACCGGCGAAGGTCGGCGCCACGGGTGCGGGGCCAGGCTTCCGCTGCCAGCGCGGATGCCGGTGAGCGAAAGATGCGAACCGCCAGGATCTGCGAATCCGGGGTCAGCGTAACCCCGTGAGAACCGTTTTGCCCTGCCTGCCTGTGTTCATGGCAGACCAGACCATCCGAAAAAGAATGGAAATAAGCGGGCTGGCCGGCCAGCGAAGTGCCGCACAGCAAACACCGGCCCAAATCCGGAAGCCAGCCCATCAGGCGCGTGGTCCACAGGGCGAAGTAGGTGATCGGCATCCAGATGTGATCGACGCGAGTTTGCTCCAGCACCGAAAGCAACAGGCGGAAGACTGTGTCATGCGGATCGTGGTCCGGAAGCGTCTGCTCCAGCACCTCGGCGAAGAAAGCCAGGGCGGTTGCCCGCGCATAGTCAACCGGCTGCGCTAACGGTGAGTGAAGGACTTCGAAAGAGTCCAGGCGAACCAATTCCTGGCTCGGCTTCTCGGCATAGTGGGCGCGGACGTGGGTCATCGGCTCCAGCGCGCCACCAAAACGGCGGCGGGATCTGGCCGCTGACTTAGCCACACCTTTGATCTTTCCGAAATCGCGGGTGAAGAGCGAGACGATCTGGTCGGCTTCATGCACCGGCCAGGTACGCAGCACCACCGCTTCCACCTGGCGGACGATCATGGACGCCGGGACACTACCGCGTCCTTCGGCCTAGCGGCCGAAGTGAGCGGAGTTCTTATCAGCAAAACTGGACCACTTGTCGGGCAGGTCGTCTCCGGCGAAAATTGCCGACACGGGGCAAACCGGAACACAAGCGCCGCAGTCGATGCACTCCACCGGATCGATGAAGAGCTGCTCTGCCGCAGCATACCCCGCTTCATCCTTTTTGGGATGAATGCAGTCTACCGGGCAGGCGTCGACGCAAGCTGTGTCTTTGGTTCCGATGCAGGGTTCTGCGATCACGTATGTCATAAGTACCGATCTCCCGTAGACGAATAATTGAAAACAAATTGTACAGCAGGAAGCGAGACTGCGAAGTCAGCGGGCAAGACGTCTTGCGGCGAACTCGGCAGGCGTAGGCACCGGCTCAATTCCCCGGCCGGCAAACATGTCCTCAAAGAAGGTGAGAATCTCGCCGGTGAGCAGCCCATTGGTGGCCATGACCTCTTCGCTATCGAGGCGAAAGGGACTACGGTCGAAGCGCAGCATCGCCCCTCCTGCCTCCATGACCAGCAAGGCGCCCGCTGCTGTGTCCCAGGGATTTAGATTGAATTCCCAAAATGCATCGACCCGGCCGGCCGCAACGTACGCCAGGTCCAGCGCCGCCGCGCCCGCCCGGCGGACGCCGTGGGAGCGCAGCGTCAGCTGCTGATAGAAGTGAATATTCGGGTTGGTGTGGCGCTTGTGGCTGGGAAATCCGGTGGAAAGCAAACTCTCCTGCAGGTATTTCACCCGCGAGACATGCAGCCGCCGCGCAGGCCCTGCAGAATTCAACAACCAGGCGCCCCGGCCCTTTTCCGCGACGAAGAGTTCATCGTGCACCGGGTCGTACACGACGCCCGCCACGATTTCTCCATCCTGATCCTTTGCCAATCCTGGCGGCCGATGCTCGAGGCCCAGCGATACATTGAAGAATGGAAAGCCGTGGGAAAAATTCGTCGTGCCATCGAGCGGGTCAACGTACCAGCGGTAGGGCCGCTCCAGACCGGACCGAGTGCCTTCTTCGCCGAAAATGCCATGCTCGGGGAATTTTTGCGTAAGCCGGCTGACGATGAGTTTTTCTGACGCCCGATCGGCTTCAGTCACCAGGTCGACATCGCCTTTGTATTCCGTAGTGACGCCCCGATCGAAATAGCCACGAAGCAGTTCGCCTGCCTCCAACGCCACGTCCGCTGCGCCGGCTGCAAAACCTGAATCAAGTTGCTGGGGGAAGTCTTTCAAGAGGTGCTTCTCTCCACGCCGTTGGTTGCCCGGCGGCCGCGTTCGCTGATTGTGCGGATCTGGTGCTTATAGATAAACAAATTGGGCTGCCCTTCGCGCGTCAGCCGGATCATGGTGTCGTCGAAATACTCGATCCAGCCGGAAACGCTCTCGCCGTCACGCAATTTCACGTTCACTCTTACCTGCTTTTCGCTCAGGAAGCGCAGATAGAGTGTCTCCTGGCCTGTTTCGCCAAGAGGCGGCTCTTTCTTACCCCGCCGGGATGGGTTTTGACTTGCCATGTTGTACGCGGTAGCTGCTCACAGAGATGCAGGAAGTCTGTGCAGTGGATGCATCTCAAAAATCCACGTGGGCCCGGACCCCGGGGATAACTACTGGACCCCGGTCTCGATTGTAGCCCGGATTGTTGACGAAAGAGAGCTGGGCCGCCATATAGAGCCCGCTCACGATGTGGGCGTTGTAGTAGGTCTCGCTGACGTCTTCGCGGCCGTACTTCAGCCGGCCGTCGCCCAGGATGAACCCCAAACCTCCCAGGGCCAGGTACTGCTGGTGCTTGGTGCTGATGCCTCCGGTTTCAAAGGCGCTCCCGATCTGATCCTGCTTTCGTCCCCACGCATCCCCGGGAAGTTCGGCGCCAATCGCAAAAGTGTCGTTCATCTCTGTATAGGCAAACGACTCGTGATGTCCTTCATTCCATCCATAGCGAAGAAACGCACGGAAGTTCGCCGGGAGCACCTGCTCCACGTTCAGACCGAAGCCCTGTTTCAGGGTTCCCTGGTGCCGGTGCAGGGTGATGTCGGGAATGCGATCAACGTGGTCCTGGAACGCGGCGATGGCTTCTCCGTAGTCACCCATGTTGGCGTGGTTCAGATAGGCCAGTGGCCGAATGAAAGTATCCAACCCCTGGAAGATATGCGGCTTCCATGTCAGTTCTAGATTCTCCGCCCGGGCGCGGCGTAGATCGGCATCGAGATTCGTGCCGTTGGCCACGGTCGGCATCAGTGCTTCCCCGAAGCGGGCTTCGAATTCCGGACCGGCATAACTGAGAATGGCCGCGACCGTATAGCCGCGAGTGTTGGCGGCATAATCGTAAGCACCATTGTTATCGATTGCCCAGTTCGTAAACTGCAGATGAACGTCGCTGCCCACGGAGTTGAGGTCGAAGAAATCGACCAGCCCCATCTTGCCCATGGTGAACTCGATACGGCGCCGGGGAATCGATTCCTGTAAATAGAAGGGATTGGGTTGTTCCTCGACACGGTCGGCGGTCAGGGGAAAGGTCTGGTGGATAAAGTAGCGAGCGGCATAGACGCCCTGGCCCAGGGATGGATTTCGTACCACATCAACGTTGGTGAAGGCCGCAATGCCCAGAGCCTGGCTCAGGCCCTTCCCTCCCGCCTCCTCTGCATTGAAGATGAATTCAGTCCACCGGGTGAGCTTGACCCCCGTATACAAGGTGAGCACACGAGACAGCGCGGTCATTTCCACCCGGCTCTGGAAGCTGTTGGTTCCGGCATACGGTGAGTGGAAGGGTCCATGGGCCTGGAAGATGAAGTTGGCCTGGCCGGAGATCCAGATGCGGTCCGCGATGAGGTGGTGAGAAAAGACGGCAGGATTCAGCTGGTCGTCGGACTGGTCGGCCTCGCGTTGGTTGATCTGGGGCAGCGATTGACGGCTCGGCGGAGCCGGATGGGCCCCTGGGGCTTGCGGGTCAGGCACGAGAGCCTGGGGAGCATCGGGTAGCGTCGCTCTTGCCGGCAGCGCCGGCAGGCAAAGCAACACGGTAAAGATCAACAACCAGACGCGCATCAAAACTCCGCGATGAATTAGGGCCCCTCGGTCGAGGTTAATTGACGAAACCTTAACAAATGTCACTGGGCGTTGAATTCTTTGGGCTTTGCGCGCGAGAGGGCTTCACAGGCTGTGCCCCGATTACCGGGCGCACTCTACCGGCAACGAATCTCGGGTGCCCCATATCTCGCTCGTTTTTCGCGAGATGTGGGATTCCACGCCGCTCCATCCCGAAGGCATTCGGGCAATCAATACTTGAAGTTAAGTCTGGTGGAATCCCACATCTCGCGAAAAACGAGCGAGTATGGGGCACCCAAGATTCGTTGCAAATAAAAAGTAGCAGTTCCTTCGCCGCTTACTGCAAGGGCGAAGGGTAATAGCCGGGCCGGTTGCGGAGGATGTACCCCGGGCTCGGATCACGCAGCTTGACGGAGATGCTGCGAAAATCCTTGCCGGAACGATTCGAAGGATAATACCCGAGCAGGTATTGCGTTCGCAGATCTTCCGACAACTGGGCGAACGCTCGATCCAGGGAAGTGGATTCCGCGTAGTAATACTTGCCGCCTGTCTCCTGAGCCAGGGTGATGAGGGCGTGTTCCCCGGCAAGATCGCGTCCCGCACTGGCCGAAATGGGGACGTCGATGATGGGATAAACCATCACTTCGCCGCGCAACGCCTGTTCCAGCGCCTGGTCGTAAGTGGTGCCCTTTACCGTGTTGCCACCATCGGAGATGATGACCAGCACCTTGCGGCCGGAACGCGACGCCAGGCTCTGCGACGCCAGATAGACGCCGCTGTATAGCGCGGTGGCCGCCCCTCGCTGCATGTCGTTCAGCCCGTGGTCGATGCGGCCCGGGCTATTGGTGAAGAAGATCATCTCGCGCACGTTATCGGCAAACTCCATCAGATCGAGATGATCCACCGGCCGCAACAGCGAATGCACAAAGTGCTTGGCCGCCTCCTGCTCCACATACAGGTCCTTATGGACACTGCCACTGGTGTCAATGGCAAGAACAATCTCCAGGGGGAGTTCTGACTGGCGCTCAAACACGGCGATCTTTTGGGGATGATTGTCCTCAAAGAGCGAGAACTCGTCCTTGGTAAGGCCAGGAACCGGAGCGCCTTTGTCATCGGTCACATTGACGAACACGTTTACCAGGCGGACATTGACGCTGATGGTCGGCGGCTGCGCGGCAGACTGGGCGTAGACCGGGAAGTTTAAGGCGCAGCAGAGAGCGGCGCAAAGCAGCCTCACTTTTCCACCAGGCTGGGTGGGAAGGGCTCGCCGTCTGCCCAGACAGCTCCATCTTCGAAATGTTCCTTCTTCCAGATAGGCACTGTCTTTTTGAGGGTGTCGATCAGCCAGCGGCATGCTTCGAACGCCTGGGCCCGGTGGGCAGAAGAAACGGCAATGAGCACACTGGTCTCGCCTACTTCCAGCCTTCCCAGTCGGTGCACCATGGCGACCTGGCGGACGCCATGCAGGCCGATCGCCTCCTCGGCCAGGGCCTTCATCTGGCGCAAGGCCATCTCCTGGTACGCCTCGTAGACCAGGAAAAGTGTGCGCCTTCCCCGAGTATTGTTGCGGACGATGCCATCGAACACCACCACGGCGCCATCTTCCCCCTGCTTGATGCCGGCTACCAGCACAGCAGCGTCGATGGGTTCGCTCACCAGGGCAATCGCCGGTTCGCAGCCGCCGCTGACGGGAGGCAGCAACGCCACCTCGTCTCCGTCCCGCAACAAACAGCCGCTCGGGGCGTAGCTCTGGTTCACGGCAATTGCCAGCGATGACCACAGCTTTGGCTGCTGCGGCAACAATCCGCTGAAGTGTCCCAGAACCGCATCGACAGTCGCGCCCTGGGGAAGCTCGAGCGTCTGGCTCTCGCTTGAGAGCATCTCCTTCAGCACTCCAAAAAACAAAACCGTGACGCGCATGGGAAGAGAATATCCGAAGGCCATCCCCCGGATCTCCCGATGGGACAGAGGTTAGACGTGTCCTCGCACAAAATGGCGTGGGTTCACACCAGCACGGGTATGTTGGCCACGCCCGCCGTCCCAAAAACCCTGCGGTAGCGGGCAATCTCCGATCGCAACCCGGTAGCCTTGGCGTAATTGTCTGAGAGTTTGACCGCTGGGCGGCCATCGGCCTCGGTCATTTTGCAGATCAGGCTGGCGGGATGGAGCCCGTTTTTGCCGTTGGGGTGGCAGCCGCGAAAATCATTGGTCAGCAGCGTGCCCCAACCGGCACTGAAGCGGATGCGGCGGCCAGGGGTCCACTTGGCCTCGTCCGCGAAGTCCGCCGCGCTGTGAAAGTCGCTCGGCGCCAGTCCGGACGCCATCGTGCCCATGAAGTACGCGTGCAGGCCGAGGATATCCTCGACATCCATGGCGTCGGAAGCGATGATCAGCTTTTGTTTCGGATCCCGGCCACGCTTTTTCAGCCATTCGATGTATTCGTCCCCTCCCACATAGGGGTCTTTGCTGTCGATGCGCTGTCCGGTCCAATCCGCTGTCCAATCCGGAGCGTCCGCCAGAAACTGCGTCGTCCCGTAGGTATCCGGCAGCATGATGCGGATGTCCTGGCCATACGTGCTTTGCCACATCTCCAGAATGCGATACTGCGAGCTTTTCAACTCCGCGTCGCTGGTAGCCATGGCGGCCAGCGCCATGGGCAGTTCGTGGGCATTCGTCCCCACGGCTTCCAGGTTGTGCTTGTACGCAAGATAGGTGTTGGAGGTGCCGCTGAAATGCTCGGCCAGAGCGGTGTTCATCGCCATCACCACATATTCCTGCCAAAGGAAGCTGTGCCGGCGGCGGGTACCGAAGTCGGCCACTCTCAGTTCGGGCACACCCGTCAGCCGCTCGATCTTGCCCCAGAGCTTAGCCTTGGCCTGGGCGTAGAGGATGTCGAGTTCGAATTCGCTCATGCCCTTGAAAGCAGCGCGCGACTTCAACTCGTTGATGATGGAGAGCGCATAAATCTCCCACATCGTCGCTTCCGTCCAAAGCCCGTCGAACTGGAGATGGAATTCCCCATCGCGCACGGTGAGCCGGTAGCTGGAGAGACGGAAACCGTGGCCCAGCCACTCCAGGAAGTCCGGCTCGAAGATCCCGCGGCGGCCGAAGAAGGTGTTACCGGCCAACCAGATCAGTTCCGACTTCAGAAACCGCAGGCTGCGCACGTGCTCCAGCTGCTGCAGTACCTCTTCGCGCGCAATCACATCGGCGAGCCGCAGCGAGGAGGACCGGTTGCTCATCGAGAACGACACCTGGGTGGTAGGGAAATGCTTCCAGATGAACTGAAGCATGAGCAATTTGTAAAAGTCCGTGTCCAGCAGGGATCGCACCACCGGGTCCAGGTCCCAGTTGTGGTTGTGCGCCCGCTCCGCGAAATCAATGATCATCGGTGTCCTTAAATCAACACTTTATAGGCAAATCAACACTTTATAGGCTATGCGAATTTAGTCCCGGAGGGACGACTGAACTTAGCCCAGGACGTTAGTCCTGGGTACATCATGCAACATGATCGAGTCCCGAAGGGACGGCTGAAGGTTCTTCAGGGTTGCATGCGGCCTGCTTTTCAGCCGTCCCTGCGCGACTCGATTCATCAGAGACTCGTTAAGCGGGCCCGTGACAAAAGAAAAGGCCCGCTGGTGAGGCGGGCCTTCTTAATACAGACGTCAGGAATTAGACCCCAGCGTGTTCGATGATGTTTTCCCGGACTGCCTCGTCCTTCTTCTCTTCGCTGGCAGTCTTGGGGAGCGCCACGGCCAGGACGTCTTCGATACGGCTGGCGTAGTGGATGTTCACACCTTCGATTTGATCCGCGGTCAGGTCCTCTTCGACGTTCTGGCGATTTTCCGCCGGCAGGATGACATCCTGCACCCCGGCACGCTTGGCGGCGAGAAACTTCTCCTTAATGCCGCCCACCGGTAGAACGTTGCCGCTGAGGGTAATCTCACCGGTCATCGCGGTGAGCGGACGAACCGCCCTGTCGGTCATCAGTGAAACCAGGGTGGTTGCCATGGTGACACCGGCCGAAGGCCCGTCCTTGGGGATGGCTCCAGCAGGAACGTGGATGTGAATGTCCAGATCCTTGGTGAAGTCTTCCTCCAGGCCCAGGGTGCCGGCGTTGGAACGTACCCAGGTCAGCGCAGCCTGCATGGATTCCTGCATGACCTCGCCGATCTGGCCGGTCATCTTGAAGCCGCCCTTGCCTTTCATCCGGTTGGCTTCGATGAACAGGACATCTCCACCAGCAGGCGTCCAGGCCAGCCCGACCGCTACACCGGCACGCCGGGTGCGCTCGGCCAACTCGGTGTCCACGCGAACCTTGATACCGCCGAGGAACTCCTGGATGACCGCCCGGTCGACGACCAGCGTGCCCGTCTTCCCTTCAGCGATGCGCCGTGCCTGCTTGCGGCATACAGTCCCGATCAGTTGTTCCAGCTTGCGGACGCCTGCTTCTCGTGTGTAGTGCCGCACGATGTAGCGAACGCCTTCCTCCGGAAACTCGATCTGCGGTGCTTCCCCTTCCTTGGTCTCGATTCCGTTTTCCTTGATCTGGCGCGGAATGAGGTAGCGGAACGCGATGTGAGCCTTCTCATCCTCGGTGTAACCCGAGAGATCGATGATCTCCATGCGGTCCCGCAATGGCTCCGGGATTGGATCGAGCATGTTCGCGGTGCAGATAAAGAGCACCTTGGACAGATCGAACGGAACGTCCAGGTAGTTGTCGCGGAACGTGTTGTTCTGCTCCGGATCCAGAGTCTCGAGCAGAGCCGAGGCCGGATCGCCGCGGAAGTCGCGTCCCAGCTTGTCTATCTCGTCCAGCATGAAGACGGGATCGTTCGCGTCGGCACGCCGCAGCGCCTGCATGATCTGGCCCGGAAGGGCGCCAATGTAGGTGCGGCGGTGACCGCGAATCTCAGCCTCGTCGTGCATGCCGCCGAGCGAGATGCGTTGGAATTTGCGGCCTAGCGCACGGGCGATGCTGCGTCCGAGCGACGTTTTGCCCACGCCTGGAGGTCCGACAAAGCAGAGGATCGGCCCCTTCATATCAGGCTTGAGACGGCGCACGCTCAGGTAGTCGAGGATGCGATCCTTCACTCGCTTCAGATCGTAGTGATCAAGGTCGAGGATCTCCTTCGCTTTGGTGATGTCGACTTCCCCGCCCGTAGATTTGGTCCACGGCAACACCGCTAGCCATTCCACGTAGTTGCGGGTGAGCGAGTAGTCCGCAGCCATGGGGGACATACGGGACAGCCGGCCGAGTTCCTTGGTGGCTTCCTTCTTCACGTCCTCGGGCATGCCGGCGGCTTCGATCTTCTGCCGAAGCTCCTCGATATCCTTTTGGCCGTCGTCGAGCTCGCCAATTTCCTTCTGGATGGCCTTGAGCTGCTCCCGCAGGTAGTAGTCGCGCTGCGATTGCTGCACCTGATCCTGAACTTCGGTCTGGATCTTGTTCCGCAGTTGCTGGACTTCCGCTTCCTTAGCCAGATGCTTGTTGATGCGCTCCATGCGCAACATCACATCGGGTGTTTCCAGCAGTTCCTGCTTGTCGGTGGTGGCCAGGAACGGCAGGGAAGAAGCAATGAAATCGACCAGGCGCCCCGGATCTTCGATATTCAGGGCGATGGTCTGGAGCTCGTCGGAGAGAGTAGGCGAGGTAGTGACGATTTGCTGGAATTGCGCGATGACATTGCGCTGCAGAGCTTCCAGCTCGGCGCTCTTCCCCGGATCCACTTCCGCCAGGTGGTCGACCGTAGCCATCATGAACGGCTCGATTTGGGCAAATTCTCCCAATCTGACCCGCTCCGTGCCCTCGGTAAACACAAACAGGCTCTGGTTGGGCATTTTGACGACTTTGTGCACCGTCGCCAGGGTGCCGACGGAATACAGATCGCTGGGTTGGGGGCTATCCATGCGCTCGTCGCGCTGCGCGACCACCACGATGGTCTTCTGCTCTCCCAGCGATTGAATGAGTTGAATGGAGCTTTCCCGGCCGACCGTCAGGGGCAGTACGGCGTGCGGAAACAGCACCGTGCTGCGAACCGGCAGGATGGGTAGAACTCTCCCCTGTGAGCCGCCCTGCTCGCGCCGACTGGGGTCGGTAGGATTGATAATGCTTAAGAAATCGCTAGCCATGAGTATCCTTCTATCAGATTACCTAAAATAGATGCCGAAGGTCTCGGAAAGTCGCAAAAGGCTTCTCTTTCCCTTCTATCGACGGGCCCGGGCCCCTCAGGAGGCGCCAGCCCCGCTTAGGACGCCAGCCGGGCCGCCGGGTAGTGCCCCAGCTCTTTGACCACCAGGCATCGGCGGCGAAGTTGTTCCAGTGCTGCACTGGCGGCGCCCGGGTCAGCCACCTGGTAGTCCAAATAGAAGACATATTGCCAGGGCTGGCCCTGCACCGGACGAGATTCCATCTTGCACAGGTTGGTGTCGTGTTCCGCGAATACCTGGAGCGCCGAAACCAGGGTCCCGGGGCGATTTTCGACCGTAAAGGCAATGCTGACTTTGTCCGGATCCGGAAGCGGCCTGACCTGAGAGCGCCTGCGAATCAAAAAAAAGCGGGTGTAGTTGGCCGCATTGTCCTCGATCCCGGCAGCCAGCACAATTCCCCCATAGGCTAATGCCGCCTGCTCGCTGGCCACCGCGCCGGTCTCTTTGTCGCCAGATGCAGTTATATGTTTGACGCTGCCGGCGGTGTCGTAGAAAGCGGTCGGCGTCATGTGCGGATGCTCGCGAAAAAACGACGGCACTGCGCCAGGGCAACCGGATGAGACAGGACCTTGTGGATTTTCGCTCAGCTGCTGCCGGGAACGCCGATGAGATTGTGGCGAATGCGCAGCAAGAATTCCCGCTCGATCTGCACATCGCGACTGGAAGAGAAGATCAAAGTGCTCGACTACGGAACCGGCGAGAGAGTTCTCAATGGGGATAACCGCGCGCATCCACCTCTCCGCTCTCCACCAGCTTGAAAACCTCTGGCGAGTAGGCGCAGGGAACGATGGCCGCCTGCGGCTCCATCTGTAATGCGGCTTGGTGGCTGAAAGACCCGCCTCTCCCTGGATCGCGATCCGCATCTCATGCCCCGCAGACTTAATTTTGATGATACGGCAACCCACTCCGGGGCAAACGCACCAAAGTACAGCGTAGCAAGACTTTGACTGTTAGGAGAAATACACAATGCTTTGGACGATTTTTATCGTGCTGCTGGTACTTTGGCTGGTGGGCTTTATTGGATTTCACGTGGTTGCGCGCTACATCCATATTCTGCTGATTATTGCGCTGGTGGTGCTGGTCATTCAGTTGATTGGCGGCCGTCGAGCAATTTGAACCTTGCCCTGTTGCAAAGAAGCCGCTTACGGGTGCCTGAGACGCTTTTTCGCGCAACCAGGTAGGCGGCCGGCAAGCGACAGGCATCTCAGTTTATGGTGCCTGCGAAGTTGGCAGGCTCAAGGAGAAATAAGACCATGAACAAGGATCAAGTGACCGGCAAGGTGGAACAGGCAGCAGGACGCGTGAAGCAGGGAGTGGGCGAAACCTTAGGCAACCAGAAGTTGGCCAACCAGGGTGTAGCTGACCAGGTAAAGGGTGCCGCCAAGGAAACCTGGGGCAACGTGAAGGATGCTGCAGCAGTTACGGCGGATCGCACCAGAAAGAAGCAGAACTTCACGCCAATGATGCCCGGGCGGGGTTCGCGCAGAAGGTCGACGATGTTCATGCCAGAACATCAACGACAAAATCGACGCCCACAAGGCGGAAGAGCGGAATAAAACCAGAACGGCCTAGTCTCACTTGGTCTTTTAGTTCTTAGATGGGGAAGCGGACGCACCCGGCGGTTCAGGGTGCGTCCGCTTTTTAATGCGCCGATAAATGAGGAAGCAGCAGGGCGGCAGCAACAAAGAAGAAGAAGACCATCGAGATGATCCCGTTCAAGGTAAAAAAGGCGGCATTCAGGCGCCGCAGATCGGTCGGGGAGATGATGAGGTGCTCGTACAGCAGCAGACTGCCGACCGCGGCCACTCCCACCCACGCGATGGCATTCAGGGCAAAAGCTTCAGCAGCCATGCACAAGAAGACCATCATCACCAGGTGCATGGAGCGCGCAATCCAGAAGGCCGTCCGGATTCCCCAGGTTTCGGGAATGCTGTTCAGGCCGCTCTGCCGGTCGTGCGCCATGTCCTGGCAGGCGTAGAGAACGTCGAAATCCGCCCACCCAGAAAAGACCGCCACGGTGAGCACGATGATCCGTGGGTCAAGGGAGCCGCGGATTGCGATCCAGGCTGCCGCGGGCGCAATTCCCAGCGCCAGGCCAAGCACCAGGTGAGACCAGCGGGTGAACCGCTTGGTATAGGAGTAAAGCAGGAGACACCGAGTGCCAAGGGGGAGAGCAACAAGGTTACGCGGTTCAGCTGAGCCGCAGCCAGGACAAACGCCAGTGCCATCAAGACGGTGAAGCCGCCGACAAAACTCCGGCTTAATAAGCCAGAGGGAATAGCACGGGCTGCGGTTCTCGGATTCGCTGCATCCAGGCGGGCATCCGCCCAGCGGTTGAAGGCCATGGCGGCTGAGCGGGCCGTAACCATGCAGACCACGATCCAAAAAAGCTTGGACCAGGCAGGCCACCCGCGGCAGCCAGCATGGCGCCGGAGAAGGCAAAAGGGAGGGCGAAGATCGAATGCTCCCACTTGATCATTTCCAGCGTGGTGCCTACATTGCGCAGCAAAGCCATGCCTTCAGTGTACCGGGCGGAACTGAAGGGAAGGGGCCTGGAAATGTTGGCTATAACGAAGGGCACGGCTGAAGCCGGCCCTTCGTATCAAAAAACCTACTTCTCGTTCGACGCGTTGGCTACCTGCAGATTGTTGACCACCTTGAAAACCCCAGGGACGCTATTGGCGCGAATACCAGCTACATTTTTGTCTGCCTGGCTTTGCACCACTCCATTCAGGGTGACATTGCCATTCACGACCGTGATGCGAATGGGCTGCGCAGGGTCAAGGGCGTACTTATTCAGGCTGGGGTAGCCGTAAATAGCCCGATAAACCGCGAAGCGGGATTGATTGTCCATGGGCGACAGGGGATCGACCGGATGTTGTTGATGACGTCCTGAACCCCCGGGAAATGGCTGGCGAGCGAAACCGCGGAATCAGCCGCCACTGGCCCCAGCGCATTGCCGGCCAGCGTGACCACACCGTTCTGCACGTTCACGCTGATCGCGTTGAACGCATTGCCATAGCCCACGCGATCATACTGTAGCTTCTGCACAATCTTCTGTTGCAACTGCGCGTCGGACATTTCGCCGGCGCCGGCAATCTTGAGATTATTGCGAACCGCGACTACGTTCTTGGTGCGATGGGCTCTTTTATCGATCTGTTCTTTGGTGGCGAAGTCATTGACGGTGCCTTCCAGATCGACGATCCCGTTCTTCACCGATATCTGAACGCCCTTGTACTTCTTTAATTCATTCTGCAGTTGAGCCTGAATGTTGTTATCGGTCTGCGCGTTTTGCCCGAACGCATACGATGCGCTTGGCAGTGACCACCTGAGAACCCAGAGCCAGACCAGCAGCCAGCGCCAAAGTGAAAACATGTCTTGCCCTCTTCATTTCTATCTCCTGTTTTTTCCGCGATAATCACAGCTCGCGAGTAAGTCCACTTATATAGACACAAAACGGGGGCCCGGGTTGCCCCTCCCTGTTTACTACGACTCCAGAACGGCGTCAACGATAGCGTTTGTGAACTTTCAGCACCAGGCTGAAGACGCCCGACTTCGTCGCGGAGAGCCAGCGACGGAAACGCTTTGCGTGATGTCGACCTGGGCCTGAATAAGCTGCTGCGCGGTGGCATTTACGTTCGTGGCGTAAGTGACCTGGACGTTGCGGGAGATGTTCTGCTGACACAGTGATCCGGCGCTCGAACTGCCTACGGTGCCGACATAGGTCGGATCGATCTTCACGCTGCCGCCACCAAAGAGCTTCTGCACCCGGCTGCCGACCGCTGCATTCAGGGCGCCTCCCAGCAACGCATTCGTGGTGGAGTCGGAGCCGATCGACTGCTCCTGCTGCGAATACAGCGCTTGTTCCTCCTGGGTCCGGCCCAGGGCCAGAAGGGAGATGACGTCGGCCTGGGCCAGAGGGGGCTCCGAGCGGAAAGTGGGCGTGAGCTGGTTGAGGTTGCCGTGCAGCCCGATGGTCACGTCGTATTCCTCCACCCGGGTGGTGGCGTCGATGTCGATAAAGGGCTGGATCATGACCGGGTTGGTGAAGAAGATCTGCCCGTGCTGCAGACGATAGGTGGTTCCGGCAAAGTTGGCGGTTCCGTCGGTGATATTGATGCGGCCGAGGATTGCCGGCTGGGCCACGGTCCCGCGGATGCGCAGATCCACGCTGCCGGCCAGCTGGGCGTAGGAGTTCTGAAAATCGAGCTGGGGCGCAGAAAACACGTGGATATCCAGCCGCACGTGACTAGAGGCCGCATTGGGATCCGGGCGGCACGTTTGCCGCGGCACTGGGGGCAAAACTCGCGAAGTCTACGTTTGGACCGATAATGAAGCGGGTGATCTGCACACTACCACTGAGCATCATGTTGTTCTGTGTGCCCAGCAGGTGCATGGTGGTATCCGCCGTCGCGCTTATGCCTGCATAGCGGACGCGGACATCTTTGCCCATCGCCGTAAAGTCGCCGTACAGACCCTGCTGATAGGCTAAGAAACCGCCGAATTTGAGCTGGCCGCCTCCGGTCATGCCCACCAGGTTTTGTACCTGCAGCCTGTTTTGGTCGAAGACCAGATCGCCGTTCAACCGGCTGATGCCGTTGGGCAGATCATTCAGGGCCAAAGCCACGTTGGTAAGGTGCATGCGTCCCGAGAACGAGGGCTGCGTGAGGGTGCCAACCGCTTCGACGTTGAAGTCCACATGGCCAGAGGAAGTAATGTCGGAGTCGAAGGTCTGCGCCAGCTTCATGTTCACGGATCCATTGCCGGTGACATCCAGCGCCTGGGTGCCCACCAAAGAAGCCGTGCCGGTAAGGGAAAGATTGGTATCGGGTCCGGTGATGTGAGCCTGGGTGAGATGGAGTACACCCTCCCGCAGCGCCGCGCGTATCGGCCCCTGGGCCTGGAGTGCGATGCCCTGCAATGTGACGCCGAACTGATTAATCTCAGCGTCCCCGCTGAACTGTTTCGGCTGGCGCAGCGGACCAGCCACGTTGATCGTCCCCCCAATCGCCGAATTGCCGCTGACACTCTGCACGTGAAAGGCGCGGAGAAACGGCGCGATGTTCAGATTGGTCAATACCGCATTGGCCTGGGTATCGAAATTGCCATGCAGTTGCGTCTGGCCACTGAGCTTTAACTGTGCATTTGCCAGGCTGTTTTGAGCTGTGAAGTAGGCTGTGCTGCCTTGGGTATGCGCTATGACCTCCAGGGCGCCGGCAGGCTGTCCGCCCAGAACGAGATTGCGCATGTGGAGTCCAGCCAGAACAGAGAAGGAATCAAAGGTGCCCGAGGCATGCGCGTCAAATTTCACGGCGCCGGCGATGGCGAGCCGGGAGTCTTTGGGCTGGGGGAAATGCGATAGTTCGAAATTGGTCCCGTCCAGGTTGGCAAGGAACTGCCGCGTCTTGAGGCTGTAGGTCCCGTTGCCCTCCACCGTTCCGCCATCCTGCAGAAGTGTCAGTTTGGTGAGGTTGATGTCCTGTCCAGCCAGGGCTACGGCGGCGGTCAGGCTGTGATAGGGCTGCCCTTCGATGGCCCCGCCCAGAAGAGTAAGATTTCCCCCTCCGTTCAAATCACCGAGCATGCCCCCCGCATGGGCCTCCAGGTTTAGAGTTCCCGTCACCGGGAGGTCCTGCCCTACCAGCGACAGAAGGTCGGTGAGGGATGCGTTCTGTACCTGCGCGGTTGCGTTGATGGTGGCCTGGTCATCGAAAGCCACTCGCCGCCGGTTGATGCGGTGCGCTTCCAGTTGCCCGGAGGCGTGGATCACCGTCTTGTCCCGGGTGAGCGTCGCGTGATCGACGGAGATGAGACTGGAAGAGTAGCTCGCGTTCGCGTCCAACGAATCCCAGAAGATGCTGGTTGGCAAACCGGCCGGGGTCGAGTTGTCCGACGGGAGGGCGACCGGCTCAGTCGAGGGTTGCGCAGGCTGTAGCTTGTTATTTAAAGCGGGAAGCACAAACGACGTCGAGAATTGCTTCGCGGTGAGATGGCCTTTGAAGGCGGGGTCAACCAGTGAGCCGGTTCCCTGGCCATCAAAGGTGGCGTCGCCGTGAAGTTGGATGGGGAGTCCCGCAATTCCAGGCTTGCCATTGACGCCCAAATCCAGCGCCTTCAGCACATGATCGAACTCACCGAGATTGTGGTTGACCAGGTGGATGTTGAGATCGGAAGGCCTCTCGACCGGATACACGCCTAACAAGCCGGAGACCTTCAGCGAGGTCGCTTGGCTGTGTGCTTCGAGCTGGTTGATCTGAACTTTGCCCCCGCGCTGGAAGTACTTGGCATCCACCGTTCCACTGATCGAGACTCTGCCGGGCGTGGGACGGTCGGGAACACTCATGGCCAGAACGGCCGCGACCGTAAGGTCGTCCGGCGAGCCAGTCCAATCGACACTCACATTTCCCTCACCCGCCGTATCGAACCCCAGATCTCTATAGTGGGGCGGGACCACGCTCTCAAGCACAGTCGTGAGCCGCACGCCGCGCACGCGGGCGCGAACACTCATCACCTGCGCTCCGGGAGTTTTGGGGAGACTGTCGGGTGCGCTCCAGTTGAGAAAGCGGAGGGCGGCATAGACGATCCCGCCCTGGCGCGGGCGGCCAACCACATCAGGTAACGAGATCTCTTTCGGAGTGATGTGGAAGTGAGTGGTCGCATTCACCCCGTCGGCCCAGAAATATTCAATGGCATAGCTGGTGTTGATCACCTTGGCATCGCCGTCGATCGTGTAGTCCTTGGCTCCGGCGCCCTGGGCCGTGACAGCAAGATTCACGCTGCCGCGGCGGAAGCCATCCACCACTCCGAGCCCGGTCAGCTCGGCCAGCTCCACCGGGCCGTTCGCGGATAGCTTCCACTGCGGCTGCGCGAAATGAGTCAGGCTGCCGGAGGCCTGCAAGTCGGTTTTTCCGGTGCTGAAATGAAGGGCCTTGATATTGACCGCATCGGGCGCCGCTTCCAGACTCAGATCCAGCTTGCTGCGTACGACTGCGGATTTGCCCTTCTGCGCGTTGATATCGGAGCAGGAGATTTGCCCCACATACTGCCTGGTCGCCGGAGCATAGGTGATCACTGCGCCCAGATCGTTCGCGGCCAACTGAAACGGAATGGAGCGCTCGTTGATCAGCGCGACACCGTTGTTGACTTCTACCCGGCGGGCCTGCAGGTCGAAGATCGTTTGCACCGCCGGGCCATTGGTGCTTTCTTTAACCCTGGGCGCCGGCTGGTTGGTGTGGCCATCGGGATAAATGATGAGGTGGATCGACGGACGATCGACCTCGAGAAAGTCGAGGCCGATACGGGCATCGACAAAGGAAAGGATCTTGGCGCGCGCGTAAAGGCGGTCGACATGGGCATAGGGCAATTCGCCACGGCTTTCCAACCCGTGAATGGTCAAGCCATCCACTTCCACAGACAGGTGCCGCAGGTTCCAACGCAAGGACTGGATCTCCACCCGGCCGCCGGTGGCTTCTTCGAGTACCGTCACCACCCTCTGCCGGACGATGTTCGCAAAGTGCGGCGTCGAGGCATAGAACATCAGGCCGGCCACGACCAGCACCAGCAGCAGCAGGAGAACGCCGCCCACTCTCAAAACCCATCCCCACGCGCTCATGGCTGTCCTCCGGATTCGGACTCGTCACCGGAACCGGTAGTACCGACCTGCCCGTAGGCGGGATCGAGAATGCTGACGCTACCCTCACTCTTCAGGCTCTGTAACCATTCGAGAAGCAGAGAACTGACTCGCTGCTGCAGCAGGATCTCCTGGATACGGCTGGAGACAGCTGCCAGTGCAGGTGGCTTCTGCCCATTGAGTTGGGGGACCAGGGTCTTGTGATAGTAGTCGGCAATTTCCTGGGGCGTAATGCGAACCCCGGAGCCGAAGCGCGACTGGATAAATGACAGGATCGTCATCCTTTCAGTCCAGTGCTTCTCTACTTCTTTCTCCGTCAACTCATGGGCTTTCAGGAAGGCTTGCCAACCAGCTTCCGTATTGCAGTGGTATTGCGCGCACCCAGGCATTACGGCACTCAGGTCTTTGAGGCGCTGTTGTACTTCCTCGGGCGTTGGTGGCGTAGCGAACTGCGTCGCCTGCATCTGTTGCAGGATGAGCGCGCGATCGATCAGGCGCTGCAGCGCTCGTTGCGGTGTGTTGCGCGCCGGATTGACACTGAATGGCTGCAGGACACCGTAACGCATCTCTTCCTGCACATCGCTCTCCAGGATCACGCTGCCATTGATGACCGCGACCACGTGATCGAGAACCACGGCGCCCGTTGGCAGAGGAGCAGCCGTAGTTTGCTGCCCCCATGCGCCTGCTGCCGCGAGCATGGCCAAAAACAAACTCCAAACTCTGTACCATCTGCAGGCCGCGGTGAGCGAATCTCTCTCGCGAGATGTGGAACTGCACGATCTGGTTCTCAGCGGTCTCAACATCAGAAACTCTGTCCGATACTGAAGAAGAAGTTGAAGTGACCGGCTTGCCCGACGTGGGGGTTAGGAGCCGTCGACGCAGTGGTGTAGTCGTAAAAGACAGGATAGATCGGCGGGTTGAGGTTGTAACTGAAGTCCCCGCGTATCGGCCCTATGGGCGTGTGGTAGCGCAGCCCCAGTCCCACTGCATGCGAGAAGTCGTTGAAGTCGCAGGTGTCCGGTGTGTTGTACGTGGTGTAAGGCACGGTGACGTTGCGGCAGGTATAGCTGTGGGGCTGCTTGATACGCAGCGCGCTCGGCCATATCTGGGAAGACTTCTGAAAGGCGTTGCCCATGTCGTGGAACAGGACAAAGCTGAGATCGGTGCCCACCCAGCGCAACGTGGGAGGCGGTGGGCGAAGCTCGAACGTATTCACAAAGACGCCCGCGCCGCCTACCGGATAACCGGTCTGAGGATCCCGAGGCCCTGCCGAATTGATAGGAAAGCCGCGGTGAGAGGTCGCGCCGCCGGCATAGAGCCGCTCAGGCAAGGGGATCAATTGCGCATCGCCGTTGCCGAAAGACCGCTCCTGTCCGTAGCGGGTTTGCCGCGCAAACACCCAATGGTTCCGGCCAAAGTCATAGTAGGTGGCATTGCTCAGGTCGATGCGGTCAAAGTTGGCCTGGGAGCCGAATTTGCCATCCGCGAAAAAAATCTCCCCGGTATTGAAAGTGCCGTGATGAGCATCGAGCGGCACATCGCGAGTATCGCGGATATAGGTAATTCCCGGCCCCCCTACCCGCACCGGCTGCGCCAGCAACGGAATCTGCGCCAGGCTGACCTGCAGGGTGCTGGCATTCACCACCACCCGGCGATACGACATGGAATAGATCAGGGTGATGGGTTTGCTCACCCGTTGCGAAACCCGAAGCGCCCCGGAAAGAATCGACGCCCGGTAGGTAGTGATCACTGCGCTGTTGTTATACCCGCCGGAGAGTGTCAGGTTGAATGACGGCTTATTGAAGAGGTGCGGATCCTGGTAGCTGAGCAAAGCGATCTGCTCCAGTGTTCCGTAGTTGGTACGCAGGGTAATCGACTGGTCAGTGCCGCGCAGGTTGGTGCGGCTCACATTGAACAAAATCCGCGGACTGGCCCCCGTATGGCCATTCGGACTGCAGTTGTAGTTATTGGTGATGCCCAACGTTGCCTGTTCCGCCGGGGAGAGACAACTTGACGTGGGCGCGCCTGTCTGCACTTCGAAACCGAAACCGTAGCTGATATCCCAACGCTTGGCTTCCGTGATGTTCAACAGGACGTTCTTGTAGCTTTCGTCGCCGTTTGGATTCTGGATAGCCGTATTGACCTCGTTGAACAGAGCAAGGTCATACAGTCTGCGCTGCATCTGCAGCAGGGCGGTTTGATTGAGCGGGTCGTCCGGGTGCAGCGTGATCCGCTGCTGCACAATCGCCGGCTTGGTTCGCTCCACGCCGGAGACAATCACCTTGCGCACGAAGAACTGTTTACCGGGCACAATCTTCATGGTGAAGTCCATTTGATCCGGGTGATCGGGATCGGCTTGCTGAAACAGGCTTACCTGGGCGTTGTCATAGCCCTTGCTGAAGAAGTAGGTCTGAACCAGGTCTCTGTCCTGGTTTATGTTGATCGCCGAGTAGGGCTGCCCAACCTGGGTATTCAGCGAAGGGCGAAAGTCGTTGAGCTGCTCCGTGCTGGCTCCCTCGATTTCATATTTGCCGATGCGTCGCTGGGCGCCTTCGTCGATGACGTACTCGATTTTGAAGTGGGAGATCTTGCTCGCCTTCCCGGCCCCGGTATCGCTGTCTGTGAATTTGGTTGTGACCTTGACCGCGCTGAACCCATTGCTCATGTAGAGCGCCCGGATGCTGGCGATATCCTGCGCCACCAACTGCTGGCTGAAGGCGCCGTAGCGATCCAGAAAGGCGTTTGGACGAACGCTGATCCGCTGTTTAATGAGCTCGGTGCTGAAGTACTTGTTGCCGGTAATCGTGACGGTATCGACCACGTGCCGCTTGCCCAGTTCAACGGTGTAGAGCGCCGTCACGTGCTGCGCGTCGGTCTCCACCGGTTGGTGGGAGACCTTCACATCAAAATAGCCGTGGCTTTGATAGTAGTTGCGCAGGTTCTGCGCGCCCTCGTTGAGCAGATCCTGGTCAACGGTTCCCTCTTCGTAAATCGGCACCAGTTTCTGCAACTGACTGTGGCTGATCTTTGCGCCTTCCACTTTCACCAGAACGATCGGCCCCTGATGGGCGAGAAAGGTATAGTTCAACCGGTTAGTGGGAGGCACATATTCTTTCGAGGTAAGGCTGATCGTGGCAGCGAGATGTCCGCGCTTGTTGTAGCGCTTGCGCAGCCTGGCGAGGGCACGGCTCGCGGTGTTGCGGTTCACCTTGGCATTGCGCTTGAGTTTGGCCTGCTTGCGAAACTGGGCTTCGGTCAAACCGCTGTCCCCGGTGAGCTCGACGTCGCCGATCCGGGCCGGATCCCCTGTGGTGACCTCAAAATTTACATCAACCAAGGAGTTTTGCCGGTCGATGACCTTCGTGGACGCGATCTGTCCGCGGTAGTAGCCATTGTTCTCAAGCGTGGTCTTGATCGAAGGTTCGGCCTGAGCCGCCTTGGAATCAGAGTAAGGGGTTCCCGCCTGCAGTTGGGTGGCGCTGTCGAGCACGGCGTCGAGGCGCTCGTCTTTTACTCCCTCCACGTTGATTCGGCCGACAAAGAGGCGGGGAGTCCCGTTAAAAATGAGCGTGACGCTATCCCCGGCGCGGACGCCGGCAACTTCAATGGTTTGGTAAAGGCCGGTGGCGTAAAGGCTGCGCAGGCTCTCACGAATCTTTTCCGGGTCCAGGGGAGCCCCCGGCTGTTGCGCCAGTTGCCCCGGCAACGGCTTCAGCAATTCCGCGCTCACGCCGTCGAAGGTAATCCCCACCACCTGCAGGCCTGCCCAGTCGGGCAACAGGCCCTTTTCAACGTCTTGCGGGGCGAGGGGTGCGGGCGGCGCTGCCTGGGCGGCGGCGGGGCAGGAAGCAGTGCTGAGCGTCAGCGCAACCCCGAATACCAGAACGGAAAGAGGAACGAGAGCGAGTTTGTGCTGGCGGCGCGCCGATGGAAGCAATGGTGTCAAAAGCAACAAAACCCTCTCAGACGGGCATTCCGATTCGGGCCAATCTGGAATGCCGACCGCCGCGGCTCTCTCTTTATACGAATCTCTATACTAAGACGGGATCGCCAATCCGGATGTTACGGGAGCGTGCAGTGGAACAGATTGAGGAGCGGTACTCACGCCAGGTACTCTACCCGGGGATTGGTGCGGCGGGACAGAGGCGCCTGGCCCAGGGCCACGTAGCACTGGTGGGGTGCGGCGCGACCGGGGCTGCGGCGGCGGCTCTCCTGGCGCGAGCCGGGGTGGGAACCCTGACCCTGGTGGACCGTGACTTTGTAGAAGAGAGCAACCTGCAACGGCAGGTTCTTTTCGATGAAGCCGATGCCCGTGAAGCCCTGCCCAAGGCCGAAGCCGCCCGGCGCAAGATCGCGCAGTTCAACAGCCAGACCCGGGTGCACGCGCACGTGTCGGACCTGGTCCCTTCCAATATTCATGCCCTGCTGGGCGAAGCTTCCATCGTGCTCGACGCTACGGATAACTTCGAGACCCGCTATCTACTGAATGACTACGCCATCGAACAGGGCCGCCCCTGGATTTACGCGGCCGCCGTGGGAGCTTATGCCGCGACCATGAACATCCTGCCCGGAGAGACGGCCTGCCTGGCATGCCTCTTTCCCCGGCCGCCGGCCGGGATGGTCGAGACCTGTGACACCTCGGGAATCCTCAACACTGCGGTCAATTTTGCCGCCTCGGTCGAAGTGACCGAGGCGCTCAAGTTTCTCGTAGGCGCGAAGGACAAAATGCGGCGAACCCTCCTGGGCCGCGATCTTTGGACCAACGACCAGGCGGAAATCAGCGCCGCCACCCCCAAGGCGCAATGCCCGGTTTGCCAGGGGCGGGACTTTGCCTATCTCCGCGGAGAAGATCGTCCCCAGATCACGCTGTGCGGACGGAATTCGGTGCAGATCCACGAACATCATCGTCCGGTAGATTTCGCCGAGATGCGGCGCCGGTTGGAACCGCATGGAAAAGTGAACTTCAACCAGCTTCTGCTGCGCTTCGAGCGAGGCGACTATACGGTTACGCTTTTTGCCGACGGACGGGCGCTGGTGCAGGGCACGACCGATATCACCGTCGCCCGAAGTCTCTATGCCCGGTTTATTGGCAGTTAAGAGCCTCGAAGCAACTCCAGAGCGGCATTGTGCTTCCCATCCCGAAGGTTTCCTTTCCTAAATGAGTGAATTCCCATGCTGAAAGCGAACATCCGCCGGCAGAGCAGAGATAGCGGTGGGGTAACTTCTCTTCTAGAGGTATCAATGTCTATTCCCAGTAAGGACTTGGCGACGACGCCCGGGCCGACGGCCCCGGCCAAAGCGCCCAATCAGCATCTGCGCCGTAATCCTCCGATCGCGGGCGAAGCCGAGGCCATTCAAAAGGCCCAGGCAGGCGACGGGGCATCGTTCGAAATGTTGTACGCGCTGCACAAGCGGCGAGTTTATTCCTTGTGCCTGCGCATGTTAGGCAATGTGGCCGAAGCCGAGGACCTGACGCAGGAGGCTTTTCTCCAGCTTTACCGTAAGATTTCGACCTTCCGTGGAGATTCGGCATTTTCCACCTGGTTGCATCGCCTCGCTGTCAACGTTGTGCTGATGCACCTGCGCAAGAAGGGACTACCTCAGGTTTCCCTGGAAGAAACCCTGGAGCCTTCCCAGGAAGACGGGCCGCGTAAGGACATCGGCGCACGCGACCTTACCCTTTCCGGTTCGGTGGACCGGGTCACGCTGGAGCGCGCGATCGAGAATTTACCCCCAGGCTACCGCCTCGTATTTGTATTGCACGATGTGGAAGGGTATGAACACAATGAGATTGCGGGCATGTTGGAGTGCTCCATCGGAAACAGCAAGTCGCAGTTACACAAGGCGCGCATGAAGCTGCGAGACCTTCTGAAGTCGGGCCAACGGAAAGAGGCAGTTCTATGAACGATGTCCGAAAGGGAGCAAACGGAATCACCGTCGATTGCGCCGCTTTTCAGGACCAGCTTCCGAGCTTGTTTGAGTCGGGCGAAGATCTGAGCGCGCAAGAGCATTTGAAGACCTGCGAGAACTGCAGCGCGCTGGTAAGAGACCTGGAATACATTGCGCAACAAGCCAAGCTACTGCTGCCTATCCACGACCCCAGCCCGGCGGTGTGGGACAACATCCAGACAGCGTTGAAGAAAGAGCCTTCGCGGGTGAAGTAGGGTAGTCCGCTCTACCGGAGGGCCAATCCAAGGCTCGGCTTAGTTGGCGCATGTGCCGTGGAGGGCCGTCGTCGCTCTATAATCCGCTGATGGCATGAGCGAGCGGGCGCAGCAAGAGAGGCAGCGGGTTTCCCGCTTGATTCTGACGGGGTTTATGGGCGCCGGGAAGTCCACCGTCGGCGCGATTCTGGCGCGCGACCTGGGCTGGAGGTTTCTCGACCTGGACGATGTCATCGAGGCCAACAGTCATCGCACCATTGCGGAGATCTTCCGCGACTACGGCGAGGCGGAGTTTCGCCGGCAAGAACGGCAAGCGGTCCAGCAGGTAAATGGCGAAGAGGAAATCGTGCTGGCGCTTGGCGGGGGCACGGTGGAAGACGAATCGAGCCGTTCCCTTCTGATCCGCTCACCCGGAAATTGCCTGGTTTTCCTGCATGCTGAATTGCCCGACCTGCTGGCACGGTGCACAGTGGAGGGGAAAGTGCGACCCTTGTTGGCGGCGCCGGAAGCCCTGGAGGCGCGCCATGCCCTGCGCCTGCCGCACTACCGCGCAGCCCACGTCACGGTTACGACTACAGGCCTGGAGGCACGGCAAGTGGCCGATCGAGTATTAGCGGACGTTTCTTTGAATTGGCTCCTGGAAGGAAGAACGAGGTGAGTGCCGCATGGTGAGTGAAGGGGGCGTAGAGCGGGTCGAAACCGCGAGAACCCGCTCGGCGCGGGGGAATGTCGTCTTTGCCTTTGCTATTGCCTTGGCCCTGGCCACCGCATACCTGATGCGGGAGATCCTGCTGCTGCTTTATGTAAGCGCGCTGTTTGCGGTTGTCCTCTCTCCTGTCATTAGGGGTATCACCCGCATCCATATCGGAAAGTGGCATCCCGGCCGGGGGCTGGCAATCTTTCTCCTGTTGCTGAGCCTGGCGGCCGCGGCTACCTTGTTTTTTGCGTTTGCGTTGCCTCCGGTGTTACGGGACGTGCAATCCCTGATCTCGGAGATGCCCACGCGCGGCCCGCAATTGCTCGAGCAGCTGCATCGGGTTCCCTTTGTTTCTCACATTAATCTTTCCGGTCTGAACAGCAAGCTTCAGGGATTTGCGTCCAATTTCGCCGAGTACCTGTTCCTGTCTCTGAGCGGTTGGGCCAGCAAGCTGGCCGACCTCGGCGCAGTCCTTTTTCTTACCGTGTACTTCATGCTGGAAGGGGATGAGGCCTACCACTGGGCGCTTTCGTTTTTCCCCCAGCCTGCCAGAGAGCGGCTGAACCGTACCCTGCTGCGCGCCGACGCGCGCATGGGCAAGTGGCTGGTGGGCCAGGGCGGGCTCATGCTCATCCTCGGGCTTTGCAGCCTCATCGTGTTCGTTTTGCTCAAGATCCGCTATGCCTATGCGCTGGCGGTTCTGATGGGGGTTCTCAACATCATCCCTATCGTGGGCGCTATGGTGTCGATGGCGCTGGTGCTGCTGGCAGCGGCGACCGATTCCTGGGAGAAGGTGGCGGGGGTGGCAATTTTTTATGCCATTTACGCCCAGGTTGAGACCTCTTACCTGACGCCGCGCATCATGAAGAGCAGCGTGGACCTTTCAGCGCTGGGAGTTCTGATCGCGTTGCTGGTGGGGTCGAAGCTGGCGGGCGTCGTAGGAGCCATGATCGCGGTGCCGACGGCGGTGCTGGTTTCGGTGCTGATCCAGGAGTACCTCGTTCAGCATGACGAGCCCGAACCAGCCATCGGATCCCATGGATAACCCCTGGAAACGCGAAGGGTGCCCTAGGTCTCGCTTTTGAGACCTGGGATCCTCCTAGGAAAAGCTAATCGAGTCCGTCTCAAAGGCCGCATGGAGCCAGCAGCTAACGAGGGTTTAGAGCCAGACTTGTCCAAATTTGCTTTCTCGGTTGGTCGGGACTTGAACGCTAGACAGGCTGAGGGAAAAGCGTCTCTGCACGAAGGGCACGGGTTTAAGCCGTGCCGTAAAAAAGCCTTCCAACGACGGCTTTAGCCGCTGAGGTACGCTTTTCGACTCATGCTTGGCAAACTGAAGTTCAGCCGTCCCGCCGGGACTAAAGTGGAAAACGCTGGTTCTCACACGCTCGTCTTTGGCCGCTCGGTACAGCGTGAGATCAAAATGGCGCGCCCGGCTTCGGCGCGCTTGCTTGCTATCATTGAAGGGAGCCGCCTTGACGAACCATAATCAGCCGCAACCCAGGATTTCGCTCCCATGACCCCAGCCGCCCACGCCGTTGATCGCGTCCCGGCAGGAGACATGGCTGTGCCGGGGCTCGCGGTGTCCGCTAAGCCGGTTCGGCATTCCCTTTTGGCCGATTACCAGGAGCTCTTCAAAGTTCGCGTGACCTCGATGGTGGTGCTGACGGCATGGGCCGGCTTCTACCTGGGATCGATGCGGTCCGGCATTACCAGCATTCATTGGGGCCTGGTACAGGCGCTTCTGGGCATCACGCTGGTTTCCTGCGGCGCCAGCGTGCTCAACCAGGTCATCGAGCGTAAGACCGACGGCCAGGATGACCCGGACCGCGCAACGCCCTCTCGCCGCCGGCCGCGTCGGACCGCTTTACGGCTTGGTGCTGGGGCTCGCATGTTTTGCCGCCGGGGCGGTGGTGCTGGCCTGGTATACCAACCCGGTCACGGTGATGCTGACACTGCTGACGGGGTTCATCTATGTAACGGTCTACACCCCGCTAAAGCGCTACACCACGCTGGCCACCTTCATTGGCGCATTTCCCGGCGCCATGCCTCCGCTACTGGGCTGGACTGCCGCGCGGGGCGTGATTGAGTGGCCGGCGGTATCCCTGTTTGCCATCCTTTTTGTATGGCAGTTTCCCCACTTCATGGCGATCGCGTGGCTGTATCGCGAAGACTACGCCAAGGCCGGGATCCGCATGCTGCCGGTGGTGCAGCCCGACGGCTGGTCCACGGCGTGCGAGGCGCTCATCTATGCCGTGCTGATGATCCCGGTCAGCGTCGTACCGTTTTACCTGCACTTGACCGGGCGGTTCTACCTGGTCACCGCGGTGCTGCTGGGTTTGGTTTACCTGGCTTACACCATTCGCTTTGCCCGCATTACCCGGGCGCTCACCACGGCGGAATCGCGGAAGTATGCGCGTGAGCTGCTGCGAGCCAGCGTGATCCACCTTCCGCTGCTGCTCCTGGTGATGATGCTGAACGCAACCGGAAGGACATAGGCACATGGCTACCCTGAGCGAACATCCGGCAGCGAACATCCAGCCAAACGGTAAGGCGGAAGCGATGCCGATTGAGCTGGACCGGCTGTCGCATAACTATGGCGACCGCCTGGCGCTCGACAACCTGAGTTTTGCCGTGCAGCCAGCGGAAATCTTCGGCTTGCTGGGCCCCAATGGCAGCGGCAAGACCACGCTCTTCCGCATCCTCTCTACCTTGATGGTGCCGAGTGGCGGAGTGGCCCGGATCCAGGGGTTCGATGTGGCCCGGGAACCGAATCGGGCGCGGCAGCAGACCGGCATCGTCTTCCAGGCCAGGAGCCTGGATCTCAAGTTGACGGTGGCGGAAAACCTGAAGCACCAGGGGCACCTGTATGGCTTGCGCGGCGAGATGCTCAAGACCCGCAGCGCCGAAGTCTTGCGCCGGGTAGGGCTGAGCGACCGCGCCAAGGAATACGTGGAAACACTTTCCGGCGGGCATGCAGCGGCGGGTGGAGTTGGCCAAGGGCCTCATCCATTCCCCGGCGGTGCTGCTGCTGGACGAGCCATCGACCGGCCTCGACCCCGGCGCGCGGCGCGACATGTGGCAATACCTGCGCACCCTGCGGGACCAGGAGGGCGTTTCCATCCTGGTGACGACGCACCTGATGGAAGAGGCAGAACATTGCGACCGGCTGGCCATTCTGAACCAGGGCAACCTGGTGGCGCTGGGTTCGCCGGCGCAATTGAAGTCGGCTATCGGCGGCGATGTGGTGCTGTTTGAGACTGCGAGCCCGGAGGCGGCGCGCTCGCTGGCGGAACGCATGGGCGCCCGTTTCGGAGTGCAGCCGAATGTGATGGGCAGCACCGTTCGCCTGGAGCGTCCCGAGGGGCATCGCCTGGTGACCGCGGTGGTCGAAGCTTTCCCCGGGGAAGTGGATGGCATTTCGGTGGCGCGTCCGTCGCTCGAGGACGTATTTATTCAACGCACCGGGCATCGCTTCTGGACCGATGCCGGGGAGAAGGAGACATCATGGCAACCATAGCCGCGACTGCGCCGCGCACGCGCCAGGCCATATCGCCGGGCATCTGGCTGCCGGCTTATAGCTTGTGGCAGCGGGAGATTGTCCGTTTTTATCGGCAGAAGGCCCGCGTGGCCGGGAGTGATTGCCTCGCCCTGATCTTCTGGGTGGTGCTGGGCGCGGGCTTCGCCCACAGTTTCAGCACCGGCTCCGGATCGTCGGCGCATTACCTGGGATACTTCTTTCCCGGATCCGTAGCCATGATTGTGCTCTTTACCGCGATCTTCAGCATGATGTCGCTGATCCAGGACCGGAACGAGGGCTTTTTGCTTTCGGTGCTGGCGGCTCCGGTGAGCCGGTCTTCGGTGGTTCTGGGCAAGGTGCTGGGCGGGGCTACGCTGGCCGCCATTCAGGGAATCATCTTTCTGGTGTTTGCGCCCTTGGTCGGCGTGCACCTGACGCCGGTGGCGATCGGCTTGAGCATCCTGGCGGTGGTGATGATCAGCTTTGAGCTGACGGCGCTGGGCTTTGCCATTGCCTGGCCCATGGATTCGACGCAGGCCTTTCACGCCATCGTGAACATGCTGTTGATTCCGCTGTGGCTGCTTTCGGGCGCCTGTTTCCGCTGAGCGGAGCCGCAGGGTGGATGCGCTTCTGCATGATGCTGAACCCTCTGACCTACGGCGTGGAAGCGCTGCGTGGGGCTTTGTTTCCCGAGGCGCCCACCGTGTTTTCTTTGCCTGTGAACCTGGCGGTCACCGCCGGGGTTTGCCTGGTGACGTTTGCCGCATCCTGGGCGATTGTGAACCGGCGCACCCACCGGCCGGCCGCGTAGCCAGGAGAGGAAAGGGAAACATGTATGTAGCGGAAACCAACCAGCGGCCTTCGGTGGCGCTCCCCATCGCGCTGATCGTCGCGGTGAGTGCGGCCGCCGTTTGCTTTTTGCTTTGGCTGCTTTACCTGCATCATCCGCTGGATGCTGCTGATTCCCGGCTGCGGTTTCTGCCGGCGCTGAATGCACTGCTGAATGGTCTGTGCACGGTTGCGCTGTTGGCTGGGTTCTACTTTATTCGCCAGAGGAATATTCCCGCCCATCGCGTGTCCATGATCGTCGCGTTTGTTTTCTCGTCTCTCTTCCTGGTCAGCTACATCACCAACCATGCGCTGCATGGAGAGACGCATTTCCCCGGCTTCGGGACGGTGAGGACGGTCTATCTGAGCATCCTGGCCAGCCACATCGTGCTGTCGGTGGTGGCACTGCCGATGGTGCTGACCACCTTCTTCTTTTCCCTCAGCGGCCGCTTCCGGCAGCATCGCAAGATCGCGCGTTTCACCCTACCCATCTGGCTTTACGTTTCTGTCACGGGGGTGGTGGTGTACGCCATGCTGGCCGCGTGGCGCTGAGCGCGGCGCCTTCCGTGATGCAGGAAGCGGGCCCGCGGCCGGTGAGGCCGATGCCGGACGATGGCACGGTCCAACTGCTGCGCGCGGGCATTTGGATCCTGGTGGTGGGGGGCGTGGCCGCGCTGCTGACGGCGACGGTGTTCGGCGGCATCGGCGTGCACGGCCCGCACACGAATTCCGGCTGGCTGGCGCTGCTGCTGGCCATGATGTGCCTTCCGTTTGGCAGCATGCTCACGTTGCTGGGAGCGGCCAAGTGGCTGCGCAATCGCCGCCTGGCGCGTGTCCGCGATATAAAGAAAAGTTAACCAAGACAACCCGGCAGAAAGTTCTGCTATGCTTCTGCCTTATCTAAAAGAGAAGGAACATCATGCCAAAGAGCGTTAACAAAGTCATTCTCCTGGGCAACGTCGGCAAAGACCCGGAAGTCAAATTTTTACCCAGCGGTTTGCCGGTCGCGAATCTTACCCTGGCCACGTCGGATCGGTTCAAAGACAAGGCCGGCGAGTGGCAGGATCGCACCGAGTGGCACAACCTGACCGCGTATCAACGAGTGGCGGAGATTATCCGCGACTACGTAAAGAAGGGCGCCAAGCTCTACGTGGAAGGCCGCATTCAGACCCGGTCCTGGGATGATCAGGCGTCGGGGCAGAAGAAGTACCGCACGGAAATTATCGTCAACGATATTGTCCTGTTGTCGGGCCGCGGCGAAGGAGATGCCGGCGGCGGCGGGATCGCGGTCGAATACGTCATCGTTCGATCAGCGCGCGCCGGTTCAACACGAAGAGTTTGCCGGTACGGAAATAACCGACGACGATATTCCCTTCTAGGCTGTTGTTGGTTGATATTAGAGAACCGTGGGCATGGTCGGCGCCAGCCGAAATCTCCCTGAACCGCCAAAAGTCTGAATCGGGTAGGAGGCGGGATTGCTCCCGCCGTCCTCCCACACCACCGGACGTGCCGTTCGGCATCCGGCGGTTCACGAAACAGCAGTAAGACGTTTTCTCAGGGCGAGCAAGGAAACGAGGCCCATTTGGTCGAAGGTTTTGTTGGGATACGCCTGGTGCATGTGCCGGGCCGCACCGTGCCACCATGGTCCTCGGCGGTCGGTTGCACTGAGCCAGGCGATGTCTTCGGCGATGCCAAGCTTCATCAGGCTGTGTGCCCGTTTACGGGCACTCTTCCATTGCCGCCACACAAGACTCCGCAGTCGGTGCCGGACCCAGCCATCGAGTTGCTCCAGGATGGTCTTCACTTCGACCAACCGGAAGTACTGCACCCAACCCCTTAGTACCGGGTTGAGGGCCTCAATGGTCTGTTGCAGGCTCTTTCCACGGCAGACTCGCATCAGCTTACGGATCTTGTCCATAAACCGTTGACGGCTCTGAGGCGCGATCCTGAGCTTCGGCTGTTTGTGCCACGTGAGGCTGTAGCCCAAAAACTTCCTCGCCCAAGGTCGCGCCACCGCGCTCTTATCCGCGTTCACCTGCAGCTTCAGGCGACGTTCTAAAAACGCAGTCATGGCTCTCATCGTTCGCTCTCCACTCACTCTGCTTCCGACATAAATGTTGCAGTCGTCGGCATAGCGGCAGAAGCTCAGCTGGCGCCGTTCCAGTTCGCGGTCCAGATCGTCCAGCAGAATATTCGACAGCAGCGGGGACAACGGTCCGCCTTGCGGCGTGCCTTGCCCTCTCACCGTCTCGATCCCGCCCTCCATCAGGCCCGCTTGCAGGTAACGACGGATCAGCTTAAGCACCCGTTCGTCTCCAACCTTACGCGCCAACCGCGACATCAGTATGTCGTGATTGACTCGATCGAAGAACTTCTCTAAATCCAGTACCACCCACCGCTTGCCTTTCGCCACGTACCCGCGGGCGGCCTTCACCGCCTGCTGTGCGCTGCGTCCAGGGCGAAAGCCGTAGCTGGATTCAGAAAATCCGGGATCAAAGATGGGAGACAGCACTTGATGAAGCGCCTGCTGTATCAGGCGATCTATCACCGTCGGGATACCCAGGGTGCGCACTCCACCTTGCGGCTTTGCGATCTCCACCTTGCGTAATCCTTGCGGCTGATACTTCCCGCTCAGCAGGTCTTCCTTCACCACAGGCCAACGCTCGATAAGCCAGGATTTCAACCCCGATACCGGACGTCCATCGACGCCCGGTGCTCCTTGGTTGCTCATCACTCGCCTATAAGCCGCCTGCATGTTCTCCCGTTCCAATACTCGTTCCATCAGTTGCTTGGTCTCCGGTTTCGACTGCCCGCTAGCCGCCGTGCGTGCCTCTGCACCAGCCGAGCCCTGCAACGGATTCCGTCCGTCTCCTGCTCCTCTGGCCGTACTCTCGTACGCTTCTGCTTCATCGACATGCATCGAGTTCTACCGTCCTACTTCCGTGTTTCGTGTTCAGGCCTTCGCTCCTTCCTGGTTTCCCAGGCTATCCACGCTACTATGCCCTTTGCTGACTTCTGGCGCCTCATCCCCACACCTCGCGATGCAGGTAGCACAAGGCAAACCGCCAGATCTCCCCGGGTATTGCGCACTCGCTTTCACGCTTATCTCTGTCGGATTTACGCCGCAGCCTTCCGTGCAAGTACTGGGCTTTACAGGGACCCGCCTGCTTACCCAACTGCGTCGCCTCCTATCCGCTGGCTGTTCGTCAGAGCAGCGCTTTGCCTGCGGCTTCCTTCGGATCCCACCTCGCGATGGACACCCTTGCCGCTCAGCTAACACTTCCCCTTGCCGGGTGTGTAGAGGTCTTTCACCTCCTAGTGAGTGCGCCCTGCCGGGCGCACGGGTGCCCCACTCAAGCCGGCCGTTGGCTTGAGTGGGCCGCGATCCTCCACCAAACCTTGGGATTCCTCTAGTAAAACAAAACAAGCTTGTTCAAATTAAATGGGGATTGGCGCGCCCGTTTCATCTCTTCTTCTGCTTGAGCTGGGGCAAGCACCTGAGGTAGCGCACGGCCAGCTAGGGCAAGCGACGCAGTCTGGCGATGGAGTGAGTCCCGTAGGGCCGGCGGACCTTCAGACTTGTCAAAATCAGATTTCGCGGTTGGTCGGGAGTTAAACGTTAAACAGGCTTAGGGAAAAGCGTCTCTGTACGAAGGGCACGGGTTTAGCCGTGCCGTAAATAGGCCTTCCAACGACGGCTTTTAGCCGCTGAGGTACGCTTTTCGACTCTTACGGGGCAAATCGTCGCTGTTCGCCGCAGGCGATTGAAAGAGATACCTCAAGGGGATAATGCCCTAAGGTCAGTCGTCCCTAACGGGAATTGTTTTGTCGCCTGGTTCTCACGCAGACCCTAAAGCCCTCATCGGCCCGATCGTTATGTGGCACGGTCGGGTAGGACAATGGCGCGGACCGGGCTTCGAATGATGCCGACGTTTCCATCGTCCCCCCTAAAATTCCGTACGGCGGGTTTTCCCCAGTACGGCTTCAAGGCTGGCTATCAGAAGGTGCCTTCCCGCGAGTAGCGCCCACGTGTCGCACCCTCTCGGTTTGCATCCCTCCTTCGTTCTGCCGCTTTCAGCTTGTCGTGCTCCGCGCTGTGTCGGAGAGGCTGTGCGTTCAGAACCGCCACGCGAGCGGCTGCCCCGCTCTACCCCAGGGGTCCTCGCTCCGGACCGGGTTGTGTTGTCCCCATCCATCATCGCTTAATCGACCCCATCCGCCCCACTCGTGGGCACAGCGCGCTTTCGCTGCTCTGCAACTTATACGCCCTGCCTTCGCTGTGCGTTTCCGCCTAGGCGACCCACGACTGGTTCCGTGCTTTCACTACTCATTCTTTCTCAGCATGTCGTCCTCTACGACTCCGGGGAGTTTGACGGCTGCATTCACCCAGTTCCTTCGCCGCCAACGATGGCCTTCGCCTGTTCAGCATAGTCTCGGCACTCCCATCCATCCCACAAATCCGTTCCGTGTGGGGGGCACATTTCGGAGCTTCACTACGGTTCGCTCACGCTACAACCTGCTGATTTGTTCACCCTCCTGACGGATCGGACCAGGCTTACACCCAGCCCTCGAGGATTTTTACTACCGGGCTTTCGACGGTTTGGTCACCCGCTCCGTCGCCGGTTATCGCTACGGTGGCAACTGGGTAATTTCCACCGACGGGACTTGCACCCGTAAGAATGGCAGCTAGCATCGCTGCACGCTGAACCCGTGCCCCTTCGTTCATCCGCCAAATCTGCGCTGGCTTGCCGTGGGGCGTAGATGCAGCGGCCGTCCAGAAAATGGCCTCCATTCTTCCTTCGGCCCTATTACCCAACCTGATTTGGCACACTCTGGCCAAAGCACCAATTCTCGAAAGCAATCGATACAAGAACTTCCACTTTGCCGCTAATTTAGACATCTCTAGTCAGGATAATTTCAGGGCGACCGGGATATCGAGAAAGCGCCCACCCGAAGGCAAACAAGTGGTTCCATCTGCGCGGACATGGCAATTACAGGCAGCCAAGGCACAGTTTAGCGAAGTGTTCCGGAGAGCTCGGGAGCGAGCCCCTCAGGTGATAACAAGGCAAGGAGGCAGTCGTCATCCCTGGCCTTGGAAGAGTTTGAACGACTAACAAAACGAGACCAGCAGCCGAAGAGTCTTTCCAGATCCTTCTCCGAGTCACCGCTAGCCAAGGTGCGCATCGATCTCGAGCGTAAAGCGGACTTTGGGCGGACGGTCGACCTGTGAGGCGTTCCTGCTGGATACGAATGTCATTTCCGAACTCATCAAACCGAAACCGGAGCCAAAGGTGACGATGTGGATCGATGACACCGATGAGGAACTCTTGTTTTTAAGTGTCCTCACATTGGGGGAGATTCATTTGCTTTTCGGACCGTGAGTTTGCTTCTTTGCCCGTGCTTTGCTATCCGCTTGATTCTCGGTGGGTTCCCCGCAGCAACGTGCGCTCGGATTCTAAGGTAACCTTCTCAGAGACGTTTTCTAGCTTCTTCCCATAGAGCAGTATTAGCAACCTGTTTTTAAATGAGTTCCCCGGGGGAACCGCAGGTTAGTTGCACCCGTGCGAAACATAACGCTCTTTTTCTCATGGTCGGCGCGGTTCCGATGAGGGGCTGCGGCTCTCGTAGTCGCGGTCTAAGGCACCCGGCCAACGACGGACTTCTGCCACGTTGAAGAGAACCGCAAGCAGAGCCGACACCATCGTGCCGATGATGCTCCCGATCCGGTATTGATGAGTACGGAGAACATAGGACGCCATCGAAGTGACAACTAACCCCGCGTTGATGGTCAGCCATACACACGCCGTGCGCCGATGCCAGAACGCCAGCACGCAAGCTGGAAAAATGGTGAGGCTACTCACCACCACTGCCCAGATGTCCAACGTGGAGTCCCTGGCTCCGCGACTAATAAACGGCAGGCTTATGAGAGGGATGATCCCCAATATGATTCCCCCCGCCAAGAGGCATCGGAGCCAGAACTGTTGCAGACTTGCGCCTTCTGTCCTCGTTTGCTCGCTCACTTGTTTATGTACCCGCATCCGAAAACTTGCTGGATTTGGCCTTTACCCACCGCCTCTGCTCTTGAGGTCGGAAAGTATTGGCTGAGCGCAGCGCATAGCAGACGGTCGCATCCCCCCATCGCGGCACCAGAAGTGAAAGGGTTCAGGTTGTCGATTGCGGATACTCCGCCACTCCGATAACAGGCATCGTGAGCCGCGCACAGTTGATCCAGACCGCCGGTCGCACCGCCCCCACCTCCGGGTCCGCAATTATGCGTACCAAAAAGCCTGTGGTTGGGATCGGCGGGGTCTGCATAGGGGATGTGCAGGAGACTTATTACGGAAAACGCCCATGACGGCAATATTGGACCGCCAAGCGAAACCGTTTGTCCTGGCGTAAGAGCGCTTGGCCCACCACCGCAAGCGCCAAACTCGCATGACAATTACCGCTTCTACGAGGCCTCCTGGGTTTTGGTCGATCTTCGGTTCAGAAAAAGGCCTAGGTGCGACACTACGATAAACACGGGCAGCAACAAGCATTCGTACCAAAGCCAAAAGACTGGGTCTTGAGTCGAGAAGCGCTTGACGAGCAGCACGAAAGCCAGAAACGTCAGCCAACCAGCCGCAACGGTGACAACTGGCTTTTTGAAATAAAACAAGAAGGAAACGATAAGCAGCAGCCAGATCGAATCGGAAATCGTGAATAGCCAAGGGAGAGGATCCGGTGTCACGCCGTCTCGTGCGTAAAACAACCCCCCCCCTGCAAGCAGACATAGCGCCATAATCCCGGCGCACACCAGAAAAGCTACGCGTCGCCATCTTACGTTCACGGGACCCTCCTGAGAGATGCGTTATCGCACTGCTGTGCCCGGCGCAAGGATTCCGAATAAATCTCCATACAGCAGCCATTCCTGAATCGAAAACGAGCCAGCTTCATTGGGGTATTGGCGCACCGCATCGAAGAGCGACTGATTGCAGATTTGAGCTGCAGCAGCCTGCGGAAGGCTCAAGTGGATTGAGCCATTTGTGTTGACGTTTGCGTCCAAGCCCGCGGCGTTGAAGCACAAGTCATGCAGATGGCAAGCTGCGTCAACCTTTCCATCAGGTGTCCCGGCTCCGCCTGGCCCGCACCACCTAGTACCAAAATACCTTCTGCGTGCCGGTCTGTTCCTGGCAGCGAAGATGAATGCTGATAGTCCGTTATCGAGCACGCCTGCAGCTTGTCCAACAGCATCATCTTCAGGGCCAAACCCTAGCCCCCCACCGCCACACGCACCGAAGTCGCATGTATCTGAGGGCAGACCGAGGGCCAAGCCGACGCCCCAGCGGCCCTGCGGTATTGATGTTGGTATACCGAGGCTCTCGCCAAAGTTTCCGTCCCAGGTCGGGTCGCCGCTGCTGGGTCGTGGGCTAGTCGTCCCATGGAAGCTTGGGTTATCGAATAATCCGAAAAGATCCGCGAAAACCAGGTCAGCAGCTACGCCGCACCCCGCACAAGATGAGATTGCCGGTGAAGCATGAGGCTACACCGCCGCCTATGTCTTGCCCGCTGGGATCGGTGAACCAAGCCGGATTGTTCTGCACGTAGGTGTAGCGATTGAGACTTTGCTGGTTGGTGAAGTCATACGACAGCGAGGAGGGATCGGGGCTCATCCAACGGGCCTCGGCCGGATTATATTGGCGATACTGCGCGTGATCAGTGCCCGTCAGTGAATCAAGTTCAAGGGACGCAAAGCTTACACTGTCCTGATTGACGCCAGAGCCCATGACCGACTGGGTTGTCCCGTCCCCAAACGCAAGGTTGGCATACGTAGCCGCAATATTACCCTGATAGTTGGTGCGCATCCGTTCCGTGCCTTGCCAATCCTGGTGATCGAAGTAGGTTGTTCCATCCCCGGAGCGGTAGGCGATCTGCTGGTTGCCCCAGTAAATACGCCCGTCGGTTCCCGAGTTCGTCGCAGCATTCCAGGTCGACATCTGCGCCCAGCGGGATCAGACACGAAGTCACTGGTTCCGCTGGGCGTCTGGATGCTCACTCTGCGATTCAGGACATCGTAGAAATAGGTGGCCGTGTTGCCGCCATCCACCGTCCGAATGTTGCCCTCCGCGTCGTAGGTGTAGCTATGAAAACTGTCGTTCAACAGATTTCCCGCAATGTCATAGCTGTAGCCGGTGATCTGGTTCGTTTGATTATTAAACGATCCGGTCCAATGCCAGCCACTCGTACCCGCCGTGAGCGTTTGCGCGGTGCGGTTCCCCCCGGTCGTAGGTGAAGCTGTAAGCTGTCTGTCCACTGCCCGTTTTCCCTTAGCTGCTTGATTCCACAGTGGTTCCCGCACAGCAACCTGAAGTTGCTCTACAGCACCCTTTCCGGGGTGGTGTGTCCCCCCTACTCCCGATGCGAAGCAGCGTGCTTTTCGCTCCGGGTGGCACGGACGCCAGAACCAGTTGCGTGATCTAACGAAACGCGCCGCTCCACAACTGATACAGGATGAAGACTGCGAAGCAGGCGGACATGGCCCCGACCACGCGACCGGAGATGCTACAGACCCTAGATTCCCAACTCGCAGTGGTGGAAACTGGGTTCTTTGGAAAGAGGGTTCGGTGAACCTTGACGAAGCTCTTCGGCGAAACGCACCAAGTCGCTCCCGAAACAATGAAGATCAACGAATTGAGCGAAATGAGCAGCCACAACCAATCAATAGAACCGTGCCCCATATCCCTTCCCCTAACCGCCTGTGTCCGCATCACGCCAGGGCCGCGCCAACTTGCGCGATCTAACGAAACTCACCGCTCCACAACTTGTAGAGGATGAAAACTCCGAAGCAGGCGATCATTGCGCCGACCACACGACCGGAATTACTACAGGCTGCGGATTCCCACCATTTCGCCCTGGTGACCTTATCCCGGAAGATTAGAGCGCGGTAGCCGTTTACAAAACGCATGGGCGAAACGCTCCAAACGATTCCGGAAACAAGCATGATCGCCGCAATGAGCGAAAGGTATAGCGCCAGCCAATCGATACACCCGTGCCTCATCATCCCTCGCCTCTAACCGCCTACGTGTTTGCAACCCGAGTAGGTCCAAGCACCAGAAATACCTGGAACACCATACGAGTATCCCGCAGTGTAACCGCTCGAATTTGTCGATCCCTGAACTCCCCACCAAGGCGTTATGTTCCACCCGCCGCTCCAGCTCCCACCGCCCAGGACATCCTCTGAGGTATTCCCCGGCTTAGCGTGTATAACAACCGGACCTATACTGAAATTGTGGCCACCGGAGACCCCCCATCCCAGACCACCGCAGAGTAAATGATTCTTCGGGTCGTAAGAGACCGTCGTGGCTGGGCCGGTCAATCCATAAAATACCGCCCAAATGCCGCTAAACGATATCGCCCCAGAAGTCGCTTGTAACGGGTTTGGTCCTTGACTTGGGCCACCAGGCCCGAACGAACTCGGCCCCGCTCCGCAAGCGCCGAACTCGCATCCTTGTGAGGGGAGGCCCAAAGCCATTCCGAGACCCAAGTTTCCCTGTGGGATCGAAGTGGGGATGCCGAGACTTTCACCAAAGTTTCCATCCCAGCCTGAGTTGGGGGTGCTTGGGCGCGGACTAAGGGTTCCGTGGAAGCTGGGTCTGTTGAAAAAACCCCAAATATCTTTGGCCAAGGACAATCCACACCCTAAATCAGCAAGAGGGTTCTCGCCCCCGGAAACGGCGACACCCAGGCATCCACCGACAGCACCCCCGATGCCTATTGGGCTGTCACCATCAAAGCCTTGTGGATCGGTGAAGGTCACGGGATTGTTCATGACATAGCTGTACCGGTTGTAGCTTTGCGGGTTGCTCGGGTCGTACGACCCGGAGTAGGGGTCCGGGCTCATCCAGCGGCCCTGTCCCGGGTTGTATTGCCGGAATGTTGCATGATCTGTGCCGCTTCCGGAGTCGTAGTCGAGCCCGGCGTAAAAAGCGTTGTCCTGATTGTAACTACTATTCGGGATTGAGGATATCAAAGGCGTACGCGGTATCGCCAAAGGCAAAGGATGCATAGAGCGCAGCTGTTGAACCCGCGAAGTTTGTTCGCACCCTTTCTGTCCCTGTCCAGTCCTGGTGATCGAAATAGGTTGTGCCGTCGCTCGAGCGGAAACCTAGCTGCTGATTGCCCCAATAAATCCTGCCCTCGCTGCCAAAATTGCTGCTCGCTACCCAGGTCGAGATCCGCTTTCCAGCTGCATCAAATAAGTATTCGTTCGTGCCGTTTCCGTCCTGTGTGCTCACTCTATGATTCAACGCATCATAGACATATCGCGCCGTTTGTCCGCCATCTACGGTCAAGACGTTTCCCATTGCATCGTAAGTGTAGCTGTGGTAGGGGTCATTGGTTAGCTGCCCCGCGGCATTGTAGGTAAATCCGGTGCTACTGATCCGGTTGTTTGCCTGGTTAAACGATACGCTGAGGCCGCCTCCCCCCTGGGGATCGTTTTGTTGCCATCGATTCCCATACCGATCGTAAACATTGCTAAAAGTCTGGGCCCCGCTGTAGCGGTTTACATAGTTGAGGCGATTGAAATCATCGTAGCCCAAGGTGAAGGGGCCCATGGTTGTGTCTGTACCACTCGTCAATCGGACGCCCTGCACATTGATGACAAACCCGTAGGGCCCTCCCTGCCCCGCGCAGCCGGGCTGTGAAGAGTCGTTACAAACCCAAAATCCCGTTCGCCTTCCCATCGAATCGTACCCGTTCACCGCGGTGAGCCCGTTTCCCAGCGACCAGCTTGTCGGCCCGAACGGACCGTTGACCACGTTCGATACAAGGTTAGAGGGGTTGTAAGTACCGCCGTAGGATGCGTTCGTAATGGACGTGACCTCCTGCGCGGGCGAGTAGGAGTAGTTAATTGTACCTGACACCCCATCCCCTTCGCTGGTCAAGTCGCCTACGTAGTCATGCGCAAATGTGAGTGGGCGACCGGTTCTGGCACCGGTCCCGCAGGTGGAAGGAGCGCATTGCCAGAGATTAGTTACCCGGCCCATGGTGTCGTAGCTGAAGAGAGACCCGGTTGCAGAACCGGTCCAAGCTTCGGCAAGCCGCCCCTTCAGATTTTGAGCGCTTGGGCCATTTGGCCATTGGGAGTCTGCCACATCGTACTGGAACCCCCTGCTGACTGTGCCATCCCCAGAGCCGACCGCCACCACGCGCCCGAGGGAGTCATACTGCTCGTCAAGAGTTGATGCACTTCCAGTACGCGAGACATAAACGCCATAGCCGGCCACACCGCTGTATTGGTAGCTGTAATTCGTCGTTCCGGACTCCGGTTCCGTCACCGAGATTGTGCGCCCGAGGGAATCTGTCTGAAAGGTGCGTGTTTGTGATCCGTGAGCGATAACGGTGGTGTGGCTTGCGAGGCCATAGCCGTAGGTCGTCTTGTAACCTGTTCCAGCGATGTCCAACCCGCAATCCGCGGGCGAATCCGCCAGTTGCGATGCCGAGGAAATCTCGCACACGTATTCAGGCTGGCCAAATGCTCCGCTCAGAACAATCTTCTTGACACCGCTTTCGTCCGTAGTTTCTACAGCCCGTCCGGTGTAGCTATAGATATAGGATGTTCCGTCTGCGTGGGCAACCGACAGAGGCCGCCCAAGCGCGTCATATGTGTACGTGTCCCCCGCGCCACTGCAGACCTTCGGTGTCGACCACCCGTTTCCCTGATACTGATAGGATTTGAACTGCAGATGGCCATTTGCGTCGTAGCAATAGTCAGTCTGATAAAACGGATTGGTTCCCTGGCCATTGCCAACCGCGACCCGGCTCGTACGCCCGTAGCCATCGAACAGGGTTTGTGTGTTCGTCCAGGTGGTAGCGTTCATCAGATGTTCTACTCCGATCTGAGTCGCGCTGTAACTGGCGTACATCTCGCCGCCGTCTGGATAGTTGATCTGGATGGGTCTACCTGCCCAATCGTAGCTTGCATAGGTTGCCGTTGTCCCATTTGCATCGGCTGTCGAGGCGAGCAGACCTGTGCTCGGATCGTAGGTGGCTGAGTTGTAAAGAACCACGCCGCTCGACGGCGTGGGCGGCGTCACTTTAGTCAGGTAGGAGTCGGTGGTGTCGTGAGCAAAGGTCGTCTGTCCGTTGGGGTCGGTGCTTGTCAGCTGGTTGCCTGCATCGTCAGTGGTAAAAGTCGATATGAGATCATGGCCAGTATTGTTGATCCATTGTCCGACCGCCGAGAGATAGGGGCCGTTCGTGCCCAGGGCTGCGTTGTGGCCCGCTGCGGGGGCGTTGCTGGCGGTAGCAGTCGAGTTAAACGTGTATGTGGTTAAAGAAATTTGATTGTTTGCGCCGTCGAGCACCTGAACTTGACTGAGGTCATAACCGTTGTAGCTGAGCTCCGTATCGATCGTAGGCGTGCTCGGGGGTGTACCCGCATAGTACTCCCATTTTTTAATAGACGTGACTTTCCCCAACTGAGGATTGTTAAACCCGTATAAGGTCTGGGTGGGATAGCCTACGTCGCTCAGGGTGGTCACATCGCTCTGCTTGGTCACGTAGTCAGCACCCACACACACACCTGTAGGACACGTACTGGAGAAGTTATAAGCAGATGAAGAGCTGATGAGTTCGTGATTGCTGCTCATCGGTCCCTGATAATGATCTGTGGTCGTGTTCCACGCACCATTGTTCAGCGTCAGAGTATAGACAGTGTCGTCATTGCTCGCTGTAGTCATCTTGTCTTGTTCAACGCAGCCGGTCTTCTGTGATCCTGAACACTGCGTTTTGACCGAGGGCGTAAATGTAAGAGAGCCGTAACCTCCGGAATATGAAGTGAGCCAGCGATTGGCATTTTGGTAGGAATCAACATAGTTGGTATATCCGAACTGGACCACGCCGCCGCTGGGAAGCGTCATGCTGGTCATCTCCCCGTATCCGCCGTTGTCGTAAGTGAAGGAGTAAGAAGACCCGTCCGGCAACTGAATGCTCTGAATTGCAGTAACTGTATAATTCGTCTCCTCACCGACACCTGGCTCGCTAAAGTGTGTATTTAGAGTGATGGGGGTCGTCGTGACTATGTAGGGAACTCTGGCGCCACCAAACGCAAGCACACTGTAGGTTATTTGGTTACCGTTGGTGGTTGAGATCACTGGAGTTCTATTGAGATCGTCGATCAGGTTTCCATTTGCGTCTTGGGACCAATAGTTTCCAAACCGGTCAACCTGCTGGGGAGACACTTCATTCCCATCGTTGTCTCGGATCAGGGGATTACCAAATCCATCGTCACTAATGGAGTAGCCACTTGCGTCGAGGGCATATCCTGGCTCCACCGATTGGGCCCATGCACCGCTATCGCAGTCCTGGGTTTCGACCAAAACCGCACCCGTTAGATGATTGGTCCCCGCGGAATCAGCGTAGCTAATGGAAAAGGTCTGATTGCTTTGATTAAAACCGTCTGGGCATTCGGTGGTATAGGAACTGAGAACAGTAAATCCAACAGACCCGGTCTCCAGCCCACTGACAAATCGCCATCCGGCCATAGAGTTAGGCACATTATTCGGCCACCAGTAGTTATTGTTGTAGTGGCCAATCATCCAGATACGACTGTCGTAGACAAGGCGCTCATTCAGGTGGAGATTGCCCCGCTGAGGGTGGGTCGCGATCGGGATCTCCAAGTGTACGTTGCCGTTAGCCACATTGATATATCCATTTTCAATGGGGACATTTACGCCAAAACTAGGGTTCCCGATGGCGTAGACGTAATCCTGCGAGTGAGCAGGCCTGCTGAGACTGAACACGAAGGCAATAAGGGTCGAGAAGATGAGTAAGCGACTCTGCTTCATGGGAGTTTCCTGCCCTCAGAAATGAAAGTTGGCTTGCTTCAGACCGGTGTTTAATTCAACGTGATCCAGTTGCAGAACCCACTGGACCTGACCATTAAGCGACTGCGTAAACCGGAATGGGATGAGGGAGTTATCTATTTTTTGGTAGTCGTCATAGGTGACACACTGAATAAACTCGCTTCGCGAACCAGACAGCCTGATCGACGCGGCACTCTTAGAGAGCAAGTGCGAAGTGGGATCAAAATAGAGATCGGTTACGATATCAGGTGGCGTACGTTTCTTGGTAGCTGAATAATCTCCCATCGCCACGCTGCCGAGCGGACGCTCAACGGCCAAGCGATGCAGAACTTTTCCATCGACCGTCAGTGTGCCTTTGTCATAAATCGACGTGTGATTGGTGGGAAAGGTGGCGACGCGAAGTTGCGGAAAGGCCGCGAGGCCCTGGGCCGCCGTTGAAGGTAGAAGAAAGTCTTTTGTTCCGTCACTTTCCTGGATGGCCCCGAAACCGCCGAGCACCCGGATGCTCCTGGTACCTTGAGGTGCATTGATATCGAGCCGGTAGCTGTCGCCATTAAGGATGCTGAAGGTGGCGTCGTCGACCTCGGCTTTGTCTCCGTTAGGGTAAGTGATTTTTCCCGTAGCATACATGTCGTGCCATGTTGACGCTCCCACGGCCTTGATGTGCTCCACAATCTCGGTGGACGCAGCCGGATCGACATGCCCAAAGACTCCGGTCTCCCTAGGCACCGCGACATCGCGGTCGACTGGCCCATACACTCTAGTGAAGTCTGTCTGCGCATGAAGTAACGGCAGTGGAGAGGCCATCAACATAAGCAAGCAGGCGTGCCTTAGATTCAGAAAAAGTGTTACTCGCGCGGGCGCACCTGCGCACCCTCTTTGAAAGCTTTTCTTTGTCATCTGACCCCCCAATAAGGGCGTAATTAGGTGAAGGTACTGCTATTTCGTTTTAATCGTTCTTCGTAGGCATCGTAGGTCGGCAGTAAGGAGAATATATTTGCGTGCAGCAAAGTGTGTCGAGATTACTTTTGTAGTGCAAAAGTTACCGAGTCCATCTGGATATCACACTTGGTGATTTAGGCTTGTATCTGCGTAGAAGCCGCGACGGGGCAAATTAGGCTTGGTCTGATGGCGACCTCCCGACTAAGTCCGTGTGCCCAGCCGGGAACGCAACATCTCCGTCGAGATTCACCGGAATAGGTCGCGACCACCTCGGAACGAGGGCTGATGAGAGCGGAACCGTAATCTGTCCCGAAGGCTTTAGATGAGAGCCTGCTGACTCATCGGGAGTCACCTATGAGAAAGAATAAGTGGAAGATCGACCGGCACGCGGAACACTCGCTCTCACCTGGAACAGTGTGCGATCGACGGGCTGCTACCCCAACCCGCATTTCGAATTGAGGGTCTCAATTCAACTTTCGGACCATACTTAGATATTGCATTTTTGAAGGATTGCCATTACAACAGAGAGGCAATCATGAGGCTCCTTATTGTTACCCTGGTGGTGACGATTCTCGTCACCGGATGCGGCGGCACGCACCCTGCAGCATCAACAGCTCCTTCGACGCCCTCTACGCCGAGTACGCCAGTCGAGCCGTCAGGATCTCCGACAGTCGTCTTTTTGGGTGACTCTATCACCTACAACTGGGGGCTCCCATGGGCGAGCCCGGACTTCTCTGAACATCCCACATGGAACGACCAGGGAGTAAGCGGGCAAAATTCGTATCAGCTGCTTTTTCGGTTCCAGGCTGACGTCGTCAGCCAGCATCCTCAGATCGTCCACATACTGACCGGGACCAACGACGTCTATCCTGGATGGGTGTTGTGCGGAGGTTCACCCGTATTCGACACATGTGACAACATAAAAAGTATGGTCGCTATGGCGCAGGCCGCCGGCATAACGCCGATCCTGGCGACGATCCCCCCATGGGGTCCGGGGGCGCTTCCGGAGGGCGCGGACCCGTCCCCTGAACATTACGCGCGCATCGATCAGCTTAACCAGTGGATCGAGGCTTACGGAAAAGAAATGGGGCTGATCGTAATCGACTATCACAGTGTCTTGGAAGCTGCGGACGGCCAAACCTATGTACCGGACCTGACGGTTGACGGGGTACATCCTAGCCCGGCTGGGTACACGCTCATGACACCCATGGTGGAGGACGCCATAGCTGCCACACAGATCCTCAAGTCTGAAAAGTGAGCGTTCAAACGTTCAGGGGTAGTCAGTGGCATTGTTATTCGGGAGGGCGGCGAGATGAGACCTATTCCCGAGTGCTTGATCCAACCCAGCGACCGGGACTTGCGGCCCTCCCTAAAGTGTCTTGATCGTCATAGTACTTCGTGCCATCCGACGAACGACAGGCAAATTGCCGGCTGCCCCAGAGACTTACCCTCATTGCCGGTGTTGTTACGGAACAGCCTGCTTGAGATCCTGCGGCGGCATTCCCTTCATAGGTGTATTGGGTCTTGCACTGGAGGTCTGCACATGAACCCGGGAATTGAACGCATCGTAGACGTAGTGCGCGGTGCTGCCTCCCTCGACTAGGGTGAGGTCTCGGCCGCCACCCCCCAAAAAAACCGAACCACCCGCGACACTAAATGCGCGCAATCGCATCTATTTGTTCGTGCAAATCCCATCCATGGCCCGCCCTACCGCGTCAGGCAGTCATCGCCTGTTTTTCCCCGCGGTCGCGACGGCGATAGAACGACCGCAACGCTCGAAACAAAAAAGCTCCAGGTCTCTCGACGCATCCCCAGGCCGTACGAACGGTGAAAGTAGCAATTCATTTCCGGCGCCGCTTCCTTGCGACGGCGCTGTCCGGCTTCGCACCGAACCGCTCTTTCTGTGCCGCCGCAACCAGCCTACCGAGCGAACGAGCGCTTCAAACTCCCTTCCGCGCTTACGGCTGCAGCATGTCTCGTCCATCGTTAGGTTGTCATTCCTAAATGACGGATTGACCGATTGACCGGCCTTTCCACCCTGGATTCCTCCGCCCGAAAGGGCCGCAGGGTGAGCAACTATTTGCGGTGACCCAGGAGGACGCCCAGGCGGCCTCTTACTACGGGCAGGTCTTTGACAACTAGACACCACAACACGTCCGGACGACGGCCCGGGCGTGCGGGGGTGAGTATTTTGAACGAAGGGAAAAGCAGTCGTCCCATTCCCTTTAAGTAAAGGGATGGACTTATGGCGCATAAGGCGCTTATGGCGCACACTTTCCCGCACCGCCCCACCCGCCTCTCGGCTCGATAGGGCGACTTATAGCGCTTATCGCGCTTATCGCGCACATTTTTGCGGCACCCAACTGGCGGCGGCTTTGAGCAATATCGACGTTCGCAGATCCAAAGACGGAAAATCTGGCGCCTGGGGATGGACTTTTCCACTCCGCGGAATGAGCACCATCCGGTGAACTAGGCAAGATGCTCAATTAATTGCTTGAGCACCTTGAGCACCTTGAGCATCTTGCTCAAGCCAGGGACTTAGCTTCTGGAGATCTCCCATGCGGTTTGCCGGTCGCGAATCTTACCCTGGCCACGTCTGACCGGTTCAAGGACAAGGCCGGCGAGTGGCAGGATCGCACCGAGTGGCACAACCTGACGGCGTATCAACGAGTGGCGGAGCCCTATGCGCCATAAGTCCCCCTTCGTTGGTTGAGCCGATGGGGAGCGGCAACCGCTGATAGGGGCTCCCGCTCGCGAACCACATTGGCAGTTGCCCCATGGATTGTGACGCAAAAGACGTGGAAGCAACGATGAACGAGCCTAAGGCGCCGACTCGCGCAGTCGCCCTGCCACTTTGCCGCACTTTACATGGCATAATGGCATAGGAGGATTTGATGGCGGCATCGGCTCAACAGATCGCAGAGTGGCTGGGGACGAAACCGGCAAACGATTTCGATCTGGCACAGATCGTCCGCAAGGGGCTTCCGTTAACCATTCAATCGGTATTCCTGTCTCACGGAATGACGAAGGAAGAATTTCACATGATCGTCATTCCCCATCGCACGTTCCGTCATCGAACCGAGCGGCTGAACAAGGGGCTCCAGGAGGTTCTGACTTCTGATGAATCCGACAAGGCTCTACGGGCCGCGCGCGTTCTCTCTTTAGCGGAAAGAGTGTTCGCCAATCCGGACAAGGCATTCTCCTGGATGCGAAAAGCAAAGAAGCGATTTCATGGAGAAACTCCGATGGAAATGCTGCAAACCGAGGCGGGAGCGCGTCTCGTAGAACAGATGCTGATTCAGCTGGATGAAGGCATGTTTGCCTGATGGTTCTCTGGCGTATCAGCAACTACGCCGATCTCCTGGGCATAGGAGGCATGACTGCCTCGGCAAGATGGCATACCGCCGGACAGCCGATCGTTTATCTCGCGGAAACCCCGTCAGCAGCGCTTCTCAAGGTCTTTGTTCATCTTGAGACCGATGAGGATCATCGACCGGATACGTATCAACTTTTGAAAATCGAGGTTGACGATGGCCTGGATTTTGAATCAGTTGAGCCTTTATCGCTGTCCCCAGCCTGGAAGAGCGGTGAGTTGGAAACCCGGGCAATCGGCGACGCATGGCTATCACGGCGCAAGACGGCCCTCCTGCGCGTGCCATCCGCCATCACTCCCGAGACCTGGAATTGGGTTCTTAATCCGAGACATGCAGAGGCTGCCCGGCTGCGAATCGTGGGTGTAGAAAAACACCTGTTCGACGTTAGGCTTTTCAGATCGTGAGTTGGATTCTCTGGCGGTGCGTGAAATCGCAACCTCACAGCGGAAATTGCTCCGCCAACGCAGAAAGAGACCGCCGAATATGATGGCACCGGTATCCGGTCACTGGATAATCTATGGGGCACTCGTCCGATTTCCTCCGGGCCTCAACGACACAAACTGTCCCCGCGCGAGGCTCAAGATCTGCGTAGAGCTCCTATTATTGGGGGGTAGCGGCCAATTGCAGAAGCCGGCGGATGGCTTTGATGTCGAGCGGTAAGACTCCCGCATCCGTCATTGTTTCAATTTGGCGCTCCCAGCCGAGCAGCAGGGATTCTACAATTTCTCTTCCATCCGGATCTTTGATGGCTTCCAGCGGGGTGCGGCCGCCGAGCGCCGGGACTTTTTGGTAGATCCAATTTTCCGCCTGCCGCTGGATTTCTGCATGCATCTCCGCGGTGAATTCTGGTTCCGGCAGCTTTGCGGTTTGGCTGTGCTTCGGTTTTTTCTTCAGCGCGGCTTCGGGATGCTGGGTCACCGTCTTCTGGTGAGTTACCAAAATGCCGAGGCGCCGTTCGATTTCCTGACGTATTTTTGCGGCCCGCTTTTCCGAATTCACTTCCACGACCAGGGAGCGGCCGGAAATGCTCAGTTGGCCGAGAAGGGTGGTGTCCCATTCCTTGTGGACTCGGTTTCCTTTCTTCAGCCAGGGGAACTCCACCGTGAGCAGGGCGCCGCTTGCATCGAACTTCGCGCCTTTGAGCAGTTCGGTTTTCGAAAATCCACGGGCCAGGGGAGCCAATGCTTCGAAGGCTGCGAGCGCTGACCCGGTGCGAAAGGTCAGCGTGTGCAGGACGAACGGGTCGCCGTCGGTGTTGGTCAGGCGCGGCGGTGTCCGTCTGGCATCCCGGATATCCAGGTAAATGCCGCGAATATCTTCCCGGTACCGAATCAGATCAGCCACCGTCAGCTCGCGATTCTGCTTGGCGATTTTTTTCTGTAACGTTTTGCGAAGCCGGACGACCGACGCTTTATAGCTCGGCGAGATGCAAAGGGGAGCAAGCCTGCCGAATGTCGTCACCTCGGGTAGTTCGCATAGCTGTCCGTAGCTAATATCTCCTGGTCGCAGCGTGTGGGAGGCTGTGTGTTCGACCACTTCCACCTCCTCACCAAGCAGAACATCGCGAAGCACGAGACGTTCCCCAGGATGGCACTGCACCACCTCATAGAAGCTGAGCGGCTGGGTCAGGGCCTGCTCCAGAATCAACCGTTCCAGTTCTGGTAAGCGGCTTCCCTTCTTTGATAGATAAGATCGCGCGATAACGCCGGCGACCGGCGGGCCACGCCGTGAGGGTGGTTTCGGGTCCCAATCGAACAAAAAATACGGAACGAATATCTGCGCTTCCTCTTCGTCTTCCTCGATGGGGACAGGGGAAGGGTCCAGGTTGAAATCGAGCCAAGCGGCGCCAAGGTTACTCGTGAAATTTTGCCTGGCGAAGTTCAGCATCTCTTGCGTGAGCCGCGCCGAAGCGTCGTGCTGTTGTATCCATGGACTGCTTTCCGTGGCGGAAGCAACCTTCAGGCAGCACTGCTTGTACTTCTTGCCGCTGCCGCAAGGGCAGGGGTCGTTGCGGCCTATTTTTCGCTGGGGAGAAAGCGGCATGATTGTCAGATTATCGTAACCCTTTCTCGGTTGGTCGGGACTTAAACGCTAGACAGGCTGAGGGAAAAGCGTCTCTGCACGAAGGGCACGGGTTTAGCCGTGCCGTAAAAACCCTTCCAACGACGGCTTTAGCCGCGCGGAGGTACGGTCTTCGACTCATGCTTGGCAAACTCATCTCTGTCCGGACAGGGTTCGCCGCAGACGATGGTAAAGACGTACCTCAGGGGCTCAAGCCTTCGTGGGTTCGAGCGTTATGTGGCACGGTCGGGTAGCTCTGGCCTGCTTGAGATCCTGCGGCCGGCGTAGTCATAGGTGTATTCCGTCGTTGCACTGGAGGTCTGCACATGAACCGGGTGATGGAACGCATCGTAGACGTAGTGCGCGGTGCTGCCTCCGTCGACTAGGGTGAGGTCTCGCGCCCCCACCCCCCAAAAAAACGAACCACCCGCGACACTAAATGCGCGCAATCGCATCTATTTGTTCGTGCAAATCCCATTAATGGCCCGCCCTACCGCGTCAGGCAGTCATCGCCTGTTTTTCCCCGCGGTCGCGACGGCGATAGAACGACCGCACCGATCGAAACAAAAAAACTCCAAGTCTCTCGACGCATCCCCAGGCCGTGCGACTGTGGAAGTAGCAATTCATATCCGGCGCCGCTTCCTTGCGACCGCGCTGTCCGGCTTCGCACAGCTCTTTGTGTGCCGCCGCAACCAGCCTGCCGAGCGAACGAGCGCTTCAACGTCTCTTCCGCGCTTACGGCTGCAGCATGTCTCGTCCATCGTTAGGTTGTCATTCCTAAATGACGGGGTTGACCGATTGACCGGCCTTTCCACCCTGGATTCCTCCGCCCGAAAGGGCCGCAGGGGTGAGCAACTATCTGCGGTGACCCAGGAGTACGCCCAGGCGTCCTCTTACTACGGGCAGGTCTTTGACAACTAACACCGCAACACGTCCGGACAAGGCCCGGGCGTGCTGCGGAGAGTCATTTGAACAAAAGGAAAAGCAGTCGTCCCATTCCCTTTAAGTAAAGGGATGGACTTATGGCGCATAAGGCGCTTATGGCGCACACTTTCCCGCACCGCCCCACCCGCCTTTCGGCTCGATAGGGCGACTTATAGCGCTTATAGCGCTTATCGCGCACATTTTTGCGGCACCCAACTGGCGGCGCCTTTGAGCAATATCGACGTTCGCAGATCCAAAGACGGAAAATCTGGCGCCTGGTGATGGACTTTTCCCACTCCGCTGAATGAGCACCATCCGGTCGAACTAGGCAAGATGCTCAATTAATTGCTTGAGCACCTTGAGCACCTTGAGCATCTTGCTCAAGCCAGGGACTTAGCTTCTGCAGATCTGCCACACTTATCCTCGCTAGCTGGCCGTTTGCTGTTGTCGGCGGGAGAGGATGATGCCATTCTCTTCAGCCCAGTCGCGGATGATTTCGCCGAATGCGTCGGAGCGAAAGCGATTCCAGTCGTCCCACAGATTATGGGTCGCTATCTGGTCCTTGAAACGGCGAAAGGGATGGTTGCCCTGCACCGCTTTCAAGAGCGCGGCGCGGATGTTCTCTCGTTTTACTTCATGGGAAAACTCGTTCATGACATTCCACTCGTTGACGTCGAACCGGTCCGGGAGCGCGAGATACCGGTCCGTGGTTTCAATCAGGACCGCCCGCAGGGCTTCTTCCTTTTGCCAATCGGGCAGCATGGCGATGGTTTCGGGGTCTGCTTCGGTGAGCGCGAGGGACTCCTCGGAGATCAAAACGACTTCCCCGGTATGGCGATCGAGAAAGCCGAACAGGGAGTCGGATTGCTCTTCGAGGGCATCGATCAGGTCTTCGAGCACGGCTGAGGTTGGCATAGCGTCCTCCCATAGTGTGGATAGAAAGTCACGCTAGGGAAGATTACAAGGCCGGCCCGGCTAGTGTGTCAATCGGGGGGCCCTGACTACAAAAGGGTGGGACTTGCGAGTGCGTGCTCAGGGGTATAAACGGGTGGTTCTCCAGGCGCCGGCATCGCGGGCAAACAGAAAGCGGTTGTGGAGACGGTATTCTCCGCTTATCCAAAATTCGATCTGCTCGGCATGCACGCGAAAGCCACGCCAGTAGGGCGGGCGCGGGACTTCTCCGGGGTGCGCCTCGGCAAACTTGAGAAAGGCGGCGTCCAACTCCTCTCGTTTGGCGAGCGGCCGGCTCTGCTGCGAAACGGCCGCGCCGATCTGGCTGTTGCGGGACCGGGTGTGGAAGTACTCGTCGGCGTCCGCATCTGTCATTGCGCTCACCGGGCCTTCGACACGCACCTGGCGGCGTAGCGACTTCCAGTAAAAACAAAGGGCCGCCCTGGGATTCGCCTGCAGCTGCGTTCCCTTCCTGCTTTCCATGTTGGTAAAGAAACAGAAGCCACGCTCGTCCACACGCTTCACCAGGACCATGCGAACGCTGGGAAAACCGTCGGGAGTGGAAGTGGCTAACGCTGCAGCATTGGGATCGTTTGGTTCGCTTTGTTCCGCCTCGGCCAGCCATTGGCGGAACAATTCAATCGGATCCGCGGATTCCAGGTTGTGCATCTCGTCCATGTATCGATGTTAGCCTCCAGAAGCGGCGGTTCTCCATCTCATGCACAGCAAGAGGGTGAGGTTTCCGCCGTATCAAGGCCGGCTGAGAAGGAGTCTCGATGTTGACGGAAGAACAGGTGCGTGCAGTGCTCAGCTACGAGGAGTTGATCCCGGCGATGCGGCAGGCGCTGATGGATTTTTCTGCCGGGCGGGTGCGGCAGCCTTTGCGCAATATCATCCCCGCCCCTGAGTATGGCGGGTGGTTCGGCGTAATGCCGGCCGTCTACGGCACGGTAATGGGGGCGAAGATGGTCGCCTTCTATCCCGGCAATGCGCACCTGGGGAAACATACCCACATGGCGATGATCCAGTTGTTTCGTGCCGATACCGGAGAGCCGCTGGTGACGATGGATGGGCGATTGATTACCGAAATGCGCACGGCGGCCGTATCTGCGGTGGCGATCGATCTTCTTGCTGTTCCCGAAGCAAAGGTGCTTGCCATCCTGGGCAGCGGAGTGCAAGCTCGCTCCCATATCCGCGCTCTTCGCGGTGTTCGTGGGTTTACGGATGTACGCGTATGGAGCCGGACACCGGAGCATGCGCAGGCGTTTGCCGGCGAGATCGGCGCGCGGGTGATGAGCGCGGAGCAGGCGGTTTCAGGAGCGGATGTAGTGCTGGCGCTGACCAGTTCGCCGGAGCCCATTCTCCAGGGAAAGTGGCTAAGCCCACATGCCATGGTTTGTGCAATCGGCGCGGCTACCCCGGAGCGCCGCGAGCTGGATACCGAGACCATGCGTGGCGCGGTGGTGGTCGAATCGCGCGAAGCGGCGCTCAAAGAAGCGGGCGACATTGTGCTCGCCCAGGCAAAAGTGAGTGCAGAAATTGGCGAGTTGTTGAGCGGCGCGCAGATCGATCGGGGAGACAGGCCGGTGGTCTTCAAGTCTGTGGGCATCGCGGTCGAGGACATTGCGGCAGCCAAACTTGTTTACGAGAAATTCATGGAAAGCGAGGATCGATAGTGTTCACGCAGGCCATCGTTCGTACCCCGGGGATGAATTTCGCCGACGGGCTCACCAGCGTTGACCTCGGAGTTCCCGTGCGTGACCAGGTTCTTACGCAGCATGCACGGTACTGCGACGCGCTGGTGACGTGCGGACTTGCCATCACCACTTTGGCCGAGGATCCGGATCATCCGGACTCCACGTTCGTGGAAGACACCGCGGTGCTGACGGGACGGGGTGCTGTACTTACCCGGCTTGGCGCTCGCAGCCGCGAGGGCGAGGTGACGGCGATGCGGGCTGTGCTGCGTGATCTATTTCCGGTCATGATGGAGATCGAGGCGCCGGGGACCGTGGATGGCGGAGATATTTGCGAAATGGAGGATCACTTCTTTATCGGGTTGTCACTGCGCACCAATGAGGAGGGCGCACACCAGTTGGCCGGGCACCTGGCTCATATGGGCTATACGTCGAGTGTGGTCGATGTGCGTGGAATGCGGAGCATTCTTCATTTGAAAAGTGGGGTGTCTTATATCGGCGACAACACTCTGGTGGTGATGGAAGAGATGTCTGGCTGGCAGGCATTTGCCGGCTATGAATTGATTCGGGCAGGAGAAGAAGAGAGCTATGCAGCCAACTGCGTTCGCGTGAATGAGCGGGTGCTGGTTCCGGCTGGGTATCCCCGGTTGACGGCTGAGCTCACAGGTCGTGGGTTTCATCCGCTACCGCTTGATATGTCGGAGTTTCGCAAGATGGACGGTGGATTGAGTTGTCTTTCTCTTCGGTTTTGAGACGATGCGGCCGTCCACCCGCCCTGTTTCCTTGTAATTCGGTGCTTAAGTCGGTTGGCGTTAGTCGATGAGCGAGGGTTTCTTCCAGTCGAAGTGGCGGCCGAGGATGGCTTTGATGATCCAGTGATCGGTGCCGGCGGTCGGGCCTATGCCCACGCCGATATTGATTTCCCATTTGGGTGACACATTCAGATCGGTCACCACGAAGATTTGCTGCTGTTGATAGTGCAGTGAATCGAAGGCGCCCAGGCGGCCGTAGTCTGCGTAGTATTCGACACCGCCACTGATCTGGCGGTTGAAGTCGTAGCTAAGCTTCGCCCCGGGGGCAAAACCTATTCCCTGTTTTACATCGGGACCATGCCAGGTCCGTTCCAATGCGGGATTGATTGCCCAGTACCATCGGCCTTGATATTTATCGACGATCGGCCGTATTTCCCAGGTCCAGGTATCCGGGGAATAGACGGCGCGCTGATATCCGACCTCGGTCGAAAGACTCACACCGACAGGCCAGCGCCAGGAATCCGGCACACGCACGCGTGGTCGAATGTGGTCGCCCACCCACTGGACGCCGTGGCCGTTCTGTTCACTGGTAAAGACATAGAAACCGACCTCCGACCAGTTCGTCAGGCCCTGGGTGATCTCGAGCGTTTCGTGCAACTGATGGTTGGTCGGATAGACGCCGTCGATCTGATGCTTCTGCCCATCGGGGGTGAAGTTGGAATGGAGCTCAACCATGGTGGTCTTTGGTTCTACCGTGCCGGCGCCATAGACTTGAATCTCGTAGTTTCCCTGGGCGCGCGCCTGCTTCGCGCTCCAGACCGCGAGCATCAGCACCAGCAGAAGCAGCCAATTACGCATATTTAAACAGCATCATGAAACCTGCATCCATGTGGTTCTGCTGGTGGCAATGGAAGAGGGTCGGACCGGGGTCGTTGGCCGTGAACTCCACCTCCACCTGGGTTCCTGCATCCAGAAGAATGGTGTCTTTCAATATGCCCTGAGTTTCCGGATGGTCAGGCAAACGACGGATTTCGAAGCTGTGGCGGTGCAGATGCACGGGATGCTGATTGTTACTGCGATTGATGAACACCAGACGATAGCGTTGGCCGGCCGTGAGGATTGGACCGACTGTATCCGGATAAGATTTGCCGTTGATGGTCCAACGATCCATCGCGCCGTGGCCGGCAAATTTGGATTCGAAGACCAGCGGGATTCTCACCACGCCCGGCTGTTCGGCAGGCGCGGGACCAGCGGCGGCAAAGGGCAAGTAATCCCAGAGAAGGTTTTCCGGCTGATCCCACCGCGGCTTGCCGGTGCTGCCGGCGTACTCCACGGCAATGCCCATACCGGCTGCCATGATGTGCTTGCGCACTTCGCCGAGCACCCAGGTCCCGGGATGATTCATGTCTACGATGGCGCTGACTCGTTCGGCGGGGGCGAGGCGTAGCATCGACACCACTTGCGGTCGAGGAACCGGGTTGCCATCGAGCGCGATTACGTTGAACTGATGTCCCGAAAAGGAGATCCAGTGAACCTCGCTGGGGCTGGAGTTAAGGATGTGAAACAGCACCCGTTGGCCGGACTTTACGCGAAGCGGTTCGCCGTAGCCCAGGACGCGGCCATTGATGGTAGATACGCCGTAGATCGGGTCCATCGCACCGTCGCCGCTCGATACCAGTTCTCCATCCCAATCATGCAACCCAAGAAAGAATTCCTGATCGTAGCGGCCGGGATGGTCGCGGGGCTCGATGAACAGAAAGCCGTGCTCGCCGGTGTACTGGCCCTTGTGCAGATCTTTGCCAGCGAAAGTATGGGTGTGATACCAGCGAAAGCCGGAAGGATTCGGCGTAAACGTATAGCGCGCGTGACCGCCCGCGACGATGGGCGGGGTGCCCTCTTCCACGGCGCCATCCACCGCAGGCGGCAGAAACAGGCCATGCCAGTGAACGACTTCGCTATCGTTGGTCTGATTGCTAACATCGATAGTGACGGGACGGCCTTCCTTCAAGCGAAGCAAGGGGCCTGGGACCTGGCGGTTGTAGGCAATGGTCTTGATACTTCGACCCGGAGCGACTTCGAGATCGTAAGGGGCGATGTCAAGGGAGAAGTCGGGAGGAGGCGCTTGCTGAGCAAGCGAGCCCAATGCCGCGGAAGAGACGGCCAGGCCGGACAGCTTGAGCATTTTTCGCCGCGTGACCAAAGTTCATCTTAACAAAGTAAGAGAATGACATCAGGGAAGGCACGCGGTTGTGCATCCGATCGTGGTGGCGATGGGGGCGAAGTAAGGTTGAATTGTAGGTTCTATCCCCGTCCCTCCGGGACCTTCTCCTAGCGTGCAATGCATATTCGTACAACGAGACGGGCCTTAATGATGGCATGTAACCCGAAGAAATATTTGACCCGCAAATTCAGGTGGCCGCAGCGCACTTTTGTTTTGTTTGCTATCGCAGTGCTAGCTGCAGGGGCGCAGACGCTGCCGGGTTTGCGCAGCGATGCGATCCTCGATCATCTGAATGCGGTCATCAACTGGTATCGGGGAACGACGAGCCGGGTGCCGACGGTGGGCTTACCCAGCGATGCCGTGTACCAGATGAACGCGCAAAATCTTGCTTCTGAGGCCGTGCAACTCGCCTTCCAGTCGGCGGAAGCAGAGGCCGCGCTTATTCCTGCGTCGAGCCCTGCCGGCGCCCAAAATAGCGCAGGAGCATCCTCACAGCAAAGCCTGGCAAAGATGTTGAGCGACGTGAACGCCCGCATCAGCGCCCTGCAGGCACAGATTGGCGACCTGGATCAGCAGATCGCGCGTGCTCCCAGGGCCAGGCGGCAGCAATTGCTGACAGAAAAAGAAAGTGCGCAGGGAGAAATGGAGCTGCGCAACGCCACCCGCCAGGCACTGGAGCAGATGACCCAGTTCATCAGCAGCAATGGGGAAACCGGCAGGGGCGGCCTCGAGGGCAGCATTACAGAACTCCGCCATTCTGTTCCGGAACTCGCGAACCCAGGCGGTGCCAAGACCACCGCCAAACCGCCCACTGGTAACGCGTCCGCGCCGAGTTCCAGCGGGTTGATTGGCGAAGTCGTAGCACTCTACGACCTGCTGAGCGGAATGCACCAGGTCAGCCTGATGACGCAGGAGACCGGCCAGGTGCGCGCCGCAGCCAACAACCTGCGCACCCCGCTGGTCGCTACGTTGCGGGCCACTATCCAACAGGGGGAACAGCTGGCAAACGCGGCCGGCCAAACGTCCACCCAGGCGCCAAGCCCGGCTCCCAACCCCTCCGGCCAAACATTACCGGTTGACCAGCAGCGGAAGCAATTCGAGGCACTGGCCGCGCGGTTCAAGCAGATTGCCGGAGCAACCCTTCCCTTGAGCCAGGAGATCATCCTGCTCAACCAGGCCAGCTCCAATTTCGTCGAGTGGCGGCAGTCACTGGTTCATGAATCGAACCGTATTCTGCGATCGATTGTTTTTCGGGTCCTGGGCATTGCGTTGGCCATGGGCGTGATTCTGCTGCTCTCCGAAATCTGGCGCCGGGTCACCTTCCGCTACGTCACCGACGTGCGCCGGCGGCGGCAGTTTCTAGCCCTGCGACGAATCGTGATGGGCTTTTGCATGGGTATCGTGCTGATTCTCGGGTTTGTCAGCGAGTTCAGTTCGCTGGCCACGTTTGCCGGCTTCATTACCGCCGGTCTGGCCGTAGGCCTGCAAACAATTCTCCTTTCGGTCGCTGCCTACTTCTTCCTGGTGGGGCGATGGGGTATCCGGGTAGGCGACCGCATCAGCGTGGCCGGCGTGACCGGCGACGTGATCGATGTAGGGCTCGTCCGTCTATACCTGATGGAGCAGGCGGGGACAGGCGTCGATCTGTTTCCTACCGGCCGGATTGTGGTCTTCTCCAACTCGGTTCTCTTTCAGGCCACGACGCCGTTGTTCAAACAGCTGCCGGGCGCGGAGTACGCATGGCATGAGGTGGTCATCGCGCTAAATCCGGCGGGAAAGATCGGCCTGGTGGAGAAGCAACTGCTGGACGCGGTGAACGCCGTACACGCGGATTACCGGAACGAGCTGCAGCGGCAACTGGGCGCGACGGAGCGCCGCATCGAGTTCCAATTGAAAGTGCCGGAACCGCACGGCCAACTCCAGTACGGCGATACCGGCCTGGAGTATTTGGTGCGCTACCCGGTGGCGCTCCGCCAGGTCTCCGAAGTCGATGAGAAAATCACCCGCAGCCTGCTGGAAATGCTGCAGCAGCAACCCGAACTGCAAGCGAGTGTGTCGGGTTTGCCAAGGATTCGGGCCGCGGTTAAGGGGTAAGCGGTTCGTTCAGCAAGTTGACGGCATCCTGCACGCTGGTGTCCGGCGCCAGGGGTTTGAAGGCCGAGCGGGTCAGGTCCTGATCCCGATTGATGGCTTTGAAGAACACGACGCGCCCGGAGATGTGGACGTTCAACACCGTCGTCTTCCATCGGTTAGCAGCCACCTGTGAGCGGACAA
>CAVWNL010000010.1:0-391839 GCA_963756485.1 uncultured Acidobacteriaceae bacterium | reverse complement strand
TGCCTGGATTGAAAGACCCGGATGCGCCTGTCCACATCAACATCTTCAACATCAGCAAGATCAACTCCGAAGTGCGCGGCGGAGCGGAGCCGCGCATCAAGCGGCTACAGGAGTACATCGGCGAGAGCTACTTCGAGTACCTCTCCGAGCTGGACGACCTTGTTCTCTTGATGGACGAATCGCATCGCTATCGCGGCAAGGCCGGAATGCGGGCGATCAACGAACTCAAGCCGATCCTGGGCCTTGAGTTGACCGCTACGCCGCGGACTGAAACGGCGCGGTGGCGCTGACTTCAAGAACGTCATCTACAGCTACCCGCTGTCCTCTGCGCTCAGGGATGGTTTCGTGAAGGAACCCGCCGTCGCCACCCGCGAGAACTTCCGTGCAGAGAACTACGATGAAGCCGGGCTGGAAAAGCTGAAGCTGGAGGATGGCGTTCGCATCCACGAACACACCAAGGTCCAGCTCGACATCTATGCCCGCGAGAACCTGAAGCCGCTGGTCAAGCCGTTCATGCTGGTTGTCGCCAAGGACACCACGCACGCCAACGAACTCCAGACGACGCATCGAGGCGGACGACTTCTTTGGCGGCCGATACAAGGGACGGGTGATTACCGTTCACTCCAACCAGACGGGCGAAGAGAAGGACGAGACGGTACAGCAGCTTCTCTCCGTGGAAGATCCTACGAACCCGACCGAAATCGTGATCCACGTCAACATGCTCAAGGAAGGCTGGGACGTGACGAACCTCTACACCATTGTCCCGCTTCGTGCGGCCAACTCAAGAACCCTCGTCGAGCAGTCCATCGGCCGCGGTTTGCGCCTTCCGTATGGCAAGCGCACTGGCGTCCCGGACGTTGATCGGCTGACCATCGTCTCGCACGACCGATTCCAGGAGATCGTTGACCACGCCAACGATCCGAACTCGATCATTCGCACCGGCATTGTCATCGGGCGAGATATTCCCGATGCGCCGACGAAGGCCGTCACCATCGAGCCAGTCTTTATGACCCAACTGGGCTTGGCGATCCCGCCTGCAGCTCCGGCACCGGGAGCTCCACCGCAGCCGGCCCCGACGATCACGAACCGGAACGCAAGACCGCCGAATTGACCATGCAGGTCATTCGCCAGCAATTTGAAAGGCTGCCCGGTCAGGCGATCTGAAGACGCGGATGTTCAACGGCGCATTACGGCGCGCGTAACGGAACTGATGCAGCCCGTTCAAGGCGAGCTTCCGCGTACTGCAGCCGGTGGACGTGGCCTCCGTGGTCGACCGGGTGACCAGCGCCATTGCCGAGCGCACGATCGACATCCCGAAGATTATCGTGACGCCGAAGGGCGAAGTGACCGTCGGCTATCAGGACTTCGATCTCGATTGCAGCAGCTTTCGCCAACCGCCCGCAGAGAAAGACTTCTCGTGCAGCACCTGATGAACAATCAGCGATTCAAGATCGTCAGCGGAGACGGCGTGGTGGTGGAGAAGAACCTTGAGGACTATATCGTTCGCGGCCTATCGACAAGGACGACATCAACTACGACGAGCACGCCGAGCTTCTCTACAAGCTCGCCGCACAGATGGTGCGCCATCTTCAGTCTTATCTCCAGACACCGGACGATGTGTTGAACGTCCTGCAGTTTACCAGACGCAGCTCGTGACGCTGATTCACGCGCAGATGAACCAGCATTACGTCGAGAAGGCGACCGAGTACGAAGTCACAGTCTCCAAGGGCTTCCAGACTCTGACGAGCAGCATGGCCGCCATGCAAACCGACCAGGCCATTCTTCCGTTCCGCGCCCCGGTGGAGGAGGACTGCTCATTCAAGGGATGGTCTTTGGTGGCTTCTCGAAGTGCCTGTATCCCGCCCAGAAGTTCGACTCAGACACGGAACGGCGCTTCGCCATCATCCTTGAAGACGAGCATTCTGTCCTCAAATGGCTTAAGCCACCAAAAGATGTTCTGCGAATCTACTACTACCAAGAAGAGGTCTACCAACCAGACTTTGTGGTCGAGACGACTACAGATCGTACCTGTGCGAACCAAAGCGCGCCAGCGAGATGACCGATGAGGTCGTGCAGCTTAAAGCAAAGGCGGCAGCGCTTTGGTGTCAGCACGCGACCACTGTGAGCGACAAGCCCTGGCGCTATGTGCTCTTCCCGCACGACGCCATACAACGGAATGCCACTCTTAGCAGTCTCATCGCGCGGTACCAGGTGTCGTGACGCGTGAGGGAGCTGGGGGGAGAACCCACAAGACCACGCCTTTTGGGGGCTTCCCAAAACCAGCGGTGCCAAGTTTCAGCGAGCCTGGCGGCGAGCTAATGATCGGGGATCGCGACCAAGCGGGCCCCTCCTCTTTCGTTCCCCCACTGGGAGCCCTATCCTGCTGAAAGGGTAGCGCTTTCGATTAGGCAAGACTGCAACATGCGCACCGACTCTAGTTCGGCCAAATGAGGCCGTGAGCCTCGACGTGACTCTTTATGGCAGCAAAAATAAACGAAATGTTTGTGTCCGCATCCTTGGATATGACAGGTATCAGCGCGCCGCAGACATCCCCTTGCTCCGGCGCCAGAATCGAAAAGGCTGTTTGGTGTATGAACTTTGAATAAATTTGATACCTGATCCCAAGCGTGCTGTCGTCTTCAACGAGACCAGCTATCGCCATCCCATGCTTTGATCGCCGGCTAGAGTGTGTGCCAGGTTCCTCGATAACCATGGCATCCAGCTCTGAATCTTGTCTAAGCGCGCTTGCGTCTGATTGCCTTTTCTCTACCTCGTCTGCTTTCTCGATTACATCCTTGAACCCTTCTTCAGAATCCAACCCAACTTTGCGCAACAAATTAGCCATAAGTTTGTAGCCGATTTCGGCGTTCGTCGTGATAGCTCTCAGGAAGTCCTGTTTGTCGACCGGAACATCTTTTAGAAAATCCTGAGCATTTTCCTCCGAAGCCAATACGTAGTAAGTGATCGCACGGAGTTCAAGGAGGTTACGTGCACTCCATGCTACCCGCGTCGGCCCTTCGGCGATGTTGGCCTTGATCGAACGATAGTTTTCGTAGGCCGATCGTAGGATGCCCACCAGAAGGTTCCTGAACCAGAGGTTCCCCCCGGTTACATCTTTCACGCTCAAGAAGCTCGCGAACGCGAGCACTTCCTCTACGAGCTCTCTCATTACATACTCATTTGCCTCTTCAAACTCCCGGTCATCGTTCCCGTGTGTCATCACCAGTAAGGATACGGCGATTCGGGCGACCATGCGAAACGAAAGTGCCTCAACGGGGGATAAAGAATCAGCAAACGAATTCGACAATCCAGTCACTTCGCATGGCATCCCGTCACGCTGTCAAGATCGCGATAGCGTGACCTAGTCGGCAAGTCGGGTTGTCCCTCAATCCTCGCCAGGCACCGAACAGCGCGCAGACATGGTTACCAAATAAATCTTCATCCGCCCTGGACGCCGTTCCAAAACCGTACTATTGTGGGACCAGCAACCACACGTCAGCGCCGTCTTTACCACGACGGCCCTGTTTGGCCTTGCACCCATGCGCTCTACCTGTGCATCCGCCGCCCACCACCGCGAAAGCATCAACGCTTGCCAGCCTGATGTCCGGTGTAGCAAGCCGTAATGTGATATCGAAGTGACGGATTACGCCTGTCCGCAGCATTCCGCCTGTCCCTGGCTGGCCGTGGAGCGCCCCGCGAGGCGCGCCTGCGGAGAGCAACAATCACCGTGTCCAAACAGGGTGCGCCCAGTGCGTCCTCTTGATGAAGCAGTTTTGACAATTCGGGAAACACCACCCACCGGACACCAGCCCGAGGCTATCCCCAGCCAGAGGACACGGACGCCGGGTGACATACGGGACGTCCCTAAACAAGCACCTGGTAGGCAGAAGACCGTCCCGTTCGTCACCGCACCGGCGGAGCAGAACGGTCCCGATCGGCAAAGGACCGGCGATCCAGCACAGGAAGAGGGACTTATAGCCCTTACGACGCATTTCGCGCACTTTTATTTGCCCCGCCATCCCCAACCAACCCTAAAAGCGGCCTCCAAAACGAGCCGCCCGCGAGAGCAGTCTCGCCTCCCCAGCCCGAAAACCAGCCACTCAAGGAGGCAAGATGCTCAAATTAATTCATTGAGCATCTTGAGCACCTTCGTGAAACAAAGGACTTATTTGATCACCTTGCTCACCTTGAGCACCTTGCCCGATCGCCCCCGCATGAGAAAAATTCGAGAAAGACGAAACGTAACCTCTTTTGCGCGACGCCGCTTCGCTCAAGGGACTTAATTCGCTTAGTTCGCTTTTTTCGCACATCTCTGCAGGCAACACGACCCCGGCCATCCCGATGGATTCCTCAACCCCGCGCGCCGCTGGGGAGCATCAAGATGCCCCCAGCGGGGGGCTTATGGCGCATAGGGCGCTTATGGCGCACACTTTTTTTTCGAGCGGTTCCGCCCATGCGCACTGGAATACCCAGCGCCGGGGGGCTTGTCTCTCTTTTCTCTCACATTGTGCATTCTTTTTCACGGCCACCAAGCGCACCCGACGGCGCTCATTTCTTCATCGTCCTCTCGGAGGCATCGGAGCCCACTCAAGCCAAAGGCGGGCTTGGATGGGCAACCCAAAGCATTGATGGCTGCCGGCAGTGGTCAGGAGGCGAGATCGTTCGAACGAAGCTGCTCCGCCTGGTGTGAGTGCAGGTCTCCTACGATGAACCAATAGCAAAAGATGCCGGCGAAGAGAACGGCCGCTGCCAGGGCGAAACCGGGGGCATAAGAGCCGGTGCGGCTGATCAGGAGGCCGGTGAGGAGCGGGGCGGCCACTCCGGCCAGGTTGCCGGCGAAGTTTTCGAAGCCGGTCCACAGGCCGACATCGTCCGGAGGAGCGCAGCATTGGAGGATCACGAGGAGGTTGCCGGTGGCGAGACCCACGAGGGAGGCTCCGGCGATCAGGGCCACGGCGGCGTTGGCGTTTTGCACGCGGGATGCCGGGATGAGCAGCAGGCCGCTGAGAAAAGCAATGGTTACGATTCCCTTGCGGGTGCGGGTTTCGTTCCAACCGAGGGCGGTCAGGCGGTCGGCGACCCAGCCGCCTATGGGCTCGCTGGCTCCAAATACGAAGTAAGGCAGCGAGGAGAAAAAGCCGGCGCGGAGGATGTTGAAGTGGCGGACGGTTACGAGGTAGTCCGGGAGCCAGGTGACAAAAAGGTACCAGTAGTAGTCGAAGCAAAAGAAACCGAGGCAGATACCGATCAGGTTTCGATTAGTCAGTAACCACCGCAGTTCCTGTTTGCGGTTGCGGGTGGAGACGGCTGGGCGGGATGGGCGGCCGAGCTTCCCTTTGGTCGCCCAGAGCCAGGGGATCACCCACAACAGGCCGGCAAAGCCGATGAGGCGGAAGGTCGTGCGCCAACCCAGGTGGAGCAGCAACCAGGGAATGGTGAGGCCACCCATCACCAGGCCCATGCGCGTGCCGAAATCGAATAGGCCGCAAGGGAGTCCGCGTTCGGTGGATGTGAATAAGATGCTCACGATCTTGGTGCCGCCCGGGAGGTAGATGGACTCCCCTATACCGAGCAGGAGGCGGAACATGATCAGGATGCCCAGGCTGGTGGCGAAACCGGTCAAGCCCTGCCCCAGAGACCAGAGGACAAACGCCGCAAAGTAGAGCCAGCGCAGGTTGACCCGGTCCGCGGCCCAACCGATGGGGATTTGCATCAGGGCGTAGGTCCAGAAGAAGGCGGAGAGCAAGAGGCCTTTGCTTTCCGGGCCGAGTCCCAGGTCTTTGGACAACAGGGGCAGAGCAAGGGAAATGCTGGAGCGGTCCAGGTAATTGATGAGGGAGGCTGCGAACAGGAGCCATACAATCGTCCACCGGCCGGAACGGGCGCGGGTCTTTGGGCCCAGGGCAGCAGGGTTCTCTGCGTATTGGTGAGCGTCTCGCGGCATGACCACAGATTCTCCGTATTCTGGGTGATCGCCGGAGCGGGTCGGGTCAGCCGCGGAGAGCGTCCCCAGAAGGATAGGGCCTTCGGTGGGGAAAGGAAAGTGGCGTCTTCGCGATGAGGATTTATCGCTGGCGATCGAGCAGATGAAAGCACGGCAAGTTCGGTACGTGCTTTGGACTCACAGTCTGGACTCCACGGATCAACTGTCAAGTTTTCGAACGTATCTACGATCTTCGTATCGGCAGGTTCATTGCTTTGACGACGGAGATAGTGTGTGGGGGAAATTTATGGTCTGCGTGAACCTGGGGTTATGACAAGGGACTTGATGGACATTTACTAGGAGGATCCCAGGTCTCAAACGCGAAACCTGGATCACCCTCCGTATGTTTCCTCAGAAATTTCTGAACGACGATGATGCATCAGCCTAATTCGAGAACCTGCAAAAATTGCCGTACAGTCAAAATTGGAATGCCATCAAACGCGCCTAGTTGAAGCAGGTGCCGGTCCCCGCTAACGATGTAGTTCGCTTCGCCCGCCAACGCGCATTCAAGGACACGATTGTCGTCAGGATCAACCTTTATCGCGTCAAGCATAACGGTGGGCTCTACTACCACCCCGCGGCTCTGCAGTTGCGCCCGTACTAAGTCAGCATCCTTGGACGATAACCCGAACTTAAGGCGGAGCTTTTCGTCGAGTTCCTCGAGCAAAGCAGGAGACGTCACCAGCAGAAAAGACTGCAAAAGGGCGAGGTCGAGAAAGGAACCGGGCAATCCACCAAACATGAGCGCCGAGATGAAGACGTTAGTGTCCGCAACGACACGAACCATTAGCGTTTTTCGCGCCGGTATTCATCGGACAGACGCTCCACATCCGATTCACTGCTGATGCCGAGGGCTTCGCCCTTAGCACGAGTGCGTCTTAACAACGCATCCCACTCCGCATCGCCTGCCATATAACGTCGCAGTGCCTCGCGGAACAACTCACTCATGGTGCGGTGCTCCCTCTGGGCAAACTCCTGTGCCTTAACCAGCAGGTCAGGGGGCAGAGTGATGGAAACGGTCTTGGCGGTACGCATACTTAACAATGTAAAACATTGACGGACATTGTCAACCATTAGGCAACGGCCTGTGCTTTGGCCAGAACGGCCACCAGGGCCTCGAGATCGGCGGGGTTCACGTCGCTCACGGCGACGATTTGCAGGCCGGGCGTGGTTGCGGACTGGATCGAGAATCCCGAGCGGGCGCCGGGAAGCGCCACCAGGCTGGGACCGCCGGAGCGTTGGGTCACAAAGACCGAGACTTGATGCTTGTGAATCGTGAACAACAGCAGGGCCGCAGGCTGGCCTTTGAGGTAAGTAAGATCCGCGCCTTTCAAAATCGTATCCGGCGGCAGGGCCTGGGCGTCGGGCAGATTGAAGCTGAAGGGCAGGCGCCCCTGGAACCAGGGCTTGACCGTGTGGCGATCGGTCGAGATGACTTGCGGCGTCGCGCCGCTGGAAAGAGTACCCAGGTGTTGATCGAGTAGTTCGGCCGACAGGTTGTTGGCTTGATGCATCTGCTGCCAACCCACGAGTGATGCCGCGAGCAGAAGCGCCGCGGCAAGACCGGCCCAGGCTAAGCGGCGCATGGAGTGCACGCGCGCAGATGGCTGCGGCTGCTGGCGGAGCTGGGCGGTGAGGCGGGCAAGGGCATCCGGAGGTGGGGCGAAGCGGCGGCCGGCGCGCGCAGTCGCGGCCTTCAGTTGCGTGGCCGAGAGAACGCGCAGGGCGCAGGTGTGGCAGTTGGCCAGGTGTTGCTCAATCGCGGTTTGCTCAGCATCCGGCAGCTCACCGTCAATAAAGGCGCTGAGCGTGTCCGAGGTTAGATGTTCGATGGCTTGCGTCATAAGGATTCTCCGAGCTGCAGCTGCAACAGTTGGCGCAGCGACCGGCGGGCGCGAGATATGCGGGACATTACGGTTCCAATGGGGATGTCGAGAATGAGGGCGATGTCTTTGTACTTGATCTCTTCCACGTCGCACAACAAGAGCGCTTCGCGCAACGACGGGTCTAGCTGTTCGAGCGCTCTCTGCAAGGCGGCCTGGTTGTCGAGGCGGATGAGGTTGTCTTCCGGCGTCGGGCCGGTATCAGAAGTATCGAGCACGCTCGGATGATCTTCGAGGAAGACGGTTCGCGCAGTAGCAATGCCGGTACGGGAGGTAAGGAACGTATTGCGCAGGATGCGGATGAGCCAGGCCTTGAAGTTGGTGCTCTCCTCGAAGGAATCGAAAGCGCGCAGTGCTTTGGAGAAAGTTTCCTGTACCAAGTCTTCAGCCTCCGCGTGGTTGCGAGTGAGCCACGACGCGTGATTGTAGAGCGACGGCACAAGCGGAAGCGCCAGCCGCTCGAACTCTGCGCTGCGATGGACGGACGCCACGTTGTCAGATGCCTCGCGCATCACTCTTCTAAACCGGATAGCAGACAAATTATTCCACGAAATATTTTTAGACGGTCGAGGAATAAAAGCCGGCAAAGCCAGTTTTCTTGAGCAGAGGTGATCACGATGAAGCAGAAACAGGAAAATACGGCGGAAACAGCGCAGGAACGGGTGGCCGGAGACGGCATCGACCGGCGCAACTTTCTTGAGTGCATGGCATGGGCGGGTACGGGGCTGGTGTGGTCGATGGTGGCGGGTGTACCCGACCTCGAAGCTGTTGGCGGATACCACGAAGTCTGGAAAGAAGGTCGTCGAGGACTTCTCGTTCGTGCAGATCAGCGACAGCCATATCGGCTTTAACAAGGCGGCCAACCAGAATGTGACCGGCACGCTGAAGACCGCGATCGACAAGATCAATGCAGGACGAGCGGGGATGAAGGCGCCGGAGTTCATGATTCATACCGGCGATATCACGCAGAGCTCCAAACCGGCGGAGTTCGATACCGCGGTAGAAGTGATCAAGGGCGCGAAGACGGGACAGGTGTTCTATGTTCCCGGAGAGCATGATTTTTCGCTCGACGATGGCGAACAGTACAAGCAGCGCTTTGGCAAAGGGACGCTGGGAAACGGCTGGTACAGCCACGACCATAAGGGGGTTCACTTTGTCGGACTTGAACAATTGCGTGCAGGTGGACGCCATGGGAAACCTGGGTGCGGATCAGCTGGCATGGCTGAAAGCTGATCTGGGCGGGCTCAGCGCTTCCACACCGGTGGTGGTGTTCGCGCATATTCCGCTGTGGATGGTCTATGAGAAGTGGGGCTGGGGCACGCAGGATGGCGCAACCGCGCTGAGCTATCTGAAGCGGTTTGGATCGGTCACTGTGTTGAATGGGCACATCCATCAGATCGTGCAGAAGGTGGAGGGCAATGTCAGCTTTCATACGGCGATGTCGACAGCCTTCCCCCAGCCTGCACCGGGATCCGCGCCGGGGCCGGGGCCCATGGCGGTTCCCGCGGGCAAGCTGGAGAGCGTGCTCGGAGTGACGGATGTAAAGGTGGTTCGTGGGCATAGTCACCTGGCGGTGGTCGACTCCTCGTTGGCGGAGGCGGTGTGAAGCGCGTCTGGATACTGGCGGTGCTGACTGCTGTCTCAGTGACTGGGTTGGGGTATGTGCACCCGTTTGGCAATCCGCGGGTCGAAACCGCGAAAGGAGCCGGCACACTGCTGAAGGGGGCGAACCTGCCCCCGGAGGCAAAGGAGGTGCTGGTGAGCAAATGCGCGGATTGCCACTCCAGCGAAACGCGGTGGCCGGCCTATGCGCGCGTGGCTCCTGGGTCCTGGCTGATCGAACGAGATATCGTCGAGGCTCGCAAGCATATGGACCTCTCGCGATGGGAGTTGTTGTCGTTGGAGGAGCAGCAAGTGTTGTTGGCGAAGATAAGCCAGGAGGCCAGGAGCGGGAATATGCCACCGCTACAGTACGTGGCACTGCACTGGGGAGCTAAGCTTTCACCGGCCGATGTGCACACCCTTTCGATGCTGGGCAAGACTGCGGGGGTGAGTGAGGCTGCCGTGGGTGGAGAAGGCGACGCTGCTCGCGGGAAGGCTGTATTCAATAAGCGGTGCACGGGGTGTCACTCCCTGGAGATCAATGGCGAGGGACCAAAGCTGAGCGGGGTGTATGGGAGAAAGGCCGGCAGTGTGCCGGGGTTTGACTATTCTCAAGGGTTGAAGAGTTCCGGGATTACTTGGAATGATGCGACGCTGGAGAAGTGGTTGAGTGGCCCGGATTCTGTCGTGCCGGATGCCAGGATGGACTTCTATGTGCCCAAGGCTGAGGAACGGCGGGATTTGATTGCTTTCTTCAAGCATTGAGGTTGGTTTACGGCTCGCCGGCGTTGAGCAGATAAACCCATAGGGATCTGGGGTAGCGAAAGCCGGATCCGCCTTGCCAGTCGACGGGCCGTGCCTGGGTGGGTGCGGCGAAGCGTTGGAGCAAGGGACGAGTAAGCGACGTGGCCGCCATGCGAATCAGGCCGGCGGCTACGCAGGAGTGAGGGCCTGCGCCGAGTGTGAAGTGTGCTGGGTCGGCCCTCGTCACATCGACTTGATGGGGATGGGAGAAGCGCTCGGGGTCGCGGTTTCCGGCGATGATCCTGAGAATGATTTGGTCGCCTTTGCGAATTGCAGCGCCGTTTAGATTGATCTCCTCGGTTGCTGTCCGGGTGAGTGTGCGGGCGAGACCGGCGTATCGCAGGAGTTCGTCAATGGCTTGGTCCGTCAGCGCGGGTTGTTGTTGCAAGCAGGCTCCATTGATGCGGATGTTGCAGGAGAGCGAACCAGGCATTTCCCAATAAGCAGGGTAGGGTTTGCGAGAGGGCTACGAAGCCGGCATCGCGCAGGGTTTCGGGGCCGGAGTGAAAGCAGGTTCGCAGCTCAGCGTTCGCGGTCTTCGCGGCCGCACGCAGTGCGGGGTCGTGAGGTTCAGCAGCAGCGGCCGAGACGCGTTGGGCTTTTTCGTTGAGATGGGTGCTTTGTTCGCGGGAGATGCCGGTCACAATCGCGGCGAAAAAGAGACAGAGCGGGCGCGCGTATGCATCCATCAAGTCCACAGGTTCGGTGGTGGCTAAGGTGTTGGCGAGTCGGTCGGCTTCCGGGGCTATCTTTTCGCGCCATGCTCGTAGTTGCTGCGGGGAGAGTGCCTCCAGGGTTTCCGTGCGAATTTTTGCGCGAAGATCGTCGTTGTTGTCGTGGGTGGGAGCGAGAGTCGAGGCGCGAAACGCGGCGAGAATGTCTGCGTGCTTACTGAGCACCCAGGCGTTTAATGCGGAGTCGAAATAGGTGGGTTCTACCTCGGGCGGGGAGGAGGAGTCGAGTGGGTCGTGCGTCCAGGCGGGGATCGTCGGGTTGTCTCGTTTGGCCGGCATTGCATTTCAAGAGCAGAATATCCTGGTGGGGAAATGGGAGTTGTCACGGATGTGTCATGTTTTGGTTTCGACCTGTGGTTACATTCTGGGTCGACACTAGCATCTGCTAGGGTGTCCAGGCGGCTGGGTAGCTACCTTAGGAGGTAGTACGAGATTCCTACTGTCGCTAGCAGCAGCAGGGAGATGATGCGTGGGTCACTTGCGGCTTGCACGGGGCCTTTGAGAAAGGCCAGGGGGTGATCCCAACAGACTTTTGATACTTCGGCTTGGTCCATGGCTGGCGTCAGCAGGCTGGTCACGACATAAATAAGTACGCAGGCTACGGCGATGATCGGGCCGGCGAGCATGAATGGAATGCCCAGGCCTTGTACAGGGTCGGTTACAAATCCACCGAAGTCGGTAAGGCGGCCCGCGGGTAGAAACCATTTGCCGGTGCTGGGCAGATCCACCAGAAAATAGAGGACCCCTATGAGGGAGCCAATATACAGAGTCGCCATGGCGGCCTGCCTGGTTCCTCGCTTCCACAAGACGCCGAACACGAAGACCGTGGTCACCGCCGGAGCAAAGGTCATGGGGATCTTGTTCACGGCTTCGAAGATGGTTCCGAACTGGTCGCCCTGGGTAGACCACAACATCGCCAGCACCATGATCAGGCCGGTGGTGATGCGGCCCACTCTCACTACCTGGGCATCGGTTTCCTGCGGGCGGAGCCGCTTGACCACGTCGATGGAGATCAAGGTGGCGCAGCTATTGAGCGCCGCGGCCATACAGCTCATGAGCGCGGCGGCCAGGCTGGCGGCGATCAAGCCGCGCACGCCGACCGGGATGAGATATTGAATCAGCTGCGGCAGCATGGTGTTGTAGTCCGGACGACCGGTGCCCGGCACATCGGCCAAATGGATTGCGCCTTTCTGCCAGAGCACATATCCGATGACTCCGGGAAAGACCATCAGGAACACGGGCAAGAGCTTGAGGAACCCCGCAAACAGCGCGCCGTTCTGGCCGTCCTTCAAGGTGTGGGCGCCGAGGACCCTTTGTACGTGAGTTTGGTCCGCACACCAGTACCAGATGCCTAAGATGGGATAGCCAAGGAGAACCGCCAGCCAGGAGAATTCGTTCAGGTGTCCTTTGCCATCGATGACCGGCTGCAGCATGTGCAGTTGTCCGGGAGCGACGGCCTGGCGCAGCGTCGTGAGATCATGCACGCCCACCCCCGGCAATGCGAGCACTCCCATGATGGTGATGAGCGTCGCGCCACCCAGCAGCAGCACCACCTGGATACTCTCCGTCATCACCACAGCCTTCAGGCCACCCAGAGCTGCGTAAGCGACAGTGAACAGCGAGAGTACAAGGATGGTGGCAAACATGGGCACGCCAAGCAGAGTCTCGAAGACCTTGGCGGCGGCAAATAAACTGATGCCGATGTGGATGAGCAGCGCGCCGAGGATGCCAATCACTGCCAGGAAGGTACGGGCTGCCGGGCAGTAGCGGCGCTCCATGAACTCCGGCAGCGTGGCTACGCCGGAGTTGATATAGAACGGAGCAAACATCAGCGCCAGAAGGATGAGGATGAAACACGCCATCCACTCGAAGTTGCCGATGACCAGACCGTCTCTTGCGCCGCCTGCCGCGTAGCCGACCAGGTGGATGGTGGAGATATTCGACGTGAAGACGGCCGCGCCCACGGTGAACCAGCCGAGCGATTTGTTGGCCAGAAAGTATTGCTCGGAGGACGCATTGCGGCGATAGCCGACTTTGATTCCAAAGGCGGTGATGCCCACCAGATACACAGCGATCACGATGGCGTCGAGCGGAGCGATGGCCATGCGCTAGGGCTGGATCTGCACTTTCAGCGCCGCCGATTTGTCTGCGGCGAGGTGCAGGGCTTTCACTGAATCCTCAAGAGCAAAGACGTTGTTGATCAAAGAGCTGACGTCGATGCGTCCGGCAGCTACTAAGCGGATGGCTTCATCGAAGGTGTCACCGTAGCGCATCGATCCGCGGAAGTTGATTTCGCGCACCATGAGCTGGTTCACGGGTATGGGGATATCCGCGGTGCCTACGGTGCCGATTTGCACGATGGTGCCTCCGGGGCGCACGAGGTCAAAGGCTGCACGGAGGGCCGCGCGGCGCTCCTGATGCCTCAAAGACCATGTCGAAGCCCAGGCCGGTCAGCTCTTGTACCTGGTGGTGCAAATCGTGAGCAGTGGGGTCGAGAGCCACATCCGCGCCCAGTTCGATCGCTTTTTTGCGTCGGACGGCGACAATGTCGCTGACCGCGACCGGCACCGCACCGAAGGCGCGCGCGGTCATGGCGGTGAGGAGCCCGATCGTTCCTCCACCGGTCACGAGCACACGCTTCCCCGAGACGGTTCCGGCTCGCTTGACGGCGTGCAAGGCAACGGAGAGCGGCTCCATCATGGCGCCGATGCCGTCATCCATGTCTGTCAGGCAGCAGATGACATTGATCGGCGCGCACGGTGACGAATTCCGCGAGTGCTCCGTCGGTGGGCGGGGTGGTGCTGGCGCTGCCCAGCATGATGGTCTTGCGGCAGAGATTGATCTGACCGCCTTTGCAGTAGGCGCAAAAGCCGCAGGCGCGGGCTGGATTTACAGTCACGCGCTGGCCCACCTTGACGCGTGTCGACTCCCGGCGCGACCGCGGCTACTTCGGCGGTGAGTTCGTGGCCGAGAATGAAGGGGCGGTCGGGCACAAAGCTGGCGTTGTATCCGTGCTCGTAATAATGCAGGTCAGTGCCGCAGATACCCACGCGGGTGGGACGCAACAGCACCATGCCAGGAAGTAGTTCGGGTTGACGATAGGGCTCGATGCGGATGTCTCGCGCACCATGGAGGACGGCGGCTTTCATGGCTTTTCCTCTTTAGGGATCTGGTAGAAGCGGGCGCAGTTGTCTCCCAGGATTGCTTCTTCTGGGAGGTAATTTGTCACGATGTTCATTACGGATTTGTAGTCCCCCGACAGGGTGCAGACGGGCCAGTCGGAGCCAATCATCAGGCGGTTCGGGCCGAAGGCTTTTAGGACTACGTCGAGGTAGGGGTGAAAGTCGACCGGTTGCCATTGCTTCCAATTCGTCTCCGTCACCATTCCGGAAAGTTTGCAGTAGACGTTGGGGAATGCGGCTAGTTCGTAAAGGTCTTCTTTCCATGGGGAGAGCAGTCGCTCTGCCATTTTTGGCTTGGCGATGTGATCGAGGACAAAGGCTTGCTGAGGGAATTCTTTCACTAGTTGACAGGCTGGTTTGAGGTGTTTGGGGAAGAGTAAAAGATCGTAAGTCAGATTGAAGTCGAGCAGCTGGGCGATGCCGCGGCGGAAGTCCGGCCGCAGCATGAAGTGATCGTCGGGCTCGTCGTGGACTACGTGGCGGACGCCGGCCAGCTTGGGATGCTGGGCGAATCTTTGCAATTGCTCGGTGAGCCGGTCGGAGCATAGATCGACCCAGCCCACTACACCTTTGATGAACGAGTATTGCTCTGCCAGTTCCAGGAGCCAGCGGGTTTCTTCAAGGTTTTGCCGGGCTTGTACGGCGATGCAGCCATCGAATTGAATGCTTTCCAGCAAGGGTTTCAGGTCGTGGGGGAGAAAGTCTTGCTTGAGAGGTTGCATCTGGTTGGTCATCCAGGTGTGCTCGGTGGGGCTGTAGCGCCAGAAGTGCTGGTGGGAGTCGAGTCGCATGGTTTGGGTGGCGTTTCAAATGATCAACGAATGGGTGGGGGTTGGCAAGGCACCCGATAAAGTGGAGCGGCGAAAGGGGCACCCGGGCATTGGGTAGGAACGATCCTTGACAATGGGGGCGCGGCCATTTATCTAACTGTTGGGGGTGAAGGAGTTCGCCCTGAGCGGTTTGGTAAGAATCGCTTGCAACCGCTGTTCTGCCTCGTGGGCTCGACAGATGATGACTCCTGACGGGAAGGCCGTCGCGGAGTCATGTCCGGCGACCTCGTTTCCCATCGAAAATTTTGCTTGTGGGCAGTTGCCTTGTGGAGGTGAAGTTGCAGAAATACCTTCTTATCGCAATCGGGGGTGCTCTGGGGTCCGTGACCCGGTATCTGGTCGGGTCCACGATCGTCAACCGGATGGGCACTCGATTCCCTTACGGCACGTTCGTGATCAACCTCACGGCTTGCCTGATCATCGGCTTCTTTCTATCCGCAGTCGGGCAGCGCACAGAGGTCAATCAAGCGTGGCGATTCCTGATCCCGATCGGCTTTGTGGGCGCTTATAGCACGTTCTCCACGTTTGAATGGGAGACCTTCGTCCATTTGCAGACGGGCGATTTCCTCATCGCAGCCCTCTACGTGTCGCTTAGCGTTTTGCTCGGCTTGCTCGCGGTGTGGCTTGGGGTGGTGCTGGCCCGGCTTGCATTCTGAATCCTTACTCCTCTAATGACCGGTTCCAGGTGGAGATCACCCTGGTCTCCCGCTCGAAACCCAGGGTGCTCACCGAGCCTGTTCCCAAGGCAAACAGGCGGCCCCCGCGGGGCTCAAGACCTAGCCAGGTAGCGGCGAGGATTCTCAGGATGTGGGCGTGGGCAAATAACGCAACATCGCCGCCGGCCTGCAGGGCGCGGTCGATCACCTTCTGGGCTCGGGCGGCGACATGCTCCACGGGCTCGCCTTCCGGCACAGGGGAGTCCCAGATAGACCAGTTGGGCTGGTCTTTTCGAATGTCGGCGGTGGTGCGGCCTTCGAAGATGCCGTAGTCCCACTCGCGCAGATTCTCATCGATCTTCGCCACATCCGAGTAGCCTGCGATGCGGCAGGTTTCCCGCGCACGCTGCAGCGGGCTGGTCAGCACCAGGCTGAACTTCCGCTGGGCAAGGTAGTCGTGAATTCTCTCTGCGCGCTGCTTTCCTCGCTCGGTCAGCGGGATGTCGGTTCTGCTGGTGTGGGCGCCGGAGAGGCTCCACTCGGTCTCTCCGTGACGTATCAACCACAGTTTCATATTCTCGTCGCTGGGCGGGTTCAATTCATCTTCCTCTCATCTTGGCTGTGCCGGAGGCCTTTCGAGGCCACCTTGCAGGGTGAAATTCTGGAGCGCAATTGCATTCTGCCAGATGCGATCGAGAGAGTCGATGTAACGCACTTCCAGCTCGAACAAGGTGCGCTGCGACACGATGACCTGCGGGTAGGCCTGTGCCATGTTGCGGTATTTCTCCAGGTAAAGCTCGTAGGCCCGGCGGGCGCGCGGCAGCAGCGCGGTGCGATAGCGATCAGCTTCCTCCTTAGCGGAAAGATAGTTTTGAGCGAGGGTCTCGGCCCGTTGGCGCAGCGATAGTTGGGTGCGGGTGATCTCCTGCCGGGCCTCGCTGAGTTCTGCTTCCGCAGCCTGCTTGTTGCCCTGGTTGCGGTTCCACAGCGGCAGTTCGATGCCGACACTGGCGAAACTCTGTGCCCCGGTTTTTTTGCCGGGGGCTTCTGGAAGGGCTTCGAGGTTTTGTTGCTCGCCGGCACGCAGTTGCAGGTCGGGCACGACTTCGCGCCGGGCGTCTTTCCATCTGGCTTCGGCTACGGCGGCTTGCTGTTGCGCCTGCTTTACGGAGGGCGACTGTTGGACCATCGCGTCTACTATCTTTGCCGGATCTATCTCGGGCGGCGCGGTCAAGTCCGCATCGAGAGGGGCAATTTCAGTTGCAGGGCTGCCGGCCATCGCGGTCAAAGACTTGAACTTTTGCAGGAACATGCGCTGCGCCGTGGTGTAGTCGATGGCAGCCTGCTCCGACTCGACCTCGGCCTGCAGCACGTCGGGTGCATCCGCCTGGCCTACATTGGCCAACTGGTGCGCGGTTTCCACGGCATCAGTCGCTAACCCTAGAAGGCGGCCGCGTACCATCACCATTTGCTGAGCGCTCAGGGTGTCGTAAAACTGTTGGGCTACGTCGTTGTGCACGCGGGCACGCTGGGCTTCCGCTGCGATTTGATCCGCCTGCTTCTGCTGCTCATAAGATGTTGCGCCGCAGGCCAAGCTTGCCTCCGAGCACGATCGTTTGCGCAACAAAGCCGCCCTGTTCCCCGCCCCCGTAGGAGCCGCCGCGAATCTGGTCACCTTCATAGCCGACCGAGGGATTGGGGTAGAGCGCAGCCTGTTTTGCCTCGGCTTCGGAGCGGCGGATGATTGCTTCGGCCTGCTGCAAGGTCGGATTGTTTTTGTCCGCCAGCGACAGGAAGTCTTCGAGCTTGAGGGGCGGGCGCGAGGCTACACCTTCGAGCAGTTTGGGCACCGGTGCAGACGGCTTTTCCATCTGCATTTCGGGCATGTGCATGTCGGGGTGCTGCCCATTCTGGGCGAAAAGTGAAGCGGCGCAGAGCCATAGTACGGGCGCGAATCTCTTGTACATCGTCTTCTCCGGGTTAGGAAATGCTCTGCCATAGCGATGCGTAAGGATCGTTGGGTCTTTGCGCCCGCTGCATGCGGGCCACGACTTCGTCGTACTTATCGGGCGGCAGTACGCGCAGGAAGGTCATCATGCCCATCATGTAGCCGCTCCAGCCGGGACGAAGGCCGTAGTTCTCCGGCTTGTCGACCATCTGGTCCATGGCCATGGAGGGCCCTTCCATGTAAGCGTCCTGGGGAAAACCTGGGACTGAGTTTGCATTGGCAGTGACGTCGACGGCCATGTTGGCCATTCCTGCCATGGAATGCATTCCGTGGTGCTGCGACAGCGGTCCGTTGGCGGTCGCCATATCCGCGGTGCTTCCGAAACCCATGCCGCGGCCGAGGCTGGTTCCGTAGTCGTCCCCGGTGGGTGCGCCTGGCGTGCCCTGCAGCATGCCCATCCCAGTGTTCATATCCACCCCGGCGGGCTGGCCGGGGCGGCGGGTCATGGTCCCTACGTTGGAGGACATTTGATTCATCATGTGGTGCGGCAGGTGGCAATGCAGCATCCAGTCGCCGATCCGGTCGGCGGTGATTTCTATGTCGCGCGCCTGGGCTACGCCTACCAGGACGGTAGTTCCAGGCCACCAGGCGGTTTCCGGAATGCGGCCTCCTTCTGTGCCGGTGACCTGGAAGGTATATCCGTGGATGTGCAGGGGGTGGTGGTCCATACCCAGGTTCACAAAGCGGATGCGGACGCGGTCGCCCTGGCGGACGATCAGCGGCGTGGAGGCGGGACCTGCCTTGCCGTTGAGCAGAAGCCAGTTATATTCCATGTTCATGGTGTTGGGCACGGTGTTGTTGGGCAGGATGGCGTACTCCTGCAGGTGAAGCAGGAAGTCCTTGTCGCAGCGCGGGTGATACGGAGTGCGGGGATGCATGATGAACCCGCCGAGCATGCCGGCCATTTCCTGCATGGCCATGTGGGAGTGGTAGAAGTAAGTGCCGGTCTGGTGAATGTCGAATTCGTAGATGAAGCGGCCGCCGGGGCGTACCGGCTCCTGGCTGATGCCGGGCATGCCGTCGTTGCCGATCATGTCTTCAAAGCCATGCCAATGGATGGAGCTGGCCTCTGGTAAGTGGTTGTCGAAGATCACGCGGACGTGATCGCCCTGATTGACCTGGATGGTCGGGCCGGGAGCGGAGCCGTTGAATCCCCAGACGTCGATGGTTTTGTCCGGGTGGATTTTTTGGCGGAGGACTTCGGCAACCAGGTTGTAGACCTTGGTGTTGCCGTCCATGGTGTAGGCGAGGTCGCCAACATCGGTGGTTACTACGGGGGTTTGTTGCCTTGTGGGCGGCGTGACGTGGCGGGCTTGTTGCTGCGGAGCGGGTGCTGCCGGGGGCATGGGCATTTGCATTTGCATCGTTTGGGCGGATAGGGTGCGCGCGGCGAATAGAGCGGAGCAGGCGCCCAGGGTGCGACCCAGGAAGGTGCGTCGGGTACTCATGAGAACTCCTCGTGTATGGATGGCGGACAAGACGGGTTGGGATCGGCGGGACGCAGATCTCCGTCTGGGGTAAGGAGGGGTGGGGCTAGATGCGGAGAGGAGTGATGAGTGGCGGGTCGCCGATGGTACTTCGGAGCTGCGCGAGGGCGGGGGTGCGGGGGGTTGTGGTCAGAGCTGGAAGCAGGACGGGTGCGATTGCCTGAATTGTTGGTTGGAGTAAGGTTCTTTGCTGGTGGTTTGCCAGTAGATCGGTGACGCAGAGGCCGCCAGGGGGGCAGGTTTGCGCAGTGGGGGTGGTGGATGGTTGCATCGCATGGCAATGGGCCGTTGCGGTGTGTTGCTGATGTTGCAGACACTGCGCGCCACAGACGAATGAGGCGGCTTGGGTTACCAGGATGGCTAGCAGAAGCGCCACTATGGTCGGATAGCTTCGCGTTCTTGATTGAGGGAAGCGGGTCACTTCTGGTTCAGGATACTCCTTGGCAAAAGGCTGTGGAGGGGCTTCGCCCCGTCTTTTTCGGCCCACGTACGCTTTGGCGAACGTGGGGCACCCGTCCCGTTTCCTCGGAGTTTTATTTTTAATTAAAAGTCGAGGGTCTTGCTGGGTCGGGCGGGGAGCAGGGTCACTGCGATCAAGGCTACGTTGTAGAGCAACATTCGTTCGGCCAGGGGGATTGAGGTCAGCACAACAGCTGCTATGGCCTTCCATGCTACGGTTTGCAGGGTTGTGGCGGTCATGGTGTCTCCCTTGGCGGCTGATGTCTGAGACCGAAAGATTCGGGAAAAGTCGCCCGAGTCTTTTTTCAAGAATCAGTGTTGCGTTGATCGGCACATCCGGGTTGGGGTTCTATAACACTCTGGGATAATGCAAAAGAAGGGACCTTCTGCCTCCCCGCCCCATGACCACCTTGAATACAGACCAAATAGAGACCCCGCCCAAGCTTCACGGGTTCGAACCGCTTGGCGTGCCGCTTTTCCGGGATTTGTGGCTGGCGTCTATCGTTTCGAACCTGGGCGGGTGGATGCAGGACACGGCGGGCACGTGGCTGATGACCGTGCTCACCACTTCGCCACTGCTGATTGCCCTGATGCAGACGGCAGCCAGCCTTCCGGTGGTGATTCTGGGCTTGCTGGCCGGGGCGACGGCCGATATTTTCGATCGCCGGCGGCTGCTGATTTTCTGGCAGGGGTGGATGCTGACGGCAGTCGCCATCCTCAGCGTGCTCACGTTCTTTGACGTGATCTCGCCCTGGATTCTGCTGATTCTTACCTTCCTGCTGAATATTGGCGCGGCGATGAACAGCCCGGCATGGCAGGCCATTGTGCCGGAGGTGATTCCGCGGGCGCAGCTGCCGGATGCCGTGTCACTCAACTCGGCGGGATTCAACCTGGCCCGCGCCCTGGGACCTGCCCTGGGCGGCATGATGGTGGCGCTTTTTACCCTGGCCACCACCGGCGCGGCCTCGGTGTTTCTGCTCAATTCCCTCTCCTTTGTTGGGGTCATTTGGGTGTTGTATCGCTGGCACCGCAATCCGGCATTCAAGAGCGCTCTGCCGTCGGAGCGTATCCAGGGGTCGGTGCGGGCGGGGATTCGCTACGTCCGATACGCTCCCATGCTGCAGGCGGCTTTCATGCGGACGCTCATCTTCACCCTCTTTGTGAGCGCGGTCTGGGCTTTGCTGGCGGTCGTGGCGCGGAACGATATGCGGCAAGGGGCGATGGGATACGGGATCCTGAATGGCAGCATGGGCCTGGGCGCTGTGATCGGCGCTACCAGTCTGCCGCGGGTGCGCAGGCGGCTGAACGCGGACGCCATCATCGCCATCGCCAGTGGGGTGTTTGTCGCTACGCTGGCGGTGCTGGCCCTGGTCAAGAGCCTTTGGTTCATTATTCCCATGCTGATCGCCGGCGGGTTTGCGTGGACCAGCGCCATGTCGACGCTCAACCTGGCGGTGCAGATATCTGTACCGGCGTGGGTGCAGGCCCGGGCGCTGGGCGCTTACCAGATGATCTTTGCCGGGGGCATGGCTCTGGGCGGCGTGATATGGGGCTTTATCGCGGAGCACGTTTCTACATCGAAGTCGCTGCTGTGCGCGTCCGCCGGGTTGGCAGTCACTCTGCCTCTATCGCTTCGTTTCCACGTGCTGCGTGGCGTGCAGCCCGACTTGAGCCCTTATCGGCACACGCTCCCGGTTCCCATCCTGAACGCAGAGCGCGAGGACAGCGAGGGGCCCGTCAGGGTTTCGGTCGACTACCACATTGACCCGCGCGATTATGCGCCCTTCACCAAGGCGATCCATCAGTTGCGCGATGTGCGCTTGCGCGATGGGGCGATTCGGTGGGGCGTTTACCAGGATGCCGCGGACCCCGGGCACATGAACGAAACGTTTGTGACCGAGTCGTGGCTCGAGTACTTGCGCCAGAGGGAACGGTTCACCGCTTCTGACCGGCAGATCCTGGAACGAGTATGGAGCTTCCAGCGAGGGAAAGAGCAGCCGCGGATTTCACATATGTTTTACGCGAAGGAAGTCGGCAATCCGCAGGCAACGGAGTGAAACGGCGTACCTCAGGGGCTGAAGCCCTCATTGGCAGGGGCTTTTATGGCACGGCTGAAGCCGTGCCCTTCGTTTCGAGTCTCTGCTCACCTGAAAAAAGAGAACTTTCGGCGGAGTCAGTAATTCATGGCCGTTTCAACAGTTTAGGCCGGCTTTGCTTAGGGTTTCCTTTAAGCCTTTCATGCTTACCCGGGTGGAGGCTTCGGGCGTACCGGCACCGCGCCAGTGGGTCTCGAGGCTTACGGCGTAGTGATAGCCGTCTTTGGCCAAAGCTCGGAATTGGCCCACCCAGTCGACGACGCCGGCTCCCACGGGCGCCCACTCATACTTCTTCCCCGGCGGCCGTACTACATCCTTAGCGTGGCAGTGGCCGATGCGGGCGAAGGGCAGTACGCGATAGCCGTCGGGATAGGGGGTGCTGCCTAACGCAGCGGCGTTGCCCGGATCCCAGTTGAGCATGAAGTTCTTGTTGGGGATGGCTTTCAGGACGGCAGCTGATTCTTCTCCCGTGGCGGTGTTGCAGGACATTTCGTTTTCCAGCAGCAGGATCAGGTTGTTCTTGGCACAGGTCTCAGCGGCGGCGCGCAGCTTGTCGTTGATCGCGGCACGGTAGGGCGCCTGGTCCTCCAACCGCCAAAAGTCGAAGCAGCGGATGCGGTCCGTCTTGAATTGTTTGGACAGCTCGATGCAGTGCTCAAGTAACTGATCCTGTTGCTTGAAGTCGAAGCCGGCATGGAACTGGTCGCGTTTGGGGCTTTCCTTGGAAAGCGGAGCCCCGGGCCAATCCACTTTGAACAGCGGGCTGGCAATGTCGGTTACGCGGAGTTGGTACTTTTCCAGGATGCGCTGCGATTCGGCGATCTCTTTGGCATCGAGGTCGGTGACGTTCTTGTTCCACATGGAGCGCAGTTCGATCCAGTGCAGGCCGAAGTCTTTGCTGGCGATTTCGCAGGCGCGGCCGAAATCGGGCGTCAACTCGTCGTTGATGACGGAAAGTTTGAACGGACAGCTGCCGGCAAAGGCTTGCGCGGCCTTGCCTAATTGCGTCATGGCGCCTGCGGCGGTGAGCGATGCCATGAAGGCGCGGCGTGATGGAGACATATTGGCCCTTCCCTTCGGGGACGAGATCACGATAACGAGAAGGCGCTCATGCTTGCAAGTTCGCCTCTTTAGGGAAGGTTGATCTCCTGATGCAGAGGCAGGTCTTTTGACGAGCCGCCTACCATGAAGGTGTATCCGCCGGGCACCTGCTTCCATCCGTTGGTGCGCTCGTCGTAGATGGACAGTTCCCTGAGATTGATGGGAAGAGACACTTCCTTGCTCTCGCCGGGATTCAGCTGCACTTTCGAGAAGGCGGCAAGCCGCTTGGGTGGTTCGTCCGCGGCGGCCGGAAGGGCCACGTAGACCTGCGCCACTTCTGCCCCTGCGCGCGCGCCCGTATTTTTTAAGGTAAAGGTGACCGTGGGCTCTTTGCCGCCCGTGACCTTCAAACCTGAATATTCGTACGTGGTATAGGAAAGACCGAAGCCGAAGGGAAAGAGCACCGGCTTGTTCTCCGCGTCGTACCACTTGTAGCCAACCTTCAGTCCCTCGGTGTAATGCACGCTAAACGTTGGTTTGGCATCTTCCGGTTTCAAGGTCTGGCCGGCGCCTTCTCCTTGAGCCGGCGGCTTCACCAATTCAGGATGCGGCAGATCGGCTTCGCTGCGAGGAAACGTCATGGGCAGCTTGGCGCTGGGGTTCACTTTGCCGAAGAGGATGTTGGCCACAGCGTCGTCTCCCTTGCTGCCGGCGTACCAGGCCTCGAGCACGCCGCCTACTTTGTCGAGCCACGGCATCAACACCGCGGTGCCGGTCTCCAGCACGACCACGGTTCGGGGATTTGCTGCAGCCACCTGGGCAATCAATGCGTCCTGGTTTTCCGGCAGAGAGAGGTTGGGCAGGTCTGTTCCTTCGCTCATCCACTCATAGGCAAACACGATGGCCACATCCGACTTGCCGGCGAGGGCTGCGGCGGAAGCGGGGTCTGCTCCCGAATCGAACGCAACCTTTGCACCGGGAGCAGCGGCACGCACCGCTTTGAGAGGCGAGGTGGGAAACCATACGTGGGACTGCCAGGGATGCGCCGGCTCGCCCGCAGGGTCGACTTGCGCCGAGCCGCCACCGGAGATCATGCCGGTATCCGCGTGCGGCCCGATCACAGCAATGGAGTGCACGGTGTTGGGGTCGAGAGGCAGCAGGCCACTGGTGTTCTTGAGCAGGACCATGCTCTGCTCAGCGATGTGGCGCGCGGTTGCAAAACCACCCTCGACATCGACGACGCTCTTCTGCGTGGGGTAATCGAAGAGTCCGGCTTGAAACATGGACCGCAAGATGCGGTGCGCGTGATCATCGATTTGTGCCATCGGCACTTTGCCGGCCTCAACCGCCTCCTTCAGTTTCGGACCGAAGAAGTCGTCCATGGGCTCCTCATGGTCTAAGCCCGCAGCAGATGCTTTCACCGTGCTGTGAGTTCCGCCCCAATCGGAGAGGACGAAGCCTTTGAATTGCCAATCCTGCTTGAGGACATTGGTGAGGGTGTATTTGTTCTGGCAGGCATAGTCGCCATTGATGGCGTTGTAGGAGCACATGACCGCTGCTGGATCGCCGATGCTGATGCCGATATGGAAGGCGAGGAGATCTGTCTCCTGCATGGCCCGCTTGCTGATGATCACATCGACTTCGTCGCGGCCATTTTCCTGGTCGTTCAGCGCGTAGTGCTTGATATCGCCGATGACATGCTGGGCCTGCTCGCACTTGATGCGGTTGCCTACCAGCGTGCCGGCCAGCAGCGGATCTTCGCCCTGATACTCAAAGGTTCTTCCGTTGCGCGGCTCGCGGGTTAGATTCACGCCGCCGCCCAGCGTCATGTTGTAGCCCTGGGCGCGGAGTTCCCTGCCGATCAATGCACCGTATTCGCAGGCTCCCTCAGGATCCCAGGTAGCGGCTGCGGCAATGTTGGAGGGTAACGCCGTGGAGTAGCGGCCGTTCTGGGCGCTCATTCTGACCCCGTAGGCTGCGTCGCTCATCTCGACCTGCGGAATACCCAAACGGGGAATTCCCATGATGAAGCCGGCGCCTTGATTGCCAAGGTAGGTTTTTGGCATGGGCCGAGACCAACCCGGCATACCCTGGCCGTGCATGAGCTGGATTTTCTCGTCCAGGGTCATCTCTTTCAGCACCAGGTCAGCGCGCTGGTCGAAGGAGAGTTGGGTATTCATCCAAGGCCGTTCCGGACTGGCTGCGGACGCGGCGCCAAGTGCAATACAGAGGCCCAGAAATGCCGCGAAAGAAACGCTGCGGAAGGTAGTCGTGTTGGTTTCGTTCAAATTGCAGCCATCCATTTCCCGATTATTGCTGGCCGCCGGCTAGCAATCTAATGAAGCGGTCGTAAAACTCCACTCCGCGGTAATAGGAGTCTATCCTCACGCGCTCATCCTTGCCGTGCGCCCGCACATCGCTGATATCGATGGCAATTCCGTTGATGCCGTAAGTGGGGAGACCCGCCTCGGAGGTGTATTTGCCGTCCGAGGCCCCGGTTTCCATGACTGGCAGCACGGGAATCCCGGGCCACATCTGTCCCACCAGCTTGGTCAGAGGCTGTATCACTTCGGGCTTCAAATCGGTGGGAGGCGTGGCCTTGGTGGTTGGCGCTGTGTCCGCCACTTCACCAGCGTCGTTGATGTAGCGCACGCTGACCTTGGGATCATGGAAAATGCGGACGAGCTGCTGGCGTATCTCCTCGCGGGAAGCGCTGGGAAGGATCCTGCAGTTCACATTGGCAGCCGCGGATTGGGGTAAGGCGTTATTGGCGTGCCCGCCGGAGAGGCGCGTGGCCACGCAAGTGGTACGGATCGTCGCGTTGTATTTCGGGATCTCAGAAAGTTGCTTCATGGCCTGCGGCGAAGGCGGGTTCTTCAGAATACCCTTCATATCGGCAGCCGTCTGCCCGGACTCGAGCTGGCTCATGCGCGAAAAGTAGGCGCGCGTGACCGGGTTCAGTTCAAACGGGAAGGTATAGGCCTGCAAACGAGTGAGCGCATCGGCGATGTGATAAATGGCATTGTCGGGCACAGGCAGAGAACTATGGCCGCCGGGGTTGGTAGCGGCGAGCTGATAATCGCCGTACAGCTTCTCGGTGGCCTCTACGTTGAAGGTGATCGGCTTGCCATGTTCCAGGTCCACTCCTCCAGAGTCGGAGTTGAGCACGAACGCCGCGTTGATCAGGTCGCGGTGGTTTTTCAGCAGCCAGTCGACGCCGTTCGATTTGCCGCCTTCTTCATCGGCCGTAAGTGCGAGGATCAGGTCGCGGTTGGGCTTGAATCCCGACTTCTTGAGCCGGATGAACGTGGTCACAAGGACGGCATCGCCTTCCTTCATATCCTGGGTACCGCGGCCGTAGTAATAGCCATCCTTCTCGACAAACTTGAAGGGGTCGGTGGTCCAGTCGGATCGAAGGGCTTCCACCACATCGAGGTGGCCAATGAAGAGGATAGGCTTCGCGGCGCCGGTGCCGTGAATGCGCGCTACCAGGTTGCCCTTGCGGTCGTTGGGGCCGAGGACCACCACGTCTGCTTTGGGAAAGCCCGCGTCGAGCAGGCGCTTCGCCATGGCATTGGCGGCCACCGTCGTGCTGCCCACGGAATCGGTGGTGTTGATCTCGATCAGCTGCTGAAAAATGTCATGGGAGAGCTGCTTGGTCTGTGGGTCAAGCTGGGCCAGGGCGGGAACGGTTACGAGCGAAAGCAGCAGGCAGCAAGCCAGGATGTGGAGCCGTCGAGCTCCGGCAACGACCAAGGGCATCGAATTCCTCACGATGAGCCAGGATAAACACGCAAGGTAGTATAGAGCTTCGACGTTTTCCGATCTCCATCCACACAGAAAGGGACTAAACCATTGCGGGGAAAATCTTGTGCCCTATTCCTTTTTGCAGGGGCCCTATTGGCCCCCATCGCCACCGTGGCACAGCCCGCCAAAGACCTGATCACACTGGATGAGTTCATGAACGCCACTGACGTCAAGGAGGCTAGATTGTCTCCCGACGGCTCAGCCGCGGTCATCGCTACGGAGTCTCCCGACTGGGAGCACAACCGCTTTCGCAGCGACCTGTGGATATGGAAGCAGAAGACGGGGGAGACGGTGCCCCTAACCCGATCCGGGCACGCGGGGAGCCCGCAATGGTCTCCGGATGGCAAGTACATCGCCTTCCTCTCCGACCTTCCTTTGCCCGACGGCACGGACAAAGACAGTGACGAGGTTCCGGAACGGCTTTGGCTGATTTCCGCGGACTCGGGAGAATCGTTTGCACTCTACAAGGAGAAGCTGGAGGCTCACGCGGTCGCCTGGTCGGCGGATGGTTCGCAGATCTTTTTCTCTTGTACCTCGCCCCTGTCAAAAGACGCAGAAGAAGCTGAGAAAGCGCAATGGAAAGATGTGATCCGCTGGCGCGAGCATGAGCGGGGCGATGTGCTGCTCGCTTTGCCCACAGCGAACACCATCGCGGCCGCACAAAGTGGTCAGCCGATCCATCCGGCAGAAGTCGCCGGTAACGCTGTGCCTGTGCCGCCGCTGGCGAAGACGATCAGCCACAGTGACGATGAGATTAAGGAGATTGCCCCCAAGCCTGACGGAACGCAAATTGCCTGGGTCACCACTTCGATCTCGCATCGCCTGGAAAATCCAACAGGCACTGAGATCTACCTGGCGACCAGTGGGGGAGGAGAAGCGCGACGGTTGACCAACAACCAGGCCCTTGAGGACGATCTTCACTGGAGCCCCGACGGGAGCAAGCTTTTCTTTCATGTGGGTTCAGGTTCGGTGGACGGACCTTACCGCGATGTACAAGCAAGGTTGTATGCGATTGATCCCGCGAGTGCCGCGGTCAAGAGACTGGGCGAGCGGTTCACCGGATCGTTCGAAGATTTCACCGTGATGGCCGACGGCCGAGTGATCGCCACCGGGCTCAAAGGGACCCAGCGGCAGCTTTACGCGGTCGACGGACCGGAGGCTGTTGCGCTGGCCGGGCTACCGGGCTCTTATGCGGGGGTAAGTGCGGGGCTACATTCTTCCGCATTCCTGGTGAAGCACTCAACGCTGACGACTCCGACCCAGGTTTTTCTCGCTGCCGATGCAACGCATGTTGAGCAGGCGAAGGCGCTCACCAGTTTCAATCCGATTTTTACTGAGCGAGCTCAGCCGGAATGGAAGCCCTACCAGTGGAAAGCAGATGACGGGACCACGGTTGAAGGAGTGCTTATTTATCCGCCTCACCATTCAGGGGAGAAACACCTGCGGATGCTGACGCTGATTCATGGCGGCCCGGCGGATGCGGATGGTGACTCGTTTGGAGCCGATTGGTACGACTGGGCAAACCTGGCTGCTGCCAATGGGTGGTTGGTCTTCCGCCCGAACTATCGCGGATCGAGCGGCTATGGCGATGACTTCATGCTGCAGATTGCTCCTCACCTGGTCTCCCGTCCGGGCAAAGACATTCTGGAGGGCGTCGACGCGTTGGTAAAAGACGGTACCGCCGATCCTGACCGCCTTACCGTTGGTGGCTACAGTTACGGTGGCTATATGACGAATTGGCTTATCACCCAGACCACGCGCTTCAAGGCAGCGGTCACCGGGGCTGGGGCGGTGGAGCACGCGGCCAACTGGGGCAACGACGACCTTACCTACGACGATGCGTGGTATCTCGGGGGCGCCCAGCCGTGGCAAAATCCCGGCATTTACCAGAGCGAAGCGGCGCTGTTCCAAATGAACAAAGTCACGACGCCCACGCACATCGTAGGCGGCAACGCGGATGTGCGGGTGAGCTATCTGGAAGATGTGCTGCTGGAGCGTGCGCTGCAGCAGCTTCATGTGCCCCACAGTCTGTTGGTGTTTCCGGGCGAAGGACATCCCCTGGATAAAAATCCGTGGCACGGGTATATCAAGGTGCGAGAAGAACTGAAGTGGCTGGAGAAGTACGGCGGAGCGAACGCGCACTGACGGTTAAGGAAACGATTCGTGCGCTTTTCGGAATCGGCCAGCTGAACATCGATTTTAATAGGTCTGATTTGCGCGAAAAGAAATTCACCGAATCTTTCCGATCATTCTGCGGTCTCTTTCGCTCTTTTGAACATCGAACCCTTGGTTTGTCTGCCCGTTTGTGATGCTTGCCCCTTATGGAAGATTTATTCCGCCTTTACGATTTCCTTAGGGTCTTGCGCTCGTAATGGAGAGATGACGTTTGGCCCAGGGCTATTTTTCACTCATTGTGCAGGCCCTAGGAAAGCCAAAAGGGCGCATCGATCCAACGCCGCAAAATGAGAGGCCTCATGGACAGCACAATCTACAAGATTGGGACACTCTTCGCAGCACTCGGATACGTTTCTATCTATCCCTCCTGCATGGCGCAAACTGCCGGAAATACGGACCTGACACAACTGACGACACTGGAGTATGTCGCAGCCGCACCGCCTTCATCCGCCGATGATCCGGCACCGGAAGTAAGAACGGAAGTAGCCCCTGGTACACCTGTATCAGGCACCGATATACGTCCCGGTCTTACTAAGGAACTCGAGGCGATGAAGCAGCGCATCGCAGAACTGGAAGCCGAGATTCGGTCCAGCGGAGCCACGGCAACCGACGCTGCAACGGCATTGCAGGGGGCAAAGGTGAGTTTGGGAACCCCGGAAGCGGTGCAATCGGGGACCCGCCAGGCGGCGCCCCTGGTCGCGATACCAACCACCACCTCTGACCTGCCTGCGGAAGTGACAACAAAGAGTCTTCCTTTTGCCTACGCGGATTGGACGTGGCTCAATGGCAACGCTCGCACGAAAGACACCCCGCTCGCCACGAAATACTTCACGCCTGAGTTCCGCGCGGACGTTAACTACATCCTCGACTTCAATCATCCCAAGGATGACTCGATGGGAGGATCGACCGAATCATTTCGTTCCGATGAATTTCAGGTGGAGCAGCTAAGCTTCGGTGGCGACCTCCGCATCAACAATGTCCGCGGGCGATTTCTGACCATGTACGGGATGTTCGCAACGACGACGCCACGCAACGACGCGAGCCCCGGACGCGGACAGTGGGATCTCGCCAATGCTTACCGTTATGTCTCCGAGGCCTGGGGAGGATATCACTTTAATGTTCAGCATGGGCTGAACGTAGACGCAGGTATCTTTGTTTCGTACATCGGACTGTTCAGCTATTACAACTTCGATAATTGGGCCTATCAACCTTCCTTTGTCTCTTCGAATACGCCGTGGTTTTTTAATGGTCTACGTGTTCAGTGGTTTCCCACGGACAAGTTGAAGATTGAGCCATGGTTCATCAATGGCTGGCAATCCTATGGCCGGCCCAACGGAAAACCTGGGCTCGGCGGCCAGATTCTCTATCGTCCGAAGCCATGGGTATCCCTGGTGTTCAACAACTATGGATTGGGTGAAGATGCGGTAGGCATCCCCAATCGTTCGCGGCTGCACACAGACGACAGCGTCGAGATCAAGTACTACGACAAGCCCGAGAGGTTCCTCGATAAATCGGCCTTCAGTCTAACCGGAGACCTAGGGTGCGAATTTGGCGGAGGGGTAAGCTGCACCGGCAAGGGCGGCAATCCCAAGCAGGCGTTCCTCGGCTACATGTTCTACAACCGGCTTTGGTTCAAGAAGGATCTCTATGGACTAACTATTGGCGGCGGGCAGATGGCCAACCCCGGCCGGTACCTGGTTCTATTACCGCCGATCAACGGAGCAACGGCGATTACGGGAACGCCTTACTTCACGGAGAACCCAGGGCAGCCTTATCACGCCTACGACATGACGACCACCTTCGATTACATGCCTAACCAATTCATAACCTTCCGCGCCGAGATGGGATACAGGCACGCAGACGTGCCTTATTGGACGGGCCGCGGCGGCATTACTCCGCCGGGAGGTAACAACGGTTCACCGGCAAACTACACTTGCGCGACAGATGCCACCGCAGGAACGAACGTACTGGCAGGCGCGGAAGCGGCTTGTGGCGGAGGTATGCAGAGTGTCTGGTTCCCGGATCTGCGCACGGGACAGATCGCGGCGACGGCTGCGATTCTGGTGAAGTTCTGAAGTGCCGTCCAACGGTAGGGACTTAGCCCGGTGCCGAAAGTCATAAAGAAACCATAAGCACCCGGCGGTCCCTTACACTCTCTTTATACCCTCCATTGTCGACTAGTGAAGAAGCCGGTGTTCTTTGCCGGCTCACTGGAGACCGTCATGTTCATACTTAGGGGCCTATTATCAATTCTTTCTTCTCATGTAACAATCACGCCTCTGTATCGCAAGACCATAGCGCGGGACTGGGCGCGAGCCACATTGCTTCTGACAGCCGTGATTTTCATTCGTTTACCGGGCAATGCACAATCCACATTCGGCAGCATTCGCGGTACGGTACAAGACACCTCCGGAGCGCTCATCCCCTCTGCGACCGTGTCGGTTCACTCCGTGGATGAAAGTTTCGACCGCCAGGCGACGACCGGCGACTCGGGCGAATTCGTTATCGAAAATCTGAAGCCGGGTCATTACAAGGTGACTGTCCACCACGATGGATTTGCCGATGCGGTCATCGCCTCCGCTACGCTGGAAGCGCGTCAGGAGCTCCGGCTCCCCGTGAGTCTTTCGGTGGCAACCGACGCCACAGTGATTCAGGTGACGGCAGACAGCGACCTGATCAATACCGAAAGCGGGACAATCAGCGATTCCAAAGACAACCAGCTCATCACCCAGCTTCCGCTGAACAACCGCGCAACCACCACCAGTCCGTTGGGTGCGCTCGCGTTGTCCCCGAATGTGCAGCAGGATAGTTCAGGAAATATCGCCTTGAGCGGGTCCAGCTCGTCCATGGTTAACTTCTCGGTGGACGGTATTTCGACCGTGAACGTGCGCCAGAACGGCGCTTTGCAGGACGCGTACCCGTCTCAGGAGGGAATTTCCGCCGTTAAGGTGACTGCGTTTAACAATAGCGCTGAGTTTTCTCAGGTAGGCGACGTGACTTTCACCACCAAAAGCGGAACCAACCAATACCACGGCAGCCTGTTTGAATATCTGCAGAACAGTGCACTCGACGCAAGCCCTTATGGGTTCAATGGGAAGGCGCCAAAACACTTTAATACCTTCGGCGGATCGCTCGGCGGCCCATTGAGCATTCCCCACCTTTACAACGGGAAGGACAGAACGTTCTTCTTTGCCGACTATGAAGGCAACCGCCGCACCACGGCGGTGGCGCAACAATTCCTGGTGCCTACCCAGGCGGAGCGAGAGGGCGACCTTAGCGATCTAAACGGGCCGTGATTCCCCAGGGCGATATCAGCCCCACCGCACAAGCATTGCTGAAGTATTACCCGTTGCCGAATGTGGTTGGCCAGCAGAACTACAATTATGAGAACTTTCAATCGACGCCTGCGCGTACCGATGGCGCGGATATTCGCGTCGACCACAACATCCGGGCAAACCAGTCAGCCTATGCGCGGTTCAGCCGCAAAAACATTACGGCAGATTACGCCAACCCTCTCCTGCCGAATGACGTGGACAGCATTCACAACCGCAGCCTGCTGGTTTCCCATACCTACACCATCACGCCCAGGCTGCTGAATGAGTTTCGTTTCGGCTTCACGAATGTGACCACGAGTGTGGGCTTTCCAATTGAGGGCGCCGCTGCGCTCACCCAGCTCGACTTGACGGGCGTGAACATCAGCCAACATCCGGCCACGCATGCGTTCCCGACCTTTAACTTCAGCGCCGGTACTGGCTTTACGCCGATCGGGAGGGATAAGACCGGTGTAACGCAATCGTGTACTACGCAATTCACTGACAATGTAACCTTGACTCGCGGCAGCCATACCATGAAAGCCGGCATTGATGCGCGCCGCGTGCGCTACTTTGATGTGAGAGTTGTTCCTGCCTTCCGATGATTTCGGCCAGTTCACCTTCCAGCCCACGTTCACCGGAAATGCCTTTGGAGATTTACTTCAAGGCACACCAACGACTTTATTTTTTGCCGTCTCGAGTCCTGACGTTGGCGGCACGGCCTGGCAGTACAGCTTGTTTGCGCAGGACGAGTATCAACTGAGCAGCAAGCTGACTCTCAGCTACGGACTGCGCTGGCAGATCCTGCCAAGCTTCCACGAAGATGGGGGCAACCTGGCAAACTTCGACCAGAGAAACAACTCGATCGTTGTGCCAGATGAGCTCTCGCTCGTATTTGGCTAAGCAGAATCTGCAAAGCTCAAACCTGGCGTTCCAGCAGTCGTTCAACGCCTGCAATCTTGGCCAGGCGGCGCTTCCCTGCACGAATTATGTAACCGCCAGCCAGGATCACTTGCCACAGGGGCTGCGCAATACCTACAAGGGAAACTTTCAGCCGCGCGTTTCCGTGGCCTACCGTCCATTCAATGACACGAAGACAGTGATCCGCGCCGGCTTCGGCATTTACACCATGACGAATCTCGGGCCGCTCTCATTTAACAACAGTGGCAACCCGACGTCGAACCTTCATACCTACACGAATTCCATAGCCGCCACGGGCACGCCACTCATCCAGTTTCCGAACACTGCGCCTCCCACGCAAGGCGTGCAGTATGGCGGAGGCGGTCTGGATCAGGGGGTCGATCCTAACTACCGTGATCCGCAATCCAACCAATGGAATGTCACGGTCGAGCGGCAGCTCAGCAGCAACGACAGCCTGCGTGTCAGCTACGTGGGGCTGCACAGCTACCGGCTGAGTATTACCGAAGACCTGAACCAGATTCCCGCCAGCACAACGCCTTACCAGACGACGTCTGGTAGTCCTTATGTTGACCCGCGCGCTCCTTACCACAATTGGTTCTCGCTCTACAGTACATTCAACGCCGGCAAGGCGAACTACGCCGGACTCGAGGTGGAAGGGACGCATCGCACCTCACGCGGACTGTACTTCGATGCGAATTACACGCTGGCAAAGAATCAGGCGGACAATCAGGGAGACACACCGACCGTGTACGCCGGCGAAGTCAACTATGGCGTTCCCATCACCGACAGGTTCCATGTTGCCAGTGATTACGGCAACGTGGAAGGCACGCGCCGCCAGCGCTTCCTGCTTACCGGAATTTATCAGCTTCCGTTCGGACAGGGGCGCGCTTTCCTGAATGGGGGCGGTTGGAAGAACCTAGTTCTGGGCGGATGGGACATCAATAACGTAACCCTGCTCGAAACCGGGCCCTGGCTCACACCCAGCATCAGCGGTTCCTTCGACCAATCCAATACAAATGTCGTGAACCGCGGTGCAACGCTTCGTCCCGATGTGATCTCGAAGAACTATTACAGTGGCCAATCGAGGGCACACTACTTTAACCTCACCGCATTTGCTGCCACCCCGGTTGGAGCGGGACGTTTCGGCAATGCCGGGGTTGGCACCCTTCAGGCACCTGGAACAGCAGCTGTATCGCTGGGGCTGGCGAAGAATTTTGCGATCACGGAACAGGTGAAGCTGCGGTTCGAATCCACCTTCACCAACGTTCTCAATCACACTAACTTCGCTCCTCCGGCAACGCAGATCGATAACACGGCTACGTTCGGTGTTCTGAGTGCTCCTCAGACGGCGGAGAATGCGGGAAACCGGACCGGGCAAGTTGCACTCAGAGTCGACTTTTAGGCTCATACCCATTTGCATTGGGCCGGCGGCTTAACGCCGGCCCATTTTCTTTGGAGCCAGGAAAATCAATCGGAGTGCCTACATTGCTGACAGTCACAGAACAGCTATACGGCTATCGTTTCGAACACACTCACGGCCGCACTATGGCAATAATATCGATCCCGTATGCACGCGGCTCTCGGTGAAATCGAGTTCCCGCTGCAACGTCCGCATGGCTTCATCGTCGATCCGCCCTTCATTGCGTAAGCGAATGAGTACCTCCCGCTCTACCTGAAGTGCCGCCAGAACTGCCTCATTCCGGGTGTTCCGGTCGACCAGTCCTTTCACTTGCTCCTCGCGTTCTGCGGGCATCGCATCGAGCCTTCGCTGGTAGCTCGCGATTAATTCCCCAAACAACGCTGACTGATCGCGATTCTTCGAACGTTTGCGAGCCAGATGCACGAGCGCTTCCTGCAACATGGTACGTCGCGCTTCTTGCTCTTCGTAGTCTACGTGAGCCAGATTTGACAATCCGACCTTCCGGATCAGGAAAGGCAATGACAGCCCCTGCAATACAAGAGTCGCCACGATCAGACAGAATGCGAGGTAAATGATCATGCTTCTTTGCGGAAACATCGCTCCTCCCGGCAGCGTATACGGCAGTGAGACTGCGGCTGCGAGCGACAGTACGCCCCGCATCCCGCCCCACCCGATCACAAACAGCCCTCGCGGGTCTGGCTTTTCGACCTCGATCTTTTGCACCCACCGTCGAACGGCATATGCGATATAGCTCTCTCCGTAAACCCATGCCAGCCGAAGTACGATGATTGCCGCGCTGAAGCCGATTCCATACCCCAGCAACATCAGGTGACTCAGACCGCCAATCTGCGCCATCACATAAGGTAGCTGCAGCCCGATCAGCACAAACACAATCCCGTTCAGCACGAAAGTGAGCGCATCCCACACCGCTGCCGCCTGCAACCGCACCTGCGGTGACATATACTCCGGACTTTTTCGGCTCATGTACATGCCGCAGGCAATCACTGCGATCACGCCCGACGCGTGCGCCCGATCGGCTATGAGGTACGCCGCGTAGGGCACCAGAATGCTGATCACGATCTCGATCGGCCCGTCGTCTACCCAGCGTTCAAACAAGGCCACAACTGCGCCAATCGCGAGCCCGACCATGACACCAGCACCGATGAGGAACACCAGCCGTCCGCAGCCCTCCACAATCGATGGAGTCCGCCCCGTCATGAGCATGGCCAGGCCAAACTGGAGTGCCAGTAGTCCAGTGCCGTCATTCACCAGACTCTCGGCCTCCAGGATGTGCACGATGTGCTGGGGCAGCCCCACTCTTCGCGCAATCGAGGTGACCGCGATGGCATCCGTCGCGGCTACGACAGCACCCAGCAGCACAGCAGACTTCCAGTCAAATCCAGGCAACAGCGATCCCGCTGTCATCGCCAGACCCACGACGGTAAACGACACCAGTCCGAAGGCGAGCATCGCAATGCTCTCGAAGTTCCGTCTGAATTCCCTCCACGACAGGTCCAGGCAGCCGAGTACAGAAGCGGAGGCAAAAAGACCGAAAAAGACCAGTTTGGGATCCAATCCGATCCGTGGCACCCCCGGCAGAAAACTCAACTGCAGTCCAGCTATCACGAGCAGGATCGGATAGGGGACTTTCAATCGGCGCGCCAGCCCGGCAAACACAGCCACGCAGACCAGCAGCAGCAGAAAAATTTCGTGTACTCCGCCGACCATCAGCTCACCGACTGGATGTAAAGTATTACCGCGCTATGTTCGAGGGCTTCGGTTAAGAAGAACATGCTCCATTATCGCCCCGGGCAATTTGCGAAAAACCTACCCCAGTGATGAGACAGGATTTCTGCGATCCTGGAGGATGGTGGAAAAACCAGTTGGTGGGTTCTGCCCTTAGCTCATAGAGCCGGTTGATGGTTCCCCGCTGGGCTCCGGCGTTCCGGGCATTGATCTGCCCGCCTAAGGAGGGCGGTTTTACGAGCAAGTACTGAGTTCGCCACTGATGAGCGATCTCTACCTCCGCGTGTCTGCAACGTCGAAGCTGAATAGCGGAAGGATGAAGAAATATCACTCGCTGAGCACGGCGATAGCGGAAATTTCGGACGCTTGCCATAACCCGATTGAGAGCGACGGCTAAAACAATCAGGCCATCCTTACGAACTCTTTATGCACTTTCCCATTTACTCGATCAAGAGTGAGTACGTTGGCGATTGCCAGTTCACATTCTCGACCCTGAGGCGAACTTTGCACCTGCTCCCGCGACGATACCTGAGCATGTTCCTGTTGCTCTTTTTAGCTCCTCAGTGCCTTTCGGCGAACGAACCCCGTTCGGACCGTACTGAGCAGCCTGTTCCGTTCGATGCCGCGGAAGGACCGGGAAGCACCGGGGAAACGTTGGCCGCTGCGCCTGCGGACCTTGCCTCACAAGCGACCGTTGCCGCACCACGCGCAGTGGCAGCTCCTAACCCTAGCCGAGGTTTCTTTACTCGTCTGGGACACGCGTATCTGGACGACTGGACGGTCGACTCCAATGGATCTCCGGCTGCTCCCGAACCGGCCCGGCGGGGAACTCCACGCCCGCTGAACTCACCCCCGTTCCCCGCTGCGGACTGGCCGATGGGCGGCACTGTTGTGATCGGTGCTCCGGATTACAGCAGCTACATCCTGATGCAGGCGATCAACGAGAACAAGAGCCGTATCAAGATGTACGGCTGGTTTGATATCGGTGGCAACGCCAGCACCTCGAACAAAGGCAGATACGCTAATAACGAAACTTCCTATGACGTGATCCCGAACTCCTTCCAACTTAACCAGGTGGCACTCTACATCGAGCGCTTGCCGAATACTGTGCAGACAGATCACTTCGATTGGGGATTTCGTTTCACCAACCTCTATGGCCTGGACTACCGCTACACCACCGCTAAGGGCATCTTCAGTCAACAATTGCTGAAAAGTAACAATACCTACGGCTACGACCCGGTGATGTACTATTTGGATCTCTATGTTCCCCACATCGGTCAAGGAACCGACATCCGGATAGGGCGTTATATCTCCCTGCCTGATATTGAAGCGCAGCTGGCCCCTAATAACTACACTTACAGTCATTCCATTCTCTACACTTACGATTGCTATACACAGCATGGGGTGAACGTTACCACCAAGTTGAGCGACCACTGGACAGCGCAGGCGGGCGTTTCCGGCGGATGCGAATCGGCACCCTGGATCTCCAACGCCAAGCTGACCGGCAATGCGTGTGCGGCTTATACATGGCACGATGGCGGAGACAACCTATACGCGTGTGCAAACTCCATCAATTCGGGCAAATATGCTTACAACAACCTGTCAGCCTACTACCTGACTCACTATCACAAGATCAATGCCACCTGGCACGAAGACACGGAGGCCTGGTACCAATACGAAAGAGACGTTCCCAATTTATGCTATGGACTGACTCCCTGCATCAGCTACGGCGCCAACGCAAACATCGGCGCCAACGCGGGGGAAATCACCGGCCCGTCGCTCATCGTGGGGGCCAATGGCGCCCAGTGCAATCCATTGGCAACCCATTGCTTTGCGCCAGATTACGCCATCGTCAACTACATCGAGCACGAGTTCAATCACCATCACAGTTCGCTCAATATCCGAAACGAGTTCGTTGACGACCTGCGAGGGCAGCGGACGGGCAACAAAACCCGTTACAGCGAGCACCTGGTAGGGTTCAACTTCTGGTTGGGGAGTTCGGTCACTTTCCGTCCGGAGCTGCGTTTCGAGCATGCGTACGACGTGCCGGCGTATGACTCTCCGTCCGTCGCGGGCGTGAGCGGTGCTCCGACCAAGAAGAGCCAGCTTACCCTGGCCAGCGATGTGATCTGGCACTTTTAGGGACGGTCCTATGGATCCGGGCGGGCAGCCTGGGCGAAAGATAGCCCGCATCTGGAGGTGTTGAGCATGATTGGGGTTGGGATGCGAGCAGGTCTTGTGTAAAGTAAGCAAAACAGGGACATGAACGGGCTGTTACTGGACGATTGGTTTTCTCTGAAGGGCTCAACGGAGGATGACAGATTGATCAAGCGATTTGGTTCGATTTCTGTGCTGGTTCGCGCGCTTGCGCTGGGGCTCATGGTGTGGGCCGGAGCGAGCGCTGCCACGGCGCAGACCCCGGGAGCCGCTGCTCCGGCCGCTACCTCTCAGGCCGACCGTCTGGCTGCATTGGAAAAGAGTTCTGCTGACCAGGCAGCGGCGATTGCCGCAGCGCAGTCAGCAGGAGATAACGGCTGGATGCTGGTGAGCTCAGCGCTGGTTCTAATGATGAGCGGGCCGGGCCTGGCCCTGTTCTATGGCGGCCTGGTGCGCAGGAAGAACATTCTGGGCACCATGATGCAGACGTTTGCCATGATGGCGGTGATCACCGTGCTCTGGGCCCTGGTGACTTACTCGCTGGCATTTGGCGAAGGCAGCGCGTTCATCGGCGGACTGCACAACATGTTTCTTCACGGGGTGGGTCTGGCGCCAGATCCCAAGTACGCCGCGACGATCCCCCTGCAGACTTTCATGGTCTTCCAGTTGATGTTCGCCATCATTACCCCGGCACTGATCACGGGCGCATTCGCCGAGCGCATGAAATTCTCGGGGATGCTGGCCTTCATGGTGCTATGGGCGATTTTTGTCTACAGCCCGATGGCGCATATGGTGTGGGGCAAGGGCGGATTGCTCAACGCTTCCCTGGGCGGCCGTTTTCCCTGCCTTGATTTTGCCGGAGGCACGGTGGTCCACATCACGTCTGGTGTATCGGCGCTGGTGACCGCGCTGTACCTGGGCAAACGGCTCGACTACCCGCGCGAGCCGATGCCGCCACATTCCGTGGTGCTGAGCTTTATCGGCGCCTGCTTGCTCTGGGTCGGATGGTTTGGATTCAATGCCGGTTCGGCGCTGAACGCCGGCACGCTGGCGACGTCGGCGTTCATCGCCACGCACTTCGGCGCAGCGGCTGCAGCGATTGGCTGGAGCGCAGCGGAGTGGATCCGCAGCGGCCGGGCTACCGCCCTGGGTGCGATTTCGGGAGCCGTGGCAGGGCTGGTGGCGATCACCCCCGCTTCCGGCTTTGTCACCCCTATGTCCGCGTTGTGGATCGGCCTGATCGCGGGCGTATTCTGCTACTTCATGGTGGTGAAGGTTAAGGCCATCTTCGGCTATGACGACTCGCTCGATGCGTTCGGCGTTCACGGGGCGGGCGGAACCATGGGAGCACTACTCACCGGCATCTTTGCTAACAGCGCCATCAACCCCATTCTGGGAACAGGAAAAGCCACTGGGTTGCTGGAAGGCAACAAAGGCCAGGTATTGAACCAGTTGATTGGGATAGCCATTGCGTGGACGTTGTCGATCGTGGGAACGCTGGTGATCTTATTCGTCGTGGACAAGGTGATTGGGCTCAGGGTGAGCGAAGAGGACGAGCGTACCGGGCTGGACTTGTCACAACACGGCGAAGAAGGTTACGACTTCGCGAACTAGAGCACCTTCAAGCAATGAGGAAGGACTAAGGAATGCAGAAGATAGAAGCAGTGATACAGCCATCGAAGCTGGACGCTGTGAAGGATGCGCTGGTGGAAATCGGCATCTCGGGCATGACCATTTCCGAGGTTCGTGGGCATGGCCGGCAAAAAGGCCATACCGAGATCTATCGGGGCCGGGAATATGCCGTCGACTTGCTGCCCAAGGTGAAGTTGGAATTGGTGGTATTGGACGAATTGCTCGATAAGGCCGTGAAGACCATCGTCAGGGCCGCGCAAACGGGCAAGATTGGCGACGGAAAGATCTTCGTGACCCGGGTCGACGAGGCGATCCGGATACGCAACGATGAGCGCGGCGACATCGTGCTCTAGGCGCCATAGGGCCGGCGGTGAAGGAGTAGTAGTTCCTGAAAAGTCTTCTCGACAGTTTGGCGTCACATCGATCGGGAGCCCTTTCCCTTCTGGCTCTCGCGGCTTTGTTCGAGGCTTTCGGAGATTCGTTGTTGCAGAGCGGTATCCATCGCGCAGGAGGTCTCACTCGCGTTCTTTTCCTGGTATCCGGCGTGATGATTCTGGGTCTTTACGGATACACCGTCAATATTCCCCATTGGGATTTTGGCAAGTTGTTGGGCATCTACGTGGTGATGTTTTTTCTGGTGGCGCAGGTACTGGCCAAGGTCCGATTTAATGAAGCACCCACAGCGCCCATTTACCTGGGCGGAGCTTTAATCGTCGCGGGTGGCCTCGTCATCGGGTTCTGGCGGAGGTAAAGCGACCCAATCTCGACGTTTTCTTTACGCGGCCTGCGGTACAAACAACATGCTGGGAACAGGATTCCCTGAGGAGACTCATGTCAGACGCACTTCGCAGCTTCATTGAAATCCCTTACGCCGAACTGGAAGAACGCAACCTGGCGGCGAAGGACCAGCGCAAACGCCACGTACCGGCCGAGCAGATCCGCGAGGAGCGGTTAAAGTATCTCGCCGACGAGAAGCACATCAAGGCGGTCACCGTGCTTTTCAGCGATCTCGAAGGCCGGCTGCACATGCTCGACTACGATAAGAAATTCATCGTCAAGAGTTACGACAATCTGACCTTCGATGGCAGCTCCATCCGTGGCTTCACTGCCCAGAGAGAAAGCGACCTGCGCCTGGGCATCGACTGGGGTTCGTTCTACTGGGTGCCCTCCGATGTGTTTGGCCCGGGCAAGACGCTGGTCTTTGGCGACGTGATCGCGAAGGACGGCAAACCCTTCTCCGCCGACATTCGCGGCGTGCTCAAGAGTTACGCCAATGACCTCTACGCGCAGAAGGGCTACACGCTGAATGCGGCCAACGAGATTGAGGGATTTCTGTTCAAGGGCACCGATGCGGAGCGGCACTATCACGAGACGCAGAGTTTCGAGTACGTCAACACCGGGGGGTACTACCACTCGCTGCCCGGTGACCCGCTACGCACGTTTATCGATACCTGCGCTGAAGTACAGCGCGCCATGGGATTCGAAAACGAGAAAGACCACCCCGAGGTCGCGCCTTCTCAGTTTGAGATCAACTACAGCTACAGCGATGTGGTGACGGCGGCCGATCAGATCCAGCTTTATAAGCTCATCTGCCGGCAGGTGGCCACCCATATGGGATTGACTGCGTCCTTCCTGCCTAAGCCGGTGGTCGGCGTAAACGGCAGCGGTATGCACACCAACGTTTCCATCAGCGAGAAGGGCAAGAATCTCTTCTGGGATGAGAACGGGGAAGAACAGCTCAGCAAGCTGGGTTGGGAATTCGTCGATCGTATTCTGACCCACGGCAATGACATCTGCGTGCTGCTGAACGCCAGCGTGAATGCCTATCGCCGTCTTGATCCGCACTTCGAAGCGCCCAACCAGCTGATGGCATCGGCCACGGATCGCGGGTCCATGGTGCGTATTCCTATTGGTAACGAGAAAAGTATGCGGGTCGAGGTCCGGTCGGTGAGCCCGGACGCTAACCCTTACCTTGTGCTTTATTCCGTATTCAAGACGGGCATCGAGGGCGAGACGGCCACGATCGAGAATCTGCGCAAGGCCAAGCGGTTCTTGCCGGATAACATCTATACGGCACTGGATAACTTCAACGCCGCCAAGTGGACAGATAGCCTGCTGGGAGCGGACGTGAAGGAACGGTATGCGGATTTGAAGAGGGCGTCTGCTGACCGCTGCCCGCGGTTACTGGGTACGTTTGTCAAGGCGCCGGAGGTGCAGTACCACCACGATGTTTATAACCAGTACCTATGGAATAAGTTTTAGGGTTGGAGTGTTGAATGATGGGCACGGCTTCCCGTGCCCATCACGGGGTAAAGGTTGGTATGACTCACAAAATGAGTCCCGAAGGGACGGTTGACCTTAGCCCAGGACGCCAGTCCTGGGTATCATTTTGGACGGACGAAAAGTCCCGTAGGGACGACTGAAATCCGTCAAGACAGTCCCAAGGCCATCCGATAACTTTTCAGTCGTCCCTGCGGGACTTTTCAAGAACACCCGCCAACCCAGGACTGCGTCCTGGGCTAAGGTCAGTCGTCCCTAACGGGACTCGCGTCTGTACGTTTAACTTTGGACACGTTTGACTTCTTAGGTGGCTTCGATTCTCTTTGCTGCCGGCAAGGAGATGTCCAGGCGTTTGATTTCGCCTACGATGGGTCCGTAGCTCAGGATGGCGCATAAGGCGGTTGCGCCGACGAAGATCAGTACGTCATCGAAGGATCCGGTTTTCTTTACCAGATAGCCGATGATGATGGGGGTGGTGATGCCTGCCAAATTTCCGATCAGGTTGAAGAGGGCTCCGTTTAAACCCACCATGCCTTTGGGCGAGGTGTCGGAAATAACAGTCCAGCCCAGGGATCCGAAGCCTTTGCCAAAGAAGGATAGTGACATGAGCAATAGCATGACCGCCTGCGCTGGCGCATAATTGCATCCAATCATGGTTACGGATAGCAACATGCCAGCGATGATCGGCGCCTTGCGAGCGAAGCTCAGCGAGTAGCCCGCATGCAGGAGCTTGTCAGAAACAACACCACCGAGTATTCCGCCCGTGCCACCGCAAAGCGCCGGCAACGCCGCCGCGAAGCCAACCTTCACAATCGAGAGATGTCTTGCCTGGGCAAGATACACCGGGAACCAGGTAAGGAAGAACCAGGTCAAGGTAGTAATGCAGTATTGGCCCAGATAGATACCGACCAACATGCGATGGCTCAATAACTCCTTGACCGCGGCCCAGGTCAACAGGTTTGCCTTTCCCTTGCTTACGCGATCGGCATTGACCAGTCCCCCGCCCTGCTCGATGAGTTCAACTTCTGCAGGAGAGATGCCTGGGTGATCCTTGACCTCGTAGATATTCCTGACCCAGATCAAAACGAAGACGAACCCCAGCAGGCCCATGAACCAGAAGGCGCTTTTCCAACCAGCCCAGTGCGTGATCCAGCCAAGGATGGGACCGAAAATCATCAGAGCGAAATATTGTGAAGCGTTGAAGATTGCAGAGGCGCGTCCGCGCTCGTTGGCGGGAAACCATGAGGCCACAATGCGGCCATTCCCAGGAAAAACCGGGGCCTGAGCAAAACCAGCGACCAGCCGCAAGACGAAGATCGCGGTAAAAGCGGCGGTCGCAGCAAGATACCCGGCAAAGCCCGTGAGCAGGGCGCAGATTGACCAGGTGACGATACCAATGCCGTAGACGCGCTTCGATCCAAAGCGGTCCAGTAACGCGCCCGATGGCAACTGCCCCAGGACATAGGCCCAGCTGAACCCGGAAAAGAGATAGCCCAACTTCACCGGGTCGAGAAGGATATCTTTGCCCATCGCAGTTCCAGCGATGGAGAGCGCGACCCGGTCGCCGTAGCTGAAACAGCTTACGGCGAACAGGATGGAGATAATCAGATAGCGGACGTGAGTCTGTTTGGCTTCAGCCAAAGTCAGGATCGCCCCGCGATCAACTGAGCGAGTTCCTGATATTCCGCCTCGGTAAGGTCGGTGAGCGGCGACCGAACCGGGCCTGCTGAACGGCCTACAGCCTTCATGCCTGCCTTCACAATCGAGACGGCGTACCCTTTGCGGCGATTGCGAATCTGAATGTAGGGCAAAACAAACTCCCGTAACCCGGCAAACACCGCTGCATGATCGCGGCGGCGCACGGCTGCATAGAATTCGAGCGCGAAGTTGGGCAGGAAATTGAAGATCGCCGAGGAATAGGTGGTGACGCCCAACTCCAAATATGGCAAGGCAAACGTCTCTGCTGTCGGCAAGCCGCCAATGTAAGTGAGGCGGTCTCCCAGCCTGGCGTAGATGCGAGTCATGCGTTCGATATCGCCCACGCCGTCCTTGAAGCCCACCAGGTTCGGGCACTTCCCGCACAGCTGTTCCAGGCTTGCGTCGTCGAGCACGGCATTGTCGCGGTTGTACATGATGACGCCGAGCTTGGTGGAAGCACAAACTGCTTCCACGTGAGCCGACAATCCCGCCTGCTCCGAACCTACCAGGTACGGCGGCAGTAGCAGGATTCCGTCCGCACCCGCATCCTCCGCGGCCCGGGCAAATTCCTTCGCCATCGCCGTACCGTAACCGCAACCGGCAATCAGCGGCACTTGCTTTGCGGTCTGGACCACAGCAGCGCGCACCACGTTGGAAAACTCAGACAGCGTGAGCGAAAAGAACTCGCCTGTCCCGCCGGCAGCGAACAGGCCCGCGGGCTTGTACGACAGCAGCCAGGCTACGTGCTCCTGATAAGGCTTGGGCTGGAACTCGAAATCTTGTCCGAAATGGGTGACTGGAAAGGAAAGCAGGCCGGCTCCGACCTGTTTTGCCATCTCCCCGGGATCCATCGTCTTCATCAAACTCTCCTACTTCCTGGTTTTATTGAGAAAGGTATCCAGCAAGGTGTTAAATCGGTCGGCATCATCGACGAACAGGCAATGGCCGGCATCTTCGAAAACTTCCGCCTGTCCGCCAGGGACCGAAGAGCGGATGAGCTCTGCCGCAGCTCGGTTGTTTTCTGTCATAACGCCGAGTACTGGGATATTGAGTTTCGGCAGCACGGGCCGAAGGTCGTTCTTCACGGCAAACTCGGCCAGCATGGCAACAGCGGAGTTCGTCGGCGTCTTCAAGGATGCGGCGGTCACGCCTTCGAGATACGACTCCGATTGTGGCTTGTGATACATGCCGCGCACAAAGGTAGCCCCGAATTGCTTCCGGTCTGCCTGAAAATTGTGCAGCATGGTGTACCGGCGGTCTCGCTCCTCCTGGGTTGAGGGAGTGTAGGGACTGAGATCAACCAGAACCAGGCCGCTCAATTGACTTGTTCCAAACATCTCGACAAAGGTTAGTGCCTCATGCACGGCCAACGACCAGCCAACCATCACTACCGGGGCTCCGCCGAGGTGATCGATCAACTCCTTGTAGTCCTGCGCTCGTCTCCCGGGATAGTTTCCTTCTGCCGGTTTGTCAGAGTCTCCCTGCGAACGGGGATCCACGGCAACAACGCGGTAGTTCTTGCTGAAATGTTCAATCTGCGGTTGCCAGATTTCCGCCGGCATTGTCCAACCGGGAACGAACAGGATGGTGGGCCCCTTCCCGCTCTCGAGATAGTGGATCTTGACGCCGTCACTGGTGAGGAAGGAACTATCTTTCACCGCAGCCACACCTTGCAGACCGGGGGCAAGTATGAGCATGGACAGAAAGAGTAAGGCATAGTGGATCGGCCGCACCATATTCCCTTCAGGACTCAGCACATGGAATCCAGTGACTGAATCAACGCACGAATATAGCCGTAACAAAAAGCAAAGGACTGCAGCCCGTTAGGATCGTTGGGCGCTACGGGCACGTGGTCCGGCATGAGCATGTAGGGATAGCCGACCTCTCTGTACACCTTGATGGCTTTTACAAAATTGATGTCCCCTTCATCGGGATAGACCTCCATGAAATCGTTGCGATGGCCGCGAATATTGCGAAAATGCACATTGAAGATCTTGTTGCGGGACCCGAAGTAACGGATGACGTCGTAGATTTGCGTGCCGGGGTCGGTGAGCATTTCAGAGACAGTACCCTGGCAAAAGTTCAATCCGTGATAGGGGCTTTCCCGGATGGTAATGAACTTCTTCAAGCCATCGACGGTGCCCAGCACGCGGTCGACGCCCTGGTAGCCTTCGGGTGGCATGCCGGGATCGTGCGGGTGGCACGCCATGCGAATCTTGTATTCGTTGGCCACTGGAATCACATGGTCGAGGAAGTAGGTGATGCGTTCCCAGAACATGTCGGCATCCACGTGCCCGGCCCGGGTGAGCGGCGGGTTGGGATGGCCTTCGGAAAGTTTCCAGGTGCTGTACGTGGCATCGCCTCGGCCGGGCGTGCGTCCCGTCCGCACCACTCCCAGGATGCTCATGTTGTATTTAATGGAGGGAATCCCCGCCTGGGCGCAGTTTTTGATCATGGTTTGCAGCGATTCGATATCGCGGTCCCGCTCTGGACTCTGCGCCAGCATGATCGCTGGATGCTTTTCTTTGTCGATGTGACTGGACGGGAGGAAGGGCGGCGCGGTGCAATCGATGCTGATGCCGCATTTGCCCGCCAGGTCCACCATGCGGTTTAGCTCTTCTACGGTGGCGTATAAACGGTCCCCGGCAATCTCCGGATAGCCGCAGATGTTGCGCACGCTGTAGCGTGCCAGGTACTTGAGATGCGTCTCGTTGGTAGGGGCGGTTTGGTCGCCTACCTTCATGAGCACGGGCTTTGCCAGGGTGACCTTGGGCGCGACAGCAGCCGTCGCTAGTTCATTGGCGGCCAATAGTCCGGCTGCCCCGGTAGAAGTGATAAATTTCCGTCGATTCATATTCGCTTCCTTACAACAACGCCTATTTGAGCGCAGCCACCTTGTGAATTGCTTGCCGCCGAGGAATATAGTAGAAGATCGATCCCAAAACAACCCAGAGCCGGCATGGATTGATGCCTACGGACTGGTCGCTCCAACCACTGCCCGAATCATGCCGTCGCTCTTGCTCAGGATGTAGAGCTCCCCTTCGCGGTCCATGCAGAAGCGGATATCGGAGCGTCCGCCTGAGATGACCGCCTGACCGGGCAAGCCCGCCGCCTTGCCTCCTCGCGCGTGGTACGCCTTCTCGGTGACCGGCGCCATCGCGTTGTACTGCTGGCCATCCCACACGATCTGCACTTCGTGCATGGTGGCCATCGTACTTGGGTTGCCATCATCGGCGGCCAGCATGTCGTCATAATTGACATACCATATGCGCCCGGTGGTGATGTCGCCGAAGATGTACTTACCTCGCAGCGCGGCAATCCTTCCCTGGTACACGAATCCGCTGGTGATGGCGTCGCCCGTGTTCTTCAAGTGGTTGTACTGGACCACAGGATAAGCCGGGGTCACTTCCCCTACCGTGGTGGTTGCATTTATGCGGACCGGGATCCTATCGATGTCGGGCAGCTTGCTGGTGTTGTTGTCGGCGTTGAGTTGCTCGTTTCCCTCGCGAAGCGAATAGCCATAGTTCGCCCCCTTATGAATGATGTCGATCGTCTCCCAGGTATGCAGACCCACCACGGTGGCAAATAAACTGCTTTTACTGGGATCCGCTGGATCGACATACCAACTCAGGCGGTTGGGATTGCGCAGTCCGTAGGCCCAGATCTCTTTGCGCGCGCCCGCCACGGCGGTAAACGGATTGTCGTTGGGGATGCGATACCGGCCGTTGTCGCTGACAGTGCTCGAATCTTTATCCTGGTTGAGATCGGGAATGATGCGCAGGATCTTTCCCACGAGGTTGTCCAGGCGCTGCGGATTCTGGCGGATGGCAGGATTTGAAGACTCACCCGATCGGCCGTCTCCGCAGGCAATGTATAAAACCCGCCAATCCGGCGTGCCCGGCTTGGCGCCAGGGTCAAAGATGAGACCACCCATGGGATGCGAGTCGCTGTTGAGCTGCACCCGCATCAATTCGCGCGCTGTGCCTTCGAAGGTCTTATTCGCAGTATTGGTGTCGGTCCACTCCATCACCACGGCTTCGCGTTGCGTAGGTCCGGGCGTCTGGATGGCTGGGGTTATCGCGTAGCCTTCCGTGTGCAGTCCAGGAAAATGCGAATTGTCCGGGAGAGGAGAAGCCGGCAGAGCAGGGTCTTCGAGGTGGATGGTGTAGAACTTGCCGTTATGCGCATAATCCGGATCGAAGACGAAACTGATGAAACCATTTGCGTAGCCTCGTAGCGTGGTCAGCTTGTGAAATATGCCGGGCTGCCCGTAGTTTCCGTTGAAGTTTAGGTAGGTAGTGAAGGCTTTCGTCTTCTTGTCGAGGATGTACAGAGGGCCATTCAAATCATTGACAAAGAGTCGATGCCTGTCGCGTGCCGGCTCCTCGTGGAGAAAATTCACCCGCGAAAGGTACACCGCGTTCATGCCATTCCCGGCCGCAGCGTCGGTGATGGGCATGGTGGCGTAGTCCTGAACCTGGATAGTCAGTTCCGGGGCCGCGACGCATACTGGGGCGGAAACTCCGACGATGAGAGAAGCGAGGCATTTCCTGTAGAAGTTTTTCGTCGTCAATGCCCGGCTCCGTTTGATAGCAAAGATGGGACCCATCTTACTATCTGATCGTTTGGCGTTGGCATGGGTTTGGGGTTCTAATGGGGCTCTATGATTTCTCGACGAGAGTGGATGCTGGGAGCCTTGGCGGCTGTGTCTGGCGGGACTGCTGAGCGGTTGGCAAATGCGCTTGTGAGTGGGGACTCGGGTCATCAGGGGGTATTGATCGAAACGCATATCCATCTGTTCGCCGGCGATCCCAGGTTTCCCTACAATCGCGGATCGTACGCGCCCCATAAGCTGCCGGTGGAAGAGTATGTGAAATTCGCCGTTGAGGCACAGATCGATCATGCAGTGATTGTGCACCCGGAGCCATACCAGGACGATCACCGCTACCTGGAATATTGCTTTACGCAGGAGCCGTCGCCGGGCTTCTTCAAGGGGACTTGCCTGTTCGATCCGATCGACGCGGAAACTCCCAAACGCATGCAGGCTTTGGTCAAGAGGAATCCGGGACGCATCGTAGCGTTGCGGATCCACGAGATTCACGAGGCGGGAACTCCTTCCACGACCAGCGGTGTGATCCGGGACCGGGACTTAAAAAATCCGCAAATGGCAGTGACCTGGCGTGCCGCGCACGAACTGGGGTTGGCGATTCAGATCCATTGCATTCCGCACTACGCGGCGGCTATTGGAGAGCTGGCAAGCAGGTTTCACGACATGCCGGTGATTGTCGATCACCTGGCTCGCCCTGGACAGGGAACGCCGGAGGAGTATGAGCAGGTTCTCAAACTGGCTGAAATACCGCGTGTTTATATGAAGTACAGTGCGACTGGGGTGGGTTCTGCGTCCAAACAACCATTTCCCCACGCGGATGCAAAGCCGCTGGTCAAACGCGTTTATCAGGCGTTTGGGGCTGACAAGATCATCCTGGGTGAATTAGGTGGAAACATGACGGAGTTCCGGCAGAACATGCAGTTGTTTGATTTCATGTTCGACTTTGCCGCGGAATCGGACCGGGCGAAGATAAAAGGTCTCAATGCGAAGAGGCTTTTTGCGTTCTCTTGATGGAAGAACCGCAGATCGCGAGAACCGCCCATGGGATTGAGTCCCGTAGGGACGGCTGACCTTAGCCCAGGACGCAGTCCTGGGTTAGCATGCGCCCTTGAAAAGTCCCGCAGGGACGACTGAAAGAGTTTTCGGATTGGGAATTCTCGATCGGAGACTGTTTTAGAGCAAAGTACCCTGAGATCGCCTCAAGGTAACTTCAGTCGTCCCTACGGGACTTTTCGTCCTTCGAATTTCTACCCAGGACTACGTCCTGGGCTAAGTTCAGCCGTCCCTTCGGGACTCATTTTGCAAGCGGCTCTCACGCACAGATTGAGACCGAGATTTTTTCGTGCCGTGACCCGCATTTTCGCAGGCACATCACGCCTTCCCGACCATCGCGGAGTTGAGTGCCTGGCCAACTATGGTCTGGGCTTCTTCTTCTATCTGTTCCAAATGTTGTTGGCTGCGGAAGCTCTCGGCGTAGATCTTGTAAATCTCTTCGGTACCCGACGGCCGCGCCGCGAACCAGCCGCTGTCGGCGATCACTTTTACACCGCCGATGGCTTGGCCATCGCCCGGGGCGTGGGTCAGGATCGTTGTGATCTTTTCCCCGGCCAGTGTCGGGCTCTGGATGCTGTCCTTGCTCATCTTCGCCAGCGTTGCCTTCTGCTGCGTGGTGGCATGAGCGTCTGTCCGGTCGTAGAAGGGGTCGCCGTACTTTTGCGTGAGGCCGTGATAGATTTCGGCTGGATCTTTCTTCACCGTAGCCGTCATCTCGGCTGCCAACAGAGCGGCGATGATACCGTCTTTGTCGGTCGTCCATACTGTGCCGTCGCGGCGCAGGAAAGAAGCGCCGGCGCTCTCTTCGCCCACAAAGCCTAACTTGCCCTCCAACAAACCGTCCACGAAGTATTTGAATCCTACCGGCACTTCGAACAGTTCCCTGCTCAATCCCGCAGTCACGCGATCGATCATGCTGCTGCTTACCGCCGTCTTGCCCACCGCAACCTTTGCGGCCCACTGCGGACGATGCCCGAAAAGGTAGTGAATGCTGGTGGCAAGGTAGTGATTGGCAGGCATCAGTCCCCCGCTGCGGGTCACGATGCCGTGACGGTCATGATCTGTGTCGCAGGCCATGGCAACGTCGAATTTATCTTTCAAAGCGATCAATGACTGCATCGCATACTTTGAAGAGGGATCCATGCGGATCTTGCCATCCCAGTCCAGCGTCATGAAACGAAACGTGGGGTCGACCACGTCGCTCACCAGGACCAGGTTGAGCTTGTAACGCTCGGCAATCGGCGCCCAGTAGTGCACGCCCGCCCCACCCAGGGGATGAATACCGAAGCGAATCCCAGAGGCGCGAATGGCCTCCATGTCGATAATGTTCCCCAGATCGGCGACGTATGCATCCAGGTAGTCATGGTGGTGAGTGGTGGGAGCGGCGAGAGCCTTCTCCAGTGTCCAGCGCTCGACGCCCGCAAGCTTGGCAGCGAGAAATTCATTTGCCTTGTTCTGGATCCAGGAAGTCGCATCGCTGCCCGCAGGACCACCATGAGGAGGGTTGTATTTGAATCCCCCTGAATCGGGCGGGTTGTGCGACGGGGTGACCACAATGCCATCGGCCAGAGCGCTTTTGCGGCCGCGGTTATACGTGAGGATGGCATGGGAGACTGCCGGCGTCGGAGTGTACTCGTCCTTGGCCGCCAGCATCAGCTCGACCTGGTTCGCGGCGAGGACTTCGACCGCGCTGTCCATGGCAGGGCGGGAAAGCGCGTGTGTGTCGATACCGAGAAAGAGCGGCCCGTCGATTTTCTCCTGCTTGCGATACAAGCAGATGGCCTGGGTAATCGCCAGAATGTGCCACTCGTTGAAAGACCGGTCGAAAGAGGAGCCCCGGTGCCCTGAAGTGCCAAAGGCGACGCGCTGCTCGGGCACCCTGGGATCGGGCTGTTCTGCAAAATAGGCGGCAGTTAATTTTTGTACATCAACGAGGTCGGCGGCGGCGGCCGGTTGCCCGGCCCTGGGATTGATCTTGTTCAAGGCTCTACTTCCTCATGCATCTCTCTTACCAGCTGTTGACGCAGTACCGATTGTCTCGCAAAGTTTCACGTCCGTCAGTACCCAGTGGGGTTTCTTAACAGTCCAGTCGTCTGGCGCGCTTTGACGTCACCATCCAGCCTATGATGAAGAGGCACGATGGGCTGTTGCTTGCCATCGGCACCCAAGCACGCAGGAGCACATGTATGTCCCCGAGCTCTTCCTCTCGCCTTGTAGAACTCCATAATCTTGCCGCCCACGCGCATACCGCCGCTGCCGCCGCCCATGATAAGGGCGATCATCAGACGGGTCACGAACTGTCGCGGCAAGCGCACGAACACTCCATCCATGCACACCAGTTGAGCCAGGAACTCGCCGCGGAGTATGGCAAGAAGTAAGGGGACACCATGAAGGCTGCCATCCTTGTTCCCGGCCATAAGGCGCCTGAGGCGTTTCTTCAGATTGAAGAGGTTCCCCGCCCAGAACCGCAACCCGGCTATGTGCTGCTGCGGGTCCTTGCCTGCGGGGTTTGCCGCACCGACCTGCACATTGCCGAAGGAGATTTGCCACCGGTCCGCCCCCGGCTCATTCCCGGTCACCAGATTGTAGGCGAAGTGACGGGCGGAGCGACCGCGGAGCTGCTGCTCGGAAGCAGGGCCGGGGTCTCCTGGATCGGTGGGATCGATGGCAGCTGTTGGTATTGCCACCACGGCATGGAAAATCTCTGCGATCAGCCCACATTTACCGGCTACACCGTGAACGGGGGCTACGCCGAGTATGCCCTGGTTCGGGCGGATTTCGCGTTCCCACTGCCCGATGGGTTGGATAACGTGCACGTCGCTCCGCTGTTGTGCGCGGGCGTTATCGGCTTCCGCAGCCTGCGTGTGGCCGGGGTGGAACCAGGTGATCGCGTGGGGCTGTACGGTTTCGGCAGCTCCGCCAGCCTGGCTATCACCGTTCTGCAATCGTGGAAGTGCGAAGTGTATGTTTCGACCAGGGGCGAGAGCCACCGCCAGATGGCGTCCACTCTGGGTGCGACGTGGGTGGGCAAAGAAGATGAAAAGCCGCCAGTGGCTCTCGATCGCGCGGTTACGTTTGCTCCCAGCGGGAAGGTGGTGGTCAGCGCCTTGTCGGCGTTGCGCAAGGGGGGAGTGGTTGCGATCAATGCCATCCATCTCGACGAAATGCCCGCGTTTGATTACGACAAGCTGCTCTGGGGCGAACGGCAGATCCGCAGTGTGGCCAACATGACGCGCCAGGATGCTCGGGATTTTTTAGCCATTGCCCAGGAGTTGAAGATCCGTCCCCAGGTGGTTGCGTTTTCTCTAGAGGAAGCGAATAAGGCTCTGTTAGCGGTTAAGGAGGAAACGGAGCGTGGGTCGGCGGTCATTGTTCCGTGAGCGTGGTCCGTTCTTGGTCAGTAGATGAGCTTCAGGGAGAATTGAATTTGCCGGGAGGTGCCGGCGGTGTGGCTGATTTCGCCGAAGCCGGCTCCTACCAGCGTGTTCGCCGGCAGGCCCATATTCACGACGTTGAAGATGTTGAAGAATTCGGCGCGAAACTGTAGATCCATCCACTCAATCCCGCTGGAACGATGACCGAAGGGCGTGCTTTTAATTAAGGCAAAGTCAAAGTCGTAGTAAGCCGGGCCGCGAAAGGTGTTACGTCCCAGCGTTCCGAACCGCCCATGGTTCGGACCCGTGCCCCCTTCCACATTGATTGGAATGGAAAAGTAAGAAGCGTTGTTCGGGCCTAAGCCGAAATAGTCTTCGCGCACTTTGCGGCTGGTAGAGAGGTGCGGAATGCCCACCTGATCCGGACGGTCGGCTCCGTTGGTGCCGGCATCGGTCTGTTGCACGCCGGAGTACACGGTGAAGGGCGCACCGCTGGTGATGGTGGAGATGCTCAGCAATTCCCAACCGCCGGTGACCGTCTTGCCCAACGGCCGCAGCAGGCCGACGTTTTCCCCGTGCAGGTCCTGCGCCAGGCTAAGTGTGAAGGTGTGGGCTATGTCGAAGGTGGAGGGCCCTTTCTCGGGATGCGTGTCCAAAGGATTCTGCGGTGAGGTCTGGGAGACGGCGCCGGTGCCGCCGGTGATGAATCCTCCCACCACGGAACTGGTTTCATCCAGGGACTTAGACCAGGTATAGCTCGTCTGGACGCCCGGGCCGCCGTGAGGCACGGTTCCCTGCAGTGACGTCTGCAACGCGTGGTAGGAAGAGTGGGCTGTACTGGTGACCACGTTCTCGGTGCCGAAGCCTCCCGTGATATTTCCTGCGGAGTCGAACTGAGTGTAGGGAGCAAAGGCCGGACCCGCGCCCGGATAGCCGTTGAAAAAACTTATCCTGGGTAGCTTGGCAGCTGCGGTGCCGATGTAAGTCGCATCGCCGACAAGGGCGCCAAAATGGCGTTCCAGGCCCAGCGTCCAGGTCTGAAGGTAGGCATTGCCAAACGCAGGATACACAGAATTGAGGCTCAACGGAGTGATGCGATGGCTCGGCGAAAGCGCTGCGAGATCCTGCTGGTAGCGATTCAAATCCATGACCGTGTTGGCGTGAACAGCCTTGGTGCCGTTGGCGAAAATGTCTTGCCCATCCGGCGTGTAAACGCGCGGCAACTCGTTCGATGTGATCTGAAATCCGTAAGGAACCGGTCCCGTCGGCGCTGAAGTCAGGCGGGGAGAGACGGCAAAGGGCGCCGAACCTGTCAGTGAATTGTCCTGGTACAAATTGGGCGGGATGGTGGTGATGGCGCCTCCCGCGCGTACATGGATTTGGTAACCAGCGAGCCAATCCAGTTGCACCCGCGGGCCGAGGCCGTTCAGGTTGAAGCGATAGCCGGGCTGCGGGTTAATCACGAACTGCTGCGCGACCCCGGTGGGTGTGGTGGAAAAGGCAATGCCCGAGGTTCTTTTCGCGCGCTCCGAAAGGGGCACGTATAACTCGTAGCGCAAACCGTAATCGAGCACCAACCGGGGGGAGATCTTCCAGGTGTCCTGAGCGTAGAACCCAAAGGCGTTCCGGGTAATGGCAGCGGCGCCGATGTGTTCGCCCCCGGAGAAATAGGTGGGCGCGACCTCCACGGTGTAGACGAATGGGCTTCCGCTGAGCAGCCCGGAGAGCGTGTCGGGCAGAGGATCGCCGATGGCGATGTTGTGCTGGCCGCTTTGCGATGTGATATTCACCGGGGAGTACGCCGTACCGCCCCCGAAGTCATATTCGCCATTGGGGCTGATACCGAAGTAGGTGGTGTCCCGGTTCACCCGGACCTCAGCTCCCACTTTGAATGTGTGGCGAGCGGTGGTGAAGGAAATATTCTGCCGGCCCTGAAAGAGATTGCCATAGATGCTGATGACCGTTCCCGCAGGCTGATTGAAGGGTTCGTACAGTCCGTCGTTGAATTTGACAGCGGGGTCGGTAAGGTCGGTGGTGGGGAAGGAAGGAGTGGCACGGGTGGCAGAGACGGAGGATTCCGATATCAGGCGCGGGGAGATGGTACGGGTGTAAGTCACGATGAAATTACGCTGACGATCGACGTAGCGAATAGCAAAGGCAGGATCGAGCACGGTCTGATCGGGGTTAGTGGTGGGGCCATTCAGGTTATTGAAGTTGAAACGGGCAAACAGTTGCGACTTATCGGAGATTCGGTGATCGAGACGGATGGAAAACTGGTCGGCGTCCGTCACCACCGGCGATGAGCTGGCGTATGTATGCACTCCATAAGAGCCCACAGGATTGTTGGGGAGGGGGTACCGCGCCAGCACCCGGGCTATGCCCGGATCAATCGGCACCGTCAGAACGTCGCCGGGAAAAGCCGTGGTGTCCAGCCCGGCCCGCTCCTGCTCGGTTGGCACCGGAAATACCTGGGTTGTGCCCAGCACCTGGCGGAACCCCTGGTATTGGCCAAAATAAAACGTCTTGCCCGCTCCGTTGTAAATGCCATGAAGGATGACCGGCCCGCCGTTGGTGAAGCCAAACTCGTTGCGGCGGAAGGGCGGAAGCCGGCCAGGACTGGCGATCGAGGAATGGTCGAAGTAGTTCCTGGCATCGAAGGCAGAGTTGCGGACAAATTCGAAGAAAGAGCCGTGAAAACCGCTGCGCCCCGAACGGGTGACGATATTGGTGAAGCCAGAGGCGCCTCGGCCGATCTCGGCCGGCATCCAGCCGGACTGGGATTGAATTTCCTCCACTGCGTCGACGTTGAAGTTGCTGAAGGTAGAACCGCCCATCTCCGGATCGCTGATGTCGGCGCCGTCCATGGCAAACGTTGCTTCCACACCGCGTTGGCCGTTGATGGCAAATTGCTGGGTAAAGTTAGTGGCGCCGTTGGCGTCGGTCATGGTTCCCGCCGCCAGCAACAACAACTGGCTGAAATCACGCTTGTTCAAGGGAAGCTGGCTTACGGACTTGCTGGAAAGATCAACGCCGCCGGTGGTCTCCTGTTGGCTGGCCAGCGGCTGCCATGAGAGTGCGCCCTCGCCGGTAATGGTGAGCAAGGCATCCGGCTGTGCGATGGCAAGATCGACGGATTGGGTAGAAGCGATGCGATGGCCGTCAATCGTCACAAAAAGCTTGTACTGCAAGGGTTGGAGCTGGTGGAAGGAGAAGCTGCCGTCGGGCTGGGTAATGGTCTTTGTTGTCTGGCCTCCAACCATCATCTCGATCGCCACCCCACTCAGTGGTTTGCCGGCTGCGTTGTGCAGTTCACCCTTCCAGGCGGCGTTTTTGCCCAGCGGCTGCTGGGCCGAAGCACAAGTGCACCCCGCAACTAAGAGCAGCAGTATCTGCAGAATTACGAGCCGGGCGAAAAAGGCTTGGACGGCTGGGGGGAGTTGCGCGACAATCATCCGATCTAAACGGGTCATCCAAGACGCATCCTATCGTGCTTCACTTGAAAAGGCTTTTGCCGCGTCCTGGGTTATTAGGGTCAGAGCGCTTAGAAGTAACCAGGTTGACTGGTGAGTTAACCGCCGGGACTTGCACAAAAAGCGAGACAGTGACGAAGCCATTGTGTACACTGCTTGCCCATGGCGAGAGAACGTGTTGCCAGCCCCCTGCCATAGACGTGTCAAGGAGAGAAGACGATGAGCTTTTGCCAAACTTGCGGAAGCAGCTTGCCTGACGGAAGTCCGACCTGCACAGCGTGTGGAGCTAGCCAGGGGGTGGCTGCATCCAGTGCAGCACCTGGGGCCATGCCCGGTTCTGCGCCCATTCCTGGTTCAATGCCCGGTCCTATGCCGGGCGCTATGCCCGCCCCGATGCCTGCGGCCGGAGCCGGCCTTACCCCCAATGTCGCTGGGGCGCTGGCCTACCTGGTGGGCGCCATTACGGGGATCCTGTTTTTGGTCATTGATCCCTTCAAATCCGATCGGTTTGTTCGCTTTCATGCATTCCAGTCGATCTTCTTTAATTTGGCGTGGATCGCTTTCTGGATCGTGTGGATGATCGTGGGGCTGATGCTGGGGGCCATTTCGCATGGCTTGTTCTTCATCATCCAGCTGCCCATCAACTTGCTGGTGACTGTGGGCGGGTTCTGCGTCTGGATCTACCTGATGTATTCCGCTTACCAGGGCAAGACTTTTCAGTTACCGATTATTGGCGCTCTCGCGGCAACACAGGCCGGGATTGCACCCTCGGCTACTGGCCAGCGGCTTTAGGATTCACGCAAGCAGATTGTCTCGATGCGTGTTTGTCCGAGCCGACTGGGGAAGAAAAGTCCCGCAGGGACGGCTGAAAATATGCCGCTACTTAACCCTGGACAATCTTCAGTCGTCCCTTCGGGACTTGTCGTGTCTCGGAAGCTCTCCCCAGGACTGCGTCCTGGGCTAAGTTCAACCGTCCCACGGGACTTATTCGTCGAGATGTTCTCACGCACACTCTAAAGCGACTCATCAGAGCGAGTGGATATGGCACGGCTAAAGCCGTGCCCCTCGTCAAGAATTTCCTCTAAGCTCCATGCTTCCGCGTGTCTGGTTAACTTACGGAAACCGGCACTGACCCCGGTTGCTTCTTCGCCGTACCGCGAATACCAAGCAAGGTGAGGATCGGCGTGGTCAGCATGGTCGTGACCAGGGCCATCACCACCAGCATGGTAAACAGCGTTGGAGTAAAGGCGCCCACCGTGTAGGCGATGTTGAGCACGATCAGCTCCACCAGGCCTCGGGTGTTGAGCAGGGCTCCCAGGGCAACGGCATCTCTCCAGGACTGTCCAGTCCATCGAGCCGCCAGCGCGGCGCCGCCCATCTTGCCAAAAACCGCAGCCAACAGGACCAGCGCGGCCCAGAGCCACATGCCGGTGTCGTTGAGCAGATCGAGGCGCGTCCGCATGCCGGTCAAGGCAAAGAAAAGCGGCAGCAGCAACACCGAAACCAACATGTCGAGGCGCTCCCGCAGGGCGAGCTGCCAATGGGGCACCCGGGGAAAGCACACCCCGGCGAGAAAGGCCCCGAACAGGGGATGCACACCGATCTTGTCAGTAGCCGCTGCGGAAAGCAGTGCTCCCGCGACCACCACGCCGAGTAATTCCAGGCTTAGTTCCGGCTTCTTCTGCCGCTTGACCAGGTAGGCTGCCAGGGGGCGAATGATGCCGACCATCAGCACCAGGTAGACAACCAGCCCGCTGAGGCGGAAAAGCATCGAGGTAGGAGCGTCTTCTCCCCCGATGAACGCCAGGGCGAAGGCAAGGAGACTCCATGCCACCACATCATCGACGGCCGCACACAGAATGGCGGTGGTGCCCAGCGCGGTTCCCTGCAAGTTGCGTTCTTCGAGAATGCGGGCCAGCACCGGGAAGGCGGTGATGCTCATGGCGATGCCCAGGAAGAGCACAAAGGGAACGCTGCCGATACCATGGGGTGCAAAACGGATGCGCAACGAATGCGCCAACAGGGCTGCCATCGCAAAGGGCAGCAGGATGCTCATGCCGCTGGCCATCACCGCCGTCACGCGATGACGGTAGAGCTGCTCGTAGTCGAGTTCCATCCCTATCAGGAAAAGGAAGAGCACCAGCCCGACGGTGGACAGCGTCTCAAACGGGCCAAAGGAACTGACGGGAAAGAGTGAGGCGGAAAGGTGAGGGGCGAAGCGCCCGAAGACCGACGGCCCAATGAGGATACCGCCGATAATCTCGCCGATCACGCGCGCCTGGCCGACTTTGAGCGCAAGCCAGCCGCAGCTCACCGTGATCAACAGGACGATGGCCATCTGGGTCAGCAGCAGGGTCATGTCTTAGTCTATCGTCTGGCCGATGTTCGTGGTCTGTCCCAACCGCGGTCCGGGCGATAAATTACACTGGCCGGGACGGTTGTCCTGGTTTGAAACTATTTTCTTTCTGCCGTTTCTTCATACTCCTGGCATTCGCCGCAACCGTGGTTTCATTGCACGGGGCAACGCGCGCCGACCTTCTGCGTGGGGCGTACGGACCTTATCGCGCAAATAATGACCTGCTGTTTTATCACCTCGATATACGTGTTGATCCGGACCAAAAGTTTCTCCAGGGAAAGAACACGATCCGCTTCCGGATGCTCAAGGACGGCAGGCGCATCCAGCTCGATCTGCATCCGGCTCTGCGTATCGACAAGATTCTTTTGGACCGGGTTCAACTTCGAGTACTCGCGCGATTCGGGCGCAGTCTTCATAGACTTTCCCGCAGACTCTCAAAGCGGGCAGCGAATACAGCATCGACTTTTACTACTCCGGCCATCCAGTGGAGACAGGCACGATTTGGCGCAATCACGTTTCGCAAAGATCCCGCCGGCCATCCCTGGATCAACACCGCGTGCGAGGAGACGGGCGCCAGTGTGTGGTGGCCCAACAAAGATCAGTGGCGCGATGAAGTGGAAAGCATGGAGATCAGCGTGGCGATTCCCAATGGGCTGGTCGATGTCTCCAACGGAAAATTCGTGGGCAAGACGGATCTGGGCGATGGCTATACGCGCTGGGATTGGCTGGTGCATTACCCCATCAACAACTACGACGTCTCTCTGAATATCGGCAACTACGTGCACTTCTCCGATCGGCTGGGCGACTCTGCCGCTTGACTTCTATGTGCTGCCGGAAGACAAGGCAAAGGCGGAAAAGCAATTTACCCAGGCCAAAGAAATGCTGCAGATCTTCGGGCACTATTTCGGGGACTATCCCTTCCCTGAAGATGGATACAAGTTGATCGAGGTGCCCTATTCCGGGATGGAACATCAGACAGCGGTGACCTATGGCAACCACTTCACCAACGGCTACCTGGGACGAGACTGGGCCGGATCCGGGCATCAGCCTGCGCTTCGACTTCATCATCATCCACGAGAGCGCGCATGAGTGGTTCGGCAACAGCGTCACCGCCGCCGACCGATCGGATATGTGGATTCACGAAGGCTTGGCGACTTACATGGAAAGCCTCTATGTGGAATCGCGCTGGGGTCGAGCCGATGCTTTGAAGTATCTCAATGGATTAAAGCCGAAGGTGAAAAACCTGGAACCGATCATCTCCGCGCGGGGCGTCAACAGCACGCCGCCGAAAGACCAATACTTCAAGGGCGCGCTTTTTCTCAATACCCTGCGCAGCGTGGTCGATGACGACCCGCGCTGGTGGGCGCTGCTGCACGGCTTCTACCAGCACTTCAAATATCAGAACATCATGACCGAGGATGTGGTGCAGTACTTCAACCAGCAAACCGGAATGAATCTGACGCCAATCTTCGATCAATATCTACGGCACGCGGCGTTGCCGGTTCTGGAATTGCAATGGGATCCGGGAGGAAGCGTCCGCTACCGCTGGCAGGCGGATGAGCAGGCGTTCGCGATGCCGGTGCTGGTGGGCAACAAGGACCACTGGCAGAAGATTCACCCCACCGCCGAGTGGCAGACGATGCAGACTCCTTTGCAGAAAGACCAGTTCGACGGTGGCGACTGATCTTTACTACATCAAGGTAGTACTGGATTGCCGTGACGATTCGAACTTTCCCCTGTTGCCGCTCGCGTGCTCGGATCGTTGGTGGAAAAAGAAATCACCACGCCCGAGTACTACCCTCTCTCTTTGAACGCGCTGACGAACGCCTGCAATCAGAAGAATAATCGCGAGCCGGTGACGAACCTGGACGAGGATGAGATCCGTCAGGCGCTGCACAGACTGGAAGACGACGGACTCGCCGGCGCCGCGCGGGGCACGGAAAGCCGCGTGGCCAAGTATGAGCACCACATGCAGGAGGTTTTCAACTTCACCCGTGGGGAGATCGCGGTCATGTGCGTTCTGCTGCTGCGCGGACCGCAAACGCCCGGCGAGCTGCGCGGAAGGACGGAACGGATGCATCGCTTTGAGGAGCTGAGCGATGTGCAGTCGACACTGCAGCGGCTGATGCAGCGCGAGCCGCCGCTGGTCATGGTTCTGCCCCGCCAGCCTGGCACCAAGGAAGCTCGCTACGCGCATCTTTTGTCGGGCGAAGTGATCGAGGCTGCCCCGCGGAGGCATCGGTAGCGGGACGAGGACCTCTCATCTCGAAGCAGAAGTCGCGGCACTACGGCAGGAAGTTGCGCAGCTAGAGCTGGAGGGCGCGGGTCGGAGAATACGCGGCGTCCTGGCGGCCTGGTCAGGAGTCCGAAGCTTCGAGCAACCACAAGTCCCGCAGGGACGACTGAGATGTCCAGGGTGAAGACGATATTTCAGCGTCCCCGGGACTATTCACCTTAACCGATGACTCAACCTCAGGCTTTGCCAACTGGCGTCGGTGGTCCAGCCGCCGTCGACTACCAGGGCGTGGCCATTCACAAAACCGCTCTGCGCGGGATCGGCCAGGAACAGGATCGCCTTGGCAATGTCGTCCGGTGAGGCGAAACGGCCCATCGGGTTCACACCAATAATGTCCTCATCGGTGTAGGTGCCGTTGGCCTGGTCGGCAGCGTCCATTTCCGTCTTGACCCACCCGGGACAAACAGCGTTGCAGCGCACGCCGCGCCCTCCCCATTCCGCGGCCAGGGTGCGCGTGAGCCCGATCAGCCCATGCTTCGACGCGTTGTACGCAGCACGGTCGGCGATGCCCGCTAGTCCCGGCGATGGACGCCACATTCACGATGCTGCCGGCATGCTCCTGCAACATCATCTTCCCGAAAGCGCGAGCCAATAGAAATGGCGCGACCAGGTTGACCTCGAGCACTCGGCGAAAGGTCTTGCGCCTCGATCGTCTCCGCCGGCGCAATCGAGCTGATACCGGCGTTGTTCACCAGCACGTCGACCCTGTTCCATCGGGTGCGGATCGCTTCGGCGGTGGCTTCCACCACGGATTCGTCAGAAAGGTCACCCGGAAAGTCCGCGGCTTCGCAGCCGACGGCGCGGAGAGCGGCCAGAGTGGAAGAGCACGATTGCAGATCCAGCAGGGCCAGCGAATAACCAGCGCCGGCAAGGATTTCAGCAGTACGGCGGCCAATACCCTGGGCCGCTCCGGTAACAACAGCTAATTTCATGCGAAAAAACTCCAATCGTTTCCAAAGTATCTAGAATCCGGCGTCAGCAGGCCCAGCTGGTATCATTGAAGATACCGTCCCCAAACGGTCCACGATCGTGAGCAGCCGTTCTCCCCTGCTTACCCTCTGCGCAGTCCACCGTACCGGAACTTCGAATGACAGAAGAGGTCCAAAAGCATGGCGGACCCATGGAATCCTCTTAAATGAGATAGGAAAGATCCGCAAGATTGCCTTTGTGGGCGACCATCTGCCGCGCAAGTGCGGCATCGCCACGTTCACCACTGATTTGCTGTCAGCCGTACAAAATGCCAATATCCGCAAAGCCAGTGCCTTTGCGTTTCCGTCAACGACATCGAGGGCGGGTATGACTATCCGGAAGTAGTTCGCTTCGAAATCGAAGAGCAGGATCTGCCGTCTTACCTGCGAGCTGCCGATTTTCTCAACATCAGCGATGTGGATATCGTATGCCTGCAGCATGAGTTCGGCATATTCGGCGGTCCGGTCGGCGGTCACATCCTGGCCATGCTGCGCGAGTTGAAAATGCCGGTGGTCACGACGCTGCATACCATTCTGCGCGAACCAAAACCGGATCAGCGGCGCGTGATCGAAGAGCTGATTGCTCTTTCTACGCGGCTGGTGGTGATGGCCGATCGCGGACGGCAGATGCTGCACGAGATTTACCAGGCGCCGCTGAGCAAAATCGACCTCATTCCTCATGGCATTCTCGATGTCGGATTCGTGGATCCCACCTATTTCAAAGACCAGTTCCAGGTGGAAGGCCGCACCGTGCTGCTTACCTTCGGCTTGCTCTCGCCGAACAAGGGCATTGAATATGTGCTGAATGCCCTGCCGGCAGGTTCTGGCGGAGTTCCCCGATGTCGTGTACATCGTGCTGGGCGCGACCCACCCCAACGAATTGCGCAAGTATGGGGAAGCCTACCGGTCTGAGCCTGGAAATTCTGGCCACCAAGAACAAACTGGAAAAGCACGTTATCTTCTGCAACCAGTTCGTGGATCCGCGAAAACCTGACGGAGTTCATGGGCGCCGCGGATCTCTACATCACGCCGTATCTGAACGAAGCACAGATCACCTCCGGCACGCTCTCGTTTGCCTTCGGTTCAGGCAAGGCGGTGGTCTCGACACCCTACTGGCATGCGGCAGATCTGCTGGCCGACGGCCGCGGCGCACTGGTGCCGTTTGCCGACTCAGCGGCCATGGCGGAGCAGATTCTTGGCCTGCTGCGCGACGATACGCGACGCAATGCCATGCGCAAGAACGCCTACAGGCTGGGGCGGGAGATGGTTTGGTCGAATGTAGCCCAGATCTACATGCGCAGCTTCGAACTGGCTCGCCTCGAAGGCGCGCCGTTGTCGCGCAAATCTCTGGCCATCAAGACACTCGACCAGAAACATCGCGAATTGCCGGAACTGAAGCTGACCCATCTTTCCCGGATGACGGACTCGACGGGCGTGTTTCAACATGCAATTTTCAGTGTGCCCAATTTCAGCGAGGGCTACTGCACCGACGACAATGCGCGTGCCTTTATTCTGGCCGTGCTGATCGGCGGAACTGGGCGACGATGCGGAGATGGCGCGGAACCTGGCCAGCACCTGCGCTGCCTTTCTGCATCACGCATTCGACCCGCCAGTGGGCGATTCCACAACCACATGAGTTTCGATCGCCGATGGCTGGACGAACAGGGTTCGGAGGACAGCCATGGCCGGGCGTTGTGGGCGCTGGGCGTGGGCGTAGGACGGTCGCAGCTGCGCACTTTCCAGATGATGGCCGGCCAGCTCTTCGCGCGCGCGTTGCCGGCGTTGACCGAATTCAGCTCGCCACGAGCGTGGGCCTTCGGTCTGCTGGGTATCCACGAATACCTGCGCCGGCTGGGCGGTGACAGCCAGGTGACCCAGGCGCGCGAGACACTCACCGCCGCGCTTGATGGAACTATACGACCGGCACGCGCATGCCGATTGGCACTGGTTTGAGGAAGAGCTCTCGTATGACAACGCAAGGCTCTCGCATGCCTTGATTGTGAGTGGACGGGCGACCGGGCAGGAAGCTGTCTTGAACCGCGGCCTCGAGACCCTGCGTTGGCTGACGGAGCAGCAGACCACGGAGAAAGGCCACTTGCGGCCGATCGGCAGCAATGGCTTCTATCGCCGGGGCGGCGCACGCGCCAACTTCGACCAGCAGCCGATCGAGGCCCAGGCGACGGTCGCGGCCTGCCTGGAGGCCTATCGGGCGACGGCGATCTGCGCTGGTATGAACAGGCGCAACACGCCTTCGACTGGTTCATCGGAGGCAACGATCTCGGCCTCGAGCTCTACGTGCCCGAGACCGGCGGCTGCCGCGATGGCCTGCATGTAGACCGGGTGAACGGAAACCAGGGAGCCGAGTCCACGCTGGCCTTCTTGCTGTCGTTGGTGGAGATGCGGCAGGCGCAGAACATGCTGACCAGCTTTAAGCAGCCCATCACCGCGGAGATTATCCTCCCTTCCTATCTCCTGTGGTTTGAAGAGGCCGCCTCTCACAAGGACTCTCAAGGCGCTATGTACCGGAAAAGCACGTTTAGCGTGCCTTCTTCTGTCAAGAAACGGATAAACAGGAGAAACGCCGCACAGCCTGTGATTCACTGTGGCATATCTTCTCCTGAAGCGCTACGCCGGGTTAAGAAATGGGACCCCAATGGGAAATGGGACTGCACTGGCGATTTCCTCTGAAACGTTCTAAAACCGTGCTGAGGCCAGATCCGGCGCGTGTTCTTCTGCGGCAATTTGAGCCCGGGGATGCGCAACGCATGAGTGGGATCATAGAAGAGAATTCTGGCTTTGCCGGAGGCGCAGGTCGGCACGCTGCTGAAGCAAGTTTCGGCTGATTTTGCGCAGCGCCACCGTAATTTGCCGCAGCGCTTCCTGGATCGCTTTGAAGATCTGCAGGAATATGCTGCCGGAAGGCGCCGCGATCACCGAGCAACGGCGGCTGCTGATCGGCTCTTACTTCCTGTCGGAATACTCGCTCGAATCGGCTGCCTTGTTCAGTCCGTCGATGGTGCCGCATCCGGACCAGACGAACTTGCCGGCTGGCGCCGTGCGCTTCGTTCTTAGCCTGCGCGCGACTGGGGAAGGACACATCTCCTCCATCACCTTTCGCAGCGGCATCGTGCACAGCGATCTTCGCATTGAAGTGGATCCTGCAGGCAGCTTGCTCACCGAGCCACGCCAGATCGCCAACACCGTGTATGAAGGCCCGCTGTTCCAACGGAAACTCTGGGAGCTCGGCCTAGAAAGCGACTTTACCCGCCGGGTCGTGAAAAGGCTGGGCCGCGCTTTTGGACTGGCGATATTGCGCGATGCCCTCGCCGCGGAATTGCAGAAGTCCGGTCACGCCCAGGGAGAAATGGGGGAAGACCAGCTGGGAGCGCAGAGTATCTGGATGCTGGCCCGCTCCAACTACGAGGTGCAATTTGACCCGGAGCAAGATCTGTCTGAGCGGATCCTCTTCCCTTCCACCCCTTCGCAACGCAATGGCATCGAAGATGCCCGCTTCGTGCGCTTCCGCGAGGATGACGGGACCATGTGTACTATGCGACCTTTACCGCCTACGACGGCAGAGTCATCATGCCGGAGCTGCTCGAGACCTCTGATTTTCTTCGCTTCCGGTTTATCTCCTTGAATGGTCCCGGAAGCGGAGAACAAGGGCATGGCGCTGTTTCCGCGCAAGGTGAATGGCGAATACGCCATGATTTCGCGGCAGGACAACGAGAACATCTTTCTCATGTGCTCCGACAACGTGCACTTCTGGAATGAACGCCGCCTATTGCTCAAACCGGCGTTCCCCTGGGAGCTGGTGCAGATTGGGAACTGCGGTTCGCCCATTGAGACTGAAGCGGGATGGCTGGTGCTAAGCCACGGAGTAGGGCCCATGCGCCAGTACTGCATTGGCGCGTTCCTGCTCGACCTGGAGCATCCTTCCAAAGTCATCGGCCGGCTGCGCGAACCGATGATGACGCCGGAGCCGAGGAGCGTGAAGGCTATGTACCTAATGTGGTTTATTCCTGCGGCGCCTTGTTGCACCAGGGCGAACTGATCATTCCCTACGGACTGGCCGATCACGCCACCGGCTTTGCTACCGTTGCCCTGGACGATGTGCTTGCAGCCATGTCCTAGCAAATGACCGCAAAACGAAGAGTGGCTATTCTCTCGCCGGTCGCCTGGCGAACTCCGCCGCGGCAGTATGGCGCCTGGGAAACAGTGGCCGGCAACATCGCCGAAGGCCTGGTGGACCGGGGATGGGATGTGACCCTGTTCGCCACCGGTGATTCGGTTACCCGCGCCCACCTGCATGCAGTGGTAACAAGAGGCTACGAAGAGGATCGCTCGATCGATCCCAAGGTAGCCGAATACCTGCATATCTCGGAGGTGTTTGAGCACGCCGCAGAATTCGACCTGATCCACAGCCACTATGACTTCATGGCGTTGGCCTACACGCAGGCTGGTAAAGACGCCGGTGTTGACTACAATCCACGGCTTCTCCTCGCCCCAGATCATGCCGGTCTACGAAAAATATCGCGACGGATATTTCGTTTCCATCAGTGATTCCGATCGCGCACCAGGGCTTAACTACCTGGCGACGGTCTACAACGGAATCGACCTCGCCCTGTATCCCCAGCGCAAAACCGGGGGAGAGCGATCTCATCTTCATCGGCCGGATCCATCCGGACAAAGGCGTTCACCTGGCGATTCGAGCCGGCACGGCACAGCGGACGGCGGCTTGCAGATTGCCGGCATCGTGCAGGATGCCGCCTACTTTCGGGACGAGATTGAGCCACACCTGGACGATGGGCAAATCCGCTACGTTGGGCCGGTTGGCGTGGAGGAGAAGAATGCCCTGTTCGCGCAGGCCTTTGCCCTGCTTCATCTGAACACCATCCCGGAACGGTTCGGGCTGGTGCTGGCCGAGGCGAACGCGGCGGGTGTGCCGGTGATCGCGATGGATCTTGGCTCCTGCCGCGAAGTGATCGAGTCAGGGGGTGACGGGGTTTCTGGTGAACGACGTCGCCGAGGCGGTGAAAGCGCTGGATGGCGTGCCTTCCATCAAGGACAGCGCCTGCAGGAAGAGGGTGGAAGAACGCTTCTCGATCGCCACCATGGTGGAGGCTTATGAGAGAGTCTACGCCGGCATTTTTGAGCGGGAGCTGGAAGGTGACGGAGTCAGCCCTCATCCTTTCGGTCGATGACAAAGGTAACCGCAAAGATCACTATCAATAGGCACTTACGGGGCCTTGTCCGATCCTGTGGACAAGGTAAGATGGTGCGGGTCTTCTATGAGCCAAGGTGCAACGGTCGGCGCAATCGTATTGAGCGAACAGGTGGGCAGCCGTGCATTGATGCTCTTTGACGGATTCTGTGGACTATGCAACGGCGCCGTGCGATGGGTGACGCAGCATGACCATGCCGATCGCTTTCGTTTCACCCCCCTGCAGTCTGAACTCACCGCAACTATTCTCCGCAGGCATGGCATCGACCGCGAGGCCATCCTCAAAGGCAACACTGTCTACCTGGTGCTGGATGCGGGCACGGAGCAAGAACGGCTATTGACTCGGTCGAACGTGACAGTGAATATGCTGCTGCTCCTGGGTGGCCGATGGCGCGTGCTGGGATACTTGCTGCGGGCTGTGCCCTCCTTTGTGCGCAACGCGGCGTACAGCATATTCGCGCGCTATCGCTATCGGCTCACCGGCAAATACGAAGTTTGCCCCTTGCCAACAGATGCAGAACGAATGAAATTTATCAGCTGAGGATCCATGCGATTCGTTCAATTGAAAGCTCGGCGAAACCCGGCGCGTCGCGGTCGTTGAGGAACCGAAGCTGCGATTGTTACGCAACTTCAAATCCATGTACGCGCTGGCCCAGACCGCGATTGCTAACGGCGGCAAACTCACCAGCGTCGCCAGTGACCATCTGACAGATGAGTTCGTCGACTATGACCAGGTCTACGAAGGGCGCGCCCAGTGGAAGCTTCTCGCACCCATAGACCACCCGCAGGAGGTGGCTCGCTGCCTGGTCTCGGGCACGGGGCTGACCCATCTGGGCAGCGCGCGCGACCGGGCTTCCATGCACATGGCCAAGGAGCAGGAACTCACCGACAGCATGAAGATGTTTCGCTGGGGCGTGGAAGCCGGCCGGCCGGCTGACGGGGAGATCGGCATTGCCCCGGAATGGTTCCACAAAGGTTACGGATCGATGGTGCGGGCCCCCGGCGAGCCGCTGCTGATCCCTGCCTACGCGGAGGACGGGGGCGAAGAGGCGGAGATTGCCGTGGTGTATGTGATCGGGCCTGATGGCCGGCCCTATCGAGTGGGCATGGCCCAGGGCAACGAATTCTCTGACCATCGCTTCGAAAAGAAGAACTACCTTAACCTGGCGGGGTCGAAGTTACGCACTTGCTCCATTGGCCCTGAACTAGTGATCGATCCGGATTTTCGAACCGTGCCCGGGACGGTGACCATTACCCGCGGCGGCCGCGAGTTCTGGTCGCAAACCATCGCGAGCGGCGAAGAGGAAATGTCACACAGTTTGCGCAACCTGGAACACCACCACTTCAAGTTCGAGCTGCACCGGCGCCCCGGAGACCTGCACATTCACTTCCTCGGCGCACATTCGTTGAGCTTTGGACAAGGGGTCGAGCTCAAGGACAGAGACGTGATGGAGGTGCACTTCAACGGCTTCGGGCGCCCGTTGCGCAATTCCGTGGAAGTAATTGAGAAAAAGGATGCGGCGATCGATGTGATTCCGCTCGTCTAACTGGCGAGGCTTCTATCTTGTCTTTCTTCCCTCTCCGCAATCGCGCCGCCCTGGGAGCTCTTGCTCTAGCCTTTCTCGCTCATGCACAACTGGCCGAACGGCCGGCGGCTCATGGCATTTCCGTCGCCAACATGGATCCCGTGGTCAAACCGGGCGACAATTTCTACCTTTACGCGAATGGCGGGTGGATGAAGCGCACCGTCGTCCCCCCAGATCGCAGCCGCATCAGCGTCTTCAGCGCGTTGAATGATCTGAGCAACGAGCGCACTCGTACCCTGATTGAAGACGCGGGCAAAGCCAAGGCACTGCAAGGCTCGGATAAACAGAAAATCGCCGACCTGTACCACTCCTATATGGACGAGGCCGGCATCGAGTCTCGTGGCCTCGCGCCCATTGAGCCTTCATTGAAAGCATTGGCGGAGATTCGGGACAAAACCCAACTGGCTCATGCCCTGGGTGAAACATTGCGAGCCGATGTCGACGCGCTCAACAACACCAATTTTCATACCGATAATCTATTCGGCTTGTGGGTGGCGCCGGGTTTCTCCGACTCGGCACATTACGCCCCCTACCTGCTGCAGGGAGGGCTGGAACTACCCAATCGCGACTACTATCTTTCCGGCACCGACAGCATGCGCAAGATAAGGACCAGCTACCAGACCCATATCGCAGCCATGCTGAAGCTTGCCGGCCTCGCCGATGTAGACGCGCGCGCCGCACGCATCTTTGCCCTTGAGAACGCCATTGCAAAGACCCATTTGAGCCTGGCGGAAAACCAGGAAATGACAAAGGCGAACAACCCCTGGAAGCGGAGTGATTTCCCCGCAAAAGCCCCAGGGCTTAACTGGGACGAATATTTTCGCGGCGCGGGGCTGAGCCAGCAAGCAACGTTTATCGTCTGGCAGCCTTCCGCATTTGCAGGCGAAGCGGCCCTGGTCAACTCCGCTCCGCTCGACGCCTGGAAGGATTGGCTTGCCTATCATCTGATCGAAAACTATGCGGATGTTTTGCCCAAGGCGCTTGCTGACGAAGCACTTCGCCTTTGAGGGTCCGGTGCTTTCCGGCACCGTGCGACAGCGTCCGCGCTGGCAGCGTGGCGTGGCGGTGGTGAACGGCGAATTGGGCGACGCGGTGGGCAAGATGTATGCGCAACGATATTTTTCCCGCCAAGGACAAAGCGGATGCCGAAGCTTTGGTAGCCAATATCATTGCCGACTATCGTGAGCGCCTGAGCACCTTTCGTGGATGGCGCCGGCTACCAAAGCGGAGGCGATCGCCAAGCTCAACGCACTGTACGTGGGCATCGGCTATCCGGAAAGCTGGCATGATTATTCCGGCTACGAGGTAAAGCCTGATGACATCGCCGGCAACCTTCATCGCGGCCGCCTGTTCTATTACCACTTCAATGTGGCGCGCATCGGCAAGCCGGTCAATCGCAAGGAATGGTCCATGACGCCGCAAACCGTGAATGCGGTGAACCTGCCCCTGCAGAATGCGCTCAATTTCCCCGCTGCGATTTTGCAGCCTCCATTTTTCGATGCTGCGGCGCCCGATGCTGCCAACTATGGCGCCATTGGCTCGGTGATCGGTCATGAGATCAGCCACACTTTCGATACCTAAGGCAGCGCGTTTGATGCCCAAGGTCGCATGCGCAATTGGTGGACACCCGTCGGACTTCGCCCACTTCCGCGCCTCGACCGCCAAACTGGCCGCGCAGTACGACAACTACAAGCCGTTTCCGGACCTTTCCGTGAACGGCAAACAGACCCTGGCCGAGGACATCGCCGATATTGCCGGCATTTCCGCGGCCTACGATGGTTACCGATCTTCGCTCAAGGGGAAAGAGTGCGCCCGTCGACCATGGATTTAGCGGGAGATCAACAATTCTTCATCGCTTTCGGCCAGAACTACGCCTCGAAGACGCGCCCCGCAGCCCTCCGCCAGCAGGTATTGAACGACCCGCACGCCCCGGGTGAATATCGCGCCGATACGGTACGCAACATGGACGCGTGGTATGCGGCGTTCGAGGTTAAGCCAGGACAGGCCCTGTATCTCGCCACACCGGATCGAGTGAAGATCTGGTGAGAACCCGTCCAAAAGGTTAGGCTGTTGGCGTGAGCAAAGACGAAGCCGCTGAAGTGCTCTCCATCGAGGGTCACGAGGTCCGCGTAACCCACCCCGGACAAGCTGTATTTTTCCCGGCAGACGAAGCTGTCGAAGACTCGACCTGGTGCGCTACTACCTGTCGGTCGCGCCGGGCGCGCTGGCCGGCATCCGCGATCGCCCGATCGTTCTGAAACGTTTCGTGAACGGCGCGGAAGCGGAAGCCTTTTATCAGAAGCGCGCGCCCGCCGATCGGCCCGCGTGGATGCGGACGGTGACGCTGTCCTTTCCTTCCGGCCGCACCGCGGAAGAAATCGTGGTCGACGATGCGGCTGGGCTGGCCTGGATCGTGAACCTGGGCTGCATCGAGTTGCATCCGCATCCGGTTCGCTCCGCCGATCTTGATCACCCCGACGAGTTGCGCGTGGATCTCGATCCGGGCCCCGGCGTTGACTGGGAAGATGTGCGCCGAGTCGCGCTTGAAGTGAAGGCGTTCCTCGAAGAGCTCGGGCTTCGCGGTTGGCCCAAGACCAGCGGCTCGCGCGGCATGCATGTGAATGTGCGCATCGAACCGCGCTGGACTTTTAGCGAAGTGCGCCGCGCAGCGCTGGCGTTGTCGCGGGCGGTGGAGCGGCGTGTGCCCGCACTGGCCAGTTCGAAATGGTGGAAAGAGGAACGCCACGGCGTATTCCTCGACTACAACCAGAACGCCAAGGATCGGACAACGTGCTCGGCGTATTCGGTGCGGCCGCTGCCGGATGCCCGCGTTTCCGCGCCTCTTCTTTGGCACGAGGTGCCAGATTGCGAGCCGGCGGATTTTACGGTGCTGACCATGCCCGGGCGATTCGCAGAGATGGGCGATCCGCACGCGGGCATGGATTTCGCCGCGGGTTCGCTGGAACCGTTGCTGGAGCTGGCGGCCAAGGATGAGTCCGCGGGACTGGGAGATGCGCCCTGGCCGCCGCACTTTCGCAAGATGGAAGGCGAGGCTCCGCGGGTGGCGCCGTCGCGGGCCAAGAAAGGCGCCGCCGCGGGCGAAGATGCCGTTGATCATGGTCGCGAACTCGCCCAGCAAAGAGGATGCGCTGGCAGGGTCTGGAGAGATGGAAGGGCAAATACCCTGAGGCAGCCGCTCTTCTGGCGGTGGATGATGTGCTGGTCGATTCCATGCGCGGCACATCCTCCACCTGGACCCGCATCCGCGTCAACCTGCGTCACGTGCCGGAAGAGCAAAGGCCGGCGCAGGAAACGCCCGACCCGGACGATGATCCCACGCGCGAATGGCGCGCCGGAAAGAAAGGCCGCGGACGTAGACCCGCGGATCAGACAGACCATTAGGAAACAGGACGGGTGCCCCACGTTCCCTTTGACCTTCGTCAGCGGCCGCTGGCAAAGATCTCCGCCAGCTCTTGCGGCGGGACCACTTCGAGCTGGGCGTAGGTACAATCGCTCGGCTGCTTGTCCGTGCGCCATCTGCGGAATTGCGCCATGTGCCGGAAGCGGCTGCCCTGCATGTGCTCGTAAGCCACTTCCACCACCAGTTCCGGCCGCACCGGCTCCCACGACAGGTCTTTGCCCTGGCTCCAGCGGCTCTGGCCGCCGGGCATGCGCTGCCCAGGCCGCATCCGGCGTCAGCCCATCCTCCCCAGGGATGATTGGCGCAATGCATCTCGCCGGTAGGGCAAAAGAAATTCCGCCAGCTCTCGACGCTTCTCCTGGGTGAAGCTCGCGCACACGCCGACGTGCTGCAATGCACCCGCAGTCGTCGAACAACCCCAGCAGCAGCGAACCGACATTCGCGTTCGCCCGTCTTATGCCAGCGGAATCCGGCAACCACGCAGTCGCAATCACGCTCATGCTTGATCTTGAGCATCACTCGCTTATCGGGCTCGTAAGTTCCGCCCATCTGCTTGGCGATGACCCCATCGAGGCCGGCGCCCTCGAAGCGGCGAAACCAATCCGACGCTACAGTCGCCTGGTTGGTCGCGGGCGTGATGTGGATCGGCGGCGCCGCTGCAGCCAGAACCGCGTTCCAACTCTTTTCGCCGCTCTTGAAACGGTTCGCCGCACAGATCGCGGTCGCCCTCGCAAAGCAGGTCGAAGAACACGATCGATGCCGGCGTTTGCTGCGACAGCAGCTTCACCCTCGATGCTGCGGGATGAATGCGGAGCTGAAGTAAATCGAAGTCCAGGCCGCTTTCGGTAGCAATCACAATTTCGCCGTCGAGCACGCACCGCTGCGGCAGTCGCGAGCGCAGCGTCTCGACCAGTTCGGGGAAATAACGGTTGAGCGATTTCTGGTCGCGGCTCTGGAGCAGGATTTCGTCTCCGTCGCGAAACACCAGGGCGCGAAACCCATCCCACTTGGGTTCAAAGACCCAGGTATCGCCTGGCGGGTAGTTCGCCGACTCGCTTGGCCAGCATCGGCAGGACTGGCGGATTTACCGGAAGGTGCATGCCCCATGGTATCGTCCCTGCGCTATCCTAGGAATCCTGATGGCACTCGACCCACGCCGAACCATTTCTGACCTGGAGCAGCTTCGCGCCCTCACCGCCGACGAGCACGGAGCGCAACGCATTGCCTGGAGCGACAACTGGCTCAAGGCGCGCGCCTGGTTTCAAAGCAAGCTGGCCGAGCTACCGGTGGAGCATCACCTGGATGCCGCGGGAAATTCGTGGACGACGCTGCGCGGCGACTCCGATCGCACGCTCATCCTCGGCAGTCATCTCGATTCCGTGCCCAACGGCGGCTGGCTCGACGGCTGTCTTGGGGTCCTGACCAGTTTCGAGGTGCTGCGCAGCCTGGCAGAGGACTTACCACGGCAAACCGCCGGTCACGATTCGCCTGGTGGATTGGGCCGACGAAGAAGGGGCGCGCTTCGGCCGCAGCCTCTTCGGTTCCTCCGCATTTGCCGGAACCCACACCATACAAGCCGACCGCGGCGCGTACGGACCGCGACGGCATTCGCCTCGAAGATGCCTTGCGCCGTTGCCACGTCGATGTCGAGAGGATCGGAGACGCGGGCGTGGAGCGTGCCAACGCCGCGGCCTACCTGGAGCTGCATATTGAGCAGGGACCCGTTCTGGAAGGCAGGCAGCTGCCTCTGGGCGTGGTGCTCGGAACCAAGGGAGTGGAACGCCACGCAATTACTTTCCATGGCCAGGAGGCGCATTCCGGGTCCACCCCCATGGCGGTCCGCCGCGATGCGCTCGCCGCCGCAGCCAAGCTCGCGCTCGAGATTCGACCCATTGCCCGCAAACATCCGGACGCGGTCGCGACCATGGGCAGCGTCAAAGACTTTTCCGGGCATCGTGACCGCGGTGGTCGGCCGCTGCGAAACCACTCTGGATATGCGCGATCTCGACGCGGGCGTGTTGGCGTCGATGTTGGCCGAGGCCCAGGAGGCGAGCCGGCGCTTCGCCGCAGAAGAAGGCTGCACGGTCGAGTGGTCCAGGATCTGGAGCATCGAACCCATCCCCTTCGATCCCAGGCTGATCGAGCTGTGCGATCAGGCCGTGCGTGGAGACCGCAGGTACGTCTCACCAATTACCGTCAGGGCCGCTGCACGATGCAGCCGAGGTGGCGCGGGCCGGAATCCCGGTGGTGATGATGTTTACCCAATCGCTGGCCGGCCTCAGCCACAACCCAGCGGAAAACACCAAGGTGGAGCATCTGGAGTTGGCGGTGCAGGCCTTCGACCGGCTGGCCAGAAAGACCATTTCGAGCTTGAGTCCCGAAGCGTGACGGCTGACCTTAGCCCGGCCGGTAGTCCTGGGTTACCTGATGCCGACGTGATTAAGTCCCGCAGGGACGGCTGACTTAGGCAGGACCGTTACGGCCTATTTTCAGCCGTCTAAGGGACTGATCGTCATTGCAACTCCAACCCAGAACTAACGTCCGCGGCTAAGTTCAACCGCCTTCGGGACTTCTCACAGCTCTAGCTCTCGCAGGCAAAAGTAACCTCCGTTCTGGATCGGCCCATGCATGGTGCATAATGGTGGTTCCCCACTAACGACGCAGGGAGAGGGTATCGCCCGAATGAGCGGCCAAACTTCTTTTGTCCAGCAGGCGCCGGTACATCCGGAAACCTCTGCGCGCTTCGGCGATCTGCATCCGCCGCTGGACCGTCAGGCGGCAATCCCAGAAGCCAACCGCTGCCTCTACTGCTTCGACGCACCCTGCACGGCGCGCATGCCCTACGCATATCGATGTCCCGCGTTTTATCAAGAAGATCGCCAGCGGCAACCTTGCGGGCTCGGCCCGCACCATCCTGGACGCCAACATCCTCGGGGCCAGCTGCGCCCGTGCCTGCCCGGTCGAGGTATTGTGCGAAGGCGCGTGCGTGCTGCATCGCTATAACAAGCAGCCCATTCAAATCGCCCGGCTGCAGCGGTTTGCCATGGACGCCCTACACGCGAGCGGCGCCCCGCTTCCCTTCACCCCGGCAGCCGATACCGGCCGCTCGGTGGCATTGGTCGGGGCTGGGCCGGCATCGCTCGCGTGCGCCGCGGAACTGCGCCGGCGTGGCATCCGCGCGATCCTCTATGACGCGCGGCCATTGCCCGGGGGCTTGAATACCTATGGCGTCGCGGAATACAAGCTGCCGCTTGGTGGAAAGCCTGCGCGAAATTGAAATGCTGTCGCAGCTCGGCGTTGAATTTCACTTCCATACGGTCATTGATGCGCAAGGACTGGATGCACTGGAGCGCGATCATGATGCCGTTTTCCTGGGCATCGGGCTGGGCGCCATCCACAACCTTGGCGTCCCTGGCGAAGAGCTGCCCGGCGTGACCAACGCGCTCGACCTGATCGCCGGCTACAAATCAGGATCGTCCACGATGACGCCGCCGCGGGTGGTGGTGATCGGCGCCGGCAACACAGCCATCGATGCCGCCGTAGCCGCGGCCCGGCTGGGCTCGAGCGATGTGCACATCGTGTACCGCCGCGGTGCGGAACAAATGTCCGCCTTCGACTTTGAATACGAGCATGCGCGGCTTGAGGGAGTGAAGTTCCTGTGGCATATGCAACCCACCCGCATCCTGGGCGGGGATGTCGTGGAAGGGATTGAACTGATCGCCCTGGCTGCCAGCGCAGATGGATCGATTATCCCGGAGCCCGGATCAGAATTTACCCTCCCCGCAGATCTGGTCGTGCTGGCCATCGGGCAAGCAAACCACACCAGCCTGTCAGAGCACATCCAACTGCAGCGTGGCCGTATTGTGGTCGACCGGGCCACCGGCCAAACCTCCTATACAAAATTCTTCTCCGGCGGAGACTGCACCAATGGCGGCCGCGAAGTGGTGGATGCGGTAGCCGACGGAAAACGCGCAGGCATCGGCATCGCCGCGTGGCTGGGGGTCAAACATGACTAAACCAACACTGGCAACAACCTTCTGCGGCATTGCGTGCCCCAATCCGTTCTGGCTCGCCTCCGCTCCCCCGACTAATTGCGGAGAGCAGATTATGCGCGCCTTCGACGCCGGGTGGGGCGGCGCTGTGTGGAAGACGATCGGTGAGCCGATCACCAATGTCAGCTCGCGCTATTCCTCCATCGACTGGGAAGGCCGCCGCATGATGGGCTTCAATAACATCGAGCTCATCTCCGACCGCTCCATCGAGATCAACCTGCAGGAGATGGCGGAGGTAAAGCGGCGCTACCCGAAGAATGTCGTGATCGCCTCGCTGATGGTGGAGAGCAAGCGCGAGACCTGGCATGACATCGTACAGCGCGCAGAAGACGCCGGCGCCGACGGCCTGGAGCTGAACTTCGGCTGCCCGCACGGCATGAGCGAGCGCGGGATGGGATCGGCCGTTGGGCAGGTGCCGGAATACTGCGCGCAAATCACAGGCTGGGTCAAAGAAAAAGCGCGTACCCCGGTGATCGTCAAGCTCACGCCGAACATTTCCGACATTCGCATGCCGGCGCGCGCGGCCAAACGCGGCGGAGCCGATGCGCTCTCCGCCATCAACACCATCAATTCCATCACCGGCATCGACCTCAACACCTTCCAGCCCAACCCCAACGTCGATGGCAAGAGCTCCCATGGCGGTTATTGCGGCCCGGCGGTGAAACCTATCGCGCTCAACCTGGTGCACGAGGTGCTGTCTGATCCGCAGGCCGCGTTGCCGGTTTCCGGCATCGGCGGCATTGCCAACTGGCAGGATGCCGCCGAATTCATCCTGCTGGGTTGCGGCACGGTGCAGGTATGCACCGCAGCGATGCACTACGGCTACCGGATCGTCGAAGACATGCAGGATGGACTGCTGGCGTGGATGGAGGAGAAAGGCTTCGCCACTCTCGACGACTTCCGCGGACGGTCACTGCCTACCGTCGTCAACTGGAATCAGCTCAACCTGAATTACCAAATCGTCGCGCGCATTCACGAGGATCTCTGCATCGGCTGCCAGCTTTGCTACACCGCCTGCTGGGATGGCGCGCATCAATGCATCCACCTGGACCGCACCTCGCCCGCACCCGATATCACACGGACGCCGGCCATGGTCGAGGCGGAGGCATCGCGGCGCATCTCCACCACGCCCATTCCTAAACTCGACGCGGGCGCGGTGCGCAGCAATGCCGTGACTCCGCTGGAACGAATTCCACGGGTGGATGAACATCACTGTGTCGGTTGCAATCTCTGTTCGCTGGTGTGCCCAGTAGAAGGTTGCATCACCATGGAACGAGTTGACAACGGGCTCGCGCCGCAGAGCTGGGCGGAGCGCACCACGGCAGCTTCCGTAAGGTCGTAACCCAAGGTTCTTATGTCTACCCTGATCAAAAATGGCACCGTCGTCAACGCTGATGGCCAAAGGAAAGCCGACGTGCTCCTGGACGGCGAAACCATCCAGAAGGTCGCCCCCGATCTTCCTGCCGATGGCCACACGGTGATCGATGCCACTGGCCTGCTGGTCATGCCCGGCGGCGTGGACGTCCACACCCATCTGGACATGCCCTTCGGTGGCACGGTTTCGGCGGATGACTACCGCACCGGCACCATCGCCGCGGCTGTCGGCGGCACCACTACGGTGATTGACTTCGTCCTGCAATCTCGCGGCCACACCATGGCGGAAGCGCTTGAGACGTGGCTGGGCAAAAGCGACGGGAAAGCCTGCGTCGATTTCGGACTGCACATGGCCGTGACCGATCTAGGCCCCGGCGACGGTGCTCAAGGCTTGGCAGAGATGGAAACGATGGTGGCCAAAGGCATCTCGTCGTTCAAGCTCTTCATGGCTTATCCGAACGTCCTGATGATCGACGACGGCCTGATGTACAAGGTCATGCATAAGGCCGGCACTCTGAACGCGCTTTGCTGCGTGCACGCGGAGAATGGCCACGTAATCGACGTGGTCGTAGCGCGCATGATCGCCGAGGGCAAGACTGCGCCCCACTTCCACGCCCACAGCCGTTCCGCGAAAGCGGAGGCCGAGGCCACTCATCGAGCTATTCATATCGGCGACATAGCCGGCTGCGCGGTGTACATCGTGCATCTCTCGAACGACGATGCTTTGCGCGAGTTGAAGCACGCGCAGCAGCGAGGCCTGCGTGCCCTGGCGGAGACTTGCCCGCAATATCTCGTGCTCTCGCTCGAAGAGCACATGCCCGGCAAGAGTTGGGATGAGGCCAAGTTTGTCTTCACCCCGCCTCTGCGCGAGAAACATAACCAGGCGCCGCTCTGGAAAGCTCTGGCGGATGGAACGCTTTCCGTGGTCTCCACCGACCACTGCCCTTTCCGCTTTGCCGATCAGAAGTCGCTGGGCAAAGACGACTTCACAAAAATACCCAATGGCGGACCCGGGATCGAGAACCGCATGCAGATCCTGTGGCAGTTTGGAGTGAACGCCGGGCAGCTCACGCCGGAGAAATTCGTCGAGCTTTGCTGCACCGCTCCGGCGCGTATCTTCGGCATGCCGCAAAAGGGAGTGCTGGCGCCGGGCAAGGATGCCGACGTCCTGCTCTGGGATCCCAAAGTCTCCTACACCATCACTGCCGCTACGCAAGCGATGGCAACCGACTACTCCATGTTCGAAGGCTGGAAAGTAACTGGAAATACCCGCCACGTGTTCTCCCGCGGCGAACTGGTGGTCAAAGATGGCCAGTGGATCGGGCAAACCGGGCGGGGGCGCTTCCTCAAGCGCGAAGCCAACGCCGGAGGATTTGCCTGATGGCGGTGCTCACTGACGTAGATTCGCGCCTCTACAACGCGGACCTCGCGCCCACTACGCCGGCCAATCGTACCTGGAGCACTTACAATTACATCGCCCTGTGGTTCTCCATGTCGATGGAGGTCACCACCTACATGCTGGCCTCTTCCCTGATTGCCGGGGGCATGAATTGGAAGCAGGCGCTGTTCACCATCATGCTGGGCAACCTGATCGTGCTCGTCCCCATGCTGTTGAACGCGCACGCCGGGGCAAAGTACGGCATACCGTTCCCTGTATTCGTACGCGCCAGCTTCGGTGCGCTCGGGGCGAACATTCCCGCCATGCTGCGTGCCTTGGTGGCGTGCGGCTGGTTTGGCATTCAGTCCTGGTTAGGCGGCCAGGCGATCGCGGCGATGATCGCGGTGGTATGGCCGGCGACGGAACACAACCCAGCTGTCTTGTGGTCGAGTTTTCTCGGCTTTTGGCTGCTGAATATGTTCGTGGTTTGGTGCGGAGTGGAGTCCATCCGCTTTCTGCAAAGCTTTTCCGCGCCCTTCATGCTCGTGATGTCCATGAGCCTTCTGTTCTGGATGCTGCACCAGGCCGGCGGCTTTGGACCGATGCTTTCTGCGCCCAGCCACTTTCATAGCACGAGCAGCTTTCTTCATTTCTTCTTCCCGTCGTTGACAGCGATGGTGGGCTACTGGGCAACGCTTTCTTTGAACATCCCGGACTTCACCCGGTACGCCAAGTCGCAGGATTCGCAGATTGTCGGGCAGGCTTTTGGTCTGCCGGTGGCGATGACGCTCTACTCGTTTGTGGGCATCGCCTGCACATCAGCCTCGGAGAAGATTTTCGGCGAGCCCATTTGGTCGCCGATCACGCTTCTTGGCCGCTTCCATCAACCAGTAGCGGCGGTACTGGCGTTGGTTGCCGTACTGGTGGCAACGCTCAACGTCAACATCGGCGCCAACGTGGTCTCGCCTTCAAACGATTTCTCGAATCTTGCGCCGCGCCTGATCAGCTTCCGCATGGGTGGGCTGATCACCGGCTTCCTGGGGCTGGCGATGATGCCCTGGAAGCTGATGAGCACTTTTGGTAGTTACATCTTCGGCTGGCTGGTGGGCTATTCCGGATTGCTCGGCCCGGTGGCCGGCATCATGGTCGCGGACTATTTTCTGATCCGCGGTACGCATCTGGACGTGGCCTCGCTCTATCACCGCGGCGGTCCCTATGAATACTCTCGCGGATTTAATCCGCGTGCGGTGGTGGCTCTGGTAGTAGGAGTGTTCGTCGCGCTTATCGGGCTCGTAGTCCCACCAGTGCGTTTTCTGTATGACTACGCCTGGTTCGTCGGCTTCTTCTTATCGGCAACTATTTACTACGTCCTGATGCTGCGATTCAAACCTGCCAGCTAACGCCCTGGGTGCCCCAAAGCATTGATGACTGCCTCTATTTACCAGATCGTGCAGCGATTGACCGGAGCCATCGGCTGACCGGTTTTACACGCAAAAGCCTTCTGAAACTCCGGCAAATTCCTCACCACGCCATTCGCACGAAACTCCTCGGGAGAGTGAGGATCGGTCTGCATGCGCAGCCGCAAGTCTTCAGGACGATTGTTTTGGCACCAGTTCTGTCCAAAGGAAACAAAGAACTGTTGATCGGGCGTTAAGTCCCCGTACTCCGCGGTTCCCTTCTTGTTTACATCAATGCCGCTCTTCTGGGCGCGATCAAGGTAAGCGAGGAAAGCCAGCTTGAGCCCACCAAGGTCGGCAATGTTTTCGCCCAGCGTGAGCTTGCCGTCTACATGCAGATCGTCCACCCCGATAAAGCCGTTGTACTCGTTCACCACGCAATCGGCGCGTTCGGTAAATTGCTTGCCGTCCGCAGGTGTCCACCACTCTTCAAGATTGCCCTTGCCGTCAAACTGGCGTCCCTCATCGTCGAAGCCGTGTGTCAGCTCATGGCCGATAATAGCTCCGGCCGCACCGTAATTTACCGCATCATCCCGGCTGTCATCGAAAAAGGGCGGCTGCAGAATGCCGGCAGGAAAGTTGATGTCGTTCATCTGCGCGCTGTAGTAAGCATTGACCGTTGGCGGGCTCATGCCCCATTCGCCGCGGTCCACGGGCTTGCCGATTTTTGCAATTTCCCGGCGTTCTTCAAACGCCGCCGCCTGCATCGCATTGGCCAGCGCATCCCCACGGGTGACCGTCAGGGTCGAGTAGTCACGCCATTTATCGGGATACCCGATCTTATCGGCCACCGCATGCAGCTTCTCTTCTGCGCGTGCCTTGGTGACCGCGCTCATCCAGGGTAGCTGCTCAATATCCTTGCCCATCGCGGCCTCGATGTCGTGCGTCAGCTCCAGGGCGCGTGCTTTGTCTTTGGGGCTGAACCGCTGCTCCACATAAACCTGGCCGAGCGCCTCGCCTAATGCATCATCGGTCGCGGCTACGCAGCGTTTCCATCTCGGCTTCTGCTCCGGTTGGCCTTCGAGCACCTTGCCATAGAAGTCGAACGACTCACGATCCAGCGCCTCGGGCAGAGCCGTCTTCGGCAGATGACGGATAAGAGTCCAACGCAGATAAGCCTTCCAGGTATCAAGACTGTTGCTCGCCAGCAGATTATTCAGCCCGGCAAAGTATGCGGGTGAGGTGATGTTGAGCGATTCCACCGCCGGAGTGTGCGCCGCACGCAGAAAGCGAACGAAGCTGAACGACGGCGTGCTGCTGTCGAACTTTGCCAGCTCCATCTTGTGGTACAGGCTGGCAGGATCCCGCCGCTCCACATTGCTGAGCGAAAAGCCGGCAAGAGCCGTCTCCAGCTTCATCACCGTCTGCGCATCCTTCGCCGCTTGCGCTGGCGATTCGCCTAACTGCTCGAATGTGCGCGCAACATGTGCCTGGTACTGATCGCGCAATTTTACAGACTTCTCATCCGTGCGCTGGTAGTACCCCTTTTCCGGCAAGCCGAGTTCCAGCTGATCGAAAACAGCGATTTGTTGTGTGGCGTCTTTGAAGTCCTGGTCAGAGCCAAAAGCAAACAGCGTGTTGACTCCGATGCTGTCGAGATAAGCCGTCAATTCCGGTAGTTCGTTCTTTGACTTGAGGGCATCGATACGATCCAGCAGAGGCTGCAATGGCTTCAGCCCCGCCTGGTTCACCGCTTCGGCGTTCATGCAAGTGGCGTAGTAGTCGCCGATCTTTTGTTCGTTCGCCGTCCGCTCCGCGCCACCCGCGGCCGCTTTCTCCAGGATCGCTTTCAGCACCAGCTCGTTCTGGTCGTTCAATTCATTGAACTGTCCATACGAGGATTCATCCGCGGGAATCGCGGTGCGCTTAAGATACCCGCCGCACGAGTATTGATAGAAGTTCACGCACGGATTGCTACTGGTATCCATCAGGCTCGGGTCGAATGCCTTGAGCGTCTTCTGCGCCGAAACCGGCAGCGACGCTGCCACCAACCACAAAATTGAGAACGAAAGCGTAACGCGAGCGCTCATGCAACCTCACCTACTCCAACGTATTAGGAAAAGCAGCGCCTCACAACCCTCCGGGATGATATTCCCGCTCAGTGTGACCTTTCAGTTGATCCGGATAGAAGTAAACTTCGCGCAAATTCCCAGTGCTGTAGCGCTCCACCTGGTCTTTGAAGTGGGGCGACGAAGGATGCCCGCTTTCCCCACCAGCAGTTACGGCCCGGGCGCGCACTTTGTTCCCAAACTCCACCACGGCCACAAAGCTGTTGCCACCGGTGCCGTACCACTTCTTTGTCCCGGTGGCGCGGCCTGGTTCTTTTGCTGTGTAAGGCCGGGCGCCGAACGCGGCCAGCGAGCCCCAGCTGGATGCGGTGAACCCCACTGGGCTGCTCGGCTTGGCGTCGTCGAAGGGCTGTACGATGTCTCCCGTCAGGCGTTGAAACCGGTTGATCTGCCCCCACGGCGTCTGCCAGGTACCGAAATCCGCCGTTAGCTTGGCAGAGGCCGTCGCCAGGGCTTTCAGAGCCACATCTCCCGGCACCACCGGCGCGGAAAACTGGTCCTCATAGGCAGCGGTATGACCCACCTTGGCAATTTCCTGACCCCAGAAAATAGCCAGCGAAGTGCCCACGGAATCCACGCCCCAACGCATATCCCACTTACGCAGCACTGCGATTTGGCCCGCCAGCGCTTTCCTGGTTTCCGAATCGGCCGGCAACTCATCCCAAGCCTGGATGAGAGCAGGCAGTGGCTTGGCAAACCAGGGCAAATAGCTGTCGTAAGCCGCGGTCATGAGCCCGTCCAGGCTGAAATCCTTCTTGCCCTGCAGCAGCTCCATCGCATGCTCGCCCCGCGCCGACTCCGTACCCGTTTCTACATAAGCGGGATAATCCTTCCGGTGCAGGCTGCTCTCGCCCGCGCCGTTCCAGGGCGAATCGTTCACGTTGAACAAATAGCCGCTCTTGGGATCGAGCAAGTGTGGCGACTCATCGACGGTCAACAAGCCCTGCCAATCCGTTGCCGGATCACTGCCATCCACCGGCTTGGTGAAGTCGAAACGCGTATCCCGGCGCGGGATATAGTTGCCGTGAAAGTAGGCGATATGACCATCCGCATCGGCGTAGATGGTGTTGTTCGAGGAATTGGCTTTCAGCTCCATGGTCTGGAGGTATTGCTTGTAATCCTTCGCCTTGGTGCGCAGATACGACTGCATCAAGGCTTTGATCGGCTCCTGCATCAGCCGGATGGTCACCCACTTACCATCCTGTTCCCGGATCACGGGTCCGTGATGGGTGTAATACACGGTGATTTTTTTCTCGGCTATGCCCTGCGAGGTTTTATACGGCACAATGATCTGTTTCTCGATGACCGGCCGCTCACCTTCTCCATACTTGTAGGAATAGTGTCCGTTCGTGTTGCGTATGGTTTCCAGGTACTCATCGACGGCATCCACGCCGCTGGAGGTGTGCATCCATCCAACCCGTGGGTTGAATCCCTGGTACACGAAGAACTGCCCCCAGGTGACAGCGCCATAGGCGTCAAGCCCTTCGCCGCTGATCATCTGCAATTCGGAACGAAAGAAGAAAGAGGTATGCGGATTGATGAGTAGCAACGCGCGATGATCGATGGTATTGGACGGGGCTATGGCGATTCCGTTGGATCCCCCTGGCTCTACTTCTGACGCAGGGAGGGACGCTGTTGCCTGGTTGCTCTTGCCGTAGAATGCCTCCAGCTTTTTCAGGTTGACACGCTCGATGTCGCCTCCGATGCTGCCTTCGGTAAACGAGAGAGCCATCCAGGGTTCGAAGTGTTGAATCACCCGCGGCTTTACTTCGGGGTGTTTCGCCAGGTAGAAGTTAGCCCCGTCCGCAAAAGCGTCCATCAACTTGCGCAGCCACGCCGGGCTGGCGGCGTAGTCTTTCTTCAAGTCCTCGGGATCGATGAATAACTTCATGCGCAGATCCTGATAGATCCTGTCTTCGCCTTCTGCCTCCGCCAGGCGCCCCATCGCATTCAGGTAGTTGGTCTCTACCCGGTTGAAATCGTCCTCGCACTGTGCGTAGATCATGCCGAACACAGCGTCGGCATCGCTCTTGCCATAAACATGCGCGATGCCCCAGTCATCGCGGGTAATCTTCACGTTGGCTGCTTCCGCGGCCCAGCGTTTTTGCTCGGTTGAGGCGGTCTGCGCGTGGCAGGGTGCAACCAGTCCGGCACCCAAAATTATCAGCAATGCAAAACTCTTCTTCATCTGTTTGGTCAGTGTATATGCTTCGCAACTACGGCCGGGTGCCCCATATCTCGCTCGTTTTTCGCGAGATGTGGGATACCACGTTGCTCGACCAGAAGCTCTTCACCTTACGATTGACACATAGGGTCAAAATCTGTGGTCTCCCACATCTCGCGAAAAACGAGCGAGATGTGGGGCACCCGTCATTTCGTTGCAAAGACAGGAAGCCGGGTAAGTGCTTGCTCAAAAAGCGGATGCCGGTTAGCGTCTTAGGATGCAACCCAAGAGGCTTGAGTGGTTCACCGCCGGTGACGTCGACGGCTTCTTCGGCCTCTTCTTCAGCGGCTTTCCTGATCTGTTACTCATCGTGGGCCTGGCGCCGTTGTGTGGCTTTCCTCTGAGCTTTGTCGCCAGCCGCATCCTTCCCGGAGTAGCGATTTCTGTGCTGGCGGGCAATCTCTTCTATGCCTGGCAGGCCCGCCGTTTGGCACAGAAAGAACACCGGACCGACGTGACCGCGCTTCCCTTCGGCGTGAATGCCCCTACCATCTTTGCCTATGTGTTCCTCATCATGGGCCCGATCTACGCCCGGACACACGATGCAAACCTGGCCTGGCACGCAGGGGTGTTCGCCAGCCTTTTCAGCGGCATCGTGCAAACTGCGGGCGCCTTCTGTACCGATTGGCTACGCCGCAACACGCCGCGCGCTGCGCTGCTCTCGCCCTTGGCCGGACTCGGCCTGGCCTATCTTTGCCTGGGCTTCGTCTTCGGCGTGTTTCAACAACCGGCCATCGCCCTCCTGCCCATGCTCATCCTGTTTACGCTGTATGGTTCGCACCTCAAGCTGCCGTTTCGTTTGCCACCCGCTCTCCTGGCCATCGGCATCGGCGCGATCCTGGTTGCCGTGCTGCGTTGGCTGCATATCTACACCGTGCCCATGCCCTCTGTTCCGGCAGTGAAGCTCTACCTGCCCCACGCGGTGAATGTATTTTCCCTCTTTCGCCAACCGGTTTTTTGGCCTTACTTGACCATCATCGTCCCCCTTGCTGCCCTCGACACGCTGGCCTCGTTGATGATCCTGGAAAGCGTCAAAATTGCCGGCGATGACTACGACACCAGGCCGTCGTTGCTCATGAACGGAGTAGGCACGATCGCCGCTGCCTGCCTGGGCAGCCCCTTCCCCACGACGCTCTATCTTGGCCATGCTGCGCACAAGGCCAACGGCGCCCGCTCCGGATACTCCGTGCTCAATGGCCTGGTCACCCTTTTCCTTTGCACCACGGGCATCCTGCCGGTGGTCCTGCGCTTTGTACCCCTGGAAGTAGCGGCGCCCGTCATCATCTGGTTCGGGCTGATCACGGTGGGTCAGGCGGTCAGCGAGGTGCCTGCGAACCAGGCCATCGCCGTGGTCATGGGGCTCATCCCCGCGCTGGCGCAGTGGGTAACGGGCATTGTCGATACGGTTGCGCGCAAGGCGGGCAGTAGTCTATTGGAGGTCGCGCCGCGCATGGGCGGCGACCTGGCGGTGGGAGGACTGATAGCCCTCGGACAGGGATCGCTGCTGACCTCGATGCTGTGGGCCGCAACGTTGGCGTACATCGTGCAGCGCCGCTTTGCCCCCGCAGCAGCATGGCTGGCAGTCGCCGCAGGGCTCTCCGCAGTCGGCATCATCCATGCCTATAAGCTCTCTCCCAACGGCGTGGAAAGCCTGATTGGCTGGTGGGTCGCGCCACAGTTTACACTCGCCTACGCAGGCGGGGCAGCGTTTCTGCTGGCGTGTGCGTGGTATTCGCGTAGGGTTCCATATTCCGAACAACGATAGGGGAAACATCATGGAGCGTCGCAGTCTGCTGAAGACTCTTTCTGCTGCCGCCGCAGTGGGTGCGGTCACCAACCTGGGCGGAGGACGCACTCTCTCTGCCGAAGCGGCCTCCGGAGTGGTCAGAACTATGGGCGACGGCGGTCCGCTGGCGCAGGCCAGGGATGCGGCCCGCAAGGGTATGCCTCCGCTGAAAATTACCGATGTCAAAATCATCGCCACGGCACCCGCCGGTTCCAACTGGACGATCGTCAAGGTGGAAACCAGCGAGCCGGGTCTCTACGGGCTGGGAGCGGCGACGCACCAGGAGATTCCCCAGGCGGCGCAGGCGTACATCGAAAAACGGCTGAAGCCATTTGTCATTGGCAAGAACTGCGACGACATCGAGGACATCTGGCAGTCTGCCTATCTGCAGGAGTATTTCCGCTCCGGCCCGGAAGGCAACGATGCGTTGAGCGGCATCGATGGCGCGCTGTGGGACATTCTGGGCAAGCGTCTGGGGGTTCCGGTCTATCAACTGTTGGGCGGAAAGGTTCGTGCCGCGGTGCCACTTTATGGCCACGCCTCCGCGCTGACGCAAAGTGCGTTGAACGACCAGGTGCAGGCCTATATCGAGAAGGGCTACCAGGTCGTGCGGATCCAGTTAGCGGTTCCCGGTTGGTCGGGCTACGGGGTCAGCGGCGCAAAGACCTCAGCCGCGGTGCAGGCATTAAGGCCGGACGGAGTGACGCCTTCGCCGGTCTTCGACGCCGGCCGTTATCTCACCACCACGATCGGCATGTTTGAGGCGGTGCGCGCGAAGTTTGGATTCGATATCGGACTAGTCCACGACATTCATGAGCGGCCCGCGCCCAACCAGTCGATCCAGCTGTGCCGGGCAGTGGAGCAGTATCGGCCGTTTTACATGGAAGATCCCTTGTCGCCAGAGGATGTGGGTTGGTTCCAGATCTTCCGCCAGGAAACGTCAGCGCCGCTGGCCATGGGAGAACTGTTTGTCAACCGCAACGAATGGCTGAGCCTGGTGGCCAACCGATGGATTGACTTCATTCGCATCCACCAATCGTCAGTGGGTGGATTGAATATGTGCCGCAAGGTGGCGCATTGCTGCGAATTCTTTGATGTACGCACGGCATGGCACGGGCCGAACAATGTCGATCCGGTCGGTCACTGTTACAACTTGCATCTGAACCTGGTTACTCCGAACTTCGGCATCCAGGAAGAAACCTTCTTCGACGAAAAGACCCGCGAGGTATTTCCCGGCACCCCCGAAATTCGCAAGGGCTATATCTATTCGAACGATAAGCCTGGCTTCGGCATCGATATCGACGAGAAGGCGGCCGCGCGCTATCCCTACACAAAAGACTTCGAAGATCGTGGCAACGACCGCATGCTGGACGGAACCATCGTCCGGCCTTGAAGGTGATGAGGGTCTAAATAAATCAAGTCCCGTAGGGACGTCTGAATTCGAATTGACTGCCACCCCTAGGAACGGTCCCATATATGGACGTAACCTGGCTCATTCCATGCATGGCTGATGATCGAGAGTTTGCCGGGGCTCAACTCCACTGCTTTGGCACCGTCATGGTGCTCGAATCGGTTGTCAACAGGAAACCGGCTCCAGGTAATTCCCTGGGGATCAGCTTGTTTGTAAACCAGTAGGCGGCTTTCACTCCGGTAGGGTTTAAACGGATCGTGCTCACCCACGACTACCTCTAACTTGCCGTCTCCATCAAGATCGCCGATAGAAATAGAATGCGGCGAGCGGATCTTGTCGATGATGTGTACTTTGAACTTCCGCTCTCGCGGATTGCCGGTATTCTCCAACCACCCCACGGGAGCAAAGAACGCCTTGTACACCTTGTAGTCAACATTCTCGACGGTAAAGAGTATGTCCGGACGGCCGTCTCCGTTAATGTCTGCGATCGCAATGCGGCAAATGGCATGGAGATTGTCAGACTGTAAATATTCAGGATCAATCAACAAATGCGGGCGAAACTGGCCGTCTCCCAGATTCTCCAGCCAGTAGGGCCCGGCAACAATGTCCAGCTTCCCGTCGCCATCCAGATCGCAAGCAATCATCTCCTCGCCGTATTGAATGTCCGCGACTACCCGTTTCGGCCAAGGCTGTTTTGGATCCTGGGGAACTTCAAACAGCTGTGGCGGGTGAGTGCCGTCGTGATATCCACAGATCAACGCGATGCGTCCGCCCGGAAGCAACGGCGCGATCGTGTTGCCGTGCGGCCAGTCTCCATCGCCGCTGCCGATCACGTGTTCTTCCCATTGATCGCGGCTTGGATCCGTAAGCTTAAGCCAAACCAGGTCGCTCGAAAGCGCGTTGTAAAAATTGCTTTCGCCGCGCTTGCCCTTGATCCCGATCAGTTCCTTGCGTCCATCCTTATCCACATCGTACGCAGCGATGATCTGCGCCACGCCGGGAATGGTATGCCGTTCCCAGGCAGGCCCCTTGTACCACCAGGCTCCGCAAACGATGTCCATCACGCCGTCGCCATCTACATCGACAGGGTGAATATCTATGCCGGTATAAGGCTTTTGGCGATCGACAAAGCTGTGCTGATATTGCGAGAAAATGGGCGGGGCCGTGCGCGGCCGGAACATCTGCACCCAGCCGGCGTAGACATCTTTTTTCTGAGTGAGGATCTGCGCGGAATGCCCGAAGATGACGTGGTTACCAGAACCATCCAGATCGGTGTAGACCGCCTCATGGGTTCCCTCTCCACGATAGAGAACCTCATGCCGCCAGGACTTGCCACCGTCGACCGCGGTGTAGCGCATCAGTCGCGCATTCCAGTTGTAAGGAGCTTCCCAGCCTCCTTCATTCATCTCGCCCGCCAGGATCTGTACTTGTTTGGTCTTCGGATCATGCCAGGCCTGGAGCGAATGACAGAAGTTGAGAGGCCCGTCCATCGGATGTTCTATCCACGAGATTTCTGCAGGATGTCCCGCGCCCGTTCCCAGCTTGTTTTCAAACCATGCCAGCCGCCCGTCCGGATATTCATCTTCGACCAGGATCACATCCAGGCGGCCGTTGCCATTCACATCGATTACGGCGGCGCGGCAATACTCGCGGTAGTCGGGCGCCAGCGAGTGCGTCTTCCACAATTCCCCGGAAAACGCGCCACTCGCCGGGGCGGAATACCAGTAGGGGCCGGATACGATTTCGGCCTTGCCATCCCCATTCAGATCGCCGGTTGCCGTGCCTTCCGCACCAATGCCTAATTGCACCGCTTGCTTCTTCCAGGGCTGAGCCGGGTCGCGGGGAACCTTATACGCAAAGAGTCCCGGATGGCTCACATACATGGCATTGGCTACCAGTTCCTGCTGTCCATCGCCATCCAGATCGGCGAAGACCAGGTCATGCGGATCACCGCTGCACGCCGGGTCCAAAACGTATTCCTTCCACGGATCGTGGAGCGTAGCGCCGAACTTATACCAGCACAGACCCCAGGTCTCATTGAACTTCTTGCCGATTACGATTTCCTTGTGCCCGTCGTGGTCGATATCCTCGAGCGCCATGCCGACATTAAAGTAGCCGCGAGCCACGATCCCTCTCTCAGAAGTAGAGGGCCGATACCAGAGCAGGGCTCCGTTGCCGGCAATGATGAGCTCCGTTTTGCCGTCGCCGTCGATATCCCCGGCTGCCGTGCCTCCGGTCTCCGTGGTATAAGCCGGGGCCGCGTCGAGAATCACCAATTCCCACGAATCACTGCCCCCGCTGGGCGGGATGCCGGATACAGGTAATTCCTGTGGGCCTGGTTTGCGCTCCGCTTCACTCATCCCATGGACCCCGGCGGCCGTCACCGTCCCCGCCAGGAGCTTGCTGAAGCTCCGTCTATTCATCACACTCCACCTGTTGCTATCTCACCACAGGGGAGAAACCCCGATGGAAGAATCGCAATGGTGAATGAAGATCGGCAACAAAAAAAGGGCTGCCTCTTAAAGAGGCAGCCCCTCACGGCAAAGCGTTTACTGGATGGTTACAGTGAACGTTGTGGAACCAGTGATGTTTGCGTTGCTGCTGTCCGCTGCGGAAATGGTGACCGTATAAGTCCCGGCCGGAGCTGCTCCCGCAGGGCCACCACCACCGCAACCCATTCCTGCACCCACGCTGAGGAAGACCAGCATCGCGAGCGCGATTGGCCATCTCTTTCGCCGAATTCCAGGGATGAGAAGTAAGAGGATGCAACCTGCGGCTGTTCCTCCAGCCGCTGCAATCCGCGCTGTCGTCTTGCGGAAGTTGCCTGCCGGACTTTTTTGAATAGCTCCGGTCGCCTGTACGGTGGTGATGGTGATGGTCGTGCTGCCGGTGCCACCCGAAGACAAGGCGACATTCGCCGTCTGCGCACCGCTGCTGCCAAATCCATAGTTTGCGTTGAGTGTGCTGGCCGAGGCGGACAGCACCGCGGTGCCCGCGTACCCGCCGGTGGAGGTGAGCGTGATCGTCGAAGTTCCGCTATTCCCGGGATTCGGCGACGAGATGGTCGCGTTCGTGGCGGAAAGCGTAATGCCTGGATTGCTTACCGTCGCGGTCGTCGTGCCGGAAGAGGTTGTGTTGTACGTGTCTCCGCCATAGGTTGCGGTGATGGTATCGGTACCGGCAGCGAAGCCAAGGGACGCGGCAGCGTTGACCGTAAGGGATGCGGTCGCGGTATTGCCCGGCCCGATGCTTACCTGCTTGACGGTGCCGATCGTCACGGCGGGGCTGCCCGTGGTAAACGTAACCGGTCCGGTGAGTGTCCCGGCAGTTGAGCCGGTCACGGTCGCCGACAGCGTAACGCTGCTGCCCAGGGGGAAGCTGGTCGGGCTAATGGTGACCGCAGTTGTGGTCGGCGCAGTGCCTTGCGATGACACCGTCACCGTAACGCTCGAACTGGTGGACCCAATGTAAGTCGTGTTTCCGGAATTGAAGGTGGCAGAAACGGAGTGGGTTCCCGCGGACGCGAAACCGGTGGTCAGGGTCGCGGTGTACGGCGAAGTTGAGGAGAGGGCCACCGGCGTTTGCCCCACGCCATCCAGGGTGAAGGTGACGGTTCCCGTGGGTGGTGTGGTCAGTGTGTTGGGCGTGACGGTGGCGGTAAAGACAACTTGCTCGTTCAGCACCAGCGAAGTTCCCGGCGCGGCCGTGAGCGCGGTTTTAGTACCGGTCGCTTGTACCAGCGTGGCGACCGCCGTCGCCAGGTTGTTGGCGTCCACGGATCCCAGACCGGTGGTCTGGTCATAGCCAGTGCCGGCCTTATAACCAATCACAGGGTTGTTACCGGTGGGGCAACCGGTCGAAAGGGGGGTGCAGGGTACCTGGTTGTTGCCTGTGGTGATGTCGTGGAAACCTGAGGCATAGGTAGTTGCATTGGCCGCCAGCTGGTAAAGCAGGGGATTGATATTTCCCACCCCGCCGCCCGTACTCAGCTTCTGCTCCATGATCGCCAGAAGACCGGCGAAGGCAGGCGCCGCAAACGAGGTTCCACCAGCGGCGTTAAGACTCAGATCGTCAGTTTGACCGGGATCGGTAAGACGGAAACTGGTCGTCTGGCAGCTGGAGACATAGTTGTTTCCGCTTCCCGCGGTTTGTATTTGCGTGCAATACAAGTACGGGTCGTGATCCGGGGAGGCATTCAGCGAGACGTCAGGCGTGTCGCGATGGCTGTCGGCCGGAATACCGGGGACCCCCGTCTGCCACGAGGGCTTAGGCCACAGTGCGCTCACGCCGCCGCCGCCCGCAGACAAATTGCCGCCATTGGCGATGGAAAAGAGCGTATCGTTCCAAGCCATTTCCGGGATATACGATTTCGCCGAAGTGATCAGGTCATCGGAGACGCTACCGGAGCCGTTGGCGCTCCAATAGGTACCAGCGCCAGTTTGCGGGTTCTGCGCGGTACCGTCGCCCATGAACTCGCTGCCACCGACCGAGGTGACGTAAGCGCTGCTTCCGGGATAATCCACCGCCAGGCCTTGGGTTGCGCTGGTTACACCGGTGTCGTCACAGTCTGCTGCGCCGGAATCGCCGGAAGCCAACAGGACGGTCTGTCCCTGGCTGTTTGCCTGTTTCAGCCAGCCCTCGATAATGTTCAGGTCCGCAGTCGTGAAGCTCGATTCGCAAGCCCCATAGCTCTGGCTGATGATGGGAATGGTGATGCCGCCAATCGGATTCTGGATGGCGTATTGCAAGGAAGTGAAGATATCTCCCGAATTCACGAGAACAATCGAGGCCCCGGTCGCCACACCACCCGACCACTCGAGATCCAGGTCGGTTTCATTCAAGTCACCGGACGCTGCACCAGCCGTGGCGGAGAGAGGGGTGGTCCCAGGAACGGTGGTCACGGTGGGGGGGGTGGACTTTGTTCCAGCAGCTCCGATGAAGTCGGTGATGTCGGACGCGACAATATTCGTTTGGCCAATCACCGCGATGGTGACGCCCTTACCGGTATTCCCTGCCTGGTAGAGAGGGTTCACGTCATAAATGACTGCGAAATCCCCGGGGGCTACGTAGTGAGCTCCGGAAAGGCCTGAAGTGAAATGCGGGTTGCCGCCACTGGTCCTCATGGGCTTTACTCTGGGCTTCAACCGGAAGTCGTTGAGGCCGCGAACACTGCTCACGACCCCCGCGAGGCCACTGGGAATCGAGATCTGCGAGCTGTTGGCAAAGTGGGTTTCGCCGTTCAGGCTGTAGTTGTGAATTTGCGTCTGAAACGCCTTTTCAATGGCTGCGATATTCCCGCTGAAACCAATGGAGTTCCGGCTTGCTGAAACCGAAGTGACGGTGAACCCCTCTTGCTGCAGCCACGCGGTGACCTTATCCAGATCGGCCGAAGTCATGCCGAACTGCTCTCCGAACTGCGCGGGTGTGAACCATTGGTGATACGAGGGCGAGGATGGATCCTGCTGCGCCTGGAGTAGCGCGTTGAGGCTGGCTTCCTGCGCTGCGGTCCGCTTGAAGTTGATGCTCATTCCTTGAACAGTTTTGGAATTGTCGGCGAGTCCCTGGTCCAATTCGCCTTTTGCCATGGGACGCATGCTCCCGGTCAGGGGCGACATAACGGCGCTGTCGACGGGTTGGGTGATCCGGTCCTGAAGTACCACCTGGGCCTGGGATACCTGAGGGAGGGCACTCACACCAAGCAGCAGAGAAAAGGAAAGCGAGAGGAAACTACAGAGTTTGCGCAAGAGCTTTCTCCTAAGAGTCGGAGCTCGATCGACGGAGCTCAAGGTCAGAGTCTTTCAACATCCCACCCGACATTATCGGTTATCCGTTAGACGCATCAACCGAAAAAGGTCATGGAGACCGTTAATATTCACCAATTCACCGAAGAGCAGTTTCCCTTGCAGCTATGTCGCCGTGCAAGTTACCTGTGAGTCTCCGCTGCTACTGACGCCAAAACAGGACCCCTGGTTTACGGATCGTGCCTAAAAGGACTGCGTCGGGAGGGATCCGGGATCACAAGGACGGGGTGGGTACGGCCGGTCTGAGGGGCACCCAAAAGGTAAATGTCGACCCCTGGCCACGATGGCTGACGACTTCGATACCCCCGCCATGCGCCCGAAGAATTGCCCGGGCAATCGCCAGGCCCATCCCGGTGCCGTGTAAGAGGCGATGCCGGCTGCCGCGGTAGAACTTGTCGAAGATATAGATCTGCTCGGCGTCATCGATTCCCTGCCCCTGGTCGGTGATGCTCACCAGCAACCGGTCCGGTTCGAGCGTAGCTCCGATGCGCACCGGCGAGCCGGCAGGGGTGTAGCGGGCGGCATTTTCCAGCAGATGACGGAGCACGCGGCGGATCAGTTCCCGATCGAGCGGGATTTCGGGCATATCGGGGGGAACTTCGACCGTCACCGGGCGACCGCGGAGGAGCGCGCGGCAATCCTCCAGCGCCAGCTCAATCACCTCCTGCAACCGTTGTGGTTTTAACCGCACCTCGATGCCGTCGGTATCCAGTTGGGCCATTTCCACGGCTTGCCCGATCAACCGGTCGAGACGTGCGCTTTCCTCGTCGAGGATGGCGAACATCTCGCGCCGCTGGCTTTCTTCGAGCGAAGGTTGCGACAGCAGGCTGGTGGCCGCCGCTCGTATGGCGGTCAGGGGGGTTCGCAGTTCATGGGTCACCGAGTCGAGCAATGCACTGCGCAGACGTTCCCCCTCGCGCGCCGCTTCCACGCGGCTGAAACGGTCCAGTGCCGTCGCTCGCTCCAGGGCAATGGCCAGCAATCCGCCGATGGCGTCGTACAGTCCTTCGGAATAACCAGCCTTGGTCATGGCAATTGATCCGCTCGCGCGCATGCCCAGCACCAGGGGAACGATGCATACCCCGTCGCTACGCGGCCGCGGTCCGTCGGCCAATCCCGCGGTTGCCCGTAGCTCGTTCAGAGAAACAAACGACCGACGCGGATCGGAGGAATACGCGGTGTCATTTTCCGTAAGGTAAAGGGTCACCGCATCGAAGGCGAAAATGGAGGCCACAACCTGCGGCGCATGACTGGCCACGTCGTGCAGGTTCTCTTCCATCAACAATTGGTTGCTGAATTCGTAGAGCCGCTCCATCTCGGCACGCCGGCTTTCGCTCAATACAGTTTGCCGCCGTTCGTTCTCTGAAAGCTTGCTGATGAAAATGGCCGACGCGAGTAAGGCGAACAACGCGATCCAGTTCTGCGGATCGGCGATGGTGAAGCTGCCCACCGGAGGCAGGAAATAAAAGTTGTAGAGCAGCGTGCACCCGATGGCGAGGCAGACCGAGGACACCAGTCCCCAGCGGAAAGCTGCGATCTGCACCATCACCAGAAAGGTGAGGGCTACGGTGGTCTGGTTTACATGGAGTATTCTGCGATAGACCAACACCACCAACGCGGCGGCCGAGGTCATCGCCACAGAACGAAAGACGAGCGCCCGAGACCGGGAAAGAAGCATCAGTGGCGATCATATCGTAGCCTCGTCGGGGCAAAGGATGGAGATGGCAGAACGGGTCCTGGTAGTAGACGACGAGGCGCAGATTACGCGTGTACTGCGCACCGCGCTTTCGGCGCAGGGGTACGATGTGCGCGCCGCCAACGATCCGGAAGAAGCTCTTCGTTTGTTCGAGGAGTGGAGTCCAGACCTGATGGTGACCGACCTGATGATGCCGGGGATGAGTGGAGTAGACCTTTGCCGGCAAGTGCGCAAAAAATCCCAGACGCCGATCATCGTGTTATCGGTGCGCGACCAGGAGCGGTCGAAGGTAGAGGCGCTGGATGCAGGCGCCGATGACTACGTGACCAAGCCTTTCAGCATTCAGGAGCTACTGGCGCGGGTGCGAGCCCACTTGCGGCGGGCCCCGGAACGGATAGTGGACGCGCCGATCGAGATTGGCGACTTTTCGATTGATGCCGGGGCGCACACGGTAGCAGTCGGCGGCAAGAGCCTGCATCTGACGCCAACGGAGTTTGATCTGCTACTCTTCATGGCGCGAAATGCGGGCAAAGCATTGACCCATCGCGCTCTGCTCACAGCGGTATGGGGCGGCCAATCCGCGCATCAGCCGGAGTATCTCCGGGTGTTTATTGGCCAACTCCGGCGCAAGCTGGAGGCAGAAGGCCCGCGCCAATATATTCAGACCGAACCCTGGGTGGGGTATCGTTTCCTGCCTGAAGGCGTGCCGGAATAACTCAGTCCCGAAGAGCCTGCCGTGAGCTTGTCGAATGGGGATGACTGAAACTTCAGTTCAGCCGTCCCTCTTTGACAAGCTCAGGCGGGCTTTACGGGACTCGTTTTCACGACGGCCCCATCCCTCATCTTTATGAATTCCTTATGCCTCGCTTACACCCCTCTTAGTATCCAACTGTTCGAATGAGGTCATGCAGGACCTTTTGATGGTTCTATTGACAGTCATTTTCTTCGCCGTCGCGCTGCTCTATGTTCGCGGCTGCGAGAAGTTGAGGTAAAAGCCCGAAATGTCCCCTACCACGGTCATTGTGCTGATCACTACGGTCGCGACCCTGATCTACCTGGTGGTCACGCTGCTGTATCCGGAGAAATTTTGAAATGACCGCGAACGGTTGGCTGCAGTTTGTCGCGTTCTTCGCTGTACTGCTGGTGCTGATGCGGCCTCTGGGGCTCTACATCGCCCGTGTGGTTGAAGGCGAAGAAACTTTTCTTGATCCCGTGCTGAGGCCCGTCGAGCGCCTCCTCTACCGTGCCTGCGGCATCCAGGCGAATCAGGAGATGAGCTGGCAGCAGTACAGCGTCGCCATGCTGATCTTCAGCCTGGTTTCTCTCTTACTGACTTACATCATCGAGCGCGCCCAAAGCGTGCTGCCCTGGAATCCGCAGCATCTCGCAGGGGTCGCTCCCGCCACGGCTTTCAACACCGCGGTTTCGTTCACCACCAACACCAACTGGCAGGTCTACACCCCAGAGACCACGATGAGCTATTTCAGCCAGATGGCCGGTCTCGCCTATCACAATTTTCTAAGTGCAGCCATCGGCATCGCCGTTGCCGTCGCCCTGGTGCGCGGCATCGTGCGCAAGCAATCGCCCACCATTGGCAACTTCTGGGTGGATAGCACGCGCATCGTCCTATGGATCCTGTTGCCCATTTGCCTGCTGGTAGCGCCAGTGCTCATTGGCCAGGGAGTGATCCAGAACCTCAAACCCTACACTTCAGTGACTGCGCTCCAGCATGGGCAGCCTGCTCAAGTGATCGCCCAGGGTCCGGTGGCTTCCCAGGAAGTGATCAAGGAGCTGGGCACGAACGGCGGAGGCTTTTTCAACGCCAACAGCGCACATCCATTCGAAAACCCCACACCCTTCAGCAACTTTATCGAGATCGAATTGATCTTTCTCATTCCGGCAGCACTGACCGTCACCCTGGGCAAGATGACCGGCTCATCCGGGCACGGTTGGGCTGTATTTGCCGCAATGGCCGTTCTGTTTGTCGCCGGATACACGGTCTGTTATTGGGCAGAATCACAACCCAACCCTCTGCTGCATGGTGTGGACCAGAAGACGACGCTGGCCAACACCGGCGGCAATATGGAAGGCAAGGAAGTGCGCTTTGGCGTCTCCCAGTCGGCTCTTTTCGCCACAGTCACAACCGATACCAGTTGCGGCGCCGTCAACGCTGCGCATGACTCCTTCATGCCGCTGGGAGGCATGGTGCCGCTGGTCAACATCATGCTCGGCGAAGTGGTCTTCGGCGGAGTCGGCTCCGGGCTTTATGGAATGTTGGTTTTTGTCGTCCTCTCGGTGTTTATCGCCGGCCTGATGGTGGGTCGAACGCCGGAGTACCTGGGCAAAAAGATCGAAAGCTATGACATCAAGATGGCCATGCTGTACGTGCTCATCTTTCCCCTGCTGATCCTGGTATTGAGCGCAGTGTCGGTGCTACATCCCGCCGCTCTCGCCAGTTTGGGCAACGGTGGACCCCACGGCCTTTCCGAAATCCTGTATGCGTACGTTTCCACTGCGGGCAACAACGGCTCAGCCTTCGGCGGTCTTACCACCAACACCAATTGGTACAACCTTACCCTGGCTTTGAACATGCTTGCGGGCCGATTTCTGATGATGGTGCCCATGCTGGCGCTGGCCGGCAACCTGGCCCAGAAGAAGAGCGTTCCACCCTCATCCGGAACGTTTCCGGTAAACACGACACTGTTCACTGTGCTGCTGGTAGGCGTCATCCTGATCGTTGGAGCACTGACCTTCTTTCCCGCGCTCAGCCTCGGGCCGATACTCGAGCACCTGTTGCTGCACGCAGGAAAGACTTTTTAAGCGGAGAAACGGAGAAACGATATGGCAGAAAAGCAAAGTCTCTGGAACCCCGCAATCCTTCGGCAATCGGTGCTGGATTCCTTTCGCAAGCTGGACCCCCGCCTGATGGTGAAGAACCCCGTCATGTTGGTGGTGGAAATCGGCAGCGTGCTCACCACCGCCCTTCTCATACAAGGACTCGTGCAACATCAAGGCAATTTTGCCTTCAACCTGCAGATCACCCTGTGGCTATGGTTCACCGTGCTGTTCGCCAATTTCGCAGAAGCCATGGCGGAAGGCCGCGGCAAGGCCCAGGCGGATACGCTGCGCAAGGCCAAAGGTGAAACCGTCGCGATCCGCCTCAAGGGCGAGAGCAAAGATGCGGAGCGGGAACAGGTTTCAAGTTCTGCCTTGCGCGCAGGCGACATCATCTATGTGGAAGCGGGGCTGTATATCCCGGGCGACGGCGAAGTGATCGACGGTGTCGCCTCGGTAGATGAGTCGGCTATCACCGGAGAATCCGCGCCGGTGATCCGCGAAGCCGGTGGCGATCGCTCCGCAGTAACCGGCGGAACGAAAGTGCTCTCCGACTGGATCATGGTCAGGATTACTTCCAATCCCGGCGAGACATTTCTCGATCGCATGATTGCCCTGGTTGAAGGAGCGCAGCGGCAAAAGACACCCAATGAGATTGCCCTGAGCATTCTCCTCTCCGGGCTCACCATCATCTTTCTTCTGGCCGTGGCCACGCTGCAACCGATCGCTGTGTATTCGCAAGCGCCCCAGACCATATTTGTTCTGGTGTCTCTACTCGTCTGTCTCATTCCTACGACGATCGGCGGACTTCTCTCCGCAATTGGGATCGCGGGCATGGACCGCCTGGTGCAGTACAACGTGTTGGCCATGTCTGGGCGCGCGGTCGAAGCGGCGGGTGATGTCGACACTCTCTTGTTGGATAAGACCGGCACCATTACCCTGGGCAACCGGCAGGCGACCGAGTTTATCCCCGCACCCAATATCAGCGCTGAGCGGCTGGCGGATGCAGCACAGCTTTCGTCTTTTTCCGACGAGACACCGGAAGGCCGCTCCATCGTGGTGTTGGCGAAGGAAAATTTCGGCATGCGCGGCCGCGATCTCAGCGCCCTGCATGCTGAGTTCGTTCCCTTCAGCGCGCAGACTCGCATGTCGGGAGTCAATTTCGCCGGCCACGTCATTCGCAAAGGCTCGGTCGATGCCATTACGCGCTTCCTGATCGAACAGGGATCGAACCTGCCGCAAAAGGTGCGCGAGAGCGTGGAGCAAATTGCGGGCATGGGTGGCACTCCCCTGGTGGTGGCAGAGAACTCCACTGCGTTGGGGGTGATCTACCTCAAAGACATCGTCAAAGGCGGATTGAAGGAGAGACTCGCCAGGCTACGTGAAATGGGCATTCGCAGCATCATGATCACGGGCGACAACCCGCTGACCGCGGCTGTGATCGCGCGTGAGGCAGGCGTCGACGACTTTCTCGCCGAAGCAAAACCGAAGGACAAGATGGACCTTATCCGCCGCGAACAGGCGAAGGGAAAGCTGGTCGCCATGACCGGCGACGGCACCAACGATGCGCCGGCGCTGGCCCAGGCCGACGTGGGCGTGGCCATGAACTCCGGCACCCAGGCAGCCAAGGAAGCGGGCAACATGGTTGATCTCGACTCGAACCCCACCAAGCTGATTGAAATCGTCCAGATCGGCAAGCAGTTGTTGATGACCCGCGGGGCGCTTACCACCTTTTCCATTGCCAACGATGTGGCCAAGTATTTCGCGATTATCCCCGCGATGTTCGCCGGAGTCTTTCCGGTGTTGAATCAGCTCAACGTCATGCACCTGAGTACGCCTCACTCGGCGATTCTGTCCGCGGTGATCTTCAACGCGCTCATCATTGTCGCCTTGATTCCGTTGGCTCTGCGCGGGGTTGCGTATCAACCGCGGTCGGCGCAGGCGCTGTTGCGGCGGAACCTGCTCATCTACGGCGTGGGCGGGGTCATCGTCCCCTTCATCGGCATCAAACTGATCGACCTTTGTCTAACCGGCCTGGGCTTGTCCTAAGCGGAGTTTTCCATGTTGCGCAATGAATTCAAAATCGCCATTCGTTTTACGCTGCTGACGACAGTGTTACTCGGCATCCTTTATCCGCTGGCAGTAACCGGCATCGGGCACGTCGCGTATCGCCACCAGGCAGACGGAGATCTGATCATCGCCAATGGACAGGTGACCGGCTCACGGATCATCGGCCAGAACTTCACCGGTGACGAATATTTTCACGGACGCCCCTCGGCCGCCGGCAACGGTTACGACGCTACCTCATCCAGTCCATCAAACTACGCCGCCACCAACCAGAAGCTGATCACCCGCATTGACGGCGACGTCGCCCACTACAACGCGGAGAACAAGAGCCAGGCAGTGCCGATCGATCTGGTCACGGCGTCCGGCTCCGGTCTCGATCCCGACATCTCTCCTGCTGCGGCCCTCTTCCAGGTGGACACGGTTGCGAACGCCCGGCATCTGCCGGTGGCGACCGTGCACGATCTGGTGGAGACCCATGTGCAACGGCGCCAGTTTGGTTTTCTAGGGGAAGAGCGGGTGAATGTGCTCCTGCTCAATATAGATCTGGACCGGCTCAGGCGGTAAGAACGTATGCACCGCGCCGGTGAACGGCCTGTATCCGGCGCCCTATGAACTCGATGTTTCCGGTTCGGGTTTCAAAACTACTTACGCTTGCTCGACCGACACGGCTCTTGGCAATGCTCTGGCGACCAAGACGATGCAGGGAATACACACCCGCATCTTCGAGACCGATTGGCCTGGCAGGACGATCAAGGTCGTGCAATCGGAAATGGTGCGCTACAAGTTACAGCTACGGTTACAACCCGGCTGGGTCGGTCGTCACGCGGGTCAGGCCGCCAGCCAATTAACCACGCAGCACTACCACGACCACGGAATATGATTCGATTGGCCGGGTGATCAACATCAGGTACACAGACGGCACATCCAACAAGAGCTTTGCCTATGACGCTAACAACTATTGGACGCAAACGGCCACTGTCGTGAAGGCGGCCTTGCCGCAACCAACTCGGGTGGAGGTTCCAACTTTATTCTGAAAGCCGATCCCGAAGGATCTATCCTCATTATCTATGCAGCTTTACCACACTTCATCTTCTACGCCTTGGTGCTTCTGCAGTACACATCATGTCTCTATGCCTGCATCTGCGCATGAATCTTTCCGAAGCCGCCGCAGACGTATAATCTTGTTCGATGCAGGCAAAGATGATAACAGCGACTGCCTCCACGACGGATCTGGAAGATACTGGGCAGCAATCCAACTCGAAACATTTGAGCAGTGTAGATGCATTGCGTGGAATCGCGGCAGTCTATGTCGTATTTCTTCACATGACGCTGCTTCCTTCACCGCAATTAAGAATGCCTGGCTGGATACGCCCATTCATACTTTCCGGCGGAACAGGCGTGGCGCTGTTCTTCGTCATTAGTGCTTTCACGCTCAGCATCTCATGGTTCTCCCGAAAGAATGACCCGCACCGAGTTCGAAACTTTTACCTCCGCCGCGCCTTCCGGATTGTGCCCCTGTTTTATGTTTTGCTGGCAGCGATGGTCCTGGGAAATTGGCATTTGTGGCACAAAATTCCCTCGGTGCAAGAGCTACTGTTGAATGTAAGCATGATTTTCAATTTGTTCCCGGGTAAAAGCACTGGAATTGTGTGGGCCAGCTGGACCATTGGTGTCGAGATGTTGTTCTATCTGATGTTCCCACTTTTGATTAACGTGGCGTCCGCACCAGGTCGGCTTGTGGTCTGCTTTATCGGAACTTTGGTGCTGGCTGTTCTATTCCACCTTGGTGTGACACACTCTCATTTATCGGCTATCAAGAAAGGCGAGGTTCTCACGACCAGCCTGGCTTTGCACCTGCCGACGTTTGTACTGGGTATTATCGCCTACGCAATCTTTGCCAGCAGGCCATTCCGACAAGTGCGTGGGCGACTAGCGGGCGCCTTAATGATTGTCGTAGCGCTGATCTATTACTTTATGCTTTCCTATCATTGGTTTGACTTGAACAGCGTGGGCATAGGCTGGTCTGCACCCGCATGGACATTGCTTGTGCTCGGCTTGACCATCAGTCCCGTGACTCCGATTGTGAACGTCGTGACGCGGTTTTATGGTCGAATCAGTTACTCCGTCTATCTGAACCATCCAATCGTTGTGACCCTGCTGAAGCCCACTTACGCGAGAATTTATCACCATGTTTCGAGGCCCGGCTTGGCATTCGTCGCTTGCGGTGTAGTCACCTTGGCCGTATTGACGCCGTGGGCATATATTACCTATCGCCTCGTCGAGGAAACTGGAATTCGGTTTGGGAGTCGAGTGATCAAATCGCTCAGTCCCTCGATTAGGTAACCAAATTGCTCAGATGCCGGACGCGGGGATCTGCCCCCAAACCCAGTGACCGGAAGCTGTGAAGAAATCGGCAAGATAGAACCAGGAGGATCCCAGGTCTCAAAAGCGAGACCTGGGGCACCCTTCGCGTTTTCAACGCTACTCCTGCGTGAAAATCGTTTGCAACGCGGGGTAGATGCGCCGGTACCTAGCGTAGCTCTCCGCCATGACGCGCACCGCCTCGGGACTGGCCGCCGTTCGCTTGGCCACGTGCACCACGGCATCGCAGGCCGCGTCCACGGATGGCCAGACGCCTGCTCCGACACCGGCGAGCAACGCGGCTCCATAGGCGGCGCCTTCTTCCGCCTCTACGGTCTCGACCGATTGACCGTATACATCGGCCTGGATCTGCCGCCACAGCGGGGACCGTGCCCCGCCTCCGCCCACGCGGATGGCCTTCGCCGGGATGCCGAGCTCCTTGAAAATTGTCAACGTGTCTTTGAGGCTGAAGGCGACACCTTCGAGGATCGCTCGAACTACGTGCGCGCGGGTATGATCCGCCGCCAGACCCACCAACGCCGCGCGGGCGTCGGGATCCAGGTGCGGTGTCCTTTCCCCCATCAGATAGGGAGCCCAAAGCACTCCTCCTGACCCGGGAGGAACCTCGGCCGCCTCCGCGCTCAGCTGGTCATACGACGTATTGGGTGCAGTGAAGTGATCGCGAAACCAACGTAGGGAAAGCCCGGCCGCCTGGGTGACTCCCATCACATGCCAGCGTCCGGGGATGGCGTGACAGAAGGTGTGCAGCCGTCCCAACGGGTCAGTAACCGGGGCGTCGGAGGCCGCGAAGACAACCCCAGAGGTCCCGATAGTGGCGCTGACATCGCCAGGACGGACAATCCCCATCCCGGTGGCGCCCGCCGCCTGATCCCCCGCGCCCGCCACCACCGGCGTACCCGCTTTGAGGCCAGTGCTGGCCGCAGCCGCCTCGGTCACCTGGCCGACGACCTCCTGCGATTCGTGCAGAGCCGGCAGGCAATCGGGGCTGAGCCCGACCGCATCCAGCATCTCCTCCGACCAGCGCCGATGGACTACGTCCAGCAGCAACGTGCCCGAGGCATCCGCCACGTCGATGGCCCGCACCCCGGTAAGACAGAAGCGGACATAATCCTTGGGCAGCAAAAAGCTGTGAAAGCGCTGCCAGATCGCGGGCTCGTTGGTCCGGACCCACAGCAGCTTGGTAAGGGTGAAGTTGGTGAGCGCAGGGTTGGCAGTGAGTTCCACCAGACGCCGGGGCCCGATGGTTTCGTTAAGGTAGCGACACTCAGCCGCCGTGCGCTGATCGCACCAGATGAGAGCGGGGCGCAGTACCTCATTGTTTCGATCCAACAGCACCGCGCCGTGCATCTGACCGCTCAGGCCGATGCAGGCGATCTCAGAGGCAGGAACTCCTGAATCCGCCAGCAGCTTTCGGACAGCGCCCTGGCAGGCCTTCCACCAATCGTGCGGATCCTGCTCGGCCCAACCGCTCCGTGGAGACGCAAAGGGCTCATGTTCATGGATAGCGGACGCGATGACCGCGCCGGATTCGTCGATGAGGAGGGCGCGCGTCCCTCCCGTGCCGACATCGATGCCTAGCAGTTTGATAGCTTTGTCCCCCGGTTTCCCCGGATTTCTCTGCCCAAACACTTGTGGCTCAAAATCCGGGTCTGCCCAGTGTAGCGGAGAAAAGCTTAGAACTGATTCCACAGAAACTGGTTATAGACATCGTGATGGAACTGGATCTCGGGAACCTTGATCAGGCTGCCGAGAAGCCGCGGGCACCGGTCCGCCGAGGCCTGCTTGAGGTCAGCGTAACGGGCCTTCACATCCGCTCCCAGTAGCGTGGTGGTCCATTTCGAGCGGCGAAAATCGTCGATCGCCGTGTACACGTTGTCGGGTAGGTAGCGTTTCGCCTGGCGTATATCCTTGATTTTGGCAATTTCCCCGTCGATGCCGGTGCGGAAGATGGAGTACAACGCCATATAAGGATTGGCATCGGGACCGACCGAGCGGACTTCTACCCGCGAGCTTTTTTCGTTCGCAATGGGCACGCGCACCATGGAGCCGCGATCAATCGGCGACGCTTTGATCTGGTTGGGCGCTTCAAAGTGCGGATCGAGACGGCGATAGGCATTCACACTGGCATTCAGGATCAGGCAAATGTCATTGGCGCTGGAAAGGATGCGATCGATGAACGACCACGCCATCGGATCGAGGTTCTCTTCTCCTTTTGGATCCCAGAAGAGGTTTTTGCCGCCTTTGCTCACGGACACATTGGTGTGCATCCCGTTGCCGTTTACGCCGATGACTGGTTTCGGCAGAAAGGACGCGGAGCAACCCATACCGGTGGCTACCTGGCGGCAGATGAGTTTGTAGAGCTGGATCTGGTCGGCGGCAGCAACCACTTCGCCGTAGCCGTAGTTGATCTCAAACTGCGAGGGAGCAACCTCGGGGTGGTCCTTTTCGTTCTCGAAGCCCATGGAGCGCAGCACTTCGGCCGTGGTGTCGATAAAGGTGCGCAGCGGGTCGCCGGGGAGTGAGTGGTAGTAGCCGCCAGTATTGACGTAGTCGAACTTGCCGGTCTCCGGGTAGCGCCGCTCGGCATCGATACCCTCAAAGAGGAAGCCTTCAATTTCGTTGGCGGCGTTCAGGGTATAGCCATTCTTCTCGAACTGTTCCGTGGCATAGGATTTGAGCACGCTGCGGATATCCGCCGGGTAGACCGCACCGCTCTTGTCGATGACCTCGCCGAAGACCATGACCTTGCCGGATCCGAAAAAGTCGGAGGGCACCCAGTAGAAGGCGCTCCAGTCGATACCCAGGCGCAGGTCGCTTTCCCGCTGAGCGGAAAATCCCCGGATGGAAGAGCCGTCAAAGGTGAGGTTGTCCCAGCTCTTGATGATGAATTTCTTGTCGTAGTCGAGCATGTGGAGCCGGCCTTCAAGGTCGCTGAAAAGAACGGTCACGGCCTTGATGCCTTTCTCGTCAGTCAGGTACTTGAGCCTATCCTCCCGGATCTTGTCCACGGGCATACGGCTCTTTCGCTGCTCTTTCGCCTTCAAGTTCAACTCTTCGAGCGCTTCATAAGGGAGCGTGAGAAAACTGCGCAAATCGTTCGACATGGATCTCCTTCAGGTGAATCTTGCGGTCTTTGCCGTCCGCTTGGGAACGGCAGCGCAAACTCAGGATATCGCGTGCCGTTCCCGGGTATCATGCTGAAATCATTCCGGCTGGGCTCCGGAGCTCGAATTTGTCCCGCAACCAGCCAGAAACGCTTATGCTGGTGGCGGCGTCATTGCATCATTTGTTATCGCATCATTAAGGAGCAGAGAACATGGTCACATCGCCGAGTAGCGTGTTAGGAACCACCGGCTCGTTTCCTACCTGGTGGGCCGTCCTGCTAATCATTGTCGGATTCTTCGCCCTGGCTTTGCCTTTCGAGGCCGGCGTCGCGATCGCCATCGCCGTCGCGATCCTGGTCATCATCGCCGGCGTCGTTCATCTGGCGGGTACTTTTGCCGCGCGCACCACCGGAGGCTTCTTTTGGCGGCTCCTGGTAGGGTGCGCTTACCTGATAGCCGGCGTTTACCTGCTCATGCATCCCAAGCTGAGCCTGGTCTCGCTGACCCTTGCCTTAGCCATCCTGTTTTTCGTGGAAGCCATCTTCCACATCGTGACCTATTTTCAACTGCGCAGCGCTCCTGGTTCGGGTTGGCTTTTGTTTGACGGGATCGTGACTTTTATACTGGCAGTGATGATCTGGAAGAGCTGGCCGGCCAGCGCAGTATGGGCGCTGGGTACGATCGTCGGCATCAATCTGCTGATGAGCGGTTTCACCCGCCTGATGTATTCCCGGGCACTGCGTGCGTCATGACCCTGACTGATACTGAAAAAGCCGTTGCCGCGCGCAAGAGCCTGGAGTACGTGAAGGATGGCATGATCGTCGGGCTGGGTTCCGGCTCGACCGCTACCTTTGCCATCCGGTTTCTTGGGGAAATGGTCCGCAATGGATTGAAGATTCGCGGAATCCCTACCTCGCGCGCGAGTGGCGAGCTGGCGCGGTCGCTGGGCATTCCGCTCACCAGTTTCGATGAAGTGAGTTATACCGATGTGACCATCGACGGCGCCGATGAGGTGGCCCCCGGCCTGGCCCTGACCAAGGGTGGCGGCGGCGCGTTGCTGCACGAGAAGATCGTAGCCGCCTCCTCGCATCGCCTGGTGATCGTGGCCGACGAACACAAAATCGTCGAACACCTGGGCCGCTTTCCACTTCCGGTGGAGGTGATCCCATTCGCCTCTTCGCCGGTTAAGAAGAAGCTCGAAGACATCGGGGCCCATCCAGTGTTGCGGAGCGCAAAGGACGGCTCACCGTACATCACCGACGAGGGCAACTACATCTTCGACTGTCACTACGGAGAAATAAAGGATCCCGCTGCAGTAGCGCAAACGATCAAGAGCATGACCGGCGTGGTTGAGCACGGCTTGTTTCTAGGATTAGCCTCGGTGGCGATCGTGGCGGGTCCGGACGGCGCAAGGGTCATCACTCCCTAGAAGAAGCATGGGAGCATCGCCTTCCTATCTTTTTGTCTAAAAGGGCTTGATCCTAATTGGCCGGCGCCAATTCTGTTTTCTGAACGATCGAGCGAAACCGGCGGATCGGAGTGGAGAAAGTCGTACGCGGGATCCTGCTGGATCCAAAGAGTGTCTGTGGCATGCTGTTGGTAACCCTCTTCGAGCAGAGCGAGCGTCCGCTCTTTGTCACCAAGCTGTGCGTAATAACTCGCCAGTTCGACAGGAGAGACGTAGCTAGTCTTTGACTGAAGGAGACGCCGGCCAAGCTGCCAGCGAACCTAGCCGCGGGCACCGCCGCGATCCCAGGCACGGCGCAGATTCACGGCTGACTGGGAATCTCCCGTCAGAATATGCCAGCCTGGCCCAGACGTCCATCGCCTTCCTTGTGCTTGCCCATACGCCGCCATGTATCCGCCTCCACACCGAGAAGATCGGGATTATTGGGATTTGCTTCCAGCCGCGAGCTGAATTTCCTTGAGCGCCGCATCGAATTGGCGCGCGCCCACGTAAAACCCGGCGAGAGCGTAAGGCCGTGAGAACGGATCAATTTCCATCTCCTTCTTTCCCGAATCGATGGCTTCTGCATCACGCTTGACTGCCTGCAACACACAGGCCTGCAGGTAATACAGCTCGCCGTTCTGCGGATCGAGGCTGATCGCACGGCGAATCTCCCGGTCGGCGTCTGCCCAATCCCATCGATCGATGAGGAACATGGCAGCCATGGCCGCGTGCGCCTGGGGCAGGTTCGGATCCAGTTCGAGCGCGTGTTCGGCTGCCTGCTCCTCCGGAAGCGATGCTGGTACGAGGGTCAAGAACATCGCCGGCGATACCCTCTCCGTAATAGTCGGCGAGACCCGCCCAGGCCAGGGCGTAATCGGGCTGGAGATCGATCGCCTTTTGGAACCAGGCTCCCGACTGGTCCATGTGGTCGCTGAGCCAAAGATAGTTGCCGTGCAGGTAGGCATCATGAGCTGCCGGATTTACATAACGGTTGGCCTTCACGGCCGGGACGGCGCGATGCAGTTGGTTGGCAATGGCTTTGGCTGCCTCGTCCGGCAGGGCAACATCGTTCGCATCGCGTTCGTAGCTGTCGGCCCAGAGATGGGAATCGGTGTCCGCCCGAATCAACTGCAAAGTCATATGAACCTGATGGGCGGAACGAGACACCGAGCCTTCCACGATCGCGTCCGCATGGAGCGCTCGGGCGATTTCTGGAAGCGGCCGCCGAGCCCCCCGGTACTGCATCACCGAGGTTCTGGAAACAACGCGCAGATTGGATTCTTTCGCGAGCATGGTGATCAGCTCGTCGGTCATGCCATCGGCGAAGTAGTCCTGGGAAGAATCTCCCGATAGGTTTTCGAGGGGAAGCACAGCCAGGGAGCTGATTACAGGTTGCGGGTCGCGATGGAGCAGGCGTTCCCCCAGGGAGTGCGCGCCAACGGTAGCAATGGGTACGGCAATGACTAAGGCGGCCAAGGCGGTAAGGCCAACCCAGACCAGGTAGCGGGGATTCGGGGTGGGCAGAGTTGGGGCCCCGGTAAGCGCCTCCGCCAGATTCACTTCTTTTGGTTGGATCGGGTCAGGCGCAGCCGGTTCCATCGAAGCGAGCTTCGGGTGGAACAGCTTCGACGACGGTGTCTGAACAGCGGTGACCGGGGCGATGAAGCGGTAGCCCATGCCGATGACGGTCTGGATGAATTTAGGATTGTCAGGATCGTCGCGGAGCAAGTAGCGGAGCTTACGGATAGCGGTATTGATGCCGTGTTCGGTATCGACGAAGACTTCGCTCTCCCAGAGCCGTGCGGCGATCTCGCTGCGAGTGACGAGTTGGCCTTCCCGGGAGGCGAGCAGCATGAGCAGTTCCATCGGCTTACGCTCGACGCGCAGGGACGTGGCCGTTACGGAGAAGCTGGAACGCTCCACAGTCAAGCCGGAAGTCACCGAAATGATAGACGAGGCCGCTCAGGGAATCCTCCTGCGCGGGGGAAGTATGACTCAGTGTCGCAGGAAAAAGCCAGATTTAAAAGGGTTTGCTGGTTCACCAAAACTTCACCTCCAGCTTCACCCTCTTTCCATTGCGCGGGCGCGAATCGCGGACTAGTTTCGTGGGCAGCCGGCGATTCCGGCCAAGGAGAAGAAGAACATGAGAACAAGGTAATCGGAGGTTGGTACCGGCTTTGGGCGCGCTTGGTCTTTGCGTGGGCGATGATTCCGAGCGCCCTGGCGCAATGCGGACTGCCCGGGAAACTCGCGAAACCGTCGGACTGGCATCCGCAAATGGGCACAGCCCACGTCATTGCGAACCTATCTGATGAGGAAGACGGTCCCTCGATCGTGGGCATGTGGCACGTAACGTTCACCGCCAAAACCAGCAACGGAAAAGAAATTCCCGACACTGTCATCGATAATGCCCTGGCAGTCTGGCATGCCGACAAAACGGAAATCATGAATTCCGTACGGCCCCCCCAGGACGGTAACTTTTGCCTCGGTGTCTGGGAACAGACGGGCAGGTCGAAATACTTCCTGAATCACTTTCCCTGGTTCTCCAACCAATTCCCCAATGACACGAACAACGGGATCGGGGATCCCCAGGTCCGACGCGCATCACCGAAACCATCACGTTGGCCTCGGACTGCAATCACTTTTCCGGCACCTTCACGCTGGATGCCTACAACACCACGGGAGGGATCGCCCAGTCGTTTACAGGCGTGGTCACCGCGACCCGTGTCACGACGACTACGACGGTCCCTGATTTGCTTTGACCGGAACTCAAGTCAAACCACAAAGGCCGCGAGCAATCGCGGCCTTCTTCTTACGAATGCGGACGGTGTAACTACGATCTAATGTCTCAAAAGTGGACATCGCGGCTGGCGCAATATTGTGTGCGCTGGATCACAGCCGCAGAGTGCGCTTGCTGGTAACCTCTGGCTCATGCTGGAGCCGATCACAGGAGCCGACGAAGAGGCCACCTGCACTTCTTGCGGAGAAGTCGCCATACTTCAGGATCGTGAGGGCCACACGCTGTTCTATTGCCGTGGCTGCGCGGTGTTTGCGGCGGAGAAGACGACCGACATTGCATTGAAAGCCTTACTCGCCATGCAGAAGGCTGATCTGCTTACCTGAATTCAGTCCGGTTTTCGCTCGAACAAGAAGCAAGAGCATACCTCAGGGCCTAAAGGCCGAATCATTCACATTTGTTGTGTACGGGCTGAAAGGCCGTACCTACCAGTTTTCACGGTGGCTCTCACGCAAACTCTAAAGGCCGAACCCAGCGTGGGTAGGCCGGGGATTTATCCCCGGCAAATAGGATGTCACCCTTGTGGCCTGTTAGGCCCTGAGGTCCCAGAATGCGCTATCGCCAGCGAACACATTCGGTCGCTCGGATGCCAATCTCACCGTCAGCTCGCCGAAGAGAGTATTGGCCCAGGCAAACCAGGGGCGCGTAAACACCTTCGGATCGTCTTTCTGGAAGGACTCGTGCATAAAGCCTGTGCCCGCTGTGGTGTTGCGCAGCCAGCGAAGGCACTGCCGGATCTCTGCATCATCGCGGGAGGTAAGCGCGCGGATGATAATCGACATCGGCCAGATCATATTCAGCCCCACATGCGGGCCCCCTATCCCTTGCGCCGCGGTGCCGCGGAAAAAGTACGGATTGGCTTCGCTCAGTACAAATTGCCGGGTGCGCCGATAGAGCGGATCGTCGATAGTGCAGCAGCCGAGGTACGGCAAGCTCAGTAGTCCTGGCGCGTTGGCATCGTCCATCATCAGCTTGTTGCCGTAACCGTCCACTTCATAGGCCCAGATCTCGCCATTTTTTGCCTGTTGCGTCTTGCCATATTTGCTGAGTGCGGTTTCTACTTCCGCCGCCAGTGCCTGGGCTTCTTCTGCCAGCTTCGGATCCTTCAGAACCTGGCTGGCCAACTCGGCCATCTGGCGAAGGCTAACCACCGCAAAGAGATTGGCCGGAACAAACAGAGGATACGTACAGGCATCATCCGATGGGCGAAACATGGAGAAGATCATGCCTACCGGGACTGCGGGATTGCCAAATCCATCGAGCGCCAATGTATCCGTGGGTGTTTCTGATTCACGCTGAAAAGAATAGGGACCTTTTCCTTGCTTTCGCTGTTGCGTGCGGAAGGTGCGTACGATGGTCCAGGCCGCCTCTTTCCACTGCGCATCGAAGGGACTGGTGTCGCCCGTTTGCCGCCAGTAGCCGTGCGCCAGGCGGATGGCGTAGCAGAGTGAATCCACTTCCCACTTGCGCTCTCCCACGCCTGGATAGTGTTGCGTCTTGTCGTGGACCGCCCACGGGAGTGCCGCCGCCGTGGTATCGCGCATGAAGGCGTTGGCATAGGCGTCGATCAGGATCATGCGCGCCTGCCGGCGGATGACTCCTTCGAGCAGTTCGCGCAACCGATTGTCCTGTTTCGCCAGCGGGAGATACGGAGTGACCTGGGCCGAGGAATCGCGCAGCCACATGGCGTCGATGTCGCCGGTGACGATGTAGGTATCCGGCTTGCCCTGGTAGGTGCCGGGAAAAACCGTCGTGTCCAGCGTGTTAGGAAAGCAATTCTCGAAGATCGTGGCCAGAGGAACGTCGGGAATCTGTTTTTTTACCCGTTGCATGAGTGTCTCGACGGCTTCGCTGGTGAAATGGCGGGCCCCCGGGGCAGGCCGCGCATGAGGCAAATCCAGCGACCTTGCGGTGGCCAGCGAAGCCTTTTGCGCCCACGTGTGTGAGGTGAAAGCCAGGGCCGCGGCTCCCTGCAGCCATGCGCGCCGGGTGATTGCACTCATCCTGATCTCCTGGGTCTGCCTTGTAGCTGGTCATATGCAACCACGATGTATTCGGTGCGCGATGGCGCCATGGTTTTTATCCTACGACGTACGCTCCCATCTCGGTGGTCGCCGAACTGTGTGTGCCACAAAATAGTGCGCGATAAGCGCGATAAGCGCGGTAAGTCAGTCGGGCGTGGTGTCGGCGTCTTCGGATGCGGACCAGCGGGTGGAGGGCCGCCCCTTCCCTTGCGACTTTTGGCTGGAAATGGAGCCCTCGGCGGTGAGTTGCTGGAGGGCGGCATCGATGCGCTCACTGCGGATATGGCGGTGAAAGAGGGTTCTTATTTGATCGCGGCTGAGTCCGCCGGGAGAGGCGTCCAGGGCTTCGCGAATGCGGTCGACGATGGGATCGGTGGCGACTGGAATGAAGAGGAGCGCGGCACTGGCGGAACAATAATCCCATACGGCGAGGGCCGCCTGGAGATGGGCCAGGGAGACGACGGGGCTGCAATCGAGGGCCGCATAGATCGCGCTCAAACGCAGAACCTGTGCTTCTGCGCGGCTGGTAGCGGCGCCGAAGAGTGCCGCACGGGCATGGCTCAAGTAGGGATAGTGATGGTTCCAAAGCGCACGCGCGAGTGGGTCGCGGGCGAGGGGCGGGTGGTCGGTTGCGCTGCGTATCCAGTGGAGAGCGTGGCGTAGTTCGCCAGCGATGCCGGCAAAGTCGTCGGACGTGAGGGTTCCGCCTTCAGGCAGGCACTGGCTGCGTCGTACCGCGGTCCAGAGACAACGGTTGGCGAAGCCGTTGTGGGCTTCGGTGCGGTGGAGATGGTGGGCCAGTTCATATTGGGTGATATGACCGATGAGGCTGATATGAGCTCCCGTCGCCTGCAGGGGACGGTGGCGGTGGAGGGTGTGGAGGTTGCCGCTGTCCCAGGCACAGCGGAGGAGTGGAGAGAGGTGGCCTTTCTCGCGGGCGAGGAGGTGAAGCACGCCGGCGAACTCTTCAGAAAGCACGAGGAGGCGGCGGTCGGTAGGCTGCTCCTGATCACGCACGGCGTGGATGAGGCCATCGGCGGTTAAGCGCGCGGCGGTGACGCGGTGGGCGATCCATTGGTCGTCTACTTCAGAGAACAAGCGGCAGATGTGGCGCCAGCTGGTTCCCTTGCGGGCTTTGCTGGAGTCGCCGACGAGAACGACAAAGAGGTTCAGATTGTGGCGTGTGGCTTCGACCACGCAGTGCGGCGCAGGGCCGGCCATGTTGCCAAAGGCGGCGAGGAACTGGAGGAGAATGGCAGCGGGATCAGCCTCGGTGTGGGGTGCGATGGTACGGACTGCGCGGCCGGCGATGCCATAGTAGGCTGCGTCGGCTAGCGTGGGCCACGGAGTGATCGCTGGCGGGGGTGCAGTTGGGGTTGGGTCTTCCTGGTGGTTGCCGGGAAGTTCGCCGGATTGGCTCTCCTGGAGCGAGTCCGACAATAGGCTAAGCAGCTCTTCCTGGCGGCGCTGTATGTCCGCGAGTGTAGGGACGTGGAGGGGTTTTGGAACAGTTACGGTTTCTGCTGTCATGATTTGACACTAGTATGGTTCCCGGGTGGTGTCGATGGATGCGGCAATCGTTCGTACCTGTTCGTCACCAGTAGAAATGGTGAGGTAACTCCTGGGGATAGCAAGGATCGAGGGCGGTAAGTCTGTCTTCGCCTTGTTGCATAAGGGATTCAGCGTTGGGGGGTTCTATGGCCGTTTGCGTTGAGTGGTTACCGAGTAAAGGATTCCATGCTTTCCGGGAGTTGCATCGCTGATTTGGTGGGCTGCCTGGGTTCGACGGCATCGAGCAGAGGTAGAGATTGCATTCCGTTTAATTACCTCATCGTTAATCAGATGCGGGTCAAATGGCTCGTTGAGATGTTACAAAGTGGTATGCTGCGGAATACCCCAAAGCCAAAACAACAAACCGACGTTTACACAAAATATTTGACACTACCCAACAACGCGGATGCTAGAGTCTACATGGTAGCGCGGGCCAACATTAGCATCTCTCTCGGACGGAACCTGAAGAGGTGTTTCGTGCCGCGATTCAAGATCCTTCTGCTGCGGCGAGCAGTAAAAATCAGGAGATTTATCTATGCCTGCAACCAGACCTCTAAGTATGTTTATCGCCATGATCGCGCTCTCCTTTGGTTCAATTTCGGGCGCGGCGCCGCAATCGCTCGACCCGATGCTTGCCCCGTACCTGCAAGAATTTGGAGTACCGGCAATTGCCGCCGCAGTTTTCCAGAAGGGGTCGATAGTGGCCTCTGGTGCGGTCGGCACCAGGCGCGCCGGAACGCTTATTCCTGTGACCATTGATGACCGGTTCCACATCGGGTCAGACAGCAAAGCTTTCACCGCGTTGCTGGCAGGACAGTTCGTTCAAGAAGGCAAGCTGCGATGGGACTCAACTCCGGCTGATGTGTATCCTGAACTGAAGGCGGAGATGAATGCCGAGTTCGCAAAGGTCACTTTAGAGCAGTTGCTGTCACATTCCAGTGGTCTATCGGATAAGACGATCATGGATCTTATCTACCGTTCCTACCAGCAGGACGGCAACATGAACGAAGTCCGCTACTGGATGGTGAAGCAGACTGCGCCGGCGCCCCTCGATCACCCACGAGGAAGCAAGTTTGATTATTCAAATCTCGGCTATGTGATCGCCGGCGCAATGTTGGAACGGGTGGGGCATGCGAGTTGGGAAGAGTTGGTGGACAAGCGCATTTTCCAGCCTTTGGATTTGAAAACGGCCGGCTTTGGACCCCAAGCGAGCTTAGGAAAGGTCGACGCACCGCTCGGTCACATCCTGGTGAATGGCAAACCAGAAGCAATGCTGGCTGGCCCGAACGGTGACAATGCGCCGATACTTGGTCCGGCGGGCACGATTCACATGTCAGTCCTGGATTTCGCGAAATGGGTTGCGTGGAATGCAGGCGAGGGCAAGCGAAGTCCCGATCTTGTTTCCGCGGAAGTTTTGAAGAAGATTCACACGCCCTTTGTTTCGACCGGCTCACGTGAAGATGCGGCCCCCGGCACGCCTAAAACCGGCGGATATGCGCTCGGCTGGGGATCGGTCCAGGAAAGTTGGGCGCCGGAACCGGTCATCACGCATACAGGATCAAACAATATGAATCTCGCGTCGGCTATGTTTTGGCCAGGAACAGACTTTGGCTTTGTCATGATGACAAACCTTGCTGGCAAGCCTTCCGATGAGGCGCTAAAGAAGTTGGCAGCCGAGCTTTATAAAGAGTTCCGTGTGCAGTAATTCGGCTGTGATACCAGGCGGCGCCCTTACGCAAGACGATGAGGCTTCGTGAAAAGACTGACCAGTCTTCTGATCTGTTTCGCAGTCCTGATGTGCGCTCTGTATCGCCAGGGCGTCCGCGCTCAAGACGTCCGTGCCCGGGCTGCCCTTCCCGCTCCTCGGTATGACGTAGGGATGACGCAAGTGCAGTTCTCCGAACCAGCATCCGATTCTGGATCGAGCGGCCGACCGCTGAACTACATGCTGATCTACCCCGCCGCTCCCGCGCATACCGCCGAGCCGTTTCACATCTTTCTGTCTGCCAACTTGCACCTTTATAAAAATGCGCCGCCAGTGGACGACGGCCTAAGGCATCCGCTCGTCGTCTTTTCGCATGGAGCCGGAGGCAATGGCTCGGTGTATGCATGGTTCGGCGAATACCTGGCATCGCACGGCTACATCGTCGCGATGATGTACCACTACCGTGCAAATACCTATGACTCGAGCGCTCTCTACGTGCGCAACCGCATCTGGCAGCGTCCGCGGGACATCAGCCTTGTTATCTCTCACCTACTGGCGGATAAGGAGTGGGGTCCGCGCATCGATCCCGCTCAGATCGGTGTAGCCGGTCATTCCCAGGGGGGCTTTACATCTCTTTGGATCGGTGGAGCCGAGGTCAATCCAGATCTGTTTCTCGCCTATCAGCGGGGCTGGAAGAACAATGACACGGTACCCGCCTATGTGCGCGAGCAAATGAAGATCGATGCCAAACCCGCCCTGGGTGTGCGCGATACCAGAGTCAAGGCTGTTTTCGCGATGGCGCCGGGCGACATCCAGGGGTTTGGCATGGACGCGCCGGGGCTTCGACGCGCGGCAGTGCCTGCTTACATCATCGTTGGCGCCGGTGACACCACAACTCCACCTGGGGAGAACGCAGAGTTCGCCGCCAAATACATTCCGAATGCGAAGCTGGATGTGCTGCAGGGCAAGGTCAGTCACGAGATTTTCGTCAACGAATGCGATCAGATCGGCAGGGATAATTATCCCGAAGCATGCGCCGATGCAGTCGGCGTGAACCGGACCGAACTTCACGAATATATTGGAAAAGCTGCGCTCAGCTTTTTTGATGCGCACCTGAAGGTGCTGCGGCGAGGAGCACCTTGATTTCTACACAATCTTCCCTTCGCGGTCCGGGTACCCCTGGATTAAGTGCTGAATTGCGGAGGTCACTTGGGTCCCCACCAAAGATACGCATCAGATCCAGTTCTCCAGAACTGGCTCCGCGTCTAGCGAAAATGTTGGTCGGATCCGCGGTGGCTCTGACGTGGTGAGCGGTCCTAAATCCGCTTCCGTATCGCGATCGGGATCGGTTGCATCTCGGCCAAGAAGCTTTGCCAGAAATTCCCAGAACAATATGGAAAGGGCGCGCGATAAAAAGCGCGTGCCAGTTTTCCGTCATCCGCGCCGGAGGCGCGTGGTGCCGCTAACCAACTAGTAATTGACGGGTGGGCGGTCACTCGCCCCACAAATAATTTAGGTTGACTTGGCGTTTCAGGGCAGCTCTTTATTGATCAGCAACCGCAGACCTTGCTCCGCTGTGCCGTCGTTCGGCATCAGGATGTTCTTGTCGGGCAAAAGGATGGCGGTGCAATTCGGATCGCCGAGTTGTAGAGCCACTTTTGCCAGGGAAGCATAAGCATCAGCATTGGGAATCCTCCTCTCCGAACGCGAAAGATCATTGAACAGATCGAGAAGAGTGTGGGCATGATGTTCACTCCAAGCGTTTTTCTGTTCAGGCTGCGGCAATTGAGAAAGAGCGTATTCATCGTCGTCAGCATAACGACATGGGAAGGAAGTTACTCGAATGACATGGGGACCGGCCTTTACGACGGTCAAAGCGGAGTGATCGGCCGAGACGAAAAACATCGGATCTTCTCTTCCATCGAATTTCTTTCCCCACCCACGTTCTCCCGCAACCTGTAGCTCCTCCTCAGTGAACGGATGTGCTTTTCGCTGCATGACCACGATTGAGCGCGTCTCTGCGGACTCGGACTGTGGCGTATTTCTGATCAGGCGCTTAAACATGTTCACGAGCTGCTTCATACACTTATTTGCCGGCTCTTCTCGCGGTGACTAAGCGACGTCGAACTGCTCTTGCCCCGCAGGCCACAGAACGATGTAATTGTCGCGGTTTGTGTGCCGGTAGGCAGCAGCAGTCGGCCAAGTCATTGTCTGATTCTCTTTGCAACTCTGGATCGTATCAAACGTGACCTCGGGTTGTCGGTAAAGATGAAGATGTTGAACTCGCCCGAGCCGAAATCGTGGCCATCAATCGTTGCGGACTCAGTCAAACACCCTGCGAGACTTTTTTCCCATCCCAGTAGCCGCTCTAAATCGCCCGAATCCACGTTCCGCACCTGCAAGACCGGTTGATATTCCAATCTTGTGCACCCTCGCGGTTGTTAACAGCAGTCTAATCGAGTTGCCGTCGGGTCGCCGACCCAGACATTACACCCGTTTTGGGGTAACTTCCAGGTGGGCGGTCATCCGACCGCAATCCGGTAAACAGCAAGGCTGCCAAGCGGCGACCTTGCTACCTTCTTGAGGATTGGGCATCTCCGCCCTTCTTATATTCTGAATGGAGACCTTATGGAAAAAGCGCGGGAGATCTTCGATAAGTGCTGCATTGAAATCGCTGCAAGTCTCGCCGATACTGGCTTCAATATTATCCGAGTAAACACTCTGCAATAAGAGCGAGCGGCGACCTCAAATTCGGGATTCGTTTCCAGTCTAGCTTCCGAAATTACCTAGTGGCCGATGGAGGCGCGGACAGACTGAACCGGGTGGTGTCGAAACTGACGTCCTTCGGAGACTTCGCCACTTTTGGCAACGTGACCCTGATCGAACACGCTTCAGTCCGCTCGAAAATGCTGAAGAACTTTCGTAAGTCTCTCCCCGGTATTTCGGGGACGGACGGGCAGTGTGTCGGAGATAGAATTTCCCACGCCATATGTTGTAGCTGAACGATGGATCGTGGCCGCACGTTGCGGTTCATGCACGCAAAAAACGTTCACTCCGACGCACTGCGGGCTAACCCCTAATGCAAGTCGACTCGCAACATTGCCTCCACAATGACTGATCACCTCGAATTTCTGGGTTCGTGATTGTTCCGGTCACGGTAGGGACAGCTATCGCTAGCTGCCCCCCGTACAGATCCGTGCGAGCGGCACTACCGCACACGGCTCCTACCTCGGATGAGTAGCGTCAAAACGTGCGCTGGGAAAAGGATGCAGGATGCGAGGACGAGGTATCCATCGTTCGAAGGTCGGACGAATGCGAACCCAACTCGGTCGGCTGCGCTGACTGCGACGACCAAGCATCGACCGCCACAGATCGCACAACCGATCGCGGAATCGCCATAACGCCCGCTGGTTCTCCGGAACCGCATGGTATCGGTAATAGCCACTGACTACACGTTTCAGCCATGCGCCCACCGCGTTGACTGGCTCATGCAACCGCTGACGTAGCTTCGCTTTAATGGAATGAAGCGTCGCGCGCATCCGCTTGGGCACAGTCCTACGCCATGTAACGAAATGGCCCTTGGATGTCGTCGCACAGTAGTGCGTGAACCCAAGAAACGTGAACGTCTCAGGCTTGCCTTCCCCACGCTGTTGCCGATTGACCTGCGCGAACCGACCAAACTCGATCAATCGCGTCTTCTCCGGATGGAGTTCCAACGCAAAGCTCGCCAGCCGTTTCTGAAACTCACTCAGGAACCGATCAGCGTCTTCGCGCCGCTCAAAGCCGACCACCAGATCGTCAGCGTAACGGACAACCACCATCTCTCCGTTCGCAGCCTTCCGGCGCCATGCCTCAACCCACAGGTCGAACACATAGTGCAGATAAACGTTCGCCAAAAGCGGTGAGATCACCGCTCCCTGCGGCGTGCCTGCCGTCGTCTCTGACCACTTCCCCTCTTCCGACACACCAGCCTTCAGCCACTTACCTATCAGCCGAAGTATGCGTGTGTCGGCCACTCGATGCTCGACGAACTTCATCATCCACTCGTGGCTTAAGTTATCGAAGAATCCACGAATATCCGCATCGAGTATCCAGTTCACTCGCTTCCGTTCGATGCCCACGTTCAGCGCATCCAGCGCCTGATGAGGACTGCGTCCCGGGCGAAACCCGTACGAAAAGCCCCGAAAGTCCACCTCGTATATCTGGTTGAGGATGGTCACCACCGCCTGCTGGACAATCTTGTCCTCCAGCGACGCGATGCCCAACGGCCGTTGCCGGCCATCGGCCTTCGGTATGTACACTCTTCGCGAGGCCTGCGCCCGATACGCTCCACGGTGAACTCGGTCATGGAGTTCGGCAAGCCGATCCTCCAGACCTTGCTCATACTGCTGCCAACTCATTCCGTCTACTCCGGGTGCTGCGCTTCGCTGCAAGGCGAAGTAGCTCTCCCGCAGTAAGTCGATCGTGAGATGGTGCAGCAAAGCGGTGAACCGCTCCTGCTTACTTGACCGCGCCTTCTGGCGCACGCCGCCTAACCCCTGGGACACACGTACTCCGCCCTGTGTCGGATGCATGTGAGGCTGGGCGTCGTTCTCCTTGGTCTGCGCCCTTCCCTCCGCTGGCTCCGCGGAAGTCTTACCTTCGTTGTTCGTCAGCTTCATAGGTACTATGGCGCAGTCCGACTCCTCCAAAACGTTCATGTCCGGATGATGGGTCTTTCACCTTCCCGGACCGGTCTGCTCGCGCAGACGCTCTGGAGGTCTCCCGGTTCTCGTGCACACTGTGTGCTGACGTGCCTGGACTCTTCGACTACGCCGAGCCCAGCGGCCACTCGCGAATAACGCGGCTCACTGATGTTGCCTTCCCACTGACAGAAAAGGGTCGGCACCCGGATGCAGATTTTCGGAGCTCAATAATCCTGCCCGCCAGCCCTCTGTCTACGCTTCGCTATAATCCCTCGCGGGATCACAGGCAAGACTCGAGGCCAGAATGGAGTCGCTTCTCCTTTTCCGTAGGGCTCTTCCATCCCCTACAATGTGCCGGTTTATCCCGGCGCTCTCTGTCCCCGAAAAGAGTCTCCGTCCCCGAAAAGAGTCTCACATGTGGTTCTCTTTAAGGAGAACCACATAAGTAGTCGCGGTGAGCGCGGCGAGTAGGAAATCCGGGTACGCTCGGGATGACAAAAAGGAGAGGGCGACGGTTGATAGAGAGCGGTTCCTGAACCGAGACATTTCAAAGCTAATTTTGACAAGTTCTGGCTGACCGATAGAGAAAATGAGGCTGGCTTACTTGTATTGCCGCGTTTTCAGTTGTGGTCCGGTGTGGTTGATAAAGAGCGGGTGCTTAACCAAGGCTTCCACGGCCCATGCCGGTGGTTCCGGCATTGACCCACTAGTGCTGTGAGTTGTTCGCGGCCGGGAGCATGGTTGAGGTTACGGTCATCAGGTGGTAGTTGCTGTAAGTGGCGAGGAAGTTCCACCGGATGCGGGAGCCATCGACAGACGAGGCCTTCGAGGCGATGGTTCTGGGCAGCCAAAAAGGCTTGCCCTCCATCATGACCCGCGTGTAGTCGATGGACCAGGACCAATCGATCAGACGCCCGGCACCCTCATCGTGGCGCGGGCGCCGCTGCTCGAGACGGACGATCTGCATGGAGGATGGATCGATGAAGACCCGGCCCGTGGTCTGTTCAGGCACCGGGCATTCGATGCCGGCGGGAGATGGCAACTTGAGCGCGTATTCGAGAACGCGGACGTCGGCGTGGAGAAACAAGATGGTATCGCCGGGTTTGCGACGCAAGCTGGGGAGCAGGCGGTAGTCATAGCAGTCTTTGAACTGCGGGGCAAGAACGTTGGGAGCGCGGCTGAACGCCCCGATCAAGAGCGCTGGTCCGGTTAAGGACTGGCCTTCGGTGGCAGCGTGATGGTCGACATATTTCACCTCCCGGGATTCGACCAGGTCGGCAGTCTTTCCATCCGTGCTGACCCGTTTGAGTCGAAAGATGGAGTCGACCGTGGAATCGATGGTGGAATCCATCTCGGCGTCGTGGACAGCCTGCTTAGAGAGGGGCTTATAAGGGCTGGTGACGCTCGAGACCACATGCTCGTCGGCGAAGACGTTGGGGATGGTGGTCAGGTATCCGAGCACGTTGTCCCAGACGCGGAGGAGAAGCGCGCCGGTGGCCGGATCGGATTCAGACCGCGTGACCTCCTGTGGGATCGGAGTTGGCAGCGGAGAAGGATGCGGCGGCACAGAGGCTGCAGGCGCGGCCGGAATGATGTTCGGGATATCTACGTTGCGGGATAAGGTGGTCAGACGATGCTCGGAATCGGTCACCACCTCACGTATCCGGTAGCTGCCCGGCTTCAATGGAAAGGCGATGTCGACGTTCATCCCACCCTTGAGAAACTCCGGCAACTGTTCATCCGCAACATCCACGGTTGCGTGCCGCTGCTGGGAAATCAGCAGATTGTCTTTGTGATCGAAGACGCCAAACACAAAGGTCAACGTATTGAGGTTACGGTTCGATTCTTTTTGAAGATGGAGGGATTTGGGGTCCACTTGCGACAACAAGGACAACTCGTGTGTTTCTCCCTGCCCTTCCTTGACTTTCGTATCCAGTCCAACAGGAAACTGTGTGATTTCCGTTTTCGAAAGGAGCGCTTCGCGAATCTGCTCCTGCCCTTGATCGGTGGCCATAGAAGCCTCTACTTCTTCGGCCTCAGCCTTTGCATCCGCTTCATTCCTGGGCGCGAAATAACCGCGGCGCGCCTGGATGATATATGTCGGTTGCTTCTCCGCCAGCGTGACCTTCAACTTATGAAATTTGCCATCCGGCTTAAGGTCCCTGGGAGCGAATGCCAATATGTAGGCGCCAGGAGATCCCGCCAACCGCCCAAATCCGCCCTTCAGATCGTTGCTGTTGTGAAAGTATTCGCCCCCGGTACCTTCGGCAACCTGTGCCAATACATCCCCGGCGAGCACTTCCCTGTTCAGGTCCAGGCGATGCATCGCACCTGCTGCCCCTCCCGATGGAATGAATGACAGGGATGCGTCCGCCTGGCGCATGAGGACCGGAAGCCCTCTTGGGTCGAGCGAACTGATAACCACCTGTAAACGCAACGCGTGGTCGATGATCCGCTCCAATGCAAACTGATCGTCCCCCAACAGAAAACCGGGGGAACCCAAAATGACGGTTCGCTGACCGGGCATCTGCGATGTGTATTTCACCACTTGCTCAAGTTCGCCCAGGTTGGAGCGCCGCAGTATTTCAGCCTGGCCGTCAACCGTGGTGGCTCGATTCAGAAGATAATCCTTGTTTGCGATACGAGCCGCTGTAGAGCAACCTGCCGTGCATGGGAGGCAGTTGCGCCGCACTGCCTCGTCGAATGCCAATCCCCAGGCATCTCCCGTGATCCAGGGATTGTCGAGATTGACGTTGCCCGCGGTTTTCATCATCTCTATTGCCTGATAGTCGGAGAGGTTGGGGCATTCATCCACGTGGGTGAAAGCGCGTGGACTGGTTTTGAGCCTGGCCAGGGCTTCCTGGATCTGCTTCGGGTCAGACGTAAAGTCGGAAAGCATGGTCCCGGAAGTAAAGATGGCGACACGGTCTTCTGGTTGGAGATTGGTAGCGAGATAATTGCCGGCAGCCTGGCGTATCTGGATCAGGTCGGTATCGGAGGTGTACAGGTCGTCAAAGTAGAGAGCCAGAAACCGGCCGGGCAATGCGGAGGAAAGAACCGCGGGCGATTGTTCTGGCTTATGAGCTACTGCCGGAGGCGGAAGCGGCTCCGTCGCGGACTCCACCTCAAACTGCGCGATCGGCTGCTCCTTGCCGGAATCGAAGAGCCTGAAGTCCTCTTTCCGGAGGCCTTTGACCTGCTTGCCCTGTGCGTCACGCACGACCACCCGCACCACCACCAGGTTGGTGGTTACCTTTAATCGGGTTGCAGGTAGGTTGCTTGCCGTGGTGTTTGTCTGGACCTGCGCCATGGCAGGAGAGGCAACGGCTGCCCAGAGCGTCGCCGCGATCGCAAAGGAGGGGCCAAGGCCAATCCCGAGGCTGAGCATGGACCCTACCCCCGACGCGAAAAGTCTAGCATTTCCGCAACGGCGCCCGCCAATGGCCAGGTGGCGTGCGAGCCTCTGCACGAGGTTCATTCGATCTGAGATATAGAACTAAAATGTCACTTACACGGATACGACCTCCGCCAACCAGGGCGCTAGGGGATCGTCCAGCCACACGGCATTGTGGTTAAGCGCGGCTGAACGCGGGCCACAGCCCCATTGTCCTTGATTATTTCCTTTGGACAGGAGGGGTTTCAGCGTATACAGTACGCACATTCCCCCATGAGAACCGGGCGCCGGCATAGACGGTATCGTGCCTTCTTTTCGCGACCTGTCTGGTTGCCAGCCTGAGTTCAGTGTTTATCCCCCGTAATCTGATCGCGGGCAGTTCATCACAGAAATGACTGCTGCGAGAAGGACGTGCTCGAATGCCGATGACGCCGCGGGATATCCTGGAAATTCAATCCGCAATTGATCGCTATGAGAAGAAATTCCCCCACAAACCCTCGCCTACCCCAGCCGAGGCGCTGGCATGGAAAGCCGGCAATGCGCGTGGATCCCAACAGGGGCTCGGAATCGCGCGGTTTCTGAGTCTGGTACTCGGAACACGAACACCACCCGGATAGCTTATTCACGGGGTCTGCCAGTGGATTCGCGGGGACTTTGAAGACAGAAATTTCGCTTGCCCATTGGCGTAGAGCCCAACGAATGAGTATCGTTTCAGCGTAGACGGCCCTGACTCCTGGATCACATACGCGGGCCACGCCGGTCCTCAGTTGAGCCGCCAGACTTGCCCAGGGAGTAGCTGATGCCATGACGCAAGCTCAGAGCTCGAACTCCGTGTGCAAGGACTCTTGCTCTCGCCCGTAGTCTCTTCGCTATATAGCAAAAGCATTCGGAGGGGCTGCGCCCCGTCATTTTCGGCCCATGTACGCTTGGGTGAACATGGGGCACCCGTCCAGAGAAGAGGGCTTGGTTCTTTGCTCCACCTCGGCGAGGCCGATGAACTCCACCAAGCTTGCTAGTTGCTGCCCGAGCGGCTATGGGCGAATCGTGATGACGATGGAACCCACTCGCGGACTGCTGGCATATTCGCGATGTGCCTGTTGAATTTCGTCGAGGGTGAAGGTGGCCTTGAGGGGCACGGAGATTTTTCCGCTTTTGAGCCATGCGAACAGGCGCTCGAGGTCGGGCGCGAAGTTCTTCGATTTGCGGGTCAGGCTGAAGAACGTGGCCCGCTTGCCGGTCCAGAAAAGCAGATTTCTGGAAAACAGTTTGAGCATCATGGGAAGCGCCGGACGGTTGGGGGTCTTGGTGAGTATGGGCAGGTTCACGCCATACCCAACAAGAATGCCTCCCTTGTTCAGGATCGAGTACGACTCGTCAAAGCTCTCAAAGCCGAGTGGATCGAAGACAGCGTCGACCCCGCCGAGTTCGCGCATGGCAGAAATCCAGCTTTTCGTGGAGTAATCGAAGGGAACAGCTCCTTGCTTGCGGAGTTCCTCGTGCTTGCCCGGAGAAGCCGTGCCGAAAACCTCGGCTCCCTGTATCTGGCCGAGACTGAGGAGTGCCCCTCCCACTGCTCCGCTCAAACCATGAACGAAAATCTTCTGTCCGGATTTGACTTTGGCTGAGTGGTGCAGCATCTCGTAGGCGGTCACCCAATCGAGGATGAGCGCGACCGCAGCGGGAAGGTCCACTCCTTCCGGCACTGGCACCAGGAATTGTTCCGGCAGGTTGATGAGTTCGGCCTGTCCGTCATATTTCGAGAGGCACGCGACACGATCGCCCACCTTGAATTTCGCGCAGCCTTCGCCATTGAGACGGACTTTGCCAATGACACTGTAACCGGGGGTCAGCGGCGGCTTTCTCTGAAAGGGATAGGTGCCGTTGCGCATGTTTACATCAGAACCCGCGACCACGGAGTATTCCACCGTGAGCTGGACCTCTGCAGGAGAAGGGTTTGGCAAGTCGCTTTGCACGATCGCGAGTTTGCTCTCGTCTCCAAACTCCGTGATGACGACTTTCTTCATAGTCGATAGGCGCCGTCCTTCAGGGCTCTGGAGGGAACGTCTTCTTCAGAAACTCAAGGTAGATATCCCAGTCGGAAGGTACCATGCCGTGGCCGCCGTCGTGCATGTAGTAGCTGAGGTCGTGGAAGATGGGCTGCTTTGCCGCAGGCCACACATCCGTTCCCAAATCTTCTTTGCCGAGTAGCTTGTAAACCTTACCGGCGGCGACCGCGGCTAAGAATTCTCCCTTTGGATCAGACCAGTTGTCGGTACTGCCGGTCTGCAGGAGCAACGGGCGCGGAGCGATCAGAGCAATCAGGAGATTGGCGTCCATGGGGGCCTTATCGGGAAAGCCGCCGTACTTCGCGTAGTTGGCTGCGAACTGATAGGGAAATCTGCCAGGCGCGGTGAGATGTGCGATCGTCTCACCGTAGTTGCGGTGACTGAGTGCAGCGCCCCCCTCACCGGAACAGCTGGCGATCACGGCGGCGAAGCGCTGGTCGTGCGCTCCGGCCCACATCACGGTCTTTCCCAAGCGGGAGATGCCGTGGATCACCACGCGTTTGGCATCGATGCTCTTGTCGGTTTCGAAGTAGTCCTCGACGCGGCTCATGCCCCAGGCCCAGGCCGCGATGGAGCCCCAGTCTTCCGGCCCGCGCTCGGTTTGTCCTGGTTTGAGGTAGCGAGCGCGGATGCCGTTGGCAAATCCGCCGGGATAGTCGGGATCGACGTCGCCGTAGTAAAAGGTCGCCACACCAAAGCCGGCGTTGAGCAGGTCTTCGGCATCCAGGTGGCCGAATCCCCGAGCCGCTGTCGGGGTAACGCGGGTGTTGGTCTTGGGATCCCAGGTTTTTTCGGACTTGATTCCCGGATCATTGACCGCGTTCTGCACGGCGCCGAAATTGATACTGAAAAACATCGGCACCGGCCTGGTAGCCGCAGTGGGGAGATAGATGAGCAGATCAATCGACGGGCCGGTCTTGTCCTTATTGAAGTAGATGGTGACCTGTTTGCGAGTTGCTTTGCCATCGAGTGCTGACGTCCCGGGGTCGATCATTTCGAAGCTCTCATCCGCGGGCCTGCCGGGTGCTCGCCCAAATTGCTGGGTCTCGAACATCTCGACGATTTCCGGACGGCGTTTGGCGTACCAGGCCCTGGCGTCGCGGACAGGCTTCCCGTTTTTAAGGAGCAGCGGGTCTGGCAACGAGTAGGTCCCGACCTTCGCTTCGTCGTAATTGACAGGAATGCCGGCAACGACGTCGGGAGAAGCCTTCGGGGTGGGCGGAGCGGTCTGCGCCTGCAAGGCCAGGGCACCGCCGATGATCAAGAACGTGAGCCGCGTTGCTCTGAGGGTCATGGGGTTTCCAGACCGAACACTAGAGTTGTCGTCCGGTGTTGTCAATAGCCTCGTTGCTTGCTGCGAAGGCTCAGCGCACGCAGCTGTTGTCATGGAAGGTGAGACCGTATCTTGCTTTGGGCCAACTACTTAGTTCGTCACCTTCGCGGGATGCCGGGTCAGGATTAAATCCGAGTTCGAGCATTTTGATTCCTTGATCTTCCGTTCAGTCTCGGCCTATGTCAAACCGAGGCTGTTACCTTTTGCTGCTCTTTCTCGTGCTGGCCATCGACGCAAAGAGCCTTTCGGCGCCCCCCGCTGCGCTTCAGGTGCAGGTGTATGACTACACCGGTTTGAGTCCGGCGGCTCTCCATGCATTCGTTATGCAAACACAGGAGATTCTGAACGATGCGGGGATTTCGGTTGAGGTGGACGCTTGCGCGCGGGGAGTGGCGACGCCGTGCGAAGGCCGGCGAGGGAGTTTCCGGCAGGTCGTGGTGCGGTTGGTCGCCGGAACCGCGAGGAATAGCAATCGGGGTCGTTGGCAACATTTGGGTCAATCCATCGCCACCCGCGACGGCGGCACGTACGCGACAGTTTTTTCAGAACTGGCTGAGGAGAAAGCGGCGGAGACCAATCTTCCACGAATTCTTGTTCTCTCTTATGCCGCCGCTCACGAAGTGGGTCACCTGCTTTTGGGGGACGACGCACATACTCCGCGGGGGTTGATGAAAGCGCAGTGGGAGCCGGACGATTTCCGAGCGATGGCACAAAACCGTTTTCATTTCAGCGCGGAGCAGGCCCGCGACCTGAAAAGCCGATACGGCGCCGGCCGCTCCGCCGGGATCGGCGCAGATACCTCGATCGCAGCCTGTCATTAGATCCCATGCACTATGGCATCTGCGTCATCTGAGGATCTTGTCGCGAGCGACCGTCATATCGGAGGCGATCTGGCCGGTGGAGGCGTCGTGACCCGCGGAGTTGTGAAAATGCTCATACGGGAAGGGCGCACCCAAGGGATGCTTCGTGACCGGATCCAGCTTTTGGGCCCAAATGCAAAGATATCCATCGCGGGTGGAGGTGAAATACACCGTATTGCCATCGGGAGAGAATTGCGGCTTGTCGTCACTGTGCGATCCATCGGTTACCGGGATCCATTCCGCTTCAGCGCCGGCCGAACCATGACGGACGGGTGCGATCAGGATCTGTGAAGTAACTGAGAACCGTGCGGGTGTTCGCGGTTCGCGGGAGGATTAAGGACGCAAGCGATTATGAAAGATTTGCCTCGATTCCCAGCATCTCCGCCACCTGGTGCAGACGCTTGTCCCGCGACCAAAGAAGGGTGTGTGGCGTAATCAGGGTCGAGGCAATCAGATGGGCATCCACGAAACCGATGCCCCGCCGAAACAAGGAATGAGCTTCGATCAGGCGCCTTACCTCATGCGGTTGGGCGACCTTCACCATGGGAAGGCGGTCAAGCGATGCAATTGCATTTTGCCGATCGGGCAGGTTACCAAGAACAAGCTCAGTGACAATAAACGGGTGCGTCGAGATGTTGTTCCGTTGCAGCTGTTGGTAGAGTGCGCGGTTCCGCTTGCGAAAATGATCGATCCATACCGACGTGTCGGCAAGAATCATTTCACCTTTGGTCTCCGTCTTGGGATCGAAGCCATCGCCGGCGACGTGCCCCCAAGGGCAGCCAATCTCCGAGCGGCTTCCCGCTCAATCAGTGCGTTGAGAGCCTCGCGCATGAGAGCGCTCCTTTCCACCAAACCGGTATATTCCTGCGCGGTCTTGACGAGATCGTCGTCCAAAGCAATGGTGGTTCGCAAGAAGTTGCCTCAGCATCAAGAATAGCACCAAATGATGCCATATTTATCATCACGTGATCGGGGTGGAGTGGAGAGAGGCCTTGTGGAACCGTTCTATGAGTACCCCGGCGGAAGAATGAAACCCAAAAGTGACGAGCTAAGGCTGTGCGCTATCGGGGGAGAGCGAGACCAGGTGCGCATGAGCGACAAATCGAAGCGGCGCGTGCCCAATATAGTTAAAGGGGTAGCACGTGATCAGCGTCAGTTCCGGCCGCGAACGGATCTTGAGAACATCCACGGCATCAGGGGAGACGATTTCCGTCGCATCGACTATGTAGTGATAGGTGCCGGCATCGTTGGTAGCGCGTACTTCCATCCCGGGCGAGATTTTGTGGAGCGGCCTAAGAAAAGTGTCGCGGTGGCCTGCGAGGCCTACGGTCCCTAGGCCGCCCAACTCGGCGGTGCCTGGAATATGGCCCAGTCCGCGAAGGAGGCTTTTTGACTGATCGTCCTCCAACACCGCAACTGAGAGCTGCAGCGCGGGAATTTCAATGCGGCCGATCAAGTCGCCAGAGGCCGGGCGCTGAGCGGACGTCTTCGCTCGCGCCAGGCTCGCCGCACGATAACGATAGGCTTGCGCCTGCGCCGCACAAAATACAAGGTACGCGGCACAAGCCAACCCAAGCACCCAAAAGCCTAGCTCGAAGCGCGCACTTCTGCTCACGCCCGGGCTTTACGCAGGGAATCATGGCGGTAGATCCGCATCCCCATCGCACTCAGCAGGAAACACCCGCTCAGCAACCCGATGAATGGCAGATTGCTGCCTGTCTGGGGTAAGCGGGAAATCGACGGCTTCCGTTCAACACTTGCGATTTTGGTGTATTTCGTTGCCTGGATGCCGCCCGAAGGATCCCCAGGTTCGACCTTGGTAGAAGATAAGAGCCACAGCGTCACCACTTCCAGGTCTTCTTTGGATAAGCCTTTGATGGAGACCGGTCGTCCTTCAGAAGCAGGATCAATTGCGGGAACCGTTGCCTGGTTGGTTTTGGCAAGCGCCACAGCTTCGGCCTTGGGGTAAACGAACTCGAGCACCGATGGAGCTCCGGCGAAATACCACCCCCGCAGGTAGCGCTTGCCGCCTGCAGCTTTGTCCCAGAGCACGAGTCCCGGTATCGCGGGCTTCGGAATTTCGGGGTTGGGAAGTGCGAGAAAACTGTAATGGCCCACGCTGCGCCCTTCTACCCGCACGACATAGCGCCCTGACATATGACCCACCGCCTCAATTACGTAAGAACCCCGAGGTAAGGTAAGGCCCGGAATGTTGGTTGGTTCCGGTGCAATGAATTTCTTGGAATCAGCCGACGCAGCAGCTAACCGGGGAAGAGAGCTGAGAACGAGCACACAGCACCAGAACAGCTTGTTCGGATTGGGCACAGGAGTGTCTCCTTCGCTGATTAAGTTTGTGTGGTGACAACCCGGGGACGTCGAGCCGGCATTCTCGAATGAGCGCGCGACTCTACAAGACGAGTACGGTTTTGCAGGGGGATTTGGATTTTTGCCGGCGTAAAAAGCTGACCTTGACGGGCAGAAAGACAGGAGGGCAGTAAGTATCTGCTCAGGTCTGATGCCGGGGAGCCGCTCAGAGTTATCTTCAGCCGCAGAGCGGATTGGGTGGGGTGTTCAATTCCCTCAAACGCGGCAGCGCCAACAAAATTGCGACTAGGGTGGAGTGGAGAAAGGCGCGGTATCGTGGAAGCGTTTCATGTCGATGCCGGCCATTCTTCCTTCCGGGTCGTACAAGAAAATGTCGGTAAACTTTGCGTCCCAGATGATTTCGCTGGCGCGGTAGGACGATCGGGCATTGACTACCTGGGAGAAGGTTTCATCCATGCCCGTGAGCAAGATAAGAAACTCTGCGCCACTCGCACATAACTCATCCTGCGTCAGCCCGTAAAGCGGGCTGTTCTGATCAACAATGTGCACGATGGTCCAGGAAAGAGGAAAAAAGACCACGCTCTCGCGCTCCAGGTTGAGCGGGTAATAGCGGCGTACCGCGGTTCCGCTCGCGTTGGTCTCAAAACGCGAAACCAGCAAGCGAACATGAAGATCGATGATCTGGTTGTTGCGCGTGTTAATGATGCGGAATTCGAAAGCACGATTGTTACCAATCCAGGACATCACGGCGTTCTGGCTGAACAGTATGTCGGCGACCGGGCGGGAGAAGCGAGCGAACACCAACCCCGTGACCACCGCCAGGCCTAACAAGCTCACCACGGATTCGAGCGCGACCAGGATGTTGCTGGCCAGGCCCACGGGCACAGTGCTTCCGTATCCTATGGTCGCGGAGGTATGAATGCTGAAGAAGAAGGCCTTTAGAAAAGGTGTGTTAATGCCGGTATTGAGGGTGTTGACCAGAGCCTCCTGGTCCACAAGCCTCGTAGAAAATAGCGAAACAACCATTGAGCGTAAGGTAGACAGCCGCGACGAAGACGAAAAAACGGGCCCAGGTCGTACTGACCAGGTTGGAGTAGGCGAGAAAGGTACGCAGTCCACGGCCTCGCTTCTGCACGTTGAAGCTGCCGTCGCGATTGAGCAGGCGAAGTTCACGTTGCGACGATACAACCCTGCCAAACCCCAGATCGCTGGTTGGATCTTCAGGAGCCTTTGCCGGTATTTCCTTTCGTTCCTGATCCGTCACAGTGCCAATTTCCGATGGAGCAGCGCCAGCGTCATGTGCAGGCAAATCTCCGCCAACTCCGGGTCATAGCGGTAGCCCTCGTCGCGCATGAACGCATGGGCGCCATTGACTTCCAGCCACTGGAAGTCCGCGCCGACTTCCTCCAGCCGGGCCTTGATCAGGGTGCGTCCAGCAAGGGGAACGTGGGGATCCTGACGTCCCCATATATGCAGCAGCTCGCCCTTGATCTCGCCCGCTCGCGCAAGAGAGTCGTCGTTCTTGCCCAGGCCCAGGCTGTGGCTGTGAATATCGGTGGCGTAAAAGCATACGGTTGCGAGCACATCGGGATTCATGGCTGCGCGAAAAGCCAGATGCCCGCCCATGCAGATGCCGATGGTTCCGAGACGCCCGGTGCAATCGTCGAGGCCGCGAAGATAATCCAACAACGAACGAGTATCGCTGTCGTAGGCGGAAACTGCTTTGCCGTATTTGTCGGCATTGCCCTTATCGGAGCCGGCCTGATCGTAGGGCAGCACGGTTCCCGCCGGCTCCAGCTCGTGATACACCTCGGGAACAGCGACAATATAGCCATGACCGGCAATAAAGGCAGCAAAGCGGCGGATGGGACCGGTGGCCTGAAAGATCTCAGAAAACAGAATCACCGCGGGATACTTTCCTTTGGCCACGGGGCGAAACAGGTAGGTCCGCATAGGACCTGTGGGGGTGGCAAGATCGACGGCTGTCTGTTCTTGAATGATCATCAAACTCTCCGGGGTCAGCTTAACTGAAATGGGGCCGGCGACGGCAAGAGGATTCGCATGGTGATTGGTTGGTTACAACCAGAGAAGGAAGACGGGGTTGCAGAAGGGGCATCGGCCTGGGCGCGGGTGGAAGCAGCGCAAAAAAGGAGGCAGTTGCCCTGCTTGCTGGTGCCGCAGCCGGCGCACGCTGTGCTGGCGGGAGAAGTGGCCGTGGGGTTAACCTGCTTCGGAGAATTGCCGCCCGACATTGTTCGGGCCATCCAGATGCACGATACCGGCTGGGCCGCGAGCGATGCACAGCAGATCCAGCGGCTGCGATCCGGCGGCGCCCAAACCAGCCAGGCCGTTTCGTTCCTGGCTATTCCACCCAGGGAAGCAGAAGAGGCGTGGACTGCGTCGATCCAGACTGTGGAAGCTTTCTCCAAACCGGGAGCGATGGTTATCAGCCGCCACTTCACCCTGCTCGCTGGAAATGACCCAGCGCACCAGCGCTTTGCCCAGGCAGAGAAGGCGCACCAGCGAAAACTCGCTGCCGGCGCAACCGAGGAGGATCTCGCCCGCTGGACCGCAGCTCTCGGCTTCTGCGACCTGGTGTCGCTTGCTCTGCTCAGTGGGCTCAGCAGCGTCGAGCTTCCGATGGCCCATCCGGCCTCGCCTGAGGCGCAAACCGCGCCGCGGGTGAAGATGGAAGTTACCGGGCCCTATCTCCGTTTCGTTCCGGCGGTCGTGCGCTGCGGCGCCTCTTTATCGATCCAGGCGCTCAAGCATCCGGTACCGGCGCAAGGTCCGCGCGCCGAGACGCTCAGCTGGGAGGTGGAATGAACGACGTGATCGTGGTCGGCGCGGGGATCGCAGGACTGGCGGCAGCGCGCACCTTAGTGGACGCTGGGTTACAAGCGACGCTGATCGAGGCACGAGACCGGGCCGGCGGGCGAATCTACACCCTGCCATCGGCGGCAGGGGAATTGCCGGTGGAACTCGGCGCCGAATTTGTTCATGGCCTGCCTCTGGAGCTTATCCATTTGATTGAGGAGGCGGGTCTCACCCGCTTCGAGTTGGGAGGCGAAACCCTTTGCTTCCGTAAAGAGAACGGTTCGGGCCGATTGGATCGCTGTGGTGAGCAGCCGGAGGTGGATCAGCTATTTAACGAGCTGGCTCATCTGCAGCCTCCGCAGGAGGACCTCAGTTTCAGCGAATTCGTAGCGCAACGCGAATTTTCGCCGGAGACGGTAGCCAGGGCGACCAACTATGTCGAAGGCTTCAATGCGGCGGACGCGGGGCGCATCAGCATCCGTGCGCTCGAGAAACAGCAGGTTGCCGAAGATGCGATTTCGGGTGACCGCTTGTTCCGGGTAGAGGAAGGTTATGCGCGGGTGCCGGAGTTTCTGCTGCGCAGATTTCTGGAGGCAGGGGGACGATGGGTGCCGTCTGCTCCGGTACGGACCATCACCTGGAAACCAGGGAAGGTGGAGGTGGCTGCAGAGACAGGTCAGGTATTTGAGGCTGCCGCCAGCGGTGATTACTCTCCCCCTTGGGGTTTTGCAGGCAAGACGGGTCGCATTTGCGCCCGAACCGGTTGAGATTTTAGGTGCAGCCGATCGAATGGCCATGGGCACGGCGGCTCGGGTGGTCTATGAGTTTAACCGCGAGTTCTGGTCAAAGTTGAGCAGGTTGAAAGGGGTAAGCTTCGTTTTCGCGCCCGATGAGGTTCCCCCCACCTGGTGGACGACGGAACCCTGGCCGGCCGCGATGCTCACGGGCTGGGTGGCCGGGCGCAGAGCGGATCAGCTAAACCTGGCCGAGTTGCCGGATACAGGACTCGCAACGCTCGCTCGCCTGCTCGGCGGTGACCTGCGCGAGCATTTGGTTCGACGCCATTGGCATGATTGGAAGAGCGATGTTTTCAGTCTGGGAAGCTACAGCTACGTGCCGCGTGGGGCGATCCATGCTTCTGAGGAACTTTCCGTGCCGGTAGAGAAGACGCTGTTTTTCGCCGGCGAACATACCGACACCAGTGGCCATTGGGGCACGGTTCATGGAGCCTTGCGGTCGGGATATCGGGCGGCGGAACAGGTGAAGATGTGCCGGGATTTCAGGCGGAGTTGAGACGGTCCCGTACGGCAACTGTCATGGCACGAGGGCTGCGGATCTGGATCCGGGCTCAAGATCCGAGTGTATGAAGGGGCTAGAGAGTCTGCGTGGAACCAAAGATACACGTTAGGCAAAATCAAAGATACGAGTTTAGTCCCGGAGGGACGGCTCAACCTAGCCCAGGACGCAGTCCTGGGAGAGCTTTCGAGACACGACAAGTCCCGCAAGGGACGACTGAAGATCGATTAGGGTAAGGTAGCGGCATATTTTCAGCCGCCCCTCCGGGACTGAATCATCTTGCTTGATGCACCCAGGACTGCGTCCTGGGCTAAGGTCAGCCGTCCCTGCGGGACTCAATCTCCGGTTCACACGCACACTCTGCAGGCTGTTTAGTGTCTTCTTTCTATCCGATCACTTAGAAAACGAACCTCAGGGCCTAAAGGCCGCAAGGGGAGACCGCGGTTGAGCCGGGGATAACTCCCCGGCCTACCCTAGATCCTGGCCTGCCCTAAATCCACGGCCCATCCTAGTTCCCCGGCCTACCCCAAATCCACGGACTGTCGTAAATGCACGGCCTACCCTAGGGCCACGGCAAACTCTGAAAAGTTTACGGTGTTTGCCTAGACCAGGTCCCCGACTTTGTCGGCGATGTTGCTGGCCACGGAGCTCACATTGCTCGCGACCGAACTCACCTTCGAGGCTACGTCGCCGGCGCGGTCCTTGGTCTGCTTGTAGACTTTGGTGGCGTGTTTGCTGAGATCGCCGCTTCTGTCCTGGATGTAGTCGCTTGCATCTTCCAGATGCCGTTTGAGTTGTTTCCGGGTTTTTTCACCGGTCTGAGGGGCATAGATGAGAGCAGCGGCTGCGCCGGCTGCGACTCCGAGGGAGAAAACTGCCCAATAACGAACTGCGTTCATTGACCATCCACCTTTCATGATTGCAAGTAAGTCATCCGTTTGGAGTGCTGCGGCAACGGATAGGTTGCCGTAGGTTGTTGGGGCCGCTACGGGAAGCGTGCACCAGGTAGTTCGAATTTGCTATTGATTTTTGGAGAAAAAATCCTTAAAATGAGAACTTTGACATGTCCCGGTGGGGCCGATTGTCTGGAACTTACTAGCCGCCGGGCGGTATTTGTTGCTCATCTCCCTAGAGGATAACGGATCAAATGGCAAAACGACGTGGTAATCCTAACTGGGGTAAGCCGGAGCCGATAGGCCCGGTAGTCCCGACTGTCACTTCTTTCGAGCAGGTGGTGAAAGAGTTTAAACTGACCCCCGATCAGTATGTGCGTTCCACCCGGTTGCGCGAGTGGGCTCGCCGCAACAAGAACTCGAAGTATATCCCGGAAGCGCTTCTCGAGGCCTGGGGCTTTGAGATCGAATCCACTTTGTAAACCAAAAGGGGAAACGCAAAAAAGAGAACGCCGCCACGAGCGGCGTTTTTTGCGTCCGCGAATCCAAGTGGCGGAGAATGTAGCTATGCAGTCGAAAGCACCGTTTACCGACGTGCCGGGGGCCCTCGAAGAATTCAAAGCCGGGCGCATGATTGTGGTCGTGGACGACGAAGACCGCGAAAACGAGGGCGACCTTACGCTGGCCGCCGAGTTCGTCACCCCGGAGGCGATCAACTTCATGTCCAAGTATGGACGGGGGCTGATCTGTCTCAGTTTGACCGAGGAGCGCGCCGACTATCTCCGCCTGGGGCCGATGACCCAGCAGAATTCCTCTCGCTTCGGTACCGCGTTCACGGAGAGTATTGAGGCCCGTGAAGGGGTCACCACGGGCATTTCCGCTTACGATCGCTCACACACCATACAGGTGGCGATCGACCCGCTCATGACGGCGGCGGACCTGGCTCGGCCGGGCCACGTTTTTCCCTTGCGCGCGCGACGCGGCGGTGTTTTGGTGCGGGCTGGACAAACCGAGGCCTCGGTCGATCTGGCCCGGTTAGCGGGGCTGATTCCGGCAGGAGTGATCTGCGAGATCATGAACGATGATGGGACCATGGCGCGGGTTCCCGACCTGGTTCAGTTTTGCAATCAGCATCAATTGAAAATGCTGACGGTGGCGGAATTGATCCGTTTCCGGCTGCAGAATGAGCGCTACATATTCCGCGTTGCGGAATCCATCCTGCCAACCCGATTTGGTGACTTCCGCATGATCGCCTATGAAAGCGAAGTAGACGGAGGTGAGAGCCACCTGGCGCTGGTGCGGGGAGATGTGAATTCCGAACATGACCAGGAACCGGTCCTGGTGCGCGTGCACTCACACTGTCTGGCGGGCGACGTTTTCGGGACTACCTTGTGCAACTGTCACCAGGTGGTGCAGAGATCGCTGGAGATGATCGCTGAGGCGGGACGGGGTGCGCTGATCTACCTGCACAATTCAAGTAAAGGTTTCGAAATTGACCGTAGTTCCCTGCCCCACAAGCTGTTCCTACATCGCAGCGGAGAGCATCGGGCGGATTCGCACCAGCGGATTTTGCGCCAGGTTGGCTTGGGCGGCCAGATCCTTTCGGACCTGAACATTCGCAAGATTCGCTTGCTTTCCAACACACCAACCCATGTCCCGGCGTTGCAGGGATTCAACCTGGAGATTGTGGAACAGGTTCCTCTGGCCCTCGCCAAGCCTGGCGTTCGTTAAGGATTCCCGGGCCTTCAGCCAAGGGGCGGCAAGGGAAACCCTCGGCGAGCCAGATCATTCTGCAACTGCGCCGGGCTTTCAAAAAGCGCCGCATGCAGTCCGACGGCTTCGGCTCCAACGATGTTCTTTTGCAGGTTATCGATGAACAGGGCACGGTCGGGGGAAACGTTCAGCTTCTTGACCGTGTGCAGATAAATGGCCGGATCCGGTTTGACGACGCCCAACTCGCAGGACCAGGTGAGATGGTCGAACTGAGCCAGCCACGGAAAACGCGGCCGCAAGTAGTCCAATACCCCGTCCCCCATGTTGGAGAGGATGCCGAGACGGAAACCGGCTTGCTTGATCCTGGGAATCCAGGCGAGCATGGCTGGGTTCAGGTTCATCCACATGGTGGCGTCCTGCTCCAGCAGTCTGGTGATCTGTTCAGGGGTGAAGTGTACCCCGGTGTCACGGGCGACGGTTTGCCAGTAGGTCTGGCCGTTCAGTATGTCCGCGTCGTAATCCAGCCGGTGGGCCCAATAGGCCTTTTCGAACGGCTCCTCGGCCACTCCGGCGATTTGCAGCAGGTTGCGATGCGCTTGCGGGTCGGGGGGACCGCTGAGGACTTCCCCATAGTCGAAGATAACGGCCTCTAGATTCATTGCGTTGCAGGCTCCTGCAGGTTTCTGCTCTATTACAACATGCGGCATACCGGAGGGGATCTGTGATCGCGGTGCTCAAGAAGATACCCCTGGTCCGCGCGAACGGCGTGGGATTTGACGGAGACGCCCGTGGGCGCAGCAGCTTGGCAAGGTTGCGCGCCGAGCGGTGCGCCGCTATGTGACCTGACCGCCGCCAATCCGACCCGCTGCGGATTTACGTACGATGCGCCGTCGATTCTCGCTCCCCTGCACGACCCGGCGCCTTGTACTACGACCCGGACCCGCGCGGTCTGCGCCCGGCGCGCGAAGCGGTATGCCGCTATTACCAGGACCACGGAGCGCCATAACGCCAGCGCAGATCTTTCTCACCACGGGCACGAGCGAGGCCTACAGCTTCCTCTTCCGGTTGCTGTGCGATCCTGGCGACGAGGTACTGATTGGACAACCGGGCTATCCATTGTTTGACTTTCTCGCCCGGCTGGATGATGTAGAGCTGGTTCCCTACGAGCTCTTCTACGATCATGGCTGGCACCTTGACCTGGAGGCCTTGCGGCTGCGGCATCACCCCGCGCACTCGAGCCATCATGGTTGTCCATCCCAATAATCCGACTGGCCATTTTACCGGGCGCGCAGAGCGGGAAGCGCTCGAAGCACTATGCCAAGAACACGGGCTGGCGTTGATTGTGGACGAGGTCTTTCTCGATTACGGCCTCCACCAAACGGCGCAAGCTTTGCTACCGGGGACCATCCGGCACCCACATTCGTGCTGAGCGGCCTCAGCAAAGTGGCCGGGCTGCCACAGATGAAGGCCGCCTGGATTGCAAGCTTCGCTGCAGAGGAAGCACTGGATCGCCTGGAAGTGATTTCTGACACTTTCCTGTCCTTGAGTGCTCCGATCCAGTGGGCACTCCCTGAATGGTTGAGCCGGCGCGCAACGCTGCAGGAGCAAATCAGAAAGCGCCTAGTGGAGAACCTGGCCAGCCTGGACGCAATCCTTTTGCAGCAGAAGCTGGTAACCCGGCTGGCTGTGGAGGCAGGGTGGTATGCCGTGCTTCGAGTTCCCGGGCTACGATCGGCGGAAGAGCTGGCAGTTGATCTGCTGTTGCAGCATGGAGTGGTCGTGCATTCAGGGGGTTTCTTTGGTTTTTCGGGCAGGGATGGATGGTCGTCAGTTTACTGACGCCGCTGGATGACTTCAGAAGGGGAATCGATGCAGTGTGCCAGCAATTCGATGGCCACTAATGTAAATAGGCTGTGCAAGGGAGGACTCAAGTTTGTTACTAATACTTTCGGGTCATTCAATTAAAGGTTGATTGATTGCTCGTAAATATAAATTTTAAATGAGTTATTTTACTATTATATTGTCCTGAATTTTATCCTATACCGACCCAATAATGATCACTTTGTTGTACACGGCTGGGATAGCTTAATGTGTCACATTCAGAATCCTGGCTGAAGAAATGGATTCGATTGCTTTTCCTCGCCAATCGTTGTTTCGGGGCCGTGGCCTGGCAATACACGTGTCATCTCGGGTAACACCATCAATCGATCCCGCAGCGAGCGCAGGATTTGGCGCCCATCGCCTCCCGGGAGATCAGTTCTCCCAATGGATCCGGCAAAGAGCGTATCGCCAGCCAGCAACAGGTGCTGCTGAGGAAAGAGAAGACAGATGCTGCCCGGGGTATGTCCCGGGGTGTGTATCACTTCGGCCGGAAGAGTCGCGAGGCCGACGGTCATTCCATCGTCTGCGCTGGCGTCCGGCGAGGCGGTCTCGGGGGTGGGAATACCGAGCCACCCGGCTTGCATTTCCATCGCGCCCAGTAGGCCAAGATCGTGCTGGTTGAGATACACCGGCGCACCGGTCGCCCTTTTCAGCCGCAGCGCTCCACCGACGTGGTCGATGTGGGCATGGGTGATGACAATCTGGCGTAGCGTGAGGCCATGCTTTTGCAGCCGGGCAAGGATCTCCGGGATGTTGTCTCCCGGATCGACGACGACCGCTTCGTGGGTAGCCTCATCACCCAGGATGCTGCAATTGCAACGCAGCGGGCCAACGGGAAAGGTTTCAAGGATCATGGGTTGATTTTAGGCGATTGATTTTGATGGATACGTGCTGTGGTTACAATGCGCCATGCGGATTTATGCGTCGGTAGGGGCGTTTCTGGGTTGGTTTGCATTGGCCCTGCAGCTGTATCTGATGCTCGTCCAGGCTCCGGGTCCGGAGAGACTGGGGGCCGTGATCACTTACTTCAGCTTCTTCACCATCCTGATCAACATTTTCGCAGCGTTGGTTTTTAGCGCGGTTGCCTTGCAACCAAAGGGTGGATGGGGGCAATGGCTCCAGCGGCCGTCTGTACAGGCCGCCGCGGCTGTTTACATAGCGATTGTCGGAATGACCTACCAGTTATTGCTGCGGCAGCTTTGGAATCCGCAAGGCGCTCAATGGGTGGCCGATGTGCTTCTGCACAGCATTATGCCGGTCGGATACGTGTTGTACTGGATGCTGTTTGCGCCGCGCGACGGGCTGAGTTGGAAGGACGCCGTCACCTGGCTGGCGTTTCCCGGCGTGTACCTGGTGTACACCCTGGCGCGGGGTGCGATGAGTGGGCTCTACCCCTATCCATTTGTTGATGTGAAGGTGTTGGGATACGCCGGCGTTCTGGCCCGCTCGGCGGGATTTCTGCTGGTGTTCCTGGGTATGGGCCTGCTGGTGGTAGCGGTAGGGCGCAAGATGCGAGCGCGCTCTTAAAGGGGCTGATTGAGGAGTTCTGGTCTCTTAGCTTTTTCAGGCGTCCCTTCGGGACTTTTCAAGAGTGCACGATAAGCCAGGACTGCATCCTGGGCTGAGTTCAGCCGTCCCTTCGGGACTTTCGATCGTGCGCCGTAGCCAGGACTGTACCTCGGCTGACGTTCAGCCGTCCCGAGGCTTTACGGGACCCCGGCTTCCTTACTTGGCGGGTGTAGCTGGCTTGGCAGGGGTGGTATGAGTGACCTTCATGCCGGAGAGCACGGAGCGTGATCCGTTGCTTCGCTGGATCAGGACGGTCAGCCCGATCGAGGTGAACATGAATATGATGGCCGCCCAGGTGGTCACCTTAGTCAGGAGATTCGCGGCCCCGCGTGGACCGAATGCAGTCTGTGATCCCTGGCCGCCAAAGGCGCCCGCAAGGTCGGCACTCTTGCCCTGCTGGAGGAGAACGACTCCGATCAGGACGAGGCAAACAATAACGTGAATAGTACCGACTAACCAGATCATTGGAACTTGAACCTCAATCGATGGTGCGGAAGGGGGGACTTGAACCCCCATGCCTCTCGGCGCCACCCCCTCAAGATGGTGTGTCTGCCAATTTCACCACTTCCGCGCTAAGAACGAATAGCATTGGACGGCGTCCACCGTGAGGATAGGCGCAACAATCCGTCATGCTGATGTTATCGCGCCCGGCTACCGACTGCAAACTAGGTAGACTGGATTTCCGTCTAAGCGGGTGAAAGGTTACAAGACGGACTCCTGTGCCGTCTAAGGTGGGCATGTTTCTCACGCGTATTCCCGCGCTCTTTTGCGTTCTGCTTGTGGCTCCGCCGCTCCAGTCCCAAAATCCACCCGCAGCAACTGGTCCGGTCACTACCATCCCGGTGGACGTGAAAGTGGTCACTCTGCCGGTGACCGTGCGGGACAAGAAAGGCAAGATCGTCCGCGACCTGACTAAAGATGATTTTGCGCTGGAAGAGGATGGGAAACCGCAGACCATCCGCTACTTCAGCCAGGAGACCAACCTTCCCTTGACGGTGGGTCTGCTGGTCGATACCAGCATGAGCGAACGCGACAACATCGATCGCGAGCGCACCGCCAGCAGGAGTTTTCTTGACCAGATGATCAACAGGCCGGTAGACCGGGCCTTTGTCATTCATTTCGATCGCGAGATCGAGCTGCTGCAGGACCTGACCTCGGATCACGCCAAGCTGGAGAAAGCGGTGGGGCTCATTGACACGCAACAGTCGGTTGAGAGCATCCCCACCAACGATCAGGGCTCGGGATCGCACCGGGGCGGACGAGGTGGAGGCACGAAGCTCTACGACGCCATATTTCTGGCTTGCGATGAAATAGCGAAGAAACAGACCGGCCGGAAGGCCATTGTGGTGTTAACGGATGGCGAAGACCGAGGCAGCCAGGAGACCCTGAACAGCGCGATCGAGTCGGCTCAGAAGGCCGAAACCGTTGTCTACACCATCTATATCGGCGGGCACCAGGACCGCGGTAGCGTATTCGACCACGTTGGCATGGGGGATGATCCCGACATGGACCCTGGCGGATATCCCGGAGGTAGATACCCTGGAGGGGGGTATCCCGGAGGAGGATATCCCGGAGGAGGATATCCCGGAGGAGGGCCGTATCCCGGGGGATCGCAGAACAAACGGCCGAGCGGCAAACGGAATCTTCAACAAATCGCCGAACAGACCGGCGGACGGTACTTCGAGGCCAAAAAGAAGGACTCGGTGGATGATATCTATGCCCAGATCGCCGAGGAACTGCGGACCCAGTTCATGCTCGGCTACACGCCACCCAAGGAGCAGGCCAGCGGGTATCACTCCATCCACCTGGTCGCCAAGAAGCAAGACCTTGCGGTGCAGACGAGGGCAGGTTACTTCTCGGGCCAGTGAGGCTCTTGCCCCTTGCTAGTATCGGAGCATGAGCGAGATCGGTATTGCGGTTGACCCGGCTGCGGCGCCCCGCCCGCAGCCCACGGTGCTATCCGGACGAGTCGTTACCCTTCGCCCTTTCGATCGGACAGTTCATGCCGCGGCCCTGTACCAGGCCACCCACGGGCCGGAGGCAGACGACCAGTGGCGGTACATGAGCGAGGGTCCGTTTGCCAGCCGTTCCGAGTTTGACGCGGCCTTTGACAGCAAGGCCGGGTCGACGGATCCGCTCTTTTTTGCCATTGTGGAAAACGCCACGGGCGTCGCGGTGGGCCAGGCTTCTTATTTGCGGATAGAACCTCGCCATCGCGTCATCGAGGTGGGCAACATCATCTTCACCCCCGCGCTACAACGCAGCATCGGCGCGACGGAGGCCATGTACCTCATGGCGCGGCATGCCTTTGATGACCTGGGCTATCGCCGGTACGAATGGAAGTGCAATGCTCTGAATGAGCCTTCACGGCGTGCTGCGCTGCGCCTGGGCTTTGGTTTTGAGGGCGTTTTTCGCCAGCACATGATCATCAAGGGCCGCAACCGCGACACGGCCTGGTTTGCCATGCTGGATTCAGAATGGCCCTTGCGCAGCGCGAACCTGGAGCGATGGCTGGCGCTGTCCAACTTTGATGAGAGCGGCCGCCAAATACTTTCCCTTTCCACCTTGAATAGCGATGTGTCACGAAAAGCATCATCTGCCCCGTTTCGGTGATTGCGACCCCCTCTTCTGGCCCATAAAGTTGTGGCAATCGGAGGGCACCACCAATGATGAACAGTTCGGGGACCGTGGTTGGAAAGGGTATTTGCATTCGCGGTGAAGTGACAGGTGAGGAAGACTTCTTCCTCGACGGAGTATTGGAAGGCAACATTACATTGACCGGCAAGCGGCTCACCGTAGGAGCCAACGGTGTGATCCACGCCGACATCGTCGCCGGAGACCTGGTAGTCTTTGGGCGCGTCGAGGGCAGTGTCAAGGCCAGCGGCCGTGCAGAATTGAAACACTCCGCCGTTTTCATCGGAGACATCGCAGCGACCCGGTTGTCGATCGAAGACAACGCCACGCTCCAAGGCTACGTCGACCTCACGGAAGCGGCTCAACCGGCGAAAAAAGAGCCGATGGCCCAGAAGGAAGCCGAGCCAGAAGAAGCCAGCGAGTATGTCGAGCAGTACAGCGAAGCAGTCTAAGCTGCTTGCACCAACCGGCAACTGCCTATAACGTCCCCGTCTCCGCCTGCCCCAGCTTGCCTATGCAAGGTTGGGGCAAGCGCCTTTGTGGGGGCTGATTGCAAAATCTTTGAATGGGGCACCCTCAGGCTTTCTGCGGGGCTGTCGTTCTAACAAGAATTCCGGTTTGCCCACTCAAGCCTTCTCTCTTTTGGCTTGAGTGGGCAACGACGGCGTCGGCCCTTAAACTTGAAAGGTGATATTGATTTCCGAACGTGGGGTACGCGCGGCTTGACGGAAACCACCCTGGTAGCCGCACCTTCCAAGACGGCGGCGTTGCGCGACCGCGTGTTCACCCGGAGAAGTTTTCTCGGGCTGGCGGCCGGCTCTGCCGCTGCGCTGGCGTTCTATGCCGGTGAAATCGCGCGCCATGAACTGGAAATCGTCTACCTGACCATCAAGCTTCGCCGCCTGCCCGACGCTTTCGCCGACATGAAGATCGTGCACATCAGCGATTTTCATTTTGAGGAGTACACCGAGGCGGCTTTTCTGGATGCAATTGTCGCCAAGGTAAACGCAGCGGCTCCCGACCTGGTTGTATTGACCGGTGATTTTGTGAGCAGCAAGCCGCTTCCGCGGCACTTTTCGGTTGGGCTGGGTTACCAATGTGCCGAACATCTCAGCCGGATCACGTGCCCGCTGCGTTATGCGATTCTGGGCAACCATGACTGCCTGGTGGGGTCTCAGGCGATCACCGACGCCTTAGACAGTCACGGCATTCCCGTGCTGGCCAACAGTTCTGTCCCCCTGGAGCGAAATGGCCAACGCGTCTGGCTTGCCGGGATCAGGGATGTACTGCAGGAAAGGCCCGACCTGGGCGCTGCACTGCCGGCTGGCAGGTCTGAACGGGAACCGGTGATCCTCATGGCCCACGAGCCCGATTTCGCGGACTACGCGGTCGGGCGGCAGGTGGACCTCGTGCTCTCCGGACATACGCACGGAGGACAGATTCTTCTCCCCCTGCTGCCGCCATTGCTTCTTCCGGATATGGGGATGAAGTACGTGCACGGGTTGTTCCGGCTGGGCGATGGCATGCAGCTCTATGTCAATCGGGGCATTGGCGCGGTGACCCTGCCCTTTCGCTTCCGTTGCCAGCCTGAAATCACCGTCATCACCCTCGCCCAGGGTTGATGGGAATTCGTCGCAGATTCAGTCAAGGCTAGTCTCAGCACTTTGGGCACTCTTTCGTTCACTCCTCCGCACGCACTTACCGCTTACCTGGGTAATGGGATTGCGAGGAAAGGAGGCGAAATCGGCCCAAAGCATCCCCATTTCGGAACCACCACAGTACCGTTCCGGGCCAGTGGCGCGAGTAGCTCGACCAAAGTTGTACATAACTCTTGAGATACTCGCCTCTCTTCCCGCTACACTCAGTAGCTGAAAGGGGACACCATGGGCATACAAGCATTTCCAAACTTAGCGGGGCAATCAATGAGGCCGGAGTTGCGCATCGTGCGCAAAGAGGAGTCCATCGTTTCCCTCAATGTCGCGGATGTTTGCGCTGACGATCCGAATCAGATCTATTACGAAGACAAACTGGGATGCGCGCGTGGCATCGTTTTTGCCTTCGCTTTCCAGGCGGGATTAGTAGCCGCGGCGGTTCTTTGCTGGAGACTCCTGGTTCGCTAGCGATAACTCCCGCGTTGATCGCTGCGCGGAACTGATACGACTTACGTTCCCCCTCGTATTTCCCTCCCCTTGCAGTTATGTGTTGCCGGCTTTCTTGTTGCCTTCGCCAAAAGTCGCCTCCCCTAAAACAGATTGAAACCGACTCAAGCCAACGGCTGGCTTGCATATGGCGTCCTTGCGCCACCCGGGAGTTTGTTGGTGATTCAGGCCCAGGGGGTGATGGCGACCTTCATGGAATCGGCGGCAATCGCCTTATGCACGGCGGCCTCAACATCACGGAGGGGAAAACGGTGTGAAACAAATTCCCGCAGCGGATAGGCTTGCATGTAGCGAGCCATCTGCCGCATGCCGGGGCCGTAGGCTGCGGGCTCTTCTCCCCCAACGCCGAGAATGCGCGCGCTCTTGGCGCAGATATGACGATGCGGACTGACAGCAACCTCGCCCAGGTCGGAGAAGTTCCCTGCTTCCACCAGCAGGCCGCCTAGTCTCATCATGTCCAGTGCTTCGGGCACTGCTTGTGGCACACCCGCTGTTCCAATTACCAGGTCTGCGCCGCGGCCATGGGTTAAGCCGCGTACGAAATCCAACCTCTCGGCAGGGGTTGTGTTGGAGGCGTTGAGGATGTAATCGGCCCCGAGGCGCCTGGCGAACTGCAGGCGGTAATCGGAGAGGTCCACGGCAATGATATTGCCGGCGCCTAACATGCGCGCCTTCATCAGGAAGCACATGCCCAACGGTCCTACTCCGAGGACGACAACCGTGTCATCAAAAAGAAACGCCTCGCTGGGAAATACCGACATCTGCTTCGCCCTATCGAGGCCGACGGTCACTGCCATGATCTCGGTGAGAACCGCGATTTCAGAAGGCAGCTCGTCGGGAACACGGACCAGGAAACTTCCCGGGACGATGTACATGTATTGTGACCAGCCGCCGAACAGATGGGGCGCATCGCCGGCACACAGGTTGTTCCCGTAGTCCGCCATATTCTGGCAAAAGTAGTAGGGGAAATCGTGCCTGCAATAGTAGCAATGACCGCAGGCCACGTTGGCGCCGACGACGACGCGATCGCCTATCTTCAGTGGAATGCCTTCAAAGTCGTCGTACCGGCCGTTCCCTCCAATGGCAGCCACTGTGCCTACGTTTTCGTGGCCCTGGATGATGGGAAAGCGGATCTGCCTGCCTTCGCCTGCTCCCGCATACTGCGTGGTGAATCCCTGGTAGGTGTGTTTATCCGTGCCGCAGATGCCGGAGAGTTGCATCTTGACCACGACGCAGCCGGGAGCCGGGTCCGGGAGCGGATAGTCCCGCAGTTCATATCTCCCGGGTTCTACTAATACAGCTGCGAGGACGCGGTCTGTCGGCATCTGGGGATTCGCCTTTCAGTGAATAGGATAGCCAAGAGCTCCAAACCGAGTCCTGTAGATCGTTGCCCATTCAAGCCCTCTTTTGGCTTGAGTGGGCAACGATCTCCCATCGCAAGGAAAGTCTACTCAGATTGCCTTCTCCATTACTTCGGCGTCGATGGTTCCGCCGTAGTACTTGGCGATTTTTCCCCGGGTGCTGAAACCGAGGTTGCGATAGAAGTGGCGGGCGGCCAGGTTGTTTTCCGCCACTTCCAGGCTCATCCAGGCAGCGCCTTCCTGCTTCATTTGTTCTTCTGCGGTTTGCATCAGGAGGGTCCCCAGACCGTGGCGGCGGACTGCGGGGTCCACGTCGAGGGTCACGATGTGCCCTGCAGGCAAGCCGTTGAGGTGAGAGCGCTCGATAATGACAAACCCGGCGAGTTGGCTGCCGGGTTGCTCGGCGATCCAGCAGGAGCAACTGGGATGAGTCAGGAAGTACTGGAGTTCTGCCTTGGAGTAGGCGATCCCCTGGGCGAAACAGGCGTGATCCAGCTTGTGCAGTGGGGCCAGGTCGCCTGGTTCACCACTGCGCAGCCGGATCACGACGGAACAGCTTTAGTGGGTTTGGGCAACGGCGATTTTCGTCGTTGTCTTTTGTGGCTCCACAACCACTCCGTTATAGGAGGTCGCGGCCACCAGGCGTCCGCTCATCGAGCGTACGTGACGTACCTTCCAACCTGGGTCGTAGAATTTCCAGGTACGATCCGCCGGATCCACGGCCAATACCCAACTGGAAGCCCATGAGGTAACAACGACACGTTTCAAATCCGGGTCGTAGTTGAGTCCGCTGATGTCGGAGATCGGCAGAGTAGACAGGTCAGTCCAATTCTGCCCTTTATCCTGGCTATAAAAGACGCCCTCGCGTCCACCGAGCCAGACACTCCCATCACCGGCCATGGAGATGGATTGCAACCACGTGAGCTTGTGCGGCATAGCCAGAGGCTGCCAGTTTTTTCCTCCATCCTCGGATAGGGCGAGCGCCGTGCGCTGCGCGGCGATCACCATCGGTCCAGAAGAAGCCACCGCGCGGTACTCCGTCTTGTCCAGGACTGGGCCACCCACCCAGGTCGCACCCTGGTCCGCACTGGCATAGACTCCATTGGCGGTTGCCGCGTACCAGATACTGCCGGAGGCGTCGACGTCGCTGACGCGCGCGTCCATCTGGCCACCCGGCACCATCACGGTTGTTTCCACTTTGGATCGCTTGCCTTTGTGGACTACGTAAGAGGTTTTCTTCTCCGGCTTCACGATCTTTCCATCCGGCTGCCAGTTTGTTCCGTCCCAGCGGAAGATACCAGCGTTGGTGCCGGCCAGGATAATGCCATCGGGAGACTGCGCCATATCGAAGACGTCGCGACCCTGGAGTCCGTTGCTCTGCTGAGTCCAGGTGGCGCCGTTATCGTGGGAGACAAACACACCGCCGTAGATCTTGTCGTTGACTACACCGGCCAGGATGGTTTGCGGGGTTTTCGCGTCGATCAGGATACTGGCCACCTGACGCTGGGAAAAGCCAGTGTTGGAAGCCTTGAAGGTAGTCGCCGCGTCTTCGCTCTCGAGGACGCCGCTGCGGTCAGTGGCCAACAGTACGTGTTGCGGATTCTTGGGGTCTACAAAGACGTCGTTAACGATGACGTCCGGACCGGTCATCCGCTTCCAGGCTGTCCCGCCGTCGAGAGTCTTATACAGACCTTCCGTGGTCCCCGCGTACACCGTGTTGCGGTTAGTCGGATCAAGCATCAGCACCCGCGTCCTGCGCGCAGTCGAGGGGATGCCCTGGATCTTTTTGTAGAGCTCGCCGCCGCTATCGCTGCGATAAATCCCGGAACAAGCGCTGGTGTAGACCACACTGGTGACGGTGGGATCGATGATGATCGAGAAGACATCCGAGTCATCGATCAGACCCTGCTTGATGTTGTGCCAGTTGGCCCCGCCGTCGGTTGTCTTCCAGGGCAGGTGCCAGGTGCCCGCATAAATGGTTCGCGGGTCCTTGGGATCGATGGCGATGGATTCCACTTCATGGAGGTCCATGCTGCCGGCGGGCGTGATCTGGTTCCAGTGCACGCCGCTGTCTTCACTACGGAACACACCCTTCAAGGTGCCGGCGATGAATATCTTCGCATCAGACGGGGCCTGGCTGAGGGCGCGGATGGACTGGCCCTTCATGCCTTCGACCGCGGTCCAGCTCTTGCCGGCATCGTGGCTGATGAACAGGCCGCCGTCTGGATGATCCACCACCCAGGTGCCCACCAGCAGGGTCTTGGGGTCGGACTCGTCCACCAGGATGTTGTCGACTAGCAGGTCGTCGGTCTTGGCCAGCTTGGCTAGTCTCTGCCAGCTCGCGCCACCGTCCTCGCTCTGATAGATCCAGCTATTGGTGGTTCCGAGGTAAAGGTGTTTTGGATTGGTAGGGTCGGCGGCGAAGCTGCGCCCATCCCCGCCGTCAGGGCCGACAGGTACCCAGGATGCAGATTGTGCAAGGGCCGGCTGATTGGGGAGGAGTGCTGCCAGAAGGACTACGGAGGAAAGTGTACGCCCGATATATGGAGTCATTGGTTTTCTGCTTGTGTGCCTGAAAATCTGGAAAAGCTCGACGAGATTTGTCCGGATTTAACCGTGCACCGGCGAGCGGGACAGGGTCAAGCACAATGAAAAGGGTGGCCATTACTAACTGGCCACCCTTCCCTGTTATAGCCGCTCGGTACCGTTACTGGGCCGGAGCTGCTGCTTTCTTCCTGCGGTGTCCGCGAACCGGCGCTGTTCTGGATTGCGCCTTCACAGAGTTCTCGTCCACTGCAGTGGTGCCAGTTACGTCGTTGTCGAAGGTGGCGCCGGCGGGCACAAGGTAATTCTCGGCTTCCTTGTTACCTTGGGTACCGGTCCGTACCTGGACTCGTGAAGGATCGATGCCCTTCTCCTTGACCAGATAATCCTTCGTGTTGACGGCGCGTTGTGCAGCCAGCGTGTCGGCCTTCTTCTCTGTCGAAGCCGCCTCGCCAACCACAACTGCACTAGCATCGGTTTGTTGTTGCAGGTTCAGAGCGACGTCATCGAGGCAAGCCTTCGCCTCGTTGTCGACCCGGGCCGGACGCTTCTTGTCGCGATCGAAGTTGATCGAGCAAAGCGTCTTGGTCTTCGGGGCGGGCGGTGGCGGCGGCGCTTCGACACTGACGTTCGTCGTTGACGTTGCCGTTTGACCCTTGTCGTCCTGGACGGTGCAAGTGACGGTGATAGAGCCAGCAGGCGCACCGGTTGTGCTCAGCGTAGCGGTATTGCCGCTGCCGCTGATCTGGCCGGCGGACGCGCTGTAGGAATAAGTCAGCGGCCGGTTCTGCGGGCTTACACCCTGGGAAGTGATGGTTGCCGTGCCACCAGGCTGAACGGTCGTCGGATTAGCCGAGCAACTGAGGGTCGGTGGATCGTATTGCTTGACGGTGAAGTTGGCCGTGCAATCGGCGAACTGCCCGACTTTCTGGCCTTCGGAAACGTGGCCAGTGACGGTGTAGTTGCCGGGAGCAAGACCAGCGGTGTCGACAGCACCGGTGGTGTTGTCGCCCTTAACGTTGACGCCGTTGCCACCCGTCCAGCTATAGGTGGCGGTCTTCTTCGGGTTCAGATTCGCCGCCGTGCCGGTTACGGTGACCGGGTCGCCGGGAAATGCCGGGGAAGGAGACGCGGTGCAGCTGTAGGTCACAGGAGGCGGCGGAACGATGCTGCCCATGTGATACAGAATGCCGGTGCTCAGGCGCGCTACCTTCAGGTTCGCCCTGCCGCCGGTTGGATATGGCGGTTGGGGACCGAAGTTGGCGTGGAAGTATTCGTAGTCGGCCTGGAAGAGGCGCAACCCGAGATGACCGCCGAGGAACGGCAACGAGTAGTCCATGCCGCCGCCCACCGTCAGCGCAGGGCCGTAGGTGTAGGGCTGGTGGTAGGGGCCACCCAACCTTACAAACCCGGCATCCGCATGAACGAATGGCGTGATCTCCGCGGTTGGGTAGCGGAAAACCATACCCAGCTGACCAGTAGAGGCACCGTCATTGTTCCCGGACGGATGGTTGGCGTATTCGAGCTGCCCACCGACGTAGCGATTGAAGAAATAGCTGACGCTACCAATCGCACCGTAGTTGATGGACGAATACGAAACCGGGCCACTGACGCCGATGTTGGCGCCAGACGGAATCGTGACCGAGCCATGGGGCGCGAGGTACGAGTAGCCTAGGAAAATGTCAATTCGTGAAGCCGGCGAGTCTGCAGGAGCAGCCGGCTTGGGGGCTGTACTGGGACTGGTCGAATCCTGAGCTAGGAGACTCACCGAACCGAGTCCCACTGCACTTGCCACTAGCAGAATTCGGCCCAGTGAAGTCAAGGGGCGAGAGAGCATGCGTCTATCCTCCGCAACCACTGGAAAGTCATACAAAACCTGGAAGTCTTTCATCAAGGCATCGAGCCAAAAGGGCGTAGCTCGACTCACAATCAATTTCGCGTCACGCAAATTCAGACCGTTGGATGCAAAACAGTCACATCCGGTAATCTACAGCATATTTCTTATATCGACTAGCCTTAATTCTCAACATCTTAACGGTGGGAACGCGAAGGGAGTTAGCTTCTAGTTACCTCGTTCGCCAACAAGACTCTCCGGTCTCACGCAAAAAGAACCGCCCAGCAAAGTTATTACAATTGCACAATTATTGGAAGTTTAATGCGCGTTTCGCGCTTCCCCGCTCGCGCAGTATTTTTTCCTGGAGAAGCGTGATGGCATACATCAGCTGCTCGGGACGCGGCGGGCACCCCGGTACGTAGACATCCACGGGGATCACCTGGTTGACTCCCTGAACCAACGCGTAGTTGTTGAAAACTCCACCAGAAGTGGCGCAAGCCCCCATTGAGATCACCCATTTTGGCTCCGGCATTTGCTCATAAAGCCTGCGGATGACCGGGGCCATCTTTTGCGATACGCGCCCGGCAATGACCATCAAATCGGACTGTCGCGGCGAAGGACGGAAGACCTCTGCGCCAAATCGAGCCACGTCAAAGCGCGCGCCGCCCATCGACATCATTTCGATGGCGCAGCACGCCAAGCCAAAGGTCATGGGCCAGACCGAACTCTTGCGCACCCAGTTCACGGCGAAATCGAGTGAGGTCATGACCACTCCCTCGGGCTGCTCGTACCCGAAATTCACCTCTCGGACTTTCTCCCGGTTTTTGCCGCTGGATTCGAGGTTTCCGAAGAGATACCGGTCAGTGAATGGGGCGCTCATATCTAACACTATAAGGCATTTGGGAGTTGGGTTCAGGGAAAGATGTGAAGGCGTTCTCGAACAGAGTGAGGCCCAGACCGAGTCCCGCAATGCCTGCCCTGAGCTGTCGAACGGGGACGGCTGAGCTTCAAAGCTACCTAAATTAGGTCGGCAGCTTCCGGCGGAATTTCGACTCCAAACTACGGTCGTTGGTCTGGACGGGTGCCTCGTTCTTTGTTCCACGGCGGCGTCGCCTCGTACCATCTCCCACGTTTTAGGGACTTCGCTCGATGGGGAAAACTGCCTTCCCGGCTATACTCTTGCTACTCTGTAAAGCAGACTATGCAAAAGATAGAAGCTGTTATTCAACCGTCGAAACTCGACGCACTCAAAGATGCGCTGATGGCCATTGGTGTTGAGGGGATGACTATCCTTGAAGCACGCGGCCACGGGCGGCAAAAAGGCCACACTGAGTTCTACCGCGGACGCGAATATACGGTCGACCTCTTGCCCAAAATCAAGATTGAAACCGTGGTCCCGGACGAACTACTGGAAAAGGCTGTACAGGCCATCATCACAGCAACCAGGACGGGGAAGATCGGGGATGGAAAGATCTTCGTCACCGCCATCGATGAAGCCATCCGCATTCGTAACGGAGAACGCGGAGCGGCCGCACTCTAAGTCTGCGATGTAAAGTTCGCGATGACCCACCGGTGAGCTCGCTCCCCTGTTCATGGTGGGATACGCAAAGGTGTCCCAGGCACAAGCCCTTGTTGTCTAAACTTCTTCCGCGGTCGACATGAAAGCTGCATTCACGTCTCACCAGCAGTTGCGCGAGTACTACGATGCCGAGATGGCGGGGATGCGCCAGTCCTTTGAGCGCACCGGCAACGGCGTGTTGTGTATCCGCCGCCGGGCGCTGGTCGTGGATTGCCTGCTCGAGCCGCTATGGCGTTTCGAAAGCGGCGGCCCGATTCCGCCGGGATTGGCACTCATGGGCGTAGGCGGTTTCGGACGCAAGGAACTCTTCCCCTGTTCCGATGTCGACCTGCTCTATCTTTGCGCCGATGACCAGGTGGAAGACAAGCTTCGCGAGAACATCCGCGGTTGCAACCAAGCGATGTGGGATCTCGGCCTGCGGGCCAGCCCCATGATCCGCACCGTCAAGGAATGCGATCGTTACGACCCCGAAAATATCGAATTTACCCTTTCCATGCTCGACCGGCGCTTTATCGCCGGGGATCACGCACTCGCTCAGACGCTGCAAACCAAAACACTGCCTGAAGTCGCGCTGCGCGAATGGAGTGGTATCGTGCACCGGCTTGCCGATCTGGCGCGCGCGCGCCACCAGAAATACGGCAACACGATTTTCCATCTCGAGCCGAATATCAAAGAGTGTCCGGGCGGTCTGCGAGATCATCAGTTAGCCCATTGGCTCAACCTGCTCCACTACGTTCGCGAACACAAGGCGTGGCCCACCAGTTTCGGCAATTCTCTTTACTCCGTCCACAACGATGCAGCGTCGGCGTTTGATTTTCTCAGCGCTACCCGCTGCTTTCTCCATCTGCGCAGTGGGCGCGACGACAACAGCCTCGACTGGCACGCGCAGGACGAAGCGGCGGCACAGAGTATCGGACTGGAAACGAAAGGTACGTCGGACCCTGCTTATTGGATGCGGACGTACTACCGGCATGCGCGAACAGTCTATCGCCGGGCAGTCCTGGCGATGGAAGCTCTTCCGCCGGCGCGGCAATCTTTTTATCGCCCACAGCGGCGGAAACGGGTTCCCATCGCAGGCACCGATTTCGTCATCCAGGACGGACGCATCGATGTTTCGGAAGCGGCGCAGTTCACCGGGTCGGAAGGGATTCTTCGCGTCTTTGCGCTGGTCGCGGCCCATGGCTACCGGCTGACGCAAAATGCGGAGGATCGGCTGGCGGACGCTCTGCCGGTCCTCGACGTGCACATCCCGGAAGGTCCCTTTCTGTGGAACGGCCTGCGCGAGATCCTGCTTGGGCCGCATGCGGCGCACGCCCTGCGCACCATGCATGCGTTGGGAATCCTGGAGTTGCTCATCCCGGAATTCCACGGCATCGACGCACTGGTGATTCGCGATTCCTATCATCGCTACACGGTGGACGAGCACACTTTTCTAGTCATCGACAATGTGCACGCCCTGCGCCAACCGCATTTGTCGTGGGAAAAGCGTTTCTCTACCCTGCTGGCGGAGATCGACCGCCTCGACCTCTTCTTTCTGGCGCTGCTCATGCACGACACGGGCAAGGCCCGGCGCACGGGCGAGCACACGGTGCAGAGCGTAGTGCTGGCCGACAGCCTGCTGGCGCGATTGGAGCTGGATGCCGAAGAGCGCGACCAGGTGCGACGCCTGATTCGCAATCATCTGGAGATGTCGTTGACCTTGCGGCGGGACATTTTTGACACCGAGACGATACGCGCTTTTGCCGAAAAGGCCGCTTCGCAGAGCCACCTGAAGATGCTTTGCCTGATGACCTATGCCGACATCAAGGCGGTCAACCCGGATGCGCTGACCCCGTGGAAGGCGGATAGCTTGTGGCAGCTCTATATCGCGACTTCCAACTTCATGGACCGCAGCGTCGATCAGGAGCGCTACCGTGCGGACGTAGACCCAACGCTGCTGAGGCGTATCCTCACCCTGGCTCCGGAGCGCGCTCCGGAACTGCGAAGTTTTCTGGAAGGCCTTCCCCAGCGCTACCTGCAGACCCACATGCCGGAGCAGATTCGCGACCATTTTCAGATGGCGCTGCAACTGGCCGAATCGCCGGTGCAAATCCACTTGCGCAGCGTGCGCCAGCTCTGGGAACTAACGGTCATCACCCGGGACCGGCCTCTCTTGTTTGCCGATATGGCCGGGGCACTCTCATCCTGGGGCATGAACATTGTGAAAGCCGAGGCGTTTTCCGACGACGCGGGAATTATCGTCGATACTTTTCAGTTTTCCGATCCGTTCCGCACCCTGGAGTTGAACCCGTCCGAGGTGGACCGCTTCCGCCAGAGCCTGCTTGACGTAATCTCGCTAAAAATTCCCATCGAAGTGCTTTTGCGGCGCCGCCAGGCGGTCCGCGCGCCCATCATGGTTAAGGTCGATACCCGGCTTGATTTTGATAACACCGCGTCCACCCACAGCACACTGTTGCAGGTGGTCGCCCAGGATGGGCCCGGGCTGCTGCGCCAGATCGTCACCACGTTGGCTGCATACAACTGCAATATCGAGGTGGCCCTGATCGATACCGAAGGGGAGATCGCCATCGATGTTTTTTACCTCACCATCGGGGGCGCAAAACTCGATCCGGAGACACAGCAGAAGCTGCAGGCGGCGCTCACGCTGGCGATTGAGGAGTTGCGCCCTGCACACGCTACGTAACCCGCGGTTCCCGCAGGTTGAGGGCACAAAAAGTCACGTCCCTGGCCGCCGTTTAAAATGACCGCAAGGTGAAACTGCGCCGATCGATCCGCAAGTATTTTCGTCTACGCCGGCATTCGCGGCACCGGCCTTCTTTTGCTCGGGTCAAGGACGAGTTGCGTGCGCGAACGAAAGCATTTTCTGCGGCCACTACGTTGGAAGCGCAAACGACGAATTTTACCCGTCTTTTCCATACCATCTGGACCGGGTCGAGCGAACGGTCGTTCAACGTGCGCCTGCTGTGTTGGGTTCGTATGGTGGAGCATGACGACCTGCTTCGGCTCGACTTTCAGGAAACCTTTCAATCCATGGTTTCCCAGCTCGACTCTGTCGCTGTACTGGCGGAGGCGGGTTTGCCCCGGCACCATGCTGTCTTCTCCGAAGGGCTTCGCCGTTTGTTCAATCGGCTTCTGCCTTCGGCGATGGCAGTCACGGACAGCTCGCGGCTCCTGATCTCGCTGTTTGCCCACTCGCGCGACGTCGAGCGCTTTCTGGAGCTGCCTCAGCCCCTCTTCGAACGTCTGAACACCATTCTCACCCCACCTCCTACGGGAGGTGGGCCGCGTTCCTCGCCTCGCTTGCAGAGCGACTTACGCCAGGCACTGTGTCTGATTGCCACACGCACCGCGGGCCGCGGCGTCACCGCCGCCATGCGCGACCGCGGAGGCCGTGTGGAGGTGCAGAACTCGCCCTTTTACCATTTGATCTTTGCCACCCAGCAACTGGTAGAGGCCGCGGATGCGGCGGAGGCTGCGCCTCGTTTTGAAGTGTGGAAAGCGGCTATCAGCAATTGCCGCAAGGAACTGGGCCAGGTGCGCCTGGGCATGGAGACCACGGGCGTGAGTGCGGACCTGGTGCTCGACCTGCGGAGTATCGAGTTGGCCCTGATGCGCATGCACGGGCTGGCCCGGGTTTTGAGCTACAGCGCTGTGCCGGTCGCCGGTGTTGATAGTTTGGCTGCCTCCAGGAACCTGCTCAACCAGCTGATCGAAGGGCGGCTGGAAGATAAAAGGGTTTCGGCGCTGCTCAAGCAAAACCTGAATTTGCTGGCACGAAAGACTGTAGAGCGCACCGGACGCAGCGGCGAACATTACATCGCTCACAGCCGTAAGGAGTATTGGCAAATGTGGCTCGCAGCCATAGGCGGCGGCCTTCTGACCGTGCTGACCGCGGCCTTCAAGATGCGCATCGTGGAGCAGCATTACCCCTTGTTTGTGGAAGGATTCTTTACCGGCACTAATTACGCGATCAGTTTTGTCCTGCTGCAGGTATTCGGGCTGGTGCTGGCTACCAAGCAGCCGTCAGCGACCGCGGCTACGTTCGCCGGGATTGTGCGCACGAATCCAGGCAACGCGAGTTGGAGCAAGATTGCCGACTTCACCGCCCGTATCACGCGCACCCAGTTGGCGGCAGCCGTGGGCAATGTCGCGGCCGTGTGCATCGGGTCCGTCGCCCTGGAGCGGCTATGGCGAGTGATGTTTGCCCAGCATTACCTGCCCGATGAGAGCGCCCGGCACGTGTACGAGGCGCTTCATCCCTTCGCGTCCGGGACCATCATCTTTGCCGCCGGAACGGGAGTGATTCTATGGCTTGCCGCGCTGATCGGCGGGTGGTGCGAGAATTTTGCGGTGTTCCATCGCCTGACGGAAGCGGTCTCGCAGCACCCTTTCGGGCGGCGCATCGGACAGAACAAGATGGCCTCCGCGGCGGCATGGATCGAGCTGAATCTTGCCGGTTGGAGCACCAGCATCGCGCTTGGCTATCTGCTGGGATTTGTGCCGGTGATCGCTCGCTTCTTCGGAATACCCTTCGATGTGCGCCACGTAACTCTTTCCACCGGGACACTGGCGCTGGCCGCTGCCAGGTTCGGCACCAGTTCCTTTGGTAAAGACTGGTTCTACTACGCTGTGGCCGGCATCGGGGTGACGTTCGTTCTCAACCTTGGGGTCAGCTTCGCAATTTCAGCCTTCGTCGCCTTGCGCGCTTATGATGTCCGCGGCCGCGAACAGCTGCAGCTGGTCCGATATCTGTTGCGCCAGATGGTGCGCTCTCCTTTGAGGTTCCTTTTGCCGATCGAGCGAGACAGTGCGGCGTTGCCGGTGCTCACGGCGGTTCCGGAAGAAAAGTGAACCATTTTTCCAGGTTGTTTGGGAGAGACGGAAAAGTTCAGAGTTTCAACAGTGTGCGCTAGCAAACTTTGCAAAATAGTCCCGAAGGGACGGCTGAACTTAGCCCAGCACGCAGTCCTGGGTAGAAATTCGAGGGATGGAAAAGTCCCGAAGGGACGACTGGCATTTACCCACTCTCAGAATTCCCTATCCGATCGATTCTCAGTCGTCCCTACGGGACTTGTCTTGCTCGGAACGTTTACCCAGCACTGCGTGCTGGGCTAGATTCAGCCGTCCCTTCAGGACTGACGGTGGACGACTCCCAAACTTCGGTGCGGGACTGAGTTTGGATCAATAGAGCTCTTATTTTGCGGGTTGGGTCGCCTGCGGCTTGTCGTTCAAGGCGTAGATGACTTCTCCTGGCTTGGCGTAGCGGAGGATGACCCTTGCCTCGTGCTCAATGGCGTCCGGGTCGGACTGCAGATGCTGTACATGGTCCTGAAGACGGCTGTTCTGTTGTTGCAGGCGCTGAATCTCCTGCTGCAGCACCTGGTGCTGATGACGCTTTTGCTGATAAGCCGATAGACCGTTGGCGCCAAAGGTGGCGTGATACCCCAGGAGGAGGGCGATGGCAATCGCCGCGACGGTGGCCACCCGGCGGCCTGAGCGAGAAAAATATGATGAGACGCTGCGCGTCAACATGTGCCAATGCATCCGTTTTCCTGTGATCACAATCGCCTCACAATCTGTTGATTTATCTTCTCAACGAACCCCCTCCACCCAAGGGAAGTTTTCACCCTTGCGAACGAAGGAAGCATAGTTGGTAAACATATGACCGATTTTCAGATTGTTCTTTCCACTTGCGCGGATCGGGAGGAAGCCGAACGCATCGCCCATCGTCTGGTGGAGCAGCAGTTGGCTGCGTGCGTCAATATACTGCCCGGCGCGCAATCGGTTTACCGCTGGCAGGGCAAGGTCGAATCCGCGGCCGAAACGATGATGGTGATCAAGACCAGCGCCGATCGCGTGGCCGAGGTGGAGTTGACGATTGCCAGCCTGCACTCTTACGAGGTTCCTGAATTTCTGGTTCTGCCGGTCTCCGGGGGTTCGCACGCGTATCTTGCGTGGCTGAGAGACAGCCTGCGGTAGAGGGTCATTTTTTGTTATGCTTCAAGTTGTTCCTGAGCCCGGTCGTCCTCTATGCGGCTACTGTTCGCGGCTTTCGCTATCAGCTTTTGCGCGTTACTTTGGGTGGCTTTCTCGGTCGCCCGACATATTTTGCGGCACGACCCTGCGCAGCAAGGCGCGAGCGCGGGGGAACCGGATGGAGAGATCAAAGATGGCAGAAATCGGCTTTAAGCAAGACAGTCTTCCAGCGTTGCCTGTACCCCGCTTTGCGTGGAAGTCCCGCTTGACCGTGGTGGCGGCGACCGCGCTGGTTGCGATCTGTGCCCACATTGCCATTCCGCTTGGCTTCACGCCGGTTCCCGTTACCATGCAGACGTTTGCCGTGCTGCTGTTGGGGCTGCTCTTTAGCCCGGGAGCGGCCTTTGCATGCCTGGCTCTGTACCTGGCGGAAGGCGCCATTGGATTACCGGTATTCAGTCCTCATGGTCCCGGCGGGATCGCGCAACTGCTCGGCCCTACCGGTGGGTATTTGATTTCTTACCCATTTGCCGCAGCGTTAACCAGCCTGCTTTCCCGGCGCGGCCGCCGTTCTTTTCTGACCGCACTCACGGCAACCGGGCTGGGCAGCGTGGTCATTCTCGCTGCGGGCAGCCTCTGGCTCGGTCTGCTTACCCACTTGCAATTTTCTGTTGTTTTCGCTCAGTCGGTCGCACCGTTCCTCCCCGGCGATGCCGTCAAGATCCTCGCCGCGACGGCCTGCGTAAGCATATTGGGATCGTTCGGCAACGATTCCCGCGACCGCGTTCTTTAAGGTCGCTCTGCCGAGGTTTATCAGAAAGGATTTTGTGACCACTACGCCTATTTCGCTTCCGCCGGATGCCCCGGCAAAGGACCCGAGCAGGAGTTCGAGCGCGGTAAGGGAGATCGCCATCGCGCACAGCCCGGACTCCGATGACGCCTTCATGTTTTACGGCCTGGCTACGGGCAAGATTCGGGTTCCAGGATATAAATTCACGCACACCCTGTGCGATATAGAAACCCTGAACCACAGGGCCATGAATGAGGCCTACTACGATGTAACCGCCATTTCGTTTCACGCTTATCCGTACGTGCAGAAGGACTATGCATTGATGGCTTGCGGCGGCAGTGTGGGGGAAAATTACGGCCCCATGATTGTGGCCAGCCAGCGGATTGCGGCTAGCGACATCGGTCGCGTCCGGGTGGCGGTTCCGGGCACTCTCACCACCGCGTATCTGACCCTGAAGCTGTTCGCGCCGGAGATTGAAACGGTGACCGTTCCTTTTGACAAGATCATCCCGGAGGTGGTCGCGGGGAATTTTGATGCCGGTCTCATCATTCATGAGGGCCAGTTGACCTATGCGGCCAGCGGATTGCACAAGGTCATCGATCTGGGACAGTGGTGGCGGGAGCAGACGGGGCTTCCCTTGCCTTTGGGCGGCAATGCCATTCGCCGCAGCCTGGGCGAGGATGTCATGGTCACGGTTACGCAGGCTTTGCGCGATAGTATCCAGCACGCACTCGATCACCGGGAAGCGGCGCTCGAGTACTCCATGCAGTTTGCCCGCGACCTCGATCCACAAATGGCGAATCGGTTCGTGAGTATGTATGTGAACCAGCGGACCCTGAATTATGGGGATGATGGGAAAGAGGCCATTCGCAAATTGCTTAGCATGGGCCACGAGCGGGGGATTATTCCCATGCCGGTGCAGGTGGACTTCGTCGGGTAAGGCTCACAAAAAACATTTCCAGGAAAAGTCCGCAGAACTGCAGATCCCTCGGCTTCGCTCGGGATGACAAATAGGAGAGGGTTGTTGTAAGGACAGGACCGTTACCAAAGGGCAGGGCGGTTGTTGGGGCGGGCGCCCTTCGGCAACGGCGCCTCTCATTTTGCAACCGCCCTCTCCTTTTGCGACTGCCCTCCGTTTTTACAACGGGGGTTTCCTTTATCGTCCGCCTTTCCCCTTAGCAACCGCCCTCCGCATTTAGCGGCCGCCCTCCCCCTTTGCAACCGCTTTCTCATTCAGCAACCGCCGTACCCTTACAACAACCCTCTCCTTTTTGTCATCCCGAGTGAAGCGAGGGATCTGCAGTTCTACGGACCCTTCGTGGAAATGTTTTCGAGCTATCGATCATCGTCGTCGTCCCGCTGTTTCGCGGTGGGCTTCAACAGCGTGGCGGGCACCGGCTTGTTCCCCATTGCATCCTTCCAAAGGATCACATTCAACACTCTCGGATCGGCCCGATCCTCATGACTGAAATCCATGCGGCTCGAGGCTTGCGCGCCCACCGCTTTGGGGCCATTTGCCTGATACAACAACCCGTTGTCGCGATTACGATAGTCCGCTTCGAAAGCCGGCTGATCTCCGTCGCCCGTGAACAATGAGGCGATGGGTGGAGCAAACGCGTCGTTGTTGTTCATCGGCGGCAGACCTAACAACTCCTCCATCGTCCGGACCACGCTGACCGTGGTGTAGAACGTGCTGTCCACCTTCGGCTGCGCGGCGCGGGGGGAATACTTGCTCACGACCAGGGCTACGCTGCGGTGAGCGTCGACGTGGTCGGCTCCGTCCTGGGCATCGTCTTCGAGAATGAAGAATGCGGTGTCGTCCCAGTAGGGGCTGTGGGCAATGGCCTCGACCGCGCGGCCCACTGCCAAGTCGTTATCCGCCACCGAAGCCCTGGGTGTCGGCATACCCGGGGTAGTGCCCGCGGTGTGATCGTTGGGGAGGCGGAGCTGGATGAACTGCGGCATCGTATCTTGACCCCGCCGGCGATCGTCGACCCACTGGCGGAAGTGGGTCAGAAACTCTTCTACTCGCAACTGATCCGGAAAACTGAGCTCAAAGTCCGGATAGTCCGGGTCAAAATGACCGACCAGCTCAGGCTTGGTCGCGATATTTTCGTTGATCAGCGGAATTGGCCAGGGATAGGGGCTGGCGCCTCCGCCGTAGTTTTGTGGAATCGCCTCGCCGTGCCGGATATCCCCTCGCGCTCCACATTGCGCAGGCTCCGGCTCCGGCGTTCCCTGGGTGGGAGACGATCCCTTGGGGACCATATCCGGGGAGGAGCAGAACCGGGTCGAAATGAATTCTCCAAAGTGGTAGAGGCTCTTGCCGTTGCGGGCCAGGTTGGTCCAGAGGTATCCGCTGGTAGGTTCATTGATATCCGAAATGCCTTCGCGCAGTGGATAGCCGTTTTCCACTTCGCCCTCGTAATCGTAGACACGCTCCTGGCCGCGATAGCTCTGCTGCCATGTCTTCTCGGTGTAGTCACTGGAAATGGCCGCGTTCGACCACACGTGGCCATCACCCGAGACCTCGCCGGAATCGTAGAAATTGTCGAGCACGCCAAATTGCCTGGCCAGCTTGTGTTCATTGGGGGTGATGTCTTCGCCGTACATGGTGAGGCCGGGCATGCCATTGCCTGCACCCAGGTCCCCCAGGATCTGATCGTAGGTCCGGTTCTCTTTGATGATGTAGATCACATGCCGGATGGGGTTCGTCCCGTTGCGGAAGGCGATCTTCTGCTGGGCGGCCTTCATCATATTTGTCTCTATGACGGTTCGCGTCAGCTGCTGGCGCTGGGCATCGATCCTCGATAGATCGAGGGCAGCCAATGACCCATGAAGAAGGGTGGCGATGTAGGTGGAGGTCGAGTTCTCTGGCTTAGGTTCGCCCGGGACCTGGGGCTGCGGCATATTGTTGGGCCCAGTCCCCTGCCCCTTGGCCGTCGCAACGTATAGCTTGCTGCCCTTCACCGCCAGGGCGGTTGGATACCACTCTGTCGGCACCCAAGCCAGCGGCCTGGCCTGAGATTGCCGCCGGCCCAAGGCAAAAATTGCGATGGCATCGGAACCGGTGTTGGCGGCAAAGAGCCGTTTACCGTCTTCGGATACGGCGACCGCATCCGGCATCGCCCCAAAATAAGTCTGCCCAGGCAGACGCGTATCGTAGATGGTTTCCAGTTTCAGCTCATCGCCACCCACGCGCATGGCGGCGACTGCATCCCGGTTGGCGAGGGCCACGTAAAGCGTTTTTTCGTCAGGGCTCCAGGCAAAAGCCGCAGGATGGGAACTGGGCGAGGTCGGCTGGTTCGGCGGGAGCAGGTCCAGCTTCTTAACCACCTTGCCGTTGTTGAGGTCGAGCTCCGCGACCGCCGAGCCGTTCCACAATGCAACGTAGGCTCGACTCCCCGAGCGATTGACCGCGATCGATATGGGGTAGGTGGAAGGCACCACATTGCCCTGTGACAGATCAAATCGCCGCAACACCTTCCCGGTGACTCCATTCATCAGCAGAACGTCGTCGGAGAGATTGTCCGCGACCAGGAGTTCATCGAGCCCTTCTGGCCCCTTGCGGACGGCGATGCCGGCCGGCGAGGGGATCGCCGTGCCCGCGGGCAAAGGGATGCTCACCTGATTTTGCAACTTTCCCAAGGCCAACTGTTGTAAGGGAACGGGAAGCAATTGCTGCGGCTTTACCTGACCTTTGTTGAAGTCATAAACAACGACGGCGTTGCCGGTCGCGTCTTTGTGATTACCCTCGGGTGCGCTCAGAGAATCAAAGACCGCGTAGAGGTGAGTGCCGTCCTTTCCGAAGGCCAACCCGGAATAGAGGGTCTGAGGCAACCCCATGGCTGTTCTCGGTTCGGGGAAATCGCTCACCTTGCCGGTCTGGATATCGAGCACGGCAATCGATTGCTGATAGCGCGATTCGAAGGTGCCATAGCCGGCATTTACCACTGCCAAATAGCGTCCATCCGGAGAGATCGCAGCCGTCATGGGCAGGCTATTGAGCCGCTGTGGAGTACCGGGTACCGGCTCGGCCAGCCGTTTGCTGGTGGACAGATCAATCTGCCCCAGCGCGGTCGACACCTGAGCCATCAGAACCAGGGAAAGTACATGACCCGAAAGTCTACAAAAACGTCCAAAAGTTTTCGCCACCATCAACACCCCACAGAAAAACAAATTTCCGTTGCAAACCGCCCAGGCAGACCTACTTGCGGGTGACTGGACCACCGCGGCTCCCGCGATTGCCAGGATGAACAACCGTCATTACAAAACTCTTACGCACGGACCGATCGGACCCCTGTTAGGTTCAAAGTTAGCCGATCCCGCGAAATGAAGTGTGAAAGGTACTTTCCCTAGACCATGCTGACTGACATCGTAGAGCCTTCCCCAACCTCAACCATTGTTGCTCCCGCTGTCACCGAGGACCGCAGGACCGGCCGGCCGAGCCGCGTGCGAACCCACGGTGACGTGCCAGTGCTTGGACGAGGCACCCAGGCGCACAAGACGAATTGGTTGACCACCGGCTTTATGGTGGCTTTCCATGTACTCGCTGTGGTCGCTCTTTTCATGTTCACCTGGAAAGCCTTCTTCTGTTTCCTCGGGCTTTGGGCTGTGTCTATCAATATGGGCATCGGCATGGGATACCACCGCCTGCTGACGCATCGCGGCTATCGCACGCCCAAGTGGTTGGAGTACTTTCTTTCGATTTGCGGCACGCTGGCGCTTGAGGGCGGACCGATCTTCTGGGTAGCCACGCACCGCGTTCACCACCAGCTTACGGATCAGGAAGGTGACCCCCACACTCCCCACGATGGCGGATGGTGGTCGCATGCGGGCTGGATTCTCTCCGGCGACGCGTTGCACCACGAAACTGCCCTCATGGCCCGGTATGCTCCCGATCTGGCCAAAGATCGCTTCCAGGTTTGGTTGAGCAAATATCATTACGTGCCCTTGGTGGTCGTTGGGCTGGCTCTGCTGGCATTTGGTGGATGGTCTTGCGTCATGTGGGGCATCTTCCTGCGCGTGACCCTCGGTCTGCACGCCACCTGGCTGGTGAACTCCGCCACCCACATGTGGGGATCGCGGCGGTTTTCGACCCGCGACGAATCGCGCAACAACTGGTGGGTGGCTCTGCTCACGGGTGGCGAGGGCTGGCACAACAATCATCATGCGCATCCCGTCTCGGTACGGCACGGGCTTACCTGGTGGGAGTTCGATGTGAACTACTACGGCATTTGGCTGCTGGAGAAGTTGGGCCTGGCCACCAATGTAAAGGTAGCGCAGTTCGATCCTCATGATCCCCGCCCTGCCGGGGTCTCTTAGCTACCACTTTGTTTGCCAACCCTGGGCGCGGCTTCGGTCGCGCCCTTCCCTTTTTTGACGCCGCTATACTTCAAGGCAAGGCTTTCCAGGGATGCGCATCACCAGACGCCGCAACGCGATCGTTCTTTCCATCACGCTCGGCGCCTGCCTGGTCGCGGTGGCCATCGCGCTCGCTGTCCCCTGGGTGATCATCAATTGGCGCAGCGTCATCCTGCTGGTCATCGGAGTTCTGTTCTTCCTGCTGCTGATTGCCGGTCTCATTTTGAACACCATTTTTCTGGTCCGTGAGGTGAAGCGCAATGAGCGCCACGACAGCTTTCTCAACGCCGTCACTCACGAGTTAAAAACGCCCATCACTTCCATCCGGCTTTATCTGGAAACCCTGCTGCGGCACGAGGTACCCGAGGCGCAACGCAAGGAGTTTTACGCCATCATGCTCTCGGATACCGAGCGGCTCCTGGCCACGGTGGAGCAGGTGCTCAAAGCGGGAGAGATAGGCCAGCGGGCGCGCAACCAGGTCCGGCTGCAGATGCTGTTCGATGACGTCGTTCGGGAATGTATTCGTACCACGCTGCAGCGCTACCACCTGCAGGAGTCCACGATCCAGTTCACGGTAGATGCCGGCGCCGAGCAACTGGCGGTGGTGGGCAACCCAGAGGATCTGCGCACAGCGGTGCTCAACATTCTCGATAACGCGGTTAAGTATTCTCCCCAGGGACCGCAACTGGAAGTGCATCTTGCTCTGGACGGCGATGCGTGGCTGATGCTTACCGTTTCCGATCATGGCCTGGGCATCGCGCCTCTGCACCTGAAACGGATCTTCACCCGCTTCTACCGGGTACCGGCACGCAATGTTTTTCGCATCAAAGGTACTGGCCTGGGACTGTTCCTGGTTCGCTCCATCGCCCGCCAGCATGGTGGAGATGTGGTGGCCGAATCGGAAGGCGAAGGCCGTGGGGCGACTATCCGGTTGCAGCTTCCCCGGGCATTGTCTACTAAAGGAGCACGATAAAGTGGGCGCTCACATTCTGGTGGTGGAAGATGAAGCTCACCTGGCGCAAGGTCTGCTGTTCAATTTGCGCGCGGAGGGATACACCGCTCAGCTGGCGGTGGACGGCGAAACCGCGCTGGAGGCGATCGCCTCGGACCGCATCGACGCGGTAATCCTGGACGTGATGTTGCCGGGGCGGGATGGGTTTTCGGTCGCAGCAGAGCTGAGGGCGCAACAGAATTTTGTTCCCATCCTCATGCTCACCGCCCGCGGCCGTCCGGAAGATGTACTGAACGGATTCAGTGCGGGGGCGGACGACTACCTTTCCAAGCCCTTTGATCTCGCTATCCTGCTGGCGCATCTGAACGGCCTGCTTCGTCGCATGGCATGGCTTCGGCCCGGGGCTGCGCCGGCGCCAGTCCAGACTCCGCGCAGTGTTGAGCCGCTTTCTACCTTCACCTTTGCCGGACGGACGATTTATTTCGATTCGCTTGAGCTTAAGACGCCGTCCAAACACATACGCCTGACGTTGATGGAATCCGATTTGCTCCGGTACCTGGTGCTCAACCAGGGGCGCATCATCTCCCGCAAGGAGTTGTTGGAACAAGTCTGGCGGGTGCACGAGGATACGGACACGCGCGCGATCGACAACTTCATGGTTCGTCTGCGCCGTTACATTGAAGACAATCCCGCTGAGCCTGTTTTTCTGGAGACTGTGCGCGGCGTTGGGTATCGTTTTCAGCCCGGCGTGGCTGGGCGTTCGGCGGATAATTCGTCATAACACCTTTTCGCCATTGCCGGTGTTGGATGGCAAAGGCAGACTCCCAGATAGCAGCATGCTCTCCCTCCTTTGGGTGCGCCGGCAGAGTCGATACATCTTTCCACGTCGAAAGATATCGCTCGGATGTTACGCGCGGCGGCTTCTACTACGCGCACCCCTTCTCTCCTGATAATTAGCTTCGACAAACCCCGTACCAGATTTGCCGGGAGTCCTGAAGAGGACGCTGAGCTCAGCACTGTGGTTTCGAGTCCCGGAGGGACGGCTGATCTTAGCCCAGGACGCAGTCCTGGGTTGGGACGAGCTGTAGACCCAGTCCCGTCAGGGACGGCTGAAATCCTCGTTGATCCTGTGGATGGATAGGGATTGCCAGGATCGGCTTCGAGTTTACCAATGACTCAACCGTCCTCGATCCGGGTTTCGTGCGCGGCGCAATGCTCTAGACTGTAGACAGAAGATCAGGACCCTCTGTGCGCCTTTTTACCCGCTACATCTGGCATGAAGTGCTGTCGCACGCGTTTCTTGGCGGTGCGCTGTTCACGTTCATCCTGTTTATGAAGTATCTCGGGCAGTTGCTGGAGATGGCGGCTCGCAACAGCGCATCGCTGGGAAGCGTGGCGAAGATTTTTCTCTTTATGCTGCCCAACACCCTAAGCTTCACCATTCCTATGGCGGTGTTGGTCGGGGTCTTGCTTGGCCTGAGCCGGCTGGCTGCGGATAGCGAGATTACCGCCATGCGGGCGGTCGGGATCGGCGTATGGTTTTTTGTCCGGGTGGTATCGGCGATCGCGATTGTTGGGTGGGGCATATCGCTGGCGGATTCGCTCTACATCGCTCCCAAGGCGAACGCGGCTCTGCTGAGAATCGAGAGTTCGCTCAAAGACCAACAGGCTTCCTTTGAAGTAGAACCGCGCGTCTTCTATGAAGACTTCAAAAACTATGTCTTATACGTGCAGGACATTCGCGCCGGCACAGGAGCCTCACGATGGCAGCGCATCTTCCTCGCCGACCTGAGCGATCCGGTCGCGCCCAAAGTGACCACGGCGGAGGAGGCCGTCGTCGCCGATAGCGGAGCCCACACCATCCTTATGCGGTTGCGCAACGGAACCGAGCACGACATGGTGAGCACCAATGGGGCGCCCCAATACCAGGTTTCTACGTTCGTGGAATCAGAACTTCCCCTGACCATTAGCACCCAGGAAGATACACACATCGGCCGCGCCGATACGCCCATCCTGGCGATGGGCAACCGCGTACTTTATGAGCACACCAAGGGACCGAACGGCAAAGCTTACCTGATCGAACTGCACAAGCGGTTCGCCTACCCGGCCGCCTGCCTGGTCCTGATGCTCATCGGTATTCCGCTCGGCCTGGCATCGAGAAGAGGCGGCAAGAGTACCGGCTTTGTCGTGACCATCGCGCTGGTTTTCATCTACTACTTCCTTTCCAACATCGGCATTGCTCTCGCCCGGGAGGGCAAGGTGCCGGTGTTTGCCGGAGTGTGGGCTGCCAACATACTCTTCGCCTTCTTCGGCCTTCTCTTGCTGCGGCAAATGGCGGTCGGCGGATCCGTGGGCACGCAGTTCGCGGCCGTGGTCAGCAAGTTCAAGAACACGGAATTGCTGCGCTCAAAAAAGAAAAGCAGCAAAGAGGAAGAGCGCAACCCCCACGAGCGTGGACGCTTCCCGCTCATTCTCGACGACTACGTGCTGCGCGAGTTCCTGACCACGTTTGCCCTGGTCATGTCGAGTTTCGTTTTGCTGATGCTGGTGTTTACTTTCTTTGAATTGCTGGGCGACATCATCCGCAACCGCACACCGCTGGTCACGGTCGGCGAATATCTCACCAACCTGACCCCCAGCATGATCTACAACATCGCGCCCCTGGGCGTGCTGGTGGCCGTGCTGGTCACCTTTGGCGTACTTACCCGAACCAACGAATTTACCGCCATGAAGGCTACGGGCATCAGCCTGTACCGGGTGATGATGCCCATTCTGTTGGTCTCGGCGCTGATCGCTGTCGCCCTTTTCCTTTTTGACGAGTCGTACCTTCCGGGCGCTAACCGCCGCCAGGAGGCGCTCCGCAGCGTCATCAAAGGAAGGCCGGCGCAGACCTTTCTTCGCCCTGACCAGAAGTGGATCTTTGGCCGCCAGGAGCCGGGCAAACCAGGCCGCATCTTTTATTACCAGTTCTTCGATCCAGACCAGGACCGGTTTGCGAATTTGACCGTGTTCGAATTCAACCCGGAGAATTTTTCGCTGTCGCGCCGCATCTTCGCCTCCAGCGCGTACTGGGAACCACAACTGCATCAATGGGTCTTCGAACACGGCTGGGAGCGCCGTTTCGACGGCGAAGCGGTGAGTAGTTTCAGCCAATTCAGCGTTGACAGTTATCCCGAAATCAGCGAGCAGCCGCAGTATTTCAAGAAGGAGGCACTGCAATCGCAAGAGATGACCTTCGGTCAGCTGCAGCGCTACATCCGCGATCTGAAGCAAAGCGGCTTCGACACCCGGCACCTCAGCGTGCAGCTCAACGTCAAGCTGGCTTACCCCCTGGTCACCCTGGTGATGGCGGTACTGGCTATTCCGTTCGCGCTGAGCATGGGCAAACGCGGGTCGCTGACCGGCATTGCGACCGCGATCGGCGTGGCCATCGCCTACTGGGTCGTGAACCTTACGTTCGACGCTCTGGGAGACATTAATTTCCTGCCCACACTGCTGGCGGCCTGGTCGCCGGACTTGCTGTTCGCTCTTGCCGGGGCTTATCTGCTGCTACGGACGCCGACCTGAGGCGTTTAGAATAAAGACAGCATGCTTGCCACCATCCGGCCTCTCTTTCCCTACCTGCGCCGCTATCGCCGCGACTTTGTCTGGGGTGGATTGGCGGTGGTGATGTCCAATGCCATCTGGATCTTTTTTCCCCAGGTGATTCGCATTGCCATCGATGACCTGAACCAGGGCGTCACACGCAGGAAGATTTTCCTTTATGCCGGACTGCTGGTTGCGATCTCCGCCGCCAAGGGCGTCTTTCTTTTCCTAACCCGCTGGATCATTATCGGCATCTCGCGCGAGATTGAGTTCGACCTGCGCAATGACCTGTTCCGCCACCTGGAACGGCAGCCGGCGGCTTACTTCCATCAGCACCGGACGGGCGACATCATGGCCCGCATGACGAACGACTTGAACGCCGTGCGCCAGTTGCTGGGGCCCGCGATCATGTACAGCGCCAACACCGTCCTGTTTTCGCTCGGCGCCTTGTATTTTCTGCTGCGCATCAGCCCGCGGCTGACCCTGGTGGCGCTGGTTCCTTTGCCCCTGGCCAGCATCCTGGTGCAAGTGTTAGGGCGAAAGATCCATGAGCGGTTCGAGCGGATTCAGGCCATGTACTCGGAGATTTCCGCGCAGGCACAGGAGAATTTTTCAGGTGCGCGGCTGGTGCGGGCCTTCGCCCAGGAAGAAGCTCAGATCGCAGCCTTCGAGAGATCCAACAAAGAGAACATCCGGCGCGGCCTGCGCCTGGTTCAGCTGATGGGGATGCTGTGGCCCACGCTCGAGTTTGTCCTGGGGCTGGCCATGGCCATCACGCTCCTGGTGGGCGGGCACGAGGTGCTGACCCACCGCATCACCATCGGCGATTTTGTTGCGTTCAATACCTATATGGTCATGCTCACGTGGCCGGTCATTGCGCTGGGATGGGTGGTGAATCTGTGGCAGCGCGGCACGGCATCCGTGGTGCGGATCGACGAACTGCTATCGGATAAGCCGGCCATCGACGATGCCCAGGCCGACGCCAGTATCCCCGGCGACCTGGCACTGCGGGGGGACATCGAATTTCGAGATCTGGACTTTTCCTACTCGGGCGCGGACTCCGGACGCTCTGAGGTCTTGCACTCCTTGTCGCTTTCGATTCCAGCGGGCAGCAGCCTGGCGATCGTGGGGCCGACCGGCTCGGGAAAATCAACCCTGGTGAATTTGATTCCGCGGCTCTATGAAGCAGTCCCGGGAGCGGTTCTGATCGACGGTCGCCCTATCCGCGACTACCCGCTCGAAGTGCTGCGCGCGAATATTGGCTTCGTCCCCCAGGAGACGTTTCTCTTCAGCCAGACCATTCGGGGAAACATCGCTTTTGGTGCTCCCTGGGCCAGCGAAGCAGAAGTGCTCGAGGCCGCCGAGGCGGCGCACATCCGGCGGGAATTTGAGGAGTTTCCTGCTGGTCTGTCGACCATGGTCGGCGAGCGCGGTATCACTCTCTCCGGTGGGCAAAAACAGCGCACTGCCATTGCCCGCGCGGTGATCCGTAATCCTCGCATACTCATTCTGGACGATGCTCTGGCCAGCGTCGACACCTACACGGAAGAGCAGATCCTGAGTGAACTGCAGCGCGTGATGCAGGGTCGTACAACGCTGTTCATCTCACACCGCATATCGACCGTTCGTCATGCGGATCGGATTGCCGTGTTGGTCGCCGGCCGGATCGTGGAGCTGGGCACGCATGATGAGTTGTTGGCAAAGAATGGCTATTATGCGGACCTGTTCCAGAAGCAGCTTCTGGAAGAGGAATTGGCCATCACGAGATGATTGCTGGCGACCTCAAGTCCCGCAGGGACGGCTGAACTTAGCCCGGGACGCAGTCCTGGGTCCAAATCCAAGTGAAGAAAAGTCCCGGAGGGACGACTGGAAGTATCCAGCCGAAATCCCATCGAGGCGCGAATTCAAGACAATGTCTCCATTGAATTTCAGCCGTCCCTGCGGGACTTCCGCTGCTCAGGCTACCCCCAGGACTGCGTCCTGGGCTAAGTTCAGTCGTCCCTACGGGACTCACCGCGTGACTCTTCGACCGAACCGAAAACAAACCTAATTCTTGGTCATCTTGAGATCGGTCACCGTGCCATCGGTGTTGTGGGCGAAACGGATCCCGTAAACACCGTCAGTAGACTTCAGCTTCCCCGCGGTCACAAGTGCCGACTTGTCATAACTTGCAACCACGGTGCCATTGATTGCGCACTCCACCTTGTCGCCTTTGACTGACAGTGCAATCTTCTGCTCGACAGGCTCGCCGGGACCGGCGGCCTTGTGAACAGCGGGGTTCGCTTCGCCATGGCCGTTCATCTGGAAGGGTTCGGGTCCAAATCCGCGCACAATAAATCTGCCGTCGCCGTAGGCCGCGCAGTATAACTCGCTGTGCTCGGCGCTCCCCAGGTCATGACCGCCTATGAAAATTCCGTAGGGATGAGGATGGTTGTTCAGGTTCATGTATTTTGCTTCAGTGAATGTGGCAGATACGGTGTAATTTCCGGCCGCCATGTTCGTTGGCTTCCAAAAAGCTGCCGCCGGGCCGGTCGTCACTTCGAGCTTGTTACCGTCCTGGGTGAGCTTGGTGTCTTTGATCGTCTGCCCCGCCTGTTGTGCCCCGGCATCAATCTCTCCGGTCCATCCTGGGGCTGAGATGCCGCCACCAGCAACAGTGTGGGAACTATCCATCTGCCCCTCGGCTGGGACGACATCGGGAATGAGGATGAATAGGGTCGCTGCAAGCATGAATCCGCAGATCAGACGCATAGGTGTCCTTTCGGGAACAGAAAGTGTGACACCGAAAGATTGTAGAGATGTTTCCCATCACCGACAAGAGCGGGAAGAGATGCAGACTGCAATTGCTTTCTGATCGCCGTGGATGAGCCGGTTGGTTTATACAGTCCCATCACTTATCGAAACACAGGGATATGACTTGAACGGTGTGATCGTGGTCACATCCGTTCTGTCCTCTTTGTATAAAACTGCTCAGTATTAGTTGCTTCGCAAGCGTACAAGTTGGATGCGCCTGTGCGCGTTCGACCCATATTTTGCGGGCCCGAAATGGTACGGAACTCTCGCGATTGCACCGGGAGTAGATAAGGATCGTTCATGAAGAGAATGGCGCCGGTAGCTGTGCTTTCGTTCCTCCTGCTGAGCATACCCAGGGCGGAAGCCGTCCCCAGCTTTGCTCGTCAGACTGGCCTTTCCTGCAACGTGTGTCACAGCGATCCACCCGAACTGACCGCCTTCGGTCGCAATTTCAAACTAAAGGGCTACGTGCTGACGGATATGAGCCCCAGCGATAAAGTGGGCAACAGCAAGAGCTTGCTGCTGTCGAAATACATTCCCCTGTCGGCGATGATCCTGCTTTCCAACACCTCATACCAGGCCAATCAGCCGGGGTCACAGAATAACTCCGCGGGTTTTCCGCAGCAGGCCAGCATCTTTCTCGCCGGCGGCTACGCTTCCCATTTCGGGGGGATGGCGCAGATTACCTATGAACATGCAGCCGATCATTTCAGCATGGACAACACCGATCTCCGTTACGCCAACCAGGGAAAATTGCTGGGGAAAGACTGGGAGTACGGGATAACCATCAACAACAATCCTTCGGTTGAGGATCTTTGGAATAGCAGCCCAGCCTGGGGCTTCCCCTGGATATCAAGCGCTGGAGCCGTAACCCCCAGCGCTTCTCCTATCATCAACGGCGGTCTCGCACAGGATGTAGCCGGCGTCGGCGGCTACAGCATGTGGAACGACCACTTCTACACCGACGTCACCGTCTATCGCTCGGAGCACGCGGGGTCGGGCCCCCCGGTAACCGGGACCGGGCAGACTTACAACATTAGCGGAGTCGCGCCTTACTGGCGGGCAGCGTGGCAGCAAACCTGGGGAGACAACTACCTGGAAGTCGGGACCTACGGGATTTATGTAAATTCCTTTCCGGGCGCCGTTTCCGGCCTGGAGGACCGCTATGCAGATCCCTCAGTCGACTTTCAATATGAGCGGCCCTTCGGCGCTAATCTGTTGGACGCTCATGGCAGCTACACGCACGAATCCAGCAACTTGCTGGCGACCTATACGGCCGGTGGGGCGACGACCAAGACCAACCATCTCAACACCTTCAAGCTTGACAGCACGTATCACTGGACAAACAAGTACACCGCGACCGGCGCACTCTTCGCTACCACCGGCAACAGCGATCCGCTGCTCTACGCTCCCGCAGCCCTGACCGGCAGCGCCAATGGAAGACCGACCAGCAGCGGTTACATTGCACAGTTCGCCTACTGGCCGGTACAGAACATCGACCTCAACATCAACTACACGGGATATTTCAAATTCAATGGGGCAGGCACCAATTACGACGGCGCAAACCGCAATGCTTCAGACAACAACACTGTTTACCTGGCCCTATGGGTCAACTTCTAGGAGGCTTGCTTGGCTGACCAGACTACTGTGAACGTGATCAACCCACAGAGGGGACCGGTGGTAAACCGGAGATCCTTTTTCGGTGGCCTTTTGGCAATTGGCACGGCGGGCATGGGCGCCTTGTTGGCAGTGCCCGTGCTTCGCTTCGTGTTTTACCCGCTCTATACAAAGTCGAGCGGCATCGTTTGGTCCGATGTCGGCACTCTCGATGAGCTTCCAGCCAGCGTCGAGCCGGTGCGCCGGACGGTGACCTTCGCCCAGCGCGACGGATGGCGCGAGGTGGTTTCTGCCCAATCGGTTTATGTCAACCGGAGTAGCAATGGGCAATTCCAGGTGCTCTCCGCCATTTGTCCTCATATGGGCTGCAGTGTTTCCTGGCAGGCCGACCACGACCGATTTGTATGCCCTTGCCACGGCGGCGAGTTCAAGGCCGACGGAGAACGTATTTCTGGGCCCCCGCCACGCGCCATGGATCAGCTTCCGACCCGGGTGCAGGACGGCAAGCTGCAGGTGCAATTCAAGTATTTCCGTTCGAACGTACCCAACCAGGAATCGTTGAGCTAGGAGTGAAGAGCGTGAAACCCATGAAGGAAGGCAACAAGGAGGGCGCTCCCCGCGCTTCAACAGCAGGTCTTCCCCAGAGGCTCTTCCGCTGGCTGGATAAACGGACGGGCGTCGATGGATTAATGAAGGAGTCGCTGGACGAGCCGATACCAGGCGGCGCTCGACTCGCCTATGTGTTCGGCTCGGGCCTCATCTTCATTTTCATCTCGCAGATTATCACCGGCATTTGCCTGGCCATTTACTACGTGCCTTCCGCTGAAACCGCGCACACCAGCGTTGCTTATATCAGCAAGCAGGTAGCCGCAGGCGCCTTTCTGCGCAGCTTGCATTACTACGGCTCGAGCGCAATGATCATTGTGCTTGCCCTGCATTTTCTGCAGACCTTTCTCTACGGCTCATTCAAAGGCCGGCGGGAGCTGCTCTGGATTTCGGGCGCGGTGCTCTCTCTTCTGGTGCTGGGCATGGGCTTCACGGGCTACCTGCTGCCGTGGGACCAGAAAGCCTATTTTGCCACGGCGGTGGGCACGAATATTGTTGGCCAGGTCCCAATCGTCGGAAACTGGCTGACCCGCCTGCTACGCGGTGGCGATACGATCGGCACGCTCACCTTATCCCGTTTCTATGTCGCCCATGTCTTTCTGATTCCCGGGGCAATCTTCGCGTTCATCGCCGTCCACATTGCTTTGTTCCGAAAGGCAGGACCGGCCGGCCCTATCAACGAGGATCCCATTGAGCCGAAGCTCCCGGCTGAAGGCTTTTATCCGCGCCAGGTACTGATGGACATGGCCTTCGCGCTGCTGCTCATGATTGGTCTGGGCATCTTGTCCTTCTTCCACCCAGCGACACTGGGGCCACTGGCGAATCCGGCAGATACGCAGTTCCTGCCCCGCCCCGAGTGGTACTACCTGCCGATGTTCGAATGGCTCAAGTACTGGGAAGGACCACAAGTGGTGTTCGCCGTGGTGGTTATTCCCGGCCTGCTGGCGGCAGCATTTTTCCTGCTGCCGTTCCTTGATCGCAAGCTGGAGCGGCGCCCATGGCGCAGGCCCATCCCCGTGCTCGCAGTGGCTTTTGTTGTTGTTGGCATGATCTACATGGGAGCGAAGAGCCGCATGGACGACGCCCGCGACCCCAACGCCGCGGCACAAATCGCAATTCAGGACAAGCAGGAGAAGGCCTATAGTGCCGCCCCCTTTGTTCCCTACGTAGAATCACCGGGAGGAACGGTTCCGGCTGGTCCCGTCAACCCCGTGGTGGCACAGGGCCGCGGGATCTTCGAGTCCCACGGATGTTCGGGCTGCCACGGTGACGCGGGTGTGGGCGGCCCCATCGCGCCCGCATTGGTATCCATCACGCAAAAAATCCCTGAATCTCAGCTCGCCGGTCTGCTGCATAACCCGAACGCCGCCATGAGGGCAGGAAAGATGCCCGCCGTGGATATCTCGAGTCCAGATATGACAGCGCTGATCGCCTATCTCGCCGCGCTCGGGACCAGCGCTGCCAATGTTCCGGCGGTGTACCGGGTTTCTCCGCCCGAGCCGGGCGTGAAAGAAGCTTCTTTGCCGGCCGGCAGACCGCTGGCCCACCTCACCACAGCCGCAGTCGCAGGGCGGCAGTTATATCAGGAGCGGGGCTGCTTCGCTTGTCACGGTCAGGCAGGCGAAGGTGGTAGAGCACCAGCCATGGCTCCTCTTATCGCAGGAGCCTCCGAAACCAGGTTGATCGCCTTGCTTGAGAAGCCCAACGCAAAGATGAAGGCCGGAGGCATGCCTCCGTTCGCTGGAACCGCAGCACAAATGTCCTCCGTGATTGCCTATCTGCGGACACTCAGCGCACCACAAGCTGCTCCGGCAGCGGCGATCGAAACGGCCGCGACGGAGATCGCGGCGCCTGCTGAGCCAGCCACGACAGCGGCTGCTCCGAGCGAAGGAACCTTAGCCACGGCTCCACCGGCGCCTGCGCCAGCGTCTGCAACTGCCGTTGTGCCGGTTTCTACCCTGCCCAGTCCAGGACGCGCTATATTCCTTTCGCAAGGCTGTGCTGCCTGCCACGGACCCGCGGCGTCAGGCACACACTTCGCACCCTCACTGATTGGCGTCGGAGCCAAGTTCCCTGGCGATCAACTGCCCAACCTGCTTCGCCATCCCACGGCCAAAATGCGCAATGGTGGCATGCCGACGCCCACCGTAAATGACGCTCAACTGCACGATCTCGTCGCTTACTTGTCTGGACTTTCGAGCGCGGCGGCAGCGCAGGCTGTCCGCCCTGTGATCGCCAACACCGGTGCTGCCACGACACCCGGCGCTCCGGTCTCGACCTCTCCCAATGCACCGGTCGCAGCACCCCCGAAGCCGGTAGCACTCAGCCCCCAGGCTTTGCGAGGCCAACAGATCTTTGAGCGCGCAACCTGCCAGAACTGCCACGGTATCGGCGGCCTGAGCGGCACCGTGGCCGCTCCCGGCCTGGCCGGAACAGCGTCGATTCTCCCCGCTAATGTTCTCGAGAACCTGCTGCGGCACCACAGTATCCGTATGCAGCAGGGCGGGATGCCGCTCACCAATATGAAAAGCGACGATCTTCACGCCCTGGTGGCGTTCATCCGCTCCATGCCTTCACCGGGCAGCGGCAACTAGCTGATCCAGGCCGATCGACGGTTTCTGCTTGCATGGCAACCCCACCTGTTACAGACTGGGAGTGGGACCCCCTTCACAATTTATGGTGCGGAGCAGACTCAATGAGCCTCACTCGACGTGTTTTCCTGGAGCGGATTGCCCAGATCGGCGGTTATTCCGCTGCTTTTCGGACCATGCAGGTTCTCGGACTTACGCCAACGGCAAATGCGTCGGCACTGCCCGCCCTCACCGCTGACTTCGGAAAGGGCAAGCGTGTTGTCATCCTGGGCGGCGGTATCGCCGGGCTGGTGTCGGCTTACGAGTTGTGCAAGGCCGGTTTCGAATGCACCATTCTTGAGGCGCGAAGCCGCCCCGGCGGCCGCAACTGGACAGTGCGCAACGGCACCAAGGTCGAATTCATCGACGGGACCACGCAAAACTGTAGCTGGACTGAGGATGGCTATCTCAACGCCGGACCCGCGCGCATTCCCTCCATCCACACCAACTTACTCCGTTATTGCCATGAATTGGGCGTGCCTCTCGAAGTGGAGGTGAACGTCTCCCGCTCTGCCCTGATGCAATCGCCCCTGTTGAATAGCGGCAAACCCGTCGAGCAGCGGCAGGTCATCCATGACACCCGCGGTTACCTGGCGGAGTTGCTGTCCAAGTGCATCCATGCGGACACTCTCGACAGCGCGCTCTCGAAAGAGGACACCTCGCTGCTGCTGGACTTTCTGCAATCGTTCGGTGACCTGAATGAAAGCGGGAAATACGCCGGTACCCTGCGCGCCGGTTTCACCAGGCCTCGCGGAGCAGGACCGATGGACTATACACTGCGTGAGCCTTTGAAACTTCATGAGCTGCTGGCGGCAGACATGTCGAAGGGAGAATTCTACGAAGAGGAAATCGACTGGCAAGCCACGATGTTTCAGCCTGTCGGCGGGATGGACCGCATTCCCTATGGCTTCGCTAAGGCCCTGCCTCCGAGCATGATCCACTACGAGTGCCCGGTCACCGAGATCACCACCAGCGATAAGAGCGTGACAGTCGTCTACTCCAAAGCCGGAGCTCCGCAAACCATCACGGCCGACTATTGCATCTGTACCATGCCTATCCCAATCCTTGCCAAAACCAAAAATAACTTTTCGCCCGAGGCCAATCGCGCATTCACCGGCATGTCGATGGCTGCGGCCTACAAGATTGCCTGGGAATCGCCCCGGTTCTGGGAGAAAGAGAATCACATCTATGGCGGAATTTCATTCCTCAAGAACACGGTCGACCTGGTCTGGTACCCAAGCGCGAAACTGTTCTCTCCAACAGGTGTGCTGATTGCCGGATTCAATATCGAACGCAACGAAGCCGGGTTCGGCAAAGCCTTTGGAGATAGCGGGGGTGGGTTGACTCCCTTTGGCGCTCTTCCCTCGATCAAAGCTAAGTTCGATGCGTCACGGGCTGCCGTGGAAACGCTCCACCCCGGCCGTTCCAAGCTGCTGGAAAAGCCCATCTACGTCAGCTGGTTGAAGATTCCCTATTCCCTTGGCTGCTTCGCCAACAACCGGGTTCCCAGCAGCACGGAAGCCTATACCCAGCTGGACAAACCAGAGGGCCGCACTTACTTTGCAGGCGACTATCTATCCCACCTGGTGGCATGGCAGGAAGGCGCGGTCCTCTCGGCTCACCATGCAATTGACCGTATTGCGACCCAGATGAAGAGCTGAGTATTTCACCCAAAATTCAGTCCCGAAGGGACGGCTGACCTTAGCCCAGGACGCTAGTCCTGGGTTGCGTTTGAAAAGACGACCAGTCCCGGAGGGACGGCTGAAAATCGGCCGCAACGCTATCCTGGACACTCTTCAGCCGTCCCTGCGGGACTTAATCATGTTCCATGGTGTACCCAGGACTAACGTCCTGGGCTAAGGTCAGCCGTCCCTCCGGGACTAAGGTCTTGAGCTCTGCTTTTCAAACAACCTCTTTTGCCCACATCCCCACCCCGGTCCTCGGCGGTGCCCTGCCTTGACAGCCGGCGAAATGAAGGTTCAGGATTAAGACCAGTGGTGAAGGAGTTCACCCTAAACCGCTGTGCGGCACGCGCACAGATGATGACTCCTGACAGGGTTTCTGTCGGTTGAGTCAAACACTTCAGCGACAGAATCCCAAAGTAGCAGGTACCGGGATGAACAGATCTGTCGCGAAACATGACCCGCTGGTCGAGGACGCTCTGAATGAAGCACAGCGTCTGCGGCTCAACGTAAGTTGCCAATATATCGATCGACTCCTCACGGATATCGGCAGCATTCTCCATGCCGCTAACTCCCCTTCCCCTTTTGCCAAATACATCGCGGATATTTCACCCGCGCAAGCCAGGGTGCTCGAGGACTATATCCATCGACTTCGCCAGCAGCTACTCCGTTCTCTTGCATGGCAGCAGATCGAGACCGGCGAGCCAACGATCCCTGCTACCCATGCCATCCTGACGAATCTCTCGTTCATCGATATCGCCGTCGAAGAACTTCTCCCTCGCCATATGCGCGGCTCGGGTGCTGTCAGTGACCGCATCGCCGGCGAACTCAACGGAGTTGTCCACGAACTACGGTCGCTCATCGAGGGCATGAACCGCTATCTGCGCCAGGAAATGGGAACTAAGCTCGAAGCACGCCTCGAACACCTGCTGCAACAAGGCGCAGATGTAGCGCTGCTGCAAACCACCGCAGAAATGATTACCCGCCATGGACTGGTCGAGTTTCGCGGAAGACTCGAGGCACTCACGTCGCGCCTGGAGGATAACAATTTCGAGGTTGCCTTCTTTGGCCGGGTAAGTTCCGGCAAGTCCTCGCTGCTGAACGCGCTGCTGGGTAAAGACATTCTGCCCGTCGGCATCAACCCCATCACAGCGGTACCGACCAGCTTGCAATCCGGCCCTAATGCTCGCGCGTTTATCACCTTCGTCGACGGTCACAGCGAGAAAATTCCACTGAACGAAATTGCGCAGTTCGTCACCGAACAAGGAAACCCGGGAAACACGCGAAACGTAATCAAAGCCGTTGCTCAAATACCGTCGCCCTGTCTCACGCCAGGCATTGTGTTGGTAGACACGCCAGGTCTTGGCTCGCTCGCAACACGGGGCGCAGCGGAAACCCTCGCCTATCTGCCCTCGGCCGACCTGGGAATCTTGTTGGTGGATGCCAGCGCCTCCCTCACCGAAGAAGATATCGGAACCCTGCGCCTGCTCTATGAAGCTGGAATCCCATCGCTCGTCCTGCTGAGTAAAGCCGACCTGCTGCAACCAGACGAGCTGGCAAGCGCTTTAACGTATATCAGAGAGCGCGTGGATCAACAGCTGGGCATCGAGCCCACCGTTTATCCGGTAAGTGCCCGGCCCAGTCATTCAGTGATGCTCGAACATTTTTACCAGGCCGGACTGCTGCCCCGTTTTGGCCGCTGTACCCAGTTGCGCGACGAATCGGCCAGCCGCAAAGTTGCGGCTTTGCGCGATGCCGTCATCGCCAGCATAGAAGCCGCGCTGGATCGCAATTGCCTCCTGGGCAATCTGGATCGTCACAGGCTCGAGGAACTCGAAGCACGTCTCAGGCAGACAATCGGTGTAATGGGTGAGCAGCCCCGTGTCTTCGAGCCCGACCTGCTGCGGCTGGAAGAAGGCTGCGATCGCGCGCTTTCCCACGTCGCTGAGACAAGTTTGCATTGGATCCAACACACGCGCCAAACGGCGATTCCCGCGGAGCAGATCTGCGCTTGGGTAGCGGCGTTCGTTGAGGAGCAGCTCAGGGAGCCGCTTCGCCGCCTGCGCGAGTCTTCGGAGCAGGCCATCGGTGAACTGCAACAAGTGGCGGCCATCTTGAATACTCCGGACACACCGGCCGTCCGTGATGTCGAGATGCTGCTTCGCGATCTTCCCCGCTTTGAGTTCGCCACGACGAGGGACTCTGTACCGGTTGGCCGATGGATTCTATTTGGAAAGAAGGTCGCGGCCGTCCATTTGCGTTGGCAGCTCAGAGAACTCGAGCCCGTGCTCAGAGATCAATTTCGCGCTTACGGCCGCGTGCTGAATCGATGGATCGAGCGCACAACGCGTAACCTGGAGCGTCTGGCGAGCTCCTATGCAGACAGCTACCGGGTGCAGATTCAGCGCCTCGCGGGACACACTGCGGAGTCTGTCGACCTGGACCGTCTTCGGCTGGATTTGGGCCTGCTGATGCGAGCAGGGATAAAGGTCGAGGGGCAAAATTCCTCACAAAAAACATGAGTAGTTTTCCGGGCACGAGCTTCCGCAAAAGCCTAAAATCGTGAGCGCCAGTTGCGCTTTGCTTCCAAGGAGGCTCCATGCTGAAAACTGGAAAAGCCCTCAAGGTTTCGATCTATGTGAGCGAAGGCGATTCTCGCCATTCCGCCATTCTCGATTACCTCTTTTTTCGTGGTATCTCCGGCGCGACGGTATTCAAAGGGGTTGCGGGGTTTGGCGCAGATCATCGCTTGCACAGCGCCAGCTATGTCGAGATCTCAGACAAGCTACCGGTCAAGATCGAGTTCATCGAATCCGAGCAAAAAGTGCAGGAGGTTCTGGGCAAGCTCGAAGAGATGGCCGGCCACGGCATGATCGAAGTACAGGAAACCAGGATCATGAAAGCTCCAGTGCCATCCCGGCGCCACGCCGAGGCCCAAACGACGGTCAAGATAGAAGGCAAGGCAAAGCTGATGCGGATCTACATCGGCGAGGACGATCGCTGGAACGACAAGCCGCTTTACAAAATGCTAGTCGAAGCAATGAGGGCAAATGATCTCGCTGGGGCGACCGTTTATCGCGGCATCCTCGGATACGGAGCGCACCGGAGGTTTCATCGCGACAAACCTTTTCATCTGTCGCACGACGCATCCATGATGATCTCGGTGGTAGATACAGAGGAGAAGATCCGGAGCTTCCTTCCCGTTCTCGAACAAATGGTTCAGGAAGGGCTGATCGTGCTTTCCGACGTGGACGTGGTGAAATATTCGCACCGCCCGATCCATACCGATGAAACCGTCGAGGAGCCTGCCCGATGAGAGAGGAATTTACAGCAAGCATGCTTCGCATTCACTTCAATGGCGAAGACAAGTCACAGGGCGTGCCGCTCCAGGAGGCTATGATTGCAGCCGCTCGTTCCCAGGAAATCATGTTCGCGATCGCTTACCGCGCTGTCGAAGGATTTGGCGCCAGCGCCAGAATTCATCGCCACACCGCTCTCTCCAGATCAAAATCAGCACCGGTGATGATGACGATCATCGATCGCCCCGAGAAGATCGACAAGTTCATGCCCCTGCTCGATCGCACCGTCGAAGAGGGGTTGATCGCTATCTCTTCCGTTGAAGTGATCCGCCTGACAAAGGCCTGATGCGACCGCCGGTACATGGCATCGGAATCCAGAGGGTGCCCCATTCAAGCCATCTTTTGGCTTGAGTGGGCTGCGACACACAGCGTACGCCGAGACTACGTTGTTCGATTGTGGACGGGTGTGTACGAAATCGAACACGGTTTCCGGTGCAAAATCACCGGCCCGGAACAAAAGATACAGGCAGACCGTACTCTTCAATGCAGGGGATGTGGCTATGAAGTTGCAGTAGTTTACGCAGAGCCAAATTTCGCCCTTCCTCGTCGCACAGGAGGCGCCGATGCAAACACTGCTTCAGGATCTCCGATTTGCTCTGCGGCAAATTGCCCGCAACCCTGGTTTTTCGATCACTTCCATTTTGTCGCTCACCCTGGGAATCGGCGCGACCGTGGCTGTTTACAGCATCCTGTATGACGCCGTGCTCCATCCCTGGCCCTATGCGGGCATTGAGCGGATCTCCGAAGTGTGGCTTACCGACAACGCCGGCCGTGAGGACACCTGGAGCCTGACAGGGCCGCAAATTCGGCAATTGCGCCAAACCAACGCAGTCGAGGATGTGGTTGCCGATAACTATACAAATCAGACGGTCACAGGAAGTGACGTCCCTGACGACGCGATTGTCGTCCAGATGACGGGATCCCACTTCCAGTTTCTAGGCCTGAACCCTCTGCTGGGCCGATACTTTATTCCCGCCGATGCGCCCGATGGAAAAGACCCGCAGCCTGTTGCTGTGCTGGGCTACAAGTTCTGGCAACGTCACTATCGTGGGGACCCTTCCGTCGTCGGCAAGACCATCCAGCTCGACCACAAGAGCTACACCATCCTTGGGGTGATGCCGGTGCGGTTTACGTGGAGGGATGGAGAGGTCTACACCCCGTTGAAGATGGCCTCGGATCAGCTCCATCGGTACAACCCCGAGATCAAGCTGAAACCGGGTGTCACGGATGCCGCCGCCGCTGCCGAATTCCAGCCTCTCTACCAGCAGTTCAACCAGCAAACCCCGAACATTTTTCCGAAGCAATACAAGATCAGCGTCCGCAGCCTGGCGGATACCTATACCCAAGACCTGAAAAAGACCATGTACTTGCTGTTCGGGGCGGTCGCGCTCCTGCTCGCCATCGGTTGCGGAAATCTTTCGATCTTGCTGCTTGCACGAGGCACAGCACGCCAGCATGAATTCGCCGTGCGCTCGGCCGTGGGAGCCAGCAGCATGCGCATCGTGCGCCAACTTCTCACCGAATCGCTTCTGATCTCACTGGCGGGGGCAGGTCTGGGCATTTTTGCCGCCTACCGGGCGATCGCGTTCCTCGTCCCACGGTTGCCCGATCACTCTTATCCTTACGAAGCGGACTTCCATATCAACCTGCCTGTTCTTTGCTTCAGCGTGGTTCTGGCCTTGTTGTGCGGAATCGTCTTCGGGCTGTTTCCCGCGCTGCAATCGTCGCGCCCGCAGATCAGCCAGGTGATGCAGGCGGGCACGCGGCGCCTCACGGGCAGCGTGCGGGGCAGGCGGCTGCACACGGCGCTCATCGCCGGCCAGATCGCACTGACACTGTTACTCATGACCGCTGCGGGTGCAGCGATCGAGGGCTTCCGTAACATGCTTCGTGTTCCCCTCGGATACCAACCGCAACATGTGATGTCGGTGGTGATTCCCATCGGCGAGGACACGCATACCACATGGGCAGATCGAGTCCGCTTCTACACCGAATTGCGCGACAAAATCGCGGCGATGCCGGGTGTGCTTTCCGCCGGCACATCGACCAACGCCACCCCGCCCAACAGCGGCTGGCGCCAACCTGTAGAGATCAAAGGCCGGCCGACTGCCGCGTCCCAGGAAGCCCAGCTGGAATTCGTCGGCTCCGAATACTTCGCTACCTTGCAAGTCCCCATCCTCAGCGGCCGTCTATGGGATCAAAGCGAAATAGCGCGCGGCGCCACGCTGGTCGTGGTGAACCAGTCTTTCGTTCGCCATTACCTTTCTGGCGGAAGTACGGCGGGGCATGAGGTGCGCCTGCCGCAATTCGCTACCCTTCCTCCGGCAGCGTTACCGGCAAACGGAGCCACGGGGTGGTTGGAGATCATCGGCGTAGTAGGCGACTCACTGAATGACGGGCTGGACAAACCGGTGGCGCCCGCCATCTACGCTCCTTACACTCTGCTGACGTTGCCATTTACGCAGGTGCTGGTCCGAACGGATGGCGATCCGCTCGCGATGCTGCACAGCATCAAGCAGCAGGTCGCCTCTCTCGATGCCGACCAGCAAATCGCTCGCAATGTGCGCGACCTGGAAGGCTGGATTCAAAATGAGCCGGAGTACGCCCGAGGCCGGCTGGTTTCCATGCTCTTCGCCGCCTTCTCTGTGCTGGCCCTGGTTCTGGCCGCTGTGGGTTTGTACAGTGTCGTTTCCTATACTTTGCTTCAGCGCACCAGTGAACTCGGCGTTCGCATTGCTCTCGGGGCGCAGCGCCGCGACGTGCTCTGGATTGTGGGAGTATCGACCGGAACCGGCGTAGGTCTGGGAATTCTCGCCGGGCTCGCGCTCAGCTTTGGTCTGAACCGCATGATCGCGCAGTGGATCGAAAATGGGACCCGGGATCCGCTCGTCGTTCTGGGGGTATCGGTACTTCTGCTCGCCGTAGCGGCACTTGCGTCTCTGGTGCCTGCGCGAAGGGCATTAGCCATCAACCCGATCGAAGCGTTGCGCTCCGAGTGAACGCAAGCATCTCCAGGTCGGCAGCCACTCCTTCTCCGGATACCTCGCACCAGGTAGGTACGGGCTTTAAAGCCCGTACTGGAAAAAGTCCCGCAGGGACGACTGACCTTAGCCCAGGACGCTAGCCCGGATTTCTCACGAGTGGTGAGTTTTTCTGGTTGATGTGGTTTGCGGGATGCTGCGGGGTATTTTGTGGTCAGGATTTTGGTTGCGGGGCGGTGTTTGTTGCTGAGCTGCCGGTTGGTTTGAGTTTTTGGTCGTATTTTGCGCACGCCGGGGCGGAAGCGAGGCCAGCAACATGTTGGAGAGGGCTAAGACGTGGAGGCCAGCGGGCTTCAACAGCGCAGGGCATAGAAGGCTTGTGCGTAGAGGTCTTTCCAGGGATAGGTGGAACTCATTTCCAAGCGCACGCGGCGCGCGCTGAGCCGCACGAGGGTACCGATTTTGAGCAGTTTCAGGCGGATGGTATCGACCTGGGCTTGAGCCCACTCGGTTCCCTTCAGGGCCAGCCGGCGCGAGCCTCCATGAGCGTGTAGGCCAGGGCGGAGAAGTACAGCCGTAGCTGGTTGGCTTTCATTTCGTCGCTGGAGAGCCGGTCGGCAAACAGGCACATCTGTTCCTTGATGCGATTCTCCATCTCGCCGCGGGCACAGTAGAACTTCTCGTATAAATCCTGTGCGGGCCATTGCTGGGCAGCTAGCGAAGTGACTACGAAGCGCGGGTTGTCTCCCTTATCGAGATACTCCGCCTTGGCCACGACGCGGCGGAGCAGGACCAGCTCTTATGCGTTCGATACAGGAACTCTGTAAACATGCGGCTGGCTTTGCCGGTGGCCTGATGTTGCTTTTTCACCTCCTGCATCGGCTCCCCGATGATGGTTTGCAGGCGCCGATTGCGCTGCAGGCCGAAGACGTATTCCACCCGGTTTTCTTTCTGTTCACACCAGCCATCAGCGCTTCGCGGCAGAAGCCGGAGTCAGCGCGCAGCACGATGTTGACTTGCGGCCAACGTTGCCGCAGTTGGCCAACGATACGTTTCAGTTCCTCGATCGAGCCGGCGGCTGCGTCCTGGTTGGCAGCTCTGAGCCGCGCACACAGCAACTGGTCTCCGGCAAAAATATACAGGGGCAGATAGCAGTAGCTGTCGTAGTAGCCGTGAAAAAAACGCTCCAGCTGATGGCCGTACAGCGGGATATCGGTGGCATCCAGATCGAGCACGATCTGCTTTGGCATCGCCGTATGGGACTCGATGAACAGATCCACCAGCAGCCGATCGATCGCTTCGACGGAAGAAGTGATCTTGTGGTAGCGCTTACTGCGACCTGACAGTTCCAGCCGGTTGAGCGTGCTCTGCCGGCCAGCGGCGCTTCGAGTTCGCGCTTGCCGCTCAGCAAACCGAACACGACATCCTTGCGCAACTGCTCGTGGTCGTTCAGATCCTCATAGCCCAGTGCCAGCCCGTAGATACGCTGGGAGAGCATCTCAAAAACCGTGTGCTCGATTCGCTCTGGCCTGCGGCCATCGCTAAAGCAAGCTGCTAGTCGATGAAGAAGATCGATCTTGCCATCCACGGCACGCAACAGCATCGATCCCCGTCACTGGACACATGCCCAGCGCTGAAACCGGCTTCCACTCGGCGGGAAAAATGACGTGCAAACGAGAAGCTCTCTTGGCTACACTCTGTCATAAGAAAGGCCGCTCTCCGCACGGCATTCACTACGCTTCGACAACGCAGTTATGCCACGAAAAACGGCCTTTCCCAACCCTTTTCCTCGCCACTCCTCTAGCTCAACACCCCCAACTCGTGAGAAATCCGGGCTAGTCCTGGGTGGATCATGCAAGATGATTGAGTCCCGCAGGGACGGCTGAAAATACGCCGCTACTTGACCCTGGACAATTTCAGTCGTCCCTTCGGGACTTGTCGTGTCTTGAAAGATCCCCGTCCCGACTTGATCTGCAAGAGATGTTGACAGATAGTTTCCATGGAACTTATACTAGTTTCCATGGAAACTAATGCCGAAAGCGCAGGCAGTGCCCCAGCTCGAGAGCCACCTTGGGTACTGGCTCAGACGCGTCTCCAACGCAGTCTCAGGGGCATTTTCTCGTGCTCTACACGAGAAGCAGACTTCGGTTGCGGAATGGGTGCTCCTGCGGGAACTTCATGAGCGCGGACAAACTCCGCCAGGTGAGTTGGCCGACAGTATGGGATTCACCCGTGGTGCAGTTTCTAAAATCGTCGACAAACTCGATGCAAAGGGCTGGGTCGAAACGGATGCAAAAGAAGGCGACAGCCGGTTCCGCCTGCTTTCTCTCACGGGGGCAGGACGCCGCAATCTCCCTGTCCTAGCTGAGATTGCTGATCAAAACGATGCACGTTACTTCGATTGTCTGAGTGCAAGAGAAAAACACGTTCTTCGGGAACTGCTGATCAAACTTGCACATCACAACCACATCAACGATGTCCCAACTGAATAAGGACAAATCTCATGAGCAAAGCAATCGATAAGCTAATGCAAGCTATGAAATTCGCAGAAACGAATCGTCCCCGTGTGGGTGGTTTCCCATACCTGGCAGAAGTTCTGCGAAAAGCTGGTGTGACCACTAATGTATGGTCGCTGCCATCCTGCCAAAGCCTCTTTCTAACGCGGGAGGGTCCAGTCGTCGTGCAAGGCACCCCCTTAGTCAATGGTGCTGTCGATGTACCCGCCTTTGATGAGGAGGCTCTCATCAAAGCGCTTCGCGTCGATCAGGCCGGCGAAAGCACGTTCCAGGAGTTCCTGGACGCTTCGTGGCGAGCGGGTGTCGTGACCTACGATGTCGATCTGGAGGCACGGACAGTGGCCTACCAAGGCTGCCATGGCGAGAAATACATCGAAGCCTACCCAGCAGTTACCGTCGCCTCGACGTGAACGGGTGCCTGGTCGCGTGATCCGATGCTCCAAAGTCCCACAAGTCGGAAGAAGGCAACGTGATTTTTAAGAGCTCTTTGGATGCTGCGTGTTTCAAGTTATCTTTACGATGATTGCGGTTGTGGGCTCGTCTGAACTCACCCGCTCTGCAAAAATAGCTTCATCGCATCCGTCCCATTGCTGTATGTTTTTCTCACTGCCAAGAGGAAAACGATTGCACGTCCATACCACCGCATCCTGGCCCGCGCGTGACGATCGCCGCGCTGCGCTCGTCTGGCTGGCCATCTTTTGGATCTTCGTAGGCGTCGGCTTCGGCTTCGATCTGCACAACTACCTTCATGAGCAGCCGGCCGTACCCAGGATCGTCCACGTGCACGCGATCGCCACCACGCTCTGGCTACTCACTGCAACCGCGCTTGTGCTCATGGTCGAAACCGGCCATGTCCGGCTCCATCGCAGCTTCGGTTGGTTCGCGGCCGGTTACGCCGCTCTCGTCCTGGTGATCGCCCCCTGGTCCGAACTCAGCTGGCAAGCCTTGAACCTGCACACTCCCGGCGCGCTGCCTCCTCAATTTCTTTCCATCGCCTTCAGCGGAGTCATTTGCATGGCAATCCTGCTCCCGTGGGGAATTCTCATGCGCCGCAATTCGGCCGCTCATCGGCGCGTGCTCATTCTGGCGACTATCTGCATTAGCGATGCGGGTTTCTCCCGGTTTGCGGGCCTCTTTCTCCCTCCGCCAACTACCTTTCTCGGCACCTACCTGTTTTACGAGGGCGGTAATCTCCTGATCGTTCTTCTCATGTTTTTCTGGGACTGGAAACGCAATCGGATCATGAAACAGTTTCTGTGGGGAGCCTTCCTCGTGATCACCATGGGCCTGGCGGCCACGGGCCTCTACTTCAGCGAGACCTGGCAATCGATCACCCGCTCGTGGCTGGAAGCCTGGGCAAGGCACATGCTGTAAGGCCACGCATCCTGATGCGGATGTCCGCGTATTCCGGTATCGGAACCGTTTTGTTCTCTTTGTGCTGGCTTGCGCCCGCATGGTGGTTGCGGCCGGCTGCGGAGAAGCTCTGTCCCGAGGGCGGTGAAAGGTAGGGACGGGCTGGAAGGTCTGTACTGGAAAAGTCCCGCAGGGACGGCTGAACTTTGCTGAACTTAGCCCAGGACGCAGTCCTGGGAACATCAAGCAAAATGATTGAGTCCCCCAGGGACGGCTGAAAATACGCCGCTACTTAACCCTCGACTATCTTGAGTCGTCCCTTCGGGACTTGTCGTGTCTCGAAAGCTCTCCCAGGACTGCGTCCTGGGCTAAGGTCAGCCGTCCCTGCGGGACTTGTTTGTCGCCTGTTCTCATGCATACACCTTAGCAAGTGCATCAACGCAAAAGAGTCATCTGGCCTTTAGGCCCTGAGGCGCGCCTTTCGTTTCCCGTCTCGTGACCGGCATTTTTTCGCCGCTGGGTGGGAGATGCGTCGACTATTCACTCCGCACGATCTCCCGCGCACATATGCTCGGCTCTGCCATCAAACTGGTCGAACTGTAACAGATCGCTGTTTCACGGCTTCTGCCCTATCGTCTCTTCTTCGTCAGGTGAGCGTCGGCGAGGGAGTCCCTTCACCGAGGCCTCCGATCCAGGCGGTTCACGGAACGGCTCCACAGAAATGCGCTCGTAACGCACTTCCAGCACCGTCAGGGATTCTGTCCCGCCCGGCGCTTCGAGAACTACGCTGTCACCTTCTGCCGACTTCATCAACGCGCGCCCCAGAGGTGACACCCAACTGATGTGGTTGCGGTTGAGATCGACCTCGTCCGTGCCTACGATGCTCACCACCCGCTCCGCTCCCGCTGCATTCGCATAGCGCACGGTCGCGCCGAAGAATGCCCTCGTCGCCGCCTGCTTCCCTCTCGGGGCTTCCGGATCCACCACTTCCGCGGCTTCGATTCGCTTCGTGAGAAAGCGAATCCGCCCATCGATCTGCCGCAGCCGCCGCTTGCCGTACTGATAGTCGGCGTTTTCACTGCGATCGCCGTTGCCGGCAGCCCACGCCACCACTTCCGCCACGGCCGGGCGGTCTCTGGTGAGCAGAAACCGATGCTCATCCCTGAGGCGCTCCAGCCCGCCGCGGGTTATGTAGTTTTTGCCGGGCGTCGCAGGCTCGTCCCGTCGTGGTTCTCTCGTAGACCCTTTCCGCATTTCATAGTCCTCCCAGCGCGCATCCAGTGGGTGCCCTCCTCAGTGGACGGGAGATGAATGCCCGATGGAAAACGCTGCAGGTCATTCACGTTCATGGCAGTTCCTCTGCGGCCCTCACTGATTTTTTCATGTCTCTTCCCACCGGGGATGCAGCGGAGGGAGCCATCAGCAGTTCTGATATTTCCAGTTGCGCTGTTTACCCTCGGCGATCCACTCCACGGCGGTGGCAATCCGTTTGTCCCGCGTCTCCTGGCGTTTGGCCTCGGCAATCCACTCCACGCCGAAGCTGCAGTGTTCTTTGAAGGCCGACATATTGCAGAGAATCGCACCCCGATACTCAAAGAATGGCCGGCTCCACTTGATGGTTTCTTCCACCTCGGGGCAGGCCTTGTGCACCAGCTCGCGCAAGTGCGCCAGGATCGGTTGCGCGAAGGGCTGTACCTTTACACAGTAAGCATCCACCTTTGGGCTCGTATTCTGCGTGGTTATCATTTCAGCTCCTGAGTGGAGCTATTTTGCCACAACGGAGTCACTCCGTCTGTGCTTGAAAGACGACGGTCTCTCCTTTCTTGTGTGCACGCCAGACGCGGTGTGCATCCAGGGCAGTAAGCTGCACTCCATTGCGCCAGATCTGGCTTGCGTGACCGGGCTCGAACAACGCGTCATAACGATCTCCCATCCACGGCTGTCCGCGGATATATATCTTCCCCAGCGCGTCATTCGGAGCCACCGTCAGATCCTCACCGCCCCACGTCCGCAAACCAGCGACATCGGGAAGAACCAGCGTGTCCATCGCGTCATAACCCATGATGCGTACCGAGCCGATCGCATGTTCTCCCGGAGGATAGGCCCGGGGATCGACATTTTCCGGAAGCAGCGGACCGAGATTGGAGTTAATGGCTCGCGCGAGCCAGTCAAATCCTTCCCGGGCATTTCCCGATCGGGCCAAAGACATTCCTAGATATCCGAATATTCTCGGCCATGCGGGACCGCGCCAATAGCCTCCCCACTTAGGGGTGTCGAACGCTAACGTCGGCAACAGAGCGCCGTTGAATTTCGCAGGGTCATCCAGCCGCCGCATCATGGCCGCAATACGAGCGGGATCGGTCTCGAAGTAGAGGAAATAGTAGGCATCCAGGTTTTCTCCCTGGGTCCAGAGTTTCCCCGTCTTGGTATCGAGGTCCCAATAGCGCTCGGTAGCTGTGTCCCATAGCTTCTCGCGCACAGCATTCAGTGCCGCAGCATACTCCTGCTCCCACGGGGCCGGTTCTTCGCCCTGAATTTTCGACAGGTAGATCATCTCCTGCAGGCTCCAGAGGTGAAAGACCTGCTCATTGATGGTGCTGGTCGGCTCCTTGTTGAGATCGACGAACGGCGAGTTCTTGTCGTCCCATCCGGTCTCATAGGTGTGCAGCCAGTCGATGAGATGATCGCGGTTCGGGTCGCGCACCTGGGCCAGATTCCGCTGATAGGCCAACAAAGCCTGCCACAGGGTGCGGTCGCCGGCAACGCCCCCAGGCTTTTCATTCAGGATGCTGGTATCGCCGGTGAGGCGGACATATTCACCGACCAGGGAGCCCTGCACCGGAACGCCCTGCGTGTCCCTTTCCGGGCCGTTCGCCGCAAAGGTGTTCGCCCCTGAAGGAAAGATCGTCCACGCGGACGTTCCATCGCCCTGCGCGTTCACGGAGTAGCGGAACCAGTTCAGAATCGCCCCGCGCGCAAGATCTTTTCGACCGGTTGCGGCCATGGCCTGCGCCTCTGCAATCCCATCGTTGCTCCACATACCCATGAACACATTCCAGTCCGCGATCATGAGAGGACTCGCGGGCAAATAGCGGGCCTGGCACGTCGTATTGAGAAGCCCGCGCCAGAACCAAAGCTCGCTGCGCACCAGTTCCTCGGGCGCGATGCTCTCTTGCTTTCCAGTGGTCCCGATGGTGAACGTAACCGGGCCGGCGGGCGCGACCAGGGGTGCGGACGCCAGATACTGGTTCCAGTCTCGATGGGTCGCCTGGTCGTAGAGGTCGGGTGAAGCGCTCAGCTCTGCGAGCGCGGCTTCGGCATCCTTCTCCGTTCCGTCGAGGGAGATCATGAGCGCGGCCTCGGCCCCGGTGCGCAGGCTCCACGCGAAGCTCCCGTCGTGGATCGTTGCCTGGGGACGGGCAGCCATCAACAACCGATAGGGCCAATGATGGCTGCCGTAACTGACTACGGCAGGATTGCTGTTGGGGAGGACCTGAAAACCATCTTCCCAACTGTGCAAAAGCACCAGCATCGGGTCTCGCGACTGGACGATCCTGATGCGAAGCACTGCGTCGGGTTTGCCGTAGACGGGATAGACCGTCAGCGATACTTCGGGTCCGTCATCGAACGCTACGTTGTACACCGTGCGGTCCGCAAAATAGGTCATGCTGCGTTTTGCCGGGCTATCCGCCAAGCTGTAGGTTCGCCGGGACGCGTCGACGAAGACAGGAGGGTCGATCTCGAGCGCCACCAGGCGATCGCTGCTATTGGAGGGGATCGTTGATCCGGCAACGGGAACAATGATCTTCTGCCCGCCAAATCCTCTCTCCTGGAGCGCCATGAAGCCGTTGGATTGGTAAATGAGAGTCTTGGGCGGCATGGCCGCATCGAAGCGGGTGAACGTAGCGTAGTCGAACCCGTCGCTCAGGTATGGAGGAAACGGCGGAGGAGTGCCGGCGGCGAGCGCACACACGGAACTGCTCATGAACAATAGCAAAAGGCGTATAGCCCGAGAAATTTTCATAGCACTCCGTCTGTAAAGGCCTATCCAAATTAGACTTGAAAATTGCCTTGGTTCAGCAGCCACTCTTTATGGAACCGTTGCCATTTCCTTTGTCATCCCAAGAGCCCGATGTCGAATCTCCATAAGGGATAGCAAAATTTAAATGCCGCTCAAGGACATGGCGAAGACCTGGAGACCACACGGACACGGACCCCCATCCACATGCGCCTTGCTGCGGGGTTCTCATGAAATCCGAGCACATCGAGGACCCCGAAAAACTACTCGTATCTCAGTGCGATCATCGGGTCCACACGCATCGCTCGCCGCGCGGGGATATAACAGGCCGCCAGCGCCACACCGGTGAGCACCAGGGTGACGCCAACAAATGTAAGAGGATCGGTGGGCATTACGCCATAGAGCAAACCTGCCATTAGGTGCGACACGATCACCGATCCCACCAGTCCCAGCGCTGCGCCCGCCATCGCCAGCCCCAGCCCCTGGCGTAGAACCATCTGCAGGATCGTCCCCCGCCGCGCCCCCAGGGCCAGGCGAATGCCGATCTCCTGCGTGCGCTCGCTCACGAGATAGGAAATCACTCCGTAAATTCCCAGCGCCGCCAGCAGCAGGGCTGTCACCGCGAAGGCCGCCACAATATCCATCGTGAATCGTCTCTGCTCCAACGACCCCGACACCGCGTCATCGAGCGTCTGCGCGCCGTAAACAGGCAGCTCCGGATTCACTGACTGTACCATCGCCCGCACCTCTTCCGGGATCGCACGCGCGTTCAGGTTTCCACGCAGAAAGATGGCCAACTCCTTGGGCGTGTCCTGGTACAGGCTCAGATAGATTTGCGGAACGCTCGCGTTCGCCAGCGACTCGGTTCGAGCATCCGCGATCACCCCCACGATCGTGATCCAGGTCTTGCTCGCACGGAGGCCGACCCCATCCCTTCCACGGCCAAACTTCAGCCGCTTCCCCAGCGGATCCTGGCCCGGCCAGTACGTCCGCGCCATCGCCTGGTTGATCACGGCGACCAGCGGCGCATGCTCGTCGTCGCCGTCGTTGAACAGACGGCCGCGCAGCGCCGGAATCTCCAGCAAATGAAAATATTCCGGCGTAACCTCCGACCGCTCCACCAAAGGCGGCTGCTTGCTCTGTGCCTGGCGCCCTTCCACGATCAGCGCGCTCTGGTTGCCGTCGTGGTGCAGTGGAATCGAAGGCTCCGATCCCAGCGCCGCCTCTCGCACTCCCGGCAGCAACCGGCTGCGCCGCAGCAATTCACGCGCAAACACTGCCTCCTGGGCAGCCGTTCCGTAAATGTCCGTCTTCGGATCATTGGGGCTCGGCAGCCACGACTGCACCGACATCACATGCTGCGGATTGAATCCCAGCGGCGCCTTGTACAAATCCCAAAAACTGCGCAGCAGCAGACCCGCGGCCACCATCAGCACCAGCGACAGCGCAAACTCCGTCACCACCAGCACGCGCCGCGTGCGCGTCTGCTCCGTGGAGCCCTTCGACCCACGCCCCTCCACCCTCAGCGTACTTGCCAGGTTCAACCGCCCTGCCTGCCTCGCGGGCGCCAGCCCGAAAATTATCCCGGCCGCAATCGAAGCCGCCAGCGCGAACAGCATCACGGTCCAATTGATCGACAGGTCGTTCAGCCGAGGCAGGCTCTCCGGAATCAGCCGCAGCAGGAATCCCTTCAGGCAGAACAGCATCACTAACCCCGCCACTCCGCCCATCAGCGAAAGCAGCAGGCTCTCCGTCAGCAATTGCCGCACCAGCCGCTTGCGTGCCGCTCCCAGCGCCTGGCGCACCGCCATCTCCCGTGACCGCGCGCTGGCGCGCGCCAGCAGCAGATTCGCTACATTCACGCAGCCGATCAGTAGCACCAGCGCCACTGCGCCCAACAGCAGGATCAGCGACTGCCGAACGTTGCCCACCACGTTTTCCTTCAAAGGCACCAAGCGCACCGTCCACTTGCTGTCGGCCGGATAATCATCCGGAAATTGCTTCCGCAACGACGCAGTCAGCGCGTCCAGCTGGCTCTGCGCCGCTGCAAGCGTCAGCCCCGGCTTCAGGCGCGCGACCGTTTCCAGAGGCAACCGCAAACTGCGGTTTGGGGCCTGAGCCGGATCCGCATCAAAACCCAACGCCGCCCACTGTTCCGTATTCCTCTCGCTCGCGGTTCGCCCCGGGTCGCGAAAACCCGGCGGCATCACCCCGATCACCCGATACAAATCGTTGTCCCCCCGCAAACTTCTTCCCACAATGTGCGGATCGCTCCCGAAAGCCCGCTTCCACAACCCGTCGCTGATCACCACATCCAGCGTGAACCCCGGCCTTTGATCCTGAGGATTGAACGTGTGCCCCAGCTCCGGTTTCACCCCCAGCATCGCAAAATACGACGGCGACACCCCCTCATACTGCATCCGTGATGGTTGCGATACACCTGTCAGGTTCGCCGACCCGAAAATCTGCAGCACAACATACTGAAAAATTCCCGAACGCTGCAGATCCTTCCACTCCGGAATCGAGATGCCCGCGTCCGTAGCGCCCGCGCCAGGCAGATCGTCCTCGATGCGCACCAGTTCTTCCGGGTGCGGATAGGGCAGCGGATGCAGCAGCGTGGCGTCGACCAGGCTGAAAATCGCCGTCGTCGCGCCGATGCCCAGCGCCATGGTCAGAATCGCAATCGCGGAGAAGCCCGGCGACTTGGCAAACATGCGCAGCGCGTAGCGCAGATCCTGAATCAGGTTTTCAAAGAAGGGCAGACTCTGCTCCGCGTGGTAATCCTCTCGCACGGTCCCCACCCCTCCGAACTTCATCACGGCCTGCCGCCGTGCCTCTTCCACATTCATCCCCGCGCGCAGATTCTCCTCCGTCTGCAGGGCCAGATGCTCCTCCATCTCTTCCCGCAGCCGTTTGTCATCTCGCCGCCCTGTGGCAAAGTTCTTGAGCCGCGCCAGAAACCTTCTCAGGAATCTCATGTCAAGTCCTCCGCCTTCACAGCGAAGAATCGTGCGATGATCGCCGCCGTTTGCTCCCAGTCCCGTGTTTCGGTCTCGAGCAGCTTTCGTCCCGACCGTGTCAGGCGATAGAAACGCGCCCGGCGGTTGTTTTCCGAGGCGCCCCACTCGGACGAAATCGCGCCCTCCTGCTCCAACTTCAGCAGGACGGGATACAACGTGCCTTGGTTCACGGCCAGCACATCCCCGCTGATCTGCTCGATCCGACGCGCGATCCCATAGCCATGCACTGGACCCAGCACATCGAGAGTCTTGAGGGCCATCAGCGCCAGCGTTCCCTGCAGAACATCCGTTTTTTGAGCCATAGAGTCGCCCTCTGGGTTTCCCACAGGAACCATCATGTCGCACTTCCTTTTGGAAAGCAACAGGTAACGGCGAACGGCTTTACCCGGTAGGGAAACTCAGAGGGTAGGCACGGGCTTCATGCCGTACACAAACCCCGCAAAATCATTCGGCCTTTAGGCCCTGAGGTATGAGACAAGCAAGCAGATGACGGCATAGCGTAAAGTGATCGCTGAATGCATTAGCCAACCATTCCTGAAAGCTCAGCTTGGATGAAAGGCTTCACTCCGTCCGGTCCCGTGATGCGCAGGAGCGTAGGCGCAGAACTTTGGCCCAGCTGGAGATCAAACTCGAAGAACGGACAGCAGAGGCGTTCGTTCCCGATCCACTCCGATACCGTGGCAAAAGTCTTTGCGTCCGATGGGAATTCGAATGCGTAACCATCCGGCAGCTCGCTTGTGTTCAGCTTCGCGGAGATTAGGGCCGGCGAGAGGACTTCGGAATGCCGCTTTCTCTGTGCCGAGGTCATGGCCTTCCTATCGCAGGCAAATACAACATGCTTCTTTGTCGTGGCTGAAACAGTCCGGGTCTGTTCGTCAGGCGGTGTATTCATCGTTGTTCCAGTCATCGACAGCAGCATGGAAAAGTATTGAAGGGCCACACGGAGTAACTATCGTACGTAGTGTTAGCAGTTCGGCCTTCTGTCCCGCTTCCCTTCTGTGTCCCGCGGGAAGGCCGGCCACCGAAGTTCTTACGGCAGTTCCCACACCCACAAGACCGACGATTTCGGGCCGCGCACGGCGGCGAGCTCAGGTGCGGCGTTCAACACCCAGTTGCCCTGGAGCCCGGGGTCGCCAGCCGGCATGGCAATATACTGCTTGCCATCCACCATGTAGGTGATCGGAAAAGCGTTCGGTATGTCGTTCAACCGCGCCACTCTCCCACAGCACCTTGCCGTCGTGATCGTCGAACGCACGGAAATAGCGGTCCGGCGTCGCCGCAAACACCAGACCTCCGGCAGTCGTCAGCAGTGCGGACGACTGCGGGACGCGGCTGCGAATATCCCACACCAGCTTCTGGGTATTCACGTCCAGCGCCAGGAAGCGGCCCGGCGTGTCGCCCATCTTTCCCATGCAGTAATCGTCGATCCCCATGTAATACCGGTTCGTCAACGGACTGTACGCGCCCGCCGGGAAGCTTCTGATTCCCATGCCGGTGGGGCAGTTTTTCACGCCGGGCGGCGCCGGTTCCGAGAGCGTTGTCCTGGCCCCCGTCACAGGATCGACCGACGAGAGGTCGTTCTGCGCGCCCGGATCGAGCGCGAACAGGAACTTCCCGGTCGCGGCATCCATCGCCTCGAAGATTCCTGGCTTGCCGACCGTGATCACCGCCTTGTGGCGCTCTCCCCGCACGGTTACCGGCACGATGATCCGCTCGAAGGCGTAGTCCTGATCGTACGGATCGTGCGGGACGTGCTGGTAGTACCAGGCCAGCTTGCCGGTGTCGGGATTCAGCGCCACCGTGGAATCCACATAGAGCGAATCCGCGCCGAAGGTCCCGCGGGTGATCGTCGACCACGGCGAAGGCGAGCCTGTACCCCAATAGGTTAGATTCAGCTCCGGGTCGTACTGTCCAGCCACCCAGATGGCCGCGCCGTCGCGCTTATCATCGGGCAGATTATTCCAGGTGTCGCCCCCCGGCTCGTCGGAGTGCGCAGTCAGGTTGAACCGCCACAGCTCCTTTCCCGTCTCGAGATCGTGGCCGGTGATGAAGCATCCGCCCGGGGGGGAATAACCTGCTGTTTTACTCCCGACGCTGATTGGCGCTCCCCGGCCCGCAGTTGCCGGCCCCGATGAGCACCTTGTCCTTCACCACCAGCGGGCCGCTGTTGTACGTGCGCTCGCGCTTGTAGTCATCGGTCACGACATCCCACACCTTCTTGCCGGTCTTGATGTCCAGCGCAATGACGTGCATGTCGATCGTTCCCACAATGAGCTTGTTGCCGCCGATCGCGAGGCTTCGCTTCGTCCGGTAGAAGCCCGGCAGCGACGGGTAGTCATCCGGCAAATCGTGGGTGAACTTCCAGAGCAGGGTGCCGGTCTTCGCATCGAGCGCGTCAATCGTTTCGCCGAAGCTCCAGAGGAACATGACGCCGTCGTGCACCAGCGGCGTGGTCTCGTTGACCGCGTCGGGGCTCGAATCCATGCTGAATGTCCAAGCGACCTTCAGGTCTTTGACGTTTTTGCGATTGATCTGCGTCAGCGGGCTGTAGCCCCAGCCATTGTATGTGCGGCGCCAGTTGAGCCAGTCGCCGGGAGGAGGATTGCGCAGCATCTCGTCGGTTACCGGCGTCAATTTATCGAGCGGCGCTTGCAAGGCCGCAAACGCGGCCTTGGCGTACGGTGAATCGATCGGCCGTGGCGGCCGCGGCCGCTCCTGCCCCTGGGACGGGCGTTCCGGTGGCCGGGTTCACCTTGGGAGCCGCGGCCGTCTGCGCCAGAACGACGCTATTTACGAGCGTCAACGAGGCCAACAGGGTCAAACACACGCCGGCGGAACGCGTCAGTTTCAGCTGCGAAAGACCTCGACAAATGCATTCAGGAGTGTCTCCTCGGAACCTGCCCCAAAATCCGGGGTGCAGCGGACGCCCACTTATACCACTGGCAAGATTGGGGGGGACAAGTTCAAAGACGTTGATAGAAGTCACTACCCCGGGGTCATCTTTCCTCTAGTACTTATTTGTCGTTTACTTATCAAGTGTTTAGAGAGCAGCGGAATGTAGGAACGAACTCTGAAATAGCCGGGAACGAGCAGCCGAAACGTTCAAATTGGAACTTTCTTTAACAAGCGGGCGATCTCAAAAGCCCAGCGTTTCTATAGGTCGTGAATGCAAGCGCATTGCTACTTTGTCGAGTACAGATTGGGGATAACAGATATTGGGGATGGCAGATATACCGATTTTCTTGGGGAAGTAATGCCTCAGTAGTTCACTTGTGTTTTCCTCGATCACCAAAGATCGCGGACAAATCTACTCGCAGGCTTCGGGCAGGGGGTGGTACGCAGCCGGGGGCAACCCGCGATCCATGTCTATCCCCGACGTCAGGCTGATTCAGCCGGTCAACGCTGGTTCGACGCGCTTCGTGCCAGGAATGAACCTGCGGGTGGGCGAGCATCTGCTTCGAATTCAAGCTCGTATACTAGGTTCGAATACAATGAAACGGTTCTAGACGCGAGTCGATCTTGGCCGCGAAAAGGAGAGTAATGTCTACAAAAATTGGGCGGCGTTCGTTTCTGGGCATGGGAGCGGCAGCCGCGGGGCTTGGCCTCTGGGCCGACCTGGAAGCGTATCCACAGAATGTCAACCGCAATTCGATTGCGTCGGACTTGAAGATTACGGACATGCGCATCGCCGTTCTGCGCGGGCCGGGAGGCAAGCCAATCCAGGAGGGCAATGGCGGCCCGAGCAGCGCGGGCGGGGGCCCCGGCGGGGGCCACGGCGGTCCGCCCAGGGGACCGATGCCTCCTGCGACACCCGGAGCGGGAGCGGCCTCTGGCGGCACCATCGTCGTCCGCATCGATACCAATCAGGGAATCTCGGGTTACGGCCAGGCGATCGGGGACGGCCCCCAGCCGAACTACATCCTGATGCATAAGGCCCGGCTACTCGGCGAGAATCCCTGCAACGTCGACAGAATCTTCCGCAAGATCAAGATGCATGGCGGATATAACCGTCAGGGGAGCGGCGTCAACGCGATTGAGAATGCGTTGTGGGATCTGGCCGGCCAGGCTTATGGCGTGCCGATCTATCAAATGCTTGGCGGGAAATTCCGCGACAAAGTCCGCCTGTACAGCGAGGGTGACCCGAAATCAAACTCCATCGCAGACATCGCCGCCGATTATAAGGAGAGAGTCGCCTCGGGCTTTACGATGCTCAAATACGACCTGCCCGTAGCTCCCATCCTCCGAGGCAAGCGGGGCACGATCTATGCTCCGGCAGGCTATTACGGGGAACCGGGGGATTTCCCCCCCGAGAACTACTATGAGGGACTGGAGATCAGCGACAAGGGATGCGAACTCGTTGCGGACCACGTCGCTGCAATTAAGGAAGCCATGGGCGATGCTGGTGACACTCCGATGGGTCACGACCATTTCGGGCACCTCACCGTGAAGAGTTGCATCAAGCTGGCGAATGCGCTGGAGAGGATCAATCCCTCGACTTTGGAAGATATGGTTCCGTGGTTCCGGGTAGAGGAGTGGAAACTCATCACCGATTCAGTCAAGGTGTCCACCTTGACCGGCGAAGATGCCTACCTGGTGGAATCGCTCGAGCCGCTTTGCCAGGCGCGTGCAGTCGACTATATCCACCCGGATCACCTTGTGATCGGCGGCTGTCTCGAATTGAAGAAGACCTCCGACATGGCGGCCAAGTATTCGGTGGGGATGATGGTCCACAGCAATGCTACCCCGATCGGCTACGCGGCCGGCGCGCACGCGATCGCCGCCTGCGAAAACTTCCTCGCCCTGGAATGGCACCAGCCGCAGCCAGCATGGCACAAGGATCTAACCGACAAAGGGGACCTCGTGGTTCAGGGTCACATCCCCGTTCCGACGGGGCCGGGCCTCGGCATCAAAGTCAATGAAGAAGCGATGCGCAACCTCTGCAGGCCGGGTGAGTTCTTCACCGATCCTACGACGTATTGGGATTCGCAGGTCGGCGGAGAGAAGGCGTACACGTAAAGAGAGGAGCTAACGAACGATTGCAATTCCATTGGCATCCTCGGTGCCTTCCATGTGTCGAATTTGATTGCTGGAAAGATTCAGACGCACCACGCCTCCGCCCCTCGCGTCTGCGCCTGCCGGAAGCATCGAGGAGGGGATTTTTACATTTGAGATCCAGACCTCGTAGGCATCATTGGCATCGAATACGACCTGAAGAGGGCTTCCGGTCACTATGCGATGTCTCACATCCCCAGCCAGCGCATCTACGACCAGTACCACGCCGTCGAGCACCGCCGGGAGAAAGAACGAACGACCGTCCGGACTAGCAGAAGGATAAAAGATCTGACCTACGGGAAGGCTGGCATAGGTGCGACTCACCGTGAGATCTTTCGGATTGAGAAGGAGCAGCTGCCCGTAACCTCCCGCAAGGAGATGCAGGTGATCCGCTGTCCATGCCAATCCTCTTACTTTCGGAAGCGCAGCCTGGGCGAGAATGTGTCCTTCCTCAGCATCCAGCCGTAGGACGCTACCTGTCATCGTGAAAGCGTAGAGGTCCGCCCCGTCATCGCTGAAGATGAAATTGTGGACGCCCTCGGGCAGCGCAAAGCTTCTGAGAACCCTTCCGCTATGCGTGTTGAAGACGACCATCTCCTCCCGGCCAACCTCGGCATTGGTGAAGAGCTCATCTTGGTGCGCGGGACGAATTTTGAGTCCATGTGGACCGCCCGCCCCGGGCGGCAACTGAAAGCGGGTCATTTCGCGTTTCCGTGCCACATCAATGACAGAGATCGTGGTTCCCGGTGTGCCAACTTTGTGATTCGCCTCGAGAAGCCCGAAGTTCGAGACATAGGCCGTTAGGCCGTCCTTCGATATCGCAACCTCGTGGGGCTTCTCGCCTACCTTGATGACGGTCCGGGCTCCCACTGCGTCCTGCCGGAGCACGGTGACCTGGTTCAATCCCTCCTGCACCACAAGAACCTCTTCGTCACCTGTTGCAGAATGCACCAGCTCGCTATGAATCAGGGTTTGGGCACTCGCTACAGATGTAGTAAGCCAGACGCAGAGCAACAACCTGCGCCGAATGAAATCACAAAGCGTCAAGCAATCTCCACAAAGGACAGATTTACGACGCCACTTCCACAGTTGGCCGGGTAGGCCGTCGAGGCCTCAATCATACAGCGCACGTTGCGGCGCGCCGTGCAAGGCGATGCTTAGCATGGGGCCGGCGAATTCTTCGGCTCTCCTGGCAATGTGCTAACCTCGTGCGACTCGTTATCCTCACGTAAATCTCTCTTAGAGGAATTATGCCTCGCACTTCCCTGCTCATCCTTGCATGTCTCTTTGCAACCGGCGCAACCCATTGCTCGGCCGCCGACCGCGTCGTTTTTCTACGCACCGGCCCAACTGAGGCCACCCTTTATATCGCAAACGCCGATGGCACCGCCGAACGTGCGCTGACTGAGCCCGGCTCGTGGAATTACAACCCTGCGTGGTCGCCCAAGGGAGACTGGATCGCCTTCACCTCCGAGCGCGCCGGCTCCGCAGACATCTACCGTATGCATCCCGACGGCACGGGTGTGGAGCGGCTCACGGACTCTCCGGCCTTCGACGACCAGGCGGCCTTCTCGCCTGACGGCAAACGCATCGCCTTCGTCAGCACGCGCGCCGCGGGCCGGGCAAATCTCTGGATTCTCGACGTCCAAACTCACAAGGCTACTTCTTTGACTGCCGGCGATGGCGGCGACTTCAGGCCCGCATGGTCGCCCGACGGCCAGTGGATCGCGTTCTCCTCGGACCGCGGCAGCGACTTGCCGGTCGCCAAAGGCCGCTGGGAGCGACTGCACCTCGTCGACATCTATATAGTGCATCCTGACGGCTCCGGTCTGAAGCGCGTCACCGAACATGGCAACTTCTGTGGCACGCCGAAGTGGCTGCCTGACGGCAAAACCCTGCTCGCCGACTGCATGTCCGCGCAGGACACCTGGGAGTTTCGCGTGCGACCCACTGCTGAAGAGACGAGCCAAATATTCAAGGTCGATATCGCCACAGGGGTGACGACACCCGTCACCACCGGACCCGGCGTTAAGGTCGGCCCCGCCGTTCTGCCTACAGGCGAGATCGCCTATATCCGGACCGCTGCCACTGGTAGCGCGGTGGTGTACTCCAGCGGCAAGCCCGGGCCAGCCGGCGCAGGTCTCTGGCGCGATCCACCGTCCTGGTCGCCGGACACGAAGCAGGTGGTTTTTTGCCGGATCGCGATCCATCGCTCTGCGAGTCCGCATCAGCTCTGGAGTCTCAATCCGAAGTTCGACTTGTATGGAACGACGTTCCTGCCCGCGTATGACCCGAGCGGGCAGCACCTTGCCGTCACCACCGTCAGTGCCAACGGATCGATCCTTAACATCGTGGAGGAGGGCAAGCCCGACAAGGCGATACTGACTCGCAAGGACCTGGTCCTCGCTCCGCAGTGGTCGCCCGACGGAAGACAGATCGTCGTCGGCGTTGGCGGCTTTACCGCGTTCCTCGACTTCGCCGCCGGAGGCAAGAAGCCCAACGATCCGGTGAATGGCGGTGCTGAAATTGGCATCCTTAACGCCGACGGCACCGGCTTCCACATCGTCGCCTCGGGCTCCAATAACAATGCCTTCGCATCGTTCTCGCCGGATGGCAAGAGCATCGTCTACCGTACAGCCGGGCCGGAAGGCGAAGGACTACGACTGATGAACCTGGGCGACGGCTCCGTTACCAAGCTCACCACTGAGTACGATAACTTTCCCGTCTGGTCAGCGCACACCAACCTGATCGCTTTCATCCGCAGGATCGACGGGAACTTCCAGGTGATGACCATCCATCCTGACGGCACCGGCCTGGCGCAGCTCACTCACACGCATGGTAACGAGGCGCATATCGCCTGGTCGCCCGACGGAGAGCAGCTTCTCTTCACCAGCTCGCGCATGGGCTTCAAGGACGAAGCGATCTACACCGGCGCGCCGCAACCCTATGGCGAGATCTTCGTCATGCGCTCCGACGGCACCCATGTAGAGCAACTGACAGATAACCAATGGGAAGATGGCGGCCCCGCGTGGCAGCCTTCCCGCGCCGCTGCGCTGACCGCGGCTACGCACTGACCGACCTGGCAGAGAGGATGGTTAGCATGAGCCGGATCACTCGTCGAAACTTATTGGCCACCAGCGGCATGGGTATCCTGAGCGGCGGCCTCCGCCGCGTTTTCGGTATTGAGTCAAACACCAACGCCCAGGCAGATCAACCGCCTGCCGAGAGCCCAACGGTCCCGCTCGCCCTGGCGCAGTATCAGCCAGCCAGCATGCTCCACTTAAAAGAAACGCAAGTGCCGCGGGCCAGGTATCCGGTCATCGATTTCCATACCCACCTGACATTCTCGCTCCAGGTCGTCAATGGTGTTTCCCTGGGCGCCGGACGCAGGATCGTCGGGCAACCGGAGGAACTGCTGCCAGTGATGGAGCGCAGAAACATCCTCGCCCTGACTAACCTCACCGGCGGCTTCGCAGATGGTTTGCAAACGACGGTCGCCCAATACGACAAGCGTTTTCCAACGCGGTTTTATACCTTCACCGAGCCCTCTTACAACCTGTTCCAACAGCCGAACTATCCTCAGTTGCAGGCAGACGCTATTCTCGCCGCCCACAAGTCAGGCGCTCGTGGCCTAAAGATTTTGAAGACTCTCGGCCTCTCTTTGCGGGAGCAGACGACCACAGGCAACCTGGTGAAAGTGGATGATCCGCGTTTTGACCCGATGTGGGAAGCCTGCGGCGGTTTGGGTATGCCCGTCGCTATCCACGTATCCGACCCACTGGCATTCTTCACCAGAACCGATCGCTTCAACGAGCGTTACGAGGAACTGAACAATCACCCTGATTGGTCTTACTTCAAACCAGGGTTTCCCTCCAACGCGGAGATTCTGGAAGCGCGCAATCGCGTGTTTGCCCGGCATCCCAAAACCAACTTCGTCGCCCTGCATGTCGGCAACTGCGCCGAAGATTTGCAGAGCGTCTCGCAAAACCTCGATCGTTTTCCCAATATGTATGTAGACATCGCGGCTCGCCTGAATGAGTTGGGACGCCAGCCAAGGGCAGCGCGCAGGTTCTTTGATAAGTACCAGGACCGGATTGTTTTTGGAACGGATGCCACGCCCCACGGAGACAAATTTCCGCAGCAGGTATTCAACGACAGCCTCTACCAAATCTACTTTCGATTTCTCGAAACCGACGATGAATACTTCGATTACGCTCCCGCAGCCACGCCTCCGCAAGGGCGCTGGAAAATATCGGGCATCGATCTCCCCGATGGGCTCTTACATAAAGTTTATAACCAGAATGCCGCCCGGTTGCTCCAGGTCACCGTTGCTTGACCCCGGGGCCGCCTGGCTCCGCTACTCCGGTAGAAATTCGAAACTGGTGAAGGCCAGCATCTTGCTGTCCGGCGACCAGGACGGAACGTTCATCGTGCCCCTGCCCCCAAGCAGCTTGGCCACGGTTCTTACCTTTCTGTCGGAAAGCGACAGCACGCGAATTTCCACGTCCTGATTGGCTGGATGACCCTGCGTGCCTGGTTTGTAGGCCAGGAATGCGATCATTTTTCCATCCGGCGAGATATGCGGAAACCAGTCGCTGCTGTCGCTGACCAGGAGTTGTTCCGCTGCGGTCCCATCCCGCCGCATGCGCCAGATCTGCATATGGCCGGTGCGGTCCGACTGAAAGTAGATCCACTGATCATCCGGGGAGAACTCGGCCACGTCGCTCTTGGCCGCAAGAAGTGTCTCCGGGCCACCCGCGGCGGGAATGGTATAGGCGTCGAAGTTGTCGCCACGCTGGCCGGTATAGGAGATAACTTTGCCATCCGGCGACCAGGCGTGAAAGTAGGCGGGACCATTCGGGGTGAGACGTCGGGGCGTTCCGCCGGCCGTCGAGACTATATAGATCCGGGCCTGCCCATCCGGATCCTGATTCCCGATCGCAATCTCACTGCCATCGGGCGAGATGCCGTGGTCCCCGTTGAGTTTCGTCTCAGGGCCGGTCGGAATCAGAGTGGACGCGGTGGACCTTGGAACCGTGCTGTCAATGGGATGAATGCCATTGTCCAGCACCAGTTGTTGCAGCGTCCCTTCCTGGTTGAACAGGAGCGCCTTGCCGTCCGGTGTCCAGTTGGGATCTTCAAAGTGCGCGGCTGCCGTGTAGCGGACCCGGCGATCGGTAGACGTAACAATAACTGTCTCCAGGGTGCTGTGCAGCACAGGTTCACCGGAAGCCGCAGGCAGAGGTTCCGTCTTTACGTTCGAGAAGATAGCCGTTTCTACAACTTTCTCGTTGTGAGAACCGACACCAAGCCCAACGTAAAAGTCGCCCTGGATGCCGACACGCATGGCCGCACCGGAAGGCGCCATGTTTCCGCTGGCGCCTGGAATGGATACATACACGTAGTCGCCGCGCTTCTCGATGCGTACCCGATGCGGTCCCTTAGCGTAGGTTTCTACCTCGTGGGTGTCTCCGCCGAATGTGTCGCGGTACTGCAATGAGGTGAGGCCATCGCCGTGGCGCGCGACATCGGCATAGATCGAACCCGGATCGAGCGACTGACGAATCATCAGCACAGCCTTGCGGTGCGCATTACCCTTCTCGCCCACAAAGTCGATGTCCGCGGTCAAGGCCAGGTCGCCCGACATTTTTCTCCAAACGTAGTGAAAGGCATCCGCGTGAGACCAGATATCGGCGCCGCTGCCCGAGACGGTATAGCTATCTTTGGAGGCGTCGTACTGGCCGCTGCCAGCAAGAAGAACAACACCGTAGTCCCCCTGGCCTTCGAACTGGCCGAGAGTTTGGTTGCTGGTTTGGCCGTAGACGAAAGTGGCCCCGAAAAACACGGCAAGTAACCATCTCCAGCGACGCCGCCCGGCAAGGTTCATGCGCTCCTCCAAAGAAGACATCCTCTAAAGATACTGTCTGAGACCGCGGAACAAGTCTAAATCGGCAAACCACCCCACCACCACACTGCGCATCATCGTTAAAACGCCCTGCCCTCTCCCCTCACCTAGGGGGCGGAGAGTCTATAAAGGAAAGAGAGATCTAGGCAGCCTGCAGCGGAGGTGGAACTCGGATGTGGATCGTCAAGCTGGCGCTCAACCGGCCTTATACCTTCATCGTGATGGCGCTGCTCATCCTGATTGTCAGCCCTGTGGTGATTCTTCGTACGCCCACCGACATTTTCCCGAATATCGACATACCGGTGATCTCCGTGGCCTGGCAATATTCCGGCTTGAACGCCGAGGAGGTGGAGGGACGCATCACCTCCCCTTTCGAGCGATCGCTGAGCACGCTGGTCGATAACATCCAACACCTCGAATCGACCTCGTACAACGGCGAAGCGGTGATCAAGATCTTTCTTCAGCCGGGGACCAACCTGGCCAATTCGATGGCCCAGGTCACCGCCGTTTCGCAGCAGCAGCTCAAGCAGATGCCGCCCGGCGAGCAGCCTCCGGAGATCATCAACTACAGCGCCTCGAGCGTGCCCATCCTGCAGATCGGGCTTTCCGGCAAAGGGCTCAACGAGCAGCAGCTCAATGACCTGGCGGGAAATTTCATACGAACGCAGATCGTCACCGTGCCGGGCGCGGTCGTTCCCGCTCCCTACGGGGGCAAGATTCGCCAGATCATGGTGAATCTGGATCCGCGGCGCATGCAGGCCAGAGGCCTGTCATGCCACCGACGTGCTGAATGCGGTGGCCAGCCAGAACCTTATCCTGCCCTCGGGCACGGCGAAGATCGGCCAGGATGAATACTACATCCGCCTCAACGCCAGCCCCAGAACCGTGCCGCGCTGAACAATCTCCCCATCAAGCAGGTAGGGCCGATCGACCATTTACCTGCGCGATGTGGCCACCGTCAGCGACGGCTTTTCTCCGCAGACCAACATTGCCCGCCAGGATGGACAACGCGGGGTTCTCGTCCTGGTCCTGAAGGCGGGCAACGCCTCGACCATCAGCGTGGTGCAAGGGTGTGCGCCGGCTGCTGCCGCGCATTGCCTTGACCGTGCCCCCGCAATTGAAGATGCAGCCGCTGCAGGATCAAGCGATCTTCGTGGAGCATGCAGTGAGCGGCGTGGTCCGCGAGGGCGATCATCGCCGCCGTGCTGACCGGCCTGATGATTCTGCTCTTCCTGGGCAGTTGGCGCAGCACCCTGATCATCGCGATTTCCATTCCGCTTTCGATCCTTACCTCCATCCTTACTCTCAGCTTCTTGCATGAAACCATCAACATCATGACCCTGGGCGGCCTGGCTCTCGCCGTGGGAATCCTGGTGGACGATGCCACCGTCACCATCGAAAATATCGAGCGTTACCTGGAAGATGGGTATCCAGGTGTACGACGCGATCCTGGAAGGTGCGGCGCAGATTGCCGTTCCCGCACTGGTCTCGACTTTGTGCATCTGCATCGTGTTCCTGCCCATGTTCTTTCTCAGCGGAGTCTCGCGTTATCTTTTCGTTCCCCTGGCGGAAGCCGTCGTCTTCGCCATGCTGGCCTCCTATGTTCTGTCGCGCACCCTGGTTCCGACGCTCGCCCTTTACCTGCTCAAGCTGCAGCACCATGCCGAGGCCTACCCGAAATCCTTTGGCTCGCTTTCAGCAGGGTTTCGATCGCGGCTTCCAGCGTCTTCGCGATGCCTACCACGTCTTGCTTACCCGTTTGGTTTACCGGCGATCGCTGTTTGTCCCGGTCTTTCTCGGCGCATGCCTCTGCGCATTCCTCTTGCTCCCTTTTCTGGGCCAGGACTTTTTTCCCGCCTCTGACAGCGGTGAGTTCATCCTGCATGTGAGAGCCAAGACCGGCACGCGAATTGAGGAAACGGCGCGGCTCTGCGACCTGGTGGAGAACGCCATCCGCCAACTGGTGCCGCGGCAGGAAATGGGCACCATCGTCGACAACATCGGCTTGCCCTATAGCCCTATGAACACCATGCACAGCACCAACGGGATGATCGGCGCGGGCGATGCGGACATCACCGTGTCGCTCGACCGCAACCATCACCCCACGGCAGACTACATCCGAAGCTTGCGCAAGACGCTGCCCCAGAAATTTCCCGGCGTGACCTTCTATTTCCTGCCCGCCGACATCATCACCCAGATTCTCAACTTCGGCCTGCCGGCGCCGATCGATGTGCAGATCGAAGGCTCCGATATCGAGGCCAACCGTGGCGTGGCCGATCAAATTCTCAACCAGCTTCGCCGCGTGCCCGGCATTGCCGACCCCCGCATTCAGCAGGCCTTCGATTATCCCAGCTTCGACGTAAATGTCGATCGCACCAAAGCCATGCAAGCGGGCTACACCGAGTCGGATGTGGCCGGCAGCCTGCTGAATTCCCTCAGCGGCAGCTTCCAGACCTCGCCCATGTTCTTCCTCAATTGGGGCAACGGCGTCGAGTACAGCATGACGGCGCAGACTCCCCAATACGACGTTCAGTCTTTGCAGGACCTGCAGGGTATTTCCTTGAGTGGGCGAAATGCGCTGCGGCCCGAGATCCTGGCCGACGTTGCCTCCATCCAACGCTCGCACGAAATGGAAGTGATCAACCACTACAACATCCGGCGCGTGATCGATATTTACGCGTCCGTGCAGGATCGCGACCTCGGAGCCGTGGGCCGGAATGTTCTCCAAATCGTCGATGCCGATCGCAAATTATTGTCGCGCGGGAGCTTTATCACCGTTCGCGGGCAACTGGAGACCATGCGCGCGTCTTATCTCGGCCTGGTCGCCGGCCTGGGCTTCTCAATCGTTCTCGTCTACCTGCTGATCGTAGTCAATTTCCAATCCTGGCTGGACCCCTTCATCATCATTACCGCTCTCCCGGCGGCTCTGGCCGGGATTATTCTCTTCCTTTTCGTCAGCCATACCACCCTCAGCGTTCCGGCGCTCATGGGCGCTATCATGTGTATGGGAGTAGCTACGGCCAACAGCATCCTGGTTGTTTCCTTTGCCAAGGAAAGGTTGCTGGAGCATGGCAATGCGGTACGGGCAGCCATTGAGGCGGGGGCGACGCGTTTTCGCCCGGTGCTGATGACTGCTTTGGCGATGATCATCGGCATGATACCCATGGCGTTGGGCCTGGGCGACGGGGGCGAGCAGAACGCCCCGCTGGGGCGCGCGGTCATTGGTGGTTGCTCTGCGCCACCGTCGCCACGCTTACATTTGTCCCCGCGGTGTTCAGCCTGCTGCACCGCAGGCCGGCATCGGGCGATGCGCAGTTAGCGGCGGAGCGGGACCGGGAACCGCTTCACGTGTAGACACTCTGATGGGCGATCTCTTGAGAATAAGGACGCAATGACCACTGGCCAGATCAAACAGACGGAGACGGACGCCGTCCCCGAAGAAGACAGGCTGCAGCAGGCGCTCCCTCTATGGATATGGGTGTGCCTGGCCGCCGGGGTTCTGGTTCTCGGCATTGTTATCTACCTCGGCCTGCATTCCCGCTCAGTGGCGGATGCAAATCTGGTTCACTCGACCGACGAAGAGGCAGTGCCGACGGTCACCGTCGTCCATCCGGCCCCGAGCGGCGCGGCGGCGCAGGAGATCGTGCTTCCCGGCAACGTGATGGCATTTATCGACACCCCCATTTATGCCCGGACCAGCGGATACCTCAAGGCCTGGTATGCGGATATAGGGGCGCACGTGAAGCAAGGCGCCTTATTGGCCGTCATCAGCTCTCCGGAAGTGGATCAGCAACTGCAGCAGGCGCGCGCGGATGTTGTCACCGCGCAGACCAATGCCGGCCTGGCGCAGAGCAACGCGACCCGCTACCAGGGACTGCTCAAGCAAAATGCGGTCTCGCAACAGGACACCGATACCTTTGTCTCCCAGGCCCAGGCCACGAGCTCCGCGGTCAAGGCCGCGCAAGCCAATGTCCAGCGCCTGGAAGAGATGCAATCGTTTGAAAAAATCTATGCCCCGTTTGACGGGGTGATCACGGCACGCAACATCGATATCGGCGGTTTGATCGCCGCGGGGCAAAACACCGCATCCCAGGAGCTGTTCCATCTTGCATCCATACGCAAGCTGCGGGTCTATGTGGCCGTCCCCGAAGCCGATTCCCAATCCGTGCAGACGGGAGCCGCGGAAACTCTTACCCTGGACGAATTTCCCGGGCAGGTCTTCCACGGAGTCATCGTGCGCAACGCACACGCCATCGACTCTGCTTCCCGCACCCTCAATGCCGAGATCGATGTCGACAATCCCGAGGGCCGCATCATGCCCGGGGCGTATGCCTTTGTGCACTTGAAGCTGATTGCGCCAAAAAATTCCGCCGCCGAATCCCTGGTCATCCCGGCCGATGCCCTGCTATTCCGCGCCGAGGGTTTGCGTGTAGGCGTGGTGCGCGGAGGCGTCGCCCAGGTGGTCCCGGTCGTTATTGGCCGCGATTATGGCAGCAAGGTCGAGATTGTGAGCGGGCTGCTCCCTACCGACAACGTCATTTTGAATCCCGCCGACTCGTTGGTCAGCGGCACTGCGGTGCACATGACGCTTGCCCGCCCCTGAATTTAGATACTAAGCGTGGTCTGCGACAAGGAACGTCTGATTCTTCTCCATCGACTTTGTCAATTTCTGAAAATCAGCCTGAGTGAGTTGAGCGGGCAGAAAATCGGTCCTGCCCTCCGGATGCACAGCATCCTTCATCATCCGCTCGTGGTGATATGTTGACACACTCAGCACGCGACACGGATGTTCACTCTTATTGAAGAATGTATGGGGCGCATTGGGCTGCACCATCAGACTCTCCCCGGCTTCACACGCGTCCCACTCAGTGACACCCTGGTTGTTCCAATACCCAACTGCCAGAGTGCCTTCCAACACATAGAAAAACTCCGCAAATGGGTGCTTATGCAGTGGAATACCCATGCCCGGCACGACCGTGGTCTCAAAGATGGAGAAGGTGTAGCCCGTGTTCTCTCCCAGTGCCCTCCACAGCAACTTCATTTGACCGACATCCAGCGCCGGGCCGCCTGTTCTGTGGTTCTTAGTGACATTGTGATGAATGACTTCTTCAAGCGAAGTAGGGGTGTTTGACATATAAGTTTCCTTTCGTGAACGAAGTTGTGCTCTAAGGGGGACACCCGAGCTTGTGATTTGCGCAGCCAGCACTTCCGCTAGTTCCGTTTGGTTTCCACGGTTATCTGTCGCATGATTCGTGACTGCCATTTCTCGCGGTGGCCCTGCTATGTTGTCGTCACCGTCACTGCCTGACGCACATACCGGCTGCTTTCCAGCTGCTGCACCATGAAGGCCGCCAGATCAGCCCGGCCGATCTTGTGCGCCTTCTCGCCACCCTCCGGGCTTAGCACCCTGGCAACGCCGGTCTTTTCGGCGTCGGTCAACATCGGCGGCCGCACCAGCGTCCAGTCCAGGTTGCTGCCTTCGATCTCGGCCTCCATGCCTGCCTTGTCAACCAGCAGACCCCGCAGAAACGTCCGCATGAGCAGATGCTCGTTGAAAAAGCCGGCATTCTTCACGCTCTCTCCCGCCCCCACGACCGAAATCTTCAGCAATCGCCGCACGCCATTGCGTCGCATCGCGTCCACGATATTGTGTGCAGCGCACGTTTCCATCGTCGTCACTTTCCACGGCGTCTTGCCGCCCAGCGCGTCGATCACCGCATCCTGCCCGGCTACTGCAACGTCGACCGCAGCCGCATCCAGCACGTCGCCCGCAACGACTCTGACATTCGCCCTGTTGTAACGCGCGGCGCCACGCACGAAAGCCGTCACCTTATGCCCAGCCTGCAACGCCTCATTTACCAGCGCCTCTCCGCTCTTGCCCGCTGCTCCAATCACTAGAACGTTCATCGCATCCTCCTTTTGCCTCTCGCCGCCAATCCAAACGCGCGACCTAATGATTAGAGGCTTGATTTAACCATTGGTTACAAATTAATCAGTGGTTTTCTTATCGACGTGATTCGGACGTCTGTAAAGGTAACCAATGGTCATTCATCTACAAGCGGCCGCAAATATCCCCGGAAGAGACTAAGCTATGCAAGTGACATCCACATCACCAAGTCGCCGGGTAGAGCGCAAGGAAAGGCTGCGAAGCGAAATTCTTGCGGCTGCAAGCAAAATGTTCGCCGATCGCGGTTACGAAGCCGTGACGCTTCGTGCGATCGCTAAAGAAATCGGTTATACGCACGCCGTGATCTACCAGCATTTTCCGGACAAATGGCACATTCTTGCCGAGTTGAGCCGCGAGACGATCGGGCTGCTGATTCAAAACTTCGACGCGATTGCCGCTAAATATCCGGTGCCGAAAGATCGGCTTTTTGCGACTTCGCGCGGATTGATTCAGTTCTGCACTGCCCATCCACAGCAGTTCCGCAACGTTTTCTTCGGGCCGGAGCACCGCAACGGCATCCTCGCTGGGCAATATATCAACGACCTTGGCGCGCCTTTGTTCCAACGTTTCGTACAGCTCTTTTTCGATGTTGCCAGGGATGAAGGATTGCCAAGCAAGGATGACCCAGTGGTAGCCCACACCTGGTGGTACACGATCTTCGGCCTCGCCATGCTCATGGTCATCCAGGGTGTTGTGCCTGACTTGCCTGACCAGACTCTCGTGGTCGAGCAAACGATCGCTACGCTTTGGGCGGGCGTTCAGGTTGTCCCGCGATTGCCGAAAGGCGCACTCTCAAAGCGATCCAACCGGCCCATTGCGGAAAAAAGCATTTCCAGGACAGGTCCGTAGAACCGCGGATCCCTCGCTTCGCTCGGGATGACAAAAAGGGGATGGTAGTTGTCGATGGAAAGCAGTAGTCGTACCGACGATGACGACGGCTGGGATAGTAGAGAAAATATCCTGGAAAAACAGGACACCAATCCTTCAAAACCTGTACCAGCTGACCACTGGAAATTTGCCGGGCTAACGGTTCTTCGATGGATGATCGTAGTTACTATAGGTACCGATAACACATCGGGCTCCCGGATCCGCATTCCTCTATCTCTCATTTTAGTAAGACACCCGCCAACATTGCATGGGGTGGGTCTTCGGGAACTAACTCCTTTGCCGAGCAAGATGCTCAAAGACGAGCAAGGTGCTCAAAAGTTGAGTGACCGTGTGGGATTTAAGTCCTTTTGTTTCACCAAGGTGCTCAAGATGCTCAAGGTGCTCAAGGTGCTCAGGTTGCTCAAGTAATTAATTAGTATGATGCTGTGGCGCCGGAATATGAATTGTTAGTTTCACAGTAGTACGGTTTTTCCAATGCGTCGAGAGACTTTAAACATTTATTTTTGGCCTCCGTTTTAGCCCGAGATGGCTGACGGGGCTCTCTCGCTAAGAATGGTTCGTCGAATTTCCGCGTAGTCTTCGAATTGGCCCAGCCGATACGACTTATACCCTGATTGGTCCAGATGGTGCATCTGTATCTCGCCTCCGATAGGGACTCGTGCTTCCTTCGGAAGCTTCGCCTGGATGGCGCGCTGTGCCGCCATGATCCTTGTGAAGTCACTCGGGTGTAGCGTGTCCCTGGGAATCGTGTCTTCGGGAACGTTGGGCTTGACGTAAAGTCCACACTCAATTTGGCGGGGCTCGAACAGCTCCTCCGACTTGTACGCAAACGATTGAATTGCGCCCGTATTCTCTGAGAAGCCGAAGTGATAGACACTGGTGGCCTCATTCATGCCCGGATATTGCTTCTTAAAGGCCCGTAGGAGGTTTAACAAGCCAGCCTGTGCATGCTCGTTCAGTGCGTCGATGCCTCGGACCGGCGAAGTGTTCACCTCGACGAGCCAATGGTCCAGGAAACCAGCCAATCCAGTCCCGGCGATGATCATGCGCAAATGGGGCAGCGGGAACGCTTTCGTGGTGAACCCCATTGCCCTTCCATTCATGGTCGCCAGGCTATCGGTTGCCAGGAGAACCTGCATTTTTTCAACTTTGTAAATCAGGGATGACATGCCTGCCCAACCTTTCGTTTGCCGCTGTTGGCGACCTGGCCAAACGCTTGCAAAAGCGCCTGTTTCGCGATGGCGCCGGCGTCATCTCCCGAGATCGAGTCCCCGAGCGTGCGTAAGAGCGGAGTCGTATAGGAGGGTGAAGAACTGCGTTCGTCCGCCATTGGGCAGACCAGTCGTGATGTAAGGCATCCCACGAATCTCCTCAACGATCAACCTCCTTTGATGGTGATTGGCGGGGAAAAAACATTACATTTCGGTAGCGGGGCCGGCGATGGAGCACGGGGGAATTTCGGGAATGGGGACGGGCGTCTGTTGGGCGCGCCTTGCGTCGCGGATCTGCAGGAGTCTCCCCGCCCGTCGAACATGCGTACTGTGGGTACCACGACTCCCTGGAAGTCTTGGACGGGTAGCGGTTGCTGTAGCCCGAAGAACTGACACTCGCGCAAGTACGAGGAAGCGAATATCAGAGCCTGGTGCAGTTGTACCGGGGACTCGGCGGTGGGTGGCACTGATCACTGCCTACTTATTCCGCGGATCTTTTGTTCGTCAGCCGTTGCTTTACGCGGGATCGGCTCTTCAACACAGGCGGGCTGGTCTTACCCCAGGTGGCGTGGTTCCACGAAACCGCCCGCAGTCCGTCGTGCTCTGCCTGGAGAGTCATGGGAGGTTCCTCGGGTCTTCCCTGCACCGGGTCGAAGCTCACCTTGACCTCATGGTCTGTCTCCACCCAATGCCCAAAATGGGTAATGATGCCGTTCCCCGCATCCTCGGTAACCGTAGCAGTTCCATCCAAACCCAGGCTGACGTCCAGCGAAGGCCCTGGCGTTGCGTCGTCCTGGGAACGCGATGCATAGGTTCCGGCAAATCTCGTATGGGTGGTTGGCGTTGCGCCGATCGTCCCCGTTGCCAACAGTACCCAGGCTCCGAAAACAAGGCTGACGAGAGCGTGATTATGCTTGAAGGACATCTCTCTTTCATCATCAAGTACGGGCGTCATTCCTGCAACACCGGTGGGTATGCGGATCAAGAAGTCAAAAACGCCGTCTGAGGTTCTTCAGCGCGAAGGGCGAATGGAGCGTTGAACGCCCTGGTCATCGACGCCAGTATCGCCATCAAATGGGTAGTCGAGGAGATCGGCACGGAATTGGCTGGCATTGCCGAGCCGACAGATGAGAGGGTTCGGCGATGACCCGGCAAGCGGGCTCGGTGGCGGGTGTTCTTCCCCGAGTAGCAGCCGCGTCCGACGAGTGATCTACAAATCCCCAAATTTCCGAATCTCCAGGCGGGACGGTCACCCGCTGGCCTATTGGGATTGGGTGACGCTGGCTTTGACGACGGTGGCTTTCTGCTGCTTCTGGTCGTCGTCGAGGATCGTCATTTTGTTGCCCTCGATGGTGAACTTGACCTCCTCGCCAAGGGCAATGTTGGCGGGCTTGGACCAGGGGAAGTTAAGTTTTTGGCGGACGACGTAGGTCTTGGTCGGGGTCTGGATGGTGAAGACCTGGTAGGTGTCGGTGTTTTCGACTTTGTTGGCGGTGGTGTTCTGCGAATACTTGCCGTTCTTAGCCTCGGAGTCGGTGTTGTAGGTGGTTGTGCTTCCGGCGTGAACTTCCTGCTTTTCGGAGTCCATCAGTTTGCCGGTGTGCCAGTTGGCGGCGAGGGCCAGGGTGGAGGTGAGGAGAAGTGCGGGTAGGAGCGCGGGGCGGATGCGTCTCATGGGTTGCCTTCTAGGGTGCAAGGATTTTTGTTGCGGGCCGTACGCCGGGCAGGGCGGCGCAAGCAACATCCTAACTGAATTGGATGACGGGACGTGCGGCGATCTGGATTATGCCGTATGGTCTATGCGGACGGTGACCAGGTCCCGAGAGCGCAGGGCGATCAGCTGCAACGTTGAGTTTTTGAGCAATTGCCTCTCATAGGCCGACAGAAAATGTTTCGATGAATGTCCCGTCTCAGCAAGGGGCCTGTCAACGCCTTTCTGCTGACTCGGCCAGCCGCCACGATATACTGCAATTCCAAAAAATTCCCGCCCGGGACCGCGTGGCCGCGATTGAATGACGAGCTGGAGCGATGGAGCTGGACATGCTTCCATGACACGATTTCTGTTCGCGCTTGTCTGCGCCACGCTGTTCGCGGCGGCACCAACTGCTCGGTATTCGATTCAAGCCATACGCTATGCAACGGAACCGGACATACCCGTATCTGCAATGGCGGTGGGTGCATCGAAGGACCAGAAGGTGGGTGCAGCCGACGTGATCTGGCTGATCCGCGGCGGGGACCGCAAAATTCTGTTGGACAGCGGTTGCCACCGCGACACATTCCTCAAAGAGTCCCCCATGAAGGACTACCTGCGTCCCGACCTGGCGGTCGAGGCCGCGGGAGTGAAGCCTGAGGAAGTCACCGACATCGTGATCAGTCACGCGCACTACGATCACATGGGCGGAATCGATCTGTTCCCCAAGGCGCAGGTGTGGATTCAGCGTGAAGAGTATCGCTACTATACGGCTGACGCCCGGCAGCCCGGAGGTAATCATCGCGGCATCGATCCCGAAGATGTGAAGGAGCTGATGAAGCTCAACACCCAAGGCCGGGTTCACATGGTCGACGGCGATAACGTTGAGATCTCTCCCGGCATTCGCGCCTACACCGGCTCGCTCCACACCTATGCGTCGTAGTATCTCCGCATCGATGGCGATCCGCCCTTCGTGCGTGCACAGTGTTGGCCTCTATCTGAATTTGTCGTCTCGCCTGGCAGGGGGCACCTTCAGCGATGCCGACCACGCCGCCAACATCGCCCAGCAGGCGCGGATGATCGAACTGGCGGGGTCGGCGGACCGCGTGGTGCCAGGCCACGATATGTTGCAATTCCAGAAATTCCCCACCCAAGGCCGCGTGGCAAAGATCCGCTAGTGTCTTGACCATCCGAACCTCCGTTCGCTGCAGTGTGTCACTATTTTCATGTGTCTCAAGTTTGGGGTCCACACCATTCACCACGTTTACTCTGCGCGTACCGTTGGTATCTAATCCGCCTAGGTTCAAATCCCGCTCAATCAGCTTTTTGGCGCCGCTGTTGCATTTGAACCGGCTCAGCGGAGCCAGGATAGCTACCGCCGTGATTAGGGAAACGTGGTGAACGTCCCCATGTTTCCCCCGAGCTTAACCCCTCTGTCGGCCGTGAAACCTGTATTTCATCAATCAATTTGCCCAGGTGCTTCTGCGATAGGGCGAGCAGTTGCGCCAGTTCCTGTTCGTCGGAGAGGGGCACTGGGGCGATAGATTGGCGGGACCGCTCTTCGTGCACATGCCTGTTCAAGTCGTCCTCTGCCCGGCGGGACATACGCCGTTGCTTTCGTGTCCGTATAGTGACCTCCTGACAAAGAGCTAAAATGAAATGGCGCGTCATGTCCGGAGTTTGGCCATCTTGAGGCGCGAACTGCTTTGCCGCGATTTGCGCTGTCCTGCATCCCGTGACCGTCTTAACTGAGTAATCACTGGGCTTGTCCAGAATCGCGGAAATCGCGCCCGCATACCATCCGTCGGATCGCAGGCCAACCACAACGTCGCGACCACTTGCACTTCTTCTTAGCAGCATGACGAGACCGGTATGGATCATGTGGACTTTGCCAACCCGTCGGCCTTGGTAGATGAGAACGGTGCCCGACGGGATCTGCTTGAAGCCCGTAGAGCTCTCGATAAACTCTGGTCGTCCAGAGCAATCGAGCGGCGCGACCACCTGCAATGCTTGCTTCTGTGTTCTTGGTCGCACCTCATTTTGCAAATCCGTGAACTCACTTACCGCAGTATGTTTCATCTGTCCTGTGCGAGGCATGGTGTTGCTCCTTTTCAAAATGAGTTTCAAAGCGATCATTGCTGTAACAAGAACTGGCCCTTCACAATCTGGAATACATGGCCGATCCGGCCGGAGCACACTCGTCTTAGACCTACAGTCCCCTCGGACACTTATAGCGTTGCGGGCGGCGTAGAAGGACACTACAGTCGGTTGAGTCAGGACGATGTCTCATATTGAACGTTTTGCCATTTTTTTCAGTGCCCACACCGCGCCTAAAGTAACACGCAGAATGGGCGCCTACACGCATGTTCGAGGCCACACCCGCTGCATACATCTTTCGTTCGCGAAACCGCGCTCCAGCACGCTATCTAAGGGGTTCCCTTAGACGATCCGTCACAGTCTGGGATCGTTAAGTAGCTTAGTAACTCTCTACAGTGCGACTGAATGTGTGGCAAGACCGGAGCTGCCGAATTAGGACGTATGATCAGGACGGCGGCTCGTTCGGCAGTCTCCCTCGGATTCCATATGGAACTTTCATCCCGCATCGAGAATCCTTCCTGGATCCGACGGTCTGGCCCAGTCGACGCGCGACTGCAATCCGAAACTCCACCCTGAAAAACCCGGCCACGTGCCATCCGACACCTCTGATTGCTGCAGTGTATCCCCATTTTCATGCGGCTCAAGTTTGGGGTCCACGCCATCAGTGTCAACGAATAGTTCTATCCTATCGCCGTTTTAGCCTCGAGCCTCAACGAGACCGGCGGCCACACTCCGGCACACGGTGCAACTTCGGCGATGCATCTGCATGACATAGGCGACGCGCGCCTCGCCGTAGGGCATTACCCCCGAGATGTCACCCACATTGATGCGATTGAACGCTAGGGAAACTTCCTGGTGACGATGGAAGCTGGCTTCAAGTTCCTTCATCTCTTTACAAGGCATGATCGTGACTCCAAAACCGCAATTGTTAAGAAACGGTTATCTTGATATGTAACTACGGCAACGTCACACGCGAGGCAGCGGGCGACCCGTTCGCATGCCGTAGCGCCTACTCCCGCAAAATCGAGGAGAGACGCACTTTGTTTACGCGGATCCGCCCTCTGTACTCGATAAACCCCAGCTTGCGAAAGCGATTCATAAAGAAGTTGACTCGTGATCTCGTAGTGCCAATCATCTCGGCCAAGGCCTCCTGTGTGACGGAAGGCAGAAGCGCGTCCGGATCTCCACCACCCGCAGATTCAGCCATCAATAACAGCGTTCTTGCCAACCGCTTTTCACTGCAATTGAAAAGATGGTCGATCAGGTTTTCCTGTACATGCAGATTCCTGCGTAGGAGAAAGGCGAGGAACAGGTCGGAGCACCGCTGGCTATCACGCAGACAGCGGGCCATCATCGGGCCTGGAATCTCGACACTTTCCAAGGCCGTGATAGCGGTTGCCGTGCCAAGGTGCAGCCCCAGGGCGGTGGTCAGCGCTTCTTCCCCCGCGAAGTCGCCGGGGGAGAGAAGCATAAGCGTAGCTTCTTTGCCCCCTGCTGAAAGAACCGTGAGCTTTGCTCGACCTTGCTTGATATAGAAGACAGAATGCGCCGGCTCCCCTTGCGAAAATAAGGTTTCGCCCGATTGTGTCAGAAGCAATCGCTGACTCGGCCAGACTGTCGAATCCGACACGGGTTCACTGCGGTTGTAGCGTGATTGGATGTGCACTGGTGGGGCTCCCTCGACGTGGGCTGAACTGTCAATTCGGGGTCCGAGGGAGACCGCCAGAATTCATGCGCCGGTCTCGATCATACGTCCTAAGTTGGGACATCAGCATTTTCTCTAACATTTGGTCGCACTGGTGAGGGTTACCCGAATACTTAACGATCAAATACTGTGACGGATAGCATGTTGGGCCTATTACACAGCGTGCTGGAGCCTATGGGGAACGTAGCTTTTTCCTAAGTGGTTCGAGTAATTGGGTCGAGGAGCATGGGCGCCTTGAGCCTTGTGGCCCTGGCCGGGGATGCTTGAGCCAAAGATATGTTCAGCGAACAAAAGATGTATGCAGCGGAGCCCGGTTGCGGCATAAGTACAGGCGCCGGTCCTGGGTAGTTTCTTCCCACCTGCGCCCGAGAAATAAAAGCTGGAAAACGTTCAATGTGAAACATCGCCTTATCCAGAACGACTTGTAGTGTCCTTCCTACGACCGCCGCAGCACGATAAGAGATCGATGGGGATGGCAGCGCAGATGGGTCTGCTCATGCGGCGCCGGCGAAGTGTTGCAGAGGTAAAGGGCCTGGTTTTGGCAGTAGTGGAGATGTTTTGAAACCGCAGTTGATTTTGGAGGGAGCAACACCCATGAAGACGAAATGCATAGAACTGCAGAAGGCCGGAACAGGCCGCCTGCGAATAGCCTCAACAGCGCTTGTCTCTCTGTTGTGCGCCATGGCGCCTATACAGGGAGCAATGGCACAAACAGCACCCACCTTGGGCACAGCGCAGAGCTTCGCTGTGCTAGGTGGGTCGACGGTTACCAATACCGGACCCACCATCATAACGGGCAACCTGGGCGTCAGCCCGGGGTCGGCCGTCACGGGCTTCCCGCCGGGCACAGTTGCCGGAGGCACAATCCATGCTGCCGATGCGGTGGCGGCCCAGGCCGAGGCGGATAACACTACGGCTTATGGCGCGTTAGCCGGCGAGGCTTGCAACACAACCTATGGCGTGCCCACTGACCTGGGTGGATTGACCCTTGTTCCGGGGGTTTACTGCTTCGCATCGTCGGCTGGGTTGACGGGAACATTGACGCTGAATGCCGGCGGAAACGCCAATGCGGTGTGGGTATTCAAGGTATCGAGCACACTCATAACAGCCAGCGATGCGGCGGTAGACCTCATCAACGGCGCGCAACAGTGCAACGTCTTTTGGCAAGTGGGCAGCTCGGCCACATTGGGTACGGGCACTCAGTTCGTGGGCAATGTATTAGCACTGGCCAGCATTACCCTCAACACTGATGCAACGCTCTCCGGGAGGGCTCTTGCCCAGGTGGGTGCGGTAACCATGGACTCCAACACAGTCTCGACCACCGCCTGCTCCGTCCCGGTCACTCCAGTGGCGCCGACTATCGGCAGCTCGTTTACGCCGCCGACCATCGTCGCCGGTGGGATTTCGAATCTCACCATTACATTGAATAATTCCAACGCCGGACCGGCCAGCCTGAACTCTCCCTTGGTAGACACATTACCCAAAGGGGTGGTTATTTCCGGGAACGCAACGGACACCTGCGGCGGATCGATTACGGCTCCTGCAGGCGGTTCAAGTATCACCCTAACGGGAGGATCAATCCCGGCGGAAGGCTCTTGCACCATCAATGTCAACGTCACTGCGCCGGGTCCGGGCAGCTTCATTGACTCTCTGGCTGTGGGAGCTCTCAACACAAATGAAGGAAGCAATGCATCTCCCGCAGTGACCACCTTGCTGGTGGACGCTCCGGCCAGTGTCGCGCCACGCCTGGGGAAAGCTTTTAGCCCTAGTAGCATCACGGCGGGTGGGACATCAAACCTCATCATCACTCTCACCAACGGCAATGCCGACTCGGCTTCTCTGACCGCGCCACTGACGGATCACTTTCCAAGCGGTGTCGTTGTTCAGGGCTACGCCAGCACGACCTGTGGCGGAGCAGTCACGGCGAACAAGGGGAGCTCCTACATTACCCTGACGGGTGGCTACATACCGGCTGAGGGTAGCTGCACAGTGACTGTACCGGTTACCGCGGCAGTGGCGGGGAACTACTATAACTCGCTGGCCGCTGGCGCGCTGCATACCAGCAACGGAAACAACGCGTCCCCGGCAGTCGCAACGTTAACGGTGAACCCGGCAAAGGCCCCCTGCCAGCCGCCTACCCTCACCAAATCGTTCAGTGCAACCACGATAAAGACCGGCGGTACCACAACGCTGACCATCAACTTGAGTAACAGCGCATCTTCGAGTGCCAGTCTTACGGCACCGTTGAACGATCTGTTGCCCAGCGGTATGGTCATCGCGGGCGGAGCCACCACTACCTGCGGCGGCCAGGTGAGCGCTATCTGGGGTGGTTCCAAGGTGACCCAGACGGGCGGCGCCATTCCGGCGAAGGGCTCATGCAGGATAACGGTGACTGTTGCACTCAAGAATAAGTGCACCAAGTACACCAACACTATCCCTGCCGGTGCTCTCCAGACCAAGAACGGCAGCAATCCAGTCGCAGCCGTAGCTCGGGTATCCACTTATTGACAAAGCTAAGTTTTGGCGTATTTCCGGAGCCTCTCTTCGGTAGTCGCTGAACAAATGGCATCACCACTCCACCAGGTGCCAATCTGTGGAGCGGTGATGCCTTTTTTATCTTCGTGGTACCTCAGGTGCGTTCTGTTCTGAATGGCAGTTCGGGGGGAATCGGGCCTCCGCCGCCAGCCTTAGCTGTATCTAACGCAGCACGAACATCACAGACCCCACTTCTATTTCGCCTGCGCTAACTGCGCAATCACCGCAGCAAGTTTATCGAGTATCTGGATCCAGCCCTCCATTTGACCGCTATTTTTCGCGCTCTCCATGGGCTCATTTCCAATTTGCGTGAGTTTCGTCTGGCCGTTCCCGAGATCCTCAAAGAGGGTCACGTCGTGCGCACCTTCTATGGCCTCATGTTCTATTCCTAATTGCGCCGGATCCACCTTGTTTCCCTCCGGGTCAGAAAAGTACATGGAGGAAACGATTTTCTCGTACGGAACAATCTCGTGGTATTCCACCAAATTCCAGAACTCCTGCCCGTCCGGCGCCTTCATGCAGCAGTGCAATTTTCCCCCAACGCGAAAATCCATCTGGCAAACGGGTGAAGTAAAGCCCTTCGGTCCCCACCACTGCATCACGTACTTCGGGTCTGTCCACGCCTTCCAAACCAACTCGCGTGGGGCATCAAACACTCTTGTAACGACCATCCGTTCAATCTCGCTCACCGTTTTTTCTGTCATCTCTGACCTCCCTCTTTCTTCATTTGCTTTACCACTACATCCAGTTTGTCGAAACTCTCTTCCCAGAATCGGCGATAGCGGGTCGCCCAGTCGCTGACGGTCTTAATCGCCTCGGGCCTAAGCGTGCATACGCTCTCCCGTCCACGCTTTGTCTTGATCACAATTCGTGCCCGCACCAAATAGGCAATATGTTTTGAAATCATCTGCTGCGACAGAGCAAACGGTTCCGTCAATCCATGCACAGAGGCAGGCCCGTGGGAGAGCCGCTCGATCATCGCCCGCCGGGTTGGATCAGACAGAGCCGCAAATGTTGTATCCAGTCTATCCACAACCAAATGGTAGTGGATTTCCGGGCAATGTCAACTGCTAATTTTGCGGTCCTTGATGACGATCTTCGCTATGGAGCAAAAGCATTCGCAGGGGCTGCGCCCCGTCCTCTTCGGCCCATGTACGCTCAGGCGAACATGGGGCACCCGTCCAGGGAACAGGGCCTCGTTCTTTGCTCCACCTCCGGGACGCCGGTGAACTTCACCAAGCTTGCTACCCCAGTTTGATTCCCGACCGACAGGCCACAGGTCTAGTTTTCCCTATAAAGCGATAAGAGAGCGCCCACCGCACTCGCTCATTTTTCCGCTTGCGCCTCAGAAACAGTCATAGGAGCGAAGCACCTGCATTTCCGCCACAGGGAGCGCTCAACCTCGACGCCGCTTTCGGCCCAGTGTTGTATTCTGGCCATCGCGGCTTAGAGGTGCCTGCCCTCATGTGTCTGTCGAAACCTAGGTCGGGAAAAGGCCGCGCGCATGTTCTCTCTAGCCAAACAACGTAATGGCTGATCTGCAGCAATCCGCGGAGCAGTTGTTTGGCGAAGTGCTCGATTTGGGGCCGGAGCAGAGGTCCGCCTTTCTCGACCTTGCCTGTCGCGAGTCGCCCGAACTGCGCCGGCGTGTGGAAGAGTTGCTCCTTCAGCATCGCCAGGCCGGCGATTTCCTGCTCAACCCGGTATTTACCGCGCAGGGCGCCTCTGCCGCTTCCACTCAGGCTATGGTGGGCGGCCACGGTTTGGCCGCCGGAGCCAGATTGGGCCGTTACACCATCCTTGGCCCCCTGGGCGCCGGTGGTATGGGCCTGGTTTACCGGGCGCACGACGAAAAGCTGGAACGCGAAGTTGCCATTAAAACCGTTGCCGCAGGCATGTTTGCCGGAAATGACGCCCGGCAGCGTTTTCGCCGCGAAGCACTCGCCTTAGCCAAACTCAGCCACCCTCATATCGCCACGGTGTACGACGTAGGCGAGCAGGACGGTCTCGACTACATCGTGATGGAGTGCGTGCCCGGCGAATCACTGCAGGCGAAGCTGCGGCGCGGCCCACTGCCGGTCAAGGAAGCTACTCTGATCCTGCGGCAGATTGCGCAGGCGCTGGAAGAAGCCCACGAGCAGGGCATCATTCATCGTGACTTGAAGCCGGCCAACGTCATGCTGACCCCAAAGGGGCAGGTGAAAATCCTGGACTTTGGCCTGGCAAAGCTGCTGGTCTCGTTCACGTCAGCCCTTACCAGTCCGGCGCTCGAAACCCGGGGCCTGATCGGCACACCGCTCTACATGTCACCCGAACAGGTGCAGGAAAAAGAACTGGACACCCGCACCGACCTCTGGAACCTGGGCATTCTTTATTACGAACTGCTCACTGGCTCTGCGCCGTTTCAGGCAGAGAGCAGCATGGGCATTCTGCGCGCCATTACCGACCAGCCGCCGACTCCGCTGAAAACTCTTCGGCCCGATGTGCCGCCGATGGCGGAACGAATTGTTTCCCGCTCGCTGGAGAAGGATCCCGCACGCCGCTACCAGGCGGCTTCTGAGGTAATGCGCGATGCCACGGAGTTGCTCTCTGGCTTGGAGAAACCAACCGCGCCTCCCGGCCTCGCCCAGTCGCGCGCTGTCCTGGTCACAGTGACCGTTGCTATTCTGGTCATCGCCCTTGCCGGCGCGCTGTTCTATTATCGAGCCTCCAGAAGGCGCTGGGCGCATGACGAAGCGATACCCCGGGTCGCTGCCCTGGCCAAAGAGAACAAACCCCTCGCCGCCTTTCTGCTGCTTGAAAAGGCACAGGAGTATCTGCCGCAGGATGCACAGCTCCAGCAGCTGGCCGCGGAAAGCTCGATCGAGACCTCCGTCCTCACGGATCCTCCAGGTGCGAACGTTGAAATACAGGACTACCTGACCCCGAACGCTCCCTGGCACAGCCTCGGCACGGCTCCCCTGAACCACATCCGCATTCCTAAAGGCTATTTCCGCTGGAGGGTGTCGAAGGCTGCCGTGGGAGAAATGATCGTCGCCCCGCGCACAGCGGAGACCATGAGTTTTCCTTTGCGTGAGGCCAGCCAATCTCCGCCCGGCACCGTCTTCGTTCCTGGAGCGTCGTTCCTCAAGTTTGTCGACTTCATCGGTTGGTATGGCGCCTACAAATTGCCCCCGTTTTACCTTGACCGCGACGAGGTGACCAACCGCGACTATCAAAAGTTTGTAGACAGCGGCGGTTACGAAAAAAAAGAATATTGGTCCGAGCCGTTTCTGCAGGACGGACGGCAACTGCCATGGAGCGAAGGCGTCGCCGGATTTCGGGACACCAGCGGACGCCCCGGACCTTCCACCTGGGTGGGAGGGCATTATCCCGAGGGCCTGGCGGATTTCCCTGTAGGAGGGGTCAGCTGGTTTGAAGCCTCCGCTTACGCCGCATACGCCGGCAAGCGGCTTCCGGTCCTCTCGCAATGGTTTGAGTCGGCGCCCTCCGAGGTTGCGGCGGAAGCGGCGCAATTGAGCAATATCAATAGCAGCGCCTTCGCCCCAGTGGGCAAGTACCAGGGCCTCGGGCCCTACGGAACCTACGACATGATCGGTAATGTGCGCGAGTGGGTGGCCAACGCCGGGGGTGACACCATTCGCTTCATCCTCGGGGGCGCCTGGAACTCGCAATCCTACTTGTCCACCACGCCTGAGGCGCTCTCGCCGTTCGATCGCTCGCCCACCAACGGTTTCCGCTGCGTAAAAGATATTGGTTCTTTGCCCCAGGCAGCAACCGCACCCATCCAGCCGATGGACCGCGACTTTTCCAAATTCAAAACTGTGTCCGACGACGTATTCCGCGCCTATACCTTGCTCTACGCCTATCCGCACCTGCCTCTCAACGCGAAGGTGGAAGGTGTCGTCGCAGACCGGCCGGATTGGCGGGAAGAAAAAGTCTCTTTCGACGCAGGCTATGGCGGGCAGAGGATGATGGCCTACGTGTTCCTGCCCAGAAAGGTGCGGCCGCCTTATCAAACGATTCTGTTCTTTCCCAGTGCACGCGTACTGAACCTTGAAGACAGCCGAAAGCTCGGCGACCTGCAATTCTTTGATTACATCGTGCAAAGCGGACGAGCGGTCGTCTATCCCATTTACCAGGGCACCTACGAGCGCCAGGTGAACTTCGACCAGGTTGGAGGCCATTTGGGCCGTGAGCTCGACATCATGCAGTATAAGGATGCGGCGCGTACCCTCGACTACCTGGCCACGCGCCCCGATATTGACAGCGGCAGGCTCGCTTATCTTGGCGTGAGCATGGGGTCCGCCAAAGGCATAATTTTCTCGACCCTGTTGCAGAACCGTCTCAAAACCGCCGTATTTCTGGACGGAGGGTTTTTCCTCAATCCTCCCGAGCCGGGGAGCGATGGGGCAGACTTTGCCTCCCGCCTGAAAATTCCGGTGCTCATGGTCAATGGCCGTTACGATTACAGCTTTTCCCTCGAAAGAGCGCAGAACCCTCTGTTCGCCATGCTGGCAACACCGCCTGCAGACAAGCGCCACGTGGTGCTTGACACTCCGCACGACGTCACCCAGCGGCGGCCCGAACTTGTCAAAACCGTGCTCAACTGGTTTGACCGCTATCTTGGCCCAGTCAGATATTGACCTTCGCTTCTCGGCACTGCTGAGGCGAAGATCAGCCTGCCCCTCTCTTTCCCCGCAATACCAGTTCCGCCTGATCCCGAGACCCCTGCGCATGGGGATCTGGTCAAAGCGCCGTGTACTCATCCCGCATCTCCTTAACCTTCTCACGGGTTTGCCAGATCATCTCGATCTCCTTGGTGAACGTCAAACGCGCGATTTGATTAGGCCACGGATGCTGGAGAGCCGGCAGACGTTGGAAGACGCGATAGAGACCGGTCGCGAAGGCGTCTACCTGAGGCTCATGCCGGAGCAGTACGCCAAGCTGTGCCCCCGTCACCATATTTCATCAGTCATGATTGATACGAAAGAATATACTGAGAAACTGATTCCGCTTTGCCGGTAAACCTATGAATCGACGTGAATTCCTCCACACCACTGCCTTCGGGTTGGCTGCGGCCGCCCTCGCCCCCGCGCAAGAATATGATCGCGACAAACGTCGGCGAGTTGGTTTGATCGGTTGTGGATGGTATGGCAAGTCGGATCTGTTCCGGCTGGTGCAGGTATCGCCGGTCGAGATCGTCTCTTTATGCGACGTCGATTCGCAGATGCTCTCGAACGCCGCCGACATGGCCGCCACCCGGCAGCGTTCCAGGAAAAGGCCTCGCACCTACTCGGACTATCGAAAGATGCTTGCCGAGAAAGATCTGGACCTGGTGCTGATTGCACCGCCCGACCACTGGCATGCCCTGATCATGATTGAAGCCGCAAAGTCTGGCGTCGACATCTGGGTTCAGAAACCGATTAGCCGCGACGTTGTGGAAGGCAAGGCCATGCTGGCCGCTGCCCGCCAAAACAATCGCGTTGTCCAGGTTGGTCTGCAACGCCGTAGCACGCCTCACCTGGTCGAGGCAAAAGAGCGCTTCATTGATGAGGGTAAGCTCGGGAAGATCGCGCTGGTCGAGATCTACTGCTACTACCACATGCGCGCGACGGCAAATCCCCCTGATACCGCGCCGCCTGCGAATCTGGATTACGATGCCTGGACTGGGCCTGCTCCCATGCGGCCTTATAACAGCCTGGTTCACCCCCGCGGCTGGCGCGCGTTTATGGAGTATGGGAACGGCATTGTGGGTGACATGTGCGTCCACATGTTTGATATGACACGGTGGATGCTCGGATTGGGCTGGCCCACCAAGATTGATTCCACCGGTGGAATCTTTGTCGATAAGAAGAGCAAGGCCAATATTTCCGATACCCAGACAGCCACCTTCGATTTCCAGGATCTTCGTGTCGTGTGGCAGCACCGCAGCTGGGGCGAGGCCGCGGATCCAAAGTATCCATGGGGCGCAACGTTCTACGGCGACAAAGGAACGCTCAAAGCGAGCGTGATGGGATATGACTTTATTCCCCTCGGCGGCGGACAGCCTGTTCATAAAGACGTTACTTACGAGTTGGAACAATACCCAGAGGACAAGACGGAAAAGGACCTCGAGAAACACGTCGCGCCCGCCATCCGGCATCATATGCAGAACTTTCTTGCCTCGATCGACGCGCGTAGCCGTCCGGTCTCCGACATCGAGCAGGGCTACATTTCCACCGCGTCGTGCATTTTGGCGAACAACTCAATGCAGCTGGGCCGAAGCCTGGCGTGGGATCCAGAGAAGCAGCTCGTGACCGGAGATTCCGAGGCAAACGCACTGTTGCGCCGGGAATACCGAGCGCCTTACACGCATCCCGAAGCTTAGGGAAACGTCAATGCTGCTGCGGCTGATCCTGTTCAACTCTGTCCGAGGCTCGAGAGGCAGGGCAACAACTTATAGCCCGGGAAGACGCTCGCGGAGAAGCTTCGCCTGGCGTTCACTGACCACAATCTCGGTATTTTGCGTGTCGGCCATTACCAGCACGAAGGTGCTACGGTCATAAGGGCGAATCACCCGGACATGATTGAGATTCACCAGCGAGTCGCGTCGCGCGCGAAAGAAGTTGTGTCGCGGGGCCGATTGGGCCAGGGAGTCTTCAAGGTGGCCAATGGGATGATTTAACCAATAGCTATCGGTAAGGGTGCGTGCCCTGACGATACCGTCGGCAACGGAGAACCAGAAAATATCTTCGGGCTTGAGCAGGAAGCAGTTGTTCTGCTTGTGCCCAACGACACTACTTAGCGGCGGAGCCGCGGATGCTGCCCGCCGCGTCTTCTCCATTTCCTCGTGGAGATCGGGCGCCGAGGCAAGCAGCCGCTCCGCCCGTCTTAACGCAAGATTGAGGAGATTCTGGTCGATGGGCTTGAGCAAATAGGCAAGCGCGTTTTCCTTAAAGGCCTGGAGCGCATGCTGCTCAAAGCTGGTCGCGAAAATGACCAACGGTGTCGTCTCTGGATCGGGCAGTTCCCGCAGCATCTGAAAGCCGTCGAGTCCAGGCATTTGAATATCGAGAAAAATAACTTCCGGCCGCAACAGCGCCGGTGGTAGTGGTTTCGCGGGCGTTCGCAAACGAGTTCTGGCCCGGGAACGATCCGATCGGCCAAAAAGTTGTTATGCCCGACGATCGCTACATGACTGTCGTGGGTGTAGCGGCGGATACCCGTTCGGAGCGATTCGGCCGTCTCGACGGGCCGCGTCTCTACACGCTTCGCGGTCCATCCGCCGTCGGCGGAAACCTCTACGTGCGCTTCGTAGGAAGCGCGAAACCGCTAGAGGATGCCATCCGAAAGACAGTTAAGAGCCTGGATCCAATGCAGACGATTGCGCCACAGACAATTTGGGAATCGCTCGAGGATCAGGCTGAGAGTATGACTACGATGGCGCGGATCATTTTGGTCGTGGCCTCGATAGCATTGTTGATGGCCGTCACGGGTGTCTACTGTGTCCTGTCATTCGCAGTGAATCAGCGGACTCGTGAGTTCGGGATCAAAATGGTGCTGGGCGCGAGTCGAGCGGAGATCTTCCGACTGGTTCTTTGGCGGGCGGTCAAGAGTATCGCAATTGGATTGATCGGCGGAATTGCATTGGCCGAACCGGCCATGTTGCTGCTTAACCGATTGCTGGCCAGGTCTCCGCTTCCATTCCACCGGTTTGATTCCGCTGTGTTTGGGATCTCCGCGGTCCTGCTTGCTGCGGTCTCCCTGATCGCCATGTATATTCCGGCATCTCGCGCGACGCGCACCGACCCGATGCGGACTCTACGAACGGAATAGTGAAAAGTGGAAACCCGAAGAACACCGGCTGATTCAGGAATGATCCAAGGCAATGATGGCTGATCGCGATGCTGATCTGGAGCGGAAGCTCCAGGCGGAAGGTCCCTCTGCGACAAAACGCCTGCGGGTCTGTCTCGTTTTGCCTCAATCCAGAACTCCACGCTAAGATTTCTAATGATGGATACTTCGGGCCAGCCGCTGCAGCCGGACGAGCGTGGACTTGGGGATGCACCTGCCAGGTCTCACGGGAAGCTGGCGCTGGCTCTGGGAGTGATCGCAATCGCGCTTAGCTTGGCTCTTGGGTTTGTTTATCTAACCACAGTCCGTCGCCTGGAGCGCGAGGTGGCGCGGCTCAGCCAGCAAACGGAAGGTTTCAGCCGGCTGATCGAGCGCGCACAGGAGCAATCGCAGACCTTGGCTCAGCAGGCTTCGCAAGCGGCTGCGAACGCGCAGGCAGCCGCTCAACAGCGCGACTTGGCGAAGCAGTATCAATCGAACTCGGAGGCGCAGGCGCAACTTGCGCGGCAGCAGGCCGCCGCCGAGCAGCAAAAGGCAGATGAAGCCACACAGCAGGCTGGGAAATATCGACAAGAGCGAGAAGAGGAACTTGCACAACTGCAACAGGCGCTCGGGGAAATCGCAGAAACGCATCGCACCGCCATGGGCCTGGTGATGACGCTGGATAGCAAGTCGATTCGCTTCGACTTTGATAAGGCAACCATTAAGCCGGAATATCGCGACATCCTTAATCGCATCGCCGGGATCCTGATGACGCTTAAAGGACATTCGATTGCTGTCTACGGATATACCGACGACATCGGTACGCAGACGTACAATTTGCAACTCTCACAGCGTCGCGCCGAAGCTGTTCGCGACTTTTTGGTGCAGACCGGAATTCCCGCGACGACAATCACGAGCGCCAAGGGTTTTGGCAAATCCGACCCTCGCGTTCCGGGCGATAGCGAACAGGCGCGTGCTGCCAACCGCCGGGTCGAGATCGCCATAGTGGATTCCAAACTTATCACGAACGGCGCTCTCGTCGTGCCGAAGTGATTGGGCGGTACGGGTCTGTTGCAGACAGTCGAGAGCGGGACCTCGCCAGGAATGCCCACCGAACGTTGTCGAGTGCTTACCCAGGGACCGCGATTACTGGAACGACTCTCAACGACGGGCTACGCTTCCATGATTTTCTGTAGGGGAAGGGTTGGCGACAATCCACCCGGAACACCGTCAATGGGCGACTGTGCCTGAAGGCAACGGTTGAGCTACGGGTCACTTGTCCCACAACGCAGTGACGGGACGATCAACAGACGGGACGATCAACAACCAGTTACTGTTGGGAAAGTAATCGTCCCGTCTGTCAACTTCATTCGTCAACTTCATCGTCCCGGTCGTCAACTTCATTCTGTCTCCTTCTCGGGTTCGCGAAATGCTTAAATGTGCGCACTATGCGCACTAGGTTTCCTCGCAGAAGAATTCTTCGAGGCCGGTGTTGTCTTGTTCCGCCGGTTCAGGGTCTTCGTATTCGGTGGCGGACCAGAGTGTGGTGAAGGGACCGCGGCCGGGAATGTAGCGAAAGGTGGCTACGCCGAGAGAGCGGAGTTTTTCGAGGGCCTGGTCGATGGAGCCACTGCCGAGGTGGCCGTGGAAGAGATCGCGGATCTGTTTTCTGGTGAGGCCGTGGTCTGCCGCCTGAAGAGCTTCGAGGATGCGATCGGCGACGGAATCTGCGACAGAGGAACCGAAGAGGGAGCCGGCCGAATGGGAACAGTAGTCCCAGAGGGCGAGGGCGGCCTGAAGGTGGGATAACTGGATGATGGGGCTACGGTCGAGAGCGGCGTAGAGGGCGCTCAGGCGGAGTACCTGAGCTTCGGCACGACCGGTGGCGGCGGCGCGGAGTCCGGAACTGGCCTGGCTCAAGCTGGGGTAGTGGCCGTTCCAAAGTTCTGCGGCGGCCGGGTCGCGGGTAAAGCGGAGTTCGCCCTGGCCTTGTACCCACTCGACGGCCAGGCGGAGACGGCGGGCGATGGTGGATTGTATTTCGGCGTTGACGTTGCCGCCATCGGGGAGGCACTGGCTGCGCTGCACGCAGGCCCACAGGCAGCGATTGGCGAAGCCGTTGTGGGCTTCAGTGCGGCGAAGGGACTCGGCGAGCTCGCGCTGGGTGATGTGACCGATGAGGCTGAGATGTGCTCCGCCGGCGGCGCCATCCCAAGCGCTGCGCAGCAAGGGGGAGAGCGGGGAGCGGCTGCGGCCCATGGTGTGGAGCACGGCGGCAAGTTCCTCGGCGAGTGCGAGCAGACGCGCGTCGCCTGCCTGGTGGCCCATGACGGCCATGAGTCCGCGGGCGGTGAGACGGGCGGTGGTCACACGATTCTTCGCCCAGGCGGGATCGACTTCGGCGAAGAGCCGGGCGATGTCGTTCCAACTGGTTCCCTTGCGGGCCTTGCTGGATTCCCCGACGAGGACGACGAAGAGGTTGAGGGCGTGGCGGGCGGAGCCGACCATGCAGTGAGGGCCGGGGCCGATCACGTTGCCAAAGGCGGCGAGCAACTGCAGGAGCAGGGCCTCGGGCTGGGCCTCGGTGTGGGGAGCCAGGGTGCGCACGGCTTCCCCGGCAAGGCCATAGAGCGCGTACTCGTCGAATATGGAGCGTAGCGTGTGCTGGGGTTGGTTTGGCCGGGGGCGTGGTTCCGGGGTGGGCCGCGCAGCGGTTGGCGGCTGGGCGAGCAGGTCTTCTGTTCGCCGTTCTATTTCTGCAAGAGTCGGGAGGGCGGGCGAGGTTATGCCTGTGTCCAGGGTTTCTATCATGATTGGCCACACTTACGGTTGCTCATTCCGGAGGTAAGTTGCCATCGGGAAGGAGCGGTTCCAAGGCGGAATGGAGCCGCCATGGGTGCATTGCATCCATGCATCGTGACCTCGGCCGGCGGTGCGCTTCAGGAGAGGTTAATCTCTGAGCGCACGGGACCGATCGGGTCTGGCTGCACGACAGCGCTGTGCGCTTGAAGATTTTCTTCAAGCGCGAGCGGGGGTGCTGTATAGATACGGGTTCGTGGGGGAAAGTGTTGAAGCTGGCGAAAAAGATGAAGGGGGCGATGGGGGGTACGCAGCTTGCGGGTTTCCCCGGGGCTTGGGGGTGGGAGATTCACGACCAAGGATTAAAGGATGCCAAAGTGCGCGGTGGTCTGTTTCCTGGCGCTCTTCGTAGCGGTAAACACATTCGGGACGCTGTACGAGAGGCCGACTTTTCGGCCGTGTGGCTCGCGTTTCATTCTCGGTGGGCGCATTAACGACCTGTTACCCGCCGAGACAAGAGGGCGGGTACCATTTTCGTATGTCGATGTGGGCTGTTCTCGACCAGGACATTCGGCGGTTAGGTTGAGGGCCATGTAGTTCTCGACTGGATGGCTACTCGACTTCCTGAGCAAGTTCTGTGGCGGCAGGTTCGATGCTCGGGCTCAAGACAAGGCTAGTATTTGACGAACTGGCCAATGCCGACTGGGTTTACCCGAACTGAACTCGTCTTCACACCGCTTCTTCTGTTCTCCTTTTGTTCGCTAGAATGAATTTGGGACTGGTCTTCGCACAGCATGTACCTAATATGGTGCATGCTGTAATGCGACTATTCTTGAGATTAGGAGGGATCGAGATGCCACGAGGCGAGCTACTCAAGAAGCTGTTTCATAGCTACGCTCACGGAGATGACAACGCCTTCCAGAAGGTCGCGACCGAGATAATTCGGGATGAGGAATCGAAGAACAATCGGGTTTTAGCAAATGCACTACGGAGAAATCTGGGCCCACCGAAATCACTCAACTTCTCGCCGGCGTCAGGCCCTGCTAAGGATGGTTCACGTAAGCTCACGGTCATCCCGTTCGAAAATGAGAAGCAGCTTCCACTTGTCGAAACCGTGGAACCGGAACGCAATGCCTCCGATCTAATTCTCAACCGCGCGAACCAGCACCTGCTTCTTTCCCTCCTCAACGAGTTTCGTCAGCGCGACAAACTGGGTGCGCATGGACTGCGCCCTCGTTCCCGCCTCTTGTTTTGCGGACCCCCGGGGTGTGGCAAGACGCTCTGTGCGGAGGTCTTCGCAAATGAGGTCAAACTTCCTCTCCTCGTTGCAAGCATGGATGTGTTGGTCTCTTCTCTGCTTGGTGAAACTGCCACTAATCTGCGCAAGATATTCGACTTTGCGGCGGCGCAACCCGTCGTTCTGTTATTGGACGAGTTCGACGCAATCGCCCGATTGAGAGATGACGAAACGCTGAATGCCGAGTTGCGCCGCGTTGTGAACAGTCTTCTTTCGCTGATAGAGAAGTTCCGTGGTCACGGTTTTGTCATTGCTGCGACCAACCACGAGCGCCAACTCGATCCAGCGATCTGGAGGCGCTTCGATGAAGTCGTCTTTTTTGAGAGACCGAACCGCAGTGAGGTCATACGTCTCCTGAATCTCAAGTTCCGGAACTTCAGCCGCGACTTCGAATCATCGGAAGTAGCGGACGAACTCAAGGGCTTTTCGCATGCCGACATTGAACGGGTTTGTGTGAACGCCATCCGGCGTTCGATTCTAAGCGGACAAAGGATTGTCACGAGGCGTCGATTACTGAGAAGCATCGCGCTTGAATCTCGAAGAGAAGACATCGCGCAACATCATCAAAGTTAGCGAGCAAATTGGGTCATGCCAGAGCTATCCCACTTACCCCTGCCTCGTGCCGAAGTTGATATGGAGCGCCGCAGGCGCCAAGGTTTTGGAAACCCTCCTAGACGAAATGTTGGCGAACAGGCTGTCAAGGTCCGCCAAGCCGTGGACGAGGCGATCGAGAACCATACACGTTTGCACGCTAATTACGTGGATCCCGCTCTCATCGTGCGCGTTCGGACGTCGGGCGTCGTTTCGGAAGAGGAATGGATTCGTGCAGGCCTGACGGTCCTCGGCCATGACGAAAATAACGCTTTGGTTCTGTTCGACCGAGATTCGGATCTGGCAGCATTCCGCACAAGGCTGGATGCGTATGCCGAAGGACCGCAGCTGGGTAGGCAAAATCCCCCTTACAACTCGCTGATTGCTTCGATCGAAGAGTTTCGACCATTGCACCCTGAGGATCGGATCGGAAGTGGCCTCAGGGAGGAAGGTTTCGATCGCGTCGATACTTTCGCTGAAGATCGCAACTTCGTAGTGGACGTGGAACTTTGGGACTTCGCACCACAGCTGGAACGTGGAGCCCACGCGCTCCGCCTCGCTCGTGCGATTGCGGATCGGGCCGGGGAGGTCACAGACCAGTACATCGGGGTCACGTTCACAGCGCTTCGTGTAAATGGGCCGGGACGCGTCGTCCGCTATCTGCTGGGGGAGCCGGCCGTTCGGTTGGTGGACCTTCCGCCCCAAGTCGATCTCGATGTAGCACCGCTCCTCGAAACCACAATCGATACCTTGGGCGTCGTGGAGCCGCCCGAGCAAGATGCGCCGATCGTGGCAATTATTGATACCGGAGTGAACGACGCCCACCCGTTATTGGCCGGGATTGTCGTTGCAAAGACCAGCGAACCCGAAACGTTGGGCCTGAACGATATCTATGGGCATGGTACCCGAGTTAGTGGCATTGCGGCGTACGGAGATATCCGGGCTTGTTTGGAGAACGGAGTGTTTCAGGCCACCGCCCGCATCGCTAGTGGCAAGGTCGTGAACGATCAAGGTAATCTCGATGATCGTAAACTGATTGCGTCTCAGGTCAACGAAGTCGTGCGGAGACTCCACGCTGCTGGTTGTCGCATCTTCAATCTATCACTTGGAGATAGCCATGCCCATTACGCTGGAGCGAAGGTTGGCCAATGGACCGCAATCCTTGATGAACTTGCACGTGAACTAGACATCCTCTTCATCGTGTCGGCTGGCAACTACACCTATATCCCTTCGAATCATCCGGAAGAGCACCATACCAGGTATCCGGCATACTTGACGTCCGGCCAAAACCGAATCTATGAACCGGCCACCGCTGCGAACGTCCTGACTGTAGGAGCCGTCGCGGGTGCTGCGGCGGTGCGCAACAATGGGCCTGGCTACGTCAGCACACGACCGATTGCGGATGTTGGCGAACCCGCACCGTTCACCTGTGTGGGACCGGGCGTCAACAGAGGGATCAAGCCAGAACTCTGCGACGACGGAGGTAATAAGCTGTACGACGGCCTGGTTCGAGGACTCATTCCAATGCCGGAGAGTGAGATTATTACCACACATCATCAGTATCTAAACCGTTTGTTTACGACCGCAGTGGGAACCTCGTATGCGGCGCCTATGGTGGCGCACAAGGCAGCCATGGTGCTTCACGCATTCCCACGTGCCAGCGCGAATCTTCTTCGTGCGCTGCTTGTAAATTCAGCGGAGATCCCCGGACCCTCGTTACGACGGCTTCAAGGAACACCTGATGAAACGATCTACAATGTCTGTGGGTATGGGATTTCTGACCCACTGATTGCATCTACCTCAGATACGAACCGCGTAGTACTTTTTGCCGACACTCAGATCGCGCTGGATCGGTTCTTCGTTTACGAGGTTCCAATTCCAGCAGAGTTTGCGCAGACCAGAGGTCAGCGTCAGATCCGCGTGACTCTCGCGTTTGATCCCCCTACCCGTCACAGCCGCTCGGACTACCTGGGAGTGGAAATGTCGTTCCGTCTTGTGCGAGGCAAGTCACTCGATTGGGTACGAGAACATTACCGAAGACGAACTGAAGAAGAGGGCGCCTACCCTGAGCTCGATGGTCGATACGACTGCCCGTTCGATATCGGACCGACGATCCGTCAACGGGGAACATTACAGCGCGGAACCTTCGTGATGAATAGAAATCTCGCTGCGGAGTATGGCGAAACTTATTATCTCGTAGTGCGATGCGAGCGGCAATGGTTTCCGGATGAATACGTGCCGCAGCGGTTTGCTGTAGTGGTTGAGATGGCGCATGCAGAGGACATTCGATTATACGAACGTATTCGGGAGCGTGTCGTGGTTCGGATCAGAGCTTAGCCATTCCTGACGACTCTCGAAAAGTGGTCGTGCTACTCGCCCAGATGGATATTTTGCCAATGCGCTCATCTGGAACCTATTCAGACCGCTCTATGTTTTCGGCAAGTCGCCAAAAAACCGACTTGTCGGACTGGTGCCTCAAAAGTCGGCTTTTCCGTAACACCCCACGCTGCAAGCGAGGGGATATGACTCACCGGCTTTTGCCTATCGAGGCAAACTGCTTAGAAATCTTTCCAACGCGGCCTGTACCTCAGCCTCGTTCAATCGGAAAACGAAATGGTCTGCGTCTGGATGTTAGTTGCCAGACGGGGCTGGTACTTGGCGTCGACAGCCAATTTCAAAGTTCCACTCCCGTCTGACAACTAAACCCGGGGATGGTGCCGTTTACCAATTTCTACCCGCCCGATGTCTCCGATCTGGTTCGCTGGGGCAGCAATGGATTCGCCTTCCGCAGCGTCGACACAACCGGAAGCCAGCCGGCCGCAAACCAAATAGCGATTCTGACCAGCAGCCTGGTGGCAAGCAGTAATGCCACGCCGATTCCCATCCTGTCAGCAGTGTCTCCCACAAAGGTGTCTGCCGGAGGACCGGCTTACACCATGCAACTGACGGGGAGCGGCTTTACCAGTGCATCGACCGTCTCGATCAACGGAAGCCCGCGCACGACCACGTTCGTTAGCAGCTCTTCGCTCACTTGCCAGGTGCAGGCTTCTGATATTGCCAACCCGGGCCAGTTCAGTGTGCAGGTGACCACACCGGCGCCCGGCGGCGGAACCTCCGGAGGCGTGACGGTTGTGATTCTCAACCAGAAAGCGACCCCGGCACTTTCTGTCACTCCTTCCGCGACAACCATCACGAGCACGCAGCCGCTTACGGTTGCGGTTACCCTGAACGGTGGCAACGGCGCTCCCACTCCCACCGGAACCGTCACGTTATCAAGCGGCAGTTACACCTCGGCACCTGTGCCGCTGTCCGGTGGCGCCGCTTCCATCGCGGTTCCGCCAGGCACTTTGCCTGTGGGAAACGACACACTGACGGCGACGTACTCCGGAGACGGTAACTACGGCCAGGCGACCGGAAACGCATCGCTGACAGTGACCGTACCGCCGGGATTCACCTTGTCGGCTTCGCCGGCCACGCTCTCGGTCGCACAGGGCGGGCAGGGAACCAGCACCATTACGGTTACGACTACCGGTGGTTTTTCCGGCAATGTCACACTGTCGGCCACCGGGCTCCCAACAGGGGTGACGGCCGCGTTCGCGGCCGGACCAACTGCCGGCACGCAACTGCTTACCCTGGCAGCCGGCGCTTCGGCGGCAACCACTTCCGGCGCCGTCACCGTAGGCATCACCGGTGCCTCTGGCTCTGTGAGTGCGAATACAACCGTCGCTCTCACCATCACTTCTGAGCCCTCCTTTACCATGGGTTCCGGCAGCACGACCGCGATCATCCTGACGCCTGGCGCGGGCACGGGAAACACCGCAACGATCAATGTGGCGGGGACAAACGGCTTCAGCGGAACGGTCAATCTAACCTGCAGTGTCACCACTTCGCTTACCAACGTCAACGACAAGCCGACCTGCAGCTTGAGCCCTACCTCCGTTTCGATCAGCGGCAGCACCGCCCAGGCGGCAACCCTCACCGTGACCACGACCCCGGGATCAACGGCCTATCTGTGGCCTTCTACAGGTGGAACCGTCCTGGCCTTCGTAGTGCTCTTTATCCGTCCGCGGAGACGCAACATTTGGAATGCCTGTTTGGGTCTATGCATTCTGCTTGCGTCCGCCGGCGTCATCGCGTGCGGGGGAGGAAGCGGTGGGGGAAGTAGTGCTGGAGGCAACTCGGGTACCACACCCGGAACCTACACAATCACCGTAACCGGCACATCAGGTGCGGTGACGTCAACGGTTGGGTCGGTAACACTGACGGTGCAATAAGGCCGGTGAAATCCATGACGTGGGGGGCCTGGACGGATCTGACACTTTCCCGCCTCTCGCTTTCCTTCAAGCGCATTTATAAGGACTGAAGAACTGACCCGAAAAGCTGGTGACAGGTCACCTCCATTTGTCTGTCAACGCCTTTCGGAAGTTACGTCACGACGGGTCTATTGCCAGGATCGGCGACCATCCGACTGCAACTCATAACAGACGACACCGAGTTCGGTGAGCGCCTTGGACTGTTGGCGTCAACTCAGGGCAAGAATCTGGTGGCTCCACTTGCTTACCGAGGGAAGTTGGGCTATCCTCTCTCGGTAACCGTGAGGAGAGCTTATGACTAAGCCTACGGATCTCGTCCAGGGCACTTTGGATCTGCTGGTTCTGAAGATTCTTGCCCTCCAGTCGCTCCACGGGTGGGCTCTCAGCCAGAGATTGAAACAGGTTTCTGGCGACGTGCTGCAGGTGAGCGACGGATCGCTTTATCCGGCACTGCATAAGCTGGAACAGCAGGGCTGGATCAGGGCAGAGTGGAAGCCGAGCGAAAACAACCGCAGGGCGAAGTTTTACTCGCTCACACGATTGGGTAGACGGCACCTCGAAGAGGAAGCAGCGAGCTGGGAACGTATCTCCGCGGCAATTTCCGGCGTATTACGGTTGACGGAGGTGTGAGGTGCGGCTCGAGAACTGGCTGTACACGATTCCGCTGCGTCTGCGTTCGCTGCTCGTCCGCCACCGCCAGGATGAGGATCTCGATGAAGAGCTGCGGGACCACATCGAACGACAGACCAGGGAGAATCAGTCCCGTGGGATGGGCGAAGAGGAAGCGCGCCTTGCCGCGCTAAGGACTTTTGGAAACTTTGTCGCGGTTCGCGAACAAACCCACGAAACCTGGGGCTGGGCGACGATGGAACGTCTGTGGCAGGATTTCCGTCGCGCGCTTCGCTCGGCGCAGCGCGCGCCCTTGCTTTCGAGTGTCGCCGTGCTTGCCCTGGCCTTGGGAATTGGGCTGAACACTGGCGTGTTCGCGATTGTGAATGCGATGTTTCTCAGGGTTCCAACCCGTGTTGACCCGGCGAGTTTCGTTCAGATTTGTCCCCGCTACACCGGCTGGTTTGCAGGATCTGACAAGAACGCTTCCTTTACGACCGAAGACTTCGATGCCATTCGCAGCCGTTCTCACACCCTCCGTGAGGTGGCGGCATGGCGACAATATCCCGCATTTCTTGAACAGGGAAACAGGTACATCGGCACACTGCTGACAACCTGCAACTACTTTCACGTTCTCGGAATTGATCATCCGCGCCTTGGTCGGTTCTTTGCCTCGGACGAGTGCAATCGCGGGGCGGGAGCGTCAGTGGCCGTACTCACCGAGACGCTGTGGAAAAGCCAATTTAACGCCGATCCGCGAATCGTAGGCAAGGCCATCTACCTCAATGGCGTACCCGTGACTGTAATCGGTGTTGTACCTTCCGACGCGGCAAATCTGCTGCTTGCCGGGATCTTTCTTCCCTATACGTTGGCGCCTCAACTTGATCATTCCGGAGATCTACTCGACAGCCCTGACAAGCCATGGCTTTCCATGACCGGACGGTTGCTTCCCGGATTTACTCGAGCCGATGCACAAGCCGAATTGACGGCTATCATGAGCCAGCAGGATAGGGCCTACGTGCAGCGGAAAGTTTTTGCTTTCAATCGCAAAACCTTTCTCGCCGTTACCAACGGATCGGAGATCGAAAACCCTGCCATTCATGAACTGGCAGCGCTCATGATGATGCTGATGCTGGGGCCGCTCGCGCTCGTTCTTCTGCTCGCCTGCAGCAATGTAGCCACGCTTTTTCTTTCGCGCGCAATTGCACGCAGGGGCGAAATCGCGATTCGCCTGGCGTTGGGTGTGAGCCGATCGCGGCTCGCAGGCATGCTGCTGATGGAGAGCCTGCTTATCGTTTGCATCGGCGGAGCTCTCAGCATGGTGCTCGCTTATCGCTTGCCGCTGATGATCTTGAACACCATGGCGCACGGTCACGCTAAGTTTTCTGTGCGCCTCAATCCCGATTGGCGCGTCTTCGCCTATCTGGCGATTCTCATGGCGGCTGCAACCATATTGTCGTCGCTGATGCCGATTCGCGCTGCCTGGAAACTCGATCTCCTAACGGCGCTCAAGGGACGGGAGGCTGCCGCAACCGTTCGCTCCCGTACTACCAGCGGCCTCATCGTTACACAGATTGCTCTCGGCTTTGTACTCGTGTGCGCAGCGGTCATCTTCGGCCGGATGCCCGGTCTCATTAGGGGCGTGAATCCCGGGTTTGAGATCCATCAAACGCTTGCTGTGCCCCTCCGTGTGAACACGTCTGAGAACAATCGGGCGAAGGCTCAGGTCTTCTATCGGGCACTCGAAACCAAGATCCTCGCCCTGCCCGGTGTACAGTCCCTTGCGTATGCGAGCCTTCAACCATTCGATCAATCTCCTCCCGACGAAATTCGTCTGCCGCGTCAAACCAAGGGAACCGGGCAGCCTGCCTCCGTCGACGAAGTGTCCAGATAGTTTCTTTTCCTCATTCGGCATTCGCGTGCTGAGAGGGCGCCTTTTTCTCCCCACGGATACAACTTCGACCGGTGCAGCGCCGGTGGTAGTGGTTTCGCGGGCGTTCGCAAACGAGTTCTGGCCGGGAACGATCCGATCGGCCAAAAAGTTGTTATGCCCGATGATCGCTACATGACTGTCGTGGGTGTAGCGGCGGATACCCGTTCGGAGCGATTCGGCCGTCTCGACGGGCCGCGTCTCTACACGCTTCGCGGTCCATCCGCCGTCGGCGGAAATCTCTACGTGCGCTTCGTAGGAAGCGCGACACCTCTAGAGGATGCCATCCGAAAGACAGTTAAGAGCCTGGATCCAATGCAGACGATTGCGCCACAGACAATTTGGGAATCGCTCGAGGATCAGGCTGAGAGTATGACTACGATGGCGCGGATCATTTTGGTCGTGGCCTCGATAGCATTGTTGATGGCCGTCACGGGTGTCTACTGTGTCCTGTCATTCGCAGTGAATCAGCGGACTCGTGAGTTCGGGATCAAAATGGTGCTGGGCGCGAGTCGAGCGGAGATCTTCCGACTGGTTCGTTTGGCGGGCGGTCAAGAGTATCGCAATTGGATTGATCGGCGGAATTGCATTGGCCGAACCGGCCATGTTGCTGCTTAACCGATTGCTGGCCAGGTCTCCGCTTCCATTCCACCGGTTTGATTCCGCTGTGTTTGGGATCTCCGCGGTCCTGCTTGCTGCGGTCTCCCTGATCGCCATGTATATTCCGGCATCTCGCGCGACGCGCACCGACCCGATGCGGACTCTACGAACGGAATAGTGAAAAGTGGAAACCCGAAGAACACCGGCTGATTCAGGAATGATCCAAGGCAATGATGGCTGATCGCGATGCTGATCTGGAGCGGAAGCTCTAGGCGGAAGGTCCCTCTGCGACAAAACGCCTGCGGGTCTGTCTCGTTTTGCCTCAATCCAGAACTCCACGCTAAGATTTCTAATGATGGATACTTCGGGCCAGCCGCTGCAGCCGGACGAGCGTGGACTTGGGGATGCACCTGCCAGGTCTCACGGGAAACTGGCGCTGGCTCTGGGAGTGATCGCAATCGCGCTTAGCTTGGCTCTTGGGTTTGTTTATCTAACCACAGTCCGTCGCCTAGAGCGCGAGGTGGCGCGGCTCAGCCAGCAAACGGAAGGTTTCAGCCGGCTGATCGAGCGCGCACAGGAGCAATCGCAGACCTTGGCTCAGCAGGCTTCGCAAGCGGCTGCGAACGCGCAGGCAGCCGCTCAACAGCGCGACTTGGCGAAGCAGTATCAATCGAACTCGGAGGCGCAGGCGCAACTTGCGCGGCAGCAGGCCGCCGCCGAGCAGCAAAAGGCAGATGAAGCCACACAGCAGGCTGAGAAATATCGGCAAGAGCGAGAAGAGGAACTTGCACAACTGCAACAGGCGCTCGGGGAAATCGCAGAAACGCATCGCACCGCCATGGGCCTGGTGATGACGCTGGATAGCAAGTCGATTCGCTTCGACTTTGATAAGGCAACCATTAAGCCGGAATATCGCGACATCCTTAATCGCATCGCCGGGATCCTGATGACGCTTAAAGGACATTCGATTGCTGTCTACGGATATACCGACGACATCGGTACGCAGACGTACAATTTGCAACTCTCACAGCGTCGCGCCGAAGCTGTTCGCGACTTTTTGGTGCAGACCGGAATTCCCGCGACGACAATCACGAGCGCCAAGGGTTTTGGCAAATCCGACCCCCGCGTTCCGGGCGATAGCGAACAGGCGCGTGCTGCCAACCGCCGGGTCGAGATCGCCATAGTGGATTCCAAACTTATCACGAACGGCGCTCTCGTCGTGCCGAAGTGATTGGGCGGTACGGGTCTGTTGCAGACGGTCGAGAGCGGGACCTCGCCAGGAATGCCCACCGAACGTTGTCGAGTGCTTACCCAGGGACCGCGATTACTGGAACGACTCTCAACGACGGGCTACGCTTCCATGATTTTCTGTAGGGGAAGGGTTGGCGACACTCCAACACCAATCCTTACCGGGGGTGAATAAGGGCGACGATTCGTGATCTGATAATTGAGAAGGGGAATCAGAGATGAGCCGAGTTGAGCGCAGCGCGCTTTTGCGAGCCATTAAGGCAGTGCAGGAAATGACCGCCGAGCAGAAGCTGGGACTGGCGGACGAGATATTTTCCTCCCAGCCCAATATGCTTGCTGCAGTTCTCGTTTTGCGGAGTCTTGGAGTGCCTGCGGCCAAGCAGGAATTCGCACTTGAGATGCTTTTTCTCTGTTTTCAGGCGATGAAGGAATCGGGTCTAACATGGCCTTTGATAAGGGAGGACGAGCAGGAGAATCAGATGCGGCGCCATACTACTTTTTTGGGGTTTTATGCTTCTCTGGATGCGAAATCTGAACAGAATAGCTTTACGAATCAGTATATCGATGCTCATCCGGAACAGGATTTGCTTGCCTGGGTGATGACGCAAAGCAGGGAGTGGCTGTTGAATTCGGATACTGAAGAGAGCGACAAATATGTGTTGCAGGCAGTCGTCAATTTTGTGAGCTGTATTGCCTTCGTTCCGATGCCAGTCGATGCATCTCAGCGTATCAATTAGCCAGCGTTCATGGACCGCTATCCAGCCGAAAAAACTCTGCGATCAGTGGGTTGTCTCACTGTACTCAGGCTTGAACATTACGCCTGAGTAACCGCCTACTCCGAAGTTACTAGTTGTTTAACAACTCAGAATGGGCTCACGCTGTCCGTAAAGATCAGTTTCAAGAAGATCGACCAGTGTTCATAAATCCAGTCAGATGGCCGAATAACCGGCTTTCGGAAACCTGCGTTCACTTGGCTCGCGCTATGGTCAATGCCGTCCTGAGATATCACAACAGGCCAAGCGTGAATTTTCGAGAACAAAGACATCAGTGCTGTGGACGCGTCCTTCGTACTCCACACACCATGTAGCTAGAGCACTAAGACGACCCCACATCCGAAATAACCCCAGATGGGTGTCACGATCTAGCCGGACTTAGAAAAAAGTGACAAGAGAAGAAGTGAAAGCGGGACCTGAGCGAACCAATTCCAAGGTTGCGACGTATACTTACCCGGTCCGACTAGTAGTCCCAGAACCAATGGACTAAAAGGTGGCGCCTCATGGGTGATTTCCGGCAAGACCTCCGCTACTCCCTCCGCATGCTCGTCGCGAGTCCTGCCTTCACCCTCACCGCCATCGCCGCCATCGCCCTCGGCATCGGGGCCAACACCGCGATCTTTACCGTCGTTAACGCCGTCCTTCTTAAGCCCCTCTCCTATCCCGAGCCCGAGCGCATGGTGCAGTTCATGAACACCTTTGCCCAAGGCAACAGCCCCGTGGGCTCGCCGGTGAACTACAACAACTGGAAAGCCCAGACCGGCGTCTTTCAGGATGTCACGGCCTACGATTTCGGTGGTCCCGGCTTCAACCTCACCGGCGCCGTTCCCGAGCAGGTCCACGGCATCCACGTCTCCGAAGCGTACTTCCGGCTCTTCGGCGCGCCCGTCATCCTCGGCCGCACCTTCACCACCCAGGAAGATTCTCCCAACGGCGGCCACGTGGTGGTTATCAGCTACGGCTTCTGGCAGCGCAAGTTCGGCGGCAACCCCAACATCGTAGGCACCAGCGTCTCCCTCAGCAATGAGTCCTACACCATCATCGGTGTCCTGGGAAAAACCTTCTTCACCGATCCTCAAGCAGACATCTGGGTTCCCTTCCAGATTGAACCCAACAGCACCAACCTGGGCCACTATTTCCTGGTCGCCGGGCGCCTCAAACCGGGCGTGACGCTGGCCCAGGCGAACGCCCAGCTCAAAGTGGTCGCCGATCAGTATCGCCGCCTGCATCCCGAAGATATGGACGCGAAAGCCAGCTTCGGCATCCAGCCGCTGCGCGACTCCATCGTCGCCGGCGCTCGTAAGTCGCTCTTCATCCTGCTCGGGGCCGTCGGCTTCGTACTGCTCATCGCCTGCGCCAACGTCGCCAATCTTCTGCTGGTGCGCGCCACCGGCCGCAAGCGTGAATTCGCGATTCGCGCCGCCATGGGCGCGGGCCGCGGACGCATCATCCGTCAGCTGTTGACGGAAAGCGTCGTCCTCTCCCTTGCCGGCGGCGTTCTCGGCCTCATCCTCGGGTACGGCGGCGTGCGCGCCCTGCTCGCCGTGAGCCCGGCCGGCCTGCCCCGCATCGGCGAACACGGAGCCGCCGTCGGTGTGGACTGGCGCGTCCTCGGCTTCACCCTGGGCATCGCCCTGCTCACCGGCATTCTCTTCGGACTCTTCCCCGCACTCGGCGCTTCCCGCCCCGACCTCAACACCACGCTGAAGGAAAGCAGCAACCGCTCTGGCAGCGGCTTCCGGCAAAACAAGGCCCGCTCGCTGCTGGTGATCAGCGAAGTCTCTCTCGCTCTCGTCCTGCTGGTCGGAGCCGCGCTCCTCATCCGCACCTTCATTGCTCTGCGCGCGGTTAACCCTGGCTTCGATCCCCGCAACGTCCTCACCCTCGAAATGTCTCTCACCGGAGACCAGTTCAAAAAGACCGCCGGCGTCGCCCAGGTTGCGTACGACGGACGCGAGCGCGTGAATGCCATCCCCGGCGTCGAAGTCTCGGCCTTCACCTGTTGTCTTCCTCTCGAAGGCGGCTACGGCCTGCCCTTCAACATCATCGGCCGCGCCCCTGAAGCAAAATCTCCCTGGAACGGCGGCGCCGGCTGGTTGAGCGTTTCCCCCGGCTACTTCTCCGTCTTCCACATTCCCATCCTGCGCGGTCGTGACTTCACCGAGCAGGACACCGGCTCCGCCCCGGGCGTGGTGCTCATCAACGAGACCATGAAGAAAAAATACTGGCCCAAGGGCGATCCCGTTGGCCAGCAGCTGCTGATCGGCAAAGGCGTCGGCCCGCAGTTCGCAGAGCCCGCTCGCCAGATCATCGGCGTTGTCGGCGACATCCGCGACGGCGGCCTCAATAACGATCCCCGGCCGCTGATGGTCGTCCCCACCGCGCAGGTCCCCGACGGCATGACCGCTCTCAACTCCAACATTGGGCCCATGGTCTGGCTGGTCCGCACCCATGGCGATCCCCACCCGTACATCGCCGCCATCACCGATCAGCTCCGCCAGGCCAGCGGCGGATTCCCCGTCGCCCGCGTGCGTCCCATGACCGAAGTCGTCGTCCAGTCCACCGCGCGCCAGGACTTCAACATGCTCCTGCTCACCATCTTCGGAGCTTCCGCCCTTATCCTCGCCGCCATCGGCATCTACGGCCTCATGGCCTACTCGGTCGAGCAGCGCACCCAGGAGATCGGCATCCGCATGGCTCTCGGCGCCGACCGCTCCCGCATCCGTTCGCTCGTCGTGTGGCATGGCATGCGCCTTGCCATTGTTGGCGTCGTCATCGGCATCGCCGCGGCCTTCGGGCTTACCCGCTTCATCGCGAGCTTCCTGTTCGGGGTCAAAACCTGGGATCCTTTGGTATTTGTAACTGTACCCGTACTTTTAAGCCTGATCGCACTCCTCGCGGTCTGGATGCCTGCTACCCATGCTTCACGGCTTGATCCCCACGAGGCGCTGCGCATCGAGTGACCGCCACTCAACGCCTTGGCCTGAATCAATTCGAGGAGTCCGTAGACCTGCAGGTGTGAGGCACCCGAATGGCGCACCGCAGATCCCTCGGCTTCCCGGATTTCCTGTCGAAAGATGCGGCTTCGGTCAACCGTATGTGGTTCTCCTCATGGAGAACCACATGCGTGGTCGTGGGTCAGAACGGTGAGTTAGGAAATCCGGGTGCGCTCGGGATGACAAATAGGAGAGGGTCGTTGTAGGGAAAGGGTGGTTGCTGGAGGAAAGGGTGGTTGCTGGAGGAAAGGGTGATTGCTGGAGGAAAGGGTGGTTGCTGGAGGAAAGGGTGGTTGCTGGAGGAGAGGGTGGTTGCTGGAGGAAAGGGTGGTTGCTGGAGGAAAGGATCGAGTTTGCCCTGGCCTATGAGGATTCAATGGAGCCATTTTGGTTTGGCCGGTAGGCGCCCATTAGCCTTGAGATCATCACGGCGATGTATAACACCGCCAGAACGGATTCGATCATGGACACCGATCGGACCTGCGGCGAAGCGGCCGTAATGCCGGCGGCGCCGGCCGTAGTCATGCTGCCAAAGCTGAAATAAATAAAATCAAAACCTACTGGAACAGGATGCAGATTACTCGCCGGATCCAGATAGAAGGCATGAGGTTGGATGATGGCAAGGATGGCGTAGAGCTTGGCAAAGGAAAATCCAATCAGGAGATAAATGCAGACCGCCCCATAAATCGTCTCCGCCTCAGCCCTTTCGCGCGCAAAAACACGGCGAAAGATAACTCCGATCGTGAAAACGTCGAATGCAAAACTGAGCACGACGTTGAGGACCGACGTGGGCACCATCCTGGGCAGAAAAACAATCGTGTGCGCCACGATCGCAGGAACCGCAAGAATCAGGCCGACAAAGATGAGGCCTTTCCGGAAACTCACCGCGTAGACACACATCAGCGTGAGAGCGGCGCTCGCCAGCCGGAACACGTAATAACGCATGCCGGTTTCCCCCACGTACGGGTACATAACGAGGTATGCCAGCAGAAACAGAAATAACAGAAAGAACTTGTGCCCAGTGACCGGCTGGACCCGTCGCACAGACGTTTCGTTCGTAGTTATCGGCACCAAAGCCATCGCAGGGAAATAAAAGATGGTAACCGGTGGAATGTAATCCAGGCCAAACGAGGATAACTCAACATTTCACGATTACTTCCCATCACTCGATTTCGTCTCGGACGCTTCATCTCCTGCAACGCTCCCGTCGCCGCGTCTGCGTGCCAGGCAGAACCATGCCGTGGCCCCGTGAGCGCGGAACTCGGCAGCGCTGAGCTCCAAAATTTCCAAAGCGGGCTCGATCGCCCGAGTGACGTCGCGGGCCGAGCGGCGCGGCGGACCGAACTCGCGTGGAGGACCCTCCGTGCTGCCGATGAGGCTAAGCCAGAGGCCGCCCGGGGCCAGGATCGACGCGACCTGTGCCGCAAAACGCGCGCGCTCCTCCTCTTCGTCGAAGACATGGAAGCAGCCGCGATCGAAGACAAAATGGAAGGGAGCCTCGGGCGGCGAGGCCAGGAGAAAGTCCAGGGTGCGGAAACGGCAATTGAGATTCCGGCCATCCAACTTTGCCGTGGCTCGTTCGATCGCATGCGGCGCGACGTCGATCCCCAGGACCTCGAATCCGCGTTCCGCGAGCCAAAGGGCATTCGTCCCTGTCCCCGCGCCAATCTCGAGCGTCCGAGTGGGCGGAACGCGACCCGCCGTGACGAAGTCGACCAGTAGCGGCTCCGGCTCACCCGTGTCCCAGGGAAGTTCTCCCGCGGCGTAGCTCTCATCCCAGCAACGGTGCGCCATCACCGCCTTAGTGTAGCGCCCAACCGCCTCCGGGAAAAGCGACGCGACTATCATAAGGAGGCAATGGCAAATCCGCTGGGGGCACACAACAATGGTTCGGAACACAGGGTCGTTGAAAATCCTTATTGTCGGCTGCGGGAACATGGGCGCGGCGCATGCACGCGCACTTCGCAACATGCCCGGAGTGGAGATTGCCGGCCTGGTATCGCGGGGCGAAAGCAAACACCACCTTGCTACGAGCCTCTCCCTCCAGGTGCCCCTGTTCGACGATGTGGGCACTGCACTGGCTCGTGTCGCACCGGACGCGGTCTGCATCTCGACCTATCCGGATACACATGAGGCTTTCACCCTCGCCGCAATCGAGGCCGGATGCGATGTCTTTGTGGAGAAGCCATTGGCCCCCGGCAACGAAGGCGCCCGTCGCATGGTGGAGGCGGCACAGCGCGCAGGCAGGAAGCTCGTCGTCGGATATATTCTGCGCCACCATCCAACCTGGCAGAAGTTCATCGGCATCGCGCGAACGCTGGGCACTCCGCTGGTCATGCGCATGAATCTTAACCAGCAGAGTTCCGGCGCGGACTGGCAGGTGCACCGCGGCCTGCTGGCGTCCGCTACGCCCATCGTCGACTGCGGCGTGCACTATGTGGACGTCATGTGCCAAATGGTCGCAGCGCGGCCGGTGCGGGTTTCTGCCATCGGAGCCTGCCTCGACCCGAGCCTCCCCGGCGGCCGGTGTAACTACGGCCAACTGCAGATCGTCTTCAGCGATGGCTCGGTGGGCTGGTACGAGGCTGGATGGGGGCCGATGATGAGCGAGACCGCATTCTTCATCAAAGACGTGATCGGGCCTCGCGGCGCAGCATCGATCCAAAGCATTCACTCCGACGCGAACGGCGCGTCGGCCAAGGTGGAAGACCACACCAGTTCCAATGCCATTCGTGTGCACCATGCGGAGTTGACACCATCCGGCAGCTTTGCCCGCCCCGACGAATGGCTGACGCAAACCGGCGAGCCCGGTTTCGATGAGCTCTGCCGGCGCGAACAGGAGTTCTTCGTGCGCGCTATTCGCGAGCAACTCGACCTGACCTCGCACCTGGAGGACAGTCTCACGAGCCTGGAGATCGTGCTCGCCGCCGACCAGGCCATGCAAACCGGACAGTCGGTCGATCTCTCCGGCCTCCCAGGTTTGGAGCCCGCTCTCATGGCAAAAATAAATCCTTAAAGTCTCTCGACGCTTCTGAAAAACCGTACTACTGTGGTTGCAACAAATCGTCTTCCGGCGCCCAAATGGAGGGCTTATGGCGCATAAGGCGCTTATGGCGCACACTTTTTTTTTGAGAAAGCGCATCGGAAACTAACCCGCCATGCGAGAGAGCGACAAATTAATCAACTTGAGCACCTTGAGCATCTTGAGCACCTTCGATGAAACAAAGGACTTAGCTCCCGCACAATTATCTGGCTTTGAGCATCTTGAGCATCTTGCTCGGCAAAAGGCATCAGTCTCAAAGCGCGCCTTCCGTCATTGACTACAATGGACGGCGACGATGAATGCTTACGAGGAGTTCCGCAGTGGTACGGAAATACCGGTTCACGGATTCATCCACCGTTCGCGGGAGATCAAGGATGACTGGCTGATCCTAACCCACGGAGCGGGCTCAAACTGCAATGCCCCGCTGCTGGTAGCGCTGGCGGATAGCTTCTGCGCTTCGGGATTTACGGTTCTCCGCTGCGATCTTCCCTTTCGCCAAACGCGGCCGCATGGGCCGCCGCCGCGCGGGAGTGCTGACCGCGACCAACAGGGTCTGGCCGCGGCCGTAGCATCCGCACGACAGCAAACTTCGGGCCGCGTATTCCTGGGCGGCCATTCCTACGGAGGGAGACAAGCTTCGATGCTGGCAGCGGATAAGCCTGGACTCGTCAACGGTTTGCTGCTGCTCTCCTACCCGCTCCATCCACCGCAAAAGCCTGCCGAATTGCGCACCGCGCACTTCCCTCGCCTGCAAACCCCCGCGCTTTTTGTCAGCGGCACCTGCGATGGATTCGGTTCCGTCGACGAACTGGAGACGGCGTTAATGCTCATTCCGGCGCGCACCGAACTGCTTCCTGTTATCGGCGCCGGTCATGAACTTCTCAGTAAGAAGAATCGCGATTCGCTGCTGGAGTCAGTCGTGAAGACTTTCCGGCGGTTTGTCGGGTAACGAATGATGGGCGAAATGCGGGCTAGGGCCTGGGAGCATCCACAACCGGCAGGCTGAAGGGCGCAATCAAGGGAGTTATCGCTTTTCGAAGATCAGGAAATAATCCTGCCCGTCTGCCTTGGTGAAGTCGTACCGGGCGACCTGGCGGAAGCCGGCACGCTCGACCTCGGCGCGGACAATGGGCTCGTTGAGGCCATGGTCCCCACCAGTGCCGTTGCGGTCGATTATGCCAAAGCGAGCGCCCGGCTTAAGGGCTGCCCGCAGGCTGGCCAACACCAACTGGGGGTGAGCAATTTCGTGGTAGACCTTCAGCATCAACGCGGCATTCAGGGAATTGGGCGTGAGTTTCGGATCATCGGGTGTGCCCAGCAGGGTCTCGATGTTCGCGAGCTGTTCTCGCTTGGCGCGCTGTTGAATGGAGAGGATGGCCTTGGGGTTGATTTCTTCAGCGATCACGCGTCCGTTGGGAGCCACACGGCGGGCGGCGCGAACACTGAACCATCCGCCGCCGGCGCCGATATCGGCAACGACGCTGCCTGGCCGGATGTTGAGCAGGTCCATCACGCGGTCGATCTGGAGGCGCTTGTCGCGGCCCGGCTCCTCGAAAATACTCAGGTCGCCGGCATAGGGAGTGCTGGTTGGGTGTGAGGCTGGTGTCTGCGCCGGCAGGGCCGGCACCAACAGCACGAAGATGGTAAAGAGAGCGGTAATCAGTGGCCGGCGTAGAGTCAGACGCATATCACTGATGCTACTCGCATTTCCGTGCGGTGATCATCGACACTTTCCATGCCACGCGACATCAAATAGTGCGTAATCACCGTAACCTCTTCGGTCACTCGAAACTACAGAGAGAATGGTGTGTTGCCAGTCCCGAAGGTGGTTCAGTCAGACGTGTAAGGGTTTCGTACAATAGGCCCATGTCTGCAGTGGATGAGCACTACGAACACCTGCTTGCACAACACTATTCGTGGATGTTCGGCGTCTCTTTCGAAGAAAGAGTGAATGAGCAGAAAGCTTTCCTCTCCCATGCTCTGGAACCTCTAGAGTCCGCTCCGGAGGACACGCTCGCGGTAGACCTGGGATGTGGGCCCGGCTTTCAGACAATTGCCCTGGCGCAGCTTGGCTTTTCTCCGGTGATCGCCATTGACACCAGTTCCGCATTGCTCGATGAGCTGCGCTCTCACATCGGCAATCTGCCGGTGAAGACAGAAAAAGCGGACCTGAGGACGTTGCCCACAATCGTTCCAGCGGGACAAGCCACTGTGATTGTATGCATGGGCGATACCCTGACCCACCTGCCGCGGCGGGCCGATGTAGCCACCCTCTTCCGCGACGTGTTCGAAAGCCTCCGTCCCGGTGGAATGTTTGTCATCACCTATCGCGACCTGACGAAGGAACTATTTGGAACCGATCGATTCATTCCCGTTCGCAGCGATGACGACAAGCTCATGACCTGTTTTCTGGAGTTCGAAAACGCAGACTCAGTGGTTGTCCACGACCTGGTGCATGTGAGACAGGGGGTGGGTTGGTCTCTGAACAAGAGTAGTTACAAGAAGCTGCGACTAGGGGTTGCGTGGGTATCTGAAGAATTATCGAAGGCCGGTTTCGAGATCCTGTCTGAGGGCCTGACAGGGCGGCTCACGGCATTTACGGCTGTAAAGCCTGCCTGAGTACCAAGAAAAAGTCTCCTGCGTGAGATTCGATCGCACCAGAGTCGCGCAGGGACGGCTGTACTTAGCCCAGGACGCAGTCCTGGGTTAGCGTGGGCCATCGAAGATGATCGAGAACGCGCCGGTTCGGTGACGGCTTCCTATCATCCATTGGCCTTTGATCGAACTTGGGGAACCCGAGGGATCTGCGTTTTCCTTTTATCTAGGAGCCGACTTCGATGCGCCAGCAGTCCTCGCCGATCACTCGCGCCAGGCGGGCGCGGCCTTCCACCACGGTTAGAAACTCAGCCGTATCAGGCGACCAGGAATCACTCCCTATGCGAAATAGATACGAGCCGATTTCGGTCAAGGGATTATCGCCCAGCCACAACTGGCCTTTGCGGACAAAGACGCGGACATCGTCGCCGCTGTCGCTTCGGTACCGCCCCGTCAAGGCGCCGTAGGCAGCAGGAGTGCTGAAGTCCCGGTCGCCATGATACGCCGCGTTCGCGTACCAATCCGAACCATAACCAACCTCAACCACCGGTGACGGAGTGGCTTTCCCGTTAGTCTGTTCCCTGCCAAACACCAGGCTGTAGTCTGCAAACGAACCCGGCCGAGTAGAAACAAAAGTATCGCCGCTCGAACGCTGCAAAACGATCTGGCTGGTTCCATCCAGCAGTAAAAGCCTCTTGCCATCCGCCTTGAAGGTTAGCTCCTTACCACCCGGGCTGCGAAACACTCCTGCATAGTCGCTGGCATTGTCCACTTCCGTTGCGTCGGTGAGCGCTTCCGCAGACGGCAACGGCTTCTTCTCATGCTGGGCCCGCAACAGCTGGACGGCGTACTGGGTCACAGCCGTGGGGCGGTAGCCTTGCATCGCGTTGATGGAAGCAAACGCAGCGACGCCTCCATCGAGATCCACATGGATCGAGGATGCAAAGCAATTCATCCCTCCCGTGTGCCGCAGTATCTTGTGGCCATCGAGCACGTCTACCGCGATTCCGTAGCCATAGAACGACGTTGGACTGAACTCGGTAGCCTGGATGTACGGCGTGGACATTAGCCTGAATCCATCGGCCGAGACGATGCCGTGACCGCCATTGAGCAACATGCGCAGGTAGATCGCCATGTCGCCCGGCGGAGCGGCAATACTGCCTGCAGGACTATCGAAGACTTCTGGCGGCCTGGGCACTAATCGGCCTTGACGCGGGAACACCTGATCGTCGAAGAAGGGCTGATAACCAGTGGCGCTGCGGGCACTGGACTTTATCGTGATCACAGCGGCCGTCTGGGTCATTGATAGAGGCGTGAGAATACGGGCCTGCAGGCATTGATACCAGGGCCTTCCATCCAGCTTCTCAATCATCTGGCCCAGAATGCCGAAGCCCAGGTTGCAGTAATGAAAGTGAGCGCCGGGAGCAAAGCCTTGCACATGCCGCGCAGCCCGGTCGCTCTGAAAGATGGCGGAAGCATCGGGAAGACCGGAGCTGTGCGTGAGCAGATGATGCGCGGTGATGGGCCCGTACGGCATATTTACCGGAAGCCAGGGCAGGTATTCGAGCACCGGCCGATGCAGGTCCACTTTGCCCTCATCCCGCAGTTGCAGCATGATGAGTGCGGTGAAGGATTTGGTGATGGAGCCGATCTGAAAAAGCAGGTCCGGCGATACCGGTGTTTTCAGATCGACATTCGCATAGCCATAGCCCGCGGTGCGGATCGTCGCCTTTGTATCGGTGAGCGCCTGGGTCATCCCTGGGGCGTTCATCGCTTTCATGTAGGCCGCGGTGAAGCCGTCCAGCTTGCTTTCAACTTCATCCTTTGCGGCAGGGGCCGGGATCGCTCCAAGCCCCCAAAGCCGGGCGGAGGCCGCGGCAGCAATGGCCGTGCCTCCGCCAAGCGAGAGGAAACTGCGTCTGTCGAGCAAATGACCCATGAATTCGCGTAAGTCTAGCACGGCGACGCTTTGCCGAATTTTTAGGAAGGCATCTCATCCGCCGACGGCCCATAGGAGCCAGGGATCGGAATTCCATTCAGCCGCAGAAATACACCTAACTGCGCGCGGTGATGAATGAGATGGTTCATCACCCATTTGCGGAGCACCTGCGCGCGAGGCATGTCGACAACCGTCTGATCTCCCCAGGTCATCTTCCACTGTTGGGCAAGGACCGTATCGTTGGCCGCAGCCAACCGCGTGCGCGCTTCCTTGAGATCGCCCTCGAAGTGCGCCAGCATTTCTTTGGCGCCTTTCCCTTTCCGATCCTCTACTTTTTTCTGATAGTCCTCGTTGGAAAGCGCCAGCAGATCTTGTTTGAAGGTGTGGGTACACCACGAGGGCATATCCGACAAATGCCAGGCAAGCTGCCCCATTGTCATCGATTTTTCGTGGGGCTTCCAACCCAGCTTTTCGTCGGGCACCAGTTCCAGAAATTTCCGTGTCGTTGCCATTTCCTCATCGAATTCCGGTAACAAAGCTTGGCTCAGTTCCATGGGATCTTCCTCCGGGCCAGTTGGCCCATGAAGGAACATTAGGACCGCAAATATGCCACCCGATGTCATATATGAATTTTTATTGTGCGGTTAGAGATCCCGGCGAGAAAACAGAATCTGGGCCAGCAGGATGGCCAGCACCGCATAGACAGCGGAGTAGACGACCATGGCACTACTCGGGACCAGGCTGCTCCCGAAGGGAGTAGCACCGACGCTGCCGATGAGCGGCGGCTGAAAGACAAAAGCTGCGCGGCGCCAGAGCGCATCGCACGGCATGATGAGACTGGAGAGGATGCCCAGGTCAACCAAAGCGCGGACGTGCCGTAAAGCCCCAAACTGCTCGATCCATCCCCCTACAAAGGCCAGGCCATACAGCCCCAGCGAGACAGCCCCGCTGGTCAGCGAGGAAAACCAGGTGCTCGCGGCCATGGTCACGCTCAGAAGAACGAGTGCCTGCAACCAGACCAGGCCGAGCACGGCAAGAGCGTGGTGAGGAAGATATCCACTCTGGATCCAGCTGAGCGCGATCGTGCCGCCTTCGATCAGAGATACATAAAGGGTGAGCATGCCGACGAAGCCAACCCATTTGCCGAGCACCAGGCACCAGCGTTCGACTGGCTTGGTGGCGATGGCGTGAATCGTACCGGATGCGATCTCCCCCGACAGGGTGTCGCAGGAAGTCAGCACCGCCATGAGCGAGGTCATCATGCTTCCGGCGTAAAGCACCATCATGGTCATCATGACGATGCCTTCGCGAATGCTGACAGTACTCGCTTGCCGGTTTCCGTTCTTGAGCACGAAATGAAGAGCAGTCCAGAAAAAGCCCAGGAAGACGAAGCCGGCCAAGGTTGCAATCCACAAGATCTTACGCCGGGCAGCCTCGAGGAAAGTAATGCGCGCCATCAACAACGTAGTGCGCAAAGCTCCTGGGCCGCCGGCGAGGCTGAGCGACGGCGCCCCAGTTGCGGAGGCAGCGGCGTGTACGTGGATTGCGTTCTCGCTCATAAGCCGGTGTCCGGTCCCATCATTTGCAAAAACAGCTCTTCCAGGCTCACACGCTGGGGTACGACCGAGAAGACTTGCGCCCCGTTTTCCACCAGGCAGCGTACGACCTCAGGAAGATGATCCGTCTGCATGACCCGCAGGCACAACAGGTCTCCCTGCAGGCGCACATCCTGGGTGAACTCCTTGAGACGCTCGATTGCGGGGGAGTTGACGAGAGCAACCCTGATCTGGACTTCGGTCTCGGTGGATTGCCATCCGCCCATCTCATATCTGCCGACAATGCGGCCGTCGCGGATGAAAGCTACGCGGTCGCAGCTCTGCTCCACTTCGCCCAGCAGATGCGAGTTCAGAAAGACGGTCGCGCCCCGATTCCGCTGCTCGCTGATCACGTCGCGCACCAGCTTGCGCCCGGCGGGATCGAGGCCTGAAGTGGGCTCGTCGAGAAAGAGGATCTCGGGATCGTTCACGATGGCCTGCGCCAGGCCGACGCGCTGCATCATCCCTTTGGAAAAGCTGCGGATCGGCTTGTTACTCTGTGCGCCCAGGCCGACCCGATCGAGCAGCTGGGGAATTTTGCGGCGAAGAGTGTCTTCCGCCAGCCCGCACAACCGGCCGTGAAAGAGGATGAGCTCAGACGCGGAAAGCCAGTCGTAGAAGCGAAAGTGCTCGGGGAGAAAGCCAATGCGGGCTCGCACCTCACGCGTGCCCACCGGCTTTCCCAGGAGCAGCGCGCTTCCGCCAGTCGGCGTCACCAGGCCCAGCAGCATCTTGATCGACGTGCTCTTCCCTGCCCCATTGGGACCGAGAAACCCGAAGGCCTCTCCGCGCGCGACCTGGAGAGTCAGATCGCGCACGGCGGGCCGGGTTCCGTAAGTCTTTCGAAGCTGGGAAGCGTCGATGGTAAGAGCTGCCATGCAGGTTCCTTCTACTGCAACTGCGAGGCCAGGTTGATCGCGGTGGTATCGTCCCCCGTGCCGTTCAAGTTGAATATGATTCCATTGTCAACCCACATCAGCGAGAAGCGGGCAGATTCTGCTCCGTTCACCGGCCGCAACAACGCTGCGTCATTTCCGTTGACGTGCACTTGCTCGTACGTGGATTTGCCCCGGACTACGGGAAGCACGAGGGTGGAGGTCCAGTCGACCGTCTGGGTGAAGCTGGCAGCGTCATTGGCGCTCATCCCCAAAAATTGTAGTGCCACTTGAGCAATCTGAGCCGGGTCGATCTCTTGAGGAGCGGACACAACGGGGCTCGGAAGCTCAGTCAGCGAAATGCAGGTAGCATCGGGCGCCTGTTTCGATCTCGGGCCACTGCTGGGGACATTCCCCGCCACTCGAGCAGCTGAATCGCCGCAGTTGCCGTAGAACGCCATCATGCCGGCCGGTACACGCACACCGACGGTGGCGCCATCGACCGACGCCGGGATCTGCAGGTCACTGCGTCCGGCCTCGTCGAGGATCGATTGGATGCGGTCGCGATTGAGCTTCATTTGCATAGCGGCGCCGCTCTCCACCAGCATGCCGGACGGCGTTTCGCCTGGCAGCAGTTGAACAGTAAAGCCAGTGGCTTTCGAGGCAGCGGCCGCGTCCGGCACTGGTTGCGGCTTTTGCGGTTTCTGGGTGACGGTGACCTCGTCGGAAAGAACACGGCTGATCGTCTGGTTGAGCAGCTGGTTGTTTTGTAAGGCATTGCCCTTGAGGGCAGACGGGTCGATCTCGAGCACGGTGAACCGCTCGACGCGGAAGATACCCAGCAGGCTCTCCGCCCAGGCCCGGACCGGCGCAACCGTTAGAACCAGGACAACCGCGAGGGCGCACAAGCGCAGCGCCCGCGAGCGACACTCTTCGGCCCAGGGACCACCAGCTCTGATTCGTTTCCATCCAGTCCTCCCGCTTATTCTGGAATGCAGCCCAGGCCATCGCCGAGTTATCTACGCTGGGCAACTCCGGCAGGCGATCGAGGCCGTCGCGCACCCGAGCCGCGTGGTCACGCAGCGACTTCAGCTCTGCTTCGCACACTGCGCAACTCTTGAGGTGCTCGATGGCGGCGTGCTGTGCCGGGTCGAGTTGGCCGTCCAGGTAAGCTCGTAGGGTTCCTGTGTCTGCGTGCTTCATTGCCCCTCCTTCGCAGTCTGTAACTGCTGTGGCTTGCGGTCGCGCCGTTGATGCCGTTGGTAGAGCGCGGAGAACTCCGCCTCTGCCCGCGCGAGTCTTGTGCCCACCGAACGAACGTTCATCTGCATGGCCTGGGCGATCTCCTGATAAGTCAGCCCGCTGTGGTGCAACAGCAGTAGTTGCGCTTTATCGACCTTCAGCTTTGCCAATACATCATGCACTTCGGCGATGCGTTCTTCCCGCAACAGCTGGGTGAGCGGACCCTCGGCGGGGTCTTCGCTTTGCATGGCGAAGTCATCCTCGATTTCCACGCCGCGCCGATGGTTCGCGCGCAGGACATCGATCGAAGCTCGCGTCGCCGTACGGTACAACCAGGCGCCGACCAACCCATCGGCGGCGACTCCGGGGCCGGTGCGGTAGAGCCGGAGGAACACTTCGGCGCAGACTTCTTCCGCCTCCGAGTCGCGTTGCAGCACGCGACGGACGACACGGACGATGCGTCCGTAGTGCTCTCGAAAGATCGCTTCGAATTCGGCTTCTACCCAGCGACCGCTCATGCTCACCACTTCTACACCTCTATAACGATAGGCGCAGCGAGTTTGTGACAGGAAAATTGGGGCGGGACAGAGTCATGGACCTTTCGCGCGCTGAGACGCAACGACTGCAAGCTGAGTCCCGCAGGGACGGCTGACTTACCAGGACGCAGTCCTGGGTAAGATTTGAGAGGTGAAGTCCGTAGGGACGACTGAACGTTGTCCAGGATTGCATCGCGGCCTGTTTTTCAGCCGTCCTACGGGACTGGTCGTGCAACAGGTCCAACCCGGGACTGCGTCCTGGGCAGGAGTCAGCCGTCCCTGCGGGACTCGATTTCGTCGAGGACGCGTTCTTTTCATCGAACGTTATGGCTAGGAGGGGTTTTCAGCAGTTTCGGAATCTACTGGGGCCAGGCCGTGTTTTTCCATGCGGTAGATCAGGGTGCGGCGGCTGATGTCGAGGTAGCGGGCGGCCTGGGTTTGGTTTCCATCGAACTTTTCCAGGGCTCGGCTGATGAGTTCGCGTTCGATGGCTTCCAGGCTGATGCCGTCCTCTGGCAGATTTGGCCAGAGAATGGCAGTGCTGGGGGAGACGGGTACTAACTCTTCCGGCAAATCTTCCGCGGTAATCAGATCTCCTGAGGAGAGGACCAGCAAGCGCTCCAATACGTTTTCCAGCTGACGAACGTTGCCCGGCCAACGATACGAAATCAATCGTTGGTGCACGGCGGAGGCCATTCTTACATCGAGCAAGCCATGCCGTTCCTTGGCTCTTTGGAACAGCGTCTCGATAAGCTCGGGTATGTCTTCCCGCCTTTCGCGCAGCGGAGGCACCGTTAAGGGACCACGGCGAGCCGGTAATATAGGTCTTCGCGAAAAGTCTGGTCTTCCACCATGGCCGAGAGGTCGCGATGCGTTGCGGCGATGACCCGAACGTCCACCTTCACCGGCGTGTTCGCGCCAAGTTTGTGCACTTCCCCTTCCTGCAGGACCCGCAGGAGTTTGACTTGAGCATCGAGCGGGAGTTCCCCCACCTCGTCGAGAAAAATTGTGCCGCCATCCGCCGCCTCAAAGCGCCCGGACTTATGGGCGAGCGCGCCGGTGAACGCTCCACGCACATAGCCGAAGAGTTCGGACTCGACCAGGTCCCGCGGGATCGCGCCGCAATTGACGGCGATGAATGGCCGGTTGCTCCGGCGGCTGTTGTGATGAATGGCGCGCGCCACGAGTTCCTTGCCTGTGCCGGTTTCTCCCTGAATGAGCACCGTCGTGGTTCTCTGTGAGACACGCGCCGCCTGATCGAGCACGCGCAGAAAACCTTTGGAGTGACCGACGATCCCGGAGAAGCCATAACGCTGGTCAAGCGCAGACCGGAGCGTGCGCACCTCTTCGATCAGGTTCTGCCGCTCCATGGCGCGATGCACAATCAACACCAGGGCTTCGAAGTCGATGGGCTTGGTCACGTAATCGTAGGCGCCCATCTTCATCGCTTCCACCGCGGTTTCTATCGTGCCAAACGCAGTCACCACGATGACCGTCGTCTGCATGCCCTCTTTTGCGATGCGGCCCAGTAATTCGAGCCCGGTGGTGGGCATTTTCAGGTCAGTGATGATGAGCTGAGGCTCCACCTCCCGCAACATCTTCCACGCCTCGTCGCCGTCCGCGGCCAAAGATACCTCGTACCCAGCTTCTTCCAGCTGCATCTTCATGACCCGGCGCAGGCTGCTGTCATCATCGACCACCAGGATGTGATTGGGTTTCATCGCATCTCCACCTTGATTGCCGGTTGCGGGACGGCGGCTGAGGCGGGCAATTCCATGCGAAAGACGGTACCTCCTCCTGCGTTGGGTCTGCAGGCGAGCATGCCGCCGTGCTGGGTGGCGATATTCAACGCAATCGCCAGGCCCAATCCGGTTCCGTTTTCCTTGGTGGTGAAGAAGGGATCGAAGATGCGGTCCCGATCCTCTGGCGCAATACCGGCTCCCCGATCGCAAACGTCGACGCACACGCTATCTTCGGTGAACAGAGTGCGGACGACAACCGTGCCTTCCCCATCGGTGGCTTGCATGGCATTGAGGATGAGGTTCAGTAACAATTGCTTAATCTGCTCAGGATCGCACTCGAGCTCGCGCGGCTGCCCTTCTGAGATCAACTGGAGCGCCACGCCCTGGCGGCTGGCGGTGTGCTGGGCCAGTGCGGTGACCGACTGGACTAGCTCCTGCGGGTCTGCCCGCTGGAAGCGGGGCAAACGCGGGCGAGCGAAATCGAGAAAGTTCGTAAGCAGCTTGTTGAGCCGCTGCGACTCTTTGGTGAGAATCTCCAGGCACTCAGTACGGGCCTCGGCGGAAACTTGCCCTCGGGCCAAAATTCCAGCGGCTCCGCTGATGCTTGCCAATGGATTCCGAATCTCATGGGCCAGGCTAGCTGAAAGTTGGCCGGCAGCGGTAAGCCTCTCCGTCTTTTTTAACTGGTCGATATTCTGTTGCAGCTCGGTGTAGACGTGCTCAAGTTCCACCTTGGTTGCTTCCACCCGTTTTCGCTGCGTGCGCTCGCGATCCGCCAGAAGGCCGGCGATGACCGCTGCCAGGCCAAAGGTCGTGATTTCCATTACCTGGTCCTGCGCGTCGAGGGGCTCTTGAAACCAGTGACGGTAGATCGACGGGCCCTGCAGAACCGCAGCCAGCAGGATGGTCTTCAGTGCTCCGCGCCAGCCGAAGAACATGCCGGCCAACATGAAGGGCAGAATATTGAGGTGATGGAGCACGTTGTGCAGGATCACATCGTGCGCCGGCGCCACCCAACTGAAGATCGCCAGTGCGATCACCAGGATCACAATCAGCAAGGCCTTTGCTTGCGGAGAGCGCAGGCTGGATGGGCGAGACGGCATGCTCCCATTCTCCCACGTTGACCACGGATAGCCTTCGAGGGAGGGCTGCAACAACGACGCGGAAGTAAGCCTGGCAATCATCCGGGAGTCATAGTGCATTTGGATAGCCAAGTAAGGTTCGTCGCCGATTCCAGTTGCCAACTCAGTCCCGAAGGGACGGCTGACCTTAGCCCAGGACGCTGTTACGGCGCTAGATAGGTCTCGGTTGTACCTTTCGGAACAGGGGGTGTCCCTTATGGAACACCCCCTGTACGCTGCCATGCGTTGATTGCCTGCATTTGAGCAGATCGCCTTTGGCGAACCAATTGCTTAAACCAGGGCGTGACGTTTTTCAGATTGGTTGTATTTCCACTATTTTTGCCTACGTTGCGTTCTCTGGGGACAATCGCTGCCACAGGCTCCCTCGCCGGTGACCGCGTCCGCCCAGAACCCCCTGCCCCTGACTTTGACGGAAGCCATTGCCATGGCGCAGCGCAACCATCCGAGACTGCAGGAGGCCTCGGCAGGCACCCAGCGGGCAACGGCTGCCGCCCGGGCCGCACGCGCCTATACAAACCCAAGCCTGGAAGTTTACGAAGGTGAGCAATATGCGCGGCCGGTTGCCATCCCCGGCCTCCCGGGTCTGCTGCAGCATTACGCCGCTTATCAGACCATCGAGATTCCCTCAGAGCGCAGGGCCCGCAAACGCGCCGCCCAATATTCCGTGGCGAGTAGCCGCTCGGCGGAGCAGGCCGTTATGCTCTCCGTGGTCGGCGATACCAAACATGCGTTCTACAACGCGCTCCGCCGGCGCGAAGAGATCGGCCACGCGCAAGAGAATCTACAGCTGGTCGAAGACCTACGCCGGCGGGTGGAAGTATCCGTCAACGTAGGCGAAGAAGGCCGGTTGGAGTTGACGCGGGCCGAAGCGGAATTGGGCCGCGCGCGGTTCGCCGTCACCAGCGCACAACTGGAATTCGCCAACGCGATCGCGCTGCTTCGGGTCACGATTGCAGGCGACGGAGACGCAGAGCTGGACCCGCAGGGTGCGTTCGAAGCGCGTATTTCGCTACCGCCACTGAAGCAGTTGCGAGACCACGTGCTGCAGACCCACCCGGCCCTGGCCGCATCGCAAGCCGAAATCCAGGCGACACTCGCTACGCTGGATCGCCAACGGGCCCTGCGCATCCCGCAACCCGTCCTCTTTGCAGAGTTCGAGAACCAACCCGACCTTCGTTTCTGGCGCACCGGTGTCACCATACCTATCCCCTTATGGGATCGACGCCAGGGACAGATAGGCGAGGCGAAAGCCGCTACCTCTCAGTCGGCTGCGGTGCTCTACCAGAGAACCCTGGAGCTTGTTTCCGCGCTGGAACGCGCCTATGAGCAATATCAGCTGGCTGACCAGCAGGCCACTTCGCTGGAGTCCGGATCATTGCGCGCTGCAGTGAGCGCTGTCGACGCGGCCAAGGCGGCCTATCGATTTGGCGAGCGCGGCATCGTCGAAGTGCTCGATGCGCAGCGGGTGCTGCAAAGCGTTCGTGGCGACCTGGTGGATGCGCAGTTTGCACGCCAATCAGCGCTGGTGGATCTGGAAGAACTTGGCGCGATTGCGCCCGGAGCGAAACCCTGATGATTCCTCTTCATTACTCCCTGCCGGTTTTCCGGGGCCATAAAAGCCTCGATCGTTATGGAGCACTGTTGCTTCTTGTAATGCTTCTGCTCACGACCCAAGGCTGCAAGGAAAAGCAGAAAGCCAACGCGGCCGAGCGCAAGACAAATCCAAACGAGGTGACGATCACGCCTGCGCTGGAGAAGAACCTCAAGTTCGGTGCTCCTGAAATGGCGGAAGTGGATGGCACCCTGCAAGTGGCCGCACACGTGGAGACGGATGCGCGACGCATCGCGCGCGTGGGCTCTCCTGTCTCGGGACGCATCCTTGAGCTACTCGTCTTTGAAGGACAAAAAGTACGGGCCGGCACAGTCCTGGCCATGCTGCATAGTACCGATCTGTCGGATACGCAACGGGCGCTCATCAAAGCCTCCTCGCAGCGTGGCCTTGCCGAGGCTTCAGAAAAGCGGGCCGTGCAATTGGTGGAAGCGGATGTGATCGGCCGCGCGGAACTGGAGCGCCGCCGCGCCGAACTACTGCAGGCAAACACCGAAGTGGAGTCGTGCCGCACGCAATTGCGCGGCCTGGGCATGACCGAAGCGCAGATTCGTCAACTGGAGAGCACCCGCAAGCTGAGCGCCGACTACCCCATCGTTACTCCCCGAAGTGGAACGGTGCTGAAACGCGAGATCACTGTGGGGCAAGTGGTGCAGCCAGCAGATCCCGCCTTCACCATCGCTGACCTCTCGAGTGTATGGATCGTGGCCAATGTACCGGAGGAAGATGCCGGGCAACTGCAAAAGGAGATGGAGGTCCAGGTGCGCATCCCTGCCCTTCCGCAAGAGAAAATGACCGGGCATCTCGCATTTGTCTCACCCATTGTCGACCCGGCCACCCGCACGGTGGAAGTCCGCATGGACGTGGCGAACACCGCCGGCCTGCTCAAGCCGGATGAACTCGCGAGCATGGTGCTCACCGGCCGCGCGGATCAAAAGCTCACGGTGCCCAACGCGGCCGTTGTGCGCGAAGAAAATCAGGACTACGTGTTTGTCCAGAACGGCCCGCGGACGTATGCGCTGCGCCAGGTTTCGCTGGGTGAAGAAGAGAACGATCGCCGCATTGTGCTCAGCGGTGTTGGGCAAGAGGAACGCATCGTCACCGAAGGCGCTTTCCACCTGAATAATCAGCGCAAGCAGAACGCCATCAAGGGAGGCGTGTAGATGCTGCACTCCATCATCGCGGGAGCCTTGCGGCAGCGCCTTATCCTGGTTGTTGTCGCCCTGGTGCTGGTTGGTTTCGGGTTGAACGCGGCACAGCATCTATCCGTCGACGCCTTTCCCGATGTGGCCAATGTCCAGGTGCAGATTGCAACCGAGGCTCCGGGCAAGTCTCCCGAAGAGGTGGAGCGCTTTGTCACCATCCCCATAGAGATCGCCATGACCGGGTTGCCGGGGATGACGGACATGCGATCGCTCAATAAGCCGGGGCTATCGCTTATCACCCTGGTGTTCACCGACGGCAGCGATCTCTTCCGCGAACGGCAAATGATTTCCGAACGGCTCTCTGAACTGCGCGACCGCATGCCGGAGGGCGTGACCCCGGTGCTCGGGCCGATCACCAATGCCCTGGGCGAGGTCTATCAATACACGCTGGAGCAGGCAAACGAAGCGGCCGCCCATCGCCCGCTCACCCGCGAAGAGCTGATTGAGCGGCGCACGCTGCAGGACTGGGTCGTACGGCCCTTACTGCGTTCTATCCCCGGGGTGGCGGAGATCAACTCGACCGGCGGCTTTGTCAAGCAGTACGAAACGTTGGTGGATCCGCAAAAGCTGCACTACTACAACCTGACCATCAACAATGTGCGCGACGCGCTGGCGCAGAACAATGCCAACGCCGGCGGGGGTGTTTTGCCGCAGCACGCCGAGCAGTACCTCATCCGCAGCGTTGGACTGGTGCGCGATCTCAACGACATTCGCAATATTGTGCTCACTGAGACCAAGGGGACACCCGTTTACATTCGCGACGTAGCCGAGGTTCGCATCGGGACAGAAGTACGTTACGGCGCCATGATCAAGAACGGTTACACCGAGGCCGTCGGTGGCGTGGTGCTGATGACCAGCGGCGGCAACGCCAAAGAGATTGTCAGCCGGGTAAAGGAGCGAGTCGCCGAAATCAATCGCAAGAATATGATCCCCGGCGGCCTGCAGATTGTTTCCTATTACGACCGCTCACAGCTCGTCGATGCCGCGATCCACACCGTGACTGAGGTGCTGGGCGAGGGCGTTCTATTAGTGGTCGTCGTCTTATTTCTTTTTCTAGGCGATCTGCGCTCCAGCCTCATTGTCAGCGCGAACCTTGTGCTCACTCCTCTACTCACTTTCCTGGTCATGAATCAGATCGGCTTGTCGGCCAACCTGATGTCTCTCGGCGGTCTGGCCATCGCCATCGGCCTCATGGTCGATGGTTCGGTGGTGGTGGTAGAGAACATCTTCGCCCGGCTCAGCCACGCAAGGCACGACCATCAACCGGGAGACACGTTCGCCAAGCTGCACGTGGTGCTTTCGGCGGTGAAGGAGGTGGCCACGCCGGTGCTCTTCGGGGTGACCATTATCATCCTGGTCTTCCTGCCTTTGATGACACTCGAAGGTATGGAAGGCAAGCTATTTTCGCCGCTGGCTTACACCATCGCTATCGCGCTGGCCATCTCGCTTGTGCTCTCGCTCACCCTTTCGCCGGTGCTTTCTTCGTATTTGCTGAAGGGTGGCTCCGAGGAGGACACGTGGCTGGTGCGCATCTTACGCAAACCTTATGAGGTGTTATTGCGCTGGGCGCTGGCTCACCGCAAGACTACGGTGATCGCCGTTATCGCTATCTTTTGTGGTGCGCTGTCCCTCTTTCCTTTCCTGGGCACATCGTTCATCCCGGAAATGCAGGAGGGAACGCTGTCACCGAATGCTGATCGCGTGCCCAACATCTCGCTGGAAGAATCGCTCAAGATGGAAAAGCAAATGCAAGGCCTGATGCTGCAAGTGCCAGGCGTGGAGAATGTGGTTTCCCGTTTAGGCCGCGGCGAGTCACCTGCCGACCCCGCTGGTCCGAATGAAGCCGATGTGCTCGCCTCGCTTACGCCATTTGATAAACGGCCGCATGGCATGACCCAGGACAAGATCGCCGAACAGATCCGCGAACGGCTCACCGCTCTGCCCGGGATCAACCTGGTCATGTCACAGCCCATCAGCGACCGCGTCGACGAAATGGTTTCCGGGGTGCGCGCCGACGTTGCCGTGATGCTCTACGGCGACGATTTGGATACGCTGGTGCAAAAGGCCAATCAAATTGCCAAGGTGGCCACGGGCATTCAGGGCACACAGGATACCCGCGTTGACCGGGTCGGCGGACAGCAATATCTCACGATTGACATCGACCGCGGTTCTATTGCGCGCTACGGCCTCAACGCGGCGGACGTGAACGATGTTATCGAAACCGCGATCGCGGGCAAGTCCGCGACCGAGATTTACGAAGGAGAGCGCCGTTTTGCCGGAGTCGTCCGCCTGCCGGAAGACTTGCGCGACAGCGTGGAAGACATTCGCGAACTGCAGATCAGCTCACCGGACGGACCGCGCATTCCGCTGAAGGATCTGTCGAGCGTGAAGGTGGTTGAAGGACCGGCACTCATTAACCGCAACATGGGCAAGCGCCGCATCGTCGTCGGTGTAAACGTGCAGGACCGCGACCTGGGTGGGTACGTAAAAGAATTGCAGGAGAAAGTGGAGCAACAGGTCCAAATGCCCGCGGGATACTACATTGAATGGGGCGGGCAGTTTCACAACATGCAGCGCGCCCTGCATCATTTGATGGTGATTGTGCCCATCACCATTGCCGCCATCTTTTTTCTGTTGTTCATCCTGTTTCAGTCGGTGCGCTTCGCAGCCCTGATCATCACGGTGCTGCCCCTGGCGTCGATCGGCGGGATCCTGGGACTTTTTCTCTCTGGGGAGTATCTGTCGGTCCCCGCTTCGGTCGGATTTATCGCCCTGTGGGGAATTGCGGTGTTGAACGGCGTGGTCCTGGTGTCATACATTCGTAAGCTGCGGGAAGAGGGGCTGACGCAGGCCAATGCCATCCGCGAAGGGACCAGGTTACGATTCCGGCCAGTCATGATGACGGCTACCGTCGCGGCTCTGGGGCTAGTGCCGTTTCTCTTTGCCACCGGGCCTGGTTCCGAAATTCAACGCCCGCTGGCCATCGTGGTCATTGGCGGCCTGGTTAGTTCCACGGCGCTCACGCTTTTGTTGCTGCCGGTGGTCTACGCGGCTTTCGAGGGGAAAAACGCGATCCCGGCGCCTGGTTTGCGGTTTGTGGGCATCCACTCTTCCGAGGGCGTTCCCGTCGCTTCGGGAGGGCAGCCAGCCCGTAAATCCGCGGCCAATTAACAATCGTTTCTTGCCGACGGAGCATTGGCTCCCGGAAGAAACTGCAGATCCCTCGGCTTCGCTCGGGATGACAAGAAAGGAGAGGGTCGCGGTAAGGAGAAGGCGGTTGCTAAAGGAGAATGCATCTCCATAGTCCCAAAAACTCCTCTGCCGTTTCACTAGCGGAGCTGTCCTTGGCAAGCGCCCCTTCCCTACCGCAACCCTCTCCTTTCTTGTCATCCCGAGCGAAGCCGAGGGATCTGCAGTTTCTTTCTGCGCCCGTCGAAGCCGAGGATGATCGGTCCTTTGACGGGAGGATGCCGGGTACTCTATAAATCTGCAGGCATTGCAGCGAGGGCGCCATGGATTACATTCTTTCGCTTGATCAGGGAACGACCAGCTCTCGATCCATTTTGTTTGGCAAAGACGGCAACATCGTCGCCCAGGCTTCGCGGGAGTTCCAGCAGATTTACCCCCAGGGCGGATGGGTCGAGCATGACCCCTTCGACATCCTTACCTCGCAAATGAGTTCGGTGGTCGAGGTTCTCGGTAAGGCTGGCATACGCGCTCGTGACCTGGCGGGAGTTGGCATCACCAATCAGCGGGAGACCACGATTGTCTGGGACCGGGATACGGGCAAGCCGGTCTACAACGCGATTGTCTGGCAGGATCGCCGAACCGCGGAACGATGCCACCAGATGAAAACAGATGGGACGGAAGAGACGGTCCGTCAGAAAACCGGCCTGCTGGTCGATCCCTACTTTTCGAGTTCGAAGATCGCGTGGATCCTGGAAAATGTCGCCGGGGCGAGGCAGAGGGCTGAGGCCGGCAAGCTGGCGTTCGGAACCGTCGATAGCTGGCTCATCTGGAACCTTACCAGCGGGAAGAAGCACATCACCGACCGGACCAACGCTTCCCGGACGATGCTCTACAACATCAGAGAAGACCGATGGGATGCGGATCTACTGAAGTTATTTGGCATCCCCGAAAGCATGATGCCTGAGGTCGTCTGGTCGAGCGAGAAGATCGGCCAGGTGACTACCTCTCTGGGTCTCGAGGCGACCGAGATCGCAGGAATCGCCGGAGATCAGCAGTCCGCGCTGTTTGGGCAGCTTTGCGTGCGCCCCGGCGATGCTAAGAACACGTACGGGACCGGCTGCTTCCTGCTGCAGAACATCGGCACGCAGTTTGTGCTCTCGGAGAAGCGGCTGATCACGACCCTCATCTGCAGCCTCGACAAAAAACTGGAATATGCGCTCGAAGGCAGTATCTTCATCGGCGGGGCGGTGGTGCAGTGGCTGCGCGATAGTTTGCAATTGATTCGAAAATCTTCTGAGGTCAACCAACTCGCGGCGAGCGTGGAAGATTCGGATGGAGTTGTCCTGGTGCCGGCCTTTGTTGGCCTGGGAGCGCCTTATTGGGATCCCTACGCGACTGGCCTCTTGATTGGCCTGCGCCGCGGCACCAAGCCCGGCCACATCGCGCGAGCAGCAGAAGAAAGCATTGCCTTCCAGGTGGCTGATGTAATCGAGGCCATGGATGCGGACACCAAAGTTCCGTTCCGCGAATTGCGCGTCGATGGAGGAGCGTCGGTCGATGATCTGCTGATGCAATTCCAGGCGGATCTGCTGGGTGTGCCGGTCATCCGGCCAGCGGTCAACGAGACGACCGCGCTCGGTGCGGCTTACCTGGCCGGGCTTGCCGTGGGCTTTTGGGGCAGCACGGAAGAAATTCGCAAGCTGCGCGCAGCCGATACCCGATATGAGCCGCATGCCGGCCAGAAAAAGATCATAGCCGGCCGCGAACGCTGGAAGAGAGCGGTCGAGCGCTCCAGGAACTGGCACGAAGGAGATGAGTAGATGAATCGCCCCGCAATGCTGGCTCGCGTGAAGGAACGTTCGGAACCGTGGGATATCGTCGTCATCGGAGGCGGAGCCACCGGCGTAGGTGTCGCCGTCGATGCAGCCAACCGCGGCTTTGCCGTGCTGCTGCTGGAGCGGATGGATTTCGGCACGGCGACTTCCAGCCGCAGCACCAAGCTGGTTCATGGCGGCGTTCGCTACCTGGAACAAGGCAATGTGTCGCTGGTAATGGAAGCGCTCAAGGAACGCGGCCTGCTGCGGCAGAACGCTCCCCACCTGGTCCATGACCTGGGTTTCGTGGTCCCCAACTACTCCTGGTGGGAGGCTCCCTTCTACGGCATTGGCATGAAGGTGTATGACCTGCTGGCCGGGAAATATGGCTTTGGCAAGTCTCGCCTGCTCTCGCGGGAAGAGACACTGGAGCAGCTGCCCACCATTCAGACCAATGGTCTCCGTGGCGGTGTCATTTACTACGACGGACAGTTTGACGATACTCGGCTGCTGATCCATCTTGCCGCCACCGCGGCCGACCAGGGAGCGGTTCTGCTCAACTATGCTCCCGTGGTCGAGATCACTCGAGGAGCGGATGGCTTTGCGGACGGGGTAGTCGCGGTCGACAGCGAATCCGGTCAACGCATGAAGATCGCCGCTCATGTGGTGGTGAATGCGGCGGGCATCTTTGCCGACCAGGTGCGCCGGATGGCCGAGCCGGAAGTGGACGCCATGATCGCGCCCAGCCAGGGTATCCACCTGGTCTTCAAGCGCGAGTTTCTGCGTGGCAATACTGCCATCATGGTGCCCCACACCAGCGATGGCCGGGTGTTGTTTGCCATTCCCTGGCACGAACATACGGTGGTGGGCACGACCGATACCGCAATTGAGGAACCTTCCTATAACCCGCTTCCCTTCGAGGAAGAAGTCCAGTTCATTCTCGACACGGCGGCCCAATACCTGAGCCGCCCTCCGCAGCGGAGCGATGTGCTCAGCGTGTATGTCGGGATTCGACCGCTGGTAAAAGCCAATGGGGCTTCGAGCAAGACGTCGTCGCTGTCGCGCGATCACACCATCCATATTGATAACTCCGGGCTGTTGACCATTGTGGGCGGCAAGTGGACGACGTATCGCCACATGGCCGAGGATACGGTGAACCACGCCATTACCCTGGGCGAGCTTCCGGATGTGCCCAGCAAGACGCACGACCTGAAGATCCACGGCTACAAGCAGGAGGAGTCCCTGACCAGCCTGGGCGTCTACGGTTCGGATGGGGACGCTATCTTAGCCATGGCCGCGGCCGACAAGCGTTTGGCTGTGCAGCTTCATCCCGATTTGCCTTACATTGCCGCCGAAGTGGTCTGGGGCGTGAGGGAGGAAATGGCCCGCACCCTGGACGATATGCTATCCCGCCGCACCCGCGCGCTTTTCCTGAATGCCAGGGCGGCCATCGAGATGGCGCCTGCGGTCGCAGCCCTCATGGCGCAGGAGCTCGGCGCCGGCCAGGATTGGATCGATCAGCAATTGCGCGAATTCAATGACCTGGCAACAAAATACCTGCTACCGTAGAGGGCACCCACACCGATGAAGAGACAAGATTTTGGCGAGTTGCTGGCGGAGGCCGTGGCAGTCTTCATCATCATTGCGTTCGGAGACTCGGTGGCTGCGATGTATTCCCTTTACAATCCCAGCCCGTATCTCAACTCCTATTGGGGAGTTTGTATTGCGTGGGGCCTGGCAGTCACGCTGGCCATCTATGCCACCGGCTCTATCTCCGGCACCCATGCCAATCCCGCGGTCACACTGGCACTAGCGCTCTATCGGGATTTCTCCTGGCGCAAGGTGATTCCTTATTTCGTAGCCCAGGTGATTGGTGGAATCCTCGGAGCGGCTTTGGTCTACGTGCTATACGTGCCGGTCATCGACCACTTCAACCAGGCCGCTCAACTCACGCGAGCTGCCGGCGGCGCGGCTGGGGTCTTCTTCACTCATCCAGGGCTGGCGATCACGCCGATGCATGCTTTCGGCGACGAAATCATATTGACGGCGTTCCTTATCTTCGGCATTTTCGCCATTACTGAGAAGTACAACGAGATGGCGCCGCAAGCGAATTCGAGCGCGTTGATGATCGGCCTGCTGGTCGCCTTGATCGGCGCGTCGATGGGTTATCTGGAGGCCTGGGCGATCAACCCCGCGCGTGATCTGGGCCCTCGCATCTTTTGTTTTCTCGCTGGGTGGGGACCCGCTGCGTTCCCTTCTCCCGACAACTACTGGTGGGTGCCGATCGCCGGGCCTCTGCTGGGCGGGTGTGTGGGTGGGGCGGCTTATCAATTCGTGGTGCGGCCGTTTCTGCCGGCGCGCTTGCGGACCCTGGGATGAAGCAGGTTTCGCGCCGAACGTTCCTGGCCATGGCTGCCATGGCTTCGACAACCTGGGCCCAACCGAAACAGACGAGCGTCGTTCTACTGCTCACCGGCGTGATCACGGATGGCGGCTGGAGCCAGCTTGCCTTCAACGGGCTGCGGTCGTTGGGACCGGGTTTCAGGACTGCTTACGCGGAGAACATCGGCCTGGCACAGATGCAGGAGATCGCGCGGGGCTACTCCGACGACGGATTTGATTTGATCCTGGGACACGGCTTTGAGTTCAGCAACGCGCTGCTCGACATAGCGCCCGATTATCCCAATCAGCATTACTTTGTCACCAGCTATATGCCTCACGGGAAAATCCCGCCAAACCTCATGTATATCAACCTGGGTTATTTTGGCGCGGCTTACGGTGCGGGGACGCTGGCGGCTTTGATATCCGAGAAGAAGCAGTTGGTTGGTTTTGTGGGGGGCGCAGACGATCCCACGCAGCAGAGAATCCGGAGGTGCTTTATCGCCGGCGCGCGCAATACGGTAAAGGACATTCAGGGCCTGGGGATTATCACCGGCGACTACGACAACGCTGCCAAAGGGCGCGAAGCTGCATCGACGCTCATTGGCAATGGGGCTGACGTGATCTGGCATGCTGCGGATGTGACCGGCCTGGGCGCCATTCAGGGAGCGGTCGCTGGCAAGGCTAAGGTGATGGGCTGCTATTCCGATCAGACAAGCCTGGCGCCGGACTACATGGCGACGAGCTTCGAGATGAATCTTGGCGGGGTGGTGCAGACGGTGGCGCATGCGGTGGCTAACCGATCGTTTTCCGGTGGGACGGAGTGGAAACCGCCAGTGGATTGGATGTGGCTTTTGAAGGCTGGCGCGAATGGTCACTACAATCCGCGCCTGGTTTCTGCCGCGGACTGGGCTGGGTTTCAAAGGGCGTGGAACGATCTGGCAGCAAATCGGATCGAGGTGCCTGCTTAGGATGGGGAAAAACTTTTCCAGGAGAAGCAATTGCCCACGTATGAGATGAGAAAGATTGTGAAGCGGTTCCCTGGCGTCGTGGCCAACCACGATGTGGACCTCACGATCGAAGCGGGAGAGATCCACGCGTTGCTGGGGGAGAATGGCGCCGGCAAGAGCACCCTGATGCAGATTTTGTATGGATTCCATTCCATGGATTCCGGGGCGATTCTGATCGATGGCACAGCGGTCGAGATCGCCAGCCCCAGGGATGCCATTGCGCTCGGCATCGGTATGGTCCACCAGGAATTCATGCTGGTGCCGACATTTTCTGTGGTCGAGAACACCGTGCTCGGCCTGCAGGGTAAGCTCGATCTGCGCAACGCCGCGCGCCGGCTGCGCACCCTCAGCGAGCAGCACCACCTGGCCATCGACCCCTATGCGCTGGTGCAGCATTTGCCTATCGGTGTGCAGCAGCGGGTAGAAATCCTCAAGCTGCTGTATCGCGACGCCAGGCTGCTGATCCTCGACGAACCCACCGGCGTGCTCACCACTCATGAAAAGGATCAACTGTTCACCGTTCTGCGCGGACTACGAGCGCAGGGCCACTCGATCGTGATTGTGACCCACAAGCTGCAGGAGATCGTCGACCTTGCCGACCGTGTCACCGTCATGCGCGATGGCAAGGTCCTGGCCACGGTCTCGACGCGAGAGACCACGGAGCAGGAGTTAGCTCGCCTGATGGTCGGCCGCGAGGTGAACCTTCGCGCGGTCAAAGTCCCAGTCACTCGTGGCGAGGCCATTCTGCGGATCGAGGGGCTGCATGTGCGCGATGAAGCGGGACAGGAGAAAGTGCGTGGCGTGACCCTCGACGTGCATGGCGGAGAAATTGTCGGCATTGCCGGGGTCGACGGCAATGGGCAGTCGCAACTGGCAGAAGCCATCATGCACCTGCGCGCCGCCGAGCAAGGACGTGTCTTTCTGCATGAACGGGAAGTAACCCGGCTGACGGTCGCACAGCATCGTGCTCTGGGCCTTGCCTACGTGCCTGCGGACCGGCGGCATGTGGGTGCAGTCACGGAGATGTCGATTGCCGACAATGCGATCCTCGGGTCACAACGGAAGTTCACCTGGGGACCGTTTCTTGATTTACACAAAATCCGCGAACACGCAGCAAAGCTGATTGCCCGCTTTGGTGTGCGGGCAACCAGCATTGCGGTAAAAGCAGGCAAGCTCTCAGGGGGCAATCTGCAAAAGCTGATTCTCGGCCGGGAGATTCTGGAAGAGGCATCCGCGATGGTCGTGGAACAACCGACCCGAGGTCTGGATGTCGGCGCGATCGAATCGATTTGGGCCGAACTGCTGGCCCAACGCGAACGGGGGAAGGCGATCCTCCTCATCTCCGCAGAACTGGAAGAACTGATGAACCTGGCTGACAGGATCGCGGTCATGTTCGAAGGGCGCATCGTCGGAATTCTCAACGCGGCCAGCGTTACGACCGAAAAGCTGGGTCTTATGATCTCCGGCTTGAGCGAAGAATCATGAGGTTCCTCGAACGCCGCGTAACTCCAGCTGACTCTCCGCTCGCCATGACGGCCGCCATGGTCATCGCCGCGGTTGTGGCGATGCTGGTTACGTCGTTGCTGTTTGGCGTCTACAAAGCTAACCCACTCCAGGCTTACTTCGCTCTTTTCCATGAACCCTTTGCGAGCTGGCGCGGATTCGGCTATACCCTGGTGCGCACGGCGCCGTTAACACTTATCGCCCTGGGCACCATCGTTAGTTGGCGATCGGGCTTTGGCTATCTGGGATTTGAAGGATGCTTTGTCATTGGGGCCGCGGCGACTACCTGGCTTGCGCTAGCGATGACACTTCCCTTCTGGACATTCCTGCCCTTGGCGCTCTCGTTGAGTTTCGCTGTGGGAGCCGCATGGGCGGGCATCGTGGCGCTGATCCGGGCACGGTTTGGCGGTAACGAAGTGCTCATCTCGCTGATGATGAATTATGTGGCAATCCTGATTGTGCAGTACCTGGTGTCGGGACCCATGCGCGCCCCTGGCGGCGTGCCCGAGACATCTCTACTGCCCCGCGCCACGTGGCTGCCCTTTATCTTGCCTGGAACCCGCGCTCATGCAGGCATACTGCTCGCGTTGGTGGCGGCGTTGCTGGTGTGGGCGTTGCTGCGCAAGACCCGGATCGGCTATGAACTGGTGGTCAGCGGTTTCAGCCCTTTCGCTGCGCGCTTCGGCGGAATTAACGTGGGTGGGCGCCTGGTGTTTGCCGCGTTCTGTGCCGGCGGTCTGGGAGCGTGGGCCGGCATGGTTGAAGTGTTGGGCGAACAACACCGCTTGATGGACGGCATCAGCGGTGGGGTGGGCTTCACCGGAATCATTGTTGCCCTGCTGGCAAAACTGAACCCGATTGCCGTGATCCCAGCGGCCGTGCTGTACGGCGGGATGACGGTGGGCGCGAATGCGATGCAAAGGCGGGCGGGAATCCCTTCCTCCATTACCTTCATATTGCAGAGTCTGATCGTATTGATGGTACTGGCCAGCGATTTCTTCCGCCGTTACCGGGTGAAGCTTACATGAACCTGCATCGGCTGATGACGTCAGCGTTTTTCGTGACCTGGCTGGCTGCCAGCCTTCGGCTCGCGGGGCCCGTTCTGATGGCCGCACTGGGCGAAACATTCGCCGAGCGTTCCGGAGTACTGAATGTCGGCATCGAAGGCACGATTTTGCTGGGAGCGCTGGCTAGTTTTCTGACGGATTATGCAACCGGGTCGGTTTGGTTGAGTTTGCTGGTGGCCATGCTCACGGGGATCGCTTTTAATTTGTTGTTGGCCTGGATGTATGTGACGGTCCGCGCCAGCCAGGTGGTGGTCGGCCTGGTTTTCAACGTGTTTGCGGTGGGCGTGGCGGCGACGGTGTATCGCCGGGCCTTGGGCGAATCCTCAGGGCCCCAAAGCGTCGCCATGTTCGCGCCGCTACATATTCCATGGTTGAGCGATCTTCCTTTGCTCGGGCCGGTTTTGTTTGGGCAGACGAGTTTGTTTTATTGGACGCTGGTGTTGGTGGGGTTAGCGCACTTCGTGTTATTTCGCACCAGTTTTGGTTTGGCGCTGCGGGCGGCTGGGGAAAATCCCAGCGCTGCCGATGCGGCGGGGATTTCTGTCCCGAGCATGCGCTACATCGGGGTGTTGATTGGCGGCGCGACTGCGGGAATGGCCGGCGCGTACCTGGTGCTGGCGCAGATCGGGTTGTTCCGGGAATCGATCGTCTCCGGGCAGGGGTTTATTGCGCTCGGGATTGTTATCTTCGGGCGGTGGAGTCCATGGAAGGCGGCGTTGGCTGCATTGGTGTTTGGGGCGTCCGATGCGTTGCAGCTGTCGTTGCAATTAGGCGGAGGCAATGTGCCGGCGCAACTGCTCGCTTCGCTGCCCTACATCGTTACGATTCTGGCCATCTCCGGCTTGTTCGGAGGAAGGGCCGTACAACCGGCGGCACTGATGGTTCCTTACGCTAAGGAGTAAGGGTTAGAAACTGCAGATCCCTCACTTCGCTCGGGATGACAAATAGGAGAGGGCTGTAGTAAGGAGAAGGTGGTTGCCAAGGGACAGGACGGTTGTTGGGGCGGCAAACCTATGAGCGTTGGCCCTCGCTTTTGGCGACCGCCCTCCCCTTCTACAGCCTTTCCTTTAGCAACCGCTCTTTCCCTACTACAGCCCTCTCCTATTTGTCATCCCGCGCGTACTCGGATTTCCTGCTTCACCGCTCTCGCCAACGGCCAAGTATGTGGTTCTCCTTGAAGAGAACCACACGTAGTTGATCGAAGCCGCAACCCTTGACAGGAAATCTGGGGGAGCTGAGGGATCTGCAGTTTTTATTTTGGCCAGGGACGATGCTTGGATGCATCGGTACCGGCGCGCTTGGTGAGCGCATCCGCGCTCAGCTGTGCCTGATTCCGCACTGCTGTTTCGTCCACACTACCCACCACTCCATCGCGCATCACGAAACGTCCGTCGATCATCACGCTGGTCACCTCGTGCCCTAGCGCCGAATAGACAATCGCCGAAACAGGATGGTGAATTGGCGTCATAAAGGCGTTGTTGTAGTCCACCACCGCAATGTCCGCTTTCTTACCCACCTCGATCGAACCAATCTCCTTTTCCAGACCAACGGCACGCGCGCCGCCAATCGTCGCCATCTCCAGCACCTTTTCCGCGGTGATGATGGTGGCATCCTGGTGCACACCCTTCTGTTGCAGGGCAGCAAACTTCATCGCCTGAAAGAGACTGTGATTGTTACTGCTTGCCGGGCCGTCGGACGCCAAACCCACCGTAACCCCCGCCGCCAGCATCTCCGGAATCGGCGCGCACCCCGATGCCAGGTACATATTGCTACAGGGATTGTGCGAGACCTTGGTATCGTGCTTTTTCATGATGGCAATATCATCAGTTTTGCAATGGACGCAATGCACCGCGATTACGTCGGGACCAAAAAAGCCGATGTCGCTTAGAAACTGCGTGTCGTTCATCCCATAGGTTGCAGCGGAAGTTTCCAGCTCGAAATCCGTTTCCGCCACGTGAGTGGTGATGAGCACATGCTCCTCATCGGCCAGCTTCCGGGTCGCCCGGTAGCCTTCCTCATTCACCGCCCAGATCATGTTGGGAGCAAGCCCCACCTGCACCCGGCCACCCGGCTTGTTGTACCGCCGTATCTGCACTTTTGCATCCGCCAACGCGACCGCCGGCTGTTCAATGAGCGCTTCCGGAATGCCATACTGCACGCCATCCGAGATGAACCCCCGGCAAACAAATCCGCGCATGCCGGTCATCTGGAAAGCATCCACCACGGAGGTGATCAAACCCGGCTGCGGGTGGACATACATGAAGTCCACCACCGTCGTTACCCCGGAACGTATCGACTCGACGCACCCATGCAGTGCGGCCGCATGGGCATCGGGCGCGGTCAGGTGCACCGCACTGGGCGCCGTCATGCAGGTAAACCACTTCTTCAGCACCATGTCGTCCCCCAGCCCTTTCAGCAAGGTCTGGAACAAATGGGTGTGTGTATTCACCATGCCGGGCATCACAATGCGCCCGGTGCAATCCACCACTTCGGCCCCGGGATACTTCTGCTGTAGCTGCTGCCGGCTGCCCACGGCGGCGATGCGATCGTTTTCGACGCATACGCTGCCGCGCTCCAGGATTTCCCGGCTTTCGTTCATGGTGATCAGCCAGCCATCGGCGAGGATGAAACTCATTCGGTGGGACCTCCGGTAGACGCTTTGTTTCGTTCATCCTAACCGCTATCATGAAGTCAGGCCACGAAGATCATGCCCGCCTCACCCTCCACCGCCGAAGAGCTTTACCACCAGGCCCTCGACCGGCTCGCAGAAGGAAATGCGGCCGCCGCAGTAGAGGGCCTGCGCCGCTGCCTCGCAGTGGACCCAGGCATGCTCGACGCCATGCACGGCCTGATCCGAGCGTTGCAGGAGCTGGGTGATTTCGATGGGGCCATTGCGGTCGCGCAGCGCCTGCTCGACCTTGATCCAGATGAAGTGCTGGCGCATACCAACCTATCCATCCTTTACCAACACAAAGGCCTGGTCCCTGAAGCCGAAGCCGAGGCATTGAAAGCCAAGCTGCTGGGATGGAAGAAACACTTGCGGCAACAGAAGCCGAAACCATGAGCAAAGCAGCCGGGCCCATTCTGCGCAATTTTCACGACCAGCTGGCCGCCGCGTATGGCCCGCAGCAATGGTGGCCGGCGCAGACTGCCCTGGAGGTGATCGTGGGTGCGTACCTGACGCAGAACACCTCCTGGCGTGGGGTTGAGCGCTCCATCGCCAACCTGATCGAGCGTGGGGTGATGAACCTCGAGGGTCTGCGGGCTCTTCCGGAAGACGAGCTGCGCATCCTGATTCGCCCCTCCGGGTACATGGTGCGCAAGGCCGCGGCCATCAAGACCTTTGTCAGCTTCCTCGATCGAGAGCACGGCTCCTCACTCGCTCGGCTTGCGGCCCAACCCACGAGCATAGTGCGCCGCCAACTGCTGGCCTTACCGGGAGTGGGCGAGGAAACCGCCGACGCGATTTTGCTCTATGCGCTGGCACATCCGGTTGCGGTGGTCGACGAATACTTGCGCCGCATCGCCGATCGCCACGGGCTTGCCGGCCGCGACCGGAAATACAGCGAAGTGCAACAACTGGTGGATACTGCCTTTGCCAATGACCCAGCGGAATTCCGCGTACAACTCCTCAACGAATTTCACGCCCTGGTGGTGGCGGTAGGTAAGCATCACTGCGGCCCAACAGCCCGCTGTGAAGGTTGTCCCCTGGCTCCTTTTGACTAATGGCTCGCACCCTCTACATCGCCAGCACCAACCCGGGCAAGCTACGCGACTTTAGCCTGGCGGCGGCCGGTCACGACCTGAAGATCCTGCCCCTCCCTGGTCTCAAAACCATCGAAGCACCTGCCGAAGATGCCCTGACGTTCCCCGATAACGCTCGGGAAAAGGCGATCTATTACAGCTGTTTTCTACCCGGCGAAATGGTTCTGGCGGACGACTCAGGGCTGGAGGTCGACGTTCTCAAGGGCGCTCCGGGGGTTCGCTCTGCACGCTACGCCGCCGATGCCGGCTTTCACACCGCAGCCGGCGATCCCGATGCCAACAACAATCTTTTCCTGATCCAGCAGCTTGCCGGCGTTGACGAGAGCAAGCGTGGCGCCCGTTACCGCTGTGCGCTGTCTACCGCCCAGGATGGGGTTCCCCTGTTCGGCAAGGAGGGCACGGTCGAGGGGCGCATTCTTACCGCGCCGCGGGGCAGCGGAGGCTTCGGATACGATCCGCTCTTTTATTTGCCGGAACTCGATCGCACCATGGCCGAGCTCGACGATCAGGCCAGATGGGCCCGAAGCCATCGCGGGCAAGCCTTTCGTGCCTTATTGGAACTATTGCGTTAAATTCTCTTTACGCCAAATCGAATTACCCTGACAACCTTGACGGTGCTCGGATCGCGCACCAATAATAGAGAGTTGGGCCAGATTCAATTTCAGCCCCTCCTGAGGCATCGGAAATTCAAATGAGCACAATGGCAGCCGTCCCTCGGGACAATCGGGCGCCCGGGTTCTGGGCCTCCACCGTCGGCAAGAAGATCGTGATGGCCGTTACCGGCATCCTCCTGTTTATTTTCGTGATCGGGCATCTGCTGGGCAATCTGCAGGTATTTGAAGGTCCGGCAAAACTGAACGCGTACGGCGCGTTTCTGCACAGCATTGGCGAGGTTTTGTGGCCGGTGCGTATCATCCTGCTGCTTGCGGTCACGCTGCACATTGTCGCCACCGTGCAATTGGCTCTGCGGAAAAAGCGCGCGCGGCCGGTCGAGTACTCGGTCAAAAAGGCGATCGCTTCCTCCTATGCTTCGCGGACCATGTACTGGTCAGGCCCCATCGTGCTGGCCTTCATCATCTTTCATCTCCTGCACCTGACCGCCGGCTACATCCATCCCGGCGCGGCCTACATTGAGGGCGATGTGTACCACAATGTGGTTTCCGGCTTCCAGGTGTGGTGGGTCTCGCTCTCCTACATCATTGCCATCAGCCTTTTGGGGCTGCACCTGCGCCACGGTCTTTGGAGCATGTTTCAAAGCCTCGGCATCCACCAGCCACAACACACGGCCAGGCTCAAGAAGGCGGCGATGGTCATCGCTGTGCTGATCGTCCTCGGCTACATATCCATTCCGATCAGCGTTCTACTGGGGCTGGTGAAATAGATGATCCTTGATTCCAAAGCACCCACGGGCCCCATCGAGCAAGCATGGGAACAGGCTCGTTTCGACTTCAAGCTGGTCAATCCTGCGAACAAGCGCAAGCACCACATCATCGTGGTCGGATCCGGCCTGGCTGGAGCCTCAGCCTCCGCGACGCTGGGCGAGCTGGGCTACAAGGTTCAGTGCTTCTGCTTTCAGGATTCGCCGCGGCGCGCGCACTCCATCGCCGCCCAGGGCGGCATCAACGCCGCCAAGAATTATCAAAACGACGGCGACAGCGTGTTCCGCCTCTTTTACGACACCGTGAAAGGCGGAGACTTCCGCGCCCGCGAGGCCAACGTCTATCGCCTGGCCCAGATCAGCGTGGACATCATCGACCAGTGCGTAGCCCAGGGAGTTCCCTTCGCCCGTGAATACGGCGGCGCGCTTACCAACCGCTCGTTCGGCGGCGCCCAGGTCTCGCGCACTTTCTACGCTCGCGGCCAGACCGGCCAGCAGTTGCTGCTCGGCGCTTACCAGGCGCTTGAACGCCAGATCCACGCCGGCACCGTCACCATGCATCCGCGCACCGAGATGCTCGACCTGATCGTCATCGACGGCAAGGCTCGCGGCATCGTCACGCGCCACCTGGTCACCGGCGCGATCACCACCCACTTTGCCGATGCGGTCATCCTCGGCACCGGCGGATACGGCAACGTCTACTATCTCTCCACCAACGCCAAGGGCTCCAATGTGACCGCCATCTGGCGCGCCCACAAGCGCGGAGCGCTGTTTGCCAACCCTTGCTACACGCAGATCCATCCCACCTGCATTCCCGTCTCCGGCGACTACCAATCCAAGCTCACCCTGATGAGCGAATCGCTGCGCAATGACGGCCGCATCTGGGTGCCGCTGCAAGGCGGGGACAAACGCGTCGCCCTGACCAGATCCCGGAAGCCGAGCGCGATTACTACCTGGAGCGCCGCTACCCCAGCTTCGGCAATCTGGTCCCGCGCGACGTGGCGTCGCGCAACGCAAAAGCCGTCTGCGATGAAGGCCGCGGTGTCGGCGAAACCGGGCTGGGCGTCTATCTCGACTTTACCGACGCCATACGCCGGCTGGGCGAGAAGACCATTCGCGACCGCTACGACAACCTGTTCGACATGTACCAGCGCATCACCGACGAGAACCCCTACAAGGTTCCCATGCGCATTTATCCCGCCATCCACTACACCATGGGCGGCCTGTGGGTGGACTACAACCTGCAAAGCACCATTCCCGGCCTGTTTGTGATCGGCGAAGCCAACTTCTCCGACCACGGCGCCAACCGCCTGGGAGCCAGCGCGCTGATGCAGGGGCTTTCCGATGGCTACTTTGTCGTTCCCTACACCGTCGGCAACTACCTCGCGACCAACAAATTCCCGACGGTGCTCGACACCGCGCCTGAGGTCAAGCCAGGCCGTCGCCTGCGTCAAGCAGACCATCGATCTGCTGCTTTCCATCAAAGGCAAGCGCACGGTCGATTCCTTCCACCGCGAGCTGGGCAAGATTGTGTGGGACTACTGCGGCATGTCGCGCACCGCCGAGGGTCTTGAGTCCGCCATTGGCCAGATTCGCGCGCTGCAGGAGGAGTACTGGAAGAACGTCAACGTCCCCGGCAGCGGCGATGACCTGAATCAAAGCCTGGAAAAAGCCGGCCGCGTTGCGGACTTCTTCGAGCTCGCCGAGCTGATGTGCATCGACGCCCTCGATCGCAATGAGTCCTGCGGCGGCCACTTCCGGGAGGAGTATCAGACGCCGGAAGGCGAAGCGCAGCGGGATGACGAGACACTACTCCTACGTCGCTGCGTGGGATTATCGCGGTCCCGGCAACGCGCCCACGCTCACCAAAGAGCCATTGGAATTCCACTACGTTCATCCCAGCCAGAGGAGCTACAAGTAATGAAAGTAACGCTAAAGATCTGGCGTCAGAAGAACCGCAAGGATCGCGGGCAAGTTCGTCAGCTACCCCATCGACGTCGAGAGCGCCGAGATGTCGATGCTGGAGTGCATCGATGTGCTCAACGAGAACCTGATTGAGAAGGGCGAAGAGCCGTGTGCCTTCGAGCACGATTGCCGCGAGGGCATTTGCGGCTCTTGCGGCTTCATGATCAACGGCGTCGCGCATGGCCCCAGTCGCGCCACCACGGTCTGCCAGCTGACCATGCGCCACTTCAAAGACGGAGAAGAGCTGGTCATCGAGCCGTGGCGCGCTGCTGCCTTTCCGATGATCAAGGATCTGGTGGTCGACCGCCGCTCCTTCGATCGCATCATCGCCTCCGGCGGTTACATCTCCGTCTCCACCGGCAATGCGGTCGACGGCAACACCCACCTTATCGGCAAAGAGACGTCGGATCGCGCCATGGATGCGGCGGCCTGCATCGGCTGCGGAGCCTGTGTCGCTGCCTGCCCGAATGCTTCCTCCGCGCTCTTTACCGGGGCCAAGATTGCCCATCTCGGCATCCTGCCGCAGGGCAAGCCCGAACGCGACCGCCGCGCCCTGGGCATGGTGGCGCAAATGAATGCCGAAGGCTTCGGCAGCTGTACCAATATCGGCGAGTGCACCGGCGTCTGCCCGAAAGAGATTCAACTGGAAGTGATCGCGGTGATGAATCGCGACTATCTCCGCGCCAGCATCAACCGGCGCGACGAGCTGGGCACCACCATCACCCCGTTCACCGAGTGGAGCACGGGAGCAAAGTATAGTAGCCCGAATGTGAAAGAATAGCGGCGACATGAAGATTGCGCCCGCGCTTCTCCTCTTCGCCGCGATTCTCCCGCTCCACGCCCAAACCACCTCGAAGACTGCCTCCGTGACCAAAAAGACAGATCCGCTCGCCGTGCACCAATCCGCTATCGTCATCGACACGCATGCTGATACCACCCAGCGCTTGCTCGACGAAGGCTACGACCTGACCGATCCGCTCAAAGGCGGCTATGTCAATTTTGAGTCGGCACGCAAAGGCAACCTGGGAGCGGAGTTCTTCTCCATCTGGGTAGACCCGGCCGCCTATCCAACGGCCACGAAGCGCGCCGCACGCTGGAGTTGATCGACGCCGTCTACCAGCAAGCAGCCAAACACCCGCAGCAGATGCGCATGGCCTTTTCTCCCGAAGATATCATTGCCGCGCATCGCGAGCACAAGCTTGCCGCGCTGATGGGCATCGAGGGCGGCCACTCCATCGAGAACAGCCTGGGCCTGCTGCGCGATTACTACCGGCTCGGCGTGCGCTACATGACGCTTACCTGGAGCAATTCCAATGGCTGGGCCGATTCCTCGGGCGATATCGACGACCCTAAAGTGCCACATACCAAGGATGGCCTGAGCGACTTCGGCAAAGACGTGGTGTACGAGATGAACCGCCTGGGCATGATGGTGGATATTTCGCACGTTTCCGACAAAACCTTCTATCGCACGCTGATCATCAGCCGCGCTCCGGTGATTGCTTCGCACTCCTCGGCGCGTGCGCTGTGCAACGCGCCGCGCAACATGGATGACAACATGCTGCGTGCCGTCGGCCAGTACGGCGGCGTGGTGATGGTGAATTTTTACTCCAGCTTTCTGAGCGAAGACTACCGCTGGCGGCAGAGGCGCATGCAGCCCGCGATCAACCAGGCGGTCGCGGAGGCCAAGGCCAAGCTGCAGGCGGAAGGCAAGCCCGTGCCCAACGAGCTGGCAGAGCAGATCGCAAGAGCTACACGGCGAAAATTCCGCGGCCGCCGTTCAGCGTTCTGATCGATCACATCGACCACATCGCAAAGATCGCCGGCATTGACCACGTCGGACTCGGCTCGGACTTTGACGGCATTCCGTCCAGCCCGGAGGGAATGGATTCCGCCGCCGATCTGCCCAAGATCACCCAGGCGCTGATGGCGCGCGGCTACAGCGCCGAGGATATGAATAAGATTCTCGGCGGCAACTTTCTGCGGGTGTTTGCCAAGGTCCAGCAGGTTTCCAAGCAGCTCCAGTCCGAGAGCCGCCCGCGCATCATGGAAAAGCAGCCCTTCGACAAGAACTAGCGGCCTGAGCAATTCTCCCGCGGGTGTATTAGTCTGTCTCTTGGAACTATCAATGAAATCCCTATCGTCGTTTCGCAGTTTTGTTTCTGTTTTCGGCCGTCTTTGCAATTGCCCAGCAATCCACTCCTCCCAGCCGAGCTACTCGCGTGCCGATACGCCTACCAGCCAGGTCCCGCCGGTTGTGGAGCCCACCGGCCCCACGGCAGTCCTCGATACCAGCATGGGGCGCATCACCTGCAAGCTCTTCGACAAGCAAGCGCCTCTGACCGTCGCCAACTTTATTGGCCTCGCCCAGGGAACCAAGCCATGGACGGATCCTGTAAGCAAGAAGAAGATGACCAACAAGCCTTTTTATGACGGGACAACGTTTCATCGTGTGATTCCCGAGTTCATGATCCAGGGTGGCGATCCAACCGGCACCGGAACCGGCGACCCGGGATATATGTTCGCCGACGAATTCGATCCCAACCTTAACTTTGATGTGCCCGGACGCCTGGCGATGGCCAACTCCGGCCCCGGCACCAACGGATCTCAATTTTTTATCACCGAAGTACCGACCACCCACCTCGATCAGAAGCACACCATCTTTGGCCAGTGTGACCAGCCCAGCCTCTCGGTTGTCTCCGCGATCGCGCGCGTGCAGCGAGACGCAGACGACAAGCCGCTCCAGCCGGTTGTTCTTAACAAAGTCACCATCGTGCAAGAGGGCCAGCCGATGCCACCTGCTCCCCCAGCACCTGCGAGCGCCCACGGCACCCGCTGTTCCAAACCGAAATTAAACCAACATCAGGAGTTCTTCATGTCCCGTGAACCTGGAACCTATGCCATCTTCAACACCAGTGAAGGCACGATCGTTTGCCGCCTCTTTGAAAAGGACGCCCCCAAGACGGTAGAGAACTTTGTAGAACTCGCCGAGGGCAAACGCGATGGACACATCCCGTCGGCAACAAGAAGAGCACCAGCAAGCTCTATGACGGAACCATTTTTCACCGCGTGATTCCCGACTTTATGATTCAGGGCGGTGATCCCGCCGGCAACGGCATGGGTGGCCCCGGCTATAAATTCGCAGATGAGACCAAGGGCTCGCCGCACAGCCTGAATGCGCCGGGCAAGCTGGCCATGGCCAACGCCGGCCCCAACACCAACGGATCGCAGTTTTTTATCACGGTCGCGCCGACGCAGATGGCTCACCGGCAAGCACACCGTGTTCGGTGAAGTTGTCGAAGGCTACGACGTGGTGGAGAAAATTTCCAAAGTGCCCCGCAACTCCCAGGACAAGCCGAACAAGCCGGTGACCATCGAAACCGTGGTCATCGAACGCGTCTAGGGTCAAGGATCCGCGGTACCCCACATTCGCGAAAAACGAGCGTGATGTGGGGCACGCCGGGCGTCATTCGCATACGCATAGCTTCTCCGCGCAAGCAATTGTCATCCCCATTCGAACTACCCATTTCCTTTTGTCATCCCGACGCGCAGCGGAGGGATCTGACACATGGGGACGATCGTGTGAACCAGGAGCCGTGCGCTGTTACCAGGGACAGCCCCTTTCCCTCCATCGAAGACCTATCCCACCTCCGCAAGCTGCTCGTCAACCAACTCACAGATGGTGTGCAGCAGAAACTTATGGCCTTCCTGGATGCGCGCCGTTGTCTTTCCCCGCAACTAACAGCTCGACATCTGCGATGCCCGGCGCAGTCGCCGCCATCGCGCCCCAGGAATGCAATCGTCTTTAGCTTGAGCTCCTTCGCCGCCTACCAGGGCGCGAAAGATATTCTCGCTGTTACCGCTGGTGGTAAACACCGCCAGAGCATCGCCGGGCTTCCGTAGGCTTGCACCTGCCGGGCAAATAGATCAGCAAAGGAATAGTCGTTGCCGATCGCGGTTAAATCGCCGCCGTGGGCAGGCCAGCGAGATCGCCGGATAGGCGCGGCGTTCGCGGTCGAAGCGAACCACAAACTCGGTCGTCAAATGCGAAGCGTCCGCTGCGCTGCCGCCATTACCGCATGCCAGCAGCTTATGCCCGAAAGCAAAGCCTCCGCAATGATCGCGGCGGCTGCCTCTATTTGCCCTTCCAGTTCCAACCAACTGCTGCAACACTGCCTGGCATCGGCAACGTTCGCGGTCACGACCTGGCGGGCGCGTTCTTTCACTGTTCAGACTCCAATGACAGCGCACAGCTCTTTCACTGCATCGGCGCTCTTCTTGAGCGCAGCATCTTCTTCCTTGGTGAGCTTGATCTCGATGATCTGTTCGAATGCCCCGCTCGCCCAACTTGCAGGGAACGCCCACATACAGCCCGTGAATGCCGTACTCGCCCTCAAGATAAGCAGCGCAGGGAACAATCTTCTTCTTGTCTTTGAGGATGGCCTCGACCATCTCCACCGCGGCGGCAGGACGGAGCATAGTAGGCGCTCCCCGTCTTAAGATGCTTCACAATCTCAGCCCCGCCGTCGCGCGTTCTTTGCACCAGGCGCTCGACCGTGGCCGCATCCATGAGCTCGGTGATGGGAATGCCGGCGACGGTCGAGTAGCGCGGCAACGGCACCATCGTGTCTCCGTGACCACCGAGAACAAACGCAGTTACGTTCTCGACCGACACCTTCAGCTCTTCCGCAATGAAGGTACGGAAGCGGGCGGAATCGAGAATTCCCGCCATGCCAATGACCCGCTCACGATTGAACTTGGCCAGCTTGTACGCCGCCTGCGCCATGGCGTCGAGCGGATTGGAAACGATGATCAGGATCGCGTTGGGTGAGGCAGCGACTACCTTGCCCACCACCTCCGACATGATCTTGTAGTTGGTGTGCAGCAAGTCATCACGGCTCATGCCCGGCTTGCGCGGAATGCCCGCCGTGATCACCACAATGTCGGAGTTCGTGGTGTCCGCATAATCGTTGGTCCCGATCACGTGGACGTCGCGCTTCTCGATCGGCAGCGCCTCCAGCAAGTCCAGAGCCTTTGCCCTGCGGTACGCCCTCCACCACGTCCACCAGCACGATGTCGGCCAGTTCCTTGGCTGCGATCCAGTGCGCCGCGGTCGCGCCTACGTTGCCTGCTCCTACGATGGTTACTTTCTTTCGCATATCTCCTCCTAACCCATGTTCTCGATCATTCGCGTGGCAAATTCGCTGGTCTTCGCCTTGGTGGCGCCGGGCATCTGCCGCTCAAAATCGTAGGTTACATACTTCTGCAGAATGGTCTTCTCGAGGGAATTCTCGATCAGCTTAGCCGCCTCTTTCCAGCCCAGGAAATCAAACAGCATCACGCCCGAGAGCATGACCGATCCGGGATTGATCACGTCTTTGTCGGCATATTTGGGCGCCGTGCCGTGAGTGGCCTCGAAGACCGCGTAGCCGTCGCCAACGTTGGCTCCGGGAGCGATGCCCAATCCGCCGACCTGGGCCGCGCATGCGTCAGAAATATAGTCGCCATTCAGATTCGGGCACGCCAGAACGCTGTATTCATCCGGCCGAATGATGACCTGCTGAAAAATGGAGTCGGCGATGCGGTCATTGATCAGCAGCTTCTTCTTCCACTGCCCGTTGCCGTGCGTCTTGCCAATGGAATCGATGACGCCCTTCACGTTCTTGTACATTTCCGCCCGGAAAGTCGTCAGACCCGAAAGCGATGCCCGGCTCGATCAGCGCGGCGTTTTCTTCCACCGTCAACTTCGGGTTGGCTTCCAGGTTGCCCAGAATCCAGCTCTCCATCTCGGTCACCGTTTGGTCGCGAAATTCCTGGGTCGCCACCTCGTAACCCCACTCGCGGAAGGCTCCCTCGGTGAACTTCTGGATATTGCCTTTGTGCACCAGGGTGACGGATTTCCGTCCATTCTCGAGCGCATACTTGATCGCGTACCGCACCAGCCGCTTGGTCCCGGTGATCGAGATCGGCTTGATCCCGATGCCGGAATCCTCGCGAATCTTCTTCTTGCCGCCCTTGAGCATGTCGTTGTTCAGGAAGTCGATCACCTTCTTGACTTCCGGCGTGCCCTCCTTGAATTCAATGCCCGCGTACACGTCTTCTGTGTTCTCGCGGAAGATCACCACGTCCAGCTTGTCCGGGTGCTTCACCGGGCTCGGTACACCCTGGTAATACTTGACCGGCCGGATGCACGAATACAGGTCGAGGATCTGCCGCAAGGCGACATTGAGCGACCGGATGCCGCCACCCACTGGCGTTGTCAGGGGTCCCTTGATCGAGATCCGCAGATCGCGCGCTGCATTCACCGAATCGTCCGGCAGCCAGGTGCTGAATTGCTGATAGGCCTTTTCGCCGGCATAGATTTCAAACCACTTCACCGACCTGCGGCCGCCGTAGGCCTTTTCCACCGCGGCATCAAAAACCCGCTGCGAGGCACGCCAAATGTCGCGCCCGGTGCCGTCGCCTTCGATAAAAGGGATGATGGGATGGTCGGGAACCTGGTACTTGCCATCAGCATATTGAATCGCCTCGCCCCCCGTGGGCAAGGAAAGACCGTTGTAGCTTTTCTGCATGGATGCGTGTCTCCGAGAGCGGATAAGTGGTAGAGCGAACGAATGTTCAGGCTATCACCATGCGAATTGGAGTGGCAATCGGAGTAGTCTATAGGTATGCACTTCAGGTCCCTGCCAGGCATTGCTGCCGTTCTCGTTCTTTCGCTGGCCGTACCCGCGTGGGCACAGCAGTATTCCGCGGATAAACCTGTGGGAACCGCGGCGCAATCGGCTCCGGCCTATCTCAAAAAGGCCGGTATCAGCCAGAACCTCGGCAACCATCTCCCGCTCAGCGATCATTTTGTCGATTCCAGCGGCAACAACGTGTCCTTGGGCACCTATTTTGAGCATCGCCCGGTGGTGATGGCGCTGGTCTACTACAAGTGCAAAATGCTCTGCCCCCAGGTCCTCAGTGGCATGGCCAGAACCCTTCGCCAGGTCGGCTTCACCCCGGGCAAAGACTACGACATCGTGGTCACCAGCATCGATCCGATGGATACCCCTGCCGACGGAGCAGCGGAAAAAGCCCACTTCCTGGAGTCCCTGGGAACCCCCGACGCCGGGTCCAGCGTGCACTTTCTGACCGGCCAGCAGGACTCGATCACGGATCTTGCTTCAGCGACGGGCTTCAACTACGTACGGGTGCCCGGGCCGGACGGCAAGATGGACCAGTTTGCCCATTCCAGCGTGATTATGATCGCCACGCCGGATGGGCGCATGTCGAAGTATCTTTTTGGCATCGATTACCAGCCGCGCGATGTGCGCCTGGCGGTGATTCAGGCCAGCACTCACCACATCGGCTCGGTGAGCGACCTGATCCTGCTTTATTGCTGCAACTACAGTCCTTCGGCCGGCAAGTACACAGTGTCGATCCTGCGCGTGATGGGCCTGGCCGCCATGGGCTCGCTCTTCATGCTGCTGGCCATGCTGTATGCCCTCTCCCGCAAGCCAAAGCGAACCGTTACCCACGCCTAGCAGGCACACGTTCGACACAGGGTTTTACTTTCGTCTTAACAAATCCTGGGATACCACGGTTAAACCCCAGATCCTCTGGGACCAATGAGTCCTCGAAGGTCGTACGTCGAGCGCGGTGGTATCCCACATCTCGCGAAAAACGAGCGAGATATGGGGCACCCGGAATTTGTGGAGATGGAAGCCCCTAGTCCGCGACCATCAGTTGCCCTGGAACAATCGGCCGGGTTCGCGGCAACACCCCAAAGGCAGCAGCAGCCCCCACCGCACACAAGCTCAGCACAAACGCCGCCAGCTTGACCTGATTGGTCGCCGCTGAGCGGGGCAGCGTCTTCCATAGCACCAGCAAGAGCGTCTGAGAAATCACGGCAGCCCATACCGCCCCATAGAAATACCGCCGTTCGATCCCCTCGCCCTTGGTAGAACGCCCCACCCGGGGCAGCAGCCCCAAAAGCCCCAGCAGCAGCACCACGGCGCAAAGCGGGAAATACGCCTGGAGATAAATCTGCTTCATTACCCATGCGCCGCTCACCACCGCAATCACCAGCCCCACCAGGTTCAGGAGTGTGAACGTGATGACTGCATTCCAGGCAAACGTGTAACAAATCTTCCGGTACAGCGGATTGGGTTTGTCCTCGGTAAAGCGAAGAATATAAGGCCGCGGTTCTACGCCAGGTAGCTGCCCAAAATATCCGGCGATTGCCGTTCCCACGATCACCAGCAAAAGCCAGGCCAGGTTTTTCCCGCTGCCGCCGTGCGCAAACAAGTCGAACGTCAATGGTCCGGGCGCCAGAAAAAACACCCAGATCCAAATCGGCAAGTGAGCCAGGCGGTATCGCCTCGTATTGCGTTCGCGCATCCTGCGCGCTTCCGCATATTCCACCTTGATTGGGTAAGCCATCTCACTGCTATTGTGCATCTTTTTCAATCATTGAGTAGCTGTTCCGCATCCATTCATATGGTTTGTGGTAGGTTCGTCTGGGAGGAGTCTGCATTGGGCAAAAACATGGTCCCGAAGCGTCTGTTTTTGACTAAAGGCGTGGGGAAACACAAGGAGCGTCTCACCTCTTTTGAGCTAGCGCTACGAGACGCCGGCATAGCTGCCCAGAACCTGGTGCGCGTCTCTTCCATCTTTCCGCCGCAGTGCAAACTGGTTACCCGCAAGGAAGGATTGAAATATCTCTCGCCGGGCGAGGTGGTGTTCGCTGTGGTGGCAGAAAATTCAACCAGGGAGCCGCACCGCCTGGTGGTTTCGAGTATTGGCGTCGCGATTCCGACAGATCGCAACACCTACGGTTACCTGAGCGAACACCACAGCTTCGGCGAGGCGGAAGAGCAGGCCGGCGAGTACGCCGAGGAACTCGCCGCAGAGATGCTCGCTACTACGCTCAACGTTGAATTCGATCCTGACAAGAGCTGGGACGAAAAAAAGGAGATCTATCGCATCTCCAGCAAAATCGTCCGCACCACCAACGTCACCCAGTCGGCAATTGGCGACAAGCGCGGACTTTGGACCACAGTGATTGCCGCGGCAATCCTGATATTCGAGTAAGGAAATGACCAGCAAAACAAACTACCGCGTTGGGTTGGTGCAAATGTCCTGTTCACCGGACCCCGATGCCAACCTTGATAAAGCTGCCGACCGGGTGCGCGAAGCCGCCCGCGGCGGGGCAAACATCGTTTGCCTCCCGGAGCTCTTCAATGCCCAGTATTTCTGCCAGCGAGAAGATGCTGAACTCTTCGATCTCGCCGAGCCCATACCGGGCCCTTCCACAGAGCGCCTCTCGGCCGTGGCGCGAGAGGAAAAAGTCGTCGTCGTCGCTTCCCTCTTCGAGCGCCGCGCCGCCGGGCTGTACCACAACACCGTTGCGCTGCTGCAGAACGACGGATCGCTGGGCGGGATCTATCGCAAGATGCACATCCCCGACGACCCGCTCTACTACGAGAAGTTCTACTTCACCCCCGGTGACCTTGGCTTCAAGTCATTCGATACATCGGTCGGCCAAGTAGGCGCGCTGATCTGTTGGGACCAGTGGTATCCGGAAGCGGCCCGCATCACCGCCCTGCGCGGAGCCAACCTGCTTTTTTATCCCACCGCCATCGGCTGGCATCCGGCGGAAAAAGAGCGCTTCGGCTCAGCCCAGTATGATGCGTGGCAGACCATCCAGCGCTCCCACGCGATCGCCAACGGCGTGTACGTCGCCTCGGTCAACCGTGTGGGCCACGAGCATGGAGACATCCGCGGTAACCGCGCCCCCGGCGTAGGACTCGAATTCTGGGGCGGCTCGTTCATCGCGGATCCCTTTGGCCGTGTTCTGGCCCAGGCCCCTCATCATGAGGAGGCCATCCTCATTGAAGAAGTGGACCTGAAGAACCTCGAGGACACGCGCCGCAATTGGCCTTTCCTGCGCGACCGCCGCATCGACTTCTACCCGCCGATCACCGCTCGCTTTCTCGACGATGGCAAATGAATCCGTAACACCACGCAGCCTGGGCTATCGCATGCCGGCGGAGTGGGAACGCCATGCCGCCACCTGGTTGGCATGGCCCCACAATGCAGAAGACTGGCCAGGCAGGTTCCACCCCATCCCGTGGGTGTATTGCGACATCATCCGCCAGCTTTCCGGTGTGGAGGACGTGCACCTGCTGGTCGAGAGCCGCACCGCGGAGCAGCGCGCACGAAACATGATCGCACGCACCGGGGCGCAACTGGACCGGGTGCATTTTCATCAGTGGCCCACCAACCGTATCTGGATGCGCGACTCCGGGCCGATTTTCATCACCCGTGGCGGATCGCAGGAAAACCCTGTTGCTATCACCAATTGGCGCTTCAATGCCTGGGCGAAGTACGAAGACTGGCAGCTGGATGATCAGCTGCCCTTGAAGGCGAGTGAATTACTGCACGTTCCCCATTGGACGCCGGAAGTGGCGGCACACCGCGTGGTTCTTGAAGGCGGCAGTATCGACGTCAACGGTCACGGTACTTTGATCACTACCGAGGAATGCCTCCTGAGCACGGTGCAGCAGCGCAATCCCGGCCTCAGCCGCGAAGATCTGGAGCGCGTGTTTCATGACTATCTCGGTACCGACCAGGTATTGTGGATGGATCGTGGCATTGCCGGCGACGATACGCATGGCCACGTCGACGACATGACTCGTTTTGTGAATCCGAATACGATTGTCACGGTGACGGAGCCAAATACAGCCGACGACAACCACCTGCCCCTGGCGGAGAATCTGGACCGGTTGCGTGCGGCCCGCGATTTACAAGGACGGCCTTACACCATCGTCGAGTTGCCCATGCCTTCTCCGGTTGTGTTTCAAGGTCAGAGGCTGCCCGCAAGCTACGCCAATTTCTACATCGCCAACGGGCTGGTGCTTGTGCCCACATTCAATGACGCCAATGATCGGAAGGCATTGAACGTCCTCGCCGATGTTTTTCCTGACCGCAAGGTAGTGGGCATTCACAGCGGCGATCTTGTCTGGGGCCTGGGAACGCTGCACTGCATGACGCAGCAGCAGCCGGCAGGCGCCTGAGCCATGACGGATGGAGAGGTGCTCGCGCTCGCGCTGGATGAGGCTCGCGCTGCTGCGGCAGCGGGTGAAGTCCCGGTGGGCGCGATCGTGATTGCCAATGGGGAGGTCGTAGGCCGTGGACAGAACAGAGTTCTGCGCGATCTCGACCCCACAGCTCACGCCGAGATCGTCGCGCTTCGTGAAGCGGCTCATGCACTGGGTAACTATCGCCTCCCTGGTTGCGAGATTTTTGTCACGTTGGAACCCTGTGCCATGTGTGCCGGGGCGATGATCCACGCCCGGCTTAGCCGGCTGGTCTATGCCGCTGCCGATCCCAAGGCAGGCGCAGCCGGCTCGGTGCTGCAGGTGTTGAACCATCCGCAGCTTAACCATCAAATGGTAGTGACGAGCGGAGAACTCGCCGAGGAAAGCGGTGAGTTGTTGCGCTCCTTTTTCCGCGAAAGACGAACGTAACAGGGGTAGGTCCATTTCTCCACGAATGGTCCGTTGAACTGCAGTCCTACCCAACCTCTAGCCGGCGCCCCAGGGTGGAAGCTTGAACGGAGCCGCCCAGGGCGGCGCTCCTACGCTATGAAGCTTTCGCCGATATACCTTCCCGCCGCCGGCAACATAAAGCGTATCGAAATCATGGCCACCGAAACACAGGCTGGTCGCCTCCGCATTTCCGGGTAACGGCAGAATCCCCGCTACCCTACCATTACGATCGAAAATCTCCACGCCCATGCGCGTGGCAACATAGGCTCGTCCATCCCGGTCCATTCCAATGCCGGCTGCGCCGCTATCATCCGCCCAGCCCGGAACAACAAACTCATAAAACGGAGCCCGCGCATCCACGGCGCCATCGGAGCGAACGCGATAACTAAGCCCATTCCGCGAAAGACCCTGCGCCACAAACAGCCACAAGCCATCCGGTGAAAGAGCCACTCCGGATGCTCCCTTCAAGCCTTCATCCAGCCTTACCTTTTCTCCGGTTGCCCGGATAAGCCACAGTTCGTCCCGCGTCACCGCATAGATATCACCGCTGTTACGAACCGTAAGACCACGGACATGCAGCCCATCGCCCAGGACACCGCCATCACCAGCCTTGATCCCACCTTCGGCGCGCGCAAGGTAAAGCTTGCCGTCGGCTCCAAAAGCGAGCGCAGCTTCCATCGCATCGCATCTGATCGCCTGCCCGGCGGAGATCTCCCCACCAGGATAGAAAACGCGCCCCTGCGGATCGGCAGCGAATCGAAGGCGCACACCCTTCACCGGCAACATCCCACTCTTCGCCGGGCTGCAGAATTGCCTTAAGCACCGGATTGCCAGGCGGCAGCGCCTGCAAGGGAGCGGGCCAGTCCCGCCAAAGCCAGCGCATCGCTTCGGGAAATACTGCATGCCGCCTGGCTGCCGTTGTGGGTGCCAGTTCCCCACACGTGACGAACGTCATAACCGGCAAACTCGAGCGCGCGATTCATGGTCTGGTTTGACATCCACCAATCACCCATCTCAGGCCCGCCCGGCCATTCGTCGTGCACTCCATCCTGCATGAAGATGCGCAGCGGCTTGGGCTCGATCTTTGCGCACCAGAACGTAATACTGCTCTCCGCCCCGCATGCCCACGTAGGTGCCGATCGCGCTGAACACACGGCGAAACGCATCCGGACGCTCCCACGCAACTGTGAATGCGGCAATTGCCCCAGTGCTTCCACCTCCAATTGCCCGGTCGTTCGGGTTTGTGGAAAGCCTGATCGGGTGTCCGTCAGGAGTCGGGCGCCGCTCCACTTCCGGCAGCACTTCTTCCAGAACAAATCGGGCCAGCCGATCATTCAGGCTGTCGAATTCAAGACTGCGATCAAAACGTGGGTTATCCGGCAGATCTGGCGGAAGCCACCAAACCGGGAGCAATGCCGATGCCGATGGTCACCGGCATCGCATGCTGAGCGATGAGATTGTCGAATACGGTGGCCGCGTTGAAACTCAAACCATCGAAACCCACATACACACAGGCCGGTTTGTCGCCCTGGTACGCGGCGGGTACATAAACCGTGATGGTCCTCGTTGTACCGGGGAAGATTTTGGAATCGTTCCAATCGAAGCTGAACGTCTTTCCAGCCGCGACCGACGGATGGACCAGGGAATCCGGTCCCAAAAGATAGTGATCCGATGGCGGAGGGACACTCTCGTCGATAACCGGGGGCGGTGAAGCAGACTCATTCACCTGAGACATAACCGGAACACACAAAGCGAGACCCAGCAACCCAGCCACGAACCCGGGGAAGGGGTTCACTGCACCGTGCCCTGCGGCCTGAGTTTGCGCAGTTCCTGGGCGCACTCCACTGCATTCAATGCCGAAAGCTCAAGATTGTCGGCCGAAGCCCAAAGCCACAACCGTCGCGATTGCGATACTCCCTGCTCATCGAAGCGCACTCTGACCGAAACATCCTCGTCGCCGATGGAATTGAGGTTGCCGGGCGCATCGGCGTCGCCCAGGATCACCTCCAGGTGAGGCGCAGACAGTGTCGCGTCCATCTGCTCCAGTGTCACCGGCCGCTCGTATTCCAGTGCGATCGAAAACGTATGACCATGGAAGACCGGCGCGTGAATCAATTGCAGCGAAAGCTGCGGCAGCCGTCCCCCGGAAAGTAGGGCATAGTGGCGCCGGATCCGAGCTTCGCTCTCCGCCAGGCTGATCTTTGCCCTCTCCCCAAAAGCGGCGACGGTGTTGAAGGCCACCTGCACGTCGTACACGTTGGTGGGGATGGTCTGAAACGAAAGCAGCGTCACCGTTTGCTGATGCAGCTCGTCCAGCGCAGCCCTGCCATATTCCGACGCCGGCTCCAGTACAGTGGCGGAGACGTGGCGAATGGCCCCCGCTCGCTGCAGCCGCTCCAGCAACAGCGCGAGCACCAGCGCAGCCGGGTGAGCGGAAACAATCGCAGGCGTATGCAGATTGGGCGCACCGGCCACAGCGGCTTCTCCCCATCGCCTCCTGCACCCACGGTGCGCACACCAATACGCCTGGTTCCCCCTCCAGCGCGGCGGAAAGATCCACGATGCTGGAGCCAGCCTGCTGCGCAGCTTGCCAATGCCGGCGGGTTAACTCCGGCGGCCCGGCGAAAAAGGTGAAATCGACGCGCTCAAACGAATCGGCTGCGATGGGTTGGATAAAGGTCATCTCATCGCCCACCGCCTCCAGTTGTCCCAAGGCTTGCTGATCGTCCATCAGCAGGAATTCTGCAGGCGGCAAATTTGGACTCGGAAAGCGCTTCGCTGAGCTGTTTGCCGCGAATGGAAGCGGCGCCCACAATGGCAATACGGTAGCTGGGGGTCATCGTTCTAGTGCCTGCTCACGGATGCACGGGCGGTTGGGAAGGCGGTTCACTGAGCGCCACCGTCTCTGGGGACGCCATCCGGGCGATGGCGGCGCTGCCACGAATAAGCTGCACGGGCGAAGATGCCGGAAAACATATAAACAGCGGCCATCGCGAGAAGAACATACTGAGAGAAAGAAACCGTGGCGTAAATCGCCAGCCCCATCAGTACGATGCGTTGAAACGGATGTCGATCGGAGAGATCAATTTCTTTTCCACTCCAGAAGCGCCAGGTACTCACCATCAGCAGCCCGATGAGAAACACCAGCAGCATCCACATGATGGCCACCCGCCAGTTGGGAACCGGCGTTCCGGAAAAGAAATGGACGACGGCGGCAATGACTCCGGCGGCCGCCGGGATAGGCATGCCCACAAAGTATTTTCTCCCGGGACGGCCGGGATTGGTGGGTACTGGATCCACGCCGATGTTAAAGCGCGCCAGACGGCCGGCGCCGCAGAGCAAAAACAGAAAGCATACAAATGCGCCCCACTGCACCACGCGCTGCCGCAGCACAGGATCCATGGCCGTCGGAAGCATCTGAAATCCCCAGGTGAAGGCCAGCAGGCTGGGAGCAACCCCAAACGTGATCACGTCGGCCAGCGAATCGAGCTCCTTGCCGAACTCGCTGGTGGTCTTGGTCATGCGCGCGATGCGCCCATCAATGGCGTCGAAGGGGATGGCGAAGCCGATGGCCAAGGCGGCATAGTCGAAATGCCGCGGCTCCTGCACCGATCCCTGCAGGCTTTGCGTAATCGCGAAGTAGCCCGGCCGCGATATTGCCTGAGGTGAAGAGCGAGGGAAGGATATACATACCCCGTCGCAAGCGGCCTCGCCGCTTGCGATCGGGCGACCTGAGAGCGTCACGCTTCAAGCGAAACTCTCCTGCAGAACATCGAGCGATGGCTCGTCCTGCAGCGGATGGATATCGGCCAACACGGAAGCGCCTCCCTTGACCCGTTGACCAAGAGCTACTCGGACATGCGCATGCCCGGGCAAGATCACATCCACGCGGGAGCCGAACTTGATCAAGCCCACCCGCTGCCCCCGCTCCACAAAATCGCCTACCTTGAAGCGGAAAACGATGCGGCGGGCAAGTATCCCGGCAATCTGGCTAAAGGTCACATCGAACTCTTCGCCCTGGACCGTGACAATATTCTGCTCGTTTTTTTCCGCGCAGTGGCGGCTCAGGGCATTCAGGTGCTTGCCCTTCTGATATCGAACCTCGCGCACGGTTCCCGAAATAGGAGAGCGATTGACATGAACATCGAAGACGCTGAGGAAGATGCTCAAGCGAATCCGCTCGCCGGCCGGCGTCTGGATGCGCGCGACTTCGGTGATCTTGCCGTCCGCCGGCGAAACTACCAGGCCCGCCTCGGCCGGTACCGGGCGCTGGGGATCGCGAAAAAACCAGAGAAAAAAGCACGCCAGCAGAACAGGCATCACCGCCCACACCCAGTGCCCAGTTACAAAAAAAACCAGAACGGCGGCGGCGATGAACCCAAAACCATAAAAATATCCGTCACGGACCATGTTTTCGATCAAACCCTTGGGGAATTATAGAGGTACGGGGTCAGGGGAAGCAATGACGCCTGCAGTACTAACGCGTCTTCCGCCGGCGCCGAGTAGTAGCCGCGGCGCACTCCCGCGGTCGAGAAGCCATGGCGGCGATAAAGAGCAAGGGCAGCGGTGTTCGACGCCCTTACTTCCAGCCGCACCGCCGCGGCCCCGGCGTTGGCCGCCCAGCCCATGCAAGCGCCTGATCAGGGCGCTCCCAACACCCCGCCGGCGGCAATCGCAACTCCACGAACAGGCCCTCGACCTCAGCCATCGTCTCCTGCCGCAACCAGCTGGCTACCGCAAAGCCGGCCACCTTCCCGCCGCTATCCGCGACCAATCCGCAACGTAACAACCGTTCCGAGGGCTCCGCCGACAGAATCTGTTCGTAGTCGCGCCGGTTCCAGTGAGGAGCCTCCAGAGAGTCGGCGGCAAGCACCAGCACCTCGTCCAGATCCTCGGCCGCCAGTTTGCGGATCAGCAGGCTCACGCTCCGACCCGGGCGGCGCGCAAAACCTCAGCATCGGAACGGCGGAGGTAATTCGCGTCCAGGGTCTCAAGGTCGTCAAAGTCACCCGCGTGAAAGCGGGCTAGGGCAAAACGAAGTGCCTCGGCTGCGTCAGGAGGCTGCACGTAAACCGGCCCGCAGATGGCAAGTGCAGAACATGCGCTCGTGGAAGCCTCATCGGCGCGCCCCTCATCGCAAACCAGTACTCCCGCTCCGGGTTGCTTGGCTACCTCTACGGTGTCCTCGCTGCTCAGTAAGCATCTCGCTGAGCTTATGGCCGTTCCGGTATTCACCGACGTAATACTCACCGCGGCCGGCATCGATCGCGGCGAGCACGTGGGGTAGTCCACTCGCGTTCGCCAGCAGCGCCAAACGGGAGAGGGCAATCAGGGGGATAGCCGCTCCTTCCGCCAGGCCTTTGGCCGTACTGACACCCACGCGGATGCCAGTGAAACTTCCCGGCCCGTTGACTACCACGATGGCCTCGACATCGCGCAGGGTCGCATGTCGGCTTTCGAGCAGTGAGGCGATCTCAGGAATCAGGCGCGCCGAATAGGTACGCACCGCTAGCTCGGCACTGGCGACAATTCGCACGGTATTCTTGTCAACCACGCCCAAAGCCACGCTGGCTGTATTTCCACAGGTATTCAAAGAAAGAAGCATGGCGCCCTTAAACCGCGGAAATAGGATCCTGGCAGATTTCGAGCAGCACGCCGTTTGACGCCGAGGGATCGACCAGAAAATGAAGCCGGCCCCCGGCGCCAATCTCAATTTCCTCGGAGAGCAGCCGGTGGCCCGCCTGCTTCATCTCTTCGAACGCGGCCGAGATGTCGTCCACATGCAGCGCCACATGGTGCAAGCCTTCTCCGTGCTGTTCCAGGAACTTGCCTACGGAGGTTATCTTGTCCAGCGGTTCCAGCAACCGCAAGCGGCTCTCACCCAGGGGAATCATCACGCTGCGCACGCCTTCCTCCTCTTCTTCCTCCTTCAGCACGGTTAGGCCGAGGGCTTGATAGAGGCGCTGGGCCTGCTCGATACTTTTCACTGCAATGCCCAGGTGGTCGATATTTGCCATCATTTGCTCCTAGTTCCCGATTAATTCTTCTAACATCTTCGGTACAAGCTGGTAAGGATTCTGTTGCCCAGCCGCTACCTGGTGGCTGATATCGGCCAGCGCCTTATCACTCAAGCCGCGTCCGCGAAGTGCGCGCATCAATTCGTGGCGCACCATATCCATCAATCGCGCCCGCCAGTGCGTCTCGCGCCGGGCGGTGAGTCTTCCCTCTTGTGCCAACCATGACCAGAATTGCTCCACAGCCTGTTCCAGTTCTTCGATGCCGGCGCCCGTGGTGGCGATGGTTCGGATCACGGGGGGTATCCAGCTCCCGTGTTCCGCCGCTAATGACTGCATGCTCCGCACTTCTCGCTCTACGTGATCGGCGCCGTCGCGATCGCTCTTGTTCACCACGAAAATATCCGCTATCTCCATAATGCCAGCCTTGAGGCTTTGTACGTCGTCGCCCATGCCTGGCACCAGGACGACGACGGTGACGTCCGCCAGGCGGACGATGTCGATTTCATCCTGGCCGACGCCCACTGTTTCGATCAGCAGACGCTGCTTGCCGCTGGCTTCGATGACCACGGCAACATCCGCGGACGTCCTTGCCAGGCCTCCCAGCGAGCCTCGGGTTGCCATGCTCCGCAGGTAGAAGCCGGGATCCGTTTCATGTTCCCGCATGCGAATCCGATCACCCAGGATGGCTCCCCCGCTGTAGGGGCTGGTGGGATCGACCGCGACCACCCCAACGGTCGCCTGCTGCGCGCGGTATCTACGGGCGAGCCCGTCGACCAATGTGCTTTTGCCTGCCCCGGGAGAACCGGTGATGCCGACCCGCATGGCCGACCCGGTATAGTGAAAACAACAGGAAAGAATCTGCCAGGCAGACGGCGCGTCGTTTTCCACCAACGACACCGCCCGAGCCAACGCGCGGACGTCTCCCCGGCGCAGGCGTGCTACCAATTCCGTAACCTCTGCGGTACAGCTCCCGGCGGCGGACTCGCTCTTCATCCCTACCGATCATACGATTCGCTCCACGACTCTCGTAGGGACGGGTGGTCTTGGCCCAGGACGGCGCCCGTAAGCGTCGACTTGCTTAGGGTGGCTTTCGTTCAATTCCCACGAAATCGTCACGGAAGACGATTTCGTGGGAGTTCACCAAAGACACCCTAACAGGTCAGCGTTTATGGAACTCCGTCCTGGGCTAAGTTCAATCAAAATCATCAACGAGCGTTCAGCCATGCGCTTCGCTCTGCTTGAACACGTGAATGTGTGCGTATTGCAACAACATGATGGTCTTCCCATCCTTAATGGCTCCGCTCTCGATTGCCTTGACCGCATCATCGATCGACAGCTCGATCACTTCGATATCTTCGCCCTCGGTGCGATTGCCTCCACCATGCGTGACCTTGCTGCTTCGGTCATATGCGGCGACGAAAAAGTGGAGTTTCTCCGTGACCGATCCCGGGCTCATGAAAGCCTCGAAGATTTTCCTGACGTGATCGACGCGGTAGCCAGTCTCCTCTTCGACCTCCGCCTTGATCCGGTCCTCAGGAGTCGCCTCATCCAGCAATCCGGCCGCCGCCTCCACCAGCAATCCTGGGTGGCCGTTCACAAACGCCGGAAACCGGAATTGGCGGGTGAGCACGACGGTTCTCTGGACGAGGTTGTAAAGCAGGATCGTCGCGCCGTTGCCGCGATCGTAGGTTTCTCTGCTTTGCCTTTGCCAGGTTCCGTCGCTGCGGAGAAGGTCGAAGGTCGTCTTCTTCAACACATACCAATCGTCGGAGAGCGTCTCCACGTCCTGGATGCGCACCCGTTCTTTCATGGAAACTTCGTGCAGGGTTTCAAGCATGAAAGCGACAATATCGTGCAATTTCGTGCAATGTCAAGTATTATTAGGAAAATGCTGACCACTCATCGCAAGCAGCAGATCCTCACGATCCTGAAACTCCACGGCCAGGTCATCGCGAAAGAGGTAAGCCAGGAAATGGGCGTTTCCGAAGACACCATCCGGCGCGATCTAAGAGAAATGGCACAGGAGGGCCTGCTGCAACGCGTGCATGGTGGGGCTCTTCCCGCGTCGCCGGCGATCGTCGATTTTGCCGGACGTGAACTGATTACCGCGGACGGCAAAGTGGCCATCGGCCGAGCGGCAGCGAAGCTGATCCAGCCGGGACAGGTAGTCATGCTCGATGGCGGCACGACCGCCCGGCAAGTAGCCCGGCATATCCCCCTGGAACTCAAGGCGACGATCGTTACCCACAGTCCTACCATCGCCACGGAACTCCTCAACCACCCAAATGTGGAAGTCATTCTGATCGGCGGCCGCCTGTTCAAGCATTCGGTCGTGGCCGTGGGCGCAGCCGCCATTGAGGCGATCGCAGGGATTCATGCCGACACCTACTTCATGGGCGTGACGGGCGTACACCCGAAAACAGGTCTGACTACCGGCGACTACGAAGAAGCGGCGGTCAAGCGGGCGCTCAGCCACTCTGCTGCGGAGACCTTCGTGCTCGCCTCCTCCGAGAAACTCAACGCTGCTTCACCGTATGTCGTTGTGCCTCTTTCGGAAATCAGTGGAATCATCACCGAACGGGCCGCGGCTGCATCGCTCACCAATCCCTACGAAAAACTGGGGATTCCGGTGACTCGAGCTTAAAAAACCTCGACTCGCACTTTAGGGGCCGAACCATCGCCATTTCCGTGGCCTGCCGTTGAATGCAGTCCTTCGCGGTGCGGTGAGGGCGTAAGGAGGCTACAATTTCGGTGCCCGGGTTCGTCGACTGGGGCCAGGAGAGCGCTATGGGCGAACCACCCGCTAGCCCACCACGCGAGCGACCAACCGAAGACCGTCTGGATTCGTGGAAGGAGATCGCGGCCTACCTGAAACGCGACGTAACCACGGTTCAGCGCTGGGAGAAGCGGGAGGGCATGCCCGTCCACCGGCACCTGCATGACAGGATGGGCTCGGTCTACGCCTCGCGGGTTGAACTGGATGCGTGGACCCAACGCCGGAACCTTCCGCCTGCCCAGGAAAATCATCACACCACCCTTGAAAGCATTCCCGCGGTGCCACCACCCGAACCGGCGCCCGGCAACCCTCGTACCAAATGGACTCTTGTTCTGTTGCTGGGGTCGGTGGCTTCGCTGGCCATTGGCGCTGGCGTGTGGCTGCAAAGGACCGAGCACTTCTGGCGAAGTCCCCTCGCGGATGCGCACTTTCAAACCGTCTCCGACTTTGATGGGCTGGAGCAAGGGGCTGCGGTGTCGCGCGACGGTCACCTGATTGCGTTCTTGTCGAATCGCGACGGACAGACAGACGTCTGGCTTACACAAGCCGGTTCGGGTGCGTTCCACAATCTCACCCACGGAAGTGTCGAGGAGCTGGCAAACCCCAATATTCGAACTCCGGGGTTCTCTCCCGATGCATCTCTGGTCACTTTTTGGGTTCGCAAGCCAGGTGGCTCCAGCATCGGCGTCTGGGCGGCGCCTACCCTGGGCGGAGAGCCGCGGCCCTACCTGGAGGGCGTAGCGGAGTTCGACTGGTCGCATGACGGTGGCCGGCTCACCTACCACACGCCAGGACCCGGTGACCCGCTCTTCGTATCCAACGGAAGCCTCGCGACTGTGCCCATTTACACTGCGCCTGCCGGGCAGCACAGTCATTTTCAGACCTGGGCGCCGGACGGCGCATTCATTTACTTCGTTCAGGGAGAACTCCCGGACAAGCTGGACATATGGCGTATCCGTCCAGTCGGCGGAACTCCAGAGCGGATCACGTCACACGCTGGACGCGTGAGTCATCCGGTCTTTCTGGATCGGCGGACGCTGGTGTACCTCGCGACCGACCCGGATGGTTCCGGACCGTGGCTTTACAGCATGGACGTCGAGCGGCGCATACCCCACCGCCTCAGCTCCGGTCCCGACCGATATACATCCCTGGCTGCTACCCCCGATGGGCGCCGCCTGGTGGCGACTCTTGCCAGCCCGCGCAGAACACTTTGGCGCATGCCGACGCCGGACGCTCCCACGCAGGCATCGGCCCCTGCCCAAATTTCGTTGACGAGCGGCGTGGGATTTTCCCCTCGGCTGGCCGCCGATTATCTCATTTATGTTTCGGCGAACGGTACCGGCGAGAGCATTTGGAAGCTCGCCAACGGAGCGGCCACGGAGTTGTGGAGCGGACAGGGGGCGCAAATTCTCGGCGCCCCGGCCATCGCCCCGGATGGGCGGAACGTCGCGTTTTCAGTCCGGCAACGGGGGCAGGCGCTTCTGTACGTGATGCATGCTGACGGCGGCAACGCGCGGACGGTGACAAATTCGCTCGACCTGCAAGGCGCTCCGGCATGGACGAGAGACGGCCAATCGGTCACTGTCGCCGCCACCGATCATGGCGTCCCTCATCTGTTTCGCGTGCCGATAGACGGTCACTCTCCAGCTGCTTTTGTGCGGGAGTACTCAGTGGACCCTGCCTGGGCCCCTGATGGCAGCTTCGTCGTCTACTCGGGACCCGATATCGGAACTACCTTTTCTGTGAAAGCCGTCACGGCCAATGCCGCGCCGCATACCCTGCCAGCGCTGACCCTGACGCGAGGGGCCCGCCATCTCGTATTCCTGCCTGGAGGCAAGGCTCTTCTGCTCCTGCGCGGAGACATTCAGCATAAAGATTTGTGGCAGATAGATCTTGCGACCGGCGCCGAGCGGCAGTTAACTCGCCTTCCCGCCGACTTCGACATACGTGACTTCGACCTCTCGACAGACGGTCGCGAAGTCGTTCTTGAACGAGCGCAGGAGCGCTCAGACGTAGTGCTAATCGATCTCCCCCGGCCTTAAGGTAGGTACGAGCCCTTATTGGCCGCGTCAGAACCGATTGCAAATGGAGTCCCGCCAGGGACGGCTGAACTTCAATCTTGTCCAAATTAGGTTTTTATAAGGAGGCGGAAAGGCTGCTAGGTTGAGGTTGAGATTTTCTTCCAAGAAAACCAATCTCAATCCGAAGGAGCTTTCCGCCATGAGTGGAGTATGCAGTATTTTTTCGCAGATTTTGGGGGTATTTTCGCGAGCTGAGTTTGAGCAGGCGGTTTGCCAGCATCGTGCAGAGCATCACGCTCGTGGTTTTAGCAGCTGGACGCAGATGGTGGCCATGTTGTTTTGTCATTTGGGCAGAGCGCAGTCCTTACGGGAGATCTGCGGTGGCTGGCTGCTTGCGAAGGCAAGTTGAGGCATCTTGGGGTGGAACAGAGCCCGAAGCGTTCGACTTTGGCCTACGCCAATGAGCATAGACCTTGGCAGTTGTACCAGACAGTATTTGAGCAGTTGTTGGAAAAGTGTCAACGGGAGGTGAGAGGAAGGAAGAAGTTCCGGTTTAAGAACAAGCTGCTGAGTTTGGATGGCAGTGTGATTGACCTCAGCGCGACGATGTATGACTGGGCCAAGTTTCGCCGCACCAAAGGTGGTGTGAAATTGCACTTGTTGCTGGATCACGACGGATATTTACCCAAGTACGCGGTGATCGAGCCGGCCAACAAGGCGGAGATCAAGGTAGCGCGCAAACTGGCTTTAGAACCGGGCACGATTTTGGTATTTGATCGCGGGTATACCGATTACAAGTGGTTCGCCAGCTTGACCAAGCAACATGTGTACTTTGTGACCCGGCAGCGGTGGAACGGCTATTACGAAGGTGGTGAAGGAGCTGTCGGTGCCTAAAACAGGGAAACATTTTGTCCGACCAGATGGTGATGTTGGGCCACCGCAGTTACCGCACCGGGGTCGAGGTAAGGCGGGTGGTGGTGCGTGATCCAGAGACGGACAAAGAGTACGAGTTTCTGACCAATCAGCTAGATTTTGCTGCCAGTACGATTGCAAAAATCTATCGTGATCGCTGGCAGATCGAGACTTTTTTCAAGGCCCTCAAGCAGTCTCTGCGCGTCAAGACATTCGTGGGCACCAGTGCCAACGCTTTAAAGACGCAGATCTGGACCGCGCTGATTGCCATGTTGATCTTGAAATATCTGAAGTTGAAATCCACCTTCGGTTGGTCGCTCTCTAACCTTGTGGCTTTATTGCGCCAGCAGCTGTTTGTATACCGAGACCTATGGACCTGGCTGGATCGTCCCTTTGAGCCGCCGCCTGCCCTGGCAGCAATTCATGACCAACTTCGGCTGGCGCTTTCGTTCTCTCAGCCATTCTTTAGGACAGCTGAAAAGCTAGCCGCTGCTCTCAAATCCTTTGATCGGCTCTACATTCAGGAGTTTTATCGCAAACATTTTGGACAGCATGTTTCTCTATCTACCGCTCGCTCCCCCCCAACCTGGTTTCGCTATGCCCGGTTCTAGCACTAGCTTCGTCCAATAAAATCAACGCTACAAACTCGACCGTCCCGCTAATTTGGACAGCTCTGGCTGAACTTAGCCCAGGACGCAGTCCTGGGTACGGAATGAAGAAATGATTCAGTCCCGTAGGGACTAAATGCGCGAATCTTTGGTTCGCACGCGGACGACTTACGGCAGCCTGTTAGCTCGAAGAACGTACCAGGTCATACTCCTGCCGCACAGCTTCACTTCCATATTTGCGCTCCAGGCGGCGAACGATAAAATGTCCTTCCGCGAGGCTTTGAAAGTGTTGGCTGAACAGCACATTGAGGGCGAGACCGCCGACGGCGCCCGCGACCGGAACCAGTTCCGCGGCGACTTTCTCACTGACCTCAAGACCAAACCTTGAGGCAATTCGGCCCACGAAGGACAACAGAGCCGGCGCGCCTTCCTTCGCCAGTCCTTTGTGCGTGACGTAGGACGCCGCTTCCCGTGTAACCTGCGTCAGCGCCGCCCGCGTTGCGTAGTAGGCACTATCTTTCGCAGTTCCATGCGTATTTTGCGGGCTCAGCGCGAACACTTCCAGGCAAGCCAGGAGACTTGCCGGGTTCGAAAAGTCCTCACCCTGATTGCGGGCAATCTCGACGATCGAGTGCAGCATCAGGGTGGTCGTGATGGGAAGTTCCACCAGCAGACCGGGCAACCCAAAGAAGCCGCCGACAGCGCCCGTGATCGCCGCCGCGGCCGTGTGCGAGCGTTTGAAAGTCATCACCGACGATCTCGCCCTGGGTACCTTGACCGCGACCTTTAAACATTTCTCCAGGGCTTTATCCACGGTGTCTTGTATCGCTGACTGGGCCGCAGCGGGCAACCGGCGCAGCAGTGCGTCCACCGGCATGCCCAGCGTAGCCGCAATCTTCATGGCGAAGCTCTGAGTTTCGAGCTTTGCCACGGCAGTCTGGAGATCAGCGTAATCAGACGGGGAGAGGTTGCTCATGACTCCAGGGTAACGGGAGGGGTCCAGAGCCTTAGTTTACGCTGCTGCGGAACGAAGCCATTGTTCCATCTGCTCATGGCCGACGAGACCCGCCTGTTGGAATACCGGCTTCCCTCCCGAGAGCACCACGAAATTCGGGATTCCCTGCACGCCAAAGCGCGCGGCCAACTCCGGATGCGCCTCCGTATCTACCTTGAGGACGATCGCCTTGCCAGCCATATCCTGCGCTGTGCGCGCGACTTCCGGCGCGGCCGCGCGACAGGGCCCACACCATCCCGCCCAAAAATCAACCAGCACTGGAACCGTAGCCGTTGACATGACTTCATCAAAGAGGGCCGGATCCGCGGCCACCGGTTCCGCGATCGAATCCAGCGTGGCCTTACACGCTCCACATCGGCCGGTGCTGGCCAGATGCCTGGCGGCGACACGATTCTTCTGGTGGCAATGGATACAAGTTCTAATCAATGGCATGACAAGCCTCACTTCATCAACTTCACGTACGTTAGATGCGTAAACGGAACTCAGATCTTCAGAAACTCGTCACCGTATCAGTTATCTTAAGGCTCCAGGACGATCTTGCCCCGAGTGTGACGCTGCTCGAGCTCTCGATAGGCATCCCGAACCTCGGCCAAAGGGTAGACCTTCGCGATAGGAATCTCCAGCCGTCCAGCGGCCATCTGGCCGGCAAGTTGGGCCAGCACCTCGGCCGAAGCTGCCTGCTGGCTTCCTTCTGTCTTTACTCCATGCTTGGCGGCGGCGGCAAAGTCGATGATGGTGTCGATCCGGTCTTTAGGAATTGCTAACTTGAGCGCCAGTTCCACATAGCCCCCGCCGAAGGTATCGATGAAGGCATCGACCCTTCCTCCCGATGCAGCGCGTATCCGATCCTCGACTCCGTCACCGTAGACAATGGGCATCACTCCGCGATCCGTGAGCCACTTGTGATTGGCTTCCCCCGCCAGGCCGATCACCTTAGCCCCGGCATTCCTGGCCAACTGCACAGCAATGGAGCCAACACCCCCTGCAGCGCCGGAAACAACCACGGTATCACCAGCCTTCAGGGCCACGCTCCGCACCGCGGCATACGCTGTGGTCCCGGCAACGAACAGCGCCCCGGCCTGCTCCCACGGCACTTTGGCCGGACGCGGCACCAGGTTGCTCGCATCAACCAGCACGAGCTCGGCCTGGCTGGATCGCTCGTGGCTGAACCCGATCACTTCATCACCCTGCCGGAAATTTGTTACACCGGGACCGGTCTCCTCCACAACGCCGGCCAGATCGCTCCCCTGCCCTGAAGGAAACGTTGCCGGCCAGCGATCGGCAAACAGCCCTTTGCGGATCGAGGCTTCGCCTGGATTAATGCCTGCGGCCTTGACCCGAACCAGAACCTTACCCGGTCCCGGGACGGGCCGGTCGACTTCTACCACCTGCAAAACGTCAAGATCGCCGTATTTGTCGAATCTCACAGCTCGCGCCATCGCATTCTCCTTCATCCTTGCCGACGGTTGTTTGATTTGGCGGAGCCGCCGTCCGATTCACCGATCACTTCGCGACTTCAACCTTTTCGTCCGCAGCAGATCCTGCGATGCTCTCCAGCTTCCTCAGATCCGGAAATAACACCATCCAGAACATGGCGATCAGGATGCTCCCCACCCCGCCTACGATCGTGGCCGGGATGAGCCCAAACCAGGAAGCCGTCACGCCTGACTCAAACTCACCCAGCTGATTGGATGTCCCAATGAAAAGCGAATTGACGGCACTCACGCGGCCGCGCATCTCATCCGGGGTTTCGAGTTGGACCAGCGATGAGCGCACCACCACGCTGGTCACATCGGCAGCGCCCAGCAGGCAAAGAATGGCCATCGACAGCCATACGTTTCGCGAAAGAGCAAAGGCCACGGTAGCCACGCCGAAAACGATGACCGCGGCGAACATGCGGTGGCCGGCCCGTTTGCGAATCGGATGATGGGCGAGGAACACGGCGGTCGACAACGCACCCACCGCGGGCGCCAGGCGCAGCAGACCCAGGCCCCACGGCCCGGTGTGCAGGATGTCTCGTGCATACGCGGGAAGCAGTGCCGTTGCCCCGCCTAACAGCACGACAAATAGATCCAGCGAGATGGCGCCGAGGATATTTCTGCGCTCGCGAATGTAATGAATGCCGGAGAAGATTGACTTCGCGGTCACGGGTGCTCTGCCTGCCGTTCGCCGCTTCACTACGATGGTTGAGGACAACACGGACGCCGCCGCAAATAAGCAAGCGCATAACCCATACGGCACGTGCGGCCCAAATGCATACAGCAAGCCGCCGAGCGCGGGGCCCACGATCGATGCCGTCTGGTTAGCTGAAGTTGACCACGCAATCGCCTGCGGTACTCTAGCGTCTTCCACCAGGCCCGGGACCAGTGCCTGCGTTGACGGACTCTCGAAGGCCCGGGCAGCCCCGATCGCCGCGACGGCAAAGTAGATGCCGACAGGGTGCAGCCGATGGAGAAAACTGCTGACCGCCAGCAGTCCCAGGGTCACCCCTTCCACCACCTGGCAAATGCTGATGATGGTTTTGCGATTGAACCGGTCCGCCGCATGCCCTACTACGAGCGTGAGGAGGAGCATCGGCATAAATTGCACCAGCCCAACCATGCCCAGGGCAAACGTGCTGTGCGTCAGTGCATACACCTGCCAGCCGACGGCCACCGCCGCCACTTGAAACGAAATCGTCGAGCAAATCCGCGCAAACCAGAACCGCACGTACGCCGGCTCGCGAAAAACGGACCCTGTATCTGGCAAATTCATCTCTCTCATGTTCGCCCGTAACGACTGAACCCGTCCACCCGAGGTGCAAAGTTGTGTACGAGGCGTACGGGTGTCCCATTCAAGCCCGCAGTTGGCTTGAATGGGATACCCTCGCGCCTCTGCTGTTCACTGAAATTTACAAAACTTTACCTGCCTTCACTAACCTTTATCGCACCGATCGTGCCCCAATGCTGAAATCGAAATATCGCACGCAGGCAATCGAAATGATTGTCGCAGTCGTAAGCACAATTTGATCTCACAGCACGCCCAGGAGCACTTATGAATCACACAACGATTAAAACCATTTGCGCCAGAGTAATCGTCGCCGCCGCTGCGACCAGTGGCATATTGGCCTTAGCCACCCAAACTGCATCGGCCCAGGCAATCACCGCGACCGTACCCTTCGCCTTTTCTGCCGCCGATCAACCGTTCCCGGCCGGAACTTATCAGTTCACTTTCTTGTCCGAGTGGTGCCTCTCCATCCGGAATGTGCAGGGCGGAGGCGAGAGATTCTTCACCGTGCATCCTCAGAATGGATTGCACGCATCTCACGCCCGCGTTGTCTTCGAAAACGCTCGAGGGCAAAAGAATCTTGAAGCAATTTATCTACCCAGGTCAGACGGGGACGAGCAGTTGCTTGAAGGTGCGCGTCTGACCCCACCTCGCGCTTACGTGCCGCAAAAGGTCTGGCTTACACATTCCTCGGGAAGCGCCGGGGTGCTGTAACGCTCCAACCCCGGCCGGTCCTCGTAGGGACGAGACACGACGTCCAGCAATTCCTCGAAAGGCTGAAAATCCTGGCGCTCGATCGCGGCACTGAGCGCCGCCTGCACCAGGTGATTGCGGGGAATGAATGCCGGGTTGGCCGTCCGCATCGCCGCAGCGCGCTCCCGCGTCGAGGTGGGCTCTTCCTCCAGGCGATGGCGCCAGCCGGCAGCCCAGTCGTCGTAAGCAGCGGGGTCGGCGAATAACACCCGCACGCCCGCGTCGCCCTCAGATCCTTCCGCTGCGTCGCACAACCGGCGGAAGGTGAGAGTGAAGTCGGCGCGATTCTCGGCCATGCGCTTGAGCAAGTCGACAGCCAACGCCGCATCGCCCTCACGCTCCGTCAGCAGGCCGAGCTTGCGGCGGAGACCGGCGGCGCGAGCGCTCTCAAACTGCGGCCCGAAGGCGGTCAGAGACTCTTTGGCCAAAGCCAGCGCGGCCTCTGCGTCTCCCGCCTCTTGCTCCAGAACAGGAAGCAACGCTTCAGCCAGGCGCGCAAGGTTCCAGTGCATGGCCGTGGGTTGGTTGCCGTACGCATAGCGGCCGTAATGATCGATCGAGCTGAACACCTTTGCTGGGTCGTACGCCTCAAGGAAGGCGCAGGGGCCGTAGTCGATGGTCTCGCCCGAGATGGAAGTATTGTCTGTATTCATCACCCCGTGGATAAAGCCGATGAGCATCCACCGTGCGACCAAAGATGCCTGTCGCGCAATCACTCCATCCAGCAACGCCAGGTACGGCTGCTTCGCCTGTGCGGCCTGCGGGTAGTGGCGGGCGATCGCGTAGTCAGCCAGCCGGCGCGTCGCTTCCGCATCGCCGCGGGCCGCGAAATATTGGAACGTTCCCACGCGCAGGTGGCTTGCTGCGACCCGCGTCAGCACAGCTCCCGGCAGGATTGTCTCGCGCAACACCCGCTCCCCCGTGGTCACGGCAGCCAGGGCTCGCGTCGTCGGAACACCGAACGCTGCCATGGCTTCGCTCAGGATGTACTCACGCAAAACCGGACCCAGCGCGGCTCTGCCGTCTCCACCGCGGGAAAAGGGAGTGCGGCCCGACCCCTTGAGCTGGATGTCGTAGCGCACACCATCACGCCCTACGACTTCGCCCAGCAGGTTAGCGCGGCCGTCGCCGAGTTGCGGGACGAAATGTCCGAATTGGTGCCCGGCATACGCGATCGCCAGAGGCTCCGAGCCCACGGCCACCGCGTTACCGGCCAGAATCGCCACGCCTCGTTCGCTGGCGAGTGCTTCCGGATCCAGCCCCAGGTCGCGGGCGAGTTCTACGTTCAGCTTGACCAGGCGAGGGGACGCCACGGCTGTCGGATCGACCCGGGAGTAGAAGTGCTCCGGCAGCCGCGCGTAAGTATTTTCAAAACCAAAAAGGACAGTATCGCCGGTATTTGACGAGGCGGCCGCTGCGATCACGGGGGCATCTGGCAGAGTCATAGTAGATTGGATGCCGTCACTCCGCTTTCGCTCCAGCTTCGTTTCCGGCCGCCTAAATCATACAGGGATAGACCCCGCCCTGGGTTTAGCACTATCCCAGCAGTGAATAGATGATGTTCACCGTCGTCTTAACTTCGACCGGATTTCCATTGAGGAGATAGGGCTTGTACCTCCACAGCCGGACAGCGTCGATAGACGATTGCTGAAGCTCGTTGGGGCCGGATACAACTTGAATATTCTGTACGTTGCCATCGTCGCCAATCACCACGCTCAACACGACGGTTCCCTGGATCTTGGCCTGCTTAGCCGCAGGCGGATATACCGGCACGGCCTTCGTCAGGAGATTTCCTGACATCGTTTTGGCGGAAACCGTAATCTGTTTCGGTGCTTTGGACGAGCTGCTGCTGCCATCCGAGATCGCATTTGCATGCATACCCAGCGCCAGTGCGGTCCCGCAGGTAGCTAAACCCAATACAGCACACGCGGCAACAAGGACGATGCGGCGTACTCCGTTTACCTCATTGTGTTTCTCAGTCAGGTTCATAAGTCTCCTTTCAAATACGTTGGTATCAAAAATTCCCAGGGTATGAGGCGTCGGCTTCCGAGGCATCAACAGAGCGGCCATCCGCAAGAGCGAGCCTGCGTATTCATTTCGTCCGCTCATGTCCGCTGCCATTTGGTCGCAAATCATTTCGCGGCTTTCCATGACCCGCGCGCGGGTCGTCCAAAAAAGCGGATGATAGGCCACTGGCAACGACAGAAGCTCATAAAACAGGTTCTTCATAAAGTCGTTTCGCTGCATATGCGCGAATTCATGGGCAATGACTGTTTCGAGATCTCCGTTGGGTAATACGTCGACCATGGCTACCGGCAGTAAAAGAAGTTTTCGCCGCAGGCCCATGGTTACCGGTGAGAACACTCGACATGAAGCTGCAATCGATACGTCTTCAATCGCGAATCTCCTGGAGCATCGCGCCCAGAAAAACGCAGCATCCCCAGTGAGCTGTACCGGCGCAGTCTCTCGCCGCAGCAAAGAGAGGTTCATCCCTCGCCACAAAAATCTGGCTGCAAAATATGCGATTACGGTGACATACAAAACTGCGACCGTTCCCGGAAGAAAGGCCGGCAGAGAAATAGGAGCAACGCCAGTTCCCTCACCCACCGTCACCGATACATACGCTTGACTCGTGTGACTCGCGTTCCAACGCAACAGGGAGAACGTATGCAGCCAGTCAATGGGGAAAATGGAACCGGCGGGAAGCAGGCACTGGAGCGTCAGGGTAGTGACCCACACCCGGTGTTCGGCCTCGGCGCCGGCGGGCCGGAGCGCTCGCGCCGCGAGCCATCCCGCGGCAAACAGTAGCGGAACCTGCCACAACGAATTGAGAAGATAACTCAAAATCCAAAACTCAACGTTTCTCATGGCTTCCTCGCTTTCTGATTGAAGCGCTCGGTGAGTTCCGCCAGCTTCCTGGCATCGATATCGCCATTCTTGAGCAGGCTCATCACCAACGCTTCACTCGATCCGCCAAACATGCGATCGACAAGATCGCGAACACCCTGGCCCAGAGCCTTGGCCTCCGTGATGGCCGCGCTGTAAACGTAGGCGCGGCCCTGCAGCTCACGCTTCAGCTTCCCCTTGCGTTCCAGAATGTTCAACATGGTTTGCACGGTGGTATATGCCAACGGCGGCTCCAACTCTTCCTGCACCGCACCCACCGTGCACTGGCCGCGCCTCCAGATCACCTGCATGATCTTCAATTCAAGCTTGGTCAAACCGGCTTTGTTCGAGCTCTTCACTGGCCCTGCCTCCTAATTTCTTAGGACAATATGCCGCCGGATTATCCTTTGTCAACTAAGACTTTAGGAGACAGCACGAAATAAGCCCACTTCAGCCCCTCGATGAAATCGTTACCCTTTCCTTGTCATCCCGACCGGAGCGGACCCGGATTTCCTGCCGCGCAGCACTGGAAACGACCGCGTGTGCGGCTTTCAGTAAGGAAAGCCGCATGAAGCTCGCCAGCGCCACTCATACCAAAAGGAAATCCGGGGGAGGGACCTGCGGTTCAGCGGACCCTTCATGGAGATGTTTTTCGACAGTAGCGAATGACCGTCGCCGAGGTAGAGCAAAGAACGAAGCCCTCTTCCCTGGGCATCGGGTAGGAGGCGGGATTGCTCCCGCCGTCCTCCCACACCACCGGACGTGCCGTTCGGCATCCGGCGGTTCACGAAACAGCAGTAAGACGTTTTCTCAGGGCGAGCAAGGAAACGAGGCCCATTTGGTCGAAGGTTTTGTTGGGATACGCCTGGTGCATGTGCCGGGCCGCACCGTGCCACCATGGTCCTCGGCGGTCGGTTGCACTGAGCCAGGCGATGTCTTCGGCGATGCCAAGCTTCATCAGGCTGTGTGCCCGTTTACGGGCACTCTTCCATTGCCGCCACACAAGACTCCGCAGTCGGTGCCGGACCCAGCCATCGAGTTGCTCCAGGATGGTCTTCACTTCGACCAACCGGAAGTACTGCACCCAACCCCTTAGTACCGGGTTGAGGGCCTCAATGGTCTGTTGCAGGCTCTTTCCACGGCAGACTCGCATCAGCTTACGGATCTTGTCCATAAACCGTTGACGGCTCTGAGGCGCGATCCTGAGCTTCGGCTGTTTGTGCCACGTGAGGCTGTAGCCCAAAAACTTCCTCGCCCAAGGTCGCGCCACCGCGCTCTTATCCGCGTTCACCTGCAGCTTCAGGCGACGTTCTAAAAACGCAGTCATGGCTCTCATCGTTCGCTCTCCACTCACTCTGCTTCCGACATAAATGTTGCAGTCGTCGGCATAGCGGCAGAAGCTCAGCTGGCGCCGTTCCAGTTCGCGGTCCAGATCGTCCAGCAGAATATTCGACAGCAGCGGGGACAACGGTCCGCCTTGCGGCGTGCCTTGCCCTCTCACCGTCTCGATCCCGCCCTCCATCAGGCCCGCTTGCAGGTAACGACGGATCAGCTTAAGCACCCGTTCGTCTCCAACCTTACGCGCCAACCGCGACATCAGTATGTCGTGATTGACTCGATCGAAGAACTTCTCTAAATCCAGATCTACCACCCACCGCTTGCCTTTCGCCACGTACCCGCGGGCGGCCTTCACCGCCTGCTGTGCGCTGCGTCCAGGGCGAAAGCCGTAGCTGGATTCAGAAAATCCGGGATCAAAGATGGGAGACAGCACTTGATGAAGCGCCTGCTGTATCAGGCGATCTATCACCGTCGGGATACCCAGGGTGCGCACTCCACCTTGCGGCTTTGCGATCTCCACCTTGCGTAATCCTTGCGGCTGATACTTCCCGCTCAGCAGGTCTTCCTTCACCACAGGCCAACGCTCGATAAGCCAGGATTTCAACCCCGATACCGGACGTCCATCGACGCCCGGTGCTCCTTGGTTGCTCATCACTCGCCTATAAGCCGCCTGCATGTTCTCCCGTTCCAATACTCGTTCCATCAGTTGCTTGGTCTCCGGTTTCGACTGCCCGCTAGCCGCCGTGCGTGCCTCTGCACCAGCCGAGCCCTGCAACGGATTCCGTCCGTCTCCTGCTCCTCTGGCCGTACTCTCGTACGCTTCTGCTTCATCGACATGCATCGAGTTCTACCGTCCTACTTCCGTGTTTCGTGTTCAGGCCTTCGCTCCTTCCTGGTTTCCCAGGCTATCCACGCTACTATGCCCTTTGCTGACTTCTGGCGCCTCATCCCCACACCTCGCGATGCAGGTAGCACAAGGCAAACCGCCAGATCTCCCCGGGTATTGCGCACTCGCTTTCACGCTTATCTCTGTCGGATTTACGCCGCAGCCTTCCGTGCAAGTACTGGGCTTTACAGGGACCCGCCTGCTTACCCAACTGCGTCGCCTCCTATCCGCTGGCTGTTCGTCAGAGCAGCGCTTTGCCTGCGGCTTCCTTCGGATCCCACCTCGCGATGGACACCCTTGCCGCTCAGCTAACACTTCCCCTTGCCGGGTGTGTAGAGGTCTTTCACCTCCTAGTGAGTGCGCCCTGCCGGGCGCACGGGTGCCCCATGTTCGCCTAAGCGTACATGGGCCGAGGATGACGGGCGCAGCCTCTCCCAACGCTTTTGCTATTAGAGAAGAGGCTCTAACCAAGCGCAAGAACCATGCACTTGGAGCGAAAGCTCTGGAAGAATCCGTTTTCTCATGTTCCCGGACTTCCTGCACGGGGCGCCGCCAACGGATGCGCGTGCGGCTTTCATTTAGGCAAGCCGCATTGTGCAGCAAGAAGCATTGCCGATTATCCTGACAAAACCCCACCGTAAGGAAAGGATGCATGGCATCAATACAGGAATTCAGATGTGAAGTCTGCGGAATCGTGACCAGTAACCCCGTCCACTGGTTCGTCATCACCTGTGGTGAGACTGCACTTACCGTCCACCGCTGGAACGCTGAGGCTGCCAATGCGGTAGACGCTCGACACTACTGCGGGGAAGCTCACGCCCAGGTCTACATCAGCCGCTGGTTTGAGTCGGTGTGCACCCCGCCGAAACCATCCTACAAATAGCGCGCGTTGTTAGCGCGCGTAGGTAAACGTTCCGCACAGATCGGTTGAGTTCGCGAATGCCTCCGGGGTAAACACCGGCATTTTCTGACCTGAGAAAAACGCGATATGGAGAGAGCGTCCTTCCACGAATGCGGCCATCCACTGCGTATCTTCAGAGCCACACAAGGTGTTTTTATGTAAAAACTTCCGGGAACCCGGAATGTTGAGCCGGTACAAATGGCCGCGCCCACCGGCATTGGTATCAACGTCGAATGCAGCGCTTACTTCGCCGGGCTCGAGGTCACGGATGCGAGCCATCGGAAAACCGTAAAAGTTGAGAAACAGCTTCTCGTCAGAAACCGAAATATCGCCAGTGATGGACGTGGCTGACGAACTGGATGCGCGCCAAACACCCGCTTCCTGCGCTCGCGCCGAAACACAACAGGCCAGCACCGATCCCGCAACCGCACACACGAATCTTCCCCGCGTCATCCCTTGAGCATGACATTCATAGGACCTTTGAGCAACCCCACGGACTCAGCATGGCCGCAGAACTCCCAGAACAAAACAAACCATCGCAATCAAGAGCAGCACAATTCGCCAACGGTGATAGCGATCCCACTTCTTGTGCTCTTCCCGCCATCCAACCGCCAGGACACCCGCCAAACGGGCGATGCGATTGTTGATAGGCACCAGGGTTGTGATCGTATAGACAATAATCGCGATCCAAAGACCCACCGCGATGAGAAGCAGGCTCTCACCGGGCTGATGACGGCGAACATAGACCTCCACCAGCATGAGAACGAGGCTTAATGCGTACCAGAAAGGCATAACCTTGCCCAGCAGACCGGCGAACAGGCTCAGAGCCTTGGCTTGGGAGTTGTCGTCCAATTTCCAGACGATCGGGTTGATGAAGAGAGAGACGGTCAGCTCATTGCCGATCATCAGGCCGGTGCAAAGAATGGTCAGAACGTCCAGGAAGAGCATCTTTGCGATCTCCTTATTTATGGCACACCTTTCTGACTCCGGTCCTCGATAAACTGATTCAGATTGAGCCGCTGACTAATTTGTCAGCTTCGCCCATAGAACGATCAGCAAGGAGGCCTACGATGCCGGTTTCCAAGAAAGAAATATCGCCGTGTCCCATTGACGCCATGCTGTCGGTCATCGATGGACGCTGGAAAGGAACCATCCTGTGGCGACTGTTTGACGGCCCGATGCGGACCAGCGAACTGCGCCGCAGCATTCCTGGAATCACGGAACGGATGTTGATTCGCCATCTGCAGGAGCTCGTGGCCGACGGCATTCTTCTCCGGCACGAAGACAACAATGTGCCGCCGGGCGTACGCTACTCAATTTCGGAATATGGCATGACGCTCGTCCCCGCACTCGAAGCAATTTGCGCCTGGGGACGAACACATCTTGCCCGGCGATGCTCAGCTCATAAATAAAACAATCGCCGCAGTTCAGCGACCGGGAGCTTAGAGCGTATGCTGGTCACAACATCTCTTTGAGTCAAGCGGCCACACCCAAGCTATTTCTGCGCGAAAGCGGATTGGGATAAGCAAACTCGACCTCTCTTCCGGGCCAGCTGACATAAGAACGCAAAGGAACGTCATGACTATAAAAACAATTGTCCTGGCAATTGCCGCGGCCAGTGTGGCGATGGTGGCTGGCTGCAACTCAGTCAAGCCCGATCAGGCAGCGGACACGATCTATACCGGTGGCACCGTCATCACCGTTAATGACGCTCAACCCAGTGCTGAGGCCGTAGCCGTGAAAGACGGTAAGATTCTGATGGTCGGCTCATCCGCCGACGTCAGCAAAGCCCACAAGGGCGCGACCACCCAGATGGTCGACTTCACTGGCAAAACGCTCGTGCCCGGCTTTCTTGATCCACACAGCCACTACATCAATTCCCTCTCTGTGGCGAACCAGGTCAACATCATGGCCCCGCCGGCTGGTCCAGGTAAGGACATTCCCAGCATCGTCGCCGCACTTAAGCAGTTTCGCGACGAGCATAAGATTCCTGCAGGCGTACTGATCCAGGCGTATGGCTACGACGAGAACGTCATGCCTAATGGCGTTGGTCTCACTCGCGACGACCTGGATAAAGACTTCCCCGACAACCCCGTGATGGTGGGGCATGTCTCCATGCATGGCGCGGTGCTCAACTCCGCCGCGATGAAGAAGTACAACATCACTGCCAGGACCAAGACGCCTGCGGGCGGAATCATCCTGCGCAAGCCCGGGTCCAACGAACCTTCCGGCCTGTTGATGGAAACTGCATATCTGCCCGTCTATTCTGCGCTGCCGCAACCGACCCGCGAAGAGGAAGTGGAATGGAGCCGTGGGGGACAAATGCTCTACGCGGCCGCCGGAATCACTACCGCACAGGAAGGCTTGACCCACGCCGCCGATGTAGCTCTTATCCAACGAGCCGCTGCCGCAGGCGTTCACATCGTCGATGTGGTCTCTTATCCCTTCATTCTGGACCTGGATGCGGTCCTCAAAAACAACCCCGCAAGCAGTTTCGGAGCCTATGTGAACCACGTGAAGCTAGGTGGGGTAAAGATCACGATGGACGGCTCCCCGCAAGGCAAAACTGCCTACTTTACTACCCCGTACCTCACAGGCGGGCCCGGCGGCCAGAAAAACTGGCGCGGCGAACCGTCGTTCCCGGAAAAGCAAGTCAAAGAATGGTTCAAGAAAGTCTACGACCTCGGATTACCTTTGAACGTTCACGCCAACGGCGACGCGGCGATTGATATGCTGCTTCGAGCACATGAGTACGCGGCGGCAGGTGATCTCTCCAAAGACCGCCACGTCACAGTGATCCATTCGCAATTTGTTCGGGCCGACCAGTTAGACAAATACAAGGCCTACTCCATCACCCCCTCGCTTTACACCGAACACACGTTTTACTTCGGCGACACCCATGTGCTGAACCGGGGCAAAGAGCAGGCCTTCTTTGAAAGCCCTATGCGGGCAGCGATTGACAAGGGCCTGCGCCCGACGAACCACACTGACTTTGTAGTAGCGCCACTGGACCAGATGTTCGTCATCTGGACGGCCGTCAATCGCATTTCTCGCGGCGGTGTGGTGATTGGCCCAGATCAGCGAGTCACACCGATGGAAGCGTTGAAAGCGATCACCATCAACGCCGCGTATCAGTACAGCGAGCAAAGTTCCAAGGGCTCGATTGAACCGGGTAAGCTCGCCGACCTGGTGATTCTGTCCGGGAACCCGTTGACGGTGCCCGCCGACAGCATCAAGGACATCAAAGTCGTCGAAACCATTAAAGAGGGCAAGTCGATTTTCAAGCGCCCCTAGGTAAAAGGATCCAACCAGATTTTCGGCGCTCCAATCTTTGGTGAGAAGATGCAGCATCCAAGAGCGGAGGAGAATTTCCGGAGATGAAAAGCCACACCGAATACCTTATTTTTGAAACCAAAAAGCGCAGAGAGATGGTGCACATCACCGATCAGGTGGAACAGATTGTGCGGAAGAGCGGCGTGGCCGACGGACTATGCTTTGTCTCTCCGATGCACATCACGGCGGCCGTCTATGTAAACGACCTCGAGGGCGGTCTGATCGAGGACATCGGCAAGTGGTTAGAGGAACTCGCCCCGGCGCGACCGGAATACAAGCACCACCAGACAGGCGAGGATAATGCCGACGCTCATTTAAAGGCGCTCCTGCTGCACCACGAAACCACACTGCCGGTAACCAAAGGCAGGCTCGATCTCGGAACGTGGCAGAGAGTGTTCTACGCGGAGTTCGACGGGCAGCGACCCAAACGGGTCATCGTGAAGGTCCTGGGAGTCGAGTGAACCCTCGGCAGCGCGCGCCGGTCAGCCGAGACGCTATTTACAGCCGTGGTCCACGCAGTTTCCCGCCTTTTGTGCTGTCTTCCTGAGGGAGGTCTGTGCCAATATCGAGCGCAGGCTGCCGATCGGCTGGCAACATACCGTGCCGAGGGGTTCCACAAACAGGACACGCTTCTGCCTTCAACCTGATCTCTGCTCCACAGCATGCACAAAAAGCGGCCATGTTCTCTGTTCTCCAACGACGGTTTTCCTTTTGGATGAACGCCCGTGCCGCGAGGATTCAAACCGCGATGAAGGAAGGATCATGATCGCTTTCGATAGCGTAGCCAAGGCGCGTGAATGGTACGATTCACCGGCCTACGCCGCGATTAGGCCAATCCGGCAAGGCGCAGCAAAGAGCCGCGCACTCGTCGTGGAAGGTATCGCTCCCAAGTGAGGGGCGCGGGCTCGCCTTACCACTTCAACTGCACATCGTCTTCAAATACCAGACCGGTTGGCCCATTGCTCGCCAGCTGCGCCAGCCGGATCGCCACGACGGCACCCTCCTCAGCCGTGCGTGGACCGCGAAATCCGTTCAAGTCTGTCGCCACATACCCCGGAGCCGCCCCGTTCACTTTGATCGATGTCTCCGCCAGGCTGCGTGCGTAGTGAACCGTCAACGCGTTCAGAGCGCTTTTCGAAGTGGAATAAGTCATGTAAGGCCGGCCCACCCAGGCGCCTTCCTCTCCGAGTGATCCCCGCTTGCTGGTTACATTGACGATGCGGCCTGCCTTTGATCGCAACAAGAGAGGCAGGAAGGTATTCGTTACCCGAACGACGGCGAAGACATTGGTTTCATAAACTGTGCGCATGTCCTCCGCAATCTCCTCCTCGGGAGTGCGGAAGCGACCTCCCGGGGCCCAGCCGATACCCGCATTGTTCACCAGTACATCGAGACGGCCGGCTTCCGATGCAATGGTCTGCGCTGCTGACCCTACAGAGTCGGGATCAAGCACATCCAATTGGACGAAACGAACCACGCCCTCCGCTTGCAACTCGGCAGCTGCTGTTCGTCCTCTCTCTGGACTGCGAGCGCCTAGATAGACAATAAATCCGTCCCGCGCTAATCCCCGGACGATGGCCTTGCCGATGCCTTTGTTGGCGCCGGTGACGAGTGCGATTTTTGCTTCTTCATTGGTTGTCACGTCAACCACTGTAAGCGGTGGTAGGTTGTCACGTCAACCTGATTTTGATAGGCTTTTGCTGGAAACATGTCCATCAAACCGCTCTCCCCTCAGGAACTCCGTGTCTGGCATGCTTTCAAGCTCATGGGCGAAGATGTGCTGGCCCGGGTCGGGCGCGATATCACAGACGCCACCGGCCTCTCAGGATCCGACTTTGGAGTTTTGTCCCGGCTCGCGGCTCTGGGCCGTGGGGAGATGCGTCAACAGAGGTTGGCCGAGTCTATGGGTTGGGACAAGAGCCGCTTATCCCACCAACTTACGCGGATGCAAGAGCGGGACCTGATCGAGCGGCGCGAAGGCGACAAGCGCGAAGTTCTCGTGGTGCTGACCGAACACGGGCGCGAGAAGCTAAAGGCCGCCCGGCCCATTCATGCGGCATCGGTGCGGCGGAATTTGCTCGATAGATTGACTGCGGAACAGACAGCAACGATTGTACGAGTAAGCAACATCCTCGGCGAAGATGAAGAAGAAGATTGGATCAGCAACCCGCATTTCTCACCGCCTGTTGGGAACGAATGACGTTGGAAATAGAGATCCCTTAAGTTTGCCGCACGCCTCGCCCGAAAGCTTACTTGTTCAATATTTCGCGGGCAATGATCAAACGCTGGATTTCGCTCGTGCCTTCGCCGATGGTGCAGAGCTTCACGTCGCGGTAGAACTTCTCCACCGGGTAATCCTTAATAAAACCATAACCGCCGTGAAGCTGCACTGCCTCATCGCAGACCTTCACCGCTACTTCGCTGGCCATCAACTTGGCCATGGAAGATTCAAGCGTCGTCTTCTGGCCCGCATCCTTCATCACCGCGGCTCGTTGCGTCAGCAGCCGCGCCGCATCAAGTTGGGTCGCCATATCGGCCAGCTTCCACTGGATCCCCTGAAACTCAGAAATGGCTTTGCCAAATTGGTGGCGCTGCTTCACATAGCTGCGCGCAGCGTCATAAGCGCCCCGTCCGATCCCCAGCGAAAGAGCGGCAATGGAAATCCGGCCACCGTCAAGGATCCGCATCGAGTCAACAAAGCCCTCGCCCTCTTTGCCCAGAAGATTTTCCGCGGGAATTTCGCAGTCCTCGAAGATGAGCTCCGAGGTGTCGCTGGCCCGCAGGCCAAGCTTGTTTTCCTTCTTACCGGGGCGAAAGCCCGGAGTTCCCTTCTCCACCAGGAACGCCGACAGGCCGCGCGTGCCCTGGGTCTTATCCGTCACTGCGATGATGACAGACACATCGGCATAGTGGCCATTGGTGATGAAAGTCTTGTTGCCGTTCAGCACCCATCGATCGCCTTTGCGGACGGCGCTCGTTCGGGCGCTACCGGCATCCGACCCTGAACCCGGCTCTGTGAGCCCCCAGGCGCCAAGCCATTTGCCAGAGGCGAGCAAGGGAATGTATTTCGACCTTTGCGCCTCGTTCCCCGCTACAAATATGTGGTTGGTGCAAAGAGAGTTATGTGAGGCCACGATAATCCCGATCGACCCATCCACCGCCGAGAGCTCTTCCACGGCAAGCGCATAGTCCACGTAACCCAGGCCCGAACCGCCAAGCTCAACTGGGAAGATCACGCCCATCAGGCCCATCTCGCCCAGCTTCTTCACTACCTCGTGCGGGAACTCGCTGGCTTCATCCCACCGCAGGACATTGGGAGCGATTTCGCGCGCTGCGAAATCTCGAATCTCCTTGCGCAACTGCTCCTGGTCATCGGTCAGTGCAAACGAATGACTCACGCTCATGAGAAAACCCCCGGCTTACAGCACACTCAGCGCCTGCTCCAGATCTTCCAACAGATCTTCCGCATCTTCGATACCTGCGGAGATGCGCACCATCCCGTCGGTCAAGCCGATTTTTGCCCGGCCCTCTTCCCCCAGCGCCGCGTGGGTCATGGTGGCAGGATGCGAGACCAATGTCTCTACCCCGCCCAGCGATTCGCCGACCGTGCATATCCTCAGCCGGCGCAGCACGGCATTGGCGTTGTTCAACGAACCAGTCTCAAAAGTGATGAGCGCGCCAAACCCTGACATTTGCCGCTGGGCGAGCGCATGTTGCGGATGTTGCGGGAGCCCGGGATAAAACACCTGCGGAACCTGCGCGTGCCCTGCCAGGTAGTTGGCAATCGCGTAGCCATTCACTTCATGCTGCTTCATGCGCACGGCCAGGGTCTTGACCCCGCGCAAAACCAGGAAGCACTCGAAGGGAGACAGAATGCCCCCGGTGCACTTTTGCACGAACTGGAAAGACTCTTTCTGCTCGGGTGTAGTCGCCACCAGGACACCGCCCAGACCGTCACTGTGTCCATTGAGAAACTTGGTGGTGGAATGCATGACAATATCCGCGCCAAACTCGATCGGCCGCTGAAAATAAGGCGACATGAACGTGTTGTCGACGCTCAGATCGATCGCCTGCCCGGCTGCTCTGCGCTCACGACAGATATCGGCGATAGCCCGAATATCCGTAATCTGCATCAACGGGTTGGTCGGGGTTTCAATGTGGATAAGCCGTGTCGTGGGGGTGATCGCCTTCCGCACCTGCTCCAGGTCAGTGGTATCCACATAGCTGAAGACAATGCCGTAGCGGGTGATGATCTGGTCGAAAAGGCGCGGCGTTCCGCCATACACATTCGATCCGCAGATCACGTGGTCGCCTGTCTTGAACATCGTGACCAGGGCCGCAATCGCCGCCATGCCGCTGGAAAACACGTGGGCCGAAGCGCCGCCCTCGAGCGAAGCCAGATTTTCTTCGAGCGCATCCCGGGTGGGGTTGGAAACGCGGGAATATTCGTATCCGCGGTGCTTACCTATCTCCTCCTGAGCGTACGTGGAAGAAGCGTAGATAGGCACGTTGACCGCACCGGTCAGAGGATCGGCAGGCTGACCATCATGGATGGCCCGAGTGGCAAATCCATGGCGGCTCATAGTCCCCCCTCGAAGACCTTCTTCGACAGGTAGCGTTCAGCGGAATCGGGAATGAAGGTGGCCACCCGCTTGCCTTTGCCCAGTCGCACGGCGACCCTCACCGCCGCTTCCACGCAGGCGCCGCCACTGGAGCCGGAGAGCACCCCTTCCTCAGCCGCGAGCCGCTTCACCATGGTGAAAGCCTCCGGATCATGGATCGCCATAATCTCGTCACACCATTCGCGATTGAAGGTGCGGGGAATGAAGGAGACGCCAATTCCCTCCACCTTATGGTGGCCCGGCTCGCCCCCCTGCAAGACGGAACCCTGCGTCTCAACGGCGACGGTGAGAATCTTCGCATTCTGTTCTTTCAGAAAGCGCGCCACTCCAGAAAAGGTCCCGCCCGTACCGACGCCGGCAACAAAGGCGTCCACCCGTCCTTCCATCTGTTCCCAGAGCTCACGAGCGGTGGTTTCGTGGTGGAAGTCGGGATTGGCCTGGTTATCGAACTGCAATGCGGCAAAGCTGCCAGGGGTTTCCTCGGCCATGGCGCGACACCGCTGGATGGCGCCCTTCATCGCCTCAGCTTCCGGAGTACGAATCACGGTCGCCCCAAAACCACGCATAAGGATGCATTTCTCTTCCGCAAAGCCCTCGGGCACAAACAGCACCACTTTGTAACCGCGATGCACACCCACCAGGGCAAGTCCCACGCCGGTGTTCCCTGCGGTCGCCTCAAAGATGGTCGCACCCGGCTGGAGCAGACCACGGCGCTCCGCATCAAGAATCATGCCCAAGGCCGCCCGGTCCTTGACACTGCCCCCGGGGTTGAAAAACTCCAGCTTGGCGTAAACGTCGGCCGCTCCCGGGGGAACGACGCGATGAAGATGGAGCATGGGCGTGGACCCCATCAACTCCGTTACATCTTCAGCAATATGCAGCGCGCGCGCTGCAACTTCACGAGTAGAAAGGGTCATAGGCCAACTGACAAGTGTAGCAGCGACCCGCCGGAATCAGCCTGGAAGAAGCTCAATGAGAAGCCGGTTGGGGCCCGTTCGGGGAAGGCGGCGTCGAGACGCTCGCCTTTTTGCTGTTCGGATAGTAGCCGGTGCGGGTGCGCACCTGGAGTTTGCCATAACCCTTGGCCCGGGCTTCCACGTGAACCACCCGGAACCCTCCCTGAGAGGCCGGCTTGGTCGAGTGGTAGCCGATGGTGTACTGCTCGCGGATGTCCCGCGCAACCTCGGCGGCGATTTCATCCACCTGGGAAAGGTTTTTGGGGAAGAAGGCAATCCCGCCGGTCTCGTTGGCAAGCATTTCCAAAGCCCGCTTGGCACGCCGCGCCTCCCGGCCGCCGCCCGTGTCGTCGTACAGCAAACCGATCGAATACACCACCGGACCTTGCAAATCCTGAATCCGCCGCACCGTTTCCTCAAGCGTAGTGCTGGAGGCGTTGTCCTCGCCATCGGTGATGACCAGCAGAACCTGCTTGGGCCGCTTGGCGTTCTTGGTGAGGTAATCGGCCGAGGCCATGACGGCGTCGTAGAGGGCCGTTCCCCCTTTAGAATCAATGTGCGAGAGGCCATCGCGCAGTTTATTGACGTTGGCCGTGAAATCCTGATCGATATACGCCTCGTCAGAGAAATTGACCACGAAGCTCTCGTCCTCCGGGTTGGAGGCATGCACCAAATCAAGGGCAGAGGAATTCACCGCCTGGCGTTTGGTGCGCATCGAGCCGGAGTTGTCGACCAGAATGCCCAGCGAGATGGGTATGTCCTGGTGCTGAAATGAGGTAATGGTTTGGGCTACGCCGTCCTCAGCAACCTTAAAGTCGTCCTTAGCCAGGGTGGTCACCATGTGCTGGTGGTCGTCGAGGACCGTGGCGTTCAGCACTACCTCGTCGACATTCCGCTGCAGAGTGAACTTGCCGTTGTCACGGCCGATGGAAGTGGCGGTTTGCGGCTGGTTGGGCGCCGCGTTCTCTCCATCCGGCGAGGCAACGGGGTCGCGGTCGACGTTCAGCGGACGCTGTTTTTCCGGCTGGGTGGCAGGCGCTGCACCACCCGTCTGCGCCACGGCTGCGACCGGCAGGCCCGAAAGCAGGAGAATCGATAAAACCGAAAGCCATCTACTGCAAGGGTGCATAGTATCCGGTACGGGCATGAACAGTGAGCTGGGGCAGCCCCTCGGGCGGAACCAGCTTTACCTTCAATTTACGCCACTTCCCGTCCCGTTTGGCATCGTCTGACCGGTAGCCAAGTACATATTGGTTACGTAACTCGGCACTGATCTTGGTCGCGATATCGGCCATATCGGCCAGGTCATCGACCCGGAACAACTGCCCGCCGGTCTCCTCACTCACATCGTGCAGCAGGATCGGCCCCAATTGCTCTTCACGGGTGGGGGCGTACTGGTCGAAGATGCCGATGGAATAGATCTGCACGTCGGATTCGCGGACCACAGCCCGCACCTCACTCTCGGTATAGCGGCTGCGATTGTCCCCCCCGTCCGATACCACCAGCAACGCCTTGCGCTCATTCTTGGCCTGCTTCATCTTGTTCAAGCCAAAGTAGATGGCGTCGAGCAGCGCGGTCCGGTGCCCGGGCTTTACAGTAAGCAGCCGGGCTTCGATGTTGTCGATGCTGGAGGTGAAATCGGTGATCAGCTCGGGCCGGTCGTTGAAACCGATGACGAAAAACTCGTCCTGGGGGTTGGCGGTGCGCAGAAACTCCAGGATCGAGTTCCGCGCGCGGTTGATCTTGTCGGTCATGCTGCCGCTGAGATCGAAGATGATGCCGATCGAAACCGGTGCGTCCTCGGAGGAAAAGCTTTTGAGCTTCTGCAGCGCATTGTTTTCGTAGACGAAAAAGTCCTGCCGCTCCAACCCTGTGACCAGGCGATTGAGGGGGTCCGTTACAGTCACCGGCACCAGTACCAGGTTCACATCGACCCTCATGCGTTCATTGGGCCGCGCACTCAACGCCTTTTTGCCCTCGATGGGAGCGGGTGTCGCCGGCTGGGCCTTGGGATCGGCTGCAGTTATGGGCGCGGTTGGCGCGGGCGGCTTGGGTTCCACGTGGACGTCATTCAAGGGATCCTGGGCCCAACTGGACTGAGAAAATGCGAGCCAGAGCCCGAGTGCGATGGCAGCTTTCACCGTCGACCATGTGCCCAGCCGTTTCCCCATTCCGCGCTCGCTTGTGAGCGCCATAGCCCAACCCTCGTCTCCGCATTTCCGTGAAAGCCCGCTGACTCTTCCGGAAACCCGGGCTCCTCATCGTGTGTGCAGGATGGTAGCACGCCGCCATCAAACCTGCGTTTCCATATTAGACGTGGGGATTCGAGGACGGCTACCACGTTTCGGGTGTTGCCTCTCGTGGGACGCATGGATCAGGATGCGGAAGCGAGCCTGTTCCCGTCAGGTACAATCTGGCAGATATAAGAGAGCAAAGCAATTGGCAGCGCGGCTGCGGTCGCCGTTGTCTGGATTGAGACCCCCGAAGCATGGCCCGAATTTATCCCTTTCGCGCACTACGCTACAACCCGAGCATGGTCCGCGTGGAAGAGGTGGTCACCCAGCCTTACGACAAGATTACCCCGGCCATGCAGCAGGCTTACTACCAGCGCAGCCTCTACAACCTGGTGCGCGTCATCCTCGGATTGCCCGAGCTATTCGACGAACCAGGCAGCAACGATGTCTACACGCGCGCAGCGCGGGATTTCGCAGACTGGCGCCGCATGGGAGTTCTGACCCAGGAAAAAGATCCCTGCATCTTCGCCTACTCGCAGCGATTTACCGTGCCGGGCGGCGATGGCGAAGTCCACGAGCGACGAGCTTTTATCGGCCTCGGCGAGGTGTGCGATTACGGCAGTCAGGTCGTCTTCCGCCATGAACAGACGCTTTCCAAACCCAAGTCTGACCGGCTGAATCTGCTGCGCGCCACGCGGGCCCATTTCGGACAAATTTTCATGCTTTACTCCGACCCAGCGCGAACTGCGGAAAAAATCCTGTTTTCCGGCACCTCGACGCCCGAGATCGAAGTGACCGACGAATTCGGCGTGACCCACCGGGTTTGGAAGATCAGCGACATGAGCACCATCAATATTTTGCTGGGAGCGATGGAAGACAAGAAGCTGATCATCGCCGACGGCCACCACCGCTACGAGACGGCGCTGGCTTATTCCACAGAGAACGCCCCGCCCAGCGTGACCCGTACGGAGAGGAACCTCGCCAATACCACGCCGCAGCCCGCTTACCCGGAAGCTGCCGTCATGATGACGTTCGTCAACATGGACTCGACAGGCATTACCATCCTGCCCACCCATCGCGTGGTTTTCGGACTCAAGAATTTTTCGCCGGATACGTTTATCGATGAGGCAAAAGCGTTTTTCAACGTCGAATTAGTAAGGGCGAACGACTCGGTCGAATTGACCAGGCTCCTGGCACGGCAACCTGGCACGGCTTTCGTAGCTGTGACCAAACTTGGATATCACCTGTTGACAGCCAAGCCGGAGGCCGTCGCGGAAGCGCTGGCAAAACTTCCCGAACGGCAGCGGAAGCTGGACCTCACCCAACTCCACTCCCTGGTGCTGGAAAAATTGCTGGCGATCACTCCGGAAGCCATCCGGGAGCAAAGGAACCTGCGCTACGTGCGTGAGGCCGGGGAAGCCATGGAGCAGGTCTGGCGAGGCGAGGCGGACGTGGCGTTCTTGACCAATCCCATCACACTGGCTCAGTTGCGAGAAGTGGCCTTCGCGGGCGACGTCATGCCCCAGAAGTCGACCGACTTCTATCCCAAACTACTGAGCGGCCTCACCATCTATGCGTTGGATTGAGGAAGGCCGCCAAGCCGGCAGCTGCCTCGCCCTGGGTTTTCTATTAGCGTCTATGCCCGCCATCGCCCAGCCCCCGCGCCGCCCCCAGCGGTTCGGCCGGCGCCAAGGTTTGCCGTCGTGATCGATGCTGCCCATGGCGGCGCCGACAGCGGAGCGCGCCTGTCCGATCATCTGCTGGAAAAAGATCTGGTGCTCAACCTGTCGGTACGCTTGCGATCCATGTTGAGCGCTCACGGCATTTCCGTGGTCACCACTCGTGAGTCAGATAACGCCATCACCGCGTTGAACCGCGCGGAGACGGCCAACCACGTGGGTGCAGCGGCCTGCATAACGCTGCATGCCACCACCAGCGGCAACGGCATTCATCTCTTTACCGCATCGCTGACGCCTGTGCCAGTGACCAGATTCTTGCCCTGGGATACCGCTCAGGGCGCTTACGCTGAGCAGAGTTTGCGGCTTTCCTCTGAAATTGATACGGCCATGACCCATGCGGAGATCCCGGTGACCCTGGGGCGCACCGCTCTGCAGCCGCTGGATAGCTTCACCTGCCCCGCGGTGGTGGTCGAGGTATCGCCGTTAAGCAGCACAGCGCACGTGACACCGCTGTCTGACCCCGGGTACCAGGACCGGATCGTGGCCGCGTTGGCTGCCGCCGTCGGGCAATGGCAGCGCGACTGGAGGCAGCAACCATGATCTCTCGTGGGCAGCGCATCTTGTTCTGGACCCTCCTGGTCAGCTCGGTGCTGATGGCGGTAGTCCTGCTGCGCATGCGCGAGCGAGCCATGGACCGGCTGCTGGCTTCCGGAGAAACCATGCCGCTCAATCCTCCGGCCGGCAGGCCGGTGCAGAGCGTAACCATGATGATGGCGAATGACATGGATGGGTCGGTGCAGCCGGCCACCCAGAACCTGGCTTTGCCGTTGGACACCAACGCGCGCGCCCATGTGATCCTGCAGCACCTGATCACCAACTATGCGCGCACCAACTCCAAACATCCCATTGCCACCAACAAAGGGGTGAACGAAATATTCTTCATGACCCTGCCCCTGGACTCGAACCAGGTTGTGCCGGGCACCATTGCCGTGGTGGATCTGAGTACCTCATTTGTCGATGCCCACCCGTCCGGCATCGAGCCTGAGACGCTGACGCTGCTTTCCATCATCGGTACGCTGCACGCCAATTTCCCGCAGATCTCGCAGGTTCGGTTTCTGGTCGACGGACAACAGCGCGACACGCTCGCCGGACACGCGGACCTCACCCGTGTCTACCTGGCTTCCGATACTCCCGGAGTGAAACATCTGTGAGCGAAAGCCGCCTGAAGATCGGCGTATTCGATTCCGGGTTCGGTGGCCTGACGGTGCTGCGAGCATTGCTGCCGCTGCTGCCTGGAGCGGAGTTCCTGTACCTGGGAGATACCGCGCGGTTGCCCTACGGATCCAAGTCGCGCGCCACCATCGTGCGCTATGCGCTATCGAGCACCCGCTTTTTGCTCGACCAGGGCGCTGACTTTCTGGTGATCGCCTGCAACACGGCGACCGCCCTGGCGCTCAAAGAAATCAAGGATTCGACGGCTGTGCCCGTTCTGGGTGTCATCGAAACCGGGGCCGGAGAGGCGGCTACCTGGTCGAAGACGCGCGAGATCCTGGTGATCGGGACCGACGCAACCATCTCCAGCCACGCTTACGCCGCGGCTGCGAGAGACCGCGGCATGCGCGCGCTGGAGAAGGCCTGCCCGCTGCTGGTGCCGCTGGTGGAAGAAGGATGGGTGAATCACCCGGTAACGGCCGAAGTGATCCGCATCTATCTCACGGAATTGCTGGAGCAGGCGCAGGAGGAAGGCCTCGATCCCGACACGCTGGTGTTGGGCTGTACCCATTACCCTCTGTTACGGCCGATGCTGGAAGCAGCCGTGGCCCCGGCGATCAAGGTCATCGATTCTGCCGAGGCGACCGCGAGCCAGGCAGCGCGTTTGCTGGCCGGCCACCGCGGGCTCTATGGAGCGAGTGTGGGTGCGGGGCGCTGCCGCTTCTTCGCAACGGATTCCGTGGCCAAATTCCGCCGCCTGGGCGCGCGGTTTTTGGGCGGCGCGATTGAAGAGGTCGAACTCGTGGACCTGGGTGGCTGATATATCCTTGCATCGAAGGATAGGAGCAACAGGGAATGGTGGATTTGAAAGGTCAGACAGCCGTCGTATTCGGCCTGGCAAACAAGCGCAGTATCGCCTGGGCGATTGCCCAGAAGCTTTCCGCCGCGGGCGCGCAGATTGCGATCTGCTATCAGAACGAACGTTTGCGAGTAGAAGCCGAAGCACTGGCTGGGGAGTTGCCCAACGCCGCTACGTTTGAATGCGATGTCTCGAGCGACGAGCAGATCGACGCGGTGTTTGCGAAGTTGAAGGACCGGTATGGCAAGCTCCACATCGTGGTGCACTCGGTTGCGTTCGCCCCACCCGATGCGCTGCAAAACGACTTTGTGTTGACCACCCGTGACGCTTTCCGGGTGGCGCATGAGATCAGTGTCTATTCCCTGATCGCTCTCAGCCGGGCAGCCGCGCCGTTGATGACGGACGGTGGCAGCATCATGACCTTGACCTATTACGGATCCCAGAAAGTAGTGCCACGCTACAACGTGATGGGTGTGGCGAAGGCGGCGCTCGAAGCCACCGTCCGTTACCTGGCTGCGGATCTGGGTGGAAAGAAGATTCGCGTGAATGCCATATCCGCTGGACCAATCAAGACGCTGGCCGCTCGCGGGATTGGCGGCTTAAGCGACATGTTGAAGGTCCACGCGGCCCGCTCTCCCCTGCAACGCAACGTAGAGCCCGCTGAAGTCGGCAACGCCGCCCTTTTCCTCGCTTCCGATTTGTCATCCGGCATTAGCGGAGAAGTCCTCTACGTCGACTGCGGCTACAACGTGGTGGCCTTCGCGAGCTCTGAACTAGAGCACATGCGCGGTTAGCAACGCCAGCGTGCGGGAAGGGCGGTAGAGAACCAAGATTTACCGCTTTTGAAGTTTGCAGCGTAGCCCCCGCCAGCTGTGGCATCATACTCTGGGTCTTGGAGCGTCTCATGAATCGTCGGCAGTTTCTCGGTACTACAGCGGCTGCGTTGGCCTCTGCTCCCCTCTCCGTAGCCGCACCCACGCCGTCCGCACCTCAGGACAAGCCGTCTGCTCCTAAAAAATTGCCCATCGGAGTGTTTGATCCGCCCTTCAACAAGCTCTCTCTGGACGAGATGCTCGACCGCTTCGCCAGCCTGGGCATAGAGGCGGTTGAGGTCGGCGCGGCCGGCCCCAACGGGTCTCCGCATTGCCCTCGCCCCGAGTTGGTGGCTGACCCGGCGAAAGCGCGTGCCTGGAAAAAGAAATTTGACGACCGCGGCATTCCCGTCATGACGCTGAGCTGCCACAACAACGCTCTCTATCCCGATGCGGCCAAAGCACGCGAGGCTGCGGAGCAGTTTCGCCAGACGCTTCAACTTGCCGGCATGCTGGATATCCCTACGGTGGTGGGTTTTTCCGGTTGCCCCGGAGGCTCGCCGACCGACACGGTACCCAACTGGGTGGTGTACGACTGGCCGCCGGAGCACGGCGAGTCGCTCAAGTGGCAGTGGAAAGAGCGCGTGATTCCTTATTGGAAAGAGACGGCGAAGTTTGCGCGCGAACATGGGGTTCATCGCATCGCCCTCGAAATGCACCCTAATTTTGTTGTCTACAACCCACGCACCTTGTTACAGCTGCGTGAGGCAGCCGGCGAGGAAATAGGGGCCAACTGTGACCTGAGCCACCTGTTCTGGCAGCAATGCAATCCAGTGGAGGTGATTCGTTTCCTCGGCAAGCAGGGCGCGATCTATCACGCGCATATGAAAGACACCGCGTTCTTTCCCCACAACGTGGACCGCTTTGGGGTCTTGAATTTTGGCAAGAAGGATGACCATGAGGCGTCGGAATTTTTCCGCGCCGTCGGCTACGGGCACGGGGCCAGCACGTGGAAGGACATTGTGGCCGCCTACATGGAAGTTGGTTACAACGGAATGCTCAGCATTGAAAATGAGGATCCGATTTTGAGCGGCGAGGTCGGGGTGCAACGGTCCCTGGCCGTGCTCAAAAACGTCCGCGAAGAAATCATGACCGATCAACCAAATCCTGGAGTTGGCTAGTACGTCGCGCGGCCGCCGCTAGCGTCGTAGCATTGCGCGGTCACAAAGGAGCACTCGCTGCTCGACAGGAAATGAACCACGTAGGCTATTTCTTCCGGCCTCGCCGTACGCCGCATGGGAATACGGTCGGTCATGTAAGCCACTTGCTCCGGCGTCAGCTGATCCAATATCTGCGTCTGTACCACGGCAGGCGATACAGCGTTCACGCAAATACCCTCGGTGGCCACTTCCTTGCCCAGCGACTTGGTCAGCCCGATGACCCCCGCCTTGGTGGCTGAGTAGGGCGTCATGCGGGGATTCCCTTCTTTGCCCGCAATCGACGCCACATTCACAATGCGGCCATATCCTCGCTTGCGCATGTGCGGGACCACGGCGCGGCAAAAATTGAATACGCCCGTCAGGTTAATGGCGATGTTGCGCTGCCAGTCCTCATCGGTTTGATCCCAGATATAAGCCGCGGGGCCGGCGATACCGGCGTTGTTCACCAGGATGTCGATCTGGCCGGTTTGCTGCAACACCTGGTCGACGGCTTGGCCAACGGACGCTGCGTGGGCGACATCTGCCTGCACCGCGAACGCCCCGTTGGGCAATGCCGCAGCCGCCTGCTGCGCTCCGGCGAAGTTCAAGTCCGCCACGGCAACCCTCGCTCCTGCATGCGCCAGGCGAACTGCGATAGCTTGTCCAATTCCTGTAGCGGCCCCGGTCACGATGGCGGTCCTCCCTTCGAGGCTGAACATCTTTTCCGTGCCACCCTTGCTGTCAGTCATATCCCGCCTTTTCTCAAATGCCTTCCATCTTATATCGTGCCCATGCCGGCCCTTATCGCCGGCTTTTTCCCAAGCGATTCACCCCAGGTTAATGTGATTGTCGAAAACTGTCAGAAAGCAGTTTACTCATGGGCTGACCCGCCAAAATCTGCTACACCAAACCAGAGAGCCAATCATCCGATGAGATTTTCCCTATGGGCCATTGTTGCCGTTTTTTGCCTCGCGCCTCTGGGTATGTGGGCAGAAAGCGCATGCCCGCGCCCGGAGCCCGGCAGCAAGGTGGAAGAACCGGAAGACCTGCGCAGCCAGAACGGCGTGCTGGAAGCGCACCTCACCGCGAGGAACGCAGTGCAAGCCAATGGATCCGTTCGGTACTGCTACACAGATGCTGCGGGCCATGAATCGCCAACCTTGCGTGTCCATCCTGGCGACCTCGTCATTCTTCATCTGATCAATGCGCTGACACAGGTGAGCCACGGGAGCACGGCCATGCCCGCACACGCGCATAGTCATGCTGCTGCGAACCCCTGTACCAGCGGGATCATGAGCCCGGTGTCGACCAATCTCCACTTTCACGGTCTAACGATTCCACCGGTCTGCCATCAGGACGATGTGATGAAGACGTCTCTGCAACCGGGCGATGCGCCCTTCGAGTATCGCTTTAAGGTTCCCGAGAACGAGCCACCCGGCCTCTATTGGTATCACCCTCATATCCACGGATTCAGCAAGGAACAATTGCTCGGCGGAGCCTCGGGCGCGCTGATCGTAGAAGGCATTGAGCGCGCGAAGAAGGCGGCCGCCGGTTTGCCCGAGCGAGTCTTTGTTATCCGCGATCTGGATTTGGCGAATCCCAACGCGCCTCCGGATAAATCGGAACCGGTAGTGCCAAAATTCCTGATCGATAAGGACGGAGACTCTGCCAATAACGGCACGGGGTTTGGTAAGCCGGCGAAAGATGTCTCCATCAACTACGTGCCGGTTCCCTACCCCGACTATCCTCCGGCAACCATCGAAATGAAGCCGGGAGAAAAGCAACTCTGGCGCGTGTTGAATGCCTCGGCCATCACCTACCTCAACCTGGCGGTTCTGTTTAACCGTGTGCCGCAATCGCTGGGCTTGGTCGCCATGGACGGCGTACCGATGAACCTCAACGACAATCTGAAAGATTCAGTAGACCTGCAGAACCATATCGGTCTGCCACCCGGCGCGCGCGTGGAATTTATCGTGACCGGTCCCCCTGAAGGCGCGAATGCCTTGTTCGTCACTAGAACCGTGGATACCGGCCCCGGCGGAGAAAACGACACCAACCGAATGCTGGCGAAAATTGCCGTATCTCCGAACGCTCCCGAAGTGGGCGGAAAACTGGAAAGCTCTCCCCAGCCGCTGCCTCCGCCAAGCGAAGCATGGCTTGGCAGTGTCGCGCCGGTCCGTGAACGCCATTTGTATTTCTCTGAAAAGCTGACAGATCCCAATGATCCAACCAGCGCCGTAGAGTTTTACCTCACTGTAGACGGCCAGGAGCCGAAGATGTTCGACATGAGTTCGGACACTCCAAACATCGTCGCTCAGCAAGGCACGGTGGAAGACTGGATCATCGAAAATCGGTCGAGCGAATTGCACGCTTTCCACATCCACCAACTGCATTTTCTCTTGCTCGATTACTCGGGACGGCAAGTGAACGAGGACTTCCTGCGCGACACGGTGAACGTGCCCTACTACAACGGCCACCAACTTGCCTACCCGAGCTGTTCGCCTGCGCATGGATTTTCGCGACCCTAATATTGTCGGCACCTTTGTCTATCACTGCCATCTTCTCGAGCATGAGGACAAGGGCATGATGGGGTCTATCCGCGTGGATCCAGCATCACCCGTCACGCCGCAGAACAACGCGGGAAGTGCGTGCAGCACTCGCGATTCAGCGAGCACGCCATGTAAGGAATTCCACGTCAGCACAAATTAGCCAGCAATAATTACGCAAATCGAACATCATTCGCGAATCCATGTGCTCTTTTCAACACGCGAAACATTATTCATTGCGTGTTCATTGGATAAATATCCGGCATTCATTTAATGCAGCTATTCCTCGGGACGGAGTTGAGCCCGCGAGCTCCGACTTCAGGAGGAAGTATGACTGCAAAGAAAATCGCGTCTGCAGCTGCAAGGGCTGCACAGACGGGACTGATCTCTACCATGATTTTCCAACTGGCCATTGGCAGCGCGTTCGCTGTTGGCCAGACAGAAACGCGCAACATCCCGCGACAACGCCACGACCACGCCGATCAAACATGTCATCGTCATCATTGGTGAAAACCGAAGCTTCGATCACGTTTTCGCCACCTACGTGCCGCGGAATGGCCAGACGGTGTGGAATCTTCTGTCTGAGGGAATTGTGAAGGCTGATGGAACGCCCGGCCCAAATTTCCCCTTGGCAGAACAGAAGGCAGCCACCGATACGCCGCCCGACGACTTCCTGCTGACCCCGCCGACCAATTCATACTCCGTCCTTCCTGCCCCGCTCAATGGCGGTCCCGTCACCTCTTACGTGAAGAACGACAACCTTACGCTCGCAAAGCAGTCTGAGAACGGCCTTCCCGCTGATTACTATGCTTACCTGGTGACCGGTGGTTCAGGCTTGTCAGGAAAGGTTCCCGATACCCGCATCAAGAACGTGACTGCACTTCCTCCGGGACCGTTTCAGCTGACCAATCAAGCAACGTTCACTTACAACTCATATGCCGCCAGCCCGGTGCACCGGTTCTACCAGATGTGGCAGCAGCTGGATTGCAGCGTGGCTCACGCCTCGGCGACCAATCCTTCCGGCTGCGACGCGGCGTTGTTTCCGTGGGTGGAAACGACGGTAGGCGCGGGCACCAACGGTCTGAAACAACCGGCAAACTTCAGCACCGACTACTCGCCCACGGCCACCACCACCGGCGAAGGCGCTACCGCCATGGGTTTCTATAACATGCAGAATGGCGACGCTCCTTACTTCAAAACCCTGGCGGACACCTATTCCATCAGCGACAACTTTCACCAGTCGGTAAACGGTGGAACCGGCGCGAATCACATCATGTTCGGCCACGGCGACGCAATCTGGTTCAGCGATGGCAAGGGTAAAGCCGCCGTGCCACCTCACAAGGTCGAGGTTGCCAGCGGCACTCCGAATGCCGGCATTGTGGATGAGATCGAAAACCCGAATCCAGCAGCCAGCACCAACAACTGGTATAGCGAAGACGGGTACGGCGGCGGCTCCTTCGGTGCAGCTTCCTATGGTGGCGGCTCCTACTCCAACTGCGCGGACTCCACCCAACCTGGTGTCGCTCCCGATCCTCAATTATCTGAAGTCACTGCCGAAGCCGGTCGACCCGCGGTGCGAAGCCGGCCACTATTACCTGCTTAACAACTACAACCCCGGCTACTTCGGCAACGGCAACAACGCTTTCACCGACACCAATGCGAACAACACGGTGTTCACGGTTCCGCCGTCCTCGACGCCCAGCATCGGTGACACCATGCTCGCCAACAATGTCTCCTGGAAATACTATGGCGACCAGTGGAACAACTACGTACCGGATCCTTACCAGCTGAACTACGGCGCGGTCGGCAAGGACACGGATGAATACTGCAACATTTGCAATCCATTCCAGTACGACACTTCCATCATGACCAACGCCGCTGTCCGCACGGCCCACATTCAGGACACTGCGAATCTCTACAGCGACATCAAGAACGGAACATTACCTGCGGTCTCCATCGTCAAGCCGAGCGGCCTGGTCGATGGCCACCCATCCTCCTCCAAGCTGAACTTGTTTGAAGGCTTCACCAAGAAAATCATCAATGAAGTCAAAGCCAACTCGGCTTTGTGGAAAGACACCGCGATCTTCATCACCTTCGATGAGGGCGGCGGCTACTACGACTCCGGATACGTTCAACCAGTCGACTTCTTTGGCGACGGCACCCGTATTCCGCTGATCGTTGTTTCTCCTTACGCCAAGGGTGGCCGCGTCGTTCACGACTACTCTGACCACGTTTCGATTCTGAAGTTCATCGAAGCCAACTGGGCTCTGCCAACAGTCACGGCCCGCAGCCGGGACAACTTCCCTAACCCGGTTGCCTCGTCGGATAACCCCTATGTGCCGACCAATTCCCCGGCGCTCGATGACTTGATGAGTATGTTTACCTTTTCGTCTAAATAGTTCCCCTGAGTAGCAATCACTGTGACCGGAGTTGGCTTGCCAACTCCGGATTTTTTTTGTTGTCCGAACTGTCGAGTGGCAATTGACGCAAGTCCCTCACTTAAGCAACCACCTTTTCCCCCAGTAACTACCCTTTCCCTAAAACCACCCTCTCCTATTTGTCATCCCGAGCGTACCCAGATTTCCTGCTTCACCATCCTCACCACGACCAAGTATGTGGTTCTCCGCAAAGAGAACCACATGTACTTGATCGAAGCCGCAACTCTCAACAGGAAATCTGGGGAAGCCGAGGGATCTGCAGTTCCGCGGACCTTTCATGGAGATGTTTTGACACCTCCCGGGCACACGTTGCCCTCTGCGGCCTTGTCATCCCGGCCGGAGCGAAGCGTAGCGTAGCGGAGGGACCTGCGGTTCAACGGACCACAACTGGAAATGCGGCAATTCAACGAGCCACCCTCATTTTCCTCTACCAGCGACTTCCAGTCGTTCCTGTTCAACAACTCAGGGACGGGCTCGGTTCTCACGCGCCCTCTTTGGCCGAGTTTTTATTGAGTGTCTTTCACGCAGCGGAAACCCTAGTGCGCCCGAGCGGTCATAGCTCGGCGCCATCAGCAACAGCTTGCCGTGTTGATCGTTGCGATAGGCCTGGGGAAAATACCAGACCGAGCCCAGTGGCTGATAGTAGCTGCCTCCACGCAGAATGCCGCCCCGGGTGTGATCATCCACATATTCATCGGTCCATTGCCAGACGTTGCCCACCATGTCCATCACGCCCAGCGGGCTGGCCCCCGTGGGATGAGCATTCACGTTGTCGGGGCCGCGCATGGTTCTCCCGTGATCGACCACGGGCACGCGGCTTAAATCCCAGTCGTTGCCCCAGGGATAGGTACGCCCGTCGTTCCCCTGCGCGGCATACTGCCACTCCCATTCATGAGGAAGGCGCTTGCCGGCCCACTTCGCGTAGGCGCGCGCATCCTCGAGAGAAACCCAGGTCACGGGCTTGTCCGCCCAACCCTGGGGATAATTGCCATCCTTCCAGTCTTTAAGAAAGTTGAGATCATCGGCCGGATGATAGTGGGCCGCGTCGATAAATTTCTTGAACTCCGCGTTCGTCACCGGGTACTTGTCCATGTAAAACGCGGGGATGTGCAATCTTGTGCTCGTGATAGCGACGAGGAATGTCTTCCCAGGGATACTGCACATCGACGCCGGCATCGTTGAAACCCTCGACTTCGATGCCTTTGACCTTGAATACGTAGTCCGCCGCCGGGATCAGCATCATGCCATCCGGGGCAGAGGCTCGCGGGTGAAGATTTTGCGATCTCCACCATCTGCTGCGGCAGCGGCTTCCACTCGTGCGAATAGCTCGCGAGCGGCGTGGCGGTCATCTGCTTCATCTTCGCCATCAAGCCCATGAACTCGGGACCGGGTTCCCCCTTGGTCGCGAGCATGGCGGCGTATCCGTGCGCTTCAATAGGAAATGTCAAGACGGCCTGGTCTCCGTCATGCTCCGGAGTCAATTCGCTACCGTGATAGAGATCGTAGTAGCGCATTCCCGCCGAGTAAGGAACAGTAATCTGGCTGCCATCCACATCGTATTCATTGCGATTGACGATCGTCCATACCGTCTGTTCCCCCCGCGGCCACTGGCTGGCAAAAACGCCGTAACGCTGCGTGGGATAGAGCGGGCGCCATTGCTTGCTCGAGAAAAATGGGGCCACGGCGCGTTCGATGGTGGCCACGCGCCGGGTTGCTTCTGCGTCGCGCGGAGTAATCCCGTTCCAGATGCCCCAGATATTTTCCCAACTCTCCCAGCCTTCCCCATTGAAGAAAGCAAACTGCAGGTCGTCGGTTTTGTCATGGTTCCAGCGATCGGAGATATTCACCTGGTGCCGGGGCTCGAGCCAGCGGTACCTGTCGACCAGGGGCACGAAGCCGAACTTGTATTGGCCCCAGGTAAGCACATTCCATGCCAGTGCTTCGTCGCTCGGACCTCCCTCCGGCTCGAAGGCGAGTGGATGGCCGGCAGCGTCTGCCGCCAGGGAGAAGGCCAGCGGCACTCCGTCCTGAGTGTCGCCGTTGATGCCGTCGGCGCCGATCTCTTTCATCGTCTCTGCGATGGCCTGCGGCCAGGGCATGCCGGGATCGCGGGTTCCCTGGTCCCACATCATCATGGGAAACAAAACGCGCACGCCGCGGCGATGGAAATCCTCCACCATCTTGCGCACTCCGGGAATGCCTCCCGGCATAGAGCGGATCATGTCGTGCTGGTTGCGATTGTCGATGCCCATGTTCGGGTAGGTCGGCCAGATGAGAACAGCGTCGATGCCGCCAAATCTTTTCTCCAGATCATCGAGGTAGCGATCGACGGTATATTTGCCGGCCACCGGATCATAAAAATATCTATCCTGCACCATCATCTGCGGCTGGATGAACGCGGATTGGGCCCACTTGAACGCGGGTAGTTGATATCGCTGGTCACTGTAGCCAATGCGGATCTTCCGCTCGGCTCGCCAGTGAGTGAGGTCGGCGAGCCACGCATCGAAATCCTGAGCGGTGCAAGGGCGTGACCCACCCTCCCAGGCGCCTTTCTCGGTGAAGCAATCTGGCGCGGCGAATTGCTGCACACTGCCATGGGGGGCGTAGTGCGAATCTTGGCCTCTCCCCGGCGTCGTCAGCAGGAAGAGGGCCAAAGGTAAAGAGGCCAGGGAGCAGCGGGATCGCGTCATCATGTCTTCCTGTTCAAAAGATGGGCGCGAGGGCGACCGCCGACAGTCCACAAAGAAAAACAGCAAACATCCACACCAGCAGGGTCTTGGCACGGGCCGGGGCAGTGGAGAATTCGTGCCAGATAAAGACGCCCCAGGCGGCGGAGATCATGGTGGCGCCTTGTCCGATGGAGTAGGAAACCGCGGGGCCCACAATGTTGGATCGGGATGCCACGAAATTGAGCACGCCGCCCGTGCACCAGATCATGCCGCCCAGGATTCCCCATACATGCCAAATTCCGGGTGCGCGAGTGTAGCCGCTCATGCTGACAGGGGGTTTGCCATCCAGCGGACGCCGCATCAGGATCGAATTAGCGACCAGGGCACAGACACCGACACCCAGGGCGAAGAAGAAAGACGTGGCATAAGGGCCGGGCGCACCCACGCCGCTCATGGCGCGGGAGACGAAGGGATAGAAGCATCCCATGAGCAGCCCTGCCACCAGGCTGATGACCACACCGTTAACACTGATGCTTTGCCTTTCGGCCTCGCGCAGGCGGTAGGCTGCGGCGTCGAGCACGATGGCGGTGACGACGAGAGCGATGCCGCCAAACAGCATCAGCGGATTGCCGGCCGGCGCAAGAATGTAGCTGCTGACCGCTCCGACCACGAGCGCGAGCCCGATGCCCACGGGGAACGCTACGGCCAGCCCGGCGATATCAATCGCGGCTACCAGCAGCAGGTTGGCCACGTTGAAGATGATGCCGCCGATGACGGCCAGGCCGATGTGGTGAAGATCGCTTGCCGAAATATCCTGCAGAAAGGGACGGCCAGTGTTGCCGAGGGCCCCGAGGGTGAGCCCCCACACCAGGGTTCCGAGGATGAGGCCGATCACGTAGTCCCAATAGAAGAGTTGAAAACGGTATTGGGGACAGAGCTTGATGGTGTTGGCCCAGGATCCCCAGCAGAGCATGCTGATGATCATGAATGTCAGCGCGATGGCGTACGTTTGCGGTTGATACAACAGGGATCTCCTTGCGGCCTGACGAAAGTTGGTTGGGAGAAATGTACCTCACGGGAAGGCCGTGGTGCGGGAAAAAGGGGTTTTCGAGGAGCAAGTCGTGCCCTGATACGTATCAGCCAGAAGAGCCGGTTTCGCCGGGAACGGTTTGGTCTTGGGGCTATCTCTCACCCGATTCAGGGAGCGGTAAGCGTGAGAGTAAGTACGGTGATGTCGTCGATCTGGCCGAATTGCTTTGCGGCTTCGGCGATGGCGCCGGCGGATTGGGTGCTGATGGCCTGAGTCCGGTCGAAGCCGAAGAGCTCGCGACGTTTGTTCGTGGCTTCTACGACCCCGTCCGATACGAAGGTGACGCGGTCATTTGGATTGAGCTGGAATGTGGTCTCGGAGTAGCCGGCATCGTGCGTGATGCCAAGTGGCAGGCCGGATTCAACCTCTAGTTCTTGCCCATTGCGGTAGGGCAAGAGGTTTCCGGCGTTGGCGAGGGTCATGTTGCCGGTGGCGGCGATAAACGCAGCGGTGCAGGTGACGAAACCTGTGATTTGGCCTTGGAGAATGTGGTTGAGGTAAGCAAGAACTTCGGCGGGTCTCCGCGCCGCACAGCCGCGCAGCGCGCCAATGATGGCGCTGACGGTCATTGCAGCTGTAAGGCCTTTGCCGCTGACGTCTCCGACGACAATGAGCAGTGAGCCATCGCTGGCAGGCATGATCTGGAAGAAGTCACCGCCTACTTCACTGGCGGCAAGATAGACGCTTTCGATGGCAAAACCAGGGGTGACGGGCGGCTTTGCCGGGATGAGCAGCGATTGAATGTTGCGGGCAGAGTCGAATTCACTGGAAAGCCGCGCTTCCTCCTTCCGGGCGAGCGAGAATCGCCGAATCAGAAATAGCAGAAGGGCAAAGATGAAGATCGTACCGACGGCCGGACCAGGCGTCAACACGAACGGGTGAGTGAGCAATGCGGAAATCCCAGTACAACGCCCGTCGCTGCCAGCCCAGTTGCCACGCGATCAGCAGGATGTTATCGATCAAGGGGAATCCTTGCCAGAGAAGCGTGGGCACAAGCAGGATGAGCGCGTCGCGGTCGCGTTGGAGCGCACGCTTAAACAGGGTTACGAGAATCCAGACAGTGGCAGGGAGCACACCCAGCGTGGCAAGCAGGCTGGCGAATCCCACGGAGCTGACGTTGAAGACGTAAAGAAAGACCGTTGGCGGAGAGACGAACAACAGCGCGGCGACGAGCCACCACGTTCTCGAGCGCGGGACGCGCAGCACGATCGAGAAAAAAGCCAGGGCGGCGAATAGAGCAGCCGATTGCACCAAGCCATCGATCAAATCAAAGACCGGCATAGGGATCAGAGCAAGTTGCCGGCCGATACTTAATCCAATGTCTATCGCGTTCGCGAGTAGAAGCAGCGCGAACCATAGATATTCACGCTCATCGCGGCGGATGAAAAACAAGACGAGCACGACAAGCCCGACGAGCGTGCCCAGGACGGCATAGGTGTATTGATCGACGAGCCCGTTCCACTGAAGCGACCTGGCCGTCGCCGCACGTTCCGTGATAAGGCGTGACTCTCCGAAATAGCTGCTACCGTAAAACCCTCCCGGCGCATAGTCGGCCCAGACAGGAGCGTGCCAGACGCGGATGGCGATATGAAACGTACGCGGGCCGGGGGCGGCTGAAGATAAGGCGAAGGCGCGGCTTGAACCGGCGTAGGCCCGAGAATTGAGGATTGGCCCGTATGAACCAGCCAGGCGTCCGTCGACGAACAGTTGATAGCCCGTTTCCATGGTTCCTAAGTAGATGGACCAGTTCCGGCTACCCTCAGGCACCGCGACGGTGAAGCGATACCATGCGAATCCGCCATAGTCCTTATAGCCCTGTTGGCTCCAGGACTCATCGGAGCGGAGCAAAGGCCACTGCGAATCGTTAAAATTCGGATCGGACCATGCGGGATCGTCCCCGGTGTGAAAACGCCAAAGGCCGTCCAGGATGGCGACAGGTTCGCGTCCGGTTTGCAGGTTGAAGGTCTGGGCGTGGAGGCCAGAGGCCGCGCAGAAGAGCGAAAACAAGGCCAGCGACACCAGCAGCACGGAGAAGAGCGAACGTCTCATTTGTACCTCTCCGGGGGTGGGACAGCGCAGTTGCGACGACTTATGCCTCAGGGAGTGGCCGGAGAAGGGAGCACGCCGAGTTGGCCCAACAGGCCGAAAGTATCCATGAGGATCCGGGTGTCCTTGATACGGCCATCCTCCAGGCGGTCGATGACCATTCCCCATACGCGAACGGTGCGTCCGGTGGCGGGAATACCGAGAAACTCACCCCTATGCGTACCGTCCATTCGAACCGGCTGGCGACTTTATCGCGTTCCGCAACCTGCTCCTGGATGGAGAAGACGATATCGGGAAAGCCCGCACGCATGGCGCGAAGAATGTCTTTCAGGCCCTCGAGTCCGGGACCTTGCCCAGGCAGTGGAACCTGCTCGACCACGTCCTCCCAGACATATTGCGCTGCGGCGTCGATGTTCCCCTGAGTGATGACCTCGTCTACAAATCTGCGGACGATTGTGGCGTTGTCTGGCGACACTCTCTTCTCCTTTAAACCCTCAGGTTAGGAGTATAGCCATTGCAGGAACACCGGCCGCAATCATTGATCTTTAGCACGGGATTTGCGTGAGAACTCGCTTGCGAACGGTACGGCTTTTAAGCCTGTGCGTGAGAACCAAAGACTTACGCATTATTCCCGCAGAGCCTGCCCTGAGCCTGTCGAACGGGGACGGCTGACCTTCAGACTTGTCCAAATTAGCCTTCTCAGTTCGTCGGGACTCAAACGTTAAACAGGCTCAGGGAAAAGCGTCTCTCCACGAAGGGCACGGGTTTAGCCGTACCGTAAATAGGCCTTCCAACGACGGCTTTAGCCGCCGAGGTACGCTTTTCGACTCATAAAGGGCGAAGTCATCTCTGTCCGCGGCATGGTTCGTCGCAGCCGATTGGAAAGACGTACCTCAGGGGCTAAAACCCTCATCGGTTCGAGCGTTATTTGGCACGGTCGAACCCGTGCCCTTCGTTCATCAACACAATCGAAAACTCGGGGCAATTTACACAGTAGTCGATTCATTGGACCAATCTGTTTCTGTTTGGCCAAGCTCTCTTCAAAACAACCAACAAGTTACATCGCACGAAGCCCCCTTCCCTGGACGGGTGCCCCATGTTCGCCTGAGCGTACATGGGCCGAAGATGACGGGGCGCAGCCCCTCCCAACGCTTTTGCTCTATAGCGAAGAGACTACGAGTGAGAGCAAGAGTCCTTTCACATGGAGTGAAAGCATTGGAAGAACCCGTTTTCGGCCCATGTTCCCGGATTTCCTGCACCGGGGCTCTTGCTCTCACGCACACTCTAGAACCCCTGCGCTTACCTGGCAACGATGCGTGTTGCCAGCCCTGATAGCCCATAAAGCCAGGCCACCAGCGAGATGACCGAAACAAGAGTCGTCATCGAGACCGTGGACGCCACCATCATTTCCTCGCAGCGATACTCTCCCGCAAGAATGTAGACCGTCTTGGCCGTGGGCACGGCGGCGCAGATTACGGCTGCAATCGTGTAGAGCGGGTCGAGTCCCAGCCACACGCTGAATCCGTACACGATCAGAGGCATGATGACCAATTTGACGACGGAGAGCAGCGAGGCACGCCCAATGTTGGCGCGCAATCCATCGATCGACAGCCCCAGACCGATAGCGAACAGAGCACAAGGCGTGAGCGCATCGGCCATGATGCCAAGATACGCGGTGACCGGCCCGGGCATGCGCAGACCGAGGACCGAGCAAAGCATACCGGCCAGGGTTGACAGGACCAGCGGGTTGAGCGCGACATGCTTCAAGGTGACCATCGGGGCCGTGCGTGTGCCCTGCGCATCCCGCTGACCAAGCTCGAGCAGGACCACGGCTATGGGAAACATCACAACTGCCACAAACACAGTGGCGATCGCCGCCGGCAACACAGCGCGCGGGCCATAGATCGCCTGTAGGACGGGTAAGGCGACGAAGCCGGTGTTAGTCATCGACGCTGCCATGCCATGCATGGTTCGGCTTGCGAGACTTCGAGAAGCATGAATGCTCATGAAGCCGAAGACGAGGACGAAGCAAAGAAGAGAGCCGCCACCAAAGGCAACAATAAAGCGCCCATTGATCAGCGAATGGCTTGGTTCTTGTGCGATAGTGACGATCAGCAACGCCGGCATTGCGATGTTGTAGGCGAAGTGAATCAGGCCGTCAGACAACGAACGCGACAGGTAGCCTGTAAAGCCAACGATCCAGCCAGTCAGGATCACCGCAAACACAGGAAGGATAAGATCAGCGATCCGCATCGAATATGTCTCAGGTTAACCGTCTAACAGTTGCACGGAGAGCAAGGCACGGTCAATAGGACCAGCAGTTTAGCTCTGTTCGTCTATTCGGTTCTCAAAGCTTGCGATGGATTGGTGGAGGCTGCGCGTTGAGCTGGGATGAGTCCGGCAGCTGCGGCTGCCGCGGTCAGCGTCAGGGTGGCGATGGTGAGGACAGCGAAGCTCATGCCTTTGGTTTCGTAGAGCTGAGATTCGATGTAGCGGACGCAGAACCAGGCTACGGGGATGCCGATGAGGCAGAGTCCGATTGCGGTCTGGAGCATGGCTCCGCGCATGATCATACCGACAACGGAGCTGCGGTTTGCGCCGAGGGCCATGCGGATACCGATCTCGGACGTGCGGCGGGCTACGGTGTAAGCAGTGACACCGTAGAGGCCAAGGCTTGCGAGCAAAAGAGCCAGGATGCTGAAGAGAGTCATGAGGCGGGTGATCATGCGGTCTTGAGTAAATTGGTCGGCGATCTGCTCTTCGAAGGTCTGGAATTTCACAACCGAGAGGTTCGGGTTGATGGCGGCGAGTGTCTGGCGGGCGATGGATTCCATGTTATCCATGGGGCGGTCGGTCTGGATGACGATGGCGCCGGCGTAGAGGCCGGTATCCTGCTCGATGGGGCGCCGGCGTGCGGACTCTGGTATGCGCTGGGTCATGGGGATGAAGTACATGGCGTGGTTCTTCCAGGTCGCGGAGTTGTAGGCGGTGTCCTCGACAACGCCGACGATCTCAAAGTCTCCTGAGGATTGCGTCCCGGGTGCACCGAAACGGCGACCGAGGGGGTTCTCGCCGGGTTTGAAGAATTTTTTGACGAAGGCCTGGTTCACGACGGCGACGGCTGCAGAGGATGAGGTGTCCTGGGTAGTGAAGCCTCGTCCCAGGAGGACGTGCGTGCCTACGGAGTCGAAGTATTCGGCGTTGCCCCTGACCCAGGAGGCCCAGCTATGTGGGTCGGGCTGGCCCTGGATCTGGACGCCATCGCCCCAGTTGTTCGCTTCCATTGGCGTGTAAGCGGAGATGCCGACCTTTTGGACGCCGGCGATAGCGTGGAATCGTTCTTCGATGATTCGATAGAGGGCTTCCACCTGGGCGGGAGAGTAGCCCGCTGCCTGTGGGTCGAAATGGATGATGTACCGGTTCGTCGAGTTGAGCTTGAGATCGATGTTCCTCAGCTTATTCAAGCTTTGGATAAACATGCCTGCGCCGATCAGCAGCACCAGGGCCAGCGCCGACTGCAGCACGATGAGGCTGCGCTGCAGCAGTGAGGCTCCGGAGGAGGTAGTGCGGGTTCCACTGCGGAGGGCGTCGGCTGGGTTCGCCTTGGATGTGATCCATGCAGGGGCTACGCCAAACAGAATTCCGGTAAGGAGCGAGACGCCGAAGGCAAAGACAAGCACCACTCCGGAGGGGCGCGCATCGATGGGGATGTTCTGCGCGCTGGGGAAGGCCATAGCGAGAAGCATGCGAGTGCCCAGGTAGGCGACGATGAGGCCGGCCATTCCGCTGATGATCGAGAGGACGATACTTTCGGTGAGGAGCTGGCGGACGATTCTTGCTCGCATCGCGCCAAGTGCTGCTCGGACAGACATCTCTTCGCGGCGGTTCATTCCGCGGACGAGCAGAAGGTTGGCGATGTTGCCGCAGGCGATGAGGAGCACGAGGCCGGAGATCCACAGCAGAAGCTTAAGTTTTGAGGCGTAACTGTCCTGCATGTCCTGGATGCCGGCCCCGCCCGGCGACAGGACGACGTGAACTTTAGGCAGCGCGCGCTTCCCGTGTTCGTCTGAGAAAATTGTTGTGGCTGCGAATGATTGCCGGACCAATACAGTGATTTTGGCCTGTAGCGCGAGCCATGGCCACACCGGGTTTAAGCGCGACCGATGATGTATAGCCAACGGCGCGTCGGGAATCGTGCACGTGCTCGAGCATTTGTCAGAACCGGCATGGATTCGATAGGGAGATAAAAGTCGGGCGGGGTGCTGGACAGGCGATCGCCATAGAAGCCTTTGGGAGCGATACCGGAGATGGTGACGGCTTTCGTATTGATCCAGAATGTGCTGCCCACGACGGATGGGTCGCCGGCGTAGTTGTTCTGCCACATGTCATAGCTCATGACGGCGACGAACGGTGCGCCTTCTACGTTTTCTGCGTCCGTGAAGAGACGTCCGATCTGCGGCTTAAGGCCGAAGGTGCGGAAGTAGTTTCCGGAGACGAATTCGCTGCTGACGGAGCGTGCACCCTCCTGGGTCTTGTCGCGTCGAGCGACTGATTTGACCGATGCCGGACTGCATGGCGGCTAATTCTTCAAACTCCGGGACGTTCTTCTGTAGCTGGTGCCAGTCGTTGGTGGCGAACAAGGAATAGCTGCCGTCGTCGTTCGCTCCCCAGTTGACGCAGCACTCGTTGCTGTTGCCTATACGGACGAGGGCGGAGGGGTCAACGACGGGAAGGTTCTTCAGCAGGACGGCGTTGACCAGGGTGAAAATAGCGGCGTTCGCCCCTATGCCGAGGGCGAGGGTCAGCACGGCAGTTACGGTGAAGCCGCGGCTCTTTCGCAGCTGCCGGAGGGCATAGTTCACGTCCTGAAGCAGAGTTCCGAGCAGGAAGCTCGGACGTTGCTCGTGGGATTGTGCTCGCGCGCTCTCAATTCCCCCGAACGCTATGACCGCTTTTCGGCGTGCCTCCTGCGGCGTCATGCCGGTCGCGATGTATTCCTGGGCCTGCCGTTCGATGTGGAACCGCACCTCGTCGTCTATTTCACGATTGGGCTTTGGAGACATCAGAAAACGAAAGCGCGTCCACCATTCTTTGAGCATCTATCCCTCCTACTTCAGCACCAGGGCGATTGCTGTCGAGATGCGGCCCCAGTCCTCGAGCTCCGCTTGCAGTTGCTTCTGCCCCGTCCTGGTGAGTGAATAGAATTTCGCCTTGCGGTTGTTTTCCGAGGCGCCCCACTCGGCCTTTATCCACCCCTTGTACTCCAGCCGGTGAAGAGCGGGGTACAGCGAGCCCTGTCCAATCTGAAGTGCATCCTTCGACACTTGCTGAATTCGTTGCGCGATACCCCACCCGTGCATTGATTCGAGGGCAAGTGTCCTCAATATCAGTAAATCCAGGGTTCCCTGAAGAAGATCTGTGGCTGGCATCGTTCCCCTCGACATCCAACAAGACAATGCATCGCTGACCTGTCGAGTGTCAAGGGGTAAGATTTACCTGCACGGCGGTCGCGGCAATAGGTATGCGGTCGCCGCATTGCGCCGCCCCAGCCAGTCCCACCCGGTTGTCGATCCAGGGCTCAAGCTATCAAAGAATTTGTAACAGCGTGCGTTCGGTTATAAATCCTGCAAGTCCGAGCCGTCGGTTCTGAGGAGATAGTGACGATTGCTTGTGAAACGTTTTGCACTATTATGTGCACTACCAGAGTATCGGGCTTCGCCCCACCATCCAGAGGGCGGAGTTCCAGACAGTCAGGGTAGCCGTTGAGTACGGTCCAGAGATCAGCTTTAAGGGAGGAATCGTGATGCTGTTGGTCACATTACACGGTGGCCAGCCTGGCAAGCACCCGGTCAGGAACAATGTCCACGCCTATGACAAAGACGGAAAACTGCTTTCCCCTGCGATTCTCGATGACGGGGACGGGCTGCTTCTGGATGAGCTACGCGGCATTTATTTTCACGGAAGATATCTCTATGTCGTGGTTGCTAACAAAGCGCAGAACAGTGTCCTGTGCTACGAGGGCGCGCAGACAAGCTACCGGTTCGTAAGCAAATTCGCCTCGCGAGAGACAACCGAGGGCATACTGCATCCTTTCGATTTGCAGTTCGATGAGGAAGGCTATTGCTACTTATCGAGCCAGGATACCAACGTCGTTACACGTTTGAGCGTGACGGAGGGAGGTAAGACCGGCAAGGCTGCGCACCTTCCCGCAGCATTGGAGGGACGCGGCAAGTTCTCTGCCGGAACGTTCATCCCTTCCAGTGCGAGTGCCCTCAGTCCGGCAGCAAAGACGGCGGTGCCGGCACCGGCAGGTTTGGAGTACTCCGATCAGGAGGCCAAGAAGCACTCGGTACGCGGAATTCTGTGGAGCCACGGTGCACTGTACGTCGCGGACCAGCCAGCAGGCAGGATCAAAGTGTTCGATCGGGACGGCAAATATCTCGGGCAGAGCAATCCGGTGGAGACCCCGGTTCACCTGGTCGTCAATGGGAACAAACTCTTCGTGAGTGGCGCAAACGAAGTTCTTCAGGGAGACCTTACCGGTGAGGCCGGCAACCTGCGGCTGACGGCTGTTCCTGGGCTGCACGTAAAAAATGGGGGCGGCATGGCATTCTCCAGTTCGGGCCACCTCTACATCGCAAGCCGTACGGAGAAGAAAATCTTCAAGTTCGGACCGGATTTCAAGCCACTCCCGTTCCGTTGTGAGTTGCCGGACAATCCGGAATTTCTGCTGCATGTGTAAGGGTCTGCGAGCGGGCAGTACACCCTCATCGGGTCGCGTACGCGTCGAATGAATCTGGTCAGAGCGAGGTCTATGTCATTCCCCTTCCGCCCGCCCCGAACCAAGGTAGATGGATGGTGTGGAAGGGCGGCGTGATGGGAAAGAGCTGTTCTACATTTCGCCCGCTCAGAAACGGTAGGCACTAACCCCACTTTCCACTCCAGCACTCCACACGCTCTTTTCGACACCGAAATGGTGGAGACCGGAAATCGCACCGGGTAAATGAGCTGGGACTATCAGACTCGCCCAAATTAAAGTTCTAAGTTGGTCGGGACTTAAACGCCAAACAGGCCGAGGGAAAAGCGTCTCTGCACGAAGGGCACGGCTTTAGCCGCCGAGGTACGCTTTTTGACGCATAAGGGGTAAAGAGCGCTTTACAGAAGCAAACTCCCGAGGGCGCGTCAGCGCCGAGGCTGTTAGTGCCCCGTCTACGCCGGCGCAAACATGCGGCACCATCGAGCAAGACAGAATGGTATAGGGTCCTCGAAATCACAGGCGCTTACCAGATGCCGGCGTATCGCGGCGCTTTCTGCCCACTCATCTCCCTGAACCAATACCAAAGCATGATAGTAAAGCCCGTCGTGACCTAAGTATCGTCAGGTAACGTACCGGCAATCGATGGGCGAAGAATAGTTAGAATCGTCAACAGTTTAGGCGCTCATCTACACGGACGCCCGGCGGCGTTCAGAAGGGATAAGGAATGGAGGACCTCTCAAGCCTTGGTTAAAGAATGGAAACAGGGCATGATGAGAGCACTCTTCCTGCTCTCGATCTTCCATTTTCTCTTTCCGGCCTGGCTGGCGGCGCTCGATCCGGCCCATCGAATCACGCAATATGGACATACTGCCTGGAGAGTGCAGGATGGATATTTCAGCGCTGCGCCATGGGCGATCACGCAAACGACCGATGGGTACCTCTGGGTAGGAACCGCAGGAGGGCTTTTCAGATTCGATGGCGTCCAGTTCTTACCGTGGGCTTCGCTCACTGGAGAACAGGCGACATCCAACGACATCCATACCCTGCTTGGCGCCAGGGACGGAAGCTTATGGATCGGAACCGCGTCTGGTTTGGTCCACTGGGTAAACCAGCACTCAATCCGGTATCTGGATGGAGAAGTCGTCAATGGGATCACGGAGGATGAGAAGGGGCAAATCTGGGTCGCGGGTGCCCGGCCCGGTGGTAACCCACACCCACTTTGCCGAATTTTCGATACAGATGTTCATTGTTATGGGAACGCCGAAGGAGTGTCCCTGTCCAGTGGGGACTCTCTGGCAGAGGATGCTTCTGGCTATCTTTGGCTGGGAGGCGACACGGCGCTCATCCGGTGGAAGCCGGGATCCTCCAAAGTCTATCGGCCTGCTGCATTGCGACGCAATCAGGGAATCAACGGGGTGCCTGCCCTGTCGGTCGCAGCTGATGGCTCGGTCTGGGTTGGAGTGGCCGAACCCAAACCCGGGGGAGGATTACAACACGTGGTAGACGGCGTGTTGAGACCGTTTGCCGTTCCAAAATTAAACGGCGAAACCCTGGATGTCGAGGCCCTCCTGATCGATCGCCAGGGAAATCTCTGGGTCGGCACCAACAACCGGGGCATCTTTAGAATTCACGGCACCGACGTCGATCACTTTGGAACCGCGGACGGCTTGTCCAGCGATTACGTGATCGAATTCTTCGAAGATCGCGAGGGCAACCTCTGGGTGGCTACATCGAAGGGCCTCGATATGTTGCGCGACCTTCGCGTGACCAGCATCTCGCAGCGTGAAGGGCTCAGCCAGGATGCAGTCGAATCGGTTCTTGCCGCGCGTGATGGCACCGTCTGGATAGGAGCGGACCACCTGCAGTCTCTCAGCCGGGAAGGCCTCTCTTCCAAGATTGGAAACGGTCCGCCGGGAAATCAAGTTACGTCTCTCCTGGAAGATCACGCGGGGCGTCTGTGGGTTGGAGTCGATAACACGCTATGGGTTCGTGTGGATGGGAAGTTCAGTCCCATCAAGAGGAAGGATGGCAGTGCGTTCGGTATGGTCATGGGGTTGGTGGAAGACCCTGAGCACAATGTCTGGGTCGAGTCTCGCGGCCCGCCGGCAACGCTGGTCCGGATTCAGGATCTGAAAGTTCAAGAAGAGTTCCCATCTCCGCCCGTGCCGATAGGACGAAAGCTGGTCCTCGATCCGCAAAGCGGGATCTGGCTAGGTCTGCTCAGCGGGGATCTAGCGCGCTTTCGATCCGGCAAGACAGAGATCTTTACCTTTGCCAACCACCCGAATTCACGAGTGAAGGCGCTCTTTGCGGCACCGGACGGATCGATTCTGGGGGGAGCCGAATTCGGGGTCGTGGGTTGGAAAGGCGGCAAACAACAGATTCTGACTGTCCGCAACGGCCTGCCTTGCAATGACATCAACGGGCTCATCTCGGACGATCAAGGCGACCTGTGGCTTGACGCGGGGTGCGCCCTGATCGAGATTCCAGGGGAGGAAATACAACAGTGGTGGGGACAGCCTGAAAGCAAGTTGAAGATGAAAGTCTTTGATGCGTTAGACGGTGTCCAGCCAGGGATTGGTCACTTCAACACGAGTACGAAGACGCCTGACGGGCGATTATGGTTTGCCAATGGTGGTGTTCTGCAGACCATCGACCCGGTGCACATGGCCGACAACCCTGTGCCGCCGCCGGTGCATATCAATACCGTCGTTGCAGACCGAAAGAGCTACTCGACGCAGGAATCCCTCAAACTGCCTGCGCTCACCCACGACCTTGAGATTGACTACACGGCCCTAAGCTTCGCAGCACCGAAAAAAGTGTTGTTTCGCTACATGCTTGAGGGCCACGATGCAGCCTGGCAGGAACCGGGAACGCGACGTCAGGCTTTTTATAACGACCTTCCTCCGAAGAAATATCGTTTTCGAGTCATCGCGTGCAATAACGACGGAGTGTGGAACGAGACGGGTGCATCCATGGATTTTTCTATCCTTCCGGCGTATTACCAGACGCCGTGGTTCCGGCTCTCGTGCTTAGCACTGTTTCTTCTTTTGCTATGGGCTTTGTATCAGCTTCGCCTGCAGCAGCTGCGGAACCGATTCACCATAGGGATGGAAGCCCGGGTGAATGAGCGCACCCGCGTTGCTCGCGAATTACACGACACATTGCTGCAGAGTTTTCAGGGAGCAGTCTTTCAATTTCAAGCAGCTCGCAAACTGCTGCTGCGCCATGCGGACAATGCGATGCAGGCTGTCGATGAGGCAATTCAAGCGGCGGAGGACGGCATTACAGAGGGACGCGCCGCCATACAGAACCTGCGCCCCGAAGCGGCCGCGCAGCGCAGTCTTCCGGAATTGTTGAATGACGTTGGCCATGAGCTCGCGACGGCTCACCCACCGGAGCAGAATTCTCCGGACTATCGCGTGGTGGTTGAGGGCAAGCAGCAGCATCTGTCGCCAATGCTCCAGGACGAAATCTATCGGATCTCCCGCGAAGTGATCCGCAATGCCTTCGCACACGCTGTTGCCCGCCACATCGAAGTGGATATCCGCTACGATGAAGATCGGCTTCGTGTGCGTGTTCGTGACGACGGCAGGGGCATTGATCCAAAGATCCTGAAGGATGGCGGAAAGTCCGGACATTTTGGCATTCCGGGAATACGCGAGCGCACCCAGCGAATTGGGGCGCGCCTGGATTTCTGGAGCGAGATGGGCGCCGGTACGGAAGTGGAATTAACGGTTCCCGCTTCAATGGCCTACCAAAAGCGGCGCGATAGACAACGATTCCGTCTATTCCCTAAGGCGACTAACGATGAATAGTGTTCCTGGCATGATTCGCATTCTTGCGGTGGACGACCACGCTCTTCTCCGAAAAGGCCTCGCCGCCGTGGTGAATGCGGAGCCTGACATGAAGTTAGTCGCGGAAGCACAAAACGGAGAGGACGCCGTTGAAAAATTCCGCCTCCATCGCCCGGACATCATCCTGATGGATCTTCAGATGCCGGTGCTGAACGGAATCGAGGCGACAAATCGTATTTTGAGCGAGTTTCCCGATGCCCGGATCATCGTGCTTACCACTTACAACGGCGATGTTCAAGTGCTGCGCGCGCTTCGCGCCGGCGCTCGTGCGTACCTGCTGAAAGGTCATGATCGTGAACTGATCGAGACGATTCATGCCGTCCATGAGGGACGAAAGAAAATACCGCCAGAGGTAGCGGCTGAGCTGGCTGAGCACGCCACTGACGATGAATTGAGCGAGCGCGAGATTGAGGTTCTGCGCTTGATCGCGGCCGGGAATTCCAATAAGCAGATCGCAGATCGCCTGTTCGTCGCCGAGGCAACGATCAAAAGTCGCATCAGCAATATTCTGTCCAAGCTCTGCGCCAGTGATCGAGCACACGCAGTCACCATCGCCCTCAGGCGCGGGATTATCGAGCTCTAGATAAATCACCCGAAAGTATGAAATTTGTTTTGGCTTTCAGCGCTATCCGCGCCGCTCAAAGGTGCCGTACCCTGCCCAGAGGGAGGAACTTTTGCAGCGACTCTTCTCAACCTTCGCGAATAGCTGGCCCGGATTCGGCCTTCTGATTCAGCGGCTCGTCACAGGGATTGCTTTGCTCCATAACGCGATAGTGCAGCTGGAGGCTCCAGCGGCCGGCATAATGATCCCCGAAATAACGGGAGCTGTGTTGGGTTTGTTCCTCCTGGCAGGGCTGTGGACTCCCTTGGCCGGAGCACTGGTCGCAGCCGTCGAGTTATGGGTTGTCGTCTCGGGCATGAGTGACATCTGGATGCCACTCATGCTGGCAGTCCTCGGCGGCACGTTGGCCATGATTGGTCCCGGAGCGTGGTCCATCGACGCCCGGCTCTTCGGAAGAAAGCATATCGGAATCTGACCCTATTCCTCTCTTTCACCCAAATTTTTTCACCCAAAAGTAGGTCTCAAATACAAACGATGGAACGAATGAGATTGGCTCCATCGAGGGTTGTCTCCCATTCTCCTCCGAATGCATAGTTGCTCTCGTGATCGGCGCTCTTCCTCTCGGGCCAATCTCTACAGACAGCGCTGAAAACCGGATTCTCAGAGCACATGTGAGCTCATCGCGAGAAAACTAACGGAGGGCGACTATGAATTTCTTTCAAACGGGATCTACTCCTACGGGCAGCGCAGCAGGTTCGATGTCCGCGATTTGTGATCAGATAGAGCCTGCAAAAGCATCGCAGGAGACGGCGAATGTCTTCATCGTTGACGGCGATCGGGAGGCAAGCGCATCCCTGGCAGCCCTGGTCACCCGCGAGGGGTGGCGTGCAGCCACATTCAAGTCGGGCGAAGAATTCCTTGCTCATTCTGTGGAGCTCGTGCCCGGTTGCTTGATACTCGACGTTTCTCTACCCGGCCTGTGCGGCCTCGAGCTGCAAAAGCGCGCAGCGGTAAAATGGCCCCACCTTCCAGTTATTTTTCTGAGCGCAAACAGCGACATACCCACGACTGTCGAAGCCATGAAGGCAGGTGCGCAAGAATTCCTTACCAGGCCCTTCCGGCACAACGAACTGTTAAGTGCAATCCGCGAGTCGCTCGTGCGAAGCCGCCTCGTTGTCGCCAGAAAGTCGGAGAGACAGGCGCTTCAGGAATGCTATGTCTCGCTGTCACTCCGGCAAAAGCAGGTCATGGTTTTAGTGTCTTCCGGGCTAATGAACAAAGAGGTTGCGGCGGAACTCGGAATCAGCGAAATTACCGTGAAAGCCCATCGCGGACAGGTGATGCAGAAGATGCAGGCCAACTCTCTCGCAGACCTGGTCAAAATGGCAGGAAGACTTGGCATCTCGAAGAACCGCACAACAACGATCATGCGTGATCGGGCCGGCCACGCATCTTACCCAGGCGGTCGACTCAGTGGAAGCTACGCATTCGCCGTCTAGCCGGATGCCTCTCATGCATCGGCCAGCAGTCGGGCCAAGGCGGCAGATATGGGCTGCCCGGTATTTAGTTCGTAGTAGCTGAAGGCTGGACTGGGATTGACCTCGAAGCAGAACACCTCTCCTTCTGGTGTGGCTCCTTAGACCTCGGCCACCAGTTGAAATCGGCCGGCCGCCGCTGTCACTACCTGCACTTGACCGTGGCCCGGATTCGTTTCCTTTCGCAGAAGCAACATCCCTACCGAATGGAGAGCCTGGACATCGCGGTGCACAGCTTTTCGGTCGCGCTGGAGCACCGCCGCCAACTCTGTGATGGAACGGGGTTTCTCCCTTGCCGCTTCACAGAGACGAACACGCTTAGGGGTGATGTGCGACAGCATCTCGTCCGCAGTGGCGAAGGTTATGCGCTTCGCTGAAGGAATGCGCTCCTTACGGTCCAGCTTGCGCGCGCGAGTCAGCTTGCGTTCTCTCACTTCAGCAAAACTGTTTGTACCGATTTTTGTTTTCATGCCTTCTCCTTCAGGGCTTTCACTTCGTCGAGGAAATGACGCGGGTCCGTTCATAGTTGATAAAGCCTACTCGTTCCTTGCTCCCCATCCAATGGCGTTCATGGTGTTCGTGAGCGTTGTCGTAGCCGAGCACCCTGCCGTTGTCCTGCTGGCACAGACCGAGATGAATGAAGACCAGGTTGTACTTCATCACCGCTCCGGCGTCGTCTACATACACTTCTTCGCGGATGATGCCATAGCTTCCGGATTTGCACCGCACCTGGTCGATCTCGTCGACAACTTTGCGGGTTCGCACTCGCTTCGCCACGTTCGACATATATCACAGGTGTGTCATTTAAAGACATACCTGTATTCAGAGATTGTAGTCATCCTTAAACTGCTCGAAACTCTCCTGACTGCTCATATTCCAACCTGGGTAGGACGTATCCGTCTCGATTCAGCAAATTCTCGTTGCGGCAGAGTTATTGCAATAGGCCCAGAGTCACTCATCTCTCGTTGTCTCTCCTGTAGGATTGCGAATGAAAGGACAGCCGTGGATAGGGACTAGGCCCTACCTCCGCAGATTGAGGAACTTCTTAATGACGAGTTTGTTTGACCCAATTACGTTCGGTGCGATTGACGCGCCCAATCGCATCATCATGGCCCCTCTCACCCGTGGAAGGGCGACTCGTAGCCATGTGCCGACACCGCTAATGGGCGAGTACTACAGTCAGCGTGCATCGGCTGGACTCATCATCTCGGAGGCCACCGGCATCAGCCAGCAAGGCCTGGGTTGGCCGGGCGCTCCGGGGCTCTGGTCGGAGGAGCAGGTCACGGCGTGGAGGCCGATCGTGCGGGCTGTTCATGAGGCGGGCGGTCGCATCGTTGCGCAGCTTTGGCACATGGGCCGGATCGTGCACCCCGACTATCTTGGTGGCGCCCAACCAGTGTCGGCCTCGGCAACCACCGCCCCGGGGCATGCCTACACCTATGATGGCCCCAAGCCTTACGTCAAATCACGAGCGCTCGAGACACACGAGATCAAAGCGATCATTGGCGACTATAAACTGGCGGCCGAGCATGCGATGGCGGCCGGCTTCGATGGCGTCCAGTTACACTCCGCGAACGGCTATCTTCTCGATCAGTTTCTACGCGACGGAACAAACCATCGCACCGATCGCTACGGCGGCGCGATCGAAAACCGCATCCGGCTGTTGATCGAGGCGACCGAGACACTCATCGGCGTAGCCGGCGCCGATCGCACGGGTGTGAGGCTTTCTCCCAACGATGATCCACAGGGTTGTGGTGACAGCGAATCGGAGCTCTTATTCACAAAGGCCGCCGAAGCTTTGAACGGGCTCGGCATAGCGTTCCTGGAAATGCGCGCATCGCGCCCCGAAAGCACCTTCCACGCGGCGACGCGGCAGCTCGTCCCCGCCATTCGCCGGGCGTTCAAAGGTGCACTCATCCTGAATTCGGACTATCTCCTCGAGGATGCGTCGGAGGCCCTGCGCGACGGCGAAGCCGATGCCATTGCATTTGGCCGGACTTTTCTGGCCAACCCCGATTTGCCGGCGCGGTTGGCAAAGCGCATCCCGCTCAACCCGGCGAATGCCACTACGTTTTACACGCCGGGGCCCGTTGGCTACACAGACTATCCGGCGTATGCCGGGGGATAGGCGCGCTGCCCTGCGGCTTTCAACCGGCTTTCCGTAACCGCAAGCTAATTACTGAGGAGTGCCCTGCGCGGTAGCCCGCCGTCGAAGAAACGTAAAACATTTCTATCCAGAATCTCTAATTACTACTATTCTCCGTCATATGTTCGACCGGGACGAAACCTGTAAGACCGGGGTGCGGCTGCTTTGTCTCATATTTCTGCTAGGCCCGCTCTGCGTCTTTGCCCAGCAGCAGGCGACACCTTCCCACTCTGCGGGCGGCGCTTCGCGGCAGCCACAGGTTTCTGATTACTGGCCTCACGGCAGCATTACCGGCAGCATCGTTGATGACCGTCAGGGTCTTGTTCCGGGCGCCCTGGTTACCTTGATTCGCGAGGGTCTGCCCGATACCACCGCGGTGTCGGGAGCCGATGGCCAGTTTAATTTCTTCGACATTCCCCCAGGAAAGTACAACCTGAGGGTCGCGGCTCCTGGTTTGGGATCATATTTCTCTCCCAGCGTCCTACTGGTTGCCGGCGAGCACCGAAAGCTGGACAGGATCAGTCTTCCCTTTACCTCCAACAATGCCAGCATCGTAGTCACGGCTACTCTAGACGAAATTGCTGCAGAGCAAGTCCATCTCCAGGAGCATCAGCGGCTCTTCGGCTTCATCCCCAACTTCTACACCAGTTACATCTGGAATGCGGCGCCGATGAGCGTCGGGCAGAAATTTCGTCTGGCGACCCGCTCGGTGTTCGATCCCGTTGTTTTTCTCACCACCGGCGCCGGAGCGGGCATTGAACAAGCGACCAACAAATACGCCTCTTACGGTCAGGGAGCTGCCGGATACGCCAGGCGCTATGGAGCAGACTTCGGTAACGAAATAACCAACCGCATGCTGTCGAGCGCAGCCTTTCCCGCGCTCTTTCACCAGGACCCGCGCTATTTCTACAAGGGGATCGGCTCTCCGCCTTCGCGCTTTTTCTACGCCGTGAGCCGCACCGTTGTCACACGCGGAGACAATGGCAATCCTCAGCCGAATTACTCTCGCTTGTTGGGATCGCTCAGCTCCGGAGCCATCTCCAATACCTATCGCGGGAGAAAGGATCGCGGTTTTGGTTTGGTCGCCAGCACCTGCGCCTTTCACCTGGCTGGTTACGCCGCCGATAATCTTCTGCGGGAGTTTGTGTTCCGCACCATCACCTCCAAGCTCCCTGGCTATCAAAAGAAAACGTCCGCAGATCTGGCGCCCGATGAGGCTTCCCAGAAGTCACCATGAGGACTGCGCCCCGAAGTTAAAGCCGTCGTTGTGCTCTGTCCTGCTTTGCTGCGGCGCCTTGTCGTTCGAACAAGAATCTCGGGTGGCCCATTCAAGCCTTCTTTTGGCTTGAGTGGTCGACGTTCTACCCCTCAAGCTTTTTGCAAGCCCTCGGATCCGTTCCCATGTATCCGTTGCGAGCAAGCGGCAGTGCGGGCGGCCCCTCGTTGATCTGGCGAGTCATACCCTTCCGCCGCTGCTCCACCGCAACTTATCCCCGTGTCGCCAGATATGCGCGAGGCGGGACCATTTCGCGCATCCAGCGGGGGGGCAGGTATCATTTCTTCACAACTCGCCTGCGGACCGCGCAGGGTTTGGGGCTCTACGATGCGATCGGCGACAAGGCAGTTCTTCTCTTCGCGTAAGTTACTTCTTTCGATAGGGATATTATTCGCAGCTGGTTGCGTGCTGCTCGCAAGCGTGTTTGGTTTCTACTATGGGAAGTACAGCCGTATTGTCGACGAGCGGCTTAAGAAACCACTCTTCGACAACACCGCAAAGATCTATGCGGCCCCGACGGAGCTTCGACCGGGGCAGAAATACACCGCAGACTTCATTGCGGCACAGCTCCGCGAGGCAGGTTACTCCATCGAAGGTGGCGGCAAAGCCTCTGGCCTGGGCACGTTCTCGATGGGCGAAGGGCGCATCTCGATTCATCCTGGACCGCAATCGTTTCACGAACCGGACTCAGCTACCATCACCTTCGACCATGGCTTGATCAGTCAGATACAGGATGACGCTGGGCAACAGGTCGAGGCTTATGACCTGGAGCCGCTGCTGGTGACCGATTTGTCAGACAGCAGCAGAACCAAACGGCGCCTGGTGACCTATGACGAGCTGCCCACCAACCTGGTCCAGGCAGTCACTTCGATTGAAGACCATCGCTTTTTGCGACACAGCGGCGTGGACTACTACAGCATGGTGGCGTGGGCCTACCACGACTTGCGCGGCGACCGCCGCTTCGCAGGCGGCGCATCGACACTGACCATGCAACTGGCAAAAATGTTGTTTCTTTCCCCCGAGCGCACCTTCGAGCGCAAGTTTTTACAGATCCTCATCACCTTCCAACTCGAGCATCGTTTCTCGAAGCAAAAAATATTCGAGGTCTATGCCAACCAGGTGCCTCTAGGGCAGCGCGGCAGCTTTTCCATCAATGGATTTGGTGAGGCTGCCCAGATTTATTTCGGCACAGACGTGCAGAACCTTACCCTGCCCCAGTGTGCGTTGCTGGCGGCGCTCATTCAAAGCCCCAGCAGGCTGGACCCTTACCGGCATATGAACCGGGCGCTGGCGCGGCGCAACGTGGTCCTTGACGCCATGGCAGGAACGGGCGCGATCACCAGGCTGCAGGCGCAGGAGGCAAAATCCACTCCCATCATACTGGTTCCGGGAGCCGTCGATGCGGGTGAGGCCCCTTACTTCGTCGATCTTGTGCGCGATCAATTAGTAAGCCGGTTGGGCGACAACGACTACAACCAGGAGGGCCTGCGCATCTACACTTCGCTCGATCGTGAGCTGCAGCAAGCGGCTACGGAAGCAATCGACGAGGGAATGAAGAACGTGGACCTCGAGGTGGAGCGGCTCCATGCGCGGCGCGTGAAAGCGGGAGACACCCGGCCGATTGTGTATCCCCAGGTGGCGCTGGTGGCCTTGAATCCCCACAGCGGCCAGGTGCTGGCGTTAGTGGGCGGCCGTCATTATGGTGCGAGTCAGTTCGATCACGCAACCACGCATCGGCCGACGGGATCGATCTTCAAGCCATTCGTGTTTGCGGCGGCGTTCAACACCAGTCTGGCTGGAGGGCAGCTTGCCGCCCCAGGCGGTGCGGGCGCATTGTTCACGCCGGTGACGATGCTCAACGACGTGCGTACCACGTTCACCTTCGCCGGTAATCGGAGCTACTCTCCGAGAGACTTTGAGGGGAAGTATTCCGGTGAAGTGACCGCGCGGTATGCATTGCAACGGTCACTGAACAATCCCACCATCGCACTCGCGGAAATGGTGGGCTACGACAATGTCGCGTCACTGGCAAGGGACGCCGGGATTACCTCGGTCCGCGGAACACCCGCCATGGCAATTGGCGCCTATGCGGCATCTCCTCTGGAGATGGCAGGAGCCTATACGGTCTTCGCCAATGGTGGCGCGAAGATCGATCCCTGGATGCTGGCATCGGTGCGTAGTGCGAATGGCGATCCGATCGTGGACTACTCCGCAGTCACCAAGCCCTTACTGGATCCAAGGGTGGCCTTTCTTACGACGGCACTGATGGAAAACGTATTAGACGAGGGTGGTACCGGGAGCGTGGTGCGCAGCATGGGTTTCACCGCTCCGGCGGCGGGTAAGACAGGCACGTCGGACGACGCATGGTTTGCCGGCTTCACCACCAACCTGCTCTGCGTGGTGTGGGTCGGCAACGATGACAACAGCGACATCAAGATCGAGGGCGCGCACGCGGCGGCTCCCATCTGGGCTACTTTTATGAAGAAAGCGGTCGCGCTCCCGCAGTATTCCGATGCGAAAGACTTCGTGCCACCGAGTGGTGTGGTGCCGGTGGCGCTGGATAAAGTTACCAATCTGTTGGCCGACGCGAGTTGCACGGATAGCTACACAGCATTCTTTCTGGATGGGACACAGCCCAGAGATACCTGCGATCATTCCATCGGCGACCAGCAAAAGGTCCTTCAGCAGATTCTGCTGCCAGGCCAACAGCCGATCCATACTGTGACGGGACCTGCCACCCCGGCGCCTCCGTTGCCGCCAACTTCCGCTTTCCAGCAACCTGCCGGCACGAACAGCCCTCAGGGCCCGGCAGCGCAGCCCGAACCGGCCGCTAAAAAGAAGAGAGGTCTTTTCAGCCGGCTCTTTGGTGGGTCAAAGAAGGGCGATCAGCAGCCACAACCTCAGCAAGCTCCTCAATGAGTGAATACGACGGACAAGTACCCATCCCGTCTGGCCACAAATCCGCGGCCAGACGGGACGGACCCTCGGTTATCTTGGAGTGAGAACGTAAAGCTGGCCGTTCACTCCCTTAACGACGATCTTACCGTTGTTACTTACGCCGTTCGCACTGGTCAGCAGGGGAAGAGACGGGTCAACCAGTTCGTTCAGGTCGATCGAGATACCGCCGTAGTACAAGTAGGCTCGACTGACTGCCGTAGCAGCAGCCCTGGAACCGACGATCTCCGTACTGTTGTTGATCGCGCTGGCGGGAAAGGGCAGCTTGAAGAAGAAGTTGTTGCGGTAAAGGTAGCTTGTCCCCACGTTTTGTGAGGGGGCCGTGGATGCCAGTATTTCGCCGCGATCGTTGAGCGCCGCGGACGCGAACGTCTGTCCACCCGCGGTTCCCAGATCGTGCATATGACCCTGGGCGTAGAGGAAGAGATGCGTTGCCCCGTTGGCCGCGGTGCTGATTCCCGCAATCTCTCCCAGGTTATTGATGCTGGTCCCCTGGCTGTATGTCCCACCGAGAGTGCCGATATCTGCCAGCCCTGCTCCGTGGTAGAGAAAGGCGTGCGTGTTGCCCAGGCAAGTGGGGGGAACGGGGACCGGTATCGGGCAGGTCGCGGTGGAGAGCGAGCCAGTCACCTGCCCTGCCTTGTTGATGCTGAAGGCGGTGCTCTGTCTGCCGGCAACGTTATCTATATTGATCGTAGTGTTGCTGCTGTTGTTGTACAGGAACGCCTGAGGTGGCGGCTGCAATGGATTGGGAGGCTGCACATCCTGCTGCCCTACCACCTGGCCCTTATCGTTGAGGCCATTCCCGCTGCTCCTTCGGCTGAAGGCGACAGTCTTGGTTACCCCTCCGGCGTAGAGGAAGGCCGCGGTAAATTGCTCCCCCGCATTCGGATAGAAGGAGACAGTGCCGGCGACCTGCCCGCTATCGTTGACCCCCGTGGCGTTGAAGGCTGAAACACTACCGAAACCGGTAGGCACTGCAACCTGGGTTGCGGTAAAGACCGGAAAGGTTTGCGGACGAACCAATGCGATGGAGATCGGCGCACCGCCGGTCGCGAAGGGCGAGGCGCTTAAGGGCTGCAAAGTACCGGTACTGAGGTTGAAGCCAGTAATGTCGTTATTGCTGGCAGCGTACAGAAAGGTTCCGGTGTAGTCGACGGTTACGAAGCCGGTCAATCTTCCTCCAAAGGGCGAACCCTGGACCAGCGTCAGCTGCCCGTAGAGGTCCGTAGGGGGAAAGGTTCCTCCACCAAAATCTGTGATGTTCTGGTTAATGGAATAGGCGTAGACGCCGGCATTACCGGTCACATAGACGTTAGCGCCGGTCGGGGCAAAGGCCACGGAGGTAAGACCCGCATCCGCGACGGCATAGGGCGACGTGCCCAGCGGTGCGAGCGCGCCGCTGGTTGGGTTGAGGGTATAGCCCCAAATATTGTTGGACCCCTCGTTGGCTACATAGACGAATCGTTCGTTGGGATCGATAGCCAGGGACCTGGGGGAGGTCCCGGTTGAAAAAGGAGAACCCGTCATCTGCGTCAGTGAACCGGTCGCCTGGTTAATGGTGTAGCCTGACACATCGTTGGAAGAACCGTTGGCTACGTAGACGAACTTACCCAGCGGATCCACGGCCACCGCACTTGGGGCCGTCCCGGCTGGGTATGAGGCTACCGGTAGCAGCGCCCCGCTCCTCTGGTCGATCTTGAAGGCGGATACGCTACTGCTGCCAAAGCTGGCGACGTAAGCGAATCTGCCGGAAGGGTCAAGGGCGATTGCCGATGGCACCGCACCCGCGCTATAAGGGGAGCTCGGCAAGGGAGTGAGCTTGCCGGTCAGGCGATCAATACGCAGGCCGGCAACATTGGCGTCATTGGGTGCATACTGGCTGGTCGCATAGAGAAATCTGCCTGTCGGGTCGGCCGCGATGGAGCTTAGGCCGTCGTAGTGGAAAGGGAAAGGCGACCCTGCCACGGGCGCCAGGTTCCCATTCGTGGCGTTAAGCCGGTAGCCGTAAAGCTGTCCTGTGTCGGTAATGGCTACGTAGGCGTACTGGTTACTGTCCTGGGCGGTGAGCGCCCAAGGGGAAAGGGTGAGAGCCAGACAGAGAATGGATTTCAGAAGCTTCCCCGAAATCCTAATTTCGGCCAATGTAAACATGAAGTGAATCCTCCTCACGCTCCCGCATGATGTTGCAGATAACATGGGGGGATGTAAGCAGCACTCTTGCGGGAACCGCCGAATTATATCCAGAGCGAGGGAAGATGGATAGTAGCAAGTCTGTGGAAGACGCGACGGATTGACTAAGGTGATTCGTCTTTATTAGTTGGCTTGACGAGATAGGAGGACAGGAAAGCCCGGACGCGAGCGTGGCCAGGCTTTTCTCTTTGTCCGTTCAAGACCCTGCCTGCTCAGCGCTTACACTGACTCGCAGTTTATGCGGTCGACGACTAAGTTTTGAGATTATGCAGTACGAATCGGCGCAGGCGGTACGACGACCTCAACCAGTCCGGTCGCCACGTCATAGACGAGGCCGGAAACAAGCCACTTGTCCGGCAACGCGGGGATCGTCTTGAGCAAGGCAACATCGCCGCCAACCGCCGCGCGCGGATCGGTGACTGCCTTTGTCTCGACGTTCCCTTCCCCTATTTGAAAGTAGTGAGCCAGCATAGCCGGGTCGCCCGCAAGGCGAGTGATGCCGCAATCGGTGTGTTGCAGAACGACAAGGTGGAACTCACCGCCGCCGCCTGCAACCTTACCCATCACCTGGCCGATGCGCCCGAGCATCCCCAACTCCTGCAGCAGCACCGGCGTAATTCGGCCGCCGATGTTACGCAACACGAGCGCCTCGCCGGGTTTGAGGCCAAGCAAATGAGCAGGGTCCACGCGCATATCGGCGCAACCGATGATCATGGCCTTGAGATTCGGCGTCGCCTCGGGAAGCGAGGGCATCAGCGTACCCGCAGCAGACTGCTGAGCGGCAAAGTCTTTGTTGCGTTCTAACATGCTGTCGAGGTCACTCATGTGGATTCTCCTCAAGTTTTTTGCCTAAGACTCTGATAGAAGTTGGTCGAGTCTCAAACCTAACACTAAACATCCGCAGGAATGTTTCGGGGAGTGAAGGTTTAGGGGGGGTTTGGGAGTCTCCCCACGATCGACAGGCATGGCGACAGCGCAAAACCAGCATTTCTCAAGCCCTGGGTCAGGCTTGCTAGAGCTCTCAAACATCTCCACAAAGAGACGATGCGTATCAATCGGATCATCAGGAGTGCGTTCGAGAAGATTGAGCCCGAGGATTGGGAGTGATCCTCGACAAGAGTGCACTCTCCGCAGGGCTGACCGCCCCACAGGGGGCCTACCGTGGGGCAGGGCGATGGTCCTCCGGATACCAGGTTCCGCTCCTCTCCACCAGAGCGACTATCAAATTGCAAGCTGGGCAGTCACCAAACATCCTTGAGCCTCCGCGGGTGAAAGGTGGCTTTGCCGGTTGGCTTTTTCCTGAGCACCACATCTGCGTCGCCGAAGACACGCCGCGATTATAGACCTGTCGTGGTTGCATTTATACTTTTTGGCTACGAATCACGACTTGATCGTCCAAGCCATCGGCCAGGAAATCGAGCGGCTACAGCGAGCAGCCTAAATCAGCGCAAACTTGCATGATCGCGCCGATTTCATAACACCTCAGCCGGCACAATGGCGGGAGTCTCCTTTACCCCCCTTGGTTCAGGAGACTCCCGTATTGTCGTCTGGAATCACCCGCTTCCAGTCTCAGGCAATTAAGACACGCGAACTTCTACAAGGGTTGCCGCGGGGTTTTCTCTTTGGTAACCGGTAACCTGATGTTTGTGAGGGTGAATGAGGGTGGCCGTCCTCGCGTCCAAATCTGGCGGCAAATGGCGCCACGCCCCAATGACAATCGGCTCATAATGTGTGCATGGCGTGCCTAGTAGAAACTCGGTTACGGCGAGCTTACGATGCAGCACTCGCCGCATGGGAAAGGAACCGGGAGTTCCGTCTTCAGTCGATTGATCATCGCTCCAGGCTCCGCAGGGAGCTGCTGGATGCGCGATTCAAGGCCGCTAACGAACTTTATATGCACAGCATTACCTGTCCACAGTGCAGCATTACCAGGCTCCACGACTTCGACGCAGTAAGCTGAGACGCCAGGTATCGTCCGCATCTGCCGGAAAACGAACGAGACAAAGTGACCCTCCTGGTACTCTTCGAACGACTGCGGCAGTTTGGAACTCCCCTGAAGCGGCCGGCGAACAGAACGGTCTGTACCCAATCCACCGTGACCCCAACCAGCATCCAATCGTCCATCTGGATTGTGGGGGGTTAATCTCCCCGACGAAAACGCCAGCAAGGGCGTTCTCTCTGGAATTTCTTGAGAGGCCTTGTATGGAACCCACCCCTTCTGAAAAGCTGGCATCGGCGATCGAAGCCCTTCGCCGATGTCAAGAGCGATCGATGGCAGGACTATTCGCGCTGGAGGTCATGCATGAGATCCGAAATCCACTCGATGCGTTGGGCAGCCTGGTGTATCTGGCGGCTGGCGCGCAAAGCCTGACGTTAGTCCACGAATACATGCGCGCAGCGAAGGAACAGACCGGCGAAATTCTGCAAGTCATCTCTAACCTGATTGGGAATGCGCTGGATGCGCTCCCTCAGAAAGGGACCCTCTCCATTCGCGTCAGAAAGCGGTTTGACCGCATTTCCCTGGTCGTGGCCGATAACGGCCATGGGATTTCGCCCGACAATCTTGGCCGGTTGTTTCAACCCTTCTTCACCACCAAAAACGATCAAGGGAACGGTCTAGGGCTCGCACTTTCAAGGAAAATCGTAGAACGCCATGGGGGCAGCATCCGCGCCCGGAGCTCTATGCACCCCGGCAAAGCCGGAGCGACTTTTCTGGTCGACCTACCGATTGTTGATGGCACGCACGCTGCGTCCTAACCTGGTGTTGCCACTTCAAAAGCAAAACAAAGTACAAAGAGCCATGCCAATCGCGCATCCAACACCATTATGGATTGTGCAGAGTACCAACAACTCGAACACGCCTACGCGGAGGCGGCCCGGCGTTGGTCCCAGCATGCGTCTCCTCAAGCCACGGTCTTGCCTGGCAAGGATCAGTTGCAGCGCGCGACAGCACTCCGGCAAGAGGCGCTGATAGAACGCAATTCCGCCGCAAATACGTTACATCTCCATCGCCATCAGTGCCAGGTGTGCAAAAGACAAGGCGCTGCTTAACTTTAGCCTCACGGCACCAGGTCAGCGGCGTCCTCATCCGAGCTCAAGTTCAGGGTCACGCCGATTTTTTGCCGTTGGCTTGGATATTTGAGCAAGACAGGCATCGCCGTACAGCTCCTGGGGGGTGCGGTTCCAGGGGGGTTCCAACAAAACGAACACCCGGGCTGAGCGTCAGCCGTATGTCTGGTCTGTGCTCTGTCCGACCTCGATAATATAGCCGTCAGGATCGCGGATGTAGCAGCGTATCTCGCCGTACTTGGGGATCGGATGCGTGATGAACTGAGCTCCTCGGCTTTTCCATAGTTCATAGCACGCTTGAATATCCGCAACGCGGAAATTCAGAAAGCTGTTGATGTGACTCGGGTCGGGGACGCTTAGCGTTACGGTCGGCTTATCCGGAGTCGGGCCGCCTCCAACGTTCATAATCATCCAGATATTCGCGAGCTGAAGGTACCCTGGCGCGTTGCCGTCACCTCTGCTCAGAATGCGCGCGCCGAAGACCTTCTCGTAGTAATCGAGCGATCGGTTGATGTCGCCCACGGTTAGAAAATGCGCGATGCTGATCCCCGTCTTCGGGGGCATCTGATAGCTCTCCTGTTCGATTTGTACGCTGCTCATTGACGACTCCAATCCGGATAGACTTACCGACAGGGGAAACCACGGAACCGGCCCCCACTGGCCAACTCACTTTTTCTTCCCGCTGAGTGCCGGTAGAAGAAGTTTCAGAAGCGCTTCATCAGAGAACGGGTTCTGACCTGAGATCAACTCGCGGTCTTGCAAGACGTAGCTCTTCCATGGAGCGGCCACACTTACGTCACCGCCCGCAGTACGTAAGGCGAAATCCGGGTAGAAGAGAACCTTACCACCAATCTCAAGCGGCTCCCGCTGCTGTTCTTCCGCCGTCGAAAAGATAGTCATCTTATATCCAGAATAGATCCAGCCTTGAGCCTTTGCGTGCGCTCCAGCGGCATCGCCCGCACTCAGCGCGGCAACCACCTCCGTCGAATTCGGAAGTGCCGCGAGTAGTGAAATTGGGCCATGGCAGAGCACTGCCGTAGGCTTGGATGTTTTATGAAAGTGTCTCAACACGGTGCCGGCGTCGGGATCATCGAGAAGATCCATCATGGGCCCATGGCCGCCAGGGACGAAAACAGCGTCATACTGATCCAGGCCTGATGCGATGACATCCGAGATACGCGTTGGATTCTTGAGCCCGGTGAGGCTGTCGCGGAATTTCAGATAGTCCTGAAGCCTGGCCTCGTCCCCGCCGAAGAAATCGGGGACCGCTGAATGGACATCCATTTGGGGCGTGTTGCCTTTGGGGTTGGCGAAGGTGATTTCGTAGCCCTCCTTCATCAGGGCGCGAACCGGAACCGTCAGTTCGTTGAGGTAGTAGCCAGCGCCGGCATAAACCTTGCCATCCTTCAAGGGTAAGCCGTGACCGCTCGAGACTAGTACCAGGATCTTTCCTTTTGTTGTCATTCTGTTCCCCTCTCTGAAATCGGAGCAAGGCAAGATTGGCAGAAGTACGACGACAAATCTATTGGACGAACGTATCGATCGACACCAAAGTATTGTTTGGATTTCAAGGTTAGGAACGGCCATGGTTATATCCCAATAAGCATGCCGGTCGGGAACAGACGAAAAGTATCCGTGAGGGAAGAACACTACACTGGAGTGGAGCCCGGTCTTGGCAGGGTACGTTTCGTCTGTCCCTAGGAAGTTCGCAGCTACCAGCACTAATACTGGCAGAATTTGATAACGATACACCGAGAACCTAGGGAAAAACCGGTCACAGGGAACTCCAGGGCGGAAGGCTGTGGCGATCTCGGTGGGGAACAGTCAAAACTGTGCAATAGGTGGACCCTATTACCCTCCTCTCCTTGTCATCCCGAGCAGCGAAGCGAAGCGGAGTGAACCCGCGCTCTCGTGAACTTTTCGTGGACACGTTCCTTTTCTAGAAGGCTCAGCGCTCTTTCATGGACCCGTCGTCCTCCCCTTGTCATCCCGACCGTAGCGAAGCGAAGCGGAGGGACCTGCGGTCCCGTGAACCTTTCATGGATGCGTTCCTTTTCTAAAGTGGAAGGAAGTGGAAGTGGGAGGGACGGACGAATGGAAGTGGGAGGGACAGACGAAATAACTACCATTCGTTGCACGACGCTGAGACTGTTCGGATCGTGTTTACTTCCTCTGTTCTTTCGATGTCAACCTGATAGAGAACTCGAGAGCAAGAGCCAGCTACGGTCGCCGCAGTGACACGGAGGAAGCTATGCACGGCCGGGGAAAGACGCATGCTTCCGCATCCTCCACGAATCTCCTGATCTGTGATCATGACGCTGGCGTTAAGCCGATCGACCCGCCGGTCAGTTCACTGCAATGGTAACCGTCTGCGGAGTGGCCGGCACGGAGTGGTGGGTTACGTCGTGGAAGCCGGCGCTGGTGCACATCGAGGCGATCTCGCGTTGCGAAAACGCGTCGCCCGACGGAGTCGTGGTGAGCATGGTCATGGCAAACATACCGGCGCCCGCGGGCGTGATCCGATCGTCGTTCACCGCCATCTCCACGATCGCCATCTTTGCCCCGGGCTTCATCGCAGCGCGGATTTTCTCAAACAGGCCAATATTCGTCGGCACGTCGAAATGGTGGATGAAGTTAGTAACCAGCACCAGGTCATACCCGGAGCCGAAATCGGCGGCGAAGGCGCTGCCTTCGATGGCGCGCCAGCGGTCCGCGACCCCAAACTTGACTGCGTTCTCATAAGCCACGGCTAAAACATTTTTCCAATCCAGTGCGTGTATTTCCGCTGCCGGATTATGTTGCGCCACGGTGATGCCGAACATGCCGTGGCCGGCAGCGATATCCAGAACCTTGATGGGGCCGGAGCCGGCGGCGAGCCGTGCAATCAACCCTGCAGAGGGCGCCGTCAGCGGCGCCATACCCCGCGCAAAATTCACCCAGACCGGGTTGTCGTCGCTCACCGAACCCCGGTCGGGCAGCGTCGTTCCACCCTTACGTACGGCATCGGTCACGTTCGCCAGGCCCTTCTCCATAAACGGGTGAAAGAGGAACGACGCCATGCCGCCCATGTAAGCAGGTGAGCTTTCCACCAGGAAGAGTTCTGAATCCGGGGTCAGCGCGTAGCCGGATTCATCTTTCGTGAGGAAGCCCGAGATGGTGAGAAAGTCGCAAAGGACACGCAGCCCTTTGACGGAGGCGGCGCACGCCGGTTCGAGTGCCTCAGGCGTACGCGCGCCGCCGGCAATGGCGGTGAACACTTTCAGTTCGATCCCGGCGCGCAGCGCGCTGGTCTGTTGGTGCGCTTGCAGGGTTTCGAAAACCAGCATCGGAGAAGGGGTTTGCGTAGGCATCGGCGAATTCTACACGTCTCGATCGAAACTTACCTAGATTAATCCGGCTTCCGAGTTCACCCAGGAAAATGCGAGGACCAGAGCGCCAGGATATCGAGGTCCTTTGTGTCCCGGTCCAGATCGGCAAGGATCGTTTCCATCTCCACGTTGGTGACCAAGGCTTTGCGATCAAGGGAGATGCAGGACGGAATTTAGTGATCAGGAATTTAGTGATCAGACGGGACTGTCACTTAGGGTGGAACGCGGGACAGGTTGATTGGCGCAAAGGCTCTTTGTTTAGCGACAACTCCTTCTGTCCTGCTTCTCTTCGCGGACAAGACTCACTTACGGTAGCCGAGTAATACCGGGGAAGGAATCGAACCCTGAATCAAAGGTGAGAATTCGATCGATGCCGTCCCTTTCCATGATCGAAAGGTGGATTGCGTCGCGAGCAGATAGGCGTCGATACTCCAGAACAATCTGTTTTGCACGCTCGACTGCTTTGCTATCGATTGCCAGAATCTCATCGACAACACCCAGCAGCGCATCGAAGGCTGGTTGGATCGCATCCCGGCGATCGATCGCGACATAGCGGTGAAGTATTTCCTGTAGCACTTCCGCATCCGTCGTCAATCTTTCGCGATCTCTGATGAGTTTTTCCAGTGCTCGCTGGGCCTGGATTTTATGCGTATGCGATGCGCCGACAAGGTACATTGGGATGTTAGAGTCGACGAAAATCACGAGCGCGTGCCCGCTCCATAGCCTGCTTCGATTTCAGCAAGCATGTCTTCCACGTCTCCGGCAGGATATTCGTGCTGCACCGCGATCCGAATTGAGTCAAGCTTCTTGCCTGCACTGCCCAACGGCTCCTGCCTGCGTGCGGACTCCAGCGCCTGGCGCACCCACTCCGCCAAAGACATGTGACGTGATCGCGCAACCCGCTGTATTTCTTTGTATTCGGGATCCTGGAGGATGACTTGCAGCCGTTTAGCCATGTGATGAGTGTAATTGACTCATGGCCATGAGTCAATTACACTTTTGCTTGGGCTTAGGATTTGAGCCTTGGTCGTGCATTTCGCCCAGTCTCCTTCTGGGGTTCGCGAAATGCTTAAATGTGCGCACTATGCGCACTAGGTTTCCTCGCAGAAGAATTCTTCGAGTCCGGCGTTGTCTTCTTCCGCCGGCTCAGGGTCTTCGTATTCGGTGGCGGACCAGAGTGTGGTGAAGGGACCGCGGCCGGGAATGTAGCGAAAGGTGGCTACGCCGAGAGAGCGGAGTTTTTCGAGGGCCTGGTCGATGGAGCCACTGCCGAGGTGGCCGTGGAAGAGATCGCGGATCTGTTTTCTGGTGAGGCCGTGGTCTGCCGCCTGAAGAGCCTCGAGGATGCGATCGGCGACGGAGTCTGCGACAGAGGAACCGAAGAGGGATGCCGCCGAGTGGGAACAGTATTCCCATAGGGCGAGGGCGGCCTGAAGGTGGGACAACTGGATGATGGGGCTACGGTCGAGAGCGGCGTAGAGAGCGCTCAGGCGGAGTACCTGAGCTTCGGCACGGCCGGTGGCGGCGGCGCAGAGTCCGGAACTGGCCTGACTCAAGATGGGGTAGTGGTCGTTCCAAAGTTCTGCGGCGGCCGGGTCGCGGGTAAAGCGGAGTTCGCCCTGGCCTTGTACCCACTCGACGGCCAGGCGGAGACGGCGGGTGATGGTGGATAGTATTTCGGCGTTGACGTTGCCGCCATCGGGGAGGCACTGGCTACGCTGCACGCAGGCCCACAGGCAGCGATTGGCGAAGCCGTTGTGGGCTTCAGTGCGGCGAAGGGACTCGGCGAGCTCGCGCTGGGTGATGTGACCGATGAGGCTGAGATGTGCTCCGCCGGCGGCGCCATCCCAAGCGCTGCGCAGCAAGGGGGAGAGCGGGGAGCGGCTGCGGCCCATGGTGTGGAGCACGGCGGAAAGTTCCTCGGCGAGTGCGAGCAGACGCGCGTCGCCTGCCTGGTGGCCCATGACGGCCATGAGCCCGCGGGCGGTGAGACGGGCGGTGGTCACACGATTCTGCGCCCAGGCGGGATCGACTTCGGCGAAGAGCCGGGCGATGTCGTTCCAACTGGTTCCCTTGCGGGCCTTGCTGGATTCCCCGACGAGGACGACGAAGAGGTTAAGGGCGTGGCGGGCGGAGCCGACCATGCAGTGAGGGCCGGGGCCGATCACGTTGCCAAAGGCGGCGAGCAACTGCAGGAGCAGGGCCTCGGGCTGGGCCTCGGTGTGGGGAGCCAGGGTGCGCACGGCATCTCCGGCAAGGCCATAGAGCGCGTACTCGTCGAATATGGAGCGTAGCGTGTGCTGGGGTTGGTTTGGCCGGGGGCGTGGTTCCGGGGTGGGCCGCGCAGCGGTTGGCGGCTGGGCGAGCAGGTCTTCTGTTCGCCGTTCTATTTCTGCAAGAGTCGGGAGGGCGGGCGAGGTTATGCCTGTGTCCAGGGTTTCTATCATGATTGGCCACACTTACGGTTGCTCATTCCGGAGGTAAGTTGCCATCGGGAAGGAGCGGTTCCAAGGCGGAATGGAGCCGCCATGGGTGCATTGCATCCATGCATCGTGAACTCGGCCGGCGGTGCGCTTCAGGAGAGGTTAGTCTCTGAGCGCACGGGACCGATCGGGTCTGGCTGCACGACAGCGCTGTGCGCTTGAAGATTTTCTTCAAGCGCGAGCGGGGGTGCTGTATAGATACGGGTTCGTGGGGGAAAGTGTTGAAGCTGGTGAAAAAGATTGAGGGGGCGACGGGGCGGTACGCAGCTTGCGGGCATTTGCTCGGGCTTGGGGGTTGGGATTCACGACGAAGGCGCAAAGGATGCCGAAGTGCGCGGTGTCTGTTCCCTGACGTTCTCCGTAGCGGTAAACACATTCGGGACGCTGTACGAGATGCCTACTACTCGGCCAAGTGGAAAGTCACCCACTGGAAATCAGTAAACACTAGCGCGTTTATGAGGACTAATCGAGACTCAATGAGCGCATCGGCCTGTTCTCATCATTTGAGTGAATATTTGCGCGGTACTCCCAACAAGGCGGCTAGTGACGAACTAAAACTCTGCCGCCGTGGAAGTGAGCTGTTCCTAGGGATTCGCACCGTAACGCAGGCCATCGATCAGGACATCCACCATCTTGCCCGCGTAAGCGGGTTTTTCTCCAAGTGGTCCGCGGCACATGGTAGCCACCGTCCATAAGAGTTCCTCTGCGTCAATATCGCTGCGGACAGCCTTTACGGCGACGGCGCCGTCGAGCAGCTTACGAAGTGCACCGCCCAGACGTTCCATCACGTACCCAGGCAGGGCTGCGTAGGCGGGATCGCCCGAGTGCAGGGCAGCCGCCAGGCCACGCTTCGCCCCAACAAAATCCATCAAGCGGTGGAGCCAGCGGGCCAGCGCTTCCTCCGGCTCATATTCGCTTGCGAAGATAGCGGCTGCGTCCGCGCATGCTTCCACATGCGACTGCATGACCGCCACGATAAGGTCGGAGCGCTGCGGAAAATGGCGATACACGGTTCCCAGACCAACGCCCGCTCGCTCCGCAATCTCGCGCACAGGAGCATCCACGCCCGACGTCGCGAACACCTCGGCGGCAGCACTTAGAAGAGCTGCGAGGTTCTGCTTTGCATGCGCACGCACCGGCGGCAGCTTCGTTGCTGTGCTCTTCTTCGTCGCGCGGGTAGATGGTGTTCTCACGATGCCTACCTTGCTCGCGGAACAGTGTTCCGGTAATATCGGAACATCGTTCCGTTGTTCCTGAAGAATAGCAGCACAAGCCCAAGGAGGATAGAAAATGTCGAATCAACGTATAGCTCTCGTGACTGGAGCCAATCAGGGAGTCGGATTCCAGGTTGCGAAGGAACTTGCCGCCAATGGGGTGATGGTTTATGTCGGGTCGCGCAATCTGGAGCGTGGCGAAGCTGCCGCAAAAGAGATCGGCAACGGTGCGATCGCGCTGCAGATCGATGTCACCGATCAGGCTTCGATCCGTGCCGCGGCCGAGCGTGTCCGCACGGAGCTTGGCCGCCTTGATCTGCTGGTCAACAACGCAGCTATCTCGAATACGAGCAGGGGCGACCGCTCGCTCGAGGAGTTTTCCAAACTCACCCGTGCCAGCAATATTTCTCTGGACGAGGTCCGCGCTATCTGGGAGACGAACGTCTTCGGCGTGCTCGCCGTGTATCAAGCTATGCTGCCCCTACTGCGGGAATCCCCGAACGCACAGATCGTCAATGTCTCCAGCGGCGTAGGTTCGCTGACGAATAATGCGAATCCGGATTTCCAATATCGCAAGATATACAGCCCGGGCTATGCCGCGTCGAAGACAGCTCTGAACGCCATCACGCTGGCCATGATGATTGAACTGGAAGGTAGCGGGATCAAGGTTAACCTCGTATCCCCAGGCTTCACCAAAACGAACCTCAACGGCTATGCCGGGCTAGAGTCGCTTGAGGACGGCTCTCGTGAGGTTGTGCGGGTCGCCCTGCTCGAACCTGATGGTCCTACAGGCACCTTCACGCGCTGGGAAGGTGAAACGATCCCCTGGTAAGTAGAAATTCCGTCCATAGAACCATTCAAGGCCGCTTCGGCCGCACACCGAGAGAAGAAAGGAAACTGCCGTGAAATACCGCACGCTAGGCCGAACAGGCATCAAAGTCAGCCCATATTGCTTAGGCGCGATGATGTTCGGCGGCATTGCCAACTCCGATCACGACGACTGCATTCGTATCATCCACAAGGGCCTGGATTCCGGCATCAACTTCATCGACACTGCCGATCGATACAGCAACGGAGAGTCGGAGGAGATCGTCGGCAAGGCGCTCAAGGGTCGTCGCCAAAATATCGTGCTGGCCACCAAGGTGAACGGCGCAATGGGAGAGGATCCGAATCAGCAGGGCAATTCGCGCCGTTGGATCACACAGGCCGTGGAGGCCTCGTTGCGCCGTCTTCAGACCGACCACATCGATCTTTACCAGATCCACCGGCCCTCTCCCGATACCGACATCGAGGAGACGCTGTCGGTGCTCACGGACCTGATGCGCGCGGGCAAGGTGCGCGCCATCGGGTCATCGACGTTTCCTGCTTCCGAGATCGTGGAAGCGCAATGGGTGGCGGAGCACCGTGGCCTGGCTCGCTTCCGAACCGAGCAGCCACCTTATTCGATCCTCAACCGCAGTATCGAACAGGAGGTTCTGCCCATCTGCGAGAAGTATGGGTTGGGCGCGCTGGTCTGGAGCCCGCTGGCGAAGGGTATGCTCACCGGGCGCTACCGCAAGGGCTACTCTCTGCCGGAGAGCCTGCGCGTCAAGGTCTTTCCCAAGCAGATGTCCGACGAGCGCAATCTGGAGGCGGTCGAACGCCTCATCCCCATCGCCGAGGGAGCCGGGATTTCGTTGACGCACATGGCGATGGCGTTTGTGATGGCTCACCCCGGTGTAACATCGGCGATTCTCGGTCCACGCACGATGCAACAACTGGACGATCTGCTCGCCGGTGCCGAAGTTGCGCTTAGCGACGAAATCCTGGATAGGATCGACGAGGTCGTTGCGCCGGGGACCGACGCGGGGCCGATTGGCGCACTCTACACTCCGCCCGCAGTGACTCAGGCGAGCTTACGGCGTCGTCCAGATCGGGTTGCAGTTTGACCGAAGTGCTGGGACTTGCGGGTTCAAGGAGTTCTTCGATTTACGCATAATCGCCGATGTGCTCACCGACACCGGATTAGTACCGCGAAGTCGGCCAGTGTTGACTGATGGACGCACTGCAAGCCTGCAACGGCGACACAAGCAATGCATGGATCGACGTTGTTGAAGCATGGTCGCCAAACCGTCAGTTACTCCTTGAACAACGGCTGGAAAAAGTCAGTCTCATCTGGAAGGATTCGTGCCGACAAGTCGGCTGGTGTTCATAAACGGTCGGTTCCACTTGGCCGTAAAACCGGCTCGTCCACGTGGATTGTTCCGATGCTCAATGCGTGCATTGGCGATTTGCAATAAACTAAGCCAAACGTAGGCCAACGCCCGGTTGTGCCACTTTACAACCGCGACTGTAAGAAGCCCGCTGAAACATCCTATTAGCCACACTGGCGGCGCCTAGGGCTAAAGCACTAGACTCATTTTTGCTACGCTTGCGGGTTTGGCTAAAGCCGTGCCTCATGTGTCACACGACTGCGGCCTTCACCTCGAATGCCGCCTCGCCTCGAGCGAGACAATATCTTTCCGCTAGCGGCGGATGATCCTAAAGGGTACCCCGTATGTCGCTTGCCACGGACCGGCCAACTGTCATTTTCGATACAAGCGCGGTCAACGCCATCTACGATGACCCGGATCGCGAAAAGAGAATCCACCAATTCTTGAACATCTACTTCTCACTACTCAATTGGGCTGTTTTAGATGAAGTATTGGCCACGTCCAACACCGAAGGAAATCAATTCCTTGACTACAGAAGATCACAGCTCTTTGCTGTGACATTGAAGATGCAAAACGCGGGTGATTGCCTTTTGCCGTTTCACTATCTATTGATGAACCATGCGAGGGCCTTCGCTTGCGAAAAGGAGTACGACTGGACTTTTGTGAATTGTCATGGAAACAATCTGAAGGAGGCAATCGTCGGAGAGCGGCATGGCCTTTCAGATTTGCTCATTCAAGACCAGCGCAAGCAAAATCTTGACTTGGAGAAACAGTACAAACAGAAGTTCAAGGCGATTCGAGGACGTCTGCAAGAACACGACAAGTGGAAGGACCGCTTTCAGTCGCTTGATGATTTCGTGAATTTCGCCCTGGCTGACGGCGGGCCATATTGGAGAGAGGCAGCTGCCCATGTCAGAAGAGCGCTCCAAATCTGTGTGCAGAACGAGGAGAGTAGGGACCCGACCGACGCCACGGTCATTCAGAAACTAAAGAATGCGGAAGAGAAATTCTCACCCGAAGACGCGATGCGGTTTGCACGATCATCTCCGCCGTTTAGAGCGCATATTTATGGAATCGCGTGCTCTGCATATTCGCGAGTGCATGATCCAGCCCTCAATTCTAGGCAGAGGGCAAGCGCTGCTGGGAGGATAGACACATTTACAACGCTCTACCTGCCGTATTGTCGCTACTTTGTTACGAACGATCCGGGCCAACTCGATTGTCACAAGAACGTCGCGTCAATGACCGGGAACAACACTGGTGTTTTTATGTACCAAGATTTTTGGGAATCGCTTCGATATCATTGAGAAGCCGTTTTGCGGCGGTGGCCGGTCTGAAGCGAGAGTCGAAGCCGGGCCAGATTTTTGGCCTATCTGCGTTTTATTGGCCATATGCGGTGCGTATGGCCGCCAAATCGAAGCAATTTAGATGGGAATGGTGCCGCGCAAACCTTTAGGTGAAGGTCTGAACTTTGGGGAAACCTGGGGACGTTCACCTCGTTTCCCAATCTGACTACGTGCATCGCCCCGCTGCCTCAGTTACGCCATGGGCTGCACACGGTAACGAGGTGAACGTCCCAGGTTTCCCCCCAGACTCTTCCCCTCGCTCACCGGTGCAGAATCTCGCGAGCAGCTCCATAGCAGCGCCCGCCACTGCCAGCGCCTTCCTTCAAGCCTCCTTATCGGAAATGCCTCGGAGCAATCCCGGCAACCTCAGCACCGTGCCCCGAGGCATTTACGATCATCTGCCTATCTATCGACCTCTGAAAGGGTCATGCCTGTCTGTCACGGATCATTTGGACGTGCCGACCGCGGTGACGAAGTCTAGATTCGCCAGGTTGATGCCGAACGACGGAGCTGGAGAAACGGGCGCCGCGGTGCCGACCTGAAGGCTTCCGGTTGCAGTAAGGGTGCCTTATGAGCTAGGCGCGAATTCTTGCAAGAAAATCGGCGCGCGTCAACCGCTGAAGTAAAGTCGACCTATTGGCTAGACTCCCTAAACTCACCAGCATTATCCACTCTTTCGAAAGCTTACTGTTTCCCGACAATACTCCAATAGCTGATGAATGCAGATTGCTGAGGAACGACGATTAGGGGCTGCCCTCGATGAGTGACAATGACGGGGATGCTAAAGGTCTTGTTCTCATCCGTGCTTCAGCCTAGTATCGTGAGACACCCCCATAGGAGATTGCATGATCGCACGGACTCTGCTTCGCGCCATTGTCGCCAACGCATGCTTCGCCGCCTGTTCCGCAACCTATGCCCAGACCATGCCGCCGGCGGCGGATATGAAGCTCGCCCATGACATCTACAAGCAGTTCATCGAGATCCAGTCGGGCTACTCCACCGGTTCCACCACTCCTGTCGCCGAAGCAGCTGCTGCGCGTCTGAAGGAGGTGGGTTTCCCGGAGTCGGATATCTTTCTCGGTGGCGCGTCACCGAAGAAGTTCAACCTAGTCGCGCGTTATCACGGCACCGGCGCTCAGAAGCCTCTGTTGCTACTGGCTCATACAGACGTAGTTGAGGCCAAGCGCGATGACTGGACCATGGACCCGTTCGTGCTCAACGAGAAGGATGGCTATTTTTATGGCCGCGGCACCGGCGACGACAAAGCACAGGCTGCGGTCTGGATTGCGACCCTTATCCGGATGAAACGCGAGGGCTTCAAACCGAACCGTGACATCATCGTTGCGCTAACTGCCGACGAGGAGGGTGGAGGTCCGTATAACGGCGTCGACTGGCTTATCAAAAACCACCGCGAACTAATCGACGCCGACATCGCGCTGAACGAGGGTGGTTGGGGCGAAGAGGAGAACGGGAAGAAGATCTCCAACGACCTGCAAGTTACTGAAAAGTACGTTATCAACTACACACTTTCGGTGACCAATAAGGGCGGTCACAGTTCCATGCCGGTGCCGGACAATGCCATCTACCATCTAGCCGGCGGACTTGTACGTCTCGGGGCCTTTGGATTTCCGATTAAGACCGACGAGGTGACCGCAGCATATTTTGCCGAGATGGCGAAGATTGAGAAGGGACCGATCACGGCCGATCTGGCGCAGGTGGCGCAGGGCTCGCAGGCGGCAATGGAGCGAGTCGCCGCAGCGTCTCCGGCGTGGAACTCGACGCTGCGCACGACGTGTGTGGCGACAATGCTCGCTGGCGGTCACGCGCTCAACGCACTGCCTCAGCTCGCGACGGCGACAGTGAACTGCCGAGTGCTGCCGGAGGACTCGCCCGACTACGTGCTCAGCACCTTGAATAAGGTACTCGCCGATCCCGAGGTGAAGATTAAGGCCATGAGCGAGAATGCGTCCGGTGCTCCGCCCTCGCCCCTTCGGCCCGATGTGACGAAGGCTGTGAAGGCGGCGAGCGAGCGACAATTTCCCGGCGTGCCGGTGGTGCCGATACTAGTGACAGGCGCGACCGACGGCCGCATGCTGCGGAAGGCCGGTATCCCCACCTACGGGGTGCAGGGCTTCTTCTTCGACCGCGACGACATCCGCTTCCACGGGCGCGACGAGCGCATGAAGACGGACGCGTTCTACCAGGGGCAGGAGTTTCTCTATGACTTGGTGAAGACGCTTTCGACTTCCGAAATTAGTGCCGCTGACAAGTTGGCTTCTGTGATAGGGCTACCCAGAAGTTGAGCCTCAGTTATTGCTAACAGGCCAATGCACTCATGGCAGATCCGGGACGGCAGATCCGGGACAGACGAAACAACTCCAATGAATCGAAACTGCGGCGCAATGGGAGTTATTTCGTCCCTCATCGTTACTGTCGGATACCGGCTATATCGGATTCCGACTACAGCAGTCAATTTCGTCTGATATCAGGCTTATCGATTGATTGAGCACCACCGAGCCGCCCCCCTCCTGCACCTTGTTCGTGTGGTTTCTATTCCTCACCATCCCGTTCGTCACATTTTGCAGCGAATAGGAACTGTGTCACGCCATCTGGCGTACTCCGTGGAATAGAATGCGAACACGATTTGGAGGAGCGCATTGACAGACATGCGACGTTTTGGGTTGGAGTGCAGCGCGGCGATGCTGCTCCTGTGGATAGGATTTCCGGGCCTGGCGCGGGCGGCGAACCTGCCTCCGGCGAAGCCGCTGGTGGTGCCGGAGCTGCCCTATGAGAAGTACACCTTGCCCAACGGCCTTGACGTGATCCTGTATGAGAACCACAAACTCCCGCTGGTTGCGGTGGATCTCTGGTATCACGTCGGGCCGGTCAACGAGAAGGCAGGGCGAACGGGCTTCGCCCACCTCTTCGAGCACATGATGTTTGAAGGCTCCGAGCATGTAGGCGAGAAGGCCCATTTCAAATACCTTGAGGGCGCGGGCGCCTCTGACATCAACGGGACAACGAACTATGACCGGACAAACTATTTCGAAACCCTGCCCAGCAATCAACTGGAGCTGGGACTGTGGCTGGAGAGCGACCGCATGGGGTTCCTGCTGGAGACGCTGGACCGGGCCAAGCTGACCAACCAGCGAGACGTGGTGCGTAACGAGCGCCGGCAGGGCGAGGGAACTCCGTATGAGCTGGCCGACGAGGCGGTGGGACACCTCTTGTTCCCCAAGACGCCACCCTTATTACGGAAATGTAATCGGTTCCCATGCCGACATTGAAGCAGCGCGCCTGAACGATATCCGCGACTTCTTTTCGCACTACTACACGCCCAACAACGCCAGCGTCGCGATCGCCGGGGACTTTGACCGGGCGAAGGTGAAAGCACTGGTAGAGAAGTATTTCGGGCCGATACCCCGCGGGCCGGAGCCGGAGAAGCCCGCGGTAGTCACTCCGCCCATCGAGACCGAGCGCCGGGCAACCGTGACCGATACCGTGCAGCTGCCGCGCGTCTCGGTAGCGTGGCTGACGCCGGAGGCGTTCAAGCCCGGCGATGCGGAAGCGGATTTTTTCATGCGCGTGCTGGGCGGCGGCAAAGACCAGCCGCTTGTATCGCAAGCTGGTGTATGAGCAACAAATCGCGCAGACCGTGAAATGCGAGAACAACTCCCTCACCCTGACCTCGATGGCGCAATGCGACGTGACCGCGCGCCCGGGAGTGAAGCCGGAGGACCTGCAGGCGGCATCGACAAGGAGATTGCTTTGCTGCGCGAGAAGGGACCGACCCAGGCGGAGCTGGATGGCGCGCGCACAGACATTCTGACGGCGAAAATCAGCGGACTGCAGCGGCTGGGCGGATTTGGCGGCGTGGCGGACATGATGGACCGCTACAACCAGTACCTGGCGACCCCGGATATCTGCCCAAGGACATCGCGCGCTACCAGGCGGTGACCACAGCTTCGGTACGCGCGATCGGACAAAAGGAGTTCGGCCAGAACCAGCGGGTCGTCGTCTATGCCGTGCCGGGGAAAAAGGTCATCGAAGATGTGCCCCGTAGTCCGGCAGATACCGATGCAAACGTAACCGTGACGCCGCCGCATTCGAAGCAGTTCGAGACCGCGCAGAGCTGGCGCAAAGATCCGCCGCAGCCCGGGCCGGCTCCGGAATTGCATCTGCCGGTGCCGAAGACCTTCGCGTTGCAGAACGGGCTGAAGGTCTACCTGGTGGAGGAGCACACGCTGCCAGTCATCAGCGCAACCTTGGTTGACCTGGCGGGAAGCGAGGAGAATCCCGCCGAATAAGCCCGGACTGGCTGCTTTTACCGCGCGCATGCTGTCGGAGGGCACCAGCGAGCCGTAGTTCGGTCGACTTGGCGGACGATGTGGATTCCATTGGCGCGCAGCTTGCCACCAATGCCACCACGGACCGGGCGGGGGCCAGCATCGGAGCTGCTGAGCAACAACACAGACGCGGCGTTTACGCTGCTGTCGGATGTAAGCCTGCATCCGGCATTCAAAGCCGAGGAGGTGGAGCGCATCCGCAAGCAGACCCTGGTGGCCATCCAGCAGGAAGCCGATCAGCCCGTGCCACGGTGCTGCGCGTGGGGCAAAAGACGCTCTACGGAGACTATCCCTACGGGTATAGGGACATCGGCACGACAGCTTCGGTAAAAGCCATCACCGGTGAGGAACTGCAGCGCTTCTGGAGCGAGCATTATGCTCCGGGGAACGCGGCCCTGTTCCTGGCCGGCGACCTAACTGAGGCGGAGGCGCGGCGGCTGGCGGAGAAGAATTTCGGCAGCTGGAAGGCGGCCGAGGCAAGACCGCGCAGATCCCGCAGGCTCCGCCCCCTCCTGCGCGCAAGATCGTCATTGTCGATAAGCCGGGTGCTCCGCAGACGGCGCTGATCGCCTTTGGGCTGGGACTTCCGCGGGCTACGCCAGATTACCCGGCTGCTGAATGTAATGAACAGCGTGCTGGGGGGACTCTTCTCCAGCCGGATCAACATGAACCTGCGGGAGAAGAATGGCTTCACTTACGGCGCTTTCTCAGAGTTCTTGTTCCGTCGTGGAGACGGCCCCTTCCTTGCGGGCGCGCTGGTGCGGACGGACGTGACCGGGCCGGCGGCGAGAGAGCTGTTTGCCGAGCTGAACCGCATGCGCACCGATCCAGCAACGGAGGCTGAACTGCGTTTGGCCAAGGAAAATGCGTTGCGTTCTTTGCCGGGCAACTTTGAAACCGTGAACGAGACTGCCGGGCTGATGTCGGAGATCTTCACCTACGGGCTAGCCTTGGACTACTACCAGAAGCTGCCGGCGCAGTATGCGGCGGTGACGGCGGCGGAGGTGGAGAAGGCGGCCCAGGACCACGTGCATCCGGAGAACCTGATCGTGGTCGCAGTCGGAGACCGGGGGAAAATCCAACCCGAGCTGGAGAAGCTGAACCTGGGGCCCATTGAGTTAAGGGATGAAAGCGGGAACCTGCTGAAGTAAAACGAACGGGTGTTCATGGGCAAGGAAGGACAGGCAACACTGGCGAGCCGCGTTATTCGCGTGTGGCCGCTGGGCTCGGCGTACGTTGGTGATCGGCCCGTCTGTCAGTGGGTTGTCCTTAGTCACCGCTTGGCTACGCACTTATCGTATGCATCCTCCTGGCTGTCATACTCGTCACACCCTTCATTGAAGGAAGTGGAGCCGGTTTCACAGCTGCCTGAGTGTTCCGCTGCCCATTCATAACCAGCGTAATGTCCGGATCCCTCGTCGTAAGGGTTCTGTGGCTCAGTGCACGACGCTGCCTCATCGCCACTTGACGACGGCGGGGAAGAGGTCGATTTACAGCCCACTATCATGAGGGTAGCCAGCGTAAGGGTGGTGATTGCTGAAAGCTTTTTCATGTTCACTAGGTTTATTCGTCATGGGAAACTTGGGGACCGGACAGGAAGTTTACTGAACCGTGCCGACCTGACGCGGTTCTTCGAGGTAAACTTCCGGTGCGTCCCCCAGTTCCTGATGTCTTGCATTCGCCGTGATTTCGGCCTATTATTCCGGAATTCTCGCTCTCCGAGATCTATCATGGCACACGGTTTCCCAGTTGGCCCTCCGCCACCTCCACCGCCTCCTGGCTCCATACTTCCCACGGGGGTTGCTGAAGCTATTGCCGCCCGCGTTGCCGCCAGAGAGAGTAACGAGCGTGCGATTGAGGAAGAGAAATATCGGGAATGTATCGGAAAGGGCAGATCTCGTTGGGAAAGCCTCAAGAAAGTGGAGCCAGGCGAAAAGCCTCTCCCCCCCATAGATGGGTTGGTTGCCCCACCAAAGGGCTTTCCTCCCATAAGCGAAAAGACAGACCGGCAATCTAAAATCTTTTTTCACAAGGACGATGAAGAGATATATCTCACTGCCGCAATTTATCAGAAGGCGAACAGCGCCAAATTGATCGTCAGCGAAAGCAAAAAGAGTAAGAGCGACCCGGAATTTCCCCTCTCTGAGGCCCTGGCGCGGGCGCTGAACCAACTGACTGCAGACAAGGACAAGATCGCGTTCTCAAAGATTGAGCGGTTCCACGTAGAATCCACTGACGGCCAGTGCGTGGTGAAGCGCGTTTTGCAGAATCTAGACCCCAAGCAGCTAAAAGGGCCAAAGTTCGATCCCGAATCGGAGCAGTTTTTTGCACTACTTGGAACATCCAACGCTTCCGCATCCTTTTACTTGATCAAGGATCACGGGAAGCAACTCGGAATTTCCGGCATTGAATGGATTCAGCCGGTTCGTCGAGGCAACTGTGACGGATTTATCATGAAATTCAAGAAAATATAGAAATAGAAATAGAACAAACCAGGACAAACGGAACCGATACCCAGGGAAAGCGCGTCGAAATAACAATATCAGATACGGTTGCATAAGGGTCACTTCCGTCTGCCCTGCATTCCTCACGCATTCCTCCATCTTCTCTTTCGATCCCTTCTGACCTTCAGCTGGGCCGTTTTTCGTTATCAGGGGTAATTTCGTCTGGAAGGTGTGAAGAAATTGACCTAGGCACCACAACAATCACTGTTACTAACATGTGAATGGCGATACGCTGCAGGCATGGGCACGTCACCACTTCCTCCTCGTCTGGCTTCGATTGACCGTTCTCAACTGGTCTTGCATACCGTTGACGTCGAGCGACTGATCGACGAGGACCACAGTGCGCGGTCAATCTGGCAGTTGGTAGCGCGATTGGAATCTGAGTTTGTACCACGCCGAAATTGCGGCTGTGGAAGGGCACCCTGGCCGCGACCATACAGCGCCCCAGTTGTTAATCAGCTCTGTGGCTATACGCCTACAGCCAAGGGATTAGCTCAGCACGTGAGATTGCACGCCGATGTGCGTTCGAGCCCGGCTTCGAGTGGCTTTGCGGGTTGCAGCCGATCAGTCATCGGACTCTATCTGGGTTCCGGTCTAATTACAAGGAAGCGCTCGACAATGTGTTTGTACAGGTGGTGGGCATGCTGAGTGCCGAGGGGCTGATCACCATGGAACGGGTGACGTTGGACGGCACCAAGATCAAAGCCAATGCTAGCGGTAACACATTTCGACGTAAAGAAAAGATCGAAGCGCACCTGGCTCTGGCGCGGGAGCAAGTACAGAAGATGAACGAACAGGCCGCAGAGGAAGAGAAAGTGGCTAAGCGCCGAGCCGCTGCGAAACGCCGCGCAGCACGGCAGCGGACCAGTCGCCTGGAGGCAGCACTTCGTGAAGTCGAGCGACTGCAGGAGAACAAGAAGTGTGACCGCGATCGCTTCGTAGCCAGAGCATCCAGCACTGACTCCGAGGCCCATGTGATGAGAAACGGTGAGGGCGGCACCGTACCCAGCTATAACGTGCAGTTAGTAACCGACACCACCCACGGGTTGGTGGTCAATGTGGAGGCAACCACAGACGCCATCGATTATCGTCAACTGGAACCGGCTCTTGATCGCTGCCAACAGACCTTGGGACGTCGACCGAAACAGATAGTGGCCGATGGTGACTATACCAACCATGCGTCGGTGCAAGCCGCTGCCGCCTGTGGAGTCGACTTCTATGGTTCCTGGCAAGATAGCTGGAAGCCAACGGAGTGCGACGCACAAGGCCGTAGCGGCGCCTTCATCAGGAGTGCGTTTCCCTACGATCGCTGAACACGATGTCTATCTCTGCCCCGCCGGACAACGACTCACTCACCATGCTATCTTGAATCGAGAACATGGGGTGCGCACGCACGTGTACAAAGCGCCCAAGGCAGCTTGCCGCTGCTGTGCATACCGTGATCAATGCGGCTTCTAAAAAAGCGCCACCTGACTGGCGGAGGTCCATCACGCGCCTCGAGGAGCCCGCTGAGACGATTGCCTTCAAGGCTAAGATGGACACCGAAGCAGGCAAAAGCGAATCTACGGTCAACGGTCGCAGATCGCCGAGTTCCCGCATGCCTGGATCAAAGAACGTTGTGGACTCCGGCAATTTCGATGCCGAGGAAAACAGAAGACATCGATGGAAGCTACTTGGGCTTGCCTCAGTTACAACCTCATCCGCTGGTTCAGCATACGGCGCAAGCTCAATGGCGCAGCACCGCGCTGCTTAAGCAGATACAATGAGCTCCCTTCAGCCGATCTAAGCCCGAACAAGGCAGAGACGCTCATATCGCGCCGTATCGTCGATATCCGCACCCTACACGCACCTCCATGCTGATCAGCCCATCACGAGAAAATCCTGTCCTGGATCTCCCTGGATCTCCCTGGATCTCCCGCGATTAAGTGGATCCAAGCTACATCCGGCTAGAGCGTCAGATCCATTAGGAGTTATTTCGTCTGTTTGAATCATCGAATCATCTAGGATGATTCCACGTCTCTCTATAGAGACATGGGTGCCGGATGTCTTGCGTGAGCAGCCGTGTCGATGTAGACTCCCTGAGCAACCACACCCAGTTTGCGAGTGGAATATGCTTAAGCGGTTCGGAATGGCCACCGTTGTACTGTTCGTGGTTGGTTTCGGCTCGGCATCCTCTTCTCATCTCAACGCACAGGTCCCCGAAACCGACCGGGGACGCGACGGTACAACGGATCTGACACGAGTACTCAGCGGCATCGAGGAAGAGTCATATCGCGCGTGGCAGTCGAACGACACGAAGTTCTGGAATACCTTCCTCTCCGAAAAGTTCGTCAGCTGGGGCTTGTCGGGTCGAATGGACAAAGCGGCCGCCATCCGCGAATGGAGCGGCACGCATTGCAAAATTGCCAGCTACCAAATTTCCGATTCGCAGGTGAGCCGGCTCACACCCGAGGCCGCCGTCATCACGCATAAGACGACCGTGGACGGCTCCTGCGGCGGGAACCGGCTCCCGAAGGCGAGCTGGACAGCGACAGCCTACGTTCTCGAAGGGGCGCGGTGGAACGCGGTATTCCGCGCCGCATCGGCCATCGTTGACCCCGCGAAGCTGCCCAAGCGAACTGTGGACATGACCGCAGAGGGCCGGCCGGCCAGCCATGACGCCAACACCGAGGCGATGCTGAGCCGCGAGCAGATGATTTGGGATGCGTGGAAGGACAGGGATGCGAAACGGCTCGACGCGCTGATGCCGCAGCAGATTCAATTCATCGATATCTTCGGCACGCACATCGCCACGCGGGCTGAGACGCTCAGTGCGTGGTCCGGGCAAGGCTGCAACGTCAAGAGCTTCCAGCTTGCTGATGCCCGGGCAACTATGTTCACTCCGGACTTCGGAATCCTCACCTTGTATGCCACCGTGGACGGAAGCTGTTTGGACAACCCGTTATCCCGGTCTGGACATCATCGTTCTACGTCAAGCACGGAGACACCTGGGTCTGGAGCTTCGGCATCAATATTCCGGCGCACGCCAGTTCGATCTGACTCCGGAGGGCTCGCGGTGGAACGCGCCAAAGCATTTTTCCCTATTGCCGTTCGCAACGGCGGCAGTTGGCTCATCGCAGTCTGGCACAATCTCGAACTAACAATGGCGGTTCGTGGTCTGACCACAGAAGTTGCATCTGCACGTCAATTTCAGCGTGAGGAAACGTTGCTTCGCTGTCAGTTGGGACCCTGCCTGGGCCGGGCACTCTATTGTTGGGGTCGAAAATTTGGTGATCAGACGGGACCGGTACTTAGAGGATCGAGAGGCTTCTACGGGTCGAGGGTGAGTTCACGTAGCCTTCGATCTGTGACGATCTTTTCGCGCGGCACTCGCTCTTGTAGCGCTATCCGGCGCTGCGTTTCCTTCTCCAGATCCTGAATAAATTCCTCCGTGCCCGAAGGCCGGCCAGGGCAGGAACACGCCAGCTTTGCTTGGCGCACTGACAGCAATACCTATTGCAGGCGCGTGAACGCTCGTGCGGTGAATGTGTATGCTGTCGCCCTATAGCCGAGCTCCTTCTCGGGTTCACGAAATGCTTAAATGTGCGCACTAGGTTTCCTCGGGGACGGACGGAATATATCCCAATTGTAACCAGGGTGGTAACAGCGTCTCTTACGAGAAGCTGAGAGGCAAGACGCTTTGTTGTGGGTTGGCGACAGTCTTTCTTGGTCTGCCACGCTTCTGGGGAGCCAGCCGGCGTTGTGTCGAGCGTTCCAGTGTACGGACGAACTCCCGAACGCCCAGTGGCCGGCCCGTGTGCGTTGACCGGCGAATTTCATCCAGATCCGTGGCACTCTCCTGCTGGCCGAGAAACGCGCGCCACGATTCGGCACTCCATCGCCTCAGCCACAATTCCATCGCTAGGAATGCCTCCGCCGGTGCACTCGCGGAATGGGCGGCGGCGCTTGACCATTTCCAGCGCTCTGCCTCTTGGACCAGTCCTGCCCGCACCGGATTCAATTCCGTGTAGCGCAACGCCGTCCAAAGATGCGTCTCATCCAACGGGCAAGAGTAGTACCGTCCCTGCCAAACATGACCACTGCTTCGATGCGCGGCGTTCCAGTAGGAAGCAAAGCGACCGTGTGCGTGCTTTAGGGCAAGCCCCATCGATTCCGGCTTTTGGGGTATCAGGACTAGATGGACATGGTTGGACATCAGACAATAGCCAATCAACAATACCCCGTGCAGTTCCAGGCTCTGCGCCAGCAAATCCAGATAAATGCTGCGATGGGTATCGTTGTCGAGAATAAACCGGCGTCCATTGCCGCGCTGCGTCACGTGGTGAGGAAGATCCAGACCGATCACGCGAGCCAGGCGAGCCATGTATTTCTCCCTGTTGCAAGATAAAGCCCCCCAAAAAAACCGTGCCTGACGGAGGTGGAGGCAGAAGGCAGCACACAGACGTTCTTGGCAAAGCATGCACCATACCGATGAATCTTTCGTGCGGATGAAATGAATTCTGCTTCATGGTAAAGCTTGCATTGGAATGATCGGCCCGGAATACGTCAATGCCCCGTCGATTTAAGCGAGCCAACGCAAAGACTAAGTGTGCGGCAGATCAATTGAGGATTGATATGATTTAGCCATGCAGACGGTGCGCTATTTCCACCGAAGTGCGTTGGAACTCGCATGGCCAGAATGCCCGGGCGCGCGATTCGCATTGGAGTATTTTCCGGT
>CAVWNL010000009.1:0-704011 GCA_963756485.1 uncultured Acidobacteriaceae bacterium | reverse complement strand
GGCGTAAGCGCTGCACGAGGGCTCAAATCGGCACCGCGGCCCGAGCATCGGGCTGATGAAGCGCCGGGCAAGGCACCGATCAGGAGTAGCAGGACCCGCGCACCGGCCGACGGCCGGCCTGGGCCGGGCTCTGGTGAGCTGATCATCGGCTCAGCGCCCCCACCTGCCGCCGCAGCAACGTGTTGATCACCAGGTCGAGTTCAGCGGCAAGGTCCGACTGGCGTGCGGTCGCGGCCCGCGGATTGGCACGAACCACAAGCAGGCTACCTTGCGGCAGCGACTCCATATGCCCGCCCATGAGCGCGCGCAGCCTGCGGCGCACCTTGTTCCGTATTACCGCGCCACCCACGGCCCGGCTCACCACGAATCCCGCCCGGGCTGGCTCCTGCGACCCGGGACGGATCAGCAGGTGCCCGGTCAGCAGGGGACGGCCGGTCCGGCTGCCGCCCCCGCACACGGCAGCGGAGAAATCCTCACGCCGCCGCATCCGGGCCGCCGCGGAAGGCACCCGCGACCTCCCTGGTTCTCGGCGGGGGGAACGCAGGTCAGACACTGACCCGCGCGCGGCCCTTACGCCGCCGCGCGGACAGGACCGCGCGGCCCGCCCTGGTCCGCATGCGCAGCCTGAACCCGTGCGTCTTAGCACGCCGTCGGTTGTTCGGCTGGAACGTACGCTTGCTCACAGGAACTCCAGGTACCGATCTGGGCTTTGGCCCCGCGAGAGCGATAAAGCGCATGCGGGATTGGCCACCATAGAAGTGGCTGGGTCTGCTCACGTTACGCGCCCTCCCGGCCACCGGTCAAACCAGCGGACGGGTGCACATCCGCCAGAACCTGGGGTTTGCCGAACGCCCGCCTGCCCCGGCCCCTAGGCTGTGGACAACGCTCCGGCCGGGGGTGGCCAGAGCCGGGCACGCGGGTCCCGTCCACAGGCACTCTTCCCGCGCGATCCGTGCACGCCGTGATATCCGGCGTGCACAACCTGTGGACAAAGCTGTTGATCACACTGGGTTGATCAGACTGGGGGGCGCGAGGGGTGGACGAGCAATGAGTGAAACAGACCTCGCGGAGGTGTGGGCCAGGTCGCTGGACGAACTCGCGACCATGCAGATCGAGCCGCACCAGCGGGCATGACTGCAACCGACCCGCCCGCTGGGGCTGGTCGAGAACACGGCGCTTATCGCCACGCCCAACGAATTCGTCAAGGAGCAGCTGGAGACCCGGCTGCGGCCGCTCATCGCTACCGCGTCGCCCGCCGACTGGGCCGCAGCATCCAGCTGGCGGTGACGGTGGATCCCACCGCGATCACCGCGGCGACGGCGTTCCCGCCCGCCCCGGCCGATCCCGGCCCGGCGGCCGGCCAGGCCGGGATCGGCGATGGCCGCGGCGGCCTGCCTCCCGCGATCGGCAGCCCGATGAGCGGCAGCCCGATGAGCGGACAACATCCCGAGGGCCGCGGATCCGCTGGACGACAGCAGCTCCCTGGGCGGCGCTGCTCCTTCCCTGGACCGCCCTGGGGCCTGCCCGGCCCGGCCGACCCGCGGGTGTTCCGGGAGACGGGCAGCTCCGCCGTCCGGGTGATCCGCATTCAGCGCTGCCCGACCGGCCCGATACGGCCCCCGGCGGGGCACCGCTGGGCGGCCCCTTCGACCCCGCAACGCGAACGCTGTTCCCCCCGGCGCCGTCGACGGCACTGGGGACAACCAGAAGCTCTATCTCGTGGATCCCCAGGGCATCGTGCGCGTGCGCAAGGCCGTCACAGGTATCCAGTCGCCTCAGTACATCCAGATCCTGTCTGGAGCCGGCTCCGGCGATGTCGTCGTCACCGGCAGCCACTCCGGGCTCCATGAGGGGCAAAAAGTTCAGCCTCGTGTGCAGCCCTCCTGAAGGGAAAGGAGCTGATGTCTGGCTTTGCCATCCGTACCCCGTACCTGATCATCGTCGCTTGCCTCATGGTCTTTGTGCTGGGCGTAAGCAGTGTCGCGCGCATGCCCGTCGATATGTTCCCCTCGATGAATGTGCCGTCGTCATTGTGGCAACCTTCTACTCCGGCATGCCTCCGGAACAGGTCGAAGGCAACATCACGTATCACCTCGAGCGCTTCTTTACCCTGGCCAGTGGCATCGACCATATGGAGTCTCGCTCGCTCGACGGCGTCAGCATCATTCGCGTGTACTTCCAGCCGGATACAAATGCTGATACAGATGCAGCGACGATTGCGAATCTCGCCGTCTCCGATATGAAAGATCTGCCGCCGGGCACCTTTCCGCCAGTGGTGCTCAAATCCGATGCGTCCAGTCTGCCCGTCTGCCTGGTCACCATGAACGGCCCCGGCATGACCGACGGTGCGCTCAAAGATATCGCGCAAAATTTTGTGCGCAACCAACTGGCGGGTGTTCCCGGCGCGTCGATTCCCGCAGCCCTTCGGCGGCCCCTGGCGCCAGATCCAACTCTACGTCGACCCCTACAAACTCGAGTCCCGCCAGATGAGTCCCATGGACGTGGTCCGGGCGATGAACCAGGCCAACCTCATCATGCCTGCGGGCGACGTTCAAATCGGCAACCTCGATTACGACATCTACTCCAACGCCCAATTCAACCTCAAAAACGCCAGCCAGTATCCGGTTAAGATGAACGGCGAGAACCCGGTGCTGATGTCAGACATCGGTGAGTTGAAAGACGCGCACGCCCTGCAATACAACGTGGTGCACGTCAACGGGCAGCGATCGGTATATCTTCCGGTGCTCAAACAAGGCGGCAGCTCCAACACCATCACCGTAGTCTCCGGCATTCGCAACGCGCTCCATCACCTGGTCGATGTGCCTTCGGAAATGCGCACCACGGTGGTGTTCGATCAGTCCCGCTTTGTGCGGACCGCCATCGAGACCCTTCTGCACGAGGGCGGCATCGGCCTCTTTCTCACCTGCCTCATGATTCTGATCTTTCTGGGCAGCCTGCGCGCCACGCTGGCCGTCTTCTTCTCCATACCGTTGTCTGTGTTGGCAACCTTTATGGTTCTGCAGTTCAACGGCTCCTCGGTCAACAGCATGGTTCTCGGTGGGCTTGCCCTGGCGCTCTCCAGGCTCATTGACAACTCCGTGGTGGTGCTCGAAAACATCTATCGCCACCTTGAAATGGGCCAACCACCGGTGGCCGCGGCGGAAAAGGGTGGCAAAGAGGTGGCCCTCCCCGTGCTTGCTTCCACGTTGACCACGGCTATCGTCTTCTTCCCCGTGACCCTGCTGTCCGGGGTGAGCAAGTTCCTCTTTACCGCGATGGCGTTATCGGTCGTGGTTGCGCTCTTCGCTTCCTACGTCATCGCCATGACAGTGGTCCCGTTGTACTGCTCCAAATACCTCAAGCTCGATCATCCCGAAGGTTTCAGTGAGACGCATGCCGGGGAGGCGCGCACCCTGGAGGGAGGCAAGACTGGCTTCGCCGCGCGTTTCAACGCCGCCTTCAATCATCATTTCGAGAGCATGCTGGCACGCTATGAAGTAATGGTGCACAAGGTGCTGCGCCGGCCGGCGAGGGTATTGATGGCTTTTGCCATCGTCTTCGTCCTGAGCTTCGGTTTGTATGGCCTATTGGGCTTCTCTTACTTTCCTCAGACTGACGCCGGCCAGTTCGTGATCAACCTCAAGGCGCCGTCAGGAACCAAGCTGCTGGTCACCGAGACGGAAGTAGCCAAGGCCGAGGCAATCATCAAAGAGGTGGTTCATCCCGCCGACCTGGGCATCATCGTCGACAACATCGGCGTCGACAACGGCTTCTCCGCCATCTACACCCCTAACGCCGCGATGCACACCGGCTTCATCCAGGTGGGCCTCACGCCGGGGCACAGCATTGGCAGCTACGCCTACATCGCAACCATCAAGCGCCGGCTCGCGGATGAAATGCCGGAGCTCGCCACCTATTTCTCCACCGGCAGCCTGGTCGATGCAGTGGTTAACATGGGAGCGCCTGCGCCGATCGACATCCAGGTCAGCGGCGCCGACCTGCAGAGTGCCAATCGAGTTGCTCAATCCATTGCGGCAACCCTGCGCTCATCGCCCGCGGCAGCCGACGTGTTCATTCCCCAGGACCTTGACTACCCCTCACTCCGCATCGACGTCGATCGCCTGCACGCAGCCAAACTGGGGCTGACAGAAAAGGAAGTACTGTCCAACGTAATCACCTCCCTTACCTCCAACCAGATGATCGCGCCGAACGTGTGGATCGATCCCCGCAACGGAAACAACTATTTCCTCACCGTGCAGTATCCCGAAGCGCAAATCCGCACCGTGCAGGATCTAAAGGCAATTCCACTCCACGCCGAGGGTGTCGCGCAGCCTACCCGTCTTGACATGGTGGCCAATATCCAACAGATTCAGGCCCCTACGGAAGTCGACCACTACCAGATTCGCCGCAAGCTTGACATCTACGTCCGCCCGGCCACGGAAGACCTGGGCAAGACTGCCGATGTCGTGCGTAAAGCCATCGAGCAGCAATCAATTCCCCCAGGCATTTCCGTCGCCGTCCGTGGCAGTGCCTCCGCCATGAGCGAATCGTTCCGCAGTTTCACCATCGGGCTATTGATGTCCGTCATCCTGCTCTACCTGGTTTTGGTGGCGCAGTTCCGCTCGTTCGTCGATCCATTCATCATCCTGCTTGCTCTTCCCCCGGGGATCACGGGGGTGCTGCTGACTCTAGTGCTCACCGGCACCACCATGAACGTCATGTCACTGATGGGCGTGGTTATGCTCGCCGGCATTGCCATGTCGAACAGCATTCTTATCGTGGAGTTTGCTCATCATCTGATGAACGAGGGTCACCAGGTTGGGCAGGCAATCATCGAATCGTGCCGCGTCCGCCTGCGCCCCATCCTCATGACCTCGCTGGCCACCGTCATCGGCTTGCTGCCCATGGCCCTGAAGTTGGGGGAGGGAAGCGAGTCGTATGCTCCGCTGGCCCGCGCGCTGGTGGGCGGTCTCATCGTATCCACGGCGCTCACCGTCGTGCTGGTGCCCGCCGGTTTCTTCCTCGTCTACAACCGCAAGATAAAGACGGCCTAGGAATCAAGCCGATCTGCTCCGATGGAAGCAGGCGGAGAAATGGGACGGGTGCCCCAGGTCTCGCGTTTGAGACCTGGGATCCTCCTAGTCAAGGCGAGTTTTGTCCCTATTTTGTTACTTCCGGTATGAACTGTAGCTACTGCACTTGAAGCAGAGCTGCACTGCCTGAACGGATCGTCACCGTGCGGTGGGTTGACTCTACTCGGAACGTGCCACTTTTGGCCGACAGATATTCGCCGACAAAACCATAAAGCCCGCACGCATCGGGCGAAAAAATCGCCACGGATTGCTCCGTCTGGGTTCCTGCGCAGCCTGCGCCGCCGGGAAGAAGGCGTGCGAAGACTCCTTGCCTCTTGTTGTAACCAACAATGTCGTCATCCGGCCCGTCGGTTACACGCTTAGCGATAGGCGAGTAATGGGCGCCGCCTACCATCACCATCGTACCCAGCGTATCCGACTCGTCGGTCCCCTGCGGCGTAAGCGCCTCCTGCACCGCAAGGTAGGTCGCCATGGCACGCAGCGACGTGTTTACCGGCTCGTTGGCCACATGGTCGAGTTGTATCGCCAGGTACGACGCTTGCTGAGCCGCATAGGGCGTTTCGTCAAACTTGAAGGGGCGCGCTTCCACCACGTGTCCTGTAACCAGGCTGCCCTTCGCCAGTTGGTCCCCGTTCGGGAGCACGACTACCTGCATGGTTTTCCCCGTCACCACATCGCCGGCCTTTGCCTTGGCGGCATCGATGGTGTGGGTAAAGAGAATGGGGATAGCGGTCTCGCCAGGCAACGTGATCGCCCGGGCCGATGGGACGAGTGCTGCACAGCCAAGGACAGCGAGAGAAAGAGCCGAACGGATCTGAGTCATGGTTGTGAACCTCCTGGGGCCATTCACAACGGCATTTGAGCACTCATCCGCCTTACAAAAACCTGACGTTTTCCTGACATTTTCCCTTCATCCGGGGTGAATAAGCTAGGAAGCTTGTACATTTTTAGGCAGGGTAAGAGCGGGCTCATGAATATCTTGCTGGTAGAAGACGAACGGAAGCTGGCGGACGCAGTCGCCGAGGGGCTCGAGGGTGAGGGGTATGCGGTAACCCTCTCACCTACTGGGGAAGATGCACTCGCCTCCATCCTTCGACTCCACTTCGACCTTGTCTTGCTCGACCTGATGCTTCCTGCGCGGAGCGGCCTCGAATTGTTGGGCGATATGCGGAAAACCGGCCTGCATACGCCGGTCCTGGTTCTCACCTCGCGAGACTCCATTGAGGACCGCGTGCTCGGCCTGGATGCCGGCGCCGATGACTACCTGGTGAAGCCCTTCGCCTTCGCCGAGTTGCTCGCCCGCATTCGCGCGCTCATGCGCCGCAACCTGCCGTCATCCGCCTCGTCTTTGCACATCGCCGACCTCACCCTTGAATTGGCTGGCCGCACAGCCGCGCGAGGAGGCAGAAAGCTCGATCTAACAGCGCGGGAATTCGACCTGCTCGAATATCTTCTATTGAATTGTGGCTCGGTCGTCTCGCGGGAGATGCTCGCCCGCGAAGTCTGGAAGCAGGTCATGCGCTACACTCCGCTGGATAACGTGATCGATGTCCAGATCACCCGGCTCCGGCGCAAACTGGATGGCGACTTCCAGAAAAAACTCCTGCACACCGTACGCGGAGTGGGCTTTGTGCTCCGGGAAGACGAACCGTAAGTGTTGCGATTCATCAACGTTCGCCATCGCCTGACTTTATGGTACGTAGCCGTGTTTGGGCTGGTGTTGCTGCTCTTTATCGCCGCCGCAACCGTTCTTGAGTATTGGCAGCTCACCCGCCAGCTCTACCATGCGGAGATCCAGGACATTGAAACCGCTGAGGGCCTGCTCGCCTTTGCCCCCGACGGACACCTCGTCCTCCACGAGGAGTACCACAACCATCCTCAATCGATTTTGTTACTCGACCGCTACATGGAAGTGCTCACTCCCTCAGGGCAGGTGCTTTTTCGCAATGCCAAGCTCCAGGGACGGGATTTAGGGGGGCCTCCCTTTCGAGACGAAGGACTCGACAGCTACCACGAGCGCCGCGTTCGGCTGGCGGACGGCACCCGCCTGCTTCTGATCAGCCACATCCATTCTATCGGGGACCGCCCCTTGCTGATCCGGCTCGCCTACAGTTCCACGCCCATCGAGCGCGGGGTATTGCAATTCGTTTCGCTATTGCTGGTGGCTGTGCCCCCGACTCTTCTGCTTGCCGGCTTCGCCGGTTATCGCATGGCTTATAAGGCACTACAACCGTTGCAGACGATGGCGCTGCGCGCGGAAACCATAACGGCCAGCGATCTTGATCAACGGCTCCCCATCGAAAACCCCGACGATGAGCTGGGTCATATGGCTCGCGTCTTCAATGATCTTCTGCAACGTTTGCAGAACTCTTTTGAGACCCTCAAGCGCTTCACGGCCGACGCATCGCACGAGCTCAGAACGCCCCTCAGCTCCATCCGAAGTGTCGGCGAAGTTGGACTGCAACGGCAGCACACCCCGGAAGAATATCGTGACACCATCGGAAGCATGCTGGAAGAAGTCACACGCCTTACCCAGATGATCGACGGACTGCTTTCCATTTCCCGGGCAGACGCAGGCCAGGTCGTGCTCCACAAAACCACCTTCAGCCCGCTGGATCTGGCACGCGAGGTAGTCGCTCTTCTCGGCCTGCTGGCGGAAGAGAAGGGGCAGCACATCCTCATTGAGGGAGACACAAATCTGTGTGTCCATGCAGACCGCTTGGTGCTGCATCGCGGCCTGGCGAATGTCGTAGAGAACGCGATCAAGTACGGGCCCAGAGCAAGCCAGATCTCGATAAGAGTGGCACGGAACGGAGAGTATGCAGAAATCTCCGTTGAAGACTGCGGGGAAGCCATCCCTGAAGACCTGAGAGAAAAGATATTCGAGAGGTTCTTCCGCATAGACGCCTCTCGCTCCCGCCACGCCGGCGGAAGCGGGTTGGGCCTGGCCATCGCCAAGTGGTCATTGGAAGCGAACGGTGGGTCCGTGAATCTACAGCCAGGACCTCAAGGGGGAAACCTCTTTTTGTTGCGACTCCCAGTTGCCTCGTCTGCGCCACGTACTTTTGAAGTCGGGTGAAGCACTGAACGCGCGGCACGAGGCGTTTTTAAGATCCGATTTGGACGGCTCTCTCAGCCAAAAATTGCCTACTGCCCCCTGCGCGCAGCCTCGATCGTGGCAATGTCGATCTTCCGCATCGTCATCATCGCGTTCATCGCGCGCTTGGCTGCGGCGCGATCCGGGTCTTGCGTCGCCGCCAGGAGGGCGCGCGGGGTGATCTGCCAGGAAAACCCCCAGCGGTCCTTGCACCAGCCGCACATGCTTTCCTGGCCGCCGTTGTTGACGAGGGCGTTCCACAGTCGGTCGGTCTCGGCCTGGTCCTCTGTGAGGATGATGAAGCTGACCGTTTCGTTGGGAACGAACTTCGGACCGCCATTGAGACCCAGAAACTTACGCCCGCAGACCGTGAACTCGACAATCAGCTCCTGGCCTTCGGGCCCCGACGGGGTGTCCGTGGGTGAGGTGTTGGTTTTCCCGACGTGACTGTCGGGGAACGTGGCTGCATAGAATTCCGCTGCCTCGCGGGCTTTCCCGTGGTCGAACCACAGGCAGGTTATCATCTTCTCGGGCATCTAACTCTCTCCTCTCAGCTTTGCAGCCGCTCTTCTGCGATCCAGGAACGGCTGCACCGAACATGAGTACATTACTGTTACGAGTTTGGTCCCTGCATCAGAGCAAAGTGGCCGCCTTGATCGTCTGTGGCCTGCAGGATGCGCGACCCTCCGGGCACGTCCATGGGAGGCAGCACTATTTCGCCGCCCGCATCTATCACCCGTTGCTGCGCAGCTTCGATGTCGTCGACGGTGAAGTAGAACTGCCAGTGCGGCGGAATCCCTTCGGGCATTCCGGGACCTTTTCGAGCCATCATTCCGCCGGTATAAAGGGGCTTGTCCGTCCGGAAAGTTTGGTAAATACCCATAGCTCCCATGTCGTGTGCGCGATCTTTTTCCCAACCGTAGTGCCGGGAGTAGTAATCGAAGGCCTTTGCCGGATCGTCGGTAAGCAGTTCGTGCCACCCCACATTACCCACCGCCATTTGATCCAAACGCGGCTGAGCGCCTTGCTTGCCAGGTTCGAAGAGCAGGTACATTACTTTTTGCGGGTCCAGGACAACCGCAAAACGCCCGACGCCAGGGATGTCCTGAGCAGGCTTCACGATCGTCCCGCCGTCGCCTGTCACGGCCTTCAGCTCTTCGTCGAGCTTTGCGGTGTGGATGTGGCCCATCCACTGCGCGGGAAGGTCAGGAGCGCCTGCACCAGCCCAGGTCATCATGCCACCGACATCCTTACCGTCTTTGCCAAAGAGCATGTAGGTGAAGCCGGGCATACCGGCGTCTTTGACGTCCCACTCGACTACCTTCTTGTAGAAGCTGACTGCCTTGCCTATGTCATTGGTTACGAGTTCGTACCAGATGAATCCGTCTGCCATTTTTGCACCATCCCTTTAGCGAGGCATCGCTATTAAGTAAACACTGTCCACATAAATTATCAGAAAGTGGATGCCGTCCACAAGCCGCCAATTCACGGTACACTCTTCTTTGAACATACGATGAAAAAGACCGCCAACCTTGAGAAACGCAAGACCTTTCGTCATGGCGATCTGCGCAACGCGCTCTTGGCTGCCGGCATTGAGATGGCGCGGATCGGCGGACCTAATACCGTCATTTTGCGAAAGGCCACCCGGCAGGCTGGCGTATCTCCCAATGCGGCATACAGGCACTTTGCCAACCAGGCTGAACTGCTGGACGCGGTGCGATCGGCATGTTTTTCCCAGCTCGCCGCGGCCATTGAAGATGAGATGAAAAAGGCTCGTCCCGGACGCGATCCGCAAGCGTTTGCACGCAAGAGTTTACGCGCGGTGGGGATGGGCTACCTGGGATTCGCAATGAGAGAGCCGGGGATGTTTCGTACAGCTTTCTCGGTGCCACCGGCTGTACACGAGCAAAACCCGGCGAACACAGCTTCTTTGGGCTTGAATCCTTTTCAACTGCTCACGCTGGCCCTGGACCGCATGCAGGAATCAGGCTTGCTCAGCAAAAAAAATCGCAAAGACGCGGAGTATCTGGCGTGGTCGACAGTCCACGGGCTGGCGCTGCTGGTGCTCGAAGGACCGCTGCACCAGATGCCGCTAGCGATGGTGCTTGCGCTCGGCGAGCGACTGGTGCTTATGGTCGAACGAGGGCTCGAGTAGAGTGACTTTTCTTCTCGCGTGTCGGCTTAAACTCTTCCGAGGAATATCACCCGGCGATTGAGCTGGCCCGGCTCACGAGGGCCGTCTGGACGGCTCTTTTGGGGGGCTCAGCGACGGCAGCATCCATACAGGAAGCTGAATATTTATACCTACTGTACGAGAAATAAGACCTTCTGGACGCCCATCAATCGGAACTGTAATTGTGTTGACATCGCTAAGCCGTAACAATAGCATCCGAATTCGCCCCCCTAATTTATTTGCAAGTTTGCCTACGGTTCAAACCAAAGGCTTCAAGTTGACCCCTTGGAAGGGTGAGTAAATGGAACAACTGAACGTGGTCCGGGACTTTCTCCGAACCAACCCCCTGTTCTCTACCAGCGTCGCGACTCTGCGGCACCGGCCCTTTGAGTTCCCCGATGCCCCGGGTGACCGCGGTACCCTGGAGGAGGCAGCGGCGACGAAACCGCGTAAGAGGCTGCTGCATGCGATCGTCTTCGGCGGTTTATTGCTGAGCGTCTTCGGTACAGTGTGGGAATATTTTCTCTGGCGACATGATCTGCTCGAAAAAGTGGGGCAGTCATCTCATGTATTTACACTGGATTTCCTTGGGCGATTCGTCGTACATCTACTCTCAATCGGCCCCAGGACCTTGAAGGAACAACTTGTTCACGGCACCCCGATCCTTTGCATGGGGGTTGGGCTTCTCTTGCTTCTTTCAGCGTATCTGTTTCGGGCACCTGAGGTCCCAGCCCATCGGGCCGACCCTCTTTTTGCCCGTCTCCTACAGCAAACGCTGTGCTCGGATTCGCCCCCATCGGACAGCTATGTCCAGTCGCTTCTCGCCAACATCTGTTGCAGAAAAATATTCCAGCGGGCCGTACTTACTGTCTTTCCTCTTGAAATCAACGCTGTCGTAAACGAACAGGTGTTGCGCTTCGACGCTACGGAGCGAGACGCGTCGTCCATCTCCCCGGAGTGGAATCATTTCGTCGCGCGCCTTCTCGACACCCTTAACAAGCACAAGCCGTTTGTACACTTCATTGAAAATCATCCAGGCACACCGGCCGAAACACTCTACCGCAATGGGCTGCAGGACCTCTTGGAGTATGGGACGCGCCAACTTATCTTCACCGAAATGTTAGGAGATCCTGACTGTGCTTTCTTATGCGGCAATACGTCCGGCCTCTGGCATGGAATGTTTCGCTGGATCAGAACGGCCCAGGAAAAAAAGGTCCTCGCCTTCTTGCCAAAGACAGAAAAGCCATTCGGAGCAAGCCAGAATAAAAGTCTGGCGGGAAGCACGGAACCCATTCTCCTTGAAGAGTGGCCGCAAACGCTTGAGGAAGCTCTTAAATAATTTGTTTCCGCAGACAATAAACTTCCCCGGCCCTTTTCTACAGGATCCCGGCACAGCATCACACCGGTTCGCTATCGAGAAAATTGCCCTTCCGGTGGCCATCCAGCGGTCTCAACCGTCCTTCAGCAAACGGGAGGTATCCGGTAACTCTGGTCAACGAGCGACTCGGCGATTTGGCATTTGTTGAGACAGTTGGTTTCATTTAGCGAGGTCTGACTGGCTCAATGCCTTTGTGAGCCGAACGAGCCCCTGCCGTATCGCAAGCTCGTCAAATCCGCCAAAGCCGAGGAGCAACGCATTCGGATCAGGACGTCGCAGGGTGCATCGATCGACGGCAAGAACCTCGACACCCTGGGCTGCCGCCAACTTTTCCGCCTGTCGTGAACCCATTCCATTCTTGAGGTACCCGATCGTGTAGAGGCCTGCCCTGACGTTAGAGATCTCAAGCAAACCGCCAAGATGTTGCTTGGCTCCTTCCATGAGCGTTGCGAGGCGCTCCGCATACAGATTCCGCATCCTCCGCAGATGACGCGCCAAATGCCCATCGACAATGAAGTCGCAAAGCACCGCCTGGTCAAAGGATGAATTCCGGAAATCTGTTCGGTAACGGAAACCCAGGAAGAAATCTATCAACGGCGCAGGCAACACTACGTAGCCCACGCGTAAAGCTGGGAATAACGTCTTGCTGAACGATCCGATGAAGATGACGTTTGAGTGATTGTCGAGACTTTGCAGGGCGGGCACAGGCGGTCCCTCGAACCGGTACTCGCTGTCATAGTCGTCTTCAAGAACAAAAGCGCCGGCGCGTGAGGCCCAGCTAAGAAGGGCCATCCGCCGCTCCAGCGACATCGTTACCCCGAGCGGGAATTGGTGAGCCGGGGTTACGTACGCGCCCTTCGCATCCGGACAGATCTTAATTCCGGCGGAAACAGAAAGCCCCTCATCGTTCACTGGGACAGCAATCATCCTGGCTCCGGCATTGTCGAACGCAATTCTCGCGCCGAAATATCCAGGATCCTCCATCCATATCGGATCGTTCTTTTTCAAGAGTAGCCGTGCCAACAGGTCGAGCGCCTGTTGTATTCCGGAAACGAGGACGATTTGTTCCGCAGTGCATCGCACCCCACGGGACGTGCGCAAATACTCGGCGATTGCATCGCGCAACGGCCGATACCCGCGCCGATCAGCCTCTTTCTTTAGCCATGACCTGAAATTACGTCCACGGTCTGCGGCAATACGTCCCCAAACCTCGGATGGGAATTCGTTGAGGGCTGGAACCCCGATGCGAAAGGGGCGAATCCCCTCAACAAAAGCCAGGTCGACCCACGGTTGCGGCCGTTTGTATGTCGAAATGACACGACGAATGTATGCCGGTGTCTTGGTTGACTGGCGAGCCGGACGAGGCGCCTCGACACGATTGACCCACGTACCGAATCCGACACGGGAGGTGATATAGCCCTCGGATTGCAACCGCTCCAGAACGCTGACGACTGTACCCCGGGAGAGTTCATATTGGCTGGCAAAATCTCTGGACGCCGGCAGTCTGGCGCCTGGCGCGAGCCGGCCTTCGAGAATGGCAGAGCGCAGTTCTCCATACAACCAGTTGGTCAGGGTCTGATGATGGGACCGGCTTTTCAGAGTGAGCTCGAACGAGCTAACGGCTTTGGGCATCTCAAATGGTCCAATAGATTTTAGGAAAATGGATCTTTTCGATGTACCACCGCGGCCATACTATCAGTTCTGAAGTCGAGAACGCCTGCACGGCCATTGGGTTCTTTCTTCTCGCGAGTGAATTATGGGAGATCAACCGATGAAGCTTGGAGTTTGGTTCTATGGCTTGGGCACTGCTCTCACCGGCATTCTGGATATCGCCTGGAAGGCCTTCGACGCTTCTCATCAGCCCATCCAATCTCTGGGCAAGAATTTTCCTGGTCAACACATGCTGGCCTATATCGCGGGCGTCTGGCTGGTCGCAGCGGGTCTTGCAATTCTGTGGCGGCGCAGCGCAAGGATGGGAGCCGCGGCATCCGCTATCGCCTACTTGATTTTTGCGGCACTCTGGCTACCTCGGTACTCTGCTGGAATTCATGCGTATGGCTGGCGATTCGCCGTCTTCGTAGGCGTCTCTTTCGGGCTCGCTCAACAGTTGATGCTGGTCGCTCCGGCAGCAATCATTTACGTCTCGACCGCCTCGCCGGATTCCCGGTTGCAAAAGAGAGCCGCTATCGCCGCGCGTTGGATGCTCGGATTGCCTCCTGTCATCTTCGGGTTATTCCACCTCACCAGTATTCGCGTCTTCGCCAGCATCGTCCCGCACTGGATGTCGTTTGGAGTGTTTTGGGCGGTGCTCACTGGAATCGCTTTCTTGCTGGCAGGAAGTGCCATTTGCTTAGGAATAATGGATGTCCCGGCCACCAGGCTTCTTGCGTTGATGCTGTTGCTGTTCGAAGGTTTTGTAGAAATACCTCCTATTTTTATCCGGCCGCACAATCAGCCAACATGGGGCGCCGCCGTCTACAATTTGGCCGCGATCGGGGCATGCTTGATATTCTCCGAGTTTCTCGCAAGCCGCGCAGATCGAAGACGACTCGGTCCCACGGAGAGTGTCATCACCTCACGCTCCGATCCCGCGGTTGCGTGATTCAGTAGCGCGTGTTCTTCGACGGGTACTAGCCTTGCCGCCGTCTCGATAGATGCCTTCAGGTCAAAGCACAAAACCGATTTCACGAGAAGTGGTGGAGAACGGATAGAACTTCGGCTCAGGCATGCGCTGACCAAGCTTGCTCCGCGGCGGCAATGGCGATCCGCGGAGTAAAATGGCTGCGATGAGGGAGCGAAGACTTCCTGCTGAGAGGTCCGGAGATTTTGATCCCGTTGGCTGGGTCTCGCTTATCTGCCTAGTGCTGCTCTTATCCGCCTCTGCTTCCGCGCCGGCGCAGCAGAGCCAACTGTTGTACCCCGGCTCAACTGAAGTTGAATACGAGCCTATGCCTGACCCGGCCCAGGGGATGATTCGGCTTGATGTTGAGGTAAGGGATCGATCGGGGAATCCAGTAACCGGCCTCGATCAACGGGATTTCACACTCAAGGATAACGGACAGCCAGCCAGGATTGTCTCCTTTCAGGCGATCGACGGAGCGCGCGCAAAACCTGATCCCTCGGTTGAAGTCATCCTGGTAATCGACGAATTGAACCTGAACAGTGAAGGAGAAGGGAAGCACCCATCGGCTCAACTGCTAGCTGCAGAGGGCGAAGCGGAGAGCCTTTTACTCGAGCACCAGGGCGATCTCGCCCAGCCGGTCATGATCTATCGCATTAGCAGGGACGGACTTTCGGCGTCCGCACAACCTTCCATGGATGGGAACTTACTCGCCGGACAGGTGGCTCATCGAAGTGAGCCGATTGCTATTTGGAAATCTAAGATGGACTTCGAGACTCCGCGCATGGTTCTGGGGAATCCCATCGTCAACTTCAACATAACTCGCTCGTTGACCGCACTGGGTTCCATCGCAATCGAGGAACGGCGCAGGCCCGGCAGAAAATTGATGTTTTGGCTTGGCCCCGGGTGGCAGACCGATGCGGCCGGGGGATCTGGACTTTTCGATTTTTTCACGGAGATCTCAACCCGTCTCCGCGAGGCTCGGATCAATCTCTGGGAAGCTACGGAGTGGCCATTCCGTGATGTTCATGGAAACTCGGTGCCCATTCGTGATTTTGTCGACCCGGTATACCTCACGGGTATGAAACCGGAAACACAGGATTGCGCTTACCTCGCGCTGAACGTGCTGGCGATGCAGAGCGGGGGCGGTGTATTGAAAACAAAGGAGGGTCTCAGCGCCCTGATCAGCAAACGGGTTAAGGAGGGGAGTGACTTCTATTCCTTGACCTTCGATCCACCACGAACGGACCAGGTAGATGAGTATCACCATTTGGACATAGAAGCCGGAAAACCGGACCTGACGGCCTTTACCTGGACCGGATATTTTGACGAACCGGTTTTCTACGACCAACCGAATGTGGGAACTGAACGCATCACGGTAGAACAGTTGGAACGTGCGCTGAAAACATCACAAACAAGCTCCGACGCGCGATTGGCACAACAATTGTCCGCGCTGGAGCTGACGGAAAGATTAAGCAGCACGAGGCTTGCCGATTTGCAGTCCCGCTTGAGAGGCAAGAAGGCCCGGCAGGCGCTGGTTGCCCTGGCGGATGAATCGGTTTTCCTCGCTCCACCAGCATCGGAGATCCCCTCGACTGCCCCACCGGATCTTAATACGCAACGACTACTGATCTCGCGCACCATTCAGTACTTTAAAGAGAGCCTTCCCCGAATACCGGATTTCTTCGCCAGCCGGACGACGGTCTTGTATCACGAGGCCGCGCCACCACCAGGCCAGACATGGAAGACTGCGATGGGCGATCCGTCGCTGCACATGGGTGAAACGATCGACGTTACGGTGATGATCCGCGACGGCAAAGAAGTCGAGAGTGGCGAAACCTCAAAAGGAAGACAGGCAGGATCCCTGCAGACAACGGGGACCTTCGGCCCTATCCTGGCCATGTTGCTGGCGGGCGCCACGGCGCCCCGAAGCGATCTCACCTGGAGCCGCTGGGAAGAGGGGACCAACCGGCGCGAGGCCGTTTTTCGCTACCATGCAAGGCCAGAGAAGCCTCTTTACCTGGCGGGCGCCGAGTACCTGGCGAGGAACGATAAGGCGGTGCCTTTTCAGAAGAGTGTGTCATTTTTTGGGGAGTTTGCCATCGATCCGGAGAGCGGAGCTATCCTTCGTCTGACCATGATCGCGGATCTCGAACCGAGACTGCCGGTAGACCAATCCAAAATCATGGTGGAATACGGTCCTGTACTCATCGGCGGCAACACGTACATCTGCCCACTCAAAAGTGTCTCCATTTCAAGGCAACGGAGAATCATGGATCTCCATGAATGGGGCGAAGACCTGAAAGTCTACGGACGCTTCGAAACACTCCTGAACGATATGGAGTTTCAGAAATACCATGTATTCCATTCCACGGCACGGATGCTGCCGGGGTTTACCCCCGCGCCAAAGGACAACTAGCGTGCTTCCGGCGCTCCCCCTTTACCAACGGGCGGGGACCCGCGGGTCTACGGAACTTTCGTGAAAATGTCTTTCCTGGGTTCGGATCGACCTGCAGTCTGCGCACCCGCAGATCAGTGTGCTGCTATCGCCTGCTGCTCATTGCTTTGAATCAGGAACCCGGGGATGGGAAACGTCGGGAGCCAGTTACCGCGATTGTGCTCAATCAGCACCGCACTAATCCCATTCAGCCCATCCACGCTGCTGATGGTTTGCTTCGCCGGCACCACGTTGTCCCGGATCAATAGCCCGGAGACCAGACAGCCGGGCATGTCCTGAATGACGATCCCAGCCAGATTCGTGTTTACCGAAGGGGTCATCAGGTTACCTGCGCCTTCGCTCATGGAGTTTCGCAGAACGTCGGTATTGATGACAGGCCCGTAGGAGGCAGGTCCGCCGTACGGTCCATAGGCCGAAATCATGATGCCATCGCCTGAGTTGGTCAGGACGTTGTCTTCGATCACGCTTTCGAGCGAGTCGCCCAGGACGATGGAGGCGCCAAGAGTGTTGGTAATCGTGTTATGCGCGGTCGTCATATGAAGCTCGTATTGAGAGATGACGACGATCGATGTTGTGTCAGGCAGGACCAACCATGGTCTCTCGAGGTTTATCGTACGGCCACTGTAGCTCTTGACGAACGAGTACTGGCCGACTCCTGTCCCCGAGATGATCGCAATGCTGGAAGCCTGAGGATTCGTTGTGCCCATCCAATCCCAGGCGGGATCATGCGCCAACATCACTGTCCCGGCCGTGCTGCTCGCAATCGGTCCAATATACGATCCGCCATCTCCATCGTTGGTGATGACCTGCTGACCCTTTGAGCCCATATTGCGGAAGGTGTTATAGCCGACGTAAATATTTCGTGAAAGCGCAGACGCCCCGAAACGGCTGTTTCCGCGGCTGATGCTCAGTCCCGAACCCGCCGATGTTCCGCCCCGCCCTTGCCCGGGCGGATTCTGTGAGTAGACCAGGTTCTTCTCGAAAATAACGTTCTGGCTGTCGCTGATGCCAAGGCCGGTCCAATTATTAACGATGATCTGATTCCCTGAAACCACGCCACCGTCGCCGAAGTTTATGTCGAGTACCTGGGTAGAGCCCGAAAGAAAAGTAGACTGATAGACCTGGATATCCGGGCCGGCCACCAGGAACATCTGTTCCCGGCCGCCCGAAGCATCCGCGGTCGATTTCAAGTTCAGGTTGCTGAAGAACAAATGTCCAGAGGTAGCCGGGTTTCCTGTTTTACTGTCGCCGGCGGCAAGGAGACTAGGATTCGCCGGCGCTTCCAGCGATAAATTCGCCAAGCCGAAATGTTGAGGCGCCCCAAACCACGCTGCAGGCGGACTCTTGGTCGGCTTACCGAGAAAGCGGGTCGCGGTAACAGATGCGCCGTTCAAAAATTCGTAAGGGTGTGCCACCACGCCACCGGTGAGTACGAAGTTGCCCGCCGGTATCGCTATGTAGACCAGCTGTTTCGCACTTGCTGCAGGCGCATTCCGGTCTAAACACGATTGAAGCAACGCGGTGTTATCGGTGACCCCGTCCCCCACCAGATTCGAGCAAGTGATGTGCTTAGCGCTCAATGACGGAGACGTATAGATGGTGATACGGCTGGGCGCACTAGAAGTTACACCCCAGGGGAAAGTTCCTACCCACAATGTATAGGTGCCAGGAGCCAGGTTGGCAGGAACCACAACTGTGGTGGAGTTCGCGTCCAGACCCGATGGCGTCAGCCGGGAGACCTGGCCGGTTGCCGATCGCAGAATGACTTGCAGAGAGGGCACGAAGTTCTTGCCGAAAATTCTCAAGGTGGCCCCCGGCTCGGCGCCACAATCGTGGACCTCATGCTGCAGTGCCATCGCGGGAGTGGTCAGGGACGGAACTCCAATGGCCCAATCGATCACCGGCACATTCGCCAGGCCGGAGACTGGTGGCGCGGCGGGGTCTTCAATTTCAAACCCATAAACTCCGCTGGGGAACGTCGAAGGGATGACAAAGGAGAGCCCGGTCGTGCTTTGTTGGGTCGCATTGACAACCACCGAACTGCTCCGGACAATCGGCTGCCAGTCTCGGCTTCCGGCTGGAATCGCGGCCAATCTTACTCGTTTTGCCGCATGGGTGAACGCCCCCGTCAGTAGTACCGATTGTCCGGGCTTAGTTTCTCTCGATACCCAGAACACAGTATTTTTGCTGTAGACGGGGGTTCCGACGGTCAGATTTTTTGGGTCAACGAAGACGGGGTTCGATCCCACTCCCCAGTCCTTACCCGCAACTCCCGTGTTCGGATTGGTGCATCCGCTGAGAGACTGAAAGTTACCAGGAATAGCCGCCTCTCCGCCTGCTATTTCATGCGTCTGCAATTTGCCCGTTTGCGCGGCGATTTGACTAAGGGGGGTGAATAAAAGCCAGAATGTCAGAAGAAGGCGAACCACTAGCCCAGTATAGCCGCGCAAAACCGCCACTTTTTCCAGGCCTTGCATCATGATTGGATACCGGGTCCGAGAAGTCTTCATTCCTTACCGCTGATTGGGCGCATCCTACTTGCTGGACCCAAGGAGGGTGGCAGCTATGGCGGCAAACCAGGAACAGATCCGTAAGACCCTTGACTACAACGCGACGGAGGAATCCGGGCCTCGGGACGCGAAGATTGATCGAACCGCGCCTGCCGGGAGCGAAAATTCTCTGGGAGCGCAAAGCGTTCGCGATGGCCGCCCCGCAACCGACGACAGTGTGGTCGAAGCCATGGATGAGGAAGGTCCGGGCATCTCTCCGATAGACCCGCAGAAGAAAGGCCGGTAGCCCGAAGCTTATTCAGAGGGCATGGAGTCCTTCAGCGACTGCGCCACATCGTCAATGGAAGTTTTCTGGCTCAGCTGCGTGATCTCCACGTCTTCTGCAACCGCTGAAAGCCCGGCGCGTGCGGCCAGTTGGCGCTCAATTTGCAGAACGGCGGTAACCTCTTTCTCCGCCAGTAGCAAAACCTGCAGGATCAGGTGATCGCGTTCGTCGGAACGGCGGCTGAGACGACTCTGTCGCATCACGATGAAGCTGGCGAGAAAGATGGCTTCAATGGCAACGATCGTGTCGAGCAGAGGAAAAGGCGGAGGATCGAAGTGGGGAGTTCCGCGGAAGCCGAGGGTATTGGCCAGGATCCAAGTCCCGAACCACGCAGCATGCATTCCAATAAATATCAAGCTGCCGACAAACGCGCCGAAGAAGTCACCCACTCGCTCAGCCGCAGTGCGCCGCGTTAGAAACTCCTCTTCGTGCTTCAAGATCACATCAATGTGTTCCTGCAGGTGACTTGAGTCTCTCGGCATGTCCGGTATGATTTTTGGGCGATCCGTTCTTGCCTCCTCATGAAGAGATGTGGCCCCATCCGATAGGGCGGATTGGGGCCAATTCTTGGAAACCTGGCCTATCGGTTCAGCTCGTGGACGGTCTGGCCTACCGCCTGGGCAGCTCGGCCGGCAGTATCTTTCACCGCCCCGGCTACCTGGTCGACCACACCTTCTCCTGCCAGCTGATCGTCCCCGGTGATCCTGCCGATGCCCTCTTTGACTTTACCTGCAACCCCGCTGCCGGCCCCATAAATACGTTGTTTCGATCCCCATAAGGCTGCCCGGTCTGCTGCGTACTCTACGTCATCATCGCCCGAAGCGTATTCGGGGCCAGGTTGATTGAGCACAATATAGGCAAGCACGCCGACGCCGACACCCGCGATCATCCAAGTTAGAGCTTTCATTCAGTAAATCTCCCGTGAAGATTGGATGCGTATACCGCAAAGAGCGGCCAGGGACATTGAAGAGATGCTGCAAACGGCGTACTCTAACCGCAACTTGATGGCGACGGCTGAATCGAAACCGCCGCACGGCATGTAAGGGACCCACAACGTACAAAAGGAGCAATTATGGGCTTACTCGATGCATTGACGTCTATTGCCGGCGGAGCGTCTTCCGAACACCACGGCGTGGCCGATGCCCTCAGCCAGGTGATGCAGGAGCACCCGGGGGGCATGGACGGTATCCTTAATCAGCTAAAACAAAATGGCCTCGGCGAACAGGTGCAGTCGTGGGTCAGTCCCGGGGAAAATAAAGCCGTGAGTCCAGACCAGGTCCAGCAGGGTTTCGGACAGGGGATGCTGGACAATATTGCTCAACGCGCCGGTATCTCCCCAGCCGTTGCCAGCGGCGTGCTCGCCGTCGTTCTCCCCCTCGTCGTCTCGCACCTGTCCGGCAATAGCGGGCAGCAGCCCACCCAGCAAGGCGGTCTGGCCGGTTTGGCGGGCAAGATCTTCGGAGCATAGTCCAGAGATCCCATCCTTGAATCATGGACAAGGTTCAGGGATGGGCGCCTTCCCCCGTTCGAATTCCGCATTCGCCACCGTCACCATTTCGTCTTGTCAAGCTTGTCGCGCGAAGGATGAGTTGTCTCTTGCGCGGGCGCGTCTGGCGGAGTGGGCATTCCGTAGAAACCGATGTACCCGCTGGGCCTCATGTCAGTGTTGCGAAAGATGTCTCCGGGTTTCTGGGCGAGAGCCGCAATCGATACCAGCACAAGAATCACGATCGCGGTCACTGAAATAGAACTCATCACACGAGCCCTCCTCGGGCTTTGAAAACAGACTCTGCATCGTGGCGAGAACCATTGTTGCCGCGATGGCTCTGTCATGGGTAGTGCGCTCCAGGTTTATTCCGTTACAGCCAAGACACTTAAATGGTTCGCCTTCCAGTGCAGCGGTATGCCGTGGGGTCTCGTTCGGAATCGCGGGAGTTTATAGGATGGCGGCGTTGAAAATAAAGGCGAAAACCGATAGTCATCCGGACCGCGTTACCCCGGGCTGCAACTTTTCGAGAGGCCTATTCCCCAAAGGATGTAGGCGGGTTACATTCCTATTAGCAAAGTTACAAACCCTGCAGTTCTGGAGCGTTCGTTATGCCTTGTGTTGCCATGAGAATTCTTGAAAAATCAGCCGCTGCCGGCCTGCGTGTCTTGCTAGCGGGCGCTATGTTGTCGATTTCGCCCCTGGCCGCACTGGCCGCCAGCACCAACTTTCACCCCGGCTTTGCCGGGATTTATGTAACCCGCGCACCGAAAACAGCTCCGTCCATGAGCGTAAGCCTGGGCGAAGATGGAACAGCGACGGTTACCCAGGATCCAGGTCAGGGATCCACTACCTTATTCGGTCGTTGGCAGGATGACGGCCGTCAGATCAAGGTCACGTTCGATGCGGTGGAAGGCGAGCCGTTGCCGGGGCCCATGGTGTTCGAGCCTGTCCACGGTAAACTGCAGGCCATCTCGTGGGACCGCCAGGCCTGGGGCGCCGCGCAGCCGCCGGCCATGATCAAGGGATACAAGGTTAAGTATCTGTTCTGGTCGACCACTATGCGGTAAGGCTGTTCCGCAGAGTAACGACATTCTCATTTGCCTCAACTATGCCGCGTGCGCCAACCCGCGACGCGGAAGGTAGAGGCAAATGAGAAAATGTCGTTCGATTCGCCACGATGGGGTAACTGCACTTCCGAATTTCCTTTCAAACCATCTCACCACTCGCTAAAGCCTTGCGAGTCCCTGCCGATAGTCCCAATAAGAGACACATGGTGGACTATATTCGGGTACTTCTCGTCGATGATGATGAAATTGTGCGCATGGCTTTGACTGGAGCGCTGGAACAGTCTGGTTTTGTGGTCACGACCGCGGCTGGTGTACCGGAAGCGCTGAAACTAATCAGCGGCCCGGAGACATTCGATGTTCTGCTCAGCGATCTGCATATGCCGGGAGCGGGGATGGGCTCACGGTCGTCAGTGCGATGCGGCATGCCAATCCCAAAGCAGCGACTTTGCTCCTGAGCGCATTTCCTGAGATGACCGCGGCGGTGGCGGCCATTCTGCAGCAAGCTGACGAGATCCTGGTCAAGCCGATTGACCTGGCCTCGCTCATCGAGATCATCAAGAGAGCGGGTGAAAGACGGTCCCCCGGGAAAAAACCAGGCCGAGACGGTGGCCTCGATCCTGGAACGCACGACCGAAAGCATCATTCTGGAGTGGTTTGCGCGGATAGAAACGGACCCATCTGTGATGTCGATTCAGATGACCTGCGAGCAGCGCTGCCGTCACCTGCCGCTGCTCTTTCAGGAATTGATCGCTCGCCTCCGCGCCGGCCAGCCGATCGGGACCAAGGAGCTGGCTTCCTCAAGCGCCGCCGAGCACGGCGCGAGCCGCTTCCGCCAGGGCTATACCGCGGCGATGTTGGTCGAAGAGGCGCGGACGCTGCAGATCAGCATCTTTCACACTTTGCAGAAAAACCTAGGCACCCTCGACTACAGCGTGTTGCTGGTGGGTGTGATGACCATCGCCGATGAGATTGACTCCCAACTGAGCCAGTCCATTGCACGGTACACGCTGGAAGCGCTTCAGGCGCCGCTCATGCCCGCACAGCCGGATGGCGCCTATGTCAGTTGATGACAGGGCCGGCTTTCAGTTCCTGGCGGAGAACAGCACGGATGTCATTTGCCGTGCCGGAGCAGACGCCGTGATGCAGTACGTTTCTCCCTCGTGCCTCCGCGTCCTGGGCTGGAAGCCGGAGGAAATGACAGGCAAACGGCCCGATGATTTCATCCTTTCCGAAGATGCTTCCTATATCCCGGACCGGCTGATTGCGGGCCCCGAAGATTCTCCCCTTACCGTGCGTATGCGGAGGAAAGATGAAACGGTAGCCTGGATCGAGGTAAAACATCGGTTGATACGCGACTCGGCCACCGGCGAACCCAGGGAAACGGTCATCGTTCTGCGAGACATCACCGAGCGCAAGACTTTGGAAGGACAGCTGCTTCTATTGGAACTCACAGACTCGCGCACTGGGCTGGGCACCCATCGCGCTTTTGATGAGGCATTGGATCGGGAGTGGAAGCGCACCCAGCGCGAGGGGTCGCAAATCTCGCTGCTGCTGCTGGATTTTGATCACTTTCGCCGCTTCCACGATTGGCGGCAGCATCGGGAAGATGATGCGTGTCTGGCCAAAGCTGCCGCCGCGGTGATCAGCGCTCTACGCATCACTGATTTTGCCGCACACTACGGTGCGGAAGACATTGCGGTCATTCTTCCCTCCACCGACGCTGGCGGCGCTGCGCGCGTGGCCGCAAAGGTGCAGTCCGCGACCCAGCTACTCCGCTCTGTCTCCTGGTGAGAAGGGGAAAGGGGAAGGCCGGCTTACGGTGAATATTGGCATCGCGACCGTGGCGGCTCGGCCCGGGCGCCACCGGGAGAATGCCGGAACTGCTGCGTCTCGGAGCCGACAACGCGCTGCAGAAAGCGAAGGGAAACCGAACGACAGGCGAGCCCAGCTGGCCGCAGCGAACTGGCAGCGCTACCGGTAAACCTTGATCCAGTGATTGCGCATTTTTGGCCGGATGACTTGCCCTGCTGTTTCAGAAGCGATAGCGTTGGTCGGTTCCACCGGCATGTGACAGTCGATGCAGTTCTCCGCAATTTTGTGGCCCATGGTTTTCGACATGCCACAGCTTTCCACTTGATGGCAGCTGAGACAGCGGCTGGAGTACGTTGCTGCCGCGCGTTCCGGCTGGTGGACGTTGTGGCAGGTCGAGCAGCTCATGTTTGGCGAAGATAGGTAACAGCGGCTTTTCTGTAGCAGGCCTACCTGGTTGCCATGCACGTTTGGATGCTCCGCCAAATCACCTTCGTTGGGGTGCAGAGAGGTATCCAACGGTTTTCCCGGGACGTAGGTGAATGCGGGCACCAACTCTTCGCTGCGAATACCGTTGTGGCACAGCGCGCAAAGGTCAACCTGGCGATCGCGCGAAAATTTGGCCGGGTTGAGAATCGATTCGGGAGAGGAATCGGCTGCTTTTTTTGCCTGGTGCAGTGCGATGTGAGCTTCGCCCGGACCGTGACAGCGCTCGCAGCCGATGCCCGTCACCAGGCTCGTTCGGTCATACTGATTGCTCAGCGGGTCAGGGGAGCGTGCTTGCAGGAACGTTGCGTGGCACTCCATGCAGCGTGGGACGACGGCCCGGGAGAAAATCATGGTGCCGTCCTTGAAGCCCGGGCTGTTGATCCAGCGGTTGCCGTCTGACCAGTAGCTAACGGGCAACTCGTATAACTGGTCTCCGTGCCAGTAGAGATAGCTCTGACCGCGGACACCCGATCCGATCACGATGTCCATTCGCTCGGTTCGCGTCTTGAGCTGCCCCGGCCAGCCGGCCACCGCCGTCTGGAAGAACCCGGACGGTTTTGCCTCCATTTTGAAGTAGAGCCCCGGGTTGTCGGTCGCACTCGCCGGATCGGCGATCATCAAGCACATTTGAACCATCATGAAAGGAACCGAGGATGGAGTCTTTATTGGCGGGCTGAGATGTGAGGTGATGCGAAGTATGCAAATAAGACGTGCCCTGCTCGCGATGACAGGACAAACACCCAGCGTCCCCGGCGAGCTTTCCGGGAGGAGGTACGGGCGCAGGAGTCGCGACCTGAAGTGCCGCGGCAAGAAGGGCGACGAGTGCCATCCAAAGTGCCATGCCCATCTCCACGCTCAGAGCCTTTGCCCAGAGCCGCGCCCAGACCAGTCGCAAAACTCAGTCCCGAAGGGACGGCTGAAGGCTGTCCAGGAATGACCCGCGGTCTATTTTCAGCCGTCCCTACGGGACTGGGTTCGTAAAACCGGAGTGCAGCGTAGCGGAGCGACCTGCGGTTTCCTGCCCCAGCTCTTGTTTAGTCCTGCGCGGGAACCCACGCCTTCTTCCGTGAACTCTCGATCACCGCGTCGAGAACTCGCATCTGACGAATCCCATCTTCGAACGTGGGATATTCGACCGGCGCGTTCTTATCGGCGACTCTCTTGTAAAAGCGGCGGAAGATTTGCTTGAAGGTATCATCGTAACCTTCACTGTGACCACCCGGCAGATCCGCCCAACTGGCAGCCCCGTCGGTCAAAAGGGAGGGATCTTTGACCACGATCTGATTGGGAGAATTCCGGTGGCCAATCCAAAGCTCGTCTGGACATTCAGCATTCCAGGCTACCGATGCCTTGGTGCCGAAGATCTCAATGAAGAGCCGGTTCTTGCGTCCCACCGAGACCTGGCTCACGGTGAGCGAACCCTTCGTCTTCTCCCCCATGGCAAAGATCATCGCGCCGAAGTCTTCCGTCTTGATGGGCACCTCGTCATACTCGCTGGGCTGCAGTGTCTTGCCGGTGAAGGTTTCCACCGAGCCCTTCGGCTTCTTGCGAGTGTCGAGAAAAGTGGTGAGGTCGGCGCAAAGGGAAGTGATTCGTTTGCCGGTGATGTGCTCGGCCAGATCGCACCAGTGGGTCCCGATGTCGGCAAAGGTGCGGGAGGGCCCGGATTCGATGCGCCAGTTCCAGTCAGTGTCGTAGAGCAGCCAATCCTGTGAATAGGTGCCCTGGACCACTTGCACCTCGCCCAACTCACCGGCTTCGCGCATGCGGCGCATGTTCTGTATCTGGGGATACGCCCGCACGTTGTACAGGGTGCAATGCGCAAGGCCCTTTTCTTTGGCCAGCGCGAGCATGGCGTTTGCTTCCGCAATGCTCGAGGCCAGGGGCTTCTCGCACAACACATGCTTACCGGCTTGCATGGCTGCCTGCGCCATGGGGAAGTGGAGTTCGTTGGGAGTACAGATATGGACGGCGTCGAGCTCCGGGTCGGCGAGCAAATCCTGGTAGTTGCCGGTAGCGCGTTCGATGCTCATGGCATCGGCGAACTTCTGCGCCGCGGCGGCAGTCCGTCCGGCAACACCGGTGACTTCCACATTGCCGAGACGGCGCAAAGCTTCGGTGTGCACCCGGCCCATGAAACCAATTCCAAAGATAGCGACCTTCAGTTTTTTCATATCTTATGAGGGGCGGGCGAGGGCCTCTCGGCGGGTTCGCACCAGAGCGTCTTTGCCCATGAATTCATGGGGGACATAATGAACCACCGGCGCCGATCTTCCCCGTACGATGGGCAGGGCGAAGCTCAGCAGATCGGTTCCGTATCGTTCCGCATGAAAGAAGACTGTTCCGATGCAGGGACTATCCGGATTCGCGACCACGTCCATGATTTCCATGCTTCCCCCGTGGCCGACGATGGCGATATCCGTGCTGCTGCCAGCTTGCTTTGCCGCCTCAACAGCGCCGATCGCACTCTCATCATTGATACCGACCACCAAAACCTTCTTCTTCGATCGAGACTTGAAAGCGCCGGCTGCGGCTGCCTGGGAGGTTGCCTTGTCGCCCCCGCCGTCAAGATGGACGATAGCCTTCTCCGGTAACGGCCCGAGCCGCTCCTGAACGCCCTGCAGGGCGCCGACGAGCCTGCTCTGGATGGTTCGGCCTGCACGGGGTGACTCCAGAAGCAGCAGCGTGTCCACATGCGAATTCCAGTGCCGGGTTGCATAGTCCGCCAGCGCGACGCCGGCAGAGAAGCCTGCGCGGTAGTTGTTCACGCCAAAGTAAACAGTTCCATGATGCGGGTTCACCAGCGAGATGAGAGGGATCTCCGAACGCGAAAGAATATCCGATATCACCGGGGCGACGTGCTCGAAGAGCTGAAATTCAATCGCCAGGTCGACCTTGCTCTCCGCCATCTCTTCCGCGTTGCGAATGGCGGTCTCCGCGTTGCGGTCGTTATCCCAAACCACCAGGTCGATGCCGGCTGCAGCCGTGGCTTTCTCCAGGCTGCGCTGGATCTCCACCGCTATACAGATATGTTTGGAGAGGTTGGCGAAGCCAAACCGAAGTCTCCGGCGCAAGCGGTTAAGACGGTACTGCCTTCCGGACTGGGTTAGGTAATCCCGCAACACCAGGGTATGCAGGATCCGATAGGCAGTGGTGTGGGGAATTCCGGTTCTCCTGACCACTTCTTCGAGCGTCAACGATTCGGTGGCGGAGCCGAAACAATCGAGCAGTTCGATCGTTTTGGCAATGATCGGAACCCAGTATTTATCGACCTTCCGAGAAATTTCCTGTCTCTCTGGTTTGGTTTTCATAGTTCATCCCTGCAGCACTTTGGCGGCAATACTAGCATTAAATTCGCATTAACTGAAAAGAGTTCACTGGGGAACTATCGCAAATTCCGACTTCAAAACATGGAGCCAAATCCATTCTTTTTCAGTGCGTCTAATCGTTCTGTTGGAGGCAGGGAAGCAGGCTTTACCTGCGTGCCCAACTCCAGACCGCGATCGGAAGTTGCGCCATACGCCGGCCAGTGGGGAAGCCCCGTCCCGTTGGGATTTCCCGTCCTGGCGAAGTTGACCCAATAGCTCGACATGGTGCCCGCCAGCTTGCGGTCCGTCTCCGTCCAGGGACGTTTCACCGAGTCGAGATTGTTGAAGACGTAGACCACCTCAGCCGAGTGGTAGGCGCCGTAATGGTCGCTGTCGTGTCCCGGCGGGTGACGATCGAAGTAGTAGACGTACGTCGGATGTTTGCTCTCGACGGTCGCCACTTCGAGGGCGGTGCCCGCCATGTAGTCCCTGACAGCGTCGATGGTTGCCTGCCAGGCGTCCTGGTCGGAGTGCACGGGGTAAATTTTGAAATACTCGTCCGCGCGCGATCCATACCGGGTTTCGATCCGGCTTTTTATCTGTGCTTCTGTAACCGGTGCGGGTACGAGTGTCGTGCCTTCGTTGGCGTTTGATCCGGCGAGAAGCGAATGAGTATTTTCTTTTCCGGCCAAGAAGACATCATGCGGGGCGGTGGTCAAAAAGTAGCCATCAACGTAGGGCCGGAAATGGGAGATGTTTGCAGTCGTGCCATCGGGAGGGGGAATGGCTATCCGTTGAATTTCTGCAGCCGGTTTCGCTCTCAGCGCAGCAAGAGAATCGACACCCACACGCTGGGCGAATTTTAGGCCGGACTGCTCCTCGGTCTTGCGATCGCTGGCCTGGATGAATCCTCCGCTTTGTACGATCGCGCGTCGAAAATAGCCCTTGGCGAGCGGCGAGGCGCAGAGACTCAGCACGGAGCTCGCGCCTGCGGATTGGCCGAAGATGGTTACATTGTCAGGGTCACCGCCAAAGCTTTGGATGTTCGCTTTCACCCATTTCAGGGCTTGCAGTTGATCGAGCATGCCGTAGTTTCCGGAGGTGTGGAAGGGACTCTCCGCGCTCAATTCGGGATGGGCGAGAAAGCCGAACACGCCCAGGCGGTAGTTGATGGTGACAATCACCACGCCCTTGGCGGCCAGGCTCTCGCCATTGAAGGATGGCAGCGAGCCCGAGCCCTCCACAAAGCCGCCGCCGTGGATCCAAAGCATCACTGGCCGCTTCTCGCCGGCCGACTTCGCAGCGGTCCATACGTTCAGGTAGAGGCAGTCTTCGCTCATGGGCTCAGGGCTTTCATAGAACTCCACCTGGTAGAAAGACCCCGGCTTGAGCGTGTTTTGCATGCAGACATCGCCGAATCTGTCCGCGCGGCGAACTCCAGTCCAGGAGGCCACTGCTTGCGGTCCTCGCCAACGTAGATTGCCGATGGGCGGGGCTGCGTAGGGCACGCCGCGAAACGCCGTCACCGAGGGATCCTTGGCGGGGATGCCCTGCAGCATTCCGCTGTTTGTCTTCACCGGCTGATTCAAAGCTGCGGATGCAGGGACAGAAGCCGCGCCCCAGAGCAGGCTGAGTGTCAGTCCCGTCGATGCGAGCCAGACGATTTGCGAAATCAATCGGAACCTCTTTCGTGGCGGGGCCACAGTTCAGAACTTCTGCGTGCTGCTGGTGATGACGGGCAGAGTCGCGTGATTCGTGGTCAGCTTCGGATCGGTCACAGACGACAGGCGTTCCCCTGCATACGGGCTTTTTCCCGCCGCGAATGCCGGCGGCAGAGTCAGGCCTTCATAAAAACGCGCCACGGCTGATACGCTTTCATCGCCAGTGCCGCCGGCAAGGGCGCTATTCGGGAAGCGGGCCGTTGCATCGGTTGGAGCGTCGGCTCCCGCAGGAATTTGCCACGCCTGCCAATACTCAACAGAGGAAGGAGTAATCGGCGAACCGTCTGCCTTAGTCCCCAGGATGGTCCGGGTTACCTGCTCCACGATATAACCGCCGCGGGGCGAAGCATGAGCCAATTGCCACTTGCCTTCGCCAGCGGGATTGGTTGCCAGGCGCAGCCATTGGCCGTCGATGTCGACCCCGGTGACCTCGATAGTCGAGGGCGTGAGACTTCCGGACGCGGAAACCCGGTCGTTGTCGGCAGCAAAGGAAGCAGTGCTGCCATCGAGCGGACTCGAAGTATAACTCGCCCGCCAATCGCCATTTTTCGGCCAGTAGCCGCCCTTGCCTGGAACAATCTTAGCGGAGACCCGATTGCCGCCTGCCTGGGCGACGTAAACGAATTGCTCGCTCTTGTTGTTTGCCGAAGTCTTCATGACCACTTGCGACCGTGCGGAGGATCCGAACTCCCATACCGCGCGGCCGATCTGCAACGTTGCGCTGGTGCCTGGAGACGAGAGCTTGGTGTTTTCTATTTCCGATTGGCTAATCAGCCCGTTGCCGAGTTCCGAGATGGTTTGCTTTCCTTTTTCGTCGTCGAAGGTATAAGTCAGGGAAAACGGATCGCCGGGCGGAATAAGCGTGTAGGACCGATGTTCGAAGATGGGTCCTTCGCCCACCCGGATCTCGCCGGTGGTACCGGTGATCGTCACCGTGATGGTTGCGGCTCCCGCTGTCGACGAGAGGAGTGCCGCTGTAAGGATGAAGGCCGCTAGCTTCACAAACACTCCTGCTTATCCAGCCCCGATGAAACCCGGATACAGCGTCATTCCGCCGTCGATGTAGATGGTGGTGCCGTGCACATAATCTGACTGATCGGAGGCTAACCACACGGCGGCACGGGCCACGTCCTCGGGTTCGCCAATCCGTTTCGCGGGTATCAGCTTGAGCAGGGTGGACTCGAAAATTTCCGGCGAGGTCAGCTTCTCCACGTTCATGGGAGTTCGGATCGCGCCCGGCGAGAGGGCGTTGACCCGAATCCGCAAGTGGGCAACTTCCTGCGCCAGGCTCTTCATAAACAGCATGAGGCCGCCTTTCGCCGCCGCGTAGTTGGCATGGCCTTCCCAGGGGATAATGTCATGCACCGAGCTCATGAAGATGAGTTTGCCGCAAGCGTAGGACGCGGAGCGATCGATGCCCTGACGCTTGAACGCGCGAATGGCCTCGCGGGCACAGAGAAACATGCCGGTCAGGTTTACGTCGATCACACCCTGCCACTGCTCCAGGGTCATTTCGTCTACTTTTGCGTTGAGCTGGATGGCTCCATTAGGAACGCAGATGTCGAGCCGGCCGAAGGTCTTGATCATGCAATCGAACATTGCCTGGACTTCGTTTTCGCGCGACTGGTTGGCCTTGAAAGCAACGGCCTTTCTTCCCAGGGCCTCGATTGCTTTTACGGTTTCGCGAGCGCCTGTTTCGTCGGAGCTGTAGTTCACCAGCACGTCGGCGCCGGCTTGCGCAAAGCCGATCGCCATGGCCTGGCCCAAGCCCTTGCTGGCTCCGGTCACTAAGGCTTTTTGGCCCGTCAACACCGGGTGTATGGGCGCCGGTGGCATTTCGTTCGGGGGAGTGTAGTTGTTCTCGGGGGTCACGGATGGTCCTTCTCGGGGCGGGCTGCGTGATCAAACAAAATTGCGCCAGCGCGTCACCGATTGCGCAGCGATCGGCTCGTTCTCCTTCAGATAGTTCTGAAATTGCTTGAAGTGCGGTGTATTGAGGTGATGGTCGACCGCGGCCTGATTCGCGAATTTCTCATAGAACATGAACTTGGCAGGATCCTCAGGATCGAAGTGCAGTTCATAGATCAGGCACCCCGGTTCCTGGTGCGTGGGAGCAACCATCGCGTGCAATTGTGCTCCGAGTTTTTCTTCATGACCTGGTGCTGCCTGGAAGTGAACGTTGAGGATGATCGGGGTGTCCGCCATATTTTCCGTAATGAACTGTGGGGTAGTTAATCGCGCACTAAGTTCATATATTTCGGCTTCTAGAGGTGTCAAGCGCTTTTTATTGTCGTAGTTCCGTATTGAACTGTGGGGGCGGGAAAAAGCATTTTCATGAAAGCTCTGCTGCACTGCAGATCCCTCGGCTTCGCTCGGGATGACAAAAGGAGAGGGTAATGGTTCCGTAGAGATTGGTTACCGCACCGAAACGCTTATTACACCGGGATCTGGTGAAAAAACATTTCCACGAAAACTCCGCTGAACCGCAGATCCCTCGGCTTCGCTCGGGATGACAAAAGGAGAGGGTAATGGTTCCGTAGAGATTGGTTACCGCACCGAAACGCTTATTACACCGGGATCTAGTGAAAAAACATTTCCACGAAAACTCCGCTGAACCGCAGGTCCCTCCGCTACGCTTCGCTCCGGTCGGGATGACAAGGTAAAGAGTGGATGCCGGGCCGAAGTGATTACTACGCTATGCTCCGGCCGGCGATAATCTTGTTTCGTTTCCGCGAAGGTGTTGTCATGGGCCTCGGCGGCCTACTCAAGCTCATAAAGACGCCTTGACCCGGCATCAACTCTTCATGGAATCGCTACCGTTACCTTGTCATCCCGACCGGAGCGAAGCGTAGCGGAGGGACCTGCGGTTCAACGGAGCTTTCGTGGGAATGTTTTTGCGGTGATCAATTCTGCACAGGAATTCCGAAGCGAAGCTCTTGCGATTTGATGGCGTCTTCTCGTTGTGTTTTTGTGAGCAAACTCGCTTGTTTGGCCATCTCTTGCGCCTTTGCTGCCTCTCCCAGCCGTTGATAAGTCCGGCTCAGCTGGTAGTAGGTGGCGGCGTTGTGGGGATCAAGTTTAAGCACCTGTTCGAATTCCTCCCGCGCCCCTTTCCACTGTTGCAACTTCATGTAAAGGAGCCCCAACTGGAAGTGCGGTTCGACCACCGTCGGCCCCAGTTCCTCGGCACTCTTGAGCGCCTCCAGCGCCTGCTCCTGTTGACCCAGTTGCAGCGACACCAGGCCAAATACATACTCGAGCGCAAAATCACGCGGGACCACACTCCGTGCTTTCGTCAATATCTTCAACGCTTCCTGATCATTTCCCTCTTTCATGTAGGTCTGAGCCAACGCCACATGCCCCAGAGCAAGCGTGGGATGCTCCGCGATTGCTTTGCGGTAAGACTCGCGCGCCTTCTCCCGGTTCCCTTGCATCATCGCGATGGCCCCCAGACGGATCGTCAACGGGTAGTCATCGGGAACCAAGGACATACCGCGCTCAATGATGGCCGCCGCTTCGCTATAGCGATCCAGATCGATGAGCAACCGGGTGCAGTCGAGGTAACGATCCGGATTGATCGGGTCTGCCGCAATCGCCTTTTGATAAGAGTCAATCGCCGCCCCGCTGTCACCTGCGGTTTCGTAAGCCGAGGCGATTTGCGCCAGCAGGTTGGCATCGGTCGCATGCTCAGCAGTGATTGCTTCGAGCAAGGGAGCAGCCTGTTTGGGCTGTTTGGCCCGTAGCAGCGCAATGGCAAGGTTGTATTTGTTCTGCCACGAGTCTGGTTGCAAGTCCACGATGCGCTGGAAATGTGGCACCGACTCTGCATACAGTTGCTTTTGGGTAAGGAGTTCCGCAATTTCGTATTCCTGTTCCACGGTGAGCGTGGAATTTTGTTCGAGGAGCTGGATGAGTCTTAACGCTTCCTCAGGAGCATTCGATCGCAGACATACCTTGATCGCCATCAGGGCAGCGATCGTGTCCTTGGCCAGTAGAGACTCCGCCGGTTTGATATGAATCATCGCTTCCTGATCCCGGGAAGTATCCAGGTAGAGAATCGCGGAGTAGTAGTGGATCATCGGATCAGCGCCGTCGAGGGCAAGTGCTGTTTTCAAGTGCTGTTCCGCGAGCGCGTACTGTCCCTTACTCAGGTGGTTAAATGCCAGGTTCTTATGCGGGTCCGGTAGCCGGGGATTGAGGCGGATGGCAGTTTCATAATCTTTGTTGGCCTCGTCGATGCGGCCGAGTTTGGTTTCTGTGATCCCAATGAAATTTTCGAGCGAGGCGTCCGCAGGCCGCAAGCGCCTTGCGGCCTCAAACTGTTCCAGCGCGGCCTCAAAGTTCCCCTGCTGAAAGAGCGCTACGCCGTTTTGCAATGAATCACCCTGCCCTAAAGCAACGAGGGACATAAGAAGCGGCGCCAGCGCGAGGAAGCGGAGATTCATTGCTCTACGGATTTCAGAGTTGTCATTTGCGTTTCATCGTGGGCCAGGGCTTCCAGTTTGAGTTTGCGGGAGATTTCGAACTGTGCGTTAGCCGCCTCTTTCTGGCCCATGGAGCGGTAGACCAGTCCGAGCTGATAATGAGCCAGGCCCTGGGGATCGTGGTGGATTGCCTGTTGCAGCGCAGTCTGGGCCTTGGCATAGTCCTTCTGCGTGTAGTAGGCCTTGCCCAGCTGGCGATAGGTCACCCATTGATCAGGATCCAGTTGCACCGCTTTTTCCAGGTAGGGGATGGCGGCGGCCGCGTCCAGTCGATCAAGAAGAATGGTGCCCATCTCGGCATTCGCTTCTGCGTGGTCAGGGTTCAAGCGAAGCTCGGCTGCCAGTTCCTCTCGTGCCGCGTCCTGTTGACTCATTTTCAAGAGCAGATGACCGATCGAGAAATGAATCCCCGGTAAGTCCGGAACCATGCCTTCCACCAGCCGGTATTCAGCCAGAGCTTTCTCATCCTGCTCTGCATTCTGGTAGGTCTCGGCCAAAAGCTCATGGGCAGGATAGGAGTCCGGAGCGACGGCGAGCAGATGCTCGAGGGTAGCGAGAGATAAATTGCGATACGTTTTAGACAACAAGTAGTCGGCTTGCAGGTCGTTCGGGTGTAGCTTCACCCAGCTACTCAAATCGGCTGCGGCGGTTTCGAAATCCTGGCGAGAGTAACTGTCAACACCGCGCTCGCGCCCGGCCGGCGCATTCGGTTGAACGACATTGTTGGTGAAGTCTTTCCACGCGGCGAGCGAAGCATCGTCGTTGCCGAGGCGAGCATTTACGTAGGCCAGGGCGAGATCGCGAGGAACACCCGGGGGAGCCGCTTGCAGTGCGGGGAGGCAGGAGCGAAGCTGTTCCTGCGCATGTGCGGATAAGTCCTCGGATCCAACCGGATAAGGACGAGGCAAGCCAAGAGCATTAGCCGCCTGGAACGCTCGGGCGTGAATGGCTTTGCCGAAGAAACCCAATGCTTCGTCAGGCTTGTCTCCGAGCAGAGCGATCTCGCCCAACCTGGCGAGGGCAGGGGCAGAGGTTGGATTTGTTTCCAGTTCGTGCTGGTATTCCTGGGTAGCTATTTCCAGCTTTTCCCGGCGCACGGCAACGTCGCCCAATCCGTAATGGGCGCCCTGCCAGTGAGGATCCTGTTGAAGCGCTCGATAATAGTGGGCCGCCGCATTTTCCCAGGCGCGATTGTCTTTGTAGATGTCTCCGTAGACCTGGTGCAGAAGGGGTGTGCCCTTGCCGGCCGTGAGAACGCGTTGGATTCCCAGATCGGCTGCTTTGCGATAGGCCTCTCCCAGATCGAGGAGCAGCGCTGGATCGGAGGGGAAAAGCTGGCTGGTCTTACGCGCTTGCTCGATCGCGGGCTGGATTCGTCCATCGTCCCACAACGCTCTGGTCAGCCAGGTATGCGCCTGCTTATTGCCGGGTTCCAGGCGCACTGCTTCGACGAGCTGCGGGATTGCGAGGGCTGTCTGCCTCTGCTTTTCGTAGTCGATACCCAGGTAGAGGCTAACGCCGGGCAATCCGCGCTTTAATTTTTCAGCCTTGGCCAGTGCGCGTGCGGAGTCTGCGAATTTTCCCTGCGCGTTATAGACCAACCCCAGGCTTGCGTAAGCTTCGGCGACATCCGGGCGGAGACGGATGACCGCCAGGTACTCCGTTGCTGCAAGATCGAGGTTGCCTGCATCCTGCGCCTGGTGGGCGGCAGCAAAGTGTTGCGCGGCTTGAGCGTCGGCGTCCTGAGCCCGGAGCGAGGCGCCCGGAAGCAGGGTAGAGAAGGCCCAAAGAGCGGTGTACCCGATGACCTTAAAACGATGGGTGCTGCAACTCAGCATGGACCTGCCTGACGACGATACTTGAAAAGAATAAGGGGGGACCGCTTAGCGCGATCCCCCTTTGGTATTGCCACATATATCATACTTGCGCGATGTGGGAGGCCGGGGACTGCCGGCCTCACACATCGCGTTTACATCAGAACGTTATGCGGAAGTTTGCCTGTAACGTTCGAGCCGACGAGACGATGCCGGATTGGTTGTTGTTGGTTTCCGCGTTGGGACCGGTACCGCACTGGTATTGCCCGAACGACGGATCGCCCACGTGATAGTCCATACAGCCAAAGCTGTGACGGTTGAAGATGTTGAAGGCGTCGAAGCGGAAGAGGAAGTTGACCCGTTCCGTGAAGAGCGGGATTCGCTTGGAAGCTTGCAGGTCCTCTGACTTGTGGGTGAAGTTGCGTACATTCCCCAGCGTCTTTGGAGCGTTTCCGAAAGTGTAGTTCGGCGCTTGGGTGAACGCGGCAGGGTTGAGCTTTCTGTCGGTTCCAAATTTATACTTCCCGAGTTTCCCAAAGAAGGCGCTGGGATTTGTTCCAGCCACCATGTTGGGGCGTGCATTCCCACCCGTTGCCTGGCCCGCAAAGGTACCTGCGGTCCAGTTGTTTTCCTGCACGAACAGCGGGAAGCCGGTGGCGTAGGAATCCACACCGCCCAGCGTCCACCCGCCGACCGCAGCGTCCGTCAATTTGTTGACATTGCCGCCCCACTTCTTTCCTCTTCCGAAGGGAAGCTCATAGGTGTAGGCGATTTTGAATTGCTGGGGTTGATCGAATTCGCTGTAAGTTTTTTCCCTCTTGGGATCATAGGGATCAAACATTCCGCCGACGCCGCCATTCCACGCTTCTTGCGGGGCATAGTCTGAATCGGCATCGGTAAGATTCTTCGCCCAGGTGTAATTGCTCAACACCGTCAACCCGGAGCCGTAGCGCTTGGTTACCTGTATCTGCAGGGCCTGGTAAGAAAAGTTACCCCAGGGATTGGCGCTGAACGACGTGTCCAGGTCTTCGGTCTGATACTGGGGGAACGGCCTCAGAGCCTGAGCCACCGTACCCGAGGAGCCCCAGTCGTTGAGGAAGTTGGTGTAGGGGATTTTGACTTGCGGCAGTCCCGCGCAGGCCGGGTTGGTCGCCATTTGCGTTACCTGCACCGCCAGGCAGTTGCCGTATGACAGGGCCGATGCGGGCGCCACGTTCGGATCCTTCAGAAGTGCCTGTAAATGAGATCCGTGGTTTCCGACGTAGGCCATATCCACCAACCACTGGCCTGGCAGTTCGCGCTGAATATCGAGCGTCCAGTTATGCACTGCGCCGGGGCGTGCCAGCCTGCTGGGCAGCATGACCGGCCCACCACTTGCCGCACCACCGCCGCCCGCCGATCCGTTCAGAGCGGTTGGGCTGATGGTCGGAGGTATGGACCCAGGATAACTAGTCACCGTGCTGGGAATAACTGCGGGTGTCTGCTGATTGACCGGGGTAGGCCACTTATAGCCGACGGCGAAGAAGCCCAGGCTATCGGTATTGGCGAAGTTAGAGATTTTGACCGGGGTGTAGTAGAGGCCATAAGCAGCCCGCAACACAGTCTGCGGGGCGATCTGGTAAGCCAGACCGACGCGAGGTCCCCATGAACCCCAATACTGGTTCATCGGGGAGCACCGGCCGTCTCTGCCCGGGCCTGTTCCCTGAAACTCGTAGGCGCCAGGCAAGCCGTCCGCTCCGGGATTTGCGAGCGTTGGATTGACCTGCGAGGTCCTGCACTTTTCTTCGAAGACAGGCTGCGGGATCTCATAGCGCAGGCCGAGGTTCATGGTGAGCTTCGGGCTGGCTTTCCAATCATCCTGGGCGTAGAAGCCCCAACCGTGGACGCGCATGGCAGCGTTTTGACCACCGCCAACGTTCCCGGTGTAGGCCGCGCCGAGAAAGAAGGAGGCCGCGCCTGACCCGGAGTTCGGGATCGATGGGGTTGCCGTTTGCCAGGTTGCCGGCGGAAGTCAAAGCGTTGGTGAAGCCGAACTGGGGAGCGGCATTGCTGTTGTAGGTGGCATTAAAGCCCTGGCGTCTGTATACGCCGCCGAACTTCCAGTTGTGGTTGCCCTTAACCCATGACACTGCGTCGTCATATTGGAAGCTGTTGTCCTTGAAGAAGCTGTTGTCTCCTGGAGGCGTGGGCATGTTGGCGTTGGTGGCGGGGACATACTGAATGCCGTTATTGGGGATGAGAATGTCCTGGAAGTAGCCGTGGAAATTAATCTTATCTGCCCAGGATCCGACGCCACCTTCACCCTGCTCGATACGGAAACGGCGGGTATAGCCGGCGTTGAAGTGGTTCAACAACGTGGGCGTGATGGCGTAGTCCTCACCGATGCGAACATAGTGCGTCGTGGTGCTGCCAAAGCTCTGGTCGTAGAGCCCCTTCGGCCCGTAGGAGTAGATGTTGATAATCGGCAGGTTGGCTTGCGCATAGCTGCCGAAAAGCTTGTGCTTCTGCCCGATATTCTGGTCGATGCGGGTCGAATAGAGATCGTTGTTGATTGGCGCCAGCAGCGTATAGGAGAGGTTCTGGAAGGCCTGGTTAGGATTGGTGGCCACCGGCAAATAGGGAATGAATGCCTTGGCGTACGGGTCGAGCCTCGACAGCGGAATCTGGTTATTGGGGAAGGCTTGGCAAGTTTTGCCCAGGTTGGCGCCTGAACAGGTCGTGTAATCGTAAATTTTCTGGCCGGGGTAGCTGACGCCGTTGATGGTTTGCGGGTTCAGAACCTGCGAAAAATCACCATTCCACATGGCAGGGGTTGCCGTTGACGTAAGGTTCGGGCCACCAGACTTGAAGCGAAAGCCTTCATAGGCGAAGAACCAGAAGCTTTTTCCTCGGCCGTCATAAATTTTGGGGATGAATACCGGGCCGCCGCCAAATCCGCCAAAGTCGTTTTGCGTATCGTTCTGCTTGCCGAGGCCGGTGTGGTTGTTTTGCCAGCTGTTGGCGTCGAAGACCTTGTTCTTCATCAGGTCATAAACGGCGCCGTGGAAATCGTTGGTGCCCGACTTGGAGGCCACGTTGACGAAGCCACCGCCGGTGCGGCCGAATTCCGCCGCGAAGGTGCTGGTTTGTACTTTGAACTCAGAGACTGCGTCGACGCTGATGCCGAAGTTCCACTGGTAGTTCGGGGAAGCCAGCTGAATCGAAGAACCGTCCAGGATCACGTCTGCGCTTCCCGTTCCCGCGCCGTTGAGTTTAAAACTAGCCTGAGATTGGGCGTTCCCCGTTGCATCTCCCTGGAAGCCCGGGGTCAGCGTCATGAATTGCAGCGGGCTACGAACGACACCGCTGAAGTTCAAAGGCAACTGCGCCACCAGGGCGCTGGGCACCGTGGTCCCTACGTCGGAGCTCTCTGTCTGGATCTGTTGTGCGTTCGCGGTCACGGTGACCGATTGCGACGTCTGGCCGACCTGGAGGGCGATGTCGAGAGTGCTCATCGTGCCGATCGAAACCGTGATGCCTTCCTGAACGGCTTCCTTGAAGCCCGGCGCAGCCACGGAAACTTTGTAGGTGCCGACCGGCAGTTGGGGATAGAGAAAGCGGCCGTCGCCGTTGGTAGCCACCGGGTAGGTAGTGTTGGTGTTGGTATTGGTGATCGTGACGGCAGCATTGGGAACGACAGCGCCACCCGGGTCATGAACCGTCCCCACCATGGACCCGCCGCCCGCTTGTGCCCACGCTGCTGATGTGGTTGCGAGAACTACCGCGAACACTGGCAATAAGTGTTTTAGAGTTTTTTTCAATCTATTGGTCTTGATCACAGATCTTCTCCTCAAGTTACAACTCGTTAGTGCGTCTTAGTACCGTGGATGGCCTGACGATGGCCTCTCTATGTCGGCTGCACATCGTAAAAAACACTAGTTCCATACAGAACTAATTACGTACCCAAATTGCTCTGCATTGGTGCGCGGTAATTTCATATAGTTGGCGTTAGACGAGTGTCAAGAACTATTTCCAAAACCAGTTCCGTATTGAACTCTTGTAACCGGAATTGTGACACACTTCCTGCTAAGGCCTTAGGCGCAAGGCCCGATTTGTTGGCTAAGATAGGGTGTTTCTACTTAGGGTTCTGGTGTCTTAAGGGGATGCCAAGTCCAAATGGGGAACTAGAGGGTTCGTTGGAAAACATTTCCACGATGGGTCCGTAGAACTGCAGATCCTCTCCTTGTTTGTCATCCCGAGCGAAGCCGAGGGATCTGCAGTTTTTACTCCAGGTGGCAGATCGATATGCCAGTTATTTCGTGGAGCCGTCGGGACTGGGCAAGAGCAAATCCCGGACACGCACTGCGAGTTCGTGGGTGGCCTCGAGGAACTGGCGCAGCGTACGGACGGTTGGGCCGTAAGTGTCGAATTCGGCCAGCGAGAGCCCATCCTCGTCGTAAGCGCGGCGGAAGTCTGGGAACTTCCGTAACAGCTCGTCAACGATCTCCGGATCTACCGGATTTTCAATGCGGGAGGCGACACGTACGTCGCTTTCATTGAAGCGAACCTGCCACTTGTAAGGCGGAGAAATCACCACATCGCCGCCGATCAGTTCACTCCATTGCATGTGATTGCGGAATGCCGCGGAGAGCAGGCGCACGCGATAGCCGCGCTGCTGAAATATCTTGTAAGCCTTTTTGAAGACCGCGACGCCCGCCCATTCCAGGTGGCCGGGATCGAGGATAATATCCTGCTTCTCGGCGACTACCTTTAGCCAGTCGTCCAGCCGGCCGCCCATAATGGTGCAAACCGGACCCATCCGGGATATGTCGAGACCTTCCTTCTGCCGCCGGTTGAAGCCACGCTCCATGGCTTCCGCTACAGCAATGCATTGGGGCAGCGCAAACGAGACGGTCGCATTGATGCTGATGCCGTGGTAAGTCGCCTCCTCAATGGCAGCGATCCCTGCCTGGGTTGCGGGAATCTTCACAATCATGTTCGGCGCCAGGGCGTTGAAGCGCATCGCCTGCTGCAGCAGCGCTTCAGCATTGCGGTAGTAGTGCGGATCGGTCTGAATCGAAAGCCTGCCGTTTCTGCCCTGGTACTTGGCGAAAACAGGCAACAGCAATTCTGACCGCTTAGACGAAATTTCCTCAACCAGCTTCCAACCGACCTCTTCTTCTGAGGCGGTGGGAAGTTCCTTGGCAATGGCCCGGATGCGATCGTTCCAGATCTGGGATTCCTTCTTGAGAGCGTCCAGCACGATGACAGGATTGCAAGTAGCGCCCACCCCGCCATGCTCGATGGAGTAGGTCAACTCCGACAAGGTCGCGGAGTCGTTCCATAGGCAGGTGGGTGTCGTCTGCGTCATCTCGTACAAAGGGCTCTTGTACGCAACTGGATTTTCCAGGGTCTTACTCATGACTCTCCTCCGCTACTTTTCCGGATACATCAATACTTTAATCGCCTTCTTTTCATCGCAAAGGCGAAAAGCGGTTTGCCAGTCCGATATGGGAAGCTTGGTGGAGATGAGATCGTTCAGTCGAACGCGACCCTCGGCATAGATCTTCATCATGCGCTCCCAGGTTCGAGCGGTATAGCAGACGGAGCCGGACATCGTCAGCTGCTTGTAAAAGATCAGGTCGATAGGGAATTGAATATCCTGTCCGCAGATAGCGACCTGGGTGTAGCGTCCCATGGGACGAAGGGATTCGAGGCATCCGCGGACTGAACTGGGATGGCCGGCACACTCGAAGGCCACATCCACGCCGACTCCTTTGGTGTGCTCCTGGATCGCCTCGTGGAGACTTACCTCGCCGATATTGATCACAGCAGCTGCGCCAATACGCATCGCCGCGTTCAAACGTTCGGTGTCGCCCGGGGTACCGGCGACGATTGTTTTTATCCCTTCGGCAACCAGCAGCTTGAGGCAGAGCAGCCCCATGGGGCCTGGACCGGAAACGAGGGCCGTGTCGCCGATACGCACGTTGGTGATTTCGGTGACTGCCTGCACCACGGCCGCGAAGGGCTCGCTCATGGCGGCTTCGTCCAGAGAAAAGTTTTCGGGAATGCGATAGAGCTGATCGGGACGCATGACCACGTAGCGGGTAAAGGCTCCATTGACGCCGTGACCCATGCCCCGGCGATTGGAGCAAAAGATGAAGTATCCAGAGAGGCAATACTCGCATTGGCCACAAGTAACCGCGGTGGCGCCGAGACCAGTAACTCTCTCCCCGATTGCGGCGTGGTGGTTGACGTTCCGGCCCACCTCCACCACGGTGCCGGAAAATTCATGACCCAGAATGACCGGAGGATAATTGCGAAACGTATCGTGGAGAACGTGGATATCCGTGCCGCAGATTCCACAATAAGCGATCTCCAGCTTTACCTGGTCGTCTCCGCAACGAGGTTCCGCAACCTCGCGTATATCGACGTTCCCTTCGCCACTCGCGTATTTGACCAGAGCTTTCATGTTGGCGGGTCCTTAACCGCTAGGAGCAAAATGCGTGCAACTTAATACCGCTTCGATCTTTCACGGCGTTCGCGAAAGGTTGGCTTGTGGCCTCAGGGTGTAGACGCGAGCGGGGGCTACGCAGGTTTCAAAAGAGAGTAGCAGGGCCTCAAAGCTCACCAGACTCCATGTTAGGTCACCATTGAGAACAAACTCTTGCAAAGGCCGACCATCGTCCAGAGTTCCTGTTGGAACTCCTTTATAGTTAGTATCTTGTCGCAATATAAGGCCGAGCCAGTCGAATTAGCAAGACGGGGTCTGGTAACCAAGGTGCAGCTTCCCGTGCGGCCGAGATAGTGAGCGCGCACGGGCTTGACCGCTTGAGCATTGGTTTTGCCCGCTGTTTTATTGGGGAAGCGTGTAGTACTCATAGTGGTACTGCCACGTAAACTGGCTTCCGGGTTCGGCGGATACATCGACAAAGGGCTCCGCGGCGATGACCGAGCGAATGGACCACAGCGCCATTTTCGCCAGCGGCCTATCCGCGGTGATCAACATCCCAGCTTTGACTTTGGAGTTCTCGATGCGAACTTTGTAGTCTTCCGGACTGTTGCCAAAGCCCTCAATGGAGGTGTAGACGCGGTCCTGTCCCCCAAGCGTTTTGAGGTACACAACTTGATTCTTGCGGATCTCCGCGAGGTCCTTTTCGACCGGGGGATTGGCTGCGATGGTGAATGGCAGGGTGATGGTGAATGCGGCATCGGTTGGCTGCTTATCCAACACCAGGAAGTTATGGTCGTAGACGCTGGTGTGGATTGGCTGCTTGCCTACATTCTTGAGACTATGCTCGATCAACATCTGCGGCTTGCCGGCGACGAGGCTTAGTTTCTTGTGATAGACGTAGCCATAGCCTGACGACGCATCATGCAGCTCCTGGGTAAAGTCGACGGCGTCCTTGCTTTTCTTGACGCTCCACTTACCGCCGTTCACGACTTCGTAGAGCCGGTAAGCGCTGTAGTGTGCTTCGTCCGGCTTGCGTAAAACACCTACACCGATTTTGAGAAAGGTTCCACCGGGCTTGGCCTCGTCGAACCCCAGGACGCCGAACTCCTCGACAGGACCAGTGATCGCGCTGCAGGGGCCGGCTACAATCTCGTCTCCGCGATAAACGAAGTCAGAGACGGTGTGGTCCGTTTGTGTGAACCATGGGCCGTAGTAGCTGTGCCCGGCGTATTGCAGGTCCCCCACCACGCCTGACCAGTCGAACCTGGTGCCGCGGTAGAAACCACTGGTGGCATCGGGCAGATAGAGTTTTACCCGCATTACGGAATTCGCTATCTCCGCATGCGGAGGGGCTGGGCTTGCTTCTGCCAGCGCGGGCAATGCTGTGAGTAGGGACATGATGGTATACGCGATTGCTTTCATAAGGTCAGTGACGGTTCGGTGTGGGCATGCTGGAGGATGGAGACAACGTCGGCGCGCCAGGCGCCACATCTCCGGTTGCGGCCCACTCCACGCTGCGGGCAAACGCATCCATAAATCCTGGTTGGCTCATGGCCAGAAGATCATGACCGATGACCATCATGACCACTCTGCCCTGACCATAAGGAACCGTCCAGATCACGGGCTCCACCTTGCCGGTTCCACCCTTTACGTTGGGATCATCGAAGGCGGTGGCCAGCACATGAGCGTTCGGTTTGAGATCGATCTTGTGATAAAGCTCGTCGTTGGCTACAAATGTCGGCGGTAGTCCGCGGCTGATGGGGTGATCTTTGTCCACCCATTCCACCGTAAATACGTGGCGCGTCGCGTGACCGATATTGTCGAGTTGCCAGGTCATTCCGATCATGTCAGCAAACGCCGCCCAGGGTTGTCCTTCCAGGCGCCGCGGCTCTGTTGCACTTCCTCCGGCCTGGCCGAAAAAGGGTCCGTAGGTGATCCCGTGGACGCCGACCATTCCTTTACCTGAGTGAACAAAATCCTCGACCGCCTTCTCTGTGACTTCAGGCCACCGCGGGCCATAATAGTAATCTACCAGCACGTCATAGTTGGCCAATGTGGCCGAGGTGATGCCGGCGACCTCTTCTTCCAGCTTCGCGTCGAAACGCCCGGTGTTGTTCAGAATCCCTTGCATGAACGGGGCCGTCCCTTGCCAGGGATGCGACCAATCCGAGTTGCCAGTCAGAATCAGCACGCGGATCTTGTGAGCGGGCGCCGTAGCCGGCGCTTGCGCGAGCGATGGCCGTGCAGCCATGGTGAAGAGAGCTAAGCAGCACACAATCAGAAGCTTTTTCATTTTCCGTACCTCTTAAGGATTGCCTGGGAAAGGGTGAGGCGTGATGTCAGCGTCAGTCAGGCCCAGGGCCCACTTGATCGCTCCAATGTACATTTGCTGGATGCGCGCATCGTCCAGCGTCGCTTCCAGATGGCCAAAGGTCGAGTACCACACGCGGCCCTTGCCGTACTTCTTGCACCACACAATCGGGTAGTCTCCATCGGTGCGCAAGTCGGCGAGTTTCTTCAGGTTGGCTTGAAGCTGTTCTGACGACGGGTGGCGCGTCGAGCTCGGGTCCGGCTGCAACGAGGCAAATACTTCGGGAAATGCTTTCGGGTTCATCCGCATGATCACGTGATCAATGTCGCGTGAATAGTTCGGACCGACGATGGTGTATTGATCGCGGAAGGTGAATTCCCTGGGGAATCCCTGCACCCCGGGGAAATTAGGATCTTCGACAACGATGTGCATGTCCGCGGAAGGGAACTCGCCTACCAGGTTTCCCCCGATCATCTCGGCGTATTCAGGCCAGAGGAGAAGATGTCCTCCATTCCCTGCGTGCCCGGCGATAAAACCCTTTCCGTCTTCGTGCACGAACGATAATAGATCAGCCTTCTGCTGGTCAGTGATGTTCCAGGGACCTTCGCCCATATAGAAAACGGCATCGAAGTTATTCAGGTTTCTGACGTTGTAGCCGGCGATCGGTTGCTTGGTCAGCAGATGCATATCGGTGCGGATCACGGTGACCCAGGCGCCGGACTCACGCCCTAATCGCTCGACGGTCGCCAGAGTGTGCGAAGCAGCGTCGTGATGATAGCCCGGGGAGGCGTACCACTCCTGCGGATCGGCGATGGCGAGGATTCTCTTCTTACCCGGCCAGGGATCGTCGGGCGGCCGGGACTGTGCGTTGTCCTGTGCCAGCAACTGCGGCGCGGGCCGGTTGGCCTGTGCGCCGTACAGCGCGGGCGCAGAAAGCGCTCCCGAGGCTGCTGCCAATCCTTTCAAGAAATCACGTCGCTCCATAGTCCTCCTCAACATCTCTCAGCGGCCGTGTACGAAAGACACCGCTTTAGCCAAGCTGTAATATCCCAGTGCGAAAAGCGGCTCTCTCCCTACACAGCCACCAACGCTGGTGGTGGCCCATTCAAGCCTTCTTTTGCCTTGAGTGGGTGAAGTCAACCGCTGAGGCACGCATTTCACGACACGTCGGTTGACGATGAAGCATAGGAAAGACGTACCTCAGGGGCTGAAGCCCTCATCCGCGTGACGCTGTACGGCACGGCTGAAGCCGTGCCCTTCGTTCAGAGCCGTGTCGTTTCATCAACAGCTTCGCCTTTCATCCAGCCCTTTGCTTTTCATCAAGAGCTTTGTCCTTGAGTACAAAGACTTCTTGCGTGCTATTCCCTACGTTCCTTTAATGACCCTTTGCCATCTTTTTATTTTCAGACTCAGGCACCGCGAAAGCGAACCATTGATCATTCGCCGCGACCAGGAGATATTGCCGCCCATCAAGCTCGTAAGTCATGGGCGCATTGGTTACAAACTGCCCCAGGTTGACGTGCCAAAGGGTTTTACCGGTTTCCGGAGACATGGCCAGGAAGTTTCCGAACGAATCTCCGCCAAACAACAAGTCGCCGGCGGTCGACAATAAACCAGAAATCAGAACGCCGCTTTTATCGCCTAACTCGTGACTCCAGACTACTTTTCCGGTCTTGTAATCAATAGCCATGGTTACGTAATCCGGAGGGGAACGAAAGCGCCCATAACCCGAAGTGGTGAAGTAAGCCCAGGTGCGGGCTGCGTTGACAAAAATAAGCCCGCGCTTCGGATCGTAAGAGGGCGACCACCAATTCGTTGCCCCAATCGGGTAGGGCGAGACCAGCGCTCCAGGCGGGTTGGCATCTTTGGCGTAGTCGGGGATTGGACGGCCCTGCGGGTCGATACCCTTTGCCCAGTTGGTCTCGGGCATGTATTTCGTTGTTAATAAGTGCTCACCGTTGGTCCGGTCGAGAAGAAAGAAATACCCATTGCGGGATACCTGCGCCAACAGCTTGCGCGGTTTGCCCTTGAATTCGCCATCAAAAATGATGGGAGTTTGGCCGGCATCATAATCGTGGGTATCGTGCGGGGTTACCTGGTAAGCCCACACCAGCTTTCCCGTATCCGGATTGAGGGCAACGATCGAAGCCGTGTAAAGGCTGTCTCCCTCAGGCGTCGGATGCGGTGCACGGTCCATGGGGACGCCGTTGCCGGTTCCGAGATAGTAGAGGTTTAGCTCGGGGTCGTAAGTGCCAGTTAACCAGGGAAAGCCGCCGCCTTTCTCCATGGTGGCGTTGTCGACCCAGGTTTCTGAACCTGGCGCACCTGGATCGGGATCCACCCACCATTTCCATTGCAGCTTGCCGGTCTCGGGATCGCGCGACTCGAGCCACGCGCGGATGTTGTCATTGTTGCCCGGACCGACGATGACGTGATTGCCAATGATCAGTGGTGAAGTCGCGGAAAAGAAATCCTGCTTGACGTCGGCGACTTGTACTCGCCAGCGTTCGGTGCCGTCCTTGGCGTTCAAGGAAACGAGATAGTTGTCCGGAGACATGAAGTACAGCCAGCTGCCGTACATGCCCACGCCCCGGTTGGCGACGTGGATGGCGCGATTGTTCGGCCACGCATAGTGCCAGAGCTCGCGGCCGGTGCGCGCATCCATGGCCCACACATTGTCGGTGATGGTGAAATAAAGCACTCCATCTACCAGCAGCGGAGTGGCCTTGATGCGTCGTCCTTCGCTGGCCTGTTGCGCGTACGATTCGCTGCCGAAATCCACGTGGTGCGTCCACACCAGGCCCAGCGAGGCAACGTTGGAAGCGTTGATTTGGGAGAGGGTGCTATAGCGGCGCCCGGTGTAGTCCCCGTTATAGGTAGGCCAGGTATCTGTCGGCGGCCGGTGGAAGGCTTCCGGATCCAACGTCTGCGCATGAACACAGAGGGGCAGCCACAAGAGGGAAGCTAGACATAAGATCGGCCGGTACTTCATTTGAGTGTCACCAGGTACGCCAGGAGGTCATGAATGTCTTTGTCGGTATACACGGGGAGCATAGCTTTATGTGCGGCGAGCGGGTCATTCACCTCCACTGACTTGGTGCGCTCGCGGGGCCAGGTGTGATAAACGCCCGCCGAATCCACGAGGGAAACGGTGAACTCGTCAAGATAGTCGAGTTTGCCCTTGAAGGATTGGCCTGAGGGCAGCACCACGGTCACCTCGGAGGGCTTGGCCGGCGGAGTCAGAAAGGCTGTCGTCAGAGCGAGCGGTTGCTCTTTTGATCCAATATGCGCCAGGTCGCCAGTAGGCGAGTGGCAGGTGCTGCATTTGCCCGCGCCATTGAAATAGGCGAGCCCGGCTTTGGGATCACCGACGAGCAACGCGGTTTCCGGGAGCCTTTTGCCGCGAACCTGCTGGATCCGCGAATGCAGAAACGCCGAGATGTCCTTTACCTGCTCCGGCTCGAGGGTAGGGAAGGCAGGCATGCCCAGCGTGGGCCGGCCCTGCTTAAGAAAAGGCGCAAGAGTGTCACCGTCGTGGTCCTGAAAGACCAGGGGACTGCGCAGCAGATTAGGCGCTTGTTCTGTTCCGGTGGCTTGCGATCCGTGACAGAAGGAACAACTCGAGGAGAAAATACCCTCGCCTCGATCAGCAGCGGCCTTATCAATTGAGGGTGCGGGAGTGGCTGCGGGGGTTTGCGCGGTGGCGGATTCAAATGCGACCGCGGTCATAAAAATTCCCAGACACGCGAAGAGTAGCGCGGTAACGGGCTTTGATCGCTTCTTCATGGACCAACCTCGGTAACTTATCCGAATTAACTCTGACTTATCAGGGTTACGGGCGACCGAGATAGCACTCTCCCTCTTGATAGTTTGCTAACGGTAAGTAAGATAGCGTCAAGCTCACCGTCGGTTCCCATATGAACTAATTCCACAGTAAGCTGAGACGGACACTATACCCGGTGTTTACGGCCTGTCAAGAGTTGAGCCGGTTGGCCACAAAAGCGCTTTGACAGAAGCCCAAAACTCGGTGTACTGTCGTGTCGCTAGCAGCCTCATGCGCGGCAATAGTTCATAAGGGAACCAACGGGCGGATTGATTTTTCTTTCGCGCTAAGTTCCTGGAGCCTGGAGACGGAACATGAAGGTCCCTTTTTACTTTTTCACGATTTTCCTTGGAATCATCCTGGCAGTTCACCTTTCGATGAACGGCAAAGTGGGCAGTTCGTTGGCTAATCCTCGCGTGGGTAACGCAGTCTTCTGGTGCATCGGTGCATTGACGGCCGTTCTCATCGGCCTTTCAGGTTGGCACTCGGGCGCCTTGGACGGTCTGAAAGACGTTCATCCACTGTTGCTGACTGCCGGCGCTCTGGGTGCGTGCCTGGTATTCGCGATTGCGTGGTTGCTGCCTCAGGTTGGGGCTCGGGCCATGTTCATCACGCTGATTGCGGGGCAAGTGCTGGGCGGCATGATACTGTCTCACTTTGGCTGGCTCGGTTCACCTGTGCAAAGGATCTCGCTCACCAATATATTGGGAGCCGCGGTCATGATCTGCGGCGTGGTGCTCGCAACTTATGTCAGGGCGGATGCATAGGCGTGAAAAAGGTAAAACTGGGGAAGTCCAATCTTGAAGTCAGTGCGCTGGCGATGGGCAGCGACTTGATCGGAAGCAAGATCGATCGCGACACGGCGTTCAAGCTGTTTGATTTTTACAGTGAAAATGGCGGTACGTTCATTGACACGGCCAACATGTATGCCTGTTGGCTGCCCGGCTGCGTAGGTGGGGAGAGCGAGAGCACGATTGGCGCCTGGATGAAGGAGCGCCGCAACCGGGACCGGATCGTCATTTCCTCCAAGCTCGCGTTCGACTATCCGGGATGCGAGGGCGGTCTCAGCTCGGCCGAGATCCTGCGTGAATGCGATAAAAGTTTGCAGCGGCTGGGGACTGACCGGATCGACTTGTACTATGCTCATCGCGACGATCGCGCCACCCCGCTGGAAGAAACCATGAAGGCCTTTGACGGGCTGGTGAAAGCCGGCAAGGTGCGTGCGATTGGCGCCAGCAATCTATCCCCGTGGCGCATTGCAGAGGCGAACCTGGTCAGCCGGACGAATCATTGGACGGAGTATTCGGTGGTGGAGCAGAGGTATACGTATCTGCGTCCCCGTCACGGCGCAGATTTCGGGCCGCAGATTTTTATCAGTGAGGAACTGAAGGATTATGCGCGGGCGAACGGGACAGCCCTAATCGGTTACTCGATTTTGCTGCAGGGGGCTTACACGCGCTCGGACCGAGAGGTGCCGACGCAGTTTGCGGGTCCGGACTCCGATGAGCGGCTGGCCGCGATCAGGGCGGTGGCCGGCGAGGCTGGATGCAGCCCATCGCAGGCGATCATTGCCTGGATGAGGCAGAGTGAGCCGGCGATCCTGCCCATCATTGCGGGGAGCAAGACTGAGCAGTTGAAAGAAAATATCGCGGCACTGGACATCACGCTCAGCGGCGACCAGATGGAGCGGCTCAATACCGCGGGCAACCCGAACGTCAAGCAGGGCTGGATCCAGCCCACCTGAACCGTGGAAAGGCTTCTCTGCCGGTCGAGCGCCCAGATGAGCTACATGACACAATAGAGGAAGCATGGTTTAGGTGCGGGAGGTGCCGCGCTATGAATACCTTAAAGACTGCTTTTCTGCTGACTGCTCTTACCCTCTTTCTCATGGTCATCGGCCTTTATTTCGGAGGCCGCAATGGCATGATCCTGGCCTTCTTCATCGCCGCCGGGATGAACTTCTTCAGCTATTTCTATTCCGACAAGATGGCGTTATCGATGTACCGCGCCCAGCCGGTTACTCGCGAACAGCTGCCCCGCGTCTACCAGATCGTGGAGCGCATTTTGCCTCGCATGGCTCTGCCCATGCCGAGAATTTACGTTATCCCCACGGAGTCACCCAACGCATTTGCCACTGGGCGCAATCCCAAGCATGCCGCGGTTGCCGTCACCCAGGGCATTCTCAATCTTCTGAATGACGAAGAACTCGAAGGCGTGCTGGCTCACGAACTGGGGCATGTCAGGAATCGCGATATCCTCACCAGCTCCATTGCGGCGACGCTTGCCGGCGCTATCACTCTATTGGCGCACTTTGGCGGCATATTCGGCGGCGGACGTGATGAGCGCCGAGGGATCGGCGGCGGTGGCATCCTGATGATGTTCCTGGCCCCGCTTGCGGCGACGCTGATCCAACTCGCCGTTTCCCGGTCTCGGGAGTACGAAGCCGATGCAACCGGTGCGCATGTCACTGGAAATCCGTATGCCCTGGCGAGCGCCTTGCAGAAACTCGACGCCTATTCCCGACAACTACCCATGCCGGCTTCGCCGTCGACGGCTCATCTATTTATCGTGGCTCCCCTGTTGGGCGGGGCGAGCCTGACCAATCTGTTTTCTACCCATCCTCCCATGGCGAGCCGAATTGAGCGGCTCACCGGCCGGGCCCCGATGTAGTATCGATACGCCACTCATGAGAACCCTCTTTCACTCGCTGGTGTACCTTGCGCTCGGTGTCTGGCTGGGCGCCTTGATATTTTTTGGCGCGATCCTGGCCCCCTTGGCGTTCAGTCAATTGCCACCGCTTTTTGGCGCTCAGGGGGTGCATGCCGCCGGCCTGATCGTCGGAGGGTCGTTGGTTCGCCTGCATTGGATGGGGCTGTTCTGCGGCGTCATCTTTTTGTTGGTGATGCTGCTCGGCCGCGCCCACTATCGCAGCATCATTCCCCAGTCCGTGCTGGTCCTGTTGATGATGGTGTTCACCGCGTACTCGCAGTTCTCCATCATTCCGCGTATGGACATAGCGCGCGACTCCATCGGCGGCAATGTGGACGCGGTGGCTGCCAATAACCCGGGACGCCAGATCTTCGATAGTCTGCACCGGACCTCAACCCACGTGGAGGCTCTGGTCCTGTTGTGCGGAATTGCCGCTTTGGTGGCTACGGCTCACTGGTCCCGGCGGGAGATATAAGGACGATATACTGGGTCTATAGCGCCGCAAGGCCCGAATGCAGTAAAAAATCTCTGGCGCGTAAGCGCCGTTTGGCTGGACGGCGAGTCTCATGAAAACTGGCATCATTGGTCTGCCCCAGGTTGGTAAGACCTCCCTGTTCAAAATTCTCACCAAGGCTAAGGTCGAGACACCCGCGTACTCGAATCCGCGCGAGGCTCATCTTGGCGTGGCGAAAGTTCCCGATGAGCGGCTGGACAAGCTCGCGGTCTTGTACAAGCCCAAAAAGATTGTCTATGCGACGGTGGAGTACGCCGACGTCGCTGCGGTGGGCCAGGAAGCGCTCAAGGAGAGCGCCTTTCTCACTCATCTTCGAGACAATGACGCGCTGATTCACGTGCTGTGCGCGTTTGAGGACGAATCCATCCCGCGTGTGGGCGGCATCGATCCGCTGCGGGACATCAAGAACGTTGACTTCGACCTCATCTTCTCCGACCTCACCCAGGTGGAGAAGCGCCTGGAGCGATTGGAAAAAGATCTGAAGAAGATGCGCACTGCGGATCTCGAAAAGGAGAACGCTCTGCTTTTGCGCTGCAAGCAGCAACTGGAGCAGGAGAAGCCTCTGCGCGAGATGGAAATGTCGGCCGAGGAGAAGAAGCTGATCCGCGGCTTTATGTTCCTCTCCCAGAAGCCGATGCTGTTCGTGTTGAATATCGCCGAGAGTCCCACGCTGGGCGCTGATCTGGAATCGGCAGTCGCTCGCTACAAGCTGGAAGAGGTAGCCTCCCGGCCCAACGCGGGAGCCACTGCGATCTGCGGCAAGGTCGAGGCGGAGCTGGCGGAGATGAGCGATGAGGAAGCAGCCGAATTTCTTTCCTCCTATGGCCTGGTGGAGAGCGGATTGCGCCGTCTCATCCGCAAGAGCTACGAGTTGCTGGGCCTGGTGGCCTTCTTTACGGTGGGCGAAGATGAGTGCCGAGCCTGGACCATCCCGGTCAATTCACGCGCTCAAGAGGCTGCCGGGGCTATCCATTCGGATCTCGAAAAGCACTTCATTCGCGCGGAAACCATCCACTGGGATACTCTGCTCAGCGCAGGCTCCGAAGCGGCGGCCCGTTCTCAGGGAACCTTGCGGCTGGAGGGTAAGGACTACCGGGTTGTGGATGGGGATGTCATGCATATCCGGCATAGCGGCTAGTCTGTAAGACACCATGTCCAACTTTTCACTCTCGCTGGTGCTGGGCCTGGTGGCGGCGCTCGCCGATGTTTTCGGTGCGTTGATCCTGGTTCGTACCAGTTGGGAGAAACGGTATCTCCGGTACTTTGTGGCCCTGGGCGCAGGCTTCATGCTTGCGGCGGCGCTGCTGGAGATGATTCCTGAGAGCTTTCGTCTTTCTTTTCGCTGGACTCCGGTATTGGTCCTGGCCGGCTACTGCCTCATTCATCTGCTGGAGCACACCATCACGCCGCACTTTCATTTCGGCGAAGAGAATTGTCATGACGAGCTGCTTTCGGTTCACACCAGCAATTCCGTCGTCGCCGGCCTGGCGGCTCATTCGCTCTTTGATGGCGTAGCCATTGCTTCGGGCTTCGTGCTGTCTACCTGGCTGGGTTGGATCATCTTCGTCGCCATCCTGCTGCATAAATTGCCGGAAGGCTTTACCGTGGCCTCGGTGATGCTGGCCAGCGGACATAGCCGGGGCGCCGCGCTCAGCTCAGCTGCGATCGTGGCCGCCGCGACATTAGCGGGTGTGCTGGTAATCAATTTTTTCCCAGGATGGGTGCGGGCTGGGTTACCAATTGCGGCTGGAGTCGCTCTCTACGTAACGGCGACAGATCTGGTGCCGGAAGTGAATCGGGAGCCTGGAATTCGCATGGCGATTGTCTTCTTCGCCGGGGTTCTGGGGTTCTTGGCTTGCAAGTTTTTGGCCGACGGAATTCTGCGCTAAACCCATTTCCCTTGCAAGGTAGACCCGCAGAACCTGCCCTGAGCTTGTCGAACGGGGACGGCTCCTCGACCCACGAGGACAGTCCTGGGGAAACCGACGCAACCTCATTCAGTCCCGGAGGGACGGCTGAAAATCTCCCAGGACTGATTCGCGGCTTATTTTCAGTCGTCCCTTGCGGGACTTTTCAAAGCGTAAGCCCTAGCTAGCCCAGGACTAGCGTCCTGGGCTAGGGTTCAGCCGTCCCTTCGGGACTGATTTTGGGAATGGTTCGTACACCCTCCCTATGCAGCGAGGCGGTCGCGCAGGGCTTTTACGCGGTCATGCGCCATCTGGATGTGCCTCTGCTGTCTCAACAGGATCTCGCGTAGCGGCAAGGGAAAATCCTCGCTGGCGAGCGCTTCCTCGTAAGCTTGCTTGGCCTCATCCTCACCCTTCTCGGCCGTAGCCAGCAGCGCGTGGTCACCGCCGCCGAGCCGGGCCTTCAGTTCGCCCCAGGCACGGTGTACTTTGCCTGCGGTCGAACTCGCTACCTTCACGTCCTTCACACCGAAGTGGTGAAGTTCATTCTCCAGTTCAGCGGCGAAGCCGGCGCGGGCCAGGGTTTCTTCCCGGAACAGCTTGCGCGCTTCCGGATCCTTCAGGTTTTTTTCCAATTCGATGAAGCCCTGGTGACCATCCCGCAGGATTTCGATCAGGTCGCGCAGGTTCTTTTCTGTCTTTTCCAGATTTTCTGACATTGTTAACGTTTCCTCTCCCTCCTCAGATGTGTGTCTTTGAGAAGGGTTGTGCCATGTATAGTGTGGTGGTTGCACCACTTGTGGAAGGATTCACTGGGCTCAGATGAAGATCATCGTCTTCGGCGCTACGGGAGGGACCGGCAAGCTGATTGTTAGCCAGGCGCTGGCGAAAGGACACGCCGTCACGGCTTTCGCCCGCAGCACCGAGGGGCTGCCGCAGGACCCGCACCTGCGGGTCATCCAGGGAGACATCTTCGATTTTGGCGCGGTCGTGGACGCCGTACGCGGCCACCGTGCTGTTCTTTCCGCGCTGGGGGCCCGCAGCCGGAAAAAATCCGAAATCCTGGCCCGGGCCATGCCTCACATTCTCGAGGGGATGCGCCAGGAGTACGTGAACCGGCTCATCGTGCTGGGGGCGGCGGGAAACGATCCGGAGTGGGGCAAGTATCAGAATGCGCTCACCGTCACGGGATTGTGGATTGCGAAGAAGACCGTGCTGAAACATCCTTTCGTCGATCAGGCGGCACAGGAACGTCAGATCGCCGCCAGCGATGTGGATTACACCATTGTCCGCGCTCCAAGGCTGATCGATGGTCCGTTCACCGGTAACTACCGGGTTCTGCCCGACGCGCTTCCGCCCGGAGCTTTGCGCATCACTCGTGCCGATGTGGCCGACTTTATGCTGCTGCAACTCACCGATCCCCGCTTCCATCGCCAGGGGCCCTACATCGGCTCAGGCGGTGACTGAGATTAGTGTCCCATTGCTTCGGCGGCTTGCTTCTTGCGCTTGGGCGGGCGCCGCATGACGAAGGGCAAGGGGACCAGCATGGCCGCCACTACAGCCAAAATCCAAAAGGCGTTTTGGTAGCTCAGCATCGAGGATTGCCGCAGCAACTGCTGGTAGGCATATCCCGTGGCCGCGGCCCTGGCCTGTGCGGCACTTTGCCCCGCAGCGATCAGGGCACTCCTGGTCTGAGCGATGAAATTCTCGTACCCGACACTACCGGGGATAAAGTTGGCAGACAGCGCCGACTGATGCGTTTGCTGCGTGCGCGTGAGGAACGTGGTCAACAGCGCTGTCCCCATGCTGCCGCCAAAGTTGCGGGCGAAGTTTGAAAAGCTGGAGATTTGGTTGTTCTTGCCCGGCGGCACACCTACATAGTTCAGCGTACTGATGGGGATAAAGATGAACGACAATCCCAGCACCTGGAACACGCGCCACAACACGATGTGGCCAAAGCTCACGTTCAAATCCAATCGCGTCATATTAAACAGAGCGAGCGAGGTCGCCAGGAATCCGATTGAGACCATGAGCCGCGCGTCCATCTGTGACACCAGCTTGCCCGCCACCGGCATCATCACCATCAAAACCAGCGCCCCTGCGGACAGCGCCATGCCTGCGCGTTCGGCGGTGTAGCCCATCAACCCTTGAAGAAATTGCGGAATGAGAACCGTGGTGCTAAACAGCACCGAACCCAGGATGAACTGGAAGCCGACGGCGGTGCCGAAATTGCGATTCTTGAGCAGCTTCAGATCGACGATGGGATCGGGATGTCTCCACTCCCACCACACAAAAAATGCCAGCGTGGATATCGCCAGCAGAAACGTAAGCATGATCGTCCGGTCGCCGAACCAGTCTTTTTCCTGGCCCTTGTCGAGCACGAACTCCAGGCAGCCTACACCCACCGCTACCAGGCCCAGGCCCATTCTGTCGATGGGATTGGCCTTGGCTCGCTCTTTCACCAGGTAAGGCGGATCTTCCACCATGCGGTTGCTGAGCAGCAGGGAAATGATGCCGATGGGCAGATTGATGAAGAAGATCCAGTGCCAGTTGAAATTGTCGGTGATCCATCCGCCCAACGTTGGCCCGATCGCGGGCGCAGCCACAACGGCCATACCATAAAGAGCGAAGGCCTGTCCTCGCTGCTCCACCGGAAACGTATCAGCCAAGATGGCTTGTTCGCTGGGGGCCAGCCCGCCCCCGCCGAGCCCTTGCAGAATGCGGGCCAGAATCAAAATGGGGAGGGTGGGCGCAAGACCGCACAGCAGCGAGCAGATGGTAAACAGCGCCACGCAGGTCATGTAGAAGCGCTTGCGGCCGAAACGGGTGGAAAGCCAACCGGAGATCGGCAGAACGATGGCGCTCGACACCAGGTAGCTGGTCAGGACCCAGGTAGCTTCTTCCTGGCTGGCGCCCAAAGTACCTGCCATGTGAGGCAGGGCGACGTTCGCGATGGAGGTATCCAACACCTCCATAAATGTCGCCAGGGTCACCGTAAGCGCAATCAACCATGGATTGTGCTTAGGATGCCAGCCTTCCACGGACGAGTGGTGCACCGGCTTGGCGGCAGGCTTTCGCTGCGGCTGTACTGTCGCTGTGACCAATGCTTGTCCCGGAATCCGCTGGAGTTGTTTTCTCGATTGTACGAAGCTTCAAGAGATAGGGATAGGCCACGGAAGAGGGAGAAAAAACTGAACCTTCTTCAACCGATCTCTACTCTATTGAGCGTCCACTCTTCCTTCGTCAACCCGAGAGTAGCCGGATTTCGCTTCACCGCTCTCGCCAGAGGCCACGTACGTGGTTCTCCCGAATGAGAACCACATGCGCAGCTCGAAGGGAAAAGGCCGTCTCTAGTCGACCTGCTGTTTGGCCTTATACCCGTCGCGGGTGATCACGTCGTATTTCAGCGGGTGGTGTTTCTCATCCTGCATTTTTAAGGGCTGGCCCTCGTTGTCCACCAGCTCCACCCTGACCTTCCGGTAGCTGCCGTCCTGCTTGGCATTGGTCGGTGCATAGCTCAATACGTACTGGTTACGGATGGAATTATTGATGGATTGAAAGATGTCGGGCATTTCGCCTGCGAAGCGGGGGAAAAACGACTGGCCGCCAGTCATGCGCGCGAAGGTGGACATCTGGTTGTCGGCCTGCAGGTAGTCGATCTCCTTAGGGCCGAACATGCCGGTACGGGCATTGCCGGTGATCCTCGCCGCCTGTCCCGTTCCAACGCTGAAGATAGTGACATTGGGAGTCGCCTTGATTTTTGCCAGCACCTTGTCCAGGTTGATTTTGCTGAATGAATCGTATCCCGATCCGATCAGAACCAGATACTTGCGACCCTCAATCCGGCTAAGCCGGTCGAGCGTTGTATAGACCGCATCGAACATATCGGTTTCGCTGAAACCGGGGATTATTAAAGTATTCAGGGATTCATAAACCAGCCGCTTGTCCTGGGTGAAGTCTGTCAGGATCTGGGTCTTAAGGTCATAGGTAACCACCGCGACATAGTCGTCCGGCTGCAATTGCTGCGCAAAAGCGTAGGCCGCGTTTCGCATGTCATAAACGAACCAATAGTTGGTGGAGGCGAACTCACATAGCAGGACCGCTGTGATGGGCGCCTTGATGCGCTGAAAGCCAATCACCTTTTGCGGCACTCCATCTTCATAGACGCGGAAGTTAGCAGGCTGCAAATTGGGTACGAACTCATGCGTTTTCTGTAGGATGACGCCTACGTCCAGGGTTACCTCGGGAACATCGACGCGGAGTGAAAAGTTGGTCAGGCCCGGAGGGTTCTTGACCTTCGGCTCAGGCGGCGGTGGGGGTACATCGGGTTTCTCCGCTTTTTTGGGAATGGCAATCGCGCCGTTGTCACCGCCCGGCCCCCCGGAATCAGGTCCCGACTGATCCGGTTGCTGCTGCTGCTGTTGGGGCGTGCTCGCAGCCGGTGTGCTCGACGTAGCCTGGCCCCCGGCCGAATGGACCCAGGTTGCGGCAGCCAGCAGCGGAGCCAGGGATGCAACGGATAGCTTTTGCCAATTCCACTTCATTGAATTCCTCGTTTGCTACAAAATACAGAGTTGGCGCTTAGTACGCTCTATGCTCAGGCGATGGGAACGTCTAATCTGTAGACGTGTCTACCCGCCGTATATCAACCCGTTTTTCTGTTTTAACCGCAGTTTTTGTCTTTGCGGGAAGCCTGGTTGCCCAGGTTAACCCGGTTACTCCGCCTTCGTCTGCCAGCGCTGGAATCTATCCTTTATCCGACGTACACCGGGGCCTCCATGGCGTGGCCTACACGGTTTTTGAAGGCACGCAGCCGGAAGCCATGGATGTGGAAATACTCGGGGTGCTCAAGAACGTCCTGGGCCCCGATCAGGATATGATCCTGGCGCGCCTCCACGGCTCCAAACCAGAGTACACCGGAGTGGTCGCAGGCATGAGCGGCAGCCCTGTCTACATCGACGGGAAGTTACTGGGCGCGCTCTCCTACAGGATCGGCCAGTTCAGCAAAGAACCAATCGCGGGCATTACTCCCATCGCGGAGATGCTTGCGGTGAATGGTACCGCGCAACCGGACGTTCTTCGCGCCGGGAGCGGCCCCATGTGGAGGCCCGACTCCAAGGCGGCAACCGCCACTGGCGATGCCACTGACATCCATCCCATCGATACTCCCCTGGTCCTTTCCGGCTTCAGCCCGGAAGCCGTCCGGTTCTTCCAGGAGCACGTTTCTGTGATGGGGATGACCCCGGTCGCCGGCCTGGGCGGCAGTGCTCCTGACGATGGCAAAGAGGATACTTCTGCTCCCCTTCTTCCTGGTTCGGCCGTGAGCGCTCTGCTCGTCCGCGGCGATCTGGAGATCGCTGCCACCTGCACCGTGACCTACGTGGATCCGCACCAGGTATTGGCCTGCGGACACCCCATCACCCGCTATGGCAATGTTTCTATTCCCATGACCAAGGCGGATGTCGTAGCCACGCTCGCTTCGCCCCTGAACTCCTTCAAGATCGTCAACACCACGAAAACCATCGGCGCCTTCACGGAAGACCGTTCCTCAGCCATTCGCGGGGTGCCGGGCGAGGCCGCCCGGATGATCCCGGTGGCCATTCATACCCACGGCGGCCTGCGCGATCGCACCCTGCATATGGAAGTCATTGATAACCCCGATATCACCCCAGGAGCGATCATGGTTTCGCTTTACGAATCTCTGCTCGAAACCAACAGCTACAGCGCGGAGCTTACCTATGAGTTGCGGGGCACCGTCGCCATCGATGGTTATCCACCGCTGCATCTCGATTCGCTCATTGCACCAACTGAGCAGTTGCCTTCAGCCTTGCGGGCGGCGCTTATGGTGGGCCAACGCTTCCAGAGCGTTTACGGCAATTCGGCACGCGTGCGCAACATCGAACGCATCGATCTGAACATCGATTCACTTCCCGGCCGGCGCAGCATCCAGTTGGAGCGCGCGCAGGCGGCCCAACCGGCAGCTCATCCAGGCGACACTGTCATGGTAGAGGCGACGCTGCGGCCGTATCGCGGTGAAACCAAGAATCTGCGCATTCCCATCTCGCTGCCTTTAACGCTAAATCCCGGACCCTTGCGGATCCTGCTCAGCGATGGACAAACCCTCGACCGGCTGACCGCCCCGTCTTCTTCGACCGAGGCGCCCCTGGAATTAAGCAGCATTATTCACCAGTTGAACGAAGCGCATCAGGACGACCGCTTGTACGTGACCTTGCTGCTTCCCAATGCACAGGCGGTGGTCGATGGGCGAACGCTGGCGTCGATTCCGATCTCGATGGCTAATGTGCTGGAACCGTTGCGCACGAACCGCGGCATCTCGCTCAACGGCGAATCGGTAGTCCCCGTGACCTCCATCCCCGTGGAGGCCATGCTCAGTGGTATGCAGGTAGTGTCCCTGGAAATCGAATAAGGTAGACTTACGCGGGCCCTGGTTCCTAAATTCCACTGCCAAGGGCAAACGCCTTTATGCCTCTCTTTCAAGGATTCGCCGCGCACGCGGCCGGCGCTGAATTACTGCCTTACAAGTACGATCCCGGGGAAATCAAACCGAACGAGGTCGAGATCGCCATCTCTCATTGCGGGATTTGCCGCAGTGATGTCCACATGGTCGACAACGACTGGACCATCAGCCACTATCCGCTTATCCCCGGCCACGAGATTGTCGGCAAAGTCGTCACCACCGGAAGCGCGGTATTGGGTCTGCTTTCCGGGGACCGGGTTGGGGTGGGCTGGCAGGCCAACTCCTGCGGGCATTGTGAGTGGTGCCTGCAGGGGGAGGAAAATCTGTGTGCCGACAGTCAGGGTACCTGCGTTCATCGCCACGGAGGATATGCCGACCGGGTGCGCGTCAACGCGAGGTTCGTGGTTCCGATCCCCGACGGACTGGATAGCGAGCGGGCTGCCCCTCTGCTTTGCGGCGGCATAACCGTCTACACTCCGATTCGCAGCCATGGGGTGAATCCAGCCTCACGGGTGGGGATTGTCGGCATTGGCGGGCTGGGCCATCTGGCGGTCCAGTTTGCCCACGCTTTTGGAGCAGAGGTTACGGCGTTTTCCACTTCCCCGGCGAAGGAGGCGGATGCGCGTTCGCTGGGTGCAGACAACTTCGTCAACACACGCGAAACCAAGACGCTCAAGAATCTTGCCGGCTACTTTGACTTCATCCTCTCGACGATTGAGGCCGACCAGGATTGGACTGCGTATGTCGCGGCCCTTCGGCCGCACGGCAAGTTGTGTTTTGCCGGGGTTCCGCCGGGCGTATTGGGACTGCCGGTCTTCCCGTTGGTTTCGGGGCAAAAGGTCATCACGGGCAGTCCGCACGGAAGCCCGCTCATGATCCGGGAGATGCTACGGGTGGCTGAGCGCCACAAAGTCCAGGCGATTACCGAAAAGTTTGCCATGTCCAAAGCCAACGACGCGATGAACAAGGTGAAGAAGAACAAGGTGCGTTATCGAGCCGTGTTGGCTACGTAGGGGATCGAGAGGAAAGCAAAAACCGCAGAGGCCGTGTTTCCAGGATTGGTCCGTAGCACTGCAGATCCCTCGGCTGCGCTCCTAATGACAAATAGGAGAGGGTAATTGTGGGGAGAGTACGGCTGCCGGAGGAAAGGGCGCTTGCCTAGTTGCATCAGTTGCCACTTGGACGTACCGCTACCTTTGACACAAGCCCTCTCCTTTGAGAAAACGCTCTTCCCCCCGGCAACCACCTTCTCCCTTTGACTACCCTCTCCTATTTGTCATCCCGAGCGCAGGCGAGGGATCTGCAGTTCCGCGGACCCTTCGTGGACGTGTTTGTCGATCGTAGTGCAGAGATTGCGGTTTTTCGGTCTGGCTTAACGGCAGCCTCCACGTGGGTATTTGTGGTGAGAAATGCGGCCTAGTAGACTCGGTTCAGAATGATGCCTCGCGTCGTAACAGCAAGTCTATTGGCTCTGGTTATTTACCCACAGGTTGTTTTGGCCCAGGGAACCCGTCTCTGGGTTCAATCCCGCTACGAAGAATTTGAGAAGGGCCAACCGCAAAGCATCGCGATTTCCAGCCGAGGATACCTGGAGGCGGGTCCCGAGCTGAAATCGGTGTTGTTAACGCCTTCCACGTATATCTGGGATGTAGCTTCCGATAGCCAGGGCAACGCCTATCTCGCCACCGGTTCGCCGGCAACAGTTCTCAAAGTCACAAGCGCGGGTGTGTCGACCAAATTGTTCTCAACCAAGGAACTCACCGTGCAGGCTGTGCGCGTGGGCCCGGATGGTTCGGTGTACGCGGCAACGGTGCCGGGAGGCAAGGTCTATCGCATCAAGCCCGATCAATCCGGCCTCGACGAGAGCAGCGCCACCGTAGTGTTTGATTCCGCGACAATGTCCCAGAACTCGGCTTCCGCCAAGCCGGGCGATCAGGCGCGCTACATCTGGGATTTGGCCTTTGATACCCAGGGCCTGTTGTACATCGCGACCGGTGGTCCTGCGGCGATCTATCGCGTGAATGTATCTTCGGCGACGCCGCGTCCAGAGGTCTTTTTCCAGAGCGACGAGCAACACATTCGCTGCCTTCTCTTCCAGCCCAATGGAGACCTCATCGCGGGCAGCGATGGCGGGGGACTGGTTTACCGCATTGGCAAGGACCGCAAAGCCCTGGTGATTTTCGACACGCCCAAGCGTGAGGTGACGGCGCTGGCTCAATCTGCGGATGGCCGGTTATACGTCGCGGCCGTCGGTGAGAAGACCAAGAGCACTTTGCCTCCATTGCCGGTGCAAGGAATTGCAGTGGCGACCGCGACCATTACTATCGTGACTCCCGGCTCGGTACAGGCTTCGAGCAGCAATGGCCTGATTCCCGACGGCTCCGAGGTGGACGAGATCAGCCCCCAGGGAGCGCCGCGCAAACTGTGGGCTACCCGGGACGACGTGATTTATGCGCTGCACTTTACCCCGCAGGGACTTCTGGCTGCCACCGGAAATCGGGGAAGAATCTATCGTGTTCAGGAAGATGGGTCCTTCTGGGATCTTGCCCACGCCGCAACCGGCCAGGCAACGGCGTTTGCCGCGGCTCCGGATGGCCTCTACGTAGCGACCAGCAACACCGGGAGACTGTACAAGCTGTCAAGTCAACCTGCTGCGCAGGGCACTTACCTGAGTGACGTGCTCGACTCAGGGGTGTTTTCGCAGTTCGGACGGATGGAAGTGAACGCGGATGGCGGAAGTTATGAGATCCACGCCCGCTCGGGCAACGTAGAAAACCCCGAACGAAACTGGAGTGAGTGGCGCAAAATCAATACCAACAACGGTTCTTCCGGTGTACCGTCCGCGCGATTTGTACAGTGGAAAGCAGTCCTCGCGCCGAGCTCCCGGATCGACTCTGTCGGGATCAACTACCTGCCAGTGAACATTGCTCCGGTGGTGGATGAAATTGGGGTAGAGCCGGGAGCGAGGGCGAACGCGCCAACTCCGCCGAGCGGCCAGCCGCAGCAGGTTACCATCAATTTGCCTTCTTCGCAGAACGCTCTCAGCTATACCCAGGATCCCTCCACAGGGCCTTTGTCCGCGGTGCGCGATCGCACAGCCGTAACCGTGCGCTGGTCAGCGCATGACGACAATGGCGACGAGTTGGTTTTCGATGTGTATGTCCGCGGAGATGGGGAGAAGAACTGGCGCCTGCTCCGGTCACGCGTGAGCGAACGCTTCTATTCCTTCGACTCCATCCGCATCCCCGATGGGGGCTACCGCATGCGTGTGGTCGCCAGCGATGCTCCCTCGCATGTTTCGGGGGATGCGCTGTCGGGAGAGCGGGAGAGCGATCGCTTCATTATCGATACCACTCCGCCAGTGCTGAGTGGGCTGCAGGGAAGTTTGCAGTCCGGTGTTTTGCATGGCAGTTTTGTGGCTACGGACGCAACGTCGCCCATTGCCCGCGCAGAGTATTCGCTCGACGCCGGCCGTTGGCAGTTTCTCGAACCGGTCGGAAAGCTTTCCGACTCCTTGAGTGAGCACTACGACTTCAGCATCCCGCTCGCGTCGATCCCTGTCCGGCCCACTCCGGACGAGCCGGCGGGATCTCCGCCGCCGGTTACCGACCCGCAGGAGCATATTCTTACCGTTCGTGTTTATGACCGGTACGACAATGTGAGCGCGGCGAAGACCGTGCTCCACTAAGCACGATGCGCTTCGAGCTGTTCGTCGCCATGCGCTACCTGAGGGCGAAGCGCCGCCAGGCGGTTGTGGGCGTGATCACCATCATCTCCATCGTTGGCGTGGCCGCGGGTGTCGCATCGCTGATCATTGCTTTGGCTATCACCAACGGCATGCGCCGCGATTTGCAGGATCGGCTGCTCGGGTCCACAGCTCACGTTCAATTGATGCGGGTGGCCAGCGATGGCATCCGCGACTGGCGTTCGCTGACTGCGCGGCTGCTGCAAGTGCCGCATGTTAAGGCGGCGGCGCCAGGTCTGTATGAACAGGTCCTCATTTCCCGCGGCGCGCGCTCCGGTGGCGCGATGATCGAGGGCATCGTGCCCCAGCAGGAACGCACGGTGAGCGACCTGCTGTCCAACGTGACCCTGGGCAGTGCTGCTGCGCTCGATCCGCGACCAGGGAGCAATCAGGATCAGGCGCCGCCGCCCATCGTGATTGGGCACGACCTGGCGGACACTATCGATGCCAAGGTGGGTAGTACTGTCCTGGTCACCAGTCCCCAGGGAGAGCTCACGCCACTCGGCCTCATACCGAAATTCCAGCGGTTTCGCGTGGTTGGCATCTTTCATTCCGGCTTCTACCAGTACGACTCGAGTATGGCGTTCACCAGCCTTGCGGATGCGCAGCGCCTTTTTGGCGAACCCGACGTAGTGTCGGTGATCTCTTTCAAGGTGGACGATCTCTATCGCGCCGATCAGATCGGACGCGCCATTGAGCAGGCCGCGGGACCAGGATTTCTGACCACCAACTGGATGGAACAGAATCGTCCCCTCTTCCGCGCGCTCCAGTTGGAACAGATCGTTACCTTCATCGTGATTGGTCTGATCGTATGTGTCGCTGCCCTGAACATCCTTACCGCGCTCACCATGATGGTGATGGAAAAAACACGAGACATCGCGGTCCTGATGTCGTTTGGCGTGAAACCGCGCCAGGTAAGGACAATATTTTTGCTACAGGGACTGCTCATCGGTGTCACCGGGACCCTTTTGGGATTGATCGCCGGTTACAGCCTCTCCTGGATTGGCGGCCACTATCACTTCATTCACTTGTCGGCCGAGGTGTACTCCATTGACTATCTCCCCTTTGCCGCGCGCTGGAGGGACGGGCTGATTGTGGCTGCTGTTTCTCTAGCGGTGTCGCTTCTGGCTACGCTGTATCCCTCCAGTTCTGCCGCCAGAGTACTGCCCGCTGAGGCTCTGCGCTACGAGTGAGCAGGCCAGAATCGCGCATGGCATCTTCCGCATCAAAAGGCTGTGGATATCCCGTCCCGAGTAACCAACGGAGACGAATATTGAACAAGGGTACTAATGTATTTCGAAGCAACCCGGCCACAAACCCTCTTCCGTAGAGAGGTGTATTAGTGATACATGAAGATAGGTCGCGATTGTGATCAATGACCTCAGAGGCAGATGAATGGAACTGGGCGCCGCCGCAGACGATGTCACCGCAGGCCGCCTGAGTACGGTTGGCAGCCACATGGGTGAGCCGGCCCCCGCGTTGCCTTCCAAACTGGTGGATGTGCGTGGTTTGCGCAAGGTGTACGGAAAGCTGATTCTTTTTGAGGCAATCAACTTTTGCGTAAGCGAACGGGAGATGTTGGCCATTGTCGGCCAGTCAGGCGCAGGAAAAAGCACTTTGCTGCACATCCTCGGAGCGCTTGATACAGCATCGGAGGGTGAAGTATACTTTGGGGCAACACTCTTGCGATCCTTAACCCCCGTTGAGGCAGCGGACTTTCGCAATCGCGAGATCGGCTACGTCTGGCAGTTTCACTACCTTCTGCCAGAGTTTACAGCTGCTGAAAACGTCGCGCTTCCCCTTCTGGCGCGGGGTAAGTCAAAAAAAGAGGCAATGCAGGAAGCCATTCACTGGCTCGACGAGGTGGGACTGGCGGACCGGTCGACCCATCGCGCAGGTGAGCTTTCCGGCGGGGAACAGCAGCGCGTGTCGATTGCACGCGCCCTGGTCACCAAGCCCAAACTTTTGCTGGCGGATGAGCCTACAGGAGATCTGGATAACCAGACAGCGGAAGCCCTGTTCAGCCTGTTAGAGAGCCTGCACGCAAGCTATGGTCTTACTTCAATCCTGGTAACCCACAATATGGCCCTGGCAGGGCGTTGTGACCGGGTACTGCGGTTAGCCCATGGGCGAGTGGAGGAAGTGTCTTCGCTGGAGGTCTAGGCAAGGCATGGCACGAACGGTTTACCCCAAAAGGGTGAGTCGTGACAGTGGCTGGATCGATATAAGATTGGTAGGAGCTTCTATCCGCCCAGCCGAGTGGTTTTCCCGGAGCTAAGGGCACCGGGAAGATGGAACAGGACGAAAGTTGCCGTCAGCGTCGAAAGGTGACGCTTTCGGGACAACTTTTAAGGGGGAACATGTTCGAACGGTATACAGAAAAGGCGCGGCGCGTCATCTTCTTTGCACGGTATGAGGCCAGCCAGTTTGGTTCCCCATATATTGAGACCGAGCACTTGCTGCTTGGCCTTTTGCGAGAGGATAAGGCGCTGACAAATCGCTTTCTCCGCTCCCATGCTTCGGTTGAATCCATCCGGAAACAGATTGAAGGTCACACTACGATTCGGGAGAAGGTTTCCACTTCTGTCGATCTGCCTTTGTCCAACGAATGCAAGCGGGTGCTGGCCTACGCGGCCGAGGAAGCAGAGCGTCTCTCGCACAAGCATATTGGTACGGAACATCTCTTGTTGGGACTGCTGCGTGAAGAGAAGTGCTTCGCGGCGGAGATATTGCACGAGCGCGGACTGCGTCTGCTTGCCATCCGTGAGGAACTGGCGCGGGCCACGCAGGAGAAGGCTCCGCCTTCGCAACGTAATCGCGAGTCAAGCCTGCTGGTGGAATTCTCCCGCGACCTGACCCAGGCCGCGATGGACAATCAACTCGATCCGCTGGTCGGCCGCGATCAGGAACTCGAGCGCGTGGTACAGATCCTATGCCGCCGCACCAAGAACAACCCAGTGCTGATCGGCGAGCCTGGCGTAGGCAAGACCGCCATCGTCGAAGGCCTGGCGCAGCGCATTTCCGACGGAGAAGTGCCCAGCTTCCTGGCGGATAAGCGCGTACTGGCGCTCGATCTTTCGCTTATCGTTGCCGGGACCAAGTACCGTGGGCAGTTTGAAGAGCGGCTCAAGACCATCATGAAGGAGTTGATGGAGAATCAGAATTCCATCATCTTTATCGATGAGCTTCACACCCTGGTAGGCGCAGGCTCGGCTGAGGGTTCGCTGGATGCGGCCAACATCCTGAAGCCGGCTCTTTCGCGCGGCGAGATTCAGTGCATCGGTGCAACCACACCGGCGGAATATCGCAAGTCGATCGAGAAAGACCGTTCGCTGGAACGTCGTTTTCAGGCGGTTAAGGTACCGCCTCCGAACGAAGAAGACGCGATCAAGATCATCATGGGAATCAAAGACCGCTACGAGAAGTTCCACGCGGTCAGCTATACCGATGACTCGATTCACTTCGCGGTTTCGCACTCCAACCGCTACATCCCGGATCGGTTTCTACCGGATAAGGCGATCGATCTTATCGACGAAGCGGGCGCGCGCGTGAAACTGCGCCAGACCTCGCTGCCGGAAGAGATTACCGAGGTGCAGAAGCGCATCAAATTCATCGTTCATCGCATGGAAAATGCGATTGCCAACCATGAGTTCGAGAAGGCGCGTTTCTACTCCGATGAGGAGCGCAAGGAGCGTGAGAATCTGCGCGCTCTGCGCGACAAGTATCACCTCGATGATTCGACCGCCGGCATTGTCGGTCGTGAGGACATCGAGGATGTGGTCAGCCGCTGGACCGGGGTTCCGATCACTTCTATCAAAGAAGAAGAGACGCAAAAGCTGCTGCGCGTCGAGGAAGAGCTGCATAAGCGTGTGATCTCGCAGGATAAGGCGATCTCCGCCCTGTCTCGCGCCATCCGCCGCTCCCGCGCGGGTCTCAAATCGCCGAATCGTCCGATTGGTTCGTTCTTGTTCCTGGGCCCGACCGGCGTAGGCAAGACGGAAATGGCGCGCACCCTGGCCCAGTTCCTCTTTGGCAGTGAGAAGGCTTTGATCCGCTTCGATATGTCGGAGTTCATGGAGAAGCACTCGGTTTCGAAGCTCATCGGTTCGCCTCCGGGCTATGTGGGCTACGAGGAAGGCGGCCAGCTCACCGAGCGGGTGAAGCGTTCGCCGTACTCCGTGGTCCTGCTGGACGAGATCGAGAAGGCTCATCCGGATGTGTTCAACATCCTGTTGCAGGTCTTTGAAGACGGTCAGCTCACCGACGGTCTGGGCAACACGGTGGACTTCAAGAACTCGATCATCATCATGACCTCCAACATCGGCGCCCGGCACCTGCAAAGGAAGCAGGGGCTCGGCTTCCAGTCGGACAGGGAAGACCTGCTGATGGACAAGATGGAGGAACTGGTCAAGAACGAGGTGAAGCGGACCTTCAATCCAGAGTTCCTGAACAGGCTGGATGAAGTCATCATCTTCATGTCGCTCTCGGATTCCGATCTGATTCAGATCCTGGAGTTGCTGGTACAGCAACTGAACTCCAACCTGATTCAGAAGGCGATCACGCTATCGGTGACCGAAGATGCCAAGAAGTGGATTCTTGAAAAGACGTTAGTCGACCGCACGTATGGCGCAAGACCCTTGCGCCGTGCTCTGCAGCGCTACGTCGAGGATCCGCTTTCCGAGGCCTTGATCGCCGGCGGCATCTCGGAGCGTCCCGCGTTCCTTGAGGTCTACCTCGAGAACAACCAACTCTTCTACCGGCCGGTAGGCGAAGTGGGAGAAGACAAGTCGACGGGCATCCTGCTCTTCAGCAACTAACGTACGTTGAGCAAGAGGCCGGGGCGAAAGCCCCGGCCTTTTTTGCGTTTTGAATTTCCTGATGGAAGGTCGACAGATTTGCTGATTTAGACCATAATGACCATAACGATCATTATGGCTGGAGTGTCTATGGTCAGACAGGTGAGTGCCGTCAGTTTCCGTCAGAATCTAGGCGAGATGCTCAACCAGGTGCAGTATCGCAACGAAAGCATCGTCATCAACAAAGACGGCAAGCCAGTGGCGGCTCTGGTGGATGCTGAATTGTTCGCCCGCATTCGTCGCATGCGTGACCGCTTCGACGCGTTGAGCAACCGGATCGCAGAGGCCTATGGCGAGGTGCCGTTGGAAGATGGCCTCGCGGAAATCGACACTGTGGTGGCGAAAATTCGTAAGAGTTAATGGCTCGCCTCCGAGTCGTTCTGGATACCAACGTTCTAGTCTCTGGCCTGGCATATCCGGAGAGCGTTCCCGGGCGTATCGTCAGCATCTGGCGCCACGGGGGAATCCATGTAGTGTTGTCTCGGCAAATTCTCGACGAGGTTGCCAGAGTGCTGCCACGTCTCTCCCGAATACAACTAAGTTCCAGCGAGATTCAGGATCTGATTGACAGTTTGATGTTCCTAGCTGACGTGATCGAGCCGGATAAAGCATCGGAGCCCGCCTTGCGCGATCCCGCAGATCAGCAAGTGCTCGGGACTTTACGAGCATCGGGTGCCGACTACTTGATTACTGGAGATAAGGACTTACTAGTCCTTGCCAACAAATATCCCATCGTCACACCCTCTACATTTTGGGCGCATCATGGCTAAATTGAAATCGCAAATCATCGTCATAGTGGAAGGAATGATCAAAGAACCTCCGCTAGGAAAGCAGCAATTCGATATCTTCCCGAGTCAGGTCCCGGATCAGACTGTTCTCCGCGCCAATGATTGCGTCGGCGAGGTTCCGTTTGGTCTCCTGCAGTTGCAGTACTTTCTCTTCGACCGTGTCGCGGGCTATCAAGCGATAGGCAAAGACCTGGCGCTCCTGGCCGATGCGATGCGTGCGGTCTACCGCTTGCGCCTCAACCGCAGGGTTCCACCACGGGTCGAGAATAAAAACGTAGTCGGCAGCAGTAAGGTTCAAACCCACCCCACCGGCCTTCAGGCTGATAAGAAAGAGAGGGCAGCCGGGATCTTTCTGGAAACGCTCGACGCGCGCCTGGCGGTCGACCGTCTTGCCATCGAGATATTCGTATTCAATCCCGTCGCTCGCAAGACTGGCGCGCACGATCGTGAGCAAACTGGTGAATTGCGAGAATACGAGCGCCTTGTGCCCTTCCTCGATGACGGCATGCAACTGCTCCATCAAGACACCCAGCTTCGCGCTCGGGTCTTTCACGAATTTGCGGTCCACCAGTCCGGGGTGGCAGGCAGCCTGGCGCAACCGTAGTAGCGCTTCCAACACCTGTATCTTCGACTTCCCGATGCCTTGACTGCCGATTTTGCGCAGTAGCGCGTCGCGGTAGTGGTCGCGCAATTCGTTATACAGAGCGCGCTGTCGCGTCTCCATCTCGCAATAGATCGTCTGCTCGATCTTTGGCGGAAGCTGTTTAGCCACCTGCTCTTTGGTGCGCCGCAAGAGGAACGGGCGTAGCGCACGCGATAGCAACTTGCGTGTCTCTCCGTCAGGATCCCGTCTGGACGCACCTGCGAGCAGAAAACTCCCGGATGTTCCCAGCATGCCAGGATTGAGAAATTCAAAGAGCGACCAAAGCTCGCCCAGATGATTCTCGACCGGCGTCCCGGTCAGCGCCAACCGGTGGCCGGCGCGCAGCAAGCGAGCGGCCTTTGCCGATTCGGTGTTTCCGTTCTTGATCGCTTGCGCCTCGTCGAGAATCACATAGTCAAACACCTTATCTTTAAAGTGCACTGCGTCACGACGCAGCGTTCCGTAGGTCGTAAGGATGACGTCGTAAGAGGAAAACTCATCCTTCTCGCGGGCAATGTTGCGAGCCAGGCCGGTATAGTCCAGCACACGAAGCTGCGGAGTGAATCGCTGAACCTCCTGCTTCCAGTTGAAAATCAGCGATTTGGGAACCACCACCAGCGAGGGCGCTTCGAGCTGCGCTTGCGCCCGCAACGCACGGCGACTCTCCAGCAAGGCAAGGACCTGCGCGGTTTTGCCGACGCCCATATCATCCGCAAGGCACCCGCCAAAAGAGAACTGGCGCAGGAAGTGCATCCAGCCCAGGCCCTCCCGCTGATAGTCGCGCAGGCACCCGTGAAAGCCGGCGGGTTGTTCGGCGGGACCGATCGATGAAAACTGTGTCAGCTCCGTGCGCACATGCCGGAAGGCTTCGTCGCAATCGAGGGCGGGCTGTGCCGCAAGCAGCGCGTCAAGAACCCCAGCCTGGCTGGGGCGAAAACGTATGTGATCGCCTTCTACTTCGCCCATGCTAGCTACATGGCCGAAACGGTGCAGCCACTCTTCCGGCAGCAAACCATAGGATCCGTCATCGAGGATCACCATCGTTTCGCCCCGTTTGAGCGCCGCCAGCAGCTTTGGGAGCTGCGCCGTTGTTTCTCCATAGGCAACCGAGCCGTGAAGTTCGAACCAGTCCACCCCGCTGGCAACGGAAGCACTGCTTTTTCCAGGTTGGCGGAACAGCTTACCTTCCGCGGAGAGCTTCCAACCCGACTCCGCCAGGTTGCGCACGACGTGCGGCAGCTTGTTAGGCGTAAGGGTCCACTCTCCGCCCGCGGCCCAGGCTCCAGCGGCAAATCGGATGCCGGCTGCCTGCATTTGTTCTGCCGCGGCTTTTTCCAGCGCGTCGTCGCGGCGTAGGAACCGGCGCGACGAGGGGTCGTAGATGCCTCGTGATGCCGTCTTTTCCGCCACAGAACGATCCTCATACTCAAAGGACAATTCCGCTGTCATCCGCGGGTTGATCCTTCCGTAACTCTTCGTAGGCGCGGAAATCTTGAGGCACGGCCTTGGGGGGACCGCGACTTCCTGATATCCCCACTCTTCTGGCAGATCGATAGCGGGCAGAGTTGGCGAGTCCAGCAGGCAACCTAGAAACTCCTCACGTTCCTTTTCCGGAACGACGATGGAGCCGTTCTTGCGTAGGGCCGCGACCCAGGCAATCGTCTCATCATTAACCAGGAGCGCCACGCAATCCGGCATAACCAGAACAGCGCCGGGTATCACCAGCAAGGGCTCATTCACTGCTATTCGCCGCTCTCCGCGGCGAAAGTCCCCGCTCAATTGCCAGCCATTCTGTGGGCTTCCGCGCACCTCCAGAACAAATCCCCAGGGCTCCTCACCGTCCCACTTGAGGGGAGGCTTCTCAATTTCCTCCTTGGCGAACGGAAGAAAGCAGCGTCCTGTTTGTACCACCCTTGCCAGCACCGTTTGCACCATCAGTGGCGAGATCGAAAAAGCGGCGGAGCCGCGATCGTACCCACCGTAAAAACCGTAAGAATCAGCACCCATCAGAAGGGTCAGAATCTCGCGGTCCTCCTGAAGAGGCAGAGCTTGAATCCGGCTGTGAGACATCGAGCATGCTTTGGGACTATTCCTCAGTTCACCCTCTTTAGTGCGTGATCGAGAGGCAATGTCGAGCGACAGGGTGCCCGTGGCGAGACTCCTGGGTACGTCGAGAATGTAGACAAGCTCCGAACGAGCGGGCCACGTCTGCGCGCTGGTGTGCATGGGAGACGCTGTATTCGCGATCTGCCTCAACTGCTCCTTCCATGCCGGCAGCCGGACGGGCTTAGGGGGTCGCGCGACCTGGTGGATTTGGCGGAGGTGGTCCAAGCGGTCAAACTTTTCGACCTCACCGCCCTTATCGGTTTCGAGTGGCGCGAACAACCCGCCCGCCATGGTCGCGGTCGCACCGCTGGATTCCAATTCCGAAGTAGCACGCGTTACCTCGCCGAGATGTCCTTGCTCCTCTGCTTCAAGGATCGTGGCCCATATATGCTTGCAAAGGTTGCCGTGCTCCTCGAAAAATGGGCAGTCACACTTGACCGCCAACTTGCCGTTCGCCCACTTGAGCGAGATGTTGTACAACTCCGACCCTTGCACCTTCGCGGCTACTTCGCTAGGCGAGCCCGTGCGAATCTCCACTCGCCTTCCCATGAAGTATTCTTCGCCGCGATTTCTTGATGAAGCACTGAACCCCTTGGCCAGCACCGCGGGCATCTGGGCTCGCAAGCCATTGCTTAAATGATTCACTCGTTCATTCTAGTGAACCTCTGGCGACAATAGGCAAAGTACGTAGTGGATATCGCAGCAAAACCGTATGCCACCGGCCCCCTCTCCCGGGTCTTGCGCGCTTACAATTTGCATAAAGAGAGCAAAAGAGGACCGTCTTCTGGAACAAGTCTGCGTTGTCGATTCACACACCGGCGGTGAGCCTACGCGAACCGTCATCGAAGGCGGCCCTGACCTTGGAGGCGGTAGCCTGCAGCAGCGTCGCCTGCTGTTTCAGAAGGATCACGAAGCCTTCCGCCGGGCTCTGGTCACCGAACCGCGTGCTTCAGAAGCAGTGGTGGGGGCCCTGCTCTGCGAACCCACTCGTTCGGATTGTGTTACGGGCGTCATTTATTTCAACAACAGCGGATGCCTGGGGATGTGCGGGCATGGAACCATCGGCGTCGTAGCCACGCTCGCTTATCTCGGCAGGATTCAACCCGGTGCTCACCGCATAGAGACACCGGTAGGCGTAGTGGGAGTCACGCTGAACGATGACGGCACCGTGACCTTTGAAAACGTTCCCAGCTACCGTTGGGCCGCTGCCGTTCATGTTGAAGTTCCCGGATTCGGCACGGTGACCGGCGACGTTGCCTGGGGCGGCAACTGGTTTTTTTTGATCAAACAGCATCCCTACACGATCGCGAAAGCGAACCTTGACCAGCTGATCCATTTCACCTGGCAGGTTCGCCAGGCGCTCGCCGCCGCCGGCATTCGCGGTGCGGAGGGCGCTGAGATCGACCACATCGAACTGCATGGCCCTGGGTCATCCCCATCGGTAAACAGCCGTAATTTCGTCCTCTGCCCCGGGAAGGAGTATGACCGGTCTCCCTGCGGCACCGGCACGAGCGCCAAGTTGGCCTGCTTGTATGCCGAAGGCCTCCTCGCTCCCGGCCAGGTCTGGCGGCAGGAAAGCGTGATCGGGAGCATCTTCGAAGGCCGCATTGTCCTGCGTGATGGCCACCTCCTGCCCACGATCACCGGATCAGCGTTTATCACCGCGGAATCCACCCTCATCCTCGACCCTCGTGATGCCTTTTGCTGGGGCATTCCGGCATGAACAGAACCTTTGACGCTGTGATTGTGGGTGGTGGCATTGTCGGCGCAGCCTGTGCGCTGGCTTTCTCCCGCCAGGGGATGCGCACCGCCCTCGTGGAACCAGGAGAGATTGGCGGAGGCGCCACGGCCGCGGCCATGGGCCACATTGTCGTTCTCGACGATTCGCCCGCGCAGTTGGCATTGACTCGCTACTCCCAGCTGTTATGGCGCGCGATGGCGGCCCAACTTTCACCCGACGTTGAATACACGCAGCGCGGAACGCTGTGGGTGGCCGTGGATGATGAGGAAATGCACGAGATCTGTCGCAAACACAGTGTCTATAGCGCCAATGGAATTCCTTCTGAAATTGTCCCCGGAGACGCACTCATTTCCCTCGAGCCTGCACTGCGCCACGGCCTCACCGGAGGACTGCTGGTCACTGAGGATGTAGTTGTATCCCCGCAACTGGCCGCGCAAGCAATCTTCGAGCAGGCGCTTGCCGCCGGCTCCAGTCTAGTTCGAGAAGCGGCCGCCTCCATGAAGTCGGGCGCCGTCGTGTTGAGTAACGGCGATCAACTGCACGCACCCATTCTCGTCAATGCGGCAGGCGAGGAAGCTCCCGCGTTGACCCCGGGATTACCCGTGGCCATGCGCAAAGGACATCTGGCAATCACACACCCCTACCCGGGTTTTTTGCGTTACCAGGTTGTCGAACTGGGTTACCTCAAGAGCGCTCACGTCACCACCACGGATACCGTTGCCTTCAACGTGCAGCCAAGACAAAACGGACAACTGCTGGTCGGTTCCTCCCGTCAGTTCGGCGTCAAGAGCAGGGAAGTGGATGACGGGATGCTCGCTCGCATGTACGCCCGAGCCACGGAATATCTGCCGGAGTTGCCGGCACTCTCCATCGAGCGAACCTGGACCGGCTTTCGCTCCGCCACCCCGGACAAGCTGCCGCTGATCGGTCCTTCCGCGGACGACGAGACCGTTTTTCTAGCCACTGGGCATGAAGGCCTGGGGATCACCACCTCGCTCGCCACCGCGCAGCTCCTGGTGGACTCCATTCAGGGAAGAAGCCCGGGCATTTCGCTAACACCCTACTTGCCTTCCCGTGTGCTTCCCGGTTGGTAGACTGGTTGTGGCGGCTATCTCGCAAAGGAGCACACCATGGAGCTTGCACTGGATTTGAAACCCGTATCGCTTATCGGTTTTGGGGACGGCGCGGAAGGATCATCCTTCACCGGCGTGAACCCGGCAACGGGGGCATCGCTCGAACCAAAGTTTTTCTCTGCAAGCGCCGAGGACCTGGAGCGGGCGGCTGCGCTCGCGCAAAGCGCCTTCCCCATCTACAGCAATCTGTCCGGCAAAGAGAAGGGCGCGTTTCTGCGGAGCATCGCCGCTTCCATCGAAGCCGCTGCTCCGGCAATTATTCAGAGGGCCCATCTGGAAACCGCGCTCCCTGAGGCCCGTCTCACCGGCGAAGTAGGGCGAACCTGCGGCCAGTTGAGACTCTTCGCTCAAGTCGTGGAAGAGGGCTCCTGGCTGGATGCACGCATCGACAATGCCGATCCTGAGCGTAAGCCGCTGCCCAAGCCTTCCATCCGTTCGATGCACAAGCCGTTAGGCCCGGTAGCGGTATTCGGCGCCAGCAATTTCCCCCTGGCCTTCTCCGTGGCCGGGGGGACACCGCGTCCGCGCTCGCTGCCGGCAATCCGGTCATCGTCAAGGCACATCCGGCTCACCCCGGAACCAGCGCCCTGGTCGGCCAGGCCATCCGCGAGAGTGTGAAAACGAGCGGCCTGCCGGAAGGCGTCTTCTCCATGCTTTTCGACTCCGGGGTCGATGTCGGTGTCCAACTGGTCAAACACCCTGCAATCAAAGCGGTAGCATTCACCGGCTCCTTTGCCGGCGGAACAGCGCTCATGAAGCTGGCTGCGGCCCGTCCCGAGCCCATCCCTTGCTACTCCGAAATGGGCAGCGTCAACCCCGTCTTCGTTTTGCCCGGCGCCCTGAAGCAGCGGGGAAGCGCCGTAGCCACCGGGTTGCAGGCTTCGTTCACCCTGGGGGCCGGTCAGTTCTGTACCAAGCCGGGCCTGGTGCTGGTACCCCAGCAGGATGGCACCCCCGGTTTTATGAAGGAATTGGGAGAAAAGGTCAGCGGTACTCCCACCCAGACTCTTTTAACCAAAGCAATTGCCGATCGTTACCGGTCGGCCGTGAAGGGCCGCTTATCCGATGCCAACGTGTTGGCGGAAGGGGTAAAAGCCGACGGCAGCACCGATGCCGCGACCGTACAGGCCTCGCTCTTTGTCGCCGATTACAAAGACTTGTTGGAGCACCAGGAGTTGGCCCAGGAGATCTTCGGTCCCACCACTGTCGTGGTCGGCTACCAGGATCGCAAGCAACTGTTGGCCGTTGCCGAGCAGCTGGAGGGTCATCTCACCGCGACACTGCAGGCCGACGAGAGCGAACTGGGTGACTACGCCGACTTGATCGATATCCTCTCCCGCAAGGTGGGCCGCCTGATTCTGAATGCCTACCCCACCGGGGTTGAGGTCTGCCACGCCATGGTGCATGGGGGTCCCTTCCCGGCTACCAGCGATGGCCGCTCGACGTCAGTGGGCAGCCAGGCTATCTTCCGCTTTACCCGGCTGGTCTGCTACCAGTCCTTTCCCGACGCCGCGCTCCCCGATGAGTTGAAGAGCAGTAACCCGCTGGGAATCATGCGCATGGTGGACGGAGACAGAACCCGCAAGCCCTCCGCCTAGCGTCCCGCTATGCGGTCCAAGTGACGATGACCCGGCCATCCCTGTAAACTTTCCTGCGACACTCAGAAGGAGGGTTGGCCGTGGAACTCGAGGACAAGAACCGCAGGGACTTCCTGAAAATGGGTAGCGCCGTGCTCGCCAGCGCGGCTGTGCCCGGATCATGGACCGCAACCAGCTACGCTGCCATCGTTGGCGCCAATGATCGCGTCCGGGTGGCGTTGATCGGCGCCGGTGACCGGGCCAAGCAGTCCCTGGTGCCCGCCTTCCAGGAGCATGCCAAGGAACTCAACTTCGAGTTCGTCGCTGTCTCCGATATCTGGAACCGTCGCCGCGACGAAGGTGCGGCGTACATTCAGAGACAGTGTGGGGGCGGCCCCATCGCCAGCATCCGCAACAATGACGAACTCTATGCCCGCAAGGATGTCGATGCCGTCATCGTCGCGACCGCCGATTTTCAGCACGCCTTGCACGGCGTAGAAGCGGTGCAAGCGGGACGCGATGCCTACGTGGAGAAGCCTACCGCCCACACGATGGAGGACGCACGCGCGTTCCGGGCCGCGGTGAAGCAGACAGGAAAAGTTGTTGCTGTCGGCACCCAGCGACGCAGCACGCCCAGCTATCAGAAGGCGTACGAGTACATTCAGTCGGGCAAATTCGGCGATATCGTCGCCGTCGAAATGACCTGGAACGTAAATCAGCCAGGCCGCTGGCGCCGCCCCGGCGTGGTGCCTCTGCTGAAGGAGCAGGATACAGACTGGAAGCGCTACCTGCTCAACCGGCCTTACGAGGCATTCGACGCCCGCAAGTATCTCGAGTTCCGCCTCTTCTGGCCCTATTCTTCGGGTATTCCCGATCAATGGCTGGTGCACCAGATCGACACGGTGCACTGGTTCACCGGCTATCCCCACCCGCGCAGTGTGGTGGCCAACGGAGGGGTCTACCTTTGGAAGGATGGCCGCAAGAACTGGGACACCATGACCGCCGTTTTCGATTACGGTCCGCTGGATGATCCGAGCAAAGGTTTTCAGGTGATCTACTCTTCGCGCATGACCAACTCCGCTGGAGGAATCAAAGAGATTTACTACTCCAACGGCGGCATGCTCGACATGGATAAGCAATGCGTGAATTCCGAAGGTGGGTTGACCGCGAAGTCAGCCGCCGAAATGGGTATGAAGCAGAACCTGCTGGGCGACTACTCTCTCAGCGATACCGTCATGAAGGCGGAGACCTCAGCCAATACCGGCAACGACCCCATGACTTCAGCCAACATGCGCAACTGGATGGAATGCGTCCGCTCGCGCAAGCAGCCCAACGCCAGCATTGACGCGGGGTACAGCCATTCGGTGGCGCTGTGCATGAACATTGCAGCCATTCAGACCGGTCAGCGCGTCACCTTTGACGATAAGTCACAGCGCGTGATGGCCGGGGACAAGGTCTATGAATAGGTGGTTCTCCGGCTGCCTGCTGGCGGCATTTACTCTGCAAGGAATGGCATTTGCTGCAAACGGAACCAAGGGCGTCCAGGTAGTTGCTGACGAGGCGCATCAGCGGGTCGACATCACCATCGACGGCACGCCCTTTACTTCCTACATCTGGCCCAGCACCCTCAAGAAACCGGTGCTCTTTCCGCTCATCGCACCGGACGGCACCGATTTGGTGCGCGGATTTCCCCTCGCGCCTCGTCCCGGTGAACGAGTGGACCACCCCCACCACGCGGGAATTTGGTTCAATTACGGTAACGTAAATGGCTTTGATTTCTGGAACAACTCAGACGCCATCAAGCCAGCGGACCGCGAAAAAATGGGCACCATTCACCAGCAAAAAATTGTCTCGACGAAAAGCGGACGGGACAGCGGGGAACTGGTCGTCGACTCGATATGGACCACAGGCAAGGGCCAGGACATTCTCGAGCAGAAGACCAGGTACATCGTCTCCCGGCAAAAGGATGAGCGAATCATCGACCTGGTAGTAACCCTGCACGCCCTCGATCATGTCGTCTTCAACGATGACAAAGAAGGTTTGCTCGGCATCCGGGTAGCTCGCTGGTTGGAGTCGGCCGATGAAAAAGGGGGCACCTTCACTGACGCCAACGGCCGGCCGACAGAAGTGGCTGCCTCTAACACCCCCGGCGCTACGGGTGTGTATCTCACCAGTGAAGGAAAGCAAGGAGATCAGGCCTGGGGCACGCGCGGCCGCTGGTGCGCATTAACCGGCAATACGGAAGGTCACACCGTCACCATCACGATTTTTGATCATCCCGGAAACCCCAACTATCCGACCTATTGGCACGCCCGCGGCTACGGCCTGTTTGCCGCCAATCCTCTTGGGCAACATATCTTCGATCCCAAGGCGCAGCCGTTGAACTACACCATCGAGAAGAATCAAAACGTAACCTTCACTTATCGCATTCTGCTCTTGCCGCGCGCGCCGCATGCCGGAGAAATGAATCAGGATGCCGACATTTTCGCAGCCGAATACCGGTAGTCCAAAAACAACTGATCAGGAAGACCGCGGACAAACTCAACCAACACCTGTCCAAATTAGGTCGGCAGCTTCTGGCGGGATTTCGGCCCCAAACTACGTCGTTGGTTCTGGACGGGTGCCCCATGTTCGCCTGAGCGTACATGGGCCGAAAACGGATTTTTCCAATGCTTTCACTCCATGTGCAAGGACTCTTGCTCTCGGCCGTAGTCTTTTCGCTATAGAGCAAAAGCGTTTGGAGGGGCTGCGCCCCGTCATCTTCGGCCCATGTACGCGTCGGCGAACATAGGGCACCCGTCCAGGAAGATGGCTTCGCTCTTTGCTCCAACTCGGCGACGCCGATGAACTCCGCCACTTACGGTTACGTATTACGCCGAATCAACCAATAAACCGGAAGCCCTGCGACCACTAGCACCAGCCCAGGCCAAGTCGTGGCTGGGCGATCAATAAAAAGGCAGAGCACAACCACGCTAGCCCCAAGAACATAAATCGCCGGCACCACGGGATATCCCGGTGTCCGGTACAAGCGTTCTGCATCCGGCCGCTTGTAACGGAGGACCACTACCGCGGCAATCGTAAGGATGTAGAACAACAAGGCAGCCGAAATGATGTAATCCAGCAAGTCGCTGTATAGATTCCCGTAGCCCTTAGCCGGCGAATAAGTAGTCAGCAGTACCAGAAGGCCGGCCCAAATCCCTTGAAACAGCAAAGACCATCCCGGCACGCGAGCCGCATTCAACCGCCCGGCCGCGGGAAAGAATAGCTTGTCCCGCGCCATCGCATAGTACGCGCGCGGACCAGCCAGCACCAGGCTGTTGATGCAACCAAACGTCGACACCATAATGACCGCGGCCAAAGCCTGTCCTCCCCACGAGGGAAAGATTGCCTGCAGCATCGCAGTCGCTACACGATCATGGGGTGCGTGTTGAATAGAGGGGAAGTCCAGAACCGCGAGGTAGGCGAGGTTGGCAGCCAGGTACAGCAACATCACGACCACGGTGCCGATAGCCAGGGCGCGGGGAAGCGTGGTCCTTGGATCCTTGACTTCCTCAGAAGCAAACGTGACATCATGCCACGAATCCGCCGAGAACAGGGACCCCGACTGTGAAACACAAAACACCGTCACCAAACTTAGGATGGCGACGAACGAACCGTCTGGATGCAGCGTAGCCGGCCGCTGCCAGAAGGTAGCTATATTTGCGTGTACCGACGAAGCATTCCAACCGACGCTGAGACCCAGCACAATCAGTGCTCCGAGCGCGCCGAGTTTAGCTACCGTAAACGAATTCTGGATGATCTTTCCGTACTCGATACCGAGGGCATTGGTCGCGGTCAGCAAAGCGATCACCAGCAGCCCAACCAACTGGGCAGAGGACAGCGTGAGCGCGTAGTGGGCCGAGAGGTGTATAGGGGGAATCAGGTAACGCGATTCTGAAATGGACGGGGCCAGTACCCCCAGGAACCGGGCAAATGCAACCGCCACTGCGGCAATCGTCCCCGTCTGGATCACGGTAAAGAGCGTCCATCCGTAGAGGAAGCCCCAAAGCGGTGAGTACGCCTCGCGCAGGTAGAGGTACATCCCCCCGCCGCCAGGCATCATCGACGCCAGCTCGCCAAAGGAAAATGCGGCGGCAATGGTGAGCACCGCGGCAAACACCCAGGCTGCCAGAAGCCATCCCGGGCCGCCCAGGAGGCGCGCCATATCTGCTGGAACAATAAAAATCCCAGACCCGATCATGACCCCGATCACGATCATGGTGGAGTCAAAGAGCCCCAGAGCCCGTTTAGGCCTGCGCTGCTCCTGGATCTCTTCCCGCTCTTCCCGAGTAGGCTTGGCGACAGGATTCACTGCCAAGATGCTATAACGTTCCCTAATTCAGGGGGGAAAAGAAACCGCAGGTGTATTCGCCCGCTCAAGCTAAAAGAGGGCTTGAATGGGCCGCCCGAAGCATTGGTGGCTGTGTTGGGAGGCGAGTTACTTACGGGACCGCCGAATCTCTTCCGTGAGAATAATCGCCTCTGCGATCTCGCGAATCGCCTTCCGCTTTTGCCGGCTCTGCTTTTGCAACGCCAGATACGCGCCCTCTTCATCCAGGTGCAATTCCCTCTGCAGAATCCCCTTGGCGCGATCCATCAGCTTTCTTACCTCGAGCCGATCGGCGAGCAGCACGCGTTCGCTTTCCAGGCGCGCCATCTCCAGCTCCGCGCCCACCAGAAAACCAATCATGGAGATGAGCCGCACCTGGCGCGGGCTGTGGTGGTGTGTCTTCCGGTGCTGCACATTGATGACCCCTACCAACTTGCCCCGGCAGAGAATCGGCACGGAGAGAAACGCCTCAAAATGATCCTCAGGCAGGTCGTTGAACATCTTGAAGCGCGGATCACTCCAGGCCTGGGAAGCAATGGCTACAGGCCGCTGATGCATAGCTACCCATCCCGTAATGCCCTGGCCCAACTGCAAGTCAAGTTCGTCCACCAAGTCAGCGTGGGGATTCTTGGAAGCACGCAATACCAGCTTTTCCCCTTCGAGAACGTAAACGAAGCAGGAATCGCACATCACTACCGTGGAGACAAAATCAACAACCCGTTCGAGCACAGCATGAAACGGATCCGCCGCCGCCATGCGGCTGCCAATCTCATGCAAAAACTCGATATCCCTTACTTCTTCGGCCCTGGGGCCTTCTTCGGTCATTACCACACCCATGTCTGGTTAAGGCGACGGAAAATTATCCGCCATTTTACTGTTGCTTTCGTGCGCCGGTACCGTTACCCTAAGCTCGTTTCCGTCCTAGTGCAGCGTCCTGCCGGGTTACGGGTGGTGAACGTTCTCCTTGTCGAAACGTATCCCTTCACCACGTCTTCCTTCGTTGTATCTCTGTTGTGCCAGCTTCCAGGTTGAAGACTGATCATTCTCCATTTCTCCACCCTGGATTCCAGGGACTGGTTCGTGCGTCGAGGTAAGGAAGTGTAGATGCAAGCTGTTTCCTCATAAAGCGCAGCGCACAAGGCTGCCCGGCGCTGCCATGACGGAGCTTCGTTCCCACATCGACAGCAATCCGGAAAATTCCAATTCTACCATCCAAATTTGCCGCCTATGGCCATTTGGAAAGATCGAAGGTGGTTCAAAGATGAGTCTGAGCAGGCGTGATTTTCTTATGAGGGTAGGCCAGGCCGGCGGGTATAGCGCCGCCTTCACCATGATGCAGTCCCTGGGCCTGTTGCCGGTCATGGCTTCGGCCGCAGCCACGGTCGATCATCCCGCCGGCTCCGGCAAGGGGACCAGCGTCGTCATTCTCGGTGGTGGCATTGCCGGCCTGGTGTCCGCGTATGAACTGGGAAAACTGGGCTATACCTGTACCCTGCTCGAGGCCCGGGAGCGCGTCGGCGGCAGGAACTGGACCGTGCGCAACGGCACCAAGGTTCAGTTCACCGATGGCTTCACGCAGAACTGCGTATTTGGCGAAGGTTCATACCAGAATTTCGGTCCCGCGCGGTTGCCCTCGGTGCATCGCACCATGCTTGGCTATTGCCGCGAGCTCGGGGTCCCGCTGGAAGTCGAAGTCAACGCCTCGCGCAGCGCGTATCTGCAGGCGAGCACGCTGGATGGCGGCAAAACCGTACAAAACCGGCAGGTGGAATACGATACCCGCGGCCATGTCTCAGAACTGCTGGCCAAGTGTGTCCAACGCGGCGCCCTCGACCAGGAGCTGAGCCACGACGACAAGGAGCAGATGATCGAGTTCCTGAAGCAGTATGGGGATCTGTCTCCGGATCTGTTCTATAAGGGCTCGTCCCGGGCTGGATGGAAGATCAGCCCCGGAGCAGGCGACACGGTGGGCGTTCCCCACGATCCCCTGGATATGCGCGCCTTGCTGTCAGCGCATCTCTGGCGCGAGTTGATGGAAGAAGACGAGATCGACTGGCAGGCAACCATGTTTCAGCCTGTGGGCGGGATGGATCAGATCCCCATGGCTTTTAAGAAGAAGCTGGGCAGCGTGATCCGGCAACCTGCGGAAGTGATCCAGATACGTCAGAACCAGTCGGGCGTGAAAGTCGTCTACCGCGATGGCTTGACCGGCAAGCACGAGACGGTGAGTGCGGACTACTGCGTTTGCGCCTTACCCCTGACCATCCTCAAAACCATGGATACTGATTTTTCTCCGGAGTTGAAAGCGGCCATCAGTGGTTGTTCCTATGACTCTGCCTACAAAATCGCCTGGGAATCACGCCGATTCTGGGAGCAGGAGTGCAACATCTACGGCGGCCTTTCCTTTCTGCACGCGCCCGTCGATACGATCTGGTATCCCAGCGCCAAAATGTTCTCCGAAACCGGCATCATTCTGGGGGGCTATGGCATTGAAAACGGTTCGGAATTCGGCCAGCTGCCCAACCCGGAAGCCAAGCTGGCTTCCTCCCGCAACTCGATCGAACTCCTCCATCCCGGCCGCTCGCAGGAGTTGAAGAACCCCATCTACGTCAGCTGGGGGCACATTCCGTACAACCTGGGATCCTGGGTCAGCGGCGGCGACGTCGGCATCCCGCCAGGCTATGAAGTATGGACCAAGCCCCAGGGTCGCATCTACCTGGCGGGCGATCATACCAGCCACATCGTCGGTTGGCAGGAAGGTGCGGCCCTCTCGGCGCACCGAGCCATCGACATGATCGCCGCCCACACAGGGAAGAGTTAGGAGAGCCCTAACGTCCAAACCTGCTCACAAAACCACTCAGCGCGGCCTTCTTGCCGTCACTCACCGGCCCAGAGGTACGCCACAGAACATGCCCCGTCTTATCGGTCAATAGCAGGACCACCTCCTGCTCTGAAGAAACCTGTAGAGCACGGAGAAACTGTGCCTTATCCACGTACAAGGGAACCGTATAACGACGAGGCTGGGAAGTCGGCAAGCTGGTGCGCAAGGACGCGTTCAACCACCACCGGTAAAGACCATTGGCCCGGGGCGAGATAGGCAACAGCCAGGTTTGCATCGAGGGAGCCCCAGGGGTCAGCACCGGGAGCCAGCCATCGATCACAGACTGCTGATCCCGCTGAAAGGAAAGAACCAGCAGGTTCAGAGGCGCGGTAAAATCCGCCGGCAGGGTGACTTTCGCCCGATCAAGGCCGTAAGCAGTAACCGGCGGTAAGACCGCCGCCGCGGAAGACTGATTTTGCGGAGCTGCCAGCGCGCCGGGTAACGCGAAGAGGGTGAAAGCCAGGATCCTAAGCAGTCGCATTCAGTCAAATCTTAACCCAGGAGTTCATAGCCCCCTGCTTTGATGTGGCGGGATGAAACACCGAAGCCAATAGCCCGGTCGAGTATCATAAAGGAGTGAGCAGCCCCGTTACTTTTGCGCCTAAGCGCCACAGCTTTCAAACCGACGACGCCCGTTTGCGGCCGATCGCGGAAAAGGTCCTGGCAAACCAGCGCCTCGATTTCAACGATGGTGTCGCCCTCTACCGGTCGGGCGATATTTTGGCTGTCGGCTGGTTGGCAAACTTTGTCCGCGAACGCCTGCACGGCAACATTGCTTATTTCAACGTCAACCGCCACATCAACCCAACCAACGTTTGTGTGGCCGCTTGCAGACTGTGCGCTTTCGGCCGCAGAAAAGATGGTCCAGGCGCTTACACCATGGCCCTGGAAGAAGCGTGGCAAACGGCTGCGTCCGGTTACAGCGAGGCTGTGACCGAATTCCACATCGTTGGCGGTTTGCATCCCGACCTTCCGTTCCAATATTTCCTTGACCTGGTGGCCGGCCTCAAGGAGCGCTTTCCCCAGGTACACATCAAGGCCTTCACCATGGTCGAGGTAGCTTACCTGGCGAAACGCGCCAAGCTGACCATCGCCGAGACCCTGACCAAAATGAAGGAGTCCGGTGTAGATTCCATGCCGGGCGGCGGCGCTGAAATCTTCTCCGATCGTGTACGGCACATCATTTGCGATCACAAAATCGACGGCGACGAGTGGCTGGAAACCGCGCGAACGGCGCACAAGCTGGGACTACGTTCCAACGCCACCATGCTTTACGGGCACGTCGAGAACGATGAGGATCGCGTCGATCACATCCTGCGCCTCCGCGCCGTGCAGGACGATACCGGCGGGTTCCAGACCTTTATTCCCCTTGCTTTCCATCCCGCACACACGGCCCTCGATCATCTGCCCACGACCACTGGCCTCACGGATATTCGGCAGATTGCCGTGAGCCGCTTATTGCTGGATAACTTTTCCCACATCAAGGCCTACTGGCAGATGATGACGGCCAAGATCGCGCAGATCTCCTTGCGCTTCGGCGCCGACGATATCGATGGCACTGTGGTTGAGGAGAAGATTTACCATGACGCCGGAGCGACGACACCGCAAGGGATGCGCCGCGCTGACCTGGTGCGCTTAATTCGTGAGGCTGGCCGCGAGCCGGTGGAGCGTGACACCCTCTACCGCAACGTCGTTCGCAGCGAAGACACGTTCACCGTGGCCGTCTAAATTTCCGCCCGGCTTTCCGCAGGCGGAGGATTCAAACTCGATACTGGACGAAATGACTCACGATTCGCCGTGCCCGCCGGCGGAGTGAGACGAGCCTTCTGCTTGCGCCGTACTTCCCGGATTGCTACCAGGATCAGCGCACTGAACGTGATGATCAAGAGGCTGAGTGCATAACGGCCGTGTAGTTCCGTCACTTCACCGTACAGCAGCGCCAGACCTACAAAAACGAAAAACACATGGGCGCAGAACACTTCCAGAGAGGCTTTGCCCAGGGTCAACAGTGGCTCGATCAGCACCAGCTTGGTCAAATATTTCCTCGACCAGAAGATCATGCATGAAAAAGCGAAAAGGTTCAGCATGCGCAGTGGACCGATCTGCCATTTATCCAGCGACAAGCCCAGCGCTTCCTGGGTGAGATGAGGCCCAAGCCAGTCGTGGCGCACGCCTAGAAAAAACAGGCAAATCGCCCCGCTCAACACAAACACATAGCCAGGCAGCCGGCTTAGAGGGTTGTCATGCTGCGCCGACTTGGCCCCCAGCCACAAAGCCAGAACCCAGATCGCCTGCCAGGCAAAAAGGTTGAAGGCGCCTGTCTCTTGCAGAGGGATATGTAGGCCCGTCGCATGCACCACCAGGTTATGCATCCAGCTGCGTAAGCCGAACTGGGCCAGAACCCATACCAGACCACTCACCAGGAGAATGTTGTTCCAACCTTTGCGTACCGCTACTCCCAGGACGTACGGCGTGAGCAGGAGAAAAGTCACATACATGGGGAGTATGTCGAGCAGCGGCGGGCAATAGATCAGGAGGACTGACCCGATGATCGCGGTAAGCGGGTGGGCCAGGTAGAAGTTAAGCAGGTTGTAGATGGCCGCGCGATGCGTATGCGCGGCAAACGCCGCCACCACCGTGAACACCATGGCCAGCATAATGAGGTGGTAGCCATAAATTCTGAGTGCGCGCCTCCACAGTTTGCTGCGCACGTCGTCGCTGTCTTCCTCCGCACGGTGGATGTACAGGGTTGCCACCAGCATGCCCGAAAGGAACACGAAACCTTCAGCGGATGAAACAAACCCGAATGGTTGGTTGACGACCTCACTGAGGCGGGTAGGCAAGTGCGTCAGCGTCATCCAAACCAGAAAAAGTCCGCGCAGGGCGTCCAGCTCCGGACGGCGCTGTATCTTGCCCAGCCGCAATACTCTTCGCGAAGCGGACTTCACATCCATGTGCAACACACCTGTGGGCCTCAATTTACCCGCGCTCTATTAGAGACGCGGTTTATAGCCAGAGGTTGCGAAATAGGGGGGAATGGGCTGCACACCCCGGCAGCCCTTAAAGAGGATTTTACAGAATGAATCGTTGAGCAACAGCTAGTACGCGGGAATACCCGTAACGCTTTGTCCGATAATGAGTGTGTGGATGTCGTGCGTACCCTCGTAGGTTTTCACTGATTCAAGATTCATCATGTGCCGCATGACCGGGTAGTCGTCAGTAATGCCGTTGCCGCCCAGGATGTCGCGTGCCATGCGCGCACACTCCAGCGCCATCCAGATGTTGTTCCGCTTGGCCATGGAAATGTGTTCAAAACTGACTTTGCCCGCGTCTTTAAGCCGGCCTACCTGGAGCGCGAGTAGTTGGCCTTTAGTGATCTCTGAGATCATCCACGTCAGTTTTTCCTGCACCAATTGGTGGCTGGCGATGGGTTCTTCGCGAAACTGCTTTCTCACCAGCGCGTACTGGAGTGCGGTGTCGTAACAGGACATCGCGGCACCCAGTCCACCCCAGCTGATGCCGTAGCGGGCCTGGTTGAGGCACATGAGGGGTGACTTGAGGCCGCCCGAGCCCGGCAGCAGATTAGACGCCGGGATGCGCACATCCTGCAACGAAAGACCGGAGGTGACCGAGGCGCGCAACGACCACTTGCCATGCACATCGTAGGCCGAGAACCCGGGCCGGTTGGTCTCCACCAGAAAACCCCGGACCTTGCCATCCTCGTCATCCACCTTTGCCCAGATCACGGCTACGTCGGCAATCGACCCCGACGTGATCCACATCTTTTCCCCGTTAAGAACGTACTCGTCGCCTTCTTTGCGGGCGCGTGTCCTCATCCCTCCTGGGTTCGAACCGTAGTCCGGCTCGGTAAGCCCAAAGCAACCCAGCTTCTCTCCTGACGCCATGAGAGGGAGCCAGTTATTCTTCTGCGCGTCGCTGCCGAAGGTGTAAATGGGATACATGACCAGCGCCGACTGCACGCTGACAAAGCTGCGCAGTCCCGAGTCTCCGCGCTCCAGTTCCTGCATTACCAGGCCATACTCCACATTGGACATGCCGGCGCATCCATAGCCCTCGAGGCTGGCCCCAAAGAAGCCCAGCTTTCCCATCGGTTCGATCAACTCCCGTGGAAATCGCCCATCGCGATTGCACTGCTCGATGATGGGGATCACGTTGTCTTCCACGAACTCGCGTGTGGTATCCCGCGAAAGCAGTTCATCGCCGGACAGCAGCCCATCAAACTGCATAAAATCAACACCTTTAAACTTGAACGCCATGCCGGTAGGCACCTCAGAAAGCTAGTAGCAAACCCTTAAGGTTAGCAGACCTCACCCCAAACAAAAAGTTCGGGAGAAGGGACAAACAGTCCAAAGGAGCGGGACATAGGTTTCGAGGATGTAGGACGAAAAACTCAGAGGGCTAGAAAAAAATCAGAGGGGAAGGGACGGGTGCCCCATGTTCGCACCAGCGTACATGGGCCGAGAAAGATGGGCGAAGCCCTTCAACCGCCTTAATAGGAGGGGGCAAAGATACCGAAACGGTTACATTTAGTGAGATCTGCCAGGGCTTCGGAGAAAAAGCGTTCGTAGGGCTTCGCCCATTCTTTTCGGCCCACGTACGCTGGCGCGAACGTGGGGCACCCGTCCGTTTAGGACAAATATTCCTTCAGGAACGGATCTTCACTGTGCACCAGGTCATGCGTGGACCCATCGAAAACAATGTGTCCGTCATGCAAGACCAGGAAATTTGTCTTTGAATCCAGCCCCCCATTGGGAATCGGCACCATGTGGTTCTGTTCGCGGTCAAATGTGTGCGTGGCCAGCATGAAGGCATCCTGTAAGCGATGCGTCACCAGCAGGGAACTGGTGCCATAAACGTCGCGCTGCTTCATGACCAGCTCAACGATCGTGGTCGAAGTAATCGGATCCAATCCCCCGGTAGGGGAGTCGTACAGGATCAAGTCTGGCCGGTTCACAATCGCCCGGGCGATCGCTACCCGGCGCCGCATGCCTCCGGAAAGCTGCGACGGAAACTTGTCCAGCGTCTGCTCCAGTTCCACGAAACGAAGCGCCTCGCGCACCCGTTCGGTCACTTCGGCCTCGGGGATTTTCTGCTCCATCAAGCGGTAGGCCACATTGTCCCGCACCGTGAGCGAATCGAACAGGGCTCCCTCCTGGAACACCATGCCGATGCGCCCTCGCAACTGGAAGAGCTGCTCCTCCCGCATGTGGTCGATTCGTTCGCCGAAAACCGTAATGGTTCCGGAGTCAGGCCGTATCAACCCGTTTGCGAGCTTGAGCAGCACACTCTTGCCGCTGCCCGCCGGCCCCAACAGGATTCTGGTTTGCCCCGGAGACACGGCCAGCGAGACATTTTCGAGCACCGGCTTGCCTTCAAAGCCGATCGAGACGTCGTCGAAGACGACGACCGGCTGCGACGGATCATCCTGGGTTGCCGGTGGTGCGGTCTGGGGCGCGGTCACCATGCGTTCAGAAGCCGAAAACATTGATCATGAACTGGCTGATCAGGAAGTCAACGAAGATGATGAGCACGGAAGAGACAACCACCGCCTGCGTGGTCGAGCGGCCAACACCCTGGGTGCCGCCGCGCGTGGTCATGCCATAGAAGCAACCGATGGTGGCAATGATGAACCCGAAGACCACCGGCTTTACCAGACCCTGAAGGATATCGGGGAAACGCAGGGTCTGGTATGCGGTATGAAAATACTGCGACCCGTTCTGTCCCAGCATGACCACGGATACGAACGCCCCGCCCAACGTGCCCACCGTGTCGGAGATGATGGTGAGGAAGAAGAGCATGAAGACTGTGGCGTAGACCCGCGGAGTCACCAGTTTCTTCAGCGGATCCGTGCCCAACGCACGCATAGCATCGATCTGCTCGGTCACCATCATGGAGCCGAGTTCGCTGGCCATCCCCGAAGCATTTCTACCGGACACCATCAGGCTGGTGAGCACCGGGCCCAGTTCCTTGATCATCGAAAGACTGACCAGCTCTCCCGTGATCGCGGTGGCCCCGAACTGAGCCAGCGAAGATGCGGATTGCAGCGCCAGGACGCCGCCGGTGAAGAAGCCCGTGAGGATGACAATCGGCAGTGACCCTATCCCGATGGAGTCAGCCTGGGTCATTACGTCGCCAAAGTAGTGCGGACGCTGAAAGATGTTGGCGAGAGCCCGGCCCGAGAGTATGGCATAGTCCTGTACCGCGACCACGGCCTTCTTGGCCCAGCTTTCAATCGGTTCGAATGGCATACCCAAGCCGAGGGTACCACACGCCCCGCCCTAGTCTTTCATTCGCTTCTTGATCTCGATAGAGAGCCGCTTGATCTTCTGGTTCAACGTAGAGAGAGGGATGCGGAACTGTTCCGCCGCGTCCGTCTGGTTCCACTTGCAGCGCTCCAGTTTGTCGATGATGATGCGCCGCTCAATATCTTCCAGGATGTCGAACAAGGAGGCGTCGGGATTGTGCTCCAGCAAGCTGGAGGAGTAGCTGCGCCCAGTAAGATGGCCGGGAAGAAGGTCGAACCCAATGCTGGGCGTGGAGGAGAGAACCACTCCCCGCTCAATGACGTTTTCCAACTCCCGGACATTGCCCGGCCAGTCATAGTCCATCAGCACCCGCATCGCTTCCGGCGCCAGCGTGCGCGGCGGCAAATCATTTTCCTCCGCATAGCGCTTGAGAAAGCTCGCGGCCAGCAGCGGGATATCTTCCCGCCGGGTGCGCAGCGGCGGCAGATCGATGGTGATCACATTCAGCCGGTAGTACAAATCCTCACGAAACTTGCCGTCACGCACGGCCTGTCGCAGATCCACATTGGTGGCAGCGAGGATGCGCACGTCTACCTGAATCTCGTGCACGCCACCCAGGTGCATAAAGCGGCGGTCCTGCAGCACTCGTAGCACCTTGGCTTGCGTATCCATCCCCATGGTCCCGATTTCGTCCAGGAAGAGGGTGCCAAAGTTGGCCATCTCAAACAGCCCCTTTTTGGCGGAAACAGCGGACGTGAACGCCCCCTTGACGTGACCAAAAAGTGTGGACTCCAGCAAATCCGTGGGCATGGCCCCGGTATTCACCGGCACAAACGGCTTGTCGCGGCGGGGAGAATTCGCGTGGATCGCCTTGGCGATCAGCTCCTTGCCCGTTCCGCTCTCACCCTGAATCAGAATCGTGGAGCGAGTGGGAGCCACCTGGGCCACCAGGTCGAAGATGCGCAGCATGGGCTCGCTCTTGCCCACGATGTTCTCGAAGTTATAGCGCTGCTTCAGCGCCCGCTTGAGCTGGACATTCTCTTCTTCCGCCCGCTGCCGCGCGGTCGCGGCACGGATATCGGCCAGAAGCTTTTCGTTGTCCCAGGGTTTTTGTACAAAATTCTGCGCCCCGCCATTCATGGCGTCGACGACATTGCCGACCGTTCCATAGGCGGTGATCATGATCACCGGCAGGTTTGGCTGGCGCTCCCGGATGCGCGCCAAAACCTCCAGCCCATTGAGTCCCGGCAGCGCCAGGTCAAGCAGAACGAGGTCGTAGTTGCGGCTGTCGATAGCCCTCAGACCAGCCTGGCCTTCGGGGGCCAGATCGACCATGTAACCTTCCAGCACCAGCAGCGTCTCCAGCGACTCGCGAATCGCCGCCTCATCATCAATGATGAGAATGCGGGCCGTCGGCTCCGGGTTGGAAACGTTAGCTTTGCCTTGTGGAACGAGAATGCCTGCCTCAGACATGGGCGGGTTTCCTTGCCATGGGGAATTCGAGGTGGAAAGTAGTGCCGTTGCCAACCTGGCTCTCTACCTGGATCTTGCCCGCATGCTCCTGGATAATGCCGTAGCTCACCGCCAACCCCAATCCTGTACCTCTGCGCTGCCCCTCGCCTGCCGTCAGTTTCGTGGTGAAGAAAGGGTCATAAATTCGCTGCACATGTTCCAGCGCAATGCCTGAGCCGGTGTCGGAAACGTCAACCGCTACATGCCCGTTTGCTTGCGTCGCTACTCGCAGTGTACCGCCCGCAGCCATTGCATCCTTGGCATTAAGGAACAAGTTGAGAAAGACCTGCTGCAGTTTGCCCGAGTTGCCCAGAATCGGCGGAAGATTATCTTCGAACGATGTCTCCAGTTGCACCTGTGAAACGCGAAACTGGTGTTCCAGCAGTTTCAGCGTTTCTTCGATCACGTGGTTCAAGTCGAGAGCCGTAAACTCCGCCGCACCGGTGCGCGAAAAATTCAGCAAGCCATTTACGATTTCCGAGGCCCGGAAGGTTTGTTGTGTGATCTTGTCTAAAAGCGGAGCCACTCTTTGATCTCCCCGCACTTGTTTGGCCAGCATCTGCGTGTACGACGAGATCACGGCGAGGGGTGTGTTGACCTCGTGGGCAACACCCGCTGCCAATAGTCCGATGGAGGAGAGCTTGTCGGCCTGTGTCAGCTGTGCTTCCAACTCCATGCGCTCGGTAATGTCATCCACGATAATGATGCGGCCGACCACCTCAAAGTTGCGCGAAACCAACGGCGCAATGGCCACGTTGGCACAACGGTTCTCCCCAGTGCGCGTCTGCAGCCGGAAACGATAGAGGTTGTGCACTCCAGGCTCATCCTTCAAGCGCAGGAACTCAGTCACAAAATTTGCCGGCAGAATGTCGCGGAGATACTGCCCCACGGCCTCCTGGCGTGACATGGCGTACATCACTTCCATCTGAGCATTCCAGCTCTCGACTCGTTCTTCCAAATCCACCGCGAACACGCCGACATTGATCGACTCGACGATGTTTTCGTTGAACTCTTTCAACCGCTCATACTCAGAGATTTTCTGCTCCAGGCTGGCGTACAGTCGCGCGTTCTGGATCGCGATTCCGATATAGCTGGCCATCGACTCCAGCAGCTCCACGTCTTCGCTGGAGAGGAAGTCTCCGTGGGTAGTGCGCCCCAGCCCGATGACGGCGATGGTCTTCTCCTGCAGGCGGCAGGGAAGGTAATAGTTCAGATCGAGCGAGGCAGCAGACTGGCGCTCTTCGGGAGTCAGATGTAGCGCCTGTTGCGGGTTCTCCAGAAAGATGTGAGTGCCCGCATCCGGTTGATCGAAATTGAGAAAATCCAGTCCGGGATAGGTTTCGGGTGTGAGCAGTTGCGCCGGCAGGCCGTGCGCCGCCATGAGCCGGTATCCACCGTTCCGATCAGGAAAAAAGATGGCCACTCGCGCCACCAGAAGCGTCTGCGACAAGCGCTCCACAATGGAGGTCAGCAACCTGCCCAAATCCGTCTGTGAACTCAAACCGCGGCCGAACGTGATCAGGGTTTGCCGGTAGTCATAGCGCTTGTGGTCGAAAACCCTGTCTACCCGGTCCTGGATGGCCCGCTTGAGCGGTTCGAAGAGCTGGGCGGTGATGATGATGGCAGCGATCAGTCCCCAGGCGCCCGCACTCGGCAACCGGGTGTGCACCAGTTCCGCCGCGACTGCCACCGCGCCGAAGTACAGCCCAACCAGCGCTGCTGTCGCCAGGGTATAGGTGACCCCCCGCTTGAAGATCAAGTCGACATCCATCAAGCGATAGCGCACGATGGCCCAACTGAAGGTCAGCGGCAAAAAGACCAGGCACACGCCACCCAGCCTGGCCAGGACGCCGGGAACAGGAACACCGGTCAGAAATGGGATGACGTCCAACACCGTGAAAGGAATCACGGTAAGCAAGGTGCCCCGCGTCAGCCATTTCAACTGCTGCCGGCGTAGCGGATTCGTTTGCCGCAAGTAGTTGCGCAGGAAAACCAACGCGGCCAAAACGTAGTAGATCGCGAGGTAAGCTGTCGCCAGTTGGTCCAGGCGCGTTTTCAACAGGCCCGTTGCCTCCCACCGCAGCATGGCCACCACCTGCAGGACGATCACGCCCAGGCCAGGAAGGTAGATCAGGGAGTTGATCCAATGGCGCCGCGACGCCGGCCGCTCTTCGGGAAAAGCTAACGCGAAATGCAGGAACAGCGCTGGCTGCAGCGCCCCAGCCAGAATCTTGCCCCAATAAATCGTCCAGTCAAACCCGTTTAGTTTGCCCGTGTAGTCGAACGAATAGAGAACAAAGGAGGCGAGGCAAAAGACGTAGAAGTGAGTGGCGCGTGGCGCGGTCCATCGCCTGAAGAGCACGTAGAGACCAATAGACAGATAAACCAGCGCGATCAGCCGCAGGCCTTGGTTTTCCGTCCGGTCGGTGGCCTCAATCAGGACCGACGCGTGGATCGGCACGCCCGAACGAATGAGAGAATAATCAGCGTTTCGCCAGGTGCCCACGGCAAACCACTGCCGGATGAGCGAAGACACCCGCGGCGTTGGGATATTGTTTGCCGCGACCAGCAGATCCCCGGCTTTGATGCCGGCTCGCTCGCCGGGACCATCCTTCACCACCCGCACGGCCCTTAGGCCTCCGGGTGCTTCCTGCCATATCACCTTGTCGGTGGGTTGGGGATAGGAACCCTCTTTGGAGAAATTCAGGGCCGCAAGAACCGCAGCCGCCAGAGTGAAACCGGCGAGAAGGACTACGGCGACTCGAATTTGAAACGTCTTAAGCATCGCGGCGCTGCGAGTAAGAACAGAGGCTTCCCCAGGACACCAAAGCACGCTACGGACCAATAGACCAGCCCAGGCCCCGTAGGCACTTCCTGAACTGAATATTTCCGGCACCAGTATACCCTTGATTCAAGAAGAGATATACGAGGGGCAACGAGGGCACTCTCAGACTAGTTACGGCCCTAACATGAGATCTGTTGATTTCCACCACTGGGATATGACACTCCATATCGCTAAATCTTATTTTTGGGAATTTCGGATGTCTTCGCTGGCTTTCGCTTGGGCATCTTTTTGCTCCACCCTTGCGTTCTCAGCATGTATGAATAGAATGTGAATCCCGCAGATTCAGGCTGGAGGCAACCGGTCAAATGGCGTTGGCTCGTTGGATGTTCGATTCGATCGGGCGAGTCCCTATCGACAAGCATTGGGTCCAGGTAAACGGACATCGGATGCACTACCTCCAGGCAGGTGCCGGCCCCGAGCTCATTTTGCTGCACGGTCTACTGGGAACTGCCTCGACCTGGGAGCCGGTCATCCCGCGCTTGGCAGAGGATTCGATGGTCTTCGCGGTGGACTCCCTCGGCATCGGCGAGTCAGACCGGGTACCCGGAATTGATGCAGGACTGGAAGCCCAAGCCGATCGAATGATCGACTTCATGAATGAGTCGCACATCGGCGTGGCGGACTTTGTGGCTACCTCGCACGGCGGCGCCGTAGCCCTGACGCTGGCTGCAAAATACCCGGACCGGGTCAAGACCCTGTCGCTTCACGCCCCGGCGAACCCGTTTTCCCATCTTGGCGATCCGCTCATCAACTTCTACTTGTCGAGTCTGGGTAGCTGGTTCGCTCACCGCATCGCCACCCTGCCCGCGTCCATGCAATCGCTCGCCCTCGGCCGCATGTATGGAGATCCTAGCCAGATAAGGGACGGCTCCCTGGCCAAGTACATTGGTTCGCTGCGCGTGCCAGGAACCGTTGAGTATGTCCTCGACATGCTCAGAACCTGGTTTGCTGACATGGCCGGGTTAGAGCACGCGCTGAAGCACGTGCGTCCCATTCCTGCACTTTTGCTGTGGGGCGACCGGGATAGGGCTGTGTCTCTGGAGTCGGCTCAGAACCTGCGTGAATGCTTTGATCAAGTGGAATTTGAGCTTCTGCGCGGCGCCGGTCACCTACCCTACGAAGAATGCCCTGAGCTGCTGGCCCGGCTGGTGAGCGCCTTTTTGGCCAGAACGCGCCAAACCGAAACCGGTCCCCACCTGGTGCGAAGCAAGGTTATCTCCTAGGACGGCGCACAGGCCCAAGGAGTCTGCGGGGGGAACCCCACTTCGAAATCCAGTCCCGAAGGGTTGACCTTAGCCCAGGACGCAGTCCTGGGTGCACCATTGCAACACGACTGGATTTCCAAACGGGGTTCCACCGTGACTCCATCTTGGCCCGCTCCTCCCCGGAACCATCCCACGCAAACACTTTTGCTCTTTTGGCGAAATTCCGGGCCATCGGCTCGCCAAAGCGCGCATACTTGGTCTAATAGCCATAGCGGAAGTGGGCCTACGGTTATATCCAGGTGCAACAAGAGGTAGTCATGAGCAATATGCTGCGTAAGAGCCTGATACCGGCAGAACTAATGGTTGCAAGCACCCTGCTGCTGGTGCCCGGCTTCACCCTCACCGGGTTCGGGCAGAACACTCCTCAAAACAACCAGCCCCAGGCCAGTCAACCGGCGTCCACTTCGCCACAGGCAAGTCAGCCGGCTGCGACCCCATCAGATACTCCCCCCGTCTCAGACACGACGCCCCCAACCGATCAAAAAATGCCGGGTATCAAGACCGGCAGCGTAGACGACGTGAACGCCGTCGGTACCCGCGACATCGGCGGGCGTGGCATGGGCAACTGGTATTCGACCGAGACTGAGATTCGCATGGGCAAGTCCTACGCCATGCAGTTGGAAAAGAGCGTCAAGTTCGTCAATGACCCGGTTGTTAACGAATATGTCAACCGTGTCGCGCAAAACCTGGTCAAAAATTCCGATGCCAAGGTGCCCTTCACCATCAAGGTGATCGATTCCGATGAAGTCAACGCTATGGCCCTGCCCGGCGGCTTTATGTATGTGAACAGCGGCCTCATTTTGACGGCCGACGATGAAGCGGAAATGGCAGGCGTAATCGCGCACGAAATATCGCACGTAGCGGCGCACCATGCTGTCCGTGAGCAGACGCGCATGAACTATGCTCAGTTGGGCACCATTCCGCTGATCTTTATCGGCGGCTGGACAGGATATGGCATCTACGAGGCGGCGCAGATAGGCATTCCGCTGACCTTCCTGCAGTTCTCCCGTGGTTTTGAGTCGCAGGCCGACTTTCTCGGCGTGCAGTACATGTACCGTGCGGGATACGATCCGCAGGCCTTCGTAACCATCTTTGAAAAGCTTGAGAACCTGGAGAAAACCAAGCCTCACCTGATTGCCAAAGCCTTCTCCAGCCATCCGCAGACCCCCGATCGCATCGAGGCAACGCAGAAGGAAATCGCCACCATTCTGCCTCCACGCGCGGAATATGTAGTGACGACCTCTGAATTCGATGACGTCAAGGCTCGCTTGGCGCGGATCGAGAACAAACGCAAGCTGAACGACGGTGGAAAGGGCAACGCCCCGACTCTACGCCGTGCCAGCTCCACCAACAGCGACCCCAACGCGTCCGACTCCGACAAGCAGACCGGCAACGACCGCCCAACCCTGCAACGCCGCGACGACAACTAATCAGCTCTTCACATAACAAAAAAGGCCACCTTCTAAGGTGGCCTTTTTTGTTACGTGAGTCACGGCTCTAGCCTAGTTCTTTGTATCAGGGCACGACTTTCGTTAGTCGGGCCATCAACAGCCCGACAAAGATAGGGCTTTAAAGCCCACGAGGTACGCCCGTTGACCCATAGACATGCCAAACTGCTTTGAGGCCGCCTACCCATTAACACTCTTTCGCCCTTCAGCAGCCCTTCTTGCACTTCGCCAGAATCGCAGCTTGCAGCCGCGCGCGCAACCCTGCGGGTAGCTCATAAACCTCATGGTTTCGATAAATCTGGATCGTCTTTTGCGTCGTCTGCATGGTGATCAAACAGTGTTCGCATCCATCGAGATGGGCCTGCAGTTCGGCGACCAGGCCCGTAGGTACCTGGTTGTCCAGAAAATCACCGAGTTGCGCCAAAAACTCTGAGCAGTTCATTTCGTCCCATCCCCATTCTTACGGAAGTAGCGGCTCAACCGCTCCCGCAACTGCAGCCGCGCTCGCAACAGCCGCGACTTGACCGCGGGCACGCTCAGTCCGAGCGTTTCCGCGGTTTCTTCCGTCGACAAACCTTCCACGTCGCGCAACACGAACACCACTCGAAAACCGGGCGGCAAGCCCTGAATCGTTTTGCGCAGGATCTCTGCCAGCTCCGACTGCCCGTACATCATCTCGGGGTCGGGCCTCCATTCGGCCAGATCCCGCGGCATGGAGCCTTCTTCCGTCTCCACGTCCTCATCGATGGATACCATGCGCCCGGTACGCCGTTTGCGCAGCCGCATCAGCGACTCGTTCACCGCAATGCGCACCAGCCAGGTGTAAAACTTCGAATTCCCCTGGAACTGATCCAGCTTCTCGTAAGCTTTTAAAAACGCATCCTGGACCACATCCTCCGCATCCTCCCGGTTCTGCGTGATGTGCTGCGCGATGCGGAACACCTGCCGATCGTACTGCTTAACCAGCTGTTCGAAGGCCTGTACATCGCCTTCGCGTGCCCGGTTAACCAGCAGGATGTCAGGGTGAACCTCTTCAGTCCCTTGTGCTTGGATGATAGGCATTGGTGACGGGTTCAGAAATTCGACCTTTCCAGACCGTTCTCCACCCTGATGCACGTTTTGCGGAGTGCTCGAGGGAGAAGGGCATCGATGCTACGCGCTTGGAGTGGGCCGCCTGCGGGCGCTGCGCGTCTTCCTCATACTAAATGGGCATGGCGGCACACCGCAAAATGCGTAACCTGCGAAATAGGCATCATTTCCTGGGAAGAAGGGAAACGCTCAAGTTAGCTCACCAAAGCCGGCTGAGAAAACCGCAGCGGCCAGGTGACCCAAAACGCTCCAACGCCTGCCAGGCACACTACTCCCGATGTGGGCTGGCAGCGGTATTTGACTGGGTTCCTAATCGGGCTGGTAATGGCACGAAAGCCTGCGCGCAACCAAATTTTCCGCTTAGAGTCTTTTATAAGGGCAGGTTTGCAGATTGTTATGGTCGCATCCGTCCGGGGCAGGCAAGTGGAGAGGGAAGCAATCAATCGAGTCATGACTGTACGAGCCCTATTCTCCTGGCTGTTACTGCTTGCCGTGAGCTGGAGCGGAGCCACGTCGCAGACCACGCCGGCTAAGAAACATACTCCGGCCCATCATCCCGCGCATGCAGCCAGCGCGACCCACGCCAAGACCGGTCGGGCCGGCGCCTCGCATGTCCGCCATGCCAAAACACGGCGGAAGCCACGCAGTGCCAGGAGTATCGCCCGCAGCCGCAAGCTTCAGCGGGCCTTTGTCGCCTCGTCCCAGCTCAGGCCTATGGCCCAGGAACTAACCACCATGCGGTCGCCCGCAGCCTACGCGGGCGTCACCGCTTATGCACGAGCCCACACGGGAGAGGCCGCTTCCGCGGCGTACCTGGCCCTGGGACACGCCTATTTGTTAGACAAACGCTACCCGGAAGCGGCCGCAAGCTTCCAGAAAGCGAATGCCCTGGGCACGACCATGGACGACTACGCCGACTTCCTCGCCGCCCAGGCGCTGATGGAATCAGGCAAGCTCTCTGACGCGGAATCCCTGCTCACCGGTTTTGCCGCCAAATATCCTGAAAGCGTTTTCGTTGCCCGCCTGCCCGTGATGATCGCCAATCTCTCGCTCGATCAAAACGATCCTCAAACGGCGCTTAAGGTGCTCCGCGAACACGCGGCCGATCCCATCGCCGGGCACGCCGATTTTCAGCTGGCCCTGGCCCGAGCCAACCAGATGACGGGAGGTCTCGACGAAGCGGCCAAACTCTATCGCCATATCTTTCTCGGTTTTCCTTTAAGTAATGAAGGGCAGCAAGCGAAAGCCCAGCTCGCCGTGATGGGAGCCAACCCGCCACTCACCATGGCCGAACGCAGAGCCCACGCGGACGCACTCTATGCCGGCGGAAAATTCGCCGACGCGGGCGAGGAATACCGAGCCTTGGCCAATGATCCGAAAACCGATCCCCAGGCGAAAAACGCGCTCCTGGTGGCCGCCGCCTCCTGCGACCTGAGAACCAGGCGGCTTAGCAAAGAAGAAGTGGATTTACTGCCTGATAGCCAGGATGAGAGCGGCGCTCGCCGCATGTATCTGGCCGTCGAGTTGGCGCGCAATAGGGACGATGGCGGCACAGTGCAGTCTCTCATCACCCAGATGGAGCAGCGCTTTCCCGAGAGCCGGTGGCTAGCCGAAGCGCTCTACACCTCGGGCAACATGTACCTGCTGCGCAAGGACTATCCCCAGGCCATCACCTACTACGGCGACCTGGCCACTCGTTTTCCCACGCACCGCTATGCGCCCAGCAGCCACTGGAAAGCGGCGTGGCTCAACTATCGTTTAGGAAACTACTCCGCGGCGGCGGTGCTCTTCGACAAACAGATCGCCCTGTACGCCGGTGGTAAGGAAATTCCCGCGGCTCTCTACTGGCGCGGCCGTTTGTATGCCGATCAGGAGCATCAGCCCGCCCTGGCCGCCGCCTACTATCAGACCGTTTCCCGCGTTTTTGAGCATTATTACTACGCCCAGTTGTCTCGCGAACGTTTGGCGGAGTTGGGCTCCGTCACTCCGGCCGAGGTTGCCATGCTGAGCAGCATTCGTCGCGAGGAGATTCCCCCACTCACCGATGACGTGCCGGAAGACGATGAGCACGTCATCAAGGCCCGCCTGTTGGCCAACGCGGGTTTGAACGAATACATTCCCGCCGAGATTCAAGCGGCCGATGGCAGCGAACAATGGGGAGCCTTCGCCGAGGCGGAGATTTATTCCGCCGACGGCGAAACCTTCCGCGCCATGCGCGTGTTGAAGCGGGCTTTGCCCTTCTATACCTCGGCGCCCATCGACACCATCCCCATGGGCTACTGGAAAATTCTCTTTCCCCAGCAATATTGGAGCTCCATCGAGCAACAAGCCTCGAAGAACGGTTTGGATCCATACATGGTGGCCTCGCTGATTCGCCAGGAGTCGGAGTTCAATCCCGGTGCCATCAGTTCCGCCAACGCGTTCGGGTTGATGCAGTTGTTGCCCTCCGTCGGCCGCTCCATGGCCAGGGAAGAGGGCATTCGCCATTTCAACGAAGTTGAATTGCTCAACCCCGAGACCAACATCCGTCTCGGCTCGCGCTATCTCAAACAGACCCTGGATAAGTTTGACGGCCAGCCTGCGTACGCCTTTGCTGCCTACAATGCGGGCGACAGCCGCGTGACGGACTGGCAGTCGATCGGCAAATACCACGGCATGGACGAATTTGTGGAGTCGATTCCTTTTACGGAGACTCGCGATTACGTGCAGGCGATTCTCCGCAATGAGTCGATCTATCGCGCGTTGCACGCGGCGCCCGCTGCGCCGTCGAGCACTGTCGCTCAAGAAAAACCGTCGAGCACTGTCGCTCAACAGAAACAGTCAGGCATTGACCAGAAGATGATGCCCGCGCAGCAGTAATGAGATGTGTGCATCTTGGTGCACAAACAAAGGGAATTGATTCGTGCGAACGAATCGTGCATTGACGAAAACAAGGCTCGCGGAAAGAATGAGTTCAATGTTCGGCTTGCAAACGAAACTTCACCTCGGTAGGTGACTCGGCCAAATGAGTAAGCATCCGCAGAACAGATTTCGCAGGCTTGTGGTTGTGGGCCCGACGGACAATAAGAACCGGCCAAACTCCAGTGGGCCGCGTTGGTGGGGGCCGCAGCGCCCCAAGCTTGTACGGGTCAATCAGGAATCGCACACCACCCAGGCGCAATTCAGATCCCTCCGCATGGCGGTGATGCCGACGCTTTCCCGCGGCATGTGGCGGGTGGCGTTGGCCTGGATTTGGAACTTTCTGCGTAGCTATTTTGCCCATCCGGCTGAGCGAAAGCGCAGTGCCATAGTTTTGTCTTTCCGCCGGGCGGCGGCAAGGGACCCGTTCGTCACCAAGAAAGCCAGCGGGAGCGTCTGTTGGAATAATGACCGTGAAAAAACACCCCAGGAGGGAGGCAGAGGATAGCGAGAGTCTTTCTGCAGTGGCAAGCAAGGAATGCAGGGCTAAACCCTGCACGTTACATAGGTACGGTGATCACAGGTAACAGGATCGCACAGGAGGAATAAGCATGTTGACGGATCTTGAATTGCTTGGAGAGTGGATTCCAGAGCAGATGGAACCTGGAACCTTGTTTGTGCTGGAGAACACGGGAGCGATGGGCGAGGCGAGCAACCCTTACGTTGCCGTGCTGGCTTGTCCTCATTGTGGTGCGCTGGGTTTGATCACGAAGATGCAATATGTCGGCATGGAGTCGATGATCTGCGGTTCCGATTATTGTTCGTCCGAGTACTACCTGAACGATGAAGGAATCGAGTATCGAAAGCCGCATTAGAAACAAGAACCACGCTGGAAAACGAGGCCCGTTGCGGAGAACCGCTGCGGGCCTTTTTTTTATTGGATGAAACTCGTCGCAGTGATGGAAAGGGTAAGACCACGGGGATTGCGATCCTGTGGATGACGCCCTGGGAAAGCGAGCGTATATTTCTTGGTTACGGACCAGGCCTGCTGCGTCTGCAAGGTAGGGGCTACAGGGTGTTGAGGCTCGTGTCGCGTTAACCCGACCGTGTCCATGCGCCTCTCTGGGACCAGCAAGCGCGCCGCTGCGCAAAGAGAGAGGTGACCTCCATTGACGCTCCACCTAAGCCGAAAGTCGATGTACAGGAGTCTATTGCAAACGCCAAAGCGTACTGCAAGCAGAATCCTGAGAGCTTCGTCAGTCTGCGGGATTATAGCGGTGGCATTTACAACGAAACCTGCGCAGCCTTTGCAGCAGAGCAGCACGCCGCCGACCCCGCATACAAAATCGGCTCAGATTAACCCGCGCAGGATAGGCTCCGTAAGCCTGGCGGCTATTGGGCCCACGGGGTAGTTGCTACGACAGACGGCTTCCTGAAAAACGGCAATCCCGCCGTTCCAGGGAAGCCGCCTGCAAACTCTGGTCTTACAACTCTCTGGCTTTTTGTAAGGCGCTGGAGTGCCACCACGTCAGAATAAACTCGGATGCCCTTGACCATAAACTCTGAGGACGGCTGCCGTCCGGTCCTCGCAGCTTGACACGCGGTTCCCGTTTGCTTTGATGTGCGTTCCACTCCAGCGCTTCCGCAATCGACGGAGAAGGCTTGTCGGGAAACGCCTTTTCATATCGGTCGATGGCCGTCTGGATTACAAACATGTCCCACGGAGTCAGCGTCATTGAGCACCATCCTATTGTCACCGCTCTAGCGACCAACTCACGGAGCACGGTGCTGAACTGCGGTGGCCGCAAGTGTCATCTCCACAGATACAGATTACCGGCTGCCGCAAGGGATTATTTGTCACCCCCATGAATTCTTTCGATTGTTGATGGCACGGAAACTTGCAGGGGATAGGTTTTCTCCTCCCGATAGCCGCGATTGGATGCCGGTGCGGGACGAGCTCAGCATACTGCCACGCGAAACCATGCAACGCTAAAGTTAAGCCGTTTATTTTGATATATTTGAACCAGCGCGCCCGGATGGCGAAATCGGCAGACGCAGCGGACTTAAAATCCGCAGGCCGTAAATGGCCGTGGGGGTTCAAGTCCCCCTCCGGGCACCACCCTCCATTTCTAGACGAGACCCACCTCCCTGGACGGGTGCCCCATGTTCGCCATGGCGTACATGGGCCGAAAAAGATGGGCCGCGGCCCCAACGATTGCTCTTACCCGGAGCACCGCCAGAGTCGGCAATAGCGAAACTACCCACTACTTTGACACCCGAACCGACGCCCTCCGTCGCTTGGGGTAGGGTCGGCCCCGGGGACCCGTTAGGAGGGTGGTGTATCTCGGCATACCCGCTTGTTTCCCGTGAGAGTCGTACCCAGCCTGTACATGACAATTGCATAAGGGGCTAGCACGCTATGCGAGTTTAACGCTTTACGTACTACGCAAGACGGTATACTTTAGGTCTCAAGGCATGATCCAGAGCTTCAAAGACGAGGACACTGCCGAGCTGTTTCAGACGCGCAAGAATCGACGCTGGCAAAGCATTCACGTGGTCGCACTCCGGAAGCTGGATATGCTCAACGCTGCGGCCGTTCTGACAGATCTGCAGGTGCCTCCGGGGAATCGTCTTGAGGCGCTATCAGGCAATCGCAAAGGGCAGTACAGTATCAGGATCAATGATCAATACCGCATATGCTTTGTGTGGAAATCCGATGGGGCTCACGGAGTAGAAATTGTCGATTACCACTGAGGAGAGGAGACAGAGATATGCCACTCATCACAAAGCCCGCAACCGGCTGGAAGTTTAGCGCCGTTACCACCCATCCCGGCACCGTGCTGCTCGAAGAGTTTTTGAAGCCACTGGATATCAGCCAGAATAAACTTGCGATGGACATTCATGTGCCGGCAACCCGCATCGGGGAGATCGTGCATGGGCGCCGAGGCGTTAGTCCTGACACCGCTTTGCGTCTGGCCCGGTACTTCGGCACGAGTGCGGAGTTCTGGCTCAACCTCCAGCTAAGCTATGACCTCAGCAAGACTCGAATCGAGGAAGAGAAGCAGATTGTGCGGGAAGTGCGCGTCTACACCAGCTAAGACGCCGGACATGATCCCCCTGTTCGTCGCGAGCCCTTGTGTGCCTTCTGTCAGAGTCGCAGCTTAGCGGTCTGCAGCCACGATCGGCACAGGACGTTGCGGGAGATTGAAGCCGCGTAGAGTAAGTTGTGGTACGGCGCCGTTGGCGGCGCTCGCCGGGTATTCGATATCGATCTCCCGGGATTCCCCTGGCAGCAGCGAGACGTAGTTGTCATCGTAGTACGCCGGCAGGATGCGCGATCCATCCGAGGTTTTTACCAGCGTCAGCTTGTTTTGGAGCGCGATCCCGGTGCCTGTGTTCTTCAGTTCTACATGAACCTGCACAGAATCGCCGGATCTCCTCGACTTTGCCGTTGCCGTCACGGTTGCAGGCGTCAGCCGCGTCAGCTCACGGTAATTCTGGCCCTCTGCCGTCAACCAATATAGGTTCGACGAGACCACCTTACCAGTCTGATCCTTGAGCTCGAGCTTCACCAGCACGACGGCATCTTTCTCGAGTGGCGCCAGGTCCAGGTGCAACGGCGTCACGACCTCATCGGACGGAATCTCTACCAGCGCGTCCTGGTGCAGGAGGGACCGGTTGTCGAGTGAAAACACATCGGCCGTCACCCGCACTCTTGCCGCCCGCTCCGGGGTCGTGTTCACCACTTCCACCGCGTCCGTCGCCAGGTCCAGCTGCACATGGAGCGGCTCACAGGCTTCCTTCACGCCATAGTACGACGATTGCGTGTCATAGTCTGACCCAAGCACCTCCCACATATTGCTGGGCCAAGCCGGCTGTGTCATCCACAAGAGTCTTCCGCTGTTCGGCGACCACAAATGCGCATTCATTCCTTCGAAGATCGCTCGATGGTCCACGTAGTCCATCATCTGCGCCTTGCGTTCGAAGTCTTCAAAGCTGGTGGGCGCCCCAAATTCAGTTTGCATCTCCGCCAGAAAAGGATGCATATCGCCGTTCCCCATGAAGTGCCAGTCGTGGTAAGCCCACACATCATCCATCGGCCACAGGTCGGGCTTCGCGACCGACGCCTCAAACGATTCGATGGTTGACATGGAGGGCGTACCCGTCTCGACAGAGAAACCGCGATTGATTGCGGTATAGTACAGCTTCGGATTTTGATACCGGTATGGGCCGCTGTTCTGCAGATTCACCTGGTTCGAACTGGGCGAGTAATATCGCGTACCGTCCAGGGTGGATACCAGTTTCGCGATGCCCTCATTGATGATTGGCTGCGGTACACCTTCGTTGCGTCCACACCAGATTGCGATCGAGGGATGATTCCCAAAGCGCCGGATTACATCTTCAGCATTACGCAAGAACAGCTCCGGGTCCTGCGCTTCGAGATTGTAGTTCTCCGTCGTCTCCCAGAAGTCATTCCAGATGAGAAAGCCGTATTCGTCGGCGAGATCGAAGAACGACTGCTCTGTATTTTGTCCGACCCAATTTCGAATGATGTTCTCGTGTGCGTCGTGATGAAGCCGGAAATAGGGGTCCAATCGCTCACGCGACACTCGCTTCATCGCATCGTCCATGCCCCAATTGCCACCGCGACAGGCGATACGCACTCCGTTTACCTTGATGACGAGGTACGGGCCCGTGCCCAGGTCGTCGCTTGGCTTAATCGCGCGCGAATGTTCGCCGGCAGCGGTGAGCGAAGCTACCCATGAATGCCAGTTTTCGCGCCGAGCCTCGGGCAGACTCGGCGGAGGTGGTTCGGCCGGCGGAATGTTGCGCATTCCATCGTGGGTGACGTTCACATCGGGCTCTAACTCGCCCAACTCGTAGGCCTCCGTCGGCGAATATTCGACCCGTCGTAAATGTCCTGATGTATCCAGCAGACTCAATTCGTAAGTGATTTCCCGAATTCCAAAACGCAATTCCTTCCTGTCGGAGATTACGTTTCCAACGGCGAACGAGAGCTTCAGATGATACAACTCCTGTTTTCCGTACCCGTTTGGCCACCACAGTCGCGGATGTGCCACCGTGAGTTGGGCAAAATCAGCGGGAGTTAGTTTGACCTGGCTCTCTCCTGGTTTGAGATCAATGTGGGTGGCAACCTTCACTCCTTCAAACTCCGCGGTGAGCGTCCCTTGTAACGCGACTTCACTTGTATTGTTCAAAGGGACCGCGATGCTTACCTTTGCGTTTGATGTGTCCGGCAAGGGGAGACTGGTTACCACCTGTGGGTCGCCAATCTTTACCGCATCAGTCGCTCGCAGTGTTACCGGCTGCCAGATGCCGGTGTCCCGATCGCGTATCGCGGGAATCCAGTCCCATCCTTCCGTGGCCTCGAAGGTCGGCCCATCGAGGCACATCAGGCCGCCATTCTCGCCGGGACCTCCCTTGATCGACTGTTCCTGTGGAATCCCCGAGTGCGGTGGCGGCGAAACACGCACGGCCAGAACATTTTGTTCGCCAGGTTTCGCAACGCCGGTCACGTCAAATATGCCGCGAATGAACGCGCCCGTGATGGTGCCGAGGGATTTCCCGTTCAGCCACACGGATGCCTGGTAGTTGATACCTTCGAATGTCAGCGTGAGCCGTTTTTGTTTCGTGGATTCGGGCACGCGAAACTCGGTGCGGTACCAGTAGTCCTGCTTGTTCAAGGTCTCCGGAATTGCGAGATTGTTGAGGCCGTAATAGGGATCGGGATAGACTCCGCGGTCCACCAGGGTCGTGAGCGCCGTTCCAGGCACGGTCGCTGCATACCAATTCTTGGCGTTGAATGCAGGTCCGGAGACCGTCGTACCGTCCGCATTGATTTCAGGCGCCGCGCTCAATCGCCAGCCATGAATAGTCCAAAGCCCTTCGCCGGAATTCTCGATTGCCGGCCCTTTGGGCAGTGGTTTTGCTTCGGGAGCCGAAAACGGCGCTTTACTGTGCGGCATGGTCGTTGGGTCCTGGGGCGCGCGATACCCAGCTTGTCCGCGTGTTTGCACCGGCCACGGCTTCGAGCCTTCTTCATAAATGGGCAACTCAAAATTCAAGGGATGCTCAGCCATCTGCTGAACCGAGTCCGGCGAGAGTGCCTCGCGCAATAGTTCCAACCCGGCAATCTTTCCGCCGAAATGTTCCCACCCGTTTGCCTGCGCAGGCGCTATTTCCAGGGTTGGCTCTACGGTGCCTATAAGTAGCCCGGTTGTGGCGATCGCTGGTTCGCCGGGTTGGCGCAGTCGTCCTTCGGCAACGCGCGCTCCATCCGCGTATAGCCGGAACTGTACCCCATCGAAAGTCGCGGCCAGCAGATGCCACTTCCCAGGAGTGATCGAGGCAGGTCCTTCGAGGCTATTATTCTTGCCCAGGTATAGCTCTACTTTTCCGGGCTCGATCGCCAGGTAGCGCGGATATTCAGCATTGGGCGCCCCCACGCCGGCAATCAACTCCGGTCCGGATACAGTATCTTCAGCGTTGACCCAGGCGACTAACGTCCAGGGCGATTCCGCCTGCAGGATGGTGTCGTTCGCATTCAGCCCCGCATGCAAGCCGTCCCCGCCCGGCAGGATAGCAGCGTTCCAAGGTCCGTAGAACAACGGTGGTTCGGATGCAGCCGGCGGACGCTGGGCAACGCACAACATCGGATACATGATGATGAAGAAGAATGCGACCATGTTGGACGGAGTCTTTTGCGGATTTTTCAACGGTCTCTTCTTCCTTTCGCAACCCTTATAGATCGATTGACTTGCGGGCAGTATGGAGAGCAGGGTATTGCGACTTTTATGGATGCAGTGGAACGCCGCGGTCTCTGTAGCTCGCCTTACCCCACGTCAAGGCAACAGACTCTTTTCGACAAATCATGATAGCGCTCTCACTCCGGAAAATTGCGCGCCGAACGCAAACATTGCAAGGCAAAAAAAAGGGCCGGGCTCGTTTGTGACGAGGTCCAGCCTGGAGAGTGGTAAAACGTCGAATCTCGCGCGGGTTTAAACCGGCGTTCGTTAGCGCCGACTCCTTCGCCAACTTGAAATCTTTGGTCGGCTAAAAGCCGGCCAGCCACGTACGTGAAGCCTGACCGATCGAAGCAGGTCTACTCAAGACCGAGGCCTCGACCTGGTTAATACAGAATGGTAACGATCTCATTAAGAGCGTTTTTACCGTAGCATCCTCGCATTGTCAACAGGACGGTGGGGGCAGATGCAAAAGTGGGTGCGCTGCCTTGATCAAGTGGATGCGTAGTCAAAGAGCGGCGGAGCGTTCAATGAAAGCCTTTGTTTGCTTGGCCTGTGCGTATTCCGAAACGGAGGAGAATCCCGAGGTGGTCATCCCCAGGATGTATTGGTTTTGTCCTTGACAACCTTGATTGCGGTAATATACAACCCCGAATGATAACGATACCATCCGGTGCCCGTAAGCATGAGGACCGATGGGGAGCGGCCGGCTCTGAGAGGTCGTGCTTTTGGAGGCAGTAATGCGAAAGTCTGTGTTTTCCAACGGTCCGCTTGTGCTGACCACCTTGAACCTTGCGCTCAACCGCGCAAAAGCGGATCGCAGCCGATCATTATTGCGAAAGCTGGCATTCACCCTCTCCTTCGCTTTTTTCCTTTCAGCACCTTTGCTGCATGCACAGACAGGTTCGATCGCGGGCACGGTGGTAGATCCATCGGGCGCAGCCATTCCTGGAGCCCAGGTGAAGATCATCAACCAGGCGACCGGCGATTTGACGCGCGAGGCGACTTCCGACGGAAGTGGCAATTTCCGCGCCCTGAACGTGCCTCCGGGCACGTACAAAATCACCATGGCCGCGCCTGGCATGCAGGAAACTGACCGTAACAACGTGGTGCTCGATCAGGATCAAAGTCTTGGCCTTGGGCAGGTGGCGCTGACGCTCGGGCAAGCCTCTCAGACCGTGACGGTCACCACCCAAACACCATTGATTGATACCGCGACTTCAAGCAACGCTGCAGTCGTCGATCAACGCCAGGTAACAGAGCAACCGCTCAATGGCCGAGACTTCGAATCTTTGCTGACGACTCTTCCCGGCGTGGTGACGAACAACAATTCACAATTCCGGCTGGTCTTCAACCAGACCGATGATTTCTACGTCAATGGAATGCGCGGCACGGCGAACAATTTCTTTCTCGACGGCATTATCAACACCGACGTAGGCGCTAATGATGGAGAATATACGGCGCTGAGTCTTGATGCCGTCGGCGAATTCAAGACCCTGACCGGAAACTTCAATGCCGAGTATGGCCGTAGCCCGGGCGTCATGATCCTGATCAACACCAAGAGCGGCGGCGAACACTTCCACGGCACCGCCTATGAGTTCAACCGCAATACGGATTACAACGCCAACGATTGGTTTAGTAACCACAACGGTGAGGCCCGGGCTAATCTGAAATTCAATCAGTTCGGCGGGAACATCGGCGGTTACATTCCAATTCCGAAAATCTCGCCCCGGGACAACAAAAAAGCATTTTTCTTCTTTAACTATGAAGGGACCCGGGCAAACAAGCCCAACGGAAATCCTGGGGGCGCGGGAGGTACCTTCTACACCATGCCGCTTCCGTCGATGCTCGGCATCGGCACTCCGAATGGACAGGCGGATCTTTCGCCTGTTTATCGCCCGGGTAATATGTGCGACTTCAATGGAACACAAACCTGCACACCGATTCACGATACCAACGGCAACCTGGTGCAGAACGGCCAGGCGTTCATACCTGGAACGGTCAAGTATAACTCCGTTGGCGAAGTGGCGACGGGAACGCCCTACGTAGGAAACATTATTCCGAGCTCGCAGTTCAGCAGCCAATATGCGGCAATGATCAAGTACTTCACCCCCGGCTACCGCGGAAGCTTCAGTAACCCCATCTACAACAACGGCCACAACGACGAGCAACAGATCAATTTTCAGGACACCTACACCTTTACCAAGAATCAATACGTAGCTCGTATTGACTACAACTTTGGACCGAAGGCCAATGCGTTCTTCCGTTACGTGGATGATCGCCAGCAGGAGAGCCAGGGCTTCGGCATCTTCTCCGGCAACAGTTTCCCAGTCCTGCCCCAGTACCGCAAGAAGCCAGGCAAGAGCTATGGATGGAGCCTGGTGAATGTGATCTCTCCGACCCTGACCAATGAAGCCACAGTGGGCTGGTTGCACTTGACCCAGGTGGTGGATATCGTTCCCGGCACATCCAAGGCTCTTTACGACAAGGGCACCCTCGGTTTCAACTTCACAGACATTTACCCGTCGACCAACACGCACGATCTGGCCCCGAATATCAACACTGGCGATGGCTACGTCAACATCAGCCCCTTTCCTTCTGGTTGGACCTCCACCGGCAACACAGTCGTCGCCACGGATGACGTGACCAAGATCCTCGGCAACCACGTGATCAAGTTCGGTCTCTTCGCCGACTTGAACGAGAACGGCCAGGAAGGAACCTGGACCGAGAATCCCAACCTCAATTTCCAGGCTAGCAATCAGAACGCAAACAACAGCAACTCCGGCATCGCAAACACGTTGCTAGGTAACTACACGACTGTAAGCCAATCCAACATCTTCGCCTTCGGTCACTTCCACTTCTTCCAATATGAGGGCTACGCTCAAGACACGTGGAAGGCGACGCCCAGACTCACCCTGGACTTGGGTGTTCGCTACGAGTTCGTTGGCCCCACCTACACCACCGGCCAGTACCATCAGTACTATTTTGTGCCCGGCGCCTATAACCCTGCCAACGCAGTAAAAATCAACACAGCGCCAAACATTCCTGGTCAGGCGCCTACCCAGGGTTCCATCATTCCTGGTTCCGGCGACCCTTACAACGGTATGGTTCGGGAAGGCACGAATGGGCTGCCGAAAGGCGGGGAAAACTTCCGCTGGAACAACTTCGGTCCGCGCCTTGGCTTTGCCTACGATGTCTTCGGAAATGGTAGAACAGCGTTTCGCGGGGGCGCGGGCGTCTTCTTTGAACGCTACCAGCAAAACGTCTTTAACTTCGGCGGCATCAGCAATCCTCCGACCGTCTACACCCCTACGATCTACGGCGGAAACATCGGGAACATTTCACCCGCTTTGGCCAATGGTGCACCCCTCACCCCATCGGGTGGAATTCTCTCGCCGGACCGGGCGGGAAATATTCCCACCACCTACGGTTACAATCTGGGCATCCAACAGGAGCTGCCGTCCAAGATGGTGATGGATATCAGCTACATTGGCAACGCCAGCCGGCATCAGGTGTATGTTGATGAACTGGAGCAGTTACCGCTAGGGTACACCACCAGCACGCCCATCCTTTCCACCGTCAACAATGTGACCAATGCCATCCGGCCTTACAAGGGCTACAGCTCCATTCACTACAGCCGGTGGGGTGCAAGCAGTGTCTATAACGGACTGCAGGTAAAGCTTACTCGCCGATTCAGCAACACGTTGACCATCAACACGGATTACACCTGGTCCAAAGTCATTGACCTCTTCGATCAAGATAACGAAGCCGACGTCATTCCCGACTACACCCAGCTGAAGCGTTTCTATGCTCCCGCGGGCTTCGATCGACGTAACGTGTTTAACTTCCAGTACGTTTACGATCTGCCGCAGTTCAAGGGATCGAGCAAACTGGTGCAGCTTACCGCCGGTGGCTGGGAATGGTCCGGTGTCACCCAGCTTTGGGGTGGGAGTCCGTGCCTCAGCGGCGCCAGCCCGACGGCGGATGGTTGCGATCTCAATGTGAGCTCCGGCGGAAACCTCGGCAATGGAGGCTTTGGCCATATTCGGCCTGACTACGTCGGTGGTGCGATCAAGACTTCGCACAGCCACAGTCAGCCTAAGGGTCAGAACCCCATGTGGTACAACCCTGCAGCGTTCGCCGTGCCGGCTCCGGGCAGCTTCGGCGACTTCCATCGCAACACAATCTACGGCCCCGGGATCTTGAACTTCAACATGGCGCTATTCAAGAACTTTAACTTCACTGAAAACACGCGCATCCAGTTGCGGTTCGAGAGCTTCAACGTCTTCAATCACACTCAGTGGGCAAACGTGAACAACAGCTTGTCTGCGCCTACTTCCGGAACTGTATTTTCCGGAAGCAACGCCGGCAGTTCGGGCCAGATCACCAGTGCTCGCGATCCTCGCCAGCTGCAGTTCGGCGGCAAGTTCTATTTTTGACAGTCCTTGGCGAAGGGCGGTTCCGCGCACGCAATGCTCTATCGGGTGGCTGACCCAAGTGGTATAACCAGCAAGCTGGATGGAGGCTACTGTGAGGCTGCCGCCGGCTTTGATCGCGCGTTGCATCCACACGAACGTCGAACGACTAGCTCGACCGGCAGTACGATCTGCTTACCTGCGGCCGCCCGATGTTTTTCTCCAAGCCTCGCGAAGAGTAACTCGGCAGCGACACGTCCCAGTTCAGTGACCGGCTGACGAACAACCGTGATCGCCGGGTGAAAGATGTCCGCCATGTCAAAGTCGTCGAAACCGGCTACGGCCACGCCACCCGGAATCTCTATGCCCATCTCCGAGAGCGAATGCAGCAAATGACGCATGACCAGATTATTGCCCGCGAAAAAAGCGGTCGGCGCTTTCGGGCCTTGCAGCAGAGGGCTCAGCACAGCGCAGGTCTCCTCTCGCGACCCGCAATGAAAGTAACCTTCGGGAACTAATTTGGCCTCTGCCATTGCTTGCCGGTAGCCATCGTAGCGCAATTTGTGTGTAAACGCCTTCCGCGATAGACCCAGAAAACAAATGCGTTTGTGCTTGTGTTCGATAAGGTGGCTGGTCCCCATCTTCGCGCCCACTCTGTTGGCTACGACTACGCTCGAGAACTGGTCGCCGCGCATCGGCTGATCGAGGGTGACAATCGGAGTTGATTTAAATTCCTCATAGCTAAGCTTGGTCGTACCACCCACCGCCGGAATAATCAGTATTCCTTCAACGTGTCGCAGCAACATGGAATTGGCGACGCGATATTCCATTTCCGGGTCGTCGCCGGAGGTTGTAACCATCACCGAATAAAGATGTTCATTGGCCACGAGAGTGATCGCATGTGCGCATACTGCATAAAAGGGGTCGTGGAAGTCGGGCACGATGAGCCCGATGGTTCGGGAGCGCCCCTGCCGTAGGGACCGTGCCGCCTCATTGGGCCGGTAATTGAGCAGTACTACGGCCTGTTGAATCCTTTTCTGAACCTCTTCCGATACCGGGGCGCTCTTGTTCAGTGCGCGTGAAACGGTCATCAAGCCAACACCGGCTAATCTCGCGACATCTTGCATCCGGGCCTTAGGCAATACTTTGACCGTCCGTCGTGAAATTCATAACCAGTTCAGGTGGCTTCGACAGGGTATCACCGCCTTGGAGGGCAAAGTACCGTACGCGAGGGTCTGCACGAAAAAGAGAACCCGCGTCCCTGGACGGGTGCCCCCTGTTCGCCATGGCGTAGATAGACAGAAAAAGATGGGTGCACCCCCCAACGATCGCTCTTACCCGATCGCCTCAGGCTTAGTTGGTGATCCCCAAGTCCGGACCGCCTATAGAAACCCAGCAGGTAGCTACCCCACCCACTACTTTCGAGCTGTTCGGACACCGTCTGACCTGGGCAACAAAATTGAATCCCATTTCGGGATGTGCACTCATTCTCCGTCGTGGATAGTGATAACCATGAACACGGGCCTGGTATTCCCATTTCAACATCACCTGGAGAAGCTTCCCATGAATTCCTACGCCGCATTACACTCCGAAAATGAGTTGTCCAGAAATCCGTTCCTGATCCACGAAGATCTTCTCGTGTCCGCAGCGATGGAGGGCCAGGACGAGGCCTTCGTTGAACTCTGCCGGCGCACGTCAGGGCGCGCCCTCTCCGCGATCTACCGCATCACCCAAAACCGAAAAGATGCCAGGGATGTATTTCAGGAATCCATCTCGATCGCGCTGCTTCACTTGAATCAGTGCAAACTGGACTCAAGTTTCTCCACCTGGTTCACCAGGATCGGCATCAATTGCGCTCTTGTGCGCCGCCGGCGCGCGAGCGATCTGCAATCACCGCTTCCTTGCTAGATGAGCTTATAAGCCTTTCGCAAAACCTCCGCCGCGCGCTCGCCAACCACGATGCATGGAGCCATGGTGTTGCCCATGGGTACCCGTGGCATCACCGATGCATCCGCGATCCGAAGCCTGTCGATGCCGTAAACCTTCAGCTGACCATCGACGACGGACATAACATCGCGTCCCATCTTCGCCGTGCAACTCTGGTGCCAGAAGGTGCCGGCAGACTTGCGGATTAACTGCTCCATCCCGGGTCTTCTCATTGGACCTGGGATGACTTCTCGTTTTACAAATGGTCGCATCGCAGCGGAGTTGCCAAGTTCCCGGCAAAGTTCGACGCAAGCCATCATCGCCTTCAAGTCGTCACGATGCCGTAACGCGTTGGACTGGATCGCAATGGGATCGGACGGATCCGGCCCGGTCAAGCGAAGGAAGCCGCGGCTCCGCGGCCCGACCAGGGCAGGAAAAACTCGCCATCCATCTTTCGGCGCATCAAAGCTGGCCAACTCAGGTGCGACCGCCGTTCCCTCCCGCTGCACCAACTGCAGATCGGGCATGTCGAGCGCGGAATTGCTCTTCCAGAAGAGCGTGACCTGCGGCTCTGGGATTCCTTCCGCGGCTTCCCGGTACTCCCACAGACAAGCGTTGAGTAGAAGATGATCCTGAAAGTTCTGCCCAACACCAGGCAGGTGCTGGACCATGGGAATGCCAAAACGCTTGAGTTCCTCCTGGTCACCGATCCCGGACTGGAGCAGAAGTTTGGGTGTCTGGATCGCTCCCAACGACACAACAATTTCGCAGTCAGCTGTTACCCGATGAAGCCTGCCCGCGAACTCCACCTCGACGCCGGTAGCCTTCCTGCCATCGAACAGTAGCCGGGTGACAAGGGCGCCGGTCAGCACGGTTAAGTTGGGACGGTCCACATACGGCCAAACGTAGGAGCGAAAAATGGATTGCCGCTTCCCCTCGCGGTTAATCAGTTCAGCGCTGGATCCTCCGCCATCGCTTTCCGTAAGGGAACCATTCAGGCTTGCAAAGACCGGAACCCCCATCGAGCGCATCGCCTCAAACATGGCTGCGCCGACCGGCTTGATTTCTGTTGGCCGCACGTACACCGGGCCGCCGGCGCCTCGCCATTCCCCCTCAGGCTTGCCCTGCCAGTCTTCTATGCGGCGGTAGATGCGCTTGACTGACTCGTGATTCCACCCGTCGTCGCCGGCTTCCGCAGCAAAAAAATCCCAATCGCTTTTGTGGCCGCGCGCCCAGTACATTGCGTTGATGCTCGATCCGCCGCCGAGGACTTTCCCCATGGATAACGGAATCGCTCGCCCATTCAGAGCTGGATTCGGCGTGTCGTGGAAATCCCAGTCACGCTCGCTCCCTAAATTCAGTCGCCAATCGCCCGCATTCATCACGGTCGGGACATCGTCAGAGCCTCCCGCTTCGAGCAGCAGCACGTTGACCTCAGGGTTCTCTGCAAGGCGGCCCGCGACTACGGAGCCGGAAGAGCCTGATCCGCACACGATGAAGTCGTAGTGTGATTTCAATTTATTTTCCAGGCATAGTCAGTGCTAAACCCACTTTTGCACAGGCTGCCACAGGTTTTCCAACGGCGGCCCACCTCGCCTTCGCTTTAGACTGGTTTTCATGAACAGGGATCAGGAATGGCATCCATTCAATCCGGACGATCACCGTACACACCCCAGTGACATATCGTCTGTGCAAGTGATGTTTGCTAACGGAAGACAAGCCAACGGCGATTGGCTCTATGGACGTTTCTTTAACGTCTATGTAATCCCTGAATCAAACATCACCCGCTGGCGATACATCTAGCTTCATAGCGCGCGCCCCCGTCAAGCCCTCCGAACAACATCTTCTGCACGAAGAAACTCAAAAAAATAAACCCCCCACGCTGGTAATTCGATATAGAGCCCGTCCGTCGCCATTTCTTCGCCGTCGCGGTCGCAACTCCAGCCTGAAAGAACATCGTTCAAATGCCAGGCCGCTCCTCGTAAATCTTTCCACGGAACTTGGACACGGCCCTGAACAGTACTCTGGCTCAGATTCACCACGATGAGGCGTCGATCGTTGTCTTTGATCCAGCTCCATGCCACCAGGTTTTGACAGCTTTGGTTGTCAGCCCACCCGCTGCACTCGCAAAGCTTCCACGCACCGTCATGAAATACCGGAGCATGGATGGCTGCCAGAAGCTTCTCGTAAAACGCCCGTAGTTGCTGGTCAACCGGCTCAACCGGCCGTCTGTTCAGAAAGACCGGGATCCTGGTCTTTCGACCCTGCAATTGGCCTTCGTGGAACAGTCTGGCGCCGGGAAGGGAAGACGTAATCACCGCGGCGGCCTCTTCTTGGGCCCGCGAAAAGATGGCCGCCGCGCGCGGCTCATCGTGGTTTTCCAGGAAGCGAACCAGCTTTTCCTGGTAGGCCAGATCCGCACCGAGATGCAGCCGGAGTCCAGGAGCATCGCCATGTTCCACTCGATCGTAGAGCCGTTTGTCGTAGCAAAAGTCAAACCCCTGCCGTTGCAGCTCCCACTCCAGATCCCAGTAGGCCTCGGCAATAAAGCAAAAGTCCGGATACACACTCTTTACCGCCGGGATTATGTCAAACCAGTAGTCGGTCGCCGGCGGTTTTCCTAAGCGCCTGCCCCAGGTGCGTTCGAAGATCTGATTCAGCATCAGCATCGCCATGTCACAGCGAATTCCATCGCATTGCGCCGCAATGCTGGAGACCGTTTCCCTCGCCGCCCGCCGAAGCCCCGGCGCAAACGCATTCAGTTGCAAGACATCGGGCCATGCCGGAAAATTAGGATCCCTTCCGCAAGCGAAAACCTTCCCCTGTACCTCAATGTAGGAGGAGGGCTCCCTTCTGGCATCCTCGTCCCTTCCCTGAATGAAATACTCGCTGTGCTCGAGAACCCACGGGTGATCCGGCGCGACATGGTTGGGCACGAAATCCAGCAGCAACTTCATGCCGCGATCGGCCAGTTCTCGTCTGGCAATCGCAAGACCTTGCGCGCCTCCCAGGTGCGCGTCGACCACGTAGCGCCGTATGCAGTAGGGAGATCCGGTATTATCCGTCGGCACAAAGTCGGGCAGCGCGCGCCGGAAATCTGCCACCATGTTCATGTTCTGATTGGCGATCGCGATGCCGGCGGGACTTCGTTCCCATACCCCCATGAACCACACAGCATCGAAACCGAACCTGGCGATCGCATCCCACTCGGCTCCCGGCACCGAACCGAGGTCAATCGCTTTGCCGCTTTTCAGGCTAAGCTCGTCAAGCCAAACCCTGGTGTTTATCTCATACAAAGCCGGATATCGGGGCCAACTGGACATGACATTTCCTCTCTTACGTTAGCCTGAGTAAGAACGCCGAAGCAGTAACGATATACGGGTGCGCTGCACCGCACAAATAATCAAGGAGTAGGCTTACTCTTTCCTCTCATGACCCTTTCTCGAAGGCAATTCACGCTATCCTCGCTCGCCCTCCTGGCCCTATCGCCTAGAGATGGATATTCTCAACCCTCGCCCAAACGGGTCCTGATCGTGGACGGGATCAACAACCACGACTGGATGACGGCCACTCATGCGATCACCGAAATCCTGACCGCCACGGCTCTGTTTTCCGTCGATGTGTCCACCACACCGCCCCGGGCAGCGCCCCAGGACGCCTGGAGTTCCTGGCGACCCGACTTCTCCCGTTACGATGTGGTCATCAATAACTTCAATGGCGGTCACCTGGACGATGGAATAGCATGGCCCCTCAGCGTCCAGCAATCCCTCGAGAGCTTTGTCCGGGGTGGAGGCGGACTGGTTGTCTACCACGCCGCAAACAACGCCTTTCTTCATTGGAATGCGTACAACGACATGATCGGATTAGGTTGGCGTTCGAAATCTTTCGGCCCTGGATTGGCGGTGTCCGATGATGACAAGATCGTCGTTATCCCCACCGGAACAGGCCTGGAGCCTGGCCATCCGCAGCGGTTGCAGTTTCAAATCCATGTCCGGGACACCCACCACCCCATTACCGCCGGGATGCCAAAGGTGTGGATGCATCCTTCGGAGCAGTTGACCCATGGTCAGCATGGCCCCGCGGAGGGCTTGACCATTCTCACCTATGCTCATTCACCGGTCTCCAACCAAAATGAGCCGATGGATTGGGTTCGGAACTACGGAAAAGGCCGCGTCTACACCACCATGCTTGGCCACACCTGGATCGGTGAGCCAACCGTGAACCTTGATTGCGTAGGCTTCCAAACCCTGCTGGCAAGAGGAGTGCAGTGGGCCGCGACTGGAGCAGTTACGATTCCCATCCCTGCCAATTTTCCTGGGCCGGACGCAGTTTCACTCCACAAGCTGACCTGAGAGGCGCGCTGGAAAAAAGCGGCGGTCTACGCAGACTTTGTCTTCTTGGCCGTCGCGGCGCGCGCCAAAACCCCGCTGGTCTTGACCTTTGCTGCGCCAGCTGCCGCCGGTTTCTCGCGCGACCCGTTCGATTTCCCGGCCGCCGAGCGTGTCTCCGCGGGACTTTGCACCGGGGTCGCCTGCGCCAGGCTTCTCCGCAAGGCCTCCATCAGATCCACCACCTTGGGTGACTTCTTTTCCACCTCGGGCGCCGGAGCAGGAAGGTTCTTCATCTTGGCCTCTACCAGCTCCCGCAGCGCTTCCTCGTAGTGGTCCTTGAACTTGCTTACCTCAAAAGGCTGGGTGTAGGCATCAATCAACTGCTTCGCCAAGCCAAGCTGTGCGGCATCTGCCGCCTTGGTTTCGGTATCGATCGCATAGTCTCGCGCGTTACGCAATTCCGCCGCAAAGCGCAGCGTGTAAAGCATCATTCCCGGCTGCTGGGGGTCGTGGGGTGGCGCCAGGGTCATGAGGTGTTGCCGCCCGCTGAACACAATCTCTCCCACCCCGACCATGCCGCTATCGATCATGCCTTGCCGCATCACCGCGAACGCGATTGCCTGCGGTCCCGCCTTGGGCATCACAAAGTAAGGTTTTTCATAAAGCGTGGGGTCGACCTCACTCTCCCTGGAAAACTGAGAAATTTCGATGGTTTTCTTGCCGGCAAGCCGCAGATTCTTCAGTTCCGCAGGTTCGACGATGGCATATTTGCCCTTCTCATATTCATAGCCCTTCACAATATCGGCCCGCTCTACCGTGTGCTGGACCGGGGATTCCTCGGCCTCCCGGGCGGCTCCCGCGTCTCTGGCTTGCGGCGCGAGGTGTAATGAAGAGCTATGTTTGGCTGCAGTTTCGGGTTCCTCGGCTGCATCCGCATCCGATTCTGCCGCCGAAGATGGTCCCGCAGCCACGTTCTCCCGCCGCACGCGGCTGAGGGTATTTCTGTCGATCTCATGGAAGGAGATAGGGCGGCTGCTGCTGGTAGCCGGGTAGATGTCCACTGCAAACCCGACCAGCGAAATTTGAATCGTTCCTGACCACAAAGGACGTGCCATCAAAACTCCTTCGAAAGTGGAAAGCAAGGGACCGGACGCTTTGGCAATTATCCCGCTTTGACCGAAAGAGAGAAAGGCCGCTCCTGCTATTTGAAGCCAGATGCTCAGCGGAAAATGGCGACGTTTCGCCTTGTATTCGCCTGCGCCCAATCTCTTGCTCCCTGCAAGGACCGCAAAGCCAGTATTTCCTGACAAATAAGTGACGTCCGCATTCGTCGTCGCCGATAAGGAGAGTAGCGTGGTTCTGCGCTCTCCTTATAGCTGTGGATTACTAAAAAGTAAACTTCATTGGTTACGCAACCCGCATCCAACCAGCCTTGAATGACCATTTCAGAGCTAAGCATCGAGCCAAAAAAATGCGCGGGCGGATTAACGCCAAAAGAAGTTGAGGAACTGGAAGAGGAAACGGAGCTGCGCCTCTATACCTGCGCCGTATGCGGGAGGCGCAACCTTTACGCCCTCAAGAACAATTTAGGCAAGTGGACAACTGAACCCCACGACCAGCCTTCGCCACGAAGGAAAGTGGGGTCGAATAAAAAATAATTGCCACCCGGGGCCCGGCCTTATCACAGCACCTTGATATGCCACCATCACGAATACTTAAACCGGAATGGGGAGTAAATATACGCTGGGAAGTCGTTGTGCAAGTGGCGTTATTTGACGCACGGCGATTGCGGACAAACCCGATTTTTAGTTGTTTTCGCGCTCAGAAGGATGTAGACAGGTTTGAATCTATAAAACGTGCAGCTCCCGTAAGTGGAGAATTACGCCGGCACGGGGGTTCCTCCGATCTACGCGTTGTTGGGTGCCTTACATCTGACTTCTGCCTGCGTGGGACAAAGCCGGCTTACTGCATCGCGTAACAGCCTTCGTGGGTAATCGGACATGTCGGACAAAAGGTACATCGTGAGATTCAAACCACCGCAAATGGGCGTGCAGGTGATTTTTGCTTCGCGCGCCGAGATCCACGGAGATCATATCGCTCTGTTGAACGCGCAGGGCCAATTGGCTGCCCTGCTATGGATGGAGGTCGTGGAGAGTTGGGGCAGTCTGACTTGACCGCCGGCCAACCGATGCACTCAGCCAGCAAAGCTCGCCTCCTCTTCTTGTGACTTGCTAATATAGAAAGCTCGTGAGAGGGATGCGGGAATGCGCGCAGATCGAGTCGAAGTCACCTGGGATGAAGGCAAGTCGAACTGGCTGGTTCGCATAGCAACCGGCGAAGAAGTAATTCGCCGCCACTGCAAACTTCCAAAGAATTCCGACGAGCAAACCCTACGCTCGGCCGTACTGAAAACCGTGCAGGACGAGGGCTACGAACCCGATCCCACAACCCTAAGCATTCAGCGATAGCGCACTACCTCCACAATCGCACCAAAGGAAGTCGGACGGGTACCCCACACTCCTAACCGAAGGGCACAGCTTTCGGCCGCCCCGAAAACAAACTGGGCTCACCGGTGTATTCTTGCCCAAGGAATAATGATCAAACAGCAAAGAATAAACGCGTTGGCGCTCTCGCTGATCGCATTCACCTTGGCAGTTCAATCGTCGTTTGCCCAGAAGATCGCTGCCCCGGTAACCTCTCTGCGCGTGTACCTCTTCGATTGTGGCCTGATCAAGGGCGAAGACCCGCTCACCTACGGATTGAAAAAAGACGAGGTAAAAGACCCGGACATGGTGGTCCCGTGCTATCTGATCGTGCATCCCAAAGGAACTCTCCTGTGGGATGCCGGTGCGATTCCAGATAGTGCATTCAAAGCAAACCAGCCCGCCACCCTTACCTATGACACCGACACCATAACCTCGCCAAAGCCTCTGCTGCCGCAACTGGCCGCGCTGGGCTATCCACCCAAGGCCATTACCTACGTTGCTTTTTCCCACTATCACTTCGATCACATCGCGAACGCGAACGCCTTTGCCGGGTCCACCTGGCTGGTCCACGCAGCCGAACGTGACGCGATGTTCGCCGCCAGCCTCAAACAACAAGCTGCTTACGATCAGCTCCGCCACAGCAAGACCGTGATCCTCCCCAACACCGACTACGACGTCTTCGGCGATGGAACCGTGGTCATAAAATACGCACCTGGCCATACACCCGGCCACCAGGTTCTGGCCCTCAAGCTGCCCAAGACTGGGCCCGTCCTCATCGCGGGGGATCTATGGCACTATGTGGCGGAGCGAAAAGCTTCTCAGGCGCCGCAGGGCGAGGCGAATCGGCAGCAGACCCTCGCCAGCCGTAAGGCCATGGAAACCTACCTCAAGCAGAGCGGCGCCCAACTCTGGATCGAGCACGATCCCACGACGTTCCATCGCCTTAACAAGGCCCCTGACTATATCCAATAGCCGGAAATCCGGCATCCGCGGGCTCGTGGAACCATCCGCCTCAATTTTCCGTAACCAAATAGAGAATGGAGCCGCTCTACAGTTGGTCATGGGTTGAGGCGCAGGTAACGCAAACCATTGTGCTGTGGGACAGCGCCGCCACACCGTTGCGGGACAGAGCGCAGTACACCCCGAAACAGCAAGAGGAACGGGAGAAGGCATACGATCAAGGCTTACGAGCCGTTGAACGGGAAATCAAAAAAACACCGCGGACAAAAGCGGACCGCATCAAGACCCAGGATCGTGTCGTGGCTGCCTTTGCCCGATTTTCTGCAACTGCATTAAACCTCGAGGCAGAGTCTGTCCATCTCCTTACCAACGAATTCCTGCCGGTGGGTACCAGGCTAGCGCGCTGGGCGAGGCAGTTCGACCCATCCCTGGGCATGGCCGACATCATTCAGGCTTGCCGCAATGCTTGGACCGCTTGTGGATTGCAACCCCTCCTCGGTATTCCCATGGGATTGACGCCATCGATCCTCGGATACAGCCTCCTATATCCATACAGTGACAACTATCTCGATCGGGAGGACATCTCCGCTCAAGAAAAACTTCGCTTCAGTGAGCGCTTTCGGGCTAGGTTATTTGGCGACACCGTTCCTGCGCAGGACTATCGCGAAGCCGCACTCTGGACACTGGTCAAATTGATCGAAGAGCAATATCCAAGGGCGGACTATCCCCAGGTCTTTGACTGCCTGCTGGCGATCCACCAGGCGCAGGAAGAAAGCCTCGCCCAGCAAAGCGCAGGTAATCATCCCGACAGCTTGTTGAGACTGAGCTGTGCGAAGGGTGGCACTTCCGTGCTCGCCGACGCTTGCCTGGCTGATGGTTGGCTAGGTGGCGAGGAAAGCCAATTCGCCTTTGAATGGGGCGTGCTGCTGCAATTGGGAGACGATCTGCAGGATGTGCGTGAGGACTTGCACCGCGGTTCGCTCACCCTGTTCTCTCGGGCGGCCCTGCAGGGTATCCCACTGGATTCCCTCGTCATCCAGCTTCTGAACTTCAGCGAAAAAGTAGGAGCCCGGATGGATGGCTTACCCAACGGTACCCCGATGTTCAAAAAACTTCTGCGGATGAGCTGGCGTTCGCTCATCATAGGGGCGGTCGCGAAGTCACACGAATTCTTCTCGCCGGCGTTTCGGGTGCAAGCGGAGCGCCGGTCACCGTTTCGTTTTGCTTTTCTCCGCGCCCGGAACGAACGATTGGCCAGCCGGCAAGGTTTGTACGCAACTCTCTTCGAAGCCTTCCTCGAGTCGCGCGAAAGCGACGACGGCCGCCTTCCTGTGCCAGAGGTTCGAGAGTTTGCCGCTTTGAAACTTTCGTAACTTCCGGGCACTTGCTCCGGCGGCTTTCAGGAAGAACCCGGCGTCAAACTAACCCGTCACCCGTTTGCGCCCGGCGCAAATCTCCATTAATGGAGTTATAATTACGCCGCTCCGATAGAGGGGAGCGATCCATGCTGAAAACATTTTCCCAAGCCTGCTGTTTGGTAGGAGTGGTTTCTCTGGCTGCCTTTGCTGCAAACGCTCAGGAGGTTGTGCATGCCCTGGCAGGGACGGTTACTTCCATCAATCCCACGCAACAAACAATTACCATCAAAACCGACGATGGCTCAGAGGGCCTCTTTAAGGATCTTATGAAGTCCAATGTCTCCTACGACTTCGACAGGAATGCAAGGGCGGCTTCCATTCCCGCCAATTCCTTTAGCAAGAAGGGCGCGCCTGTAATTGTTTACTATTTCGGCGGCGGCGATGAGCGCACCGCGGTGGCATTAGAGGACCTCGGCGCGAACCCGCTGCAGAAGATCAGTGGGTCGGTTTACAAGTTCAACAAGCACGAGCATCTGCTGACGATCAAAGACGCCGCAGGTACCAGCGAGTCCTTTCATATTGATCCCAAAACCGTGGCTGAGACTCCGTGGGGAGCGGTCGAAGGGGAGAAATTTGACCCCCGGAAGGGCGATCGGGTACGAGTGACTGCCGTTCTCGCAAACGGCGCAGAAGATGCCTTGTTTATCCGTGAGAACTAGGTGAGGCTGAACCGAACGAGCGCAACTATTTCTTGCTATTGAGACGAGGCAGTGCCAAAGCGCACTCAGCCGGCAACCAAGGACCGTTGCGCGCATTCTCATCCTGGTGATGAAGGTTTTGATATCAGGTGCGGGCATAGCGGGTCCTACGCTCGCCTACTGGCTGGCTCATTACGGATACCAACCCACCATCATAGAAACTGCACCTCACCTGCGCACGGGCGGCTACGTCATAGACTTCTGGGGCGCGGGCTATGACATCGCTGATCGCATGGGTCTGTTGCCGGAGATCGTTCGTAAGGGTTACAAAGTCACAGAGGTAAGAGTAGTCGGCCAGAGCGGGCAACGCATTGCAGGCTTTCCAGCGGACGCATTCTCCCGCATGACGGAAGGTCGATTCGTTAGCCTGCCGCGAGGAGAGCTTGCTGCTTCCCTATTCGGCAAGATTGAAGGCCGAGTCGAAACCATTTTTGGCGACAGCGTCGATCGCATTGAACAGACCCGGCAAGGGGTTGTCGTCACCTGCGAAAGCGGAAAAACCCGCGAGTTCGATCTGGTTATCGGAGCGGATGGGCTTCACTCACGAGTTCGCCGGCTCGTTTGCGGAGAGCAAGGCCGGTTTGAGCGATATCTTGGTTATAAAGTCGCAGCGTTTCAGGTCAAGGGCTACAGGCCGCGAGACGAGTTGGTTTATGTGATGTACACGCAAGTCGGCCGGCAGGTGGTTCGCTTTGCCATGCGTGACGACCGAACCATGTTCCTCTTCACTTTCGCCGATGAGCAAGTCTCAGAAGTCGATAACGTCGAAGCGCAAAAAGCACTCCTGCGCAGTCAATTTACAGCCGCCGGATGGGAATGTCCACATATTCTCCAGGCGCTCGATAGCTGCGACGACTTCTATTTTGATCGAGTAAGTCAGATACAAATGAATTCGCGGGCCGGCCTATGGACAAGCGGAAGGGTTAGTTTAGTAGGCGATGCGGCTTTCTGCGTTTCTCTTTTGGCCGGCCAGGGTTCAGCTTTGGCCATGGTGGCCGCGTACATTCTCGCCGGCGAATTGCATCGCGCCAACGGTGACTATGCCACTGCATTCGGACGATACCAGGATCTATTCGGCCCCTTTGTTCTCAAGAAACAAAAAGCAGCTCTCCGTTTTGCCGGTACCTTCGCACCCAGGTCGCGCTTTGCCCTGTTCCTGCGCAATCAGATATTCAATCTCATGGCGATCCCCTGGTTTGCAGATCTCGCTGCCGGCCGCGATCTTACCGACAGCATCGCCCTCCCCGATTACGATAGGAAAACTGCAGCCTTGTTAGCCGGAAATTCTCGACTTATCCAAACTAGACCATTCTCTGCCTCCACGAATCCAATGGAAAGACGCAACTCGTCCGTCGACTGACGAAAGGATCGGTACAACCTGCATTGAAAAACAGTGACCGGCCGCGGCTCCTCGTAGATTCACTTGTCCTGGGCGTCATCGGTGGCCTGAGCGCTCAGTTATTCATGTGGACCTTACATATCTCGATGAGGCTTCTCCTTTTTGGCGTGGCTGGCTTTCATCCCCCCGGACTTCGGGAAGAAGGTGGAGTGCTTCGACAGGTCACCGGGCCTCATGGGTTGTGGTTGATTCCGCTTGTCACCACCGCGGGGGGATTGCTGTCCGGCGCCCTGGTGTACGGCCTTGCTCCTGAAACAGAAGGCCACGGTACGGATACAGTGGTCAAAGCACTCCATTGGACCGGCGGGGCTATTCGGGCGCGCGTGGCCCCGGTCAAGATGATTGCTTCGGCAATCACCATTGGTTCTGGCGGATCGGCGGGACGCGAAGGCCCGACTGCCCTCATCACTGCCGGCTTCGGCTCCATCTATGCCAAGTTGCTCCATCGCCCAGAGTATGAACGGCGGCTAGTCGTTTTGATGGGAATGGCCGCCGGGCTCTCCGCCATTTTTCGTTCTCCCATCGGAACCGCCATCTTCGCCGTCGAGGTTCTATATGGTGGCATGGATTTCGAGGCGAGCGCTCTCCTTTACTGCATGTTAGCTGCGATCGTCGCTTACGCCATCAATGGCTGGTTTGTCGGATGGCAGCCGCTCTTTCAAGTGCCGGCCCACCTGTACGCCGCCGGCTTGTCAGATTTAGGTTGGTATGTAGCTCTTGGCGTCGCTAGCGGTATCCTCGGCTCTATTTTGCCCGAGGTCTTTTATCGTATCCGCGATGCATTTGCTGCTCTACCGCTTCCCGTGTGGACGAAGCCGGGGCTCGGCGGGTTGCTCCTGGGAATCATGGCCCTTCGCCTTCCGGCGGTTTTGGGCGGCGGTTATGGCTGGATTCAGGAAGCGATTGACGGCCGTCTGGCCTTACGATTGCTCCTTGTTCTTGTCGTAGCCAAGATGCTGGCGTTGTCGTTGACCGTTTCCTCCGGCGGGTCCGGAGGCATTTTCGCTCCCAGCCTGTTTGTCGGCGCGATGCTGGGTGGCGCTTTCGCAGCCTGCGCCCACGTCCCCCCAGCCGGCTTGGTGATTGTCGGGATGGCGGCTGTCTTCGCAGGCGCCGCTCGGGTGCCCATTGCTACCTTGTTGATGGTGGTCGAGATGACAGGCGGATATCAGATCCTTGTCCCTGCCGGGCTCGCCGTCCTGCTGAGTTTTGTCATCCAGGTCAATCTCTCATCGTTTTTGAAATACGGTAGTCTCTATGAAGCCCAGGTAGGGGGCCGTTCCGATTCTCCTGCCCACATCGCCGAGCACGTGCAGATTGCTCTGCGGCTATTAGAGCGCGGAAAGATCACCCTTCCCCCACCCATCACTCATCTTCATCTTGCCGCTCTGCTGCAATCGGGGGTAGCGCTCGATCTTCCGGATGGTTCTCAGTTGATGATTGGAGCCCTTCGGCCGGAAAGTCCATGGGTGGGAAAGCAGCTGCGGGCGCGCGATCTTGAGGGACCAATCGCCGACGCAAAGGTCGCAGCGATCTTACGAGGAAACACGGTGATGCGCGCTCGGCCCGAAGCCGTCTTACAGCCCGGCGACCGGCTATTGTTGATTGCATCGCAGCAAGCACAAGCGGACTTGTTGGCGCATCTTATCCCAGTCTCGCTGTCCACCATGCAAACGAAACTGGCTACAACCTGATTGTTTGCACAACCGATGCGTTGGAGCACTAACCTGCAAATTTATCAGTAGCTGCGACCAATGCACGGCTATTCGCCGGCTCAGAAGCGCTATGTCCGCCGTCGGGCGTAATCATCATCTCAGCCTCAGGCCACGCACGGTGCAGCGCCCACGCACTCTCCATCGGACACACAACATCGTAACGCCCCTGCACAATCACCCCGGGGATATGCCGGATCCGCGACGCATCGCGCAACAATTGGCCGTCCGTCTCCAGAAAACCCTTGTTGGTAAAGTAATGCGCCTCGATCCGCGCGAACGCCAGCGCGAACTCATCTTCCTCGTAGTGGCTGGTGAACGCTGCATCTGGTAGCAGCTTCGACGTAGCACCCTCCCACCCACTCCATATCTTCGCCGCAGCCAGGCGCACTACGGGATCGTCGCTGGTCAGGCGCCCGTGGTACGCCGCCAGCAGATCGCCGCGCTCGTTCTCCGGTATATGTGAAAGGTACGGCTCCCATGCGTCAGGAAAGAGAACCGAAGCACCCCGCTGATAGAACCAGTCGATCTCCTGCTTGCGCAGGAGAAAGATGCCCCGCACGATCAGCTCCGTGACGCGCTCAGGATAGGTTTCGGAATATGCCAGGGCCAGCGTGGAGCCCCACGATCCTCCGAAAACCTGCCATCGCTCAATGCCCAGGTGCTCGCGGATTTTCTCGATATCCGCCACCAGGTCCCACGTGGTGTTCGCTTCGAGGGACGCGTAGGGTGTGCTCTTGCCGCAGCCACGCTGATCGAAGTTCACAATGCGGTATTTTTCCGGATGAAAGTAGCGGCGTTGTTTCGGATCGGAGCCCCCGCCAGGACCGCCATGCAAAAACACCACCGGCTTGCCGGATGGATTGCCGCTCTCCTCAAAGTAGATCTCGTGGACAGGCGAAACCCGGAGCCGCCCCGTATTGTACGGTTCGATCGGAGGGTAGAGCCAGGTCACAGGATCCTTCATCACAGATACAGGTAGGCTATGGTTGGGCATCGTGAGCAGTATAGAACGTGCTTGTGACAGGGAAGTGAGCAGGAGCCATGGCTACGCGTCTACCCAAGATTCGCACGCAACTCGGCCGGCCGGCAGTCCACACCTTTGCCGCCAACGATCGTATCAATCAGATCCTTATCGAAAATCTTGATCCTGCAGCGTGGCGAGCCAAACCGCCCGGCAACGTCCGCACGATTGCAGCGATTTTTACCCACGTGCACAACATCCGCACGAAGTGGATCAGGTTGACAGCACCGCATCTGAAAGTGCCGCCGCAGCTCAACCGTGCGCGCTGCACCCCGTCGCAGGTCCGTGCGGCATTCGCAGAAAGCGCCGCCCGCTGCATGGAGATGCTCGATCAGGCCTTCGGCGACGAGCGCGGCCGCATCCAGGAATTTCACCGTGACAGCTGGGCTCGGCCGTGGCCTGCGGGCCTCGAAATGCTCGGCTACATGCTTTCTCACGAAGCTCACCATCGCGGACAAGTGTGCATGCTCGCCCATCAGATGGGATTCCCATTGCCGAAAGAGGTGGCCTACGGTATCTGGAACTGGCACAAACTTTGGAAGGACTGCGGATCACCTCGCGGTCCGGGCCGCGCTTCTTAAGCGGGCGCACGCGCTGAAACGATCGCCTTCGGTTGAAACGTGAGATCGTCTACGAAAGGGTAAGACGGTTTGCGAAGCTTGTTCTTTGGCAGATGAATGATGTCCTGATTGATCGCGCCGTCTGAGAGCGCCATCAAACTCGGATTGGCCAACGGTGCCAACTCCGGCGACAGGTATCCCGATTTCACGACAATGATCTTGTACGAAGACGGCTGAAGTCCGAGGCGAGTGAAATCGACAATGTCGTGGTACGGTCGTCTCTGGGCAGATAGCACCAGCGTCACGCCTTCGATCTGCACCACCGCTTCGCGCAGCGGTTCCGTGGCCGCGGGAAGCAGAAATAAAACTTTCGCTTGCACCTTCACCGGTTTGCTTCCCAGCGGGTCAAGCGTAGCACCGATCGAAAGCGGAAGCGTCGCGCCCACACCGGCCTGGTAACAAGCATTCGTAGCCGGTTTGTCCGCAATTCCGGCAAAAACCACATTCTCCGCCTTGAAGTGAAGCAGCCTCTCCAACACTTCAGCTTGGTCGCCATTGCCGCCGCCGGTAGGATTGTCACCAGAGTCAGCAAGAATGGCAGGGTGCGTCGTCGCCCGCATGGCCTTCTCGATACACTCGTCAACGGTCCCGGTCTCGGTACCGAACTGGAATTCCTTGCGCGCATCCCAGTATCGCTGCGCCAGATCCACAGCGATCGCCTTTTCCTTAACGGGAGCAGTACCTGTGACTACGGCGCTCGCCGTTGACCGTGGTTCATCCGCCCAGACATATCCCACCAGCAGCGACACGTCGAGGATTCCCGGAGCGTCATTCAATTTCGGCAACTGCGTCCACAGCCGCTTACCCGGCTCCCAGTCCGTGCTGCTTCTTTCCCCGGGCATTAACACCGGGATGGGCGCCCACACCAGCGTGGGGCGGATGTGCTCCTGGAGGCAATGCAAAAGCATCCCGCACGAGCGCTGCATGGTTTGTTCCTGGTCGACATGCGGCGCAGTGCGAAACGCCGACAGCATATCGATGTTGTCGATCACTCGCCGGCTCACGTTCCCGTGAAGGTCGTAAGACGCCGACATCAGGCAATCGGGGCCGACGACCTTGCGTGCGGACTCCATCCAGTCGCCCTCGGCATCCTGCATCCCTTCCACGAACATCGCACCATGCATAGGAAGAAACAGCCCATCGAGCGGCAGCAGCGCATTGAGCCGTGCCAGAAAATCGCCCTTGATCGTCGCGTAGGTCGTCTTCTCCACCGGGCCGCCCGGAACCGCCGTTGCAACCAGTGTGGGCATGAACGCGATGGGGTAGTCCTTGAGAAACGCAAATCGCTTCGAGTCCGTGAGCTCTGCACCCTTGAGGATGGTAAAGTCTTCCATCCGAGCCCGGATACGGCTGTAGGTGCTGCATTCGATGCCCATACCGCCGTAGGCAACCCGCGGCCGCTTCTCGCCCGGGAAACCACGCCGCGAGAACGAAGTGAAGACAGCAGCCGCAGACGCCTTCTTAAGGAAAGACCTTCGCCGCATGACGTGATACTACCCCATGGATCGAGGGACGGGGACCTGTTTACATCGCCGTCGGACTGACGAACAAAATTTTGATGAGTGGCCTTGGTCAGGGCAGGAAGGTCGAACAGGGGTCTGGGGTCTGTGTCTGCGAGAGATCAGATGATAGTGAAATGGAGTCCCGTCAGGGACGGCTGAACTTTGCTGAACTTAGCCCAGGACGCAGTCCTGGGTACAAGTTCGAAGGGCGAAAAGTCCCGTAGGGACGACTGAAAATTGCCTGGAGGCGGCCCTCAGAGCAATTCCATCGAAGAATATTCCGCGATTAAGAATTTCAGATCCGATTGCCATTCCCATCGTCCCTGCGGGACTCATCTTGCTGTCTGTTATCGCGCAGACGCTTTTGCTTTTTGCCGTGGACTAACCATTGCATCCAGGCGCCATTCGACACCGGCATTGACCTTTTTAGTCGCAGCTTCCGTTGCCATGCCGGGCGGCATGGCAACGGAATGCCTACGAAGCCTTTAAAGCGCTCGGCTTTGTCTCAACCGCGGTTTGGTCATGATTACCAGCGTGACCGGCAACCACCACGTTATTTTTACCCTGGCTCGACGATTTGCGAATGTCGATCCCACCCTTGAAGAAGGCCCCTTCGCCGATCGTGATGCGGCCTGTGGTCACATCCCCGGTCAAGCAACCTTCGCTCCGGATGTCCACACGGTCGCTGGCATAGATGTTACCGCTCACCTTGCCCAGAACCACCACTTCACGAGCAGTGATATTGGCCGACACCAGTGCCTCCCGGCTTACGGTCACCCGGCAATCCGGTAAGTTGATGGTGCCTTCGACATTGCCGTCAATGTACAGTGACTCGGAGCCGATCACTTCGCCCTTGATCTGCAGGCTCTTGCCTATCGTGGCCGGATCACCGCCATTTGCCGGCGCGGGGTAATGGTTGGAAGAAGTCGGTTCATGGTTTGCCGCCATGCTTACAGACGACAGCGTCGGTTCCTTGCTGGAGGACAGCGAAGGAGTTCCAGGTCGGGTTGGCTGTGTTTGATTGGTCACTGCGTTGGTCTCAATTCGACATCGGAATAGGAACTACAGGGCGATCTCGAATCATGCTACGTCCGCTCGTGGGGAGATCGCAAACGCTTGCAGGTGACTCAAGCGATTCCCCCACACGCAAAGCACGATGGTTACACTCCCCATATCGCCCTGAACATCAGAGGAAATCGGACGGGTGCCCCACGTTCGCCAAAGCGTACGTGGGACGAAAACGGTGGGCGTAGCCCATCAAACGCTTTCACTTGATGGACCCTAATCTAGCGTCGCGCTCTTCGCAGAACGATCGTTTGCTGGCCTTGGCCGCGACCGCCCCCCAAAGAAGGATCTGAGCCATCCGGCAGCGGCCCAATTGCGGGTCCTCCTTCCGCGGCTCGAGGGCTATTCGCTCCAGGGCGCGGCGGCGTGCTTCGCCGAAGTTCGATCCGCTCATCGCGCACCATACCCGTATACGCGGTCGCACCCACTTGGAAGGAAAGATTATTTTGCTCAACCCGGCCTTTTTCGATGGGTCCGCCACTTGTGCTACCGGGAAACCCGCCGGCTGGCGCCTCCAACTTGCCGCTTAACGAATTCCCATTCTGCACCAGGGTAAAAAGCATATCTCCGCTGACCGCGAGTTGCAGTGGATCGGGTCCATTCTGTCCATTAGGAGCAGCAGGTCGCCACAAGCCTGTGACTCCCTCGCCGCTGGGCACCGTTCTTTCCCAGGGTGCAACCTGTGGCGTCGCCGTGGCTGGTTGTGCCGCGATGTTCATGGTTGCCGAGGAGAGACCTGGAGATGTCACCTCCACTTTGATTTCGCCGGCAGTCTTGCCAGCCTGCACGATCGCCATACACAACCCGCTGAACGCCTTTCGCGACGTACCAATATCGGACTCGTGCGACGTCGGATCGCCATTCCCCACACCAAGCAGTTTGCCCGAGCCGGAAACTGCGAACGATATCTCGTGACTCGTGACCGGCAGAACGCGGCCTTCCGCATCCTGCACTGCGACGGTAAAGAACGCCACGTCCACTCCGTTTGCAGCAATCTGGTTACGGTCGGCAACCAGCGATAGCTTCGCCGCTTTGTCCACAGTCTCGCGACGGGAAACCATAACCTGTTGTCCGCCTTTAAAACCCCGAGCCTCGATCGTTCCCGGAGCGTACTTCACATTCCAGGCGACGTGAGAATCTTTCAAAACTTCCTTGCTGCCCAGGCTCTGCCCATTGAGCAGCAACTCAACGCGATCCAGGTTTGAATAAACCCAAACCGCAATCTCCTGCCCTTCGAGTCCTTCCCAATTCCAGTGGGGAAAGACATGCAGCACAGGCTTCGCACTCCACCAGGCCTGAAAGTAGTAGAAGGTATCCTTGGGGAAACCGCAGGTGTCGATGACCCCATACTGCGAGCTGATATTCGGCCACTGATAAGGCGACGGCTCGCCTCGATAATCGAAACCTGTCCACACGAAGCCGCCGGCCATCCAGGGTCTTGCGTTCGCGAATCGCCACCACCCTTCGGCAGATGCTCTCCCGGTGGTCGTATAAGGGTCATACGAGCCGATGAAGCCTTTCGCGGCATCGATCTTGTAAACGCCGCGGGTAGCGACCGCACTGACATTCTCTGTGCCGATGACAGGAATTTTCGGATTCGCCTTGTGGTATGCCTCGATCTGCGGATCCGCGTAGTTATAACCCATCACATCGCAAACCGTGAGTCCGCCTTTCCCCAAACCAAAACCAAGAGGAGGCGGTGCGACCGTGACGGGCCGGGATCCATCAAGCCTCGTCGAGACCGCTTTCATTGCCGTCAGAATGTGCAAGCCAATCTCAGTCGTTGATTCACGTTCCTCATTGCCCATGGACCACATGAAAACACTCGGGTGATTTCGATCGCGGCGCACCAGGTCTTCGAACTGCGAAATGCCATCAGGATTCGACGACATCATCCGCGTCTCATCGATCACCAGCATCCCCAACTCGTCGCAGGCGTCGAGAAGCTCAGAAGTAGGAGGATTGTGAGAGCTCCGATAAGCGTTGCAGCCCATCTCCTGAAGCTTACGTACCCGGAAATACTGCGCTGCATCCGGGAGCGCCACCCCCAGGCCCGCGTGGTCCTGATGGTTGCAGGTTCCTTTCACCTTGACCGGCTTGTCGTTCAAGAAGAAGCCCTGGTCCGGATCGAACCGCAACGAACGAATGCCGAACCTTGTCTCCATCCGATCGGTGATTTTTCCATCTGCTTCCACCTGCGTAACCAGCTTGTACAGATGTCGCTCTTCCAGCGACCACAAAGACGGATTCGCCAGGTTTACCTGCTGCTCGAATGTACGTTCATCATCTCCCGGAATGGTTATCGATGAGCTGGTTGCTTTCGCCACCGGTTTCCCCAGGGGATCAACGAGCGTCGAGATCACGCGCACATTCTGTACTTTGCTAGTGTGGTTTTCGACTTCGGTCCTGATCCTTGTCGTCGCCTTACCCGGCATTGAATCTGAGCGAACGAACGTCCCCCACTGCTTCACTCTGACAGGCGCAGTCTTGACCAGCCACGCGTGCCGGTAAATCCCAGCTCCCTCGTAAAACCAACCGTCACTCAGCGTGGCGTCCACCCGAACCGTGAGCACATTGGGCGCTCCGAAAATCAAAAAGTCAGTAAGGTCGAAACTAAAAGCGTCATACCCTCCCCGGTGTTGCCCGATGTAGTAGCCATTCAAGACCACCAGCGCCTCTCGATACACACCATCGAACTCGACCGAAATGCGTTTCCCCTGGTCAGCTTCCGGTATTTCGAAGATTCGTCTGTACCACCCAACGCTGGTTTCTGGGTAGGCTCTGCCAATCGGGTACGATCCCTTGCTGGTCAGCGCAGGGTCATCCTTGAAGGGAAGACTGATGGCCCAGTCATGAGGCAGAGCAAGGGTCTCCCAGTCGCCGTCGTCATAGGCCAGGGCCGCGACCGGGAGAAAATTCCCAGTCTTCTGAAATTCGCGCGTGCGACCGTTGCTGAAGCCGAAGTCTTTGGTGGAGTCATCCGCATGACCCAGGTGAAAGCGCCATCCGGAGTCGAGCGATAAGCGCTCGCGAACATTCACCGCCGTCGAATCCGTTTGTCCACTTAAGGACTCTGCAAACGTCGCGATGGCGGAGCTATTTATCAAGGTGGTAGCCGGAATGGCCACTCCGCTCTTCAACACATCGCGCCTGGACCAACGGCTCATCGAATCACCTTGTGGCGTTTTCATCTGCTCTTACGCAGTCGTCATCTTGAGCTTGTAAACGCGGTGGCCATTTTCCCAAACCAGGGTGTGGAAAAGTTTTGGTGTGGTGTTCGCCTTCAATACCGTGAGCGTCTCCCGAGCGACGCATTTGCCGGCAAGTCTTGCCGCGCCCGGGTTGCCTCCCTGCGAGATCCCCGCCCCATGCCCGTCACTGCACGAACAGTCGCTGCCAAAGAACAACTTGTCTTTGTGCCGCTTGAGAAAGTCCGCAGTAAAGGAGGGATCGCGGGTCAGCGCATTGTTGCCGGAGTTCGCAGACAAATCCGCGAACAGGTTTGGATAGTCCGAGAGCCATTTGTCGGTGATCCCGCCGCGCACGATGGGCGTTCTCGGGTAGTCCTTGTCGTTCGCATAATCCGCGCTCACATTGGCCCAGAATGCATCGCAATGTCCAACGAAGGTGGTTTTGGGAAACTGTTTAAGGATTCCATCGAAGCGCTTAAACCCGGTATTGAAGACGCCTTCAGTCGGTGTGTGCGGCACTTCCTGAAAGTGGATGGTCACCGGTACATCGAGCTCGGCCGCCGCCGCATAGAGCCGTCTCATCTCCGGCCCATCGGCTGCCACATGAAATTTCACCTCGCCGAATCCGTGTGCCCCGGCCTTGACTGCCTCTGTGAGCAGCTTCACCGCATCGGGTTCGGAAACATTGGTGCTCACGGAATAGCCGGCGAAACGAGTAGGCTCCTGCGCCATAAAGCGCTTGGCGTCGTCGGCGGCTGTAAGCCGCGCAAGCATGTACGCTGCCTGGCAGCCCGATCCGTTCAAGTGAGCCAGATTCGCCTCCAGAGTTGGCCGGGGATGAAAGTGGCAATCGATCACCGGCGATCCCCAAGGATTCGCCGTCTCAGGTGGTACCTGTGCCTTGACGACCCGCCCCGCGGCAACCGCGATCATGGACGTAACAAATGCTCTCCGATTCATTCTCATGTGGGGTCCCCTATTCGTTACTCATCGTTCGCTACCAGTAGATTCATAAGACCGCCGTCGATGGCCGCTTCCGCGCATCCTGGTTTCAACCGAGAGCTTAGCACCTGGAAAGTGTAAGCGCCGAACGACGCATCGTCGGGAATATATCCTGAGTTCGCCATTCCGTTCGCCAGTGTCACCATGACGGTGTTGGCCATGGGTGATTGCTCCTTCAGTCGTTTCCCGATCGCACTGTACAATTCTGCGTCCACCGAGGCGAGCGCCACGTCGCCTATCCGCAGCACGCCCAGGCGAATGGGGACCGGGTCGCCGTCCTCGTAGCTCCCTGGAGATAGGAGAAGCCTATCCCGAAACCCATGCGCGCCGGTTCCAACTTCGCTTTGGCTTGCTTCACCGCGTCGAGAAGCTGGCCAACGACCGGCGGCGGGGGTGCATTGGGGTCAGGATGAAACATTCCCGGTCCTGGCCCGCCCGGGCCCCATCCGCTGTGGGTGTGCGTCGCCGACATAATAATGTTCGCAACGGGGCAGTCCACTTCTTTGGCAATCTGCTTCGATGCCGTGGTCCAGACTATTTCCGGAAGTCCCGCCTGATCGGCGCCAATCAAGACGGCCCGCGTCGACCCGTTGTCGAGAACGATGGCACGCACATAAAGATGCTCATGCGCATATTTACCGGTTGGGGGATTCGCCGGATCTGTAGGGGGTGTTATGTCGACCCGGGCGGCCCCTACACGGAGGTTGGCCGCCACGCCGGTTGCGCTTAAAGTCCAGAGGGTGAGGGCCAGCAGGCATTGGGGCAAAACAGACTTTCTGTCGATCATTTGTCGAAATCCTTGATCCTTTGGTCGTCGTGGATTACATGCCCGTCCCGCTCGATCAGCAAGGTACTTGGGGTAGCGCCCGCTTCGCTACTCCTTTTGGCCGCTCCTGTGGCGTTTAACATTCATAGAATCAATGGGATAAGCTCGCAGTGTAGAAAGCGCAGGCGCGGAGTATCATACCTCCAACAGAAGCGCTGCCGGGGAGAGGAACAGATTGCGGACATCCGAAAGCCACGCTCGGGACGCAGACGATCCCCAACTGACCCCAAATCCGGCGGACAAGGGTTCCGCGGCTCAGCGCGTGGATCCGGCTGCGGTTCGCGCCCACCTGGAACGAATCCTGCTAAGCACTCCCTTCCGCAACAGCAAGCGCTATCCCGCCCTCCTCCGTTACGTGGTGGAACAGGAACTGAATGGCGCGTCCTCTGAGTTGAAGGAGCGCACCATTGCCATCGATGTATTCGGCAGGGACCCATCGTACGATCCCGGTGCCGACCCAGTCGTGCGCATCTCTGCCGGGGAAGTCCGCAAGCGGCTGGCGCAGTACTACCAGGAAGCCACCGACCCCGACCCATTGCGTATCGAGCTGCCCGTCGGGTCTTACCGGCCGGAATTTATAGCCGTCATCCCGGCCTCTCCGGTTTCGTCTCTCTTGCCTGCGCAGCCCTCTCCACTCCTTGTGAGGGAAGACCTCGCGCAGGCCGAATCGCGCGGTATAAATCACCGAAGCCTGGTGGCGTCATCGATTCTGGCCTCGCTCGCGGTCGTGGCGGTCATCACCTGGCTTTATTTTGCAAACCGGCCGACCGCGCTTGATCGATTTTGGAGTCCCGTCATCGGGCAAGGTCACTCTGTCATGCTATGCCTGGGCCGCAGCAATTTCCGCCCCGCGGATCCGTCCCCCGGTTTCTCGCATCCGGCAGATCCGCACCAGGCCGCCGTGGCCTGGTGGGACGCGGAAACCTTGGCTCGCGTTGCGGGGCTGGTCCAATCGAAGGGCGCTTCGCTTCGCCTTTTTCGCGAAGACGAGGCGACCTTCAGCGATTTCCAGCAGAGCCCTGCAGTCCTTATCGGCGCCTACAACGATCAATGGACGATGGAGCTCATGTCGCGCATGCGCTACACCTTCCAGCGAAACGCCCGGTTCCAATGGATTGCGGATCGCGACCGTCCCTCATTCCAGGACTGGAAAAACGACCTGGGACAAGCAGACGAGCAAGGAAACCTGGCGCTGAAGCAGGACTACGCCATTATCTCGCGCGTTGCCAATCCCAGAACGGGATTCATCACAGTTACGGTAGCGGGATTGTGGGGCTATGGAACGCTGGCCGCCGGCCGGTTCCTCACCGATCCGAAGTATATCCAGGACTACGCCAATCGAACCGGTTTCAACTTCGAAAAGGGAAACATACAACTGGTGATTGGGACTGAGGTTATCCAGGGAAAGCCTGGCCCGCCAACGGTTCTCGCCGCTACTTCCTGGTAGCGACTTAGTATCATACCGCTCGCTACCCAAGTTCCTGCCTAGTGTAAACGCCACGTTCCAGGATCCTTTCCCAGACGATACCTCAAGTACCTTGTCGGCCCGTGCCGCCCTCGGTGTAATGCCCACAAGGAGAACCAACGTGAAAAAATTTCTAACCACATACTCGCTATTCTTATTTGCACTGGGATCCATGAGCTACGCTGCCACGACTGGGTCTGGGTCAGTAAGCTTTCCCAGCGCAGTGCGCGTCGGCGCAAACAACCTGCCTGCGGGAACCTACGCCGTTCATTGGCAAGAGGGCTCCGGCGATGTTCAGGTCACCCTTTCCGGCCATGGGCAGAAAATTTCAGTTCCCGCGACGGTAGCCCCCGGCGCCGGTATGGATCAGGTGCTCATGCATCGGGACGGCACCGCCCAGGTGGTCGAAGGTTTCACCGTGAAGACCACAAGCTTTACCCTCAAAACTCCGTAGAACCCTCGCTTCAGGATTGAAATGCATACCCCAGCGGCTCAAGCGAAGGGCACCCGTCCTTCGTTACGATACAGGCCGCGAGAAATACGGGTTAGTCCCGTAGGGACGGTTGACCTTCAGTCTTGTCCAAATTAGCTTTTTCAGTTGGTCGGGACTTAAACGTTAAACAGGCTGAGGGAAAAGCGTCTCTTAACGAAGGGCACGGCTTTAGCCGTGCCGTAATACGCCTTCCATTGACGGCTTTAGCCGCTGAGGTACGCTTTTCGACTCTAGATAGGAAAGAGCTACCTCAGGCGCTAAAGAACCTGCGTGAGAACTTTTTTTGAAGGGTACGGGCTTCAGCCCGTACATTCACCACCCAAGTTACGAAGGGCTTTAGCCCCTGAGGGCATCTCTTGTGCTGGTTTAAGCAGCCCTCGGCGGCTGAAGCCGATCCATCTTGACGATGAGATGTACGGCCTAAAGGCCGTACCCTTCGCAGGCAATTTCTCACTCAAACTCTAAAGCCCTCATCGGTTCGAGCGTGATGCGGCACGGCTGAACCCGTTCCACTCGTTCATCAACATAATCGAAAGCTTGTGGCCATTTACACATGTGTCGATCCACTGGACCAACCTGATTCTGTCCGGCCAAGCTCTCTTCAAAACAATCAACAAGTTACATCGTCAAAAAACCAGTTGTTCCGCTAATTTGGACAGCTCTGGAGTGTGTCGGAGAGAAATAGGCGATTTGCGGAAACCTGTAGGGTCTCGGGCAGGAAATTCGTATGATTGCCCTATGAGCAAACGGTTCCGGGTTTGTAGTCTTGATCAACAGTTTTTGATGGCTCCTTCATTACAAGATTGGCTCCCGGAAAATCATTTGGCGCGATTCATAGCGGATGTAGTCAACGAACTTGATTTGTCTTCCATCTACGCTGAGTACGACCGGAAAGACGGGCGAGGGCTGTTGGCCTACCACCCCTTGCTAATGACGCGGTTATTGCTCTATGGGTACTGCATCGGAACAACGAGTTCCCGGAAGATCGAGCAGGCGACCCACGATAACGTAGCATTTCGCTATCTGTCTGCCGACCAGCACCCCGACCACGATACCCTGGCTGCTTTTCGTCAGCAGCATCTGGAGGCACTGGGCGGTTTGTTCGTACAAGCGTTGCGATTATGTCAGAAAGCCGGTTTGGTGAAGTTGGGTAATGTGGCCATCGATGGCACCAAGATAAAGGCCAACGCCAGCACGCGACGCTCGGTAGGTTACGAGAGGATCAGCGAACGGGAGCAACATTGGCGATCCGAAGTGGAGCGATTACTGAACCAAGCGCAGCAAACAGATCAAGAGGAAGACCAACGGTTTGGCGCCGGCCAACCATCCGATCCGTTGCCCGACGACTTAGCGAGTGCACAAAAGCGTTTGCAGCGCCTCCAACAGGCCAGGACGGAACTGGAGCAGGAGGCAAAAGAGCAGTTGCAAGCCGCCATAAACGATCTTCCGCTTCGCAAAGCCGGTCGTCCCAGCAAATCGGAACAAGCTAGCCAGACGAGGAAGAGTCGGCAGCAGCGCGATAAGGAGACCAAGCGGCGCATTCGAGCCGCAAACAATGTCGCTGCGCCGAGTCGTCAATATAATTTCGTCGATTCTGACTCGCGGGTGATGAAAGACAATGGACAGAAAGCCTTTGTACAGGGCTACAACGTGCAAGTCGCAGTGGACGCACACGCTCAAATCATAGTGGCCGCCGAGATAACCCAACAAACTACGGATCGGCAGCAGTTGGTGCCCCTTGTAAAAAGCGTACGCAGCACTGCCCAGGCTACCCCAGAGACCATCACCGCAGATGCGGGCTATTGGGACACGACCAGCCTACTCGATCCGTCGTTGCAGGGGATCCAAGTCCTGGTCACACCTGACTCCAATCCACAACCACCTGGAGCGCCTCTGCCTCCCACTGCACCTCGCAACGAACAAGCCACCCGCATGAGAGAGGCCCTGACCAGCCAGGAGGGAAAAGCTCGCTACGCTCTTCGAAAATCCACTGTCGAACCAGTCTTTGGACAAATCAAAGAAGCTCGTGGCATCCGTAGATTCGGTTTACGAAGCCTACCCAAGGTGAGCTCGGAATGGAAACTCATCTGCGCCACGCACAATCTTTTGAAGCTGTTCCGCTTCCGTGCTGCTGCTATCGCTGCCGCCGCTTAAGGGATTCTGCCGTAAGACTCATACGCCCTTTACATCCCCCTGACTACTCTCCACGGCAGAACGCAAATCCAATGTCTGTAACTCCGAGCCAAAGGTCGGCACCGCGAGCCTGGATCTCCCTACATCTGCCGACTCCAGCCCGATTCGCATGACTTCTCTCCGACACACTCTCTGGTTGACCTTAGCCCAGGACGCAGTCCTGGGTACGACATGAAAACTGATTCAGTCCCGTAGGGACGGCTGAAGATTATTCAGGACTTCGTGGCGACCGTCTCTTCCTCAGTTCTCAAGGGTCCATAAACACTGCATGTGGGGCAAACGTTGCCTTTGGCGACTTTCTCCTTATAGCTTGTTAGACATGATGCCCAGAAGCCGCCCCGGCCAAATCTCTGCCCTGGACGGGGGTGAACTGTTCTGAGCCCTGCGCAGCCAATGCCGACCCACATTGTCCGGTTGTCGAAGGAAACTCAGGATGCGCAGACCATGCTGCAGGAGTATTACGAGAGCGTCAACGTCTTGCTCCGCGACAAGCCGGGAGCCATTCAGGCGATCATAGACGCCCCAGCATCGGGCGTGTGGCTAGCTCGCCTCGGGCAAGAGGTCGTAGGTTGCGTCGTCTTGCGCCGTTTGGAAGTCCTGGAGAAAAGTGGCGAATGCAAGCGCCTCTACGTGAAACCCTCGGCGCGTGGACGCGGCATTGCGAACAAACTTTTGGACGCGCTGGAAATGCACGCCCGAAACGAAGGCCTGGAATGGGTCTACCTGGATAGCTATGACGATTTGAAAGCAGCGATCGCAGTCTATGAAAAGCGGGGTTATACGCGGTGCGAGCGATATAACGAGAACCCGCAGGCTACCGTCTTCATGCGCAAAAATGTTGCGGGATGAGCCAAGGGAAATGGAGGCGCGGGATGGAATTGAACCACCAAATAAGGCTTTGCAGACCCTTCCCTTTTCTTTTTGGGTTCCGCGCCCTCTACAGTGAACCGAGCTGCCCACCGTGTGGTTGGGCTCTCAAGTTCGCTATACAGAATTTAGCTGAGCAGGGCATCCAACGCCACATCATTTTCTAGAAAAGTTACTGCGCGTAACCCACCGCCTGAGTACTGAAGTCGCCGTGCCCCCGCCGCTTTTCTTGCAATCCCCTCGATCCTTTACCGAACCCGAAAGGCGAAGCGTTAAGGGCGCCCTCTCCGCGATGCACCTCGTGCGGCCCAGGCATGTGTGCCGACAACACTATGTGCATATGCGATACGCCTTGCCGTGCCAAACCTGGTGCCGTGGTGTAGAAATCTGAATAGCCCAGTGCGCAATTTTGAGAAAACCCGGACGGAATTCCAGGAAATCCTTGCCAAGCCCATTCGCGAACTGGGCCTCAAACTCGAGGGTTCTCCGCTGGAACGATTCGTGCAACAGCTCTACCGTGAGCTGGAGGCCAAGGGAATCCACAAATTTCGTCCGGCTTGTTATCTGACCGATGAATGGGGATGCCCGTCCGGTGAGCCCGTCATCGGCATCCCGTTCTACCTGGCCAACCCCGACCTGGCACAGCTGGAGCGCGAGATGAACGACCTGGAAGACGCTCGCGAGGTCATGATGTACATGCGTCACGAGGCTGGGCACGCATTCAATTACGCCTACCAGCTATACAAGTCCGCTGAGTGGCGCGATCTTTTCGGTCCGTTTCGTCGCGCGTATCGCGACAACTATCGTCCTATCCCGTTCTCGCGGAAGTTCGTCCGCCACATGGCCGGATGGTACGCACAAAAGCATCCGGATGAAGATTTCGCAGAAACGTTTGCGGTCTGGCTCACGCCTCGGTCGCAATGGCAAAAGCGCTACGAAGGTTGGGGCGCGCTGGCGAAACTCGAATACGTCGATCGCATGGCGCAAAGAGTCGGAGATGTCGAACCCACCCGGCGCCGCGGCCGCACCGACATCACTGTCGAGGAGATGGATGCAACGGTCGGCGAGTTCTATCGACTGAGCCTGCCCGAGGAAGTTCCCGTGCAGGATCTGGCGCTGGATGCCGACCTGGCCGACATCTTCAACGTTTCTCCTAAGCGACGGAGCGGCGTGCGCCCAGCCGAGGAAATGTTGCACCAGCACCGCAAGCCCATCGTCGACAAGGTCGCGTATTGGAGCGGCGTGCAGCGTCCGATCGTCAAGCGGCTCGTCGAAGCCATCTGCAAGCGAGTTGAGGAACTCGGTCTGCGGGTCGACGTTCGGCGCGAATCGGAACACCTCACGGAGTTCATCGTATATACCACCGCACTTTCCATGAATTACCTGATTCGCGGGAAGTTTGTTCATCCCTGAGGCGCGACGCCAAACGCCATCACTCCCATTGGAGGCCACATGAGTGGAACGAAGCTAAAGGTCACCGTGCTGTACGACTTGTGGGAAGAAGAACCCGTTCCGGTAGAGGAAGAAGTTCCTCCACCGCGCAAGCGCAAGGGCCAGCAGGCGCGCAAAAAGAAGCCGGTAAAGCACGATCGCGAAGAGATCTTCGCCGCGCTGGAAAAACTCGGCCATGAGCCTTCCTACTATGTTCTCAACGGCCGCTCGCAATCACTCGTTGGACTCGCCAAATGCGGCGCCGATCTTATTTTCAACCTTACGGAATCGTATGCGGGCGATAACACCAAGGAGATGCAGGTCACGGCGTTCCTGGATATGCTCGACATTCCTTACACCGGCGCGGGGCCGCACGCAAACGTTCTGGCGCAGGATAAATCAATCGCCAAGAAGATGTTTGCGTTTCACGGCATCCAGTCGCCCTTCTTTGCGACAGCCTATCGCGGCACCATTGACCACGCGCATGACATCGCGTTTCCCCTCATCGTAAAGCCCACGTCCGAAGATGGATCCATCGGCATCGATGCCGCGGCCGTAGTAAACAGCGTGAAGGAATTGATGGAGCGTCTCTCCTATATTCAGACGGAATTCGACTCGCCAGCCTTGGTCGAGGAGTACATCGAAGGACGCGAGATCTATGCTGCCATTCTCGGCAACTACGAGAACCCCTATCCACTTCCACTGGTGGAACTTGATCTCTCGAAACTTCCCAAGGGGATGCCCAAGATCGCCAGCTCGGATGTGAAATTCGAGAAAGAATCGGAAGCCTATAAGCTGACCAAATCAGCGATCGCCGAAGACCTCGATGAAGAAACCGTAACCAAGCTCACCGATATCGCAGTCAAGGCCTATCGCGCCGTGAGGCTTCGCGACTATGGGCGCATCGACATGCGGATTTCCAGTAAGGGCGAAGTTTATGTCATCGAAGCAAATCCCAACCCATGGCTCTCCAGCGGGCAGGAGTTCTTCATGGCGGCGAAGAAATCCGGCCTCTCCTATACCCAAATGATCGGGGAAATCGTGGACCTGGCCATGGCCCGGCACTCGTGAACCTCCGAGTCTTATGGAAAGGCAGCGATCTCTCAATAGGCCAATGGGACGTGCAACGAACGAAGGGGCACGGCTTCAGCCGTGCCATAACCAACGGCCCCTGACGGCTTTAGACCTTGCGATGGCCCGGCACTCGTGAACCTCCGAGGCTTATGGAAATGCAGCGATCTTCTCAATAGGCCAATGGGGCCTGCAACGAACGAAGGGGCACGGCTTCAGCCGTGCCATAACCAATAGGCCCCTGACGGCTTTAGCCGCTGAGGTACGCCTTTTCGAGACTTATGAGGGCGCACTCTTACGTGAGCTTCCACAGATCGCCGTAACTTAACCCAGGGCACCCTATCGTGACAATCACACCTGCCTGCCGCGGACGTTGCAGTCTTTCTAAACTAGACGGCCGGCAAGCCAGTCGCTCACGTTTGCCGCGGACACGCGTACTCCGACAAAGAATTGCCCAAACAAGGCGTAGAGGGCACTGACTCTGTCGAAGCGCATCTCGTAAATGAGCTTCTTAAAGACCAGGGGATCCTCCGCAAAAAGATCGACACCCCATTCCCAATCGTCGAAGCCAATGGACCCGGTGATGATCTGGCGCACAGAATCGGCATAGCGCCGGCCGATAAGCCCATGTTCGTGCATCATGCTCTGGCGATCGGCCATGGGCTCGGTGTACCAGTTCACGTGCTCTCCGCGCTTGCGATCCATGGGATAGAAACAGATATACTTCGCGCCCGGAATCGCAGGATACAGGCGCTGCGCCATCGCCTTCGACTGCCGCTCCACGACCTCCCGGATGCCTGCATCCCACTCAGGCGTACCCGGCTGCAGGCCCTTTTCCGCAAGCGCGCTATACGTCTTGGCCGAAGATTCGTACAAGCCAAGCTCCACGATCGAAAGGTAGGAGTGTGCCGGGCGCAGATAAGCGTGCAATCCGGTCTGTGCCAGTTCCAATTCGACACGGTTCAGATCTGCCACCGAATCGCGAAAATGAACCAGCATGAGATCGCCTTTGTGTCCCAGGTGAGAGAAGACAGCAGACTGGTTCGGATGCTCCTGTCTTGTGCCCTCCTCCCATCTCCCAAAGAGTTCGACCGCCTCGGTCGCGATGCGTTGGCGCTGCTCGGAACTGAGTTCCTTCCACGCGTTCCAATCGAAGTGAAACATCTGGTGCAGAACACACGAACCCTCGAGCGTGAGCGGTACAGCTGGTAGTTCGGACAATGGTGACTCCTCCGTTGAGCGCGGGACCCATAACGATCCCTTGCGGCTGCGGTTCGCAACATCGTCGCGCGCCTGCAATCAGGCTATAACTTTTCGGCCTTCGTGTCTGTGGACCAGAACCCAGAGCACGATCACGGCGACCGCTGCGGCGAGTAATATCAGGCCGGTGCGGCTCAGGAGGTGAATCAGCCAGGACAGCCGGTCTCCCAAAAAGTAGCCGATTGAGCAGATCAGGCCGACCCAACAGGCTGCTCCCAGTAAGTCGAAAAAGAAGAAGCGCCGCCATTTCATGAGCAGTGAACCTGCAACCACACCATTGAGCACCCGAAGACCCGCGATGAAGCGTGCGCAGAACACTCCCAGCGCGCCGTGCTTGTCGATGAAGTCTCGACCTCGTTGAATGTTTCGCGGACGAATGTGAAATCTTCCAGCGTAGCGATCGAGCAGAGACCTTCCACCTGATCGTCCTAGATAAAAACCGATGTTGTCGCCGGCCGAGGTCGTACAGAACGCGACCAGCACAATCCACCCGATGTGCAGCCCGGTCGGACGCGCCGCAAGCGCACTTGCAATGAGAAGTACCGTTTCCCCAGGCAAGGGGATGCCGGCGCCCTCCGCCAGCAGACCCACAAATACCGCCAGGTAGCCATAGTGAATGAAGATGTGTTCAAGGCGACCGAGAGAAACGAGGTGCATCGTTGATCAGATGCAGACCACGGGCGGTACCACCTTAGTGGTAGGTAAATGGTGAAGTCATCGCGCTCCCAGAGGCAACCAGAACCCGGTGGACGTAGTCTACTGGTATCAGGAGGTGAATGATGCAGTCAATTCATGCAGGACAGTGCGGTGTGTGCACCCATTTTGGAGAACACCATAAAACCGACGTTATTGTGAGCATCCTCACCAGTAAGAAAGCGGATGAAGGCCTGGTGGATGAGTGCGGGCATCCGCGGCACACAAGCCTGCATTTGAAAGTGACGCCGATCAGCGGTTGTGACGGCTTCGCTCCCGCAGCCTCAGCCTAGTCAAGCCTCTCGAGTTGCAAAAGTAAACCAAGGCCAGCCCGGCGGGCTGGCCTTAGTTGTTGGTCGTGACAAAGAAAGCCCTGAAATTTGCGTCGCTGGCGGCGTCGAAGCTCCTGCAACCACCCGTAGTCGTTCAGACCGGCGGCCATGCCTAGCCAGGGCTGCCGTTGTCCTCTTGCCGTCCTTCCGGCGACACTGGCGAGGAAGTAGCAGTCGTATACACATAGCCGGTAAACAAATCACCGAAAAGCAGCGACGCTTAACCCTAGTGGTGATTGTGATTGCTGTAACCATGGCGGAATATGACCGTTAGAGACCTAAGCGGGGGGTACGAAGATGAATCAGGCATGGTTGGATGGTCAAAGGAACGGACGTGGTGACAGGTTTCGTGGTACCAGGAATGAACAGGCCTGGGTCGTTCTGCTGAACGATGGATATTCCCGCAGCTATTCGCTCGGATACCGCCAGGGCTGGACTCGCCCGAATGAAGGGCCGCTCTAGTTTCCCGCCTGACAACCTCATGGCGTGAAGAGCGTTTGGAAGGCGGAATGGGAAGCGTAAGTCCCGCAGAGCCTGCCCTGAGCTTGCCGAACGGGCAGGCTATACTTCAGACCTCTCCGAATTAGACTCAAAAATGGCTAGGTTCAGTAATCGCCCTTTCTTCGCAACGACCCTCTCCTTTTTGTCGTCCCCAGCGTACCCGGATTTCCTACCTCGCCGCTTTCAACGCGGCCACTTATGTGGTTTTCCTTAAAGAGAACCACATGCTGTTGACTCGAAGCCGCATCTCTCAACAGGAAATCTGGGGAAGCCGAGGGACCTGCGGTTCAACAGGCCACAACTGGAATGCGTTGGGAACCATGGGCCCGATCTTTGCGTACTGCAATCTGGAGGCACGCATGCTGGCAGATTTGCGCGACGCGGTGCGACAACTGCGGAAGGCGCCGGGGTTTACTACCACGGCCGTCATCACGCTGGCGTTGGGGATCGGAGCAACCACCGCGATCTTCACCCTCATTCATCAGGTCATGCTGAAGTCTCTGCCGGTGACCAAGCCGGAGGAGCTTTGGCGCATCGGCGATAAGATCCGCTGCTGCAATTGGGGTGGATATACCCAGGGAGAAGATGGGAATTTCTCTCTGTTCTCGTGGGAGATATATAAGCACTTTCGCGCGCACACGCCGGAGTTCACTGACCTGGCAGCGCTGCAAGCGGGCAATGCTCCGCTCGGCGTCCGCAGAGCCGGGTCGCAAGCCGCAGCGGATACCCGCAATGGGGAGTGGGTCTCGGGGAATTTCTTCCGGACGCTGGGAGTCCAGCCGTGGATCGGCCGGCTGATGACCGACGCGGACGATCAGGAAGGCGCGCCTTCGGTGGCGGTGATGAGCTATCGCATCTGGAAAGAGAAGTACAGCTCCGACCCCTCGGTTGTCGGCGCCGGGTATCAGATCAATGGGCATCCGTTTACTGTGATCGGCGTAGCCCCGCCGGGATTCTACGGGGCGAAGCTGGCCGGCGGAGGAATGCCGGATTTCTGGCTTCCCCTGACCACGGAGCTCATCATCGATGGAGAAACCTCGCGGCTGAAAAGGCCGAATACCAACTTCCTCGATCTGATCGGACGAGTGCGTCCGGGAGTGAATCCAAAGACGCTCGAAGCCAAGCTAAGAGTCGAACTGCACGACTGGCTGGCCAGCCACGTGCCGGATATGGAGCCCGGCGAAAAGCAACTGTGGCAGCAGCAGACACTGCACCTGATTCCCGGAGGCGCCGGAGTCGCCGCCATGCGGGACCAATATCAGGATGGGTTGAAGCTGTTGTTGGTGGCAGCCGGGTGTGTCCTGCTGGTGGCCTGCGGGAATCTGGCCAACCTGATGCTGGCACGCGGGCTGAAGGATCGCGCCCAGACGTCGGTCCGCATGGCGCTCGGAGCTTCGCGCCGGCGGCTGGTACGCAAGGCCCTGGTTGAGTCTGTGCTCATGGCGGTGATCGGAGGCACCCTCGGTATCGCCGTGGCGTACGGTGGAACCAGGTTGATTCTGTACCTGGCTTTTTATAACGGCGGCCCGAACAACTACGTCCCTATCGACGCGACGCCATCGTGGACGGTGCTGCTCTTTACTCTGGGGATATCGGCGCTGACGGGCATTATTTTTGGTATCGCACCAGCGTGGATTACCTCGCATGCCGATCCGGTGGAGGCATTGCGAGGGGCGAATCGTTCCGTAGGCGGACGGCGCTCCTGGGCGCAGAAGTCCCTGGTGATCGGGCAGGCAGCGATGTCCCTGGTGCTGTTGTCAGCAGCAGCTCTGCTCGGCCGCAGCCTGCGTAACCTGGAACACCAGAATTTCGGATTCGAGACCGAGGGCCGTTACATCGCGTGGATCAACCCCATGCTGAGCAACTATAAGCCGGAGCAACTGGAGCCGCTGTTCCGGCAAATTGACGACCGCCTGATGCAGATTCCCGGCGTGCGGATGGTGGCTCCAGCGCTCTATGCGCCCATGACGGGCGATAGCTGGAACAACGGGATTCGGGTCCAGGGCCGGCCCGAGCCCGGGGCCAAGGAAGACACCAGCGCATCGTTCGCGCGGGTGATGCCGGGGTTCTTTGAAACCATCGGCGCGAAGGTCGTTTTAGGCCGGCCGATCACACAGGACGACACCGAGGCCACGCGTAAGGTAGCGATCATCAACGAGGCCTTTGCCCGGCGGTTCTTTAAGAACCAGAACCCCGTAGGGCAGCATTTTGGTCCCAATAAGCTCAAGTACTCCGCAACCTTTGAAGTTGTAGGCGTGGTGAACGACATGCGGTACATGACCTATGACTACAAGGATCCCGTCAAACCAATGTATTGGTTACCCGAGGCGCAGACCGTGCAGTGGGACGACCCCGCTTCTAAAAGCGGCGAGATCTGGTCGCACTATCTCTACAACATCGTGATCTGGGCGCCGGGCAGTCCGCCGGGTATGGAAGAGCGAGTGCGGAAGGCGCTGGCGAGTGTTGATCCGAACCTTGTCCTCTATGGCGTAGACCCGTACATCAAGGTGGTGAGCGCGGATTTCCAACAGGAAAACATGATTGCGACACTGACGACGATGTTCGGTGTTCTTGGTCTGATACTGGCGGCGATTGGATTGTATGGCGTGATGGCCTACATGGTGGAACAGCGGACGAATGAAATCGGCGTGCGCATGGCGCTGGGGGCAGATCGCGGCAGTGTAGTCAAGATGGTGTTGCAAGGGGCTTTCTCACAGGTCGGGATCGGCCTCATGCTCGGCATTCCCGCAGCGATTGGGGCGGGCAAGCTAATGACCGGCCAGTTGTTCGCGGTTAAGCCTTGGGATCCCGTGATGCTGACCGTAGCCACGGTGCTGTTGGCCCTGGCAGCGCTGCTGGCATCGTTGATTCCGGCGCGGCGCGCGGCGGGCGTGCAGCCGATGGTGGCGCTCCGGAACGAGTAACACTGCTTCTATTCAAATTGGTTGAGATCAGTGTCCGGGGCCGGATATCCCAGAATTCGGCACATGGCAACGATCTGGCCTTTGTGATGGAAGGCATGGGTTAGCACGTGATGGAGAACGAGCGCAGGTGTTCCGAAGCCGGGAACTTCTTTCGAATAATCGCCGGCGGGGATGGTGGAGAGGTGGTCGAGCACGAGAGTAAGGCTCGCGTGGGTCCAGTCGTGGAATTTGCGAATGCCGGCGACGGTGAACAGGGTAGATCTCCTTTGAGCGCTCTGTCAGTTATAAACCAGGCAAACCGCGGATCAAGCCAAAACCAACGCTCAGCAACAGCAGATAAATCAAATTGAATTTGAACTTATGCAGCAGCAGAAGAGACAGAATCACCCACCCCAGGGAGATCGCATCGACCCGTCTCATCGTCACAATTCCTGAGGGGAAGATCACAGACTTTCCCAGGAAGAGCGTCAGGTTGAGGATCGCGCTAACTACGACAGCAGTGATGATTCCCAGAACTCCCTGAATGGCCGGCTTACTTTGTGTACGTTCCACGATCGGGGCACCGGCAAACACGAAGAGAAAGCACGGTAGAAATGTGTAAAAGGTTGTGGCCAGCAGGGCCAGGGTACCCATCCATAGCGAGCCGTGAAAGTGGTTATACGCGGCCATAAATCCAACAAAAGCCACCACAATGATCAAAGGTCCGGGCGTCGTTTCCGCCAACGCGAAGCCGTCCGTCATTTGAGAACTGCTCAACCAGTGCAGCTTCGATACCGTAACCTGCGCCACGTAGGGAATGACTGTGTAGGAGCCTCCAACGGTTACGAATGCCGTTTTGGTAAAGAAGAGCGCCAGGGTCTTCCAGAAATGGAAGTCTCCAACGAAGAAGTAGAAGAGCGGAAGAGGTAGAAGCCAAAGCAGAAAAAATATGGAAGTAAGCCTCACGGCCGGCTTCAGGAAAGGCGCGGGCTCGGGTGCTACCGAATGCAAGCCAATGTAATCGTCTCCGTCGTCCTCACCAGCGAGTGCCGCACTTGACCGGTGCAGGAGACGGGGCCATCGCCTCCCGAGGACGATCGCAAAAAGAACGGAGCCGAGCATGACCAGTAGCAGCGAAACGTTGAATAAGAACATGGCGGCAAAAGCGGCTGCCGCGACACCACCCTGGAGCGGAGAGCGGAGAGCGCTTCTGGCCACTCTGTGGAGGGCGATGATCACCAGGGCGATGACGGCGGGCTTCAGCCCGTTGAACATGGCTGCGACCCATTGCAGGTTGCCGAATTTGGCGTATATGAGGCTGAGCGCCAACAACACAAACATGGAAGGCAGCACAAAGAGCGTGCCGGCGGCGACTCCGCCTCGTTTGCCATGAAGTTTCCAGCCCACATAGATCGCGAGCTGTTGTGCCTCGGGTCCGGGCAACACCATGCAGTGGCTCAGCGCATGAAGGAACCTCTTATCACTGATCCATCGCTTCCTGTAGACAAGTTCGTCCTGCATGATGGCGATATGAGCCGCCGTGCCACCGAAGGTGATCCAACCCAACTTGAGCCAGAAGCGCAGTGCTTCGCGGAACGATGGAGCCTGCAGCGCAGAGGAAAGCTGGTCCTGCGGCTCTCCGGGTTCGGCGAGCCGGGTGGTTCCATCGACACAAGAATTCGCCACTCAGTCGTAACCTTTTAGACATTATAACATCATAATAATGTTGGATTGTTGTGCAGGTCCACCATACGTTAGGTCAGAGGAGTATCGAAGATGAATGAGAGCTTTGGGTTCCTGAACCGAGCGTCGGTAGCTCGTTGGGCTCCGCTTCCGCTTCGGCTGATGGTTGGGTATGGCTTCATGCAGCACGGCTTCGCAAAGTTTGCCAAAGGCCCTGCAACCTTTGCCGTCATCCTGCATGCCATCGGCGTACCTATGCCTCATCTCATGGCGTGGCTAACGATCGTGGTCGAAATTTTTGGTGGGCTCGCCGTGTTTCTGGGAGCTTGTATCCCGCTTGTCAGCCTGCCTATGGCGGCGGTTCTCCTGGTCGCAATTTTTTCCGTTCATCTGCCGTATGGCTTCAGCTCGATCAAGCTGATCAGCGTGACCGCCGGCCGCGCACAATTCGGGCAGCCGGGCTACGAGTGCAGCCTGTTGTATCTTGTTTCGCTCGCCGCGCTCGCTATCGGTGGATCGGGGCCATGGGCGCTCGATGGGCTCCTCAAAGGGAGAGGTAGACAGCGAACTCGCTCAGCGCGTTAGCTTTCGTGTAAGGCGGGTTGCGAAACGGACGAGGTCACCCCGGTAGTAAAGCTTCTCGTAGTCGACAGGCAGATTCCCCGTTGAGTACGAGGTTCGTTCAATGCGGAAGATTGGGCTGCCCTGCTTCACGCGCAGCGCCGTGGCGACTTCAGCCTCGGCCGCTACCGCCTCCAGCTTGTACTCGGCCTCGATCAAAGGAACACCATACTTGCGCTCCAAAAGCGAAAAGATTGGCTCGATCTTTAAATTGTTGGTGATGATCTTTTTTCCGAGTCTCAAGGGAAGATAAGTCTCATCGAAGGACATAGGCACGCCATCCGCCAGACGCACTCGGCGAATCCTGACGACGCGTTCTCCCCTGGTCAGAGCAAGGTGACCCGCCACATTGGCATCGGCCGTCACGACCTCTTTGCTGATGACGCGGGCGGTCGGCTTGCGGCCAAGTGCGTGCATATCTTCCACAAAACCGCTCAGTTCGGTAAGCTCCTGGGTGATCTTGGGCGCCGCGACGAAGGTCCCCTTGCCGCGGCGAACCTCGACCAGACCCCGATTCACAAGATTTTGGATAGCCCTGCGAACGGTAATGCGACTGACCTCGAATCGCGCGATAAGGTCGTCTTCGGTCGCCAGTTGGTCACCGGCCTTCAGATCGCCATCCGCGATCTCTCCGGCAATGACGGCTTCAACCCGTGCATAGAGAAGTGGCTCCGGTGCGCCTGGCATGACGGGATTATATTGTCATATTGTCCAAAACCAAATTTACTGCGCCCGGCCGCGAAATGCCTCGTCATCATCCAGGACCACTAGTTATGCAAGAATGTATCGATTCGTAATTGCCTCGGCAGGGAAGGCCGAAACGTGAGGAGATTTGACTATGCCCAAGTTGAGCGCGCTACGGCTTGCCGCCTGCGTCGCATTGTTGACCGGCCTTGCACAGGCTGCGTCTGCCGCTGAAATTCTTATTGTTAATGACAAGTCCCAGCCGGAAAGTTTAACCGTCGCACCCGGTGGGACATTGATCGTTGGTAGCGCGAGCACCCCATTCATCTATAAGGTGCGGCCCGGCTCGACCACCCCGGAGAAATTCGTGGATGCCAGCGCCGAGGGCCCCGGAACCTTTTTCTTCGGGATGCTCGCCGATGCGGCTACCAACACGCTGTGGGCGTGCCAGCTAACGCCGGTGCCGGGCACAACGCCGGCCAATCGTCATACTGCCTTGAGGGGTTTTGATCTCTCCACCGGTACCGAAAAGCTTCGCTGGAACCTGCCCGGCGACAACAGTGTGTGCAACGATTTCTCGATTGGACCGGACAAGGCGCTCTACATCAGCGACACCATTAACAGCAAAATCTACCGGCTGCCGGCCGGCGCGAAGACCGCCGAACTCTTCCTGGAAGACCACGCACTGTATGGCATTGACGGCATCACCTTTTTGGATGGCACGCTGTATGTGAACAATGTGTTCTCGAACAATCTCTATCGGATTCCGGTGGACGCTGCCGGCAAGGCCGGACACCCCGTCGATATCTGGATGGATCAGCCGGTCAAAGGGCCGGACGGCATGCGCGCCGCCAATGGCAAGCTGCTGGTAGCGGAAAACGGCAGCGGCAAGATTTCTGTGATTACCGTCAATGGCGACAAGGCCAGCGTGACGGTGATCAAGGAAGGCCTCAAGACACCGACCGCAGTTGAGCCCGCGGGCGACACGATCTGGGTCGCAGAGCGCGGCGCCGGCAAGGCGGTGTCGATTCCGATGCCGAAATAAGAAGAGGATCGCGGGTTACTCCCGAGTTGGACCTTGAAAAAAAACCGGTCCCGCAGACGCGACGGAACGGGCTGCAACAAATGCCTCCTTCAGTCGTCCCTGCGGGGCTTGAATCACTTTGCATGTTGTACCCTCGTCTAAATGAGCCTCGAGAGGCCTCCGTTCGGCAACCGCTTCTTATCAACCATTGCCCTTTCCCTTGTCATCCCGGCCGAAGCGAAGCCGAGGAATCTGCATTTCACTCCACGAGCGATCAACCTCACACAAAAAAAACCATATCCCCCTTGTCATCCCGACCGGAGCGGAGGGACCTGCGGTTCACCAGACCACAACTGGAAACGTGACAATACACCTAAGCCACCCACATTTTCCCGATCATGCTCACATGAGGACATGCGGGTTTAACTCCGAGAATGTATCCGCCACGCATCAGTGCGCCGAGTCCCGCGGGGACGGCTGAAAACGGCCTGCGACGAGGCTCACGCCGGGTATGGCACCGTGAGCCCTGGTTTCTGGACCTGGCTTAGCTCTTTGGAGTCACCCGAAAAAGTCCCCCGGACGTGGAGTCTTCGATCATCCACAGGGCGCCATCGGGACCGACTTCGACATCGCGAATGCGGTGACCGACGTCCCAACGTTCGGCGGGCTGGGCGCAGCCGTGTTCGTCAAACGTGATGCGGTTGAGCGTCTTGCTGCCCATGCCGCTTACCAGGGCGGAGCCCTTCCACTGCGGGAACATGGCTCCGTTGTAAAAGATAAGGTTGCCGGGAGCGATGACCGGGGTCCAGTAGATGACGGGCTTGGTCAAGTCCGGCCGCGTATCCGGACTGGGGATCGGCACTCCGTTATAGTTGGTCGCGTAAGAGACCAGCGGCCAGCCATAGTTCTTTCCGGGCTCGATCAGGTTCAGCTCATCGCCGCCTTTTGGCCCATGCTCAATCTCCCAGAGCCGGCCGTCAGGCGCGAAGGCCAGACCATAGGGCGTCCGGTGTCCGCTGCTCCAGGTCTCCGCTGGGGTCAGGTTAGCACCGGGAAAGGTATACGTTCTCAAAACGGGAGCAGTTTTCGCAGCTTCGGTATCCTTCGGCGGATCAATTACCGGCACACTGGGCGCGCCTTTCTTGCCGGCCATCGGATTGCCTTTAGCGGGCTTGCCGTCCAGGGTCAGGCGCAGGATCTTGCCGAGCGGCTGATTGGGATCCTGAGCAGGCGTCATCCGCTGCCGGTCGCCAACGGTTAGGAAGAGATAACGGCCATCCGGGGAAAAGGCGATCTGTGCGCCGAACTGTCCGCCATTGCCCCTCTCGCCGTCGCGCCAAATCACCTTGAGCCCCTCGAGGCTCGCCGAATTCTGGCCGAGCGCCAGCCGGGCTTTGGCAAGAGCCAGGCTCGAACCGCCCTCGCCGGGTTCCGAATAGGTTAAGTAGACGCTGTGATCCTTGGCGTAGTGCGGCGAGAGAAAGACGCCTAGCTGGCCGCCTTGTCCCTTGTGAAGAACCGGCGGCACATTCGCGACCGGTGTTTTGTCGCCCTGCTGCGTGACCAACTGCATGCCCCCCACCTTTTCGGTGATGAGCATGCGACCGTCGGGCAGGAAGGCAATCCGCCAGGGAAGATCGAAGGTCGCTACCTGGACCATGTTGAAAGGCAGGCTGGGCTCGGGCTTCTTGTCGCCTGCATTGATCTGCGCACCTGCCTGGGCCGCGGCGAGAACCAAGAAGAGCCCAGCGATTCCTAAATGTTTCATTCGTCTCTCCCAGATTCATAGTAATTGGTTGGCGACAACCATAGCAGCGCGCTCTCATCATCACTCCACAACAAGGGTGCTTTCCCGAGCACCAAGCCGAGGATTCAGCGCATTTTTCCCCCTGGACGGGTGCCCCATGTTTGTACCGGCGTAGCCGGGGCACTACATGGGTTGAACAGATGGGCGAAGCCCGTTCCGATGTTTTCTCTCGTTTGCAGCAAAGCCAAAGAACGAAACCCTAAACCCGGGCCGAACACCGCGCAGCGAAGGAATCTGCAGTTTCACGGAGCGCTGAACCCGTCGAGCGCGTGGGGCATCCAATCAATGCTTGAGAGGTTTGCCGCATGCAAAAAGTCTCGGAACAAATCCACGGATACAACTACGGCAACGCCGATGTAGCGATGTCTCCAGTGTCTATGCATGACCTGGAAAACCTCAAAACGACCGTAGGGTGGACGGACGAAGATCAACGCTACCTCCGCCTGGCAGGAGAAGTTCTGCAGCATCAGACAAAGGCCATCGTGGACCATTGGCGCAATGGCATCATCGCTGGCATTCCCAATCTTGCCCGGCATTCTCGCACACCTGAGGGCGAAGCCATTCCGGACTACCTGGCCAGGAGCGGACTGCGTTTCCAGCAATGGATCCTGGACACCTGCTTTCGGTCGTATGACCAGGACTGGCTCAACTATCAAAATGAAATCGCTCTTCGCCACATGACCGCGAAGAAGAACAAGGTAGACGGCGTGCGTTCGACGCCATTTGTTCCGCTACGCGATATCATCGCGTTCATTGCGGTGATGAATGAAACCGTCAAAATCTATCTAGCCGCGAAAGGTCAACCCGTCGAAGATGTTGAGAAGATGCACCGCGCATGGTGTAAGTCCATGCAATTGCAAATCGCACTCTGGTCTCAACCTTACACCGCTCCTGGGCAGGACCTGGTTCAGTGGTGAATATTGGGCTTTCGGCGATTCGCCGATTTACTGAGGACTTAGCAATTAGCCGCTGATCCTACTTGAAAACACTCAGCGCAGCCTCCCCGGTGCTTCCTGCGTAGATCGCGTCCACACCGTTGTAGTGTGCGCTTAGGGTGTGTTCGCCGGCGACTGCAGGTGTCACCCGTAGGGTTGCTTTACCGTTGATCAGCGGAACCGCGGCGCCTCCGTTTAATGCGGTAACTTTTCCCAGGAGGGTGTCGCTGAAAAGAACCCCTCCCCCTTCGGGTACTACGCTTGCGCGACTCTGATCGGTAACGGTGACAGAAATCAGGAATGTGTGGCCCAGGTTAACGCCGCCGCTGGGCGCTACCCGCACCGTGGTCCGGGTAGCGTCAGAGGTGATGCCTGCCTCGCGCAGCTCGACATCTTTGCTGATGATCAACGGGTTGAACACCTGGGCGAAATTTTCGTATTGCAGTGCGAGCCTTCCCCTCGTGGGTCCGGAAACAATGGGCACAAAGTCGATCGCGTAGTCGCAGGCACCGCCGGCAGCCAACGGGGTGGAATTGCCGGTAGCCGTGGGGCAGGTGGTGGCAGAGGCGAAGGTAAAGCCGCTGGAGAGCGACGACAGGAAATCAAGGTCAGCGTTGCCGCCATTCGTAACCGTCAGGTTTTCCGGGCTGTCGGCGCTGGTAGAGCCTACGGACGTTTTGGCAAAGTCGATCACCGGCGGGTCGGCAACGTCGATCATCTCGATCTGTCTCGACGGCTGGAGTGAGACGTACAGATTGCCCTGCTGATCCAACGCGATTCCATTGGGACCATCAAGGCCCGAGTACACGGTCGTTCGCAGCCAGGCGCCCCCGGCCTGCTGCGCCTCCTTATAAATGTTGCCGCTACTCAACGAAGTGATGTAAACGCTGCCACCTCCATCGAGCGCTACGCCTTGCGGGCTGGCCAGTCCACCGGCGAGTAGGCTCTGGCGATAGGTGCCATTGGTCAGGAGCGTTTCCAGGTAGACTTGCCCCTGTTGCGGATCGGCCACATACACGTTCCCTTGCCCATCGACCGCCAGGCCCGCGGGATGAGAGATGCCATAGCCGATTCCAGATTCGACATAGCTGCCGTCGATTTGCAGCGTCTCCTTGTGAACATCACCGCTGACAGAGGAGGTTACATACAAGTTGCCGCTGCCATCGACCGCGACGCCCGTCAACTCTCCTGTTACTGCGACCGGTGCGCTCTGCACCCAACCGCCGGCCACCGGTGTTTCCTTGAACACAGTATTGGTTGCCGCAACGTATAAGTTTCCGTTGCCATCGAGGGCGACCGCCGTGGGATGGTTCAATCCGGAAGCGACCTCGGTCAGTCGCATAGCTGTTCCCTGATCGGGCGCCTTTGTACACCAGGCCACGGCCGCTTTCGGCGAAGAAGATGTTGCCCGTGGCATCCACCACCAAACCTCCAGGATCAGCGAGTCCACTGCTGACCGGGTAGGGCGTTGCCGGTGAGAAGGTCATTTCCGGCCCCACTCCGTTTCCATAAACATAACCAGAAGCCAATGCATTGCCTGAGCTATCCTGCAACACGACCGCACCATAGCGAGTGCCTGCCCATTGCGGTGTGAAGCCCACGTGTACGCTGCACGCCTGGCCCGCGGTAAACTCCGGGCCGTTGCTTTGGTAGGTGCATAGCCCCTGCCGCATATCCTGAAAGTCGAGCCTGGGCATGCCTTGGGTAAGTACCGCGGGGCTGCCCAGCGTGACCGTGCTGTCGAATAGGAACACCAGCGACACGCTGGTGTTCGTGGCCCGTGTATTTGTTGGTGCGAAAACGCCCGCACCGAACACCAATTTGGCGCCAGCGGTGTACAAATTGCCGGCGGCATCCACGGCGAGGCCAAGGGCGTGCGTATACTCCACGAACGCGGCGGGGACTTGTTTGTAACCGCCCGCAACCGGTATTTCTTTTACCAGGAAGGAGTCTGTGCCAAACGCACCCGGCGTGTAGGCGGAGATATAGACGTTGCCTTGACCGTCCACGGCTACGCTCCCTGGTTGTTCCGTCAATTGTTCGGCCACGATGCTCTCGCTGTAACCTGTGCCCGACGGTGTCTCCTTGAGCACGCGGTAGTTTGCCGAGTCTGCGATATAGACGCTGCCGGCGGCGTCGACCGCAATACTCACCGGCTCGATCCCGGGGCTCGTGGGCAGCGTACTTTGGCTGTAAGTGCTTCCTGAGGGCGTAAGCACGATCACACGGAAGTTATCTGTATCGCCGATGTAGATTTTGCCGTGGTTATCGACGGCTATGCCGGTAGGGAAATCGAGTCCGTTGGTGGGTAACACGCTGCTCGTATAGGCCGTGCCGTTGGGGGTGTTGCTTGGCGTCTGTTTGATAACGTCATTGCCGCCATATTCTGCAACGTACACGTTGCCTTGCGCATCCACGGCAATGCCCCAGGGGCCGTGGAACGAAAAGGTTTGCAGGTTGATGCCCGCGGGCGAAATTTCCTGAACGCTGCCTAAGTAATTGTCGGCCACCCAGACGTTGCCCTGCTTATCCACCGCGACGCCATACGCAGCCACCCCGGAACTTCCCAGAACCGTTTGCGCTCCCTCATAGCGGGCGGACTGAGCGAGAAGCGTTGTAGCAGCGAACAGCATGCCGATGAGTACCAGGAGCCGGGGTATGCGTGGCGCGCACAAAAAGCGGAATTGCTGCACAGAAACGATCGACATCGTCATGGGAAGGACTAGCCTCTCTTCACTTGTCCGAGCGGGATCGAAGAGTTTATCGGCGGGCTTAGTCGATCAGCTCACTTAGCAGGCAGTAGGAGCTTGCGAATGATGCAGAATCCGAACGCTTTTTCCAGAATGGTTTTTATTTCAGCTGCCGAATGCGCTCTTGTAAAAATTGCCGCTCCGGTCCCTGCTGCGTCAGGGCCAGAGCTTTCTCATAAGAGGACCGAGCCTCAGCCGTCCTGCCCAGCCTGCGATACATATCGGCGCGGGCTGAGTGCGCCAGGTAGTAGTTTGCCAATTCGCCGTGTTCCAGGATCGCGTCGATATGCGCCAGCCCGGCCTGTGGACCATCGCACATGGCGATGGCCACGGCACGATTAAGATATACAACCGGCGAAGGCTGGATTCGAACCAATTTGTTGTAAAGCGCAACAATCTGCCGCCAGTCGGTCACGGCGACCGATTCTGCCTGCGCATGAACGGCCGCAATCGCAGCCTGCAGGGTGTAGGAGCCGAAGCGTCGGGACTTCAGAGCCGTCTCCAGCAAGGCCACTCCCTCCGCGATCTGTGCTTGGTTCCAGAGCGCGCGGTCCTGATGCTCGAGCAAAATGAGCTCTCCGGCGGGAGAGGTTCTCGCGGCGCGGCGAGATTCCTGTAGCAGCATCAGGGAAAGAAGCCCAATGACTTCCGGCTCCGGCAGCAGCTCGCTGAGCAATCGGCCCAGTCGAATCGCCTCGAAGGTTAGTTTGGCCCGGGTGACTTCCGCTCCCGCGGCAGCCGAGTATCCTTCGTTAAAGACGAGATAGATGACGTGCAGCACCGCGGCCATCCGCTCCGTCAACTCCTGCGGCGCCGGCACCTCGTAGGGAATCGGTGTCTCTCGAATTTTTGCCTTGGCGCGCACGATGCGTTGGGCGAGCGATGCCGGCGTAAGCAGAAATGCCCGAGCAATTTCCTCCGTCGTGAGGCCGCAGATTTCGCGAAGAGTGAGCGCGACCTGTGCCTCCGGAGGCAGAGCGGGATGGCAGCAGGTGAAGATCAGACGGAGGCGATCGTCCTCAATCTCCTCGTCTCCCTCCTGATCGCCGCTGATAGCATCGTTGACGCGCGCTTCCATGTGAGCAACAAGATCTCGCTCTACGCCATCGAAGCGCGCGCGCCGGCGAAGAGCGTCTATGGCCTTAAAGCGTGCTGTCGAAATGAGCCAGGGGCGTGGCTTGTCCGGAATACCTGCGAGCGTCCAGGACTCGAGAGCAGCAGCGAACGCCTCGTGCATCGACTCTTCGGCCAGGTCGAAGTCTCCGAGGAGGCGCACGAGCGTCGCCAAAACCCGCCCCGATTCCGACCGGTAGAGAGTCTCAATGGTGCTGCTAACTTGTTCCGGCACAGGCGGCGGCATCTACGCCAACCTAGCAAACCAAGGCGCGGGACACAACTGCGATCGGGCTTCCAGCAACCACCCTTTCCTCCAGCAACGACCCTTTCCTACAACCACCCTTTCCTACAACCACCCTTTCCTACAACCACCCTTTCTTCCAGCAACCGCCCTTTCCCGACAACGACCCTCTCCTGTTTGTCATCCCGAGCGTACCCAGATTTCCTGCTCACCGTCTTCGCCAACGACCAGGTATGTGGTTCTCCTAAAGAGAACCACACGCACTTAATCGAAGCAGCAACGCTCAACAGGAAATCTGGGGAAGCCGAGGGATCTGCGGTGCGCCATTCGTGTGCCCCGCCGTCCCCGGCCAAAGATTTTATTGCTCAGAGGTCGCTAAGTTAAGCAATGAAGGCGCAGCAACATCACCGGCCAACCTTTTCAATGCCGATAAATGCTGCTATCAGGATGGTAATGCTGCCAGTCGAACCAGAAGTCTTTGAGCGCATCGATCCGCGTCAGACACTGTCCTTTCATTGGCCCAGAAAAAGCGCAACCCTCAAAGCTCCATTCGCTGAGCGAATCGGAATCCAGAAGTACCCAGGGATCGCCCGTATTTCCGCCACCACGGCCATATAATTCGAGAGCGTTCGGACCTATCTCGCGCGAGAAAGCGCGGACCGACTCTCCGTCCGGTCCAAGTACCAGCATGACCGGTTTCCCCCCGACGTCATCAATGAGCACCGGAGACGCAACCGTCAGCTTGCTCAATGGAAACGCCCGCGCGGCTCCGTTCATCGACACGCCCAGGATCGTTTCCCGGTCGAGAAGGGTCTCCTTGGTTGCGAGTGTTCAAATAGGGCGCTATGACAGGTGCGACGCAGGTCGTGCCACATCGTCAAGGCTCAGTAAATGACGGAATTCCGGCCGGGAACGGCAGCACGCAGGGGTCTGCTCCCACTCAGGAAAAAAAGCACTCTGCCGGCTGCATGCATGAACAGTTGTCCTGCACCCGTCGATGGGTAGCTAACTCAATCCTTCGGTGGAGTTTCCATCATCGGCCAGGGCACGATCGTGCCTTGGCATGATTGGGCAAGACTCTGCGTGATCCGTCAGGAAAAAAGTCGGGCTTCGTGATGTTCGCAAATGGCGAAGATGCGCTGAACCTCGCCAAGCCGATCATCGACACAGCCATAGGCACAGATTCTCTGGCCTTCGCGTGGTTGAAATAAAGCTGCAGTGTCTATTGTTTGAAGCGGGATGACTTACCACCCGCGGGCCCGGTTTCAGGGATTGGACGCCTTACCGGTGCCTCGTGAGGGGAGTGTCTACCTGGACGGAACGATCCGGGGGCGAATTTCTCTCCCTCCCACTTCAGAATATAGCGCGCTGTGGGGCTTGTGGGAAGCCCCGGGTCGTGGCGCATCATCGTGACCGGAAGCAAAGACCCCACGAAAATGGGAGGTGCGATGACAGGGCATGCAGTAGTGATTGCAGGAGGAGGGCCGACAGGGCTGATGTTAGCGGGCGAGTTAGCCCTGGCGGGCGTCGACGTGGCCATCGTCGAGCGGCGCGAAAGTCAGGATCTCGAAGGCTTGCGCGCAGGTGGCCTGCACATACGTACGATCGAGGAGCTCGATCAACGGGGAATTGCTGAACGCTTTGTTTCGCAAGGACAGATGATTCGCTGCGCGCCGTTCGCGGGTACTACTCTTGACATCAGCGACCTTCCCACGCGCCACAACTACTTTCTCGCGCTCTGGCAGAGCCATTCTGAGCGCATCCTGACCGGCTGGATGGGCGAGCTGGGTGTGCCGATCTATCGCGGACGTGAGGTGACTGGCTTCACACAAAACGAAATCGGCGTCGACATCGAGCTTTCCGGCGATCGATCGATGCGAGCAGAGTTTCTCGTCGGGTGCGATGGGGGGCGCAGCCTGATCCGCAAGAAAGCAGGCATCGGTTTCCCAGGGTGGGATCCGTCCACCAGCTACTTGATCGCAGAGATTGAGACGGCTCAAGAGCCAAAGTGGGGCATGCACCGTAGTGAAAAGGGTATCAACGCGATCGCCAAACTCGACGACGGCCAGCGCGCGCGCGTCGTGCTGACAGAACAACACATTGGCCAGGGCGGTGAGCCTGCCTTACACGACGTCCGCGAGTCGCTCATCGCCGTCTATGGAACGGATTATGACCTTCGCACCGCCACGTATATCTCCCGCTTCACGGATATGACCCGGCAAGCGGCCCACTATCGAGCGGGACGTGTGCTCCTGGCAGGCGACGCAGCGCACGTGCACTCCCCAAAAGGCGGACAGGGACTCAACCTCGGTGTGCAGGATGCAGTCAATCTGGGCTGGAAGCTGGCCCAGGTGTTTTTTGGGACATTGCCAGAAAGCCTCCTGGATACATACCAGGCCGAGCGGCATCCGGTCGGCGCCCGTGTATTGCGTAACACCATGGCCCTCACCGCACTTGACCGCAGCGACGATCGTATCGGGGCCTTGCGCGAGATGATTTCCGAACTGCTGCAAACGGACGCGACGCGCAAGCAACACGTCGCGACGATGTCTGGCCTGGACATTCGCTACGACCTTGGTAAGGGGCACCCGCTGCTCGGCCGCCGCATGCCCGACCTCGACCTGGTCACCAACGAAGGGCCTCTGCGGGTCTTCACTTTGCTGCATGATGCCCACCCGGTACTGCTCAACTTCGGTGATGCAGGAAGCATCGACATCGCGCCGTGGCGAAGCCGGGTCAAGTTGATAGACGCCAGGTATGAGGGCGCCGTTGAGCTTCCGGTATTAGGGGAGGTCAGTTTGCCGACGGCCGTCTTGATTCGGCCCGACGGCTACGTAGCCTGGGTAGCAGAACAGAGCGAGCAGGGGCTTCGCGACGCTTTGATCGCCTGGGTTGGACTGCCGCTGTAGGGTGCCTTGACCAGCTCACAGTCTTCCTTGTTAAACGTCTCAAGGCGAGCAATGGAGCTTGACAGCTATCGCTCCATCAGCTAGGCGGTGAACCGTTCGAAACAAGTCAATGAGTACTCGGCGATCTTTCGCTCGTTGACGCCAGCTCACTACTTATCGACGGCGAGTGGATGCGCTCTTACGTAGAGTCGGCAGCGGCCTGGGTTTTCGCGCCTGCGCGGTTGTCGCAGGCCACGCTGCGAAGCCTGCGGTGATTGCGCTGTACAGATCTTTACGTTTAGCTCCCGATTGAGCTTCGACGGCTAATCCCCATGCAATGATGGCGACATAGCGCGCGAGCATCTCGGGCTCAGCATTGATTGGAAGTTCGGCGGTGCCGCGGGCTTTGGCGAAGCGGTCTGTCGGCTTTTAAGTCGATCAAGAAAGCAAACCATACGGAGACCCGCTCTGACGCTCAGTGATCGCAAGATCAAGTAAGCGTGGGATAGCTCGTGTAGCCGGCAGCGCCTCCTCCATAGAAAGTGGTTGGGTCCGGTTCATTCAGAGCGGCCCCGAGTTGCAGCCTCCTTGGTAGATCTGGATTGGCCAGAAACGCGCGGCCATATGCGACTCCGTCGGCATGACCTGTCCGTATTGCTTCCTCGCCCCTGGCCCCGTCGTATCCGCCATTCACAACGTAGAGACCCGGCCAAAGTGCTCTCAGGTGATCCGACAACGCGAGTAGCCTCCTCGGCGCTTCCTTTGCTGTCCTGCGCCCTTTCCACGACGTGGAGGTAACCGAGCCCGAAGTCGTTGAGCCTTGCAACCGTGACGGAGAAGGTCTCGAGGGGGTTTTCATCCGACATATCGTTAAAGTCAACCGTCGGAGAGATGCGCACACCGATCTGCTTGCTGTCCCAGGCTCCGAGCACCTGTTCGACTGCTTCCGTGAGAAAGCGGGCTCGATTCGACGCACTCCCCCCGTATTCGTCGGTTCTCTGATTCGTTCCTGTTCGGAGAAATTGATCGATCAAGTATCCATTCGCCGCATGAATCTCGACGCCGTCAAAGCCAGCCTCTTTCGCGTTGATGGCTGCCAAACGATAATCTTCAAGGGTCTCTTTGATCCCGCTGGCCGTCAACGCCACTGGCTCCGAAACCTCTGCTGCACCTGTGGCGATGTGCGTGTGGGCATGGGCACGGATTGCGGAGGGAGCAACGGGTTGCGCGTTGTTTGGCAATAAGGACGAATGAGAGATTCGGCCGACATGCCACAACTGAAGGAAGATTCGACCTCCGCTGTTCTGAACGGATTCGACGATTCGGCTCCACGCTTGCACTTGTTCGGGAGAATGAATTCCTGGAGTGTTGATGTACCCTTTGCCCATGGGCGAAATTTGCGTCGCCTCCGTCACGATGAGTCCGGCCGAAGCGCGCTGCGAGTAGTAAGTTGCCGCAAGTTCGCCCGGTACGCCATCTGCATCTGCGCGGATGCGCGTCATAGGCGCCATGAAGACGCGATTTGCCAGGACCAAAGATCCGAGCTGAACAGACTCGAAGAGATTCGCCATTTTCGTACTCCTGTTGTTTAGCGACGCAGTGGGTCGCTCGTGGTAAGCCGGCTGTGAAGAGCTCCTGTCAGGTTCGGAACTCCTGCTCCGCGCTCTAACCGGAAAATGATTGAGTGCAAACTCTGTTACTGAACCGGCATTTCGATAGCCTTCTCTGCTCGCAGCTGCTTCCAAACATCGAAAGCAGTGAACAATCCCAGGAGGAGAACCGTAACCGGAATCACAGGCGGTTTGATACCCAGAGGAAGAACGCTGGCAGGCACACCAGGCTGCAGGTGGACATAGATTGCCACGACCATCTGAGTAAACAGGATCAGACATGCGATCAGCAGGATTTGATCTTTGCTTTTTGCGCTCAGCGATCTCCAAAACCATGGCAGTAAGAAGAGGACCCCGACAACCATTTCACTCACTTTGCCCGCGAGAATCGCCTCGTGGGGCAAATGACTTTGTTGAATCTGGATATCAAACCATCCACGGATTGGCTGGAAGAACTTCAGCAATCCAAACATGAACATCCAAACTCCCAGGAGCAGCGATAAAACCTTGCTTAGGCGACGAGACATTTTCTTTCTCCACTTTCGAATTTCTTCGGCTTCTCAGCGCCAGCCGCCGGCCAGCTATCGCAATTGGCGCTGATCTAGTGAATTTAAACTCTCGGAACTGTCCGGGCTTTCAGCAGACCGATTTTTCGGGCGGTTTCCAGGCCGAGCGGGCTGAAAGACTCCTTTGCGTGCTCATCAGCTAAGTCCTCTTGTGTATGAGACAGACACGTCTGTCTGGATAACGATAGGGCTATTAGACAGACAGGTCTGTCTTCTGTCAAGATGATTCTGATGAGAACACAGAAAAACTCCGATCCGCGTAACAGAATTCTGGAAGTTGCCGACCGCCTCTTCTATGCACAAGGCGTCCGCGCGACCGGCACAGAGAAGATCATGGCCATCGCCGAGGTCGCAAAGGCGACCTTCTACCGCCATTTCGAAAGCAAAGATGACCTCGTGCTCGCATACCTCGACCAGCGCGACCGATCATTCTGGGAGTATCTCGGCAGCCCTGTCCCACCAAAAGACATACATGAAGCCTTGGTCAGAATAGAACGCCTGATAAACCTGCCCGCAGTGACCAGTTGCCCGTTCCTTCGTATCGCATCCGAATACCCGGACACTGCCCATCCGATCCATCGCCGGGTGATCGAACACAAAGACAAATTGCGCGACTATCTTGCCGAATTCTTAACTCCTTACCCGGTCGATAAAGGCGCCGCGGCGGCGATGATGCTTGGTGTCATCGATGGCGCCCTCTCCACCCGAATGGTCTATGGAACTTCGAAGGAGGTTCCGCTTCTCACGCCCGCCAATGCAGTGCTCAAGAGCTTCCAGAGCGCGTCAACTCAACCACAGCATGGCCCGTCTGGTGCCAAACAGCGATCCCGAAGCTGATCAAGAGGAGAAAGCATTGCCGATGAATAACCACATGCTTAAAGAGAACGCGCCGGCAGTCCGCTTGTTAGACTAATGGACGCGTAATTAGTTACAAACCGAAGATACTTATATTGGCTTCAACCCATTGTTGGTCAACAAACGATTAAGTGTTAAGTCTAGCCGCTATGTCATGTAACTAAATGCACGCCGAGTACTCCTATATGGGCGCACAGCCAGGCGTAAAGCTACTTGGCGGTGTAGCACTGAACAATAAGGAGTACAACGATGGTTCGTGCGTTTCGTGGATTCTCCCCTTGTGGAAGAGACCTTCATTTGATCGCTCTTCGCTCACGTATCTATTCCTCCACCAAGCTCTCCATTCTGGCCGGCGCCATGATGATGAGCAGCGTTTTACCTGCAACCGTTTCTGCGCAGAATGTTGTGCAGGCGAAGCCACCGGTGTCACCGGAGGCGATGGCCGTGCATGTTCTCGCAAAGCGTCCGGTGGCGAAGTCGGTGGCGATAGACGTCGTTGAGTCGGCAGCTGGGATCAACGCGGAACAGGGTCCCGGAGCCGGACCGCGCGATCTCGGGCAACCGGGCTGCGACTTGTTCCCCGCTCCCGCATCCATCGGCGCAAACGTAGGACTCTCTTACTTCGGCCCTTCCCCCTCCACGGTAAACCCAAGCCTTGTCGGCCCCGTGCAACTGCTCAATTCCGGACAGGTCGATGCAATCGCTGGAACGATCACCATTCCGCTTTACAAGGGAACAGTGAAGAGCACCGGCAAGACCGCTTGGTACATCCTCACTGACGTTTCCGATCAAGGGGTTGCCCAGGAACTCGGTCTGAACTACTCCGCGAAGCTCAACTTCATCAACGCGGCAGCGAGGACCGGCAACCTGGATGCGAACGGAAATATTGTGTTCGATAAAGGCACTGTCAACTTCGCGCCGGTTCGCAATATCGTACCCGGGTCCGAGGGAGCGGAATTTCCTCCCAAGTCCGCCGTGCCCGGCGAGATCGGGGATGCGAACTATAGCCCTTTCGTCAGCATCACCAACGCCCAGGGCGTTATCTACAACGCTCCTATCGTCGCGTACGGCGTCGATGCTAGCCAGATCAACTTCCCCAAGGGCAACGTCGACTATACCAAGGTTCATGACCAGGTTGTGGCCATCGATCCTATCAACATGACCGTTACCCTGAACCTGATCAACGGTTTCAGCTTCGGCCGCCCGGTTTGGTACATCTCCATGGATGCCAGCATCCCGCTGGCTGCCGCCATTGAGCACAACACCTACGCTCCCTTGATGGGTAAACTCCTTCTGGGTAATGACGACAGCTTTGCTAGCCCGATCGAGCGCATCTTCATCGCCACCAACGGCGCCGAAGGGTGCGATAATCCTCAACGTCAAGGGCTGTCAGCCGACCTGAACGATGGTCACAGACCGAACAACACCTTGGGAGGGATTCCGACCCTTGCTCTCGATTACAGCCCGGCTTGGGACGCGAACTTGTACACCTGGACGGACGAGGCCATTTCCAAGGGCTATCGCCAGCAACTCCGTGAAGAGTTCCAGATTCTCACCTACGCGCAAGACGGCCTGATCACCGGAGCTTCTGCGACAGCGCCGTTTGGCAGCGCTGGTTTCTCCATCAATTGCCCGATCGTCCAAAGACTCGATTGATCAAGCTCTTCGATCAGCGCCCCCACCATAACCCGCTCTGCTTTTATTCCCCACAAGGCGAATAAAAGCAGAGCGCTGTAACTTTTTCCGAACCGGGTTGTCAGATCGTCATTCTACAAGGGGAGTGCCTCATTATGTCAGCTTTCACCCTTTCATCCGGTAGAGCCCAGAGGGGCGCTGGACTCCGTCTGCATCCAGCGTGGAGCGTGCTCCTCGCCATTACCTGTGCGTTGCTTGCGGGAAGATCCGTGCTTGCCGAGACTCCGGCGGTAGGTGCTAAGGCAGCCGATTTTACTCTATTGACGCCTACCGGGAAGTCCGTAACGCTTTCCGCCGAACGGGAAGGGCGCCCTCTTGTGCTCGTCATCCTGCGCGGTTTCCCCGGCTATCAGTGCCCCTACTGCGTTAAGCAGGTTCACGATTTTGTCGAGCATGCGTCAGACTTCAAAGCAAAGAACACGCGGGTGCTTCTGGTGTACCCCGGACCGCCGGCCGGCCTCGATCAACACGCAAAAGAATTCCTCGAGAAGCAGGCTGACTTGCCTTCTAACGTAGTTCTTGTCACTGACCCTGACTATAAGGTCACCAACCTGTACGGGCTGCGCTGGGATGCACCGCACGAGACAGCGTATCCATCTACCTTCATTCTCGATGGAAGTGGCACCGTGGTGTTCGAGAAGGTCACCCATGGTCACGGTGATCGCCTCTCCGCACAGGATGCCCTCGACCACATCGCGGCGAAGTAGAGATTTGTGGTCAGGACGGGACTGGAACTTTGCTGAAGTGATAGACCGGCCACCACTTCGAAAGATTCGTGGTCAAGATTCGTGGTCAGAGGGAGTATTACGCAAGAAAAAGACTCTGCTACGGAGCACTGAAGAGAGAGAAGAGTAACCTCTAACCTTCGGCTAAGGTGGTTACTGTGTCGATCCCCGTTTCCCCCTCGACAACCAATCTCAGTTGGAAGCATTTCCTTTTCCGTGTCACGGCCTGCCCCAGCATACCGTGGGAGCGTGGCGGAGGGACCTGCGGTACCCAGGTGCCCGGGAACCTTCGTTTGAGACTTGTGACCGCGGTGGAGACCTGAACTTCATGACGGGCGTGTCGAGCTTACCCAACGAGAGTAACTATCGCTTCTCCAGGAGCAGGTAACCTGGAAAGCATTCGCCCGAGATAAAGCGACTAAGCCGCCTATTCGCAAAAAATAAATATCTAAAGTCTCTCGACGCATTGGAAAATCCGTACTACTGTGGGTGTGACAAATCATCCTTCGGCGCCGCCTCACCGAGGCGACGCTGCCCGGCTTAGCACCGAACCGCATGTTCCGTGCCGCCGTAACCAGCGCAAAGGGAGCACGAGTGACCGGAACACCTCCCCCGCTGACAGCCACAACATTTCTTTGCGATCGTAAGCTGTACATTGTTAAACAAAACGGCTTGATAACTCTTCTTGCTCGAACTCGTACGCCCAGTCACAGACCGCGGAGTCAGCAGGTAGTTTGAGTGATCAGCAGGAGTGCGCCCAGGCGACCTCTTATGTAGGCAGCTCTTTGACAACTTAATACCACCACCCTGGCCAAACACCGGCCAGCGCGGGAAAGGTCCTCAGTGAATTGCGTGAAAGAGGGGATTGCAGCGCATAAGGCACTAAAGGCGCACACTTCCCCCGCTCCAAAAATCAATGCGCGGAAACTGAGTACGCGCATTGATTCTCACCAACTCTACCCACAGCACCCGATTCAACTTTCGTAAGCCGGGGCAAGATGCTCAAATAATTACTTGAGCGCCTTGAGCATCTTGAGCACCTTGAAGAAACAAAAGGAGTTAAGTTCGACATAATCACTGAACTTTGAGCATCTTGAGCATCTTGCTCGGCAAACGACCTACCTCTTGAAGACCCCAGCGCTTCTCGCCAGTTGGAACGAGTCGGCTACTTGGACAGACCGCTTCCTGTAGTTCCCGAAAACGCCGGGAATTCCTCGCGGAGACGGCGCCAGCGGGCACCTTGCTAGTGGGGCACAGACGTTCGTAGGTGGACCGGCTCGGCTTCCCATTTCGAGATCGCTTGGTCCACAGCCTCTAAGGCCGCACCCCTAAGCTCTTGTGGTTTACGGTCGTCCGATACCCAATAGGTCCGGATCCTGGTATAGCTCTCAGACCAAATAGCAACATGCCATTCTCGAATACCATCGTCATTCTCGTATTGGCTGCCAAGCACGGTAAAGTCGGCAAAGCTATTGTTGAGTCGCATAGGTTGTAAGAGTGTCAGTGCCATATAAAAGTCCCGATGTCCTGATTATGGGCCTTGATCGGTCCGAGTGGAAGCTTCGGCGCAAGGACCTTCAGGCCGAGACTCAAACTTGTCAAGGACAGCTTGCATTCTGGAACAACCAAGGTGGCATTCCACCGCAACGCATTAGCAGCGATCACGTCACTTTTGAAGTTACAAGAGAAAACTGAAAATTAGTTTTACGACTTCAAAACTCAGGGCTGCAAATGAGCGGAAAGTCGATTCTAAAGAGCGCGAACGATACCCGGAGCGTTTCAGTCTCTCAGAAAAAGGGCCAACGACGAGGACGCTGAAGTGATCTCGGAAGCTAGGGTGCGAGGCGTAGTCTTTTGTTGAGGGTCGGCCAGTACTGCCGTAGCAGATTCCCGCCGAATCGCCATCCCAGGTCGACGGCATACCGGGTGAGAGTACTGCCGGCTGTGCGGTTTTGGTCTGGATAGTAGGCGTTGGCGAGGCCTTCCGCCATCGCTGGGCCGATGAGCCCGGAATAGTTGATCTGCCGTTCGCCGTCGTCCGTGGCCGTGTAAACCACCCTGACTGCGGCGTACTTGACCGATTCACCAAAGGACAAATTCCTCTTTACAAAAAACCGCGGATCCTCATGGAAAGCAGAGGCCAGCAAATAGTTCGAAAACAAGTTATAGGAGGCGGACCGAGCCATGTCGGCTCCAAAGCGCTTTCCATATCCTTCCCAACCCTGGTGATAGCCCGAGGGACGATTGGTGGCCTGACCGTAGGCTGAGCCGATGAGCGCCGATCCAACCGTGGATAACGAAACGCTGTTGTTCGCCGCCAGCTTGAATTTCTGCCAACTGCTTATCGGTCCCTGGCCGGTTGCGAGGTCAGGAAAGACCAGTGATTTCTCCTGCAACAGTTTAAAGAGAACAACGCCGCTTTGTATTGGATTGGAGGGCGGTGGCGCCGTCTGCGTTGTTTGGCTTTGCACCGGCACATCCGGCACGGGCTCTGGCGACTGTTGCCCCATCGCCAAACTGCAGATCAGGAAACAGGGGGCGGCAAGGATCAGGCAATGCATCCAGCGCCTTCGTCCAGGGGCCTTGGTCTGAGGGGCGAACATGGGTCGAGGGGTAGCGATTCCGGCTAGAAACAAGTTGGGAATATCGACTCCCTTAGGCCAAAGTTGCTCAGCGTCATACCCAATTCTAACAATGGAACCGTGTCCGCTCGCCTCGAAAAGCTGATCTTGAAGAAACCGTGGATACCGGGGCTGGTGCTGAGTGCGGGCGTCCTTGCCCACTCAGGCCAAAGCGGGCTTACATGCAGCACCCAGGGCATGGGTGGCTACTCGATGACAAACAGGTTTTTGCCGATATAGAGGAGAGATCGGATTCTCCGGGGGAGCGAGAGCTGTGGACTTTAAAAAAGCAATCGAAGCGCATGTGAACTGGAAGGCAAAATTAAAAACGTACATCAATAAGCCGGACCGCAGTCTCTCGCCGGCCGTCGTGCGCCAGCCCGACCGTTGCGAACTGGGGCAGTGGCTCAGTGGCGAAGGTCAAAAGCACGCCCATCTTGCGGAGTTCACCGCGTTGGTCAGCCACCACACCCGGTTCCACGATGCCGCTGCCACGGTGATCGAGAAAGCGGACCGTGGCCTGCAAGTCACAGAGGAAGTGTCTCTTATCGGAAGCAGCCCTTTCTCTACTGAGTCCAACGCGGTGGTCCGTTCCATCAAGGCGCTGCAGTCGAAAATTTAGACTTCCGCTCATTCATCGCGGAGCAGAATCATTGGATCGACCGCGAGGGCACGCCGCGCGGGGACCAGGGCAGCGACCACTCCTACGCCGAGCATCGTAAGAATGACACCGCCCAGGATGACCGGATCTTTTGGCGTGGCCTGATACACGATAGAGGAAAGGACACGGGTTGCCAGCACGCCGAGAATCATGCCCGCTATCGATCCGATGGCGAGTAGCCGGAAGGTACGCCCGAGCGCTGCGCCGAGCACCTTTCGTTGATCGGCTCCCAGGGCTATGCGGATACCGAGTTCACGCAGGCGCTTGCTGACGGTATAGGCGGCCATGCCGAAGATGCCGGTGATCGCCAGCATCGCGCCCAGCAAGCCGAGCACGCCGAGAGAAACAGTGGCTACGCGAGCGGCGAAGAGGGCGGAATCCAGCTCGCTGTTCCAGGTTCTGATTTCCAGCGGGAGCGCCGGATCGAGGTTGCGTATCGAGCGTTGCAATGCCGCGGCGACCGCCTGCGGGTCATGTTCCGATCGAACGGTGAGCCAGGTCTGGCTGGAAGGATGCTGGAGGAAGGAAAAGAACATGGCGGGCCTGGGGTCTTCGGTAAGGGTCTGGTATTTACCGTCTTCCACCACACCGATCACTTCCGCCCGGTGGCTACCGCCCCAGAATTTGAAATGCTTACCGACTGCATGATCGGCGGACCCGAAGACCTTGCGCGCAAACTCCCGATTCACAACGGCCACCTCTGGCGCCTTGTCTTCATCGTGCATGGTGAAGGACCGGCCGGCCAGCAGGGCCGTTCCAGCAGCGCGAAAATAGTCGGGCGAGACTGAGAAATTCTGTGCATCGGCTGCAGCGTTGGTAGGACGGAAATCGCCAGTCGTGTCAGTGAACACGTCGGAATCACCCCCGCCGATGCTGAGCGGAAGCCGATCCGAATATCCCACGGCGGTGACGCCTGGGATCGCTGTGGCGGCGTCGAGCATGCGCTTCTGCATCGGTACGCGCTTGTCGGCATCATAGCCAGCCATCTTCAGGTCGGTTTTTACCAACATCACGTTCTTAGGCTGAATACCGTAGTTGTTTTGTAGCGACCGGGCCAGGCCGCGCACGGCGACCAGAGAAGCGGTGACCAACACGGAGCAGATTGCGATTTGCAAACCCAGGAGAAGGTCGCGCAGGGTAAAGCGGCGCGTGCTGCCGACGGTAGTGGATCCAGAACGAATCACCTGCCAGGGATCGGAGCGGAGAACCTGGCGCACGGGGACCAAGCCAAAGAAGAGCCCACTGAACACTGCCAGCAGCAACGCCAGAGCGTAGGTGGTGAAGTCCGGGTTGACCGGAATATTGATCGGGATATTGGGAATCGGCCGCCAGGTGCTGAGGGCACGGAGAATGACCACGGCTCCCGCTGTTCCACAAATACCTCCAGCGAGAGATAGCAGAACGGCTTCGGTGAGGAGCTGGCGGAGAATCAGCTGGCGGCGCGACCCGAGAGCGATGCGGAGCGCGATTTCGCGCGAGCGATCCGCGGCCCGGGCGGCGAACAGGCTGCCAAGATTGGCGCATGCCGCAAGCAGAATAAGGCCGGCGAGGAGCATGAGCCCGAACATAAATGCCCGCGTGGGCCGGCCCAGGGTATTTCCGGCGAGTCCTGGGCGGGACAAGGAGAACTTCAGGCCATCATCGGATTTGGGATAGGTTTTCGCCAGCGAATTGGCAATGGTGTTTAGGTCCGCGGTAGCGCCAGCTGGGGTTACTCCAGCCTTGAGGTGTCCGATCGCCCAGGCGTTATGGTTGCCACGCTCCTCGAACGAAAAGAAGTCGGTGAGTTGCGACGAGTTGACGATGGGAGCCCACAGATCGGGCGCGAAAAATAGTTCGGTGCCGCGGAAGCCAGGCCGAGCAACACCGATGATGCTGAAGGGATGCTTGTTGATCTGCACCGTCCGGCCGACCGCGGAAGGGTCCGCATTGAAATGACTGTGCCAGAGCGCATAGCTCAGAACGATTTCGGGCACACTGTTCGGCCCATGTTCTTCAGAAGCATGGAGGAACCGGCCCAGATAGGGCTGAACGTCCAGGGCATCGAAGTAATTTCCGCTCACGGTATAGGGCCAGACGACAGAGGGATTTCCATGGCCGGTATCGAGTCCAACGCCGCCCATGATGTTGTAGAGCACCAGCGAGTCGAAGCTCCGGTTCCGGTCACGCAGGTCGCGGTAGTCGGGGTACGACTGCGACGGGGTGGTATCGGATCCGTAGGCGCGTTCCACCATGAACAGGGTCTCAGGATGAGAGACGTTGAGGGGTCGCAGTATCAACGCATTCAGTACGCTGAAGACGATTGCATTGGCGCCAATGGCGAGCGCCAGGGTGAGCACGGCGGTTATGGTGAATCCGGGCGCTTTGCGCAATTGCCGTAAAGCCAGTCGTATGTCGGCGTTCATACTCCCTCACTATGCTTCGTCGCGGTTCCCCGCGGGTTCTCGGGACTTGACCGGTGGTACGCACGAGCAGGGACGGCGGTTCCATGTCCTGGCCAGGGATACCGGGTCAGGCCGCCCAAACTCTACCCTCCCAGCTCCCACCAGAGGCACGGTAAAGGACTGCATTTGACGGTAAGGGGCGGAAACGGCCGTAATTCGGCCCTTTACAGCTTGGGGGTACGTCGGATTTGTTCCATTGTGACGGTGCGGCTCCCGCCGCCAACAGGAGATCCCTTCAATGAAAAGCAAAATGTTGACTTCAGCCGCCCGCGTTCTCTCACTGCTTTCGGTGCTCGCAGGGAGCTGCGCACTCGCCCAGGACTCTCGATCAAACCACCTGACCGGCTTGATCAACGACTATTCACCCTCGAGTACCACGGTCAAAGGCAGCCCGTGGGAGATGCATGGTCAATGGTCCATGGACCTCCATCCGGAATGGGGCACCGCGGACTTCCTGGCGGATATGACGATGTCCGGGTTCGGGACCACCAGCGCGGGCGCCGTAGATCCGACGCATCCCCTGGTGAACCCGCACACCCACCACATTAAATTGACGAACGCCAAGATCACCTGGGACACGACCGGCTGCCCGGCCTACATGCCCCCCTTGACGACGACCGGCTTTCAGATAAACGGTACCGTCAGCCTGCTCACAGGGAACGGAAGCATTGCCCCCTTTGAGACGGATCCGCCTTCATCCACGCTGCAGGTCTGCGTGAGCGGAGGGAGCGAGGTGCCGTACTCGCTGCAAAACTCGAACATCACCCTGGTATTCGGAGGACCCGCGACGACCCACTTCGGGCCCCAGGCCCTGCACGGCGTCGTGCGCAAGCAGTTGCCTGAGTTCGGGCGGGATCGATGACCGGGGGGATGGCTGCTACGCTGCGTTATCTTTCTGCCGCGGAACTCTAACGGGCCTGTACTTCCACCGGTTGCTGGAGTTTGTCGTGGGCACGGACCTGGATCCGAATACTCTTCTGCAGGTATGCAGCAAGCACGTTCGGATCAGCCCAGTTCAGGTCCCAGCCTTCCTCGATAGCCAGCAGCCGGTAGCGCCCGGGAATGATGTTCGACAACAAGAAGGTGCCGTCCGAATCGCTCTGGTCGCGCCGGAAGAGAGTCTGGTTGTCTTTTGCGTCCTCGGGCGCGAGCAGAATCATCACCCCACTTGCTGGATGGCCATCGCGTTGCGCCGCACCTTCGACTTGTCCGTACCCGTTGCCGGCTACGATCTCGAGCTTAGGAGCCGCGCCCGCCTTTACCTCTATCATGTGGCCCTTTACCGGCGTGTCCAGGGAGGTCACGCTGGCAAAATACATTTGCGGAATCTGGCTGATGACCTGGTATTCCCCCGGAGGCACCTGCACGCTGAACTCCCCGGCATCGTTCAGCGGAGCGAAATAGCTGCGTTGGGGATGCGAGGCAGCCAGGGAAATACCGGCGAAGCGAACCTTGCTGTCAAGGGAGGTCACCTTACCGGACACCGTGACTTCGGACACATCGTTGTCAGCTGCTAACTCAGTTGCCCCATCGGCGATGTTGGCGGTGAAGTGAGTAGACTCGGGTTGAGATCGCCCAAGAGAGTGGGTTACCGTCACCTCGTATTGCCCGGGGATCACACCGCCGATTTCAACGTCGCCTTGATTGTTCGTCTCAGTGCTCGTGCGCATCGGCTCCAACTGTCCAAAAACGTTGTGCGCCATGGAGACGCCGACGCCACCGTCTGCGGCGATGGCCAGATGCAGTTGAAGCCGCAGGGCGTGCTGGGCATTGAGCGTCATGTTGGCTTCAATCCGCTCGCCGCCCCTGATGGGAATCGGGATAGCGTCATCCGAGTCGATGGCGTTGGGGTAAAAAGTAGTGGGGTAAGCGACATCGAGGGCGGGGTTCACCACAGCTGGTTGCGCAATGTCGAGGTGGCCAGGCGAGTGCAGGCGATTGCCTGAGCCCGCGTACCAGGGCTGCGCCGATACGCTGAGAAAGTAATTGCCTGGTGGTACGTTTGCGAGCTCATACATGCCGCGGTCGTCGGTGATCACCATCTGCCGTTGCTGAGTGGAACGGATGCCGTCACGCTCTCGATCCTCGTAGAGATGAACTTGCGCTCTGCGGACAGGTTCGCCCGACTCATCGATCACCGTTCCGTAGAAGACTGCCTGGGGTGTCAGACGAAACAGCAGGTCAGCGGAAATTAAATCCGGACCTACGGCAATGGCGGTCCAGAAGTCTTCGTGCTGCTGGTACGACTGCGTGAGATAGCCGCGCTTGGCGGCGCTTAACTCATATTTCCCAAAAGCAACGCCGGCAAAGTCAAACCGGCCATCGTCTCCAGTTTCGAACGAGACAGACGGGCTGTGGTTGTCGGTGGGGGTGATCTCAACCACACAGCGCGCCAGGGCCTGGCCGCTGCGCGCATCGACTACTTTACCGCTAATGTGCGACGACTGGACTGCCGCAGGGCAGGAGTGCAGGCACAGCAGCACGAGCATCAGCGTGATGTACGTGGCGGCGTGGGATAAGGCCGGGGCTTTACTGCGGGCACATGACATCTACGGCTCCCCGGTCACGATTTTGAGCTGGACTTCCGATTTGCCACCGCGGGTGAGCGTGATCTCCTGGCCGAGTGACATATACCGTTGCAGTGCCTCATGATCGCGGTACGGTAAAAGCTGACGCTGGGCCAGCGCTATGACCAGGTAGCGGCCGGGCGCGAGTCCCTCGAACGATCCTTCCGCGGGAGAATCCGACGACAGCTTGTGATCCGCGATTATGCTGGAGTTCATTGCCGGGAGAGCAACATTATCCAGGGGGATGGCGACCACAGACACCTCGTTGCTGCTGCTGTTGCTGTCCTCCGCTGGAGAGGCCAACCACTTCAGGGAAGCGGAATCATCCCGGTACACCATGCGCACGGTGCAGGCGCCCGTGGCGGCGGCAATCACCAGTGGATCGCGGGTGAGATCCACGTTGCCGCATGAAGCGGACGACACATACCAGGGCGGCTGCGGCTGCGCTTGCAGCACGTACCGGCCTGGTTCGAGGTCGCGGAACACCATTGCATCGCCGGGCTCGAGCGCCTGTACCCGGCCCGGACGTCTCAGGGGTTGGGCGGGAAACGCATACCCAGGCGCTCGAGGATCCTCATCCTGTAACGAGGCATTCAAATAAGAGGGCGGGGCGCTGGGTGCATTTTGGCTGGCCGTTGCCACGGCCTGGTATTCCACTTCGATAGGCAGCATGATTTGTGGGCCGAGGGTGACCGATACCCCTTGCAGTGGAGCCTCACTGACCGAGACCTCACGCGTGCCCACGAGTTGCTGCTCACGTTCCATAGCGGAATGTACCTTTAACCGAAAGGAGCCGCTGGGCAGTCGCAAGCGAAAGGCACCCCCTGGATCGATGTGGACGGGTGAGTCGACCAGTTCGCCGTCATTGGTGACTACGGTGACGTTTGCCCCTCGGCCGGCCATTCCGAGGATGACGCCGGTGACGGGATAGAGCCTTTCCATGGGCGGGTTCGCGTTGGCTTCCATGTTTGCGCCTGGTGTCAGCGTAAGAGCGCCGCGAATTCCGTCACCGGTTAATGGCGGGAAAGTGACGGGCAGGAAGGCAACCGAGGAGGGTGCCTCGGCAAGGCCGTCGATGTGGAAGCCGGTGGCGAGCGAGTATTCGCCTGCCTCAAGTTCGGCAAAGCGAAATTGTCCCTCCACGTTGGTGGTGGTGGCCTGCACCTGGCGCCACCGCCTGAGCCCATTCTCCACGCGCAGCATGGTCAACTGAACATGCAAGTCCTGGATGGGCTGGCCGTTCGGATCGGTAATGGTTCCAAAAATAACGGCTTCCGGTATCAGCCGCAGGCTGATCGACTGGCCCTGCGCGGGCACTGCCTTTTCTTCCGCGAAGTATCCCGGCTTCGAGGCAGAAGCATAGGCAGGCTCATCGCTTATATTGTCGAACTCGAAATGGCCGTCATGATCGGTGAGGGCGGCCTGCTGCGTGCCCACCTGAACACGCGCTCGCGCGATGGGTTCGCCGGTAATACTGTTGACGACCTGCCCGCTGACCGTCTGCGATTGCGCTGCGGGCTGCGGTCCTGCACTCACCTGGCTGATGCAGATTGTTGCGGCCGTTACCAGCACCACAGACGGAAGCAGGCGGATCATCCGGTGAAGGGTGATCATGCGCGCCAGCCTGGTACGCTAAGCAGGGTAGCACTAAATCCTAGGATTTTTTATAACGTTTCCAATCCGCTTCGACCCGTTGCGCCATCTTCGCGGCTGCATCGCGGAGCCAGTTCGACTTTCTCTTCCGCAGATCCTTTTGAATATTGGCTACCTGCCGCTTGCTGCCCAGGTGGACGTTTGCCGCTTCCGATCCCATCGCACGCAGCAGCATTTGTTCATCCCTATGCTTTGGCAGGGTTTGTATATCGATGGGGTTGGAGTCTGGTGAGAGCCGGCGAATGAGCCAGGAACCTTCGATCACCTGGAATGGGTCAGGGGAACGCACGGCGGAACTGATGGCTGCCTCGTAGCTGGATTGGCTAGTGCTGCCTTCATCATTGAGCCAGCAGCAGGCAGACGGCACCATGGCCTTTGCTTCCCGGGCGATCAGACCGCCTTCCCAGTCGCCAATGGCGACAAACCGTTCCTGGCCGAGGCTCCCCAGCCCGGCTTGCCGGCGAACGACTTTGTATTCCATGCGGGGATCGGGCAAGGTCTTTTCCAGTGCCCGTTTCACATCCCTGGCAAGAGGACGCCGGATAGTGGGCAGCCGGTCTAGTTTGTTCCAGAAATCAGGGGGAGGCTTGAAGCTGTCAACGCCCAACTTGCCCAGCTTTTGTTCCCGCTCGGCGAGGACGATCGGGCATCCACCTTCCGCGAGCGATTGTCGATATCCTTCCAGGATGGCTGCACAACCTTCTTTTAACTTGATCGACATACTGCCGGCGTCGATGGCAATTTTCAGGCTAGCCGCTAAACGCACGAGATCGTTGCTGTAGGCGAGCGGGTAGGATTCGTCAAAGTCGTCCACGCCCCAACAAAGCCGCCCCTCGCTATCTCTCCAGGTTCCAAAGCTGTTGACATGCAGGTCGCCCACGGCAAGCACCTTTGGCCCGTCACACAAATCGGCGCAAACGGAAGGCCACATTTGTGCCCATCGATAGAAGGTCCCGCGCAAAAACAGGAACGGGCTTTGTTTCATCTGTTGGTGTTTTAGGAGAAGGTCAGACGAAATTACCGAAGTGCAAGCGCGCATCCATGCTTCGTAGCCGGCTGTGGCGCGTTCGAAGCTTAGTTCTTCGCTTTTGCGTGAGGGGCTTCCGATCGAGTCTTGCGATGTTGCCTGGTCTTCATGAGTGCACCCGATTTCCATTAGGGGCATGGCCCCGGGAATGAGACGCGCTATAGCCCCGGTAAGTTGTTTTTGTGTGGCGCTTATGAGAGGCAGTCTTAGCCATGGGACGCATATACTTACTCTCGCCGAGCTTGTAGTACACAAGCCGGACTCAAGCGCAGTTCAAGGACCACATGAGTTGGACGATGAGATTTTCCGGATTGTTGATTCTGGCCGGATCCATGGCATTGGCGTGGGCTGGACAAACGCCAACCGCACCGCAACCCCAGTCGCCGGCCCGGCCGGAACCGCCAGTTCGCGATCCTCATTCCCCGGGGTATGTGCATGCCACCGATCTGCCCGACGGGACGGTGCCTCCGCCAGATAAGAATGGGAATTTCATCATTGGGCCGACCCACACCCCGGCCGCGGAGATGACTGCCCAGGACTTGACGCATGGCAGCGTGGTTGAATTCACCATGAGTTCGGCCGATAGCAAGTACTACCCGGGTATCGCGCGCGACAAGGGCACTTTTGGTACGACTGCGCCGAACGAGCCGGCAAAGTTGGAGGTGACGACCAGTCATCCCGCTCCGTATACGCGCAAGGTCTCGGTCTATGTGCCGAAGGATTACGTGCCCGGCAGTGTTGTCCCATTCATCGTAGGCGCAGACGGGCCGGACCGCATGCTTTTTACCGCGCTCGATGGCCTGATTGCAGAACACAAGCTGCCGGTCATGATCGGTATCTCTATTGGCAACGGCAGCGGCGACGCCCAGGGAAGCGAGCGCGGACTGGAATACGACACAATGTCGGGCCGCTATGCGGAGTTTGTCGAACACGAGGTGCTCCCGCTGGTTGAGGAGAAGGCCCAGGTAAAGTTGACCCACGACCCCGATGGGCGGGCGACGATGGGCGGTAGTTCAGGGGGTTCATGCGCGTTGATCATGGCGTGGTTTCATCCCGAGCTGTACCATCGCGTGCTGACTTATTCGGGGACTTACGTGAACCAGCAATGGCCGTACGATCCACAAAATCCGCATGGCGCGTGGGCGTTCCATGAGCATCTGATTCCGGGTACCCCGCGGAAGCCGATCCGGATCTGGATGGAGGTCGGTGACAAAGATCTCTATAACCCCAACGTGATGCGTGACAACATGCACGATTGGGTGGAAGCGAACGAACGCATGGCGAAGGTCTTGGCAGCGAAGGGGTATCGCTACCAGTTTGTCTTCGCAGAGAAGGCGGGACACACCGATCGTTCGGTGAAGATGCAGACGCTGCCGGAAGCACTCGAGTATGTGTGGCAGGGGTATCGGCCGCAAACGGGGAAGTAAGTTGAAGTCAGCGGCTGCGTGATAGGTGTGAAGCGCCCGCTGGAAATCAGCTCCAAATTAGATTTCGCGGTTGGTCGGGACTTGAACGCTAAACAGGTTGAGGGAAAAGCGTCCCTGCACGAAGGGCACGGGTTTAGCCGTGCCTGCGGGACTCGACTACGCGTTCGAATAATCAACGGAATAATTCTTCTGTTCCCGCGGGTAGACGCTAAGCCGAAAGAGTTCCCAGGAAAGCAAGAAGGTGTTGGAAATAGAATGCCTGATCGTCCCATAGGTCCAGGTGGCTTCCGTTGGGGCAGATGACTGAGGTTGCGTTTGGCATGAGGGTTGCCATTTTCTGCATGTCGGCGGGGTCCATTTCGTCATACTTCGAACCGATGGTGAGCGTTCTCACCTTGATCTCGTGGAGGCGATCCCAACGCTCCCAGGCTTTCAGATTTCCCGTGACCTCGAACTCGCTTTTGCCTTGCATCTGGTTGTAGATCTTGTCGTTCACCAGCCGAAACGCGCGGCTCACGGGCTCGGGCCACGGTTTCAGGCGGCAAATCATCTTAGGATATAAATCCTCCATCACGATGCGTGTGTAGGCAGGATCGTCGTAGCGCTTCGCAGCTTCCAGAGCATTGAACTTGGCGAGAGATGTGGGTGAGAGGAGTTGCGTTTTCAATGCGGCGGTTCGCTTGAGATAGGCTTGGGTGCCCGCCGTCATGTTGGAGATCACCAGGCCGCGCAGATGCTGCTGATAGTTCAGCGCGTATTCCATGGCCAGGATGCCGCCCCACGAGTGGCCGTACAAGACGAAATGATCCAGACCCAATCCGCGACGAACTTCTTCGACTTCGGTGAGATAGCGAGGGAGAGTCCAGAGCGCCCGGTCGTCCGGTATATCGGAATTACCGACACCCAGCTGGTCGTAGTAGTACATCTCGATCCCGGCCTGCGGTAAGAACGACTCCATGGCTTCGAGGTAGTCGTGCGGAAAGCCGGGTCCGCCGTGCAGCAGCAGAACTTTGACTGGACCGGAGCCCATTCGTTTGGTCCACACTTTGTATTTGCCCCCGACCACGGGGACCATGCGAATGCCCGCAACCCGAATTCCGCTGGGATTCAAAGCGTCTGACGCAGGCGAGGAGCCAGCGCTGGATTCCGCATGGGCGGACCCTGATAAGGGAGATGTGCAGGCGGCTGCGGCCAAAGCAGCGGAGTATCCCAGGAACTTTCTGCGCTTCATATGCATGTTTCCCAGAATACTCGCCGATGTCGATCGTGTAGTACCACACGGCCTAACGTGTAGCACCCTCTATTCAGATTGCCGGATAACAGACTTATTGTCCTTCTAGAGATTGCGCTTCCGCACTTTACTGGCGCAGGCGAACGCCGGGGATGGCCCCGCGACTCACTGGAGGATTTCATGATTACGAAATGGATGAAACAGACAATGTCGATGTTGGTTTGCTCGACCCTGATGATTGCAGGCGCGCCGACCGAGCTTCTTCAGGCACAAGATGCCTCCCAACCGGCCGCGGCAACCCAGGGGCCGCCAGCGGTCGCGCCGTTAACCAGCAGCCAGTTGGACGCTTTGGTTGCCCCCATAGCGCTGTATCCAGACGCCCTGGTAGCACAGGTACTGGCTGCCGCCAGCTATGCCGATGAAGTGGCTTTTGCAGACTTGTGGCTGGGGCAGAATCAGAATTTGCAAGGAGCGGCGTTGACCCAGGCGGTGGATCAACAATCCTGGGATCCCAGCGTAAAGGCACTGACGCAGTTCCCGTCAGTCCTCCACAACCTGGCCAAAAATCTTTCCTGGACGTCGAACCTGGGCCAGGCCTTCGAAAATCAGCAATCCGATGTAATGGCCGCGGTCCAGTACATGCGCGCCCAGGCGCAGGCCGCAGGGACGCTACAATCTTCGGCTCAGATCAAGGTGGTGCAGCAGAGCCCGCAAACCATCGTCATCGAACCAGCCAGCAGTAACGTCGTTTATGTTCCGCAATACGATCCGGCAGTCGTGTATGGCGCGGCCTTGGTGGTGCCTGCGTACACCCCGCCTGTCGCCGTTGCCGCCGGCGTTTCCTTTGGCGCGGGGGTAGCGATTGGAGCCGCCATTGGCGGAGGCGGCGGGTTCGTTGCCGGCGGGTTCGGCGGCGGTTGGGGCTTCGGAGCTTGGGGAATGAACTGGGGTGGCGGAGGGGGTGGGGGAAACATCAACTACAACCACAACACTTACATCACCAAGAACAACATCACCAGGAACAGCAATAACAACGACGACAACGGCAACCGGAATAACAACAACGGCAACCGGAACAACAACAACGGAAATCGGAACTTCGGCAATGGGAACCGCACTAATAACACCAATGAAGCCAACAATCGCAACAACGGCAACCGGCCCGACGTGCCGAACGGAGGGCGCAACGGCGATCACGGCCTGATCGGCGGCAATGGAGGAGTTCAACACCAGCCCGGCGCCAATGAACGCGCGGGCAGGTTCGGAAACCAACAACCCCGCTCCGCCATGAACGGCAATGGTGACCAGGCCCGCGCGGAGTCCAATCGAGGACGCGCCAGCATGCACCCCGCAGCCTTTCAACAGCAGCGACAGGGTCAACAACGGCAAGGCCAGATGCGCCAGCAGCACCTCCAGCAGCCGCGCCAGCAGCATTTTCAGCAAGCACATCAGCAACGTGGCGGTGGTGGCGGTGAGCGGGGTGGGCGGCGTTAGGCTGCCCACCGGGGATCCCTAATCCACTACAGATCAGTTCAATCGAGAGGAAGGTAGAAACGTGAATTTGCCATTCAAAGACCGGACCAGGCAGCCGATGCAAACCGTCGCTGCATTGGTAGTGATTGCAGTCGGTTTCATTGTCGGCTGCTCGAAGCAACCAGCCAGCACCGCGGCGGAGGCACCGCAGAAAACCTTCGCCACACCGGCGGAAGCAGGTCAGGCATTGCATGCGGCAGTGCAAACCAAGGATGATAAGGCGCTTACCCAGGTATTGGGCGCGAAAGCGCACAAATTAGTGAGTTCCGGAGATCCAGCAGAAGATAAGTCGGCGGCCGATTCGTTCGCGAAGAAATATGACCAGATGAATCGGCTCGTGGCGATGACCGATGGCAGCCAGGTGCTCTACGTCGGGGCAGACAACTATCCGTTCCCAGTTCCCCTGGCCAAGGATGGCTCGTCGAGATGGTACTTTGACGCGGTCGCCGCGGAGGAGGAATTGCGCGTACGGCGGATCGGCAGCAATGAACTCTCCGCTATCGATGCATGCCGGTTGCTGGCAAGCGCCGAGGAACTCTACCACCAGAGTACCCAACAGTACACCGATACAATGGTGAGCACTCCGGGCCAGCAGGACGGCCTTTACTGGGAGGTTGGCGAAGGCCAGATGCCCAGCCCGATGGGGAGAGTGGACCAGTTTGCAAAAAGCATCTTCAACGGTCCCGCGCCCAGCAGGGAAGTCGTGTCTCATGGATACTCTTTCCGTATCATGACCACGCAAGGGGGATATACGATCTTTGCCAGCCCGGTCAATTACCAGAATTCCGCCATCATGACCCTGAGTCTCGGTCGTGACGGAGTCATCTACCAACAAGATCTCGGCCCGCATGCAGCAGACGCATTAACGGCCATGGAAAAATACAACCCAACCCACGGATGGACGCAGGCGGAGTAGCTGCGTCCAGTGGTTACTGACTGGAGAAGTCTTATGAAAAGCCGCAAATTACCTTTCGTTTTATTGTTCCTATTATTGCTGGCAGGCACCCGCATAGGCTTCAGCCAGCAGTTGCCGCCGGAGGATCGGCCCCCGGCAAACGTCGCTGGCACCTGGATGATCTATACCCATGGCGACGATGGGAAGACGGGCACCCACACAGTCCAGATCGTGCAGAACGGCAATACTTTGACCGGGCACTTCAAGGGACCGTACCAATCGGGGGGCATCGAAGGTACGATCAACTTCCGCCACATCTTGTTTCGCACCAAGACCAGGAACGTGCTCACGTTCCGCGGAATGGTCGACGGAAACACCATGGAAGGAAACTTTGGCATCCACGGACAGCACGGAACATGGCAGGGCAGACGCGCAGACTGACTGCCGGTTGAAAAGAAAGGAGGGTGAGTCATGCCGAGTCAAACCACCAGACGTAGCTTGCTGAAGTATCTGACCAGCGCTGCCGTTGCAGGGATGGTCCGTTTGCCGATGCAGGGGTTGTTGCTTTCGCAAGCTGAGGCCACCACCGGAATGGAGCGCGGCGAGATTGGACGTCTCGCTGCCTCCTTCAAAAGAAGTTTCAACGTGCCGTCGCTTTCCATTGCAATCTCACGCAACGGTCAATTTGTTTTCGATCAGGGATTTGGCTTTAACCAGGGCTTCCGCTTCGGTAACGTGAAGGACATGGGGCCGACCGATATGTCGAGCCTTTTCCGCATCGCAGATGTGACCATGCCGATCACGTCCGTAGCCATTTTCACGCTGATCGAACAAGGCAAATTAAAACTTACCGACAAGGTTTTCGGTGCGTCCGGCATTCTCGGGACCAGGTATGGCAAGAGCCCTTACGGGCAATACGTCACGGATATCACGGTGGACAACCTTCTTACCCACACCTGCGGTGGCTGGGCGGCGGATGCGAACGATCCGATGTACAAGAACAATTCCTGGGACCAAGCCAAGCTGATCGGCTGGACCCTCGAGAATATGGCGCTGACCAACCCGCCTGGCGAGCACTGGGCCTTCTCAAACTTCGGGTACTGTCTTCTGGGACGGGTTATAGAACAGGTTACGGGCCAACCGTATGCCAGTTATGTGCAAAGCGCCGTGCTCGCCCCGTGCGGCACCAACGTTATGCGCATAGCCGGGAATACTCTCAAGGAGCGCGCACCGAACGAGGTGGTGTACTTCGGGCAATATAACGAAGATCCTTACAAAATGAACGTGGCCCGTATGGATGCAAATGGTGGATGGCTCGCGACACCCTCTGCGCTGGTTCAGTTCCTCAACCACGTAGGCGGCTCGGGGCAGATTGCCAGCATTTTGAAAGCGGAAACCATCCAGATCATGACGACGCCCAGTCCAGCCTTTCCCAGCACTTCAGCGGCTAAGTATGCCCGGGGTTGGATGGTGGGTTCCGGCAATATGTGGCATAACGGCAGCTTTCCAGGTTCCACCACGCTCATGGTGCGTAGCGCGAGCGGGATGTGCTGGGCCGCCCTGGCGAATACTCGTACCGAACCGCACGACGAGATAGACAACGCGCTCGATGCGATGATGTGGAACATCGTTCGCAGCGTTCCCCAATGGAATGCCTGAGTTCCGATCGAATAAAAAGCACGCGCGCCCCAGGGACAATTGGACAACCAGCCTGCTGAAGAATGCCCTGGGAGACAGCGACTGGTCGGTAAGAGCATCCGCGGCCCAACTGATTGCCTACGGAGCAAGAACGGAACTGGCCCCGGAATTCGTTCCCCTGTTTGCGGACAAGGACCAGAAAGTAAGGTTCAGAGCCGCGGGCGCCTATCTCCATCTTGCTTCCGTCGTAACCCAAAACAGCGGTGTGGCCAGAGCGGCGAAGTGAGGTCGTAAGGCAAAGGAATGCATCGCGTCCCTGCTTCTCTACGCCTGGTTGCATCTGTGCGGTAATCTCAGGATGGTGAACATTCGAAATGCGAGCATCCCCTTGAATCACCGCGTCGTCGCCTGGATGAAGCGGCATCGGCCAGAGTTGCTGAGCGTTGCCTTTGTCATCCAGATACTCGCCTCGCCGCTCGCCGATCATGATCCGCGCGCGGGAGCGCTGCTGGCGCTGATTCTCTTTGCGACCTTGGCAATCGGCACAAGCTACCAGGTCAATCGCAAAGTCGCCTATCTGGCGTTGGGGCCTTTCTGTCTTGTGTGGTTCGCGGCCAGGATGTTGGAAGCCTTCGCCGGTCCGGGTCACATCTATTCCCACCTCGCGCCAGCTGCCGGGCTCGGTCTCTCGTGCGCGGCGCTCTTTATCATTTTTCATCGTTTCTTCTCGGTGAGCATGGTGACTCGTTCCATGCTGGCAGAGGCTTTTGTCTGTTACCTGATCATTGCGATCGCTTTTTCCCAGTTGTATCTGCTGTTGAGCCGGGTCGTGGATCACCCGTTCAATGAGCAGATTCCTGTTACGCAAAGCAGCACCTTCTTGTACTTCAGTATGGATACTCTGAGCGGAGTGGGCACGGGCGTCATCGCTCCTATCAATCCGTACATCCGCTTGATCACCGGCATCGAGAACATGATTGGAATTTTCTATCTGGCGGTCGTGGTGTCGCGCCTGGTGTCATCTTACCGCCCGAGAAACAGGCAGCAGCGTCATCAACCCGCGGATCAGATGCTCGAATGATCGCTCAATTCCGAAAGATTTCTCTCTGGAATGAATCGTGCTCTGGATGACCTGGTTTTCTCGGATCCTGTGTGGACTTAGAATCCCGCCGCTGGCGTGCCTGCTGCCCGCCCTGGTGATCGTTGCGCTGTGCTCGCGGCCTGCCGCGTGGTCCCAGGAGGCGAAGCTGTCGCCCGGACAGCAACCCGATGCGAAAGTAACCCTGGGTGGTCGCGTGACCAGCAAAGGGCAGCCCCTGGCCAAAGCCACCGTTACGGTCATAAATACCATCTCTGGAGCACGGCTCACCGCGTTGACGGATCCTTCCGGCGCCTGGTCCTTACTGGCTTTGCGCCGGGGAGTCTACCTGGTTCGGGTTGAAAAGCCGGGCTATGCGCCTTTGGCGCGGCAGCAGAGTGTCATTACTGCAGATGAGGGATTCGACTGCGATTTGCTTCCGCAGGGGGAGGAGGAGTCCCGCGGAATAGGCAGCCGGGCTCTTGCTTCACTCTGGCCCTCGGTGCAAATACCGCCCCCCGCCAGCTCCAGCCTCAACTTCAACCTCAGCATTCAGCAACAAACCGCCACGGCGGTGAGTCACGCCAGTGTTTCGATTCCCTCGTTTGCAGGAGATCCCTATTTCTCCGACGATTCGTTTTCCATCGAGGGTCAGTCCGATCCGACCAATCCTTACCTTCTCGGTGGCAGCCTCATGGAGAACGACTTTGAGAACGGTCCGGAGACGCAAAACCCTGAGGACTATGCCGCGCAGTTCTCCAATATGTTTGGCAGCGGACCGGGCGGCGGCGGCTTTGATGCCCTGCTCAAGGCCGCTCCAGATCGCCCTCATGGCTTCTTATTCTGGAATGGCGGGAACTCCGTTTTGAACGCCAGGCCGTTTGTGCTCGCTGGACAGCCGAACCCGAACCCGGACTACAGCAGCAACAATTACGGGGGCGTGTGGTCTGGCCACCCCATGCTTCCAGGCCGTCAAAGCAAACGCGACTTTGTCCTGGTTACCTATTCCGGGGTCACGGCACGATCGCTGGTGAACAGTTACGGGCTCGTACCCACCGACCTCGAACGACAGGGCAACTTCTCGCAACTGTTGGGGCCCACCGGCGAACCGGTTCCTATCTATCCTCCGCAGGAAACCAACATCCCTTATCCGAACAACACCATCAACACGGCACTCGACCCGGTTGCCCTCGCCATCCTCTCCTTTCTTCCTGAGCCGAATTTGACTGGAAGTACTTTGAACTACCACTTGCTGACCACCCAGGGCACCCATCTCAACGCGATCGGGGCCCGTTACAACCATAGTTTCGGAGCAGCCCCGGCCGCAGTGCCAGGGCTCATGCACAACACCGGCGGCCTCACCCAAAGCTTCGCCCTGAATTTCAACTACAGTCACCAGGCGACCGATGTAGTCGATCTTTTTCCCCGGCTGGGCGGCAAGCAGTTCAACGAAAGTTACGCACTGACGGCCACCCACACCATCGCAAAGGGCAATTGGATCGCGAACCTGGCCGTCACCTCGATCCGCAGCAACCTCCAGGTGCGTAACTTCTTCACCGGCGCAGATGACGTAGCCACCCGCTTGGGGCTGCAGGGTTTTGGCGTAAATGCCCCGGTCAACGCGAACCCGTTCAATTACGGGTTGCCGAACCTGATTTTCAGTGGTTTCAGCGGATTCTCCCAGACGCAGCCGGCCTCGATTCTCAATCAGTCATTCGGGATATCCGGCAACAGTGCGTGGCTGTATGGCAAGCACTTGATTCGCACTGGCGTGGATGCTCGCCGTATCGATCTCAATCTCTTTGGCGGAACAGACGTCACAGGAACCCAGATCTTCACTGGAAGATTCACCCAGAAGGGAGGTTTGTTCAGTACCAACCCGGTCTCCGTTTCCGGCTCGTCGTTCGCTGATTTTTTGCTTGGTATCCCTCAGGAAGTCATGATCGAATCGCCAAACCAGAAAGCGTACATGCGGCAGAATGACTGGCAGGTCTTTGTCCGCGATGATTGGCGGCTCACGCCTTTGTTTACCCTGCTGGTGGGCGTGCGATACAACTACTTTTCTCCCTACGCGGAGAAGTACGATCGGCTTTCAACGCTCGACTATGTGCCGGGTGGCGGCGTGCCGCTGCCGGTGCAGCCCAATGGAATCGGTCCGGTGTCTGGAGCTAAATATCCACGGACCCTTATCTATCCTGAGCGCAACAACTTTTCACCACACCTGGGCTTTGCCTGGCAAGGGTCTCCGAGTACCGTAGTTCGGGCCGCCTACAGCATCCACTACACCGTGGGCCAGTATGGCAGTTTCATGCAGAGCCTCGCCTATCAGCCACCATTTGCGAATACTCTGACAATCGGAAACACCCTCTTGGAGTTTCAGAACGACGACCATCCGCCTTTCTATTTTCCTCTCCTCAACTTGGAAAACGCCTTCAATGTGCAGGCCGGCGATGGCAATTACGCCATCAATCGTCACTACCGGATCCCGTATATTCAGTTCTGGACGGCCGGAGTGGAGCAGGCGCTCCCTCTCCAGATCGTGATCGACGCCAGTTATACTGGAGCGAAAGGGACGCGCCTCGATACCATCACTGCGCCCGGGCTCTTCAACGAGTCCAGCATCGCGTCATTGTTCTTTGACTACCAGGATTCCACTGCCTTTTCGAATTTCAACGCGCTGACGGTTACCGCCACCAAGCGTCTGCAGAGTGGCCTGGCCCTCTCTGCTACGTATATCTATTCGCACGCCATCGATAACGCTGCTTCGATCAATGCCGGCTCCCCCATCGTCGCGCAAAACCCAGACAACATCCTGGCCGAAGAGGGGAATTCCAATTTTGATATTCGTCACCAGGTCTATGGCAGTTTGTTCTACGAGCTGCCTTTCGGCCCCAACATGCCTTTTCTGAACAGTAGTCACTGGAAATCTCGTATCTTCGGTGACTGGGCGCTGGCAGGGACCTTTGCCGCAACCTCAGGCCTGCCGCTGACCCCTTATATTGCGGCGTCAGCGGTTGAGGTGGCGCGCGGCACACATGGCTCGGTGCGCCCCGACCGCAATTTTGGCGTGCCACTCATGGCAGGCGGGGGCCACCTTACCCACTGGTTCAACACCAAAGCATTCTCTACCCAATTCGCTCCCGGCCAACTCTACGGAACCGCTTCGCGCAACTCCATCCCGGGCCCGGGCGTTCTCAATATGAGCGCATCTCTCTCTAAAACCTTCCTGATGGGAGAAGGGAACAGCCTCGAACTCCGCTGTACTGCCGCTAACGTATGGAACGCCGTGCAGTATAGCGCCGTGAATACGCAGTTCGACTCCCCCACCGTGGGCCAGGTGACCGCGACCCAGCCCATGCGCCAGCTCACCTTCCTGGGCCGGTTTCGATTTTGAGGGAATTCAGGCACGCACGGCAGAATCTCCAACCCCGCCCGTGTATTCTCTCTAGGCAAGCACTGCTTTCAAGAAATTGCACCGTACCGCAGCCCTGTTTCATGGCTCGCGGCGGTTGGCGTTTCCCGGAAAGGAGAGCAGGGGTTGATATCGGAGTCAGGCTGGCAGCCCGAACTGCATCCCGGCGTTCAACGTCCATCGTGGCTTGGAAATCACGGGCGCATCTTAGGTCTTCTTATTCCGTTGGCGATTCTCTTCTGCCTCATTGAGACGGCGCATGCCCAGTATGGCTTCGAAGTCTGGACAGTCGACAATGGTCTGCCGGAAAACGAGGTACGCGGCATTACGCAGACTCCTGACGGATATCTCTGGGTTGCTACCTTCAATGGACTGGCGCGCTTCGATGGCGTCCATCTCACCGTGTTCAACCGAGAGACCCCCGGCCTGCTTTCAAATCAGTTCGGCACCATGATCCAGGGCAGAAACGGAGACCTGTGGCTCGACAGCGTCGATCGTGGTGTGGTGCGCTACCACAATGGCGTGTTCCGCGCCTATGGGCGGGAGTATGGAGTGCCGGCGGACATCGTCAATGGGCTGATCGGGGACGACCACGGTGACGTATGGCTGCTGAGCGCAGGGCGAATCAGCAGATGGGAGGAAGCATCCAATCATTTCGTCGACATCGCGCCGCGGAGCCCGAGCCTTCGTTATCGGTATCTCCTTTGGGACTCGGCAGGGTTCTGGGTCCGCGAGGATGAGAGGGTCCACTGCTTTACCCGCGGGAAGTTCGTGGATTACTCGCTGCCCAGCCAAATTTTGAAGGATGACATCTGGGGAGTGGCGCTCGATCAGAGCGGGACACTCTGGGTAGAGACGGTCGACGGAAAGCGGGTGCGGATCACCGCGGACAATGTGAGCCACATGATTTCCACCGGCTCTACCCGGGAAGTCACGATCGGCGCTACCAAAAACAAGTCCCTGGAAATGCATGTCGGCCCGCGCCTTCAGCGAACTTTTGAGTTTCTCAGTTCCAACCAGGCAGTTTCCGTCACACCCTGGCACTTCTATGAAGACAGGCAGGGCAACCTCTGGATTGGGACACTGGAGAACGGACTTTACCGGTTGCAGAATCAATCGATCCGCAGCTACTCCAGAGAGCAGGGCCTGATTGACCGCGATACGTACGCAACGTATGAAGACCCATCCGGCGCTCTGTGGATCGGGGCGTGGCATTCGGGTCTCAGCCGCTTTGCAGACGGGAAATTCACCAGCTACACCATGGCTGACGGGCTGCCGAATGAACTTGTATTGGCAATGCTCCAGGACCGTGAGGGCCGTTTCTGGGTGGGCACTCATGGCGGCCTGAGCATCTTCGATCACGGTCGTTTTCACATTCCGGATGGCCCGAAGCTTCCTGATGAAGCGGTGGTGCAAGCGATCAGCCAGGACCGGCACGGCACATTGTGGTTTGGAACCAGGCAGGGGCTGGCGCGCTATGAGAAGGGTGTCACCCGATTTCTTACCAGGAAGGACGGGCTGGCGGCAGACGACACTCACACCATCCTCGAGACGGCCAACGGAGATTTGTGGGTCGGCGGCTACGGCGGAATGACCCGGATTCGCAACGGTGAGTTTACCCGTTGGACGGAGAAGGATGGTTTGCCCAGCGACAATGTATGGTCCTTTTACGAAGACAGCGATCACGTGCTTTGGATTGGAACTTATGATGGTGGGCTGCTGCGGTTCAAGGACGAAAAGCTTACCAGCTATTCGGTCAAAGACGGTCTCTATGACGGTGGCGTATTTCGCATTCTTGAAGATGCACATGGGTACTTCTGGATAAGCTGCAGCCGCGGTGTGTACCGGGTAAGCAAACGGGATTTGAACGCATTTGCCGCAGGCGATCTGAAGGCGGTCACTTCCACGGCCTACGGGAAAATCGACGGCATGTTGGATATCGAATGCAATGGAGGAGTAGAGCCGTCGGGCGTCAAGACGCGTGATGGCAAGCTCTGGTTTCCCACCCGCAACGGCGTAGCGGTCATTGACCCGGAATCTGTGGTGCACGATGCGGTTCCACCGCTGGTGATGATTGAGTCCTCCCGGGTGGACAATGTGGCCACCCCCGTGAATGTTCCCTTGCACATTCCACCCAGCAGGCCAAACGTGGAAATCAGCTACACGGCACCCAACTTTATTAATGCGGCGCAGACGCACTTCAAGTACCGGCTCGACGGCCTGGACTCGGACTGGGTAGACGCCGGCGCACGGCGCATCGCCTACTATTCGCATCTGCCACCAGGAGATTATGTTTTTCACGTGATCGCGGGCAACAGCGATGGAGTGTGGAACAACGATGGCAAGACACTCGACATCATGGTGGATGCTCCCTTTTATGAGACCCGCTGGTTTGAGATCCTCAGTTTGCTCACGCTGTGTGGTCTTGTCGCGTTGGCGTGGAAATACCGCGTGTCGCAGCTTCAGCAGGCGCAGGCCGCGCAGCAGGCGTTTTCCCGGCAGCTGATCGCCTCCCAGGAGGCCGAACGCAAGCGCATTGCCGCAGAAATGCACGACAGCCTGGGCCAGCGGCTGGTGGTGATCAAGAATCTTGCTTTTCTCCTGCTTCGGTCGAAGAAGGCCGCGCCGGCCGGTGATTCGGAGGCGCAGACGATCGCGGAGATCAGCGATGAGGCTTCTTCCGCGATCGCGGAAACGCGTGAGATTTCGTACAATCTGCGGCCCTTTCAGCTTGACCGGCTGGGATTAACGAAGGCGATCGAAGCCATGATCCGCACGACGGGTATGGCTTCCGGGATCCGCTTTACTTCAGAGCTGGACAACATCGATGAAATTTTTCCCGAAGACCTGCGGATTAATTTTTACCGCATCGTTCAGGAATCTCTGGGCAACATCATGAAGCATGCGCAGGCAACGGAGGTCATCGTCCGCGTGAAGCGGCGCACGGAGAACGTAATCCTGACGATTGAAGACAACGGCCGTGGATTCACCCCCGACGAGCGAAGCCCTCAGGCCTCGCGCAGCGGCTTCGGCTTGACAGGTATGGGCGAACGGGCGAGTCTGCTTGGCGGTGAGCTCAAAGTCCGGTCCACTCCGGGCAAGGGCACAACCGTGTGGTTCGAGATTCCATTGAAACAGAAGCAAGGTGGATGACAGCGCAGAGTGGCAGGAAGTTCGAGTGCGCTCGCGATGACAAAGGCTTCGGGACTGCGTACTGGGCCAGGTTCAATGTAACGAGTTGATGGTTTTGAAGAGAGCTTGGCCGAACAAAATCAGGTTGGTCCAATGAATCGACGACCCAGCCTCACGCCAACTTCAGCCTTAACATCGACAACGAGACCCTGACGCCGGGGTAAGAGACGGTTTGAGTGCCTTGGAGCGATGGTGACGTCCGGATCTTAAGCCTGATAGTGGCGCCGGTAGTGAGTGACTTCGGCGATTCCGCGTGGAATCAGCGATTTCGGCTCGACTTGTCGACTGAAGTGCAAGGAAGACTTCCATGAAGCCTACGACAAATAACTCCAAAAGACCTGCGACAGATGACAGATAATTTCAAAAACAACACGCTTTAGCAATACTGATCGCGGAGTAACGATAAAGCTGGGAAATCGGGGCTCGCGGCCTAGGCGACATGGGTTTTTGTCGCTTGGACCGCACGGCAACTCTCCAACTCTCGGTCCCTCTCGTGATCGTTTTACTAGAACTTCACTTCCCCGCTGAGCGGTACCAGCAGTGGAGAACCAAACACACCGTAGCTGACGCTCAACGTGGCCGTGGGCTTGGCCAGCGCGCCCCTGGCAACAAAGCGGACAGTCACCTTGCAAGTGCCACCAGCGGCCAGTGCCGGCGGGCACATGCTGTCGAGAATGAAGTCGCCTGGGTCATTGCCGGGAGTTGATATCGTGATGCTTGCCAGGTTCACCGCTGCGTTGCTGGTATTGGTCAACGTCACATTCCGGGACGCGAAGAAGCTCTCACTGATCTTGCCAAAGTTCACTTCTGCCGGCGTCGCGGTGAGCGCAGGCGGTTGCTGCAGCAGCGTGACGAGATTGCCGGAAATTCCCCCAGCTGCGGCCAGGTCGAGGCGCCCGTCATTGTTGAAGTCTGCTGCCACCAGCGACAGACTGAAGCCTTCGCCATACGGCGGGAACTCCGTTGTGAAGGTGCCGTTGCCATTGCCCAGCATGAGGCTAACCCCTTTCTGGCCGGGAAAAGCCAGGTCGAGGATGCCGTCGCCGTTAATGTCCCCGACTGACATGGTTCCTCCGCCAACCGGGGACGATGATTTTGCGGTGAAGGTGCCGTCGCCATCGCCCAGGAAAATCATGGTGGTCAGCACGTTGCAGTTTGTGGAAGTGCTGCATCCACTGACCGCGAGGTCCAGCTTGCCGTCGTTGTCAAAATCTCCCACACCCAGGGAAGTACTATCGCCTTGCGGGAGGAAAACGAATCCCGCGCCGAACGTGGTTTTAATGTGGAAGGATCCGTCGCCCTGACCCAGCAGGATGGTGATGGTGCCCAGTTCAACCGTGCCCACTGCCGCACCATTGGTGAGTACGGCGACATCCAGCGTGCCATTGCCATCGAAGTCTCCCATTACCAGTTGCTGATTCTCATCGATTCCGCTGCCTACGACCATGCGTAGGGGGATGCATTGGTTGCTGTTCCTCTCGCGCGGTAACCCGAACCCGGATCGCCGGCGTAGCGAATGGGATCAATAGTGCGATCCACGAAAATACTCTGCATTTCATGTTCTCCCCCCTCGTTTGGCCATTTGGAATTTGCTTACTGAGCGATTTCCATCTAGATAGGCGCAGACCGCGAGCCGGTACTATCATCAGCCGATCACTTTTCTTTGAAGATGCCACCCGATCGGCCAAGAAGGGCGGGCAGGAGTAAAAAGCGGAATCAATCCTGTGTTGAATTTCAAAGCCGGCTACTTTATTCCGGTGGGCCGCTTCGTCAGCATCGTTTGGATGGTAGGGGTGTCTCTAACGCTTCCCATTAGCATCACTATTCAACAGTAGGCTCGGTGCCTCATTCGGCAGCATAGTCTCGACAGATTCACCGGGCATTTAGCACTGCCACGGGCTCGAGCATGAAGGCAACAACATGGCGCAGCGATACCATGTCATTAGAACGAAGGCAAGCCTGGCACGAGGCGATATGAATCGCCAGCGTGGTTCCTTGCACTGGTGAGTCTTGAGTAATCGGTCGAATCATTGCATTCAAGAGCGCAGCCAAGAACCGTTTGACACGCTCGCGGTTAGAGTCCTGTTTTGTCCAGAACTGGTACATGTTCAAGACCGCGTACAAAATGCACTAGCATTTCAATTGGCGCTGCTTCGAACGGGACATAATTCAAGTCGGTGAGACTGGGCTTAAACTGCTCATCCATCGGATTCATGCTCGGAACGAAGCGCTACTATAGCAGTGCGAACTCGGCCCTGGCTTGTTTCAGTATGGGGATATCGGGATCGGCGTCTTTCCAGAGGGTGAGGAAATCCTGGTAAACCGTCTTCGCTTTGGTTGTATCTCCTGATAAAGCGTACGCTCGGCCGAGTTGGAGGCGGGCTAAGGCGCCGATGGGGTCGCTGACCACGATGCCCCGGTGAGCGAGAATTTTCTGGAATTCCGCGGCTGCTTCAGGACCTTCCTTCGCGGCCAGATAGGCCTCGCCACGTACATAGATTGGATAGAGAGCTCCGAAGTTACCATGCATCGAGCTGCGCGGTGCGCCGAGTTCATACGGGATGGCGACTTGTAGCTGCTGATGGGCCTTTGCAGGCTCGCTATGGTCGAGCGCCAGGAGCGCGCGAAGCGTTGGCGCGTAACTGAATCGGACGGAGGTATCTTCTGGAAACCGCCGTTCCAGATCGTTGGTAATCGTTTGAGCTTGAGATGAGCTCCCCACGAGAGCGAGCGCGATGGCAGCGCCATACTCCACTTCCCGGTCCTTGGAGAGCGCAAGTGCTGCCAGCGCTTTATGCCGTGCCCCCGGCGCATACCCGAACAATGCCTCTGAGACGGCTGCCCCGGCCTGGAAGAGGGCCGACCTTTCCCGCCCGCCTGATTGCTGGGCCAAATCCGAGGCACGCTGTGACATCGTCGCTGCCTGTTGCAAGCGACCGGAATAGGCCAGGACAAAGGCCTGGTGGTAGGAGATCAGGTCCTCCGATTTTCCCCGGCCTCGAGTTGCTTCCCGTTCCATTCCCGCCTCGTCCCCTTTCAAGAAGGCGATATCAAAGCGCAGGACTGAGGCGTCTGCCGAATCCAGTTGGCGCTCAGAGGCTGTCCGGAGAGTGTTCTCCGCTTCCGCCAGCCGATCAAGATAGAGATAGTCGGCGGCAAGACCGACATACGCCGCGGCCACGTCCGGATTGAGCGCGATAGCTCTCTTACCTTGCTCGACTCCCTCTTCGTATCTGCCGAGGCCCCCGTAAATGCCTCCCGACAAGAGTCCGTGGGGAGGCATCTCACGCGGATAAGTTTGCACCCACGCCAGGCAGGTCTGCTCCGCCTTTTCGAGGTTTCCTGTCACCCGGATATAGTAAGAAGTGTTGATGAAGAACTTCTCTGCATCGCTGGCGCGATCCTGCAACTGGTAGGCCTTGCTGATGTTCTCCGCAGACAGGTCAGATTCTCCTAACTGGCCGTACATGTCTCCCAACCATGCGTATGCCATCGCGAATTGCGGGTCGATCTCTATAGCGCGATTGTAAAGAGGAATAGCAGCGGCCGCGCCCGTTGAGGCGTGAGCCCTCCAGGCCGCGCTGTAGGCTTTCAGCGCTTCGAGTGAAGGGGTCGTAGCTTCGGCGAGCGGAACGTCGAATTTTTGCACCGAAGCCAGCGATTCGCCGAGCTCACTGCGTAACCTTGAGGCCGCTGCGCCCAGTTCGCCCAACACCTTCTCCTTGGTGGCCGCCGTGACCTGCTGCTGCGCCAGGATGTTTCCGTTCTGGCAATTCACTGCCTTCAACCCCAGCACATATTCGCTCCCCAGACTGCCAATCGCTCCCGCAATATAAGCCTTGCTCTTCGCTCTCAGGCAAATCTCGCGAGTCACGCCGGGTGTTAGTTCGGTCGTCGCTGGACGGGTCATCCGTTGCAATGTCTCTGCGACCTGCTGATCTGGCAGGACACTCAGGAAGGGCGATTGCCGCAGGGAGACGCTGAGTGCTGTTTTCAACGTGTCATCAAAGACCGCGTCCCCGGTGCTATTCGCAAAATCCGTAAGCACCACGGTGTCCTTCTCAGTGAGACGATTACTCGTGAGACGCGCGCGATGGTAGAGGAAGCCCAAGACCAGGACGAAGACCAGCAAGGCGAACAGCAGGAAAGACAATGCAATCCGAAGTTTTGGCAGGCGAGGCGACGTCACGGTCTCGCTCGCAATCACAACTCGACCCGTTTCCGTATCCCGCTGCAGCCGACGCATGTCCCCGTGTATCTCGGCTGCGTGCTGGTAGCGAAGATCCGGGTCTTTTTCCAGTGCCTTGTGGACGATGTCTTCCAGCTTGGGTGGAATGGCGGGGTTCAGGCGAATCGCAGACTGGGGTGCGCGATTCAGAATCGCTTCGAAGATCACGCCGCTTGTGTCGCCGGGAAACGGCAATGTCCCGGTACACATTTCGTACAGGACCGCACCGAATGAAAACAAGTCACTTCGGGAGTCCAGTTGTTGGCCGCGAACCTGTTCCGGCGACATATAGGCGATTGTTCCCGCCGCAACTCCTGAGCCGGTCAGATGCTCGGTCGCTGCGTCTGCTGCGGCATTGCCAGGCGAACTCACTTTCGCTAAACCGAAGTCGAGAATCTTCGCGTGTTCGCGTTTGGTGATGAACAGGTTGGCGGGTTTGATGTCGCGATGAATAATGCCTGCGGCGTGAGCGGCCTCAAGACCATCGGCGATCTCAATAGCGAGGGGAAGCAGTGTGTCGACCGGCATGGGTCGTGCGGCTATGCGGTTCTTCAAAGTGATGCCGTCAAGAAACTCCATCGCGATGAAGGAGTGCCCATCCTGATTGCCGACTTCGTAGATAGTGCAAATATTCGGATGATTGAGAGCAGAAGCCGCACGAGCCTCGCGGCGAAAGCGTTCCAGGGCTTGCGGATCTTGTGCGAGTGCACGGGTGAGAAACTTGAGAGCGACGAAGCGGCCAAGCTCGATGTCCTCGGCCTTGTAAACCACCCCCATGCCCCCGCTACCCAGCTTTTCAATGATGCGATAACGAGAGATGGTTTGGCCGGCTAAGAAATCGGTGCTTTCCTGCGCGTCTCCGCTTTGCCGGCGAGCCAACGCACGCGCGGCCGCCTCGATGGCTGGGCTCTCCAGAAAGTTCCCTGCCCGCTGCCGCGCCGCCAGTAGAGAGCGAACTTCCCGTTCCAGGGTTGCGTCGGCCCCGCATGAGCGGCGAAGATACCCGTCCAGCTCTTCAGGGGGACGATCCAGTGCCGACTGCAGCATGCTATCGACTTGTTTCCACCGCTCCGAGTCCATCGTCAGCCTCGCCTGCAAGTTCCCGGTAGAGCCACGCCTTGGCTGTGCTCCAGTCGCGCATTACCGTGACCGAAGAAATCTTGAGCACCGCAGCCGTCTCTTCCACGCTGAGTCCGCCAAAGAAGCGCATTTCCACGACTTGCGCTTTGCGGGTATCGAACTGGGCAAGGGTGTTCATGGCGTCGTCGAGGGACACCAGGTCCGCATCCCGTTCTTCTCCGACGATGGCCGTCTCTTCCAGAGAAACGTGGGGCACGTGGCCTCCCCGCTTAAGGTTGTGACGGCGGGCATGTTCCACCAGAATTCGCCGCATCAGCTGGGCCGAAACCGCGAAAAAGTGGGCCCGATTCTGCCAGTGCATGCCTTTGTAGTCCACCAGGCGCATATAGGCTTCATTCACCAGGGCCGTCGCTTGCAGGCTGTGGCCCGGCCGCTCGCCTTTCATATAGCGCCTGGCGAGGCGGTGGAGTTCGTCGTAAACGATTGGCGTCAGGCGATCGAGTGCGTCGCGGTTGCCGTCGCTCCAGGCTCGCAGCAACCCGCTAACCTCCTCGAGAGGCACTTTCTTAGGCTCATCGTCGGTCGGTGCATTCGATTCCACCTTGGCTCCTGTCCGCCCAAATTCTAGGCCGATCAGGTCGCTTCTTCAAACAAAAGTGATCGGCTGATGATAGTTCCAGCCCGCCGTCTGCGCCTATCCCGGTGGAGCGCTGAAAGTCGCTCAATAAACACATTCCGAATGGCCAAACGAAGGGGGAGAACATGAAATCCAGAGAATTTTCGTGGATCGCACCATTGATCCTATTCGCCCTGCTGGCGGTCCCGGTTCGGGTTACCGCGCAGGAGGAGCAGCAATCACAAACAGAACAGAAGGTGCATTACACGGTGAAAGACCTCGGCACGCTTGGGGGAGCCTATAGCTTCGGATATGGCGTGAACAAGTTGGGCGTAGTCTCTGGCGGAGCTGCGACGCCGAGCCAGACCGACTTCCTCTCCCAAACCGCCTTCCTCTGGGATAAGAACCTCCATATGGTCAATCTGGGCACGTTAGGAGGGGACGCGTGCCCCGGTTGCAGCAGCGAGGCGGGCGGCCCGAATGCATGGGGCGAATCCGCGATTCTTTCCGAAACTGCCAATCCAGCCTACCTAGGCGAGGATTTCTGCGGCTTCGGCACCCACCGCGAATGCCTTGCAGGTATTTGGAGAAGCGGTGAGATGAGTGCTCTTGCGCCTCTCAACGGCGGCCACAATGGACAGGCTTATTGGATAAACGATGAAGGGCAGGTGGTGGGTTTTGCGGAAAATGGCGCCACCGATTCAACCTGCGCCACTGCGACGCCGTCTCAACAGCTCCGATTCGAAGCCGTGATATGGGGGCTAGACGGCAAGGCTCGTGAACTGAGCCCGCTCAATGGAGACACCGTCGGCTACGCCCTCGGGATTAACGACCTTGGGCAAGCCATCGGCGTATCGGGGTTGTGCGCGAACACGCATGTGCCGCCTATCACTCCGGGTAGCAATGCGCCGCACGCCGTTCTCTGGGAGAAGGACGGGTCCCCCACGAACCTGGGCAGCCTGGGAGGAGGCGGGTTCAACGTTCCTGCCGGTATCAATAATCGAGGTGAAGTCGCCGGTGCTTCGTTAGCGAAGGACGGTACGGTGCATCCTTTTCTTTGGACTAAGGAAACAGGGATGCAGGATCTGGGCGCATTTCCTGGCGCCGTCGTGACTGGAATTCCTTGCTGCAATACCTTGAACGACAGAGGGGAAGCAGTCGGGTTGACAGCCGACAGTAACTTCAACTTGCGCGCCTGGTTGTGGCGAGACCACAGCAAGACGGATCTCAATCTCCTCATACCGCAAGACTCACCCTTATATCTGATGGCAGGTTTTTCGATCAATGATTTCGGACAGATCGCGGGCCAGGCAATCGTGAAGAGCTCTTGCCCTGTGCAGACTCCGCCGGCATGGCAGGTCAAGCAGGTAGCCTGCACGGAGATTCACGCGTTCCTGGCAACCCCAACAAAATAACCCGGAGGTCGTCGATTGAGAGGACAGGAAAATCCCCTGCCCTCTCTTTTCTATGAGTCGGCGTCCGCCCTCTCGTCAACTTCGGTTGTTACAGTTTAGGTGTACGGTGTCAGTAGCATGGATTTCTTTTTGTTTCGGCGACGGAAATACAGGCAATCTGTATCTATAGATGTGTGCAAGCCCCATCTAAAACTCAAGCGGAGGTCAGGGCTAAACGAGGAACCACCTTCGCCGTGTGGGGTGCTGATTCCGTGCATTGGAGACCAGAGTTCCAGAGGATGTGGGGCACGCATCAAACGAATCGTCCCCACATGCCCAAATGAATAGTTGACGCTGATCAGCCTGTTAACCAACTGGCAATTGACGGATGGGCGGTCACTCGGGACCTTGAGCTTTCTTGCAATTGAGAAAATCGGTGAATGCATTCTTGAGACCAGTTTCGATACGGTTCCATTGGGAGGGCGGCGCGTTCTTAGCTTCCTTCGATAGATTCACGACACTCCAGAGGGCGTCCGGCGGATCGGAGAGTTCGCAAAGATGAATGCGAATCTGCGCGGCCTCATCGAATACACTCGATCCTCCACTCAGCGCCCTGTGAGCAGATTCAATAGCGAGAGCCACTCGGGCCTTTTCCTTCGTGATCGGCGCGTCTACACCCATTTCACGGAACGCGGAATCAATCTCATCGGTTCGAATGTCGTCTTCTCGAATGTCGCTGCCGGACCGATCTGCCAGCCCTGCGATTCTCCTCAACGCAGGGCCGTCATGACCGTGTTCGAGTGCATCGTTGGCGATTCGTGGAAGCTTCCAATACTGGAGGTCGCCAAAATAATACTCAACCGCGAACTTCGCCGGATCGAAGGGCATAGGTCGGTGATCCTCGTGTCTTCGAGGATAAACGGGATCGCGAGCCGATGGTCGCCTACTCGGAATTTAATTGACTGGCGGAGGTTTGCTTTCTGGAGGTGACGCTCCCAGGTATCCCGACAGACGCTTTACACGGCCATCGCATAGCGTAACGGATAAGCAGGCGTGCTTACAGAGAAGCCACATTAGCCTTTCGGCGTGCCTTCCGATCCGCATCACGGTCACCGCGCGCTGCCTGCGGCAACGGAGTGACTGTGGGCAAAGGTTTTCTTGGCAAACTCAGTGGCCGGTAGCGGTTTTTGATGACGGCGTGCCTGCGAACTCCTCGCCAAGCCACTTTTGAAAAGCTGCTATGTTTTGCGGCCGGCCAAGAAAGTCTTTTACGAGGTCGTTGGCGGACTTGGAGCCGCCGGGCTCCAGCACGGCGCGGCGGTATCGCATCGGAGTAGGACCTGCGAGAAGATTGCTCTGATCGAATTGGGAGAAGAAATCCTGCGCGATGACCCTGTCCCAATTGTATGTGTAGAACATCGATGAATAATTCCCGAGATGCGTGAAGTTGCAGTAGAAATGACTGTCGTTCGGCACTGGGGACAAGAGGTTGTAACGACTCAGATCATTGAATGTCACGCCATCAAGATCAACACTTTCAGGCTTATCCTTATAGACGTCGTAGGAAAGCGCCGAAAAGGAATTGTACTCTGTAGCAGTCAACGCTCGTCCGAAAGCAGCCGCGCGATTCATCCGCGCAACCATTTCGGCAGGGATGGGGGCACCTGTCTTGTAATGATGCGCAAAGCTGGCAAGCACCTGCGGGCTTTGCATCCAGTTCTCGAGCATCTGCGAAGGCGCTTCTGAAAAATCGGCTTCCATTGAGATACCGCTGATGCCTGCCCACTGTTGCTGACCCGCAAGGATGTGGTGCATCAAGTGGCCGAACTCGTGAAAGAACACCGCGAGGTCGTCGTACTCCATCAGGCCGGGGTCAGCGGCGGTGGGATGGGGAAAGTTGCATACGAGGATCGCTTCGGGCAGTTGTTTACCACGGACGCCATCAAGAACCTGCGCCATCTCAGCGTGACTGTACTTGCCGGGGCGGGGAAACATGTCGAGATAGAAACGTCCGATAGCCCGGTTTCCCTCGTAGACATCCCATGTCTCGACAGATGGGTCCCACGCGGGAGCACTAAGCTCCTGACGGAACGTCACGTTGAAGAGCTTCGCGGCGGTGTCCAAGACGCCTTTCCTGACCTGATTGAAGGGAAGGTAGGGCCGCACCGATTGGGAGTCAAAGTTATAGCGTGAGCGGCTGACCTGTTCCCGAACGTAGAATTCGTTGTAAGAAAAAATTTCGGTCGCGGTAGGATCCGTTTTGCGCTGCTCGGCGAGCAGGATAGCGTATTCGCGCTGCGCAATCGGTCGCGCAGCCGAGTCGGAATCCTGAATGAACTTCGCGATGTTGCGGCCGTCAAGGATCATTTTGTCAGCTGCGTTGTAATCGGCCCAGGATGCATATCCCATAAGTGTCGCGATCTCATACCGTGTGCGCATCATGTCGAGCAAGGCTTCGCGATTCTTGGGGTAGGCGCGGGACGTGAACGCGTCGTAAATGCGACGACGGACGTCGTCTTTCTTGGCAAACTTCAGAGCAGGGAAAAGACCGGGGTAAGCACTTGTGATTGTGACGAGGATCTTTCCGTCAGGTCCCGGCTTGTGAGCGTCGATATAGTCCTGGGAAAGCCCGTCGAGATCTGCGACGCTTTTGAGCTCAATGGATGGCTGATTGTCCGAGAAGTTGCGGTCGAACGTGGACAGATCTTGGGTGAGCTGGGTCTGGAGCTTTTGAATGCGAGCGCGGGTCGCATCGTCCTTGTCGACGCCGGCGAGACGGAATTCGAGAAGCTGACGCTGAACGTAGTAGCGCGTGGCAGCATCTGCCTGGGAGACATCGAGCGCGGCGAGCGCCTCGTAGACCTGCTTGTTGAGCGAGAGCCCAGTTTGCGAGTCGCTCACCTTGGTGGTCATGGCAGTGGCATGGTCACGTAAAGCTTCGTCGGGGTGCACCTGCTGCATGAGGCTGGACAAGTAGTTTGCGGTGTTCAGCAGACGGATGGCCCCGTCGTAAGGAACAAGGGTGTTTTCGATGGTGTGTGGCCCATTCACGGCAACGATCTGGTCAATTGCCTGCTGGGCAGCAGTGAGGCGGTCATTCTCAAGCTTCTCAAAGGCGGCAATGTCGGGCTTTGCAGCCCAGAGGGGCGGCTGGTCTTTGAGAGTTTGAGCGGATGTGGTAGCGCAGATCAGCAGCAATGCGATCCAGGGAACGGGGAGAATCGACGCCTTCATTGAGCATCCTCCGACGGAGAGCAAGCCTGAGAGACGGGGAACCTGAATCAGTGGAATTTTACAGCTTTGCAGGCGGATTCCTCAATGCTCGAGCCGTGCTTCAAAACGCTTCGCTAACCGAAGCTGCCCCAACTTGGATTAACAGAAAATCACCGTGGCGACCACCCCGCGTTCATAGACTGGCCAAAGGGATACGCCGGTCTGCGCTAGGGGTTTTGGGCGAGTGGTCGCCCACCCGGAAATAACTCAAGAGTAAACACTTGAGACCCAGACGGCCGCCCTCTTCCAAGATAGATACCGAAAAAACGCTGTTGCGACCTGTGATCTCGGCCGAGGCGCGACGAAAAGGCCAAATCGAACTGAGCTTCGTACCATCACCGACGCAACAGCTTTGGCAGGCCCCTGAGGGCATCCAAAGCAAATTTGGAAACCTCTGAAGTCCGCCGTCCCTTCGGGACTTTCACTCATTGGTTCGTGTCGGGCCCACTCAGGGATAAGAGAAGCTCAGGCAAGGCAGAGATTTCATGCTTGAGCACATACTCTCTTGCTCCAGCATCCAGCGCCGCAGTCCTCATATCGTCGTCCTCGTAATCCGTCACGATAACAATGCGGGCTGAAGGGTCGTACCCTCGAATCTGCCTGGTGGCCGTCAGGCCGTCGATATGCGGCATTCGGAGATCCATCAGAACGATGTCTGGCCGATGTTCTTCATAGGCTGCCAGCGCATCGGCGCCGTCGGCGCATTCCCAGATAGCAGTGGCCATGCCGGCTAAAATGCGCCGCAATATTCGCCGGATTCCGGCATTGTCTTCAACAATCAAAAACGTCATATTTTCTCTTTGCATGCGTGTTCGCGTCTCCGGCGCTCGTTTAGGTGAAATGATCCCTGAAACCTGGATCAAGCCTATATAACTGTGAGGGCAAAGGGCATAGAGGATGCTACATAAAGGACCGTGTGGTTCCACATGGGGGCAAAGAACCGAGAATATTTGCTTATCCACCAATCCCGTTTAGGACCCTTGGCTCGTGGTACGGTGGGTGTTGCATTCAGCGAGGAGGGACCGGAACCGTGGATGACGAGATTCGCATTCTGATTGCAGACGATCATCCGTTGATGCGAAAAGGTTTGCGGCTCAGTGTCGAAGAGGATCCCGGCTTGAAGGTAGTGGGCGAAGCTTCTGATGGAGAAATGGCTCTGTCACTCCTGAAGAAACATCATCCTGACGTCGCGCTGCTCGATATCGAGATGCCGAAGCTCGATGGACTCGGTGTCGTCCGGGAAATGGTTAAATCCGGGCTGAAGACAAAGGTCATCTTTCTGACCCTGCACTCCAGTCAGGATCTCTTCCGAAGCGCCATGGACCTGGGATGCAAAGGTTATATTCTCAAGGACAGCGCGGTCCAGGAGGTGGTGGCCGGCATCCATGCCGTGGTGGCGGGACGGCCGTACATCAGCTCGGCGATTACCACGGACCTGCTGCAGAGCCGCAGTCAACCCCAGCCGGCCCCTGCCTTGACCCGCAATCTTACGCCCTCCGAGCTTCGTATCATGCGCCTGATCGCCCAAGGCAAAACCAGCAAAGAAATCGGGGCCGAGCTTTCCATCCACTACAGAACTGTCGAAAACCACCGCACCAGCATGTGCCGCAAACTTGAGCTCGAGGGCGAGGGCGCCAACGCGCTCCTACGCTTTGCCCTGCAAAACAAAGATCTTCTGTAAAGCCCCCGCGGCATCCTTGCACCGCTTCCTCTTGTGGAACCACATGGATGGTCATGTAGCGCCCTCTATTTCTATCCCGCCAAAGCTTTCGTACTCTTGGTCCATCGAAGGCGAGGGCTAACGCTCTTCTTTCTTCATAACGATTAATAAGTAAGTGCGATCTTGGGGTGAAACATGAAACGCGATTTTCCTTCCTACGTGGTTGTTCTCGTTGTCCTTGTGATCCTGATTACGGGCTGCGGTGGATCCGGCTCGATTCCGCCGCCTCCTCCAGCCGTCTCCGTGACCTTGAGCCCTCAGCCACCGTCCTCGACCGATGTCGGTTCGAGCATGAGCCTGACCGCTGTGGTCGGCAATGACAGCGCAAATGCGGGTGTCAAGTGGTCAGTCAGTTGCGCCAGCTCGCAATGCGGCAGCTTTTCCGTTGCCTCAACCTCCAGCGGCGCTGCGACCAAATATACGGCCCCCACCTCGGCGCCCAGCCCGGCAACCGTGGCTGTCACGGCAACCTCCGTCACCGATAGCACCAAGTCGGCCTCTGCAAGCATCACCGTTACCGCTGCGCCTCCTGTGCTGGCGGATGGGAACTATGTCTATCACCTGGCCGGCGAAGATGGCACCAGTAATTACTTCGTGGCGGGCGCCTTCACCGTGCAGAACGGAATGATCGCTGCCGGCGAACAGGACATGACCGACGGCAACATCGTTGCCCAGGACAACCTGGTCGCTTCCGGCTCCAGCCTGAGCCTGGTGAATGGCAACATCCAGATCGCTCTCAACACCGGCGATACGGCGATCGGTGTCAACGGCATCGAGACCTTTCGCGGAACTGTCGTCTCCAACGCTCGCGTGTTGATCTCGGAGTTCGACACATTCGCCACCGCCACGGGATCTATTGATCAGCAGACAAGTACGGCGACTCCCGCCGGTGGGTATGCCTTCAATCTAGGCGGCCTCGATGGAATGGCGCAGCCAAGCAACCTGGCGATTGGAGGTATTCTCAACATCAGCGGCGCTTCGATTGTCGTCGGCAACAGCGTATTCGACTACAACGATGGCGGCACGATCGGGCAGGCAAAGTCGTTCGTATCCGGTACCGTCGGCGCCCCCGACGCCTTCGGCCGGGTTGTCTTCACCCTCACTCCAAATGCCAACCCACAACTGCAGTCCTTCGCTGTGGCTGGATATACGGTGGATACCAATCAAATTCAACTGGTGGAAACCAACGATGCCCTGGGTGGCGACCTCGGCGGCACAGCCCTTGGTCAAGGATCCAATACCGGCCAGTTCAACCTGGCTGGTGTTGCCGGGAGTTCTTATGCCTTCGGAGCAACCGGGCAGGACAACACTTCTGCAAACGGCAAGAGTATCGTCCAGATGGCGGGTGGCTTCGGCCTCAATGCGAACGGCACTGTATCCGGCAACCTTTCGCTCAACGATCTGTACTTCCATTTCGGTTCTCAAATTACAGGAGGGACTTATACGGTTGAGCCGACAGGCCGTGTCACTCTCACTGCGACGATAAGCTCCGGCACATCCCCACTACTTTACCTTCAGCCTCCGATACATTCTCCGGTTACACCGATTACAGCCTTCAGAACGTGTCCAACACGGCATCCATCGTCACCCCCGGCGTGCCTCTCTCTGGTTCAGAGAACAGCTCGATCGGCTTTCTCAACTTGTATGGCTTGAACGCGGCGAACCCGCAAACACAATCGGGTTTTGGTTATTACCCCATCGACAATCGCCGGGTGATCGCGATTGAGTTGGATAACAACCAGACGATCAACCTGCAGATGGGGCTGATGATGCTGGAAGGAGTACAGCCAAACTAACAACGTACCTTTCACCTTCATCGCCACGGCGGGTTTGTGAGAAAGATTGCACATCAAAGCCCGATGCCCACTCAAGCCAACGTCAGGCTTGAGTGGGCCACCCTCGGATTTCCTGATGGCGCAATTACTTCAGATCGGTCGACGCGCCAGGTTCTTGTGGTGTTTGGTAAACGCCACCCTGAACTCGTGCTGGATGAACGAAGTGCTGTTTGAGGTGGGGGATATGCTCCAGGAATGCGCTTTCAAGGCCCAACCCAATCCGGTTGAACAGAACCAGATGCTGATGTATCTGTCCCATATCGCCGACATGAGGGACTACGGGAAGGTCGAAGATCTTTGCCAGCAAGCTGACGGTCAAAAATTCGCTCACTCCCGCCACCCGGGTGCAGTCGACTTGTATGAAGAAAATCGCTCCCGTCTGCATGAAGTTCTTGAACAGGACGCGATTGGGGATATGCTCTCCCGCTGCGATCTTGATTGGACTTACAGAACGGGAAAGCGCAACGTGGGCTTGCAGGTCATCGGGATGCGTTGGCTCTTCGATCCAAAGCGGGCGAAATTGAGCCAACTCCCCGCAAATACGAAGCGCATCGGGAAGGTTCCAATGCTGGTTGGCATCGAACATGAGAGTGCTTGAGTCCCCAATGAGATTGCGGAGCATCGCCGCGCGGCGCAGGTCCCGGCTTTCGTCCTGCGAACCGACCTTCAGCTTAAAGGCGGAGAAGCCCTGATCGAGCGCGGTCTTTGTCAATGCGGTTACTTTGTCGTCGTCATAGCCCATCCAGCCAACAGACGTGTCATAGCCGGGATAGCCATTTTGCAGGATCGCCTCACGGCCCGCGCGGCTGGGCAATTGCTCACGCAAGATGGATAGGGCCTTCTCTTCGCTGAGAATGTCGTCCACGTAGCTGAGATCGAGGACCCTGACGAGCTCTTCTGGTGTGAGGTCGAGCAGCAACTTCCACAGCGGCACACCCCGGCTCTTCGCCCAAAGGTCGAAACAGGCATTGGTAATCGACGCCAGGGCAAGCTGGACGACACCCTTGTGCGGCCCAAGCCAGCGAAGAGCAGGGTGATCGGCCAATTGCCGGGAGAAGCGTCCGAAGTTCGACATCAGCGTCTCGATCGACATGCCCTCAAGGGGCTTCGCCAGCAACTCGATGGCTTTGCACACCAGCAGGTTGCCGTCTCCCAGCGTAAGGACAAATCCGGAACCACGAGGTCCATTTGTCGTCGATAGAAGTGTCACCGCCAGGCAGTACTCCGACGTCGCATGAATGGAATCGGTACCTGCCCCAGGCGGCAGCGGAAACCGCGCGTCATCTGTAGAGACGGTATGAATAGTGTAGTCAGGCATCACTTGCTCCTTCGGTGCTTCGGCGACTTGCGGCTGCTTCTCTGACCAAGCGCGGCGTTCTAAATTGAGAACCGCACCGTTACTTGCAATACTGTGTCACAAAAGACGCGTAGTCGTTCCATCGGGATCCGGCGCCAACATAGTGATAGCATTTTGGATACGTTGGCCTGCCATGATGGAGACGACCCAGGGGTTGCCGATATTGCCCTCCGAAGACGGACACGAAAGAATCTGCCAGCCTTCCCGCTGCCGCCGCGTTTCCGTCGGATACCCGGACAGAGCTGGAATCTGTAGTCGTTGGCCTGTTTGATCAATTCCACGGACGGGTCGTGAACTACGTGCTGACCTATGGGTTGACTCTTCCCGATGCTGAAGACGTCGTCCAGGAAACGTTTCTCTCTCTGTTCCGTCACCTGGAACTAGGCCGGTCTCGCTCCAATCTTGCCGGCTGGATCTTTCGCGTAGCGCACAACCTGGCGCTGAAAAGGCGAAGGTCGAGTCTGCAGTCGGGAGTGAGCTTCGATCAACATCGCGTCCTGGAGCAACAGGCGGCGCCTGACTCGAACCCCGAGACCCATTTCGCGTTCCATCAGATGCATCAACGCCTGCGCGCTGTCTTCGAGGCGTTGCCCGAACAGGAGAAACGTTGCCTTCATCTGCGCGCCGAAGGTTTAAAATACCGGGATATCGCCCGCGTGCTGGACATCTCCCTGGGCGCTGTTTCCACTTCATTGTCTCGGGCGTTGGCGCGCATGACGCGTGTCACGGGGAGTGAATGAACCATGGCGCGTTCCCATCTTTCGGATGAAGAAATTCTGCTCTTCATTGACCGTGAGTTGCCCTCACGGCGTCACTTGCGTGCTGGCGCCCATCTTGCTGAATGTCGATCGTGCGGCAGCCGGAGGATGGAACTTGAGCGCGCACTATCGGAGTTTTCCCGGATTCATGAAGAGACAGCCGATTCGCTGGATGCGACCGTGTCTCGTTCGCGCTCTTTGCTGAAAGCCCGCATGGCGGCCGACAATCGTGGATGGGGTAACCGTCTGCTTCAGGCCGGCTCGCTCTCGTGGCAACTGGCCTGCGCTGGTATGGCTCTCATCATCGTGGGCGCGGGTTATTGGGTCACTCACGAGTTCCAAGGGAATGATCGTGGCCCGCAATCCGCTGAGTCCCAGGGATTCGCCCTGCCCAGAAGGACGTTGACGCCAGGCGCTGTCCTCCCGATTGCCGTGGATGAGCTGTGCAGGAGCGCTGGCGTTGACAACGATCCGCCGGTGAATCCGACGATACAGCAGGCGGTCTTCAAGGAATATGGCTTACCGAATTCATCCCGGATAGGCTACGCGCTCGACTATCTGATTACGCCGGCGCTGGGAGGGTCGGATGACATCAAGAATCTGTGGCCGCAACCTTCCTCGGCGACCTGGAACGCTCGGGTCAAGGACCAACTCGAAGATCATCTCCACGAGTTAGTGTGCCAGGGGAAGGTTCAACTTACGACTGCGCAGAACGAGATCGCTACCGACTGGATCTCGGCTTACAAAAGATACTTCAACACCGACAAACCGCAGCCAGAGCCGGCGACACTTGCCGCGTTTGACGCCGCATTCACGCCTTAGCTGTCTCCACAGGCACCGGCATCGGAACCAGAAAATTGCTGGCAAGAAGATATGCGAAGAGATGTCCCAGGGGCGGCGTGCGACGCAACTGGTCTGCTGAAACCCACCCGTTCGTCGCAGTCCATTCCCAACCGGTGGCGGAAACACTCTTCAGCCATTCTGCCAGATCCGCGGCCGTCATCGGATACACGTAAATGCGGACATTCTGGGCAAAGAGCCGCGCGAGCGCCTCCAGAAGTCTGCCTTCGAGATTGCCGTAAATATCTTCAAACGCTCGAATCACCAGGGAGATGCCTGCGACGAAACGCACAGGCGCCTTGGTATGGCGGTTCACGACGGCCGTCATGTTGTATAGTTCCGGTTTGTGAAAGAGCAGGACGTCGCCGCCGGAGGCAAGAAGCGCATCGATGCGATGAAGCACGTCGGAAATTTCCGGGGCTGGTTCCTCCGCCGTTAACGGAGCGAGCGTGAGGCAGAAAAAACCGGCGGGTGGTGATTTTGCTTCGCCCAGATCCCCCTGCAGTTCGTGAAGTCCCGAAGCCAGCAGCTGCAGGTGAACCTGCGAGCGAACAGGATCGGAGTGGCCGAAATATCCCGGCGCCAGCACCACGGCTTTTTTGTACAGAACTTCAGTAGGGGGAACAGGGGAGCCCTTGGAGGGGAAATATACCGCCGCTGCGAGTCCCCCACGAACCAGATCAATCAGCAGGGCTCGGCGATCCCAGCTTTCGAATGCCGGCCCCTTAAGGTCCACATAATCGATTTCGATTCGTCCCGGGACAATGTCTTCGGCCAGGCCTTCCAGAAAGGCTTCTTTGGTTTGCGCCTCATAGAACGCCGCATAGACGAGGTTGACGCCCAGGATACCGATGGCTTCCTGTTGCAGGAAATTGGAGACATCGCGCAAATTAATATGCAGCAGAACGTCGTTGGGAGGACCACCCGGCTGCAATTGGAACCTGAGACCGATCCAGCCATGGGCATCGTTGGTTCCAGCGAAGTTGCGGGCGGAGACCGTATCGACAAAGCAGAAGAACCGGGTTTGCGGCCCCCGCGTCTTGCTTAACTGCGAGAGCAACTGGGTCCATTCATTGGACAGCATCGCCTCAAGCCGCTCTTTGGACACGTAGCGCGACCCGGCTCCATAGAGATCATCGCTGACCTCCTTGTCGTACGCAGAAATGGTTTTCGCTACCGTGCCGGAGGCCGCTCCCACGACCAGGAACCAGCGCGCGACTTCCTGTCCCGCGCCGATCTCCGCGAAAGAGCCGAAGGTGGATGTATCAAGGTTAACGGTGAGCGCTTTGTGGTGGGTGTCGAGCTTTGCAGCAGAAGGCATAGCCAGGCTCCAATTGGGAAAACGTTTGGAAGGCTTTGATTGTCGTGGATAATGACGGAAACTAGCCGCGCAACGAAATTCTACCCTACTGCCGCGGGGTCATGAATAGCGGACTGCGTTTCCCACTGTGTGAAAGGGAACTCCAAAATGATGAGAACAGACCTGCTGCGATTTAACGGGACTGTCGAACGCGATCCCGCTATCGATGCGTGGATAAGGGAGCATCAAGGTGAGTTGGGAGCCATGGCGCAGGAGTGGTTTGAAGTGATGCGAAGGTGCGGGGACGAAGTCCGCGAGGTCTTCCATGACGGCTGCCCGGTAGCCTGCCTTGGCGATGCCCCGTTCGCGTATGTGAATGTATTCACCTCGCACGTGAACGTGGGATTCTTTCACGGCGCATCCCTGCCGGATCCGGCCCGCTTGTTGCAAGGCGCCGGTAAGTTCATGCGGCATGTGAAGCTCAGACCGGGGACGGACACAGACATAGCATCGCTTCGCAGGCTTATCGAGGTGGCGTACCTGGATATTAAAGCGCGTGTCGAAAACGGCTAGGTGCGGTCAGGTTCCATGACAAGGGGGATGTGGTTGCAAAAATACTCGCGTCGGTTTAACGCCAGACGAGAACGCCCGTCCCGGCGTCGACTCCTGCTTGGGCTCCTCGCGCACCAAACGCCTTGGCCAGACTGTTGGGGATGTATAAGATGTCATCGGGCTGCATCTGCACATCGGGCGCTTTGTTTTCCATGATTTTCTTGATGTTGGCTGGAATCGCTTCTCGCGTTGGGCCGCCACTGGAGCGAAGAATTCTTGCCCCACTTAAGGATGCCATTTTGTCCCAACCCCCGGCGAGGGCGATGGCCTGGGTGAGCGACATGGTTTCGTTTTCTGTCAAGACGTAGCCGCCCGGCCTGCCGACGTTGCCTAACACATAGATGAGACGCGCGCGGGGAACCGTAATCACATCGTGCGGTTTGATCTGGATATTGGCTTCCGGATCCTTGCCGCTCATGATGGAACGTATATTGATGTGCGCGACGGAATACTTGCCAGCGGGATCCGTGAACGCCCCGGTCACGGGGATCGAGCCTTCGCTTAAATTACGCGTGATCAAGACGCTGTCACCGGCATCGGCCATCAGACCGCCGGCCAGTCCGATTACTTCCATCAGGTTGCGATTTCCCCGCAATAGCACGACGCCCGGCTTGGCCACATTGCCTGCAACCGACACCGGTTGGCTGCGGAAATCGTTCACCTGCACGGTGACTTGCGGATCCTTAAAGTACTTTTTGTAAGCGGTCACCAGGTTGGCCTGCAATTGCTTCACGGTCAAACCGGCGGCATGCACCTGCCCGATCATAGGCAACGTCACGCTGCCGTTATTATCAATCTGCACCGGCTTGTCGGGGATATCATTGGCGGCAAAAATCCGCACGGTGATCTGATCTTCGGGGCCCAGGACGTAGCTGCTCACATTTTCCGGGCCGGTTGCCGGCTCACCGGTTGCCGCTGGGCCGGTGGTCGACGGTATGGCAGCGTTCATTGGAATACCCACGCGGCCATCCGCCGGGGCTACACCCTGCGCAAATGCCGGAATCAACGCCAGGCCCTCTAGGCAAAGGGATAACAGGATCAGTTTCAACGGAGATTTATGCATATACTCCCTCACCATCGATTCGCCTTGAATGGCGCAATGTGCCTGCAATGTATCCATGGCCGGTGAGTGTAACGGCCATGCCGCGGCGTGCTGCGGATGACCTCTATGTTAAACCCAGCCAAGCACCTAAGAGGCAAAGCTCCATAAATCGACTAGCCTGCGGTACCAAAGGGAAGGTGACTATAGAGTTCCCTTGCGGTACCCGGTCAACCACATTGCGCCTTCAATGACTACGTAACGCGGTCATCGGTTGGATCCTGGAGGCTCGAAGGGCGGGGAAATACCCACTCAGCAAAGCAATGCCGAGCAAAAACGCGGCCATGGCCGCGTAGGCCACCGGATCCCAGGGAGAGGTAGCGAAGAGCAGAGAAGCGATCAGTTGAGCAGCGCCAAGCGAGGCAAGGGTGCCCGCGGCAAGCCCAATGAGGGCCAGGCGCAAGGTCTGAGCCAATACCGCTCGCTGCACGCGGCCGCTCGTCGCTCCAAGAGCCATGCGCACACCTATCTCCTGCGTTCTCTGGGTCACGGAATAGGAGATGACACCGTAGATGCCAAGGGCAGCAAGCAGTGCGCCAAGAGTAGCGAAGATGGTTACCAAAAGAACGAAGAAGCGGCGGGGCGAGACAGAACGATCGACAAACGACTGCAGGGTACGGAAGCCGGTCGCGGGTTGCGAGGGATTAAGGCTGCGAAGCGTGAGCAGGACACTGCCGGCAAGAGCCTCGGGATCCATGCGCGAGCGGACGATGAGGGTTGCGCCTTCGACATCGGCGTTTTGTGTCATCGGTACGTAGATCTCGGGACTGGACTGCTGCTCGAGGGTGCTTTCGCGTACGTCGGCGATCACACCGATCACACGGGCCGGCTTTTTCCCGGTGCCGTTCGCAAGTTTTCCAAGAGGGTCCTCCCCCGGCCACTCGCGGCGCGCGCCCGCTTCATTCACGATGATGACCGGCTCGTTGTCGGGCACGTCGTTCCATGAGAAATCGCGACCTGAGCGCAGGCGCATCCCCATGGCGCGCAAATAGCCCGGGGTCACGAGGTAGACGAGCGCACCGGTGTCAGCACCTTTTGCGTGGTAGCGTCCCACGGCCTCAAGTCCCCACTCCCGGTTCCGGTCCAGTGGCAGCATATCGGCGATGCCCGCGGCTTCGACGCCGGGCAGTGCGCTGACGCGATCTATTTCAGATTTGAGCACCATGGCGCGCTGAATCAGCTGATCCTTATTCGTCCCTGCGGGCAGGTCGATCTGCATCGCGGCGGCGCGGCTCGGATTGAACCCGAGGTCCACACTGAGGACGCGGAGGAAGCTGCGCAGCAGCAGGCCGGCGCCGACGAGCAGCAGGCATGCCAGGGCGATCTCGGAGATAACAAGGATCGAGCGGAAGCGCTCATGGCTACGGCCGGCGGACAACCCCGCGGCGTTGTCCTTGATGGCCTCCTGGATGTGCGTGCCGGAGATGCGCAGTGCCGGCGCAAGCCCAAAGAGGATGCCAACGCCGATTGCCGTGACCAGGGTCCAGAAAAGCGACGCCGCGTCGAGATGAACGGTAGTGAGCAGTGGCAGAGCTATGGAACTCTGGTGCGCAAGGTAGTAGACGATGGCGAAAGCGATCGCCAGTCCAACCGCAGAACCAAAGAACGACAAGATGAGACTCTCTGTGAGCAACTGGCGGATGAGGCGCCCACGGCTCGCGCCGAGCGCGCGGCGCATGGCAAACTCTTTGCTGCGCGTGGCAGCGCGGCTTAGTTGAAGGTTCGAGAGGTTGACGCAGACAATCAGCAGGATAAGGCCAACCGCACACCAAAGGACCACCAGAGAGCGTTGCAGCTTGCCCGAGACGTGATCTTTGAGTGTGATCAGGTCCGAGGCGTAGTCGTAATACCAGTCTTTGTGCTGAAGCTTAAGGTGGGGGAACAGACGATCGGCTTCGTCCTGTGCCTGAGCAGCGGTAACGCCCGGCTTGAGGCGCCCAACTACCGCAAGCGTGTTGCCCCAGGTGCTCCAGAAGTCCATCACGGCGGGGACAAACAGGTCGACCTTCTTGCCGGGAGCAAAGACGGCTCCAAAATCGAAGCTCGCGGGAAGAACGCCGACGATGGTGACAGGGCCGTTGACGGCGGTCGGGCTGGTGTTGATGGTGATGGTTTTTCCGATGATATTCGGGTCTGCGGAGAATTGAGTTTTCCAGAAGTAGTAGCTGAGGAGCGCCGCAGGACGCCCGCCTTTTACCGTCTCGTCCTCGGTGAAGTTGCGCCCCAGCACCGGCGTAACGCCGAGCGTTGGGAAGAAGTTACCAGCAACCTCAACGGCGTCGAGCTGTTTGGGCTCGCCAACACCGGTAAGTTTGTATTGCAGCGAGTTGTAGAACGTCTGGAAGGCGGTGACACCCTGAAAGGATTGGTTGTTGCGTTGGAACTCGCGATAGACATCGACCGTATAGGTCTCGGCGGAGAGGCCGCCGGCTGCGCGGGTTTTGGCATCGAAACTTTTACCGGCGGTCAGCCACACCAACTGTTGCGATTGCGGGAAGGGCAAGGGACGCAGCAGCATGAGGTTCACCACGCTGAAGACCGCTGCATTCAGGCCAACCCCGAGCGCCAGCACTAGGATGGCGACGCCGGCAAACGCAGGGTTGTTGCGCAGAGTGCGGAGCGTGTAGCGGGTATCCCACAGCCATTCGGAATAATAATCGCTGATGCGCCGGCGTCTTTCCATCTGTTCTCCTATGCGCTCGCCTGTGTGTTGCACGGCGAGCATGTTGCCGAACTGGCGTTCGGCTTCTTTGCGGGCGCCATCGGGAGACCAGCCGTTGGCGATAAGATCTTCTGTCTTGCAGTCGAGGTGAAACCGCAGTTCGGCTTTTATGTCAGTCTTTGGGTCTGGACCAAGCATGCGATCGTACCTGCGCCAGAGAGGGACCTTCTTCATGAGGTCTCCGGTGTCGGGGGCTGGGTGGCGCCCAGGATCTTGGCGACGGCTTGGGCGTACGCCTCCCAGGTCTTGGTTTCAGCGCGAAGGTAGCGGCGGCCCTCGCTCGTCAGCTTGTAGTACTTCGCCTTCCGGTTGTTATCCGAGAGCCCCCATTCCGCTTCAATGAAGCCCTTGCTCTCGAGCCGCCACAACGCGGGATAAAGCGTGCCTTCTTCTACCAAAAGGGCTTCGTCACTCTGCCGGCGGATGAGGCTGGTGATGGCATAGCCATGCAGCGGGCTCCAGACCAGGGACTTGAGGATAAGGATGTCGAGCGTCCCGCGTACCAGTTCCAGCCGAGTCTTTTCCACGTGTGGCGCTCCCCTTGGAATACATAGGAAGCCTAAACCCCTTACCCCTGGCGTTGCAAGGGGTAAGAGGATAGGTCCTACCGCCAATCGAGAGCGGGAGCGATCGTAGTCAGGATGGCCTCCATCACGTGCACATTGTAGGCAACGCCCAATTGGTTTGGCAGGGTAAGCAATAGCGTGTCGGCCTCGGCGATGGCTTCATCTTTCCGTAGCTGCTCGATGAGAACGTCCGGCTCAGCAGCATAGCTGCGGCCGAAGATCGCGCGCGTGGTTTCGTCCAGGAAGCCTATCTGGTCCTCTTCCTGGCCGCCGCGTCCGAAATAGGCACGATCACGGTCGTCGATCAAGGCAAAGATGCTGCGGCTCACGGAAACGCGGGGAGTGCGTGCGTGGCCGGCGGCCTTCCAGGCTGCGCGGAAGGAGCGAATCTGCGCGGCTTGCTGGATGTGGAGCGGCTCGCCCGTCTCGTCGAATTTGAGGGTTGAGGTTTGCAGGTTCATTCCCAGTTTTGCCGCCCATGCCGCGGTCGCGTTGGTGGCAGACCCCCACCAGATCCGGTCACGCAATCCTTCGGAGTAGGGCTCAAGCCGCAGAAGCCCCGGCGGATTGGCGAACATCGGCCGCGGGTTCGGCCGGGCAAAGCCCTTGCCGTTCAGCAGATCGAGAAAGTCCTCGGTGTGCCGGCGTCCCATGCCTTCATCATTCTCGCCTTCATTTGTGCGATAGCCGAAATAGCGCCAGCCATCGATCACCTGCTCTGGGGAACCGCGGCTGATACCCAACTGCAGACGGCCGCCGGCGATCAAATCCGCGGCTCCGGCATCCTCGGCCATGTAGTGAGGATTTTCGTAGCGCATATCGATGACCGCAGTCCCAATCTCAATTCGCCGGGTCTTTGCACCGGCCGCCGCGAGCAGCGGGAACGGGGATGCAAGTTGCCGCGCGAAATGATGGACACGGAAGTACGCGCCGTCCATTCCCAGGCGCTCCGCCTCCACAGCCAGGTCAATCGATTGCAGTAGGGCGTCGGCGGCCGATTGAGTTTGCGATTGGGGTGAAGGTGTCCAGTGACCAAAGGAGAGGAAGCCAATTTTTTTCATGCAAGATTGAGTTTACGAACCTGCTCTCGATTGCGCCATCACCGCTTCCCTTGTCATTCAAAAACGCACTCTCCATTGCGCGATTACCGCTAATTTGGTCATCCCGACCGGAGCGGAGGGACCTGCGGTTCTGCGGACCCCTCGTGGAAATGTTTTCCCCACCAGAACGCACCCGGACAGACAGGGTTAGAGATGAAATGGCGAGTGGCTGGTCGGGACGGACAAGGTTAGGGGTGGTGGGCCCCCTAAAGCTATCATTGCCGTGGAGGCATCCCACTTGGCCACTGTTAAGCTCTGGAGCGATGAAGAAGTCGCACTTGTCCCGGCGGTGAAGGCTGTATTCGACGACATACGCGCGACGCGCAAGTCAGACTTTGTCAACAATTTCTGGCGCGCTCTTGCCAATCAGCCCAGCCTTCTTGAACGTACGTGGGCGAATGTTAAACAGGTGATGATTACGCCCGGAGTGCTCGATCCGCTTACCAAAGAGCTGGTTTATATAGCGATATCCACGGCTAACAGCTGTAGCTATTGCGTCCATTCGCACACCGCCGCGGCGCGCGCGAAAGGTCTCTCCGATGAGCAATATGGCGAGTTTCTGGCGGTCATCGGCATGGCGGCTGAAACGAATATTCTGGCCAACTCGATGCAAATCCCCGTAGATCAGCAATTCCTCGTCAAATAGATCGCCGCATCACGGGAGCGAGGCGGATGCTTTTGCCATACCGTGCTGCTCCGCGTCGCCTCCATTCACCGTGATTGCAATTTGCGGGGTGCTCTGCAATGTCTGGTGGATCAAACATTTGTGCACGGAGCGCTCGATTCCGAGAGTTTGCTCGGACGTAAGCGGCACCGGTGTTGAAACCTGAATGACAAAATTCCCCATCCGCGCGGGATCTTTGAGTTTCTCAGCCGTTACAGATACTTTCAGGCCGTGATCAGCCAGTTTTCGGTACATCAGGAATTGAGCTGCATAGTATGCGGCGCAGGAGCCAAGAGACGCGAGGAACAATTCCGGCGGAGTCAACGCCGAGTCAGCGCCGCCATTCTCCACGGGCTGATCGCTATAAATTACATGCTGCCTTGCCTGAATATGAAACCGTGACTGTGTGAGATGTGTGACTGTGATTTCCATCGAGCCTTCCATGGCGCTGTTTGTCCGCAAGTCATACCCATCCCCAGCGCGCCCTCTTCATAGTGTTCAACACATAGCCAAGGTTATTGGACGGGCTTCATGGTGTCCGTGATCCAGGTCACACGATAATGCTTTCTGGCTGGCCGCTCTATTGTGAAAGCTGGCCATTAAGAGAGAGGTCAATCGCGACGTCCTTCTCCGCTTTCCAGAATAGAAAGCTTGGATCCTTCAGACCCCATTGGATGTACGGTATCTCGAAATGCGCCTTGGCCGTTGCGGTTTTGCCTTCAAGATGGATAAGCATGGGGATGGTGATCTCGTGAGGCGTGCCGAGGAGTGTAAAGATACCAGCTACCTGGATGGTCGAGTCTCCAGATGGTGGAATGACGCCAGTGTAGGACTTAGGCTCAAACGAGATGGTTGCGTGTTGCTCGACCTGCAGGATCTCTTTGTTCATCCTTTTGTCGCGGCTGCCGTTGCCGGTTTTGCCGCTGCCGGCCAGGACCGCCACCGACCCCGACATCTTGGGAGCGCCGCGGTCAAAGTCAATCGATCCGGACTGGATGTGAAAGGCGCCGTTGACGAGCTCGTGGGTTGTTTTGAGAGTTATCTTCACTTCGCTGGTGTCGGGGTTGACGGCGAACGTCTCATGCTGGGCGAAGGCGGCTGGAGCGAATATCACCGCGAGGGCTAAGACCGCGAAGCGTTTCATGGCATCCCCTGGAGTGTTGTGACGAATGTTCAACTGGCGACTGCCTGTGAAGGAACCGCTGCGTGTTGGGCTACGCGTGTCAGCCTGGCCGTCACGCTCATCACGCCGGGCCAGACCCTGAGGCAAAATGGCAATACTGCGCGCGCGAGGGAGTTGTTCAAGCCATCGGCGGCGATCTCGGCAAGGCGCATCTGGGCCCGCAGCGCGGAACGCAATCCAGCCTGGAAGAGCGGCGCCGGCTGTGCCGCTAGATACGCAGCGACAGCACAGCGGGCCGTGTGCAGCGCGATGGATATACCGTCACCGGTGAATGAGGGAATGACGGCTGCTTGATCGCCGATGCAGTAGAGTCCATGTTCGGTCGTTCGCCGAATGTAACCGTACGGTATATGGGTAATGGCGATTGGCTTGGCGAGCAACGGCTCGGCGCCGCCAAGTCTCATCGCGAGGTGTGGACAGCTCTGCTGCATCTTCGCGAGGAAGCTCTCCCAGCGGCCACCCGCGCGTGCGAAATATTTGTGCTGCACCACGCAGCAGAGGTTTGCAATGCCGCCTTCCACCGGCTGGATTCCACCATAGCCTCCCGGATAGAGCATGAGCTCGGAGGCGCGCGCCAATTCAGCAGCCTGCGCGGGCGCCAGGCGAAAATACATTTTGAAGGCGACCCATCGCTGTGTGTCCTTCGGACGCAAGTGGCCGCGAAGATCGTGTTTGCCGGTGGCGAGAAACACCGTTGGAGCTTGATAAGTGGTACCGTCGTCGAGCGTAGCTTGCCATGTGTTGCTTGCTGTGCGATCGAGCGACTGCACACTGCGGCCACGCTCTACGCGGACTCCCGCAGCGATGGCCTCAGCGATGAGCGCTGTATCCAGCGCCTTGCGCGTGAGCGAGGCTGCGGGGAAAGGCAAGGGAGCCTCCGACGCGCGCCGGGCGGCGGCGAGGCGAACGTGGTCGATGGGCACGGCGCCCAGCGAAGCCACGTCGATGCCGAGCACTTGCAGGTCCTCAAGGGCCTCACCGCTCAGAAACTCTCCGCAGACCTTATGGCGCGCTGTGGGCTCACGTTCAATCAGCGTGACGCGTTTACCCTTGCGGGCGAGCGCGATGGAAGCGGCACAGCCCGCCACTCCACCACCAACGATGAGAACTTCATTTTGCACAGGAATCTGATTCATATCCGCCGTTTATCCGTCGCGACCGTGGTGAGCTCGCGCCAGTTGAGGCCGAGGTCCACGATCAGCAGCGAGGCAAGCGTGAACGCGATGACGCCGACAGCGGATAAGCTGTCGCCGAGGTGACTCCAGTAACGGGGCCAAAGGTTGAGCACACGGCTGGAGACGAAAGTGAAGGTGACCGCGTACGAGCGGGCCATCCATTGGCGGTGCTGGATGATTTGCCGGTTGCGCGCAGTGAGAAAGGCGGCGGTGGTGCACACGATCCAGGCGGCGGCCTGCATGGAGGTTCCGGGGAAGCCAGGACGGCCATGGGCGAGGGCAACCCCGGTTGCGGCGCCGATGAAGACGGAGGCGACATAGATGCGGCCGAGGACGCGATGGAATTTGAGATGACGCCGGCGAAATCGCGAGGAGAACTGGATCGGACCACTGAGCAGAGCGATGAGGCCGCTGAGCGTATGCGGGATGAGGAGTTGACGGTCGGCGATCACCTGCAGACGGTAGGCGTGGTACATGGGATAGTCGGCGATAAGGAAAACTTCTGAAGTAATAAAGACGAAGAGCACGGTGAGGCCGAGGGAGATCCAGAGAATCGCTTTGGATCTGGAACGGATGGAGCTGGGTGCTAGCAGCGTGGTAGTCGGCATGATTCGCCTTTCAAGTCATTAGACGTATTGAGTTGCGTCACGAGGAAGACGGGCGCGAAGGACTTCTTGTTTTTCACTTCCAACGCCCCACACACAACCGTCCCGGCCGCCAATGTTCCACGGTTACAACATCTTGCGGGACCTCGGCTGCCGCCAGTAGCCGTAGCCAATCCTCTTTCACGAAGGCCCGCCGGAACGATACCGGCCCATCGTGTCGCACAAATGGGTGCCAACCCACCAATCCCGCGATGCGCCCAAAAATTCTGCAAGTCCGCTCCGACCGTTCCAAATCGTTCAAAAACCAACCCACTCGAGCCGTGGCTTCCATCCAACGTATAAACGCGACGATCTCGTCATCTTCCAGATGATGTGCCGTCAAAGAGCTCGCCACGATATCTACCGGCTTCTCCGGCCGATAGGCCAAAGCATCGCCAGTGACCCAGGCAATGCCCAGTTCCTCCGGCGTGGACTCCGCTGCCGCCCGCGCCGCGTAAGGGTTCAGGTCAATGCCAGTGAGCTGAACCGCAATGCCTCGCCGCCGCACCCAGCCTGCAATCTGCCGCAACAGGCCGCCGCCGCCACTTCCGACATCCACGATGTGCACTGGCTCACGCGGTGCACGCGGCAACCGATCCAGCCAGGCCAGCGTCGGCCGATAGCCCAGCAGCCAGCGGTTGACCTGCTCCAGACTGCGCAGGCAATCACGGAAATCCTCATAGCTGCAGTCACCATCCATCAGCTCCGGCAGCTCACGCGGAGAGGCCCGTCGTGTGAAGTCCATTTCCGCACTAGACTGCATGGAAGCGCATCGTCTCCGCTGTCAGTCCCGGCCCAAACGACATCGCACACCCACGCTGCCCGGGCCGCGCCTGCTGCATCATCCGCTGCAACACAAACATTACCGACGCCGACGACATGTTGCCGAAGCAACACAGCACCTCGCGCGACGTGGCCAATGCGCCAGGCGGCAGCTCTAGTCCCTTCTCCACCGCATCCAGAATCGACCGTCCGCCGGGGTGAACCGCCCACAGATCGATGCCATCGCGCTCGGCCATCAGCTCGCGCTCATGAAGCGCTCGTCCTAGCTCCCCGGGTATCTGCCCTGAGAGCAACATGTCGAATCCCAGCCCACGGATCTTCCATGTAATCAGCCCTCTCGTCCCGGGCACCGTCTCAGCCTTGAAGCTGTCCAGTGCAAAGCCCTCCTCGCGCGCCGTAATCAGGCTCGCCGCTGCGCCATCGGCAAAAATCAGGAAGGAGAGAACCTGCTCCAACTCCTGCGTCTCCTGCAGGTGGAGCGTGCACAGTTCCAGGTTGACCATCAGAACACTTGCATTCGGATCTGAGCGCACAATGTGCCGCGCCAGCTTGAGCGCATTGATCGCGGCATAGCATCCCATGAACCCAACCATCGTGCGCTCCACCCCCGGCGAAAGCCCGAGGTAGTCGACGATCTCGAAGTCCAGCCCCGGCGCATAGAGCCCCGTGCAGCAGGTCACCAGCACGTGCGTAATACTGGAGCGTTCCTTCTCATCGAGAGCAAGCCGATCGACGGCCTTCCTCATTAATATCGGCGCGTTCTGCTCAAACAGCTCCATCCGGCGCCCTGTGGTGGGAAAATTGCCCGGCTGATAAAACTCATGCGCGTCATGTGAGGAGAATTGGCCAGAACCTTGGTGCGGATCGAGGAACGAATAGCGATGCGTGATCCTTGCCCGGTTTACCATACGGTGGAAGACCGGGTGCAAGCGCGGGTCGGCAAGCATCTTCTCTGCAAAGACGACGAAGGCGTCGTGCACATCGTGCTCTGGTACGGCAGTGGCGATGCGGTTCAGGTAAGCGATAGGTGTGTGCAAATAGGCCCTCAACCCTGATTATGACCGCTTGCATGCCACCTTTAATAAGGCGGCACAAAGGCGTCCTCTCTCAAGGAAGTACTTGACATCTAATCTTAACAGATTAAGACTGAGAACAGGTAGCAGCTTCTTCGATCATTTCCGGCGATGATGTTTATGCGCCGGGCCAGTCTAACGTCAGAGAGAACCCGATGTTCCGGACCACGAGGATCTATCCCACGGCGTACTTGCTGTTTGCAATTGCAGCTATCATTGCCATTGGAGTCACGGCGGCGGAGGCGTTCATTATCTTAATTCGTAACTGACACATTGCGTCTCGATACGGCGAGGCGCCCACAGCCCTTGGACACCCATCCGCCAGACAAATGAGCCGCTGTCATGACTGCGGCTTGAATGAAAGACAAAGTTGCTGATGACAATTTGGCGATTGACCCTTGTATTGATTTTTTATGTTGGCTTTCACCCGGGAACAATGGCGCTGGGACAACGTCTTAGTGAGGCCAGCGGCCCGGGGACGGAGACGCAGGTGCTCGCTTCGCCTGGGTCGACGGCTGCGCAGCCAAAGGTAAGCGCGTTGCCCGATGCTCCGGGCATGACCTGGCAGCAGAATGGCCCAGGCGCCTCCGTCTCCGCCGGCGCGAAGGATGGTACGCCTGGTGGCCAGGTTCCCAATAGTGGGAAGCAGACCAAACGAATTCTCTACATTATTCCAAATTTCAGATCAGTGAGCGTGGACGAGAAGCTCCCGCCCCAAACCATCAAAGACAAGTTCACGACCGGGGCACTCGATAGTTTCGACTACTCTTCGTTCATCTTTGTCGCAATCCAGGCAGGAGTAGCGCAGGCACGCAATTCCACGCCCGAGTTTCGCCAGGGCGCGGCCGGCTACGGGCGGTATTACTGGCACACCTATGCGGACTACGTAGACGAAAACCTTTGGGTTGAGTTCCTTCTTCCCACAGTTCTTCATCAGGATTCCCGGTACTACACGCTCGGCCGTGGTGGATTTGTTAAGAGGCTTGGATACTCTATGTCACGCACAGTGATCACACGAAAAGATAGCGGCCATGCGACCTTCAATAGTTCCGAGGTTTTCGGCGCGGGCGCGGCCGCGGGCATCTCGGCTTTTTATTACCCCAGCCAGGAGCGCACCTTCACCAAGACCTATGAACTCTGGTTGACGAATATAGCGATCGACGCCGGGTCTAACCTTTTTAAGGAATTTTGGCCGGACATCAACAACAAAGTCTTCCATCAGAAGTAAGGACGCCCTGCCAGCCACCTGGCCGGGCAATTCCTTCACTGAGGCCGGGAGCCCTGAATGAGGATGTCCACAAATCGCCGCGCCTTGGCCGGCCATTCGGCCGTGCTGCCCGCGCTGGCGACCCCATAAATGGCACGCAGCATGTCCATCGGATCGACATCTGGCCGAAGATCTCCGCTCGCGACGGCGCGGCTCGCGAGCGCTTTGGCAGCCTCTTCCATAAGGCGGCCGCTTTGCTGATACACCCGGGCAGGGCCTCCGGCCATGGCGTTCAACGCCGGGGCGATGATCTTTTTCGCAGCCAGGTACTCAATGAATACCAGCAACCACGCCCGCAGAGCTTCGATTGGGGGCAACTCGGTAGAGAACTTTCTCTGTGCCTCGGCCAGCTTCTCGACTTCGCTGATATAGACAGCGGCCAGCAGGTCATCCCGGCCAGGAAAGTGACGGTAGAGCGTTCCCGGACCGATCCTGGCGCGCGTGGCGATCTCGTCCATGCTGGCCTCCACCCCTCGCTGGGTGAAAACCTGCTTCGCCACTTCGAGAATCCGCGCACGATTCCGCTGCGCGTCTGCCCGGGGTTTCCGGGTGCTTTTCTTGGTCGCTGACTTTTTCATCGCATGTTTCTGAAACCGGAGGGACTCTCCGGTAATCTCATTTACAAGCGGAGATTCTCTCCGTTTTAATGCAGGCCGAGGCCTATGTCAAAGATGGGTAATGGGAGTGTGCACTATGGCAGCTAAATTTGGAGCAAAATCAACAACAGAAGAGGCCCTCGCAGGGGTTGATCTGAAAGGAAAACGGATTCTGGTCACCGGGGTATCCGCGGGTCTTGGTGTGGAGACCGCCCGTGCACTGGTTGCCCATGGCGCGGACGTTGTCGGCGCCGCCCGGGACCTCGATAAGGCGAAGCGGGCTACCGCGGACGTGACCGCGGCCGCGGCAGAAAGCGGCGGCAGCCTGGAGCTTATCGAAGTCGACCTGGCTAGTCTGAAGAGCGTGCGCGCCGCGGCAGACAAGCTGCTTGCCGACGGCCGATTGTTCGATGTGGTCATCGCAAATGCAGGGGTCATGGCGACTCCGTCGGGGAAGACAAAGGATGGTTTCGAGACGCAATTCGGCACCAATCATCTCGGCCACTTCGTTTTTGTGAACCGCATCGCAAAGCTCATCAAGAAAGGCGGACGCCTGGTCAACCTCTCTTCTGCAGGGCACCGTTTCAGCGATGTCGACCTGAACGATCCCGGCTTTGAGACGACGCCTTACGACCCTTTCGTGGCCTATGGACGTTCAAAGACCGCGAACATTCTCTTCGCGGTCGAGTTTGATCGCCGTCACCGTGACCGGGGCGTGCGCGCGACTGCTGTGCACCCCGGGGGCATCATGACCGAACTCGGGCGGTATATGCCCGATGGCGCCCTCCAGGCATGGGTCCAACAAGTGCAGGAACAGCGGGCCGCTGCAGGCGAGCCGCCTTTCGAGTTCAAGTCAATTCCGCAAGGCGCCGCAACTTCGGTCTGGGCCGGGGTGGTCGCATCTGCCGATGAAGTCGGAGGCAAGTATTGTGAGGATTGCCACGTCGCCGAATTGATTCCCGCGGATTCAAAGCTGAGCGCTATCAGCGCCGGCGTGCGTGGCTATGCCCTGGATCCAGACAAGGCAAAGGCTCTGTGGAAGAAGAGCGAGGAGTTGGTTGGCGAGGTCTTCGCGTAAAGGGCTTGTACCGATACGACCAGGCGGGTTGAGTACCGGACTTTATTGCCGGTACTCAACCGTTCAAACTGGCTGGCTATCAGGGGATGAAAGCACGACCGACGCCTCGCTGGTGAAGGGACGGAAGGTGAAGGACTCCTGCAGGTAAAGCCGCACCACCGAATCCGTGTGCGCGAGGTAGCCGATCGAGAGATCCTGCCCGACGCTGAGTTCGAAATCGCCGCCTCGGGTGGTGAGGACAAATGCGCCTTCGATCGCGGGAGCCCAGATGATGTTCCCGTCGACAATGCGCTTCACATGCTCCAGGACGGGGTAGCCGTGATCGCGGGTTTCCGCGAGCTCGGTGTAGGCTTTGGCTCCAAGCAAGACTGAGTATGGCCCGTTCACACCGACCAGACGCAGTTGACTCAACGCCTGAGCCACAGCGTCCGGATACTCCCGGACATCGGTGGGAAGGGTCATGACCGGGTTGCTGCTGGCTTCGCGAATGCCCTGAATGTCGGCGGCCGGGTAGCCATTGAAAATGGCCCGGTCTTCCGCGAAAGCGATCTTTTTCGCTGCATCTTTAACCGGCTGCCAATCGGAATCTTCTGAACCCCGCTCTACATCGTCGATCGCCGCACGCGTCAGCTCAAACGGAACACGGAGCTCAACCAGCGGTTTTACCGCGCGCTGGCGGGCGAGGATACCGTCCTCCGGTGCAGCGATAGGCAGCAGGTGACCCGTACCCACCGCCGGCAAAGCAACGCCACTGGGAGCCGGCACATCCACGACTCGCCTGCCGGCGAGATAGCGCTTGAGCGTCCGCGTTGCTTCTTCCTCAATCTCCGCCCACGCGGCATCAGAAATGGGCGCCAACTCACGATGGAGGTTATTCATTTCGTTCTCCTCTCAGCGATCCTATCCCAAGTGATGAGTCCGGCACAGCGGGCGGATCGGTTGGCGCGGCCGCGATCGCAGGCGGAGGCTCTGCGTCCGCGCTAGCGTCGAGAAAATCTACGGAAGGCGCAAAGAACAGGCCCCCGGTGACCGCGCGGCTAAAGTCCAGCAGCCGGTCGTAGTTACCAGGCGGACGGCCCACCACCATGTTCTCGAGCATCTGCTCGGTGATCCGCGGGGTGCGGCAATAGCCGATGAAATAGGTGCCAAATTCGCCCCGCCCCGGTTGCCCAAAGGGCATATTGTCGCGCAGGATCTTGACTTCCTTTCCGTTCTCCTCGATGACGGTGAGAGCGCTATGGGCAGAGGTTGGTTTCACCCCATCTTGCAGCTCGATATCCGTGAGCTTCTTGCGGCCGATGATGCCCTCTTGCGCCTCAGTGGACAGGCCGTTCCATGCCTTCATATCGTGCAGGTACTTCTGCACCAGGACGTAGCTGCCGCCGGCAAAGGCAGCGTCTTCTTCGCCCACCAGCGCGGACTCGAGCGCGAGAGCGCCTCGTGGATTCTCCGTGCCGTCGACGAAACCGATCAAATCGCGATCTTCGAAGTAGCGGAACCCCTGCACTTCGTCGGCAACAGAAACCGCGTCCCCGATGCGGTCCATGATCTGGGTTGCCAGCTCAAAGCAGATGTCCATTCGTTGGGCGCGGATGTGGAACAGCACGTCACCCGGGGTAGCGGGGGCATCGCGGTTGCCGGCGTGGAATTCGCGGAAGGGATGGAGCTCGGCCGGCCTGGGCTTGCCGAAGAGACGATCCCAGGCATCGGACCCGAAGGCGGTGATACACGTGAGCGCGGCGTCGATGTCGCGGAACTCCACGGCCCGAATCAAGCCGGAGAGGTCGCCGCAAAACGAACGCACCGTGTCCCAACTCTCCGCTTCGGGCTTCACCGTAACCACCAGGAAAATTGCCGCGCGCGTGAGCGGTGCGAGGATTGGCTGTGCTACCGGAACTTGATCGGAGCCGTTGAGCATCGTTTTCTCTGTTCCATGCTAACGTTTTCTGCCAATCGAGCCCATAATTGCCCGGACATTTTTTGGTGAACAGGGGACATCGAAAACACGCCCCACACCTCGGGCTCAACGCCGTCGGAACACGTGATGGGTGCCCCAGGTCTCGCTTTTGAGACCTGGGATCCCTGCAACTGATTTTTCATGGAAACCCAAAAACCGTATCAGCCTTACCCTACGTTCGACGGTGTTGGGTTCGCGACTGACGTTAGGGCTTCAATACGTCGTGCTGGTCGACCCATCCGCCGCGGAAGAAGCGGTGGCGCACCATTGCTTCGCCGAGGAGAAAGATGAGGCCGATCAGGATGGCCAGCAGGAGAAACTTTACGATTCCCGTCCAGGGCGATGGTTCTGCTTCGGAGTTGGTGGTGTTGGGAGTGGGCGCCATCTGACTGAGTCTCCTGGCATCCTCTATGAGTAGGCTTGCCTCTTATGCCGCTCTAAGATACCACTCCGGCGACATTCGCGGCAGCCGGTATTGCACGCCAATCTGGCCGGGCGTATATTGGCGGCCAATCGGTAAAGCCACCCCTTTGCGGTCCGTTCCAGGCATGTGAGGTCAGATGCGATTGACTCGGATCCTTCTCCTCGGTATAGCTGCCATCGGCGGCGCCGCCTGGCTCGGTTTCTCCCTGAGCACCACCCACGCTGCGCCGCTTAACAAGGATTCCATCCGCGGAACGGTCACCAGTTCCGCCGGACCCGAAGCCGGCGTGTGGGTGATCGCGGAAACTACGGACCTGCCCACGCGCTATATAAAGGAAGTGGTGACCGACGACCACGGCCGCTACCTGATACCCGCTCTGCCCAAAGCGAAGTACACCCTGTGGGCTCGCGGTTACGGGCTTCTCGACTCGCCAAAAATGGAAGCCGTTCCAGGCAAGACGGTGAATTTACAGTCCGTCATCGCCCCGGATCGAAAGGCCGCGGCGCACTACTACCCCGCCAACTACTGGTACGCCTTACTCGATGTTCCTGAGGAAAAGGAGTTCACTGCCCCCGCCGAAGCCGGCATTTCCCCTAACGTCAAGAGCCAGGCGCAATGGATCCATCTGATCAAGACGGATAGCTGTGAGTCTTGCCACCAGCTCGGCAACCAATACACCCGGACGATCCCAGCCATGTTCAGCAATCTCGCTCCGCCACAGGCGTGGATGCGGCGCCTTCAGTCGGGGCAAGCGGGGCCGGCGATGATGGGCGGACTCGCGCAACTCGGACCCAAACGCGCAACCGAGCTGTTTGGCGATTGGACCACCCGCATCAAAGATGGAGAATTACCGGCGGATACGCCTCCGCGGCCTCAGGGAATTGAGCGCAATGTGGTGATCACGCAGTGGGACTGGGCGGATCCTACAGCCTACCTTCACGACGCAATCTCCACCGATAAGCGCGATCCCAACGTAAACGCCAAAGGACTGATCTACGGCTCACCCGAAGAGAGCCGCGATTATTTGCCCGTGCTCGATCCGGTGCACAACACCATCGGCAGGCTCAAGGTTGAGTACCGCGATGCTGATACGCCGGGCCAGCCCAAGCCTCTCAACTCCTCGCCGATGTGGGGCGATGAGGCCATCTGGGACAGCCACACCACCGTTCACAACCCCATGTTCGACGAGCGCGGACGCCTATGGTTCACTGCTCGTATCCGTGGCAGTGACAATCCCGCGTTCTGCAAGGCAGGCTCCGACCTGATCTCGGCACAGCTCACGCCGGCAAAAACCTCCGGCCGCCAATTGGAAATGTACGATCCCGCGACCAAGCAGCTCTCCATGATCGACACCTGCTTCGGCACCCATCACCTGCTGTTTGCCGAGGATGCGAACAACACTCTGTGGACCACCAGCGGCGGTGGCGGCGGGGTGGTCGGCTGGTTGAATACAAAGATGTGGGACCAGACCCACGATGCGGAGAAGTCACAAGGCTGGACGGCGTTAGTACTCGACACCAACGGTAACGGTAAACGCGATCCCTATGTGGAGGGCGAGCAAAAGGTCGCCACCGCGCCCAGCGGCGAAAGCCTGGGAACCTCCTCCGCGCTCAACGCAACTGCCGATCCCAACCATGACACCCGCCTCAATGCCGCCTTCTATGGCCTCGGCATTGGTACGGACGGCATGATCTGGGGTTCGGTCCTGGGTTTCCCGGGCGGGATCGTCCGTCTGAACCCGGGATCGAATCCTCCCGAGACAGCCTTGGCCGAATACTACGAAGTCCCGTGGAAAGATCCCCGGGCTCCGGTGTGGGGCTTTTCTCCACGGGGCATGGACATGGACCGCAATGGCGTCGTCTGGGTGGCGCTGGCCAGCGGGCACCTCGCCAGCTTTGACCGCAGCAAATGCAAAGGGCCGCTCAATGGACCGGCCGCGACCGGGCGGCATTGCCCCGAGGGATGGACGCTCTATCAAACCCCCGGCCCGAAGTTCAAGAACGTGACCAGTTCCGGCAGCGCCGACTCCCATTACTACGTCTGGGTCGACCAGTTCGACACCCTGGGCTTAGGCAAAAATGTCCCCATCATTACCGGCAATTCCTCCGATTCCCTGGCCGCTTTGGTCAACGGTAAGTTCACCATACTGCGCGTGCCCTATCCTCTCGGCTTTTATGCCAAAGGAATGGATGGGCGCTTCGACGACCCTAAATCAGGATGGCAAGGCAAAGGAGTGTGGACCACCTGGGGTACACGTACCCCCTTCCACAGTGAAACGGGAAAAGGGACGAACCCGAAGGTCGTCCACTTCCAGATTCGACCGGACCCGCTGGCAAACTGAGATCACCGGTCGATGGTACATTGATGCTTTGGATTGGCGATGAACGACGAGACAACAGAAGAGCCCGAAAAAGTTCCAACCGACTGGGCGGAGCTTCGCATTCAAGCGGATAAGCTCGGCATCAGCCTGAGCCAACTGCAGCAGCAGAAGCGCGAGCAGGAACTACGGCGTGCCAGAAAAAAACGGTCCGCGGAACCCCCGCAGCTAAAGCAGGACTGAATTCCAGCGAGAAAACAGCCATTTGCGATTCGGCAAATGATGCGATATCCTCCGCCACATGCAAATCACCCTGTATCCAGCACTGCTGTTCATCGGCGCTGCCTTGGCCGCTATTCCGACCCAACCGTCGGCGGTACTGTACGACAACGCTGAGGTGAAGGTCGCTCGGGCCCTCGAAAAAGCTAACGTGCAGGGGAAGTTCCACCAGCATGAGATGAATCGCGTGATGATCTACCTCCAGCCGGGACAGCAACGCTTTGAGTATCAGGATGGAAGGCCAACCGCCGTTTCTGTCTTCAAGGCTGGCGAGGTTCTGTGGAGCCCACCCACCGGGATGCATGCGGGTACGGTCCTCGATCATGACTTCAATATCATTGAGGTCGAGATGAAGACAAAGGGTACCAGTACGCCGATCAGCAGCGATCACGATCCGCTCAAAGTAGATCCCGCGCAGTGCAAACTGGAGCTTGAAAATCCTCAGGTGCGGGTTGTGCGAGCCAGGGTTAAGCCGCACGCCACGGTGCCGCTGCACACCTGGGCTACGGATCATGTGGTTGTCTTTCTCACAGACCAGAAGTTTCAAATCACAGATTCGACCGGCAAAACGGTGACCACGGAACACAAGGCGGGGGACGTTATCTGGGGAACCCCGGTATCCATATCAGAAAAGAACCTCAGCGCCCAGCCATTTGAAGCAATCATCGTCGAAATCAAGAAGTGACGGGCCTCAGGTTTTGCCGCCGCCTGTACCGTAACGAATGACGGGTGCCCCATATCCACCCCAACCTTGTCATCCCGACCGGAGCGAAGCGCAGGGACCTGCGGTTTCTTTCCCCCTGAAATCAATCTCGCTAAACCTGGGCGCTGTCGGCGGCCGCATTTGTTTTCACAAGAGCATGTGGATGCGATCGCAACCGAAGGACCTTCGGTTTATACCCCTCATCATCAAGATCTGTGGGCGCAAGTGGCTGAGTCGTCTATTACCTGCATACGCGAGCACTCTAGCTGCCTTGAAAAGCATGCAAAGATACGTCTTTGGTGTGAGAGGCGTGAAGCCATCCTTCGGGTTCATATAAACCTGAGGTGACTGGTCCATGAGAAGACTAATAGGCGCTTGCTTACTTGGGATTGTGGGTTCTACCGTCGCTTTAAGTCACGCGCGTGCCCAGTCAAGCGAAGCAGTCGCTTTGATGCGGGCTACCAATGAGGATCGCGCTCAGCAGGGCCTTGGTCCGCTGAAATGGGATCCGGCCCTGGCGCGAGCTGCGCAAAGGCACGCGGAGTGGATGATCCGCCAGGGTGCGCTCTCGCACCAGTATGCGGGAGAGGCGGACCTGGTTGCGCGCGTTGGGCAGGAAGGTGCGCACTTTCGCGTAGTTGCCGAGAACCTGGCGGTTGCACCCAATCCCCAAGCCGTCGAGGTGGAGTGGATGCACTCGCCACCGCACCGTAGAAATATTTTGGATGCCCGGTTGAATGAAGTTGGCATTGGGCTCGTTCGCCAAGGTGGCAACTTATGGGCAGTGGAAGACTTCTCGGCGGGCGTCGCCAGTCTGGGCTCGTCGCAGATTGAGCGCACCATCGGCCAGCTGCTGAGCGAGCGTGGCATCCAGCCGGCAGGTGACGTCGCAGCCGCGCGGCAAACCTGCGCTATGGAGCACGGCTCGGTGGGACCTGCGCGCCCGAAGTTCATCATGCGGTGGGAAGGCTCAGATCTGAGCCGGCTGCCAGGCGTACTCGAGCAGCAGATCAGCACCGGCCGCTTCCGCAGCGCGGCGGTTGGCGCATGCGATACAGGCAACGGCCAGCCCGGCTTCACCACGTATCGACTGGCCGTGTTGCTCTTCTAGAGGCCAGCCGGCCAGGTCACCCGCAAGAGCGACAAGCCCATCCGTGGCAGTTGCACATCGAGCTTGATCTCTCCATTTTGCGGAGTCATCCATTTCGGCGAATCGAACAGCTGCAATTGCCCGGCAGCCTGCAGCTGCGCGTATTGCTCCGCGGACGGATTTTGCGGCGATCCCATTTCTTTCCACACGGTGTAGGCATTGCTGTGATGATCGTCGATGCGATACTGCTGCAGTAAGACGCGATGCACCGTGGGTGGAATCGACTTGATCGAGACCGCAACCAGAGCACCCGGGGCGGCCACGTCATCATCGTGATAATTCCACAGCAAGACGGCCGCTTCGTTACTCGAACTGGTTGCCATCGCGTCGATATCCGGCGCCTGCCGAACGCTGTGGGCGAGGATACTGTCGAGCGCGGCTGCGCCGTTGCTCACCGCCGCAACGCGATTGCCGCGCATCAATCCAGCCATGCGGAAAACGTTCAGCACTGGCTTGTCGACCCCGTTGGTCGCGAGCGTGCGATAGCCTTCGAAGTAGGGCTTGCCTTCAAACTCAAAAGCCCAGGTCAACATTCCCAGTAAATTCACTTGCTCGCGATCGGCAAGCTCGAACAGGCCTTTCATGGCTGCCGCCGTGTAGCTGGGATAGAGCGGCCCGTTGCGATAGGCATTCGGTGGATAGAGACGCGCGGAGCAAGCTGCGCAGCCTTCCGGATCCGCCTCGCTCAAAATGATGGGGAGCTTCTGGAATTTTGGGAACTGGCGCACGATGGTAAAACCATTGGCGGCATTTTGCAGTTCGTGGTCGAGCCCCATTTGCACGTGACCATCGACTACGTTCGGCTTGCCCTTTACGTGGAAGGAAATGAAGTCCAGCGGGATGGGGCCGCCGGTTGCCAGACTTTTATTGGTGGCGCAGTGAGCGAGGAATGCTCGCAGATACTCAGAGGCTTTGCTTTGCGTGCCGGAACCGGGGCCCGTAGTTGCCGGGCCACCTACACGAGCATTGGGAATAGCCTGGCGTACGCCCGCCACCGCGTAGTCGTACAGCTTGTTGTATTCCTCCTGGGTACCTTTCCAGTAGTACTTGCCATCCGGTTCGTTCCAGACTTCCCAATACCAACTGGCAACTGTTTCCTTGCCGTAACGCTCCGCCAGGTGCGCGGCTACCTGGCGATTCAGCTCCTGCCAGCGCTTGTAGTCCTTAGGGGGGAACGACCAGCCCTCCTCTTCTCCTGGCTTGAGCGGCCAGCCGATGTGGTAAGGATCGGGATGGGTAGAGAGCGCCTTCGGCATGAAGCCCAGCTCCACCATGGGCCGCACATGCGCGGCCGCATATGCGTCGAATATTTGATCGAGAATCGTCCAACTATAGATCGGGTTTCCGTTCGCATCCTCGGTGTAAACGTTCGACGAACTCCACTTGAGATCGGGCTTTCCGTCGCCGGTGGCGAGCAGGAAGTGAGCGCGGATATAGACCGGAACCGGGCTCAGATCGTGCAGCTGGCCAAGCAGGGCCTGGCCGTTTTTTGTGGCCGTATAGCCTGATTCGTCGTAGCCAAACCAGCTATAGATAGGCGTGAACTTACCGAGGGGCTTCGCCAGGTCAACATCGATCTGAACGGCAGTTTGCGCCCGGGAACAAAGCGCAGAGAGCAGAAGACACAACAGGAACGAAATGCCACGCGTCACGCCTCACCTCGAATGCATGCCTGCTCCTGCATCTTTACATTTTTTTCCATGGGGCGACAGATCGTGAGTAGGAGTGCGCCGGCTGCAGGCAACTCCCAACACCCATGACGGTCGAGGAGTATCCCACGAGAGCGGCATAGGACCACGGCCTCGACCTACGTAGTGTAGTGGTACGTGTGAATGTCGAACCATACGCCTCCCTTCCCGCAGAACTGAGCGCGGTTCACACGAACGGAGGTATCCAATGAAAATTAAATCCGCTTACGGGCTTTTGCTCACCGTCGCGATCGCGTTGCCGGCCACCGGCCAGATTTCTGTCTCCATCGGGATAGAGCCACCACCCATTCCCTATGAGGCGCCTCCACCGCCGCCGCCGGCGCCCACCATGGTATGGGTGGGTGGTTTCTGGGCGCCCCAGGGACCGCACTATCGCTGGGTTGCCGGCCACTACGAACGACCGCCTTACGCGGGTGCCTACTGGAGTCATCCTCACTACGACCGGTACTCCGATGGCTGGCGTTATGACGAAGGCCATTGGGATCACGAGGACCACGAACACGGCCATGGACATGCATATGGGCATGAACACGGCCACGACTAATGCCAACCGTCCGTAGCGCGTAAGTCGAGTGGCTGCGCACTTTCCAGAAATGCGCAGCCACGGTACAGGCTAGTGTTTTTTGGGGCCTACCACTGCGAACATGGCTCCCTGCGGATCCTGTCCGAGTACGATCCACAGGTCGCCAGGGACCTGGTGGGGTCCCATACATATCTGGCCGTTTTTCTCCTTCACGCGGGCGGCTGCGGCATCGATATCTTCCACGTTGAAGTAATAGAGCCAGAAAGGCGCCGGCGAATTCTTCGCATCGCGGGTCATCATCGCGCCGATCGCCGGCCCACCGTTGTTGAATATTCTGTACGTTCCCATGGGACCCATATCCATCGTGCTGTCCTGGTTCCACCCGAACATGGTGGAGTAGAAGGGCCACGCGGTTTTTTCGTCGTTGGCCGAAAGTTCATTCCAGCCCACGGTACCGGGCGTGCCCATCGGCGGACGGGGCGGGGCGTAGTCGAGAGAGCCCTTGAACAGGAGAAACGCGGCGCCCTGCGGATCTTCCACCGAGGCCCAGCGCCCGACGCCGGGAATGTCCTGCGGCGCGCAGTGCAGCTTGCCGCCCGCTTGTTCGACGCGTTTGGCATCGGCATCCACATCCTTGACACCGATGAAACCAACCCATGCGGGTCTCATGCCCCCGTCCAACATCGGCTGATTCAGCTCCAACATTCCGGCCGTGTCGAGGCCGCCGGCCGAGAACAGTTTGTAGGGAACACCTGTAGGGTCACCCGAATCTTTGATCTTCCAGCCGATCACGTGGGTGTAGAAGTCCGCGGCGCCCTTGGCGTCGGTGGTGCGCAACTCGTGCCATACAAAGTCGCCGGTGGTTACGGTCGGCCGGCGTGCTTACCATCTGCTGTGCGGTGGTGCTCATAGGTTGCTCCCTCCTTTTGGGATCACTTCTTCAACTCTCGGCGGCTCGCTCCAGTTCGGCAATATCCAACTTCTTCATTTTCAACATAGCCTGCATGGCGTTCGGCTTCTTGATCAGATCCCCCAGGCGAGCAGGCACGATCTGCCAGGATAGGCCGAACTTGTCCTTGACCCAGCCGCATTGGCTCTCACTACCGCCGGCAGATAATTTGGCCCAGTAGTCATCGACTTCTTCCTGCGAATCGCAACGGACGACGAAGGAAACCGCTTCGGTAAACTTGAACATCGGGCCGCCGTTAAGTGCCGTGAATTTCTGGCCGTCGAGTTCAAAGGCAACCGTGAGAACAGGTGCTGGACGACTACCGTTGTTCTTCACCGCATCCAGTCGCCGGGAATTCTTGAACACCGAGAGATAGAAGTTCACCGCATCCTCTGCCTGGTTGTCAAACCACAGAAACGGTGTAATGCGTGGATAATTTTCGAGAGCGCCCATAACTTCTCCTTTGCCCATTGGATGAGCGCACACGAGAATGTGTACGCTGTTCACAATAAAATACTGGAACAAATGTACACTGTCCACAATGCGCTGTGAAAGAAGGCCAGCTCGCTACACCAGCGACCAATGTCCAGGGTGCCCCATGCAAGCCCTCTTTTGGCTTGAGTGGGCAACCACGCCCTCACCCAAACCTCTTGTCTTTCCTAAGGCAGAGTTTTATCCAGCAGGAGTAGGGTTTCGGCGAGGACTCTTGTGCCGTTCGCGCAGTCGGCGGGTTCTGCCCACTCTTCGGGACTGTGGCTTCGACCCTCTTTGCAGGGGACGAAGATCATGCCCATAGGCGCTATGCGCGCGACGAACACGCCGTCGTGCCCGGCGCCGCTGGGCAGCCGGGTGCTGCGAAGCCCGGCGGTGAAACAGGCTTTCTCGATTGTGTCCTGAACCACAGAAGAACAGGCAGTAGGCAGAGTCTGGCTCAGGGGACTGATGGTCACCCGCAACTGTCTCGCTTCCAACTCACTTTCGGTCCGCTTCCATAATTCCTGCTCAAACTGGAGCAGGGTCGCGTTATCGGTACTGCGTGCCTCCAGGATCATGGAAACCGAACCGGGCACGGCGTTGATGGCATTCGGTTGAACGGAGATTTTTCCCACGGTGGCCACCAGGTAGGGACTATCTGCGGTTCTCAACCGCGCCAGTTGGTCGACCGCGCGAATAAAATCCGCGGCTCCCACCAGGGCATCGCGGCGCAGCGACATGGGCGTTGTTCCGGCATGGTCGGCGCGCCCTTCCACCGTAACCTCATGGCGGCGGATGCCGGCGATCGCGGTCACGATACCAATCTCGGCATTTCGTTGCTCGATCACCACCCCTTGTTCGATGTGCAACTCAACATAGGCTGCGACAGAGTCACGGTTACGAATTGGCTGTGTCAACTGCCCCGCGCTGCCGCCGGCGCTATTGATCGCGGAGGCCAGGCTCAGATCGGAAGGCAGGCGGCGCGCCAGGTCCAATTCTGTTAATACTCCCGCCCAACTTCGACTGCCAATGCACGAAAGACCAAACTCGCTGGGCTCTTCGGCGAGAAAGTCCACGACTTCAAGGGGATGCAAGAGAGGGATCTGCTGCTCGCGGATGGACTGGGCGACTTCGAGGGCCGCGAGCAAGCCAAGCGCGCCGTCGAAGCGGCCGCCCGCCGGCACGGTGTCTGAGTGTGATCCGGTGACCAGGGCGCCCAGACCGGGAACGGTTCCAGGAAGCCGGCCGAGAAGATTTCCGCCAGCGTCGATGGTTACGGAGAGACCAGCCGATCGAAACTCCTGCTGCAGCCACGCGCGCCCTTGGGAAAATTGAGGATCGAACGCGCGGCGGGTCCAGGGCTTTGCCGGATCGGTGATGCGGCTGAGAGCCTCGATGCGGCTCCACAGCCGATCCGCATTGATTGGAATCATGCTCCGGAGCCGCTACGCGAGCGCCAGATTGAGGTTCTCGATGGCTTCGTCGATTTCGCCGGTGTTTTTATAACCGACGGTGACAGCGGTGACGCCGGCATGTTTGAAAGCGAACTTCATCGCGGCCTTCCGATCATCCCGGTTGGTGAATGCACCCTCGCCCACCAGCTTCATGCTGATAACGCCGGTTCCGTCCCGGCGAATCTTTTTCACATGTGTAACCACTTCGCTTACATTTCCCAGGCCGTTGGTGTTGTAGTCCTCGGCGTCCATGCGAACGCCCTTGTGGTTCATGCGGATCATCGCCACATCGAGCCATTTCATGTCGGGCACCTGGCGCAGCGCCGGCAGTCCATGCACCGAAGCGCCGTGGGACAAGACAGCCTGCTTCACCTGGGCTTCGGAAATTCCATCCTGCCAACGGAGACTGTCGGTCGGCCAGGTCGGCGTGTGCTGCCAGTGCAGCAGCGCTATGTCGAAATATTCGGTCTTTGCCGCCCGGCGCAACTCGTCGATCTTCGCTTGCGGATCGACCCCGGCATGGGTCGTGAGCTTGGTCATCAACCGATAGCTATCCCGGGGAACCCCCTCTAAGGCGATACCCAGCATCTCGTGCATGCCGGCATAGGACTCCGCAGTCTCAAAGAAGCGGACGCCGCGCTCGTGGGCATAACGCACCAGCCGGGTGAACTGCTCCTGGCCCAGGTCGCGTTGTACCTGGCCCGAAAAGCTTCCCGTGCCAAACGCGAGGCGCGTGACCTTAACGTTGGTCTTTCCCAGGTTTACCCAATCTGTCGCAGTTTGCGGCTCAGCTCTTAGGGAAAGCGTTCCGGTGGTGGCGAGGACGCCCGCGGCGAGGCCAGTCTTCAGGAAATCACGTCTGGAGTGATGAGCCATGAACTTCCTCCAATTGGCCGAATCTTACCATAGATGGCAGGGCCGGTTCCCGAGGTGAGGAGGGCCGGCGCGGTACATTGGCTGCATCATGAAGAAGCTGATGAATCACCCTAGGTCGTTTCTGACTCCGGAGAAACTGTTCCACTTGGCCGCTGGACGCCTGCCTCAAAACGCCTGGCATAACGAACCGAGGGCGATGCGGAGCGCTTAAAGGTTCTGAAAAAATGGCGGCGGGTTTGTCATCCTGCCCAGGAACACAGCGAAGGGTGCCCCAGGTCTCGCTTCTGAGACCTGGGATCCCCGGAACCGATGCTTCATGGTCACTCAGGACGTAACCACAGGGAAGCACATCCGTGATGGTTTGCGCGAAAGAGGAGAAAAATAGAGGCATGGCCACCGAATAAATCGGACTCCCCGGCGAGCTGCCGCAAGGAAAGAGATGACTCCGCAACGGCTCGTGCGCGAGGCAGTGGAGAACCGCCTGAGCCGGGAGTGGCGCAACTGAGTCGAATGCGGGCACCGCAATGCGGATACAAATGTCACCGTGTCTGCCCTGAACTTTCCGGGTAATCCTTCGCGCATCTTCGATTTGGCCGAAGCAGGCGAGATGTGCCTCGCAATTTCACACGACATTCTGAACGAAGTGAATCGCGTTCTGCTCCGGCCCAGGTTCGGCTGGCCTCAGGATCGTGTAGATGCTGCCATTGGCAGGGTTTGCAGAGCACGTTGAGCCCAGGTATGGGCTGGTAGGTACGTTCTTTATCCCGTTCTCGCGAAAAACCGCTATCTTCTCACAGGCCAGGAGAACTCCATCGCCCTGAATGCCGTCTGGATCGAAGCCGGGCATCCATTCAGATGTATTACACTTTAGTAAGACGAATTCTATGGAGAGGTAGGAAATGAGAGCGCATTCGATCGTCAGTTCCAAGGGGCAGATTGTGATTCCCGCCAATCTGAGAAAGCGCTACGGGTTAAAAGAAGGCACGACCATCGTATTTCAGGAAGATCGTGGCCGCCTGGTGCTGGAACCCAGCAATCACGCGGCGATCTACGCCCTGCAGGGAAGTCTTGCGGATTTTCCCCTCGAAGAGGATCTGGCCGAGGAAAGAAAAGCGGAGCAGAAGCGAGAGGGCAGACGGTGAAAGAATACGTTCTGGACGCAAACGCGGTGCTTCGCTACTTCGGTGTCAGCGAAGGGCAGGGAACCCACAAGGTTCGTGCACTCTTCGAACAGGCAGAGCGTGGACAGGCGCGCCTATCGATGTCTGTGATCAATCTGGGCGAAGTCCTGTACGTTCTGCTTAAGCATGTGGGCGAGTCCCGTGCCCGGCATTACGTCCAGGTCCTGCAACACGTGGTGACGATGGTCGAAGCAGATACTGCGCAAGCCCTTGGCGCGGCAGAGATCAAGCACAACTACAAGCTTGGCTACGCGGACAGCTTTGCGGCTATGCTGGCATTGGCGTCGAAAGCGACGCTCGTATCCGCGGATCCGGCATTCGAAAAGCTGGGCAAGACCCTCAAGTGGGTCCGCCTGCCAAAATTCGGATCGTAGTTTCGTCTCTCCCGCTTACGCCCTTCCCGGTAGGTCAATACAAAACCACCAGGACGCCGCCGAGATCCACCAAGACCCGCTTTTCCCGGCTGCCGGCCAAGCGAGAGGTCGGCGGAGGGCAAATCTGCTGCTTTACTTAGGATTTTCTTTCGCCCTTACCCCGCCCCCGTCCCCGTCGCCTTTCCGTCAAACCTCAGGCCGGAACCGCCCAAACGGCTGCTATAGGAAGCGCCTTTTGCGCGTTGTCGATTTCTGCCTTTATTTGAGCCCGCGATACACGCGACTCCAGAATCAAGGGCACCCACGGTGGAATCAGGTCGGCCACTTGAGAAAAAGCGAGAATGGCGCCAAACGATAGCGGGTCATGTCGGCTGGTGTTGACTTCGCTTACGTGCACCTGACACAGACGTTTCGAGTATTCGCGGAGTACGCGGTAAGCATCCGTCATCGTAGTGTCGCATTGCCGCGCATGCCCGATATCAAAGCAAAACATCGCCTCGGGGAGCTTTTCGAACATGATATTCAGCTCCTCCAATGTCCGGCCGATCGGCTTTCTACGATCCATATTTTCGATGGCGAGCCGGTTCCCCAAAACTCTCCAGGCGGAAAAATCGTGAATCGTATCAGGGTGAAGAATGATCGGCCAATCCCTTGGTACGGAGAGCTTCAAGCGATCGAGGAGATCTGCTTCCTGCTCAGCGCTGAAGCTGCTCGGAGCATGGATTGATTTGTAGTTGTATGGGGCTAGCGTGAGGGTTTCCAGAGCATCGAGCAAAGGCTGCAACTCGGGATAGCGCAGAGCCGACAATTCCACTGTGGCGCTTTCGGGGGCGCCACAGGATCGAATCCCGCCATTTCCGGAAACAAGCGGAAGGTGGGCCTCCTCCTTTAGAACGCCTGGGGCTCTATCGCAACAAGATTCTGCACGCATAGAGAAGTCGTTATAGCATTGATTCCGCTACATCGGTTATAAGCTCGAGGCGAGAGTGCCACTGAATGGCAACGGTTGGGCTCCCAAGAACGTGACTAGGTTCATCCAGAGTTTCGGAACCGCTGCCGGGACGGCCCTGGTGGATACCGACCTGGGCGAGGGCTATATCAAAGCGCTAGGGAACCCGGAAGGACCCCATATCCTCGCCTGTGAGTTGGTCGGCAGCTTATTGGCGGACTGGCTTGGCCTCCCAACCTTGGATTTTGCCTTGATCGAGGTCACCGCGGACGATGAAATCCCACTTCTCAACGGCGGAAATGCGACCGTCGGCCCCGCTTTTATCAGCAGGGCCGAGCCTACAGGTCTCCCTTGGGGCGGTTCCGTAACTGAACTCGAATCTGTCTACAACCGCTTGGGTATCAGTGGTTTAGTCGTCCTCGACACATGGGTTCTGAACTGTGACCGGCATGCGCCAAATGGACGGCGCGTGAATCTTGATAACGTCTTCCTCGTCCAATACCCTGGAAGCAAGGGGAAAGCGCTGCTGAAAGCGATTGATTTTACCCACGCCTTTACTTGTGGACGCGAGATAAACAAGCGCATTGCCTTCATTGACAACGTGAGAGACGAACAAATTTATGGCCTCTTCCCCCAGTTTCAAGACTTCCTGGACGCCGCAGAAATCAGGCGCTTCGCAACTCGCCTGACGCAATTTACTGCCGATGTCGCAAGTGCGTTCATCTCGCTGGTACCACGAGAGTGGGATATATCGAGTGACGCGGGGGGCGCTTGGGCCGCTATGATCACCCAGCGTGCACAATTCGTAGCGGAGACCGTCGAAACGAGGCTAGGGCCTCAGCAACAATTCAACGAAGGAGGAACTGCATGAACCAACACAAAGGCTATTATTCGCTGATACAGTTCTGTCCTGATCCCTCCCGCTTGGAGAGCATTAATCTAGGCGTCCTCGTTTATTCTCCCGACCACGGCGGACTGGAATTTCAATTGACCGAAAGCAATCAAAGGATACGAAAGGTCTTCGGCAAGCAGGACTGGACCTTTATCGATCGGGTCAGGGAATCTGTGAGAAGCCGACTGCAAAGCGAAAAGTTTGAGACGGTCCGCGACCTGGAGAGCTTCATCACAAAGCGAGCCAACGTCGTCCAGCTCACCCCGCTGCGGCCGCTGAAGATCGGAGATATCGACCAGGAGGTTTCGGCGTTATATCGGCGGCTCGTCGCGTCTAAGTCGGTCCAGCGCAGACCTCGCATAACCACCTATTTATCAAGAAAACTGATTGAGGCCGGTGTGGAAGGGTTGGTTCAGAAATCGATCACCGTTGAGATCCCTGATTTCAAACAGCCCATTCGGGTGCCCTATGGATATCAAAATGGCAGATTCAATCTGATCTCCCCAATACAATTTAATTCCGATCGGGAGGATATCTTAACCAAAGCAGGAAAAAACGCGATTGAGGGCCAGCTCCTTTATGAAAACCCCGACCCGCAACTTGGGGACTTGCGACTCGTTGTAATCGCCAACTTCGCTAATCGAAATGACAGTTCTGCCGCAGAACGCGTTCGAAAGATCTTTGATGAGCATCAGGTTGGCTTGCACACGTTTGAAAATATGGAGCCACTACTAGAAGACATAAAAAAATCCGCACGACTGCATTCACGCTGATACCAAAGTTGCTGCTGGATCTTTCCGAACGAATACTCATCCCGACGCCGGTCCTCTGCGAGTCTTTGATCCTCGCTGATTCGGAAGCGCTGCTTTATCTCGAAAAGATCCGATATTCGCTCATCATTGGGGTTCAGCCGGATTTTAGTCTCTGGCGTTTCGTCGCGCCATGATAGGAATCGGAGTCTGAAGGAAAGGGATACTCAAAGCTCCGCTAAGACTCGAAGTCCCGCCTGTTCTTCGCCCTCCCTGGGAGCCAAGAATTCATCTTTTTGCAGCGCGCCTTCAGCGAGACCTTTCTTTTCATCCATGAGCCGATCGAGGAGCTGATCGAATGTTTTGGCGATGCGCCCCGTTTCATCCATTAAGATCGGCAAGTAGACATGCACCTCTTTCATCTGACCGATTCGATATGCGCGATCTGTCGCTTGCGACTCGACCGCGGGATTCCACCAGCGCCCGTAGTGAATGACGTGATTGGCCTCGACGATCGTCAGACCCACTCCAGCAACGAAAGGAGACAATATAAGCACGTCGAACCCTTGACCCTGACAAAATTCGCTCAGGATGTGGCTCCTGGTTTCCACCCCGTTCTTTCGCAAACCGCCTGCCCGCGGAGTATCGCCGTTCACAACGCGAACCGGCTTTCGGAATTCGGCACTGAAGACCCGTGCCAGAATTCTCTGCATGTCCTTATGCCTTGCGAATACAATCGCCTTCTCTCCTTGTTGGCGAATTCGGTGGAGCACCGCAAGCACCTCGCGGAGCTTCGCCGAACCAGCTACGAGTTCATCAACAGTTGAGTCATCTCCGTCGCCCTCAAGGAGCAGTGGATGTTGATATAGCCGTGCGAAACGGTGCGGCGACTTCGTCGATCACATCCGGCTGCATCCTGGTCATGATGAGACCGGGCCGAACAATGCAATGGTTATCACCGGTGAGTTTTGAAAATAGTGACCAGACGGGACGTAACCCACGCTAGCCTCCCTCCGCGCGAGCGAACATCCGCTGTCGCGGCTACTTTCCTGGCGGCTAAATCTCCTCATTGAGTCTGTTCTGGGGAACAGCAATCGCCTCCGGAAATTAGTGACCAGGAAATTAGTGACCAGGAAATTAGTGACCAAGGAAATTAGTGACCAGACGGGATGATACCGCTGCTGAACCCAACGTATTTGGGTGAACATTCCATCCGGACGGGACGTACCACAGACAAGTGCGCGCAAACACTCCGCTCTGTGGGGAAATGCGCATGAAGGGCAAAAGTGGAATCGCACGCGCCGTCTACGTGACAGTAACGCAGAAGAAAATTGTCATCGTCCACGTGTTTGTGAAGAAGACGCAGAGGACGCCCCGGCGGGAAATCATGATCGCCCTCAAACGGGCGAAGGAGATCCAATGAAGCGCAAGTTCATTTCGGCTCAAGATTCCTTCAAGCGTTGGAAAAAAGATCCAAAGTATCTTGCCGCCTATGATGCACTCGCAGAAGAATTCGCCCTCGCCTCTGCCTTGATCAAAGCAAGGAGTGAAGCAGCGATGACGCAAGAACAGGTCGCCGAAGCGATGGGAACCACACAAGCCGTAGTAGCGCGCCTTGAAAGTGGAAAAGTCTTGCCGTCAACCCGCACCCTGGAGCGGTTTGCCAAAGCAACGCGCACCCGCTTGCGCATCAGTTTTGAGCCTGACCGTGAAGCTGCCCGCTGACGCTCCTAGCTGGGGAGAACCCCGGGAGCGGGGCCGTATGCCATCCCTCTCTCCGCTCAGCGACGAAGCTCTCAGAGATACGCACCCGCGCGCCGGCAGCGAATCCCACCCAATCATGACCAATACACCCAGGGGGGTAACTTCCAGTTAACTACCCCTTTATCCTCATCTTTATCTGCAAACCCCCCTTGTCCTCCGCAAATAACCATGGGATCGTGACTCCAGCAACTAACTGCATCGGTTCGTAACCGCCACAGAACCACGAACCATCAGCAACCATAGGAGTAACCATTCATGGCAACCAATCCCAACCAACCCTCTGAAGACCTAACCACCCCGTCCCTCTACATCCCCACCGCCGCCGAGGTAGAACATCGCCTGGCCGAACTGCAAAGCCTTCTCCAGCAGCGAAACCCAAACCCAGACTCAACACTCACCCCCGAGCCGCCAGACCCTCAACCCGCACCCAAACCGCAACCACCCATCCCTCTAAAGCTCGACCGAGCTGCCCTCCACGGACCCGCCGGACGCATCATCACCAGCCTCGCCCCGCACACCGAAGCCCATCCCGCGGCACTCCTCCTCCAATTCCTCGCAGCCTTTGGCAATCTCATCGGCCCCGGCCCCCACTGCATGGTCGAATCCACCCGCCACGCCCTCAATCTCTTCGTCGTCCTCGTCGGCGATTCCAGCAAAGGACGCAAAGGCACCAGTTGGAACCTCATCGCCAACCTCTTCGCCGGCATCGACCCAGCCTGGCTCGCCACCCGCGTCAACAGCGCCCGCCTCACCGCCAGCGGTCTCGTACGCGCCCTCCGCGACCAGCAGCCGCCCACCGACCGCCGTCTCCTCGCCCTCTCAGAGGAGTTCGCCACCGTCGTCCACGCCCTCAAACGCGGCAACGGTCACCTCTCGCCCCTGCTCCGCTGCGCCTGGGATAACGGCAACCTCCCCACCCTTGACATGCACCACTCCCTGCGCGCCACCGGCACTCACCTCAGCCTCATCGCGCACATCACCCACCGCGAGCTCACCCAAACCTTCCAGCGTAACGAGGCCCACAACGGCTTCGCCAACCGCTGCCTCTGGACCTGGGTCGAACGCAGCAACTGCCTCCCCGCCGCCACCAGCGCGCCCCCGCATGAACTATCCGCCATCGCCGGAACCGTGCAGCGCGCCGTTGCCTGGGCCACCGCGCGGCCCGAAATCCTCTTTCGCCGCGACCAGGAGGCGCAGGAGCGTTGGGCAGATTGTTATGAGTCGCTCAGCTATCGTCAACCCGGCCTGCGCGGCGCAGCCACCAGCCGTGGCGAGGCCCAGGTCCTCCGCCTCAGCGCCCTCTATGCCGCCCTCGACTCCAGCGAGATCGTCTGTCTCCCCCACCTTGAAGCGGCCTACGCAGTATGGGGCTACTGCTACCGAAGCGCCGCCCGCCTCTTCGGCCTGGCCACCGGAGACCCCATCGCCGACCGCATTCGCGAGGCCGCCGAAGCCGCCCCCAACGGCCTCTCCAGAAATCAGATCGGTCGTCTCTTCTACGGCCACGTCAACCGCCAACGCATCGACGCTGCGCTCGAGCAACTCGCCGCCTTCGGAGCACTCGTCGCCTACACCGAGCAAACCGCCGGTCGAAGCTCAACCCACTGGTTCGCCGTCCAACACTAATCGCGAATCACTCACGAACGCCGAGGGTGCCCCATTCAAGCCATCTTTTGGCTTGAGTGGGCAACACGCTCCCCCCAAACTCTTGTCATGAGGGACGAACTCGAGGGGATCCCTGGTGCAAAAAGAAACAAGGACCCCCTTATCTCGCTTATCCCTCAATCTTTTTCCGCTGGAAACCACCGCCAGGGCGGCTTCTCTCTCTTTTCTCTCACAAAGAGCATTCTTTTTTCGCCATCCTGGGCGGCGCAAAAGCGGGCGGCTTACCATATAGGGCAGACCCGGTTCCTGAGGCCAGGAGGCCGGCGCGGTACCTTGGCTGCATCATGAAGAAGCTGATCAATCACCCGCAAGACGCGGTGGAAGAGATGTTGCTGGGCCTGGCAGTCTTGCAGCCAGGCTGCACCCGCTTGGCCGGACACAAGGCGCTTATCCGCGCGGATGCAGCCCAAACGCGGGAGAAACAGGTTGCCATCGTCTCGGGTGGAGGGAGCGGCCACGAGCCGGCCCATGCAGGGTACATCGGCGCGGGTATGCTGAGCGCCGCTATCGCAGGAGAAGTCTTTACCTCACCCAGCAGCGACACTGTTTTTGCTGCGATCAAAGCGGTTGCCGGAAAGCCCGGTGCTTTGCTGGTAGTGAAGAACTATACCGGGGACCGCTTGAACTTCGGTTTGGCGGCGGAGATGGCGCGTGCGGAAGGTATTCCCGTCGAGATGGTCATTGTGGATGACGATGTCGCCTTGAGAGGTACCGCACAAGCTACCGGAGCGCGCGGTCTTGCGGGCACGGTGTTCATACACAAGCTGCTCGGGGCCGCGGCCGCGGAGGGTAGGAACCTGGCTGAGCTGGCAACCCTTGGTAAGGCGGCGGTTGCGTCTATGGCAACCATGGGAGTTTCGTTTTCGGCGGGGACGTCGCCCGCGGTGGGAAAGCCGAGCTTTGAGTTGGGCGAGCAGGAAATGGAACTCGGCCTCGGCATCCATGGAGAACCTGGCGTGAGACGGATGCCGATGGAGCCCGCGGATCAACTCACAGAAACGTTGCTGACCACAATCCTGCACCATGGAAAATTCTCCAAACAGGTTGCGGTCATGGTCAACAACCTGGGAGCCACCACCACGATGGAACTCGCCATTGTGGCTCGCCATGCTGTTGGCTTTCTCGAAAGCAAGGGTTTCACGGTGGAGAGAATACTCGCGGGAACATTTCTTTCCTCGCTCGATATGGCGGGAATATCCATCTCTGTTCTCGGCGTGGACGACGAGCGGCTGCGCTGGCTCGATGCAACGACCGCCGCTCCTGCGTGGCCGAATGTGCCGGGAAAGCGCCCGGGCACGCCGGCAGTGGGCCCTGAGGCACAGCTTCGTATCGACGCTAGAGCGACCATGGGCGGCGGTGCGCAGACCGTTGCGGCGAACAGGACCAGCAACGCGATCGAATCCGCTTGCAGGGCGTTGATCGATGCAGAAAGCGAGTTGACTGAGCTGGACCGGATTACCGGCGACGGTGATCTGGGTGTGAGCATGGCGCGTGGGGCCACGGCGGTCCTCGCCGCGCTGAGTGCCTATCCACTGGACGATATTCCATCTACGCTCAAAGCCCTCGGCCATACTCTTCGCAGGGAATTGGGCGGATCGTCTGGACCACTCTACGGAGTGCTCTTTCTGCGTTGTGGCAATGTTCTTGAAACCTATAGCGCACCAGGATTGGCGGAGTGGGCCGGCGCCTTGGCTCAGGGTTGTCAGGCAATCAGCGAGTTGGGCGGCGCGAAACCCGGCGATCGCACGATGCTGGATGCTCTCGATCCCTTCGTGAAAGCCCTGCAGCAGGGCGCAGGTTTGAAGGCAGGCGTGGAAGCAGCGGAGCGTGGCGCCGCGGCTACCGCGCAAATGCAGCCGAGGCTCGGTCGCTCCAGCTATCTTGGGGACCGGGTGTTGGGCCATCCTGATCCCGGCGCGAAAGCGATTGCTATTTGGCTCCGTGCAGCATGCGAAGCAATTTCCCGGCCAGTGTAAGCCTTGGCGGTGAACGCGGCGGATGTCGCATTCTGTAACAGGCGGTGTTGAAGTAGCTTCCGCGCTGGTTGCCCGGGCATTTGACCTTCAGCCGGCATTTATAATCAAGAACATGGACGATTCCAGGCTGCATCCAGTGGCGCACAGGATTTTGGACTGGTTGCCGGCCGCATTGAGCGTTCTGATGATCGCTCTTGAGTCCACCGCCACCATGTCGGCGTCGAACACCAGCCGATGGCTGTATCCGCTGTGGGTGTGGCTTTTCGGCACGCCGACGCCGGCACACTGGGAGCAGGTCCATCATGTCATCCGCAAGACAGGACACTTTGTCGGTTACGGATTGGTGAGCCTGGCTTTTTTCTACAGTTGGCGGCAGACGCTTCATCGCATGGCCGTCAAGCAGTGGACGCTCTGGCGGCGCGCCTCGGTATTGGCGGTCCTTTGCACCCTGGTGGTGGCCAGTCTGGATGAATACCATCAGAGCTTTCTGCCGAGCCGGACGAGTTCGCCCATCGATGTTGGCATTGATGTTTGCGGGGCAATTGCATTTCAGCTGGTTTTGCTGCTGATTATTCAGTGGTTCGTTCGCCGCCGCCCAGGGTATCGCGCAGTTTGAATCCAACCGCTTCGCTACAGGTTTTCAGTGGTCCCTTCGGAGGGACGGCTGAAGGTCAAACCTGTCCAAATTTGGTCGGCAACTTCTGGCGGGATTTTCACTCTAAACTACGGTCGTTGGTTCTGGACCCGTCCAGGGAAGCGAGCTTCGCTCTTTGCTCCACGCCTTTCGTTCGCATCGTTTCCGCCCTATAAAGTGCTGTGACGACGCATGCGACGTCTAAAAGAAAGCAAACCGTAACCGGCCGGATTCCCCCCACGGATGTGTCGCGGCTAGTGTGTATCTGGGATTTACATCTGACATGCGCGGCATGTTTAATGGTGCCCCGGTGGTTACTCATGAGACCGCCGTGTTCGTCGAAGTAGTAGAGGGGGAGCGTTTTTGGGGGGAAGAGTTTGGCCACCGAAATGCTAAGTGATGTTGAGATTTCTTTAACGCAGACAACGTCGAGAATTTACAAAAGTGGCGAACAATTCTTGGATTGGCTTCGTCCAGTGGTTAGTGATGTTTAGAGGATGGGTCTTGCGCCCATCCAGTGACTCAGGCTTTTTGACAAAGGATTTTTTGATGTCGGGTAATCCAAAGCAAACATTTCATGGAATCACCCGCGCAATTTTTGCGCGGTTGCGTCGTAAAGCTTCCAAGTTTGGCATTCGGGTCGCCAGCCCAAAAGGGGAAGCGGTAAAAGATGGAGTTGTTATTCAGTGGAACTATGATCCCGGCGCGGAGTTGTTAGAGGTAGAATGCCGGGCGCCGTTCTGGCTGAATTCCAATCAGGTCAGTCGAAATCTACGTAACGAAATAGAAGTGGTTCTCCGGTCCGCCCGCGCCGCCTGATTGCTTCCCTAGCCGATCGATTACTCGGTGCGCAGTGCTTCCACTGGATTGATCGAAGCGGCTCTTTGGGCAGGAATTACGCTGGCGACCAGCGCGCAGAATCCCAGTGCCGCGATGGATCCGGCGAGCACCAGCGGGTCCCAACTCTCGACCTGGTAGAGCTGCGCGGCAATCAGATGGCCGCAAGCGATGGAAATCGGAATACCGATGGCCAGGCCGATCATCACTTGCCGAAAGGCTCCGCGCAGAACCAGGCGAACCACGTTGCTGCGGTTGGCGCCCAGGGCCATGCGCACTCCTATCTCGCTGGTACGCCGCTCGACCGTGTATGCTGTCACGCCGTAGAGGCCAACAGCCGCGAGAACCAAAGCGAGCAGGCCGAAGAGTCCGGTCATCTGTGCCACCGCGCGCCTCTGATCGAAAGTGCTGTCTACCTGTTGCTGCATGGGTTGAACATTGATGAGAGTCAGATTGGGATCGACTTCGCTGAAGACCTTGCGGATGAGCGCTTCCATGCCCGCGGCGCTTCCGCGCAATTGGAGCACGGCGCCGCCGATGTAGTGGCTGCGATGATCGATCAACGCCAGGACCGGTTGATCGTAAACGACGTGCTGGGCCAGCGGGGCGTAGAACATGGGCTTTGGAACTCCGCTGGGGTCTCTATACTTGGCGTCTCGTACAACGCCCACGATTTCGAAGGTGGTGTTGTATTTGGGGAGATCCAATCCGAAGTGCTTGCCGATTGGATCCTGGTTGGCGAAGAAGCGCTTGGCGAAGGCCTCGCTGACGACGGCGATGGGGCGCGTAGTGGCTGTATCCTGCTCGGTGATGCTGCGGCCGCGCATGATCGGCTGACCCATGGTTTCCAGGTAGCCGGTACTGACGCGATCCCACGAGGATCCGGATTTGTCATCCAACTGGGGCACGCCGTGACCTTCGGGGATGATGAGTTCACCCCAGTTATCGATGTAGGGGGTGTAGAGGGCGAGCGCGGCGCTGGCGACTCCGGGAATGCCGGCGAGACGGCCCTGCAACTCATGGTAGAGAGCATCGAGTTGGGGTTCGCTGTAAGTGGCAGGCGGCCCGTTCATGATGATGCTGAGGCGATGGTCGGTCTCGAAGCCAAAACTTTGATGCTCCAGATTGCGGAGGCTGCGGGTGAGCAGCCCTGCTCCGGCGAGCAACACGATGGAAAGCGTAGCCTGCACCACCACAAGAATTTTCTGGGGCAGGGTGGCGCTGTCGCGCGTGCTGCGATTGGCCCCGCGCAGCGCCTCGACCGGGTTGCCGTGAGAGGTGAACCAGGCGGGTGCGGTCCCGAAGAGCACTCCGGTGATGAGGGATAAGCCAAAGGCAAACGCCAACACGGGTAGCGAGGGCGAGGCATTGATGGGCACGAAGTGCGCGCTGTGGAAGGCCAGCGCGACGATCAGCTTGACGCCGAGGAAGGCGACCGCGATGCCGGCGACCCCACCGATGATCGAGAGCACAACGCTCTCAGTAAACGATTGGCGGATGAGGCGCTTGCGCGATGCCCCCAGCGCCAGCCGTACCGAGGTTTGCGCGCGCCGCGCCGCACCGCGGGCCAACAGCAGGTTGGCAATGTTGGCGCAGGCAATCAGCAACACCAGGCAGCAGACGGTGAGCAGAATGCGCAGGCTATCGCCGTAGTCGGCTTTCATGGCGCCTACGCCCGCGCCGCCGGGAACGATCCGGATTTGCTGTTTCGGAATGGATTTCTGGATCAGCGGCATAAACTCCGCCGGCCATCCGCTGTCATGCATCATCCACTGGCGCATTACGCCGGTGAGCCGTGGGGCTACTCCTTCGATGCCGGCACCCGGCTTGGTCCTGCCGATCACCCGAAGCCACGCTGAGATGGATTGCTTGAGGAGTGAGTTCTCTCCGTTGACGATCGGCTCCAGTTGCAACGGCAGCCAGATCTCGGGGGGATTGCTGCGCAGCGTTTCGCCGAAGAAGCCGGGAGGAGCAATACCGGCGATGGTAAAAGGATGGCCTTCGACGATGAAGGTGGATCCTACGACGGAAGGATCAGAGTCGTACTGTTGCTGCCACGCGCGATAGCTCAGCATGGCCACCGGCGGTGCGGAGGCTCGATCGTCACTCGGAGTGATGGTGCGGCCGGCGAAAGCGCGAATGCCGAAAGTGGAAAAGTAGTTGCCGGTAACGAATTCGCCACGCAGCGGTTTGGCCATGGTGTCCTGTTGTCCGCGGCGTACGCTGAATTGCACTCCGGCGGCCTGGAAGGCGGCCATCTGATCGAATTCCGGTGCCGCAGCCTGGATGCGCAGAAAGAGGGGATAGGAGTACATGCCCCAGTCGTCTTGCGGTCCGCCCTGAACACAGCAGTCGGTGCCGGCGCCAATGCGGTGGAGAGTGGATGGGTCCACCACCGGTAGCGACTTGAGCATGACGGAGTAGATGAGGGAGAAGATGGCAGTGGTGGCGCCGATGCCCAGGGCCAGCGTGAGCATGGCGGTCAGAGTGAAGACTGGGGATAGCCGCATCTGCCGTAGGGCGTAGGAGATGTCTTGCCGCAGCGTTTCCATGAGAGGTAGTTACGCTGGGTGAGTTGGTTCGGTTCCCGGGATTATTGCGGTTTCGGCAATTGTTTAGGGCGAAGACAGCAGCTCAGGTGACAAAGAGATCCGTGTAACCGATCTCGAATGGAAACCCCACTCTCTGTCTCTACTCCGTTCGCAACGCTCGCATGGGATCAACCGAGGCTGCTCGTCTCGCCGGAATCAGTCCTGCGAGGGCGGCTACAAGGACAACCATGGTGATGGCAATGGCGTATACCATCGCATCGGCTGAAGACACGTGAAAGAGCTGGCTACGCAATGCCCTTGTGGCCGCGATAGAAATCGGAATTGTCACTGCAATGGCGATGCCGGAAAGGACGAGGATTTCCCGCAGGATCAGCCGTACCACCGTCCATCGCTGCGCTCCCAGCGCCATGCGAATGCCGATTTCACGCGTGCGTTGGGCAGTCGAATAAGCGAGGATTCCATACAATCCGATTCCCGCTAACAACGTGGCCAGGAGGCCGAATGCCGAGGCTAGTAATGCGACGGTACGCTCGTTCGAGAGGGTGTCGTCGATCTTGGTGCTGAGAGTGGTGAGATCGTGCACGATGAGTTTGCTGTCGATGTTGCCTACGGCCGAGCGGATACTGGCTGCTGCCGATTCCTCTGGTTGCCAGGTCCGGACGTAGTAGATGAGAGCCGCAGGCTTCTCCGCCTGAATAAAGGGGCGATAGGCCGTAGCCATCGCAGGATCGCGCACGGATGCGTGTTTTGCGTCGCGCACAACCCCGACAATCATGGAATCAGTTTCCGGCCGCCGCGGGCGGTTCACATGGTGGCCCAGGGCACTTTGCGCATTGCCGAAGTAATGCTGAGCGAAGGTTTCGTTGACGATCGCCACCTTGGTGGCTGTGGCGCTATCGGCTGGGGAGAAATAGCGTCCGGCAACGAGGGGAATACCGAGCGTTTGCAGATAGTGATCGCTCACCCAGGGGAGCTCGACTTCGTAGTCTTCATCCGGAGTCGCTTTCGATCCGGGCACGGCGACATTGCCGTCGATGTTGTCACCGGAGAGATCGGCATCATTGGTGGCGCCCACGCTACGCACTCCGGGCAATGCGGTCAGGGCCTCGATGACCCGCTGTTCCACGGGTGCGATCTGGTTTGCCGGGTAGCCGGCGTACTCCGGAGCAAGGTTGAAAGTAACCAGATGATCTGTGGCAAAGCCGGGATCGACGTTGCGCAGGTTTTGGATGGTGCGTACGAAAAGACCTGCGCCGACGATCAGCAACAGGCTGAAGCCGATCTGCAGCGCCACGCAGGTGCGGCGGAACTGCAATGCGCCTTCGGAACCAGTCCCGGTCTGCTGCTTGAGGGACTCGGCGAGGCGCGGGTTCCAGAATTGCACCGCGGGGGCGAGGCTGAAGAAGAGGCTGGCAACGAGAGCGGCGGCGGCAGTGAAGAGAAGGACCCGCCAATCGAGGGTTGCAGAGAAGGCAGAGTCCTGCTGGCGTCCCGCCATCCAGGTGATGAGCGCCGCAAGGGCACGCGGTGCGATGAAGAGGCCAAGGGCCGCACTCGATATACCGAGCAGAAGGCCTTCTGCAAGTAGCTGGCGAAAGATCTGCCCGTTGGTCGCACCCAGTGCAAAGCGCATGGAGAACTCGCGCACCCGGCTTGCGGCTCGTACCAGGAGCAGGCTGGCGACATTGACGATCGCCATAGCCATCACCAGCACGACCATGCCCATCATGATGAATAGCGGCGTACGAAGGTTATCGCGATAGGGAGAGAATCCTTTTGCGCCCGAGTCCAAATTCAGGTGGCTTCGGGAGATATACGCATTTCGTGACTTGGCTGACTGATCGTGCACCAAAGGAAATTCGTTGGTGCGTAACGAGAGCCAGAGGGGGTTTACGGCGGCCGTCGCTTGCTGTGGGGTCATGCCGGGATGCAAGCGGCCGATGATGGTGAGCCAGTAGGAGCGGTGATCGTTGAGATAGGTCCACTCCGGCTCGATCACTGTCTGCATAGTGATGGGGACGTAGAGATCGGGCTGGGTACCCCAGACCATGGAGTGAAAACCTGGCGCTGCCACCCCCACGATGTTGAACAGGTAACCATTGATGAGCAGTGTTTTGCCGACGACGGGTGTTTGTGCGAGATGGCTGGTCCAGTAATCGAAAGAGAGCACAACGACGGGGTTGGCCTTATCGGTGGTCTCGTCACTGGGCAACAAGAGCCTGCCGGCTGCAGGCTGCACGCCCAGGGTCTGAAAGTAATTGCCGCTGACCATTTCCAGCGGCACTTGATCGGCGCGGTTGTTCCAGGAGACGCCGACATTGGCCGGCGCGGCAGCGGCAAGTCCGCTGAAAACCTTGTTGTTATCGCGCAAATCCCGGTACATGGGATAAGAGAAGTAATGGTTGTGGCCAGGGCTGTCTCCGCCCTGAGATTCCTTGTGCCCCTCTGTGCTGCCGGCGAAGCTTAGCACCACGAGTTGGTTTGGGTTCTTCACCGGGAGCGCGCGGAGCAGTGCCTGGTTGAGCAGGGTGAAGATGGCGGTGTTCGCACCGATGGCCAACGCAAGAGTGACGACTGCCGTGATGGCAAATCCGGGCGAGCGCATGATTTGGCGTAAGGCAAAGCGAAGATCACCGGTAAGACGCGCCATGAAGTACCTCTGGAGAAATTTAGAGCACGCGCGAGTCCAACCGGTTGACCAGTAAACCGCTATCGCGTGTGGAAGCGGACGCGTTTCTTGTCCGGAATCATACATGTGCGTTCGGAAACGGACACTGAGTGGAAGAGCGCCGAAATCGGCGCAGGCGAGGCAACGAGCCGGTTGTGTTGACTATCTACAAAAGAAGTGTGTAGATAGTCATAGTATGGGAAAACCAAGCGACCTGGTGCAAGGCACCCTCGACCTGCTCATCCTTAAGACGATTTCATTCGAGCCGCAACATGGCTGGGCAATTGCAAAGCGTATTCAGCAGATCTCAAACGAGGTCTTGCAGGTGCAGCAGGGTTCGCTCTATCCCGCGCTCCATCGGCTGGAGCAGCAGGGATGGATACGCGCCAAGTGGGCCGAGAGCGACAGCGGCCGTCAGGCCAAGTTCTACTCGTTGACCGCCGCGGGCCGGACGCAGCTGGAACGGGAAAGGGAAAGCTGGAGCAGGCTTTCCAACGCCATCAACCTGGTGGTCGAGGGCGCGTAAGAATACAGGAGGCACGATGCGCTGGATCGAACAATTCCGCATGGCGATGTTGACGCTGTTCCACCGCAAGGCTCAAACCGCGCGGTTGAATGACGAACTTGCGTTCCACTTAGATCAGCAGGTCAAAGAGAACATCGCTCGCGGCGCTGCCCCGGAGGAAGCGCGGTATGCAGCTTTGCGTACTTTCGGCAACCCTACGCAACTTCGCGAGGAAGCCCGCTCCAGTTGGAGCTGGAATTGGCTGGAGAAATTCCTGCGCGACTTGCGCCACGGCGTACGCACCCTCGCCCGATCACCGGGTTTTGCCTTCACTGCGATCCTTGTCATGGCGCTCGGCATCGGCGCCACCACCTCATTGTTCACCATCGTCCGCTCGGTCTTGCTGAAGCCACTGCCCTTCCGCGATCCAGACAAGCTGGTCATGGTCTACGAGCATTTTCGCGAAGCAAATGGCGGGGACGGCTTCAACGTCGTCTCGCCTGCTGATTTCAACGACTGGCAGAAGCAGACGCATGGGTTCCAGGCGATGGCGGGGTGGCGTAACTACGGTTTCGATCTCGCGGGAGAGCACCAGGAACTGCCGGAAGTGGTGCAGGCTGCCGGCGGGTCGTGGAACCTTTTTTCCGTTCTGGGGATTCAGCCTGCTTTGGGTCGTGACTTTCGTCCGGAGGAAGACAGCCTCGGCGCGAACCAGGTGGTTCTCCTGTCGTGGAGCCTCTTTCAAAGACGCTTTGCGGGAGACCCCTCGATCATTGGCAAACGAATCAGGCTGGATAGTGCGCCCTACGAGATCATTGGTGTCTTACCTCGTTGGTTTACCTACCCTGACGCGCGGGTACAGCTCTGGGTACCGTATGCCTCGACCTTCGATGCGAAATCCTTTGCGCGGCATGACATGCATCAGACCCATGTGGTCGCACGGCTCAAGCCCGGGGTAAGCGCATCAGCCGCGGTGAATGAAGTGGGCGCGCTGCAGTATCAGATCCATCTTGCGCATGCAGCGGAGCCCGTCGCGGAAGAGGTTCGCCTGCGGCCGATCCTGGAGGATGTAACCCAGGATGTAAAGACACCGCTGGTGGTGTTGTTATGCGCTGTGGGATGCATGCTGCTGATTGCCTGCCTCAACGTATCGAATTTGCTGGTCGCCCGCAGCGCGGCACGGCGCAAGGAGCTTGCCGTCCGCGGGGCATTAGGCGGTAGCCGTTTGATGTTGATCGGGGAGCAGATGGCGGAGAGCCTGTTGATCTGCCTTGCGGGGGGCACGCTGGGAGTTCTGCTTTCCTTCGGCGCGACCCAGTGGCTTGCGGAACACTGGAGCGATCTGCCTCGCGCCGACGCGATCCATCTCGATGGAACCGTGCTAGCGTTTGCGCTTGGCCTGGTGTTTCTCACGGCTTTGATGGCTGGGCTGCTGCCGGCGATTTCTTCTACCGGTTCGGGCATTTTTGCCGCGCTGCAGGAATCATCGCGATCGATCGGGGGTAGTTTATCGAAGGCAACGCTGCGCAAAACGCTGCTGACGGTGGAGATTGCCCTCACCGTGATTTTGCTGGTGTCGGCTGGTTTGCTGTTCAAGAGCTTTTTGCACTTGCGTACTTCGAATCTGGGCTGCGTTACGGATCACGTATTGACGATGAAGTACGGCCTTCCGGAAAAACAAGATTACACGCGGGAAAAGGTGATCGCCTTTCACGAGGGGCTTCTGGAGCGCGTGCGCCGGCTACCGGGTGTGCAAGCCGCTGGCCTGGTCTCGGTTGCACCGGGAGGCGGTTGGGATAACGACTACGTGTTCACGCTTCCGGAGCATCCGTCGAATACCTTTCAGCTTCAGAACGACGCGCTTGTGCGGTCTGCCGACCCAGGCTACTTCAGCGCTTTGCAGATACCGTTGATCCGTGGACGCGTTTTCACTGAGCAGGAGCGGCTCGATCGTGACCAGTACACCGTCGTCAGCAAGAAGTTCGCGGATAAGTTCTTTCCGGCAGAAAATCCGCTGGGCCGGCGGGTCACCGTAGAATCGCTGCGTAAGACCTATGAAATCATCGGTGTGGTCGGGGACACGATGTACGATGTCACGCAGCCGATCATGCCCATGATGTATTTTCCTATTTTGTCCGGGATCCCCGACCAGACCAGCTCTGCAACGCTGGTCGTGCGGACTGCGGGCGATCCGCTTTCGCTTTCGATTCCCGTTCAACAGCAGGTGGCTGCGCTCGATCCGGCTCTGCCGGTTTACGACATCCTGACCCTGCAGCAGGTGGTGGGCAAGTCCACCGCGACCCAGAGCTTTAGCGCCACGCTGGTGCTGGCGTTTGCGACGCTGTCACTGTTGTTGGCGGCGATTGGCCTCTACGGCGTCCTTTCCTACCTGGTAGCCCAGCGGAATACGGAGATTGGGATTCGCATGGCGCTGGGGGCACAGAGGACTGAGGTATTGCGTTTGGTGTTGTTTGACGGTTTGCGCCCGGTGTTTTTGGGGCTGGTCATCGGTTTGGCGAGTGGCGTCGCGGCAGCTTCTTTGATTGGCTCGATTTTGTATGGGACGAGTCCGCTCGACCCGGTTGTTCTGTCGGTCATGGTGGCGTGTCTTTTGGTGACTGCGGTGGTTGCGTGTGTTTTGCCGGCGATTCGGGCTTCGAAGATTGAGCCTATGCAGGCTCTGCGGATCGAGTAATCCGGCGGTGCGACTCCGGTCTAACCCTCGATTCCAAGCTCAGCCCCGAAAGGGCGGCTGACCTTCAAACTTGTCCAAATTAGATTGAAAATCCTCAGTTCAGCATGGCCTTTTCCTCGCAACGACCCTTTCCAACTCCTTACGCCGCGATCAATGCTGAGGGTGGCCCATTCAAGCCTTCTTTTGGCTTGAGTGGGCAGCGCGCTTCCCGCCAGGCTCCGATGCCATTGGGAGCGAAGCTTCGCTCGGATGACAGCAAGGAAAGCGTGGCGGTTGATAAAGAGTGGTTGCCTATGTTGAGAGCCGAAATGATCGACAAAGTCACAACCTCTCCGGATGACGGCTTTGTGGGAACTTGGAATCTGACTGGTTGAGTATATGGAATGACAAAAGATCGAAAAGTCACAGTCGCTCAGGACAGGCTCTTCGACTGCACGCCATAAGCTCTTCTGCTTGTGATAGTTTTGCCATCGCGCTTCGCTTGCGGAGAACGCCGGGACTCTAGCCCAATCTTTTCCGAACCTGGGTTGCCGCCTCTCTCTCGCACTGCCATGCCCAAAACATATTTGAACCCCCGCGACACTAAATGCTCGCAATCAGGATCTATATCGTCGTGCAAATCCCAGCCGCCTACCGGGCCGGAGGGCCGGCACGGTGAGCAACTGTTTGGGGTAAGCAGGAGGGCGCCCAGGCGTCCTCTTAGCAGGTCTTTGACAACTAACACCACAACCTGTCCGGCAAGCGGCCGGGCCCTATCCTGCATGAAGCGAAAAGCAGTTCTCCCTTTCCTTCTAAATACGAAAAAGGGGCTTATGGCGCATAAGGCGCTTATGGCGCACACTTTTTTTCGCGCCTTCCTGGCAGCGGCTTGGGACAATATCGAGGTTCCTAGCTCCAAAGACGGAGAACCTGGCGGCTGGTGACGGACGTTTCCCCTCCGCAGGATGAGCACCATCCGGCGAGGGAGGCAAGATGCTCAATTAATTGCTTGAGCACCTTGAGCACCTTGAGCATCTTGCTCATCTTGAGAGAACCATCACGCAACGCGGGATGACAAAAAGGAGAGGGTCGTTGCGAGGAAAGGGTGATTGCTGAACCGAGGTTTTTCAATCTAATTTGGACAGGTCTGAGGTTCAGCCGTCCCTTCGGGACTTTAGTTCTTAAGGTTTTTGGGGCTCCTCTGGCTTTGCTCCGGGAAAAAGGTCTTTGAGGGGTTGGCGCTGCTTTTCATGCAGTTCTGGAGTGGGTAGTGGGGTTCGTGGCAGCATTTGATCGCGCATGGCGGTGTTGTAAACGAAGATTGCCTCCACCACTGCGGCCTGCTTCAGGTCGGAGGGGGATAGGCGCTCGTAGACGTCCTGGTTGCTATGCAGGCTTCGGGTGTCGTAATCACGTGGGTCCTGGATGAATTGGAAGCCTGGGATCCCGACTTCGTTGAAGGATTCGTGATCTGTGGAGCCGGAGTTCCGCATGCTGACCGTGGTCACGCCAAGGTCCTTGAGCGGCGCCATCCATTGATCGAAAATCGGAACCATGGCGGCGTTGTTCTCGGCGTAGACACCCAGCAGCTTTCCTCCACCATTGTCGAGATTGAAGTAACCGGAAATCAGCGCGTGCTCGGGTTTCACTTTAAGCGGTCCCACTCGTTCCCGCACGAAGACAGGCACGGCCAATTCCTCAGGCTTGGTCGAGAGCCCAATGGTTGCGAAATGCTGGCTTACATAACCGAGCGACCCGAGCTCTCCTTGTTCCTCGCCCGACCATAAGCCGATGCGAATGGTGCGGCGCGGTTGCACATGCAGCGCGGTCAGTATGCGCATTGCTTCCATCGCGATCATCGCGCCTGCGCCGTCATCAGTAGCGCCGGTTCCTGCGATCCAGCTATCCAAATGTCCCCCGACCATCACCACCTGGTCTTTCAAGTTGGGGTCAGTACCGGGGATCTCTGCGATGGTGTTATTGCCTTGTTCGTGGTCGCCGGTGAACTCCGTGTTGATCGCGAGAGCGACGGTGACCGGTACCTTGTGTTCCAACAAACGGCTTACCCGGCCGAAGTTTTCGCTGGAGAGCACCGCAGAGGGAATCGGCTGCTTATGATCGGGCAAATAGACTTCGCTGCCCATCTGTTCTGCGTTGTCGTCGCGGAACATACCGCCATCCCCGCTCCAGCCGCTGACCAGCAGCGCTGCTGCGTGTTGCTCGGCAAAGAACTTTGCGACCTGCGCTTTGAAGTTGACCTTTTTGAAGAGGTCTTCCCAGAACTTTGGATCACTGGAAAGCACATGCTGTTCTTCCATGTCGCCGTCCAGCGGATATTGATAGATCTGCCTCAGCTTGTTTTCGTCGTATTGCTGCAGCAGCGGGGCCGGATCAGGGTGAATTACAGGAGCCTTGCCGTAGAGGATGATTTTCCCTGCCAGCTTTCCTTTCCAGGCGTCGAAATCTTTTTCTTCCTTCAGCGGCGGCACAGCGATCACTTCAGCAGTGAGCGAGCCCGGGGTCGGAGGCGACCACGGAGTGGCCTGGCCGATGAATACCGCAGTATCCGGCGTGACCATATCGATGGAGGTGCTGACCTGGCGCCAGCCCATGCCAAAGTCACCCCAGCTTTCCAGATGCGCATTGGTGCAGCCCATGGCTGCGAGCTGGTCACGTGTCCAGGCATTGGCTTTGGCTAGATTTGGCGAGCCAGTCAACCGTGGGCCGATATCGTCAAACAACGCGCTCGCGTACTCCATGATGTGCGAATGATTGAAACCTTCTTCGCGGATGCGCGCATAGATGGCAAGGTCGAGTGATTCGGTCGAAGGTTGCGGCTCTGCATGGGCGTAGTCGTAGCCGCGAACTTCGGTGGTCCTGGTGGTCTGTTTTCGGGCTTGATCGGCATTGGCCGAGAGATGCAGCAGGCTAGCGCTCAACAGCGTTCCGGCCGTAACGAGGGCCCATCGGTCATTCATCCAGTGATTCCTTTTTAGTTTTATTTTACGGTTCCTCGCCTTAGCCGAAGCTGTCCCAGACGATCGTCGTGGCAAAGGTTAAATGGTTGAAATCCCGTTTGGCGAGCAGACCTCCGCGTGTAATCAGATTCGAATGTCCGAAAGTGGACAGTGGAGATCGAAATTGAACAAACGGCGGCGTCTTACGTAGGTATGAATGATGGCAAACTGCCTAATTTCGGGGAGAAGCGTGGGTGGCGGGCTTTGGTCACCAGCATGCATTAGCTACTGACGATGGATATCTCTCGACCAGATCTGAAGGCCAAGAAGCGGAAGCGGCAGGTATTGTGGGGTCGCCATTGGCGTCGTTGTGCTCGCCGCGGTGACTTTTCTCGTTATGCGGTTGAAGCCGGCCGCCCCCTCGCTAGACCGCTCCGACCGTATGGACGGACACGGTGAAGCGCGGACCGATGATACGCCAGGTGCGTGGACTGGGGACCCTGGTTCCTCGCGAAGATGCGATTCGCCAGATCCCGGCGCAAACAGAAGCTACGGTCGTGCGCATCCTTACCCTGCCGGGTTCGGTGGTCAAGCCCGACACCATCCTTCTGGAGTTGGCCGATCCACAAGCCACGCAGCAGGCGCTCGATGCCGAGCTTTCGCTGAAGTCCGCGCGCGCGGATCTGAGCAACGTACAAGTGAAGGTGCAGAGCGACCTGATGGCGCAAAAGTCGGCCGCCGCCACGGTAAATGCGGATTACAACCAGGCGCAGCGGCAGGCGAAGACAGACAAGTCGCTCTACAGCCTGGGGGTTATCTCAGGCCTGGCTTATAACAGTTCGCAGGGCAAGGCAGATGAATTAAGTACCCGGAACAAACTCGAAGAGCAAACCGTAGATATCAACGAGAAGGCCATCGAGTCGCAGCTTGCGGTACAGCAGGCCAAGGTGGAACAGGCTCAAGCAATCTACGATTTGAAGAGGCAACAATTGGATGCGCTTAAGGTGAGGGCGGGGATTTCGGGGGTACTCACCAGCATGCCGCTGGCTGTGGGGCAGCATGTCACGATGGGCACCATGCTGGCTGAGGTGGTGCAGCCTAATCAGCTGAAAGCGCAGCTGAAGATTGCGGAGACCCAGGCGCGCGATATTCAACTGGGCCAACCGGCCTCTGTCGATACCCATAACGGCCTGGCCGATGGCGTAGTCACGAGAATCGACCCTGCAGTGGTGAATGGAACCGTTACGGTCGATGTAAAGCTGGTTGGCAACATACCGGACGGCGCAAGGAAAGATTTGAGTGTTGATGGAACGATCGACCTCGAAAGAATGAAGGATGTGCTCTATGTGGGCCGGCCGGCATTCGGCAACGAGGAGAGCACCATTACTCTCTTCCGCTGGATCCTGACGGCAAAGGGGCGGTGCGCGTTCCGGTGAAGGTAGGCCGCGCATCGGTGAATGCGATCCAGGTTCTGCAAGGGCTCCATGAAGGCGACACGGTGATTTTGAGCGACATGTCGCGGTATGACACCACGGACAGAATTCGGCTGGACTAACGGAAGCAAAAGCATAATCTAATACGAGCAACGAGGAGCGAAAGCATGCAGCCACTGATACAGATTGAAGCGATGACCAAGGTTTTCTACACCGAGGAGATCGAGACCCACGCGCTCTCTGGCGTTCACCTCACCATCGGACGGGGAGAATATGTGGCCATGTCGGGCCCTTCCGGTTGCGGAAAGTCGACCCTGCTGTCGATTATCGGCCTGCTCGACACGCCGACGGCGGGCAAGTATGAACTGAATGGCCGCTCGGTGGAGAACCTTAAATTCGCCGAGAGGTCGCGTATTCGTAACCAGGAAATCGGCTTCATTTTTCAGAGCTTCAATCTGATCGGCGATCTTACGGTTGCTGAGAATGTGGAACTGCCACTGACTTATCGGTCGGGCATGGCTTCGAGCGACCGCAAGAGCCGGGTGCAGGAATCGCTCGAACGCGTGGGCATGGCTCACCGCATGCGTCACTATCCCTCGCAGCTCTCCGGCGGTCAGCAGCAACGCGTCGCGGTTGCCCGCGCGCTGGCAGGTTCGCCCTCGATCCTGCTGGCTGACGAACCCACGGGAAACCTGGACTCGAAGAATGGCGAAGCGGTGATGGAACTGCTCAAGAACCTGCATCGCGAAGGCGCGACAATTTGCATGGTGACCCACGACCCGCGTTTTGCCCGCCATGCGGATCGGAATATCCATCTGTTTGACGGCAAGATCGTCGCCGAGGGCGAAGCGCTGGATCAGATTCTAGAGTTTCAATAAAGACCAAGGCTTAGATCCCGACAAAGAGCCGGGCCGTCAGGATTCGATCCTGAGGCGGAGCCGCATTTTTGTCTAAAATTCACGCCTATCCGCAAGCCAACGAGGGCCGCAATGATCTCGCTAGAAAATGTAGAAAGAAGTTACAAGACCGGCGCCGGCCAGACGTGGGTCCTCAGGCGTATCCATCTGAAAATCGAGGCGGGTGAATTCATCACCATCATGGGGCCGTCCGGGGCAGGGAAGTCGTCGCTGCTGAATGTATTGGCGCTGCTCGACGATCAGTGGGCGGGCGCCTACTGGTTCAATGGCGAGGCAGTGCACTCCATGAACCGTAAGCAGAGATCGGACCTGGCGCGACGCAACATCGGCATGGTTTTCCAGAGCTACCACCTTCTCGACGACCTAACCGTTGCAGAGAACATCGATCTGCCGCTCTCTTACAAAAATATTTCGCGTTCCGAACGCCAGGCGATGGTGGCGGATACGCTTGATCGCTTCAACATCGTGGGCAAGAAAGACCTGTATCCCAACCAATTGTCCGGCGGTCAGCAGCAACTCGTAGGAATCGCGCGCGCGGTCATTCACCGACCGGCTCTGCTGCTGGCGGATGAGCCCACGGGAAACCTTCACTCTACTCAGGCCAAGGAGATCATGGAACTCTTCCAAAACCTCAACCGCGAGGGAACTACCATCGTTCAAGTCACCCATTCCGAGGTCAATGCCTCGTTTGGCAGTCGCATCCTTGAAGTTCGCGATGGCTGGATGGTGAAGGACACGGCCAATCCTGGTCTCGGTGCCGAGGTGAAGGCATGAGGCATCGCTCCGGTGCGGGGAGCTTTGTGCAGAAAACAGTGTCCGTGTTGTGTGCAGCGGGCTTTCTGGTCTCGACTACCTTTGCCCAAACAAACTCTGCTGGGCCGTTGCCTTCCGCGCCTGCCGGTCCGCAGCAACCTCAGCCCCAGACCATCGCACAGCAGGCGCAAGCGGCGGCGCAGCCGCAGCCGCAGCCGGCTGTCTACCAGGGACCCTTCCACATTGAAATGCCGCATTCGCACAACCCGCTCGCGCCGTATATGCCCAGCACTGTGCCGGAACTCAACCTGCAAAACTCACGGCGGCTCTACGACCTCATTCAAGACGGCAAGCTCCGCATCTCCCTGCGGGACGCGATCGCTTTGGCGCTCGAGAATAATCTCACGCTCGCCTCCTTCCGCTACAACTTTCCCATCGCACGAGCCGATCTTCAGCGCACCAAGGCTGGAGGCAATGCCAACGGCGTCAACACCAGCGTCGTCTCGACCACGGCGAGCGGCTTTGGCGCCTCGGGGGGCGGTGGTGGCGCAGCCTCGAGTGCGACCGCAGGCAACGGCGGCCTCGTCACCTCCACGCTCGGCGCCGGCGCGGCCGTTCCCCCGTTCGACCCCCTACTCATCTTCAGCGGCTATGTGCAACACACCGTCACCCCGGAGCCCAACCTTTCCCAGGTAGGAGTCGAGCTCTATAAGGTAAACAACATCGAGGTCCAATCGCAGTACCAGCAGTACTTTCCTCTCGGCACCTACCTGCAGGTGAATTACACCGGTTTCCGCGCTGCCAACAACAGCCCTTATTTCGCAGTGAATCCCGAACTGAATTCCAATTTCACGCTTTACCTACAACAGCCGCTGCTGTACGGATTCGGCCTTGCCAGCAACGAGCGCTTCATCCATATCGCCAAAAGAAACCTGCAGACCACCGATCTCGCCTTTCAGCAGCAGGTCATTGCCACCGTCACCGACATTGAGAAGCTCTATTGGGATCTGGTCAACGCTTATCAGGATGTGCAGGTGAAGACCCGGTCATTGGACTACGCCAATCAGACCCTGACCGACGACCAGAAACAGTTGGAGCTGCAGAATATTCCTGCGATGCAGGTCACGAAGGACCAGTCTGCGGTTGCCACCAGTGAGGGTGACCTTACCATCGCCAAGGCGACGCTGAGGCACAACGAGCTGCTCATTAAAGACGATCTCACCCGAACCGACGACCCGTCCATCGACGAAATCCCCGTCATCCCGCTCGACCTCCAGGGCGGTCCCGATCCCAACGAATCGCAAACCATCGCCCAGCTGATCGACGAGGCCATGAAGAACCGGCCTGAAGTCGCGATTTTTCGCAATGCGGCGGAGGTCCAGCGCCAGAGCCTCAAGGACATTAACAGCGAGCTGTTGCCTCAACTTAATTTGTACGGCTACTACGGAGGCACGGGCGCCGCTGGCCCCAAAAACCCGAATTGCAGTCTCAGCCCGGCGAATTGCGCCACCAGCCTGCCCGCCGACTTCGCCAGCATGTTCGTGAACACCTTCAACTACTCGGCGCCCCAGTACGAGGTCGGCGTCAATCTCACGATCAACCTCCGCAACCGGATCGTCAAAGCCGACCAGTTCCGCGCCGTGCTCGCGTACCGCCAAAGCCAGATTGCCCAGGAGCAGCAGCAGAAGAGCCTGCGCTTCGACATTCGCGACTCGCAGTTCGCTCTCGTTCAGGCGCAAGCTCGCGTGGCGGCCGCGCAAAAAGCACGCGATCTCGCGCAGAACACCTTTGATATCGCCAAGAAGGAGCAAGACATAGGAGCGATGTCCAGGTATGACACCCTGATTGCGGAAGAAGGCCTCGCTGTCGCGGAATCCGCATTTTATACTGCGCAGACTGCTTACGAAAAGGCGAAGGCGGACATTGACCGCGCTACGGGGACAACGTTGGACCGCACGGGCGTCTCGATAGACGACGCAAGAAGTGGCGTCGTCGCTGAGAGCAAGCCTTAGGAGTATTCCCTTCCGGGGGAACCGGCGAAAAGAGGATGATTTGTACATACAGAAGGAAAGCAAGAACGTACCTCAGGGCCTAAAGGCCGAATGATTTTGCTGTTTGTGTACGGGCTAAAGCCCGTACCTACCAGCCCGTACCTACCTTTCCCTGCCCCCGCACGACGGCCCTTGAGGCATCGATAAAACACCGCGGAACGGGTGTAGCTTTGGCCGGGCCGTTTTGCAGCAGCACTATACTTACAAGGTGACCTAGCAGGCGCCGTTTGAGGCAATGATGGCAACCTACCCGCAGACCGCGAAAGAGCCGGCCGCCCGCACGGCCAGGGACGCAGCCAGAATTCTGGCTGCGGATGATCAGCCGCACATTCTGGATGCGATCGAACTGCTGCTGCAGCCGGAAGGCTACCGGGTCACGCGCGCGCAGTCACCTCGCGAAGTCAGAGACCGCGTAGCGAGCGAAACGTTCGATGCGCTCCTGATTGACCTCAACTACACCCGCGACACGACCTCCGGCGCGGAAGGTCTGGAGTTGCTGGCTCAACTGAGTGCTCACGACAGCCGCTTGCGCATCATCGTGATGACGGCGTGGGCCAATGTCGATCTGGCGGTCGAATCCATGCGTCGTGGGGCGTGCGATTTTATCCAGAAGCCGTGGGAAAATGCGCGGCTCATTTCTATCTTGCGCACCCAGATCGAACTACGGCGAGCCGTGCGGCAAGCGGAAATCCTGGAGGCAGAAAACCGGCTGCTGCGCGCCGAAGGGCGGCCTGAGCTGATCGCCAAGGCTTCTTCGATGCAACCGGTTCTGGAACTGCTGGCGCGGATTGGACCTTCGGACGCCAACGTGCTGATTACCGGCGAACACGGGACGGGCAAAGAAATCGTGGCGCAAACGCTGCACGCGCTCTCCTCTCGCGCGGCGCGCTCCCTGGTCGCTGTGAACACAGGAGCGCTGGCAGAAGGTACTTTCGAGAGCGAGCTCTTTGGCCACGTGAAAGGAGCGTTTACCGATGCGCGGACCGATCGTATCGGCCGCTTTGAACTCGCGGATCGCGGTACGCTCTTTCTGGATGAGATTGCCAACGTTCCCATGCGCCAGCAGGCGAAACTGTTGCGAGTGCTCGAGACCGGCGACCTGGAACGGGTGGGCTCGTCGCAAACCAGGCGCGTGAATGTCCGTCTGCTTTCGGCAACCAACGCCGACCTGCCGGAAGAGTGCGCCCAGGGCCGCTTTCGCGAAGATCTGCTGTTCCGCCTTAACACGGTCGAGATTCATCTCCCGCCACTGCGTGAACGCCGCGAGGACATCCCTTTGCTGGCCGGCCACTTTCTCGCCCGCTACACCTCGCGCTATCGCAAGGGTGTGAGCGGCTTTGAGCCCAGCGCACTGGAGGCCATGTTCCAACACAGCTGGCCAGGGAATGTGAGGGAACTGGATCACGCCATTGAGCGCGCTGTGCTCATGGCCCGCGGTCCGCGTGTACAGACTGCGGATCTTGGTTTGAGCCAGGTCCGCTCCACCACCCAAAGTCTCGATGAGTTGAGTCTGGAAGCCGTGGAAAGTATCCTTATTCGTAAGGCTCTGGCGCGTGCGTCCGGCAACGTGAGTCATGCAGCAGAGGCTCTGGGATTGAGCCGTGGAGCGCTCTATCGCCGGATGGAGAAGTATGGAATCTGATCCCGCTTCGCATAGCGGAAGTGATTCAGGCCCCCCACCAAACCTGCGCCCCCCGAAACACATTGGCAGCAGCGCTCCATTCGAGCGTCGCATCCGCCTCTTCTGCTTATTGATTGCAGCGCCTGCATTTGTCCTGGCCGCCATCCTGCTTTGGCAGGCCAAAGTGACGGGCACCATGGCCGCGACCCTGCTTGGCGGCGCTGCTTTTTTCTCGCTGATCGCGGCGAGCCTGCTCCTGGATGACATCATCCGCCCGTTGCAGACCCTGGCGAACGTGGTCTCCGCCCTGCGCGAGTCCGACTATTCTTTTCGCGCCCGGGGAAGCCGCCATCTTGATGCGCTGGGAGAACTGGCTTTAGAGATCAACGAATTCGCTGATCTTTTGCAGAGCCAGCGTCTGGACGAACTCGAGGCCAGTGCCCTGTTGAAGTGTGTGATCTCTTCCATGGATGCCCCGGTGCTTGCCTTTGATCCCGAGCATCGTCTGCGGCTGATCAACCCTGCCGCGGAGCACATATTCCATCTCACAGCAGACGGGGATTTGGGGACCAGCGCGGAAGATGCGCGACTGGCCGGCCTGCTCGATCAGCCTGATCGGGGAATCATGATTCTGGCGGGCAAGGGCTATCCCGTTCATTGGATGGTGAGACGGTCGAGCTTTCGCCAGCATGGCATCCCGCATACGCTGCTGGTGCTTTCAGACGTAAGCATCGCGCTGCGGGAGCAGGAGCGGGATGCGTGGCAGCGACTGATCCGCGTCATTGGCCATGAAATCAACAATTCGCTGACGCCCATCAAGTCCATCGCCGGCAGCCTTCGCTCCTGGGTCCATGTGAATCCACAGAAAGCGCAGACAGTGGATGCGTATGCCGAGGATGATCATCTGTATAACCTGGATCGCGGTCTGAGAATCATTGAAAATCGTGCCGAGTCGTTAAATCGTTTTATCCAGGCTTACCGGCAGCTTGCCCAGTTGCCGCCGCCGGCACTGCAGCCAGTTCCGTTGCACCCGCTGATAGAGCGCGCGGTCCTGATGGAGACGAGGTTAGCGGTCCAGTTGAAGCCTGGACCGGATGTCGTGCTGCAACTCGATGCCGACCAGATCGAGCAATTGATCATTAACCTGTTGCGCAACGCAACGGAAGCGGCCCTGGCACGCTTTCCCGAGGCGCCGGCTAGCTGCGAGGTCACGGTCACCTGGAAGACGGCTCCCCCTGGCGTGGTCATTTTGATCGAGGACAACGGGATCGGCCTCACCAATCCATCAAACTTGTTTGTGCCCTTCTACACCACGAAGCCCGGAGGGAGTGGCATCGGCCTCGCACTGGCCCGGCAGATATGCGAAGCCCACGGCGGCGTTCTGCAGGTGGCCAACCGGGTGGATGGTCCTGGTTGCGGGGCAGAGATCCGACTGCCGGTAGGTCCCTCGTCGCGAGCGTTTGCTGAATCAGAACCGGAAGCCGTGGAGACTAAGGTTCCGGTTAGTTAGATTCGGCCTGCAATCCGGCGATTGGCAATCTTTGCCAACGATGCTATCTTTGTAGCTTAAGGGAACCGTCATGCCCACACGAAACGTTAACCTTACGGATGAACTTGACAGCTACGTCTCAAAGAAGATTGAAAGTGGCCGTTATGAAAACGCGAGTGAAGTCGTGCGCGCGGCCCTTCGAACACTGGAGCGCGAGGAAAAGCAGTTTGAGGCGAGACTCGAAGCCCTGCGAGCAGCGATTGATGAAGGCGATGCTAGTGGTATTGCCGAGGGCGACCCATTTGGACGTGTTCTGCAACAAGTTAAGCTTTCGAAGAAGCAGCGTTAGGTCACGATCTTCGGTCAGTCTAGAGAAAGAATCTAATCATGGGTTCGTATCGCCTTTCTCGCCGGGCCGAGATGGACTTATCCGGAATCGCGACCTATACGTTGAACACTTGGGGTAAGGATCAGACCGTCGTTTACATTAACGGCATTAAGGCATGCTGTCGGCAACTCGCAATAAAACCGGAACTGGGCCGCGCATGCGATCAAGTTCGACAGGGTTTGCGCCGCATGGAATGTGGGTGTCATGTGCTATTTTACCGAGTTGAAGCGAAGGGCATCGTTATATCTCGCATCCTCCACCAGCGCATGCTGCCCGAAGGAAAACGCATCGACGAAGACTCTCCGCCACGATAGATGTCGGTCTCAGCTCACCGCCGCTTAAGCGTCTCCAATTCATCGAGAGTTTTTGGCCAGTCGGATCGCAAAAGGCGAGAGAGGCTGCGATCCGCGAGCAGCTTGCCGCCCGTCTGACACCGCACACAGTAGTTGGTCTCATTGTCTGCAAAGCGAATCCGTTGGATGGGTTCGCCACACCTCGGGCAGGGCTGACCGTACCGTCCGTGTACTGCCATATCTTTGCGAAATGCTGTCACTTTTTCCGGGAAGGCGATCTTTGCCTCGTCTCCCAGGCGATTGATCCACAATTCAAGGTTGCTACGGGTCGCGGCGTAGAGCCTCTCCCATTCTTCTGGCTTCAGCTTATGGGTGAGCGCAACGGGGGAAAGTTGTGCCGCGTGCAGGATCTCATCGGAATAGGCGTTGCCGATGCCGCTGAGAATGCGCGGATCCGTAAGAGCCCGCTTGAGGGTACGATTTTCGACGGTAAGCGCTTCGCGAAAGGCTTTGAGATCGCTTGCCAACACATCGATCCCTCCGGGATCGACGGAACGCATAGCCTCCTCACCCTCGAAGACATGCAAGGACGCGCGGCGTTTGGTTCCGGCTTCCGTAAGAACGAGCGAGCCATGAGGGAAGTCGAAGGCCGCCAGGTTGTTTCGTCCGGCAAGCTTTGCGCCGGTTGGCCGCCAGTGCAGGCGCCCGGCGATCATCAGATGAAGCACGAGCCAGAGATCGCCGTCCACGCCGATAGCGATGCGCTTGCCGATGCGGCGCAGTTCTTGAACCACGCGGCCTTCCACGGCGGCTACCGGAGGCCGCGCTGTGCGCAGCAGAAAGGCACTTGCGATGCGCACGTGTTCGATCGGCTGGCCGAGAATGCGGGGCTCCAGCGCGCTGATATAGGCGGTGATGTCCGGTAGTTCCGGCATGCCTACCAGATTGCAGCCTGGGCGGGAGTTTCGCAACATCCGACCATTGGGGAGACGTGATACACTCCGCCCGATGAATCGACGTATGTTTCTTGGCCAGGCTGCGATGGCGTATGGTGCGTTCCTGCTGCAGCGCGCGCGCCCAGGGAACGTCTCGAGCGCCCACCCTCACCATCCGTGAGATCCGCGCAGTTCGTTTGCGCGACGGGTTCAACAGCCGTTTTATCCGTGTTTACACCGACCAGGGATTAACCGGCACAGGCGAGATGCTCGATACCGTGGGGGCGGAATATATCGTTAACCACAATATCGGGCCTGCGCTTGCGGGCCGTGACCCGCTGGATATCGAAGGCATTCTCTTCGACCTGTGGGGCTGGAAGCACCTTTCCACCGGCGGTTCGCCCTCGCCGCTGTTTATGCGGGGCATGGGCGGACCATACCTGACCGCGATCAGCGGAGTCGAAATGGCGCTGTGGGACCTGGCGGGCAAAGCCCTGAATGTTCCGGTCTACCAGCTGCTCGGCGGTCGCGTGCGCAATCGGTTGCCTGTCTATCTCCACGCAGCCAACCCGGTGGAGGCCACCAGCCTGATTGCAAAGACCAAGGTAAAAGCGCTCAAGATCGGCATCGATTACAGTCCCGATGCGCTGGACGCTTAAGAAGGGCTGGGATCCAGACAAGCTGTGGGGACTTCATCTGAACACGGTGCAATTAGACGATGTGGTGAAGTTTGTCGCCTCGATGCGTGAGGCTGTCGGCCCCGGCTACGATCTGGCGCTCGAATGCCACGCCCGTTACGACGTGGAAACAGCCATACAACTGTGCCATCTGTTGGAGCCCTTCCGTCTGATCTGGGTTGAGGAACCAATTCCCAGTGACGATGTGGATGCGATGGTGAGGGTGCGCAATGCCACGCGCGTTCCTATTGCGGCAGGCGAGAATATCTACAGCCGCTACGGGTTTCGGCCATTTCTCGAAAAGGAAGCGCTCAGCGTGATTCAACCGGATGTGTCGAAAACCGGAGGACTGCTGGAGACCCGTAAGATTGCGGCGATGGCCGAGGTTTACTCCATTCCCATCGCACCCCATGGTGTAGCATCTCCTCTGGGTACGATGGCGGCAGCCCACGTCGCCGCGGCAACGCCTAACCTGATGTTGCTCGAGTTCACCCACTACGTTGATCAGTCCTACATGTCGCTGACGGAACCAGTTTCGCTCGACGGGGAGGGCTTTCTCCAGGTCCGGACTACGCCCGGGATTGGCGTGGCTCTCAACGAGGATGTGGTGAAGGAACGGACAGATCCTGAATTTCATCCTTTGTGAAGCATATGTCTGAAAGCAAGGTCCCGCAAATTGTCGCAGTGGGCGAACTATTATGGGACCTTTTGCCCGGCGGCGCCCGGCTCGGTGGAGCGCCGGCAAACTTTGCCGTTTTCTGCGCCCGGCTGGGAAATCGCAGTGTACTCGTCTCTAGCCTGGGTAATGACGGCTATGGCGGCGCTGCGCGTAGCCTACTGGTTCAGCCGAACCTGGATCTGACGCAGTTACAGATGAGCGAGGCCTATCCCACGGGCACCGTAGAGGTCACGTTCTCAGCCGACAACCAGCCCAGCTATCTTATCTCCCGAGGGGTGGCGTGGGATTTTATTCAGCTCACTCCTGGTCTGCTGGCAACAGTGCATGCTGCGGATGCCATTTGTTTTGAAACGCTCCCCCAGCGGCATGAGGTATCGCGGTCGACCATCCGGAGCCTGGTGGAGGGCGCCCCTGCAGCGTGCGTGCGGGTGTGCGACATCAATATACGGATGCCCGACTGCAGCTCCCGATGTCCTCGCGTGGTCGGTCGCTCACGCGAACATCATCAAGGTAAGCGAGGAGGAGTTGCCGCTGACCTTTTCGTTTCTGGGTGGGCTTGGCTTGTCCAGAGAGCAGCTGACGCCGGAAACAGCGGCCCGCTCGCTGCTTGGTCAGTTTCCCTGATTGCGCGTTGGTGGCTATCACCCTGGGAGCCGAAGGAAGCATGATCACCACGCGTGACGGCACATTCAGGCATCCGGGTTTCCCTGTCAAACTGGTCGACACGGTCGGCGCGGGCGATGCCTTTACTGCTGGCCTGTTGCACGCCTACCTGCGTGGCGCCTCGCCGGCGTTGATGGCAGAGATCGGCAACCTTTGTGGCAGCTATGTGGCTGGGCAACAGGGAGCGACGCCAGAACTGTCAGCCGAGCTTAAGGAGAAAATCCGCGCCTTGCTCGCCACGCAAGCAGATGCACGGTAGGAGGCTACCCTATGAATCGCCGAAAATTCCTGGTTTCTTCTTTGGCATCTTCCGCGATGTGTGCTCTGCGGACCGGGCCCATGCACGCATTGGACGAATCAGGGCAGCAAGCGGAGCTTAGGGAAAAGCTCATGGCCGATCCGCTGCGGCCGCAGTTTCATTTGCTGCCACCTGCCAACTGGATGAATGATCCGTGTGCCCCGCGATTTTTTCGCGGCCAGTATCACATGTTTCATCAGTACAACCCCGGCGCGGCAGTGTGGGGAGACATGCACTGGGCGCATGCCGTCAGCCCGGATCTCATTCACTGGAAGCACTTGCCGGTGGCACTCTCACCGACCCCGGGTTCGTATGATGCCTATGGTTGTTTTACGGGGAGCGTGCTCCCCGGGGTCGATGTGCCCAGCATTCTTTACACCGGCGTCACCAAGTGTTCGCCGCAGGAGGAGACCATCCGAGGCGAGGGAGTGCGTGAGGTGCAGTGCCTTGCGACCTCGACCGACCCTGAACTGGGCCGCTGGACCAAGTTGCCGAGGCCCGTGCTGGAATCTCCTCCGCCCGGCTTAAAGGTTACCGGCTTTCGGGATCCGTGTCCGTGGAAGGATGGGGATACATGGTACCTGGGCGTGGGTTCGGGGTTCGACAAAGTGGGGGGCTCGGTGTTGCTGTATACCTCGCGGGATGGCCGTATCTGGACTTACCTTCATCCATTAGCGCAGGGCAAATGGAACGGAGGCACCAAGACCAACCCTGTCGACACGGGTGAGATGTGGGAGTGCCCCGACTTCTTTCCCCTTGCGGATAAACATGTGTTGCTCTACTCCACCGAGCGAATGGTCTATTGGGAGGTAGGCACCTTCGATAAGCACGATCTGCGTTTTCACATGGAGACCAAGGGGTTGCTCGACCATGGGTCGTACTATGCGATGAAAAGCATGGTGGACGAAAAAGGACGGCGTATTCTTTGGGGATGGGTTCAGGAAACGCGAACCCCTGAGGAGTGCAGAGTTGCGGGTTGGGCGGGGGCGATGGCGCTCGCCGCGCGTGTTGTCGGTGGGGCCGGATAACAGGTTGCGGATGGATGTGCCGCCGGAGTTTGGTTCGCTCCGCACAGCTACCAACAAGATGATTAAGGGACGCGCCGGGGAGGTTCTTTGCAAGTTCAAAGTGGGGCAGAAAGATTGTGGGGTCGAATTGCGTTCCGGCACTACGTCGCTGTTTGCGATTCGTTATGACGGCGCATCTTCCGTGACGGTAGACGGGAAGAGTCTGTCGGTCTCGCCGGATCGCGATGGACTTGCGTCGGTTCGTCTCTTTATTGACGGCTCGGTCATTGAGACGTTTATTGATAGTAAGGAAGCAGTGACGGCCCGCTGTTACGCTGCGTCGGCGGGCGACATAGAGGTCGTGTGGACCGGGGCAAGGGAAGCCCTCAGCGGACTAGAAGTATGGAGCATCACGCCCATCTCCAATGACCGGCTGACTAGCTAGCCGGCTGCTTGTCATCGGGGTTTGGTGGCATCCTGTGGTTCAAACTGCAGATCCCTCGGCTACGCTCGGTGCCCGTGAGGGGGTAGCGGGCCGAGATGCAACCGACCCACGTCTGCTGGTAGGTTTATGGCTGTACGCGTGCGTGCGCGGCATAGGTTCAGCCCGGGAGCTGGCGCGTCGATGCGAAGAGAGTGCTCCGTTTCGCTGGATGTGCGGCGGTGTAAGCGTAAATCATCACCTGCTGAGTGACTTTCGTTGCGATCACGCAGACGCATTGGACGCCCTGTTTACGCAGGTGTTAGTGGCATTGGTGGACAAGAAGCTAGTGCGTGTGAGCCGTATCAGCCAGGATGGAGTGCGTATCCGCGTCAGCGCTGGGAGCAACAGTTTTCGCCGGGAAGAACGCTTGCAACAGCTGTTGGCGCAGGCCCAGCAGCAAGTGTCGGAGTTGCGTAAGCAGCTGGAAACGCCGGCCCAATCGGCTGCGGTGACGGCGCGGCAGAGGGCGGCGCGTACCCGAGCGGCGGCGTCGCGACAGCAGCGGTTGGAACAGGCGATCGCGCAGTTGCCGGAGCTGAAGAAGAAGCAGGCTGAGGCAGCCAAGAGGGCAGGAAAAGGCAAGTGTGGGGACCAGATCCGGGCCCGGCAGCCGCGGGTAAGCACCACGGATGCGGACACGCGGGTGATGAAGATGGCCAACGGTGGTTTCAGCCCGGCGGCCAATGTGCAGTTGGCCACCGACACCAAGAGTCGTGCCATCTTGGGGGTGGACGTTTGTAACGAATCTTCCGATTCGGCTGGGTTGAGCGAGCCGATGCGAGAGCAAGTGGAACAACGGACTGGTGGCAAAGTGGAGCAGCATCTGATCGACGGCGGCTACTTGCGCATGGAGGACATTGTCCAGGCCCACGAGCAGAAGGTGGAGTTGTTCGTGCCACCCAAACCGGCCAAAAACCCGCAGAACCGAGGTCACGAGTTAAAACCCAAGCCGAACGATTCGGAAGCGATCCTGGCATGGAAACAACGCATGGAAAGCGAGCAGGGCAAGAAGATCTACCAACAAAGGGCCTCCACCAGCGAGACCGTAAACGCTGAATTACGAACTTATCGCGGGCTGACGCCGTTGACCGTACGAGGCCTCAACAAAATCAAATGCGTGGCGCTGTGGTGCGCCTTGGCTTACAACCTGACTCACTTCAGCAAAGCCCTTCTCAGCTAAAACCGGCCTCAGCAGCAAAATAGCAAAGATCCAGCACTGTATGCCAAGTCCAACCGCGAAAACCGCACCCGAGTGCGATTGCCCCATAGCAATCCAACCACCAGCAAAACATGCGTCGATCCGCTTGCACCAGCACTAAACAGAATTAACTCACAAGCTCTCGGGATGACAAATAGGAGAGGGTAGTTGTAGGAAAAGGGCGGTTACTGGAGGCAAGGGTGTTTTCTCAAAGAAGAGGGCTTGTGTCAATGGGAGCTGGACGCCTTTCCCACCACAACTGCCCGCTCCATTAGAGAGACTACTTGACGATTCAGACAGTCGCTTGGGATGGTTGGGATCCCAGGTCTCAAAAGCGAGACCTGAGGCACCCCTTCGATTTGTTCCTCGTCGGCGCGCTAGAAGCTGAGGGCCTGCAGTCTCTACTTTGCAGACGAACTCATGCTCGAAGGCGTTTCATGTATTCCGCGTCGACTTTGAGCGCTTCCATGATCGGTCCCTGAAACTCTTCCTGCTCGACGAAGGCGTGGCGTATGTGCCCGGTCGCTGCTGCTGCGGCGAAGATAGGTTTGTAGTCGACCGAGCCGGTCCCGAGCTCGACTGAGGGCGGCTTGTTGTCCTTGAAGTCCTTGATGTGCAGCATTACGATACGTGCCGGATACTGTTTCAAAATATGTATGGGATCCTGGCCGCCCACGATCGCCCAGCCACAATCAAGCTCGAAGCTAACCTTTGCCGGATCGGTGTTCTTCAGCAGCTCTTCATACGGCAGCACGCCCCCAATCGCGCCGAACTCTGCGATATGGTTGTGATAAGCGAAACGCATCCCCGCGGCCATTACTTTTGTGGCTATCTGGTTGAACTGGTCAGCGCTCCAGCGCCAGTCATCGATGGAGAGTGGACCCTTCACCCCTTCCTGTTGATGCATAGGCGAGGAGCAAACCACAAACCCTACGCCCAGCGATTTACAGAACGTCAGAATTTCGTCGAGATGCTGCCTCAAGCAGCATGAGCGGGTAATGCGCGCTCACGCAGCGCAAGCCGGCGGCTCGCATAGCGGCCTTCACCTGCTCAACCGGCAGGTTGAAGAACCCGGCGGCCTCGACTTCCTTATAGCCGAGTGCACCGATCTGCTTGAGGGTGCCGGCATAATCGGTGGGGAGCAGGGTGCGCACGGAGTAGAGCTGCAGGCCGATGGGGAGCCCGAGCGATGCAGCTCGGCCTACGCCGGTCATCATAAGAGCGGCAGCCGCGGAGCTGGTGCTTAAAAAGGTGCGTCTGGTGATCGACAAATCGTTCCTCCTGCAACAGGGTCTAATAGTACTACTCCATGAACCAGCCATGGCGTCACCATGATCGACTGCCCAGTCAAGGCCAGTGTCGTTTGCTCCGCCAGGAAGACCGCGGTTGCTCCGATTTCTTCCATCGAGGTGAACTGTTGATCGAGCGTATCCTTCAGCATCACTTTCTCCACCACTTCCTGCGGATCGAGCTGGAGTATTCTTCGCCTGCTCGGGAATCTGCTTCTCGACCGAGTGGAGTGCGGACGAAGCCTGGGCAAATCACGTTAGCGCGCACGCCGTAGGGGGCTCCCTCCTTGGCCACGGTACGGCATAGCCCAAGCTAATCCGTGCTTCGCAGTCACGTACGGCGCCTTGAGCACAGAGGCGATCTTCGAATGTACAGAACCGGTATAGAGGATACAGCCGCCCCGGCCGGACCGGTACATATGCCGCAGACAGGCTCGCGTGGTCAGGAAAGCTCCATCGAGGTGCACGGCGAGTACTTTCTTCCAATCGCTGAACGCCAGCTCGTGGATGCCGCCGATGATCTGGATCCCTGCATTGCTGCAAAGAATATCGACGCCGCCGAACTCCTGAATGGTTTTTGCTACGGCGGAGTCGACCGCGCTTTCATCGGTTACGTCCATGGCAATTCCAAGTACCTGGCCGCTGGTTGTTCCGGCGACTGTGGCCGCGGCCGCCTCCGGATCCGTCCTGTCTAGATCAGCGATCACCACGTTTGCGCCCTCTGCGGCAAAGCGTTGTGCGATGCCGAGGCCAATGCCGGAAGCCGCACCGGTGATGATTGCTGTTTTCCCCTGTAAGACGCACTCGCCTTCACCTGCACACGAAACTGGAAGCATCGTTGGTGCTGCCCGAGCCCTGATACTGGGCCACTCGAGGATAGGGACAAAGCGGCCGGCGCACGTTCGCCGCGGCCCCCATCCCCGCAATCGGCAATTTGCTGGCGATGATTCTTTCTGGCGCGAACGCCATGCTCAACCCAATCGACAACTGCCCCGAGCGCATCGAAGTGTGTTTCACCGGGGCCACCCGAGCAGTGCGCCATGCCCGGGACCATGAACAAACGGAAGGACTGGTCTAAAGTTCCCGACTTCGGCGGCGCCTCTCGTCGAGCATCCTGCGGCTTGCCGGAATGTGTGGAACTGTCTCGCGCGACCACGGCGTTGTAGTAGTTGATCGATTCCCCAGGCGCCACGAGCCAATCGCTCCAGCCGTGATACATGAGCAGTTTGTGACCGTGCGCCCGAAACGTGTCGATGTCGGGGTTGGTTGCATTCACCATTTCGGCGAGCTTTTGTGTGTAAGTAGCATAGTCACGATCGAAATCGAACTGCCGCCATTCCCACTGCTTTCCAAAGACCCATTGAAAGATCGGAGCGTACGGGGGCATCCCGCCGGGGGCCGGATCCAATCCATCCCAACCGAACTCGCTACCCCGGGGAAGCCCAGCATAGAGGCTTTGGCCGGTTTGCGGATTCACTGGTCCCGCATAAATTTGTTTCGCGGTTTCCACCTGCGCCGCGGTCAGGCAATTCTCCTGGCCGGCGCTCTTGCATTGCAGAGAGGACGGGTCGAATTGGCACTTGCCCGGATCGTTGATCACTCCGTCTTTCATCCCATCCAGGGCGTCGCACTTATCCACGACCGCCTGGGAAGCAGCGATCGTGCGGCGGCAGGCAAGTAAGATGCCGGGGTTCTTTCGTTCACCGCAAAATTCCAAAGGATGCTCACATGGACGCCGGTTCGATTATTTGCCGCGGCGCCGCCTACGATGCCATCGTAATCGTCGGGGTAGCGCTGAGACTCCATGAGCGCCTGCTCGCCCCCGGTGGAACACCCGACGAAGTAAGCCCGCCTGGCATCCTGCGCGTAGTAGGCGTGCACTACCTGTTTGGCCACCAGGGTCATTTCATGCGTGGCGCGGTATCCCCAGTCGATCCACCGGTCGGGGCGATCAACGAAAATGGCGGCGGTAGCGCCCGGCGGAGTCGCCATGCCCATATCCGTGTTGGCCACGGCGTAGCCCCGCTTGACCCCTTCTGCCAAGGCGCCATAGCTGATCTTGCCGGCAAAGCCGCCATTGCCGGTACCTTCCAAGCGTTGGTTCCAACCCGCCTGAGGCATCCATATTTCGACCTGGATATCGGAGTCGGCGCTTGGCTTTACCGTGGCCGTGACGCGGCAGAATGCCGGGAGGTCGGGAAGGGGTTTTCCCGTAGGAGGTATAAAAGTTCCCGCTGGAACAACTTCCGCCTTGGTGATGGACGGTATGCGGTAACTGAAGGGTTGCCACGTTATTGCAGTTATCTGCGAAACAAGGCGCGGCGATGATTGCCAGCCCGGCAACAGTAAGAAACGCGAGCTTCCGTTTTGTGCGGCTGAGGGGCAAACGCAAAGTGTACTAAGAAGGACCACGGCCTCGCAATCGGATTGCTCGCTACCGCTCGCGTGTATGTTTATTGAGTACGGCCAAGGGGTTTTTCCGCGATGAACCAGTCCAATCACTTTCCCAAGATGCTCGAGATGGAGCAGAGCTACCCACCCTCACAAAAACTGGATTTTCCCAGGCTCATTGCAGAGCAGTTCACGCAGACCGGGCTGAGGGAAAAGATCAAGCCGGGCATGAAAATCGCCCTCGGCGTCGGAAGTCGCGGCATCACCAACCTCAAAGAGATAGTGAAGGCAACCCTGGGCGTTCTTACCGAGGCTGGTGCTCGTCCGTTCATCGTGCCCGCTATGGGGAGCCACGGCGGCGCCACCCCAGCGGGCCAGATCGAGATGCTGGCAAGCTATGGGGTCACCGCCGAGAGCACGGGCGTCCCTATCGAAGCCAGCATGGAAGTGAGAAAGATCGGCACGGCATTTGACGGCCTCGATGTAGTCTTCAGTGTTCCGGCGCTGGCGGCCGATGGAGTCGTCGTTCTGAACCGGGTTAAGCCGCACACCGACTTTCGTGGCACGTTGGGCAGCGGCATCCAGAAAATGCTGGTCATCGGCTTCGGCAAGCAAATCGGCGCTAACAATGCGCACTGTGCTGCCGCCCACTTTGGCTACGAGGTCGTGCTGCGCGAGTTTGCCAAGACCATCCTGGGCGCCGCACCCATTTTCTGCGGCATTGCCCTGGTGGAAGATCAGCATCATCAGACCGCGGTGATTGAAGTGATCCGGCCAGAGAACATCGTTCGGGAGGAGAACAAGCTTTTCCTAAAGTCGCAATCGCTTTTGGCACGCCTGCCGTTTGAAGAGATCGATCTGCTGATCATTGATCGCATCGGTAAAGACATCAGCGGCTCTGGCATGGACACCAATGTGATCGGCCGCGACATCACGGGATATACATCTTCGCTTCGCTCCGAGAGCCCGATTACCCCGCGTGTCGCGCGCATCTTTGTCCGCGACCTGACCCCGGCCAGCAGTGGCAACGGCACCGGAATCGGCATGGCAGACTTTACCACCGCTCGTTTCGTGAAGGCTCTCAACCTGCAATATACTTATATGAATGCGCTCACTTCGCTGGGGGTACTCGCCGCGAAAATCCCGATTTATTTTGACAATGACCGCGAGGCCATCCAGGCAGCGCTAGCGTCGTTAGCTGAGCCGAACATGGAAAAGTTGCGCGTGGTGCGCATTGCCGACACGCTTAACCTCGACCGCTTCCTGGCTTCTGAATCCTACGCGGAAGCCGTCGAGGGCAGCGGGGGAGTGACGACAGACGGCAGGCCACGTGAGATGGAATTCGACGCAGCCGGCAATCTGATGGAGTTGTAGTAACCCGCGTCGAAACGTTTAATCTCTTGTGAGAACTGATTGCAAAATAAGTTGTGTCGTTGGACTCGATTGCACGACAGCTTTCCTACTTAGGATCAGCTAACCTCCAACTTGAAGAGTGAACATAGGCAGCGTTGTGCCGTATCATCCCAACGCTGCTCTTCTACTCTGAATGTTTTTTAATCCCCACCGTGTCCTCATCAAGGTCTGTGCAGCGGATATTCCTCGCAGTTAGGCGTCGCTTAACCCCCTTCAATGGCTCACCTTAGGATAAAGCAATCTTTTCTCGGGTAAGCCCAGAAAACAGTCTCCGCACGTGCTTGCCTGGCATTAGTTGAAAAATTCCTTTCGGTAGTGCGAGACTGGACCACCGGTCGGCAAGCACCTGCCATCGCGCGCGCCCTCCCCCGTGACGCGACGCTTTCCACTAAACGCCGATCTCTGTGTACCAATTGCGGAGACAAGTGCAGATATCCGAGTAATTGCCGGTTGCAATAACTGCCCGTCGCTCGGCTCTATTGAGTGATCATGAGGGAAAAGCGGTGTTGAGATGAGTCCGAAGTTACTAAGCGGGGAGGACGTAAATCTAACCTTACGTGATCTGACGGCGCCCCTATTGCGCCGCAGGAGAGTATGGATGATTACGTTTGTTTTCGTCTTTGCCGTTGCGGTGTCGATCGGGCTACTGCGACAACATATTTACGAGTCGCATATGTCTCTCCTGGTCAGCCGTGCAGAAGCCTACCCCGCGCATACCACTGATGCGGCAAAGGAGTTGGACCCTTCCACTCCGTCCCCGACAGATCAGGAGGTCGAGCAAGAGGTTCAATCTCTCACAAATCATGAGATCCTCGAAAGGGTGGTCCTTACCAACCAACTCCAGAACGGGCAGGATAGCTGGTTGTCCGGCGTCTTTTTTCCCCGGCAAAAAGAAGCGATTCGAGTTGCGCGTGCCGTGAGCCAACTCGACAGGCAGCTACGGGTTCGCATTAGACCCGGTACGAACGTTATCGAAATAACTTATCGCTCAACGCTCCCATCTCGGGCCTGCGGGGTTCTAAACAGCCTTGCGGAGCTTTACCTCGGCCGGCATGCGCTTCGCGCCCCGCCCGTTTCTGGCTCGACGTCAACCCCGCAACCTCAAGGTTATGAAGCGGCGATTGAGGATGCCGAATCGGGTTTGCGGGCATTCCAGGATTCCCGGGGCCAATCTGGTTCGGGTGGCGAGTTTAGCCATCAACTCACGGCGGCTGTTGGCCAGTCACGCACCTTGGAGCACGCGATTGCTTCCGACGAGCAAAGGATCCGCATCGATCAGGAGCAGATGAAAGTAAGTCCGCCGCAAGAAATCGAAACGAGCAACCTGCTGGTGCAAAATCTTGGCGCTCGTCTCAAGGCCGCCGAAGCCAAGCGCGCACAGTTCCTGCAAAAGTATGCGTCGAACTATGCGCTGGTGCTGGATGTCGATAAGGAGGTATCTGCAATCAAAGCAGCCATCGTGGCAGCACACAAAACCCATGATGAAAGAAAAACGATGCCTCGGCGACCAGCACCCGACTTCCTGAGAGGGCGATTGGCGCAAGATCAGGCAGACCTGGCCACGCAACACATGAGTCTGAACGCTGTTCGGCGGGTCATCGAGGCTATGAAGGCGCAACTGATCAAGCCGGGTGGTAACACTGTCGATGACGCTGATCTCGCGCGCGAGGTCAAGGCTGACGAACAGAGCTATTTGCAGTATCTTTCCAAACGGGAACAGGAACGTGCGCTTGATGGGAGCCCGGTCTTGAGTGCCGCGATGGCGGCGCCCCCCAACGTACCTGCGTCGCCGGTACCCAATCGGGAAGTTATCTTCCTCATTGCTCTAGGACTAGCCACGGCGGTCAGCTTTCCGACCGCGTTGATCCTAGACTGCCCCGATCCCTATTTCCACACCCCCAGTCAAGTGGCCGAGACCCTTGGGATTCCGGTTGTATTGGCTGGGCCGGAAATGACTGCGTAGGCAACTATGGTCTTAGACTATTTCAAGCTGCGGGAACAACCTTTTGGCGTCACGCTCGATTCGCGGTTTTTGTTTTTGGGTTCCACGCACAAAGAAGCTCTTGGCTCGCTCCTCTATGGCATTAACGAGGGATGCGGGTTTCTAGCCCTGATGGCAAGCCCAGGGTTGGGGAAAACCACACTGCTCTTCCACGCGTTGCAGCAGCTTCGAGAGAAAGCATTCACCATCTTTTTCTTCCAAACCATTTGCACTTCCGCCGATCTTATGTGCGCGCTTCTTGCCGGCCTTGGCGTCCACGACAGTCAGGGGAGTCTGATGCAGCTGCAATCCAGGTTAAAGGAAGCTCTCCTCGTGCAGGCCCGGTTGGGGAAACGCGTCGTGGTGGTGATTGACGAAGCACAAAATCTGGAAGGGTCTGTGCTGGAACTGATTCGCACGCTGTCAAACTTCGAGACGCCCCACGAAAAACTGATCCAGATCGTTCTTTCCGGGCAGCTGGAGCTGGCGGAAAAGATTGCTTCACCTGAGCTTGAACAGTTGCGGCAACGAATCTCCATCTTCAGCGAACTGACAGCATTCTCCCGCGAAGATACCGAGCTTTATATCGCCCACCGTCTCCGGATAGCAGGGTATCCGTCTGCCGGCCGGCTGTTTACCAGGGACGCCCTGGCGCTCATCGCCGGGGCAAGCCACGGAATTCCACGGAACATTAACACCCTTTGTTTCAACGCGCTGTCGCTGGCATGCGCGTTGCAGCGAAAGCCTGTCGATAGCGAAATCATTCAACAGGTTATTGCCGATCGTGATCTAGGCCGGTTTTTCAGGAAACCCTGTCAAGTTTCGTGTTCAAGGGCCACCGGGCCAGTGATTCGTGCAAGTCGTTCCACTAAACATATGGCTCCCCGGCGCAGCGAAAGGAAGCGAAAGGTCGCGTTTGCGCTTGCGGCTGCTCTCGCTCTGGGCGTGAGCCTCTTCGCCGTCCACGGGTGGCAGCAAAACAAGGCCGCAATCCACGCTCAGGTTGAGCCGCTGGCCGTCGCGCCAACTCGTTTGACTTCGGCACTGCCGCCCCGGCCAGCTCTTTCCGATGGCCCCGTGCCGCTAGCTGAGGAATCGCGCCCGGCGATGCCCCGCGCGAGCATCGTGAGCGTTAAAGCAGGAGAGACGCTGCTCGAGATATGTGTCGCAAGCTTCGGACGATGCGATGCAGAACTGCTCGGAGAGATTCGCCGGCTTAATCCTCAAATGAACAATCTCGATCACATCGAGCCCGGTCAGACGATTCAACTACCGCTTTCCGTTGCCAACTTAGGGCAGCCTGTTGAGCGTTCCAATCCGGAGAGCACCGATGAGTAGAAATTACGAGTTGATGTGCGAGATAGAGCGTAAGCAGGCTCTCCTGCCGTATTCCCCATTAAACGCTGCGTTAACCGCAGGGGAGAGCCGGGGCAAGGGCTTCCCGCACTCCCTGGCTAGCGACCCGATGACGGGCTTGGTGGAGCAGATTTTCCTGCAACCGCAGCAGGAGGCGCCTCGCATGGTCGTCTTTGCCGCAGTCGATCACGGCGACGGATGCAGCCGCATCGCGGCTTCCGTCGCCCGGGCGCTGACTGCAACCGCTCCCGGAATGGTCGGCCTGGTGGAAGCGAACTTTCGCTCTCCTTCACTGCCTGGGATGTTAGGGACAACCAACTACCAGGGGTTTACCGATGCCTTGCTGCAGGAAGGCAGCGTCCGATCGTTTATGAAGCCTATGGGCAACGGATGCTTGTGGCTACTATCTTCCGGTCCTGTCGCCATCGATTCGGCGAATCTCCTGGCAGGAGCACGCGTGCGCGCCCGGTTTGTCGAGCTGCGCGCGGAGTTTCATTTTGTCATCGTCGACGCACCACCCCTATCCCTGTATGCCGATGCAATCGCTTTGGGGCAATTGTCAGACGGAATGATATTGGTTCTCGAAGCGGGCTCGACCAGGCAGGATGCCGCTCTTACCGCAGTGCGATCCGCCCATTCCTCTCGAATTCAGGTTCTGGGCGCAGTACTGAACAAGGAAAGACCACGTGTTCGGTAAAAAGGTCGTAAAGGAGGTTTAGGCCGTACGCATTTACGGATTAGATTCATTTCGCGAATCGCCGCGATTTTCGTGCACCAGATACACCGATGTTTAAATCGCGTGAAATCCGAGCAACAACGATACAGATTTAGTGAAAAGGATGCAGGCCTCCAGTCGTTCGGTGGCGCGCCGTAAGATATAGACACCATGCATGCATAGGGCAGCAGATAGTTGAAAAGTTTATTGAGTTGCCAAACTTGAGACTACAAAATTGGTTTATCGGTTGACAGTGCCTATCGGCACAAGCTATCTTCGCATTAGCAATATTTCTATTAACTAACAACGCACTAAGGTCGAGTTCGGCCCCTCTCCACGCAATATGTGATGTGTTGAAGTGGAATTTTTACCCGATTTTCAGGCGGCTCGAATTGATCAGACAATTAAACAGATCCTTAGCTTTCATGTTCCGGGCCGTAGAACCTTCCGGTTCTGTCTGTCTGCCACAGCACGGTGCTAAGAGCTTCGCTTTTCGAAGACCAGTAGCTGCCATGGAGCCTTCCGGCTTAGAGCAGCAATGGAAAATGATCTTTACGGTCGCGACTAAATAATCTCCAGTTTCACTGGGTATAAGCGAAGTTAGAGCACGGTTCATTCCCGCGACCGTTGATTCACCCAACTGCCAGAGCCGTTCCACAAGCGAGCACGAGACACGGTCTCGGGCAGAAGTAATTTTCGTTTGAGAATGATTTCAGGCCGTGCTACTGCAGTGATACGAGCAAATGGAAGAGCGGAGACAAGTATTGAAATATTGTGAAAACGCTGCGGTGCCAATGCTCGCTGCGGGCGGGACTTTCGGCTCAGCAAATGAGGGATACAACACGTCGTGGGAGACCGACTTATGAGGCAGCGAAACTCCACCACTCTTGCGGCTGCAATTGACAGCCTGGTTGCGCTTGCCATCGTAGTTGCCGCGGTCGCATGGGCTAATCAGCGCCGAATGCCTGAGGGTGGCCTGCGAGAGTTTCTACAGATGCGCGTTACGCTTTTGAACTCGTCCTTTTCCATCGTCTTTGCTGTGCTCTGGAAAGAGTGCCTGGAAAAATTGGGTTTATATCGTGACAATTTTACCGAGCTCCTCCGCCCAACTCTTCGCTCGGCCACCGGATGCGGCATCATGGCCGGCTTATTGGCGTTATATCTTGAGGCCCGTCACGCGAAGGGGCCAGTCGCTCCTGTTGTCGCGGCATTTTTCGTTACAGCGCTCGCCTATGAAATGGTGCGTGTTTTTATTTCCAACCCAAGCCTGCGGTGGAAAATCGGCGACATGGAGCAGGTGATTATTGTGGGGAGTGGGCGCCGCGCGGCCAAGGCGTGGCGCGAGCTGCGGATTCAGCACTTCGGCCGCAAGCATCTTCTCGGATTCGTCGATGACCGCGATCCTGCTTTGATGGCGCCTGATATCGCGAGCCGGTATCTCGGCCGGATCGATGAACTTCCCAGTCTTTTTCTCAATAACGTGGTAGATGAGCTTTTAGTCGCAGTTCCCAATCGCTCCTGCTACGACACGGCGCAACGGGCAATCTCTCTTGCTGAAAGCGCAGGCGCACGCATCGTGTGTATGAACGATAGCTACGAGCTGATACACAGCAGAGCTCTTCGCCTGCGATCTTCGTTGTTCCTCGAGCTCGTGCCCAAAGACGATCAGCATGCTGCCGCTGAAAACCTGAAGCGTGCGCTTGACATCTTCGTTTCCGCCACCGGACTTATGCTGCTGGCTCCGGTTTTTGTTCTTATCGCTTTGGCAGTGAAAGCGACGAGCCCAGGACCGGTCTTTTTTGTGCAGGAGCGATATGGCTATCGACGCCGCCGCTTCCAGATGTGGAAATTTCGCAGCATGGTTTCGAACGCGCCGGATTTGATGCACCATCTGGAGGCACAAAATGAAGCCAGCGGACCGATTTTCAAAATCAAGAATGATCCACGGATCACGCCGCTTGGCGGCTTTCTTCGCCGCACCTCTCTGGACGAGCTGCCGCAATTGTGGAACGTCCTGGTTGGGGATATGTCTTTAGTCGGTCCACGACCGATGAGCACGCGCGATGTCTCTCGCTTTGAACACGCACAACTCATGCGTCGTTTCAGCGTTCGTCCTGGTATCACCGGTATGTGGCAGGTGGTTGGACGTGGGTCACTTAGCTTCGATCAGTGGATATCCCTTGACTTCTCTTACATCGATCAATGGTCCTTGGCTCTTGACCTGAAGATCCTTGCTCGCACCGTGCCGGCCGTTCTCAAGCGGTCGGGCGCGGTCTGAACATTCCCCGGGGGATAAATGCGTATTGCTGTCGTGCACGACTATTTCACCCAGATGGGCGGTGCGGAAAAGGTCGCCGAGGAATTCATGCGGATGCTTCCGCAAGCGACTTTACATTCCACCGTCGCCTTGACAGACTGCATGCCGTCTGGTCTTGCCGGGGTGCCCGTGGTCACTTCCTGGATGCAGAAGCTGCCACTGATGCGGCAGTGCTACCGGCTTTTTTTCCTTCTCTATCCCTTTGCGGTGCATTCGCTGGATCTTTCTCCGTACGATTTGGTGATCTCCAGTTCCTCTGGATACGTGAAGGGTGTACGCACCAGCCGGGATGCGATGCATGTTTGCTACTGCCATACGCCCATGCGCTGGGTGTGGAGTTTCGATAGTTACTCGGCGCGCGAATCGATGGGGCTGGTCAAGCGCCTGCTGCTGCCCGCACTCATCCGCGGTTTGCGCCGCTGGGATGAGGGTGCCTCGCGACAGCCGGACCATTTTATTGCGAACTCGCGCACCGTGGCCGATCGGATTCTCAAGGCTTACGGCCGCCACGCGGAGGTTATTCACCCGCCCATCGATTTACACCGGTTCCGGGTGTCGGAAGAACAAGAGGATTACTACCTTGTTTTGGCCCGGCTGGTTTCCTATAAGCACATTGATCTTGCCGTTCAGGCTTGCAATTCACTCGGTAGAAGGTTGCTGGTCATCGGCGACGGGCCTGATCGGGATCGGCTAGAAGCGGGCGCGGGACCTACTATCAGCTTTCTGGGCCGTCTTTCCGATGCCGAAGTAGAACATTATGCGGCGCGCTGCCGCGCGCTGTTATTTCCCGGTGAAGAAGATTTCGGCATGGCTCCTCTCGAACTAGCCGCCGCCGGGCGTCCTACGATTGCCTACCGGGCGGGGGGCGCCATCGAGACGATTGTCGATGGGGTGACGGGCGTTTTCTTTGATCGGCAGGAGCACGAAGATTTAGCTGCTGCTATCCAACGCTTTGAACGTATGGAATGGTCTCCGGCTGTTCTCCGCCGGCACGCCGAGAAATTTAGTGTCGAGGTGTTCCAGTCTCGGATGCACGCCTTTCTCTCGCATGTTGGCGCTCCGGTTCGCGATGTGGTGCCTATGCATCGGGGAACGCACACCAGTTCCGCTACTTTCCCACTCTCCGCCGGGGAAGGCATTCCGGCTTGATTCTTAGTCAGGCCGCAAGAAGCACGAAGATCGGGCTAAGAATGGGGAGACAATCTGAGGTAAGAGCAGTGACTGAGCTAGCGCAAACAATTGGTGTATTAATTGCGACGTACCAGCGCTCAAGTGATCTGTTGCGATGCCTGGCGGCTCTGGAAAAGCAGACGCTCGCACCGGATGACATTCTCCTGGTGGTCCGAGAGGACGATATCGAGACCAGATCGAGCCTGTCCGGCTTAGACAAGAATTCACTTCCAATAAGGATCATCACTGTTTCGGCGCCTGGCGTGGTGGCAGCCCGCAACGCTGCTCTCGATGCTGTGAAGACGGATATTCTTTCCATCATCGATGACGACACATGCCCCCATGCCACGTGGCTAAGCCGGGTCATGCAGAATTTCAGAACCGATCCGCTCCTGGGAGGGCTGGGAGGGCGGGATCGCTGCTTTGACGGAAAGGAATTCGACGACCGTCGGGCGTCGGTTGTCGGCAAGATCCAATGGTTCGGCAGGACCATTGGGAATCACCATCTGGGTTTCGGTGGGTTGCGTGAAGTTGACATCTTGAAGGGGGCTAATATGAGTTACCGGTCGATAGCCATTGCAGATGTACGCTTCGACACACGCCTGAAGGGCAAAGGGGCGCAGCCCAGCGAGGATTTTTGTTTCTCGGTTGCCGTCAAACGTAAGGGTTGGAAGTTGGCGTATGATCCCTCCGTTGTGGTTGATCATTACGCCAGCCAACGCGCCGAGGTTCGCCACTATGTGGGCGTTTCTGCGGTGGATGATGCCGTGGTATTTCGCGACTTTGCCTATAATCAAGTGATCAGCATCTGGCATGCTCTCAACCCGTTGCGCCGGACCGCTTTCTTTGCCTGGTCAGTGGTGGTTGGCACCGGAGTCTTTCCCGGATTCATTCAAGCCATCCGGTTTACTCCCAAACTCGGAATGCACTCGTGGCGCCGATTCGTGATCGCGCAGCAAGGCAAGATGGACGCATTCCGGGATCTCATCTTCTGATCAAGGAGTCGGCCATGGCCGTGACGAATGCGCAGCTGGATGGAGCCTTCAACCTCAACGAGGCAGTTGAGTCGAAGCCGTTACTAAGAAGAGTGGCCGTCTTCACAAGCTGCGATTCGTTCGAAGGGTTTTACGGGGGAACCTTTGGGCTTGATCGTGAAACGTTCCTCAAATCGTATCGCAATGACTTTGTTTGGGAATACTCCGAGGGACTGCGCCGATGCGGCCATGAAGTAGTCATCTATATCCTGTCTTATGGTCCCCCCGAGTTGCACGAGATAAGTCAAGGGTTAAGCGTCCGCTTTATTCCTCTACCGCGATGGTTACGCGCTGTCGATTCGCTTTTGTGGCGCCTTCGTGGGCTGAAACATGGCCCGTCGCTACGCGATCGCACTGCCTACATGGCATACTCTGAAGCTCTTCGGGGCGCGATGGCAAAAGATCGCATTGAGATCTTATATCACCAGGAGATATGGACTTCGCGATTCGATGTTGTTGTAGAGAAGAGCAGTGTTCCGGTGGTCGGCGCCGACCACGGTGCTGTTTTCCTGGATTGGATGGAGTCTGCCAAGCGAAAGTCATTCAAGCGGGCAGCGGGGCTGATTTGCCAATCCCAAACGGGACTGGAACGCGCGCACAGCTTTGGCGCGGATGCTGTCCTCATGTCTAACGGCGTGGATACAACTTTCTTTGTTCCGCCCGAATCAGCCGGGTTACGGCAGAAGACGGTTCTGGCCGTCGGCAGGCTAGTTGAGGAACAGAAGAGATTTTCGGATCTGATACATGCGATGCAATCTCTTCCTGATTTCAGTCTCATCCTGGTTGGCAGCGGTCCCGATGAAACCAGGCTGAGAAAACTCACTGCTGATCTGGGCTTATCAGAGCGCGTTCGCCTTTTGGGCTTTGTTTCCGACCGAAATGAATTGCGCAGTCTCTACCAGGAGTGTGGTGTTTTTGTTTCCACGTCCAATTGGGAAGCGGTTGCGCTTGTCTTGTTGGAGGCAATGAGCTGCGCCGCCCCGGTAGTTGCTACGCGCATTCCTTCCTTTGAAGATCTACTGACCGACGATGAGGATGGACTGCTCGTGCCTGTAGGCGACCCAAGCGCAGTGGCCCAGGCCATTCTTGCAGCGTATGAGCGCCAGGAGAAGCTGGGCGCCAACGCTCGATATACCGTCGAGATGCGGTACGCCTCGGGAGTCTTGTATAGACGGCTATCGGACCTGATCGAAGCCGTTTAAAGAGAGACTCGGCGAAGGATTGCAAAGTGGTCTGCGCAGTAGTCCGGGACCTCAATTTCAAAATACCCTCGACTGGATTCGACAAACTCGTCGACTGCTGTCTGCGCTCCCTTGGAAAAGAAACCGTAATCGTCGACCATAATGATTCCCCCGGGCGTTAGCCGGGTCGAGAGCTTTTCCAATGCAGCCTTGATTGGTGCGTAAAAATCAAAATCTACATACGCGAAGCACACTTGCTCTGGCAGACGGTCGTCGGTAATCGTTGCATCGAACAAGCCCCGGACGACCTGGAAGGCTACGGGGGGAATTCCAAGCTTCTTCATCCGCGCACGCATTTCCGACTCGGGATGGCTCATGTGGCCCACGTAGGCTGACATCGAGCCGAGCTGGTCGATATCGTCAATCAACTCGTCTTCTTCCGTCGGCGCAGGCAGGCCGGAGAATGTGTCATAGAGCCACAACACTTTGCCGGAATCCCGCAGCTCATTGGCGAGTAAAGCCGAGGTCGCGCCGCTACCAACGCCACATTCACACACGTCGCCTGGCAGCGCCATCACCGACGCAAGACTTACTACCAAATGTGATCCTTCGCCTGTGCCTGTGCCCACCAGGTGGGTCAGAAGCTCCGTGCGGTTAGGGTTGTCTGGCAACCGCACTCCACGTGTTCTGGCAAGCAGTTGCAGATACTCATCTACGACGGTCTGATGTCCACGGACCAGGTCCTGTCGTCCTCTAGGGGTCATGACCTCGAGCCCGAAAGTCGACGCTGCACGCTTTATCTGTTGGCGAAGGGGATTAGTCACATCAATATTATAGGTAAGTGTCTCTTAGTGCCGCAAGGTTATTTCGCACTAAAGTGAGCGCCGCCATTTCTAACTTAGTTTCGGATATAAATTCATCCGCCCGACTGTCGTCTTTGCATCCAGTCAACGCCCTAAAGTGTTTCCGCTCCGTGACCACCGTCTGCGTTTTCCGTGATGGATCAGCCTTCGTGGCCGCGCAAGTTTGCATCTAAAAGCGAAACACCCGCCTCACAATCTTACGCAGAGAGCTCATGATGGAAACCAAGCCCTTGATAAAGGCCGGTATCGAGTTGACCGGTCATCGCAGACCATTGAACGCCCTGACAGGAATACGATTCCTGGCCGCCGCATATGTAGTGGTCTATCACACCAAAATGGGGCCCGCTCTTGTTGAACATGGCCACCATGTGGCCGGTAACTTTTTCATGAGCGGGTATCTTGCTGTGGCGTTATTTTTCCTGCTTTCGGGCTTCATTCTCGCGTACACCTACGCGGGGCAGATCCGTGAGCCGGGAGACTACCGGCGCTTTTGGGAAGCACGTTTCGCTCGCATCTGGCCGGTCTACGTGGTGTCGCTCCTCCTTACTTCCGCAGTGCACCAGGCTTTTCCAAAACCGTCGTATATATTGGCGACGCTAATGATGCTCCAGGCATGGAATCCGTTCGATCACGCCATGTGGGCTGCGTGGAACTACGTCTGCTGGACTTTATCAGTGGAGGCTCTCTTCTACGCATGCTTTCCGTGGTGTCAGCAATGGTTTGAGACGCGCACATCCCGGATACAGTTGGCAATCATCGGTAGCTTGCTCGTCTTAGCGGTCTCCCTCAATTCAAGCGTTTACATATTGGGCTACGCATCCCGCGGAGTCCTCAGCGGGGTTCCGCTGCCGCTTATTCGTCTTCCCGAATTTCTGGTGGGAGTTGGCTTGGGTAATTGCTATCTGAGGTTGGCCTCGCGCCAATGGCCAAGGCCCAAGCACGCGCGGTCAACTGCACAGGGACTGTGGACCTATCTTGCGGCGCTGGTCACGATCGCGCTCCTGTGCAGGGCCCGTGGTCCCGCGACGTCCTTCGTACTGATCGCCTTTGCGGCACTGGTTTTCGGCCTGGCATGGGAAAGGACTTCTTTGTCCCGCATGCTCGCAACCAAACCAATGGTATTTGGCGGGGGAATCAGCTATTCAATCTACCTGCTGCAGGCACCGGTCAAGGACATGGTGTTGAGCATTTCTGATCGCTTGCATATCCAGTCCGGGGCTGTTCGCATGGCTATTATGGCCGGGTTCTTGATCGCCTTGTCGGCAATCTCATTCAAAATGATTGAAGGGCCTGCGAGACGCACACTAAGGTCTCTCTTCGCGAGGCTCGAACAGCGGCGAAAGCTTGTCGAACAAAATAAAATCGCTGCGTGAGCTAAGTCCTATGGTGGCTCAGGCGCGCAGAGTCCACCTTGTCATTTGCATGCATCAGATCCGGGTACAAGAGGGAGCCGGCCAAAAACAACATGAGCGCAGAGGTCGAATATTGTCCGCCAATCAACCAGGATCCGAGGGTAGAAGTAAGGATGGCGAGGACGGGTAAGCTAACACCTCGCCTCACCGTCCGAAGATACCTGAGCGCTTTTTGCATGGTGGTGACCACTATGTACAGATAAAGTAGTCCTCCGATCACGCCCAGGCTGATAAACATGTCACTCACATCTATCTCCGAGCTCCCCTCGTTTGGGTCCCCTCCGAACTTGCTTGCGGCCGCAGTCGTTGAACCAAGCCCGTGCCCGATTGGATAAGTGAGACCCTCAATTACCCCAGACAGAAACATGCCGCCGTGAATACCCGCGGTAGAATACCGTGGGTCAAATGGATGCGCGAGGCCGCCTGCCTGGTGCGCCAAGGCATTATCGACGGCCGAACTCTTCGCCGGCAAAGCTACTTCAGACGTCGTAAAACGAGAGGCGACAAAGACCATTGCGACGAGCCCGAGGATCGCGAAGAGCGCCAGACGAAACGCGTCTTTGGCCGCCACTTTCTGGCCCTTGCGCAACGTCCACACGAGAGCAAGCGTCACCACCATCTTGATGACACTACCCCGCGCCGACGCGAGTACGATGCCGGCGACCAGGATAGGAAAAATGAGTGCCCATTTTGATTGGGATCCAATATATGCGGCGGCGACACCAACTGCCCCAATCATCAGCAGGGCAGCGTATTCCGCTCCTGACACGGAGAAACCAAACGCCCGGATCGAGGCCCCAAGATGCAACGCTGTATAAGTCTTCGAAGCCACATCGATCCACGCTTGCTCATAAGGTAGAAAGCCGATAAAAGTCTGCGCAAATCCCAACAACGCCGCCAGAAGAGCTAATGGAAAAATGACGCGATAGAGCAGCTTCTCGACCACTTCCGGTGAACCGAAGCGACGGCCTATCCAAAACCAGAGCACGGGTGCAACATAAAAGACCGCCCCGGATAGCCCGATAGTGAGGCCGCCCTGCTTCGGGTTGAAAATCTCCAGCACCATCACCAGTAACAGGAAAAACATCGCCTTGGATAAACCGTCCTTCAGGCGAAGGCTTAGGAAGATGGGCACAGCGAGGATGACCGCGATGGCAGGCCCGATGAGTAGTAGGAGATCCTGTTCGGGTGGACCCACCAGTACCGCGAGGATCCTCCGAATATCACCCATCAGAACGAGGTAGGAGAACGTCAGAAGGATCGCGGTGGCGCGGTCATGCAAAGCGATAAGCAGCAGGCTACCAAGAATGATGACCGTGCATAACAGATTGAACTGTCCCTTGAGCATGAGAAACCAAAGAACAGCGGAACCAAACAAGCCGAGCGTCCACATCGCCAACTCGGATGGGTTGTTTCGTCGCTGCTCAAAGGTGAGGGAAGTTCTCATGGTGTTTTCAGTGATCGATGTTAGGCAGCGCAGCAAAGCGTTTCGACTAAGAGCCGAGGTGAGACGCTACAGAGATCCTCAGTGCAAAATGAGGGCTGCGGCCACCGAGCCGGCAACCGCGCCAGTCACGCCAGGAAGAGCGAGACTCAGAAACGCCTTCGCACCACTGCGTGGAACGACCAGCACATCCGCCGGCCTTAAAATCAGATTTTCCCCGTTTACTTGGGCAATCCGATTCAGGTTGACGGGTATGGTCTCTGCCCCGTTTGCCGTCTTGCGCACGATGGACGCCTTACTGGCGCGTGCTGTCGGATTCAACCCTTGTGCGAGCGCGATGGCGTTAAGGACGCTCAGTTTCTGGCCATTCTGGATGAAATACTCACCGGGGTGGGCAACATCACCGACCACGTAAATAGTTTCCGCTCGCGCCACCACCACCACGTCTCCGGCCTTGACTTCAGTAAGCCGCTGCAGGTCAGAGTAATTGGGTGAATTGACCGGTATGGTTTCCGGATGACTAGGGTCGCTCTGATGCGTGATCTGGATGCTGGAACCCAACTGCTGAGTTACCCCGCCCGCCGCCGATAGAGCATCGTAAAGAGAGTGACGGCCCAGCAGGAGATAGGTCCCGGGCTTTCTTACTTCGCCAAGGACACTTATTCCTTGAGTGGAATATTCCGTGACCAGTACAGTCACGTGCGGGTCAAGCATGACCTGCGAATCACGCAGGCTCTTCTCGATCTGCGCGCCCGCCTCACGCGCGGTAAGTCCTGCAACCTTGATGTCCCCGGTATCGGGGAGCGTAATGAGGCCATCCTGGCTCACGCGCAGTTTCGAAGACAGTTCCGGTGTGTTAAATACCTGCACGTCGATCAGATCACCCGCTGCAATGCGGATGAGAGTTTGAGAGCTGTTTGCCGGCACGGACTCAGCAACACCCGAGGGGCTCACGCCCGGCCCGTCCGCGTGAAGAACAGCCTGCCCCAGGGTAAAGGCTACAAGCCACACGGCAACGACTCGGCTACGGATACATTTCGCGAAGAGCCAATTACGCATAGGAGGCCTCTTCATATGGTTCTTCCATGTCGTACTGCTCGGCAGTGCGCGGGGCATCGTTTACCAGCACACCGATCACGCGGGCGTCGGTTCGACTCAACATGTCATGCACCTTGCTGAGCGCTCGCAGGTGAGTGCTGTTGTAGCACACAACCAGCAGGACCGCGTCCACCCAGATGGCCAGGGGAAGACTATCGCTCACAGAGAGTAGCGGAGCTGATTTCAAGACCACGAAGTCAAAGTCGGACTCCCATCGTTTGAGCGCAAACCGAAACCTGCCCGAAGCGAGACTCTCAGCGGGTGGCACAGCCTTGTTTCCCGCAGTAAGGAGATAAAGCGTTTTGATCGAATCGACCGGCTGGCTGTAGACCTCGGCGAGCGTAGCGCCGAGCAGATGATCGCTGAGTCCGTGATGATTCTCCACATCAAACTGCCGGTGAAGGCTCGGTTGCCCCAAATCGGCGTCGATTAACAGGACCCGGAAGCCCGTCTGCGCGAGAGTAATGGCATAGTTCGCAGCTGTTTCATCAACGCCTTCGCCCGGCAGCGCACTGGTGATGAGCAGGGTTCTCACGGCATGCTTGTGAGACGACAGAAGAATCGAGTTTCTTAGCGATCGATACGCTTCTGCCGCCCGTGACCTGGGTTCTCGCAGGGTCACCAGGGAACGCACCAAACTCTTCCCAATGCCGCTTTTCGCGTACCCGCTGTTCAATCGCCATTCTGACCGGTCACGCGGAATGGTAGCCAGGATGTCATAACCGGCTTGCTCTTCGATCTGATCGATGGTGCGCGGTTTGCCCGATGCCCGCTCCACAAAGAACGCGGAAGCGATGCCGGCAAATAGTCCGATGATGAAACCGCTCACCATCACCAACATTTTCTTCGGTTCTACAGGCTTCGAGGGAACGCGAGCACTTTCTACCGACATAGTGTTCACGCCGTTCACTTCGGCATCGATGCTGGCCTGTTGCAACTTGCGCCGCAACGTGTCATAAAGCTCCCGGCTGGAAGTGACCTCCGACTGCAACGCCGCATATTCGGCCTCGCTGCGGTTAAGCGCGTAGGCCGCCTGTGTCTGCTGGTCATACTCCCCCTGCAGCATGTTCTGGGCGTGATTGGCGGCGTCGTATTCCTGCGTGAGCTGCTTTCTCACTGACTGGACATCGTCTGCAATCTCCACATCGACCGCGGCCATTTGTTTTTTCAGCTCAGCTAGCGGTCCATACTTCGGTCCAAATTTTGCGGACAATTGGGCGTATTGCGTAAACAGGGCGCCCTGTTGCCCTTGCAGGGATTGCAGCCTGGGGTTGGGAAAGAGAGAAGCAAGCGCGCCAGGATCACCCTGCTTGGCGGCACGCAATTGCGCTTCCTTCATAATGCGCTCGGCCTGGGCTGCAGCCAGCCTGTCATTCAGAAACCGCAATCGATCGGTGATGGTGTTGCTGGTGCCGTTGGTGCCGATGATGTTGTGCGACTCCTGGAACTGAGCCAGCTTCTTTTGTGAGTCATCTACCTGGTGCTGCAGGGTCGCCATCTGAGCAGTAAGCCACGTCCGCAACTGCGAAACCGAATCATCGCGGCTGGCGAAATTCTGGACAGAATATTCTTTCACCAGGTGGTTGACCATCTGAGCGGCCACCTTCGGATCCTTATCGCGAAAAGTAATGCTCACCAATTGCGTTCCGTCCATCTGCTTTGCTTCCGTTTGCAGCTCAAGCTGATCGATAGCCTTCTGTTGTCTCGGCGATATCGCGTCAGAGTCTTGCGGAATCGGCCGCGACTCTTTCCCCAGCCCGGTGTAGGAAGCGAACTGTTCGCCGGAGAGGGAATTCAGGGCGCGGATAGCGACGGCATCGCTTTTGATAATCGCAATCTCAGTCTTGATCATGTCGCTGTTTTCAAGGGGCGCTGCCGCCAAGTCGCCAAGCCCAAGTGAGCCCGCTCGCGCAGGATCGATACGCAGCGTTGCGGATGCCTGATAGACAGGCGTCTTGAAAGTTATATACAGTGCCGAGCAAATAGTGCACAGCAACACACACGCAGCAATGAACCACTTATGCAGCCACAGCATGCCGAAGATATCGCCGATCGAGAGACCGGAATCGGAACCAGCCTCATGGATCGAAGGTCGAGCCGTGGTGCTAATTTCATCAAATCGTCGCAAATGATTCCTCAAAACCGGATGTTAGGAAGCCTGACATTCGCCCTCCTGGCCACTTACCAGCAGCTTGTTAGATCCAGCTGGCAATGCGACTGGGGGCAGATCGTAAGGGCAGAAATCGAGGTAAGCACCGTGCCCGGGCCGTACAAAAATCTATGGCGAATGACATCATTCGTCCCCATGGATATTCGGTATTTCACCCCAGCGGCTCGTCGCGAATGGACGAGTTCTGCCAGCAAGTGACTACTGCACGATAGGATTTCCATTTAGATTGTCTCATGAGTGCGCGGCAGGTTAAATAGCAACTTCGGTGTCGGTACAAACTTTTACAACCGTTGCCTCATGCTCCCGCGGGCCACACGCGGCCCATCGAAGGCCGAGAAGAAAGAAGTCATCGAGGCGTTGCGGGTAAATTTTGCAGCACCTGTCTCACTCGATCTGCCATGATCTCCATCGAGTACGCCGACTCAGCATGAAGGCGCCCCGCCGATGCAAGCGCTGCGGATAACTCGTGGTCGTCGCAAAGCAATTTGATCGCGTTAAACAATTCAGTAACCGATCCCGGAGTTACTGAAATCCCATTCTTGCGGTCGGTGACTATCTCGGCTGCGCCGCCGGCACGCGTGGCGATCACTGGCCTGCTAGCGAGCATGCCCTCGAGGATGACACGTCCAAGTGGCTCGGCTACGGTCGAAGTGTGGGCGATGATATCCATGCATTTCATGAGCGCTGGTATGTCCCGGCGAAATCCAAGAAAAGTAACTCGCCCTGCCAGGTCCACCCTGGAAGCCCGTTCCTGCAGGGTCTTTGCGTAGAGTTGCTCGCCGAACAGGGCATCGCCGACGATGCAAATATGTACATCCGGTAAGCCCATTGCAGCTTCGAGCAAAATGTGTTGCCCTTTCCACTCGGCGAGCCGGCCAAACACGCCCACCATGGTTTTTCCGGGTGGGCAAAGCTCCTGGCGCAGTCGGGTCACGGTATCAGGATCCACCTCGTCGAATGGGCGTGCACTCACCCCGTCGGGTACTTCATGTACCTTCTCCGCGCGTCCTCCAGCGGCCACAAAGGCATCCGCGGTGGCTTTTGAATTCACGATGATCGCCGTAGCAAAGCGATTGCCTGCAGTGACGGCTAGTTTGCGCAAGATGGGGCTGAAATGATCGCCGGTCAATATGTCCCGCAGATGCCAAACAAGAGGCTGGCCGGTCCGCTTGGCAAACGCAGCCAGGAAGAAGGCCTTCTGAGAGTTGGCATAGAGGACATCAGCCTGCAGAGCCCTCTCCGCAAGGCGTTTGCGCAGGCTCAACAAAGCCGGCAAGGTGGAAACCAGTTTCAGCGAACCAGATTCCCGGCGAACCTCTTTGAGGCCGGCCAATGGCAGCACCTCGACGGGAATACCCAACTCCTCAAGCAACGGGCGGAACGGTCCATCCTCGAAGAGGATCACCCGGGCGTCCTGAGGAGACACGCGTAGCCAATCGAGAAGCGACAATTCGCCCCCGCCCAATTGTCCGGTCTGATCGATGTATGAAATGTTCATGAAAGTGCTTCGTCGTACACTGCCCGCACGCGCTTCACGATAAGCGGCCAGGAGAAGTTCTGTGAAGCGAAGGCGCGGCAGGCTTCATCGGAAGGAGTAGGGCGCTCTCCCCGCAGGGCTTCATTCAACACCTTCGCCATTTCCTCAGCGCTGGTATTCGCGAAAATACACTGTGGTGCAAACGGCTCAACGATTTCCGGCAGCCCGCCAATGGGCGTAACGTACACCGGTGTTCCCGACGCCAGCGATTCAAGCGTGATCAGTCCGAAACCCTCCAGCGACTGCGACGGAACGACCGTCAAATCTGCTGCGCGATAGGCGAGCGGCAGATCCACATCCGAGATGCGACCCAATCGCCGCACATTGTCTGCCAATCCAAGTTCCGCAATGCGCGTCTGCAGCTCATCTGCGATAGGCCCTGTTCCACCCAACAAGATCAAAATATCCGGGCATTGCGCGGCGATGAGTTTCGCCGCATCAATCAAGGTTTCCAGCCCCATCCGTCGTACCTGCCGGCGCACCGTGAGGATGATTGGCCGGTTTGTCGGCCAACCGAGCCGCCGCCTTGCTTCGGTTCGCGTGAGGACGGTGTTGAAACGATCTACATCAATGCCGCCGGGTACAACTCGCACCCGGTCTGCAGGAATTCCGTAGCCTTCGGTCAAGACATCCTTGAACGCGGCTGAAAGAACGATCAGGCGCTTTGCCCGTGCATACACGCTTCGTTCCATGCTGGCCTTGAGTCGAGACCGGTAGCCGCTCGAGCCGTTGGCGTCGCTCTCGGCAGCCCACGGGCCATGGAAATGCACCACAGTGGGGATTCTCTTTAAACGATCGAGGATGGGCATCGCGTAAAGCGCGAAATGCGATGCGATGAGATCAATTCTGTTTCCAGTTATCTGTTGCAATGCTACTCGGCGAAGCGAGAGCATACGCGCGGGCAACGTGGCATCGGGTCGCGCAAATGCGACTACTTGTCCTTCGCTCGCAACGCGCACGTTGTCTGAACCGGCCACCAGGCCGTGAGCGGTAGTTCCCGTTGGCCCAAGATAGCGAAGCAATTCAAAATAGTAGGAATTGAGACCACCGGCACGTTCCGTGTGCCACTCGTCTCCGATTTGGAGTGTCTGCATCGATTCCTTGTCCAGGTCCTGCCAATGTCACTTAATCGTTGATGGTGGCGATGATGTTGCAGTCCGATGACAGATAAAGCTGCAGTGGGTACTTGCTTTGTTATCGGAGAGCAGGGGCTATCGTGGTACAGTACGATGCCATAAGCTGGCAAACCAGATCGACCGCTTCGGCTCGGCCTTGTATCATGAAGGTAATGATCACTCCTTTATATTACCAAGCGGTCCCCTGCCGGCTCTCTCGGCGACGAATGAGACGCCTGGTTTGTTTGACAAAACGACGGACCTACGATCCGTATGTGAGTGCTCAGGGCCGATAAATAGGTCGCATCCGCAACAGAGAGACCGCAGCTCGAGATGTTTCAACGGGCTTTACTTTCTGGTTTCATAGCGCACGCAATCGCTGGGATGGAGAACCCATTTGAAGACGCAAATGCGCCGATTCGTTGGCGCGAAGACCGGAGCATCCGCTATTGTGCAGACCGGCGTCGCCAATGTTGTCGTACAGGCCGGCAACATACTGTCCGGCATCCTTACGGCTCGAGCCTTAGGCCCAGGCGGCCGTGGATCGTTGGCAGCCATCATTATGTGGCCGCAATTTCTTGCCTATGGAATGACAGTGGGCATTCCCGTAGCCACCGTTTATTGGCTCAAGCGACGGCCTGAACTCTCCAGCGATTTGAGCGGGGCGGCTCTCGTCCTCAGCGCTGTTTTCGGCGTGCTGGCAGCGCTGGTTGGCGTCGCAATCATCCCGTACTCTCTTCACACTTATCCGCCCGATACAATTCACTTTGCAAAAGTCTGGGTTATCGTGACTCCGTTGGCGCTCTGTGCTGTCACCATCATGTCGCAAGTACAGGCGGCGAGCGCATTCAGCAATCTCAATTTGTTTCGTGTTCTTTCTCCGTTGTCGGTCCTCGCCGTCCTGTTAGTCGAGAAACTTAGCGGCCGGCTGACTGCCAACAGTGCGGCCCTTGCTTATCTGCTCGCGGGTACGCCGGCTACCATCTGGATAGCTGTCTGGGCCTGGAAGCATTTCCGACCGCGCTTCCGCTCCATCGTGCCGGCTTCGAAGCTCCTGCTCGGATACGGTGTACGTGCCTGGGGAGTTGACCTGCTTGGGACCATCGCGAATCAAGTCGACCGCATCCTGGTGGTGGGCATGCTGAACCCCGAATCCATGGGCCTCTATGTAGTCGCGCAGAGCGCTGCGGGTGTGTTGGCCGTGCTTCCCAACGCAGTGGTCCCGGTTAGCCTTCCGAAATCATCAGGCCGCAGCAAGGAGGAGATTACTGCGCTCACTGGCAGGGCAGCGCGCATGACACTGCTGGTGATGATTCTGGCCTCGCTGCCGTTGTTTTTCTTTGGGGGCTTTCTGCTTAAGCTGGTGTATGGAGCGAAATTCGTCGCTGCCGCTCTGGTGCTGCCGTTTTTGATCGTCGAATCGATCTTCGATGGTCTTACTTCGGTGTTGGCGCAAGCGTTTCTCGCTTCAGGCTTTCCCGGGACTGTAACGCTGTTGCAGGGAAGCGGATTGATCGCATCGATCCCGCTGCTCTATTGGCTAATTCCAATCTTTGGCGTGCGCGGCGCCGGTTGTGCGCTCATGATCGCGACGATGCTGCGTTTTCTGTTTATCTTTCTGAATTTCCCCATTAAATTGGGCGTGAAACCGCCGAACATTATCATTCAACCGCACGAAGTGTTTACCCTGCTGCGCAGAATTCGCGCGGCGGAACCGGCACCCAGATAGTCAACCGGATCATCCATGACACAGGTGAATGAAATCTCGGGAAATAATCTGTTGGCGGAAGCTTCTCTTGCCACCATCGAAGGAGACGTCTCGCTCGCCATGGAGCCACAAGCTATCGGCATCGTCATGCCCCTGGCTTCTCAGCAAGGCGGAGCGGAAGCGCTGCTCCAGCATTTTCTGCGTCGCGGCGACCACCGTTATCGGTACGTATGCGCTTTTCTCGAAGAGGGTCCGTTAGTTGCGGAGGCGCGCGCGTTGGGCTATGACACGACGGTCTTTCCAACAACTCACCTGTCTCACCTGAGTAATTATTTCAAGACGTTGCGATCGCTGCACAGATGGATCAAGGCGAAGAAGCTTCATATGGTTGTTTCCTGGATGCCCAAGGCTCACATGTATGTGAGCCCAGTAGCTCTATTGCTGCCCGCCCGGGCGGTTTGGTTTCAGCATGGCGTTCCTCACAAGGATCGTATGGATCGACTCATCACCTTGCTTCCTGCCGACGGGGTACTCTGCTGCTCAAAAACCTCCAAGCGTGGGCAAGACCAGATGTTCCCGGCGCGGCCAAGCCACGTATGCTATCCCGGAGTGGCCTTGTCCGCCGGGGAGGCGCAATCAAAAGACGAAGCGCGCGCAAGCCTCGGCTTGCCCAGGAAAACGCCGATCATCGGTATGGTCGCTCGTTTGGAGCACTGGAAGGGTGCTCACATTTTTGTAGACGCTGCCGCGCAAATCCTCAAACGTCACCCGGATGCCACGTTGTTTATTGTGGGTGGCAAACATCCGCTCGATGTGGCCTACTCCGAAAAGGTATACGCCATGGTTCAGGAAATGAATCTAGGAGACCGACTCATTTTGGCGGGGCAAAGGCCGATGACTGAGGTTCCGCTCTGGCAGGCAAGTGCTGATGTGATTGTTCATCCGGTGGTCGGCGTGGAACCTTTCGGCATGTCGGTGGTGGAGGCGATGGGGCAAGGCAAAGTCGTGATTGCAAGCGATCTTGGCGGTCCGGCGGAAGTCATTGAGACATGGTGTAAGTGGCATCCTCATTCGCAGGGCAGATCCAGACCTCCTCGCGTCCACCGTCATTCACCTTCTAGAGGATCCGTCGCGACGCGTTGCGATTGAGAAACAGGCGTTGCTCCGCGCACAGCGCTTTTCGGTGGATACTTTCGCCGAACGGTTCAATGAAGTGATGTCCGAGCTTTTGGTCGCCTGAACCGGGTTCATGGCCTCAGATCAAACTTTGGATTAAAAAGGAGGGACACCGCGCTTGGGAATTAAGCCGCAGCAACCCCGGCTCGCTTTTGTCTCTCACCGGTTTCAACGCAATGATGGTCAGGGGCGAGTCAACTACGAGATTGTACGAGCAGCTCTTGATCGTGGGTATGAAGCTAACGATCCTGGCTGCTCATTGTGCAGAAGAAATCGCGAGTCATCCGCGTGCTCGATTTATTCCCATGGGGCGAGAATCCTTGCCCACCGAGCTGTTAAGGAATCTTGCGTTCGCGCTAAGCAGTGCGCGTTGGTTGCGGCGTCATCGCCATGAACTCGATCTTATTCAGGGGAACGGCTTTGTCACTTGGGAAGACTGCGACGTTGTCGCTGCACACTTTATCCACGCTGGTTGGCGGAAGAGCCCCTATTATCCCTTTACATCCTTATCGCCATATTCCCTCTATCAGAGGCTCTATACCTTCCTAAATATCCGCTGGGAAAAGCGGGCCTTCCTTCGTGCTTCGCGCGTCATCGCTGTGGCGTACGGTATTGCCAGGGAACTCGAATCGATGGGTGTGCCGGCGGAGCGGATCGAAGTGATCCATAACGGGGTCGACACTGAGCAATTCTCCCCAGGCCCCCCGGATCGTGATTCGTTTGGCCTGCCCGCAAATGTTCCGCTGGCGCTATTTGTAGGAGACATTCGAACTCCGCGCAAGAACCTCGACACGGTCATACGGGCGCTCCAGCAAACTCCGGAAGTCCGTCTGGCTGTGGCGGGGAGCGTAAAAGACAGTCCTTTCCCAGCTCTGGCGCACGAGCTTGGGGTAAGCGACCGGGTCTTTTTCCTGGGCAAGATTTCGCGCATACCCGCGCTTATGCGGTCAGTGGATTTCTTTGTCTTTCCGTCACGGTATGAGGCGCATCCGCTGGTTGTTCTCGAGGCCATGGCGTCGGGCCTTCCCGCCATCGTCTCTGGAAACTTTGGTGCAGAGGCATTTTTAGGTGATGGCGGTCATATCTTGAAAGACCCAAACGACGTGACCGCTCTGGCTACAGTCATGAACGAATGGGTGCAGGCTCCGGAAAAGCGAAGAGCGATGGCGCTCGCGGGGCGTGAGCGCGCACTTCAGATGCAATGGTCGAAGATGGCGCAAGCGTATCTGAAGGTTTACGAGGAACTCTTGCAATCCAGGAGTGGCTTGACGATCCAGCCGATGGAAACATCGAAGGTAAGTTGATTGTCTCAGTTGTTCGGCTCTAACAATACTTCAATCGGATCGTCAGAGATCTGCAATGTAATCTGCTGGCCCGCTGTAGTGTAAGGAACCGCAACCCTCGTGTCCAAATTGACTACGGCAACGGCGCCGAGCCCACTCGGAATCTGCAGGGTAACCACACCAGGCGCCGGCGAAGGGAGCGTCGCCCATTTTCCCGTGGTATTACTGCGCTGCCACATGGTGAACAGGAACGAATTGGCCTTATCGCCCGCGCGCGCGCCAGCCATCGCTACTGTATCCAGCGGATACGTTCCGCGGTAGTTCGCGATCGCCGGAATACTCCCCGCCGCGTAAGAGCTTACCGGCGACAGCTTGATCTTGGCCAGGTCCGACATCAGGCCCGCAATGGCTGTGTATGCCGGTAGCGGGGTGTGCGTGCCGTCTGCATTGGCTGTCGGGTTCACGAAGCTGAAGTTGTCTGCACTGGTGTCATAAAGCCGGTAAAACTGAATCGGGGTAACGCCTGCGGCCTGGTAGCCGAGAAACTGCCGCATCACGAATCGCGCTTTGTGAAGATCATCACCCAGCGCGCCCGAGAAGCCGGTTTCGGTGATATTGTGGCCAATGCCCCATGCTGCATTGCGGCTTTGCTGCATCAAGCTATACTGCACCGCCTGGGCGGAGTTGCCGCCTGCATTCCCAAATAAATTACAGGGCTGGAAAGCAGTGGGCAGGATGGGCAAAAGATGGATGGTTCCTGCGAGACAGTTTGCGCTCCAAAGTTGGTCTTCTGGGGTGTTTCCGTAAGGATGAAATGATTCCGTCGTTACCAGGCTGTTCGGCTGTTGAAAAGCAACACCAGTATTGGCAAGCATCTGAGCATTCAGCATCGAGTTGCCGCCCGTCTTTTCGGTGCCGCCCCAGTTGTAGGTGACTCCGGGTACAGGCGAGGTCTGGCTATACAAAGCAACCGCAAAACCCCAATTAGGAAGGTAAGGCGTCTGCGGTCCTGGGGAGACGGGGAGGGGTTGGTTGTCGTAAAAATCGTAGCGATCGTCCCAGGGATCATCCGGCCACGGCGGCTCGTTCCAGATTTCGACCTCCCCGGTCAGACCGGAAGCAGAGATATTGCCGGCAAGGAACTCGGCGTACTTCGCGTAGGCGAGAACGGACGGATCCGTTGGGCTGAACGATGCTGGAGGCGGATATAGATATTCGTTGATCACATATTGCGTGGTCGTGTTTCCAGGTAACGATTGAGAAAGTCCGGAAGCGAGCGTCACCGTGGCATGCGTGGAATCATTGATCCTAACGCCGGTGATGAGGCCTCCCGCATAGGAGTGCTTGTTGGTGATGGAGGTCTTCGACGAGTTGATGATCGTATCGTAAAAGGCGGCCATGGAAGAGAGCGCATCTCCTCCGCTGCCGGCAGCGAACTGCAAGTCGAGGCTCGTGGACCCAGCAGCGGCGCCATTGGGCACAGTCACCCGTAGAATCTCGTGAAAGGGTGACCCGTACGCAGCCAGAAGCGTGGGATGAATTCCATATGCAGCTGATGAAGTGAGACCTGCCTGACAATCTGTTTCCAGGGTGAATTGAACGGAAGCGTGCGTATTTTCTGGAGGCGCCGTCTGGTTTTCACTACCCGACCAGCCACACTGAAACCGGGCATGGGTTGCACCGGCAGCAGAAGCCATCTTCAGTTCCCAATCATTACCGGGAGCTACATTGAATCCCAATCCGTTCAAGGCTTGCGCGGCAGGAATAGCGCCAAGCACCTCAACCGTCGTTACTGACCCCACGCCGGTGACCGGCGTAGCTGGCTGTACCGTCACGGACTGACTGGCGGTAGCATAGCCGGCAGCCGAGGCACTAATCGTAGACGTCCCGGCAGCGAGAGCCTTCACTGTGAACGATCCCGTGAGCTGCCCGGCAGCGATGACCACGGTCGAAGGCGATACGCTAGCATCGTTTGCTGAGGAGCTCGCCAGGCTCACGGATGCTCCGCCGGCTCCCGCTGGCTTGCCTAAAGTAACCGCACCGGTGACGCTGTCGCCAATACTGATGGTGGAACTGGCCAGGGACAGCGCGAGCGAGGAAGCTGTGGGCGTTGGCGTAGGCGCAGGGGGCGGAGCCGGCGTTGGCGTAGGGGCGGGAGCTGGGATAGGCGCTGGCGTAGGGGCTGCGCCGCCCGTGATGCTGTAGTTGGCGGAAGAGGCTGCGCTGCCTATCCCTTCCGCAATCGCGATCGCTTGAACCGTTGCGCTGGCGGCAAGCGCGAAGGGCGCGCTGTAGACAGCAGAACTTGCCGATGCCGAACTTCCGTCGGTTGAGTAGTGAATTACCGCGCCCGGAAGGTTATCCGTCACGCTAATCAGTTGTCCCGCGGAATAAGACCCGGAAGGCGGATCAATGATCGGCGCGGCAGGAATGGGAAGGAGCGGCAGGCTCCAATCTGCGGGAGACGCGTCGACTATCGGTTGAAAGGCTACGGTCTGAGGAACCAGATGAAAAATGTTACTTACATTATTTTGCGGTGCACGGGCGATCACCAATGCTGCGCTCAATGTATCGGCAGGGGTGACCCCCCCTCGGGCAGCGCCAAGAGAAAACAGCAGCCCGCAGGCAGTGCCGTCCCCGGCCGAACCGCCGTCGGAATTGACGCAAGCATCAAGGATGTCCGCCAAACTGTAGAGCTTGGACGTCTGCACCACCCAGCCTTCGGGAACGCCTGTACCTGGAGATACGCCGTGGCTGCGATCAACGAGTTGTTCCGCCGTGGACATAGCGGCCGAAAGCGATGTGTCTCCGGCAGGCGCTCCCAGATCGGATATCGAAGACATGTACGGAGCGAGAGGCCAAACCGAACCAACCGTCGTTGCCTCATTTACGACGATCGGTGTGGATGACGCAATGTCACCGCAAGGTCCGAGTGCGGTCATGAGTGCGATGGCGGGATTGGTTACACCCGCTGTTGAGCCGGGGTTGCCGTCTCGCGCAGTCAGGTAGAGCTGCGAGCTGGCCGACGGACAGAGGGCCTTGAAGGAAAAGCCGCCAGTGCGATCGGATCGAGCTGGTTGGCTGAGTAAGGGCAGAGCGGCCGAGCCAATGCCCGCTGAACCGGCAGCATAGAGCTGAATGTTCGAACCGCTGATGGGGTGTTGACCTCCAAGGACGTTGCCATGCAGTGATATAAACACCGGATTCGATGCGATCGAACCTGGCTTTTCGCAGCCGACCATCAACAGGAAAACGGACGCTAACAGTAGCAAAGACGAAGCCACCCCAGATCCCATTTGAGCAGGCGCGGCTTGTATTGGAAAATCCGTCACACCACGAGGTGAACACGAGGCCGTCGGGGGCGCGGTCGGGATCTGGGGCATGAAACCTCGGTGTATCTCTGCTTGGGCCGAGTCTCGGGAATGGCTAGCGGTACATTCTTTATCCAGGATTTACGTACGGGTACCCGGGGCGTGACACGGGTGACACACTGGACACAGCGCTGCATCCAATAACGGTTGCCGCTGATTGTTGTTGGCTCTGTATTGTTTATAGACGGTCAATCACTGCGAAGGAATGGAACTTTTGCGCCAGATCGGCACAGAAGTAATAAAACGGATTTCATCTACGGCTCGGTTGATGCCGTAAACACCTACTTTTCAACAAATCCCCACAGACGACCCCGTGTTATCCTAGCCTCAGTTTGGTTGCGGCAAGCAATTGTTGCAGCTGCGATCCCGGGTAATCTCGGTAGTCGCCGTCTCTCCCCGCTATCGGATTCGTGCCCATAGATCACGCCGATAGCAGGACGGCTGTTTCCTAAGAAGGTTGCATCGTGCAAGATCCGACTGCGCCCTGGGCCCAATTCAGCACGCCACGTTCCGACGAGAAATCAACTTTCCGATTTTGAGGCTGAGCCTTTTGCTGATGTTGGCAAAAGCGCTTGGCAGAGAGATGCAAAAGTGCCCCAGTTCCCCCTGCTTCAGCTTCCGGTTGCTGGTCCAAAGGATTCTCCGCCAATGATGGTATCGGACTATTACAGACTCGAAGAACAGCCATTTGGAGTTACTCCCGATCCCCGCTACTTGTTTCTTACCCCCACCCATAAGGAAGCACTGAACTCTCTCGTGTACGGCATCGAGGCCGGGTGCGGATTTGTCGCTTTAATTGCAACCCCAGGATCAGGGAAGACGACGCTGATCTTTGAAATGTTGCACATTCTTCGCGACAAAGCTCGCATTGTATTTCTGTTTCAGACCATCTCCACTCCGACGGACCTTTTGCGATCTTTGCTCTCGGGCCTCGGCGTGCGTGATCTACAGGGAAACCTGGTTGAGATGCAAATCAAGTTACGGGATCTGCTCACCGAACAATACCGTCTGGGAAAACGCGTGGTGTTGGTCATCGATGAGGCGCAGAATCTCGACGATTCCGTGCTCGAACTGGTGCGCATGCTCTCAAACTTCGAAACGGCGCGGGACAAGCTGATCCAGATTATTCTTGCTGGGCAGCCGCAACTTGCCGACAACATAGGTTCGCCGGAACTAATACAGCTGCGCCAGCGGATTTCCATCTTCGCACGTCTCCAACCCTTCACACCGGAAGAGACAACTCTCTACATCCTGCACAGACTTCGCGTCGCCGGATACAACTCCGATATGCCGCTGTTCACGAAGGATGCTCTGGCACTGATCGCCCTATGCAGCGAAGGCCTACCCCGTAATATCAACAATCTCTGTTTCAACGCATTATCGCTGGGCGCGGCTCTGCAGCAGAAACCGATCGACCGCGATGTGATTCGCCAGGTGATCGGCGACCTTGATATAGGGCCGCGGCGCAAGAGAGGCCCCGTTACAGCAAAGCCGGAAGAGAAGAAAACGGAAGAGGTTCTCGAATTTATTCCCGCTGATGACCGTTCCTCCGGGATGTGGTTCCCCAAGATCGCAATCGCTGCCGCGGTCCTGCTTGCCGTCGGCTTGGGAGTTGTCGAAAGCCAGCGATGGCGCAGCGGCCTCGCTGAACCGCAACCACCACTCACGGTCACCGCCAAACCAGAGCCGGTTGTTCAGGGGCCGGTAGTCTCTGTCCCGCCGCCGCCCCCGCTGCACGATGCGCCTACGCCCGTGGCTGTCCCCTCCACCCTACCATCGGCTGCCGCCGCGGAAGCACCCGCGGATCGCCCGGCCAGAATCGCGGCTCCGCCGCCTTCACTGGTTGCAGCTCATACTCCGCTGCCGGTGGATGTAGGTACTGTTCGCGTAGCGGCAGGCCAAACTCTGCTCGGGATCTGTATCCAGAAATACGGCGCTTGCACGTCGCAACTTTTGCAACAGATCCATGATCTGAATCCTTCGTTGAACAATCCTGACCACATTGAGTCTGGTCAGAGTATTCGTATCCCGGTCCTGGCCGCCCAATCAAGTGTGGACGATCAGCCCCGTGGTTCGTCATCCGCTGCGTTGAGCACGCATGAGTAAATGTTTGATCTCGTGCAGCTAAGAGGGAACTGAGCTTTCGGCGTCCGTTTCTACCTTGACCTGTTCGTAGAGACTTTCCGGTTTTAACCACGGAACGACCAGGTGAAAGAGCATGGCACGCAGGCAAGGACGCCAAAAAAAGCCATCAGTGCAAGGCTCGATCGGTTGGCAATACCTCCTCAACAGCAACGAGGTTCCTCCCACGAAGTGGATGAGTTCTTGCTCATTCGTGATTTCATGTTCCAGCATGAAGGCTCGCATCACAGCGGAAAGAGATTCCTTCTTGAAATGCAGGTCGTTCATCTGCAAATCGAGGTAGGTAACTCGCTTCTGGCGCCATCCACTCAAAATGCTCAGCCAAGTGCCGTCGGGTAGGCGCAGCCCCATGCAAAAGAAACCGGGAATCTCATTGAGCAGGTTGTAGCGGGCATGATAAAACCCATCCATCCGATACGGCATCGACCGCGGCTGCAGGCTCAACATGGCCTCGAGAGCCTGAGTAGGATCGAGCGAAGGCGCAAAGACCACATGCGCCTGGGCCTCCAGTTGCTTGCGTTTGCCGGCCAGGCTTCTTCGCGTGCGCGGGCCCATGCCGGCTAACATCGCCTGATAAGTTCTTTCCAGTGGAAGCTTGCGTTGTACGTGACCACCGGAGAACATACGGTACTTACTCCTGGGCCCCATCACCTCAACACAATGTTCCAATGAAGTCCTGATCGCGAAGCTCACGCCGTATACACGCCATAGCTTCAGTACGGCCTTCGTCGCCAGATACACATATAGCGCCCGGAATTCTTCCTGACCGGCTACCAGGCCATCGCCCACGGTGTCCCCTCCGCGCCATAAGCCAAGACCAATGCCGTAACGGCAGTGTTCGATGAACAGGACGCAGGCTTCGAGGGCATGATTGCGGCGAATCAGGACCGCGGCAACTCTTCGATTTTTTTGCTTGTTAGCCGCTATGAAATATTCAAGATCCGTGCTGTAGTCGTCTTGCTGGCCACAGCGCACGCGGAGTTCACGAATCGACGGGATCAATGCCCGAAGCTTCCGTTCACCGATCAGGATTTCGGTGGTTCTTTCGCACCCTGCGAGCGACGGGGCGGCTCTTCGTATCTCGAGCCCCGGATCATCAGCCAATGCGTTATGGATTCTGAACAAACCAGCCAAGCTGAGTCTTTCCGCTCCGGCGCGTCTTCAAAGCTGTACCAGCATAAATCACAGCGATCCGGAGAGTAAATCATTCGCTGGCGAAAACCGAAGGTATCTTACCCTGTATGATCCCGGAGTAGCCAATTCTGCCTGTTAAACTAAGTACTGATCAAAAATCGGTTGGCATCGCCTTTGCGGCGAAATATTCAACCGTAAGCGAAAGTAGGAAACGCAAGCATGTCCCTCAGGATTAACGACACGGCGCCGGACTTTACCGCCGAAACGACCCAGGGCACCATCCACTTTCATGAGTGGATTGGCGATGGTTGGGCCATTCTCTTTTCCCACCCCAAAGACTTCACTCCGGTCTGCACCACCGAGTTGGGCAGTGTGGCCGCCTTGCATGACGAATTCAAGAAGCGCAACGTCAAGGTCATCGGCCTGAGCGTGGATCCGGTGAGCAGTCACGGAAAATGGGCCATCGATATTGAAGAGACCGGCGGTTACAAGGTCGAATACCCGATGATTGGCGATACTGAGCTCAAGGTGGCCAAGCTGTATGACATGTTGCCCGCCGATGCGGGCGACACTTCCGACGGTCGCACGGCTGCGACCAACGCGACTGTCCGTACCGTCTTCATCGTTGGCCCCGACAAGAAGATCAAGCTGCACTTGAGTTACCCGATGACCACCGGCCGCAATTTTCCGGAATTGCTGCGGGTCATCGATTCCATGCAACTAACCGCCAAACACAAGGTGGCCACCCCCGCCGATTGGAAGCAAGGGGATGACGTCATCATTCTGCCTTCTGTCTCCGACGATGAAGCCAGGCAGAAGTATGCGGACGGCTGGAAATCGCCCAAGCCTTATCTTCGCCTGGTTCGTCAGCCCGAGTAACCCATCGCCAGTAACTATGCAAAGAGTCGCGTTCCTTCTGCGGTTACGTCCCGGCACGGAAGAGGCTTATGAGCAGGCCCATCAACAAGTTTGGCCGGAGATGCTGGCGCTCCTAAAGCGCGCCGGCGTCTCCGAATACTCCATCTTCAGGCGCGATCAGGTTCTTTTCCTCACCATGCACGTCGAGAACTTTGAGCAGACCTGGGCGGCGATCGAAGCCGATCCGATCAACACTCGCTGGCAGCAGGCAATGGCGCCCTATTTCGCTCCGCCGGACCCTGCTTTGGACTCGCTGCGTCCTGGGGAGCGCTTTCCCATGCTGCACGAAGTTTTCTACATGCCCTAGCTAGCGACCGAACTGGTCCAGCAACAGGTGAAGCGACTGCCGCAACAGTTTCTTCGCCTCCTGGTCAGCCGCTACTACTTCGAGTTCGCGCTCCAGTGTCAGTGTGGCGAAACCGTGAACCAGGCTCCACGCACTCGCGACGAGCGCCTGTTGGCGCGCGGGAGGCGCAGCAGGCAGCAGGTCCCGTGCCGCCCCTTCCAGCAACAAATAGGCTTCATACGCCGTCCTGGCAACCTCAGGATATTTCTCCTTGGAAACTCCGCCTTCCCACATCACTTTGAAGTGAGGGCGGTGTACCAGTGCGAAATCGACGTAGGCCACACCCATTTCCACAAGCCGCTTGACCTTATCTTTCAGGTAGCTTTGCGTAGCCCGCGCCAGGGCATCGCGAAATAGGCCAAAGCCTTCCGCGGCAATCTCTGCCAGCAAGGCTTCCTTGTCTTTGAAATGGCGGTAGGGCGCCGCTACGCTTACGCCGGCCTGACGTGCGGCGTCGCTCAAGGCAAGACCCTTCACGCCGTTTTCCTCGATCAGCAAAAGCGCCGCCCGTATCAGGGCTGAGCGAAGATCTCCGTGATGATAGGGACGTTTCCTGGGCACGCTGAAATTAAGTCTACACGGATGTGAATACAATTAACATTTATGTTAATCTCTTTTACATGCGAACCCATCCATCGTTCTGGAGAAGATTGGCAGCCGCAGGGTATTCTGCCTCGCCCGCGTTGACCCTCGTGGGATTCATCATGGCAGCCGACCTCGTCTTTTGCCTGGCAGGTTTATTAGTCGACCGTCGCATGATTACCGGGGCGCACGCCTGGCTTAAGCCGGCAAAGTTCGCGCTGTCCACCATGATCGCTGCCTGGAGCTTTGCTTTCTGCCTTGCCGTGACCAACATCTGGCCGCATATCAGGCGCGGAATCGATTTTGTGCTGGCGATTGGCCTTTTCATTGAGATCGCGCTGATTGACATGCAGGCTGCGCGGGGTACGAGCAGCCATTTCAACGTCGGCTCGCATTTTGATGCCGCGGTCTTCGCCGTCATGGGGATCAGCATCGCCTGCATCTGGCTGGCCATGTTGCTGCTCGCGGTGGTTCTTTTCCGCCAACGCTTTACTCGTGCTGCCTGGGGCTGGTCACTGAGACTGGGCATGGTACTGGCGTTGATCGGCACCGGCTCAGGAGGTCTCATGGCCGTGCCGAACTCGCAGCAGTTGGCGGACGCGCATGCTACCGGTCGACTTTCCATTGCGGGTGCCCACACCGTGGGTGCTCCGGATGGCGGTCGTGGGCTACCCGTCACCGGTTGGAGCGCCGATCACGGCGATCTGCGCATTGCTCACTTTCTGGGTATGCACGGTTTGCAGGTATTGCCGCTTCTGGCTTGGTGGCTGGCCCGTCGCAGAGTACCGCCAAACGAGCGAGCTCAACGTAACCTGATCTTTGCCGCAGCGACCAGCTACCTCGCGCTCTTCGGGCTCGTTCTCTGGCAAGCCTTCCGCGGGCAGTCGATTGCCCAGCCTGATGGATTAACCTTAGGAAGCCTTGCGGCGTGGTTGGTGGCAACAGCGATTGCCGTCGCCGCGATCACCAGCAAGCAAGTTGCTCATATTCTGGACACCAGGGAAGGCATTTCATGACCGCGGATGCGCTCTTTCGACTTTGCAACAGCGTGGCGTTAGCTGGGTGGCTTCTGTTAGTGCTTACGGGCTGGTCGGCCCGTGCATCGCGTATCGTCTCTTCGCTGATAACCGGTCTGCTGGTGCCTGCTCTGCTATCCGGCTTCTACCTGGTCCTCATTTTCACCCACTGGAGTGGCCACAAGGGTGGGTTCAATTCTCTCAGCGCAGTCATGCTGCTTTTCACCGACCACTGGCTGGTCCTCGCTGGGTGGGTTCACTACCTGGCCTTCGATCTCTTCATCGGCAGTTGGCAAGTGCGCGACGCAAGGCGCAACCACGTACCATTTATGCTCGTGCTTCCGTGCCTGCTGCTGACCTTCCTCTTTGGGCCAATCGGGCTCTTACTCTATTTGCTGTTAGCAGGTCTGGCAACGCGGGGCAAAGCGTGGCCCGGTCACCCGGCAGTGGTTACCTAGGAAAACGAAGAGATCAGCAGTACCCCTCACCTTGCCGTAATCTTCAAGTCGTTCACCGCCCGATAGGCCTGGTTAATGGCACAGTCAGTGTACGCATAAGCATCAGCATCCGCATTGGCAATCGCAATTCGCCCAAAAGGCTTTCGCGCCTCGACGCACGGCAGCGGCCCGCCATTCAACCAGAATGGATCCCACAATGAGTTGTACTGATAAGCGTACCCATGAGGCCAGCGATTGACCGTAATCGCCGCAATATCCCGCGCCGGATCAAATCCACCTTCTCCTAAACTCCGGGCCAGCAACTCTCTGATCTTTCTTTCAAAGGTTTCGAATGAGGTGCCATAGAGGTCGTACCGTCCGGCAACATGCTGTTGCCGCGCCGGCTTTCCCGGCGAACACGGATAGCGTTCCATGGTGAGCACAATCGGCTCATCCGGTCGCTTGGTGCAATGGTAGTCGCCGATGCTGACGCGGCGGTCCAGGCTAAAATCAGTGAAATAAGATCCAGGCGCGCTGACGCTTCGCGTCTGTAAACGGACAAAGCTCTCCCAATTGTTTAACGCCACGTTAGTGTAAACGAGCGGCACCTTTTCAGCTGATCGCAAACACTCCACTTGCGTTGCCGGCAACTCGCTTGTGAGTAAAGGAATGACCTGGTGCCAGCAAGCCAGGATGCAATGCGGCGCCTTCACCGTGTATAACCGGCCATCCTGCACATAAGTCACCTCCACCCCCTTCGCGGTGGATGGGTCTCCCTCATGTCGTACGCGCACGACCGTGCTGTTCAAGCGAATGCGTGTCGGATTTGCCGGCTGATCGAGCTGTCCGTACCGCACTTGAGACGTGACAACGTCGTCGGCTGACTTGCCAGGTATAGCTTCGGGAATCAGTGAACGCACGATGAGGCGCGCAATGGACGCGTTTCCATCAGGGAAATGAAAGAAATATTTTTCTGCGTCCTCGTTAGGGATGGCGTCGCGGCCCATCCCCGGGCCCGCGCCAGGCTTGAGTTTGAGTCCGTCGAATCCGGGCATATTCAACCCCCACGCATCCTGCGCGGAGATGGCGTCAATGCCGACGCCGTAAAGCGATTTCGGTTCCGGGTCCAGCAGGGTCACGACCTGAGGGTCCACCTTGACAAGGTTCCTCAAGTAATCGGCATAGCTCATGCGCGCCAGTTTCCCCTTTTTCTGCTCCGAATCGAGGCCCGGCATCAGATCCTCGTCAAGAGAATAAAGGCGCTTCAGATCTGCTTTGGCTTTGTCTGAGAGCGGAGCCTGCGCCGCGAATTCGCGCCAGAACTTCTCGTCTGCCCCGCCTGAAGGATGGACCACAAGACGATCGGCGCCAAATGTTTCCTTGTCAAAAAAGTACTTCTTCTTCAGCCCAAGGGTGTTGTATGGCTTTGTGTCCAGATGCGTCGTGTAGGAGGAAACATCGATCCCCAGATCCTGGATCACACTCTTGGCTACAGGACTATACGGAGCCGGGCTCTCGATCGAGAACGTGCCTCCGAAGCCCAGCATGAAGCTCTTATCTAGGTGGAACTCATTGCGCTTCGCATGCCCGCCGAAATCGTCATGGTTTTCCAGAATGAGCACTCGCGCTGTCTTGCCGGCAGCCTGATGAAAGAAGCGCGCGGAAGAGAGACCGCTGATGCCCCCGCCCACGACAATCAGGTCATAGGTTTCGCCCGAGCTTTCAGGCTGCCCTACCGTGTTCCAGAACGTGCCGTCACGCAGCCGGTGAGCGACTTCAAACGCCCCCACATGACTGCCCCGCAATCCATGCGCTGCCGGCGGGTCATAGCCAGGACGATCTTGTGCCTCCGTTGTTCCTTGAGCAAACGAAAGTGGGGTGGCAGCCGCGGCGACGGCCATGGCCGCACCATTCATAAAATCGCGGCGAGTAATCCGGCGATCCATACCCAGCTCTTTGTCGGTCCAACTCATCGATTGATCGTCTCCGTGCTTTCTCGGCTCATCAACCACTGCGACAGGAAAATGGTGACCACCGAGAACAAAAAGATCAGCGTGGCAATGGCATTCATCTCCGGGGTCGCGCCGCGTCGCAGGCGTGACCAGATCTCCAGCGGTAGCGTGTTCTCCCTGCCAATCAGGAAAAAAGTAACAGCGATTTCATCCATGGAAAGGGTAAAAATGAGGAGCGCGGTGCCCAGCAGCGAGGTCCGCAAACCGGGGAGAACAATGCGCACCAGCGTTTGTACCTTCGTGGCGCCGAGATCGGCGGATGCCTCCTCCAGCGAGCGATCGAGCTTCGCCAATCCGGCAAAGATCTCCGTCGTGGCAACTGCCGTCAGAGCCGTGGAATGACCAAGAATCACCGTCACCAGGCTTAGACGGAATCCACTGCTCACCGTCACTAAGAGAAGCGAGATACCCGTGATCACGCCAGGAACGATCAACGGCAACAGGACCAGCCGCTGAAAGGCTGCCTTGCCTGGGAACGAAAAACGATCGAGAGCGTAGGCCGCGGGAAAGCCGATCAACATGGATAACACAACAGTCGAGAGGGCGACGATGGCGCTGTTGCCGACCGAATTCCACATTGCGCTGTCGTTGAACAGCGTGCGATACCAATCGAGCGTCCAATGCTGCGGGGGAAACCCGCCCACTCCATCGCGGTTGAACGAATAAACCACCAGCACGACGATCGGCAAATAAAGGAAGGCGTATGCTGCCGCGGCGTATGCAATCGACGCCGCGGGAAGGGTACGATTCCCGGTCTTCATGCCGCCCTCCACCGCCGCTCCAGCCGCTGCGTAACCATGAGAATAACCAGCACCATCACCAGGATAAGAACAGCAACCGCCGCCCCTAGCGGCCAGTTGTAATCCGCGCCGAACAGATTGGCTACGATGTTGGCGATCATTACACTGCTCGGCCCACCTAACAACAGAGGCGCCAGGAAATCACCGAAGCTAAGCAAAAATGCAAACGTAGCTCCCGAGAGAACACCGGGCAGCGACAGGGGAAGAATCACCCGGGCGAAGGTCTGCCACGCCGTTGCTCCCAGGTCAGTCGAAGATTCAAGCAGTTCGCGCGGAATCTTTTCGAGCGACGCGACCACCGGCAGCACCACAAACGGAACGTAGATGTGGGTCAGCGTGATGATCACGGCAAAGGGACTGTAAAGAAGAAAACCAAGCGGGTGCCGGGTCGCGTGGCACCACAGCAGGAGCGTATTCATCACACCCTCATTGCCGAAGATCACCTTCCAGGCGTAGGCGCGGACCAGGTAGCTGATCCACAGCGGAATAATCACTGCCTGGTAAAGTATTTGCCGGTACTTGCCGGCCTGAAAGACCAGAAAACACGCCAGGGGATAGCCGATCAACAAAGAAAGTAGCACTACTGAAAACGCAATCCGCATAGAACGGAGAATCACGGTGAGGTAAAGCGGAGTGTGCAGCAGATGAAGGTAATTTGCGAGGGTTGGATGGTGGATCACCTGCTGCCCGGCGTTCAGGCTCCAGAAGCTGTAACAAAAGAGAAGACAATAAGGCGTGAACAGGAACAGGGCAATCCACGCAAAGGGCGGCAGTGTTACCAGCCAGGCTGACAGCCGAGACCGCGCCATCTTATGCCTGCTCCAGTGGAACCAGGTCTTGTGCCCGGAAGGCGAACCAGCCGCCGTCACCGCGAGGCCCGGCAACGCGCGCCGATAGCTCTGTCCCAGACGCGCAGCGCAGCGTAAGCAGCGAATCAGCCCCATGAAACTGCTCTGCAACTACCTCTGCGATAAAAGGAATCAACCGCTCATCCGGCTGCGCCTTCTCTGTTACAGGAGCGATACACTCCGGACGCAGTGAAAAAGTAACATCGCCGTCCGCCACCGTGACTGGTACGGAAAAATCGGCACAATCGGCCACGCCGTCTCGAACCGTTCCGGATATGAGATTGCTCTTGCCCAAAAACGAAGCCGCGTACGCCGTCTGCGGCGTGGAGTAGATCGCACGTGGAGTTCCACACTGTTCGACCTTGCCGTGACGAAGCAACACTACCCGATCCGAGATCGCCAACGCTTCGCTCTGGTCATGTGTAACAAAAATAAAAGTAATGCCAACCTCACGCTGCAGCACCTTCAGTTCACGCTGCATTTCGAGGCGGAGATTAGCGTCCAGGGCGGAAAGCGGCTCGTCCAGTAACAACAGTCGTGGCTGGTTGACCAGCGCGCGAGCCAGCGCTACCCGTTGCTTTTGCCCCCCGCTGATTTGCCTGGGAAAGTGTTTGGCAAATTGACCCATATGGACTTTTCTGAGCGCCTCGTCTACCCGCGCCGTCATTTCCTCGCGAGCGCACCCGCGCACCCGCAATCCGTAGGCCACATTCTCGAAAACGCTCATGTGGGGAAAGAGCGCGTAGTTCTGGAATACGGTATGAATCGGGCGGCGATTGGGAGCCACCACATCCAGTCGCGCATCGTCGAGGAAGACGCGGCCGCTTGTAGCCTCCTCAAACCCAGCAAGAATACGCAGAAGCGTAGTTTTGCCCGATCCGCTCTCGCCCAGCAGGGTGAGAAACTCTCCCTGCTCGACCTCCAGCGAAACGGATGCAAGCACCATGTGCTCGCCGAAGCGTTTGCCCACGTCCTCAAGCCGTAGAAACGCGCTCATACCCAGCCCTTCATTGGCTGGCCTTTACTTCATTCCATATCTCGGTGTATCTCGCGCGTCGCGGCACATCCTGCCAGAAGACAATCTGGCGCTGGTAAGCATCGATATCATCCAGGTGCAGGCTGTGGCGCTGGTCTGGCGTCATCAACGCGGCGGCCTGTGGGTTGGCCGGAATATAGCCCGTCACGTCGCTGAGCTGTTTCTGCGCCTGCGCTGAGACCAGGTAATTCAGTAACTGATAGGCAAGTTCCTTGTTTTCGCTGGCAGTGGTAATCATCAGGTGGTCAATCCATCCCGTAGTCCCTTCGGCCGGAATCTCTTCCTGAATAGGTATCCCACTCTTGTGCAACTGGTTCGTCACCAGCGGCCAGCCCATGCCTGCAATAACCTCGTGGTTCTGAAATAGGTTGGTTAGCTCACCGCCGGTGGTCCATAGCTTACGGATATTCGGTTTCAACGCGACCAGCTTCTGCTTCACTTGCTCCAGTTGCGTATCGCTGAGGTTGTATACCGCAGTAGGATCGGTCTTACCAAAGCCGAGCACTTCTGCCGCCATGTACATAGTGGAGAGGTCGTCCCAAAACGACAACTGGTTGGCAAATTTCGGATCCCAAAGTTCAGCCCAAGTGGTGGGGGCTTTGGCAAAAGCCCGGGTGTCGTAGAGCAGGGGATTCGGCCCCCAGGTGAGCGGCACACCATAAACCTTGCCGCCCTCCTTAACCAGCGTCCGAGACGTGAGGTTTGGCGAGAGCTGAGCGTAATTCGGGATCTTGCTCAGATCGAGTGGAGCCACCAGTCCGGAGCGGCTGAGAGAGGTCGCCACGTCGCTCGAGGGCGAGATTACGTCGTAGTTAGAGGAAGCACCCCCGCGCAACTTGGCCACCAGCTCATCGCTGGATCCCATGTAAGCCGCGGTCACTTTGCACTGGCATTTGGCTTCAAAGCCCTGGATGAAAGAAGGATCGGCATAACCTTCCCAAACCAAAAGGCTGAGCGTCGGCGGAGACTTCTTGCAGCCGGAAAGGACAGCAAGCGCAGCCACGCTGCACAGCAAAACGGCCCTAAATGTCTTCGCGCTCACGCTTAACAAGGATGGCTCCAATGTATTGGCCGAAAGGATGACAAATCGTAAGCTGGACGAGGTGCAGGTGCAGACTGGCTAATTTCCAGAACTTACTACAAGGGTTTAAACGTCGCAACGTCTTTCCTGAGAGAGTCCGAGGTCATATAATGCAAAACAGGGATTCCCAAGCGAATGTCTTCTCTCTCTGAGATCGCAACACCCCGCGTCTCCGGCACTTTTTGCCGGATGCGGTGGTTTCTCCGCTATGCCCGCGGCGAAGCCCGGCTGTGCCGGCGGCCCGACGCCAATCTCTTCGCACGCTAGAGCAAATCCTCTCGCTGCACTGGTCTCCACATCACAGACAGCCCTTTCGGGCAAAGGATGAATCCTCATGCACCCCCTTCTGGAGAAGGAACTCGCCTCATTTGAAGCACGTACCCCTGGCTCGAAAGCCGCCCTCAAGCGCGCCCAACCCCGCATGCCGCTTGGCGTTGCCAGCAACTTCCGCAGTTACGAGCCCTGGCCTTTGTTTGTAAAGGATGCCCAGGGAACCCACATCCACGATCTCGACGGCAACGAATACATCGACTTCAACCTTTGTTTTGGAGCCCTCATGGCCGGCCACTGCCACCCGGCCGTGGTTGCAGCCGTGCAGGAGCGGCTGGTCACCGGCACTATGTATGGCATGCCCCACACCCTTGAGTACGACCTGGCCGACGAAATTTGCCAGCGCTTTCCGGTGGAGCAGGTGCGCTTTGGCAGCAGCGGAACCGAAGTGACCATGCATGCCATCCGCATAGCCCGTGGCTTCACTGGCCGCGACAAAATCATCAAGATGGAAGGCGGCTATCACGGCGTGCACGACTCCGTGCTGGTCAGCATGAAGCCCAGTCTCGACCTCGTCGGCGACCCCGACCGGCCTAATCAAGTGCCGGCTTCCGGCGGAGTACCCAAAGATACCGTCAAGAACACGCTGGTCGCCCAATTCAACGACCTTAAGGCCGTCAACGGCCTCTTCAAGGAAAATCCAGGCCAGATCGCCGCCATCATCCTGGAACCCATCATGATGAACATCGGCATCTGCATGCCGGAGCCCGGATACCTCGAAGGCCTGCGCGAGATCTGCACCCGAGAAGGCGCGCTGCTCATTTTCGACGAGGTGAAGACCGGCGCCAAGCTCGGCCGTGGCGGAGCCTGCGAATACTTCAACATCAAGGCCGACATCGTGACCCTGGCCAAATCCATTGGCGGCGGTTTCCCCTTGGCAGCGTTCGCAGCCAGCAAGAAAGTGCTCGACGTGATTGCGGAACACAAGGTCTTCCACGCCGGAACCTACGCCACTAACCCGCTGGTCATGGCCGCTGGTCTTGCCACCTTGCGGGAAGTCCTCACTCCCGCGGGCTATGCCCACATCGGCAAAGTGAGCGAAGCCCTGGTCTCGGGCTACAAGCAAATCGTGCAAAAGACCGGCCTGGAAGCTTACGTAGAAAGTGCTGGAGCAAACGGCGCCATGCTGCTCTATCGCCACAAAATTCATAACTATCGCGAATGGCACGCGGTCGATACGAATCTGTGGAAGCTCTATTGGTTCGGCATGTTGAATCGTGGCGTGATGGCCCAGCCCTATTGGTGGGACGAGCAGTGGACCATCTCCGTTGCTCACTCCATGGCGGATATCGACAAGCACCTCTCCGCTTTTGAAGAAGTGGCGCCGGCCCTGGCCCAAGCTCAGCAGGAAACCAAAACGCTACAGGAGACGCTCGCGTAGCGCTGGGTGCGCATCGGGCGCACCCAGCAAAATACTTCCCCGGGCCTGGCTCTCGAAAGGAGCAACCATGGCTGTCTCGCAGACCAGTTGTGAACCGATGTTTATCAACGGGGAATGGACGGAAGGCTCTTCCGGCAAGCGCATTCCCGTGTACGACCCTTCGACCGAAGAGGTCATCGCCGAAATTCCTGATGCTGCGGCAGCGGACATAAACGCTGCCGTAGCCGCAGCCCGCCACGCCTTCGATGAAGGTGGCTGGCCCCAAACCACCGCCCAGGATCGAGGCCGCATCCTCTTCCGCATCGCGGCCAAGCTTCGCGAAGAAGCCCCACGGCTCGCCGAACTCGAGTCGCGCAACTGCGGTAAGCCGATTGTCGAATCCGAATACGACATTGCCGACGCCGCCACCTGCTTTGAGTACTACGGCGGTCTGGCTACCAAAGTCTCCGGCTTGGTCAATCCTGTTCCCGACAATGCTCTGAGTCTCTCGCTGAAAGAGCCAGTCGGTGTCGCGGGGCAGATCATCCCCTGGAACTACCCCATCGGCATGGCCGCCTGGAAGCTCGCGCCAGCTCTAGCCGCAGGCTGCACCTGCGTATTGAAGCCGGCAGAACAAACGCCGTTAACCATGCTGAAGCTGGCCGGCTGGCTGGCGGAGTGTGGAGTCCCTGCCGGCGTCGTCAACGTGGTGACCGGGCTTGGTGAAACTGCCGGAGCCGCGATCGTCGCCCATCCCGATGTGGACAAGGTGGCCTTCACCGGGTCAGCCGCAGTGGGCAAGCTGATTATGAAGTCCGCCGCCGACACGCTCAAGCGTGTGACCCTCGAACTCGGAGGGAAGTCGCCCAATATCTTTTTTGCCGATGCCGATTTCGAAGCCGCCATCGATGGCGCGCTCTTCGGCATTTTCATCAACCAGGGCGAGGTCTGCTCCGCAGGCAGCCGGGTGTTGGTGCAGCGGTCGATCTATCCCAAATTTCTCGAAGCCATGACCGAGAAAGCGCGCACCATCAAGCTCGGACCACCGCTCGACCGCTCCACCAAGATGGGCCCCCTGGTAAGCCGCGAACAGTACGACCGTGTTTTCGCCTATCAGCAACTGGGCAAGTCCGAAGCTAAGCTGGCCCTCGGTGGAGGGCGGCCTGCTTCCATCAGCCGTGGTTACTACGTAGAGCCAACCATCTTCTACGACGTGCCTAACTCCTCGAGGATTGCCCGAGAAGAGATCTTCGGCCCGGTGGCTGCCGTGATCCCGTTCGATGACGAACGGGATGCGCTCAAAATTGCCAACGACACATCTTTCGGACTAGCCGCTGCTGTCTGGACGCGTGACATCTATCGCGCACTGCGCATGGTGAAAGCCATCCGCGCCGGAGTCATCTGGGTGAATCACATGCAGCCCACTTATGTGGAAGCGCCCTGGGGCGGCTTCAAGCAATCGGGCTTCGGCAGGGAACTGGGGCTCCATGGGATCGACGAATATCTCGAAACCAAGCAGGTGCACATCAATCTGAACGAATCGCCGATTGGATGGTACTGACACCATGTCCAACATTCGACTGAAGACTGAGATTCCCGGGCCCAATTCGCGTGCCCTGATGGCCCGCCGGTTGCAGGCTCTTCCTCGCGGTGTCTATGCCTCAACGCCGTTGTTTGTGCGCCATGCCGAGGGCGCCATCCTCGAAGACGTAGATGGCAACCGCTTCATCGATCTGGGCGGCGGCATCGGCTGCGCTAACGTTGGCCATCGCAATCCGCGCGTGCTCAGCGCGCTGCGTACCCAACTGGATGCCTTCCTCCATCTCTGCTTCCAGGTAACCGGCTACGAGAGCTATGTCGCCCTGGCGGAGAAGCTCAACCAGCTCACTCCGGGGAGCTTTGCCAAGAAGACGTTCTTCGTAAACAGCGGAGCGGAAGCGGTGGAGAATGCGGTGAAAATCGCGCGAGCGTTCACCGGGCGATCGGCGGTTCTCTGCGTAGAAGATGGATTTCACGGCCGCACGATGGCTGGGCTGTCGCTCACCAGTAAGACTCATCCTTACAAGGAAGGTTTCGGCCCCTTTTTACCCGATGTCTATCGCATCCCCTACGGCGTGCCCGCCAGTGCCCGCCTTTCCCACCGCGGGCCGATGACGAAAGGTCAGGTCAACGAGCTGCTCGACCAGACTTTTCGCCGCGTGGTAGCGGCCGAATCCGTTGCGGCGATCGTGATTGAGCCGGTGCTCGGAGAAGGCGGCTTTGTGGTTCCACCCGCGGGCTTCTTGCCGGCGTTGGTCGAGATCTGCCGCGAACGCGGTATCGTCTTCGTTGCCGACGAAGTGCAGACAGGCTTCGGCCGCACCGGCGAGCTTTTCGCCAGCAAACACTTCGGCATCGAGCCCGATCTCATTCTCACCGCGAAGTCTCTTGGCGGCGGACTACCCTTGGGCGCGATCACCGGCCGCGCGGAGATCATGGATGCGCCCGGCCCCGGCGGCCTGGGCGGAACCTTCGGTGGCAATCCCGCAAGCTGCGCAGCAGCGTTAGCCGTTCTGGAAGAATTTGCCGATGGAAAGTTGCTGGCTCGCGCCCGCTCCCTGGGGGAACAGTTCCAGCAAGCAGCGACCGCCTGGCAGCGGCAGCATGCCTTCATCGCTGACGTTCGCGGAGTAGGCGCCATGCAGGCAATCGAGTTTGTCGATTCCTCCGGGGCGCCCTGCGCGAAAGCCGTAAAGAAACTGGTGCAGCATTGCCTGCACCACGGCGTTCTGGTACTGAATGCGGGCACTTACGACAACATCGTCCGTGTGCTGATGCCCTTGAACATAACCGATGAGGAGTTTAACCAGGCCCTCGAGGTAATAGAAGGCGGCTTAAGCGCGGTTGCGGTGGAGCTAGGGGAATTAGCCGCTGTAAAGTAAAGGTCTAGAGTAGAAAGCTAGGGTGAAACCATCATGAGCGAGACCGTGACCGAAACAACCATGACGACCCAGGAAGTTTCCGACTGGACCAAGAAGCTGAACTACGGCACCTGGCGTTACCAGAAGAGCTGGAATCCCCTGCACATAGTCGACGCCGAAGGGTGCTATTTCACCGACGGCAACGGCAAACGCTATCTAGATTTTTCGGCGCAGCTCATGTGCTGCAATTTGGGTCACAAGAATCAAGCTGTGATTCAGGCGATCGAAGAGCAGGCGCGGAAGCTGGCCTACATCATGCCCTCTTACGCGACCGATACCCGCGTGGAGCTAAGCCGCCTTTTGCTCGATGTATTGCCTGAGGGGCTGAACAAGTTCTTCTTCACTACCTCTGGCACGGAAGCGAATGAGGCCGCCTTCAAGATCGCCCGCATGTATACCGGTAAGACCAAGATCATCGCGCGTTACCGGTCCTATCACGGCTCGACCATGGCTTCCATCGCCGCCACCGGCGATCCACGCCGCTGGGCCATGGAACCGGGGGGCAAGGGACAGGGCTTTCTGTTCGCGCCGGAAGTAAATTGTTACAAGTGCCCCATCAAGCACACCTATCCGGGGTGCGGAATCGCCTGCGCGGACTACCTGGAGCACATGATTTCGAACGAAAGCGATGTGGCTGCGGTCATCGTGGAGCCGGTCGTCGGCACAAATGGCGTGCTTGTGCCCTCCGCCGGAATACATGCCGAAGCTTCGCGATATTTGTGACCGTCACGGAGTCTTATTGATCGCCGACGAAGTGATGTCCGGTTGGGGCCGAACCGGCGAATGGTTTGCTCTGGATCACTGGGGAGTGAAGCCCGACATATTGGTGACGGCCAAAGGCATCACCTCGGCCTACGTCCCCCTCGGTCTCTGCGCGACCACGGGCAAGATCGCCGATTATTTTGAAGATCACTTCTTTGCCCACGGTCACACTTACGAAGCACACCCCATCACCCTGGCCCCCGCCGTGGCGGCCATTAGTGAGATGAAGCGGCTGGACCTGGTGAACCGCGCGCGTGAGATGGGCGAGTACATGAGCGAGAAGCTGAACGCTCTTAAGCCGAAGCACCCTTCGATCGGAGAAGTGCGTGGCCTGGGCCTTTTCTGGGCGCTGGAGATGGTGAAAGATCAGGAAAAGAAAACCCCCTTCAACACCAAGCAAGACAAGGTTGACGGAAAGCCAACCGTCGTAGATCGAGTAGCCGCCGACATGATGAAACGAGGCGTCTCCATCCAGGCCTGGATCAGCCACTTCGTAATCGCGCCGCCCCTGATCATCGAGAAGTCTGAGATCGACTTCGCACTAGACCAGCTCGATCAATCCCTAGCCATAGCCGACGCAGCGATTACCCAGTAGAGGAGAACTGCAGATCCCTCGGCTACGCTCGGGATGACAGAAAGGAGAGGGCAACGGTTCTATAAACAGTGGTTGCTGGACCGAGGCGTTTTTCATCACGTCGGATGGGCCCAAGACTACTCCGGTTCAGAAACCACTTCCTATAGAACCGTTGCCCTCTCCTTTTTGTCATCCCGAGAGTAACCGAGGGATCTGCAGTTCGCTTCAGTGGCAGCAAAGGCGCGCAACCTAAACCCGCTTTAGATCCCGAGCGAGCAAACGGTGAAACAAATGTTCCCCACCCTCTCTCGGCGCACGGATAGCCTCCCCGCGCCATAAGCCCGGGAATGCAACCCGCGCTGGACTGACTCGCAAATATCCACATCCTCATCCTGCACCCTGTCACTTACAGCAACACTCTCCGCCTTATACTCCGCGCTACTATCCCCAAAGAAAAAATCAAACACCACCAGGCACTTCTCCTGCCCCAGGGGAAGCACCAGGTTTGTATCCATGACACCTTCATAAAGATTGATCATGAAATTAGGGTAAAGCCAGTAATACTCCGCGCGATCGACCCGTACGCGTCTGGGCAACCGAAGCATCCTGTGACGTCACCATCGGGCTCGATTGCAGCACATAGTTCGGGCCATTCTTAATCGTGTACTCGCTATAATCGAGCACGCTATTGAGCGCTTTGTGCAGGTGCGGCACGTGGTAACCGCCATCCAGGTAATTATCAACGTACACCTTCCAGTTGCACTCCAACGTATAACTCTTGCGGGAATAAAATCGAAGCCCACCGGCAGGAATCCGCTCCCAGAGTTCGCCGAGATAGCTTCCGAGCCCTGGCCCATCCTGCTTCAAATTGACAAAGATAAAGCCTTCCCAACTCGCGACACGAACCGGTATCAACCCATTGGCACTGCGTTCGAAATTACAGACCCCACCAAAGTCAGGCGTGCCCTTGAGTGAACCGTCTAACCCATAGGTCCATCCGTGATAGGGGCACCGGAGGTGCTGCGCGACCCCGCATGGCGCCGTAATGACTGCCGCCGCATGATGGCGGCAAACGTTATAGAACGCACGCAGTTCATGATCGGCCCCACGAACAACGACCAGCGGCTCGCCGGCCAGGTCAAGAGTAAAGAACTGCCCTGTGTCCGCGACCTGGTCCACGCGTCCCACCGCGATCCAGTTGCTGCCAAACACCTGGTCGCGCTCCAGGCGCCCGATCCGTTCGTCAACATACCAGGCCGCCGGGATTGTGGAAGCGTACTCAAGCGGCGCCTCTTCATCGTAAAGCGCCAGCACATCAGCGAGGGACTCGTTCATAGCGCAATCCCCTCGCTCAGAGCCGTAGCCCGGATGATCGAGCGATGTCCACGCCAGTAAACTGCAACACCGGAAACCAGCAGCACCAGGGTCATCGACCAGGATCTTGAACAACGCCCTGGCCGGATTCGCGTTCATCCTCCGCGGGAAACATGGAAAGGATGATAGCGGCGAAGGTCGAGAAAAAACCCAAGCACGCGAGCGGGATCGCGACCCGTTTGCCTCCCGGCAACCGAAGCGCCCCAGCTGGCGAAGGTCGAGATTGCAAACGGATCATCGAGGCAAACACGAACAAATATGGAATGAAGTAAGCAATCAAACTCATGGCTGACCAGGAAATCATACGCGCCTTTGACGCTGGTGCCGGCCTGGCTCAACAAGCCAAACACGATCCCCGCGAGCCCGTAGGAAATGATTGCGACATAAGGAGTTTTCCATCGCGGGTGGATTCTCCCAAAAACCGCAGGCAGGTAGTGGTTGATCCCCACCACAAAGGGCAGCCGGGCCGTGGATGAAAGATACGCCGCAGCCGCGCCGACATTGCTGATCCCCACCAGGATCGCGACCGGCACAACCAGCGCAGCCAACCCCAACCGCCGGCAAAGAAAATCAATCGCCGTCATAAAGCCAGCCGAGCCCGCTGATCCTGCTCGACGGCAGTGCAACCAGCATGGAGATTGTTCCAGCGATATAACCTACAGTGATGATGACACCAGCGATCACCAAGGATCGGGGACCACACGGCGCGCGTCCTTGATCTCGTCGCCCATGAACGAAGCGCATTCGCTCCCGGTGAACGCAAAAAAAATCGTGGACCAGAAAATGAGGTCTCTCACTTGAACATGGGGAATGAAGCCCGCCCAGGTGAAATGGGTCGCGGAGCCAAAGCGCGAAAAAGACACCAGCCCCAGCAGGATAAGTATGACCACCGGCACCGCCATGCCCACCGCGCCAAGATTATTGAGCCACTTGCCCATGCCCAGGCCGAATACGTTGAGCACCGTGATCAAGGTCAGCATACCGATGGTGAAGAGCAGGAAATAGACGTTTGCATCGGCCAGATGCGCGCAGCACGAGGCGTGGTAAAGAGCAGGCTGCTGGCGGCGAAATACAGTACCGCCGCAAAATAGGGAAGATTGCTCATCCAGTAACACCACGCCGCGATAAACCCGGCAAATTCGCCGTAGGCCTCGCGAGTCCAGATATAGAGGCCACCCTCCTGGGGATACCGCGATGAAAGCTCCAGGACGCAGCCGGCGAGCGGTAGAAAGAATCCGCAAAACGCCAAAGCCCAAACCGTGATCGCTGATTGTCCTGTAGCCGCCGCGGTCGCAATCCACCGCAGGCTAAGGCCGCTGACGATATAGAAGAGAATGACATCGCGAAAACCAAGTTCCCGTTTCAGCTTCTCTTCTACCATCGTGTTACCTCATGTCTTTCAGCACGGCCATGGCGGCATTTCGCCCGTTCATGCCGATCACGCTTCCGCCGGGATGAGTACAAGCCCCACAGAGATAAAACCCGGGCATCGACGTTCGAGCGGCGAACCGGTGGCTCCACATGTTTTGCGGCAGGCACTCGCCCTGAAAAATATGGCCGCCGGTAAGCCCGACCTTCTCCTCAATATCGGGAGGGCCCATCACCTGCGCTTCCAGCACGGCATCGGGCAAGTTGGAGCAGAAACGGCCAATAGAATCGAAAGCCAGCTTGCGCACCTGCTCCCGCCGGTCATCCCATGAGCCGGTAGCAAAGGTGTGAGGTACGTATTGCGCAAACACGCTCATGGTGTGCTGGCCTGCCGGAGCCACGCTTGCATCATGCACGCTCTGGAAATAAATCTCACACCAAAGGTGCTCCGGCAGTTCACCCGTGCTGCTCGCGGCGAAGCCGGCTTTCCATTCTTTGTGAGTCAGGGGAGCATTGATCTGCCCGAAGTGGTGCGGCTGCAACTGGCCATGCCGCGATGTAAAGTCCGGCAACTCGCGCAACAGAACATTCAGCTTGACGGTGCAGCCTTCGATTGCCAAACCCTCCGTCTTCGTCCGGAAATCAGAGCTCGCAGCCTTGCCCAGAAGACGCAACGTGACTACCGGGTCGGCATTCGAAACCACCACTGGAGCAGAAATGCGTTCTCCACCCTCCAGCAGCACGCCTTCGCCAGGCAATATCTTCGCCACGCTCACTCCGGCAGCCACCATCGCGCCGGCCTCGCACGCCGCATCGCAGAAGTAGAACGAGACCATGCCCATTCCACCCTTCACATAGCCCCACATGCCAGGCAGGCCTCCCAGCCGACCGGACGAGTGATGGTACCGGATCGACGCTGTGCCCGGATCGAATGGGCTGGCCTTGGTGCCGATCACTCCCTGGCCGAGATAGGCGGACTGCAGTCGTGGATCCTCGAGATACCGCTCCACAAACTCCGCCATCGACCAGTGGAAGAGTACCTGGCGTGCTTCCTCATCGCTGCCCAGGCGCGCATCGATTTCTTCTGGTGAAGGAGCGTCGCCAATCCACAGATCGCCATCGCCTGCAGGCCGCAACGCATCGCGCAGGCGCCGGATCACCGCGCTCATCGCCTTCCAGCCCCTTACATCGCGCGGAGCAAACCGCCGGATCTCCGCCTCGCAGGCATCGTCGTCATCCCACAATTGGACACTCGTGCCATCGAGAAAAGGCACAAAAAGTCCGTTCGAAGCCGGAGTCCAATGGAAACCGCGATCCGCCAGGCCTAGCTCATCGACCACCAGTGGATGCAAAAGTCCCGCAAGGTACGCGCACGGAGACATGCGCACTCCGGGAAACGGTTCTTCGATGGTGCAGGCCCCACCCACGCGCGCCCGGCTTTCGAGTACCAGGACGCGCTTCCCGGCCCGAGCCAGGTAGGCAGCGCAAGCCAGGCCATTGTGGCCAGCGCCCACGATGATGGCGTCCCACGATCGCGAAGCCAGTTCCGCAATAGGAGCAGGCAGCCCGATCTCGCCCAGCACGGCGGCAGTCGGCGACTGGGTGTGAGGTTGCGCGGTAGACCCCATCTACGCTCGACCCCGAAGCCGGTTGAGCACCCGGCGATTTCGTTTCGAGGGCTTGCCCGCGCTCAATGGTTCGAAGCGAGGCATCGCCTTACGTTCTTCAGCCAACTGCAGGCGCAAGGCACGGCTCGCCTCTGTTTCCCGATACAGGGTTTGTGCCACGGCCGCGGGACCACGCACGTCGCTCAGAAGCAGAACCTCCACCTGAAAATCGCCGCCTTCGTTCTTCACTTGTAACAGATCGCCCACCCGAACCGGGCGGGCGCTTTTGGCCGGCTGGCTATTTGAGGTGATTCTACCCAGTTCACACGCTCGTGCGGCCAGAGCCCGGGTCTTGAAGAACCTCGCAGCCCACAGCCATTTGTCCATTCGCACATCGTTGGTCAATCGCCGTCCTCCCCAGCCTAAGCAGGGCGTGCGGCAATTCTCGCATCGAGCCAGCGCATCAAGCAATCGTTGCGATGGCTCCCTGGTCTACCTGGTCGTCGATTTGAGCGACGGCAGGTATTTCTTGTTGATCTTGGCGACCACGGTGTAATTCGGGTCCACCATCTGATCCAGATGGATCTCCGCGACCTTGGAGAGCAGCTCATAGGCATCCATTTCGGACAGGCCATAGTCGCTATGCATCCACTCCACCAACTGGGTGAAGGCGATCCGCAGGGAGTCGTCCAAAGGCCGATAAATCCCCACGGCCATTATCGAGTCGGCGTTCTCAAACCGCGGCCACGCAATCTCCTTATGCTTGATCACTTCTACCCGCAATTTCACTTTCAGGGATATTTCGACAGCGGTGCCGTCCACTTCACCATCGCCCATGGCGGCGTGACCGTCGCCCAGGTAGAGCAAAGCGCCCGCCACGTTCACCGGCAAATATAGGGTGTTGCCGGCGGTCGCTTCGGGAGCGTCCATGTTGCCCCCGTATTCCGCCGGGGTAAGGGAACTGCGTACCTCGCCATTGGCCGGCGCCACGCCCACACAGCCAAGGAAGGGATGGAGTGGGATGGGCACGGTGAAGCTCGAATCATTGGCCTTGAAAAGGGCCGTATTCGCCTTCTTGTCGATCGAGTAGGTCCACATCTCCCTGGGGATCGGGCCGCCCAACATCGGCGTATACGTGGTGCTGTTGATGGCGCCGAACCCCGGTCCCGCACTGCCGAAACCCTTCTCGGCGTTGACCTCCACCGCAAGGAAATGGATCGCGAGCGTGTCGCCTGGCTCCGCTCCCTCAATGTAGAAAGGTCCAGTCAGCGGATTGGGTCCCGGAGGTTTGATTCCGGCGTCTTCCAGGGCGTGGCCATCCGCATCCACCGTATTCGTTTCGAGAACGTCGCCCGGCTGCAGGCGCAGCACGGGGGTCGCGATCCCATAGTCGTACTTGAGCTCACTCAATTTGAGTTCGTATTGAGCGACATGCGGCTGCTGTGCCACGGCCGGAGCTATCGCCGAGGCAAGACCCAAAACCACCAGAACGACCGGACGTACATTGTGATCCATCATTTCTCCTGAGCTAGCCGATGCCATGTCTCAAAACAGAATCTTCAGCGCCAACTGAACATTGAAGGGCTCTCCCGGTCCAATACCCGGCGAGCCGCTATAGTCCCCGATCGTGTCACTGCTCTGGCCGAATCCGCCTCCAATGTATCCCGCGGGGGGAGCCAGGTTCGTGCGATTGAACAGGTTGAAAATCTCCGCCCGGAACTGCGTGCGAATCGATTCGTGAATCGTGGTGTTCTTGAACAGAGAAACATCCACATCCCCATATCCAGGTCCCACGACAGAGTTCCTCGCGACCGTGCCAAAACTTCCATTGGGAGCATCGACATAGGCGGCCGGATTGATCCATTGCACCGGCTGATGATTGGTGAGAGAGTGCGACACGCCGCTAAAAGGAGCACCCACCTGCACTCCACGATCGGTGTTCTCTCCCGTGCCGCTGGTATCAGAGGAAGCGTGGATACTGAAGGGTTCGCCTGTTCGGAAAGAAAGGTTTCCGTTCGCTTCCCAACCGTGGGTGAGCCATTGCGGGCCGCGTGACAAACCAGGGATGTCATAGATCAAATAAGAGTTGAAGTGGTGCCGGATATCGTAGTCCGAATTACCGTAGTCTCCGTAAAAGTTCGTGCTGTCTTGCGGGAGAGCACCGACGTACTGCGTTACTTCATCCAGGCTGTGCGCATAGGTGTAATTGAACTGCGACACCAGGCCGTGCCAGCTCGTCGTGCGTAGCGTGGTTTGCAGCCCGTTATAGCTGGAAGTACCAATACTCTGAATCTCATCGATCACTCCGAAGTTAGGGAACTGGGAGAAGTAGGGCCGGCTCGCTTGTTGGAACGAGAAGACATTGCCGCCTGGAGTTATCACCTGTGAGTTGTTAAATCCGCTGCCCAGCGCCGCCTGGTTGATGTCGCGCAGACTGAGCAATCGACGTCCCAGAGTTCCCACATACCCTACCTGCAGAACCGCATTCTTGCCCAATCCCTTTTGAACATTCAGGTTGAAGCTCATGTCGTAAGCCGTTCGGAAATTCTGGCTGACGGAAAACAGATTGAAGACGTTGCTGCCCCCGATGGACAAATTCCCGTTGGGAAAAAGAGGAGCATTCTTCTGGATGGTGTATCCGTTTTCCTGGATCGTATACACCGGGTTGATGCCGGCCGGATTGCCTTCCACCCCGATCGGCCCGTTGTTCGCCGTGGAAGCAGCGGCCAGGCTAGAAGAATTATCCAGGAACGGCACAATCGCCGGCGTATCAAAGAACAGCCCAAACCCCGCCCTGATTACCAGGTCGCCGTCTTCTTTGGGTTGAAAGGCCAAGCCCACGCGCGGGCTCACATTGCTCCAGATCTTCGGATAAAGTGAAGAAATACCGCTGCCCGCGACCACCAGGCCGCCCTTCTTCGGGTCAAACACGGATACGTCGGCGTAGTTGGTATGCAGCGGACCCTCGTAATCGTAGCGCAGTCCGTAGTTCAGGTTAAGTTTCCGCGAGGCTTGCCATGCATCCTGCGCAAACAAGGTAAAGCTGTTGAGAAACACCTGGCGTTCCTGGTTCCCGCGAACAATCGTCGACTGGTATACATTGCCGCTCATAAAATCGGCGAGAGTCAGCACGTTGTAATCAAACGATCCGTTTTGGCAAGCCTGCTGTACCGCAGGGCTCGACGCAAAATATCCGGAGCATTTCGGCGAGCCGTCAGCATTCGTGTAGTCCGCTGCCCATGGTCCCGCGGTGCCGTTGAAATAAAAGGCCCCGCGCGCGCCGGTGTTGTAAAACGAGTCGACTTGCGCCTGGCGGATCTCGCCCCCGAAGCGCATCTGGTGTTTGCCGATCGAGTACGAGAGCGCATCTTCCAGGTGACCGGTAATGTCGTTCCGCCCGGAGTTGGGCGTGAGTCCTGTGCTGTCGAATCCGGTGATGGCGATCAGGGGAGCGCCGATTAGGTTGCTGTTGGACACCCCGGTGTTTAACCCAAGAGACACTGGGTCAAAGCTATGGTTGGCATCCGAAAAAACCTGGTTGAAGTAGCTCACGCCGATCAATGCCTGGTTCGTTAACCGTGGTGAAAAAGTTCGGTTGTAAACCAGCGAATAGTTCTGCACGTGAATGGGCGCCACTTGGTAGTAATACGAAAGATGCGACCCAATCGGCGCCGTCTGTGTGCCCTGGCCGACAAACCAGCGGAACGAGAGCCGATTGTTCTCGTTGAAATTGTGATCCAGCTTTACCAACCCGTTATGGCTGTATCCGCTTTCCGCATTGGGGTTGAAGTAGTTATTGGCGGCCGCCGCGCCATTCAGTGCGTCAGCCGGCCAGATGGTGCCCAGCAGGGAAGACGACACCGGGTTCTCTGTCAGGCCATAAAACTGCAGCACCTGGTTTGCTGACTGCTGATAACTCAACGAAGGCTCGGTGGACTGCGCCTGGTTGCCGATCAGAAATTTCTGTTCCTCGTAGGTCACAAAGAAGAATGTGCGATCGCGAACGATCGGTCCGCCCGTCGAAAACCCATATTGCTGGTTGCGTAGCTTGTTCTTCGGCGACCCCGCAGGCGCGAATGGTGTGCTCGCGGCGAGCGCCTCATTGCGGTTGTAGTAATAAGCACTGCCATGCAATTGGTTGGTCCCGGACTTGATGACCATGTTGACCGTTCCACCCGGATTGCGCCCGGTTTCGGGACCCGCCTGCGTCTGAAGTGAAAACTCCTCCACGGAATCCAGCGGTAGAACCACGCCTGCAATACTTTGCACGCCGCCCTGGTTCACCGCCATAATGTTCCACCATTGATCGTTATTGTCTGAGCCCTCAATCTGCCAGTTAACCTGGTTCGCGCGAGCGCCGTTGACCGATCCATTCGCACCGCCAGCGTACCCGGCGAATCCGGGAGTCAGCGCAATCAACTGGGTGTAATCACGCCCGTTGAGCGGAATATTCTGCACTGTCCGTTCAGGCACAACCGTGGTCTGCGTCGTCGACGTAGTGTCCAGGGCAACTCCTGCGGCGTCTACCTCGACGGTGGTCGCCTGTTGAGCAACCGGCAATCTCAACGGAAGACTATAGAGAGAACCCGCCGTCACCGGGATTCGATCGACTTTGAGCGTTTGAAATCCGGTTGCCGTCGCCGTCACCGTATAGGCGCCAAGAGGTAAATCGACGAAGCTATATTCCCCGGCGCTCGACGAGAGCGTTGAGTGCGTAACCCCGGTAGCATCGTTCACAGCCTGGAGCGTCGCGTTGGGAATCGCCGCCCCGGACGCGTCTGTTACGGAACCGTTGATTCCGCCGCGAAACGTTTGCGCGTATCCAATATTGGCGAGCAAGAGAGTAAAGAGAATGAGCACACGAGAGCGTGACATCGAAGATAGCCTCCGAGACTAAGTGACAAAGCGACGAGCCGAGCCCATGAATCTAGGCCGCGTACACAACTGCCTGGGATCTTTATCTCTTCGACGTGGAAGGAAGTGTAACCATTACAACTACGTGTATTGCGGAAACGGCAGGCGAAGCGCCAGCCATCTATAACCTAAGCGACTGCCTATCAAAAATCAAGTGAAAATGCTAAGCCTCAAGTTGTTTACCGCGGGTTTCAGGTAGAAACAGCACTCCGAGGATCATGACCAGGTACGCGCCCGACCCAAAGATGGCGATGGCTGTCCCCAGGGAAGTACGTCCGCTGACAAAGCCAACGAGCGTAGGAAATAAGGCTCCGACTCCGCGGCCGAAGTTATAAGCGAAGCCCGCCCCCGAGGCGCGCAGCGATGTAGGAAAAAGCTCACTAAAATAAGCGCCCATTGGACTGAACGATCCGGAAGGAAAGAAGCCCAGGGGGAAACCGAGCGCGAGCATCAGATGGTTCGAGATGGGAAAAGCAGAGTAAAAGATCACAGCAAAAAATGAGCAGGCCGCAAACAGTATGAGGGTTCGTTTTCGTCCAAGCACATCGGTCAGGTAGGCGGCGGTCAAATACCCTGAGAAGGCTCCCAGAATGATAACGAACAGGTAGGCACCAGTATTGAGGGTGCTTAACCCGCGGGAGGTTCGTAAGTATAGCGGCAGCCATGTCGTGACCGCGTGATATCCACCTTGCGCACCCAAAGCCAGCAGGGAAGCAAGCAGTGTCGTTCGCAGATATCCAGACGAAAATATGCCGGCTAGCGAAGCCTCCTGTTTGCGATGGGTGTAGATCTCTGGCTCCTCGACCTTGCTTCGGATGTAAACGATGAGCAGGGCAGGCAAGATGCCGATCCAGAACATGACTCGCCAGGCGATCGCATGCGGAAGCCGCGAGAACAGAATGGTAAACAGAATGACGCTGAGGCCCCAGCCAATGGACCACCCCGCCTGAACAGTACCCACGGCTCGTCCACGAAAGCGAGCACGAATGCTTTCGCCCATCAATGCGGCGCCGACCGCCCACTCCCCACCAAAGCCGAGGCCCTGCAATCCTCGGACCACAAGTAGCTGTTCAAAGTTCTGCGTAAAACCGCTGAGAAACGTAAAGAACGCAAACCAGAAAATCGTGAGCTTCAGGACCCGAACACGCCCCACCCGGTCAGCCAGCATCCCAGCCAGCCACCCACCCAGCGAGGAGAGCAACAAAGTAGAAGTACTCAGCAGCCCGGCTTGTCCCTTCGATATGTGCCACTCCGCAAGCAAAGTAGGGAGCACGAGGCTATAGACCATCACGTCCATACCATCGAGCATCCAGCCGCCAAACGTAGCGATAAACGCGGAGCGCTCATGGCCCGAAAGCTGACGGATCCACAACCCACGTGGCGGAGAGGAGTCCTCTATCTCGGGAATCTGCGGCGAAACCATCCAATTCCTTCATCCATCCACACGGGAACTAGTCCCGAAGGGACGGCTGTACTTAGCCCAGCACGTAGTGCTGGGTATTGTGACCTGCAGGATCAGTCCCGCAGGGACGGCTGAAAACCCCTCACGGATGCGATGGAGCTACATCGCATCCAGTTTGACCCAAAAATGCTAACTGTATTTCTACCCTACTGAACCTTCCCCGCCTCTGCAGGACTAGCCCCCTCCGCACTGGAATCAGACATATTCGGCGGCAACACCGGCCGGTCACGATCGACCGACCACTGCACTCCATCGAAAAAGTCCTTCTGCGTTCGTGTGATCTTGTACTTCCCCTGGTTGAAGTACTGCAAATGCGCATGGTCAAAAGCCAGGCCCGCCGAAGCGACCAGATGCAGAAACGACCCATACGCCGTCTCATCCGGAGCCTCCGTGTACCCGTCATCGTACGTGATATCCGGATACCGCATCATGAAGCTGTTGAGCGCATCGGACTCGCCCGAAGGGTGCTCTCCTTTAAGAGCCATGTAGATACGCGTGCCCTTATAAATCGGCTGCTGGTACCCGTACACATCAAATCGCTGGAACCGCGCATACCGGTCATTCATGCTCTTATTCAACGCGAGCACGCCAGGAGTTTTGGCCATATTGTCGACGATCAAATCGCGCAGCGCATAACTCACGGTCTTCGTATCCTTATGCTCCTCATCCCCGAGATAAAAGAGACTGGTAAACCACCCTCGTGGTACCCAGTTGTTACGTCCGTATTCCGCTTCTGTCCGCGTGATCACCCAGGCGGCATACTCAGAGAAAGGCTGCACCCACTCATGCGTCGGATAGCCGTGAGGATTGAGAAACGCATCCGGCAACCATGCCTGCCACAACAGGCGTCGCGTGGCAGACTCAGGATAGACCGGGTTTGGATCCCACTGCCCATCGGTAAGATCGGCAGTCAGTGAAGCATGGTAGCCCGGATGCAACATGAAGTTCGGCGTGATATGGGCCAGGTCGATCGAAAGCTGAGCCCCGTCGACGTTGGTAATCGGGTGAATCACCACATTCACCTTCTTCAACGAATCCCGTGTCGCGGGATCAGTCACCAGTTGCTCCGCCAGGCGAAAGAGGTGGCTGGTGCTCGATACTTCATTGGCATGTTGTCGGCCGGAGTAGATGATGACCGCCTTCAGCGTCGTTTCCTTGGCCAGGGAGCGCAGTTCAGAGGGAGAAGGCAGCATCACATCCGCGGCCCACATATCGCGGCCAAGATAGGTCTTGCCCATCCAATACACGTTGACGCCGGGATAAGTAGCCAGCCGGCTCAGCAGATGCTCGCTGTGCGCAGGATCGATCGGGTTATCCCACGACACAAAGTGCCCGGCTGCATCCACAGGTTCTGGGGTGAAATCAGTGATCTGGGGACGCGCCGTGGCCGGTGCTGCCACCGCATACGCCACAGGAACAATCTCATTTTTGGTATGCACACCGGTTCCGGGCTCTAACGGGAGTTCAAACTCGAACGCCAGGTTCTTCAGATGAGGATAAGCAAACGTATCGGAGTAGATCCCAGCCGCGTGCATGCGGCTCAGCCAATCCACCTGGGCATTGGCTTGTTGTACCGACAGGATCGAGTGTTCGACCGTCCCCTTCTCCTGCTCCGTGATCCATTGATCGTAGTTATCTTTGTTGTAATCCGCAGCGATTCGCCAGGTCAGGGCATGGACTGCCTCGTCCCCCGCGCCGAGCCGCGCAGCCACCAGCCGGGCATCTCCTGCTTTGAGCGCGGGCAATTCCCGCGTCTTCTCATGCGCAATCGGATCGCCATCGATTTTCCAGGTGAGGTTCACCTTGGGGAAGCCGGCATCCTTGGCGTAGTACTCGATACGTACATGGCCATCCTGGCCTTCAACCGAAGGATAAGAGACAGGTAGAACCCGTCCCTGGTAATCCATCTTTCCCGTGGACATCATGTCGCCCATCATGAAGAAGAAATTCTGCGTGGAGAAGAACGTGTCCTCCTGCAATGCCTCGAGCGAAGAGATGCGCTCCTGATCGATCCCGATCTCATAGTCAGGCTCGCTCATCTTGAAGCTGATCTTGAGCGTGTCGAACAGGGGCTGAAATTCAACCTTCGGCTTGCCGTCATTCTGTTGCACGATCAACTTGAAGATGCGCGGCAGAGTCTCCGTCTGGTAGTGTTCCCAGAAATATTCAGGATCCGTTTGTATGCGTTGGTCGGCAAGCGTGTTGCTGCCCGAGGTCACCGTGAGCCAACCAGTGGTAACATTCACCGTCTCGTAGTGAGGGAACTGGTTGCTGTAAGGCCTGGTGACGGTTTTCACCGAAAAGTCTTTCTTCAGCACTTCCGTACCGCCTGCGTTCCAGGCGTGCACTGTGTAGCTGGGGCCGCCTGCATCGCTCTTCTGTGCCAACTCGATGTTGGCCAGAGGAATCTTCAGATCGCGCGCCAGCACCTCGTCTACGGGGAAAAGCTCTTCACCCCACCGGGAGATCGCACCCATGCTGGAAAGCTTCTCCGCATCCTGGTAGGGCGCAAACTCAATCTTCATTTTGGCAACGTGCTTGTCCTTCAGTTCGGGCTCGATCTCATCCACGAGCCAGCTGTAGCCCTGCTTGTACGCGCTCAGCACATGCACATCCAGTTGCTTTGGATCGGCGCCTGCATTCTTGAGTTCGGTCACGATCTGGTCGCGAAGCTTGTTTCGCATTGCCGGGCTCTCACTCACCCGCGCCTGCACTATCACGGCCGATTGCTTTTCGAGCTTCGCACAGGCCACCTGTACCGCATCGAGCAGCCGCTTGCCTTCCCAGGGAATGGTGAGATCCTCGGCAAAGGTAGGCTCATGCTGTTTGAAGGGAATCAGGCTGGAATTGTTGTGGAGCGGCGGATCACTGTCGCAGCACTTTGTGCCGGCATGCAGCGTCCCGGTCACCACTTCAATATTTGCCGTGTGCAGCTTCTGCGCAAGTTGATCATGGATGAACTGCTTCAGCTTGGGGTCTGCTTCATCCACATCCACCTCGGCGCCCACGGATGCAATGGTCTTACCCTGCGAAGAGGCGGCCAGCTCCGATGCCCAGGTGTCAAGATGGTAGAGCGCTGCCGATGCCTGGCCCGCGCTGGAACGCAGCGAGAAGAACCGTTGCACATCCAGCCGCATCTCGTCGGCGGATTCGTACTTCTTTGAAGGCTCCCAAAGGTACGGTAGGTGCTCTGAACCATAAGCTAGCGCGGCCGCTTGTCCCTGCGCATCCCCACGCACCAGCAATGCTGGGCTCTTGCCGAAGGCGCGGTCGATCACTCGCAGCTCGCCTTCTCCCGTTTGCAACGCGCCAAGTTCAGGAGTTTGCGCGTGACTATATTGTCCAGGCAGGATCTTTTCCAGATCGGCTCCTCCAGGCGCCCCCAGTAGGTTCCGCTCATGATCGGCCAGCAGGGAACCGTCGCCCACCACAGGAATACCAGCGGCCTGCGCTGCCGTGACACCGGAAGCAGGAAAAGCAAGCGGCAGCGTGACGCCCACGCTCTCAAACGCCAGCCTCGCCGCGAGATTTGCCATAGCCACGCCAGGCTCACCCGCTCCCACGTACAGCCGTGCCGCAACCGAGGACGGAACCATCTTCTTGGGCGATCCAGACAGAAGCCCTTTGAAGGTGTAGATCTGGCCGAGATCGAGCAGTCGCACATCTTCAGCAGGCGTTTCCGGCATGGCAGGGAGCACGCGCGGTGCTGACCCCCCGGTAGGAATGACCAGGGGTGCTCCATTCGGCAGCATAATCTGCCACACGTTCGCAGCCGTCGCGACAGTCACGCCCGAGTCGGGTGAAGGGGAAAGTACCTTGCGAATGGCTGCTGCGTCTGCGGCGCCGGTTACTTTGAGGATCGCCCGCTGAATACCAGGCTTACCATTGAAGTAAGTAAGGCCGATCAGCTCTGCATGAGCGCTCAACTTCGCCGCCGCCAGCTTTGCATTGAGCGCTTCCGCAAGTTCCTGCAGCTTGGGGCCTGGCAGGGACCATTGGTAGGGAGCACGCGCCGCATAAGCGTTCGTCGCGCTAAGCAGTCCAAGCGAGTCAGCGCCGGCAAACGCCAGGCCACCGCCCAGAGAAAAGACTCCGCCCTCGCCCAATTGCAGTTGTGCCAGCATCGCCTCCAGTTCGCCCGCCTGGGCCGCGGGCACGGCGCCGCGTCCAACCCAGAGGCTGGTAGCCGCTGGAGAACATTGGGCGTGGAACTTGGCGCCACCAGCGGCCGTGGTCACGATCGGCAGCGTGATACCGCTGCTTTCGTATCCCAGGCGCGCCGCAAGATTTGCGGCGGCGGTGTTCTCGCTCTCGTTTGGACTGTCGGGCACAACGACATGCGCGCACACAGCATCGGCAACGGAGTCGCCATTGGTGTCGCGCAATAGAAGCCCGGTGTGGAATGCGTCTTCGAGGAGAGAGGGTGCGGGCGGCTGTTCGGCCGCGAACGCGCTAAGGCTTGAAGCGAGGATAACTGCGCAGATAAGAGGCCGGCGAAAATACATGAAGAACCTCCATAACCCTAAGGATGGGAAACAGTGCACCGCCGCGCAAGCTAGCGGAGAGAGTCGGGTAAGTGGAACCGTAACAGTGGCCTATGTTGCCGGATCCGGCACAGCATCCCGCGAGTGGTTAAATCGATGACCGATAGAGAGACGGGTGCCCCACGTTCGCCCCACCTGCCCCGGCTTGCCGTGGGGCGTACGTGGGCCGAAAACGATGGGCGAAGCCCAATCAAAGCTTTTGAACTCTATCTCATCAACCAATGACGGGTGCCCCATACCCCCGATTTCCTGTGAAGTCTCGTGGATCCTGAGAAACTCATGCGCCTTTCCTTAAAGAAAGGCGCACACTCAGCTCTCTCTGGGACCGGATGCAGGAAATTCGGTGTATCTCGCTCGTTGTTCGCGAGATGTGGGATACCACCGCGCTGGACCCGAAACCCTAAACCCTCAACTACCCTCATGCGTGAGGCTTGGAATTTTCCACCTCGCCCCACCCACCGCCCCCAGGCGTCTCGATGCGAATCCGGTCTCCCTTTTTCACCTGAACACTACACTTGGAAGAAAGCTCCTGCACCGCACCTTTACCATCGATCAGAGAAGCACTGCCGCTGGCGCCAGGCTCACCACCCGCAAGTCCATACGGTTGAAACTTCCTTCGTTCCGAAAGCAACGTGACCTGTGAGTCGGCCAACAACTCGATTTCGCGTATGAGTCCATCCCCGCCTCGAAAACACCCGCTGCCACCGGAGCCCTTGCGATAACCGTAGTACCGCACCCGAAAAGGATAGGCATACTCCAACGCCTCAATCGGGGTGTTCAATGAATTCGTCATGTGACAGTGAACCCCGGAAATCCCATCCAATCCAGGGCGGGCACCCATGCCTCCAGCTGTAGTTTCGTAATAGGTGAACGGACGTCCGGTCCGGTGATCGAAACCGCCGATGGTCAAATTGCTCATGGTGCCATAGCTTGCCGCCGGCACCCTATCCGGAACAGCCTGCCCCAGGGCGCGCAACAACACATCGACAATCCGTTGCGAGGCTTCCACATTGCCGCCTGCAACCGCAGCCGGCATGCGTGCGTTCACGATCGTACCCTCAGGAGCCAGGACCGTGACGGCGTTCATCAGGCCCGCGGTGGCCGGCGCATCCTCTGCCAGCAGGCAACGCAGAACGTAGAAGCACGCCGAATACGTGATGGCGTAGACCGCATTGACACTGCCGCCCACTTGCGGGTCTGACCCGGCAAAGTCGATCTCTACCGTCCCATCGCTCGGTTCAATCCGCATCGAAACGGCGATGCGAATTGGGCGGTCGCTCACCCCGTCATCGTCGAGAAAGTCTTCGGCTTGGAAGGTGCCCGCCGGCAACTTCTGCAACTCTGATCGCATAAGCCGATCGGAATAATCAAGCAGCTCCTCAGTGAGACTCGAAATTACCTCCAGCCCATACTTCTGCAGCACATCAAGCAATCGTCGCTCACCCACCTTGCAGGCTCCGATTTGCGCCACCAGATCCCCTTCGCGCTCCACCGGCGTGCGTACGTTATGCAGGATGAGGGAGAGAACTTCCTGATCAATCTTGCCCCCTCGCACGATGCGGATTGGAGGAATGCGAATGCCTTCTTGAAATATCTCCCGCCCCGGGCCCATGGAGCCGGCAAAGGTGCCGCCGACATCTGCATGATGGGCGCGCGCAGCCACATAAAACACCGGGTCCGGTAATTCATCGACGAACACCGGAAGCACCAGCGTGATATCCGGGAGGTGCGTTCCGCCCGCGTATGGATCATTCAGGATAACCACATCGCCACGTCCGAGCGTGAGGGCCTCCACCGCCGCTTTAACCGACATGGGCATGGAACCAAGGTGCACCGGCATATGATCGCCCATGGCAATCACCCTTCGCTGCGCATCGAAGACCGCGCAGGAGTAGTCGCGCCGTTCGATGATGTTCGGCGAGATTGACGTGCGGCGTAGCGCCGCCCCCATCTCCTCGGCGATCGAATGCATGGAGCTTTGAAAAATCGCCAGAGCGATCGGATCCGAGATTCTGTTCGCTACCGGCATCAATGCACCTCGATGATCAGGTTATCCAGCGCATCGACGCGAAGGGTGTCGCCCGGCGGCAGAATCGTTGCCGAACTGTATTCCGTGATAATTGCCGGGCCGGGGAAAGTATCGCCGGGGACCAATGCCGCGCGGTTGTAAACCGGCGTGTAGCGCGGTTCGCCGTGGAAGAACACCGGTCGATGGCCCGTGAGCGCCCGCTGTCCGTCGCCCCTGACGATCGGCCGCCTGACCGGCTCGAACGGTTCGCTGCTGGCGACCATCCGTACACGAACGTTCACCACTTCCACCTTGTGCTCTTCCTTGGCAAATCCGTAACGAATACGGTGCAGGTCGTGAAAAGCATGAAGAGCATTTGGCCCGAACGGAACATTCAGTTCGTATCCTTGCCCCTGGTAGCGAAGGTCCAGGGATCGCAACGAAAACCCCGAGAGCTGTTCAGCTGCGAATTCAGAACGGCCTCGCTCTTCGAGTTCAGCAAACACATCTGCCAGATCCGCATGAGAGCCCACCATCACGGTGCGCGAATAATCGCGTACCGCGTCTGCCAGCAGAATGCCGGCCGCGGAGAGCGCTCCCGGAAGTGCCGGGACCATTACCCGTGGAATGCGCAGCGCGTGCGCCAGGGAGCATGCATGGAGAGGCCCCCCGCCCCCGAACGCAACCAGCGTGAAATCACGCGGGTCGTACCCTCGTTCGACAGAAATCACCCGGATGGCCTTCTCCATCGACGTCTCAACCAGCCGCAGGATGCCCGCCGCGAACTCTTCCACGCTGGCAATGGATCCGCGCGCTTTCTCCATGTAGGCCAGGGCGCGGTCCCGGTCGAGGCTGACCGCTCCGCCCAGAAAGCTTGCGGAGTCAAGCCGTCCCAGGAGCAGATTCGCATCCGTAACGGTTACCTGTTCCCCACGGCCAAAACAGATAGGCCCCGGAGATGCCCCGGCCGACTCTGGCCCAACCCGCAGCATGCCGCCCGCATCGAAGCGCGCCAGTGACCCGCCACCCGCCCCGGCGGTATGAATGTCCAGGACCGGAACGCCGATTGGCACATCCGAAATAACCGCCTCCGACGTAAGTTGAGGACCGCCCCGTTCCGCGTCTACCAGGCACACGTCGGTTGACGTGCCCCCCATATCAAAACCAATGATGCGATCGAATCCCGCCAGCCGCGCCATCCGGTAGGCGCCCATGACCCCGCCTGCAGGGCCGGAAAGCATCGTGCGCACCGGCTCTTCCGCCGCCAGCCGCGCAGGGATCGTGCCGCCGGACGACTGCATGACGTCCAGCCGGCCATGAAATTCGCGGTCCACATCGCCCGCCAGCTTCTTCATGTAGTCGCCGACCACGTGCGAAAGATACGCGTTGGCGACCACTGTCGATGCCCGTTCGTATTCCCGGAATTCCGGTAGGACCCGATGGGAGATGGAAACGGGAATCCCTATCTCTGCCACGGCCGCGGCCACGGTTTGCTCATTGGTGGGATTGGCGAAGGAGAACAGCAGGGAAATCGCAACCGCCTCTGCGCCGGATTTACGAATTCGTTCCACCAGCCGCTGCACGACTTTGTCTCCGGGCGTCAGCAGAACTTCGCCTTCCGCGCTTACTCGCTCCTCAACGCCGAATCTAAGATGTGCGGGCGCGAGGCATTCCGGCGCCGGCTGGAACCAGTCGTAGAGCCGGGCCCGTGCCTGGCGGCCAATGGCAATCGTATCTTCAAACCCGGCAGTGGTTACGAACGCAACGCGCGCGCCCTTGCGCTCAATCATGGCGTTCGTACCGACAGTCGTCCCGTGGCGAACCAGTACTTCGTCTTTGGCGCCGGCTCGTCTCAGTGCTTCGAGCACCGCCTGGCCGGGATCGGAAGGCGTGGAAAAGATTTTAAGAACCTGAAGTCTGCCGCCTTGAAAGTAGACACAGTCGGTAAACGTACCCCCTGTGTCGATGGCTATACGCATACCAGTCCAATCGCAGGGGTGGCCCCGGGTACAGTCAAGGCAAAGATACTTCCCTGAAAAACTGAAAGGCCCGTGTTGGTCCTATTTCCTGGTGAGCCGCTTGCGGGGACGAAGCGACGGCCGGGTACGTGTTCGACCGGACTCAAACAGCCACTCCATGTTGTTTCCCGTGGGAAGCATTCCGGGCTGGATACTGACGGATCGTACGTCGACATTACTACTCCGGCCTACAGTTTTGGTGACATGCTCTGCGGCACGTTCCCGCGCAGCCTGCGCGTTGCCGGAGCGTATCGCCCGAACAATTTCGTGATGTTCCGTTACCAGCTGCTGGCCATAACTATCCATAATGATGACCAGGTAGAAATACCGCACCAGGCGCGCCTGCATGTTGCTGACCATCTCGACCAGCGCGCTGTTCCCAGTGGCCTCCGCTATGGCGATATGGAAATGCTTGTTCCACTCCAGAAAGGTGTAGTAACTGTTTTTCTGTCCAGCGTGGTATTCATAGCTTGCCCAGTATTCCATTTCCTTGATCTGGTCCGGGTTCGCTCGCTCCGCAGCCAGCCCGGCGATCATGGGGTCGAGAATCGATTGCACTTCGTAAAGATTGCGGTATTCCTCGATCGTCAGCGGGGTAATCGTGTACCCGCGAAAAGGAACAATCTGGACCAGCCCCTCGTTGCACAACCGCCGGCATGCTTCTCGCACCGGTGTCCGGCTGCTGTGATACCGTTTGCAGAGTTCGGCTTCCGAGACAGACGATCCGGGAGCCAGGACGCACATCACCACGTCCTCTTTCATCTCTGCGTACACGCGATTGGCTTCCGTCATACCGGCCTCGATATACAGAGTGTATACAAACCGCACTAGTCTCTGTCATATTCACGGCCGCTGTCAACGCATAGACCTGGGGTGAAAATTTAATCAAAAAAGTGGCCTCCACTACAGGCAAAACCGAGCTAAAAGCGGAAGATGGCGGCCAGCTCGCCCTCCTGAGCATTACTGGCGTTGGTAATCTCGCCGAACGTCGGAGCCGTCGCATTAGTAACCTGGTTGGCTCCCAGAAGATTCAAGTGGCCAAACAGATTGAACGCCTGTCCGATCACCTCAATACTCATGCTCTCGCGCAGTTGAACAGTCTTCGAAACGCGCAGGTCGAAATCGTTGTACTTGCTGGACTGGATCTGGCTTGCCGGAACGTCGATCAGGCTGAGTTTCAAGTTGCGATTGCCCTGGTTGCGCGTGGTGCCGGGCACATACTGCGCCGTCCCGTCCGCGTCGTAGGTCCCGCTGTAAGCGTTGAAGGGGAGAGACGAACGCAGCGTCCAGATACCGCCGAGCGTGATCTTCCATGGCAGCAGGGTCGATCCGCTGGCAACCAAAGCGTTCCGCCGGTCGACGTTACTGGGACCAAAATCCTGGTTGTAGTCGGCGTAGTTGGTGACGTTGCTTTGCGGACTGTTGTCCTGCGCCGAAGCCAAGGTGTAGGAAACCGTCGCCATGTACCGGTTGCTGAAGCGCTTATCGAGTCGCAGAAAGAGTGCTTTGTACTTTGCCTTTCCGATCGATGCATGCTGCAGAATCTGGGAGAACTCCGGGATCGGCCGAACGCCATCTACGGGGAAGTTGAGGTCCTGGATCCTCCAATCCCGCAGGATGTGTTGATAAACACCGTCCGCGATGATCGAGAGATTCGGCCCAAACTGGTGCGAATAGCCGGCGGAGAACTGCTGTGAATACGCGTTCCTGAAGCTGGGCGAGAGGATGGTCACCGTAGGCGGCGCGGTGGAGCAGAAGTCGGTCGGGCTCAGTCCGCCAAACGGATCCGGATAGCCCGGATTGGTGATGGTGATGTTGCAGACCTGGTAGTTCTGCTTCTCTCCTTCGTTCAACTCTGTCTGGATGTTGTTGTAGTAAATCCCGTATCCGGCACGCACAATGTCATTGCCATGGCCCAGCGGGTCCCAGGTCAATCCGAATCGTGGTCCAAAGTTTAGCTTGGCGCCGCGCTTGCTGGGGTCGCCCTGGAAGGGAATCGCCGGCTTGTAGTTGGCCGGGTTCAGCGTGGCCATGAACGAGGATCCATACTCGCGATCGTAGCGAAGACCAAGGCTTAGGCTCAGCCGCGGAGCTACCTTCCAATCGTCCTGTCCAAACAGCCCCAACTGCGCCGAGGGCAGGTTGGTTACGATCGGCGGGATCGAGGCCGTGTACAGAACGGGATCTTTGAGCGCAGCGATCGATGCGGGATCATTGGGGTTGAACGGCTGATCGGTGTTAAAGGTGAAGGTGCCCTTCGAGTTCAACGCCGAGCTATCGACGTAGGGAACATAAATCAGGTCCCCACCGGTCTTGAACGTATGCTGCTTGTGTTCAAGACTGACCGCATCGTTCAACTCGATGTGCTTCTCAATGCCTACCTGGGCATAAACCTTGCCGTAGCTGAAGCTGGGGAAAACATATCCAGTCGAGATCTCAGAAAAATTTGCGGCGGTCAGTTGATTGGGCTCAGTGGGGATAGTCCCATTGTAGGGACCGAGCTGATAGGACGAATAGGCATACTGGAAATGAGCATCGTTGACCATTGCCGGGTTTAGCTGCCACGTATGCCCAACGACGATGGAATGCCGGGGGATCAAGCCGTCATAACAGTACTGGGTGTTGGATCCGCCGCATCCCTGGCGGGTCAACTCGTTCCACTCCTGGGCATAGCGCACAAATACCTGCTGGTTATTGGTGATCTGATGATCGCCGCGAATGGTGAGCATCTGGTCATGGCTGGGCTGGTCGAAGCTTCCGTTCAAAGAGCTATAGAACGCAACCGGAGCGGAAAGCGTATAAGACTGGTCGGTCTGGGTGCGTTCGTAGGCAGCATAGAAATGCGTCCGGTCATGGATGATGGGGCCGCCGACATCACCACCGAACTGGTTGCGTAAAAACGGCGGACGTCCGGTTCCATTCGCCGCCTCGGCAGCTTGCTGGAACTTGTTGTCCGCGCTTAAACCTTCGTTGCGGAAATACTCAAAAATCTCGCCATGAAACTGATTGGTGCCGCTCTTGGTCTGCACCGTCGTCATGCCGCCCATGGCCAAGCCAAATTCAGCAGGGAACTGGGAGACATATACCTTGAATTCCTGCACCGCGCCTTCAGGAACATTCTGTCGCGGCTCCCCCTGTTCTGCCCACGTATTCGTGACCCCATCCAGCATGAAGCCGTTGGCATAAAAGTAACCGCCGCCACCGGATTGCACGTTGTTGTAGAACGTCCGCGTCGCATCCTGCGTGGTGCCAGGCAGCAACAGTGACAGGTTCAGATATTGCCGGTTCGGAATGGGCAGAGTCGTGATCTGCTTTTCATCGATCAGGCCTCCGACCGAAGTGTCATGGTAGTCGATCAGCGGAACTTCTCCCGAGACAAGGACAGTCTGTGACTCGCTGCCGGTCTTGAGCTGAATGTTTTCCTGCAGATGCACACCAAGATTGATGGTCAGGCCGGTGATCGACTCAGGCGTGAAACCTTGTGCTTTGGCGCCCACCGAGTAGTGTCCCGGAGCGACCGCGGTAAAGCGGTAATCTCCCGAGCTCTGTGCTGAAACCGTGCGGATAACGCCCGTGTCGGCATTGGTCAGCGTGACCTGCACCCCAGGCATCGCTGCCCCGGATTGATCGGTAACTATCCCAGCTACATCTGCTTCACCCCCTTGTGCATTTGCGACGCGGGGGAGGGAACATGCCGAAAACATCAGCAGAAGGACACCGAGAGTAGAGAGCTTGTAGCTTCGCATCCAACCTCCGAGTGCAACGCATAGGCAGGAATCGCCTTATGCTTCGATAAGATTTTGAGGTTAAAAAGAGGACTTCCGGGGCCGGGTAAAGTGTTTATAACAATGAAATAAAAATACGTCAATAAAATTATTAAACCGAAACCAAAAATACTATAAAGCCATTATATACAATAGATTACAGTTATACTGAACAACCAATCAGATATCTCAGATGTCTCTCCGTCCACATTGTTTCCAAACGGTATACAACTCGTGGATCACTTGTGCCTAATGATTTCCCGAGGCACCCGATCAGCCGCTCTATTTCCGGCTTGCTGCCGCCTGGGCCTGCAAATAGAGAACGGCGTAGGTAGAAAGCCAATGCTGGCCGAGATAACCTGCATCGCCAATCTTTGCAAAACCTTGCTGGGCATTGAAATCCGCAAGGTGTTGAAAGACCGGGACGCGAGGGTCGTTGGGAGGGAGTGCCGACGCAATGCCGAGCAGGTCCGCGGCACGCTGGAAAGCAAGTCCGATCAAATGCGACTTTGATCCGAGAAGCCCATTCTTATCTTCAGCATCCGCATTGCTCCCAGACGCCTTGATGCGCGAGGTGTCGATCTCTGACTGATAAACCTTGAATGCGGGAGAATAGACCGGCGGCAGAAACTGGTCCAGCCACGAAACAAAGCTCTTCTGGTCCAGAACTCGACCCATAAGCATGGCTTCCGCCAGGCACGGAGACGCGAAATCACCATTGCTGGGCTCGTAGGCAGTGGGGCAATCCTTGTCATTTCCAAAAAACCGGATCGCCGCATCGTGGATAGCGGTCTTGACCGCCGTGTCGCCGGTCGCGTCCGTATAGTCCAGAGCGAAGCTCATCGTTAGCGCCGTATTGGGGTGCACCCCCACCCGCATGGGATAGGGAAGGCTCTGCAGATAGTCGATATACTTTGCCGCCAGCAACTTGACCAAAGGCTGCACATTGTCCGCAAGCTTTTGCGCGTCGGGGTCGTTCCATGACTTCAACTCGCCGTAGAGCTTCAGCAGCCATGTGTACCCGTAAGGCCGCTCGAACTCCTTCGATTCCGCATCGCCTGGCTGGTCATAACTGAAGAACTTTATCTCCCCTTCAATGTTGTCTTTGCCCAGGTGTTCTGTGAGCCGTTGGCGAATGACCGGCGCAAGAAACATCTTTGGGTTTTGCCGCAGCAGAGCGAGCAACGTCCACGTGGAATTGACGGCAGAATGCCAATCGTAGCAACCGTAGAACGCACGGTTGAGATCATACCTCTCAGTCGGGTGGGCCTTGTCGTCATACACCCAAAGATAAGTTTGCGGATGATCCGAGAGTTGTTGTGGATGGTCGATGCACGAGAGCGGCAATGAGGCCAAAGCCATCATCTGCGTCGAATCGAATACCGGCCTTTGCGCGGGGGGCAGAGACTTCAGGTACTGTGAAGTCCGATCAACATCCGGAGAGGGCGCAGCGGCGAACGCATGCAACGCCGCTGACAAAGCAAGGAATGTCACACAAGTTCTCACGATTCACCATGAAGATCCGGATAGCGGGCAATCAGCCCTGGGTGGCCGAAACTATGCTCGTGGGGCACGAGGGAGCATAGGAATTCTGAAAGGAGCTGCAGCGGTGGCCTTCAATAGAAGGCTTATATTCGATGTGCAGCAAGCCGTCAAGCTCTTTTCAAGGCAACCGATTTTGCCTGCGGCAGGTCCGGTCACAACCGATGGGTGCCCCAGGTCTCGCTTTTGAGACCTGGGATCCCTCAAGCCAATTCTTACTGGAAACCTCGCGCTCCCCTTTCTCATCGAGCGACGAATCTCCCTCGAGAACCTACCTCTCCTTTGTCATCAAGCGACGAATCTTCCTGGAGAACAACTCTCTCCTTCGTCATCCCGAGCGGACCCGGATTTCCTACCTCACCGCTCCCACCATGCAACTTGTGTGGTTCTCTTTGAAGAGAACCACATGGAATTCACCAAAGCCACAATTCTCGACAGGAAATCCGGGGTAGCCGAAGGGATCTGCAGTGCGCCTAGACCCCAAGCCTTCCCGGATTCCCTGTTGAGAGTTGCGGCTTCCGTCAGCTTCGTGTGGTTCTCTTTGCAGGGAACCACATCCGTGGTCGCTGGCGAGAGCCGTGAAGCAGGAAATCCGGGTGCGCTCAGGATGACAAAAAGGAGATAACCGTTGGAAGGAAAGGGTGGTTGCTGGATGAAACGGTTGCTGGACAATTCACGCCGTCGCTCCTCTCCCCCGGATTCCAAATCAACTTACCGCAGCGCCATCCCCTCCCGAGTCTCGTCCGTGGCGCGCCTGACTACCAACTGACCCGCAACAATCGGTCCGCTAATCGCCACCTGCTCCCCTGCCACCGGCCCTTTGCGCACATCAACCCAATGAGCATGTCCATCCTCGACGGTGATAACGAACGTCCGTTCCGTCGTTGTCACCACGCTCGTGCTAGGAACAAAAAGAGCCGTGCCATTCGAACCAACAGGCCATTCCACCGTTGGATACATACCCGGCGCGAGCGCTGCATCGGAGACATCCAACTCAACCATCATCGTCCGGCTCTGCGGATCGAGCGCGTTCGCAACCCGCGCGATTTTTCCCATGTAGCTCTTGCCCGGATGAGCCGGCACCTGAAAGCTCACAGATCTGCCCTTTGCAATCGACCCGACGTAACCCTCAGGGACCGGCACGACCAGGCGCAGATGTGTCGTCTGCTGAAGCCGCAACAGCGGTGTATGGCCGTTGGCATCCACCCTCATCCCCGGATGGACAAAGCGATCCGTGATTGTTCCATCAAACGGAGCCCGCACTCGTAAGTACGACTCCATCTCACCACTTGCAGCCATCCTGGCCTTGGCCGCACGGACCGCGGCCGATCGGCTTTCAACCAGCGAGTCTGCCGCATCTTTTTGCTTCTCTGCCAATAGCAGCTCATTTCCGGCAACGGCGCCTGGCGTCTTGGCTGCCTCCTGAAGGCGGGCATAGGTGCTCGCCGTGCCGGCGGCTTGCGCCTTTGCCTGCGCTTCCTCCGCTTCCGCCTGAAGTAACGTTGACTCGGATGCATTTGTCTCTGACCGCATTTCCGGCGCAGACAATTGCACCAGGAGCTGTCCGCGATGAACCACGCTTCCCCGGTCTACCAGAACCTGTTCCACATAGCCAGGAACCCGTGCCTCAATATCCGTTTGCAGATACGGCAATAATTCAGCGGTGAGCGGAATTGTCCGCGAAGCAGAGTGGCTTTCTACCTTGACCAACGCGATATGCGAGGTGCCTTGTGCCACGGTGCACGCGGGAAAGAAAAGAAAGCAACAGACCAGCTTATGACTGAACATAGTAGCGGCTCGCAGGATCTTCAGGGTTGAGAGAATGAGACGTGATGCCCGCCCCCTTCTGCAGGAGCGCATAGAACACTGGCAGCACCAGCAGAGTCGTCAGCGTGGAGAGGATGAGACCCCCGATTACCGCGCGTCCCAGCGGCGCGGACTGGGCTCCACCCTCTCCGAAGCCAATGGCCAAAGGGACCATTCCACAAATCATGGCCGTGGCTGTCATCAGAATCGCACGTACCCGTCCGGTCGCTCCGGTGCGGGTGGCCGCCAACACATCCTGGTCTTGATGGCGCGCCTGCTCGGCAAAGCTCACCAGAAGAATTGAGTTTGCCACCGAAATCCCGACCGCCATAATGGCGCCCATGAAGCTTTGAATGTTGAGTGTGGTCCCGGTTAAAAGCAGCATGAGAACGACCCCGCTGAGCACACCGGGGATCGTCGCCAGGATCGCGAGCGGGAGGCGCACCGACTGGAAGTTTGCCATCAGCAGCAGAAAGATGGATGCGATCGCGAGGAACAGACCGGTCCTCAGCCCGGAGCGGGTATCCTCCAGGGCTGGAATCTGTCCCCGCACCACTACCGTCGAACCCTTTCCGGGAGGAGCAATATCTTTGAGCGCTGCTTCAATCCGCTTTTGCGCCTTGCCCAACGCTATCCCGTGCAGGTTCGCGGTAACGCTCACGATGCGTTGACCACTGAGGCGTTCGATCGTCTCTGGCATCGTTCCGTACTGCAGCTTGGCCACCTGCCCTAGCTGGGGCTGCGATTGGCCATCGCGCATGACCGGCAGCGCCGAAAGCGCATCCAGTCCCTGCATCCGGTTCGAGGGCAGTTGCACCTGGATCTGAAATGCATTGCCGGTCCTCGGATCGCGCCAGTAGTTAGGAGCAATGAAACGCGACGAACCCGTCGCAGGTACGAGCGAAGTGCTTACATCCGCCATCGTCAGTCCAAATTGCCCGGCATAGTCCCGATCCACCTTTACGTCCACAATCGGATAAGACTGAGACTGAACGATCGAGATATCTCGCAGAAAATCCAGCTTATGCAGCGCGCCTTCCACCTTCGCCAGGTACGCGTAGTCTTGATCAAGATCGACACCCTGCACGTCGATCTGTACCGGCGTCGGTGAACCAAAACTCATCACCTGCGAAATGATGTCTCCTGCCTCGAAAGACATCTTCAAACCGGGCATCTGCTGCGCAAACGCCGAACGAAGCGATTCGCGCAGGCGTTCGCCTTCGGGGTGCCCGCGCCGCAGCTGCACCTGAACCAAAGCTTCCTCTGGACCACTGGTAAAAAGATGAATCAGGTTGACCGGGTAGCTTGAGGGCTGAACCCCCATGTAATCCGACGTGATCTCAACGTTTTCCGGGCCCACCGTTTTGCGGATAAGGTCAAGCGCCGCGAGCACCATTGGCTCGGTCTCTTCAATCCGGGTGCCTACGGGCGCCTTCAGTCGCAAGCGGAGCACTGGCCCATTCGGATCGGGAAAGATCTCTGTACCGATGAGCGGCGCGACGGCCAGCAGGATGATCGCAGTCAACACCAGGTAGCCGATGATGACCGGCCACCCCTGTCGTAGTACCCGTTCTAGATAGCGATCGTACCGGTCACGCAACTTGCCGAACAGGCCTTCCTCGGCCTCGCCACGGTGCGACTCTTGCATCATCCAGATGGCAAACACCGGCACCAGGCTGCTGGAAAGAAGATACGACGCGATCATCGCGAAACCGACTGCGAGCGAAAGCGGCACGAAAAGCTGGCGTCCAACACCACTCATGAAAAAGGAGGGAACAAATACCGCGAGGACGCAAAGCATGGAAAGCAGCCGAGCGGCCACCGTGCGCCGGCACGCCTCAAGCACCGCCTGGCCGCGTGAAATCCCGGGCAGCATCCGGCTGTGAATATTCTCAATTTCTACCGTCGCTTCATCCACCAGGATGCCGACTGCAAGGGCCAGGCCGCCCAGAGTCATGATGTTGATCGTCTGTCCGGTCGCCCAGAGCAAGAGCACCGCGCAGAACAGAGCAAAGGGGATATTGGCTACCACAATGAACGCGCTACGCCAGTCGCGGAGAAAAAGCAGAACCACCAGGCCTGTCAGGACAGCTCCAAGCAACGCCTCGCGTACCAGGCTGTTGATCGCATTGGAAACATAACCGGACTGGTCAAACGCCAGTTGAACATCCACGTCGTCGGGGATTGCCTTTTTGAAGCCGGGGATCGCCGCCCGCACTGCCTTGATCACGGCCAGCGTAGAAGCGTCCGACCGCTTGGTCACTGGAATATAGACCGTGCGCCGTCCATCTACGTGCGCGTAAGCAGTCACAATATCGGTGCCATTCTCGATTGTGGCAATGTCGCGCAAATAAATGTTGGTGCCCGAGTGCGGATGGATAGGCGTTGCCATCAATTCATTCAATTCAGGCCCCAGGGTCCCATTCGTCCGCACAATCCGGTTCAGTTTGCCATCGTACAAATTACCCGAGGGGACGACTACCGTACCAGTGCTCACTGCAGATATGGCTTGCTCTGGAGATACGCCGTACTGCCGTAGCCTTTCCGGGTCCAGCGTGATCACAATTGTCCTTTGGTTCCCGCCAAAGGGTGGCGGAGCTGAGACTCCCGGCAAAGTCGCAAACAGCGGTCGCACTTGATTCAAAGCAAAATTCTGCAACTCACCCTGCGTATGGGTGGAGCTGCTAAAGAGCAGCAGACCAACCGCAACGCTCCCTGGATCAAAGCGGGTGATGAACGGTGGCACCGTGCCGGGCGGCATGAACGCGCGCGCGCGATTCACATAGCCCACCGTCTCCGCCATCGCTTGTTCCATGTTCGTGCCGTCACGGAAGGTAAGCTTCATCAGCGCGGCGCCCTGAACGCTCTTGCTATCTACCGACTCGATCCCCGTGATGTACAGGAAGTGATACTCGTAGTAGTAGGTAAGAAAGCCTTCCATCTGTGCCGGGTTCATTCCGCCATAAGGCTGCGCCACATAGATGACCGGGTTACCGACCTGGGGAAAGATATCCATGTGCATACGCCCAATCGCCATGAAAAATCCAACGAGAATCGCGATCAGGGCAACGATCAGGGAGAGCGGTCGACTCAGGGCCAGCAGCACTAAACGCATATCAGTCGCTCTCCCGGCGCATCATTGGCTGACCGCCTGCAGAAAGGGCTCAAGGTCGCCGCGAACCGCTTGCAAATGCAGAAAAGCGCGCCAGACATTGAGCCGCGCAATCGAGTCGTCGATCTGTGCCTGCACCAAAATCCTTTGTGCCTCAGCCAAATCGTCGATCGGGGAAAGACCGGCCTTATACCGCGCATTCGCTTGTGCAAAGTTTGTTCGCGCGGATGATAAGGCGATCGGGGTATTTTCGGCCACCGAACGGGATGCGCGCAGGACGGCTGCGGCTTGCGCAAACTGTTCCTGCAACTCGCGGCTCGCGAGTTGTTCATGTGCATGGGCGGCCGCCACGGTCGAGGCCTGAGAGGCTTCGCGGGCACGGATGCTGGCGAAGTCCATGAACGCAAAAGTGATGTTGAGCCCTACAGCATAGTCGCCAATGTTCGGCGGGAGGCCGTTTGCGCCGGAAAGTCTTTGCCCATTTAGTTCCGCGCCTGTGCCTCTCCCATAGCCGGCTGCCTCCAGGTTGAATTGGGGGACCCAACTTCGCTCGATTGCGTGCAGTTGCGCTGCCGATTGCGCGACAGCCGCCTTCTGCTCCGCCATGATCGGGTTCGCCCCTGGCTGAAACGCCGCGGTCTCATCGATGATTGAGGGCAATCGGGAAAGAACTGCGGATGGCTCCAGTGCCGCGCTGCTGTTGTCAGCCTCCGCCACGAACTTGTTCAAGGTCGCACGGCTTGTCTCTACAGCCTCCTGGGCCAGCGCTAGCTGCGTCATCGCGACCGCTTTCTCGGCGTCGATGCGCGATTCATCGGCCCCAGGACGCAACTCAGCCGAAGCGAGTGCATGAACGCTTCGACGGAGGGTTTCCCAGTTGTCCACAGCTGCCTGTGCTGCTTGTTTCGCCTGCCCTGCCACCAGCGTAGTCAGGTACGCGTCTGCTGCAGCCGTTGAAACTTCCAGCCGGGTTCTACTGACGCTCGCATCCGCTCGGTCTTTGGCATATACGGCCGACTGCACATTCGCCCGCCGCAGGCCAAAATCAAATGGCTGCCAGTTAACCAGCAGACCGGTGGCGCTCCCCCATACGGAGCCGCCATTGTTACTATTGATGACGGGTCCCGACATCGAAGGCACAACGCTCTGCGGGAGAAGTGCTCCAAAAACGTTATTCCGGGTCGCCCGGTTGAACTGTGCCAACCCATCCACACGCGGAAGATAAGCTGTGCGCGAAAGCCGGATGTTCGCAACGGACGCATTCAGCTCAGCTTCCGTTACGTGAATCAACGGGTAGTCGCGTGCCGCATCCTGCACTACGCTAACAATCGAGAGCGTCTGCGCCCGCCCCACCGTCGCCCCAAGGACCAGCAGGCTGAGCACCGCGGGGACGCACCTGCGCATTGGTCTACTCGCCTTCAATCAGCTCTCCAAAAAGCTCTCGCACACGCTGCTTGGCCTTCTTGAGGGCGCGTCGACCAGATTTTGTAATCCCATAAACACGGCGGACGCTCTTGCCCGCTCGTTCCTGGCTCGAACGAAGATAACCGCGCTTTTCCAGCCCGTGAAGGATGGGATACATCGTCCCCGGACTGATCTTGTATCCATGACGGGCCAGCTCTTCCGCCATCCCCGCGCCAAAAATCAATTCGTGCTCCGCGTGATGCAGGATGTGGAGGCGAATCATTCCGGAATAGAGGTCGCGATCGTCACTCATAATCGAATCTCGTTATCGAGATACGATAACACAACTCTTGCGCGATTAAGAAATAACCTCGGACGTCGCCGTGAGCAACCAAGGCGGGGCCTTACTCCGCGACTACCTCGAACGGACGCATCATCTCGTTGTCTTCGTGCTCCAGGATGTGACAGTGCCACACGTACCGCCCGGTGAAGCCGGTAAATGGAATGATGATGCGCGTGATCAGGCCCGGATCCGCGCGGACGGTATCCTTCCATCCGCTCTCAATCGGCGCAGGGGGAATCGCCGGCCCCGTAAAGCGGATTGTCCCCTTGTCCTGAAACTCAAAGGTGTCAAAAGGCCGGCGGTCGAGTATTTGGAATCTGACCAGGTGAAGGTGAATCGGGTGCGAATCATCTGTCAGGTTCACCAGTTCCCAAATCTCCGTGGTGTTCAGCACTGGTTTCTCTGTCACGGGCATGTGCCACGGAGTATTGTTCAGCAGCATCCCCATCGATTGCTGTATGGGGTCCCTGCGCTCGTCCAGGGTGAGACGCCGCGTCTTGACGGCCTGGCTTTCCGGGATTTTTGCGTAAGTTCGCAATGCTGGGGGAAGGGAAGAAGTATCCGGCTCTCCCTTGGCCGCGACCCGGAACTGCATGATGTCAAAAGCGTCGCTGCGCAGCAGAATGTTTTCGCCGGCATGCGCACCAAAATCAAAGACAAAATCAACCCGTTCGCCCGGAGCCATCACCACTCGCTGTGTCGTAACCGGCGCCGGCAGAAATCCTTGTTCCGTCCCCATCTGCTGGAAAGGTAGTAGCTTCCCCAGCGAAAACCGGTAGAACCGGCCATTCGAACCGTTCATCAGCCGGAAGCGATACTTGCGGGGCTCGACCTCCAGATAGGGAGCGAACTTCCCATTCACCAGGATGGCATTGCCGAACACTTCGGGAACCCACGGCGCCGCGGCCTTATCGGAGACTGGATACTCTAACTGACCATCCGGCAAAAGGAAGCGATCATAAACCAGCAGCGGTATCTCGTACTTCCCCCGGGGAAGATTGAGGGCATCCTCTGCTTCGTCTCGAATGAAATACATACCCTGCAATCCGGCATAGATGTTCAGGCGATTAATGCCCATGGTGTGATCGTGGTAAAAGAGCATCGCCGCGTCTTGCCGGTTGGGATAGTGAGAGCGAACGGACTTGCCCGGGACACACCAGTGCTCCGGGTAGCCGTCACTGTTTGCCGGAGTTTTGCCCCCATGCAGGTGGATCACACTGCGGACCTGCGGTAGGTTGGACTCAGCTCCATGCAACGTATGGTCAATCGGGAGAAAGTGCCGGGAGGGCAATTCGTTCACCCATTCCACGATCAATCCCTGGTTGCTCCGAACTTCAAACGTTGGTCCGGGTGAAGATGCTCCGAATCCCCACATGCGCGTCGCTGGCAAATCTCTGTGGACTTTACTCTCGATCTGCCGCATGGCCATGCGGTAGTAGGGAAGTTTGAGCGACGCATCTTCTGGGCTGGGGTGCGTCCCGGCGGGTTGTGCAATCTGTGGAATGGGAAGCGGATCGACGTAGGGGCTCAACTTGTCAGGATCGAGCGTTGTCTGCTGCGGAGGCGAAATTTTGCTGATGGATATGCCGGCAGCCAAAATTCCGGTCTGCTCCAGGAACCTGCGGCGACTAATCAAATCAAAGCCTCACGTAGATGCGACATAAAGCAAGCGGGCGAAGGGATGAAACCCTCGGCCCGCTTCAATCGAACAGCAAAGTTATTGTATTGTGTGGATCTCCCTTACTTCTTGACCAACCCCGTGGCCGCATCCAGAACGTAGGGGCTGGTGTCGGGATTTTTGAAATCAAAGATCGAGTTCAGCCGGCCGGCAAGATTATCAAAAGAGCCCGTGATCCGTTGACCGCCTAACCAGTTGTCCTCGACAAACCGCAAAATCGAGCTCTGGTCAGTGACCGTGTGGTCAACGTAGTTTTGCTTGGCGAAGGGTGAGATCACCAGCAGAGGAAGGCGTGGACCATACCCACATCGTCCCTGGGCTTTTGGGATGGTGACACCCGCAAGGGCGCCGTCTCCGGTTCCGCACTGACCGGGAGCAGTCAGGGCGTCCATCGCGGTAGAGGATTGATTCACGATCGGACCCATCTGGTGGTCATACCAGCCGTCGGAATCGTCGTAGGCAATGATCACAGCGGTATTCGCCCAGTCCTTCTGCTGCTGAAGGAAATTGATAACGTTTACGATGAACACCTGCTCGTCCAGAGGATCGGAGTAACCGGCGTGCCCATCCTGGTAGCCCGGCGCCTTGAGGAAGCTGACTGCCGGAAAGTTGCCGGCGTTGACGGCGTCGTAGAAGTCGTGCGTGTCGTACTGATGGTTTGCCGGGTCGCCGTTCATCCCGACAGTGCTGGGCGAAGCCGGCCGGAGGTGCTTCGGATTCGCGGTGGATGTGTAGTACTGGAAGGGCTGATGATGCGGAATATAGTCCGCCTTGCTGCCCATTGTCACTGTCGAGGTTGTGCTTCGCGCGCAGCCGGTGGTTCCGTTCGCATTCTTCACCGACAGGTCGAAGCCGCCTTCAAAGAAGCCCCAACTGATGCCGGCGGCGTTGAGCAGGTCACCTACGTTTTGTCCGCTGAGGGCGACCAGCGCCCCGGTGGTGGTGGAGCAAACGTCCCCGACAGGATCTGCGTCGCTCACCAGCGTGTATCCGCCGCCGCCGTCCGAGATTATGTCTGCGCTGGCGTTTACCTGATCAACCACTCCGTTGGTCTGGCCGGCGATCAGGTTGATGGCGCCTGGGGTGGAAGGGCCAAAGTTGGTGCCATAGGAGTTGTCGCTCATGGCAAATCGCTGCGCGTAATTCCAGAATGCAGTCACCGTGTTGCCGTCGTAGTATCCCATCACCAGCCCACTGGTTGGCTGGCCATTGGGGGGAGGACCGGGTGTGCCGGTGTATTTAGGGAACGAATCCATCAGGCCGCCGTGAAATGCCTGCTGTTCAGGCATGTAGTCGTGATCCTGATCGTTGGTTGCCGCCTGCGTCCGATCAAGCCGGAATGGGTTGGTTGCTCCATTTCCGTTAAGGCTATTCAAGGCATTCGGATTGTTGTAGAGCAATCCGTCCGTATAGCCGTTCACCGCTGGCGTGTCGTGCTTGGCAATAAAGCGCGGCTGCCCCGCAGGGTTCAGAGCCTTGGGATAGGTGCCGAAATAGTGGTCAAACGAAACATTTTCCTGATAAATGACGACGAGATGTTTGATCGGTGTGCTGGTCCCGGATTGAGCCTCCGCGGCCACCGGATTGATAAGTGTCCCGGCGAACATCAACGAGGCTAACGACGTTGCAACTAACTTTTGCATCACTGCTCCCTTCGAGGCCGGCTTTACGACCGCCATCCAGCATTAATGGCGCGGTGTTAAAGACCCGTGATCAGGGAGTAACAAGACGTTGAATTCGGTCTCCGTGCTCCCTAACGAGCAAGGCAGGGGAGTCGGAACCCGCAGAATCGACCTCGCAGAGATGAGTTCCATGAGCACGGCTCCCGGCGCTCTATCTGGGGCAGGGCTTTAAGTAGGGCCGTAAAGGCCCATCAAGCCTATTTAACCGACGGGGAGCAAAGCTGAGCGCCTTCTCTTGAGGCTATCACGCTTCCGGTTGGCTCCTTCATTCCCCGGCACGAGACTGGCTTATTGAAGCGTCATGCAAGGGCTCCGAAGGTATGGGTGCCTGAGAGAATCCTCTTGTGCGTGGACCGTCGTACTCAAAGTAGCGCTTCAGATTATTGATAGGACTTTCAAGTAAATGCCAGGAAGCGGACGCAACCGCGATCGACATGGCCACAAGGATTAAAAATCTGACCACGGACTGCTCCGGCAGCGGAAAATGACTCCACTTTAGAAAATAGAACAGCACCACAGGCATGAACGCGTGTAGCACATAAACCCCGTAACTAATTCTTCCCAGGTAGTTAATGGGTTTCCATTCGAGCAGGGCGCCGACCGGGCCAGTAAATGAATGAGCGGCGCTGCTCACCAGCCAGACGAACAAAAACGCCATTGCCAGGTCGAAGAAAACCGGAAAGCCCAGCCACTGCATGCCGAGCCAATGGACTTGTTTGTAATGCGCGGCGAACAATAATAAGAATGATGGCAAGCCAATCCACAAACAGATGCGACTCAACTTTCGCGCCGCTTCAGGATCGCCGAGTTCCTGGTCCCAGAAATACGCTAGGATCGCACCCATCCCCAACGTGTCGAGAAAGGCAAACGGGCCAATGCCGGAAGGCTCGAAATGAATAAGTACGCCGATCAGTCGTGTAACCGGTCCCATGCACACGGCTGCAATCATCGCCTTGAGCAAGTAGCGACGTGGGAGAAAGAACATCAAACACGGCCAAATGAGATAGAACTGTTCTTCGACGGCGAGAGACCAGAAGTGCGTGACTGGACTATCTGGCGGAAGGCGCACTGCTGCAAAGACGTTCGAGAGATACGCCAGATGCCAAAAGAATGTCTGGCGAACCGGTCTTATATTTATCAGTGCTGTCGCGAACAGAGTCGCGTAATAGACCGGGAAGATGCGCAGAAAGCGCCGGGCATAAAATATTCTTAGCGCTTCTCCACGTCCCTCTTTAGGGCGAGTGCGTAACAGGATAGCGGTGATCAAGAATCCGCTCAGGACGAAAAACAACCGTACTCCCATCCAACCCCAGGGTACGAAGGCGAGCAATCCTTGCAGCGAAAACGTAAAGTGCGTCACCATGGTGAAAATGACAGCGAAAGCGCGAAGCCCATCCAGTTGCTTCATATACGTCTTTTTCACTGCCGCTCCTGGCCGCACTATTCCTGAAGCAGGAAGCCTCACGTTTTTCCATGATATCGCAACCTATCTCAAATCCCGGACTTCAACGATGGAGGCTGGCATTTTCGGCATTTTCAGCACGCTGGCGATGGTATCAGATGTTGTTACTAGAGTTGCCATCTACGCGGCAGTTGCAGTGAGCTTCGTTTTGCACGAAATTGTGCGTAGGCGTTGCCCTTGGCTGGCGTGTGGCTGGGCCTGCCAGGGTGGCAAAACCAGCGTGATTGCGAAAAGAATTGTCAGTTGTCGGCGGCAACAACCATCAACGGCACTTATAAGAACCCCTCAACTCAATCGAAAACTCTTCAGACCGGCAAGTTGCAACAACGTAAGCCAGGAAAATTTTGGATTGTTAATCAGGTACCGGCGCCACAACCGTCTGGGTTCCTTGATGAGTCGGTATAGCCACTGCAATCCGGCCTTTTTCATCCAATCCGGCGCTTCGCTGAGATTTCCACTCAGCAGGTCGAACGCGGCCCCCACTCCGACCATCAGTTTAACCGGCATGCGCTGGGAATACGCAGCCATAAACCGCTCCTGCTTCGGCGTACTCAGTCCGCACCACAATACGTCCGCCTGCGACCTTTCAAGCTGGGAACGGAGATCTGCCTCTTCCTCCGCGTTGAGGGGACGGAAGGGCGGGGTATAGGTCCCGACAATCTGCAGTCCTGGGAATCGACGGGTCAACTCCGCCCGCAATTCCTCAGCAACGCCGGTCTTGCCTCCATACAGAAAGTGTCGATATCCCTTGGTTACAGAGCGCTCACATACCGCGACCATATAGTCAGGACCGTAAACGCGACTCATATGCTTGAACCCATGAATGCGGCCAAGCCACACTGTGGGCATGCCATCGGGCGTAGTAATGAAGGAATGGTTGAGGATGTCGCGAAAGCTGTTATCTGATTGCGCCTCCATGATTCCATGAACGCCGGTCACGCAAACGTAGCCCTGTTCTCCTCGGTCCAGGAGTGATTCAGTCTGCCGAAGAGCCGTCTCCATATTCACGGCGCTCACGCCCACGCCGAGAATATTCACCCGTTCCTGCGCGGAAAACCGGGCGACGATGCCTTCACTCAATGACTGGTCAGCTGCTGAACGCAAGAGAGTTCCTCCACCCGGCTTTACAATTTAAGGCCAGTCAAATCAAAAGTACAAATCGCTCGACGCAGTCATCGTGGTCGCATTTCGCAAGGATCTGATGCCGGTAACGCCGCTTCAGTTACTTCTCGCAATTCACGCTGCGATACGATATCCGTTTGCTTCCCTTTGACGCGACGTCCCGTACAAATAAGTTTCCAGCCGCGATTTCAAACAGTAGTGGGCTTTTCGTTCATGGTCCGCTTGCTCTTCGCAAAAATTGAGCTCGGGTGATCTAGATCAATGGAACGAATAGCCCGCCTCGCCATCTCATAAATGCCAACGGCAGTAACGAGTTCGGCAGAGATCATGGTTGGGAGGTAGTATCTATCCCAATTAAGCCCCATGAACAGCGCGATCAGCAAGTAGTTGATGCACAAAGCCACCAGGAGAACGACGTGCGTGTCATTCGACCTGCTTGATAGCGTCAGAAAATAAACCCCCGCTACGGTAAGGACGGCGAGCAGAAAAGCGACAACGTTCACAATCCGGCTGACTCCATTCACCGCCAAACTGTTGTCTGATGCCGGCGCCAACGGGACCGACAGTTGAAATAACGTTTCGTGCAGACGCACCAAACGGTTGCCGTTCCAGTTAGCAAGTCCCGCATCGAGATGTCTGCGCAATTCGTGACTCCAACGGCCAAATAATAACGGGAACTCCACAGGGTGCGATAGATTTCTCAGCTGCGGATAATCGAAAGCGGCCTGCTCCAGGTCCCGTCGGTGGAAGGGATTGATTTTCTTAGTGGTGATGTCGTGTGAAAATGATTCCAATTCCTGCACCACCTCACCACCCTTCATCTGATTCCAGGAGGGCCAGAAAAAGGGGTTGAGTATGTAAACAGTGCCTAAGCAACAGGCAAAAAAGGCCGCCAGTGTGAGTGCCATCTCTTTCTTGCCCGTACTGGTGCGCCAAAAACGCCAGGCCGTAACGCCCAGAAAAAAGCCCGTGCCAAGCAGGAGCCCGGTGATTTTCACTGAGCAAGCCAGCGCGGTAAGCACGCCCGTTAGGCATACCAGCAAAAGAATCGACTTTTTGCTGCGGACCTTGGCTGTAATAACAAGTGTTAGGCAGACACTTAGCAAAAAGAAATTGTAGAAAGCGTCTGTCATGGCCTGGGTTGATATTTTCAGGAAAACTGAGTTCGTCAGTAGCAGACCAGACGCGACCAATCCTACCCATGGATTGTAAGCCCAGAACCCGACCGCGAAAATGAGAAGGCAGCAGAGCACGCCAAAAAATGCTGCAATGCTGCGAGCTTGATTTAGAATCGCTCGCGGAGGAACCAGGCCCGCTCGAAGATTTTGCTCGTAGGAATGCTCCACGTCATAGAAGCCAAAAAAAGCCGGGCTGTTACTGTCCTTCGCAATTTTCATGGGGATACCGAACAGGTATTCGCCCACATGTAAGTTAAGCCTGCCGAACCCTTGGCACTCACGACAGAACCATTTATCCCAATCCAGATCTCGTTTCTGTGCCAGCGTCGTATAGTAGTAGCCGGAAGAAATCCAGCCGGGTTCATCCGACGAAAACTCAGTCTTCCCGATTCTTGGGAAAATGACTGCGGCACTGGCCACACACACAAGCAATCCCAGAGCTGCAAAAAGAAGCCACTTCGAACGCACAGCTCGTAACGAAGATGTTTGATCCAGACTTGCTTGGTCCATCGTGATGCTCCCACCGTCGAATTAAGAATAAAGTAGCTGCCTTAAAATCTGCCCGAGCGTCTAGCAGTGTGGCTCACAGCCTGTGGCAGTTGTTGCGTTCCGCGATACTTTAAGCCCCGCCAGCAAGTCGAACGCTGAGTCGCTTTGTTACGCTGGGGAAATCCGCAGTCACATTCCGATATTCATCACAAGTCAGAACCCAGGGTCGAGGCAGAGCAAAATACATCAGTATGATTCGTTGAACTCGAGACTTAGTCCCTGAGGGCTCCGCCCGACGTTGCGGGGGACACTGTGATGGGAGAATTTGATCTACGATTTTCCCCTGTCGCAAGGTACGTGCGGTAGATGCGAAACAGATCAATCGCCGCTTTGAAAAAATCCCCAGGACGTACCTTCGAGCCATCGACATCGTACCATCGCGGGAGTGGAAACTCATAAATCGAGTCTCGGAGGTAGGCAACACTGCCTTGATAAAACGCGATATACCGCGCGAGAATCTCGACATCGAATACCCAGCGGGAAAGAAATGTCTCCTTGAGGATAGAAGACAGTTCGGGTGTTACTCGAAAAAGCTTTGCTCCGCATTGCGTGTCGTAAATAGGCAGCCCCAGCGTCATAGACGCTAGCGAAGCGAATACACGGCCAAGGTAATGCCGGCTGGCCTTGCGCGAAACGTCGCGCCCAAGCAGCCGCACTCGGGATCCGAACACCATTTGGAGGCGTTCGTTTCCGTTCAACAATGCAAGAAAGTCCGGGATCACTTCCAGCGGAGTGGACAAGTCTGCATCCCAGAAGCCAACGAACGTCCCGCACCCTTCCTCAACCGCTCGTAACAAACCTGTTCTTACAGCTTCCGCCTTGCCCGCATTCACCTGTTTGTCCAGGATCTGAATCCGGTCTTCCCGTCCGCTACGAATGGTTTCGAGAACCTCGAGAGTATTGTCCCGGCTACCGTCGTTGACGAACAGAAAGTTCACTCCCTCTACCCTACCCACAAAATCGGTGAAACGCCTCACTTGCAGACGAGACCCCTCATTGAAGCAGGGCACTACGATTAAACATTTGCGTGTTGCTTTGGCAGTCACGATGCTACTCCTGTTGCGGGTGCCCCGCTCTCAATTCTGTCGAACCGTATGGCCCGGTATGTTTTGACTTCAATGGTGCAGGGCGCCTTTAAAATGTGTCATTTAGAGACTGATTTGCTCTATTTGTGGAGCAACCCGCAAGGCCCGGCACGCAAGCTCAATCACAATACGGCTAAAAACTTGAAATTGGACAGCCCATTGAGCAACCGAACTGTGTAGGCGAGGCCGCTGTGGGGGGTACAGGGGCGATTCACTGGATCGGGGCGTTACGTACGCCTTACCCATTGCAATTTCTTGCAATGCCTACTTCCCGTAATCTAGCGGGAGCACCCTCGGGTGTCAACAATTTCGGTCTTTCCGGGTACCCCAACGCGCGTTCAGGGTACCCCAACGTGCCTCACCCGGAGGTTACTTCTGTAGGTTGAGGGCACCCCCACCTTTAAAGATGCAACCAGTGGTTGCGGTGCCGCCCCGTGGGATTCGACATTCCAATTCAGGATGGGAGGCGAGTCGCGGGCAAAACCGGATTACAGGCCTTGCCTCGCGTGCGCTAGGCGAAAACGCCCTGGAGTGGGCGGTTCAGACGAATTCCGCGACATGGGCAGGCAACGCTTCCTCGTCGTCATAAACCTTATCGGTATGCAGGAAGATTGGACCCATCGACATGCCCAACAAAAGATAAAACGGTATACCAGATTGAGGCGTTTCAAGCACATTGCCGAAAAATGCTCCGATCAACGTGTAGATAGCAAACATCAGGCCAAATGTTTCTCCGCTTACTTTGTAAACTCGCCAAAGCAGCCAAACCACGCAAATCTCCAGCCAAAAAAAGATGGCAACGCCCACGAAACCTGAGTAGGCCAGTGCGAAGTAAAAAACGCTGTGGGGGGACCGGGTGCCCTGCTTCTCAACGTCCCGGCCAGCAAGGTGGGCAAGCGGATAACCATAGCCGAGTCCGAAAATCTCGGTCTTCGGTTCCTTGAAAACTTCGCTGCGAATCGCCGCCCACCAATGCTGCCTCCAATGGACGGTCCCGTAATAAAATTGTGCGTTCTCACGATCGCCGCCGACCTCTATTGCCAATTCCGGGCTGATCGATCCGGCCATGCGGGCTATAGTCCCGCGTGCAGAAAGTTCTCCGCCCCGTCCAGGGATAGGCGGCAGTTTCAGGTCAATCAGCGCAGCAACGATGAGCACGCCGGCGATGCAACCGAAGATTCCAATAACACGTCCCAGCTTCCCCGATAGTTTCCCCCATATCACCAGGCATATCCCAAGCCCGAGCCAATCCGACCTCTCCTGGTTGGCGATCGTCAGCAGGACCAGCACTACGATGGGAAGCCAGAATCGGGCAAGATGTGGCTCAAGAGTGAGCAGCCCAAGTAGAGGCAACGTTCCTGAGCCTGGATTTCCTAGAATGTCTAAGCCCGTTCCGGGTAGTAACCCAGTCAAATTCAAGTTCAGGTGCTGTAAAAAAAGAAAATAGATAGGGGTGTAAATCACCATCCACCAGGCCATGAACCTGATGTAGGCGCGGACCGCCCCGGGGTGGCGTACCGCTACGTAAATCCCCAGAAACAGGTATACCGGACCTAGGTTAAAAACCAGAATCTGTAGCGCGGTGAATAGGGAATGACCTAAAAAGTAAACCCCATAGATAACCTGTGCGACTCCATAAAGCAACGAAGCCAGTAGCGCCCAGCTAAAGCTGTACATTGGGTCATCGCGGCGCGTCAGAGACACAAACCAACGATTCCAGAAAACCCGCATACTGAAAAGGAAAAGACCACCCAGAAGAAGACCGACATATGCGGACACTTTCCCGATAAACAGAGAGGACCACATGTAAAACACAACCAGTTTCGTCCAGTTGTCAAAGCTCAGGAATTTCTTCAGCATGGGCTTTTCTCGGTTGAGGGACTTCAAAGCCCACGGGTGCTTACGAGTGGGCCGGCACAGCGTACAAGGGGTTCCGGCGCGCAGCAGCTCTATCGCTCAGAAAACCTGCCCGGGCCACCTGTTTACCAACGAACTTGCTTTCAAGCCTGAGCCGTATCTCATTTAGGTTTCGGCTACAGCGCCCATCAGCCACTTTACTATGGACAGGGGCGTGAAGCGTATAGGCCACCGCCCAAAACCCGACCGGTCGTGATGAAGAACGAATTCAAATCGGGAAGAAAGCGCTCAACTTCATCATGGCTCTCTGTTTTCGAAAACTGTCCTCCTCCATCAATACACTGGCCACGACGATGTGCTCCGTGCAGCAGGCGAAGATCAATTTTGAGAGATGCCCTCTGTAACGAGCCGCCTTGTTACCCTCGTAACGACTATAGACGAGATTTTACGGTGAGGCTCTAACCCAAAGGTGGGGCGGATCACAACCGAAGTGGACAGATGCGGCATAATCCCCTAAGCCCCCAGCTTTCTGTTGCTTCCAACAAATGCGGAGTCAACCTGCGCGCTGAATCTGTACCGTCAGGATGGTCAAGGGAACCCCGGTGCGTGGATCTCCAATTTCATATATTGAGTGCGTGACCTTCGCTACGCCGGCGAACTCTTTCGCCATGTTCGTCTTTTGCCCGGAACTGGATGCAATCGTGAAAGAATCACCCTCCACACCAAAGTTCCACTGGTGAAGGCCGCCATACCCCTCTCGATCGCCTTCGTTCAGAATGTGCTCAAGGAATACGTGGCCGCCGGGCCTCACCACGCGAGCGGCTGCCTTGATTGCCGCAACTGGATCATGCGCGTGATCCAGCGAATTGGCCGCGTGGACCAGGTCGAACGAACCATCCGCATACATCTCGGCGATTTGCTCCGCTTCTCCGTATTTTGTCCGTACAGGCGGTGTTATCCCGTTCTTCTCCAGCAACATATCGTAGACGGACGCCAATGGATCGATGGCCAGCAAATCTATCCTGGTGCCATCACACACCTTCCCCACCGTCGTGAGAGGGCCGGCGCCGATGTCGAGAATTCGATAGGGCCGTCCATCCGACTGCGGCAGCAGCTTCTTCAGGTGTTCCTGGAGAGGCTGATCTGGGGTGACGCGGCGAGCAAAATCCCCGGGGTCGCTCATCCCCCGCGTACGCAGCCAAATGTCCCAATGACCAACTTCCGTCGGCAGGCGCCATCGCCAGGCTAGTCTGCGGAATCCGAATCGATCAAGCATTGACGTCAGCTGATGCCACGCCAACCTGATCCATCGATATATCGGCTTCGGCATTCGAGCCTTCACGCTATTGACTGCCCGGCCAAAGGATAGCTGCAGCTTTCGTCCAAGTTCTTTGATCATCAACTCTCCCTCCAGCGCTTAAGGCTTTTCAATCAAATTCGAGGTGAAGTCCGGGCCCTTCCGTCAAGCACACATAGCATACCGCGAAAACATTTGAGACACACCGCTCGCCCTGGACCGTGAATCTGACCCGGAAATCGCGCGTCTCAGCAGTCACTAACCCTTTGGTGGGATTTGAGAGCGTTCAAGCAGTCTTTCGGAGAAGCCGTAAAATGTCGATCCTTTTGGTCCGCTCGCCGGCGGTCGTCATTCAATCAGCGCAACGATTGTTACATATTCTGAATCGTTCTTTCCTTGCCCGCCCCGCGATCCGTAAGTGCCGTGAAAATTCGACACAACCGGACCCCGAAATACTCGGTTGCCAGGCAAAAACTTCACCATCAACTCCTTTAAAATCAGTGGCTTACTAACTTACGTAATACACCATCGGTGTGATTGCCGCGCACCCGTCCTCCCGCAGATAGTAACACCAACAGGACAACAAATTTCGCTGGCGGCACGACGTATCTCGAGGATGCGAAAGCCCGTTCGCGCCTTTGAAATGGCCTCTTCCCCAGGCCGCGTTGCTTCGAATTTCCAATTGACGAGGCAATCAATGCGCATTTCCCCCACGCTACAGGTATGTTCCGGGCTCCTGAGCGGATTGTTAATAGTGTTAGCAGGATGTGGTAATCCCTCGTCCCAGACCCTCGATTCTCTCACCGTCACGGCAACTCCTACATCGATCCCCGTCGGTGGAGCCGCGGTTCTGAAAGCTGTGGCCCATTTAAGCGATGGCACAACTCAGGATGTAACTGCGGGCACACAATGGACTCTGTCCAACGGCACTTTGGCGACCATTGGCAACGGGGCACTTACCGCTAAAGCGCAAGGTACGTTGACCGTACAGGCCGCATATATTGAAGCCACACCCGCTGGCTCATCGCCGGCCTCGGCAACGGCCTCGCCTCAGAATCTCAGCGCATCGGCCCAGGTCACCATCACTGCGGCGGGCGCGTCGGGTGCAATCAATGCTCCTGCTATCACCTGGAATGCGCCTGCCGCAATCGCCTACGGCACGGCATTGAGCAGTGCGGAACTAAATGCAACCGCAAGTGTACCGGGAACCTTCGTCTATACACCAGCCGCGGGGACCACACTCAAAGCCGGAAAGCAGACGCTATCTGCAATATTCATTCCGACAAATACAAAAACCTATTCTGCCGCCACAGCTTCGGTCCAGCTTACCGTGAATCAGGCCGCGCCGACGATTACGTGGGCTACGCCGGCCCCCATTGCGACAGGAACCGCGCTTGGCGCGACACAGCTGGATGCGACCGCTAATGTGCCTGGCACTTTCATGTATAACCCGGCGGTAGGCGCCGTTCTTGCTGCGGGTACCCAAAAACTGACGGCCGTGTTTTCACCGTCCGACGCGACCAACTATTCCTCCGCCACCGCAAACACTTCCCTCGTGGTCGGTTCAACCTCCGGCCCGACGGGTGGCCCGGTGGGACCCCCGTCGCCAAACCCGCCAACGCCGGGCCCGACTCCGGCCGGCGGCTGTCAGCTCACTCCGGGCGCCAGCACCACGGCGATTCAGGCGGCAATCAACTCGGCGGCAGCTAACTCCTGCGCCGCACCATCGACCAGTACCGTGATATTCACTGCGGGCAACTATACTATCTCCTCCCAGTTATCCATTCCTTGTCCGAAAACCGCAATGGTCATTCAAGGCCCGACTCCGGCAGGTGTGGGAACCACCTGGCCTATCACGCCCACCGCAATCTTGACTTCGACCCTTACCAACAATTGGGCCTTTTACGGGAACGCATGTGGCGTAGGAACGACTATTCAGTATTTGCAGTACAACGGCGGAAACCCATCTGGCGGCGGCGGTGGGTTTTTGGATGCAGCCCCCGGCATGAACAATCTGACAGTCACTTATAACTGGTTTTATGGCAATTCAGCGTTGGCGACAACCGCGCAGTCAGCTGATTCCTTCATTTGGCTGGATGGATCGGAGAACACCGGGCGGACCGAGAACGCCACCATTACCTTCAATCGTTTTGGAGCTACAGGGAGCAATGACTGCGCGGCGTTGATGCACTTGTTCGGGCATGGGAACTATTGCCAATCTTCTGGTTACGGCGCTGGTGGTAACAGTCCTTGCTTATATCAGGGCAACGATAACTACGTTGTTGATGGAGGCCGCTGTGCTGCCGTCGGCGTGCATGTGAATACCGATAACCTGCTCATAGGTAATAATTCAATCCAAACTCAGGAGCAGGCTGTCAAGCTCTACGAGGCCACCAGCTCAACAAATTACACTTCAAAAAACATACAGATCACCAACAACGATTTCGCTGGCATTCATCGCATAGGCGTCGAGGCCCAGCAGAACAACAGCACCCTTAACGTTAGTAACAATGACTTTCACGATCCCATTCTGCCGGGATCGGGACAGTGGGCACTCAGCCTTCCCCAAGGGGCCGCCAACGATACCAACAATGTTTTGCTCGCCAATGTGGCTACCGGCAACGATATCAATGGACAAGCAGGCTATTACTCCGGGGATGGAGTTGAATTTTGGGGCAACGGAACTTCGTCCAACAACCTGGTTCAGGGTTGGTGGGATTCCGGTATCCAGTGGGGCTTCAGTGGCGGAGGGTGGTCAATTAATTACAACACCATCCAGCTGGTCAATTCAACGCTACAAATTGGCAACGAGGAAAATCAAAGCAACACACCATCCGAAGCGGGCAACATCATGGGCAGAATGTTTCCGCGATCACCTCGGTTGCACCTACGATCTCGCCATCGGGCGGTTCGCAAACGTTTCCATTGACCGTTACCGTTACCGACCCGGGCAACACATCAGGGGCGGGACCACAGGGCAATACCGGTATCTGGTATACCACCGACGGATCAACCCCCGTTCCTGGTAAAGGCACAGCGCTATACCTCGCCAGTGGTGGCACGTTCACGCTGCAGGCCGCTGCAACAGTAAAGGCGCGTTGGCATGTGGGGGGCAATCAATCAACCCACGTCCTACCCGTCCGGATATGGGTATGTGCCCAGTTCTGTGGTAACCGCAAGCTACGCTGCCGCTTCCATTTCCAAGCCGGTCGCAGCCGCGAGAATCAGCAGTAGCAATGCTGAGATTGCGACCGCACCCGCAGCGTCTAATTCTCCCGCGCAGAGCGGCGCCGTTGCTCCAGCGTTGACCTCCGTTGCAATCCTTCCCACTCAGCCCGCGGTCGCCATTGGGAGCACGACCCAGTTGAAAGCGATCGCCACGTTCGACGATGGGTCCACCAAAGATGTCACGGCGGACTTTGCATGGACTTCCTCCGACCCGCGCACCGTCGGCGCAAGTAGCTTCGGCGTCCTGACCGGGCTCGCCACAGGTAAGGCGATAGTCTCCGGCAATTATCTGAGCCACCAAGCCTCGATTGCCGCTTCCAGCGCTCTGGGCGACCTGCAGTGGAGCGGGCCGATTGTCATCACACGCGGCGGTACTTACTCCGGTAATTGGCAAAGCAGCGATCCTCAGATACCGGCCGTCACCATATCGACAACCGACCCTGTCATCGTGGAAAACTCTCACATCCGCAGTGTGAGCGGCTTGATCAAAGCAGAGACCTCAGGTGCCGACCTGATCGTCCGCAACAATGTTGCAATAGCAACCAATGCGGGCGCAAAGGGGCAACCGAACGGCATCTTCCTCCAGGCCGCCTCCCCAGCCAGGCTCGATGTGGAGAATAACTACATCGAGAATGCAAGCAGTGGCGTACTGGTCCATGGTTATTCGGGTAATCGGGACGGAAAACAGACCATCGTAATCCGTGCCAATCGAGCGCGCAATCTCAGTGGCCTGCTCAGCGATGGCAACGGTGGTTATTTGCCGGGGGAAGGCTCGAATCACAGTGTGTCACGCTTCATCGAGCTGGATAATGTGCAGGCTGTGCCCGGTATAGACGTGGGCTGGAATGAAGTCGTCAACTATCCAGGCCGCAGCCTGGTGAGCGACAACATCGATGTCAACCGTTCGAGCGGAACGCCCAACCAGCCGCTTGAAATCCACGACACCTACATCCAGGGCGCCTATCCGTATAAGGCCGCACTGGACGCTTACAACGGTGGAGGTATCAAGACCGAGGGTGGCTCCAACGACAGCCCCCAGGAGGCCACCGCCTTTAACAGTATTCACGACAACCAGGTGATCGGCACCGTGGGCTACGGTATTGCCTTCACAGCCGGGCATGACAACATGGCGGCCAATAATCGTGTCATCTCCAGCGGCCTGTTGGCAGATGGGACCAGGATCGCTTCGCAACACGTGGGCATGGCTGACGGCGATGTCAGCCATGCCGGCGTAGCCAATGGAAGCATGTACAACAACACCATGCATGACAACGTGATCGGTTGGACTTGCTGGACCTCATCCTGTGCTCAGGATGGATACCGCAAGGACCAGTACTTCCCGGTCTCGCCCAGCGACTACTCCAACAATTCGCTAATTCCAACTCAACCAATCACATTCAACATGGAGGAGAACGAATACCAGGTGTGGATGAACAAGATGGCCTCTGCCGGAATCACGGTGGGCCCAACCCTTTGACTCGAATCGTGAGGGTCGCTCCCAGGATTGCCCTCGCGATGAGCCATCAGCACTCCATGGGCGGGGCGGTTTCCGCCCCCCAGGAGTCGCAAGGGGAAAACTATGGGAGCTTATCCTGGTAGGATCGTTCGGCTCTGTACCGCGCTGCTCTCCAACCCGATTCCGCCGTAGCCCGCCACAGCACAACCATGTCACATGAAAGCAACGCTACAAAAGCGGCCAATTCGCTGATTTGGCCGGCTCTGGCTGAACTTAGCCCAGGACGACTGCCTGCCACGGTAGGCAGAAATTAGCGGCGCCCATTAATCGGGTCGTTGGCGTTCCCGGCGATGTCGAAGTCCTGGCGTGTAGGATCGACATTCGGCGCCAGCGGGCCGCTGGGCCCAACTCCGCCCGTGGTCGAGATGCTTTGCTTCCCGGAAACCGCAAGCACGCCGACCGCATCTACCACCGTCGCGGTGACGGTGTGCGAACCGGCCGGGAGGCCTGCTGCGCCGTAGTTTAGCTTGTACGGCCCCCCGCCCATCAATGCGCTCACGTAGTGGCCATCGATGGCAAACACCACTCCTTGCATCCCGTACTCGATCGTGGTCACTGTTGCGGTAGCAGTGAGAGTGCCGCTCGTGTTCTTGACTGGCCCCAACGAAATCGCCAACGAAGGCAGCCCCACGGGGCAGGGGCCAGAGGTGATGTTCCCTCTGAACGTGACCGTAGTTGTGCCTTTTCCGTGTTCTTCTTGAAAGGGAGAGGATGTGTAAGGTGACGGGGTGATGATGCAGGAATAATTATTCTGCATATACCCACCCTTCGAACCACCGAATGCGCAGCCTGCGCATTGCCACTGGGTCATGAACGTGTTGTTATAAACATTCATATTTTCGGCGCCGATTTCCATGCCGATTCCCGAATATTGCTGGTTAAGCACGACTCCCTTGAAAAGGTTGTTGTACCAGGCCACGCCTGCCGTCGGGTTGCCAGAAAACGTGGCCGAAAAGCCGAAGCTTTTGTCTTCCGGATGGGGGCCTCCGGCGTTGTTGTCAAAATTGTCGTAGACCTGAAAGCTGGCGATTGCAGCGTGGGGCGCTTCCCCATGACCGCATCCGCCTCCATCTTGGATTTCGAAGAACATCCGGTGGTGGGAATCGGAATAGTTGTGGTGGATCAGGATCTTCTCGACTTGATCCTGCTGCCCCTGGCAACCCTTGATGTTCTGATAATCGTGCAGAAAAGTGTTGTGGTCGATCTCGATGTTCAGCGCGCCAAAAAACCATATCGCCGCTCGCGGTGCGTCTCCGTCCGGTTCCATCTGCGCACCGTAGTCCTTGCCTGCCGCGTTGTAGCCATTGTCGTACGGAGTGATATTCGCGAATGTGTTATGGCGGATGACCACATTACTGGACCCGCCGCCGATAAATATGCCGCTGTTGCTCCGAAAGTTATCATTCGGGCCATAGGTCATGTTCTCAAAAGTGTTGTAGGTGAAGGTCAGGTTGGTGATTGCCTGGTCACGCGTTTGCCCGACATCATTGCCCCTTCCATTGGCCTGAATACCGCCGCCATTGAAGATGCACCCGGTCGTGGCTGAGCCGCCGATGGCCGTGTTCGACTGCAGATTCGCAAAAATATCAGTGCCGCGGTTGGGTCCGACGAGCCTGGCCCCTGGCTGACATTTGACCCTTATTCCTGTCGTCTTGAAATAAACGGTCGATCCCATGTAATAGCTGCCGGGGGCGGGAAAAACGACCGAATCTCCCGAAGCCATCGCCGCCACACCTCGCTGAATTGCACGGTAGTCGTCAGTCTTTCCATTACCGCTCGCTCGCCAATCCGTTCTGGCATTCCACTCGCGAGCCCAGCCCGGCATCGCTAGACTGACCGCAACACTGAAGATCAAAACCGCAGAAAACTTTCTCAGCATTTGCTCCTCAATCGTGACCATGAATTGCGCGGATCATCTTCCATTTGCGCAGTCGTTCTCCTTCGTTATAGCAGGGCAGACGACCACGCCATACCGCGGAAATCGCACTGCCTTTCCAGCGTCACTCTGAACCTGTGTGAATAGACTTTTCAGGGGCGATCTTGGATACCACTTGAGCCTTCACTGACTTCAGAACCTGCGGATCAGACTTTTGAACGAAGACACGGGCTCAGCCGTGACGTAGATGGCCTACGCGCTTGACAGCGTTCGCCGCCTGCTTGAGAACCTACGATCATGAAGTCAAGTCCCGCAGGGACGGCTGCACCCAGCCCGCGACGCCAGTCCTGGGTTAGGAAAGCGCCCTTGAGAAATGCCGTAGGCCTAAGAAGTCATCGGAATGAGGATTCTCAAATAGGAAGAAGTACTGCTTCCAAGACATATAGCCTGAAGCCATTTCTGGCCCAACGACGAATCATGCCTGCCGTGCGCTCCTCCCGAAGGGAACCCACACAGCAGGCATGGCCATCAGTTTCTACGAAAGGACAGGTACAGTGATTTGCTGACCAACCTGAATTTTATTCGGGTCAGAAATGTTGCTGGCGGCGGCGATGTTGGAATAGTGATTAGGCGATCCATAGAAGCGATTGCTTATCTTCGACAGATTGTCACCGCTCTTGACACTGTAGCTTTGATTGGGTCCGCCGGTGGTAGCGATTTCGTGATGCAGGTCGGAGTATTGCGGGTCAACTTGCTTGATTACGTCCCACACGCGATTGGCAATCACTTGTGAAGGAACGGAACCCTTCAAATACAACTTCTCACCATCCAAGCTCACCGAGTCGAGCTTCGCGCCCAAGTCGCTGAAACCCTCAATGGTCTGGATCACGGGCGAATATTTTTGCTTCAATTGATCGAGATCTGCCATGTCTTTTCTCCTTGCGTTTAAAACGTTGATTTATTCCACAACCAGCAGTCAATGGGAAGTTTACACGGCGTGTGAATCCGCGATCTTCTTCATGGCGATGGTCAAAGCAGCCGCGCCCAGACTTTTTATGAGCACTGGGTGCTGAGCATAGACTGCGCTTACCCGATCGATAATCGAAGGGTCTTGCGTTTGAGCATGCGAGGTGAGAGCTTCTACGTCCGCCGGGCTAACACTTGCTGCCTGGGCCGGCGTAATCGATCCGGATTGCAGCAGAGACGTCAGCGGCGAGTTGGGAGCACTGCCGGCATATTTGGAAATCATCGCGGGTCCAAGAGCGGCCACCAGGCTGTTCAACACGCCCGCCTGTTGCTGGCTATTCCCATTGCCGAACAGCTGTGCGGCCATTTGGGGAAAAGGTGCGGTTTGTCCGGAGCGAAAAGCTTCGGCCAGACCCCCGGCTAGCGTAGAAGAGGGCACAGCCTGCGCTACCTGGTCAAAGTGCTGTTCGACCGCTGGACTGTTGGGCGCACCGGTGCCCCCAGCCGAATACTGTTTAAGCAGATCGCCAATTCCTGCGAGAAAACTCATCGGATGTCCTCCGTAGGATGTGAGCTGGTTGGTTGCGACAGCAGGGCCCGGAGCTTCTGCCGCAGCAGGTCAATGGGTACGGGGCCCGAGGGCGTGCATGCCCTGATTTCGAAATCGACGGTTCGATGAATCTCTCACGATGGCGTCGCCCGTGTCTATGGCGGCCAGGAGAAAAGACTTTCTGCGATCGCAACTTTGTTGGGCAAACACACAATCGTCTTTTCGCTACAACTATGCCCCTCTGGGAGCTTGCTTTCTGTGCACCGAAAGTACCCACGCCAGGTAACCGGCCAGGGGTTCCATCGGCGTCCGCCACCGCAGCCAAATGGTTGACAATACGTGGCATACCCTATAGATTACGAAAGTAGGCAGTAAGAAAGTTCGTGACGGATTGAGGCGCTACCGCCCAAACCGTCGAATGCCCTGTACCCCCCTTACAGCGGCCTTCCTACGTTGGATTTTGGCTTTGTGTCTTACGATGAATGTGAGTGAGATGGCGAAGCTACGTAAAACCCAATATCAACTCCCTGGCAAATCCTAATCCAATAGCGTCCGTCGCATGCAGGAAGGCGCTCGCATGCACTCGAATCAGTGCGATCCGGTGTTTGTGCCATCGCAGGAGGGCTTGTGCAACTGCCCATTAGTAACACCCAATGGCGTTGTCCACAGGCGCAAGAAGTGTTGACACCGGTGCCTGCTGCCACTAGATTACGGGTTGTACAGACTGCAAGACCACAACGAATGGGTTATATCCGATTTCGTTGAACTGCCGTTATCCCCCCTGATGGCAGTCTTAAGTTTCGCAGAGACATCTTTGTACTGGACGGTCCATGTGACTGAGATGGCGAAGCTCTGAGATGGCGACCTTAGGCACGCTGGTTACCCCGCGTGACTAAGGTAACTTCAAAACGGGTACGAGTGTGAAAGTGCCGTAACTTGTCGCCGTCCGGGTACAGATTGTATTGACACGTTGTTGGGTATATAGCACCATTTGAGAAGTAAGAAGTGAGTGCAGGGCGGAAAATTTCTGCTCCGTACGGAACGAAGCAAGGCATTATCCAGGCGAAAGCCTGAAATTCAGATCTGTAACCCAGATGGCGGAAGCTCGTCTATTGGGCAATAAGCCGGTCTTGTTTTACAGAATCGAAGATTCGCGTCGTCCCCCCTCGAAGCGAAGTGAGAATCCCATCGGGAATAGCAGCAACTCACTCTTGTAACGGAGATACTCATGTATCGCGATCTAGGGTCAAACGAATCGAACGAATGGTTTGCCTTCCGCGTCCGGCCACGGCACGAAAAGCAGGTTTCGCTTGCCTTACGCGAAAAAGGGTTCACTGAATTTCTGCCCCTTTATAAATCCAAAAGGCAGTGGGCAGACAGAACCAAAGTTGTAGAAATGCCCCTCTTTCCTGGTTACATCTTTTGCTCCACCGTTCGATCTTCGATCGTGCCGGTCCTCATGACCAGCGGCGTGATCGACGTGGTGCGGGCAGGCACGAATCCGTTGCCCGCAGACAAAGCAGAAATCGAAGCGCTGCAACAGACCGTGAGCGTCGATGTTCCACTGGAAGCGTGGCCTTACACCGAAGTCGGTGAGTCAGGTTCGTTTTCCATCTTGCGTGGTCCCCTGGCAGGCTTGACTGGGATCTTGGTTGAGGTCCGGCGCTCACAACGTCTGATTCTCTCCGTAAACCTTTTGCGCCGGTCGGTTTTGGTAGAAGTACATCCTGATTGGGTCTCACCGTACGCTCCAGCAGCTGCCGAGCGGTTGATGGCCTAAATGTAGTACTGCAAAAACTTTGAATAATTTCTGTCTATCCCGTTTTCTGGTTCTCCCGAAGTAACGTACGCAAGTGCCTCTCGTGCGTCCCCCTTGCCGGCTTGATTGGTTGGCGCCCTATGCTTCTGACTCGACATCTGTCTCTTAAGCGCTCTTCCCCGAGCACGTCCCCGCCGGAGGTATTTCTCGGCGCATCCCAGGTATATCCGATGGTGAGTGAATTTATGCACAAGTCTCCAGCCAAACTGATTCTGTTGTCCCTTTGCTTTCAGGGCCTGACGTTGATTCCGGCATTAGCCCAAGCCGTGGTCCCTGCGGATGGTCGGGTTGGTACCCCGATCAACGCTCCGCAACCGTTGACCACAGGCGCGGCTGCCGCGGCTGTGCCGACCACACCGGCCGCCCCAATCAATCTCACCAGCTACGTCCTGGGACCGGAAGATCAGATCACTGTGCGGGTCTTTGCTGCCGATGACATTCCCGACAAGCCGGTGCAGATCGACAATGACGGTAGCGTGACCCTGCCCATGATCGGCCAGGTGCATGCAGCAGGCTTGACCGTCGAACAACTGCAGGCCAACCTGGTGGCCGCTTACAAAAAGTATTTCAAGGATCCGCAAGTCACCGTACAAGTGAACGATTTCCGTAGCCAACCCGTGTCGGTTGCGGGCAATGTGACCACTCCGGGCGTCGTGCAGTTGCGTGGAAATCGCAACCTGATGGAAGTGATCGGACAGGCTGGTGGTTTGAAAGCCGATGCCGGCGACAGTGTACTGATCACCCGTAGCCTCAGCGAAGGCCCCATTCCCGTCTCCGGCGCCTTCACGGATCCCACTGGCAAGTATTCGGTCGCGCACATCAATATACGTTCCATCATGAGCGGCAAGGATCCCGAAGCCAATATCCAGATCAAACCGCACGATGTGATTACGGTTCCCCGCGCGCGTCTCATCTACGTCTTGGGCAACGTCGGCAGGCCGGGCGGCTACGTCATGACAGAAAACGAAACCATGTCGCTTACCCAAGCCATTGCCTTGGCGGGGGGATGGGACAAAATGGCAGCCTTAAGTTCGGCAAGGATTCTCCGCGCCGATGGCGGCCCAACGCGGGAACAAATTCCTGCAAACGTCAAGAAGATCATGGAAAACAAAGCACCTGACCTGCAACTGCAACCTGATGACATCCTTTATGTCCCCAACAGTATGACCAGGGTGATCGGCGCGCGTGGGCTCGAAGCAGCGATTGGCATCGGAACAGGCGTTCTCATCTGGCACTAAAACAAAGTTAGCTTTTTACTTACGCACATTCTGAGAATGGCCCCATGCGAGACCCCCGACTTGACGGGGGGCCGTACTTCGTCCCAAGCGAACTGCACCGTGAAAGCGATCGGTTTGTGGAGCGGTTTCAAAATCGGTTCCACCGAAACTCGCTCTAGAGAACTGGATCCAATCCGAAAGGACTTCAAAAAGATGACTCCGACCCAGCAGATCATTCCTGGACCTCGCATGCCCGAAGGCCGGAACTCCGGTCGCTCCACTGCTATTGAGCTTTCGCGCCACGGGGGAACCAATCGGCCCCAGCCCGAAGCAACTGTGAACTATGCTGCTTTGCTTCGTCGCCACCGCGCAGCTATCGCCATGATTATGGGTGGTTCGCTTCTGCTCAGCGCCCTCTATACCCTGGTTGCGCACAAGGTCTATAAGTCGGAAGTGATTCTGGAAGTCACCGGGATCAACAATGACTTCATGAATAGCAAAGAGGTCGATCCAACCAACAACCAGATCACCGGCGACGAATATATCGAAACCCAAACCAAGCTCTTGAAGAGCCCGCCCGTGGTGCAACGGACGGCGGTCGTGATGGGTCCCAAGGTTCCCGGCGCGATCGCAGCGAAGCAGGGAATTTTTGGCGCCATCCGAGGATGGGTCGGCGACGCACCAGCAGCCACTCCGGCTGAGGGCGAATCCGTTGTGTTCAACATGCTCGAAGACGCCAAGGTCAAGGTGGATGGAACGTCCGATCTGATCACCGTGACGGTACTCGGTCCCGAGCCCCAGCTCACCGCGGACACCGCGAATACCTTGATCGATCAGTTCACCCAGCAAGCTCAGGATGCCCGTGGCTATGCCTCCGGAAACACCAACAAGTTTCTGACTACACAGCTGAACGATGCCCGCAAGAAGCTCCAGGATGCTGAAAACGCACTGCAGGAGTACGCGCGGCAGACCGGCATCGTCATTCCCAGCGAAACTCAGGAGAGTGTTGCTGCCGATAAATTGCGCCAGATCCAATCCGATCTAGCCAAAGCGGAAACAGATGAGGCGGACACCAAAGCGCAGGTAGATACTTCGAAGAGCGCTCCGGCCGAGTCCATGCCCCAGGTCCTGGATGATCCGACCCTGCGGGACAATCGCGCCCGCCTCGCCGACCTACGTCGCCAGCTTTCCGATCTGAGCGTTACCCTCACGCCGCAAAACTACAAAATTCAACAGTTGAATGCACAGATCGCTGATCTGGAACAGCAGTCTACCCAACACCGCAACAACATCATTCGCCGTCTGGGCGTGCAGAACTCTGAGACTTCCCGCCGCAAGGAGTTGTTGGCAAAGGCCTATCAGCAACAGTTGGGCGTGGTCTCCGATCAGTCGGTGAAGGAAGTTCGGTACAACATCCTGAAGAAGGAAGTGGATGCGAACCGCGATCTTTACCAATCAATGATGCAGCGCGTGAAGCAGGCGAGCATCGTCGCTGCCCTGAAGGCCAGTGACGTGCGTGTGGTGAGTCCGGCGGTCCCGGCTACAACAACTTACCGGCCCAGCTTGCCCCTTAACCTAGGGTTGGGCGTTCTCATCGGTCTCGTCTTCGCCGGCTGCTACACTCTGCTGCGCGAGCGCAATGACGTCAGCCTCCGCAGCCCCGGCCAAAGCGTCAAGCACCTCAACGTACCTGAACTGGCTGTCATTCCCTCGGCGCGCATCGGCAACAGCGAACGCATTCCGCTCACGCTTCGCAATCTGAATGGGGCCAACGGCGCCGCGCTCGAAGCCAAGAACGGCTTGTTATCCGCCAGTTCCGCTGCCGTCGACAAGGAGATGGTGCAGTGGTGTCAGGATGAAACCATGATGGCCGATGCCTATCGGTCTGCCATCACTTCGATCCTCCTGAGCCGCGTCAATGGCGTCAGCCCCCGGGTCATCCTGGTCACCAGCCCCCGCCCCAAGGCAGGAAAAACCACCACGGTTGCGAATCTTGGTATCAGCCTCGCTGAAATCGGCCGCCGGGTGCTCTTGATTGATGGCGACCTCCGGCGCCCGCGGCTGGGTAAGCTTTTCGGCTTGCAGTTTGCCACTGGCTTGAGCGATGCCTTGCTGGCTGAGGGTGACGGAACCATTACCCTCGACTCCGTCGTCCGCCCCTGCACCGTGCCCGGGCTGTATGTGCTGCCTGGGGGCTCGGAGCCGGCCAACATTTCCAAACTCTTGCATTCCGCTCATCTCGATAGCTTGGTCGAGCGCGCCCGGTCAGAATATGACTTCGTGCTCATCGACTCGCCTCCGATGATGGGCATGGCCGATGCGCGCCTTCTGAGCCGCAATGCCGATGGCGTGATCCTGATCAGTCGTGCCGGCGAGACCAGCCCGGAACAATTGACCGAAGCCAAAGAGCGCTTGGCCGATGATGGCACCCCGGTCATCGGAACCATCTTGAATGGCTGCGATCTTCGCATCGAAGATCCGTCCTACGTCAACCACTACAACAGCTACGCCGGCGTTGCCCGCGGCTAGTGAACGAAAAGTCACTGCGACGATAACGAACTGTAACTAAAGTTGGCTTACGATCACCATTGTAACGAGCCCGGCGCGGAGATCCCCCCACCGCACCTAGGCTACCCAGACCAACTGTTCGACAACCAGGGACCCATGACGCCGGCGAAAGCACAGAGCAACATCCAGCTTTCGTGACTTGAAAGAGCGTACAACGTTCCTCTTCTATTGCGTTTCTCTTGTAACGGTGGTCGCCAGGTTCCGTCCGGAGTTCCTACCGCCAGGAGAAACGCGTTGACTGCTTTCGTAACACGAACGTTTCCCCGGCCGCTGCCGGGGCGGCGTATGGGGAGAACCGGTCTCATGCATGTCCGCAATTTGCGCTTTTACCAGACGATGCAGTTCGTTCTGGATCTTCTTGCAGTCACGGTCGCCTGGAGTTGTACCATCCAGATGCGCGTCCTGCTAAATCCTCTGGCTACCCAACGAGTCAGTTGGACCTATGCCTCCATTTGGGCGCCCTCCTTGATGATGGTCCTGGTGTTGTGGATCGTCATGGCCTGGCGCCTGGGTTTCTATCGTGTTGAGGGCCGTATCCGGCTCTGGAGCAGCATCATCAACGCAGCTGAAGGTGCTCTCCTGGCGAGCTGCATTATCGTCATCGTGACCTTCTTCTCCCGCCAACTGGGCACCGGTGTTTCGCGTTCGTTCTTTATGATCTTTGCGCCTCTCAGCTTCTTCAGCCTGGGTCTGGCGCGGTGCGTAAGCGTTGTCGCAGCCATGGCCGCGGAGCGCCACTGGCCTTCACCTATTCGGGCAGCCCTTCTGGGAGATGGTTCCCACGCCGGCCGCCTGGTTGCACTCATGAATACAGCTAATGTGGCAAATGTCATCAAGGGCTTGATTGTTCCCGAAGGCCACACCGCGGACGGACTGTCCCTGCCGATGCCCATTCTGGGATCGACCGCGCAGCTCGCCGAAGTGATCAATCGCGAACACCTCAACCGCATTATCCTGCTGAACGGTTCTATTTCACGGGGCGAGCTGGACGAATGCAACAAAGTCTTCAAACGCATGGGCGTCATCGTCAATTGCACCGTAGACTTTGCCCCCGAGCCTGGACGAATCAATGTTGTAAACCAATACGGCTTGCCACTGGTCGAACTACGGCCTCTGTCCTTTACTAAAGGTCAGGAATTCGTCAAGCGGGCCTTTGATATCGTGGCCTCTGCCATCGCTCTTATTCTTCTCGCCCCCACCCTGCTGGTGATCGCGGCTGCGGTGAAGTTCACCTCAAAAGGGCCGATCCTTTATAAGGCGCCGCGTGTCGGCCGTGGCGGCCGTCACTTCATGTTCCTCAAGTTTCGCTCCATGTACACCAACCTGGATCGCAGCCACGTGGCCCACGCTAACGAAAAGAAAGGCCACATCTTTAAGATGAAGCAAGACCCCCGCGTCACTCCGATCGGGCGATTCATTCGCCGCTACAGCCTGGATGAGTTGCCACAACTCATCAACGTGCTGCGCGGAGAGATGAGCCTCGTCGGTCCCAGACCGCTGCCGGCAGGGGACATGGGACCGGACGGAATGAGCCGCGAATTCGCCGATTGGTCAGAGGGCCGGGCTGCCGTCTATCCCGGCATCACCGGACTCTGGCAGGTGAATGGCCGCAGTGAGCTCCCGTTTGAAGAGATGGTGCGGCTCGACCTGCAATACATTCGCGAGTGGTCGTTGCTGCTCGACATCAAAATCATCCTGGCGACGCCTGGACTGGTGGTCAAGGGTGTGGGCGCGTACTGAAACCAGCCCGCAGAACCTGCGCTGAGCTGGTCGAACGGTTACGCTTTGGTGACCCTAAGAGGCTGTCGAACCAAGGGTACGGGTTCATCCGTACCGTCGATAGCATGCGCCCGGCGGCCGCGTCGAAGTAATGTAACCATTGTTGTTTCTTAACAACCAACAACCGATGGCCGATAGATAAGCAGTCCAAACGATCTGTCCGCTTCTAAAAACGTGGACGTTGAACAACTCGTTGCATTTGCTACTTTCGTTGCCACTGACTTTTATCTGAGTTTCCTATGCCCATTGCCCAGTCTGAAACTGTCACGGAATTGAATCCCATCGAGCTGCGCCCTTTGCCGGCGCAGCCTTTGGTTTCCATTCTGGTCTCCAATTACAACTATGGCCGCTTCATCGCGGATTCGGTCCAGAGCGCCCTGGACCAGACGTATCCTAATTTCGAACTGATCATCTGCGATGACGGCTCAACCGATGACTCCGTCCGCATTGTGGAGGAATTTGAACGCAAAGATCCGCGCGTGCGTCTGATTCGCAAAGAGAATGGCGGACAGGCATCCGGTTTCAATGCGGCTTTTGCCGCCAGCCGGGGCGAGATTGTTGCCCTCCTGGACTCCGACGATATTTTTCTACCCCACAAGATAGAGCGTATTGTCGCGAATTTTCAGGCCCACCCCGATGCTGGGTTTGGCGTCCACCGTATTATCCGGATGAGCGCAGACCTCCGCCGCCAGGGAGTGTGGCCCATGTCCGACCCTTTGCCCAGCGGATGGTATGGCTCCAGCCTGTTGCAGGATGGCGGCATTTTGCCCTATATCCCTCCGACTTCGGGGTTGAGCTTCCGTCGCGAGCTGGCCGAGCGCCTCTTTCCCTTGCCGCTCCAGGCGCCGCTGGTAAGCTGTCCCGACCAGCTGATCTACCGCCTCGCTCCCGTTGCTTACCAACGTGACCCGGGAAGACGAAGCCCTCTCGGCGTACCGTCTGCACGGCAACAACAATTACGGCCCGGACCGCGTGACCGCGGCAGTCGTTCAAACGGAGATCGTGTTCTCCGAGGCTCTATGGGCCGCCCAGAAACGCTTTCTCGCGACCATCGACCCCCGGCTTGCAGAAGATTTTCAGCCACTCAGCAATAACGGATACATCGCGCAAATCACTTACCTGCACGCCCGGCTCGCCAAAGATCCCGCCGCGCGTCAGCACTACGATCGCTTCATCGCTTCGCTCACCGGGCCGGGCGCCAGGCATCTGTGGTTTTGGAAGATTTCGATCTATCTGCCCCTACCGGTTTTTGATTTCGCCGTCAACCTGTTGATCCGCCAAAGCTGGCTCAAACAATTGGTCTCTCGCTTGAAAAGAATGTCGTGACTGTCCTCCTTGCCACTTCACCCCAATCTGTCACTCTTGCAGCGTCCCCCGCGCCGCCACAGCACCCAGAACGGAGCCACTACGTCATGAGTTCTACCCCTCTTGTCAGTATCGGGCTTTTTCTTTACAACGGAGATCGTTTCCTCGCTGCCGCCATCGAGTCGTTCCTGAATCAGACGTTTCAGGATTTCGAGCTCATCATCTCCGACAATTGCTCCACGGATCGTAGCGAGGAGATTTGCCGGAAGTATGCCGCGCAGGATTATCGCATCCGCTACTACCGCGCCGATCGCAATATGGGCGCTGGGTGGAATCTCAGACATGTTTATTTCAAGGCCACGGGCAAATACTTCAAGTGGGCCGCCCATGATGACATGATTCAGCCCGACTTCCTCCGCCTGTGTGTGGATGCCCTGGAAGCCGACGACTCGCTCGTCGTTGCCCATAGCTGACCCGCGTCATCGACGAGCACGGACAATTCGTCGAAAACTACGAATGGCCGCTCAGGACGGAATCTCACGCGATCCCGTCGTTCGCTTCAAAGATCTGCTGCTCAACGATCACATGTGCTACCAGATCTTTGGCGTGATGCGCCTCAGCGCTCTACGGGCCCTTCCGCCGCAAGGCAGCTATGTGCATAGTGACGGAGTTCTTCTGGCCCAGATGGGCTTGATCGGGCGCTTTCACGAAACGCCGGAGTTTCTGTTCATCAGCACCCGCCATCAGAAGCAATCCTCGGTGGCGAAACCGGTTCGTATCAAGGCCCCGCGCTTTCGCCTGACCAACCGCCACGGCACCTTGCCCGGCCCCGGAGTGGTGGGATCCAAACAAGACCACCAGCATCACGTTCCCGGAATGGCGCATGTCTCCATCGAGTTTTTCCAATGCATCCGCCGCGCCCCCGTGGCCACCGGACAACGCCTGCACTGCTATCTGCTGCTGCTGCCCTGGCTCGTCAAGCACTTCCGCCGTATGGGCAAAGATCTGTTGATCGCCGCGGACCAGGTTCTCTTCCGGCTTGCAGACGCCGCGCGCGAAAGTCTCTATGGAGAGCGCAACATCGCTGGATGCTGCCTCGTAACAAATATTCCCCCCAAATGACAAATCACGGAGGTGAGGTTTTATGAAGGTTGCAATTCTTGCAGGGGGGCTGGGCTCGCGTCTCGCCGAAGAGACAGAAGTTAAGCCGAAACCGATGGTCGAGATTGGCGGCAAGCCAATCCTCTGGCACATCATGATGCACTACGCCCACTACGGCTTCGACGAGTTCGCCATCGCCCTCGGCTACAAGGGCGAAGTCATCAAGAAGTACATGCTCGACTACTGCTCGCTGAACCGCGACCTGAGCGTCTCGCTCAAGACCGGCAAGGTCAAGATGAACGGCGGAGCGGTGCCCGACTGGAACGGTGGACCTGATCGATACCGGCATGAAGACCCAGACCGGCGGACGCATCAAGCGGCTCGCTCCGTACCTGGGCAACGAAACCTTCATGCTCACCTGGGGCGATGGCGTATCCGACATCAACCTGCACGACCTGCTGGCGTTCCATCGCTCGCACGGCAAGCTGGCCACGCTCACCGCTGTCCGGCCGACGGCGCGCTTTGGCCACCTGGAGATGGATGGCAATCAGATCACCGAGTTCTCCGAGAAGCCGCAGACCAAAGAAGGCTGGATCAACGGAGCGTTCTTCGTGCTTGAGCCGGAGATTTTCGACTTCATCGACGGTGATGATACCCACTTCGAGAAAGAGCCACTCGAGCGCCTGGCCGGCGAAGGCCAGCTGATGGCCTATCGGCACACCGGCTTCTGGCAGTGCATGGATACCATTCGCGAGAAGAAGATCCTGGAAACCTATTGGGAAGCGGCAACGCACCTTGGAAAACTTGGGAGGATACGAATGCGAGTATTAGTGACGGGTCACGCGGGTTACATCGGAACGGTCTTAGTGCCAATGTTGTTGCAGGCCGGGCATGAAGTAGTTGGGCTCGATACCGACCTCTTCGAGCGCAGCACCTTCAGCGACGGGATCGCACAGATCCCTGAGATCCGCAAAGACGTTCGCGATGTGACCCTCGCAGGATGTGAAGGGCTTCGATGCCATTCTTCATCTTGCCGGCCTTTCGAACGATCCCCTGGGCGACCTGAATCCGGGTCTGACCTTCGAGATCAACCACCAGGCATCGGTCAAGCTGGCCAAGCTGGCCAAGCAGGCCGGCGTGCAGAGATTCATCTTCTCCTCTTCCTGCAGCAACTACGGCGCCGGCGGCGACGATCTGCTGGACGAGCACTCGGCCTTCAACCCCGTGACCCCTTACGGCACTTCCAAAGTCATGGTAGAGCAGGACGTTGCCAAGCTGGCGGATAACCGCTTCAGCCCCACGTTCCTGCGCAATGCCACGGCCTTCGGAGTTTCGCCCCGGTTGCGCTTTGACCTGGTGCTGAACAACCTCGTGGCCTGGGCTTATGCCACCGGCCGCGTGTACATCAAGAGCGATGGCACTCCCTGGAGACCGATCGTGCACATCGCCGACATCTCGCGGGCGTTCATTGCCGCGATGCATGCGCCCGATCGACCTGGTGCACAACGAGGCATTCAACGTCGGACGCAACGAAGACAACTACCGTATTTATGAGCTGGCCGACATCGTCAAGGAGACGGTGCCGAACACAGTGATTGAATACGCAGCCGACGCCGGTCCGGACAAGCGCTGCTACCGCGTGGATTGCAGCAAGATCCGCAAAGTGCTGCCTGAGTTCCAGCCCGTCTGGGATGCTCGCAAGGGCGCCGTCGAACTGCACGAAACCTACAAGAAGATCGGTCTCGTGCTCGAAGACTTCGAGGGACCGCGCTTCAAACGCATCGCCCACATCCGGAAGCTGATCGAGGAAGGAATTCTCGACTCAAATCTCCGTTGGACCAACCAGGAAGCGACGGCCCCCGTTGTCGCAGGAGCCGCTACTGTATGACCGAATCCACGCTTTCATTGCCGCGCATGCAACTCCTCGAAGTGCATTCCGATCCTTTCGTTCGGAACCACTCCGCTTGCCGATGCATTGCTCTCAGCCGATCAGCTAGGGTCGCCGGAAGTCACGGCGCCCCTGGATCTGGTCTTCTGCCCCGAGTGCTCGCTGGTGCAGATCACCGAAACCGTTCCGCCGGAAATTCTCTTTTGCCGCAATTATCCTTACTTTTCTTCCGTGTCGAAGAGCCTGCTGGAACATTTCGCCAAGAGTGCTGAAGCGGTCATCGCCGCCCGCAGCCTGGATTCCCATAGCCTGGTGATCGAAGCTGCGTCCAACGATGGTTACATGTTGCGTAACTTCGTCAACCACGGAATCCCGGTGTCTCGGCATCGATCCCGCGGAAGAGCAGGTGCGCACTGCCAACGAGCGCGGCGTCAACAGCATCAACACCTTCTTCACCAAGGAGCTGGCGGAAAAGCTGGCCGCCGAGGGCAAGAAAGCCGATGTCTTCCTGGCCAACAATGTGCTCGCCCACGTGGCCGACCTGAACGGCTTCGTCGACGGCATCAAGCGCCTTGCTGAAGCCCAACGGGGTCGCCGTCATCGAGGCGCCCTACATTGTCGACCTGATCCAGAAATGCGAGTTCGACACCATCTACCACCAGCACCTCTGCTACTTTTCGGTGACGGCGCTGGCGCGGCTTTTCCGCGATCATGGTCTGTACCTCAACGACGTGGAGCGCACCAAAATCCACGGCGGATCTCTCCGGCTGTTTGTCGAGCCGGTCGAAACTCCGACCGCGCGCCTGAAAGCGCTGCTCGCCGATGAGAAGAACGCGGGCGTCTCGACCATCGAGTACTACCGGGGCTTTGCCGACCGGGTGCACGCGGTGCGCGACGATCTTACCGGCCTTGTTGAAGGACCTGAAGGGTAAAGGCAAATCGATCGCCGGTTATGCCGCGGCGGCCAAGGCCACCACGCTGCTCGCCTTCTGCAACATCGATCGGGAACTGCTCGACTATGTCGTCGATCTGAACGAATTCAAGCAGGGCCGGTTTATGCCCGGAAATCATCTGCCGATTCTTTCCCCGAACAAGCTGCTGGAAAGCAAACCGGATTATGTCCTGGTGCTGGCTTGGAACTTTGCCGGCGAAATCATGGAGCAACAGCACGCCTATAAGGCTCGCGGCGGAAAATTCATCATTCCGATCCCGACGCCCGGCGGTCGTCTAAAGGAGATTGACTGAATGAACAGCAACAGTATCTATGTAGATTCCAAATTCGATGACGAGAAGCGCCGCCAGCATTTGTACGACGGCCAGCTTTTTGTTTATTCGCCGCGGCCCAGCTCGCTCGCCTTTACCAATTTGGCCGCGGAGATGATTAAGGACGCCTTTGGCAAGGAGGATCCGACCACGGCACAGTTCGACATGCCGGTGGAAGAGTTCGTCCGCATCTTCGCCCCGCTCAAGCCGGCCTTCATCCATCACCCGGAGACCAAAGCGCCTGATCCAGGCCATGCTCGAAGGACTTCGGCTGCGATATGGAAACCACCTATCTCGATGTGCCGCGCCTGCGCGCCGTCACCTCGGATGCCTACCTGACTTCCGGGTGTCGGCTATGCCCATCATCTTCACCGTGATACCTGGTACTCGGCGCCGATGTGCCAGCTGAACTGGTGGCTGCCCATCTTCGAGATGTCTTCGGAGAGCTCCATGGCCTTTCATCCCCGGTATTGGAACGAGGCGGTGAAGAACGGCTCCAGCAAGTTCAACTACTACGCCTGGAACAGCACTGGCCGGGCGGACGCGGCCAAGCACATCAAGTCCGATACCCGCGAGCAGCCCAAGCCCGAGCAGCCCATGGAACTCGATCCCCAGGTCCGCGTGATCACGGAACCCGGCGGGGCCCAGGTCTTTTCCGCCGCTCAAATGCACTCGACCGTGCCCAACACCTCCGGCAGAACCCGGTTCAGCATCGATTTCCGCACCGTCAGCCTGATCGACGTGAAGGCCAAGAACGGCGCGCCCAACCTCGATTCGCACCCCATCGGCACCTCGCTTGCGCGACTTCATGAAGGGAACCGATCTGAGCCCCATGCCGGAAGACATTGCCGCGGCGTATGACAGCTCCGAAGCTGCCGACGGCGTCAAGGTCTTCCGGCCCGAAGTCGTAGGCGCCCGGTAAACGGGTCGAAATAGCAGTGAAATAGGAATCCCATCCTCAGATTCGGGCGTTTCCGGGCTTATGGCGCATACGGCGCTTAAGGCGCACACTTTTTTTCCGGAATTTCCACCTTTTTGGGGATGGGGGACCACATCGCGAACGGCCACAAGAGCCTAAGCGAGTACCACCTGTTGTTGCACTCTTGAGTGAGAGATCTGCCGCGTCCACGCACCACCGATATCTCGAACAGTCGGTACACTTTTGCACCAGCCCACTTACGGAGTGAGAGCGCTGGGATATGCCTTCAAACCTTAGCTAGTGACGAAATTCTTCTGAACGGGGACCAAGAAATGCCTGAGATCAAGACCTGCCCGAATTGCCTGAAGGGCGACATGACCGTTTTCTACCAAGTTCCGCGGGTGCCGGTGCACAGTGTGTTGCTGATGCCGACGCGCGAAATTGCGGTGAACTTTCCCAAGGGCGACATTGCTCTCGGCCATTGCTCCCATTGCGGCTTTATTGCCAACACCGTCTTCGATCCGACCGTGCACAACTACTCCGCGCAATATGAGGAGACGCAGGGCTTTTCCGGGACCTTCCAGGCCTTCCATCGCCGCTTGGCCGCGGAGATGATCGAGAAGTACGACCTCCACGGCAAGAAAATGATCGAGATCGGCTGCGGCAAAGGAGAATTTCTCTCTCTGCTGTGCGAGATGGGCAACAACAGCGGCGTCGGCTTCGACCCCGCCTTCGTCAGCGAACGCAATCCCTCCGCCGGCGACGCCAAGGTCGAATTCGTGGCTGACTTCTACGGGGAAAAGTATGCCCACGTGCAGGGTGATTTCGTCTGCTGCAAAATGACCCTCGAGCACATCCCCGATACTGCCAACTTTGTGCGCACCGTGCGCCGCTCGGTCGGTGACCGCTACGACACCGTCATCTTTTTCCAGGTCCCCGATATGACCCGCGTGTTGAAAGACCTGGCATTCTGGGATATTTATTACGAACACTGTTCCTATTTCAGCGCCGACTCGCTCTCGCTGCTCTTCCAAGAGCAGGGATTCGACGTGCTCGATGTCTGGACCGATTACGACGATCAATATCTGATGATTACGGCCAAGCCCTCGCGCACCCCGGCCTCTTCGGTGAGCCAGGCCGGATCCCACCGCGATGAACAAAGATATCCAGTACTTCACCGAGCACCAGGCGGCCAGAATGGCGTCCTGGAGAAGCAAGCTCGAGGAAACCAGGAACACCGGCAAGAAAGCCGTTGTCTGGGGCTCCGGATCGAAAGGCGTAGCCTTCCTGACTGCGCTCAACCTGCACACACCCGACTGCGAAATTGAGTACGTGGTCGACATCAATCCATTTCGCGAAGGCAAGTACATGGCCGGCACCGGGCAGGAAATTGTCTCGCCGGCCTTTCTCCAAGCGGTACAAACCAGATTTGGCCATTGCCATGAACCCGATCTACCAACCTGAGATCAAAGCCGATCTCGAAAAAATGGGCCTGTCTACTGAGGTTGTCTCCGTTTGATTACCAATCCAGCCTTGCCAATATGCAGAGGCTTCTAAAGGCAATCTATGTATGATTTCGCAATAATTGGTGGAGGAATCGTCGGTCTCGCCACGGGCGCTGCTCTTGGCCGTCGCTATCCTTTTGCACGCATTCTGCTGGTTGAAAAAGAAGTCGGTTTCGCTCAACACCAGACGGGCCGCAATAGCGGCGTGATTCATTCCGGTATCTATTACAAACCCGGTAGCCTCAAGGCCGAGTTGGCGCAAACCGGCAACCAATCCATGCGCGCCTTTTGCTACGAGTACGGCGTGCCGTTCGACGTTTGCGGCAAGCTGATCGTTGCCACTACGCCGGAGGAGATTCCTCAGCTCGATAAAATCTTCGATCGAGCCGCGGAGAATGGCGTGCCGGCGACCCGGCTCCGTCCGGAAGAAGTCAAAGAAATCGAACCCCACGTCTCCTGCATCGCTGCGATTCGTGTGCCCACCACGGGCATCGTCGATTATCGCCAGGTCTGCCACGCCCTGGTGCACGAAATCCAGCAACAGGGTGGAGAGCTCAAGGTCGGCACCGAGGTGCTCCACATCGTGCCTACTCCGCTCGGCCATCTGCTTGAGACGTCATGGGGCTCGGTGGAAACACGTTTCCTCATCAACTGCGCCGGCTTGCACAGCGATCGCGTGGCCAAACTCGGTGGCATGGAGCCGAAGGCTATGATCGTGCCCTTTCGCGGGGAATATTTCGAGCTCAAGCCCGAGAAGCGGCACCTCGTGCGTCATCTCATCTACCCCGTCCCCAATCCTGCGTTTCCTTTCCTGGGCGTGCACTTCACGCGCATGATGGACGGCAGCATTCACGCCGGTCCGAACGCCGTGCTGAGCATGAAGCGCGAAGGCTATAACAAAACTGATTTCAGTTGGCGGGATCTTTCGGAAGTTTTGACGTTTCCCGGCTTCTGGAAGCTGGCGTCCAAGTACTATCAGGAAGGCGGACAGGAAATGTACCGTTCCTTGAGCAAGGCTGCCTTCACCCGCAGCCTCCAGCGCCTGGTTCCCGAAGTCCAGGCGGACGACCTCATCCCCAGCAAGAGTGGAGTGCGCGCACAGGCTCTACTTCGCGATGGGAGCCTGGTCGACGACTTCCTCATGCTCGAGGGCAAAAATTCTCTCCACGTCTGCAATGCTCCTTCCCCGGCAGCCACAGCCTCGCTCGAAATCGCAAAACGGATCGTGAGCAAGGTGCCCCGTCCCGGCCGGCTTTCGCTGGTCAAGATGGCATAACCCTAAGTCCGCAATAGACCAGAGCTTGCGAGCTCTACCTGGTATCAGGGCGCGACTTTAATTCGTCACAAGCGAATATCGAGACGTGCCCTATATGGAACCGCACACGCCGGTGACTTCCTGATCCTGCATTTTTTGCCGGATCCCTGATATCCACAAGGCTTATCACTCGTGTTGCAACGCCAGCGGGCGATAGGAAGGGTATGCCCGGTTTCGACATGCTCATTGAACAAACAACGTGTGAGACATGGGCCTCCCCTGACGGTTGCCAGGTGCAAGGTCTCGCTCGAGGAAGCTCTCCCTTGCACATCGCCATTTACGATTACAAAATAACCCGCAATAATCCCGCCGGCAGCTGTCATCTGGCCATGCTTCGCGCTCTGGCCGGGGAGCATGACTTTACCGTCTTCGCGGTAGAGTTCGAAAATCCCTGCCCGGAAAAAATCCGCTTCGTCCGCGTACCTTCGCCCACACGACCCTTGGCACTCCTCTTTATCGTTTACCAATTCATGGCGCCACTCTGTTATCTGCTTTACCGGCTGCGCGGCGGTGTAAAGCCAGATCTGGTTCAGTCCCTCGAGAGCAATCTCGCCTTCAGCAACATTCTGTACTCTCACTTTTCCCATGGCGGCTACCTCAAACGCCATTGGAGTAAGTCCGGGGCGACAGGCCTGCGGGGATGCTTGCGCTGGATCGATCACCAACTCCACGCCTGGATGGAAAAGTTCACCTATCCTCGAGCCAGCCAGGTCATTGTGCCATCCCAAGGCTTGGCACGGGAGCTGCGGATCGAGTTCCCGTATATCGAGGACAGGCTGACCGTCCTGCCAAACCCCATTAATCTCCCACGGTTACAAAAACCGGAGGAATTTGATCGCCAGGCTTTTCGTCACAGCCTCGGTATGAACGATCACGATCTGGTAGGCCTGTTTGTCGCCCTTGGGCAGTTCGAGCGCAAAGGATTACCGCTTGTCATGCAGGCGCTCGCTACCGCCGGCATGGAGCGGGTCAAACTCGTCGTCGTGGGTGGTGAAGCCGATCTGATAGCGCGCTATCGCGAGCAGGCCGAGAAACTTGGCCTCGGCAAAAGGGTTAACTTCGTTGGCATGCAGTCCGATGTACGGCCTTACCTCTGGAGCTCCGACGTCTTTGTGTTCCCCTCGCTGTACGAAACGTTCTCTTTGGTTACCTATGAGGCGGCTGCAGCCGGGCTTCCCATTGTGGTGTCACAACTCTATGGAGTAGAAGATTTGCTGGTGGATGGAGACAACGGGTTCTTGATTGAGACCACTGTGGCCGGGGTAAGAGACGGGTTGCAGCGCGTACTTAACCAGAGCGAGTCCGAGCGGTACCTAATGGGGCAACGAGCCCGGCAGGCCGCTTCCGCCTGTTCTGAAGACCATTTTGTCGACGCTTGGCGTGCCTTTTATCTGGGGCTGACCCATCCGAGGAATTGAACGCAAGAGAAAAAGTGGTAGACGATGTACCAGGTGTCAGTTAGGCATGACCGTGAAGACCTCCGCGAGGCGGCTCACCGTCATGAGCAAACGGGTTGATCCAAATGAAGATTCACTGCCTGCACAGCTCGCATCATACCCCCTCGGTCGAGAAACATGTTTCTGCACAGAACATCGATCTGCTGTGGCGCTATAGACACCAGGTACTTTTGTACCAGAGCATGCCGGCCGCTCCAACGCGCTCTCTGGGTGCAGGGGAATGATCGGCGTAGCAGTGGAAGCTGCGGCAGACCACGCAATCATCCCGGGTGAAGGGCTCAGGAAGCTCGTTCCTATCACGTTGAACGATCTTCACCCCAGGCCAACCGTCTCCGTTCTGATCACCTGCTTCAACTATGGAGCCTATGTTGGCAGGGCCATTGATAGCGCGCTCCAGCAGACCTATGCTCCCTCAGAGATCATCGTCAGTGACGACGCCTCCCAAGACAACTCCTGTGAGGTCGTAGAGTCTTACGTAAAGCGCGGACTTGCCGTCAGGCTGCTGCGCAATCCCCACGGGGGTATGGCGGCTAGCCTCAATGCCGCCTATCGAGCCAGCTTGGGAGATGTCATCTGCCTGCTCGATGCGGATGACACGTTTCTGCCGGGCAAAATCGAAGCCGTCGTCAACGCATTTCACACCCATCCACAGGCCGGCTTTGCTGTCCACCGCGCCAGCATGGTGGACAACCAGGGCCGGGCACGTGGCATCTACCCCCTGCTGAGTGACCTTCCTACTGGAGATTGCACCGAGGCTACCTATAACAACTGCGGTGTCTTGATGGGCTTGCCGCCCACCACCAATCTTTCGCTTCGTCGCGAAGTCGCTGCTCGTATCTTTCCCATTCCCGTGGAGTACACGGGGTACGCAGAGCAGATGATTCATAGGCTGGCCCCTTTGATGACTGAACTGTGTGCCGTCGGCGCGCCGTTAGCGCATTGGCGATTCCACGGCAGGAATGACCAAAATTCTGCCCACATCACGCCCCGCCGCCTGGAGCGGGAGCTGAAAATTATGGAGTCGCTCTGGCTGGAACAAAAACATTACCTGGAGACCGTGGATGCATCGCTCGCGCGGGCCTTTCCTCCCATCCACCACAATCCGCTTTACCTCAAAATGAGCTACATTCGGCATCGGTTGAATGACGACCCTGCCGTGCAGCAAGCCCACAAAGATATGTGCCGCTACGGACTTCGGGAGAATTCCAACCTCGATCGGTTTTGGCAATTCTCCAATCGCCTTCCTCGGCCACTCTTCCAACGAGCCGTGGATTTGCTTCTTACCCAGAGTGTCTGGAAGCAAATGGTCACCCTCGCTGTGAGCGGCAAACAAATGGATCGGTCCCGATGAATATTCTCTCAGTGCACAATTCGTATTCGACGCCCGGTGGCGAGGACCAGGTCTTCGCCCAGGAAGCCGATATGCTGCGTGCGCATGGACACAACGTGCTTCTGTACCACACCAGCAACGAGCAGCTGAAGGGCAAAAACCCGCTGGTTATGCTCGGCAATACCATCTGGAACAAGCAAGCTCATGGCGAACTCAGCGACTTGATGCAGCGAGAACGGCCGGACCTCGTTCACGTTCACAATACGTTCCCGCTGATTTCCCCAGCCGTGTACTATGCCGCCAATGAAGCCGGGACTCCGGTTGTACAAACCCTGCATAATTTCCGCATGCTCTGTCCCGCAGGTACCCTATTCCGTGATGGACATGTCTGCGAAGACTGTGTGGGCAAGCGCGTTCCCTGGCCCGGAGCCATCCATGGCTGCTACCGCGGCAGCAGGCTCGCGACCGCCGCTGGCGCCGCAATGATCGCCACCCATAACTATAAGCAGACTTGGAGCAAGACCGTCTCCGCCTACATCGCGCTCACCAGGTTCGCTCGCGACAAATTTATCCAGGCAGGCTTCCCGGCGGAAAAAATTGTGGTCAAACCTAATTACCTGCCCGCCGACCCAGGCATCGGAGAGGGCAAAGGAAACTATGCGCTTTTCGTGGGACGATTAACCCCGGAAAAAGGCATCGCCACTTTGCTCGAAGCATGGCGCGAAATCGGCAACGAACTCCCTCTGCAAATTGCGGGCGATGGACCACTCGCGCCGGAAGTGGAGAAGGCCGCCAACTCCATCGCAGGCGTGACCTGGTTGAAGTGGCTGCCCCGCGCCGAAATCCTGCAGAAAATGAAAGATGCGTCGACGCTCATATTGCCGTCGACCTGGTACGAAGGCTTTCCCGTGATCATCGCCGAAGCCTTCGCGGTTGGCCTCCCCGTAATCGCAAGTGACCTGGGGAGCATGTCGACCATCGTCGAGCATAAACGTACCGGGCTCCACTTCGAGCCGGGTAACACGGCTAGCTTGCTGGACGCCGTGCGCTGGTTCCGCACCCACCCTAACGAAACTGCTCGGATGCGGGCTCAGGTTCGTTTAGAGTATGAGATGAAATATACAGCGGAGAGGAACTACGCCCAGATGATGAACATCTATGACCGGGTCCTCAACTTAAGCTCCGAAAAAGAAGTGCTCAACCCGCCAGTCCCGGTCTACCGTGGGACCGCGGTCTCTTGATCGCGTTCTCCTCCGCACTCCTGCTTACTTCCTTCTTCGCCGGGCTGCTGGGCGCTCTCACTGGATTGGGCGGCGGCGTAGTCATCGTGCCCGTTCTGGCTCTCCTCTTCCACGTTGACCTTCGTTATGCCATTGGCGCGTCCCTCATCTCCGTCATAGCTACTTCTTCGGGCGCAGCTGTCGCGTATGTCCGGGAAGGGCTTTCCAACGTCCGTATCGGCATGTTTCTCGAAGTGGCTACCACCGTGGGCGCGGTCGGGGGCGCCTACCTCGCTACCCGCATCTCCACACCAGCGATCGGCATCATCTTTGGCGTCACCCTCCTCTACTCCGCCTGGAGTTCCTTCCGCGAACCGCCCAACGAGACCCATCATCTACCCGATGCGCTCGCCGCAAAACTGAAGCTGAGTGGAGATTACTCGGCAAAGAGTGGCTGCGTGTCCTACGTCGCGCAGAATGTTCCGGCAGGTTTCCTCATCATGTTTATTGCCGGAATTCTATCTGGCCTTCTCGGCATCGGGTCCGGAGCCGTCAAGGTACTGGCCATGGACCATGCCATGAAGCTTCCCTTTAAAGTTTCCACCACAACCAGCAACTTCATGATCGGCGTAACCGCTGCCGCCAGCGCCGGTATTTATCTTGGCCGAGGCTACGTCGCGCCAGGGTTGGCAGCGCCGGTAATGTTGGGAGTGTTGGCGGGCTCGCTGCTCGGCGCCCGCCTGCTGGTCAGGATTCACGTTCCCGTCCTCAGAGTGGTGTTCGCGGTGGTCATTGTGGCGCTGGGCGTCGAAATGATCTACAGCGGTGCCACCGGAAGGTTGTGATCGGATGCCCTCTGAAGCGGATCTGAAGATGGAAATCGCCATCAGCCGGATGCTGCGGACAGGCGTGAGCATCGCTGCGTTCGTTGTTCTCGCCGGCTGGGTTGTCTACCTCTGGCAGACGCATGGAGTAAAGCAGGATTACCATCATTTTCACGGCATTCCCAGCCCTGCCGACCGGTTCATGCCCGTCTTCGAAGGTATTCGTCACTTCGACAGTCGCAGCATCATCCGGCTGGGTGTCCTGCTTCTGATTGCGACCCCGATCATGCGTGTCGCTTTCTGCGTCTACTGCTTTGCCATGCAGAAGGACAAGATCTACGTCCTGATCAGCACCATCGTCCTCACCGTTCTGCTCTACAGCTTCTTTCGCCGCTGATATCGTAACTGTATGAGAGACGTGTGCCTGTGGTCGTCGAAACCACGAAGAATCAAATACAGAAAGATGAACCTCATGGACCCTGGGGAGCCAAACCAGTTACTACGACCTTTAGTCCCGTTAGGGACGGGCTGAACTTAGCCCTGGACGTTAGTCCTGGGTACGTCACGCAACATGATCGAGCCCCGGAGGGACGGCTGAAGGCTGTTCAGGATTGTAGGTGAGAGCACGGCCCTGCGCCGCCTTCAGCACTGCGACAACGCAATCCGCATGGCCAGGCTTTTAACATTGAGTCCCCGAGTGTAAGTCTTGACCAGCGTCCTCCGCACCATTGGCAGGCGCATCGCGCGAAACCCGCGCGCAGGGTTCGCGTAAAACGCCTTCGCTGCCCGCGCCGAAAAGCGCAGCGTCTCCCGGTAACCGCCAAGATAGCTCGCAAAGGCCTCGACCGCTGTGCCTTCGCCCCGTGTAGCGCTGAGGATCGCGTGAGCGGCCGCCTGGCCGCTGAGCACTGCGCCGTATATTCCTTCGCCAGTCAGCGGATCCACGAACCCGCCAGCGTCTCCCACCAACAGAACCCGATCTCGCATTTCCGGCAGTACATATTCCGTCTCGCGGCTGCCCGCGCCAATACCCAAATACTGCCCTACGACCTGGTCCAGCGTTGCTGTTTTCACGCGCTGGGTTACGTAGTGCAGTAGCTGGTTCCGCGTCAGTCTGGTTGCAGATGACGGGGCATAAACGCCCACATTGAAATGATCTCCCTTGGGGAAAATCCATGCATATCCACCCGGGACAGCGGCGAAATCGAACGTTAGATCCACCTCTTCTGGAGGCATCGCAGTCTTGACTTCGAGCGCAAAGCCCTGGGAATACCAGGACCCTGTCGCGCACAGGAGCCGTACCTGGCCGCTGGCGCCATCAGCGCCTATCAGATAGCGTGCTCGATAAGTCTCGCCGTTCGTGATCACCTGCACGGCATCGTTCAGGCACGAAATCTGCTCCAGACCGCCAATTTTGCGGAAGCGAGCCCCCACCTCGATCGTCTTGCCCAGGCAATATGCATCGAGCTCGGAGCGTACCGTCATTACGCAGATGGGATCGCTGCTTTTCAGTTTGGAGGACAAACTTCCATCTTCAAGCTGGACCTGTCGCGCGACCTGTCTCACCACCGGCTCGATGGAATACCGCAACGCCGTGACAGCTTTCATCGTCAGCCCGCCGGCACAGGCTTTGTCGCGGGGGAAGTCCTTCTTGTCGACGAGAAGGACAGATTGACCGGCGGCGGAGAGATCATAGGCTGCCGCGCATCCAGCCGGCCCTGCTCCCACGACAATCGCGTCCCAAAGCTGAGCCCCGGCATCCATGGCTAGCTAGGGTTCGTCAGCCACTCATCGGAGTGCTTCTCCAAAGCAATGCGTACCAGTTGGCTGCGGGTCCGGACTCCAGTCTTCTCGAAAAGCTGCTGCAGAACCGCCTTGACGGAGCTTTCGGAAATAGCCAACTGGGCGCCGATTTCCTTATTGGTAAGCCCTTCAAAAACTCCCTTGAGCACCGCCTGCTCACGCTGGGTCAACCCTTGCGCCCGGCGGGGCGCCGACGTATTGCCAGTGGCCGCGGCGATGATGGAACGGGTTACTGCGGGATCGAGCCATACCTCTCCGGCTACCACCTTTCTGATGGCTTCTACCAGGCGGCTGGGAGGACTGTGCTTCAGAAATACTCCGTGCGAACCATTCTCCAGTGAGCGCAGCATCACTGCGTCGCTCATCCCCGCCGTCACCATCAAGACACGGCCGCCGAAACCATGACTGTGCGCCCGGTCTAGAAACTGCGTGCCCTGCTCATGGCCCAAATCATAATCCAGTAGAACGACATCGATATCTTTGAGTTCCGGCAACAACAAAGCCTCGCTCGCCGATGCACATGTGTTTACGATGTCGAAGTCAGACTCTGTCTGAAGAAGCCGGCTGAGGCTCTCGCGGAACAGGCTGTGATCGTCGATCAGTAGCACCTGAATTTTCTTGCTCATAGTTATCATTCTTGCCCTCTCTCACGGCGGCTGACAACTGTACCACGAACGTCGCGCCCCCGGTCTCTGGCTCGTAATGCAAATCACCTTTGAAACTGCGCATGAAAGCCCGCGAAAGGTAGAGCCCTAGCCCCGTCGACTGGGCCTCTGGCTGAAAGGGATGGAAGAGCCGCTCCGGGTGAGCCACCCCGCCTCCGGTATCTCGAAAGCGAATGGCTACCCCTAACCCCTCACTGCGCGCGACTACATCCAGTTCCTTCCGCTCCTGACCTTCCATTGCCCGTTCGCTGTTTTTGGTCAGGTTAAGAAACACTTGCATCAGGCTCTGCCGGTCGGCCCAAACCGGCGGCAACTCGTCCTCTATTTCCCATCGGCTGGTGATGCCCTGATCGCGCAGAGAAGACTCGATGACGATACGCAGCTCATCGAGCAAGGAGGGAACCTCTACGCGGGCAGCCTGGCTCGCGCTCTGACGCAAATCCATGGCGGCAATACGTTCGAGCGCCAGAATCAAGTTACCCAAGGTATCAAAGTCTTTGTTTTCTGTGAGTTTTCCACTGCGGAGCAAGTTCTCGTGCACCAGAGCAATGGCCCCGCATACATTGCGGATCTCATGGGAAACAGCAGACATCATGATGCGCGAACTGGCCAGCATCTGATGAAAGCTCGCTTCCTCATGGATACGCAGGTCTTCCGATGTATCCAACACCATAGCCGCCAAGCGGGGTCCGGCACTCGTCCTGTAGGTGGAAAACCAGACATCGGCCTGGAACACCTCGCCGTCCGCTTTGCGGCCGCGGCATTGCATGGCTGTGCGAAAAGCCTGCCTGGTGCTATCCATAGCGGGCACATTGATCAGCGACGGCAGGAACTCACGAATCGGCCGGCCAGGAAGCTTGCCGGGCTCCAGCCCGAAAAGGCGGTCCGCCGCGTCATTAGCCAGTAGCACACAGCCGCTGGAACTGGTCGTGAGAATTGCTGCCGGGCTGCTGTCCACCAGCACCTTCAACTGCTCCTCCGCATCCCGTCGAGCGGTCATCTCGGCTTCAATTTCTCGCATGTGCCGGGTGGAAAGCTTCCTGCTGCGTGTCACCTCGTGCATGAAAAGCCCCATCGAGAAAAAAGCGGCAAAGTAGAGCAGGTCACGCGGCAATCCGGTATTGGGGCCCCAGGGAAAAGCGTCGTACGCTTCCGCCAGCCAGGCGCAGATGCTTGCTGCGGCAGCGATTTCCCAACGGGTCAGGGAAGCGCCCACCACGAGCATGGGAGTGAGGTATAAAAAGCCGAGCGGGATCTCCGCGGCGGTATGTGAATCGATCACCGCAATCAAGCCGATCATCAATGCGGCTATCAGGCGCGATGTCCCACGCTTGCCCCACATGAACATAGAAAAAAATGGCATCTCTAGGCGTTTCCCGTGATCGTCTCATTCCATTCTACGGCCGTGCGTCCCTATGAGAGCGGAAGACCTTATGCAAACAAGGCTCACGGCAGTTACGCGAGGGTCAATCTGGCTGCCGGAAATCTATCTCGGTTACGATCGGGATGCTTAATAGGGCCTTGCAACTTTGCAGGTAGGTATTTAATCGAAAGATAACGCAGGACTAACCGCTTGCAGCCCGGGACCTCGATTAACATCGAAACTGGTGGTGGCGTTGCCGAAAGCCCGTCCGGCGCGAATCAGCTGGCAGGCATTCCAGCCGGGATACTCTATCTTGCTAGAGTGCGACACCCAATTTCCGCCAAAGGATGGGTCAGACGATCAGTAATGCGAGGGTTCGCAGAATGGTGCGTGCCCCGATTCTGTCCTATGCACGGTCCAACTATCAAAAATACTATACGAACAGCTCCCGCCGGCTAATCAGTTTCTCCAGGTGCGGTCCACGGCGACAGACATGGTGGTTTCTCAGTTACAAGAAACCACACCGCGCAAACGCTCTATGAGCAGCAGCCGAGACCTGGTTTGCTCAGGCTACGCCTCGGGAAAGATCGGAATTCTGCATTGGTTGGTGAGGTTTATTCATGAAGCACACCGTTGTCCTCGCAGCGGTTCTCAGTTGCGGAATGTTGAGTGGTTGTGGCGGCCAAAAGCAAGACCCGGCAGCGCAGGCTCCGCCGCCTGTACAGGTGGAGAATGAAGGGGGTGTCAGCCTTATCACCGTGGATCGCCCCGGCCGCTTTCCTCTCGCCACCGCGACGGACTATCGCTCGACTTCCACACTCAACGTCACGGGAACGGTCAATCCCGACATCTCGCGGCAGATTCCAGTCATTTCCATTGCGTCCGGCAGGGTAGTTGCGATCCATACGCAAATCGGGGCCCAGGTCAAAAAGGGTCAGCTGCTGATGGAGGTGCAAAGCACCGACATATCCAACGCATTCAATGCATATTTAAAGGCCGTCAACGACGAGAGATTGGCGCGCGCGCAGGACGAGCGAGCCAAAATCCTTTATGACAAAGGGGCGATTGCCAGGAGCCAAGTCGAAATCGCCGACGATGGGGAGCAGGACGCGAAGGCCGATTTGCTGGCGGCGGAGCAGCAGCTAGCCGTTCTCGGAGTCGATAAGGATCATCCCTCCCTCACTGCCAAAGTCTATTCCCCAGCAACGGGTGTAGTGATTGCGCAAAATGTTACCGCCGCGGCCGCCACCGGCGTCACCTACGCCGGCACATCCACTGCCTTTACCATCGCCGATCTCTCCCAGGTCTGGGTCATCTGCGACGTCTATGAAAACGACCTACCCATGGTCCACGTCGGCCAGACAGCAGACATTCGCCTCAATGCCTATCCCGATCGGGCAATCACCGGCACCATCGCGGAGATCGACGCTGTGCTGGACCCTTCCATTCGTACGGCGAAAGTGCGCATTCAGGTCCCTAACCCCGATCGCGTGATGCGCATCGGCATGTTCGCCACGGCTACTTTCCATGGCCGCACTCCACAGCAGCACGCTGCGGTGCCCGCGTCTGCCATCCTGCATTTGCACGATCGTGACTGGGTATATGTCCCGGCCGGAGATGGGAAATTCAGGCGCGTTGGTGTGGTCGCGGGCTCCATGATCGGGGACGGAAAACAGGAGATCGTATCCGGCCTTGCTTCGGGCCAGCAGGTGGTCACGAACGCTCTGGAACTGCAGAACTCGGTGGAGCAGTAAATGATCCGGGGTTTCGTCGATTTTGCACTGAACAACCGCTTCATGGTTCTGGCGGCCGCCATTTTGCTCTTCATCTGGGGCGCCATTTCATTTCATAACCTGCCTGTCGAAGCCTACCCGGACGTTGCCAATAATTACGTCACCATCATCACCCAGTGGCCCGGCCGCGCCGCCGAAGAAGTTGAGCAGCAGGTGACTGTTCCGCTCGAGATTGTTATGGCGGGCATCCCCCACATGCAGCATCTCCGCTCCACCTCGCTCGCCGGACTCTCCAGCCTCACGCTCATTTTCGACGATGACTCGGTCAACGACTGGAATCGCGAGAAGGTTCTGGAACGCCTCTCCATGGTGACGTTGCCCGCCGGTCTAACCCCGCAGATGGGGACGGATTGGAGCCCCGTCGGCCAGATCTACTGGTACACCCTGCACAGTACCAATCCGGCCTACGACAACATGGAGTTGAAATCGATTGAAGACTGGACACTGGAAAAGCAGTTCAAATCCGTCCCAGGCGTTGTCGACGTTTCCAGCTTCGGCGGCATCACCCGCGAATATCAGGTCCGCGTTGATCCCAACAAACTCATTGCTTATGGATTAAGCATTGGCCAGGTCGAGCAACAGCTAACCAACAACAATCTGAACGCAGGCGGCAGCTTCATCGAGGAGGGGCAGCAACAGATCAATGTGCGCGAGGTCGGCCTCTATCGCAATGTCCGCGACATTGAAGAGACTCAGCTCAAGACTTCCAATGGAACCGCATTGAAGGTCAGGGATATCGCCACGGTCGTGCAAGGTCCGAAAATTCGCTTGGGCCAAATAGGCAAAGCCATCCACCGTGTGGATGGCAAGGTGATCGACGACGACGACGTGGTCGAAGGCATTGTCCTTTTGCAGAAAGGGGACGACTCCGATTCCACCCTTGAGGGAATCCACGCCAAGGTAAAGGAACTCAACGATCAGATTCTTCCCCCGGGCGTGAAGATCGTTCCTTTCCTCGACCGAAGCGACCTCCTGCACTACACCACGCACACCGTCCTGCACAATCTGAGCGAGGGCATCATTCTGGTGGTGATCATTCTCTTTCTGTTCCTGGGGAATGTTCGCGGCGCTCTCATCGTTTCTCTCACCATCCCGTTCGCACTGCTATTTGCCTCCATTTGTCTCGATCTCCGGCATATTCCCGCTAACCTGCTATCCCTGGGCGCACTCGACTTCGGCATGGTGGTGGATGGCGCAGTCGTTATGGTGGAGAACATCGTCCGCCATCTTGGCCGGCGGCGGGCCGACAGCACCACCCCCATGGAGCAGATTCGTGAGGCCGCTCACGAAGTGCAGCGGCCCGTTTTCTACGCCATCGGGATCATCGTGACGGCTTACCTGCCCATCTTTACCTTGCAGGCGGTAGAAGGGCGATTGTTCAAGCCGATGGCGTGGACGGTCGCATTTGCGTTGCTCGGTGCGCTCATCTTCTCCATGCTGATTGCTCCGGTGCTGGCCAGCTTTCTTTTTTGGAAGGGCGCTCGCGAATGGCACAACCCGGTGATGGCTTGGATCACAGATCGCTACCGTCATGCCGCGACCTGGGCTATTGAACATAGAGCGGTGACTGTCGGCATTGCCGTCTGCGCGCTGATTCTCGCGGGCTTTCTTGGGCTGAGCGGAGTGATTGGCTCGGAGTTTCTTCCCCACCTTGATGAGGGAGCGATCTGGGTACGCGGTACGCTCGCGCCGAGCACCGGTCCTACGGCGAGCATTGACACCATGAACAAGGCGCGCGTCATTCTCGCCGCCTTTCCAGAGGTGACAAAGGTGATCTCTCAAACGGGACGGCCGGATGATGGCACCGATACGACGGGCTTTTTCAATACGGAGTATTTCGTAGATTTGCTGCCCAAGGAAAAGTGGCGCCCCGCCTTCCACAAGAATAAGGATGAACTGATAGGCGCCATGGATCGCGAACTGGAAAATATGCCGGGGGTAGTGTGGAACTTCTCTCAGCCGATCTCCGACAACGTTGAGGAAGCAGTCAGCGGCGTAAAGGGCGAGCTCGCGGTCAAACTGTATGGCGACGACCTGAAGGAATTGGAGACAAGGGCTGACCAGATTGTGGGTATCATGAGCAAGATTAATGGTGTCCAGGATCTGGGCGTCTTCCGGGTGATCGGTCAACCCAACCTGAACTACGTCGTCGACCGCGCGGCTGCAGCGCGTTATGGTATCAATGTCAGTGACGTACAAGACGCCATCCAGACGGCGGTAGGTGGCGGCGCCGTTAGCCAGGTATTGCAAGGGGAAGCGCGCTATGACCTCGTGGCCCGTTATCAAAAGCCTTATCGTGACACCAAGGAAGCCATCGAAGATATTCGCCTGCTTGCGCCTTCCGGAGAAAGAGTCTCTCTCGCGCAGCTAACCCAGGTCAAGGTGGAGGATGGCGCTGAAGAGATTTACCGGGAACAGAATCAACGCTATGTCGCGATCAAATACAGTGTTCGCGGCCGGGATCTCGGCAGCACCGTGGAAGAGGCCATCGCCAAAGTAAACCGGGGAGTCAAGCTCCCCACGGGCTACCGCATTGACTGGGCCGGCGAATACCAGAGCCAGAAGCGCGCCAACAAGCGGTTGATGCTGGTCTTGCCCATCACCATCACGCTGATTTACATCATCCTGTACACCATGTTTCGTTCCGGCAAATGGGCGATGCTTATTATGTGCAACGTCATCATGGCGCCCGTGGGCGGATTGCTGGCTCTCTTGTTCACCGGAACAAATTTCAGTGTTTCTTCCGGTGTCGGTTTTCTGGCCCTCTTCGGTGTCTCGGTGCAGACCGGCGTCATTATGCTCGAGTACATCAATCAGCTGCGCGTCCGCGGGCACTCGATTGAAGAATCCGCGGTAGAAGGCGCAGTGTTGAGGCTGCGTCCCATCATGATGACCATGCTGGTCGCCACCCTGGGCCTTTTGCCGGCCGCTACTTCCCACGGCATCGGTTCGGATTCGCAGCGCCCTTTTGCCATCGTGATTGTGGGTGGCCTGATCGCTGCGCTGGTGATGAGCGTCTTTCTGTTACCGACCTTATACGTTTGGATTGCGGGCGAGCACGACGTGCTGCCAACGCCGGAAACGGAGTTTGAGAATTGAACTCCATCACGCGCATCATACTGTCGCTCTCCATGGCCATCGCTGCGGGTCAGGTCTCTTTCGCCCAGGCGCCGCCCCCCAACCCTCCGCCTCCACCTGCAGGACCAGTCACCATGCAACAGGCGGTTGAGCAGGTGCTGGCGCACAACCCTGTACTCCAGCAGGCGCAACAGAATCTGCTGTCGATGAAGGGGCAGGAGGTCCAGGCTGGCGTGCGGGCGAACCCCTATCTCGTTGGAGCTGGTACGGACGTCTCGCTTCCGGCCAACAATCCCAGCAGTCCGTACTCTTATTCCATAGGGGTAAACCGGCTGTTCGAGCGCGGGCAAAAGCGGCGTTGGCGCCTGGATGCTGCACGAGCCACGACAGCGCAGACCGATGCCCAATACCACGATCAGATTCGTCAAACCACTTTGCTGGCCAGGCAAAGCTTCACCGCGCTTGTATTAGCCAAGGCAGCCTTGAAGCTGGCGCAAGACAACCTGAAAGATTATCGCCATGTGCTGCAGATCAACCACGATCGTTTTGAAGCCGGCGACATCGGGAAGCTTGATTTCGAACGGCTCGATCTGCAACTGGCCCAGTTCGAATCCGATGAAAGCTCTGCGGAGATGAACCTGGTTCAGGCCAGCGACCAATTGCAGACGCTGATGGGCTACCCCCAGCCCAATCGCAGCTTCGATGTCATGGGGGATCTTGTTCCACCCTCCGTACCGGGGGGCCTGGCTGATTGGGAGCAAAGGGCCTTGGCGGCAAGGCCCGATTACCGCGCAGCTCAGGCGGCTGTGCGCGTGGCGGACGCCAATGTAAAGCTGGCCTATGCGAATGGAACTGCGGATCCCACGCTCGAGGGCGATTACAACCGCACCGGCGTTTACAACTCTGCCGGCTTTAGCCTCAACATCCCGCTGCGCATTTTTGATCGCAATCAGGGCAACAAAGACACGAGTAAGTATCTCGCTACAGCGAGCCAGTTCGGCGAGGTCGCCGTGCAAAACCAGGTCTATTCCGACGTGGACCAGGCATGGATCGGATACAGCACTGCCAAAGTGCTTTCCGACCGGTACAACGGCCACTATCTAGCCGAAGCGAAAGATGTTCTTATCGATTGCGGAGTTTGCTTACCAACACGGGGGCCTGGCTCTGCTCGACTATCTCAGTGCGGTGCAAGACGATCGCACCACCAGCTTGAACGCGTTGAACTCCTATGCTCAGACCTGGATGGCGATCCATCAGTTGAGCTTTGCCAGCGCAACAGAAGTCGTTCCCTAGCTAAACGCTCTTGGCTTCGAGTTCGGCCCACCGGGTGTACAACTCATCGAGCGCGTGCTGCGCTAGCTCCATCGCCTGCAGGGCCTCTTGCAGTCGCGTCGCGTCCGTGGCCACGGCCGGGTCTTCCACGACACTTCGCTCTCTGGCAACCAACTCTTCTGCCGCGGTCACACGATCTTCGATGCCGGCATACTCGCGCGCTTCCAGATACGAAAGCTTCTTCTTCGATGCCGGTGCCCGCTTCTCTTGTGCCGTGGTCTGCTTGACATCCGGCTCTGTCTCACGCTGCCAGGCATCCCACTGGGAGTAGTCGGCGAAGCGTTCGGCGCCCCCGCGTCCATCCAGTCCCAGCACGGTGGTGGAGACACGATCCAGCATGTAGCGATCGTGGGTCACCAACACCAGCACTCCACGAAATTCCAATAAACTCTCTTCCAGGATCTCGAGAGTTGGAATATCCAGATCATTGGTAGGCTCGTCCAGCAACAGCAGGTCCGCTGGTTCCAGCATCAGTTTTGCGATCAGTACGCGTGCCCGCTCTCCTCCGGAGAGACGGCCCACCGGTTGGTTGAGCTGGTCGCCGCTAAACAAAAACCTCGACGCCCAGGAGGCAACATGAATCACTCGATCCTGATAGATGACGGAATCGCTGTCAGGAGCGAGAGCCCGCCGCAGAGTCACGTCTGGTTCGAGTATGCGGTTCTGGTCGAAGTAAACAGTACGCAGCGCGTTCGCGCGTTTGATGGTGCCCCCGAGCGGCTCGATTTCGCCGCGTAGCAAACGCAGCAGAGTAGTCTTGCCGCTGCCATTGGGGCCCACCAAGCCGATGCGGGTCCCTGCCGTGAGCACATAGTTGAGATTCGCGAAGAGTGTGCGTCCGTTAAAGCCGTAGGTCAGATCTTCCAGTTCCACGAGCCGCTTGGTTTGCCGATCTGTCGCCGAAAATTCGATCGAGGCCGTGGCCGTGCGGTTTCTGCTGGAAACGTCTGCTAATTCACCGATCAACTCATGAGCCCGATCGATTCTGGCCTTGGACTTGGTGGTGCGTGCTTTCGGGCCGCGCCGCAGCCACTCGATTTCCGTACGCACCCGGTTGGCGAGGGCATCCTGCCGCTTGACCTGGGCCTCGAGGAAGGCTTCTTTCTTCTCCAGAAAGGTGCTGTAGTTCCCGTTGATGCGCAACAGGCCATCAGGATAAGCGCGGTTCAGCTCTACCGTTTCCGTGCAGACGTTTTCCAGAAAATAGCGGTCGTGGCTGACCACGATGCAGGCGAATGATGCGGTATTGAGCAAGCTTTCCAGCCACTCAATGCCGCCCAGATCCAGATGATTGGTGGGCTCATCCAGCAGCAGAACATCCGGCTGCTGCACCAGCGCCTCGGCAATCGCCAGGCGTTTGCGCCAGCCTCCGGAAAGGCTGGAGGCGTCCACGGAGAAGTCCTCGAAGCCCGTTCGTCCCAGCGTTTCGCCGATGCGTCCTTCCCACTCGGTGGCAGGCGCGGCGATGCGCTTAAGAGAAGCCTCGAGAACTGCGCGCACGCTCGTGCCTGGAGCAAACTCGGATTGCTGGGCAACGTAGCTCAGCCGCGTGCGCTTCCGGGTTGCCACCTCACCACTGTCCGGTTCGATCTCGCCGGCGAGAATACCCAATAGCGTGGACTTGCCCGAGCCATTGGGTCCGATCAGTCCGATGCGAGCGCGCTCGTCAACCGTAAAGGCGACATCGCGCAAAAGGGGATCTGCCCCGAATGACTTACAAATTCCCTGGGCATTGAGGATCGGCGGCAAGACTAATTTGTCCTTTTTAAATTCTAAGCAAATCCCGGGTGCCCCATATCTCGCTCGTTTTTCGCGAGATTGGGAGACCACTGCTCTAAAACGGGAACTCTCTGATGTAAGCAAGAGGTTGAGGTTCGTGGTATTCCATATCTCGTGAGAAACGAGCGAGATGTGGGGCAACCAAAGTTCTTTGCCGTGAGAGTTCTAGACCATCGGTCCTGGCAAGTCCAGAGTCGCTAGATCAGCGTCGCGCAGCCGCCGTTGCCGTCATGTATTCCTCATACGGACCCTTGAAGTCATCGATTGAGCCCTGCTCGAAGTGCCAGATGCGAGTCGCCACCTCATCAATCAGGTCATGATCGTGGGTCACCAGCAGCACCGTGCCTTCATATCGCTGAATGGCAACGTTCAGCGCATTGATGGCTTCCAGATCCAGGTGGTTCGTCGGCTCATCGAGGATGAGGATATTCGGCTTCTGCAACATAAGCCGGCAGAAAATAAGTCTCGCCGCCTCTCCACCGGAGAGCGCCTCGGTCTTCTTCAATCCCTCTTCGCCGCTGAACAACATCTGTCCCAGCAAGCCGCGAATATCTTCCTTGGTCACCCGGGGATCAAATTGATGCAGCCAATCGGAGACGGTCATGCCCTTCTCGATTGAACCCGTGTGGTCCTGAGGGAAGTAGCCGATTTGCGCTTCGTGGCCCCACTTGACCGTACCGCCGTCCAGCGTGAATTCCGGATCGGCCTGGTCCATCTTCACCAGCAGCGATTTCAGCAGCGTTGTTTTTCCCAGGCCGTTGCGCCCCATCAGACAAACCTTTTCGCCGCGCATCACCGCCGCGCCAAAATCCTGGATAACCTGCTGCTCGCCGTAGGACTTGCTCAGGTGCTCGAACTCGAGAATATGCTTGCCCGAAGGCCGCAACAGGTCGAAGCGGATGTAAGGCCGTTGAATATTGGACCGCGCCAATTCGGTCGTTTGCAGCCGCTCCACTTCCTTCTTGCGCGACGTGACCTGGCTCGAACGCGTTCCGGCCGAGAAGCGCGCGATGAACTCGTTGAGCTGGGCAATCTTCTTTTCACGCTGAGCGTTTTGCGATTCCAAACGAGAGCGGATCTGGGTCTTCGCCAGCACCATCTCGTCATACCCGCCGCTATAGGTGATGATCGTCTCGTAATCGATATCGGCGATATGCGTACAAACACTGTTCAGAAAGTGCCGGTCGTGAGAGATGGTGATGAGTGTGCCTTCAAACTCCATCAGGAAATTCTGCAGCCAGTGCACCGAATCCAGATCGAGTGAGTTCGTAGGTTCGTCCAGCAGCAGGGCCTGGGGTTTGCCGAACAGAGCCTGCGCCAGCAGCACGCGCACTTTTTGACCGCCCTGCAACTCGCTCATTTTGCGGTCGTGGAACTCATCCGGTATATCCAACCCCTGCAGCAGGATGGCGGCATCGCTCTCGGCTGTATATCCATCCTCTTCGCCTACGATACCTTCCAGTTCGCCCAACCGCATGCCGTCCTCATCGGTCAACTCGGACTTTTCGTAGATAGCGTCGCGTTCCGCGAGCGCCTTCCACAATCCTTTGTTGCCCATGATGACGGTATCGATCACCCGGAAGGCGTCAAAGGCGTACTGATCCTGACGTAGGACACCCACCTTCCTGGGCCGTACCACTGTCCCCTTTTGCGGGTCCAGTTCGCCGGACAAGATCTTCATAAAGGTCGATTTGCCTGCGCCATTCGGGCCGGTCAAGCCATAGCGGCGACCAGCAATAAATTGGACCGAGACCTCCTCGAAGAGGAGCTTCGACCCGTAACGCATAGTAACGTCGCTGACAGAAATCATGATTCAGTCTCTTGTTTTCTTAGATTCACTTCTATTTTCGCAGATTTGCTGCGGGCGAAGGACCGATGGGCTAGAAGATGCGCGACAAAATCTGGTTTGTCGCCAGCGCCGCCACGTAGGCCAGTCCTGTCATGTAGAGAAACTGCACAGCCGGCCACTTCCAGCTATTGGTTTCCCGCCGGACGACGGCCAAAGTGGACGTGCATTGCATCGCGAAGGCGAAGAAGACCACCAGCGCGATGGCGCCCCCGATCGTCATATCATGCCGCAACGCTGCCTGCAGGCCGACAGACTGGGTGGCAGGGTCGGCCCCGTACAGCGTCCCCAGGGTGCCCACGATTACTTCGCGGGCGATCACCGAGCTGAGGAGCCCAATGCCGATTTTCCAATTGAAGCCCAGGGGGTGTAGTACGGGTTCGATAAAATGCCCCAACCTGCCGATAAAACTCTCGGTCAACGGTGCAATGGAGCCGCCGTGGAACGGCACGATGCTCAGCAACCAAAGCACAAACGTAACCGCCAGGATTACCGTTCCCGTCTGCTGAACAAAAACGCGACCGCGATCGAGCAAGCGCAGCCCGATCGAGCGCAGGGTCGGAACCCTGTATTGTGGCAACTCCAGAATGAACGGAGCCGAACTCGCCTTAAGGATGGAAGACTTGAGGATCCGCGCTGTCATCAGCGCGGCCAGAAAGCCCAGCACGTAGAGGCTCAGCATGACGGCAGCACGCAGGCCAAAGAAGCCGCCCAGGATGGGCCGATTGGGGATAAACGCGGCAATGATCAACGTATAAATCGGCAGCCGGGCCGCGCAGGTCATGAACGGAGCCACCAGGATGGTCGCCAGGCGGTCGCGTTTGTTTTCGATCGTCCGCGTGGCCATAATCGCCGGGACGGCGCAAGCATACGCGGATAGCAGAGGAATGAAAGCCTTGCCATTCAATCCGATAGACCGCATCACACGATCGGCGATCAGGGCTGCGCGCGCCAGGTAGCCCGAGTCTTCGAGCACGCCGATCACCAGGAATAGCAACAAGATCTGGGGCAAGAAAACCAGGACCGCCTGCACCCCATTCCACAAACCATCACGCAGCAGAATCTGCAGCCAGGGCCAGGGAATAAAGTGGACTGCCGTCGCTCCCGCTTTGGTAAAGATCTCGGTAAGCCAATCGCTTAGGGGAAGGCCGGCGGCGAACACCACCTGGAACACGCCGATCACGATGGCCAGAAAAATGACCGGACCCCAGAACTTGTGCAGCAGCACGGCGTCGAGCCGGCGCGTCCAGCCTGGGGAATGGGGAGCCTTGTATTTGGTTCGGGTGCTTACCTGGGTGGCCCACTGATGGCAGGAAGCAGCCGTCTGCAGCACTGGAAGCTGCATCGGCTGTAGCCGCGCTTCCGCCGGCTCGGAGAGCCGGGTCAGGAACCGGTCGATGGCATCAAAGCCGGCGCCCTTGGTCGCGCTGATCATGGCTACGGGCGCACCCAGTTCGCGGGCCAGGGCCAGGGGATCGATCTCACCCCCACGCGCCGTCATCAGGTCCGACATGTTCAGCAGCACCAGGGTCGGCAAACCCATGGCCAGGATAGGAGCAGCCAGCATGAGCTGGCGGTTCAGCTGGAGCGCATCGAGAACCAGCAGAACCGCGTCCGGAGCGGGAGTGCCGGGCATATTGCCCTGCAACACGTCGATCGCCACCCGGGCATCCTCAGACGAGGATTGCAGGCTGTAAATGCCTGGCAGGTCGATCAGGGTCAATTCCCGGTGGCCGATTCCGTTCATTCGGGCGGAATGTTGCTCGACCGTTACCCCTGGATAGTTCGCCACTTTCTGGCGCAGGCCGGTTAAACGATTGAATAGGGTTGATTTACCCGAATTCGGGGGTCCAATGAGGGCAACCGTGCCACTCTTGCCCGACACCCTGGGGGGGCCGGTCTCGACGGCAACGCCGCCTCCAGGGCTGCAATGGCTCATCGAGAAGCCTTTTGTACGGCCGCAAAAACGTTATGAATGGAGATGTACTGGGCGGTTTCCTTGCGCAGCGCTACCTCGGCCCCGTCCACGCAATAAACCGTAGGGTCACCAGCAGGAGCGCGACGCAATGCCAATACACGGCTCTCGGGAACGAACCCCAGATGCATGAGCTGACTTTGGATCTCTTCCGGCAGGTCCAGCGACGCCAGAGTCGCGCAGGATCCAATGGCGAGCTCGCTCAGAGCAGTAGGTGTAAGCGGGCGTGGCATGGCGGTAAAGTCGTCCTCGCGATCCGGGGGAATACCAAATGCGACCGTTGAGGTCGCATATCTAACTATACGACCCTGGCACCCAGAATGACAATGGCTTAAACGCCGTATGGAGCGGAGTTTAGTCCGCAGAGTTCCGCCGTGCTCTCACGCGGCGAGTTGACCTCAAAAATCAACTGGTTCTCATTGGTCCGGCCAACCTACCGCCTACCGCAATATCATGAACAGGCGTGAAACCAGTGAGGTGGACCTTCCATGTTCGGGAATGCCCCGATTAGCTCTGCATTTGTTTTCTTGTGCCTCGCCGCTTCCCTGGGTTTCGGACAGGCGCGCTATACCGTGTCCGACGAGGATGCGGCGGGTCCAGGCACGCCCAGGGTTGTCGTGCTTCACGATACGGTTGGTGGGGTCGAGGCGGCAGTTGCGCCATCCCAGGGAGGGGAACTAAGCAGCCTTCGATTCAAGTTCAAAGGGCAATGGGTAGAGCTGCTTTACCATGCACGCGACTACACCGGCACCAGGGGTTTCCAGGGCAAGGGGCCTCTCTTGTGGCCGGCCGTGGGCGTGCAGTATCCATCAGGACAGTTTCCAAAATCCACATGCGGCGATGGCTCGTACCTGTTGGACGGTAAGACCTACCCGATGCCTTGCCACGGCTTTGCCAAGAGTCTTGCCTGGGCCGAGGTCGCCCGGTCCGCCGATAACCAGGGCGCCCGCGTGACTGTAGAGTTGCGCGATTCTGACCAGACGCGTCCGTTTTATCCGTTTGCTTTTCGTCTGGACGCCACGTTCACTGTGAGCGCCGGTCTGCTCACCGTGGACTACACGACGACGTCAGACTCATCCAACACAGAGCCGATGATCTTTGCCATCGGCAATCACATCGCATTCAAGGTTCCGTTTTTGCCGGGAACCGACCCCGCGGCGATGACGTTCGAATCTCCCAACAGAAAACTCTTGCTGCGCAATTCCCTTGGCTTTGTGAATGGAGAGGAGGCACTGCGTTCTTTCGAGACGCCAGAGCGGCTCGGCGATTTTGACGCGCACGTAGCCCTCGCGCTCACCGGATATCAAAGCGCGCCCTACGCCGTGCTCTCTGACCCGCAGGGGTTATCCATACGTGTGAGTCAACAAGCGACCTCCTCCTTAGCGGAGCCGATCGTCCGCTTTAATATCTACGGCGGTCCGAAGGTGGGTTACTTTAGCCCGGAGCCATGGTTTGGCATGCAGAATTCGTTGAACCTGGGTAAGCCATTGGTACATCTCGCGGCGGGAAAGTCCTGGACTTGGCGGGTGCAGGTGAAAATAACGGGTCCTCCACCGGAATCCCCAAAATCCGCTGGCGTAGAAAGATTCGGCGGCAATTTCGGGTACATCGAAGGTCCTGTCTGGTCGAAAGAAGGATTTCTTGTCTTCAGCGATATGTTCGACTCGAAAATCCTCAAGATGCCGAGCGCCAATCAGCCTGAAATTTATCGCGACAACACTAACGGCGCGAACGGCAATGCAATGGATGTGCAAGGGAGGCTTTACAGTTGCGAGCGAGATGGACGCCGCGTGGTGCGCATGGAAAAGGACGGGCGCGTGACGGTGATTGCCACGGAGTACCATGGCAAGCGGCTCAATGATCCCAACGACATCGTTGTGCGGCGCGATGGACAGATATATTTTAGCGATCCTGCCCCCAAGGATTCGTTGCAGCACTTCGAGCTCGGTTATGCGGGTGTGTATCACGTGAACCCGGCCGGCGAGATTTCGCTCGTAGCCAAGATGCCGCGCCCGAATGGCGTGACCCTGACTCCGGACGGGCGCAAGCTCTATGTCGCAGACACATTGGAGCGGAAGATCCTGGCGTACGATCTGGATGCTGAAGGGAACGCCACCAACGAGCGGCTTTTCATCTCGAATATCGATGGCGGTCCTGATGGATTACGGGTAGCAGCAAACGGCAATGTGTACATCGCATGTCGTGGGATTTCGGTCTATTCTCCGCAGGGGCAATTCATCAAGATGATCGAATTTCCCGAAATGCCGGCCAATCTCACCTTTGGCGACAGCGATCTGCAAACCATCTACGTCACGGCAAGGACCTCTGTCTATCGAGTGCGGGTCCCGGACAGGGGCTATTTGCTCTACGGAGACAAGGACGGCCGTTAGCCTCGTCGACAAAAAAAACATCTCCACGAAAGTTCCGCGGAACTGCAGATCCCTCGGCTACGCTCGGGATGACAAAAAGGAAAGGGCGGCGGTTTCATAGAGGATGATTGCTGGACCGAGACATTTCAGCCTCACTCCCACGACAAAGCCATCATCCTGAGCGAAGCGCCCTGGCCCGTAGTTGGCAGATGGTTTTGCAAACTTTCCGACCGCGAACTATAGCAGAAGATAAAAAATCACCATCTCCGGCCGGAGCGCCCTTGGATTTCTCAAAGTCTGAAGTTCCCACCCTCCACACCAACCAGAATCAAAGGAATAACGCGAAGGGTGCCCCAGGTCTCGCTTTTGAGACCTGGGATCCCCGCAACCCATACCTCATGGACACTCGTGACGTAACCACAGGGACACAAATAAGACAGAACCTTCCATCCCCATCGCAAACCGTACACCAGCGACCAGCCCTCCCCCTTGTCATCCCGAGCGTACCCGGATTTCCTATCTCTCCGCGCTCACCGCGATCACTTTTGTGGTTCTCCTTAAAGAGAACCACATGCTGTTGGCCGAAGCCGCAGCTCTCGACAGGAAATCTGGGATAGCCGAGGGATCTGCAGTTCCGCGGACCTTTCGTGGAAATGCTTTCCAGAGCCTTAGTGGTTAAGCCGAAAACAAAGCCGCGACCTCGTAATCCGTGACCGCCGGTATGGTGAATTCGATGTGCCTTTGACTGACCTTGAAAGGGATGTCGTGCCCCGACCGCAGCAACTGAACCCGGCTCACCTTCCGCTCCTCTGGTATTTGCACGCGAACCTTTAGCGCACCCACGGGATAATTGGTTCGCATCCATCCACGGTGAGTATTGGGATTGGTGTAGTTGAGCACATGGACTGCGAATCCTGCTTCGGTTTCCCAGGCAATACATTCCAGGAGCCCATCTCCGCTCACGCTTACCGGCGACTCGCCGCCTGAAACCCACCGTATGGTGTTTTGCAGCAATTGACTCAGGTCGGTGTGTCCGGACGCCCACATCGTGCGCTCAATATCGCCGGGAAAATATACCAGCCGGCTCTTGCCCTGCTCACGGAGAACAACCGCCGGCTCATTGGTTTGTGACTGTGGCGGATACGCTAGTTCCGGAGGATAGGCGACAAAACCGGGAACTACCGTGAGCACTGGGCTTTCCACCGGCTTAACCGGCAACCGGTATTCAGCGCCGGGAAGCCAATTGGTGTCATGGAACCCCTCAAGAATGGGATGCTGTCGCTCGAGGCGTCCGTAATACGCATTCCCCCTCGTTCCTATCACCGGGCCAGCGGCATGAATTCCGAATACATCAGCAAGCCCGAAGTCCGCGCGCCGCACGTTATGCTCGTCGTACATACTGGTCTCAAAAGTTGCCAGCAGAGAGCCGCCACTCCTCACATAAGCGCGCAGCTGTTCACATTGCCGATCGCTGAGCAGCGCAGTGTTGGGCAGGATGATCGCAGTGTATTTGCTCAGCCGATCGGGCTGTAGCCGATCTTCGTGAATCAGATCAAAGAAAAATCGGCCTTCGAGCAGTGCATAGTAGATGCCGTCCATGTACTGCCGCATCGGCACATCAGCCGCATGTTGGTAGAAGAGCTGGGTGCGCTGGCCGAAGACCACACCGATGTTGGCAATGGATTTCTTGTTTTCAAAGTGCTGATCGTGTTGCGCAGACCAATCGAAGTAAGTGCGGCCAATTGTCTGCCAGCGCCGATCTTCTCCCAAGCCTTTCTCAGCTCCCACAAAGTGCCAATAAGGAACCATGCCGCTCGCCTGGGTTTCGCAAAGCCACATAGTCGCTTCCGCTGCTGACTTCGAAGCATTTCTCCAGCGGATAGGTCCCGTCGAGTACGAGCCGGTAACATTCGCCGCGATCTTGCCGTCAAGGACGGCATTGCAGACGCGGCCTTGCATTGTGCAGCCCCAGATCGGGGCGTCTTCTCCGCCGCGCCCTTGATTGTCGGCCTGGAACCAGGCGCAAAAGGCGCCCAACTCTACCAGGTTGGGACCGCCATGCACGCCTCCACCAAGATTGGCGAAGAAGAAGCTGGAAGACTTCTTCTCTTTCGCGATTCCGTCGTAGAGCTTCCACAGATAGAAGACGCGCTCGTTGAACTTCTCCCAATAGGCAGGCGTGCCCGGCGGCGGCAAATTCTTGCAGACCGAGCAATAACAAACCGGGAGATTGCCGAGCGGCGGCCATCCGTTGGTGTAGAAGCAGTCCACCTCATACTTCGAATTCACCTCGCGCATGACCGCGGGCATGTAGTCAGTCATATAAGTCGAAAACATGCAGGTGCGGAAAAGACGCGGGTCTTCTGGACTGTGAAGCGCGTTGCCCTCCTTATCGCGCATGGACCATTCCGGATGGGCCTGTAGAGCGTCCTCAAAGTTCAGGTCAGGACTCATGCGTCCCACCACACGGATGTTGCGTTTTCTTGCTGCGGCCACACACTCCCCAAAGAAATCACGATCGTCAAGAAACTTGCTGCGATGGTGGAACGGCACGTTAGTCGGGTAATAGGCGATGATGCCGGTGATGCTGACGAAAACAGCATCGGCGTGAATGCTTTTGAAGTAATCCGCCCACTCCTCAACGTTCATCGCAACCGGATCGTGCTCGGTAAAATTCAGTTGGCCGACGCGGCGGACCTTTTGCTGCCATGGTTTCTCCGCTGTCGGCGTTGCCGGAGGTTCGGCCATCGCGGCAGGAATCTCCAGCATCGAAGCCAGGGGAAGTGCTGTCACGCCGGTTTTCAAAAAAGTGCGTCGATTGAGCAAGGCAAGCTCCTGAAATCTGGTTATTTCACTGCGACCCGTTCGGGCTCGAATAAGGTGAAGGAAAAAATGTCGGTGCCGGAAGCGATTGCCACGTATTGCCGTTCGTGGGTCATGTAGGTCACCGGTTGGGCGTTGATGGCCTGTCCGGTGTTGAAGTGCCATAGCGGCCTTCCTGTCGCTCGATCGAGAGCAACGAACTCACCGTTGATCTCGCCCGAAAAAATCACCCCGCCGTCCGTGGAGAGCAGCCCGCCGCCGAGGCTGCTCGAACCGATGCGCTCCTGGTTCCACACCTCTTTGCCGGTAGTCACATCGAGGGCGCGCACAGATACCTTCCAGGTATCATCACGCAGCAGAACGTCTCCTCCGGCCCGGTATTGAAAACCACCGGGGCGAAACTTTTCGGTGTTTTTCGTGGCCAATCCGCAGCCCTCAAGGGCGACGAAATAAATCAGCTTCGTCTGCGGATCATACGTCGGCGACATCCAGTTGGTTGCGCCGATACTCGATGGGCAAACCTTTGCGCCGGCAAGAGTTGGTTCTACTCCAGGGACCAGGATGGGTCGGCCCTCCGGTGTCAACCCGGTGGCCCAGTTCAGCTGATGGGCAAAGCGATTGCCGTGCAGGAACTTGCCGGTCGCGCGATCGAGCACATAGTAAAAGCCGTTGCGGTCGGCCTGCACCATGAGCTTGCGCATCGCGCCATCGAACGGCGCATCCACCAGAACCGGAAGCTCTGCCCCGTCCCAATCCATGACGTCATGCGGTGTGAACTGGAAATACCATTTCAATTTCCCAGTGTCGATGTCGATTGCAACAATGGAGTCAGTGTAGAGGTTATCGCCTGCGCGCACGTCGCCATTGAAATCAGGAGAGGGATTGCCAATTCCCCAGTAGAGCAAGCCAAGCTCGGGGTCGTAGCTCCCCGTTAACCAGGTCGCGCCGCCTGCATGCATCCAGGAGTCGCCGGCCCAGCTATCATTGTGTGCCTCGCCCGGCTTGGGTATTGAGTCAAAGCGCCACAGCGATTCTCCGGTGTTGGCGTCGAAGGCCGCCAGGAAGCCATTCAACCCGCGATCGCCGTAGCTGACGCCAACCATGACTTTGCCCTTGGCCACCAACGGTGCGGCAGGGGAGTGGTAGCCCTCCTTCGCTTCCGCAATCTTGCTCTGCCACAGGACGTTCCCGTTGGACGCATTCAATGCAATCAAAAAAGAGTCGGTGGTGGTGAAGTAAACCTTGTTCTCGAAAGCCGCTGCGCCCCGGTTGGGCCCTTCACGATCGGGAGCGTGAGACAGAATGTGTTGATAGTGCCAGATGAGCCGGCCGCTTCGGCTGTCGAGTGCGAAAATCTCGTTCGGCTGGGTGACATACATCACTCCATCCACAACAATGGGCACACATTGCAGTCCACCGCTTCCGGGCACGTGATACACCCATTTGCTAACCAGTGAATTTACGTTCTTCAAGGTGATTTGCTTGAGCTCGCTGTGGCGCTGAGTATTGTAGCTGCCGTTGTAGTTGAGCCAGTTCGCGTTGGGCTGTTCGAGCAGTTGCTTATCGGTCACCTGGGCACAGACAGTCGAGGCCGCGCACATCAGCAGCAGCATGCAGAGGTGCTTCTTCAACGCCCCACCTCGCCTTCTCCCTCGCGCTTGGTGCTGAGACTCGTCGTGACCTGCTTCGCCAGCATGGCCAACAGATCCTGAAACTCTTCAGCAGTCAGAACCTTATCGTAGTCGTGAGGCATCAGCGATACCTTGCCGTGTGTGATCTCACGCAATTCGGTTGTGTCGTACAAGTGAAGCTTGTCGTGATAATCCAGCAATTGGACAGAAAATCCATCCTCGTTCTTAGCAATGCCTTCGACCGTCTCCCCCTTCGCCGTGACCACCTTGACCGGCCGGTATCCCGGAGGGATTGGACCCTCCTGCGTGAGGGATTGGCGTAGATGTTGCAACGTGACTTGCGCGCCGATGTTAGACAGGTCGGGGCCGATGGTTCCACCTTTTCCATTCAGCATGTGACATTTCAGGCATCCGCCTTTGCCTTCGAAGACCCCTTTGCCGCGCTCGACATTGCCCGCGACGTCGGTCTCTGACGCTGAACCTCGCATGGCACGGATAAACACCACGATGCGCCAGATATCATCATCGGCAAGGGTGCCGGCGAAGGCCGGCATTGCTGTTCCGCCGATCCCGCCTTTGATGGTTTCGAAGATAGAGTTCTCGCTGAGGCGGAAGAATCGCCGATCGCCGACGAGTGCCGGAGCGCGTTCGCCCTCTCCGCCATCGATACCATGACAAGCCGTGCAGGTACGGTTGTAAAGAGTGTGCCCAGTGGCAACCACTTCCGGACCTTTGCCGAGTGGATTCTTCGCTGGAGGGGCTTGGCCGGAAGCAACGGAGACTGCCCAAAGGAGAGAAACAGGCAGAGCAGCCGCTCGTATCTTCATCAGAATTGATCCTGTTGATCTTGGCTCCGATAGGGCCCGAAACTGCGCCCTGCCGCGATGGCCATTCCTCACGAGTTGAAACTCTAAACGCTGGGATGGACCCCTCGCAACCGAAAACGACTGATGGTCATGCCAATTTATGAGTTACGCAGATGTCTCTTCAGGGATCGGGGGCAGGGAGATACAATGGCCTTGGCTTTTTCCAACGGCGATTCGCCGATCCTTCATGGTCCCGAAGCGCTCCGGTAGGAGCAAAGGAGAAATACACTCAGGTGGCAAGTCGCCGGGTATCCCGTGTCCAACCAATCGAGCCCCATTTCCGCCGCGTCAATAAGGTTTCCATCAGCGAGGATATTGCCCAGCAGATTCTGGACCTGATATCGAACGGAAAACTGACGCCGGGCCAGCGGCTCCCCTCGGAGCGGGAATTGTGCAAGAACTTCGGGGCCGCGCGTTCTTCTCTGCGCGAGGCTCTCCGCGGACTCTCGATGATCGGTGTCCTGACCGCCAGGGTCGGCGAGGGAACCTCTGTTGCCGCTGACGGTGGCAAGTTCCTGGGCAAGATCATGGAATGGCGGCTCATCACCGAAAAGCACGACATAGAAAACCTGCTGGAAGTTCGTGTTGCGCTCGAAGGGATCGCGGCTGCCAACGTGGCGCGCGAGGGAAGCCAGGCCGATATAGCCAAGCTCTCCGCACTCCTGTCGAAGATGAAGAGCTCGGTCAAGGATAAGAAACAGTTCGCCGCCCTCGACCTGGAGTTTCACGTTACCCTTGCCAAGGCATCAGGCAACTCACTTCTTTTCGACCTGGTCAGCATGATTCGCAACCAACTGGTCACAGCTCTGGACAAGCTTCTGCTTCCCCACGTGCGGCCGCTCACCTACAAAGAACACGCCGCCATCGTGGAAGCGATTGTGCAGCGCGATCCTGATCGGGCCCGCGATGCCATGCATACGCACTTGCTGTCTTCATTGGGCCGGCACAGGGCAACGATGGGAGAACAGATTGCAACCAAAGCCATAGTTCCGGTCGCGGTCGAGAAGCGTCCTCGCCGGCGAACCGTAAAAGCTGCACCGGCGGTGCCGGCGGAGAACGGAATCGCCTCCTCTTCCGCTGCCATGCAGACGGCATCGGAAAAGTAGATGTGTCCGGTCGTGATCTCGAATTTGCTGTCGGCGTAAGATTCATTCATGACCATCGACGAATTGCGAGCTTCTCTGCACGAAGAGGTGCCTCCGCCAAGCCTGCCATCCCTGCTCAAGGCCCTTTGGTGGGATGCCAAGGGCAATTTCGACCAGGCTCACGAAATCGCGCAAGCAGAAGAGCAGGGGCAGGAAGGGGCGTGGGTCCATGCCTACCTGCATCGCAAAGAGCGAGATCACGAGAATGCCGGGTACTGGTACAAGCGTGCCCACCAGCCCCCGCCCGACGGATCCAGCGAAGACGAATGGCGCCAGATCGCGACCGTGTTGCTCCACCGGCACAAGGGCTGACGTTGCCTCTCGCTAAGCCCCCAGCAGCGTTGTGACATACCCCGGGGTCAGTGGGATCCTGCGGGGCGCGACACCCGTGGCATCGAAAACCGCGGCCGCTACTGCTGCGGGAGCCACTGCATTCGGAGCTTCTCCACCACCGCCAAATCCCTTATCGTCGCGCGATAGCTGAACCACCTTGATCTCCGGCATCTCCAGCATGGTGAGAATCTTGTAGCGGCTCCAATCAGTGCTGGTTACTTTTTCCTTATCAAACGTCACTTCTTCCTTGAGCGCCTCGCCCAAACCCATGACGACTCCACCGTGCATGCATCGATCGAGCTGGCGCGGGTTGATAATCTTGCCGCATTCGACACCGATGGTGAACTTTGTTACCTGCACTACCCCGGTTCCCGGAGTCACGGCGACCTCGGCGATACCCACCCAGTACGCGTTGGCCCGCACGACAATACACACGCCGCGGCCCATCACCGGATCTTTTCCGGTTCTGCGCGCGCCTGGATGCGGCGAGGGCCGAGACTCCCATCCTGCTGCTTCCGCCGTAGCCTTGAGGATGTTGATCAGCCGCAGGTCCGAAGTATGTTGAAGCCGGAACTGGATGGGGTCTGTGTGCGCGACTGCCGCGGCTTCATTGATCAGCGACTCCAGGGCGAAGTTCTGTTGCCGTTGTCCCGGTGTGCGCATGATCAAACCGCGCAGCCCTCCGAAAGGTGACTCGGCGCCCACATTGGGCATGGCATAGACCTGCTCCAACCTGTTCTCAATCTTGTCGTAAGGCCATTCGGTTGCCAGGAAGCCGCCAGGAGTACTGGCTCCGGCGGGCATGCCTGCCAGCATGGCGCCCAGGGGACGCGCGTCCATCATGTGCGGCGAGTGGAACGCGCTGTGCACCGCAACCAGGCGGCCATCCGCATCGAGTGCGCCTTTGATATCGGAGAACCATGCCGGCGAAGCCCCAGACCAGGCCAGATCCTCCTGCAAGGTCCACTGTACCCGTACCGGTTTGCCCGTCAACTGCGACAGGATGACAGCATCGGCCTCAGCGCCATCGCCCCCGAAAGTCTTACGGCCGAACTGGGCCGCATGGCTCAGCCAGTGCACGACCACTTTCTCTACCGGTGTGCCCAAAATATGCGCGATGCGTTGCCGAGAAGCTTGCAGATGTCCTGCCTGTGCCCAAACAGTGGCGGTTCCATCGCTCCGCACATCCGCGACGGCAAGAAATGGCCCAATGGGAGCGTGCTTGATATAAGGCTGCTCATAGGAGGCCGAGATGACTTTCGTGGCCTTTCCCAAGGCAGCCTCTACTTTCGTCGCATCTCCTTTGCTGGCATCGGGCGCACCCCACGGGTACGCGCGCATGGCCTGGGTGAGATTTTCACTGCCTGGAAGTCCTGACCAGCTACTCCACTTGGTGCCGGTCGAGACTGACCGTAACGCGCTCACGGCTTCCCACTCGTTCGGAGAGACGACTGCCACGAGGTTGCCTTTGCTTACCACCTCCGCGGTCGGAAAACGCTTCTTGTCGGCTTCGCCGATCGAGATCAACGTCGCGCCCATCGTTGGCGGCCGCACCATGCGAGCGTGCAGCATCCCAGGCAGCTCTACGTCGCAGCTCCATTGCGTCTGGCCCGTGACTTTGTCGCGGATCCCCGGCATAGGATAGGAAGTGCCCACAACCTTGTATTCGCTCACCGGTTTCATGGGTGGATCTCCAGCGACGACCAGTCCATCCATTCCTGACCATTCCAATCCGGCGACACTGTTGCTGCCCTTCGGAGCAAACCCAAGAGGTGAGCCGGTAACCGGGATCTTCAGATCGAGTTGATGGCCCTCCATTAGCTGTCCGTAACTGATACTCTTTCCTCCGCCTGACACCACGCCGCCGGTTACTGTGAGGGCAGAAGCGGGAACAGCGAGCCGGGTCGAGGAAAGCTTCAACAGAGCCTGGTAGGTGTACGCGGCAACCTTGCGAACGTTCGTGGCTCCACTAAGAAAGCCTGCGGAGTAACCTCCGTCGGGCGTCTTGTCCGTATCGCCCATCACCAGCGTGATGCAATCCGGGTCGACTCTCAATTCCTCGGCAATCATTTGCGGATAGAAAGCGCTCATGCCGGTCCCGATTTCTGCACGGCCGGTGCGCGCGAGGATCGTCCCGTCGCTTCGAATCTCAAGCCAAGACGCGAGTTTGCCGGGGTCCAGTTGATTTTGCTCGGAAGGGAGGTGGCCGTTATCCGTCATGGCGGAGAGCCCCCGCGGCATAGCGAGGGAAACAAAAAGCGCGCCGCCCGCTTTCACAAAACTGCGGCGCGTGATGCCGGTCGCAGGGCTCATAGCGGCGCCGCCGTCATAATCTTGCCGGCGCGCTGTACAGCAGCAATGATTGCGGTGTAAGTGCCACAACGGCAGAGGTGAGGAGATGGCGGCGTATTGGTAAACGCGTCCTTGATTTCGGCCACCGTTGGATGCGGATTCTTCGCCAGCAATTGCACCGCGGCAATCATCATCCCGTTCTGGCAGTAGCCGCACTGCGGAACTTGTTCGTCAATCCAGGCTTGCTGTACCGGATGCAGAGTCCTGGCAGCATCTTCAGCGCTCAGGGACTTTTCCGTCGCCCAGGTAGCTGCCAGCCCCTCGATGGTGACGACTGCTTTGCCGGTGACAGAGGAGACCGGCGTAATGCAGGAACGAACTTCCTTACCATCGACCAGGACTGCGCAAGCACCGCACTGCGCCAGCCCGCAGCCGAAGTGCGGACCTCTTAATTTCAGGTCATTGCGCAGCACATAGAGCAACGGCGTTTCTGGTGCAGCCGAAACAACGTGCTGTGCGCCGTTTGCGGTCACAGTGAGCTCGTTTGCCATGAGTTTCTTCCTTACGTTCGACGCGCAGTGGCGACCAGGAACCATGCCGGCCAACTGAGCGCCCAATTGGGAATCCACGAGCCACCGCTGCTCCATGTCGGGATGGTCAATGCGGTAACCGCGATCGCAAGGGCGATCGCAGAGCTTCGTTTGATTCGTGCGATCTGCAGACCCTTGTAAGCCCCCCAAAGCGCAACCGGCAAAAAGAGAAGCAGGCAGAGCCGTGAAAGAGACTCCACCCGGAACCGCTCCAGGCAGAACATGCAGGGAACGAACGAAAGAGCGGCACTCACCCAAATCGTTCGCCGCGAGATCGACCCCACCACAAAGCCCCCGCTCCACGACCAGGCAGCGAGCAGAAGGACATTGCATAGGAACAGAGCGAATCCAGGGCGTACGGCGACTCCGGTGGCATGCAGAATGGGCCCACCGATAAGTTGTTGATAGGCGCGGCTCACGGAGAGAGAAAAGCCCATCAATAGAAAACTGCTGGGCAATGCGAGGCCAAACGACGCCAGCCAGGGTCGCCAGTTTCTCCACAGGTCCATTTCCCGGCGAATGACCAGGCCGGTAATCGCAAGCAGCGATTGCCAGGCGGTTTCGCCGCCTTCGAGCAAATCGCCCTGTACCGCCTCGCGCTCCTCAGGTGGCAGCAGGCGCGACACGAGATCCACTAACTGGGAGCTGGTTCCGGCGAAGAAATGCTCGGCACTCATGACGGCACCCTGGTTCGATTGGCAGCCCACGAAACTCCCTGGCTGACGCGGGTGACCGCATCGTAGAAGTCCTTCGCGGCCTGTACCCCTTTGGGAGTCACCCGAACCATGCGTTTGGCGCGGCCTCCCCGTTGTGGTGTGGCCTCACCCATCCGGGTCTTCAGCAGACCCTTGGTTTCCAGACGATCGATGGTGGTGTAGAGGGCGCCAATGGAGCACGTTCGTCCCGTGATGGTTCCGAGCTCTTCACGGATCACCGCCCCGTACGCTTCGTTGCCCAGTCGTGCTGCCGTAGTAATCAGGAGGTACTCAAATTCGCCTAGCATGGTTAGAGCTACATTGTGATACTAATCGCCCTGCCTCGTCAAGACCGCCAGATAGTGGGCGGAAGGCCCGTACTGGACTAAGGTCAGCCGTCCCGAACGGGACTTGTTTTATAGTCTGGTTCTCACGCACACTCGGCAGCCGTCATTCTCTCGCGAACACATGGCGACTCGGCCCCGGTAGAAACCGGACGCCGTGGATATCGTGATCTCAGAAGATCATTGAGGAGCATCCCAGGCCTCTGAAAGGAGACCCGGGACGTTGCTACATGGAAAGGTTCAAAATCCGGTTGAGCCTCTGCACAAAGATAGCCGGGTCCTGCAATGGGACACCTTCCATCAACAGAGCCTGATCGAAGAGCAGCCACGCCGCATCCTCAGCGACCGCATCGTCGGTACGCGCCAGCAGCTTCTTCACGATCTCGTGATCGGGATTGATCTCGAGCGTCGGCTTGAGCACGGGTAAATCCTTTTGCCCCATGGCACGTAGCATCTGCGCCATTTTCATCGATGGCTCATCCTCATCGGAAACGATGCAGGACGGACTATCCGCCAGCCGCACCGAAGCGCGCACATCTTTTACCCGGTCGCCCAGCGTCGCTTTCAACTTTTCGATCAATGGTTTCAGCTGGTCCGCCTTGTCCGGCTCGGCCTCGTCCTTCAAGTCTTCGCTGGTCGAAGCTTTATTCACCGCCTTCAGGTCGATACCGTCGTACTTCTCCACGCCGGAAAAGACAATTTCGTCGATCTCGTCATCGAGGATGAGAACCTCGAGATCTTTCTTCTTGTAAATTTCGAGCAAAGGCGAGGTCCGGAGCAGGGAATCAGTGCCGCCGGTCAGGTAGTAGATACTTTTTTGCCCTTCCTTCATGCGCGACTTTACATCGGCGAGGCTGGTGAGGCCCTCCACTTTGGTGGACTTGAAGCGAACCAGGTCGAGCAGCGCCTCGCGGTTGGCATAATCGCTGTAAAGGCCTTCCTTCAGCGGCCGGTTGTATTGGGAGATGAACGTGAGATACAGCTCCGGCTGACTGGCGGCAATGTTCTTAAACTCGGAGAGGATCTTCTTGACGCTTGCCGTTCGGATACTGGTAAGCACGCGATTCTGCTGCAGGATTTCGCGGCTCACATTCAGCGGAAGGTCTTCACTATCGATGATGCCGCGGACAAAGCGCAGGTATTGCGGCAGAAGGTCTTTGGAGTCGTCCATGATGAATACGCGCTTCACATAGAGCTTTACTCCGGTCTTGTACTCCGCCTGGTAGAGGTCGAGTGGCGCCTTCGACGGCACATAGAAGAGCGTGGTGTAGTCGAGACTTCCTTCCGCCTTGGTGTGGATCCAAAAGAGCGGGTCTTCCCAATCGCCGGTGAGCGACTTGTAAAGTTCCTTATAATCCTCGTCCTTCAACTCACTCTTGGAGCGGCGCCAGAGAGCACTGGCGGCGTTGACCTGCTCCGTGGTCCGGGTCTTGATGGACTTCTTTTCCGCCTCGTTCCACTCGCTCTTGTCATAGGTAAGGAAAATGGGAAACGCGATGTGGTTGGAGTACTTCTTGACCAGCTCCTTGAGCCGCCAGCTGTTGGCGTATTGCTCACCTTCTTCGTTGAAGTGAATGAGCACGGTGGTGCCGGCCATAGCCCGTTCCGCCGGCTCGATATCGTAACCGGTCTTGCCATCGCTGGTCCAACGCCAGGCCTGGTCTTGCCCTGCCTTGCGGGATACCACCTCGACTTTATCTGCAACCATGAAAACGCTATAAAATCCCACGCCAAACTGACCGATAAGGTTAGAGTCTTTCCTTTCATCGCCGGAAAGCTGGGAGAGAAAGTTCTTGGTGCCCGAGCGGGCGATCGTGCCCAGGTTCGCAGCCAATTCTTCCTCGCTCATGCCGATGCCGGTGTCGGCGATGGTGAGCGTCTTCTTTTCCTCATCGAGCTCCAGGTCGATGCGAGGGTCAAAGGGAAGGCTCTTGTAAGCGTCATCAACAAGTGTGAGGTGCCGGAGCTTATCCAGGGCGTCAGAGGAGTTGGAAATGAGCTCGCGGAGGAAGATTTCCGGGTGCGAATAGAGGGAATGGACGATCAGGTGCAGGAGCTGGCTGACTTCGGTTTGAAATTCGCGTTTCGACATAGGCTTTCATTATCGCCAAAAAACCGCGAGATCGAAAACCGGCGCCGGGTTCCTTCGACTCTGCTGTGCCGCGCGCGTCCCCCGGCTTTTCCAGCTTGCAACGTCCTGAATTAGCAGCTTCTCCGCCGGCCAATAGCCAATTCCAGGCGAGCTGACGGTCGAATGAGGATAAGCCGCACGCAGGGAGCACTGCCGCTTCCAGGGTCCGCCTTGCCGGTTGCTGAGTCGTTCAGGTAACAACCCTAAGTAATGTATTCAATTCTTTTTTCTGCTACCAAACCAAGGTGGGATTGTGACCTGTCGAGCCTCGGGATACCGTTCGCCTATCAGTGATCACGGTGGGACGGGGGCTCTATGCAGGACGTCGCGCGGTTCTCAGGTTGCACCATAAAGGTTGCTCTACTCGCTTTGTCCGTACTCGCCGCCAAGGCTGCTTCGGCTGCCCCGCTGGTCATCTCCCAGTCCCCCATGGACTGCAAGGTTTACGCACAACAGGAGCAAGCCAATCTCGAAGCCCTGCGTCGAACCGATCCTTCTATCCGTGCCGAAAGATTCGATACCGTTTTCTATAGCGCCAAACGGAATTCATGCCTGGCCTCGGTCTTCTTTACCAAGGGGGATGTCACCTACGGTGGAATCCTCGATATCGTGGAAGGCCGAATGATCTGGGTAAAGAGCTACAGGGGCACGAGCTTTACCCCTGCCAATATCGTCGAAATGGATCAAGACATGGATGACGAAATCAAAGCAATGCAAACAAACGAGGCAAGCACCGGGAATGCCCACGCGTTTGCTCTCTTGCCGCTACTGTTTGATCGAACCATGAATACGTTTCCCGCGATTCGCAACGCGTTCACCGACGCGCGGTAAACCTGCTCTACGGCAGCAGATCATATTCTTTGTAATATTCGAAGTCCTCAAACCGGCCGAGCCTATGTGATCGGTCTCCAGCAGTTCCCGGGTTTCCGTAGAAGTGTTTCCCGAGCCCAGGCCCGAGAGCAAGTAGCCGCGATCTACTTCTTAGCCGCTGTTGCGCTCTCTTTCTGGTATGCGGCAGAAAGCGTGCCCTTGCTGGTGGCGATGGGCAACAGCGTTGGATAGAATTGAACGAACGTCGTATCTACCGCCGCATGCGCGGCATGGCAGCTGTAGCAATCGGTTGCTGTCGGAATCATTTTGGCTGTCTTGCCTTCGCCAAAGCCAAAGAACGCCCATTGACCCGGAAAACGCGCTTCATCCTTCACGTGCACTTCGAGTCCCATCACCGCGCCCTGGTAATCCCCGTTCTGGTTGATGGAACCTTTGCCCTGAGCGCCCCGCACCTCAAGCACAAGCATGGTTTTGTCCGGCCAGGTCCCTGTCTTTGTAAATGCCTGGTAGGCAGCAGGATTGACAAACACATTGTCGAACATGTGATGGTCACCCATCTGCATCGATGGGTTGTAACTCATGTCGAAGCCGGAGGTTAAGTAGACCCATTCCCGGTAATGCTCGGGGAATTGAAGCTGGGCATCACTGGTATATTGGGGGCCCTGGCTGTGGCTTGGGTCGGCCGCCTCCTGCGTGGGCGCGGCCAGGGAAAACATAAGCATGGCAAGCGAGAGTGCGGTATTGATGGTTGTGAGCATGTGGGAGTATCCCTCGCCGGCAATTGTTATGACCAGACCGCCGGCTGCATAGTCCCGGCGATTCACTGCATCATAACTTCGCCGTGTGAGCACTGGAATACGATTATTTCTTATGGATACAATTCCCAGCCGTTCGCAGCCCCATCCCTGGATATGGATCGCATCCATCTGGGCCGGCTTCGGCCTGATCGATGCGATGCAGACCGTCTTCGTCATGCGCGCGGAAGGCATGCACCACGCCTGGGTCCGGCTATTCGTGACTTGTGTGCTTTCCTATCTGCCCTGGGCCTTGGCAACGGAGACAGTAATGCGCATGGGACGGCGATTTCCTCCGGTGAGGCTGAAACCCGTCGCAACCTGGTGCGTCCACCTCGCGACCTGCGCCCTGATCAGCCTGCTTTATGCCGCTTGGATAACGTGGCTGGATGCGGCGCTCAATCCCTATGCGCTCTCTTCGCCCCAAAAAACCTTCGTCCACCAATCGCTATACCAGTTCTATCACGGAGTCATCTCCTCTCTGGTTCTATATAGCGCCATACTCGCCGTCAGCTATGTACTGGATTCGCGATCGAGGCTGGCGTATCAACAGACTGAAACCGCGCGTCTCAACGAGCAGCTCACTAAAGCGCAGCTCGACGCCCTGCGCAGGCAGATCGAACCGCATTTTTTGTTCAATACTCTCAATGCCATCTCCGGCCTGGTTCGCGAGAAGAGGAACGATGCTGCGGTAACCATGATTGCGGGCCTGAGCGACTTTCTCCGCCGGCTTCTGGACGATTCGGCTCGCCAGCAGGTTCCGCTGGGAGAAGAAGTTGGGTTCGCTCAGAAGTATCTTGACATCCAGAAGGTACGCTTCGTGGAGCGCCTTCAATTCAGTGTGGATGTCCCTGGAGAGCTGCTGCTGGCCCAGGTTCCTACCTTGATTTTGCAGCTCATGGTGGAGAACGCTATCAAGCATGGCATCGCAAAACGGGCGCAGGGAGGATTGATCCGGATTGCCGCCTCGCGTTTTGACGATCAGCTCCGAGTGAGCGTGTACAACGATGGTCCGGCTGTGAAGTGGGAAAAAATACAGTCCGGTATAGGGATGTCTAACATGAGAACCCGCTTGCAAAGCCTTTATGGAGATGCTTTCGAGCTGACCATGCACAATCAGGATCCGGGTGGCGTGGAAGTAACCGTGTCCGTTCCTTTTAAGGAGTGACGTGTGGCCGTGGATACATCTGCTGGCAAAATCCGAACCGTCATCGTGGACGATGAACCGCTCGCGCGCTCCAATTTGTCGCTGCTCTTGAAGCTTGATCCCGAGATTGCCGTGGTAAGTGAATGTGGCTCCGGAGTAGACGCCCCGAATGAGATCCGCAGGACCAAACCAGACCTGTTGTTTCTCGACGTACAGATGCCCGAGTGTGACGGCTTTGATGTGCTCGAACTGCTGGGAAAACATGTGCCCCCAGCAGTGGTGTTTGTCACCGCTTATGATCAGTATGCATTGCGTGCATTCGAGGCAGGCGCGCTCGACTATCTATTAAAACCGTTCGATGATGCCCGCTTCGACCTGGCGCTCCATCGTGCCAAACAAAAGATCGTGCGCGGCAAAGATCGCCCAAGAGAGCTTGCATATCTGACCGTCAAGAGCGCCGGACAGGTGGTGTTCGTGAATCTGCCGTCCATCGATTGGATCGAGGCCGCGGATTACTACGTCGGATTGCATGTGGGACCGAAAACTCACCTCTTGCGGCGCAGCATCACCGAGCTGGAACAGGATCTTGATCCGAACGTATTCTTCCGTATTCATCGCTCGACCATCGTGAACCTTAGCCGCATCCGAGGGCTGAAACTCAACCAAGATGGGGAGTACACTGTAGTACTCGATAGCGGAATCAGCCTTCGGATGAGCCGCCGTTATCGCAAGCCGCTCCAGACCCGCCTGGGGCTCCGTCTTTCACACAGCTCCTCATGACGCAAGCGACTGAATGCTTGGTCGAGAGCCAGGAACCTCCCACCCCTTTCGGGGGCTATAGGTTGGCTCCAATGAGGGTATCGAAATTTCAAGCGGGGGTGACAACATTGATAGCACACATTTCAGAGCGGATTCCCCGGGAAAGAACAACTCGATGACCAGCCAGCTCAACAACGATTCTCAACCACAGGCCGCCGCCGTCATGGACAGCGATGGCCAGCTCGGGGCGTCTTCACCTGCACGCCCAACGCCGATACCCGAGCTCGTAGCCGCACTACGAGGTGTGGAACTTCTGCAAGGGCTTACGGAAGAAGAATATCGTTGGCTCGCGGTGCACGGCACGGAACGAAAGGCCCCTCCCCGGGCGGTCGTGGTGCGCGAAAACGAACCGGCCCACCACATGAACATCCTCCTCGAAGGTGAAGTCAACGTATCTCGAGCGAATTTGGGCTCGGTAACGTTCATTGGACGCACTGCGCGCCTCACCGGCAAACTCCCCTTTTCGAGGATGAAGTTCTGGGGCGCTACGGGCTACAGCGCCAGCGATTTGTGGGTCCTCGATATTCACGAAGACCTGTTTCCGGCGATGCTTGCCGCGATTCCTTCCATGGCTCAAATCTGTGTGTCGCTATTGCTGGACCGGGTGAGAGATTTTTCCCGCGCCGATCTGCAAGCGGAAAAACTTGTAGCGTTGGGCCAGCTCGCGGCAAACCTGTCTCACGAGCTCAACAACCCGGCTTCCTCTGCCCAGCGCGCCGCGTTAAGTCTCTCGTCGAAGATCGACCAGGATATGGAATTGTGCAGGCTCGGCCGTCTATTCCGCTCCGATGAAGAACTGGCGGCCTATGCCGGCTGGACTGAGCGATCGCTCGAGTCGGTCAGCAAGCAGTCCAACCCTGAAGCAGGCGCTTCCAATGCCTTGTCTGTGAGTGACCGTGAACAGCAATTCATCGACTGGCTCGATGCCCACCATGTGGCATACGCGTGGGCCGTCGCACCTGCTCTGGCGCAAGCAAATCTGCGTGTCAGTTCGCTTGAGGAACTGGCTTCTATCGTAAATCCTGCCGCGCTTCCTGCTGCCGTGACCAGCTTCGCCGATTCTCTCAATGCGCGCAGCATGGTGGCCGCCGTCTCCGAGTCATCGACCCGCATCTTTCACATCATTAACTCGATTAAGGATTATTCCTACATGGACCAGGCTCCCATCCAGGATGTCGACCTGGTCCAATCGTTGGAGAACGCTCTGACTTTGCTTCGTCCTCAACTGCAGCAGATGGCGATCGTGCGCGATTACGAGCCGGATATGCCCGCCATCACGGCGTATGGCGGGGAACTGAGCCAGGTATGGACGGCGCTTATCGAGAACGCCATTGAAGCCACAAAAGGGAAGGGCACCCTGAAGCTGGTCACTCGATTACAGGGTGAGATGGCGTTTATCGATGTTTGGGATGATGGCGTGGGCATCGAACCTGCTCTCTCTTCACGCATATTCGAGCCGTTCTTCACCACTAAGCCGCTCGGCCAAGGGCTCGGACTCGGGCTCGACCTGGTGCGACGGATCCTAAGCAAGCATTTTGGCTCGGTCGCTGTGGAATCGAAGCCGCATTCCACCTGCTTCCAGGTGCGGCTCCCCTTGGCCAGGCCACAAATCTACTGACTCACCGGCGCGCCGTGGAGTCTCGTGTCTGAGACTTGGGATCCTCCTAGTAAAGCCCTGGCTAGTAAACACAAGCTATCTCTCGGGCGTTCCAGTCGAAAAAGGAAATTTACTTGACACCTTTATCCGGATCCCATACGCCCTGCAGCTTACGCACATAGACCATCTGGCCGATGTGATAGGCATTGTGTGTGCCGACGTGCGCAATGGTCGAGGCCCACAGGGCGATCTTGGCATTATCCGCGGCTTCCACTGCCTGCTCCCAATCGGTCATTACCTGGTCCAGTTGCTGGACAGTCTCACTCCAACTCTTCGCGTCGAAGTGATTGAAGGTCTCGTCATTGTTCCCGTCAAACTTCGCCGGCTTCTCGCCTTTGAACTTCGCCAGCGATTCGCGGTCCCAGAACACCAGGTGATTCGCCAACTGGCCGACCGAGTGATTGCCGCTCTTGTCGGTCCAACTCGCCTGCGCCGGCGTCAGTCCGGCGACCGCGGTATTTGCCGGTACAAACCACTCTGCTTTGTTATGTGTCGTACGCAACTGCTCCAGCAGAACAGCCTTCAGCGTCATAGGCTTCTGCTCCTGGCCAAAAGCGAGGGCAGATAGCGATAGAACCACACTCATCACCACAACTTTCATCATTGGCCTCTCCTTGCGTCCCTCTAAATGGGTAACCATCCATTCGGTCACCATCGGCTCCAGTCCTGCTTTTGATGGTGTCACTGCTGTCTCTCGGTAAGTATGTAGCTTGCCGTGCCCACTTCCCAACTGTTCGTGACCATCATACGATCTGAAGCAGGGAGAACAACCATGCAGATGAGTGGGAATACGATTCTGATCGTGGGGCGGCGGCTCGCCCGATGAGAGAACGGAAGCCAATCGATCCAGCGTTGCGGCGCTTTCTGGATGAGCAGGCCGCGGCTTCACCGGCTCCGGCGGAGATGACCGATGAGAGCCGTACCCGGATGCTGCGGCAACGGATGGTGCGCGCGCTCGAGGGTCGTGAGTCCATCCAAGGGCTGCCCAATCAAGTGCAGACGCGCCAGGTGGAGATCGTACCCGGCCTCTTCGCGCTCCTATATATACCTCTAGCAGACGGAGAGCCGTTGCCCTTGCTGGTGTATGTGCATGGTGGCGGTTGGGTCGCCGGGTCCGTCGCTACCCATGATCCGTTTTGCCGGCTCCTGAGTGGCGCATCCTCGGTGATCATCGCCTCGATCGAGTACCGCTTGGCGCCCGAGCATCCTTACCCGGCAGCCGTAGAAGACACTCTCACTGCTGTGCAATGGGCCCACCAGCATGGCGGGGAGTGGGGTGGCGACGTAAGCCGAATCGCCCTCGGCGGCGATAGCGCCGGCGGCAACCTTGCCGCAGTCGTAGCCAACCAACTTTGTGCGACAGATGAAAAGCAGCCATTGAGTGCTTTGCTCCTGCTCTATCCCATCACGGATTCTCCCCAGGCAGGCCATCGCTCCTTTCTCGAGAACGCCACCGGCTATGGGTTAGAGGCGAAGATGATGCATTGGTATTGGCAGCAGTATGCGTCCGGCGTTTCAACGGATGATCCTGGTGTGTCGCCGCTTCACTTACATAACATACCTGCTCTACCGCCAACTCTGCTGGCGACGGCAGAATACGACGTGCTACGCGATGAGGGCCTGGCGTATGCGGAGAAGCTCGAAACGGCGGGCGTTGTTGTAACCCGCCTGCACTCGCCTGATATGCACCACAACTTCCCCGTACACCCGGGGACCGTAGCGCGGTTCCCGCAGTCGAATGCTGCACTCAACCAGATTGCCGCATGGCTGCGGGAGACGCTGGCGCGGGGCGAGGCTTGCACAGAAGCGTAAAAACTGAACGGTTTCAGGTGCTTCTCTCTACGGTCTGGGCGCGCAAAAAGGGCCCGCTCCTTCGAGCGGGCCCTGATGCCAGACTTCGGCAGCTCTAGCGATGTCCACCGCCGCCGCCGTGTCCGCCACCACCCGGATGGCCGCCACCCGAGAAGCCGGGGGCGTGTTCGCTGCCTCCGTCATGCCCCGGATTGCCGCCACGGCCATGTTCATCAATCGCCGCGTTAGCATGGAAATGGTTGAACGCCGGTTCGCCTCTTGCCGGGACGGGTCCGTGGTAACCGTGATGAGGATCGTAACGGTTGTCGACGTGCCCGTAAAACCCATGATGGCCGTGGAACCAGGGGCCAGCTCCGATGAAAACCCCGCCATCAAACCAGTCAGGCCCATAGTAACCATACGGCGCACAGTCGTAGGGCGCATAGTCGAAATAGCCATAGGGGCAAACTGGCGGCTCGCCAATGCTGATAGCTACCTGTGCGGGTGCACCAGCAGACCCGCTCAGCATAGCCGCAGCGAGCGTAGAAAAAGCAAGTGATTTCCAGGTACGCATCGATTCCTCCTTCAACCAATCGCTTAGATCATAGTTTGCGCGCGAAAGTTGTGCGGCCCCTGCAACTTGTTATCCTAGGCGGGTGCACGTTTGCCTAACAATCAAGCTATGTGACTTGCAGTTGACCCCCCACCCCATCTTTTGAGGAACCAATGGCCGCACTAATCGACGCGATCGACGTAAAACGCAAAATGTTCGTTGAGTTTGAGAACATGCCGTTTCATTGCCTGGAGTCTGAGATCTCGACCCCGACCGCCAGGGGCGGCCAAACGCTGGTCCGCCTCAAGATGCGTAACATGCTCACTCGCGCCGTGTTTGACAAGACCTTCAAGGCTAGCGACAAATTCAAGGAGCCGGACCTCCAGACCGTCGAGGCCTCTTATCTCTATAGCGACGCGGATGGTTCTTATTTCCTCGATCAGGAGACTTTCGAGACCCTGACGCTCGGCGAGCAGATGGTAGGAGATGCACTGGAACTGCTGGTGGAAGGGGTCATCATTAAGATCGACAAATACAACGGCAATCCCATCGGCTTACAACTGCCCGCCCAGGTGGAATTGGCGGTCACCTACACCGAGCCGGGCGTTCGCGGAGACACAGCGAGCGGAAGCGTGACCAAGCCCGCCAAACTGGAAACGGGTATTGAAATTAGGGTTCCCGTGTTCATAAAAGAAGGCGAAAAGATCAGGGTGGATACAGAAACACGGCAATTTGCCGGACGAGCCTGATACCTCGTCGAGGCCCGCGCGAAAACCTGGCTACGGTCCGTGTACGGCAGGTCCGCCGGGCGCCTCTGGATTTGGAGTCTCCGCCGGAGGTTGAATTCCCTGGGCCCTGAGTGCCCGATCAATCGCCGGCCACAACTGATCGACTGGTTGTGCGCCGCTCGGGAGCCGCTCTCCGTCGACGAATACCTGGGGCGTCGCTTCCACCTTGAGCGAAGCGCCAAGCTTGAGAGAAGCATTTACCACTGAGTCATCCTGCTTCTTGAGGCACATGGCAAGCGGCGTCTCGTCGACTTTGCTCTGCTTCCCGATAGTGCCGGCGATATTGTCGAGGTCGGTAAACGATCTGGCTGGATTAGGATTTGCCCCACTAATGTCTTGCCCGTGGCTATGTACATAGTCGACATAGGCCCAATAGGCCGCATCGCTTTGAGTTGCCAGGCAGTTTGCGTCGATGGCGGCCCGCATGGCCCAGGGGTGACCGGGAAGCGGGTAATCCTTGTAGACAATCTTGACCAGTCCCTTGTAGTGGTTCATGGTCTGAGGGAAGATTTCGTTATTGAGCATTCCGCAATAAGGGCACTGCAGATCGTCAAAGTTGATGATTTCCACTTTGGCTGCGGCGTCACCACGGGCGGGCCTCTTTTCTACATCGATCGCCATGGCCGCGTTGTTGTTGGTGGCGTATCTTTCAACCCGTTCCAGCGTGCTGCCATCTTTGGAAATAAGAAAATCGACGGTGGTTTGTTTGCCCTTGTGGCTGAAGGTGACCGGCAGGCTGGTCGAAGCCGGCGGTGTCGCTGGTTGTCCTGGCGCCGAGCGTCATATCGAAATCGGGCCGCACCGAGAACTGCGAACGAATCAGCACTTCAATGCGCCGGTCGAGAGACGGGTTCGATTGATTCGCAACTGGATGAGCATTGTTTGGTGCCTGCGCGTACCCAGTCACAGCGCTGATCAGTACCAGCCATGGCAAAAGATGTCGCGCGAGCATATAGTCCCTCCCTGGTCGATTGTCTCACTGTTCAAATTCGAACAAGATACCCTCGATTTTGGGCAGAACTCCCCGTTGCGCGCGGCGGAAGGAAGGCTTTTAACCTGGCTAAAAATCGCGCCTCTGTATCAACTTGATAGAGAGCAGCGTCATAAGCGCAGCAATCGCCGCGAAAGCTCCGGCGTGTATCCACGGGATCGGCCCAACAAATTGAGCCGTGCGCCAATGAAAATATTCATCGCCAAGCATGAATGCCCAGGGGCTGTAGACCTCCAACTTGCCATCGCTCATCAAGTAAGCGAGCACGATGATCGCACCGAAGCTCACGACAGGCGCGGTGTACTCGCCCTCTACGAATGAGGAGATGAAAAAAGCAGCGGCAAGAAACACCACTCCCCCGCCCAGTAGTAAGAAGACGTGAATGCCGGCCTGCGCAATGTATTGCCCCTGGCCTGCCTTCGCGTAATACAACATGGCAATCCAGGGAAGAATCGCGAGCAGTATAGCTTCCGCGAGTCCCACGGCGATCCGGACGGACATCAAACGCAACCGGCTTACCGGGAGAGATAGGGTGAATGAAGATGACCCAGCTGCCTTCTCCCGCAGCAGGCCGCCCATCATGATGAGAGTGACAGCCAGAAGCCACACGGCGGCGAGCGTTTCATGCGTTGCATGGAGCACCTGGGCCAATTGACTCGGCGCCTCTTTTCTGATGAAGACAACCACCAGGCGAGAGCAGAGCACTACAGTGCCGACCAGCGCAATCAGAAATCTCGAGCGGGTTTCCAACCAGGCTTTGTACCAAAGCATTGCCTAACTCCCCCTAACGGTTTGCAGGAATATCTCGCGTAGCCCAATGGGAGAGACTTCCACCGAACTGGCATGTAAATCGTGAGCGCGCTCAATCAGCATGTCCGCATTTTTACTGACCACCACGCTCATCTGTCGCCCACTCGCTCGAATACTCTCTACCCCCGCGAGCCGAACATCCGACTCATGTGGAAGAGACGGAAACACAAGGTCGATTTGCCGATAAGACTCACGCATCTCGTCCATGGAAGCATCCAGCACTAACCGTCCCTGGTGGAGCAGGCAAACATGATCCGCAATCCGTTCCACCTCCGGTATCTGATGTGAAGAGAAGAAGACGGTCGTGCCCTCACTGTTTTGCGCCACCAGGCTCTCCAACATCAGCTCGATGCCGATTGGGTCGAGGCCTTCGCTCGGCTCATCAAGAATCAGTAGTTCCGGCTTACGCGCCAATGCCAGTAGCAGCGCCAGCTTGGTCCGCATCCCTTTGGACAGAGACTTGATTTTTCGTTTGAGTGGCAATTCGTAACTCTTGAGAAGTTTTTGCTCCCTTTCGAGACTCCAATCGGAATAGAACGGTCTTGTAAAGCGAATGATTTGCTCCACCGTCATGTATTCATAAAGCTGCTTGTTCTCGCTGACGTAGGCGACTTTTTGCCTCAGGCATACGCTTTCTTTCGTCTCGTCGATGCGATGTCCAAGTACCTGGCCTGTTCCGCTACTGGGTCGAATCATCCCCAGCAACATCCTGATCGTGGTGCTCTTTCCAGCCCCATTCAATCCCAGAAAGGCGGTAATCCGATGAGGCTTGACGGAGAGGCTCAAAGCTCTAACGGCTGCGACTTGGCCGTACGACTTGTTGAGGTCGTTAGTTTCGATTACAGGCATGGTGGTCATCGTTTGCTCAACACCTCGGCTGGGTACAGTAGCTCGGCTTCGAAGATCCGGCGGATCGCATCTTCTGTTAAGCCCAGGTCGCGTAACTCCCCGATGAGTTGCCGGACCTGTGTGCTGGCTTCATGAACACGCTGCGTTTGACTGAGCCCGCGTCGCTTCACCGAGATGAATGCGCCGGAACCCTGGCGCAGTTCAAGCACTCCCTCATGCTCCAGTTCTGAATATGCCTTGGCAACCGTAGTCGGGCTGATCACCAGCTCTTCTGCCAGCGTGCGAATGCCCGGTAGTTGATCGCCTTGCCGCAAAGCCCCGTTTTCTACTGCGTGGCGTATTTGCTGCATTAGCTGCAGATAGAGGGGTTGCCCGGCCGAAGGGTTTAGCTTGAAAATCATCGCGTTCCACTGTACTGGTGTATACATACACCATCATGAATCTGAGCGTCAATAGATTTCGATGAACCGGACGCCCAGGACTGGCGCATTGATTCGCTCCGATGTACGGATGCAGCCAAAGATAAGCTACGAACCGTAGGTGAGGTGGCGTGAGTTCATAGCGAAGCGATATGCTTCGGGCTGGACCTGCGGAGCGCGCTGCGCTGGCTTTGCACGTAGCCCCGCAGTGATCGATTTCAACGTGTGAGGCAATATGACGTCCCGGACACTGTCGATAGTGCTGCTCGTATCCTGCACCTCACTCTCACTGCCCGCGCAAACCGCAACACCCACCGCGCCGCCGTCCGCGTCTGACCGCGAAGCGATTGCGGCCGCCTCCCGTGCGGAACGCGATCGCGAGCTCAAGCTGCTGGGCATCAGTGAAATGCAGCCCGGCGCGACTGCTTACGATATCGGCAAACCAGGCAACGCTAACTACGATGAGTCCAAAGCAAACCCATATCCCAGGTTGCCCGACGTCTTGGTCATGAACGACGGCACCCGGGTGAAAACTACGGAGCAATGGAAAAACCGTCGCGCCGAACTCAAAGCGATGTTCGATGAAAACGTCTACGGCAAGTATCCCGCGCACATTCCCAAAGTGACTTGGAGTGTAGACAGCGTCGAAACCATGACCGTGCAAGGCATCCCGGCTATCGTCAAACACGTTACCGGCCACGTCGATAACTCAACCTATCCAGCAATCAAGGTCGACATTCATGCCGACGTGCTCACGCCGGCCAGCGCCAAGGGCAAGAAGGTACCGGTCATCATCGGCGGCGGTTCCATTCGCCCCCGCCCGAATTTTCCTCGCCCGCCTGCTGTACCGGGCCAGGTGGTGCACAAGCTCTCGTCACCGCCTGACGCGCCCGATTCCGCCAGGCTCCTGCTGGAGCACGGCTGGGGCTTTATCGGCCGCAACTCCGGCGATGTGCAGGCCGACAATGGAGCCGGTCTTAACCAGGGCATTATCGGCCTGGTGAACAAAGGCCAGCCGCGCTCGCTCGACGACTGGGGTGTACTGCGCGCCTGGGCCTGGGGAGATAGCAGGATCATCGACTATCTCGAGACTGATCCCGATGTCGACGCAAAGAAAGTCGGCGTCATGGGGCATTCACGCGGCGGTAAAGCAGCGCTGGTGGCGCAGGTCGATGACCCCCGCTTCGCCATCGGATTCATTTCCTCTTCCGGCGCGGGCGGCGCCGATCTCTATCGCCGGAATTACGGCGAAACCATGGGCAACATTGCCGGGGCAACGGAGTTCCATTGGTTTGCGGGGAACTTCCTGAGGTACGCCGCGGCCGGTCATTCCGCTAACGAGATGCCGGTGGATAGTCATGAATTTATTGCCATGGTAGCGCCGCGTCCCATCTTCATCGGCGGCGGAGCCTTGCTTACCGATCCGGTCTATGTTCCCGGCGATGCCTGGCAGGATGCGCAAGGTATGTTCATGGCAGCGGTCGCTGCGAGTCCGGTGTGGGATCTGTTGGGCGCCAAAGGCCTGGGCACAACCACCTTCCCGCCGATGGGTACTCTCATCGACTCGGGTGACGTCGCCTTCCGTCAGCATCAGTATGGCCATACACCGGCGCCGAACTGGCCCTATTTCATAGAATTTGCAGATAAGGAATTCAAGAAGCATTGATGTTCCTGGTATCTGTATAAAATCAATCCCAATGGGCAGGGCAGCAAATCAGCGATGGGTCGGACGATTCGCGTGGGCGATGGTGGCGATCCTTGCCGTGGTGCTGATTCTGATTCTGTCCACTGCTACTACCCTGGGCGCAGCCCACAGTTTCGATCAAACGACGCTGGCGTTGCCGATCTTCTTTTTGTTTTTGTTCCTGCCAGTTCCGGTAGGCGACTGGCTGGACGTTGAAGACTCCACCTTCAAATCAAAGCCTCGATTCTCTCCTTCTCTTTCTCGCGGACCCCCAGCATAGCTCTCTTCCCAGGCACACCTTAAGGCGGCGCTGTCTCCGTCGTGTCGGCAACTGGTTAAGTCCAGAAAGGAAGCGTGTCTCTTGTCCGAAGAAAACATTGGGAATCCTGGTCCTGCTCCAGCAACGAGGGAGCTGGGCCTCATCCACTCCATCAAACAAACCCCGGAATTCGTAGCAAGTGTGCGGCAGGAAATGAAACTCTTTCATCGTCCAACGTGGTATGAGGTTCGTTCCACTACGGTACTGGTCGTTGTCTTCTTCTGCTTGTTCATACTCTATTTCAACCTGCTGGGTCGTCTGCTGACTTTCCTGGGTCGTTGGCTACCTCTGCGCTAACCTTGCAGTCTGCAAAGCGGTGGGCTAGGAGAAAGTCTTACTCCACGGCGTTTTCTAGCCCCCCGAATGAATTCTCGATCTCGTCCTAATAGAATGGGCCTTTGGTGACATAGTCCCGTAGGGACGACTGGAACTCAGGCTTGTCCAAATTTAGCCTCGAAGGCCTCGGTTCGGTAACCGCTCCTTTTGAACCATTACCCTCTCCTTTTTGTCATCCCGAAGCGTACCCGGATTTCCTACCTCGCCGCGTTCAACGCGGTCACTCATGTGGTTCTCCTTAAAGAGAACCACATGCTGTTGACCGAAGCCGCATCTCTCAACAGGAAATCCGGGGACGCCGAGGGATCTGCAGTTCCGCGGACCTTTCGTGGAGATGTTTTGACACCTCCCGGGCACACGTCGCCCTCTCCTTTGTCATCCCGACCGGAGCGAACCTGCGGCTCAACGGACCACAACTGGAAACTCGGCAATTCAACTAAGCCACCCTCATTTTCCTCTACCAGGCTGCGGTGAAAACGATCAACAACTTACACCGTCAAAAAACGATTTGCGCCGCTAATTGGGACAGCTCTGACGGGAACTGGCCTCGAACCTATCCCCAGAGCGCTCCTATCTAAAATGTTCAGCGATCGATCATCACTCACCCAAACTAAAGACCACGTTGATCGTAGTTTCTACCTCGACGGGTTCTCCGTTGAGTAGGTAAGGCTTATAACGCCAGGACCTGACCGCGTCCATGGCTGCCTGCTCCAACATGGGAGGACCACTGATGACTCTAAGATTCTCAATCGAACCGCCCTTGGATATTGTGGCTTGCAAAACTACGATGCCCTGAATGCGAGCCGCTCTGGCGATCGCCGGGTACTGCGGCAAAATCTTCTCGACCAGGTTGCCGGCCATTACGCCGGAGGAAACATTCAAGCTGGTTGGCGCCCTTGGCCTAACCACGATGGGCTGACCAGTACTGACGGCGCCGATAATGGTGCTCATCCCTCCAGCAGTATCACCACCAAGATCCTCCATGCCTCGCACGCCTGTCATCGGGGGTGGTGTCGCTGCTTCGTGCAATTGCTTGATTTCCTTCGGTATTCTGCTTGGCGGCTGCAACTCGCTCAGCATTTCGGCCTTAGTGTGAACTTTTGCAACAGCAGCAGAGGGCGGAGGGGCTGGAGGCGGAGAGGGAGCCACCATCAATGCGGCCATCATTTGTGTAGGCAATGCTTCGGGGTGTAACAACGGCCAGACTATAAGCGCGAACAGCGCCCCAAAATTCAGCACAAAGGCTACGAATGACCACTTACTCTTCCGTTTTTTAAGATTACTGGATTCCACGAGTGAGTCTTCAAACATCACGTCACCTCCGTCGACTCCGACTTATAACGTACTTAGACACCGGCCAAGGTACTTTCGCCGATAGTTGTGAGTCATGACATAACTCCGCTCCGGACCGCTATTTTGATTTTCCGCCCGGAAGAGTAATATTCCGTGGTACGAAGTACGCGAGGCATTCACGGAGGATTCATGTCCGATACTGTCGCGAACGCTGCAGGATTGAAACCGCTCGGGCAAGTGGAACGAGTCGTCGATACCTTTGTCGCCCCCTCCAAAACCTTCATTGACATTCTGAGAGATGCCAGCTGGTGGCTGCCTTGGTTGCTGGCCGTTTTCGTCACGCTGGGGTTTGGCGCAACCATACAGCAGAAGGTCGGATGGGATAAGGCGTACGCCACGATCTTGCTGCACAGCCCTCAGTCGCAGCAGGATCGGATGTCACAACTGCCGCCGGACCAGCAAGCCAGGCAAAAAGCGATTGGTGCATCGTTCGTAAAATATATTTTCTGGAGCACACCCGTTCTGGGCCTGGTCTTCGCGGCGATCGCAGCAGCTGTGCTTATGGCGACTTTGAATTTTGGGCTAGGCGGCCACGCAAAATTCAGCCAGATGTTCGCGCTGTGGATGTACGGCACTCTGCCATTCCTGATTCAAGGCATGCTCGGAATCATCACCCTTTTCTCCGGGCTCGACGCCGATTCATTCAATCTGAAAAATCCAGTGGGCACGAATGTCGGATATTACCTGCCCCTGGATGCACCGCAATGGCTGGTTGCATTCGCCACCTCCTTCGACATCCTGACTTTCTGGGTTCTCATTCTGCTCACCATCGGCTGCGCCATCGTTGGGAAAACGAAGAAGGGAACCGCCGCCGTGGCAGTCTGGGGCTGGTGGTTTGTGATCACCGTGGTCAAGGTAGTGATGGCGGCGATCTTCTAGCTTGACCGCCTACTCCCCGCGCAACGCTTGCACCGGATCAATGGAGGCAGCGTTGAATGCGGGTAATGCGGATGCGGCCACGGCCAGCAACAACACGCCCGCCGCCGCCAGGACAAGCACCAGGGGATCAAACGGGCTCACGCCAAACAGAAGCGACCGCAGCAAGCCGGAGGCTGCTACGGCTCCCGCTAATCCCACCGCGCAGCCGATGATTGCAAGCTTTGCTCCCGACTCCAGGATCAGGCGAACAATGCCCGCGCGTTGCGATCCGAGCGCCATCCGGATCGCCACCTCCTGCACTCGCGAGGCCACCGAGAAAGCAATGATGCTGTAGATGCCGAGCACCGCCAGCAATATGGCTGCGAAAGCAAAGCTGGTGATCAGCACCGTGTTGAAGCGGCGAGGCGCCTCGGTCTCCGACACCGCCTGCTCCATCGTCTGTACCTGCGTCAGCGGAAGTTGCGGATCGATAGACCGGACCGCGCTGCGAAGTGCGTTTTTCATTTGCTCTGGCGGCAGTGACGAACGCAATGCAATATATCCGCCATTGCCATTCAGATCGCCGGGCTGCGCCAACGAACCGAGTGCCTCTTCCACCTGGTCCACTGGCATATAGAACTGTTCCTTCGTCGGATCATCCGGGGAATTCAGTTTCACGTCGGCCACCTCGCCCACAATCGTCATCCACGGGGTCTGCATCTCGAGTGTGCCGATGCGCATCCGTTTGCCGATGGGGCTCTCCTTTGGCCAGAAGTGCTCCGCCAGCTTGCGGTTCACCATCACCACCAACTGTTTACCGGCCTTGTCGCCGTCGGTGAAGGAACGACCTCGTAAGAGCGGAATCCCCAGGGCGTGGAAGTAGTCGCCGATGACTTGCGACGAGGTAGCCAGGTTCAAATTCTCGCCCTTCTGGGGGATGTGTCCTTCCGCCACGATGGCCTGGTTATTGTTGTTTCCGGACGCGGGCAGAAAGCTGGTAAGCCCCACTGAGTCCACTCCAGGCAGTTGCTGCAGGCGGCGCACCAATTCATTGTTAAAGGCGGTTACGGCTGGTTGCGTTGGGTATTGTTGCTGGGGCAACGAGTAGGAGGCAGTGGTCACATGCTCGGGCCGATACCCGAGATCGACCGAGCGCATTTTCTCAAAGCTGCGCAGCAGCAACCCCGAGGCGGTCAGCAGCACCAGGGCAATGGCGATCTCCGCTACGACCAGTGCGGAGCGCAGACGCGCGTGCCCTCCGCCTGCGGTACCGCTGCGGCCGCCTTCCTTCAAGGTGCCATTCACATTGGTGCGCAGGGCGGCAAAAGCCGGAGCCGATCCGCAAAGCAAACCGGTAAGGATCCCCAACAGCAGGGCGAACCCCACCACATTCCAGTTCAACGCTATTTCGCTGATGCGCGGCAGGCTTTCCGGGAGCAAAGTTCTCCCCACGCGGAGCACAAAGCCGGCAAGCGCAAGGCCTAACATGCCGCCGGCCGCGCTGAGAACCAGGCTCTCCAGGATCGCCTGGCGCAGCAGAGCCGTGGCCCGCGCCCCCAACGCCAGGCGTACGGCAAATTCCCTTTGCCTGCGAATCGCGCGTACCAGCATCAATCCTGCCAGGTTCACGCAGGCGATCAACAACACTACGGCAACGGCCATGAACAGCGTCCGCAGCAACGGACGAGACTGCTCTACCGTTTCCTCCTGCAGCGGCCGCACCACGGCGCTGATATGCAGGCTTGCCATATTTGCCGGATAGTTGCGCATGATCTCCTGCGCTACTCTCTCCGCGTCGTCCTGCGCTTGTGCGGCAGAAACGCCAGGTTTCAGGCGCCCCACCATCTGGTAGCTCCAGTTCGCGGCCGCCTGGGTGGAAAGCTCTTGCGGAATAAAGCTCATGGGAACCCACAACTCGGCGCGGTTCAGTTGCCCCGGTACCAGCGGAAATTCGAAGTTGCGCGGCATCACGCCGATTACCAGGTATGGCTTGCGATCCAATAGAACCTTGGTTCCCAGAATTTGGCGGTCCCCATGGAAGCGGTTTTGCCACGTCGCATAACTCAAAACAGCGACCTGCTGGTTGTGTTCGTCTTCCTCGGCGGTAAACACGCGCCCCAACAGCGGTTGCACTCCCAGTGCAGGAAAAATGCCTGCTGTCAGACGTGAGGCGTTCACATAAGCAGGCTCGCCGGTGCTTGCGAGCTCGTAAGCGGCGAACTTGTATCCGCCCAGGGAGGCGAAAGACTTGTTGTCGCGGGTGTAGGCGCGGATATCCGGCACCGTCACCCCCGCCTCGCCGTTGCCGCCTACATCCGCCTCTTGAATACGGTCCGCCAGGACCATCAGCCGGTCGGACCCCGGAAAGGGAAGAGGGCGCAACAGAACACCTTCCACGATGGAGAAAATTGCTGTGGTCGCTCCAATGCCAAAAGCCAGCATGAGCACGGCTGTGGCGGTAAAGCCCGGTGACTTCCTCAACTGCCGCAGGACTAACTTCAAATCGAGCAAAAACGAGCGCATCAGGGCTCCTCAGCGAAGACTGCTAGTCCCTTGCTAGCATTTTCCCGGCCAGAGAGTACCTCGTCTAAGTGGCGCAAATTGAAGGGTGTGGAGTCAGGAGCGCAGTGATTGACCGCTGACGGCGTTCGAAATTGCAATCTCGTGTCCGCAAACGAACACTCCAATTACTGATCGCGGAGCCAGTATTGTGTACGGCCCAGTAGGGACAAGCCAATAAATCCGCGAACCTTGAGCTTTTCCCCACCATCTTCTAAAGAGAGCAGACACTTGTACACCTTGCCGCTCTCCGGGTCGAGGATCGTCCCTCCGGACCACGCGTCCCCGTCTTTTTGCAAGTCACTCAGGATTTGAAGTCCGATGACCGGCCGCCCCTTCTGCTCGCCCGTGCACGGGGTGCATCGAGGATTGGGATCCTGAGGGTCGGGGTCCACCAGCTTCTGGATTTTCCCGTACAGCTTGCCCGTTTCCTCCCAGATGGTCACGACCGACTTAACCTTGCCCGTAACATCGTCGACGGTTTTCCACCGGCCAATGGGCGAAGTTGTAGACACGCCCTGCGCCAACGCGGGCTCCGCAGCGGACACGGTCCCTAGCAGCATCGAGATGGCCAAACAAAGGGCGAGCGGTGTTCCCATTAAAACCTCATAGTATCGATTGCTTGGATCGAAGGAATGGCCAATTCGTTGCCTTCGCGTGGTCCATTCTCACGCATTCATCCTAACGCCCGCGCACAGTTATACATCACCCCCTCGCGCGCAGACCATAACCGTTGTACCTGGAATCTCTACAACTGAGGAGGAAGTTTGGGCTGAGCCCCGCAGAGCCTGCCCTGAGCTTGTCGAACGGGGACGGCCCAACTTCAGGCTTGTCCAAACTAGCTTCGAAAAGCCTCCGTTCAGCAACCACTCTTTCCTCGCGACTACCCTCTCCTATTTGTCATCCCGAGCGTACCCGGATTTCCTACCTCGCCACGCTCACCGCGACCACTTATGTGGTTCTCATTAAAGAGAACCACAAATAGTTGATCAAAGCCGCGGCTTTTGACAGGAAATCTGGGGAAGCCGAGGGATCTGCGGTGCGCCATTCGTGTGCCCCGCCACTACCGTGCCACAGCCTCCGCCCATCATCGTCGAATACTTACGGATGCACCAACCTTGGTCGGCGTCCCTACGGGACTAGATACGTAAATCTCTGGTTCACGCACACACATTAGCCCCTGAGGTATCTTCTTTCTTTCTCACAGCCCGAGAACACGGGATGCCATTTCCGTGCCCTCGACTCTCGCTTGTATCTTGCTGAAAGCGGTATCGCGAGCCGTAGACGTGTCATCGGCGAACGGAGCGAAACCACAGTCATCTGTTGTTCCCAACTGCTGGACAGGTAAAAACGATGCCGCTTCCATAACCCGCTCGCACACCTGCTCCGCTGTTTCGATCGCCGGATTGATAGGGTCGATCACCCCGATAAAAATGCGGTGATCCGGCCGCAGAAGCTCTCCTACGATCCCTAAGATGCGTTTCTTGTCTGGTTCGCTGGCCATCTGCAGGTAAAACCGGCCGGCGTTCAACTGAAACAGGTCGGGCAGCAGCCCCGCATAATCGATATCAGCGCTGTGGGTGGAGTCGTGATCCCCTCCCGGGCAAACATGGACCCCAATGCGCTGCCGGTCTGACGCACTAAAGCGTTCGAGAACCCTGTTGTTGAGGGCGACAAAACTGCGCAGCAGATTGCCCGAGGGATCGAGCTTGAGCGACAACCTGCCTTCCGTGAAATCGATCTGAACGCAGGCCGCCCCCGCGTCAAGCGCTCCCCGAATATCCTTCTCGGCTTCGTCAAGCAGATCAGCAAGAAACGCCTCGCGGGGATAACCCGGGATCCCCGCCGACGGATAGAGCAGGCTCAAGGCAGAGGCAGAAATAACAGCCTGTTTCATCGGCACGTGAGCATACGGGCGCGCCGCCTCAAGATAAACGGCAGCGTGCACACTGTAGCGAAACGGCGCGGCGGTCAACCGAGGTAGCTGGCGCACATGACCGTCCGCGAAGGGAATCGTCACCCCATCCGGAGCAAGGTTGTCGAGCCCGGCCAGCGGGTACGTCGCGAAACTAGGCTTAGTTTGCTCGCCATCGGTGATCACCGTCGAACCGGTCCGCTGGAAGCGGTCGATCGTGTCGCGCAGGGCATTGGCGCGGGCATCTTCCAGAGCGGCCGAACTCAGCCTTCCAGCCTCGAAAGCGGCCATGGCTTGCAGCAATGCAGCAGGCCGGGGAATACTGCCAATCGGTTCCGTCTCTATCGTCATGCCGGGGAGTCTATCGCGCGGCAGCCACTGCGGGCATCCATCGAAAGGTTGACCTACCCCTCCCCTTGACAATCGACAAGAGATGGGTAATCCTGCTGTCGAATATCGAGGGGAACATGCCGCCGTCGACGGATCTTCTGCAGGGAACATTGGACGTTCTGATTCTCAAAACGCTGGCTCTCGAGCCGATGCATGGCTGGGGCATCGCGCTACGCATCCAGCAGATCTCAAAAGAGGTGTTGCAGGTCGGCCAGGGTTCGTTATATCCGGCACTCCATCGGCTGGAATACAAGGGATGGATCAAGTCAGAGTGGGGAACGTCAGAAAACAATCGGCGCGCGAAGTTTTACTTGTTGACGGCAGCCGGCCGGAAGCAATTAAAGACTGAGCTTGAAACCTGGGACAGGCTTTCGACCGCCATTGCCCTGGTGTTGAGGCAGATTCCGGAGGCGTCGTCATGATGCGGGAGTTTCTCACCCGGGTCCGCTTTTTCTTCTCCCCCGTAGAGCAGCCGACCTCGATGAAGAACTGCAGTTTCACCTGGAGCAAGCGGCGGAGGCGAACATCGCCGCAGGCATGGATCCGGAAGAAGCGCGCCGCCAGGCGCGCATTCTGTTTGGCGGGGTCGAGGCCGCGCGGGAACAGAGCCATGAACAGAAACCCGGCTGGTGGCTGGGCGCCCTGGTCCAGGATGTGCGGTACGCCCTGCGCGGCTTCCGCCGTAATCCCGCGTTCGCGCTTACTGTGATCGCCACGCTGGCGTTGGGCATCGGCGCCACTACTGCGGTTTTCAGCGTGGTGGATCGAATTCTTTTCCGTAGCCTGCCCTACGCCCATGATGATCGGCTGGTATCCGTCGGCTTGGTGCAATCGCTGGAGCGGCAGGAATTCATGCTCGGCGGTTTTTTTTATGAGTGGAGAGACAACCAGAAGCCGTTTGATGCTCTCACCTTCGAACGAGGTGTTAACGAATGCAATCTGACCGAGTCCAATCCGGTTCACCTGCAGTGTGCAATGGTGGCGCAGAATTTCCTTTCTACTCTCGGCGTTGCTCCTATTCTCGGGAGAAATTTTTCTGCCGACGAAGATCAACCCAATGCACCCCAGGTAGCACTCATCTCCTATGGCTTGTGGCTAAGCCGCTTCAACCGCGACCCAGCTGCTTTGCAAAAGACCATCATGCTCGACGAGCATCCGGTGCGCATCATCGGCGTTCTCCCTCAGGACTTTGAGATGCCCAGGCTGCAACCGGCCGATATCGTACTCCCCGCCCAAATGGATGTAGCGGCGCAACACACAGTGAATAGCGGCATCGGCTATCCTATGTGGGCTTTCGCCCGGCTCAAGCCCGGCGTAAGCGTGCAACAAGCCAACGAACAGTTGCAGCCCCTGTTCCTGCACACCCAGCAATGGATCCCTAAAGAAATCCGCCAGGACTTCCACCTCCAGGTTCGTCCTATTCGTGACCGCCAGATGCAGGAGGCATACCGGGTCGCATGGGTGCTTCTTGGCGCGGTGCTTGCAGTGTTGCTGATCGCCTGCGCCAACGTGGCCAGCCTCTTTTCTGCCCGCGGCCTCGCCCGGGAAAGAGAGCTGGCTGTGCGTTCCGCACTGGGCGCCAGTCGCACTCGGCTGATACGGCAGACTCTGACCGAGGCGCTGCTCCTTGCGATTGCAGGAGCCACGGCTGGCTGTTTCCTGGCGGAGGTCCTCTTACGAGTTTTTGTCGCCATCGCTCCCACCGGCCTCCCGTTTCTCGCCCAGGCCCAGCTTGACGCGCGGATCGTCTTGTTCACGGTGCTCCTCGCGCTGCTCTGCGCCGCAATCTTCGGCATCGCGCCCGCGCTGCAGAAGCCAAATGTAACCCAGTTGGTTGCCAAACAAACCAGGTCCGCCTCACATGCCCGGATGAGGCGGTTGCTGGTAGCCGCGCAGATCGGCGCCAGCGTAGTTCTGCTCTCCGGCGCCAGCCTGCTGCTTCAGAGCTTCCGCAACCTTGAGCATCAAAACCTCGGCATGCAAACGCGTCATGTGCTCACGGTGCATATCCCTCTGAACGGGGAGCGCTACGATCTGCCCGGACCCGCCTACATGGACTTCTACTTGCGAGTTGAGAAAGCATTCCGAGCTTTGCCCGGCGTCAACCAAGTGGGCATGACCAATTCGCTGCCCCCCGACGGCAATAGTTGGCACGATGGTATGCGCTATTCCGATATCGTCGCTGAGGGCAAGCCACACACTTCACCCGGAACTGGCGGAAGCGTCGTTCTGCGTTCCGTTACCCCGGGATATTTTCGAGTCCTTCAGATTCCCATTCTCGAAGGACCTGGCTTTACCGAAGAAGACCGCCAATCGACCGGCCATCCCGTCATCTTGAGCCGGCTTCTCGCGAGCCGCCTCTTTCCTGAAGGAAACGCCATCGGACGGCACGTACAGCGAGCGGTCTTCAACCCGTACCTCACGCTGGGTGGGCCGGTCTACACCATTGTCGGCATAGCTGGAAATGTAAAGAATGCCGGACTCGCAGGCCAGGACGATCCTGAACTGTATTTCCTGCAGACCAACCGGCCAGAAGGTTGGAGCGGGCATCACTTTTTCCTGATCGATACAACCTTCCCTGCCTCTGTAGTCGCACCGTGGATCCGGACGGAAATCGCTCACCTCGATCCCTATGCTCCGGTTGAGATCGAGACCCTTAGCCGGGACGTCGACAAACTGGCCGACCGCCCGCGCTTCGAGACCGCTCTCCTGGGCTTCTTTGCTGCTTGTGGATTGCTCATGGCCCTTATCGGCCTCTACGGTGTCATCTCCTATATGGCCACCCAGCGCACCCAGGAGATTGGCGTCCGCATGGCCCTCGGTGCCACCAGGGCGGATATTCTACGGCTCATTGCCATGGAAGGCGTACGCCTTATCGTGCTTGGCGCCGTCTTCGGCTTGGGAGCCGCATTAGCCGCGGCGCAGCTACTCAAGACTCTGACTTTTCATGTAGGACCGCGCGATCCCGCAACCTATCTTGCCGTCGTGTCGCTTCTAGGCCTCGTCGCGCTCGTGGCCACTCTGATTCCGGCCCGTGCCGCGATGCAGACCGACCCGGGCGAAGCCCTCCGTCACGAATAGCCTGCTATCGTATCTATCGATGAAAAAGTTATTGCAGGAAACAACAGAGCGAGCATCGAGATATCTTGCGGAAATCAACGCCCGGCGCGTAGCACCTGCCCCCGAGGACGTCGCTCGGCTGTCGCAGTTGGGAGGTCCCTTCCCAGAAGGGCCGTCTGATCCCTCTCAGGTACTGGCTTTGCTCGACGACGTCGGTTCACCGGCCACCACAGCCACCGCCGGTGGCCGCTATTTCGGATTCGTCATCGGAGGTTCGTTGCCCGCTGCGCTCGCAGCCAATTGGCTGGCTGGAGCCTGGGACCAGAACGCCGCCATGCAGGTGATGTCGCCGGTGGCAGCGAAGCTCGAAGAGATCGTCCTCTCGTGGATGCTCGATCTGTTCGGCCTGCCCTCCACAGCGGGTGCGGGGTTTGTCACCGGCACAACCATAGCGAACTTCACCGGCCTGGCTGCCGCGCGCACCGCGCTCTTGAAACGGGCGGGATGGAATGTCGAAGAGGATGGACTATTTGGCGCGCCCCCAATCCACGTGGTGGTTGGGGATGAGGTGCATGTCTCTCTGTTGAAGGCGTTGTCCATGCTCGGGCTGGGGCGTTCGCGAGTTACACGGGTCCCGGCAGACGCGCAAGGACGGATGAGAGCCGACGCGCTGCCCACACTCGATGACCACACGCTCGTATGCGTGCAGGCAGGCAACGTGAATACAGGCGCCTTTGATCCTGCCGGAGAGATCTGCGCTCAAGCGCACGACGCAGGGTCCTGGGTGCACGTGGATGGCGCCTTCGGATACTGGGCAGCCGTGTCGCCAAAGTATGCGCCGTTGCTGTCAGGCGCCGGCGCTGCCGACTCCTGGGCAATCGATTGCCACAAGTGGTTGAACGTGCCCTACGATTCCGCGGTGGCCATCGTGCGCAACCCGGAGCATCTTCTGGCTGCCATGGCCATGACGGCCGCTTATTTGACGCCGGGAGCGGGCCGCGAGCCCTGGCACTTTGCACCCGAGGCCTCACGGCGTGCCCGCGGAGTTGAGCTGTGGGCGGCGATGCGCTCGCTCGGACGCAGCGGCCTCGCGGAACTGATCGAGCGAAATTGTCTTCAGGCGAAATTGTTTGCCGATCGTCTCAGCGCTGCAGGCATCACCATTCTGAACGACGTCGTCCTGAACCAGGTGTTGGTTTCCTTCGGCAGCGACGAGGAGACACGCCGGGCAATTGCCGATATTCAAAGCGACGGGACCTGCTGGTGCGGAGGCACCGTCTGGCACGGGCAAGCAGCCATGCGCATCAGCGTATCCAGTTGGGCCACCACCAACGAGGATGTAGAGCGCAGCGCCGCGGCCATGATCAGAATCGCAAAGCACGGAAACCCCTAAACGCTCCTTACATCACCCACGCCCTGCGTGCCCCATTCAAGCCCTCTTTTGGCTTGAGTGGGCGAGGATGCCCGTACCCGATCCTCTTGTCATCTCTCTGAGCCTTTACCCCCACGATAAAGCCGTCATCCTGAGCGAAGCGCTTCGCAGATATATTGGAAACAGAGGCTTTATGGCGCGTAGTCGAAGAGCCGGTCCTGAGCGCAGCCGAAGGAACCTCGGCGATTCCCGTCAGCAGATGCTATTGAGAGCTTTCCGGCCGGGTAGCGGAGGGACCTGCGGTGCGCCCCTCGGGCTTCTCAAATTTTGAAGTTGCCACCCTCCACACTAAACAGAATCAAAGGAAAAACGCAGAAGGGTGCCCCAGGTCTCGCTTTTGAGACCTGGGATCCCCGCAACCCATACTTCATGGACACTCATGACGTAACGACAGGGACACAAACAAGATAGAACTTCTATCTCCAGCGCAAACCCTACACCAGCGACAAGCCCCCTCCGTTGTCATCCCGAGAGCCTGTGACTTTTTCGATCTTTCGCGTTTCAACCTAACCAACCAGCCATGTCTCACCCCCCCGACAATGCCGTCATCCTGAGTGAAGGGCTTCGCAGACATCTTGCGAGTTTCCGCAAGCGTGCGAAGCATGTCTGTTCGATAGACGACCCGCCGCCGAGGGCCGTCAATTACCGGCGTGATCGGCAAGCAGGGAGTCCATGTCATCTCCAACCCCGTATCCCAGGTTGTGGCTGATTGTGCGTACGCGTTCCAGCCTTGCGATGAGGGCGTTGCGTTCTACTGCAGAGAGCTCACGAGTGGTCTTGAGGGCCTGTTCGAACATATTGACCAGAGCATTGAAGTAGCCTTCATCCTGGTAGCCGAGATCGTTAGAGAAGCCAGCTGCATTTTCGCAATAAGACACCATCAGCTCTGAGAGCCCGCCAGGTTCTCCGACTGCCTTTCGGTAACTGGAAATGGCATGTTTGGCCTTTGCGACAGAGATATCCTGGTTCCGCAAAACGTCCGGCCAGAGCCAGCGGTCCAGTATTTCCTTGTAGGGTTTCAGGACATCCTCTCCCAAGCCAAAACGAGTGTGAAGGAAGGTCTGATTCTCCTTGTTGGTGGCATAAAGATCCTGAAGCAGGCTCATTAAGTTTGTCCGGTCAAGGCCTGCGAGTTTTGCCTTAACATCTGTCCATGTGGGATGCGATCGTGGGTGTCGCTTCGTCACGGGAACTCCGATTCATGTTGGCGAGCCAATTCAGATACAGCCTGCCACAGCGTCTCCGGGAGCTTCCTCTGATGGGGCAAAGTAACAAACTCCCGCCGTAGCGGAGCGACCTGCGGTTCAACGGACCCCTAGTGGGAATTTTTTTCGATTGAGGGGAGCGAAGTGGAGGGGGTTCTGTTCGCCACCCTATCCAGTCAGCCGCACTAACTGCTCCGCCTCAATCCTCGTCCCCAAAATCGAAACCTTGGGAATCTGTCCCCGCGCCATCGCCACCTCGTCGCAGCGGTACAGTCGCGGACAATTCTGGCAATCCTTGTAAATCTTATCGGGTAGAGCTGTCCGATCCTCCACCACGCGAAAGCCATGCTTGAAGAAAAAATCGGGAATACGGGTAAAGAGACACACGCAACCGACGCCGTGCTGTTCGGCTTCATCTAGCAGCGACTGCAGTAGCAGGCCGCCTGTGCCTTTGCTCTTGGCCTCGGGCCTCACCACGATCGAGCGCACCTCTGCCAGGTGCGGCCCGTAGAGGTGCAGCGCGCCACAACCCTGGAAAATTCCCTGGGCCGACTCCGCAATCGTGAAGTCGCGTACGTTCTCGCAAATTTCCGCAAAGGCGCGCCGCAGCAGGGTGCCGTCCGAAGACAGGCTATTCACCAGCTCATATATGTTCGACGCGTCCTGTAATCTGGCCTTACGTATTTCCATCCATCTGTCCCATCGCAGCCGAAAGTCTCGCTTCCTGCGCTGCTAACGCCTCATGTACCCGAGCCACCGCGGTCCCACCAATAACATCGTGGCAATTTAGGGTTGCATCGAGGGTGACACTCGAAAAAAAATCTGCCTCGAACTCAGGCCCAAACTGCTGTAACTCCTCGAGCGTAAGACCCTCAAGTTCACAACCCTTTTCCAAACCATAACGCACTGCCAGCCCAATTTTTTCGTGCGCTTTGCGAAAGGGAACTCCCTTGTGCACGAGGTAGGTTGCGGCCGCCATGGCATTGAGATAACCACTCTCGCAGGCGCTGCGCATGCGATCCATGTTGAAGCGGAGAGCCGCGGTAAACCTCGCCAGCAAAGCAATCATCCGCTCTGTAGTCTCAGCCGCGGAAAAGAGCGGTTCCTGGCTTTCCTGCAGGTCCTTGTTATAAGCCAGCGGAAGCCCCTTCAGCAACATCGTGACCGTTTGCGCGGCGCCATTGATGCGCGCCACTTTGCCTCGCACAAGCTCGGTCAGGTCAGGGTTCTTCTTTTGCGGCATCGCACTCGATCCCGTAGAAAATGCTTCAGGCAGCTCGACAAATCCAAACTCCGCTGTGGCATAGAGCGTGATCTCTTCCGCGAACCGGCTGGCATGCACAGCAACCAGAGTCAGCGCCTGCAAAAACTCAAGAGCAAAGTCGCGGTCGCTGGTCGCGTCCATGCTGTTGGCGGTTGGCCCAGCAAAGCCCAGTTCGCGTGCAGCAATAGTCCGGTCGAGTTTCAAGGTCGCGCCGGCCACTGCGCCAGAACCCAGTGGACAATAATTCAACCGCCGGCTCAAATCCCCCAGCCGGGTCATATCTCGCAGCAACATCTCGCCGTAGGCCTGCAGCCAGTGGGCCACCAGGACTGGTTCAGCACGCTGCAGATGCGTATACGCAGGCATCACCGCATCGCCCGCAGAATGGGCCTGCGCTGTGAGCGCACGCACCCAGTCCGCCAGCCCCCCTGCGATGGATGCGCAGTTTTCCCGCACAAAGAGCCGCAAATCGGTGGCGATCTGCTCGTTGCGGCTGCGACCGGTGTGCAGTTTAAATCCCAGGTCACCGACCCGCGCCACCAGCTCCAACTCTACGAAGTGGTGAATGTCCTCCGCCTCCGTGCGGCCATAAATATCGCTCGGCGGACGCTGCGCATAATCGTCGCGAATCGCGTCCAGTGCCGCCGCAATCTTTCCCCGCTCCTCTTCCGTGAGGATGCCCGCCGCGGCAATCGTCCGCGCATGCGCCTTGCTGGCAGCTACTTCTTGCGGAAGCAGCTGCCAATCAAATACCAGTGATCGTTGCCATTGTTCGAAATTGTGGTCCAGTGGCTCGCGAAAGCGGCCAGACCACATCTTCACTGGTGCGCCTCTTTCTTCTGCAGCAAGCGCGCACGGGTGCGGGCAGGCAATCCCAGGATCTGGATGAAGCCCTTGGCATCTTTCTGGTCGTAGCTGTCACCCATGGTGAACGAAGACAAATCATCGGAGTAAAGCGAATATGGCGACTGCCGTCCTGCCACTCCGATATTTCCCTTGTACAGGGAAAGCTTCACCGTCCCGGTAACCAGCTTCTGCGTGTTGTCCACAAACGCGTCCAGGGCTTCACGCAAAGGCGTAAACCACAGACCGAAATACACCAGCTCAGCGTACTTGAGAGCCACCTGCTGCTTGTAGTGCATCACTTCGCGGTCCAGCGTCAAGGCTTCGAGCTCACGATGGGCGGACGTAATCAGCGTGCCCCCCGGAGTCTCATACAGTCCGCGGCTCTTGATGCCGACGAAGCGATTCTCCACCAGGTCAATGCGGCCAATCGCATTGCGTGCGCCGATCTCATTCAGCAGTTCCACAATCTGCACCGGGTCCAGCGGCATGCCGTCCACCGACACAGGCCGGCCTTCGACGAACCCGATCTCGACCACCTCTTCCCGGTCGGGCGCTTCCTGGGGCGAACGCGTCATCACCCAGGTCGTAGGCAGGGGAGCATTGCCCGCGTTCTCCAGTTCGCCGCCCTCGTGGCTGATGTGCCACAGGTTTCGGTCGCGGGAGTGGATCTTCTCCCGGCTTGCCGCCACCGGAATGCCATGTGCCTCGGCGTAGTCCAGGCAATCTTCGCGCGACTTCAGATCCCACTCACGCCACGGAGCAATCACCTTCAAGTCCGGCGCCAGCGCCTGGTAAGCATGCTCGAAACGAACCTGGTCGTTGCCTTTGCCGGTACAGCCATGGGCCACCGCTTCCGCGCCCTCTTTGAGAGCCACTTCCACCTGGTGCTTGGCAATCACCGGCCTGGCAATCGAGGTGCCCAGCAGATACTTGTGCTCGTAGATGGCGCCCGCACGGACCGTCGGATAGACGTAGTCGCGCACGAACTCATCGCGCAAATCGAGCACCACCGCCTTCTTTGCGCCGGTAGCATAGGCCTTTGCCACCACCGCGTCCAAATCTTCGCCCTGGCCAACATCGGCAATCATGGCGATTACATCCATACCGTAGTTCTCGTTAAGCCAGGGAATAATGATCGAGGTGTCGAGACCACCTGAATAGGCAAGAACAACTTTTTTTGACATGCGAAACTCCTTTAACTTCCTGCGCAGCAACTACCAGTAAACTGGTTTGCGTTTTTGGACGGCTTGAAGGCAGTCCCCTTCAAATTCAACATAATGGAATGAGGCTTCTGAAGGGTACGGGCTTCAGCCCGTACATAACCTCAGTCCATCGAGTTGGCTTTAGCCACTGAGGCAGCTTTCGGTGAATTTCTCACAGCTGCCTCAATGGAGGATTAATTTGTCGCGCGCGATCCGCTCAGACCGCCGCCCAGCAGCAGAACCATCAGTGCCTTCTGCGCGTGCAGGCGATTCTCCGCCTGGTCAAAGACCACGGACTGTGGCCCATCCAGCACCGCGTCGGTGACTTCAGCATTACGATGCGCCGGCAAGCAGTGCATGAACACGGCGTGAGGCGCAGCGTGGGCCAACAATGCTTCGTTGACCTGGTAGGGCTTGAAAATAGGCGCCCGCTTGGTCACCTCGTGCTCAAACCCCATGCTGGTGCAGACGTCGGTATAGACCGCGTCCGCTCCGCGCACCGCCGCCACTGCATCGTGGGTTAAGGTGAGCGTCGCTCCAGTCTCGGCGCCGATTTCCTGCGCCTTGGCGATCATCTCCGGCTTTGGATAGTAACCCTTAGGCGACCCCACGGTGCAATGCGCGCCCAGCAGGGCAGCGGTGAGCATTAATGAGTGACAGACATTGTTACCGTCACCCACGTAGGTAAACTTAACCCCGCGTGCCGTGCCGAAGCGCTCCTCAATCGTCATGAAGTCGGCCAGGGCCTGGCAGGGATGCTCCAGATCGCTCAGCGCATTGATCACTGGGCACCGGGCGTATTCTGCCATCTCGGTGATGGTCTCGTGGGCATATGTGCGCAGCACAATCAAGCTCACCCAGCGCTCCACGTTACGCGCCATATCGGCCAGCGATTCACGTTCCCCCAGCGGGGACTGGGTCTGGTCCACAAACATCGCCGAGCCACCCAGCGTGTTCATGCCGGCTTCAAAGGTCAGCCGCGTGCGCAGCGAAGCCTTCTCGAAGAACATCACCATCTGGCGCGCATCCAGAGAATAGCGGTAATCAGCAGGCGAGGCCTTAATGGCGTGCGCGAGTTCAAGGATGGCAGCGATCTCCAAAGGGAGAGATCGGCAATGGAACAGAGATCGCGGCCGGCGAGGCTCGCGGTGGCTAGAGCAATCGTATTGCCCTCCTGAGGTACTGCCTTTTCATCAATCAATAATGCTTTGCTAGCCATTGCGGGAACCCCCTGCGTTCTGATGCGCGGCGGCGAGACTGGGCGCGCCGGTGGCTTCTTCGGTCAAAATTTCGTTCAATGCTGAAACCGCCAGGTCCACATGCTCCTTGCCCATGATGTAGGGCGGCAGAAAACGCAGGACGGTCTCGCTGGTGCGGTTGATAACAATCCGCCGCTCGAGCATTTTGGCGACGATCTTCTTGGCCAAGTCGGCGGAGTTCATTTCCATGGCTAACATCAGCCCCATTCCACGAACATCGACTATGCTCTCGTGCTGCGCAGCCAGGTTATGGAGTTGGCCCTTGAAGTACGCACCCGTATCCTGAATGTTCTTGAGCAAACCTTCCTGTTCCATGGCATCGATCACTGCGATGGCCACCGCGCACGCCAGTGGGCCGCCGCCGAATGTGGTTCCATGCAGCCCCGGATGGATGGCGCGCGACGCCTCTTCCGTGCACAGCATCGCGCCCAGCGGCAACCCGCCCGCCAGGGGCTTGGCCAGCGTGGTGATGTCCGGCCGGATGCCAAACTGCTGGTAAGCAAACCATTTGCCCGTACGCCCCAGGCCGGATTGAATCTCATCGGCAATCAGCAGCGCGCCCGTCGATTGCGTGAGCTCACGCGCCGCCGCAAAAAACTCCTGCGACACCGGCCGAATTCCGCCTTCTCCCTGCACCGGCTCAATCAAAATCGCGCAGACCTCGTTCGAAAAACTGGCTCGCAAATGAGCCACATCGTTGAAGCGAACAAACTCCACTCCAGGAATCAGCGGTTGGAACGGCTCGCGGTACTTATCCTTATGCGTAGTCGAAACCGAGCCCATGGTGCGCCCGTGGAAGCTGTTTTCCAGCGCCAGAAACTTGGTCCCCAATTCGTGGCCTTCGCTCCGCTTCATCGCCGAGTAAGCCCGCGCCAGCTTCATCGCCGCTTCCCAGGCCTCGGTGCCGCTGTTACAGAAAAACGCACGGTCCATGCCCGGCTCGCTCGGTCAAACGCAGTGCCAACTCTGCCTGCCCCTCATGGAAGAACAGGTTGGAGATGTGCACCAGCTTGCGGCTCTGGCGGTTGATGGTCTCCACCACCGCGGGATGTCCATAGCCCAACGCATTTACGCCGATTCCGCTCAGCAGGTCGAGATAGCGCGCTCCGCTTTCGTCGATCAGGTGCATCCCTGCCCCGTCGACAAATAGGATCGGATTGCGCTCATACGTAGGAAGCAGCAGCTTTGCTTCTGCCGCCTGGATTGCTTCGAGCTTCATGCCACCATCACCTCAGTCCCTTGAAGTACCCGCGTCGAACACAAATCGGGTAATACTGCAGCCGCATCTGCTGGTAGGATGCGCACGCGTTTGACCCCGGCCAGCAATGCCTCCCGGCAGGCGCTCAGTTTGGGCAACATCCCTCCGCTGATGACCGCATCCCGCGTCAGCCCGGCTATCTGATCCACACTGAGCCAGCGCATCACCTCACCGTTTGATCCCTTCACGCCTGGGACATCAGTGAGAAACACCAGGGCATCGGCCTTGCACGCAACTGCGCAAGCGGCGGCCATCTCATCGGCGTTGATGTTGTAATACTCACCGTCAAACCCCAGCGCCAGGCTTGAGATCACCGGCACCGCACCCATCTTCCAAATGGCATCGAGCCAACGGGTGTCCGAGGCCACGATCTCGCCCACAAAGCCCAGGTCCGGCGTGGTGCGTTTCTTACGCGCCCGAAAAATCAGCCCGTCGCCACCCGAAAGCCCTACGCCGGCCTGGCCGTGGCCACCCAGCGCTGCTACTAATTCCTTGTTCACGCGCCCGCCCAAAACCATGAGCGCAGCATCGCGGGTTTCTGCGTCGGTAATGCGCAAACCAGCAATAAACTCACTCTGCTTGCCCATCTGTTTCAGGGTTCGTGTCAGCGCCGCTCCGCCGCCGTGAACCACCGCGACTTGGTTACCGTCCTGCGCCAGCATGGCGATCGCCCGTGCACAACCGTGAAGCAAGGCTGGATTTTCCAGCGAGGCACCACCCAGTTTGACTACAAATTTCATGCCAGCCCCTCCGCTTCGTCCCATCCGCACATCAGGTTCATATTCTCGACCGCCTGCCCGGCCGCGCCCTTCAACAGGTTGTCCAAACAGGAAACCACAATACAGCGCCGTCCATCCTTCGCCAGTTTGAAGCCGATGTCGCAATAATTGGTATGCACCGAGTGCTGTATCTGCGGCAGCTGGCTGAATATGCGCACCATCGGACTCGACGCATAAAACTCACGAAATAGCTCGTCCACCTCGGCCGCTTCCTTCTTCTCTCGAAAAGTCACATAGGTCGTGGAAAGAATGCCTCGCGGGATCGGCAGCAGATGCGGAGTAAACGTCAGTTGCGACTCCTTCAAGTTCAGCTGCTCCAACATCTCCCCCATGTGCCGATGACTAAACACTGCATAGGCGGACAAGTTATCCGCGGCATACATAAAGTGGGTGGTGGCGGTCGGCGCCTTGCCCGCGCCCGAGACGCCGGATTTTGAGTCGCAGATGATGCCCCGGTCGAGATCCACCCAGCCTGCCGCCACCAGCGGCTTCAAGGCCAGGATGATTGAGGTCGCATAGCATCCCGGGTTAGCCACCAGTTGTGCAGTACGTATGCACTGGCGATGCAGTTCCGGCAATCCATAGACGCTCCCGGTTTGCACCCGCTCAGCCAGCGACGCATCGTCGTCATGAAAGCCATAGATCGCCCGATGCTCGTGCACCCGCAACCGCCAAGCACCGCTTAGGTCCACCACCCTTAATCCGTGGGCCAGCGCTTCCGGCGCCCAACTCCTCGATTGCTCGTGAGGCGTCGCCATGAAAAGCAACTCCACCCCACGCTTCTTCAGCAATTCCCAGGAGAACGGCTCCACCATCCATCCCGAGCTGCCGTTCCTGTCGGCGAGCTGGGGATGGATATCCGTCAGACGGACCGCTTCCGCATCCCGGCCAACGAAAACCGGCGGCTTGCCCTTGAGGGCAGGGTGACGCAGCAGCAGCCGCGCCAACTCCATTCCGGCGTACCCGCTGACCCCTGCCACCGCGGTTTGTATTCCTTCTTTACGCATTAGCCAATCATCACTTCCAGGCGGTCTCGCAATGAGGTCGCCCGCTTTGGGTCCGGACAAATTATCAGAACCGTATCGTCTCCGGCGATGGTCCCCACCACTTCCGGCCAATCCTCGCCATCGATCGCCAGTGCGACCGGTTGCGCGCTGCCGCTCGTGGTGATCAACACCAACTGGTTCATCGCCTGCTTCACCCGCAGCCCGAAGCTGTTCAACAACTCCGCAGTCTGGGGAAGGTCGTCGTCCTCTTCCAGCGCTAACCCGTTGGGCGCGGCATAGCCGTTGGGACCCTTGTAGAGATGGAGCTCATGAATATCTCGCGAAAGCGTAGCCTGGGTTACTTCGAAGCCGCGCTTGACCAGCCGGCGGCGCAACTCGTCCTGGCTGCCGATGGGCGCGCCTGCGACGAGTTCTCTGATTGCCGTATGCCGATCTTGCTTCATAATGTCTTCACGACTCTTTCTCAGCTTTTTGCACCAAAGCCAGAGCGCGGCTCAAAGCCGCGCTCTGGGTGTGCATAAAAATACATTAGCATGTATAAATATACAGAGTCTGCTTGTCAACGATTGGACGCCTTTTTTTTAACCAAAAAGTCACCGGCCAGCCGTTGCCCACTGTGGTGCAAAAGAAATTTTCATCTCCAGCTGCTTGTCATAGAAACGGGGATTATAGTTACGTATGGGTTCCTTTGCCTCAAATTCGCCGGAGCGCAGCCTTACCCCCAATCTGCTCGATTCTCGTTTTGATCAGGACTCCTGTGGAGTCGGTTTCGTTGCCACTCTGCGCAACCAGCCCACCCATGAAATTCTGACCCAGGCGCTCACCGCTCTGGCCCGTCTGGCACATCGCGGAGCCATTGCCGCTGACGGCAAAAGCAGTGATGGCGTAGGCATCATGACCGCGATTCCGCGGGATTTTCTGCTCGCATCGGCCGGGCTTTCACTCGCCGCTGATAAGCCCCTGGGCGTAGGTGTCGTTTTCTTTCCTGAGGTATCCGGTCCCGGGCAGCAAGCCCTGGAGCAAGCACTGGCCGCGCAGAAGCTTGACTTGCTCGGCTGGCGAATCGTGCCCACCCGCGAAGACATTCTGGGTGAGATCGCGTTGTCCAGCATTCCCGTAATCCGCCAGGTACTCGTCACGGCTACGAATCCTGAGCATTTTGAGCGCCGCCTCTACCTGGCGCGCAAGCAATTCGAACGCGAAGCCGATCACTCCGGCTACGTCTGTTCCCTCTCTTCCTGTTCCGTGGTCTACAAAGCCATGTGCGCCGGGCGCCTGCTGTCGGAGTTTTATCCTGACCTGGCAGATCCGGCGTACACCACCGCCTTCGCCATCTTCCACCAGCGCTACGCCACCAACGTGCTGCCCTCCTGGGACCGCGCGCAACCTCTGCGCACCCTGGCTCACAACGGTGAGATCAACACCGTCTGGGGAAATCGCGGCCGCATGGACGCCCGCGCCGCAACCATCCCCGCGGAATGTCACCCCATCCTGTCCAAAGATGGTTCGGATTCCACCAGCCTCGACGAAGTCGTCGAGCTATTAGCCCGCAACGGGCGGAGTGTCGCAGAAGCGGTCAGAATGTTGCTGCCCCCTGCCGGCCGCCAGCGCGAATCCGCCTTTCTCCGCTATCACGCAGATTGCGTCGAGCCCTGGGATGGCCCAGCCGCCCTCGCCTTTGCCGACGGGCACCTGGTCGGAGTAGCCCTGGATCGCAACGGCTTGCGTCCCTGCCGCTTCTTCCTTACCGAAGACGCGCTCGTAGTCGCCGGATCCGAAGCCGGACTGGTCGACCTCGATCCCGAAAGAATCATCCACAGCGGCCGTCTCGGCCCTGGAGAGATGCTGGTGGCCGATCTCGACGCTCATCAATTGCTCGAAGACGACCAATTGCTGAAGGAATTCGATCGCTTCACCGCCTACGGCCAGTTGGTGGCCGATACTCCGCTCGAGCCGGTCTCCTCCGCTCCTCCTGTGGAGGACCTGACCCAACTGCAACAACTGTTCGGCTATACCCGCGAAGACGTCCGCATGGTCCTGGCTCCCATGGCCAGCGAAGGCAAAGACGCAGTCTGGTCCATGGGCGACGATACCCCGCTAGCTCCCTTGGCCCATGCGCCGCGGCCGGTCTACGCCTTCTTCCGCCAACGCTTTGCCCAGGTCACGAATCCGGCCATCGATCCCGTCCGTGAGTCGATCGTCATTGAGTTGCACACCCGTCTCGGTCCCTGGCCGCATCTCCTCGACACCAAGGCGCGCATCCCCGGGCTTTCTTTGAAATCGCCCATTCCTCTCCCTCGGGCAAATGCGCGCGCTGCGTAACCGGGAGCATCCGTTGGCCGACGAGATGCCGCTGGCGGTGCTGGATTGCGTATTTGCGCCCTCCTGCAACCTCAAGCGCGCGATTGACGACCTCTGTGCTCGCGCCATCGAACTCGTCCGCGGCGGAGCAGCCATTTTGCTGCTCAGCGACCGCGCTGTCGCGCAACCGGGAGCTCGCTCCGAGTTGCTCCCCATCCCCATGGCTCTGGCCACCGGGGCCGTGCACCACGCCCTGGTAAATGCCGGGGTCCGCACCTGTGCGGGGCTCGCTGTCGAAGCCGGTGACTGTCGCGACTTACACCACCTGGCCGTCCTCTTTGGCTATGGAGCTGGCGCTGTTTGCCCCTGGCTCGCGCTCGAGACAGCACAGAATCTCGACCCGGAAAAGGGCGAAGCCAACATGCTTCATGCCTTCGACCTTGGGTTGGCGAAAATCATGTCTAAGATGGGTATCTCGGTGCTCGATAGCTATCGCAGCGCCCATCTCTTCGACATCCTTGGCCTCGATCAGGAAGTAGTGGAGTTCTGTTTCTACGGCACACCCTCCCCCATTTCCGGAGTCGGTTTTGCCGAACTCGAGACCGCCTTGCGCGATGTCTGGTCGGCCGCTCAGGACGAAGACCCTGGCCAGCCTGCTCTGGTCAACGCTACCCACCAGGAGTCGCAGCCACCTACCGCCACAGCGCAACAGCCGGTCGCCAAAACCCTGCCTGACTATGGCTGGGTGCGCTTCCGCAAAGACGAGCATGCCGAGCCTCACCTTTGGCAACCGCAAACCGTCAAGGCTCTGCAAGTCGTAACCGGAACTGCGCGCGGTGCAGCGGCCGCTGCCCTCACGCACCATCCAGGCCTGGAACGCCTTTGGCACTCTGGCTGTTGAGAGCAAGCCCACCGTGCTGCGCGATTTGCTGGAGATCCGTCCCGCCGCCGCTCCGTTGGCCCTTGACCAGGTGGAGACTGCTCCCACCATCGTCAGCCGCTTCATCGCTTCCGCCATGTCCCTCGGCTCGCTCAGCCCGGAAGCGCACCAGACCATCACCGAAGCCATGAACCGGCTCGGAGGCCGCTCCAATACCGGTGAGGGCGGGGAAGACCCGGTGGTTTACCCCGAGTATCCCGGCGCTCCCGCCATCCTGAACAACAAGATCAAGCAAGTGGCCTCGGCCCGCTTCGGAGTCACCACCGAATACCTCACCCACGCCGAGGAGATCGAAATCAAAATCGCCCAGGGCTCCAAGCCCGGCGAAGGCGGCCAACTCCCCAGCCACAAGGTCACCGAGCTGATCGCTCGCCTGCGCCATGCGCAACCCGGCATCGCGCTCATCAGTCCGCCGCCGCACCACGACATTTACTCCATTGAAGATCTGGCTCAGCTGATCTTCGACCTCAAGCGGGTAAATCCTCGCGCGGCCATTGGCGTCAAGCTCGTCTCCGAATGTGGCGTCGGCACCGTCGCCGCCGGTGTGGCCAAGGCCTACGCGGACTACATCGTCATCGCCGGTCACTCCGGTGGCACCGGAGCCTCTCCCCTCTCCAGCATCAAGTACGCCGGCAACCCCTGGGAAATCGGCCTCGCGGAAGCGCAGCAGGTGCTGATGCAGAACGGCCTGCGCGGTCGTGTCCGCCTGCGCTGCGACGGCGGTTTACGCACTGGCCGCGATGTTCTGATTGCCGCATTGCTGGGCGCTGACGAATATGCCTTTGGTACAGCGGTGCTGGTCGCCCTGGGCTGCGACATGGCGCGCCAATGTCATCTCAACACCTGTCCCACCGGCATCGCGACCCAACGGCCCGATCTGCGCGCGAAGTTCCGTGGCAAACCGGCCAATGTCATCCGCTTCTTCGAGGAGCTCACCCGCGATATCCAGACTCTGCTGGCCTCGCTTGGCCTCCCCTCGCTCGAGGCTGCCATCGGCCGTACCGATCTTCTCGAGCAGGTAAGCACCGTCGGAGGACTCGACCTCAGCGCCTTATTGGCTCCGGCTCGGGACGGGCATATACGGTGGCAGGGCCAGCGCAACCGCCGTCCCAGCGATCACGCCAACATCGACAATGCCTGGGTACAGCCGGCATTGGCCGCTCGTGCGGCCGGCCAACCTTTTGCCGTCGAAGAAACCATCGCCAACAAGCACCGCACCCTCGGAGCGCGTCTGGCCGGCGAACTGGTCTGGCATGGTCTCCACGAAAAAGACACTCCCCTGGACTTCAAACTCAAGGGCGTTGCCGGTCAATCCTTCGGAGCCTTCGCCGTGCCTGGCATGCGCCTCGAACTCGAGGGCATGGCCAACGATTTCGTCGGCAAGGGCCTGTGTGGTGGGGAACTGATTCTCCGCGGCCAGGGCCGTGCCGCGCGCGAAAGCGAATTGCACGTCATTCTCGGCAATGTGGCCCTTTACGGCGCGACCAGCGGCTCGCTCTTTGCCGCGGGCCGTGCGGGGGAACGCTTCGCCGTCCGCAACTCCGGAGCGTTATCGGTGGTCGAGGGAATCGGCGACCATGGCTGCGAATACATGACCGGCGGACTGGTTGCGGTTCTCGGCTCAACCGGCCAGAACTTCGGTGCGGGTATGACCGGCGGATTAGCCTGGGTCTTCGATGAGGATGGCACCTTCCTCTCCCAGACCAAGTACCATCCCGGCTTTCTGGCGCCTGAGCCCCTCTCGCAGCTCGACGAAACAGCAGCCGAAGAACTACGCCAGCTCATCGAGCTGCACGCCGAAAAAACCGCCAGCACCCGGGCCCGCTGGATTCTCGCCGACTGGGCCAACCAATCCGCCCGTTTCGTGCGCCTAACCCCCCTACCCCAAGCCTGACCGAAAGGGTCCCAACCCTATAACACCACATTGGGACCCTTAAGGTTCTGGACGGGTGCCCCACGTTCGCCAAAGCGTACGTGGGCCGAAAAAGATGGGCGAAGCCCTTCGATCACTTTCCTTAACCCCCCATCCCCACCTTCACACCCGATCCATACACCGCAAGTTACAATTTCCCTTCATGTTCAAACTCGATACCTTAATCGACGTGATCGCTCTGGTACTCGCCAGCAAGCGTGAGCGAGCTGTCCTCTGGCAGGACGCCCACGGTAACTGGCTCCCCATATCGAGCGACGATCTCGTCACCCGCGTCTACACCCTCGCCAACGCCTTCCGCACCTGGGGCATTCTCAAAGGCGACCGCATCGCAATCCTTTCGGAGAATCGATGGGAATGGCCAGTCGTCGACTTCGCCACCCTGGTCCTTGGCGCCGCGGACGTCCCCATTTATCCCACCCTGACCCCGGACCAGATCGCCGCTCTGCTCAACGACTCCGGCGCCCGCATAGCCGTTGTGTCCACGGAAGCCCAGTACCGCAGAGTCGAGTCCATCCGAAGCCAGACAAAGCTCGAGCACATCGTCGTGATGGATGACGTAGCCAACCTGGAAAACCCAGCCACCACTCTCTCGTCGCTCCTCCAGGGCGCCCCGGATCCTGCCATCGATATGCAACAGTGGTTGAGTAGCTCCCAGGTCAAACCAGAGGATCTGGCCACTCTCATCTACACCTCCGGGACCACCGGTGAGCCCAAGGGAGTCATGCTTACCCACGGCAACATCGCCTCCAATCTCAATCACTCCACCCGCACCTTCGATTGGAATCCTGCCTCCACCTGCATCTCTTTTCTACCCCTCTCCCACATCACCGCGCGCCACCTCGACTACGCCCTCTTCTGTTACGGCGCAACCCTTGCCTATTGCGGCAGCTTCGACCGTCTCCCCGCCGCCATCACCGCCGTGAAGCCAACGGTATTCGTGGCAGTGCCCCGCGTCTACGAGAAGATCCGCGAGGTGGTCGAGCGTCGTTCGGCCGCCAAACCTATCGTTAAGAAGCTATTCACCTGGGCTCTTGCCAACGGCCGCCGCCATCGGGACGAAACCCTCCGGGGAAAGACCCCCACCTCGCTGGCCTGGCGTCTGGCCGATCGCCTGGTTTTCAAAAAGGTCACCCAGGGAGCATTTGGCGGCCAGGTGCGTGACTTTATCTCCGGCGGAGCCCCGCTAGGTATCGACACCGCGGGCTGGTTTGCCGACATCGGCATTCGTATCTTCGAAGGCTATGGCCTCACGGAAACCTCGCCCGTCCTGGCCTTGAACAACGCTCACAATCACCGCATCGGCTCCGTAGGCAAGCCAATCGAATCCGTGGAATACCGATTTGCTCCCGACGCGGAGCTACTCGTCCGAGGCCCCTTCGTCTTCGTAGGCTACTGGCACAAGCCAGACGCCACCCGCGAAGCCATCGAGCCCGATGGCTGGTTTCACACCGGTGACATCGGGCGAGTGGACGACGATGGGTTCCTGTACATCACAGACCGCAAGAAGGAACTGCTCAAGACCTCCGGCGGAAAGATGATCGCGCCCCAGCCCATTGAGGGCAAGCTCAACAACAGCCTGCTGGTCAGCACCGCCGTGGTGGTTGGCGACCGGCACAAATTCTTAAGCGTGCTGATAGCGCCCAACTTCCCCGCGCTCGAGGATCTGGCGCGCAAGCAGGGAATCGCCTTCTCCACGCGCGCCGACCTGCTCAGCAATCCAGCCGTAAGTGCCGAGTACCAGGCCCTGATCCACCGCGTTAACGAGGGCTTAGCCAACTTCGAGACCATCAAGCGTTTTTACCTGGTTCCCGATGACTGGTCCATGGACTCCGGCGAGTTCACGCCCACCATGAAGCTGAGGCGCCGCGTGGTCGTCGCGCGCTACGCTGACCAGATTGCCGCCCTCTACCATGACGAAGCCACCGCCCCAACAGTGGATAGAAGCATTTAGCTAAGAGCTTCGGCAATCTCCTTCACAAGCTCTTCTATCACTAGAGCTTCAAACGGCAAATCGTTGCGGCAATGAGTGATAACGAGAACGCCACCGGTAGCAATCGGTAGATCCTGTAACTCCCGTTCACGCTTTTCGGCGTGATCAAGTCCCGCAGGGACGACTGAGTTTAGCCCAGGACGACAGTCCTGGGGCAGCTCCGCAAACATGACAAAGTCCCGCAGGGACGGCTGAAAATTGTCGCAGCTGCAGCCCAGTCCAGCCCATTCCCGAAACCCCCCATTTCCCTCCCAGCGACAACCGCATTTATGATGCACAAGGCACGATTCAATTCTCTCCGCGACACACGCGCGAAGACGTAGCACTGCACGCTTAGGGAGAAAACAAAATGCGAGTTGGAATTCTAACCGGTGGCGGCGACTGCCCCGGACTCAACGCGGTCATCCGCGCCGCTGTACGCAAAGGCATTTTCCACCACAACGATGAGTTCGTCGGCTTCATTGAAGGCTGGCGCGGAGTAGTGGAAAACAAAACCAGGCCTCTCACCCTCGACACCGTATCAGGCATCCTCCAGCTCGGCGGCACCATCCTGCGCACCTCTCGCACCAACCCGCGCAAGATGGAAGGCGGCATCGACAAGTGCCTCGCCACCATCAAGGCCAATCAACTCGACGCGCTCATCACCATCGGGGGAGACGACACCCAGGGCGTGGCCAATGCTCTCATCCAAAAGGGAATCAAGGTGGTCGGCGTTCCCAAGACCATCGATAACGACCTGAGCGGAACCGACGCCTGCTTCGGTTTTGACACCGCCGTCTCCATTGCGACAGAAGCCATCGACCGTTTACATTCCACCGCAGAAGCCCACAATCGCGTGATCGTTTGCGAGGTCATGGGGCGCGATGCCGGCTGGATCGCCATTACCTCGGGCATCGCCGGCGGCGCCGACGTCATTTTCGTTCCCGAAAAACCCATCGACCTCGACCTGGCCGTCAAGATCCTCAAAGAGCGTCACGACCGCGGCAAGCTCTTCTCCATCGTTGTCGTCGCCGAAGGCGCAAAATTGCCAGGCACCGACAAGCAGGCCGTCAAGGGAGCAAAGGTCGACGCCTTCGGTCACGCGCGCCTCAGTGGTATCGCCGAATCCATCGCGGAATTGATCGAAGAAAAAACCGGTTATGAAACGCGCTGGGTCAATCTGGGTCACACCCAACGCGGAGGAACACCGACAGCCTACGACCGTATGCTCGCCACTCGTTATGGCTCGGCTGCGATCGATTTGGTGCACGAGGGAAAGTTTGGCCGGCTTGTCGTGCTGCGCGGCACAGAAATTACCCACATTCCGCTTGAGGATGCCATAGCAAAAACCCGCACCATAGGTGACGACTTGATTGCCCTCGCCGCCGGATTGCAGCCCGAATTTTAACCAGGTAACGTCCTCAGAGCCCGATTTGCACGGATGGTTAATCTCAAAGAATGAGAAGGATGAAAGACATATTTAAACTTGAGGATTAATCATCCTGTTCCCAGGGATCAGGGCGGATACCGTGTCCTTGGTAACTGAATTTACTCCGCAGGTAATGCATCGCGCGGATGCGAATTCTGATACGCTCCTACCGGAACTCAAGAAAACCCAAAGAGCGGGATCACAGTCGGCATAAACCGAAAAGAACAGCCGTGTTGTCGGTTTTCCCAGAAAGAAAACCACACCGGGCGAATCTATTCCGGTATGAAACTGCGAGATCGCTTAAAACCCGAGAGACTCGAACGATAAGCGATAATTTCTTGTGTTACAGGGTGAAAACGCGGTATAAGCACAACGGCGGGTTTGTACTCTCGCCCGGTCCCGCAGTTCCCAGAGGAGAGCACTTCGATGAGAACCCCACCGGCGAGGGATGAAGTTCGCGAAGTCATGGACATCCGTTTGGCTTCCGACTATCTCGGTATCAGCCCTGACACGCTCTATAAATATGCTTCGGAAGGTTTCGTCCCGGCGTTCAAGCTGGGCAATCGCTGGCGCTTCAAGCGTTCCCGCCTCGATGAATGGATGGACCAGCAGTCCACTCAGGGCGCGCAGCCGCGTAGGCCGGAACCGCATGCCGAAGTAACCCAGCCCAAAAAACCGCAGTCCGTTGCTCCGCGTCAGAAACGAGCGGTGGGTGCGGGTCGATAACCGCCCTGTCTAGCGCAGGTGATTTTGCAGAATGACCAGCAAGACACCTGCCGCGATGAACAGCAAAAGCGTCAGCGTGCTGTAGGCCACTCTTAAACGAAGCTTTTCTTTGACCGTGGGACGGCCAAAAGCCAACCGGACTTTTTCCCGCCGAAACGACATCGCCGTCTGCTGGGTGCCTAGAACCAACATCACCAGCGCAGCCAGAAAGCTCACCGGCAAATGCTCCCGGCTCGAGTTGTTGTAAGCCCGGTAAAAAAACTGGCCCGTCAATACCGAGAGCCCCAGTATGGTCGATAGTTCGAAAATGAGAGCGAGCTTCAAAAAACGCAACAACGGACGCCTCCAGGGCCTTTTTCCAAGCTAAGTTTAGTAAGGATCCTCCAGATGGGGCAAGACGGATTCCAAAAAAAGAAAACCTTCGGGACCGTTACCGTGCGTCCCACCCCCGGACAAGAGACAATGAAGCCATGACGGCTTCTCCGACAACCGAACAGATGGTGGAAGGCGGCTTACGCTCCTCCCTGCTCGGCATCGGCATCAACCTGGCCCTGGCGCTGGTCAAATGCGTCACGGGGTTGATAGGCCATTCCTTTGCCCTCTTAGCCGACGGAATTGAATCCTTTCTGGATGTGATTAGTTCGTCGGTCGTCTACTGGGGCCTCCGGCTTGCCATTAAGCCGCCGGATAAGGACCATCCCTACGGCCACGGGAAAGCGGACCCGATCGCCGCCGCCATCGTCGGCGTAGCTATGATCGCCGCCGCCATCGGCATTGCCGCCGAAAGCATCGATCTGATTCGCACCCCTCATAAGCTGCCCCACCCTTACACCCTCTGGGTGTTGTTGTGTGTAGTGCCTATCAAAGCCTTGCTCTCCCGCTACGTCTCCGGAGTCAGCCAGAAGATAGAAAGCACCGCCCTCAGGGGAGACGCCTGGCATCATCTTAGCGATGCCATCATCTCCGCCTTCGCCTTTATCGGTATCTCGGCCGCGCTTTGGACCGGCGACCCCACAGCGGACGACTGGGCAGCTCTATGCGCCGCACCGATCATCTTGTTCGGTGGTTGGCAACAACTGCGCAGGCCCGTAGCGGAACTTCTCGACACTGCTCCGGCGCCCGAGATCGAACAGCAGGTGCGACGCGTAGCGGAAGCCGTGCCGGACGTATTCGGAGTAGAAAAGTGCTTCGTGCGCAAAGTCGGCTTCCGCTATTACGTGGATCTTCATGTAGTCGTGCGCGGCGATCTCACCGTCCGCCAGGGACACCTGATCGCGCATGCGGTGGCCGATCAGGTCCGCGAAGACGTAGATAAAATCGCCGAAGTTCTGGTCCACATTGAGCCCGAAGAAGAACTCCTCGGAGGCGCTCATCCGGGAGAACTCATGGGCGAAGAAGTCAGAGAAGCCCCGCGAACTGCACGCCTGCCTTAGAGCCCTACTTGGTCAGCGTAGGATAAGGCGGAAACTCACGCTCCAGCTTGCGCATAGACCTGTACTTCAAGCCGATCCAGCCGGCATAGCCAATTTGCACCACGATGGTGATGACGTAAGCGAGAACCAGATGACGATGCGCCATGTCTTTCCTCCCTTAGTGTTGCGATCCAGATCTTAAAGCGTCACTTCAAGGCTTGCTTCCAAAGCATGCAGTGCCGCATGCTGCTCAGCCACCTGCCGCCGCCGTTCAATGGTGTACCGCCATCCGGCAAGCAGAAGCCCCCACGCCAGCCAGGCTCCCAGGTTCCAAAACACCGCGGGCCACATCGCTGGATCAAGTCCCGAGTTGGCATCCCCGCCAATCACCGGAGCGGGATGTTGCGTCCGCCACCACCGTGTGGAGAAGTAAACAATCGGTACATCCACATATCCAAAAATCGCCAGCACCGCGGCCAGGGTCCTCATCTGCGGACCTTCCGCAAACTTGCGCAGCAGCAGGTAGCTGGCGTAGATAAGCCAAAGCACCAGCGTAGAGGTCAGCCGCGCATCCCAGGTCCACCAGATGCCCCACACCGGCCGGGCCCAAAGCGGTCCCTGGATCAGCACCAGCGTACAGAAAACCATCCCCATTTCCGCTGAGGCCAGGGCCGCGGCATCCGCCCCCAAGGCACGTTGCGGATGATTGCGCCGCGAAGCAAGATAGACAATCGAAGCCACAAAACTGATAAAGAAGAAGAGGAACGTCATCATCGCCGAGGGAAAATGGTAGTAGAAGATGCGCTGGATGTCGCCCATGGTAGCCTCAGTGGGCGCTACATACATGCCTTGGTAAAACGCATAACCAAGCAGGCCAAGGGTGAGTGCAAGCCAGACCCAGCGAAACATCTTCATCGCGCAACTCCTCATGCGAACAAAACCAGTTTAGATCATTCCGAAGGGGTCGCGCAGAGGCGAAAATGAAGCTTTTCACGGAGGAACAGTCATGCCCTGGTTAATGCTTGCGGTGGGTTTCTTCTTGCTCCTGTCCGGCGTTCTCAGCCAGGCATACAGTCTCAAGACCAAGCGGGGCGTCCTACCCCCAAAGACCCGGATCGGGCGAGTGCTCATCCGTTCGGTGCTCTTTCTCGCTGGCCTGCTCTTGATGGCCATGGCGGTTGGACGCCTGGTCCTCCACCACGGCCCCCCTCAGCACTGACCTAGTCTTCATGCGTCCCAGCCAGCAAACTTCGGGTGCCCCATATCTCGCTCGTTTTTCGCGAGATGTGGGATACCACAGCGCTCGACCTGCAATCCTCGACCTCAACGGGAACCATAGGCAAAGTGAAAGCGTACATCCTCGCAGGAGCTTTGCCATTCCTGACTAGGACGTGAAATGACAATCCATTGGGCGAACATAGCAATCGGGTTCGTGGTAGGTGCCATTCTGGGCGTAATCGCCGATTGGCAGCTTGGCATCAGATTGCGTAAGTGGTCAGAACGGCGTGCACTCACCAGGGAATATGGTTCTCTGGCAGGCCAGTACATCAATTACCGCATCAGGGATGATGGAACCCATGAGCCCACCGGCGGCACAGTCGACATCGCCTGGCAACCCGGGCAGGCTCTGCTCGAAGCCTCGGGCTTTTGTTCAACTGGAAACCCTGAATGGCACAGCTACATAAGGATGAGCCGCGAATACCGCGGAACCGGCATTGGTCACTACAACAATTCCAACTCCATCCACGGTGGAACTCACCACGTCATCTACTCCAAACAAACCCGCGCCTTCAACGTGATGGGAGTCAGCCACACCCGGACCGATTTCCTCCACTGCTGGAAACTCAAGCAATAGCCCCAAACAAAGGGTAGAGGTAGCAGGACGGGTGCCCCATGTTCGCCAAGGCGTACATGGGACGAAAACGACGGTGCCAAGCCCCCACGAACGCTTTTCCTACTCCCCCCGCAAAGCCACCATAGGATCCGTCCCGGCAGCCCGCCTCGCCGGCAAAGCAGAAGCCAACAACGCCAGCACCACCATCGCAACCGCGGAAAGCGTAAGCACTACTGGATCAAATGGGCTCACCCCAAATAAAAACGACCGCAACAAGCGGGATGCCGCCACAGCACCGATCAAACCCAACCCGCAACCAACCGCCGCCAACTTCACCCCGGAAGCAAGGATGAGCGCAAGCACTCCCGACCGCTGGCATCCCAGCGCCATACGCAGTGCCATCTCCTGTTCCCGCAAAGCCGTGGAGAACGCGATGATGCTATAAATCCCAAGCACACTCAGCAACACGGCAACCACCGCGAACAAAGAAATCAGCACGGTATTAAATCGCCGCGGAGCCTCACTTCCCGATATCGCATGCTCCATCGTCTGCATATCGTGCAGCGGCAAATGCGGATCGATCGTCCGCACTGCGGCGAGCAGCAGATTCTCCATCTGCTCCGGCGGCAAAACACTGCGCAGCACAATGTAGCCGTAGTTGGCGCTCAACTCCCCGCCGGACGCAAAGACTCCCTCGCTGGTCACCATCTGCGTGACCGGCTGATACACCTGTTGCGCCGTCTCCGCATCGGGAGACCCCAGCTTTACGTCATCCACCTCGCCCACCACCGTCATCCATGGAGTCGCCGTTTCCGGCATCCCCCGCCGCAGCCGCTTTCCGATGGGGTCCAGGCCCGGCCAGTAGTGTTGCGCCAGCTTCCGGTTCACGATCGCCACCAATGGTGAGCCTGCTTTATCTGCCTCATTGAATACGCGGCCACGTAGCAAACGAATTCCCAGCGCCTGAAACGGATCGCCCTGCACCATCGACATCGCCGCCATATTCAAACCCGATCCCTTGGCAGGAACATAGCCTTCCAGAGTAAAAGCCAGCCCGAAGTCATTGCCGGAAGCCGGCAGCAACGAAGTGATGCCGGCGGCTTCGACTCCCGGCAACTGCCGCAGGTCGCGCAGCAACTCGTCGTTGAACGCATCAATCACCACCTGGCTGACGTATTCCTTCTGCGGAAGAACGTAAAACGCAGCCAGTGTATGGTCCGGGCGGAATCCCACATCCACCGATCGCATCCGTTCAAAGCTGCGCAGCAGCAGGCCCGATGCGGTGAGCAACACCAGCGCCACCGCGACTTCCGCAATCACCAGCGCGGACCGCAGTCGCGCATGGCCGCTGCCGGAAGTCCCGGTGCGTCCACCATCCTTGAGCGTGTCGTTTACGCTCGTCCGGATAGCCGCAAACGCCGGGGCCAATCCGCACACTAACCCGGTGAGCAGTGCCAGTCCCAGCGCAAAGCCCACAACCTGCCAGTCCAGGCCAATCTCCCGGATGCGTGGCAGTGTTTCCGGCAACAAACTCACTCCACCGCGCAGAGCGGCCGCAGCCAGCGCCAGCCCGGCCGCGCCTCCAGCCACGCTCAACACCAGGCTCTCCACCAAGGCCTGTCGCAGCAAAGTGGCTGCGCGCGCCCCCAGCGCCAGGCGCACGGCGATCTCCTTTCGCCTGCGGATCGACCGCACCAGCAACAGTCCCGCCAGGTTCGCGCACGCGATCAGCAGGATCACCACGACCGCCAGAAATAACGTGCGCACCAGCGGACGGGCCGCTTCCACCGTGTCTTCCTGCAGGGGCGTCACCACCGCATGAATGCGAAGACTGCGCATAAAGGCCGGATAGTTGCGCATGGTCTCTTCTGCCACTCGTTCTGCGTCGCTCTGCGCCTGCTCTTTGCTTACGCCGGGTTTTAAGCGCCCGATCATGCGCGAACTCCATGACGCCGCGCTCCCTGCCACGAACTCCTCCGGTGCAAGGCTGAGCGGAACCCAAAGCTCGCTGTGGTCCAGGTGTCCCGGCATCAGGGGAAACTCAAAATCCCGCGGCATCACGCCGATCACGGTATACGGCTTGCGGCTCAGCAGGATCTTGCGCCCCAGAATATTTGCATCCCCCTGGAACCGGTTCCGCCACATGCCGTAACTGAGCACTGCAACCGGTTGGTGCTGTTCGTCTTCCTCTTCCGTGAACGCGCGCCCCAGCAGAGGAGCGACGCGCAACGCGGAAAAGACGTCGCCGCTCATCCGTGTCGCGTGCACGCCGACAGGATCACCGGTGCCGGATAACTCAAAGCCCGCTCCCCGGTAGCCCCCAAGGTTGCTGAAACTTTGCGTGTCCCGCATATAGTTGCGGATGTCGGGAGCAGTTACCCACGGTTGGGACCGAAAAGTGCTATTTGACCCCTCGAGGATGTCTCCCACAATAACCAGCCGGTCGGCATCTGGAAACGGCAGGGGACGCAGCAACACGCCCGCAACGATAGAAAAAATCGCAGTGGTCGCGCCCATTCCCAAAGCCAGCATAAGGATCGCCGTAAGCGTGAATCCAGGTGCCTTGCGCAGTTGCCGAAGCGTATAGCGGATGTCCTGTATAGTCTGCATCACTCCCTGGTAGGAGCGTTCGTTGCGATGCAATTGCTTGGCCTGCTCCACTCCTCCATACGCGCGCCTGGCAGCGAGCCGCGCCTCCTCAGCGGACATGCCCTGCCCCAGGTATTCGTCCTCCAGCAACCTGAGATGAGCAGCAATCTCTCTCTCCAGATCAGCTTCCGCCCGTGAGTTTGTAAATACCCTCGCAAACCTCATCAAAAAGCGCCTCAGGTGCTTCATCGCTAAGACTCCTCAATCAGGACTCGCTCCACCAGGGCCGCCATCTTTCGCCACTTCTGCGTCTCCTCGGCCAGGGCCTTCTGTCCCGCCTTGGTGATTTCGTAGTACTTGGCTTCCCGGTTATTTTCGGTCTTTCCCCAGGCCCCCTTGATCCACCCATACTGCTCAAGCCGGACAAGCGCCGGATACAGCGTGCCCTGGTTCAAATTGAGCAACCGCTCTGAAACCTGCTGCAGACGGGTAGCAATCTGGTAAGCATGCTGCGCGCCCATAGTCATCAAAGTGCGCAGCACGATCAGGTCCAGTGTTCCCTGGAGCAACTGGATCGGTTCCTGCTCTTTACTAGACATTCAAGTGGACTCTCCAAAAGAGAATCGCTCTATTTCCACTTGCCTGTCAAGTGGAGCCGCCGAGAGACAAGTCCCGGAGGGACGCCTGAACTCCAGACTTGTCCAAATTAGCTTCGAAAAGCCTCGCTCTCTGGCACAGGTTGCCCTCTCGGTGTCATCCCGAGCGAAGCGCCTGTCCTGAGGGCAGCCGAAGGGACCTCGGCCATGTTTGTTGGCAGATGCTTTTGCAAGCTTTCCGACCGGGGTAGCCGTCGGATTTCTCAAAATTTGAAGTTCCCACCGTCCATACCAACCACAATCAAAGGAAAAACGCGAAGGGTGCCCCAGGTCTCGCTTTTGAGACCTGGGATCAACGCGACCCATACCTCATGGACACTCATGACGTAACCACAGGGACACAAACAACACAGAACTGCCATCCCCATCGCAAACCCTACGCCTGCGACAAGCCCTCTCCTTGTCATCCCGACCGGAGCGAAGCGTAGCGGAGGGACCTGCGGTTCCGCGGACCTTTAGCGGAGATGTTTTGGCACCTCCCCGGCACACAATTGGAAACGCGGCAATACAACTGAACCCATCTCATTCTCCTCTGCTGGGTTCAGGTGAAATCAATCAGCAACCTACACTGTCAAAAATTATTCGCTCGGCTAATTCGGACACCTTGCCTGAACTGAGCCCAGGACGCTGGTCCTGGCTCAGATCTGCCACGAGAACCGGGAGGGCCGGTACGCTGGCCGGCATGTGCTGGGGAGGGCACGTCCTGGGTAGGTACCTGCTTTAGCCCGTACACACTCCCACCCAATCACGAGGCCTTTAGGCCCTGAGGTACGCTTTCCGTTTCATTCCTACCAAACCATCCCTGTCGGAAGGACCCTGTCTTAATCCTCTCCGTTTATCCTCATGAGCCAACCCCTCCCTAATGCACCTGCACATGAGGCAAGCTCCAATGTCGCCACAAACTCACCATACGCAGAGCAAAACAAACCGTCGCGCCGCACACCGCGGCCAGAGTCTTCGGAAACTTCAGGCGCACCATAAGAACCATCACCCCGGCCCCGGCCAGTGCCGCCGTAGCATACACATCCGCGCGAAGAACGGTAGGAACCTGGGCCAGCAGCACATCCCTGACGGTCCCGCCGCCCACACCGGTAATCCCGCCCATGAGAATCGCAATAAACGGGTGGACGTCATAAGCGAGTGCCTTACCTGCCCCGGAGACCGCGAACAACGCCAACCCCGCGGCATCCAGACTAAGAATCAACGGATCAGGAATCTGCCGGACGAACTGATGGAACAGGAAGACAATGCTCCCCCCGAGGAAGGCAATCGACCCCAAACGCCAGTCTCGAATCGAACCTGGAGGAATCGCGCCGATCAGCAGGTCGCGAATAATCCCGCCGCCCAGCGCAGTGCAGAAAGATAACACCATCAGGCCCAGCAGATCGAGATCGCCGTCTACCGCCGCCATGGCGCCCTCGAGGGCAAAGACGAACGTCCCCATCAGGTCGAGCGTCAAAAGCAGCCTGGTGGGATTTGGTTTCTCTATGTGGTTGCTCTTCTGGACCATCATTCCCTTAGCTGTCTCCTTGCATGAAACCCCCACCGAACGGCGCCGCCGCCCCCTAATATTCTCATCTCGATCAGACGGCGCCGCATTCGATGAAAAAAAGAAACAAGGTTTACACTGCCATCTGGCCTTGCAAGAAAGGACTCGTTCGTGAAGAGACTGCGCATTACATCCCTTCTGATTCTGCCCATCGTATTTCTCGCTGTGACCAACGTCTTGGCGCAGCCTGCCCCGCAGCGCGTGATCATCGACACAGATCCGGGCGTGGACGACGCCATGGCCATCCTGCTGGCCTTGCACTCGCCAGAACTCAAGGTCGAAGCGCTGACCGTGGTGCCGGGCAACGTTGAGGCCGCACAAGGTCTGGAAAACGCTCTGAAGATTGTGTCATTGGCAGGGCGATGTGATGTGCTGGTGGCGGGCGGAGCCCAGCACCCATTGAACCAAAAACTGATTACGGCGCAATTCTGGCACGGCCCGAATGGTCTCGCCGGAGTCGACTTGCCCGCCCCGAAATGCAAGCCCGATCCACGCTTTGGGCCCGACCTGATTATCGAAATGGTCCACAAGTACCCGCATCAAATCACGCTCATTCCCGTTGGGCCTCTGACCAATATCGCCTTGGCCGTTTCCAAAGACCCCGGCATCGTCCCCCTGGTCAAAGACATTGTCATCATGGGCGGCTCCATCACCGGCGGGAATGTAGACGGAGCGGCGGAAGCCAATATCTATAACGATCCGGAAGCCGCCCAAATCGTTTTTAACGCCGGCTGGACCGTCACGATGATCGGCTCCGATGTGGGCGAGCGCACCTTGATGACCCGAAAGGACGTGACCAGGCTGCAGGCGAATCACGCACCCGAAAGCGACTTCGTTGCCAAACTTGCCGACTTCTACGTAACCCGTTCAGAGAAAAGTGGCTACCCGGGAGCCGCCATGTATGATCCGCTCGCTGTAGGCACGGTGGTTGACCCCAGCCTTGTAACGCTCCAGAGCATGCATGTAGACGTAGAGACTAAAGGTGAGTTCACTCGCGGAGAAACCGTCGCCAATCGGAGAGGTTCCGATGAGAACAACGTTCTCCACGGCGATCATTACGAAATCGAAGGGGTCGTTCCTCTCAAGTCGAATGCCCGGGTTTGCGTGGCATCGGATGCCGATCGGTTTGTACGGCTAATTGTCGACCGAATCACCGCCAATAAGTAGGGAGATAAAGCAAGCACACTCATCGCACGGGTGCAGCCGGTCCACACCCCTAAGCCCTGGGACTACTCATTCAGCGATCTATCCCCGGCACTCCGGGTGGTCACAATGGCACGCAAGCGCTGTAACGTTTTTCGAATCCTGACAGATTTGGCTGCAATACTTCTGCTTATCCGGAGCCATGCAGCTGCAAGCAGGATGCGCGCACTTCTTTGTTCCAGCCATATTCGTACCTCCTGATCAGTTACCTCAAAAGAGCCGGGCCCGATTGCCGTTGTGACGCTCGGCTAATGAGCTTGGGTTTTCCGAATAGTGAGATTTTCACAAACTTGCCACGTCAGTCCCGAAGTCCTGTTTCGAAAGTCACTGGGTCTCGGTTACTCGGCCTTCCTCAATTCTCTTTAAGAGAAATCTGCCGGGAAGCCCGTTCCGTTAGCTAAGTTGAGTGGCCAGTCTGCCCCAAATGGAGTACTTTCAATGCCTTGCACCAGAATGAAGGAACTTGAAGCAATTCGTGAAAAGTATGTGGAGCGGCGGCATACGGCGATCCAGCCTGAGCGAGAACGACGCCAGAGCCGCGCGGGATTGCACCCCCTCGGGCAATTTCGATACACCTATTTGATTCAGCTTCACCGCCGGGACTGCGCTATCTGCCGATAGGCCTGATGGCTGCAGCAAAGCTGGAGGAACTGGACGGGTGCCCCTCGCCAAGGCGTACATGGGCCGAATAAGACGGGGCGAAGCCCCATCAACCGCTTCATCCCGCGGGCCCACCAATGACGAAGTCTGTACAGACAACAGAACCTCGGGTGCCCCACACCCCCGATTCCCTGTGAGATTTATTAGGTTCTGCGAACTTCATGCACGTTTCCGTAAAGAAAGGTGCACACGCGGAAAATTCGACTACTGCCAACCCCCACCCAAAGCACTGTAAAGCTGAACCAGACTAAGCGCCTCGCCCTGCTGAGCAGTCACCAGGCTCAACTGCGCCGAATAGAGATTCGTATCCGTAGTAAGCACCTCAAGATACGCCGTCGACCCACCCTCATACCGCAGTCGCGCGAGACGAGTAGAATCCTGCGCCGCCGCCACCAACTTCTCCTGTTGCTCGCGATACGCGCGCTGTTTATTCAGCGCGATCAACGCGTTCGATACGTCGCGAAATGCCCCGGCGATCGTCTTCTGGTAAGTAATCACCATCTCCTGATCCGCGGCCTTAGCCTGATTCAATTGCCCGCGCAGCTTGCCCCCTTCAAAGAGCGGCTGCGCCAGCGAGCCAAGTCCATAAATGGTCCGGGAGTTGGTGTCAAAGATGTTGGACCAGGAATTTCCCCCGACCCCGGCGGAGCCACTGATCGACAACTGGGGAAAGAACTGCGCCCGCGCAACTCCAATGTTCGCATTAGCCGCTTTGAGCTGCGCCTCTGACTGCTGGATATCCGGCCTGCGTTCCAACAACTGCGAAGGAATCCCCGTTGGCAAATCCTGCGGCGGAGGTGTGAGTGCGTTTGGATCCGTATGCGCCACCGGTCCCGGATTCTCCCCAAGCAACAGTCGCAACGCGTTCTCCTGTTGCTGTACCTGCTGCTCCAATTGAGGAAGTTCCGAGGAAGCCGTGTAAAGCAGCTGCTCGGCCTGTCGGAGATCAGAGAGCGGAACGGAGCCACCGCTCTCCAGCCGCGTTGTCAGGTCAACCGACTCCTGCCTGGCCTTCAAAGTCTGCCGCGTCACCTCCACTTGCCGATCGAGTGCGCGCAGTTGAATGTAAGCGGTGGCCACTTCCTGCACCAGGGTCAGGCGCACCGCGCGCTGGGCCCAGCTTTGCGCCAGGAGCGTAGCCCGGGCAGCTTCCGTCTGCCTGCGATACAGACCCCAGAAGTCCGGGTTCCACGCCGCCGAGAGACTGAACGATCCAGCCACAATTGGGTTGCTGATCGAATTGGATCCACCTGTGATGTTGCTCAGTGCAGGCGCATCCACGCCCAGGCCGGTCCCCCCAACGCTCAGGGTAGGGAACTGCTGCGACCGGGTAATTTGTACCTGCGCCTGTTGTTCCAGGATGCGCTGCGCCGCAATCCGGAGATCGTAATTGTTGCTGAGTGCCTTACGTATCAATTCCTGCAGCTCAGGTTCGCGGAACACCTGCGCCCATTGTTCATCGCCGAGAGAGCCCTGCGCGTCGCTAACGATCGCGGCATCGTCCGCGCCACGGAACGTAGGCGGCGTCGGATAGTCGGGCCGCTTATACTTCGGCCCAACCGTGCATCCGGCTGCCGCAGCCAACAGCACAGCGGTAAAGATCGTCGCATACGCGCGCTTAAACCAAACCGAAGAGTTGTTCATGCCTGCCCTCCTCGTGTCGAACGTCCTGGGCCTCCGCCCGCAGCCGCGCCCACGGCTACCGGGTCCAGATCGCCCTTCGAGTCCATCGTGGTGCCTTTCCCGCCCCGCGCAAAGCGATGAGACAGGTACTCGACCACGGAAAACGTGACGGGAATGAAGATGAGGCCGATCGCGGTCGATAAAAACATCCCGCCGACCACCACCGTTCCCAGAATGCGCCGCGAAGCGCCACCCGCGCCCGACGCCACCCACAGCGGAAGACACCCGAACACGAAGGCCAGAGCCGTCATCATGATCGGCCGGAAGCGCAACCGGGCGGCGGCAAGAGCAGCCTCCGCAATGCTTTGCCCGGACTCGTAGTTGGTCTTGGCAAACTCGACGATGAGGATTGCGTTCTTGGCCGACAACCCGATCAGCATGACCAGGCCGATCGTGGCAAAAATGTCATTCTCATAGGAGCGAATATGCAGAGCCAGGTATCCGCCCAGGATAGCTACCGGGGTGCTGAGCAAAACGCTGAAGGGCAGCGTCCAGCTTTCGTACAAGGCCGCCAGGATGAGGAAGACAAAGAGCAGCGATAGACCGAACACGGCCCACGACGGCACTCCTTTTTCCGCCTGCTGTTCCTGGTAAGACATGCCCGAGTAATCGAACCCTGCGCCCGCCGGCATGGTCTGTTGGAAAACCTCTTCCAGAGCGTGCCGAACCTGGCCGGAACTGTAACCGGGACTGCCTGTGATATTCAGTTGCGCCGCGTTGTACTCATTAAACCGATAGATGAATTCCGGCCCCGCCGTTTGATTGACCTTGACCAGCGAGGAAAGCGGAACCTGGCTGCCGTTCGCGCTCCTCACATAGAACTGGCTGATGTTCCCGATATTCTGTCGCGACGTACCCTCGGCTTCAACGTAGGTTTGCCACTGCCGTCCGAAGCGGTTGAAGTAGTTCACCAGGTAGCCGCCCATAAAGGTCGACATCGTGGCGTAGACATCGGAAAGCTGCACCTGTTGCTGCAGAGCCTTTGCCTTGTCGACATCGGCGTAAAGCTGGGGTACAGCGGGCTGGTACGACGGGATGACGGCTGCAATCTCAGGCCGCTTGCTGGCCGCGCCAAGAAAGGCGAACACGTTCTTCGCCAGGACCGTGGGATCATCGCCGCCGGAGCGGTCTTCGAGGATCATGGTCACCCCCCCGGACGTGCCAATACCGGGGATCGATGGCGGCGGAAACGCAAAGGCAATGCCCGAGGGATTGGCCATTAGCTGCCTCTGCAAATGGCTTTGAATGTACTCGAGTTGCTGCTGTTTCGTTTTGCGCTTATCCCACGGCTTGAGCGCCACAAAGAAAAAGCCGGAGTTCGTGCTCTGCACCTGGGTGAGCAGTGAGAAGTCGTTCACCGCGATCACGCCTTGCACGCCGTCTGTCTTGAGCAACGCATCCGTAATCTTTTGTTCGGCAAGATCGGTGCGTTGCGCAGATGCCGCGTCTGGCAGCTGCAGCGCAAGGAACATGTATCCCTGGTCTTCCGTAGGGATGAAGCCTCCAGGCAGGCCCTTGCCGATCAGCACCGCGACCACCGCAACCAGGGCTAGGCCCACCATGGCGATGGCAGACTTATGAATCAGAACATCCGACGTGTGGACAAAGCTGTTCGTGGTGCGTCCGAAAAACTTGTTGAACCACTCGAACCCCCTGCCTAGAAGACCGCCCTTCCGTTCCTCTTTTGGCCGAAGCAGCAAAGATGCCAGCGCAGGCGACAGCGTCAGAGCATTGAAAGCGGAGATAAGCACCGAAATCGCAATCGTGACGGCAAACTGTTGATACATTCGCCCCGTGATGCCGGGGATAAACGCGGTCGGAATAAAGACAGCCGCCAGGATCAGGGCGATGGCTACCACTGGGCCGCCCACTTCTTCCATGGCCTTGATGGTCGCCGCAGTGGGATCCATGCCCTCTTCGATATGGTGTTCCACCGCTTCCACCACAATGATGGCGTCATCGACCACCAGGCCGATGGCCAGCACCAGGCCGAAGAGCGAAAGTGTGTTGATCGAGAAGCCGAGCGCCGGGAAAATGATGAACGTTCCGATGAGCGACACGGGAACGGCCAACAAAGGGATCAGCGTAGCGCGCCATCCCTGCAGGAAGATGAACACCACAATCACGACCAGCCCGAGAGCTTCCAGCAACGTAAGCACGATCTCGTGAATACCTGCCGTAACGGCCTTGGTCGTATCCAGCGGTACGTCGTAAGTGATGCCGGCGGGGAAGGTCGCCGACAGTTCCTTCATGCGTGCATTGACAGCCGCCGCGGTCTGCACAGCATTGGACCCGGGCAGCTGGTAGATGGCCATCACGCCCGCGGGCGCCTGGTTGTAGCGGGCAGAAATGGTGTAGGCCTGCTGGCCCAGCTCGATCCGCGCGATGTCACTGAGGCGCACGATCGATCCGTCAGGGTTAGCGCGGATCACGATGGCCCCAAACTCCTCCGGCTTCACCAGGCGGCCCTGCGTCCGCACGGTGTACGTAAACTGCTGCCCCTGCGGAATCGGCTCAGCGCCAATCTGCCCGGCGGGGTTCACGTTGTTCTGGGTCTGGATGGCCTGGATAACTTCGGGCGCCGTGATGCCCAGTTTGGCCATCTGGTCGGGATGCACCCACACCCGCATCGCGTATTGTCCGCCGAACACCTGCACCCTCGACACGCCTTTGACCCGGGCGAGTTGATCCTGCAGATTGATGATGGCGTAATTAGTGAGGAACTGCTGGCCCAGTTTGCCACCCGGCGAGTTGACAGAGATGAGCATCAACGGCGACGTAAGCGCCTTCTGTACCGTCAGGCCGGCGGTCGTAACCTGGGCCGGCAACTGTGACTGTGCCTGATCGACGCGCAGCTGCGCCAGCACCTGGTCGATGTTGGGATCGGTTTTGACATCGAAGTCGACAAACAGCTGGACCACGCCGTTGTTGGCGCTGACCGAGTCCATGTAGATCATGTTGTCGACGCCGTTCATCTGCTGCTCGATCGGCGTCGATACCGCTTCTGAGACGGTCTTCGAATCCGCACCCGGGTAGGTGGCGGTCACCAGAATTTCCGGCGGAACAATATCGGGATATTGCGCCGTAGGCAAGCTCACCAGCGACACCGTACCCAGAATCACCGTAACAATAGCGATCACAATGGCGACGATCGGTCGCCTGATGAAAAATTTCGACATCCGTTACCTCCCCGCAGCGTTGCTGGTCGTGCTGTTGGCCGAGGCGACGGTGGCCGGAGCCGGGTGTGGGTTTACAGGAGCGCCCTCACGCAGTTTTTGTAGGTTGTCGACGATTACCTTTGCTCCGGGAGTGAGGCCGCCCTGGACCAGCCAGTTGTTGCCGATCTGGGGGCCGAGTTCGATCGTGGTGAGATGTGCCTTGTTGTCGTTGCCGGCGACGTAGACCTGCTGCAAGCCTTGCAGTTCCTGCACCGCAACCTGTGGCACCAGCAAGCCATCGTGATGCAGCTGCGTCTCCCCGCGAACCCGGCCAAACTGCCCCGGCCTCAGCACGTTGTTGGGATTAGGGAACACAGCAGCGATACGGATGGCCCCAGTCTGCGGGTTCATCTGGCGATCGACAAATTCGATGTGGCCCTTCAGGGGATAGATCTCGCTGTTGGCTAGCGTCAGCGTGAGGGGAATGGCATTTTCATTCTTAAGCAGGTCGCCGCCCGCGCTGCGGGCGCGTTGGATCAAGGCCAGGTATTCCGCATCGCTGATCGAAAAGTAGACCTTGATGGGATTGAGCTGCGAAACCGCAGTGAGCACCGACTGCGTGTTGACCAGGTTGCCCACCTGCGTGGTAGCCTGCCCGGCAATCCCGGTAATCAGGGACCGCACATGAGTGAAGCCAAGATTCAGTTGAGCGTTTTCGACCGCCGCTTCCGCCGCGGCGACGGAAGCCTTTGCGGACTCGACCGAGGCCTCGGTCTGCGCTTTCGTCTGAACATCGTTGTCCAGCTGGCTCTGCGCGATGGCCCGAGCCTGGGCCAGCGGCGTATCTCGCTTGACGTTGATCTCGGCCAGGCCCAGTTGCGCCTGCGCCTGCAGCACTTGCCCCTTTGCCTGGGCCAGCTGCCCTTTCGCCTGGTCGAGCGCCGCCTGGAAGGGCCGAGGATCGATCTCGAACAGGATCTGGCCCTTCACCACTTGGGCGCCTTCCCGGTAGTTCTGCTTGATCAGGTAGCCGTTGGCCTGGGGCTGGATCTGTGCGTTCACATAGCCGTCAAGCGTACCTACCCACTCGTTGGAAACCGGCACGTCAGTTGCCTCGATCTGCACCACTGATACGGGCAGGGGGGGCGGCGCTCCCGCGGCGGCCGGAGCTTTTCCACAGCCGCTGAACAGCGCGGACCCCAAAATCATTACGCTTGCCGCGGGAATACAATGCATTCTGTTGCGGCCAGTTGCTTCTGCCGCGGATCTAAGCCACTGGATCATTACTTGTTTCCCCTTAAAGGTTTTGGAAGTGCGCCGGAAAACATTCGCGCATGTATGTTCTATGATCAGACTCTGGAACGCGTATGGTGGATGCAAAAAGAGTTCGTAAACGTGAGCCTGAGCCGCTGCAGAGGCAGCGCCGCGGTATCGTCACCCGTGGCGAACTTATTCGTTCCGCAAGACATATTTTTGCCCGGGACGGATTCGAACATGCTCGCATCGAAGACATTGCTTTGCGCGCTCATAAAACCCGTGGCGCCTTTTACGACAATTTCAAAGACAAAGACGATGTGTTCCTGGCCATCTTTGAAGAAGATGCAGTTCGCGATTTGACCGAGCTCGGCTCGCTCCTGCTGCCTTTGCCCACCATCAACGAACGCATTGAAGCTCTGGCCCAGTATCTTGCGCGATTAAGCAAAGACCTGGAGCGCATGCTGCTGAACGTCGAATTCAAACTCTACGCAATACGTCATCCTCGCAAGCGCAAACGGCTGGCTGACCTGCTGCGGACGATGCGCCTGCGCACCTCGATCCCGGAGATCAGCCGCCTGCTCCCGCAATTAAACGGTAAGACGGCGAGCGCAAAACTGAGCGACTGCCTCGCGATCTGCGGCGTGATGGACGGTTTAGCCTTGAATCATTTATTTGATCCGGATGGTCTGGACAGCCCGGTCCTGCTGCGCTATCTGCGGCTCTGCCTTCAGGAGAGCATTCCGGATGGCGCTCTACCCTGAGATGTCATCCCGGCACTCGAAGAGCTTGGCATCGGCTTTGTCCCCTTTAGCCCCCTGGGCAAAGGCTTCCTCACGGGAAAATCGACGCTGATACAAAGTTTGACACCACAGACTTCCGCAACACCGTTCCCCGGTTTACCGCAGAGAACCGCAAAACCAATCAGGCTCTGGTAGACGTAGTCACCTCCTTCGCAAAACAAAAGAAGGCAACCCCGGCGAAGATCGCACTCGCCTGGCTCCTCCCCAAGAAGCCCTGGATTGTTCCCATCCCAGGGACCACGAAGCTCACTCGCCTCGAAGAAAATCTAGCAGCCGCGATTGTTGAGTTATCCCCTGAAGACGTGCGCACCCTCGAAGCCGCTTCCTCCAGCGTAAAACTCGAAGGAACTCGCTACTCGCCATTCCACGCACAACTAGTGGGCCGATAGACGCCAATTTTACCCTGCACGCAAACGTTAACTATGAAGATCAAGCGAGTTGGCCAACAATCTTCGACCAAGGGAACTTTGCCCTCCTTGAAACAAGTGCTGAGCCCCTCACAAACCCAGTCCCGAAGGGGCGGCTGAATATCAGCCGCGGCGTCATCCTGGATAAGCCGTCCCTGCGAAGCTTACTCATAGCGTCTGTGTACGCAGGACTAGCGTCCTCGGCTAAGACCGGAACAAGGACGCCAACCTCACCTTCTATTCGAAAATGTAGCCACGATCATTGCTTCAATCACCTGGTAACTCACTGGTTTTGAAATGAAATCATCCATGCCAGCCGCCAAACACCGATCCCGTTCCTCGCCCATCGCAGAGGCAGTCATCGCTACAATTGGTACGTGAATACCCGCCGCCTCTTCCTGGCGGATTTGCATCGTGGCCTGTAGCCCGGTCATCTCGGGCATTTGAACATCCATCAAAATCAAATCAAAATCACCTTGTCTCCACTGTGCAATGGCTTCTAAACCGTTCGTAGCCAGAGTAATCCGGTGTCCCATCTTGCCCAGCATACTCATGGCGACTCTTTGATTCACCGCGTTGTCTTCGGCCAGAAGGATCCTGAGCGATGGGAAAGGTCCTCGCCTCATACCGTTGCCATCCGTCCCTTGCAGGACCTCTACGCTCGGCCCGGGCTGCGCAGCCAGCGGCACAGGGGAAAGATCAAAGCAAGCGAGAAACGTGATCGTTGTGCCCTCCCCGGGCTTGCTCTGGAGGCCGATGGTGCCACCCATCAAAGTCACAATGCTCTTGGAGACAGCTAGTCCCAGCCCGGTGCCCCCATAGAGCCGGCGGCCGGAAGTGTGCGCTTGCTGAAACTCCTGAAACAGCCCTTCCTGCTGATCCAGTGCGATTCCGATCCCCGTGTCGCGAACCGAAAACTGTAGACAAGCGCAGCCGTTCGCCACCGATTCTGCAGATATATCCACGCGCACTTTTCCGTGCTCGGTGAATTTAATCGCGTTCCCCACCAGATTGATCAGCACCTGCCCAAGACGGATGGGGTCGCCAATCACGTCAGAAGGTACATCCGGCGCGATGTGCACGCCAAAACCCAGACCCTTCTGTTGCGCCAGGAGGGCAAGGCTCCTCATCACATCCTCGACCATGGTTGGCAATCGAAACGCGATCAGATCCAGCACGGTCTTGCCCGCTTCCATCTTCGAGAAATCGAGAATCTCATTAATGATGGTCAACAGGCGATCTGCCGACGACTTCACCGTCATCAGAAAATCACGTTGCTCTTCAGTCAAATTCGTGCCGAGGGCAAGCTCCGTCATACCCAATATGCCGTTCATCGGCGTCCGGATTTCATGGCTCATGTTTGCCAGAAATTGACTCTTGGCCCGGCTCGCCTGCTCGGCGGCAATCATCGCCTTCGTCAACTCCTCTCGCGACTTCGCATACCTCACCTGCAAGATCGCCGCTCGTACTCCATAGATCGCAACCGCTGATGATATGCACACAAATCCTAACCCGGGATGCTCCGTCGCAATCTTTACTCCCATCAGAGTGATAGCCAGCGTCAATAATATTGGGCTGAGATTATCAATCAGCAATCCTATGTTTCGTTCACCGCTGCTCGGCCCACTCTCGTCCCGATGGCTCTGCCGTTGCCACACAAACGAGCCCAGGAGAGCGAGTTCAGGCATCCCCCACGCAGCGTCTTGCGGTCCGTCACGCCAGCCGTGCTTCAACTCGAGGTAGCCCAGGATCAGAAGCGTCATTCCGTTGACCCACAGATAGAAGGAGAGCACGCGATAAAAGCGTTTTCTCGACGGGCTCGGATTAGAAAAGAACCGCAACGTCACGGCTCCGACCAAAACCAGATTCTCCGCATTGTTCAAATACATGAGATGTGCTGCGGAGATCGCCTCGGGCCGGGCAGACGACGGCAGTATCGAGAAAAGCTGCAGGTAGGCCAGCACCGCTGCGATCAGGGCTTGAGCCCCATCAAGCCATGCAAAGACCTTCAAACCGGCATCTGAACTTCTGGTGCAGATTGCCAGCATGACAGGAATCCCGTACGCGAAAAAAAAGAAGTCAGAGTTGAGTGCTTGCGTCTGAGAGTGCATGTTTCGTACGTAGTAGTAATACGTCAGCCCAACTTGACCAATCGCTGCAAGCAGCAAACCGCTCCCGAATAAAAGCCACAACGGCTTGGTCTCCTGAGGCTCGCTGTAAGCGCCCACCAGGCACGTCATGACCCCCAGCAGGGGAAACGCAAGAATGAACAGGTTCGACAAGAGCGTTGCACGTGGATTAAACACGAGGAGCGTAGCGTGGGTCACCACCAGGATCGTGACCGCTACGAAGAGACTGCGAGCCGCACCCGGCCTCGCGCTAATCATCGCCCACCCCGCACAAATGCGTCCATCAGGATTCCTCTGCCACGGTTGTGCGACGCAGAGTTGTTGCAAAACAAGACATCTGCTTCAGTTGCCCGGGTCGACAATCGTGCAGACGACTGGCCTTCGGGCCAGAGACGCTATTGCCGTATGCCGGACTTATCGGCCTGTCCGGTGGAACGCGGTAGTCCTCCGGGGCTTGGAGAGACGCGCAGCGAATAGCAGATCAGAATGGAAGATTTTGAGGATGAACCGCGGCGCAGGAGTACGAATCGGAGGCCCGCGGTCAGCAGAATCGCGAATCAGGGAGTCTTGTTCAGCGCCTTCTCCGACTTCGAAACCAGGTCCCGGAACCTATCCACCGCCGGAACATCCGGAGACTCAAGAGCGTCGATCGCGCTATAGCGCCACACGGAAGGAGCCTCGAGCGGCGATCCGGACGGATTTTCCTTGTTGTTTCGATAGACCACGAACATGTCGTCCGTTTCCCCCGCCTCTACCTGGGGGCGAGGGCCCGGAGAGGTGGATTGAGGATTCATAGGGCCGCCGGGATTTCCCGGATTCCCCTGCCGGGCGCCAATCCGTCCTCCCGAATCGCTGGGCTGAATCACACCAATATCGTTATTCTGCGGGATGCCGCCAATGGTAGGTTGCGCTATTTTCCCGCTGCCTTTCCTGACGGTCATAATGAGGTCTGCGGTCGACGGTTCCGTTACCAGCGAATACCGGCCCCACCTCATCAAAGCTTTTTCCACGTTCTCCCGCGCCATCCGGTTGGCGTTAGGATCTTCAACTGCTATTCCGGCCGTGGGATCGATCATCACCAATACCGTGCGCGCTTCAAGAACGTCCGCCGGCAGCAAACCCTTTTTCTTGTCCTTCGCCGCGCCCGCCAAACAAATTAGCAGTAACAAGGAAACTGTGAAGCCTTTGCGTGCCGTCATGGTCGCCTCCGCCGGACGCTAACCACTCTATTCCCAAGGAATATCGATAGGGAAGGGCGAACGCTGCCCTACAGCCTTAGAGCCGGTTACCTCGTCAGATTTGATTACCTCGAAAGCCGCCAGGGGGGCTTATCTCTCTTATCTCTCCAATCGAGCATACTTTTTCGCGGCGGGGAACCGCCCATCTGGTCCTTCACTCCGCATGAAGAATCGTGGAAAACAGCAGCAGGCCCACCGTGGTGAAAATGATGTCGTATCCGGCCAGCAGCTTGATCCAGAGCCCGGGTTCCGATTCGCCCGTCAATATAGCCGTCGTGGCCTCCACCATGCCCAGTAGCGCAGGAATAAAAATAGGAAAAAGCAGCAGGGGAAGCAGCAGTTCCCGATTCCGCGTCCGCACCGAAAGCGCCGCAAAGAAGGTTCCGTTCACCACCAGTGCCCACGTGCCCAGCGGCAGCACCAGAATCAGCAGCCACGTCTCTCCCACGGGATGCAGGTTGTAAAAAATGGCAAACAGGGGAGCCAGGATAATCTGCACCACGGTCACGAAGATGAAGTTGGCAATCACCTTAGCCAGGAACAGCGAGGACGCCGGCGCCGGCGCCATACGCTGTGCATCCAGCACCTGGTGCCGCAGTTCGCGTGTCCACGTCTGATTCAGCGCAGTCACTGCGGCGAATAGAGTAGCTACGCACAGGACCCCCCCGGCGATTTGCCGCGATATGGCCGCCGTGGGATCGAACGCCAGGCTGAAAAGCACCACCACCATCAAGGCAAAGAAGAGCATCCCGTTGATGGCGTCTTTCGACCGCCATTCCAGGCGCAAGTCCTTTGCCAGGTGGATCCATAAATAGCTCAAGAGCGCGCCGGGTCCTTGGTCAAGGCAGCAACCGTAGCCTGGGCAGCGCGCACATAGTCCGCAGGCGCAAGCAGGACTTGAACCCCCCGCTGTCCCGCCGAAACAGAGATCAAATCGAAAAGCTCGATCGTCTCATCCGCAAACACCGGGAAATCCTTTTTTGCGCCGAACACGGTGACCCCGCCACGAATATAGCCGGTGAGCGGCTGCACGTCCTTCAGCGAGACCATTTCCGCCTTGCGGACTCCAGCCGCGCGGGCCAGCTTCTTGAAGTCCAGTTCCGCATCGCCGGGAATCACCGCAAACGCGTATTGGTCTGGGCCGGTCACCGTAAGCAGCGTCTTGAATACCTGCTCCACTGGCAGCCCGATCTTCCGCGCCACGTTGATCGCGGAGAGGTCTTCCGGATCGACTTCATACTCCTGCAGCGTGTAGGCGATGCCCAGCCCTTCGAGGATGCGCGCGGCATTGGTCTTCATCGCACCGGCCCCTCGGCAACGGAGATCAATTGCCCCCCCTCCATGGTCAGAAAGTAGTCAGCCAGAGGTTCGGCAAGCGTTCTCTGATGCGTGGTGAGCACCACCGTGCGGTTCGCCGAGCGCAGCTGCCCCAGCAGCGCCACCATCTTGCCCGCGCTGGCAGCATCCATGTTAGAAAACGGCTCATCGAGCAGCAGCAATTCGGGCCGGGGCAGCAGTACCCGCGCAAGAGACGTGCGCTGGCGCATGCCCTGGGAGAATTGGCCGACCGGGCGGCCTAAAGTCGGGTCGAGGCCCACCGCAAGCAGAGCCTCCGACGGCGTAAGACAGGAACAGGTTTGGTACAGACCGGCAAAGTAACGCAGATTTTCCTCGGCCGAAAGTTCATCGTAAAGCATCGGCGCATGGCTCATGTAGCCGATGCGTGCTCGTTGGTGAGCAATCTTTTCCGGCTTGCCGTCGTTAAGAATGCGGACGGTGCCCAGTGAGGGTTCGAGCAATCCCGCAAGGATGCGCAGCAGAGTCGATTTGCCCGCGCCATTCTCCCCCAGCAGAACGTAGCAACGGCCCGCAATCAAGTCGAGAGAAACCTTGCGCAGGGCAGGGAACCGGCCAAACATGCGCGATACATTGTCCAGCTGAACGAGAACCATCCCCTAGGAGTATAGAGCGCGAAAGCCGCCGCTCTGCCTCCTGTACAGGCAACGGATCAACTCGGTCCAACAGCCGCAAACTGGCCTCTCCTTGTCATCCGACCGAAGCGGAGGTACCTGCGGTTCTGCGGGACCCGTCCTGGACAGATTTTCGACCGACCGCGAAGGCTCTACTTGGGTGCAGTCGCGACCGGAGTTTTGAGGGAAGCCGTGTTGGGCGCAGGCTTGGCAGCCGCGTATTTAGAAGCGCACTTGGCCTGCAGCTCCGTGGCATGGAACACGCCATCCCGGCCATAAGTCCCCATGGCGAGCGCCTGGGACCCATCCTTGAAAGTATCCGGCGGAGGCTCAATCCCCTGGTAGCTGACCCGCAGCGTGTGGCCCTGCTCCGTCAGCACAAACCGGGCGTTGGTCCCGCTGCGCTCGATGGAATTCGCCGCCACATCCCCAGCCACCCGCAAATGACGCGTATAAGCCTTGTTTCCCATGGCCTGCATCTCGCCGATGGTCACGTAGTAGCTCTTATCCGCTTGGACGCCGCTGATCGCAAGATAAATGATGGTGCCCAGAATGATCACAGCTGCCGCGCCGATGCGAAATGTCTGCCCAGGGATTTTCATGGCTTGTCTAAGGGTAGGAGCCTGTGGTCCCTTCCGTCAAGCGCCGCATCTGAACGTATAATTCTTCTGAGGCGATTCGACAATGAGCAGCAACGGAAACGGCACGGATGAGATCTTGAAGCCGCGGGCTGAGTGGATCGTAAAGCGCAAACTCGAAGCAGCACGCACGGGCGATACCAACATGTCCCAGATGCACTTTGCGCGCAAGGGACAAATCACCGAAGAGATGGCCTTTGTCGCAGAACGGGAAAAGATCCCCGTCGGCCTTGATCCGAGACGAGATTGCCGCCGGCCGGCTCATCATCCCCGCCAACATCAACCACCCCGAACTGGAGCCCATGGGGATTGGGGTCGCCACCCGGTGCAAGATCAACGCCAACATCGGCAACTCCGCGGTCTCCTCCAATATCCGTCGAGGAGCTGGACAAGCTGCACATGGCCGTCAACTTCGGCGCCGACACCGTGATGGACCTCTCCACCGGTGGCAGCATTCCCGAGATCCGCGAAGCCATCCTCCGCCACAGCCCAGTGCCCATCGGCACCGTGCCCATCTACGAGGCCCTGAACCGGGTAAAGAAGCTCGAAGACCTGAACATTGATGTCTACCTGGAAGTGATCGAAGAGCAGGCGGAGCAGGGGGTGGACTACTTCACCGTCCACGCCGGCGTGCTCATCCAGTACGTGCCCATGGTAGCCAAGCGGATCACCGGCATCGTCAGCCGCGGCGGCGCAATCCTCGCCCAGTGGATGACCCATCATCATCGCCAGAACTTCCTCTATGAACACTTTGACCGCATCGTAAAGGTGATGGCCAAATACGACGTGAGCTTCTCCTTGGGGGACGGCTTGCGTCCCGGCTCCATCGCCGACGCCAGCGACGAGGCGCAATTTGCCGAGCTGAAGACCCTGGGCGAGCTGACCAGAACTGCCTGGAAGAGCGACGTACAGGTAATGATCGAAGGCCCTGGCCACGTGCCGTTGGACAAGATCCAGGAGCAGGTGGAGAAAGAAGTAGCTCTCTGCGACGGCGCTCCCTTCTACACCCTGGGACCGCTGGTGACCGATTTCGCCCCGGGCTACGACCACATCACCAGCGCCATCGGCGCCGCGATGATCGGCTGGCATGGCGCGTCCATGCTCTGCTACGTCACCCCCAAGGAGCACCTCGGCCTACCCAACGAAAAGGATGTAAAGGACGGCATGATTGCCTACCGGATTGCCGCCCACGCTGCCGACATCGCCCGGCACCGTCCGGGAGCGCAGGACCGCGACGACGCCATCAGTTACGCCCGCTACACCTTCGACTGGAACAAGCAGTTCGCGCTCGCCCTCGATCCGGAAACGGCGCGATCCATGCACGACGAGACCCTGCCCGACGACTACTACAAGGAAGCAGCTTTCTGCTCCATGTGCGGTCCCAAGTTCTGCTCCATGAACTGGTCGAGCAAGGTCGACGCCTTCAACAAGGAAGTCCACGGCCTGGAAAAGAAAGATCTGACCGAACTGGTGACACTGCAAGCAGAGACCCTGGCGAGCCGCGGCTAGCGGCTTACTGCACCGATTCCAGGGTTTCCGTAGCCCGCACCAACGCCGCAGTAACATTCGCCATTTGGGCTTGTGCGCGAACCGGATCGCGCGCATCGATGGCCTCGTTCACCCCTGGAACCACAACCGCGGCATACCCCGTATACTCACCCGGCGCAAAAATCGTGTGCCGGAACCAACGTCCGTCCCGGCAGGCCCTCCGGCGCAAGCAAATCGCTTTCCACGGCCCGCAATGAGGCATTCAGCGCGGTGGTGTCGCCCTTGGCCGCGACCTGTTTGGCCATGACCGACATTGCCTCGCCCGCAAACCGGCTGGCCGCTCCCAACGCAGCATCGAAGTCCAGGCTCGCCATCCCCACATCCCTGGCACGCGCCTGTGCGCCAAACAGGTAAGCCTGTATCTGCCGGGCATAAGTGACGTAATCGTAGGGCAGCACATCGGTATCCGCCATGTGCAGCACCTCCAGGCCAAAAACGCGCGCCATCTGCTGCTCATAGACGAAGGTCGGATCTGCGTTCATCACGAACCATGAATAGTTGTCGAACACTGAGTGATAAACACCATAAGGCCCGGTGGAACCGATGTCGGTTGAAGGCACGCCCAGGTGCTGAATAAAAGGTGTGTAATCCGAACCGCTGCCCAGATCGCCCACCCGAACCTCGCCGCCCACCAGCGGAACCATCGGCGCTTCATTAAACTCTTTGCTCGGGTGCCTTTTCGCGGCAGCATCGCTCAGGTCCTTTTTCCACTCGTCGTAGACCGATCCGCCTTTAGGGCTGGCCACCTCCATGGTGACCTCACGGATGAACTGTTTCAGCGACGGTACGGCCGAAGCCTCAAAGTGAACCCCGGAAACGCTGGCGTCGGTGTTGATGTACGCCACGGCGTGGGCTAGCTGTTTGGCATGTTCCTCCGCCCACTCCGTGGAGCCGATCAGACCCTCTTCTTCCGCATCCCAGCTGCAGAAGTAGAGCGTGCGGCGCGGCTTCCATCCTTGCGCCAGCAGCCCGCCGATGCCGTGGACAGCTTCCAGCATGGCCGTAGTCCCGCTGCCGGGATCGACCGCGCCATAGACCCACGCGTCCCGATGATTCCCGGCAACCACCCATTCATCGGGAAGTTCGCTGCCGGTAACTTTGCCAATCACGTCCCACACCGTGCGCTGCGCGTAATCCATCTTCAGCCGCATGTGCACTTTCGTTAGGCCCCCGCCCCCCACGTGATAGCTGAACGGCAACGCGCCCTGCCATTCCCGGGGCGCCACCGGGCCGCCCAGGTTTTCCAGGATGGGTGCGGCATCGTGGTAGGAGAGCGGCATCGAGGGGATAGTAGGCAGGCTGCTTATCTTGGACAGGGGCAGGCGCTGCGACGCAGGCAGCCCCGGCGTCGACGCAACATCCGGCGTGGTGGCGTCGCCCGGATACTTGAACATGTACTGCACCGAGCCGCGCTGCACCCCGGTATCCGGACGCCATGGGCCATGCGGATACTTGTCGCCCTGGAAGTACCCATCATCCGCCGGATCGGAGTAAATGATGACTCCGGCAGCTCCCCGCTGCTGCGCCAGGTAGACCTTGACTCCGCGAAAGTTCATCCCGTAGCGGACCAGGACGATCTTGCCCGCGACACTGATGTGCATGTCTTCCAGCCGCTTGAAATCCTCCGGTCGCCCGTAATTCGCATACACGGCCTCGGCGGTCACATCACAGGATGGGGAAGAGCCGTTGAAGGCTGGCAGCACTCGCGGATCATCCTGATACGGATCTTCCTCGACATGCTCGCGCGTGGGCCCGGTCATCAGAATCTTCCCCTCGGCATTGGTGGCCTCGAGGAAAACCTCCTGGGGAAGATTCAGCCACGCTTTGTAAGGAACAATCTGGGTCTCGAGGCCCGCCGCTTTGAACTTCCCGGCCACATAGACAGCAGTGTCGTAATCCTCTTTGCTCGCCGCCACATGAGGGACGGCGGTCAGTGTCTTTAGCTCTTCCTGGGCCAGCTTGGGATCGGGAATGGCCAGGAACTCCTGATCGAGCTTGGCCTGCCGGCTAAAGTCGCGATAGCCCAAAATGTGATCGGGAAAAGGAGAAACCTGGGCCGCGGCGGCAAAGGGAGCGAGGACCAGCAGGTGGACGACGAACCGTGCTTGGGAATGAACAGGTGATATCAGAGTTTAATACGAGGGGACTGCCGCCCATGGGAAGCAGTCCCTCCGCACGACCTTACGCCACGAGTTGAGCGCAATGCGAGCAGCGCTTGGCGCCGATCGGGATTTCGCTCAGGCACTCCGGGCACGGCTTCGTGCTGGGTGCCGCGACCACCTTGGGCCGGAACTTGTTCAACAACGTGTTAACCGGCAGGACAACCAGAAAGTAAATGGTCGCAGCGATGATCAGAAAAGAGATCAGGGCATTGAGAAAGTCGCCGTACTTGATGATGCCGCCGTTGACGTTCAGCAGCAGCGCAGAAAAGTCAGGCTTGTGCACGATGGCTGCAATCAACGGGTTGATAATGTCGGCGACCAGCGCATTCACAATGGCCGAAAATGCGGCGCCGATCACGACGGCTACGGCTAGATCGACCACGTTGCCGCGCAGGATAAAATCGCGAAATCCTTTAAGCATTGGTTCTCCTGATAAGGGATTTTTACTTGGCCGGGTCTGCCCGAAGATTCTACTTCAGCGTGAGGCACTCCTCACACTCTTTATCTTTCGGACTTGTACGCGATGAAAGGATCTATAAGAGCCAGCGGCCGTAAGGATACAGCAGCAGGAACAAGATCATGCACAGAGCCATGATGTCCATGTAAATCAGCACGACCACTGCGCCGTGATAGAAGCTCCAGCGATGGCGAAGGCAGCGAATCGTGTCCCAGGTCCCCAGCGCGGCGGCGAACGTCGGGATGAGCAGCTTGAGCGAGGGGCGATCATCCGGGAAGCCGGCCAGCATGAAGGCGAGGACCAGGCTCCCGAGAACCAGCGTGATTCCTCGGGGTAGCGAACGATTGCGGGGATTGAGAGCGCTCAAGACCATGGGGTTGAATAGCCGGCGCCTTCTTTGACGAAGCCGGCTGCTTTACCGTGCCGATGCGGTTGCCGGTTCCAGCCCCCGCAGTGCTTCTCCGTAGGGCGCGCGGAGAACGCCACGCTCGGTAATGATGGCGGTGACATACTTGGCCGGGGTTACATCGAAGGCCGGGTTTTCGATCCCCACGCCGTGCGGCGTCATCTGCTTGCCGCCATGATGCGTCACCTCGTTCGCCGCCCGCTGCTCGATGGGAATAGCGTCGCCGCTGGCTGTCGCCATATCAATGGTTGACCACGGGCAGGCAACATAGAACGGGATACCGTGCTCCTTGGCCAGGATGGCGACCCCGTAGGTGCCGATCTTGTTGGCCACATCGCCATTGGCGGCAACCCGGTCGGAGCCCACGATCACGGCCTGGATCTTACCCTGGCGCATGAGGCTGGCGGCCATGTTGTCGCACAACACGGTGGTGGGTATGCCGTCGTGCATCATCTCCCAGGCGGTGAGGCGCGCGCCCTGCAGGAACGGCCGCGTTTCATCGGCGTAAACATGGAGCTGGTGGCCGCGTTCCACGGCAGCACGAATCACGCCCAAAGCCATGCCGTAGCCGCATGAAGCGAGGGCTCCCGCGTTGCAGTGGGTCAGCACTCCTCCCGAGGCCGGCATAAGCGGGGCGCCATATGCGCCCATGGTGCGGCAGGCCGCGATGTCCTCGTCATACATGGTGCGGGCTTCCGTGATCAGGCCATCCTGAATGGCGGCAATGGTGATGCCGGGTTGGGCGGCGAGCGCGAAGAAACGGCGGCGCATCCGTTCGATAGCCCAGAACAGATTGACTGCGGTAGGGCGCGTAGCGGCCAGGGTCTTCGAAATAGACTCCAGTTCGCTGGTCAAAGCCGGAATCGTGGTTGCTGAGCTGTTCTTGACTCCGAGAGCAACGCCCATCGCGGCAGCAACCCCGATGGCCGGCGCCCCGCGCACCACCATGGTGGTGATGATGGTCGCCACCTGGTCGCTGGTGGTGGCAAGCACGTAGGTTTCTTCCAGCGGTAAGCGTGTCTGATCGAGAAAGCGGACGCCGTCAGCCGTCCATTCAAGGGTAGGTATCATGCCGTCTCCAGTCTAATGCAACGGCCGCCTCACCTGTCTCTGCGCGTTCATAGAGCCCTTTTTGCAGCCCAAAAGAAAACCGTCGATCCTCTCCACTCCGCCACCACGAAAGGGAGGCGGAACCGCAGGTCGCTGTCATGTAAAGCGGGGCGCGATTGTTCTCTCAAGATGCTCAAGGTGCTCAAGGTGCTCAAGTAATTAATTGAGCATCTTGCCCTCCCTCGCGGGATGGTACTCATCCTGCGGAGGGGAAACGTCCGTCACCAGCCGCCAGATTCTCCGTCTTTGGAGCTCGACTCGCCAGTGTGGGCGCGGAAAAAAAGTGTGCGCCATAAGCGCCTTATGCGCCGTAAGCCCCCTTTTGGTACTTAAAAGGAAGGAGAGAACCGCTTTTCGCTTCATGCAGAATAGTCTCCCCACACGGCCCGGCCGTTTGCCGGACAGGTTGTGGTGTTAGTTGTCAAAGACCTGCTAAGAGGACGCCTGGGCGCCCTCCTGCTTACCCCAAACCGTTGCTCACCGTGCGGCCCTCCGGCGCGGTAGGCGGCTGACGGATGGGGTTTGCACGACGATATAGATCCTGATTGCGAGCATTTAGTGTCGCGGGGGGTCAAATATGTTTTGGGCATGGCAGTGCGAGAGAGAGGCGGCAACCCGGGTTCGGAAAAGATTGGGCTAGAGTCCGGCGTTCTCCGCAAGCCAAGCGCGATGGCAAAGCTATCGCAAGCAGAAGAGCTTATGGCGTGCAGTCGAAGAGCCTGTCCTCAGGATGACGGCTTTGCGGGGAGTGGATAGAGAATGCTTGCTGCGTGTAAAACCGGGGCGGCCGAAAGGCGCACCGCAGGTCCCTCGGCTTCCCACGGAGTTCCCTCGTCAGGAGTCTGCGGCTGGTCGCGATCGGCTGGGCATGTGGTTCTCCTTTCAGGGAGAACCACGACTAAGTGGTCCGGCTCGCCGGTGTGGCGCGGCGAGGTTAGGAAACTACCGGGTACGCTCTCGGGATGACAGCAAGGAAAGCGCGGTGGTTGATAAAGAGTGGTTGCATATGTTGAGAGCCGAAAAGATCGAAAAAGTCACAGACTCCGAGCGAAGCGAGGGATCTGCGGTTCCGTGGACCCTTCATGGAAACGTGGCAATTCTACTTCGAGCCTTCCAGCACCTCAGCCATAGTCAATAACTTGTTGACCGTGTTCCAGTTCCGGCCAGTCGATGCGCATTGCAGCGTCTTCTCCATCTTGACCAGGGGAATCTTCGGGTGAGCCATCCCCTGGGGGTAGTAGATATACAACTCGCGACCACTGATACGCAGTTCCTCGGGCTCGCAAGGCAGGCCCAGTAGCAGGTCACGGGCTTTCTTCGTTGGGGCGCTATCCATGAAGACCACCAGCAGACGATTGGGCTCAACCCCCGCCCGCCCTGCGAAGGGATTCTTCGCAACTACCTTGCGCAGTTCAGAAGCTGTGCGAACGATCACCGCAGGGCGAAAGCCGAAGCCGCCTTCGATAGCTTTCTCCAGCTTGCGTGCTATCGCTACGGGATCCTCGCCATCCTCACGGAAAACCAGGTTCCCGCTCTGAATGTAGGTCTGTACGTCCCGCAGTCCTAACGACGTGCAGAGATCCCGAAGCGCCGCCATACTGATCTTCTGGTGGCCCCCAACATTGACACCACGGAGCATTGCAACGGCCATGATCCCTCCAGTATGCACACCAAACCGATGTATGGTGGAGGCATGCAGGATCCCGTCTGGATAAAGTCGCTGCTGGGCGTGCACATCACCGCGGGCGCGACTGCGTTTTTGATGGCGCCATTGGCCTTGGCCTCAGCGAAAGGCGGGAAGGCTCATCGCCGCTGGGGCAAGATTTATTTCTGGGCTATGGCTGTCGTTGGATCGACCGCGTTGGTCCTCGCCCTTTACCGCCCCATCCTGTTCCTGGCGCTGGTGGCGGTGTTTAGTTTCTACGCCGCTTTTTCCGCCTATCGGGTCCTCTTTCACAAGAACCTTCCCAAGGGGCAAAAAGTCACCTGGCCGGATTGGGCCGCCGCTATCCTCACCTTCGCTTCCAGCTTCGCACTGGCCGTAGTGGGCGTCGTGAAGCCGGTGCTGGTGCAGAACCTGACGATCCCGTCGCTCCTCTTCGGCTTCATCGGCATGTGGTTGGCTGCCAAGTCGATGTGGCAATTCCTGCATCCACCCAAAGAGAAAATGTTCTGGTGGTACGAACACCTGGGGAACATGCTGGCCAGCTACATCGCAGCCTGGACGGCCTTCAGCGTCACCACCATCGGCCGGTTTGTTCACGGCGGCTGGATAATCTGGGTGCTTCCGACTGTCATTGGAAGTCCGGCGATTGCCTTGACGACGGCTTATTACAAGAGAAAATTCGCGCCCCGAACCAAGCTTGGGGCGGCCTCCAACGCGTGATGTCCTCAACCATCGTCTTTCGCCCTGCGTCACCTGCTGATGCCTACGCGCTGGCCGAGCTATCGATCATGGCCGGCGACGGTCTCTACGAATTTCTGCTGGAAGAGATGGCGCCGAAAGAGATGCTCGCCGGCCTGATCGCGCGCACCATGAAGCTGGAAACAGGCGGCTTCAACTGGCGCCACTGCTTTGTTGCCGACGATAAGGGCGTGGTGGGGATGGTGAACGCCTATCCAGCCGCGTGGCTGCGCGACGAGGAACAGGACATCCTTCCGCAGGACAAGGTGGAGATTCTCAGCCCTATCGACCAGGCACAGGACTGGGAGAGCTTCCTGGTGAACGGCATTGCGGTTCGGCCACCCTACCGGCGGCAAGGCATAGCGAGGCGGCTCATGGAGTGGGCCATTGAACAGGCCAGGGCCGGGGGTTTTGCCCGTATCAGCGCCAATGTATGGGAGGATAATGTTGCCGGCCGCGGGCTTTTCGAGGATCAGCGATTTGACCTTCAGACCCGTAGCCAAGTAGCGGAGCACGTTGGGCTTAGTCACGTAGGTGGCAGCTTGTTGATGGTGCGGCCGCTGCTTACGTTTGGGTGATAAAAGGCGTCATTCACCGCCACGGAAGGGGCATTGCGGGTTTTCTTCTGGCCGGTAAGCTCAACCGTATGACTCCCCTGCTCAGTCCTTTCCGGAGGGCGCGTCCTTTACAGGTCGCCCTGCTGACGCTTGGCGTCCTTTCTTCCAGTAGTGTCTGCCTGTCTCAAACGCAGGCCCCAGCAGCCGGAGTCGTCTCCAGTCCCGCGTTGCCCAGCGGACTTTCTCCTATCTACCACCTGGTGGTGGGAGGATCCCAACTATCGCTGGACAGCAACGGATCCCTTTTTCGCTCTGACGATCAGGGTAAACACTGGCACCCGATCAAACCGCAATGGGATGGAAAAGCCATTGAGTTGCTAGGCATTCCCGCGCTCACTACCGCTCCCGGCAGCGGGCAGGGTCCGCGATCGGAAACAGCTCCGGAAATCTATTCCGCGGTGCTTCTGAAAAGTTCTACCGCCCTCCATTGGGTCAGCGTCGACCGGGGCAAGACCTGGAAGCCCTCCACGCTCGACGACGTGCGGCGGAATGACGTTCACTGGTCCGGGCCGGTAACCGCTTCTTCATTGGGTTGCACTGTCCTGCCGGACCATTCGTGCCCGTAGCGGCGTCCAAATGAGCCGGTAAGGCGTGCTCTTGCGCACATTTCCCACAATGCTAGGGCGGAAACAGGCAAGGCAGGTACCCCCTTCACGCCGAACGCTGGGGTAGACGATACCCAGCGAGCCCAACTCCATCAACTCCACCGCCAGTTGCTGCGATCGCACATAACTGGTCGGGCTGAGAGCGTCATCCTCGATCCCGCGCAGGTCGTGAAATGGGGCGGTAAAGTCCGCCAGGTAGTCGTCGTACTGAATCTCTTCGCGTTCCTTCCAGTCAATCTCCGCGAACTCGACGCTCTTGTGAAAGAGCACCTCGGCTTTGGCGGTAGCCAGTTCAAACGCGGCGTACCAGGCGCCCCGGTGAGGGGTGGAGAAGCGCGCCCCCAGCGGGTTGGCGTGCGTAAATGCAGCATTGATCACGTGGTAGTAAGGCACGTCAAAAACCAGGTCACGAACGCTGATATCGGGGCTTAGACCTTCTTCCGCCTGCAGGCGTGCATTGGTCGCATTGTCGAGCTCGAAAATTAGAGGCAGATCTTCGTCGCCGGCAATCCTCGTAAGAACGGAATCGTAGTTAGGAGAGTATTTGGCGGGTAGTAGACGATGGGTATCGAAGCAGCGGATGTTCGAAACAGGGATAGATGCCATCGTTAACCGCCGCGCCGGGCATCGAGCAGGCGGCGCACCATTCCCATGGCCGGCGTCCCTCCGCGCAGGATGTAGTCCAAAGGCGCGCGGCCGGCGAAGATCGGGTTAGTGTTCGGCAGCTGCATCCATTGGTCGGCGAGCCGCTGGCTGTAAAGGATATTGAGGGACTTGAAGATCCCGATCAGATAAGAGATCCGCACCAGTTGGTCCTGGTCCAGGCTCTTGCCGGGGGTGCGAGGATTCTTCTTCAGCTGATAGTAGGTTCCATTGGAGATCCCTCCCAGCAACTCGCGCGCATCTTCATCACGAACCTTCCAGTGATTCAGGATATTGAAAAAAGCCTTCAGGGCTGCCCCCGATAAGCGGCGACGCTCTTCGGGGCGGGAAAGGTCCGGCATGACTGCCGCAGAGTAGCGGGTTTCGGGATATGCCAGAGTAGCAGGTCGCGATTTAGGCATGGAATCCTAACTCTCCAATTATGGAGAATTATAACTCCATTATTCCTTTGCCAGGAAATAGACCAGGCCGGTAATCGCTGCCGTCAGGAACACCCAGGCGAACTGGTACCAGTAAAAGAACGGAAAGCCAAACAGCGTAGGCGTCGCCCTGGCGTAGATTGCGGGAAAAAGCAGTCCGGCGGCAGGAAGAAGGAGAAGCCAGTTCCAATGGGTGCCGCGATTCTTGCTGCCGGTATCGGCCATGCGAAGGATTATAGACTGAATGCATGAAGCGCCGACTCATCGAGCACTACGAGGTTGTTCGCAAGCTGGGCGCCGGTGGCAGCGGAGTCGTGTACCTGGCCAACGACACATTGCTCATGCGGCCCGTAGTGCTGAAGATATTGAAGCGCGGCGCGCTGTCGATCGAGCAGATGCGCAGCACCGTGCTGCGCGAGGCGCGGCTGGCCTCCGCCATCGAACACCCCAACGTTTGCGCGATCTACGAGGTAGGAGATCTAGAAGACGAGGCCTACATCGTCATGCAATACGTGCCTGGTGAATCGTTGGACAAGATCATCGCCAACGGTCCGGCAAGTGTACAACTGGGGCTCTCCGTGGGTATCCAGATTGCGGACGGTTTGAGTGCTGCACACCGGTTAGGGATCTTCCATCGCGATCTGAAGCCAGGCAACGTGATGTTGACCGATGGCGGGGTCGTCAAGATTCTGGACTTTGGCCTGGCCAGGAGAATCTCTACGGCTGAGGCTGAGTTCGATCCGGCAAAACCGGGCCGGGCGAAAGATGTGTCCAAGCGCAAGTCGCGTATGACCTACACCGCACACGGCGGCACCATCGCTTACATGGCGCCGGAACAATTCGTGACCGGTCAAACCAGCGTGCAAAGCGACATTTTTGCAGTGGGCGTGACCCTCTATGAGTTGTTGAGCGGCCGCCATCCGTTTGTGCGGCCGGAGTCGGAAGAGTTTCAAAGCGTGCGGGCGATCCAGTTTGCCGAGCCGCAACCGTTAAGCGAGTGTTGTCCCCAGGTACCTCCCGAACTGGCCGGGGTGGTCGCGCACCTGCCTGCAGAAAACACCGAGCGGGCGTTACTCTTCTGCTGCCGAGTTACGCGAAGCATTGCGAACCATCATGAAGACGATGCAGCTGGAGACCGGCATCCTGCCCGGTGATACGGCCAATAATTTGCAAATACCGGCCGCTGAGCGTGCCCAGAGGGCGACCGGATTTCTTTCCATGCTGGCGGAGCGCTTTCGCGAGTCGGCCGATGTGCAGAAGCAGAACACGATTCTCGTCCTGCCATTCCAGAACTTTGGGCAGTCCAGTGAGTCCCCCCTGTACGGCTATGCGCTGGCGGATGCGATTGCCGCGCGCCTGGCCCGCATGTCTTCGCTGGTGGTGCGCCCTTCCAGTTCGTTGATGCAGTTGCCGGTGCCGATGCAGCAGATGGATCCTTTATCCGTGGGCAAGAAGCTGTTGGTGCAGTGGGTGTTGGCGGGCAATTTTATGCGCTCGGAAAAAGGGTTCGATTTGAACTGGCAACTCCTGGATGTGTCCGGGCAGAGTGTGCGCGCGGGTGGAACCATCAGCGTGCCTTCCTTCGACCTGATCGCCGTCCAGACGGAAATCTGCAACGAGGTGTTCGCCACGTTGCAGGGGCTGGGCAAGCTGCAGCAGAACGGCGAGTCGGCTCGGAGTGCTCCGATGGCGGAGGAGCTATCGGAGGAGTATCTGCAGGCGCGCGCCCTGCTGTCTTCGTTTATGTCGCGGTCCGGCGCGCGCAGTGACCTCGACAAAGCGAGAGAGATGTTCGAAAGCGTGGTGGCGCGCGATGCGCGATTTGCTCCGGGATGGAGCGGCCTGGGGATCACCCAACTGGAGTATGTGCGCCAGGGTTTCGGCGGCCAGATGTATTTGCTGGCGGCGCGGCGCAGCTTCGACCGGGCGCTTGAAATTGATCCCGGGTCCATCGAGGCCAATCTTTACCGCGTGTACATGCTGCTCTCGCGAGGCGAAAAGGAAAGCGCCCGCCATGGCATCGAGCATCTCCTGGGGACAGCGGATAACAACTGGAACGTGCACCTGGTGGCGGGCCAGACTCTGCGCCTGGATGGGATGTACGAAGAAGCGCTGCAACAGTTCAACCGGTCCCTGCAGCTGAATCCATCGAATGCGCCCATCATTTACAACCACCGGGCACGTGTGTACCAGTACCAGAACCAATTGGAGTTGGCGGAGGAAGAGCTACAGAAGGGATTGACGCTGGAACCCAGGCATCCTTTGTTGCGTACCTCGATCGCGTACCAGAGAATGCGCCAGGGCGATATGCAGCAGGCCATCAGCATCCTGGAAGCAGTGATTCACGACGACGAGAGTATGCGGATTGCCTTTCCTACATTGGCCTTGTGCTATGTGCAGGTAGGGGAGCGTGAGCGGGCCGCCTCGTTGATCGAAGAAGATTCACTGTCTGCCGCGGAAGCAGACAGCGAAATGGCCTACCGCCTGGCGACCTACTTTGCCGTGGAGGGGGATGAGAGCGAGGCGCTCCACTGGCTGCGCCGTGCCATCTATCTGGGCAATGAAAACTACCCCTGGTTTTCAAAGAACCCGGCCTGGAGCAGGCTGCACGGGCACACTGACTTTGAGCGCATCCTGGAAGATTTGAAGAAGAGCCACAGGGTGAATCAGAAGACCTGGCGGCGATTGTTAGAACGGGTGTTTACGGAGAAGCCTGCCTAGGGGTGAAAAGGACTGCAGATTCCTCCCGGCTTCGCTCCTAATGACACAAGCAGGAGAGTCGAGTTTCCACGACCCATCAGTTACAGGGATCCCAGGTCTCAAAAGCGAGACCTGGGGCACCCGTGCGCCCGGCAGGGCGCACTCACTAGGAGGTGAAAGACCTCTACACACCCGGCAAGGGGAAGTGTTAGCTGAGCGGCAAGGGTGTCCATCGCGAGGTGGGATCCGAAGGAAGCCGCAGGCAAAGCGCTGCTCTGACGAACAGCCAGCGGATAGGAGGCGACGCAGTTGGGTAAGCAGGCGGGTCCCTGTAAAGCCCAGTACTTGCACGGAAGGCTGCGGCGTAAATCCGACAGAGATAAGCGTGAAAGCGAGTGCGCAATACCCGGGGAGATCTGGCGGTTTGCCTTGTGCTACCTGCATCGCGAGGTGTGGGGATGAGGCGCCAGAAGTCAGCAAAGGGCATAGTAGCGTGGATAGCCTGGGAAACCAGGAAGGAGCGAAGGCCTGAACACGAAACACGGAAGTAGGACGGTAGAACTCGATGCATGTCGATGAAGCAGAAGCGTACGAGAGTACGGCCAGAGGAGCAGGAGACGGACGGAATCCGTTGCAGGGCTCGGCTGGTGCAGAGGCACGCACGGCGGCTAGCGGGCAGTCGAAACCGGAGACCAAGCAACTGATGGAACGAGTATTGGAACGGGAGAACATGCAGGCGGCTTATAGGCGAGTGATGAGCAACCAAGGAGCACCGGGCGTCGATGGACGTCCGGTATCGGGGTTGAAATCCTGGCTTATCGAGCGTTGGCCTGTGGTGAAGGAAGACCTGCTGAGCGGGAAGTATCAGCCGCAAGGATTACGCAAGGTGGAGATCGCAAAGCCGCAAGGTGGAGTGCGCACCCTGGGTATCCCGACGGTGATAGATCGCCTGATACAGCAGGCGCTTCATCAAGTGCTGTCTCCCATCTTTGATCCCGGATTTTCTGAATCCAGCTACGGCTTTCGCCCTGGACGCAGCGCACAGCAGGCGGTGAAGGCCGCCCGCGGGTACGTGGCGAAAGGCAAGCGGTGGGTGGTAGATCTGGATTTAGAGAAGTTCTTCGATCGAGTCAATCACGACATACTGATGTCGCGGTTGGCGCGTAAGGTTGGAGACGAACGGGTGCTTAAGCTGATCCGTCGTTACCTGCAAGCGGGCCTGATGGAGGGCGGGATCGAGACGGTGAGAGGGCAAGGCACGCCGCAAGGCGGACCGTTGTCCCCGCTGCTGTCGAATATTCTGCTGGACGATCTGGACCGCGAACTGGAACGGCGCCAGCTGAGCTTCTGCCGCTATGCCGACGACTGCAACATTTATGTCGGAAGCAGAGTGAGTGGAGAGCGAACGATGAGAGCCATGACTGCGTTTTTAGAACGTCGCCTGAAGCTGCAGGTGAACGCGGATAAGAGCGCGGTGGCGCGACCTTGGGCGAGGAAGTTTTTGGGCTACAGCCTCACGTGGCACAAACAGCCGAAGCTCAGGATCGCGCCTCAGAGCCGTCAACGGTTTATGGACAAGATCCGTAAGCTGATGCGAGTCTGCCGTGGAAAGAGCCTGCAACAGACCATTGAGGCCCTCAACCCGGTACTAAGGGGTTGGGTGCAGTACTTCCGGTTGGTCGAAGTGAAGACCATCCTGGAGCAACTCGATGGCTGGGTCCGGCACCGACTGCGGAGTCTTGTGTGGCGGCAATGGAAGAGTGCCCGTAAACGGGCACACAGCCTGATGAAGCTTGGCATCGCCGAAGACATCGCCTGGCTCAGTGCAACCGACCGCCGAGGACCATGGTGGCACGGTGCGGCCCGGCACATGCACCAGGCGTATCCCAACAAAACCTTCGACCAAATGGGCCTCGTTTCCTTGCTCGCCCTGAGAAAACGTCTTACTGCTGTTTCGTGAACCGCCGGATGCCGAACGGCACGTCCGGTGGTGTGGGAGGACGGCGGGAGCAATCCCGCCTCCTACCCGATATCGGTTGTTACCGACGGCGTTCGGTAGAGCGCTCTTGCTTTGTTCTGTACTTTGTCATCCCGAGCGTAGGCGAGGGATCTGAAGTTTTTCTCGCGCTCGCCTAGAACGTCTGGGGTAGCAACTCTGTCTTCTGATCCTGTGCCGGGTTCAGGTACATCGGATCGGTCAGGCTGAAAACCACCGTGGATTGTGCCGGCAGATTGGCGGACCAGTTGGTCCGCAGCCAATGCGCGGTCACAATACCGGCGCCCACAGCCGTGCCGACCACTGCGCCGACTCCAGCCCCGACGGCTGCTCCCACGACCGCTCCGCCGCCTGCACCCATGCCAAGTTCAGCGATTGTCCGCTTGCCGTGTTCATTGGCTACGATGTTGCCCTCGCCCTTGGCCTTGGTATCCGAGCCAAAGGTATCGATGACCTGGGCATGGAGATGGTAGCGAGTGCCGTCCGGTAGAACAAATTCGTCGGGCCGAAGGTGGATGACCGAGCCTCCGTTCATACGATTTCCGGCGGTCGCATAGACCACCCTGCCGTGCAGTTCAGAACCGACCGGAATAATGACTTTGCCGTTGCGCAACACGTCCTCGGCGACCGTACCCTTGAAAGGAGTGTTCGGCTTGGTTGAGCCGGCGTCGATATCCTCCGCCATGCGAACCTTGAACACCGTTCCCGCAGGCAGCGCGTTCGCGGGCCCAGGAACGTAGGTAACGATGCCCTCATCGCGATTGTCTGCCGGAGCCTCGAAATTGCGGCCCTTCAGAGCCGCCGCGCGGTGAGGCGCATAATCTTCGGTTGAAGCAGGCAGCGGTGTTTCGATAATCCCGGCATCGGGATTGCTCTGCGCAGCGGGAGCAGGCGCCGGCGCGGGCCGGGTTGCAGCCGGGGCAGGCGCAGGTGTAACGACCGCCGGAGGAGTCGCGGGTGCTTGCTCCGTGGTGTTGATCGCATCGCTCGAAGGCGGTGTGGAAACACCTTCATACGGACTGGGCTTGGCTTGCGCCAGAAGAAACGGGGAACTGAGAACAAGCGTGGCCGCGGCGGCCAAAGAAAAACGTGTCTTTTTCATAGCTGTCCTAACCTGAAACCTAAGCGCAGTAACATTGCACTTACAGATTAGTCCAAGCTTACATCTGAAGCCTCAACAACAAAAGGAAAGAACCACGGGGGTAACATGCGATGCATGCAAACCCGCTTTCACGGAAGTTGATGCTGCCTTTGTTAGAATTTGATCTGACGCGAGATGGGAAGTTTTATTCACACCATTGCCGGGGCAGATGGAAAAGCGATTGCCGTCGATCGCCGTGCTCCCCTCAAAGATCGTTTACGGCACCACATTACAAGGAGTGATATGACCGAGATTGTTGCCATTCACGCGCGCGAGATCCTGGATTCCCGAGGGAATCCCACGGTAGAAGCCGATGTGCTTCTCGCGAGCGGAGCCATGGGCCGCGCGGCTGTACCCAGCGGCGCTTCCACCGGAGAGCACGAGGCCGTGGAACTGCGCGACGGCGACAAAGCGCACTACCTGGGCAAGGGAGTGCTGCAGGCAGTAGAAAATGTGGAGAGTGCGATCGCTCCCGAGTTGACCGGCATGGATGCGGCCAACCAGCGGCTGATCGACGCCACCATGATCGCGCTGGACGGCACGGAAAACAAAGGAAAGTTGGGCGCCAATGCCATCCTCGCAGTATCGATGGCCTGCTCCCGCGCCGCAGCCAACGCGCTGCAGATCCCGCTCTACCGCTACCTGGGCGGTGTCAATGCTTCGCTATTGCCGGTGCCCATGATGAACATCATCAACGGCGGAGCGCATGCCGACAACAACGTGGACTTTCAGGAATTCATGGTAATGCCTGTCGGCGCGGAGCGCTTTAGCGACGCACTGCGCTGGGGGGTCGAGGTCTTCCATCATTTGAAGGGCGTTTTGAAGAAAAAGGGCTATAGCACCGCGGTTGGTGACGAGGGGGGCTTTGCGCCGTCATTGAAGTCCAACGTGGAAGCCATCGAAGTGATCCTCGAAGCTATTCAGCTGGCCGGATACAAGGCGGGGGAAGAGATCGCGATTGCTCTGGACCCGGCAGCGAGCGAGTTCTTCGACAAGGAAAAAGGCAAGTACGTCTTCAAGAAAAGCGATAAGAGTGAAAAGACGAGCGAAGAGATGACTCGTTTCTATGAAAGTTGGGTACGGCAGTACCCCATCATTTCGCTCGAAGACGGGCTGGCCGAAGACGATTGGGCCGGTTGGCAATTCCTGACCAAAGAGCTGGGCCAGAAGATACAACTGGTGGGTGACGACGTGTTCGTGACCAATACAGAGCGGCTGCAGAAAGGCATTGAGGAGGGCGTGGGCAACTCCATCCTCATAAAGGTGAACCAGATTGGCACCATCAGCGAGACCTTTGAGGCCATCGCGCTAGCGCGCCGTTACGGCTACACTTCCGTCATTTCCCATCGCAGCGGCGAAACCGAGGACAGCTTCATCGCCGACCTGGCAGTGGCTACAGGTGCAGGTCAAATCAAAACCGGCTCTGCGTCGCGTACCGATCGCATTGCGAAGTACAACCAGTTGCTGCGCATCGAGGAAGAACTCGGTCAAGGGGCCGAGTTTCTCGGCCGCGAAGCAGTGAACGCCGGGGAGTAAGCGTGGGGCTGAAAAAACCGATTGTACTTACCATTCTCGACGGTTGGGGTTACCGCGCGGAGAGCTTCGCCAATGCAGTAGCGCTGGCGCGTAAGCCTACGTATGACAAGCTCCTGGCGGAATATCCTAATAGTCTGCTTCATGCTTCCGACCACTATGTTGGTTTGCCTGATGGGCAGATGGGCAACAGCGAAGTCGGGCACCTGAACATCGGCTCAGGCCGTGTGGTCCACATGGATATCACGCGCATCGACGACCTGATCCGCTCGGGCGAATTCTTCCGTCACCCGGTCATCGTGCAGGCGCTGAAGCATGCGGGAGAAAAGGGACGCGCCCTGCATCTGCTGGGATTGGTCTCCGATGGTGGAGTCCACTCTCAGCAGGAGCATCTGCACGCCCTCTTGCTGGCCGCTAAACAACATGGGGTGGAGCGGGTTTTTGTCCACGCCTTTCTTGATGGCCGCGACACCTTGCCCACCAGCGGCGTGGGATATCTCGAAAGGTTGCAACGCAAGATCGATGAAATTGGCGTGGGAAAGATCGCCAGTGTAGGCGGGCGGTACTTTGCCATGGACCGCGACCGGCGATGGGAGCGGGAAAAGAAAGCCTTCGATGTCATGATCGGCAGGACGGAGGGCGGAGCGTATAGCGACCCATTTGCCCGAGTCAAAGAGTCTTATCACAATGGCGTTACGGACGAATTCGTGGAGCCATTTGTGGTGGTCGACGCCGCTGGAAAGCCGGTGGGCCCGGTAAGCGACGAGGATGCCTGTATCTGCTTCAACTACCGCGCAGATCGGGTGCGGCAAATCACGCGGGTTCTGGCGCGGAACAGTGGGCTGACCAAGAACGATGGCAGGGAACTGCCCGGTGCGGAGGACCTGGACCAGGTTATTCCCAGGACCGAGGTACCGAACCAACTGCACTATGTCTGCATGACCCAGTACGACAAGCAGTTTTCGCTCCCCATGGTGATCCTGCCCGAGTCCATGGAGAACTTATTAGCCGATATGCTGGCCCAGGCGAACCTGCGCAATCTGCGGATAGCGGAGACCGAGAAGTATGCCCACGTGACCTACTTCTTCAACGGCGGCATCGAGAAACCCTTTCCCGGCGAAGACCGGGTACTGATTCCTTCGCAGAAAGTCGCCACCTACGACCTGGCGCCGGAGATGAGCGCAGCCGGCATTGCGGACGCCGTGATCAAGGCAATAGGTGACTCGGCTTTCGACCTGGTGGTGGTGAACTTTGCCAATGCCGATATGGTCGGGCACTCGGGCAAACTGGAACCAACGATTAAGGGGGTAGAGACCATCGATGCGTGCCTGGGCCGCATTTATCAGACCCTGAAGCAGCGTGGCGGGTCTATGTTGATTACCGCGGACCACGGCAATGCGGAGTTGATGATCGATCCTAAGACCGGAGGCCCCCACACCTCGCATACCACCAACCCGGTGCCGGTGATACTGGTGAGCGATGATGCGGCGAAATACCAATTACAGGGGGGCGGCTCCCTGCGTGATATTTCTCCCACGCTGTTGGCCATGCTTGGACTGGAAAAGCCGGGACGCATGACGGGTGGCGATCTGCGTACTCCAAAGCTGCAATAGCGAGTCGTTATAATTCAGGACCGGGCCCGGGCCACTGCTGTACAGAACGCATCAGCCAGGAGGAACGATGGCAGGCATTTTTGAATTAACACAAGCGAAGGACGGCGATTACCACTTTCATCTGAAGGCCGGTAATGGACAGATCATTCTCACCAGCCAGATGTATAAGGAGAAATCCTCGGCGGAGCATGGTATCGAGTCGGTCAAGAAGAACGCACCCGACGACCACAGTTACGAGCGTAAAGAAGCCCACAATGGCTCTCCCATGTTCAATCTCAAGGCGGCCAATCACCAGGTGATCGGTACCAGCCAGCTTTATGGGAGCACCGAGGCTCGCGACCACGGCATCGCCGCGGTCAAAGAAGACGCGCCAACGGCCACTGTTCACGACAAGACCACCTAGCCGATGTACTGAGCAAACTGCAGATCCCGAGGGATCTGCAGTTCTGCGGACCTTTCGTGGAAACTTCTTTCAAGCAGTGCTTGCGTCTATTTTGCGGCCGTTTTCTTTTCCTGGAAATCCGCGATCTTCTTGTCGAGCGCGAGGCCTAGCGCGGAATCGACCTTATAAATTCCCTCTACCACGCTCGATTTAGCAAAGTAATCGTCTTTGTTCTTGCGCACCTCAAGCGTCTGCACGCCGGTGTCTCCGGTCAGCTTTGCGGTGGCCAGCGGGATGCCCCGGGCGAATCCAGTTGTCGCATCAGTTGCCGTGCTGAGGTCCATCCTGGCATTCGTCAAAGCGCTGACCAGCGCGTTGACGGCGGAGCTATCCGCGGGAGAGGAAGAGGGCTTAAGTATCTGCCAGCCATCTTTGGTGCGGTCGAACTCCAGGTGCTCTCCCTTCTTCAGCAGCTCAACGCGGCTAACCTTCTCGTCGCTCAACGTGATCAGGCTCTTATCCCGCAGATCGTTCAGGCTTTTTGCCAGGCTGCTCTTGTTATAGCTGGCGATGGTGAAAACTCTGGGATCACTAGCCAGCGCTGCATAGGCATCTCCCCCGGCAACCGTATCGTCGCCCAACAGCAACCTCTGCGTGGCGCCGTTCCTGCTGCGTATGTCCAGTTCCACTTGGGCCGGTTCAAGGCCGTATTGCTTGCGATCGGCGGCCTTTTCGTCCACGAGACGATCAGCATTCAGCCCGGATAACGTCGAGAGCATGCTCGGCGACCGCCACCTGATCGGCGGGGTAGGGCTTAGGCTCGGTAATCTGCCACTTGCCGTCTGTTTTTGTGAGCGTCACCGGCTCCTTCTGCTTGATGACGAGCTCAGTCACATCCCCAGGATTGACTTTGAGGATCACCGGCGCGGTAGGGGTGGAAACAGCGGCGTTCTCTTCCGCCGGCTTGCGGTGCTGCGACCAGTAAAGAACGCCGCCAAGGATGGCGAGAACAACAACTGCGACGATCAGACCGCGGAAATTCATAGGGCTACGAAGCTCTTATCTTCTCTTCCACCAGACGAGAGTTCCTGCAATCACCACCATCAATGGAAGCATGAATTGACTGGTCGCCCGAACCAGGTTGAATTGCGCCCTGGTCATGGTAATGCGGCGATCTTCCTGGGGCTTGGGACGGATGGAGATCAAATCCTCGTCGGAGGCCAGCCAGTTCACAGCGTTCAACGCCAGGTCGCCGTTGCCGTTGAAACCAAGGAAGCGGTTCGCAGCCCACGAGGAGCTGCCGGTCACCACGAAGCGGCCTTCTGAATTTGGCTTGCCGGTGTTGTACGTGCCCGCGGCCGCAATGGTCAGCGGTCCTTTGCGATTGTTGGGGTCAGCGACGCTGACTTCAGGGGAACTCAGGTTAGCCGTGGCCAGGCTGCTGCTCGAGGAATCGAAACAGCTTCTCGACGTTCGCTTTGCCCGTGCTTTTGATTTCCAGTGAGCGGGAAAGAGGAAAACCAACAGCGCTCCCCCGCATCTGGGCCACGATGGGCTGAGTCGTGTAAGTGGTTACCAGCGCCACCTGGGGCCCAAGGCCGGCAAGCTGGCCTACGGGGTTCAGATCGAGAATCATATCCTTATCCAGGGTCACGCCCCAGCTCTGCAGCAGGCCAGTCAGAGCATCGTTGGCGGCAATGGTCGAACGCCCGAACTGAACTGGCGGATCGAGCATGAAGAATGCCCGCCCGCCGTTCTCTACATAGTTCTTGATCGCATCTACCTGCGGCTGCTGATAATCATGTGTAGGGCCGGCGACTACCAGCGCGGTGCAGTCGGCCGGAACCTCCGCCTTTTGCAGCAGGTCGATTGCCTTCGACTGATATTCATCCTTGGCCAGGAGATCCTTGAACTGCGACAATCCGTCGCGCTCGGTATCGTCAATGGCGTGCTCTCCACTGCCGGTAACAAAACAAATCGTGCGCGTCGTGCTCTTCAGATCGCGGATGAAGGCCCCGGTGATGCCCTCTTCCGTCAAGCTCTTTGCCGTGTCTTTTTTGTCGCCGATCTGAACCACGGCAGTGCCGAACTCGCGGATGCCGGCGGCGCGCGCCAACTGCGGATTCTTATCCGGATCCACATACTCGATGTGGACCTTGGGGGATAGGTTCGCATACTGATCGAGCACATCCTTCCCTTGCTGGAACCGTGTGCTCTGGTTGAAGTAGGTGATCGTGGCGTTCTGCTTAAGCCCGCCTATGATCTTTTTCGTCTGATCCGAAAGGCTATAGCGTTTGTTCGAAGTGGTGTCGTAGGACTTGTTGTAACGGTCGGCCAGCATATTCGCCACCACCACGATGGCAACCACCACCAGGATATAGATCGCTGCGTAAGCGCCGTACTTTGTCTGCCGGGCTTTTAGCCATTGATTCGCCATCTAGGACCTCCAGCGCAAAGATTCCATGGAGCGCGCTGTGAAAAAGAGCCCCAGGAAGATCCCGGAGAGATAAAAGATGACGTCTTTCACCTCGATCACTCCCTTGGCGAAAGATTCAAAGTGAGTGATGACCGAGAGATACGAGAGCACCTGCGCCCAGGTTGCCGATTCGTAACCGCTGGTCCACTCCAGCACCCACAGCAAAAGGCAAACGCCAAAGGTCGCGGCGCCGGCAATAATCTGATTTTTGGTCAAGGTGGAGATAAACGTTCCCAGCGCCAGCAGAGTGCCCGCCTGCAACAACAGGCCCAGATAGCCAACCGCAAGGGGCTTCCAATCCGGCTTACCGTAATGGAAGAGAAAGGCAAAATTGAGCGCAGTAAAAAGCAACAGGCAGGCGTAGAGAATCATGGCCGCCAGCCACTTTCCCAGGATGACTTCGATGTCACGCACCGGCGAGGTGGCCAGCAACTCAATCGTTCCCGAACGCTTTTCTTCGGCAAACAGGCGCATGGTGATCATGGGGATAAAGAAAAGTCCCACCACGCTGACGTTCGAGAGCAGCGGCCGGATGATCTGCTCATTGATGTTCATGGGGAACGTCTGGCCGCGCATCTGCATCTCCATGCCCTCAATCACGAAATAACCCAGGGCATTCCAGAAGAAGAAGCCGAAGATCAGGGCAAACATGGTCAACAGGAGATAAGCGATGGGGGAGACGAAATAACTTCTCAGCTCTTTGGCGCAGATGGTCCAGATATTTCTCATGACGGCAGCTCGTTGGCGGGATTTTTTTCAGCTTCCACCGGAGCCGGGGCGCCGGTGAGCTGAAGGAAGACCTCTTCCAGGCTTTTGGCCGCCGAACGAAGCTCATAAAGATCCCAACCGGAGGCGACGACTGCCCGTGCCAGGTCCCCTCGCACCAGCTGACCTTTCTGGCTCTGCACTTCGAAAAGCAGGCTAGCGTCTTTGTGCTCGGTGCACAGCACGCGGCCGACTCCGGGAATGGCTTCGAGCTTTTGTTGAGCCGCGAGGGCGTCCAGTTGTCCATCCCGGGAAGCGATCTCCAGCAGGAGAGACTCATCGCCGCGCGTACGGGCCTGCAGGTTGCGCACGGAATCTGTTGCGACCAGCTTGCCCTTGTTGATGATGATGACCTGCTCGCAGGTCTGCTCGACCTCAGGAAGAATGTGGGTACTGAGAATGATGGTATGGTCGCCGGCGAGGCCCTTGATCAGGTCACGGGTCTCATTGATTTGCTTGGGGTCCAGACCGGCCGTGGGCTCGTCGAGAATCAGCACGTCGGGGTTGTGAATGATGGCCTGCGCCAAGCCCACCCTTTGCCGGTAGCCTTTCGACAGCTTGCCCAGAAGCTTGTTCTTCACATCCGCTACGAAGCAGCGGTCGCATACATAATCGATGCGCTTTTCCAGCTCAGCGCCGGAAAGGCCCTTGAGTTTGCCCACGAACCTCAAATATTCGCCCGTCTCCATTTCGGGATAGAGAGGCGGGGTTTCCGGCAAGTACCCGATTCGCTTTTTCACCTCAAAGGGCTGTTCCAGAACATCGAAACCTGCAACTGAGGCGGTTCCTGAGGTGGGAGAGAGGAAGCAAGTGAGGATGCGCATGGTCGTTGTCTTGCCGGCGCCATTGGGGCCGAGAAATCCAACGATCTGCCCCTTGGCTACGGAGAAGGAAACTTGATCAACGGCAGTTGCGCGAGCGTACCTTTTTGTTACGTCTTTGACTATGATCATCGCTGACAAGGAATTCGACGGTACCCATCAAGAATGGTGATCAACCTGGCGTTGCCACTCCTCAACGAGTCCACGCATGTGCATGGCGAACCCAATTACATCGTAAAAAGGACGCTCCGCCGATGTCAATTCCGGCAGCGTGTCTTTCTCAGCACTGAGCATACAGAAACCGCATCAATCCGTTCGATCTGCGCATCCCGTATCTTTCGGCTAATTGCATGAACGCCAACATCGCAGTCGCAGGGGCAACGCGAAGCAAGGGATGGGAATGAGCGCCGCCTCCGCCACACTAACTCAGGCAGACCACGACTGGAAGCCGAAGACAAATCCCTGGCTCATCGCCTTTGTGGTTTCGCTGGCGGCATTCATGGAGGTGCTCGACACCAGTATTGCCAACGTGGCCTTGCCCCATATCGCCGGAAACCTGGGCGCCAGCCAGGATCAAAGCACCTGGGTGCTCACTTCATACCTGGTTTCGAATGCCATTGTCCTGCCGATCAGCGGCTGGCTGGTAAGCGTGTTCGGGCGTAAACGTTTCTTCATGACCTGCATCGTCCTCTTCACCATAAGCTCCCTCCTTTGCGGGCTTGCGCCGAGCCTGGGAATCTTATTGGTCGCTCGCGTCATCCAGGGCGGCGGTGGAGGCGGGCTTCAGCCCATGGCCCAGGCCATTCTTGCCGACACCTTTCCACCCCGGTTGCGGGGTCTCGCTTTCTCCTTGTATGGGGTGACGGCGATCTTCGCCCCATCGATTGGACCCACATTGGGTGGCTGGATCACGGACAACTACTCCTGGCGATGGATTTTCCTGATGAATCTGCCGGTGGGCATCATGGCGGTCTTTCTCGTCTACACGCTGGTGGAAGATCCACCCTATCTGACCCGGGCGCGCGAACTGGGCAAGCGGGTGAAACTCGACTATGTTGGCTTCTCGCTCTTGACCCTGGGTGTCGGCGCGTTGCAGATTTTGCTCGACAAGGGGCAGGAAGACGATTGGTTCGGCTCGAACTTTATTGTCACCCTGATGGTGGTTGCCGGGGTTTGCCTCACCGCGCTGGTGATATGGGAGCTTTATCAGAAGAGCCCGATTGTCGATGTCAGGCTTTTCAAAAATTTCAATTTCGCTACTTCCAGCATGATGATGTTCGTGGTGGGCGGCATGTCGTTTGCCACCACGGTGCTGGTGCCGCAATTTCTGCAGGTAAATATGGGGTACACCGCCGAGTCGGCGGGCATGGTTCTTTCCGCCGCAGGTTTTGTGTTGTTAGGAGCGTTGCCGTTCATCGGCATGCTGGCGGGCCGGTTCCAGGGCCGCTACCTGATTGCGACCGGATGGCTTCTGCTGACCTTCAGCATGTTCTTGTCCACCCGTCGCATCGATCTGCTGATTAGTTTCAACTCCGCTACCCTGCTGCGTATCGCGCAATATGCTCCCCTGGGCCTGGTCTTCATCCCCACCACCGCTGCGGCCTATTACGGTATGCCTAAAGACAAGAACAATGCCGTTGCCGGGCTGGTGAATTTCATGCGCAATATCGGGGCCAGTGTGGGCACCTCTGTGGTGACGACTGTGCTTGCGCGCCGCAACCAGTTTCACCAGGAACGACTCGGCAGCAACATCACAGCGGGAAGCCCGGCGCTGCGCGGCACCGTCGACGGCCTGTCTCAACAACTGCAGCATGGCGGCATGAGCGCGCACGATGCGCTCAACGGCGCCTACGGACGCGTCTATCAAAATCTGCAGCTGCAGGCCTCCACGTTGTCGTACATCGACACATTCTGGCTGCTGACGGTGGCCGCCGCTGCTATGTTCTGCATGACGTTTGTGTTGAAGAAAAATGATCCTCGCGGCGGCGAGAAGGTGGTCGCCCATTGAGGCCTGAAGGCGAATCCCGTATTTCACGAAGGGTCCGCAGAACTGCAGATTCCTCGGCTTTGCATTGGGATGATGAAAGGTGTGGATCCCCAGGATGGATTCGTTGCCCGGATCCCAGGTCTCAAAAGCGAGACCTGGGGCACCCATCGATTGTTTCCCGACGCTGCGTCCGGTGGTAAACGGCTCTTCCATGAGTGGGCCACTTGATTATTCAGACAGTCGCTCGGCCTCGCTCGGGCGACACGCCTGCGGTTTCCACTCGTTAGAGAGGAGTGATAGGCTGCCAGCATGGAACCCGTGGTTGGATCGACTCTGGATGCACATGGCATGTTGGCAGTCGCATTGGAACAAGCCCGGATTGGCTTTGCCGAGGGCGGAGTTCCCGTGGGCGGCGCGATCTTTCACGTCAACGGCACGCTGCTGGGAGCAGGCCACAACCGCCTGGTGCAGGAGGGCAACGGCTCGCTGCACGGAGAGACCGACGCCTTTCGCGCTGCCGGCCGCCGTCCGACGTGGCACGACACGATCCTGGTCACCACGCTCGCCCCGTGCTGGTACTGCAGCGGTTTGATTTATCAATTCCGATTCCGCCAGGTGATCGTCGGCGATAGCGTGAACGCGCAGGGCGGTATGCACTGGCTCAAGGAGCAGGGCATCGAGATTGTCGATCTGCGTTCACAGGAGTGTATCGACCTGATCGCTAAGTTCCAGCGGATGCGTCCGGATCTCTGGAAAGAGTGCATTGGCGAGGCGTGAATTGGAACCTCTGAAAGAAAAAATGCGCGCCACCTGGATGGCGGGCGACTTCGGAAAGATCGCCGAACATTCCGCCAAAGAAGCGGACCGATTTGTAGACGACCTCGGCATAACGCCGGCGATGCAGGTATTGGACGTCGCCTGCGGTACCGGCAACCTGGCCATACCAGCCGCACGCAAGGGAGCACAAGTCACGGGCGTCGACATCGCGACCAACCTTTTGGAACAGGCGCGCGCGAGGGCCCTGGCAGAAGGTTTGCACATCACCTTTAAGGAAGGCGACGCGGAAGATTTACCGTTTCCAGATGCCCGGTTCGATCTGGTGATGACCATGTTCGGAGCGATGTTTGCTCCGGATCCGGATAAAGTTGCGTCTGAATTGGCTCGGGTTTGCCGGCCGGGCGGAAAAATCGCGATGGCCAACTGGACTCCGAATGGTTTTACTGGAAGGATGTTCCGTCTCACCAACCGTTATCTGCCGCCTCCGGTCGAACTTCCTGCTCCAACACTGTGGGGAGACGAAGCCGTAGTCCGGCTAAGACTGACGTCCAACGGCGTGCGGGTAGACACCGCTGAGCATCGCGTCATCCTGTTTGACTACCCCTTACCTCCCCGGGATGTGGTCCAGTTTTTCCGTGACTACTTCGGACCTACAAAGGTCGCAATCTCACGCATGAACGATGCTGATCAGATTGCGTACCGCGACGATCTGGAAAAGCTTTGGTCAGAACACAACCAGGCTCGTAGCGGAAGAACCCTGATTCAAAACGAATACCTGGAAGTGATCGGAACCCGGTTGTGATTCCTGCGTACGACAGAACTCACCTCTGATTCGCGGCAGGCAGCTTAGTGAATAGCAGGGTATGCCGTGGGACCTGCTTCCTTTTCGAAGTTCACCCTATTGGCCGCACTCAGCCAAAGGAGCTAAATTGCGGCCATAGTGACGCAGGGCCGTCTGCAGGGTGGATGTTGTCCGCGCCCAGGTTTCATCTGCCGCATCCACTTGTCCGTGCAGACCCGTAAACAGCAGCGTTTTGCTGCTTCCACAAACCTCGACCTTCTCTGAAGGCCGCGAGGGTCCAGTCTTTTCGATCAAATCAGGATCGCCATAGAGAGGCTCTCCTCCCACCATCACCAGCATCACCTGGGCCGCTGTCGCGTGGGTCAACGTCCAATAAGCGTCGTGTTTGCCGCCTTCCCCCCGAAGGACCAAGACATCGGCGTCATGGCCCGGCTCGAGCGCGCCCAGACGATCGCTTGCACCAATCAAATCGGCGGGAGTGGTCGTGGCCATGGCCACCAGGTCGCGATCCGTGAACGGATGTGGAGTCTGAGTATCGTTCCAGGCGGCTGCGTAGTTCAATTCGGCCAGTAGACCGTCGCTGCCGGTAGGGCTCCAGTCGGGCGCGAGCGCTATCTTGACGTGCGCAGCTTTCGCGGCGGCCACATCGGCAGTGCTGCCGTAAAGTTCAAGGTTGCTGCGCGGCGACCAAACCAGATTGACGTTATGCGCGGACATCTCCACGAAGTTCTCAGGTTGCAATCCGCCGCCGTGAATCAGTGTGACTCCTGGGATCAGCAAGCCGCGGCCCTTCAGCATGGTGAACTCCCGTGCCGCGGATGCATCTTCGTGTCCGCCTTCGGCGAGATGAATCAAAAACGCGTGCAGCTGATGGTTAGCCAGCTTCTGACGAATCGGGTTGAGATCGGTTTCCGTCATCTCCAGAGGAAACACGTTGTAGGCAACATGCCACTCGTCTTCTGTATCGAGATTGTGCGCGAGGCCCATGCTGCACGCGTTAGCCAGGCTGCCGACCGCGGTGGTTTCGCCTTCCGAGATGGCCTTGACTTCGGCGTAGCGCTCCATCTCACATTCGAGGCCGTCCGCCACCATGCCCGCATGTGGGGATTCGATCAAGGTCTGGTAGATCGGCCTCTGTTGCCAGTCGTAGCGGTTGCCAAACACCTCACTCGGATGCCAGCGGGGAAACACATTGTAGGTGAGGTGGTTGTGCAGATCGACCAGTCCGGGCGCGATCACTCCGCCCGTATCGATCACGGTGGAATTCGGTGGCACCTTCACCTTGGTCCCGACCGCGACGATCTTGTTCTGCTGAATCAGGACAGTGCCGTTGTCGACGATGCCGCCGGGAGTGACCAGGGTGCCGCGCAACGCGAACGTGACGGATGGGTTCTGCGCGAGTAAAGGACAGGTGCACAACCCCAGCAGGAGCAGCCGATGGAGATTTGGCATCCATCCATTATGGGGCCTGTTGTGGCGCTTGGATCGCCGCCGATGCAGCTTGCGGCGGAAGAATAAATTTGCGGAAGGGAATACCGCAGAGGACGATGACCACCCCGATCAAGGCCGGCATCGGATCGTGGATAAGAATCAGCAAGGCGACCAGCGTCGACAAGACAATGAAGCTGATAGGGGCGATGGGAAACCACCATCCTTTGACCGGCTCCTGCAATCGGAAGAGGGTCGAAGCGGCCAGCGCCAGGAAGATGACTGCCGAAAAAATGATGTAAGACAGCACCCGGTCGAACGCACCCAGAAGAAGCACGGCCAACGCGAGGCCGGTTTGCAGAAGTACCGCGTTGGCCGGCGTTCCGAAGCGGGGGTGCGGTCTTCCGAATACAGGAAAGAAGGCGCCGGTCTGCGCCATGGCATAGCACACCCTGGGCGCCGCCATGGTGATCGCGGCAATCCCTCCGCAAACGCAAACCAGTACGCACGCTGAGAGGACGCGGGCGCCGGCTGTGCCAAAGAGCACTCCGCCGAACTGGGCGACAAACGCGGTGTTCGAGGTCACTTGAGCGAGGGGCAGAACGGCCAGAAAGGTGGCGCTGATCAGCAAATAGATAACGGTGACGAGGGTGACTCCGCCCACAAACGCCAGTGGCAGGGTGCGCTTCGGGTTACGGATCTCTCCAGCGATCTTGCTTGCCTCCCACCAGCCGCCGAAACTGAAGAACGCGCTCATCACGCCTCCGGCGATCGCCGGGAACAGCGCGTCCGACCCGGGACGGCGAACCGTGAAAGGCGCCAGGTTGGCCATATGCGCGTGGCCCGAAGCCACCGCCCAGCCAACCAGTGCAAACAGGATAAGAAGTTTGAAGCCGTTCACGAACGACATGATCGCAGCGCTGAAGCGGGTACCGATGAGGTTAATGGCGCCGAACAGGCAAAGCATCAATGCAGGAACGGCGGATAGTCCCACTTGCCCCGGCGGAAGCAGCTGGGCTACATATGGTGCGGCGCCCACCGCCAGCGCTGCGGCTACTCCGGGGTACATGACGATGGAGCTCATCCAACCATAAAGGAAGGCGACTTGCTCCCCATAGCCCGCCCGCAGATAAACATATTCGCCTCCGGATTCGGGAAAGCGAATGGCGAGCGCGGAATACGAGAGCGCACCGCACATGGCCATCAACGCGACCCCAAGCCATACCAGGCCGAGTAACAACGGCGAGCCCAGGGACTTCGCCATCGCCGCAGGGGTAAGGAAAATCCCCAGGGCAATTGCTTCTCCCGTAACCACAGCGATGGCCGCCGCCAGACCTAGCTGACGTTGCTGCTGCTTATTCTGTTGTTCCATGTGGCGATCATGCTACGTTGCTATTTCTCATCGCGCCTCCACCAAGAGGATGAGTTTGCCGTCCACCGGCGGGCTGAAGACGGTGTCGCTTGCTTTATTTCGATTTGCCCGCATTGCGGCTAACATAGGCAGTCATGGCAAAGCGCAGTGCAGGTCTGCTAATGTACCGCCGGCACAATCGTGAGCTACAGGTTTTCCTGGTGCATCCTGGCGGGCCATTCTGGGCCAGGAAAGATATGGGCGCATGGACCATTTCCAAGGGGGAGTACCTGGATGGCGAGGTTCCTCTCGAAGCCGCGAAGCGTGAATTTCATGAGGAGACCGGCTTCACCGCGCAGGGAGCCTTTCTTGAACTCGGCACTGTGCAGCAATCAGGAGGTAAGGTTGTTTTCGCCTGGGCCTTCGAGGGCGATTGCGACCCGGCCGCGATGGTTAGCAGCCGCTGTGAAGTGGAGTGGCCGCCTCGCTCCTGCCGCAGGATCGAGATTCCCGAGGTGGATCGGGGGGATTGGTTTGCGATCGCAGAGGCCCGAGAACGCATTTTGAAAAGCCAGACGCCGTTTCTCGATCGGCTCAGCGATATATTGCAGGGTGCGGAGTAGCATGCGGCTCTTCGTGGGCATTCCACTTGTCCCTGTGGTCATAGAGGAGTTGTCTGCGACCTCGATGCGTCTTCAATCGGAGGCAGACGGCCTGCGCTGGTCCGCTCCGGAATCCTGGCACATCACCTTGCAATTTCTCGGCAATACTCCGCAATACGAGTGCATCGTCAGCCGCCTGCGCGACCTCGCGTTCGCCGCCCATTTCCATTCAACTCGAGGGGCTGGGTTTCTTCGATCGCGCCGGTATCTTCTTTGCAGGTGTCAGTCTCACCCCTGAACTCGAGGCACTACAGCAACGCGTCACGGCAGCGACAGGTCTTTGCGGCTTCATTCCCGAAACACGCCCCTATCATCCCCACATCACGCTGGCGCGGAGCAAGGGAAAGGGGGGCCATGGACTTCGCGAACTCAAAAACAAAATCCGTCGCGAGCCTAAATTTAGTGGGTTCGTTGCGGACGTGTTTGTTCTCTACCAAAGCGTCCCTGGCCCCGGAGGCTCTCGGTACGAAATTCGCGACCGGTTCACGCTGACTATCTAGTTCTGCTCGTCCTCTTCAAGGGAATCCCGGGGTGCCCCACATCTCGCTCGTTTTTCGCGAGATGTGGGATGCCAATGCCCCATCCCCATAACCGCTGAAGTTGTACGCGTCCTGGAGAAGAACGGTGAAGGCTCGCTGAATCCCACATCTCGCGAAAAACGAGCGAGATATGGGGCACCCGGCAATGGTGGCCCGGGAAGATTCAGTCCGCAGCGAAGTCGCTGTCCGGCTGCCCTTTTCTTCGAAAGGGATTCCATGGCCGGGGTCCCCTCGGATCGTCAGCACGGTAAACGATAACCGCCGGTACCTGCAGATCGATTTGTGTCCCACCGTCTCTGGTTCGTCCCACGCGCAGATCGCCGCGCATCTTGCCCGCGCGTTCCCGCATGCCGGGCAGGCCCCAGTGACCGCTCCGATAACCAGCCTGCAGTACCCCTTCATCGATGCCCCGGCCGTCATCCCTCACGCACACATGCAGAGCCGCGCTTTGGTACGACAACTCCGCTACGATATTCTGCGCACCTGAATGGCTGAACGCGTTGGTCAGCGCTTCCCGTCCGATCAGCAGAATTTCCTCTTGCACGATGGCCTCCAGAGGCCGGGGCTGACCTTTCACCGTTATCTGGAAATTAGCCGGGTGAATCGCTCGCAGCTGGTTGCCGATTTCTGCCAGTGCGTCTGCCAGGCTGGTGCTCTCCGTATGGCGGGCGCGGAGATTCATGACCCGCTCGCGGCCTTCCTGCATTACTTTGTCGGATTGCTGCAATGCATCGTCGAGCGCCTCACGCGCTGGGTCGCCCACCGGCAGCCGGTTGGCCGCCGTGTGAAAGCGAAGTGTCAACCCGAAGAGACTTTGTAGCAAGGTATCGTGCAGCTCGCGGGCGATGCGCTCGCGTTCCGCCATTCGTTCTGCCAGGCGGCCCTGTAGTTGGCGAGCGATGCTGACGATCCGGAGTCGAACCATCCACCACAAAAGTCCGGCCGCGCCAAATACCACCAGCGCCGTGAACCACCACGTCTGGTAGAAAGCGGGCTTCATGACCACGCCCAGAGTCGCGCCCGTCTCGTTCCATACGCCGTCGTTGTTGCAGGCGATCACGCGAAAGCGATAGTTTCCCGGCGGCAGATGGGTGTAGAACGCTTGCCGCCGCGTTCCGGCTTCCTGCCAATCTGCATCGACCCCTTCGAGTTTGTAGCGAAACAGCACCCGTTCGGGCATGGCCAGGCTAAGGGCGGTGTAGTTAATCTCAAGCCTGTCGGCGTGCGCGGGAAGCGTAATATCGTTCGAACCCGGATAGGCCTTTCCATTGGAAATGACGGAAGAAATAAGCACCGGCGGCGGCAAGCGGTTGCTATTCCTGTGTACCGTCGCCGGATCGAGCCAGGCGATGCCCCGCGTGGTGGCGAAATAGAGCCGCCCATCGCCTGATTCGGCCAGGGATGGTTCGGGAATTCTCTCCGCCGAAAGCCCGGGAAGTCCGTCCAGCGCATCCAGGTGCTCGGCGGCAACTGCGTATTCCGGATCACGCAGCCAATGCGCCAATTCGCTCGCAGCGACATGGGTGACGCCGGAAGATCCGTTCATCCACAGATCGCCTGTCTGGGTTTCCAACACCCCGGAAACTCTGCCCGGCAAATTTTGGTTTTTCCAACGCATGACGTAAAAGTGTCGCTGGGTAAACAACTCCACACCACCCGCGCCACCGAGCCAAACGTGTTCACCCCGCGTCGACATGGTCGATTCCGAAACGCCGCGCATGCCGTTGGGGAAAGAGAATCTCTGATAACCCGCTCCATCCCATTCGACCAGGTTGTTGGAAAAACCAAACCAGACGTTTCCGGCGTCGTCCCCCGTCATCACTCCCAGAATGCCCGGTTTCTTTCCCAGTATCTCGTTCTGCCGGTTCCACTTACCGTTAGCGAAATGGTAGGCGCCGCCGGTGGCCGTCGAGATCCAAAGATCGTGGTTGCGGTCGACCGCCAGGGAAATCACCGGCCCGACCTCTTTCTCTGGATACGGCACGGGTGACCAACCTGAGCCTGAAGAACGATACAGGCGGGCATCCACACCGCCTGCCGACCAGATGTTTCCATCGCGATCACGACGGATACAAATGGTTCCCAGTGTTTTGGGAAAGGTGGTGATTCGGCCATCGGCTGCTACATGGGTCAGCGGCAGGCTTCTGTTCCCGGTCCATATCGACCCTTGATCTCCCGCCAGGATGCTGAAGTCGTGCTCCTGAGCCGGGGGTAGCGACAGGGTGGAAAGAACGGTCTGTCGAAGCCGGTCGAGGCCGGAGTTGGTCCCGACCCAGAGAGTGCCTTCGCGATCAATGAACACCTGCCATACCGCATCGGAGCTAAGTCCCTGGCGGGTGGTGAAGCTTTCCCCGGGAGAACGTTCCGTCGCTTCTGTCGAGGTCCACTGATCGACGTGATCGAACCGCCGCAAGCCTTTATCGCTGACCGCCCATATAGAACCGTCAGCGGCAAAGCGAAAATCGCCAAACTCAATATTTTCTTTTTTCTCTCGAGCGGGGGGCGCGGGCACGGTATGCGCGGCTCCTTTGTTGGTCACCCGGCGGAGACCATGGTCGTCGGATAGCCAGATGGAGCCATCCGGAGCCTCGTGGAGAAACGTATTGTGCGTCGCCGTCGCCAAAACAAAAGCGGCAGAGGCGGCGCCGGCGTCGTAGGCAAGCCGAGTAAATTTGGATTGACCTGGCGCGAGGAAGAGAATTGCGCCATCCAGAGTTCTTACCCAGACATTTCCTTCACGATCCACCAGGATCGCCGCGGGGAAACCTCCCGGATATCCATGTTCCGGACCGATCTGCTCGCACACCGAGCCACGCATATGGAATAAGCCACCCGACGCCTGAAGCCACAGAGAGCCATCGCGGTCCTCGGCGATGCCCTCCATTTGCAGAACCGGTGTGCAGCGTCGGTCGGTGTAAGTGGTCAGGCGTCCATTTTTCCAGAAAAGCAGGCCCGCGGCGCGAGTCTTTAGCCAGACACCTCCAGAGGAGGAGAGAAAGACGGCGTGGATTTCGCTGTTGGGCACGGCGCCATTGGTCGCTTCTTCCACCGATTGGAAGCGCACTCCGTCAAAGCGGAAAACACCGGTAGAGGTGGTGACCCAAAGGTATCCATCCGCGGCCTGCTGGATATCGAAGACTGCTCCGAGGCCATTGTCTGAGGTCCACATGGTGTGATGGAAGTTCGTCACTTCGGGAGCGACGGCCCAGCGTTCGGTCCACGCATTAGCCGCCGGTGAGGAAGAGCATCGCAGTAATAACATGCGGTCTTCTGTAACAGATCTCCTCATAAGGCGATCGGGGCGATTCCGCGGAACGGATGATGCTATAGGTGGGCCTGGGGATGATCGTGCTCCCGATCGTCCATTGTAGCTCCAGGCGATGAAAGCACTGTTTCTGCAGATTGGGCGAGTGCGGCTTTCAGTGAGGAAAGCCGCGTGAGTTCGCCAGCGCGGCCGATCCAAAGAAAATCGGGATAGCCAGAGGGGCGAGATCGTTGCGGTTCCACACGCTTCTAGAATCGCCGGTCGATGCGCGGATACCAGGTGAGCTGGAAGGTAGTGCTGGTGTCGGATTGCTGGCCCGGCTTGTAGAGCGGAATAAGCCAGCGCTCGTATTGCACATTGGCTTTCAATTCCACGTCGGGCGTCAGCCGCTTGACCACCTCGAAGCTGAAGTCGGTCTGGGTGGTGCCGCCGGGAATGAAATCTTTAGCCGCCTTATCGCTGCGGTAGGAAACCTGCAGCCATTCGCGGGGCGAGAGATGGTAAGTGAGCCAAGCCTGGCCGCCTTTGTTCTCGCGCCCAATCCAGTCGCCTATCAGCAAACCATTGTTGGTGTATCCATTCCGCTGCACGACCTCGATGTACATGTCCTGGCCACCGGTGCTCAGCCCGGTGTCGGGATCGGTGGAGACAGCTTCGGCGCGCAGGTCGAGCTTGGGCACGCCAGGAAAATGAGAGAGGTAAAGCCGGGACGGATGGCGGCGTGGCGCGGCGCGGAGATGGGGAAGACGTCATCGTGGACTTCAGAGTCGGTGTAGAAGGTCAGCCACTTGCGGAGATAGGGCAGACGCCAGGAGAAATCGAACGCGCTGAAGCGAGCTCCGGGATCGTTGCGGCTGAACTTCTCCGATCCGTTGGTATCGCTGATGCTGTAGAAGCTGTGCCAGAAGGTACCGAACGTGATCGGCGCGTGTCCCTTGCCCCCCCAGATCACCGTGCGCTGAAGCGCCAAACTCAACATTCGGCGTTGGCTTGAGAGTAATTTTTTCCGCATGGATCCAGGGGCTGACCGGGACGTTATGGCCTTTGAGCGGTCCCACGAAAAAGTCGTAGCGAATAAGCCCCGCGATGCGGGAGATGTAGGGAATGTAGAGCGGCTCGACCCGATTGATGCGAAAGCTCCAGATATTTTCCGCGTTGTTGCTCCAGGCCATGCCGCCGCCCACGCCCGGCCCATACCAGTTGTCCATTTTTCCAAAGGAGATTTCGTGACCGACCACGTGGGCCGAAACGTAACCTTCAAGGACCGTAAGGTTGTTGACTGCCGGAACCGGGCCCAGCGGGATGGTTGTGTTGCCGGGCAAGGGAACGGAGCTGAAGGTAGCGAAATCGTCGATGGTCGCCAGGGTCTCCGCGAGGCTGAGCGGATATCCCTCCCACGATGGAGCGTGTTGGAATTCTCCGCGAAAGTAGACGGAGAACATGCCGTAGTGGGCGCGCGCGCTCAACCCGCTGTAGTTGTTGAAGCCGCTGGCATAGGGACGGCCAAAATCATTGATGTCGGTCTGCCCGAGATGGAAGCTGTCGCGCAAGGGGCGTGCCCGCAATACCCATGATACGCTCGTACACCGAGTCCAGACCGACACGGCCAAACTTCTGGTCGAGAGGAATCCGCATATCGGGCTGCAGATCCCTTTCGATCGCGGTGTAGATATCGATCGCTTCATCGTTGGTGCTGCCGGTGATTCGGTCCGCGCTCGGCGTCCAGCATGTGGGCCACGCTCAGACGCGTCCATGGGCGCATGCCCAGAAACACGGTGTCGACAAAACCCATCCCATACAGACGCATCACGGCGGGGTAGATCCAACTGTCCAGCGGGATATACGTAGAGCTCATGCCCTCGATCGATTTGAGCGGCTCGTAGGGCGCAAAGTGAATTGTGTCTCGCGGAGCGGGAAGCTGATCGGCGCGCAGGGGCCGCGGCCGGCGCTTGCGTCGCCGGTGTCTGATCTGGAGCAGAGATGGGTGGAGGCGGCTGAGATCCCAGTGGTCCATAAGACCAGCACACACAGAACAGCGGGGAATTCCACTTACACCTCAAATACAGAAGCGGTTGATGCCGCGATCTGACCAGGTAGAGCCAGACGAATCGTTCACCTGTTTTGAAGCTAACGAAACCCCGACTGACGGTCAATCGTTTGCAAGCGGCTGTGAAGCGCGAAGATAACGGGTAGGCTCGAGCGGTCAACTTCCCGGATCGCGGCGTCGAGTTCGCGCGTGAAGCGGTGCACGAGCTGATTCTTCCAGCGCGCAGTGAAGAGTTTCTTGGCCCTGAGGTATTGCTCCATGTGGGTGAGAGGATCGCGCTCGATGGGCGACAAGGCTTGACCATCCGGGCGATAGGTCTTACCCTCGATCAGCACCGGACCGCCGCCTTGGCGTACCCGTTCCAGACTTTCATAGGCCACCCGGTAAACGGCCACGACATCGTTGCCGTCGACCGTGATGCGGTCAAGCCGTTTATCTGTCGTCTTCAGAGCGGAGTGCTCCCTTCCGTTGCGTTGCCTGGTAGCCGGCCACCGTCTCCAGGGATTGTTCTCCACGACAAAGATGATGGGCAGGCTACGCCTGGCGGCGAATTTGAGCGCTTCATGCCAGCCGCTCTGAGCGGTTGCCGCCGCACTGGTGAAACGCGACGACGACCTTGGTGTTGTTCTTCTGTTTGTTGGCCAGCGCCGCACGGATGGCCGCCTGGAGCTGCTCGCCCGAATCTAAGCCGCAGGGCTGCTGTTGCGCTGTGTAAAGCTGGGCAACGATCGGTCGCTCAGCCCAACTCCCTTGACCAGGCAGGCAATCGAGTCGTGAGCTGCCAGGGCAATGGTGTCCTCGGGCCGCAGATCGATGGCGCACCCGGTCAGCGATCGCCTCCTGGCCCAGCGAAGCATGATAGAGGGCTTTCGCCCGGGGCTGGTTCCGTAGACTGCCGGCATGTTCCGTGAGCAGCCGGCATTGCAGCATGGTGGCGTAAAGCTGCTTAAGCTTTTCGTCTTCGATGAGCGATCCGCCTGTTGCGCTACCAGCCATGCTTTGGGGTGTTCTCCTGTCGTCGATCAATTGAGGAAAACTGGCCAGGAGTTTTTCACAGTAGTGTGAAAAAGCCTGTGCATTTCCCGTCTTCGGATCCCGCGCAATTCCTGAATCGATGGGAGTTTTAGCAGTATGCACTGCTTTCGATGCTGGGGTTACCGAAGCGTATTTCATGTGGAGTAATCGGAGTTGATGCGCACGTATTCCGTGGTAAGATCCGTCGTCCAGAAGCGGCACACGCCCTTACCCGAGACCGAGATCGATATGAACAGTCAGATTGCGTTGTTTCAAATAGTCGTGCGTGGCCGCCTCATCGAAGCGAGGTGAGAGAGAACCTCCCACGCAGATTTCGAGTTCTCCAAATGAAATGTTGATTCGCGCGGGATCGATGGCAACGCCGGCATAGCCGATTGCCGCCAGGATGCGCCCCCAGTTAGGATCGCAACCTGCCCATGCGGTCTTTACCAGCGGCGAGTGGGCAATGGAACGGGCGATGCGCAGAGCATCCGCATCGGTGAGCGCCCCGCCGATGGCGAGCTCAACCACGTGTTGAATTCCTTCCCCGTCCTCCACGATTTGCTTAGCCAGCGATAAGCAGACGCTCTCGAGAGCAGCGGAGAAGGCTGTGGTGCGCTGGTCTGTTGTGGCGCGCGCCGCGTCATGGTTGTGGCCGCGGATGGTGACTCCAGCTCGCACCGCTGGCCAGCAGTACAACGGTGTCGTTGGTTGAGGTATCGCCATCGATGGAGATGCGATTGAAGCTGCTTTCGACAGCGTGGTGGAGCAGGTCTGCAGCGACAGCGGGTTCGAGCTCGGCATCGGTGAAGAGATAAACCAGCATGGTGGCATGCAGGCGCGGGCGCAGATCGCAGTTGCGGATGCGATCATGCCCGCACCCTTCGCGACACCTGCAACACGAACGGTTACGTCCTCTACCGTCAAAGCTCTGCCGCGGCAATCTTCGGCCGCGTGTCGGTGGTCATGATGGCGCCTGCCATCTGTTCCAGGTGGGCCGCGGAAGAGCCCAGACCAGCCATGCAATGCGGGCAGCGCAGCGGTCATCTTTTCCACCGGCAAGGGCACGCCGATGATGCCCGTCGACGAGGGCAAGACGAAATGCGGGTCGCAGCCAAAAATTTCCCCCGCGCTGTGCGCAGCACTGCTGCGCCGCAGCAACGCCCGCCTCGCCGGTGGCGCAGTTGGCATTGCCCGGCATTGACGAGCACGACGCGCAGACGATGTTGGCTGCGTTCCAAATGGCGCTGCCCCACGATCAGCGGCGCGGCGATTACTTTGTTGCTGGTAAACATGGCGGCGGCGGCCGCCGGCTGGCTGGCCACCGCGCAGGCAAGATCGGGATTACCGCTGGCTTTTAAACCGGCGCGCACGGCGGCAAAGGAGAAGCCGCGAGGCACCTGATCATCACTGAATCAGGGGAGCGAGCAGACGCATCAGCCATGTGGCCTTTACTCTATCAAGAAGCCAGTCATGATGACGACGACGCAACAGAGTAGGGAATTTCAGGTGCCGGCAGAGTTTCTCCAGCATGCGCAACGTGGATATTGCGCGCGGCGAAAAGGTGGTGCTGCAGGATGTGAACCTCACCATCGCCAGCGGAGAGCACATTGCGATCCTGGGCCCGAACGGGTGCGGAAAGTCCACCCTGATCAAGGCCATGACCTGCGAATGCTATCCCATCGTTCGCAGCGGCATGGAAATGCAAGGTGTATGGCCGCGACCGCTGGGACGTGCAGGAGCTGCGTAAGCATCTCGGGGTGGTGGCCACCGAGCTGCCCGGCGAACGCACCTCGGTGACCCGGGGGCTCGATGCGGTGGTCAGTGGTTTCTTCTCCAGCTCGACGCTGTGGCCAAATCTTCGAAGTCACCGAGCCCATGCGCGCCAGCGCCCTCGATGCGCTGGCCCTGCTGGGGGCGGCCTACCTGCGCGACCGCTGGGTAGGCGAGATGTCAGCCGGAGAGAAACGCCGGGTGATGATCGCCCGGGCGCTGGTGCATCGGCCGGAGATGTTGCTGCTGGACGAGCCCAGCAATGCGCTTGACCTGGCGGCGCAGCGCGAACTGCGAGAGATCTTGCGTACCGTGGCGGTCGGCCAGGAGATCGCCGGGAACCGGCATGGTGATGGTGACCCACCATCTCGCGGATATTCTGCCAGAGATCGATCGCGTGGTCATGATGCGGGCGGCCGTATCTTTGCCGACGGACCGCAAAAGGAGTTGCTGCAGGCGGACAGGCTGGAGGAGCTCTTTGGTGTGGAACTCGAACTGACCGAGCGAAATGGCTATTGGCATTCCTGGTGAAGGATTTGCGATCACACTAAAGATTCCGGCTTGACCCCAACCCGGATGTGGTTTTAATTTATGGCTACACGGGAAAGGAGGATGATCCAGCGAATGAAGATATCTGATGGTAGTTGTAGATCTATACGTGAGGTGACTGAGGCTTAGAGCGTTCGCTCTAGACCTGGCGGTAAAGCAATTCGTCCGCCGAGGCCCACTTCGTAAGAAGAGCGGACGCCTCAGCCAAACTCAACAGCTTCACCGGTGATCAAGGCCCGCGGCCTTCAAGGCGCGGGCCTTTCACGAGGCATTTGGTTCAACCCTGTCCGGGGTACCCGTGGATCGCGAGGGGACGGAGGGTCGAGCAGGCTTACAATTAATCTCATGGAACCACTGGTGATTGCGGGTAAGGCGTTTCAGTCCCGGCTGATCGTGGGCACGGGCAAATACAAAGACGGCGCAGAGACGCAGGCAGCCATTGAAGCCTCAGGCGCGGAGATGGTAACGGTCGCAGTGCGGCGCATCAACCTCGATCGCAGCCGCGAGTCGTCTGCTCGACTACATCGATCCCCAGCGCTATTTCCTGCTGCCGAATACGGCCGGATGCTACACCGCGGATGAAGCCATTCGCGCCGCCCGGCTGGGTCGCGAAGTGGGGCATCTCGGACTGGGTAAAAATCGAAGTCATCGGAGATCAGGCAACCCTTTACCCGGACGTCCAGGCCACCCTCGAAGCAACCCGCGTCCTGGTCAAAGAAGGCTTTACCGTTCTCCCCTACACCTCCGACGACATCGTCTTCGCCCGCCGGCTGATCGATGCCGGAGCCGCCGCAGTCATGCCCCTGGGCGCGCCCATTGGCAGCGGCATGGGTTTGCAGAACCTGGCGACGCTGCGCATCCTGCGCGAGATGATTACCGAGGTTCCGCTGATTGTCGACGCCGGTGTCGGGCATGGCTTCCGACGTATGCCTGGCGATGGACATGGGCGCGGACGCAGTGTTGATCAACTCCGCCATCGCCCATGCGGCCAAGCCGGTGCTGATGGCCGAGGCGATGCAGCATGCGGTGCTCGCCGGCCGCCAATCCTTCCTCTCCGGCCGCATGCCCAGGAAGCTCTACGCCACCGCCAGCTCTCCGCTTGAGGGCCTTTCGAAGTAGCATCCACATGACTATTACAAGCGCTGCCCCTGTGGGATAGACTCGGTTTCATGCGCGTCTTCGGCATCGATTGCGGCAGCAACTGTACCGGGTACGGCGTCGTCGACGTGGAGTCCGGCAAGCACGAAACACGCCTGGTGGCGGTGGCCGCCGGCGGTCTCAAGCTGCTTAAGGAGCAGGCACTGCCCATGCGGCTTGCCTACATCTACGCCGAACTCTCCAGCCTGTTGGAATTGCACCGCCCCGACGTGGTGGCAGTGGAAGAGGTCTTTTACTCCGTGAATGCAAAATCCGCGCTGAAATTGGGACATGTGCGGGGAGTGGCCTTGCTGGCGGCCGCGATGCAGGGTCTGCCGGTGGCTGAATATGCCCCACTCACCATCAAGTCCGCCGTCGTCGGTTATGGGCTGGCGCAAAAGGAGCAAGTGCAGTTCATGGTCGCCCGCCTGCTGCGCCTCGACCGCGCGCCCGAACCTGCTGATGCCGCCGATGCTCTGGCTATCGCGATATGCCACGCCAACACCGCACAGACGCTGTTGTTGCAGGCGGAATCCCGCGCTTGAGGTGCAGTTGATTCCGCTGCGAAGCATGGCTTGGGCGCTCTTGCCCTTTATCTCGGCCTGCCGGGCGGGCCGCTCGTGGCTGAGCAGAGCGCAACCCAGGCACAGATCCGCTTTACCTACGAGAACCCCAAGCTGCAACCGCCAAAGTATGTGGTGACCGTTGGAGAAGACGGCAGCGGACATTTCAGGTCTGAAGCAGGCGCCCCGGCAGGATGGTCAAACCATGCCGTCAGAACCCCAGGATCGCGCCCATCCACATTTCCAAAGCGCTGCGCGAAGCCATGTTTACCGCCGCGCGAAAGAACAAGCTCTTCGCCATCTACCTGCGACGACGGGGGAAAGAATATTGCTTTCCAGGGAACCAAGACGCTGGCAGTACGAGGGTCCGGAAGGCAAGAGGAAGTTGTATGTACAACTGGAGCAAAAACGCCCAGATTGATAAGCTTGACGGATCAGTTTGAAGCCATTGCCGCAACTCTGGATGAGGGGGGCAAGCTGCAGCGTGAGTACGAGCACGGGCGTCTGAGCCTGGATTCGGAAATACAGGTTTTGGACCAGATGGTGCACGATGGGCGGGCGATTGAACTGGAAAATATCGCCCCGATCCTGCAGACGCTGGCCGGGGATGAGGCTGTGTTGCAGCGCGTGCAGCGGCGCGCGCAGGCTCTGCTGCAAGGGGCCAAAACCGATTAGGAATCAATGCGCGTCTAATGGCTAGCGAAACTTATTGCCCGAAATGCTTGTTTAACTCATTAGGGCAAGGTTCCGCCAGGAAATGGAGGTGCTCCATGAGGAAGCACCTGAGAATAACGAACATCGCGGTAACGTCTGTGGTTTGCCTGCTGGGGATGGCATTCGGCAGCCCGTCATGCCTCCGCACAGGACTCCGCCGCTTTGAATGTTGCCCGGGTGAGCTTTGTACAAGGCTCCGTGCAACTGCTTGCCGGCCAGGGAACCGACTTTCAGCAAGCCGTGATGAATATGCCGGTGGTGGATGGATCTCGTTTGCAGACCGGTGGGGACGGTCAGGCAGAAGTTGAGTTTGGCGACGGAAGCGTCGCCCGCTTAACCCCCAACAGCGCCCTCCAATTCGATCACCTGGCGCAGGATCAGGTGCAGCTCGAGCAACTGGGCGGCTTGGGCTATTACGAGTTCAACGTGGGTCAGGGGCATCCGGGCTTTAGCGTGCAGTTCGCCAACCTGAATATGCAGCCGGCAACCAATTCCATCGTGCGTGTCGGCCTCGATGCCGGGTGGGATGTGGCGGTAATGAGCGGTGCGATCAACGTGCAGGGGCAGGGAATTCCAGGCGTCAACGTCTCGGAAAACCAGAGCATTCGTGCCGGCTGACAATAGCGGCGCTCCTTACACCGTGGCCCAGGGAATCAATGGTGATTCCTGGGATAACTGGAACCAGGATCGAGATCAGGCGATCGCCCAGGAGGCTTCTCAGCAGACGCCGGTACGCGATGACGCAGCGAATCCGCAGAGCGAAAACTGGAATGATCTGGATGCTGACGGAAATTGGTATCCCGTTGAAGGCCAAGGCAATGTGTGGGTCCCTGCCGGTGTTGGATCGGATTGGGATCCCTATGGCGCCGGTTACTGGGCCTATTATCCAACCTTCGGCTACACCTGGATCTCCAGCTATCCCTGGGGCTGGCTCCCATATCACAGCGGCTCCTGGAACTACTACTCTTTCGGTTGGGGATGGTCTCCGGGTCCTAACCCCGGGCGGACCTGGGTCCCGGTGACTGTAGTGCGCGTCCATCCCCCAGGATGGTCCATGCCCCTTCGCCCTCCGACGGTGCGCGGCCCCAGCCAGGACGGCTCGTAGTCGTAGATCGTGGTCCCGCTGCCAAAGGCCCGTGGGCGTTCAACCACGGAACCGCGCCGAGACCCGATCATCAGCAAGCGCTCAATTTTAACGGCCGCACGATTACGCCGGTCGGCCGAACGGACGTTCGCCCACAGGCATTTACCGGAGCCCGGGGCACGGCGCCGGGATCGCGCGCAGTCTTGAGCGGCACCTTCCCTGGATCCGGCCAGCGTCCGGGTCCGGGTAGCACGTACATGTCGGGGCCGAGCTACAATCCTTCGCGACCCGTCGGGACCCAGAATCCGAGGCCACCTGTGGGCCCGCCGTTGAGCCCGCCCCAGGGAGCCATCCAACGACCGCCGCAAGGAGGGATGAATCCCCGGCCGAATGTGGCGTATCCTCCAGCGCAGTCGTACAACCAGCGCAATAACGTATGAGGCACGTCCGACGCCTACCACGCACTATTCAGCGCCGCCACCGCCTCATTACTCAGCGCCGCCGCAACAGCAACACTACTCGGCTCCGCCGCAAGCCCAGCACCAGCAATCTATCGGTCCCCGGCGCTGAAAGCCAGGGCGTCAGGAAACTAGAGGGGAGTGAAGTTTTCTCGGGACCCGTCATCCGTTAGAAGTAGAGATCTCGCTACCGGCAACCATCGCTTACCCCGGGGGAGCCGTGAGAAACGCAGGCTAGCTCGTCAAAGCGCTAAAGAGACAAGCCATTTCCTCCAAAGAAACGGCCTCTGCCCGAACTCGTGCGTCCACACCGCAACGCCGAAAGGCCGCTTCCACCGCCGCAACGTCATATCCGGAAGCACGCAAATTGTTGACCAGCGTCTTGCGTTTCAACGCGAAGATCTGACGCAAAAAGCGAAGGAAACCTGCCTCCTCCACGCCCAGCTCCTCGAATCGGGAACGCATGGTGAGTCGAATGACCGTGGAATACACCTCGGGGGGCGGTGAAAACGCCTCGGGCGGCAATGTGAAAAGCTGTTCGACCTCGGCGTACATCTGCGTCGTCGCCGAAAGCAAACCGTAGTCGCGAGAGCCAGGAGGCGCTACGATGCGTTCCGCAACCTCGCGCTGGGCCATGAGCACGGCGCGGTCGATCACGCCACTATGCGTGAACAGGTGCATCATGATCGGCGAGGAGATGTAATAGGGCAGGTTTCCGATCACCTGCAGGCGAACTCCACGTTGGGTGGCCAGCTGAGTCAGATCAAACTGGAGAATGTCCTCGCAGAGCACCTCCACGGAACCTCCCTGCAACGACGCCGCCAGGGCACGATCGAGTTCGACGGCGATCACGCTGTTTGGCCCGCGGCATGAGCAGATGGGTCAGAACACCCTTGCCCGGCCCAATCTCAAGCACGGTAGCCTGACTCAGATCCCCCAACGCGTCGACGATCGCGCGCGGCGCCGTCGGGCTCACGAGAAAATTCTGACCCAGCTTGGGCTTACGCGGCATGGGATAGACTACGCATTTGCGGCCGTTCCTCCTCTGCATCATACGGAAGCGGGACGCCGTCTAAGAAAAAGGGGTTGGCGATGCATATCGTTTTTGCCGCGTCGGAGTGCGTTCCATACGCCAAGACGGGCGGAGTTGCAGAAGTAGTCGGCGCTTTACCGAAGGAACTCGTGCGCCAGGGCCACCAGGTAACGGTCTACATGCCGCTCTACCGGCAAGTGCAAAAGCATCTGAAGGATCGCAAGATTGCCATCCGCAGTCTCACCATTCCGTTCTCCTATTACAACCGCTTTGTGACCGTGGTGAACGGAGGCACTCCGGATGGTGTGCAGTTCTACTTCATTGACTGCCCTGAGCTTTTCGATCGCGAATATCTGTATGAGACCCCGTCCGGCGACTACGCCGATAACGCGGAGCGCTTCGGCCTCTTCTGCCGCGCAGTGCTGGACAGTTCCAAGCTGCTGGGGGTCCCCGACGTCTTTCATGTGCACGGCTGGCCGGCTGGTGTCCTGGCGGTGCTTCTACGGACTGTCTACTACTTCGATCCTGTCCTCAAGAACGTCGCCTGCTTGTTGACCATCCACAATTCCGACCGCCAGGGCTGGTTCCCGCGGGAAACCGTGGAAAAGCTGCTTCTACCTTGGGATGTCTACACGCCCGAGCGGGCAGAGTATTACGGCACATTCGATTTTCTCAAGGGCGGCATTGTGTATTCCGATGCCATCAACACCGTGAGCCGCAAGTATGCGCAGGAGATTCAGACCCCGGAGTACGGCAACGGTTTGGATGGCGTGTTGCGTGCCCGGGCGCAGGACCTTCGCGGCATCTTGAATGGAGTCGACTACCAGGTATGGGATCCGGCGAAGGACAGCAAAATTGCCGCCCACTACACCCCGGAACGGCTGGAAGGAAAATTAGCCTGCCGCAAAGATCTGCTGCATGCGTTTGGCGTTTCCAACGTGGGTGAAGATACGCCCGTGCTGGGCATGGTTTCGCGCCTGGCAACGCAGAAGGGGCTTGACCTGCTGGCCGAGATCTTCGAACAGCTGGTGCGGGAAAACATGTTCCTGGTGATTTTAGGCACGGGTGAGCCGTATTACGAAAACCTGCTGCGCAGCTGGCAGGAGCGCCTTCCACAAAAAGTCGCAGTGTCGATTACCTATGACGAAACCCTGGCCCACAAAGTCGAGGCGGGTTCAGACATGATCTTGATGCCCTCGCGCTCTGAGCCCTGTGGCTTAAACCAGATCTACGGCATGAAGTACGGCACCGTCCCCGTGGTGCGCGCCACCGGCGGCCTCGATGACACGGTGCAGGAATGGTCACCCGAAACCGAGACAGGAACAGGTTTTCGCTTTTACGACTACCGCCCGGAGGAGTTTCTGGGCGCGCTGGGTCGCGCGTTCGCGTCGTTCCCCGATAAGACACAATGGCAGAAGCTGATGCGCAACGGCATGGCGCGCGATTACTCCTGGACCAATCCAGCCAGGGAATACATCCAGCTCTACGAAGAGATCGTGCGGCGAAGGTCTTAGCGAAATCGTGTACCGGCAACGAGAGTCGGGGTGCCCATTCAAGCCCTCTTTTGGCTTGAGTGGGCAAGGACCTTCCGGCTCAACCAGCGCTGATCTTTCTCTTACGAAAGACCAGGTATAACGGCAAACCACCCAGGATGATCAGCGTTCCCAACAACGAACTGCGCAGGTTGCTGACAAACGAGTAATAAAGCAAAACCCCTGCAGCCAGGATGAAAAGCACAGGCAGCACGGGATAACCCCAACTGCTGAACGGCCGCTCCGCCGCCGGAATTCGCCGTCGATAAACAAAAATCGTCGTAGTCGTAAGCAGATAGAACAGCCACTCGGCGAAGATCGCCAACTCAAACAACTGCTGAAACCGTCCCACCAGCAGCAGCAAAACCGTGCTCAACAACCCCTGCGCTACCAGCGACGTGGAAGGGCTCTGAAAACGCGGATGGATATGCGCCATCCACGCCGGAAAAAGCCGGTCGCGCGCCGCCGCAAACGGAACCCGGGCGCCGGACATGGTGGTCCCGTTCAGCCCGACAAGAATGCTGAGCGCCATCGCTACGGAGACCAGCGATGCGCCCCAATGCCCAGACACGACCGACATAGCAACCGCCGCCGGCCGTGGCGAACCGGCGATGCGCGCTGCGGGCAGGATGTACTGCACCGCCGCATTGGTGCCCATGTAGAGCACCCCGACGACCCCCACTCCAGCAATCAAGGCAATCGGAAGACTCCGCTCCGGGCGCTTCACCTCACCGGCCACCATGGTGAGATCATTCCAGCCGTCATACGCCCAGAGCGACGCGATGAGAGCCACCATGAACCCGGCGAATCCGCCTTGAGCGCCAGGAAAAGTGGTAAAGAAGTTGCCCAGGCTCCCGTGGGGACTCGCGAAACAGAATCCGGTGATCACCACCACCAGAATGACTTTGAGCCAGGTGAAGAACAGCTGAAAGTCGCCTGCCTTCTTGATCCCCAGGTAGTTGAGCCCGGTGATCAGCCAGCAAGCGAAGATGGCGAAAATCTGCGACCACGTGATCATCACCGGCGTTCGTAAGACTACTCCGTCGAGCCAGGCAAATGCGGGGAAAACTCCCATCACCCGCGCCAGGCCGGTGGTGACGCTGGCAATGGACGCCGGCTTGGCGACCGCGAACCAGGTCCACATGTAGAGGAATGCGGGCAGGTCGCCATAGACGTTACGCAGAAAGACATACTCGCCGCCGGCTCGCGGCATCATCGCGCCCAACTCCGCGTACGTCATAGCGCCGGAGAGCGTGAGCAGACCGCCGACAACCCAGGCCAGGTAAACCATCCGCCCGGATCCGACGGCGCTCATCATTTCCTGGGGTACAAGAAAAATGCCACTACCGATGATCGTCCCCACGACGATCGCAGTGGCATGCCAGACACCAAGCACACGGGGAAGGTCCGGCGCCGAGGTCGAGCTCGGTATGGCGTGGGTCTGTTCGTGCACAGGGCTGACAAATTGTAATGCCTGCTTCTAAACCGGCGGAGTCGCGACCGTGTCTGCCGGATGGAAATACTCATAGATAGCCGCAGCCAGGTGAGGGGCCACGACCGAGGCCAATGCCTGCAAGCTGGCAGCCTGCACTCCACGCAGACTGCCGAAGTGCGCCACCAGGCGATTCCGTGTCTGTGGTCCTACTCCGGGGATCGTCAACAGGTTCGACTCGCGGTCCCGGATCTCTCTGCGCTTGCGATGGTAAGACACAGCGAAGCGGTGGGACTCATCGCGAATCCTTTGCACCAGGTGCAATACCGGGGACCGCCGGTCAAGTACGATCGGCTCATCCTCCTGCCCGTATACGTAGATAATTTCCTCCCGCTTGGCGATCGATGCCAGCGGCTGCGTTGTGAGGCCCAGCAACTCCAGGGCTTCCGCTGCCGCATGCAACTGTCCCAATCCGCCGTCGATCAGGATCAGGCTGGGCATCGCTTTTTGCTCCTCCTGTACCCGGGTATAGCGGCGTCCCACAACCTCTCGCATGGAGGCAAAATCGTCCACACCTTCCACCGTCTTGATCTGAAATTTACGGTAGTCGGATTTCTTCATGGCGCCGTCTTCCCAAACCACCATGGAAGCTACTGTTTCCGCGCCCTGGATGTGGGAGATGTCAAAGCACTCGATACGCTTGGGAAGATCGGGCAGCGTGAGCAAGTCCTGCAGCGATTCCTCGATCATCTTGCGGGAAGGCTGTAACACCCGGAAGCGCTGATCAAAACTCTGCTTCGCATTCTGCCCGGCGAGGTCCACCAGCGAACGCTTCTCTCCCCGCCGCGGCACACTCAACTCCACCTTGTGTTGGGCACGTTCACTCAGCAGCTCCTCCAGGGAATCGCGATCGGCGAAATCGACAGGTATGTAAACCGTGCGCGGCACATACTGCTGGTCAATATAAAGCTGCTTCAACAGTGCGGAAAAGAAGAAGGAGGCATCAAACGCCTCTCCGAAGGATTGCGAAGCCGCATCGGATTTTATCTCGGCGTCGCCTTCAGTCGACTCCACTTCGGGTGGGAGTTCAGGCAATTCCTCCCAGAAAAATTCCCGCCGGTCAACGAACTTGCCGCCCCGCATATGGAACAGATTGACCGCCAGCATGCCGTTCTCGTGATGGTAACCGTAGACGTCCGCATCGTCGTTCTCGGTCGTCGCCATGCGCTGCCTTTCCTGTACCTGGCTCATGGTGATGAGCAGATCGCGGTACTTGGCAGCGAGTTCGAACTGTTCCGAGGCCGCGGCAGCTTCCATGCGCTGTTCGAGTGAGTCGCTCAGCTCCGTCTGCCGTCCTTCCAGAAACATCTGCGTGTCGCGGACTGCTTCCTTGTACGCCTCGGGTGTGGTGAGGTTTTCGACGCAAGGCCCCAGGCAGCGTTTGATGTAGTACTGCAGGCACGGCCGGGGATGGTAGCGCGACAGATCGACCTTGCAACTGGGCAGTAGAAAGCTGCGATGGATCAGGTCGACCACCCGATGCGCAAGATTCCCGGGGAAGAACGGTCCGTAGTAGGCGCTACCGTCCTTGCGCAGCCGCCGGGTCACAAACACCTTGGGATAGCGATCGGCCAAGGTTAGCTTGACGTACGGGTAGGTCTTGTCGTCGCGCAGCAGGATGTTGAACCGTGGCTTGCGCTGCTTGATGAGGTTGTTTTCGAGCGCCAGCGCCTCATGTTCGTTCTCCACCAGGATGTAGTCCACATCCACGGCTTCGCGCATGAGCGAACCGGTCTTGGCATTCGCTTGGGCTCCGTCGAGAATGTAGGAGCGTACCCGGGAGCGCAGATTTTTCGCTTTGCCGACGTAAATCACCTCGCCGGCAGCATTGCGGTATAGATACACCCCCGGCCGGGCAGGCAAAGTGCGTATCTTCTCGTGCAAATCCATGAAAAGTCCCTAAAACTAAAGTTTAGCCGGTACGGGGATGACGCGGAAGTTTGCCTGCCGGCAGGTAAAAGTTTCCTTTTCCGGCACTTTTGCATCGCATCAAGTTGCATACTTTGCAGTCTAAGTAGTTGCAGCGAAACTAGTAACGGGAATGAGACATTTTGGCAATCTTCGTGCTACATACGTACAGATGGGCAAAAAGCAGCAAGGACGGGGGCACAGTTTGTATATGAATCGATTGAGCAGGACATCGCAACACTCAGCTATCCTTTTGGGGGCTGTATCACTGCTGTTCACAGCCGGCTGCTCCACAAAAAACTACGTGCGCTCGCAGACCGCTCCGCTGGTGACCAAGACCAACGAGCTTGATGACGCGACCGCAGCCAACAACCGGGCGATCCAGAGCACCAATGACCGCGCCCAACAGGGAATTCAACAGGCGCAGCAGTCGGCAAACACCGCTACCCAAAACGCGACGGCAGCCACCCAGGCAGCCAACCAGGCGCAGGGCAGCGCCAAAGAAGCAGTCAACCGCGCCGATTCATTGGCGAGCGTAGTCGCCAACCTGGACAACTACAAGCAGGTAGGCACCGTCTCCGTGACCTTCGCCTTTGACAAGAGCGACCTGCGCAAGAGCGATAAGGCTCAGCTGGACACTCTGGCCACTCAACTCAGCTCCACCAGGAGCTACATCCTTGAAGTAACCGGTGGGACCGATTCGGTAGGGAATGCCGATTACAACTACCAGTTGAGCCAACGCAGGGCGGAAGCAGTGGTGCAATATCTGGCCGCGAAGTTCAACATTCCAGCGCATAAGTTTTACCTGATCGGCATCGGTAAGGATCAGGAAGTGGCCACCAACAAGACCGCCGCTGGGCGGGCTCAGAACCGGCGCGTAGAAGTGCAGGTTCTCTCCAACGCGGCACAAACCGCCGCTCCCGCTGTATCGGAAGTCCGCTAGACAAACAGTGCCCATCTCTCACCCGAGAGGTGGGGCACTACTGTCTTTATATGCTCCGGGCAGAGCTGTCCAATTAGCGAGTGCGGAGGGCGTTCTGTCATCGCTTTATTAGGGAAACCTGGCCTGTGGCCTGTGGGTCGGAAATCAGTCTGGGGTAGCAAGCTTGGTGGAGTTCATCGGCGTCGCCGAGGTGGAGCAAAGAACGAAGCCCTCTTCCCTGGACGGGTGCCCCATGTTCGCCTGAGCGTACATGGGCCGAAGATGACAGGGCGCAGCCCCTACGAATGCTTTTGCTATATAGCGAAAAGACTACGGGCGAGAGCAAGAGTAATTGCACCTGGAGTGAAAGCATTGGAAGAACCCGTTTTCGGCCCATGCACGCTCAGGCGAACATGGGGCACCCGTCCAGCACCAACGCCGTAGTTTTGAGTCTAAATCCCGCCAGAAGCTGCCGACCTAATTGGGACAGTGGCCGATCAACTGAACCGACCTGATTCTGTTCGGCCAAGCTCTCTTCAAAGCAATCAACAAGTTACATCGTCAGAACACCACTTGTTCCGCTAATTTGGACAACTCTGAAGTCCAGCCGTCACTGCGGGACTGATTTCTCACGCACCCCGGAAGATCTTTCCCAAGCCCCTACAACGCCAAATGGCTCACATGCTCGGCGCGCACATCATCGGCGCTGAACAGCCGGTAGAACGGAGCCCCTTGGGCCGCGGCTTCCACCGCGGGCCGCCCCTTGGCTTCCTCACGTTCCACCAGGCAGATAACCCCTACCACCCGCATTCCCGCCTCGCGCGCGGCCTCAATCGCGGTCACCGTCGACGCGCCGGTGGTACAAACATCATCCACAATCACCACGGGCGCATCCCGCTGCTGGAACCCCTCAATCCGGCGGCCCGTCCCATGAGCCTTCTCTGCCTTCCGAACCAGAAAGCCATCCAGAACCGGCGACCCTGGAGCCTCGAGCGCATGCCACGCACTGGCCGCGGCCACGTTGCACACCACTGGATCCGCGCCCAGCGTAAGGCCGCCTATCGCCCGCGGCCGCAGCTCGTGCTGGCGAATCAGGTCAAGTACCGCCAGTCCCGTCAGGCGGCCACCCTCACCCGTGAGGGTAGTCGTGCGGCAATCGATGTAGTAATCGCTCGACGCGCCGGACGAGAGCTTGAAATCACCCAGGCGGAACGAGATGCGGGACAGCATCTTCAGCAGAGCTTCACGATGAGCAAGAGTCATTAGGTGATTTTATCCAGATGGCGAAAACCGCCGGTGGCGAAAAACAGGATGGTGAAAATGGTTCCGTTGTACGTCGCATGAATAAACGTGCTGGCCGCGAGTGACTGCGTCCACAGCCGTACTCCGCAGAGTACGAGACTCACCGCGAACAGCACCGACAACGGCGCCCAGGCATGCGCCAGCTGATCCGCATGAACCAAAGCGAACCCAATACTGGTAACGGTGCAGGATACAACCAGGGCCCCAAGGCTCCAGTGTGGATCCCTGTCTGCACTCCCGGCACTGTTATCAGCCTCACCCGGTTGGCGCCGGAGCCAATCCCAGGTAGAAGCCAGCGAAGGCAGCAGAAAGCCGCGAAACGCCAATTCTTCAAACACCGGAGCCATGAACGTTCCAAACAGAGCGACCATCCAGACATCGCCAGGCGTACGAAAGAAATCGTCGATGGGCAGTGTCTTGGGAATGGGAAGGAAATTCGAGAGCAATTGCACCACCAGGCTCAAAGCAACGCCGCCGGCCAGCAACCGGCCCCAACGCCCGCGCACCACAGCGAAATTCCAATGCAAGGCCTGGGTAAACGGTCGTTCCCACAGGTAAGTGAAAAGCGCCCACACAATGGCTCCCGCGATCAGGTACCCAGCGGCCATAGTGGGGATTAACAGCCGCGGCTCGCGCAGCAATTGCTCTGGCGTCTCTCTGCCCAGCGGATGCAAGCTCACGGCCAGCGCGAAAACTGAAAAACTGGTGAGCAGCAGTACGATGACAGCCACGGTGAAGAACAAAACCGTGTGACCAAAGTTTGGAATGCGGCCATGCGGTGGACTGGGCGGCGGCAGCCCATCGGGTACGTCGGGTGTGGACAGGATCTCCAAATCGTTCGACAAAGGCAGATTTCCTATTTGGCCGCACGCCTGCGCGGAACGTGATTGCCATTGCCTCCCGAGGCGGAAGCCACAAAAGGCTTTAGCTCATGCTGAGGAAAATACCGGCGGAGAAATTCTCCCGTGTACGAGCCGAGTGTAGCAGCTACTTCCGCGGGAGTACCCTTTGCAATCAGGCTGCCGCCTCCCTCTCCACCTTCCATACCCAGGTCGAGAATCCAGTCCGCGCTCCGGATCACATCAAGATTGTGTTCGATGATGATCACGGTGTTGCCCAGGTCGGTCAGGCGGTGCAGCACTTCCAGCAGGCGGCGCACATCGTCAAAGTGCAGCCCGGTCGTGGGCTCATCGAGCAGGTAAAGTGTCTTTCCGGTCTGCCGTTTCGAAAGCTCCCGGGCCAGCTTCATACGCTGGGCTTCGCCCCCCGACAGCGTAGTTGCGGCTTGCCCCAGATGGATGTAGCCCAATCCCACATCGACCAGCGTCTCCAGCTTCTGCCGCACCTGGGGAATATCGATCAGCACCGGCAGAGCGTCTTCGATGGCCAGGTCGAGCAGGTCGGCGATGGAGTAGCCGTTGAATTTAACCGCCAGCGTTTCCTGATTGTAACGGCGGCCATTACACACCTCGCACAGCACGTACACATCGGGCAGGAAGTTCATCTCGATGCGCCGCTGGCCCTCGCCCTGGCACGCCTCGCAACGTCCCCCCGAGACATTGAACGAAAACCGCCCCGGTTTATAACCGCGTTCCCGCGACTCCGGCAAGCGGGCGAAGAGATCGCGGATGGCAGTGAACACCCCGGTATAGGTGGCCGGGTTGGAACGCGGCGTGCGGCCGATAGGGGACTGGTCGATACGGACCGCTTTATCGATATTTGCAAAGCCCTTGATGGCTTTATGAGCCTCGGGCAATTCGCGCGAGCCGTAAAGCTCCCGGGCCAGGGCCCGATAGAGCGTGTCGTTGACCAGGGTGCTCTTACCTGAACCGGAGACACCCGTTACTACGGTCATTACATTTAACGGAAATTGCACCGTCAGGTTTTTCAGATTGTGGCCGCTCGCACCCTCGACCGTTATCCAGTTGCCCTTGAGCGGGCGCGGCGCATCGCGGCTTATGGTCTGCAACTGGCCGGAGAGATATCGTCCGGTGAGCGAGATATCCGTCTCCATGATTTGCTGCGGGGTTCCGGCCGCCACCACGTGTCCGCCCAGTTTGCCCGCCCCGGGGCCGAGATCGACGACGTAATCGGCATGACGAATGGTGTCCTCGTCGTGTTCCACCACCAGCACCGTATTACCGAGGTCACGCAGCGATTTCAGCGCTTCGATCAGCCGCTGGTTGTCACGTTGGTGCAAACCGATGGACGGTTCATCCAGTACATAAAGCACTCCGCGCAGACGCGAACCGATTTGCGTAGCCAGGCGAATGCGTTGTCCTTCGCCGCCGGACAAACTCGCCGCATTGCGGTCCAGCGAGAGGTAGCTGAGCCCCACCGAATCAAGAAATTCCAGCCGCTCCACCACCTCGCGCCGAAGCCGCTCAGCGATCAATGCCTCCCGCTGGGAAAACTCGATCGACCGCGCTGCGTGCAGCGCCTTGCGCAGGGGCAAGGCCGTGAAGTCGGCAATCGACAACGCCCCCACCTTGACCGCAAGTGATTCACGCCGCAGCCGTTTACCGTCGCATGCGGGGCACGTCGTAGCGGACATGTAATTCAGCAGCCAATCCCGGTAGCTCTCTGACTTGGACTCCTCCAGCGAGTCTCGCAAGTAGGCCAGGACACCGTGGAATCCCGTCCGCGGCGCCTCCTCCCTGCCCGGCCCATACAGCAACAGCTTCTGTTGCTTCTCCGTGAGGTCCTCGAACGGCTTGCTCAGGTCAATCTTGTATCGCTTCGCGGCCAGCTGCAGCAGGCGGTTGAGGTACTGTGACCCTCCTCCGGGACCGAGCGCGCCCTCGGTCAGCGGCTTCGACCAATCGGTAACAACCTTTGCTGCGTCGAAGTCATAAATGCTCCCCAGGCCGTGGCACTCGGGGCATGCGCCATAAGTGCTATTGAACGAAAAGCTTCGAGGCTCCAACTTGGGGATGTCGAGTCCGCAATCCGGGCAAGCCATAGAGGACGAATAAAGCTGCTCTTCCTGACCCACAACAGCGGTCAGAACGAGACCGTTGGCCATCTGTAAGGCTTTGGCCACCGAAGTTTCCAGGCGCTTCTCTATCCCCGGTTTGAGGACGACGCGATCGATAACGGCTTCAATGGTGTGCTTTTTGTGACGTTCGAGTTGAATGGAGTCGGCGAGATCACGCATCTCACCGTCGATGCGGGCGCGAAAGCCCTGCTGATCCAGTTCGTCGAGTAGGTCCTTGAACTCGCCTTTGCGGCCGCGCACGATCGGCGCATAAATGATGACGCGTTCTCCGGGAGCGAGCGAAAGAATCCGCTCCACGATTTGCTCCGCGGATTGGCGCGAAATCGGGTTGCCGCACTTCGGGCAGTGAGGCACGCCAATCGATGCGTAGAGAAGACGAAGGTAGTCGTAGATTTCGGTAATCGTGCCGACAGTGGATCTGGGGCTGCGGCTGGTGGTTTTTTGCTCGATGGAGATGGCAGGACTGAGTCCTTCGATGGAATCGACATCGGGGCGCTCAATCTGGTCGAGAAACTGGCGAGCGTAGGCAGAGAGAGTTTCCACGTAGCGTCGTTGCCCTTCGGCATAAATCGTGTCGAACGCCAGCGAAGACTTGCCTGATCCCGAGAGGCCGGTGACCACGGTAAGCGTGTTACGGGGAATTCGAATATTGATATCGCGGAGATTGTGCTGACGCGCTCCCCGCACGGTGATATGAGTAATGGGCATGAAGGCTTAGGGCTACAGAGCGAAGGACGCGAGTAACGCTACATGTATCTTATTCGGCAATAGAAACGAGGGTCAACGCAACGCTGCAGTCTGTCACAATGACACACTGGTCATACGAGCAGTAAAAGTGCGCGAACGACGCACGATGGGTGAGCGAAAAACTTTTCACTGAAGGGCCACTATGGGAATCGACGTAAGTATGTTGATGGTATTTTGCGCGGCGATCGCCGCCCTCGCGCTGGGTGTAATGCTTGGCTACATGTGCTGCAAGACCTTGTTCGATGTATTGCGCTTTCATGCGCGGCTGGCTCCTGCGGACGGCGCGAAAGCCAAGGCCCAAGTGGTACAGGTTTGACCCAAAAGCCAAACACCCAGGCATTTGTGTCGTAAATTTCTCTCTCCCTCGTTCTCCCTCGTCTTAAGCCCGCTCTTTGGTAAGCAAGACCACGCCTTGCAGGTAAAGGCTGGCAGGTCCGGGCTGGCGTTTCTCTCGAAATCATTCACTGCTGCGGTGAATCTTGCTGCACGGGTGGCTGTTGCTGCTGTTGCTGCTGTTGCCCACGCCCCTGGGCTGCGCGCATCTGTTGCAATTGCTCGAACAATTGCTGCGGCGTTCTCACGCCTTGAGGAGGCTGCTGCGTAGATCCGGCAGGCGGCTCAGGTGGCGGTGGAGGAGGAGTCTCCACGGCTTCCGGTTCGTTGTCCTCGGCATTGGCATTGGCACTTGCCTGAGGCGCAGGTGTAGGAACCGCAGCCCCGCTCCGTGTGGGGCTAAGAATCAGTTCTCGCGGAGCACCGTTGCTCAGATCCCCGAGAAGAATCTGGTTATAGGAAGTTCCCACCAAAAGATCGGCGAGCACATCGCGGGGTGCGCCAGGTCCAAAGCTGCCAAAGACACGCTCGTCGCCGCCCAGCCCTTCAATTTTCATGCCGCTGGTGCTCGCGACCTGTTGCAGAATCGCAGCCAGGCTGGAATTGTCCGCATGAATCGAGAGGTTCCCGTTGCCGAAGACGATTTGCGCATCCTTCGCCGGTTGCTGCAACAGCGATGGTGCAACGCCAGCCGGTTGGGAGGGGGCCGGTTGCGGCGGAGCAGCTTGAGGAGCCGCTGCCGGTTGGGCTACAGGCGCAGGAGTCGCAGCCGGAGTTGGATTCATTTCGCGCAGGCGCCCTCGCTGTGCGCAGAGGGTCGACCCATACATCGTCGACAGGAGCAGGATTGTCCATCCGCCGGTCCTGATCGCTCGAGTCATCCTCTATCACCCTCTGTGTACTAGACTAGCAGTGGTCGCATCAGAGAGCGAGTTTCCGCCTCTCTGTAAACTTCGGCCTAATGGTCCAGATTCCATGCTTCGGTCCCACCGATTTCTTCAACTCGTGATCACGGTAGTTACGCTGTCGGCGCCCGCCCGGATCTTTGCCGTGTCTTGCACTACCCAGGCCCAGATGACCGAGGGCGACCGCTCTACCCTGATACAGGCCGCCAAAACCGTCGCCTCGGCTGTGCAGAGCGGAAACGTACCCGCCGTGCAGGCACTGACCATCCCCAAAGTAAGAGCTCAGTTTGATCCCATCGCAAACACCATCACCCAGGCCGCACCCCTGCTGGCCGGCGCCACCGTAACCATAGACGCGCTCTATAGCCTGGACGCTTCCGATTTGAAGGCCCCGGTCGAGGACACCGTCTTTTACTGCGGAGTCGCAAACTCACCCGTGCACGTCGACATCACCATCCCTCAGCTTCCCCAAGGCAAATATGCTTTAACCCTGGTGCATGCCACGGGTGTCAAGCAGCCCCAGCAGATGGCGTTGCTGTTGCAGAAAAACGGCGACTGGCAGCTCGCAGGCCTGTTCGTGAAACCTCTTTTGATCGACGGACATGACAGCGTCTGGTACTGGACCAAAGCGCGCGCCTTTAACCAGAAAAATCAGAAATGGAATGCCTACTTCTACTACACCACTGCTGCCTACCTGGCCGCCCCCGCGGATTTTATGACCAGCGCTAATCTGGATAAATTGAACCAGGAAGCAGCCGGCGCCAGGCCCGAGGGCCTACCCGGTGCACAACCCATGGAGGTCAAGGCCGGCACTCAGGCCTACTCCATAAGCGACGTACACACCGATGGTTCCCTGGGCGGCCTGGATCTGGTCCTTCGCTACACCACCACCGATACAGCCGACCCGGTCGCCGCCCGTGCACGCAACCTGGAACTGATGAAGGCTACGCTCGCAGCCCATCCTGAGCTGCGAGACGGGTTCCATGGCCTGTGGGTCTTCGCCGAAGCTCCTGCTCAACGTCCATATGGCAACGAACTGGCGATGAGCGAGATTCACTGATGTCCTACGAGAACGAGAAGCCGCTTTCGCGGGCAATTGCCGAGAGAAGAGCATCCCCCAGTTTTGATGAAAGCCCCATCCCTGAGGCAGACTTACAGAAAATCCTGCAAGCCGGCTTGCAATCGCCCAGTGGCTACAATCTGCAGCCCTGGCGATTCATTGTCGTACGCCACCCGGAACAGAAGACAAAGCTTCGCGGAGCCTGCTTCAACCAGGCAAAAGTGGAAGAGGCTTCGGTGATGATCGTGGCTTGCGGCGACGCCGACGGATGGCGCAGCGGGGATCTGGACGAAATGCTGCGCCTGGGCCGCCTGGGCGGCATGCCGGAAAACTACGCGGAGCAGGCCAAGTCCACCATCCCCAACTACCTCTCCAATCACCCCAACATGCCCCTGTGGCTCAACCGCCAGGTCATGCTGGCGTTTACCCACATGCTGCTCATGGCCGAGGTCCTGGGCTACGACACCGCGCCCATGGAAGGCTTCGCTGAGGAGAAGGTGCGCGAGGTGCTCAAGCTGCCTCTCAGCTACTCCGTAGTGGCCTTGTTGGGCATCGGGCATCTGAAAGGCCCGGATAAGTTCTACGGCGAGCGTTTCAATATGGCGCGCACCGTTTTTGCCGAAGAATATGGCAAACCGATCAAGTTTTCGGAGTAATATTAATCGGGCTGTAACAAATATCCCTCAGTCAGCTTAGGAAGAGTTTTCGGGGCGCGAGCCCTTAGCAGGAGCGCTTTCGTGCGTCGAGAGTTTCCCGAGGCGCCAATCATTGGCGTAGGCGCCGTGGTGATCGACGGTACGAAAGTACTGCTGGTGCGCCGCGGCCAGGAGCCACTGAAGGGCGAGTGGTCCCTCCCCGGCGGCGCCCTCGAGCTGGGGGAAACGTTGCAGCAGGGCGTAGTGCGCGAAGTGCTGGAGGAAACCGGCCTGATCGTCGTCCCCGGCGGCATTATCGAGATCCTGGACCGGATCATCCAGGACGAGGCTTCCGAACGGATCCGCTACCACTACGTGCTGATTGATTTTGTATGCCGCGTCACCGGCGGCGCCCTGTGCAGCGCCAGTGATGCGGAAGAAGTGCGGTGGGTCGAGCATAGTCAGTTGCAGATCGGCTATCAATTGGCGCCGGTGACTCTGGCGGTGATTGATAAAGCATTTCGGGTAGCGTGAGTGGGCGATCCGCTCGCTTGACGGGTGTGGACTGGTGAGGAAGTACATGACAGTGGGAGAGACGGTAAACGGGGCGGTGGGCTCTACCCGCAGAGTCGGCCTGATGTTCGGTTTTGTTCTGCTGCTGGTGGGCCTGGGCTTTGGCATCTTGGCTTGGCGCAACCCGCTCTGGCTGGTTGACCAGCAGGTCGACGCCCGGCTGCGTTTGCATGGCGTGCATAGCGAATTCGTCACTGTCAATGGTTACAAAATGCACTACCTGGTCGGTGGGTCCGGCCGTCCGCTGGTGCTGGTCCACGGGCTGGGCAGCCGCGCTGCCGACTGGGCTAACCTGATACCACGGCTTATCGCCGGCGGCTATCGCGTGTATGCTGTCGATCTTTTGGGATACGGACGTTCCGCACAGCCCAAAGATGCCGAGTATTCCATCTCTCAGCAAGCCGCGATGGTCGAGGGCTTCCTGGATAGCCAGCATTTGCAGCAGGTGGACCTGGCCGGTTGGTCCATGGGCGGATGGATCTCCATGAAGGTTGCCTTGCAGCAGCCCCAGCGGGTCCGCCGCCTGGTGCTGCTGGATAGTGCAGGCCTGCGTTTTACCCTGGGCTTCGATCCCGCTCTGTTTCAACCTGAGTCGCCGAACGACCTGGCGCAGTTGCAGGAGTTGCTCGTTCCCCATCCGCATCCGTTGCCCGGATTTCTTGCCATGGCTATGCTGCGCCGGGGCGATGACATTGGTTGGGTGGTCCGTCGTAGTGTCGACTCGATGATGACCGGCAAAGACCTGGTAGACGGCAAATTAGGTGCGCTTACCATGCCGGTGCTGATCGGGTGGGGCGACCAGGATCGGCTAATTCCAATTTCCGTCGGATACCGGCTGCACGCGGAAATACTGCAGTCCGAACTCGACGTCTACGCGAATTGCGGCCACCTGGCGCCGGGGCAGTGCGTTGCCCAGGTGGCGCCGAGCGTTGTGGAGTTTCTGAATGCCCAGCCGGCGCGGATGGCGTTGGTGCGGCAGATCCCCGCGACCGCAACCAACGACAGCGTGTTTCCCGGTCAGTGATCCGGATTGGGTAGGCTCTCGCCCTTCCACACATACGCTTCAGGTTGTGCCAGCCCGAGGTGCGCCAGCACCCGGCAAACGAACTGCTCCGCCATCTCTGCTGCATCCATGGGGCGGTTGTAAAAGGCGGGGATGACGGGAAAGATCACCGCCCCCGCGTCCGCGGCCAAAGTCATGTTGCGCAAGTGGATCTTGTTGAACGGCGTTTCCCGGACGCAAAGAATCAGCGGGCGCCGCTCTTTGAGGCTCACATCCGCGGCCCGCTCAATCAGGTTCGATGCCAATCCATTGGCAATGCCTGCCAGCGTGCCCATGCTGCAAGGCAGGATGATCATCCCGGCCGAAGGATAACTCCCGCTCGCGGGCCCCGCGCCGATATCGGTCGCAGCATGCTGCTGAATCTTCGCCGACGGTTTGCCCAGGAGTTTTGCGATCAGGTCGCTGCGCCCGCTTACCTGCAGCTCCTCAGCGATCACTCGCAAGGAATTTTCTGACGCGATGAAGTTAATATGGGTAACCCGGGAGTCGCGCTCCAGGGCCTGCAGCAAGTGCTGGCCGAAGATCGATCCACTCGCGCCCGTCAGAGCTACCGTCAGGTTCACGCGAGGACTCGGTCAAAAATTGCGTCCACGTTGGCCAACTGGCGCTCGAACTGAAACGCCCGCTGCAAACGCTCTTGCGGAAGCCGGCTTTTGATCGCCGGATCCTGCTCTACCAGGTCGCGAAACACCAGGTCTTCCTTCCAGGCATTCATGGCGTGGCTTTGCACCAGCCGGTATGCCTCCTCGCGCGACATGCCGGCTTCCGTCAAATCGAGCAGTAGCTGGCCGGAAAAGATGAGGCCGCCGGTGCTCTCCAGGTTCTTGAGCATGCGCCGCGGATACACCAGCAGCTTCTCGATCAGGGAAGTCGTCTTGGCCAGCAGGTAGTCGGTAAGAATCGTGGAGTCGGGGAAGATGATGCGCTCCACCGATGAGTGGGAGATGTCCCGCTCATGCCACAGCGGCACGTTTTCCAACGCGGCCTGCGTGTTGCCTCGGATCACGCGCGCCAGCCCGCTGATCTGCTCAGAAGTGATGGGGTTGCGTTTGTGGGGCATCGCCGAGGAGCCTTTCTGCTTCTCGGAAAAAAATTCTTCCGCCTCCCGCACCTCGGTGCGCTGCAGATGGCGGACCTCGACCGCAATCTTGTCCAGCGTAGAAGCCAGAACCGCGAGGGTCGCGATGTAAGCCGCGTGCCGGTCGCGCTGGATCACCTGGGTGGCGATGGGGTCGGCGCGCAGTCCCAGCCTGGAGCAGATCGCCTCTTCGTGCTCTGGCTTGAGGTGCCCGAAGGTGCCTACCGCGCCCGAGAGCTTGCCCACACGCATGTCCTCAGCGCTCGCATCGAAGCGCACCAGGTCACGCATGATCTCGGCATACCAATTCAGCAGTTTGAGCCCGAAGGTGGTGGGCTCGGCATGGATGCCGTGGGTACGGCCAATCGTTGGCGTGTGTTTGAACTCCAAAGCCCGCCGCCTGAGTATCGCAGCCAGCGCCAGAATCCCCTCGCGGATGATCGCCGAGGCTGCCTTGATCTGCAGCGCCTGCGCCGTGTCTACCACATCATTGGAGGTGAGCCCATAGTGCAGCCAACGCGATTCCGGCCCGATTTTCTCAGCCATGGCCGTGGTGAAGGCGATGACGTCATGCTTCACCTCCGCCTCGATTTCCTGAATGCGGGCGACGTCCACCTCTCCGTAAGCGCGGATGGCCCGTGCGGCAGACGGGGGTACGATCCCGGCATCGGCCAGGACATCCGATGCCGTGGCTTCCACCTCCAGCCACATGCGGTACTTATTTTCTTCAGTCCAGATCCGGCCCATCGCCGGGCGGGTATAACGAGCGATCAACCCAAGCCTCCGATCAACGTTCTATTCTATCGTTGGTGCATCTCACAGTTGGTGGAGGGTTTTGATGGAAGAGCAACCGGAACTGGTCACAATCGAACTTTATCGCGACGCCTTGGAGGCCGACCTGGCCAAGACTCGCCTGGACTCAGCAGGCATTACCAGCTTTCTGGTGGGAGAAAACACTGCCATGCTGTACGGCACCGGCCTGGGAGGGCTGCAGTTGCAAGTCAGTCCCGAAGACGAAGTAGACGCTCGCAGCATCCTGAACGACCCGGGGCCGCCAGATGGCGAAGTAGACTCTGTCTCCTAAAACTATCGGGAATGGAGCACGCCGAAGAGGTCGGCCATCTCCTGGTGAAGAAAGCCGTGGCCTGGGCGGTACGGCTGGACCCATTTGCCGTCGATGACGAATTGAGGAATCGCCCGTTTGCCAACGTGCTGGATGACTTCCTCAGCCGCCCCGGGGGTACTCTCAATATCGATCTCGGTATACGCAATCTGGTGCTTTTCAAGGAATCGTTTGGCTTCGCGGCAATCGCGGCACCACGTAGCGGAATAGACCAAAACCTGCATCCTCTTATCATACCAACCGCTGTGGCGGGTGCCCCATTCAAGCCCGCTTTTGGCTTGAGTGGGCAATGATCCCAACCCCAAACGTTGACTTTCCAAGTACCGGCCAACCAAGGCGCTGCCGCAACCCCGCACCTACAAACTAAGCTGAACCACATGGAAACCCAAGCAAGGCTGGTAGTCGGCATCGCGACCCACCGTCGCCCCACGATCCTCGCCGAAACCATCGTCTTCCTGGCCAAACAAACAAGACAGCCGGACAAAATCTTTGTCGCCTACGCAGACCCGTCCGACGTAGCAGACGCCCCCGCCCATTTCCCACACGTAACCTTTATCCACGCCGAACGAGGGCTCACCCGCCAACGAAATGCAATCCTCACCCTGGCCCGCGACCACGACATCCTGCTCTTTATCGACGACGACTTCTATCCCGACCCGCAATACCTGAAGATCACCGAGCGTTTCTTCCTGGAGAACCCGGAGGTAGTGGCTTCCACGGGCACCGTGCTGGCGGACGATGTCAAGGGACCAGGTCTCACCGTGGACCAGGCGAAGGCAATCGTAGCCGGCAGCAACCACGCTCAAACCGAGCAGCAGATCACTCCTACCTTCCTCGCCTATGGCTGCAACATGTGTCTCCGGCTAGCCACCATCCGCGAGCACAACCTTCGCTTCGACGAAACCCTGCCGCTTTATGGGTGGTACGAGGACTGGGATTTCTCCCGGCAGATCCAATCCTACGGGTTGCTTGTCCACATTTCGAACGCCTGCGGAGTGCACCTCAGCACCAAGGCGGGGCGCGTCACCGGAGTGCGCATGGGGTATATGCAAGTGGCCAATCCGATCTATCTGGCGCGCAAGGGAACCTTCCCCTGGTCTTGCGTCTTCAAGTTCATCATCGGCCCTTGCCTGAAAAACCTGGCGCGTAGCCTCGCTCCGGAAGCGCACGTAGACCGGCGAGGAAGATTTTGCGGAAATCTCGCAGCCTTCCGCGATCTCCTTACCGGCACGCTCAACCCGCAACAGATCGTCGACCTTTAATCCATTCCGCGTACTGCAGCAGGATGTAGTTATCCGTCATGCCCGCGATATAGTCGGCAACCACCCGGGCCGCGCCATACTCGGCAATCTGCGATTGATTTGCCACCGGCAGTAACGACGGATCGTTTACCCAGCACGTAAACAAATTCCGGACGACCAGCGCCGCCTCCTGCAGATCCCGTTGCAGTTCCTCCCGGCTGTAAAGCGTAGCGTAGAGATGCTGCTTGGCTTCTCGGCGCAATTCCTCCATCTGCGGCGAGAACGCCACCAGCCGATGTGGCGACCGGCGTACATCCTCGAGCGTGGTCACTCCGCCCGCGTGGACCCGGCGCACCGTCTCCCGGATAAGATCGCCGACCAGGCTGTTCAGCATCCTCTTCAAGGCTTCGTTGGAGAGTAGATTCCTGGCCGCTGCCGGATACTCCCGCTCCACGGTGCGCAGCGATTCATCGAAAATGCGCACATGCTGCCGGAGCACCTCCGGATGAAGCATGCCTGCCTCCATGCCGTCATCCATGTCGGCCGTGAGGTAGGCAATCTCATCGGCCAGATCGATGAGCTGCGCTTCCAGGGGAGGTTGCTGGTCTAGAAAATAGGCACCGAGTTCCGGATGCTCGGCAGCAGAATAATTGCGCGAGTGCTTGATGATGCCCTCACGCACGCCCAGCGTGAGATTCAGCCCGCGAAATGCCGCATAACGGACCTCAAAGTATTCGACGATCCGCAGGGCATGCAGATTGTGGTCGAAGCGCAGGCCGAACTCCTGCATGGCTTCATCCAGGGCTCGCTCGCCGGCATGCCCAAAAGGCGGATGGCCAATGTCATGCACCAGCGCCAGCGCTTCCGTCATATCCTCGTTCAGCTTGAGCGCAGTGGCGATCGCGCGCGCAATCTGCGCTACCTCCATGGTGTGAGTGAGCCGGCTGCGAAAGTGATCGGAATAACGGTGGGTGAAGACCTGAGTTTTCCCTGCCAGGCGGCGGAAGGCCCTGGCGTGGATTACCCTCGCCCGGTCTCGTTGGAATGGGGTGCGGTAGGGATGGGCTGGCTCTGGATGCTCCCGCTGCGCCAGCGGGCTATCCTCATCGTCGCCAACCGCGCAGCCGGGCGGCAGCGCCAAAATCTCGCTGGCCGCTCCCCCGGCGGCTATCACTTTAATGCTTCGGGCTGGCGCCCGATTCTTCCTTGGCCAGCTTGACCCGCGCGCTATCCAGCTTCTTCTGCACCTTGCTCACATCGCTAGGCTCCGCATCTGCTGCTACGGTCTTGGAATACTCCTGCAGGCTCTGCTCCCACTGCCCGGCGGCTAACCTCAGGCGACCGGTCTTCTCGTACAACTCTCCCAAATGGTCGTGTACCTGGGGATCCTGCCCAATGCGTTCGCTTGCTTTACGCAGGTTAGCCTCTGACAGCGCATACTGACCCATCTTGAAGTACACCCACCCCAGTGAATCCAGGTAAGCGCCATTCTGGGGATCCAGTTGCACCGCCTTCTGCACCATGGCCAGGGCATCGTCCAACTTGACGCCACGATCCGCCAGCATGTAGCCGAGGTAGTTGAGCGTCATGCTGTTGTTGGGGTCGATCGCCAGGATCTTGCGGAACTGCTCCTCAGCGGAATCGAAGTGCTTCTGCCGCTCATCCAGCGCCCCGCGGAGAAAGTAGATGTAAATCTTGTCATCGTTACTCGCCGGGACAGACACGCCCATCGCATTCGTCTTCGAGGCGGAGAGAGCTTCGGCCGCATCGATCTCGTCCGAGGCGTCCTTCCAGCGGCGCATCCGGGTGTACATCTGGGCAAGTGCCAGGTGAACCTCGCGGTCCCCGGCGTTACCCTTCAACTGCGCCTTGGCCAGCTTGATGCCTTCCTCAGCCTTGCTCGTATCCGCCAATTGCCCGGCCAACATCAACTGGATCGTCTTGTCCTTGGGCATGGCCTGCGCGGCCTGTTGCGATACCTGCGTCGCCTTGTCATATTGCTTAGCGTCGCGGTAGGCATCCACCTGCCCCTGGTAACCGCGCTCCGCATAGTCCCCACCCATGGCGATCATCAGCTGGTAGGTCTGGACAGCCATGTCCGTCTTGTTCTGCTCGCGGTAAATGTTGGCCAGCCGGTCAAGAAATATAGAGCGATTGTTCTTTTCCGCGTCCGCGTATTGGCCGTCCGGGTGATTGGTCTGCTTCACCAGCGTCTGCAACGCCTGCGCCGCTTCGTCGTAGTGGCCGAGCGAGTCGTCGATCAAAGCTTCATTGAAGCCAATTTCCAGAGAATCGGAGGCCAAAGCCTTGGCCTTCTTGAGCGTGGCAAGCGCCTGTTCATAATGACCCTGGCGCCGCTGAATTTCGGCCAGACGCAGATAGGTTTGCGCATCCTGCGGATCAGCAGCGGAAATCGCTTCGAAGTGCTTCAGTGCAGCGCCGAGCTGATTGTCATTCAACAGCGCCTGCGCCAGGCCACGTTCGGCGTCCAGGTTGTCCGGTTCCATTTCGAACGCCTTGCTGTAGGCATCGATAGCCTTCTTGTTCTCCTTGAGCTGGTCGTAACTCATGCCCAGCGCGTAGTCCATTTTGGCCGTGCGGTCGTCCTCTGGCACGGCGCTCAGCACGGCAATCGCGTGCGTCATATCGCCGGAATCGCTATACAGCCGCGCCAGGTTCAACACCACATCCTCGGAGTTGGGATCGATGTGCTGAGCCGCTTTGAATTGCTCTTCGGCCTTCGGCGTATCATGCGCCAGCGTATAGAGCTGCCCCAGCAGGAGCCGGCTCTCAATATCGTTGCTCTTCAACTCCACGATCTTGGTGTATTCGCCAATGGCGAGCTGCAACACCTTCTCGGAAGGACCACCGTTCTGTACATTGCCGAGCGATTGCAGGTACACCCGGCCCAGCAGCTTGTGAGCCTCCAGGTTGTCGGGCTCCGTCTTGAGAATTTCCTGCGCGGCCAGCACCGCCTCGCGCACCCGGCCGGTCCGCAGGTAGAGTTCCGCCAGTCCGTTGTTCAGATATTTCGAGTTGGGATCGGCATCGAGGGCTAGTTTGTATTCCTCGATCGCACGCGTGGCGTATTCGGGCCGCCCATAGTTGGTGGCCATATCCTCATACATGTGCGCCAAGCCGAAGTGGTAGTAGGCGGCAGAGCGGTCAGCTTTTTGCGGTGCCGCCGCCACGCCATGCTTGGCCGTCAGAGATTTGTCAGTGGCGCCTGAGGTGCTCGTTGTAGGCGTTGCGGGCGCGCTTTGCGGCGCGGCCGGCTGCGGCGAACTCGCCTGGACTGCCAGACCGGTGCCCGGGAGCGCGATCGCTGCGCATGCAAAGAAAGCCGTTTGGCGGATTTTGCGGGAGATTTGCGGCTTGTTGGTCATCTATCGGAGTTCCTATGCCCGGGCTCTGTCATTGAACTGACGCCGGCGGTCCAAACGCGGTGCAGAGGAACCCGCATTTTTTTGTCGTATGCGCTGGCATCGCACTCAGCGCACCATCTGGTCATCTGGCGAATTGTAACGCCAACCAAAAAGTCCCGGCACTCCCCAATTTGTCTCAGTGGAAAAGCCCCGCAGTTACTTTTGTCCTCCGCCTAAAGTTCCGGAGCGCGGAGTTCCGATAATTCGCCATTATCAAGTTTAGACTATTTCCCGCCCAGAAAGACGTGCCTCATCAGGCACCAAATCGCCTTTTTCCTATCCCGGCCAAAGCCCCGTTTAGTGCAGGAAGTGCCGCATCCCGGTAAACACCATCGCCAAACCAAGCCGGTTGGCCGCGTCAATCACTTCCTGATCGCGGACCGATCCTCCCGGCTGAATGACTGCCGTGGCCCCTGCTGCCGCCACCGCTTCAAGACCATCCGGAAAAGGGAAGAACGCGTCGGAGGCAGCCACGCTGTTCGCCAGCGGCAGCACCGCTTTCATGGCTCCGAATTTCGCCGCATCCACGCGGCTCATCTGCCCCGCACCCACTCCAATCGTCTGGCCGTTGCGGGCGTACACGATGGCGTTCGATTTCACGTGCTTGGCCACACGCCAGGCGAAGCGAAGCGACTCCGTCTCCTCCGGGGTCGGTTGGCGTGTGGTCACGACCTTGAGCTCCGCAGTGACGACATCTTCGGCGTCCTCGTCCTGTAACAGCAGGCCGCCCGAAACCCGCTTGATCATCTTGCCCAGAGCCGCCTTTTTCACCACCAGCAGTCGTAGGTTTTTCTTGGCGCTGAGCTTGGCTTTGGCTGCGTCGCTAAAGGAAGGAGCGGCGATTGCCTCCACAAACAGCTTCGCCATCTCGTCCGCCAAAGCTTCGTCAACCTCCCGGTTGACCCCAATCACGCTCCCGAATGCGGACACCGGGTCTGTCGCCAGCGCCTTTTGATAGGCCTCAACCACCGTAGCGGCGACCGCCGCACCGGCAGGATTGCTATGTTTAATGATCGCCACTGCTGGCTGGTCAAACTCCTGCACCAGCTCCCACGCAGCGTCCAGGTCGACCAGGTTGTTGTAGCTAAGCTCTTTACCCTGCAGTTGTTGTGCCCCCGCCACTCCCGTGCCGCTGCCGTCTCCATAGAGGGCTGCGGCCTGGTGCGGGTTCTCGCCATAGCGCAGGTCTGCCGTCTTCGCATACGCAATCAGCAGTGTCGGGGGGAATTGAGCGCCTGCGGGCTCAGGTGCGGATTCAGTGTTAGTTTGCGCCGCGATCTTATTGAATGTCCTGGAGATGGCCGAATCGTAGCCCGCGGTCACCGTGAATGCCTGGCGAGCTAGTCTCCACCGGGTCTCAAACGAAAGGGCTCCCTTGTTAGCCAGCATTTCAGCCGCAATGGCCTGGTAATCCGCTGGGGTAGTGATCACGGCCACATCCTGGAAATTCTTGGCTGCCGAACGCACCATGGATGGCCCGCCGATGTCGATGTTCTCCACCAGCTCGCCAAACGATACGCCCGGCTTGCGCGCCTTCTCTTCAAACGCGTAAAGGTTCACCACCACCAGGTCGATGGGTTCGATGTCATGTTCAGCCACCGCCGCCAGGTGCTCGATGCTGTCCCGCAAATGCAGAATGCCCCCGTGAACCTTCGGGTGAAGGGTCTTGACCCTGCCATCCAGCATTTCCGGAAAGCCGGTAAGGTCGGAAACATCACGTACCAGCAGTCCCGCGTCCCGCAGAATACGCGCGGTGCCGCCGGTCGAAATCAACTCCACGTTCATGCTCGCCAATTGGCGAGCAAAATCCACCAGACCCGTCTTGTCCGTCACGCTCAAGAGAGCCCGCTTCACTTGCTTATTCTCCACTCAAGACCTGCCCCTCATCACGATTTGTGAGTGTCCCATTCTGCTCCGTTGATAATGAGATGAAGCTGACTCCTGTTGCGACCCAGACCTTCGCTCAGTTTGTCAGAGACCCTAGGTCAGGATAGCTTAGCCTTATGGATTCAAACTGGTCCGGCGCCAGGCCGTCGCAAAGCTCTGCGGAGATTCTGCCGCCGGAGAGCCGCGCCAACCCCGGCTCTTACCCTGGGGGAAGAATGGCCGGTTATGACGGGGACCCGGGACCGCTTCCGCCGCGACGTACTCAAGCCAATCGCTGGGCTACCGCTCCTGCTACCTACACCCTGGTAGGCATTAATTGTGCGGTATACCTGGCCATGGTGTTGCGCGGCGTCTCCGCCTCCAACCCCAGCGTCCAGGATTTGGTGCATTGGGGCGCGAATTTCGGAGGTTACGTGCTTGCCGGGCAGTGGTGGCGTTTGCTCACCGCCGCCTTCGTTCACGTCGGCATCCTGCACCTGGCTACGAATATGTGGTGTTTGTGGAATTTGGGACTGTTGGGCGAGCCGTTGCTCGGACCGGCCGGCCTGGTCGCCGTGTACGTGCTCACGGGAATCGCGGGAAATCTACTCAGTGTCGCGGTTCACCCACAGGTCGTCGGGGCAGGCGCATCCGGCGCCGTTTTCGGTTTGGCCGGCGTCCTCATCCTGCTGCTAAGGACCAAATTACTGCCCGTCCCGCCGGAAGAAGTTCGCCGCCTGCGCAAGAGCGTGATCTACTTCGCCCTCTTGAATTTTGTGATCGGCGGTACTTCGATGTTCCTGCGTACCAGCATTCAGATCGACAACATGGCCCATCTGGGAGGGTTTCTTTGCGGTCTGGCCTTGGGAGCGCCGCTGGTGCCCCGGATCGGCGCAGCCCGCAGTCAATACGCCGTTCGCTCCTGGGCAGCGTACAGCAGCATGACTCTCCTGCTCATGGTCTTTGCCTTCGGGATCGCTTCGTTCTGGCGTTGAAGCGATTTAGCGGACGGCGGTTGCGGCGAATTTCTTAACCATCGCCAACAGCAGCTTGCGGTCGCTGTCATTCAGATTCGTCGCATAACGGCGGATCTGCGTCAAAAACCGCAATTCGTCGTCCGTCAGCTTCTGGGTATTCATCTCCCGGCCCAGGGAGTCTTCCGCAAAAAACTGGGCAAGCGGAATATCCAGGGCTTGGGCGATCTTAGCCAGCGTGTCCAGTGAGGGCACGGTATGCCCGTTCTCGACGCGCGACAGGTAGCAGCGCAGCAGGCCGGTGCGCTTTTCTATATCTCCCTGCGACAGCCCCTTCTGCAACCGGTAGCCCCGGATGGTGATTCCTATCTTCATAATCTCGGACCTTCGTTCACACGTTCACCCTAGAAAAGCAGATGCTGCTGCACTAAGAGATACTGCTTAATTAGGTGTTGGCAGCATAGTTAACACGTCGAAGTGACGACTAGCAAGAATTTTCTTCCGACGTTGCTGCCTATTTTTCCTTTATTGGGATTATGTATCTGCAATGGTTCAAATACGGCCCTAGTTCATGAACAAGCCGCCGTTGATATCGAGCACGTGGCCAGTGATATAGCCGGCTTGCGGTGAGGCCAGAAACGCGACCGCCTCGGCCACTTCCTCCTCCGTGCCTGGACGGCCCAGCGGGATATGGCTCAGCATGGCCTCACGTTGCTTATCGTCCAACACCGCAGTCATTGCGGTCTCAATATAGCCCGGCGCCACGGCATTCACCGTGACCGAACGTGAAGCCAACTCCCGAGCCATCGAATGGGTAAATCCGATGAGCCCTGCTTTGCTGGCGGCATAGTTTGCCTGTCCCGCCTGGCCGACCCGTCCCACCACGCTGCTCACGTTGATGATCCTGCCCCACCTGCCCCGCACCATCGGATTCAGCAGCGCCTGGGTCAAGAGAAAGGCTCCGGTCAGATTGGTGGTGATGACCGCGTCCCAATCCGCGCGCTTCATGCGTAGCAGCAAAGTATCTCGGGTGATCCCGGCATTATTGACCAGGATTTCCACACTACCGAAATGAGCAATCGCTGCTTTGGCCGCCGATTTGATGGACGCTTCATCCGAAACGTCCATAAGGAATGGCTTGGCCTGCCCCCCGCTATTCGCAATCTCCTGAGCCACTGCTTCCAGCTTGTCCTCATTGCGCGCGGCCAGCGCAACCCGAGCCCCCATTTTTGCCAGCGCAATCGCACAAGCCCGCCCGATCCCCTGGGAAGCCCCTGAAACAAACGCTGTCTTTCCTTCAAGATTCGCCATGCTCTCACTCTCTCCCGCAAAAGAGTGAGGTTACCAGCTTCCACGGACCAACAAAATCCCATACGTCCTCGGCAATCTTCCGAGGTCTCTCAAATCAAGAGGAAATTGGACCGACACTCCAAACGGGCCAAAAAAGATTGGGTGCCCCATACCCCCGACTTCCTGTGATGTGTCGTGGGTCCCGTGAGCTTCATGCGCCTTTCCTTAAAGAAAGGCGCACACGCAGTCTTCTCCAGGGGGGCGGGCAGGAAAGTCGGGGTATCTCGCTCGTTTTTCGCGAGATGTGGGAGACCACGGTCCTCTACCGGCAACTCTCGAGGATTTTCGAAAACTTAGAGGAAACTGGACGGGTGCCCCACGTTCGCCAATGCGTACTCCGGATTTCCTGTTGAGCTTTCCTGCATTGGTAAACCTCTTGCGGCTTTCCTTAATGAAAGCCGCACGCGTGGCTATTGGTGGTGCCCCGTGCAGGAAATCCGGATACGTGGGCCGAAAAAGATGGGCGCAGCCCCACGATCGCTTTTACTAAACCACCTATCAATCCCATCGGGTAGGGAAGAAGGGAACTAAACAATCTCCGCCGTACGAGCCCCGGCCGCCTCAAGCACCGGCAGCTTCCCCCAAACCTTATCCAGCGACCAAAGATAAACCACCAGCTCCCGCGAGTAGTGCAGCAACGGAGCCGTATGCGGTATCTCGATCCCATACGTAGCCGGCAGATCGTTCAACTCAATCTCCGCCTCCGCCGCTTCCAGCGGCCAGGGCATATGGTGAATATCCCCGCGCAGCAACTGCCCCCTGCGGTTGGTCGTAAACAGGCAATACCGCTCGGTAAGGAAATGCTCAATCGTCCCCGGCCGGCTTTGGTCGATTGCGCGAATCTGACCCAATCCACGATAATGCGCGCGGAACCGAACCGGCTTCGCACTCAGAAGCCGTTCACTCTGATACGTAAATTCTCGTTCATTCCGTACTTTGATCGACATTCGCGCCCAGTGATAAGGCAGATGAAAGACCGCCTTGGCTACCATTACCGCCAGCGGATTCGAAGCTTCCAGGCAAAAGAAATAAACCCCCGCCCGATTGGTATTTCTTTCCCTCACATAGGTTCGAAGGTTCAGCTCGGGGAAACGGCTAGCGCCGGGAATCCGGGGTACTCCGCGCAATTGAACCCGGTCCATCCAGAAAGGAACAATCCCCAACCAGGCCGACTGGTCGAAGGTATCCACCTGCAATCCTGGGGGGAGTAACGCCTCCAACTTTGCCGCAGGGATCGGCCAATGTGCAAACAGCAGGTCGTTCCAGCGTTGCATCATGGTCCAGGGACGCTTGGGCAACGCGAACGGCCTGTGGTTCACCACCGATAGGGTTTCGTCAGGCGGGGAATTCCGGCTCAGATTGCGGTTTACGGCCATAGGAGCGAGTCACTTGAAAAAGCTCAATCCGCACCGCGGTTGCAGCTCAATCTTACCGTAGTTCGACCTGGTGGAACATCGAGCATTACTCTCTTCGCAAGCGGACCTACTATCCGCCCCGCGCACCCTTCAGGAATGCTCTATCCTGAATTTCAATCATGGCTCAAAGCGAAATCGCAACCGCTCCCGTACCAGCTCCACTCGAAGAACCCCGAAACCAGACTGAAGTTTATGCAGTGCATGGGGCTGACCCGGAAGTCCTGGCCTACGCCATGGCCAAATATTCCCGCTCTGCGCTTTCTATGAAGGAATCGCTGCGTGAAATCTCCAGCCAGCGCGCCGAACATTTCTTAAACACGTTTTACTTCCAATATGGCCACCGCTCGATTGCGGACCTGGCGCACGTGGCCTTTGCCATCGAGCGGCTTTCACTCCTCGCCGCCATCGTCCTGGTCGATGAGCAACGCTGGGATGGCCAGGAACGTTCCACCCGTTATCAGAACTTTCGCCAGAGCGGTTGGTATTTGCCCGACTTTTCCACAAGTCCCGCGAGTCGCTCCGTGTTTACCGAAGCCATCGAAGCCCTCTTCGCCGAATATCACGCCGGCACCGAGACCATGCTCGACTGGCTGAAAGCACAAACTCCACGGCCGGCGGAAATGAAGGAGGAAGCCTACAACCGAACCCTGAAGGCCCGTGCTTTCGATGTTTCCCGCTACTTGCTGCCGCTGGCCACCAACACCTCCCTCGGTCAGATCGTGAACGCGCGTACGCTCGAAACGCAAATTTCCCGCCTGCTCTCGGATCCTCATGCGGAAGTTCGCCTGCTGGGCGAACGCCTGCGTGAAGCCGCCGCGGGTTCGGCCTGGAATGTGCAGGGTGACGCGATGAGCAAGCTGCAGCGCGAGATTGCAGCCCTGGATCCTGTCCTCGGCGCAGATGCGGAAGCACTGCTGACTCGCGACGTAAGGATCGCGCCCACGCTGGTAAAGTACGCGGCGCCCAGTCAGTACGTGCTCACCACACGGAGTGAGTTGGCCCAGGCCGCCACCGAGCTGATGAAGCAGGCTCCCGTCGAGACCCAGGCAGGCCCGGTCGACCTGGTGGATGACCAGCCACTCGAGATTGATCTCGCCACCACCCTGCTATACGGCGCGAGCCATTATTCCTATCGTCAAATTGCCCGGAACGTCGCATCGCTCGAAGAAGCACGCCGCAACGAAATCATCGCCATCGGCGCACGTCATCGCGGCCGCCATGATGAATTGTTACGCGAATTCTCCGCCGGGCAGGGTTTGCGCTTCGACATTCTCATGGACATCGGCGGTTTCCGCGACATGCATCGTCACCGCCGTTGCATCCAGATCCTGCAGCCCTTCACCCATCTTCACGGCTACGAAGTTCCGCAAGGCCTGGCAGAAGCAGGCCTATTGCCGCAATACGACGCTGCCATGACCCAGGCACATGAAGCGTTTCTTCATGTTGAGCAGGCCGGCTTGCCGGACCAGGCGGCCTACGTTCTCCCTCTGGGCACACGCACGCGTGCGCTCTTCAAGATGGATTTCGCCGAAGCCCTCTATATCGCGGAACTGCGGTCCACGCCTGCGGGACACTTCTCTTACCGCCGTGTCGCTTGGGAGATGTATCAGGCAGTCGCGCGCAAACACCCGGCACTCGCACCTTACTTCCGTGTTGCTGACGTAAATGAACCGATTAACCTGCTGCAGCGATAGCTTCGCGTGCGGTGATATGATCCACTAGATTCCGACTGGAGAACTCCCATGGCAGACGACCGTTCCCGCGCCATTGACCTGGCATTAGCACAAATTGAAAAGCAATTCGGTAAGGGCTCCATCATGCGCCTCGGCAACAAAGAGGCGATCGTGCCCATCTCCGTTATTTCCACAGGCTCTATCTCCTTCGACGCGGCTCTCGGTGTGGGTGGTGTTCCCCGCGGTCGCGTGATCGAGATCTTCGGTCCTGAATCCTCGGGCAAAACCACCATCACGCTGCAGATCATTGCCGAAGCGCAGAAGTTGGGCGGCATGGCGGCCTTCGTCGATGCGGAGCACGCGCTCGATCCGCAATACGCCAAGAAGCTGGGCGTCGATGTCGACAATCTCCTGGTCTCTCAGCCCGACTACGGCGAGCAGGCGCTGGAGATCACCGAAGCCCTGGTGCGCTCCGGCGCCATCGATGTTCTGGTAGTCGACTCGGTAGCGGCGCTGGTGCCCAAGGCCGAACTCGATGGTGAGATGGGCGACTCCCACATGGGACTGCAGGCGCGCCTCATGTCGCAAGCGTTGCGTAAGCTGACGGGCACAGTCTCGAAATCCCGCACCTCGCTGATTTTCATTAACCAGATCCGCGAGAAGATCGGTGTCATGTTCGGCAACCCGGAAACCACGACCGGCGGACGCGCGCTCAAGTTCTACTCCTCCGTGCGCATCGACATTCGCCGCATCGCGGCCGTCAAGGAAGGCGATGTAGTCGTCGGCTCGCGCACCAAGATCAAGGTAGTCAAGAACAAAGTGGCCGCGCCGTTCCGCGAAGCGGAGTTCGATATTCTCTACGGGGAAGGCATCTCTCGCGAAGGAGACGTGCTTGACCTCGCCGTGACCCAGAACATAGTGGAGAAGTCAGGAGCCTGGTACAGCTACGCGGGCGAGCGTATTGGCCAGGGCAGGGAAAACGTTCGCACCTTCCTCAAAGAACATCCTGAGATTTTCTCTCGCATCGATCAACAACTACGGCAGAAGCTGGGCCTCACCGGCGTGAAGCCGGCAGAGATCCCCGCAGTTCCGCTCAACGGATCGGCTCAGGCTGCGGAAGCAGTGAAGGCGCCGGTGCGCCGGCAGTAAGAATTGAACACTGTCAAAGCCATCTACCCGGGCACCTTCGATCCGTTGACCAACGGTCATCTGGACCTCGTTGCCCGGGGCGCGAAGATCTTCGACCACCTGGTCGTTGCGATCCTCAACAATTCGGAGAAGGCCCCGCTCTTTTCCGTTTCCGAACGGATCGAGATGCTCACCGAAGCAGTCCAGTCCTTCGGCAACGTTTCGGTAGCCACCTTCGATGGTCTGCTGGTGGAGTTTGTTCTCGCGCAACGTGCTCAGGCCATCCTGCGCGGCGTGCGCGCCATCAGCGATTACGAGTATGAATTGCAAATGGCTCTGATGAACCGCCGTCTCGCCCCGCAGGTAGAAACCGTCTTCCTGATGGCCGACGAAAAATACTCTTACGTGAGCTCGCGCCTCATCAAGAACGTCTTCGAGCTAGGCGGCTCCGTCGAAGGCCTGGTCCCGGAAACCGTCATCCGCCGCCTGCAAGCCCGCGTCACCCCCAACAAGCAGCGTTGATGCAAAGCCACGCAAGGCATGGCCGGTTTCATCACGGTCATCACTGCCGTCCATCTGGCACGCGCATCGGTAAAAAATGATGGGTGCCCCAGGTCTCGCTTTTGAGACCTGGGATCCCCGCAACCGATCTCGAATGGAAACCCATCCCTTTTTGTCATCTCCGAGCGAAGCCGAGTAGAAAAATCTCTTCATGGAGTGCACAGTTGAGGTGCCATCAGAACTCTATCTCCAACTCAGTCCCGCAGGGGCGCCTGACCTTAGCCCAGGACGCCAGTCCTGGGATGGATTTGAAGGCACAATCAGTCCCGCAGGGACGGCTGAGAATAGACTACGACGTGATCATGGGCAAACTTCAGCCCTGCGGGAATAGATTCCCTACAAACCCGCTGAGCTTACTCCACCAGACCTACTTCCGCTGAACCTCAATGTAATCCACAGGAGCCGGCTCTCCCTGATCCGGCACCCCGCGTAGAGTCAACGTATCCTTCGGCTTCAACCGAACATCAGGAATCGTAAACAACGTGCTCGTGCTGCCATCCAGATGCGCATCCACCGCCGCTGGCGGAAGGCGGTCATTTGCCGTCCAACGCGCCACGGACTTGCCGTTAATCAGCAACTCATACTGAGCGTTACCCGTCCGCAGATCGAAATACCGCACGCCCACGGAATAACTACCAGCCTCCCAGGCACGTTGAACCTTCAGCGTGCAGCCGCTGGGTCGATTGCAAACCACCGCTTTTCCCCCAGAGGCCGTCTCCCACGGCGACACGTCCACAACCGTATATCCATCGGCCTGCATGGACTCCGCTTCTATGCGATCAGGGTAGTGCCCCACCCGGCCCAGCTTATCGGGAATACCAGAGATATTCTGGAACCACGCCGTCACCGCATCGCGCCACACCACCGCATGACCGCCCTCGTACGCGAACAGCGCCAGCGTTTCGTAATATCGCTGGTCATCAATCAATCCATGAAGCATCTTCCATCGCGTCACGTAGGAACCCGCGATCGCAGCGCCTTCATAATGCGAGTCGTAAACGTACTGCACCAATGTCTTGCCGTTATGCAGCACGTGGTTGTAAGGCACGTGATGCATGAACAGCAGCAGACTATCCGGGCAGTTCTCCAACGACTCGTACGTCTTGGCCAGCTCCGGTGGATACTGCCCAATGTACCCCGTGCCCGTGGCCTCGGTGCGGTCCATCCCGATCCCGTTCTTATCGGCACGGAACCATTGCCCCCACCCATTTCGCTCGGCTGATTCAATCCCTGGACCATAATGAATCCCGAGGATATTCGTCAGTGTCCCGATACCCAGCGGACCCGTGTACTGCTCGTACACTCGCCACGAATTCTCCAGCAGTCCGTTGACGATAAACGTGACCTTGGGATCATTGCCGAAAGTAAGCCGCGTCCAGCTATCGCTGATCTCCGCCGTGGTCAGCTCAGGATTCCACGCCAGCTTACCGAAGCCATAAAGGTTCGCCATCGCCATGGGATGATGCAGCCAATTCGTGTCGAGCCCCACATTGGCCACTCCCACGAAACCGCCCAGCGGCTGGTGAAAGCTCTTACCCTCGACAATCTCGCTCACCGGGGTATAGCGGTTGTCCGCGCGCATGTCGGTGTCGAGCGCCACCTTCCACATGGGCACCAGAAACACCATGTGTCGCTGCTGCCCGGTGTACTCCTGCGTGATCTGCAATTCGATCGCCTGGCTCGTATGGCGCAGCGCGGCAAACAACGGAGACACCGGCTCGCGCACCTGGAAGTCAATCGGCCCATGCTTCACCTGGATCACGACATTGCGATCAAACTTGCCATCGAGCGCGCGAAAGTTGTCATAACCGGCCCGTGCCCGATCCGCCTTGAGGTCATTCCAATCGAGGTGATTGTTGTAAACAAACCCCCGATAGAGCACTACGCCGCCATGCGGCCGCAAAGCACGAGCTACGGTGTTCGCTGCCTCCGCCGGAGTGCGCCCATATTTCGAAGGGCCCACCCGTCCTTCCGAATCCGCCTTGATTACGAAGCCCGCAAAATCAGGAATGGATTTGTAAATCTCGTCGACCTTTTTCCGCCACCAGGTCGCCACCGCGGGATTCACCGGATCGAAGGTGTTTAACTGCCCTACCACCTGGGGACTCGAAAGATCGACAGACAAAGACATGCGCACGCCCCAGGGACGAAAGGCATCCGCGATGCGGGCCAGTTCGTGGATCATCTCCGGATCGAGCGTATGCAGATTGGCGTTCACATTGTTCACCGTGGCCCCATTGATCCCCACCGAAGCCAGCAACCGGCCATACTCGGAAACCCGGCTAAGGTCGGAGCGCACGTGCCCATTGTCGAAGAAAATACTGCGCCCGCCATAACCCCGCTCAATGCTGCCGTCAAAGTTGTCCCACTGGTTCACCCAACGAATCGGGGAAGAAGGCGTCTCGCTTTCGGCCGCGATGAATTTTTGTTGCGCGACCTGTTCCAGCATGCGGAAAACGCCGTAGAGCACTCCACGGTCTGTCCCCCCGGCCATCACCCAGTAGTTGTGACCTTGCTCCGCTACCTGCGTGAGGGCGAAGCCCTCGGGCGCAATCGGCGACTCCGGTTTCCACGCTGGTAGCAGATGCCGTATCTCGGCCGGTGTCCCCAGAACAAACGCATCGTTTCCAGCCAACGCAGACGACACTGTGAAGTCAGCGCCCAGCATCGAATGCAGCCCCCGGGCCAGTTCAGTGGCTGCGCTGTGGGCAACCGCGGATTGACTGGGAGCGACTATGCGGTGAGGAATTTTATATTGCTGGGCCAGTTGCGGAGGCAGGGCAGCATAGCGCAGCCAACCTTCCTGACCTGTCTCCCCGTAAACTCCGGGCGCGAAGCACAGGAGACTCGAAGCCAGAAGAAGCACCGCATGACCAACGCGCATAGCTCCTATCTTAAAATCAATCCATGGCTCAACATATCGGTATCGTCGCCTGTTCCGCGGAAGGAGCCGCGCTCTGTTATCGAACTATATGCGCGGCCGGTCCGGACCTGCTCGGGCCCCACGATCACCCCGAGATTTCCATGCACACGCACTCGCTGGCCGAGTACATGAAATGCATTTACCGCGACGATTGGCAGGGTGTCGGCGAACTGATGCTCTCTTCCGCCAACAAGCTGGCCGGCATAGGCGCCGACTTTCTCATCTGTCCCGACAACACCATCCACCAGGCGCTTCCCTATATCGAAAAGCAACTGCCACTGAAGTGGTTGCACATTGCCGACGCCGTGGCCGCGCAAGCGGTCGGGCGCCGGTTTCACCGCCTGGGTCTAACCGGCACCCGATACCTGGTGGAAAGCGAAGTGTATCCGGAGAAGCTCAAAGCGCGCGGCCTGGACTACCTGCGCCCCGAACCGGACGATCGCGAGGAAATGAACCGCATCATCATGGATGAACTGGTCTACGGGGTCTTCAAACCCGAGGCCGTCGCATCCTTTCACCAAATCATGGAAAGGATGAAAAACGCAGGCTGCGATGCTGTGGTCCTTGGCTGTACCGAGATTCCTCTGCTCATGAACGACGCCAATTCGCCGCTGCCCACCCTCGATTCGACGCGCTTGCTGGCCCGTGTTGCATTACGCCGCGCCGTGCAGGCAAAGAACGTGTCCGTCTAATGAGAGGGGGAGGGCGAGTTCATGATGTTGCGGGCAGGCGTGGTAGTAACTTCGATGCGCGTATTCTTCAGGAAAACCACGTTGTGGCCGTGCGCCAGGCATAGGTCGTAGAAAGCCAGCGCTGCTCCATAAAATCCGATCCCCGCGGCAACGCTTCGCGAACTGGCCACAATTCCGACGATCCGTCCCGCGATCCCGAAGCCGTTGGACGCAATGGCGCCATGCGCTGCTGAGCTTCCATCGTCGTCCAGCCCCCGGGCCGCCAGGAAGGTTAGTACCAGCGGAAGCAGTACACGGTTTTGCGGCTTCGGTGCTATTCCACCCTCAGAGTCGAGCTGCAGGTTTGCCGACTTGTTGGCATCCACTCCGGCGAGCGTGCCTTCCACCGGCTGAGTGAAGCCGGTCGGCATTTTCAACTGCCGAAACCGAAACCGCAACTTTCCCTGGCGCCCGAAAGAACGCGCACGTTTCGTCTGGGTCACCTCTCCCACAAGCACGGAGCCCTGGGGTACCACCACCGCATGTTCGGCATTGAATACCGGTTCTGAGATAGTCGCCTCAAAAGTATCCCCGGGCTTCCGGTCGGCCGAACTAATTGTCTCTTGCAGGTACGCGCGCAGACGCCATGTCGTTGAGGCGCCTGCAGCCGGCGGGTCCGCCTTTTCGAATCCCCAGGCCGGGACTCCGTGGGCCTGAGTGTCAGAGGCTCTACCAGGTCGACGGTCCAGGCGGTCCCCGTCTCAATCCGTTCCGGATGATAGGGCAATTGGCTATAGATAAATTGAACCAGGCGATCCCCCCGGCCAGGTGCGGTGATCTGGGCTGCGGCATCCTTGACCCTCTGTTTTTCCGCCGCGATCTGCCGCGAAATCAACGAGCCCTTCTTCTGTCCCGGGGCAGGGGACAAACGCAGGATGGGAGCGCCATCCTTGGCGCTGTTGCTCACCATCGTCTCCCGTTCTCCGCCGGGGAGAACCAGTTCATCGAAGCGCACGACCGGGATATGGAACGGGGTGAAATCTCCTCTGAGCCGTGCATGGATCCGCCGGCTTCGGTCAGAATCAAGTTGAAGGACGGTGCCGTGAAGCGTTGCGCCCACCGGAATCGCGATTCGGTTATCGACATAAACGGGATAAAGCAGGCGGCCTTCCAAAGGTTCCCCGGACTTCATCGGAACGTGTTCCAGCAACTGAATCGTCAACGGCGTTTTCGCAGGAACTTCGACCGGGGAGGTCTGGCCCATCGCAGAGCAGCAGACCAAGCCAAGCAAAATGCCGGCAAGCACGCGGCCTTGCCCCCGTCGTCGTTGTTTTTGAACCCTCATAGCCCTCTTACCATGACAAAATCGATCCTCCCACGCCAATGAACCAGAGTCGCAAATGCGGTCTTTCTCTCGTCTCCATGTAGAATCGGCTTTTTCACCTTTAAAATTCGTAAGCCAACCATAATCTTAAACTGTTAAGATGTTCTGGCGAGGCACCTATGCAAAACAAACCCTCGGGCGCCGCGGGCGGGAAACAAAACCTCACCGTACCCACTAGCGGCGAGATGAGGCTTCTGCAGATCCTCTGGGATCTGAAGGAAGCTACTGTCGATGAGGTCGTGAACGCTCATCCTGAGAAGGAACGGCCGCATTACAAGACCACACAGACGCTGCTGCGAATTATGGAAAACAAGGGCTTTATCGGTCATGAGGCACGAGGCCGGGTCTTTGTCTTCCGCCCCCTTGTGTCACGAAAGGCCATCGATCAGATCTCCGTGCAGGCATTGGTATCCCGAAACTTTCATGGGTCCGCGGCTGGACTGCTGGTTAATTTGCTGGAATCAAGTTCCATCAAAAAGAAAGAATTGGATGAGCTTGAATCGTTGATGCGAGAGTATCGTAAGAGGCATGAGCTGGGCGATCGCGAATAATCCGGGGCTGCTATGAATCCGGAACTCTTGCTTGGTTTGGTCACCGCCCTTACGGGCTTTATCCTGAAGACAGCACTTGCCTTCGGGGTATGTTTGGTCTTAAGTTGGCTGGCTAGTTCACCCAGTCGTAGATTCCTGGTCTGGTTGGCCTTTTTGTACGGGACCGCTGGCTACTGGCTGTTTTTGGCGAAGGGTTTCCTTGCCGGCGGTCAGATGGCCGTCGCTTCCACCCCTGGCGTTCCGGTTCAAGCCGTGGCTGAGAGTGTCCGCGTCTGGCACATTCCAGATTCGTGGGCCTTCCCTCTGAGTGTTTCTCTTCGGGTGATCGGCTCAGCCTACCTTCTGGGGCTGGCCTGCCTCCTGGTCGCGCATATCAAGAAACACCTTCAGCTGAAGTGGGTGCTCGGCTTTACCAGCCAACCGCCGGGTGAGATCATGGCCACTTTCCAGCCCATTGCCCGCAGCCTGGGTGTTGGTCGCTCCCGGCTGTTAGTGTTGACCGGGGTCGCATCGCCGGCCACGTTTGGATGGATTCGCCCGACCATCCTGCTCCCGGAAACTTGCCTCGAACAGGACCACTCCGGCCTCGAAGATATTTTGCGCCACGAGTTGCACCACGTTCGTCGTCTGGACTTTCTCTGGAACGGGATCGCCCTCGCCTGCCGAGCCCTCGTTTTCTTTCATCCAGCCGCTTGGTATGCAGTGCATCGCATGCAATTCGAGCGTGAGCTCGCCTGCGATCTTGCGGTGGTCTCCGGCTCACCCAAACAGCGAGCCAGGTACGCCGAGTGTCTGATTCAGTTCGCCCGGTTGAATTCCTCACCAAACCCCACCAATTGGGGAATCGATTTCGCCTCATCGTCGGATCAGTTGAAGGCCCGCATTCACTCCATCCTGGCCGAATCCAAGAAGTCGCCGGCCTGGTTGATCGGCTCTCGCGTCGCCTGCGGACTGGCTTTGCTCGCCGGCTTTGTCGCCGTCGCACCCTCCTTGGGCGTCCTGCTTACCTACGCGCAGCGCCAGATCGTACAGCCTCTGGCCGCGGAGATTCGCACTGCTCGCCCTGAAGCCGATACCAGGACCTCCAGGACAAGCAGGAAAGGCAAGTTGCAGCGCGGTGCAACTCTGCCCATTGCGGACGTATCGCAGGCAAACGTCGGCCAGACTCCTGAATCCGCTGCTTCCGCCGCGCCGCAAAACGACAATATCCTTGCTTCTACTGCGAACAACACAGGCCCCCAGCTGCTTCATCGCGGCTCGGCTCCCGCGAAACTCTCCAGGCAGCAAACGGTAATTCCCATCGACGACCCGTCCGGAACCGGTAAAGCCGGCGATCGTGAGCACCAGCAGGCCCTGCAGCAGACTGCGACCGCCGCCGCAGTCTTAAAACGGCTATCTACTTTCGACCGCCACTAGCGCCAGCCATCTTCTTTAGCGGATCAGCAAGAAAAAAGTGCTGATCACCGCAACACCAATGGCAACCATTACTGCGACGATATAGAGCAGGTACGAAGCCGGAAGGTCATCATCGTCCGATTCCATCTTTTGGCCCACAACCCAGCCCGTATCTACCGGGTTCTTGCCATAAAGTCTTAACTAATTAAGAATAGAAGTCAAGAAAGTCTATTTGCTGCGAGTGAACGCAATCTATGTGGATGCGTCAGGCTGAGCTTTTCCCAATCCGCGCGGTCCCTCTTTCGTTCCTCCTTCTCTTCTCTTACGTGAGCCCAAGCGCCCAGGTGCGGCCGGCCCTCTCACCAGCCCAGATCGTGAACCGGATGGTGGAGGCCGAAACCGCTGCGCGAGAAAGGCGCCAACATTTCCTGTATCGAAGGGAAGAGCGATCGGTCCGCACCAAGGGTCACCTGTGGGACGAGTTGGTAGTCGAAACGCCGGAGGGCCGAATGCACCGCCTCGTTTCTGTCGACGGCAAGCCCCTCTCCGGCGCGGAGCAGGTAGCCGAAGATAAGCGCATTACCTACCTGGTGAACCACCCGGCAGATTTTCGCCGTGAAGCTCAGGGCCGCAAGGACGACGAAGCGCGGATGGCAAACTTATTGAAAGAGCTCCCGAAACTCTTTCTGCTCCAAACCGCGGGCTCAGACGGCGGCTGCACGCGTATCGCCTTCGCGCCGAATCCGCAGTTTCAGGAAGCAAGCTTTCAGGACCGCGTGGTTCACGCCATGTCCGGAGTTCTCTTAATTCATGCAACAGACAATCGCCTCTGCGGCATCGCGGCACATCTGGATCACGTCGTCGAATTCGGCTTTGGCCTTCTCGGCAAAGTGAGCGATCAAAGCCAATTCTCAATCGTGCGCCAGGAGGTATCACCCGCTGAATGGAAAACAACCAAAATCCATGTGCATGTGGATGGCAGCATCCTGCTCATGAAGAGCGTCTCCCGAGACGAGGACTCCTCCCATTTCGGCTTCAAACTGCTTCCCCATGACCTGACGCTACCCCAGGCAGCCGCCCTGATCCGATCCACAACCTTTTAGGTCCGAGAGAGCGTCTCTTCCAAAACTATCTCTTCACCGGAGTGAACTCCAGCTCCAAACCCTCGTCCTCAGGCAGAATCGTAATCTTCACCCGCGCCAGCGACTCAACAATCCAATCGGCCGCCGCCAGTTGCTCGATGCTGTGAGAAAAAGTGGTCGCCAGGACCTTGCACCCGGCAGCATGGCCGGCCTTGGCGCCAGAGGTCGAATCCTCAATCACGATACAATCCGCCGGAGCGACCCCGAGGATTTTCGCACCCTTGAGATACGGCTCAGGATGCGGCTTCCCATTCATCACCAAATCCGCGGTGACAATATGCTCCGGCACCGGAATTCCCGCAAACGCCAGGCGGCTCCGCGCCAACCGCTCCGTGGCAGAGGTGACAATGGTCCAGAACTTCTGCGGTATCGATTGCAGAATCGACGTCACCCCCTCCAGCACTTCGAGCCCTTCATTGTCGCCCACTTCGAGATCTTCAATCACTTTAAGTTCCGCGGCATGATCGGCATCCGGTTTCAACGTGCGCACCGTTTCGATCGCCCTCATGCCATGCGCGGTCTTGATCGTCTCCCGCACGTCCAGGCCATGGCGCTCCGCCCATGTCTGCCAGCTTCGTTCCACTGATCCCAGGCTGCTGATCAACACTCCGTCCATATCAAAGAGCAGACCCTTTGTTCTTACCCTCATGCTGCATCTCCCATAGCAAAATTTCGCCCCGCTTCCAGCAGCGCGTGAAGCGATTCCTCGGAGCCGCTCTCGGCGTATATCCGCAACAACGGCTCCGTTCCCGATGCGCGCAACAGCAGCCAACTTTCCGCTGCCGGCGGCTTGGTCCCACTGCTCGCGCTCCCTGCCGGATTCTCGAGATAAAACTTCATTCCGTCGAGCGTTTCCCGACGCATAACACGCCTACCGGCAAACTCGCTTACCCCGCCTGCCGCGCGGCGTATCGCCGCCTGCTTTACTTCTTCCGGGATGTGCAGATCGACCCGCCCATAGTGATGCTCGCCATATTCTTCCTGCAGCCCGCTCACCAGTGACCCTAAAGTGCGGCCTTCTTCAGCCATCACATTCGCCAGTAGAAGTGCATTCAGAAGTCCGTCGCGTTCAGGCAGATGCCGGCCAATGCCAATGCTGCCCGACTCCTCGCCGCCGATCAGGATGTCTTTTGTGAGCATCAGTTCGCACACATGTTTGAAGCCAATGCCATGCTCATAAAGCTTTCGCCCGTATCGCGCCGCGATCCGATCCAGCATCTTGGTCGTGTTAAATGCCCGCGCCACATCTCCCGGCCACTGCTTCCGTTTGAGCAGCCACTCCAGCAGGATGCAGTAGATCTTGTTGGCATCGACAAAGCGCCCCGCCTCATCGACTGCGCCGATGCGATCCGCATCGCCATCCGTCGCAAAACCGGCTTGGCAGTGGTGCTCCAGCACCGCAACCTCGAGTGCGCGAATATGCGGCGGGATAGGCTCCGGCTGAATTCCGGGAAACAGCGGATTCCACTCCGCCCGAATCTCCACATGCTCAATGCCTAGGCCTGCAAAGATCCCCGCGAGTACACCGCGCCCTGCGCCGTACATGCAGTCAATCGCGTATTTCTGTCCAGCAGCGGCGATCCGCTTGAGGTCCGCGAAAACAGAGATGGCCTCGACATAGGGGCTGAGAAAATCCACCTCCGTGACGGCGGCGCTGGCGCCGGTCACGGGTGCTGCCTGGCCAAGGTAGCTTTCGATCGCCGCCATGATGGCTGGGCTCCCCGAGCCGCCGTAGCTGGCCTTGTACTTCACCCCATTCCAGTTGTAAGGATTATGGCTGGAAGTGATCATCACCCCGCCCGCCGCTCCAGTATGTTTCACCGCGTAGGAAAGAGCCGGCGTAGGAGTGATGCGATCGGCCAGCCGCACCGGGATCCCGGCCGCCGCCGCGGTCTCGGCGACAATCTGGGCGAAGCGTTGCGACAGGAAACGCGTGTCGTATCCGACGCAGATTCCACGGGACGGATCTTCCTGCCGGCAGACGTAGCTGGCGATAGCTCCCGCGGCGATGCGCACATTTTGCTCGGTGAAGTCGTCGGCGAGAATTCCTCGCCAGCCGTCCGTCCCGAATTTGATGGGCTTTTCTTGAATCAAATCAATTCGTCGTGTTTGCCCGCCGCGAGCTCGCTGACGACGCGGCGCACATCCTGCGAACGTTCCCGCGTGGTGATCAGAATGGCGTCCTCGGTTTCCACCACCACCAGGTCATCGACCCCGACCAGCGCGACAAATTTCTCCGGACTGTAAACGTAATTGTTGCGTGCGTCGATGCTCACCATCCCTCGCGCCTCGGTGACGTTGCCATCTTTCGCATTTCCCTGCGCCAGTTGGTGTTCGTAGAGGGCATCCCAGGAACCCAGATCATTCCACCCGAAGTCCGTGGGCAGGCAATAAATATTGGAGTGGTGTTCGCCCTTGGCCGAGCGCGGTTCCAAAACCGCGTAGTCGATGCTGATGTTTTCGCACGACGGATAGAGCTCGCGAAACACCTGCTCGAAGCGCGGTGTTCCGTAGGCGTCGGCAATCTGCTGTAAATAGGGCGCGGTCTCCGACAGGTGTTCCCGGATGGCATTCGCCAGGGTGCGCGCCGACCACAGGAAAATACCGCTGTTCCAGTAGTACCTGCCGGCCAGCATGAACTCTTCTGCGCGATCGCGGTTGGGCTTCTCAGTGAACCGCCGGACGCGCTTCACCCCGTCCGGCAATACCTCACCTGTTTCGATGTAGCCGTATCCTGTCTCCGGCCGGACAGGTTTCACTCCCAGCACCACGATGTTGTCGCCAGCTGCGGCCACCGCGATGCCTTTCTCAATGGTCGCCCGGTATTTGTCCTCATCCGTGATCACGTGGTCGGCGGGAAAAATGCCCAGGACTGCGTCGGGAGAGGTACGCTCGATGAGAAAGGCCGCCAGACCGGCTGCAGGCGCCGTGTTGCGCGCCGCCGGCTCACAGATGATCTGTTCGCCCAGCATGGTTTGCAGTTGCTCGGAAATGGCTTTCGAGAGCAGGTCGTTGGTAATCACCCAAACCTGGCTCGAAGTGGCCAGCGTGCCCAGACGATCCACCGTGCTTTGGATCATGGTGCGCGCGCCGTCCAATACCAGCAGCTGCTTCGCCCGCCAGCGGCGGCTCCGCGGCCAGAAGCGCGTTCCACTGCCGCCAGCCAGGATAATAGGGCGAAATTCGACTTTAGATTCCATGGACTCCTAGGAAAGACTACCGAAAAATTTCTTCATTCTCGCCATGCCCTCTTCTATGTCGGATTGGGCTACGGCGTACGACAGGCGTATGTGCTCCCGGGTACCAAACGCCTCCCCGGGAACTGAAACCACGTGCGCTTCGTTCAGCAAGCGCGAGGCCAATTCCGTTGTGTTCTTCACTCCCGGTTTGCCCAGGAACGCCGACACATTGGGATAGACATAAAACGCGCCTTCCGGCTTGGTGCAAGTGACCCCGGGGATAGCCATCAGGCCCTGCAGAATGCGGTCGCGCAACTTCAGGTAATCGGCGCGCATCTCGGTCACGCACGCCTGTGACCCGCTCAGCGCTGCGATGGCCGCCTTTTGCACGATGGCCGCGGTCGATGACGTGGACTGGCTCTGCAGTTTGCTCATCGCCGCGATAATGGGCTTTGGCCCCAGAGCGAAACCCGCACGCCAACCCGTCATGGCATAGGTCTTGGAGAGGGAACCGAGCACGATCACATGCTCCTTGGCTTCTACAAAGGAGCCGCCGGAAACAGGCGCACCGGTGTACTTGAAGTAGACGTAGCACTCATCCAGCAGCAGGAAGATTCCCCGCGTGTGCGCCAGCTTCACAATCCGCTCCAGGTCGCTCGCTGAGACGACGGAGCCAGCCGGATTCGACGGGGTGTTCAGAATGATGACCTTGGTCCGTGGCGTAATCGCTCGTTCAATGGCGTCCGCTGTGACGCGAAAATTCTCCGCCTCTTCGGTAGGCAGATAAACGACCTTTCCGCCCGCATATTGAATGATGTCCTTGAAGGAGACCCAGTAAGGGACCGGCAGAATCACCTCGTCGCCGTGGTCCACCAGCACCTGGATGGCGTTGAACAGCGCCAGCTTCCCGCCGGTCGTGAAAACCGTCTCGTCGGCCGTGTAGTCGGAACCGAAGTCGCAGGCGTGCCGTTGCACGATCGCTTTTCTGAGTTCCGGAATGCCGGCGACCACCGTATACCGGGTGAAATTGCTTTCGATGGCCGCGATGGCGGCGTCTTTGATATGGCGCGGGGTCGCAAAATGAGGTTCCCCAGCGCCAAAATCGACCAACTGGGCGCCCTGGGCGCGCAGCCGGGCAGCCTCTGCGGTGACCGCCATGGTGGCGGAAACCTCAATGCGGCCAATACGGTCGGCGAAGATTTTGGTAGCAACTGGCGCGGTCATTCCTACTATCTTGTCAGACTCCACCCCATTCGCGAAAGCGGCAAAGCAAGATCGCCCATGAGAGTCCCGCGACGATCACAAACAAATGGGGACTAGATTCCCCGCTCGCGCAAGATCCGCTCCACAGCCAACAAGTCCTCTTCCGTATCCACCCCGATCGTATTGAAAAAAGTTGGCGCCACATGGATACTGAGCCCTTCCTCCAGCAGCCGCAACTGTTCTAGCCGTTCCACCGACTCCAGCGGGCTCGGCGGCAACTCCGCGAACCGCCGCAAGGCAGCCTTTCGGTACGCATAAATCCCGATATGTTTGCGAGGGGTCAGAGGCGTACCCCTCTGATACGGAATCGTGGCCCGGGAAAAATAAAGCGCTCGTCCATCATTCGCAGTAACCACTTTTACCGCATTGGGGTCGTTGATCTCTTCCGGCGTGCATGGGGTCGAAAGTGTAGTGACCTCAGCGTTTGTGCGGGAGAAAGGCCGGAGCAGGGAATCGATATGTTCCGGGCGCAACAACGGCTCGTCCCCCTGAATGTTGACGTAAATATCGGCGTCCACTAAGTCAGCCACGGCGTTCACCCGGTCCGTGCCGCTGGCCAGGGTAGTCGACGTCATGACGCTGGGCCATCCTTGCGAATCCGCAAACGCGACCACCTCCGCGGAATCGGTGGCAATCAGCACCTGGTCCAGCTGGGGGCACGCGAGCGCTGCGCGGTATACCCAGCCAAGCATAGGCACTCCTGCGATCGGGCGCAGCACCTTGCCCGGCAACCGCGTGGAAGCAAGACGCGCCGGGATAACCGCCACGATCCGTTCGCGCGGGGCTTCACTCATCGTGGGTTCGAGTGGAAGGGATCCGCTCCCATCGCATCCGCCTCGTCCTCGGGACTCGGAATATCCAGGTTGACCACCACAGGTTCCTGCCCGCTGCGCACAATGACCGCTTCCACCGGTTGATCCTTGCGAGCGTTCAATTCTTGATGAGGAGCAAACGGAGGCACGTACACAAAATCCCCGGGCCCCGCCTCATCGACGAACTCCAGATGCTCTCCCCAACGAAACCGGGCCCGTCCCCGCACAATATAGATCACCGTTTCCAACTCCCCATGGTGATGAGGACCGGTCTTGGCATTGGGATGGACAACTACCGTCCCAGCCCAAAGCTTTTGCGCTCCCACGCGAGCGTACGAAATCGCCTCGGCCCGGGTCATGCCGGGGGTCTGCGGGGTATTGGTGTCGAGCTCACCGCTGCGGACAATGCGTAGGCCTAACGGGCTAGCTGGGCGTTGCGAATCGGACATGAATGAAACCTGAAAGCTTTCCCAAGTCTAAACGCCTGAAGGGGCAGGAATTAGAAGACGCCCAACCGGCTGTCCCCGCCCGGGTAGAATGGTAGAAATATAGCGTATTTACGGTAAAAGCGGATATGAGATCACTCAACGTCAAGGATCCGGAAGCTCACCGTCTTGCTGCAGCGATAGCCCAGGAAACTGGAGAAACCATGGCCCGCGTGGTGACCGAGGCTCTGCGTGAACGGTTCGAACGTTTGCCAGCCCGCCAGGGAAAGGCCGGCGTGGAGGAATTGCGCGCCATCGCGAAACGTGCCGAGGCTTTTTTGAAACGTCCGTATCTTAATCACGCTGAATTCTTATACGACAAAGACGGTCTTCCGAAGTAATTCTCGACACGTCTGCATGAACCTCTGCTGTCAAAGGGACAGGACTTCAGCGAGACAGACATTAAAGCGGCAGGATGAACTGGCCAATTGTTGTCTGCGAATAAACGGAGGCCCATGGCAACCGGTAATACCGGCAAACCCGACTACGGAATCGACGCGCCGAATGTCTTGCGCAATCTCCTGGTATTTGGTGTGTTGTGCCTTTTGATCGGCATTTTCGGCCCCCTCGATATCCGCCTCGGCCCGGTCGTCTTACTTCTTCGGCCCATGTTCTTCTGGACTGGCATCTTGCTGGTTCTCGAAGGGCTGCTCTTCCTCTTCTATGTAAAGTTCGGCAAGTTCCACCATCGCGATCGGATGCTGGCCCTCTGTCCGTGGCGCGGCGACGAACAAGTGCTCGATGTGGGCTGCGGTCGTGGCCTCCTTTTGGCCGGTGTAGCCAAACGGCTGGCCGCCCTGAAAGGCAGCGGAAAAGTCACTGGCATTGATATCTGGTCGAACACGGACATGGGGGGCAACTCAGAGGCTGCAACCCGTCACAACCTCGAACTTGAAGGTGTCAGCGATCGCTGCATTCTGCTCGGGATGCCTGCCCAGCAGATGACATTTCCTGACGCTTCCTTCGACGCCATCGTGTCCAACCTGTGCCTGCACAACATCTACGACCGTAAACAGCGCCATCAGGCGGTGCAGCAAATCGTTCGCGTGCTCAAGGCTGGAGGCATTGCCATCCTGTCGGACTACAAGCACACCGCAGAATACGCAGGGCTCCTGCGCGAAGCAGGACTGATGGTCGAAAGGCGGTGGGGTAATCCCCTCTATACGTTTCCGCCTTTACGCATCGTCATCGCTCGCAAGCCTTAGCTGTCCTTGCGATAGAGGAGTTCGCGCATCGCTTTCCGCCGGGCCTCGTGTATTTCGGGGTCCACATGTTCCTTGGCGGAGGTGTCCTCCGCTTCGGGTTCACTGCAGCTTGGACAGCGGTTGGCGAAACCGGGCTTGTCCGGCTTCAGCTCGAATTCTTCTGAGCAGATAACACAGGTTTTGACCGGGAACGGCATAACGTTTCCATTGTAACGGAAACCCTGCAACTGTTGTAGAATCAACGTAAGGCGGCGTAGCTCAGATGGTTAGAGCGACGGACTCATAACCCGTAGGTCGATGGTTCGATTCCATTCGCCGCCACCAGCCAAATGGCCCTCCGCTTTCTCCCTCTCCCGTGCGTCTAACCCAGTAGTATTATTGGTTTAACTATCCTCATGGTCCAAAGTGGTGCTATGTCCCGAACCTTCAAGCGTGCCGTATTTGCTGTCTCAATCCTGTTGGTAGCATTGGTCTTCCTCGGCGGAATGGGCCCGAGCCGCGTGCGCGCGGATTCGCAACAGGATGGCGCGTACCCGGAGATGGAAGTCTACAGCGAGGTACTGAAGAAGGTTCAGACAGACTACGTGGTCGACCCCAACATGACCAAGGTCACCGTCGGCGCCCTGCATGGCCTGCTCGAGTCACTCGATCCAAATTCCAGCTACCTCACCCCGGATGAGTACAACGCCTACAAGCAACACACAAACGAGGGTGTCGCCCAGGTTGGGTTGAACATCTCCAAGCGTTACGGATACGCCACCGTAGTGTCGGTTGAGCCGGGAAGCCCGGCAGAAAAAGAACAAATCGAAGACGGGGACATCATCGAGGCCATCGAGGGACATTCCACCCGCGAAATGTCTCTGGTCATGATCCGCTTGTTGCTCGAGGGCAAACCGGGAACCAGCGTGACCTTCTCCCTGGTCCGTCCGCGCAAGGCAGAGCCCGACAAGATTACGCTCACCCGCGCCGTCTCCCCGGCTCCTCCCCTGGGATCTTCGGAGTATGAGAGCAACAGCATTCTTTACCTCAAACCGGGAATCCTGAACAAAGAGCGCGTGAACGAGATCGCCACCCGTTTGAAGGAAATGAAGAAGAACGGCAACAAGAAGGTCCTGCTTGATCTACGGGACGTCGCAGAGGGGGATGAGGAACAGGGCGTACGCCTGGCCAACTTCTTTATCGAAGCGGGCACTATCGCGACCCTCTCCGGTCAGAAGTATCCCTATGAAGCGTTCAACGCCGACACTTCCAAATTCATTACCGCCGCTCCGCTGGTGGTCCTGGTAAACCACGGCACTTCCGGACCGGGTGAGATTGTCGCCGCCGCGGTTCTCGATAACAAGCGGGCCGACGTGGTTGGCGACCGTACCTTCGGTGAAGGCTCGGTGCAGAAAACCATGGAACTCCCGGATGGGGCCGCCCTGATTCTTTCCGTTGCCAAATACGCTTCGCCATTGGGTAAGAAGATTCAGGACGAAGCGGTGACCCCGAACATCGTGGTCGCTGCCAGTCAGGACACGGAAGATCAGAAGACCCCAAAGCCGGATGATCAACTAACCAAGGCGCTCGACGTTCTGAAACAAAAAAGCGCCTGATACGCGGATCCCTCATTGATTGGGCAAGCTCCATCTTCGGGCGCTGTGAAATTTCGTCCGCCCGCTCATTCCGGGCTGGGACCCATGAAGCTAGCGGGTAGCATTACCTTCTTCGCCCTGCTGGTCCTCGCCGTCATCGCCGGCTCGTTGACCGGCCTTATGCTTGTCTATTCCGTCGACCTGCCGCAGATCGCCGACCTGGAACGCTACCGGCCCATCACCTCGACGGATTTACTCGACGTCCATGGCCGTGTCTTCGGCTCCTTTGCCCTGGAGCGGCGTATCGTTGTCCCCTATGAAGCCATTCCTCCCGTCCTGCGCCAGGCAGTGATCTCCATCGAGGATAAGAACTTCGAGAGCCATTGGGGAGTGAATATCTTCCGCGTGCTCGGCGCCGCCTATCACGATCTGACCTCGAATGGCCGCGCCCAGGGCGCCTCCACCCTGACCATGCAACTGGCGCGCAATCTTTTTCTTTCCAGCCAGCAAACCTTCGGCCGCAAACTGCAGGAAGTTTTTCTCTCCATCCAAATCGAGCGGACCTTTACCAAGCAGCAGATATTTACGCTGTATGCGAATCAGATTTATCTCGGCCAGGGCGTGTATGGCTTTGAGGCTGGATCGGAATACTACTTCAGCAAGCACGCCCGCGATCTCACACTGCCGGAAGCTGCCCTCCTGGCCGCATTGCCCAAGGGGCCGGTCGCCTATTCTCCCATTGCGAATCCCTGACCGCGCCTTCCGCCGTCGCAACATGGTGATCAACTCCATGCTCGAAGACGGTGTGATCACCACGGCGCAAGCTAACGCAGCCAAGGCCGCCCCGCTTGGTCTGCATATCGAGCCGCCCTCCAACAGCGTCGCTCCGTGGTTCGTCGAGGACGTGCGCCGCGAACTGGAGCGTCAATTCGGCAGCGAGCAGGTGCATGAGGAAGGCCTGCGCGTCTACACCACGCTCGACCTGGATTTGCAGCAGACAGCGAATCGCGCGGTACTCGATGGACTGGCGGCGCTGGAACGCCGGCACGGATGGAAGGGAAACCTGCTCAATGTGGTTGCCGCCGGCGGTTCGCTGGACGAATTTCGTCATCCGGACTGGCGTCAGCCGGTAGCGCAGGGTTCGTACGTACATGCCCTGGTGACCAGTGTTTTGCCTTACCAGGTGGCTGCGCGCATTGGGGAACAGCAGCTCATTTTGGGTCCCGATGATTTTGCCTGGACCGGCAACCGCGATGCCGAAAAATTTCTCAAGCCGGGCGACATCATCTACGTGCACATTGTCCCCTCGTCCGACTCCAACCTGGTTCTGCACGCGGTCCTGGAACAGGATTCCGGCATTCAGGGTTCCTTGATGGCAGTCGACAACACTTCGGGCGAGGTGCTCGCCATGGTCGGCGGCCGCGATTTCAACCTGTCGCAGTTCAATCGCGCCACCCAGGCTGAGCGGCAAACAGGATCTTCCTTCAAACCCTACGTCTACACCGCTGCGGTGGAGGAAGGCGTTCGCCCGGAAGACATAATTGTCGACGCGCCGGTTACCTTCTCGACCGCTGTCGGGCCGTACACCCCGCACAATTACGACGACACTTTCGAAGGCCCGGTCTCCGCTGGTGCACGCTTTTTCGGACTCGCGTAATATCCCCGCGGTCAAGCTTGCTGAGCGCGTCGGCATTCGCAGGGTCATCGCTACCGCTCATCGCTTTGGCCTGAACAGCACCATACCGCCCTTCCTTCCCGTGGCGCTGGGCTCGGTCGAAGCGACGCTCGAAGAGCAGGTAGCGGCTTACAGCAGCTTCCCCAACGACGGAGTTCGCCTGGGGCCACATCTGATCCGCAAGGTAACCAACTCGGATGGGCTCACGCTCTCGGAGAGCCCGGCAAATGTGGTTGAGTCGACTACTCAGAAGACCGCCCGCATCATGATGGTGATGCTCAAGTCAGTGATAGGGCCGGGCGGTACAGCCGCGGATGCCATGGCGCTGCACCATCCCCTTGCCGGAAAGACCGGCACCACCACTGACTTCAACGATGCCTGGTTCATCGGCTTCTCGCCCTCGATCACTTGCGGGACCTGGATCGGCTACGACAACCGCCAGTCGATCGGCGACAAGGAAAGCGGCGGTCATGCCGCTCTACCGCTCTGGATGAGCTTCATGAAGGTAGCTATCGCCGACCATCCCAACGAGCATTTCCCGGGAGACGCCCGCCCGGTGCCGGCAACCAATGTGGCCACCAAGACAGCCCCCGCTCATCCCACGGCCCCGACGCCGCCTACCCCGCAGTAGCTTCTGAGGGTACTATCTACGCGCCAACATTCGCATCAATCGCAGGTACCGCCTCGCCTGCCCCACATCGCGCATGATCTGTTCCTTAAGAGCCTCGGGCGAAGGCCAACGCCGTTCCTCGCGAAGCCGGCGATAGAACATGAGCCGCAAATCCGTCCCCTCTTCCAAGGGAATGGGACGAAAGTCCAGCAAATGTGATTCCACCGCAAACGAATCCGCACCGAAGGTAGGCCGGTTGCCGATATTCGTCACCGCATCGAACCACTCTCCGGCGACACGCAACTGTGTCACATACACACCATGCGGCGGCAACAATTCCGGGTAAGGCGCCAGGTTGATGGTGGGAACGGTGAGCGTGGAACCGATCCCTCGCCCGTGGGCCGGCGTTGAATCGATAAAAAAGCCATGCCCCAGCAGCGAACGAGCAATGCCAATCTCCCCCTGGGAAAGCAGCCCTCGGATCCTGCTGCTCGAACACGTAAGCCCCCGCACCTGGCAGGCATCGTGGATCACCACCTCAAAACCAAGCTCAACGCCCAGCTGTTGCAATTCGGCGATGCCGCCCTCGGCGCGATGGCCAAAACGAAAATTGGTGCCCTCGTGAACCTCCACCGCCCCCAACGCATCATGAACAATCGCGGTGACAAACTCCGCGGCGCGCATGCGGGAAAGCTCCGCGGTGAAGGGAAGCACCAGCACCGCATCGATCCCGGTGTCTTCCAGCAACTCCAGTTTCGTTGCCAGGGGTGTAATCAGCTTGGGACACGTCTCCGGGCGCAAAAAACGCAGCGGGTGCGGATCAAAGGTAACCGCTACAGATCGCAACGACCGCGCCGCGGCGCTTTGCCGGAGTTTGTCCAGAATGAACTGGTGGCCCACATGGACGCCATCGAAGTTGCCAATGCTCACCACCGAGGGGGCCAAGTCTCGGGGTATCTCGCCGATATTGCGAAAGACTTGCATGCCTAGATCTCGAACGGGATCCGCAGCCCGTCGTAAGCAAGTTGGATGTTCCCGGGAAGTTCTTTGTTCGTTTCCGCGTGGGATACATCGTGGGACATATGGGTAAAGAAGGCCCGCCCTGGCTGCATCCGAGCCACGAACGCGATCGCCTGTTCGAGCGTGGCGTGGCTGGGATGAGGGGTCCTGCGCAGGGCGTCGAGAATCACCACTTCAAGGTTCTGCAGCTGGGCAAGGCTGCTCTCGGGGATATCGTTCATATCTGTCAGGTACGCAGCATTGCCAAAGCGGAAACCTGCCACTTCAATCTTGCCGTGGGTGAGCGGGATACGCTGAAACACCGCACCCTCGATCTCCACCGATGCCCCCATGCGATGCATCTCGACCCGCGCCCGCGTCGGGTACCAGGCAGCCGTATCGAAGGTGTAATCGAAGATGCGTTCAATCACCCTGGCGGACTCATCATCCGCGTACAGCGGAATTTTGTTCTTGTGCCGGAAGCTGAGCGGCCGCAAATCGTCCAGACCCAGGATGTGGTCTGCGTGGGAATGGGTGTAGAGCACCGCATCGACGTGGTCGATGCCTTCGCGCAGTGCCTGCATGCGAAAGTCCGGCCCGGTGTCGATGATGACGCGATGGCCTTCCCAGGCAACGGCGATGGAAGGCCGTGTCCGGCGATCCCGCGGATCAGCGGAAGTGCACACCCGGCAAGTGCAGCCCAGCGTCGGCACACCCATGGAGGTGCCACTCCCCAGAATGGTGATCTCTGCTTTATGGATGAAACACGCTCCCTGGCGAAACTGCGCTAGTGGGGTTTCTTCGACTGGGGCGGCCGCTGGGCAGAATTGGCAATGGCATTCGTGATTTCGAGAAACGACATGCGCAAATCAAACAAGGCATTCTGCAGTAGCCGCTTTTCCTGCTCGGTGAGATTGCCCCTGGTCTTATCATCCAGCACGCTGAGCATGTCGATGCTTTGCCTGGCGCCCAGGATGTCAATGCGGGGCTGCTCGTTGGGGGCCGTGCCTGCGCCCATCTGCACCGCGGCAGTCATATAGAGGGACTGCACCAGGCGATCGAAGTTCATCGCCGCGGGCGCCGGCTGGCCGGGATTGGCTTTCAGCAGCATATCGTCGAGGCGACTCGCGGAGGCTTGGTATTCCTTGCTCTGCTGCGCCGATTCGGCGGCGGTCGGTTCAGGGATGGTCTCGTCGCCATCCATCAACTCCGGTTCCTCTAACTCAACTTCCACTGCCTGCACCGGAGCCGGTGCGGGAGCCACCGGTTCCGGACGTACGGCCTGCGGAGCTGGGGGAGCGGTACTTTCGCCGCCTTCGCGGAGTTCACCTTCGGAAGTAAACTTGCGGCGGTCAGTCACTGTGAATTGTGGTTCTTTTTCACGCATGGTGTTTTCCAGTCTTTTTTTGTGACGCTGCCTGAAACTGCAAAGACCCGTGGCGCTCTTCCGGCAGGTTAGAGTTCGGTTCAGCTGGCCGGTTTGGCCAGGGGCCCGGGAATCGCGGGGGGCTTCGCCAACGCGATGGCCACCCCTTCGTCGTAAGTAATCTCCTGATCGCGTTCCAAGGCCTCCACGCGCACGAAGCCAAGGGCCAGAATTTGTGGCAGGCCGGCGCTCGACAGCGACGCTGTACTGGTAATCCGCCCCACCGCCTGGTCCTTGCTGTGCAACTCGACGGGCAGCGTCTGCGGCCGGTTGCCTTGCAGAGTGAACTGGTGAAACTGCCGGTTGACTTTCCCCCGCGAGCGGATCCGCTCCACGATCTCCTGGCCCAGGTAACAACCCTTGCTGAAGTTGAGCGCTCGCGTCTGCCCGGTCTCCTGCGGCAAGTCGCGATCATTGAGGTCGACGCCGTACAGCGGCGTACCGTCGAGGACGCGCAATGTCTCCATCGCTTCCCACCCCACCGGATCGGCCCCTGCTGCCTGCAGTGTTTCCCAGACTGCAAGTACATGCTCGGGGGCAAACCACAGCTCATAACGAGGCACGGTGACGTGATAGGCCTCAATGACAGTGCAGGCAACTTCGCCGATTTTGGCGCTGTTCATGCGAAAGGTTTCCCCGCCAGGCGTGGTTGGGGAGAAACCCAGCGTAGCCAGTACCGCACCGGCCCTCGGCCCGGCCAGCGATAAGGCCGTCCACCGTTGGCTAACATCCGCCAGCTCAACATCGTCCATGATGATGAAGTGATCCAGATGGCGCATCAGGGCCGGGACCTGCTCGAGACTCGTATCCAGCAGTACATCTTCGGCGCGGCGATACACGTTGCAGTCGCCCTGAATTCGTCCCTGTACGCTGAGTAGGAAACTATAATTTCCCTGTCCTTCCGGGAGCGATTGCACCGCGTTCGAAACCATGCCATTGAGCCATCGCAGGCGGTCGCCGCCGGTCACCAGAATTTTCCCCCGCCAACCCAGGTCGCTGACTCCGGCCGCACGCAGAAGGGTATCCATCTCGACCGGCAAACCGTCAAACACTCTGGTGGTGAGCGCACCCCCATACAGCCCCAAGGCGGGTGCAGGCGAAAGTGCGACACTCAGCGGGGTCGGTCCTGGAGCCTGTTCTCCCTCTGGGGAACCCGCCGGAGGGGCTGTCGAATCGGGTTGGTTCGTGGCGGAAAGCACAAGAAAATTATAGCCTTGCAGCAGAACGAGTGCTCACAGCCCCTGGGCGGAGCTCGGAAAAGGGTCGAATCATGAAGCGTATTGGCAGGAACTCATGCGGTCTGGTCGCGTCGGCGCTCCTGCTGGCCTGTGCTGTATCTACCTTTGCCCAGGATCCCGCTCCGCAGAAAGAAACAAAGATCACGCCGGAACAAACCAAGGAACTCTTCCGCTCATTGAACCAGATCCTTTCTTTTGCCAGCGATGACACCAAGTTACCGATAAAGCATGAGGTAAAGCGCCGGCTCATCACCCGCGATCAGGTGGAAAAGTACATTCTCGATAAGTTCAAGGAAGACAAAGACGCCAAGCGCATGGAGAGCGAAGAAATCGTGCTCAAGAAGTTTGGCCTTCTGGACCGGGATTTTCAGTTGAAGCCGTTCCTCGTCAGCCTGTTGAAGGAACAGATCGCCGGCTATTACGACAACAAGACGAAGACCGTGAACCTATTGGACTGGGTAGCGCCGGAAGAACAGAAACTGGTGCTCGCCCACGAACTCACGCACGCCCTGCAGGATCAGCATACGGACCTGGACAAATGGGAGCCGGACCCACCGGATACGATGTCCAAAAATGTGACCGAAGACAATGAACGCCTGGCCATCGATGAGCGCGACACTGCGCGCGACGCGGTCCTCGAAGGGCAAGCCATGGCTGTTTATATTGACTACACGCTCAAGCCGGCGGGCAAGAGCCTGCTCACCTCGCCGGATGTGATGCGCACGCCCAAAGAGGATCTGGACTCCTCCGGCAGTTCGCCCATCATGGATCGCGCCCCGCTGTTGCTTCAGCAATCGCTACTGTTTCCCTACCGCGACGGTTTGGGATTCGAACAGAGGCTGCTCAAGGACAAGGGAGCTCAATATGCCTTTGCCGGCGTTCTGGACCGCCCCCCTTCGACCAGTTTCGAGATCATGAACCCGACCGCCTACGAACATCAAGTGACCGCTCCGTTGCTCCAGATGCCCGATGTGCACGGTCTTCTTGACCCGGACTATCAGCCTTACGACATCGGCGTCATGGGTGAGCTCGACGTACGCATCCTGACCGAACTCTTCGGCGGCCCGGACGTGGCCGCGATTCTCACCCCCCAGTGGAAGGGCGGTCTCTACTACGCAGCGCAGAGCCGAAAGGCCGTCACTCCTGCACAGCAGGGCTCCACCTCATCGGTTGCTCTGCTCTATCTTTCCGCCTGGCGGAGTGAAGGCGCAGCCAAGGAATTCGCCAAGCTCTACGCCAGCGAGCTAAGCAAGAAGTATTCCGGCGTGGTGCGGGATCCCTCCGCCGAAACCTCCTCTGACGAGCAGGTTTACAACGGGAGCGAAGGACCGGTGCTCATCGTGCGGCAGGGCAAGCAAGTCTTCGTAAGCGAAAGCTTCGACCCAACCACTGCCAGAAAACTGCAATTCCTCTTCTTCGGAGCCCAGCAATCGGGAGAGACCCAGCAAGCCGCCCACGCCCAACCGCCCCCTGACGAACTGAACGCCCATCTGACCAGGCTGATGGCGAACTGCGGGCTGCTCAAACCCTCCCTGCGGCACTAAACCCAAGCCTCATCTTTGGACAAAAGGAATCGGGTTGCTCTATCAGGAGGGGCAAGGTGCTCAAGATGCTCAAGGTGCTCAAGTAATTATTGAGCATCTTGCCTCATTGAACGGACGGTACTCATCCTGCTGAGGGGAAAATCGACCACCAGGGGTCGATATAGCCCACCCAAAGGCGCTTGCCCTGGAGTGCGGCAAAAAAAATGTGCGCCTTATGCGCCATAAGTCCATCCTTCAGGATGGTCTGCCCGCACGGCCCGGCCGTTGTCCGGACATATTGCGGTGTTAGTTAGTTGTCAAAGACCTGTAGGAGGACGCCTGGGCGTACTCCTGCTCCCCAAACAGTTGCTCACGCTGCGACTCTTTCGCGCGGAGGCATCCAGGCCGCGCTAGGGCGGCCCGTGAATGGGATTTGCACGAATGTATAGATCCAGATTGCGCGCATTTAGTGTCGCGGGTGGGTTAGATCGTCATTAGCGAATATGGGGCCGGCTGCAAGCAGGAGGACTCCTAAGCGCTGATCTTGTAAGGGGTGACTAGCAAAAGTGCCGTCGTGGCATGCGCTTTTTGCACCTTGGTACGATTTACCGTAGGTGCGTCACTCTACGCCATCGCGTGCCGCAAATTCATGCTCTAGCGTCGGGAAATGATCGCCGCCAGTTCCCGGTTCGAGGCACCCAGTGCAAAGAGTGACCTGACGAGCAGGTCGAGAGACACTGTCAGGTCACCCGCCTCCATCTTTGCAACTCGCGATTGACTGGATTTGATGGCCTGAGCGAGTCCGGTCTGAGTGATCCCATGGGCCTGACGCCGTGTCTTGAGGCCCTCCGCGAGGCTTAGGCGAAGGTTGACGTACGCCTCTTCCTCATCGGACATACCAAGGAAATCCTTTGGAGTTCCGATTTTCCAACCCTTTGCATCCAATTTCTTGCGCTTACTCTCCCGCATCCTTGTACTCCTTTAGACGCTCACGGCACGTGTCGATCACGGCCTTAGGCGTAGCTCCGGTCTTTTTGGCGAAGACTTCCAAAATTACAATGGCATCGGTATCAATACGGTAGACCAGACGCCACTGTGTACCGCTGTCATTGATTCGCAGTTCATGACATCGTGCGCCAATGCTCGGCATCGGCCGAGATTGTGGCATCGACAGCCTTTCACCACGCTGAAGCCGACGCAGAAGGAACCCCGCTTCGAGGCGCGCGGCCGTGGAAAATGGAGGGGTCTTGACCGCGCCGTGAAGCCATGCCAAAGGCCTGTCTTTCGGACTCACCGCTCTCAATTATATGTCAGATTTGGCATATCGCGCTACTCAGCGTTGCTTTGTTGATTGCTCGTAAGCGTCATCGGCTAGTTCGACAGCCGTCTGGCCGACAAGGGTGGTGCGTCATGCGTTCGCCAAGGCGACGTGGCACCGCGTGGCCCAATCATAACGGCTGATTGGTTGTGTGAAGCCAGGCAGACGCAAGTACTCGACGGCCGGTCATCACAGAGAAGCGCGACCAGGCGTCTATTGCCCAAAGCATATGCCGTGGTGTGCCGCAAAAAAAAATGTGCGCCATAAGCGCCTTATGCGCCATAAGCCCATCTTTCAAAATGGTCTTCCCGCACGGCCCGGCTGTTGGCAGGAGATGTGGGGTGTTAGTTGTCAAAGACCTGTAGGAGGACGCCTGGGCGCACCTCCGCTCACCGGAAACAATTACTCACCCTGCGGCTCTTTCGGGCGGAGGTATCCAGAGTGGAAAGCGGGGTCTGTAAGATGAGCCTGAAAAGGGGAGCGGTGGTTTTGGAAAAACGCGCGCACTTAGCGCACTAAGCCGGTTTGGGGATGGGGCGCCGGAGGAGTGGGGGTTCCGGCGGCGGCGAAAAACGGGACGACTGCGTGACGCGGTAGGGCGCCCGGTGGATGGAATTTTCACAAACACATAGATCCAGATTGCGTGCCTTTAGTGTCGCGGCATTAGCGAATTTGGCCGGCTGCGTGCAGGAGGACTCCTAAGCGCTGTGATCTTACAAGGGGTGACTGGCAAAAGGGTCGCCGTCTTCTCGGGCCGATGGCGGTTTTAGGTGGGTACCTCTCATCTGTCCGCCAAGTCCTTGTCCCGCCCGCTTATCGCGCGCAGCAAGAACCATAGTTGCGGAAAAAGAATGCACTTTGTGAGAGAAAAGAGAGCTAAGCCTCCCCGCCGGCGCTTTCAAGCGGAAAAAGATTGAGCGATAAGCGAGATAAGGTCTGCTCGTCTGGTTAGTCGTTTTCCGTAAGTGTTTCCGTAGTTTGTTAGTGTTGGACAGCCAACCAAAAGGTAAGAGCGTCGATAGGTGGAAGTTACTCTCGCAGGTATCGGTAATCATTGGGTGGGACTCTCTGCGCGGCGCTCGGGTGCGCGTTGCGGAAAGCGAAATGGTCCTGGCCTGTTTCCAGATCCCTCGTTGGGCTCGACCGCGGCGGCCAAGCGCGCGGTGCTCTTTTTCCCTTATCCAGACAGTGTATGCTGGTAGCACCTAATTAGGTGCCAACGATCGGGGGTGAATATCCTGGACATCACTCGTGACATTCAATCGCTGACTACATTTCGCCGGTCGTCCGGCGACTTTATGAAACAGCTCAAGAAGACGAAGCGCCCGGTAGTGCTCACGGTTAACGGCAAAGCTGCAGCCGTCGTGCAAGACGCCGAAGCCTATCAGCGTCTGCTCGACATTGCCGCGCGTGCCGATGCTGGCGAAGGTATTCGCCAAGGGCTCGACGACGTAGCACATGGCCGTACACGACCAGTCCGAGAGTTTTTCGACGAGTTTGAAGCCAAGAATGGCATACCTCGTTAACATCACTGCCCGAGCAGAGCGCGACTTTGCAAGCCTGTACCGGGAGATCAATGCCGAGGAGTCTGATGCAGCCCTGAAGTGGTACCGAGGGCTCAAGGAGGCTGTTCTCCGGCTGGAAGAGCAACCGAACCGCTGCCCCGCGACTTCGGAGAAAGCGCAACTCCGCCATCTCCTCTACGGCAACAAGCCTCACGTCTATCGTGTCATATTTCGTGTTGTTGAGAGACGGAAGCGGGTTGACGTGCTCCATATTCGCCACGGCGCAAGAGACAAATTGAAGGCGCCGGAAGTTGGGTAGGATAAGCGGCCCAGGACAATATCAACCGGTGAAAGGGACCACTCCTTCTTCTGTGCTAGATTCCCACAGCGGTGATGAGTGGCGGAGGGTTGTGACACGGTAGAGGCGGGGCACACGAATGGCGCACCGCAGATCCCTCGGCTTCCCCAGATTTTCTGTCATAGGTTGCGGCTTCATACATGGTTCTCTTTAAGGAGAACCACATACTGGGCGTTGGCGAGAGCTGTGAAGCAGGAAATCCGGGTCGCTCGGGATGACAAACAGGAGAGGGCCGTTGTCGGGGAAGGGTAGTTGCTGGAGGAAAGGCCGGGTGCTTTCAACGAGGGACTTGCGTCAGTTGCCATCGGGGGGTAGAGGTTTGACGTCTGATTCCTTTAGGCCGGTTGTGGGGATTGAAGCCTGGCCGGCGCCCGTACTACCGGAAGGTATACTGAGATCGACAAAGATCCTCACCCTTCGGAGCCGGTTTGCATCAGGCGGAAATTGGAATCATTGGCGGAAGCGGGCTCTATGCCATGCCCGGTCTCAGCAGTCCTCAAGAAATCGAGGTAACCACCCCGTTTGGGGACCCCTCCGACGTCTTTATGGCGGGTGAACTGGAAGGCCGCCAGGTAGTCTTCCTGGCCCGTCACGGGCGCGGCCACCGTATCCTGCCCTCCGACTTGAACTTCCGCGCCAACATCTACGCCATGAAGAAACTCGGCGTCGAGCGGATCATTTCCGTCTCCGCCGTGGGCTCACTCAAGCTCGAGCACAAGCCGACCGAATTCATAGTCCCCGATCAATTCATCGACCGCACCAATCAGCGCCGCTCCACCTTTTTTGGTGATGGGATCGTAGGACACGTAGCCTTTGGCGACCCTGTCTGCGCCACGGTCGCGAAGGCGATTCAGCACGGAGCCGAGGCTGCGGGAGTCGTCGCAAAATCGGGCGGTACGTACGTCTGCATGGAAGGCCCACAATTCTCTACCCGCGCCGAGTCCAATCTCTACCGCAGCTGGGGCGCCGATATCATCGGTATGACCAACATGCAGGAAGCCAAGCTCGCCCGCGAAGCCGAAATCTGTTACGCCACCATGGCCATGGTGACGGACTACGATTGCTGGCATGACGGCCACGACGCCGTTACCGTTGACCAGGTGATTGCCGTGCTCCACCAGAATTCAGCCAACGCCGCCCTGGCCGTGAAGGCTGCTGTCGCCGCCATGCCCAAGGAGCGCACCTGCGCCTGCGCGACGGCGCTCAAATTTGCCATCCTCACCAGTCCCGAAGCCATTCCAGCCGCAACCAAGACCAAGCTGGATTTGCTCTTGCGCAAATACACTTCCTGAACCGGAAAGAAAAACCATGTCCATCCTCGTAGTAGGCAGTGTTGCATTTGATAGCATCGAGACCCCCAAGGGAAAACGCGACCGGTGTCTCGGCGGCGCGGCTACTTATTTCGCATTGTCCGCGAGCTACTTTACCGATGTGCGCGTGATCGCCGTCGTCGGAGAAGACTTTACCGCGGAACATGAGGCCGTTCTTACCCGTCGCGGAGTGGATACCCAGGGCCTGGAGCACACCGCGGGCAAGAGCTTCCACTGGACCGGTTCCTACGTGAAAAGCCTCAACGAGGCGCAGACCCTCAACACCGAGTTGAACGTCTTCGAGACCTTTGCTCCCAAGGTCCCGGCTGCTTACAAAGACAGCGAGTTTCTCTTCCTCGCCAATATCGATCCCGTGCTGCAAAGCAACGTTCGCGCGCAGATGCCGAAGGTACGCATGGTTTGCGGCGACACCATGAACTACTGGATCACGGGCCATCGCGAAAACCTGGCCAAGGTGCTTACCGGGACTCGATGCGCTCCTCATCAACGACGGCGAAGCGAAGCTGCTGGCCGACAACAGCAACCTGGTGGTAGCCGCGCGCAAGATTCTGGCCATGGGACCAAAGGCGCTTGATCGTCAAGCACGGGGAGTATGGCGCCACCGCCTTCTTCGGCTCGCACGCTTTCAACGGAGCTCCCAAAAGCGTTACCTTGCCCTTCCGCGCACCCGCCCTGCCGCTGGAAGAAGTAGTCGACCCCACCGGGGCGGGCGATTCGTTCGCCGGCGGATTCTTCGGGTATCTTGCCTCGCAGCCCGAGGTCACCCTGCAAACCTTCAAACAAGCCATGTTCTATGGCGGTGTCATGGGCTCCTTTGCGGTGCAGCGCTTCGGTACGGAACAGATGCAATCGCTCACGCGAGAGGAGATCGATCAGCGCTTCGCTCTCTTCCGTGAGCTTTCTCACCTTGACTGAGGTGAGAACGGAGCCGGAGGCAATCCGGCGGGAAACTCTGCTGGTAGCGTGGGCGGCCCTGGCGGTCGCCCTCGTCTCCCTCGCCTGGTGTGTCCGTCACCGCTCGCTTCTGCTTTACGGCGACGCCGTAGCGCATCTCCACATTGCCCGCCGGGTCTTCGATTCTCTGACCCCCGGCTTTCGCCAGCTAGGCTCTGTCTGGTTACCTCTGCCCCATATTCTTCTGCTGCCTTTTGTGATGAACATGGCGTGGTGGCGGAACGGCCTGGCCGGCGCGTGCGTTTCCATACCCAGCTATGTTCTGGGTTGTGCCGGGCTCTACCGTCTGGCTCGCATGTGGTTGCCCATGCCCGCGGCCATGGTCGTCGTGGCTTTTTACGGACTGAATCCCGGCCTGCTCTACATGTCCACCACGGCCATGAACGAGCCTCTCTTTTTGGCCGAGATGATCTGGGCTGTCTTACTGATCGTCCAGTTCCAACGGTCGCCCAACGTCAGGACGCTTGCTCGGAGCCGGGTTGGTGTTGGTCTGCGCCATTTTCACCCGCTACGACGGATGGGTGTACGCCGCATGTCGCGTGGTTGTTCGCCACCGGGCCGGTGCTCCTCCACTACCGCCGGCGCTGGAGAGACCCGGTGGTGGGCGCGTGGGTCTTGTTTACCGCCATGTTGATCGCCGCTCCCTCGTTGTGGCTGGCCTACAACGCGAAACAGTTTGGAGATCCACTGGACTTTATCCGTGGCCCCTACTCTGCCCGCGCCATTGAGGCCAAAACCACTCCACCCGGTTCGACGCCTCGTCCGGGCATTCACAACATGCATGACGCGGCGCTCTATTTTCTCAAGGCCGCGGAGCTGGGCGCGGCTCCCGTGTCGTTGGGAAAACTGCTGTGCTGGCTGAGTGCCGGGGGCACGCTGGCGGCCTTATGGGCCTTCCGCCGACGGCAAATCTGGCCGCTGCTGCTGTTGTGGCTACCCCTGCCTTTCTATGCCTACTCCGTCGCCTATGGATCGGTCCCTATCTTCATTCCTGTGTGGCGCCCTTTCTCCTGGTACAACACCCGCTACGGGATGGAGCTGTTGCCCGCTTTCGCCCTCTTTGCGGGTTGCCTCATCCCGGTACTGACTGTGCGCACGCCCAGCCTGCGGCGGTACCTGGTGCCGGCGTCATTGTTGCTGGTCGTGGCGAACAGCGTGGTGCTGTTGCGAGCGCGGCCGCTGGTATTCCAGGAAGCAGTCGTCAACGCGCGCACCCGCGTTGCCTTTGAAACCGCATTGGCCAAAACGTTGGCCGGCCTGCCGGAACAGGGATTGATCCTGATGCGCGTCTCCAGCGATGTGGGCGCGCTGCAGCAGGCCGGTATCCCCCTGCGCCGCACGGTGAACGAGGGCGACTTTCACATGTGGCAGCATGCTCTTGAGAATCCGGCGCAGACCGTATCCTTTGTGGTGGCGCTCGATGGAGATGCTGTTGCTGAGGCCGTCCAGCGTCATCCCCAGGGACTTCAGCTGCTCAACGTGGTTTGCTCCACTGGCCAGCCTTGCGCCCACATCTACCGCTCCGAACTCTTGGTCCGCCGCCAGCCCTAATGAAACCGCGTACGCATGCCCGAACAAAAGTGGTTACACCGGGGCCGCGTCGCGCGATGGTAGCATCACGCTCAGGCCATGATTCCATTCGTGAAAGCGCACGCCTGCGGGAACGATTTCCTCGTGATTCAAGAAGACCTGGCCGGGGTCGAGCCCAGGGACGCTCTCACCCGCAGACTCTGCCACCGCAACCAGGGCATTGGAGCGGACGGCATTGAATTCCTCACCTGGGAAGGCAAACGTCAGGCTCGGATACGTCTGCATAATGCCGACGGCTCCATCGCCGAGATATCCGGCAATGGGACCAGGTGCGCTGCCGCCTGGATCGCCTATGAAACCCAGGCTGGCCCGGGCGATGAGATCGTGCTGGAAACGGATGCCGGGCGCCGCGTCTGCCGCATCGACGATCGCATCGGGCAAACCTTCCGCATCACCAGTTCCATGGGTGTGCCCGAGGTAGGCAAGCGCGTCCTGCACATGGCCAGCGGAGTTCCTGTCGAGGGCGCCGTGGTCTCCACCGGCAACCCTCACTTCGTCATCTTTGTCGATGAGCCCGATTTCAGTATTCATGGACATTCCTGGGAAGCCATTGGAGCAGAGATCTGCACCCATCCCAGGTTCCCTCAGCAAACGAATGTGGAATTCGTGCGCGTGACTGCTCATGATGAAATCGAAATACGCATTTATGAACGCGGAGTTGGCCCCACCTCCTCGTCCGGTACCGGCACCTGCGCCACGCGGGAGCGCGGCCATCGCGTTGCGTGAAGCCGCCGCCGTTGTTGCGCGTGATCGCCCCAGGAGGACCACAAACCGTGGAATGGCAAGGGCCCGGAAGCGAAATCCTGTTGACCGGGCCGGCTGAACTCATCTGCTTCGGGGAGACCTGGTGAAGCAGCGCAATCTCAGCATTCCGGCGGTGGGCCGGGGAGCCAAGGTGGCGGTGCTTTCCCCAGCAAGCTACCCGCAACCTGAGAGACTGGCGCTGGGAGTCGAAGCGCTCAGCCGGCTGGGTTTTTTACCCTGGGTCGGACGCCATGCGCTCAGCAAAGCGCACCATTACTTTGCCGGGACCGCCCAGGCCAGGCTCGAAGACCTGCATGCCGCTTTCCTCGATCCTGCTGTCAGCGCCATATTTTGTAGCCGTGGAGGTTACGGTTGCAACTACCTGCTCCAGGGCCTCGACCTGGGATTGGTGCGGGAGCACCCCAAGCCGTTTCTTGCCCACTCCGACATGACCTGTCTGCAGACCTGGCTGTTGGACCAGGTGGGACTGATCTCCTTCCACGCGCCCATGGTGGCCGGCGATTTCTCCCAGCCGGAAGGAGTCGATGAAGCCAGCCTGCAGGCCGCGGTCGGTGGAGAGCGCTGGTTTGTTGGGGAAACCTCGGGCTTGCGCGTGTTGCAACCGGGCAAGGCTACTGGAGTCCTCTACGGTGGCTGCATCACGCTGTTGGCGGCCATGCTGGGTACTCCCTATGCGCCGCGCACCGAAGGGAAACTGCTCTTCCTCGAAGACCGCGACGTGAGGCCCTATCAACTTGACCGGCTCCTGCGGCAATTGATCCTCGCCGGAAAGTTCGAAGGCGTCACCGGTATCATTTTTGGGGAGATGCTCGATTGCATCGCTCCCGGGCAAAAGCCAGGTTTGTTGGACGAGGTCATTCTGCGCGTGTTGGATTGGTTCCCGGGTCCGATCGCGATCGGTCTTCGCTCCGGCCATGTTTCACGACGGAACGTCACGCTCGCCTTTGGTATTGAAGCGGAGTTGCACCTGGAGCGCGCGCCGGTGCTGAGCTTCCTCGAGCGGGCGACGGAGAAATAATCTATGGCCAAACATGTTCACCTGATCGGCATCTGCGGTTCGGCGATGGCTTCTCTTGCCGGCATGCTGCAAACCAAGGGCTATCGCGTCACCGGTTCCGATGCCGCTGCGTATCCGCCTATGTCTGACTTGCTCCAGGCGCTCGGCATCCCCATCATGGAGCCGTATGCGGAAAAGAACCTCTCGCCTCGCCCCGACCTGGTCATCGTGGGCAACGCCATCTCCCGCGGAAATTTAGAGCTGGAGGCGGTGCTCGATCAACGCATTCCGTTTCGCTCGATGGCCGAGACCATTCAGCACGAGTTTCTTCCTGGAAAGGATTCGCTGGTCGTGGCCGGAACCCACGGTAAGACCACCACCACCAGCATGCTGGCGTGGATTTACGAGGTTGCCTCCAAGACTCAGCCCGAGGTCGTGCCGTCTTTCCTCATCGGCGGCATCGCGGAAAATTTTGGTACCAGCTTTCACGTCCGTGATGGCAAGCCCTTCATTCTGGAAGGCGATGAATACGACACCGCCTTCTTCGACAAGGCGCCAAAGTTCATGCACTATTTTCCCGATGGCTTGATTCTCACCCACGTGGAGTTCGATCACGCCGACATCTACGAAAATCTCGATGCGGTCAAGACTGCGTTTCGCCGGCTGGTGAATTTGGTTCCACGCCGCGGCCGTATCGTCGCGTACGATGGCAGCACCAATGTGGACGAATGTGTGGCTCGTGCATTTTGTGCTGTGGAACGTTACGGGTTTAAATCGGAATCTGCGTGGCGTCTGCGGGATCTGACCCACAACGCTCACGGCTCGAGTTGGAAGATTGATCGCTCAGGAAAAGATTGGCTTGAGGTGAGCTTGCCACTGGCGGGTGAGCACAACGCACTCAATGCCACCGCGGCTGCTGCCTTGGCAGCGGGGCAGGGAATCGAACCGGCTTCCATCGTGAAAGCGCTCTCCAGCTTTCGCAGCGTGAAGCGCCGGCTTGAAGTGCGGGCTGTTGCCGCGGGGGTAACGATCATCGACGATTTCGCCCACCACCCCACAGCTATTCGAGAAACGTTGAAGGCCCTGCGCGCAGCCTACGCCGGGCAAAGGCTCTGGGCCGTGCTTGAGCCGCGCTCCAACACGCTGCGGCGAAACGTCTTCGAGCGTGAATTAGTGGAGAGCCTCGCGCTGGCGGACGGAATTGTCGTGGCCGGTGTTTTCAAGCAGGAGAGCATTCCGGAAGCGGAGCGCATGCATCCCGATAAGGTCGTCGCGGCTTTGGTGCGTGGCGGCCACGATGCCACCCTGTTTGCTACCGCGGACGACATTGTGCAAGGGCTTACGCCTCGATTGAAACCGGGCGACGTTGTCGCCATTCTTTCCAATGGCGGCTTTGATGGGATCTACGAGAAGCTGCCCAAACAGCTAGAGCGCCGGACTTAGGCTCAGGGCGCGCATGTTCAGTTCCATCACCATGCTTGTGACGTATGTGGTTCTTGGTCTGCCGGCGGGCGCTGTCGGGATTCCGTGGGCGTTGCTCACGGGCGACATCGGCCCGCTTTACCGCTGGAGTATGTGGATTGTCCGCACGGGAGTGAAGCTGGCGCGCATCCATGTACAGATTAGCGGCCGCGAACATATTCCTGCTCAGCCGAGTATCTTCATGGCCAACCATGTTTCCAATCTTGACCCGCCGATCATCCTGCCGTTGCTTCCGTTTCGTACTGCGTTTTTTATTAAGCGGTCGCTGCTCAAAATTCCTGTGGTGGGTTACGGTATGCGCCTGGCTGGATTTATTCCCGTGGACCGCGATGGTCGCTTGGAGTCTGCCCGGGAGAGCGTGCAATTGGCGAACAAAGTGTTGGCTTCCGGCGTGAACATATCGACCTTTCCCGAGGGCACGCGGTCGCGCGATGGCAAATTACTGCCTTTCAAAAAAGGCCCGTTTTATCTCGCGATGGAATCGGGCGCGCCGATTATTCCCATCTCCATTTGGGGCTCGGAACACATGATGACCAAGGGGAGTTTGCGCATCAAGCCGGGGACCGCGCACCTGACGTTCCATGCGCCGGTTTATCCGCAGCAATTCGCCACCCGCGAGCAGCTCGCATCCGCAGTGCGTGCGGCGATTACTTCGGCCTTGCCGCAATCGATGAGGGGAGAAAGCGAACAGCCAAGCCAGGCTTAGGCAGAAAATCTGAAGGTGGAGATTCAGGGAAGGGTCGGCGTTTTCGGATGGCAAGGAGAGTCCCGCAGGGACGGCTGAACTTAGCCCAGGACGCTAGTCCTGGGAAGACCTTGGAGACACGACAAGTCCCGAAGGGACGACTGAAGATTTTCCAGGGTTAAGTAGCGGCATGTTTTCAGCCGTCCCTACGGAACTCTGTTTGATGTTCTTCCTACTGCTTGATGATTGCGTTGTAGCCGTCTGACAGCAGCTTCTGCTTGATCTCTGCGGCCTGCATGCGGTTGGCGAAGGGGCCTACCTGAACGTGCAGCAGGTGGTCTTGAGGTTCGCTGCGCACTACTACTCCGTACCCGCGCTGGCGCAACGCAGCTACCAGCACATCCGCGTCCTGAGACCGGGACACTGCTGCGATTTGTACCATGGGTTGTCCGGTCGTCGCGGAAGGCGCGTCGGCTGGTGGTTGGTACACGGGGGCTACCTTGCCTGCCGGCGGTTTGCTGGTGACTAGTTGCGCCGGGGTTTGGGCTGCGAATGGCGCGGCTACTTTCAGAGTCTGTGAAGAGTCTTCTTTCGGCGTTTCCGCAACTCGGGTCGGAGCCTTGGCCGGTGCTTCGGTATCGTCCTGATCTTTGATTGCCGGTTGTGGGATTGGCGCTTGTGGGATTGCCGGCCGTGGCGCCGGAGGAGTGGTCACCGCAGCTTCATCCGTCTCACCGGTATTGACCGCGGACGAACGTGGCACCAGGGTGGCCTGGGCTGCGCCCGTGCCCCGGCCCATGGAGTAGCCAAAGCCAAAGAACACGCCGCAGACCAACACCAATCCAAAGAAAATACCAAGCAGGGATGCAGTGCTGAGAGTGATCTCAGACGCCTTGGCTTCCATCTCTTCTTCATCCGTGTCGAACAGGGTTCTCATGGCTGTTTCTCCCGTACCTCTCCCATTTTATTAAAGAGAGTCATCATCTCTAACGGTAAAGGGAACACAATAGTTGTGTTTTTTTCCACGCCAATTTCCGTCAGCGTCTGTAAGTAACGTAATTGCAGCGTCATCGGCTGAGTGGCCAGCAGGGCCGCGGCATCGACCAGGCGCTGCGCGGCGCTGAATTCGCCTTCGGCGTGGATCACCTTGGCCCGCTTCTCACGTTCTGCTTCGGCCTGCTTGGCCATGGCCCGCAGCATCGATTCCGGCAAGTCCACCTGTTTCACCTCGACGCTGACCACCTTCACTCCCCACGGGGCCGTGTGCTGGTCTATGATGCTCTGAATCCGTTGGTTGAGCGCCTCCCGGTGCGATAGTAGTTCGTCCAACTCCACCTCGCCCAGCACCGAGCGCAGCGTGGTCTGGGCAAACTGGGAAGTCTGGTAGACGTAATTCATCACCTCGATCACCGCCCGCGACGGGTCAATGACCTTCAACGTAATGACAGCATTCACCTTAAGGGTGACGTTGTCGCGGGTGATGATGTCCTGGGGCGGAACCTCGAGTACTTCCTGGCGCAGGGAAATCCGCACCATCTGATCGAAGGGGCGAAAAATGAGGATGACACCCGGACCTTTGGGTGTGGCCAGGGCCCGGCCTAAGCGAAAAACTACGCCGCGCTCATATTCTCTGAGGATCTTGACCGAATTGATCAAGTAGATAGCAATCACGAAAATCAGAATCAGGCCGGGGATGCCAATGCCCATCATGGGGGGCCTCGCTCTTCCTAAATTGTACAGGAGCGCCTCGTTGCAATAACTTAAGGAACCCGCTCGACTAATAACGTTAGCTCGCGCAGCCCATTCACCCGAACCTTGTCACCCAGCGCCGCGGGGGTAGGGGATTCGGCTTGCCATAACTCCCCATTCACCATCACCTGCCCGGTGGGAGCGAGCGGTTGGGTCACCACCGCGATCAGGCCGATCATGGCGTCCCCACCGATGCGAACCTTGCTGCGTCGCGCTCGGAAAGCCAGCCGTAACAGGAAGACGGTAATCAAGCCGAATGCCAGCCCGGCGCTCAGGGCGGTGGCCAGATGAACTCTCAGCTCGGGAATTGGGCCGTCCACCAGCGTCAAAGCCCCAATCACCAGCGAAAGGATGCCGGCAGCAGCCAGAATCCCATGGCTGGCAAAGTGAGCCTCCAGGATCAACAACACGAAGGCAGCCAGCAACAGCATCACTGAGGTGTAGCGCACCGGCAGCAGGTTCAAGCCAAACAGCGCGAGCAACACCAGGATGGTTCCCAGCGCTCCGGGAATAATGGTGCCTGGAGTATTGAACTCGACGTAGATCAGCAGGCCGCCCACCATCAGCACCAGCACCGCCAGGTTGGGGTCGGTAAGCCGGTCCAGGATCTCTTCCCGCAACGTCGGATCCACGGCTACCAATGCAGCTCCGCGGGTGTGCAGAACAGTCTTTGAGCCATCGAAGCGAGTGATGGTGCGGCCGTCGATGTCATTCAGCAAGGCCGCATCATCCGGAGCAACTAAATCGATCAGTTTCAGTTGCAGAGCTTCCTGGTCGCTGTAGGACTTGGAAGACCGGACGGCATCTTCCGCCGCCTGGACGTTGCGCCCCCGGCGCGCGACATAGGAGCGCAGAAACGCAGCCGTGTCGTTCTCCAGCTTTTGTTTCATGGTGTCGTCGAGCTTGGCTCCCATGACCACGGGATGCGCCGCGCCGGCATTGCTGCCGGGCGCCATGGCGGCAACATCGGCGGCTTCGAGGAGAAAGAATCCTGCCGATCCGGCCCTGCTGCCGGAGGGGGCGACATAGACGATCACCGGTACCGGCGACGCGATGACTTTGCTGACCATCTGCCGCATGGAATCGAGCAAGCCGCCGGGAGTGTTGATCTCGATGAGGACGGCGTTCGCATGCTGGGCTGCGGCGGCGTTGAGTCCGCGTGCCATGTAGTCGGCGCTGACCGGCTGAATGGTGTCGTCAAGGTGGATAACGATCACACGAGGCTGTTGCGCATGACCGGCGAGCGTGCAGCAGCAGGCCAGAATCAACACACCCAGCAGGCGTTTCATGGAACCGACTGACCCTTGCTTTCCACCTGTTGCTTCATGCTACGGGCGGCGGCATTCTGCGGCTCCAGTTTGAGCGCGCTGCTTACGTCCGTGGCTGCCGCAGGCTTCTGGTTGGCCTGCAGGTCGAGCCGCGCCAGCACCAGGTAGGCGGTGACGTTAGGCTTGGTTTTGAGCGACTCGCCGGCTTGCACGCGGGCTTCTTTGCTATCGCCCTCGTGCTCCCTCACCAGCGCCAACCCGGCACGAGCCTCTGCATTATCAGGCTCGGCCGCGAGCGCCGATTGGAATTCGCGCTCCGCCTCCAGGATCAGTCCCTGGTTGAAAAAACGCATGCCCGCTTCGGTGAGGGAGGCTGCATGCTTTTCCGGCGGCAGCGTGGCCATGTGCGCCTCTTCCATCTGCTCCATTTCGGAAGCGGCCTGGCGGAACGAAGCCTGGTTGAAGGTCCGTTTGATCCGTTCCAGGGGGCCGGTCTCCGCTGCCGCGGTGGGATCATATGCGGGGCTCCCTTTATAGGTGGCAGGCGCGGAGACAGCTGCGGTGTGCGCCGGCTCAGAGTGAAGGGTCGCCTGGAAGGTCTGGGCCTCGGTGTCCGAAGGACGGAGCTTCAGGGTTTGCCCGACTGCGCGCAGTGCTCCGGCGACGTCCTTCTTGCGGTTCAAGGCCAGGGCGAGGTTGAACTGATAGTCGGGATCATTGGGATCGGCGGCTACGGCCTGGGAGAAGAAGGAGCTGGCATCGAGGCCCCGCCTGCTGGCTGCGACTCCCTGGTTGTTTACCACTTCCGGCAGAGGTAACTGCCGGTTCACAAAGGCAAAGGCGTCCTCGGCTTTGACATAACTGCCCAGGTAAAAATAAGCCAGTCCACGATCGAAGTCTGCCTCAAGGGCATTGGGGTCGTTGCGCGGCAAACGTCCCAGGGTGTTGGCCGCGAGTTCAAATTGCTGGTTGGCAAAATAAGCCTTGCCGAGGGCAAACAGCGCGGGTGAGAAGGTGGGGTCCAGCCGCACGGCTTCTTTGAGGTGGCGAACCTGTTCTGCGGGATCGGTCTCCACCAGCCCGCGGATGTAGTTCTCAAACGCGCCTACCTTCAGACCCTGGCCGGCGGCAATGAAGGTATTTCTGGCTACGGAGAGTTGCGGATCGATTTGCTTGGCCACCCCCCAGGCAAGGCTGTTCAGCACATCCAGCAAGTGGCTCATGTCCGCCTCTTCCTGGAGCGGAGCGGACATGTGGAGAGCATCCATTTTCAGCACCTGTGCTTTGGCCTGAAAGCGGCTACCGCTGGTCGAGAACGAACCCATGACGATGTAGTCCGCGTCCAGGTTCTGTGCCAGGCGAATGGCGCTGGCGCGAGAGGGTTGAAAGGTGGCGGGCAAACCGAGGTGGTCGAGGGCATACAACCGGTCATCGCGGCTGATGGGCAAAAACCCGGCCGAGGCCAGACGTTGGTTCAAAATCTCGGGAACGGCTTCGCTGATCCAATCCAGATTTGGCTGATCACTCCCGTTGGCGAAGGGCAGGACTAGCAGCAGTCGCCCCGGCATGACGGCCGGAGTCTGCGCCATCATCCCACTGGGCAGAAAAAAAGCCAGGAACGACAGCAAAAAACGCAATGGGACCCGGGGGAGCACCCCCACAGTATAGTTCTGGGGCTCACGGTTCTGGGATTATCGTTGCAGGCTCGCCACTTGAGGGCGATTGAAGTGAAGGACAGCCGCCCACTCACCCTGGCGTTCCTCCCACCAGACGATTTTGCCCTGCAAAAGGTGCGCGATGGCGTTCGGTTCCAGATCCCGATGGAAATCGAAGAAACGGGCGTCGAAGGCCTCGTTGCGCGCACCCAGGTTCAGCCACTGGCGGGGCGGGTCGTACTTGGTGGAAAAGGTAAAGCCCACGCTGAAGTCCTGGGCGGACCCAGCCGCCTTTTGAATCTCGGGCAAAGAGAAATTTGGTATGGCGACGACCGGTAGCGGTTTCTTGACATAGCCCAGCTCCGGTTTGGTGAGCTCATCGGTACCGGGCCACGCAGTCAAAACCGTGGCGCCCGGGAAACGGGTCACGATTTGCCGGATCCCTTGTTGGTGGAGACGGATTACGTCGGCGTAGTTCAGGTTATCTTCGGGCGCGAACTTATAAGGCGGATTCACGAAGAGTCCGATGACGAAAGCCGCCGCGCTCAGCGAGACCAGGCCCCACCAATAGGGTACCCGGCGGTAAAACGTGGAAACGCACAGCAGCAGAACCAGGGGATAGAGAGGCAGCAGATAGCGGGTAAGCAGGGCGCCTCCCAGCACCGAGAAGAAGAGGATGTTGGCCGCCATGACGACATAAAGAATTGCCTGGTTGGCGGGGGAGATGCGGGGGCGAGGATGCCCATCCGGCTCGGGCAGAGGCAGCAGGAGCATGGCCCCCAGCATGCACAACACGGGCACGAACATATTCATATGCGCGGTGAGCTGCAGTATGCGATGCACCAGCGCCAGAAGGATGCGCAGCGGGGTGAGGGTGGAAGTCGCGTTGTAGTGCAGGAATTCAGGGTTGCCGAGGAGGAATCCCGTGCGGTGGCGAAAGTAGGCGTACCAGATCAGCAGGGTGGCCGGTGGCAGGAGCAGGAGCAGCGCGGTGCGCAGATGCCCGCGGCGATCCTGATCAGGGGCACGCAGGGCGAGATAAATTTCCCAGAGAGAAATGGCTATGGGTGTAACAATGGCTGTTTCTTTTGACCAGGCAGCGACGGTGAAGCAGGCCACCGCGGCCCAGATAGCGGGTGGACTGCGCCGGCCAGGGAATACGAAGACCAGCCCCCACAGCGTGGCGGCGGCCGCGAACATATCCGCGTGGGCCAGGGTGCTCTGGGCAAACCAGATGGGATAGATCGCGGTCAGCAGGGTGGCGGTCGCGGCTACGCGGATGCGGCCGTTAAGCACGATGCCAAGACGGTATACGGCCAACAACGCGACGGCCGTCACCAGGCACATAGCGGTGCGGGTCACGGCTGGGGTGAACCCCGACTTCCACCACAGCGCCAGGTAGAGCGAGGGAATTGGGGGGTGAGCATTGGCCAGGGTGGTCGAGGGAATGACGTCGCCTGTGCGAAAGAAATCGTAGGCCGCCGGAATGTAATATCCGGCTTCGTCCCAGTAATACGGCAGGCGCAGCAAAGTAAGGTGAGAGAGGTAGACGCCTACAAAGAGCAGGGGAAAGATAAGCCTGAGCGGCAGCAGGCGGTCGACGAGTCTCTGCTGTTCGGGAAGTACGGCCACAAGCCTCCGAATCGGTTAGTGGACTGGACCTTGAGGCATTGCTGCGGGCCGGGGTTCGAGTGCGATGGTGCCAAAAGTGTGCTCGTATTGCAGCAGGTTTTGCTCCAGCAAACCACACAACGCCTTGGCCTGTTGCGGGCTCAGGTAAACCGTCTGAAAGGTGTTGATGGTGATTTGTTCGGCTACTTCCTGATACGCGGTGCCGAAGGTGAGACGGAAATCCCACACACTCTTTTGCACCTGAACACTGTTGGCATAGCCCTCACGATATTCGGGGGTACGCTCCAGAATCACTTTCGGTTGAGAAGCGTCTTGGCTCATGGGCTATAGACTAGACCATTTCGCGTGCAGGAAAAAAAGAAAGCGTGTGCTGGGTGGCTCTGCAACAAATCACACGCCAACGCCACTCATATCAACAGGAAATCCGGGGTAGCGTAGCGGAGGGACCTGCGGTTTCGCGAACCTTCCCGGGAACCCGAAATGAGAGAGGGACGTTGGTGTTTCTATGAGGATTCGGGGAGGATTGGCGGAGGTTATGGGCCGGTAGCGGCGGGTACTCGAATGGCGCGCCGCAGGTCGGGATGACAAGGGGGAGGGCTTGTCGCTGGTGTCGGGTTTGCGATGGAGATAGAAGTTCTATGTTGTTTGTGTCCCTGTGGTTACGTCACGAGTGTCCATGAGGTATGGGTTGCGGGGATCCCAGGTCTCAAAGGCGAGACCTGGGGCACCCGTGCGCCCGGCAGGGCGCACTCACTAGGAGGTGAAAGACCTCTACACACCCGGCAAGGGGAAGTGTTAGCTGAGCGGCAAGGGTGTCCATCGCGAGGTGGGATCCGAAGGAAGCCGCAGGCAAAGCGCTGCTCTGACGAACAGCCAGCGGATAGGAGGCGACGCAGTTGGGTAAGCAGGCGGGTCCCTGTAAAGCCCAGTACTTGCACGGAAGGCTGCGGCGTAAATCCGACAGAGATAAGCGTGAAAGCGAGTGCGCAATACCCGGGGAGATCTGGCGGTTTGCCTTGTGCTACCTGCATCGCGAGGTGTGGGGATGAGGCGCCAGAAGTCAGCAAAGGGCATAGTAGCGTGGATAGCCTGGGAAACCAGGAAGGAGCGAAGGCCTGAACACGAAACACGGAAGTAGGACGGTAGAACTCGATGCATGTCGATGAAGCAGAAGCGTACGAGAGTACGGCCAGAGGAGCAGGAGACGGACGGAATCCGTTGCAGGGCTCGGCTGGTGCAGAGGCACGCACGGCGGCTAGCGGGCAGTCGAAACCGGAGACCAAGCAACTGATGGAACGAGTATTGGAACGGGAGAACATGCAGGCGGCTTATAGGCGAGTGATGAGCAACCAAGGAGCACCGGGCGTCGATGGACGTCCGGTATCGGGGTTGAAATCCTGGCTTATCGAGCGTTGGCCTGTGGTGAAGGAAGACCTGCTGAGCGGGAAGTATCAGCCGCAAGGATTACGCAAGGTGGAGATCGCAAAGCCGCAAGGTGGAGTGCGCACCCTGGGTATCCCGACGGTGATAGATCGCCTGATACAGCAGGCGCTTCATCAAGTGCTGTCTCCCATCTTTGATCCCGGATTTTCTGAATCCAGCTACGGCTTTCGCCCTGGACGCAGCGCACAGCAGGCGGTGAAGGCCGCCCGCGGGTACGTGGCGAAAGGCAAGCGGTGGGTGGTAGATCTGGATTTAGAGAAGTTCTTCGATCGAGTCAATCACGACATACTGATGTCGCGGTTGGCGCGTAAGGTTGGAGACGAACGGGTGCTTAAGCTGATCCGTCGTTACCTGCAAGCGGGCCTGATGGAGGGCGGGATCGAGACGGTGAGAGGGCAAGGCACGCCGCAAGGCGGACCGTTGTCCCCGCTGCTGTCGAATATTCTGCTGGACGATCTGGACCGCGAACTGGAACGGCGCCAGCTGAGCTTCTGCCGCTATGCCGACGACTGCAACATTTATGTCGGAAGCAGAGTGAGTGGAGAGCGAACGATGAGAGCCATGACTGCGTTTTTAGAACGTCGCCTGAAGCTGCAGGTGAACGCGGATAAGAGCGCGGTGGCGCGACCTTGGGCGAGGAAGTTTTTGGGCTACAGCCTCACGTGGCACAAACAGCCGAAGCTCAGGATCGCGCCTCAGAGCCGTCAACGGTTTATGGACAAGATCCGTAAGCTGATGCGAGTCTGCCGTGGAAAGAGCCTGCAACAGACCATTGAGGCCCTCAACCCGGTACTAAGGGGTTGGGTGCAGTACTTCCGGTTGGTCGAAGTGAAGACCATCCTGGAGCAACTCGATGGCTGGGTCCGGCACCGACTGCGGAGTCTTGTGTGGCGGCAATGGAAGAGTGCCCGTAAACGGGCACACAGCCTGATGAAGCTTGGCATCGCCGAAGACATCGCCTGGCTCAGTGCAACCGACCGCCGAGGACCATGGTGGCACGGTGCGGCCCGGCACATGCACCAGGCGTATCCCAACAAAACCTTCGACCAAATGGGCCTCGTTTCCTTGCTCGCCCTGAGAAAACGTCTTACTGCTGTTTCGTGAACCGCCGGATGCCGAACGGCACGTCCGGTGGTGTGGGAGGACGGCGGGAGCAATCCCGCCTCCTACCCGATTTCGCGTTTTTCCTTTGTGGAGGGTGTGAACTTCAGAATTTGAGAAATCCGAGGGCGCACCGCAGGTCCCTCGCTCTGTTCCGAATGACAAAAAGGAGAGGGTCGTTGCAAGGAAAGGCCGATTACTGGATGAAACCGTGGTTGCTGAACAGAGACAGTTTTCAAATCCATTTGGACAGCACTGTAGGTCTGATACATGCATCTGTTGCAGAGCTAGCCCGCGTGATAGCGGCGGAAGATGAGGGAGGCGTTCGTGCCTCCGAAGCCGAAGGAGTTGGTCATGGCGTACTCCATCGTGGCGGGGACTCCCTTGTCTCTCACCAGGCTAAAGCCGCAGGCCTCATCCACATCGTGCAGGTTGGTCATCGGCGGAGCTACCTGATCGCGCAGCGCCAGCACGGTGATCCCGGCCTCCAGGCTGCCCGCGCCGCCGAGAAGATGGCCGGTCATGGACTTGGTCGAACTCACCAGCAGGCTCTTCGCGGCATCCCCGAAGGTCTCGCAGATGGCCCGGGCTTCAGCCCGGTCACCCAACGGCGTGGAGGTCGCATGCGCGTTCAGATACCTGACGTCGCCTGGGGCAACTCCGGCATCTTCCAGTGCTAACTGCATGACCCGGCGCACGCCCCGGCCATCTTCGGGCGGAGCGTTGGTGTGGTACGCATCACTATTGGCGGCATACCCGACGAGCTCGGACAGGATCGTCGCCCCGCGCTTGAGCGCGTGCTCGTAGTCTTCCAGGATCAAGATGCCGGCGCCTTCTCCCACGACGAAGCCGTCGCGTCCTGCATCCCATGGCCTCGAGGCGGTCTTTGGATCATCATTGCGGGTGGAGAGAGCACGCATGGCGGCGAACCCGGCAACGGAAAGCGGGGTCACAGCGGCTTCGCTTCCACCCGCGATCATCACGTCTGCATCGCCGCGCTGAATTACGCGGAACGATTCACCGACCGCGTGCGCACCGGTGGTGCAGGCGGTGGCGGTGGTAAGGTTCGGTCCGGTCGCTCCGTAGCGAATAGAGATTTGGCCGGCGGCCAGGTTGGCGATGGTGGCCGTAATGAAGAACGGAGACACCCGGCCAGGGCCCGCGGACAGCAATTTGCTGTGTTCGCGTTCAATCACTTCAAACGCGCCGATGCCGCTGCCTACATAGACTCCGACCCTGCCTGGATCTTCCTTGTCCATGGCCAAGCCGGCCTGGGCGACAGCGAATTCCGAGGCCGCCATGGCAAATTGAATGAAGCGGCCCATCTTCTTGATTTCTTTGCGCTCGATGTAGTCTTCCGGGCGGAAATCCTTGACTTCGCCGGCGATCCGGCAACTGAAACCGGTGGCGTCAAAAAGGCTGATGGGGCCGATGCCGGATTCTCCCTGAAGGAGGGCCTTCCAGGTGAGTTCTGTCCCTACACCCACCGGGCTCACCAAGCCTACCCCGGTCACTACCACGCGCCGCTCATGAGTCTTCATCGGGATAAGCACGCGATGAATCTTGTTCCCCTGGCGGGGGTTAGCCCATCTCTCCGTTCGCAAACATTCATCTTTTTAGTCTATTACAGACGGTCACGAGGGCTTCCGCGTGGACGCCGTCTAGTTCTTCGGGTTGGTGCGAAAGGGGGGACTCGAACCCCCATGGGTTGCCCCGCCAGATCCTAAGTCTGGTGCGTCTGCCAATTTCGCCACTTTCGCATTTCGCAGGTCACGCTATTGATGATAATCGACGGCTCCGGCTTACACGAGCACTGCCTGGGCGTCGTCTGGCACCCTGGCGAACACGTACGGTCCTTCCGGAACCAGCGCCACGCGGGCTCCCTGCGGGAGACCATCGAGAACCGCGGCGACGGCTGCTTTCGGGCTCCGATACGCACGGGAGGCCAGGTTGCCCAGCTTGTCGTTGTCAATGCCCGGCATGTAGAAGAAGAGCTCGTACTTTTGCCCGGCAAGCGCCAGCTTCTCCAGTTGCCACTGGTCGATCTCGACATCGGCGCTTCCGATTTCGTCGAGAAAGCTGTCGTAGCCGGTGAATCGCTCCACCTTTCCCGGCGAACTCGGGAGAGCCCACACCCTCGGCGCACTCGCCCAGGATCAGGATCCTTCCTCCCGGCTTCACGATGTGCTGGGCCGCGGTGAGGCCCTTGATGGTCTGGTAAAAGGTCAGGTCCAGGGGATGGCCGGCGGCGCTGGTGATGACAGCGTCCGCCAACCCGGTGAGGCGCTCGAGCGAAGTGGTGCGCAGAAATTCGACCCCCGCGGCATGGGCCTCGACCGGATCGCCGGCGAAGATGCCTGAGATTTCACGGCTCTGGGTCAGGGTCACATCGAGCATGAAGTCATGTCCCGCCATGCGGGCGATTTCCAGCAGTTGGGCATGCAACGGGTTATTGGCAATCGATCCTTCGATGGCCAGGGGCTCCCGCATGAACTTGGGGGAGTGGATGACCTTGATCGTTTCCTGCGCCGCCAGCCCCGGAGCCACCAGCTTGCGGCCGCCGGAAAAACCAAGCATCAGGTGCTGCTCGATAAAGCCGAGGGTGATGTGCAACTCGGCCGCCATGAAGCGTTCGTCAATGTAGACGGGGATGCCGCGCTTGGTTTCTCCCAGCCAGCGATGTTGGGAAAGCGCCCGCGCATCATGGTTGACGATGCGATACCGGGCCGCGATCTCTTCGCCCAGAATGGCCTTGATTTCGGCTGGGGTGGCTTCGCGGTGAAGCCCGGTGGCGATGAGGATGGTGACGCCTTCGACTGGGATGCCGGCATCGTGGAGACGCCGGAGTAGGGGAGGAAGGGTCAGCCAGTTGGGAGCAGGCCGGGTTATGTCGCAAACCGAGATAGCCGCGGTCTTTTTTCCAGCCGCCAGTGCGGACAATGGTTTGCTGCCAATGGGGTGGTCGAGGGCCCGGTCGAGCGCCGCGGTTACATCGGGCAAAGCCGACGCGGATCGGCTCTCAATCAATTCGTAGTTGGGCCCGGTGGGTAAGGTGACGTCCAAGCCGTGCTGGCCGAATGCAAAGTGTACCTGCATAACTTATTACTTTACCGGGTTGTGGGGCGGATTGAGAATCCATCAGTATCCAGCCGCTTTTCCGAAGGTATGGCGCTTGTCCTGGCCGCCCTGGAGGATTCCGGTTTTTGGATCAACGGCGATGCATTCTCCGTCGCTCCAATGGGGATCACCAACCTGGCCACCCTTGATGGTGTAGCCCATGCCCTTCAGTGCGTCCAGGGTCGCAGGCGGAAAGCCTGGCTCCACGTAGAGAACATCAGGGAGGTATTGATGGTGAAAACGCGGAGCATCGACTGCCCTTTGAATATTCAAACCTCCGTCCGAAGCGCTCAGGAGAATGTTGGCGACGGTGGTCATGATGCGGGGTCCGCCCGGGGAGCCGATGATAAATCGAACCTTGTGATTCTCCAGCACGATGATGGGCGTCATGCTGGAGAGAGGACGCTTCCTGGGGGCAATGGCATTCGCCGGACCTTGAATGAGCCCAAACATGTTGGGCGCGCCGATCTTCGCGGTGAAGTCGTCCATCTCGTCGTTGAGCAGGAACCCCAACCCTTCCGCGGTGACTCCCGAGCCGAAGGAATTATTCAGGGTATAGGTAACCGACACTGCATTTCCCGCTTCGTCAAGGACGGAATAGTGCGTGGTCTGATTCGATTCCGCGGGAATGAAACCCGGTGGCCGGGCGAGATGCACTCGATGGGGTCGCGGTGGTCATGCTGATGCTCTTGCGCCATGCCGCGGCGTAGGCCTTGTCCAGGAGCTGCGCGGTGGGCATGGATTGAAAATCCGGATCGCCCAGGAATGAGGTGCGGTCTTTGAATGCACGGCGGAAGGCTTCGATGATCAGGTGCATGGACTGAGGCGTCCGGTCGCCCAACGACGCGAGATCAAAACCTTCCAGAATGTTCAGAATCTCGAGCAAGGCAATGCCGCCGGAGGATGGCGGCGGCGGGGCTACGATTTCATACTGGCGATAGGTACCGGTGAGCGGCTTACGTTCTTTTACCTGGTAGGTTTCCAGATCTTTTTTAGTGACCAGGCCACCGTGTTTCTGGATCGCCTGGGCGAGTTCACTGGCCAGTGCGCCATGGTAGAAGCTTCGCGGATCTTTCTCGATCCGGGTCAAGGTGCGCGCCAATTCCGGCTGTCGGAAGGTCTCTCCTGCTTGATAGAAATTTCCGTTGCGTTGAAAGATGCGCCGCGATTCAGGGAAGCGGGTCAGCACGGGATTGCGCAGGATGGCCGCTTCCTCCGCACTGAGCACGTACCCTTGCTCGGCAAAGTGAATGGCCGGCTCCATGACCTGCTGCAATGAGAGCTTGCCGAATCTTCGCTGCGCCTCGATCAACCCTGCGACCGTGCCCGGCACGCCGACGGCACGGTAACCAATGGTCGATGCTTCGGGAATGACATTGCCACTGCTATCGAGATACATGTTCGCGGTGGCACGCAGCGGCGCCTCTTCGCGGAAGTCGAGGAAGTGCGATTCCCCATTGGCCGTGCGCAGCATCATGAAGCCCCCGCCGCCGAGATTGCCCGCGTAGGGATACACGACCGCCAGGGCAAAGCCGACGGCAACTGCCGCGTCCACAGCGTTGCCTCCCGATTGCAGGATCTTCAGTCCGGCGTCACTGGCGTCGTGCTGAATGCTGACCACCATGGCGTGTTGCGCCTGAACGGGCGCGACATCGGGTAACGCGCCGGACTGGCCAAGTATGACGGTGGGGAAGAGAAGGAAGAGGAGGGGAAGCGTGGGCTTGGCCAAATGTCTTCTCCGCTTGGGTTGGATTACAGCCCGAGACTTGCAAAGATGAGGTCGCGTGCGGCTTTGGTTTCCTGAGGAAAGACAGTGTGCGGACGACCTGGATAGCGTTGGGTCTTTACAGCCGCGCCCATGGCGGTGAATTGCTGCGCGGACTCGAGCACACGGCTCCAGGGCACGTGGGGGTCGGGGTCTCCTGAACTAAACAGCGCCGGCATTCCCTCCAGATTACCCTCATGGTGCAGGTCTGCTCCTTGCGGGCCGATTAACCCGCCGGTGAAGGCGATCATGCCACCATAGCGCGCGGGGTTTCTGGCCACGAATTCGCTCGACAAGCAGGCGCCCTGGGAGAAGCCACACACAAATATCTGATTGCGCGATAAGCCGGCATCCACTGCTTGTTGCACGATGGTTCCCACCTTGGCCAGCGCCGAGGAAAGCCAGGGCTCGTTCTGCTCAATCGGCGCCATGAAGGAAGAGGGATACCAGGCGTTTCCCGCGGCTTGTGGGGCGAGATAGGCAAAGCGCTTGTCGTAGATGCCGCTGGACAAACCCAGTATGTCTTCTGCCGAGGCTCCACGGCCGTGGAGCAGAATGATGGCGGCGGCCGCTTGGGCTAGCTTTGCACCCTCGGTTCGTACCGGCTGATCGCGATGGGGATCAGTCACCATGGAGGTCTCCAGTCTATCTGTGAGTATGCAGTGTGATGGGTGGCAGCATGCGTTCCACGCGGGAACGTTGCGGCTCCAGCCATGGAGGCAGCTTCAGGGTTTCGCCCAGCGATTCGATCGGCTCGTCGAGGGCGAAACCTGGAGGGTCAGTGGCCAGTTCGAACAACACGCCGCCTGGCTCACGAAAGTAAATCGAGTGAAAGTAGGTGCGGTCGAGGACGGGGGTTACATCCAGCGAACTCGCTGCCAGCACGGCGCGCCACTCAAGCTGCGAGGCGTCGTCCGCGGCACGAAAAGCAATATGGTGCACGCTGCCGGCGCCCATGCGGCCATAAGTGAGTTGGGGTTGAACCATGATGTCGATGTGATTCCCCAGCGCAGCTCCGTCGGCGGCAAAGCGAAAGCGGGTGCCGTGCTCTCCGATTTTGCGAAAGCCCATGGTGTTGAGCACGGCTACCGTCTTTTCGTACCCACCTTCACAAAGGGTTACGCCGAAGAAGCCGCGAATCGCGTGTTGCGGGGGAACGTCGCTGGTGCGCGGGGCTTTTGCCTCGCCTGCGTCCGCATGGCCTACCAGCTCCAGCCGCATGCCATCAGGATCGGCAAAGCTGAGAACTATCTCCTGGAAGCGCTCGTCGGCGTGCTCCACGGGAACACCAGCCGCGAGCAAACGCTTTTCCCAGAACTCGAGCGAGGAATGCGGAACACTGAAAGCGGTGGATGAGGTCTCTCCTACTCCCAGGGTGCCGTGGGTGGCGTGAGGCCAGGGAAAGAAGGTGAGGATGGTTCCGGGTGAGCCGGCGTCATCGCCAAAGTAGAAGTGATAGGTGCCAGGATCGTCGAAGTTGATGGTGCGCTTGACGAAACGGAGGCCCAACACCTCGGTGTAGAAATCCAGATTGCGCTGCGGGTCGGAAGCAATGGCTGTTACGTGATGCAGGCCAACGATGGGTTTTGGCATACCCCAGTGTAAGTCAGGCTGAGCGCAGCGAAAAGGGCACCCGTGGGGGGTGCCCTTTTCGGTTGGAGGCGGTTGGCGCCTTAGGGCAGGTAGTAGCGGAAGGAGGTCCAGAACATGTTGTCGGTTGCCTGGGGCGTGGTTCCGATGCCGGACCAGATGTTGCGCTGGAAGTAGGCATACTGTAGTCCCTGGCGAAGACGTCCCGCTGGTCCACTGTAGATGTTGTACCAGTAGCCCACGGTGAATTCCTGAACGTCCTTAGTGTCGGCGGTGCAATTGCTCTGGGAACCCGGAGTATAGCCGGTATTGGTAGCCGGCGGCGGTGGTTCGGTGTTGCAGCCGGTTTCTACGTTGGTATACGCACCATATCCGACGGCCTTGGTTGGGCTGGTGAGGAAGTACCTGCGGCCCACGTAGTCGCCACCGTAGTTGGCATAGATGTCCAGGCGTGGAGTGGCGTGAAACTCCAGAGTCCCGAGGGCGGAAAAGTTGTGAATCAGAGCCAATTGACCATCCGGGCGAGCGGTCAGATCGGCAATGGTGCTGCTGCCATAACGGCCGGTGCCATCACCCCATAGTCCCTTTACGCCTACGTCCAGATGTTTGTGCAACGTTGGAACGCGGAGGCTGCCGCCGAGGCCGCCGCCGGTGGTCGTGTCGTTATAAGCACCGACTGCCGTGGGCGTGGTTCCCGTTCCATTTGGGTAGATGCGGGCGCGGAAGAAGCGGGCAATCCCAAACAGTTCATAGTGCCCCCAACCGGGATCGTAGGCCAGTTTGGCAATGAAGTCGGGAGCTACGTTGGAGGCGTAGTTTCCGTTGAAGGCGTTGTACAGACCGCCGCTGTTGCCTGCTTGACCGATGATGACGTTGGTCGGGATGTTGTGGCCGGCGATTCCCAGGATCTGTGGGTTCTCTGCCGAAACCGCAATGGAGGCCTTGGTGCCGAAGTCCTTGCTTACGCGAAAGCCATACTGACGTTCCCAAACGAAGCCGGCGGTGTACTGCGGGTCGATGGTGGAGGGAAGGATTTCAGACCTGTTTTGCGTCAGCTTGGTAGTTTCAGTGGCGAGTGACCACATCTGGCCGCCGGTGAAGGTAAGAGTGCCCCAGTGGGCCTGCGCCCAGAGTTGCCGCTGCCGCAAGGTGTAACTGTTGCTCTGATTGTTGTTGGAGGTAGCACCGGCGCTCAACCAGTCAGCCTCATAGTATCCGGCCAATGCCAGGTCAGGACTTGCCTTGCCGCTCGCCAGCAGGGCGACCCGCGACTGGCGGGCTGTTCCGTCGAACTCTGAGTAGTGGCCCTGAGCAGAGTTGTTGAGCGGGATTCCAGTGAACTGGGTATTGATATCGCCGCCCGTCGCGCGTTGCCGCCACACTGTTTCAGCTGCCAGGAAGCTGCCGGTTGGCGAGAGCGTGACCCCCTTAAAGTGAAGAGTGTCAGGGTTGTTAATCTGCTTTTGTACTTTTGTCTGCTCTTCCTGAACGGTGGAGGCCAGGGAAACATTGTTTGTCTTCAGGTCGGTCACGGCGCCCTGGAGATTGCTCACAGCCTGCGTATTTTCGGTCAGCACACTTGACTGTTGTGCAGCCTGCTGCTGTGCCTGGGTGGCGGCAGCTTGAGCGGCGGCCGCAGCCTGCTGCGCTTGCTGCAGTTGGGTGTCGCGATCGCTCAGTTGTTGCTTCAACTGCTGAATCTGCGTCTGCATGTCTTCCCGGAGCGATTGAATCTGGCTCTCAACCGAAGGCTTTTTGGGCACTGCAGCCTTGCGGGCAGTCGTTCGCTTGTGGGTTGTCGTGCTGGTTGTACTGGACGCGGTCGTCTGTGCCAGCCCGGCGGACATTGCCGAGACAAGCACCAGCGTTGCCAGCGTCGTCAGATGGTTCTTCATTTGGCCTCTCTTTGCTATTTGTTCGCAGCGCAAATCACGATGAGTGCAGGAAATAACGGAAAAAAGACACGCGGAGATGTCTGGTTGTTGCCGGGAAGCTGATTGCCGCGCGGAACGCATTTTGCTGCTGTGAGATTCGCAGTTGCCCATGAACATCTGAAGAATTTGCCGTGAAAAAGCGGAGAAACGGACCGTTTCGCCCGTTTGAGGCCAGGGGAACAAGACCTTTGTTTTGAGTAGGTCGCGCTTTGGACGGGAGGTTAAAGGGGTGATCTGCCCTAAACGGGGCAGAGTCAGACCCGGGTTTCCTGTGGCAGACTGGAGGCCGCGCGAACGCCGACGCCAGGTGAAAATGGCAGGGTTCACGGTAGACGATTGAAAAGACGTACCTCAGGGGCTGAAGCTCATCGGCGGAGCGACATGTGGCACGGCTAAACCCGTGCCCTTCGTGCACAGACGCTTTTCCCTCAGCCTGTTTAGCGTTTAAGCCCCGACCAACTGAGAAAATCTGCCATGGACAGACTGAGTTCAGTCGTCCGGCGGGACTCAATTTGAAAGGCTTCAGTCGAACCGGACGGTCACTTCTCCGAAGCGGGGGAAGCGTGCCAGGGCTACCGAACCGCTGTCGGCCATGATTTTCCCGGTCCAGCTTCCGGTGGTGATCCATTGCCCGGCGAGCAGGCCTCCGGTGCGGCCCTGGGCCTCGTTCGCCATCCAGATGACCAGGCGCAGCAAATCGCCTCCGGCTGCGTTTTTGCCGTTGGCGACACGCACGAAGCCATCCACATTCATTTGCGCCGTTTCGGTGGAGAAGTCGAAGTCCTGCCAGCCCTCCACGGGGGAGCCGGGAACGAACCCGCCGTTGGATTGCAAGTCGGCAATCGCCGTCAGCCGGTCTACGGCATCCGGATTCAGCAGGGCGGATTCGAGCAATTCGATCGCGGGCGAACAGCCGGCGATGGCATCGACCACCTCGGCCCGCGAGTACGGAGCCGCGCGTGGCGGCAGATCCTTGCCCATCAGGAAGGCGATCTCCGCTTCGACGCCGCGCAGCCTGCGGTATTGCCTGGCAATCACCTCCCCGTTGGTGGCGAAGCCTTCCACGGGCATAGGGGCATAGAAGGGGGTCCCATCGGGGCTGGTCGCGCCCACCTTCCACCCGCCGGCCGTTCCGATGGCCTGGAGCATCAAATCCTGCACGTAGTAGGCCTCCTCCATGGTCCTGGGGGCGAGCCCGGGCGGCAAATCGATGATGGGTTGCACGGTGCGCCTTGCTTCCAGGAATATTTCGGCTGCCTGCTGCAACCGGTCTCTGTCCACTCCACTCAAAGTTGCGTCCTGCGTGCGATCCATGGGGCTCCTTGGGGCGTTCTTATGATGGGATGTGCTATTCGCGTGCTTTTATTGTATTTACAGGACTGCTCTCATCCGGCGTAACCTCTACCGGGGAGTAGCGTCGTACTGACGGGGATTTATGTTAATCAAAAAAACGAGAGAAATTCCATACTCAGAGATCACTCCCAAAAGTGATTATCTGAATCGCCGGAGCTTTATGACCGGCGCGGCTGCGCTGGGGATCGCTGGAGTGCTCGACCCGCGTCAAGGCATGGCGGATGGCACCAAACTGCAGACCGTCAAGAGCCCGCTTTCCACCAGCGGATTGACGCCCACTTCTTACAAGGACATCACCTCTTACAACAATTTCTACGAGTTTGGGGTGGAGAAGGACAATCCGGCGCAGAATGCGGGGAAGATGAAGACCCGCCCCTGGAAGGTCACCATCGACGGCCTGGTGAAACAGAAGAAGACGGTCAGCATCGAAGAGTTGCTGAGCTTCAAGCCCATTGAGGAGCGAGTTTATCGCCACCGGTGTGTCGAGGCCTGGAGCATGGTGATTCCCTGGGCCGGCTATTCGCTCTCCGAGTTGATCAACTGGGCCGAGCCTCTGCCCAAGGCCAAATACGTGCAGTTCTTAACCCTTGAGGATGCGACCGTGATGCCCGGGCTAAGGGAGATCAACTTGAACTGGCCTTACTCCGAGGGGCTGCGCATGGATGAAGCCATGCACCCGCTTACGCTGCTCACCTTTGGGCTGTACGGGGAGGTGTTGCCCAATCAGGATGGCGCCCCGGTGCGGATTGTCATTCCCTGGAAATATGGCTTCAAATCGGCGAAATCGATCGTGAAAATACACTTTACGTCGGACCAGCCTCGGACTGCGTGGAATGATATGGCGCCTCAGGAATATGGCTTCTATTCGAATGTGAATCCTAATGTTGACCACCCGCGCTGGAGCCAGAAGACCGAACGGCGGATCGGCGCGTCGCTCTTCAATCAGCGTCAACCTACTCTGATGTTCAACGGCTACGGCGACCAGGTAGCCAGCCTCTACAACGGCATGGATTTGAAGAAGAACTTCTAACCCCTGGCATGAATAAGCGCGCTATCGTCACCGTTAAAGTTGCGGTCTGGCTTGCCTGCCTGGCTCCGCTGGCGCTCCTGGTGTATCACGGGTTCACCAATGACCTGGGCGCGGATCCGACAGCAACGGTAACCCATGCGACTGGCTTTGCTACGCTTCGCCTGCTGGTCATCTCGCTGGCCATCACACCGCTGCGCAGACTCTCTCCTCGGCTGGCGTGGCTGGTGCGGTTTCGCCGGCTGTTGGGGTTGTTTGCTTTTTTCTACGGCTGCCTGCACCTGCTCACGTATCTATGGCTTTATTCAGGGTTCAATGTCGCCGCCATGATCGATGACATCGGGAAGCGGCGGTACATCATGGCGGGCATGGCTGCCTGGGTGCTGCTGGTTCCCCTCGCCGCGACTTCGACTAACCGGTCGATCAGGAAGTTGGGGGGCAAGCGCTGGCAGGCGCTGCATCGCCTTGCGTACGTCTCCGCCATTTGCGGGGTCATCCATTATTGGTGGATCGTCAAGAGCGGCGTGCGCACGCCGATTACTATCACGCTGGTGTTGGCTGTGCTCCTGCTGGCTCGCGTCGCCTGGACGGTCCGCCAGAGAGTCAGCCGGCAAGAGCGCGTCGTCACGGCAAGCTAAATTATTCTGCGATACCGGCGAACATGTCTGTTTCCAAGGGAGAGTTGGGAAGGCCGCGGGTTGCGGCCAGGAGGTATTTTTCCTCGCCTCCCGTTTCGTCGAAAGCCGCCTGGACCCTGGCGAGCATTCCGGCCTGGGTTTTGTGTTCCATGAAGGCTTCGAGTTTCTTTGCTTGCAGATCACCCAGGGTGAGGACGAGCGAGGCCGGCATCAGTGTGATCGTCGGTGCTTCTTGCGGGTCCGGATTGGCCAGGAAAGGAGCGGCCGCGTAGTAGAGCTTTTGCGCGCGGAAGGGAAGCAGCCCGTTTGCCAGTTGTTCCGGAGCAAAGTTGGTGCGGCCTGCCCAGTGAAAGGCGGCGGTTGCGAAAAAGGAGACCATGGTGTGGTCAGGGTGCAGGTTTACGTTGCCGTCTCCGCCGAAGGTGAGCACGACATGAGGGCGAAAGCGGCGGATACGTTCGACCAGAACGGTAGTGACGGCAGGGAAGTCCCCTCGAAGGAGGCCGCCATCGGGGTAATTCAGAACCTCTCCGTGGGTGACGCCCAGCACGTTCAAGGCCGCGGCAAATTCCTGACGTCGCAGTTGGGCTAGCTCGTGGTCAGTGCGCGCGTTGCCGCGGTGGGATCCGGCGCGTCCTTCGGTCAGGCAGATGACGCTGGTTTCCACACCACGCTGGTGGGCCATCATCAATGCGCCGCCAAAAGCTCCGCATTCGTCGTCGGGGTGGGCGGTGAAACACATCAGCCGTAAGGGCAAGTCGGTTCTCCTGCGTGGACAGTTTAGCTGGGATGGGCAGGTGGTTCTTGTTTTGTATCAGGAACGGAGAACGTCAGAACTTTTTTGAAGGGTACGGGCTTCAGCCCGTACAACAATCACCCAAGCTACGAAGGGCTTTAGTCCCTGAGGGCATCTCTTGTGGTGGTTAGCAGCCCTCGGCGGCTGAAGCCGATCCATCTCGACGTGAGATGTACGGCCTAAAGGGCCGTACCCTTCGCAGGCGAGTCCTCACACAAACTCTTTAGCCCGTACATAAGGCTTCCGGTGGAGTTTCGTGCCCGCGTCCACAGCCAATCAAAACCCCACAAGAAAAACCGAAGGGTGCCCCACGTCTCGCCTTTGAGACGTGGGTCGGTAGCCACTGAACCCAATTGCTCCCGAGAGCCCTGTCGAACGGGGACGTCCACGTATGCTGGGGCGAACGTAGGGCAATCGTCCGATTTCCTATCCGGCGGATCAGTCCCACGGGAGACAGTTTTCGGCGACCGGGCGAAAGCTGCGGCGATGCAGCGGGGTGGGCCCGTGCGCCAGGAGCGCTTGCTTGTGCTCGGGGGTGCTGTAGCCCTTGTGCGAGGCGAGTCCGTAGACCGGATAATCGCGGTCCAGTTCACGCATGCGATTGTCGCGATAAACCTTGGCGATCACGGATGCAGCGGCGATGGAGATGCTCAAGGAGTCGCCGTAGATGATGCTGGTCTGAGCGCAGGCAAGGTCCAGGCGCAGGGCATCCACCAGCAGGTGATCGGGAACTGGGGCCAGGCGGCAGACTGCGGCGGCCATCGCCATACGCGTGGCCTGGTAGATGTTGATGCGATCGATGGTTTCGGAGTCGACTTCTTCAATCGCAATGGCCAATGCTCTGCGCTCGACGATGCGCGCCAGGCGCTCGCGCTCTTCACGGATGAGTTGCTTGGAGTCACGCAGCCCGGGAATGCGGCAACCCTCGGGCAGGATGACCGCTGCGGCGACCACGGGGCCAAACAGCGCGCCCCGGCCGACCTCATCCACGCCGGCAACCATCTTCGCTCCGTTCGCGCGCGCCGCCCGCTCGTAGCGGCTTCCGCAGACCAGCGACTTGAGCATGCGCATCTTGCGCGCTGCCGGGGAGAGTTCCCGTTCCAGCGCTTCAGGATCTACGAATACTGTTTCGGTTGCGACTGCGGGGCGGTTCTTCCTGAGGGAAGTTTTTGCCGGGATGACTTGTTCTGTTGCCACTCTTGATCTCTAAAAATCGAGTGTAGATCATCCTGAGAAGTGGGCCGAGGGTTAGGCCCGCGTTTCCCACAGCCGGCAATCAAAAATTCCCAAAAAGAATCGACAAAGCAACGCCCCGGGAGCCTGGCCACCGGGGCGTGTTTGGGATGGATGAGAGAAGACTACTTGCGTTCTACTTCTTTCAAGCGAGCTGCCTTGCCGCGCAGGCCGCGGAGATAGAACAGCTTGGAGCGGCGGACCCGTGCGGACCGCACCTTCTCCACTTTGTCGACCACCTTGGAGTTGAAAGGGAAGATGCGCTCGACGCCCTGGCCGAAGCTCATCTTACGCACCGTAAAGCTGCCTTGCGCTCCATTCTTGAGCGCAATCACAATGCCTTCGAATGCCTGCAGGCGTTCTTTATCGCCTTCTTTGATCTTGACTTGCACCCGTACCGTATCGCCGGGCACGAACTGGGGCAGGTCGGTGCGCCGAAGTTTGTCGGCGAGACGCTGCATGACTGGATGAATAGACATAGTTGCTTCCTGATATCGATGAAAAAGCGTGGTTACGTCGAAGTTCTTAGTTTACACGGAATCTTTGCTTTGCGCGCTGTCGCCCTGTAGTTCGAGGGAACGGAGAAAGCTGCGATCCTCGGTGCTCAACGCCGCGGTTTGCAGCAAATCGGGCCGGTTGCGCAGGGTTTTCCTGAGTGCCTGTTGGCGACGCCAGCGGCGGATCTGCTCATGGTTACCGCTGCTCAATATCTCGGGCACGGACAGCCCGCGAAACTCAGCAGGACGGGTGTAGTGAGGGTAGTCCAGCAACCCTCCAGCTCCATGGGTTGAGCTCACACCATCTTCCGGCCTGTTCTCGAGCATCCCATCGGCCAAGCCGAAGCTCTCGTATTCCGAAGAAGCCTGGTTGCCTAGTACTCCGGGAAGGAGGCGCATGGTCGTGTCCAGCACAACTGCGGCCGCCAGCTCTCCGCCGGAGAGGACATAGTCTCCAATCGACAACTCCTGGTCGGCAATCAGCTCACTGACGCGTTCGTCGACCCCTTCATACCGCCCGCACAGCAGCACCACCCGTTCCTGTTGGGCGAGTTGTCGCGCCGTTGCCTGGGTATATCTCTTTCCTTGCGCAGAGAGCAGGATGACGGTTTGTCTCCTCAAATTTCTATCCGGTTTGAGAGCTACGCCAAGATGCTCGACTGCTTCGGCCAGGGGTTCAGCTTTCAACACCATGCCCTCGCCGCCGCCAAAGGGGCGGTCATCGACGGTGCGGTGCCGGTCATGGGTAAATGCGCGCAGATCGTGTACTGCAACCTCGAGCAATGCGCCCTGGATCGCCCGTTTGACCACGCCGTGTTCGAAGATGCCGGCGAACATACCGGGAAAGATGGTGATGATGTCAAAACGCATAGCGGTTATTCTGCGGTGTCCTGGGAGGAAGTCTGCACGGCCAGGAGGCCTTCTGGAAGATCCATCTCTAACCGTCTGCCCTCAATGTCCATCTTCCGCAGGTAGGCGCGCACAAAGGGAATCAGCAACTCCTCGCCGGCCTGCGTGCGGATGACGAGCATGGCCGGGCCGGCTCCTTCGGGTTCAACATCGGCGATCTCGCCTGCATCGGCGGAGCCGCCCCGGCTTACATCGATCACTCTCATCCCCAGCAGGTCGCTGACATAGACGGCATCGCCGGTCAGCGGCATGCGCGCTTCGCGGGGGACGACCAGATCAAAACCGCGCAGGTTCTCCGCTTCTGTCATGGAATCGACCTGGGCAAATTTCAGCACCACGCGTCCCTTGTGAAGCCAGTGGGACACCACCTTCACCTCGCGCATGGCATGGTCTTTGCTCTTGTCCGGGGGACGGAGAAACAGCTGCTTGCGCTGGGCGAAGTGCTCCGGGAAATCGGTAAAGATGTCGGCCAGCACCTCACCGTGGCGGCCTTGCGGACGCACGATGTGAGCCAGCAATACCCAGGTCTCAGGGGAAGCCTTCATGTGTTGGCGAGAACCAACCGGGGGCCGCGGAGCAAGCTAGGAGCTGACCGGTTTTGCGGCCTCATCCTCTTCGAGGATGTCCAGCGTATACCGATGGTGCAGCTTCATGCTCACCGCGCTCAGGATAGTTCGCATGGAGCGCGCAGTGCGGCCCTGTTTGCCGATTACCTTGCCTACGTCCGCCGAAGCGACGCGTAAGCGGAGTACGGTGTTTTCATCCCTGGCCACAGCCTGCACTTCCACTGCTTGTGGGTCGTCAACCAGGGCTCTGGCGATCTCTGTCACTAGTTGCTGCATGCTGTCGTGATTCGTGTCTTGCATCATCAGAACGGCCTCAAAAGAAACACCCGAGTGCAGGATTGACTCATCAATCTGCCGCCAGCCCGTCGTACTTCAGAAACAGGCTATGCCTCGCGTTCCTTCATGACCGAGCATTAAACCGCTTTTGTTGTGGTTGTGTCCAGAGCCGTTTTAAGCAGCAGTCGGCGCCGAGGTATGAGAAGCCAGGAGCTTGGCTACGCGTTCCGAGAGTTGCGCGCCATTGCTGGTCCAGTGATCGATGCGCTCACGCTTCAAATCAACGGTGGCGGGGCTGGTGCGTGGGTTATAGGTGCCTACCACTTCGATCGACCGGCCGTTGCGTGCGCGGTCCTTTTCAATCACAACCACTCGGTAGTACGGCTGCTTTCTTGCACCGAAGCGAGCCAGACGAATCATCAACACAGGCGTAAATCCTTTCAGAAACTCTTCCCTGATGGAATTGAATCCAGGTGGGTTTGGGATAGCGGCAAATGGGCGGAACAACCGCCGCGCGCGCACATTCCCAACAACTAAGTATCGCTGGATCGCGCTGATTGCGCAAGTTTCCCAGAGCCGTAAGAGCGGGCGATGGTTAAGCGACAGCGTCGAGGTAGCTGGGGAACAGGGGCGAGGAATATTCCTGGATAAATGCCGTGAGATGGACGAGCATGGAACTGTAGGTTGCGACCGCACGATGGGCGTTCACGGCTGCTCCGACAGAGGAAGCGGAGAACACATATTGGCCGAGAGCCATGAGCACACAAAGCCGAATCTGAAAAGCGTCGCTGCGCAGACCTTCGAGCATTACCAGATCGACATCTTCACCATGCTCGGCGGCGTAGTCCGCCAGTTGAACCAGAACTGGGGAGTTTTTATACATTGCCCAGAGGCCTTTGCAGCCCTGGATCCGCTCCCACACATCTTTAGGAGTGACCTGAACTTCGCTCTTGTAGAGAAAACGCTCGCTGATTTCTTCGATACCCCAGTCATTGCCGCGCAACTGACTGATGATGCCGTTCCAGCTTTTGTCTCGACGCTTGGTTTGTTGCCTGCGCCAGAACGCAGCGTAGGCAATCAACAGGGCAGTAAGTATTACCTGGAGCAGCGGTAAAATCATGTGCTTATTTCACCTGCATTCGAACCAGCGCCGTGCGTGCGAGCTTTGCCCGCCCAGCAAGTGTAACCAAAAACTGTTCCATTTGTGGACTGAATTCGCGCCGGCGTACCTCTTTAGTTGTAAATGCCCAGACTAAAAAGCCGATTTCGAGTGTAAAAGCTACCAGGCGAATGTTTTCGAGGTTACTCGAAGCAGCCGAGCGTAACGCTGCACCAGGCTCACCACGAGATCGACGGCACTGTAAAAGGAAAGGGCGGTGGCGAGCTGCAGGACCTTGTTCTTCCAACCGATACCCAGCAATTGTGCAAACCCCGCCGTGGCCGCAAATATCAGCATACGCAGCAGGCCCACGGTGAGGTCGAGCGGGCCTCGAAATTCCTCCAGCTTATCGGCGGTGTTGTCCAGGTGCCAGGCGAGCAAGACGCCGCAGAGCAAAGCCAGCGCCACCGCTCCAATGAAGACTCGGACGCTTCCCCGCGGCAGGGACATATGAACCGGACGCAGAACATTCCAGGAGATTTCCAGAAGGACGCCAAGTTCAATCAGGTATTGGAGGGGTAATAGCCCCAGCGCGAGCGAGCGCCCAACGTGGGGGGACGACATCACGACCGCGCTCAGTCCGATGTCATACAACAAACCGAACCCGATGTAGATGGTAAAGATGGGAAAAAGCTTGTACTGCCGTCGAACCAAAAGGATGACGAAAAGCGCAATTTGAGCGACCAGGCCCAGGAGGCTGAACAGCTGGACTAAGACTTTCAGGCTCATGTTTGCACCTTGCAGGATGCAGGATACCCCTGAGCCTCGGCATTCGCCAAGGCTGCACGAGTTAATAGATGCAAAAATGATCCCTGTTATGCATCATCACGATGCTTGCTGCAGGCTGACTGCCAAAGTCTTTGGGTTCAATTCGGGGAAGCTCTGTGTTAGAACCCCCAGAAGGACCAGAAGCAAGGGGTGGCGTGTGCAGAGGCGGACATGGCAAGCAATCCAGCTACGGTCAAAGCGCGAATCAGAGTGAGTTTCATGGGAGTTCTCCTTAGCGCGCGTGGGGGGCGCGTATGCAAATGGTACTGTTGGGGATGCCCGGCCGCTACAACTTTTGTGTGATTACTACTTAGTATATACGCTGGAGCACAAGTAACGACGCTGGGCACCTGCTGAAGGTTCCCTGGGGGAAAGTGGAATGTCCGATTGTGAAAATTCCCTAATAAGGGGTAAAACCGAAGGCACTACCAGGGCGTAACTTTAGTACTGTGAGACCAAAAAGGTGGCCTTTTTAGGGTATTCCCGTCCTACCAGGAACTGATTACTATCAGGGACATGGATATCTCCACCGCAATCGCAAGCGAACGTCCGGTCGAACTCCGCGCTGCGGTTCGATTTCCACTTTGCGTTCCGATTACTATAAGCACTGAAGCAGGGGACCTTCCGGCGGTTACGGAAAATATTTCCGCCAATGGTGTCCTGTTTGAGCTTGCCACTTCTTTGGTGGTAGGCAGTATGGTCAGCTTCACTATTAAGATGCCTGCCGAGGCAATGGGCACGCCCACTGATGTTGTATTGCATTGCACCGGCCGCGTGGTACGCTGCACACCAGATGTAAAAAAAGATGTAAAGACGACACACGTCGCTGCGGTTATCGATAAGTATCACTTTAGTCACTGAAGCTATTTTGGTCTCCGAACCTATGGTATCTGCCAAGCCTGAATTTTCCGATGCCGGTCCTGCCGACGGTGCATTCGAACCCGACGAGGGTGCTGACAACGCTGCGATTAGGATTGTTCTTGCCGACTCGCAGGCGATCTACCGGGTAGGTATCCGGAAGATCTTTGCCCTCGAAGACGATATCCGCGTGATTGCCCAGGTGGACACACTGGCTGGCCTTCACAGCGCGATCCAACGCTTTCCAACCGACATGATTCTGCTCGAAGGCAACTTGATCGCGGGCACGGTCGATGCGATTCCTGAGCTGGTGCGCCGTGCGCCACAGCTCAAGATCATCGTCCAATCTGCCCAGAATGACGAATCCAACACCGTGGAACTGTACCGCCGCGGCGTTCGAGGGATCATTCCCCGATCCATTTCGCCTGACCTGCTGGTCAAGTGCGTGCGCAAGATTGCAGCCGGCGAGACCTGGATCGACAACCAGTCGATCAACTGGGTCATCGAGGCTTATCGTTCGCAGGCAACGGCATTGACTAGCCCTAGGACCCAGCCGCGTCTCTCGCCCAAGGAGCTGGCCATCATCACCTGCATCACGCAGGGCAAGCGCAATAAGGAAATTGCTTACCAGCTCGGCACCACCGAGCAGGTGATCAAGAACTACCTGCGCAAGGTGTATGACAAGCTTGGGGTTTCGGACCGGCTCGAGCTCGCGCTCTATTGCCTGCATCATCAGCTGCACAAAAAGGCAGCAGGCACCGTGCCCGCGAGCAACGCCCAGGCTCCTGAGGCTCTTGCGGTCAATAACAGCAAGTAGGTGGACGGTTTCACGGTCTGATAGCGAAGGGTTCCTCCGGTGTGGGGGACCCGTTCGCCTTTGACCAGCCGTTCGCTCAGTCTTTTCTCGGGCGGACTAGCGCCGGACGCCGAACAGCATCCACAGGATCAGGCTAATCAGCACCACGAAGAAGAGCAGCAGAAATCCGCCCAGCGCCAGGGCCACGGTGCGCTGCTGTTCCGGCTTTGGCTTGGTAATGCCAAAGGCTCCGACAAAACTTTCGACCAGGAAGTTCAGCAATCCCATAACAGACTCGCTGTTTAAAGTATCACTCCCCGCGCCTGTGGTAGGCTCAACAATCGCCGAGGTAACGTGGTGCGTGATAGAGAGATGCCGGACCCAGCCCGCGAGGCTCTCGATGAGCCCCATCTTGACGCCGAAGATCTGGAGCGGGAAATAGGGGATTCTGAGGAATGGGATGAGGCCTCCCGGGAGGATGAAGATCCCGAGTAGGGTCCATGAGTGTGCGCTCACCTGTTCGGATTTTTTCCTGAACTCACACTAAGCCGTCATCCTGAGCGAAGCGCTTCGCTCAGGATGACGGCTTAGTGGGGGGTTGAAGACAACATGACGCAAGCAAAGTTACATATTGATCAGGCCTGCGGCTTTTCCCAGGCGCCGGATTTTCCAGCGCGGAAAATGGCTTCGATGACGGCCATGTTCTTGATTGCGTCGGTTAGCGGAATGGGCACCCCGGTTCCTTCGCGCACGGCTTTGGAAAAGACATCGCCCTGAATCGTGTATTGGTCACAGGTCGGGAACGTTTCTACCGAGATACCGCCGCCAAACAGATCCCGTCCGTCGTCAATGAGAATTCTGCACGGACGGTCATTGGGCGCATTGAAGGGGATTTCGATTTCGATGCGGCCCTTGGTGCCTAATAATTGCATCCGCTGATAGGGGACGAGCTGGGTGCTGCAGGTAAACGTGGCGTGACCGGAGGGGAACTCGAGCAGGGCGGAGGTCAACCGGTCGGTCTGGAACGTGGGGTCCTTCTCCAGCAGGCTGGCTACCCGCAACGGCTCTTCACCGAAGAGAAGACGCGAAGTATTGATGGGGTAGCATCCGATATCCATGAGCGCGCCACCACCGCATTCAGGAATGTTGCGGATATTCTTTGGATCGGTATTGAAATAGCTGAAGAACCCCTGGATAGAACGCAAGGAGCCGATGCGGCCGGAGGTAACCAGTTCCCGCGCCCGCAGCCATTGCGGATGAGTGCGCACCATGAAGGCTTCGCCGATGATGACGCCGGTGCGCTCCTGCACGGCCAGCAAACCTTTGGCTTCGGCTACGGTCATGCTGATGGGCTTCTCGCAGAGGACATGCTTGCCCGCTTCGGCAGCCTTGATGCACCAGGGGACATGAAGCTGGTTGGGCAGGGGGTTATAGATGGCTTCAATTTGCGGGTCGGCGAGCAGCTCTTCATAAGAGCCATAAGCCTTGGCGACGCCCAGGGTCCGGGCCGCTTCTTCGGCTTTGCCGAGGTCGCGCGAGGCGATGGCGCTCAACTCGACCCAGTCCCCCTTTTGCATGGCCGGCAATACTTTCTTCATGCCGATCCCGGCAGTGCTCAATACTCCCCAACGGACTTTGTTTGGCATACCCGAGAGTCTACCTGAGTTTACGGCCGGGCCAGACAGGGTCGCGTTTTTCCAGAAAGGCGCTGAGTCCTTCGCGAAAGTCGGGACTGTTACGGATCTTTTCATTCCATCTCATCGCCCGCGCCAGGTCGCGATCAAGGCGCTCTTTAGCAAACGAGCACAAGAGTTTCTTGACCGCGCTCATGGACTCCGGGCTGTTCTTAAGCAGCAGCGCCGATAGTTCGCCCACGCGCGTCATCAATTGGCCGTCGGCCACCAATTCGGTGACCAGGCCTTGCGCCATGGCCTCTTCGGCGTTCAGGATGCTGCCCGAAAGAAGCAGACTCTTGGCTTTTTTTTCGCCCACCATTTCCAGCAGAAAAACGGACACGATGGCGGGAATGAAACCGATTTTTACCTCGGTGTAGCCGAACCTGGCCTGGGGTGCCGCGAGGGTGAAGTCGCAGAGGGTCGCGAGCCCGGTACCCCCTGCAATGGCCGGTCCATTCACCGCGGCGATGGTCGGCTTCGTCAGCTCGTACAGGCGGCGCATCATCCACATGGTCGCTTCGGCATCTGCCCGCTGATCCTCTGGACGCTGATGGGTGAGTGTCTTGAGATTCTCCAGGTCCATCCCCGAACAGAAAGCAGTTCCGGCGCCGGTGAGCACGACCACTCCGCAAGCACAGCTCGATGCTTCGCCGAAGGCGTGCGTAAGCTCGGCAATCATTTGCGGATTCAGGGCATTCCTGCGCTCGGGGCGGTTCAGGGTGATGGTGTGGACGCTGTCAGCTTCCTTGATTTCCAGGGTTGCGTAATGGATGGCCACGGTTCTCGCAATTCTCCTCAGTGCAGTTATAGCTGCTGGTGCCATGTGCAGGATGAAAATGCTCTAACCCGTTTGGGCCACGCTGAATCTTTCGGCGATGGAATGGGCCATGGTCTGTAATTCATCGAGCGGCTGCAGGGGGGGCAGGTTCGCACCGAGCCGGGTCAGTTCGATGATGGCTGCCTCCGTGGCCAGATTGCCCACCAGCGCGTCCTGGGCGAAAGGGCAGCCGCCGTGACCACCGAGAGCCATATCGAGGCGCCGGCAGCCTGCCTGGTAGGCCGCTGCGACCTTTTCCGCGGCCTGGCGTGGGTTGGCGTGCAGGTGAGCGCCCAGCTCGATTCCGGGCACAGCGGCGAGCACGGCGCCGAGCAGCGATCGTATCTGCTCCGGGCTGGCCATGCCTACGGTATCGGCCAACGAGATTTCCGTCACGCCCAGTTCTTTGAGCGAACGGCAGGCGGTGATGACTTCGTCCTCGCTCCAGGCATCACCGTAGGGATTGCCGAACGCCATGGAGAGGTAAGCCACCACACCCAGGCCGGCAAGGAACGCCTGTGAGCAAATGTTCTCCAAGGTCTGGAGAGCCTGGGGCGGTGTCTGTTTCTGGTTGCGCGCGAGGAAGGTGGCGGAGAGGGAATAAGGAAACCCCAGGGTGCCGACCGCGCCGGTGGCAATGGCTCGTTCTGCGCCATGCTGGTTGACGACGATGCCGATAATTTCCACGTCGTTTAGGGGTCCGAGCAGAGTTAATACGCGTTCCGCATCGGCCATCTGTGGCACCGCTGTGGGGGAGACGAAAGAGACTGCGTCTATATGCCGGAAACCAGCGCCGGCCAGGGCCCGCAAATAATCGGCTTTGACTTCAGCCGGAATGTGGCGCGGCATAGCCTGCCAGGCATCCCGCGGGCACTCGATGATCTTGATTGCTCCCGTGCTCACCGCAGCCTCTCCTTTGCGCCTAGGTGCGCGCCAGTAGCCACAGTACTCCGAAGCCCAGTAGATGGATGGCTGCTATCTGCGCGAGAGCCACCCACAGCGGCTTCCACTTGATGGCCAACGCGGTGTAGAGGCCGTAAAGAGCCCACTGGGAATACAACATGATTTGCGACCAGCTGTTGCTGGTCTGTTCGGAAAGGCCCAGCTGCGGCTGCTTGAGCAGCAATGCATAGGGGTAGAGGAGCTGCAACCGGAGCAATCCGCCTGCGCCCATCAGGGGCAGGATCTCCGCCATCTTTACCGCGACCAGGGTGATTGCGATTCCGAAGTAAAGCGGCCACCAGGCGAGCCAGCCAGTCGTGCCGGCCTTCTTCTTTCTTTTTCTGGTTGCGGATTTTTTAGGGCGGGCCAGGGTCTGCGAGCTCATGATCCGAGCATACCGCCGAGGGTGGGGAATGATTCCGCAATCCTGGGAGGTGGAGGTGGGGTGCACCTTTCTGATCACATGGAAGGTTGCGCGAGGGGTGCGTCAAGAAGCGGAGTTGAGTCCCGCAGGGACGGCTGACCTTAGCCCAGGACTGCAGTCCTGGGCTACATTCAGCCGTCCCTTCGGGACTCATTCTCCAACGGGCCTCACTCACATACAAATTTTTGACGGAATGGCTCGCGTTGGTGCTTGGCCTAGCGGGGAACGAGAAACGTGTCGGGGATGGGCGCTTCGTCGGAGTCCTGTCGCTTGTTCAGGCCGCCGTAGCGGCGCTCGCGGCGTTGGTAGTCGGCGATCGCTTCGAGAAGATGGATGCCGCGAAAATCGGGCCAGAAGCGGTCAGTGACGTAAATCTCGGAGTAAGCCATTTGCCACAGCAGGAAATTGGAGACGCGAAACTCGCCGCTGGTGCGCACCACCAGGTCGGGGTCAGGCATGTGCGCGGTATACAGATGACGGCTGATGTCTTCTTCGGTGATGTTATCGAGCGAAAGATTTTTGGCAGCGGCTTCGCGCGCCAGCGTCTTCACGGCATCCACCATCTCGGAGCGGGCGCCGTAATTGAGCGCGAGGGTGAGGACGGTGCCGTTGTTGCGCGCAGTGGCCTCGGCTGCCCACTGCATTTTCTCCTGAACTTCAGAAGGCAGCTCATGGGTGCGGCCAATGTAGGCGATGCGCACGTTGTTGTCGTTCATGCGTTCGACGTTATCGACGAGGTAGGAACGCAACAGGCGCATGAGAAAGTTGACCTCGGTTTTGGGCCGGCGCAGGTTGTTCTCGAGCGAGAAGGCGTAGAGCGTAAGCCAGGGCAGGTTGATGCGCGAGGCAGTCTCGACTACATATTGCACCGACTCGGCGCCTTGCTGGTGGCCCAGGAACCGCCGGAGGCTGCGCTTACCTGCCCAGCGGCCGTTTCCATCCATGATGATGGCAACGTGCTGCGGCAGGCGAGCCGGATCTAATTGGCGGTAGACAGCCTGCTCTTCGGGGGATAGTTCGGCAATGCGGGTCGGTGGCAGGAATCGCAAAAGGATTGCCTTTCCTTACGACCGTAGCACATGGTCCCCTCCCCCCGCAAAACCGCTCAGCGACAACCGTAGCGGGGGGTTCGTACCAATGACTTCGGGCGCGGAAGGCCGCAGCTCAGGCGCTTCTGCGGCGGCCCATGGCCAAGTCGCGCACCTGGTTCAGGAACATGGAGCGCTGCAGGGAATCCATCTGTGAGATATACGGAGCGAGTTCGGCAAGAAACGGATCGCCAAGAATCGACGCAGTCTCTTCATGGCGGCGGCTGCGCGCGTCACGAAGCAAATTACAAATGTCGATTTCCAGCGCCGCTGCCAACCTTGCGAGTGAAGACAACGTCGGCATGGCTTTGCCGTTCTCGATTTTAGAAATATAGGTACGTGGCACTTGCATCCGGCCGGCAAGCTGACGTTGACTCAGATTGCGGCCTTTGCGAAGATCACGCACCGCACGCGCCACCTGAAGGCCGTTATCTTCAGCCACGGCTTCTTCGGGCTCTCCGGCGAATTGCGGAACGAGCCGTTCCGGTTCTTCGACTTCGAGCGGCTTGTGGCAGCGCCTACAGAGAGAGTTCGCGGTGCGAAACTGAACCAGAGTGCAGCGTTCACACCGAAGAACCTCACGCGCCTCGACGGTTACTAGGGTAGTTGCCATAATTTTTTTTACGGAGCGCCAGAGCAGGGCGATCCCAGTAAGAAGCGTCGTTTTAGATCACTTGCACGTTCTCGTGCCAAGTATTCGTTTAGCGACGGTCCCTACCTGATTCATGATTACAGTGATGCAGGGTATTCTCAATGTCAAGTTAAAAAGTAGGGCGAAAGCGGAAAACGTGGTACGAATTTCGGAAGAAAGCCTAAGAAACCCGGAGCACGACGGTCTGTCTGTGCCAAAAAATACGAAATGACCGGAACAAAATACACACGAACCGAAGCCTGGCATCTCCTTAACCAGTACACACAATCGGCTGGTTTGATCAAACATGCACTCGCTGTTGAGGCTTGCATGAGCGCTCATGGCGAGCAGCAGGCGGCCACCCTCGGACTGAGTGGAGAGGCTGCCGGCAGCGTGCGCGAAACCTATTGCATCACTGGCTTGCTGCACGATTTTGACTACGAAAAATATCCCAGCGCGGAGGAACATCCCTTCGTCGGAAACAAAATTCTCGCGGAGCAAGGATGGCCGGAGGAGATTCGTGAAGCGATCATGGGTCATGCACAGTACTCCGGTGTAGCGAGAAAAACGCACCTCGCCAAAGCGCTCTTTGCCTGCGACGAACTGGCCGGTTTTTTGACCGCGGTGTCGCTCGTGAAACCGACCAGGTCGATCTTCGATGTGGACGTCGCGAGTGTCCGTAAGAAGATGAAAGATAAGGCATTTGCGCGCGGTGTCCACCGTGAGGACATCACCCAGGGCGCGCAGGAACTGGGGCTCGAACTCGACGCCCATATTGCCTTCTGCATCGCCGCCATGCGCGCCTCCGCCGGGGTGTTGGGACTGGATGGCGCAGCCGTTTCTTCCCCCCAGACGCGACCCTGATTTTTTTCTTTCCCCAAGGCGCGAGACCGCTCGATCGAGCGGTCTCGATGGAGCCCGCGAACCCGCTCTAAATGTAACTATAACGAGTGCTTTATCGGAGAGGCGTGACTTTGTTGTCGCCGCGGTGCTGGAGATTTTTTCGCACGGTTTGTTTCCCATAGGCGACGCATGGAACGGAACGCACTCGTTTTCTGGGAAGAGAATTTTTCTTTCGGTGGGCGCAGCCGGAGCCTTTTGAAAGCGCGATCCTTGGTCGTTCGCAGGCGCCTCACTCTTGGTTCTTTTTTACCTGCGTGATCGCGCCGATAGCAAAGATTCGCGTTAACACCTTCGTGTTATTGGCGGGTGTGATTCATTGGGCGCCGCGATACTGTTCCGAGCGCAGCGGATCGGCGTTTTCCGGCGCCTTGGGATCGATGGCGAAATCGAAGACCTCACCATCGGCAAACCCGGGACTGGCGGGAAAGGGAATCAGCGCATACTCGCCGGCCGCGAGCGCTTGCTTGGGAGACAGACGATACCAGTCCGTCGTGCCCACGCGTTGCTGCTGGATGTTGATGATGTCCGGATACTGCCCGTCCGCATGCTTTGCCTGTTGCTTGAGCTGCGCCATCGCATCTTTTGTCACCTCGCGGTGCTGCCCCTCCATGTTCAGCCGGACCACGACGAGATCGGAGCGGCCGTTGTCGCTGCCGGAGACTCCGCGCAAAAAAGAACTGAGGAGCGGGATCATGCACCCGGACAGCGGCGGCCTCGCCCTTGAATTCAATGGTGTGCCGGAGCTTGAGAGAGAACCCGGAATCGTCCGCTGTACTGTCCGGGGGTTTCAGCCGCACCAGTTCGCGCACGCCCTTCCAGGTATCGAGCGCCCAGACATGTCCGTAGGTCGGGAGCTGGAGACCTTCCGCCACGCTGATGTCATCGGACGAGACGCTTTCCCGTGGTGGTACCTGAGCGGAGCAGAGGAGGGATGCGCTGAAGACGAGAATCAGAGGCAAAAGCCGGGTGCGATGAGATTGCATGTTTCGTGTTTTTCTCGGGCTGCGAAACCATCCTAGTGGGCAATCTCCGAGAACCCAAGGAAAACCGCGCAGACGCGAAGAGCTTGAAAGGGATGCGGCCAGGAGCAGTGCTCAGGCATAGCGTCAGAAAGACGCAAGAGGAGTAAGGCGGATGCGGGGCGGGTGGTGGGGGAGAACCTAAAACGTGTAAAGCACGTAGCCGGCAAGCAGCGCGAAAACCGTCATCACCAGGATGGCCTCGAGCTTTTCGTAGTTCGAGCTCTGCACCACTAAAGTGGTAGCGTGCCGGCTTTTTGGGATCGAACTGTACCGCCAACCGCTCGCCGACCGTATAAGGAGCAATGTGCGGTGTGCCGTGATGACAGAATTCGCCGTGGTGTATCTGTCGATCACCCGTTCGATAAGTGAACTTGATCTGGTAGTGGCCCGCAATGCCCCCTAGATGGTCGTGGAGCCGCACCCATTCACAAGAATCAACAGTTCCATCTGTGGTGGGCCAAGTACGGGAAGGAGTCAACTTCCATAGAAAGTTCGACATGAAGATCTCTTTCGATAGCAACATCTTTCAGCCATAGGGGTTGGCCGGAAGATAATCTGGCTGCAGTATGTCACGTTCGGGGGATGTTGAAAAGGGGCAAAATGTGCCATGGGGCACCAAATTGTCCTGGTTTTGAACTCTTTGATTTGCCGATTGTCCAAGCAGGGCAACGGCTGAGATGCTATGCTGGCGAGTTTCTTATGGCCGGTGCAAACCCAGACCCCTCCGTCATCCCGCCCGCGGCTCAGCCGCATTTCTCTAACGTGCTTGTTTCCAACCTTGATCCGGCCGGCAGGAAGAGCCGCGCCAACGCAAGCGGGATGGAAGCGCTGCTGCTGGCTCTGAGGCAGCAGGAGCAGGACATCCGGCAGGGCGGAGGGCGCAAAGGCGATCGAAGCGCAGCATGGGAAAAAGCGGCTGACGGCCAGGGAACGGCTGGCATTGCTGCTCGATCCCGGGGAGGAATTCCTGGAACTGGGCCTGTTTGCCGCCTTTGGGATGTATGAGGAGTGGGGCGGCGCGCCCGCGGCCGGCGTAGTGACCGGTCTGGGTATCGGTAGCGGGGCGGTTGGTCATGGTGATCGCCAATGACGCCACGGTGAAGGCCGGCGCGTTCTTCCCCATGACGGCAAAGAAGGTCTTGCGGGCCCAGGCAATCGCCATGGAAAATCGGATCCCGACCATTTATCTGGTTGATTCCTGCAGGGGTTTTCTTGCCCTTGCAGGAGGATGTGTTCCCCGACCAGGACGATTTTGGGCGGATTTTCCGCAACAACGCGGTCATGAGCGCCAAGGGGATCCCGCAGATTACGGCAATCATGGGCATGTGCGTGGCCGGCGGAGCCTATCTGCCGGTGATGACCGACCATGTGCTGATGACGGAGGGCAGCGGGCTTGTTTCTGGCCGGGCCGGCGCTGGTGCAGGCGGCCATCGGGCAGAAATACTCGGCGGAGGAGCTGGGGGGGCCACCATGCATGCCGAGATCTCCGGCACCGTGGATTTCAAGGAACCAAATGACCATCTTTGTCTGGCCCGGCTTCGATCGCTGGTAGCCCGGCTCGGCCAGGGACCGTCGGCGCCGTTCGATCGTGCGGCTTACGACGCAGGCCGGGATGCGCCCAAGTTTGCCGCCGCAGGAACTCTATGCCCTGCTCGATCCGGACCCGGCGAAAGGTGCGGGCAACAGCTACGACATGCACGAGGTGATTGCGCGGTTGGTCGACCGCTCGGAATTTGACGAGTACAAGCCGGATTACGGCAAGACGGTGATTTGCGGCTATGGGCGGATTGGCGGCTTTGCGGTGGGGATCGTGGCCAACCAGAAGACCCATCAGACGCACACCAGCCAGACCGGGGAAAAACGGGTGGAGTTTGGCGGCGTGATCTATGCGGAGAGCGCGCAGAAGGCTGCGCGCTTCATCATGGACTGCAATCAGAACCTGATTCCGCTCATCTTCCTGCACGACGTCAATGGGTTCATGGTGGGCCGCGATGCGGAGTGGAGCGGGATCATCCGCGCCGGGGCGCAGATGGTCTCGGCGGTCGCCAACTCCACGGTGCCCAAGATCACGGTCATTCTCGGCGGCTCGTTTGGCGCGGGCCACTACGCCATGTGCGGCAAGGCCTACGATCCGCGATTCCTGTTTGCCTGGCCGACCGCCCGTTACGCGGTAATGAGCGGAGCCTCGGCGGCGAGCACGCTGGTGGAGATAAAAATCCGCCAACTGGAGCGCGACGGCAAGCAGCTTGAGCGAAGAGGAGAAGAGCCAGGTCTTCGCATCCATCAAAGCGAGTTATGACGAACAAACGGATTGCCGGTATGCCGCCGCGCCGTCTTTGGGTGGACGCCATCATCGATCCGGCAAAGACGCGCGAGGTCTGATGACGGCACTTAAGGCGGTGGCGCTGAATCCTGTGGTGGAGAAGTTCAATCCCGGGGTGATTCAGACCTAAGGGTATCCACGAAAGGTCCGTAGAACTGCAGATCCCTCGCTTTGCTCCCAATGACAAAAAGGAGAGAGTAGTTTAAGGGGAAGGGCGGTTGCTGGAGGAGAGCGCGTTTTCACAAAGGAGAGGGCTTTGTGTCAAAGGGAGCGGATGCCCTTTCCTGTACCAACCGGCCTTTCCCCAGCAGCCACCCTTTCCTCTAGCAACGCCTTTCCCCAGCAGTCACCTTTTCCTCTAGCAACCGGCCTTTCCCTTTAACTGACCCTCTCCTTTTTGTCATTAGGAGCAAAGCGAGGGATCTGCAGTTCTACGGACCTTTCGTGGAAATGTTTTAGGCATCCGCCGCCGTGTATCCTGCTTGAAATCATGAAAAGGGTCATTACCGCAGCCGTACTCATCCCCCTGGTTCTGCTGCTTTTACTCAAGGGATCCTTTCCGGTGCTGGTGACGGCCACGGCATTGGTCGCCGAACTTGCAACCTGGGAATACCTCGCCATCGCCGATTGTCATGGGTACCGGCGCACACTGGTGCTGCTCTCCGTCGCGCTCCTCTTCGCCGCCATCTTTTTCAGCCCCGCGCTCATGTTGCCGGCGATCGGCTTTTGCAGCCTTGTCCTCCTGCTCGTTTGCAGCTTTGCATCGCCGCTCGAACGAGTGCTTCGCGATTCCGCGTTTTCGATTTTTCCGCTCCTGTATATCGGATTGACCCTGGCGACGCTGCCCCTGCTCTGGGTGCAACCAGATGGACCTTCGCTGCTGATTTTTCTCTTCTGCGTGGTGTGGACCGGCGACGTCGCGGCTCTCTACGTTGGGCGAAATTTAGGAAGGCACAAGTTGGCGCCGCATATCAGCCCCAACAAGAGCTGGGAGGGAAGCGCCGGCTCCCTCATCGGAAGCATGCTCATCACCGTGTTCCTGGTCTTTCTGGCCCGGTCGACTCATGGCCTGCACTTCGATGGTTCGCTGACCCGCTGGATGGTGTTGGCGGTGGTGCTCAACGTCTTTGCCCAGGTGGGCGATCTGGTGGAGTCCGCGATCAAACGCGGAGCCGGCGTGAAGGATTCGGGGTCCATGCTGCCAGGCCACGGAGGTATCCTCGACCGCATCGATGCCCTGCTCCTGGCCGCCCCGGCGCTGTGGTACGCTCAATGGATTCAACTGTATTTCGAGCGGGCTAGCTTGCGTTGAAGCACATCTGCATCCTCGGTTCTACCGGTTCCATCGGGACCAGCACCCTTTCCATCATTGAGCGGTACCCGGAGCGATTCGCGGTTGCTTCGCTGGCCGCGGGCCGAAATGTGGATATGGCCTTTGCCCAATGCCAGCGATGGCGGCCTTTGCTGGTTTCCATGGCCACCGAGCAACTGGCCGGTGAATTGGCCGCGCGGCTCAAGGCGGCCGGCCTCAGCGCGATCGAAGTGGTTTACGGCAGCGCGGGAACCGTGCGGGCCGCCACCCTATCCCAGGTGGATTTTGTGGTTTCGGCGATCGTCGGCCTGGCGGGCCTGGAAGCTACCTATGCAGCGGTGGCGGCGGGCAAGCCCGTGGGACTGGCCAACAAGGAGGCGATGGTGGCCGCCGGCGAGATCCTTACCCGGCTGGCACGCCGTGACCATGTGCCCTTGCTGCCCATCGACTCCGAGCACAACGCGATCCACCAGTGCATGCGGGGAGGAGACGCACCACGAGGTTAGGCGCATCTGGCTGACCGCCTCGGGCGGACCCTTCCGCCAGCTTCCGGCGGATCAGTTTCAGCATGTCACGGTCGAGCAGGCGCTGCGCCACCCGACCTGGGTCATGGGACGGCGAATCACCATCGATTCCGCCACCCTGCTGAATAAGGGACTGGAGATCATCGAGGCCTGCCGTTTGTTTGATTTGCCGCCTTCGTCCGTTAAGGTCACCGTGCATCCTCAATCGGCCGTGCATTCGCTGGTGGAGTTCGTGGACGGGAGCATTCTGGCGCAGCTTTCCGTTACCGACATGCGGCTGCCGATCCTGTACGCGCTGAGCTATCCCGAGCGGGTTCCCAGTGAACTGACCTTCGATATGGCGGCACTGGGACAGCTGAGCTTCGAACCTCCTGATTTTGCGACGGTTTCCGTGTCTTCGGCTGGCCTACCAGGCGGCCGAAGCGGGCGGGGCCGCCTGTATTGCCCTGAATGCGGCGGACGAAATCGCCGTAGGGGCATTCCTCGAAGGCACCATTCCGTTTACCGGTATCCCGCGTACAATTGAAGCTGTTCTCGAGGCTATGCCGCCAAGGCATCCGGAGACTATCCAGGAAGTGCTCCAATTGGATGAGGAAGCACGGCGGATGGCTCACAACGTGGTATCAGGTTTTTCGCCGGTTCTCCGTTGAATCATTTTGCTGCGGACGCTTTTGGCCAGCCAGATGGCTTGCTCACCGCAGACGGTTGATTCCAGTCAATACTCCGGATAGTTGGTACTCCGCAGACTGGATCCGGCAGAGAGGCAAATGAGCGAATTTCTATGTCCTTTTTCTTAACCAGCACAGTTTCCATGCTTGTTGTGCTCGGCATCATGGTACTGGTGCACGAGTTTGGTCATTTTGCCGTAGCCAAGTTGTGCGGCGTGCGCGTCGAGGTCTTCTCCATCGGCTTCGGCAAACGTCTTTTCGGTTTTCGCCGCGGTGACACCGATTACCGGTTGAGCCTGCTGCCTTTGGGCGGCTACGTCAAGATGTCGGGAGAACAGCCGGGGGAAGCCTCGACCGGCGACCCGGCGGAGTTCAACGCGCATCCCCGTTGGCAGCGCATTCTCATCGGCCTGGCGGGCCCGGTGTCGAACTTCCTGCTTGCCCTGCTGCTCATGACCGGCTTCTACATGATGCACAACGAGGTGGAAGCTTTCCGCTCGCAGGCAGCCAACATCGATTTCGTTTCTGACCACACTGCCGCGGCTGCTGCCGGGCTCAAGGCCGGCGACACCATTACCCGCTTCGATGGCGTTACCAATCCCACGTGGGAGCAGGTGTCCATCCGTTCGGCCATGAACGTGGGGCAGACCGTTCCTGTAGATGTGAAGCGCGCCGGGCAAACGGTCAGCACGCAGATGATGGTGCCGCAACCTCACAACGGCGAAGATTTCGATTTTGACACGGTCGGTTTTGTGCCCCGGATGCAGGAAGACCCGATCCGCGTGCGCCAGATCGAAGCCGGCATGCCGGCAGCCAAGGCCGGCCTTAAGGCGGGCGATCAGATTCGTTTCCGTCGATGGACTGACGCTGCACTCCGTCGATGCCATGCTCGCGTTTCTGCAGCAGGATAACGGCAAGCCGATCCAATTGACCGCGCTGCGCGACGGCAAGACTTTCCAGGTTGAACTGCAGCCCATCATGGCGGATGCCGGGAACGGGCACAAACTCTACCGCATCGGTTTTGCTCCCAACCTGCCGCCTTTCAAAATCCAGCAGCTTCCGCTGCCTGCGGCCTTGAAGCAGTCGGTTCATTTCAACCTGCGCTATTCGGGCTTAATCCTGGAAGTGCTTCACCGTATGGTGACGCGGCGGTTTGCCGTGCAGGATTTGAGTGGGCCGATCGGGATTGCCCGGGAAACCGGTCTTGCCGTCGAGCAGCCTGGCTGGCAGCCGATTATTGGGCTGATGTCCATCATCAGTCTCAACCTGGGGATCTTCAATCTTCTGCCCATTCCGATTTTGGATGGCGGTGTGATTGTCCTGCTGCTGATCGAAGGCGTGATGCGGCGCGATTTGAACCAGGAGTTCAAAGAGCGGATTTACCAGGCAGCGTTTGTGGTGTTGCTGATTTTCGCGGCGTTCGTGATGTTCAACGACATCTCGAAGCTGCAGGTGTTCAGCAAACTCAAACCGTAAAAATAGAAGCCGCAGTTTTCTCCACAGTGCTCCGGTCAGAGCGGAGCCTAGTGGAGAGAACTGCGGCTTTCTTATTTGGGCCGCCGTTTGAAGAAGTCCCGCAGGGACGGCTGAACTTAGCCCAGGACGCCAGTCCTGGGTGCATCATGCAAGATGACTGAGTCCCGCAGGGACGGCTGAAAATATGCCGCTACTTAACCCTGGACAATCTTCAGTCGTCCCTTCGGGACTTGTCGTGTCTTCAAAGCTTGACCCAGGACTGCGTCCTGGGCCAAGTACAGCCGTCCCTGCGGGACTGGGATCGACCGTCTTTCCAATCAAAAAACCTCGTCCGTTACACTGAGCTTTATCCATGCCAGTGTCCCAGACCCGAATTCGCGTGCGCTATGCCGAAACTGACCAGATGGGAGTGGTCTACTACGCCAACTTCTTTATCTGGTTTGAGCTTGGACGGGTGGAGCTGCTCCGCCAGCTCGGCTTCCAATACAAACAGATGGAAATCGACGACGACTGCCACATCCCGGTGGTCGAGGCCAATTGCCGATACAAATCTCCAGCGCGTTACGACGATGAGCTGCTGCTCGAGACCAGCGTGCTGACGTTGCGGCGGTCGGTCATCAAGTTCGGTTACCGGCTGTTGCGACAGGAAAACGATACGTCCACGCTGCTGGCGGAAGGGGAGACAACCCACGTCACCGTGAACCGCAAGATGCACAAGGTGCCGCTGCCCAAAAAGTATGTGGCCGTTCTAGAGCAGTTCCTTGTCTAGGCGCGCTCGCTGGCTGTCGTTGCTTCTACCCGCCGTTTGCCTGTGCTTTGCCGTCGTGCTCGGGCTACCAGGCGCCCCGTGGGTGCCCGATGCCGGGTACTACCGCCTGCTCGCTGTGGGCCAGCGCGCCGCGGTGCCCGCACCTTTTTCCGCACGTATCCTCGGTCCGGCCATTGCGGGCTGGCTGGGACACGTAACAGGCCGGGGCGTGGATACCGGGTTTCTGATGCTGGGTCTCGTGTGCCTGGTCGCGTTTGTTGCTCTCATCGCAGGGCTACTGCGGTCGTGGCAGGCGCCGGCGGCGATCTTCGCGACCATCTTTCTCATGCCCTTCTGGGTGGATGTTTTTCACGATTACTATCTTCCCGATCTGCTGCATGGGGCTATCCTCGCAGCCATTCTGGTGTGTCTTTGGTTCGGGTACACGGCCACGGCGTTGCTTCTGCTGTTCCCGGCATACCTGGCACGCGAGTCAACCCTCCTGGTGGGCCTTTGCCTGATTTTTGCCTGCTGGCGCCGGGTTCGAGTCCATCATGCGGTGATTGGGGTGCTGGCAATCTTCGGCGCTGCCCTGCTCAGCAAGCACTACGGTCAGGGAGGCCCTGCCAGCGTTCACGGCCTGGGAGGTGGGGTCTATATCCTGGGCAAACTCTTCTGGAGTTTCTTCAAGAATGTTCTCGGGCTTCCTTTGTGGAGCAATACGCTCCCCGAGTGCAGTCCCATCTGGAGTAAAGCGCTTCCCGGGGGACATTCTCTCGGTGCGATTCGGGAAGTTGGGTTGTGCGAGCCATCCATCTGGGGACCAGCGCGGATGCTCATCGCCTGGTTTGGCATCTTTGGGATTGGGCCGTCGCTTGGGTTGGTGCTGTGGCGGAAGATGATTTCACCCGCGTCCGCGACGGATCAGCGGTTTCCGGGCCAGTTCATCGTTTTCCGCTTTTGCCTGCTGTACGGAGTGATCAGCATCCTGATGACTCCTCTGCTGGGCGCGAGCGCCGATCGCCTGGTCGAATACGGATGGCCGTTCTACTTCGTGGTTCTCCCCTGGTTTGTGGCGACCTACGACCTTGGTGGAATCCGAACCTCCGCGATGGTGTTACTTCACCTGCTTACCTGCTGGCTGGCGTGGTTCGGCTTTCGGCACCAACCGCCCAGTTACCTGTTCACCGGCTTGGTAGTGCTAGGTTTCAATACCGTGAATTATGTATTTTTGCGGCGTTTTAGGACTAATCCAGCCTTGGCGGAGGCTCGGTAAGTTACCTTTTTATCCACAATGTGGATAACCTGTGGATCGAAGCCTGTTTTGGATCCGCCGCTGTGATCTTTTCCGCCGCTTTATGACATTTATGTAATTGTCATTGTGTCGTATAAGGCAATGGCAATAAGCAGCTGCTTTTGCGGCGAATAAAATAGAACCAATCGTTGATACGTATATGGTCATCATGGCGAAAAGCCTTATGGTTGGCCGATTCCAGATGCTAAAAATGTAATCATGCTGGTTCGGCGCTGAGCGGCCGACAGAATTGGTTTTGGCGCTCAGTAAGCGGGAAGCCCGCGCGGCTTAACCCGTTCGCGGATAAAGGCGACAGTACTCGCGAGGCTTGTGCCGGGGCCGAAAACCTCCGCCACTCCTTGCGCCTTTAAGTCCGCAATATCATGTTCGGGAATGGTCCCGCCTAACACTACGAGAATGTCGGTAGCCTCCCGCTCTTTGAGCAGGGCCAGCACGCGGGGAACGATCACGTTATGCGCGCCCGAAAGGATACTTAGGCCGATGCAGTCAACATCCTCCTGCAGGGCGGCATTGACGATCATTTCCGGGGTTTGCCGCAGGCCGGTGTAGATCACTTCCATGCCCGCATCGCGCAGGGCGCGGGCAATAACCTTCGCTCCGCGGTCATGACCATCGAGACCGGGCTTGGCTACCAGCACGCGGATGGGGGCGGCGTTGGCTGGCGTGTCCGGCATGGCTACTTATCGCGGGCGACGACGAAATCCGGCATCCAGAGCAGGGCCCGTTTGTAATCGGACTCAGGCAATCCCGCAAGAGCGGCTCGGGCGACTTCGGCGTACTGGAAAGCGGCATTGAGGGCGTATTGCACCGACCCATGCCGATCGAGAATCTTCAGTACTTCCTCGTGGCTGGTCCGTTCGAAGCTGAGATCTTCGAGCACCCTGCGGATCGCCTCGTGCTCATGCGGAGTGCCGCGTTCCAACGCATGGACGATGGCCAGGGTGGCCTTGCCTTCGCGCAGGTCGCTGGCCACCGGCTTGCCCAGCACCTGTTCGGTAGCGGTCAGGTCCAGCACGTCGTCCACAATCTGGAAGGCGATTCCCAGGTTGCGGCCGTACTCCCCCAACTGCTCTTCTGTCTCTTCAGAGGCTCCGGCCAGGACCGCACCCAGGCGCATCGAGACGTCGAACAGGCAGGCTGTCTTGCGGTAAATCAGGTCGTAGTATTCGGCCTCGCCTACCGTCCGGCCCAGTTTTTCCATCTGGACGAACTCGCCCTCGACCATTTGCTGGGTCAGGCCGATCAACAGGTCGAGAACCTTGAAGTTGCGTTCCTCCAGGGCGATGTGGAAGGCCTGCATATACAGCCAATCGCCGGCCAGCACGCATTTGGAGTTGCCCCAGGTGGTATTGGCGGAAGGTCTTCCGCGCCGGGTGTCGGCGCCATCGATGATGTCGTCGTGGACCAGGGTTGCAGTGTGCACCATTTCCACGACAGCGCCCAGCCGGACCATGCCGGACCCCTGGTAGCCAAGGGATTTTGCCGCCAGCAGGAGCAGGGAAGGGCGGATCCGCTTGCCCCCGCCCTCGCGCAGGTGATCGGCAATGTCGGTGATGGCCCCAACATTGGAAACGGCGTCGCGCACCAGCTCTGTCTCGATGGCGCTCAAGTCGTCGCGTAGCAGGTCGAAGACTTCTTTTGCCGTCGCTATCGCTTGTGTGCTCACTCACTCTCCAGGTGCTGGGGAAACCGCTTTAGTTCGACCGGTAATTGGTGAACTGCATGTCGATGCCGAAATCGTGGCCCTTAAGCAGTGCAATTGTCTCCTGTAGAGTATCGCGATCCTTGCCTGTTATACGGACCGTATCACCCTGAATGGATGCCTGCACCTTTTTCTTCGATTCCTTGATCAGCTTAACGATCTCTTTTGCCTTTTCGCCGGGTATGCCCTGCTGCAGGGTAATCTTCTGCCGCACGCTGGAGCCGGAGGCGGGTTCGATCTTGCCGTATTCCAGCGACTTTTAACGAGACCCCACGCTTGACGAACTTCTGCTGCAGAATCTCCGTCACCGCCTTGAGCTTGTACTGGTCCGAGGAAGCCAGCTCGATGGCCTCGTCACCCTCCAGCAGCTTGATCTCGGAGTGCGAGTCCTTGAGATCGAAGCGGGTCCGCACTTCCTTGATGGCCTGGTCCATTGCATTGCGTACTTCCTGAACATCGACCTTGCTGATTACATCGAACGAATTGTCTGCCGCCATGTCTGCCTCCTCGATTATGAGCGCAAACCTTGTTCCCTGCTGGACTTACGACTCTGCGTCCGGCGCTACACCAAAAAAACGGAAGAAGTTGTTGGCAGTGCTGGAAGCGATCTGCTCTGCCGTAACGCCGCATACCTCTGCCAGTTTGTCCGCCACCCGGCCCACCCATGCCGGCTCGTTGCGCTTGCCGCGATAGGGCAGCGGGGCAAGAAAAGGAGCATCGGTTTCAATCAGCATCCGGTCCAGCGGCACTTTCGCTGCTACCTGGCGGATGTTTTCCGCTCGGGGAAAGGTGACATTGCCGGCAAAGGAGATGAGAAATCCGCAGTCCATCGCCCGCCTGGCATGCTCCCATTCGCCGGTAAAACAGTGCAGAATTCCGCCCAGATTGGTTCCCACCCAGTTGTTTTCAATCATCGCCAGAGTGTCGTCCCACGCGTTGGTGCTGCCCTCCGACGGCCGGCAATGAATGATGATCGGCCGCCGCCGGGTCGCGGCTATCTCCATTTGCTGCGCGAAAGCCTGCTTCTGCTGCTCCCGCGGTGAGTGGTCATAATAATAATCGAGACCGATCTCGCCGACCGCAAGCACCTCCGGGTCAGCGAGCAAACCATCCAGCTTTTGGAGTGCGGCCGGGCTGGCGAGCTGGGCCTCGTGGGGATGGATGCCGGCCGTGGCCAGGATGCGGGGTATCTCCGGTTTGCCGGCGTAGCTGCCGGCTCAACTCCAGCGCCTGCTGCATGGTGTCCGGCCCGTCGCCGATGCCGATGGACAGAACCGTGCGCACGCCCTGCTGCCAGGCCCGCTGCAGCAGCTCATCCCGGTCGGCGTCGTACCGCGGGCTGTCAAGATGTGCGTGTGAGTCGACCAGCGCTACTTCCTGAACCGTTTATTTGGGCCGTTTATTTGAGCCGCGCGCCGATTTCGATATCTTCCAGAAAGCCGGCCAGCACAGGCTTGCCCTTTTCTCCCACCGAGGCCGCGACGATCATTCCATTCGATTCCAGCCCGCGCAACTTTCTAGGTTGCAGGTTGGCCACAATCACCACCTTGCGGCCGATGAGTTTCTCCGGCTCATAGGCGCCTGCGATGCCGGCGACAATCTGCCGCACTTCATCGCCCAGGTTCACTTCCAGGCGCAAAAGCCGGTCTGCGCCCTTCACCGGTTCCGCCACCTGCACCTGCCCCACCCGCAGCTCCACCTTGGCGAAATCGTCGATGGTGATGGTCGCCGGCCGCGTGGCTTGGCATCGGGAGTGGCGGTCCCCAGAGACGCTGCCGGGTTAATGCTGCCGGCGCCTTGGCAGGCGATGGCCTCGGTCGCCTTCGATGCCGCAACGGCCGCGGACTGGTCCGCAGTCGTCGGTTGCGGCGCCGGCGTCGGGGAACCCGGAACGCTGGTCATGACGCGCCGCCTCTGAGGTAGGCTCCGCTTCCGCTTCCACGCTCTTGCCGGCGTTGTTGGTCTCCAGTTCCTGCATGCGTTTGACCGTGTCCTTTTCTGCCCGCGGAAAGACTGGGCCTGATTGTCCCGAGTTTGGTGCCCGGCGGCAATTGCCCCCACGTACACTTTTTGAGATCCGCCTGGGCAATATCGCCCAGACCCAAGCTGCGCCCATATCCTCGCCGCGGCCTCGGGCAGCACAGGATAGGCCAGCGCGGTAATGATACGAAGCGCTTCGGCGCAGGTGTACAGAATCGATGCCCTGCGGACCGGTCCGTCCTCTGCGGCCCCCAGCTTCCAGGGAGCCTTTTCTGTGATGTAGCCGTCGACCACGGCGACCAGTGCCCACAAGGACTCGAGCGCGCGGGAAAAATCCAGCGCGTCGAAATGCCGGGCGAACTCGTGCGCCGCTGTTTCCGCGGCCGCCACAACCCGCGGGTCGGAGTCTCCCGGCCGGGATCACGCCGTCGAAATACTGGGTGATCATGGCCAGGACCCGGCTGGTCAGGTTGCCGTAGCCGTTGGCCAGGTCCGCGTTGTAGCGCTGCACCAGGGCGTCAAAGGAAAAGCTGCCGTCCTGGCCGAAGACCACTTCGCGCATCAGGAAATAGCGCAGCGCATCCGCTCCCAGGGTTTCGATGATGGTCTCCGCGCGAACCACATTGCCCCGCGACTTGGACATCTTGCTCTGCTCGAAGAGCAGCCATCCGTTGGCGGCGACGCTCTTGGGCAGCGGCAGACCCGCAGCCATGAGAAAGGCAGGCCAATAAACGCAGTGAAAGCGAATGATCTCTTTGCCTACCAGTTGCAGGTCAGCCGGCCAATAGCGGGCGAAGCGCTGCTGGTCTTCAGGGGCGTCGCTGCCATAGCCCAGGGCCGTAATGTAGTTGGCCAGCGCATCCATCCACACATAGATCACATGCTTTGGAGTCGCCGGGCACGGGGATGCCCCAATCGAAGCTGGTGCGGCTCACGGACAGATCCTTCAACCCGCTGCGCACAAAAGAAATCACTTCGTTGCGGCTGGCTTCGGGGCGGATGAACTCAGGCTGTTCCTCGTAAGCTCCAGCAGCTTGCGCTCGAAGGCGGAGAGCTTGAAAAAGTAGTTTTCTTCGCTCACCGTTTCCGTGATGCGGCCGCAATCCGGGCAGGGCGAGCCCGGCGGCGCGTCGACATACAGCTCGTCGGAGACGCAGTACTGGCCGGTATAGCTGCCCTTGTAGATGAAGCCGCGCTCCTGCAGGACGCGAAAGAGCTTTTGCACCCCTTTGCGGTGGCGCTCCTCCGTGGTCCGTATGTAATCGTCGTAGCTCAGCCCCATGCGGTCCCACAGGCTGCGGAACTGGCTGGAAACGGCGGTGGCAAATTCCTGCGGCGTCTGTCCCGCCTGCCGGGCGGAACGCTCGATCTTCTGCCCGTGCTCGTCGGTTCCGGTCAAAAGCCAGGTATCAAAGCCCAGGGCTCGTTTGCGCCGGGCGATGGCGTCGGCCACCACTGTGGTGTAGGCGTGACCGATGTGCGGCCGGGCATTCACATAGTAGATCGGAGTGGTGATGTAAAAGCTGGAAGTATCGGACATGAGTAAGGCGGCGGGTGCCCGCGTGCCCTTCTCAATCTTAACAGGATGACGGTTCTGCTAGAATCGGCAAGAAAATCAGGGGTTTTTGCGTGTATCGCAAACAGCAGAGACTTCTTCGCGAGCGGCTCCGCTCGGTTCTTCAGGCCAAATATCAGGTTGAACTCCCGCAAATCGCCATCGAGCAGCCGCCCGATCTGGAGATGGGGGAGTATGCACTGCCGGTGGCCTTCGAACTGGCGCGGCGGCTCAAGCGCTCGCCCCGCGCGATTGCCGGGGAACTCGTCGCGGACCTGCTTCCCCTGGAGGGCTTCACCTCGTTTACGGTGGCGGGCGCCGGTTATATCAATGGCAAGCTTGACCGCCAGGCGGCGGTGCTTGCCAGATTGCGCGCGACGATACACCGGAGGAGCAGAGCCATCTTCATTCGCTGGTCGAGCACACCAGCATCAATCCCAACAAGGCTGCGCACATCGGCCACCTGCGCAACGCCATCCTGGGCGATACTTTTGTTCGCCTGCTGCGCGCCGCCGGCCAACGCGTCGATGTGCAGAATTACATCGACAACACCGGGGTGCAGGTAGCCGACGTGGTGGTCGGCCTGACTCATCTGGAAGGCTACGATCTGGCCGGCGGTCAAGCAGTTGCTGGTGGACCTCAAGGCAAGAGGGGAGCGGATTGACTACTACTGCTGGGACCTCTATGCGCGGGTTTCGCAGTGGTACGGCGCATCGGAAGCGGAGGCGAAGGAACGAAAGCAGATTCGTCTGGATACGCTGCATGCCATCGAGGCTGGAGGCAATGAGATTGCGCAGATCGCCGACCTGGTTTCGACCGCGGTGCTCCGCCGGCATCTGGAGACCATGCTGCGGCTGGGGATTGAATATGATTTTCTTCCCCGGGAAAGCGAGATCCTCCACCTCAAGTTTTGGGATCTGGCCTTCGAGCAGTTGAAGGCCAAGGGCGTGCTGTATCTCGAGACCGAGGGCAAGAACAAGGGCTGCTGGGTGATGCGCCGCGCCTCGACTGCGACGCCCACGGAAGGCGCCGTGGATGAAGATGCCAAGGTGATCGTGCGTTCCAATGGGACGGTCACGTATGTGGGCAAGGACATTGCCTACCACCTATGGAAGTTTGGCTTGCTGGGCCGCGACTTTGGGTATGCCCGGTTTTTTAACTACACCGACCATGTGTGTTGGATCTCGACCGAAGCGGGTGAGGCGGAGCATCCTAATTTCGGGGGCGCGCAGGCCATCTACAACGTCATTGACAGCCGCCAGGCGGATCCGCAGTCAAACGTGATTGAAGCTCTGCGTGGGCTCGGGTATACCGACGCCGCGGAGCACTATGTGCACTTTTCTTATGAAATGGTCGCGCTTGACGCCGCGCTGTGCGATGGAGTTGGGCTACCAGATTTCGCAAGAGGATCAATCGCGTTCTTACATCGAGGTCTCCGGGCGCAAGGGTTTTGGGGTGAAGGCGGATGCGCTGCTGGACAAGCTGACCGATGCGGCGAAAGAAGAAGTCGACAGCCGGCACCCGCAGCGTGGTGAGGAGGAGAGGCAGGGCATTGCCCACCAGATTGCGGTCGGAGCGTTGCGTTATTTCATGCTCAAGTTCACGCGCAACACGGTGATCGCGTTCGATTTCAAAGAGGCGCTCAGCTTCGAAGGTGAGACGGGACCTTACGTGCAATATGCAATCGTGCGCGCCCGCAACATTTTCCGTAAGGCCGGGACGACCCCGGAAGCATCGCTGGCGGATGTGAACGTCGCGAATTATCTCGAGGGTGAAGACGCAGCCGGTCTCTGGGAGTTATGGATCATGGCGTCCAGGCTGAGCTTGCTGCTGGAGCAATGCATTGCCGCCGCCGAGCCGGCGTATCTGGCCCGGCACGCTTTCCAGTTGGCGCAGCTGTTCAACAACTTCTATCACCGCCACCACATTCTCACGGAAGAAGATCCGAAGCGCAGGCAGTTCCTGCTGGCAACCGCAGCGGTGGCGGAACGCGCATTGGTGCGGTCCCTGGACTGGTTAGGAATTTCAGTTCCAGAAGTGATGTAACGCGCACCAGAAGCCAGCCCACTGGGAAAACAAATTCTCACGAAGGGCACGGGTTTAGCCGTGCCATAAAAAGCGTAAGATTTGACGGCTTAAGCCGCTGAGGTACGCTTTTCCGGACGCGTCGGGCGAAGTCATCTCAACTGGGCCGCGTTCGTCACAGTCGATTGGAAAGACGCACCTCAGGGGCCACCGAGTGTGCGTGAGAACCAGACTACAAAACGAGTCCCGTTAGGGACGGCTGACCTTAGCCCAGGACGCAGTCCTGGGAAGAGCTTTCGCTACACGACAAGTCCCGAAGGGACGATTGAAAATTGTCCAGGATCAAGTAGCGGAGTATTTTCAGCCGTCCCTGCGGGACTGAATCATCTTGCATGATCCACCCAGGACTGGCGTCCTGGGCTAAAGTCAGCCGTCCCTGCGGGACTAGGACGAGTCCTAGGCTAGTAAATGAAAAGCTGCCGCGGCAGGAAGCTGCCGCGGCCCCCTTTCATTGAATCGGACTACCATTGACCGTCAATTGACTCAACGCCTTCACGTCGAGCTGCTTCACGGCGTCGGGCAACGGAGCGTAGTTCAGACCGCTGGCGCCCTGCTGGCCGTCGGTCACCACGTAGGTAAGAAACTGCTTCAACGCGGTCCGCTTCTGCACGTCCTTGCCGTCCTTAGGAACGATCAGGAACGTCAGCGTGGAAATAGGATAAGCATCCGGCGCGCTAGCAGGCGGATTCGCGATCGGAAGACGCGGGTCCTGTGCCAGTTGATCCTTGAAGGCCTCGATCGCCGCCGTTGTTCCCGAGGTGCTGGGCAAAACATACTTGCCGCCCTGGTTCTTGATCGCAGCGACCGGCAGCTTGTTTTGCGTCGCATAGGTGAGTTCGACGTAGCTGATAGCGCCCGTAGATTGCTTCACCTGTCCGGTGACTCCCTCGCTGCCCTTGGCGCCAAGCCCCGTTGGCCATTTAACCGCCGTGCCTTTGCTCACCGTCTGCGCCCACTCCGGGCTGACCGCGGCAAGATAGGTCGTGAAGGCAGCCGTGGTGCCGCTGCTTTCCGCGCGGTGAACCACAACTATTTTCGTATTGGGCAGTTTTTGGCTGGGATTGTCCTTCTTGACCGCGGGGTCTTGCCAGCTCGTGATCTTGCCCAGGAAGATTCCCGCCAACGTGTCAGAAGACAGCTGAAGGGGGCCCTGCAGGCCATCGAGGTTGTAGGTGACACAAATCGGGCCGGCCGATTCCGGAAATTGGACCACGGGCGTCATCTGCCCCAGGTCGCTGTCAGACAGAGGAGCGTCCGAAGCACCGAAATCTATGGTGCCGGACTTCACCTGCTGAATCCCACCGCCACTCCCGATGGATTGATAGTTGATCCGCACGTTGGGGTGAGTCTGCTGGAAGTCCTGAATCCAACGGCCCATCACAGGATAGACAAAGGTGCTACCGGCTCCATTGAGAGCAATGGTGCTGGGTCCGGACTTGCACGCGGTCAGCAAGCTGAACGAGGAAAAAATCGCAATGGCGCAAACAAAGGGTCTACAGGTCTTTTCGCAGAGCATACATGCCATCCTTGATCACACAGGTTTGTCGGTAGGATGCCACGGGATATCGCGACTGGACAATTGTTCATCTACATTTCACAAACGGACGTTGGGCAACGAGTGCGCGCGAATGGGCCTCTGACTAAATAAGGGGTTAATCATGAGTACAAAATTGCAGGGGAAGAAAATCGCGATCGTGGCAACCGATGGTTTTGAGCAAGTGGAACTAACAGAACCCAAGAAGGCTTTGGAAGCGGCGGGCGCTACCGTCCATGTGATTTCTCCCAAACCGGGTCAGATCAAAGGATGGGACAAAACCGACTGGGGTGAAAGCACCAAGGTCGACAAGACGCTGGACGAGGCAAAGTCCACGGATTACGACGGGCTGGTCTTGCCGGGCGGACAAATCAACCCGGACAAACTTCGTATTGAGCCTAAGGCTGTTGCGTTTGTCACGGAATTCTTCAACTCAGGCAAGCCTATCGGCGCCATTTGCCATGGGCCCTGGCTGTTGGTGGAGGCCGGTGTGGTTAAGCGCAGGACACTTACTTCCTGGCCCTCAGTCCGGACCGACATTCGCAATGCCGGGGGGCATTGGGTAGATGAAGAGGTGGTTACCGACCAGAACCTCACCACCAGCCGCAAACCCGAGGACCTGCCCGCGTTCAACGACAGACTGATCCGCGAATTCAGTCAAGCGAAGCCAACCCAATCGAAGCACGACCACGAGAAACAACCAGTAAAGGCGGCATCCTAGAGGTTAATCTTGGGGACGGTGACTTAGCAAAGTCCCGTCCCCTCGGGAACGTGTTCGAAGGAGTCTATTTTGCGTAGCTCCGCACCCACTCCGTGATGGTGCGTACCGCGATCCCGGAAGGACCTTTAGCGATCCACGGCTTCTGCTCCTCGATCCAGGCCATACCTGCAATATCCAGATGGATCCATGGCGTGTCGTCGACAAATTCCTTGAGGAACATGGCCGCGGTGATAGCGCCTCCCCAGCGGCTGCCACCCGTGTTCATGATGTCGGCAATGCTGGACTTGATCATTTCCCGGTAATCCTCCTCAACCGGCAACCGCCAGAATCGCTCCCCCGACGTCTCTAGCGCCGCAGTGAAGTGCCGGTAAGTCTCTTCGTCGTTGGAGAAGACGCCCGCATTCACCATGCCCAGGGCAACGACACAGGCTCCGGTGAGGGTAGCCGCGTCGATCAGGTGGGTGGCGCCGAGTTGCCGGGCGTAAGCGAGTCCATCCGCCAGGACCAACCGCCCTTCCGCATCCGTGTTGATAATCTCAATGCTCTTGCCGGACATCGCGATCTGCACATCGCCTGGCTTCATGGCAGATCCCGACGGCATATTCTCCGCTGCGCAAACCACGCCGATCACCCGCACCGCCGGTTTCAACTGGGCGATCGCCTGCATGGCGCCGATCATCGCCGCTCCGCCGGCCATGTCGTATTTCATCTTCTCCATGCCATCGGCGGGCTTAATGGAAATACCGCCGGTGTCGAAGGTAATGCCTTTCCCCACCAGGCCCAGCACAGGACCGGCAGGAGCATTCCTGGGCTCGTACGTCATCACGATCAGGGCGGGCGGTTCTTCCGATCCCTTGGTGACTCCCCAGAACGCTCCCATCTTGAGTTCTTTGAGCTTCTCCGCGCCGTAAACCTCACACTGCAGCCCGAATTGCCGGCACATCTCCGACGCTCTTTGCCCTAGCACGGTGGGAGTCAACACGTTGCTGGGTTCATTGACCAGGGACCGGGCGAAGTTCTGCGCCTCGCCCAAGATGATCCCTTCGCGCAGGCCCGTTTCGACGGCAGCAGGTTTGGTGCCATTGGGGGCAAGCACGCTCAGCTGCTCGATACTCTGGTCTTTGCGGTCGGAACGGTACGTATCGGGGTCGAAATCGCCGATGTACGCACCTTCGACCAACGCTCGAGTGGCCGCGATGGGATCAAGGCCTTCCGGGACCGCGATGCACAGTTCCCGCAACTTCCGCGGTTTGGCGAACCGGACAGCTGCGCCGGCGGCCTTGCGCACTTCCGTGGTGGTGAGCTTGGCGAGGCCTACGAGCAGGATCCGCTCTGCTTTGAATCCTTCGGGGGCATGGAGCAGGGCCGTTTCGCAGCTTCCGGCGGCAAATTCGCCGCTCTTCAGGAGCGACGCGGTCGCCTTGGTGACAGCGCTTCCCCCCGTTAACAACTTGACGACCGGCTGGGTCTGCTTTTTCTCTTTGGCATCGAGGGCAAAGATCACCAGCAGGCCACTCGTGACGCGGTCCGGCTTAGCCGATATTAATTTTGTCTGCATGGATGGCTTGCTGTCCTTAAATCCGATAAGTCGTCTTTATCGTATCGTTTAGGTAGGCTATTTGCGTTGGCTGCGGATCACAGCCGCACGGGCCTCGCGGTCGTCTTCACGGCGCCGCTCGGTTTCGCGCTTGTCCCAGTCCTGTTTGCCCTTCGCCACGGCGAGTTCGCATTTCACACGGCCATGGCGGAAATAAAGCCGGGTGGGGATGAGCGTTAAACCCTTTAGCTGCGTCTTCCCCATTAGTTTTTGCAGTTCCTGGCGATGCAGCAGCAGCTTGCGGGTGCGTAGCGAGTCGTGGTTGGAAGCGTTTCCATGGGAGTAGGGACCGATATGCGCATTCAGCAGATAGGCTTCGCCGTCTTTGACGATGCCGTAAGCATCCTTGAGATTGGCCTTTCCCTCACGGATAGACTTCACCTCGGTGCCGCGCAGCGCGATACCGGCCTCGAATTTGTCGAGCAGAAAGTAGTTGTGCCCCGCCGCGCGGTTGACGGCAGCATCCCGTTCACCCGCCGCAACCGGTTCTCTGGGCTTGGCCTTCTGGGGCGCTGGATTCGTGGGTTGAGAGTGTTGCCGGGGCATACGTTTGGTTACGAATCTTCATGCTAGCACGCGACTTGGGAGCAAAGAACCGGGTGCGCCGGATGGTATACTCAGGCGACATTAGCAGAGAGAAAAGCTGTTCTGGGCGTTGGTTACTACGTCGATTTCTCCCCAGCGGTTTGGCAATAGGTTTGAGCCGGAGCGAGAACCCTGTTGTGGTCCCGGCCGGCCGGGGCCGCTCCTCGCGGTTCTTAAGGCCCACAGGATTGCGAAACTGCTGTGAACATGCGTCTTGGCTATCTGGAGTGCGATGAAACGCCATCAAAATTATTGGGCTCTATCCGCCGCGTTTACCCTGTTCCTCTTGCTGAGCCTTTGCTCCCTGGCAGCATCCGGTCCCAAGGCAAAAACGCTGTATCAGCGCGGCCAGCTAGCCGAAGACAAAGACGACCCCATCACCGCCTACGAAGACTACTACCAGGCGTTCCAGAAGGAACCCAAGAATCTTCGCTACAAGACCGCTTATGAGCGTTTACGCTTCCAGGCCGGGACGGCCCACGTACAAAGAGGCGAGAAGCTTCTTGCCCAGGGCGATACCACGCAAGCGCTGACCGAATTCCTGCGTGCGCTCGAAATCGATCCCAGCAACGAATTGGCCCATAAGGACATCGAGAAGGCCAGGGACAAGCAGGCGGCTTCGCCTAAGACAAATCAGGAAACCTCCATCCCCGAGAACAAGGCCGAAGAACTTACCGAGGTGGGTAGCCCGATCAAACTCAAGCCCATCTCCAACGAACCGCTCACTCTGCACATGACCGAAGACAGCAAGGTCGTGTACACCACCATCGGCAAGGCGGCGGGCGTCAATGTTCTGTTCGATCCCGAGTACACCTCCAAACGCATCCAGGTAGATATTGCGAATGTGTCTCTCCTGGACGCGCTGCGTATCGTGGCCACCGTTTCCGGCACCTTCTGGCACCCGGTTACCGGCAACACCATCTTCGTCGCCCAGAACACTCGCGCCAAGCGTCAGGAACTTGAAGAGGAAGCAGTCCAGACGTTCTACCTGGCGAACACTGCGCAGCAGAACGATTTGAACGATATCCAGACGGCTTTGCGCAATCTGCTGGTCAACGCCAAGCTCTACGGTGTGCCCAGCCAAAGCGCCATCGTGATGCGTGCTACGCCCGACGAACTTCTGCTGGCGCAAAAGCTCATCAATGACCTGGATAAGTCGCGTCCCGAGGTAGTGGTGGATGTGGCACTGCTCGAAGTGAACAGGGATCGGACCCGCACCATCGGTGTTCAGCTCCCGGGAAGTTTCGGGCTGCAGTTGCAACCACCCAACGCCACCAATACCACCAGCACCACCAGCACTACTGCCACGACCAGCACCACATCCACGACCAGTACCACCAGCACGACCGGCACGAACTCGACCAATCTGACGCTGAATAATCTGGCCCATCTCAACGCCACGAACTTTGCCGTGACCGTCGGCCAGGCTACCGCCAACTTTCTGCTTTCGGATTCCGATACCAAGGTTCTGCAGAATCCCAGCATTCGGGCAACAGACGGACAGAAGGCCGACCTCAAGATTGGTGAACGTATCCCGGTGGCGACCGGCTCTTACCAGACGGGGGCAGCGACCGCTGTGGTCAGTTCGCTGGTGAATACGCAGTTTACTTACCTGGACGTTGGTGTGGAGATCGAGATTACACCGATCGTTCACTACGACCGGGACGTGACACTGAAGATCAAGATCGTCTCCTCCCAGGAAAACGGCCAAACCAATATTGGCGGCATTACTGAGCCCATTATCAGCCAGCGTACGGCCGACCAGGTGGTCCGGCTCAAAGAAGGCGAAGTTAACATCCTGGGCGGGTTCCTGGAGAAACAGGATCTGGTGAGCGTTGGCGGGACACCTTACCTGGGCGAGTTACCCATCTTGAAATACCTCTTCAGTTCCACTGCGCATGAGGTGCGAGACGACGAAATTATTTTCATGCTGACCCCGCATGTGGTGCGGGCGACCGACATCAGCCCCTTGAACCTGCAGGAGATTGACACAGGCACAGGAACAAATGTGGAGTTGCGGCGCACTTCAGCGCCGGCCGGCGCACAGCCAGGCGGAGTAGGTGGTCTGCCGCCGGGCTTGCAGCCCCATCCGCCACCACCCCCTGCGGGTGGAGCGGACGGTAACCCTGCCGCGGCGAGCCCGGGCTCGGCCAACGCCCCGAATCCGAGTTCCGGCATGGCCCGGCCAGGCATTACTTCCATTCCAACGTCTAACACCTTGGGGCTGCAGATAGCTCCACCGCAGACTGTGCCCAAGGTAGGCGGCACGTTCCAGGTTGCCGTCAAGCTAACTGGTGGCCAGGATGTATTCTCCGTGCCCATGCAATTGCATTACGACAACAGTAAGCTGGCGCTAATAAACGTAGATACCGGCGATTATCTGGGCCACGATGGCCAGGCGATTGCGCTGGTTCACCGTGACGATGGCGTGGGCAACGTCGTAATCTCCGCTTCGCGTCCACCGGGAGTCGCTGGTGTGAGTGGAGCTGGAACGGTCTGCGTTTTAACTTTCCAGGCCAACGCAGCCGGAGACGCCGCCATGCAAATCATCCGCGCCTCGGCAAAGAACAGCGCGCAGCAATCGGTAAACATCGCCGGCTCACAAACCGCGGTCCACATTCAATAGGGCTATTCGTATGCAGTACACCTTACGTCCACGTAATCCAGCAGCATCCAGGCAATCGGGGCTGACGCTGGTCGAGTTGATCGTGACGGTCGCCATCCTTGCCATCCTGGCGTCCGCCGTCGTTCCCTTGGCGCGCTTTCGCGCGAAGAGAGAGAAGGAAAGGGAACTGCGCTACGACTTGTGGCAGATGCGCGATGCCATCGACCGCTACAAAGATGCGGCCGACCGCCACGCTTTCATGCCCAAGGCGGACAGCCAGGGTTATCCGCCCGACCTCGACCGGCTGGTCAAGGGTGAGGACGCGCAGGGGAAGAAGCTCAAGTTTTTACGCCGCATTCCGGTGGATCCGATGACCGGCAAAGCCGAGTGGACCATGCGCTCCATGCAGGACGAACCGAACAGCGATTCCTGGGGCGGCCAGAATTTGTTTGACGTTGCGTCGAAGTCGCAAGCCACTGCGCTTGACGGCACGAAGTATTCCGATTGGTAGGCTCGTGAGAAGAACCGTGCGCACTGATAAATTCGAGCGTGGCTTCACCCTGGTGGAGTTGATGGTGGTGATGCTCATCATCGCCATCCTGGCGGCGATCGCGATCCCGGCCTACACCGCATCCATCCGCGCCGCCAAGGAAGCGGTCCTCAGAGAGGACCTGCATGTCATGCGCGACGCCATCGATTCCTATACCAACGACAAGAACAAAGCGCCGCAAAGCCTCGATGACCTGGTGAGTAGCGGTTATCTGAAAGCAGTTCCCAAGGATCCCATGACCGCCAGCAACAGCACCTGGGTGCCGGCAATGGACGACACGCTGCAAAGCGTCGACCAAACCGATCCAGGCATGACAGACGTGCACAGCGGCTCAGACCAGGCCGGAAGCGACGGCCAGCCCTACTCGACCTGGTAAACGAACCGCAGGTCCCTCCGCCTCGATCCAGCAACCATCTACGGAACCGTCTTTCCATGAGGAAAACCGCAGGTCCCTCCGCTACGCTACGCTCCGGTCGGGATGACAAGGATAGGGTAACGGTTCCATGAAGAGATATCTGTTGACCGAGCGCCTTGGTCCCGCAACCAACTCTCCAACAAAGCGCCACCCCCACCTTGTCATCCCGACCGGAGCGTAGCGTAGCGGAGGGACCTGCGGTTCCGCGGACCCTTCGTGGAGATGTCTTCCCCATCCTAAGCCGTCGCTTCGGCCCGCTCCAAAATCTGCGTCCATAACTCTTTAATTCCCAAGCCGGTCTTGGAAGAGCAAAGCAATATCTCGCTCAACTCCAAACCATCCTTCAACCGCTTTAAAGCCTTGCTACGCTCATTCCCGGAAAGTCTATCCGCCTTCGTGCCAACTACCAGAAAACTCCGGCCCATCCCTTTGAGCGCTGCGATCAATTGCTGATCGCTGGCCTGCACCGGAATATTGCTATCCACCAGGCAAATGCACAGCACCAAATTCGCCCGCTCTTCGAGATAAGGATTGATGAACTTGGGCCACTCCGCGGAAATAGACCGGGAAATCTTGGCGTACCCATAACCCGGCAAATCCGCAAACAGCAAACGAGGCAGCCGCGCTGTGGGCGAGTCCGATAATGAAAAAAAGTTAATAGACCGGGTGCGGCCCGGCGAGGCGGAAACCTTCGCCGCCTTCTCCCCCAGCAGCCCATTAATCAAACTCGACTTGCCCACATTAGAGCGGCCCAGGAAAGCGAATTCCGGGGCCGCAACGGTAGGGAATTGATCCGGCGACATCGCCGAGAGCAGGAACTTCGTAGTCAGATGCACGGACTACTGAGCGCGCGGCTGATCGGCGGCAACGGGTGGCTTTACCGCAGCCAGCGCCTCAGGCGTTTCCTCGTGCAATTCCGGTAAAGGACCTTCCAGCGCAATCTTCAACACCTCGTCCATTTGATCGACAAAGTGCAGCTTCATGACGCTGCGCAGGTTCTCCGGCAAATCGGCCAGATCCTTTTCATTACCCCGGGGCAGAATCGCTTCAAAGATACCGGCACGATGTGCCGCCAGCAGCTTCTCCTTCAATCCCCCGATGGGAAGAACCTTGCCCCGCAGAGTGATTTCGCCAGTCATCGCAATATCACGCCTCACGCGCACCTTCGCCAAGGCACTGGCCAAGGCTGTGGCAATGGTAATGCCGGCAGAGGGGCCGTCCTTGGGAATCGCGCCCTCCGGTACGTGCACGTGAATGTCGAGGTTGCGGTAAAAGTCTTTCGGCAATCCCAGGTGCTGCGCGCGGCTGCGGATGTAGGAAAGAGCAGCCTGCGCTGACTCCTGCATCACGTCCCCAAGTTGACCAGTCAGAGTCAACTTGCCCTTGCCATCCAGTACCTGTACTTCGGTGGAGAGGATGCTGCCGCCCACCTCGGTCCAGGCCAAGCCAGTTACCAGGCCAATCTCGCTGGTCTCGTGCAACTGGGAATCGCGGAACTTGGCCACTCCCAGAAATTCGTTCACGTTGGAGTCAGCGATTTCTTCTTTGTGCTTGGCTCCGTTGCGGACGACCCGGCGCGCCACTTTACGGCATACGTTGCCAATTTCGCGCTCCAGATTGCGGACGCCGGCTTCGCGCGTATAGCCGCGGATGATGTCCACCAGGGCGGCATCGCTGAACACCGCGTTCTTCTCGCTCAGGCCTGTGTTCTCGCGTTGCTTCTTGACCAGGTACTGCTTGGCGATCTCCAGCTTTTCCGCCTCGGTATAGCCGTGCAGCCGCAGAATCTCCATGCGGTCCTGCAGTGGAGCCGGAATGGTGTGCAGCACATTAGCCGTGGCCACGAAGAGCACCTGCGACAGGTCATACTCCACGTCGAGATAGTGATCCTGGAAGCTGGTGTTCTGCTCCGGATCGAGCACCTCAAGCAGCGCCGACGCGGGGTCTCCGCGCAAGTCGGAAGCCATCTTGTCCACTTCATCCAGCATGAAGACCGGATTTTTGGTTCCCGCCTTCTTCATGGATTGAATAATCTGTCCTGGCAGCGCCCCGATGTAGGTCCGGCGATGACCACGGATCTCCGCCTCGTCCCGCACACCGCCCAGCGACATGCGTACGAATTTGCGGCCGGTGGCCTTGGCGATCGACATGCCGAGCGAAGTCTTACCGACGCCCGGAGGCCCGACAAAGCACAGGATCGATCCTTTAGGATTTTTCACCAACTGGCGGACAGCCAGAAACTCGAGAATCCGCTCTTTGATCTTTTCCAGACCGTAGTGGTCTGCGTTCAACACCTTTTCGGCATGATCGATGCTGCGGGTTTCCTTGCTTCTCTTCTTCCACGGCACGGCCAGGAGCCAATCCAGGTAGTTTCTGGACACCGTTGACTCCGCCGACATGGGCGGCATGGCTTCCAGCTTCTTCAGTTCCTGGATGGCCTTGTCGAAGACGTCCTTAGGCATGCCAGCGCTGTCGATCTTCTTGCGCAGTTCATCAAACTCGCTCTTCTCACCGCGGCCCAGTTCCTTCTGGATGGCCTTGATTTTCTCGTTGAGGTAATACTCTTTCTGCGCGCGCTCCATCTGCCGTTTGACCCGGCTCTGCACGCTGCGGTCCATGTTGAGCTTCTCGATTTCGATATCCAGAACGTCGGCAACGCGGGACAGACGCTCACTGGGATCGAAGATATCGAGCAGCTCCTGCTTCTCTTCGATAGAGAGCTGCAGGTTGGCGGCGATGGTGTCGGAAAGCTTTGCCGGCTCGTCCATGCGGACGGCGGCGATCATGGTCTCGTAGTTCAGCGACTGCTGCAGCTTGACGTACTGCTCAAACAGGGAAGTGACGCGCTGCATCACTGTTTCGATCTGCGGGTTTACTTCGAGCTGGCGGTTTGCGACCCGCACGGTGGCCACAAAAAAGCCATCCGAGTCGTTCATTTCCACAGCCTTGGCTCGCTCTAAGCCTTCCACCAGCACCTTGATATTGCCGTCCGGCATCTTGACGCTCTGGACGATATTGCCAATGGTGCCCACCGAGTAGATGTCTTCCGGCCGGGGCTCATCGATGCCCGCATCGTGCTGCGTCGCCAGGAAGATTTTGCGGTCCCCGGTGAGCGCCTCTTCCAGCGCTCGCACGCTGGACTCACGCCCCACGACAAAGGGCGTCATCATGTAAGGAAAGATCACCATGTCCCGAATGGGCATCATGGGGAGCTTGCGAAGATCGCCTTTATCCCGGGTTTCTTTTGCTTGTGTCACGCGATTTCCTTTCACTTATCTCCCTTATACAGAGGAAACGGAAGTTGCGCCAATGCCCCGGACGTGAGGGCCTTCAACCAATCAACAAGCCGATTGACCCGTTTAGAAAGGCTGCTGGGGTAGCGGCTGAAGAAGATTGTCTTGAGCGAAGGGTTACGGGCTTCAGCCCGTACGTACCAGCAGCAAATGCCGGAAGGGCTTTAGCCCCTGCGTGAAAACCTTTTTGAAGGGTACGGGCTTCAGCCCGTACATTAATCAGCCAAGCTTTGAAGGGCTTTAGCCCCTGAGGGCAGCTGTTGTGCTGGTTTAAGCAGCCCTCGGCGGCTGAAGCCGATCTATCTGACAATTGGAAGGGTACGGCCTAAAGGCCGTACCCTTCGCAGGCTAAGGCCCGTCCCTCAGCCCATTTTCGCGGTGAACGGGACTCAGCTCTGATACGTTTCTATCCGGCTTTTTCCAACAAAGTCACAGAAAGGTCACGTTTCTGTACCATTTCAGCCGTGATATCCAGTTCCTTGATCTTCTTGTTGCTGGGGAGGTGGTACATCAAATCGAGCATCAACTCTTCCAGGATCATGCGCAGCCCGCGCGCGCCCACCTTGCGAGCCAGGGCTTCGCGAGCCACGGCACGGGAGGCGTCTTCGGAAAATACGAGGCGTACGCCCTCATATTCGAAGAGCCGTTGATACTGCTTGAGGATGGCATTTCTGGGCTTGGTAAGGATCTCCACCAACGCCGCTTCGTCCAGCTCGTCCAGAATGCCGATAACCGGCAGGCGCCCGACAAACTCGGGAATAAGCCCGAACTTGATCAAGTCCTGCGGTTGCGCCTGGCGCAGCAGCTCGGTATCGCGTTGAGCCGGCAGAACACCCACTTCCTGCGCCTCTTTCTCCGACAGAGCCTTGAACCCAAGCGCTTTCTTGCCCACGCGCCGTCCGACGATGCGTTCCAGGCCGACAAATGCGCCGCCACAGATAAACAATATGTTGGTGGTGTCGACCGGGGTGAACTCCTGATGGGGATGCTTGCGTCCGCCCTGGGGTGGAACGTTGGCTACCGTGCCCTCAAGAATCTTCAGCAGAGCCTGCTGCACACCCTCGCCGGAGACATCACGGGTAATCGATGGGTTTTCGTCCTTGCGGCCGATCTTATCGATTTCATCAATATAGATAATCCCGGTCTGCGCCCTGGCGACATCGCCGTCCGCCGCCTGTAGCAGCTTGAGGATGATGTTTTCCACGTCTTCGCCGACATACCCTGCTTCCGTCAACGTGGTAGCGTCGACGATCGCAAAGGGGACGTCCAGCATTTTGGCCAGGGTGTGGGCCAGCAGGGTCTTGCCGCTTCCCGTGGGGCCTACGAGAAGGATGTTGGACTTGGACAGCTCTACGTCATTGCCCCGCGTCCGGTTCATCTGGATGCGTTTGTAGTGGTTATATACAGCGACCGCCAGCTTCTTCTTCGTCTGCTCCTGACCGATGACGTACTCATCGAGGAAGCCCTTCACCTCTTGCGGTTTGGGCAAGTGGGCGGGAGCCGCCCCAGGCTGTGTCTCGCCTCGGTCGTCTTCGAGGATGGAGTTGCAAACCGCAACGCATTCATCACAGATGTATGCCCGCGGGTAATCGCTCGGTGAGGAGATCAATTTAGCAACGGCGTCCTGTGACTTATGACAGAACGAACAACGGAGCGTATCGTCTGTTCCCCTCGGCGTTTTCATACTGCAACTCCTTTGGCCTGACGGCCTCTCAAGTACGTGGCCGATCTATGATTTCGTCAATAATGCCGTACTCTTTGGCTTGCTGCGCGTTCATGATGAAGTCTCTCTCCACATCCCGTTCAATGCGTTCCAGCGGTTGGGCGGTGTGTTTCGACATCAACTTGTTGGTGATCTCGCGAATACGCAGGATCTCGCGGGCATGAATGTCAATATCGGTTGCCTGCCCGGATAGACCACCCATCGACGGCTGGTGGATCAGGATGCGGGAGTTAGGCAGGGCAAAACGCTTACCTTTGTTACCGCTCATCAGCAGGAAGGCCGCCATGCTCGCTGCCTGGCCGATGCAATAGGTCACCACGTCATTGCGGATGAACTGCATGGTGTCGTAAATAGCCAGACCCGCGGTGATGGAGCCGCCTGGTGAGTTGATGTAAAGCTGAAGGTCCTTCTCTGGGTCTTCACCGGAAAGAAACAACATTTGGGCGATGACCAGGTTTGCGATCTGATCGTCGATCGGCGTACCCAGAAAGATAATATTGTCGCGAAGCAGACGCGAATAAATATCGTAGGCGCGCTCGCCTCGACTCGTCTGCTCGACCACCATAGGTACAAGTGCCATGCTCTCCCTTGCTTCTACTTCCTGTGGGTTGCGTGCGCCCCACCCTTTAATGTTGGCCGTTTGCGTTTCTTCAGGACGCGAGTCTTTCGAACAGCACTGCGCCTGTCTTCTCTCTACGTAAGCGTTCCCGGATTCTAGCGAGGCTACCGTCCTCAGTCAAACGCGTGCGCAGCGCATCCACCGGCTCGCGCATTTGCAAAGCAATAGCTTGCAGTTCGTTTTCGACCTCTTCTTCCGGCACGTTGATGTTCTCTACATCGGCGATGCGGTCGAGGAGCATCGAGCCCTTCACTTCCGCAGTAGCGGAAGGCCGTTGTGCTGCGCGCAGACGATCGAAGTCGAGATTGCGCATGTCTTCCGTGCGCATGCCCTGCGATGCCAGCGCGCGCAGACCGCGATCGAGTCGAGCATCTACTTGTTGTTGCACCATCGACTCGGGAACAGGAAACTCATACCGCGCCACCAGGGCGTCGAGCAACCGGTTGGTTGTCTCCGTCTGTACTCGCCGCTGTTTATCCCTGACCAGGTGATCACGCAGTTGCTGCTTGAAATCGTCCAGGCTCTCGTACTGCCCGAGCTCCTTGGCAAATTCGTCATTCAGCTCCGGCTCGATCTTTTTCTTGATGCCCCTGATTTCGAGATCGTAGGCCACGCGCTTGCCAGCTAGTTGCCGCTCACCGAAATCCGGCGGATAGCTCACCTCGAACTTTAACTGTTGGCCCACCGTGGCTCCACGCAGCGCAGCGTTGAATGTGTCCAGTGTGTTGGGTCCGCCTACCTCGAGCATGACGTCTTGCCCCGAAATTGGTTGCTGGGGCGCGGGCTCGGTTTCGCCTTCGGCCGGCTGCACTTCGCCTGTAAAGCTGATCTGGGCAAAGTCACCATCGGCGAGCGGCCGCTCTTCGGTTACCGGTTCCATGGTCGAACGGGAGTCACGGATGCGCGCCAGTTCCGCATCGAACTCCGCATCGGTGAGCTCAGTCGCCGGCTTCTCCACTTTCACGTCCTGGTAGCCATCGATCGAGAATTCAGGAACAACTTCGAAAGCAGCCTTGAAGCGCAAGGGCTTGCCTTCTTCGAGATCGATTTTGGTTACCTGGGGTTGCGAGATGGGCTTGAATTGACGCTCGTTGATGGCGTTGCGGAAGTGTTCCGGCAGAACGGCTTCCATCACATCCTGGCGGATTTGCTCGGCGAAGCGGCTGCGGATGAGCGACTCCGGAACCTTGCCCGCGCGGAAGCCAGGTATCCGCGCCAGTTTTCGGTAGCGCTTGGTAACTGCCTGATAATTACGGGTGATTTCGTCCGCGGGGACTTCGATTTCAACTTCGCGGGTGCATTCCGGATTTAGAGTTGCAGCGCCATGAGAGTGGCCCTCATGTTCATGTCCGGCGGATTCCTCGGTAGCGGTGGGCGCCCCTTCGGATTGCGGTGTTGTTTCTATCATTTCAGTTGAGTTCAACGTATGCCTTCCAGGTTCGCTCGCTTCCTACGCGCCTGCAATGGCTAAATCGATGCAAGCGTGGGAAGCCTGTAAACAGCCTGCTTTCATCGTATGAGGCTTTGCCGGGAGGGTCAAACCCGCAGCGCAAGGAATGCGAAGCCGCTATTAACTACAATACACCCTTTACGGTTACCTCAGGCGGCCCCGGCGACGGTGCTACAGCCTAGAGTTCCTCCTGCCGCGGCGTGCGTACGTGCGCAACAAACCGCGGATCGGCAGCCTGGTAGTGCTTGTAGTTGCGTCGTCCGTCGCTAAGGGAGAGGTTGCCGTTGACGGTTCGGCGGATGACATCAGCGTCGCGGTCGTCCTGCCCGTCATCCTGCCACCAGCAGACCTGGCATAGTTCGAGGGCTTCAGGCACAGTCAAAGTTCTGTACCCGCAACAGAGGCAGCGGGCAGCATGCGCCGGTCTCATCCAACCAGTATGCCCCGGTTAGGCGCGAACAGGTGGGTGCATCATTTCCGTTGCCCTTACTACGGTAACCATTTCCTGCCGTTTATTGGCCCGGGACAAACAATCCCAGGCGAACCTTCCAGGTAACGGACTGTCCCGGCCGGAGCGTCACCATGCCTGTATCCATACCCTTCCACCGCTTTCCGAATGGATCCACGTAGTTGAACTGATCCTCGATGGCGACAAACGAAGCAGGCTTCGGTGAATAGACCTGGATGGTCCTGATCTCGGGCGAGAGGGCGGAGACCGTTAACCCATAATGCGCATCGGGATCCGTCATCTTTACGACTGCTGCACCGTTGGTGCGTTGCAGGTGAGAGAAGTTGTCGTCGAGAAAATGATCGTCCAGGGCGACGCCGTCCGGGGCGTTGTAATCGTAGTCCGTGCCTTTTACCGGCTTGAGTTGTCCTGTGGGAAATGCGTCACCGTAGTTGTTCACCGGGGCCATCATGGCGGCGGGAATGTGCAACCGGGTCTGCGCGCGGTGGCCGCTCGGGATTGCGAAATAGGGGTGCCAGCCGATCGACATCGGCTCCAGCTCTTTGCCCACGTTCTTGGCCGTGATAGTGGCGTCGACCGCATCGCCGGTAAGCGCGATGTTGAGGGTCAGATCAGTATCCGAAAGCCAATGGCCGCCAAAGTTTCCCGCGTGAATGACGCCCGTCACCGTTTGCCCGTCGGCCGTGGTTTGGGTCTGCAGGTCTTCCACCTTAGACTGGGTGATCAGTCCGTGGATCGCCACCACTGGTCCGCCGGGGTTCTTGCTGGGAAAGTTTGCCGGGAGAGTCAAGGTATGGCCACGCCATTGTGTGATCACCGACTTCCCATCCGACGAATGTTCGCCAATGATGCGGTTGGGGTAGGGAATCAGGAAAGCTCCGCCGAACCCGAAGGATGCGTTGCCCAACTGATCTTTGCCCGTGCCGGTGAGTTGCTTCGCGGCGTCCTCCACTGAGGGTGAGTGCAGCAGCGGTATCTCTCCTTTACCGGGGATGGCGGCCGTGACCTGAAACATATTCATGCCGCGCCCAGGGAAGAGAGTCACGGAGAGGAACTCCGGTTTGCTGCCGTTGTTGCTGGCCTTGCGCGTGAGGGTTACGACGTCCTCGCCTCCTATTTGCACGGGCGCTGGTGCCGCCGCCGGCGGCTGCTGTGCTTTTTCGGGAGCGGGCGCCTGCTGCTGACAGCCGGTGGCGAGCAGGGCGAATGTTGCCAGCGTTACCGTTAACCCCTTGGTTCTATTGCGCATAGACACTCTCATGAACCTTTCTTTTCTCATTTCCCAGCGTGCTGGTCTGGGCGTGAAAAAGCAAAAATCATCTTACGCCGTAATTCCTAAGAGCCTTACAATCGGGTATGAGCTCCATCCCTCGACCAATCCCTGGTTCTCCCATTGGTTCGCCTGCTGGAAGCCCTGGTGTGGCTGCGGCGAACCCTGGGTCCCTTCCCAGCAGTCCCAGTCCGCTGATCCTTTTTAACCAGGATCTTATCCGTTGTAACCGATGCACCCGTCTGCGCAAGTACTGCGAAGAGATTGCCACCAGCAAGCGCCGCGCGTACCGCGACTGGGTTTACTGGGCCAAGCCGGTTCCCTCTTTTGGCGATGAGAAAGCCCGCCTGTTCGTCCTGGGTCTGGCGCCGGGCGCGCACGGCTCGAATCGCACCGGCCGCCCGTTTACTGGCGACGGCTCCGGCGACTTTTTATATCCCGTTCTCCACGAGACTGGATTCGCTTCGCAACCCACCTCCGTTTCTCGCGGTGACGGGCTCAGGCTGCTCGATTGCTGGATTAGCGCTGTTGTCCGCTGTGCCCCGCCCGATAACAGTCCCAAACGCTCCGAGCTGGCGAATTGCTCCACCCATCTGGACGAAGAACTCCGCCTGCTGACCAACATGCGGGTAGTGGTTTGCCTTGGGCGCATCGCCTTCGATGGCTACCTGGAGCACCTGGCGCGCACCGGCCAGAGTGATCGCAAGCCACGCTTCAAGTTTGCCCACGGCGCGGAATACGCCCTTCCCGGAAACCGCGTCCTGATAGCCAGCTTCCATCCCTCCCTGCAAAACACCAACACCGGAAAACTCACACGCAGGATGTTTCTGGACGTCTTCGAGCGGGCAAAGGTCCTGATCGGCACAGTCGAACCGCCGCACACCCTTCGCCGCTGACGGAACGACTGACCTGTCCCGCAGGGACGGTCAAATCTGTCCAAATTAGATTTGAAAGCACCTCGGTCCAACAACTGTCTATAAAACGGTCGCTCCGGTCGGGATGACAAGGGGGAGGACAGCGAAGATTTCATAAACAGTTCTTGTTGGACCGAGGTGTTTTTAAACCTAAGTTGGACAAGTCTGAAGTTCAGTCGTCTCTCCGGGCTCGACTTCGTGATGATTGCGAAGATTTCTGGAACGCCAAAAGTGATCGACCCCGCGCCCTTCGTCGAAAGATGTTCTCTCATCTGTGCAATTCCTGCGGAAGACCCTAAGTCTAAAAATCCGTGGATTGGGAGACGGGGATCCAACCCGCAACGAATGGCTAAACCTCAACCTAATTGAGTCCCGAAGGGACGGCTGACCTTAGCCCAGGACGCTAGTCCTGGGTACGCCGTGCGACATGATTAGTCCCGAAGGGACGGCTGAAGATTATCCATGATCGAGTTGCGGCTTGTTTTCAACCGACCCTCTCGTGCCAACCCGGACTAGGGTCCTGGGCTAATTTGTGGAACGCGAGAAGAGATCCCGCGATCTTTGGTTCGCAGATAAGCCATATTCGCTCTGCGTGCGGGAACTGCTTTCGACGAAGGGCACGGGTTCAGCCGTGCCATAGAAATGCCGCGCTGGACGGCTTAAGCCGCTGAGGTACGGTTTTCTCCTAGGCCCCGGCGGTTTCCAGAAGCGTACCTCAGGGGCTGGAGAGCCTACATGAGAACTTTTTTGAAGGGTACGGGCTTCAGCCCGTACATTAACCACAAAGCTACGAAGGGCTTTAGCCCCCGAGGGCATCTCTTGTGCTGGTTTAGCAGCCCTCGGCGGCTGAAGCCGATCAATCTTGACGTTGAGATATACGGCCTAAAAGGCCGTACCCTTCCAAGCAAGTCATTAAGGCACAGCTAAAGCCGTGCCCGTCGTCGAATGACGTCTCCCATTTGAGATAAAGCTGTGCATCCTGGAGAGAAACCTTGTGGAGCGGGAGACGGGGATCGAACCCGCAACCAACGGCTTGGGAAGCCGCTACTCTACCATTGAGCTACTCCCGCCCGCTGCCACCCGATTATTCTAACCCCAAGCCTGTATGATTTCGGGGGATGCCCTCCCTCAGCCGCCGCACAATGCTCTCTATTCTCTGTGCGCTCGCGGCGGGAACCGCTCTTCGCCTCTGGTTCATCCACTTTTTTCCGCAGATCCAGGGTGACTCGCTTCTTTACGCTGACATCGCCAGGAACTGGCTAACCCACGGCATTTACGGCCGGTCACTGCTTCACTCCACAACCATCGCCCCAACTCTCGTTCGCCTGCCCGGATACCCCGCTTTCCTCGCTCTCTGCTTTGCCGTTTTTGGCAAACAAAATTACCTCGCGGTCCTCTACCTGCAAGTCGTGATCGATCTGGCCACATGTCTCCTCATCGCGGACTTCGTTCGCCGCATTTGCGGCCAAAGATCCGCCCTGGCCGCGCTCTGGCTGGCCGCAATCTGTCCCTTCACCGCCAACTACGTGGCCATGCCTCTCACTGAGACGCCTTCCATCTTCTGCGTCGCGCTTGGCCTCTGTGCCTTTACCGCGGTGCTCGAGCGTCCGCGATTGGGTTGGATGCTGGCTCTCGCATTTGCCTGGAGCTATGCCGCGCTCTTGCGTCCCGATGGCGCCCTGCTCGCGGTCGTCTTCTTTCCCGCACTGATCTTCTACGGGCGAACCTCGCTTGGCTTTGCACCGGCGCTCCGTACCTCATTGTTCTGCGGCCTCATAGCCGTGCTGCCGTTCGGCATCTGGACCCTGCGCAATTGGCACACCTTTCATCTCTTTCAACCGCTAGCCCCCCGATCCGCCACGGACCCCGGTGAACCCAAAGCCCTCGGATTCCAACGCTGGGCGAAAACCTGGATTGCCGACTTCGCCTCCACCTACGAGGTCTATTGGAACGTACCCGGGGACGACATCGACATCCACACCCTCCCCGCGCGAGCCCTGGATGGGGACACCCGCACGACCCTCGACCTGATCGCGCAGTACAACGCAGCCGACGTGCTGACACCGGAGATCGACGCCAGGTTCGGCGCCCTGGCTGCGGACCGGATCCGCGCTCATCCCGTGCGTTACTATCTGACGCTGCCCCTGATGCGGCTGGCGGATATGTGGCTGCGGCCCCGGGTAGAGATGCTGAATATAGAACTACGCTGGTGGCAATATAATCAGCATCACGCGGAGACCCAAATTGCCTACGCCTACGGAGCGCTGAACCTGCTCTACCTGTTAGCCGCCGTTGCCGGGATATTCTATTGGCCGAGGTTCGCCACCGTGATGGTGGCCTATATCGTAGTCCGCAGCCTGCTGCTTTCCACGCTGGAGGCGCCAGAGCCCCGCTACACGTTGGAATGTTTCCCCATGATCATCGCGTTAGGGGCGGCCGCGCTCGCCAGGCTTAGTGGGCCGTTAGCGCCTTCCCTGTCCCTTCCGTCAGAGTAACGAAACGATCCACGGTCGGCGGACTAAACGACTCTCTAAGCCCACTGGGCCATTCGATTTCCACCCGGTCGACTTTGCCGGCAGTGCCCAGGCCAAAATGTAAACGCAGGTCGCTGCTGGAAAGATAACTCGATCCGCTGCGGACCTCTTGCACAAACTCTCTCCCGCCGGCGGACACATGCACCGTGGCGCCGATGCCGTCGCGATTGGACCGTGTGCCCACGGTCGCAATCCCGATCCAATGATTCTGATTCGCCGCTTCATTGACCAGCAGCATCGGCTTTGCGCCGGAGTTGTTGATGACTGCCGACAATCGGCCTTCGTTCCAAAAATCTGCAATCGCCAGACCTCGACTGGACTGGGGCTCTGTACATCCCGGGCCTGCATCGCGGCTGATGTCCTTAAACTTGCCATTGCCCTGGTTCCAATAAACCAGCCGCGGTTCTCGATAGGCCGCTCCCAAATGTGCCGTGTCTACCTCGGGATAGACGTGGCCATTGGCGATGAGCACATCCGGCCATCCGTCATTATCCATATCGAAAAACATAACGCCCCAGCCGAGATATTGGGTGTTCAGTCCAAGCCCTGCGTCGAAGACCTTCGAGCTGAACGTCCCATCTCCATTGTTCTGGTAGAGGGACGAGGTGTCATCGGAGAAGTTCGTCTTGAAAATGTCAGGCAGGCCGTCACCGTTGTAATCGGCGACCGCCGCGCCCATCCCCGCCTGTTCGCGGCCGTCCTCGTCGAAGGCCACGGTCGCATCGACAGCAACGTCGGTGAACGTTCCGTCCTTATTGTTGCGGTACAGAATGCTCGGCGTGCTGTCGCAGGCCACGTAAATATCGGGCCACCCGTCTTTGTTGTAATCCAGAGTAGAGACGCCGAGGCAGTAGTGCCCATTGGTCTTTTCAATTCCGCTGCTCTTGCTTACGTTGGTGAAGCGGCCTCCGCCAAGGTTGTGGTAGAGCACGTTGGGAGTGGAGTCGAGACCGCGCGGCCCACACATAACCGGCACGCCCTTCCAGATGCACATCTGGCCTTCACCCGGCCGGGGCGCAGTCTTGATATCGAAGTGGACATAATTGGCGACCACCAGGTCGAGCTTGCCATCGCGGTCGTAGTCCACGAAGGCACAGCCGGAACCCCACTCGCCGCCACTGCCGGCGACGCCCGCGGGCGCAGCTACTTCTTTAAACGTCCCGTTCCGTTCGTTGTGATAAAGCCGATTCTTACCGTAGTAGGTCACGTACAGATCGTCGAAGCCGTCGTTGTCGTAATCGCCCACACACGCGCCCTGTCCCCAGCCACTGGCGACGAGCCCGGCGCTTCGCGTCGTGTCGGTGAAGGTTCCATCGTGGTTGTTGTGATAAAGGTGACCGGTCGGCGCTGATTTCTCGTGAGCTGAATCCAGCGCATCGCCATTCACCAGGTAGATGTCTGGCCAGCCGTCGCGATCGTAGTCGAGCACGGCGACGCCGCTGCCCGTGGTCTCAATGATGTATTTCTTGGTGTTCGACTCGCCGTTGACGTTGTTCATCTGCACGCCCGCTTGCGCGGCTACATCGACAAACCATGCCGGGGGAGGATGACTCGTATTCGCCGGGTAAGGACCCTGTGCCACTGCCAGCACTGCCGCCAGCAACCTATGCCAAACAGCCATTTTTCAAATGCTAGCACCCGGAGCTGAGCCATCCGGGCGCAATCAGGGGCGTATCCTTCTATCTGGGCTATGCAGAAACTCCGCTTCCTCATCTTTGCGTTCCTTCCTGCCTGGTGGTGCCTGGCACAAAACGCGTCTCCTTCGCCCGCCACGAGCGCGGCATCGATGGCCACCTTGCAGCAGCAAGCAGCGCAACAACCGCCCGTGAAGGGGGCAAGCCGGCAATTGGGGATTGCCTACTACCGCAGCGGCAAGTTGATCGATGCCGAGCGCGCCTTCGCCGCGGCCATGGCCCAGGATCCGCAAGACCTCGAGTCGGTCCAGATGCGCGGCTTGACCCTCTACCGTCTTGGCCAGCCCGCTGCCGCCATCCCTTACCTGGAACGCGTGCGGCAATGGATGCCGAATGCCAACGCCGATGCAAATCACGTGCTAGGACTCGCCTACATGAACGCCCGCCGCTATGACGACGCTCGCGGCGCGTTTGCCGCACAGTATGGAGTAGCCGCCGATACCGGTGCGGCCTACCTGCTTACCGGGGGGATGCTGCTGGATGCCGACCTGCCGGAGCTCGCCGCTCAGGATGCGCAGAAAGCGCTCGCGATCACGCCCAACCTTCCCTTGGCGCACTTCATGCTGGGAGAGGTGTATCTCTACAAGTCAGATGTGGCACATGCACTGGAACAGTTTGAACAGGAGCGAGCCCTGAATCCTGCATACCCCGCGGTGTATGACCGGCTCGGAGATGTCTATACCAGGATGGGCGAGTACCAGAAGGCACAGGAGGCTTTAACCCGGGCGATCTCTCTCGACGTTTCCAGCACGGGACCGTTTATCCAAATGGGAAAAGTCTTTCTGCGCCGCGGAGACCCGGAAAGCGCGGCCCTGTATCTGCAGCATGCAGTCAAGATGGACCCCGGCAACTACATCAGCCATACCCTGCTGGGGCAGGCGTATCGCGGCATGGGCAGGGAAGACGACGCAAAGAAAGAACTCGACGCTGCCTCGCAAATCCATGCTTCCAGCCAGCTCAAACTCCAGCCTATGCAGTAACAGCTAGTGAACCCGGATGGACACCAGCTTGCTTTGCAGGGGCACTCCGCCTTCGAGCGTGACGGCGAGCAGTGCCTCGAAAGGCCTTATTTCGCCGGTGGGCGAAGTGACCAGCTTCAACAACTCCGCCAGGCTCTCTTTGCGCGAGCTGTATTCCACCGCTGCCTGGGTACCCAGGGTGGTGAGCCCGCTAAACATAAGGGTTCGTTTGCCGGACTGCACTCCCGGGACGAGCGCGATCACCGCATAGTCCATGGTGAGCGGGTGCTCCGGGCGAGAGTAGACCGGTGGCTCACCCGGGCGAGGATGATTGTTCACAAAACCCGCAGATTGAGGATTGGCGGTCAAAGTAAAATCTCGTAACGCGGGCACCGCGCTCAACGAAGGATTCTCTGCCGGAGACCCGATGAAAATCAGGTTCCTCATCTTCGCTTCATCCCACGTCACCAACAGGCTGCGTTTCAACACGAACGTAGCGTGGTGCGCATCGAAAAGCCTGGTCAACTCATAAACCGACGCGAGTTCGCCGATCCCGGTGTAGTTGTCCACCACTGGTTCGGTAGACGAGCCGGCCGCCGGTGCATAGCGGAGGCCTGTTTTTGAATCGCCCAGAAAACGGGCGTTGCTGTAGATGACCACCGGGGGATCACCGGACAAGAACGGCGCCCAAAAAACCTCAACGGCCGATTTATTCGTGAGCGCCCTGGGACGAGCCCGTGCAACCAGAAACGCCGAGCCTGCCAAAACGAGAACCAGCAGAACACCCAACGCCAAGCCAAGCGGAGTGGACTTCCAATAATCCCATCTGCGAACGGCCGGCGGTGCAGCAGGCTCGCTGGGTGGCGAGTCCACCGCCTCCGGGTGCAGCGGAAATGGAGCCGGCGCGGGCTCGGATTGCCGCAGCCGGAACGTGGGGAGATAGTGCCCCTTGGGAACCTCAATGATGGTCGACTCGGCCGCGCCCTCGGTCGAGAAGTACTCCGCCAGCCTCTGCCGCAGCAACCGGGCGTGCGTCCGGACGATGCTGTCTTCGCTACTGTTATACCCAGGCGGGCGATGAAAAACATGGACTCCAATTTGCTGTTCCGTGGCCGCTTCGGGAGTGCCTTTGAGCGCGCAGTCAGCAATGTAAAGAAGGAACTCCCGCAGGCGTAGCGAGGTGCGAAATTGCGTGCTGGAAAGGACCCGCTCGATCAAAGCCGATCTGGGATCTGAATTTGACGAGTGTAACGGCTCCGTTAACTCACCTGTTTTCTGCAACGCAGAACTGCTTCTGCTACTTTTCACCGTTAATTCACCGTAAACAACGTTGGCAGCTCAGTGGTTCAGGAAAGAAGCTTGGCACGCGCTGGAATAGCGACTATTTCAGCGCCTTTAGTTTTCATCCGGGGCGAATACACCACCTCGCCCCTATAGGACCTTGCAAGGTTTAGATGCTTTTTTTAGATAAAGGGCAGCGCGAATGTAGTGTCGTGCCGCCGAAAAGCGAATCCCAAGCGTCCCGCCACCAAACGAGAGCGGGCGCATTACCAGAGCAGCACTTTTCGAGGCTTCCCATATGCGTAGATTTAAGCTCAACAAAATATTGTACTTAGCGGTTATCGCGTCGTTAACATCCCTAACTCCTTCTGCTTGGGCACAGGCCGTATATGGTTCCATCTTCGGAACCATCACCGACAACACCGGGGCCGTCGTCCCCAACGCGAAAATCACCATCACCGACGTCGCCAAGGGGACTTCTGTCCAGGCCCAGAGTGGCGCGGGTGGTGATTACCGGGTGCAGCACCTCATTCCCGACAGCTATCGCGTCGATGTTGAGGCTCCCGGGTTCAGCAAAAGCACAGCCGACAACGTAGTCGTCTACGCCGACACCTCGCCCAAGGTCGATCTGCAGCTTTCTGTAGCCGGCACCACGAATACCGTAACGGTCAGCTCGGGCGCCCCGTTGTTGCAGACGGATCGGGCGGAAGTCAGCACCATCCTGAATGCGCGTGCGGTTGAAAATCTACCCAACTTCAACCGGAACTTCACTTCCTTTGAATTGCTCACCCCCGGAACCAGTTACATCGGCTGGAATGTCGGCGAGGCGAACAATCCGCAGCGCAGCCAGCAGATCGAGGTCAACGGGCAGCTGCCCTTCGCCACCGGCTACGAGCTGGACGGGACGGACAACCAGGATCCGATTATCGGGGTCGCGGTCATCAACCCCGACCTGGACGCGACCTCCGAAATGAAGGTCACCTCGCAGAACTACGATGCGGAGTTCGGCAAAGCCGTGGCAGGGCTGGTGACGGCACAGACCAAGTCTGGCAGCAACGACTTCCACGGTTCGGCCTTTTTGTATCGCCGCTCAGATGCCCAGCAGGCGCGTGACCCATTTTCGGAGTTCGCTCCGGACCCGCTCACCGGCAGGTACCTGGCGCCCAATCTCCATAATCAGTTTGGTGGCGCAGTCGGAGGACCCATCCGCAAGGACAAGCTGTTCTTCTTCGGCGATTACCAGGGCCTCCGGGAAAAGACCGGGACCGCCACCCTGACCACCGTCCCAACAGCTCTCGCCCGATCCAGCTGTACCTCCGGGGGAGATTGCAATCTGAGCGAGTACCTGCAGGGCGGACAGGGCCAGGTTTTCGACCCGGCGACCAACCAGACGGCACTCACCGGCCGCACCCCCTTTGCCGGAAACATTATTCCCGCGGCCCGGCTCTCGGCGCCGGCGGTAAATTTCTTCAAACTCTTGCCTGCGCCCAACGTGGCCGGCGCGGGAATCGTCAACAATTACGCCGCCTCCGGGTCGGGGATTTTCAATACCAACCAGGCCGATGGCCGGGTTGACTATCAACTCTCCGATAAGCTGCATCTCTTCGGCCGCTACACCTACTTCGGCTCCAATCTTTCCGGAGCGCCCTTCTTTGGTGCGGCCGGAGGCGCGGGTTTTGGTAGCGGCGGGTTCGCCGGAACAGACACCGCTCGCGACCAAAGTGTGGCTGCAGGCGCGGACTACGTGGTCACCCCAGCCTGGCTTACCGATATTCGCTTCGGCTACCTCAGGCTCCATGTGGATGAGAATGGTCCCAACTACAACCAGCCGCTAGGCAACAGCCTGGGTATTCCCAATGCCAACGTAGGTGATTTGGCTCTGAACGGCGGCCTGCCGCAATTCAACATCGACAACCCAAGCAATGGGCAAAACGGCAGCGGCGTCCTGCAGTACGGTACCTCGGCAGCCCAATTCCTTCAGGATCAAAGCCAGTATCAGATCGTGAACAATTGGTCCCACCAGATCGGAAACCACAACATTCGGTTTGGCGGCGACGCTCGCTACGGCCTGAACCACTTGGTCGGACTGGACAACAACAACGTGCGTTCGGGCAACTTTCATTTTGCTCAGCAGCGCACGGCCGGAGTGCTTGATCCGGTAGCCGGGAAGACCTCGTCGGGTGTTGGCTTTGCTACCTTCCTCCTCGGTGACACCACCGCCTACCAGCGCACGCAGACGCAATACACCGATGCGCAGGAACGGCAAAAACGCTTCTTCTTCTACGGACAGGATCAATGGCGCGTCACCAACAAACTGACCGTCAACTACGGTTTGCGCTGGGAAATGTATCTTCCCGAATCCGTCACCGGCAAGGGGCGAGGCGGTCTGCTTGACCTGAATACCGGCGACATTCGCATTGCCGGCTACGGCCCATGGGGAACCAACCTGAATGTGCAAAAAAGCTGGACCAACCTGGCGCCAAGGGTTGGATTCGCTTACCAGGTTCACCCTAACACTGTCGTTCGCGCAGGCTATGGCAGAGTGTATGGCCAAGGTTGGTCGGGCGACACTTTCGGAGAGGTATTGACCTTCTCTTATCCGACGCAAGTCTCACAGAACCTGAATGCCACAACCAATGCGGCAGCCGTTTTCAATCTGACGCAAGGGCCTCCGGGCTTTACGTTCGCGCCGATTCCCGCGAGCGGCAACTATCCGTTGCCCGACGGCGTCGGCGTGCCGACGCGCCCGCTGTATGTCCGGTTGCCCACTTTGGACGCGTGGAACTTGACCGTGCAGCAGCAATTTAACTCGACCATGTCGTTTCAGATCGCTTACGTCGGCAGTCACGGCGTGCACAACATGTTTGACTCGTCGAACCAGGCGAGCCCCAACCAACAAACCATTGCCGGCTTCAACCAGATCAATCCGGAGACCGGGCAGATCTACACCCAGAGCGAACGGCGTCCGTACTTTGACGGCACGGCGCAAAGGGAACTGGGTGTGAACTACGGCCACCCCTTTGGATGGGAACAGGATCTTCGTTACAACGCCAACGAAGCGACGACCAGTTACAACGCCATGCAGGTTATCGTGGAAAAGCGTTTCAGCCAGGGTCTGCAGTTCCTCTCTCATTACACCTGGTCGCGGGCCATGGCGCATGAGTCGTACTACTTCTTCAACGATCCCAAGGTGGGCTACGGTTCCAGCTACTACAACCGCCGCAATGCGTTTGTGTTTGCCGGCAATTACGACCTGCCCTTCGGAAAAGGAAAACTGATCGGCGGCGACGTGAAGGGCTGGGTCAACGAGATCATCGGTGGCTTCTCCCTGAATGGCAACGTAGCGATTCAGGGTGGCCTGCCCTACACGCCTGGCTACGCAACCAGCTCGTCTGACAACGACGTGATCGGTTTCCTCAACAAGACCAACCAACACGGCTTTGGCCTGCATAGCGGATCCTTGAACGCCGCGACGCACAAGGTGCAGTACTTCACCCCGTCGCCCTACGTACTCGCACCTGCAGGGCAGGCACAGAGTTCCTTTGGCCCTTACGCGCGTCCAGCGGCAGGCACGTTTGGCAACCTTGGTCGTGACACTCTCTTCGGGCCGGGATTCTGGAATGCGGATCTTTCTCTGGCGAAGAACTTCAACCTGACGGAAAGAGTGCACTTCCAACTGCGCGCGGAAGCCTACAACGCCTTCAACCATGTGAACCTCGGGCAACCGGATTCCTGCGTTGACTGCCAGGACGGCAACGCAGGCACCATTTCGAGCTCCCTGTCCTCTCAGGACGGAACTACGATGCGGCGTCTGCAGTTTTCCGGGCGCTTCTCGTTCTAACCAAAGGGAGGGCGGCTACCAGGCCGCCCTCCCACACTTTCCGGTCAACCCACGTACCATTGACAATCAAGCTCTGTTCCTTCATCCGGAACTGCCCCTGCCCATGGTGACGCCACGATGAAGTTCTGGGCCATCGCGCTTCTCTTCAGCTTCACGGCTCCATTGCCTGCGCAGCTATCGGATGGCCGCGCCTCCGCTGGCCTTCCTGCGCTGCAGAAATTCACCGCGGACCAACCCGGTCAGCTCAGCATCCACCAGGACGCGATAGTTGCCAGGCCCTTTAGCGTAACCGGCCCGCGAGGAGCATTACTTGGCCAGCAGGATGGATCGTTCGAAGCCTGGATCTTTCCCTGGAAAATTCTCAGCCACATGCGTATCACGGCAGAGATGCAAAACTACGCCGTGCCCATCGACGTGAATGAGCAAGTAGCCTCCATCGACGTACAACCGGGGCACACGATCATCACGTTTTCGCACGCGAATTTCACCATCCGCGAGATCCTCTTTGCCCCCCAGAACGCGCCCGATGGCGCCGGCGCCCTGGCCTATTATCCAGATCGAAGCGGTGCGTCCCATGACGCTCACCTTCAGCTTCACTCCGGAGATGCAGCACATGTGGCCGGCTCTCTCCGACGATCGTCCGTCGCCCGAGTGGGTGAAACAGGGTCAGTCGGGCTTTTATATCCTGCACCTGAATTTTCCCGACCATGCTGCGGCGCTGGCGATGCCCACCGCCCAGTACGGGATTCTCGCGCCGTACCAGGAGCGGCCCAAGAACTACCCGCTACAGTTTGTGCTTCATTTCGATCCAGCCACTGATCGCGATAAGGTCTACCCGCTGCTGATGACGACCGCGGAAACAGCGGCGACGGCCACCACGCTCGCACTGGCTGGACGGCTCCAGGCGCTCGATAGCGATTTTCAAAAGCTCTTTAGCGAAACGCAAAATCACTTTCAAACCTTCTCGGCCAAACACCTGAGCATTGAGACACCAGACGAGAAACTCAACCAGGCATTTGCCTGGGCCGAAGTGGCGATTGACCAGCTTCGCGTGGACACCACGCCCAAGCATGACGAGACTGCATTGGTGGCAGGCTTTTACACCTCGGGAGATTCGGCAAGGCCCGGCTTCGGCTGGTATTTCGGCCGCGACGCTTTGTGGACGCTCTACGCCGTGAACAGCTATGGCGATTTCCAATTGACGAAGGACGAGCTCAATTTCCTGATCAAGCGGCAAAGCCCCGAAGGCAAAATGATTCACGAGTGGGCGCAGACAGCGGACTTGGTGGACTGGAAAACATTGCCCTACGCCTACGCTTCCGCCGATGCCAATCCATTGTTCCTGATGGCCAGCGAAGATTACCTCAACATCAGTGGAGACAAGCAGTTTATCCAGACGAACTGGGACGCGATCCAAAAGACCTGGACGTTCGAGACCACGCACGACTCCGACGGCGACGGAATCTATGAAAACACTGAAGGTTCCGGATGGGTGGAATCCTGGCCGCCGGGCATGCCGCACCAGGAAATCTACCTGGCGGCTCTCGATCAGCAGGGAAGCACAGCGATGGCCGCCCTGGCGCGAGCGACGGGGCACACCGACATCGCGCAACAGGCAGAGACCAGGGCAGCAAGAATCGGCGCAACCATCGAGAAGGAATACCTGCTGCCCGGCGGAGGCTTCTACGCTTTCAGCCGCAATGCCAATGGCACCACGGATCCCAGCCCGACCATTTTCCCTTCCGTAGCTTCCTGGGATGGCACTTACAAGCTGCAGCATGCGGAGCCCATGCTGGACCGCTGGGCGGCGCAGGAGTTCTCGACCGATTGGGGCACCCGCGACCTGAGCCCGACCGTATCCTTTTTCGACCCCATCAGTTATCACCAGGGCACGGTATGGCCGCTTTACACCGGCTGGGTCTCGGTCTCGGAATATCGTAACGGTCGTAGTCTCTCCGGCTACGCTCACCTGATGCAGAACGCGGACATGACCTGGACACAGGATCCAGGCGCGGTGACAGAATTGCTGTCAGGCCAATTCTTCGCGCCCCTGGGCCGCAGCACCTCTCATCAGCTCTGGTCCTCGGCCATGGTGATCTCGCCCGTGATTCGCGGCCTCTTCGGTCTGGAGTGGGATGCGGCCGGGAAAAAGCTGACGGTGACACCCAGTCTTCCAGCGCAATGGGACAACGCCAGGCTGCATCACATTCCTTTCGCCGGCGGCGACATCGATCTCGACATGACCCGCGAAGGGACAACATTGGTGGTCCGTCCCAGCAGTTCCGTGGTCCTTGCCTCGTTGGTCCCCGGGGCAAAATGGGCGTCCAATGTTTTGCGCATCCCCTTACCCGCCGTGGAGGCAGGCATCTCCCACGGGCTCCCCGAAGCCGGGTCAACAACCCAGCAGATGAAAGTCCTCGACCAGCAATATTCCGCCAACTCGCTGACTCTGAAATTGGCGGCCCAGGGCGGCAGCCATCAGACCATCCTGCTCCGCATAAACGACACCCACGCCAAGCCGCACGCAGAAGGAGCGCAAATCCAACAAACCGGCAACCCCTCACTGCGCCCCGTGCAGGTCGATTTCGCGCCCGGCCAAGGCTACGTAGAGAAAACCGTAAAATTCACCTGGTGAAGTGGATTCGTGGCAACGGCACCTCATGCGCCCATCCTCAAAGAAGATCGACGACCGACCTCTATCCTTAAACAAAGGACGGGTGCCCCACACCCCCGATTTCCTGTGAAGTTTCGTGGACTCCGGACGCTTCATGCGCCTTTCCTCAATAGAAAGGCGCACACGCAGACGTGTCCAAGGCCGCTTGCAGGAAATTCGGGGTATCTCGCTCGTTTTTCGCGAGATGTGGGAGACCAAGTCGCTACACTGACAGTCTTTCGGACCAAGACCAAAGTGAATCTAAGCTTAGTCGCGCTCGCCCTACTCTTTACCTCGCCGGCATTCGCACAGCTATCCTTCGACACCAACTCCGTCGCCCCCGAACGATTCATCGCGGCCCACGGACGCAAAGCCGTCATCATGGGCTACGCATCGAGCGGCCTGGAAGCCTGGGCCTACCCACTGCAACTCATCAGCGGATACGAACTGGGCTTTCGCTCCACCGGAGACACGACCGAAATCAACGGCTCCGCCCTCCTTCGCCGGGTCACCTATGAACCCGAAGCGATAACCCGCACCTATATAGGTCCCGACTTCATCGTTCGCGAGAGACTTTTTGTCCCGCTCAACGCAGCCGGCCATTCTCCTCACCTACTCCGTGGAATGCCGTCACACCATCGACATCGTTGATCCACTTCACCCCCGTACTCGACCTGATGTGGCCCGCATCGATAGGCGGCCAGGAGCCCCATTGGGACCAAGCCGCCTCGGCGTACATCCTCGCGGAACCCACCCACACCTACTCCGCCATGATCGGCTCCCCAGCTGTGGTATCGCATGACGAAGTCCTGAACAGCGCCCAACCCGGAACACTCGGCAAACGGCTGGCCTTTGCCGTGCGCGCCGGCGGAGTCAACTCCTTCAGCAACCGTGGTAGTAGCGAGAAATGACCGCACCTCAAACCCCGCGGCACACATGAAGAGCCTTCTGAACGCCGAGCCCAACTTCGAGACGGAAGCCCACACTCACTATGAGCAGCTGCTCGCCAACACCCTGCGCATCGAAACTCCCGACCAGGCCGTGAACCAGCAGCTCGCCTGGGCCCAGATCGCGCTCGATCAGGCCTGGGTATGCAATGAAGTCCTGGGCTGTGGCCTGGTAGCCGGATACGGCCCTTCGAGGAATGCCCGCCGTCCGCAATACGCCTGGTTCTTCGCCGGCGATGCCCTCATTGCCGTCGACGCCCTGGTCAGCAGCGGCGACTACGAAAGAGCGCAACAGGCACTGACCTTCATCGCCAAATATCAGGATGCCCAGACCGGAATGATCTGGCACGAGCTCTCGCAGAGCGCCAACCCCGCCGACTGGGCCACCAAGTACCCGTACATGTTCGTGCACGTAGACATCACCTTCGGCTATCTCACCGCGGTGGAGCGCTACGTCTCAGCCAGTGGCGACACCCAATTCCTGCAGAACAACTGGCGCGGAATCGAAGCCGCCTATCATTACTGCGCATCCTTGCTGAGCGCGGACGATGGCCTTCCGCGCATTCCCTCCAGCAAAGAGGGGGGCAATGAACAAGACAGGATGACTACCGACCTCGGCCTCTCCACCAGTTGGGTCCGAGCCTCCTCCGCCTTCGCTTCTCTAGCCAAACTCAGCGGGCACGCGGCGCTCGCGGAAGAAGCCACGCGCATGAATGAAAAAGCGAGGACCTCGGTAGCCACTCGCTATTGGGATGACAACCGCAATTCCTGGATAGATGGTTTCGACCAGGCAGGCCGCCCCGTTTTCCGGCGTAGCGAGGCAGGAGTAGACCTGGTAGCGAACCATCTTCTCGATCAACGGCGATCACAATTGATCCTCGACCAGCTTGCTTCTTCCGACTTTCAAACCGACTGGGGAACCAGGGGAGTCGCCGCAACCTCCAGCCGCTTCAATCCAGCCTCCTACGCCAGCGGCAGCGTTTCGCCGGTGGGCACAGCAGGCGTGGCAACGGCATTCTGGGCCGAGCACCGGCCGCTCACCGCCTTCAACATTTGGAGTGCGCTTATCCCGTGGGGCACCCTCGATTCCATGGGCCACATCCACGAGCTTCTGACCGGTGATTTTTATCACCAACAAATCGAGTCGGTTCCCGAGCAAACCTGGTCGTCCGCCGCGTTCCTTTCCTCGACGGTGCACGGGCTCCTCGGCCTGGAAAGACAAGCGCAACCCAATCGTCTCCTCTTCTCGCCGCATCTCCCCGCCGCCTGGGACCACGTCACAGTCGAGAACATCCAGGGAAACGGCGGCCGTTTGAAACTGACCGTGACCCGCGTTCCAAATGGGCTCGAACTCGAGACAGAGAACACCGGTGGCCCCATGGAGCTGCTCTTTGCTCCCGAAATTCCATTGGGCGCTCATCTCCACGACGCGCAAGCGCAGCAGAACGCGCAAGACGAACACGCCAACCTAAAGTTGACAGTGCCCCCAGGCAACAGCCGCCATCTGCTTCGCTACGAGGGAGGAGTTTCACTGAGCGTGAGCAGCCCCGCGCCATTGGTAGGTGAACCGAGCAAAGCCATCAAAATAATCTCCGCCACCTACAAATCCGGAACCCTGCTAATAAGCGCGGACGTCTCCCAACCTGGATCCACCATTGAGCTGCGCACAAACGAAAAACCGCTGCGCGCTCGTGGGGCAGAGCTCAAGTCCCTCTCCGAAGACCGCTACGAGCTAATCGTCGAACCTACACCCGCTGCCTACCGGCACGTCGAGATCACCGTCGACTTCGCCGCCAGGGCAGGGAACCACCCCGCTAGGAAATAGGACGGCTGCCCCGCAATCACTCTCTCTTGGGAACCATCACCCTATCCTTGTCATCCCGCCTGCCCCGGCGTGCCGTGGGACCGAAGCGGAGGGACCTGCGGTTCCGCCTACCTCTCCTGGAAATGTTTTTCGACCAGCCCTACCTGCGCATGCAGCAAGTCCAAAGAACGAGGACTCGCCACGAACACCCCTGCCACTTGGCAGCATATTTTTGACGCCGTGGCAGGCGCAGCCTATCATGAATACATGACCGCCACCAACCCCTCAGGCAAGTTGTCCAAACCTGTAACCCGGCGCGCCGCCGCATTTCGCAAGCGTGGTGAGAGCCTGGGGCTCGGCGGCAGTGACACTCGCGATCTCATGCGTCGCGTCGAACGGGGCTTTTCCTTTGCAGCCCTTGTGCGGCTAGCAGCCAACAGTGGATTACCCCTAACCTTGCTATCCTCCGTGATCGGCATTCCCGAACGAACCCTGGCAAGAAGAAAAACCTCCGGCAAACTCGAACCAGATGAATCCGAACGTCTGCTGCGTATCTCCAACCTCTTCGAGAAATCTGTGCAGCTGTTTGAAGGCGATGTACCCGCGGCCGTCAACTGGCTCACTTCCCCCAAAAAAGCGCTGGACCGTGAGACCCCCTTACTCTATGCGCGCTCCGAGTTAGGGGCCAGAGAAGTGGAAGACCTCATAGGCCGCTTGGACCACGGAATATTTTCTTGACCCTTTCCGCCTGGCGGATCACCAAGCACAAGTTCGCCAGGTCGGCCTTTGTGGGTGATGGCGCCCGCATCTACGGTGGCCGATGGAATAGCCCCGGCACGCCGATGATCTACACTGCGCAGTCGCAAGCCCTGGCGGTACTCGAAATGCTGGTTCATCTAGATTCGCCAGATCTCTTGAGTAAATACGTTCTGTTCGAGATCTCGATCGCTCCCTCCTATGTAATCGATACGGCCTTCTCAAGTTTGCCCAGGAACTGGAGAGCGAACCCCGTCCCGGCCCGGGTGCAGGCGATCGGAGACGCTTGGGTTGCCGAAGGCGCGTCTGCTGTATTGCGCGTGCCCAGTGCCCTAGTCCCCGGTGAATCCAATTTCCTCCTGAATCCGCGCCATCCAGATTTTGGCAAATTGCGCATCCACAAGCCGATTCCATTTCAATACGACCCTCGTCTCGGCCGCCGCTGATATTGCTATATGCTTTCGATGGGTCTTGTCGCCTCAAGGGAGAACCGTTCGTCTATGCGCAGGGTGGTCAACGCAATCACCTCTTTTCTCGTGCCGCTGCTATCTCTGTGCGCTCATGCACAAACCCGCGCAATCGATCAGCAATGGCAATTCAGTCCCGACCCCCACGCCCAATTCACCGCAGCCACTGTCGATGCCCGGGCAACCTGGCGTCCCTCGCGGCCGAGCCTCTCCTGGAACTCGCAATACGACGATCTCCGCGACTACGCCGGAGTCGGCTGGTATCGAGTCAAAATTGTCCTGGCACAGCCCCAGCCCTTCACCCGCGAACTGATTCATTTCGGCGCAGTCGACTACCTCTCTGAAGTCTGGGTCAACGGAAAACGATTAGGCGAGCACGAAGGCGGCTACACGCCCTTCACCTTCGATCTCACAGGAAAAGTTCACGCGGGAACCAACGAAATCCTGGTAAGAGTTTTCGATCCCCCGATGCCGCCTCCCATCGTCACCCCCATCACCAACACCGCTCCCCCCAAAGAAGTCCTGCGCCCCACTCCACCGGAAAACAAATCCCTGTCGCCACTCGAACAGAAGCTGAACTACAACGAGATTCCCCACGGAAAACAAAACTGGTACGTGCAGACCAGCGGGCTCTGGCAGCCCGTCACGCTCGAAACCGTGCCCCTGCGCTACGTGGAATGGGTACACGTCACTCCGCACAACAACGGCGACCTCACGGTCGAAGCCAAACTCGCCGGCAGCACCAGCGCAGACCCTCTGCAAGCGACCCTGCTCGATCCCTACGGCGCCACCGCCGCGCAACTCGAACTAACCGTGGACGGAACCACCGCGCGAGGCCAGGCCCACGTAGCCCATCCCATGCTGTGGGATGGCGACCACCCCAACCTCTACACGCTCGACCTTGAACAACGAGTCAAAGTCGATCGGCCAGCGAGTCCACACCCGCTTCGGATTTCGCGAGCTCACCACCGCCGACGGACGCCTCTACCTCAACGGCAAGCCCTTCTACATGCGCGCCGCGCTCGACCAGGACTTCTACCCCGAAGGCATCTACACCCCGCCCTCCGCGGACTTCATCCGCAACGAAATGCTCCTATCGAAAGCCATGGGACTAAACATGCTCCGCTGCCACATCAAAGTCCCCGACCCACGCTACCTCGAAGCCGCCGACGAGACAGGCATGCTCGTGTGGTACGAAATCCCGGTATGGAATGACGCCTACCATTGGACCCCGGAGGCAGCCCAGCGAGGCGTGGACACTTTCCACGCCGAAGTGGAGCGCGACTGGAACCACCCCTCCATCGTCATTCAGAGCATCATGAATGAGCAGTGGGGAATCGACGTGACCCAGGCCAACCAGCGTGCCTGGCTGCTCAACACCTTTCGCGATCTCAAGCAGCTCACCGCTCCACTCGGCCGCTTGATCACCGACGACAGCGCCTGCTGCAAAGGCTTCCACCTGCATTCCGATTTCGCCGACTGGCACACCTACTACTCCATTCCCGATCACGCGGACCATTGGGCAGACTGGGTGCAGGAGTACGCCGCCCGCCCCAAATGGCTCTTCAGCCCCTATGGCGACGCAATCACCACCGGCCACGAGCCGCTCCTCGTATCGGAGTTCGGCAACTGGGGACTCCCGCAACTACCACCACCCGACCAGCTCCCCTGGTGGTTCCCGCGAGACTTCAACGGACGCGAACTGACCCGCGCCGCCGGAGTCTTCGACCGCCTGCATGGCTATGGCTTTGACCGCATCTATCCCAGTTACAGTTCTCTCGCCGAAGCTACCGAGAAGCACGAATACCTCGCGCTGAAATACGAGATCGAACAAATGCGCCAGCGCGATACCATCCAGGGCTACGTCATCACCGAGCTCACCGATGCCAATTGGGAAGCCAATGGATTGATGAGCATGTGGCGCCGGCCCAAGGCCTTCGCCGAAGACCTGGGCAAGCTGCAGCAAGACGATCTCATCATGGCCAACTTCACCACACACAACTTCACTGCCGGATCCCCAGTGGAACTTCCCCTCGTCGTGTCGCACTACTCCACTGCGTCATTGGCAGGAGCAACCGTTCTATGGCAGACTTCGGACGGGCAGTCAGGAATTCTTCCCCTGCCGAAAACTCCGGAGCCCAGCGCGGTGGCGACAGAAAGCACTCTGCAATTCAAAGCACCATCGGTAGACGCTCCCACGCCGGAGTATCTCCGCCTGCAACTCGTATCACCCACAGGAACGACGCTGGCACAGAATCGTTACCGTTACGCGGTGTATCCTCCAAAGCCGGCGCCCCCGGCAGTGGCAGTCGTCGTCCACGATCCCCTCAACCAGTTGCAGACCTTGCGCGCAGCGATGTTGGCCAACGGTATCAAAGTGATCGACCCAGGCGCAGGCAGCGAGAACGCGGTGTGGCTCTCCTCCGCGCTCGACAACGAAACCAGCGCGAGACTGGCCCAAAGTGGAACAGTTCTTTTGCTCGCCGCAAATGGCGAAGCGATGCCCTTCGGCAAGCCGTTCCGCATTGTGCCCCGCGCCGGGTCTGACTTATCAGGAGACTGGGTCAGCAACTTCAACTGGGTGCTCTCCTCAAGCCCTCTATGGAAACCGCTCGCCCCGGTCATCGATGATTCGATCCTGGGTTGGGAGGCGGCCTCCGTCATGCCAGAATTCGTCATCGAAGGAGTGCGCGAAGAGGACTCGCATAACGTGCAGGCCGGCGTCTTCTACGGCTGGCTCAACTCCAACCGCGCCTACCTCGCGGAACTCAACGACGGTCCAGGGCGTATGTTAGTGACCACCTTCCGCTTCGGCGGTTACGGTCAGGATCCATTCGCCACCATGCTATTGAATCAAATGCTCAGCACAGCGGCATCAAAACCGTAGACTGATAAGGTTGGCTTCAGCAGATATTGAAATGAACAGGGCCTGGCGGCTGAGGGCCTCCTATTGACAGTGCGGCAGCAAAGCAATCGATCAAAGAAGAATCAACCATGGCCTCCTCAGACGACGTAGCAGCACATTATTCCGTAGCCGGTGAACCCACAGTGCGTTGCGCAGCGCCGGGCCGTGTGAACCTGATCGGCGAGCACACCGACTATAGCGGCGGATTCGTCATGCCGGCTGCGATCGATTTCCATACCATCGCAGAAATCAGCCCGCGCACCGACGGACGCATCTCCCTCTACTCGCAAAATATGGGCGAAGAGGTTTCCTATCCAGCCCAGCCGCTGCCCACCAAGGCGCGCAAGCACTGGAGCGACTACCCCATGGGCGTGGCCTGGAGCCTCGCGCAACAAGGCGTGCGCGCCGGCGCATTCACGCTCACGCTCAATGGCGATGTTCCCCTGGGCGCAGGACTCAGTTCTTCCGCATCGATTGAAGTGGCCACGGCCATGGCCCTGCTGGAACTGGCTGGCGCCTCACTCCCGCTGCCCACCATCGCGCTCGCCTGCCAGCGCGCCGAAAACGTCTTCGTGGGCGCCCGCAGCGGCATCATGGATCAGTTCATCGCCTGCGCCGGTAAGCAGGACCACGCCCTCATGCTCGACTGCCGCTCGCTCGAATATCGCCATCTGCCCATCCCCGCAAATGTGCGCCTGATCATTTGCAATTCCATGGTCAAGCACGAGCACGCAGGCGGCCAGTACAACGTGCGCCGCGAAGAAGTAGAAGAGGGCACGCGCATCCTGCACGCCCGCTGGCCTTCCATCAAGGCCTTGCGCGACGCCACCCTGGCCCAGCTCAACGATTGCCAAACAGAAATGCCGCCCAACGTCTTTCGCCGCTGCCGCCACATCATTACTGAAAACAAACGGGTCGAACTCGCCGCCTCTGCTCTCGAGTGCGGCGACCTGCCTGCCTTCGGCACCCTCATGGCCGAAGCGCACCGCAGCTTCCGCGACGACTTCGAAGCCAGCTGCAGCGAGTTGGATACCCTGGTCGAAATTGCCGCCGAGCTCCCCGGTTGTTACGGAGCGCGCATGACCGGCGGCGGCTTCGGCGGTTGCACCGTGAACCTGGTCGAAGAAAACGAAGCCGATCAATTTCGCGAGCAGATCCACGCGCGGTATCGAGCCGCCACCCGCATCGATGCCGACATCTATTTGTGCCGAGCTTCGGCCGGCGCACGGCGCCTTTCCTGAGCCGAGCCTGAACAAACATTAAAAGAAGCGATACATCCGGTCACCCGCCGAGCATTTATTTGCGCGCCCGCGTCGAAACCTCGTTCCATTCCGAAGCATCCAAGTGAATAGATCAAAAGACTTTGCCGAAACAGAAAACTGAGGGAGTTGCCCAACTCGATTCCCCCTGTGGAAAATAGGCAGCGCGGCCGTACAACTTTGGAGCAATGGTACCCCGTAAAGGTAACCTAACGGGAGTATGCTTACCCCAGTAACCCGAGAGGCCCGACATGATATCTCAATGCATGAATCCGGATTGCCGCAAGGAGCTACATTATCTGCGTAGTGGGAGAGTCATCCGCACCACGCATCGAACCGGGGCTCAAGTACACGTTGAACATTTCTGGCTTTGTGGCGAATGCCATGAGGATTACGACTTCCTCTTCGCCAACGACGGCCGCGTCTCCCTAACCCGCCGCCACAAATTCGTAGCCAGCGCCAAACCCGAATTCGATCTTCTCCTGGTCTCCTAGCCACACTCGCGCAGACCCGCCTGCGCCTCAGTGTGCAATACCAATCCCGACCTTCCTAAATCCACGCATCACCCCACCCCTGTATTCTCGTAATCTCACCGACCTTCCTGAATCCACACACATCCCCAACCCTGAATTCTCGTAATCCCACCGACCTTCCTAAATCCACACACAGCCCCCGACCCCTGGACGGGTGCCCCATGTTTGTACCGGCGTAGCCGGGGCACTACATGGGTTGAACGAGATGGGGCGAAGCCCCTTTCCTCTGTATTTCTCTCCACCCGCACCAACCCAAAAACAAAAACCCAAAACCCAACCATCACAAGATCACCACCACCAACACCAACCCCCCCAAAAAATCCCAACCCCAATTCCAACCCGCTTTTCCTCAACCATCCCCCCTTCTGCACATCCCCCAACAACTCCCCACCCAACAAGCGGACTAAACTAAACCTATCCCATGGCTGAATTTACCCACCTGCATCTGCACACCGACTACTCCCTCCTCGACGGCGCCTGCGACGTCGAAAAACTCGTAGCCCACGTCGACAACATCGGCCAAAAAGCCGTAGCCATCACCGACCACGGCAACATCTACGGCGCAGTCCACTTCTTCGAAGCCGCCAAAGCCAAAGGCATCAAACCCATCCTGGGCTGCGAGCTCTACATCTGCCACAAGGAAGACCACCGCGCCGCCCCGGAAAACGACAAATACAACCACCTCCTAGTCCTCGCCGAAAACGAAGAAGGCTACCGCAACCTCGTCCGCATCACCTCAGAAGCCTCTCTCCACGGCTTCTACCGCAAGCCCCGCGTCAGCAAAAACTACCTCGCCAAACATTCCGAAGGCCTCATCGGCTTCTCCGGCTGCCTCGCCGGAGAAGTCTGCGCCAACCTCATGGCCGGCAAATACGAAGACGCCAAAAAAACCGCCGGCCAATACCAGGAAATCTTCGGCCGCGGAAACTTCTTCCTCGAAATCCAGGACCAGGGCCTCGAACTGGAAAAGAAAATCCACGCCGACCTCTTCCGCATGGAAAAAGAGCTCGACATCCCCCTCGTCGCCACCAACGACAGCCACTACCTCTGCGAAGACGACCACCACGCCCACGAAGTCCTGCTCTGCGTGCAAACCGCGGACTCCATCCACAACCCCAAGCGCTTCAAATTCGACACCGACCAGTTCTACGTAAAAAGCGCCGAGGAGATGGAAAAGCTCTTCGCCCACGCGCCCGAAGTCGTCAGCCGCACCATGCAGTTCGCCGAGCGCTGCCACCTTCAAGCTCAACAAGGTAAACAACCCCTTTCCGGAATTCGCCGTCCCCCCCGGCCACACCATCGACAGCTACTTCGAAGAAGTCTGCCGCCAGGGCTTTCGCAAGCGCCTCGACACCGCCATCCGCCATCTTCGAGCGAGCGCGGCCTGCGCCGCCAGCCCATCGGAGACTACGAAGCCCGCCTCGAACTTCGAAATCGGCATCATCAAGCAGATGAAGTTCTCCGGCTACTTCCTCATCGTCTGGGACTTCATCAAGTACGCCCGCGAATCACGACATCCCCGTCGGCCCCGGCCGCGGCTCCGCCGCCGGCTCCCTCGTCGCCTACGCCATGGAGATCACCGACATCGATCCCCTGCAGAACGCGCTCCTCTTCGAGCGCTTCCTCAATCCCGAACGCGTCTCCATGCCCGACATCGACATTGACTTCTGCATGAACCGCCGCGGCGAAGTCATCGACTACGTCACCCGCAAGTACGGCCGCGAGCAAGTCGCCCAGATCATCACCTTCAACACCATGGCCGCCAAGGCCGCCATCAAAGACGTGGGCCGCGCCCTCGACATGCCCTACGGCGAAGTCGACCGCATCGCCAAGCTGGTCCCCGCCACCGTCGGCGTCACCATCGACCAGGCCCTCAAAGACTCGCCCCAACTGCAGGAGGCCTACGACAAAGAGCCTCAGGTAAAGGAACTCATCGACACCGCCAGAAAACTCGAAGGCCTGGTCCGCGGAGCCGGCGTCCACGCCTCCGCCGTAGTCATCGCCCCCCGGCCGCTCACCGAACTGGTCCCGCTCGCCGCAGCAAAAACGACGAAATCGTCACCGCCTACGACATGAAGGCGGTCGAGAAGATGGGCCTGCTCAAGATGGACTTTCTTGGCCTCACCACGCTCACCGTCATCGACGACGCGCTCAAGCTCATCGAGCGCAAGCTAGGCAGCAAATTCGATCTATCGCTGATCCCGCTCGACGATGCCGAGACCTACGAAAAAGTCTTCCACTCGCGCGCTCACCTCCGGAGTCTTCCAGTTCGAGTCCGGCGGCATGCGCGACGTGCTGCGCCGCTACAAGCCCGCCACCGTAGAAGACCTCACCGCCCTCAACGCGCTCTATCGTCCCGGCCCCATCCAGGGCGGCATGATCGACGACTTCATCGAGCGCAAGTGGGGCCGCCGCAAGTCGTCAGCTACGATGCTCCCCGAACTCGAAGCCATGCTCAAGGAGACGCTGGGCGTCATCGTCTACCAGGAGCAGGTCATGCAGATCGCCAACGTGCTCGCCAGCTACTCGCTCGGCGAAGCCGATCTGCTGCGCCGCGCCATGGGCAAGAAAAATCCCGAGGAGATGGCCAAGCAGCGCGACCGCTTTGTCGACGGAGCCCTCCAGCGCAAGCACCCCAAAGACAAAGTCGTCCGCATCTTCGATCTCATGGAGCAGTTCGCCGGCTACGGCTTCAACAAGTCGCACTCCGCGGCCTATGCCTTGCTGGCCTATCACACCGCCTATCTCAAGACCCACTACCCGGTCGAGTTCATGGCGGCGTTGCTGACCTCGGAAATCTCCAAGCCGGAAAACGTCGTCAAGTACATCAAGGAGTGCCGCGAAATGGGCATCGCCGTCGAGCCGCCCGACGTGCAAATCTCCGGCGCCGACTTCACCCCCAGCCCCGACAGGCCATCCGCTTCGGCCTCACCGCCATCAAGAACGTAGGCCGCAACGCCATCGATTCCATCCTCGCCGCCCGCGACCAACACGGCAGCCTTCCCCACCTTCTGGGAATTCTGCGAAAAAGTCGATCTCCGCCTCATGAACAAGCGCGTCCTCGAATCGCTCATCAAGGCCGGCGCGCTCGACTGCTTCGGCCGCCGCTCCCAGCTCATGGCCGTCGCCGACCGCGCCATGGAGCGCGCCCAGCAAGCCCAGCGCGACCTGCTCGCCGGCCAGCACGGCCTCTTCGCCGGCCTGGCCGGCCTCTTCGAAAACGGCAACGGCCACAAGAGCCACGACGACCTGCCCAACACTCCGGACTGGGATGAGAACGAGCGCCTGCAGGCCGAAAAAGAAGTCCTGGGCTTCTTCGTCTCCGGCCACCCGCTGGACAAATACGCCGAGAAGCTGCGCAACCTAAACGTCGTCGACACCGCGACCGCGTTGGAGATGAAGGCGCCCGCGCAGCAGCCCCGCCGCCGCGGAGAAGCGCCCGACCCCCAAAGCATGATCGCGATCGCCGGCGTGATCGTCGGCCTGAAAGTAGGGAAGTCGAAGCGCTCGGGAGAGCTCTATGCCCAGGCCGCGTTGGAGGACACCGTAGGCAAGATAGACCTCATCTGTTTCCCCAAAGACTACAGCCGTCTCTGCGAAAGCCTGAAGATCGAAGTCCCGGTCCTGATCAAAGGAGTCCTGCGAGCCGACGACGATGAATCCGCGCCCAAGCTTTCCGTCTCCAGCGTGCAGCCCTTGGAAGACATCAAGATCAAGCTCCCGCAAAACGTAAGGATCAAGGTAAGGCTGGAAAGCGCCAGCGAAGCGATGCTGGGCTCGTTGAGGGCCATGATCACCGCCGCCCCCGGCCCCGGAAGATTGATGATCAACCTGGAAAGCCGAGGCGAATACTGCGTCATGCTGGAGCCCGAAAACCTAACCGTAGGCGCCGACCGAGGCTTCATCGAACGCGCCGAGCAACTGCTCGGCCAGG
>CAVWNL010000008.1:0-883877 GCA_963756485.1 uncultured Acidobacteriaceae bacterium | reverse complement strand
AAAAATCTCACAAGTACAGCTTCAATTAACACAGCATGAACAATCACTTGCAGAAAACATTGAATTACTCACAGCAGAAGAAGCCCAAAAATATGAACTCCAACAACAATTAACAACGCTCCAACAACAGCAAGCAGAAATTCGAGGTCAATGGCAAGCACAACAACTGGAATATGAACGCGTTACGAAACGCCTGCAAGAAATTCAACAACAACTAACCACTTGTCATGAAGAACAACATCATCATGAACAAGCCATTGAAATTGCAAGAAAAACACATGAAAAAGGTCTTGTTGAAATAGAGCAACAACTTGAAATGCGTAAGGAATATTTAAAGCAACGTGAAATTCACCAAACAGCATTAGCGGAAAAATCACAACAAGCACACATATTACGACAAAAAGTCCATGAAATTGCATTAAAAGTAGAATCATACACTGCACAAATTCATGCAACCAAGCAACATGCTTAATAGTCTACAAAAACAATTAGAGACACAACGCGCACAACTTATTGCCATTGAAGAAGAATTAAACCAACCGCTTGCAACAGAAGCTTTTCAAACCGATTTAGAACAACTGAAGCAATTACGTCAGGAAGCAGAACAAACATTGAACACAACAAAAGCAATGCTTGAAACGTTGCGCCAACAAGAAAATGTATTTATGTTGGAAAAAGCAACGTCTGAACGCACTGTAAATCAATTACGGGATCAACTTGAAACAGAACGCCTTGCACAAAAAGCTATCGAAGAACGCTTTGCGGCGTTGGAAGAACGAATGAATAGGTTTGGATGTGTGCTTTCAATGGAAGAAATAGATGCCTCACTCAATGAATCCACACTTGAAAATCAACTTGAACAAACACAAGTTCGTGTTGCTAATTTAGGTGCTATTAACTTAGCAGCTGTTGATGAACTACAAGAACATGAAGCACGAAAACATTATTTAGATGAACAAACGAATGACTTAGAAGAAGCGCTCCAAGGACTTGAAAATGCGATTCATCAGATTGATCAAGAAACACGACAACGTTTTAAAGAAACCTTTGATGCAATTAATTCGCATTTTGAACGATTGTTCCCACGATTGTTTGGTGGTGGACAAGCAAAATTAGTGTTACATGAAGACGATTGCTTGGCAGGCGGTGTGCAAGTATTTGCGCAACCACCCGGCAAACGAAATAGCACTATTCATTTATTATCCGGCGGTGAAAAAGCCTTAACTGCAATTGCATTGGTGTTTTCCTTATTTGAATTAAATCCTGCGCCCTTTTGTATTTTAGATGAGGTGGATGCGCCTTTAGATGATGCCAACGTTGGGCGGTTTTGTGAGTTGGTCAAAGAAATGTCCGAACGTGTGCAATTTATCTTTGTAACCCATAACAAAGTTGCTATGGAAATGGCACAACACTTAATTGGCGTGACTTCCCATGAGTCCGGTGTTTCTCGCCTTGTTGCGGTTGATGTTGAACAGGCGATTCATATGGTAGAGAAGAGTGCTGTGCCAATAACATAGGGGCCTGTTGACATTTCGCTAGGCTGTAATAAAAAACGTTGATTTTTGAGACTGCAGCGCAGCATATATTTAAAATATGTGAGCAACGAAGCACAACAAATCAACGTTTTTTGGCCAGAATAGTAGAAATGTCAATAGGCCCCTGCATGAAGTTTAATTACTTAGACATCACCATCGATTCTTCCGGCGTCGCAACCATTACACTCAATCGTCCTGAAACACATAATGCCTTTAATGATGTGATGGTTCATGAATTAATTACCGCGCTTGAATCCCTCAATCAACTGGATAACATTGGAGTTATTTTGCTAACTGCAGAAGGGAAAAGTTTTTCAGCAGGTTAGGACTCAGCCTGGATGCAACAAATGGTGCAATTTGATCATGCACAAAATGTTACTGACATTACGGCCTTAGCACGATTAATGCAGGTACTTTATACTTCTCCTAAAATTACGATTGCGCTTGTACGAGGTCCGACTTATGGAGGGGGGATTGGTTTAGTGGCTTGTTGTGATATTGCAATTGCCAGTAAGCACGCTTATTTTTGTTTTTCGGAATAAAATTGGGATCTATTTCTTCGGTCATTAGCCCTTATGTAGTTCAAGCAATCGGCCCACGGCAAGCGAAATGGTATTTTTTAACGGCAGAAATCATTGACGCACCAACCTCCTCTACCATTGGTCTCACACATGAAATTGTGGAGCATACGGAATTATTTGCACGTGGCTATCAGTTAGCCGGTGAAATTTTGCATCATGGAAAAGAGGTTATTAATGCAACAAAATCACTGATGTTAGCAATTTCTAATCCTTCCCATAATCCAAGTCTGATTCAAAAAACGGTTGAAACATTGGCAACACTTCGTGTTTCGGAAAATGCACAGATGCGATTAAAAACGTTTTTAAATCGTAACGTGGATTCATAATAGGGGTGGCGTGATATGTTACTTGAAGAACTCAACAATTTACTGAGTCGCGCGAAATCAGAAATTCAACAAACGAAAACACTACTTGAATTGGACCTATAAAATCCACTTATCTCGGTAAAAAAAGCCTTTTAACGGATTGTTTAAAAAGAGTCAGTGAGTTAGCGCAGGAAATCGGCCCAAAATGGGGCAGCAGGTCAATGCAATTAAAGTAGAATTACAACAATGTATTAAAATACATTTTGAAGCATTAGCAGAACAAAAAGTAGCAGAACAATTGGCCGCTGAAACCATCGATGTGACGTTACCTTCGCGTAAAGAAGCGCAAGGGAGCCTTCATCCCGTTACACAAACGCGTCAATGGATTGAAAATTTTTTTGCATTGCGGGGGTTTACGCTGAAAAGCGGGCCTGAAATTGAAACAGAGTATTATAATTTTACCGCATTAAACATTCCAGAATCACATCCTGCACGCGCGATGCATGATACATTTTATTTTTCAGATGGACGCTTATTGCGAACACATACTTCAAATGTCCAAATTCGCACGATGGAAGTTTCAAAACCACCATTGCGGGTTATTGCATTGGGAAGAGTCTATCGTTGTGATTCAGATGTCACACATACGCCTATGTTTCATCAATTAGAAGGTTTAGTGGTGGAAGAGAGTGCGACATTTGCGTCATTAAAAGGGATGTTGGATGGATTTTTAAAAGCATTTTTTGAAACGCCAGATTTGAAAACGCGTTTTCGTCCTTCGTATTTTCCCTTTACGGAGCCTTCTGCAGAAGTAGATGTTGCTTGTGTACTTTGTGCAGGCAAAGGTTGTCGTGTGTGTAAAGAAACGGGATGGTTGGAAGTTTTGGGGTGTGGTATGGTGCATCCGAAGGTGTTTCGACAAGTGAAGATTGATCCTGATCGTTTTACAGGTTATGCATTTGGTGTGGGTTTGGATCGATTGGCAATGTTACGTTATGGAATTCCTGATTTGCGTTTGTTGTTTGAAAATGATCAACGGTTTTTGAGGGAATTCTAAATGAAGTTCAGCGAGCAATGGCTTAGAGCATGGGTGAATCCACCTATTGATACAAAAACACTTGCCAACCAATTCACAATGGCAGGGTTAGAGGTTTCTGCCGTTATGCCCGTTGCAGGCGTATTTCAAAATGTGGTTGTTGGATTGGTATTATCTGCCGAACAACATCCCAATGCCGATCGTTTGCGTGTTTGCCAAGTTGATGTAGGTGATTCAGAAAAGTTAACCATTGTCTGTGGCGCATCAAATGTCAGAGCAAATCTAAAAGTAGCGGTTGCAAAAGTAGGTGCTGTATTGCCGGATAATTTTGTGATTAAAAAAGCAAAATTACGAGGTGTGGAATCTTCAGGAATGATTTGTTCGGCAACTGAATTATCGTTGTTGGAAGACAGTGAAGGAATTTTGGAATTAGCGGAAGATGCGCCTGTTGGAATGGATGTACGCAATTATTTAATGCTTGAAGATGTCGTTTTTGAATTAGATTTAACGCCTAATCGAGGAGATTGTTTAAGTGTATTGGGCATTGCACGCGAACTTGCTGCATTGAATGCATCTACGATCCCACAGTTACCCAAAATTGAATTGCCATTGCAATTACAAACACAATTTCCTGTTCGTGTATTAGCTTCCAAAGATTGCCCTCAATATATTGGGCGTGTCATTGAAGATATATCGATCAATATGCCAACGCCACTTTGGCTTAAACAACGACTGCAACGCAGTGGATTACGTAGTATTAGTTTGGTTGTGGATGTAACCAATTATGTGTTGTTGGAATTAGGACAACCGTTGCATGCATTTGATTTGGATCAATTACACGGTGAAATTGTGGTTCGTCATGCGGATGCAGGTGAATCACTGACGTTGTTAGATGAACGTACAATTACATTGGATTCTGAAACATTAATTATTGCCGATCAAAAAGGTCCTTTGGCATTAGCAGGTATTATGGGTGGCTCCCATTCTGGAATTACCAACGCAACAAAACGTATTTTTCTTGAAAGTGCTTTTTTTGATCCCAACATCATTGCAGGACGTGCGCGCCGTTATGGGTTAAGCACAGATGCGTCACATCGTTTTGAACGGTTTGTAAGTCCAGAGTTACAAGCAGTTGCGATCGATCGTGCGACACAATTTTTATTAGAAATTGCGGGTGGAAAAGCAGGTCCTTTAACGATTGTTCGATACGAGGATGGACTACCTAAAGTACGCACCCTTTCGTTGTCGAGTGCGCAAGTGAAACGTTTATTAGGGTTTACGTTAACGATGACTGAAATTGCAGCGTTATTGCAACGATTAAATATGATTTGTGTTGTGGAGGGTGATCACTGCAATGTCACAGTTCCTCTTTATCGATTTGATATTCAACAGACCGCAGATTTAATTGAAGAAGTGGCACGCATGTATGGATATGACCGTATTGTGGCGGTGGATGCACCTGTTTCTGCAGAATTACTAAATGCGCAGATGGATCGTTTATCGATAGATTCGCAACTATATTTATATTTAGTGCACCGTGGTTATCACGAGGCAATTACGTATAGTTTCACGGATTTAACGTTACAAACCGCTTTATATCCAGAAGAAATTGCATGGGTATTGAAAAATCCTATTTCACCCGAGTTGGCTGTGATGCGCGTAAGCCTTTGGCCGGGATTATTGCAGGCGATCCAATATAATCAGCGCCATCAACAAACACGTGTGCGTTTGTTTGAAATGGGGATGTGTTTTCAAGGGGAAGGGGAAGGATTAGAGCAAAAAAATAGGTTAGGAGGGGTGATTACGGGAACGCGCTATCCACAGCAGTGGGGATATCCGGAACGGTTATTGGATTTTTTTGATGTCAAAGCCGATGTAGAAGGGTTATTTGCAGTGACGCGACAACCGCTGGAGTTTAAACCTGCTGTACATTCTGCATTGCATCCGGGACAAACAGCTTGTATTGTTTGCAACGATAAGACAGTGGGTTATGTTGGCGCATTGCATCCTAAATTATTGCAACAGCTAGATTTAACAGGGCCGGTTTATTTATTTGAGCTGGCTTTTGAGGCGTTTACTCCGGTTTTGTCACGTTATCAAGGCGTTTCAAAATTTCCGAGCGTGCGGCGAGATTTGGCAGTTTGGTTAAATGAAACGGTAGCGGTAGGGGATGTTTTAAACGTGGCCCAAAAATCGAGTGGGCCTTATTTAAAGGATGTTTGGGTTTTTGATGTTTATCAAGGTAAAAATACACCACCTAAACAAAAAAGTATTGCATTGGGTTTTATTTGGCAACATCCAGAACGAACGTTGTTGGAGGAGGAGGTTTCGAAGGCGTTACAAGGGGTTTTGGATCGGTTGAAAGGGGAGTTTGGGGTGGTTTTGAGGGAGTAAAAGACACGGGGCGTAGCGCAGCTTGGTAGCGTACTTGCATGGGGTGCAAGTGGTCGCTGGTTCAAATCCAGTCGCCCCGACCAATAAAATCAACGGACAATAAATCTACTTCGGATGGGTTGCTCAAGGAAATATCTGTACATTTAGCTGAGATATTTCCAAAACAATATAAAAATTCACTGCGAATGGAGTAGCTCCTAAAAGGAAGATGAAAAAAATTATCGCTTAAAGAAGAACAAAAACTTTCACCAGATAGCACAACCAACACGCAATAACAGTACAATTCAATCACTTATACTGAGAGTTTTTCTTGTATTTGGTTTCGCTTTATTTATTTAATCTATCTGCCTTTTCGATTGCCAAATGATTATCGCGGCTAATTACGCTTTTCCTCAACTCTTTTTCTGTTTCTATCCGAGCATTACCAGCAACTGTGCCTCCACGTCGAGCTACCTCTTTATTTATAATCATGCCTTTAGGTTTTTCAGTTTTGGAGATCTCTGTAGTGACTTTTTCGCCAAGCATTGTAAAAATAAGTTCCAGATCTGTCATATGATCACGTAAATTAACTTTCGATTTTGAGGGAAGGTTTTTATATTGTTTATATTCAACAGGTGTCATACCAAATGTAGCTTTGGATATTTCAGCAGTTAAAATTGCATAATCATTTTGGTTAGTTATTCCGCGATCCTGCCATTCCTCAGTTAAATTTTGACGGATAGCAATACCTCGTAGCCGCTTGTCTATCCAATCTTTGGGATATCCCTTTTGTTCATAAAGCTGTTTCATGCGTTCTTGAGCAAGTTCCGGATCTTCAATTTCTTGTATACGTTCATATCCCACTTTGGCTAGCCAACGTTTGAAAGGTTCTGCTTTAGGGGAGGGGATAGACTGAATTAGACGAAACATGGCTTCTGTATCAGCACAATCGGTAGTGTATTTTTTACCATCAGGTGCTAGTAATTTCAGTCCGTGACAATTTGTCACAACCTCACTACCTTCCTTGCGAAGTCGCTGCTTTAACTTACGCCAATAAGCGCCACCATCTGCGCTTTCAGTTAATATGGTACATACATCAACAACACTAAACCACCATGCATCTTTATACCATGTTCGACGGATAGTTTGCTCTTTAAAAACTACGATGGCAGTTTTTTCTTTGCTCATTGATATTCTCCAATTGGTGAATTAGGTGAAATAAATTACAACACTTTTCGCCCATACCCAGCATTTTTTTCAAAAAACTGGTAAAATAAGTCCTAATAATTTACCGCGTCAGCAAATCCGGCGTCTAGGAAATATGAAAGAAAAATAGGATAAACGATGCCATTCAAAATTAAACTACTGACAACGTTTGAGGGCGGGCCTGAGCCTGAGCAGGTATTTGACTCAATCAGTGATTTTGTTGCCCAGATAAAAGCGAAGAAGTGGTCTAGTGATAAAGAAGCGCTTGTAGGAATACTTGAGGGGGATGGCTTTTGCCTAAAATTTGATAATAATATTCGCGACAAATGGTATATAAGGACAGATAAATCGCACACATTTCGACTGATTGGGGGAACGCCTGAGGATATTAGAAGGTATCATAGGGACCCTAGGCTTTTTATAGTTGATATGGCGAACAGTTGGCCAGCGGATGATGCAGATATTGATAAAATACCAAATGCTCCTTCCCCCCAATTTAGTTTCCAAAAATGGTTTGTAACATGGCAATCGAGAAGTCTCTTTTTATTTTTTGTTCATCCGGGAAATTATATGTCCATTGCACTGCTTGCAATGTTTGGAGCAATGTTGATTAGCAGTGGTTTTGTAGCAGGTTCGTTGGTAGGCGCGGTTGCAACGGCAACGGTGGGGGTGATACTGGCAATAATTGCATTACCTATTTTTGTGGCATTAAAGACTTTTGAGCGCAAGGTAGGACTAGCGCAGGAGGTCGTTAAAAACCGTTCTTTACGTAGGTATTTTGCACTTGCAGGTATTGTATTAGCCGTTGCTGCATTGGTATTTGGTTTAGGTTATTTTTTAGCACCGCTTACGTTTGCATTTATGGCGCCATTTTTTACGGCATTGACTGGCGCGTTGTCCGGTGGTTTTGCTGCGATGGCAGCAGGCGGTTTAGGTTTTATGGGCGCTATTTCTCCCGTAGGAATCGCTGTGATTGCAGTAGTCTTATTTGTGATGTTGCCGTTATCTTTTGTGACTGTGGTGAATCGCATGATTCTTTTTCACGCTGAAGAAGGTGGATTCTATAATGTGGCGATGGCATGGCAGAATTTTCAAGCTTGGATTGTAAGTCTCGGTAAACAGGATAGTTCATTGAAAAAGGGTATGACAGAGGAAGCTATTACTTTTTCGTTGATTGATATGACAGGCGACGAACCAACAACGCATACTTTAACTCGGAAATCATCAACACCAGCGGCAGAAGAAGGTTTGTTGGATTGGTTTGGTGGTGTGATACGCCAAACTTTTTCATCGGCTCCCCCTTCAGCAAGTTCGAGTAATAAACCTCAGATGTAGAGATCCGCTTACTCGACCGTCACTGACTTTGCTAAATTTCTTGGCTGATCCACATCCGTTCCCTTTAAAATCGCTACATGATACGCCAACAATTGCAAAGGAATTGCATAAACAATGGGTGCAATGATTGGATCGACACTCGGCACTGGAATAAAATGTGTGTCGCGTTTTTTTCTCAAAACAATCTTCTCATCTGCAAAAACAAACAACTCACCGCCGCGTGCACGAAACTTCTGACAAATTCGATTCTAACTTTTCCAATAGCTCATCTTGCGGTGCAACCGCAATAACCGGCATATTTTTATCAACGAGCGCCAGTGGTCCATGTTTTAATTCACCGGCTGGATAACCTTCCGCATGAATATAAGAAATTTCTTTCATCTTTAATGCACCTTCTAATGCAATCGGATATTCAATTCCACGCCCTAAAAATAAGCGCATGTTCTTTATGTGCAAAAAGACTTGCGAGGTCTCGAATAGTAGCATCTAATGCTAACGCGCTTTCAAGATGCATTGCTAACCCACGTAGTATTTGTACTAATTTTTTTTCTAGCTTTACTTGAAAGTTGGTGTCGCCTGCCTAAAACAGCGGTTAAAAGCAATAAGGCAACTAATTGGGTTGTGAATGCTTTTGTAGAAGCAACGCCAATTTCTATACCCGCGCGTGTCATCAATATTAAATCTGCTTCGCGAACAATTGAACTTTGCGCGCACATTACAAATGGCTAAGGTTGCTAAGATAGCCTTTTTGATGCGCTGCACGCAAAGCGGCTAATGTATCTGCTGTTTCGCCGGATTGTGAAATACCAATAAATAATGTATTCGGTTGTAGCGGTTTGATGGCGATAACGCATTTCACTGGCAATTTCAACTTGACAAGGAATTCCTGCAAGTCCTTCAAACCAATAACGACCTACCATTGCCGGCATGATAACTCGTTCCGCATGCAACAATTTGTACTTGTTGTACTTGATCAAAATATTTTTCCGGCATGGGGTCCAAAACAGGCTTCTAATACTTGTGTATTGCCAAGTCGACCTTCTAATGTATCATTGCACCGCATCGGGTTGTTCAAAAATTTCTTTTTGCATGTAATGGCGATATTTACCGCGATCAATAATATCTTGATGGCCTTCAATAGTTATGTATTTTCCGTTCGATTTGTTTTCCATTTTTATCCAATATTTTAAAATGTTTATCATTGACAAACGCAATGTCACCTTCTTCTAAAAAAATAAATTGATCCGTAAAGGATTGAAGCGACAGATAATCGGATGCAATAAAATGTTCTCCAATGCCAATACCAATCGCCAGTGGGCTACCACGACGTACGGCAATAAGCCGACGCGGATCATTTTCATACATGAACACAATCGCATAAGCACCTTCTAACATTTTGATGGTAGCTTTGACCGCTTCTAAAAAATCTGAATGCGTTTTGAGTATGTTGATGCAACAAATGTGCCACAATTTCTGTATCGGTTTCGGATTCAAATTGATAACCTGTATCGGTGAGTTTTTTGCGTAATAGTTGATGGTTTTCAATAATACCATTATGCACCAGTGCAACACCGCCTGAACAATGGGGATGCGCATTTTTTTCAGAAGGTATGCCATGCGTTGCCCAACGGGTATGTGCAATTCCAATTTGACCGGATAAAGGATGGTTTGAAAGCGCGGTTTCAAGTTCATGGACTTTACCGACCGTGCGTAATCGTTGGAGATGATGTGTAGAATCTAATACCGCTATCCCTGCGGAATCATAACCACGGTATTCAAGCCGTTTGAGTGCTGCGATTAAAAGAGGCGCTACTTGGCGTTGTCCAATGACGCCTACAATTCCACACATATTATTTCTCCTTCGATTTTTGAGTGGGGGGTTTCCAATTAGGAACAGAAACTTGTTTACTGCGACTGAGTGTTAATGTATTGGGAGGGGCATTTTCGGTGATCGTTGAACCGGCGCCAATGGTGGCATTTTTGCCAATTGTAACGGGTGCAACGAGTTGTGTATCCGAACCAATAAATACACCATCTTCAATAGTTGTGTGATGTTTATTAACACCATCGTAATTACAGGTAATCATACCGGCGCCTATGTTTACTTCACGACCAATCGTAGTATCGCCAATGTAACTGAGATGACAAGCTTTGCTGTGGTTGCCAATTTCAGAATTTTTTACTTCAACAAAATTGCCAATATGTACATCTTCTAGCAATTTTGTGCCGGGGCGGATGCGTGCAAATGGACCGACTTTGCAATGATTGCCAATGGTTGTATTTTCAATCACGCAATGCGATAAAATTTCAACATGCTCGCCAATCACTACATTTTTTAATAAGGTAAAAGGCCCAATTTTGCAATGTGAACCAATAACGACATTGCCTTCAAAAATGACATTAATATCAATACTGACATCTTTACCTATTTTGAGTGTGCCGCGTAAATCAAAACGGTGTGCATCGGCAATAGTTACGCCTTGCTTCATTAATGTTTGCGCTGTTTTGTGTTGGTAGTAACGTTCAAGGTGTTCAAGTTGCGTGCGGGTATTAATTCCCATAGTTTCTTCGGGATGAGATGTTGTGAATGCATAAATAGTTTGGCCCTTTTTTACAGCCACATTAATAATGTCTGTTAAATAATATTCTTTTTGTGCATTATGATTGTTGAGTTGCGGAATCAATGTTTTAAATGCTCCCGCATTTCCTAAAATCATACCCGTATTGATTTCGGTAATTTTTTTTTGTTCTTCTGTTGCATCTTTCTCTTCCACAATACCTAAAATTTGATCTTGGTCGTTACGTAGAATACGACCTAATCCAAATGGATTTGGATAGTTTGCTGTGATGAGCCCAAATTGATGTGGGGCCGTGCTGGTTATAAGTTGATTTAATGTTTCTGTTTGAATTAAAGGGGCATCGCCGACTAATACTAATACGTTGGCTTCATCAGGAATCGCGGGGAGCGCTTGTTGTAAGGCATGGGCGGTTCCAAGGCGTTCGGCTTGATGGTACCAATGGGCGGAGTAGTGTTCTAATGTTTTAGGAATTGCCTCGCCCCCATAGCCATAGATAATATGAATGCCTTTTGGGTGTAAGGTTTGGACGGTTTGTAGGATTCGTTCTAAAATAGGCAGGCCCGCAAAGGAGTGCAAGACTTTTGGGCATTGAGAATCCATACGTTTTCCTTGCCCAGCCGCTAGAATGACGATATGCAGGTTCATAAATTTCCTTAGGTAGACTCTAAATATAGTGCTTTTTTATTTTATTTGTAGGGTGGGTCCCTGTTTTACAGTCAGCATAGTTAGCGATTTTAAACAGACTCAAGGGATGCTTTTTAACAGTTTCATCAAAGGTGAGCAAGGTGCCTCGTTCGAAAACAAGTGCCCGTTGGCTAAAAGAACATTTTAGAGACCCCTATGTGCAAAAAGCACAATCGGAGGGCTATCGTTCGCGTGCTGTCTATAAGCTGTTGGAAATCCAAGAACGAGACCATTTATTAAAAAAAGGGATGACGGTGGTGGACTTAGGAGCTGCACCCGGAGGCTGGTTACAGGTATTTGCAAAACACGTTGGAAAAACAGGGTTTGTCGTAGGGGTAGACTTGTTACCCATGGATCCCATTGAAAATGTTATTTTAATTCAAGGAGATTTTACCGAGTCTAGCGTTTTAGAGGCAATTTACACCGCCTTACAAGAACGCCCTGTGGATTTAGTGGCTTCGGACATGGCGCCTAATATGAGCGGAAATAAAGCCATTGATCAACCTCGCATGATGTATTTGGCAGAATTAGCGCTAGATTTTGCAGAAACTATTTTAAAGCCAGAGGGAAGCTTTTTAGTAAAAGTATTTCAAGGAGAAGCTTTTGAAGCGTATCTAAAAATCCTACGAACGCGTTTTAGAAAGGTGTTGATTCGTAAACCCAACGCCTCTCGTGGACGCTCGCCGGAGGTATACTTACTAGGGAAGGTGAGAAAATAGGGCCTGTTTCCATTTGAAAAAGAGGCGGGCGAAGCGAATAAATAATCGCCTCCTTTGGAAAAGGGGGGTACATGTTTTAGGAGAACTTTTATGCCAAAACAATATTGCATTTATTTGAAGACACTCTTTGCTGATTTCGATGATAACCTATCTTCCCGTAATGTAGATAGCATTCCTTTAAAACAAGCTATTGCAGAAAAATTGCGTGCCCTCTGGGATAAGGGATCTGAAATTCTTATTCTCTACCCTAATCCTAATCGCACAAGCTACGTTGAAGATTGCGAACTGCTTAATCAAATCTTAGCGCGCGCAGGACTTGGCCTAGAAGAAATAAAAAAACTTAAGGCTCTGTTTATAGATATTCTACTGGATAGTTTTAGACATCAAGTTGTAGCAAACGATGCTAAAGCTATTTCTACATGGTATGCATCTACAGGATTTGTAACCATTAGTAGCGATACAAAAAAAGTTGAAAAAACTGCTTTCGAGGGTGCAAATCAACTGCCACCTGAGATCACTGATATTTATGTTTACAGTGGCTCTTCAAGTGCTTGTAAAGAAATTTTAGAATTGGAATTTGAGTATAAAGAAGCAGACAAAACACTGCATGTGTGTCAAATAGATAAAACTAGCCCTTATTTTTTAGGTAACGAGAAAGAATTTGATGATCCTCAGTTCAAACATCTTATTAAGATCGCTAATGCAGTGGACAACGGCGATTTACTCAGACTGAAAAATCTGCTTGCGCAATGCAGCCAAGTGGATCTGAATAGTATCACGCTAGAAGATGACTTACCTTTGCTTCAAGCTGCTTTGCAAGACCATTATGCTGAAATAGCAGAACTTTTAATTCAACACGGCGCAAAGCTTACTCAATCTGCTTCCAAAATTATCAGTGTTTATAATGTACAGAAACCAATCGTCGATCTAATAAGAAAACATAACCTCGCATACCCCTCCAATACAAATGCTAACAAGGATTTGGATCATCAGAATGCCTATCGGCCTCCTGTTTTGACACCATTACCTAGTACTAGTTCAGAAGCGGATCAAGCGAGTGTGGTTTTAACACCGCCTAACCACAAACCTGTTTAGAGCCTGCTTAGAATCTCTACTTACTTGAATTTGCGCTTTTAGCATATTCAAGTGATTCAATACTAAATGAAAAGTTACCAAAAAATATCATGCAGAAAGTAATCGCAAAAATACAGGCGATTATTGTGTAATATTTTCTTTTTCACTAAAAACATCTTCAATGGTTTTTGCATTAAAAATTCTATCGCCCCATAACAATAAGGTATTATGATCGGCTTGTTTTAATTTAGCTAACATAGCTGCTGATAAATTACCAAAACGATTGCTTAAGAGTTTATGAAACAATATTTTTTCGTATCCTAATCCTTTTTCTATGCCCTTTTCTATACCCGTTTCTATGCCTTTTTCAATTCCTAACTGATAGCCCTTCTCCATACCAATACGTTCGGCGCTGGTAATATGAGTCTTAGCACGCTCTTCGCTTTCCTTAATTCCTAACTGATAGCCCTTCTCCATACCAATACGTTCGGCGCTGGTAATATGAGTCTTAGCACGCTCTTCGCTTTCCTTAATTCCTAACTGATAGCCCTTCTCCATACCAATACGTTCGGCGCTGGTAATATGAGTCTTAGCACGCTCTTCGCTTTCCTTAATTCCTAACTGATAGCCCTTCTCCATACCAGTACGTTCGGCAGTAGTAATATAAGTCTCAGCCTGTTCCTTACCTTTTTCAATTCCTAACTGATAACCTTTTTCCATGCCAATACGTTCGGCAGTAGTAATATAAGTCATAGTACGTTCCTCTTCTATTTCATGAATATAATCATTATATCGAATCTCTAAATCTTTGGGCAGGGTTAATACAAAATCAATGAATTTATATAAACTTAGAATTCCATCACGATCCAAACCACCATCATAAAGCATCCTTGTAAGATTACGCTTCATAACAAATCGATTATTAATCGCTTTCTGCGTTTTATTACCCGTTTTTAATGCCGCTAATTGCGCTAGCACAATAATACAAAATGGATTCTTGCTTTCTGCTAATACTTCATATTGATCCACATAATCCAAAAGCTTTACCGTAAAAAATTGGAAATGAAGAATTTCTTTTCCCCATACCGTTGAACGATACGTCGAAGGCCGCCAAGTCGGGTTGCTATCTGTTAAAACCACCAGTGTTACAATTGGCATTCCATAACGATCATAAAGCCGATAATAATAGCCAAACAATCGCTTTTCAAAGTCATTTTGTTTTGTGCCCTGCACTTCAATATGCAGCAACACCCAAAATTCTTCGCCTTCGATGGATTGTACTTTTATCAGTTTATCGACAAAACGTTTACCGGATTTGGATTCGAGACCCACTTTTTGTAATTCTTTATCCAGCGTTTCATAGCCTGCTGACCAATCAATTTTTTTCGCCAGCTCAGGATAGAAAAATTCCATGAATTCTTTAAACCAAACGTTCAAAACATCTTTCCACGCACTGTCCGATTGAATCGTTGGAATTTTAATTTTTACATCTTCTGGCATACGTTATCCTGCTTTAAATAAAAAGCAGAATAATCTTTCTATTGAGTGCAGAATATTCGTATCAATTACAGTCGTTTCTCTGTAATTACAGCTTAAAGAGAGCCTTCGCTGGCACGACAAATTAAAGGTGATTGGCATAACAAAAAACATCGAAAAAGCGACGCCTTTATAAACATTGTCTGTGCAAAAATTATAGGGTGAATTATTTCGGTTTTTAAGGGGTTTTTTTAAGTTTTGTAGGATATAATAACTAACTATGTAATTACCCTAGATTTTAGCAACATGGCGAAATTAAGTAAAAAATATAAAACGTTATTTTCTCTCTTTAATCATCCTTTTTTGGGTTTAATCCTTTTGGTTTTATTGATTTTAAGCTTAAAGATAAAAGCGGCATTGGTGACCAATTAAAAGGTGCTTTTCAGCCATTGGCGGATATGGCGAAAGATGCAAGAGATACGTTTAGACCTTATCGTTCATGGTGGTATGCTAGAAAAGATTTCTTGCAACCATTCTATGGAATTGGAAATCTCCTATGCGCAGCGCTTCAATTAATATTATTAATTCCTCTTCTATTACTTTATCTCATTGTTTTTGCTTTTAAAGCAAAAAACTTAAAGCAATATGGAAAAAGGGTTGGTCATTTTTTTGTAGAGACAGTGAGTTGGTTTATTGAGAGCATTCTGTTAGTGATAAGAGGCGTGATTACAAATTATTGCAACGCCCTTGATGCTCCTTAAAATGGTGTTACGAGGCTTGAATTCGTTATTTCGGATTTTAATATGGAAAGAAAAATTTTTAGCAGAACATGATCCTGCTGTACAGCGAAAGATGGAAAAGTTAAATATAATGATTCAATCTGAAAAGGAAGCAATATCCAAACAAAACGGTAATCAACAAAATATATTTACGAGAATGAATAGTCTTCGTAATAAATATATTCAGTTAGTAAAGGAAAAAAAGCAGCCTACTGAATTAGGGGATTATTATCTTTATTTAATGGTGAGTGGGCAGGGTTTACCAACCATTGATGAACTAGCAAAGCAAGGTCAAAAACTTCCTTTATTAATTAAGACTCATGATCTCGTTACGAGTGAATCTTCGTTTACATTACTTGGGCGTAAAACAAGAGAGAGTTATCCTAATGTACACAACTAGATAACATCGATGCATTCAAACAGCTTGATTTTGAAAACCAACCAAAGATACAAATTTCTGATAAAAAGGATTCGAAAATTTTTGAAGAAATTGCAGTAAAAAAAGCACATGTTTGGTTGGGGCATGAAAAAAACTTAAATTTGACAGTAAGTACGCATCAAGCAGAGACAATCGAAGCCACTCTATATGAGGAGGCATATGATGAAAGCTCCAATGCTGAATTTATCAAAAGAGCAAGCGCTTATTCCCAATTGTTTTCAATGCAGCCGATTGTTGTTTCAGAAGTGGGTGATCAAAAAATAGTAGTCACTACGCCTAAAGTTACCCATAGTTAAGTGCTGGAAATTATAGGTTCTGATAAGTTTGCCTTGCTATTTTTCTGTTTAGGTATAACACTCAATTCTTTCCATGGTTTTCCAGGCAATTGTGAAACCAAATGCTCCATAACAAATGAATAAGCATGTTGCGGGTTCCAATAAATTTCATCAGATAATAAGACTTTTACATCATCAATAAATTCATGTACTTTCATTTTTGGAATAAGATTTTTTTCAAATTCAGCTCTGCTAATAGTTGTTTTATTTATTTTATTATATTCATTAAATACATGAACAACCTTCTTACAATCCATACTTAATTTTGTTATACCTAACCACAAATCAAATAAATCACGTCCCTTTAGTCGTTGATAGAGAGCTCGTAGTTTTGTTCCCATTAATTCTTCTAACTCATAGGTTTTAATATTTGCTTTACCTGTAAACCATTTGCTATCGACACTATACTCATAATTTTTGTAACCAAAAAGGGTAAAAAATTCGACTGTATTTATTTCGATTTTCAGTCGTAAAGGAATAGATGGATTATCCTCTGACTGAAATCGATAAATTAATTTAACTGAACGATCGCCTTGTTTCCATCGCGCTACACCCAACCATGGATCCAATACATTCCTAATTGCTGTTAAAATATGACCTATAGGTTCATTATTAATTTGAACAAAATCAAGATCTTCGCTGTACCTTGCTGCCGGGTTAACAAAAAGTTTATTAAGTGCCGTTCCGCCACGAAACGCTAATGCATGTTGGATACGTTCATCTTGATAAAGCGCAATTAATGCTCTACTTAAGATGAGATCTTGCTCTATCTGTGATTGATAAATCCAAGGAGCCTGCTGCCGCCATTGATTAATCATGTTAATTGGTATCATGTATGTCACTCTCTACAATTGCATTAATAGCCACTCTCCATTTTGCATCTCGACTTGCTCCTGTTTTTGAATAATAGGGCACTAAGGGGACAATGTTTGTTTTTTGATTTTTTATATATTGATAAACAATTGCTGATAATTTGTTGTAGCCTAAATGATCCAACAAGTATCCTAGTCTCTGTATCCAAGTAAGTTCATTATTTTTTTCTAACATTTTTTTTAATGCTTTTGAATCCACAGATTCCACTAACTCATCAAGTACGGTAACCACGTAGCTAAGTCCGCCACTACGGCGCATAAACATACATAAATCCATCATGGTTACTTCAGGAGTTGAAATATTCATTAACCCAGTTTTAGTTTTTAGCTGTGTCACTTCTATATTTGATAGAGTTTTTTTTGTGACAAACAGAATTTTTACATGGCCACAATGAATAGCATGTCGATATCGATCAGTCACTACTTGGAATATTTGCGGTTGTTGATGTGCTGCACCAAAATAAAGTGCTGCACTTAACAATCCAACATAATATTTTTGTTGCAAATGCTGCATTAGATCATCAATAAAATAATCAGGTGGCAAACAACCCAATCTACGAAATTCAGGAGTTAAAATAAGATAATAACCCTTTGTTACAGCCACAATTTCTTTTTTTTGCTTTAAACGATAAATTACTCTCTCAACCGCTTTTGTTGTGATTCCTAAATCACGATGCATTTTTTTGGTAGTAAAAGAAACCTCTCCATGAGCAATCAAGCGATCAATATTATTTGTTGGCCGATAAGGTTTTCATATTTGTAATTATAATCTATGCTAACCCCCTTATAAAGGGGGTTAGCCGGAAGATTTTTAATTACTTGCGATTGGCGGTTGCAATTATGGATTTGGGTGCCAGCGAGAAAAAGGTGGCAACCTACACCAGCCTATCCCCGGCACCCGAATCCATAACTGCCGCTGCTTCCTTCCGGACCTGACGGGGTTCATTATGTATCGTCGCAGGGAGACCGATGAGGTCACCATGAAGATTACCCTTATCCCCAACCTTAATATTTGGTGGATTATGAGCGCTTCACGCTCTAATCTACCCTACATTAGAATCGTTTGGTTCGCCATCGAACTGGTCGGATTTTCTGAGGAAGAAGGCGTGCGTTTCCACCTTCCTTTCATCGGCAGCCGCGCCCTGGTTGGGCGCGTCGACTCCGATTTGCTGGCCACCAAGGATGGAGACGGAATTTCGATAGCCCAGGCGTTGACATCCTTCGGATTGGATCCGCTAAAGATACAGGACTGCCGGGTAGGCGACGAAGTGGCCGCGTTTCTCGAGTTCCACATCGAGCAGGGCATCCTGCTCGAAAGCGAAGACCTGTCACTCGGCGTGGTGCACGCAATCGCCGGCCAGACCCGCGCGGAAATCACCTTTATCGGCCGGGCGAGCCACGCGGGCACGACGCCGATGCGGCTGCGCAACGATGCGGTGGCGGGCGCGGCGGAGTGGGTAGTCGCAGTGGAGCGGTCTGGCCCTCGAGACCCCGGCCTGGTGGCCACCGTCGGCGATCTGCGCACCCACCCCGGCGCGGGAAATGTCGTCGCCGGGCAGTTGCGCGCCAGCCTCGATGTGCGCCATGCAGACGACGCCGTTCGTCACCGGCTGTCGATAGCCTGCTTGCCCAGGCGGCGTCGATCGCCAAGCGGCGGGGCCTTACCGTTGCCAGTAGAATGCTGATGGACCAGCCCGCAGTCGCCATGGATGCCGGTATGTGTGCGCTGGCAGCGGATGCGATTCGCGACATCGGGATCGAACCGCTCTCCATGGTCAGCGGCGCCGGTCACGACGCCATGATTCTGGCTGGGCACGTTCCCAGCACGATGATTTTTCTGCGCAGCCCCGGAGGCGTAAGCCATCACCCTGAGGAGACGGTTCGTCCCCAGGATGTGGAGAATGCGCTGGCCGCCGGACTGCCTTTTTGCGTCTCATGACGAAAGAACACCAGAACAGAATGTATAATCTCGGACACACCCGCAGCGATCGCCAACCCACCCACTTGCTGCAGACGCCGGATACCTTTGTGGGCATGCCGCTGCCCGGCTTCGATTCTGTAACCGTTATTGTGCATGCGGCGCCGGCGATCGGAGCCGCTTTCACGCAATACACCGCGGAATTCGAACCCGGAGGCTCGCTGGGGCCGGCGCATGGGCAGCGTTTTCTCTATGTGCTGGAAGGCACCATTTCCGTAGCACTCGGCGGCCAGACACGTCAGCTGGGCCCGGGCGAATTTGCCCACGTGCCCGCCAACCAGCAGCACACGGTGAAGTCGCCGGCCAAGAGCCGCGTTGCCGTGATTGAGAAGCCGGCAATCACGCTGCCGGACGATGCCCCCGCCGCCGCATTTTTGGCCACGAAGACGATGTCGAGTCGCAGCCCCTGGGCGGCGACAGCGCGCTTCAGGTGAAGCAATTGCTGCCCACCCTGCCCGGCCTGGACTACGCCGTGAACACCATGAGTTATCAGCCGGGCGCCGCGCTGGCCCTGGTCGAGATTCACGTGATGGAGCACGGCCTGCTGATGCTCGAAGGCGGCGGCATCTACCGGCTGGGAAACTCCTGGTACCCGGTACAGGCTGGAGATTTCATCTGGATGGCGCCCTACTGCCCGCAGTGGTTCGGCGCCCTGGGCAAAACCGCGGCCAAATACCTGATCTACAAAGACTGGAACCGTCACCCGCTTTCCGGAAGGTAATGCTATGCAAATCAATCGTGACCGGCTCATCTCCGACCTGGAGACGCTGGCCTCGTTTTCTGATGGCACGCCGCCCGGCATTTCTCGCCTGGTCTTCGCAGAGGCGGATCAGCAGGCACGTGTTGGCTCAAATCACAATGCCGCGAAGCCGGGCTGGCCGTGCGCGAAGACGCCGTAGGCAATATGTTTGCCCGCTGGGCAGGCGCGCAGCCCCAGCTCGCGGCCATCGGCACCGGCTCGCATATCGACGCCATTCCTCACTCCGGCAAATTTGATGGCACGGTCGGCGTGCTGGGCGGCCTGGAGGCCATCCGCGCCTTGCAGCAGAGTGGCTTTCAGCCGCAGCGATCGATCGAGCTCCTGCTCTTTACCGCGGAGGAGCCGACGCGTTTCGGCCTGGGCTGCCTGGGCAGCCGTATGCTGAGCGGCGGTCTGGACAGCGACGCGGACACGCGCCTGAAAGATTCAGAGGGCAACACCCTGGCGCAACTGCGCAGCGCAGCCGGCTTCCAGGGTTCGCTCGACCAGGTGCGCCTGCAGGAGGGCTACTATGCCGCCTTTGTCGAATTGCATATCGAGCAGGGTCCGTTGCTGGAGAAGGAAGGTCTGCCGCTGGGCATTGTCACCAGCATTGCCGCGCCCGCTGCATTGCGCATCCTGATAGAGGGCGAGGGAGGCCATGCCGGCGGCGTGCTGATGCCCGACCGCAAAGATGCTTTTTGCGGCGCCGCGGAGATCGTGCTGGCGGTGGAAGAACGCGCGCTCGCCACCGGCTCGATGGACACCTGCGGCACCGTAGGCAAGTGCCAGATTTATCCCGGAGCGGTGAACAGTATTCCCAGCCGGGTGGAGATGGATGTGGATCATTCGCGACACCGATGAGCAACGCAGGAACCGCGTGCTCCGCGAGATCGAGCAGGCCTGCACGCGAAGTGGCGGCCCAGCGAAAGCTGCAGATACGAGTGACCCCCATCAATGCTGACGCCCCGGCCACCTGCTCGCCCCGCATCATCAACGCGTTGGTGGAGGCGGCTGAAGAAAATGGACTGCCCTACAAGAAAATGGTCAGCCGCGCCTATCACGACTCTTTGTTCATGGCCCGCATTGCCCCGGTCGGGATGGTGTTCATCCCTTGCCGCGGTGGAGTCAGTCATCGGCCGGACGAGTATTCGGCGCCGCAGGAAATCGAAACCGGGGCCAGCGTGCTGGCCGTCCACCTTGGCCAGGTTGTCACAGGTATAGAGCCGCAACCTAAGCCTGGCCTTCAACGTCAGGCATGACGAGATAAAGCAGGATAATGCCCGCGATGGCGAACATGTGATCGGCGCCGGCCTCGCCGCTCCATTCCTTCGACTGCCACATCAGGAACCACTCGTTGCCCACGCTGAGAAAGGCCGTAAGCCACATCAGCAGGCTCATCGTCAGCGCCGACGACCCCCAGCTTCTTCGCCGTGTTAAAGATCGGCGGCACTTGCACGCAAGTTGCGTATCAGGCGAAAGCCCGCCCACCACAAGAGAATCCCCGTCACAATCTCCCAGCAAACGATGCTGGCGAAGAACAGAAAATGAACTGCCGGCGCATGGATGGCGCGCCACATGCCATGGTTTCCGGGGAACGTCGTATCCATCAGCAAAACGTGGCGCACGAAGGTCAGGTTGGAGTTGTAGTCGTTGGTGTTGTTAAACACCACCAGCGCGTAGTAGAAACCAAGCGCGAACAGCAGCAGCGCCTTCGAGACACGAATCGTCATTTACGGTCCTCCAGCAGCAAAAGTAGAAAAGTAGGCCCGAAGAGCAGCAATGGTTGCGTCGTCGTACTCGTGGGCTGGCGGCCATCCTGCTGGCTGGATTCACAGCCTGCGGATTGCGCACGTATTTGGCAAAGAAATCGGCGTTACCTTTGGCGAAGGCGCCGATCACCGGCCAGGGAATCGAAGCCATTTGACCGCCTTCCGCCCCCATGTTGTGACAACGGTAGCAATTCTGTTGCGCGATTCTGTATCCCTGCATCACCGGCGAATCTGGAGCGTAAGAACCATGCGGGGCAATAGCGCCGAACACTTCGCGCTCGCTGCGAAAGTCTAACCGGACGACCTGAAAAGGAATCTGCGCTTCATCACTGTGGGAGAGCACTTTGAACGACGGAGTAAAGCTGGGGTTCGCAATCACGTAAGGTCCCAGTTCCCCGCTGCCTTCATGGATCTTCGGCCAGCCCTGTTGCGCCCTGCCATTCACTGTCAACACCAGCACGGGACGGTGTGTGGAGAGATAAGCGGGTGGATAGTTGGTACGGTATCCATCTGCGCAAATCGCCACCACCATATCCGCATCCGGAGCCAGCGCGCCTTTCAGCTCTTCAAGAGGAACGCCACTCACGTGCGCGGGAGGAACAAAATTAGAGTCGTCCGAAGTGGTGAAGCTCACCTGGGGCAAGCCGAGTAAATCCTGATAAGGGACAAATTGGGACACACCCACCTGCAGGTCGGTGGGCGCCTGCCGTGACGCGTGCAACAGTGGACTGCGCGTTTGCGCCGGCAACAACCACGCAACCGCAAGAATAAGAGCCGCAACCACTCGGGTCATTGGCTCATACTAACCTGCAGTTCCAAACCGGCAAGAAAAATCTGCCAGTAAATTGACCGGAACTCTGTACCGGCAAAAGAAGGCCGGGTGCCCCACATCTCGCTCGTTTTTCGCGAGATGTGGGGCACCACTGCCATCTATGGACAACTTTATCGTCCGTCAACCTGGGCGACCACCACACCCACAAGTGATGTAGATTACGAACACATGAGTGCTGAGAAACGCCTGCTTGAACTTGGCCTTACCTTGCCGGACCCGCCCGCCCCGGGAGGCAACTACGTGTCCGCGAAGACCATCGGAAATCTCGTCTATCTCTCCGGAGTCATCTCCACCGGCGCCAATGGAATCCTCACTGGAACCGCCGGCGCGGACCGCACCATCCCTGAGGGCTACGCTGCAGCGCGCGCCTGTGCCTTAACCCAACTCGCGGTCCTCAAACGCGAACTCGGCTCCCTGGATAAGATCCGCGAAGTCGTCAGCGTAAACGGCTACGTAAACGCCGTCGCCGGCTTTGCCGATTCCCCCGCGATCATCAACGGCGCATCCGACCTGTTGATCGCCGTATTCCAGGAGCAGGGCCGCCATGTACGCGCAGCCGTTGGCGTGAGCGCCCTGCCCCGGAATGCCTTGGTTGAGATACAAATGATCGTAGCGATATAACAAACCCAATGGCCGAACATCGGTTAACTGCTGAACCCACTCATTCCCGCTGGAACCGCGCCCTCGAACCACGTCTGACCATCTCCTCCGGGGATACGGTGCACATGAGCTGCCGCGATGCGAGCGGCGGCCAGGTGAAACCGGAATCAAGCGTCGAAGATTTTCTGGCCATCGACCGAAACAAGATTCACGCCCTTACCGGCCCTATCCGCATAGATGGAGCCGAACCCGGCGACGTACTCGAGATTCAAGTACTGCAGGTCGAACATCGAGGTTGGGGTTGGACCAGCATTATCCCCGGCCTCGGCTTCCTGAAGGATCAATTCCGCGAGCCCTACCTCTTTCACTGGACCCTCGACCGCGAGATCACCCGCTCCCTTGGATCGGCGATCGTGCCGCTGCGCCCCTTCTGCGGAGTCATGGGTGTTGCCCCGGCGGAAGACGGCGAATTCCGCACCCGCCCCCCGGGGCCCTTCGGCGGCAACATGGACGTGCGCGAGCTTTGCACCGGAGCCACCCTCTACCTGCCCGTACTGAACACCGGTGCATTGTTCTCTGCCGGCGATGCACACGCCGCCCAGGGTGACGGCGAAATCTGCATTAATGGCATCGAGTGCCCAGCGGAAGTATCTCTGCGTTTTCATGTGCACCGCCATCAACCGCTCTCCGGCCCCCTGGTCGAATCAGCTGAGTCTCGTTCCCCAGATGCGCCCGCGGACGCCTGGATCGTGGTCGAGTCTGATCCCGACGCAATGCAGGCTGCCCGCCGGGCTACGGAGCGCATGATCGATCTGCTGGTCGCGCGGTGGTCCTTCACTCCCATCCACGCGTACGTGTTATGCAGCGTTGCCATGAAGCTCCGCATCAACCAGGTGGTCAACGAACCCATGATCACGGTGAGCGCGGCTATGCCCAAATGCGTGCTGCCCACCAGGAAGATGTTCTGACCGCCATGCTTATCAACGACCCCGCCACCCTCGCTGAGTTGCACGAACTGTATCCGCGCTACGAAGAAGCGCTAGTCTCGAACGATGTAGAAACCCTCATGAGCATGTTCTGGGCATCACCCTACGTCGCGCGCTTTGGCCCGACCGAGACTCTGTATGGCATCAGCGAGATTGAGGCCTTTCGCAAAGGACGTTCCCCGGCTAACCTGGCGCGTACCATCACGCGGCTTGAGATCGTCGCCTTCGGTAAAGACTTCGCCAGTATCACCGTGGCCTTTGAACGCAACGTCGAGGGCAAGCTTACTCGTGGCCGGCAGAGCCAGACGTGGGCTCGCCTCGCCGAAGGATGGCGCATTGTTTTCGCCCACGTGTCTCTTCTTCCTTAGTACGTGTCCCGAAATGCTGCATCACTGATGGTGCAGATGACGTGCCGGATTCTAAGCGCAAATTTGCTTGGCTCCATAAGCAATTTGTTCTATCCTCACATCACACCGCATGTGCTCCTCCCGGTTGCTGTTTGGGCCGTCACCTCGTCGTGACCTTCTAGTTGCACCGACCCTGTAGTCGCTTATCAAAAAATAGAGTTCGGTCACAGCTTCTCTCTCACGCGAGGCATATCCAAGATGTATCTGTTTTCCAGAAGACTTCTTTCGTCGTTAGCCGTGCTGTTTTCAGTCGTCCTGTTACAGACACAGGCCATGCAGGCACAACAAACCCTCGGTGGCATCACCGGGACCGTGGTTGACCCTTCCGGGAGCGCTGTTCCCGACGCCGAGGTCAAAGCCACATCGGAAGAAACCAAACTGGAGCGCACCACGCGCAGTAATGCACAAGGCGTCTATAACCTCAACGATCTTCCCCTGGGCAAATTCACCGTCACCATTACCAAGGATGGTTTCTCCTCCGAGCGTTATCCCGGCATCCTGGTGCAGGCCAACCGCACCATCTCTCTCCAGGCGCAGTTGAAGGTGGGCACGGTGGCAGACTCCGTCGAAGTCGATGTGAATCCGCTGCTCAATGCGGTCGACACGACCAACGGTTACGTGCTCGATAGAGCGCAGATCGAAGCGATCCCGCTGCCCACCGGCAGCTTTACCGGTGTGGCCATCCTCTCGCCCGGCGTGAATGCCGAACTTCCCGGCGGCACAGGCGTCAACTCAGGCTTGGGCAACGCTCCCATCTGGGCCAACGGCGAGCGCGACACCAGCAACAGCTTCCTGCTCAATGGCGTCGACGGCAGCAACCTGTTCAACGGCAAGAGCACCAGCCAGGTAGCCTCATCCCGCGTAGGCCCCAGCACCGGCGTAGGCAACACCGGCGGCGGCGGCGTCATTCAGTCCAGTGCCTCGGTCTATCTCTCTATCGGGAATTCACTGCCTTCCCCCGCTCCTGAAACCATCCAGGAAGTGCGCGTAAACGCGTCGATGTACGACGCACAGCAGGGCGCAACCAGCGGCGCGCACATCGATTTGAGCACCACCTCCGGCACCAACAACTACCACGGATCGCTCTATCTGCATCGCGCCACCAACTGGCTCAATGCCGCCCCGTTCTTCTTTAACCAGGACCAGGCGGTGCCCGCAGAACGACAAGAACCCAGAATTGCACCGCTATGTGTTGGGCGGAGTCATCGGTGGTCCGATCATCAAGGACAAGCTGTTCGGATTTTTGGCTTATCAGCACCTGCACGTGAGCGATGCGGAAATTGGCGACTCGTTTCTCGATGTACCGGTGGGCTTGACGGATGACCGAAGTCCGCAGGCCCTGACCGCCCTCGCCACCGCAAACGGCTTTAATACGCCCGCGGCAATCGATCCAGTTGCGCTTGCGTTATTCAATTCGCCATCACTCAAAGGCGAGCCGGGCAAGTACCTTATCCCGAATGCCATTCCGGGCAGGGTGTTGCAGCCGGGTCAAGTCTTCAATGCCTTCGTGCCCGGAACAGCAACCTTCATCGGCGACCAGGCGGTGGCCAACCTCGATTACAACGCGACCAGCAAAGACACCGTGGCATTGAAGTACTACTATCAGCACGACCCAACGGCCGCTCCTTACGCCTATTCCAACGTGCCAGGCTTCACCCAGAAACTCGATGCGGGGTCACAGGTGTTCTCCGTCAACAACACCTACCTGATCGGATCGAACCTGAGCACGCAAGAGACTCTGGGTTTTCTGCGAGAGAAACTCTACAACACCAACGATCAACCCTTCGGGCCTGGCAACATTCCAGGTGGGAGCTACCCTTCGGCATCGATCGACACCTTCGGTTCCAATTACTTCCCCGGATTGACGATCATCCACACCCTGGGTAACAGCAAGGTACCGGGTATCGGCGACAGCCTGAATATCGGCGCGAGCGCGGGTTCTCAGGGCTCGTTGACCGGCGTCTTCCAGAATCGCCTGCAACCCTCCGGGAATGCGATCTGGGTAAAAGGGAAACACAGTATCGGATTTGGCGGTAGCTATAGCTTCACCCAATTGAACATCCGCGACCGGCGCCCGGGGACGGGCACCGTCGCCAGCAACGACCTTGGCCAATTCCTGAACGGATTGGTGACGCCCTATGACAGCTACAACGTGACCACCTTTCTGCAAGGCAACGCGAACCGCTACTACCGGGCCAACCAGCTCGGTCTGTTCCTGCAGGATAAGTTTCAGATCAAGCCCAACCTCACGATCACTGCAGGTCTGCGTTACGACTGGGACGCTGCGATGACGGAAAAGAACGGGAACCTCTTCAACTTCGATCCTTCGCTCTACTCGTATGTGTCGCCCACCGGTTCTTTGCCGTCGGGAGAAACCGCGGGATCCCTTGGACCCGATCAGAGCGGCTTTATCATCGCCGGCAACAACAAGAATGGAACTTCCGGTGTGAGCAACACGACCCTGACCGGGCGGCAGTGGGGCTTTGCGCCGCGCATCGGGGCCGCGTGGTCGCCGACAAAGTTCAACAACAAAGTTGTCATCCGCAGCGGCATGGGTCTGTACTACGACCGCGGCGAACTCTTTAGCTACTTCTCGCCAGGGTTTGCCATCGGCCTGACGACGGGCGGACCGTTCGGCGTAGTGCAACAGGTTCCCTTCGTCACTGCCCAGAGTTGCCCGGCCGCGACCTATCAAGACGGCTATATCCCTACCTGTGGCGGCGGCACTTCCGGTTCGTTGGAGTTTCCATACACCAACGTGCAAAACGCCGCGCCGACCAACCCCAAGGCTTCTGATTTTGCGGCCTACCTGCCGAACGCGACCTCGATCACCAACGGAGTGCAACCGATTTCTCTTGGTGTTTACGACCGTAAAAATAAACTGCCGTACTCGATCAATTACACACTCGACGTGCAATGGCAGCCGCGCAACGATCTGGCATTCGACTTTGGCTACGTTGGCAACCTGGGACGCCATCAGGTGATCCCGGTTCCGTTCAACCAGCCCAACATCGCTTCGCCTTCGGCTCCGATCCACGGACAGAACTATTCCTACGGCTACACGCCCACGAACCCCGACGGCAGCTTCATCACCCTGGGAGACGGAACGACAGCACTCTACAACTTTGAAGGCGGAAATCTGGATCTGCGCGTCCCATATATCGGGTACGCGGCAGAATCCATCAGCTATAAGGCGGCTGGCGTTTCGGCCTACAACGCCCTGCAGGTCCATGTGGAGAAGCGCATGAGCCATGGCATCCAGGTAGGTGCGTCGTACACCTACTCACATGCCCTCGACGAGCAGAGCGCGCTGGGACTGTTCTACAACGGCAATAACCCGCTGAATCTCCGGGACGGTTACGCATCTTCCGACTTCGACCGCACCCATGTCTTCAACTTCAACTACGTCTACAAGCTGCCGGATTTCTACGGCAAGTCCACCTGGACGGGCCGACTCACCGATGGGTGGTCTCTGGTCGGCCTCACCGTTCTGCAGAGTGGTCAGCCATTCAGCGTGGTTGACTTTAGCGGCGCGGTCGGCAGTCTTTACTACAGCACCTCCGACGGCATCACCAACCCCATCGTGCCCCTGAACTATGCTGCTTGCTCGCCCAAGAAGGCGGAAACGGGGCACTCCGGAGCTTTTGGGATCAATCATGCGCCTGCACTCGATCCCACCTGCTTCACCGTTCCGCTGGTCACGTCCTCCAGCCCTCTGGCATCGGCGATACCCGCCGGAGACACCGTCGAGACGAGCTTTACCAATGGGCAGCGCAATATCTTCCGCCAGGCCGGCCAAAAACGCGCGGACATCTCGCTGGTGAAAATGACCAGTATTACCGAACGCTACAACCTCAAATACACCTTTGATGTCTACAACCTGACCAACACCACAAGTTTCGACATCCCGGGTAACGAGGTCTTTCAGAATCAAAACTTCAACCAATTCCCGTCCGCAGGCCAGAACGCCTTAGCTACCGGATGCGACTCTACCGGCAACCAGACCAACGAAAGCTTCTATAACTGCCCGGCCGGCCTTGGATTTGTGACCCATACCATTGGCGCTCCGCGGCAGATACAGATGTCGCTGCAACTCACGTTCTAGTAAGACTGCAAAACAACACAAGAAGCCGGATGGCGTGGTCTGCCATCCGGCTTCTTGTTGACAGCCCCATGAAATTGGATAGGTACTAAGGTTATCTCCGTTCGGTAGTACGGAACGGTACTCATGGGTAGTAGTAAGTTTCCGCAGAATCAGTATTCTCAAAGACAGCAGCGGCTCGCCAGAGTTGGAACGCGAAGATTGCTGTCCAGTTTTCATTTCGCAGGCACCCACTCTCCGTAGGTCCCTCCTGCTTTTGGCGATATGCCATGTGTTGAAGAAGTTCCTGCCTGGTCACCCAGATTTAGCTCGCTCTCGATGCGCCCGGGCTTGCCTGCGCCCAGGTTCCCTTTGACTGCTCACAGATCCGAGAGAAAGAGGTGGTGGCGATGCCTCTCACGTTCACTGAAGTATTTGCGATTCAGGCAGCAATTGACGCATATGAGACTAAGTTTCCAGACAGGCCGTCCCCTTCCCCGGAAGAGGCCCTGGCCTGGAAGGCCGGCGGCCGCAGGCGCAAGCCGCTATCGAGCCTGGTGCTCCACGACGCCATGCAGGAAATTCGCTTGCTCGGGACGGTTGCCGTGCGGATGCAGCTTCGCGTCGTGCGGTCCGCCAAGACCGGCCTGCTCGATTTTTACTACCGTATCTTCACCGGAGCCGCCCCGCTCAGCGGGCCGACCCGCGTGGCGTTCCTATGGTCTCCGCCCCCGGCCAACATCAAGGTGACGCTGGCCGACGTTCGCTCGGAGGGCACGGCCACAACCGCACCCGACGACTTCCTCTACGGACCGGCCTCCAACACCTACAGCTTCACCTTCAGCAAAGGAGTTCCTGCAAACGCAAACACCGGATTCTTTTTCGTGTCGACCAACGCGCGAACCTTCGCCGCCCGTGGTGGAGAGGTCGGAGACGCATATCTCCCCGGAACCAAAACCGTCCTGAGGGTGCCAGGCCCACTGGGCTAAGCATCAAGCCGCCTGGTGGGGGCCTGCCCTGAGCTTGTACTAAAAAACGCCTCGGTCCAACCACCCCCGGGAACCAAGCCCTCACTAATCCGTCATCCTGAGAGGTCGTGACTTTGTCGATCTTTTCGGCTCTCAACCACCTCCGGCCGGAGCGCCCTTGGATTTAACAAAGTCTGAAGTTCCCACCCTCCACATCAATCAGAATCAAAGGAATAACGCGAAATCGGGTAGGAGGCGGGATTGCTCCCGCCGTCCTCCCACACCACCGGACGTGCCGTTCGGCATCCGGCGGTTCACGAAACAGCAGTAAGACGTTTTCTCAGGGCGAGCAAGGAAACGAGGCCCATTTGGTCGAAGGTTTTGTTGGGATACGCCTGGTGCATGTGCCGGGCCGCACCGTGCCACCATGGTCCTCGGCGGTCGGTTGCACTGAGCCAGGCGATGTCTTCGGCGATGCCAAGCTTCATCAGGCTGTGTGCCCGTTTACGGGCACTCTTCCATTGCCGCCACACAAGACTCCGCAGTCGGTGCCGGACCCAGCCATCGAGTTGCTCCAGGATGGTCTTCACTTCGACCAACCGGAAGTACTGCACCCAACCCCTTAGTACCGGGTTGAGGGCCTCAATGGTCTGTTGCAGGCTCTTTCCACGGCAGACTCGCATCAGCTTACGGATCTTGTCCATAAACCGTTGACGGCTCTGAGGCGCGATCCTGAGCTTCGGCTGTTTGTGCCACGTGAGGCTGTAGCCCAAAAACTTCCTCGCCCAAGGTCGCGCCACCGCGCTCTTATCCGCGTTCACCTGCAGCTTCAGGCGACGTTCTAAAAACGCAGTCATGGCTCTCATCGTTCGCTCTCCACTCACTCTGCTTCCGACATAAATGTTGCAGTCGTCGGCATAGCGGCAGAAGCTCAGCTGGCGCCGTTCCAGTTCGCGGTCCAGATCGTCCAGCAGAATATTCGACAGCAGCGGGGACAACGGTCCGCCTTGCGGCGTGCCTTGCCCTCTCACCGTCTCGATCCCGCCCTCCATCAGGCCCGCTTGCAGGTAACGACGGATCAGCTTAAGCACCCGTTCGTCTCCAACCTTACGCGCCAACCGCGACATCAGTATGTCGTGATTGACTCGATCGAAGAACTTCTCTAAATCCAGATCTACCACCCACCGCTTGCCTTTCGCCACGTACCCGCGGGCGGCCTTCACCGCCTGCTGTGCGCTGCGTCCAGGGCGAAAGCCGTAGCTGGATTCAGAAAATCCGGGATCAAAGATGGGAGACAGCACTTGATGAAGCGCCTGCTGTATCAGGCGATCTATCACCGTCGGGATACCCAGGGTGCGCACTCCACCTTGCGGCTTTGCGATCTCCACCTTGCGTAATCCTTGCGGCTGATACTTCCCGCTCAGCAGGTCTTCCTTCACCACAGGCCAACGCTCGATAAGCCAGGATTTCAACCCCGATACCGGACGTCCATCGACGCCCGGTGCTCCTTGGTTGCTCATCACTCGCCTATAAGCCGCCTGCATGTTCTCCCGTTCCAATACTCGTTCCATCAGTTGCTTGGTCTCCGGTTTCGACTGCCCGCTAGCCGCCGTGCGTGCCTCTGCACCAGCCGAGCCCTGCAACGGATTCCGTCCGTCTCCTGCTCCTCTGGCCGTACTCTCGTACGCTTCTGCTTCATCGACATGCATCGAGTTCTACCGTCCTACTTCCGTGTTTCGTGTTCAGGCCTTCGCTCCTTCCTGGTTTCCCAGGCTATCCACGCTACTATGCCCTTTGCTGACTTCTGGCGCCTCATCCCCACACCTCGCGATGCAGGTAGCACAAGGCAAACCGCCAGATCTCCCCGGGTATTGCGCACTCGCTTTCACGCTTATCTCTGTCGGATTTACGCCGCAGCCTTCCGTGCAAGTACTGGGCTTTACAGGGACCCGCCTGCTTACCCAACTGCGTCGCCTCCTATCCGCTGGCTGTTCGTCAGAGCAGCGCTTTGCCTGCGGCTTCCTTCGGATCCCACCTCGCGATGGACACCCTTGCCGCTCAGCTAACACTTCCCCTTGCCGGGTGTGTAGAGGTCTTTCACCTCCTAGTGAGTGCGCCCTGCCGGGCGCACGGGTGCCCCAGGTCTCGCCTTTGAGACCTGGGATCCCCGCAATACATACCTCATGGACACTCGTGACGTAACCACAGGGACACAAACAAGACAGCCGAAGGACCTCGGCGATATTTATTAGCAGATACTGTTCAGGATTTCCGCCCGCAATCTACAAGTAAGTAAAAAGTCACAGGCTCTGAGCGAAGCGCTTCGCCGAACTATCGCAAGCAGAAGAGTTTATGGCGCGCAGTCGAAGAGCCTGTCCTGAGCGCAGCCGAAGGAACCCCGATCATGTTGATTGGTAGATGCTTTTGAAAGTTTTCCACCCGCGAACCACACACGAGACAAAAAAAATCACAACCTCTCAGGATGACGGCTTTACGGGAGCTTGGAATCTGACTGGTTGAGTATGTGGAATGACAAAAGATCGAAAAGTCACAGTCGCTCAGGACAGGCTCTTCGACTGCACGCCATAGCGATAGCTTTGCCATCGCGCTGCGCTTGCGGAGAACGCCGGGACTCTAGCTAGCCCACTCTTTTCCGAACCCGGGTTGCCGCCTCTCTCTCGCACTGCCATGCCCAAAACATATTTGAACCCCCGCGACACTAAATCCTCACAATCAGGATCTATATCGTCGTGCAAATCCCATCCGCCAGCCGCCTACCGCGCCGAAGGGCCGCACGGTGAGCCACTGTTTGGGGTAAGCAGGAGGGCGCCCAGGCGTCCTCTTAGCAGGTCTTTGACAACTAACACCACAACCTGTCCGGCAAGCGGCCGGGCCGTGTGGGGAGACTATTCTGCATGAAGCGAAAAGCGGTTCTCCCCTTCCTTTTAAGTACAAAAGGGGGCTTACGGCGCATAAGGCGCTTATGGCGCACACTTTTTTCCGCGGCTTTGGACAATATCGAGGTTCGTAGCTCCAAAGACGGAGAACCTGGCGGCTGGTGACGGACGTTTGCTCTCCGCAGGATGAGTACCATCCGGCGGGCGAGGCAAGATGCTCAATTAATTACTTGAGCACCTTGAGCATCTTGAGCATCTTGCTCATCTTGAGGGAACATTAGCGCCACGCTTTACAGACAGTGAACTGCAGGTTCCTCGGCTTTCCTGTCGGGAGTCGCGGCTCCATCAGCTGCATGCGGTTCTCTTTCATAAGAACCACATAAGTGGCCCAGCGTTGCGTCTTTTTGCACTTCCGGCCATCCTAAGCTCGTAAGGATGACTACCATGACCCATCCGACAGAGATGCAGGCACTTGTGCTTGAGCGTGCAAACGGTCCATTCGTCCTGACTGCCATGCCGCGCCCAGTTCCCCGGGATCACGAAGTCCTGGTTCGGGTGCTGGCCAGCGGAGTGAACCCTCTGGACACCAAGATTCGAGCCGGCAACGCGGCTCATGCACGCGTCCAACTCCCCGCCATCCTTGGGCTGGATCTGGCCGGAGTGGTCGAAGCCGCCGGTAGCCGTGTCACTGGGTTCCGGGAAGGCGACGAAGTCTACGCGATGGGCGGTGGCATCGGAGGTCTGCAAGGTTCCCTGGCGACGCACATCGCAGTGGACGCGGACCTGCTGGCGCTTAAGCCCAAAAACCTTTCCATGCGCGAAGCGGCGGCGATGCCCCTCTCCGTAATCACCGCCTGGGAGGGCCTGGTGGACCGGGCCCACGTACGTCTAGGGCAAAACGTTTTGGTGCACGCGGGAGCGGGTGGAGTGGGCCACATCGCCGTGCAGATTGCCCTCGCCGCGGGAGCAAAGGTATTTGCCACAGCCTCGAAAGAGAAGATGAAGATCGTGGAGGGCTACGGAGCGACTGCGATCAATTATAAAGAGCAAACAGTCCAAAGCTACCTGGCTGAACATACCGCTGGCGAGGGGTTCGACATCGTGTATGACACGGTCGGCGGATCGACGCTCGATGATTCCTTCCTGGCAGCAAAGATTTATACGGGACACGTAGTCAGTTGTCTGGGGTGGGGGACACACAAGCTGGCGCCCCTCTCCTTTCGGGCCGCGACCTATTCGGGTGTCTTCACTTTGCTCCCCATGTTGTCAGGTGCGAACAGGCGCCACCACGGGAACATTCTGAGACAAGCTGCTGCTCTCGCCGAAGCCGGAAAACTCGCGCCCCTTCTCAACCCGGAGCATTTCACCTTGCGATCCGCGCTGCAGGCGCACCACGCGGTCGAGTCAGGCAACTCACTGGGGAAGGTTGTCGTCAATATCGAATAGAAGGTCATGACAGCCGTATCGTTGCCTCGATTGGGTCACATTTTCAGTGACGTATTGGCGTAAAATGACGCGACAAATAGTCTGTGGATTTAGCCTAGTAGGAAAATAAGGCTTGAAGAGATTAAAATCCGGGAATGAGCAACTGTCTGGAGTACATTACACTCCATCAGCGTTACTCTCAAGCTCTGAGAGACTGGCTGCGTGCCGCAAATTCCCCGGATACTACAGATGGCAAACCCGCAGAACAGGAAAGAGACGCGACCTTCCGCGCCTTATCGGATCACAAAGAAAATTGCCTTCGCTGTAAAAGCCAGACTGCCTGAAGCCACTCGCTATGGATTCGCCTCGCCCGATGCGGCTGGGTCATAGTATTCGCGCCAGGAGGCGATCTTGCCGCCTAGCAAGTCCACGATGATTGCGTCGTGCGAGACCCCGCGCTTGCCGTCCTTTTTTCGGGTGATCGCCCAGTCCCACTCGATGGCCAGCTTCTTGCCGTCAGGCGAAGCAAAGACATTTTTTATGGTGACGTGCAGATCGCTGAAGTCTTTGAAATAGTCCTTCATGGAGGCCGGCATTTGGGGGGCGGGCGTGTTTCCCTCGGGTGACATCAATACCGCGGTAGGCAACCAGTCAGACGCAGCCAAAGTAAAGTCCTGCTTCTCCCAGGCTCGCGCTTGACGTTCCACCAACTGCCGGGCGGCATTTTGCTGAGCCAGTCCCAGCGAGGACGTGAGCAACAGGGCGGCTAACAAGAACTTATTCATTCGTTTCACTCTTTTCCTCCTGTGGTCAGCGCGTGATCGTAACCGGCAGCAACTCCGGGGCCGCGGCCTGAAACTTCTTCTGCAGTTCCTCGGCATGATGGAAGTGCTCGCCTTCTACATGCCGCGCCGGTAGCTGGAACACTAGCGGCGACTCGGCAAACGGGTAAGGCGTGAGACGGAAGTGGCGCTCGCCAAGCCGTTCGACCGTGATTCGACTTTCTCCGCCTTCACACAGGGGCAGCGCGTGCAGCAGATCTCCCGGTTGCGGGTAGTCGACGCAGCTAAGCAGGGAGAGGTTGTCGCAGGCCTGCAGCAGGCGAAAATGATTCTCGATGCGGGCGGGCGCAACGTCTTCCGGCATAAGATTCTGGTCCGCCGCCATCCGGGCGCGCAGTTCCTCTTGGAACTGCAACTGCCGGGCAAGAAACGCGTCGAGCAGCGGGAGCTGTTCCGCTTGGATCGTAGTGCGATCGGCGCGCGCCGTCAGCAGATTGTAGGTGTGCATGGAGACCAGCAGCGCGGCGTAGGGATCCTGATCGGCTACCAACCGGACAGCGCGATCACGCACCGCCAGATAGTCGGCCAGGTCAATTTCTTCAAATGCGGAATACTTGCCCACCAACTCAACCGAAAAGGCACTGGGTTTCCCCTGACCCGTGATTTGCGGATGTTGATCTCGGGCGGCCCAGCCATCGTCGTGGCTATTCACGCCTCGAAACACCCGCTCGCGAGGCTGAGGCGTAAGGAATTGCTCATTACCCCATTGAGCGGCGAAGGCTCCAGCCAGTTGCGCATGATCGACGTGAGTCACCAACCACCAGCCGGTTTTAGAATGCAGACGAAGCATCGTGTCTCCTCATAAATTATCCCTTGGCAGCTAAAGCCGAACGCCGCGCATATCTTTCTACTCATCCGTCGTGGTGCGCGCGGATTCGTGCCAGTTGTGCAGGAAATACCACTCCAGAAACATCACCAGGAAAAAGAACGCAAACCCCAGCACAGTTGCGGCCAACACCAGCGCGAAAAGGTAATCCGTTTGCAGCTGGGCGCTGGCGTAGAGGATAGAGTAGCCCAGGCCTCCCTCTCCGACTCTGCTCGACCCCGCAAAAAGCTCCCCGGTGATGGCCCCGATCACCGAAATGCCGGCCGCAATGCGAATGCCCACAAACAGCGAAGGCACAGCATGGGGAAGACGCAGCCGGGTGAGGATCTGTAACCGCGACGCATTGTGCATGAGAAAAAGATGGATGAGGTTCGGCTCCACGCTGATCAACCCCTGCGTGGTGTTGGCAATGATCGGCGCCAGGCAAATGATGAAGGCCACCAGTGTGACGGACAGAGTGCCGGGGCCCACCCACATGAGGATAAGGGGAGCCACGGCCACAATCGGCACCGTCTGCAGCAGGATGGTGTAGGGATAGAGCATGCGTCGTATCCAGCGGGATTGGGCGAAGATCAAGGCGATCAGTATCCCCACCACGATGCTGGCCGCGAGGCCGCCGGCGGCCTCCTCAGACGTAATGGCCAGCGAGGTCATCAACGAGGGGAAACGACCCACCACCGCCCGGCCCACGGCCAGCGGCGGCGGCAGCATGTACGGCGGCAGATGCAGAACCCAGTCGAGCGCCTGCCAGAGCAGCAGGAGGCTGGCGAAGACCGCCACCGCGTTGAGCAGGGTGATAACGTATTTCTTCATGCGGCATGCACTCCGCGCAGAGCCCTGGAGACTTCGGTCACCAGCGATTCAAATTGCGGACTCTCTCGCGTTTCGCTGGTCCGGGGAAACGGAAGGTCAATCGGTATCTCTTGCGCCACGCGGCCCGGCGATGGCGCCAGCACAATCACGCGGGTGGAAAGAAAAACCGCTTCAGAAACCGAGTGGGTCACGAAGAGGGCAGTCCAATTCTGCTCCGCCCGCAGGCGAAGCAACTCCTCGTTGAGACGATCGCGGGTCATCTCGTCGAGTGCGCCGAAGGGTTCGTCCATCAGCAACAGCCGGGGCCTGGTGGCGAGCGCGCGGGCGACGGAGACGCGCATCTTCATGCCGCCGGAGAGCTGCCGGGGGTAAGACCGCGCCACGTGGGTCAGACCCACCAACTCAAGCAAGGACTCGACTTTCTCTTGAATGACTTCGCGGCTGACATGTTCCAGCTCCAAACCCAGGCCCACATTGCGGCTGACCGTACGCCAGGGCAACAGGGTTGCGTCCTGAAAGATGTAGGAGATGGTTTCTCTCGCGTTGACCGGGGTCATGCCGTCGACCAGGATCGTGCCCGACGTCGTGCTGGTAAGGCCGGAGATCAGCTTGAGCAAGGTGGACTTGCCGCATCCCGAAGGACCAATCAAACTGACAAACTCTCCCTTGGCGATGGTCAGGTCGATATCTTTCAGCACAGGTGGGTTGCTGCCGTACGTCTTGGTGACGCCGGCGAGGGCGACCTGAGGGACTTGCAAGTCAGCGCTCATGAGGTTGCCGCCAATGGCAGTTCCAGTCGCGAAGGATGATCCGTGTCATGCAGCACCATCTGCGTCGAGCGCTGCCAGTTCCACGAATCCATGAGCCAGGGCTCGACCGGTGTGGACGGATTGCGGTCATACAGCGGAAAGGCGCTGCTGGCCACTTCCAGACGAATGGCATCGCCGGCAGCGAAGACACAGGATGTTGGTTCCAGCTCGATTTGCCAGCAGTAAATCTTGTCCGCGGTATAGCCGGAGTCGCGAAAGAGGTACGAGGAACGGGCGATGCCGATGCATACGAAATCAGCCTGGCCGTTGGAACGCAGTCTTACCAGTTTGCCGGTGAAGTCGGCGTAGCCTGCGGAAGTGACGGCATAGAGGATGAGGCGCGGGGATCCGAATACGTGCATCGGTGCAGTGAGCGGAGGCGTGGTGTAGACCAAAAGGTTGTTGCCCAACTCCAATGGTGCCTGGTTGAAAGGGCCACTGAGAGCAGGTGCGCCGCCCGGGGCCAGCACCGGCGTTTCCGGATCGTAAATAAAAATATCGCGCGGCTCGTCAGCGCCAGGGACTGCTGTCGAGAGCACGCCATCTCCTTTGCGCGACTCGGCGTGGCCTCCACTCTGCAGGTAAAGCGAGTAGGTCTTTTCCGGAAACGTATCGGCATCGCACCATCGATTGGCGCCCAGTGCGAAGTGCCGGATCCGTGGCTCGCACGCAAACTCCCCGCTGTCTTTGAGCCAATGATTAAACCATCGCAACAGTAACGTATCGGTATCGAGCAACGCCTCGGGACCAAGGTTCTGCTCGCCGACAAGTTCGCCCCAGGGAATATGGATCCAGGGACCAGCCACCAGGTATTGGTGTTCCGCATGGGCTGCCATGGAGAGAAACCCGGCTACGCTGCCGGATAGATATGTGTCGAACCACCCCGATAGGTGGAGCGCGGGGATCTTGATCCGTGTCAGCGATTCGCTCACATCCAGAGCGGACCAGTAAGGTCCAGGGACATTGTGCTCGAACCAATCGCGCACGTAACTAGGCAAGTCCCTCAGACTGCAGTTGCGGATGGAGTCCGTAAGGAGTGACGAGCGCCTGGTTGCGCAGGTCGGCCCACGCTTTCTCCAGGCCATCGCTCGCGGCGCGAAGTTTGCGCCGGCGCGCATCCGCTTTCAACATCTGCAGACCCCAGCCCAGGCTCGAGGCGAGCCTTAACGCGCCCTGACGATAGAACCAGCCGTGGTAAAGATCACAGGCAGTTTGCGCGGGCGCGATGCACACCAGGCCTTCGGGCTGTTCAGCCGCCGCCAGCAACTGTGTCGAACCCTGGTACGAGAACCCATACATGCCTATGCGGCCGTTCGATTCGCTGCGTGTGCGGAGCCAGCGGATAGTCTCCGCGCCGTCCCGGCCTTCGCTACGAAAAGGATAGAAGTCGCCTTCAGAATCGCCACGGCCGCGCACATCCTGGATGACGACATTGTAGCCATGGGCGGCAAACCAAACGGGATGCGCGTAGACCACAGTCGAGGCAATATCCCTGCCATAAGGTTGGCGCATCAACAAAGTCGGATGAGGCCCGGGCGCTGCAGGGTAGTAGTGATCGGAGACCAGCACCACCCCATCAGACATAATGCAGCGCACAGCCCGCTCAAGACGAACACCGGAACCGCAGTCGATCATTGTGTTCATAGCGGTTGACTCATAGAAGAACTCTCCCACGAAAGGTCCGCGAAAACTGCAGATCCCTCGCTTCGCTCGGGATGACAGAAAGGAGAGGGCAACAGCTCCGTAGAAAGTGGCTGCGGGACCGAGACGTCATACGCATCTCGACCGGAGCACGGTCCGTCGGCTCATCCGAGGTGATGAATAACGCATCGGTCCGAAAACCGCTTTCTATGCCACCACGACCCTCCCCTTTGTCATCCCGAGCGAAGAGAGGGATCTGCAGTTTTCCGCGGACCTTTCGTGGCAATGTTTTTCTGCTCCCACGCAGAAACCCCATCAAGGCTTATGCCAGTTCTCATACGCCGCCATGGCCGTCAATGCCGCCGCGATCTTCTTCGCTGCTTCTGCAATCCAAAGCGCGCCCTTCTCGGCTGTGGCTGGGTTGGGATCACCCATCACACCGCTGGGAGCAATATCCCGCGTGAGCCATGCGAAATTCGCTGGAGAGTTTTCCGGCCGCAACACCTCCGGCTTGGCGACATCGGCGATGTAGTTCACGGTGTACTCATTCGTATTCACTAACTCCGGAATAGCGCTCAGCAGGAACGACGTTTCTACTTCGCCCGCATGGAAACCATAGGTGCGTTCCTGTTCGCCGAGCCCGGCGAAGGATGCGCCTCCTGACCCAAATAGCGAGAACACGCGCAGCCCAAATTCCGCGCGCAAATCGCGCGCCATCACGTCCACCAGCGACGAGTTGCCCCCATGCGTGTTGTAGAGAACAAGCTTTCTTGAATCCGGAAGCAGCGATGCTTGCACCCACATCGCGCACCACGGCCATGAAGGTGGACGCAGACACGGACAACGTCCCGGGAAAACCAATGTGCTCGTTGCTCTTGCCATAGCAGATGGCGGGCAGCGCATAGACGGACACGTCCTGCGGCAGCTGCGCCAGCGCAGCGCCGAGAAGGATGCTGTTGATCAGCGTATCGGTGGCCAACGGTAGATGCGGGCCATGTTGCTCAATGGCAGCCGTGGGCAACACCAGCAGTGTCTTATCGCGAAAAAGGGCGTCGACCTGCTTCCACGTGAGATAAGCGAAGTTGCGATTGTCCGGAATCCAGTTCTTCATGCCGTCGGCGCTCCGGCGGTATGCCGTTCAAACGTAACCATCTTGCCCGGATTCAGCAAGCCCCTTGGTGTCGTAGCGATGTTTAGCCATCAGCTGCACATTGTCACTGCGATAGCGGCCGCCCCCTTCCACGTTGTTCACGTGAGGATTAGCGACCCCCACCCCAATCTCGCGGCAGTAATCGATCATCTCGTTCAAACGCTCCTTCGTACTAAATCGCACCACAGGAATCGATCCCGGAAACACCACACCCTGGGCGTTCTTCATGAACTCGATGTGGAACAGAAACTCGTCGCCGAAGCGCTGCTTGAGCAGGGCAAACTGGCTGCGAGCCTTCACCGCATCGAAGCCGCATTGCAGGTAGGTGTACTCGGGATCGTACTTCATCGCCCAGAGCGTGGTGTGGTTCCAGGTGTAGTCGGAGAGCAAGGGCACGGTGCGCAAGCCCACGTAGGGAGCAGAGAGAGTTACCTCGCCTCCGGCTTCGCGAGCGGCGGTCTCGAGCCTGGTCCGCTGCTCTTCCGCGATCATGAAGAAGATGAGCGCCTTGCCCTTGGGCGCCAGGTTATTTATCGGGCTGAAAAAGGAAGGGATGGGCCACTCGAACGGAGTGACCAGCCGCTTGGTCCACTCGTCCGACGTAGCGATCCGCTCGCTGAAGTCGAAGGCCTGGTCGAAGGTATCGAACGCGATCGCACATTGCCCCCACTCCACACTGGGCGTCAACGCCAGCCAGATGCGGGTGATGATGCCATTGGTGCCCCAGGCATGCAGAATGTCGTGCACTTCTTCACCTTCATGATGGATGAGCCGCGGTGAATCTTCCATGGTGACCACGTCGATGGCGCGCACGGTGGAGTAGTCCCGCAGAACTCCATGGGCGACCGAGCCGATGCCTCCCGAACCACCCCCCAGAAAGCCTCCTACAGAGGCCTTAACAATAGTGGAGGGATAGCAGCGAAGTTCCCATCCCACTTTGCGCGCCTCGCCTTCCAGAATCCCCAGGCGCACGCCAGGTTGGCAGACCGCGACTCCATCCGCGCTGATGGACTCAATCTGATCCATGCGCGACAGGTCGAGAACCACTCCGCCGTGCAGGGGTACTGCCTGGCCGTAGTTCCCTGTTCCCGCGCCCTCGCGGCGTCACTGGAATGTCGTTGGCGTAGCAGTAGCGCAGAACATCCTGAATCTCCTGAACCGTCAGAGGGTGCACCACGACATCCGCGACCTTGCCATCCAGCTGCAGCGCGCAGCACCGGCGAGTACCAATAGAAGTCGCGCGACAGGCGATTCACCACCTGGGGAGCGGTCGACACCCGCGCGGGATCGCCCAGGATCGAGGCCAGAGACACTTCGAGCGGCGTTGGCATGAGTGTGGAACTCCTTCTTTTTATTCCTTGCGGGTGCTCCAGGTGGCGAAGGCCTCCTGCATCCGCGGGTGGGTAAACAGGCTGTAGCAGAGCTCACGCAAAACGGGCCCGGTTACGGTGCAGTGCATATCGCTTCGCCGGGCAACCTCAGCAGCCGGAATCTGGATCTGGCGGCAATGCCGGTTCGCATCCTCGATGGTTGCCCCGTAGACTACCCGGTCGAGTCCCGCCCAGAGGGCGTTGGCCATGCACATGGGACAAGGTTCGCAGGTGGAATAAAGTGTATATCCCTGGAGCGAATAGCTCTTACGCTTTTTGCATGCCAACCGAACAGTGCGCAGCTCGGCATGAGCGGAAGGATCGCTTTCCACGAGCCACCGCGTTGCGTGCCCGCAGCAGCGTCTCTCCACTTTGGCTGTCGACGATGAGGGCCCCGAACGGCACCGGCCGGGGAGTCTTGAAGCTGAGCGCCGTGAATTTGACCAGCGCTTTGATGTGGGCTTCATCCGCGGCAGAGACGTCAGAGGCGGGGGACGTTTCAACGTTCATGGGGCAGTTTAAATCATTTTCGCCGGGCCTCGCGCGCGTGGTATACACGAACCGATATGTCTGCTTTGACGGCTGTAAAAAGATCCCTGTCCACGGTGGGTCCCACAGGGCCTGCCCGCGATGCGTTTGCCCGCGCCAACAGCAATGCGGGCCACAATGTGTTCCTGGCCATGGACCAGGAGAAGACGCTGGCCGAGGCCGAGGCGTTGAGCAGCCGTTTTCCAAATCCGGAGCAGCGGCCGGCGCTTTACGGCGTTCCGGTTGCGATCAAAGACTGCTTCGATGTGGCGGGTTTTCCCACCACGTGCGGCTCGCGCTTCTACGCTGAGAAACTCGGCATTGCAAAAGCCGACTCCACGGTGGCGGCGCGCCTGCGCCAGGCCGGCGCCGTGATCATGGGCAAAACGCACCTGCATCAACTGGCATACGGCATTACCGGCCAGAATTCAGAGTATGGCGACTGCCTGCAGCCCCGTGATCCCATGCAGTTCACGGGCGGGTCTTCCAGCGGGAGCGCCGCCAGCGTGCAGGAGGGCTCCTCGGTTGCCGCCATCGGCACCGATACCGGCGGCTCTATCCGTGTGCCCGCGGCGCTCTGCGGATTGGCCGGCTACCGCTCGACCCTCGGCCTCGGCGGAGAGGAAGCGTGGCAGGGAGGCTGGCATCTGGCGGCTTCGTTCGACACCCTCGGTTGGCTTTTTCGCGACCTGTGCGACGGGCCTGTTCTGGCTGCTGCGCTGTTCGGAGTGAAGCCGGTAACAGCGCCCAAGGATGTAATTGTCGCGGCGGTGTCAGGGCCTTATCTAAACGACTGCGAGCCCTCGGTGCGGGAGATGTACAACGGCTGGCAGGAAACACTGCGGAAAGAAGGCGCCCAGATCGAGGCCTACACACCGGATTTCTGGGCAGACTCGCGGGAAATTTTCGGCGGCATCCAGGCCCATGAGGCAGCCATCATCCATCGGGGTTATTTCGATCACTTTGAAAAGACGGTGACAGACCGGCTCACCTGGGGCGCATCCCTCTCCGCTGCCACAGTCGAGGATTTGCGCCAGCGGCACATCGCATTTCGTGCCCAGATGGATCATTTGCTCGAGCAGTATGACTTTCTCATGCTGCCGTGTGCTCCGATCAGCAAAATGCCGGCGGCCGTGGACCACGCGGAGTCTCGCTTGCATATTCTGCGCTACACCACGCCCATCAGCCTGGCCGGCATGCCCGCTGTGGTGCTGGCGGCCCCCGGCGGCGGGGTGCAGTTGGTGGGTGCGCGCGGCAGCGATGCCCGGCTGCTGGCTTTCGCAGCCAGCCTTAAAGCGGGAGATGCTACGCTGCCATCATGAAACTGCGATTGCGAACCCTCTGCTTTGGTTTGCTTGGCATTTGCCTGATACTGGGCGGCTGTGGAAAGCAACGATCCTCGAGCGGGCTCACCCCGGTCACGCTGCAGACCGACTGGTATCCGCAGCCGGAGCACGGCGGCTTTTACGATGCGCAGATTCGCGGCTACTACAAGGACGAAGGCCTGGAGGTAACCATCCTTCCCGGGGGGCCCTACGTCAACTCAGCCCAGCAAGTGTCCTCAGGCACCGTGCAGTTCGCCATGGGGTCCTCGGACAACACTCTGGAGTCGGTTGGCAACGGTGTGCCTTTGGTAGCAGTGGCTGCGACCATGCAGCACGATCCGCAAGCCATCATGGTGCATCAGGATTCGCCGGTTCGCAGCTTTCAGGATCTGGATGGCCATGCGGTCGCCATCAGACTCGGTTCATCAACCTGGTTCGAGTACCTGGTCAAGCGATATCAGCTCAAGAATGTACGCGAGATCCCGGCAACCTACAGCGTGGCCAATTTCCTCCAGGATCCCGGGTACATTCAACAGATCTTTGTTACCTCCGAACCGTTCTTTGCGCGCCAGGCCGGAATGCAGGTGCGCACCCTGCTCATCAGCCAGGCGGGATATGACCCTTACCGTGTCTTCTTGACCTCGCGCCTATTTCTGCAACAGCATCCTGAGATCGTAGCAAAATTCGTGCGCGCCTCGCTCCGCGGCTGGCGCGACTATCTGACACATCCGGATGACATCAATGCGGCCATAGCCAAGCTCAACCCGGCCATGAGCGTGGCGCAAATGAAGTTCAGTTACGAGGCATTGAGGGATCAGCACTTCATCGCCGGAGAAGCCCCAAACGGGGCGGACCTCGGGCGCCTCGATCCCGCACGCTGGGCGAGCATGTACCAGCAACTTCTGGATCTGAAGGTGATCCAGAAGCCCTTCGACCCAACCATCGCCTACACCATGCAGTTCATGCCCAAGGGAAACTGAAGGGTCTTTCTTCGTTTAGGACGCAAACGTTAGAAGAAGTTGTGCCTCACTCGCTTCAGAGTCTGCCTGCAAACCGACGATCTAAGATTCAGTCCCGAAGGGACGACTGAAACTTTCCCATGATTGCGACCCTGTTCAATTTCTACCCAGGACTGCGTACTGGGCTAAGGTCAGCCGTCCCTGCGGGACTCTTTCTCAATTGGTTATCACGCACGATCACCGATGGTCCTCTCTCGGCCTCCTCGGCAACCCCCAACCCGCAACGAGCAACAACACGATGTAGGCAACCTGCATGGCTAATCGAACGGGTACGCTGGGCATGTGCAAACCCCCAACCGTCTGACCCGCGGCGTACACGTTTGCGGGGAAGATCGCAATCATGAAGACCGCAAGACAAACCGAAGCTACGCGGGTAAAAGCGGGCAACAACAAACCAACCGCCCCGGCAAACTCGAACGCCCCCGTGAGCAAGACCAGCTGCGGACGATCAGGGAAAAAAGGCGGAATAATCGACGCCATCAGCGCGGTGCGCGAAAAGTGAAGCACTCCTGACACCACCAGAGGCAGAACCACAACCACGCGCAAAACCCACTGCAGCCAACCAAATGACGAAACGCCACCACGCGCCCACCAAAAAAAAGCGGCAACCGTGGCGATCAAAGTCACCGTGGCGATCAGATAGACCATCCGGCTCCCCGTCTGCGATCATAACCGGCGGGGGGATTGCGAGCACGCATGGCTTCTGATGTGGTGGTCCACCCCCAGCCGTCGCGTGTCCGCCGCATGCGGTTTTTTGCCGTCTCTTTCTTGTTCGTGGCCGGCATCGTCAATTATCTCGACCGCGTCTCCTTCTCCATCGCGAATACCAGCATCCGCGCGGACCTGGGGCTCTCCGGCACCCAGATCGGCGCGCTTCTCTCCGCGTTTTCCTTAGCCTACGGAGTCGCCCAGCTACCGATAGGGCTGATGCTCGACCGCCTCGGCTCGCGTGCGATTCTGGCCGCCGGCATGTTTGTCTGGTCCCTGGCTCAGATGGCCACCGGCCTGGTCAGCAGCTTCGGCGGATTCATGACCACACGCATCAGCCTGGGCGCAGGGGAAGCGCCGATGATGCCCTGTGGCGTGAAGGTAATGAACGATTGGTTCGGAGTTCGTGATCGCGGCCTGCCAACTGGTCTCTTGACCGCCTCGAACACCCTGGGCGTAACCCTGGCTCCTCCCATACTCACTGTGATCATGCTCAACTTCGGCTGGCGATCGATGTTTGTGAGTGTGGGTATATTCAGCCTGTTGCTTTCGCTCGCCTGGTATCCGCTCTACCGTGACCGCGAGAGCGTGTTTCTGACCTCCTCCGAAGCCGAGTCTCTGGGTCTGGAAACAGAACAGCCACGGATCGCAATGTCCTTCCCACAATGGCGCAGGCTCTTTCGCTTGCGCACCATGTGGGGAATGATGCTCGGCTTCGGCGGCATCAATTACACTACCTGGCTTTATCTTTCGTGGCTGCCCGGCTATCTGCAGGGAGCGCGGCACCTGACCATCGCGCGCACTGGTTGGGTCGCAATCATTCCGTACATGTTCGGCACCATTGGCTCGGTGGTCAGTGGAGCGGTGTTGAACCGATTGATTCGCCGCGGTTACGTTCCTGTGGTCGCCTGCAAGATTCTCATCGTTGGGGGCATGTTTTGTTCCGCGCTCAGTACGCTCGGGGTGGCTTATGTAGCCACCGCCACCGGAGCGGTCGCCTGCGTCAGCACGGCCCTCTTCTTTATCTATTTCGCCGGCAACGCGGGCTGGGGCCTGGCCCAGGCCATGGCGCCCGCGCACATGATGGCCTCCGTCGGGGCGATCCAGAACTTCGGCAGCTTTGTATGCGCCTCACTGGCGCCGCTGATCACCGGGTGGCTGCTAGACCACACCCGCTCCTTTGATACCGCGTTGATGATTTGCTCCCTGGCCACCACCCTGGGCGCGCTTTCGTATTGGTTCATCGTGAAAGACCGCATCGAAATCGCCGTAGAAACATCTAGCGCCGGTTAGAGGCAAGTTCCGCACAAAGTAAGTGCGAAATCAAAATCTCACAGGACCGAGAAGGTGCCAATGAATGGAAAACCAGGAGAGAAACAAACAGGCAATCGCGACCACTGCATACTTTGTCTTTGTGATAAAACGCAATGTGGCGCGACTCCATGTTCGTATCGCAGAGAAGACCACAAACAAACTTAATCCGAGGGCCAGAGCCGTTACGGAATTCAGGAGGACGAAGTACTTGTCCCATGACGATATGGGAGGCATGGAATCGTCGCCCCCCAACATCACCAGCGCGGTGCCCACCGCTGCAAACATTAGGATCCACACCAGCGCCGCGGCTTGGGTGACCCGCGGCAGCCACTGCGTGCCGGGTTGGGGCGACGGCAGAGGGCGATGGCGCAGAAACATTCGGCGGACCTGACGTATTACGGGAGCAAGAGTCGCCGCCAACAGAACCAGCAGACTGGCCACGACCGCTGTCTGTACCAGGCCCTTGTGTTCATACCAGGGAACCCGCTGTGCCTGGACTCCAGGAAAATCATAAGCGAGGCGAACGACGCGGTTCGACGAGTCGCGAATGGCAAAAACTCTCCGCTGCCCATCCATCTCTTGCCAGAGATCATTACCGATCGGCTTCCATTTGATCGGGTGATCCCGCAGATCCTTGATATTGCTCAAATGCAGAGCGCCCATCTTATCGACCGAGGCCGCCCTCTGCGAAAGCAACGACAGCAGCTTGACGCTGGTGCTGTCCTCTCTCCGTGTCGATTGGTAAACACCTTCGATGGCCGTCAATTCCTTCCGCGGCAGCGAAATAAAGGATGGCTTCGCCTCGCCAGGAAAGTAACGATCCGTGAACATGTCGATGATTTCCGGCCGAGGCTGGTCTCCGCCACGGGTGGAGTTGTACGAAATGAACAGCACCAACTTCTTCGATGGTTCGAGCATGAAGAGGCTGTGAAACGCCACCAGGTCGCCTTCGTGGCCTATCCAATGCAATTGATTGCGCCAGATCTCATAGAAGCCCATGCAGATCGGCGGCAGCTGGTCACTCGAACGGAACTGCGGGGTCCACATGGCCAGCAGTGTTTCCGGCTTCAATATGCGGCTGCCGTCGAGTTCGGCGCCATTCAACAGGGCTTGGCCAAAGCGGCCCATATCGGCAGCCGTCGAAGAAACTCCTCCCGCGGACACGGGGTTGAAGATTTCAAACCCAATGGGAGGCTTCTCCGTATCACTCGGGTAACCTTCCGACGGTAATCTCCGCAACTGGGCCGGGGGAGGTTGATAGAAGGTGGAATGCTCCATTTTCAGAGGCTTGAAAATGTGTTGCTCGACGTACTGTTCAAACGGCTGCCCGCTCACCCGTTGCACGATGTAACCGGCGATGCCTACCCCATAGTTGGAGTACGCCGGAATGGTCCCTGGAGGAAATATCCGTTGCGGCTGGTTGCGGATGAGGAAGTCACGCAAGGTGATGGGCTGCTTCGGATCGGTCACAATAATGTCGCGGACTTCTTCTTCGAACCCGCCGGTGTGGGTCATCAGGTTGCGCAAGGTAACGGGCTGGGAAAATGCCGGCCGAATCTGGAAGTCGAGATAGCGGTTCACGTCCGTATCGAGATCGATTTTCCCTTGCTCCACCAGCTGCATCACGGAAACCCAGGTAAACAGCTTGGATATCGATGCCAGGCGAAAGATCGTCGCCGCCGGATCGACCGGCTTCTTGTTCTTCAGATCCGCGTATCCATAGCCCTTGCTTAGCAGAACCTGGCCGTTCTGCATCACCAGCACGGATGCTCCGGCGATGTCCGAGCGTTCCAGTTGCAGGGGAACGATGCCATCGAAAAAGGCTTCGAGATCCGCAGCCTCGAGCGCATGCTGCCCTGGGACTGCGATTTTGCCATCAGCTTGATGGGACTGAGCAGACGGGCCGGCCGGAACCGCAGGGACCTGCGCCTGGACCAGCAAAGGCAGGAGAAAAATGAGACAAGCAGCGCCAAATCTGTGCATTACAGAGCTCCGGACACGATGGGTAGCCGGATTCTAGCAGTTAAGAAGTAAGCCCCCAGGCCGCGCAGCGGTAACTACGGGCATACCTGTCTCCGCATCCAAGACATGCTAGTGTTTTCTTGCATGGCTACAGCACGACAGAACGGAAAGCGCGACGCCAGGCCCCAGGGCGCCTCGCGCTTGGCAGAAGGCAGTGGGGGGCGCCCGGTTGCGGTCGCCACCTCCTCGTACGTGAACATCATTGAAGCACTGCTGGAGAACGGGTCGATGTCCCGTTCCGAGTTGGCCACTTCCACCGGCCTCAGCCGTTCGGCGCTGACGGAAATGAGCCGGGTCCTCATTCAGCATCAGTTTGTCGAGGAATCCCCATCTGTCATTGACAAGCAGCGCAAAGGCCGGCCCTCCATCATGCTGTCGCTGAACGCCAGGTATGGATACTTCGTAGGCGTAGGCCTGACCGAAGATCCTCCCCTGATGGCGCTCACCGATTGCCACGGAAACGTCCTGGCAGAACACGAGATCGGCGTTGTCATGGACCCGGAGGAGGTTGCGAAAGCCATCGCCCAGGGCATTCCTGATCTCACGCGGGCTTCGAACATTTCGCGGGAGAAGGTAGTGGGCATTGGGGTCGCGCTCTCCGGGCATGTCGACCATGCCCAGGGCATTTGCCTGCATTCGAACTTGCTCGGCTGGCACAACGTGCCCATTGCCAGGATCGTCGAACGGGTGACCGAGATGCCCACCTATATCGACAACGACGCCCACGCCGTGGCCCTTGGGCAGAAGCTTTTTGGCATGGCCCGGGAACTCAAAAGCTTCATGGTAATCATGCTGGGCAAGAAAATCGGCGGCGGCAGCTATATGCAAGGGCGACTGTATCGCGGGCACACCGGAGCCGCGGGCGAAATTGGCCATTGCGTCGTGGCTCCCGGCGGTCCGCGGTGCGAATGCGGAAAAGCGGGCTGCGTGGATGCATTTGCGTCCAGCTCTGCCCTCCTACGCCGTGCGGCAGAGCTGGGCCTGCAAGTCGAGCATATGAGCGAGCTCGAGGGACTCGCGGCAAAAGGCGAGGAGAAGGCGATCGAGCTGCTGCGCCACGCCGGAACTGCCCTGGGCATCGCCGTCGCCAATTCCATCCAGGTCAACAACCCTGAATTGGTCCTATTCGCCGACCTGGTTGGGTTTGGCGATGGAGTCTTTACCAGCAGCGCCCGCCAGGCCATCGAGAACAACATCATGCCGCATATGCTTTCGACCACACGGCTTGAGTTTCGCTCGGTGGAAACAGACTTTATGGTGCGCGGCGCCGCCAGCATCGCCGCCCATCAGTTCCTGATCGAGCGCGCCGGCTAGCCGGCGGGGACGGCTGAACTTCAAACCTGTTCAAATCCGACCGGAGTGGAGGGACCTGCGGTTTCCTTTTCCCGCAACGAGTCCGCACTGGAAACCCTATTCGCCTTTGTCATCCCGACCGGAGTCGCCGGCCGGGCTGTCCCTTTCTGATACGACACTCGGGTCATATCTCGTCCCGAAATGCGACAGATAATATAGGACAGAATAAGGGGATAAGGACGCATGGGCGTAGCTACGAAATTGGACTCACTTCGATCACGGCTGAATTACGAGCCCCAGGAGCTGGGCTTCGGCACCAGCGGACGGCGGGGAAAGGTGGTGGACCTGACGCAACTCGAGGTCTACCTGAACGCCCTGGCCGAGCTCGAATACCTGCAGTCCCTACCCCCAGCGGAGGGCGGTATCCAACGGGGCGATCCATTCTATTTCGCTTACGATCTGCGTCCCAGCTCAAGCGAGTTGGTCAGCCAGGAACAGGGACGGGGAGAATTGGCACAGGCCATCGTCGCGGCCATCGAGGATGCCGGCATGCAAGCCGTGAACCTGGGCCGCATACCTACTCCCGCCCTGGCCAGCTATGCCCTCTCGCGCAATAAAGGCAGCATCATGGTCACCGGCAGCCACATCCCCTTTGAGCGCAATGGATACAAGACCAACAGCAGCCGAGGGGAGCTGCTCAAGCAACAGGAAGCGCCCATCAATGAGCAGGTGAGACAGGTGCGCAAACGTCTCTACGAGCAGTCCTCGGAGCAATCACGGTTCAATGAGCGGGGCATGCTGAAGGGCGGTCATCAGTCCCTGCCGGTAGAGAACGGCGCAGCCCGCGCCGAATACATTGAACGCTTCACTCATTTCTTTGCCGGCTCCTCGCTCAACGGCAAGCGCTTGCTGGTGTACCAGCACTCCGCCGTAGGCCGCGATCTGCTGGTAGAAATCCTGGAGCGCATGGGAGCGCAAGTAGTGAAAGGGGGACGCAGCGAAACCTTCGTTCCGATCGACACCGAAAATATCGACGCTGCCCAACTGGCCGTGATTCAGAGACTGGCCGACGAGGCCAAGGCGAACGGCGGCCCACTGTATGCGGTGGTCTCGACCGACGGCGACAGCGACCGTCCCCTGGTTCTGGGAGTCGATCCGGCCACGGGACAGGTGCAGTTCTTCGGCGGTGATTTGCTGGGGATGGTGGTGGCTGAGTATCTGCAGGCAGATGCTGTGGTAGTTCCCATCAGCTGCAACGACGCCATCGACCGCGGAAAGCTGGCGCCGGTGGTAGAACCCAAGACGCGCATCGGCTCCCCCTTCGTGATCACTGGTATGGAGGCTGCGCTCGCGAAGGGAAAGCGAAGAGTTTGCGGATGGGAAGCCAACGGCGGCTTTCTCACCGGCTCGCCCATCACCCGCAACGGCGCTACGCTGGCGCCGCTTCCCACCAGGGATGCAGGCTTACCGATCCTGGGTGTGCTCTTCGCCGCGGAGCAGAATGGGGTTTCGCTGGTCGATCTTTTCGCCCGTTTGCCCAAGCGGTTCAGCCGCGCCGCGCTGCTGAAGCAATTTCCGCGCGCGACCGCGTTGAAAATCGTTGCTCGTTTTTCTCCACCAGCCCCGAGCGACGCGATACGTAAGGATCTGGCGCAATTCTTTACCCCGGGACTGGGTTTCGCCGATATCGATCGCGTGGACTACACCGATGGCGTCCGGGTGCTTTTCACCAATGGGGATGTGGCCCATGTGCGGCCTTCGGGAAACGCGGACGAGTTGCGCATCTACGCCGTTGCCGATACGCAGGCTCGCGCTGACGCCATCGCGGCGATGGGTGTCGAAGAACCTAGCGGAATTCTGCGCAGGATGGAGAAAGCCGTTGAAGGCTGAAGCGGGTGTACTGACATTGCAAGGCGTGGTGCAACACTACGATTGGGGCGGCTTTCAATACATCCCTGATCTTCTGGGCATCGAAAACGCAACTCGCCGGCCGTTTGCAGAATTATGGATCGGTGCCCATGCCAAGGCGCCCTCCATGGTGGAGCTTCCGACCGGACTCGAGCCTTTGGATGACCTGATCGCCGAGGAGCCCGAGGCCATTCTCGGCCCGGCGGCTAGAGCGCGCTTCGGTGGCCGCTTGCCCTACTTGTTCAAGATTCTGGACGTACACAAGATGCTTTCCATCCAGGCGCATCCCACGCTAGTCCAGGCCCGGGCCGGTTTCGCCCGCGAGAATACCGCTGGCATTCGCCTCGATGCCGGCGACAGGAACTACAAGGACGATAACCACAAGCCGGAAATCGGCGTGGCTTTGACAGAATTCTGGATGTTGCACGGCTTTCGCCCTCTGGAGCAGATCGCCGAGACCCTGGCGAAGACACCGGAATTGGGCACGCTGATGCCGGACTTTTCCCAGCGCCTGGCGGCAGCAGGCCATGATCACGACAAGCGGCGTACCCTGCTCCGCGAGCTGTACAGCACAGTGATGACCATTCCCCAGGAGAAGGTGGACTCACTCCTCAATCCCCTGCTCTCCCGGCTACAGGCAGGGAAAACGTCCGGCAAGGACAGCGCGGATTACTGGGCAGTCAGGGCCGCGGAAAACTTCCCCTTGCCCGACGGCCACCGCGACCGCGGAATTTTCAGCGTGTATCTACTCAACCTGATCCATATGCAGCCCGGGCAAGGCACTTTCCAGCCGGCCGGGGTTCTGCACGCGTACCTCGAGGGCGTGAATGTCGAGTTGATGGCCAACTCCGACAACGTCTTGCGGGGAGGATTGACCACCAAACATGTCGATGTCCCGGAACTGCTAAACATCCTTACTTTCGAAGGCGGCACTCCGGAGGTCTTCGACGGGCACCCGGTAAGCGCGCACGAACGGGTCTATCGCACCCCGGCGGAGGAGTTCGAATTGCGCCGCATCGCCCTTCCGGCGCGCGGCCGCTACGCGGGCGACGCCACTTACGGGCCGAAGGCGCTGCTGGTGTTGCGCGGCTCCGCAAGACTGACGGCCGCAAGCCGGGACATTACTCTTGGGCGAGGCTCGATCGCCCTCGTCCCCAGTGGTACGGAATTCGTTCTGGAGACGACGGCAGAGGACGCGGTGCTATTCCAGGCTGGCCTTCCCCTTCGTGCCCGGGGCGCCGCCTAGAGTAGGTCTGCGGGTTTGCATTCTGTCGCCGCAAACAATGTTGGGTGCCCCATATCTCGCTCGTTCTTCGCGAGATGTGGGATACCACCGCCCCATCCCTCTCTCTCTCAACCGACTCAAGCCACAAAGGAAAAAACCGAAGGGTGCCCCACGTCTCGCCCTTGAGACGTGGGGCGGTAGCCACGAACCCTGTATCGCCACGACACTACCGCGGTGGAGCAAAGAACGAAGCCTGCTTCCGTGGACCAACAGCATCGGTTGGGAGTTACAACCCGCGAGAACCGCCGCTCCGACCTGTTTAGCTTGCCTTGGCCAGAAACGCTTCAACTTCAGCAGCAGAAGGCAGCGAAGGCTGAGCGCCGGCACGGGTCACAGAGATTGCCGCAGCCGCGGACGCGTAGCGCGCCGCTTCCGCTGGCGGCTTTCCCCGAGTGAGGGCAACGGCAAAGGCAGCGTTAAAGCAATCCCCGGCGGCGGTGGTGTCCACCGCGGTTACCTTAAAGGCCGGAACCTGCTGAGCGGAGCAATCGCGCCCTGCCAGAAACACTCCTTGTGACCCCAGTTTGAGGGCCACATTGCGCGCCCCCATGGCCAGCAATTTTTCCGCAGCAGCGGCAGGCTCGATATTGACCTGGCCCAACAATATCTGCGCCTCCGTCTCGTTAGGCGTCACCCAGGTGGTGCGGCTTAGCAGCACTTCCGGCAAAGGCATGGCAGGAGCAGGGTCGAGCATCAGCGGGGTCTTCGACTGCCATGCCAGTTCCGCCAACCGCATCACGGTCTCTAGCGGCGTCTCCAACTGCACCAGGATTATGCCGGCCCGCTGTACAGCCTCACGATGGGCATCGATGTACGCCGGAGAGAGCAGACGATTCGCCCCCGAGACCACAATAATGGAGTTCTCACCATTGTCCGCTCTGGATATGTGGGCTACTCCGCACGGACCGGCCACCATCTGCACTGCATGGGTATCAACTCCAGCGCCCTTCAAACCAGACAGCAACCTCTCGGTAAAAAGATCGGTCCCGAGAGACGCAATCATATCCACCGCAGCACCGAGTTTTGCAATGGCCACGGCCTGGTTGGCGCCCTTGCCTCCGTTGAACACATCGAAACTGCTGCCGAGAATTGTCTCCCCGGGTGCTGGCAGGCGGTCGGCGCAAGCCACCAGGTCGATGTTGATGCTGCCTACTACCAACAGCTTTTTGTCCACAATCGTTCCCTCAGCGTCTGCGGCTCGGCCGTGCGCTGGGAAAGAATATCGCACTGGATTTCAGCTGGCTATGGAGGGGCTGATCGGAGAATGCAGAAGGTGGAGGCGCGGGCCGGAATCGAACCAGCAATAAAAGGCTTTGCAGACCCTCCCCTGACCACTTGGGTTCCGCGCCATTCTGAAGTGACCGCTTCGTTCAAGTTCAGGGCGGTCTCTTGCTGCTTGAAGTTACTCTAGGTCGAAGATGATGTGGAAGAATACAACGTTCCTCCGGGCATCGCTCTCCTTGGTAACCGGAATGGATCACTAACCGCATTTCTCACCAGGGTGAGGACTGGGTGCCCATGGGTTGGAAAAGGATTGGAAAGGCCGTTCTTTCATGGCATAACTGCGTTGTCGAGACGTAGTCGTAGCGGAGAGAGGCGGCCTTTCTGATGACAGAGTGTAGCCAAGAAACGTTTGCATTTACAGCTCATTTTTCGCGTCGTGTGGAGGCCGGGTTCAATGCCGGCCGGGTGTCCACCGACGGCGGGGTATTACTGCTGCGGGAGGTGGAGCGGAAGATCCATCTGCAGGATCGGTTGGCGGGTTGTTTCAGCGATGGGCGGTCGCCCAAGCGGATCAAACATCCGTTGTCGGAGATGCTGGCGCAGCGCATCTATGGGCTTGCTCTAGGCTACGAGGATCTCAACGACCACGAGCAGCTACGCTCCGATCCGCTGCTGGCCCTGCTCAGCGGCAAGCGAGACTTGGAACAACCGCTGGCCGGCAAGAGCACGTTGAATCGGCTGGAGTTGGTGGGGCACAGCCCGTTACCACAAGACAAGCTACTCGCCCGAGGCCATCGACCGGCTGTTGGTGGAACTCTATATGAGTCCCATGCGCCCCGCCCATCCAGATCGTGCTCGATCTGGATGCCACCGACATCCCGCTCTATGGCCACCAGCCGGAGCGCTTCTTCCACGCTACTATGGCAGCTACTGTTATCTACCGCTGTATATCTTTGCCGGTGATCAGTTGCTGTGCGCGCGGCTGCGCGCAATCAGATGCGGCGGCAGGTTCGGTGGAGGAGCTGGAGCCGATCGTGAAGCAGTCGCGTGAGCGTTGGCCCGCAGTGGCCATCGTGCTCAGAGCCGACAGTGGCTTCTGCCGCGAGGAGCTGATGCTATGTGCAAGCCACCGTGTCCAATATGCCTTCGGCCTGGCGCGCAACCAGCGACTGGGAAAGATCCTCGGTGCCCAGATGCGCAGCTCACCTTCTGCATCAGAGCACAGGCAAGCCAGGCGTGTCTTCGCCGAGTTCTCCTACAAGACCCCACAAGCTCGTCCTGCTCACGTCGCGTCGTGGGCAAAGCGGAATATCTTGACAAGGGCGAGAACCCGCGCTTCGTGGTCACATCGTTAACCGCCCAGCAGTGGCCCACGCAGGATTTATACGAGAAATTCTACTGTGCCCGCGGGGAGATGAAGCACACAGCCGCTCAGTAAATACTCTTGCCTGTGATTGAACGCCTCTGGCAGTAGTTTCAGCGACGCCAGATCGACCAGCTCAGCTGTGCCCGCGGTGCGCTCGAGAAAGCCAGCGCTCACACGCTAGACGGCGTGGCTGAACCAGCATCGGGGCCGGCGCATTGAGCGGACCAAAAATCTTTTTCATGGACGCCCGGGAGAGGGTACTCTTAGGCCGGATTTGATTTCGCAAGGAGAACGAAATGGTTTGGGCAGAAGATCACAGGCGCAGAGAGTTTCTTAAGCTGGCAGCATTCGGCCTCGCCGGCATGACGACAACGTCCCTACCCGCGCTCGGCCAGGCGCAGCGCGATACCATCCAGCGGCCGGAAACACCGGAGCGCGCACTCAGCCTGCTGGTCGAGGGGAACCAGCGCTTTGTGGCCCAGAATCTTCTTTCGTTCCGGGAAGACCTGGACATTCTCAAGGCGCACTCGGAAGAACACCAGGAGCCCTTCGCAGCGGTGCTTTCGTGCGCCGACTCCCGGGTCCCCGTCGAGCTGGTTTTCGACCAGAGCATCGGTCATCTTTTTGTGGTTCGAGTGGCCGGCAATGTTGCCACGCCGGACACCATTGCCAGCCTCGAATATGGAGCAGCTGTGCTGGGTGTCAAAGCAATCCTGGCGCTTGGCCACACCAATTGCGGCGCGGTCAAAGCGACCATCGCCGGCAAGGCGGTACCGGGCCAGATCAGCACGTTGTATCAATACATTCATCCCGCAATTGCGGGGTCGAAGGGCGATCTCACTACCGCCAGCCGGCAAAATGCCAGCCTGCAAGCATCGGTGTTAAGGGACACTTCACCGGTTTTGGCAGACCTGGTCAAGCAGAAGAAATTAGCGATCCGCGCAGCCCTTTATGATGTCGGAAGTGGAAAAGTCACCATGATTGAGGCTTGATTCAACGCGCGACGCTGGGGTTCTATCTGTGAGCGGAAGCCCGTTCTGCTCGCCCCTTCCGGGACCCAAAACGAAAGTTGCACCGGCTTGACCCAGATTAGTAACTAGGGTGGACGCAGATGTCCAAGGCGTCCCCTGCCGATACAGTCTGTAAGATTTTGCTACGTTCAGGTGCATACTCGAATCGACTAACCCACCGCGATCCTGATGATTAACGCACATCCGGTGAAATGCCGGCCAGGCAGTTCACCGCCTGAGCGCAGCCCTGTGCCGCCGGTCTGACGCAGTACGGAGGGAACCATATGAGTAATGTTATCCGCGTGTAACCCGATGTCCCGCAAATTTGCGCCGAATTGGTTATGCAATGCAGGGTCATGTTTCGTATACGATTCGTTTCGCCAGTAGCAGAGAACTTCCGCAAGCTGAAGTTCGAAGTATAGGTCAGCAACTGCTTTGGAGCGGAATTCGCGCCCGTCGGCATTTTCCAGTTCCGTAAGCGTTGACAAGTTTTGCAAGTGCGAACCGAGGACCCTTGTATGTGGAATTTGTGGCACTTTTCTGCCAGTGTGCGCCCCCCGCGTCGCCGAAACTCGACGCTGCTCCTGTCCGCCCTGATGGCAGTCAGCTTGCCCAACGCGGTCCAGGCAGCAGCCGTGCCAACCGCAACGACGCTGGTACTTTCTTCCTCATCCGTCGCCTCACCAACGGCGGTCACGTTGACGGCTTCGGTGGTGGCAGGCGGCGCACCCGTGGCCACCGGATCGGTGACCTTCTGCGATGCTTCTGCACCACGCTGCGAAGACTCAGCCATTGTCGGCAATGTCCAGTTAACCGCGGGAACGGCAAAACTCAAATTTATTCCGGGCATTGGCACCCACAAATATTCGGCGATATTTACCGGAACGGCGGCAGCATCGAGCAGCACATCGAGCACGCAGACGTTGACGGTGACCGGGCTCTATCCGACCACGACGGCAATTGCGGCAACTGGTAACCCCAGCGGGTACGATCTGACGGCGACGGTCGTCGGCTATGCGAATCATCCGCCGGTCATGGCTGGCACCGTGTCGTTTCAAGACACCAGCAACGGCAACTTCGTTCTGGGGACCGCCCCTCTTGGCGCACCAACGTATGCCGAAAACTTCGTCCAGGCAACAGGCTCCCCGTTTACCACCGGGAACCAGCCAACCGCGGGCGCCTCGGCAGACTTTAACGGCGATGGCATACCGGACCTGGCGGTCATGAACTCTCAAGAAAGTGCGATTGCCATTTTCCTGGGCAAGGGCGACGGCACGTTTACCCAGGGCACGAAAATTTTTCAGGTTGGCAGCTTGCCTTGTGTTCTTCTCGATCAGGCTTCTAATTGCGCCCTGACGGCGGGCGACTTCAATCATGACGGCAACGCCGACCTGGTTGCGACCAGTGGCAGCGACAATGAAGTAATTGTTTTGCTGGGCCATGGAGATGGCACGTTTTCGCCTGCCAACGGCTCCCCCATCACTACGGGCAATTTTCCGGAAGCGGTGAAGATTGGAGATTTCAATGGGGATGGTCTGCAGGATCTGGTCGTAGCCAATGCCCATGACAATACGCTCAGTGTTCTGCTGGGCAATGGAGACGGGACTTTCACGGCGGCCAGTGGCTCGCCGATCCCCGTAGGCTCCTTCCCGTTCTTCGTGGCGGTTGCAGACTTCGACGGGAATGGGACCGCCGATATTGCTGCCTCCAACGAGAACGACAACACCGTAACCATCCTGCTGGGCAAAGGAGACGGCACCTTCACCAACGCCGGCGGCTCACCGATTCCCAATTTCAACTACAACCCCGGCCCGATCATTTCTGCAGATTTCAATGGAGATGGTAAAGCCGATCTGGCGGTATCAAACTTTACTCCGTTTAATAGCACGTTAGGCAATGTGAACGTCCTTCTGGGCAACGGAGACGGGACCTTCACCAACGCTCCGGGATCACCAATTACGGTGGGAGTGGACCCGTGGGCCCTGGCCGCAGCGGATTTCAACCAGGATGGCAAGACCGACCTGGCAGTCGATAACTATGGCCAGATCGAACAGTTCCCTACTCAAACCTTGAGCGTTCTGCTGGGCAATGGAAACGGAACCTTTACGGCTCTGGGAACTCCGATCCAACTGGGACAGTCTCCCAACGATCTGGTGACCGCGGACTTTAACGGAGATGGCACCACGGACTTTGCGATTCCCGAATTGGCTGACGGGACCACCACCATCCTGCTGAATATATTCACTCAAACGGAAACGGCAAACCTGGCAAATGTAACCATCGCCGGCACCGGCACCCATTATGTCGACGCCGTTTACCTGGGCAACACCCAGTTCGCCACCAGCACCTCGACCACAGTCCCGCTGCAGGGAGTGGAAGTACCCACCACGTTGACTCTGACGGCTAACCCCAACGAGCAGATGTTGACTATGCCGGTTACGTTTACCGCGCAGTTGACAGCAATCTCCCCGGAACCCCCGTCGGCAATCCCGACCGGCACCGTCACTTTCTTTGATCAGAGCGTCAATGCGACCCTCGGCACCGCGCCGATGGGCGCCAACGGACAGGCAGTCTTCACCACCACCTCGATCGGTCCTGGGCACCATATCATCATCGCAAGCTATAGCGGAGATCCCGACTACCTCCCCAGCACCGCGAATACGGTACCAGTGCAAATCGACGAGTTGCGCATCCTGCGCGTGGGTAATAACAACACCAACATTTTGCCCGGCACCACCGTCGTCTATACCCTGCAGGTGGAGCCGCAAGTGGCGACTACCTTCCTGTACACAGTGAACCTTGCGGCAAGTGGTCTGCCAGCGGGAGCAACCGCGACGTTCGACCCCGGCCCGCTGGCCGCCGGCGGCAAAATTACAGACGTGAAGATGACGGTGACCACGGCAAGTGCTGCCTTGAGCAAGCCACCGGCATCCCCATTCAACCGCGCGCCGCTGGCCCTGGGGCTTCTGCTCCCTCTCTTCGGAATTCGAAGCGTGCGCAGGCGGTTACGGCAGCTTCCCCCGTTCCTCGGCGTGGTGCTGCTGGCTGCTATGAGCCTGACGGCGGTCGCAGGGCTGAGCGGGTGCTCGGGTGCGGGGCTTTTCGCGGCGAAAAAAGTTCCCTACACCATCACGGTGACCGCGACCGAAGGAACACTACAGCGCTCAACCACGGTGCCCCTTGCGATCTATTAAACGGAGTGCGCCGCGCGGTGCGGGAGAAGGTATGTATAGATCTTTAGCCTTACTGTTTGTGGGAACGGTGCTGGGGCTCAGCGCATCGAGCCTCCATGGCCAGGTGGCGCCGGGAGGAAGAGACTTCTCCCTGCCCCGCGCGGAGGTTTCGTTCGCCTATAGTCCGACCGAGGTCAACTCGCCCCCCGGCAAATGCGGTTGCTTCTTCATGAATGGCGTGAGCGCGGAAGGAAACTTTCGCACCTATCGCGCTTACACTACGGTGGTGGATGTAACCGCGACCCATACCGGCAACATCCACAACACCGGGGACCCGTTTTCGATGCTCATGGTGACCGGGGGTATGCGGATCAATTTCAGAATGGGACACCAGCGGACAGACGGATGGGATACCTACCACCGCGTCAAGCCCTTCGCCCAGGGGCTGATTGGTTTCGCTCATGGGTTTGATGGAGTCTTCCCGGACAAATCAACAGGATTTATTAATTCCACCGCCAATTCGGTGGCCGTCCTGGTAGGAATTGGGGTGGATGTGAAATACAGGCGGCATCTTTCCTTCCGCGCGATCCAAGCGGACTATGGATATACTCGGCTGCCCAACCTCTCCGGCAACGACCAGAACCTGTTGCGAATCTCTTCCGGTATTACGATTCACTTGAAGTAGGGCTAACGGCAAACTGCTAGAAGTTGAAGACCGCCTGGAGAAAGACGCTGCGGTTGCCTGCGGTGGACGGCCCAAAGAAGCCGCCGCTCGCTAACGATAGCGATTTGCCGAAGGACGGCGCCGTGAGAACTCCATTTGGCGCACCCAGGTTCTGGCGGTTGAGCAGATTTGTCGCGTACGCGGTGAGGGTCAGATTGTATCGGCGCGAAGTAGTCTGATCCAGACGTCCAGGACCACCACGGTTACCACTGAGACCGCCAGGACCGATTCCTCCTCCGCCGCCCCGGCCACCGCCACCACCGCCGCCCCCACCACTCCTTGCCGCGCGACCACTTTCAACCTTCGGCCCGATACCAATCACTTTACTCACGCGCATGTTCAAGCTGGCATTCGACGGGCCCGTAGCAATGCCATAAGGAATGATTTTCTCGGTGGTGCCGAAGGGGTCGGTGTTGAGACACCCAAAGCGCGTCGAAACGTATTGAGACGGAGGTACTGTTGGCGGTGGTGTAACACAGTTTGATGGAGCGGAAAACGTAGGCCGCCCATTGAATTGATTATTGCTGGTGAGATCGCTGCCGGTGGTCAGGTTGTACGGCGCGCCGGAGTTATAAGCGAAGAAAGGAGTCAACGCAAAGCCGTAGGGCACGGAGAAGTTGCCCAGAATCACGAAACGGTCGTGAACATCGAAGCTGGACCGTCCGTAGTCGAGGCCGGGGTTCTGTGCTACAGAAGGCGTATAGGTGACGCCACTTGTATCTGCTTTGGCGACATTGTAGCTATAGAAGGTGAAGAAGCTAAAGTGCGGATAATTCGCCCTGCCCGAAACGATCAGCTGGTTTTGCCGGTAGACTCCGCCAGACTGGTATTGCAAATTGTTCTCTTGCGCTGGCGGCAGCGGCTCGTCAGGATAAATCCCTAGGTCCGCCGTCGCGAACTCCGGGGCGCCAATGTTGTTGGTGAAGTACTGGTGGACCCCCCGCCCGTAAAGATAGGTCACATTGGCGGTGATCCTCTTGGCCAGTTGACGATCGACACCCACGGCCGCTTGGAGATCGGTAGCAGCATGAAAATGGGGATCGACGCTATAGAGGGTCGGCGCCGTGCTGGAGTTCGCTAGAGCGGCCGGATTGACGGGGTAGGTGGGATTCGTAATGGTGGTAACTTTTTGATTGATTCCATTCTGGTGAATGGCTTGGATGATATAAGGTGTACCGGCGTTAGAGCCGAAACTATTCGGCACCGTGAAGCGTTGGTAAAACCAGCCATATCCTGCACGCAAAACAGTCTTTGGGGGCTGCTTGGCATCGGCGTGGCCCAGTGCATAAGCGATTGATAAGCGAGGCGCCCAATCGCTCTTGTCATTGATACGGTTTTGCGTTTCCCAACGCAGCCCATAGCTGAAAGTGAAGCGCGGGCTTACTTTCCAGTCATCCTGATAAAAAGCTGCGGCGTCGAAGAGTATGGCACGGGCTGTGTATTGCTGGATTTCGGTGACCTGATATGTGCGTGGTGTATTTTGCAGGTACTTATCCAGATTTTCAAAGTTATACTCGCCGTTCGTACCGCCGGTGGTATAGTCCGCATCCCGATAAGCCCGCAGGCGCGCGCCGAAGTTCAAAGAATGGTTGCCTTCGGCGGCAGCGAAGTAGTTTTGCAACTCGAAGATGTCCTGGTTATCGCGCACTACACCGCCATTGTTACCGCCGGCAAGAAAAGAACCCTGCACGTTGACCGTGGGCGTGTCGTTCTGAGCGATGTTCTGATAGCGAAAGCGGCGGTATTGGAAGCGAATGTCGTCGACGATTTTCTTGCTCAGTACCAGGCTGTCACTCACCTGAAGCGTGTTCTCCATGCTTTGCGTGTTGGTGGCCTGCGTGGAAAGAGCTAACTGTCCGACTCCACCGTTGGTAGTGACGGCGCGATAGAACTCGTAACGAAGCGTCAGAGTATTGGCTTGCCCCAGTTGCAGGTCGAGTCGTGGGCTGACATCGATACGGGAGCTGGGATTTGGATACGCTTCGTTCAGAAATGTGCCTGCTGGATTGGTCGGGGTGACGCTGGTTGGGTCTGTAGCATCGACTACGTTTATGTTCTGCGTGTTGCGGCCGAAGAAACTGACAAAATAGGACGCATTTTTATTGATTGGGCCACCTACACTGCCCTGCAGGTTGTAAGAGTAGTAGGGTGGCTCTGCCGTTGTCAGGATGGGGTTGCGAGAGTTAAAAGCCGAATCATTACCCCGAGCCTCGATCTGGCCGTGTAGTTTGTCGGTGCCCGGCTTGGTGAGGATTTCAATGCGGCCATAGCCCAGGCGATCGAACTCAGCCGAAAACGGATTCTGATTGACGCGTATCTCGCGAATCGACGACTTGGGCGGCATCTGGCCGCCGGTAAACCCGTCAATGTAAATTTCCCCACCATTGGGCCCTGCAGCTGGGCCTGCAAGCGCCTGCAGTTGATTCTCCAATTCATCGGGATCGTCCGAAAGAGCGTCTAGATCTTTGCCCTTGAGCACCACGGCATTGGCATTGGAATCGGGACTGGTATCGACGGTATTCGCTTCCGCCTCCACCTGTACCTGCTGCTTCTCAATCTCGATTTGCAAGGCGATATTCAGTGTCTTGTTTTGGCCCGCAGCCAGCGTAACCGTTGAGGAAAACGGGGCAAACCCCGGGGTGGCGGCGTTCACCGTGTAGTCGCCCGGAGCCAGGCCGCGAACCTGGTAGGAACCGGCGCCATCCGACACGACCGTGGCGGTCTTTCCCGAAGACGAGATGACAGTAACCTGTGCCTGGGGAATCACCGCACCGCTCGGATCTAAGACCCTTCCTTGCAAAGTGCCGCCCGGCGTTTGCCCATGGGCCGGCGCCGGGTTGAGAAGGACACCTGTCCAGAGCGCGATAAGAACCAGCAAGTACTTTATTTTCTTCATTTGCTCGAGGCGTACGAGGGCTGGCGCGGGACACCCTTGTGAAATTGACGAGCCGCCGCTGCCCTAAGTTTCCGATCCGGACCTCAGGGTGAGATGCACATCTAGCTTCGAGGCCGCAAACCCTTCCCTATTTTGCGAAGAAACGGTACCGAATGGTCCAGGTCTTTGTTTCCCCGGGCTGGACTACTACGTGGATGTAGGCTTCGGGACAGATGGTGGTGCGGATAGACCAGAAATTCAGCTGGGCGATGGGTGAATCGGAAGTCTGCTCAACACCGACCCCTGTCGTCCCATTTTGAACCGTGAAGTCATAATCGGCAGGATTGCTGGAATATCCCGTCAGGTAGCTGCTGGCAGCCTGCCTTGGCCCGGAGCTTAGCTCGTCCAGATAGACGATGCTCTTGCCGTCAATTTTCGCGTGCGGCTCGAGCGGACGTTTGGCTTGAGGCTCGAAGGGAAAGTGAACCTCCATACCAGGCCCGGTGGGCACATTATCGAGCATAAAGAAGTCGTGATCGTAAACCTGGGTGTCGATGGGTTTGGTGCCGGTGTTCTTCAGGCGATGTTCGAGGATGAGCACCGGTTGATGCTTGTCGAGTTTCAAGGTCTTGTCGTAGACATAGGCGTAGCCGATCGTCGAGTGCAGATGGTGAGTGAACACTACCTCCGTTCGCTTGGTGTGGACCGTCCACTTACCTCCGTCGACGATCGGGTACGCGAAGCCGAACTTGTAGGGCGAGTCATCCACCTTGCGAAGAACGCCCACGCCCGGTTTTAAGAACAGCTCTCCGGGCTTTGCCTCTTCATAATGAATAGAGCTGAGACCATCGCTCGAGCGAAATTCTTCCACGGGACCGGTGATCGAATCGTTGATCAACGGGTCGTAGCGCTTGAACCAGACTCCAAAGTAGGTGTGGCCTTTAAAAGTTAGGCAATTGACGACTCCCGACCAATCGAACCGCGTCGAGCGATAGTAGCCCTTCTGAGCGTCCGGCAGATAAACCACCGCTTGCACGGCGCCGTTCGAAAGCACCGCCTTGGGAAAATCAGCGGCAATCGAAGAAGCACAAGGGGCAGACGCCGCGGCATCTACGGGCGAAGCGATTGCTGCGGACAGGAGCGAAGCGGCCAGAAATGTAAACATGCAATCACCTTGTAGAAAAATACCGCACCAGCAACGTTTCGGGTGCCCCATTCAAGCCCTCTTTTGGCCGAGTGGGCGCAGACCTAGGGCTTGCCTAAAAACTCAGGTTGCAAACTCCGTCCCGAAGAGCCTTCCCTGAGCTTGTCGAACGGGAACGGTTGACAATTCGCCCTGGCGCAATCCTTATGTAACCTTCAGCCGTCCCTACGGGACTTAATCATGTCTCATGTTCTACCCAGGACTACGTCCTGGGCTGAATCTGGCAAGACGTCATTCAGTCCCGAAGGGACGGCTGAAAATGGGTCTTGCGCCATCCTGTGCGAGTCTCGGTTATCTCTGCGGGCCTCATTGTTCATAATGGCGGGTTCCTCACGCACTAAGGCAGCGCAAACGCTATGTACACCCCGCCCGAAGGCTTCTTGCTGGTCTGGCCGCCGCTGGCGGCGATCACCACATACTGTTTCCCGTTCACCATGTAGGTTGCGGGTGTGGCCAGACCAGAGAACGGCAACTCCGTCTCCCACAGCAGCTGTCCCGTCCGGCTGTCATAAGCGTGAAACTTCTGATCGAAGACCGTGGCCCCGATGAAGAGCAGGCCTCCTGCGGTGACCACCGGGCCGCCATAATTATCTGATCCGGTATTGCCCATGCCCTTGGCCACCAACTCCGGGTATTCTCCGAATGGAATCTTCCACAGATATTTGCCGGTATTCAGATCGATCGCACTTAACGCTCCCCACGGCGGCGCCGTCGCCGGATAATCTTCCGGGTCCAGAAAACGGCGAAATCCTATCGTCTTATAAGGCATGTCATTCTGGGCGTTAGAAGCAGCCGGCGCGTTTTCGACCGCTGGCCGCCGCTGTTGCTGTTGCGGAGCCCGGGTCAGGTAGTGCACGACGGATTCAACCTCTGCATCACTGAGCCCGTTGAAAGAAGGCATGCGTCCTTTGCCCTGACGGATGGTGGCGGCGATCTCCTGGTCGGTGAGGATACCCTCAATCCCGCGCAAGGCAGGAATGGAGGGAGGAGAGCCGGCACGGTTGATGCCGTGGCACATGCTGCACTGGTTCTGATATATCTTCTCGCCCGGGCTGCCAGGCGCCGGAGGAATCGTCAACCCCACCAGCCAGGCGGTGTTGTTGGAGTTAACGTAAAACACTCCGGTAGTCGGATCGACCGCCGGGCCGCCCCATTCACCGCCACCAGCAAAGCCCGGCATGTCGATGGTGAGCTTATCGACGCTGGGCGGAATAAACTGGCCGCCGGCGATGAATGTCTGAAACTGCTTCAACGCCCACGCATGTGCTTCTGGAGTCCGGTTGGTCAGCGTATCTGCCGTAACGCTCTGCTGGACATAGGGCTCAGGCAACGTGGGCAGCCACTGCGTGCGCGATGTCACTTCGCCCGGTACATTGCTAGCCGGATATGCGGATTCTTTCAAAGGGAAAAGCGGCTTGCCCGTCGTACGGTCGAGAACGAAGACGTACCCCGACTTGGTGGTTTGGGCGATGGCGTCGATTCGTTTTCCATTATGGGTGACAGTCAGCAGTGCCGGCGGAGCAGGAAAGTCGCGGTCCCAGAGATCGTGGTGCACACCCTGGAAATGCCATAAACGCTTGCCGGTCTCGGCATCCAGCGCAATGAGCGAATCCGCAAACAAATCGTCACCGACACGGTCGCCGCCATAGAAATCAAAAACCGCGGAGCCGGTGGGCACATACACCACGCCGCGTTTCGTGTCGATAGTCATGCCCGCCCAGTTGTTCGCTGCGCCGGCATTCTTCCACGCATCCTTCGGCCAGGTGTCGTAGCCAAATTCACCGGGATGGGGAATGGTATGGAATGTCCAGCGCAACGCGCCGGTACGCACGTCGAAGGCGCGAATATCTCCAGGGGGCGCGGGATGCGTTTCAGGATTTTGTCCGCCCACGATAATCAGGTCTTTGTAGACCGTCCCCGGTGTGGTGAGCTGAACAGACTGGGCCTGGTAAGGTTCGCGCAAGCCTTTGCGCAGATCGATGCGGCCATTTTCCCCAAAGCTGGTGATGAGCTTGCCGGTGGTTGCGTCCAGGGCAAAGAGTTCGTTGCGCTCCGCGGCGAAGATGCGGCTCTCATGCCCATCGGTCCAGTAGGAAACGCCGCGGGATCGCGCGAAACCAGCCACGTCGGCTTCGAACTTCCAGAGCAGTTTGCCCGAGGCGGCATCGAGTGCGATGACCCCGTGGCCAGGCGTTAGAGTGTAGAGGACGTTGCCCACCACAATGGGCGTGGCCTCCAGATCACCGCCCTGTTCCCCGGTGTCATACTTCCAGGCCACCACCAGGTCTTTCACGTTGCTGCGATTGATCTGGGAGAGGGTGGAGTAGTGATCCTGTGCTCCCTGGCCTCCATAGACTGGCCAATCGAGCTGAGGAGCCGGCGCAGCTGGACCTGCGCCGGATGCGGCTGCGCTGAACAAGCTGAGACCAAGCGCCGTGGATGCGAAAGCCGGTAGCCTTCTCATGCCAGCTCCGGCATTATGCTTTGGCTTCCGCCAGCGCGCGATTCTTCAGTGCCTTCATATAGGCAAAGCCATAGGCCTGTTCAGGAAAATGGCCGCCCACAACCGTCGGCGTGTGATCGAGAATGACGATACCGTCAAACTTGACTTCCACCAGGGCGGTCATGATCTTCGACATATCGTAATAGCCATTGTCCATGAACGTTTCTACGAAATGCGGTAAGGGCGCGCTTACGTTGCGGAAGTGGATCTTCCAGATCTTCTCCGCGCCGAAGTAGCGGATCATCTCCGCCGGGTCTTTGTGCATCAGCGCCGGACCCCCTTCGTTCCAGCAGCCGCAGCACAGACAGATACCAACGTTGGGGCTGTTGGCAATTTCCATCGCCCGCTTATAACCTTCGAAATTTGCGAAGATGCAGCGCGGCACGCCAGCCAGCACCGGTTCTGGCGGATCGTCCGGGTGAATGCCAATACGGACACTGTTCTCTTCCGCAACCGGCGCAACCTGCTTGATGAAATAGGTGTAATTCTCCCAGATTTCTTCTTTCGAAAATTCGCGTCCGTGGGAGAGAGGCTCATAGTACTTCTTACCGTCCCACACGCCCACCTTATTGGGGCTTGCCATATCGAATTCCCTGGCGGAGGCTCCACGAATGGTGGCCCTGCCACTGCTCCAGATGCCGTTGCCCATATGGGCATAGGTAGTGTAGTAAATGCCCGCCTTCCCCAGGTTGCGGATGTATTGCTTGTACTCTTCAATCTTTTGATCGCGGCCGGGGAGATTGAGCGTGACCTCCGGCATGTTGTGCACGCTGGTATTGCCGATGTTCCAAACCGTTATGCCGGCATCCGCGTAGCGCTTCTTGATTTCGAGAAACCCTTCGGCAGTCCTCTGGTCGGGCAGCGAACCCACGCTCACGTACTCGGCGCCCATCTGGTTGAGAAAAAGCAGATCGTCGTCCGTAGGTTTGGCAGGAGCCTGCGCGCACAGCTTGATGCCCGCGCCATTGGGATGCACGGTCGCGGAAGCGGTGCGCGGCGATGCGAAAACACCAGCGGCGCCCAGAGCCCCGCCGACAGCCAGTTTGACAAACTCTCTCCGGTCAGGAGAAAAGCCGGTATTTGTTATTTCCGATGTTTTCTGATCGTTTTCCCTCTGTCCCATTTCACCTGTCCTTCAAAAGGTCACACTCTTGCGATCACTACCCATGATAGCTGCGACTCATCAAAAGTTGAGCCGCAAAGCAAATTGAACAACGCGCGGCAAATTCAGCTGAGAACTGATCACCCCGAAGGAAGCATTGGATTTGTCTGTGGAATTATTGCAGCAAAGAGCGCTCGGTTGCCCAAACTGTACCCGGTTCCACATGTTGAACGCTTCCGCACGGAACTGAAGATTAATGTCTTCAGTGATCGGCACGCTTTTACGAACCGCTGCATCCCAGTTGGCGATGCCTTGCGTCCGCAACGTGGAATCGGTGCGGGGCTCATTTCCGAAACCGTAATTGGACGGCGCAGTAAAGCAACTGGTATTGAACCAACCGCCCATCCGGGAGACAGCGCTGCCGGAAAGCTTCTTCTGGCAGCCAGGAACCACGTTCGGCCGGGGTTGGCCGGCGCCAAACTGTTGGCTCAGAAACGTCGGTTGGGCAGTGAATATCAGGGGAAAGCCGAGTGCATAGGTGGTAATACCGTCGACGCCCCAACCGCCGATGACTTTATCTGCGACTCCATTGGTGTTTCCCAGAAAGCGTTTGCCCTTGCCCACGGGCAGGTCGTACACATAAGCCGCGACAAAGCGGTGCGGGACGTTATAGCTAAGCGGCCCGTACTCCGCTTGCAGGTTGTTCCAGTCCTGGACTTCTCCAGGTTGAACGGCTTCCTGGAAGCCAGTCTGTGTATCCGCGGTGCCCATGTCTTTCGACCAGGTATACGTGGCCAACACCGTGCCGCCCTGGGAGAACCGTTTTTCGATCTTCGTCTGCATGGCGTTGTAGTTGGATCCGGCGGCAGTGTTCGCGGCATTCCACAAATTGAAATATTGAGGATACGGTCGCAGAAGCTGGCCGGCGGGAATCGTTTTACCTGACAGGTTTCCGGTTGTGATCAATCCGTAAAACGGATTAGGAACCTGGACCGTCAGCGCTGAGCCCATCGAATTGTATTGATCGGGCAGTTGGTCCAGGCCTTGGCCATTGTCGTTGAGGCCTGCCGGTAGTTGTTGATGAACTCCGTGGTTCCCCACGTAGGCGATATCAAAGACTGTCTGGTGGCCAAGATCCTTCTCCACATCCAGGTTCCACTGCTCTGCGTAGGTCGCAGGTTCTTTGGGAACGTTGGTCACAACCGGTTGTCCGTTAATTACGCTCAGATAGTTGCTGCTTCTGCCTACCGGCTCCAGGACTCCCGTGGGGAACGGGTTGCTGAACGAATTGATCGGCACGGTGGTGGGATTGATTTGGGTAAACGCCAGGTTGACCGCCGCCTGGTAAGGCTGCGCATCCTGCTGCAGGTTTGCTGTCGGTGCGTAGAGCAGGGAAAATCCGCTGCGGACCACCAGACTTTCGGTCAACCGATAAGTCAGGCCAAGGCGCGGGGAGAACAAATCGTAGTGAGGCAGGATATTGGTCCGATGCGGATAAGCTGGCGTATTGACGAGGTCGACGTTGCCCTGAAGATTCAGACCGGTTGGTCCGGCCAGCGGATTCGTATCACCGGCCAAAAAAACGGCCTGGCGGTCGTGCCGCTCCGTCCAATAGCCCGGATATTCCCAGCGAATGCCGGCGTTGATCACCAATTTGTTGGTAGCCTGAAAACTATCCCCAAAGTAAATCCCGCCGTAGTAGGTCACCGAGGCCGGGATAATTGCTAGTTCATTAACCGTCGTTTGGGGAAGCCCCAGCAAGTACGAGGCGAATGGATTGCCGGTAAAAGCATTGGTAAAACCAAACGCTTCCACTTGGGTGGAGTTGGTCTGCCCGTAGTTGTTGGGCGCGCGGCGGAATTCCCCGCCGAACCGGAACGTATGCCGGCCCCGGATCATCGTGTCGCTTCCGGAGATGGCGTAGTTCTCCTCCGTAACGAAGATTTGTTGGCCGCCACCGCCATTGACAGAAAGTCCGGAAACCGCAACGCGGGGAATCACCGGGCCGCAACAATTGGTTCCCAGTGCAGCGATGGTCGCTGCCGGCCAGCCGGTAAATGAGAGATCGAACGGTATACCCGTGGCGCCAGTAAAACTGGAGTCTCGGAAATAGGAGAGGCGGAAATCCAGAATATTTGTTGGGCTCAAGGTGATGCTGTCGCCGAACACGAACTGATGAACCGCATTGTGGCCGGTCGACATGTTGGGCAGATAGCCGTACGGCAACGCACTGGGATTGAGCGCATGGTGGTAGGTATAGCGGCCGAAGATGCGCTGCTTCTCACTGGCGTTCCAATCAAGCCGCGCTATGTACTGGTTCAGGGATGGCTTGGTGGTGGCATTCACACTGTAGTTGTTCAGGGTGCCGGGCCCATTGGGGGGTGCCCACCACTTGAACATTGCGGCCGAAGTGGGATTGATGCGGCTCTGCGGAATGGTGTTGTTGGGAAATACCGTACCCGCGGGAGCGGCGACAAAGTTGCCGTTGGCGTCAAACTGGCCTGGATCCTTGATGGGTGTCGAGCTGGTAATGACTCCCGACTCCATCGCTGCCGTTGGCACAGAGTAAGTGGTGGTCGTGCCGATAGCCGCGCGGATACCTTCGTAGCTACCGAAGAAGAACAACCTATCTTTCTTGATCGGACCGCCGATCACCCCGCCAAATTCGTTCTGAATGAGGACCGGTCGTTTCAAGTGCGAATGATTGCCGAAGAAGGTGTTGGCGTTGAGGACCGTGTTGCGTAGGAAATCAAACCCGGTGCCATGGAAAGCATTGGTTCCGCTCTTGGTCACCATGGTGACTACGCCATTGGTCGTGCCGCCAAACTCCGGCCCGATCGCGCTCCCTTCGACCCGGAACTCTTGTATGGAGTCTTGCGAGGGTATATAGGAAATCGCGTTGATATAACCGTTATTGATGGGGCCGCCGTCGATAAATTGTGCGCCGGTGTTGGGGATGCCGCCGGAAATTTGATAGTTCCCGGTAGAAAAACCGTTGCCGTTCATGCCCGCTACGGCGTTGCTCGCCTGGGTTCCACCCTGGGGAACAACACCCGGAGAAATCGCGAGAAGATTGAAAACATTCCGGCCGTTCAGGGGCAGGTCGCTCACCGCTCTCCCAGCGACCATCTGGCCGAGCGTTGCCTGTTGGGTTTCCACCAGGGGAGCCTGCGAGCTGACTTCGACGGTCTCGCTTACGTTTCCTAATTCCAGCGGAGCGTCGACGCGCGTGTTGCCCTGCACCTGTACGACGACATTCGAACGGATGAAGTGCTTAAAACCGCTAGCCTCGACATCGACGCGATAGTTACCGGGCAGCAGGTTGACGAACTGGTAGTCGCCGTTGGCATTGGTGGTTGCTGTGCGCCGGTCACCGGTGTCGACATTGGTCAAGGTGACGGCTGCCCCGCTCACGACCGCGCCAGTGTTGTCCGTAACCGTTCCCACGGTCGCTCCGGTTGTCTGTTGCGCTCTCAGTGTTGGGCTGAACAGCACCAGCATACAAACCAGAGCGGTCACACCGCGCTTCAAACTATTGCGAAAAGCCGGGATCTGGATCGAAGTCATCGTGACTGCCTCCAATGGTGCAAATGGCCCGAGAAGCTGTCGGATCAGTGGTTGTTACTTGATTGCCCAGGACGCACAGAACCTATGCCCTGTACGCAAGGGTTGTCAAGCGTATCTCAACATGTGGTATTCGTACTTCACACGGAGACGGGCTTCCGCAGCATGTTAGGCGCGCATCTGATAGATAGAAGCAGTGTTACTCCTCAAACGCGACGTCGGCCTAAGTGTTCCCAAATGAACTAGCGAAAGTTCCCCAACGAACTACCGGCCCAGGACGATGTTTCGGGTGGCCCGCACCCCAACCTTTTTTCACTTGAATGCTCCGGGTGCCCCATTCAAGCCCTCTTTTGGCTTGAGCGGGCGAAGAGCCCACACCCAACCCTCTTGCCAACAGGATCGAAGCCGACTTAGCCGTGTGCGTTGCACGATCGCGGGAAGAGTGAGAGCCTGTGTGGAGCGACGCCACGAGAGCAGGGATATGCGATCAAGATGGATCGAACAACTACTGTTGTGTCCATTTACGGAGGTGGGCGGTATCACGCGTTCTCCGTCATTGACCTGATTGGCCAGAAAGCGCTCCCCGACATCGATACGGAAGCCCTGAGTGGTCCACACGGCGTGGCCTTTATTGGTGGCAAGCTATGGTTTACCGCTGAAGGTTCCAAAGCCATCGCCAGGTATGATCCAGCCGCCGCCAAAGTCGATTGGATCATGGGTACCGGGCAAAACCGGACGCACATGATCTACGTCACTGCGGACCAAAAGCAGATTTACACCACCAATATCAGTTCCGGCTCCGTCAGCATTTTGGAGAAAGTGACGCTACCCTCGCCTGACGCCGAGCCGCGCACCGACTGGAATGAGACGGTCATTGAAGTAGGCAGGGGCGATGAGGGTTTCGACGTCTCACCCGATGGACGCGAGTTGTGGACAGCGAATGCGCAGGACGGCACGCTATCCGTAATCGATATTGCGTCCAAAAAAGTAGTCGCCACGTTGGACGCCAAGGTCGTCAGCGCCAATCGGCTGAAGGTCACTCCGGACGGCAAGCTTGTCCTGATCTCGAGCTTGAACAACGGCGATCTTGTCATTTACGATGCAGCGTCGCGCAAAGAGCACAAGCGGGTAAAGATCGGTCATGACGCCGCCGGCATCCTGATGGACCCCGAGGGAAACCGCGCCTTCATTGCATGTTCCCCCGATAACTACGTTGCGATCCTGGATCTGCGAACCCTGGAAGTGAAGGGTCACCTCGACGTAGGTGGAGAACCCGACGGGCTTGCCTGGGCCCTGCGGCCGTGAGTCCGTGACCGCTCTACTTAAGCGGAGCAATCTCCAGATTGCGATAGTAAGTTTCAGCGCCTTCGGTCTGAAAAAGAATTTTCCCCTTGGTCGCGCTAAGATCGGTAGCCTCATTCACCAGCTTGCCATTCACAAAATACTTCACGTGATCATGGTCAACCACTAACTCCAACTGATTCCATTGTCCGTGCGGTTTTTCTACATCGTTCATCGGATCGCGATAACCGGTTACGTTTTCCCACGGCCCCGAACCGAAGCGGCGTGACTTCACATATTCGTGCGGACCTGCTACCGCTTCGCTGGTAATGAGCTGCCCCTTCACTTTGAGACTGGCGCCCTTAACCAGCCAGATGTCGCCAGTACCTCCCTCGATGATCTGGAACTCGAATGACCGGGGCCAGACTCCTTTTAGCGGAGAAAGCAGAGGGCCGTCGATGTTATACAAAATTCCGCAATCGCGCGCCTTGCCCACGCGGTCCTGCCAGGTTTTCTCTCCCCACTTGAACTGGGCGCGCAGGTAGTAATTCTCGTATTCTTTCTGGGTCACAATCCCGCCGAAGTCATTGCCGGATACGTGAATCACTCCCTTCTCGACCTGGAAGATCTTATCGGTGTCGTTGTTCAGCCCTTTCGACTGCAGCAGGATGTCGAAGCCAGTAAAGTCCTTGCCGTTAAACAGCCGGACCAGCTTGCCGTGCGGAGGAATACCGCTCGCCATCTGTGCCGCCAAGGCCGGGACCACCGCGGCGAAAGCCATCCACAGGATAAGAACTCGTTTGGGGGTGGAACGCATGGTAGGCCTCTCCTTTTACCCAGGACATTTTGCTGGTGGATGATAACTCAGTTCTGCGCTATAACCATGAAGGTTCGCCAAGGAGTACTCGCTTTGAAGCTGCTGGTAAAGTTCAACCTCCTCTTGATCGTGGTCTTCGGTCTCGGCCTCTTTCTGATTGCCTACCAGGCACGAAGCTTCTTGCAAGAGCAGGCGCAGGCGGAAGTACTTCGACAAGCCGGCCTGATGGCGGCCAGCGCTCTCGCCACCCGGAACTACACCGACCATTACATTACGCCCATCATCGAAAAGACTACCGAGCACACAACCACGTTCCTGCCCCAGGCCATCCCCTTCTTCGCTTCGACTACTACCTTTGACCAGATCCGCCAATCCTATCCGGATTACACCTATAAGGAAGCAGCCCTGAACCCAACGAACCTGCGCGACCGCGCGACCGATTGGGAAGCGGACATGATCAACTACTTTCGCAATTCACCCAAGGAGACTGAGTTGGTGCGGTTGCGAGAAGGCGCAACCGGGCCCACGCTTGCGCTGGCTCATCCAATCCGGGTGGAAAGCGGATGCCTTCAGTGTCACAGCACCCCAGGCGCTGCTCCCAGGGCGCTCATCAAGCACTATGGCAGCCAGAACGGATTTGGCTGGAACCTGGGCGAGGTGGTCGGCGCCCAGGTCATTTCGATCCCCACCTCTGTTCCCATCAAGCTGGCGCAAGAAGGGCTAAAGCGGCTGCTGATCAACCTGGCCGTAATTTTTCTGGCAGCGATTCTCTTGATCGATATCGGGCTTTACTTCATCGTGATCCGGCGCTTAGGCAAGATCTCTCACTATGCCGATCGGATCAGCCAGGGCGAGATGGACCTGGAGCAGCTCCCGGTGAGCGGCAATGACGAGGTTGCGCAGGTGACGCGATCTTTCCACCGCATGCACACCAGCTTGAAGAAGGCCATCGATCTGCTGAATGGGTAAGCGTCTCAGGCACGCGGACGGGTCGCCAGAAATTTCTTCCGGTCCGCGTCTTTCTCAATCTGCTTGGACGCTTCCAGGTAGAGCTGGTCGAGATCGCTGTACTGCCTGGTCAGCCGCGTCACCACCACCTTGGCAATCGGCCCAATAAAGGAAGCCAGGTGCCGCACCAATTGATCGACCGGCGGAGGAAGAGGTCCGGTGACGGGTTGGCTGCCCTTGCCGGTGGTCACCTCTTGTAACGAGCGGGTCGGGGTGAGGATGGTCGCAGTCCCGGCAAGGTCCGGCATATTCTGCGAGCGGAGTGCCTCGAGAAACTCCCCAGCGGTCGCGAAGCGCTTCGCCGGTTCCTTTTCCAGCGCCTTGCCGACAATGTCCGACAGCTTCGCTGGAATGTCTGGCCGCAACTCGGCCAGCGGCGTAGGCGTCCGGTTCAAGTGGGCCATCATCAGCTCGTAAGTGGTGTTGCCGGTCAGCGGTGGACGGCCGGCAATGAGCTCGTACATGGTCACGCCGAGCGAGTAGATATCGGACTGCTGGGTAGCCTTTTCACCGCGAATTTGTTCCGGCGACATATGCAGGGGCGATCCGATCAGCGAGCCCGCCTTGGTCAGTTCCACCGAACCCTCGGAGATGGCGATACCGAAGTCCAGCACTTTTACCAGGGCGGCAGAAGAGACCATGATATTGGCGGGCTTGATGTCCCGGTGCACCACCCCTCGCGCATGCGCGTAATCGAGTGCGGCCAGCACTTGCAGGGCATAATTGATCAGCGTTGGCAGCGGGATCCGCGTACTACGGCTGCGTGTGCGCAGATCTTCCCCTTCCACCAGTTCCATGATCATGATGAGCTGGTCTTCGAAGAAGAAGGCGTTGTGCAATCCCGCAATGTTGGGATGATTGAGGCTGGCAAGTAGCTGGATCTCGCGGCGAAAACGCTCCTTCATGTCCGGAGTGCCGGTCTGCTCCGGCAGCATCACCTTCATGGCTTCCGCGCGTTGCGAGATCAGATGTTTTGCCTCGTACACCGCGCCCAGGCCGCCACGGCCCAGCACTCGCTCTATCCTGTATTCCCCGACTACCTGCCCTACCTCAAACGTCATCGACTGATGATACCGCCAGCTCTCTTCCCCGGGCTGAGCTGGCTTCTATCGGCAGCGCTTCCGGCGTACACTCGGATGTACATTTCCAAGCCCTCGTGAAGGAGCCGAATCATGCCTCTACAAGTCTGCATGGGAGCGATGATGCAATGCAGCTTCGGCGTGGCGCCCAGTTCGCTGGTGGTCTTGCCCACCAACAGGGTGATGACCAACATGGTGCCGGACGCCAACATCATGGACCATATTCCGATGGTCAATATCATGCCTTTTGGGATGTGCACGTCTATCGCCAACCCTACGGTAGCCGCGGCCACCGCCGCTGCCCTAGGCGTGCTCACACCGATGCCCTGCATCCCGGCAACACCGGCACCCTGGGTCGCTGGCGCACCCACGGTGCTACTAGGCAACTTTCCTTCCCTCGATAACGTCTCGCAGTTGATGTGTATGTGGGCCGGCGTAATTACCTTCGTCGATGCCGGTGAGGCGACGGTCCAGATACCTTAGGCCAACGGGTCGATTTCCCATGCAAAAGGGCCGGCTTCCTGTTAATTTTGGTCCGCCGGTACATTTCACACCATGACTCAATTGGCCACACTGTCCCTGGCATTTGCGGCGGCAACCGACACCGGCTGCAGGCGGACAAACAATGAGGATAGTTTCGGCTACAACACCGATCCGCATCTCTACGTAGTCTGCGATGGCGTGGGTGGTGCGCTGGCCGGCGAAGTCGCCAGCAATACCGCGGTGCGCACCTTCATCGAATCGTTCGAGGAGCAAACCCGGGAGCGGGAATCGCCGATCGAACGCCGGCTGCTGCACTCCATCGAAGACGCCAATCGCGCAGTCCGCGACCTCTCCACCAATAACGATGCGTTCAGCCAAATGGGCACGACCCTGGTGTGCGCCTGTGTCGACGGAGCTCGTGCGGTGATCGGCAATGTGGGCGACAGCCGCGCTTATTTGATCCGCGACGGGGTGTGCGTCCAAATCACCCAGGACCACTCCCTGGTCGAGGAGCAAGTGCAAAGCGGGTTGCTGACGCAAGAGATGGCGGAGAATTCCAGCCTGCGCTCGGTTATCACTCGCGCCATAGGCATGGCCGATACGGTGCAGCCAGACTTTTTCGGCGCCACCCTGCAGGCAGAAGACATGCTGCTGTTGGCCTCGGACGGTCTTACCCGTTACTTAACGCCGGCGGAAATTGCCTCGGTTGCACTCGCCGGGGTTGACCTGCCAGTCATCTGCAAGGAATTTGTAGAGTGTGCCAAGCAACGCGGCGGAGCGGACAACATAACCTGCATCGTCTTGCGCGCGAGCATGGGCCCGGCCACGGGATCCTAGAAGGTGCGCCAAGCACTCGGGAATCGAGTCCCGAATCTCTGCCCAGGACTAGCGTCGTGGGCTAAGTTCACTCAGACTCGTCCAGATTAGCTTCGAAGAGCCTCGGTTCAGCAGCCATCCTTTATGAACCGTTGCCCTCTCCTTTTTGTCATCCCGAGCGAAGGCGAGGGATCTGCGGTTCTGCGGTCCTGTCGTGGGAAAGAGGAACATGCGCCTTAGTATGAACTGTCATCTCAGGGCTCACTCGAATTCCTAACACGCAGCACTGGAAGAACCACGGGGGCGGCTTTTCAGCAAGGAAAGCCGAATGAAGACCAACAACGCCACCGAACTGAACAAGAAATTCGCGGTAGCGGAGCGGAGGGATGACAATTCTGTTGAGCGTCATATTCCGCGTTTCCAGTGGTGGTCCGCGGAACTGCAGATCCCTCGGCTGCGCTCCGGATGACAAAAAGGAGAGGGTCGTCACAGGGAAATGGCGATTGCTGGATGAAACGGCGGCTGCTGAACCGAAGCTCCTCGAAGCTAATTTGAGCAAGCCGTCCCTCCGGAACTCGATAAGCTTCCATTTGGCTCATTTCGTCACCGGGTAAACGCAGGTGCCTCCGTAAAGTCCCATAGGCGCCAACACCGCAGCTCCCGGACCTGAAATCTCAAACCGAACCACTTCCGGCGTTCCATCCGGCAGCCTGAGTTGGCGGCCAGAAACTTCCAGCGGAAACTCCAGCTGCAAGGTTCCTCCGACGCGGGTAACCTGCGCCGTGGCCACTAATTGGAACAGCGCCCACGGACCTTGAAACTGCAATGCCTCCGCCGAGTTGTAGGCCAGTGAAGCTTGATGTGCCGTGGCTCCATTCCAGGTAAAGGCTTGTGATGTCGCACCTCCCGGGATTCTCTGGCCGTCGACCACCAACGTCGCATTCTCGATACCCTTGCTCGGCACCGAGCGCAGCACGAACGTAAAGGCGGGATTGGTCCCCCCGCCGGAATAGAGCGCGGAAGAAATTGCTGCTACGCGATTGAAGAATTGCGCGAAGACGGGCCCCACGTGGCCTGCCGCGTTAGGAGCCAGAACATACTGCGTCCCCTGCTGGGGCAGCCACGGCTTGAGGCTGGCGTTGTAATAAGTCCAGAGACTTCCCGTTCCCGGCGCAAACACAGCGTTCACATCCGCCAAAGTCGCCTGGTCGGCGGCAGTGAGATCTCTGCCTGCCTGCGCCTTGGACAAAGGTTGAAGCGGAAACTTGCCCAGCAGTGTGCACATCGCGCCAGGCGCACCCGGAGGCGGGGGCGGTGGCGGCGGGACAGCGCAATGGATGGGCGCTTCCAACAGCGCGAGCACCGTCTTCTCGGTGTGCCCCTGGGGATCGATGTTGAACGGCTGGGCCGTCTGCTGCACGGCGATGCCGGCCGTCGACACCGCCGAGCCCAGCATGTCTCCCGAAGTCTGCGGGTTCTGGTTGAACTGGGTGACGGCGCTCGAAAGGGATAGCAGAGCATTCACATAGGCGGTGTTGCCCGGTCCGATGAAGCGAGAGGTTGAATTGGGATCGACCAGTGCCTGTGTCGGCTGGAAGATAGACTTGATCTGCGGATCATTCACCGCGGTGTTGTACGAAGCGGTCCCGAAAAACTCCAGCAGCGGCGAATCGGGGCTGGCAAGCGCGTTCAGCTTGTTCGGCAGATCTTTGATGGGTCCGCACCCGGTAAAGTGCCCGTCATTGAGAAACGCGTGCCACTCCCGCAGGAAGTCAGCGGAGTACATCGCCGCCAACTGTTTCGCAACCCCGGCGCTATCGAGCGAACGCGCGGCTTGATCGCCCAGCACCCAGGTCTCCCCCTGGAAGTAGTGCTCCGGATGCTGCATCGCGCCCTGCATAAACGCAAAGCCAGCCTTGGTAAACGCCCCACGCACCAGGTGCGACTCGACGACGGTGCCCGCGGCATTCGGGTAAAGGCGATTGAAGTCCACGCCCGGGCTGGTCTTGTCTGCTTGTGCAAGCACGTCCTGGTAAATGCGCGGCACGGCCCCAAAGTTCGAGAGGTAGGTCCGCGCTCTACTCACCGCCGCGGCATCTGGAGCAATCGAGTACGGGTTCTGACGCAGGAGCTCCCCGCCATAGAAATCGATTTGCTGGCGAGCCAGTTGTTGTTGGGCGAGGTCCCTGATATTGGATCCCATCCAATACTGCAAAAACACCGGGGTGAGAAACTGCGCCTGGCTCTTCTCCGGATTGCTGGTGGTAATCAGGTAGGCCTTGAGCGGATTGTAAGCTGCCGTGTAGTCCGCGCCCGGCGCCGGCGAACCGGGCAACCCGCGCAGATAGCTCGTGATGTTGGCCTGGGCGGGGTTTAGCATCATCACGCGAAATCGATCGAAGTAGATTCGCCGTGCGGGGCCAGCCAGCTTGTCCCCTTGATACAGTCCAAACCGATAGCTCCAGGGCGCTCCGTTCTGCGCATAACCTTCTAACTGAATCAGGCTCTGACGCAGCCGGTCCAGCGCCTGCAGGTCGGCCAGACCAGGCGCGGTCGCCGAAGCCACGCCGGCGCCAGACAACGCCTGGGCGGCACTTTCGATATTGCGCTCGAGCGCCGCGTTGTGCAGGTACGAGATCACCAGCAGGCCGGTATAAGCCGCAAACACAAAGGCGAGCGAGGCGAAGAGTACTCTACGAAACAAGCGCGCTGGGGCAGTCTGCTGCGTCGCCGTGAGAGCACTCCTGTCGCCCAGAATCATCTCCGGAAAAAGCCGGGGTAGAAAGGTCCACTGCGGGGCTCGGGTAGCCACCACCTGCTGCGCTGCTGGGCGGTTGGCTGCCTGAAATTCCTGCGCGGAGAACATACGTGTCGCGCCGAGGTCCGCCGAAGGGCTGATCACCGGCGCGGCCTGAGCGGCGGCGGCCCGCTGCTCCAGAATCTGCGCCCGCAACCCAGTGAAGAAAAAGCCGCGCAAATAAGGATTGGCGCTCAGCTGACTCGGCTTGCACAGCTCTACCAGATATTGGTTGATGTTTCTGCGTAGCTTGCCGAACTCGCGCGGAAACTCATAGGCTCCAGGCGCGCTCTGCGGCTCGGTTTCCCGGTTGAGCACTTCCAGCCGAAATTCACTCAGGGAATAAGTCAGCAGATCCAGCGCGCTCGCCAGATCCCGCGACATCTTGTCGGCATAGACGCCGGCCGAGGCCTGGTTCGCAGGCAACACATTGCCCAACACCTGCCGGACTTCTTCATTGGAGAGGTTGCGCACGTACTCCGCAAAATGCGGGACGCGATCGAGTTTGGTAAAGATCACGTAGACGGGCAACGGTGCGCCGAGCAAGCGGCTGATCTCACGCAACTGGGCGGCGATATTGCGAGCGGAGGCAACAGATGAGGTCGCGGCGTCAGCCACCAGGAACTGCTCGATGCTCACGCAAACCACCGCAGCCCGCGCGGGTGATGAGGACCGGTAAGCCTTGGGGCGGGTCCGCGCAATCATCCGCTGCAGCGCACCAGGAGCCTGCCGCGCCATCTCTCCGGCTTCGAGGATAGCCGCCTGCCTCGTGAACCAGAGATTCAGAACCGGGGTGGATGAGACGTCGCCCTCTCGCGGCGCGCTTCCGGCGATCAGTTCCGGATCCAGGCCGGAACGCATCACCAGGCTGGTCTTGGCCGAGCCTGCTTCCCCAAGCAGATAAAGCAGTGGAAGCCCATCAAGCGGCTTGGCGCCTTGCTGCTTCGCGTTGCGCAACTTGCGATTGGCATCGGCCAACAAAACATCGACTTCTGAGTCAGAGCCGCCGCCGGGTAGTTCGCCGTTTGCGGCCTGGCGCTTGCGGGCGCGGTGGTGAATGACCACGATCGCCACCGCGGCGATCAGTCCGGCAAGCACGATCAGAGCCGTGAGCACGATCAGGGGCGTGCCATGCAAATGCAGAAAGTTCCCTGCGAAAAACGCCAGCAGCCCAGCGACCAGGAGCACTACGAGAGCGAGCAGATAGGCGAGCAAGAATCCTCCCGGCGGCGGCCGTCAACCCAATGGGGAAATTCCAGCGCCCAGATTGAACCAGAAAGCGCCAAATGCCAGCAACATGGCCAGGAACATGCAGAACGCCAAGATACCCAAACCGCGGCTCCAGCGATCGACCGCCGCCACCCGCTTGACCTCAACCGGCGGCGCGGTCGGGCGAAAAAGCAGGACCTGGCCACGGATCCGACCGATTTTGTCCCGGATCTGGCGCACGAACGCATCAATCTCTCCTCCTCGACCGAAGGCATACCGGCCGCGAAAGCCCAGCAGGAGGCATAAGCAATAGACCTCGAGGCAATCGGCGACGTCCTGGGTATCCTGGCGCGCGAGCAAACCATGGAGGTTATCGAAGAAAATCTCGCCCGCGCGGTGGTGCCCGAACAGCTCTTCCTGCAAAGGCCGCTGCGACCAGTCGGCAAAGACAGGGCTTTGCAGTTTCAGCACGCTTTCGTCCAGAAATGCGACCAGGGCGAAGACGGAGAATTGGATCATCTCACCGCTGTAACCCAAACTCTTGGCCTGCTCCATCGCGGCCTTCAAAGCCGCCCTCATGTTGTTACGAAATACCTGCGACTCCTGTATGGCCTGCTGCCGCGACCCCAGCCGCAAGATGGTGGTAAAGGAGTTTTCGTAGCAAGACGCCAGGCTGTAAGTACGCAGTGCGAGATCATTCATGCGATCTTTCCCTGGCGAGTGGACTCAATTTGAACCACGCTGAGAATACCTCAACCAGCTGGCGGCAAGAGAAAAACTTCCGCTCTGCGACGGCGGCACTCATTCTTTAGTTGTAAGCAAAGTGCTCGACTGCAGTCTTTGTAATCTTTACTGGGTCAACCAGGGAAGTGTAACCTTCGCACATAGGAAGTTGCGACCATGAATGGGGCCAATCCTGATGACAGACGATGGTAAAAAGCCCGGAGCAGATGGCTCCGGCCAGTCCGATCCCTTATCTGCCACAGGAATGTTCCTGAACGCCTTCCAGACCCAACCAGACCAAGCGGCAGAGCCGGAAGAACGTGACAAATGGTTTGCGCCTGAGGATAAGGGCGGGGCAAAGTTAGGCGGGGCAAAGTTAGGCGGACCCTGGGGACAACCGCTGAATTCACCATCGGTACCCCCTGCGCCGGCCAGTCCAGCCCTGGGCGAGGGTAAGCCGGTTCCCGGCGAATTTACCCAGATGTTTCAAAAGCTGGATTTCGCCCCAGCCCCTCCGTTAAGCCCAGCGCCGGAAGCGCGTCCGTCTACCGAGATGCCTCGCCAGGAACCGGGCGAGTTCACGCGTATGTTTGTTCGAGCGACTGCGTCGATGCCGCAACGGCCGATGCCCCCGCTTTCTGAAGCGGCTGCGTTTGCTGCCCCGGCTGCCGCCAAACTGAAAGGGTTTTCGACGCCTGGAGTGTCGGACTCAGCCTCGGCGGAAGGTAGCTTTACCCAGCTCTTTCAAACGCCTGCCCCCGCGCCACGGTCTCCGAACCCGGATACGACTCCGGGCAAAGATGCGATGGAGGCTGCCGGGGTCACTCAGTTGTTTCGCGCGCTCACGCCCGAGAATCAACCGCAAGCCAATGGTTTCGGGGAACAAAGCGCCCAGCCCGCTGCGCGGCTTGCGAGTTCGCCCGAAAGCGTCACGATGTTGATCCAAAGGTTAACTGAGGATCTGGAATCATCCGTAGCGTCTACGCCACTGCCAGCCACCGGTCCTGAGCCCGCGGCATTTTCTGAGCCGGGAGAGTTTACCCGCATCATGTCTGGCGCGTCGGCAAAGGCTGCGGTTGACCTGGGCAGTCCAGCACAAAAAACCGCGGCACCCGCGCCGGTAGTCTTTGCTGTTCCCGCCGCAGCGTTGCCGCCAGCCCCGGCGGTCGCCGCGCCTGCGATTCCTGCACCTCCGAAGCTTCAGGCGCCGCCCATACCAGCACCCCCGGCGGCGCCGAGCGCGAATCTACCACAGAGCAAGCTCCAGCAGATGATGCCGATGCTACTGGTGTTGAACGCGTTCCTGCTGGTGGTTCTGATCGTGCTCGTGGTCTTCCTGCTCAAGACCCGGTAGACGCCAGGATGAGGGCTGCACCTTGGAACGATCCGGGCTCTTTATGCAGGGCACGCGTTCGATGAGGGCTTCAAAGCCCGTAGTGGAAAAAGTCCCGCAGGGACGGCTGACCTTTCAGAGCTGTCCAAATTAGCGGAACAACTGGTTTTTTGACGATGTAACTTATTGATTGTTTTGAAGAGGCTTAGCCCGAACAGAATCAGGTTGGTCCAATGAATCGGCCACTGTGTAAATTGCCCCAAGCTTTCGATTGTGTTGATGAACGAAGGGCACGGGTTCAGCCGCGCCACATAACGCTCGAACCCACGACGGCTTTAGCCCCTGAGGTACGTCTTTCCCATCGTGCGGCGAACCCTGCCCGGACAGAGAGGTTTGCCAAGCATGAGTCGAAAAGCGTACCTCGGCGGCTGAAGCCGTCGTGGGAAGGCTTTTTACGGCACGGCTAAACCCGTGCCCTTCGTGAAGAGACGCTTTTCCCTCAGCCTGTCTAGCGCTTAAGTCCCGACCAACCGAGAAAGCTAATTTGGACAGGGACGGCTGACCTTAACCCAGGACGCTAGTCCTGGGTGCATCGTTCAAGACGATTAAGTCCCGCAGGGACGGCTGACCTTATGCCGCTCCTTAATCCTGGACAATCTTCAGTCGTCCCTTCGGGACTTGTCGTGTCTCGAAGGTTTTCCCAGGACTGCGTCCTGGGCTAAGGTCAGCCAATCTTGTCCAAATTAGGTTTTTAAAGAGAGGCGGAAAGCCTGCTAGGTTGAGGTTGGGATTTTCTTCCAGGAAAACCAATCTCAAGCCAAGGAGCTTTCCGCCATGAGTGGAGTATGCAGTATTTTTTCGCAGGTTTTGGGAGTTTTTTCGCGGGCTGAGTTTGAGCAAGCGGTGAGCCAGCATAGAGCAGAGCACCACGCTCGGGGGTTTAGCAGCTGGACGCAGATGGTGGCGATGTTGTTTTGTCATTTGGGCAGAGCGCAGTCGCTACGCGAGATCTGCGGAGGTCTGGCGGCTTGTGAAGGCAAGTTGAAGCATCTGGGGTTGGACAAGGGCCCGAAGCGTTCGACGTTGGCCTACGCGAATGAACATAGGCCGTGGCAGTTGTACCAGACGGTGTTTGAGCAGTTGCTGGAAAAGTGTCAGCGGGAGGTGCGGGGAGGGAAGAAATTCCGGTTTAAAAACAAGTTGCTGAGTTTGGATGGCAGTGTGATTGACCTCAGCGCGACGATGTATGACTGGGCCAAGTTCCGGCGCACCAAAGGTGGAGTGAAATTGCATTTGTTGCTGGATCACGACGGATATTTGCCCAAATATGCGGTGATCGAGCCGGCCAACAAGGCGGAAATCAAGGTAGCGCGCAAATTGCCGTTAGAACCGGGCACGATTGTGGTGTTTGATCGTGGGTACACCGACTACAAGTGGTTCGCCAGCTTGACCAAGCAAGGGGTGTACTTCGTGACCCGGCAACGGTGCAATGGCCATTACACGGTGGAGAAGGAACTGGCGGTGCCCAAGCAGGGCAACATTCTGGCCGACCAGATGGTGATGTTGGGCCACCGCAGTTACCGCACCGGGGTCGCAGTAAGGCGGGTGGTGGTACGTGATCCTGAGACGGGCGAAGAGTTCGAGTTTCTGACCAATCAGCTAAAGTTTGCCGCCAGCACGATAGCAAAAATCTATCGTGACCGCTGGCAGATCGAGACTTTTTTCAGGGCCCTCAAGCAGTCTCTGCGGGTTAAAACATTCGTCGGCACCAGTGCCAACGCGTTAAAGACGCAGATCTGGACCGCCCTGATCGCGATGTTGATCTTGAAATATCTGAAGTTGAAATCAACCTTCGGTTGGTCGCTCTCCAACCTGGTGGCCTTATTGCGCCAGCAGTTGTTACAACGAACTTGATTTGTCTTCCATCTACGCTGAGTACGACCGGAAAGACGGGCGAGGGCTGTTGGCCTACCACCCCTTGCTAATGACGCGGTTATTGCTCTATGGGTACTGCATCGGAACAACGAGTTCCCGGAAGATCGAGCAGGCGACCCACGATAACGTAGCATTTCGCTATCTGTCTGCCGACCAGCACCCCGACCACGATACCCTGGCTGCTTTTCGTCAGCAGCATCTGGAGGCACTGGGCGGTTTGTTCGTACAAGCGTTGCGATTATGTCAGAAAGCCGGTTTGGTGAAGTTGGGTAATGTGGCCATCGATGGCACCAAGATAAAGGCCAACGCCAGCACGCGACGCTCGGTAGGTTACGAGAGGATCAGCGAACGGGAGCAACATTGGCGATCCGAAGTGGAGCGATTACTGAACCAAGCGCAGCAAACAGATCAAGAGGAAGACCAACGGTTTCGCGCCGGCCAACCATCCGATCCGTTGCCCGACGACTTAGCGAGTGCACAAAAGCGTTTGCAGCGCCTCCAACAGGCCAGACGGAACTGGAGCAGGAGGCAAAAGAGCAGTTGCAAGCCGCCATAAACGATCTTCCGCTTCGCAAAGCCGGTCGTCCCAGCAAATCGGAACAAGCTAGCCAGACGAGGAAGAGTCGCAGCAGCGCGATAAGGAGACCAAGCGGCGCATTCGAGCCGCAAACAATGTCGCTGCGCCGAGTCGTCAATATAATTTCGTCGATTCTGACTCGCCGGTGATGAAAGACAATGGACAGAAAGCCTTTGTACAGGGCTACAACGTGCAAGTCGCAGTGGACGCACACGCTCAAATCATAGTGGCCGCCGAGATAACCCAACAAACTACGGATCGGCAGCAGTTGGTGCCCCTTGTAAAAAGCGTACGCAGCACTGCCCAGGCTACCCCAGAGACCATCACCGCAGATGCGGGCTATTGGGACACGACCAGCCTACTCGATCCGTCGTTGCAGGGGATCCAAGTCCTGGTACGTCCCTACGGGACTCTTATGGTCAGTTCTCGTGCACACCCTTTAGCCCCTGAGGTACAGCTCTCTATCTTTCCCTCGTGCTACTTCGCCGGGAAGCGCGGCAAAGAACCGTACCCAGTCGCTGAAGCCATGCACGTCCAAATGATTACGGCGTGGATGGTGGCCTGACCCGCAGCCTCATTTAGGCAAGTAACCCATTTTCCTTGAGCTGAGACTCCGTCCGCTCGACGCCGGAAATCAGCACGACCCCCTGCGTCCGAGCCTTGCCAGCCCAACGAGTCGCTTCATCTTCATTAATCTTGAGGTTCATAAGCAAACTAACCAGGTCGTCCAAACTACCAACCTTCACCGGAATAGTATTAAGCCGGCCGGCGTAAGGAACGAACACCACTTCATAATGACCCGCAACAGCGGACGACCCTGGATTTGCGTTAATCCGGATGTTGCCGGTGACCTTCGCCATGCCCTGCCCCTTCCGCCTATCTTTTCATATACAGGTTACTCGGAAGCGACCACCACAAACCCGCGCTCGATCAATTTCCGCATCATGGTCAGACATTCCCGCCTCACAATCTCGACGGGTGCATTCGCGCTCTCTGCCAGCGCCTCAACTGCTTGATCCGCCGTCCGGGTTCCGTCACACGTTGCCAGGAATTCCGCGACCAGCGGTTGCACTTTCCAATGAAACGGAAAACCGCTTGTGAGGCGAAGCGTCAGCGATTCTGCATGCCAACGATTACCTAACTGATCGCAAACCTGTTCCAGCCTCACATTCGGCGCCAACCGGGGCTTGATCGCAAGTAGTTTGTCGTCGCTTTCCATCTCCAGCAATAGGTCATGCGCCGCAAAGGTGGAGAGAATAAGATCTCCCAGATTGCCGCTCGGTGTCTTGGGCCCTTCTTCAATGCGCACCCAGTTCTTTCCGCTGCGACGCCGCATCACGATCAGGCCGTCGTGAATGGCCTGTACATCGCGGGTCCGGTAGTAATCCATATAGCCTTCATATAACTCCTGGTCGCGGCCTGTATCTTGCGTGGTTTCGCGAATGCGATGCTGGGCATACTCCTCGGGATATTGGGTCAGCCCTTTCATCACCCAGGCGTCACAGCCGGAGCCATCGAGCCATTCAGCGATGCGCTCCTCCCATGGCTGGTCTCCCACTTGGGCCCACTCGCACAGCATTTGCATGTAGCCACCTTCCTCGAGATGGGCAGGGGCCTGTTGCACCAGGAGGCGGCAGAGCTGATCGAGCTCCATTTGGTTATCGCAAAATAAATAGTCGCTTTTGGGAGTAATGAAGAACGGAGGATTGGAAAGGATCAGATCGAATTTTTGCCCCACGGCTGGTGCAAACCCGTCCCCCATCCTCATCTCGATGTTTTCGATTCCGTTAAGACGCGCGTTAAAAGCAACGAACGACGGTACTCGCTTGTTTACATCGGTGGCAATCACATGGTCGCTGTATCCGGCTGCTCCCAGGCTGAGGATACCGCTGCCGGTACCAAGGTCCAGCGTAGCGCGCGAGTGCCGCCTGACCGAGAACCTGGAGAGGAATTTGCTCGTCGGATTCGGCCAAAGCACCATCTCAGAATCTCCGGCCTCGATCGACGCGGGATGATCGGAAGCCACCAGGAAGTTTTCCACCGGCAGCATCATGGCGGCCGGCTTCAGCAGCTTCCCCTCTCGCTGCAACAAACCTGATTCCAGTAGCAGTTGAAGAAGGCCCTCCGGCACGGTCCTGGTATACGCGTCGTCTGCCTGTGAACGTCCCAGCCAGAACCAGCGCAGCAAAGTATTCAGCAGCGTAACTTCGCGCGTGCGATCCAGCAGACGTGGCTCATTACGCAAATGCCGGGAAGGTAACTCGGCTGCACCAAGGTACTTGAGCAGGTTTACTTCGGTATAACCCGCTTCCTCAAACCAGGAAAGCAGGCGGCGAGATGCGTCGGCGGACAGTGCTGTGAGCATGCGCTATAAACCTTAACAAAACTAAGCGGTAAGGATTGGCCCGTGTTTTTTGGTTGACCCGCCCATGAGCGCGTGGTATCAACATTTGCGCCCCCGGATAAGCAAAGCAACGAGATGTACGATCTTTTCTCGGCCCCGTCCTGAGCGGCACTGATTGTGTAAGATTCGCTGAAACGATCCTGCACCCAACATCCCTATTCGAGTGGAAGGAAGCAAGCATGGCTAGACAAAGCGCGCAGCACAAGCTGGACCGGGTGCGCCCTCCCCGCGTGCAAATCACGTACGACGTGGAAGTAGGCGGCGCCATCGAGATCAAGGAGCTCCCTTTCGTTGTCGGGGTATTGGGTGATTTCACCGGCAACCCCGAACAGCCCTTGCCGAAATTGAAAGATCGCAAATTCGTCGAGGTGAATCCCGACAACTTCGACACTGTGCTCGAGGGAATGAAGCCGCACCTTTCCTTCGCCGTGGAGAACAAGTTGAGCGACGATCCCGACGCTCCGAAATTGAAGGTAGACCTCAAGTTCCGTAAGTTCGATGACTTCGAGCCGGGCAACGTGGCGAAACAAGTCAAGCCGCTCAAGGAAATGCTCGACCTGCGGAGCAGATTGGCGAATCTTCGCAGCTCCCTGCAAGGCAACGACAAGCTTGAGGAACTGCTTCTCGAAGCTGTAGGCAATACCGAGAAGCTGGAAAAACTAAAAGGCGAAATCGGCGGAAAAGATGGAGGCTCCAATGGCTGAAGCTGCCGGTCAAAAAGCATCCGCGCCCGCCGTCGCAACCGAAGAATCGAGCCTGCTCGACCAGATCGTGGAACAGGGCCGCTTCGGCAAAGAAGCTGCGTCTCGCGAACGCGGTAAGGATCTGGTCAAGGAATTTGTGGCCCAGGTACTCGACGGCTCCATGACCGTCGCCAAAGACGCGGAGATGATGATCAATGCGCGCATTGCGCAACTCGATCACCTGCTTTCGTTGCAGTTGAATGAAATCATGCACCATCCGCAATTCCAAAAACTGGAAGGCTCCTGGCGCGGGTTGAAGTACATGATGGACAACACCGAGACGGGTGTGGGGCTGAAGATCCGCGTCTTCAACGCCACGAAAAAGGAACTGCTGCGCGACATCGAGAAAGCTCCAGAGTTCGACCAGAGCGCTCTCTTCAAGAAAATCTACGAAGAAGAGTACGGCGTTTTCGGCGGAGCGCCCTTCGGGGCGCTGGTGGGCGATTACGAATTCGGCAAACATCCCGAAGACATGGCCTTACTCGAAGGCATCTCGCACATAGCGGCCCAGGCGCACGCGCCGTTTGTCAGCGCTGCCTCCTCAGATCTGCTTAACCTGGAAAGCTATACCCAATTGGACCAGCCTCGCGATCTGGCAAAAATTTTCGACAGCACCGAGTACGCCAAGTGGAAGTCGTTCCGGCAGAGCGAAGATTCTCGCTACGTCGCGCTCACGCTTCCGCGGACCTTGGCGCGCCTTCCCTACGGTGAGGAAACCAAGCCCATCGACGAATTCAAATATGAAGAACAGGTGGACGGCACCGACCACTCCAAATACCTGTGGATGAACGCTGCCTATGCGCTGGGCACGCGGATGACACAGTCTTACTCCTTATATGGCATGTGCGTTGCCATGCGCGGCGTCGAGGGCGGTGGCTTGGTAGAAGGTTTGCCGACCCATAACTTCGCCACCGACGAAGGCGACATCGCGTTGAAGTGCCCCACCGAAGTGCCGATTACCGACCGCCGTGAAAAGGAGCTGGCCGATCTCGGCTTTGTGCCCCTGGTCCATTGCAAGGGCACCGACTATGCGGCCTTCTTCAGCGTGCAGACCTGCCAGAAAGCAAAGACCTACGACACCGATTCAGCCAACGCGAACGCCCGCTTGTCGACGCAACTGCCTTACATCATGGCGGTTTCGCGCTTCGCGCACTACCTCAAGGCGATGATGCGCGATAAGATCGGCAGCTTTATGTCGCGGGAAGAGGCGGAGCGATTCCTGAATCGCTGGATCACAAAGTATGTGACTCCGGATGATTCAGCGTCCCCCGCAGCCAAGGCTGAGCGTCCTCTGCGCGAGGCTCGGATCGACGTGTCGGAGGTACCGGGCAAGCCCGGCGTCTATCGCGCGGTGGCTTTCCTTCGTCCGCACTTCCAACTGGATGAACTGACCGTTTCTCTCCGGCTGGTAGCTGAACTGCCCGCCGCGGTAAGGGATAAATCGAAACGCAACCTATCCTGGACAACAACGTGATGTTCAGTAGTTCATCAATGCCGGGGCCTAATTTAAGACTCTTGGTAAGGAGAAAAACATGGCAGTCAATGCATATCTCGTCATCGATGGCCGTCCAGGACCCAGCACCAGCAAGACAGGACGCGATCGACATTCTTTCATTCAGCTTTGGCGCAAGCCAGACGGCGGTCATCGGCGCTGGTTCATCCGGGGGCGAGGCCCGGGCGGGCCGAGCCAGCGTGGGCGATGTCACCATCATGAAGGTGCTCGACAAGACCTCTCCCCTGCTCTTTGACGATTGCGTCACCGGCAATTACCTGAAGAAGGTCGACATCATCTACGACAAGCCGATGGGCGACAACCAGGAGGACTACTTCAAGATTCACATGGAGGATGCGCTGATCACGTCGATCCAGCTTTCCGGTTCCAGCGAAAACCCTGTGGAATCGATCAGCTTTGCCTTCAGCAAGGTGAAGGTCAGCTACAACCCCGAAGAGGATGGCGCGCTGAAGGGCTTTATCGACAAGGGCTTCGACGTACTCAAGCTCAAGCCGTGGTAAGTCACGGGCGAGCGGAGATAAGGTGCCAGTAACCGCCAAAGAGCTGTTTGCTGCAGGCAAGGTGCGGGAAGCGGAAAGGTGGCTCACGGCTCATTTGCGCGAGCACCCCGCCGACACGCCGCAACGCGTCTTTCTTTTTGAGCTGCTTTGCTTCGCGGGCGAGTATGCCCGCGCAGAAAAGCAGCTCAGCGTTCTCGCCGGCAAAAACGCCGAAGCGGAAACCGGAGCCATCGTCTACTACGCAGCCCTGCATGCGGAGAAGACCCGGCACGAGCTTTTTGAAAAGCAAACCTTCCCGGCGCAACCTGCGACCTCCCCCAGAGGCGAGCTGAATGGGAAAGCTTTCACCGAATTGCGCGATGCGGATCCGGATATAGGCTCGCGGCTGGAAGTATTCGCTGCCGGAGCTTATGTCTGGATCCCTTTCGAGCACGTCGCCTCGATCGAGATGCGACCGCCGCAGCGGCTGCGGGATACGCTGTGGGCGCCGGCTCTGGTGCAGGCCGCGCCGTCGTTTCAAGGCATGGACCTGGGAGAAGTGCTGATTCCGGCGATTTATCCATTCTCCTGGAAGCATGCCGGACGAAGCGGTCTGGCTGGGGAGAATGACGGATTGGGCGGCTGACGACGAGGGCCGGGAATACCCATCGGGCCAGAAGATGCTGCTGGTCGACGGCGAGGAAGTGCCCTTCCTTGAAGTGCGGTCGATCGAATTTGCCCAACCGGTACTTGCGCCGTCTGAGCAGGAAAGCTCGTCGTAGTTCAGATTGGTGCCGCTATGCTGCTTCGCGAAGACATCCTGGCTCCGATCGCCGGTGAGAATCCCAGCGGCATCGATCTTCGTTACGACACCAAGCTACTGATCTACGACAAAATACGAGAAGCCCGCCGCCAGGACGACGACCTGGCGCAAGGCGACTGGCAAACCGAACGCAAGATCGCGAACTACCCGCTGGTCATCAAGCTGGCCCAGGACACCCTTGCCACGACTTCCAAAGATCTCCAACTGGCCGCGTGGCTCACCGAAGCCTTGCTGGCGACAGAGCAATACGCCGGTCTTTGCCAGGGACTTACACTATGCCATGAACTTACTGACAAATTTCTGGGAAACGGTCTATCCGGTCATTGAAGATGGCGACCGCGAGCTTCGTGCCAAGCCGCTCTCCTGGATGGGCACTATGCTCGACTTGCCTCTGCGTTCCGCGCCCCTGGTGAGCGAAGGATACTCCTGGTTCGCGTATAAGGACTCGCGGGTGGTCGGTTTTGAAGACCAGGCAAAAACCGACAAGGATCGCAAGACTCGGTCGAAGCTGATCGAGGACGGCAAGATTACGCCAGAAGTCTTCGACAAAGCATTCGCTGACACGCCCAAAGGCCTTCTATCTCAAGGCGGAGAAAGACCTCGACCACTGTCTCGCAGGCGCTGGAGACGCTGGAGAAGTTCTGTGACGAGCAATTCGAGGACGATGCTCCCCCCTTCAGCAAACTCAAGACCGCGCTGACCGACGTCCGGCACACGGTCCACTCCTTGCTCAGCAAGAAGCGCGAGAAGGAACCGGATCCGGTGGAAGAGATTCCGGTGGTCGAGACCCGGCTCCAGCAGAAGCCTTGACTGCCGGAAGACGGCGCCGCGACACCGTTCCGTCGGCGCCGCCGGCCTTGCAGCTGTGTCGATGGCCAGAGCCCGGCGATCTGCGCCAGGCGGTCGCCAGCATCGCCGCGGCAGCAGCCTTTCTGCGCAAACGCGAACCGCTCAGCCCGGCGCCCTATCTCATTCTGCGAGGCCTGCGCTGGGGAGAGTTGCGCACCGTATCACGACTCGAGTGACAGTACGCTGCTGGAAGCCCCGCCCACCGAGCTTCGGCAAAAAGTGAAGCGGTTGGCGCTGGGCAACCGGTGGAGTGATTTGCTCGATGCCTGCGAAGACGCGATGGCGTTGCCGTGCAGCCGCGCATGGCTTGATTTGCAGCGGTTCTCCGTCGCTGCCTGCTCTGCCCTGGGGGCCGAGTATCAACCGATCGCCACCGCCATTCAGTCCGAGCTTCGTGCGCTGCTGAACGATCTTCCCGAGTTGCTGGAGGCGACTTTGCTGGACGACACACCGGCGGCCAATCCAGAGACCAAGGCGTGGCTACGGCATCTGCAGGACTCCGCCTTCGTCCGTGATCACCGACAGCGAAACGGATTCTCCAACGCCCGCCAGGCGCAATGGAACACCCTCGTGGCTTACCCAGTCTGCCGATGCTTATCGTCATGGCCAAGGAGGCACTGTCTGCGGGACATGAAGAGAAAGCATTCGCCATCATGCGTGCCGAGATCGGCCGCCAGCGTTCCGGGCGGGGACGCTTCCGCCGCACCATGCAGCTCATTGAGTTGGCGGTGACGTCGGGGAAAGATGCCATCGCGCAGCCCCTGCTCGACGATGTGACGGCCATGATCGAGAACCACAAACTCGACGCCTGGGAAGAGCCCGAGCAGGTCGCCAGTGATCTGCTGACACTCATGCGCAACAGCAAAAAGATTCAGGGCAGCTCCAGCGATAAGCAAAAGATGTTCGAACGTATCTGCCGCCTCGACCCTGTCCAGGCATTGAGCGTGGGGTAAGCGATGGCCAGAAACCTCGGCGAAACGACCGTCACCATCCCCGTGCTGGACCGCCTCATCGATCTCGAGCCGGGGAATCAGACGGAAAATCCTCCCAGCCGCTCGCAATCGGAGCGGCTTGCTCAAGCGCGCGGTGCGGCGCGACCTGGAGTGGCTGCTCAACACCCGCAGAATCTCCGATCTGCCCGACGAAGGACTGAAGGAAGTAAACCGCTCCGGCTATGTTTACGGGCTGCCCGATCTCTCTGCCTTGACCATGGCCACGGCGGGAGACCGCAACAAACTGCTGCGGCAGATTCAGGCGGCCATCAATCTCTTTGAGCCCCGGCTGGCAAACGTTCGCCTCACGTGGGTCGAAAACCCTGACACGGTGAAGAGTGAAGTCCGTCTGCGCATCGAGGCCATGCTGCGCATGGACCCGTCGCCGGAACCGATCTCATTCGACACTGTGATTGAGCTAAAGAGCGGCAACTGCCGCCTCTCCGGAGGCGGCGATGCGTGATGACCTGCTGCTCTACTACGAGCGGGAGCTGGACTATCTGCGCAAGTCGGCGGTGCAGTTTGCCGAGAAGCACCCCAAGGTTGCTTCCCGCCTGGTGCTCGAACCGACCAAGTGCGAAGACCCGCATGTGGAGCGGCTGCTCGAGGCCTTTGCCCTCCTCGCCGCACGGGTCCATCTCGAAGCTGGACGATGAATTTCCCGAGATCACGCAGGCACTGCTCACGGTTGTCTACCCGCAATTGGTGCGCCCGCTGCCTTCGATGTCGGTGGTTGAATTCCAACTCGATCCGGAAAAGGGCAAGCTCACCAGCGGACTGAAGATTGATCGCATACTCCTCTCTATTCGAAACCTGTCGGCGGCGTGCCCTGCACTTTTCGCACCTGTTACGACACCACACTTGTGGCCGCTGACGGTAAACGCCGCGGAATGGCGTGCGCCCAGCCGATTGCAGCCTGCGGTCAAGACCAACGATTCGGCCTGGGCCATCCGCCTGGAGCTTCAGTGCGCGCCCGACGTCAATTTCCAGGCGCTCAAGATTGACCAACTGCGCTTCTACCTGGATGGCGAGAGCGGCCTGGTCAACATCGTCTACGAACTCCTTTTCAGCCGCCTCAATCGCATTATGGTGCGGGATCTCTACCCCGGGGTCGCGGCTCGCCCCGGTCACGCTGCCCGCCTCTGCGCTGAGCGCCGCGGGCTTCGCTTCGGATCAAGGAATGATCCCCTATGCCGCCTCTTCGTTCGCCGGACATCGGCTGCTGATGGAGTACTTCGCCTTTCCGGAGAAATTCTTCTTCATCGACCTGACCGGTTTGGAGGCCGTCGCAGCCGCCGGCTTCAAGAGCGGCATCGAAGTGGTGTTCCTCATCTCCCAGGTCGAGGGCGATGGCCGCATCCAACGGCTCGAGCTGGAGCTCTCAAGAAAGACCTTCCGCCTGGGATGCTCCCCGATCGTGAATCTTTTTCCCCAGGTCGCGGAGCCGATCCAACTCGACCGGCGCAAGTATGAGTACACCGTCACCCCGGATGTTCGGCGGCCCCACTCCATGGAGGTATTCTCCATCGATGAAGTTGGCTCCATCGATTCGAGCAGTCAGAAGATCACCACCTACGAGCCGTTCTACTCCCTTCGTCATTCCGCGCAAAAAGATAACCGCTCCTCCTTCTGGCTCGCGCGCCGCCGTCCTTCGAGCCGGCTCAACGATGAGGGAACAGAAGTAGCCCTTTCGCTGATCGATCTGTCCACGGCGAATATCGACCCGCAAGCCTCGGTGCTCTCGGTGCGCACCACCTGCACCAACCGCGATCTGCCGTCCCGCCTCCCGTTCGGTAACCAGGACAGTGACTTTGAGATGGAAGGCGCAGCCGCCATGAAGCGGATTGTCGCGCTGCGCAAACCCACGCAGCCGGTGCGGCCCGAACTGGGCAAGAGCACCCTGTGGCGCCTGATTTCGCACTTGTCGCTCAACTATCTTTCACTCGTCGAACAAGGCAAAGACGCATTGCAGGAGATTCTCGGTCTTTACGACGTGGGCCGCACGGCCTACTCGCAGAACGTGATCCAGAGCATTCTCGAAATCCGCAGCCGCCCCCACTTCACCCGTCTGATTTCGGAGCAGGGAGTGAGCTTCGCCCGCGGATTGCGCATCGAGATGGAACTCGACGAAGACCAATTTACCGGCGGGGGCGCGTTTCTCTTTGCCAATGTGCTGGAACGATTCTTCGGCCTTAGCGTCTCGCTGAACAGCTTTACCCAACTCAGCGTGACGACTCCGCAAAGAAAGGGGGCTTTGCACGAATGGCAACCGAGATCAGGCCGGAAACTTCTCGTTTGAAAGATTCGCCGCTGGGCGACCAGCTTGCCGAGAGCCCCTGTGGGTTTGAATTTTTCCAGGCGGTCACCTTTTGCAGCGGCTCAGCGCCGGCCTGCAACCGGTAGGTGGGTTCTCCCATCCGGAGGAAGAGGCCGTCCATTTCCGCGCGAATCCCCAGGCTTGGCTTTCCCGCCAGTCAAATCCAGAGCCTTGATTTTCCCGAGAATGCACCGCCGGAGATGATGGTGAACTTCATGGGCCTCACCGGCCCTTCCGGTGCGCTCCCGTACACCTACAGCGAGTTGATCCTGGAGCGGATCAGGGCCAAGGATCACGGACTGGCCGCGTTCTTCGACATTTTCAATCATCGCGCCATCTCGCTCTTTTATCGCGCCTGGGAGAGGCCCCGTTTTCCCGTCACCTATTCCGCCGGCCCGCGCGATCTCTTCACGCGCTATCTTCTCGACCTGATCGGGCTGGGCACGGACGGCTTGCGCGACCGCCAGGAAATTGAGGACGAAGCGCTGCTCCACTACTCGTCGCTGGTGGCAATGCAGGCGCGCTCTGCGACTGGCGCTGGAGCAGATCATCGAGGACTACTTCGAGGTGCCGGTGGAGATTCAGCAATTCACCGGCGCCTGGTATGGACTGGACAACGCAACCCAATGCGCCATGACGGACATGAACACGCCATCTTGCCAGATTGGCGGCGGGGCAGTGGTGGGCGACGCGGTTTGGGACCGGCAGGCGCGGGTGCGTATCCGCCTCGGCCCGCTCACTATCGAACGCTATTGCGATTTTCTGCCCGAAGCGAGTGGCTACACACGCTCTGCGCAGTCTGACCCGATTCTTCAGCAACCAATGCCTGGAGTTCGAATTGCAACTGGTGCTCGATCGCGCCCAGGCGCCGGGCACTGAACTCGATTTCGAAGCAACCAATCCGGTGCGGCTGGGATGGGTGTCCTGGCTCAAAACCGCGCCTCTGGGTATCGATCCTGACGACACGATTCTGACTCTGTAAGGGGAACATTATGGGACTGAATCTCAAAGCACTCATCGGCAAGTTGAATGAGCCTGCCCGCCTGGCCCTCGAAGGGGCCGCCGGCCTTTGCCTCTCGCGCACCAATTACGACGTCGAGGTGGAGCACTACCTCACCAAGCTGCTCGACTCCGCTTCCGGCGACTTTGCCGCCATCATCAAGCATTTTGAAATCGACAAGTCGCGGCTCACTGCAGACCTTGCTCGCAGCATCGACAAGCTGAAGTCAGGCAACGCGCGCACGCCGGCCATCAGCCCGACCGTGCTCAAGATGCTGACCAATGCCTGGACGATCGGCTCCATCGACTTCAATGCCGGGCAGGTGCGCACCGGGTTCACCATTCTCGCGCTGGTCTCGGACGATGAACTCACGCGCCTGGTGAACGACGTCAGCCGCGAGTTCCAGAAGATCAACGCGGACGCGCTGCGCAAGGATCTGCTTAACATTGTTGCGATGTCCAACGAGACAACCACGACTGCCGGTACATCGGCAGCCCCTGGTGATGCGCGCAAAACCCGCCGGCGGCAAGACGCCGAACCTGGACCAGTACACCGTCGACCTTACCGGCAATGCCCGCAAGGGAAAGATCGATCCGGTGCTCGGCCGCGATGCGGAGATTCGCCAGGTCATCGACATCCTCACCCGGCGGCGGCAGAACAACCCCATCCTCACCGGCGAGGCGGGTGTGGGCAAGACGGCCGTGGTCGAAGGGTTTGCGTTGCGGGTCGCCCAGGGCGATGTGCCTCCTCCGCTCAAGAACGTGCACGTGCGTACCCTTGACCTGGCGTTGCTGCAGGCCGGCGCGGGCGTCAAGGGCGAATTTGAGAATCGGCTCAAAGGTCTCATTGAAGAAGTGAAAGCCTCCGCCACGCCGATCATTCTCTTCATCGACGAAGCACACACCATGATCGGCGCCGGTGGACAGGCCGGACAAAACGACGCCGCCAACCTGCTCAAGCCGGCGCTCGCCCGCGGCGAATTGCGCACCATCGCTGCGACGACATGGTCGGAGTACAAAAAGTACTTCGAGAAGGATGCGGCGCTTGCCCGGCGCTTCCAGGTAGTGAAGGTGGAAGAGCCCAGCGAGCATCAGTGCCTGATCATGATGCGCGGGCTCGTAGCTTCGCTTGAAAAGCATCACAATGTTCGCATTCTGGATGAAGCGGTTTATGCCAGTGTCCGCCTCTCGCATCGGTTCCTCGCCGGCCGCCAATTGCCCGACAAGGCTGTGAGCATCCTCGACACCGCGTGCGCTCGCTTGTCACTGGGGCAGAACGCCACTCCGCCCGCGATCGAAGACACCACGCGGCAGATTGACGCCCTCGAAGTACAGAAACGGATCCTCGAGCGCGAAACGGTGGTGGGCGCTGACCACCAGGAGAAGCTGGCCGAGATCGAACAACAAAATGCCGCGGCTACCGCCAAGCTCAAGGCTCTACAAGAGCGGTGGGACAAGGAGCGCGAACTGGTCACAAAGATTCGCGAACTGCGGGACGAAGCTGGAAGCCGGCCACGCCGCCGAATGGCACCGTCGATGCAGCCGCGGCCTCGACCGCTGGGCTGCAAGAACAGAGTTGCAAGCCCTGGAAACACAACTATCCGCGCTGCAGGGAGAAACGGGCCTGATCCGCGTCTGCGTGGATGCGCAGATCGTCGGCGAAGTCCTTTCGGCCTGGACTGGCATTCCTGCGGGCAAAATGCTCAAGGACGAAATCACCACGGTGCTGGCGCTGCAGGAACACCTGGGACGGCGGGTCATCGGTCAGCCGCACGCGATGGAAATCATCAGCCAGCGCGTCCAGACCTCACGGGCATCGCTCGACGATCCCAACAAACCGGTGGGCGTTTTTATGCTGGTGGGTCCCAGCGGCGTGGGCAAAACCGAAACGGCGCTGGCCCTTTCCGACCTCCTCTACGGCGGCGAACACAACCTCATCACCATCAACATGTCTGAGTTCCAGGAGCCGCACACTGTTTCCACGCTGAAGGGATCGCCTCCGGGATATGTGGGCTACGGCGAAGGCGGCGTCCTGACCGAAGCCGTCCGCCGCCGGCCGTACTCGGTGGTGTTGCTGGATGAAGTGGAGAAGGCCCATCCCGATGTGCTCGAGTTGTTCTTCCAGGTCTTCGACAAGGGCAACATGGAAGATGGCGAAGGCCGCCAGATTGATTTCAAGAACAACATCATCATCCTCACGACAAACGCCTGCACCGATCAGCTGATGAAGCTGGTGGCCGATCCGGAGACTGCGCCCAGCCCGCGTGCGCTGGTCGACACCCTTAAGCCGGATCTTAACAAGATCTTCAAGCCGGCATTCCTTGGCCGCATGGTGGTGATCCCCTACTACCCGGTCCGCGATGAGGCGCTGAAGCAGATCATTCGCCTGAAGCTGGGCAAGATCCAGCGGCGCATCCTGGAAAACCACAAGATCAAGCTCACGTACGACGACGCTTTTCTCAACGAAGTCGCCAGCCGCTGCACCGAAGTCGAGAGTGGCGCACGCAACGTGGACAACATCCTCACCAATTCCCTGCTGCCCGATATCTCGCGAAAGATTCTGGGCGGAATGGCCGAAGGCGAGAAGATGACGGCTATTCATGTAGGCATTGGGGATAACGGAGATTTTGTCTACACCCAACCGGGAGCACCGGTCGCCGTAGAAACCATGGCCTGAAGCGGCGTTAAAAGACGATTGGCTTATTAGGTTTATCCATGCCCTATTCGCAACAAGAACGTTTGATCTCCCTCACCACGCCGCTGGGCGAGGACAAATTGCTGCTGGCCGCGTTTAGCGGCCATGAGGCCATCTCACGCTTGTTCAGTTTCCAGCTCGACCTGGTCTCGGAGAAAGGACCGATCGACTTCGCCCAGATCATCGGCAAGAAGGTCACCATAAGAGTGACCCACGCGGACAAGACGGAGCGTTATTTCAACGGCATCGTAAACCATTTCGCGCAGAGCGGCTCAGACTCTCGCTTCACGCGTTACCAGATGCAGATGGTTCCCTGGACGTGGCTGCTCACCCGATACGCGGATTGCAAAATCTTTCACAACAAAAAGGTGCAGGAGATCCTGGAACAGGTCTTCAAAGATCGCGGGGTTACGGATTTCTCCTTTAAGCTCAACGGCAGTTACTCACCGATTGAATACTGCGTTCAGTATCGCGAGACAGACTTCAACTTCATTTCCCGGCTCATGGAGCAGAACGGGATCTTCTACTTCTTCCAGCACGACAAAGACAGTCACACCATGGTCATCGCCGATACTCCCAGCGCCCATGAGCCGTGCACTGGCCAGGAGACCGCGGGATACAACCTGGTGCGCGGCGGTGTGGACGAGGAAGACGTTATCCAATCCTGGAGTCTCGAGCAGGACTTGCGCAGCGGCAAGTACACGTTGACTGACTACAACTTCAAGACCCCTTCGGCCAACCTTGCCGCCACCGAACCAAGTGTCATCGATGTGGGAGGTAACAGCGGCTTCGAACTTTTTGATTATCCGGGAGAATACGCTACCCGAGGAGACGGCACGGCCTTTGCCAAGATTCGCATGCAGGAAGAGGAGGCCAGTCACCTGGTCGCCAACGGTTCAAGCTGCTGCCGCGCCTTTACCAGCGGTTACAAGTTTACCCTCAAGGACCATGATCAAGGCACCATGAATGTGTCTTATGTGCTCACCGAGGTCGAGCACTCTGCTTCGGTTGCGGACACCTATTCGATGAACAGTGGCGGCGGCGCTGGGGAGAGCTACACGAACGAATTCACCTGCATCCCGGAAACGGTTCCCTTCCGGCCGGCGCGGCTCACTCCCAAGCCGTTTGTGCAAGGGCCGCAGACGGCCGTGGTCGTGGGCAAGAGCGACCCTTCCGACGGCGGCGGCGGCGGCGAAGAGATCTGGGTGGATAAATACGGCCGGGTCACCGTTCTGTTTCCCTGGGACCGCGCCAGCAAATACTCCTGTTGGGTCCGCGTCTCCCAGGATTGGGCTGGCCAGGGTTGGGGTGCGATCACGATTCCCCGCGTCGGGCAGGAGGTCCTGGTTAGTTTCCTCGAAGGCGATCCGGATCGTCCCATCATCACCGGACGCGTGTATAACGCAGACCAGACCATTCCTTACACCTTGCCGGACTATCAAACCCGCAGCACGTTCAAGACGCGAAGCTCCCAAGGTGGTGGTGCGGACAATTACAACGAGCTGCGCTTTGAGGATAAAAAGGGAGCCGAACAGGTCTTCCTGCGTGGAGAAAAAGACTTCGATACCCGGATAAAAAATGACATCCGGGAGTGGGCGGGAAATAACCGAAGCCTGATCGTTACCCAGGACCAAATGGAGAAGGCCGGCGGGGATTTGCATAGCCAGGTCACGGGAAATGTGAACGAGAAGGTGGGGCAGAATTTGTCTTTGCAAGTGGGCCAGAATTTGTACGAGAAGTCGGGGATGAATTTTGCCCATGAAGCTGGACAGGTGATTCATCTTAAGGCCGGTATGTCGGTGGTCCTGGAAGCAGGTGTGGAGTTGACGCTGAAAGTAGGCGGCAACTTTATCGATATTGGTCCCGCGGGCGTCACGATTGTCGGAACCATGGTGATGATTAACAGTGGCGGCGCGGCTGGCTCCGGCTGCGGGTCGAGTCCCACTTCCCCCAAGGATCCCGATCAAGCCGACGACGGCAGTAAGGGCGGGAAGATGTGAGGCGGGATGCGTGCTCGCCCACACAAGCCAAAAAACGGGCTTGAATGGGCCACCCCGAGCATTGGTGGCTGTGTAGGGAATCTTGTCGTTTGTCTTTCGAGTCGCGTCCCGCAGTCATCGAGAATAAAGCTTGTGATTAACGCTGATCCCTTATCCTTGAACGCGACGCATCGATTGACATGAAACAACTGCAACCCGTTCTCTGGTCCAAAGGCACTTTCCTGACACCGCAGCACCTGCAACTTCAGGACCGGTTCCTCGAAGACAGTTTGAATTTCCGGCTGCAGGCGCTCAAGTTTTGCGCCTGGGGTTTCAGCGAAGTCGTGCTCGACCAGGAATTGCTGGCGGATGGCCACCTGGCAGTCTCCCGCGCCTCAGGCATTTTCCCCGACGGCCTGCTCTTCGATATCCCCGGCTCCGATCAGCCGCCTCCTTCGAAAGCCCTGGCCGAGTTTTTCGATCCTGGCGTTCGTGATCTCGATATTTATCTCACCGTACCCGACTACCGGCAGAAGGGCATGAATGTCTCGCCCGTTGGCCGCTCCGCGGGCTCGCGCTATCTGGCGGAAATCACCTCGGTCATCGACGAGAACACCGGGACGGGTGAGAAGCCGATCCAGATCGCGCGCAAGAATCTGCGTCTGCTGGCGGCCAATGAGACGCGCGAAGGCAGCTCTGCCCTGCGCATCGCCAATGTAGAACGCACCGATGCCGGCGTCTTCCGCCTCAACACCCGCTTCGTGCCGCCGCTGCTCGAAGTGCGCGCCAGCGACTTTCTGCTCGGGGTGGTCAATGGGCTGCTGGAGATTCTCTCCGCCAAAAGCACCCAGCTTGCCGCCAACCGCCGGCAAAAGAATCTCAGCCTGGCGGACTTCAGCGCGGCAGACATTGCGAACTTCTGGCTCCTCTACACCGTCAATTCGCATATTCCCGTGCTCAGCCATCTGCTCCAGGGGCAGCGCTGCCACCCGGAGGAACTCTTCTCCGCGCTGACCGCGCTCGGCGCTTCCCTCACCACGTTTTCCGCGACCATCCGTCCGCGCGATCTACCGTTGTACGACCATCTCGAGTTGAGCAAAGTGTTCAACGATCTGGATCAGAAGCTCCGTCTTCTGCTGGAGACAGTGGTCCCGACCAACGTCGTTTCGCTGCCGCTCAAACACGTGAAGAACGCCATCTATGCCACGGCGATCGACCAGGACAAGTACCTGAACAATACCCGCATGTACCTGGCCATCTCCGCCGAGACCAACGAAGAGTCGATCATCCGCAAGATCCCCCAATTGGTGAAGATGTGCTCCGCCACCGACATCGAGCGGCTCATCAGCCTGGCCTTGCCGGGGGTCGTCCTGAGCCATTTGCCCAGCCCGCCAAGCGCCATTCCCGTTAAGATGAAGTACCAATATTTCAGCCTGAACCAGTCCGGGCCCGCGTGGGAGTCGATTACCCGTGCGCGCAATCTCGCCGTACACGTTCCCGGAGATTTTCCCAATCCAGAAATGGAGTTGCTCATCCTGTTGCCGCAGGCGGGTTGATAACGATGACACTCTTGAACAAACCCGTCTGGGCCGAAGGCATGTATCTTGGCCCGCATAATTTTCAGGCGCAGAGCCGCTATTTTGAAGACTCGCTGAACTTCGTCACCACCAGTCTTTGGCGTGACGCGTATGGCTTCGCGGGACTCCAATTCGACAGCGACGCCCTGCGCAACGGAATCCTCACCATGACCAGCGGGCGCGGCTTGTTCGAAGATGGGCTGGCGTTCGACTTGCCCGGTTCGGATACCGCTCCTCCGCCGCGCGAGTTCGGCGCTCTGTTCTCTCCCGTCGCCGACCACCTGACCATGCACCTTGCGGTTCCTGTCAATCGCCAGGAGGGCCGCAATACCAGCCTGGAAAACGGCGCGACGGGCTCGGTTCGCTATCAAAGCGTGGAGCAGTTGCTTCCGGACGAAAACACGGGTCGCGACGAGAAAAAGGTGAAGGTCGGGCGCAAGAACCTGCAACTGCTCGCTGAAAACGAAGTGACCGATCAGTTTGTAAGCCTGCCGGTGATCCGCATTGTGCGCGATGGCACGGGCCGTTTCGAAAGCGACGCTGGGTTTGTGGCGCCTTGCCTCACGTTAAGCGCGAGCGGGGCTCTCAGCAACATGCTCCGGCGCCTGGTAGACATTCTTGACGACAAGAGCACTGCGTTTGCGCGCGAACAGCAGCAGCGTCCGGGAGCGTTTCAAGCCGGTTTGTCTCCGCGCCATGTCGCCCAATACTGGTTCCTGCATACGCTCAATTCGAGCGTTTCCATGCTCCGGCATTTCCTCCTCTCCAAGCACGTGCACCCCCAGGAATTGTTTCGCGAGATGTCGCGGCTGGGCGGCGCTCTGTGTACGTTCGGGCTGGAAGTGCATCCGCGATCGTTACCGGTGTATGACCACCTCAATATTGGAGCCTGTTTCGCAACTCTGGACGAGCACATCCGCCGCCATCTGGAAATCGTTATGCCCTCCAAGGCAATCACGATTCCGTTGCGGGCGATCGGAAATTCCATTTACGACGGCGAGATCAAAGACGAACGCTGCCTCGGCGCCTCCCGCTGGCTGCTGGAAATTCGCTCTCCCATCGGCGAAGCCGACTTGATCGCGCGCGTACCCCAGTTAGTGAAAGTGTGCTCCTCGCGGTTTGTGGTGGAGCTGGTTAAGCGTGCTCTCCCCGGCCTGGTGCTCCACCACCTGCACGCGCCGCCGGCTGAGGTGGCGGTCAAGGTGGAAAGCCAATATTTCTCCATCAACCGCACCGGGCCGTGCTGGGAAAACATCGTGCAAACCCGCAGGGCCGGCGTGTATGTTCCCGGCGAGATCCCCTCGCCGGAGATGAGCCTGATCGTGTTGCTCGACGACCAAAGGTAGGGCCCTGAATGACAACCACGAGCCAGGTTACCAAGGGCGCCGTGCCCGCTCTCAAGGTCACTGCGGAAGTGAGCCCTGGGACATGGGTGAATTTCCGGTTCGACAAACCTTTCAAGATTGGCCGCTTGAAAGATTGCGATCTCTTCATCGACAACTCCTTTGTTAGCCGGGTACATGCGGCGGTTGCTTTTGAGGATGGGCATTGGACGATTCGCGATCTCGGCAGCGCGAATGGGCTTTTCTTCCGGGGCACGCAGGTGCCGTCGGTTTTAGTCGACGACCTCACTGTTGTCAGGCTTGGGGTGGAAGGTCCGGAAGTGAAACTGGAAGCCGAAAAGCCTCTGCCCGAGCCGGCGCCGCAAAAGACTCTGCGGGTAAAAGATCCTGCCTTGAATCGCTACATCGATCACTATTTCGCCAAGCCTGTCGCGGATGAACCGGTGGGCGAGCACACCATGTTCATCCGCCAGGCTTACGCGCATGTCGAAAAGAAGCAGAAGAAGAAGTTCGGCGTCGTCATCGCGGGCTTGGTCGTTTTGATCCTGGCGGCAGGCCTGCTGGCGTGGTTCGAACACAATCAACTTCTGCAGCAAAGAGCTACGGCAGAGGAACTCTTCTATGCCATCAAGGCGCAAGATGTCGATCTCGCTAATCTCGATCGCGCGCTGGCCAATACAAACAATCCGGCTGGGGCAGAAGAACTCGCCAAGTTTCGCGCCCGCCGGCAGGAGATGGAAAAGAACTACGACCAGTACCTGGCGACGCTGCATATCTATAACCCCAAGCTCACCGAGAAACAACGGCTGGTCTTGCGCGTGGCCCGGATATTCGGTGAATGCGAGCTGGATATGCCTCCTCAATTCGAAGCGGAGATCGATCGCTACATTGAGAAGTGGCGATCGTCCGGACGGCTTAAGGCTGCGATTCTCACCGCGCAGCAGAATGGATACCCGGCCATCATTTCTCGGGCCATGCTCGCGCGCGGCCTTCCTCCGCAGTTCTTTTACCTGGCGCTGCAGGAGAGCAACTTTAATCCGTATGCGGTCGGGCCAATGACGAGAAAAGGTTTCGCCAAAGGGATGTGGCAGTTCATTCCCGATACGGCGGTTAAGTACAGCTTGCATCTGGGTCCGTTAGTGGATCAGCCGCGAGCCGACCCCGCGGATGATCGCCACAACTTTGATAAGGAAACCAAGGCGGCTGCTCTTTATCTTCAGGACCTCTACGGCACGGATGCGCAGGCTTCCGGGTTGCTGGTGATGGCTTGTTATAACTGGGGCGAGACGCAGATTTTGCCATTGATTCGCAGCATGCCGGCGAATCCGCGGGATCGTAATTTTTGGAAGCTGCTGTCAAAACACCGGGACAAGATTCCGCAGGAAACGTATGACTATGTTTTTTATATTGCGTCGGCTGCGGTGATTGGTGAGAATCCGCGGCTGTTTGGTTTTGATTTTGATAATCCTTTAGCCAATCTGGATGCGGATGTGCCCGCGCGGAAAACCGCATACCAGGGATTTTAGAGGCGCGTGTTTTGAAAAACATTTCCACGGAGGGTCTGCAGAACCGCAGGTCGGGATGACAAGGAGAGAGTAATGCTTCCATAGAAAGCTATTGCCGGTCCAAGGCGCTTTTCATTATCTTGGACCGGAACGTAGCGGAGTGGGGAAAGCTGCGGCTCGGAGCAAGGCTCACGACCTAAGATGAACAGCATCTCAATCATGGGCAAGTTTCAGTCGTCCCTGCGGGACTTTTCGATCCTCGAATTCGTACCCAGGACTTACGTCCTGGGCTAAGGCCAGCCGTCCCTACGGGACTTTTCGTTAATCGACTTCACACCCAGGACTAAGGTCAGCCACCCTACGGGACTGGCTACAGCACCTGGTCCAACGCGGCTTCGCTTGTTACTGCGGGCGCTTCACCGCGTCTCCGACCTTTGGGGTTCCTGCTCCGTCGAATTTTCCCACGGCGGAACCGCTGTCGACGCTGGTGATGGTCAACATCCCGATGGGCGAGTCGATGGTGCGTAGTACCTTGCCACTCGCGGGATCTTTCACCGTGCGCAGGACGCGGGTCACCGCCAGCTTGTCTCCTACCTTCACCCCGGAGCTTGAACCTACGTTGATGATAATCTCGCCGCCTGAGGCGTCGGCGACCAGGCCGTCGATTGGAGCCGGGGGAGCTGGGGCATTCACGGGAAGAGTGCTGGCGTGCGCTTCCAGCCCCTTCGCTGTGTCGTTCACGGATTGCTTCACTGCCTGGCCAAGGATGCTTTGGCTAAAGTTGGTGCTGCCCATGTCGAGCTGGCCGCCGCCGCCCTTCCAGCCGGAGAATCCAGAACCACTGCTGGTCAGTCCGCTGCGTTGCGATTCGCCGTGACCCGTTACCGAAGCCAGAATCTCTCCGGTGTTCACGTCGACCATGCGTGCGGTTACTTCGACGACTGCTTTTGATTTGCTCACGCCCAATGAGCCGGCGCCCTGGCTCCAGATACTGCCGCCACCACCGCCGCCGCCATAGTGCTTGTCATCCCGGCCGAATTGGGTAACGTCGCCGATGATGATCGTGTCCACGCCGAGCAAGCCGCCGATCTTTGCCGCAGTCGCCGGGTTGGCTCGATCGCTGTTAGAGAAATTTTGTTCTTTCAGAATCTTGTCCAGCGCGCTGCGCTCGATGACGCGGTAGTTGCCATCGTTCACCAGTTCGCCGATCAACAGGTCGGAAATACCTTTTCCCACATCCTGGTTCGAACCGAAAATGGCCTGAACACTGGTCATGACCGTCCCGTAGCCGAAGTCGAGCACCGCCACTCTGCGCTTTTCCTGCGCTATTCCAGGAACCGCGACCAACAAAGCGAAGACCGACAGAAGAACTTTGCGCATCATCTTTCTGCTCCTATTTGCCGAGAAAAGTTTCCAACGTCGAGATTTCTTTGTCAGCCTTGTCCATATGGCTGCGGGCCGCCGCGATATTGCCGCTATTCAATTCATCGTTGGCCGAGCGTAGATAACTGTTCATGCGGGCATACGCAGCTGCCATGTCGCGGCGCAGGCCAAGGCCGTCGGCCTCCTGCTGGCGCTTCAAGCCCTTCCACGCTGGCGGAGACTGCACTGGCCCGGGCATCCAGGCCTGTCATCTGTTCGTGGACCTGCTGCACTTCTTCAGCCGAGGGGCCAGCGTTTACTGGCGGCTTTGGACTGTCGGGCTGGGCAGGGACGTCCGTTTGTGCGGACGGGTGGTAATCGGGCCTGGGTGCTTTCCCGTTGACCTCAACCTTGGGACGCGGCGACTTTGCTGTACTGGGCGGAGCCGGGGTGTCGGGCGGAGGCGGCGCTGGAGTGACGGCGCCGGGAACGGCAGCCGGGACGCTGCTTGCCGGTTCCTGAGCGGGTGCGGCAGGCGGCGCCTGCGTTGTCTGGGCCACTCGATCGGCGTCGCTTTCGGTTTTCGCGCTGGTGTGCAACAGGCGCGGCAGACCGATGGCGGCGCAGGCCACAACGACCAGGACTGCAAGCGCACCTAAGGTCATCCAGAGTCCGCGGTGCCCTGCAGAAGGCTGTGCCAGGACAGCAGGCGGGACCATGGGAGCAACCGGTTGCGCGGCTGGCTGGGCGGCACCGAGAAAGGCACCGGGGTATACGCAGCCTCCTCCTTTCTTGTCGGCTCGTCCTGCATCGCAGCGACCTGGCGCAGCGCGTTGCTGAGAGCCTGCGCATTCTGGAAGCGATTTGCGGGATCTTTCGCCATGGCGCACACGATGATGTCGCTCAGCGGCGGAGGCAGTTGCGCGTTCACTTCCTGGCGGCGGTTGGGGAACTACATTGCACTGCTGGTTCAGAATCTCGTAGGCGGAATCGGCAACGAACGGGCCGGCGTCCCGCGAAAAGCTCATACATCATGACGCCGATGGAATAGATGTCGGAACGAGCATCCACCGTTCCGCCGCGCACCTGCTCGGGAGACATATAGTAGAGCGATCCCATGGTGGTGCCTGGGCGGGTAAGATCCTGCTCGGTGCGCGACTTGGCGATACCGAAATCCATCAGCTTCACCACACCCTGAGAAGTCACCATGATGTTGGCGGGTTTGATATCGCGATGGATGACACCGCGGCTATGCGCATAGCTCAAGGCAGCCAGTACCTGCTGCATGTACTTGATCACGTCGCTCTGCGGGATCGGGCTCTGCTTTGCGATTTGTTCCAGGGTTGAGCCTTCGACAAACTCCATCATCATGACCAGTTGGTTATCGACCTGGAAAGCGGTATGTAGTTGCGCGATATTCGGATGATCGAAACTGGCGAGCATGCGAATTTCGCTGATGAACCGCCCGGCCAGATCCGGCTCGGCGACCAGATCGGGAAGCAGCACCTTCATCGCCTCGGTGCGGTCAGAAATCACATTGCGTACACGGTAGACGCGTCCCATGCCGCCTACACCCAGCATGCTCACGATCTCGTAGTCGCCAACCCTTTGACCTATATCGAAAGGCACAAGGTAACCTCCGGTCTTTCACCTCAACGATGGTGCAGATGGAGCGTCTTTCGTATCAAACGGACACGTCCAATCTGCATGAGGACCCGCAAAGCCACCCATACTATAGGCTTCGCTTCCCGCGATGGACAAGAAAAACCTCTACAACCTTGGCGTGAATGGTAGTTAACCAGTCTGCACTGCGGGATATATGTTCAGTTAATAACTCAAGTTTCCCTAAGGGCTTATCTAAACAGGGACGGAAGCCGGGGTGGTTCCGAAGGGACGGCTGAAGAGGTCAATTGAGAAACAGTGTTGGGTTCGACCGACGCAATTTTCAGTCGTCCCTCCGGGACTTTTCGCCGCTTGATCCTAACCCAGGACTACGTCCTGGGTTAAATTCAGTCGTCCCTTCGGGACTAATCCATCGTGCGGCCGAGAGATGGGGCAGATTAGCGCCAGGAGCCTCGGCGGAAGCGTATGACTTTTTTGGCGGCGGCGGCTTCCGCTTCCAGGGCGCGCAGCTCTTCCTGGGCTTGCGCCGGGGCCAGATCGAGCCAGGGCGCCGTCTCCTTGAGCATTGCTTCGGCGCCTGCGCTGTCGTCCTGGACCAGCAATTCACGCGCGGCGGCCACGGCGGCGGAGGCCTTTTCTCCGTATACTTGCTCACTGCGGCGGCGAAGCTGTTTTTTTGTGCTTCTCGAGCGACCCTGGGGAGTCCGGACTCGCAGGGAGGGCCGAGGGCCCGTTTCAAGTCGGCGACGCCCTGGCTGGTCCCCATTTGCGCATAACAGCGCCCCGTCAAAAGCGGCGAATTCTGCTTCCGCCTGCCGCAGCATCCTGGCACGGCCCAGCGCCTGGTCCACGCGCGGCAGCCGCTTCACGCCGGCCTGATTGCTCCTCCAATAGAACGCACCGCCTCGGTAAACAACTCCATGCGGGTTAAACTCTCCGCCTGTTGCAGGGCCGACTCCGCTCTTTGTTCCACAGCGGCTTGCTTCTGCGTGGCCTCTTCCAGTTGCCGGTGCAATACCGGCTCATCGACCTGGCGAAGCGCCCGCCGCAACAACTGCACCGCGCTCTCGTAGTCTTCCTCGTCGATGAATTTTTTTCCTTGGCTGTAGGTTCGCTCGAGAAGCTCCTGGGAGATGCGCTGGGAAGCCGCGGATTTTGGCCAGGTCGAGCAGGCCATCCACCTCGTACGAAGAGTAGCCCTCCGCCTTGCAGCGCTCCAGAATCTTTACCGCTTCGAGAAACAGACGATCATCGATGGCCTGTCGAGCCTGCCCCAGACGTTGGGCAAGCAGCTGCTCCCGGGCTTGCCGCGCTATGCGCTCTGAGATCGCAGACTCCAGGCCAAACAACTGCTCGTTTCCCGGCACGCGTTGCAAAGCCGCGCGAATATGCCCGACGGCTTCTTCCGGGGGCAGTTTCGGCTGAGCTCTTGCAAACTTCTCTGACGAACTGGCTCATCTTCCATCTGCTTGATGCGCGGTTCCAGATTCAGCCTGAGCCGCAGCAGCGATGGGTCGTTGGGAAACTCCTTGAGCGCTTCCGCCAATTCCGTGGATACCAGCGCAGCTTTTCTACGGTGGTGGTCAGGGCGGCCTTCTCTTCAAGCCTGCGCACCATCGACTTGCGCTTCTCTTCATTCAGAGCCGACGTCAGTTCATCTTTCGCGCGCAGCACCTCAGTGTTGTCCGGAGAGAGCGTGACCCGGCTTTATCCAGCAACACGAAAGCTTCTTCGAACTCACGCGCCGCCAGATGTTCCTTGGCAGAGGCCATCACCGTCCGAAGCTCCTCCTTAGCCCGCTTCTCCTCGATTTCCTGCTGCAGTAATCTGCACAGGGCCAGAATCTGGGAATTCTGCGGATCAAGCTGTTGGGCGGTGGCCGCATGCGCCTGGGCACGGGTAAGCTCTCCGACTTTTCGCGCGTTCGCGCTCTCGGCCAAAAGCTGAGAGATCTTCTCCTGGGTTTGCTTACCCTCCACCACGGTTTTGCGCAGGCGATCAGCGTGCGTTTGCGGGACTCAGCGCCCAGCGCTTCGTCACACAAGGCGAGCGCCCGATCCCATTCGCGCTCCACCGACGGCCTTTTGCGCCAGGCGCGCCAGCTCTTGCGCTTTGCGTTCTTTTTCCTGCTGGGTCAATCGCTGATCCACCAGCGACAGACAAACGCTTGCCGGCCACGTGCTGGGCATCCAGGCGCAAGAGCCTGGCGCAGTGCGCTTTGGGCGCCAAGAAAGTCCTGTTCCTTGAAGTGCTGTTCCGCCTGTGGCCAGCAACTCTGCGATATGGGCACGGGTGATGCTTTCGCGCCAACCTCGTGCAGATCCATCGCCATGTCATCCGCATTGGCGTAACGCTCCGCCGGGACTTGGCCAAGGCCCGAGCAACAATCGCATCGAGCGCGGCGGGACAATCCGCCACCAGTTCGCGACGGGAGCCGCGGAATCAGAGCGCATGATCTGATCGATCACGGCGGGATAATCAGCATCGAAGGGCAGCTTCCGGCGACCAGCAGATACAAGAGCACGCCGGCAGAGAAAATGTCCGACCGGCCATCGATCCCCGCTCCGCCAAATCGTTCGGGAGCCATGTAGGGTGGCGTGCCAACCAGAGACCCCGTACTGGTGAGGCTGGTGTCGACGCCTGGTTTCATCGCGGGCGATGCCAAAGTCCAGCAACTTGACGGTGCCGTCCGCGCGCACAATGACATTGGCCGGCTTTATATCGCGATGGATGACGCCATTGCGGTGAGCGTATGCCAGGGCCAGGCAAATCTGCTCGACGATACTGAGGGCATGCTCCAGTTGGATGCGCTCCGCTTGATGGTTTTGTCCAGGGGTTCACCCTCGACATATTCCATGACGATGTACGGCTCGCCGTCCTGATCGCCGGCGTCATACACGATGACGATGTTGTTGTGGCGGAGCGCGCCCGTCTGGCTGGCCTCACGATAGAACCGCTGCAGCATTTCCGCGTTGCCGCTGTAGCCCTCGGTCAACATCTTGATGGCGACGACGCGGCCTAAGCCGCGAGTCACGAGCGCGATAGACAACCCCCATGCCCCCACGTCCGAGAACGTCGAGGACATCGTATTTGCCGATCTTCTCTGGCTTTTGCGTGTTCAAGCGTTTTCCCGTACTGGAGCTCTCGGACTCTCATCCGCGCGGCGGAGGAAAGGGGCAAATCACGATTTCGGCGGATTCACCGTAAGCTCGAAAATTGTAGTTATCCAACAGAAACTTCTGCGCCCTTTTTCTCTCCGGATGTGGTCTGGCCTGCAGTCGAGTTCAGGTAAAGCATGTATAACTCGGCGGCTCCATCGTTGTCCGCCTCGGCAGCTTTACGGTCCGCGGTCTGCAGGATCAGCGGAGGCAGGCCGATGACCTTCTCCTTGGCTTCTGCTGAGGAGGTGATCGCGAGCCGCATTTTCCACCTTTTCCATGAACTTGGTTTCGCTGGGAACCTCGCCCATGGGCGCGTACTCCCAGTGGTGTCGTCCGGACTTCACATTTTCCAGAACGGTGAAGGGCTTTTCCTGGGTTTCCAGGAATGGTGACGGTGGGAACCAGGACGGCTTTCCGAGTTGTCCTGAATGATGAACCCTAATTCGACGGTTCCCTTCAGATGGTTGATCTGCTCGGTAGTAGGTATAGGGCTGTTCCATTACCACGTGACGGAATTTCGGCAGGCGTCGCGCTTGGCCCGCGCGCCTCCAGACTTTTTTTGCGCCTCGTCAGTTTGCCTTTTTGCGTCGGCGATTTTGTTCTTCTTCCCTCCCGCCTCGGCGCCCTCCAGGGCTCGCTGGTCGGTTTGCAGAGTCATGTTGCGGCTCTCGTATTCCCGATCGGCGGCGGCCCAATCTTCGTTTACCTGGTCTTGTTCGCCAGAACGATATTTTGACGGCTTGGTGTTTCGTTCGACGAAATTGGAGATTGTGTGTTGCAGCACGTCGCCCACCAGGCGGAAATTCGGCTGCACCTTGGTCTCCTCGGTGGGGCGGACCACCTTGATGTTTAGCCCGGAAGAATCCAGACCCGCAGCCAGTGAGTCAGTCAGCTGGCCTGCGAAATCAACCGCCTCGCGTCGTGAAGTCCGGTCGCGAAAAGTGACGCGAAACGAAAACTTGGACCGAAGCTGGTGAGCCGGATTGGCGAGCGTCATCGCGTCATGGATCGCGCCCGGCATCTCCACGGTTGTAAACCAACGCCTTTTCCAGGTACGCCCAGCCCGACATTCGCGCCAGTTCCCTCGGGGCGATCCAGATAATGTTTTGCCTGCGCCAGTAGTAGTCGCCCAAGCGCCCGCCCAGGATCGTCATCCGGTCCTCGATGCCAGGATCCTTGGTGAAGTGCATCGCAGCGGCTCAGAAGATCGTAGGCACGCTGAATCCCTCGCTTCGTTGGCCACTCCCTTGATGGGAGTGTTGATTCGTTCCAGATCCTTCGCTCTTTGCGCGCTGCCTGAATATAGCGATCCTTCAACGCATCCAGCCGCTCGGCCACCGCTTTCTGCTGCGACGGGTTAAGTCGGCGAGCACCTCGTAGGCCTTTACATAATCTTTGTCGTCTTCCGCCGCGGTGCTCATGGTGGATAGCGTTGGCGATGGCCGCCTTATCCGTGGTTTCCTGGAGGTCTGCTGCGCGTTGCGCAGCATTTCAGCGATCTCCGGCGTCTGGCTCTATCTCCGCTGCTTTTTGAAACTGATCGACTGCGCCTTGCAGGTCGCTTTTTGCGGCGTCAGTTCTTTCCCTGGTCGACGTAATAGGAGTAAAGGCGATGCAGGGACTCCTGAACCTTAGGGTATTCGCCGGCGAAGGGGCGAAGGGGCTTGATCGCTTCATAAGCCTCATCGGGACGGCTGGCGGAAAGCTTGTTGGCAAAGTCCACCAATTGATGATCGATATTGGTTCTCTCCTGAATGCAGGCCTGACTCAGACCGGCTGTTTCTGGCGATTTCGGATCCAGGACCAGGGTTTGCTGGGAAATTGCCGCAGCAGCGACCAGATGGGAATAACCGCTCGCTTTGTTTTGCCAGCGCGTCCCGGTACAGCGCGACCTCGTCCAGGCCTTTGCTGTTGAGGTTCCCGGTTTCGGCGTTGATGGCTTTGGCTAGGGTTGTCACCTCAGGTTGTTGGACGGCGTTTGCCCTGGCCGCTTCTAACGAGATCTTCGCTGCCCGCAGCTTCTCGTAGTCGGGCTGGCCAGACTTCAGGGAGGCCTGGTAGGCTGCCAGATCTGTTTGCCCTTCCCGGACGTAGAGAGCCGCCAGAGCCGCTTTCGCGTCGCCGGCGTGGGGACCGGAGGGATATTTGCCGAGGTAAGTCTTCCAGCCCGCGAATGGTGGCGGTACTTTGGGCCAGCAGAGACTCGGCCAATTCCGTGTCCAGGGTGGCCACCAGGACAATTTTGACGCCCGGGTGCGATTTTGGGAATGCTGTCGGTGGAGCTGATCGATTTCGCGACGATCTGGCCCTGCAGATCAGTCTGGTCGGCCAATTCGGAGGGAGTCACTCCCTCGGCCTTTTCCAGCTTCAAACCGGCCGGGACCACGCACTCGGGCGCGGCCCCGCGGGTCAGCATGAGAACTCCATCCTTCCCCCGCTCCAGCGTCATGCCCGGGGCAAGGGTCAGCTTAGGAAGTTTTCCGTAGCTATTTTTGTTGATGGTCTGCACGCCGGTGCAGAGATGCACCTCGTTTTTTGCATTCAGGGTAAAACCCGAAATCTGGACATAAGCGTGCGCATCGCCGGTGGGATACACCTCGATCGCTGACAATTCCGCCGTCTTTGCGAAGGCCGAACCTGACAAGAGACCAAGGAACACAACCGCGATCGTGGTGCGGCAAAATAGTACCCAGCAAACGAAAAACCTTGACGACGCCATACTTCCTCGGCATAGATTTGCTTTACAGCATGAGGAGGCTGCGACCAAAAGGGGATTTACTTAGTGGCTAACCGGGGGATCCGACTCAGAAGCTATCATTTCCCCTATTGCGTTTGCAACCAAAGATCTTGCGCTGCATTTCTCTTTCCTGGCCCTGCATTTTGCAGATGAATTGATAGAACTTGACACCTATGAGACTGCCACCCAGCACGGCCGAACGGCCAAAGACCACTTTGAGTTGGTGATCCGCCTGCAGCAGTCCAGGGTACCCAGTCCGCGGATCCGGGCCTGCGTTTGCGCGCGCAGGCGCTGCTCAAAGACATCCTGATGAGCAGGCTGGAAGTAGAACCCGAGATAAATGCACATGAATATGTGCATACCCAGGGATTCGACGATCTGGGGAGGGCGCTGGCGGCGAGCCGTGCCTTGCAGGTTGCCTTTGAAGGCTTCCGCAGCGTGGTTCCGGCGGCACGGGCCAATGTATCCGTGGTTCTCGACTCTTCGGCGCCGGATGAGTCGGCTCCCGCGCAAGCCAGCCTCTCGGTGGAGCAGAAAGACCTGCTCGACTTTGCCAAGCCGTCGCAGGTGCTGATTACCCAGGCGTTCTACGACAGAATCGCGCACTACCATCCGGCGTTGCGTACGTTTCCCTTGCGCGCCGGGGTGTATGAATTTCTGTGGACGAGCGAGCAGCGGTTGGACGAGCTACAGGCGGAAGCGGAGTTCATGCCGACCCTGATCCAGGCGCCTACAGCCACGGAAGCGTTTGACGAGACGGTCGTGGTCCCGGTCATCAAGCCACCGGCGCCCGAACCTCGTTGGAAGGCGCCGGATCCTGCGCCTGTCCCGCTGCCTATTCTTGCGATTGACGATCCACCGCGTGCCAAATGGCTGTCTACGCCTAAGATTCTGATGATCAGTGGCGTGGTGGGCGTGCTGCTGGCGGTCGGGTACCTGGTGAGTTCGGGTGTGCTTGGCAAGTCGACGAAGCCGGTGGCGGAGAATCCACCCGTAGTGCAGGAGCCGGCGGTTACCCCTTCGCAGGCTCCTCCCGCGACGCAACCCGTTTCCAATCCACGAGGCGCGGCGACGACAGCTGGAGTAAAGGAAAAGGCCCCGGTACCGCCTCCTCCCAAGCCGAAGCCGCCCACGGAACCAATTGCTGGCGCCGCGCCACAGACGACTCCCACCAAGACGGCGAGAGGACGCAACTGCACACTCGACGACGGAGAAATCCCCAGCTATCTCAACCTGGCGGAAAGATACAGAAACAGCGGCAAATACGATCGAGCAATTTCCAATTACAACCTAGTGCTCGGCTGCCAACCGGGTAACCGGCAAGCCCAGGCGGGGCTGAAAACGGCCGAGGAAATGGAGAAGTACTCGCACTAGCTAGGACAGCATCACTTTCCCTTGTTGCACTCGTAGCAGTGCCAGCACCAAAGATTTTTGGCATCGGAAGCGGTGTTCTTGGGCCGCGTGATGGCCATATAGGAGTGGGTTTGCCGGGTGGCGCAGACCTTCATGAAGCGGCTTTCCGGGTCGATTTTTTCTGGAAACGGCGCCATGTTTGGGAGCAAATCGAAATATCCGTACCGACGCCCGTAATAGCGGTTGCAATCTTGCGCTGCACATTTGAAAAGGACGATTTGCGAACCCGAGGACGGTTCTGGCCGCATTTTGAAATGGTGCCGGTCACATAAAGGAACCTTGTCTTCGGGCATGTACTTAGTATGCGCCCAATCGGCAGATAACGTGGCTTTTGTGTGGCGCCCCCTAGCCCCGAAGGTACGCTTCCGGGTGGTTACCTATTCGAGACTTCCAGAACCGGCGATTTGAGAACTGAGCAACATGCTTCGGAGGTTAGGTTCGAGGGGTGCGCCACTCAAATTCAGGCAAATCGTTCGTCAGGGCTTCGCCCGTCGTTTTCGCCCCATGTACGCTTTGGCGAACATGGGGCACCGTCCAGTGCCTTTTGCCGAAGGTGATACCGGGCGAGCGTCCGATTGGAAAAGAGATGATTAGGCGGGTTGTTTGGAGGCAATAGGTCTTCGGCTTCGAGGATATTCGGTCTGGAAGGTCGACAGGCTTTCTAGGGAACCGCTTGGCCTGTCACCTGCTTTCCGTCTACGGATATTTCATAAAATTCGATAAAATTGGGTCCTTTTCGGCTTTAGTGGCGACCGAAGAGGCCCTTTTTAATGGAGAAGGGCTGCCTGGTGTCGCGAGGAACATCGAAGGCGTTGCCGGTCGCGAGAGGGACCCAGTTGAACCCATCCGGGATGAGGGAGTTGGCTACGCTGGGTTGGTCCGGTTCAGGGTTGGGGGAGGGCGCCGGGTCGGGGATTTGGGGTTCAGCGGGTTGAGTTTCGGCGGCGGGGACGGGATCTCCTGATTCTTCCGCTGCGGCTTGTTGCTGCTCGTCGGGGAGCCACTTGGCTCGGAAAATATCCACCTTTAGTGGCGGGGCGGGGGGTTGCTTCGCGGATGTGCGACGGTCCGGAATATACCCTTCGATGGCTGAGATCATCGAAAGAGCCTTGACCTGGCCGGCGATGCTGCCCCTGGTCGCTTCGTAGCTGAGAGTGGCCAGTTCCCAGAGCCGGTGAAACTATCCTTCGCTCACGCTCAAGGCCGAAACTGCTGGCAAGTGCCGGCTAGGGGCGGCCACGTGAGAAGCCTCGCCTACCGATATCGTCTGCTTAAAGGGATATAGGTTTTTTGAGTTCGATGTAAGTGGGCGAGATACTTTTTTTCGGCACGGGAGTACTCGGCTAAAGGTCACTTGAGTTTGTAAGTGTGGGGTTTCGAGGAGTGAATGGCAAATGGGATGACAAGGGGGACGGGGCTTTTCCAGTAGGAGTTGGTTTGGGGGAAAAGGAAACTGCAGGTCCCTTCGCTTCGCTCGGAGCTTATGACTTTTTTTCTGGCGTTGTCATATGCGGCCGGAAAGCTCTCAATAGCATCTGCTAACGAGAATCGCCGAGGTCCTTCGACTACGCGCGATAAAGCCTCTGTTTCCAATAAATCTGCGAAGCGCTTCGCTCAGGATGACGGATTTGTTGGGGGGTGAAACAAAGCTGGTTGGGTAGGTTGAAACATGAAAGATCGAAAAAGTCTCAGGCTCGGGATGACAAGCGGGGAAAGGCGTTTTCAGTAGGGGGTTGGCAAAATCGTTTGGGTGCGGGCAGTATTGCCCACTCAAGCCAAAACCGGGCTTGAATGATCACTCAGAGCATTGGTTGCCGTTGGAAAGGATGGAGGCGCGGGTCGGAATCGAACCGACGCATAAAGGTTTTGCAGACCTCTCCCTTACCGCTTGGGTACCGCGCCATCTTGAACAATTGTAATGCCGGGCCGGGCGGAAACCAGCCTAGCAAGTGCGACTTTCAGACTATTACGGGTCGACTGGGCGAACAGGTAGCTACCTGGAGCGGGAGACGGGACTTGAACCCGCGACCCTCGCCTTGGCAAGGCGATGCTCTACCACTGAGCTACTCCCGCATACGTCCTGAGGCAGTATATCGGGCGGCTTACCGCCCGGTCAACGCGGGCACTCACTCTCAGCCTTGAGGTACTCCTCCACTACTGCCAGGACTGCATCCGTACCCGGCGTGGTGTCGACCTCCAGTTTGGGTTGGATGATGGGCTCAAATTGCTGCTGGATGCGGCGATAAAGGGCTGGGTCACGATTTTGTGCCGGGTTGGTGGGGTCGGTGCGGCCCAGTCGCTCTTCGGCTACGGCATCGGCACACCTCACATGCACGATGCGCCAGTGGGCACCGGCACGTTCGGCTGCGCCGAGGACTTCCTCGATCTGCGCTCGTCTGGAAAAGGTGCGCCCATCAAAAAACACGAAGTCGACCCGCTTGCGTTCCGTCAGATAGGCGGCCGCCTCGAGCATGGCGCGCAGGCACAGTTCATCCTGTTGCGCAGTGTAATCGGTGAGCGCGCCGGGAAACAACGCGGCACGCACCCGATCTTTATCGAGCACAGCCGCGCCGAGACGGTCCGCAAGGGCCCGCGCCAATGTGCTCTTGCCTGTGCCAGGCAGCCCGGCAAATAAGACCCAGATAATCATGGATGGAAAGCCGCCCGCGGCTTATTCGTCCAACATGTGGCCATCCCGCATGTGCAGGATGCGATCACCAATCGCGGCGGCCTCGGGGTTGTGGGTGATCATCAACACCGTCTGTTTGAACTCCTGGTTGGAGCGCCGCAGCATGCCGAGCACCGCGTCGGAATTGACCGTGTCGAGGTTGCCCGTCGGCTCATCGGCAAGAATAATCGCAGGGCGGGTGATGAGCGCGCGCGCGATCGCCACCCTCTGCTGCTCACCGCCGGAGAGCTCCGAGGGACGATGATCAAGCCTGCCGGCTATGCCCAGCATCTCGGTCAGGTGCTGGAGAAACTGGTCATCCTGCGGGCTGCGGCTGCCGGCGATCTCACGCGCAATCTCGATATTGCCGCGCGCCGTTAACGTGGGCAGGAGATTGAACTTCTGAAACACGAAACCGATCTTCGTCTTGCGCAGTTTGGTGCGCTGCGCATCGGCCAATTTGGCAAAATCGACGCCATCAATCAGCACGCTGCCCGAGGTCGCCCGCGTGAGCCCGCCGAGGATGTAGAAGAGCGTCGATTTGCCGCTACCTGAGGGTCCGACAATGCTGACAAACTCACCTGGCGGCACATCGAAGGAGACATTGGTAAGAGCGGGGACATCGACCTTCCCCGCTCGATAGACCTTGCTGACATTCTTTGCCTCAATGATGGGCTGCACGCTCATGATTGTAACTGGCAGACGCTGGACAAGAGAGCCACCGGGCGGCAAGGCCGCGAGTGGCCGCTCAGGCGCCTACCACCAACCGATCGCTGGTCTCTGGTTCGTGCTCCGCTGCATGGTCGGCTACGAGCGGACGCAGGCCGTGGCCTTTCTTGGGGCCGCGCTTGCGGGCTACCATCACACGGATGCGCTCGAGCAGGTCTACCGGCGAACAGGCGCCCTTGGGCAAGAAGGCGTCGGCGCGATTGGCGCGATCGTAGGCCTTCACACTTCCGCTGATCAGGATGGCCGGCACTTCCGGAGCCAGTTCCTTCATACGGCGAACGAGTTCGTTGCCGTCCATGTAGGGCATGATGAGGTCGCTCAAGACCAGATCGATGCCTCCTTCGCGAAACAGTTCCAATGCCTGTTGGCTGCCGGCCGCTGTCAGTACGCGGTACCCTCGAGTCTCAAGCAGGAATTTACGAACGGAGAGAGCTTGCTCGTTGTCGTCTACACACAAAATAGTTTTCTTTGGCCGCATGGGGTCTTGAAATTCTCCTTTCATAGGAGGTGTGAATCGCGGGCACACATAGCTGTGCGCGTCCGCCGGCTTGGGGGAGAACGGAGTTAGTCGCGTGAGAGATAGCTGCGCTACCAGATGCACAGAGACCTGCTTGCTGTCCGCGTAGATATGGGGACAGCAGGTCTTCGAGCACCAGCAGCGCGCATCCAAGCGCGTCCGGTCTGAATTCAATTGTCAGATTAAAGGCCGACAGTTGCATTACCTCGACGGCAACGCTTGCACAGAGTACGAAGATGAAAGCCATGTGTAAACGGAGAAGATCAAGCGAAGTGGTGCTTGCTTTTTTCGGCGGGTTCCACCGCGAAAGGCGGTTGTGTTGTCAGTGTTGCCGATTCGCATGATTCGCCCTGTTGAAAGCATGTGAATCGTTCAAGGAAAAGGCGTTCTTTTGCTACAGGATCAGTGCTGCCCATAAATAAAAAAATCGCGCGGGCTGGTCTCGGGTGTTTTTTTATTTTGATTTCTGTCACCTGTTGCTCCGCGTGATGGTCGACCCCGGCACACTCGCACATCGATGTTTGACACCTCAAAGCCTCCAGTTCTATGCTTAAAACAGTTGCTTCCTGTTAGAGACATGGCACACGCCTCTCACCATCCCGGCTCCCTCTGTTGCAGCTGTTGTTGCTGTCGCTGCTGCATCACGCCGCGGGTGTGTTTCTAGATCGACGCGCAAGCCTCGAATCCTGACGTACGATTTGCATCCACCCGCAGCCGGCCACCGCCGCGGGTTTCCTCGTGCTTGCAAGCATGCCTGGAAACGACGCTCCGAAGGCCCCCTGCCAACCTGAGTTTTCACGAGGAGAAGAGCATGACTACCGGCATCGAATCACGCATTCCACGCATTCTTGAACAGGCGCCCGACTTCAAAGCCAAGAGCACGCACGGCGTTATCCAGTTGAGCGACTACACCAGCAAGGGCAAATACGTGCTGCTCTTTTCCCACCCTTCCGACTTCACCCCGGTATGCACCACGGAGTTCATTGCATTCGCGCGCCGCTCGGATGATTTTGAGCGGTTGAACGTCCAATTGATCGGGGTTTCGATCGACAGCATCTACTCGCACATCGCGTGGGTGCGCGACATTGAGCACAACGCGGGAGTGGAAGTGAAATTTCCTGTGGTCGCCGATCTGGATCAAAAGGTGTCGCAGGCGTATGGGCTGGTGCATGAAGCGGCCTCCGATACAGCCACGGTGCGGGCCGTGTTCGCCATCGACCCGAAACAGAACATCCGCGCTATTGTTTACTACCCGATGCAATTGGGGCGGAATGTCGATGAGCTGATCCGAATTTTCGAGGCTTTGCAAACCATCGACGGGAATGGGGTCTCGGTGCCCGCCAACTGGAAGCAGGGCGACTCAGTGATCGTGCCAGCGCCGGTTACGGTGGAAGATGCGCGCAAGCGTACCAACGGCGGCGGAGCGGGGCTGGCGGTAGAAACCTGGTACCTGGCAAAGAAGGATCTCGCCGGGGAGGCAAAATAGGTACACTCTGAAAGCGGAGCTTTGCCAAGGCTCCGCCGTCAGATTGACGAGATGAGCACCGGTGGCGAAGTGGCTAACGCGCTGGTCTGCAAAACCAGTATTCGAGGGTTCAATTCCCTCCCGGTGCTCCATGCATTATCGCGGGGGATCCCATGCGTTCCGCGGGCGCCCCAAGGCTTTGCACGGTACCTTATCGTTTCCGTGGCAGTGACAGATCCAGATCGGTGGCCGCGAGCTGTTTGGTGAGCAGGATAATTTGCCCGGTGTGCAATTGCAGGTGACCCACGATCCGGTAAATCGCCTGTAGGATGGTCATCGGTCCCCAACCGCCCGTGGGCTGCGGGTCAATGGTTTCCATCAGGCGCTCAGGGGCAAGCGCTCCGATTACCCTGCGGGATTCTGCCAGAGTATCGGCAAAGCAGCGGCGCACCTCGTCGCAGTCTTTGGACGGGGAAAGGGTGAACTCCTCATCCCTTTTACGCACGTCGGGCTGGCCATCAATTCCGTGCAGAAACCATTGCCGCAGATTGCCTTCGAGATGAAGAAGAAGGTTGGCGATGGAATTTTCGTGGTCCGCTCCGCGGCTCCACATCTGCTCATCGGAAAGTTTGGATAGACAGCGATTGATACTGTCCTCGGACAGCTGCATGTGCTTTACCGAGGCGGACAGAAATACATCGGCGATCTGTTCAGGCATAAGGTCCCCATCATAGACGCTCTCTCTGATGAAGCGCGAGGCCAATAGGTACTTGACGATGTACCACTTTTGGTACATGATAGGACTTAACAATAATGAGCAAAGCCACGCCGCGGGAGGTGCCAGTTCGGTTCTACCGAACCGAGACAGGCAGAGAGCCGGTGCGGGAGTGGCTGCGGGAACTTGAAGAAGGCGACCGTCGCGCCATCGGACTCGACTTAATGCGGGTGCAGTTCGGCTGGCCTATTGGAATGCCGTTGGTGCGGAGTTTGAAAGAAGGTCTGTGGGAGGTTCGTTCGTCCCTACCCAGCCAGCGGATCGCGCGACTAGTGTTGTGCTTGCACCAGGAGACGCTCATCGTGCTGCACGGGTTCATCAAGAAGACGCAGAAGACTCCAGCGAGTGACCTGGCGCTGGCGAAACGAAGGATGAACGAGGTGACGAGATGAAGAAGCAGAACAAGCATGTAGGATCCTCACTCGATGACTTCCTGAAGGAAGAAGGCCTCCTCGAAGAGGCGCGCACCGTCGCGATCAAGGAAGCCGTCGCGTGGCAGGTGCAGCAGGCGATGTTGAAAGACAATATCACCAAGGTAGAGATGGCGAAGCGGATGCGAACCAGCCGCGCCGCGCTCGACCGCCTGCTTGACCCTGGCAATGGCGCGGTGACTCTACAGACTCTCTCGCGTGCGGCGAACGCGATTGGGCGTGGGCTTCGCATCGAGCTAATTTGAGCCCGTTCCCGCAAACAGTTCGAATGATAAAAGAAATAGCGATATTGATTGGCCTGGGTGTCGTGCCGAGCGTGCTGGCGGGCCAGCCGGGGACGCCCGCACCCTCTTCCAACACGTCACAGACGCCGGCGGACCGGCAGCCGGATTCAGCTCCGAGGAGTCGATTTCGACCGCGCGGTCCTGTCTATGCCACCACGGAAGGCCAGCCGATCGATGCGCGCCCTCCGGAAAAGAGCGACGACAAGCCGCTCTTCCCCGAGCAGACGCGCGCGCCGTTCCACGCGACCGCACCCTACACGGTGACCACGCTTGCCAGTACCCTGCACGCGCCGTGGTCTCTGACATTCCTTCCCAGCGGAAAAATCCTGATCACGGAAAAATTGCCGGGCGCGATGCGAATCCTCGACCAACACGGCGCGCTGTCCGGACCCATTGCTGGGCTTTCCGCCGTGTCTTCCGCAGCGGAGTTCGGCGTTCTTGACGTGGCGCTCGATCCTCGCTTTGCCAGCAACCGCCGCATCTTCTTCACTTTTTTCGAGTGGGTCGATAACAACAACAGCAACACTTACGTGGCCCGGGCGCGGCTCAATGAAGCGGAGGACGCGCTGACTGATGTTCAGGTGATCTTTCGCACCACGCCGGCCATTCCCAGCCACGGCAACCTTTCGGCCGCGACGAAAACCGGGGGCCGCATTGCCATCGGGCGAGACGGCAATTTGCTGGTGACGATTGGCGATCACGATTACGCAGGTGCGGCCCCGTGGGATATGGCCCAGAAGCTGGACAATGACCTGGGCAAGATTATCCGCATCACGCCGGACGGCAGGGCCGCACCTGGCAATCCATTCGCCACTGTCCATGGAGCGTTGCCTGAGATCTGGGCCTACGGCCAGCGCAGCCAGGAGGGCCTGGCATTCGATCCAGCCACCGGCCGGTTATGGGAAACCGAGCACGGCCCACGCGGCGGCGACGAACTGAACCTTATTGAGAAAGGCAAAAACTACGGATGGCCGGTGATCACGCACGGCATCGACTATGGCGGTTCGCCGGTGGGCGCGGGCATCACGGCGAAAGACGGCATGGAGCAACCGGTCTACTACTGGGATCCTGTGATCGCGCCCTCCGGCCTCGCTTTCTATACCGGAGATCTCTTCCCGCAATGGAAGAACAGCGTTTTTGTGGGCGGGCTGGGTGGCAATTTGCTGGATAGGTTGACGCTGGTGAATGACAAGGTCGTTGCGGAAGAAGCCCTGCTGACGGATCTGCATACGCGTATTCGTGATGTGCGGGTTGGTCCCGACGGCGCCGTCTATGTGTTGACCGATAGCGGGGTTGGGGTGATCACCGACAATACTCCACCAACGAGTAAGCTGTTGAAGCTGACGCCAAAATAAATTTTCAAAGGCCTGCATCATCCACGGGCCCGGGCAAGTTCTTCCAGCGCCAGTGCAAGCTGGTGCACGCCACGCTTGATTTCCTGCGGGTTGACCGCGGCGAATCCCATCTGCAGACCTTCGCGCTGATCCGGGCCGCGCGTGTACACGCGGAGCGGAATGACCTCTACCTTACGAGCTTTTGCTGCTCGCCATGCCGCCCGGCTATCGATGCCCGGCGGCAGCCAGCCAACCGTCTGCAACCCTGCTTCGACACTGGAGAGTTCCAGCAAGCCTCCGAGTCGCTTGCGCGCGCTATCCATCAGCACCGTAAATCGTTCGGCATAGACTTCGCGCATGCGCCTCAGGTGCCGCCCAAAATGGCCTTCCACGATGAAATCGCAGAGCACGGTTTGTTCAAACGGTGGTGTATGCCGGTTGAGGAGAGACTTCGCTGCGGCGAACGGCTCCACCAGATCGGGGGGCAGCACCAGATAGCCGAGACGCAACGAGGGAAAGAGGACCTTGCTGAAGCTGCCCGAAAAGACGACGGATCCCTGCTTATCGAGGCCCTGAAGGGCAGGGATGGGTCGACCTGTATAACGGAACTCGCTATCGTAATCATCCTCAAAAATGAAAGCGCTTGAACGGCGAGCCCACTCGAGCAATTGCAGCCGCCGCGGCAGGCTCATGGTGGTGCAGACAGGAAACTGGTGGCCGGGGGTCACGTAAACCAGCTTGGCCTTACGCGCGCGGGCGCCCGGCAACTCCATTCCTTCGCTGTCCACGGGCACGGGACAGATCTTCGCCCCCAACGCTTCAAAAACCATGGCCGCTCCGGGATATCCAGGCTCCTCGACACACACCTGGTCGCCGGGGTTGAGAACCATCCGTCCCGCAAGGTCCAGCGCTTCCTGCGTTCCGGAAACAATCATGACCTGCTCCGGCACACATTGAGTTCCCCGCGACCGGTTGAGATAGTCGGCGACCGCAGTTCGCAACGGGAGATAACCCATGGTGTCGCAGCCGAGCAGCTGGGGCATCGAGAGGCGGCGCAAGCGGCGCTCTGCGAGCCGCGTCCAGATTTTGGTGGGAAATAAATCGAGGGCGGGTAGATTTGCGCGAAATGCGCGGGTAGGCTTGCTCTCCAGGTTTGAGAAGGGTTGAACGCGCTCTCCGTAGCCGGAGAGCCGAGGCCGGCGGGGCTTTGGGTCCACGTGTATGCGACCGGCTTCCGATGGCACCTGGAGAAGGTGCTCGGGCAAGACGCTGCTGACAAAGGTGCCCGATCCTGCGCTTCCGTGCAGATATCCTTCGGATTTCAACTCTTCGAATGCGCTCACGACGGTGCCGCGGGAAAGCTCGTATTGGGCGGCCAGGTCGCGGGTGGCGGGTAAGCGAGATCCCGGCCGCAGTCGTCCTGCGAGAATGTCGGCGCGCAGAGCTGCGTAGAGCCAGCGGAAAGCAGCCGTGCCCGCTTCACGCGGGGGCAGCAGCAGAGTGTAGGGAGCGGGACGCGCGGTCATGCGGTCTAACCTTTCAGCGGTTCTTTACTGGATTTTTATTAGCGAATTTTTACTGGATATTTGCCGGTCACGACCACGGATTCGGGGTACCCCATATTTGGCTGTGTTTCGGGAGATGTGGGGTATAGCGATTTTCGTCCAAAGTCATAAGGATACGGCAGTGGTTGCCCACTCAAGCCAAATGCGGGCTTGAATGGGGCACCAGGACGTCTCAGGTTCGGGCTTTAGCAGGTTGCATGGGCATGGTCTTTAACAGCTTGCCGCCTTCTTGAATCACGTACAGATTGTTGGCCTGGAGATTTTTGAGTAGGTCTTTCGTTCCCGACGGCCAGGCGATCTCGACCAGGTCAGCTTTGGTCGCGGCGTCGAGGCCAAAATGCAGACGCAGATCGTTCTGCGAATAGTAGCTGCCTCCGGAGCGCAGCTCGTCGATTTGCCGCAATGGCTTCCCGGGCTGGTTTTCGGCCGTCACGGCGATGCGGGTGCCGATGCCGGTGCGATTGCTTCTGGTGCCGACCAGCCTCAGCTTGATCCAGTTTCGTGGCGCGGCAGCCGGAGAAGTTGCCACGTCGCAGCGCAACAACTGCGGCAGCGCGTTCACGCAGTTCACCACCACGTCCATGTCTCCGTCGTTGTCATAGTCGCCAAAGGCACAGCCGCGGGCGGGCGCCGGGTCGGTGATGCCGCTTCCACCATGCGCGGTTACATCTTGAAACTGCCCGTTGCGCAGATTTCGATAGAGATACTTGTGCTCGGCATAAGGCGCTTCAATGTGCGACGACTCTACTTCGGGATAAACGTGGCCGTTACAGATCAAAATGTCGAGCCAGCCATCGTTGTCCGGGTCGAAGAAGCCAACCCCCCAGCCGAGATACCGGGTATTGATACCCAAACCAGAACGATAGGTCTGATCTTCAAAGTTACCGTCGCCCTGGTTGGCATACAGCGAATCGGTATCGCCGGCGAAGTTTGTCTTGACTATGTCGAGCAGGCCATCGCGATTGAAGTCACCGATACTTACCCCCATGCCGGCCTGTGGTTTCCCGTCTGGAGAGTAGGCGATACCGCTCTCGATGGCTTCGTCCTTGAAGGTTCCGTCTTTCTGGTTGCGGTAGAAGGTGGCTGAGGTGGAGTCGTTGGCAACATAAATATCGGGCCAGCCGTCGTTATCCAGATCGGCCACGGCAACACTCAGGCCATAGGTGCCGATGGTATCGAGGATCCCGGCCCTGGCACTCACATCGGTGAAGGTCCCGTCACCATTGTTGTGGTACAGAATATTTTTTCCGCCTTCGAGACCTGGCGGCCCGCAGGCTACCTGGATCCCCTTATAACTGCAGTGCGCAGCCTCAGGCAGTGGCGCGGTTTTGATATCGAAGTCGATGTAGTTGGCCACGAACAGGTCCAGGTGACTGTCCTTGTTGTAGTCGAGAAAGGCGCAGCCCGAATTCCAGCGCGGGCGGCCGCCGGGCCCGGGCGGCTGCAGCAGTCCTGCTTTCGCGGTCACGTCGGAAAAGGTGCCATCGCCGTTGTTGCGATACAACACATTTTGTCCGTAGTAGGTGACAAACAGGTCGTTCCAGCCATCGTTGTCGTAGTCGCCGACGCAACAGGCCTGCCCCCATCCGGTGCGGCCAAGTCCGCTTTTTCGGGTGACATCGGTAAATGTGCCATCACGATTGTTTTTGAATAAACGCGAGATGGGCACCTGGTCCGGGGGAAGGCCGGCAAAGCCGTCAAGCCGTGAGCCGTTCACGAGAAAAATATCCAGCCAGTCGTCCTGGTCGTAATCAAAAAAGGCCACGCCGCAGCCCGTGGTTTCGAGCAGAAAGCGGTTCTTGTGCTCTCCACCGTAGATGGTCTTCACGTTCAGTCCACTAGCTGCGGGCCACATCGACAAAACTGTACCCCAAGGGAGTGCCGGCTACAGGGGATGCCTCGAGCTTGGGAGCGGGCCGCTCCGGCGCGCTGTAGGCGGGTCTCGAGTTGCCCTCCTGCTGCGCCCGAACAGCCAGGCTCAACACGTCGTCCAACGCGAGCACCAGCGCGGTACGCGACAAGGAGGTCAGGAAATTCCGTCGCGATGGTCGCATTCGCGTTTTTCAGCCCTCACCCGGCCGCTCGGCCGGGGTTGGGCTGAGTATACGGAAAACGCAAATCGAGCCGCAACGCGGTGGAGTTAGTGCGGAGAATCGTTATTCGACACGGGATGATCTTTCGCCAGCATCTCCGCTTTCTGGCGCTCGCCCAGTGCTTCGGAGTTGCGTCCGGCGCGAGTGAAGGCATCTGCCAGGGCTAGGTGTGCGTCCACCGATTCGGGCTCAGCGGTGACGGCCGTTTGCAGTTGGACGATGGCTTCATTGACCTGTCCGCGGGCCAGCAAGGCTCGACCGCTATCCAGTGCGAACTCGGCCCGTTGCTTTCCGCCGGCCTCGCGACTCAATTGAGCGGCTATTTTGCGTTCGGCCGCGGCATTCTCTTTGTCGCCACGCTCAGCGAGAATCGAAGCCAGGGTGATGTGCGGGCTGGGCTGTTCCGGCAACAATGCAATCGCATGGCGCAGCGCTTCTTCAGCCTTGGCAGAGTCGCCGGCTTGCTTGTCGACGGACCCAAGAATGGACCAGGCGTCGCCGTTCTCGGGCTGCAGGGCGACAACCTGCTCCAATTGCGCCTTTGCCTGGGGGAAATCGCCTTGCTGCATTTCGATCACGCCGAGGGTGTAATGGGGATCGGGTAATTGCGGGTCCAGGGCCTCGGCGTATTTCAATTCGCTGACAGACGCAGGCAGATCATCCTTCAACTTGTAGGCCAGCCCGAGGTTGTAGTGCAGCTGGACATTCTGAGAATCGACCGCGAGTCCTGCGCGGAACTGCTCGATAGCGTGATCAATGTCGTTCTGCTGCAGGTAGGCTCCGCCCATGTCTTCGCGGAGAGTGGCTGAGGCATCGCCTGCTGCGTACGCCCGCTGGTATAGCGCCAGCGCTCCTTTGGCGTCGCCGGTCTGCATCAGGGCCAGACCGTAGTTGGTAAGGACGGCCGCGTCGTTGGGCTGGTGGGCCAACACATCGCGAAACATGGGCAGAGCCTCTTTGGGATCTCCTGCATTCTGCAGAGCCAGCGCGAGCGCATACCTGGCCTCCACCTGCGCCGGCGAAGCTGCGACGGCTTTGCGCAAAGCAATAACTGCTTCGGCATCCTGGCCAGCTGCGGTGAGCGCTTTTCCCAAGCCGAGCAGCAGGGCGGGTGATGCATCTCCCAGGTGTTCAGCGGTGCGGAACTCGGTCAATGCCGGTTGGGGCTGGTTGCGGATGAGCAAGAGCGAACCGAGGTGGGTGTGCGCGGAGGCAAGATTCGCGTCCAGAGAAATGGCGCGTTCAAATGCCTCCTGGGCGGCCGGATAGGATTCTCTTTGGGCAAGCAAAGCGCCCAGAACATCCTGCAAGGGTGCACTGTCCGGATCGCGCCTCAAGGCTTCTTCGATGACCGTTTGCGCGCGCGCGGTGTCCTTGGACGCGGCCAGCGCACCAGCGTAGAAGACAGCTTCGGTTGCGGACAGTTGTGCCTCTGGCCGATTGGCCACGCTCGAGAAGGCCTGAATGGACTTCTCGTTCTGGTCCAGGCGGCGATACGCCACGCCGAGGTTGATGGCTGCGCGAACATCTTCCGGATCTAGTCTTCTTGCCGTCTCCAACTCGGTTACCGCGGCGGGGAGTTGTCCCTGGGCAAGGAGCACTGTACCGAAGGCCGTGTGGGCGGCTGCGATCCGCGGCATCAGCTGGACGAGGCGGGCAAAGTCCTGGTGAGCGCCGGTGAGATTATCCGCAGCAAACGCGGCCGACCCGGATCGGAACAATTGATCGGCCTGCTTGCGCTCTGCGGTGCCGGCAGCAGGTTTTGTAGTTTGCCCGCAGGCAACGGTTGCAGCGAGTAAGGCTGCTAACACCCCACGGTTTAGTGCTCGGTCCCGCATGCCCGCCAACTTTCCAAAGTAGTCGTTTGCATAGGTGTATACAAATGCACTTATTCAGGTGCTGTCTTCGCCGAGCACCGCCGACCTCAATCATAAAAAGAAAGCTTCCACCTTATCTCTCGATCAATTCCGCCGAAAAACAGCTTGACAGGTCTTTGGCGCTTCGGCTAATGTCCCGTCGACCTATAAATCGCCTGCGCAACTTCCTCCAATCTGCCGTGATGCGGGCTTACAGATAAACACAAGCTGTTATATCAGCATTCATAAGCAACGATTGCGTCGCCTTTTGGAGGTAGTGATGAGCAGAATCACCGTAGCGTGGCTTTCGTTTGTAGCCTTGATTGCGTTCCTACCCAGCAGTGCACCCGGACAGGCTGTATATGGCTCCATCTACGGCACCGTCAATGACGCGACCGGCGCGCTGATACCGAACGCAAAGATTGTGATTACGGATACGGCTAAGGGAACCGAAGTCACGGCGACAGCCAACGAGAGCGGCGAGTTCCGGGTCGAGCATCTGATTCCCGACGTTTACGCTTTATCGATCGACAACCCGGGCTTCAAGAAATACGAGCAAAGCAATATCCAGGTGTTCGCTGACAGCTCGGTCAAGATCGATGTCGTACTCTCGGTGGGCACGGCAGGCGAAACGGTCGAGGTGAATGCAGCGACGGTTCCCCAGCTCAAGACGGATCGTGCTGACGTTGCTGTTACGTATAGCGCGCAGGAGCTGGCGCAGCTACCCATTCCGGACCACAACTTCACCAATCTGCAGTTGTTGCTGCCGGGGGCGGTGCAGCTTGGCTGGGCGCATGCGGCCTCGGAAAATCCGCAAGGCTCCAAACAGATTCAGATCGATGGGCAGGCTTTCGGTGGGGTGAACTACACCCTTGACGGCACGGACAATCAAGATGCGATTCTAGGCATCATCGTGATCAATCCGAACTATGAGTCCATGTCCGAGGCGAAGATTGCGACGCAGAACTTCGACGCGGAGTTTGGCAAAGCTGTGGCTTCGGTACAAACGGTGCAGACCAAGTCGGGCACTAATGAATTCCACGGGACGCTTTTCGACAATCGCGAAAGCAACGCCAATCTGGCCCGCGATCCGTTTACCGTGACCAAGGCTGCCGGTTATCCGGGAGGGCTGAAGAACCAGTTTGGCGGATCGATCGGCGGCCCGATTCTCAAAGACAGGGCATTTTTCTTTGCCGACTACCAAGGGGTGCGGCAGAAGTCGGGCGGTTCGGGAATTGGTACTGTCCCTTCGTTACTGGCGCTGCAGAGTTGCACCGGCGCGGTGAGCGCCTCGAATGGAACGTCCGGCTGCGATTTCAGCCAATATCTCGCGATTCCGGGTCACCAGTTGTACGACAATTCGACGGGCACGCCGATACCCTATGCAAACAACATCATTCCCCTGAGTCATCTCTCGCCGCAGGCGCTCAACCTTTTCAAATTGTTGCTGGCCAACGGAAAGGTGCCGAATACGTTCACCACTAACAATGGCCTTTCCAGCAACTACTCGGGCACGGGAACGGGTATCTTCAACAGCAATCAGTGGGACGTTCGCGGGGACACGACGCTGGGTCAGAAGACCCATGTGTTCGGCCGCTTCAGCCGCTTCACGGACACTCTCAGCGGCGCGAGCTTGTTCGGTCCCGCAGGCGGACCTGGCCTGGGAATCGCCGGATATGGCGGCGTATCGCAAGGAGCCAATGACAGTCTTGCCCTGGGCACAGATGTTGCCATCAATTCAAACCTGGTGACGGACGTTCGGCTGGGATACTTCCGCTACAACATCCTTACGCATAAGAACGATCCGGGTAGTACAAACCTGCCGTTCCTGGGACAGAATGTGAATGGTCCGGCGTCGAACCAGGTGATTACCACGGACTTCGGAACCCCGGATATCGACATTGCCGACGTGACTTCCACCAGTCCGACCGGGTTTCTCTCCAACGACAACTCGCAGAACACAGGACCACAGTTCGGTTCCGGCTTGCAGATGAACCACTGCAATTGTCCGCTGAAGGAAAAGGAAGACCAGTTCCAGGTGGTGAATAACTGGACCAAGATTATTGGCAACCACGCGGTGAAGTTTGGCGCTGATTTACGTTATGCACGCAATCTGCGCGTGCCGAGCGACTCGGACCGCACGGGTGTCGATAAATTCGCCAACGCGCCTACCTCCAACGGCACGACCGGCGGATTGGGTTTTGCCAGCTTTATCCTGGGCGATGTGGTCAGTTTTGCCCGGTATACCAGCACCTCGACCAACGCCAAGGAGTTCCAGGCGCGCGACTACTTCTATGCGCAGGACACCTGGCGCTTCTCGCCGAAATTAACCTTAAACCTGGGTGTGCGCTATGAGTACTACGCGCCGGAGCGGGTGAACGGCAGAGGGAACGGTGCCCTGCTGAATCTCAACACGGGCTTCATCAATGTTGCCGGGGAAGGCACGGTTCCGCTGAACATGGGTGTTTCGGCCGCGGGGAATACCTGGAACCCTCGTTTAGGTGTGGCTTACCAATATACGGAAAAGACCGTCATCCGCGCCGGCTACGGACGCAGTTTCGACCTGGGCGTCTTTGGCTCTACATTCGGCCATGTGGTTACGCAGAACATTCCTGTTCTAGCGAACCAGTCGCTGAACGGGACCGCCGGTAACACCAGCTATGCTTTCAACCTTTCGGACCCCACGAACACCAGCGTTCCCGGCTTGGGTAAGCCTATGAACGCTACCAGTCCGTTGGCGAACTTTACCCCGCCTGCGGCGAACGCCGCGGGCCAGATCCCGATTACCCAGGTGATCCCTGGAACCACGACATCGATCGGCCAATCAGTGAACGTGAAAGCACGTCCGTTCACCGAACGGCTGCCCACATTGGACGCCTGGAATATCGCGGTCCAGCATTCACTCAACACCAGCATGACCATCGAAGTTTCCTACGTGGGCAACAAGGGAACGCACACCCTGAGCGATGGCGATGGAAACAATACCAACCCGAATGAGGCAGCGATCTTTCTTCCCGGCTCGTTCACCCAAAACGGTGTCGCGCTGCACTACGATCCGACGGTAGCCTCAGGAGTTTCCGCGAATGGCGGTACTTCGAATACTACCCTGCTGCAGCGATACACCAACGGCACTCGTCCCGCCTGCGCAGGAGCTTGTAACTGGACGCAGCCGATCAGCTACTACGGGGATGACCAGGACACCCACTACAATGCCCTGCAGGCAAAATTTACCAAGATGTATTCGCAGGGTCTCAGCATCAACCTGAACTATGCGTACCAACGTGGCACTGATACGGCGAGCAACTTTGCTACCTGGAACAAGGCGGCAGTGATCGGGAACGACCAGGCGATCCGGCGCAGTGCGTTTACGGCTTATGGGTTGTATAACCTTCCGTTCGGGAGAAACCAGATGTTCGCCAGCAGCCAGAACTGGTTGGTGAACGGGATCATCTCGGGATGGGAGTTTAGCCCGACGTTCGTGTGGCAGAGCGGGTTGCCGTTTTCGCTTAGCTATTCCGCATGCGGAGCCTCGATTCCGGGCGATGCACCGTGCCAGCCAAACGGCAGCGTGGGCAATCTGCATATGAATACGCAGGGTGTTCCGGGCTCGGGCGGCGGCGTGCACCAGTTTGCTTCGGTGATCAGTGCAGCCGATTTGACTGCGGGCAACAACCTTTGCAACGCAGGCAGTGTTAGTGGCGGTTTTACTTGCCCTGGTTTGGATCAAATCGGCAATATCCGTCGCAATTCGGCCTGGGGACCGAACTTCTTTAACTCCGACATGTCGATTTTCAAGAACGTGTCGATTTATGAGCGGGTGACGGCCCAGTTCCGGATGGATGCTTTCAATGCGTTCAACCATATTAATTATGGAAATCCGAATGGGGCTATCGATTCGACGGGGTCTGGTTCGATCACCGGTGGCCCGTACCCTGCTGGACTCGGCGGGACTACGAACCCGCGACAGTTGCAGTTCACTTTGCATCTGCAGTTTTAAGGGGAGTGAAGCGTTCGTAGGGGCTTCGCCCCGCCTTATTCGGCCCATGTACGCCTTGGCGAACATGGGGCACCCGTCCTGTTAGTTCCGGCTCTATAACGGGTTAAACGGTTGAGGGTGAAAGGTTGTGGTGCCCCACATCTCGTGAAAAACGAGCGAGATGTGGGGCACCCGGCGGTTTATTTGCGTAAGCGCCTATGGATCTTGCATAGTCTTGTGCTGTGGTGATTCGCCCAGGATGAAGGGCTTACGCGGAATCACCTGCGCGGTCGCAGCTCCTTCCTGCACCAGTAATTTTTCATCGACCGCAAGGTCGCGCAGCACCTGTTCGTGGGTGTAGGTGGCGGGCCAGCGGATGCGTAGTTCGTCCACGCGTATCGCGCTGCCTACGCCGATGTGTTGCTCCATTGGATTGGCGCCGAAGCTCGACACCGCACCTACGGTGCGAAAAACTGAGCGTTGCCTCCCGTTCTCGTGGAAGACCACTTGAATGCGCGCACCGTAGGCGGCGCGGTTGCTTTCCACTCCCACGAGTTTGAGAGTGATCGAGTGCCCGGGGTGACCGGGATTGCGATAGAGGGCGCTCTGGTAGGCGTCGCCCACAAAGGCGCCGCCCATTTCTTCAAAGATGTCTTCCTGCCCGCGGTTCTCCACATCTGCGAAGGCAATGGCATGGCCTTTCTGCAGATGACCAAAACCGCCGGAGGTGGTCACGTCCTGGAAGCGCACGCCGCGGTCATTGCGGAACATGCGGTTTGGTAACAGAGCCTGATACGATACCTCGCCCGTCCCCAGATACACGTCGAGCCACCCATCGTTGTCGAGGTCGCCGAAGTTTGCCCCCATGGTCAGGATCGCGCGATCGAGATGCATTGCATGGGTCACGTCGGTAAAGGTGCCGTCTCCGCGGTTATGGTAAAGGTGAGGCAAACCTGCGTCGAAGGGTTGGCCGGCCTCAAAACGGCCTACGTCCTGAGCTGAGCCGAAGGAGTAGCCGGAGACGTACAGATCCGGCCATCCATCGTTGTCGTAGTCAAAGAACCAGGTGGCAAACGTATTTCCTTGTGGCGCGACGCCGGCGTGCGCTGTGACGTCGGTAAAGCGCCAATGCGCGGGGTCTGGCCGGGTTGGATCCACGGGCCCATCGTTACGCAGCAGCCGGTTCTTGCCCTCGCGCACCGAGATATACAAGTCGGGCCGGCCATCGTTGTTGAAGTCACCCCAGGCCACACCTTTCACGAACTGCTGCACACCCAAAGGCAGGGTGTGGCCCACTTCTGTAAAAGTGCCGTCGTGATTGTTGTGGTACAGGAGCGAGGGCTGGGTATTGCCTTCTGTAGATTCGTAGCCGACGAAGAGGTCGGGCCATCCATCGTTGTCGTAGTCTGCCCAGGCAGCGGTTTGGGTCGGTCCATTATGTAAGAGGCCTGCACGCTCGGTTACATCCTCAAACGTGCCGTTGCCACGATTGCGGAGAAGCGAAAGCGGATAGTTTCCGTAGATGCCCCACCAGCCACCACGCAGGACCAGGATATCGGGGTGGCCGTCATTATCAAAATCACCGAGCACGAGATTCAGGCCGCCGAGTTCGCTCGCGAGGCCGGCCTGCTGGCTCCGATCGCTGAAGGTACCATCCCCGTTGTTGTGAAAGAAGTGCATGGGATCGAGAGGACCGGACGAAGAGGTGACAACGTCCAGCAGGCCGTCGCCATCGAAATCCTCCAGGATGGCGCCGCCGGCGTGACCCGTTACGTCGACGCCGGCCGGCGAAGCATAATCGGGAAACTCACCGATCCGGGCTTCCGCGTTGAACAGCGAAGGCGGGAGCAGAAATTGCGCTGGCACCTGGTTCGGATAGCGCCCGAGCTGCATGTACGCAACGTTCAAGAGCCACCGCGACAGTGCGTCCTCAGGATGACGATGGAGCAGCCAGGTAAATTCGCGCACCGCACCCTCGGCGCCTTCCGGCAGTTTGTGCACGCCCTTCTCTCGGATCGGAAATATGCACAGGCTTTGCCCGTGCATGGCCTGACAGTTTTCCTGCTCTCCCAAGCGCATGTAGGCTAGGCCCTGCAATGCATGAAGCGCCTGTTCGACCTCGGGGTTGCCGTTTGCCAAGCGTTGCAAAGCGGTAAGTGTCTGCAAGGCGCCGCGCGGATCGCCGGCTCGCAACTGCTCGGTGGCCAGTTCCGGCAGCACGATTTTGCGTTGTTCTCCGTTGAGACGGCCGCCGGCGATGAGCCCGGCGAGATAACGGGCACGTTCGGCGGGTTTGTTCGGATCGGCCTTCCAGTCGTTGGCAGCGAAAATACTCCTGAGCCGTACTTCCATGGCCGCGTTCGAGGGCGGGATATCCGGGGCGCTGGGAGCGGCTAGTAGTGCAGGAACCATAACTGTGGCAAATAAGGCCTTGATCCAAATGGGAACAAGCAGCGGCGGCCGCTCACGGCGGGGTGAGGCGGTATGGCTGCGCGAACTTGGGGCGCCACCGGACAGTGCCATGGTCACCGGGGATAGCCTGGAAATTCTAGACGGTTCGCGACCTGGACGCTATGCGTGGTTTGTCCGAGGACTTCCTTGCAGCCGCCGGGGCGCCTGAAGGGGAAGAGCGACGCTCAAAATCGCCCCGGAAATTTCCATCGCCGGCGGGTCCGCAGGACTCGCGGACCACCAGTTCGAAGGGCACTAGCAGATCCAGGCCCGGACGATGCGGATGTTGCATCCGGTCCAGCATCAGTTCCATCGCCGACTCGCCGATCTGGCGGCAGTTCTGATGGATGGTGGTGAGCGGTACGGGGAGGAATTTGGCGTAGCTAACGTCGTCAAAACTGACCAGTCGAATTTGCTCCGGCACTCTCACGCCTAAACCGATCAGAGCCCGCATGAGGTGTGCCGCCGTCAGATCATTGCCGCAGACCACGCCGTCAGGTTCGACCTCCTCGACGAGATCGCGGACGAACTCCAGGTCTTCCACATTGCCGAGGAGAGTTTTGGCGGGAAATCGCGAACCGCATTCGCCCAGCGCGAACTGATACCCGGAGACACGATCCACCATGGTGGAAGCCGAACGCCGGCGGGCGACAAACACGATCCTGCGCGCACCCTGGTTCCACAGATGTTGGGTTACGACAAAACTGGCGCGGTGGTTGTCGATACCCACGCGGTCGAGATTCGAACGCATGGGATAGGTGTAGTAACAGCGGTCGAGGAGGACGATCGGGATACCCGCCTGGCGCAGCTCCGCAACCAGTTGGTGGTTGATGCTGTCTTTTTCATCCACGAACTCGAGCGGGGCGAAGAAGACGCCGGCGACTTTCTGCTCGATGAATTGGCGGCACAGGGCAAGCGCGGCCTCCTCTTTGGAACAGGTCTTATGCGAGGTATATCCCCAGATGAGCGAGTGAGATTTGGCCTGCGGGGACTGCATGATGCCCTGGCAGATTGGCTCGAAGATTTCTGTGCTGCCGAGCTCAGGTATCAGCAGACCGAACTGGTGGCTGGTTACCGGGGCACTGAGCTGAACATAGCTACCCGAGCCTGCCTTGCGAACCACCAGTCCCTCATGCTGCAGGCTGTTGATGGCTTTGGCCACCGTGATGCGCGAAGACTGGAATCGTTTACACAGTTCGGTTTCGCTGGGAAGGCGATCTCCTGAGCGATATTGTCCCTGTTGGATTTCGGCCAGCAATGCGTCGTAGATGACGCGATGCATCGGCTCCTTCTTCAATGCAGCGCCCGCGCTCTTTGACTGCTTCATGCGCTCCATGGCCGGGTGTTCTTACCAGGAACGTTAACAGGTTGATAGTACAGCTGTCCATAAATGCTATGTCTGCTTTTTGAATCACCCTCCGGACCGGGGGGCTCCGGCACTGCAAAGTGGTATAGCCATTTAGGCGGCAAGTGGGACTGTGGAGCAGTACCGCTTGTTGTTAGCCTTTCCGCATGCAGAAGCGAAGACTCATTCTCAACCTATTGCTTGCTTTGTTTTGTTGGGTCACCCCGCAAAACAGCCCGGCGTCCAACTCGGATGCGCCCCCCGACGCTCGGACCCGCGTTGTTTTCTCACATGCGTTGCCTGCACTCGACCCGGCTCACTTGCAGGTCACGACCGTCGAAGTGACCTATCCGCCGGGCGGTTCTTCCACGCCGCATAGCCATCCGTGCCCGGTGATCGGCTATGTTCTCAAAGGTGCGGTGCGGATGCAGGTCAAAGGGGATGCGGAGCATATTTACCGTGTTGGAGATAGCTTCTACGAAGAAGCAAACGGCATACATATGGTTTCGAGGAACGCAAGCGCGACGGAGCCGGCAGTTTTCCTGGCCTATTTTGTCTGCGATCATGCGGGTCCACTCTCGGTCAAGGCGCCAGCCAGTTCTTCAGAAGGAACGCATCCATGAACTCTTCTCAGGCAAAAAGACTGGCGCTTCTCTACGCTCGAGCCGCTCTGGGAATCGGCTTTTTATCCGGCGTTGCCGACCGGTTTGGCCTTTGGCGGGGCCGGAATGTTGGATATGGAAACTTTGACGGCTTTCTCCGGTACACGGCCAAGGTGAACTCGTTCATGCCCGCTTCCTCGATTCCCTTCCTCGGGTGGACGGCTACGGGGGCTGAGCTGATTCTGGGGGTGTTGTTGCTGATCGGGCTCTGGCCGCGTTGGACCGGTCTTGCCAGCGCACTTTTGTTGATTCTCTTCGGAACCGCGATGGCCATTTCGTTTGGCGCCAAATCGCCCCTGGATTATTCGGTTTTCTCGGCTTCCGCTGCGGCGGTAATGCTTGCCGTTTACCAACCCTCGTCACGAACGAACTGACTGGAGGCACTATGCAACGCAGACTTTTTGCCATGGTCACCGTGATCGCGGTGCTGGCTTGCGGAAGCGCCAGAAGCTTTGCGACCGATCAGGAAGATGGCCTGCTCAAAGCGCGGGAAACAGTATGGAGGTCCTGGTTCGCCAACGATGCGAGCACGTTGCGGGAGCTCGTGCCTCCCGGGACTATTGTGATCAGCTCGGGAGAACCGGAGTGGAAACATCAGTCCGAGGTGCTGCAGTCCGCTGTCGATTTTCAAGCCCAGGGCGGCAAGCTGGTCCGGCTGGAGTTCCCTCGCACAGAGATTCAACGGTTTGGTGAGGTTGCGATCCTATACAGCAAGTACATCGTTGAAACCGAAATGAAGGGGAAGCGCTCGGTCAGTTCCGGGCGCGCCACCGAGGTTTTTGTGCTGGAGAATGGCCGATGGACGAATCCGGGCTGGCACACGGATGCTGAGAAGTAGGCGCTCAGACCAATACGCCCTCGATGGCCTCGGTCAATGAGGCATAGTCATAAGGGCCGTCGTGCCTTTGGCCATTGATGAAGAAGGTTGGGGTCCCGTTGACGCCGCTGCGTACACCGCCGCGGAAGTCTATTCGTACGTGCGGCTCAAACTCCTTTGAGGCGAGGGCCTGGCGCAGCTTCTCGGGATCAAGATGCAGTGACTGTGCCAGTTCAAACAAGAGCGCATCGTCGAGACGATCCTGATTTTCGTACAGCAGGTCATGCATTTCCCAGAACTTGTTATGAGCATCGGCGAATTCGGCGGTCTCCGCAGCGGGCTCCGCATACGGATGCATCTGGCTCAAGGGGAAATTGCGGAAGACAAATAGCAAGCGCTTGCCGAAATGCTTCTGCACCCGCTTTACGATGGGGTAGGCGTGCCCGCAGGAGGGGCACTGATAGTCTCCGTATTCTACGAGGACGCAGGGGGCTTCCGGGTCTCCCTGGCGATGGTCTTTCTCAGTCACTGGAAGGGAAAGTTTACTCATGGCGGTCTCCTATTTTTTCAATGCTTCGAGCGCCTGTAGGATTCCATCAGCGCCGGGGTTTACGGATATAGGGGAGAGATAGCTCCAGGCAATGGCTCCGTCTTTGTCAATTACGAAGAGAGCTCTTTCGGAGAAGCCTTCTTTTTCGCGGTAGGCGCCATAAGCCTGGGAGACGGCACCTTTGGGTTCGAAGTCGGCAGCCAATGGAAAATGGAGATGATGATCTTTGGCGAAGGCGGCATGGCACCATGCGCCGTCCACAGAGATGCCGATGAGTTCCGCTCCGAAGCTTTTGAAGTCGGGTAGTATCTCGTTGTAAAGCGCCATTTGATCGCCGCAGACGGGGCTCCAGTCCGCAGGATAGAAGGCGAGAATCACGGGCTTTCCACGCAGGTCGCTCAGGTTGAGTTGTTTGTCAGGGGCCACGGGAAGAGTGAAGTTGGGAGCCGGGGTGCCGGGGGTCAAGATTGCGGTCATCGAGAAGCCTCACCTATGAGATGCATTGGAAGAGCGTGCGTAGTGGCCGTAATCACGCAGGTTTGAGATGCAGGATGATGGGGTTTTGTCGCGGACAAAATGTTGAAGAACGGTTTTCAAGGGTGAGGCTTGAGAAAAATAAAGGAAAGCAGACCTCAGGGCCTAAAGAAGGGGTGATTTTGTTGGGTTTCAGAGAATCTAATTTGGACAAGTCTGAAGTTCAGGCGTGCCTTCGGGGCTGAGCACGTCGAAAATGGGCGGGTTAGGATGGAGGCGGGCATCCATTATGAGGCTCTGGGCGGCAGTCACACTTGCGATCGTTCCCGCAGCGTTTGCCCAGCTTCGTCGGCGGCTAGCCCGACTTTGACGTCGCGATCCACACTCGTTCGGGTGCCCGCATTGGTCCGTGATAAGGCCAACAACCTCGTTTATTCGCTCGGGGAGAAGGATTTTGTCCTCACCGATGATGGAGTTCCTCAGAAGTTGCATCTCGAGGAAGACACCGGCGGCGAGCCGTTGGCACTGGTCATTGACATTGAGACAGGCGGAGCGGGCGCCCGGGAGCTTGCCAAGTACACTGGGCTAGCGGCCATGGCCGGCTGGATAGCCGGGAGCGTCGCTCACGAAGTGGCTGTCGTCAGTTTTGATAGTTCACCCGTTCTGGTCCAGGACTTCACGTCTGACACTGACGCAGCCGGCCACGCCCTGCAGGAGATCGTTGCCGAGAAAAGTGGCGACAGCGGGGCGGCCATCTTGGATAGCCTCGATTCACCGATGAGGCGAGCCTGGAACGGAGTTTGCAAACCATCTCCAACCATATTCCCAACCGGTACATTTTGAGTTTTCAGCCTCAATCGCCGCAGCCCGGCTTCCATGCGGTGGGGTTGCAGGTGCGCGACTACGACGGACTTAAAGTGTCGGCCAGAACTGGATATTGGGCGGAACCTGCTCCGCCCGTCCATCCGTAACTTTGCCAGTGCTTTATTCTGGCCCAATGGTCCAACGCACACCAAAGGAATACGTTGGCCGATAGTACTCTCGCTGTACGGGATAAATCTTGCTTCCGTTGTAAAAGCCGAAAACCTCGTTGCTCATGTTCAGAAGGGAGGCCACCCCGCGGATTCCCTTATAGACACGATAGCTACCCTGGGCATCAAACTGGGTGTGGGGGTAGAAGTAGTTGTCACCGGCCGGGCCGGCGAGACCCAGGATCGGATCGTTCGCGGGTCCGGTATCGGCACTCCACTGATAAGTAGCGATGCTTTGGTCGTTATGGCTGACGGCAAAGCGGCCTGAGAAACGAGATTTGTCGTAGGTAAGGTTGAAGTTGTAATCGTTAGGCGAGTTGCGATCCAGCGAGGGCCTGTCTGTTCTTCCTCCGTCGAAGCCCGTGGGGAACGTGACCTGCGAAACTGTGTGGCTGTAGTTGGCATTCACACCGAATCCCGACAGCATACCTGGAAGGAACGAGAACCTCTGCTCCCACTGTGCCTCAAACCCCTGGATGTGACCGTTCGGGCCGTTGATCGACTGGGTTAGTTGATACGTTTTGCCGGTTCCGTTGTAGTTGTTGATGAGCGCAGCTGTTGGGTAAATCGGGTCTGAGAGCTGCTTGTAGAACCACCCAGCCTGCAAAATCCCCAGGGGTTGGAAGAAGTGCTCGGCGAGAATATCGTAGTTGTTCGCTTTTGTCGGCACCAGGTTGGGATTGCCGGTGGCGACGGTGGGATAAGGGGTTTGGTTTGGGTCGATGATGGTAGCGGGGACCAGGTCACCGATGTTGGGCCGCGCCAGACCTCGGCTAAACACTGCGCGCAGATTCGTGTCTTTCTGCACCTGATATTGCAAAGCCACGCTGGGGAGCGCATTGAAATAGTTCGCATTCTTGCGAATCGGGGTGATGGTTGGATTACCATTTGCGTCGTAAGCAGTCTGGTTGGCGAGGAAGTGAGTGCCGCCGTTATCGAAACGCACGCCCCCCTGCAGACGAAAGTTGCCGAAAAAGATCACGTCTTCGATATAGCCTGCTGAGATTCTTTCATCGGCGTTGAAGAAAGCCTGCGCATCGCCGACCGTGGTATCGCTGGCAGTGAAGGCTCCCGAGTTGGCGGCGATGGCGCTCAGGCCCTTGCCAAACCCAAGGGTAGGACCATAGGCCTGCCCACTAATGGCAAACGACTTATTGTAATAGGTTGGATTGGTGTAAGTGCTGGTAACGCCGGCCAGAGTAAACGGACTGGATCCATTGACCACTAAGTCCTGGCTATTCAGGCGCTGGGTGGAATACGAGTTACGGATCTTGATACCCAGCGAAAAAGTGCTGGGGTGGGAGTGGACGGTGTAATTGTGTGCGAGGTTTGCGGCACCCTGTATGTTGAGCTGCGTGGCGTGATAGCGGAAAGCCGTAGCCTGACTCACCCCATAAGTCGAAGAGTCAAAGCCGTTGGTTCCGTCCGTCGCTTGCAGCTTCGGGCGATACGGATCGCTCTTGTCTTCCGCAAATGTTACCCCGGTTGGCCCGTTGAAGGAAATTGTCGGGAAGTCCTGGCCCCCGATATTATGCCCGCGCGAAACCGCGAAGTCGTAGGTGACGAGGTCGTTCGAGAGCTCGTGCCGGGCTCCCGTCAGGAGACTGAAGACCTGCTGGTCAGGGCGCCGGATGTACTCGCGATATTGCCAACTGCCGGTGTTGTCAAAGGTAAGCAGTCCGCCGCTGGTTCCGGTCAAAGCTCCCGCGTTCGGGGTGTAAACATGGGTATCGCCAAAATCGTGAAAGTCAGAATAAAGCCCGTTCAGATAAACGTCCATGGTGGGGGTGATCTTGTAATCCAAGCCGGTATCGAAGCCGTAGCGCGTTCGATAATAGTTGTAGGAGCGGAAGTCTTCGCTACTGATGTAGGCAACGTTGGTGCCGTCGGCAAATTGACCGATGGCCTGGCTGGGCTCGAGGTCATCGATGCCGCGGTTGGTCCGATCCCACGTACCACCCAGCAGGAAGCCGAATCTTTTATCAGTGCCCCAACGCTGCCCGAAAGTCCCATCAAAGCCGCCGCGCCAGAAACCATTCTGCAAAGGGTTATAGCCGGCGGTTCCGTTCAGGGCGTAGGTAGGCTTGTCCTGGGCTCTTGGGGTGACCAGGTTTACCGTACCCCCGATGCCATCCGCGTCCTGATCCGCCGCAAGTGTCTTGTACACCTCGATGCGTTCAATGCCGTTCGCAGGAATTGCATCCATCTTGACATTACGGACGAGCACCTCTACCGAGGGAACGTTGACCCCATTGATGGTGAGGTTATTGAGGCGGGGTTCGGTGCCGCGAATCTGCACATATTTTCCCTCGCCCTCGTCGCGCTCCAGCGAGACGCTGGGGAGGCGGCCGATCGCGTCCGCGATGTTTGTATTGGGAAGGCTCTGGATGACACCCTGGGGTGCTACCTGCACAATCTGTGCCGACATGCGCTCGACATTGATGGCCTCGGCATCGCCTTGCAACCTGGGGGCGGTCACGATCACCGAGTCTGCGCCTGACCCCACCTGGAGGGTTGCGTTCACGGTTGCTGTTTGCCCCGCGGCGACTGTCACCGGGGCGGTGTAGACATTGAAACCGACATACGAGGCGGTGAGAGTGTACTGGCCGGCGGGCAGACCCGAGATGCGAAACTCACCCTGGTTATCAGAAGCCACTTCACGGCCGGTAGGCTGAACCACAACCTTCGCACCGATCAGGGACCCTCCGGCTGAATCTACGATGGTGCCGGTGATGGCTCCCGAGCCTGCCTGAGCGTCCAGGCGTTGGGATAAGGGAACACATAAGAGGGTGAGAAACACTATGAGTGAACGAACAAAGAACCGCATGCGTTGCCTCCAAAAAGCGTTGCATCGATCGCGTTGGTTCATGCGACCGCAAGAAGGGTGACGAGGCGGCAGGAAAAAACCCGCATGCCTCACTAGGTGGGCCCGGAGCAAAAACGCGACGCAACTCGGGCTCCGCCGGTGAGCGGAAAGAGGAGCACTTTGTGACGCCCGTTTGATGGGTAACAGCGGGAACCTTAACCGAAGCTTAAGAAGCTAAGACATTCACATTCTTTTCATCACTTACATGCTGAATTCACTCGCGGGTAACTTCCCATTCACCCGCTATTCACGGTGGAGAAAAATCAGACCAAGCAGGAAAGGCGCATGTGCTCACTTATCCCGTGAATTGATGGTGAAAAGTCAGCTTGTCTTCCGACCCTTAAGGTTGTCTTCAGCTTGCGCGGCTACGGTTGGGCGTGCGGTGAACCGCACTTGTATTGTGGAGGCACCATGCGTCGATCAGCCAGTAAACGCTCAGTCGTTTTGTCAGGAATATTGCTTCTAACAACCAGCACCATATGCGCCGTGGCACAGCCAACGCCCGCAACCAGCTATAGCGTGAGCGTATTCGCGACCGGCAATGAACAATACAGCAAGCCGGATTCGATTGCTCTTGCCAACGGGCACATTTTTGTTGGTTATGGCGGTAATGGATTGCCCGATGGCAGCGACGGCAAGAGCAGCTACATTCTTGAGTACACCATGAGTGGGGCGCAGGTGCATGTCTATGCGGTGCTCGGCCACAACGATGGACTTAAGCTGAACCCATATGACGGCAAGCTCTATGCCATGCAGAATGAAGATGCAAGTCCAAACCTGGTGATCATCGACCCGATGACCAAACAGCAGAGCGGACCCTACAAATTTGCAGCCACGCCCGCGCACGGCGGTGGCTACGATGACATGGTGTTCCTGAATCACAAGCTGTACATCAGCTGTTCGAATCCCGCGAACAGTCCCAACGCAGAACCAGCGATCGTCGAAGCAAAGGTTGGCAGCCTTATCAGCGTGAAGGAAGTCCTGGCGGGAAATGCTTCTGCTATCGATGTCCCTACGGGTACAGCGGTAACGCTTAATCTTCAGGACCCCGATTCGATGATCGCCACGCCGGAAGGAGACCTCTTCCTGGACAGCCAAGGGGACTCAGAGGTCATTCTGGTTCGCCATCCCAATACTGATGATCAGACGGTCCTGCGGATTCCCCTGAGCTCGCCTTATGGCACACCACAGATCGACGACACGATCTTCACGCCTTCGAGAAAGGGCTTTTACTTAGTAGCTGACACTCCTGCCAACACGGTGTATGTGATCGGGAAAGAGGCGTTTGCTTCTGGCGTGGCTTATTCGGCAGGCGTTGGCGCTCCGAATTCAGCTGGCGTTTCGGAAGGTTTCGTGGGCAGACTCGATCTTGATTCTGGCTACCTGACCCCGGTGGCAAGCGGTTTTCAGAGCCCGCACGGTATGGCTTTTATCCCGACCGACGGTCGTGATGATTCCTGGGGAAGATAGTAGCTCAAAGATTCTTTCACTCATGCAGGCGACGCGGACCAGCGTCGCCTCGCTTTTTGGTGAGCGTGACTTACGAACTTCAGGAAACCTGATCGTCCTATAGCGTGTAGCGTTTGCCAACTGCCGCCTCTCCGGTGGTTGGTTAAAATCTCTCTGGTGGCGACGTTCGGCCCACTCACGCTGAAAAGGGTGTTCCATGAGAATTGGTTTCTTTGCTCCTGCAGGTGAGTTCACTGACGGAATCCTGGACGGACTGGCGCAGACGCTGGTCGATGTCCATTTCGCTCGCTTCGATTCGGGATAGGTCGGTCAAGAAGCCGGGGCGGGGTGGTTCGTTGGTAGGCGATGAAGAAGGGGGCTATTTTGATCAACATCGCCAGAGGCTCGTTGGTCGACGAAGAGGCTCTGTACCAGGCTATCAAGAGCGGCCATCTTGGGGGAGCTGGCCTTGACGTGGAAGAGCACGAGCCAATTTCGCCGGCCGATCCGCTGTTAACCCTGCCGCAGATCTTCCTTACACCGCATCAGGCTGGACTTACCGAGCTGAACGTGCAGGGAACGGTGGAATATATTGTCGATGTTCTGGCGAAGGTCAAGGCCGATCAACCTATCAATTCGCAACTAAATCACCCTTCGAACGGGCGAACCATCTCCCGTGAGAGGTAGAGACTCGATATTTTCTTGTGCAAGCATTTTTCATGAGTCACTTCCGCGCCACCCGGATTCCAATTAACGATAAATCCGTGGAGGAGAGGAACGCTCATGAAACGCTTCACATTCTTCGTGGTTGCCGTTGCTACGATGACGGGCCTGGTCGTTTTCTTTGCGTCTGCACCAGGACACGCAAGTGGCGAGTCTGTCCCGGCTTACGTAACCGAAATTCCTCATGGGTATCGTGATTGGCGATGGATTTCTTCGGCTCATGAAGCCGGCAACCTCAATAGTATTGGCGCTGTTCTGGGTAACGATGCAGCGATCAAAGCTTACCGAGATGGGAAGCTTCCGTTCCCGGACGGCACCATGATTGTTGCTTTGCATTACAAGTACGTGCCATCTGAGGAAAATAACAAAGTCTTTGGCCAGGCCCAGTCTTTCGTTCCCGGGGCGCCCACGAACATTCAGTTCATGATCAAGGACTCAAAAAAGTATGCGGCCACCGGCGGGTGGGGATTCGGTCACTTCGCAAACGGGAAGCCTGGCGACGCGGTGTTTATGAAGAGCTGCTTCCCGTGCCACGAGAAGAATAAAGGGACCGACCTTGTTTTTACTCACTATGCGCCTTGATGGTGAGCGAACCGAGGGGAAAACCCGGCCGGGGCAGCAACCTTGGCCAAGTTCACCGACGTCGCCGCGGTGGAGCAAAGAACTAGGTCTTCTTCCCTGGACGGGTGCGCCATCTTCGTCCAAGCGTACTGTAACCGCAGTTCTGAGCAAGATCCGAGCCAGCAGTGAAAAAGCTCCAGGCAGCACGGGCAAAGTAAGCACCGTCGAGGTCCTTCGACTCCGCGCTACGAAGTGTTGTGTCACGCAGCGCGCTTCTTGGGCGCTCCGCTCAAGCGAAGCGCTTCGCAGAACTATCGCAAGCAGAAGAGTTTATGGCGCGCAGTCGAAGGACCCACGGTCATGTTGATTGGTAGATGCTTCTGAAAGTTTTCCACCCGCGAACCACACGCGAGACAAAAAAGTCACGACCTCTCAGGATGACGGCTTTACGGGAGCTTGGGATCTGACTGGTTGAGTATGTTGAATGACAAAAGATCGAAAAGTCACAGTCGCTCAGGACAGGCTCCTCGACTGCACGCCATAGCGATAGCTTTGCCATCGCGCTGCGCTTGCGGAGAACGCCGGGACTCTCGCCCAATCTTGTCCGAACCCGGGTTGCCGCCTCTCTCTCGCAATGCCATGCCCAAAACATATTTGAACACCCGCGACACTAATGCTCGCAATCAGGATCTATATCGTCGTGCAAATCCCATCCGCCAGCCGCCTACCGCGTCGAAGGGCCGCATGGTGAGCAACTGTTTGGGGTAAGCAGGAGGGCGCCCAGGCGTCCTCTTAGCAGGTCTTTGACAACGAACACCACAACCTGTCCGGCAAGCGGCCGGGCCGTGTGGGGAGACTATTCTGCATGAAGCGAAAAGCAGTTCTCCCCTTCCTTTTAAGTACAAGAAGGGGGCTTACGGCGCATAAGGCGCTTATGGCGCACACTTTTTTTCCGCACCCACCTGGCAGCGGCTTTGGACAATATCGCGGTTCGTAGCTCCAAAGACGGAGAACCTGGCGGCTGGTGACGGACGTTTCCCCTCCGCAGGATGAGTACCAACCGGCAAGGCAGGCAAGATGCTCAATTAATTACTTGAGCACCTTGAGCATCTTGAGCATCTTGCTCATCTTGCTCATCTTGAGAGAACAATCGCGCCACGCTTTACAGACAGAGAACTGCGGGTTCCTCGGCTTCCCCGGATTTCCTGTCGGGAGTTGCGGCTCCATCAGCTGCGTGCGGTTCTCTTTCAGGAGAACCACATAAGTGGTCGCGGTGTGCGCGACGAAGCAGGAAATCCGGGCACTCTCGGGATGACAGCAAGGAAAGCGTGGCGGTCGGATAGAGAGTGGTTGCGTATGCTGAGAGCCGAAAAGATCGAAAAAGTCACAACCTCTCAGGATGACGACCTTTGTGGGGGGGTGACGGAGGGCACCCTAAATAAGTCAACGCTTATCGGACGGCGCCCCTTCCGACGCTCTTGGTAGATCGTGAAGAGAGACTTCGCTAAGAAAACGCGTTCTTGCACGTGGAATGAAAGCATTCGAAATATCCGTTTTCGGCCCATGTACGCTGGGCGAACATGGGGCACCCGTCCAGAGCCGACGACCACGATTGGAAAATGAAATCCCGCCGGAACCCGCCTGCCTCATCGGAACAGGTCTGAAGTTGCATCGAGTCGCGTGATATCCCCATCTCAGAGGATGATAAGTTTTTTTGGGGGGGAAGAGGCTATGAGGACGCAGGCAGAAAAGGGACGGGTATTTCGCGCACTCCATCAGCGGCAGGGGGCATTCATCATTCCCAATCCCTGGGATGTTGGTAGTGCGCGGATGCTGGCCCAGGTGGGGTTTGAGGCGTTGGCTACCACCAGCAGTGGCTACGCTTTCTCCATGGGGCATCGGGATTATACGGTTGGCCGTGAGTCTGTGATGGCGCATATTTCAGTGCTGGCTCCGGCGACGGATCTGCCGCTGAGCGCTGATCTCGAGAATGGTTTTGGCGATGCGCCGGCGATGGCGGCGGAGACGATCCGGCTGGCGGCCGATGCGGGGGCTGTGGGCGGGTCGATTGAGGATGCGACCGGGCGTGCAGACGATCCAATCTATGAAGCAGGGGCGGCGGCGGAGCGAGTTCGCGCGGCGGCGGAGGTGGCGCGGGGGCTGGGCTTTCCGTTTACGCTTACGGCGCGCGCGGAAAATTATCTGCACGGGCGCCGGGATCTTAAAGAGACGATCGGGCGGCTGCAGGCTTATCAGGAGGCAGGCGCAGATGTTCTCTACGCGCCGGGCGTGACCAGCAAGGACGAGATCGGCACGCTGGTTCGCTCGGTGGACCGGCCGGTGAATGTGCTGGTGGGGATCCCCGGGGCTCCGCTCAACGTGGCGGATCTATCGGCCCTCGGGGTGCGGCGTATCAGCCTGGGCAGTGGTCTGGCTCGCGCTGCTTACGGTTCCCTGCTAGGTGCTGCGCGGGAGATGCGCGAACAGGGGACGTTTGCGTTCGCAGAAGAGGCTCCCAGCAGCCGTGATATCGGGGATATGTTTTGATGTCCTTTGGGGAACGTGCAGGAATGTTTAGCTACTTTCGCCGGTCCCGGCTCATCCACTACTCCAACGCCACTACTGGACTACGGGAGAAGAATTTTCATGACGCAGGAACAAGCGCTGGTCACAGCAGCAGTCAATTCATGGAAGACGGGAATCGAGAGAGCGGAGAAGCTGTTTTTGCCTCTCACGGATGCACAGCTGCAAAAAGAAGTGGCGCCGGGAAAAAACCGGTTGATTTACCTTTGGGGCCACTTGACCGCGGTTCACGATCGTATGCTGCCGCTGTTGGATTTGGGTCCACGGCTTTATCCGGAATTGGATGCTGCTTTCATTACCAGCCCTGATCGAGCGACCCCTGAGCTGCCGGCAGCGGAGGATATGAAGGACTACTGGAAGGAAGTTAACAGTAAGTTGCTGGCGGGGTTCGAAAAGCTTTCAGCGGGCGATTGGCTTAAGAGGCATACTTCGGTGTCTGAGGAGGATTTTGCCAAGGATCCTTCACGCAATCGATTTTCGGTTTTGTTGAGCCGGACGAGTCATATTGGTTTTCATTTGGGACAGACGGCGTTGATTCCTAAGTAGCTGGGGCTAGGAAAGAAAACGCGGGTCCTTCGACTTCTGATTCGCCCACTCAAGCCAAAAGAGGGCTTGAATGGGGCACCCCAAGTACCGGGTTCAGGAGGCTGGGCGGAGTTTCAACTGCTTTAGGAGATTGTGGAAGCGGGCGTCGGTGCGGCAGCCGTTGAAGATGGGATCGACGCCCAGGATGCCCATTTCCCTATCGCCGCTTCGTTGAGCGTGATCGAGCCAGCGCATGGCATTGTCCCGGTCGCCGAGTGCGCAATAGACGACAGCAAGATCTACCCCGGAAACGTAGGTACGGGTCGAAAGGTCTTCGAGTTGATTCGCCATTTGCCTCGCTTGCTCCGATGCACCAGCGAGGGCCAGGGCGTTGGCCTGCAGGGCCTGGATGTAAGCGGAGTCGCTGCCGAAGAGCCGGGAAGCGGTTTTGTATGCCGCGAGGGCCTGCTCATATTGCCTTTGCTGTTCGAGAATTTCGCCTTCGGCCAGGTAGGCTTCCGCAAAGTTGGGGTTGCGGAGGAGAACTTCTCGAATGCGCGCCATGGCTTCTGCGGGATTGCCGGCCCAATAGGCGGTTTCGGCGGCGTCGGTACTGATCATGGGGGAGAGGGGATCCAGAGCTCGCGCTCGCTGGATCTCGATTTCGGCTTCCCTGGTTCTTCCCAGGCGGGATAGGTGCAAGCTGTACCAATGGTGTGCGGTTGGATACGAGGGGTCGAGCGCGAGGGCCTGCCGGTACTCAACCTCAGCTGCGGGCCAGTCCCTATCCCGCTCGGTTTTCACGGCGCCGAGAACGGTATGAGCTTCCGCTTCTGCTTCCGCCTGGCCACCCCCAAGACGTAAAGCGGATTCCGCGGCCGCCTGTGCCTTAGCCAAGGCGTTCGAGGGATCAGGCCCGTAGTCACTCAGCACAACGTAGGCGATTCCCAGAGCAGCGTACGCCTCAGCGTAATTGGGGTCGGCATTGATGGCGTCCTGGTAATAGAGGACTGACTTCTCGAGGCTGGCAGGTGTTCTCTTGTTCCAGAAGAAGCGGCCTCGCAGGTAAGAGTCTCTGGCCTCTCCATTGACCGGACGCACTTGAGACGTGGATATACCACTGCCCAGCGAGAGAGCAACTTCGCGCACGATGTCCTTGGTCACCGACTCCTGTATGTTCAGGAGATCATTGCCGCTTTCTTCATAGACCTGGGCCCAAAGGTGGCGATCGCCGCGGGCATCGATGAGATCGGCTGTGATGCGAACCTGGGTCCCGTTGTGGAGGAAGGAACCCTCGAGCACCGCGTCCACATCGAGAGTTTCCGCAATCTCCCGCATGGGCACCTGCAGTCCTTTGTATTGCATGACGGAGGTGCGGGAGATGACACGGAGAGGGGTGGTGCTGGCCAGCCCGGTGATGAGCTGGTCAGTCATTCCGTCGACGATGTAGTCCTGATCGGAGTTCTGGGCCAGGTTGACGAAGGGCAAGACGGCTATGGAATGGAATCCGCCTACTGTATTTTTGGGCTCGTGCACAGGCCGCGAGCGGTGCAGGTACAGGAAGATAGTTGTGGCGGCGAGCAGAACGACAAGAGCCGCCAACAATATGAAGAGAACCGGCCGGCGGGGTGAGACGGGAACCGCGTCACTCGCCGCAGGCAGGGGCAATGCGGCGGGGGTTGTGCCGGGAGGCGGTGTTTCCTCGCCGGGCCGGGCGGGCGTGGAAAGGGGCTCGACGTCATCCAATATCGGGACGGCTGGGAGGGGGTCTGCAGCAACCTCGGCGATGAAGCGGTATCCCTGGCCAACGACAGTTTGAATAAACCGCGGATCTCGCGGGTCGTCTCGGAGGATGTAGCGGAGTTTATTGACTGCAGTGTTAACACTGTGGTCCGTATCCTGGTAGGCGTTCTCTCCCCACAGGCGGCGATTGATGACATCTCTGCGAACAAGTTTGCCGTTGTTCTGGAGCAGCAGAATGAGCAGCTCCATGGGTATTCGCTCGAGCTTGACCGCCTGGCCAGAGCGGCGCAACTCGTAGCGCTCGAGGTCTAAATCAAATTCTTCAAAACGTAACGGTGCGGGCACAGGCTAGCTCGTTTGCGCGCGGACATCTATCCCGGCAACTCTTCTTCGAAAGAGGTTCCGCTCATTGCGACTCTGATTCGGTGACGCCAAGTCTATCGGAAGACGGGTTACTCCCGCAACCAGTTGCTGGTGCATGTCGAAGAATAAAAGTGGCTTAGAGCTTTAGATGGACTTTAGACGGGATTTAGAACTTCTCTATTGACCGGTTCTTGCGGAGCAACGATGATTCGCGTCGATCACGGCACCACGAGTTCCCGCCTCTTCCAGCAGTGATCGTCAGTTGGGCCTTTTCTCATTCTTCCCGGGTCAGGGTCCGCCTCCCTTAAGTGGCGGAAGGAGCAAGTTGCTATGAAGAGACAACTCAAGTGGTTAGCCGCGGGCGCTTGCCTGGTGTGCACCGCCTATGCGCAGGGTCCGCTGGGTGCAAAGATCAACGTGACTCCGATTGCCAGTTATACCGGCAGCAGCCCATTGGCTAAGCCGGCCAAGATCCTGGTTTATGACTTTGCCATTAATCCTGATGACATTCAGGTGGACAAGATCCAGTCTATGCGTCCGCGGCATTTGATTACCGGAGACCAGAAACCGGATGCGATCGCCGCCAGCGCCAGCAAGAAGTATTCCGCAGAACTGGTAAAGAAGCTCGAGAAGACGGGCATTCCGGTCGAGCACGTGGCAAAGGAAACGCCGGCTACGGACAACGCCATGACGATCCAGGGGTCGTTTACCTCGGTGAAGGAAGGCAATAAGACCGAGCGGGACACGATCGGTATGGGTATGGGCGGCGCGGACGTGCAGACGAAGGTCGATGTTCATATCAAGACGCCTTCTGACTCGGTTTTGTTCTCGCAATTCACGACCGATACCGTGACCGCCAAAAACATGGGGTCAGCGGTACCGGTCGCGGCGGGTCTCAACCCCGCGGCAGCGGTCGCGAAGTCGACCGTGGGAGATCGCCGTAAGAACGTAAATGCTTATGCGTCGAAGACAGCGGACGCAACCGCCAAAGAAATTATCAAGGCGATGGCGGCGCAGGGTTGGGTGAAGACGAACGACAAAGGCGAACTCATCGCCGATACGGCCAAGTAGGGTCGGCTCGGACATGCAGAGAATGGCGGCGCCGCCGGGGAGAAGACTATGAAGAGAATGGTGCGTGTGCTGGTACTGCTCCTGACGGGGAGTGCCGTGGGGAGCTTGCCGGGTGCGGCACAAAGTAGTTCCCCACCGGTTAAGGGGATGGCCAATACGGTCGGGCTTTACGTTTATCCGAAAAACTCGCAAAGCGCTACGCAGCAATTGACGGACGAGTCGCAGTGCTACAGCAGCGCCAAGACGCAAACCGGTTACGACCCAAACACGACCACTACGGCGGCCGCTCCGAAGAAGCAGGATACGAAGAGCGGCGACGACCACGATATGGCGAAAGGCGCTGCGCGTGGAGCAATCATCTCCGGGGCTACGGGGGGCGATGCAGCGGCCGGAGCCCGCAGGGGGGCCATCATCGGGGGCATCAAGGAAAAGCGCAAGTCGAAACAGGAGACGGAGCAGGCGCAAAAACAGGCGGACGCCGCCAAGACCACGACCACTTCGCAACCGCTGGATAATTTTAAGCGCTCGATGTCGGCTTGCCTGGATGCTCGGGGCTATTCAGTCAAATAATCATCGCTCGGAAATCTTCGATAGGAAGCAGGAAATATGAAAAGGAATCTGTGTGTTCTTTCGCTCTCGCTGGTTCTTGCGGCGCAAATGCCCGTGGCTTTTGCCAGCCCTCAAGACACGGCTTCAGATGCCGCGCATGACAAGTTCAAGCAGGATATTAAAGGCGCCGTATTGAACGGCAGTATCAGCATTTCTCAGCTTAAGGAATTGCAGACCAACGCGGAGGCTCTGAAGGCTTACAAGGCAGCGCAGAAACCCGGCGGACCTGTTGACTTCATTACTCCGTGGCAATCGGTTTCGAAAATGAAGGCCATCATGGCCAGCGTCAAGCAGCCGGATCGCGACACGCTGGAACAGGATCTGCAGGTGATGATGATGAACAAGCAGCCGACGGCGGCTTCCACAGAAGCGGCGAACCCTGGCGCGAAGCTGGGCAAAGATACGTTTACCGCGATCATGCATGGCCAACCTACGGAGGCGCAGGTGAAGACATTGCAGGACAGCTTGAATTCGCTGCAAAGCATCAAGACCAGTGGTGAGGGAAAGCTACAGCAGATGATGGCGCTAAAGAAGGCTAAATCGGATATTGAGCAGACCATGGATGCGGGGCAGTTTCGTCCCCAGGATCGCCAGGCGGTGCTCACTGACCTGAACGGCCTTGGGCCTCAGGGCGGGGGCGGCGGTGGCGGGATTCTACGGAGAGGGCGATCGTAGTTGTTTGCGGGCTGGCGTGGTCGCCCACTCAAGCCAAAAGAGGGCTTGAATGGGGCACCCAAAGCATTGGCTCCCGATGAAAGCCTCTTTCAAAAATAATTGCCATCTCGACCGGAGCGCTATCGCCTTCGCGATTGTGCTGATGTTCGGGATGGTGTCGGCGGCGCAGGAGGCCCAGGGGGATGCGCCGGTTCTGCCCCTATCCCAGGCAGTGCAGATTGCGCTGGAGCATAATCGCCCGGTCAACATTGCCAAGCTGGACATCGACAAGTCCAAGTGGACATTGGCTCAAACCAAAACCAAGCGATTCCCTGCCATCAGTACTTACCTTTTTGCTTCGGGTGATATCACTTCGCCGACGTTCAATTTTCCGGCGGGCAGTTTTGGCTTTGATAAGCCTCAATCGTTCAAACTATCTACCGGGATTACCGGGTACGCGTCGGTGCAAGCAGCGCAGCCGCTCTCTCAGCTATACCAGATCCACCTGGCTATCCGGGAGCAGGAGCTGTCTGTCGATTATTCCGGCGAGCAGTATCGAGGCAAGAGGCAATCCCTGGCAGCCAATGTAAAGCAGGCCTACTATGCAGTGCTGCAATCGGAGAGCGCGCTGGAGGCGCAGCAGGCGCTGGTCAAGTCGTACGAGGAGACTGATAGGGTTACGGCGCAGTATCTCACCCAGGAATCGGTGCTCAAGTCCGATAGTTTGCAAGTGAAAGCGAAGCTGGCGCAGAGTCAGTACCAGATCATCCAGTTGCGCGACACGCTCGATACGCAGAAGGAGCAGTTGAACGAGCTTCTTGGGCGGGATATCGACGTTCCCTTTCGCACCGAAGCAGTGCCTGCGATGACTCCTGCGGAGATGGATCTTAAGGCGGCCCGGCAGATGGCGCTGGAACGGCGGCCGGAGGTGAAGGAAGCAGAGATCGACACGCATCGCGCCGACTACGACCGCAAGCTCTCACGGGCCAAGTACATTCCAGATGTCGGTGCAGCCATCCATTATCTGGATCCGATCAACACAGAGATACTGCCGCAGAATATCGTCTCAGCCGGGATGGAATTGAAGTGGGACCCTTTCGATTGGGGGGGCCGCAGAGACGAAGTGAAACAGAAGGATGTGAGCGTGCAGCAGAGCCGCTATCAATTGCAGGAGACCCGGGCGCAGGTGACGCTGGACGTGGATAACAGCTTCCGCAAGCTGGAGGAGAGCCGCAGCATGCTGGCCGTGGCGCAAGCGGGCAAGGTGGCGGCGGATGAGAAGCTGCGCGAAGTGAATGATGCGTACAAACACTCCGCCGTGCTGCTGCGCGACGTGCTGCAGCAGCAGGCAGCGGTGGCGAATGCGGACCATGATTATGAAGAAAGCCTGCTGGCCTTTTGGAACGCAAAAGCTTTGTTCGAAAAAGCCCTCGGGGAAGAGTGAACCTATGAATCCCACTGTCACAAAGTTTTGCTGGGCCGCCGCCGCGGGCGCTTTCCTGTTGGGAACGAGCGGATGCAAGCAACAGGATGCTGCCGAGACTTTGCCGGTGCCGGTCCACACCGCCATGGTGCAGACGATTGCGGTGGGCAACGGCGCCAAGTACTCGGCCAGCATTGTTCCCTATGCGCAGGTTGACCTGGCTTTCAAGTCCGGTGGGTATGTCGAGAAGATCCGCCAGGTGAAAAACCCGAGTGGAGGCATGCGCAATATCGACCAGGGAGACTGGGTGCAAAAGGGAACGGTGTTGGCCACGGTGCAGCAAAAGGATTACCAGGACAAGCTGCAACAAGCCCAGTCGCAGCTGGCGCGCAGCCAGGCGGAATATGACAAAGCCAAGCTGACCTTCGACCGTACGGCAGCCTTGTATGCATCGCAGAGCGCGACGAAGCCGGACTACGATTCGGCCCAGGCGCAGTTAGCCAGCACCGCGGCGTCGGTTTCCGGTTCGCAGGCACAAGTAAGCGAGGCGAATGTCGCACTCGCGTATTGCGAGTTGCGGGCTCCGTTTAATGGTTGGATCGTCAAGCGCAGCGTCGATCTCGGGACATTGGTGGGGCCGGCCACCAACGGCTTTACCCTGGCCGATACGAAATCGGTCAAGGCGGTGTTTGGGGTTCCCGATATTTCCATCGGCCGGGTGCGGCTGGGGCAGCATCTCGCGATCACCACCGATTCCCTTCCCCAACAGTTTGCGGGGCGCGTAAGCGCGATCTCGCCGGCTGCTGATCCGAAGAGCCGGGTGTTCTCGGTGGAGGTCACTATCGTGAACCCGAAAGACCAGTTGAAGTCGGGGATGATCGCATCGCTTTCGTTGAACGGCGAGCAATTGCCGGCTTCCGTGCTGGCTGTACCGCTCTCGGCGGTGATACGAGATCCGGCACACACGGACAGTTTCGCGGTGATGGTGACGGAAGGCGCGGGGGATCCTCCCACAGCGCGGCTGCGATCGATTGAGTTGGGTAACACATACGGCAACATGATTGCGGCGAAGGGTGGTCTCTCCTTTGGCGAACGGGTCATCACTACGGGCGTGAGCCTGGTCAAGAATGGCGACAAGGTCCGCGTTATTCCCTGAGAGCACAGATGAGCCATAAATCAGAAGCCGAGTACATCGAACGCACGCATAACACGGCGCGTTTTTTTACGGAACACCGCCAAGTGGCGATGGTCCTGCTGATCGCGGTATGCATGTGGGGTTGGTATGGCTACATGCACATGCCCAAGCGGAAGGATCCGAGTATTCCGGTGCGGGTGGCGGTGGCTTCGACTGCGTGGCCGGGCGCGACGGCGCAGGAAGTGGAGCAGTTGGTGACGCGGCAGGTGGAACAGGTGATGGCGACGAACGCCTTCATCAAACCCCCTTTGGCGTCTGACTTCGGCATACGGTCGATCAGTTTTCCCGGGTTGTCGCTGGTCTACGTTCAGCTTGACGACCAGGTCACCGATACCAAGAAGCAGTTCTCCGATATCAATCTCAAGCTCAACGCGCTGAACAGCCGGTTGCCGCAGGGTGCGGGTCCGGTCCAGTTCAATAGCGACTTTGGCGATACGGCGGCGCTGATGCTGACGATTGCCAGTCCTCGGGCCAGCGATGTTGACATAGCGCTGCGTGCGCGGTCAATCCGCAATGCGATTGAAACCACCCGCGCGGCGGAAGGTCCAAGAGCGCCGCAACCGCGGGTAAGCATTGTGTACGCGTTTCCAATCTCCGTCTCACCAAACCTGGTGCGCGATGCCTTTGTGGCGGTGCTGCAAGAGGGGGGACGAAACAAATATGTCTCCGACCCGCATTTCTTTTCCGGCAGCGGGTTTATTGGAGCCGACGTCAGTTCTCCTTTGAGCGATGAGGAGTTGCGCGCCCTGGGCGATCGGCTGGTTTTAGAGAAGCTTCATCAATCGGAGATACACCCGGACAGTTGGCCGGCTGCGTTCATTCGAAATCCTGCAGACACAGAAGCGCGGCTGACGGCAGTCGCGGGTGATAAGTACTCCTACCGGGAGTTGGACGACTTCACCGACCTGATCGGGAGGACGCTGCAGGGCGCGCCGGAAGTGGCGAAGATTGAACGTAAGGGCGTGTTACCGGAGCAGATTTTTCTCGACTATTCGCAACAGCGGCTGGCCGAATACGGCATGACGCCGAGCAATCTCAAAGACATTCTGGGTGCGCGAAACATCACGCTACCCGGCGGCCAACTCGAGGTGGGTCCGCAAAATATTCAGATTGATCCGTCGGGAAAATTCACGAACCCACAGCAGATCGGGGACGTGATCATCGGCGCTTCATCGACCGCTGCGCAAAGCCCGGTGTACCTGCGCGACCTGGTGGACATTTCCCGCGGGTACCAGAGCCCGGCGAAGTATTTGAACTACCTGACCTGGGCGGACAAGGATGGACATTGGCGCCGGAGCCGTGCGGTCACGGTCGCGGTGCAGATGAAGGATGGAGAGCAGATCGACGCTTTCGGCCACAGCGTTGACGAAAAGCTGGCGGCGGTTAAGCAGTATCTGCCGGAGGACCTGATCATTGCCCGCACTTCGGACCAGCCGCTGCAGGTGGAAGAGAATCTCAGCCTGTTCATGGATGCGCTCTACGAGGCCATCGCGCTGGTGGTGCTGGTGTCGTGGCTTGGATTCTGGGAATGGCGCTCGGCTCTACTGATGGCCATCGCGATCCCGATCACCCTGGCAATGACGTTCGGAACGTTGTACCTCATAGGGATCGATATCCAGCAAGTGTCCGTCGCCACCCTGATCATTGCTCTCGGTTTGCTGGTGGATGATCCGGTGATTGCGGGTGATTCCATCAAGCGGGCGCTGGCCGAGGGACATCCAAACATCATTGCCGCGTGGCTGGGCCCGACGAAGCTGGCGACGGCGATTGTGTATGCCACGATTACCAACATTGTGGCGTACCTGCCATTCCTGCTGGTGACAGGAAGCACGGGCGAGTTTCTTTACAGCCTGCCGATTGTGATGACGGTAGCGCTGATTGCCTCGCGGCTGGTTTCGATGAGCTTCCTTCCGCTGCTAGGCTACTATCTATTGCGGCCGGAAAAGAAGGTGGAGAAGACGCTGGAGGAGCAGCGCAACAGCGGGTTCTTTGGCCTGTATGCACGAACGGCGAAGTACTCGATTGAACACCGATGGAAGTTCTTCTTCGGCTCGCTGGTCTTTCTCGCGTTGGGTGTCTTCATCTTCTCCCGCTTGAACTCTGCGTTTTTTCCTGAGGACGTTCAATATTGGTCCTACGTCGATGTGTGGCTGCCGAACGATGCCACGCTCGAGGCGACGAACCAGACCGCGCGGCAAGTGGAACAAATTGTCCGCGAACAGGCGGAGAAGTTTTCCAAGGAGCATCCGCAGAGCGATCATCCGGGCGATGTGCTGCGGTACATCACGACGTTTGTGGGAGGAGGCGGCCCACGGTTCTGGTTTTCTGCGTCGCCGCAGTTGCAACAATTGAATTATGCGCAGGTGTTGATCGAGGTCAAGGATAAGGAAGTCACGCCGCAGTTCATCAAGCAGCTGCAGCCTGTGCTGACGGCGTCGATACCCGGCGCGCGTATGGATGCGCGGCAGTTGCTGACGAACCCGATAGACTATCCGATTGAGATCCGCATCTCGAGCAAGGCGGATGTGAATGCCAAGGACGAGGCGGAGGATATTCGCGGGCTGCGGGCCATTGCTGCGAAGGTAGAGGATATTTTCCGGTCGATACCGATTGCGGAGCGCACGCGTAACGAATGGGGGGATGAGAACACGCAGATTGCGTTGACCATCGATCCCGATCGGGCGAACCTGGCCGGCATCACGAATATGGATGTGGCCAACTCGACCACTTCCGGGATGAGTGGAACAACGGTCAGCGCGTTGCAGGAGGGGCAGAAGCAGATCCCGATCGTGGCCCGGTTGCGCATGGATGAGCGGTCGCAGCTTTCCGATATCCAGAATATGTATGTTTATGGGTCGCAGGACAACACGAAGATTCCCCTGGTGCAGATCTCGAACATTGATCACGACCTGATCACGGGAAGGATCGTCCGGCTGGAGCAGTTCCGAACCATTAATATACGGAGTTTTGCGGTGGCGGGGCGCTTGAGCTCCGAGGTGCTGAAGGAGGCTATGCCACGGTTGGAGGAATTAAAAGCTAACTTGCCGCCCGGGTACCAGATGCAGATTGGCGGCGAGTATGACAAGACCAAGAGCGGGTTCAAGAACCTGGCGATGGTGATGCTGATTTCGAGCGCAGCCATCTACCTGGCGCTGTTGTTTCAATTCAAGAATGCGATCAAGCCACTGCTGGTGTTGGCGGCTGCGCCGTACGGCATGATGGGCGCTTTCGCTGCGTTATGGGTGATGGGGGAGCCGTTCGGGTTTATGGCGTTCCTGGGGGTGGCGAGTCTTATCGGCGTGATCGTGAGCCATTCGATTGTGCTGTTCGACTTTATTGAGGAGCGGCATGCTGAGGGCGACGATTTTGAGCTGGCGCTGATCGACGCCGGGATCCTGCGTTTGCGGCCGGTGCTGATTACCGTGGGGGCAACGGTTCTGGCGCTGTTGCCGCTGGCCCTGCACGGAGGCCCGCTGTGGAAGCCGCTGTGCTATGCGCAGATTGGCGGGCTGCTGGTGGCGACGGTGGTTACGAAATTGCAAGTCCCGGTGATGTATGCGATCTTTGTCCTCGACTTCAAGATTCTGAAGTGGGAGACGGATGAAGATAAAGTGGCCGCTCCGGTGAGCGGGCCGGCGGTCCATAAACCGAGTTTCTCTTAGGGATATTGCATGACGATGGGAAAGAGTTTTGCGTTTGCGTTGATGTGTGTTGTTGGTTTGCCGCTGCTGCATGGTCAGACGAAGAGCCCGAATGGGTCATCCTCGGCGCCGGGCATCCTGAAGGAGTATGACCAGGCCATCGACCAGGTGGCGGAGCGCGCGATGCAGTCGGTGGTGGAGATCGAGGTTACCAGCTACGGTGTACCTGAAAAAGACAAGGACTCCGGCGATCAGCAACAGGCGCTTGAACGGCAGCGGTCTCTCGGTTCGGGAGTAATCGTAGACCCGGACGGTTACATCATGACCAATAACCACGTGGTCGCGGGCGCGCTGCGCATCCGGGTGATCATCGCACCGGCCACGGTTGAGCTGGCGAGTGGGAATACGAAACTGGCTAATCGGCAGCGCGTGTATGAAGCGAAGCTGATCGGGACTACTCGTTACGCGGATTTGGCTTTGATCAAGATTGAAGAAAAGGGCCTGCCGTTTATTCCCTTGCCGGAACTATTCCATTTCCGCCTGGGGCAGACGGTGGTGGCCATCGGGGCGCCGGAGGGACTGGATCATACGGTCACCAAGGGGATCATCAGCGCGGTGGGGCGGCAGCCGGAGGTGGACCGGCCTATGTTGTACGTGCAGACGGATGCGCCCATCAATCCGGGTAACAGCGGGGGCCCATTGATTGACCGGAATGGCGACCTGGTGGGAATTAACACCTTCATTGTTACGTCTGGAGGCGGCAGCGAGGGCCTAGGCTTCGCGATCCCGGAGCCGATTGTGCGTTTTGTTTACCACGAGCTCAAGGAGCACGGGATTGTTCCCCAGGTGACGATCGGCGCGCATGCCCAATCCATCACGCCTGCTTTGGCGGCCGGACTGAAGCTGCCTCAGGATTGGGGGGTTGTTCTTTCCGACATCGATTCAGGTAGCCCTGCCGCGGCCGCTGGGTTGCAGGCGAAGGATGTGGTGGCCACGATGGACGGTTTGCGGGTGGATGCGCTGCCCAAATACACCGCTTTCCTTTATGTACACAAGCGCGATACGCCGATCACGATGGAAGTGCTGCGGGACGGCAAGCCGGTGACGGTGTCGGTGACGCCGGTGAACCTTCCGCCGGTGGTTGATAACTTATCGGACTTGATCAATCCCAAGCGAGATCTCATTGCGCCCCTGGGAATTTTTGTGATCGACCTTAAACACTCAACGGTGGCGGCGACGCTGAATCTTCGATCCGATCATGGGGTGCTGGTGGCTGGTTTGCTCGGAGGAGAGCCCGCGATTGCTGCGGATTTGGCGGCGGGCGATGTGATCCGGGCGGTGAATGGACAGGCGCTCGAGGATTCTCAACAGTTGCGGCAGATTCTTGGCGGGTTGAAGCCTGGGGATGCGGTGGTTCTCGAGGTGGAGCGACAGTCGGTTCTGCAGTATGTGGCTTTTGAGATGGAATGAGTTGGTGTTTGTCCTTCAAGAGAGCCGTGCCGGGACACCATTCTAACAATTCATTTTGAGGGATATGTCCCTCCCTCCACGATGGGACCGCAGAACTGCAGATCCCTCGGCTTCGCTCGGGATGACAAATAGGAAAGGGCAATGGTTAATAGAGTGCGGTTGATAGACCTAGGCTTTTGAAAGCTGCTTTGGAAAGTCCCGGCTGAACTTAGCCCAAGACTGGTCCTGGGTAAAAATTCGAAGACCGAAAAGTCCCGTAGAGCACACGATCACTCTCGCATCCGCAAGGTTCATGGCTTTGCGGGTTGGCGGACGAGACGTTCCATCAAGACGGCACTTCGTTTTGCTTGTTTCGGGAGGGAATCCAGGAAGGCGGTTTCGCCTTCGGCGTGATAGCCCTCGCCCAGGATACCCACACCTACCAGGCCCGGTACATACGGGGCGGCAAAGGAGATATCTCCGGCACCGCGGGTCATGGGGCCGGCAAGCTGGACCGAGCCCAAGCCGAGGGCTTCGCTGGCCTGGGTCCAGTCGCGAGACAGCTGCTGACCTGCTGGAGAAATGGCCATCGCGGGATAGGAATCCTCAAAGGTGATGGCCGCGGTGGTCCGCGGAAGATGCTGCTCGACGATGGCGCGCATCTTTTTCTCGATTCGATCGGTTTGGTCGTTGGTCATGGTTCGCAAATCCCCAACAGCGAGGGCGGTTGCGGCGACCACGTTGTCTTTGCCGGTCGCAGTTCCGCCGGTTTGATCCTGATTTAATTGCGCAGTGCCCCCACCGAGGATTAATCCAACGCTGTAGGTCAGTCCGTCTTCCGGCAGGTCTCGGCGGAAGGCATCAAGGATTCGGCTCAATTCATAAATCGCACCGTAGCCAAGGCGGTCGGCAAAGATCTGCGAAGAGTGGCCGCTGATACCAGTGGCCGTAAGATGCCAGGTAGTGCTGCTTCGGCGCGATATGCTGATGGTGTCGTGACCGTCGATGCGTACGCTGGGCTCAAATTCGAGGGCCACATCGCTTTGCTTCGCGGCTTCTACAAGATCGCGACGCGCCAGCTCCAACGGATTACCGAAGCGTTCCTCATCTCCGCTGAGTGCGATTCGGATCTCGGTATTGCGCAGCACACCGGCGGACTCCATGGCGCGGAGTGCAGCCAACATGACAACCAGGCCACCTTTCATGTCCGCTACGCCGGGGCCAGTGGCGGCTTGTCCGTTCGAGCCGGGCACGATGCTGTAGCGCTGAAAGGGGCTTGAGGGCTCGAACACTGTGTCCATGTGCCCGACCAGCAAGAGCCGCTTCCCGCAATGGCCATGACCTTCAGGGCAGGGATGTTCGGCTACCAGATCGCCGGCGCGTTGCGTCAAGGTATCCATGGGAACCCAGTGGACACGAAAGCCTAACTTTTCCAAGCGCGGGGTCAGGATGTCTTTGATGGCCAGCACGCCGGCGAGATGCATGGTGCCGCTGTTGGTGTCGACAAGTTGCTGCAGCAGAGCGAGGTCGGCGGGGTTGTTGGCATCGACATTCTCGGCCATGCGTTGTTCGATGGGGGTCAGTGGAGGCGCCGGCGGGTTAGCCTGAGCGCGCAGCAGCGTCGCCGCGAGTATGGCGAACAGGGCACTCGTAAGGTGTAACGGAGATCGCATGTGTGCGGCAGAATACCATGCGGCCGCAGCGGGGCGATCAGCCGGCGTCCGGCAGGACTGCGTCTGCTTCTATCTCCACCCGCCACTTCGGGTTGAGCATCTGCGCGATGACCATGGTGGCTGCCGGGCGGATGTTACTAAACACCTCTCCGTGGGCTCGTCCGACCTCTTCCCACTCTTCCGGGTTCGCTATGAACATGCGGGTGCGGACGACGTGCTCGAATTTTGCGCCCGCCTGGTGAAGCGCCTTTTCGATAAGAGTCAGGACATGACGGGTTTGTTCCGTGGCGGATAGATCTTCGGCTCCTACAGGGCCGGTCCCCGACACATGGACGGCGTTACCGATGCGGACGGCCCGGGAAAAGCCGATGGTTGCCTCGTAAGGAGAGGTACCGGCAATGTTTTTGCGATTCATCAGTGCTCCTTTGGTTGATCGGTTAAGACGACAGAGGTCTCGATCTGCCGGGTCGAAATTTTCCAGTAGGTTCGCAGCAGGCGTTCCTTCTCCTGGTGGGAAACGAGGTGAAAGCCGAGGCGCTGGTAGAAGCGTATAGCCCATTCAGCATCGGCCCAGGTGCCGATCAGTACCGGACGCGTGGTCATCGCTCTTAGGTGCGCCAGCAGTTGCGCGCCGATGCCCTGCTTCTGGTAGCCGGTTTTGACGTAGGCGTGGCGAATCAAGGTCACGTCGGCCACGTCCTGCGAGCCCATTACGCCCACCAGAGACCCGTTGTCTTCGCAACCCCAGAACTCCACGCCATTAGCGATTTCATGGCTTAGCGCTTCGGCCGTCATATAGGGATCGTGCACGCAATCGGCGGGGATGACTCCGCGATAGGCAGATGCACCGTCGTTGATGATGGTCCAGATGGCGAGGAAATCAGGCTGGTGGCAGGGGCGCAGGGTAAATCGGCTCATTGGTATCGATCATAGAGGGGCGCCCCCGATGATACCAAACGGCCTGCGGCGGACGAAACGCTCTGGTTTCGTCCGTCGCTTAGGTCGCAATTATAGTTACATAATGTTACGTGGTGGCAGGAGCGGCTGTCTGCTGGTGCCGGTTGGCCTTGCGGCTTTGCTTGATTTGTTCGTATTGCTGCTTTTGGGTGTCGTTCAGGATTGCTTCGATGCGGCTGTCGCTGTCCTGATGGATTCCCCGCATTTTCGCCTTTCGATCGCTGGGAGCGAGCGTGGTATCGGAACGCAGGCTCTGCACTTGCTGATCACGATCGGCGAGAATGGGCTCAATCTTAGATACCTGGGCAGGACTGAGGCCGAGCTCCTTTGCCATTTTCTTCGCCTGATGGCGAGGGTTGGGAACATGAGCCGGCCGCTGCGCCGGTGCCTGCGCAGTGGCTGGCGGTGGTGCACTCTGGTCTTGCGCCAGGAGCGCGTTACCGGATAATGCGACGGCTAATGCAGATCCGAGGGCAACTGTGGAGAAGAAGTTACGCATGGTAGTGCTCCTTGATATTCCAACTTCATTCATTACGTCTATGCAGACCCACTCCTCAAGAAGAGGTTGCGTTTGGGCCTTTCTTGCCTCTGCTAGACTTCTCTCATTTCACTGAGGGGAAAGACGATGGCGTGGCTAGGGAAAACGTCGGCAGCTCTATGGGTTGCGGTTGGGGCCTCTATGGTTTTTGGGCAAGCGGCGAAGCCATCTACGGCCTCGCGCACACTCGTCCGGGCGGGGCACCTGCTGGACGTGAAAACAGGTAAAGTCCTCGACGCGCAAACCATTGTGGTCAGCGGCGACACGATTTCCTCAGTGGCGGCTACCTCCACGGTTCCGGCGCAAGCGGGAGATACGGTGGTTGACCTTGGCGATATGACCGTGATGCCTGGGTTGATCGACGTGCATACACATATCACTGGCGAGCCCAACTTCGACCCCTACTTTGAGTTGACCCAGACGGATGCCAAAGAGGCGATTCAAGGAGTGGTGAATGCACGGACGACACTGATGGCAGGATTTACCACGATCCGCAACGTGGGCGCCGGCGGATATACCGATGTGGACCTGCGCGACGCGATCAACCAGGGCCAGGTGCCGGGGCCGCATATGCAGGTGAGCGGGCCGGCATTAGGCATCACCGGCGGCCACTGCGATGAGAATCTACTCCCCGTCAAGTACCACGTAACCGGGGATGGCGTGGCCGACGGTATCGCTGGCGTGCAGCAAAAGGTGCGGCAGAATATCAAGTATGGCGTGGACCTGATCAAGATTTGCGCGACCGGCGGAGTGTTGTCGAAGGGTGACGACCCGCAGGCCTCGCAGTACACGCTCGAAGAGATGCGCGCGATTGTTGCCGATGCGCACCGGCTGGGGCGGAAAGTGGCTGCGCACGCACATGGTTCCCAGGGCATACTGTGGGCGAGTGAAGCGGGGGTGGACTCAATCGAACATGGCAGCTATATCGATGATGCGTCGATTGCCGAGATGAAGAAGAACGGAACTTACCTGGTACCTACGCTCTACCTGGAAGACTGGATGATTGAAAAGGGAAATCTACCGCCGTTCTATCAGCAGAAGATGAAAGACACTATCGTGGTGGCGAAAAAGAATTTGAAACATGCCATGCAGTCGGGGGTAAAGATAGCGTTAGGTACGGATGCCGCGGTTTATCCCCATGGGCTGAACGCGCATGAGCTGGATGTATATGTCAACCAGATGGGTATGACACCGCTCGCGGCACTGCAGACGGCGACCATTAACGCCGCAGATTTGATGGGGTGGAGCGCCAAGACGGGCAGTATCGAACCGGGCCACTGGGCCGATATTATCGCGGTGAACCGGAACCCTCTGGACGATGTGCGGGTGCTGCAGCATGTCGGCTTCGTGATGAAAAGCGGTGTAGTTTACAAGAACGAAACCGGCAAGCCAGGAGCCACGATCGGCCAGTAGGCGCGTTTCACGGTTGGATTATTTGTTGGTGTAAAGACTTGCCATTGCGTTGATGATGCCTTCCACCATCGGCGCCATGACTACATAACCAGCCGCACTGGGATGGATACCGTCCATAGTCAAATCCGGCACGTAGTGTTCTCCGTCGGGGGCTATCAGAGCGGAGTGATAGTCAATGACGGGAATTGCTTGTGATAAGGCAAATTGTTCGATCCAGGCGTTCCAGGTGTTGATGCGACCATAGCGGCTTAGAGTGGAGTCAGAGCCATCGGCGCCACCACACTGGGAGGCATCGCAACCCCAGGGCGGAATGGTGGCCAGGATTACATGAATACCGTGGGTTTGCGCCATTTGTACCATCGCTTCTACATTGGCGGCGGATGGCTGCAGGGTCCAACCAGGATAGACGTCATTTGTACCTACAAGGATGTGGACGATTTCCGGGTGCAGGTCAATCACGTCGGATTGAAAGCGCGCGAACACCTGACTACTCTTCTGGCCGCTAATTCCCTTGTCTATCCAATTCGGGTGCTGCGCAAATTGCGGGCCTTGCTGACCGCTGCCCCAAATGGCGGTGATGCTGTCGCCGATGAAGACTACCGATGGGGGATCAGGGATCGTTTTTTGAAGGTGATCGTTTGCGGTGGCGATGGCGGCGCTGCATCCACAGAGAACGACGGAGGCCAGATATAAGACAGCACCCGCACCGATGCGATGTGGTTTGCGGCGTGTTATTGGAGGCTGGTTGCGCGGATGCATTGGTATCCCTCGGATGGATGAGCCGGGTTGGCAACGCAATCATGCGCTGCGATGGGTAAATTTCTTATGTCGAGGTTGTTAAGTGCGCTTCATGTCCTGGGCTGCTCAATATGACTAACGATTTAGGTACTGGCATGGTCGCCCACTCAAGCCAAAAGAGGGCTTGAATGGGGCACCCGGAAGGTTGGTGTTTGGGTTGGTGAGTTTGGGTTGGTGAGTTTGGGTTGGTCTTCTTGTTTCTTCCTCTTGCATTCCCATAGGTGCGGCGGTATAGTGCCCCTATTGGGTGGCAAGAGGAGCGAGGGAGTGGGAGAAAAGACGGATGTGTGGCAGGGGACGCTGGCGCTCATGGTGCTGCGGACGCTCGAAACGCTGGGTCCGCTGCATGGATATGGATTGGCGCGGCGGATCGAACAGACGAGCGGGGATCTTCTGCAGCTGAATTACGGGACGCTCTATCCTGCTTTGCTCAGACTCGAGCAGGAGGGGTTTATCAGGTCGCGATGGGGCGTCTCGGAAAATAACCGGAAGGCGAAGTTCTACGAGCTGACCAAGGCCGGCCAGCGGCGAGTGAAGAAAGCCGCTGCGGAATGGGAACAGACGACCGCGATCCTGGCTCGCTTCCTCACCCCGGCCAGTGAAGGGTAGTGTATGAGCAAATTGCGTGCTTTCTGTTTTCGCATGCTGGGCGTCTTTCGCAGCCGCCGTGCTGAGGACGAGTTTGCGGCCGAGCTGGAATCCCACATCGCGCTGCATACGGACGCAGGCATCCGCTCCGGTCTTACCGCGGAGGAGGCGCGGCGCCAGGCTCTTCTCCAGCTTGGGGGCGTGGAGCAGACGCAGCAGGCGCAGCGAGAACGGCGCAGCTTGCCATGGATCGAATCCCTTGTGCAGGACACGCAGTATGGCGTACGCACACTACGGCGAAGCCCTGGTTTCACCATCACGGCGATAGGCACGCTCGCTTTGGGTATCGGAGCATGCACTGCGATCTTCAGCCTAGTCAATGCGGTGCTCTTGCGCTCGTTGCCGTATGGCGACCCCAATCGACTGGTGTATCTGTTCACGCCGAATCCCCACATCCCTGTTCCGCCTGATGTCATGACCCCCAGCTATGCAGATTTCTACGACATCGAGCGGCAGGGTCACTCGTTCAGCAAAATGTCAGTGTTTGAGCAGGCACTGTTCAATGTTGCGATCGGCGACTCAGTAGAACGGGTAAGCGCAGCCAAGGTCGACGAGAAGTTTTTTGAAACTCTCGAGTCGGCTCCGCAAATCGGGCGCGCCATCGGGGCCGATGATAATGTGCCCGGCCACAGTGGCGTCGCCGTGATCAGCGACTCGCTTTGGCATTCGATGTTCGCCGGCAGCGCGGATATCCTCGAGCGTTCTCTGTCGTTGCAAGGGGTTCGTTACAGAATTGTGGGCGTGATGCCGCCTGAGTTTCTCTACCCTTCCAGTTCGGACCTGCCCTACGGAAACCCTTCGATCAAAGCGACTCATATCTGGATTCCGCTGGCGCTCACCGCTAAGCAGAAGGCGGAGCGCGAACCGGGCAGCGATGAAGCGATCGCGCGTTTGCGTCCTGGAGTTTCGGTACGCGAGGCGCAGGCGGAAATGAGCGGCATCATGAAGCGCCTCGATCCGCTGCATAGTGATGGCGAGTTGGGGAGAGGTTGGGGTGCGTTGGTCAAAAACTTCATGGACAACGCGGTGGGACCGGTGCGCCCCCTGATGTGGCTGCTGCTGGGGGCTGTGCTGCTGGTGCTGTTGATTGCCTGCGGAAACGCGGCGAGCCTGCTGTTGGCCCGGGCTGCGAACCGGATGCGAGAGCTGGGTATGCGGGCGGCGCTGGGGGCGGCCCGCGGGCGCATCGTGCGCCAGTTGCTCACGGAATCGCTGCTGATTGGGGTGGCTGCGGGGATCCTCGGCATTGGGCTGGCTTACTTCTTTCTGCATCTGCTGCTGCGTCTCGATCCGGGAGACATTCCGCGCCTCGATGAGGCATCGTTGGACACACGGGTGTTGTTGTTCACGGTGACCGCGTCTCTGCTGACCAGCATGTTGGCCGGTATGTTTCCTGCGTTGACGGTCGTCCGGATGGGCCTTACCGGTTTTCTGACATCGGGCGGAGGGGGCGGGGGAACGGTTGCGCACAGCCGTTTCCAAAGCGTGCTCATGGTGTTGGAGGCCGCGATGGTAGTGGTACTGCTTGCCGGCGCCGGCCTGTTCATTCGAAGTTACCTGAATGTTGAATCGGTCGCGACGGGATATTCTCCCTCGACGGTCACGATGAACGTTGCGCTCGATGAACGGTATGGCACGCCGCAACAACAGGGCGCCTTCTTCAGAGATCTCATTGGGAAAATTGGCACGCTGCCGGGGATCGATGCAGTGGGGGCTGTCAACTACCTGCCTCTTACTCATTCCGAGAGCATCGGTTCTTTTTGGGTAAATGGGTTTGCGAATCAGAAAGATCAGATGGCCGAGGGACGCTCGGTGACGCCGCAGTACTTTCGAGCGATGAACATTCCGCTGCTTGCAGGGCGTTTCTTTACCGAGGGCGACATCTCGAACAAAGTGCGGCCGACGATCGTCAACGAACAATTTGCCAACTTATATTTCGCGGGCCGTAGTCCGATTGGGGGGCAATTAAGGGGGTCCGAGCAGGATCCATGGAGCACGGTGGTCGGCGTGGTAGCCGATGTGCGCCATCTGACCCTGGAAGAGACTCCGCCGCCACAGATGTATTCGCCGGATTACGAGTTTGGCGGAGCATATGTTGCGGTTCGTTCTGTGCGACCGCCGGCGGCGGTTGCTGCGGAGATCCGCCGGACATTGAAGAGCGTTGATCCCAACCTGGCGCGTGGCGAGGTTCACACAATGGGGGATTTGAAGTCCGCAGCAACGGCGCGGCGACGGTTTCAAACGTCGTTGCTCAGTGTGTTTGCGGGCATCGCATTTTTTCTGGCATTGGTTGGGTTGTACGGTTTGATGGCGTACTCGGTGAACTGCCGGACGCGTGAGTTGGGGATCCGGATGGCTCTGGGCGCGCAGCGGACGGATGTCACGATGCTGGTTTTGAGGAAGGCTGGGGTTTTGTTGGGATTGGGCCTGGCTTGTGGGTTAGCGTGCACATGGATCGCTACGCGGGCGGTAAAGGCATTTCTTTTTGGCGTGGAAGCACACGATCCGGCCACGATTTTGTTGGTGTGCGGACTACTGGTGGTTTGTGGTTTCCTCGCGGCGCTGATTCCGGCGCGGCGTGCAGCTTCGATTGATCCTATGCAGGCGTTGCGGACGGAGTAAGACGTAGCGGCGTATCTTCAGCCGTCCCTGCGGGACTCAATCATCTTGCATGATCTACCCAGGACTTACGTCCTGGGCTAAGGTCAGCCGTCCCTGACGGGACTTGTTGCAGTACAGGGTTTAAAGTCCCAGAATGATCAGACAGAGTCGCGCGTCGAGTACCCGCCCACCCGATCTTCTGTTGCCGGTACGGGAGACAGGTCTCCCAGGCTCATGCGGCTCCGCCGCGAGTGAAACAGCAGGTTGATGAGGGTATTTGCCCACTCAAGGCAAAACAGGGCTTGAATGGGGCACCCGAAGCACCGGTGGCGGAGTAGAGAGCCTTGTCTGCGTGGGTCTAGGACGTTCGACCTAGGAGGGTCCTCTGCCGATCGATTAGCATGGGCCATGTTTTTCTCCGTGGAAATCCGCGTTATGACGTTTTGCGCCGCGTTGCTGTTTGCGGCTCCCGGTATCAATCCTTATGCGGGCGCACAGAGTGCTCCCGCGGAATATGACCTGCTGCTGAAGGGCGGGCATGTGATCGATGCCAAGAACAACATCGATTCACTGATGGACGTTGCGATCCGGGACGGCAAGATCGCGCGGGTGGCCCGGACGATCCCCGCACACCAAGCTATCAACACAGTGAATGTCAACGGGATGTACGTGGTTCCCGGACTGGTGGACATTCACGTCCATGCCTACGCGGGTACGGGGGAGAAGAACTCTTACGCGGGCGATCTGAGCGTGTATCCGGATGGATTTACGTTTCGGAACGGCATAACCACGGTGGTGGATGCCGGATCTTCGGGTTGGCGAAGCTTTCCGGATTTCAAGAGCCGGGTGATCGATATTTCGAAGACTCGAGTGTTGGCGATGTTGAATATCGTCGGCGCGGGCATGCGGCCGAATGGGATTGAACAAAACACTGCGGACATGGACGGGCAGAAGACTGGGGAGATGGCGCTGAAATATCCGGGGGTGATTGTCGGCATCAAGAGCGCGCATTTTGCAGGCCCGGAGTGGAAGCCGTATGAGCAAGCGGAGATCGCGGGAAAGATGGCGAATATCCCGGTGATGATCGACTTCGGCGCGCGGCGGATTGAGCGGCCTATTTACAAGCTTTTTGAGGATTACCTGCGGCCTGGGGATATTTATACCCATGCTTTTTCGGGCGAACGCGGGGAGCAGGACAACATCACGGGCGGCGTGGGGCGCGGGCTACGGGAGGCTCGGGCCAAGGGCATCTATTTCGACGTTGGTCATGGGCAGGCGAGTTTTGCGTGGTCGGTGGTGATTCCGCTGTTGATGGATGGTTTTCCGCCGGATTCGATCTCCACCGATCTGCACGTGGACAGCATGAACGCGGGGATGAAAGACATGCTGAACATCGGGGATAAATTTCTGGCGATCGGCTGGCCGCTGAAGGATGTGATCGCGGCGATGACATGGCATCCGGCGCACGAGGTGAAACAGGATCAGTTGGGCAATCTCTCCGAAGGCGCGATTGCCGATGTTGCGGTGATCAGCATGGCGCACGGGCACTTTGGGTTTGGCGATTCGTATAACTCGCGGGTGGAGAGCGATCAAAAGATGGTGTGCGAGTTGACGATCAAGGACGGGAAGTTTGTGTACGACCTGAATGCGATGTCGGGCAATCCGTGGAACCAGGCACCTACGCTTGCCGATAAACAGGCGAAGCGGTGGACCACACTGAAGACGCAGGGATTTGGGGAGTCCCATTGGAAGCCTCGCCCGGGACAGCCTCTGCAACATGACTGGCGGCCTTATAAGCTGCCGGCGGATCAGTTGGAGACGATGCAGCCGGGTACGGCGAACGTGGCCGATCCGCAGTGGATGAGCCCGGAGCAGCGAGCGAAGTCGGCGGAGATTGATAAGAAGAATGCGGCTAAGGCCGCGGCGAGGACGAAGGCGCTTGCGGCGAGTGCGCATGGTGGGAATACTCCATAGAAAGGCAGAGCCGGAAGGGTTGTTCCGGCTCTGCCTTGGCGCCCGATGACGGGTTACTTCAGGGCGACTAACACCTCATTCGTAGAGGGCGCGGGTTGGCTGGCTTCCTCTAGCCTGGGTTGTGGTTTGGGGGCGCGGAGCATCATTCCCTCGGTTCCCTGCTCGCCCCAGATCTCGGCTAGAAAGTATTGATCGCTCACCTGCTGGAAGACCAGTTTCTGGTTCTTCTCGCCAGGGTACTCGCGCTGGCCATGCGAAAAGACGGTGGCACTGTTGTCGCAGTTGTGAATCTTGATGGAACCGTTCACAGAATCCACCTTGATGGTGTAGGTGCCGGCCGGCATGTGGGTGTGTCCGACGTTGAAGGCGAAGGGTACATTCGCCTCGACTGCATGCTGGGCATAGGCGCTGGCGGTGAGCAGGGCCGAAAGAGCCCCGAGGGAAAGGGTTGCGAACAGGTTGCGTTTCATCACATCCTCCTGGGGGCTCCTTTTACAGTGGAACCCGAACTGAATTGGTTGCGTTTGCGCGGCGGTACGGGATTACCTGAGAGCGATCTCGACATATTTCGGAGCAGGGTTGCTGACAACCTCGGTCTGCTGCTCGGCCTTGGCGACCGGCATGGCCATACCGACGGAGCCCTCGCTTCCCCAAATGTCCGACAGCGAGTATTGATTGCCCTGGTGATGGAAGATCAGCTTGTGATTCACACGGCCGGGAGCTTCCTTTCGAAACAGAGAGAGCACGGTTTCGCCGGTGTTGCGATTGCTCACCATGACGAAATTGGAGTCAAAGTCTGCCCGCTTGATCTCGTAGGTACCGGCAGGAAGATGTTTGGTTCCTACATTGAAAGCGAAGGGCACATAAGCCCGCGCTGGGGCTTGCGCGAAGGCGCTGGTGGTGGTGAGCAGGAGCGACAGCGCCAAGACTGATATGTTACCGATACGGTTGCTTTTCATGACATCCTCCCTGGGGCTCCTCGCAGTGGAACCCAAACTGAATTTGCCTCTCGAACCTTCAGCAGCTTCACTCAAAGTTCGTTGACGCATTCCTCTATTGCATGCACGCGGCCAAACGGAAACGCGATGAGGTCGAGAGCGATGTTCCTGTGTTTACAACGACATAGCCGCGGCGCCAGGTCCGGAAGCGAGGCAAGAGGGTAGCCGAATGGATACCGCGCGGAGCCTTTCGACTCCGGGCTACCGGGCGCGGCGTTTGGACAAGGCTTTTGCTTCTCTTTCGGCTAAACTGAACCACCGGAGGCAGAGTTGAGCAACGCAAGGCTGGTAGCGACTTCTGGTTATTTGCGGGGAACGGTCTGGCCACTCAAGGGCGGCCCGCTATTGATGGGGCGGGATGCCTCCAACCAGGTAGAGGTGAGCGACCCTGCGGTTTCGCGCAAGCATTGCTCGATCCGAGAGCTTTCCAGCGGCTCGTTCGAAATCGCCGACCTCGACAGTCACAATGGGACTGCGGTGAACGGAACCAAGGTCAGCCGTAGCCCCATCAAGCATGGGGACCGGATTCGCATTGGGAGCAGCGAATATGTCTTCCTGACCGGCGCGGACGACGACGGCGGGACGGCCTCTTCGCGCTCCGGAAACAGCCTGGCTGAAACCGGGCTCATCACCGTACACCTGGATATGTTCGGGAGTACCCTCCGATGCTTCCGGGGTGGGCCGCATGGCGCGCGATCTGAGCGCGTTTTTCAAAATTACCAATGTCATCAATTCCACCCGGGATGTACAAGCTTTGCAGCGCGAGCTGCTGGTGCTGATTTCGGAAGTGATCCCGGCGGCAGAAGCGGCGATCGTGCTGCAGCCGAACAGGAACGACGAGCCCAGGCCGCCGTGTACCTGGAACAGGAAGGGGCTGGCGCAGGGCGAGATGATCATCCGGGAAGAACCGGTACAGCAGGCGACATGGGAACGCTGCGCGGTTTTTTCATCCGCCTCGGCTGAGGCCAATTCGACGGAGCATGTGTTGTGTGCGCCGCTGGTGGGGGTGGAGAGAATCCTGGGCGTCATTTACCTGAGCTCACCGGCCTCTTCGCCGGCTTTCACGGAGGAACAGGCATACTTTCTGAGCTCGATTTCGCGCATCGCCGCGGTCACGCTGGAGAACCTGTCGCAGTTGGATTCCCTGCGGGCGGAGAACCAGCGATTGCGAGGAGAGGCGAGAGCCGACCACAGCCTCATTGGAGAGAGCCGGCCGATGGCGCGGGTGAACGAGTTCATCACGCGGGTGGCCAAAGGCAATACAACGGTGCTCATCCGCGGCGAGAGCGGTACCGGCAAAGAGCTGGTGGCACGCGCCATTCACGCCAGCGGGCTACGCCCCGATAAGCCGTTCGTCGCCATCAACTGCGCTGCCATACCGGAAGCTTTGCTGGAAAGCGAATTGTTCGGTCATGAGAAGGGCGCGTTCACCGGAGCGGCGGGGGTAAGGAAGGGAAAATTTGAAACCGCCGAAGATGGGACGTTGTTTCTGGATGAAATCGGCGAGATGGCGCCCCTGTTACAGAGCAAGTTGTTGCGAGTATTGCAGCAGCGCGAGTTCGAGCGGCTGGGAGGAAACCGGCTGCTGCCGTTCAATGCCAGAGTCGTGGCCGCGACGAACAAGAACCTGGAGCAGGCAATCAAGTCGGGAGAATTCCGGCAGGACCTGTATTACCGGCTGAATGTGGTTTCTGTCGCTTCTCCGCCGCTGCGTGAGCATCGCGAGGATATCCCTTTGCTGGCCCTGCATTTCGCCGACAAGTATGCGGCTAAGTGCAAGCGCGGTTTTAAAGGGATTGCTCCGGAAGCACGAGCTTTGCTGATGCAATACAGTTGGCCGGGGAATGTGCGCGAGCTGGAGAATGCGATTGAACATGCGATCGTGATGGGACTGACGGACGAGATTTTGCCTGAAGACCTGCCGAATGCGCTGTTGGAGGAGCAATCGTCGGATTTGGCTGCGGCGCGGTACCACGACACGTTGAACCAGACGAAAAAGCAGCTGGTGCTGAGCGCGCTCGATGAGGCCAAGGGCAGCCCGGTGGACGCTGCGCGGTTGTTGGGGATTCATCCCAAGTATTTGCACCGGTTGATCAGGAATTTGAATTTGAAGACGGATGGTAAGCGGGCGGGTTAAGTGGGGTGGATTTGAGGCCGGGAGGAAGAACGTACCTCAGGGCCTAAAGGCCGGAGGGTGGTGGTGGTTATGTACGGGCTAAAGCCCGTACATACCTGCGCGGCCCTACCAGCCCGTCGTTATCTGGCAGTACTACCGAGAGGCTTTGTATTCGGAACATTCTCTAGTTCAGGGAGCTTTCCCTGTTCGACAAATTGCCGGGCATGACTCCTCGAGATTTTATCGAAGTGGCGTCGAAGGTATTCGTGCAAGGTTTCGGGTTTGATTGAGAACATTTCGCCTGGCCTGTGGAAACTTAACGGCGATTCGCTTCGCTCCTCAAAATCAAGTCCCTCCCCCGAAGGATCGATTGTGAGCGCTGGTGAATCGCCGCTTGTTGATAAGCTTACTGGTTCTGGCGCAGGTCGCCATAGTTCTTGGGTGACATGGAGAAAGATCGTAGTTGTATACAGAACTGCGATGGTCGGCCTAGTCAAGAACCTTTGTGGGACAGTGTCTGCTAGAGTGCATGGTTATGGAACATTTCCGTCTTATCGCGTTCGCGGTTTTGATGTGCGTCACTACGCCGCTGGTGTATGCGCAGGCTGGGGGCGCCGCACCTGCTGCTGCAGTGCCTGATTGGGCACAACCGGGTTCTCCCACGCATGTACAGGTGCCGCCGCCGGCGGATTTTCATCGGCCGAGCAGGAATTTTGAAACGCCGATTGGAGTGTTCCAGGGCCAGTCTGATATCGGCGGAGCGGTAGTGCCCGGAAACGCAAGCTACAACCCCGGCACACAGCAATACACCATCGAATCGGCAGGCTACAACATCTGGTACACGCGGGATGAGTTCCGCTACCTGTGGAAGAAGATGTCTGGCGACGTTTCGCTCGCGGCCGATGTCAGCTTCCCTGACCCAAAGGGCTATGGCGATCGCAAGGTGGTTCTGGTGATTCGCCAGAATCTGGACGATGATTCGAAAGAAGCGATGCTGGGCCAGCATGGAGCGGGCATGATCCACCTGGCTTGGCGCGCGGATAAAGGCGCGATGATGAAGGATGCGCAATTTCGCTTTGGGGGCACGCTGGCAGGGGTCAAAGCGAAACGGGTGGGCATCGAAAAGCATGGCGACGCCATTGCCATCTTCGTCAGCCTCACGGGTGAGCCGATGCACCAGTTGGGACCGCCGATCACCATGCACTTCGACGAGCCGTTCTACGTGGGCATCGGTTTTTGCTCCCACTTGCCTGCTACAGCGGATAGCGCCGTGGTTTCCAATGTCGTGCTGGAGAACTCGGCCGGCAGCGTGCGCTAAACGATTCAGCTCGTGGGTACCAGGATTTCCGTAATCAATTGGTCTTCGGGCGTCGTTCGCGGATCGTTCACGTAGTTCTCGATGAAGAAGTCATCGCGCACCGGCAGTTTTGTCTGGGCAATCAACTCCATCACTCGACCACTTGCCGGACCCAGGTTTGCATAGGGCCCGGTCAAGACAAAGCGGCTGTATTTGCCTCCGGCAAATCTCATATAGGTGAGATCGGGCGGCAAATTCACGGGCGGGGCGGCCAGTGAAACTCCAGCGCGGTAAATCTTTGGTCCCACTTTGTAGAGGCTCAGGTATCCGGTGATCTGATTGTGTTCCGCGGTCGCAGGGATGAATGGATGGAGGCTCTGCCAGGCCTGGGGAGCATTGGTGGGGAAGGGTCCAACCTTCTCCACGAAGACGTAATGAGTTTCGGGCCAGGTGACGGCTTGCGGCACTTCGGTCAGGTTCATATCACTCCTGGGCAGAGGCGAGCAACCTCTTGCGGGCAAAGTACCAACCTTGCAGGCGGCAGTCAAATCCATATTAGTTGACAGTGTCAATTAATATGGTTGACAATTCACCGCATGGCGACCACGAGCAAAATGCAGCCTGGGGTGAGCGGTGAGATCGCGAAGTTCCGCCACTTCAATCGCATGTATACGCGTTATATCGGGACCCTGAACGAGGGTCTGCTGAATAGCGAATACAGTCTGGCGGAAGCGCGCGTGCTGTGGGAACTGGCGAACCGCAACGCTCCCACGGCAAGCGAAGTAGCCGAAGAGCTGGGGATGGATCCCGGCTATCTGAGCCGGTTGTTGGGCAAGTTTGAGCGCGACGGATTGCTGCAGAAGAAGATTTCGGAACAGGATGGCCGCTACGCGGAGCTGGTGCTCACGGCGCGGGGGAAATCTGTTTTCAAAAAGTTGAACGAACGTTCCAACGAACAGGCCTATACCGCTCTGCATGGGCTACCGCCCGCGGCCCGCACGGAAGTGATCGACTGCATGCAGTCGATCGAGAAGCTACTGATGAATACAGACCGGAATCGTAGCCCCTACGTTCTGCGCCCTCATCGGGTGGGAGATATGGGGTGGATTGTTTATCGAGAGGGTCTGGGCTACGCGGAACAGTATGGATGGGACGCTACGTTTGAAGCGTTGGTGGCTAAGATCGTTGCTGATTTCATCACTCACTTTGAGCCGGCGCGAGAAAGGTGCTGGATCGCGGAAGTGGATGGCCAGCAGGTGGGCCACATCTTTTTGGTGAAGCATCCCAGTGAACCGCAGACGGCGAAGCTTCGTTTGCTGTTTGTCGAGCCCAGCGCGCGAGGGATGGGGGTTGGCCATGCGCTGGTCAACGAGTGCGTTCGCTTCGCTCGCACGGCGGGGTACCGGAAAATTGTTTTATGGACCCAGAGTATGTTGACTGCGGCACACCGGATTTATGAGGGTGCGGGGTTTGTGTTGGTGAAGGAGGAGGCTCATCATAGCTTCGGCCATGATCTTGTTGGGCAGGAATGGGAATTGGAGTTGAGTTGAGGTGGGGGTAGTTCCTCAGCTCTCGTCTGGCTCGAAGAAAAATCGATTGAAGGGCTTCGCCCATCGTTTTCGGCCCACGTACGCTTTGGCGAACGTGGGGCACCCGTCCGATTTGCTCCGAGCCATATTTTAGAACTGCAGGCGGACGCCTAACTGCAGTTGGCGGACGTTCAGGGCGAAGTTGCTGTTGTTGATGCCGGTCACTTGCTTGAAGGGCGTGGAATAGGGCGTCAGGGTGTTACGCGCTCCGTTGGTTTTTGAACCGGCCTGGAGTATGTCGTTGACGAAGTAGGCTGAGGAGTTGACTGCCGAGACGTTGGGGTGATTGGCCACGTTGAAGGCTTCACCGAGGAACTCAAGCCCATAGCGCTCACGAAACAGGACCCTCTTCGAGAGCCGCAGATCGGCGACGTAGGTTGCCGGTTGCTGGAAGGCGTTGCGGTCTGCGATGGGCACCCGGTTCGAAGTGGATACCGCCCCCGACCCGTTGAAGGATCCGGTATTTACGATCTTCTGTACCGGCGCGCCCGGGGTGACCGTGAGCGTGCTCGACGAGCCGCTGATGCCTACTGAGAACGGCAGACCGGATTGCGCGGAGAACGCCGGCGCAAGCTCAAAGTCGTTGGCGAGGTAACCCCAGGCTCCGTGCAAATGCCAGGGTGAACTGATCACGGCAGCCATCACCAGGCGGTTGGGCACGTTCTGGTTGGAGTTGCCCTTGTCGAGCCGGATGTTGGTGGGATCGAGCAACGCCGAAGCCGAAGCGCCTGTGGTGTTGTTTTCGCCGTAATCCATGGCGTGCGACCAGGTGTAGTTCGCATTGAAGGCGATCGAATGCGAAACCTGGTGCTTGAACTGCGCCACCAGCGCCTCGTAATTCGAGGTTACGCCGCTAAAGATATCCGTGATGGAGCTGAAATTGGGATTGGGCCGTAGATTTTTGTTGGTGGTTGCCAGGAATGCATTTGCCGTGAAGGTGGTCCCGCTGGGGATGGGGCCTACATTCTGCGGGTCGTTAATGGTGAACGCGACGGGCGTGGGCGCGGGAAGGTTCGTGTCGACAAAGTCAGGGAGGCGTCGTCCCCAGGATCCAAGCCACGACAGGCTGAATACGTCGTGGCCGGTCAGCTGGGTTTCCACGGTGAGATCGGCCTGATGGATCTGCGGAACCTTGAAGTTAGGGTCGAGGTAGTCGACGGTCGCATTGCCGCTGGCTGAGCCGAGGCAGGCGCCTTGTTGCGCAGGCGCTACTACCTGAGGAAAGACGGGAGCGCAGTTCTGTCCGGCGTTGAATTGGGGGTTGGTCTGGCTGCCCGCCGCTCCGGTGCCGATCAAAGCCTGGTAGAGGGTGGAGTTGATGGCCCGGGCGAAGAACATGCCGTAGCCGCCACGCACGATGGTCCTGCCGGTGCCGTAAGGATCGTAGGCAAAACCGACGCGCGGACCGAAGTTGGTCTTCCTGGCGTTCAACGTCGAAGTCTGGGGAACCGCGGCGTTCGGCAGTTGGGGGTCGGGGAAGCTCTCGTACTCCCAGCGAATGCCCAGGGTAAGACTCAGCCGGCGGGTAGCCTTCCATTCATCCTGCGCGAACAGGGAGTAATCTCCGGTGGTGAAAGGGATCCCCGCCAGACCTGCACCCTGGTTGAAAAAAGTGTAATGCGCGGCCTTGGCGGTGGTGGCTGCATTGCTCGCGAGGTAAGCGTCGGAGATGTAGTTACCCAGGGTGGTGTTGCCGCTGTAGGTGTAGCCGCCGAACTGGTTATAGAGATTGGAAGTCAAATCGTAAGTGTGGACGTAGTCTCCGCCGAATTTGAAGCTGTGGTTTCCGTGGATCCAATTGGCGGTGTCAGAAAATTGCCAACGACGCTCGTCGGGATAGGCGGCACGGAGAAGGAACTGCGGAGTGCCGATCTGGAAGAAGCCGGTCAGATACACGTTGGCCGGCAACCCCAATGGGTTGGTGTAAGTCGGGGTGTTGATCAGGGTGCTGGCTTCGTAGGGAGTGGGCGCCTGGTTGGTTTCGTATTCGAAATCGCGGCCGTACATGTAGCGCGCTTCGTTGCTCCAGACTGATGTGAAGAGGGTGTCGAGTTTCCCGACGATCCAATTGTCACGGACATAGTCGTTGCCGAAACTAGAGAGTCCGTAGGCAACGGCGGGGCTGGTCTGGATGCCGGCTGGAGAGGTCCAGCGCATCCGGTTAGCTTCCACGGAAACATGATTTTTCCCGTTTACCTGCCAGTCGAGCTTGGGGAAGTAGATGGTCTGATCGCCGGTGCGCGGCGCAGTACCGAGGGTGGATTGCAGCCCGGCGATGCCGCCGTTGTAAACGGAGTAGGAGGCTGCGTAGGGCAGGCCGGTGTTGGTGGCGATCTGGCAGACGTTCGCGTCCTGGTAATTGGGGGCGGCCGAGCCTGTAGCACCGCAGGTCTTGCCGGCTGGTAGTGCGGCGTCGGCGGCAGTGTAAAAGTTAGAGTTGGCGGCGGCGCCGGTGATGGTCGCGGCGGCCGGGAAGTCGTGATAGAACTTGTCGGCGGCAAAGAAGAAAAAGATCTTATCTTTCAAGATCGGACCGCCAACGGCCAACCCATATTGCCGGCGAAGATCGGTGGGCTTGAAAGGAACTACCTGGTAGGTGGGCGGAGTGGCGGAGACCTCGACCGGGTGGGTCACGGTGCTGTTGGTTGCCGCCCAGGCACTGTCGCGGTCGAAATAGTAACCCACGCCATGGAAGCCGTTGGTGCCGCTCTTGGTGACCGAGTTCACGATGCCACCCGCTGAGCGGCCATACTCGACCGAGTAGTTCGAGGTGTTGACCTGAAATTCCTGGACTGCCTCCTTGGCGGTGGAGTAGCCCGCACGGGTGCGGCCCCGCTCTTCGGAAAAGAAGGCCTGGTTATCGTCTGTTCCGTCGATGGTTACGTTATTCAGAAGCGTGCTCTGGCCGCGGAAACTGAGCAAGCCATAGCCGTTGGAGTCGTTCACTACACCGGGCGTCAAGAGAGCGTAACTGGACCAACGATAGTTGCTGACAGGAAGATCGTGCAAGATTTTCTGATCGATGATGCCGGCGAAGTCCGGGTTGGTGGTGTTCACCAGGGGAGTGGCGCCGGTGACCTCAACGGTTTGCGAGGTTGATCCGACCTGCATATGGGGATCGATCGTGGTCAGCAGCCCGACCTGGACGAGTGCGTCCACCGCTTTGTAGGGCTCGAAACCCGACGCTGTCACGGTGACAGTGTAAGCACCCGGCTGGAGGTGAATGATTCGAAAGTAGCCGTCACTGTCTGCCTGGGCGGTTTGCTCTGCGTTGGTTCCATTGTTGATGACGGTCACGGTGGCGCCACCGACGATGGCGCCTGAGGCATCGACCACCGTGCCCCCTACAGCGCCATCGACTGCCGTCTGGGCGTGGGAATTCGGGGTGATCAAAGCGCCAAGCAAGGTGAGCAGGGCGATCACACGGGATCGAGACATTCGAAACATTTGGCTCTCCTCAAAAAGTTGGGGTCGTTCTTTTTACTGGAGGTGAATCAGTATCTGAGCCGGGCTGGGGCCGGAATCGCGGGTGCTGTGTCCGCACCCTGCGACGGATCTTCGTGCCAGCATTGTCGCAAGTCGCTGACTCAATATGGCAGATTTCTTTTACATCAGCGTAAATTTTAAGGGGGAAGAAATTTTCGTTTCGCCCCATGAACACCAAGCCTTAATAGCCCGGCAGGTAGAAAATTTGGGGCAGCTCAGGGAGAGGCGTATCTCAAAGATAAAGGTAGGCCGGGGATTTATCCCCGGCACAGAAGTTGTCACCCTGGTGGCCTTCAGGCCCTGAGATCCGGTCTCAGCCGGAACAAGCATGCCTCAGGGCCTAAAGGCCGATTGTGCAGTGATTTTATGTACGGGCTAAAAGCCCGTACCTACCAGCCAGTAGCTAACTCAAGTTGCTATGCAGGCCGCCGGGGGGATCGCGTCTGCCTGGCCGGCCCGGTCGATTCACGGACGATGAGTTCCGGAGCAACGGCTACCTGGGGGAGAGCTTTCGTGTCCGAAGGCCGGAGTTGCTGCAGTAGTAGCTGGACGGCGAGTTCGCCCATCTGGTGAAGAGGCTGGCGAATGGTGGTGAGGCTCGGTGTCTGGAAGGCGGCCTCTTTAATGTCGTCGAATCCGACTACGGAGACATCCTGAGGGACTCGCAGTCCCGAATCATGGAGCGCACGAATACAACCGATCGCCGCAACGTCGTTGAAGGAAACGACGGCAGTGAAGCTGCGATGATGGGCCAGCAGTTGCTTCAAGACTGGATATCCCAACTCCGGCGAGGTCAGGTCTTTTTCCAACTGGATGGTCATTTCGGGGCGAATGGCGAGGCCCAGATCCTGGGCCACTTCTACGATACCTTGCCACCTTGCATCGGAGTCAGAGCTATAAGGCTGGCCGCGCATGAAGGCGATATTGCGATGACCGAGTTCATAGAGATGACACAGCGATAGTTCCGCGGCGCGGTGGTGGTCAAGGACTACGTTCGTCACTCCACTCATGCGCCTATGACCGGCGATGGCTACGACGGGAAGCGGGAGTTTGTGCACCAGGTTGGTATCAATCGCAATCAAACCCTCGGCGCCGCGGCTAATGAGCATGCGTGGGTATTGCTCGATCAGATCTGTCCGGTGGCGGTGGTGTGCGATAAAGTAGAAATAGTTTTCCTGGAGCAGGCAGTCTCCGATACCCGTCATCACTTCCGCGTGGTAGCCGTCTGCCAATACGGGTACCAGGATGCCAACGGTCATGGTGCGGCGATTCCTCAAGGAGCGGGCAAGGAAGCTGGGCTGGTAGTTGAATTTGAGCGCAGCCTTGCGGATTCGCTCCCGGGTAGCTTCGGGGATAGAACGCCCAGGCACTTCATTCAACACGACGGAAATAGTAGTTGGATCGAGATTCAGATACGCGGCAAGGGTCTTCAGACTGACACGTGCCGGCTGGCTGCTATCGCTCTTGCTTTTGCGCTTGCCCACTGAACTTACCGTGTCCTGTTTATTGTCTGTGTGAACAAGATAGCAGGCGCGACCTACCTAGACAATAGTTTGTCTAGTGGCTTACCGGGTGGGCACGATGCCCTTGCCCTCTTTCAGAATGTAGAAGTGGTTTGCGCTTAGATCGGTCAGTGTCTCTACTTTTCCGGAAGGCCAAAAAATCTCCAGTTTGTCGACCTTTTCATGGCCGGCCAAGCCAAAGTGGATCCGCAGGTCGCTCTGGGACAGATAGCTGCCTCCACTGCGCACCTCGTCCTGCTGGATGAGATCACCCGCGGTGGCCCGGAGCCGCGTGTTCAGCGCGAGGGGACTTCCTTTTGCCGCCTCCAGTTCGAGGCTGATCCAATGATTGTGCGGGCTACCGTGAGTGCGCAGGATCATCGGTTTGCCTTCCAGATTTTCAACCACCAAATCGAGTTGGCCGTCGTTGAACAGGTCGCCGACCGCAAGCCCGCGGCTCACCTGGGGAATCTGGATGGCAGGACCGGCGAGCTTGCTTATGTCGCGAAAGGTGCCGTCGTGTTGGTTGAGGTAGAGGAGCTTAGGCTCACGGAATTTGGTACCGATGTCTTTGGTGTCCACTTGCGGATAGACGTGGCCATTGACCAGGATCAGGTCGGGCCAGCCGTCGTTGTCCAGGTCGAAGAAGGCGTCTCCCCATCCCACGTAGGGTGTGGTGGCGCGAGCGATCCCGGACGGGTAAGAGACGTCAGTAAAGTTGAGGCCGCCGTTGTTGCGGTATAGTGCGGCGTACTCCTCGCTGAAGTGAGTGATGGCGATGGAAAACAAGCCCTTGTGCTCGTAGTCGCCTAAGGCCACACCCATGTTGGCCTGTTCGCTGCCGTCGAGGTTAACGGCGACTCCGGCATCGAGCGCGACATCGGTAAAGTGGCCGTTGCCGTCGTTGCGGTAGAGGTAATTGGGCTCTCCGTCGTTGGCGACAAACAGGTCCAGATTTCCGTCGTTATTGAAATCGCTCCAGACCGCTGTCAAGCCAAAGAAGCGCTGCGGATCAGCCACACCAGCCGCTTTGGCGACCTCGGTGAAGGTTCCGTTGCCGTTGTTGTGGTAGAGGGCGTCCGGGGACCCCTTGAGTCCGCGAGGACCACACTGCACGGCGATGCCGTGGTATTGGCAGGTAACTTTGGAGCCGAATTCCGGAAGGTCCTTGAGGTCTAAGTCGACGTAGTGAGCGACAAAGAGATCAGCCCAGCCGTCGCGGTCATAATCACCAAAGGCCGCGCCGGTGGCCCAGCCGGCATCGGTGCTTAGCCCTGCTTCGGTGGTTACGTTCTTGAAGGTGCCATCGTGGTTGTTGCGAAAGAGCGTGACCCCGCCGAAGCAGGTGACTAAGAGGTCGGGCCAGCCGTCGTTATCGTAGTCGCCGATGGAGGCCCCCATGGCCCAGCAGGGATTGGCGACTCCGGCTTTGTCTGTCACATCGGTAAAGGTGCCGTCGTGGTTGTTGTGGAAGAGCGCGCTGCGGGCCTTGCGTCCGGCCAGCGCCATGTCGATGCCGGGAGCGTTGGTGAAGTAGATGTCTGGCCAGCCGTCACGATCGTAGTCGATGAGTGCAACTCCGCCGCTCATGGACTCCACGATGTATTTCTTCGCTGGAGAAGACAGATGATCGAACTGGATTTTCGTGGAGCGGGTGATATCGACCAGCTGCGGAATTTGCGAGCCGGGATCCGGGGCAGGGTGCTGGGCTCGACTGGTGTGAGGTGGGCAGAAGAGGGCAAGCGGGAGCGATAAAAGAGCTACGTTTCGAAACCTTCTGGCTCTTCGCATCCATGTCTCCCGAAACGCCGGCGATCGTTACTTGGTCTCGTCTTCGGTGGACAGTCCGGCTGGGTGGAGCTGCATTTCTTTGAAGACGGCCTCCAGTTTTTCCTTCAGGAGCTTATATCGCTTGTACTCCTCTACTTGGTGTTGCGAGTCGGCGGTGCGCCCCATTTCACGGTAGATGGTGCTGAGGCGGAAGTGGGCGGCGGCGTTTGTGGGTTCCAGCTGCACGGCTCGTTCGAGGATGGGCAAGGCCTTAGCCTGCTCGTTCATAGCGATCAGGGTTTTGGCCAACCCGAAGTTCGCCTCCGCATCTTCGGGCTGCAAGCGGATGGCAGTGTTGTAGTACTGGAGAGCCTGGGCCGAATCCCCTTTGCGGCTGGCCAGGTCGCCGAGGCGGGTTTCTGCTTTTTCGTCGAGGGCGTTCTCGGCGATCGCCGCTTTGTATTCGGATTCTGCCTCCGCCTTGGTCTTAGCATCCTCGGAGAGGCCGAGGAGCTCTCCCATTTCGAAATGGATGCCGGGCAGTTTGGGGTCGCTGGCGAGAGCCTTCTGAAACTGTGCGCGAGCGCCGGCATTGTTACCCTGTTTGGCCTCTTCGTGGGCCATGACCTGGTGCATCTGCGCCGAGTCGGGGGCTACCAAGGCCAGGCTGAGCATGGCTTCCCCGGAGAGGTCGGAATAGACGCGGTAGGCGGCATAAAGCACCGCCGGATTGACCGGGTCCGCCTGGCGCATGGCGTTGACCACGGAGCTTGCCTTCGCCAGATCCTGGCTCGCTGTGTACAGCTCCACCAACTCCATGCCGATTTGCACTTTCAATTTTGGTTCATCGACGGCTGCAAACGATGCTTCGAGGTGGGTGCGTGCGTTGGCAGGGTCGCCGGTGCGCTTCTCCGCCATCCCGAGCAGAGCCTGAATTTTGGTCAGGTTCGGCTGCAGGTCAAGGGCGGTGCGCAGATGGGGCTCCGCTTTAGCATAGTCGCCCTGAAAGAAGAGCAGAACCCCGAGGTTGGCTTGCGCATCCAAGTTGCGCGGTTGGAGAGCAACGAGCGCCTGGAATTCCGGGATGGCGAGGTCGGGACGGTGCTGATTCAGATACTGCTGGGCGAGCCGGGAATGTTCTGCTACCTGGTCCTGATGGCTACTGGACGCCTGCGAGAGGAGGGAGAGGGTGGGGAGCAGGGTCAGCAAAACGGCACAGAGTTTTTTTTTACGCACATCGCCCCAGAATCATACCGCGCTGCTGGTCCGGAGAGAAAGGCTTGCCTCCTGGCGCCCTTGCCGTGAGCCCGATCATGGACAGCGGTCACCAAGGGGTCGGACAGGCCTGGAATAGGACCTGGCCGGAGACGGGAAAATTGATTTTTTGCCTTAAGACACACGGTTGTCCTTCAAACTACAAGGCTTGTGACGGGGTGCAAGATAGCCCTTGACAACTTTATGCGGCTTCCTGTTATATTGCTCGCGCGCGCCGAGATGCTTATAGACAACCGTTTGTCTTATCGGATCCCGGTGCGGATGACGCTAAAAACGAACCAAGACTATATACAGCGGCAGCACTTTTTGGGAGGTTAGGTATGAAATCAGGAAGATTGGCCCTACTGGCCGGCGTTCTTCTCGTTGGCTCATTCACAGGAGCCACGGGACAGGCCACAAACGCAGGGGACATCCACGGCATTGTGACGGACAACACTGGCGCTTCCATTCCAGGTGCAACGGTGACGGTTCTGAACGTCGACACCGGAGTCACCAAGGACTACACCACCAATGCCGCGGGCGTGTACGACACCTCCTCCATCGTCGCCGGCACCTACAAGCTCACCTTTTCAAAAGAGGGCTTCAGCCAGTTAGTGCGGTCTTCGATCACGGTCAACGTTGGGACTACGCCGGTGGATGCGCAACTGGCGGTAGGCACCGTAAACACCCAAGTGGTGGTAAACACCGATGTGCCACTTCTGACCACCGATAGCGGAGAGCAATCGACGACGCTGAGCGCGGAGACGATATCGCAGCTACCGCAGGTAGGACAAATAGGGCAGGACTGGTCAAGTTTCAATATCCTGCTGCCTGGAGCAGCGGGCGCCCCTGGAGGAAACCAGGGGGTCGGCGGTTCGGGTACGTCGAATGGGACGATGCTATCGGTGAACGGCAACCTGCCGTTCAGCACGGTGCTGGCAGACGGAGCCGAAACCACGTTGCCGGCGAGCGCGAATTCAGATATCAACGTCCAGGAGACGATCCAAGAAGTCAAGATCAGCACCTCCGCCTTTTCCGCGCAGTACGGTGTCGGTGGCATTCTTTACAACCAGATCAGCAAGGGTGGATCCGATCGTTTTCATGGTTCGGCCTACGAGTATTTTCAGAACACTGCGCTCAACGCGAACAACTATGCGTTCGGCGCCAGCAACTCGACACCCGTCATCCACTTCCACGAATTCGGGGGGTCGGTCGGCGGTCCGATTCTAAAGAGGAAGCTCTTCTTCTTCTTCGATTACGACCACATCATCGACAATGGTGGTACCGCAGCCGGTTTCTACAATGTTCCGACGGCCGCTGAGCTGAGCGGCAATTTCGCCGGCCTGCCTACGATCTATGACCCTGCAAGCACCACGGTATTTCAGCAAACCGGCACCTATACGTATCCGGGGCAGAGCAGCCCAACGACGTGCCCATGTATCAGGCGGACGGCCTTCGCGGGCAATGTGATTCCGGCGGACCGCATCGATCCGGTCGCGAAGAATCTGCAGTCTTACTTCCCTGCTGCAAACACACCCGGGACAGTTTCGAACGGGCAAGCACAGAACAATTACACCTACACTGCGCCGAATCAAAACCCGTTCACCAAGTTTTTCGGGCGCATCGACTATGACGTTACCTCGAACAACAGAATTACCGCTTCCGTGACCGAGGGAGATAATCCGGGCAAGAGCTTCGGCGCAGGCATTTGCCCGATCGATTGCCGCAGCGGCGATGTCAGCCGGTACAACGCTCAGGTTACGGATGTATGGAGCATCAGCCCGCACGTGACCAACGAGGTGCGTTTGGGCTATACCAACCAGCTCAACTTTTTCGTGCCCTATACGCTGAACAAGGGGTACCCGGCCAAGCTTGGCTGGCAGTTTGCTAAGTCTGATGACTTCCCTATCATCCACATCACCAACTTCAACAATGGCGCGTTCCCCAACGGCGGCACGATGCTGGCGTCGGAAATCAATGCGGTCTACAAAGAGCACGCGTATGACCCGTCGGATGTGGTTACGCTCATCAAGGGCAAGCACATTCTGCATTTTGGTGGAGAGTTCCTGATTTATCAAAACAACTCCACCGCCTGGGGTAACACCATCTCCGGCGAAATGACCTATACCGGTCAATACACGTCACAGTTCGTGGGCGACACGGCAAGTGGTGTTGGCTATGCGGACTTCCTGCTGGGCGAGACGCAGAAGTGGAATGCAAACAACACACCGGAGTACGGGGGGCGGGAGAAACTTCCGCAGATATTTGCTCAGGACGACTATAAGGTCACGCCGAACCTGACGCTGAACCTCGGCCTGCGCTACCAGATTCAGACTGGGTGGAGTGAAGTAAAAGGCAATGAAGCCTCTTTCGATCCGACGATACAAAACCCGACTTCGAATAGCCTGGGAGCCATCTGGTTCGGATCGACCCATGCTAATGGCCGCACCCACCTGCAGAAGCCGGTTTACAACACGTTTCTCCCACGTTTCGGGATCGCCTATCTGCTCAACCCGGTCACGACGATCCGCGGTGGTTTTGGCCTCTTCTCGTATAACTGGAGCAACGACCAGTACGGCGGCGGCATGGGCAATGCGTTCGGCTCGAAGGGCACCGTCACCGACAACACCAACGGTGTTACTCCGGTAGTGGCGCTCTCGGGAAGCGGGTCGGCTCTTCCGTATGTTTCGAACTCGACCGCCCCGGATGCTTACAACGGTCAGAGCTTCAACTACAACGGTTACAATGAGCCGGTTGGCGGTTCCTACCAGTGGAATGTGCAGGTGCAGCGCCAATTGGGCAACGACTTTGTCGCCTCGCTAGGCTACGTGGCCAGCCACGGTCATAACCTTCCCTTCCCCGTTGACATCAACCAGGTGCCGGAAAACAAACTTTCCGCAAACGACCAGCAGTTCCGGCCTTATCCTCAATTCGGCTCGCTGAATACTTCGGGGACTCCTCCAAATGAGAATGCGATCTCAAACTACAACTCGCTTCAGGCGGTCATCAGCAAGCGCATGACCCGGGGAATCGAATTCAACTTCAGTTACGTTTGGTCTCATTTCCTGGACGATATTGATTCCGCAGGTTGGGGTAGCCATTCGGGAGCGCAGTATATCCAGAACTCGTTTGTGCCTTCGAGGAACTACGGCAACTCTAACTTCGATATAAGAAGCGCGTTCAAAGGCGATGTGCTCTATCAGCTGCCATTCGGCAGAAACAAGCAGTTCCTGAACAACAGCTTGTTGCTCGATGAGGTTCTGGGCGGTTGGCAGCTTGCCAGTACGATCGTGGTACAGAGCGGCCAGCCCTTCACCGCGATTATGTCGAATAGCACCAACTCGTATTCGTTGGGGGGCAACAATTTCCAATGGTTCCCGAATGTCATTGGAAATCCCAAGCTGGGGAACCGCGGACCAAACCAATGGTTTAACGAGGCTGCCTTCGCAGCGCCGTCGCCTGGGACCTATGGCGATGAACGCCGCAATCAGTTGACTGGCCCTGCATACAATCAGGTGAACCTGTCATTGGGTAAGACGTTCTCCGTAACGGAGGCGGTCCGTGTGCAGGTTCGGGCGGATGCGGCCAACGCATTCAATCACCCGAGCTTCGACTTGCCCAACCAGAACCTGACGGTATGCCCGTCTTCCGGGACGCTGCCTACGGGTTGCAGTGGGTACGGGGCGATTGCAACGGGTACTTCGACGATTAACCAGTTGACGGGTCTCGGGCGAACGCTGCAGCTGAGCGCTCATCTTACGTTTTGATACACCCTACGTTTTAGTAGGTCCTCCGGGGTGCCAGGATTTCTGGTGCCCCGTCTTTTTTTGTGATCGAGAGTCTTTTGCATAGTGAATCCCGCAGGGACGGCCCTGAGCTTGTCGGACGGGGACGGCTGAACTTAGCCGAGAACGCTATTCCTGGGTTAGAGGTTTAGTCAGACTTGTCCAAATTAGATTTAAAAGCACCTCGATCCAATAACCACTGATTATGGATCGTCGCCGTCCTCCCCCTTGTCATCCCCGTTCGACAAGCTCAGGGCAGGTTCTACGGGACTCGATTTCCTGATGGTCGTCTTCGCACGGAACCGTTCGTTGCGTCCTAAGGTGAAGATCGTTATCTACCAGTTTGCTTTTTTTTTCGCGCGGGGCCGGTGGATTCGCGGACGATCAGTTCGGGCGCTACGGCTATTTGCGGAAGGTCGGTTCCGTTGGCAGAGCCGAGCTGCTTCAGCAGCGTTTGGACGGCCAGGGCTCCCATCTGATGGAGGGGCTGGCGGATGGTCGTGAGGCTCGGAGTCTGGAAGGCGGCTTCCTTAATGTCGTCGAAACCGACTACGGAAACATCGTGCGGCACGCGCAGTCCTACATCGTGGAGCGCGCGGATGCAGCCGATTGCGGCGATATCGTTGAAGGAAAGAAACGCGGTGAAGTTGCGGTGCCGCGTGAGCAGTTGCTTCACTACGGGATAACCAAGCTCAGGAGAGGTGAGGTCCTTCTTGAGATGAATGGTTAATTCCGGGCGGATGACGAGGCCGAGTTCCTGGGCCACCTGCATGATGCTTTGCCACCTGGCATCGGAATCGGAACTGTAGGGCTGCCCGCGCATGAAAGCGATGGTGCGGTGACCCAGATCGTAAAGATGACGAAGGGAAAGTTCAGCCGCACGATGATGATCGAGGACGACATTGGTCACTCCATCCATGCAGCGGTGACCTGCAATCGCGACGACCGGCAGCGGCAGCTTGCCTACCAGGTTGGTATCGATGGTGATTAAGCCCTCGGCGCCCCGGCTGATCAGCATGCGAGGATACTGCTCAATCAAATCAGGCCGATGGCGGTGGTGGGCGATGAAATAGAAATACTTTTCGTCGAGCAAGCTGTCGCCGATGCCGGTCATCACTTCGGCGTGATAACCGTCCGCCAACACTGGAACCAGAATGCCGATGGTCATGGTGCGGCGATTTCGTAGCGAGCGGGCAACGAAGCTGGGCAGATAGTTGAATTTGAGCGCTGCTTTGCGGATGCGCTCCCGGGTTGCTTCCGGAATAGAACGGCCGGGCACTTCGTTGAGGACGACCGAGACGGTGGCCGGGTCGAGGCCAAGATAAGCCGCAAGCGTCTTAAGACTGACGGGGCCCGAAGGCTGGTCGAGCGTACGCTTGCCCTTTGTCGTGACCATGGCGCGGGTGTGACCTCATGGATTTTGCGATCTCTGTGATACGAATAGTATCGTCCTGAGGTTCGATAGACAAGGGTTTGTCTAGGGCGTTTTGTAACACACGCGCTCCTTTGAAAATGATCGCGGAATCGTCAGCCCCACCAGGTTTCGCCTGGCGCGAGGTGGGCGCGAACATAGTCGGGATTAGGTTCGACTCCTAATCCGGGTTTGTCGGGTATCTGGATTCTGCCGTCTTTCACCAGGGGGCCGTCGTGCAGGACAAATTTTTCCCAGGTCACCGATGGGTCGCCCTGGTAGAAACCCCAGGGTAGTTCGTGGGTTTTGTTGGCGTTGGCGCCGAGGGAGGGACTCAGTGCCAATTCGTGTGCTTTGAAATCGCGGATGGCAGCTGCGCAGTGTGCCGAGGCCATGGCGCCGAGGGGACCAATTGCGTTGTGTGCGGAGACCGGGATGTTGAAGACGTCGGCCAGGTCCGCAATCTTTTTCGATTCGAGCAATCCACCAGATTTGGGAATATCGATCTGTACTATCTTGCAACCCTGGTGGACGATGAAGGGCATGAAGCCGCGCCGGGTGTAAAGGTTCTCGCCGGTGAGAATGGGCACTGGAGATTCTTCTGTTAGTTTGACCCAGGATTCCGAGAAGTCGGGATCCATCGGATCCTCCAGCCACATAGGCTGCGCGGGCGCGACCGCTCGGGCAAGGTTGAGCGCATCCGACATATCCAGTTCCCAATGACAGTGCACCGCGATTTCGTATTGGTCGCCCAAAGCTTCCCGTACGTTGGCGAAACCTTTGGCGTTCACTTGCAAATCGTGAAGAGAGAGCTGACGGCTGTTGAAGCGGGCGTCTGCGGGGATCAACCCGTAAGGGTCCGCAGCGCGGCGGATATCTGTCTTGACCGCCTGGAAACCATAGCGGTGCTCTTTGACCATGGCCGCCCACTCGCTGCAGGAGGCCGGGTCCAGAAAGTCTGCAGGACTGGTGGTGAGGTAGGCGCGCACACCGGTGCGGTATTGCCCTCCCAGGAGTTTGCAAACCGGAGCGCCGAGAAGTTTACCGGCCAGATCCCAGAGCGCGATCTCGACCCCGCTGATCGCGGTTACGGTCACTCCACCAATTGCGCCTGCTCCTCCCGTACGCAGGATCATCTGGGTATAGAGCGGGTCAATGTCCAATGGATCCTGGCCGATGACGGTGTCCCGCAGATATCCCAACATCACATCTTTTATGCCGAACCCCCAGTAGGCCTCACCGTACCCACTGACACCCGCATCGGTGTCGATGCGCACCAGCGTGTTGCCGCCCGGCTTTCCCAGCACCATCACCTTTAAATCGGTAATTTTCACTTTTTTGCGCAACGGAGCGGCAAGCGCCGAGTAATGTCCGAGGACAGACGACGCCGGTACCGCGGCCGCGATCCCTCGCAGCAGTTCTCTTCTCTTCATGAGTGCCTCTGAATTGGAAATAACAGAGACAGTTATAGTCCCGAACCAGCAGGATTCACTGAGGAGTTCTTCAGGGAACTAATGAGGCCCTACTTTTGAGGCCGGCGGCCTTTGGGCACTTTGCCGATTCTGGGATCGCGGGCGAGGATCAGTTCGCAGGCACGCAAGGCGGCTGATTCGAAGTCCGGTGCATCGGCAGGGAGAATTTGCCAGCCGGTAACTTCCTTGCCCAGGAGTTGAATAGAACGCATGTGAGGAAACTCACGGAGGAGAGCCTGGTGGTGATCTTTGGTGGTGGCGAGCCACACTCCGTTGTCTTCCAGCTGCTTTTGTTTTTCGCGAAGCATGAGAAGAATTTTGTCTCCCAGGTAAACGGCGAGACAGCCGAACATGGAGCGAGTTTCAATCGGGAGTTCGGAAAGTGCATCGAGGACAAAGGCGTAGGGCGCGGGCTTACGCGTTTTAACCGGGAATAACTTCTCGTTCGCTCTGCCGGCTTTTCGCATCGCGTCCATGATAGTACCGTGATGCACCTCAGGGCCCGGGCCGAGTGATTTTGGTTAATGTACGAGTGTGCGAACCTCCCCGGAAAATCCGGGGAGCGAGGCTGGGAGATCTGATTTCCGCGGACCATTACCGAGCGGAACCATGACGCTCAAACAGAGTTGAACCAGCAACCATTTTCAAAAGAGTGCTGCCCCTACTGCCATCATGCGCGCGGAGTAGATGCTTGTGCATCCTATGAGAGCGGTCACCCGGGCCAGAAGCGGCGCGGCCATTTCAGATGAGACGGTGAAACGAACCATGAGCATGGAAGAGACTTTTATTTCCGTGTGGCAGCAGGTGTTCGCGGAGAACGCGAAGACGGTCAGACTCGGCGATGAGAGCTACCCGATTCGGCGCACCAGCCGTTCCAAATTGCGGGAAGTCGATTTCAAGTTTAATGGCACGGCTTTACGTGGCGTGGAGCAGAACGCCACCACAAATTCACGCTGGGCGAAGCTGGCACGGGAGGGCAAGAAGGTGATGCAATTCCTGGTCGATCGCCGCTACGTTGCGGTTGTCGTCGACGGAAAAGTGACGCTCTATCAAGGTCTGCGTAAAGAGTAAGTGTCAACCGGCAGAGGATTGGATGGATTGCAGCTTCAGGCGATCCAGCTGAGATGGGCGCTCCGCTCAAAACTGCCTGACCGTAAACGCCCTTCGCGGCTTCGGCATGAGACTAGTCCGAAGGGGCAACTGTACTTAGTAAAGCCAGATTTGACGGCTTCCCGGAGGGGGTTCTACTTTGCGGCTTCAGTCTCGTCGTTGTAGGAGTGCCAAGCCCAGCCCAGGAAATGCGGGTTTTGGGCCAAGGCGCCCTGTACGGCTTTGAGCATGTCGGGGAGTTGCTGCTGGTAGTCAGCGCTGCGCAGACCTATGGCCAGCTTTGCGAGATTGGTTCCGTTGAGACCCTGATACGCCTCCTCCATGGACTTTGTGCCGGCTTGACGAAGCTTGTCTGCCTGGGCCGCGGTGCTTTGCCCATCCCCTGGACTGCTTAGCTCATACAGCATCAACGTCAACCGCGGCAGAGACGACATCAGCGCTTGACGCTGCTGGGCATCGGCCTTGAGAAATTTGTTGGGGATGTCGGCGTTGACCGTCATCTGGTTCTGCTCGGCCACGGTGAGCACGGCGCGATAGGTATCGAGCAGGTTGGGTAAGAAGCCCAGGTTTCCCGGCCCTTTGTTTTCCTGACGCTGCTGTGGCTCCAGGTCGAGATGGATGCCGTCGAAGCGCTGGTGAGGATGTTCGCGATTGAAGGTCACCACTTCGTTGACGTGGCCCATCAGCTTGTCGCGGTGCTGGCCCGGTTGGTCGGCATCGGCGCCGGAAAGCAGGGCCTCGACGCGGATGTGCGATTTGTGCAGAAGTTCGATAAGCTTTGCAATCTCTCGCTGTTCCGGCTGGGCAGTGTTTTGGGAGGTGAAAGACAGATACACCTCGTTGATTTGGTGCGACCGGCAAAAATCGCGCAGAGCTTCGCCCCGGGCGGGCAGGTCGAGCAGGATCGGTGTCCTCCATACCCAGACTCCATGAACAAACTGGCCGTTTTGACCCGGGGCCGCCGCAGGGACCAGGGTGAGCACCGCTGCGAGTAACGAGAACGCGATCTTCATTTAGACCCTCCCTGGCTGGCCCAAACAGCATAGCGGATAACCGCGGCATTAGCCGGAGCATCTAGGTACCCAGGGGGAACAACCTATGCTGAAAACTGACCTCGAAAGACCAACAAACGCCGACGAAGAGTTCCACACGTCCAAGACAGGGCAGGACAATAGGATCGACCGCACCGCCGAGAAGGCCGCTGAAAAAGCAGGAAACACCGAAAAGCGTTACGACCAGGAACACGACATTTTCACGAAATAGTTCGCTGTCTTAGACCGCGAAGCACACCGCAGCCGGGGGCAACCCCGGCTGCGGTTGTTTACCTGCCCTTCCGTGCGGACTAAAATGACCACATGGTCAATATAGATAAGCTGGGGCGTCCATGAACTTTCCCGAACATGAGCTTCACTTTTTTCAAAGGTTCGGGCTCACAGGGCGTCTCATCGAACGTTGCCTGGGCGAGGCCCTTTCCGCCGGCGGCGACTTTGCGGACTTGTATTTTGAGTCGATCGCGTCCACCTCGATCTCGGTCGATGAATCGCTGGTAAAGTCCGCCAGCCAGGGAGTCAGCGCTGGATGTGGCATCCGTGTCTGCTCGGGCGACCGCACCGGGTACGCCTATACCGACGATCTTTCCGCGGAAAGGCTGATGCGCGCAGCGCGCACAGCGGCCTTGATCGCCGATGGGCCGAGCAAGCAACAAGTGGCCGGCTTCCGCGAGACACCCAAGTCAAGCCTCTATCCCATCTCAGCTGCCGATACAGACACAAGCGTTGCCCCCAAGCTGGAACTGGTGATGCGCGCCGACCGTGCTGCCCGTGCCTATGATCCGCGCATCGTCCAGGTGCGTGCCGGTTTCAACGACGAGATGCGGCACATTCTCATTGCTGCCTCTGATGGCACCTTTGCTCATGACACCCAACCTCTGGCCCGTTTGAATTGCTACGTCATCGCTCGCGATGGGTCGAAGAGCTCGCGCGGTGGCTCCGGCGGCGGTGGCCGGGTGGAAATCAACTTTTTTGAGGGCGACAAGTCACCGGAGCACTTCGCTATGGAGGCGGCGCGGCAGGCGATTTTGCAGCTGAACGCGGTGGCTGCTCCGGCTGGGGACATGGAAGTGGTTCTGGGACCCGGCTGGCCCGGTGTTTTGCTGCATGAGGCAGTAGGCCATGGACTGGAAGCAGATTTCAATCGCAAGAAGACCTCCGCTTTCGCCGGCCTGATTGGACAGCAGGTCGCCAGCTCAAAGGTGACCGTGGTTGACAACGGCACCATGCCTTCGCGCCGGGGATCCTTGAATGTCGACGATGAGGGCTCACCCACGCAGGAAACGGTGCTGATCGAGAACGGCATCCTCAAGGGCTATATCAGCGACAAGCTTTCTGCCCGCCTGATGGGCATGGCCGATACGGGCAATGGACGCCGCGAGAGCTATCAGCACATTCCGATGCCGCGCATGACGAACACCTACATGCTCTCCGGCGAAGATAGCCCGGAAGACATTGTGCGCAGTGTAAAGCGCGGACTCTACGCGGTGAACTTCGGCGGCGGCCAGGTGGATATTACCAGCGGCAAGTTCGTGTTTTCCGCTTCGGAGGCGTACCTGATCGAAGACGGCAAAATCACCGCTCCGGTGCGCGACGCTACGCTCATCGGCAATGGGCCCGAAGCGCTGAAATACGTATCCATGGTGGGTAACGATCTCGCGCTCGATGAGGGCATCGGCACCTGCGGCAAAGATGGGCAGAGCGTGCCCGTCGGCGTGGGGATGCCGACCATCAAGCTCGACCGCATGACGGTCGGCGGTACGGCCCGATGATGTCTACCGCGACTTCCAGCCCAGCGGCCGAACGCACCATCAACCTGCAGCAGCTCGCAGCGGACGTGGTCCAGCGCGCATTGCGGGCAGGGGCCGCCGAGGCGGAAGTGGTGATCCGCGAAGGTGACGAATTTTCCACCCTTGTCCGACTCGGACAGGTGGAAACGCTGAAGGAGTCCGGAGCACGCGGGATCGGGCTACGGGTGTTCCTGGGGGAAAGCGGAGCGTACCGCACTGCGAATACTTCTACCAGCGACTTCTCGGAAGCTGGTCTGGCCCATATGATTTCCGGCGCCATCGATCTGGCGCGCGTCACATCGCAGGATCCCTTCGCCGGCTTACCGGAACCAAGCGCCATGGGCCAGCTTACGGGGGACCTCGGCCTGTATTACGACGATGTGTATTCCCTGCCCGCGGCGGAACGCATCGAGTACGCACGGCGCGCGGAGGCGGCAGCTCTTTCCGCGGATCCGCGGCTGACCAAGAGTGACGGCGGCAGCTTCGATGTAGCCACGGGACACAAAGTAATGGCCAATTCGCGCGGTTTTGTGGGCGAGTATCGCCGCTCTTATTGCTCCCTTTCCGCTATGCCGATCGCGGAGACGGACCAAGGTGGAATGCAGCGGGATTACTGGTACTCGAGCGCACGCACGCTGGCCAAACTTGACTCTCCCGAAAGCATCGGGGTGGAGGCAGCGCGACGCACGCTGCGTCGCCTGAATGCCCGCCGTGTACCGACGCAACAGGTGCCGATTGTTTTTGCTCCGGAGATCGCGCGTTCGCTCATCGGCAATATTTTCGAAGCGGCAAACGGAGACAGCATTTATCGTGGCGCTTCCTTCTGGAACGGCCAACTGGGACAGAAGGTGGCCAGCGAGAATGTAACCGTGATTGATGATGGAACCCTGCCGGGACTGTTCGGCACGTCGCCTTTCGATGGTGAGGGTTTGCCCACCCGGCGTACCGTGATTGTCGAGAAGGGCGTGCTCAAAAATTACCTGCTGAATACGTACACCGGGCGCAAGCTCAACATGCCGAGCACGGGCAATGCTTCTCGCGGGTTGGCGGGAACCCCAGGCATCGGCGGCGGCAACCTGTTTCTGGAGAAAGGGTCCGTCTCCGTGCAGCAACTACTGGCTGAGGTGAAAGCGGGGTTCTATGTCACCGAGCTGATGGGATTCGGGGTCAACATGGTGACGGGCGACTACTCGCGCGGCGCGGCTGGCCTTTGGATTGAGAATGGTGAGCTTACCTTCGCGGTCGAGGAAGTCACGATCGCCGGAAATCTGAAGGAGATGCTCAACCACGTTACCGCCATTGCCGACGACCTGGAATTTCGGGGATCCGTAACCTCTCCCACTTTGCGCATCGACGGAATGACCATCGCCGGGGAATAATCGTTCCGTCTCCCTATGAGAGCTGGTCTCGCTCATTCGATCCACTTCGATCCGGCCGACCCCAGCGCCAGCCTCGGTGGTCTTCCCGAGGCGCCGGCTGTTTTTGCGCTGTGCGCCGCTGATCCTGCGGCCGAGCCGTACCTTAGCAAGACACCCAACCTACGACGGCGCCTGAAGCGATTTCTGCGGGGGCCGCAGGGTGGCGCAACCAGCCGTAGGCTGCAGCTCGCTCATTTGGTCGACCAGATTGAGTACACGGTCACGGGATCGGAGTTCGAATCCTCTCTGTGCCTCTACCAGGCCTCGCTGCGCGCCTTCGGTGCGAGGGCGCAAAAGCGGTTACGGCTTCGCCCTCCGGCCTTTCTTCGGATGTCGGTGGATAATGCGTATCCGCGGGTATATGCCACTGCGAAAATCAGCAAGACGGCAGCGAATGCGCTGTTTGGTCCGTTCCCTTCGCGGGCGGCGGCCGAACGGTATGCGGATGAGATGCTGAACCTGTTTTTGTTGCGAAGGTGCAGCGAGGAACTCAATCCAGATCCGGCTTTTCCCGGTTGCGTCTATTCGGAAATGAAGATGTGCCTTGCGCCTTGTTTCAAGGGGTGCTCCGACGAGCGGTACCAGCAGGAAGCAGCGGAGGTTTTTGCGTTTCTCGCGACTCGCGGCGGTTCCATGATCAGCAAGCTGGAGGGCGAGCGCAACGCGGCTTCCGAGGCGATGGAGTTTGAGCGCGCCGCGACTGTTCACCAGCGCATGCAAAAGGTGCAAAGTGTGGCTCATTTGGCCAGCGAGGCGGTTCGTCCCCTGGCGGAATTGAGTGGGATCCTGGTGCAGCCTTCGGCGGAGCCGGGTCATGTCGCGATGTTTGGCCTGCGGCGCGGGGTGTGGAGTGGGCCTGCGCTCTATTCCATTGTGGGAATGCGGTTGGCGAATGAGCGGTCGGGGTCGAGTTCGTTGTTTGCTCATCCGGTTGCTTTGGAGGCTGTCCCGCTGGAGAGCGTTGGAGCGTTGCCGGCAAAAGATGTGTTGGAAGCGCGGCTCGAGGAGGCTCTGCGGGGGCTTGGTCAGGCGGCGCCGAAGACTGTTTCCACGCCGACTTTGTCGGACCATGTGGCGCTGTTTGCGCAGTGGTTTTACCGGCCGGCGGCGCGTTCCGTGGGGGAGATGGTATTTGCGGGCGTGGATGGGGAGGCGCCTCGCAAGGCTTTGCTACGGGCTATTTCCCGGGTGGCGGCGCGGGCGCATAGTGCCAATCCGGAGGAGATGGCGAAACCTCCCATTCAGTGGCATGCGTGAGCGGTGGCGGCTCCATGAAGGCGGCCTATCGAGGTTCGTGGTCTCCCACATCTCGCGAAAAACGAGCGAGATATGGGGCACCCAGATCTCGTTTTCGGGTCGAATCTCAAAGCCTCACAGAATTGGCGGCTCGATCAGCCGATTTGTAAGGAATGAGCATCGGGAAGTGGTGCTCGCAGTCCAGGCCTGGAGGGCCGGTTGTGTCCCTTGACTACGCTCGTAATGACAAGAGGCAGAGTGTAGGCGTCCTTGCCCGGGGCATTGGTGGTTGTCTAGCGAGCTACCCTGTACACTGGGGAGAATCGAGGGGTCATCATGGTTGAATTGGTGCCATCCATCCTCTCTGCCGATTTCTCGAAGCTGGCCTTGGAAATTGAGGCTGCCGAGCGCGGTGGTGGTTCTGTCATCCATATCGACATCATGGACGGACATTTTGTCCCCAACCTGACCATGGGACCTCCCGTGGTGAAGTCGCTGCGCAAGGTCACCAGCCTGCCGCTGGATTGCCACCTGATGATCGAGAATCCTGACGATTTCATCGAGGAGTTTGCCGCAGCCGGCGCGAACTGGATCGCTGTGCACTGGGAAGCCTGCCGGCACCTACACCGTACCCTGCAGTTGATCGCCCACCATGAGATGGAACCGGCGGTGGTCATCAATCCGGCGACCCCGGTGGATTTTCTGATCGAAATCCTGCCTATGGTCCATCACGTGCTCGTGATGAGTGTGAACCCGGGTTTTGGGGGTCAAAAGTTCATTGCTTTTTCGCTGGATAAGATCCGGCGGCTGGTCGAACTGAGAACCAAACTTGGGCTCGATTTCAGGATCGAGGTCGATGGAGGGGTGGCCCACGACACGATTGCCTCGGTGGTCGAAGCAGGGGCGGATTTGCTGGTAGCGGGGAGCGCCGTGTTCGATTCGGGGCACCCGGAAAAAGAAGCCCGGACACTGCTCAAAATGGCGGAGGAAGCCGAACGGACCCGCACTGGACAAAATTTCCATACCAGGCAGGCTGCCGCCATTTAACATTGAGTTAAGTAAGTAATGCGGACGGGGGTGGGGGGCACCACTTCCGGTTACGACCCAGGCTCCTGGCCGAGCTCCTGCCCATGAGGTGCTATGCAGCGTTTTCTATCCCGGCTCACTATCCTTTGTCTTCTCTGCGCTCTCCCCGCCTGCGCTCAGTTCGGCATCTTCAAGCCTTCCAAACCAGCGACTAAGCCGACGCCCGAAGATCCCCTTGCCGGCCACGCTTCGAAACAGCCGGATAAAGAGCTCTTCGACAAGGCCCTCATTGCCATGAAAAAGGGCAAGTTTGATGTGGCCCGTCTGGACTTGCAGACTCTTCTTAACACCTATCCGGAATCGGAATACCAGATGCGCGCCAAGTTGCTGGTCGGCGATAGCTGGTTCAAAGAAGGGGGCACCGCCGCTCTGACCCAGGCGGAAGCCGAGTACAAGGACTTCATCACCTTCTTCCCCAATACGCCGGAAGCGGCCGAAGCGCAGATGAAGGTCGCCGACATTTATTACATGCAGATGGAAAAACCTGACCGCGACCCGAAGAATGCCCAGCAGGCGGAGCAGGAATACCGGAACATGATCCAGCAATTCCCCGATTCGACGTTTGTGCCCCGGGCCAAGCAGCGTCTGCGGGAAGTGCAGGAAGTGCTGGCCGAGCGCCAGTACCAAGTGGGGAATTTTTACTCCACCCACGAGAATTGGGCAGCGACTATTGCTCGTCTGCAGACCGTCACCGACAGCTATCCGCTCTATAGCCATAGCGATCTGGCGTTGATCGGGCTGGGCGATGCTTATGCCGCCGAGGCACGGTACGTGCAGGGCCTGCAGCAGATCAATCCCAAGGCCAAGCAGGAACTCATGAAGGCCTACGACGACCAGGCTGCGGAAGCTTATTCTCGCGTGGTGACGCACTACTCGATGGCGGCGCATGTGGAAGATGCACGCGAGCGCCTGATCGCGCTCAATCGCCCGGTCCCCGAGCCGACCAAGGAAGAACTGGCGGACAGCGAAGCGGAAGAGCAGAGCCGCACCGGAATCACCTTCAAGGATCGTGCGCTTCTGCTGGTCAAGCGTGGCCCGGTCACCGTGAACGCTGCGCGTATCGGCGAGCCTACTTTGACCGACAAGCCGCCGGTGACGGCGCCGGAAGTGCACAAACGAGACACGGCACTTTTCACCGCGGCGCTGAACAATCAGCCCTTACCGCCGGTGGTTCCCGCAGGTGGCGCAGCCCCCGCGGCAGTTGCGGGTGGAGCAGGCGCGGCGCCCGCGGCAGCCGGTTCGACGCTGCAGTTGGAGAACGTCCAGGGCGCCGATACCGCGGCACCCGCAGCCAACAGTGGTGGACCGGCAATTGGCGCCGAGATCATCAGCACGGGCCAGAATGGCTCGGGGCAGGCTCCAGCGAACTCAGCGCCGCCCACTTCCGGCGTCCCCGTCGGCCCGGCGGTTACTCCTGAGGGCGCGGCAGCCGCTGCTGCAGCAGCCGGCGTTCCAGGGGCGCAGAACCCGGGCGGATTGGCGACCGTCGGTCCGACCGACAACAAGCCTTTGCCTCCGGTAGAGAAGCCGGCGGACGCTCCTCCTCAAACTAACGACGTGCATAATGCCCCACAAGTGCAAACCGGCACCGACACCGGCGCCACAGCCAATGGCAAGAAGAAGAAGACGCCCGCTCCCAAGTTTGACTCGAGCGATGAGTCTTCGAGCAAACACAAGAAGAAGAAGGGCCTCGACAAACTCAACCCGTTCTAGAGCATTCTCCGCACTGGCACGTTTAGGGATGATGCCCGAGGTGTTGAAAGAAGACGCCCCCCATGCCCCGTGATTTACCAAAAGCCTATGACCCGGCCGCGATCGAAGATCGATGGGCGGCCTATTGGGTCGAAGAGGCGCTGTTCGACCAGCCTCACGCTGCAGACGGAAGTTCTTCGTCTGACCGGCCTGTCTTCACCATGCTGCTGCCTCCGCCCAACGTTACGGGCCGGTTGCACATGGGCCACATGCTGGAACACACCGAGATGGATATTCTCACCCGGTGGCGTCGCATGTGCGGAGACCTCGCCTTATGGATTCCGGGCACCGATCACGCCGGGATAGCTACGCAGTTGATGGTGGAGCGCCAGCTCGCCGAAGAGCACAAGACGCGGCAGCAGTTGGGCCGCGAGGCCTTCGTCGAACGGGTCTGGCAATGGAAGCAGCATTATGGGGCTGCCATCCTCGACCAGATGCGACGGCTGGGGACCAGCGTTGACTGGTCGCGCGAGTACTTCACCATGGACGGCCCGCGCTCGGCGGCCGTGCGTGAGGCCTTCGTCCGGCTGCATGAGCAGGGGCTGATCTATCGCGGCGCTTATATCGTCAACTGGTGCCCGCGCTGCCAGACTGCCATCTCCGACCTCGAGGTGATTCACGAGGAGCAGCAGGGCAAGCTGTGGGAGATTCGCTACCCGGTCGTGGGAGAAGAGGGATTTGTTACGGTTGCCACCACGCGGCCCGAGACCATGCTGGGCGACGTTGCGGTTGCGGTCCACCCCGACGATGAGCGCTACACGCACCTGCACGGCAAGATGCTGCGTTTGCCACTGACCGGACGGGAGATCCCGGTCGTAACCGACAGTTGGGTGAGCCGCGATTTCGGTACCGGCGCGGTCAAAGTGACCCCGGCACACGACCCCAACGATTTTGCGCTGGGACAACGGCAGGGGCTGCCCTCGATCAGCGTGATGGACGAGACGGCGCATATGAATGCTGCCGCCGGCGCGTATGCCGGCCTGGATCGCTACAAGGCGCGGCAGCGGGTTCTGGAAGATCTCGAAAAAGAAGGTCTGCTGGCAGCGGTGCGGGAGCATGTGAACTCCATCGGCAAGTGCGACCGCTGCAAGACGGTGGTTGAACCTTTGCTCTCGACGCAGTGGTTCATTCGCATTCAGCCCCTGGCTGACAAGGCGATTGCCGCTGTGGAGCTGGGCTTCATCCGCTTTACGCCCGAACAGTACTCGAAAACGTACTTCGAGTGGATGCGCAATATCCACGACTGGTGCATCTCGCGCCAGCTGTGGTGGGGGCATCGCATTCCGGCCTGGCACTGCGCTGCGTGCGGGAAGATCACAGTCGCTCGCACCACGCCTGAGGTCTGCGAGCACTGCCGCAGCCAGCGCATCGAGCAGGAGAAGGATGTTCTGGACACCTGGTTTTCGTCCGGCCTGTTGCCTTGCTCCTCGCTGGGCTGGCCGGAGCATACACCGGATCTCGATGCTTTCTATCCCACACGGCTGCTGGTCACCGGCTTCGACATACTGTTCTTCTGGGTGGCGCGCATGATCATGCTGGGTTGCCATTTCATGCTGGAAGAGCCGATGGCCGACGGCAGCCAGCGCACGCTGAAAGACGCGGTGCCCTTCCGCGATGTGTACATCCACGCGCTGGTGCGGGATGCGGACCGGCAGAAGATGTCGAAGACCAAGGGGAACGTGATCGACCCGATCCAGGTTGTGGAGCGCTTCGGGACCGATGCGGTGCGCTTTACGCTGGCCGCCATGGCCGCTCCAGGGACCGACATCGCGTTCAGCGAAGACCGCACCGACGGCTATCGCGCCTTTGCCAATAAAATCTGGAACGCAGCGCGTTTCATCTTCATGCAAATGGAGCGAGCCGCGGAGGCTGGCATCGCCGTCGACTTGCATCAGCTTCCCGCAGAGCCGGGAACGGATGCGCCACTGGAAGCGCGATGGATCGTATCTCGCCTGAATCGAACCGCAGGCGAAGTCAACCAGGCCTTGAGCGAGTATCGCTTCCACGAGGCGGCCAATACGCTCTACAGCTTCTTCTGGGGCGATTTCTGCGACTGGTATTTAGAAGTCGTCAAGTTGCGCCTGGACTTCACCGGCGCGCCTACGCCGGTGCGTTCGGCTCTTGCCACCCTGTTGTCAGTATTTGAATCCGCCCTGCGCCTGCTGTCTCCGTTCATGCCGTTTATCAGCGAGGAGATCTGGCATGCGGTTTACGAGAATCATCCTCCGGCTAAATCGATCGCGCTCACGCGGTTTCCCCAGGCGCGCACCGATTTGATTGACTCCGTTGCCGAAGGGCAGATGGAGCGACTCCAGGCTTTGATCGCCGCAGTACGCGATATGCGCCGCCAACTCGGAGTGGAAGAAAAGGCGCCGGTGCCAATCCGGCTTCGCGTCGCGCCGGCAGAGCGGGCAGGCATTGAACAGAACACTGACATCATCAGCCGCCTGGCAAAGGTATCGGCCATTGAATTTGTCGACGCCATGCCCGAAGGCACGGGCGTGCGCTCCGCGCCCGGATTCGACGTGGCCGTGATCTATGAGCGTACGATCGATGTTGCGGTTGAGTGCGAGCGGCTGAAGAAGGAATTGCTCCGGTTCGAGAAAGAAATATCCAATGCCGAGCGCCAGTTGTCGAATGAGGGCTTTCTAGCCAAGGCTCCGGCAAACGTGGTAGAAGGGCTGCGCCGCCGTGCAGCCGAACTGAGCGTGCTGATTCCAAAGAACCGTGCAGCGCTCGACAGCCTCAACTGCGACAACCAATAAGGGGGGCCGATGGACTGGAAGAGCAGACGGGTTGAGGCCACCCTGGAACAAGCCCTGGTGGAAGACCGGGCGACCAACGACGTCACCACTGCCATCACCATTGAGCCCGGGCTGCGCGCTTCCGGCACGGTTCTGGCGCGGCAGGATTGCGTGATTTCCGGGTTGGGATGTATTCCCCGATTTCTGGAAATCTTCATCCGGTTGGACAAGAAGAATGCCGGGCGATTCGAGGTGATCAATCACCCGGAGATGTTCGATGGGGTCAGGGTCAAGAAGGGCCAGGCGGTGGCGGTGATTCGGAGTAATGCGCGGACGATTTTGGCTTGCGAACGCGTGATTCTAAATTTGATGCAGCGGATGAGCGGGATTTCTACCCTTACGCGGCAGTATGTGGATGCGGTAGAGGGCACAAAGGCGAAAGTGCTCGACACGCGTAAGACGGCTCCAGGCCTTCGCGTCCTGGATAAGTATGCTGTGCGTTGCGGCGGCGGCGAGAGCCATCGCTTCGATTTGTCCGACGGAATTTTGGTCAAGAGCAATCACATTGCTCTGGGTGGCGGCATTCCCAAGGTCCTTGCCCGCGCTTTTGCCGGACGAACGCCGGGGCAGACGATCACCTGCGAAGTGCGGACTTTGACTGAGTTGGAGCAGGCGCTCACTGCGGGCGCGGAGTCGCTGCTATTGGATAACATGAGCCCGGCTGAGACCAAGAAGGCTGTGGGTATCGTGCGCGGACGCGGCCTTACGATCCCGTTGGAAGCATCGGGTGGGATCACGCTCGAGAATATTCGTAAGTATGCGCTTGCCGGAGTGGATCATATTTCTGTCGGTGCTTTGACGCAGTCCACGACCGCCGTGGATTTGAGCATGCGGGTGACTACGGATATTTTCTAGGGGGTGGGAAAACCGCAGATCTCTTCGCTTCGCTCGGGATGACAAACAAGGAGAGGGATCTGCAGTTTTTCTGCCCTCACTCCAGGACTCACCATTGATCACACACGAAGACCACTACGATCTGCCCGCCTTGGATACGGCTCTTGCGGGTACGCCGTTCGTCGGAAATATTCGCTTCTTCCCTTCTATCCACTCCACCAACGTGCTGGCGATGCGGGAGGCCGACGAGGGCGCTCCGGAGGGAATGGTTTACCTGGCGGACGAACAGACCGCGGGTCGCGGCCGGGGCGCGCATGGGTGGCACTCGGCTCGCGGCGCTGGTCTCTACGTCAGCGTTCTGTTGCGGCCCCGGGTTGCGCCTGCGGATATTCTCTGGCTTTCTCTGGCTGCCGGTCTCGCGGTGCGCGAAGCGGTGCGTCAGGTCACGTCGCTCGAAGCAGACATACGCTGGCCCAACGATTTGCTTTTTGGCAGGAAAAAATTCTGCGGCATCCTCACTGAGTTGAATGCGGAGGTCACGCGGGTGCGCCACGCGGTGGTGGGCATTGGCATCAATGTTCACCAGGATAACTTTCCCGATGAGTTAAAACCCATCGCCGCGTCTCTGTGCAGCGAAACCGGACGCTCCTGGGCGCGCCAGGATCTGCTGATCGCTTTGCTACAATCGCTCTACCGGGAAGCCCAGGCGCTCAGTGCGGATGCAGCCGGCGCGGCAGCGAATATCCTTAGCCGCCTGGAAGGCGCTTCGACCTGGATACGTGGCAGGCAGGTGCATGTGGATGAGGGCTTAGGGTACTCCGGCGTCACCGCAGGCCTGGACCCACGCGGATTCCTGCTGGTGCGCACTGCGGAAGGGGTTCGCACCGTACACTCCGGCGGTGTTCGAGATCAATGACGGAAAATTCTATGCTGCTCACCCTTGACGTAGGCAACACCAACACCGTCCTCGGCCTTTACCGCCTCGCCCCCGATGAGTTGATCACCCACTGGCGCATCAGCACGCTCAGAGCGCAGACGGTAGATGAATACGGCGTGCTCCTGCTCAGCCTCTTCGCGATGAAGAAGATCGAAGCCAGTGAGGTTTCGGCCATCATCATCGCCTCGGTCGTCCCTCCGCTCGAAACGACGCTGCGCCAGGTATGCGAACGCTATTTCAACGTGAAACCCATGCTGGTGGAACCAGGGATAAAGACAGGGATGCCTATCCTGGTGGATAACCCAGCCGAGTTGGGCGCGGATCGCTTGGCGAATGGTGTCGGAGCCTACGCGAAATATGGTGGCCCGTGCGTGGTGGTCGATTTCGGCACGGCGACTACGTTCGACGTGATCACCGCCAAGGGCGAATACGTGGGTGGGGTGATTGCGCCGGGCCTGGCCATCTCGGCCGAGGCGCTTTTCTCCCGCGCCGCGAAGCTGTCTCGTGTGGATGTAAAAAAGCCTGCGAAGGTGGTCGGTACAAACACCATCGCCCACATGCAGAGCGGGTTGTACTACGGATACATCGGCCTGGTGGACGGCATCCTGGAACGTATCTTGAACGAGACCAAAGGCCCTGAACCAGCATCCGGCGAAGCGCCTTCGGCTCCCAAGATCATTGCCACCGGCGGCCTGGCCCGGCTCATCGTTGACGACTCAAGATTCATCAAGGTCATTGACGATATGCTGACGCTCGATGGCTTGCGCCTGATCTACGAACGCAACCGCGTGGCGAAGGTCAAACACAGCCACGGCGAAGCAGCGGGAAAGCACGCCTGACGCAGTCGTGCAAAATTATTTCAACTACTTTACTGAGATTGAAGAACACTTCCAGCGGCGGCGCGGGTCGCTGCTTTTGCTTTCCACCATCGATTGGGCGTTGATTGAAACCTGGCGCGAGGCGGGCATCCCTTTGCCGGCAGTGCTGCAGGGCATCGACGCTGCCTTCGACAAATACGACGCGCGCAAGAACAAAGCACGCGTGCGGAAAGTGAATGGGCTGGCGTATTGCGCCCAGGAAGTGATCTCCGCCATGAACGCGATGCAGGAGGCAGCGGTCGGCGCCACGCCTGCCCGGCCCAGCACAGAAGAGCAAGGATTCGAACAGGAACGGATCGCCGCTCACCTGGAAGGCGCCGCGCAGCAATTGCGCAATGCAGCGCAAAAGGAATCGCTTGCCGAGATCGCCGATCGTCTGCAGGCGCTCGCCGCGGATACACGGGCGAAACTGCCTCATCTCGAAGAGATGGAACAGTCGCTCACGGTGTTAGAGGAAAAATTGTTCGCCATCCTGCTCACCGGTACGCCGGAGACGGAGTTGGTCGCGCTGCGTCAGCAGGCCGCGGCCGAGCTGGCGCCTTACCGTAGCCGCATGCCCGCGATGCAGATTCGCCAGGTGGAGCAACAGTTCCTGCATAAGCGGCTGCTGGAAAAGTTCACCCTGCCGCGGCTCAGCCTGTTTTACATGAGCCAGGGATGAAGCTGCGCATCGAGAAGGCAATCTACGGCGGCGATGGACTGGCGCGCGCTCCCGAGGGGAAGACGGTGTTCGTTCCAGGAACGCTGCCGGGCGAACTGGTGGAAGCTACGATTGCTTCGGACAAGCGCAGCTTCGCCACCGGCGCGCTTGGGTCCGTCCTTGAGGTGTCTCCCGAGCGGGTTGTCCCTGCATGCGAATATGTGCCCCGATGTGGTGGGTGCCAGTATCAGCATGCAGGTCCTTCGTTTCAATTGCAGATGAAGCTCGACATCCTGAAGGAGACGCTCACGCGGGCGCATCTGCCTTTGCCGCGCGAAATCGGGAGTGTGGCCGGGCCGCCCTGGGGTTACCGGAACCGCGTTCGTCTCCATGTGCTGGGCAACGCCCTTGCGTATCGCCAGCGAGGTTCGCACAAGCTCTTGCGGGTAGCCCACTGCCCTATTGCTGCTCCTCTTATTGAGAAGGCGATTGTGGCGGTCGAGCGCATTGCACAGGAGACTGCGCTCGGGAGTCTGTGTGACGAGGTGGAGTTTTTTACCAACGGCGAGCAGGACCAGCTACTCGTGTCTCTCTGGCCGGAGAAACCGCGGCGCGTCACCGGACGGAGCGTAGCAGCATTTGCTGAGCGGCTGCAGGTGGAGATACCCGAGGTCGTGGGGGTTGGTTTTTTTTCGCAGCCAACCATGATGCACTGGGGACAGCGGTCGCTTACGTATACGGTGTCCGGAGTTCGATACCAGGTTAGCCTTGGTGCTTTTTTTCAGGTCAACCGGTTTCTCGTGCCGGATTTGCTGCGGTTGGCGATTGCAGATCGTTCGGGCCGGGTTGCGTGGGATCTTTATTCCGGGGTCGGGCTTTTTGCACAGGCGCTTGCGTACGAAAATGTCGTCGCTGTTGAATCGGAAGGGTTTTCGGCGGATGACCTTAAAACAAATTTAGGGAATAAGGAGCACCGGGTGGTCCGCTCGCAGACGCTGGAGTTTTTGCGCAGCCACGCGCCGGGCCAGGAGAAGCCGGAATTGATCCTGGCCGACCCGCCGCGCGCGGGGTTGGGCAAGGAGATTTGTGCTCACCTGGCAGGGGTTGCGGCTCCGGAGCTGGTTTATGTTTCGTGCGATCCTGCGACGCTGGCTCGCGATTTACAGTTACTGTTACAGTCTGGGTATGCAGTGGAGAAGATGGATCTCGTCGATTTATTTCCACAAACCTTCCACATGGAGACGGTCACCCACCTCAAGCGGAATTAATGTGTTGCCTGCCGAGAGGCTCGTGGGATGATTAGCATCTTGAGGCGCCCACTCCGGATTCGACCGGTCCCGCAGGGACGGCTGAAAATGGGCCGCGATTCAATCCTGGACAAACTTCAGCCGTCCCTACGGGACTACTCATCGTGTTGAAGCCTACCCAGGACTGCGTCCTGGGCTAAGTTCAGCCGTCCCTGCGGGACTTATTTTCATACAGCTTGGCTCGGTAGGAGTACTTGTGGCAAGAAGACGCGGCCTCGACCGGCTCTCTTTTGCCACTGCTCCGGTGCTTTATGCGGCGGCATGGCTCTGCGCTGGGATTGTGCTTGCCGGATACAGCTGGATTGCTCCCGGAATCCTCATCTGCGCCGTTTTACTGGTTTGTCTGCTGTGTGGGTTGGCGGCTCGCATGGCTTTGCGGGTCGCGTTGCTTCCGCTGGCGTTTTGCTGGTTTATGTTGGGCCTGCTGCTGAGCGAAATCGAACCTGGCCCTGATCCACAAACGCAACTGAGCGTGATCGCCGACGCCGGCGAAACCACGGCTATCCATGGTGAAGTCACACGTACTACCCCCATCCGCCTCACTCAATCCACATCGCTTTTTGGCAGTGCCGTGCGGGAAGAGCGCAGCGAAAGTCTCGATGTGCGGGTTGCCTCCGTGGATGGACAACCACTGACCGGCGGATTGCGCGCGACTGTCTACGCACCTGCGGATCAACCGTTCCCTGCTATCCACTGCGGCGATCAGATCCAGACCAAGGCCGCGATGCACCTGCCCGAGCGCTATCTTGACCCGGGAGTGTGGGATGCCACCGCGTGGCTACGGCAACAGGGCATCGGCGTGGTGGGGTCACTCAAAGCCGTCGGCGATCACGATCACGCCTACCCACGGGCACGGCGGATTTCATTGTTGGCTGCATGCGATACAGCAGGCCGGCAGCCAGCGGCTGATCGCATTCGCCGACTCCTCCACGGCGTCGCGCTTGCCGCGTTGGATGCTGCTGAGCGAATCCGACGCGGGCATGCTGAGCGCCATGATTCTGGGCGACCGCACTTATCTCGATCACGAGGCTCGTGTGGGCTTTGAACGCACCGGCTCGTTTCATCTGCTGGTGGTTTCCGGCATGCACCTGGCGATTTTCGCCGGTTGCATTTTCGCACTGGCGGCGTGGCTGCGCTTGCCTCGCGCGTGGTCAACGACGGTGACGATTGCCTGCTCCTTTGCTTACGCATTGCTGGCCGGCTTCGGGGAACCGGTGCAGCGTTCTTTCTGGATGGTGACGCTGTACCTGCTGGCACGTTTGATCTTCCGCGAACGAAATAGTCTCAATGCGATTGGCTTTGCTGCCGTCTGCCTGCTTGCTCTCGATCCCAGTTCCTTGTGGGGCGCCAGCTTTCAGATGACACTGCTCTCGGTGTTGATCGTCGGTGGGGTTGCTATCCCTGTAGCCGAGCACACCTTCGCGCCTTATCTGCAAGCGGCGCAGAACCTGAACCTGATCGCGATCGATCCTGAATTGCCTCCCCGGCTGGCGCAATTTCGCGTCACGCTGCGGCTTATCTCCAGCCATCTGGAACGGTTCACCGGCCGTTGGCTGGCCTACACAGTTCCCGCGGCGTCGGTCCGTCTCTTTCTGCGCATCTGCGAGTTGCTGCTGGTCTCCGCGTTGATCGAGTTGGCCATGTCTCTCCCCATGGCAATCTACTTCCATCGCGTGACCGCGGCCGGCTTACCGGTGAACCTGCTGGTGGTGCCGCTGATCGGTTTGGCGCTTCCCTCCGCCCTGATCACCTTTGCCACGTTGCTGATCTGGCCCGCACTGGCGGCATCGCGCCGGCAGCACTGACTGCGGCTCTGCTCCACGCCATCAACGGGATCGTCCGTCTCTTTAGCGGAATGGCTATCGGCGATATCCGCATTCCCGACCCGGGCGTTCTAGCAATCGTTGCCGGCATTTTGCTCATCGGGCTGGCCGTCTGGGGGGCGCGGAATAGCCGCTTCCCTGTGGCCTTTCCCATCGCTGCGCTGGCCTGTTCCGCGGCTTGTGTCTTCTATCCCCGGGCGTTGGCTTTACCACCCGGGCGTGCTCGAGGTGACAGCCATCGATGTGGGCCAGGGAGATTCGGTGTTGCTGATCTCCCCAGAAGGGAAAACACTGCTGATCGACGCGGGCGGCCCTACTGGCGGCGGCTCTCAGGCGCCCAGCGGCAACTTTGAAATCGGGGAGGACGTGGTCTCGCCGGTGTTGTGGTCGCGCAATATTCGCCGCCTCGACGCCATCGCTCTCACCCACGCACACAGCGATCACATGGGCGGGATGCCTTCCCTCCTGCGTAATTTTCGTCCCCGGGTGCTGTGGGTGGGCACCAACCCGGAGATCGCGGCCTACCAGGCTCTCCTGGCCGAAGCCAAGCAGCTCAACATCCCCATCGAAGCGATGGCTGCCGGCAGCAGCTTTACTTTCGGCGGCGCGCAAGTCGATGTGCTGTCTCCATCTCCCGACTACACGCCGGGCGCCGGCGCCAGCAATGATGATTCGCTGGTGCTGCACGTGTCTTATGGGAAAACCTCGGTGCTGCTTGAAGGCGATGCGGAAGCGCCCAGCGAGCGGCAGATGCTGAGCGAGCCGCTGCACGCCGACCTGTTGAAGGTTGGCCACCACGGCAGCCGGACGTCGACCATTCCGCCCTTCCTGGCGAGGGTGGCGCCCACGTACGCAGTCATCTCCGTCGCCCACCGGAATCCCTATGGCCATCCAAAATGGGAAGTGCTCCGGCGCCTGCAGGACGATCACGTCCGGACCTTCCGCACCGATGCCACGGGGGCCACGACCTTCTATCTCGATGGAAGTTCGGTGAGCGCCCAGCCTTGGACGCCAAGGTAACCAAACCTTTTTTGTATTTCCCTGCCGCCGGTTCGGGTATAGGATTCGCAACAAAGCAAGGAGAGTAAACTCGGAGGAAGGGCTATCCAACATGGGGTCAAGCGAATCCGGTCGCAACGACGAATCTTCCCAGCACACGCTCAATTCGCCACCTACTCCCCAATCTCCCCAGGAAAAGATGGAGGAGCAGCGCAAGATCCGCCGCCTGCAGATGATGATGGATATGGTGATGTCCGTGATCAGCCAGGATGGCAGCCTGACGGTCGATCAGGCCGCGGAACTGGTAGCCGACAGCAAGAAGGCCGCGCTCGCCATGTTTCCAGATAAAGAGCTGGCCTACAACATCATTTACAAACCGAGGCTGCAGAGGTTGATGCGGGAACGATACCGCATCCAATAGCTGCTACTTGGACGACGTGCTTACCAGGCGCATGGTGATGGTCCCCCAGAAGAGGCGGGCACGCATCTGCACCGGCAGGTGGCGCTCATCATCGGTATACCAGATCCAGATGTTGCCTCGATTTTTAACTACGCCCGCATCCGCGACAGGCTGCACCCGTATGGTCTGAAAAGTACCTGCGAGCGTGACCACTTGCTCCCGCGCCTCAGCCTTCATGGTCACATCCACGACCCGCATGGCATCCGCCACCGGCATGTGAAAGCTCGAACCAGGTTGCAGGGGTTGCGAGCCGCCATAAAAAATAGCGGACATCAGGTCGGTGACGCAGGGGGGAATGGGCGCCTCCTGCGATTTGCTGGTGCCGGACACCAGGTTCTTCTCCTGCAGGATTTGCTTGCCATTCTCAAAACGCAGGGTGCTGGTGATCTGCCGCCGGCCCTCCTGGAGTTGTTTGGCAAAGCTGGAAGAGCAGCCGGTGGTGCGGTTGAAGTAAGACTCAAAGCGATCGCTGACGCGGAAGATCAGGTTGACGGCGCCGATCGACTCGCCGGTGGCAATCACGTGTTCCATGTTGCCCGCCTGCTCCAGGTGGAACGTCGCCTGGCCCGCCGGGAATACACGCCAATCGACGGCGTAGTTGAGCGTCTGTTTGGCAGGGAAGGAGAAACTTGCGGCTGGGGGGAGGAGCGGGGGTGGAGGCGGCGGCGATTGCGCGATACCGGCCAGCGCCCAAAAACAGGCCACACGCACCACGAGGCTCGGACACCTTATCACCGTTTACTCACTCCAATTGAATCAGTGGCGGAGCCACAGAGCAGCAACAAGTACAACGTAAACGGCACAGGCACCCAAAACTGAATTGTACTCGCGGTGACGGCGGTAAAGAGTACCGGAGAAGCTACCGTCTCCCGGGATTCCCGCAGGGGTGAGCCGGGGTAGCAGGCGCGGTACTCGTTGAGCATAGCCTGCAAAGGCGGGGAAGGTGGAACGGAGGAATTGTTCTTCTCCGAGAATGGTGGGCGCGTAGATCAGGACAAAAAGGAGCGCCAGCAATAGGGTGATCCAGAGGCTGCGGGATGCGGCGGCAAAACCGAAAGCCATCATCATGGAGCCGAGGTAGAGTGGGTTGCGGGTGTAGGCGTAGGGGCCAGTCACCGTTAGCTCCGCGTTTTTCTTGACATAGCCTGAAGCGTAGGCACGCAGGAGCAGGCCTGGGATGACCAGGATCAGGCTTAACGCGAGCGAGGTGGGACTGGGTCGGGCCTTCCACAGGTAGAAGGCGGCGAAGAGAAAGCCCGCTGGCACACGGATACGCCGCGCGATTTTGATCCAGCGGGTCAGCAAGCCTGTCCCTTCAGCACACCCTGGGTGCCCCATATCTCGCTCGTTTTTTGCGAGATGTGGGAGACCACTGCTCTAAACCGCCTAATTCCTGGCCCCACACACGAAAGGTTGAGGTTCGTGGTCTCCCACATCTCGCAAAAAACGAGCGAGATATGGGGCACCCGGTCTTGGTGGAAGGGGCAAATCCTCATGGAAAAACTCGTCATTGCTCTTTCCCCAGCAGTTGGTTCGCGGCTTCCACTACTTGTTGCGGGGTGATGGTCAACAAGCCTGCCTCTGGCTCGGCGTGGCGGGTGTGGTCGCGCTTGCTTTCGGGGTGGCGGAGGACGCGGAACGGCACGCCAAAGGGCCCATTCCGCCCGGGATCGGTGGGACCATAGATACCCACCACGGGCTTGCCTAAGGCGCAGGCCAGGTGCAGCGGCCCGGTGTCCCCGGCGATGACCAGGCAGACGCGGCGGGTGAGAGCAATCAGGCGCTCCAGGGTAAACTCAGGCGCCAGGGCAACATCCCCGCTGGCGCGCACCACCTCGGCGGCGATAGACCCTTCCTCGGGGCCGGCGTTTACCAGCACCAGGCAGCCCTGCTGATGCAAATCTCTCGCGACCACTCCGTAGCGCTCTGCAGGCCAGCGCTTGGCGCCCCATCCTGCACCCGGGCTTAGCAGCACGACCGGCCGGCGCCCCACATCACCCAGCACTGCAGCGGCCCAGAGCTCCGCCTCGCGGTTGACGGGGAGCGGGGGAAGAACGGGGGACAGCGGTTCCCCGGCCGCCCCTGCACAAACCTCCACCGCCTGCTCAATCATGTGCACGCCCTGGGTATGGACCCGCTCGCCAAAGAGCCAGCGCGCAGCCCATTCGCGGGGGCTATCTTCTCCAACCATCCGCGACGCCCCCGCCAGTCTTCCTACGAGGGCAGAACGAACCGCGCCCTGCAGGTCGATGCACAGGTCGTAGCGTTCGGCGCGCAGACCGCGACGTAAAGCGCGGATCTCGCGCAGCGTTTCTGACCGGAAGGGGGAACGAGCCCAATCCTTCGCTCTTACCAGGTGGATGCGATTCACTAAGGGCATCTGGCCATCATCTGCACTGAGTAGGGGGGCCCAGCGGGGCTCCACCGCCCAACCGAAGTACCACTCGGGATGGGCCTGCCGGAGAGCAGCTACCGCGGGCAGGGCATGCAGTATGTCGCCCATCGCGCCCAGCCGCATAATCAGGACGCGCATCTGCTCATCTTGCGGTGACAATGAGTGATTTTCTCATATCGTCGAGGGCCGCCTGCTCGTTTTCAATCTGGACCGTGAGCGCCGCTGTCTGTAACGGCGCGACCGCGTTCAGGCGCGACCGCATGACGGCATCCAGCTTCACCTCATCCTTGGCGGTGGTCACAAAGCCATCACATCCTACGCTCCGCGCGAGCTCCGCCAGCCGGTCGATATCGGCCACAGTGTACCGATGGTGATCGCGGAAGCGTACCTGTTCTGCGAGTCCGGCTCCGATGGAAGCCAGCCCGGAAAAGAATTCGGACGGCCGCGCTATCGCGCAAAAGGCGACTGCCCGCTGCATCGGACTCTGCAGGACGAGGCTGCGGCGCACGCGCCAGAAACGGCATTCCGTCCGGGTGTGCACACGGAGGGCAGGTTCGAGCTCCGCATCCTCGTGGCGCAGCACAATGACCCCGGCACGGCGCAGCGAAGCCAGGGGCTCCCTCAGTCTTCCAGCCGGCAACAGCCGCTGCTGCAGATCGCTGCGATGCATCACCACGATATCCAGATCGCGCGCCAGTTGGCGGTGCTGAAAACCATCATCCAGTAAATGGACGCCTGGCCCAGGGCTTTCGTTTTCCGCCAGCAGGCCGGCTTCATAGCGACTGGCGCCGACATATACCGGGACGCCCGCGGAACGCGCGATGAGCAGCGGTTCGTCTCCAAATTGGTCTGCGCTTCCTGCGGGGTCGACGCGCTCTACCGTGGGACGGGATCGTCCATAGCCTCGCGACAAAACGTCGGGGGCCAGGCCCTCCCGCTGCAGCAACTGCGCCAGGCAGATCACCAGCGGAGTCTTGCCCGCACCGCCCACGGATAGGTTGCCGATGCTCACTACCGGCCAGCCCAGTCTCCGTGGTGGAGTCCGGTCAAACCGGGCATTTCGGGCCCGCATGACTGATGCATAGACCAACGACAGAGGGGCGAGCAAAAGCGGGCTCATGCGGAAGGCAGCAAGCCAAGCAGGGCGGTTACCGCGCGGCCGGTGGCGCCCGATTCATGATGGAACACCTCAAGCGCGCGCACTCCCAGCGCATTCGCCGCTTCATCATCGGTGAGCAGGTTTTCCAGCATCGGCACCAAGGTCTCCGTGGTGGCGAGTTTGAGGGCTTCCGCCTGAAGCAAGGTGTCGATGATGGCGCGAAAGTTGGCGTAATGGTTGCCCATCACGACCGGCACGGCGAATTGCGCCGGCTCCAGAGGATTGTGGCCACCTGCCGGAACCAGGCTGCCGCCCACGAACGCAACCGAAGCCAGTGCGTACACCGACGCCAGTTCGCCGATCGAATCCAGCAGCACCACGGTGCCGGGCTTTATTTTCGCCGGCCGCTTCATCCAGTTGGAACGGCGAACCGATTGCTGATTGCGGTTCTTCAACAGTTGCGCGACACGCCCGAAGCGCTCGGGATGGCGCGGGGCCAGAATCATGACGCAGTCAGGAATGGTTTTGAGCAGTTGCTGAAAGGCATCGAGCAGGATCTCTTCTTCGCCTTCGAGGGTACTGCCGCACACCAGTACCCGGATCCCGGGAGGCAGCTTCTCGCGCAGTGTCCTGGTGATTGGCGCGGGCTCGGCGCTGCGTACGTCGAATTTGAGATTGCCGGCGAACGAGACCCGGCCCGCGGGAGCGCCGATCGCCTTCAACCGCTTCACATCCTCCTGGCTCTGCGCCAGCACAATGGAGATTCCCGACAATATCTTGGTCCAAAGTCTACGGAAGCGCAGATAGCGCGGCAGAGAGCGATCGGAAATTCGCCCGTTCACCACCGCGACAGGAACCTCCGCCTGCCGGCACGCCGCCAGCAGATTGGGCCACAGCTCGGTCTCCACCAGCACCAGCAGCACCGGATCCAGCACGCGCAGGTAGCGGCGCACGATCCAGGGAAAATCCAGCGGAAAATAAAAAGCGCGGGTAGCGCCGGTCCGCTCCCGGGCTAACCTTTGTCCGGTCCGGGTGGTCGTAGATAACAGCACGCGGTATTGCGGAGCACAGGCACTGAGTTCGTTCACCAATCGGCTGGCGGCCAGCACCTCGCCCACGGAAACGGCATGCACCCAGATCGTCTGGCGCGCGTCCCCTTCGCGCAGCCGGTCGGGGACCCAGCCCAGGCGTTCGCTGAGCCCTTCGCGATACTTGCCATTGGTGGCCATGGCCAGGAGCCAATAGGGCAGGCCCAGCACCAGCGCAACCAACAACGCGAAGGTGTACAGGATGAGCGTCATAGGCGGCTGGCGCTCTTTAATCGCAACGCTTTACTCACGACAGCACGGAAGCTCATAATCGAACCCGGGAATGTTTCGCCAATCTGTTTTTGTTGTTGGGCTTATCGCTGCAATGCTCTGGTGTCCCGGGTTGCTCTTCCGGGTCAGCGCCGCTGAACATGCCCCGCCGCCTGCGGGGGTGGCGACCAGCTACCCGGCATTCGATCTGCATCCTGCCGAACAGGTTGCGATCGCCGCTGAGCCTTACAATACTCAGGAAAAAGCCTCGATCTTTCGCTTCAAATATCTGAAGTACGGCTTCATGCCCATCCGCATCATTGTTACCAATAACGGGGACAAGCCCATCTCCCTGATCGACGCGCGCATCAACTTCATTACTGCCGCCGGCGACAAGATCCCCGCGGCGGAGCCGGAAGAAGTGGAGCGCCGCATCGGGGGCATCAAGCGCCCGGACAGCGGTTACAAGTTGCCGGGTCCCCTGCCCCGCATCGGAAACAAGTCCTCTACCAAGAACAAAGACGTTGACGAAGACTTCCACGAATTTGAGTACTCGGCAGTGGCAGTCGAGCCGCACACCACACGGGCCGGCTTTCTCTTTTACGACGTGGAAGGGTTGGCCAATCCGTTGGCGGGCGGCAAGCTCAACCTGCGCATGCTGCGCGGCGCGGATGGCAAGGAGCTGTTCTACTTCGAGATTCCCTTCGACAAGTACCTTCACGGCGCGTCGACCAGCAATTAAAACCTGACTACTCGTAGTAAGTCGCCGTGGTGGTGTCCGTCTCCCAGATGGTGCAGTCCTTGACGGCGACACGGCCCCCGGTCATCTCGTTCAATTGGCGGTTGGTCTCATCGTAAAAGTAACGCGCCAGGTTTTCTGCTGAGGGGTTGAGCTCGGTAAACGGTTCGAGGTCGTTCAGCATCTGGTGGTCGATGCGTTCGATGACTGGCCGCATCACTTGCTTGAGCAGCTTGAAGTCCAGAAGCAGGCCGGTGGGGTCCAGTTCCCTGCCCCGCAGCGTCAGCCGGACCTTGTAGTTGTGGCCATGAGGGTTCTCGCACTTACCGCGATAGTTGCGCAGGTAATGTCCCGAGGAGAATCCCGATTCGACGGTTACTTCATACATGGCCTGGGTTGCCCTCTACCTGTCTGATTGTAGCTGGTTCATTTGCGGGTCTTGTTGCGGGCCAGGCGGTCCAGGTCGTCCTTGAGCTCGCGTCGCATGCGCTCCTCGCTCCTGCGTTCGACCTGCTCGAACATGGCTGTCAGTATGCCGGCGAGCGCGATGAGGAGGGAGGCCAGAAGGAAGACCAGTCCAATTGTCTTTCCTACGGAACCGTTGACGGGTAGTCCGGGTTGGAGGGAGTTGGGCAGCAGGCTGATCCCGCAGGAAATCAGGGAAAACAGCAGCAGGGTGGCTGCCAGCAGGTAGAGGTTGCGGGACATCGCGCCTTTCATACGGGGTTCACTCCGGTGGGTTAAGAACCCTTCCTGGAAATGTTTTCAACCTGCGAAAAATTTCTCCACTTCCTCAATATCGCGCGTGAGGCGGTACGGTGGCAGGCTCTCCAGGAAAACCTTGCCATATCTTTGCCGCTCAATGCGCGGATCGAGGAGCACCAACACTCCGCGATCGTCGAGCGAGCGGATCAGCCTCCCAAAGCCCTGTTTCAGCGTAATCACCGCCGCCGGCACCTGGTAATCAAAAAATGGATTGGCGCCCGCAGCCGCCACCGCGCGCATGCGCGCTGAGACCACCGGATCGGTGGGAACAGAGAACGGTAAGCGATCGACGATCACGCAGCTCAGCGCCTCCCCTTGCACATCCACGCCCTGCCAGAAGGAAGAGGTTCCGAACAGAACAGCATTTGGGGTGTTGCGAAACTCCTCCAATAACGCTTTGCGCGGGGCTGTACCCTGCAGCAGGCAGGGATAGTCCAACTCCGGCAACAGGCGCTCATACAGATCGCGCATCTGCTGATAGCTGGTAAACAAACAGAATGCCCTGCCCCGGGTGATGTCCAGCACTCGTTGAATGGTGCGCGCTGCCTGGGGGGCAAACGTAGGCTCGCGGGGGTCGGGCATTCCCGGCGGCAGATACAGCAGCGCCTGCTCTTCGTAGCGGAAATGGGAAGGCACCACCAGCTCTCGCGCTTCGCGCAAGCCAAGCCGCTTTCGCAGGTGGGCAAAACCGCCCTGCACGGTCAACGTGGCGGAGGTGAGGATCACGCTAGGGTATTGCTCGAACAGCAGTTCGGAAAGCAACTCGGAAACGTCGATCGGGGTGGCTTGCAGGTAGGTATTGCGCATCCCCTGACGCATGGCCGATCCGCCACGGCGTTCGATCCAGAACACGGTATTCACACTTTCCGCTTCCATCAGAAAGCGCAGGTGCTCGCGGATGTCGGCGACCCGCTTCTTCAGGCCCAAAGACTCTTCCACCCCGCGCAGCCGCTCCAGTTCCCCTTCCATCCGGTGCAACGCGTTGGTCACCGCCAGGTAGAGATCGCCGTGCTCCTCCAGAAATTGCTCGCGCTGCTCAAAGGGCATGCGGCCTTCTCCCTGGAAACCGCCCGCTCGCGGCAGCGCGCCAAAAAACATCCGCGCCCTTTCCCGCAGCGTGTCGCCGCAACCCTTCAGTGCAGTCGAGTGCGCCTGCCGGGCACGCAACACCGTTTCCATGTCGCGCACCAGTTCTTCTATCCGTACATTGCTGAGGCTGATACCGAAATAGCTCGAGGCAATATCTTCCAGCTCGTGCGCTTCATCGAAGATCACCGCGGCGGCTTCCGGCAACACGCCGGCGTCCGGCGCCGCCTTGGCCTGTTGCTTGATCGCCAAATCGGCAAAAAAGAGGTGGTGGTTGACGATGATGACATCGCTTTCGAGAGCCCGGCGGCGCATCTCGGTGATGAAGCAGCGTTCATAATCAGGACAGTTTTGCCCCAGGCAAGCTTCGCTGCGCGCGTCTAACTTGGACCATACCTGGCTCGACTCCGGCAGCGCATCGATCTCCACCCGGTCGCCGGTTTGGGTCGTCTTCTCCCAGGCCGCAATCTGCTGGAACTGGTCTATCTCTTCCAGGCCATTCAAAATCGGCTGATCGCGCAAGGCGTACAGCTTGTTCCGGCAAAGGTAGTTTGCGCGGCCTTTCATGTAGCAAACACGGAGCGGCCCCAGGAGCGACTCCAGAAACGGCACATCGCGGAAAAACAGCTGTTCCTGCAGATTCTTGGTTCCCGTGGAGATGATGACGCGTTGCCCGGTACGCAGAGCAGGCAAAAGGTAGGCCAGCGTCTTGCCCGTCCCGGTGCCGGCTTCCACAATCAGATGCTTGCTCTCCTGCAGGCTGCGCTCCACAGCGCGGGCCATATCCAGTTGCCCGCGCCGGAACTCATAGGGGAGCGCGGACCGCGACAGCATTCCTCCGGGGGAGAAGAAGTCGTGGAGCGAAGGCAGCGGCTGAGCGGATATGGTAGCGGTCGACAAGGGGAAAGCCCGGTTAAAACTCTAAGTCTATACGGTCGGTTTCCGGTTGTATGAAAGACTGAAAGAGACTATGAAGCCAGTGAAAGGCACCAAAGCGAGAAAGCCCAAGCCGCATTCCCTGAAAGGAAAGCGCGCGGCGGTGGCCAAGGCCGCCCGGCGTCCCACACCTGCCACGCGGGGCGAGCACTCGCGGGCGGAGGTAAAGCGAAAGACCGCGGCCAAAGCTACCGCGGAGGCCAGCGCGGCAGCGCGCCTGGGCAAGATCCGCAAACGTCCGGTGCAAAGCCAGGGGCCGATGAGACCCATCGAAGCCGAGCTGCCTGATCCGCTGGCCCTTCCCCCGGCGTTCAAGCGTGATGTAGCGGTAGACACCTCCTCCTGGCCGGTTCTGGCCATCGTGGGCCGCCCCAACGTGGGCAAGTCCACGCTGTTCAACCGTCTTACCAGCTCGCGCCGTTCTATCGTGGGCGACGAACCGGGCATCACCCGCGACCGGATTTATGGCGAGATCGAGTGGTCCGGCCAGCACGCCCGGGTGGTGGATACCGGCGGCATACTGCCGGACGACCCGGAGTTGATTCCTTCGGAAATTTTCCGGCAAGCGCGCACGGCTCTGGATGAGGCCGATTCCATCGTGATGGTGGTCGACGGACGAACGGCGCTGGCCGCTCCCGACTATGACCTGGCCCGCATTCTCTTGCGCGGCGGCAAGCCCCTGCTGCTCGCGGTCAACAAAATCGACACGGCCCAGATGGAAGATCAAACGGCCGAGTACCGCCGGCTGGGCATTCGCGAAATATTGCCCATCTCCTCTGAACACGGGTCCGGCATCGGCGATCTTCTTGATCACGTCTTCGCTACCTTTCCGAAAACAGAGCCGCTCCCAACGGCGCCGGAAACAGAGCCTGAATCGGAAGAGGAAGGCGAGTCACGGCACCGGACCCATGGCGAGTTCCAACAACACGAAACATCAATTGCCATCATCGGGCGCCCCAATGTAGGTAAGAGCACGTTGCTGAATGTCCTGACCGGGTCTTCGCGGGCGATTGTTTCGCCCATTGCGGGGACCACACGCGACGCTGTGGATGAGGTGATGGAGTACGACGGCAATCTGTTTCGCTTTGTCGATACCGCAGGCATCCGGCGCAAGGGCAAGACCAACATGATGGCCGAGAAGCTTTCCGTGGTCATGGCGCGCCGCCACCTGGAGGCCGCCGATGTCGCATTGCTGGTGATCGACGCGACGGAAGGCGTGACTTCGAATGACGCTACGATCGGCGGCTACGCCCACGAGAGTGGACGATCCGTCATCCTGGTGGTCAACAAATGGGACTTGGTGACGACGGGACGAACCGACGGTAAACCTCCCGCCGACAAGGAGATTTTTGAGGGGCAGCTGCGCAACGTGCTCAAGTACCTGGCCTATGCGCCGGTGGTGTTCATTTCGGCCGCGGAAGGCAAGAACATCCACACCGTGCTCAAGCTGGTAAAGGAAGTTGCGGCCGAACGGCGCAAGCGCGTTTCTACCGGGCAGATGAACCGCTTCCTGGAGAAGATCGACTTCCAGCGGGCCACCGTGCCCGCCGCCAACAAAATGCGGATCTTTTATATGACCCAGGCGGCGGTCGCCCCGCCCACGTTCATCTTATTCACCAATCGGCAGGTGAAGTTGCACTTTGCTTTTGAGCGGTTCCTCGAAAATCAGATTCGTGCTGCCTTTGGGTTTCGTGGTTCCCCAATTTGGTTCAAAGTGCGCGCGAGAGACAAGTAAGTGCACCTTTCTTGCTATTCCCCGACCCCTATTTTCATGGGATCTTCGATGAATTCGCTATCGCCATTCGTCTTGGTTGGGCAAGGAGCAAGCAGATGTGGAATTCGATTGGTTCCTGGTTTTGCATCATGGGTCTTATCATCGGGCCTTTTTCCATTGGCATCCTCTTTGAAGAAAAGCTGCAACGGGCCAACCGTGAACTGGGCTCGCGGCTGCTGCGCCGCTACTAGGTAAACCTGTTTGCACCTGGAGTTACGTCCCGGGACTTGATGGGCCTTCACTAGGAGGCTCCCAGGTCTCAAACGCGAGACCTCGGGGCACCCATCGTTACTGTGATCCGGAAGTTAGGGCGCCCTCTCCGAAAAAAAGCTTGGGGTGGCCCATTCAAGCCCTCTTTTGGCTTGAGTGGGCAAGAATCAATCCCTTCCGTAGTAAGTTTGGGGGATGAAAGTCCCCTTCCTGAGTGCTTTGCTGCTTCTGTGTTCGCTGTGCGTCCGCACGAGCGTGGCGCAGGCAGGCGATACTCCTCTCGTCTTTCTGCATGTGACGGTGATCAACCCGGGCACATCCTCCGTGGAAGCAGATAGAGCGGTCACGATCACCGGAGACCACATCACCGCGGTCTCCAGCTCGGCAAATTTTGCTCCGCCTAGCCAAGCAAAGATCATCGATGGGACAGGGCAGTTCCTGATCCCTGGGTTGTGGGACATGCATGTTCACTCGGCATTCGGGGATTGGTTCCCGGGCGGCCGCGATATCATCCTGCCTCTGTACGTGGCCAACGGCGTCACTGGTGTCCGCGATATGGGCGGGGATATCCCGGTACTGTTCGGATGGCGCAAACAGATCGCAAGTGGTGAGTTGATTGGTCCACGCATGGTGGTTTCGGGACCTATGCTGGATGGCTACCTTCCGGACGGAAAGACGTTTCGTTTTCCCAGCAGCATCCCGGTCACCTCAGTAGAAGACGCAGTGGCCGCGGTCGATTCGCTCAAGGCGCAGCAGGTGGATTTCATCAAGGTGCAATCGCTGATCCCCCACGACGCGTATCTTGCAGCGGCAACAGAGGCGCACAAGCAGGGACTGCCGTTTGTCGGTCACGTACCGGATGCGGTGCGCATCGACGAGGCCGTCGCCGTGGGGCAAAAGAGCATCGAGCACCTGATGGGCAGCTCGGCCGGCTGTTCCACGGTGGAAGACCGGGTGATCAAAGGTGAAGTGGACACCCAGCTTCTGTTGAACAGCTTCGACCAACAGAAGTGTGACAAGATGATGAAGCTGCTCGCGGACCGCCACGTATGGCAGGTGCCAACGCTGGTTTGGGAGCGCGGAGGAACCTTACTCGACCAACTGGACTGGAAGCACCAGCCGCTTGATCGCTATGTTCCGGCCCATTGGCGCGATGTGACCTGGAGGCGCTTCGAAGAAGAGATGACGCCTGGGTTGCAGAAGGATCCGTTGGCCCTGCGCCAGCGCTCCTTTGCCCAGGAGATGAGGATTGCGGGAGCCATGCATCGAGCGGGAGTGCCTTTCCTCGCCGGCACCGATACGGCTCCTGGTATCTACATCATCCCCGGCTTTAGTCTGCATGACGAACTGGCCAACTTTGTCGAGGCTGGATTCACACCGATGGAAGCGCTGCAGACGGCCACCAGCAACCCTGCGCTTTTTCTCGGTAGGAATGACATCGGCGCGGTCAAGCCGGGCGGTGTTGCCGACCTCGTCCTGCTTGCTGCGAACCCGTTGGACAACATTCAAAACACGAAGAAGATCACCGCGGTAGTCATCAACGGCCGCCTTCTCGATCGCGCCGCGCTCGATCACATGCTCGCGAATGTGGAAACAGCAGCGAAGGCACAGAAGTGAGACCACTCAGGCAACACTGCACTATGATCCGGTTATCAGAAACATCGAAGTGCAAAAGAGGATGGCATGAGCGCAACAAAGTGTACCCACGTAAAAGATCATGTGAAGAAGGTGAAGCCGCATACCAAGGGTTGTGAGGAGTGCCTCAAGATAGGAGACACCTGGGTTCACCTGCGTATGTGCCTGGAGTGCGGCAAGGTTGGTTGCTGCGATTCGTCGAAGAATCGCCATGCCACCGCTCACTTCCACGAGACCGCGCACCCTATCATGCGATCCGTAGAACCCGGCGAAGATTGGCGTTGGTGTTACATCGACGAAACCTTTCTCGACTAAGCAACTTCCTCCAGTTCATCTTTTTGCTCGGGTACGTCGGCTTTGTCTCTGACCAGGATCAGCGCGACGCTGGCCACGATCAGGGCGGTCCCCAGGAGCATGCGGGGCGTCACAACTTCTCCCGCGAAGAAGTACCCTAACGCGACCGCCACCACGGGATTGATGTATGCATGGCTGGCGACGCGGGTCGCGGGCATGCGGCCGAGCAGCCAGACGAAGGCGCTGAAGCCTATCAGCGAGCCGGCAACCACCAGGTAGAGCAGGGCAGCCACCACCTTGGCGGAAAGATGCGGGAAGGGGTGCATCTCTCCAAACGATGCAGAGAGAATGAGCAGGACTGCGCCGCCCAACATCATCTCCCCACCGGCGGTAATTCCCTTCGACTTGGGCAACGGCAAAGCACGCGTGAGCACGGCCCCCAACGACCACGCGATCCCGCCTCCCAGGATCGCGGCGCAAGGCAGGATAGCGACGTGCTGGGCATTGTGCAGCAGCAACAAGAGGACTCCCACAAATCCAACCGCAATCGCCACCAGCAGGCTCCAGCGGAAACGCTGCTGGCGGAAGACAAAGACTTCGAGCCCGATGGTGATAAGCGGCAGGGTGGCTTCGAGCACGGAGGTAAAGCCCGAAGGCACGTACTGCTCAGCCCAGAACACCGCCCCGTAAGTGACCACGAACATCAGAGAGCCAAGCACTGCCAGGGTGCCCCACTCTTTGCCCGCGGGACGAGGGCGTCCGCGGAGGCGCATCACGGCGTAGAGCAAGGTGCCGGCGAGAAAGAAGCGGATGCCCGCGGCGAACAACGGAGGCACCTGCTGGACGGCGATACGAATCGCCAGGTAGGTCGATCCCCACAAAACATAGATGGCGGCAAACGCCAGTATCACGCGCACATCGAGGGTGTTCTTGTGCTTGATCGGACTAACCGCTATCGTTGCCATGACTGGTTAGATTCTAAACTGTTCCCGATAACCGTTCAAATTATTTTTGAGAGTTATAATGAATTGTCATGAGCGGGCCCGAACCATTTAAGTTGTATGCCGGACACCCGGCTCTGGAGTTGGTGAACACGCTGGACCTGCGCTTTTCGGATCAGGCCCTGGATTTGATCCCCACGTATAGAGATCTGCTCCGCTTCACCACGCAACTGGAGTTGTTGACCACCGAACAAGCAAGGAAACTGGGCGTTCCGTCACCGAGAAGGAAGCGCAACGGGTGCTGGCATCCGCGGTCCGGCTTCGCGAGGCGCTCGCAGCCGTCCTTTATGCCCGGATGGAAGGCGGCAAGCCCCCGTCTGCACAGGTTCAGCTATTGGAACAACAGTTCCACGGAGCGGCGATGCATCGACGGCTCGTGGCAGGCGATGGGCACCGGGAGTGGAGCTGGTCGGGCGCAGAGCGGCAACCGGAAATTCCGCTGTGGATGCTGGCCCAGGCGGCCTCGGATTTGCTGGTGTCGAGCGATGCGAACTGGTCAAGGACTGCGGCGACCCAACCTGCCGCTGGCTTTTTCTCGATGTGAGCAAGAACCACACCCGGCGTTGGTGCGACATGAAGACCTGCGGCAACCGCATGAAAGCGCGAAGACACCACGCGCGTGCCCGCGAAGAAGAAGATTAAACAGACCTCAGGACCTAAACAGTTTGCGTGAGAACGCTTTTTTGAAGGGTACGGGCTTTAGCCCGTACATTACCACCCAAGCTACGAAGGGCTTTAGCCCCTGAGGGCATCTCTTTTGCTGGTTTAAGCAGCCCTCGGCGGCTGAAGCCGATCCATCTTTACGATTCGATGTACGGCCTAAAGGCCGTACCCTTCGCAAGCCGAGCTTGGAGCCTACGTGAAACCTCTTTTTGAAGCCCGTACATACCTTCGCCCTACCATCTTCGCCCATGCAAAACCCGCGGGCCCGCGCTGCTCGACCGTTGTAAACTGAATCCTCCGACGATGCACTCAATCCGCCCTGCTACAGCTGCCGACATCCCTTTGATTCTGGAACTTATTCGCGCTCTTGCCACCTACGAGCGGGAACCTGACGCGGTGAAGACCACCGAGGCCGACCTGCTGCGCGATGGCTTTGGCGAACATCCCCGCTTCGAGTGCCTGATCGCAGAAAAGCTGACGGCAAAGCTGCCGGCTTCGCGCTCTATTTCTACAACTACTCCACCTGGCGAGGACGCGTCCGGCATCCACCTGGAAGACCTTTTCGTGCTGCCCCAATTTCGTGGGCATGGCATTGGCAAAGCGCTGCTGGCCAAAGTCGCCGCCCGCGCCGTGGAGCAAGGGCTGCGTCCGGCTGCAATGGGACGTTCTCGAATGGAACCAGACGGCCATCGACTTTTATCAAACCATGGGCGCGAAATTCCTCGACGAGTGGCGCATTATGCGGGTCAACGATGAAGCGATTGGTTCGCTGGCCAGGCTGGCGCCGGAGCCGGTTCGTTGAGCAAACCCGAGCGGATTCGCGTCATCGGCGGCGGACTGGCCGGTCCCGAAGCGGCTCTTATGGCCGCCCGGCGAGGCTGCCAGGTCGACCTGTATGAGATGCGCTCGGTAGTCGACGGTAAGTTGCGCTCCACGCCGGCGCACCAAACGGCCGACTTCGCCGAGCTGGTCTGCTCCAACTCGCTCAAATCGGAAAGCGAAAACAGCGCGCCCTGGCTGCTGAAGCAGGAAATGCGCCGCGCCGGAAGTCCCCCTGCTCAGCTGCGCGGATGCAAGCGCGGTGCCGGCTGGACACGCATTGGCGGTCGACCGGGTGGAATTTTCGCGACTGGTGGCGCGCGCCATCGAGCAGGAAAACCGCATCACGGTTCACCGGGAAGAGGTGACGGCGCTCGATCCCGAACAGTTCACGATCGTGGCTACAGGACCGCTCACCTCTGCACCGCTTTGTTCCGAGCTTGCCCGGCTGACGGGCAGCGGCCAGCTGGCCTTTTATGACTCCATAAGCCCCATCGTCGAAGCGGATTCGATCGACATGGAGCGGGTTTACTTCGCAGCCCGCTACGACAAAGGCACTGCCGACTACATCAACTGCCCCATGTCGAAAGAGGAATATGACCGTTTCTACGATGCCCTGGTATCCGCGGAAGCGGTGGAAGGCAAGGAGTGGGAGAAGCTGGAGTACTTTGAAGGCTGCCTGCCCGTAGAGGAACTGGCGCGGCGCGGCCGGGACACCCTGCGCTTTGGCCCCATGAAGCCGGTCGGCCTGCGTGATCCTCGCACGGGAAGAATTCCTTGGGCGGTGGTGCAATTGCGCTGCGAGAACCTGCGCGCGGACTCCTACAACCTGGTCGGCCTGCAGAACCATCTGAAATTTGGGGAGCAGGCGCGGGTTTTGCGCCTCATTCCGGGCCTGGAGAATGCGAAATTCCTACGCTTCGGCCAGATTCATCGCAATACCTACGTCAACTCGCCCAGAGTGCTTACCGAGGCCCTCGATCTGCGCAGCCATCCCCGGATTTTCATCGCCGGGCAGCTCTCGGGGGTGGAGGGCTACACAGAATCGATCGCCAGCGGCATGCTTGCGGGCCTGTACGCCGCCCAGGCTTGCCCACGGCCAACCGGTGACCATCGTGCCTCGTCCCAGCGGCCTGGGCTCGTTGGTGCACTACATTACCCATGCCCGGGGCGGACGACTTCCAGCCGGCTAACATTACGTTCGATCTGCTCTTGCCCCTGGAAGAGACGGAAGCGAAAGCAGATCCGCGACAAGCGGGAGCGCCATCGCTGTGCAGTGCCAGCGCGCGCTGGCAGTTTTTGACGCCTGGTGGCAACAGTTGGCAGAGTTTTCTATGATTTGAGGGTCTTTTTTCAACGGTTTGCCCAAAATACACATCTAACCGGACCAGCGGCTGGAAGGCTTCGGGCCTTGAATTGTTTTTGCCTTCCATTTAACGTTGTCGTGCTATGCGGGAGAGCTACCGGCTACCCGCTTCGAGGAGAATTACCATGCGTACGAAATTGAGTTTGTGGCTCGCGCTTGTCGCGCTTTTCCTTATTCCGGCCCTTGCAGGCGCTCAGGACACGACGGCTAAGATTCACGGTCACGTGCAAGATCCGGCTAACGCCCCTATCGCCAACGGCCAGGTAGTTCTCAGCACAGATGGCAAGACTGCCCTCTATACCTTCACCACGGATTCGAACGGCGACTATAAGGGCGAAGGCATTAAGCCCGGCACTTACTATGTCACGCTGTATGCCACTCCGGGGAAGCGGTCGACCGCTTCGACAATGTGAAGTTTACGACCGGGACCGACACCCTGCAGGATTTCGACCTGAGCCGCGAGGAGTATGTGAAGAAGTTGCCTCCGGATCAGCAGAAAGCGCTGGAAGAGGCCAAGAAGAAGAATGCGGAGATCAACAAGGAAAACCAGAATGTCGGCAAGCTGAATGATTTGCTCAAGCAGGCACGCGCCGCCAACGCAGCCAAAAAGTACGATGATGCCGCCACTGCAATGCAGCAGGCTACGACCATCAAGCCCGACGCTGCGGTCCTGTGGTTGGAATTGGGCATCGCGCAGGTGGGGCAAAAGAAATACGACGATGCGACCACCTCGCTGAAGAAGGCGATGGATCTCGATACCGCTTCGAAGAAGCCCAATCCGGATATCCAGGCTGCTGACGACAACGCGCTGGGAGAGGTTTACGCCAACACCAACAAGATTCCAGACGCCACGGCATCGTATGATGCTGCGGCCAAACTGCAACCGGCAAATGCGGGGATGTTCTATACCAATGAGACCATCGTCCTGAGCCGCACCGGGCAAACTGACGCGACCATTGCCGCCGCCGATAAGGCCATCGCCGCCGATCCCACCCGGCCGATTCCCTACTATCTGAAGGGTCAGGCGCTCATATCGAAGGCCACCGTGGATCCGAAGACGAATAAGATTATCGCGCCTCCGGGGACTGCGGAAGCCTACAACAAATACCTCGAACTCGCGCCTAACGGGCCCATGGCGCCGGAAGCGAAGTCGATCCTCACGGAAATTGGAGAAAAGATAAACAGCAAGTACTCAGCGGCAAGAAGTAACTGATTCGAATCCGCTGTACGGTTCGTACACCAGGTCATGAAGGGACGCTGCCTGCCAGCGTCCCTTTGCTTCTATTGGGGCACCTCTCTTGAACACTGCGCGCCCATCCCGGGTGGTGAGTTACGCGGATGCCAGCCGCATCGTGCGCGAGCACGCTGACCAGCTGGTCGCCGCAGCATGCCCCGAAGTCGTCAAGCTGCTCGATACACTGGGCCGGGTGCTGGCTGCACCGACGTGGCGGATCGGGACCAGCCGCCCTTTCCCCGCTCCACCCGCGACGGATTTGCCTGCCGCGCCGCCGATGCAGTTGCCGGCTTGCCTCTTGCAGTGATCGGCTCGATCCGCGCCGGCGATGCCGTGATGATCGAGGTGGGTCCAGGCGAGGCCGTAGAAATCATGACCGGCGCGCCGGTGCCTTGCGGCGCCGATTGCGTGGTCATGGTGGAGCACGTGCTGCGTGAACGCGATTCTCTTCGACTTTCCCCTGGGCGTACCGTGCTGCCCGGCGAGAACATCGTTCCCATGGGAGCTGAGGCTTGCAGCGGTGCGGTGATCCTGCCCGGAGGCACGCGCATTTCTCCGGCGCAGATAGCAGTGGCCGCAGCGTGCGGCGCGGGGCAGCTCAGCGTGCACCGGCGGCCCCGGGTCGCCATTGTCGCCACCGGCGACGAACTGGTCGAAGTGAGCGAACAACCGCAGAGTCAACAAATTCGCAACTCCAACAGCTACTCGATGGCGGCGCAGATTCTCGCCGCGGGAGCGGAGCCGGTGCGGCTCCCCATTGCGCGCGATGAACGGGATCATCTGGAAAGCATCATTCGTACCGCGCTCGAGAGCGACCTGGTTCTGCTTTCCGGTGGGGTTTCCATGGGCAAGTACGACCTGGTGGAGGAAGTACTGCTCTCCCTGGGCGCGAGTTCTACTTTACCGGCGCATTGATCCAACCGGGTAAGCCGGTCGTCTTTGGCAGGCTTGGGAGAGCGCTACTTTTTTGGCCTTCCGGGCAATCCTGTATCCACGATGGTTACGTTCCTGCTTTTGTTGAGCCGGTTTTGGGGGCGCTGTGCGGGGATGCTGGCCGGGCCCCCCGTTTCGCCCAGGCTCATCTGACGGGCGAGGTGCAGGTGAAGACCGGGTTGACCCGGTTTTTGCCGGCCCGGCTGGCGGATAGCCCCGTGGAGCCTATCACCTGGCAAGGGTCGGGGGATCTGGCGAGTACGAGCCGCTCCAACTGCTTCCTGGTCGTTCCGGCCGACCAGCCGGTGCTCGCCGCTGGTGAGACGGTGACGATACTGCTAGGCTAGCGAAACCATGGAAAAGCTCTCGCATTACGATGCCGAAGGATCAGCGCACATGGTCGACGTGAGCGCCAAGACCGCCACGCGGCGTGAGGCGGAAGCTTCGGCGTTTGTTGTTCTCTCGGATGCGGTACTGGCGGCCTTGCCGCAGAATCCCAAGGGGGATCCGCTGGAAGTAGCGCGCTTTGCCGGGATACAAGCAGCCAAACGCACAGCGGATTTGATTCCCATGTGTCATCCTCTTCCGCTGACCTTTATCGATGTTTCCGCAAAGGTTGTGAATGGAGGCGTCGAGATTCGCAGTACGGCCGCGACGGTGGCCGGCACAGGCGTTGAGATGGAAGCGCTAACCGCAGCAGCCGTGGCGGCCTTGACGATTTATGACATGTGCAAGGCATTGGATAAATCGATCGCAATTCGCGAGATTGTCCTGGTCCGCAAATCAGGAGGCAAGAGCGGTGACTTCTCCATCTAGTGTCTGGAAAATGCTGTGGATGGAGTCGCGTCCGTGCTCGTTTCGCTTCCCTTGATGTCCATGCGTTCGATGAGACCATGCGCAATGGTATAGACGTGCCACACCATCGCCGTCAGCAAGAACGTCGCCACCGAGACTCTTCACGAGTTGATGAACCTTGACTTCGGTAATGCCGCCTTCCCGGTCGATCACCTCAACTGGTTCCACATGAGGATCAAACTCCTTCCACTGCCGGGTCCAGTAAGCTCGGATCTCTTCTTTCCCGACGGCACGCCCCCCTTCCGATGCCTTGGGCCAGCTAACGTTCTCGCTCATGAGAGCGAGGACGCTGTCGATATCCCGCTCATTGAAGGCAGCGTAGGCCTGAGCGATCAACGTTTGTGTGTTCAGCATGAATCCTCCGGAGTACATATGTGTACCTTCAAATGGATGCACGAGACATTCCGGCGACGCGGAAAGGATATTCTTACAACTGCCCTGCGACAACTTTGCCCAGCTGCGTCACCGCAGCATGCTGCTTGTCGGTGCCTATATTGATGTAGAAGCGCACGTTGCCTTTTCTCACGTGCAGCGCGCCTTCTTTGTCGAAGTAGGCTTCGTCACCAATGCCGGAGGCAGGAGTGTTCGGGCCGTAATATCCACTCAGCTTCGCGAACAGCGTTGTCGCGTCGCTGGCCGAACCATCGTAATAGATGCGAAACCACAGCGGGTTTCTTCCGTTGTACCGGCAATCCGTACCGGGCACCGAGGTGGCAAAAGGACGCGGCGCCACACTCTTCACTGGAGCGGCGTAAGTCGCTCGCATTACGCTGCTCACTTGCGTCGGCGTCAGCAGGGAGCACGGGTCGGACGGCTCGGTCGCTCCATGCGCCGCATCCGCAAAGAGAAAAACCGCAAACAGCGCAGCGAAAGGAAACATTGATTTCACAATCTTTGCCATGACTTCCCCTCCTATGCAACCGTTCCGGCTAGGTACCGGAATCTCGTCCGTCTCCGCGGTCGAGGGGATTGTATCGCTCCTTAAGACAATTACAAGGCGAAAAAAATATCCCGTTTTTGCGTCAGGAAGCCGGGCATTCCCTGCCGTCCGTTCGCAACGGACCTCAACCTCCACCACCTTCCAACCCTCGCATCTCCTCCTCCAAGCGGGCATGCAATCGCTCACTAAACCCAAGCGGCAACTCAAACACCCGCTCGTCCGCGGTGAGAATCAAAATATTCCGGGTAGAGTCCAAAATCGCCGAGCAAATTTCGCAATGCTCCAGATGCTTCTGCACCTGTTCCAGCACCTCGGGAGAAAGCGTCTGATCCAAATACCCGGAGATGTGCGTCCAAACATGTTTGCACTCTAGGACCATGCCCACCACCTCCGTTTCGGAGCCATCTCCTTCAATTGCGGCGCCAGACTTCTCTGCAACATCATACGAGCCCGATGCAACCGCACCTTTACCGAAGATGTAGTGATGCCCAGCACTGCAGCAGCCTCGTTCACACTCAACTGCTCAATATCCCTCAACTGGAACACTTCGCGATAGATCACCGGAAGGGCGGTAATCGCCTTATGCAGCAAAGACCTGACTTCTTTACGCTCCAGGACCTCCGAAGGTATTTCCTTCCAATCGCGCAACAATGCCGGCGAAATATGTCCGTCTTCGTCGGGCTCGTCCAGCGACTCCATCTTCACCGCATCCCGGCGGCGAATCCGGCTCCGCGCCTCGTTCAGCGTGATACTCACCAGCCAGGTCCCGAATTTAGCATCCCCGCGAAAGCTGGCCAGGTTGCGGAAGGCCTTGAGAAACGCCTCCTGCGTCACTTCTTCCGCATCCGCTTCATTCCGCAAAAACGACAGTGCCATCGCATAGACCCGGCGCTCATACGGCCGAATCAATGCGTGGAACAGTTGCGTATCGCCGGCCAGGATCGAAGCGATCATGCGCGATTCATCGCGTAATTCAGTAGCCATGCGGTCGTTCTCTTACAGCGGCCTGGTGTCTGTGCTCAACACCCGGCCGTTGCCGGGTGTCTGCGCGAACAGGATCAGATGATGCCCTTGCGTGTTGTGAAACGAAGCCGGAAGAGGGATCTGCACCGTACGCTCCCCAGCCGCCTGCACCCTGGCCACCCGCACGATGGATCGCGCCACGGCAACATGCGCCAGAGTGCGGCCCGAGTTCTCCCCATGCAGTACGTTCGACCGGTCGGAGTCATCCGCCAGCACCGCGATCAGATCAGCCCCATGAGCCGGCAGATCGCCGCCGGCAGAAAAATTCACCGTCAACGTATCGTGGGCCACGCTCAGCGACACGATACGCAGAGACATCCGCGGTATCTCCGCATCTTCCTTCTCCACCGCATGCAACAACGCGGCACGGTCGCTGCCCACAATCTGCTCCGCGCCATTGATCACCATTTGCGGCGTATACACGCCTTCCAAATGGAATCGTTCACCGTACGCGTTCTGCCGCTCCGTATACAACGGCGACGAGAAAGGATCAGACCATCCCAGCGAGTTCCAATACGTTACGTGCTCGCTGATGCCCACCACCAATTGCCCCGCTCTGGTCTGGCTTCCATTGACCTGCTGCAGCAAAGCATCCGCGGGCGGGCAGCTTGAGCATCCTTCTGAGGTGAATAGCTCCACCAGCACTGCCTTTTGCGCCAAGGCGCTGGCGGCTGTTAGCACCAGGATCAGGGCCGCGACCACTTTTCGGGTGTTCATGAATCTCTCCGTGCGCATGAGACGCAGTCGCAGGGCAGAGAGTTACAAACACTTACATATTGGTGTGGCCGTGGCGCATTTCCTCGTTGAACGTTGGTTTTGTCAGGGCGAAAGCCTGCTGCAGGCGTTCGCGGAACTCGGCTTCGCGGGCCAGCAGCGCCGGCGTCGCGGCCGCGAACTCCGAATCGCCCTCACTCGTAGCCACCAGACCCGCCGCGGCAAGCACCGAGGCTGCGCGCACCAGTTCCTCGGGAGTGGTGTTCAGATATTGCGCATCCCGCGGATCGGCGATCCACACCGGCTGCGACTTGCCCAGCACCCCCGAGAGCCAGAAGGCCTTGGCCAGCAGAAACTGTTGCCGGCTTTCGTCATCGGTATCGGTGAAGAAGAACTTCTTTTGCCAGCGGCTGTAGTAGCGCGTGGTCACCGGAACCGGCTGCCGGTTGCCGCTCTTCAACAACTCCAACTGACCCTGGTCGAGGGTCTTGCGAATCGCGCTGTAGATAAAGGATTCGGCATACGGCTGCTCAGGAGCAGGCACGATCTCGGCAAACGTCACGGTCATGCTCGCGGAAACCTTCGCATGCAGCAGCGAATCGGTGCCGTCGGCCACGTACACCATCCCGTGCACGATATACGTATCCGCGCCGGAAACGGAACGGTGAAAAGGCCAGCGAAAGTCGGCAAACGTGATCGGCATGCCGGCCATCGTCACGTAGGCCTCTGGCCTCGGATTGCGCAGGCGTTTGGCCGCATCGCGTAAGTGGGCCGTCATCTCCGGCAACAACTCGGGCTGATGGAAATCGAAGCCTTCGCTCAATTCCAACCGCAGCGTCCGCTCGGCCGGAACATCCTTAGAAAGACCGATGCGGAAGATGGCGGTAGGGCGCCCGTTGAAATCGACCCCTTCTTCAGAGGAGAGGACGGTTAAGCCGGCCTGTTGAACAGCGTTGCCGACTGCGGTATTTAACGAAGTAACCGGATTGCTAGCCATGAATGTACGTTCCTGCGAAAGTCTATGTTGATTGTACCCAGTTAAGGAGCGTTCAGCGCGAAGGCAACCAGGGTCCGGCCACGGCTGCCGGACGATTGCTCAAACTCCTCCAGCAGCTGCGCTTCCAGCCCCTCGGGGTCGACGGACATTTCACAAGCCGCAATGTCCTCTTCGGTGGCGCCGTGATAGCAAAGCTCGCAAACGCCCAAACCCTGCTCCGAGCGCACCGGGGGCCCAAAGACGCGGCAAGTCATGGGCCGGGAATGATACAGGTCGCATAAGCCGGTGCGAGGGTCCAGCGCGGCACAGGTCTCATCATTGGCAAAGTCTTCGAAACGTGCTTCGGCCTCGTCTGACGGATCCAACAACCCGGTCGCGGGGTCACCGGGAAAATCATTCGCCAGGCGTTCCACTGATTTCCGCGCACGTTCGCGAACAGACCAGGCTCGCTTCGGATCACTCACACTCAACTGACGTAGTCCCTCCCGGAGCCTGGCTGCATCGAGCTGATGAATAGCAAAGACCCCCACGCAGCACTGTGTACACCCTGGTTTGCACACTAACCATTCCCCGCTGCGCCGGGCACTGTCTGCGAGCGCGGCGTCGATGATCTGGACCAATTTGGAATCATTTGCGGGAAGCATGCGGCTCATTTCACGACAAAACGACGTAATCCCGGAAGCGTTTTTTACGTCTATGCGATTATGAACGTACGGTGACAAAAAAGTTAATGGTTCAGCAACTTTTATCCAGAGTCCAACGTTTCACAGAGTAAGGTACATTCGCGCCTCGAGGAGCTTCGTGAACAGACCGTATCACTCCCCCCGCGTCGTTCGTTCAGCGCTTTTGCTGCTGACTATTTTGCAGATTTTGGCGCTCATGGCCGCCTTTGAGCGCCCGGCCCACGCCTACGTCGATCCGGGTTCCGGCTTTGTTTTTCTACAGGTTGCGGGTTCCATGTTTGCTGGCGCTATGTTCTATTTGCGCCATCGTGTCAAGCGTCTCATATACTCGTTCCGCAAATCACCCGGCCCTGCACAAACAGAGGTAGCAGAGAACCAGCCATGAGCCAGGGCACGTCGCAGCCTATCGCGACGTTTCGCGATCCTGCAGGTTCGCTGCGCATCCATGGCGAAGAAGTGTTGCGCACCGTTCACCCTCGCTACGCCGCGGACGCTCTACGCTTCCTGCAGTCTGAGACGGCTCACCGCTGGACGGAGGAAGGCCACCTGGTGGCCAGCGCAGTGCTGTCCGCGGAAGAAGATCAGCCGCTGTTGCTCCAGCATCCACGCGTCTTTTTCCCTGCCTACCCCTGGGAGTGGACTCCCTCACAATGGGTTGCGGCGGGAGAACTCACGCTCGAATTGTGTAGCCAGCTTCTGCATGAGGGCTGGATCCTCAAGGATGCGACCCCATTGAACATTCTCTTCGAGGGATCGCGCCCGGTCTTTGTCGACCTGCTATCAATCGAGCGGCGCGATCCGCGCAGTCCGTTGTGGCTCGCATACGGCCAGTTTGCGCGTACGTTTCTGCTCCCGCTGGCAGCCTACAAGTACCTCGGTTGGCCGTTAGCCGCCACACTCCAGCGCCGCGACGGTTACGAGCCCGCGGACCTCTACCCTTATCTTTCCAGTGCCGCACGATGGAGTGCTCCCCTTCGTTCGCTCATCACGCTTCCTTTCCTCTTTGAAACCCGCAAGCGTGGGGCGGCGGCGCCTTCGCGACTGCAACAGCAGCCGGAAATTGCGGCTGCTGTATTGCAGCGAAACCTCAAAAATTTCGGCAAAACATTGCACGCACTCGCGCCCAAGGGACGCGATTCGCGTTGGAGCGAATACCAGACCGCTGCCGATCATTACAGCGAAGAAGAAAGGCGGCGCAAGCAGGAATTCGTAGACCGCACCCTGCAAATGCTGCGCCCCGAATCGGTGCTCGACATCGGCGCCAACACCGGCCACTATTCCCGCATCGCCGCCGGTGCCGGCGCTCGCGTCGTTGCCTGGGACACCGACGTCGCCTCTTCCGATCGGAACTGGAGAGAGGCCCGGGACGGCGGCTTGCCGATTCTTCCCCTCGTCGCTGACGTGGCCCGGCCGACTCCCGCGGTTGGTTGGTGTAATACCGAGTCACTCACTCTGCTCGACCGCGCCCACCAACGTTTCGATTGCGTCATGATGCTCGGGATTCTCCACCATCTGTTGCTTGCCGATCAGATTCCCATGGGCGATGTGGCCGAACTGCTGGCATCCCTCACTCGCCGTTGGAGCATCGTGGAGTGGGTTCCGAAAACAGACGTGCGCTACATCGATCTTTGCCGCGGGCGAGACGAACTCTATGCCCACCTGGACGAAGATCTGTTTGTCGAACAGTTCACCCGCCATTTCAACATCATGAACCGCGAGGAATTGAGCAACGGCCGCGTGCTGTTTCTGTTCGAGAAAAGATGAATCTCAAGACCCTCCTGCAAGGCTTTGGAGCAGCCATCACGGTCTTGATCCTTCGGGTCTGGCCACATCTGTCCAGCTATCATCCGGTCATCTATCACAGCTTCTTGCCTACGCGTAGCGTGATCTGGGGCGTCCTGCTTGACCTCGGGATCTTCACCCTGCTCGCCGCTCTTCTCTTCCGCTATCTTCAGAAAAATGAGACCGGCCTGCGTACTGCGCTGTGGGCCTTCGTTGCGGCCGAACTTGCCTCGGCCTCGGTGACTGCCCTGTGGGTTCTGCGGCGTGCTCCCGTTCCCCACCTCACCCCGGACAGGGTGTACCTTGTGGTCTTGCTCGCAGCGCTGATACTGCGTTGGTTTCGGCCGCTTGCCTATCGGCGCGCCGTGCACCTACTGGGCGTGCTCATCGCGCTTGCCGGTTTCAGTATGGTCTGGATGGTCCCGGAGCTCTTCTACCAGGGGATGCGGGCGCAGCGGATCGATGCGGCAGTCCCGGTGATGCATCCGGCGCTGGCCTCAGCTCGAAGTGCGCCAGGAGCCCAGGGTGGCCGGATCGTTTGGCTGCTCTTCGACGAGCTCTCTTATGATCAGACCTTCGATCATCGATTTCCCGGATTGGCTATGCCTGCCTTTGAAAAGTTCAAGAGCGAAAGCGTGGTCTTCAGCGATCTCAAGCCTGCAGGCTATTACACCGATCGCGTAATTCCCTCCTTTTTCCTTGGCACACCGGTCGACAATATCCGCAGCACGTTGGATGGAGAACCTGAGGTCAAACTAGCCGGGAGCCGGCGCTGGCAACCGTTCGATGCCGGCAAAACACTTTTTTTCGATGCTCAGCGGCTCGGCTGGACCACGGGTGTGGTTGGTTGGTACAACCCCTATTGCCGCATACTCGCGGGAACCCTCAACTACTGTTACTGGCGCATGGGCGATGGCCAGTCCGACGGAGCGCTGCCGGATCACTCCGTTTGGCAAAATGCAATGGCCCCCTTGGTAGAGCTTAGCCGGGGATGGCGCCACCAGCCAGGCTTCGCCCAACAAAGACATCTGCAGGACATTGCCGCGATCACGCCCCAGGCCGAGGCATTGATTCGCGACCAGAGTATCAAGTTCGTCTTCATTCACCTGCCCGTGCCCCATCCACCCGGCGCCTACGTCGATAACCTCGCACTTGCCGACAAGGCGCTGGGAGAATTGCTGGCGACTCTGGCTCGAACCGCAACCGCCGAACAAGCAACTGTCATTGTGTGTTCTGATCATTCCTGGAGAGTTCCCATGTGGCGTTCCACTCCGGTATGGACGAAGCAGGATGAAGCTGCAAGTCACGGCATTTTCGATCCGCGTCCCGTACTGATGATCCACTTTCCCAACCAGCAAACAGAACAGGATGTGCGCAAGCCCTACGACGAACTCCGCATCCACGAAATCATCGAAACCCTCCTACGAGGCCAACAACCGAACTTCGAAACTCTCCCCTAACCCAAAGGACGCCACAGACCAAGCTCTCCCCTAACCACAGATGACGGGTGCCCCATATCTCGCTCGTTTTTCGCGAGATGTGGGATACCACGGACCCACACCAGCGACCTCACGACCTAACAGCAGGACCACCACAAAAGCGCCCACGTTCGCTTTTCCGGGGCCGAAAAAATCAATCAACCCCAACAACCGTACCGCGGCACTCCCCCAGTCCAATCCCTACAAACCCCTCCCGCTCGCAATACCCATGAAACACAACCTCATCCCCATCCTCAAGAAACCCACGCTCTACACCAGCACCCAGCGAAATACGTTCGAGTCCATTGCGAGTAAGCTCCAGCAAACATCCAAGTGAATCGCCCGCAGGCCCAGATACCGTACCACTACCCAGCAGGTCCCCAGGCTGAAGATTGCAACCATTGCTGGTGTGATGGGTGACCAACTGCGCCGGGGTCCAATACAAATTCCGCAAATTACTGCGGCTAACCCGAACCTCCGTATCCATCTGTGCCGGCCGCAAGTAAACTTCCAGGCGCAAATCGATTCCCCCTTCGCGCAAATCCTGTTCCGAAGCAAGGTACGGCAGCGGCGCCGGGTCCTCCGCAGGCCGCACGTACGCGCCCGTGCGGAACGGGGCGAGCGCCTCCATGGTGACGATCCATGGCGAGATGCTGGTAGAAAAGCTCTTGGCCAGGAACGGCCCCAGTGGCTGGTACTCCCAGGCCTGCACGTCACGGGCCGTCCAATCACTCAGAAGGCACACGCCAAACAAGTGAGAACCAGCGTTCTCGATATCGATCCTTTCTCCCAACCGATTGCCGTCGCCAATAAAAAATCCAACCTCAATCTCATAATCCAGCGCCTGCGTAGGCGAGAACCGTGGAGCCGTCCCCGGAGGCGAAACAATCTGCCCTTCCGGCCGCCTCACTGTCGACCCGCTAAGGACGATCGACGACGCCCGGCCGTGGTATCCGATGGGCACGTACTTGTAATTAGGGAGAAGAGGATTATCCGGCCGAAACAGCCTGCCGACATTCCGCGCATGATCGATCGAGGCATAAAAATCCGTGTAGTCGCCAATAACCGCGGGCTGCAGCATCCTCACATCAGCCGTCGCCACCAAATGAGGCCCCAGCGCCCGTTGGTGATCCGCAGCCTGGGGATGATCACTGCGCAGCAAATCGCTCAGTCGCCCGCGCAAGGCAGACCAGCATAGCGGACCGAGCGCCATCAACGCATTGAGCGTGCCCGTGGTGCAGGCCTCGACCGTACCCGCCGGAAGCGCTCCCAACATCCCTGAGCAACCGCGAAGATCCAGAACCTGGTCGCCGATCGCAACCCCAATGGCAGGTCCCGAAGCCCCCGCAAATACTCCAAAGGGAAGATTCTGAATCGGGAAAGCGGTGCCGGGAAGGCTGGCGGAGGGAACCCAGCTTTGCCGCCGCGGATCATGCGTAGCATTCATAGTTGCATTTACGAAATAGGCTTGCCCGTGAAGTGTTTCTTCAGCGCCTGCCATACCTGGAAGTATTCCCGCTGCAGGCAATCCGTCTCCATCGCGAAGCGTGTAGGGTGAAGCACCAGCTGCGTCTCAAACATAAACGCCAGGGTGCCGCCAAGATAATGAGGCTTGAGCTCGGCACTCGTGGCGCGCTCGAAGGTTTCCGCGTCGGGTCCGTGTGCCTGCATACAGCTGTGCAGGCTGGCCGAACCGGGAATGAACCCCTCTGCTTTGGCATCGTACTGACCGAAGATCAGGCCCATAAACTCATTCATTGCGTTGCGGTGAAACCATGGCGGGCGAAACGTATGTTCGGCCACCATCCAGCGCGGTGGAAAGATAACGAAGTCTACGTTGGCCGTGCCGGGCATTGCCGTCGGCGCGGTCAGCACGGTGTAGATGGAAGGATCCGGATGGTCGAAGCTGACACTGTTGATGCAGTTGAAATTCGCCATGTCGTACTTGTAGGGCGCGTAGTTGCCATGCCATCCCACCACATCGAGCGGCGAATGATCGATACCTGCCGACCACAACTTACCCTGAAACTTGCACAGGATCTGACAGTTCTCATCCACGTCTTCGAACGCAGCCACGGGATAGAGGAAGTCTCGCGGATTAGCCAGCCCGTTGGCCCCGATCGGGCCCAAATCAGGCAAGCGAAAAGGAAGGCTGTAATTTTCGCAGATGTACCCGCGGGCCGCATCGTCCAGCAGTTCCACCCGCATCTTGAGACCCCGAGGAATAACGCAGAGTTCACCCGGCGCCACCTCCAGAATGCCCAGTTCGGTAAAGAAGCGCAACTTCCCCAGCTGGGGCACGATCAGCATCTCTCCATCGGCGTTGGAAAAAAAGCGGCCCGCCATACTTTGGTTTGCCGCATAGATGTGTACCGCACACCCCGTCTGCGAAGCAGGGTTGCCGTTGCCGGCCATGGTGACAATGCCGTCGAGAAAATCGCATGGCGCGGAGGGGATAGGCAACGGATCCCATCGCAGCTGATTGGGTGTGGCAGAAACCTCGTCGAAGGGGGCGCTCCGCATGCTGTTGTCAGGCAGCTCGACAAACGGCCTGTGGGTCACCGAGGGGCGAATCCGGTAGAGCCAGGAGCGCCGGTTCGTGGCCCGCGGCGCCGTGAAAGGGGTCCCGCTGAACTGTTCCGTATAGAGCCCGAGAGTCGACTTCTGGGGCGCGTTTTGGCCCTTAGGCAAAGCCCCTGCGACCGCTTCCGCCGCAAACTCGTTGCCAAACCCCGACTGATATCCCAATTTCGCCATGGCATCCCCCTGTAGCTGTATACCGGAGGACACTCACGATTGCCAACTGGCCGAACGCCAAAAGCGGCAGAGGAACGGGGATTTACGACTTAGTCGCGAAGGGACGGCTGACCTTAGCCCAGGACGCAGTCCTGGGTTGGGTTTATAAGAAGCTCCAGTCCCGTAGGGACGGCTGAAAATGGGCCACGACGAAGTCCTGAATAACCTTCCGCCGTCCCTCCGGGACTAAATACGTAAATCTCTGGTTCGCACGCACACTCTTTAAGCCCTGGGGTACGCTCCGCATCCCGTAGGGCCCACCCACCTCTGTGTTGGGCGCATCATGGTCCCCTCAAAGAAACCCACTAGGCAAAACTCAATTCAATCCCAATCCCGTAATCTCCGCAGGATATGCCTCTTCAAACAGAACCTCCGTGGTCAAAGCTTCACGAGATGTCCCGAGATATCGCATCCCCACCGCGGCCAAACCCACCATCACAATCATCAAGGTGCTACTCAGGAGATCATGCAGCAGTCGTCCTTCCAACTCCGCGGCTTCATGCAGAAAACGTAAGAAGAACAACGCGCCGGCCCAAAAAGCAAAATGAATCGATCCTTTACCAGGCAGGTAAGAGCAGGTGAACGGGATCTTATTAAACGTGTACAGACAAACTTCCACCATCAGGATTCCCAGGCAGAACATCACCCAGAAATGCCCCAGCGCAGGACGCCACGGCGGCGCGAATGGCAACAAGACGGCAATAACAAAGAGCACAGGCGCTACTCCCAAAGTCACCCACGACCAGCGGACTGCCTTACGGTAATCCGTCGCGGATCGTACTTGCGTGACGCGGATGATCCAGTTGGCCGAAAGCGAAATAGGAATGGAAGCCGTCACGCGCAATGCCAGAACCGTCAGGATCATCATCAGCATGCTGGCAAACAGGAACGAGTTGCTGATCGCTCCACCCGCAGATTCAAAACTTCGATTCGTTACTTTCACATAGCCGACGGCGATCGTGATTCCAAGGCCGCCATAGAAACTGAGAATCATGCGATGCTGGCGGCTGCGCAGCAACGTGCGTACGCTGAGGCGCGTGAGAGCATTTGTAAGCGAGTTGCCGAACCGTGGTGACCACGAGACGGATCGAGTCTGAAGCATGATGTCGGGTTGCTCGACCATCGTTCGCATCAGCCGGAAATAGCACAAGAACAAAGCCAAACACCCTCCCAGTGCAGAAAAACCCAGGCCGATCCATGCTCGTTTGGCCAAAGGAACCAGTGCTGGATCCATCGATCCGTTGAGCTGATTAAAGAGCGCCAGAAACCAGTAAGACGGAAGCCACGCAAGCATCCGCTGATTTTCCGCAGCAGTCAGTGCTGCCGGTGACTCCAACGATGGTTCAATAAAGTAAACGATCAGCAGGGTGCACATCAAGGTCGCTTGCAGCACTGCGGAAAACCGAAGAAAAAGCTGGCGCGGGAGCAGATTGGCCGCCAGGCCCTGCAGCGTGAGAATGGTGAGTACCAGGAAACCGCCAGCCGCAAAGATAGTAATCCAATAAGCAGGCCACGATCGCAACACACCGAAGAATCCACCGCTGCCAGAGCGAAAGATGAACGGCCACGCGACGCCTGAAAAACTATTCAGCGCGGCCACCGCGAGAGCGGGAGCCGCAAACAGGGCAGCAATCTTGGCCAGAAACAAGGTACTTTTCCTGACCGGCAGTGGTGTCAGTACGAGGAGGTCTCGTCGATCCGGGAAGGCTGCCTCCCAATTCAACACTGCGACGAGTCCCGCGCACGTCATTGCGGTTTCAATAAAGAAGTGTTCAAACATCCATCCTGATGATCCTGTAGACGAACTTGAACCCATGAGCGCCAAAAGCGCAGGAAGTGTGAGTAAAATGCTGATGCCGCCGAAAATAGTCGCAAATTGTCCGATCAATTTTGTTGGGTCGCCATCGGCCGAAAGCAGCTCGAGATCGACGACTCGCAGCAGGAAGACACGATAGAGAGTTCTAAATTGAATGCGTCTCGACACCCAACTGTTACGCATGGATCAAGTCCGCAATCTCTCGGGAGACGGCTTCTGAGTCCTGCTCGACTGCGAGTTGCGAAAATATTCCCTCCAAAGTAGGCACGGCCATCAGGACTCTCAGCCGCTCGATCGAATCGTCCGCGACTACTTTACCGCGATGCAAAATCACAACATGGGAACATAGACGTTCCACCGTCTCCAGCTCATGCGAACTGAAGAGCACGATCTTACCTCGCATTGCCAGTTCCTTAATCAAACTACGTAAGATAAGCGCGGAACCGACATCGAGCCCGGAAAACGGCTCATCCAGCAGTATCAAGTCCGGATTGTGCATGAGCGCCGCACTTAAAAGAATCTTCTGCCGCATGCCCTTTGAATATGACGACAGGGCAACATCACGGTCGCCGTGAATGCCGAATAGGCGGAGAAGTCCGTGGATACGCTGATGGGCACTAGTCCGCTCCATGTCCCGCAACTCGGCGACCATCACCAGGTACTCCATGCCGCTCAAATGGGTATAAAGGTGTGGTTCTTCCGGTACATAGCCCAATCGTTGCCGATAGGCCATTGGTTCTGTCTTGATGGATTGTCCTTCAAAGAGAATCTCGCCCGAAGTCGGCTCTATCAATCCAGTGGCCATCTTCATGGTGGTGGATTTCCCGGAACCATTGGCGCCGAGATAGCCCGTTACTTCACCCACGCGGGCGATGAAACTCACACCGTCTACAGCGGGAATACCAGAGTAGCGCTTCCGCAGATTGCGAACCTCGAGCATGGCTGGGAAACCTACGGCGTGCTGTCGAGTACAACTTCAGCGTGCGACGGTGCGCGCAGTGTGATCGTGTAGCACGGCACTTGGTCCGCCCATCGAACAGAGAAGGTCAACGGATTCGGGTGGCTTGCCAGCCGCATGAGACTGAAAAAAATCAGCGAAAACATAATGCCCGCCTGGAGCAGGCGAGCTGCGCCGAGGCCGGGACCGGTGATGATCTCCCCCGAAGTAATGGATAACTGCCCGGGGTTTTTCTCCATCCTCGAACATTGGCGCAGCAAGGAAATTGCCCCGTCCATCAGCAAGTAAGCCATCCCACCCCTTGAATATTCCTCATCGAAGATCCAAAGCATCTCAGCCCCAAACTCGTCCTGGAAGGGGGCGGGGTGCAGGCGGAGAATAAGACGATAGGCAAACCGGGCAATAGCTTTGTTCATGCTCTCCCTGTCCTCGCTTCCTGCAGACGTAATTTTGCTTCTTTCACCACACCTTGTAACCGGTCGACCTCGGCAGCTAATGCGTTCTTTCCATCCCTGGTAAGCGTGTAGAACCGCCGTTCGTCCTCTTTTGAGGACACTGGCTTGCGCTTTGACGAGGTTGTGGCCGCATCCGCAACCAGGCCGGCGTCCATCAATTTCTTCAGGTTGTCGTACAAGGTACCCGGCCCCAATCGATAGTGGCCATCGGAATTGCGAGTGACTTCCTTGATGATTCCGTAGCCGTGCAGATTCCCCCCGGCCAGTGCCAGAAGAATATGCAGGGTTGCGGACGACAGCGGAGGGTTCTTGGGAGGCGCGGATTTCATATCGGAGTCCGACTATATCGGAGTCCGACTATAGGCGTCAAGCGCCGGAACTTGCTTTCAGGTACGAACAGGCGAATACGATCAGTTCCTGGCGGAAGGTTTCGAAGTGCTCTTCAGGGGCGTCAGACTCAAGCAATCTACGGCTGATCCCCGCCATGGCGCCCTGCAGCATGGAAGCTACCAGTTGCGGATCCTTGGTCAGCGGCTCTCGAGCGCTCGCCAACATGGCCGTGATCCATTCATTCAAACGCAGTCCTATCTGGTGCACGATTCTCGCCCCGTCGACATCGGAACTAACCGCGTACAGAGCAACGCTGGTCTTTCCATCGTTCATCTTCGCCCGGAGGAAGGCATCTGCGAGCGCTGTCCCCATGTCTGCAAGCGAGTTCCCTCTCTGCTCTCTGCACGCTCCTTCCACGGCCTCGGCGACCCCGTCCATGTGGCGCTTGAGAGCGGCCTGCAAAAGCGCGCTCTTGTTGGGAAAGTATTGATACAAAGTCCCGACTGAAACTCCAGCACGCAAAGCCACTCGAGTCGTGGTCAACCGCTCCTTGCCGGCTTCGAGCAAAACCTGAACAGTCGCCTCGAGAATGGCGTCGACGCTGGCGGTCGAACGCGCCTGAACGGGCGATTTACGCGGGTCTAAGAGCGCTGGGGCACGTTGGGACAAATGCGAACTCCTAAACCGAAGCCTTCTTCATCTAATCAAAACAGGTAGAAGCACCACAAGTAAAGTACAGATAGAGGAGAACAGCATGACGACACAAATAGACCTGGGTGGCACCTTTACCTTGCCCGGCACGTCCATGACGGTGAACCGGATGGGCTACGGAGCGATGCAACTAGCCGGGCCGCAGGTATGGGGCCCGCCACGCGATCGGGAAGCTGCGATCTCTGTTCTGCGGGAAGCGGTTGCAGCCGGCGTCAATCACATCGATACCAGCGACTTTTACGGTCCGCATGTGACCAACCAGATCATCAAGGAGGCGCTCCACCCTTACCCGAAGGATCTTGTCATTGTGACCAAGCTGGGCGCGCGCCGGGGCGCGGACAAGTCCTGGCTCCCTGCTCTTTCGCGCCAGGCATTGATCGATGGAGTTCATGACAACCTGCGCAATCTTGGCGTCGACACCCTCGACGTTGCCAATCTTCGCGTTGGAGGAATGAGCGCCCCCAGCGAGGGATCGATCGCCGAGCCCCTGACCGTGCTGGCCGAGCTTAAAAGCCAGGGACTCATTCGTCATCTCGGGTTAAGCAACGTCAGCCCGAAACAATTTGCCGAGGCTCGGGCCATCACCGAGATTGTCGGCATACAGAACATGTACAACGTAGCCCACCGGGGCGATGACGCTTTTATCACCGATCTTGCACGGCATGGCGTAGCGTACGTTCCGTTCTTTCCCTTGGGAGGTTTCAGCCCGTTGCAGTCTGCGGAGCTCGATGCCGCGGCAGCGTCGCTGCAGGCCACGCCCATGCAGGTCGCCCTGGCCTGGCTTCTTCACCGCTCGCCCAACATTCTTTTGATCCCGGGAACATCGTCGGTCGCCCATCTGCGTGAGAATCTCAAGGCGGCAACGCTGGAGATTCCCCCGCAAATCATCGCCGATCTCGATGCGATCGGCGCCGGCAGCAAATAGCTGATAGGGCTGAGGGCCTAGGCCGACTGGACCTCTCTCAGCCTCGTCAGTGTTCCAATCAGAGGCTCCTCAGCCTCGGTGAGTAGAACAAGCAGACCGTCCTGGCAGCGGAAGCGGCCGAAATAGCACTCCCCCACGTTCCAGATTTCTTCGATCACGGCTGCACCGGAGCCGGCCAGCCGGACCACCTGGCCACGCCGCAACTCAGATAACTTACGAATGCCATTCACATAGGCAGATTTCAAAAGGAACCCCCAAAGGCAACGCGGAAGCATTGCCGAATGTGATGATTATCGGTTGGCCAAAATAGCACAGTCAATGTGACATTATGGGCAGGAAAGTTACCTTCCTGCGCGAACCGGAACGCGCCGGTACCCAAAATGCTGCAATTTCCACCACCTTGCTCCCACCATCGATCCAAAGTCTTACACCGAAGCGGGATAGCAGGTCGCAAAACGGGAAACCAGATCGGGACAGTCGAGTGACTTTCGTGTCAGAGGCCTGGGAATGGGCCCCCAGCGCACGGGCATGGTCTCTCCCCCCACGACAAAGCCGTCATCCTGAGCGAAGCGCTTCGCAGATCTGTCGAAAACAGAGGCTTTATGGCGCGTAGTCGAAGGACCTCGGCGATTCTCGTGAGCAGATGCTATTGAGAGTTTTCCGGCCGCAAACTACAACGGCAGAAAAAAGTCACAAGCTCCGACCGGAGCGGAAGGACCTGCGGTTCCGCAGGCCTTCCTGAAATATTAATTCTCATTAAACCTTGTAACCAAACAAAGCCAAACCTCTCAGACGCAGTGCAGGTCCATTCCGCAAACGCGGGAGGGGTCTGCAATTTGCAGGAGAGGTCAGAATCATGCAGAAAAACGCTTTGCTCTTAGGGCTAGCGGCAGTTACATTTGTGGGTTCCTCTGCCATCGCTCAGGCGGCCGATGGTGGGGAGTACGTCTACGTGGAAAGCAACACCAGCGCGCCAAATAGCAATTCCATCTACGCGTTTCGCCGAGAAAACTCAGGTAGCCTTACCCCGCTTCCTGGCTCTCCTTTCTTAACCGGTGGCGCGGGTGTGCAATATAACGGATCTAACCTCGGTCCCTTTGATTCGGATTCCGAGGTGATCGTGAATCCAGAGCAAACGCTGCTGTTTGCAGTGAACGCGGGCAGCGACAGCATCGCGGTATTCTCCATCAAGGACGATGGCACCCTGGTCACGATCCCGGGGTCGCCCTTTCCCTCCGGCGGCAATGACCCAGTCAGCCTGGCCCTCAATCGAAACGTATTGATCGTCGCCAACCAGAGCGGCGACTTCGCCCGCCCTTCCACCATCCTTCCCAACTACACCACCCTGCGAGTTGGATCGAACGGCGCCCTCATTCCCTTTGGCACAACTACGAACGACTCCTCACACACCCTGCAAAATACCGTAAGCGTTGCTGCCGGAACTTCACCATCGCAGGCCCTCATCCCGGCGGGCACCAACCTGTTGTTTGGCGCTGATTTTCTGGGCGGCCTCCTTCAGCACTTTCGCCTTGATGGGGATGGAGAACTGCATCCGCTGTCTCCGCTAGCGATGCCTGCTGCGGAATTCACTACTGGCACCCCACGCTTTCCACTTGGCCTGTGGAGCAATCCCAAAGAGCCTGTCCTCTATGTGGGATACGTAACCGCGAACAAGGTGGCTGTCTACCGCTATAACGAGCAGGGCGCCCTGAAGTTCCTGCGCACAGTGCCCAATGCCGGTCAGGGTATTTGCTGGATTCGCTCGAATCAAAGCGGCACGCGGCTCTATACCACTGACACCACTACCAACCAGGTGAGCGTGTACGACTCGACAGACGCTGAATATCCGATCGAAATACAAACCCTCACCCTTTCCGGGGTGGGGAATGCATTCCAACTCTCGTTGTCAAATGACGGAAAATCGTTGTACGTGCTTTCGCAGCGCGCCGCTACCTCAATTCCCGAGGGCCAGGGAAACGTGTTGCACAGCGTTTCCATCAAGGATGACGGCACCCTGCAAGAGATAGGCTCCGGCATTGTCTTCAATCTCCCGTCAGGCACACGCCCTCAGGGTGTTGCTGTGGTTGACCAGGATTGAGGAACGGGTAATCGTAATGGCAAGCATGTGGGGTGGCGATCGTTGTGGTTCCCACCCCACGCGGTTTTGCGCTAGCCCCTGTTGCCATCTCCAGCCCCCTCCACCACAAATTGGGCAACTTTTCACGCAGGAGAGGGCCTGAAACGGTCGATACTCCGGGCAGATGCGCGACCGGTCCCAGCTGCAATCGCCTTCGGAAGTAGTCAACGCCCTGTCCGATTTAGTCCTGCATCCAGCGCAGACCTTTTATGCCGGCCGCCAGGCTTTGCAGGATCATCCGGCGCGGCTCGCCAAGGTCAAGGAGGGTCCGGCGACTGCGCTTGCGCATCGGTGGGACAGCGCCGTTCTGGCGTACCTTTCCCTTTATGACGCCATCCACGCCGAATTTCGGGCCCAGGGTATGCTCGCCTCGTTTCCCCCCTTCGCCTGGTCTACGCCCGCGACCAACTACGCCGATGCTGTGATTGCTGCTTCTTCGGCGATGGCCCAGACCTTCTACCGCGCCGTAGCCCGCTTCGGCATCCAGAGTCCTGGCTCGAGAATCCCATCTCTCCGTTACATGCAGATGGTGCCATCCGTAACCGGGAGAGAAGAGAAATCAGCAGTCACTTTGCATCCTAGAAGGGCAGACTAAATGCGGTCGAACAATACTCTGCCCCCGATATGGCCGCAAGAACTGGTTTTCCTTCAAAAGAAAACCACGGCGGGACCTGTGTCTTCGGTCCTACATCAAAGGTAAAAAGCAGGGGAGGATCCAATGCGTCTAACCGGCCGGCAGAGTAAGACGATCCAGAACTATCAATCGCGGGATGGGATACTCCCTTACTTTTGTTTGCCGGTCATCGCGCTGGCCGTATGGGTATGCCCGCATGCAGCATGGACTCAGGCGAACACGGGAGTACCTGCGCTGACCGCAGAGCAGGTGGTGCAGCACCTGGTGGAAAAGAACCAGGAGCGCGCCGCGGCCCTGCAGCACTATGTGGGAAAGCGTTCCTATCGCCTCGAATATCACGGTTTTCCCGCCTCCACGGAAGCGACGATGGACGTCGACGTGAATTTCGACGCTCCGGCTTCTAAACACTTCACCGTGGTGAACGCTACCGGGTCGAAGCTCATCCAAAATCGTGTCTTCCACCGCCTATTGGAAAGTGAAGAGCAGGCTGGAGACGCCAGCAACCGGAAGCATACCGAGCTTGGTCCGGACAACTACACCTTCACCCTGGCGGGCATCGAAGGCACAAACTACGTGCTCAATGTTGAACCCAAAGAAGAAAGCAAGTTTCTGTATCGAGGCAAGATCTGGATAGATGCACACGACTTCGCGGTCACCCGCATCGAGGCTCAGCCCGCCCGCAATCCTTCGTTCTGGACCACCAAGTCTGTGATCGAACATACCTATCAGAAGTTGGACAACGGCTTCTATCTGCCCAAAGAGAATAAGACAGTCACCAATGTCCGGCTGGGCGGGGTGGCGACCCTGACCATCCAATACCAGTCGTATCAGGTGACGGCCGCCAAGCCGGTTGCCTGGGTCAGAAAGCCGACCCCCTCCAGTGAAGGGTTCGCGTGGCCCGATGGTTTCGCTAACCGGGAAGTAGCCAATTTCATCTCATCCCGAAAATGATTCGCACCGCTGCTCGTGGGGAAATTTAGCGATCCTTTCGAGGGGGGTGCAGTGCGCGCGCAGGGAGTAGAATTCCCGCGAGGGATTCGCATGAGCAACCAGCGCATGATCCGCGTGCTTACCGTTGATGATCATCCTCTCCTGAGAGGGGGAATCTCCGGCGCGATCAATGCCCAGCCCGACATGACCGTAGTCGCCGAGGCGACCGATGGCGAGGAAGCGCTCACCTGTTTCCGAGCCCACCATCCCGATATAACGCTCATGGACTTGCGCATGCCCAAGGCCAACGGCATCGATGCAATCGCCGCGATTCGTAAAGAGTGGCCCACGGCTCGCATCATCGTCCTGACCACGTACGGAGGAGACGTGCAGGCCTTGCGGGCTTTCAAGGCGGGAGCTTCCGGCTATCTTCTCAAAAGTATGTTGCGTACCGAGTTGGTGGACACTATACGGCTGGTGCACGCCGGCCACCGCCGTATCCCTCAGGAAATCGCCGTCGAAATGGCCCAGCATGTTGCTGACGATGTACTCACCAGCCGGGAGTTGGAAACCCTTCGCGGTGTTGCCAGCGGGAGCTCAAACAAGATCATTGCCGAACATTTGGGCATCTCCGAGCACACCGTCAAAGGCCATCTCAAGAGCATCCTCTCCAAGCTCGACGCCAGCGATCGTACGCACGCCGTCATGATCGCGTTGAAGCGTGGTTTCCTGGACATGTAGACGGATCGCCCAGCAGACGTCTAATCCGTCTCCGCGGCAAGCGGTTGATTACTCACCGGCATGGTCTGGAGTACCTGAAGGTCCGCCTGCACCCGAGCCCAATCTTTGGCCTTCTTCTTGGTGGAAATCGGCGCTTTCGGATCGGCGTAATACTTCTGGATATCGGTCTTGAGACCGGGCGGAATCGTGTGGTGCGGGTCGGCAACCAGCAAATGGAGCAGTTTGGCATACGTCTCATCCGCCAGACGATAGCCTCCGGGACGAACCGGCGCCCCGGTATCCAGATCGCGATTCGGAAGCGTCTGGTGCGGCGTACGAAAACGAACGAGCGTGGAGCCAAGAAGATCCGTAGACTGATCAATGCTGCCGGCGTATTCCTCTTCCGTATCCTGGTTAGGGACTTTGATCGCCACGAATTTCAGTGGACCTATCTTCGGCAGGATAAAGATAACTCCAGCGAGAGCGTAAGTCCCAATGCCCGCCTTCTTGCGGTACGTGTCCCAGTTGTTCTCGACCGCGACCTGCGCCACCTCAGTGGAGAGCTTCTGCAGGGCCGGGGTCGCCGGATCGGCAGGCATGCGGCTGCGATGAAGAAGAGTTACCGCGTATGCGATGCGTGGAATGAAGCTTCGCACCGCGAAACGATAGCCTCGGACGTTCACCCGCCGGGCTCGCGCTCGCAGACCGTACGTTTCGTAAAAAGCAGCGGCCAGTTGATCCGTCGGTATGTTTAATCCAACATGGCGAAGATAGTGAACCGGCGCCAGCCGGTGGTGCGCAATCTCGTTGATATCGAAGCCAAACTCCGTCCTCACGTGCGCCGACGAGTCTTCACCAAACGTAACCACGGGGCCATACTTCGCGGCAAGCTTGGGGAAATCCTCAGCGACTGCCCGGTTGGTAGCCCGCGCGTGGCCGACATTATCGCCCACGTAATGGGACAGCGCCCCAACAGCAAAAGCAAGCTGGTTCGCATCCTTGGCGTCGCGAAAAAGGTGAACGATGAAGTCGCCGGTTCGCACGTAATGCGTCAGATCGGATAAGAGAGGTTCGCCGAAAGGATAATACCCCACGTCTTGAATGACACAACCCGCATACGCGTACGATCGAGCTTCCGCCAGCTGCGCATCGGTGATTTTGGGGTAGCGGCCGCGCAGCAATGGCACAATGGAACTCTGCCACGTCAAGTCGATCAACTGCTCGTGGGTCAGCAGCGAATACGCCCCGGCAGGCTGGCACACCAAAAGCACACACAATGTGAGGGCGCAGACCTTGAAGAGACTACCCATCTCCTCAGTATCGCAGAGCCGGTCAGGTTCCCGGAATCACATAAATTGCGGCCGGAAGGATGAATCGCACATAATACGTCGATGCGAATCCTGGTTATCGGCGCAGGCGCCGTCGGCGGATACTTCGGCGGCCGCCTGGCACAAGCTGGAAGGGATGTGACCTTCCTTGTCCACAGTCGCCAGGCGGAGGCGATCCGCAAACACGGCCTGCGCATCGTGAGTCCTCACGGAAATGCGACTCTACAACCTAAGCTCATCCTGGCCGATAAGATCGCAGGCTCTTACGAACTGATCATTCTCTGTGTCAAAGCATACTCATTGGCGGGAGCCATGAACGACTTCGCCGCGGCAGTGGGACCAACCACTACCATCCTCCCCCTCTTGAACGGGATGCGTCACCTCGATCTTCTGGCCGCACGATTTGGAGAAGAGCGCGTGATTGGGGGTGTTTGCTTGATTGCCGCAGAGGTCGATACCGAGGGCCGTATTGCGCAGCTGACAGACATACACCGGCTGGTCTATGGAGAGCGCAACGGGGACCATTCTCCCCGGGTGCGTGATCTTGACGAAGCCATGCAGGAAGCGAACTTTGAGGCCAGAACCTCCGCACATATCCTTAAGGACATGTGGGAGAAGTGGGTTCTGCTCGCCAGCCTGGGTGCGGCGACCTGCCTCATGCGCGGCAACATCGGAGAGATCGAAGCGGTACCCGGTGGTGCGGAGCTAGCGCGGGCAATCCTCGGCGAATGCAGCGCAATCTCCTCTGCGTGTGGCTACCCTCCCGGCGCTAACTTCCTGGCGCGGACGGAGAAGATGCTCACCACTCCCCGCTCGACCTTAACCTCATCCATGTATCGCGACATGAGCAAGAACGCCCCTGTCGAGGTAGATCAGATCCTGGGTGACCTCATGGAACGAGGCCGAGAATTTTCCGTAAGCAGTCCTTTGCTGGAAGCTGCATGCGCGAACCTGCGTATATACCAAGCCAGGCTGTCGGCGAGCGAAAGATCCGCCCCGATTCAGGGACATTAGACCCTTCCCGCTAAACAGTGTGCGTGAGAACCAGACGACGACACAAGTCCCGTTAGGGACGGCTGTCCTTAGCCCAGGACACAGTCCTGGGGAGAACGTTCGAGACAAAACAAGTCCCGGAGGGACGACTGAAAATTGTCCAGGGTCAAGTAGCGGCGTAATTTTCAGCCGTCCCTTCGGGACTTTCTTCGGTACGGGCCTTAAAGGCCTCAAAATCTCCGAGCTCATGTACGGTCTGAAACCCCATCAAACTGTAGCTGTATTGATTGCTAATGAAGCCGGTTGGCGACCAGGCGCAAGGCCCTTACAGGATACTCGGGAACAGCCATGCCCAGAAGCCGCAACCCCTTGTACTATTACCTCCGCTCGGGCAAAGGCGCGACCGCTTGACTACAGTGGCCGAACTCATCGCAAGCGCGCACTCCAAAAAAAACATTGTCCTTTGAAATTGGAAGCGTAGCCATGTTCTGTTCGCTGGTCGCTCCATACTTCCGCGGATCGGTAGCAAACTGCCAGTCATTGGCGGTCGTCTCTCGCCAAACAATCTGATAACGGACTACACCACTTGCTGTTGAGGGCGGATCCCACTTGAGGGTTGTGTTGTTATCCAGGTTGGTCGTCACCACCCGCACGTTCTCAGGTACACCCGGCGAAGACGCCAGCGTGGCCAGGGTGGCAATGTTCAGCCGAGCCACCTGCGCGATATATCCAAAGTCAGCGAACTTCAGCAGGTCGCCGTATTCCACGCCATTCTCCACGCGCACGTGCTGGTGCTGATGGTTGAAGTTCTCCCGCCATTCGGTGAAGCGGATTGCGGGAAACCCTTCAGCGCTAAAGGAACTGTGATCTCCTCCACGGAGAAACCGGTCGAGTCGAAGTTCCATCACCGCGGAAAATCCTTCGCCATGCCCGCTTTCGCTACCCGGCCATCCAGCCGGCCCGGCGCAAAATAGGTCCGGTCAACTCCGAGAACCTCTCGAGCCAATTGACGCGAAGGAGTGTCGTTATCCATACCCAGTGCGAGCCACTGCTGGATCAGTTCGTGCGGAGCGGAGGGAAGGATTCCCTCGGAGAAAACCCGCACCACCGATTTATCCTGCAAGGAATCCCCAGGCGTGCTGTCACCTCCGACAATGTCGTTGTTCAACACACCTTGCAGCTGCCAGCCTTGCTCCTTCGCCAGCTTTGCCAGGTGACGGCTCCCATTCAATCCTTGCTCTTCCCCTGCGACGCAAACAAACACCAGCGTTGCCGGAAACTTGAGCCGGCTCAATACCCGCGCCGCCTCCAGGCTCACTGCCGTACCGCTTGCGTCGTCATTCGCGCCCGGCGCGGGATCGTGGACATTCATCACATCGGTCTCTCGCGTGTCATAGTGGCCGGTCACCAGGTACATCCGCTTGGCGGCAACCGGATCCGTTCCGTGAAGAATCGCATACACATTGCGAATGAGCGTTGGTTTGGCGATGCGTGACCGGTAGGCGGCAACCCCGGCGAGCGGTTGCTCCACGAAGGAATCTTCTTTGACCTCCAGGCAGCCGCCGCACGCCTGGCTGTAACTTCCGAGCTGCAATTTCAGCCAGTCGGCTGCGGCCAGCACTCCGGTTCCCGCAGGAAGATCGCTCTCTGTACTGGAAGTCGTGTTGCGATTCTTGAACCCAACCAGCGTCTCGATGTTGGTCTTGATCTTCTCTACCGAAACCTCGCGTACCGCTCCCGCGATCTGTGTATCGACCGGGGATGCCGTAAGCGGGCTACCAGCGACCTCGTAATCATGGCGTGAAGCAGCGCCCGACGACACCGCGCAACCGAGCAGGACAAGGATAATGGGTAAGGAAGGCAAGAGACGGCGATTCATGAATGCCTTTCATCAGAAGAAAATGAGCACCGGGAATTCATCGGCGCGTCTTTCCGAGTGTACCGAAACTCGGAGCGGTTCCGGTGGTGGTCCAATCTTTGGTCGAGCTCGCGCCCGCGTACGCGGCCGTGTGTATCAAAATGCCGCACAAGTGCTATCTCCGGGCTAAGAACCGCCGAAATGAGAAGACAGCGGGGCTCCAGGATCAAGGTCTCATGACGACTGAAATCGCCGGCCAGCCGTTGACTGGCTATTACGACTATCGATTGGTCGCGCTGTCGATCGCGACGGCGATACTCGCAGCATACGCGGCCGTGGACCTCTCGGGACGGATGACCGTTGCCCGCGGGAGGTCCCGGCTCGCATGGCTTTTTGGTGGCGCCTTCGCCCTGGGTGCCGGCATCTGGTCCATGCACTACATGGGGATGGAGGCCTTTCGTCTGCCGGTACCGGTGCGCTATGACTGGCCGACGGTTGTGCTGTCGATGATAGCGGCCATCCTGGCTTCTGCGGTCGCGCTGTTCGTGGTCAGCCGGAACAGCCTTAGCAGACCATCCGCTCTGGCCGGCAGCGTCCTCATGGGCGGCGGCATCGCTTCGATGCATTACATCGGGATGCATGCCATGCGCCTCCCCGCCATGTGCGTCTATTCCCGTGGCCTGGTGGCGTTGTCCATACTCCTCGGCATTGTCATCTCGTTTCTAGCCATTCATCTGACGTTCGCCGTCCGTGATGAGGGTTCTCACTGGGGTTGGCGGAAGTCGCGCAACGCTCTCCTCATGGGCCTGGCGATTCCGGTGGTGCACTATGTGGGCATGGCCGCGGCCACCTTTGTTTCCGCGCCGCTGCAGAATGCCGGCCTGGCCCACGCCGTCGATATCTCGGGCTTCGCCCTGGCCGCCATCGGACTAGGTACGCTGTCGATCTTGTTTTTGGTATTTGTAACCACCGCGGTCGACCGGCGCTTCTCTTTTCACGCAATGGAGCTCAAGCTTAGCCAACAACACTCTCTCATGATCGAGGAGATGAATGCGGCCCGGGAGAAAGCAAGGGTTGCAGAAGGCGCTAACCGGGCGAAAAGTGAGTTCCTGGCCAACATGAGCCATGAGATCCGCACCCCTCTGAACGGCATTATCGGGATGACCGACCTTGCCATGCAAACCGAATTGACCGCGGAGCAAAGAGAATACATGGAGACCGTCAAGCTCTCGGCCGACGCTTTACTCAACGTGATCAACGACATCCTTGATTTCTCCAAGATCGAGGCGGGCAAGGTCGATCTGGAAGAGACTGACTTCGACCTCAATCATTGCATCGCAGGCGCCCTGAAGACGATGGCTCCGAGAGCCGACGAAAAGGGGCTCAAATTACGCTGTGATTTGGCCGTGGAAGTGCCCGGGATGGTGAGAGGCGATCCCGGGCGTCTACGTCAGATCCTTCTGAATCTACTTGGAAATTCCCTGAAGTTCACGGCGCAGGGCGCAGTCGAGCTAAAGGTCGCCGTCGATGCTTTCGAAGAGGTGGCCGTGACCCTTCACTTCATCGTTTCCGATACTGGTGTGGGCATTGCCCCGGAAAAGTTGGGTGTGATCTTCGATTCCTTCACCCAGGCGGACACCTCCACGACCCGGCAATTTGGTGGAACAGGACTCGGTTTGACCATTTCCCGGCGACTGGTGGAGATGATGGGGGGAAGTATATGGGTGGAGAGCGAACCCGGCACAGGCTCCCGCTTTCACTTCACGGTCCGCTTACGCACGGCAGCCTCGCCCACGACCGTGCTTCACAACCCGCCCGCTTTAGCAAAGTACGCCTCGCGAAACCAGGGCGATGGCGGCAAGGCCCTGGATATCCTCGTAGCCGATGACAATCGCGTCAATCAGAAAGTCGCTACCCGGCTGCTCGAAAAACGTGGTCACCACGTGGTCCAGGCCGGGAACGGTCATGAAGCTCTTGCAGCGTTAGCTCAACATTCGTTCGACCTGGTGCTCATGGACGTGCATATGCCCGGAATGGATGGTTTCGAAACCACCACGGCCATCCGCGAGCATGAGAAGACTACTGGCCGTCATCAATCCATTGTTGCCATGACCGCATTGGTCATGAAAGGGGATCGTGAACGGTGTATCGCTGCCGGGATGGACGGTTACATATCGAAGCCGATTGACCTGCAACAACTGGATGACGTGCTGGATGCCTGCAGTTCGAGCCGCGACCAGATCTGAAACTATTCGACCGTCCCGGCATCCAATCCGGGTGACAAAAACACCACCAAAACTGCACCGCTGCGCCTGGGCAGAGAGCGACCCGCTTCTGCGCGAGTACCATGATGAAGAATGGGGAGTTCCACAACGCGACAGCCGTGCGCTCTGGGAATTGCTCATGCTCGAGGGTTTCCAGGCAGGCCTCGCCTGGATCACCGTTCTGCGCAAGCGAGACGCCTTCCGTAAGGCCTTTCACCATTTCGATCCGAAGAAGGTCGCAAGATATGCCGAGCCCGACATCTTGCGGCTCCTCGATAACCCCGGGATTATTCGTTCTCGCGCCAAGATCGAAGCGACCATCGCAGGCGCTAGGATCTACGAGGAGATGAAGCGCAAGGGCGAGGACTTCGCTACTTTCGTTTGGAAGTTGGCCGGGGACAAGCCAATCAAGAACAAGACCGGACTCGTGCCTGCGAAGACTGACCTATCAGAAGAGATCTCGGCGGAACTCAAAAAGCTGGGCTTCAAATTCGTGGGCCCGGTGATTGTCTACGCGTGGATGCAGGCCGCTGGAATCGTGAACGATCACGCCCCGCACTGCTTCCGGCGCAACCTTGTGAAGTGATCGGTCCTTCATCTCCTATGCGGCCTTAGAACACGGATTCACGTACCCTCCACTCTTTCCGTGCTTCTAGCTGTTTGGACTGTCAGCCCTCAGCGCTTTCACAACAACCTCTCGCATGTGCGGAAGCTCATCCTTGACGGTATTCCAGATAATTTGGTCGTCAATCCGGTGATAAGCGTGTCGCAGCAGGTTCCCCATCCCGCGGAAGCCTTCCCAATCCGGTCCCGGCGCGACCTGTTCGGCATCCTCTCCAAGACGAATCGCTGCCTCAGTCATAATCTGCATTTGTCGTTCAACTGCGGATTTGGTTTTCAGATCGGTCTGATAGGACTCAAACGTCATGTCACGAAGAAACAGCTCGATAAGATCGATGGCTTCTAGGATGTCGCGCAGGTGCCTGGGGTTATCTCTAAAACGCAATCACGGCCTCACGGAGCGCCGTTGTCTTGACTGGTTCGCGCATCCACTCGGTAGAAGACAAATCGACACGAACGCCAAGCATAGCGCTTAGGCGGCTTTGCAGGCTTCCCACTTTAACCAGTGTCATTCGCTTTGATTTGTCAAAATCAGCCAGGAGATCCACATCAGAAACCGCACTCGCTTCATTTCTTGCCACGGATCCGAACACACGAATGTGAAGAATTCCGGCAGCCTTAAGCTCCAGCTCGTGGTGGCGCAGCTTTTCGATAACAATACGCTGGTCCATGCCGTTATTTTGCGCTAACAGCCTGCGTTTCTCAAGAAGATTGGGCTGATACGGGATCGGAAGGTCACTGGAGGGACCCGGGTTTGGAAGTCTGCTCCCCATGTATAACAACGGCGGGACTTCGGGCTGGCTTACTCGTCCAGGGTGCGTTCATCCGAGAACAATATCCAGCTTAGTGACGGAGGCAGCGGGAAGTCTCACGTTCAGGAGGTCTCCGGCCACCATGATCGCGAGCGTTGCGGGCATCACGACATTCGGCTGGTCGAAGGTGTTGTGCGCGTGCATATCACTGGCAGCCAAGACGGTCCCGGATGCGCTGGCTACGGGGGCGCCTCGCAGAGCGATCTGGGTCTCGATCGTCTTCGACAAATCTGGATTGACGATCGTAAGTGTCACCACCTGATTTTTTCGCGACGCTGAGCCGTTGAGACCCCAGAAACGCGCCGGCCGGTCATCGCGCGTGTACTGCACATCCGGAGCCGAGAACTCGGCGCGCACAGCTTGCCCTCCCTGGTGCGCGGCGTACATCGCGAAGACATGAAAGTTCGGTGTGGCAAAGAAGCGATCCTCATGCGCCATAAATAACGCGTTGATGTTGTTGATGAGCTGGGCGCAGGCGGCCATGCTCACTTTCTCGGGATTGCGGTTGAAGGTGTCCAGGGTCAGCGCCGTGGCCAGTGCATCGCGCACCGTGATCTGCTGGCCGAAGAGGTGGGTGGGGTCGAGTTCGGTTCCTTCGCGATACCACGGACCATACTCATCCACCACCAGCTTGACGCGGTGCTGCGTATCATACTGCCCCATGACCGCCCACTGATCGTGAATGATCTGCTCTATGCGATCTGACTCGCGCAATAGCTCATACCAGTCTGCGGCATCAAACTGCAGCGCGTCGCCTTTCGCGGCCGCCCAGTCCCTGGTCTTGCCTCGGCTCAAGTTCCACGCGTAGTGATGCACCGACCAACCCGTAAAGGCAGGGTTGTTGTAAGCCGGGTCGGCGTAGATGCGTTGGAAAAAGCGATGGGTCCAATCGATATCGTTGTCGTTCGGACCGGACCCGATCAGTTGCAGGTCCACGCCGTATCGAGGTATCCAGTCGGAATAGCGGCGAAACTCGGAAGCATATTCTTCCGGGGTAAAGTTGCCGCCGCAGCCCCAACTCTCGTTGCCCACGCCCCAGTACCGCACGTTAAACGGTTCTGGAAAACCGGCGGCCGCACGCATATCGGCGAGGGTTGTGCTCCCGGCAGGAGAGTTGCAGTACTCCACCCAATGATCAAAATCAAGCGCGGGAAGACTGCGCAGGTTGGCTGCGAGATACGGTTGTGCTCCGGTCAGCTTGCAAAACCGCATGAACTCGTTGGTGCCGAATTCATTGGTTTCGAAGAGCTGCGGTCCTTTGTCGTGGAGCCTGATCGCATCGTGATCAACCTCCCAGAAGTTGGTACGGCGCGGCCGCTTTGCAGCTTCACCGATCCCATCTTTCCAGTCGTAGCTATCCGCGAAGCAGCCTCCCGGCCAACGAATGACGGGAACATGAATCTGCTTCATCCTGTCCACCAGTTGAGAACGGATGCCGTATTGGTTGGGGATTTTTGATTTCTCTCCAACCCACACCCCGTCATAGATCACGCCGCCGATATGTTCTGTGAATTGGCCGTAGATATTGGGCGAGATCTCGCCCAGCGGTTCGTCCAGAAGGACCTCAATGCGGGCGTCGGCTTCTCTTGCCCAGATACGCGCACTGGAAAAAGCAAACACAGTACCTGCCGCCGAACCCTTGAGAAACTGTCTTCGTTTCACTTCAACTCCCTTTCCGTGCGGTCCCTCATCAGACCTCGGTATCAAAACTTCTCCAGGCGAACATGTAACACTTCCGGTTGCTGGTGGAAACATAGGCCGCGATCGGTTTCGTCGCCATTCCATAGGCGAAGAGGTTTCCACGTCCCGTTTTCATAGACGCCCTGCTCCGCGGTCACCAGCTCACTGCGGATCCAGGGAAGCTTGCCCGGCAGATGAAAATTGACGCTTGCGTCGACGCCGGTCACGAGGAACTCGTTGGGGCCAAGGCGGGCTACGAGCGCGGAGGCATGGGCGTCTTTGGTGCCCGGGGCCCTGCGCCCGTCGGGCTGGGGAAAGCCGAAGGCTACAGTTGCCTGCCAGTCACCGAAATCAATCTCCCTGGTGGTGATGCCTGGCTCTTCGACCGCGGTTTGCACTTTGCCATCGAATTCCAGTTGCGCGATCTCGCGGCTCATGGGCCCGATGAGCGCGAAGTTGTTGGCGTGCACTTTGAAGGGCTGGTCGCCAAGGATATTCCAGCCGCTGCGATCGATCCCGAAAGGAGAAAAGCCGATGGCGCCGTCGCCTAGCGCATAGAAGAAGAATTTGGCGAAGCTGTCATCCCTGCCTGTTTCCGGGATGAACACGGGATTATCCGGCCGGTAATAGGCGCGCAGTGTTTCCAGATAGAACGCGGAGTCATCGGAATACATATCCGGTCCAATCAGGTCGATCGCCGGGGCCAGTGCTCGCCAGACGCCGACGAACTTCTGCACCGGGCCGCCGCTCGGATAGCCGATGCCCGGTAAATCCATTTGCCGCTGCGGCAGTTGGTTGGCGGGGTAGTCAATCCAGACGTTGACGTACATGGGGATTTTAAATTCGGCTTTTCCCGCCGCTGCAATCTCGTTGACGTACTTCGCCTGGTAGTACATCTGGAACGTCTCATCCGCTTCCGCGCCGAACACTTGGCTCCAGGTCCCGGGTTGTTTGTGAGTGATGGCGAGTAAGCCGGCGGGCACGGGGCCATTAAACAGGTTGTTGGCCTGGGGCGAGTTGTCGCGCACGCTGCCGATGTTGCCGGTTTCGTTTTCCACCTGCACCATCAGCACCGTGTGTTGCTCGCCATCGATTTCTTTAAGATGGCGCAAGAGCGCAACAAAGGCGGCCTTATCGGCCTGCAACGTCGCTTGCGAAAGGGGCGAGAGTACATCGATCGGTTGGCCATCGGGACGGATAACACGGGGAAAGCGGGCGGGATCGCCTTTCACCCACGACGGCGCGTAATGCATGTTGCCATTTTTCCAGGTGCCAAACCACGCCAGAACCACATGCAGATGGTGAGCGCGGGCACCGGACAAGATCTGATCCACGTTCGTGTAGTCGAACGCGCCGGGCTGGCGCTCGAACTGCTCCCAGTAGATGGGCGCCTCCAGGGTGTTGGCATGGAGAGTTTCCATCGACTCCCATACCTGCGGTAATTCGCTGGGCCAGGCGCTCGAGTTGTGAATCTGGCCGCCGAGAATCAAGAACGGACGACCCTCCACCAGCAGAGCGTACCGGCCCTCTTTCTGCTCGATCCGGGGCGCTTCTACGCCTTGTGAAAAAGCATGCAGCGAGAGAAACAGGTTGGTCAGGAGGGCAACAACAAAAAGGTGAGAACGGGTAGAGGCGTGCATGTTGGTTCTTGCTCCGCGACAAGGGTAGCACTTCGGGGCCAGGTCGACAGAGGTTTGCTGCTCCACAGATCGGGGACATGGGGCACCCGTCCAGAGGGAGCACCAGTGCAGAGTCCTCGGCTTCACGGTTCGTTAAGGAGCAGTTGCCGAACTCTTCTTCGCAGCCAGCGTCAGCACTTCGTTCCATACGCCGTCGTCGACAAGGATTCCTGCTTTCATCTGCTGGTGTCTGGTGCTTAGCGCGTTTTCGCCAGGATAGAGAGTTCCAGTGCTGTCCTCGGCCGGAGTCGAACTGTGCACATAGTCGACTACGCTGTTCGCGATCTGCTCGGTGAAGGTTTCACCGCTAAGCTTTGCCGGGTCGATCAGGATGAAGATCTGAGAACAGCCGGTGCAGCTTCCCTGCTGGATCTTATCGATCTCATTGGTCGGGGCCCCCTCAGACAGCACCGCTGCCAGCACGTCGAGCATGATCGCGAAGCCCGATCCCTTCCAATAGCCCATGGGCAGGATGCGCATGGAAGCTTCGATCGGCCCCGGCTCATCGGTCAGGTTGCCGTCGTTATCGAAGCCACCGGGGAACGGCAATTTGCGGCCTTTCAGCCGGGTGGTCTGCAGCTTGCCGTAGGAGTACTGCGACATGGCCATATCGAGCACGATGTGGCCGTTCTTTCTGGGGACAGCGATGACGAAGGGATTGTTGCCGACGCGCGCATCGCGACCGCCCCAGGCCGGCATCACAGATTCGGTGTTGGTCCAACTGATCGCCACATAGCCTTGATCCGCTGCACGCCAGCCATAGGCGCCGCCGCGCATCCAGTGGGTTGTATTGCGGAGAGCGACGATCCCAACCCCCTGTTGCGCAGCGATGTGCATGGCACGATCGGTGGAGAAGATCGCGTTGAGTACGCCCGGGCCTCGGCCTCCGTCGTAGATCTCGATGGCGCTCAGCTGCTTCACCAGTTTCGGTTTGGCCGCAAGATCGACCCAACCCTTGCTCACGTAATCCACGAAGCGGGCTACGCGGTTTACACCGTGGGAGTTCACGCCATCGAGTGTCGATTCGGCGTGGATCCGCGCGCACTGCTGGGCTTCCTGCTCGATCATGCCGGCATTGATAAATGCCGAGGCAATCACATCCTGCATTTCCGCAAAAGAAACTAGCGCCATGGATTGCTTCTCCCAGATCATTATGCAAAATTGTGTCCCAGCCTGAAGTGCCTCCACTTCTTGACGCTGGGAAACTCACTAAGTATGGTTGCGCAATGATAGAACGCGAAGGTACATCCGGACCCTCTGAGCCTCTGGATCTCGGGCAAGGTTACCGGCTTGACGCGAGAGGACGCCAACAGGCCGAAGACGATCGGTTAAGTCTCCTGGAAGATATCTTCGACCCGCTCTCTCGCAGACGACGCCAGCTGGTGCAGCCTGGCTGGCGATGTCTTGAGATCGGCGCGGGACGGGGATCCATGGCCGCCTGGCTCGCCGAGCGAGTCGGACCGAGCGGCCAAGTAGTGGCAACCGATATCGATGTCACCTACCTGAAGCGACTCAATGTTCCGAACCTCGAGGTGCTTCAGCACAACATCCTCGACGATCCACTGGAGGCGCTCGGCCTAGGTTCGTTCGACCTGGTTTGTTCGCGTTTGATGTTGTTCTGGCTCGCCGGCAAGCAGGAGTTGGCGATCCAACGCATGGTGGAGTGTTTGCGACCCGGAGGGTGGCTCGTCGATGAGGATGGTGACTGGGGCACGATTGCTCCCGTGGAGCCGTATCATCCGCACTCCGCCCGCTACCAAGCTGCTCACCAGGATGGCGAGTGGTGGATATCCCGCGGGTATGACCCCATGTTTGGACGCAAGCTCCCGGTGCTATTCGAGCGCTGCGGTCTCATCAACATCCGCGACGAGGCCACTGCCGGCGTCGTGCGCGGGGGTAGCCCGTGGGCGCGGTGGTGGCAGGCGACCCTGGAGGCCATCCGGTCATGGGAGCAAGCTGACGGCGTGCTGACCAAGGCGCGGGAGGAGGAGTACAAAGCGCTCACGGCGCCGTGGGCGGACCCGTCGTTCTGGTTCCTCAACGCGCTTGTCCACGGCTGCTGCGGTCAACGTCCTGGGCTCGAACCAGAGTCGTGGAGCGGCTCGCCGCGCAGGCGGGACTGATAGTGAAGGACAGCGCGCTGGAGTGACACCATCAGATACGGTTGCATTAAGGTCACTTTCTGTCTGACCTGCATTCCGCTCGCTACGGCTGCACTGGGTGAAAACTGGCGGCCTGGTTGGGATCGCCTGATACGTACCTGGCGAACTTCGGATATGGATACATAGGGCGGGCGAAGCTGAGCGGAATCTTCGGATCAAGCGGAAACTGCAGCTTGCGCGTTGCCGCGGCAATGCGCCGCTCTCTCGATGCATCCGCGGAGAGTCCCTCAGGCAGCGGCAAGGCGAGCAGATAGGCATCGCTGACACGCGCCCCGATCATCTCATCCGGCGCCTGATCGCGCTCTACCCAGTTTTCCAGATAGGTCAAGTAGTCGATCGAATAGGCTCCGACGCCACCGCCGCAATGATTCATGCCTGGGATGACAAAGAGCCGGAAGAAGTCCTGTGTGGATTTCTCACCACCCATAACTTTCTCGACTGTCTCGTAGTAGTCGACCATGGCCGTAGGCATTTCTGTTGTGTCTGTCCCGCCCTGATATACAAGCAACTTGCCTCCCGCGGCTTTGAAGTGGCGAAGGTCGGGGTTTGTGTCGGTGTAGAGAGCGGCCAGGCCGAGCCGCTTGTAATCTCGATCAAAGTCATAGGTGGAGGAGGTCCAGCCCGCACTCGCTCCGTAAATCATTTCATTAAACAGGCTGTCGGCATATCCCGTGCCTGTGCCGAAATCCCAATTCAGCTCGGAACCTGCCAGTGCGCCGCGAACGGCTTTTTCCTCGGCATGCGGCGGCCCGGCGTAGATGCGCTTTGCCGCCTCAACCTGTGCCGCGGTCAGGCATTGTTGCGATTGGCCGGCATTGCAGAGAAGCTTCGCAGGATCCGGAGAGCAGCCGACCGGATTGGCGATGATGCCGTCTTTCACTCCATCATCCATGTCGCACTTTTCCAGGGCAGCGCGATGCAGAAGCTCTCTGGCGGGGGCGTCGAGAACCGGCTTTCGGGCTGCATCCAGGTTTGCTCTCTGCGCCCAAATCTCTCGCATGGTCAGATCGGCTTCGTCCATGTCGGGTGCGCCTGCGATGATCCCGTCGAAGTCCCAGGGAAAGCGCTGGGCTGCGACCAGCCCCTGATAGCCACCCGTGGAACAGCCCATGAAGTAAGCGCGCTGGGCGGCTTTGCTGTAGTAACGGCTGAGGACCGCTTTGGCCGCCAGCGTAGAAACATGGATGGCCCGGTAACCGAAGTCGACCTGTGGCGGAAGGTTATTCACCGCCCACATCCCGCCACTACCCCGATGCCCGGTATCGGTGGTTACGCATGCATAGCCGCGCTTCCGATGCGAGTCGCAAGCCCCCGAGTCGATTGAGCCCGCCCAGCCGCCGTTGCCGGTGGTCAGGAGCTTTCCATTCCAGTCTTTCGCCAGAGGAAGATGAATCTCGATCCCGACCTGGGGATAAACATAGGCGTCCACCTTGCAGAACGAGCCAGCGGTACCTGACGCCTCCACCATCTTTGCGCTGATGACCTGGAGCGGAGCATCCTGAGTTTGGGAAAAGTCACTGTGCACAAGCGCCGAACAAGCAGCAGTTTCCGACACGGCAGGCGTTGCGGGAGGAGACGAGGCGAACGCCGAATGTGTTTGCGATGCAGCGAGCGTAAGGATCGCCAGCAAAATAACAATGGGGATATGACACACACCGGCCTGCCGGCGCGCTGAAACACAAGTTTCGATCATGGGTGGTCGACTCGGCTCCCGTTCCTATCGTCTGGGTCGAAATGGGGACTGCGCTCCAATCCTACGATTCACGCTTTCACGCCTGCAACGTGGTGGGTTCTTATCGCCTGGCAAAGGTGAGCGTGCCTAGGACCGTACGCTCCGCGTTTTCTCAATACATCGGTGGCAAGCCCATCTTCTGGATGAGGGAGCGATAGCGCGGGTCGGCATGGAGAAAGTCGAACGCGGGGTCCGATTGAGCCAGTAGCAGCAGTCGTGGATCGCGTTCGTTCACACCTTGCTCGATCAGGGCGAGGGTCTCATCGTGCTCACGGAGCCTCGCGTGCAGGTCGGCGAGCTCGAAGGTAGAAACTCTCACGGCTCGCGCCCTCTTTTCAAGCGCAGCCAACTGGCTACGGACCACAGCCGTGTATCCGCCGGTTTCGAAGGCACGACGAACGGCGGCAGCCAGGGAAGGATCTCCTCTCGCTGTCATCTGGCGGGCGAGCACTTCCACGGACTCTTTGTCCCTACCTTTCCAGTGATAGCCATCCGCCAGTCCTTTGAGGATATCGGGAGCCACAGGAAAGTCTTTCAGGCGCATCTCGCCGTCACTGATCGCAGCATCAAAATGGCGGGTGCACATATAGATCTCCGCCATCGCGCCCGGATGCTCGAAGGGATTGATCGCTGTGGACTGTTTTTGCATAGCGATGGCTTCGTCATTGCGGCCCAATGCGCAGAGAATCCTCGCATGCAAGTGGGTCCCTTCACCATCCTGAGAATCCAGTTCTGCGGCGCGGGTAAGCTCATGGAGTGCCTCCGCGCCGTCACCGTGGTTGAAAAAGATCATGCCTCCGAACGTTGCGTGGGCTCGAGGGAGACTGTCGTCGAGTTCGATCGCTTTCCTGGCCGCGGTTCTCGCCTGCGGCAGCGCCTGGCGAGGATCAATTCCACCGTTGAGCGCCCCCATTGCGAAATAATCGGCAAGCCCGGTCCAGCCGAGGGCATAATCGGGCTGAAGGTCGACGGCCCGCTGGTAGTACCTGCCGGCGTCTTCATTCCGTCCGACGACCCAGGAGTAGTGGCCGCGCAAGTAGGCATCGTGCGCTTCCGGCTTGATGTAACGTGCGTTGGCGTGGGGCGGCGTTGCACTGTTCAAGCGAGCAGCGATGACCCTGGCGGCATCGTCGGGCAGCGCGGCCACATCGTTGGGATTGCGATCGTAGCTTTCGGCCCATAGATGACTATCCGTGTCAGCGCGAATAAGTTGCAGGGTCATGTGGACCTGGTCAGGGGAGCGGGAGATTGAGCCTTCGAGGACGGCGTCCACGTTGAGGGCGCGGGCGATCTCCGGCAGGGACCGGTGCGCGTCTTTGAATTGCATCGCAGAGGTACGGGAAACGACGCGGAGAGTCGAATCCCTGGCGAGCATGGTGGTCAGTTCGTCGGTCATGCCGTCTGCGAAGTACTCCTGATTCGGATCCCGCGAGAGATTGGCGAGGGGGAGAACGGCGAGCGAAGTGATCGCCGCGTGAGCATCTCGATCGCGGAAACGGGCAGCCAGCGGGTGCGGGCCGAGCGTCAATATAGAAATGACTACGAGCGCGGCGGCGGCAACCAGGGCAGTAACCACCCAGTGTCTGTGGTTGGGTTTGGCGGCCGATGAGAGGACGGGCGTAGCAGAAATCTCCGGCGGAGGGGGAAGCAGGTGGACCGGATCCTCAGGAGGTTGCGTTGGCTCGGCGGCTTCTATCGCAACGGCCGTAACGGGTGCAATGAAGCGGTAGCCAGAGCCGGAGATTGTTTGCACGAACTGCGGCAGGTCGGAACTGTCACCAAGCACCTGGCGAATTTTACGGATGGCGGTGTTAATTCCGTGTTCGATATCGACGAAGACTTCCCGCTCCCAAAGACACTGGGAGATTTCATTTCGGGTTACGACTTGTCCGTGTTTGGTGACCAGGAGGACGAGGAGTTCGAGAGGCTTCCGCTCAAGCTTGAGCCTACGGCCTTTGCGGCAGAGCTCAAATCTGCCGCAGTGGAGGCTGAAGTCGCCGAATTGATAGACGACAAAGGGCACGGTCTCCCCACAGAGTCGCTGAAGTATAGCACCGGTCAAAACCTGGACGGATAAATCCATCCCAGATTCAGTGACTTACACCTTCAGCTTTCTTCACCCCTTAATTCACCTTCCTGCATGGTCCGCGGCCTCGCATTGAGGTTTAGTTCATGCGAGCCGGAAAACCCGGCAGAGGAGGAAGTAATGAAATCAGGGAATTGGAAGATTGCGCCAGTGTTGAGCGCGCTGGCCGTCGCAACCATGTTTGCTCCCGCTGCCCATGCCGGCTGCGGCCTCTATACTCCAGTGGCGCACGCCGCCAGTTGGCAGCCCCAGATCGGCTCGCCGCGACTTGTACTGGCGGCTCTCACCCTCGACGACGATGCGGACACTCCGCGCAAACCCAGCATTGTCGGAACCTGGAAAGAGCATTGGATCTCCGAAGGCAGTGACGGAATCACGGACGGCACCGAGGTGGATGCCGGCTACGCTTCGTGGCACAGTGATGGCACTGAGATCAATGTCTCCGGCCTGCGTGCTCCCCTCACCGGCGACGTTTGTCTCGGTGTATGGATAAAGACCGGCGCGCGAACTTATCAACTGAACCACTTTGGTATCTCTTACGATCCAACAGGCGCTCACCTCGTCGGCCCGGCCCGCATTCAGCAATGGCTAACCCTCGATCCAAAGGGGGACGCCACCTCGGGAAAATTCACCATCGATCAGTGGGACGAGGCGGGCAATCTGCTCGGTCACGTGCAGGGCAACGTCGTCGGAACCAGGGTGACCATGGAAACCGGATTCCAGAGCGTTGAGTAAGTTGACTCCTCATTGGCAATCGTGGGTCTCGCTCGGCTGAATGGATCGAAGCGTGACCCGCGTTTGCAGATCGGGCCCAGCTCGCGGCTGGGTCTTGTCCTTCCCTTAGACGGATACGTACCAGGCCTGGTGGGGAGACATTTCCACGGAGCGTGGACACTGGGTTTCCTGCCACTGGAAGCGGCAGGCTGGGCAGAGCCCAGAGGTCCAGAACGTGTTCCACGCGTGGCCACATTTGCAGCTCCAGCGACAGTTGTTCGGCGGCTCGAACTGGCATTTGGGACAGCGGATGAGGCTGCCGTCCGGACTACGCATGGCGGGTCCGTCAAGCCGAACGCGCGCGATGCGACCGGGTGACGTTCCGGGCAGATTGGGGTTCCGTCGTTGGGTGATGGACGACTCAGGCAGCCCGGCCAGCGCGGCGGCTAGTTCGATCTGCGCGTGCTGATAGTCGCGGTAACGTGGGTCGCCGCTCATGATGTAACCGCCGCCACAGGTTTCGCCGGAGGCTTTTCTGCGTTGAGCCTCAGCCTCGGATTCAGCGTGCATAATCTCGAGGCCATTGGGAAAGCGATGGGCGGCCACGGCAAGCTGGTCGTTGGTGTCGATGAGGGATTGGGCCAGGGCAGGTTCGAGGTGGCGCAACACGTGGAGGATTTCAAAAAACGTGTGTTGGGGCACGATACGTATCAACAAGAATTCTGGAACAGGTATGCGCCCCTTGCTTCGGTCTCTTCCGCCTTTTCTGGTTCTGCTTATCTCCTGAAACGTTTTCCGATTAAAACTCACTATTTTGTAACCGCTTCTTATGGGAGTGTTACCTCCACCGGTAAGCCCCTCAGGGAGGGGCCTGCTGCCTCTGAGCAGTAAGCAGGAGCGCGCGCCCTTATAGTGGCTGAGTTCAACGACAAGTAAGGCTCACCTGTTGGCGCGTATGAGTGCCACGAATTACTTCGTGTTCCATCCGACTTAGAGAAAGGTCCATCATGAGCAATTCCAATATCTCACTCGACCCAGGTTTTCATTTCGACGAAGTTGACCCAACCACTTCGAACACCGTCGATGTGGCGACCCATAGATTGCTGGCGGTGAATCCCGGCCTTGCCCCGCTACTGTCCACGCAGACCACCTTAAATGAGCAGACAAATGTAGTGTCCGAACCGCTGGGCGACCTGGTGGGGTTTGTGGATCCGGTGAATCCAACCCAGGGTCTTGTTTTTGCCGGCACGGGATTCAATACGATCTTCCGCCCGCAGAGCCCCAAGACTCCGACCAAGCTTCCCGTTAAGGTCCTTAACAGCGATAACATCCTTGAACTAAACCTGACCAACGAGACGCTAAGCTTTGCCGCGCCACTGGGTGTAGTGCCCAATCGGGGCTCTGGCAACCAGGGCGACATCTTTCTCAATGCTGTACCGTATGTGCAATCGGTCACCGACGTTACCTCGTTACCGGCAACAGGTATCCATTTCGAGCCCGGCATGTGGCTCGCAGTGCCACCGACGACCGTGCCCACCGAAGCAGCGACCATTTACACGCGCATGGCGTCTATCCCGCATGGCGTAACGATCAATGCACAGGGTACTTCCCTGGGCAGGACCGCCGGCAAGCCCGATTTCACTAACCCTGCGTTGCAGGTCAACATCAATCCGTTCCCCATCGGCGGAGCGCAGCAGCCCTCGGCGCCCGGTACGCGCGCCTTTCCGAGCCAGACTGCCACGACCCCGGGTACGGCCCGGATTCCGCAGGATCTGACTTCTTTTATCGCCGCAGGCACGATCACGCAGGCGATGCTCGACAATCCCAACGTGGTCCTTCAAAACGAGATCGCGTCGCAGAATATTCAAAGCTTCGTGACGCTGATCGTGACGACAGACTCGGCCGGTACGCAGCCAACGCCGCCGCCCAACCCAACGAATCCACCCGCCCCGCCCGTGCCAACAGCTCCCGGCTTCGCGGGAGGGCCTGCAGAAATCGCGTTTCTCACCGGAGACAATCACACGCCTCCTCAAAGTCCGAACGCCCACGCCTTCAAGATGAAGGCGATTTTCTGGATCGAAACAGTTCTGGAGACGATTGTGATTCCGGTTTGCCAGGCGAACGGACTGCCGATCACAATTCAAGCTGCGCCGCGGCCAGGGAGCTCCCTTCGGCCTACATTCACGCTCACGCCACCCAAGGACATCACCGCGCCGAAGCAGATTATTGTGCCGTACATTCAGATCCAGTACAGCCAGACAGTTTTCCTGAATTTCAATACCCTTACCTGGCCTCATGTCTCGGTAGCCACTCTGATCCCAGCCGACCCGATTGTGGTCCCGATTTCTCTCTTGGCTTAAAGGGATCGGAGGCACATTCGCCGACTTAACGAAGTCCCGAAGAAAGGTCAAGGGGACGGACGAAACGCGATGGTGGTTTTCGTTTGTCCCACCTTGGTCGCTTTTGTCCGTCCCGCCTTCCCTACAGCGATCCGTTTGAAGCGCGCACTCCTGTCAACGGGTTTCTTCCCGTTCGCTTATCCCGCGGCGAGCGCGATATAGCGAGGTGAAGTATTATCCTCAGGCATGCAGATAAGCGCGACGGACGTTCTTCACGCCTTTCGCAGGGATGAGCCGCGGCTGTTTATTGGCGCGGCCTCGGTCACGGTGGGCCTGGTGGTGATTGGGTTCCTGCTCATCCGGCGCAGGTTCGATCGGCTACTTTCTTTCTTTGCCTGGTTTGCCATTCTCTACGGCGAACGGTTGTGGCTGCAATCGGGCGTGCTCCGGCTCATGGAGTCCCCGTCCCTTTTGCACGCGCGCTTCGACGCGGCGTTGAATTTTTTCGTGGCAGTTCCGGCGTTCCTGTTCTTCCAGGAAACTGGATTGGTGGGCCGTGCAGGGCGGGTGATCGCCTATGCGGTCTGCCTGCTCGCGATGACCCTGATCGCGGCGATTTTTATTGGGGCGCCGTTGTCGCTGCTCTACAACATGAATAGCGGCCTGGTGATTGCCGGCGCGCTTTCCCTCGTCATCCTGGCGTTTCGTCACAGCGGCGCAGGCAGAGATGTCGTGGTGTTTCGTGCGGGATTGCTCATCTTTGTCGGCTTTGTGCTTTGGAGCAACACGCGAAACCTCCTGGGCCATGCCGCCACGGTGGAGCACTATGGCTTTGGACTTTTCCTGTGCTGTCTGGGTTATGTCGCAGCCAAGCGGGCGCTCGATCGCGACCAGCAGCTGGCCGCTCTGCACCAGGAACTCGAGGTGGCCAGGCGCATTCAGCTTTCAATTCTGCCGACCGGGTTCCCGGCGTCGGAGCACTTCACGGTGGCCGCGCGCTACGTGCCGATGACTGCGGTGGCCGGGGATTTCTACGAGTTTCTCTCGACCGGTGGTCCCAGGGCTGGATTGCTGGTGGCGGATGTTTCGGGACATGGAGTACCGGCGGCACTGATCGCCTCAATGGTCAAGATGGCAACCAGCGCGCAGCGGCAGCACGCAGCGAGTCCGGAGCGATTGCTGGCGGGGGTCAATGAGGCGCTGGTTGGCAGCACGCAGGGTCAATTTGTGACCGCAGCCTACGTTTACCTCGACGCGGGACAGGGCGAGCTTTCGTATGCCGCTGCGGGACATCCGCCGATGCTTCTGCTGCGCGATGGCCAGGTTCGATCGATCGAAGAAAATGGTTTGGTGCTGGGGATATTGTCCTCGGCGGAGTACAGCTCGACGCAACAGGCTCTGCTTAAAGGGGACCGTCTGCTGCTGTACACGGATGGGGTCATCGAGGCCCCGAATGGCGCGGAGGAAGAGTTTGGTCAGGAGCGGCTCAGCAGGCTGCTTAGTGGTAGCGTGGGAATTGCGGCGGAAGAGATGGCGGATCTGATTCTCTCCACGGTGCGGGATTGGGCTTCGATACAGATGGATGATCTGACGGTCGTGGTTTGCGATTGCCACTAGGTGAAAGAGGTGGCAGACAGGACGATTACTAACGTGGCCATAACTCATTGGTGGTCGTCCAGCCTGTCACCGGATTGCCCTGATACGAAGCCTCAGAGCGGTGAGTAGCGAAACAGCTGCTCGGGGCCTCGAATAGGTAATGTCCCCTTATCTCCCTCCTGTAATGTGCCGATTTGGCCCGATGCTCTCTATGCACAAAAAATCCACGAAACTTCTGTGCAGGAAACTTCGTATGAACGGGAATGTCGATGATCAGGGTCTTGTGTATCGAAGCTCTTGTCCTTGCTTTATTCCTGGCCGGTCCGGTTGGTATTGGTCGGGCACAGGATCTGGCGATCACGCGCGCCACTGTCTACTCCGCGCCGGACGCGCCGGCGCGGAGGGACGTGACCATCGTGATCCGCCATGGAGTGATCGCGGGGGTTGGGGAGCATCTGCGCATCCCCCAGGGGATGGAGACGATTTCCTGCCAGGGCTGCGTTGTGCTCGCCGGTTTCTGGAATGCGCATGTCCATTTCATGGAGCCGAAGTGGAACGGAGCCGCAAGCCAGCCCGCAGATAAACTGGCACGCCAGATGAGCGAGATGCTCACGCACTCGGGCTTTACAACTGTGGTCGATACGGGCTCGGACAGAGAGAATACGATTGCACTGCGGCGGCGCGTGGACAGCGGCGAAATCCCGGGACCGCGCATATTGACCGCGGGCTTCCCTATCTTTCCCGCGCATGCGTTGCCCTACTACTTAGCGGAGCTTCCGCCAGAGTTGAAGGCAAAAATGGCACAGCCTGAGACGGCTGTAGACGCAGTGACCATTGTCGATAAAAACCGAGTGGCCGGATGCGACATCGTGAAGCTCTTCACCGGTTCGATTGTCAGTCCCGGCCACATCATCCCGATGCAGGTGGCGATCGCGCGTGCCGCGGTCGATGAGGCACATCGACATGGGCAGCTGGTCTTTTCTCACTCCTCAAACCTTGAGGGGACGAAAGTGGCCATCGACGCGGGTGTGGATGTTCTGGCGCATACGCCGGAGGATACGAGTGGGATCGATGAGGCGATGCTGCGGCGCATGGTTGCACAACACATGACGATCATCCCGACACTCAAGCTGTTCTCGCGCGACGACAATATCGCGAATATTCGCGGGCTCGATGACCGGTTTCACCAGCTTGGGGGAAGGCTGGTTTATGGCACCGATACCGGGTTTCTCACGGATTACGACCAGAGCGAGGAATTTCGGCAGCTAATGCAAGCCGGGTTTGGCTTTCGCGATGTGCTGGCAATGTTGACGACGGCCCCGGCGGAGTTGTTTCATCTATCGCAGCGCGAAGGCAAGGTGATGGCCGGAATGCGCGGTGATTTGACGATTCTGTCAGAAGACCCGGCATCGGGGAACCCGGACGCGTTCACCAAGGCCAAATACACGATTCGTGGGGGCAAGGTAATCTGGCACTCGGATGAGGCGGCGAAGCCCCGTCGTTGATTGATGCCAAAAGCTCCGAAGCGACGTATTGAACTTTAACGGCTGGCGTTGCGTATGTATTGCAAAACGTGTTGACGGCCGGAGGGATGAACTGATGAAAAAGGGCATGCCGCACGATGACGCAGAACGAACCGCGCGACGCGATTTGGGCAAGGTGCCGCTCCTCCGGGAGCGGAGCGGTGAAGTGTCCCGGTGGCAGAAACTCGAATCGCTGCGGGTGGACCTGAAGCATGTATGTCGCCGGCTGATGCGGTCGCCGGGCTTTGCGATCACCGTGGTGCTCACGCTGGCTATCGGCATCGGAGCGAACACGGCGGTCTTCAGCGTGCTCAACAGCGTGCTGCTGCGGCCGCTCCCCTATCCGGAACCGCAGCAGCTGGTTTCACTCCACATCAACGCACCCGGCGCGCCCGGACTCGCTGAGTTCCGCAATGAGCTGCGCCTATCGGCCTCCATGTACTTTACCTTTGCCACGCACAACCGCGTGTTCCAATCCATGGGCGTGTGGGGACCGGGGACAGCAAGCATCACCGGCATAGCCCAGCCGGAGCAGGTAAACACTGCGCAGATTTCCGGTGGCGTTCTTGAGGCGCTCAACGTCCCCGCCTTGCATGGCCAATGGCTTACGCCAGCCGACCAGGACTCTCATGGACTGGGACGGGTGATGTTGAGCTATGGCTATTGGCAGCGTCGCTTCGGCGGCGACCCTGGCGTGGTGGGACGCACCATCAGCGTCAATTCCCAGTCACGCTTGATCGCCGGCGTGATGCCGCGTGGATTCAAGATGGTTAATTACGACTTCGATCTGCTGGTCCCGCTGGCCCTCGATCCGGTGAAGGAGCAGCTGGCCGGGTTTGCGTATCGCGGCATCGCGCGGCTCCGGCCGGGAGTTTCCATTTCGCAGGCGAACGCCGATTTGGCGAGCCTGCTCAACGTGTGGATGGATTCATGGTCGAATGGCCCGGGCAGCGATCCGCACTGGTATCTGAGGTGGAAGATCACGCCGGCGCTGCAGCCGCTGAAAGAAGCGGTGGTGGGCAGCATCCAAACGATGCTTTGGGTGGTCATGGGGACGATCGGCATTGTGATGCTGATCGCCTGCACAAACGTGGCCAACCTGTTGGTGGTTCGCGCCGACGCACGCCAGCAGGAGCTTGCGGTCTGCTCGGCGCTGGGTGCGGGACGATGGCGGATTGCGCGTGAACTCCTGTTGGAGAGCGTGACGCTGGGCCTGCTGGGCGGAGCAGCAGGTGTGGCAGTCGCCTATGCCGGGCTCCGTTTGCTGACGGCGATCGGGCCGGAGGAACTGCCGCGTCTGAGCGAGATCTCACTCGACGGTTGGTCTGTCGCCTTTACCCTCATTCTCTCCGTGCTTTCCGGCCTGCTTTTCGGCGCCATCCCGGTGCTGCGCTATACCGCTTCGCGGGAGCGCCTGACCCTGGCCGGAGCGACGCGCACAGCGAGCGTAAGCCGCGAACGGCAGCGCGGCCGCAATACGCTGGTGGCCGCCCAGGTGGCCATGGCGCTGGTGCTGCTTATCGGCGCGGTGCTGATGATCCGCACCTTCCTGGCGATGCGCGATGTCGATCCCGGCTTCTCCGATCCTGCATCTCTTCAGGTGATGCGGCTCTCCATTCCGGAGACGCTGGTGCGCGATTCCACGACAGTCGTGCGCCTGCAGAACAGCATCCTCGACAAGATGGCTGCGATTCCCGGTGTCTCTTCCGCCGGCTTCGCCGCTTCTGTTCCCATGAGCGGAACCGAACCGAGTTGGGACGAGATCCTCATCGAAGGCAAGAACTACGCAGGCGACAACCCTCCCATGCGCCTCTATAACTACGTCTCGCCCGGATACTTCCACACCGCCGGCACACGGCTGGTCGCCGGGCGTGATTTCACATGGGCGGAGATCTACGGTGTAAGGCCGATCGGAATCGTATCCGAGGGCCTTGCCCGCGAGCTGTTTGGATCACCCCGCGCCGCACTCGGCAAGCAGTTCCGGGAGTATCCGGGCATGCCCTGGCATGAAGTGGTGGGCGTGGTGCAGGATGTGCGTGAAAATGGTGTGGACCAGGTGTCGCCGGCAACCGTCTACTGGCCTTCGCTGATGGGCGACCCCGCCGCGCCTAATAAGCTGGGAGCCTGGCGCACTGTCTACTTCGCGCTACGCAGCAGCCGCGCCGGGACGCAAGCGTTCATCAACGAAATGCAGCAGGCCGTATGGTCGGTGAATGCGAATCTGCCGGTGGCCGATGTGAGCACCATGCAGGAGATTTACCACGAGTCTATGGCGCGCACTTCGTTCACACTGGTCATGCTGGCCATTGCCGGAACGATGGCGCTCGCTCTGGGCATTCTCGGAATCTATGGCGTGATCTCGTATGCGGTCTCTCAGCGTACACGGGAGATTGGAATCCGCATGGCGCTGGGCGCGAAGAAGAGTGAACTGGTGTGGATGTTCGTTCGCTCAGCGCTGGTGCTTACCGGCATTGGCGTGGCTATTGGCCTGGGCGCGGCAGCCGCACTCATGCGCCTGATGCGAACGCTCTTGTTTGGCATTAGTCCGCTCGATCCGGTCACGTTCATAGCCGTCCCGCTTGCACTGGCCGCTGCAGCGGCACTGGCTAGCTATCTACCCGCCCGCCGCACCACCGCTGTTGACCCGGTCGAAGCGCTTCGCGCCGAGTGATGCTCAAAACAGGTGTACCTGTGTTCAGCCGTCCCTACCGGCACGTAATGCGGTGAGAGCATACTCGTAGCCCGCAGATGAACGACTTGCCGGCGAATCGTGTGCTGTCACCGGATTTGCGCCAACTGCGTCATCCAGATATCGGAATGCGCATCCTCGATATTGGTAACGATCTTGTCCCTGGCGACATTGAGTTCCATGGTAAACAGCGGATTACCGCCGCCTGCGCCTATGGCTTGCTGGTAATGGAGATGCTGGATAGCGAAGGGAGCGCCCTCCGGCCGCTTGGTTTTGGGATTCAGCCGCTGCGCCCAGAAGCAGTTGTGATGGTCCCGGTTTGAAGTAAAGTACAGGGTGTTCCCGTCCGGCGATAGTTGCGGTTTGTCGTCCGCGTACTCACCGCTCGTAAGCGCGATCCACCGGCCCTCCCCTGCTGGAATGGAATCTTCCACCGGCGTGACATAAATGCGAAAGTGTTGCGCGTTGTAATTACCGGAGACCGGCGGATCCAGTTGCATCTTGAACGTCATCCACTTGTCGTCCCACGAATAGTACGGATGCCAAAGCGACCGGTTCGAATGACTCAACACCACCTTGACCTCACCGCTGGCGATATTGATCAGTTCAATCCGGTCCACCAATGTGTCCAACGAAAAGTCCTGCGCCAATATCCTGGATCCATCGGCGGAAAACCCTTTGGGTCCCAAGGACGCACATCCCTGGCAGATCCTGCGTGATGCTCCGCCTGTGGCCGGAACCATGTAGAGGCTGCTCTTTTGGCCTTCCGTAACCGTATAGGCGACGAATGAACCATCGGGCGAGATGACCGGGCCATCTCCAACAGCCAGTTGTGTCTCCCGTTCCGTTTCCAGTTCCTTGAGCAAAATGCGGCCTTGCGACACGAACACGGCTCTCTTTCCGTCGCGGGAAAGCGAAACAGCCTCATCACCCACTCCCTCCAGTTGGGTGAGCCGCTGCCGCTCGCCGGTGACACGTCCCCGGTTAGTGTCAATTGGGATGCTCCACAGATTCGAGCTGATGGTACCGATGGAAAACACCATCCGGCCGTCGCTGGAGGCCGCTGCGCCGAAATCCACTGCCGGCGCAGAAGTGATCTGCTCGGCATCCGACAATACATTTCCATCGCCTGTCACCGGAACGCGAAAAAGGTTGGTACTGCCGCCTTGTGGTCTGGAGAAGAGAATCCACTGCTGGCCGCTGGGGCCGAGCGAAACCCAATCAAGGGGAATCCCGGCGTCGGTTTGGCCGGGAGGCGCTGCGGGCGGGTCTATCTCCGCCAGTTCTCCACCCGGGGTGGAGATCGTCCACCACCGCATGAGGTCCAGGCTCTCCCTTCCCTCCCGAGCTACGCGCACGAGGATCCTTTTTCCATCCGGCGAAGGCAGATAACTGATGACTGGGAGGTCCGGCCGGACTGCGACTGGAGTTCCTCCCATGCGGAGGACTTTGTAGAGCCGGGCTGCGTAAGCCTGGAAGTAGGTAACGAACAGTACGGTTGAGCCGTCAGGGGTGTAAGCCGGCGAAAAGCCGTCGTTGACGATCAACCGCGCATCACCACCGAGCGCAGGTATTTCATAAATGCCACCGTGCGACACGTATGCTATCTGAGAGCCATCGGGGGAGAAGGCCGGGGCAAGCGCTCCTTCCTTTTCATGCGTGATCTTAATCGCGTGGCCGCCGGCGACCTGCTGTACCCAGATGTCCTTATTGAAACCGCCGACCGCGGCCGCATAGGCGATCATTTTCCCATCACGAGAGATTGCCGGGTCGAACGACGTACCGTTCGCCGTTAGCCGGATAAGCGAGCGCCCGACGGTCTTTGGCGGCGCTGAACGGGTCAAAACGAAGGCAAAAATTGCGGCTAACAGAACCACCCCAGCGCTCACGCCGAGGGCGAGCCAGCGTCGCTTTTTCGCCAGAACGGTGGCCGGCGGCGCCTCCGCGACCGAATTGGGCGCGAAGGCCGGCTCTGCTGTTGTGATGGAACCGGGGGACATCGGGGGCCGGGGCTTTTCCGTGAAAATTGGTCCGGTCACCGGCGCGATGAATCGATATCCGCGGCGCGGAACTGTTTCCACATATCTGGGCTGGCCAGCCTCATCGTTGAGCGCCTCGCGCAGCCGGTTCACCGCCTTGTTCAGCGACTGCTCAAAGTCGACGAACGTATCTTTTCCCCAAATCCGCTCTTGCAACTCTTCGCGGTTGACGATCGCACCCGGCCGCTCGAGCAGGGTTGCTAAAACCCGGAGCGGTTGTTCCTGCAAACGGATCGTTACACCATGCTTTCGCAGTTCCATGGCGTCGCGGTCCAGTTCGTAAACTCCGAATTGGAGTTTTCCAAGCATTCGATCGTGCCCGTTTCGGTAACTCTACAACAAGAGAGGGCCGGCAGTCCGCGCCGATCCGCAGGTTCGTAAATCGGATCGAGCGCTAAGAGCCGGGGCCACCTTAACGAAAGCTCGAAGGCATACGCAGCAATATCAAAAGGTTAGCTCGTCATAACTTTGAAATCTTAATGTCAGGAATAAGTCCACCCCGGGCCATTTCGATCTTCCGATATTCGAAGCAGGCTCAGCGGCATGACTTACCGATGCTGCTTCGATTTCTCTCCTTTCTCTCACCCTTGCCGGCAAGGCAAACACCCTCTCGGCTCAGATGCCTGCCTGCCGCGATTGCGGGCGAGTCGGACACCCATAAGTCTCTGGTTACTTCGGGCTGCCAGTATGTGCCTTTTATTAGCTTCTGTTTCGCATGGGGAAAAGCAACCGAGCGCTTTAGTGAACGCGCCGGGGAGCGAACTGCCGTTCCGGCTCGCTTCCGGGTATCTCATCCAGGTTGAAGGACGCATCGGCGGCCAAACGAAGTTGAGATTCATCCTGGACACTGGCGCGACTATCAGCATGGTTGACCAAAGAGTTGTCCAGGGTCTGCAGGTGGGCTCGCAGACGGCTCAAAGTTACAACTTTGGTCAAAGTTTGAAGTGGAAAACCGCGACCGTATCTGAGGTTCAGTTCGGTCCCATCCATGCGGCCAATGTTCAGGTGCTGGTTGGCGATCTGGCTGGCTATTCCGAGTTTGCTAAGAAGGTCGACGCCATTATTGGGATGGACCTTCTTGCGTTGAGCGATGTGACGGTTGATTTCGGCGCCGGCAAGCTGCTCTTCGAACCCTTAGCGGCAACGACTTACAGTGCGGGCCTGGATCCGAGGACGCGATGCATGGTGGTTGAGCTTGAGGTTCAGAATCGTCCGGTTCACCTGATGGTCGATACCGGGCTGCAAGGCATTCTTCTGTACGAGGAGCAGTTACGCAAAAGCGTGCCAGGGTTACGCACGGCAGGCAGACTCCGAAACGCGACCATGGGCGGGCGCGTACAGGTAAAACAAGCGATTTTGCCGGATGTTGTCTTCAGCACCAGGAATCGCCAGGTACCCGTTGTACTGTTGCCGTCGCAATCGAACATGCTGCCAGGAATTGACGGCTTCATGGGCATTGCGGCGCTCCAAGCCCGCCGAGTACATCTCGTTTTTTCTCGAAAGACGGTCTCATGGGAATAGATTCGGCTTCGTGGGCAAGTAAGGAATTGGCCGGATATACGACCGTGGCGGCAAGGTGATCTGGCACGTCCCTCGAAAGGTCCGGCGGTCTTTGACCTCATTGATCGTGCCAGTGAAATAGCTTATGCGTGGCCTTCCACTCTCCGTTCCACTTGAGCAAAGCGAATACATCGGACGCCCGGGCATTGGTACCGGCCAACTTACCAGACCAGTGTTCGACTTCGAGATGAACAATCGCGATACTCTCGATGATTTCAATGCGTGCAAAGCGGGGACTGATGTTCGGCGCCGGACCATTTTCAGTGATCCACTTGAACACGTGTTCGACCGAGCCGGTATATTCGACTCCTTGACAGTAGCCGGAAATGGTTGCAGCGGGATGGAAAGCAGAGCGCATCAAATCTCCGTCACCTGCCCTGGCCGCGGCGATATAGCGGAGCATGGTGCGGGCGATTGCGTCGTGCTCGACAAGGTAAGCATTGGTTGGCTTGACCGGGGCGAGGTCCTGGGCTTCATCGACGGAGGTGTCTGTTGAGCATTTTGTGCGTAAGCGAGTCCAAGCTTCGATTTCGTGCCTGAAGGCAAAAACAGTGTCCTGCTTTTCGTGCTCGCGGCGGTGGATGGGGAGTCCTTCTGTTGCTTCCCAGCGCCGCACAGTGCGTTCACTGCGCTCGAGATAAGCAGCAATCTGCTTCCATGATTCCAAGCGTTTCTGTGGGGTGTTGGACGCAGGCATGGCAGACTCCCGCGCAAAAATATAGCAGAAGGCGGGGCACTCAGTCCGGGGCTCACGAATGCCAATGGAACGCCTTCTGAATGATCTTCCACCCATCTGGCGTTTTGAGCAGCGTGAAGAGATCAGACATGTAGACGCCGGAGCCGGCCAAATTGCCTGACCAGCCGCCTACGTCGAGGCGAACCACGGCGATGGACTTGAGAATGTCCACACTCACCACGCGGGGCTCGATCTTGTCAGCAGGACCATTTTGGTCGATCCAGTCGAAGAGGAAGGGAGTTCCGACACCGAGTTGATCTCCTGCGTATCCGAAGAACGAAGCGTCTGGGTGGAAGGCGGGACGCATCACCTCGCTTTTGCCCTGCTTGCTTCCGTCGAGATACAGCTGCATGGTATGGACGATTTGGTCGTAGTCAGTGAGGTATTCATTGTTAGCCATGCGGTGACTGTAGGACCGCGAAAATGTGGTCGTCAACAGCCAAACGTGGCCAAAGTTGGTCAAGGTACGGTTTGCGTGCAGCTTAGAGGTGAGTCCCGAACTGCGCGGTCTTTCTCTACTTTCAAGGCGAATAAGTCACGCAGGTCAGGCATGCGCGGATACCTTAGTTACCTACTGTAGGTTTTGCCTCTGCGATATACTGGCGTCTCCCCCGAGCTAGCCCGGTCCTGGAGCGGCCAGACAATGCGTGCCCATGGTTATACCTGCAATTTCGTTGTGTCCGTAGCTCTTTTCTGCCCTCTGTTCATTCTTGGATGCGGAGGTTCCGGTTCGAGCAGCAGCAAGGTCAGCAGCAGCACGGCCCCGCCTGCTTCTACCTTCACGCTGAGTGCCGGCACGCCCAAGGTCAGCCTTTCGGCTGGAGGGTCGCCAGTCACCGTCTCTTTCGCGATCACAGGCAGCGCGGGCACGGTTCAGGTCGTAGCAACGGGGGCACCCGCAGGCGTTACCGTCTCACCCGTCTCCGTCTTCGGTGCTCCTAACGGGACGGCGTCTGCTTCCATCACGGCGACTTCCTCCGCCGCGCCGGGAACCTATACCCTGACTTTCACCGCAACAGATTCTACGCAGCAGGCGCAAAGCGTGACGGTTTCATTAACCATCGCAGCTGCTGCCGCACCGCCGCCGCAGTCACCCGGCTACTCTCTGAGCATTACCGGGCCTTCTCAGTTAGCGCAGGGCGGTACGGCTACTGCTACTTTGACGGCTACCTATGTTGGAGGATTTGATAGCCCTGTATCGGTAGCGCCCGTGTTCCTGCCGAATGGCGTTTCCATCACCTCAGGACCGATAGTGTTCACAGCAACAAACCTTTCTCAGACAGTTACGTTTGCTGCGTCGAGTTCCACGGTTCTGGCGACTTACCCCACGGTGTTTACTGGTACTGGAGGAGGCTTGCCTGCGCAAACGGTCTCCTTTTCCTTGACGGTCGTTGCTCCTCCCCCTTTGCCATCGGCCTATGTGTACATCACAACGCCGGCGGGCATAAACGCGTATGCGTCTCCAGGTCTGGGGGCCGCGTTAAGCCTTATTCCGGACTCCCCTTTTCAAGTGACCGGTACCGTGATCGGGAGCGCAGGTGTCCCGAACTACCTCGTACCCGGGTCGCCACAGTATCTTGTCACCTACGACGCAACCAACGTCTACACCTATTCGATAGGATCTAACGGAGCCATCGGACCGCAAGTGTCGACACTCAGCACGCAAGCTTACAGCGGCAACGCGTGCGGCGCCCCGATCAATGGTGTTACTTCAGGACAACTCGTTTACGTGGGGCTAGGAAACACGAAGACGCCTTCGTGCTATGCCAACCAGACCTTCAGTGTCTCGAATACGGGCCTGTTGACGTTTCTCGGGAGCACGGAACTCGACAAGCCGGTTACGGTCACCCCACCTGTATTCTCGGGTTGGTTTTCTAATACCGCTTATGCCTATGGACTGGAGAGCCCACTCGCCGGCGCCTGCGAGGATACGTTAGCGGGTTACAGTCTGGAGAGTAACGGTACACTAAATTTCGGCAGCAACGTCATCACATCGCTTCCAACACCACAGCAAGGATGGACTTTTGCCACTAAGGGTCCGATTGCCGCAGCGGGCAGCCAGGAGGGGCTGGTGGCAGTTGCCATGTACCAGGAAAACGGGCCCTGCGGCACGGTACAGCCTGCACAGCTTGCCATCTTCGACCTTGACAATGCCGGAAACCTTATTTCTCAGTTACCTGATCCGAACCCCACTGGTTCGACGCTTCCCCCACAGACCTATGAAAACATGCCTACCTTGCCAGGCGTCCCTAGTTCGATGGCCTTTGCATTAGGCGGCAACTTCACCATCCCTCTGGCCGTTGGGGGTACAGGCGGGTTGCAGGTCTACCAGGAAACGCTTTTGGAAGGTAATACGCAGAATATCCCGGAAGGTCCTGCCATCTTATCGACGAGCCTGCTTTCGACTCCGATCACTCAAGTGGCTTGGGATTTAAACAACCTTTACGCTTTTAATGGTCAACAGCTGTATTTGTTCTACTCCACCATGGGATTTCCGGGCAGCGTTCCCAACGCTCTGAGTACCGGAGCTCCGTTTGCAATCAGCGGGTCGAACATGGTGGTCGTTCCCATGACCGTGGAGTAGTGACGATAGGAGCATTAACTGTTGATTGCAGCCTTTATCCTTCAGCCTTCCTTTCCGGACTAATGCGTAAATCTCTAATTTCACGCGCACTCTAAAGGGCATAGGCTTCAGAGAAGTCAGTTTTTCAGCAGCCTGGTAGAAGAACTGCGAGTTGCCCGCATTGCAGGCAGCCCGCAGTTCGTGCCAGAACCGTTTTTAGAAGAAGTATTTTGCTGCCAATTGCACCTGGCGGTTATCCAGGACTGTCGAAGTGATCTGCCCGAAAGAGCCCGATGACTGGTTAGCATTGGGAGGGCCGAATTGGGGATGATTGAGAGCGTTGAAGGCCTGGATTTGCAGACTCAGCTTCTGCGATTCAGCAAACGGCATGGAGAAGATGCGTTTGAGCTCCAACCCGAGAGGACTGCTCGACGGCGCCACCACCCAGGACGGGTTGCGCGGCGCGTTGCCGTAATGGCCGATCGCTTCGGTGAACCTGGCGGTATTGAACCACTGATTGATGGACTTGTTGTGAACACCATTCGGCTGGCCTTGCACAAGATCCGGATATTCGAAGTTATTGCCGTTATTCTGGCCGTCATCACTCTGATAGACGAATTGCGGACTGCCGGAATAATACTGGAAGATCCCAGCAACGGCCCATCCAGCCAGAAGCTTCCGCGCCAACGCGTTTCTGTTCTCGTTAAGCGAGGGAATGTTGTAGATGACGGAGATCGACAGGTTATTACGCTGTTCGTTCAGCCCGTTTGCCCATACCTTCTGAAAAGGATTCTGGGTTTCATTGCGCTGTTGGTTGGTGCCTCCGCCTTGATCATCCCGGTACGAAGAGAGGGCATACGCCACGTTCGCGAGGAGACCATTCGATAGCCGATGTTGAAAGTGAAGCAGGAAGCCCTCGTAAATTGAGGCTCCATGATTGTCGAGCACGCGCATCTGGCCAAATTGAGGATAGGGGCGATTGGCCTGGACATTTCCGCCGGGGGCCTGTGGCGGACCGACATTGAAATTCAGCAGAGACGTGTCCTCTTTGCTTCCCTTCACGCCGACATAGGAAGCATCGATCACGTTGTTCCAGAACTGCTTGGAGAAAGTGAGATTCCACGTCTGCAGATAAAGGTCGGGATGATCGCGGCCGGGCGGTATCGACACGATATTTGCGACGGACGCGGGGATGGCAGACGAGACTGGATTCGCCAGGGTAGACGTGGGGGCGTTGGCCGGAGAGCAGTAACCGCAGTTGCCGTTGAACAGACTAACGCTCGGGTCATCGGGCGGGTTGAGCTGCAGGATATTGATGTTGTCGAACTGCCCCGCGTAGTAACTGATGCCGTACCCTCCGCGCACCACCATCAGATGGGGCAAGCTATAGGCGAAGCCCACGCGGGGCCCAAAGTCCTTGCCCGTGATGTGCCATATGGGGTTGTAGTTCGCGAGGGGCACCAACTGGATCGGGTTGACGGTCCAGTCGATGGTCTCGGAGGTGTTGAGAGCGTTCGCGGGGGCGGGATAGAGGGAGTAGTTCAGCCCGGTGTTGACGGTGAGATTGTGGGTCACCTTCCAGTTGTGCTGTATGTAAAAGAACATGCGCCATTGATGGGCGTTGGTAAGTGGAATGCCCTCTGGCGTGATGACCTGGGAGGGAATGCCCAGCATCAAATCGGCGCCGTCGAAACCGCCTTCATTGGCGGGGGCATTGGGGCCGTTGTTGGCGGTTTCCGAGCCGTTAAAGTTGATGACTCCGTAAGGAGTATTGCTGGTGTCGGCATTATCTTGCACGCGGCGGAGGTCTGCGCCGAAGATCACTGTATGGGTGCCGTGCGTCCAGGTCACGTTATCCACGAGCTGGTAGGTTTTGCCCTGATCCAGTCCGACACCAAAGTCGCTGCCCACCCCGATCAATTCGTTGCTGGTTAGATTGGGAAAACCTTGTTCGGACGCGGGCCAGGGCTGGCCGTTGGGCTGCACAAAGCCGTTGATGCCGATGGCAGCAGGGGTGAAGTTGGTGTTCGCGTAGGTGGTCAATAGTTTCTGGTTCTCGAAATTGATCCCGAGGCGAAGTTCATTGATGAGCTTGGGCGAGGCGACGTGAACATACTGCAGACCGGCGTTGAAAATCGGCAACGTCGCATTATCGTTGAAGTTCGGATTGCCCTCGGAGATGTGATTGTCGCGGCTGGCGTACATGAAATGAACGCTAAGCTGGTCGTTCGCGTTCAAATGGTGATCGAGGCGCGCGATGAACTGGTTGGTGGTCTGGGTGCCGCCGGTGAAATAAGCGTAGTTGAAGCCACCCTGGTTGGTATTGGGCAAGGGCATGTATTTTTTGACGATTGCCTGCGCCACCGGATCGACGGGTATCTGATTGTTGAGGTACGGCTGGCCGGTCGTCGGGCTCACCAGTTGGATGCCGGGCAATAGATCAGAAAAATCGCCGTTCTCCTGCGCCGGCGTGAGAACCTGGCTCAGGCCCGCGGTCTCCTTATTGGAGCGAATCCCTTCATAGCTCACGAAGAAAAAGGTGCGGTTGGGGATGATCGGACCGCCCACTACCCCGCCGAACTGATGCTGCCGATTGACCTGCTTGGGCGCGGGGCCGGGTACAAAGTAGTTACGCGCATCCAGCGCCGTGTTGCGAAAGTACTCGAACACATCCCCGTGAAAATTGTTGGTGCCGGATTTGAGTTGAACGTTCACGATGTCGCCGGCGGCGCCCACGTTTTGCGCTTCGGCGTTCGCGCTAATCACCTCGAATTCCTGTATGGCGTCGGTGGAGGGATACAGGTTCACGTAGGCGTGCCGGTTGCCAATCATGGTTACGCCGTCCACGTTGGTTTGTCCCCATTCCAGTTGTTCGCTGTAGGACTGAACGCTGGCGCCATCCTCCGAGGAGGTGTGATTGTCCGGATCATAAGCAGTGGTGCCGGGCGTAAGAATGGCGAGGTCCTCAAATTTGCGCCCGTTGAGGGGAAGGTTCTGTGTCTCCACTTCGCCGACAACGTTGCCCAGAGAGGAGGCTTCGGTCTGCAGCAAGGGTGGCGCTCCCTGGACGGTCACCTGCTCCGTGGCCGCCCCAACCTGCAGTTGGAAGTCGACCCGTGCCTGCTGGCTGAGCTGCAGCTCAATTCCCTGCTGCCGGGTTGTGGTGAACCCGTTGGCAGTGATGTCAACGTTGTACGAGCCGGGAGCCAGGTAGTTGACGGTGTATTGGCCTGTGGCTGTGGTCACCGCGGATTTTGCGATCCCGGTGGCCACGGACGTGACGGTCACTTTGGCTCCCGGAACGACTGCCCCGGAGTGGTCGGTGACGGTGCCGACGATTGCCGTATCGACGGTCTGTGCACGCAGGGCCGCGGGAGCGACAGCAATCACCAACATGAAAAATGCTGAAAGCAGTGTACGCATGGGAAGCCTCCTCGGTTGGTGAAGCGGTTGTACGGAGCTTACTTGCGCGCACAACGTCTAAGCGGTGAGCGCGCCAACACCTGGTGTACGTGAAGTTCGTTACGAACCTCTGGGAGCCCTAGACAGAACGAGCCTCTGATTGTGAGCCCGAGTGACTCCGCCAAGAAGAGGCAAATAGCCTGTTGGCGGTTAGGACATTTGACCTATGGGGAAAATCCTTGATCCGAACAGCGGGGGCCCGGAGCCGTCTGCGAAGCCGGGAAAGGGCGGACTCCTTTCCCGTGCCGAGCTTGTTACATGATCACTCCTGGGATAATACATGTCCAGTGCGTAAACGAATTCCTCCGGAAAAATCCTTCATCCATGGCCCATTTGTTTGTGGGGCCGGGGAAAGGCCCGTCTGGAGGCCTTTTTGTCACCGTGAATCAAAGCCGTCGCTGTTTCGTGTACAGGTTGGGGAGATGAGGGGACGCTTTAACGTTTCTGCCATAGTTGCTGGGATCGGCCTGCTGTCACTCTATCTCTTCCCTTCTTTTTCCAAAGGGCCGGTTCCCTTCTGACAACTAAATTGGAGTGCATCGTTCATTGGGGAACTTTTCATCCCCCTTAAAGTCGAGTAAGGTGAACGTTCCGTCTATCAACTAATTTCATCAACTAATTTCTGACGCGGGGGAGCGATCGGGCAAGGTGCTCAAATAAGTCGTTTGTTTCACGAAGATGATCAAATAAGTCCTTTGTTTCACGAAGGTGCTCAAGATGCCAAATTAATTAATTGAGCATCTTGCCTCCTTGGGTGGTGAGCCCGAGATACTTGAACTGGCGGCCCATCCGGTGGGTGGTGTTTCCCGGGATGTCAAAACTGCTTCATCAAGAGGATGCACTGGGCGTAGCCTGTTTGGACACGGTGATGGTTGCTCTCCGCAGGCGCCTCCTCGCGGGGCGCAGGGATGCGGAGGCTGCGGACAGGGTCATCCGTCGCTTCTATGTCACTTTACGTTTTGCTACACCGGACATCAGGCTGGCAAGCGCTGATGCTTTCGCGGTGGTGGGCGGCGGATGCACGGGGTAAAGCGCATTGGGTGCAAGGCCAAACAGGGCCGTCGTCACAGAGAAGGCCCCGGCGTCTGTTGTTAGTCCCACAGTAGTACGGTTTTGGAACGACGTCCAGGGCTGGAGAAGATTTATTTGGTAACCATGTCTGCGCGTTGTTCGGTGCTTCGCGGGAATTGGGAGGGGGGACAGCCTGGACTTGCGTGATTTCCTCGACCTTCAATGGAGATAAACCGCGCAGATCAGGCCGTCCCTATTCTGCGACCATCGTTTGCTAGCCTTTGGTTACGTCAAGAGTGTCCATGAGGCATGGGTTGCGGGGATCCCAGGTCTCAAAAGCGAGACCTGGGGCACCCTTCGCGTTTTCCCTTCATTCTGACTGGTAGATAGGGGCACCAAGGCCTTTGTGGTGGTTTGATGGCCCAGATAATAGAGCCGCCACCGTTCCTTTAAGGTCCATGGCGCCCTTCATCCGCGGACGGGTGCCCAATTTGTTCTGCAGTTGTGGTTTCCACGACTCTATCTGCGATCTCCAAAGCCTTTGGCGAGACTTCGGCGGACGCTGCCGGAGATATCCTTTTTGCCGAGTGCGGACTGGGCTTCATCGCGCGCATTTGTCCAGATTTGTTGGTTGCGTTCTCAGCAGATTGCACCTGGATGATGTTGATCATGCCAAGGTCCTCATGATTCAGGATGTGGCAGTGGAAGACAAAGTCGCCGATGTCATTTCCGCGGAAATCGATGAGGACGGTCACGCTTGGATACGGGTGATTCGGATTGCCGTCCCAGTAGGGAACTTGAATCATATCCAGGTACTGGCCTGTGAGCGCTGGGGATTGCGTTGATCCGTTGGTCTCGAAATTGTCCTGTGATTCCATGAAGAATTGACTGGGCGTGCAAGGCATAGCGGGATTCGGAATGGGAGGGCAGTTTTCGTCAAAGTACACCACTCGGCGTTCCGCGATCGGCGCGGCGGCAAGCCCCGCGAAGCGTTGACTTTTTGCGTTGACTGACTGAAACGCCGGAACATGTTCGACCGCAGCGGAATTGTCCCCCGCCCCCAACTCGATGGTCGCCAGCGGCCGCTGCGGATCGTTGTCTCCGAGCGGGCCGGTGTTGATGGCCAGGGTTACGAGCTGAGCAAGCTGGACCGAAGGCGGCGGCGCGGAAACGATAAACCCTACCCGCGCAGCCGGCGCCAGCACGAAATGCGTAGCCGGGATCAGCCCACCCGGCTGTTCGCCATCCTGCGAGTTCACCGCAACGCCATCGATCTCGACTCGCTGCAAAGCCTGAGGACTTCCGTCGAACACATATTGAAGATCCAGGATTGTGTCGGCGGAGGAATTGGAAATGCGGAAGAATTCCCGCTCCCCGGGGTGCATCTTCAGGATTGCCGGTACAAATGCGTTGGAGTTCGGGTCAGTGGGCGAAGTGATGGGACAAGAAAGTCCAAGTTGGCCGGCGCGTACCTCAGCAGCTTAAGCCGTCAAGCGCAGACTATTTATGGCACGGCTGAAGCCGTGCCCTTCGTGGAGAGACGATTTTCCATTCACTTCTTTCCTTGTTGACCCGAGGCGATAGTTTGCACAGAACGCTCCGTCGCGGCTGAAGGCCGTCAAGCAGGGCGCTTCGTTCGACCGTCGGAGGAATGAGACGTGGGCCCAAGATGACGGGGCGCAGCCCCATAAGCGCTAACTTAAGCGTGGTAGTTTCGCCCGAACCTAGGTATGCTGTGGGCACGATGGAGAACGCTTCGAACGAAGATTGGGATGTTTTGTCGGGATTGTTTCCCGTGGACTGGCGAAAAGAAGCGGTTCTGAGTGGTGCAGTGGAACGGCTTCGCGGATTTCCTTCTGTCGATATGCTTTTACGGACTTTGTTGCTGCACGTGGGAAAGGGCTTTTCGCTTCGCGAGACGGCGGTGCGAGCAAAGTTAGCGGACTGGGCTGATGTTTCGGATGTGGCGCTGTTGAAGCGCCTGCGCACCAGCGAGTCGTGGCTCCGTGGACTTTGCCTGGAGTTGCTAAAGGAGGCTGGTTTTAGTGAGCCTTCTGCGGAGGGACCGAACATCCGGATAGTCGATGGAACCATTGTGAGAGAACCTGGGAAGACCGGGAGCCAATGGCGAATACTGTATGCGATCCGACTACCGAAACTGGAGTGTGATTTCCTGGAGGTCACAGCTGCTGAGGGGGTAGGCAACGGAGAGTCTTTCACCCGTCTGCCGGCGCAAAGTGGAGATCTGATTTTGGCAGATGCGGCATATTGTCGCTTGCCCGGAATGGTGGCCATGAAGCAAAAGGGAGCCGACGTTTTGCTTCGTGTCAACCCGGCGACCTTTGTGGCCTATGGATCTGGCAAACGCAGATTCGCTCTCCTGCAACAGGTCCGTAAGATTCGTCGATCTGGCCAAGTGCGTGAGTGGAAGGTTCGGCTACAGAGCAGTGGAGGAGAGCCAATGGCTGGTCGGCTTTGTGTCATTCGAAAGAGTGAGCAAGCCATTGGCCGGGCGCAGAGACGGCTGCAGCGCCGAGCGTCCAAAAAGCAGATGGCATTAGACCCCCAAACCCTGGAGTTGGCCCAGTATGTACTGATTTTCACCACCTACGAAAAAGGAACCGCGGCTCAGGTCTTGCAGTGGTATCGCATGCGCTGGCAAATCGAGCTTGTATTTAAACGCTTGAAATCTCTGCTGCAGTTGGGTCATCTGCCCAAGTACGATGATCGCAGTTCGCGGGCATGGTTGTACGGGAAGCTGCTGATCGCCCTGCTAACACAGAAACTGATCCGCACTGGACGTGAAATTTCCCCCTGGGGATACAACATCCGACCAACCATCTAGCCCCTGGCGTGAGTTCCACTTCGCACTCCATGAAATCCAACGATCGATTGAACCGCGACTTAGTTTGCAAAGCACCTTGACCAGATGGCCAGAGATCGCACGCGGCCTCCAAGAATCAAAGCGCAAAAGAGGACTACAGCCACGTTCCTTAAGTTAGCGCTTATGGGGCGCAGCCCCTCCGAATGCTTTTTCTCTATAGCGAAGGGACTAAGGGGAGAGCAAGAGTCCTGGCACATGGAGTTAAAGCATTGGAAGAACCCGTTTTCGGCCCATGTACGCTCAGGCGAACATGGGGCACCCGTCCAGCACCAACGACCTTAATTTTGAGTCTCAATCTCGCCAGAAGCTGCCGGCTGATTTGGACAGGTTTGAAGGTCAGCTGTCCGCGCGGGACTTTTCCCATACGGGCTAAAAGCCCGTACCTGCTTTGCCGGTAAGGCAGGGGCCGCGGCTCTCTGCTTCGGATCAAAAAAAGGATTTGACGGTAAGCTGCACGGTGGTCGAGTGAGTGAGCGGCGAGGCGGTCCCGTTGATCGAGATGCTGTAGGTCCCTGCCGGCGTGCCACCTCCCGCAGGTCCGGGTCCGCCGCATGCGCCGATCGCGGTAGTTAGCAGGAGCCCCAGCACCATCAGGAGAGGCAGTTTGAGGGAGCGCTTTCTTCGGGGAAGAAGCAGCAATGCTAAGGAAAGAAGCGTGCTTGTCGCGGCCGTTGGCTTCCAGGGCAAGAGTGGTGGACTATCGGCTGTCGTAATAGGATGCGGCGGTGAAGTTTGTATGGTGAATTGTACCTGCCCGTTGCCGCCCGGTACCGAGGCCGGCTTGAAGAGGCAAGTGGCGGCGGCCGGTAAACCGCTGCAAGTAAGGGAGACGGTTTGATTGAAACCGTTCACCGCAGAAACGATCACCTGGAAGCGGGCGGCTACGCCGGTGTAGATGGTTGCGGAGCCCGGAGTTACGTCAAGCGTGAAGTCTCCCTGGATGGCCACGATTGCCTGCTGGATTGCCGGGGAGACACTCGGCGAAGTGTTGCTTGTACCAGCGTAGGAGGCGGTGATGGTGTGGGTACCAACGGGAAGCGCGTTCGTGCTGTAGGCGGCTACGCCGTCGCCGTTCATCGCTGCGACCCCCAGGACGGTTGTTCCGTCGTAGAACGTTACGTTGCCGGCAGGGGGCGCCAGCGCGGGAGCGACCGTGTTGGTTACGGACGCTGTGAAGGTTACATTTGTGCCAACCAGAGCCGGGTTCGCCGTGGAAGTGAGGGTTGTTTGTGTCGCGTCTGGCTGTACGAGCAACTGGACGGTGTTGGATGTGCTGGATTGAAGGCCGGTGGCGCCGGAATATGTGGCGGTCAACGCATGACTGCCGACCTGCAGTGTGGGCGGAGAAAACGTAACCGGGCCGCTTTGGTGGAGCGGGGAGGTCCCAAGAACTGTCGCTCCATCCATGAAGGTGATGGAGCCACCCTGCACGGTGGCGGCGGATGTGACGACGGCGGTGAGTGTGACCGGAAGGCCATAAGACGATGGGTTTGGTGTTGCCGTGAGGATTGTCTGGGTGGCGACAGCGACGGGAACGACGGTGTGCTGGACAGTGAAGGTGGCAGCGTGAAAGATCGAATCACCGCTATAGAGAGCGGATATGGTATGCCTGCCGACTGGAACCTGGGTATTCACCAGAAAGGACGCGTTCCCGTTGCTGAGTGTCACACTGCCGAGAGAAACCCCATCGAGAGTGAAAGAAACGGAGCCGGTGGGTGTGCCGGACGAAGCCACGGCCGCAGTCAAACTGAGGTTGATGGAGAACGGTTGAGGAAACGTAGAGGGCTCGGGAGAGACTGTCAACTTAGTGGAAACATCGCCGGCATCGGGGATGTTGAGCAGGACCGTTACCGTCGATGCACTATCGAGGTCGAGATTGCCTACGAGGATATCGGGCCGCCCATCGCCATTGAAATCCGCGACCAGCGGCACGGCGGTGCCGGCTCCCGCGAGATAATTTTCAGACGCGGTGAATTGCCGATTGCCCATACCGTGAAGGATGGTCACCAGGTCGCCGTTGGTTAACACCAGATCGAGGATGCCGTCACCATTGAAGTCTGCAGCATTGATTCCGTCGTAAAAAGCGGCAGGTTGTACCAACGAGTTGGGTGGCTGCGCCAAGGGGAGGTAAACCGGCGGAGCGAAGGTGCCGTCTCCGTGGCCATAGAAAACCTGGACGGTGAATTGTATGGGTGACAGGATATCGAGATTGCCGTCGCCGTCGATATCGATGGCGATCGAGCCGGGAGGTGAACCCAAGGTAGAAGACGTGCCTGCGTTATAGAGGAAGCCTGGCGCAAACGTTCCGTCGCCTTTGCCGTTCTCTATCTGAACGGCTCCGCCATCCACGATCGCGGCGTCGATGGATCCATCTTTGTTGAAATCTCCATATACCCAAGAGGCAGCGGAGGACAGAGGATTTGTGAGCAGGGTCGTTTGCCGAAAGGAACCGTCGGGCTGACCTAAGAAGAAGGCCTGCTGGGCGCCACCGTAGGATGAGGCTGAGATATCGGTTCGGCCGTCATGATTGAGATCTCCCACAGCGCTGCCGAGATCGCCGATTTGGTTATAGCCTGGCACGGAATTGAGTGCAGCGAAGGTTCCATCACCCTGGCCCAGTGCGTAGACAACACCTTGCGCTTCATTCAGGTCGGAGGAACCGATGCTGGAGATGAAATCGGCGTGTCCATCTCCGTTGAAGTCACCGGTAGTAATGCTTCCCTGATCGTGAGCGGTAGGGGAAGGAGTATTGGGATCAGGCAGGAGGGTAAAGGTTCCATCCGCGTTTCCGGTCATGACCCGAGGGTGGAGAGCGAACACGCTGACGATCGCATCCTTTCTGCCGTCTCCGTTGAAATCTGCCAGGGCGGCGCCTCGTACGTTATAGCGAAAATCGTAGGAATCCGCGGAATGCAGGGAGCCGTCCGGTTGGCCATAGAGGATGGCGATTCCGCCGGGGACGGGGAAGGCGAAGTCTGTGTGGGTGTCCTGATTCAGATCGCCGATCGCTGCCAGGCCCGGATAGCTGGCAACGGGGGCCGGCTGGAAGGGCGTAAACAGGAAGTTGCCTTGCCCAAGCAGTATGTGGACACCGTCCGCTGTCTCCAGAGCCAGATCGAGAATTCCGTCGTGGTTAAAGTCCTCCACGTCGAGCACGTCGGAAAGCATCACGCTGGCAGCGACCGGAACGGGCGTGGAGAGTGTCGCAGTGAAGGTGGCATCCGAATTGCCGTGGAGGATGCGCAGTACATTATCCTGACCGTTGATCACGATGTCAGGATAACCGTCACCGTCCATGTCTTTTACGGCCATGCCCGCGATGCCCTGAGGCCCATTCACGTAACCAGACAAGGCAAACCCCGTGTTCCCGGTATTGAGATAAACAGCAGCGCGTGCGGCCAGGTGTTCGTTGAGGAGGATGTCTATTTTGCCGTCGCGGTTGAAGTCACCGAGATAAATGGCGTAGGCCGGATTTTGATCGTTGAGCTGTGTCTGCTGGATGAAATGACCCGTGTTGTCGCCCAGGCACACCCAGGTTACGGCGTTTCCACCATCGGAAAAGATGACATCCTGCTTGCTGTCACCATTCACGTCGGCCACCACCAGGGCGTGAATGACCGCATAATTGGAACTACTCGTAGGGTAGGAGGGCAAGGGGGAGACGAGGAGTGGCTGAAAGGTTCCGTCCCCGTTGCCCAGGGCCACTGCGAGTGCTGGACTTTGGGTATCAGAAAACGCGAGGACGAGGTCGGCTTTGCCATCGTTGTTGACGTCGGCCACGGTGGCGGCGACGAATGGGTTGGGGGTTAACCCAACGATGTTCTGGCCGGCCAGGAACGCGTTGTTGCCCTGATTGAGGAGGACATGGATCGTCGCGGTGAACCGCTGACATCGGCGTAAATGAGGTCGGGTTTGCCGTCTCCGTTGACGTCGCCCTGGGTTACGGTGCTGGGGGTAGAGCTGGTCAGAATCACTTGCGGGTTCTTGAACGTTTCCGCCCGGCCCGCGAAGGTGAAGAGGACTAACAGGGATAAGAGCCGATAGAGACCGTTTCGCACTAAACTCCACCAAGGTTACCCAGGCTTATGTTGCTAAAGGTATGGATCACTGAGTGTCTTTTTTTTATGAGGGAGAGGTTAGCACGGGCTGTTCGGTGCTGGATATAGAACTTTTGTGTGTGGGACACTCGCACAGGTTATCGTGCGTGGGTCCCTGGCCTGCGGCAGGACGACACCTTTTCCTCAGGACAGACGGCGACTGTCCTGCTTTCGTTTCAGTATCGTAAGTCGGCTTCACGATGCGAGCATTTGCTCGGGGTTACTTCCGTCCCGTCCGCTTATCCTCCCTCTCCCCTTAATTTTCGTTGGTCCCCTGCGCAATCCTTGCAGTTACATTGAAGTGGTGACATCCCGTATGTCAGCGGCAGTTATATCCGAGGTTAGGGACTTCCCCGCCTTTGCCTCATTATTCGCGGGAGTGAAACCGGACCTGCCATATAATGAGTTCCATCATGTCGACCGAGACCATCTCCATTCCTCTCGACCCGCAGACGGCGCGGGCCTATGGCGCCGCATGCGCCGAAGAGAAGCTGAAGATGCAGGCGCTGGTTGGACTTTGGCTGCGCGAGTTGACATCCAACGAGCTTCCGTCGTTGGAAGAGGTGCTGGACCAAGCCGGGCGCAAGGCCCAGGCGCGCGGGCTTACTCCTGAGGTTCTGGATTCGCTTCTGAAGGGCGCGTAATTGCGCTGTGTCCTTGACACCAACGTCCTTGTCAGTGCATTGCTGTCGCCGGGATCGAAGTCGCGGATGGCGGTTGACCAAGCGCATCGGGAGGGAGCTATTCTGCTCTCCCTTGGTAAGCTCACGGAGCTATTCGAGGTTCTGAGCCGGAAGCACGCGCCGATGTCGAACGAAACGCCGAGCATGAACTGGATCTCTGCCTGTTCTGGCTGCAACTGAATGGCGCGCTCGTAACAAGCCATCGCTTCTTCGTAGCGCGCGCCGCCGCGGAAGGCCAACCCTTTGCGGAGCCACCATTCTGCCTCTTCTGGGGCCCACAAATCATCGTGACCTCGATCGGCGAAAGACTCTGGCTCAACTCTGGTCGATGCGCTGGATGGAATCGTAACCAATGCTAGTTGTTTTTGTTTTTCAGTGCTCACGTTGCCCTCATCATTGGAAATTGCGATTGAGATTTCAGCCCAAGGCTTCCTGGCTTGGTTTATCCGGAAGATCGTCGGCCCGCGCCTGCGCTTCACCCTCGTGCACTGCTATGAATCCGCCCTTGCGCACCCAACATTCGCTATCTCACAAAACGAGGATGCGCCGAGTTGTCTGGTGATCCGCGAGCTTACGGTTCATACCAGATGCGGCTTGGGCAAGTATGGAATTCTAATACCAAAAAGGGCTGAACATGCAGGGATGTGCCCTTGTTCACAAAGTTAGAAGGTTGAAGGGACAGACCACGGATCTGCAAGACGGAGTAATCACGCGTTAAACTGCTGACGTGTACGAGGTGGGACGCTGATCACCCCGTCCCTTCGAACTCAACGAAACCGCAAACTTGTGGGTTTGGAAGACCATACCTCAGGGGCTGAAGAGTCTGCGTGAGAACCGGCCTAGTGACTTGTATTTTTGAGTTTGTCAGGTCATAAGGGTTCATGTCACGTTATTATCCTTATTCTCCCGAACAAGGGTATCTGGTTCCACCGCATGTAGCCGAGGAACTGGGATCGGACCATCTTTGTTTTTTTATCCGCAAGGTAGTGGGTCAGCTTGATCTGAAGGCATTTACCAAGAGTTACAGTCATGAAGGCGGCATGTTGTATGCGCCGGAGCTGATGCTGAGTGTATGGCTGTATGCGTATGCGACGGGGATGACCTCGGCGCGGCGTTTATCGCAGCGTCTCGTGGAAGATCTTGCGCTACGTTATCTTTCCGGAGGTGCGCGGGTCGACAACTGGGCGTTGAGCGCGTTTCGACGTCGGCACGGGCTGGCGTTGAACGACGCGTTCACGCAGGTACTGGAGATGGCGCGCAAGTTGGGTTTGGGCAAGCTAGGCCGGGTGGCGATTGACTCGACGCGCATTAAAGCCAACGCCAGCCGCGATCGTGTGGATACGGAGCAGACGCTGCGCAACGAGCGGGCCAAGTTGCGCCGCAACATACGCCGCTGGCAGAAGGCGTGTGACCAGGATGACTCCGAGCCGGGCGGACTGACAGTAGCCATTGAAGATGCTGAGCGCAAGCTGGCCGAGCTGCCGCGACGGCTGGAGCGGTTGCGCAAGAGTGGTTTGAAGAAACGGTCGCGCACCGACGAGGACGCGCGCTTTCTGCGCACCCGTCGCGGCTTTGAGCTGGGCTACACAGGGGAGCTGGCCATGTCGGAGGATCATCTGGTGGTGGCCCAGCAGGTAACGCAGGAGCCAACCGATAATGCATCGTTGTCGCCTATGGTGGAGCAGGTCAAGCTTCAGTGCGGCTGGCTGCCGGAAGAGGTGTTGGCCGATAGTGGCTACTTCTCGGTAGCCAACCTGGAGTGGCTGGAGGAGCAAAAGATAAATGCCTATCTCCCGGACTCGAACATGGCGCGGGCGTTGAACCTGGGGAAAAGATGCAAGGGAAGGGCAAAGGCCGCTGCGCATAGGCGGATGCGCCAAAAGCTGCGAAGTTCGTCAGGAAGACAAGCCTATTCCCAACGTAAGACCATCGTCGAGCCCGGCTTCGGGGTATTGAAGGAGCAGCGCGGCATGCGCCAATTCCGCACCAGAGGAAAAGAAAAAGTCGCTATCGAGTTCACCTTGGCCACCATCGCCTACAACCTCACCCGTATGTACTCCTTCACGCACTCCGATAAGAACCAGACCGAGCCGCAAACCTTCCCGGGATAGTGAATAAAATGGCAACTCATTTATCCATCCGCTTGAAACGCCATTGCAACCCTCGTACACTCTCCCCACTGCCCTCCCCTTAGAAGGGACGCTCCAAGACCATCCACCCCGTTCTCACGCAGACTCTTAAGCCCGTACCCTTCAAAAAAAATGGCTGCCTTGCTTACAAGGCAGCAAGAGTTGTCGCGGCTGGTTGCGGATAAGGGTGGTGCGGGCAGGCCGGAATGCGGCGGTTCATCTTTCGCTCCGCGGGTTTCTTTGAATATGGGATTTCACTACAAAGCAGGGGGTGGGGCGGGGGTATGGCACGAAAGATTCCCTTGGTTGGGACGAGATCATTTTCAGGAACGGTATGGGTTTGTTTTATTGATACTGTGACTGTTTTATTTGATTGTCCGGCTTCAGGGGGGGACGACTTGTGGGGACTTCAGAATTTTGGGAAATCCTAGGGGTGCACCGCAGGTCCCTCCGCTCCGGTCGGGATGACAAGGGGGAGGGATTGTCGTTGGTGTAGGGTTTGCTATGGGGACGGAAGGTTCTGTCTTGTTTGTTTGCCTGTGGTTACGTCATGAGTGTCCATGAAGCATTGGTTACGGGGATCCCAGGTCTCAAACGCGAGACCTGGGGCACCCTTCGCGTTTTTCCTTTGATTCTGGTTGGTGTGGAGGGTGGGGACCTTGGAATTTGAGAGGTCCGAAGGGCGCACCTCGATCCCTTCCATGGAGAAGGCGTTGTGAATTTCTGCGGTGCGGCACGGGCGGGCGCGTTTATCTCTGTTCACCAGCGAGGGGGAGCGACTGAAATTTGAGAGGTCCGAAGGGCGCACCTCAGATCCCTCCCATGGGGAAGGCGTTGTGAATTTCTGCGGTGCGGCGCGGGCGGGCGGGTTTGTTTCTGTTCAGCAGCGAGGGGGAGGACTCTCCGGCAGATAAAAGAAAGGCCGCGATTGCCCGCGGCCTTTGTAGTTTGTTTGTGACGCCGAGTTACTCGGCGGCCATTTCTTCGGCTTCGCCTTCTTGCTGCACGCGGGCAGCGGCTTCTTCGAGTTCCTGCGAGAGCTGGATGTTGCGGTAGTACTCCATGCCCGTTCCAGCTGGGATGAGACGGCCTGTCGTGCGGGTTTAGCGGACCATCCATCAACGGCTCGCCGGCCTTCAAACGCTCGCCTTCCTGCACGTTTAGCGGGATCCCAACGGCCTCGATGGGACCGAGCTGCACGGTGCAGCTTATCCCAGTCGAGTGCGCTACCTACTAGCTAGACGAAGCGTATGCGCAGGGTGACTCCAATCGCCGCGGTGGCGGTGGGCTGCGGTGGCATGGTGATGCGCAGAGCACGCGCGTCATGCACGAAGCGCAAAGGCTGCTCGTGACCAAGGATGCGCACGTCGATCGCTTTGGACGGCCGTTGCGCGCTGTCCAGCCCAAGGGACTCAATCAGCAAATCGCTTTGCGGCCAGCCCATGACGAAGGCGTATAGTGTCTCGCCCTTGCTGGTGAAACGGATGTCAGAGGCGGTGAGGTCGGGCTTCTTGCCTTCGTTCGGATCGAACTCCTTGCCGCTGGACTTGATAACAACCTTGGTGGAGGGGCCTTCGCCATAGACCTTCCATGGACGCGTGGCGTAGATGCCTTCTCCGTTGACTGAGGTCCATGCCGTGACGTCTTCAAGGATCTTCATCTCTTCGGGATCGAGTTCGCCCGAGGCCGGCAGAGGAAAGTTCAGGAGGAGGTTCCCGTTCTTGCTGACGATGTCGACCAGCATGTCGATGACCTTCTTTGCGGGCTTGTACTTCGCACCTACCTTGTAGTGCCATTGGCCGATACAGGTGTCGGTCTGCCAGGGAACAGGATCAATCTCTCCGATGACGTTACGCTCGTGGTCGACCACGCAGGTGTGGCCATCGACGCAATCCGTTTTAGTCTTGCTGAAGTAGACGGTTTCGGGCTTGCCCTCATAGCTCTTTGGACCCACGTTATAGAGCTCAGCGACGGTTCCTGCTCCGTACGCGCCAAAGACGATGCCGCCATCGGTGTAGAGCAGATCTGGCTGGTGCTGATCGACGAGGTCCTTGACGCGGTCGAAGTACTGCTGCTTCCACCATTCCGGCGCGCGATCCCGGCCCATCGCATCCTTGGCTATGCTCTGCGCGTAATCCTTAGGCTCCTTCGAGTAGTCGTGATAGAGATCCGCATACTCCAGGTTCTGCCCGTCGTAAGGCACGCCGGCGTACGGTCCCTTGGTGTCGGCGAGGTGGGCGGGGGCGAGCCACTCGTAACTGTTTGACAGGTGTTCACTGACACCGAAACGCAGACCACGCTTGCGGGCGGCGGCGCCCCACTCGCCGACGACATCGCGCTTTGGTCCAGAGGCTACGGAGTTCCAGCGTGGTTGGTATTTCGAGTTCCATAGATCGAAGTTGTCGTGGTGTACGCCCATGGAGAAGAAATACTTCGCTCCAGCTTTTGCATAGAGATCCATGAGATGTTCAGGATCCCATTTATCCGCGGTGAAGAGATGAATGAGGTCTTTGTAGCCAACCTTGGACTGGGGGCCGAAGCGTTGAAGGTGGTACTGGTACTGGGGCGAGCCTTCGACGTACATGTTGCGCGCGTACCAATCGCCATCGCCGACGGCGGACTGCGGGCCCCAATGCGACCATATGCCGAACTTCGCGTCTGCGAACCAGTCGGGTATGGTGTAGTTCCTGAGCGAGTCAAGAGTGGCCTGAAATGGTCCGGGCGTGATGTTCTGGGCGAACGCACCCTGTGTTGCCAAGGCGGCTGCGGCGCCGCCCAGCAGTTTGAGCGCTTGACGGCGGGTGGTGTTCAACATGGAGGTTTCTCCCAGTGAGCGAAGAATGGTTTTGGGCACGGGATTACTATATTGCTTTCGACGCGGGGCTGAAAGGCATGGGTTCTTTGCACGTCGCTTTGGGGCTGATGACCCGAGGGTTCGGGTTACTCCGGCCGTGAGGTGTGTCCCAGGGTGCCGACGCAGCCGGCGGGGGCTCGATCAAGCCGAGAGCCATCCGGCGGTGCGTGTTGCGTTCGCGCTACCCTGAATCGGAGCCTTCCGGCCAAATGCCGATCCCACGCTCAAGGGCGAATGGGTTCGGGAAATGGCTTAAATGTGCGCACTATGCGCACCAGGTTTCCTGCTAAGGAATTCTTCGGGTCCGGCGGTGTGTGTGTTGCGATCGCGCTACCCTGAACCGGAGCCTTCCGGCCACAAATGCCGATCCTGCGCTCAAGGGCGAATGGGTTCGGGAAATGGCTCAAATGTGCGCACTATGCGCACCAGGTTTCCTCCTAAAGGAATTCTTCGGGTCCGGCGGTCTCTTCCTCCGCCAACTCGGGATCCTGGTAATCGGTGACGGACCAGAGTGTGGTGAAGGTACCGCGGCCGAAAACGTATCGAGCGGTTCCGAGGCGGAACGGAGCCGCCAAGGGTGCTTCGCATCCATGCATCGCGACCTCGCACAGTGGTGCGCTCCAGGAGCGGTCGATCCTCGAGCGCACCGGCCGATCGGGTCCGGTTGCACGACAGCGCTCTGCCCTTGAGGATTTTCTTCAAGCGCAAGCGAACGCACTCCTTAGCTCCTTAGATACCGATTCGCGGGGGAAAGTGTTGAACCTGGTGAAAAAGATTTTCGGAACAACTCTTCCGTTGCCGGATCGATGGCCATTTCTCCAGAATACCCAACGACCATCCGGTGTGCCGGTTTATCCCGGTGCTCTCTGTCCCGAATCATCCAAACCATTGTTGCCCACATGTAATCGATCGATTACATGTGAATTTTGTTCTCGATCAGACCTCTTCCTGGGTTCACGGCCTGGATCGACGGATCACGAATCATCTGGGTTACCCTGTCCCCCAAAAGTCATTTCGTCTGTCGTGCATTTCCCGGTAATTCTTCTCTTAACGGGGTAGAATTAATGCATGATGATCGAAAAAGCCTACTCTCCCGCAGAAGCCTCGGCAATCGCGAAGCTGCCTCTGAGGGCGGTGCATAAACTGATTGACAGCCGTCTCATCCGGCCACACAAGTTGCGCCGTGGGAATCAAGTCCAGCGGCTACTTTCGCCTGAACAGCTGGTTTACCTGCGATTGGAAGCCGAGGGAGTCCGGCTGCTGCCAATGGATTCACGCCGGGAAGTGGCCCGTGCAATCGAGTCCGGCGCGGGTGCGGATCTCGTGGCCGTCTCTGGCAGCTCTGTACTGTTTGTCCAAGTAAAGGACGCGCGTAAAGATGTGGAACGGGAGCTGAAACGGCTTCGCAAGGTGGAGCAGATGGTAGTTTCCGATCCTGAAGTCATGGGCGGCACACCGGTATACCGCAATACACGGATTCCCATTGATCTGGTGGCAACGATGATGGCGCAAGGGGCGACGGTCGAGGAGATACTGGAGGGGTATCCGGCTCTCAGCCACGAACAAGTGGAGCTGGCGCCTCTTTATGTAGCCGCTTTTCCGCGGCGCGGCCGGCCTGCACGCCGTACATGGGCTAAGCAGAAGCCAATTAAGATCGTGCGGTCGGCTCGCACGGTAAAAGCATAGTGGCGAAGTTCCTCATTGACGAATGTCTACACACGTCATTGATCGAACTAGCACATGCGGCGGATCAGATTGCCGACCACGTCAATTATCGCGGTCTCGGCAGTTCCACGGATTGGGAGCTGATGAAGCTCATTGCGGAACAGGACTACACATTCGTCACGAATAACCGCTCGGACTTTCTCGCGCTCTACCAGCGGGTCTCCGTGCATGCCGGCCTCGTCATCATTATCCCGAACGTTACGCCGGCTTGTCAGCGGGAGCTGTTTCACGCAGTGCTCGACCATATCGGTCAGCGGGAACTGGTCAATACGGTGGTCGAGGTTGGATATCGCGGCAACGAGATCGAGTGCCGCCAATTTACTTTGCCGCACGAATAACGATCAGTGTGTAAGTGTACGGGTTTATGCGGGAGACGGATAGGTATCTCCCTGAATTGCTGTAATAGTTATGCTGTCCCTGTCGCCTGCACCATCGATTGTGTCGTACACGGTAAATAGGTAACCTGTCGCCGCATTCCCCCGCCGCATTCCCCGGGGACTCTCACCCGACGCTCACCACCACAGCTCTTTACCGCAGCAGCTCGGGCTGGTTTGAGATCTGCTCCTGAAAGCCGATCCCGAGGGGCCTACCCTCATCTTCTATACAGCTTTACAACACGGATTCATTTCACGTCCTACTCCTTCCGTCCTTCTGCAACACACATGCTGTCACCGTATTAGCCCCCTTACAGCCGTACCCCATTTTGGCCCCATCTAACCAGTGCGGGCACCTTCCACGGAAGGGGAATTGCCTTCCAACAAGACGGATCATTAGTGTTAAGGGCGACTGTCGGAACCCTTATACACCTATGAAATACCTTATCGCTCTCACGATGTTATTCCTCACAGTCCCGGTTCAGGGTCAGCAGATAACCGGCATGGATGGGCGCAAGTCACAAGGGGTCGTTGTACAACGCGACTCTCATGGGGTCACATACATTGCCGAAGACGATATTGACTTGATCCACGATCAGACCTGCTGGGCAATGAACGAAATTCCGGGGTGCCCTCTGAAATGGCTGAACTCCCGCTTCGAATTCAAAGTACAAACGATTCTTACGACACCCGACGGGTACGGGACCAAAACGGTAGTGTCCTTATATCTAGCTGATACCGCCCAAGCTAGACTGATTAAGGAGGTCGCGACGGGCTTTGACGCGAATGGCAAAGTGATCTGGCACAGGGATCACCGGAGCTATTACGATATGGACTTTATTCTGACGGAACCAAGCATGAAAGAACAGCTGAAACTAGTTATATCGGTCTGCGACCTCTTGGAAGCGCAAAACCCGGGAAGGGTCGGCAAAGATGTGCAATACCTTTACGACCATCAGCCCCGTCCCTGAGTCACCTCACTGGACGCATCTCTCACCCGGCCAGTACCAGCGCTGAGACAGAGGGGAAGTCATGAGCGAACGCGGGATACTGCGATGTCTAGGACAGCGCCGGGCCTGGGCCGTTCAACAACTCGACCGACAAAAACTCATGATGGTAGAAATCCGGTGACATGATGTACCCGAAAGGTTCCCAGGTTTCTACTGAGTTAACGTAAAGGTATGTTGCACGGTGGCATCAGCTTGGCGAGCGCCGTTTCCCTGGTGTGTGTGGGCGTAGGTACCAACGCAATGCCCCGCACTATCCATTTTGGTCGATACCAGAGCAGCCGTTTCACCACAGTAAGGACACTTTGCATAAGAAGCACAAGCTGCGTACAAACCAACAGGGACCATGCCTGCTAGCAGTGAGAGAACCATAAAGTTTCTCATACGTCTCCTTCGTGAGTACCAATCCTACCCTACATCGCGCTTCGCAGGCCACAATCACCTCAGCGTTGTAGCTATATCAGAAGAACTCAACCCATTCCTTCCCTACTTCCTCCGCCGACTTCCGACGACGATCTAGGGATCACGTCAGGGCGGGTATGCTGTTTCTCTTATTTTCCACGATATTTCCTGAAGGACTTTACCGACACAATTCGTCGATCCATTTAGTCCATGGAAGACTTACCGGGTTGGGTCAAATAGGTATGAGAGTGTGTCGGAGAGAAGAATTTGTAATCGTATAAGGGCCTTATTGTCAATAACTTACTTAAAACAATAGATTTTGCAAGTTGGTGATTCTAAACAGTGAAGAACCTATCTCCGACACACTGGTGTATCGTGTCCCCCGATTCCCCACCAATCCACTCTCCGTCGCCGAATTTGTCAATGGCATTACTCGAACGAATGGGTCATTTACTTGTTCGGCTACGTTTCAAATGATAATAACCAGCCAACACCATCTCCCGGCCCATCAGGCAAAAGGGATCAAACAATGAAGTGGATATTGATTGTTGCGGCGTTACTGACAGCGAGCTTGTCAGTCCGAGCATATGCTGTAGAGTCAAACCCCAAACGCGTGTTTATTCATTCCGAATCATGTAACGGGCAGCTTGGCTCAGAGGTCTTGACTTCTTTCCGAGAGTCTATCCGCGCATCTTCTGGATATCAGATCGCCGCGGATATGCGGGACAGCGGTGGACGCGGAGTTGTTATTACTGTTTACATCGTGTGTTCGGAAACAACGCTCGCGACACGTGAGCAAATCATTTCAATAGCTTCCATCGTTGGCACGGGAGTTTGTGTCAGCTCGTCCTATTGTACCGTTACAAGTAATGAGGCAAGCCTAGATACACAGCTTTGTACCGGAGACAGCGGGCGCGTCTGTGGAGCGGACACGTTCACGGCGTTGGATCGATATATGAGTGGGCCCGTCGGTGGGTCGGTGTTTGACTCTCTCTCTAAAGAGAAAGTGGCTGGTAGATGAAAACAACGCGCGTCCGGTGGCCACGTCTCCGGCTCGAGGAGGCAGTGACGGACGGTAGGCTCCGATGGGTTTTGGTGACATGGGTTTTGGTGGCAGATGGAAGTGGCACTTTGGGAAAATGCGACAATGGCAAAGTGCCACTTCCGTCTGTCACTGTTTTCTGTCACTGTTTTCTGGAACTTGTTTTGCCACATCATACGAACGATAGCGGCAAAAACGAATCTGCCGTGCCGGAATGGTTTCTTGTTACTTCATGGTTCGTCTTCACATCTTTAATGGCGTTCATCGACCGATTGCGCATGAAGAAGCGTGCCGCGCGGGAGGCTCGGCGTGCGAGCGGGGTTATCAGTTTACGGCAGAACGAGCGACAGTTCTTGGCCTCAAGCTAGTTGCCATCCCATACTGCCGATGGACTGAGGAGGGACAGACGGAGCAACCATTCTGCTAGTGGCTAAGATTTTGAGATTTGGAATGGTGATTACCCCGGTCTGTCCCTTCAATGCTTCTGTAACGAAACACTCTGTCTACGAATAGCCCCGATTCGCTAATCAAAATCGTACCGTCAGACCTTGCTGTCATATTTACCAAACATGCATTTCGGGCTAGTGCTATTATCCTGGGGAGGAAAATGGTCATGAGTTTGGCGAGCCGCCCCGACATCAGCGGGCGCTTCGAGTTTAGAAGCGGTAATAGCTCGGGCTACGCCTTCAAACAGGCATCGGGTTATCTCGGGACCCCGGGTACCGTCGCTGCCCATCGCGATATTAATGAACAGCGTGCGGTCTCCGCAGGCACGGGAGAGCATGCCGGACACCTTATCGGAATTCAGTTTGGCGCTCCCGGGGATACCCGAAACCTTGGGCTGCAGAACCCCAACATGAACACGTTTGCCCCCAAGCCGCTCCACGAAGCATTCCAAGGATCCGGAGGCAACTATTTGAAGCTTGAGGCGGCTTGGCGCGATCTGCTTAAAGACGGTTACAAAATCCATGTCACGGTCACCGATAGGTATCGGGCTAATGAGAATCGGCCGTACACGCGATCGGTCCAGTGGACGGAATACCCTCCGCAGGGAGAAGCTACGCAGAGGTCGGTCGAATTTGTGAACTTTACCTCACCTCAAAGTCGGTTACTGAAGTGAAGCTCTCAGGCATTGAAGGTATAGGCTCGCCAACCGCAAGTCTATGTTGCGGGTAGAGATGGTGGTTACCCCGTTTGTGCCCTCAATGCCCAAGGTGGGCAAGCGATGACCCACGAATTACTATGCTGGATGACCAGCAGAGAGGTGCTTGACAGCGTTCTTCAACTGGGACTTTTGGTTGCGACCATCGGCCTAATTCTTGTTGGAATTAACCAGTTTGGCGCAGCAAAAGCACAAGCTGAAGCTGCCTATGCCCAAGTTGAGGGCACACGCCGTCCCTTTTTTCAGATCAAGCAAGGAGAAAAACGTACCGGGGATCGGCGACAGGCTTTGCTTCACAACGAAGGTCCAGGAATCGCCTTTCAAACAACTTGGAAGCTGTTGGGCAGCTACGCCAACTTCGTCGCTTATGACGACCTTGGTGCAGTAGGAGTCGCATCCTCAATACCCATGCCGTTCAGAGCTTTGGAAACGCGCAAAACGCTGGAAGTCGAAGACATTACTGCCGAGGGAGTATGTATCGAATACCAAGATGCCGTGGGTAAGAGATACTGGAGCGTAGTGACTAAAGCCCCCGAAGGCTTCCTCATCACAAAGACCGGCGCCGGCGACCCACCAGTGAGGGCTTGAATTGCTACCGCCCTAAAATTCATCTATTGCTGCGTCCAGGAAATTAGTTGACCAGACGGAATGGAACCCTGATGGGCTCTCGGCGCAGGTGAACATTCCGTCTGGTCACTATTTCTAAAAGAACACAGGTCGCAATACTTGCGACCGCGCACAATAGCTCCGAGGAACAAGACGAATGGGTGGTAGCGCTCATTAACTTAAAGAGTCGGATACTTCGTGAATTCAAAAACAGGGAACGACCGTGGTTTGCGACATTTAGTCGGACGGCAAACCTTACAATTAGAACGGTTAAATGAAAAGGGCGGGAAGCGCGGGAATAGGTATCCTGTCACGTGATTAGACCCGGGGTAATTTCGTCTGTCCTGGAACTCTCGGAGATCATGTTTTCGGAGCTCAATAATCCCGCCCGCCAGCCCTCTGTCTACGCTTCGCTATGATCCCTCACGAGATCACAGGCAAGACTCGAGGCCGGAATGGAGTCGCTTCTCCTTTTCCGTAGGGCTCTTCCATCCCCTACTATGTGCCGGTTTATCCCGGCGCTCTCTGTCCCGCATCTCCTCGCATCTCCTGGTAAGAAGAGCCTTATCTCATAGGCCATAAGCATGTTATGGTTACTTTTGCACCATAATGCCTGGGGGCCGGCGTGGCAGACGCAAAACTTGAAATCAAGGTCGGATCAGTATCGTTTACCGGACAGGGGAGCGAAACTTGGTTGGCAGAGCAGTTCGACAGATGGCTCAAGGCGCTGCCTTCTCTGCAAGAGCAAGTCGGCGGCGGCGACAACGATGCCGACGCACCCGATGAGAGTGACGATGCCGGGGAGGGCGCCGTCGGTAAAGGGAACAAAGGGCGCACTGATTCGCTGGCGGCGTTTCTAAAGGAGACGAAGTCGAGCGGCAGCCAAGCCCGCAAATTCCTCGCCACCGCGGCATGGTTGGAGAACAGTGGCAAGGACCGCGTTACGACGGGCGACGTGACCAAGGCATTAAGTAACCACAAGCAAGGCAAGCTGACCAATGCGTCGCAGTGCCTCGCGAACAATGTCACGGCCGGAAAGATTGTGAGGGACAGCAAAGGCCAGTTCTATGTTTCCGAAGAAGGGTTCAAGGACCTCCAGCCTTGATCACGGCCGCAACGGCTTTCAGTTTCTTGCCGGCCGGCCTGCGGGATCCGCTCCTCGCCGAATACCATACCATCATCCAGAACTTCATGGAGCGCCGCTGGCTGCCCTCTGAATTGAGTGGCGGCCGCTTCAGCGAGATCGTCTACACGATCCTCGACGGCCATGCCAAAGGTGTGTATGCGCCCGCACCGGGTAAACCGGGAAACTTTGTCCTGGCCTGTCGGGCGCTCGAAAACAATGCAAAAGTCCCGCGCAGCTTCCAGATTCTGATCCCGCGCATGCTGCCGGCGCTTTATGAAGTTCGTAACAACCGCAGTGTCGGTCATGTGGGCGGCGACGTCGACCCCAATCACATGGACGCTGTCGCCGTGCTGTCGATGTGCAACTGGATCATGGGCGAGCTCGTGCGCGTCTTCCACGGTCTGGCGATCGCCGAGGCACAAAAGGTCGTCGATGCCCTGGTGGAATTGCGTGTCCCGGCGGTCTGGACTGATGGAAACAAGAAACGTGTTCTGCATACAGAGCTGTCGCTGCCGGAGCAGCTGTTGCTGCTGATCGGCACGACCCTGCCCGACGTCGCTGTGGGCCGCCTTCAGGAATGGACGGAAGCGCCCGATCCCAAATATTTCCGCAGAGTGTTGCGCGGCTTTCATGCGAAACGATGGATCGAGCTTGACCCGGCCACCGACAAGGTCCAGATCCTCCCGCCAGGTGCGAAGCAGCTACAGCTCATTTTGCAAAAAAAGGGTGTCACCGCCATTTGACCCCCTCCCCAGCATGAGAATTGAAGCGGCAGCTGTCCTGGATCTCTCCTACAATGTTCCGGTTTGGCCGGGCGCTATCTGTCCACGAAGCCCCGCAATCACGGGGCAGACCAGAGAACCTTTTTGTCCTTTCCAAACAGGACCACGGAAGCAGCGGAGGTGCGATGCTGTTCGTCCGTGCGAGGCGACAATAAATCAGTATTTCCAATGTCGGTTTCGTAGTCCTTTCCATCCGTCACCGAGAACAGGGCACCCTCATTCGTTTCGTTGTTCAACCGACCGTTGATGAACTCCCGGCTATCAGCTGCGCGCAAATTGATCCAAGCATAGTCTCCCCCGTGTAGGGTAACGAGATATTTTTCACCAGGCGTGCCTCTCCCACCTGCCACCAGAGAGCCAACTGTAAGAGTGACGCCCCCGGCATCGCTGGGGTCCACTCCAAATTCACCACGCGTCTTACCGCTACTATCCTTCACGATGAATCGCTCCGCGTCGATCGTCCTACCTGGCCGACTCTGGCCCATGAAAAATGCGCAGCAAAGAATCAAGAGCCCGGATGTCATGATCCGCTTGACTCTTCGATTCTCCTTTTCTAATCGTTCTATCCTAGAGAGTAAGTCGTCCAATCCCATTATCTCGATATGCATCTTTCAGCCCCCTTCGTGAGGTCCAATTAGCAATTGAGCGATTGTATAGCGGGATGATTTTTCAACCTATCGCTTCTCAGGCTTGGTCGCAATCAGGATGTAGAGTTTGTTGCCAATTGGTTCGCGACGCCACTTGAGATCGGGGTAATGGTCCACTACCAAATTGTGTGTCTGATGGAGATCCTTCTCCGGAATAGCGGTCGCCCTGCCTCTTTCAGTGACCAACTCCATCCTGCCCTTGAGGGCGCTGGGATCTTCGATCTGTAAATATCTCTCCGGATTGCAACGATGAGGAGGTTCAGTCATGCCCTCAAATGAATCAAGTGGGTCCGACTCCCAACCGCAATCCACGCATTGCCATATTATGCCGACTCCAGACTGTTCGAACTTGTGAAGATCTGTCATAGGTTGATTCTACGACTCCGACTCCTGTGGATAGCCCAGCATGTGACGGTTTTCACGTCCAAGCCGATGAATTCACCGGCTCCCCGGGCTGCAGAATCAAGTAGCGAGATCGCATAATTAGTGGAATCCTTGTAGTAGGAGTTGCTTTATGCGCTGCGAATACAGTGGTACACCCGCCAAGGATTGTTGGGATAGCTATCCAGGCTCACGGAGACAGTGTCATTGTGGTGCCTGGTTCGATCTGGATGACGACGCCGTTTTCCCTGTGCACGATTGTTCGAGCACTGCTAAGACAAAATCCCGAAAAAGTCTCCGTTCAGGGCGCAATTGCGGGCGGAGTTGAGGCGGTCCAATGCGAGGGCTTTAACCGAAACAATGTTCGTCGGTGCAACCTGCTATCTTTTCAGGTCAGCGAGGTGGTCGACTGGTGTGTATCGCGGCCATTGTGCTGTGAGCGAATGTGTCGATCGTCGGCTAAGCAACTGTAAACGGTGGGATCCATCCTTTTGCAGCGAGAAAGTTAACGGCGAGCGCTACCTGTTTAGACGTGAACCGCCGCTTACGCTCATTCCATGCGTGCGTTATCGTCACGACTTCTTCGAGCGTTCGGGCTCCCCTCTTCGCGACGACCCAATGGATCGTTGATAGCAACTCTAGGCCATAGGGCGTTTCGAAGCCCTCAACGAGGTCCGCTACGCGGTCGAACCTGCCCCGCATTGCTTCGTCATCTTTCAAAAACGCATATGCGTCGGCAACAGCACCAGGTACAAGTTCAATGCGCTTATCGGGAGCGTCGCCACCGTCCGCGTAACCAGAGATCAGATGACCCTCCACACGCTTCAGCAGATGTCGGAGCCGCTTGGCGTAGGGTCCATAAATGCCCTGCACATAATCCAACTCCAATGGTTCGCCGGCTTCTTGCATGAAGTACATCAATTTGTGAACTTCCAAAAGTGTGACGAACGGGTCGAGTAGGCCGCCCAGATAGCGTTCAATTAAAACCACTAGCGCCGCGCGAGCTGCCGTCATGTTGGGCACCGCTTTCGATGCTGCCATCTCCTGCGGACTTGGCGCCCCCTTCGGCTCGTAGACCATAATGCGCACGTTCGGAATTCTGCCTAGTGCCGCCTCAATCAACGGTCGAACGTCGGCCCAATCTAGACCACCGAGGCCGCTGCCAAGAGGCGGGACGGCGACCGAACGGATGTTTCGCACCGTGATCTCATGAGCCAGTGCCTGCAGACCAGACTCGATATCGGCTATGCGGCTTTTGCCTTTCCAGTGGCGTTTGGTCGGGAAATTGATGATCAACTTTGGTCCATGAAGTCGATGGGTTTCATGAACAAACATGCGACCAGGCTGCACTTCCTCCATCTTGCACGCCTTCTCATACGCCTTGAAGTTTTCAGGAAAGGCATTCTTGAACTGCAGGGCGATACCGCGACCCATTATGCCAACGCAATTCACCGTGTTGACGAGCGCTTCGGCATCAGCAGCTAAGATGTCGCCTGTTACGAACTCGATCAATGCTCCCCCCTAAAAGTACCAATCTCTCTTAATTTCAATTACGGGGAGGTGTCGATCTGACGACATAGCTCCCGCTACCCTCTGCGCCGTAGCGTTTGAATAAACCCCGATGCGTTCAACTAATTTCCACGGGAACGATTCGTGAAGCAAGAACTCCGCCTGCTTGCCTTCTTTAACGTCAGGAGACCTGAAATCATTATTCAAAATTGCCGTCCAGTCAAGATCATCAAGATCGGCGAGATCATTTCTGAACTGCGTGTAGCGTGCGCCGGCATTCGAAAGTGAGAAAGCCCACTTACGCCCCTTGCGATTTGCCCACTCTACGACGGCGTCCAGATCGGCTTCCAGATGAACGATGTCGCCTTGGCCGCCCTTGTAGGTGATGTCTGGGTGATTTCCCATATAGAGTAAATAGAGCATCACGGATCGCGGACAAAAGTAAAAAGGCACGTACTCACCAACATAGTCACCTGCGTGGCAGTCAACGGTGAGTTCCTTTAACCGGCGTAGTTTGATTTTGTCCATGCCGATCGATTGCGGAGGGCCGCTCCGTCTGACCATTGCCGCGTCGGAGAAGAGCTTGTTCTCGGACGTGATCGTCGAAAGATTCGATACGTGCGTAATGTGGTAAATCTTCGGAGATTTGGGCGGCTTCGGCATTAACGGTCTTTCATACGCAGAAACCGCCGGCTCCTAGTAATTCGGCGGATCTCGCTTTTCTCCTTTCGGTACATGTTGCCCGCGGAAATAGTGGCCAAACGGGACATAACCCATGATAATCGCTCTCGGCGCAGGTGTATTTCCGTCTTACCACTAACGCCGTGACCGCTGACGTACAAGCTGGGCATTGTGCCGTCCCTTCGGGACTCGCCTCATAAACGTCTCCCTACCCGGCACTGCCATGCCGGGCTACAAGGTGTTCCATCCCTGCGGGACTGCGTCCGTTGCGTTGAATCAGCTCGCTCAGCCAGACCGCAGTGCGCTGCGTCCGCACAATTCCAAGGCGGGTCCGGGGTGCGCCTCCCGAGCACAAAACAAAGGCCGCGATTGCTCGCGGCCTTTGTGGTTTGACGGGTAATGCCGAGTTTACTCGGCTGCCATTTCTTCGGCTTCGCCTTCTTGCCGCATGAGTTCCAGTTCGCGCTCGGCTTCTTCGAAGGCGGCCGTGACTTCTTGCTGCACGCGGGCAGCGGCTTCTTCGAGTTCTTGCGAGAGCTGGATGTTGCGGTAGTACTCCATGCCGGTTCCGGCTGGGATGAGGCGACCGACGATGACGTTTTCCTTGAGGCCGCGCAGGCTGTCGACCGAGCCGTTGATGCTGGCTTCGGTGAGTACACGCGTGGTCTGCTGGAAAGACGCTGCGGAGATAAACGAATCGGTCGAGAGCGAGGCCTTGGTGATGCCCAGCAGCAGCGGACGGCCAATCGACGGCCGGCCTCCCTTGGCAATCACACGCTCGTTCTCTTCGCGGAAGCGGAACTTGTCGATCTGCTGTTCGAGCAGGAACGATGTGTCGCCGACTTCCTCGATCTTTACCCAACGTAACATCTGACGGACGATGGTCTCCATGTGCTTGTCTGAGATTGCCACGCCCTGCAAGCGGTAGACTTCCTGGATTTCGTTGACCAGATATCCCTGAAGTTCCTTCTCGCCGAGTACCGCCAGAATGTCGTGCGGGTTCAGCGGACCATCCATCAACGGCTTGCCGGCTTTCAAACGCTCGACTTCCTGCACGTTGACGTGGACGCCACGCTGGACCGAGTATTCCTTCTCCTCGCCGTTGTCCGCGGTCACGTAGATCTTGCGCTGCCCCTTGGCCACTTCGCCGAACTTCACCAAACCATCGATCTCGCTGATGATTGCGGTTTCACGCGGCTTGCGGGCTTCGAACAGCTCGACTAAGCGGGGCAGACCACCGGTGATGTCCTTGGTACGGGTGGTTTCCCGCGGGATCTTGGCCAGCACATCGCCTGGGAAGACCTCGTCCCCATCCTGAACCATGAGGTGAGCACGGCTGTCCGGGACGGGATGACGTGATCACCCTGCCGGGATTTACTCCAACGTGCGGTCGATCGCAGCGCCTGTTTGGTTGCGATCACAGGGAACGTCTATGGGCAAAACGCCCTGGGGGTCTGAGAGTCAGGAACCGGAGATGCGGTAAAATCACGAGAAGACAGGTTCTGGAGCGCGATATGAACTCGAATCTCAAGACTTTGAGCGAGAAAATCCAGACGCTCAGCGCCGAGCAGATCACTGAGGTGGAGGATTTTGTAGAGTTTCTTCGCCACCGCAGGCAGGACCGAGAGTTGGCCCGCGCTGCCGCTACGGCGAGCAGTCCCGCTTTAGAAGCGATCTGGAACAACCCGGAAGACGACGTTTACGATGCCGTATGAGTTCGGGGACGTAGTCCTCGCCGGTTTCCGTTTACCAACCTAGCCGCTTTTCAGCAGCGTCCAGCATGCGTTGTTAGTCGTCGCGCGTATAACACCGCGAAACCGGACGTCATTATCATGGCGATCACCAGCCAGGTGCATTCGCCCTCCAGCCTGGGTGAAGTTCAAGTAGGCCAGTGGCAAGCGGCCAATCTGTTGAAGCCATCGGCGATCAAGCCGGTTTTCGCTACCCTTGAACAGAATCTTATCCTCAAGAGGCTCGGTGTTTTGGAGCCCTCCGATCAGGCGGCGCTCCGTCAAGCGATCGCGGCCGTGTTGGGCTAGGGTTGCGGGCAACTGAAATCCTGTGCACCTGTTTTCAGCCGTCCCTGACGGGACTGGTCTTGCTCGGAACCTCTACCCAGCACTGCGTGCTGGGCTAAGTTCAGCCGTCCCTACGGGACTGATCCCGCTACGCTCCCCGCCTCTTCCCTCTCTCCCAGCCTCTTACGCCTTTCCCTGCGTCTTCCGCCCCCCCGGCTTCCCTCGCCAATTCCCCGACATCCACCCTTCTCAAGCTCTGTCATGAGGAAATCTCATCGGATGGGGCCTTCGGCACGGCTTGTTCAACCGTCCAGCGCCCGTCCGAGGCTGGTTTGGGGGTAGAGGAGATGCCCTCAGGGGCTAAAGCCCTTCGCAGCTTGGGTGGTTCGATGTACGGGCTGAAGCCCGTACCCTTCAAAAAAATCCAATGGCTGCCTTGCTTACAAGGCGGCAGAGGTTTTCAAAAGTTGAAGAGGGTGGTCAGGTCTCCGACGGCCGGGCTGTTGGCCGGTATGTAGGGCGTGGGGCCGGGGTCGGGATTTGGCAGGTTGTCGCGGCTGGTTGCGGATAAGGGTGGGAGACTCCAGTTGTATTCGATGAATTTCAGGAGAGAGGCGTGATCGGTGTAGGTGTGGTCGACCGTACCGGTCTTGGCGTATTTGGAGACGGCCAGTAGCATGATGCGCGGCCCGTCCCCGAAGAAGTCGATGGGCTGGATGTAGCCGGAATCGTACAGGCCGCCGGATTCATCGGTGGTGATGAGAATGGCCGTCGAATCCCATACGTCGGGGTTGGCCTTCACGGTCTGCACAATGTTCTTCACGAAGGCTTCGAACATCGCGGGCGTCGAGGTGCCGGGATGGCCGTCGACGAGGTCGTCCGGCTTGATGTAGGACACGGCGGGGAGCGTGTTGTTCTGCACGTCGGTGAAAAATGAGTTGAGGTCGACCAGGTTGTTCTTGAGGTCCGTGGTCATGATGGACCTGGAGTATTGGAAGGGGTTGCAAATGTCGCAGTAGTGACCGTAGAGAAGTTGACTACTGAAGCCATCGCCGTAGTAATGCCAGGTAACGTGGCTGGCCGACAGAGCGTCGCCGATCGTGGGCACCGAGGAGGGACCTACGGTGTGGCTGAGATAGTCGGGGGATTGGCCGCCACCGTTGCGCGCATACGACGGCAGCTGGTTGTTGAGCAGGTAGTAGTTGCCGGCCTTGCAGTTACCGCCGTTGAAGGGCTTGTAGGGCAACGCAGTCAGGTAAGTCATGATGGCGGCAACGCCCGGCTGCGTGGTGTCTGCGCAGTTGGAATAGGAGCCATTGCTGGCATTGCCGGTGTTGGCGATCCAAAAGCCGTCGTTCCAATACCAGTTGTTGTTGTTGGGGTAATAGCCCTTGTCGTTGTAGGCGTTGGGATTTTCTATCTGATCCGCAGGCGGGGTCGCGGGATTGCCGTTGGCGTCGGAGTAGATGAGGGGCGCGGCGGTGCCCGTGGTGATGGAGTTTGGCCCGGTGCCGCCAAACATGAATTGATGGTAGTTATCGCTCAGCGCGTATTGATCGGCGAGGGATTTCAGGTAGGGCAGATCGCCGTTCGCCATGTTGTAAAAGCCCATCGCGGTTCCACCCTGGAAGGTGGTGTCCTGGGTAAAGCTTGCGGGGGGCGGCGTGTTGAGCGTGCCCCAGCCAACGGTGACGGCTACCCAGGTATAGAGGTCGTGCAGGCAGCCGCTGGGGTTGGTTTTTGTGGCGTGGGCTAGACTGCAGTCCGATTGTTGCCAGTTTTGATAGAAGCGGTGCATCGGATCGCCGGTGTTGTCTTTGGTGTTCAGCTTGCGATGGCCAGGTTGGTAGTTGAAGAGGTCGAAGTCGTAAGTGAAGCTGGTTATGTTGTAGGGGCCGTTGTTGGTGGCTGCGCTGAGACGCGGGTCGGGGGAGAAGCGGCCCAGGAATCCTCCCTGATGGAGGAGGGGTTGGTCTTGCTGGGAAAGGCCGGGCTCCGAGAGTATTCCGTACTCGAGGCTGTAGGGGGCTAAGAGCAGGTTCAGGCCCATGCTGGGCTGGGGCAGGGTGGTGAAGGCGCCGGTCTGGCGGGGGCTGAGCATGAATTCGTCCGCGGGGGTGTCGGTCGCTTGCTGCTGCGCGGCTTGCTGGAAATTGGGGCCGGGGGTGCCGTCGGTTTTTACGATTCCTTCGGAGAGGAGATTGAAGACGGTTTGGTTTTGGGATGGGGGTTGATAGGTGGCGAAGAGGTTGTCGAAACTGCGGTTTTCTCCGATGACGATTATTAGGTGATGGATGGGGGTTAGAGTTTTCTGGCTGTTGTCGGTGCTGGGTGGGAGGAATTTGGCGGAGGAGCCGCAGCCGATTAGGGTCAAGACAGAGAGGTACAGGCAGGCCGGAATACGGCGGTTCATCTTTCGCTCCGCGGTTTTTTTTTGAATATGGAGTTTCACTATAAAGCAGGGGGTGGGGCGGGGGTATGGCACGAAAGATTCCCTTGGTTAAGGGGAGATCCTTTTCAGGAACGGTTGGGTTTGTTTTATTGATACTGTGACTGTTTTATTTGGTTTTTCGACTTCAGGGGGCACTTGTGGAACCTTCAGAATTTGGGAAATCGTAGGGGCGCACCGCAGGTCCCTCCGCTCCGGTCGGGATGACAAGGGGAGGGATTGTCGTTGGTGTAGGGTTTGCTTTGGGGATGGAGGGTTCTGTTTTGTTTGTGTACCTGTGGTCACGTCATGAGTGTCCATGAGGCATGGGTTACGGGGATCCCAGGTCTCAAACGCGAGACCTGGGGCACCCTTCGCGTTTTCCCTTTGATTCTGGTTGGTAGGGAGGGTGGGAACTTCAGGATTTGAGAAATCCTAGGGGCGGGTGGGATGACAAGGGGGAGGGTTGCGCTTCCATGGGGAAGGCGTTGTGAATTTCTGCAGTGCGGCGCGGGGGGGCGCGTTTATTTCTGTTCACCAGCGAGGGGGAGGACTGTTGGAACCTTGGAATTTGAGAGGTCCGAAGGGCGCACCGCAGGTCCCTCCGCTTCGGTCGGGATGACAAGGGGAGGGATTGTCGTTGGTGTAGGGTTTGCTTTGGGGACGGAAGGTTCTGTCTTGTTTGTGTACCTGGGGTTACGTCATGAGTGTCCATGAGGCATGGGTTACGGGGATCCCAGGTCTCAAACGCGAGACCTGGGGCACCCTTCGCGTTTTTCCTTTGATTCTGGTTGGTAGGGAGGGTGGGAACCTTGGAATTCGAGAAGTCCGAGGGGCGTACCGCGGATCCTTCCCATGGGGAAGGAGTTGTCAATTTCTGCAGTGCGGTGCGGGCGGGCGGGTTTGTTTCTGTTCACCAGCGAGGGGTATGGAATTCGCCGGCGGATAAAAGAAAGGCCGCGATTGCTCGCGGCCTTTGTAGTTTGACTGATAACGCCGAGTTTACTCGGCTGCCATTTCTTCGGCTTCGCCTTCTTGCCGCATGAGTTCCAGTTCGCGCTCGGCTTCCTCGAAGGCGGCCGTGACTTCTTGCTGCACGCGGGCAGCGGCTTCTTCGAGTTCTTGCGAGAGCTGGATGTTGCGGTAGTACTCCATGCCGGTTCCGGCTGGGATGAGGCGTCCGACGATGACGTTTTCCTTGAGGCCGCGCAGGCTGTCGACCGAACCGTTGATGCTGGCTTCGGTGAGAACTCGCGTGGTCTCCTGGAAGGAGGCTGCGGAGATGAAGGAGTCGGTCGAGAGCGAGGCCTTGGTGATGCCCAGCAGCAGCGGACGGCCAATCGACGGCCGGCCACCCTTGGCAATCACACGCTCGTTCTCTTCGCGGAAGCGGAACTTGTCGATCTGCTGTTCGAGCAGGAAGGACGTGTCGCCGACTTCCTCGATCTTTACCCAACGCAACATCTGACGGACGATGGTCTCGATGTGCTTGTCCGAGATCGCCACGCCCTGCAAGCGGTAGACTTCCTGGATTTCGTTGACCAGATATCCCTGAAGTTCCTTCTCGCCGAGTACCGCCAGAATGTCGTGCGGGTTCAGCGGGCCATCCATCAACGGCTCGCCGGCTTTCAACCGCTCGCCTTCCTGCACGTTGACGTGGACGCCACGCTGTACCGAGTATTCCTTCTCTTCGCCGTTGTCCGCCGTCACGTAGATCTTGCGCTGACCCTTGGCCACTTCGCCGAATTTCACCACACCATCGATCTCGCTGATGATGGCGGTTTCACGCGGCTTGCGGGCTTCGAACAGCTCGACTACACGGGGCAGACCACCAGTGATGTCCTTGGTACGGGTGGTTTCGCGCGGGATCTTCGCCAGGACGTCGCCTGGGAAGACCTCGTCCCCATCCTGAATCATGAGGTGAGCGCGGCTGGGCATCAGGTAACGCTTGTTGCCCTTGGCGCCCTTGATGACGATGGCGGGCTGACGCTTCTCATCGGCTGCTTCCGCAACCACGAGGCGCGACAGGCCAGTCACTTCATCGACTTCTTCGTTCAGGGTGATGCCTTCCTGCAGGTCCTTGAATTGGATGGTTCCACCAATTTCCGTCAGGATGGCGAAGGTGTAAGGATCCCACTCGACCAGTACCTGCCCGAGGGTCACCTGGGCTCCGTCTTCGACCTTGAGCTTGGCGCCGTAGACGACCTGGTAATGCTCCTTCTCACGGCCGCGTTCATCGAGTACGGCGATGGCGCCGGACCGGTTCATGGCCACCAGATCGCCCGACTTGGCGCGAACGGTGAGCATGTTGAGGAAGCGAACCGTACCGTGATTCTTGGCTTCGAGCGAGGACTGCTGCGAAACACGGGAAGCGGTACCACCGATGTGGAAGGTACGCATGGTCAGCTGGGTTCCCGGCTCACCAATGGACTGCGCCGCGATCACACCGACGGCTTCGCCCAACTCCACCATGCGGCCGGAAGCCAGGTTACGTCCGTAGCAGAGGATGCAGACGCCGCGCTTGGACTCGCAGGTCAGCACGGAGCGAATCTTCACCTTCTCGATGCCCGCGCCCTGAATGGCGACCGCGAACTCTTCGGAGATTTCCTGGTTGACGTCGACGATCACGCTGCCTTCGAAGTCCTTGATCTTCTCGAGGGAGACGCGGCCGATGATGCGGTCGCGCAAGGGCTCGATGATCTCGCCTGATTCGACGATGGGACCGACGTAGATGCCTTCGACCGTACCGCAGTTCTGCTCGCTGACGATGACGTCTTGCGCCACGTCGACGAGACGGCGGGTAAGGTAACCCGAGTCCGCGGTCTTCAACGCCGTATCCGCGAGGCCCTTGCGAGCGCCGTGGGTGGAGATGAAGTACTGCAGCACGGTGAGACCTTCACGGAAGTTGGCCGTGATGGGGGTTTCAATGATTTCGCCGGAAGGCTTGGCCATGAGGCCGCGCATGCCGGAGAGCTGGCGGATCTGCTGTTTGGAACCACGAGCGCCGGAGTCGGCCATGATGTAGATCGGGTTCATGGCTCCTTCCTTGTCGGCGTTCTTCATGTTGTCGAACATTTCATCGGCAACCTTCTCAGTTACCGCTGACCAGATCTGGATGACCTTGTTGTTACGCTCGCCGTTGGTGATGGCGCCGTCGAGGTACTGCTGCTGTACGGCAATGACCTGCTTCTCAGCGTCATGCACCGTGGTGTACTTGCTGTCGGGAATGACCATGTCATCCAGGCCGACAGACAAGCCGCTGCGGGTGGCGTACTGGAAGCCGAGGTCCTTAATACGGTCGAGCATCTTGACCGTGACTTCAAGACCCAGGTTCAGGTAGCAGTAGTTGACCAACTGGCCAATGCCCTTCTTCTTCAGCAGGCCGTTGACGTACGGCATGCCGTCGGAGAGCGCATCGTTCAGGATGGCGCGGCCCACGGTGGTGGAGATGTACTGCTTGTCGTACTGGATCGGCTCGGTGTGGGTCAGATCCTGATCGTCGTACGCGGTGGTCATGTCCAGCACGGGCCCGGTGTAGCGCAGGCGGATGGGGGTCAGAGTTTCGACCTCCTTAGCCTCGAGCGCCATGAGCACTTCTTCGGTGTTGGCGAAGACACGGCCTTCACCCTTGCCACCCTTCTTGGCCTTGGTCAGGTAGTAGAGACCGAGCACCATATCCTGCGTGGGCACGGTGATCGGCTGACCAGAGGCGGGCGACAGGATGTTGTGCGAAGCGAGCATGAGCACGCTGGCTTCTACCTGGGCTTCGGGGGACAGAGGAATGTGCACGGCCATCTGATCGCCGTCGAAGTCTGCGTTGAAGGCGGTGCAGACCAGAGGGTGGATCTTGATTGCCTTGCCTTCTACCAGCACCGGCTCAAAGGCCTGGATACCCAGACGGTGGAGCGTAGGCGCGCGGTTGAGGAGCACAGGGTGATCCTTGATGACTTCTTCGAGGATGTCCCAAACGATGGGTTCCTGCATTTCGACCATTTCCTTGGCTTGCTTGATGGTCGTGCAGTGCCCGGTTTGTTCGAGCCGGTGATAGATGAAGGGCTTGAACAGTTCGAGCGCCATCTTCTTGGGCAGGCCGCACTGGTGCAGCTTGAGCTCAGGACCGACCACGATGACGGAACGGCCGGAGTAGTCGACGCGCTTGCCTAAGAGGTTCTGACGGAAGCGGCCCTGCTTGCCCTTGAGGGTATCGGAGAGCGACTTCAGCGGACGGTTGTTGGCGCCACGCAGGACGCGGCCACGACGGCCGTTATCGAACAGGGCGTCGACAGCTTCCTGCAGCATGCGCTTTTCGTTGCGCACGATGACTTCGGGCGCATGGAGGTCCATGAGCTTCTTGAGGCGGTTGTTGCGGTTGATGACGCGGCGATACAGATCGTTGAGATCGGAGGTCGCGAAACGTCCGCCATCCAGCGGCACGAGAGGACGCAGTTCCGGGGGAATGACCGGGATCACGTCAAGGATCATCCACTGTGGCTTATTGCCGGACTTGCGGAAGGCCTCGACTACCTTCAGACGCTTGGCGTACTTGAGCCGCTTCTGGAGGGAGGTTTCGGTCTTCATGCGCTCGCGGAGTTCGATGGCGAGCTCGTCGACGACGACGCGCTTGAGGAGTTCCTTGATGGCTTCGGCGCCCATCATGCCCTTGAAGCCGGTGGGGCGGTATTGGGTGTCGAGCTCGCGGAAGCGGGCTTCGTCCTTGATGATTTCGCGTTCCTTCACGGGCGCGTCACCGGGATCGACGACTACGTAGCTCTCGAAGTAGAGAACGCTTTCGAGGTCACGCAGAGAGATGTCGAGCAGGTGGCCGATGCGCGAGGGCAGGCCTTTGAAGAACCACACGTGGGAGCAGGGGGAAGCCAGCTCGATGTGGCCGAGGCGCTCACGACGCACCTTGGAGAGAGTGACTTCGACGCCGCACTTGTCGCAGATGACTCCGCGATGCTTCATGCGCTTGTATTTGCCGCAGAGACATTCCCAGTCGGTAACGGGGCCAAAGATGCGGGCGCAGAAGAGTCCGTCGCGCTCGGGCTTGAAGGTGCGGTAGTTGATGGTTTCCGGCTTGGTCACTTCGCCGTGAGACCAGCTGCGGATTTTTTCCGGAGAGGCGAGTGAGATGCGGATGGCATCGAAATCGGTAATGGGGCTGGTCAGTTCGAATGGACTGGAACGGTACAAGACGACCCTCCTTGGCACCTGGCTTCAGATTGACTATCCCAAAGCGTGCCGTTGCTATTGCATTTTCGCTATTACGCTGGCCCATTGACGTACGCTATGTGCGGCTGTTCTTTGACGGAACAGCCGCGTCGAGCTTCGTTTCCTGGTCTACACCAATAGCGAAAATGCTTTACGATCCCGGGGTGAATCTGCTCGGCCTGTCCTCCCCGGGAGCGATTGCTTGAGGACGGGCTTGTTTTTAAGATCTGAGTGGGAACCCACTCAAGCCAAATGCGGGCTTGAATGGGCCACCCCAGCTTTTGCTGCTTGAACGGCAGCCTTACTTTTAGTCCGCCGCGGCTACGGCCGGCGCCGGAAGTCTCTTTTCCGGTTGCTTGATCAGTTCTACGTCGAGACAGAGCGATTGCAGTTCGCGGATCAGTACGTTGAACGATTCGGGGACGCCGGGCTCGATGGCTGCTTCGCCCTTGACGATGGCCTCGTAGATCTTGGTGCGGCCGTATACGTCGTCGGACTTGGCGGTCAACAGCTCCTGCAGGATGTAGGCTGCGCCGTAGGCTTCGAGGGCCCAGACTTCCATCTCACCGAAACGCTGCCCACCGAATTGCGCCTTGCCACCCAGCGGCTGCTGGGTGATGAGCGAATACGGTCCGATCGAACGAGCGTGGATCTTGTCGTCGACCAGGTGGGAGAGCTTCAGCATATAGATGTAGCCCACAGTTGCCGGCTGTTCGAACTCTTCGCCGGTCATGCCGTCGAACAGTGGTGTCTTGCCGGAGCTGGGTAGTTCGGCTGCGGCCAGGAGCGCCTTAAGCTCTGCTTCTTTGGCGCCGTCGAATACCGCGGTACCGAACCAGATGCCCTTCTTCATGCCGTGTGCCACGCGCAGCAGCATCTCGTCATCGAGTTCGAGCAGTTGGCGAAGCGTTGCCGTGTTGGCAAAGCGCTCCGTCACCATGGCACGAACCTCGTTGGCGTCGCGGTTGCGCTCCACCACCTCGGCGATCTTCTCGCCCAGTTGATGTGCGGCCCAGCCCAGGTGCGTCTCCAGGATCTGACCCACGTTCATACGCGAAGGAACACCGAGCGGGTTGAGTACGATCTCGACCGGCGTGCCGTTGGGCAGGTAAGGCATGTCTTCCTCGGGAAGGATGCGGGCAATGACGCCCTTGTTCCCGTGGCGGCCGGCCATCTTGTCGCCCACCGACAGCTTGCGCTTCATGGCGATGTAGACCTTGACCAGCTTGATCACGCCTGGCGCGAGTTCATCACCCTTCTGCAGCTTGCCGATTTTCTCGTTGGTGATCTTGCGCAGCACATCGATCTGACGCGAGGTCATTTCCTCGATCTCGTCGATCTGCTCGTTGACGCGCGGATCCTTATCGGCGTAGCGAATACGCTTCAGGTTACGGGTGGAAATGCGCTCGATGGTGTCGCGATCGATGATCTGTTCCTTCACGATGAGGCGCTTGTTGGTGCGCTCGTCGTGCAGGTCAGCCAGCACTTCTTTACCGCCCAGAATCGATTCGAGACGCTTGAGGCGCTCGTCGGTCAGGATTCGGATTTCGTCGGCCAGGTTCTTTTCGAGCTTGGCAATCTGCTCGCCTTCGATCAGCTTGGCGCGCTCGTCCTTCTCTTGCCCCTTGCGGGAGAAGATGCGGACGTCGACCACGGTGCCTTCGATGCCCGGAGGGCAAGTCAGGGAGGCGTCACGAACATCGCCGGCCTTTTCGCCGAAGATGGCGCGTAGCAACTTCTCTTCGGGCGTGAGCTGGGTTTCGCCCTTGGGCGTTACCTTGCCGACCAGAATGTCGTTGTGCTTGACCTTGGCGCCGATGCGAATGACTCCGCTCTCGTCGAGGTCGCGCAGTGCCGACTCCGAGACGTTGGGAATATCACGCGTGATTTCTTCCGGTCCCAGCTTGGTGTCGCGGGCTTCGATTTCAAACTCCTCGATGTGGACCGAGGTGTAGTAATCGTCGCGAACCAGTTTTTCGGAGATCAGAATCGCGTCTTCGAAGTTGTAACCACGCCACGGCATGAAGGCCACGAGTACGTTGCGGCCCAGGGCCAACTCGCCCTGCTCGGTGCAAGGACCGTCGGCGATCACCTGCCCCTTGATCACCCGGTCGCCCTGGCGAACAATTGGCTTCTGATTAATGCAAGTGTTCTGGTTGGAACGCTTGAACTTGATCAGCTGGTAGATATCCGAACCGACTTCGCGGGACAGCTGGGTGGGATGATGCTCACCCTCGACGCGCACGATGATGCGCTCGGAGTCGACGGAATCGACGATGCCGTTGCGCTTGGCCAGGATGACGGCTCCAGAGTCGCGCGCGGTGACGCCTTCCATACCGGTACCGACGAGCGGCGCTTCCGCCACCAGCAGGGGAACAGACTGGCGTTGCATGTTGGCGCCCATGAGCGCGCGGTTGGCGTCGTCATGCTCGAGGAACGGGACCAGCGAAGCGGCGACGGAGACCAACTGTTTCGGGCTGACGTCGATGTAATCCACTTCATTCTTGTTCACCAGCACGAAGTTGCCCTGGCGGCGGGCGTTGACCAGGTCTTCGACGATCTCGCCTTGGGAGCCGAGCTCGATGTTGGCCTGGGCGATGGTGTGACGATCTTCTTCCCACGCGGACAGATAGAAGGAGAAGGGATCGAACTCGATGACCCGCTTGTGTTCAGACGCGAGTTTCTCGTTGAGCCGCAGGGCTTCCTTCTTTTCCAGCGGATCTCCGACACGCAGACCGCTTTCGCCGGCGTTGGTGACCTGCACGTAGTCGAGAATGTAACCGTCACGGACGCGGCGATACGGCGACTCGATAAAGCCGTATTCGTTGATGCGGGCGAAGCACGAGAGAGAGCTGATGAGGCCGATGTTCGGACCTTCCGGCGTTTCAATCGGGCAGATACGGCCGTAGTGCGTAGGGTGTACGTCGCGCACTTCAAAGCCTGCACGCTCGCGGCTCAAACCACCCGGCCCAAGGGCCGACAGACGGCGCTTGTGGGTGATTTCCGACAATGGGTTGGTCTGATCCATGAACTGCGACAGCTGCGAGGAGCCGAAGAATTCGCGGATGGCCGCCATGACGGGCTTGGCGTTGATCAGGTCGTGCGGCATGGCCGTCGACATTTCCTGATAGACGCTCATCTTTTCCTTGATGGCGCGCTCCATGCGGACCAGGCCGATGCGGAACTGGTTCTCCATGAGCTCGCCGACCGCGCGCACGCGGCGGTTGCCAAGGTGATCGATGTCGTCCACTACGCCGATGTTCTTGCGCAGCTTGAGCAGGTAACGGATGGTGCCGTAGAAGTCTTCCGGGCGTCAGGGTGCGCTTGTCGAGCTGGGTGGCATCCTGATTTTCGTACAGCTTGATGTTGAACTTCAGGCGGCCTACGCGGGAGAAGTCGTACTTACGCGGATCGAAGAACATGCCTTCGAACAACGCAGTGGCGGTGTCGAGCGTTGGCGGATCGCCTGGGCGGAGTTTGCGGTAGATCTCGATGAGCGCTTCTTCCGGCTTGCGCACGGAATCGCGACGCAGAGTGTTGGTGATGATGTTGCCTACGTCGTCGCGGTCGGGGAAGAAGACCTGGAACGAGGTCACTCCGCTCTCGATGATCTTGTGGATCTTGTCCGCGGTGAGCTCGTGGTTGGCCTCGAGCAGGACTTCGCCGGTGGTGGTGTCGACCACATCGGCGAGGGTCATCGCGCCATCCAGCTCGGCGGTTTCGATCTCGACCGAGGTGACTTTGTGATTGCGCAGCGCCTTGAGGATGCTGGGCGTGACTTTGCGGCCGGAGTGAGCGATTTCTTCGCCCTTGACCACGACGGCGTGCGCGGGCTTGGCTCCGAGCAGGTGCGTGGGCTGGGTGAGGTCTTCGCTGATCTGCCAGGCCAGCTTGCCGTTGTTCACCTGGATGGTGTCGGCGAGGTAGAAGGTCTTGAGAATGTCCTCGTCCGAACGCAGACCGAGGGCGCGGAGGAAGATGGTGCCCAGGAACTTACGCTTGCGATCGATGCGGACGTAGAGGGTGTTCTTCTGGTCGTATTCAAACTCTACCCAGGAGCCGCGGTAGGGGATGATCTTGCCCAGGAAGTAGGTGCGATTGCTGGCCGTTTCAAAGAAGACGCCGGGCGAGCGGTGCAACTGGCTGACGATGACGCGCTCGGTACCGTTCACAATGAAGGTGCCGTTCTGGGTCATCAGCGGGATGTCGCCGAAGAAGACTTCCTGTTCCTTGATATCGCGAATGGACTTCGCGCCGGTTTCCGGGTCTTTGTCGTAGATGGTGAGGCGAACGGTTACCTTGAGCGGCGCAGAGTAGGTCATGCCGCGCTCTTCGCACTCCGCCTGGTCATATTTCAACTGCAGACCGACTGGGTCACCGCACTTGTTACAGAAGTCGGGGGTGTTCTTGTTGTAGGTGCCGCACTTCTGGCAAAGCACTTCGCCAGGGTGGAAGGGATCGGTGATCACCATGGCTCCGCAATTGACGCAGGCGGTACGCAGGTGATGGAGACCCTTGAGGTGACCGCACTTGCACTCCCAGTTGCCGATGGAGAAGTCCACAAAGTCCAGCTGAGAGATGTTGCGGAAGTCGGTGATGGGGAAAACGGAGACGAATACGGACTGGAGTCCGTTGTCTTCCCGTTCCGAAGGCAGTTTATCCATCTGCAGAAAACGCTCGTAGGAGCGGCGCTGCACTTCGATCAGGTTAGGGATCTGGATGGCGGTTGGAATTTTTGAAAAGTCGAGACGGCTACGAATGGCGCGGTGCTCGTTCGGCATGCTTCACTCCTGAGACTCGTGAGACGCGAGGTGGGGCAATGTGGGGTACCGGCCGAGTCTCGCGGGTTCCCCAGATGTAACTCACTGGCGCGATAACGTGTTTTCGCCGCCTCGTTTCGGCGAAGACACAGCGCTTTTACTTGCTAGGCAACTTTGCCTGACGGGTTATCGTCAGAAAGCATTGCCGGTGTATTCTGGACGGCATGCGGGGGCATGAATCGGGCCTGGGGTAGGAGCGGGAGCCTGACAGGCACACAAGCAGCGGCGCTTGAGAGACGCCGAATGCTCGCAGGGACAGAACTACCCACGAGCGTCACAACCGAATTGTGCACTTGACAAGATAAGAATTTCCGAATCCCGCTGAAACCAATAAGCCGCGTGTGCGCCGCCCTACAGCAGATCGTTCACCACACCACGAAGTCCGCCGCCCATTTCGCAGGTGTGTGCCGGTGCAGAATGCACCGGAGTCGTAGATCGCATACAAACTGCCATCTCGATTGTGAGAATCGTATGCAAAGAACCGCTCGGTCAGGTAACAAGTCTAAGCCTGGCAGAGACGCGCTAAAAATAATGATAGCGCGTCCTGCTTTGGCACGCAACTTGCTAATCGAAAAATTTCGATTATTTACTTGACTTCGACAGTAGCCACGCCCTCGAACTTCTTGCGGACGGTTTCGGCTTCTTCCTTGCTGACGTTTTCCTTCAGAGGCTTGGGAGCGCCGTCGACCAGGTCTTTGGCTTCCTTGAGCCCGAGCGAGGTGACTTCGCGTACGGCCTTGATTGTATTGATCTTGTTGGCGCCGGCATCCTTGAGGATGACGGTGAACTCGGTCTTTTCCTCAACTGGGGCTGCCGCTGCTGCGCCAGCTCCGCCGCCTGCCACGGCTACCGGGGCTGCGGCTGCCGCCGAGACACCGAGCCGCTCTTCGAGCTTCTTTACCAGAGCCGCCGCGTCCAACAGGCTCAAGCTAACAATTTGATCTTCCAACTGCTGCAAATCCGCCATTTTTCTCTCCACTGTTCCTAAACTTTGGTAACCAACTGCTTTACTTACTTGATACTGCTTAAAAGTCCTTGCGGACCTTCATTTCCTACAACTTGTGTAGCGCAACCCTCAGGGGGAAAGCCCATCGGGGTTCATTCGCTTTGTGGCCCGACTAAAGTCGTGCCCTGATACAAAACCCTAAAACCGTACCTCAGGGGCTAAAGCCCGGGTTTCCCGCATGAACTGAGTGGCACGGCTAAAGCCGTGCCCTACCCTTTGATCTACCCTTCGGTCGGCGCTTCGGTTGCCGCCGCTGCGGTTTGCGAATCTTCACCGGTTCCGGTGGCTTCTGCTTCCGGCGCCGTGGTGGCCGCTGTCTCGGCTACGGGGGCGACCGCTTCGGCTACGGGGGCTGCGGCGACCGGCTCTTCCTTTGGCGTCTCTGCTGCTGGTGCAGCTGCGACTGGCTCTGCCTTGGGTGCTTCTGCTACGGCTTCCGCGGCTGGTGCTTCTGCTTCGGCTGCGGCCGGCTTGGCCGGCTCTGCGGCGGCTGCAAATTTTCCTTGTTCCACTGCCTGGTTGATGACGACCGCAACGTCGCGGCCTACCGCGTTCATCACTGTGACCAAGCGCTGGGCCGGGGCATTGATGAGGAACAGGAGCTTGGAGAAGATCTCCTCTTTCGAGGGCATAGTCGCCAGCTGCTTGACTTCTTCGACGTTGATGACGTGCCCGTCGACGATGCCCAGCTTGAAGGTGAACTCTGCATTCTCCGTCATCCAGGTGGAGAGGGCTTTTGCCAGGGCGACGGGGTCGCCGCTGGTGTAGGCCACCGAGGAAACGCCCTTGAGTCCTTGCAGCGCCTGCTCGATTTTGGTGCCCTTGGACGCCCGCGCTGCCAGCTTATTCTTGAGCACCCGGTAACGGCCGCCTGCGCTGCGGACTACCTTGCGCAGCTCGAAATCCTGAGAGACGGTGAGCTTGGCAAAGGTGCCGACGATGGCGCTGGTCGAGCCTTCGAGCTCATGCGTGAGCTGATCGATCTTGACTGCTTTTTTCGCTTTGGTGAGTGCCATAAAAACCAACCTTCGTTGCCGATGCGCGGCTTAGCCGGCGCAATCGCGAACTTGATGAATTCTCTGTTTAGGGCTTAGCGGCCGCTTCGGCGACCTGGCTGTCGAGCAAGATCCCGGGACCCATGGTCGAGCTCAGGGTGATTCCCCGGATGTACTTGCCCTTGGCAGCCGACGGCTTGGCACGGACTACGCTGTTGATCACCGTAGTCGCGTTGTCGATCAGCTTTTGCGGATCGAAGGAGAGCTTGCCCACCGGGACATGCACCAGGGCCGTTTTATCGGTGCGGAATTCGACTTTACCGGCCTTGATTTCGCGAATCGCGGCGGCTACGTCGTTGGTCACGGTGCCGGTTTTCGGGTTGGGCATGAGGCCACGGGGACCGAGTACTTTGCCCAGACGGCCGACAGATTTCATCATGTCCGGAGTGGCGATCAGCGCGTCGAAGTCGGTCCAGCTTTCCTTCTGAATGCGCTCCACCATGTCTTCGCCGCCCACAAAGTCGGCTCCGGCGGCTTCCGCGTCGCGCAGACGGTCGCCCGAGGCGATGACTGCGACGCGCTTGGTTTTGCCGAGCCCGTGGGGGAGGACTACTGTTCCGCGCACCATCTGATCAGCGTGCTTGGGGTCTACGCCGAGACGCAGGGTCAGGTCGACGGTTTCGTCGAATTTCGCGTATTTCACCTTTTTGAGGAGGGGGACTGCATCATTCAGCGAGTAGGGGCGGTCTTCCACCTGGGCGCGCACCTTCGCCATGTTTTTGCTGATTTTCTTCGCCATGCTTCCTCTGTCTACCACCGCCATGGACTTTGTTGCTGTCCCGCCGTGGTGTTGGCCGTTCGTATTGCTACTTGTGGCCGTTGACTGCGTCTGGGTATTGCTCAAGACGCATTTTTGATTATCTCACAAAATTCTTCCCAAAGAACTCAGAGATTCCTTGCTGAGGACATACATAACCGGATGCCCATGAGGAACTCGTTGCGGGGATCCCAGGTCTCAAATGCGAGACCTGGGGCACCCTTCGGTTTTTCCTATACAGCCCGGTTTACGCTGTGACTTCGATGCCCATGGAGCGGGCGGTGCCCTTGATGCTCTTGACCGCGGACTCGATGGTGACGGTGTTCAGGTCGGGCATTTTCTGCTTGGCGATTTCCAGGACCTGGGCTTCGCTGACCTTGCCGACCTTGTCTTTGTTGGGGGTACCGGAGCCTTTGGCCAGGTTCGCGGCTTTCTTCAGCAGCACGGCTGCCGGCGGCGTCTTGGTGACAAAGGTGAAGGTGCGATCCACGTAGACGGTGATCACGACGGGAATGATCAGCCCCGCCATTTCCTTGTTCTGCGTACGCGCGTTGAATTGCTTGCAGAACTCCATGATGTTGACCTGGGCCTGACCCAGAGCCGGACCGACCGGAGGTGCAGGGGTCGCTTTCCCCGCTTCAATTTGCAGCTTTACCTGGGTCTGTACTTTTTTAACTGGTGGCATTGCAATTACCTTTCCCTAAACTACCTTTTCTACTTTGCCAAACTCGAGTTCTACCGGGGTCGAGCGGCCAAAAATGGTGACCATGACTTTCAGCGTTTCGCGATCCTCATTTACCTCGTCGACCACGCCGTTGAAGTTGGCGAAAGGCCCATCGGTAATGCGGACCGATTCGTTCTTCTCGAACTTGATCTTCATCCGCGGCTTGTCTTTGGAGACGTCGGTGCGGAAGAGGATCGAACTGACTTCCTGCTCACTCAAGGCGACCGGCTTGTCGCCCGTGCCGAGAAAACCTGTGACGCGCGGCGTGTTCTTCATCACGTGCCAGAGATCGTTATCCAGATCCATCTCTACGAGCACGTAACCGGGGAGAAACACCCGTTCGACGGTGCGCTTTTTGCCGTTGAAAACTTCGGTGACCGGTTCGGTCGGGATCATGACCCGGCCAATCCTGTTTTGCAGTCCAAAGGCTTCCACTCGTCCCTCGATCGACTCCTTCACTTTGCGCTCGAACCCCGAGTACGCGTGAATGATGTACCACTTGAAGCGATCGTTTGCCGATGGCGGGAGCCCCTCCAGGGGGGTGCCAGGCGGGATTTCCGGCCCTTGGTTTTCTTCGGTCATCGATTTCTCTAGTTTCTCTTTCAACATTTACTGAACCCCGCCCAGCCAGTGCAGCAGTGACTGGATTGCCCGGCTAAGAACGGCGTCCACGATATAGAAGTAGGCAGCAAAGGCAAACACGGTGACGATCACGACCGTCGTGGTGGTGCGCACTTCTTCGCGCGACGGGGTCGTTACCTTGCGCATTTCGCTGCGCACATCCCGGAGAAAATCCGCGGCCCTGGTGAACATTCCGGTGAACTGATTGCCCTGCCCGGAATCCTGCCCTCGTTCGGCCAACTTGTCCGCGACTTTTGCCTTAGTCACAGCTCTCTCAGGCTGTGGGCTTTGTTTCTCGTCGCGAATTGCTGTGGTTGACTTCGCCATAACTTTCCTTCTTCCCGAGCCTCAGACTTCGGGGCCTATTACGCGCAACTCACGAACTGGCAGGGGCGGAGGGATTCGAACCCCCAAGTTCGGTTTTGGAGACCGACAGTTTAACCGTTGAGCTTACGCCCCTAAAACAACTACAAAAATCTCTGCCGACGCCAAAACGATGAGCCGTATGACCAGCGAGCACGTACCAGGGAGCCAGAGGCAGCAAAAATAGCAGTATGTAGTTCCAAAAAAGCTTAACTATTTGGTCTCTTTGTGCGGGGTATGCTTGCGGCAGCGATTGCAGAACTTGGAGAACTCGAGACGGCCAGTGGTCGTCTTTTTATTCTTCGTCGTCGAGTAATTCCGCTCTTTGCATTCCGGACATTGGAGGGTAATTATTTCACGCATAATCTATCCTAACCGATCCCGGGGCTCTTGACGCCCCTGAAATTTTACTTCCTTATTACTTGATGTTTGGGCCAGCTGCCCACTCAGGCCACAGCGGGCTTGAATGGGCCACCCTCCATTGCGTGGGTTACTTGATGATCTCGCTGATGGTGCCGGCGCCCACGGTGCGTCCGCCTTCGCGGATAGCAAAACGCAGACCCTTTTCCATCGCGACCGGGGTGTGCAGCTCGATTTCCAGCTGTACGTTATCACCCGGCATCACCATTTCTGTGCCTTCCGGCAGCTTGGCGGTCCCGGTTACGTCCGTCGTACGGAAGTAGAACTGGGGCCGATAGCCGTTGAAGAACGGGGTGTGACGGCCGCCTTCTTCCTTGCTCAGAACGTAAATCTCGCCCTTGAACTTGGTGTGCGGGGTGATGGAGCCAGGCTTGGCCAGAACCATGCCGCGCTCCACGTCTTCCTTGGCGATACCGCGCAGCAGAAGTCCCGCGTTGTCGCCGGCAAGTCCTTCATCCAGCTGCTTTTTGAACATCTCGACGCCGGTCACTACCGTTTTGCGAGTGTCGCGGAAGCCTACAATCTCGGCTTCTTCGCCGACCTTGATCTTGCCCCGCTCGATCCTGCCGGTCACCACCGTGCCGCGGCCGGAAATGGAGAAGATGTCTTCAATCGGCATCAGGAACGGCTGGTCAATGGCACGCGCCGGCAGGGGTACGTTCTTGTCCACCGCGTCCATCAACTCGTCGATCTTGGCTTCCCACTGCGCTTCGCCGTTCAACCCACCCAGGGCCGAGCCGCGAATCACCGGCACGTCGTCGCCGGGGAAGTTGTACTTCGACAGCAGTTCGCGAACTTCCATCTCCACCAGGTCGGTCAGCTCTTCGTCTTCGACTGCATCGCACTTGTTCAGGAACACCACGATGTAGGGCACGCCTACCTGGCGGGCCAGCAGAACGTGCTCCTTGGTTTGGGGCATGGGACCGTCGGTCGCCGCCACCACCAGGATCGCTCCATCCATCTGCGCCGCACCGGTGATCATGTTCTTGATGTAGTCCGCGTGGCCGGGGCAATCGACGTGCGCGTAGTGACGGTTGGCCGTCTCGTACTCTACGTGCGCGGTGGCAATCGTAATGCCGCGCTCCCGCTCTTCCGGCGCGTTGTCAATCGAATCAAACGAACGAAACTGGATCTTCGGATTGTGCTTCGACAATACCTTCGTGATTGCCGCCGTCAGCGTCGTCTTGCCGTGATCGATGTGCCCAATCGTCCCCACGTTCACGTGCGGTTTGGACCGGTCAAACTTTTCCTTCGCCATCTCGTCCCTCTCTCACTCTTTGTAAACCAACTGGTTGGGCCAGCGATTGCCCTAAACGCCGGCGGGAAAGCCGCCGATGCGGCGCTCCCACACGGTAAGACTGGTGAACCGCCGGTCGAGCACATCGTAGGCGGTTGCGTTGGCGGACATGAACATATCCATCGCCGAGGCCGAACGCCACTGATCCAGGGTAAAAAACCGGCCGGGATTGCCTACGCTCTCCAGCAACTCAACCCCCAGGAACTCTGGAGAGCGGCGGAAGAGCCGGGCCCATTCGCCATCCGGCCCGTAGGCCGCCGTAAATTCTGCTTCACACTCCGCCTTAACCTGGAATTCCCACACGACGATATAGGTGCTTTCCAGCACTGTGGGCAACACCATTTCAGTAGTAGGCATATACCTTTAAAAACCTGCTTCGCAGCTCCAGCGGAACCCGTTCCACGAGGGACAGGTAGAGTTCGCGTGCCTGACCGCGGTCGGAATCGCCCAGCGCCTGGTAGGCCTCGGCAGTGGCTGCACCCAGCAAGCCGCGCTGGAGCAAACCTTCAAAATCCCGTACTCGCAGCTTGGCCCGCTGCACTTGCTTCAAATATCCGGCGACTTTGCCGGAGGCGAACAAGGGTTCGAGCGACGCCTTTACGGCGGCGAAATGGGCCTCGTCCTTAACAGGTAAGACTGTCTGCACAAACATTCGGAGCTCTCACACACAAAAAAGTTTGGAGCGGGAGACGGGAATCGAACCCGCGACCAACAGCTTGGAAGGCTGTGACTCTACCACTGAGTTACTCCCGCGGGTCTTCCCCGTTTATCCCGTTAACAACGTACCTCAGGGGCTAAAGCCCTCCTGAGGCTAGACTGCCCGGCACGGCTAAAGCCCGTCGTACTCTGCTCTCTTTGCGCCCGACTAAAGTCGTGCCCTGATACAAAACCGATCCTTACAGCCAAAGCCCTGATACAAAACCTAGTTCTTCCGTGACATGCAAAGCCCTATTTTTCGGCTAGCCAGCCACCAACGCTGTTGAAAGTCTGGAGCTGATGACCGGGATTGAACCGGTGACCTCTCCCTTACCAAGGGAGTGCTCTACCAACTGAGCTACATCAGCCCTAATTATTGGCCATGCTAACGCGAAGCGAGCCCCATGAGCGCGATCCGCACAGCGAAAAAAGCCAGCAACACCAATACCACCGTCCGAATCTTGCCCGGATCAATTGTTTTTACTGCCAAACCACAGAAGACGACAAGCAAGCCCAGAGCTATCCACATACGCCCCGGCGATCGCGGTCCTAAATCCATCATCAAATCCATGGTGCACAGGGGAGGATTCGAACCTCCGTAGCTCCAAGGAGCGGCAGATTTACAGTCTGCTGCCATTAACCGCTCGGCCACCTGTGCACATCTCAGGCCGGAAAATCCCGGTCTGACCCAACAAATTCCCACGGAGTGCTCATCCACACCAACCCATTCCGCAGACGCTTTCCCGCGCAGCCAAAGGAAACCAGGACGTCAGTTTGGAATGATTGCGGCGGGATACTCGTGGCTAAAACTCTGGAGCTGGCGAAGGGACTTGAACCCCCGACCGTCTGATTACAAATCAGATGCTCTACCAGCTGAGCTACGCCAGCCCGAACAGCCGTGCTCCCTGCCCCCAAACGGCAGGATCACAATTGCCAAGGTTACCACAAAGTGCGGTCTAATCGAAGGGGCGGTAGAGGTGAATCCGGATGCTATCATTCCTCGATTGATGAGGGTGGTAAACCGGACGTTGCATGCCCAGGCGGACTAAGGCGACCATCGTCATTATTTTGCTGATTCTGCTGCTGGTGGCGTTGGCGGCGTATCTGCGGCGCAAAGCGCCGCCCGAGGTAGCCCGGCTGCTTCCGGAATCAGACTGCATCCTTTATTTCAACCTGCGGCCGTTGCGTGGCTACACTCACTTCGACCGGACCCAGGTGCCGCATGACCCTCAATACCAGGCGTTTATCGACGCCACCGGGTTCGAGTTCGAACGCGACCTGGATGAGGTAGCCTTCGGCCTGCATCGGATGGCGAATCCTCTGGGGCCAAATGGGGCGGTGGCGTTTTCCGAGGTGTTTCTCGGCCACCTGGATGGCCATCGCGTGGCGAAGTATCTAGCTTCGATCGCGACCCAGACGGAGGAGTACGCAGGGCACACGATTTACGACATCCCTAGCCAAGGCAGGACGGTGCGGGTGGCGCTGCTTGGCTATGACATGGTGGCGGCTTCGAATACGCCGACCCCGGAACAAATTCATTCCATGCTGGACCGGTATCGCACCTCGGCGCTGCCGTTTTCCGGGTCTTCCCTGCTTACGAATCACTACGGCGAGGTTCCGTTGCTATCGATCGCCTGGGGCATCGGCAAGATCAGCGTACCGCTCAAGAGCGATGGGATTCAGATTATGGGTTTTCATTTTCCGATCGCGCTGGACACTACGTTTATCGGGTCGCTGCGGTGGACCGGGGCGTTGCACCTGAGGGTGGAAGAGATTGCTCCAACGGAATTGGCGGCTACGGTTTCCGCCGACGCTTTGAACACCATGGTGGCGATTGGCCGGGCGGCGGAAAACAACCTGCCTTCTGCGATGACGAATGCGGATATACGCGATCTGCTCAATTCCACCGACATTGAGCATAAGAAAGAGCGGGCGGTGGTGACGGCGATTTTGCCGCCGGCTTTGCTGCAGAAGTTGGTGACGGCGCCGAATTCGTTACGGTCTTTACCACAGCCGTCAGGCCGGCAGCCGGGGCCTGGGCAATAGGGATTAGGGGTTTTCTAACAACGCCTGCAGAAGCGGGTGCCTGGTACGCCCGAAGGGATTGGCAATCGTAACTCCCCGCCAAACGAATCCATCCTGCATGTCTTCGGACAGAAGTAAGTGACAATCTGCTTCCGCGGCGGCACTCAAAATAACGGCATCCCAGATGCCAAGTTGGTGGGTGACGGCAAGATCGGCGGCAGCCAACAAGGTCGCAGGCGAAGTTTCAAATAGAGAAAAGGCATCGCGCCAGCTCAGAATGGCAGCGCGGGCGCTTGGCCGCGAACGGCCAGCCTTGCGGACGAGCACCTGAAAGAGTTCGCCGAGCGTTTGCACAGGCAGGACTACAGAGGCCGGGGGTAGACCTTCCAGTAACTCGAGCGACAGGGCCTTCAAGGACGGTCCGTTGACTCCCTCGGCGTAAGCGAGAACATTGGTGTCGAGCGCGACTCTCACGGCTCGTCCTCGTAAAGCTTCTCTCTTGACCAGCGACCGGCCTGCACGACTGGCTCACGTCGAAGTCTGGCAAACAGCGTTTCGCGGGCACTCGCCTGGGTCTTTTCAGATTCCTCGACCGGCGAAATCTTCGCGACAGGCTTTCCGTGGCTGGTGACCACGTAACTGCGGCCCTGGCGAACTCCTTGAAGGAGTTGCGAGAATTTCCGATTGGCCTCCGCCGCCGAAATTGCCTTTTCCATGATCATGCGCCCCAGGGGAATATAGTAGTGATATTCACTACTATAACAAGTTCCACTGATCGGCCACCCAGGCGCATGAAGTGAAAGCATTTGAAAAGCTCCGTTTTCGGCCCATGTACGCTGGGGCGAAAACGGAGCACCCGTCCAGGACCGAAGCTCCGTTGCAGGGCTTAGAGGCGCAGGAGTCTTTCGAAGATCAAGTGGAAATAGGCTTCGGCATCGATGGTCCGCAGCACGAGCGCGTTTGCCGGCTTTCCTGTGACGCTCCACCAGTCGACTACGCTCGCGCCTGCGGTGAGTGGGCTTATGCATTCGATATCGACGTGGACGGTGCGGCCGGTGAAGAGTTCGGGCGAGAGGAGATAGGCGGTTACGGTGGGGTCGTGGAGAGGACCGCCGGGCCAGCCGTATTTGGCTCGGTCGAAGCGCTTGTTCCATTCCAACAGGTGGTAGAAGGCTGTTCCTACCGGCGTTCCGGCGTTGCGCAGGATTTCCAGGCGCTCATCGGTGATTAGTGCCTGGTGAGTGCAGTCCAGGGGAATCATGGTGAGGGGCGCACCGCTCGAGAAGACTTTGGCGGCGGCCTCGGGGTCAACATGGAAGTTGAACTCGGCAGCCGGGGTGATGTTGCCTCCCTCGGATAGGGCGCCGCCCATCAGTACGATTCCAGCCAGGTGACTCGCGAGCTTTGGTTCGAGCGTCATGGCCAGCGCCACGTTGGTCAGGGGCGCGGTACAGCAGAGGGTCACGGCATGGTGCGGCCGCGACATGACCAGTTCGATGATGGCGTTGGGAGCAAAGCCGGGGTGCAAGTCCATCGCCGGTTCGGGAAGGTCGTATCCGTCGAAGCCGGTGCGGCCGTGGACGTGCTCCGCAGTCACCAGAGGGCGCATCAGGGGAGCGGCGGCGCCAGCGTAGACAGGGATGTCAGTTCGCTTGGCCAACTCCAAGGCTTTGCGCGCGTTCTTTGCGGTCAGCTCGACGGGCACGTTTCCGGCCACGGTGGTGATGGCCAGGACGTCGAAGTCTTCGGGCGAGGCGAGTGCGGCGAGGAAGGCCACGGCATCGTCGGGCGACGGGTCGCAGTCGAAGATGACTTGCCGTCTCAACGGAGCGCCTGTAACAGAGACTGTTTCCATCCGAGAATATCCATTTTCCAGATGACCTTGTGCTTGCGTCCTTGCGCAAGGACCTCGCTCCAGGCGGCTTGGTTTCTTGCATCGTGGGCGACGTTGAGCCGGTCGACCACGCTCATGCCCCGGGTGATGCTGCTGTCTACCTGTACATCCATATAGTGATCGGAAGAAAGCAGGGATAGGGCCGGATCGAGGAGGAGGGCCATCGCGGTGGGGTCGGGGAGGGCGATCCCGGTTTCTCCGGTTTGGGTGCGGTACGCTCGCGCGGCAGTGTCATTGGAGCGAATCGCGAATTCCGCGAACTTAGTCTGAAGAGCCAGAATATTTTCGATCTGCTCTGCGTTGATGACGGCGGCGCCACGGGAGAGCTGCCAGCCTACGAGTTCGATGGGCAGTTGCGAGCGAAGAACCACGCGTGCGGCCTCCGGATCTACCCAGAAGTTATATTCCGCGGCCGGCGTTACATTGCCTTCGCAACAAGGTGCGCCGCCCATGACCACGCAACGGCTTACGTTGGCGGCGAGATTCGGCGATTGATGCAGGGCTAACGCGAGGTTAGTCAAAGGTCCGAGGGTGATGAGCTCTATGCCCGGATTGCTTTCAATGATGCGGACCATGGCATCGACGGCGAAATCGCGTTCGGCAGCGCGCGTCGCAGGTTGATAGCCATGATCGCCGAGACCATCCTGGCCGTGAAACCAGGACGCGTCTTCCAGGGGCCGGGCCAGGGGGCCTGCTGCGCCGGTAAACACGGGAACCGTGGAGCCGCAAAGTTCCACGGTGAACAGAGCGTTGCGCGTGCCCTGCTCGACCGGCACATTCCCGGCAACGAGGGTGATGGCAAGCACGTTCACTTGAGGGGAACGCAGGGCCATGATGAGGGCCACTGCATCATCCGAAGCGGTGTCGGTGTCGATAAGGATCTTTCGGGTGGGATTCGCACTCATAAGACTGCACTCAGCCTACACAAAAGCAGGGCGTAATACGCAATAAGTGACGGCATCATAGCCAGCGGGGAGTTATCATCGAAGAGCAACTTACGCGCACTTTTCATCGAATAGAGAGGACAATTCCCATGGCTACTACTGCTCCCGCGGAACCGAAAACCGGTGCTCCGCAGTCGTTCGAGACCGTTCCCAACTGGATAGGAGGCAAGGCGGTTGCAGGTCAGGCGAAATCGTTCGCTGACGTGTTCAATCCGGCCACCGGCGAAGTGAAGCGCCGGGTTCCGTTGGATTCGACGGTGGAGTTGGAACAAGCCGTCGCCGCAGCGACCGCGGCATTCCCGGAGTGGTCGAATATGCCTCCGCTGCGCCGGGCGCGGGTTTTGTTTCGTTTCCGTGACTTGCTGGAGAAGAACACTGACCGGATGGCAGCGGCCATTACTGCAGAACATGGCAAGGTTCTGGATGACGCGCGCGGAGAAGTGACGCGTGGTCTGGAAGTGGTGGAGTTTGCGACCGGCATTCCTCACTTGCTGAAAGGTGAATTCACCGAGCAGGTGGGCACGGGAATCGATAGCTGGTCTTTCCGGCAGCCACTGGGCGTCGTGGCCGGCATTACGCCGTTCAACTTCCCGGCCATGGTGCCGTTGTGGATGCTGCCCATCGCTCTTTCCACCGGGAACTGTTTCATTCTCAAGCCGAGCGAGCGTGATCCCTCCGCTTCTCTGATTCTCGCGGAACTGCTGAAGGAAGCCGGCCTGCCGGATGGCGTATTCAACGTGGTGCATGGCGATAAGCGGGTGGTGGATGCGATTCTCGATCATCCTGGCATCGCCGCCGTCAGCTTTGTGGGCTCGACGCCGATAGCGGAGTACGTGTATCGCCGCGGCACGACCGCGGGCAAGCGGGTGCAAGCATTGGGCGGCGCGAAGAATCACATGATCGTGATGCCCGACGCGGACATGGACCAGGCGGCAGACGCACTCACCGGCGCGGCCTTCGGTTCGGCAGGCGAGCGTTGCATGGCGATCTCAGTGGCGATTGCTGTAGGCGACGGTACAGCGGATGCACTGCTCTCGCGCATGAAGGAGCGTATCTCGCGCCTCAAAGTCGACGACGGCACTGCGGCGGGCGCGGAGATGGGACCGCTGGTGACCGGTGTCCACCGCGACAAGGTTGCCGGCTATATCGAACTGGGGGTCAAAGAAGGCGCGAAACTCTTTGTCGATCCGCACGCCAAGGAAACTTTGCCCAAGGGGAATGGCTTCTTTATTTCGCCTTGCCTCTTCGACAACGTCACCGCGGATATGCGTATCTATCGTGAGGAGATTTTCGGTCCTGTGCTCAGTGTGTTGCGCATCTCCAGCTTCCAGGAAGCGCTGGACCTGGTGAACGATCACGAGTTCGGCAACGGAGTTTGCCTCTTTACGCGTGACGGCGATACGGCGCGCGCGTTTGCCAACCAGGTGAAGGTGGGCATGGTGGGGATCAATGTTCCGATCCCGGTGCCGATGGCGTTTCACAGTTTTGGCGGATGGAAGCGCTCTCTGTTTGGTGATCACAATGTGCATGGCATGGAAGGGGTCCGCTTCTATACCCACGTGAAGACCGTGACCGCCCGCTGGCCCAAAGGGATTCGCGCCGGCGTGAGCACGGTTATGCCGACACATGGCTGAGCTGGTTTCGAGGTCCTCGATCAGCGACCTATGTTTTCTGGTCGAGGACCTCGATCGCGCGATTGCGTTCTATCGCGACCAGGTGGGTTTTAAGCTGCGCCGCCTGGCTCCAGGTTTTGCCGACTTCTTTACTGCCGGGGTCACGCTGGCTCTCTGGCAGGTCGGACACATGCAAAGTCATTTGGGTCTGCCTCCGCAGGTTGCCGCACGCGGTGGATGGCGGACGATGGCTGCTATCCAGGTGGAGAGCAGCGAGCGGGTGCGCGCGATGCATCAGGAACTCTCCACGCGGGGTGTACCGTTTGTGGTGGACCCGCAAGCGTATCCGTGGAACGCTTATGCCTGCTACTTCACGGACCCGGAAGATAATTTGTGGGAGATCTATACGTGGCTCGAAGGCGGCCATGCGAATCTGATGTTCAGTGGTGAGGGGTCCCAGTAACGCCCGATGAGCATCAGCGACCCGGATTTCCTGTCCCACTGCACCAGACAAGGCAGCGAGTGCGCCTTTCTGTAAGGAAAGGCACATGAATTCCGCCAGCGCCATCAAGCTCCACAGGAAACCCGGGGATCGATGACCATCTCGTATTGATTTGATAGAGACTGGAGCGACGCAGCATGGAAGCTACGGAAGCGATTGATACCCTTACCCGCTCTGGCGCGATTGAAGGCTACGCCATCGAGCCCATTCCCGACAGGCTGAAGACGGTACGCTGGCCGGATCTTTTCCTGCTGGTGAGCAATTTCCTGATCAATCCTTCGACCATCCTGATTGGCGGGCTGGCGGTCGCTTCGGGTCTTTCGTTCTGGGCAACGATTTTGAGCAGCACGCTGGGGATCGTGGCTGCGTTTGCGGCGTATATCGTCATGGCCACGGTTGGGGTGGACTACGGCATCACCGGGCAGGTGGCGTGCCGCATGGTGTTCGGCATCCGCGGGGCGAAGTGGCTGCCCTCAGTGATGCGCACGATTGCTTCGGCTTACTGGTTTGCCATGCAGACCATTGTCGGCGCCACCGTGATTGTGGCGATTGGGCATCAGTGGACCGGGCGGAACTTTTCCGTGGTGCGCACGGGAATGGTTCTGGCTACCTTGCAGGTGTTCTTTGCCCTGATTGGTTATAACTGGCTGAAACTCATCTCCCGTTTTGGCCTGCCGGTCAAGGTGGTGGGGATTGTGTATTTGTTCTGGATTTTGGTGCACACCCCAGCGGCGAGTTACCGGCCTGTGGCCGCGCTGCATTTTCACGAGCATCCTGGCGGTGGATATGTTCTGGCTGCGGTGTGGCTGAACAGCTTGACTGGGGCGTGGCTCACCATGATCACCGATGCGGCAGATTTCTGCCGTTACACGCGCAGCCGCGCCGACATGTGGTGGGGCACGATGCTGGCGGGTGTGCTGGCGACCGGGTTTTCAGTTTCGCTGGGCGCGTATGGGGCGGCGGCTTCGTTGGGGCGGCAGCCGAATCCTTTTTCGCTGGCGGCGGATGTGCACCCGCAGTGGTTTACGTTGCTGGTGCTGTTGGTGGTAATTGCGCTCGATGAGATCACGATCAACGTGATGAATCTTTACACCGGGGGTCTTTCGCTCTCCAACCTGTTTGAGGGGCCGGGGCGGTTTTGGAATACGCTCTTTGTGGGCATTGTCAGCACGTTTCTTTCGGCGTTCCCGGTGCTGCTGGATCGCCTGGTTCCTTTGACCACGGCGTTGGGGAATCTATTTGCTCCGGTGGCGGGGGTGTTGCTGTTTCATTACCTTTTCGTGGCGCATATGCGGATCGATGTACCGGCGCTGTTTGATCCGAAAGGGATTTACCGGTATTGGCATGGGGTGAATGTCACTGCGATTGTTTGGTGCTTCGTGGGCGGTGGGGTTTATTATTTGCTGCCGGTGGCGGCTCTTCCCGCGGTGATTGTGCCTTTGATTACGGGTGTCGGGTATTTGATTACGATGCGGGTGCTGGAGAGGATGCAGCCGGATGCGGTGTTACGGGAGTACGAGGTTGAGGGTCCCGAGGCTAAGGAGTCTGCTTGAGCACGAGAGGGAACCGCAGGTCCCTCCGCTCCGCTACCCCGGATTTCCTGTTGGTATGGGTGGCGCTGGCGAAGTTCCTGCGGCTTTCTTTACTGAAAGCCGCACACGTGGCCACGTCCAGCGTAGCGTGGCAGGAAATCCGGGTACGCTCCGGTCGGGATGACAAGGAAAGGGTGAGCTTTTCCATAAAGGGTGACTACCTTAGGTGGCCCCCGGGGTGTGGACTGTTCGCCCACTCAAGCCAAAAGAAGGCTTGAATGGGGCACCCAGAGCGTTCGTGGGTGTGTAGAGAACTTCACACTAGGGCAGTCGTGGGTGTGTAGAGAAGGTTGCACGCAGCGCCCGCGGTTAGGGTAAGCGTGCGTAGAGTTCGCAGATTAGGTCGTAGTAGCCGTCGGAGTTTCCGTCGCGGATGTAGGTTACGTTGCGGGGACGATCGGTGATCTGCCAATAGTCGGCTATGGATGCGCCGGCGGTGAGGTCATCGCTGCATTGCACGGTGACGTTGATCTTTCTTCCGGAAAATAAGTCCGGACGCAGCATGTAGGCGGGGACACACGGGCCATGCAGGGGCGCACCGGCCCAGCCGTATTTCTTCAGGTCGAAGGCTTCGGAGAAAGTCAGCATATCGGCGATGGCGATGGCGCAGCGAGTGCCTACCGCGCGCATGCGCCGGAGACGCTCGGGGGTGCTGAGCATCTTGTGGGTCACATCGAGGGGCAACATGGTGATCGGCACTCCGGAGCGGAGGACGATGTCCGCGGCCTCGGGGTCGACATACACGTTGAACTCGGCGGAGGGAGTGATGTTGCCGCATTCGAAATAGGCTCCCGCCATCATCACGATGCTGCCGATGCGTGGGGCGATGTCGGGCGCCTGGACCAGGGCCATGGCGAGATTGGTCATGGGGGAAAGGGAGGCGATGTGCACTTCTCCCGGCAGCGCGGCGCGCAGCGTTTCGACGATGAAGTCCACGCCGTGTTGGCGGCGCGGCTTTGCCGCCGGCAAAGGCAGGTCGTGTCCATCCAGACCGGTCGGCCCGTGGACGTGGTCGGCGATGACCAGCTTACGGCGGATGGGCTGCGGGCATCCGGGGAACACGGGAATCTCTGCGCGGTTCGCGAGTTCCAGAATCTTCAGTGCGTTGACGACGGTGTGGTCCAGGCCGATGTTGCCTGCTGTGGCCACCAGGCCCAGGATCTCAAAGGATTCGGGCGCAGCCAGCATCATCATGATCGCGGCTGCTTCGTCCTGCCCGGGGTCGGTGGTGACGATCACCTTTTTCGGCATCCAAAGATTCTCTCAGATTAACCAGACGAATGGCGGCGGGAGCGAAGCAGCCGCACTAAACTGAAAGAGGTCGCGTGTTCGGAGGAAATATCCCATGAATTGGAAGCATCTGCTTGCAACCCTCGCCATCACGGTTTTCGCTGCCGGTCCGCTGCCTGCTGTCGCGCAGCAGACATTGACTGGCCAGAATGCGTTTACTGACTACACCAAGGAGCATCCCGGCGTTCGGCGCAAGGTCACGGTGGCCGACTTGCCCCAGCCGTATGCCACCGAGTCCGCCAACAACGCGGCCGCGATTGCGCCGCGTCCGGATGGGGTGTGGCCACAGACTCTCCCGGGTTTCAAGGTGGAACAGTTTGCCACTGGCCTGGAGAATCCGCGCCTGATGCGGATGGCGCCCAATGGCGACATCTTCCTGGCGGAGAGCTCGGCGGGGAAGGTCATCGTCATTCGAGGTATAGGAAAAGACGGTAAGGCAGGGCAGATGGAAACGTTTGCCACGGATCAAAAGGGCGTGTTCGGGATCAACTTTTATCCCAGTGGGCCGAATCCCAAGTGGGTGTATGTAGGCAACACCGCTTCCGTGGTGCGTTTTCCCTACCAGGTAGGAGATATGAAGGCACGTGGCCCGGGAGAGACGCTTGACGGAACTGCCCGGAGGCGGTGGGCACCGGACACGGGACATCGTGTTTACCCCGGACGGTAAGCACATGCTGGTGTCGGTTGGATCGCATTCCAATGTCGACGATCCGGACACCACGCCGGCGGAGTTTCATCGCGCCGACGTGCTCGAGTTCACGCCAGAAGGCAAATTCGAGAAGGTGTATGCGTCGGGCATTCGCAATTGCGTTGGAGAGACCATCCAGCCGGCCACCGGCGAGCTGTGGTGCTCGGTGAATGAGCGGGATGCGCTGGGCAACAACCTGGTTCCCGATTACATTACCCACGTGCAGGAAGGCGGATTTTACGGCTGGCCGTGGTACTACATGGGGGATCATCAGGATCCACGGCTGGCGGGAAAGCATCCTGAGTTGAAGGGCAAGGTTCTCGTTCCCGACGTGCTGGTGAATCCGCACATGGCCTCGCTCGAGGTGCTGTTTTATGAGGGTTCCCAGTTCCCTGCCAGTTTTCATGGCTGGGCTTTTGCCGCGGAGCACGGATCTTGGAACCGCGATCCTCGGGGCGGCTATGAAGTGATCGCGGTGCCGATCAAGGACAACAAGGCTACCGGCGAGTATGAAGACTTCCTGACCGGGTTTGTGCTTCCCGATGGCAAGGTTTGGGGCCGTCCGGTGGGGGTGGTGGTGGCGAAAGACGGATCCCTGCTGGTTTCCGACGACGGCTCGAACTCTATCTGGCGGGTGACTTATACCGGAGGGAAAACAGGCGCCAGCGGCGAATAATCGCCGTCGAGGCGTACATCCGTTTGTAACTGAAGTGCTGTAATCTGGTAGTGTAACCGTTGTTGTTTCTTGAAAGCGAACGGATGCGGACTTCGGAGTGGATCCAGATCGGGTTTGCCCTTGTGCTGGCAGCGGCGGCCTGGATCCAGCCATTTTTTGGCCGCCCGCTGCCGGTGCGCCGCCGGTGGAACATCACGCTCTTTGCTTTGGTCCCTCTTATCGCCGTGACGCTGGCCCGGGCAAGCGCGCGTTTTCTTCCTCCGCTGTATGTTTCCGTGCTGCGCGACTGGCTTACGGTGGCGCTCTTCCTGGTGCCGTATTGGCAGACCGGACAATTTTTTCAGGGCCCGAACCACGTGCTCGAGCAGCGGCTGCTCACGTTCGATCGCTGGTTGATGCCGCGGACGGCGCGCACCACCGGCACGGCGCGCACCGGGTTTGGCCTGATTCTCGAAGTCGCCTACTTATTCTGTTATCCGCTGGTGCCGCTTGGCTTGCTGGCCATGTATGCGGCCGATGAACGCGAGCACGTGGCGAGCTTTTGGCTGGTGGTGCTCATCGCGACCTATCTCTGTTATGCGATGACTCCGTTTGTGCCGGCCTATCCTCCGCGGGATCTCGCCGGCGGCCAGGCAGCCCCGGCACAGGCGGGCAAAGCGCGCATCTTCAATCGCTGGATTCTGAAGCATGGCAGCATTCATGCCATCTCCTTCCCCAGCGCCCATGTGGCTTCCACCTTCGCGGTGTCGCTGGTGCTGTTGCGGTTCGCGCCGTTACTGGGCGTGGTCTTCTTGTTTGTTTCGGTATGGATTGCGCTGGGCGCGGTGGTGGGCCGCTATCACTATGCGCTGGATGTGTTGCTGGGAGCGGTGACCGCGCTGGTGGTCTTCCTGGTGTTTACCCTTCACCTTATTTAACGCCGAAAATTTTCATGGCCGCCCCGGCCACCATCTTCTGCGTGGCGCTTTGTGGCTTGCCATCGGGCGGTGGCAGAAACACCGCCGTCAACACCTGGATGCCGGCGGGAAGCTGTGGCGGGCCGCCCGGCGTGGCCGGCGGGAAAAACCGGGTCAGGGCTTCGCGCGGCTGGTTGCGCATGAGGTCGAGCATGGCCACGCGATGCACGCAGGAGACGGTGCAGAATGGAGCGCAGGGCTTCACGGTCGAGTACTCGCGATCCAGGTCGGCCTGGGTGTAATTTTCGAGCGGAATGGCGGGATATCCCCGCTGCTGAGAGCAGTAGTGCACCAGGCCCTGCTCGCAGATGTAGAGATAGCGGCTGCCGGCGCGGCATTGCCAATCATTGGGCTGGCCCAGCGCCAGATTTTTGTGGAACAGGTTGTCGTAGGCGAAGGCGAACATGGCCGGCTTGCGTTCTTTGAGGATCTGGTCGTAGACCGCGCGCTCGTTGGGCTTTAACGGCTCGAGCTGGCCGGTGTGGTCGTGGATGATGCCGACCGTGGTTTCAAAACCCAGTTCCAGAGCGCGGCGGGTGATGGTGAGGGCGTCTTCGGGATGCGCCATGCCGCCGCCGAGCACGGAGTTGATGTTGACGTCGAACTGCGCGTGCTCGGCCAGCATTTCCAGTTTTCGATCGAGGACTTTCAGGCTTTTCTTGGAAACTTCGTCCGGCATGACGTTGTCGATGGAGATTTGCAAGTGTTCCAGGCCGGCGCGGTTCAGGCGCTGTATCCGCTCCGGGGTCAGCAGGTAGCCATTGGTGATGATGGTGGCGATGGCTCCATGACTGCGGATGGCGCGGATGATTTCGTCGAGATCGGGGTGGAGGAGAGGTTCTCCGCCGCTGATGGTGATGATGCCGGTGCCGAGTTTGGCGAGGAGTTCGATCCGGCGCAGCATCTCGGCCGTGGGTACGGGGTCGGAGACTTTGTCGTACTCGTTGCAGTAGGCGCAGGAGAGATTGCAGCGGCGCATGGGGATGATATGCGCCAGGATGGGGTGGTGCTTGGATTTGATGGCGCGGGCTACCATGCGCGACTGGCGCATGCGGCGTTGGTAGGAACGGAGCTTGCGGGTGACGGTCATCTGGGCACCTTCCCGAGTTCCAGTCTACGCTGCCTGTTCGAAACGGCTTTCTTACTGATTCTTCGTTTTGGATTAGGAAGTCGTGGGTGTAGTGCTGTGGTATCCCACATCTCGCGAAAAACGAGCGAGATATGGGGCACCCGGTGGTTCGAGGGAAAGAAAGATGCAAAAGCGATTGTGGGGCTTCGCCCCGTCGTTTTCGGCCCACGTACGCTTAGGCGAACGTGGGGCACCCGTCCAGGGGTTTAGGTCCCGGGGTTTAGGATGTGCTGCATAGGATGCCTGGAGGCAAGGATGAAAATGGTTTCGCTTCGCGGAGTTGTCGTTTTGGTTTTGGTTTTGGCGGCGGTTGGGGTGTTGCGTTCACAGAATAGTGTCACGCAGACGCAACGGTTTCCTCAGTTTGAGAATGAGGATGTCAAGGTTTGGAAGTCGGTGGTGATGCCCAATGCTCCGCTGACTATGCATCGGCATGAGCATCCGCGGGTCATCATTGCGCTGAGCGGGGGCACGATGAAGATCGTGCAGTCGGACGGCAAATCGGAAAGCCATGTTTGGGAGACGGGGAAGGCGTACTGGCTGCCCATGAACACGCCCGGCACCATGCATGCCGACGTCAACGCGGGCGATAAGCCGATCGAGGTGATGGTGGTGGAGCTGGAGAAAGAGCACTGAGAGCCGGTTCAGCGATAAGCGGCGGCCTGGATGCCGTACAGCTCCGCGTACTGGCCGCGCTTCGCCATCAGCTCATCGTGGGCGCCCACTTCGACCAGGCGGGCTCCGTCGAGCACTACGATCAGATCGGCCATGCGCACGGTCGAGAAACGATGCGAGACCAAGAGGGTGATCCGTCCGCTGGTGTCGTCACCGCGGGCGGCCGCCGCGTAACGCTCGAACAAGGCGTGCTCGGTTTCGGCGTCGAGGGCGGCGGTGGGCTCGTCGAGAATGAGTAACAGTGGTTGATCGCGCATGAACCCGCGCGCCAGGGCCAGCTTCTGCCACTGGCCAAACGACAGCTCCGTTCCATTCGGCCAGGTGGGACCGAGTTGGGTATCGAGCCCCGATGCCAGGCGGGTCACCACGTCCGCGGCACCGGCGCGATCGACCGCCGTGGTCACCGCCGGCTCGTCGTCGAGGCGCGGAACGTCGCCCAGGCCGACGGTGTGACGGGCGCGGAATTCGAAGCGGAAGAAATCCTGGAAGGCCCCGGCGAGGCGTCCCCGCCACTCCGCGGCGGACATGCGCGCCAAGGGAGTGTCATCCGCCACGATCGAGCCGGACGACGGCTCGTACATTTTCGCCAGCAGTTTGACCAGCGTGGTCTTCCCCGCCCCATTCTCACCCACGATCGCCACCACCGCACCTGCCGGCAAGGTCAATGACACGTCGTCGAGCACGACTCGGGAAGTCCCGGGATAGGTGAAGGAGACATGGTCGAGGCGGATCCCTTGTTTGAGATTCTTGGGAACAGGGAGATCACCCTTCGCGGCCAGGGAGGCAGCATAATCTTCGAGCCAGGCCAGGCGGCGCGAGCCGTCCATCCAGAAACCGCGCAGGAATCCAATCTCGCCCACGGTTGCGCCGATGTAGCCCGATAGCCGCGCCCCCGCGGCCAGCACCAGCAGCACAGAACTGGCAGGCGCGCGGAGATAGGAGGCAACAAAGACCACCGCGCCGGCATAGCCGAGGCCGAAGACCGCCCAGCCGAGCGCCAGCCACCAGGCCGAGGCCCAGCGCGCTGCAGCCACCGGCGCGTAGCCGCGATCCCATGCGGCGCGACGGTCATGGATCAGGCGCTCGGCGATGCCGGTGACCCGCACCTCCTTGCCCGGGGCCGCGGTGGTGGCAATGGTGAACAGGTGCCGGGCCAGCCGATTACTTTGCGCTCCGCGCTCCTGTGCCGCGCGCTCGACCGCCGGCCGCCAGCCCGAGGTCAGCACCGTGGGGATGGCGAACACGGCCAGAAGCAGCAGCGCGGGATGAATGGACGCCAGCAGCGCCATGGTCACGCCCAGGCGCAGGACCCACCCCAAGGTGGAGAACAGAGACATGTACATGTGGTCCAGCACGAACACCTGGTTACGCAACATCGACAGGCGGTCGAGATATTCCGGACGCTCGTGGTGCGTCACGGTCTCCACGGTGGCCTGCAGCCGGGCCACATGCGCTTCGAGCGCGATGGTGACTTTGTCGCGGAAACGGCGCTGCACCCTGGCGCTGATGGTGCGCAGAAACCAGGTTGCGGTGGTGGAGATACCGAGGCCGATCGCCGCGATCTCGATCCATGCGGCTCGGTGTTGGAGCACGCCCTTGCCCAGCAACCACAACCATAAGGCGAGCAAGGCATCGGGCAGCGCGGCCAGTTGCGACAGGACAAAGGACACCAGCATCAAGCGGGGCTCATGACGATAGCCCAGCTTGCACAAACGCCACATCGACTGGAGCGCCGGCGGCAGGGGCTCCAGCCCGGGATCGGTTTTAGGTGAGGGCATCATACGTTGCACCCTCCTCTTCGGGGAGATGGAAGCGCTGGGCCTGCAGATCGAACATGGTGCGATAGCGGCCGCCCAGGGCCATCAGCTCCTCGTGCGTGCCCAGCTCGACGACTCGGCCTTTTTCGAGGACGCAGATGCGGTCGGCGTGGCGAACAGTGGAGAAGCGATGCGAGATCAGGATGGTGGTGCAATGCCGGGTCGCGGCCAGCAGGCGATCGAAGATTTCCGATTCGCCGCGCACGTCGAGCTGTGCCGTGGGCTCGTCGAGCAGCACCACGCCCGCTCCGAGCGAGACCGCAGCCAGGGCTCGGGCCAGGGCGACGCGCTGCCACTGGCCGCCGGAGAGGTCGGTGCCTCCGGTATATCCGCGGGCCAGGATGGTGTCGAGCGACGCCAGGTCAGCCGCGCCCGCCGATTCGAGCGCCGCGAGCACGGTTTGGTCGGGCGCTCCGGCCGGGGCGACGTTCTCGCGCAGCGGCAGTTCCAGGCGAAGGAAGTCCTGAAACACAGCCGTGACCCGCGAGCGCCAGGAAGCCAGATCGAGCTCCCGCAAGTCGGTACCGTCGATGGTGATGGCTCCGGACTGGGGATCGTACAACCGGCACAGCAGCTTGGCGATGGTGGTTTTGCCGGCGCCGTTCTGCCCCACGATGGCCAATGACGTTCCTGCCGGGATGGTGAGATCGAAGTGCTGAAGCACCGGAACGGCGGCTGACCCGTTCACTGCCGGATAGGCGAAGCTGACATCGTGCAGGCGAATTTCTTTCGCGGGCATGGCATCTGCGCGAAGGTTTCCAGAGGCAAGGGCGCCGGCGGGACGCATAGCGGGTTCCAGGCGAAGCACCGCGGCCACCGGAGCCGACGAACCATCGAGCGCCCAACTGAAGCCGCCGAAGGCGATCATCGATACCCCGATCGCGCATTGCACGTAGATCACCGCGTCTCCCAGGGAAAGGCGGCCGTGGGCGACGTCCATGGCCAGCACCCAGAAGACGATGACGTTGGCCGAGACGACCAGGAGCAAGCTCCCAATCACCGGGCGCTCGCGCAGACGAGTGGCGGCGTATTGCAACTGATGCAGCCGGGTGCGCCGGGCGATGAAGCGATCGATAGTCCACGGGGCGAGGCCGAACAGCCGCAGCTCCTTGCTCGCCGGCGGATCGACGGCCAGCCGGTAGGCGTAGTCGGCATCCCGCTGCGCGGCGCGTACTTCGGGATTCTGCCGGTCGCGCCAGACGCCACTCTCGCGCAGCAGCCAATGGGTGGCCAGCCAGGCGCCGGCCAGCAGCAGCGGAGCCCACCAGGTGTAGCGCAAGAGGATGACCGCGGAAGCAATGCCGCCGATCATCTCGACCAGGCCATTGCCAATAAAATCCATGGAGATGGAGAGCGGCGGGCCAGTCATGCCCAAATCAAAATCGCGGGCCACGGTGAGGTCGGCATTCAGGGTGGGATCTTCCAAATGCCCGATGCCGGGAGGGCGCACGCAGGCTTCGGTTAACCGGTCGTACAACCAGGCTGCGGTTCGGTCGCCGAGGTTGGCGCTGAGCGCCTGGTGAATGGGGCTGAGCACCTGCAGCAGGACAAAGATGGCGCAGGCAAAGGCGAGCGGGACGGCGAGCGAATGGCCGCGCTGTACGGCGCCGACGAGCACACCCATGGCGATGGCAAAGGCCGCCGGGAGGACGCCACGCAGCAGCAGCACCGTTCCCCAACCGGCTGCCAAACCGGGAGCCGCCTGGGGCAGGACGGAAAAGAATTTCCATTCCTTGCGCGCCGTCAATGATGGCAACATGGCCGCATTCTCCGTCAGCGAAGGGCCCGGACAAGCTGCACCTATAATACGGAAACTCCATGAGGCGGCTGATGGGTGAGATGCGTGGCATGAAAGATTTGCTGGAACGACAGATCGATCAAGCCCTGGGCCGGGCGCCGGCAGACCTGGTCATCCGCAATGCCCGGCTGCTGAACCTGGTCACCGGCGAGTTGGAGCCGGGCGACATCGCGGTGTGCGGCAGCACCATCGTGGGCACGCTCAACAGCTACCGGGGAGTCGAAGAAATCGACGCGCAGGGCCGGGTCGCGGTTCCCGGCTTTATCGACAGCCATGTGCATTGCGAGAGCACGCTGGTCACCCCCGGCGAGTTCGACCGCTGTGTGCTGCCGCACGGCGTCACCACGGCCATCTGCGATCCGCACGAGATCGCGAATGTGCTGGGGGTGGTGGGCCTCGAGTACTTTCTCGCTTGCGCTGAGAACACCGCGCTCGATCTGCGGGTGCAGCTATCTTCCTGCGTGCCGGCGACTAACCTCGAGACCTCAGGCGCCCGGCTCACCGCCGCTGACCTGGTTGCGCATCGTCATCATCCCCAGGTGATCGGCCTGGCCGAGTTCATGAATGTGCCCGGGGTGCTGAATAAGGATCCCGAGTGCATGGAGAAGCTGGCCGCCTTCCACGGGCAACATATCGACGGCCATGCGCCGCTGCTTTCCGGACACGCACTCAACGCCTATCTCTCCTGCAGAATTCGTAACTGTCACGAGACCACAAACCTGGTGGAGGGCCGGGAGAAGCTGGCCAAGGGGATGCAGGTGCTGATCCGCGAAGGGTCGGTGTCGAAGGACCTGGCGGGGTTGTGTCCCTTGATCACGGAATTTGCCTCACCGTTTCTTGGCCTCTGCACGGATGATCGCAACCCGCTGGATATCTACGAAGAGGGCCATTTGGATTTCCTGGTGCGACGGGCGATTGCGCTGGGAGCGCCGGTGGCAGCGGTGTACCGCACGGCGAGCTGGTCGGCGGCCCGGGGCTTCGGGCTCACCGACCGAGGACTGATAGCGCCGGGTTACCTGGCGGATTTCTTATTGCTGGACGATCTGGAGAGCTGCGCGGTACACACGGTTTTCCGTCGCGGCCGGCGGGTGACCGCGGACACGTTCGCGGGCCGGGTGCTGCCCCCGCCTCCGGGCGGAAACACCATTTACCGTTCTCCGGTCACCGCCGAGGCTTTTCGCGTGCCGGCGGCCGGGCCGTCGACGCCGGCCATCGGCATCATCCCGGGCAAAATCCTCACGCGGCGTTTGCAGGCGAATCTGCCTTTTCGCGATGGCTTGCGGCACGCCGACCCGGAGCACGATCTGCTCAAGATCTGCGTGCTCGAGCGTCACGGGCGCAACGGCAATATTGGCCGGGGGTTTGTGCAGGGCTTCGGCTTTCGCGCGGGGGCGCTGGCCTCCTCGGTCGGCCACGACAGTCACAACCTGTGTGTGGTGGGCACGAATGACGAGGACATGGCGGTGGCAATCAACCGGCTGGTGACGCTGGGCGGAGGATTTGTCGCGGTGCAGGGCGGGCGCATTCTCGCGGAATTGGCCTTGCCCTTTGCCGGCCTCATGAGCCTGGAGCCGTTTGAGACGGTGGCCGCGAACCTTTATGCATTGCGCGCGGCCGTCGAGGCAATGGGGTGCGGGCTCGCCGAGCCTTTCCTGCACCTGGCGTTTCTGCCCCTCCCGGTGATTCCTCACTTGAAAATCACCGACTTCGGACTGGTCGATGTGGATCGCTTCGAGCTAGTGCCTTCCTGAACAAGTCTCATGCCCTAAACGTGTTACCGCAACATACCCCGATTGCCCAAGTAAGCCGCTTTGGTAAGGGAACGTGCCCGAAGTTTGCTTGCCACTGGCCGGGACCCCCTGCGATGCTTTGCTTGCTGCTGACAGAAGCCCGCAGGACAAAAGGGACCGATGCAGCACAAGAACTGGTCGCAAGGCGAACGGGGAGTTATGAAATTCTGCCAGGTGGTTCTCATCATGACGCTCGGTCTGGCCGCTGAGCCGTTGGTCGAGGCACAGTCGGTGCCCGACGGAACAGTCCTGATCGCCAGCGAAGCCCTGCCGGAGGGAATTTTGCCCGAGTTGTTGTTGGGCGCCGGTCACGACTCCTTGTTGCAGGGCCTGGCGATGACCCCGGAGATCAGCCAGGCGATTCCGAAACCGCCGGCCGCGCCAGTACCCGTTCATAAGCTGACCAAGATGGACCGGCTTACCCTGTTCTGGAATGACACCTATGCATCACCAGGCGCGTGGGTGGGGCTTTCGGCGGGTGCTTTTGTCGACCAGGTACGGCATACCCCGGCCCAATGGGACGCGGACGGAAGCGGCTATACCCGGCGTTTGGCCAGCGAATATGGCCAGCTTGCGGCGCGCAATGTGATCCACGAAGGCTTAGCGGGCATCGCCGGGCTCGACCCGCGCTACACCGCCTGCAACTGTAACGGGACCGTCCACCGCGGCGCCCACGCCCTGAAGATGACCTTCACCACGTACCGCCAGGACGGAAGGCTGGTGCTCGATATGCCGCAGATCGCCGGCGCCTACGGTTCGGGCATCGTTTCGACTTATTGGTATCCGCACCGTCTCTACAGTCCCCTGGTACAGGGAGTTCAGTTTGGTCATGAACAAATGGGCGAAGTGTTGATCGGCAACCTGATTCAGGAGTTCGGTCCCGATCTCAAGCGCGGTTTGCATCTGCATTCCATTGCTTCGCTCGCCCGTCAGCGCCCCGCCGACGACGACTAGCCGTTCTATCCCTTATTCCTTCGATTAACCAGACCTGTTCCTGGTGACACACACAGCCAGTAGAAGTGCTCTAATGAAATGGCAGCGCTTCGCGATCGGTTTACCAGGCCCGCAATCGGAGCAGAGGGAGGTCCTATGCGACCAGGACGGTTCTTATCAGCCACGATTTGGCTTTGTCTCATCGTGGGCGCCATGGGCACGGCTGCGGCGCAGACCCCGTTTGCCGGCACCTGGAAGCTGAATCAGGACAAGAGCCAAATGGCCGGGGACACGATGAAGTTCGGCCCGGCGCAAGGCGATGCGATCGAATTGAAGGCCGGGGGTCTTACCTACTCCTTTCGTGCGGACGGCAAGAATTACGCTTTGCCCTCGGGCAATATCGCTATCTGGAGACAAACCAGCCCGACCAGCTGGACTACCGAGTATCGAAAAGCAGACGGCAGCCTGCTCAGCCGAGATTCGTGGCAGCTCTCCGCCGATGGCCAGAAGCTCTCGGTGACCACCAGCGGCGTCAAGGCGGATGGAGATTTGTATACCAACACGGCCGAGTATGCGCGCACCGCAGGGTCGAGTGGGTTGATGGGCGCGTGGAAAAGCACGGACGTCAAGCTTAGCTCTCCGAATGAGTTCAGCATTGCAGAGTCGGGCCTGGACAAGTTCGTACTGAAAGTTCCAGCGCTGAAGGTTACGTGCGAGGTCACGCCCGACGGCAAAGAAGTGGCGGTGGAGGGGCCGGATATTCCGACCGGGCTTCGCTTGTCGCTGACCCGCACAGGACCCTATACCTTCAAGCTGGTGCAGAAGTTGAACGGCAGCGTGGTTTCGTCGTCGGTCTACACGGTATCGGAAGACCGAGACACCATGACCGAGGTGGGTGGGGCTCCTGGAGATCCGCCAGCGACCATGGTTTGGGAGAGGCAGGCGCCCGCAGCGGCCACCGCGCCGCCCCAGCGCCCAGCTGGGCCCGGTCCAGCCGCAGGCGTACACTAAAAGCAGTGCACCTGCTTCCTCGCCTTTAGCTGTTCCTGCTCCAGACGAGCCATCCAGTCCAGTCACGGCAGTCCATGGAGCCAATCATGAGTTTGATCAAAGCAGTGGATGTACCCAAGCACCTGGCCGATCGGCTAAAGTCACGCCGCCTTTCTGGGCGGCTTGCCGGCCCGGGTAGTAAGGCGGCTGTTCCTGTGAAGAAGACGGACGCGCGGCCGTCTGCGCCGGTGCCCGCCACCTAAACGGGTCCGAAAACGCTGGGACGAAGGGCACGGGTTTCAGGCGTGCTGTGAGAGCCAGACGAAAAACAAGTCCCGTTAGGGACGGCCGACCTTAGCCCAGGACGCAGTCCTGGGAGAGCTTTCGAGACACGACAAGTCCCGGAGGGACGGCTGAAAATACGCCGCTACTTGACCCTGGACAATTTTCAGTCGTCCCTTCGGGACTTGATTATCTTGCATGATCCACCCGGACTGGCGTCCTGGGCTAGGGTCAGCCAGGGTCAGCCGTCCCTGCGGGACTTTTTCCAATACACCCTAAAGCCCTCATCACCCGGGATGCTGTACGGCACGGCTAACTAAACCTGTGCCCTTCGTATAGAGCGGTATCCACCGAAAGGTCGAGCGAAAATCCCTCCCCTGGGTCCAAGACTTCAGTTGCCGGGGAATCTATCTTGGGAATCGCAATCACATACCAATTCTCCATGCGCCCTGAATCAGGGCGCATTTTTTTGCTACCGGCATGGAATTTCGCAGGGTTGATACTGTAGCCATCATGATCCGGGCAGTCTGGAGATGGAGTGGCGTGTGCGCACTGCTGCTGGCGTGCGCGCATGGCGCCGTGGCGCTCGAGCCGCAACGGTCGCTGGAGCACTTCGGCCACCAGGCTTGGCGCACCGATTCAGGGCTGCCGCAGAACACCGTCCACGCCATACTGCAAACGCGTGACGGCTATTTGTGGCTGGGCACGGACGGAGGCCTGGTCCGCTTCGACGGCGTCGACTTTGTCACCTTCGATAGCGAAAACACCCCGCAGTTCAAGAGCGACACCGTGAGTGACCTGCTGCAGGATGAGTCCGGCGAGTTGTGGATCTCGACCACAGCCGGCCTGCTGCGCTACCACGGCGGCAGCTTCGCAGCGTTCACCGCAGCCCAGGGGTTACCTGCCGACGCGGTATGGTTCACGCATGAAGACCGGCGCCGCCGGTTGTGGGCCGTCACTGCGGCGGGCCCGGCATGGTTTGACGGAAAAGGCTTCGTAGCGGTGGCCGGCGCTCAGTCTGCAGGCCCGCTCCATCGCCACGGCCTGGCCGAGGACGCCCGCGGAACACTGTGGCTGGGCGGCAGTAGTGGCGCCCTGGCGCTGGACACGACGCTGGCCGCCCCGCGGGTGGCGCTGCACCTGCTCAACGGCGTGCCGGTCGAAACCATCGAACTCGACCGCGGTGGAGGGGTGTGGATCGGCACCAATGAGGGCTTGCAACGCTACGCCGGCGGCACGCTCGCCCCGAGCCCGCACCTCTCCGGCAAGACCGAGGTGACGGCCCTCTACCCCGATGCCGAAGGGGGCATGTGGGCAGGCACGGCGACGGGCATACTCCACCTAGCGGGAAACGGCGAGCGGCTTCCGCTGGAGGCGAGCGGTCTCGCGGGAGTCCGGGTCGATGGTCTTTACCAGGACCGGGAGCGCGTTCTGTGGATGGCTACCGAGCGCGGGCTCTTCCGGCTGGAAGGCGGCCAGTTGCAGTCGTTCGCCCCCAGCTCCCCTCTGGCCGTGAACCGCGTGTTGTCGATCTACGAGGATCGCGAAGGCGACCTGTGGCTGGGCACGGACTCCGGCGGCCTGCACGTGCTGCGCGACCAGAAGTTTACGACCTACACCACAGCGGACGGGCTTTCCGGCAACTTCGTGCGCTGCGTCTTTCAGAGCAGCAAAGGAGAGTTGTGGATCGGCACCGACGGAGCGGGATTGAACCGGCGCACCAGCACCGGGTTTGCCCATTACTCCACCGCGGAAGGGCTTTCCAGCAACGTCATTCTTTCTCTGGCCGGGGGCTCCGGCGATGATCTCTGGATCGGCACCCCGAACGGGCTGAACCTGCTCCACCAGGGGAAGATCAGGAGATTTAGTTCGGCCGACGGTTTGCCCGACGATTTCATCCGCTCGCTGTACTCGGATAGCGACGGCAGTTTGTGGATTGGGACCCGGCACGGGCTGGCGCACTGGTCGGAAGGCAGGTTCACCAGTTTCTCCAGCATGGATGGCCTGGGCAGCGATTTCATTGGCGCCATCCTGCGCGGCAGCGACTCTCCCGCGTCTTCATCCGGTCCCCTTTGGGTGGGAACGTCCGCTGGCCTGAGCCAGTTCAAAAACGACACGTTCACCAACATCACGGAGCAGCAGGGGCTCTCGAACAACACGGTGACCGCGATTCATCAGGGCACGCAGGGGACGCTCTGGCTGGGAACCAACGGCGGCGGCCTCAACCGCCTGGGCGAGGGAGGGAAAATTCGGGCCTTTCCCTGGGGCTCGCAGGGATTGCCGGGGACGATTTACGGCATGCTAGAAGACGCGGCGGGCCGGCTGTGGCTGAGTTCCAAGACCGGCATCTTCCGGGTCTCGCTGGCGGCACTCGACGCGTATGCCGCGGGCACGGCCCACGCCGTGGCGGTGGATGCTTACGGCACAGCCGACGGCATGAACATCCGCGAATGCAGCGGAGGCGGCCACCCGGCCGCGTGGAAGCTGGCGGACGGGAGCCTGTGGTTCGCCACCCTGGATGGGGTCAGTTTCATCGACCCCGCGCACGCTCCGGAGAATCACGTGCCCCCTCCGGTCGCCATCGAAGAGGTTCTGGTGGATGACCAGGTTCGTCCTCTGGACGGCGAGCTGGCGATCAAGCCGGGCGCTAACCGAGTCGAAGTTCGCTATGCGGGGCTGAGCTTTGTGGCTCCGCAGAAGGTCCAATATCGCTACCAGCTCCAGGGCTTCGACCGTGACTGGATCGAGGCCGGCACCCGGCGGGCGGCTTTCTACACGAATCTGCCACCGGGCAAGTATCGCTTCCGCGTGCTGGCCGCCAATAATGACGGGGTCTGGAACAGCACGGGCGCCTCTTTCGGATTGCGCATGATGCCCCACTATTACCAGACATGGTGGTTTTATTCGGCGCTGGCGCTGGGGCTGCTGGCGCTGGGATACCTGGTCTATCGCTGGCGAGTGCTTGCGGTCGAAGCCCAGTGGGGTGCGGTGCTGCGGGAGCGGGGACGCCTGGCGCGGGAAATTCACGACACGCTGGCGCAGGGCTTCGTCGGCGTCTCGGTGCAGCTGGAGGTAGTTGCGCGCCTGCTCGCCGGCTCCCGGGAAGCGGCTCCCAAAGCAGCGATGGAACCTGTCGTCGAGCAACTGGACCAGGCGCGCGCGCTGGTGCGCGCCAGCCTGGCCGAAGCCCGCACTTCGATCTGGGATTTGCGTTCAGGAGCGGCGGGCGCCCCAGACCAGCCGCAGGATCTTCCCTCCCGCCTGAGCCGGAGCTGCACCCGCATCGCCGGTGGATCTTCCGCCAAGGTGTACCTTCAGGTGAAGGGAACGTATCGTCCGGTGTCCGCGAAAATCGAAGAGGAGTTGTTGCGCATTGGCCAGGAGGCGGTAGCCAATGCGGTACGGCATGCATCCGCCAGCCGTATCGATGTGCAACTCATCTACGAGGCGGCGCGGGTGTCTTTTCGGGTCGAGGACGATGGACGGGGATTTGCACCTGTCACGGGTACAAATGGGCTGGAAGGCCACTATGGTATCCGCGGCATGCAGGAACGGGCGGGTGAGATCGATGCCGCCCTGTCGCTCGAGAGTACGGTGGGAGAAGGGACGCGGGTTTCGGTCGAGGCTCCCTTGGCATGAAGAGGAGAAAGCAGGCAGGATGAGCGAGGTAATTCGGATCATGATCGTCGAGGACCACGCGGTGGTGCGCCAGGGATTGGTGGCGCTGTTGCGCACGGTGCCGGATTTCTCGATCGTCGCCGAAGCTGCCGATGGACGAGAGTCGATCGCGTTGTTTCGTCAACATCAGCCGGACATTACGTTGATGGACCTGCGCTTGCCGCAGATGAACGGGGTGGAAGCCATCACCAGCATCCGGACGGACTTCCCGCAGGCGCGCATCATCGTGCTCACCACCTTCGATGGCGATGAAGATATCTACCGCGCCCTGCAGGCGGGGGCCCGCGGCTATTTGTTGAAGGGCATGACGGGGGAAGAGCTCATGGAGGCGATCCGCTCGGTGTATGCCGGCAAGTCGCGCATCCCGGCTTCGGTGGCGGAGCGGCTGGCGGAGCGAATGAGCGCGCCGTCGCTCACCACGCGCGAAACCGAAGTGTTGCAACTGATCGTGGGCGGCAACAGCAACAAAGAGATTGCGGCCGCGCTTTACATTTCGGAGGCTACGGTGAAAACCCACATCAACAGCTTGCTGAGCAAATTGGGGGTGACCGACCGCACCCAGGCAGCCACGACGGCGCTGCAGAGGGGAATCGTGCATCTTGACTAAGCTGCGATGGCTGCCCGTGGTGTGGCTGGTGCTGGCGGCATTGGCCCAGGCGGCGCACGGCGCAAGCGGGGCCTGGCATAGCGCGAGCGAAGAAGAGTTGCACGCGTTGATCCCGGCGCGCGCGCCGGTGATCAGCGAACGCATCGAGACCGAGTTTCGCACCGCTTCGGGGATTACGGATGGCAAAGGCCACGCGATCGCGGGCGTGGTGCTGATCACTGCGGGCTACTCCGCGGATGGCAAGTACTCCCACTACTTTGTTTCCCAGGTGCCGCTCAAAGTGGGGAGCTTCCTGCTGCCGCCGGGACAATACCTGATTGGTTGGGTGCGAGGGCAAGACTCGCTGAAGGTGACGTTTTACCTGGCGCAAAGCGGCAAAGCGATCGGAGAGGTGGAAGCCACGCGCAATCTTTCCATCACCCGGGTGGAGTCGTTCCGGATCTGGCCGCCGGCTGACAAACCACTGATCCAGCTCGGCCGGTTTACGTTCAGCTATGCCTTAACGGAGTAAGACCCAATAAGGGAGCCGGTCCCCCGCATCCATGGGCGGCCGAACGCCGGATGCGCCGATTTTGCGCTACCCTTATTATCGAAGCCGATGCCCGCCTGCCCCAAGCCGATCGCTGTCGCCGCGTTTGCCGGCGCTTTGCTGCTCAGTGCAGCCGGGGTGGGATGCCGCCAGGCGCCGGTCGAAACTCCGGCGGTCGAGGAGCCTGGCCAGGCCGTGATCTACCCGGAGGGAGCCCAGGCCGAGAAAGATATAACGGCGGCCTTGGCCAAGGCGGCCAAAGAAAAGAAGCGGGTGCTGCTGGACTTCGGCGGCAACTGGTGTGGCGACTGCCAGGTGCTGGAAATCTACTTCCACGATCCCGCGAATCGGGGGCTGCTGGAGCAGAACTTCGTGCTGGTCCCGGTCAATATCGGCCGCTACGACGAGAATATGGACATCGCCGCCCGGTATGGGGTTCCGGTGTCTAAAGGAGTGCCCGCGCTGGCGGTGCTCGATGCGGGCGGCCAGTTGCTGTACAGCCAGCGCAACGCTGAGTTCCAGGCGATGCGGAGAATGGACTCGGCTTCGGTGACCGCCTTCCTTCTCCAATGGAAGGGCTAGCATGGCCCGGACGCTGGACAGATTCCGCCTCGCCCTGATGACCTCGTTTTCCCACGATGTGTTCGGCACCGCCAAGGCAGCTGCGTATTCCGCCATCCTCTGCTTGTTTCCCACTCTTCTGGTGTTCACCACGCTGCTCGCCCTGACCCCGGAATCGGATACCGTGCGGGGCGAGATGCGGGCTGCCTTCGCGGAAGTGCTGCCCACCGATACCATGAGCCTGCTGCACGACTATTTCAACAACCAGAAGGTGCGGGGGGTGCAAGTGGTCTCCTCCGCCATCGTCGTCAGCCTGGTCGCGGCCATGGGCATGATGCTTTCGCTCATGGGCGGGTTTCGCCGTGCGTATGACCTACCCCGGCACGAATGGAACTTCTGGGTGGAACGCGGGGTGGCCCTGGCGCTGGTTCCGTTGTGCCTGGTCCCGATGTCACTCGCCACCGTGTTGGTTGCATTTGGCCACCAGATCGAGCAGTGGGCGGTGAGCAACAGCTATCACGTGCTGGGCCCGCTGGTATTGTTCGTCTGGCGCATGGTGCGCTGGACCATCGGCCTGTTCACGACCATCGTGATGCTGGCGGTGATCTACCAGTTCGGCACCCCGCGGCGGCGGGAATGGAAATTCGTATTACCCGGCGCTTCGGGGGCTGCCCTGGTGTGGTTTTTGACTACCCTGGGGTTTGGCTTCTATCTCACTCGCTTTGCCGACTACTCCGTGGTCTACGGGCCGCTGGGAGCGGTGGTGGCCACGCTGGTGTGGCTCTATATCGCCACTGTCAGCGTGCTGCTGGGGGCTGAGTTCAACGCCCATCTCTTTCCCAAGACGCAGCCAGCTGTTGTTCGAGCCTGCGGCCGCGGAAGAGGAAAAGATGGTGACCGCGGGCAAGAACGACCCAAGGTAGAACATTAAAATCCTGCGTTCCCCCGGGTCCACAGCCCTTTCGTATCCTGGGCGTCAACAAGCTCCAGGACCCGGGCGCGCGAGTACGCGTAGAATTGATCTGCCGGAGATGCTGAAGCGTCCCCGGCTCAGCAGTATGGGGGACGAATGAGTTTTACCCTGATGGAATCGAGTAACCTTCCCGCGGAGCAAAGCCGCCGGGCAAAAATTGTGGCCACCCTGGGCCCTTCCTGCAGCACCGAAGCGGTTTTTCGCGAGTTGGTCCGCGCCGGGCTGGATGTGGCCCGGCTCAACTTTTCCCACGGCACCCATCCGGAAAAGCTCAAACTGATCGAGATGGTGCGCAAGGTTTCGCGCGAAGAAGGCAAGCCGATTTGCATTCTCGGCGATTTGCAGGGACCGAAGATTCGCACCGGCCGGTTGAAGAACCGCATCCCGGTGCAGCTCAAGGCGGGACAGAAGCTGACCATTACTCCGCGCGACATCGCCGGCACGGCGACCCTGATCGCCACCACGTTTCCGACGCTGGCGGAAAATCTGGAGCCCGGCGCGCGCATTCTGCTTTCCGATGGGCTGATTGAGCTCTACGTGACGGCGGTGCACGGACAGGACACGGAATGCGAAGTGATCAACGGCGGCACGCTGGGCGAGCACAAGGGCATCAATCTACCCGGCATCCCGGTGCGGGTGCCGTCGCTCACGGCTAAGGACGAGGAAGATCTGGAGTTCGCGATCCGCAGCGGAGTGGACGCGATCGCGGTTTCGTTTGTGCGCACGGCGGAAGATATTCGCCTGGTGCGCCATCGCGTGGCGGCCATGGGCGCCGAGACCTGGATCATTGCCAAGCTGGAAAAGCCGCAAGCCATTCAGCACCTGGAAAGCATTCTGGAAGCGGCGGACGGGGTGATGGTCGCGCGTGGCGACCTGGGCGTGGAGATGCCGCCGGAAAAGGTGCCGGCCATTCAAAAGCATGTGATCCGCCGGGCTGGGGACTATCGCAAGCCGGTGATCACGGCCACCCAGATGCTGGAGTCGATGATTGAAAATCCGCGGCCTACGCGGGCCGAGGCCTCGGATGTGGCCAACGCCATTTACGACGGCACCGATGCGGTGATGCTCTCGGCGGAAACGGCGGCGGGCAAGTATCCGGTCGAGGCGGTGAAGATGATGGCCAAGATCGTGCTCGAGACGGAGAGCCAGGAGCCGCTGTTGCGCTCCGCGGAGCGCAATCCGTCGGGGCATGTCCGGTTGTCGGTGGCCGAGACCATTTGCGAGTCCATGGCGCACGCGGCTGAGGATCTGGACATCAGCGCTATTGCGGTCTTTACCGAGACCGGCACGACGGCTCGGCAGCTTTCCAAGTACCGGCCGAAATCGCCGATCTTTGGGTTAAGCAGTGTGGAACGCGTGATCCATCGCATGACGCTGCTCTGGGGTGTTCATCCCCTTCTCTGCAACAAGCTGGCCACGGCGGAACAGATGGTGGAAACCGCCGAGCGTTTGTTGGAGGAGGGAGGGCACGTGCAGCCGCGGCAGATTCTGGGGATTGTCGCGGGGACCCGGACCAAATCGGGCTCCACGAATTTTCTTCGCCTGCATGTGTTGGGGGATACGCTGGCGGAACCCGCCTCGTCGCGCGAAGAGAAGCTGGCACACCCTCGCGGCAAACGGCTGGCCAAGAGCAAACGGCCGTCGCAGGCCCTGCCTCGCCGGGTGCGCAGCGGCCGGTAGGACCGGACGCCTTTTCTCGCCAAAACAGCCTGTCCTCTCGTTTGCAGGCAATCAGTCCCGAAGGGACGGTCGTGAACGTAGCCCAGGACGCCGGTCCTGGGTACACGGTGCGACATGATCAAGTCCCGCAGGGCCGGCTGAGAGTTGTCCAGGATTGAGTCGCCGCCGGTCTTCAGCCGTCCCTCCGGGATTGACTCTTCGCCAACGAAGGACACACTACGGTACAAGAGCCTGGGTTTCCGAACTTGAACCGTCCCGGTTTGCGGAAACGGGGGGTGGCGTTTCCACGCGAGATTGGTTGCGCGAATCCCAGGTCTCAAACGCGAGACCTGGGGCACCCATCGGTTTATTTCCGGGAGGTTTGTTTCCCGTAGGTTTGTTTCTCATTGGTTTGTTTCGAGCTGTTTGCTTCCGAGAGAGCGCCGAAGAGGATGAGTCCTTTTGCGGTCCTCAGGTGCGAGCATCAGGACCGGTTCAGGAAAGGGCCGAACGAGGAATCCGGGGACCTGATAGGAGGGGTGGTGAAGTCTGCTAGGTTTAGAAGGGTGAAAAGAGAAGATGGGCCGTATTCATATACTGGCCGACCAGGTGGCCAATCAGATTGCGGCTGGCGAAGTGGTCGACCGGCCGGCGTCTGTGGTCAAAGAGCTGCTGGAGAATTCGCTCGACGCGGGTGCGCAGCGCATCGTGATCGTGGTCGAGGGTGGCGGGCGTAGGCTTATACGCATTGCCGATGACGGCTGCGGCATGGTGCGGGATGATGCCCTGCTGGCGTTCGAGCGGCACGCTACTTCCAAGCTGCGAACGAGCGACGACCTGCTTTCGATCGCGACCCTGGGTTTTCGCGGCGAAGCGTTGCCCTCGATCGCATCGATCGCGAGGGTAGAGCTGGTCACGCGGGCCGCGGAGGAAAGCGCGGGCACGCGGATCGAAATTGCCGGGGGCAAGCTGCTGCTGTGCGAAGAGACGGGAGCGCCCGCCGGCACCACGCTCAGCGTGCGCGACCTGTTCTTCAATACGCCGGCGCGGCGAAAATTCCTCAAGTCGGAAAACACCGAACTGGCTCACGTAACCGCGTTGGTTACCCATTACGCGCTGGCCCATCCGGACAAGCACTTCGAGCTGCATTCGGCCACACACGCGCTGCTGGTCGCGCCCCCGGTACAGCAGCCGGCGGAACGTATCTTTCAGATTTTCGGCCAGGACGTTCTGGATCAACTGCTGCCGCTCGCCGCCGAAGTGGAACTGGCGCGCGCCGGGCTGCCCGAACCTCCGCCGTGGAGGCGGCCCGCGGATTACCAGGCTCCCCCGCCCGGATGGCTGCGGATAACCGGCTTCACCTCCAAACCGGAGCTCGAAAAACTCAACCGCAACTCCATCTACTGCTTCGTGAATCGCCGCCTGGTGCGCGACCGGCTGCTGATGCACGCGGTCAGCGAAGCGTATCGTAATATTCTGGCGCCGACGTCTTTCCCGGTGGTGCTGCTGTTTCTCGACATGCCGCCGGAAGAGGTCGATGTGAACGTACACCCGGCCAAAACCGAGGTTCGTTTTCGCCAGGCCAGCTGGCTGCACGATTTTGTGCGCGACACCATTCGCAACAAGCTGACGCTGGGCCGGCCCGCCGCGGGGTTTCTGCACGCGCTCACGACGCACCCGAGCGCGACGCCGGCGCTGGTGGCGCCCGAGGTTGCGCCACGGGAAACACCCACTTCCGACGGTTGGATGGCTGCCAGTTGGCCCGCCGATGAGGAGCCGGCGAACGCTGACTTTTCCTTGACTCCGCGCCCTATCGTGCCTACCCCGGGTGTGCTTCCTTTCGCCGCCGCAGAGAACCCGGTGGTGCAGGAGATGGCGAAGAACGGTTTGGCGAATAGCCGCCGGCCTTTGCCCGGCTGTGTCTCCGCGGCGGCATGGAGCCCGGAGGAGGAACCGGTCGAGGCCGGCGCCAGCCCCTCTCTGCATGGCCTGGCATCGCTGCGGCCGCTGGGGCAACTGCGGGAGTCGTTCATCCTGGCGGTGAACCAGGAAGGCTTGTGGATCATTGACCAGCACGTGGCCCACGAACGGATCTTGTTTGAGCGGGTGTTGCGCCAGCGGCGGGTGGCGCAGGTAGAGCGCCAGCGGCTGCTGATGCCCATGCTGGTCGACCTGCTGCCGGCGCAGATGGTGACCTTTGCCGGCATTGCGGAAGAGTTGGAAGCCAATGGTTTTGAGGTGGAACCCTTCGGGCCGCGCACCATTGCCATCAAGGCCGCGCCCGCCGGGCTCGAGGGCTCGGAGTTGGAACGCATGCTGGTCGAGGTGCTGGAACAGGCGGGCAGCCCGGAACAGGCAGAAAATCTTGAAGCGGCGCGTACCCGGATTGCCGCTTCCATTGCTTGCCACGCGGCCATCAAGGTGAACACCCCGCTCAATCCGGCGCGCATGGAATGGCTGTTGAGCGAGCTGGCGAAAACCGAGCACCCGACCAGTTGTCCGCATGGGCGTCCCATCGTCCTGCGGTATGCTTGGAAAGAAATCCAGCGGGCGTTTCACCGGATCTAGAGCCGGTAACCACACTCCTCCAGCTTGGAAAGCGCGGAACCATCTTGAAAGCAGAGCAGCTCCAGGCAGCACGAGCGGCGCACTGGCGCCAGAAACAGAATCCCCTCCTCACCCTCGAAGACGCAGAAGGATGGCTGGAACAGCATCCGCTATGCCTGTATCTGCCGCGGCGCGCGCAGCTGCCGGCGCCGGCCCCTTCCTTTGTCGAAGCCTGCCTGGGCAGTACGCAGGCGACACCCAACGCAGCGGCGATCGAGCAGGCGCAGGGGTTGTTGACGCGCCTGGTCGCGTCCGGCAATGTCATCGCCCTGAACCTGTTCGGCGCGGTGAGCGAGCAGCCGGATTTTCTGGTCCACCGCCAGGCGCTGCCGTACGTGCTCTGCTTGCGCGCCGATGCGGACTGGAAGCATGCGCCGCAAAAATCCTCCGGGCACAAGGTTTCTCCCCTGGTGCTGGAGTTGTGGAAGGCGCTGGACAAAGACGGCGTGCTCAGCGCCGCCCAAGCCAGGGAAACGCTGGGCCGGGAACTCACCGAGGCTGCGGTGTTGCGCGGCTTGTGCGAGCTTTGGCAGGGATTGCGGGTCACTCCGGTGTTCGCGGACGCTGCCCATCCGGCGCAGTGGGAGCTGCTCCGCATACGGCATCGGGACGCGCTGACCACGGCTGCCGGCACCTCGCAGGTGACTGCGCTTTCGTTGCTGGTATCGATGTACCTGCAGTCGGTCTACGCCGCCTCCAGCGAAGAGATTGAGATTTTTCTCTCGCCAGTGGCGTCGCGTTCGCGGGTGCGGGAAGCGGTGCGCGGCCTGGCCGCCACGCGGCAGATTCATTCGCTTTCCATGGATGCCCAGACGTATTACTTCCTGGAAAATGGCTTGCCCGAATTTGCCGGGCTGGTGGAGCCGGCGCCGGCAGATGCCGCGGATGTAGAAAACGCAGGTCCCTCCGCTCCGCTTCGCTTCGGTCGGGATGACAAGGAAAGGGCGGCGGCCAGGGTGGAATCTCCGCGGCGTCCGACGCGCCCCGCGCCCCCATCCGGCGGTCCGGTGAAGCCGGCTGCGTTTGCTCCTCGACCTGGCGCAGGTCCGAGATCCGGCGCAGGTCCGAGATCCGGCGCAGGTCCAAGATCCGGCGCAGGTCCAAGATCGGGTTTGGCTCCTCGATCCGGCGCGGCTCCTCGGTCTGGGGCCACACCGCCCGCAGCGCGAACGGAGTGGACCGGTCCGCGCCGGCCAGCGGCCAAGCCAACCGGGTCGCGGCCCTATCAGCCGGAGAAGGATGGGGGAAAACGGCGCCCTGGTCCGCCGGGACGCAGCTTTTCCCCCAGGCCGACGGGGGAAAGAGGCAGGGTGGAAAGAACCCCACGGCCAGGAGCGGAGCGGGCTCCACGACGAGACAAACCAACGTCCGCATGGACGGGAGCAGCAAAGCGGGAACGGCCGGCTCCCGGGTCGCGCCCGCCGGCGCGGCGGACGGAAGGATCCGGTGCCGCGCCGCGTCCGCCGTATGCGGGAGATCGCAGCCGTCCGCCTTTCCGGGAAGGACAAAAGCCTCGGCCCCAGGCAAAATTTGGATCGAGAAGCGGGCCCAGGACTTTATCGGGCGGGGACCGGCCAAGGAGCGCAGCTCCTGGCCGCGCTGCGAGTGGGCAAGGATTTCCGCCTCGTGCCGGTGGTGATCGACCCCCGCGCGCCGGTGGTAATCGTCCCTGGACAGCCAAGCGGCCACCTGCTGCAGGCGGCCCACCGGGCGGACCTCCCGTTCCTTTTCGCGGTGGTAGCGGCACAGCGGGCCCTCGGCCGAATCCTCGCCGGCCAGAAACACCAAGGTCCGGATCGCCGCAAGGCGTGAGGCGCGGCCCACCGGCAACTCCAGCGGGAGGTTCAGGCCAGCGGCCCTATAGCCGGCCGCGTCCCGGTGGCTTTGCAAAACCTGGCGGCCCCTCCGGCGCCAATGCAAAGCCCGGACGGACGAACCAAGGGCCGCGACCGCCGTTTAGTTCCAGCGCGCGACCCTCACAATCGAGGCCACGGGCAGGTTCGGCACCGGGTAGACCGAGTGCGAGGCCGGGTGGAAAATTTAGTGGGAAACCCGGGAAGCCGCCTTCCCGCTTCCGGAGCGGGAAACCAGGCGGGAAACCAGGCGGGAAAAAACCAGGAGCATGACAACCAACCACAATGCGCCTCTCGTAGTCGCCATCGACGGCCCCGCCGGCGCGGGCAAGAGCACGGTAGCGGCGCGCGTCGCCGCCCGCTTCGGGTTGCTGAACCTGGAGAGCGGGGCCATGTACCGTGCGTTTGCGCTCAAGGCCATTCAGACCGACAGCGATCTGGACGATCGGGAAGAGCTGGGGCGGCTGGCGGAGCGGACCCGCATCCGGCTGCTGCCGGCTGCGTTGGGCAATCGGGTGTTTCTGGACGAGGTGGAGGTCACCAAGCGCATCCGCGAGCCGGATGTCACGGCCGCTGCCTCACGGGTCAGCGTGCATCCGGCCATTCGCCAATGGATGGTTTCCATGCAGCGGCAGCTGGGCGCGAGCAGCGGGATCGTCATGGAAGGTCGGGATATCGGGACCAAGGTTTTTCCGGACGCCCAGGTTAAGATCTTCCTCGACGCGGCCACCGAAGTCCGCGGCCAGCGCCGTTATCAGCAGAATGGCCCGGACGCGCTGCCGGCGGAATCCGTATTGGAGCAGTTACGGGAGCGCGACCGGCGCGACCGCACCCGCGCGGAGTCCCCGCTCGAACCCGCAGCCGACGCGGTGATTATCGATTCCACCCACCTCTCGCTCGACCAGGTGGTGGCCCAGGTCGAAGCCATCATCAGCCAACGGCTGGCCGCCCGCGGTTAGCCAGGAATTGCCTGGCTACTGAACCACCGGTTGGCCGCCGCTATCCCCAGCCTTCCCGGCATGCAGATGGCGGATGGGTTTATGCCCCGGGCCGGGCGGTTCCGGCGGCGATGGTGGCTCTGGAGGAGACGGTGGCTCTGGGGGAGACGGCGGCACGTCTGTGGCGGTGATCTCGATATCGCCGTGATCGGCGACCAGCTCCACCCGCGGGCCGCCCCCTCCCACCTTCCCCGTCACCGTATGACCCTCGCCGGCACTGGTGACCGGCAGGTCGAGCTTGGAGTCAATATCCCCGTTCTTAGCCGTGGCCGAGAGCTCAAATCCTACGGCGCGCGGCACGGTCAGGTTGATGGCGCCGTTGCGGTTGTGAACGCCGATTTCTCCCAGGGGCGCCAGCGCGCCGACGGAAATGTCCCCATCCCCATCTTCCACCCGCAGGTCGCCGGTGATGCCGGTACATTCCACATCTTTGGCGCTGGTAGAAATTCTCACCGGCCCGGTGGCGCCGTTCAGCGCCAGGTCGCCGCTGTCGATGGTCAGCGCGCCGGCAATCGAGACCGCCTCCACGTTGGTACGGCTGGAACGGAAATGCACCGGGGCCGTGACATGGGCCACACTGGTATCGCCGAAAAAGTCTCCATCCAACGCCACCCGGCCCTGCACTTCCGAGATGGATACATCATCCAGCCGCCCTTGCAGCGTCACATCGCCCGCGATTCCGTGAGCGCTGAAATCGCCTTTGCCCATGCGTGCGTGGATGCTGCCGCTGACGTTGTCGGCCTTCACGTCGCCGCGGTCTGCGTTGACGTTGGCGGAACCGGTCAATCCTTCCAGGGTCACGTCGCCATGGTTGGCGGTCACGGTGGGCACGCTGCCCTTGGGGATCTCCACGGTCAAGTCCGCGCGCCCGTTGTTGGCGTCCGTGGCGCGCAGAGTCACGTTGCCGCCGTTCATCACCAGGCGGGGAGCGAGAGCTTCAAGATTGCGCCGGGCCGAGCGATCGTTGGCGGCGTACACCACCAGGTGCGCCTGCACGTGGATCTGGTCGTCCCCGGAGGGACTCACCGTCACATCGCCATGAGGAACCTGGATGTCGACCGGGGCTCCCGCGGGAATGGATTGGTTGAGGCTGCGGTCGTCGTTGTGCTCCTGGCCCAGAAGATGGGAGAAGAAATCGTCCTGGTCGGAGTCGTGGCGGAACACGTGCATGCCGTGCAGACCGCGGGTAGCGGAACCGGCCATATAGCCGACGACGGCGAATACGATGATCAGCGCGATCAGTCCGCCGTGGGAGCGGCGCACCAGTTGGCCCCGCTGCCGGTCGAGATACCACTCGCCCAGGGAGAGCAGCCCCACACCGATAAGCAGCAGAGGCCACCAGCGCATGTACCAATCCCACACGCGGACAAAACTCAAGGTGTTGGTCTCGACCAGGAGCGCGAGCACCCCAACCACGATCAGCACCACCGGCCCGAGCATGGAAGGGCGGCGGAGCGAGCGCTGATAGTAGCGCTGGGCGCGGGCGGCGTCGCGCTGGGAATAGGGCGGAGGCAGGGTGGCCATCACGGCCTCCTGCTGGGATCGGAGAAGGGATCATTCGCGGATCCCGTCGTCCCCGAAACCGGAACATTGGTGTAGGGCGGAACGGGCGGGACTTGCGGGTAGGCGGTGGAAGCATAGGCCCCGGGGTAGGCGGGAGGGACGGGAGGAGCTGCCAGGATGGCCGCCCGTTCGGCCAGCCCGATCACGCCCGCCAGAATCAGGTAAAGCGGCCAGCTGCGGCTGAAGCTGAGCACCCCCCACTGGCTCAGGAGAGCGGTAATGCCGAACAGGATGAGGAAGGCCGGTCCACGCAGGCGGCGGATAAGCAGCCAGGAGTTCATCGCGCACCTCCGCGGGGCACGTCCTGGGTTCTCCGATAAAGCAACCAGGCGCCGATTCCGATGAGGATGATGGGCCACGCCCGGCTGATCCATTCATCCTCGAAGATGCCGAGGGTATGCAGCAGGAGCACCAAGCCAATGACGATCAGCACCACAGCCCCAAAGGGGTGCCTTTGCCGGGGTTCGATGGCCAGCGGCTCGCTGTAAGGCGGCAGACCGGGCGCAGGAGCTCCGGCGGTTCCCTGAGGCGGCACAGTGTACGAAGAGGTATAGGCCGGTGGCTGCGGAAAGGGATCGCCTGGATTCGAGGTTTGCCCCGCGTAGGAACCAGGATTGGGATTCGCCCCAGGAGCACCTGCTCCGGGAGGCGGGGGAGGAGTAAAGCCGGCGGCGTAGGGTGCGCCCGGAGGCGCTATACCCAGCTTATTGCCCAGATCGTTCAGGCCGAAGGGGTTGGGCAGAGGCAATCCATCGCGGCGCGCCTTGGCCGTCTGGGCAGCGTCGAAGACCTGGTAGAAGACCCACGCGGCAATGAGCAGGCCGAAGACAAAGCTCTTATCGGCAAGGCTGACGAACACGGCAAAAATCAGCACATGGGCGAGGGCTTTGACGAATTGACCGTTGTACATGGCGCCGACGCCGGGGATGAATCCAAGGAGGCCGGCCAGGACCGGGTGAGCGTGCAAGCCGGTCAGGTTGGCTTCGGCTGCGCCCGGTTGGGGCGACAGCCGGGCGGCCAGGCAGGGCTCGCAGTAGACCACGCCTCCTACAGAACGGATGCACGCGGTGCACAGCGGCTTGCCGCAATTCTGGCAATAGGCCGCGGCCGCTACATCGGGATGGTTAAGGCAGTTCATACCAAGCTCCTTTGCGCTTTCCCGGATTTCCAGTGGAACTCGGTGGCGTTGACGAATTTCACGCGGCGTTCGGTAACGAAAGCCGCACCCGCGGCTATGTCGGGCGCTGTGTGGCAGGAAATCCGGATCTGGTCTTCAGTGGTGAAAGGCGAAGCCCTGAAAACCTCTTTCTTGAATTTTCCGCGTCTCCCTGCGGGCTCAAACCCCGCCGGCACCATTTCCGCGGGCGGAACATTGCGCCGGGACTGGCGCGGACTGTTGTCGGTCGCGGGGGGAACCTGCTGTCCCTTGGGGGCGGTCGAGCTGGGGCTCCCGCTGCCGTCGCGTGCGGGCGTCTTGGGGGCCTGCTGGGGCGCGGGTTCGGATTCCGTGGTGCGGCGCAACTCCCGCACCCGCGACTCCATCTCGTACACCAGGCGCAGGTTCTTGTAGTACTTGGTCACCTGTTCATTGGTGGAGTAGTACGTCCGGGAAATGTTGGCGCGCAACCGCGAGGGCTGAAGATCTGCCGCGCGGAGATCGGTCACCTTGATCCCGGCCAGGTTCAGCGTCAGGGCTATGGAGAAGAAGGCCATCGCCGCGGTCATCATCAACCTCGGTTCCAATACCTGGCGAACCGCCGGGAGCATCACGCGGTGCCAGGCGGGGCGCGGAGGCAGCGAAAGAGCGGGGACGGCGGCACCGGGCTGGGGGCCGCTGGTCCGGGCAAGGATCTTGTTGAGCAGGCCGGCGGGCACTTCCGGTTCCTCAGCCAGATACTGCATCCACGACCTGCCCTGCTCGGTTTCCTTGAGCATCTGGGCACACAGCGCGCACTCATGGTGATGGCGGGCAAAGGCCGCATCATCGGCGGCGCTCAGGGATCCGTCCAGCGCATCCGCGAGGAGGCTTTCCCACTCGTCGCACCGGAGCACCCGGCCGGGCTCGCCTAACTGCTTATTTTGTTCGCGCTCAGACATTTACATCACCTGCCCTTTAGTACGTTCCAGCAACCTGGCGAGTTCCGCCCGGCCGCGGCTGATACGGGACTTCACAGTTCCCTGTGGAATGGCCAAAACCTCCGCAATCTCTTTGTAATCCATATCCTGCAGATCGCGAAGGATAACCGCTTCGCGTAGCTCCGGCGACACCTTGGCGAGGGCGTTCTGCACCATGCGTTCCAGCTGATTCTGCACCGCGTGATCGTGGGGCGTGGTGCGCGGGTCGACCAGGGGTTCGGCCCGGGGAGCATCGTTTCCCTGATCCCAGCCGGCGTCGATCGAGTCGGTCGCGCGCTGCTGCCGGGAGCGGCGGAAATGATCCACCAGCAGGTTGCGGGTCAGGGTGGCGATCCAGGTGTGGAAGCTGCCCTTGGCGGGATCGAAGCTGCGCAGGTTGGCGTATAGCTTGATGAAAACGTCCTGGGTCAGGTCTTCAGCGTCATGGGAGGAGGCGGTGAAGCGATAGCAGAGGCCGTAGACCCGGCGCTGTTGGGTCACGACTAATTCCGTCCATGCGGCTGTATCCCCATCGAGGCAGCGCCGCACCAGAGCGGGCCAGTCCAGCTCTGGTGCTTCGGGCCGTCGCTCGCCGGGCGCTTGCCGGCGTGCGCCACCATCGCGTGCAGGCGGCGGGTTCGGAGATGGGTTCAACGCGGGCGTTCCTCGGCCAGTAGAATAGCGCCTCCCGTAATCGGCCTGAAAGCGGTCACCTTGCGCCCGGACTCCCGGGTGGTTCAAGACGACTGTGGCGGCCAGACTCATGGGTGGTGATACGCACCGGGAACCGGCGTGGTTCCATTGGCATTAGAGCGGACGAGCAGGAGTATAGCCGCAAAAATCGTTTAGGGAGAAAAACATGGTTTCGTTGTGATGCCGCGATGCCAAGAGGTCGAGTGTGCGTGAGAATCCGGCAGCAGGATTGGAATTGCTCAGTGCCACAGTTCCAGGACATAGCGTTCCAGCAACCAGCCCAGGCCGTAGAGCAGAGCGATGATTCCGGCGCCCCACCAGAAAATCATCATGGGTAGAGTGCCGATGACACTGGCATCGCGCTTGCCGGATCTCTGATCGCCCAGGTGGAAGATGTATCCGCTGGTCAGAGAAATGGCGGCAGCCACGAGCAGGAGATCGAGCGAAGGCAGCAGGCGTTGTTGCAGATTGCTCCCGGGCTCGAGAAAGGCGCAATGGAGCACCGCGTTCAACGCCAGGATGCTCGACAGCAAGGAAGCGAATTTAGCCAGTTCCAGAAACACGGCCACACTCAGGGAGAGACCCACTGGGTCTTGTGACTTCTCAGCCACCAGCAAGGGGCCGCCGAACTATGGGGAAATAATGAGGGGACACAAGGCTGCTGTACTGTGCCCATGTAGTCGAACTCTTCCTTCTGGCCTTTGAGCCGGGAGCGCAGGAATTGTTCCACCGGCACGCTCGAGGACACCTGTCCCCCCGAATGCAGGCGAAGAACGGCCCAGTCCCCGAGATAGAGGACGAACAGAACGGCGAGAAACCCTTGCAGGATGCGTACCCACAGCCGGCTCATATTGCAGTCATCGTACGCCCAAACCGGGGGTGTGGCGGCTCAGGATTGCTGCATGAAGTCGGGCGATACCGGATTCTCGTAGAGCGAGTAGTCGCGCGTGACCACGGTCAGCCCGCTTTGGGTCACGAAGTAGTTGCGCCGGTCTTCTTCGCGGTCGTATCCGATCACGGTGCCTTCGGGCAGGTGCACATCGCGATCGATAATGGCGCGCCGTATGCGGCAGTGGCGGCCAATGTCGACGTGGGTGAAGATGATACTGGACTCCACTTCGGCGTAGGAGTTCACCCGGACGTCCTGAGAAAGGACACTGTTGCGGACCACTGCGCCGGAGATGATGCAGCCGGCGGAGATGACCGAATTGATGGCCATGCCGGTGCGGCCGGGCTCGCCGAAGACGAACTTGGCCGGCGGATATTGCCGCTGGCGGGTGCGCATGGGCCACGCCTTGTCGTACAGGTTGAAGATTGGGGACACCGACGCCACGTCCATGTTGGCGTCGAAATAAGCTTCGAGTGTACCCACGTCGCGCCAGTAGAGCGCGTTCTGCTTGTTCTCGTCGACGAAGTTGTAAGCGGAAATCTTGTAGCGGCCGAGGATGCCGGGCAGGATGTTGTGCCCGAAGTCGTGCTTGGAGTTGGGATCTTCGGCATCTTTCATCAGCGCGGGCAACAGCACGTCGGTATTGAAGAGATAAATGCCCATGGACGCGTCGACCATGGTGGGATTGAAGGGCGAGCGCAGGTTGGTGGTCTTGGGCTTTTCCTGAAAGCCGATCACTTCGCCCGTGCGGCTGACTTCCACCACGCCAAAGCGGGATACTTCGTCGGGACGAATGGGTAGCGTCGCGAGGGTGACGTCGGCCCCGGAATTGTTGTGGTGCTCGAGCATCAGCCCGTAGTTCATTTTGTAGATGTGGTCGCCGGAAAGGATGAGCACATGCTTGGGCTGTTCGGCGCCGATGGAGTAGATGTTCTGGTAAACCGCATCCGCTGTGCCCATGTACCAATTGGCGCTGACTCGCTGCATGGGAGGCAGGATCTCGATGAACTCGCCCAGTTCCTGGGCCACGATGCCGGTCCAGCCTTCGCGAATATGGCGGTTCAGAGAGAGCGCCTTGTACTGCGTGAGGATGTAGACCCGGCGCAGGTCGGAGTTGATGCAGTTGGATAAGGTGATATCGATGATGCGGTAGTTACCGCCGAAGGGGACCGCCGGTTTGGCCCGATCTCGCGTCAGGGGAAAAAGCCGCTCACCCGCTCCCCCGGCCAGCAATACTCCAAGTGTGTCTTTCATTCCGTCACCGCGACGCGCGTACTAAGTCTTTATCCTGAGGTGAGATGCTGTGCGTTTACTCTTCCTCAACGGAGATCCGCAAGGAGCGCAGAAAGTGTACATCCTGCGCATTAAAAGTCTCATCTCCCTGCAAATTTTCGCTTGGCGGTGCCTCTAGTTCGGAGACAGGTTGTTGTTCTACCTCGTTCAGTCCAATCGTCGCTTCCAGCATGAGGAGCACATCGAAGCCCTGTTTGCGGATGTCCTGCACTACTTCGGAGATCTGCTCGGATTCGGAAACCGACTCATGAATGGCTTCCCCCAGCTGCTGAATCAGACGACGAAGTCGTTGGTTCAATGATGTACCCCCATTCGCCACCGTCAGGTGCGGTTTTACCTACCTTACTTGTGATGTTACAGCGGAGCAATCTGAATCAACCGGCTGATAAACTTTTGCTATGGAGCCGAAAAAAGTAGGCCGCACGCTCGGCATTGGTGTCCGCGTGGCCTCGAAATATGGTCCGGGAACGCGTCGAAAGGGCCAGCTGCCGCCCATTCTGCCCCGGTTGAGGCCGGAAACGGTCGCCCGGCGGCCCCCGCTCCTCCCCGGCCCAGCATCAAGATTGATAGCAAGGTGGCCGGTGCAAAACGGGGCGCCAAGGCGTTTGGCAAAGCCTTTCTGGGCCCGTTTACCCATGCCGGCGGCATTCTCTGGCTGGAGATCACGGGGCTGTTCTTCGCCCTTTTCGCACTCTTTTTTGTGCAAAGCGTATACCGCGTCCGGGGCGCCTGGAGTCAGGGAGCAGAACATGCTCACTTGCTGCTGTATAGCGCTCTCGCTGTTGGGTTTGCCTGGTTTTCGTTCAGTTCGTTCCTGCGCGCCTATCGCAAGAGCAAGCGCGGTCCCGGAGTGGGGCCGTAGGCCGGACCTCAATCGACCGTCCTCCTTGTCGAAGCGTCCTACAAAATGTTCACCGCGCGCGCGGCCAGCAAGGCCAGGGTGGCGAGCGACACGCTGGACTGCACCATCATGACCACCTTCGCCCAGCGGGCAAGCACCGGAGTATCGGTGGGCGAGAAGGCGGTGCTGGTATTGAAGGCCAGAAAGAGATAGTCCACAAAACCAGGGGTCCAATCTGGATCGACCGGACTGGAGCTCCCCGGGGCGAGGGTCATTTGAGGAAAAAGAAAATCTCCCTTGGTGTGACAGAGACTGATGTGGCGGGCGTGGGGCCCGCCCGCATCAAGGCGCCAGTACCAGGATGCGAACACCAAAATGTTGGTCACCCATAATGCGCTGGCGGAGCGGAGCAGCATGGATGGCGGCAGGGTATGCCGGGGCAGGGACCAGACCAGCAAGGTCAGCGACCAAAGCATGGCGGCTGTGACCACGCCGAGCAAGACGTAACCGAGCCGCTGGTTGAGATCGAACGAGCCCCGCATGCGGGCTACCAGAACAGGCACCAGGAGCACGGCCACCACCGCCAACAGCAGCCAGGATGGGCCAAAGGTTAACGGTTCGGGCAGAGCGAGATGGAGCCCGCCCACAGCCAGAACAGCGATGACGGCCGGCCAGACAGGTTGAGCCTTGGCCGAATGTTTCACTGGCGGTTTGGCGCTGATCTGCGTCATAGGAGGGTCGAACCCTGCTTATTCTTGCACTCTCCGCCGAAGTGTTGCGCTGGCGGATATAATTCTTGCGCCATGAACATGAATAAGACTACCGTCCTGTACATATTTTCCGGGCTCTGCCTCGTCCTTCCGGTGAGCCTCCTGCTGATGAATGCTTCCGCTATCCCCGACTCGCCGGTAAAGCCGATGCTGGTTGCCACGAACCAGGGTGATCGTGACCTTAGCATCATCGACCCCGCGTCGGCGAAGCAGCTGGCAACCGTTCCCGAGGGAGGTATCACCGGGCACGAGGTGGCTACCTCCCCAGATGGCCGCACCGCATATGTACCGATTTACGGCAGCTCCGGAGTAGGCAAGCCGGGAACCGACGGCCACGAAATGGTGGTGATTGACATTGCCAGCCGGCAGGTCACGGGCAAGGTGGACTTTGGGCACGGAGTGCGGCCCCACTGCCCGGTCTACGATCGGGCGAGCGGCATGCTCTACGTGACCACGGAGCTGGACCAGACGGTGACGATTATCGACCCCAAGACGCTCAAGATCGTGGGCACGGTGCCCACCGGGGCGAAGGAATCGCACATGCTGGTCGTCTCCAGCGACGGAAAGCGGGGTTACACCTCGAATGTGGGCGCCGGCTCGGTCTCCGTGCTGGATTTGACCGGGCCGCAAGACCATCACCGTGATCCCCATCTCGTCAGAGTCGCAACGCATTGCGATTTCCAACGACGACAAGATGGTCTTTACTTCGGATCAAACCAAGCCGCAATTGGCGGTCATCGACACCGCCACCAACAAGATCAAGACCTGGGTGCCCCTGCCGGCGGTTGGCTATGGGACGTCGCCCACGCCCGACGGCCGCTTCCTGCTGGTCGCGATGCCCAAGGCTAACCAACTGGCCGTCGTGGACCTGGGCACGCTCAAGGTAGTGCGCACGGTCGATGTTCCCGAGGATCCGGTCAAGGTGCTGGCTCGCCCGGACGGCAAGGTGGCCTATGTCTCCTGCTCCAAGGCGAAGCAAGTTGCGGTCGTCGATCTGTCACAGTGGAAGGTCGATTCGCTGATCGATGCCGGCAAGGGGGTCGACGGCCTCTCCTGGGCGGCGCCCGCGGCTCCGGGCGTTGCCCACTCCCATCGCCAGCAGATGCCATCTGGACGGCGATCGGGAGAGTAGCTTCAGAATACGCGACCGCTTTGTAAGCCATACGCTCAAAGACGGGGCGGGAAACCTGCGCCGTCCCCGTGCTACCGTGAGATAAGTCATTTCCCGGTAAAGGACTTCACCGTGTCCGCTCCCCCCGATTCTGTCTCCCCTGCCGCTCTGCGCAAGACCGCGCTCAATGCATGTTCACCGCCGGCTCGGCGCCAAGATGGTCGATTTCGGTGGCTGGGACATGCCCGTCGAGTACTCCGGCATTACCGCGGAGCACATGGCGGTCCGCACCGCCGTGGGTCTATTCGACGTCAGCCACATGGGCGATATTCAGTTCCGCGGTCCCGGCTCGCTGGCGGCGATTCAGGCCCTCTCCATGAACGACGCATCGAAGCTGGCCATCGGCCAGGCGCAGTATTCGGCCATGCTGTATCCGCAGGGCACGTTTGTTGACGACATCCTGGTGCACAAATTCAGCGACAACGATTATCTTCTGGTGATTAACGCCGGCACCCGGGAAAAGGATTATCAATGGATTCGTTCCCAGGTGGGATCGTTTGCCGGCGTGCACATCAGCGACTACAGCGATCACTACACCCAGCTTGCGATCCAGGGTCCGCGAGCGCAGGACACGCTGGCCAAGCTCACAAAAACGGACCTGAGCGCGATCAAAAATTACTGGTTCACCTGGGGTACGGTCTGTGGATTGCCCAACGTGCTGATCGCGCGTACCGGTTACACCGGCGAAGACGGATTTGAGATCTATCTGCCTTCCGACGAGCCCACCAGCGAGCGCGTGTGGCAGGAGGTGATGGAGGCGGGCAAGGAATTCGGCATGCTGGCCTGCGGCCTGGGAGCACGGAATACCCTGCGCCTGGAAGCCGCGATGGCGCTGTACGGCCACGAGATATCGGAAGACATCACATCTTCTCGAAGCCGGTCTGGAGCGCTTCTCCAAGCTGGGGAAGAGCGATTTTGTGGGCTCGCAGGCACTGTTGGCTTTACAACAGAACGGCGCCACGAAGCGCAAGCTGGTGGGCCTGGAGATGATCGAACGCGGCATCGCCCGCGATGGCTACAAAGTCTGCAATCTGCAGGGCGAGCCGATTGGTTATGTCACCAGTGGTTCTCCTTCGCCTTATTTGAAAAAGAACATTGCGCTGGCCTACGTTCCGGTGGAGCACATCGCGCCGGGAAGCGAAGTGGCGGTGGAGATACGCGGGAACCTGGTCAAAGCCAAAGTGGTGCCGACCCCGTTCTACCGTCGAGCGAAAAAGCCGGCCGCAAAACCAGCGTAGGGTGAACCTAGAAAGCTATCAGGCCGCGCACAAGAATCGCTGAACAATTCACGAACCCGTAAAATAAAAGAGGAGACCAGAAGGATGGGATATCCAGGATCGTACCGCTACACCCGGGAGCATGAGTGGATCGACGTGGGAGCGGGCAAGGTGGGCATCACCGATTACGCGCAAAACACCCTGGGAGACATTGTCTTCGTTGACCTGCCCAAGGTCGGCGCCACGGTGGAGAAGGGCAAGGTTTTTGGCAGCGTGGAGTCGGTGAAGGCCGTATCGGATCTCTACTCGCCGGTGACCGGCACCGTGCTTGAGGTGAACGAAGAGTTGGCAACAGCTCCGGAAAAGATCAACACAGACGCCCACGCCGCGTGGTTGCTCAAGGTGAAGATCGCGGATGCTTCGCAGGTCGATGAGTTGCTGAGTGCCGAGGACTACGAAAAGTACGTCAAAGAAGAGACCCACTGAAGCACGACTAGAGGACGCTAGATGCGCTATTTGCCAAAATCGCCGGGCGAACGGATCGAGATGTTGCAGCAAATCGGCGCCGGTTCGATCGACGACCTGTTTTCCACCATCCCTCAGGAATACCGCCTGGAACGGGATCTGGCAGTGCCCCGCCAGATGGCCGAGTCGGAAATCGTTGAATACTTTCGCCAGGCAGCGGCCAGGAACGCGGTCGGCTACACCAGTTTCCTGGGGGCCGGCGCCTATCGCCACTATCGCCCGGTGGTGATCGATTCCCTGGTGCAGCGGGGCGAGTTCCTCACCTCCTACACGCCCTACCAGGCGGAAATCACCCAGGGTACGCTGCAGGCTATTTTTGAATTCCAGACCATGATCTGCGAACTGACGGGCATGGATATTGCCAACGCCTCCATGTATGACGGCTCGACCGGCGCGGCCGAATCGGTATCCATGGCTGTCCGCGTTACCCATCGCACCGGAGTGCTCGTCGCCAGGTCGGTGCATCCCGAGTACCGTGAAGTGATGCGAACCTATGCCCAGCACCAGGGACTGGAAGCCGCAGCCCTTCCCTTCGGAGCTGACGGGCGGCTCGACCTGGCGGCGCTGGAACAAAGCATCAGCGGCGACACCGCCTGCGTGCTGGTACAGTCGCCGAATTTTTTCGGCGTGATTGAAGACATTCCGGCCATTGCCGAGATGGTCCACAAGAAGGGCGCGCTGCTGATTGTCTCGATTGCCGAAGCGATTTCGCTGGGCGTGGTGAGGCCGCCGGTGGAGGCGGATATTGTTTCCATGGAAGCCCAGTCCTTCGGAGTGGCGCTCAGTTATGGCGGCCCCTACTGCGGGGTGATCGCCGCCAAGAAACAGTATCTGCGACATATGCCGGGACGGCTGGTGGGAGAAACCGTCGATACCCAGGGCCGCCGCGGTTTTGTGCTTACCCTTTCCACGCGGGAACAGCATATTCGCCGGGAGAAGGCGACCAGCAACATCTGCACCAACCAGGCGCTGGTGGCGTTGATGGCGACCATCTTTCTGGTGGTTTACGGCAAAGAGGGCATGCGCGAACTGGCGTTGCACAACCTGGCCAAGGCAGACTATGCGGCCAAACAGTTTTCGAGTGCGGCCGGCGCCCGGCTGCTGTTTCAAGGAGCGCCACGCTTTCACGAGTTCGTGCTCGAGACTGCCGAAGCGCCGGAGCTATTAAATGCCAAGCTGCTCAAGCAGAAAGTGATCGGTGGCTTGCCCCTGAGCCGCTGGTACCCCGAGCTCGGCAACGCCAGCTTATGGTGCGCCACCGAACTGAATACCCGGGAGCAGATTGACCACGCAGCTTCGCTGCTGCAGCTTGATTCCGAAGAAGCGTTTACCCGGGTCTGAAAGGCATACCGTCCATGGCAACCACTCACTCAGGATCTCGCCGCCGGCAAGTTGTTCGAGGGCACACGGCACAAAGTCCAGTCACATCTGAGCCAGAACGAAGCCCTGGTGTTTGAAAAGTCTTCGCCGGGCAAGAAGGCTTACAAGATGCCGCCGCTCGATGTGCCCGTGGTGGACCCGCAATCGCTGCTGGGCGAGGCCGCGCGGGCGGACCTGGGACTGATGCCGGAGCTGAGCGAAATCGAAATCATCCGCCATTTCACCCGTCTCTCCACCTGGAACTACGCCATCGATCTGGGCATGTATCCCCTGGGCAGCTGCACCATGAAGTACAACCCGCGGGTCAACGAATTTGTCTCCCGGCTGGAAGGCATCGCCGAAGCTCATCCTTATCAGCCGGAGTCGCTTTCCCAGGGCGCGCTCGAGATCATCCATCTGCTCAAGTCCTGCCTGCTGGAAATTACCGGCATGGACACCATCACCCTGCAGCCCGCGGCGGGCGCGCATGGGGAATTCACCGGGATCCTGCTGGTGCGGGCGTACCACCAGTCCAAGGGAAATCCGCGGCACAAGATCATCATTCCCGACTCGGCCCACGGCACCAATCCGGCGACGGCCGCCATCTGCGGCTACCAGGTGGAGAACCTGCGTTCGAATGCGTTGGGCATGGTCGATGTGGCGCAGCTGGAACAGATGGTCACCGAAGACACGGCCGCACTGATGCTGACCAACCCCAGCACCATCGGGGTATTCGAAAGCGAGATCCACAAGATCGCGGACATCCTGCATGCCAAGGGCGCACTGCTGTACATGGATGGCGCCAACATGAATGCCCTGGTGGGCAAAACCCGGCCGGGGGATTTCGGTGTGGACGTGATGCACCTGAACCTGCATAAGACTTTCTCGACCCCGCATGGTGGCGGCGGTCCGGGATCCGGCCCGGTCGCGGCCAAGAAAATTCTGGAGCCGTTTTTGCCCACGCCCGTGGTGGTCGAGGGCGAGTCGGGTCCAGATGGCCGCCGTACGCTACGCCTGGATTACGATCGCCCGCAAACGATTGGCCGGGTGCGCATGTTCTATGGCAACTTCGGCATGTTTGTCCGCGCGCTTGCCTACATCATGGCCAACGGCCCGGATGGCCTGCGGCAGACCACGGAAGATGCGGTGCTGAATGCGAATTACATTCGCAAGAATCTTGAGGACTTGTACGAGCTACCCTACCGGACGCCAACGCTGCACGAGGTGGTTTTCAGCGATCGCCGGCAGACGCAGAAGGGAGTCAAGACCGGGGACATTGCGAAACGGCTGATCGATTATGGTTTCCATCCCTATACCACTTCGTTCCCGCTGATCGTGCCGGGTGCGCTGATGATTGAACCGACGGAGAGCGAGTCGAAAGAAGAGCTGGATTTGTTCATCGACGCCATGCGGCAGATTGCGCGCGAAGCGGAAGAGAATCCGGAGCTGGTGCTGAATGCGCCCCATGCCACGCGTATTTCCCGCCTGGATGAGACCAGGGCGGCGCGTAATCCAGTGCTGCGCTACACGCCGCCGGCTTAGGCCACGAGGAGTCTGTCCGAGGCAAAGGCACGCGAAGGTCCGCTTCTTTCGATTTTCAGTTGGTAGAAGTCCCGAAGGGACGGCTCCCTAACGAAATCCGGGGGTAGCTCAAGTCTGCAGTTCCCTTGCCCGCACACGGATTCGTCATAGCTTGCTGCCTTCCTTAGCTGTACAGGATTTAAGGCAGGGCTTCCCTAAACTCAACCACCCGAAAGCAGGAAAGATGGCCGGGACCTCAATCCGCGATTGCGCAACGGAGCGAAGATCTGGAGCGCTTCGAGTTCATGATGGGCGCCGAGCGGGGCCGCCTGGCAGTCACCCTCGACATGCTCACCGATGCGCTGATTCTTATAGGCCAACACGGAGTTTACTGCGCATCTACACGCAACCCGGCCAAGCCGGCACTCGATCTCGAAGTGGTGCTGGGAGAGATTGGCGGAGCCAAAGAGCTGATTCAATCGGTGATGGAACAGCTGCGGCTGAAAAGCGAGCACCCGGCGAACCGCTAGCTGTCACGCCAGCAGGCTTTCCTGATTGTATCCTTAGAGTTGCGCGCCCGTAGCTCAGCTGGATAGAGCGAACGCCTCCGGAGCGTTAGGTCGGGAGTTCGAATCTCTCCGGGCGCACCATTCCTGCTACTCCTTCTGCATGGCGTAACGGTTACAGACGGTCCTGGCTACGCTCTGCTATCTCAGGTTTCAGATTTCGAATTTGCAAATTTGAAATATTTTTGACATTCTATCGGTATTCATGCTTGGTAAAGACATAGCGCTACTCCTCAAGATCTGCCTTCTGGACGGTCCTAAAATCCTGTCAAAAACGTTGGCGGATGAGCTTTTCATTCCTCCTGGGGAGGTTTCCAAAGCCTTGAACCGATGCAAGGAATCCGGGCTCCTTTACTGGTCAGACCTGGAGAAAAGGGTCAATCGTTCGGCATTTCTGGACTTCCTTGCCTACGGGATGAGACACGTATTCCCTGCCAGGAGGGGCGCCCTGGTCCGCGGGGTTCCCACCGCCGCGGCGGCCGAGCCCTTGAAGTCCCACTTCCTGGACGACGGAGAACCGCCGCCGGTCTGGCCCTACCCGGAAGGGTCTGTCCGCGGCTTATCGTTCTCGCCCCTGTACAAAAATGCGCCGAAAGCTGCGTTGCTTGATCCCAGGCTTTATGAGCTTCTGGCCTTATGCGATGCGATTCGCAGCGGCAGGACCCGGGAACGTGTACTCGCTGTTGAATTGCTGCGCAAGGCCTTGAATGCCTGATCCGAACTTGAGCCTTCTCGAAGAGGCCGCCACCAAACTCGCTCCTTTTCTGAACGAAATTGTTTTTGTCGGTGGTGTCACTCTGGGATTGCTCATTACCGATAAAGCCGCCGCGCCTATTCGCAGCACAGATGACGTCGATGTGATCGCCGAAATCCTTACCTATGTCGACTACATTGCGTTTGCAGAACGTCTGCGAAAAGCACATTTCACAGAGGACACGAGCGAGGAGCCGCTCACGTGCCGCTGGTTCCATGGCAAGCTGAAGTTGGATGTATTTGGCGCTCAGTCAAGAAGTTTTAGGCTATACCAACCGCTGGTATCAGAGCGCACTGCATCACGCGATCTCGTTTACTCTGCCGAGTGGCCGGCCGATCCGAATGATCACAGCTCCCTATTTTTTGGGGACCAAAATGGAAGCCTTCCGCGGACGTGGGCAAATGGATTTCCTGGCAAGCCATGATCTGGAAGACTTTGTCGCGGTGATCGATGGCAGGAGCACGATACTCACAGAAATTGCCGATTCTGCTGGGGATGTTCGCGAGTATCTCGCTGAAGCGGCAAGCAGCCTTTTGAGCGAATCTCGCTTTCTCGATGCGGTTCCCGGGTTCGTTCTGGAGTATGGCCGCGTGCCCCTGATACTCGAACGGCTGCGTCAACTGACGCGGCTGAACGCGTAACCGCTCACCGTTTCGCCCTTCCAGCCTGCCGTTCTCATTTGGGAAATCGCGACGCCAGCGACACACGCCACTGGCTTGCACGCGCCCTTCTTCCGTTTACCGGGATTGATCCGGCTCCGGCCGGTCCCCTAAACATCGCCCTCCATCCGTCGATAACGTTGAGCAGTGAAGTGACTGCAGTCCGGCGCGGGAGTTGCAGTGCGTTTGGTGAGCCTGCGCAACCGCCGGCATAGGCGGGCGCTATCTCGCTTTGGGACAGCATGGGCAGCTGGCCACGCGCCGTAATACCAGGACGATAGACGAGGCAATCAAGCAACGGCACAGGAACGCTGAAACCGGCTGACAGAAAGGTATGCAACAACCAATGTGGCGAATCAGGCTCTGTGTTGTCTCCTCCGCACTTATGTTGGCCGGTTGGCAAATGGCAGCCGCGCAGCAGGCCCCCACGGATGCATCCCCGGAAACCACAGCGCAGCTTTTGGAACAACTGAAAGCGCAAGACGCTCGCTTGAAGGAACTGGAAGCGGAGATGGCCAAACTGAAGGCGGCGCAATCCGGAGCGCCCGCAGAAATTCACGCCGCTTCCCCGGCCCCGGTAGAGGCGGCTCCCGCGGCCGCCGCGCCACCCGCAACGGCGGCGCCAGCGGCAGAAGCAGCCACGCCGGCCCCGGAGCCTGTTGCCGTCGCGCAAACGGATACCGACACAGGCAGCGGCCACAGCATGTCGATCCCCGGCGGTCCGGTGGTGAAATTCAGAGGATTCTTCGACTTCAACTTTGGCGTGGGGTCGATCGCCAACCCCCTGGTCTTCCCCATCGTCGACGGTGGATGCGGAACGTGCGGCAATCCGGTCACTCCTCCGCATACCGCCTTCCAGGCGGGTGAGTTTGATTTGTTCCTCACCTCCAAGCTTTCCGAACGTCTGAACTTTCTGGCCGAGATTGTGATCGGTCCGAGCGACACCAATGTCTTCGGACTCGACATTGAAAGGTATCAACTCACCTATCGGGCAAATCGCAATTTCATCGCTACCGCCGGGCGCTTCCACACCTCCATCGGGTACTACAACACGGCCTATCATCACGGGGTGTGGTTTGCCACCGCCGAGGGCCGGCCGATCATGTACCTTTTCGAAGACAGCGGCGGCATACTGCCCGTACACATGGTTGGCGTCAACCTAACTGGCGCCGTTCCACACACCGGCAAGCTGGGGCTTCACTATATCGCCGAGGTGGGCAATGGTCTCAGTTCCAATACCAACAACCTCCTAACCCTGTCGGTGCAAAATTTCATCTCCGACCGCAACGCCAAAGCCACCAACGTCGCCGCGTACATCAGACCAGAAATGGTCCCGGGGCTGCAGATCGGCGGATCGTGGTATCACGATCGTCTCTATCCCACGGGAGTGGCCGGGGTGACACAGAACATCGAGAGCGCTTATGTCGTTTATCTTTCCCCCAACTGGGAGTTCCTCAACGAAGCCGTCTTGTTGAGCAACAATCAGGACGGAACCATCAAGCCCTTCCGCAGCCCGATGACTTACATCCAGGCCGCTCGTAAGTTTGGTATTTACAAGCCGTACTTCCGTTATCAATACGTGCGCGATCACGTAGGCGACCCTTTGAACCTGCTCGAGGGAACCTACTACGGTCCGTCGGTTGGACTGAGAATTGATTTTGCTGAGTATGCTGCATTCAAACTGCAATACAACCACCTTTACCAAAGCACACGTATGGCGGGAAATGGAGTGAACGCGCAGGTTGCTTTCACTTTCTAATGCGGCTTTTTGAACCTTGGTTGAGGGGAGATGCGAACTGACATGGCAAAGCACGGCTTACACGTCGCGTTTTGGTTACTGTTGTTCTGTGGCTGCGCGCCCGCGCAATGCGTGCCGGGCGGCCTGGCCGTGGTAGTGAATAAAGCGAACCCGGTCGAGAGTCTCTCCATGGCCCAACTCCGCAAGCTTCTCCTGGGCGATGTGCGTGCCTGGCAGAACAGCAAGAACGTTGCTCTTATCGCCCGCGATCCCAACACCAAAGATTTTCAATGTGTGCTTTCCAGCATCGTTCGTCTTTCGGTAGCCGAATACCATCGCTACATAATCAGCGCGGAATTTCGCGGCGATGAACCTATGGTGATCCAGACCGTGGATTCGGATGCCACTGCCGGCAAATATGTCAGCGGGTCCGCGGGCGGGCTGGCCATCATCGAAGCCAATTCGCTGCCGGCGATGGGGACATCGGTAAAAGTGGTCCGTGTCGAAGGAAAAGCGCTGGGCCAGCCGGGTTACCCGCTCTAGCTGCGTGGAACAGAGAAAGGAGCCATATGAGACCTACGATCAAAAACAAATTAGTGGGCGGCTTCAGTGCCGTACTGATCTTGATGGGAGCGGTCGCAGTGATCGGAATCTACTCCGTGCTCAGCCTGCGTACCAGCGCACTGGAGACCGCGCGCGTCGGTGACCGGCTGAACTCGATCTCACTCGAGATCCAGGTTCACAACCTGGAAGCCCAACGAAAAATCAAGAGCTACCTGGCCGAGTTCAAACAATTGGGAGCAGAAAAGGCGCGGGAGACCTATCTGGATGAGGCCCAATTCGAAATTCACGAAATCGTATCGCTGGCCAAACGAGGCGTAAAAATTGCCCCTACCGAAGAGAAGCGGGGGAAATTCGAATTGATTTCTACCGCGGCTACAAATTATGCCGCCGCCGTCGAGACCCTGGCGCAGGGTGTGGAGAAGAATGGAGCCGGCGGCGCGGCCGACGTCACCGCCTACGAGGCTTCGGCCGCACACTTGAACGAGACTGCGGAAGATGGCGAGATGGCCGGCAGGGATTCCAGCCAGTCCTCCCAGGAAAACATCGAACGCGTCAGCAAACGCTCGGTGCCGGTGGTCCTTGGCGTATCACTCCTGGGCCTGGTAATTGCCCTGGTCATGAGCATCGTCCTGTCCAGAGCCGTCCTGCTGCCGGTGGAACATCTGAAGGAAGTAGCGGAGAACGTCAGCATGGGAAATCTGCAAATCACGGTGCGCCGCTTTTCCAACGACGAGATCGGCGATCTTGCCGACTCCTTTTCACGCATGGTGGTCGCAGTCCGATATTTTCAGATGGAGGCTGAGTCCGCCAGGGCTCTGCCGATTGAGGAGTAAAGGGACAGATGAGCGACCTCAGCAACAAAGTGATTGCTGTCAGCAAGCCCTACCTGGGACCGGCTACCGAGGCTTTCCTTGGCCGGCAATGCAAATTGTTCCTCAAGATCGATATAGCCGCGCTGACCTCCGCCAACCTCAAAGATCTGGCAGGCTGCTGCGAGGTCGGGGGACGAGCGATTATGGAACCCGCCAAGGCGGCGGAGTTGGCCAAGAAAATTGCCTCCTTGTCGTGATCGCGCTTATCTCATCAATATTGGAACAGGGATGACATCGCCATGTACTGGCTTCCCCAAAGTTCCAGCCTATCGACCAGCTTCCCGTCCACCCCGGCCGCGCGGAACCTCGATGCCGACTCCCATACCTTGCCCCCCGAAATCGCCCGTAGCTCCTTCGATGGTTCATAGCTGCCGGGCAGTTGCGACAGGCGGAAGTAGGTCACCACGGGATAACTGGTGCACTTCTCCAGCCACGCGAGCAGCCAGGCCTGGGCGATCGCGCGCCGCTCTTCCGGAGCGAGGCTCACGAAGGTCTCGCTCCACTCCGGAGCGACCATCATTCTGGGATCGATGGTCTGGTCCGGCCGCCAGCCTCTTGCGTTGTCTTGCGGCCCTATCTTTGGGTCCGACGACTGCGTTGCGGCGATCGCTGTTAGCAGCACCCTCCCAGGTTCCGGCACACCGCTCCACCGTTCAAGTTCCCGCTCGTGGCCGGCCACGTAGACCCAATCGACTGGCTCGCGGCCGCGGTGTTGATGCCCGCCGTTGTTCAACAGCATTTGCAGTTCGTACCAGGCATTGTTGAAGTACTCGTTGGTCAGCTCGCTTCCCGCCATGCCATTGGCATTATTTGGAATGTTGACAGTTGCCGGCGCGGTCGCAGCCGCCACCACGTTGGCCCACACCACGTTCCCGCCGGCATCTTCCATCCCGGAGAGATGCGCGATCTCCCAGGTCTTCACCAGTTGCCACAACAGCGTTGCGTAAAGCGATTGAGCTAACCCCGGCGACCATCGTGCTGCATCGCTCATCCTCGGTGGGTCTAGAAATTTCGACCGGGCCTTGAGCCACGCGGCAAAGAAGCTCGCTCGGTCGCCATCGGAAAGTTTCGCCGCCACGTTCCGTGTTTCATACATGCGGCTCAACTGGCTCGCCGCGAATTTGTCTCCCCAGGCATCGAGCGGATGCACCTGGGGTAGCCAGTGATTCCAGTCGGGCATCTGGAAGGCAATCGGAATCTCGCGCAACTTCAGATCGCCGTCCGGCGCAAATGCAGTTGCCGGCACCGCCGTGGCAGGATGCTCACCGAACAAGCTCCGCAGTGTCTGGCTATCCTCATCCAGCACCGCATCCAGGCCCGCTCCCGCGGCTAATTCTGCGCCGCGCTTGGCCTGCATCCCTGGGCCGGGTTGATAAGGAGGATTCCAAGGACGCCCCGGGTGCGGCGCATCCAGAGCGCGGATATAACTCGCAATCTCCTCACCTTCCTGCTCGGAGAGGCCGTGGAACTGGGATCGCGCGATGATCGACTGATTGGAGTAATTGAAGTACTTCAGATCCCTTCCATCGCGGGCATGACAGTCGCCGCAATGTGCCCGGATGACGGGCGCCCCGGGCAGGCTGCTGGCGCGCAGAGATGCGCTCTGCCACAGCTGCCGGCCTTCCGCAATTTCTTTCTGCGCCAACAGGGGCGGGGTCCATTGTTCCGGATCCTCGGCAAGGAACGCCTGCGGCGGCAAGACTCGCACACCATCGATCTGAAGGAAGTTGAACGCCAACACCCGAAACCCACTGACCACCCCATTGGTTCGATTGAAGCGAAATTCAATCCGGTTTGCTCCGGCCACGACGGAACCAGGCGCCAGGGCCAAGGTCATCTTGAGCGTCGCGAAGGCTCCTCCTATACCGCCGTAACCGAGCCCCGGTTGTGCGACGGTCACCGACTGATTGTTCAGTGAAGCCCACGGCCCGTGATTCACGCGCACGCTGGCGAGGTCCGGATATTCCAGACCATGTATCTGCAACCATAGCGATTTGATTTGCGGTACGGACGCTTGCGGTAGCTCGACGGTAACGGCAGCCACGGAGCCCTCTGCGCCCATGATCTCGACCGGCAGCGTGACCGGGGCATTCGCGGGTTCAGCAAGGGTTGGGATGGTCCACAAGGTCGAGACTGCGAGCGCAGCAAGCACGCAGGCGCGACGCAACGTGACCGGTCTGCTCGACGACACTAGCATGCACGTTCAATCGGCAAATTTCTCGATACCGTGAACGCTCGCCGCCTAAAATGCAAAACAAGTGACTCGCGTTGGAATTGATCGAGAAGCCCGGGTTGCTTTGTATCAGGGCAGGACTTTAGTCGGCCGTTACGGTCGCAACAAAATGAGGGATTTGGCCCCGACTGCCGCTTTTAACCGGCACGTATACTCAAGTTTGCTGCACCATCGTCCTCCGCTGGGGCTGAAGCCCGTACTGGGAAAAGTCCCGCAGAGCCTGCCCTGAGCTTGTCGAATGGGGACGGTTGACCTTCAGGTTTGTCCAAATTAGCTTTCTCAGTTGGTCGGGACTTAAACGCTAGACAGGCTGAGGGAAAAGCGTCTCTGCAACGAAGGGCACGGGTTTAGCCGTGCCCTTCGTTCATCAACACAATCGAAACTTGTGGTCATTTACACAGTAGTCGCTTCATTGGAGCAACCTGATTCTGTTCGGCCAAGCTCCCTTGAAAACAATCAACAAGTTACATCGTCAAAAAACCAGTTGTTCCGCTAATTTGGACAGCTCTTAAGGTCAACCGTCCCTACGGGACTAAATAAATAATCTCTGGTTCTCACGCACACTCTAAAGCCCAACCGTTTCTTTTTATGGCTCGACTAAGGTGGTGCCTTGATACAAAGCAAATCTCACCGTCGTTCATCGTCAAGCGTGTGTCATCCACGGGCCCCACTTTCCAGCTAATCGCAAATATCCAATTTGGAACCTTGAAGTTCAAACGTCTCCGTTCGACAAGCTCAGGGCAGGCTCTAGGGGACCCACTTTCAGGACGGCTCTCAGACAGGGCTAGCGGTGAGAAAGATCGCGAATCCAGATATCTTTGAACTCCATGTTGCCCTGCCCGCCGGCGTGCAGTTGCAGGGCGATCTTGCCGTCGAACGACGTGGGTTTGGGATCGGTGAAGTCCACCATGGGGACGCCGTTGAGCCGGGACCGGTAGCGGTTCCCAATCACTTCGACCAGGTAGTCGTTCCATTCGCCCATGCGGACGACGCCTTCGTTTTCCGGCGCCGGCCAGACCACCCAACCCCGCCCGTCCTCTGCGTACACCCCGGCGGTGTGATGCATCATTTTGCAGTCGATCTCGAACTGCATGCCCTGGGTTACGTCCGCGGTTCCCGGCTTGAATGCGCTGTGGAAGAACACCCCGCTGTTGCCATCTCCCACGCACTTGAAGCGGAGCGAAAGCTGAAAGTCTTTGTAGTCTTTTTCCGTTTGCAGATAACCGTAATCTTTGGTGAGACCTTTGCCGTGGATGAGCCCATCCTCAGCGGCCCAGCTCTCGTTGCCGATCTTCGTCCATCCGTCAAGGTTGTTACCGTTGAACAGCGAGATCCAATCGGTTCCCGGAAGCTTTGCCGCTTCCTGGCCTTTGACGATACCAGGAACAACGATCATGATGGCCATGATCGAGATGACTACGAAAGCAAGGATTGCGCGGGAACGAGGATAGTCAGTGCGAGGCATGTGCGTTTCTTTCCGGGACGGGAGATGCGCCACGCAAAATTCTATCAGCCGCCTTTATCCAACAACAGAACGGGAGAATGTCTGCATGAAGCGATATGGTCAAGTGGTTCGACTAAAGCCGGAGTGGAGGGACGAATATCTCCGCCACCACAGGGCCGCCTGGCCCGGCGTGTTGAAGACGATCGCGGCATGCAATATACGCAACTACTCGATCTACGAACACGGCGAGTTGTTATTTGCCTACTTCGAATACCACGGCAATGACTTCACCGCGGACATGGCAAAGATGGGAGCATGCCACGAGACTCAGCGCTGGTGGGCTCTCATGTTTCCTATGCTGGAGAAGCTGCCGCCGGAAATCGAGGGCCGGCGCTGGACCGACCTGCTGGAAATTTTCCATTTCGATGGAGAGCAGATATGAACAACCTCGGCGGAGCCTGGCCAATCCTGATTGTCCTGACGCTGGCAACGACCTTTGTGGTCCCGGTTGCGCCGGCGCAGAAATCGCGATACGCCGCGCAAGTGCCCCTGGCGCCGGGTTCCACGCAATATCAGCAGGTACAAAAAAGGCTGGCGGCTGGATGGAACACCTGGGACGTCCACAGCGTGACGACGCAGGTGCTGTTGCCCGATGGATTGGCGATCCATGTCGGATGGAAGCATAACTCGACATTGTACAGCGACGCGTTCTTGGGCGACGCCCTGATCGGGCGACAGACTACAGGCGCAGAGCAGGTGTTTCCCGGTGCCCATTCCTGGGAGGGCGGCTATACGGACCTGCGCCTTTCCTGGAAGGGTCACGATGTGCGCCTGCAGACGGCTCATGATGGCGCGAACCTGGTCATCCTTGCGACCCCGCTTCCCTCACCCCAGCCTGCCGCGGTCCCGGCGACCATCGTCTTTTCCGTGAACTATCTCTGGGATCGGCCGGGCAACACCATCAGGCAATCCGGCCATATCGAAGCGCGTGGACCGCTTCACACGATCACGGTGTATTGCACCTGTAAGAACACCACTGGGGGAGAAGATGTGAACCTCCCCGTAGGCGGGGCTTATCTTTCCACGGATTTTGTGGAGCCGGTGGGGATGAGCACGGGCGCTCCACTTGCAGTAGAGAAGATCAAGGCCATCATTGATCGAGCGAGCGAAGCTTATCACCAATCGGTCGCCGCAAGCGGCAAGGCCGCGGACGTGGCCGATGCGATTCAAACAGTTCTGGGATGGGACACGATTTACGAGCCGGAAGGCCGCCGCGTCCTCTCGCCTGTCAGCCGGGTGTGGAGCGTGAATTGGGGCGGTTATGTCATCTTCGATTGGGATACCTTCTTTGCCGCGACCATGGCGTCGATCGGTGACCGCGACCTGGCCTACGCCGATGCCATTGAGACCTTGCGCAGTGAGACGCAGCAAGGCTTTGTACCGAATTATGCTCGTTCGGGTGATTGGAAAAGCTCGGATCGTTCCGAACCGCCCGTCGGATCCATCACCGTGCTCGGCATCTATGAACGATTCCACGATCGGTGGTTTCTCGAGGAAGCCTTCACTCCGTTGTTACGCTGGAATCGTTGGTGGGCGAGGAATCGCGACGTGCAGGGGTACCTGGCGTGGGGAAGTGATGGGAAGAATGCGCCAGAGGACCTGGACGACAATGCGCGGGGGACGCGCGCGGGCGCCATTCTCGAGTCTGGTCTGGATAACAGCCCCATGTACGACGATGCTGCTTACGATACGGCCGCCCACACGTTGGAATTCGCTGACGTCGGCCTGATGAGCATGTACCTCGCCGATTGTGACGCGCTCGCCACCATTGCAGACAACCTGGGCGAGGCTGCGGCCGCGAGCGAAATTCGTGAGCGAGCCACGCGCTATCGCGGCAAGCTCGCTACCTTGTGGAACAACGATGCGGGGATATTTCTGAACAGAGACCTACGCACCGGGCAATTCAGTTCCCGGCTGTCGCCGACCAATTTCTATCCCCTGCTGGCGAAAGCGGCAACATCGCAACAGGCAGCGGAGATGATCAAGAAGCACTTGCTCAACCCGAAGGAGTTCTGGGGAGAGTGGGTGATTCCGTCGATCGCGCGCGACGATCCGGCGTTCAAAGATCAGAACTATTGGCGCGGGCGCATTTGGGGGCCCATGAACTATCTGGTGTATCTAGGATTGCGCAACTACGACGAACCGGAAGTCCAGCGGCAGTTCGCCGAGAAATCGTACGCGCTGTTTCTTGTGGAGTGGAAAAAGAACGGTCACGTGCATGAGAACTACAACGCCATCACCGGAAACGGGGACGATGTGACCAGCAGTGATCGTTTTTATCACTGGGGCGCGCTGTTGGGATACATCCAATATTTGCAGCAGACGAATTAGTCTCGGCTATCTCCTTACCGCTTACGCCAATTGCGGCTCGCGTGCGGGCCGTTGCAGCTTCATGGCTTCGCCGGTGACGTCGGTGTACTTAAGGCCGGCCCCGGTATTGAAGAGCACCACGCGATCGGACGGTTTGAGGAAGCCGGTTTCGAGCAAGCGGTCGTAGGCTGCCGTGGCTGCCGCTCCTTCAGGGGACAGAAAGATTCCTTCGTTGCGCGCCCAATCGAGAATCGAATTAAGAATCTGTTCGTCGGTCTGGGCCAAAGCCACTCCACCCGAATCACGCAGGATCTTGAGCATGATCGCATCGCCGTAGGGCTTGGGAACCCGGAGACCGGCAGCAAACGTCGCCGCATTTTCCCACATCTGGCTTACCTCGGCGCCTTCTTCAAAGGCCCGGGCAACGGGCGCACATCCGGAGGCTTGCACCGCGATCATGCGCGGACGCTTGCCCGGCTTGACCCAGCCGAGTTCTTCCAACTCATCAAACGCCTTCCACATGCCGATCAGGCCGACACCTCCGCCGGTTGGGTAGAACACAGCGTCGGGGTATTCCCATCCGAGCTGCTCGACCAGCTCGTAACCCATGGTCTTCTTGCCCTCGATACGGAACGGTTCTTTCAAGGTTGAGATGTCAAACCAGCCTTCCGCTTGCTTGCGCTCGGCCACCATACGCGCGCAATCGGAGATGAGGCCATCCACCAACGTAACCTTGGCTCCGTAAGCCACCGCTTCGAGGTAATTCGCAAAAGGGACGTCGCGCGGCATGAAAATATGCGCTTCGATGCCCGCTGCCGCAGCGTACGCAGCCAGCGCGCCGGCGGCATTACCGGCGGAAGGCACTGCGAGCTTACTTAACCCGTAGTGCTTCGCCATGGTGACGGCCAAGGCCAGGCCACGGGCCTTGAATGTTCCGGTTGGGTTGGCGCCCTCTTCTTTAAGAAAGGCATTGGGATAACGTTTGCTGTGCAGCATGGGTGTCCAGCCCTCACCCAGGGTCACCGGTTGGACCTCTGGCAGTACGGACTGGTAGCGCCACATGCCCAGCCAAGGAGCCCGTGTGGCATCGCGGCCGATCACTTCAGCCGGAGATGTACGATGCAGATGACTCAGGTCGTAGCGAACAAAGAGCGAGCCTGCGGGCGGCTGGGGACACTGAGTGCACACCGTCTGAGGTGTGTCTGCACTCAGGTGCGCATGACATCGGGAGCATTCCAGGAAGCCAATCGGCGGCACTCAAACTCCAACAATTCTGGTTGATATCTCGTATACCATACAAGTTTGCCGCGCCTTTATGCAAAAATGGGCTGCATGGGGTCAAGCATCCGAAAGTTGACTGCGCCGCAAAACCTGACCGCGCTCGCCTACGACAGCATCAAGCGTCACATATTGGAAGGAAAACTCGATGAGGACACGCGCCTCACGGAGGAATTTCTGTCCAACCGGTTGGGCATCAGCAAATCGCCCGTTCGCGAGGCCCTGAACAGCCTGCAGACCGAAGGCTTGATCCATATCGAGCCACGGAGGGGGGCCCGCCTGCGGCAATTCTCCGTCAAAGAAGTGAAGAACCTTTACGATTTGCGCGAGACGCTGGAGGTATTCGCAGTGTCCCGCGCGCAGGTGACCCCGATGCTGCTCGCCGACCTTGCCAAAAGTGTCGAGCGCACCCGCAGGTTCGTGAAGGCGAACGACAAGACAAAGCACATTGAAGAAGACACCCGGTTTCACGCGGCCATCGCCGGCGCGACCGGGAACGATGAACTCTGTCGCGTGCTCAAGAATATCCAGGATCAGATCTGGCTCTGCCGATGTAAGACCTATAACCTCTCGTCGTCCAGCGCCTCCGATGCCCACCTGACCATCCTGAGAGCCCTCGAAGCCAACGACCGCAAAGGCGCCCAAGCCGCGATGCGCAACCACATCGACCATGTACGCACCCGCCTGGTCGATTTCCTGGAACAGAACTCCCCGCTCGAACCGGCCCTCAATCACGCCTAGCCGCGCCTAGCCGGCGTGTCGCAAAAATCGCTACTTGTTTAGTCGCAACGGTCTTTGGATGTTTTTTCAAAACTCCCACAAAACCCGTCATCCTGAGCGAAGCGCCCCAAAGATCTATATCGCGTGACACTGCGCTGATGGCGCGGAGTCGAAGGATGACGGGTTACGTGGGGCCTGAAATACAGCTGTTGAATATTCAGAAAACACGAAGACGCAAAAACGTCACAGGCTCTCAGGATGACGACTTTATGGGGGCTATGAAGAAAACTGCCCCAAAAACGCAAAACAATAATTCTTGACTCGACTCTGATATGTGATATCTTGTCATTCAAATGATCGGTGATTCGCCTAACTCGCGTCGCGAAGGCCTTGCCGGTCAGGTGCTTGCCTCGCTTCAACCTCGATGTAGCTTCAGGGCCTCCTAGCCACTCGCGTCGTCCAGCGAGCCGTTCCTATCAATGGACTCCGTCGTCCATTCTTAAGCTATATTGCGCCCACGCAGTGCGCGCGCGGTCTCCCATTTGGGTCGATAAGTCTATGAGTGCATATAACTGCTCTTCTCCCGTCGCCACAAACGCTTGTTGTTGGGCGTGTCGCATGGAACCTCGTCGCGGCGGGAGTTGATCATATCCACGCTGAGAAAGTCAGCTCTGGAGGCGCCCACCGCCGATGCATTTTCGAGCAGGTGGGCTTTCTGTTTTGGGCCGCCGAAGTATTGAAATAGGAGAAGAGACATGCGCTTCACCCGACTTTCCTGGCCAGCTATCTTTGCCGCCCTTATTCTCACTTTCATACCCTGCGCCCAGGGACAATCGACCACCTCGGGATACGTCACAGGAAGTGTTACTGACGGAAGCAAGGCCGTGATCAAGGGCGCGGCGGTAAAACTGGAAAATACCGGCACCTCGCTCAGTCTTACGGCTACCTCGGGTGACGACGGCGCCTACCATTTCGACTTTGTCCCTCCTGGCAGTTACAAAATCCACGTGGATGCAAACGGATTTGGCCCCTGGGAACAAACCCTGACAGTCACGGTCGGACAATCCGCAACTGCGAACGCGCAGCTCTCCATTGCATCGGCAGCGACGACGGTCGAAGTGGCAGCGGCGGAAGCCTCGCTCGAGACCGAGGATGGCAACGTCTCTACCAACTTCAACGAAAAGCAGATCCAATACGTGCCCAATCCCGGCCAGGACCTGACCTATATCGCGCAGGTCTCCTCAGGCGTGGTGATGAACACCCAGGCCGGCGGAGGCAACTTCTCCGCCTTCGGTCTGCCGGGCTACTCCAATATGTTCACCATCAATGGCATGGACTACCTGAACAGTTTCGGAGACAACAACAAGTCCGGAGCCACCAACAACAGCCTTGGCGCCAACGAAATGCAGAGCGTCACGGTGGTGAACAATGGATACTCGGGAAACTACGGCAGGATGGTCGGGTCGAATGTCAATTTCGTCACGAAATCCGGATCCAACCAGGTTCACGGGAACGCGATTTACGAGTGGAATGGATCCTCGCTCAATGCCAACAACTTCTTCAACAATCGAAACGACACGCCCCGGCCGTTTGACAACGTAAATCAGTGGGCTGCCTCGATCGGCGGGCCGATATGGAAGGACCGCACCTTCTTCTTTGTGAACAACGAAGGATTAAGAATCGTGCTGCCCACCTCAGCGTCGGCCAATATTCCGAGCCCGCAATTTCAGGCAGCGACCCTGGGCAATCTGCAGTTGGTAAATCCTGGCTCTGTCCCCTTCTATCAAAAAATGTTTGCCCTCTACAACGGCGCGCCGGGGGCAGCGCGCGCCACCAACTCCTTGACCTACGGTGGATGCGGGAGCGCCGCATTTGAGCAGACAATTGGCGGGCCATGCGCTCTGCAATTCCAGGCCACGCCCGGCAACTTTACCGGGGAATGGCTTGTCTCCTGGCGTATCGATCAAATCCTCAGCCAGAAGGATCAGATGTACGTTCACATCTTTACCGATCACGGTGTGCAGGCTACGAATACCGACGTGATCAACCCGGTTTTCAACGCGACCAGCCCTCAGCCCGAATGGCAGGGTCAGTTGAACGAGACGCACACCTTTCAAAGCCGGGCGGTCAACCAATTTATCGGCGCTTTCCAGTGGTCGGGCATTCTGTTTGGACCGGCGAATTACCCCGCCGCCCTGGCCGCTTTTCCCGCCAAGCTGACGTTCTCTGACGGAAGCCTGCACTACCTGGGCCAGAACCAGGCCGACCCTGTAGGCCGCCACATTACGCAGTACCAGTTTGTCGATGACTTCTCCATGACCTTCGGCAAGCACACTCTGAAGGCCGGCATCGACTTTCTCCGCGATGATCTCAATGTCTTCCAATACGGCAACCAGACGGCCGGCACCATCACCACTTCCCTCGCCGACTTCTATAACGGTTCGGGTGCGGCCACATCCTTCAACAAATCATTTCCCCTGGCGCTCCATCGTGGATTCGCCGCCTATGATCTTGGCTTTTACGGCGAAGACGACTGGGCAGTAACCCCCGGTTTGAAGCTCACGCTGGCTTTGCGCCTGGATCGCCAATCGAACACCAGCTGCCCGACCAATTGCTTTGCCCGGCTGGCTGCCCCGTTCGAGTCGACCGATCACAACCCGGATATTCCCTACAATGCCGCCATTCAGACGGGGGTGTCGCAGGCGTTCTACGGTTCGACTCCGATCGCGATCGAGCCTCGTTTCGGCTTTGCCTGGTCACCCCTCGGCAGCACAACGACCGTGGTGCGCGGCGGCATCGGAAACTTCCGCGACTTTATTCCGCAACAGTCCCTGCAGGGGTTTGCCCTCAACTCGCCCAACGTCAATTCGTTTAACGTGACCGGCAATCTATCGCCCGACGTTTCCAACAACATCTTCTCCAATGCCAGCACGTCGAACGCCACGTTCCTCAAAGGATTTTCTGAGGGAGCGACGCTCGCTGACCTGGTAGCAACCGACCCGGGGTTCTCTCCTCCATCGGTCTACGGCGCGCAGAAGCAGACCAGAAACCCGACCTACCTGGAATGGAATCTTGAACTACAGCATGCGTTTGGCCCGGCAACGACCATGAGCCTCAACTATGTCGGCAATCACGGCGTGCACGAAATCTTCATCAACCCGAGTCTGAACGCTTATGCTACCGCTGGGTTCGCCGGCTTGCCTTCGACGGTTCCCGACGCACGCTTTGGGCCGGTCACCGAGTTGCAATCGGACGCGACCTCTCAGTATCACGGCTTGGTAGTTTCCGTCCGGCATAACTTTGCCCGCAGCTTCATGGCGACGGGCTCCTATACCTGGAGTCATGCGCTTGACGATGTGACCGACAACGGGTTCACGGCGTGGGGCTACGGAACAGCGCCGAGCCTTCAGTATCCGCAGATTCCTTCTAACCCGCATGCCAGCTACGGCAACAACGACGCAGATGCACGCAGCGTATTTACCGGCAGTTATGTGTGGACTCCGTCATTTGATTCCTGGACCGGGAGCACTCCCAAAGTATTGACCGCGGGATGGTCGCTCTCCGGAACATTTATCACGCGCACTGGCTTTCCCTATACGGTCGTCGATGGCGGCACGACCGGTAACCTCACCGCGACCAATTATGGAGCGACGGTGTTTGCCAACTACCTGGGCGGGGCACAACCAGGCTGCGGCAATCCGAACCAGAGTTGCCTGGTCTCCGCGGACTTTGCCCCGGCCGCGACTGGATTCGGGCAACAGACACGGAACCAGTTCCGTGGACCAGGCTATTTCAACAGCGACCTGAGCGTTTTGAAGAGCACCAAGGTGCGTCTCTTTCAGGAAGGACAATCCTTCGTCTTCGGCGCGAGTTTCTTCAACGTGCTCAACCATCCGAACTTTGATCAGCCGGTCAACAACCTATCCAACGCTGGTCAGTTTGGAAGGATCATCGCCACGGTCTCTCCGCCCACGAGCGTGCTTGGCTCAGGGCTCGGAGGCGACTCTTCGCCGCGACAGATCCAGTTAATTGCCAAATTCATCTTTTAGCGGCTGAGGAATGAAACATGAAGGCCAGGAATGCTCCATGGATCGTAACTGTCGTGGTTTCCTTAACCGTGGCCGCTGGTGCTGCGGTGGAAACCTCGACGCCGGATGTCGCCGCGAAGCGCTGGTGGGCCCACGTTCAATTCCTGGCCAGTGATGCCCTCGAAGGCCGCGAGACCGGCAGTCATGGCTTCGAACTGGCCGCGGCCTATGTGGAAGATCAATTCAAGCAGGCGGGATTGAAGCCCGGGGGCACTGACGGGTTCTTCCAGAACGTCGACTTTCATGTCACTCAACCGGACCCGGCCCAATCGAGCTGGGAGTTGGTAACGGAGAAAGGGGCGGTTCCGGTTGCCGTTGGCAAGGAAGCGGCGATCAACGTACGGGGAGTAGCTGGCGGCCCCCTGGAGGCGCCGGCGGTGTTCGTCGGTTACGGATTTTCCGTCCCAGAGCGCGGCTTCGACGAGTTGGCCGGGCTCGATCTGCGGGGCAAGATCGCGGTCGCAATCAGCGGAGGTCCGAACACCATTCCCGGGCCGATCCGGTCTTTCTACCAGTCGTCGGGCGAACGATGGCGGCAGTTGCAGAAGGCTGGAGCCGTCGGCCTGGTGATGATTGCCAACGCAAAGACTGACATCCCCTGGGAGAGGGCCCAGGCCAGCAAGCCGAAGACTACCGTGGTACTCGCCGATCCGGAACTTGATGGTCTGCGCGGGCTGCAATTCAGCGGAACCATCAACCCCGCCTGCGCGGACAAGTTCTTTGCCGGAAGCGGTCACTCGTTCACCGAACTACAGGGCTTGGCAGACGAGGGGAAACCCTTGCCGAAATTTCCGCTTGCGTTCCGATTTCGCACCCGCACCGGAATTACTCAGTTGCCTGCTATTCATGCGACGAATGTCGTGGGTCTTCTACCGGGCAGTGATGATCATCTTAAAAACGAATACATCCTTCTTTCCGCGCACCTTGACCATCTCGGCATTAGCCGGCCCATCGGCGGGGATCGCATCTACAACGGAGCGATGGACAACGCCGCCGGCATTGCGTCTCTGATTGAGGCGGCGAAAGCGGTCGCAGCGGCACCGGCCAGGACGAAACGGTCGATTCTGTTCATCGCCTTCACTGGAGAGGAAGAAGGGATGCTTGGGTCGCAATTCTTCGCCGCGCACCCGACCGTGCCGCTGAAAGAGATCGTTGCGGCCATCAATATGGATATGTATCTGCCCTTGTTCCCTCTCCATTTTCTCGAAGTGCAGGGTCTAGGGGAGTCGACCCTGGGGAATGACATCCGGGCCGTCGCGCAGTTGAATGATGTGGAAGTACAGTTCGACAAACAGCCGGCGCAAAACCGCCTCATTCGGAGCGATCAGGCGAGCTTCGTACGCCAAGGGATCCCAGGATTGGGCTTCAAGTTCGGGTGGACACCCGACTCACCCGAACAGAAGGTTTTCAACAACTGGATTCACGATCGATACCACGCACCGTCGGACGATCTGCAGCAACCGGTAGACACGGCGGCCGCGGCGCAATTTACGCACATACTCGCCCAGTTGGTGTTGCGCGTAGCCACCGAACCGGATAAGCCGTCCTGGTATCCGGAAAGCTTCTACTACCATCTGGCGGAGAAGCCCCATTCCTTTGCGGCAAGCACCTATTAGTAACGCTTACTTTGCCGACACCAGGCGCGAAGTATCGACGAACTGTCCGCTGGTCTTGACCACAACCCGCGGCACGCCGTGATAGTAGTTAATCAACCCGGTCACGCACACGCGCGACCCGGTACGAGGAAGCTCTCCAACACTGGCTCGATCCTCGTCCCACACCACGATGCTGAAAATTTGGTAGGGAAACGAAGAATCCAGATCAATGAAGGTCGGTTTGCCTCGAGTCGTGCTTGCGGTGTGTTCGTTTTGCGCAATTCCGCAGACAGTCGCTGTTTCGCCGTCATGTTCTCTCGCCTGGGCGGCCGTGATCGTTTGGCCCTGTGCGATAGAAGCAAAGAGCAACAATGCAGCTGCGAACGGTGTTGATCTCACGGCGCCTCCTAGGTCAATTCACCAGGGCATTCAGCTTAGCGGGGTCTGGGAGAATTCGGTGGTTCGACCATCCGAGAATCTTCCTGACAACCTGAGGCAAAGGATACAGCGTCAATGACCCTTTTGCATCAGCCTGTGGGTTGATTGCAACTTTCGTGTGATCCCCTGATATAACTGCATCGTGGAGAGGGCATTATGAAGTCACGCGTACATTGCTTTGCCGTCGCATTAACATTTCTGGGCTGCCTGGCACTAGTTGCGCTGGCTCAGCCCCGGGGTAAGGTCAGGATTGGCTACTGTGGTCCGTTGAAGGACGTGGATGCCGTGAAGGCTGCGGGGTTCGACTACATGGAGGTGCGCACTTCAGAAATAGCCGCCCTCTCGGATGCGGATTACGAAAGCGTCGCTGTCAAATTCAAGCAGGTGGGACTTCCGGTATTGGCTGCAAATTTATTTATTCCCGCCAACATTAAGGTCACCGGACCCAACATCGATAAGGATCGCCAGATGGAATACGTTCGCCTGGCGCTCGATCGAGTGTCCCGGCTGGGTGTGCGGTTGGTGGTTTTTGGCAGCGGTGGGGCACGCCAGGTTCCTGAGGGATTTTCCAAACAAGAGGCTTTCCAGCAACTCGTCGATTTTGGAAAACGCATCGCGCCGGAAGCGAGGTCGCGAAACATCACCATCGCAATTGAGCCGCTGCGCAAGCAAGAGAGCAACATCATCAACACCGCCACCGAGGGGCTCGCCTGGGTGAACGCGGTGAACGATCCAAATATCCAACTGATGGTTGACTTCTACCACTTTTCGATCGAGAAAGAAGATCCCTCCGATATTTTGAAGGTCAAGGATCATCTGCGGCATCTGCACATGGCGAACCCGAACGGCCGCGTCATGCCGCTGAAATGGGAAGAGTACAACTATGGCCCGTTCTTCGCTGTTCTGCGGCAGATCCACTACGACCGGCTGATCAGCCTGGAAGTCTCGAACGCCAACCTGGCTGTCGAAGGGCCGCAGGCCATCGCGTTGCTGCGCCGGGCGTTTGGAGAGTAACGGAAGCTCCCGGGAAGCCAAATGGCCAACACTCCCGATCCCCTCGTGTGCGCTCCCCTTCTGCGCAAGGTGGACGAACAACTGATCGATTTGCTAAGCGCGCTGGCCCCCCACGAGTGGGAGTTGCAAACGGTTGCGCCACTATGGAAGGTACGTGATGTAGCAGCACACCTGCTTGATACGGCGTTGCGTAAGCTTTCCCTGGTGAGAGACGCCTGCTACGCGGAAGCTACGAACATCCGCTCGCCGCAAGATTTAATCGCATTGGTCAATCGCTTAAATCGAGAGGGCGTCGCAGTCTACCGGCGTCTCAGTCCGCAAGTTCTGATTGCCATGATGAAATTGGCAACAAAACAATCTGGCGAATTTCATGAATCCCTTGACCCGTTCGCCGTGGCGGCCTTCAATGTCAGTTGGGCCGGAGAAGAAACCTCTTTGAATTGGTTCGATACCGCTCGCGAACTAACAGAACGCTGGCATCACCAGCAACAGATTCGCTTGGCCACTCACCGGCCCGGCATCATGACCCCCGAGTTGTATCATCCGGTGCTCGATTGCTTCCTGCGCGGGCTTCCCCATACCTTCCGCGAAGTTGAGGCGTCGCTGGGAACCGTCGTATTGGTAGAGGTTTCCGGCGATTGCGGCGGGCAGTGGTTTCTGGAGAGAGGCGCCGCCGGCTGGAATCTTCTACGAGGTTCCTGCAATGAGGTTGCCGCCCGAGTGATTGTGCCTCAGGAACTGGCGTGGCGTCTCTTCACCAAAGGTATCGATCGTAATTCGGCTCGTGGGCAGCTCAGCATGGATGGAGATCAAGCGCTGGGCGAGAAGATTCTCAACTTGACAGCGATCGTTGGCTGAATCGCTCTGCTTTGAGAATCCCGGGTCACCCGGAGCCGACATTGTTACTAATGGGTTGCAATCCACGAGCAAGAGTAACGTCTGCAGGCTTTAAGTCGCATTGACTGTGGTCATTTGCGGCAAACATAATCAGCCCAGAACCGCAGAATCACGCCGGTTCAGGGGGTTCCCTTTGCCGTCAAACGCTTTCACTTCTGCCCGTAATTTCGTTGTCTCCGAATTGCCCAGAGAAGACAAAGAGATCCTCCTGCGGGAACTTGCCCGGGAATGTGGCTACCTTCTTGAACCTACGCCACGGGCCCCCGAAGACTTTCAACGGAAGTTATTCGCGGATAACAACGAATAGAGGTCATGCACCTGCCGAGGTGCAAGACGATCCTCCCTGCCTTGTGGATAATTGGCCAATCATGGCGAACAAAAGACGAATATAATCGGGGCATGCAAGGGCAATCAAAGCTGACCCCCATCCAGGTTCTTGAGCGGCTGCAGCTCCGTCTGGAGCAGCGCATGGAATCCTTACAGCGCGTCAAGCTGGACGGATATCACGTGGTCATCAGCGAATTGGAGACCGAGCTCGATCTACTGAGGCGCGCGCAGCGCTACCTGGAGGACTGAGATTCAGGGAGTCAGATCAGGGTGATTGCGAATCTCGACGAGCAGGTTGGAGGCACGCTCGAGGTATACCTGCTGCTGGTCTAAAACGTCTTGACTGTGCCTGGCCAGATAGACCAGGTTTGCCACCATTTCTATGCTCACGTACAGCGGCCGCAGGTGAACGGCCCCACTTTCCGGTGCATCAGAAGTAGCCATTTTAGAACTTCCCTCAACGAATGAACGCTATAGCAGTCTCAACGGATCTATCGAAGACGAGTGATTCTTTAACACTAAACAACTATCATCAAGAAGCCGGAGCTCTTTTTGCGTGACAACAAAACGGTTACCGGCAACGTCAAGTGTCATGAGATTATCAGCCTTGAGGGGCTAAATGCTCAGCAGTCCAACACGCATATTGTGCATTGGCAAAGACTCTGGCTTACTGCGGAGCCGGTGCGCCGTTCTGGCCCATGCCGGCTACCATGCTGAGGCTGTCATGTTTGCCGAAGCGGAAAATTTGTTGCGAACGGAAGAGTTCGACCTCATCATCCTCTCCGCCATCCTGAGCAGCGAAGAGCGGGAGCACATCTCTGCATTCATCGGCGCCGCGGTTCCTATTCTGACGTTGAAAAAATTGACCTTCGCCTCTGAATTGCTTGCCGACGTAGAACGGCGGCTCCAGCAAACCAAGCAGGATTCCGTAGCGTAAACCTGCGCGGGGAAGCTTATCGCTAGTCCGGTAAGGCGTAGGCCAGCAGTTCGCCCGGGTATCCTTGCCCGCTGACCGCGACCACAATATATTGCTTACCCTTCAGCATGTAGGTCATCGGTGAGCCGGTTTGCCCCATGGGCATATAGACTGTTCCCGCATCCTTACCTGTGGCCTTGTCGTAGGCACGCAAGAGTGCTCCTTTTTTGCCTTTGGTATTGGTGAACGTTCCTGATTCTCCAGCGATCACTAAGGACTTCGTCGTAAGAACACCGATGATTCCCGGCCGGCCGGTGCGCGGGATGTCGAGCCCCTTGAGCAACGGGTTGGTGCGTATCTCATCCGGAGTTTCGCCGTGCGGCACCCGCCATAGAATGTCACCCTTGTCCAAATTGATCGCCGTAATTTGTCCGTAGGGCGGCTTTTGCAGCGGCAATCCATGGAGAGTTAGCCCCCAATAACGCGTGCCGTCCAGGCCGTCGACTTTGGGGAAACCGACAACATATCTCATGTCTGACTCGCCCGGCTCTGGAGGCACCAGGCCATCCGCACCAATGGTGCTCTGGGAAAAAACATAAAAGATGTGGGTCTCTGGATCGTAGGATCCGCCGGCCCAGTTGGTGCCGCCATTTGGATAACCCAGGATGAGCGTGCCCAGAGGACCTCCGGGTCTGCTGACCACAGGCGGGGTGAAGACCGGTCCCCACTTATACTTCGACGCTATCTTGAGCGCTTCTGCTCGCAACTGCGGGGTAAAGTCGATGAGTTCGTCGGTCGAGAAACCGTTACGCCCGAAAAAGGGCGGCTTGGTGGGAATGGGCTGCGTGGGAGAATACCATTCTCCCGGCGTGTTTCCCTGAGGCACCGGGGTTTCCACGATCGGCCAAATGGGTTTTCCGGTCTCACGGTTCAGCACGTACAAGATCGATTGCTTGGTCGCCTGGGCGAGTGCTTTCACCGGCTGGCCATCGATGGTGAGATCTACCAGTATTGGCGCACACGGAATGTCGAAGTCCCAAATGCCATGGTGCACCAACTGGTAATGCCATTTCCGCTGCCCGGTTTTCAGGTCGACGGCTACGATGGTTTCGCCAAAAAGTCCGTTGCCATGGCGATAGCCTCCGTAAGAATCCCCAGTGGGCAACTCGACGGGAAGATAGGCTAGGCCCAGGTTTTGATCGACGCTGATCTGGGTCCAGACGCCGGTGTTCCCGGTGTATTCGGCAGAGTTCCCTTCCCAGGTGTCGTGCCCAAACTCCGTGCGCATCGGGATGGTATGAAAAATCCAGAGCCGCTTGCCGGTCTTCACATCGAAACCGCGCACATACCCTTTCACGTTTATCCTGCTTCGCGGGCTTTCGCCGGAACTATGCGCGGCGCCGATGATGATGGTGTCGCCGGCGATTACGGGCGCAGACTGCAAGCCAATGTCGGAATGGATCAGGTCCATTTGCTGGTCATCATTCAGCTTGAGATCGACGACTCCTGCATCGCCGAAGGCGGAGACCAAAGCGCCGGTTTTTGCGTCCAGGGCAATCAAGCGGTAGCCGGGCGTCACATACAAAATGCGCGCTTCGCGTGCCATCGGTCCAATAGGCTAAGCCGCGGCCCGAAAGCACTCGAGGCGCCTCCTGCCCACGCAGGCCCTCGTGTTCGCTGTGGCTCCAGAGAATCTCGCCAGTTGCAGCGTCCAGGGCAACGACCGTGCGGCGTGTTCCTGCCGTGGTGTAGAGCACTCCACCTATCATCAGGGGTGTGGATTCGAAGCGATATTCCGGCGCAGGCCCGAAGTTATCTGTCTTGAATCTCCAAGCCAGCTGAAGCTTATTGAAGTTGCCGGCATTGATCTGCTCGAGGGGCGAATAGCGTGTGTTGCTGAGGTCACCACCGTAGGTGGTCCACTCGGTATCTGCCGGTACCGGCTTCGCTGTTGGTGGGGGGCCGGCGGTTTTTATAGGGCCGAAGTTGTCCGTCAGGTACTGGACGATGTGCTCAAAGTCCGCCTCGCTGCCGCTGGCTCCGCGGCCGCGCATGGTCTCAACCGTGCCCTCCCAACCAGCGTGAGTTCTCCTGGTCTGGGTGGCAACATTCAGCGCATGGCACGTGCTGCAGATACGTTCGAAAGGTTCTTTGCCCGGTCCTTGAGGCAATTGCTGCGCTGCGCATAGGGAAGGGCCAACCATAAGGACGAGAAAGAGATACAACCAGAATCTACGTTCATTCGTCATCGGACGTGTTCCTACGCACATGGCCTTATCGACTCTATCTGAAGGTGGGGACAAGTAACATCCCGCAGTATTTAAGTCTGCAACAGTTACCGAAGTTCGAAACCTTCATCACGGGTGGTAGTCGAAGAGCATCCTATTTCATATAACTGTTGCAGGAGGTAGAACAATGTCTGCTGAGCGATGCAAACAATGCGGCGAGACCATGACGGAGCAACCGGCTGCATACGAAACGGTAGACCTCCCAGGCGTACCCAGGCATTCCGACCGCTTCTACGAGCAGTGGTTTGTTTGCCGAAATGGCCATCGGAAGGGATACATTTCCGGACATGGGCGTGCGCCCGGAGTTGCGAAAGTAATCAGCGAAACCAGCGTCATCACCGTTCGCACCTAGAGCCTTCGCACTAGAACGTGGAAAGAAATGCCCCTGGACCCTCGGTTCGGGGGCTTTTTCTGTTTATAGAAGGAATACTCCGCGGCTTAAGCGCGCGCAGACAGACTTTTGCGGCGATGGGCCTACGGGGTTGGGTTTAGGCTGAGTCAAGTGCGCCGGAATATGGGGTTGGTGGTATGAATCGTGGTCACAAGATAGGTGCGGCGGTGGCGCTGGCGGTAGTGATTCTTTGTTTCGCCGGGACCCTCATGACCATGGGCGTCATGGAGCACCTGCCTTTCCTGCATGGGCAAGGAAAGGGATGGAATGCGACGCCCCGGCCGACTGGAATCGTGGACCAGCGTCCCTGGACGACGGCGAAAACGCTGGCGGCGCTAGCCGTATCGTCGGAAGAACTGGATCTTGCGCGGGAGGCGGAACGGCTGGCCGATCACGAGGTGGACCAGGCCTTCGCGCAATCTCTGCGCCAGGCAACCGCGGAGACCAGGCACCTGACCGGCGACGCGTTGGCTTTACAGCAACGAGTCACCGAGCTGCAGCAGACAGTTAAGGAGGACCAGGAGCGCGTGGCGACGCTGACACCGAAGAGCGGTGTCGCCGCAGCCGCGCCGGCCGGTACACCCGTGACTGCTTCGCCGGCGGGAGATGACCTCGACGTGGCCAAGGCGCAGATGGGTCTCGACCAGGACGAACTGACGGATTCGATGGAAGATTTGGCCCGCGCCAGCGGAGACCATCGGGGAAAGATCCAGCAGGAGTTAACGGCGCGCGAAGCGGCGATGAAGAAGTACGACGAGCAGGCGAAAACAACCGAAGGACAATCAGCCGTCGTCTCGGCCGGCCAATACACGACGCTGGCGGGGCAAATCAAGGAGTGGTGGGCACAACGCAGCCGGATGCAGCTGATCCAGCAGGCGGAGCAGTTGGCAAGAGCGGACGTGGCCGCACTCACCGACGACCATGCCAGGCTGGAGCCGGAAGCCCAGGCAGCCGAAGCCAAGGCGGCCTCACTGCAAGCCGCCGGGGAATCAAAATCTGCGCGAGTGAAAGAGCTGGAGAGCCTGGCGGCGCAACGCAATATCCTGAGCATTCTCGACGACCGGCTCGGGGCACAGCAACAACTGGTCGCACTCTACGTTCGCTGGGGCAGCCAGGTAGAGCTGCAACACAAGATCATGCTCCACCTGATGCTGCAGTCGCTGACCATGATTGCAACGATCGTCTTGCTGACCATTCTGGCCGGCTGGGCTTTGCAGGTCGCCTTCGACCGGATCTCGGGGGACCGGCGGCAGCGGCAGGCACTGCGGATTATTCTCAACCTGATCACCCAGGTGATCGGATTGTTGCTGGTGTTGCTGGTGATCTTCGGCGCTCCGCAACAGATGCCGACTATTTTGGGGTTGGCGACGGCGGGACTCACCGTGGTCTTCCAGGATTTCATCCTGGCGTTCTGTGGCTGGTTCGTGCTGATGGGAAAGAACGGCATCCGGGTCGGCGACTGGGTCGAGATCGACGGAGTCGGCGGAGAAGTGGTGTCCCTCGGAGTCTTCCGCACCTGGCTGCTGGAAACCGGTAACTGGACAGCAAACGGGCATCCGACCGGAAGGCGGGTCTCGTTCCTGAACGGGTACGCCATTCATGGGAAGTATTTCAACTTCACCACCGCGGGACAGTGGATGTGGGATGAGATCAAGGTCAGCATCCCGCCTGGAGCCGAGACCTATCCCATGATCGATAAGATCCGTGAGGCCGCGGTCAAAACGACCGAGGCAGATACGCAGATGGCGGAAGAAGAATGGAAGCGGGTGACGCACGAACAAGGTGCACCGCAGTTCAGTGCCAAGCCTTCCGTCGACATGAGGCCGTCGGCCGCAGGAGGGGTGGATATCGTGGTGCGTTACGTCACCCGGGCAGGCGTGCGGCTGGAGACGCGCAACCGGTTGTTCGAGACGGTGGTGGAGCTGATGTTGGGATCGCGCGAGGTAAGCACCAAGTAGCGGGCTGCCAAAGCGCGTCGGGTTGTCCAAGTTAGAGCGCCACGTGGCTTTTTGCCGTTGGAGCTTGTTCATTGCTTTGACTTGAACCGGGCAGAAGGGATCAGGCGCGATCGTCTTGCCGCGTTCCCAATCGTGGTCCGCGGAACCGCAGGTCCCTCCGCTACGCTTCGCTCCGGTCGGGATGACAAGGGAAATGGTAACGATGCCATGAAGATTGGTCGTTGGCTTAGGGAAGTGGTACCGATGCCTTAAAGAGTGGTAGTTGGGCCGAGGTATTTTTCTAATTTTGTTTGTACAGGTTTTAACGCGTATCTATCGATGTTCCGTGAGGCGTACTTACGACTTTCCGGCGAAGGCGCCGTATTCCCAGTCGTAGGGCACGCCGGTGTCTCCGAGGATGAAGTGAACCAGGTCGGCGAAGCCTGCTTCCGCGCGCACGTCGTTCGACAGGATCACGACGCATCGGCGGCTGGTCTCCAGGCAGACCATGGTGTTAGCCGTCTGGCCATCGTGGCCGCCCTTGAAGAACCCGTGGCCTTGCGGACCGTCGAAGACGACGACCCCAAGCCCCGCAGCCAGATCCTTTCGTTGCTCTTTGACCGGGAGGTCCGGGGCGAATGGGGGGAACTGGTGGGCAGTGGTGATATGCAATTGCGGCCTGGTCATCTCGGCACGGGAGGCAGCACTGAGCCCGTCGCCAGTGACCAAGGCGGCCGCGAATTTTGGCAGGTCGGAAATGGTGGTGTCCATGGAGCCTGCCGCCCGCACTTTTTTCCGCCGGTCATGTTCTTGCGGCTGACCCTGATCGTTCCATCCGTCGGCGAGATTTGAGGCGAAATCGGGACGCCATACCAGGCTGGTGCGGGGCATGCCGAGACGGTCGAAGTTGGCCTTGGTCAGATCGCCGACATCGAGCCCCAGGCCTTGCGCCTTTCGGCCGTGTTCGATGACAAACTGCAGCAGGATGAAACCTTCGCCGGAATAGCTGTAGCGCGTGCCGGGGTCGAAATGGATGTGCAACTTCTGGTCTGGTTCGATAAACCAGAAGTTGTGAAAGCCCGTGGAGTGGGTGAGGCACATGCGCGGAGTGATCTTCTCCCAGCGCGGATCGTTGGCCAGATCGGGATACGGCCCGTGCTTGTCGGGGAAGACCGGATCGGGCCCATAGGTGGTCAGCGGATGGTCGAGATCGTCTTTGATGGGAATGTCGAGATTGAGCTTGCCTTGGTCCACCAGTTGCATGGTGACGTAGGCGAGCACTGTTTTCGTGATCGAAGCGCCATACATCACGGTGTCGATGGTGAGCGGATCGCGCTTGGCGTTGCGGATGCCATAAGCCTGGACGTAGCCGACCTTGCCCTTGTCAACGACTGCTACGGCCATGCCGTTGGCGTGGGTGTTGCTCATGATCTTCTTCACCTGGGCGTCGATCGCTGGGCCGCTGGGAATGGCTTGTCCGAGGGACACAAGGGGAAGGCACAGCAGGGCCACAGCAAATCTTTTCATCATGATTGTTTTGCGATGCGTCAGAGGTGTGGAGCGATGTTCCGGGCGAGGAACCCGGCGAAGGCGTGCCAGGCAGGTGTCATGCCGATGGGCACCGCGAGGGCTCCGCAGGCAAAGGTGAGAGGAGCGGCCCAGGCTGTGGACCGGTGAATGCGATGAAGCGAAACGAGGTCGTACGCGAGCACCAGCAAAATCAGGAGACCGAGCCCGGTGACGGCGCCAGCGGCCGGCGGGAGCCCCATCCGGCTCCAGGGAAAACGGCCGAAGGCGGCCTCGGTCAGGCCGATGGTGGCGAGGAGTATCAGACGCTTGTGAGCGGCAGGGTTTCTGCGCGCCCGCCAGGACGCGAAGATCACGATGGTGAACGCTACGATCCCGACCAGCGGGATGGCCGAAGAGACCGCTGGATCGAGAGGACCAATCGATACTTTGCGGCCGAGGGCATCGATGGCGGCGATCACCCCGAGAATGATCATGATCGGCGGAAGACAGAACGCGATCGTGCCCAGGGAACGGTGCCAGGCCACACGGCGAGCCGAGATGAGAGATGTCTGGACCACGAAGAGCACCATCCACAGGGTAAAGACAGCTCCATGGACGTGAAGGATGGGACTGGGTAGGGGCGCGCGGAACATGCCGGCGCGGAAGTAAGTTGCCGAAAAGCCGATGAAGACCACCACGCAGAGCAGGATAGCCATGCAGCTAAAGAAGATGCGCTCGGCATTGCGGTTGACTGGGCGATGGATGGGTAGAGTCTCTGTTGCCATGGTCGTACTCCTGGTTGAACGAGACCGATTTTGGCGGGGGAAATCGTTATCGGAAAGCTATCACAGGGAGGCGTGGAGCGGATATGGATTCGGTTTTGGGGGGATACGTCGGGACGCGAGCAGTTGGTCCCGCAGGAGGGCTGAACCGCAGGTCCCTCCGCTTCGCTCCCAATGACAAGGGGTTGGGCGAGCGTACTTGCCCACTCAAGTCAAAAGAGGGCTTGAATGGGGCACCCGGGATATTGGTGGCTTGTGGGAACCCTTGTCGGAAAATGCTGGTTGGGGCGGCGAATCCTCGGGCTTCGTTGGAACATCCATTTGAGAGCCGGGGCTTAATCCAGTGCGCATAGTTTATTTTTCATGTCTTTTTCTGGCGGTGATTGGCGGCTCGGTGGCTCATGGTGCTTCCGGTCCTAAGGTTGCGTTGGAACCGGTCAATGCCGACCTGATGGCGGGTAGGGCGGACGATGCTATTTCGCGGCTGAGTGCTTCGCTGGCCACGGACCCAGGCCGACGCAGAGGCACACAATTTGCTTTGCCGGGTTTACTACCAGGAAGAGCGCTGGGATGATGCCATCCGCGAGTGCGAGATCGCGGTCAAGCTTATGCCGATGGATAGCGGGTATCACCTGTGGCTGGGCCGGGCGTATGGGGAGAAAGCCGACAGCATTCATTCCATCAAGGCTTACGGACTGGCAAAGAAGGTGCGGGAAGAGTTCGAGCGGGCGGTCCAACTCGATGGCGGCAATGTGGATGCGCTCTCCGACTTAGGCGACTTCTACACGGCTGCTCCTGGCATCGTGGGCGGGGGAAAGAAAAAGGCGCAGGGTGTGGCCCAGGCGCTCGAACAATCTGGTCCGGTGCAGGCGCATCAGCTCAAAGGGCGGCTGGCCGAGAAGGATAAGAACTACTCGTTGGCAGAAACGGAGTTCAAGGCTGCGGTCGAGGCCTCACATCATGCTGCCGATGCGTGGATGTCGCTCGCGTCCTACTACGCACGCCGCCGGCAGTGGGATCCGATGCTGGAGGCGGTGCATGCAGGGATCGATGCAGATGCAAAAGCTACGAAGCCGCACGGGCCGGCTTTGGTAGACGCGGCTTCCCTGCTCAATCGCAACCATCAGGAGCCGCAACTGGCGATCCAGTTGCTCAAGCTCTACCTCGAGTCGCCGAATCAATCGGCCGATTCGCCCGCCTTCCAGGTCCATTCGCAATTGAGCCGGTTGTTAGAGGAGCAGGGCGACCATGAGGGCGCTGCGCAGCAACTCGAAGCTTCGGCCGCGCTCGCACATCAGTATCATCCCACTCCTCCGCGTGCGGTTTCACAGTAGCGAGACTGTTGGCAACTGGGAGGGTCGTAGCACATAGATTGAAAGCATTTGAAGACTTCGTTTTCGGCCCATGTACGCTAAGGCGAACATGGGGCACCGGTCCAGAACCTGCGACTGCAGTGGAAAGAGGAAGTGTTGTGATCGGTTAGGATAAGTGGCTAGAGATGCTTATCTTCCGTCGATACTGCTTAGCAACTGCGATGGTGCTTGCGGTCTCAAGCGCAGCACTGGCGGCTCCCACCGAGCCGGGGGTTTCCCACGAGTTGTCTGTGGCCCGGGCCGCGCGGGTTTCCGATATTCGCTATCGGCTTTCGTTCACGCTGAAGGAGCATGAGTCCGCGGTTGCCGGCAGCGAAACGGTCAGGTTCGAAAGCAGGACAGCAGGCGATCTTCCTCTCGACTATCGTGATGGGGTGATTCAGTCGGCCAACCTCAATGGCCATCCGATCGCGACGGAACTGACGAATGGCCATCTCAACCTGCCGGTCATCGCCGGCCAGAACACGCTCACGATCGCGTTCGTCAGCAATGCGGCTCCCGCTGGCAAGGCCATTACCCGGTATGACGACAAAGATGATGGCAACGAATACTTTTACACCTTGTTTGTGCCCATGGATGCGAGCATGGCTTTTCCGTGCTTCGACCAGCCAGACCTGAAGGGCAAGTTCACGCTTGATGTCGAACATCCGGCTGGCTGGACGGTGATTGGCAACACCGCGCCGATGGCAGCCGAGGATGGGCACGCGCGTTTCGGAGAGACGCGGCCGATCAGCACCTATCTGTTTGCGTTCGCGGCGGGACCGTTTTCCGCGGTGCACTCCAAGAGTCCAAGCGAGCCGACGGTGTACGTGCGCAAGTCGCAGCTGGCCCGCGCAGAGGAGGAGGCGCCGCAGGTACAGCAGATAGCCGCACGCGGGATCACCTACCTCAGCGACTACTTTCAACAGCCGTTTCCCTTCGCCAAGTATGACCTGGTGCTGATCCCCGGATTTCCGTTTGGCGGCATGGAGCATGCGGGAGAGACCTTTCTCAACGAAGACGGTGTTCTGTTCCGCTCGACTCCGACGCAGAGCGATTATTTCCGGCGCAACATATTGGTGCTACACGAGACGTGCCACCAGTGGTTCGGCGACATGGTGACAATGCGCTGGTTCGACGACCTCTGGCTCAAGGAGGGCTTTGCGCAATACATGGCGTATAAGGCGCTGGAGCAGTTAGACCCGGCCTCGAATCCATGGAAGCACTTTTACGAAGAGATAAAACCATTGGCGTATGGGATCGATGAGACGCAGGGCACGACGCCGATTTTTCAGAACATCGCCAACCTCAAGGATGCGAAATCCGCTTACGGAGCGATCGTTTACGAGAAGGCTCCGGCGATCCTGAAGCAGTTGAATTACTTTCTGGGCGAGGACAACTTTCGCCAGGGGCTGCGGCTTTATCTGAAGGAGCACGCATACGCTAACGCCGAGTGGGCCGACCTGGTGCGCGCGTTCGAGACAGCCGGCGACCAGGCAGGTCATCACCAGGAAGTGCAGGCATGGGCCAAATCCTGGATCACGCGGCGGGGGATGCCCGAGGTCACGGTCGATTACTCCTGCAACGGCGGGAAGATCGCTGCTTTCACCATCAAGCAGCGGGATGTGCTCGAGGATGGGTATGTCTGGCCCATGGCCAACCAGATTCTTCTCGTCTCTACCGCTGCCGAAGAAGGCCGGCGCGTCGATCGAGACGATGAAGGTGGAGTGGAATGCTGCTGCCGTTCGCTGTGTCTTCGGCCGTGGGAAAGCCTTGCCCTAACCTGGTCTTCGCCAACGAGGGCGACTACGGCTATGGCCGCTTTCTGCTGGATGAGGCGAGCGAGTCGTTCACGACGTCGCTGTTCGACCCGAGTTCGCCGCTGGAGGCGAATGCAAGCCTGTTAGCCAGCGTTTCCGATCAGGCGGCTCCGCTTCGCCGCACGATGCTGTGGGGAGCGCTCTGGGATTATGTCCACGTAGCGAAGTCGCCTCCGCGGGGCTACGTGGAGCTGGCGCTGAAATCTCTTCCGGAAGAAACGGATGAGTCGTTGTCGCGGATTCAGGGCGCACGCGTGGCCGAGGCGCTGCATTCCTACCTGCACGAAGGCGGTCGTGCAGGCACTGGCGCCGCGGGCAGAGTCGGTGATTGGCGATCGCATGCTCAAGGCGCCGACGCTGGGTTTGCGCATCGTCAACTTCCGCACGTTCCGGTCGATTGCAGAAACACCCACGGGTTTGCAGCAGGTGAAGGATCTCCTCAGCGGCAAGCTGGTTGTGCCTGGACTGACGTTGAAGCGGCTCGATCGTTGGGAACTTATTGGGCATTTGATCGCCATGGGCGATCCCGGAGCTGAGGCCATCCTGGCTGAGGAAAAGGCGCGCGACCAAAGCGGCGAAGGCCAGAAGTATGCCTACGCCGCGCAAGCCGGAACGCCTTCCGCGGAAAGCAAAGCCCGGTATTTCAACGAGTATCTTCACTCGGAGACGATCCAGGAAGACTGGATCACGGAGAGCCTGCGCCCCTTCAACTTCTGGAAGCAGACCGCGCTCACCGAGCCGTATTTGATCCAGTCACTGAACGAGTTGCCTGATATCAAGCAGCACCGCAAGATATTCTTCCTCGGAGCCTGGCTGGGAGCGTTCATCGAAGGCCAGAACAGCGCCCAGGCGCAGGCCGTGGTGCAAGGGTGGCTGGACAGCCAGAAGATCGATCCCGACCTGCGGTTGAAGGTCCTGGAAGTGTTTGATTCGCTGCAACGGACTGTGCTTATTCGTAAGAAGTACGCCGACTAGGGGGAAATGGTGGCGGAAGGTGCTTATGAGTGAAGCTCTACACACCGCAGTTTGTATCGTAGGCGGAGGTCCCGCAGGCGTTGTGCTTGCTCTCCTCCTCGCGCGCCAGGGCATCGACGTCATCGTGCTGGAAAAGCACAAGGACTTCAATCGCGACTTTCGGGGGGACACGATCCACGGGGCTACGCTCCGCGTGATGCAGGAGCTCGACCTGCTCGATGCGCTGCTGCGGGTTGAACATCAGCACTTCGATCATGCCTTCGCTTCACTGGGCGATCGCAGCTACCTGATCGCAGACTTTACTATGCTTCCGGCGCCGACCAACTTTATTGCGCTGATGCCGCAATGGGATCTGCTCGACTTCTTATCCAGCGAAGTGCGCAAGTATCCGAATGCCCGCATTCTCATGGAGCACAAGGTTACGAGTCTGCTGACGGATCCGCAGAGCGGGAAGATTGTAGGCGCGCATGCCGAGAGTCCCACCGGCCCGTTGGATATTCAAGCGCCGCTCACGGTCGGTTGCGACGGCCGTCACGCCACCACCACGGACGCCGCACATTTCCAGCGGATAGAGCACGGTGTTCCCATCGATGTTCTCTGGCTGCGGCTGTCGCGCCATTCCGATGATCCGGAGACGGCGCTGGGAAATCTGAACTTTGGCAAGATGATCGTCATGATCAACCGGAAAGACTACTTCCAGTGTGGCTACCTTATTCGCAAGGACAGCTTTGAAACTCACATCAAACCTGCCGGGTTAGAGGCCTTCCGGCAGGGCCTGACCATGCTTGTTCCTTTCCTGGGTACACCCGGCCCCGATGGCAAGTCACGCGCCGACGAGATTCAGTCGTGGGATCAAGTCTCCCTGCTTCCGGTGCAGGTCAATCGCCTGCGCCGCTGGTGTCTTCCTGGCCTGCTGTGCATCGGCGACGCGGCCCATGCCATGTCGCCCGTTGGCGGCATTGGCATTAATCTTGCGATTCAGGATGCTGTGGCCACTGCGCGCATTCTTGGTCCGACACTGCGCACGATGCATGCCGGGGATTCGCCTGCCAGCGAAGAGTTGCTGGCCCGCGTGCAACAGCGCCGCGAGTTGCCTACCCGCATCACGCAGACTTTCCAGACGACCGTTCACGGTTTTCTTGATCGATATTTAGGCCGGCCCGGGCCGCTCACCGCGCCGCTGCTGCTCCGGGTGCTCAGCCGGAGCCGGATTTTCCATCGGCTCACAGCCCGCTTCATAGGACTGGGAGTCCGTCCGGAACACGTCCGCTAGTCCCGAGGAACGGACTTTCTCGACCATACCAAAATGGGGCATGGGACTTTGTGGTTGGACTCGTTTACACTATGCTGTCTGCATCGTCCCGGTCCATGCCAAGCGAAACGTCAGGTCATACGCAAAAAGAGAGTAAGCCGGAAGGCCTGATTCGCGGAACTACCGAAATGGCTGGGTTGGTGCGGGCTTACGATTGGAGCTCGACTCCGCTCGGCCGTATTGAAGACTGGTCCGAAAGCCTTCTCTGCAGTATCAATCTCATGCTTGCGTGCGCATTTCCCTCGCTCATCTTCTGGGGCGAGGAGCTGGTCCAGCTTTACAACGACGCCTTCATCCCTTTGCTTGCCGAACGGCATGCGTCGGGGCTGGGACAACCGGCGATGGAATGCTGGTGGGACGCGTGGGAGATCGTCGGCCCCAACCTTCGACGGGTGATGGAAGACAAAGAGACGGTGTATTACAAAGACGCCGTGGTCCCGATTCTGCGAGATGGCAAATTGCGGGATATCCGGTGGACCTATAGCTATAGTCCTGTCTTTGGGTCCGGCGGGGATGTTCTGGGGGTTCTCGTGATCTGCCAGGATATTACCCTTCAAGTGGATTCGGCCCGGGACCTGCGCGAGAGCGAGGCTCGCGCGTCACGGGTATTGCAAAGCATCGGGGATGCGGTGATCGTGACCGATGCCGACGCATGCGTGATCCGCATGAATTCCGTTGCGGAAGGGCTAACTGGATGGACCATGGGAGAAGCCAGTGGCAAACCACTGACTGATGTCTTTCGGATCGTGAATGAGAAGACTCTCCAGCCGGTCGAGAATCCCGCGGACAAGGTAAAGCGCTCAGGGACGGTGGTTGGTCTTGCGAACCATACGATTCTCATCTCCCGGAATGGCAAGCATATCGCGATTGACGATAGCGGGGCGCCTATCCTCGATGACCATGGAGAGCTGACCGGCATCGTTCTTGTCTTTCGCGATATCGAAGAGAAGCGTGCGGCGGAACGGGAACGGGACAGGATCACGGAGCGGCTTTCTCAGGTCCTGGGGGCGACCAGCGACGCCATCGTTGGAGTCGACCGCAATTGGGTCATGACCTATCTCAATCCCAAAGCGGTTGAGCTTTACGCTGCAGGGCGGGAGATTCTGGGCAAGACCGTTTGGGAGGCGTTCCCGGAGGCAGTCTACGAGGGATCTCCATACGTGGAACATTACCAGCGGGCGATGAACGAGAGGGTGGCGAGCGGGTTCGATGCCCACTACCCCGCACCGCTCAACCTGTGGCTGCACATTGATGTTTATCCAACGCCGGAAGGGATCGTTACCTTTTCCCGGGATGTGACCCGCGAGCGCTCGACCCAGCAGGCATTGAAGGAGAAGTCAGAACAAGCCGAACGGCAGCGAACCGAGATTGAGACCGTGTATAGGACTGCGCCCATCGGGCTGGCGTTATTTGACACGACGGATTTCCGCTACCTGCGGCTCAACGATCGGCAGGCTGATTTTTTCGGGCTCAAGCCGGAGCAGGTCGTGGGCCGCACGCTTACCGAGATGGCTCCCATCGGGGGGCTGAAGGAGCTGTTTGAACAGGTGCTTGATGGCAAGCCGGTGGTGAACTACCCACTCGAAGGCGAACTGGTGACGCGGCCTGGAGAGCATCGTTATTGGACGGTGAGTTATTTTCCCGTGGTCGCCGCAGACGGGACGGTTCAGGCGATTACGGCCGCGTCGCTTGAAGTCACTCAGCAGAAGAAGGCGGAGCTGGCGCTGATTCAGAGTGAAAAGCTGGCGGTGGTGGGAAGGCTGGCCGCTTCGATTGCGCATGAGATCAATAATCCGCTTGAGTCCGTCACCAATCTGCTGTACCTGGCGGAACGGTGCGACGACCTGGCACAGACGAGGGTATTTGTTCAGAGCGCGGAGCGCGAACTTCGCCGCGTGTCGGCCATTGCCAACCAGACGCTTCGCTTTCACAAGCAATCGAGCAGCCCGCAGGAGATTTCTGGAGAACAGCTGATCGAGAGCATCGCATCGATATTTCAAAGCAGAATTATGAACGCCGGCATTCGGGTGGAGAAGCAGATACGGACGGATCAGCCGGTTCGATGTTTTGAAGGCGAGATACGGCAGGTGCTGAGCAACCTGGTGGGCAATGCGATTGACGCGATGCATCCACAAGGGGGCGGGCGGCTGGTGCTACGCAGCCGGGTTGGTCGCGACTGGAGTTCGGGAAGAGCGGGGTTGGTGATTACGGTCGCGGATACAGGGAGCGGCATACCGCCTGCGGTTCTGAGTCACATTTTCGAGCCGTTCTACACGACGAAAGGGGTTAGCGGAACCGGGCTGGGTCTCTGGGTAAGCAGTGAGATTGTGGCTCGCCATCATGGGAGCTTGCGATTGAGGAGTAGCCAGAGGGAAGGGCATAGGGGGACGGCGTTTGCGATGTTTCTTCCGTTCGAGGCGGTGAATAGGTAGGGGGCAAACGGTCGTAGTTCGAATACCTTGGCGGAACAACTGTTTTCTTGACGATGCAGGCGGGATGACAAGGGAGAGGGCTTGTTGCTGGTGTAGGGTTTGCGATGGGGATAGAAGTTCTAGGTTGTTTGTGTCCCTGTGGTTACGTCACGAGTGTCCATGAGGTATGGGTTGCGGGGATCCCAGGTCTCAAAAGCGAGACCTGGGGCACCCTTCGCGTTTTCCTTTGATTCTGGTTGGTGTGGAGGGTGGGTCTCTGATCAGTCAGAAGCGAGGTCGGCCAGGAAGTCGGTGTGGGTGATGATTCGGGCGAACATGGGCAGGTTCTTTTCGAAGGTGAATTGCTGCTCTTCGGCGGAGAGGGTCGCGGTGCAGTCGGAGAGGGCAATCATTTTGAAGCCCTTTTCGTAGCCGGTGCGTGCGGTTGATTCGACACAGCAGTTGGTCAGGAAGCCGGCTACGGCTAGTGTCTTGATGCCGCGGGAGCGAAGGATGAAATCCAGGTTTGTGCTGGCGAAGGTGTCGAGACCACGTTTGCCTTCGACCACGATGTCTTCGGGAGCGGGGGCGATGGCGTCGGCAATGGCAGCGCCCCAGGTGCCGCGCACGAACGCATTCGAATCGACCACGCCTTTGAGGATGCCGTAAGGATCGGGAGTGATCTCGCCGTATCCCCGGACAAACGAAATAGGGGCGTACATCACCGTGACCCCGGCGGCTCGCGCCCGATTCGCAACCTCAGTTGAATTGGCGAGCATGTTCGTGCTCTCCATGACCGCCTTCACTCCTCGATGCAGTGCGCCGCCTTCGGTGGTGAAATCGTTCTGGTACTCGATCAGCAACAGGGCCGTGGTTTTTGGGTCGATAGGCATTGCATTCTTCTCCAAGCACAATGGGGTGATTGTTTCACAAACGGTTCTGCGTGACCTGGCGGAAGACGCGCAGCAGGTTGCCACCCCAGAACTTGTCAATGCGCTGCTCGGAATAGCCGCGGCGCAGCATGGCATCGGTGATCATGGGCAGGTCACGCACGTCGCGCATGCCGCGCGCCAGGGTAGGCCCGCCATCAAAGTCGGTGCCGATGGACACGTGATCCTCGCCTACTAATTGGATGGCTTTATCCACGACGGCTACCCAGTTGTCTACGGTCATCATGACCGAGTCCGGCACCTGGGCACCAGGCATGGGGAACTGTGGAGCGACGAGCTGGTCCACCTCGTAGATGGTCTTGCCTTTCACCCGTTCCGGGATGCTGGTGGTATCCCAAAAGGTTTTCTTCGCGTGTTCCGTGACGTAAGCGAACGCTTTGGGATAAGCGAACTCGCTGCCAATCTGGAAGCCAAAGACTCCACCCTTGGCAGCCAGTTTTTTCAGCAGCCAGTCCGGCATATTCCTGGGGATGTTGTTGACGCTGCGCAGGCCGTGGTGGGTGGCGACGACGGGAACATCGCTGATGTCGATGGCCTGGGATATGGTGTCGTCTGAGGAGTGGGATACGTTGATCACTATGCCCAGCTTGTTCATCTCGCGGATGACGTCGCGGCCATGCGGGGTGAGGCCTTTCCACCTGGCCGGGGAGCAGCAGGAGTCGGCGTAGTTCTGGTCCCAGTTGTGGGCCGAGAGCTGCGCAGAACGCAATCCCAGGCGATAGAGATCGCGCAGGACCCCCAAGTCTCCGTCGAGATCGTAGCTGCCTTCGATGTCGAGGATCGCCGCCATTTTTCCCTGGGCATGGATGCGCTCGACATCGTCCGCGTTCAACGCCAAGGCGACCTGGCTACTGTTCATCTGCAACTGGCGGAGCGCGTGATCGATGCGGCGGAACGCTTGTTTGGTCTCGAAGCGGCCGGGGTAGTACTCTTCGGGAATGAACACCGAGAGGAAGAAGGCGCTGACTCCACCTTCGCGGGCGCGCTGCAGATCCCACTGTCCGTCGGGCATGCGGGTGCCCATACTGCCACCGTGATAGAACTCGCGGTCCAACGCGTGGACGTGGCCGTCGAACACCAAGGCCCGCTTGTGCACGGCCAAGGCGCGCGGGGAAATCTGCGGGGCCGGGTTATCGGCCCAGAGGGTGGAGCGCAACGCCGCGGGGGCCAGCGCGGAGTAAAGAAGAAACCGGCGGCGGGTTAACATTCGCTTCTCGACAATATTGATAGGGGCATCTTTGCTACACTCGCCTCGCAACCATCGCTTGTAAGGAACATGCCATGCCTCAGGATACGACCTCTGCCAAACGCCCCCGGCTTGCTGCCGTGATCACTGCTTATAAGAGATTACTGCACGGCCAACACGTAGTGGACCGGTTCCTCGACGGTTATGGATGGGGCGGGACTTACCACCATCCAGCGATGGACGTGGTGTCGCTGTATGTGGATCAACGGGGCGAGGGTGATTTGACCCAGGAACGGCTGGATCGGCATCCCACGATGAAGCTTTACCCCACCATCGCGGAGACTTTGACCCTGGGCACGAGCAAGCTGGCGGTCGATGGGGTGGTCGTGGTGGGCGAGCACGGGACCTATGCTTACACCGAAACGGGGATCATGAAGCATCCGCATTTCGAGTTTTTCGAGCAAATCACGAAGGTCTTTCGTGACAGTGGGCGGTCGGTTCCCTACTTCAACGACAAAGAGCTGTCTTATACGTGGGATTGGTCGAAGGCGATGGTGGACACGTCTCACCAGTTGGGCTTTCCTCTTCAGGGAGGATCGAGCCTGGCGGTGACGTGGAGGCTTCCGTCGGTGGAGTTCCCGTTGGGGGCTACGGTGCGAGAGGCTGTCTCGGTCGGCTACGGGGGCATGGGCAGCTACGATTTTCACGGCCTGGAAACTATCCACTGCATGGTGGAGCGGCGCAAGGGTGGCGAAACCGGAGTGGAGTGGATCCAGACTTATCGCGGCGACGGCTTTTGGACGGCCTGGCAGCAGGGGGTGTGGCCAGAGGCACTGGTGAAGGCGGCGTTGTGCCGAAGCTCCACGCTGATGCCGGGAATCGCCACTTTTACGGATACGTTTCCCACGGTTGAACAGATGCGGGCCCTGGTGCCCGATCCGGTTGCCTACCACTACCAGCATCGCGACGGGCTGCGGTGCACCATGCTGTTGATGAATGGCCTGGTGCGCGACTTCACGTTCGCGGCGGCCATCGAGGGGCAGGCGAAACCATTCTCCACGCAAATGTATTTGCCGATGCCGGACGGGCGCACCACGCTGGCAAGTTTCTTCAGCCCGCTGGTGTACAACGCGGAGCAGATGTTCCTGACCGGGAAGGCGCAATATCCAATCGAGCGAACGCTGCTGACCAGCGGATTGTTGATTGCCGGCGTGGACAGCGCGTTCCAGGGGATGAAGCGCCTGCAGACGCCGAACCTGGCGGCCGTACACTACCAGCCCAACCCTGAATCCACTTTCTGGAGGAGCTAATGCTGACCCGCCGCCGTTTTGTAGAGTACTCCGCGTTGTCTTCGGCGATGTTGGTGTCGCGCCCGCTGCTGCGCAGTGGGTGGGCACAGACGCCGGGGCGCCCGCTGCGCCTGACGATCCTGGGCAGCGTTTATCGGCCCCAGTCGCATATGCAAACGCTCGCGGATCGCTTCCTGGTTGGCTACCCGTATGACGGCGAATGGCACATGCCCAATGTGCAAGTGGTGTCGATGTATGTGGATCAGTTAGAGCGCCAGGCCGATGCTGCGCCATCGCCCTACCAGCTTGCGATGACGGGAACCAAGGTTGCGCCATCAAGCTCCGCTAAAGGAATCGCGGGCGGGCTGGGCAGGGACCGCACGGTGAAGGCGCAACCGGCGGAGGAGAAAACGGAACCAACCGGTGATTTGAGCAGAGCGCGCTCGCAACAGTTTGGGTTTCGCCTGTGCAGCAATATTCCGGAGGCGCTGCGCTGTGGCGGTGACAAAATCGCGGTCGACGCGGTGCTGACGATCGTGGAGCAGGATGACTACCCGAGCAACGACCGGGGGCAGATCCTGTTGCCGAGCTACGACTTCTTTCAGCAATGTGTGCAGGTGTTTGAGGATGAGGGACACGGGGTGCCGTACTTCAACCACAAGCAGCTCGGGTTCAGCTTCGAGCAGGCGGAAACCATGGTCAAGACGGCGCAGCGGTTGAAATTTCCGCTGCTGGCCGGCTCTTCGCTGCCGGTGACGTGGCGGCTGCCCGACGTGGACATACCGCTGGGCGCGAAGGTGGAAGAGGTGGTGATGGTGGGCGTGGGCGGAGTCGATGGTATGGATTTCGACGCGCTGGAAGCGCTGCAGTGCATGGTGGAGCGGCGCAAGGGCGGCGAGACGGGAGTGAAGGCGGTGCAGTTGCTCGAGGGCGATGATGTTTGGAAGGCTGGGAATGCGGGCCGGTGGTCCAAAGATCTGTTGAGCTCCGCTCTTTCGCGCAGCGACACGCCGATGGGGCTGACGGTGCTGGACGGCCGCACGCAGGACCTGGTGGCTTCCGGCGTTTTGCCGCAGTTGGTCAAGAATCCCGCTGCGTATTGCATGGAGTACAACGACGGAACGCGGGCTACGCTCTTGTTGCTCAACGGAGCCATCATGGATTACAACATCGCGGCGCGGGTGGCGGGGCATGGGATGGTATCGACGCAGTTCTTCCTGCCGCCTGTTCCAAACGTTGCTTACTCCGCGTGCCTGGCGGCGAAGATCGAGCAGATGTTTCAGAGCAAGAGCGCGGCTTATCCGGTGGAGCGTACGTTGCTGACGACCGGGGTGCTGGAGGCGTGCCTGCAGTCGAGGCATAGGCTGAACCAGCGATTGGAAACGCCACAGTTGACGGTTAAGTATCAAGCGCCGGCGGAATCGCAATTTGCTCGCGGCTGACGGGGCCTGATCCGAAAAAAAAAGTGTGCGCCATAAGCGCCCTATGCGCCATAAGGGTCGGTTTCGGTTGGTCTCATATCTCCCGGTTTGTTCCAGACGGTTGCAGAACGTCCGCGGCCGGCGGTGGTCCTCCTATGAATCAGATCCAGGGCCATGAGCTGCTCAAGGGCCTGGTCGATGCGGTCTTTGCTTACGTGCCGGTGGAAGAGCGCCCTGATCTGAACCCTGGACAAGCCCTGGGGATTTACATCAAGGGCCTCGCTGATGCGGCGCGCGGTGGGATCGCTGGGGGCAGTGTCGAAGAGCAGGCGCGCACTGTCGCGGCAGTAGTCCCACACAGCCAGTGCGGCCTGGAGATGGCAGGCGTCGACGACAGGACTGCGGTCGAGCGCGGCGTAGATGGCGCTGAGGCGCAGGACCTGAGCTTCGGCGCGGCTGGTGGCGGCGCCGAATGCGTCCTCGCGTCCCTGGCTCAAGACATCGTAGCGGTCATTCCATAGGTCTCGCGCGGCGGGCGTGCGAGCGAAGAGGAGATCGTTCTCGGCTTGCACCCAATCGAGAGTTTGGCGTAATTCGCGGACCAACGTGGCGTGGTGTTCGGACGAAAGGCTGCCGCCCTCGGGGAGGGATTTGCTGCGGCGGACGCTGGCCCAGAGACAACGATTGGCAAAACCGTTATGAGAGTCAACCCGGCTGAGATGTTGGGCCAGGTCGCTTTGGGTGATATGACCGACGAGGCTGAAGTGAGGCGCGATGGAATGGAGCGGGTGATGAACGTCGTGCGCAGAGAGGTCACCGCCGTCCCAGGCGCAGCGTAGCAGAGGAGAGAGCTGGCCGGTCTCACGGCCGAGTTGATGGAGCACGGAGGCGAACTCTTCAGAAAGCACGAGGCGGCGGCCGGTGACGGATTGTGGATCACCCGGAGTGTGGAGGATGCTTTTGACCGTGGGACGGCCGATGGTGACGCAGTGCCTGGCCCAGCCTGAGTCAACTTCAGCGAGGAGGTTGTCGATCTGGCGCCAGCTGGTTCCTTTGCGAGCCTTACTTGATTCGCCAACGATGACGACGAAGAGATTGAGTCCGTGACGGGTGGCGCCGACGCGGCAATGAGGCGCAGAACCGACAAGGTTGCCGAAGGCGGCGAGGAACTGCAGCAGGACAGCGGCGGGATCGGCTTCGGTGTGCGGGGCAAGGCTGCGGACGACGCGGCCGGCGAGTCCATGGAGGGCCAGGTCTGTGAGCCCAGGCGATGGGGGCGCGAAGGGTACCGGTGGAGGAGACGGCTGTGGATCGCCCGTGAAGTAGGTTTGCCGGAACTCCTCTGGTAGTTCTTCCTCTTCGTCGTCGAAGATATGAGTGGATTGTTCTTCGGGATAAGCCTCTTCCCCGCTGTGGGGCTCGTCTGAGAGCGAGCCGGGGCGGGTTGCTCTTGCTGCCTGGCGAGCGGCCTGCAGGGCGAGCAACTCGCCACTGCGGCGGTGGATGTCGGCGAGCGTGGGTAGTTTGGGGGAAAGGTTGACGGGGTTATTTGCGATTGCCATGATATGACACTCGCACGGTTTCTTTTTAACGTCCATAGTTGGGGCGGATTATTTTTTTATTTATTTTCATCCGAGTGGGTAGTTACTGGCGCATTATTCTGGCTGGCCTCTGCTAATGGTTACGTTGTAAGTTTGGGGTTACCTGCGGCAAGTGTATTCCAGGTGACGATGCGCTTAGGTGTGGTCTTGAGTTATCCATCGGCACTCCGGAGCTATGAGCAGCTCGACGGATGGGGGCAGCATTGCGGACGCATTGCGCGGGGATGCCGACTGCTTGGTGGCCTGGGTGTGGGAGGCTGGTTCAGGCGGAGAAAGGCGGCGAGGTAACCGTTCTTGTATTTTTGGCGGTGGTTACCATGCCGCGGCGCCTGATCACGGTTACGTTTTCAGCTTTAGGTGTCGAGGTAACTTCTTCACGAAATTTGAGTTGGCTAATATCTTCGGCGGGCCTGGTGGCTTCGATCAACAACATGTGTTTCGATTTGAGGAGAACCGCATATGTGGTCGTTGGCGAGAGCGGTGAAGAAGGAAGGAACGGACGAAGGTTGTCCAGGATAGCGCGGCGGCATATTTTAAGCCGTCCCCGTTCGACAAGCTCAGGGCAGGCTCTACGGGACTCGATCGTCTTGCATGACCCACCCAGGACTAGCGTCCTGGGCAAAGGTCAGTCGTCCCTGCGGGACTTTTTCCACTCCGTTCTCACGCACACTCTTTAAGCCCCTGAGGTACGTCTTTGCAATCGTCTGCGGTGAACGCTGCCGGGGACAGAGATGACTTTGCCGCGTATGAGTCGAAAACCTACCCATCTGAAGCCGTCGTTGGAAGGCCTATTACGGCACGGCTAAACCCGTGCCCTTCGCGCAGAGACGCATTTCCCTCAGCCTGTTTAGCGTTTAACTCCGACCAACCTCGAAATCTAATTTTACTTCCTCTGTAGTTTGCGGCCGGAAAGTCCTGAACAGAATCTGCTAACAAATATCGCCGAGGTTCCTTCGGCTGCGCTCAGGACAGGCTCTTCGCGTACGCGCCATAAAGCCTCTGTTTCCAATATATCCGCGAGGCGCTTCGCTCAGGTTGACGGCTTTGTGGTGGGGGTAAGACAAGCTGGTTTGGGTAGGTTGATACACGAAAGATCGAAAAAGTTACAGGCTCTCGGGATGACAAAGGAAAGGGCAACGGTTAATTAAGGGCGGCTACTAGCTAGTCCGAGGCTTTTCGAAGCTAATTTGGACAAGTCTGAAAGCGCAACACGAAATGTATCCGGCATGGTGTCTGTTGCGGGAGATCCAATGCTTGCCGAGACGTTGATCATCGTTTCGGCAACGGGGGGTAGGTGTTGTTGCAGTAATACGGTGTAAATTGGGGTGGGTCGTCTCCTCGAGGATTGCAGAACAACGCGAAGGAGCCGCCGGGAGCTTCCGTTCTGTTGTCATCCGCGCCCACACAAGCCAAAAGAGGGCTTGAATGGGCCACCCCAGCCGTTGCTGAATCGTCAAATATCGAGATCGCAACCGAGGGAGAAGCGTAGTGCAAAACAGATTTCCTTCATCCGTAAGGCGGGCAGCTTAGTAAGACGCCTACCCAGCCGGTGCTGAGCAACAGTGATCGTATTGTGAAGGTTGACCGCGCAGGCCGCCTTCATGCCATCGTCTTCACCAAGGAGGACTTCGGAAGGCACTCCGCGAATGGTGGAAGTTATAGGGGCAACACTGACTGTAGACAAGTACGAGATGGCGCTGTCGCGCGTTAATACCACTACCGGCCGCTTTTTGTCAGGCGGAGCAAAGGAATAGAAACGGACATCTCCCCGGGCTATTCGGCTGGCCACGCCGCCTCCGCCTCCCAGAGAGAAGTTTCGTCAATCGTCTGCGGACGGCTGGAATATCCAGCTCGGTCGCGCTGCTCTCTGGTTAGGGTTTCTAATTTCTTCAAGTACTCCCGGAGCGCGTGACGGATAAAAGCCGAGCGATTCTGTTTTATGCGGCGTGCGGCTCTATCCGCCGCTTGCAAAAGGTCCTTGTCGAGAACAACCTGGATTGTTTCCATATGTCGACTCCACTCCACAGTATACTCCACAGCTTTGGCTGTACTGGCGGGGCGGTTCCGGCACCCACTGGGGGGCGGATTCTCCCTTTGGGTCAGCTGATTTGTTGGACCCATTGGGTGCGCCAGGCTGGTGCTTCGAAGGGGTCGGCGAAATATTGTGTTTCGTGGACGACTTTGCCGTCGCGGAATTCCATGATGCTTACGGTGAATGCGGGGCGGCCCTGGTAGGTGATGGTGTATTCCGTGATCCAAAGATCGCCTTTGCCGAGAATTCGCTTTACGGTGAAACCGGAGGGCTTGCCCGGATGATGACTGCGCAAGGCCTGCAGATTGTTTCGCCCGAGGATTCGTTCGCCGGACTGAGGATAGTCACAAATGGCATCGTCCGCGTAGATATCGTGTTCCGCGTTTGCGTCGCCGGCTGCCGAGGCTTGCCAGTGGTTATTCAAGGCTTCCCGTATTTGTTCTTCTTGCATGGTCTGCTCCTTCAGCTACCTTGGGGGATGAAACCCGGGCTGCCGGTTTTCACCACTTGATTAAACCTTTGCCTGGTCTGAATCCTATCGATTTCGTTTAATGCATCTTGCGGAAGGGGGGATATGTTGAGATTCTCCCTCGCGCGGGCCGCGCTTTTTGGGGTGGTGAGCAAAGCTGTGCCGCGCTGCACGGCCCAGGCCAACAGCACCTGAGCGGGCGTTTTTCCGACTCGCGCGGCAATTGCCGAAATGACGGGATCGTGGAGCGGCCCCGGCCTCATTCCGTGACCCAATGGCGCAAACGCCAGGAAGACAATGCGCTTCTCTTTACAGAATTCCAGAAGCTCGGTTTCCGGCAGATGCGGATGTGCTTCGACCTGGATCGCGGCCGGCTTGATTCTGGCAGATTCGTAGATGGGCACCAATTCGTTCAAGCTTATGTCAGACAGCCCGATGGCGCGGCATCGGCCAGTGTCCACGAGACTTTCCATCGCTCTCCAGGTATCGAGCAAAGTCACGTCTGGGTCGTAGATGACATTGCCTTGTTGATCGCGGGGGTCTTGCTCGTCGCCCGGTTGAAACGGAAAAGGTGTGTGCACGAGATAGAGGTCGAGATAGTTGAGCTTTAGCCTGTCGAGACTTGCGTGAAAGGCCGGCGCCACGCGCTCCGGGCGGTGATTGGTGTTCCACAACTTCGTGGTCATGAAGAGGGCTTCGCGCGCAGTCCCTGCCGCTCTAAGTCCCGCCTGCAGGGCCTCGCCGACCTCGCGCTCGTTCCGGTAACGTTCCGCACAATCGAAGTGGCGAAATCCGGCGTCCAGCGCGTCTCTGGTGGCCGAGATGGTCGTGGGCGCATCGGGAATCAGGGTGCCAAACCCGAGTGCGGGCATAGAGCCGGCGCCGTCGTTCAGGGGGAGTCTCGTGTTCCGAAAATCAGAGGGTTCCGTCATGTAGACCTCGGGGGTGGTGCGCCTGGCATTTCATTTCGCATATGTCCGCTTTGGGTTGGATGACGTGGTGATACTTTGGTTCCGCTAACCCTGAAGGCGGAAAGGCTTCCACGATGCGGATAGAGCGGATGCCTAAAACACTTTCACGAAGGGTCCGTAGAACTGCAGATCCCTCGCTCTGCTCGGGATGACAACAAGGAGAGGGTGGTTACAGGGAAAGGGCGGTTGGTGAAGGAAAGGGCGGTTGGTGAAGGAAAAGGCGGTTGGTGAAGGAAAGGGCGGTTGGTGAAGGAAAGGGCGGTGGTGAAGGAAAGGGCTTTCCTTATTCAAACCGCACGCGGTTGTCTCCGGTGCTGCGTGGCAATTGAAAGCAAATCCTTTACCCGGCCTACTCATTCCCTGCGACAATCCTATAAATGTCCGGTTGCGAAAGGATACGTGTGAAGGTATTTCGTGGTGGCGTAGTGGCGTCTCTCTTTGTGTTTCTGGCGGTCTGCGCCGCATGGCCGCAGAACAACAATATGGTGCAGACGGGCAGCGATATTCCCGCGAAATGGCAGAAGCCGGAAACGGACTATGACTACGTGAAGCTGGACGTGATGATCCCGATGCGCGATGGGGTCAAGCTGCATACGCTTATCGTGATTCCCAAGGGCGCGCACGATCTTCCCATGCTGCTGGAGCGCACTCCCTACGACGCCAATTTCTTCACCAAGATGGACAGTCCCCACCTCAAAGACGCCGTGTGGGCGGCTAACCGGGAGTGGGTCGACGACGGGTACATCTTTGTCTACCAGGACATTCGCGGGAAATACGGGTCGCAGGGCGACTACGTGATGACGCGTCCGCCGATGGGGCCGCTGAACCCGTCCAAGACGGACGACACCACCGATGCATGGGATACGGTGGATTGGTTGAGCAAGAATGTGCCGGAGTCGAACCATCGGGTTGGGATGATTGGTTCCTCGTACGATGGATGGACGGTGACGATGGCGCTTCTGGGGCCGCACCCCGCGCTCAAGGTGGCTGCCCCGGAAAGCCCGATGATCGACGGGTGGATGGGCGACGATTGGTTTCACTACGGCGCGTTTCGCCAGGTGAACCTTGACTACTTTACCGAGCAGTCGAGCAAGACCGGCAAAGGAGAATCCGTTCCGCGTTGGGGCGCGGACGATTATCAGAATTTTCTCGATGCTGGGTTCGGCAGGCGCGTGGGCGGATAAGAATGGCTTTCAGCAGCTTCCATTTCTGGAGCCGGCTCTCGTCGCATCCCGCATACGATGCTTTCTGGCAAGGGCAGGCGCTCGATAAGGCGGTGGCGGCTCATCCATCCACCCTTCCCACCTTGTGGTTGCAGGGATTGTGGGACCAGGAGGATATGTATGGAGCGATCAACACGTGGGAGGCGTCTGAAGGCCAAAGGAATGGCCGCCAACAATCACCTGGTGATGGGGCCGTGGTGCCACAGCCAAGTCAATGGCGCGGCGGAAAACCTTGGTCCGCTCAAATGGAAGGGCGACACGGCTGCGGACTTTCGCAGAACGGTCCTTATTCCGTTCTTTGATACCTATCTGAAAGATCGCAAGCCGTCGGAGCCGACTCCGCAGGTGCTTATCTATAACCCGGCAGAGAATCATTGGGACAAGTTCTCCGACTGGCCGGGAGCTACGGAACAGCATCTTACCCCACTTTATCTGCAGGCCAAGACCGGCCTGGGCTTTCAGGCGGCGCCGCAGGCGAGGATAGCTACGTTTCTGATCCAGCCAAACCAGTGCCGTTTGTCGAGGTTCCCTTTGCGTTCGACTCTGCATCGCGGTGGAGTACGTGGCTGGTCCAGGATCAGCGATTTGTTTCCACGCGTACGGATGTTCTCTCGTACCAGACTTCGTTGCTGACGGAGCCGGTGGTGGTGGAGGGTGCCCCGTTCGCGGATATCTTTGCGAAGACCACGGGCACGGATGAAGACTTCGTGGTGAAGATCATTGATGTGTATCCGCCGACCGTGCCCGCGCAGCCCGAGATGGGCGGCTATGAACTAGCGGTCAGTATGGATATTTTTCGCGGGCGTTACCGTAAGAGCTTCGCGGAGCCGAGCGCGATTCCCGCAGGCGAGGTGCAGGAGTATAAGTTCCGGCTGCCTACGATGAATTATGTGTTCAAGCCTGGGCACCGCATCATGGTTCAGATTCAATCGAGTCTGTTTCCTTTGTATGACCGCAATCCGCAGACGTATGTGCCTAACATTTTCTTTGCCCAGCCTCAGGATTATCAGAAGGCGACTGTTTCGATTGAGCGTGGAACGGGTGGGGCCAGCGCGGTGTTACTGCCTGTGGTGCCGGCCAGCACGGCTGTTCAGTAGGGGATATGAGGAGGGGAGGAGCACCCGTCCAGGGAGTTCTATGAGCCGGCGCCGAGGCCCCTCAGGCAAAGAGCTTTCTTTCGAGCGAGTGCAAATCGTTTGGATCGAAGTAGCGGAGAGACCAGGCATCGTTGGTGTAGAGAAACATTCCTGCCTGGACCGCCGCTTTTTCCAGCGATTGCGGGATGCCGGTGAGTTTCGTTGGTTGTGCGGGGCTGGAGACGCGCAGAGAAGCGGAGCTTGCACCGGTGCGCTGGATCACCGCCAGCTCCTTTTTGGCCGCGCTCTTCGGGGTCTTCGGGGCATTGGATGCCGTGGTTTTCGGCGGGCTTGCGAAACGGTCGAGGAAGTTGTAGTGGTCGACGAGAAGCAGGGCTTCGATGGCGAAAGTCATGGCCACATCCGCGTCATGAATTTCGAGCAGGTTATCTCCGTTATCTTCCTCCCCTCCGGTGGCCAGGTTTGAGGACCCGCACCACACTACGGGGTCCTTGCCGTTGACGCCGCAGACGACAAACTTGTCATGAATCTCGTGTCCTGGAGGGCTGGGGACGCGATCGAACGGCGGAGGCAGGAGTACCTGGCTGGGTTTCCCGGTGACCAGGACGCCGGTTTTACTGCCGGGCGCATAGAGTTTCACACCGCCGGGGGAATCTGAGATTCCGTAGCTGAAGAGGCTTTGCGTGCTATGCAGGTTGATGAGCGTCTGGCAGACGGGCGAGGCGGTGCGAGTCAACTGCATCACCGCGAAGATTACGTTGCCGTTGGCCGCAGAGGCCTCCGAAGTGATCCTTTTCTGAATGGCGGTCAGGATCCTGGTTGTGTCTGCGACGGTGTGGGGTGAAACGTTGATCGACATTTTGGGCAGGTTCGCGGCTCTGCTGGTAAAGGCTTTCGTGGCCAGCGGGCTGCCTGCAAAGGCGGCCGCGATGGTCTTTGAGGCTTTGGGAGAGGTCAGCACGGACCAGCTTTCCTGAAATACGCTTGCGTAGTATTGGGCGACCGCCGCCTGGTCAAAGACGAGGACGTGGTTGGCGTTGACGTAGAGTCCATTCACCGAGAAATTGGTTGCGCCGGTGAGCACGGTCGAGGCGACACCGTTCCTGGAGACGATGAAGATCTTGTCGTGGGAGAAGCGGTCAAAACAGCCGCGTTTGAGCGCGGAAGGATCTGCCGCGACCTTGGCAAAGGCCTGGGCGAATTCTTCCTCCAGGGGCACGATGGTTTTCTTTGCCCCGGTTTTCTTGCTTGTTTCCTGATGGGTGATGTGCAGTTGAGCGCTGTCGAGAATGATGCGAATGCGGCCAAGGGCAGCGAGGCCCAGGAATGCCGTGACCAGGTCAGGCTCATTGAGGTCATAGGCGAATACGTCGAGATGGAGGGTTGCATCCTTGACCACCTCTTCGAGCACATCGAAAATCTGGGCTCTTGCGGTTGCGCCCATCCAGCTGTAGATATCGGCAAAGGTCACCGGCTTCCCTGCTTTGTTGGTGCCCGCCTTGGCTGCAGTTGAGTACTGCAAGGGGCGATTGGCCGGCTGAATTGGGGTGTTCCCTCCGAAATTACGGGCGTACGCCTGGGATTGCATGTAGCCGCGGGTGAATCCCAACTTCAGGGCGCCGCTCACGAATGGGCCGACCGCTATGGTTACAGAAACGCTTTTGGTTTTGTCCATGGCCAGCATGCTGGCATTGGCGTCGAAATATCGCGGGGTCACGGTGTAGGTGTAGTTGCCGGCAACCAGGCTGCCTCCCTTCTCCGGGGCATGGGCGAAATCGACCCAGCGGTATTTCTGGATGGGGGCATTCACGGTGGAGGTGGGTAGCTCCCCGGCGACTTGCGCATGCTTGCCGGGGTTCTGGAATTGAAGGAAGTTAAAGAGGAAAAAGGCAGGCTGTTTTCCGGGCAACTTGCAGGCGATGGTAAACCCGGCAAGATTGCTGGCCAGGGTTGCATCGTCGAAGTCGAATGCCAGGAGTGTTTTGTTGTCGCCGGAATAGGCAGTCACGGAGAAGTGCTTCGCGGATTTAGAAGCGACCGTCATAGAAACCTCAGCAGAACGAAGTCAGAGTACAAAATCTACGACTGATCTCAATCTAAATAACGAGATTCATAGGTATTTGCCTGCAATTGCGGTTTCACTAAACAAAGGCGTACCCCAGGGGCTAAAGCCCGATTTCCTTTCTACCGTTATGGCCCGACTAAAGTCGTGCCCTGATACAAAGCCAATCGAACCGCCGAGGGGTTTTGCCCACTCAAGCCAAAAGAAGGCTTGAATGGGCCCCCCGGGGCCTCATTCGCGAAGTCGTCGCATTGCTGGTCCAGGGCAGCCGGTCGAGCCGGATGGGCAGATATTTCGAAAAACCGCAAAAAAAGACTGAACAAGATGACAGGGAAAGGAATATTCAAGCAGACCCGTCGTGAGGGAGTCGAGCCCGCGTCACCCTTTCGATTGCCCTGCTCTGGATATCTGTGTTCGACACGGTTCAGCCAGCAAAAACCAACTCCACTAACGCAAAAAGGCAGGCGCATGGTTTTCGGTAGTCGCTCCAAATTGTCCCGTTATCTTGGGGCAGGTCTTCTTTTATTGGTCGCCCACCTGGCAGGAACGGTTGCTTATGCGCAGAGCACGGGTGAGATCCGGCTGCAAGTGAACGATCCTACCGGCGCAGCGTTACAAGCCAGCGGCCATGTATGGGGCCCATCCACAGACCGTACCTTCCGGACCGATGCCCGCGGAGAGGTTTCATTGGGCGGCCTGGAGTTTGGGCAGTACCGCCTGGAGGTTTCGCGGCCGGGATTTGCTTCCCGTTCCCTCACGATTGATGTGAACACGCCGGCTGCTGTAGCTGAAGTGGTGATCCTGCGCATCCAGAGCGCTTCCGACCAGCGTGACGGTCGTTTCCCCTACCCCGATTGGGGAGGCGGATCAGTCTCTGGATGAGATTCCTGTCCCAGTGCAAGGGCTGACCTCAAAAAATCTGGAGGACAGCAACGCACTCGACCTTGCCGACCTGATGAACAAGCGGCTGACCAGCGTGTATGTCAACGAGAATGCCGGCAACCCTTACCAGCCGGACATCAACTATCGCGGATATACGGCTTCTCCCTTGTTGGGAACGCCGGAAGGGCTTTCCGTTTATCTGGACGGCGTGCGGCAGAACCAGCCCTTCGGGGATATCGTCGCGTGGGACTTGATTCCCAAAGTAGCGATTCGGGATATGGCGTTGATTCCTGGCTCAGATCCGGTTTATGGACTCAACACGCTGGGCGGAGCGATCTCAGTGCAGACCAAAGACGGGCTCACGTGCTCCGGGTGGATCGCTTCAGCTGACAGGCGGCAAATTTGGCCGGCGGGCAGGGGAAGGGGAAGCAGGCGGCACGCTGCCCAAAGGCTTCAACTATTACCTGGCAGGAAATCTTTACCGCGAAGACGGATGGCGGCAATTTTCCCCGTCTGAGGTGCGGCAATCGTTTCTCAAGGTGGGGTGGACAGATGCCAAGACCAGTGTCTTTCTGAGCGGCGCGTATGCAAATAACTGGATGACCGGCAACGGCACTTCAGACTACCGCTTCCTCAATGTGAACTGGGGGGACGTCAATACCATTCCCGACGTAACGTGGGATCATTCTCCTTCCCTGACGCTGAATGCTACGCATGCTCTGAGCGATCATCTGACGCTCTCGGCAAATTTGTACTATCGCTATGTTCGCACCGACAGCTCCAATGGCGATTTGAATGATAATTCGTTCGATCAGGATCTTTACGATCTGAGAGACTATGATATCGCCGCGCTCACGGCCGGAGGGTATACGGGTTTTCCCACTACGGGCGATTCCAACGACAGAACCGTTTCCTTACTGGCTCTGCCTCGCGCAAGTGCTGCAAAACGATACTGGCGGTGATCCGTCTTCGACTTGCAATGGCGTGATCACGCGTACGCAAGATAAGCAGAACAGCTATGGTTTGTCAGGATTGGCCACTTGGCGCAACAAAGCACAATCGGCTTTCTGTGGGCGCCGGTTGGGATCGGGGTACGTCGACTTACCATCAGCTCACGCAGCTGGGCTATCTGAATCACTGACAATGTTTCTTTTACGCTGGTGCCGATTTTTCTGGACGGCACTACCTTTTCCGGGGCGCCCCGGTGGACAGCCAGGTGCTGTTGCACGGAACCGGAAACACGCCCAGCGTATATGCCACCGATACTCTTACCTATGGGCCCTGGGCGGTGACCTTGTCTGGCCGGTACAACCATACCTCGCTGGACAACCTTGATTACCTGCCGCCGTCAGACGCGCGCGGCAACCTCACCAGCAACAATGTGTTTCAGAGGTTCAATCCGGCAGCGGGAGTTACTTATCGCGCGTCCGGTCTGTTCAACACGTACTTCAACTACAGCGAAGCCAGCCGCGCGCCGACATCGATTGAGCTGGGCTGCTCCGACCCCACGCAACCCTGCAATCTACCGAACGCGCTGGTCAGCGATCCTCCGCTGAAGCAGGTGGTTAATCGAACCTTTGAAGTGGGTATCCGCAGCAACGACACGGGGACGTTTCGACTGGAGCGCCGATTATTTTTTCGGACAGAACTACAACGATCTGCTGTTTGTAGCCTCGCAACAGACAGGGTTCGGGTACTTCCTGAACTTTGGCAAGACGCGCCGTGACGGCATCGAGCTGGAGCTCAGCAAAGACTGGCGGCAATGGAGCGCGGGGAGCAACTACACCTTTCTGAATGCGACCTACCAGAGCGCGCAAACGATCGATGGCGGCAGCAACAGCACGAATGACAGCGCGCTCGCCGGCATGCCGGGGATCGATGATGACATTCACATCACCGCCGGCGACTTTATCCCGCAGGTACCGCGGAACATTTTTAAGCTTTATGGTCAATACCGGCCTTCTTCGAAGCTGGCCGCGGAAATGGATATTCGCGCGGTGGGCTCATCGTTTGCGCCGGGGGAACGAGAACAACCTGGACCGGCCGGATGGAGTGTTCTATAACGGACCAGGTAAATCCGCGGGCTATGGGGTTGCGGATATGGGCGCGCGCTATCAGATAACGAGCCGTATTCAGATCTTCGCTCAGTTGAACAACCTGCTCGACAAACACTATTCCACCGGGTCGCAGCTAGGCACCACGCCTTTTGACAATAACGACGTATTCGTTGCCCAGCCGTTTGGAACACCTTACGGCACCGATGACGGTCAGACCCCGATCCGGTCCTCGTCCTTTCAGGCGCCGGGTGCTCCCTTCAATATTTATGGCGGATTGAAGATTACGCTGTGGAAGAGATGATGGCGGTTAGTGGGAGCAGCCTTTCATGAGCGCGCATGAGACCCGCTCAGGGCGGGCTCTACGGGACTCGGTTTGCGTAGTGAAGTTTATGTAGTCCAGAAGGGCTCGCCGGTTCTGACGAGCTCAACAGGTACCTCCGGCACGAATCCCTTGATCCATTGGGCCATTTCCATCATGCCCTGCTCTTCGGAGATGGAGTGGCCGAGCATGATCCAGCCTTTTGGAATTCCCAGTGTCGTGGCGTCGAGGACGTATTCCGGGCTGTCGAGGAAGCCGTCGCTTTCCTGCTGTTCGCCGCTCGCCACCACATCTACATCGGGATTGTTGATACTCGGCGTCGCGTAGCCCACGCCAAGCTGGAGACGGCTCACTTTCGCCTTCGGGTCGCCTACGACGCGCAACGCCTTATCGCCCAGCCGCTTCTGGAAGGTCTCGGCCAACGCTCCGAGGGTTGTCAGGGGAAGAGTGAAGTGGTGCGACTGAGGCGTGGTCTCATATTGAGTAATCTCGAGCGCCCGCGCCAGGCCAACCCAGATAAAGTCCGGTTTCTGTGCGTGCATGTGATCGTGCATGCGGAAGATCACGATGTCGTGGTGGCGCATGAAATCAACCTTGAGCTTGTAGCTTGGGTCGCCGCTCACGATGGTGAGGTCGTCGTGGTCGTTCCAATATGTATCCTCATGCGGGATGATCATGTTGCAGCCCGCCGCTACGGCGCGGCGAATGGTGTCGTAGGAGCAGAACATGGTGGTCGCGATTCCCTTGACGACGGTATCTGGGCCGCCGAACTTGAAGGTATCGCGGTAAGTCGTCTCCCGCCAGGGGAAACCGAGATGGGATTTGATGCGGGCAACCACATCGCCTGCGGTCAATGGCGCGCTCATCGTGATGGTCTCCAGTAGGGATCGCCGGCGGAGATCCAAGTGGATGTAACCTCGGGAACGATCGTCTTCAGCCATTGCGCGCAAAGCTGCATGCCTGGATCTTCTGAAACGATGCGCCCGGTGAGGATGAGAGCTTTCTTGCCGCCGAGGTCGTTGGTGTCGCGCACGTATTCGACCGACTCCCACTCACGTACTTCGCCGGCGATGATCGCGTCCACGGCGGGAAGCGCGGCAAGCGATGCGTCGATGGGAGTTGATCCAGGCAGGAGCGCGACTTGCCGAACACGTAGTTTTGGATCGCCCACCACGCGCAGGCCGCCGCGGGATTTCAGCGCGTTCTTTGTGTGCCCCACCAGTGCCTCGAGCGAGGTCTCGGGGATCGCAATCTGTTTGGGATCGGCAGCGAGCTTTGACCAGCCAAGCGCATCGGCGAACCCCTGGGCAAATGGATCAGGGTTGCGCAGGCGCCAGTGGTCGCTTAAGCGGAAGATGACAAGATTGTGCTTCTTGAGGAAGGCGTCCTTAGCTGAGAAGACCGGATCGGGAGACGGCGTTGGGAGAGGGGCCGTAGAGGGCTGACCGAAGGGGCGCCTGACCGGAGGCGTCGGGGTGTCGGCCCTGGAGTAAAAAGTTGGCTCGCAGGTAATGATGAGGTTCGCGCCTGCGTTCACCGCATGGTTGAGGACGTCCAGCGAGGGGAGCGAGGTGGTGACGATGCGGGTTACGACCGTCGATGGATCGCCGGCCTTAAAGGTGTCCACCGTATCCGGTTTCCAGTCGACGCCAATATTCTTCCTGATGCGATCGGCCACTTCCTGCGCGGTGACGGTGGCGCCGATCGAACGCGTCATCAGCGGTACGGCTGCGGCAAGCTCAACGAATTTACGCCGTGAGAGGTACATGAGTTCCCAGCTTCACCGGGCCAAGTATAACGGCGAACACAGTTTTTTGGCGAGCATCGTAAAACTGGATGGTTGCGGACTGTTAACGGCGACGGACGACGGGCGGCTGAGTCGTGAGTGATAGCATTCGGTATTGATGGTTGCGTCCGCGTGCTTGATGAGCGAAAAGAAGACGATTCCGGAATTTGTAACCGCTGAGGAATTCGACCGGCTGTTCGAGCGTGTCTCAAACTGGTCACGCTGGGGGCCCGATGATGAGCGGGGAACCTTAAACTATCTACGGCCTGAGCATGTGCGCGCGAGCGCCGGGCTCGTCCGTTCGGGCCGAACCGTATCGCTCTCGTTGCCCATCAATACCGTTGCCGGGCCGGACAATCCACGCCCTTCTTCGCACTACATGGTGCGGACCCACGACGTCAGGACCGGGCCGGGAGAGCCGCAATTTGCCGGGGACTTTCTGGGAAGCGAAATTCACGGCGATTCACGAACGCATGTGGATGCGCTGTGCCACGTTGCTTACAAAGGCCGGCTCTACAACGGAAAGTCACCGGCGACGCTTACTTCGCGCGGCGCGACTGCGATGGATATCACGGCGTATGTGGACGGTATCGTGGGACGAGGGGTACTGCTCGACGTTCCCCGTTTCCGCGGGGTTCCGTGGCTGCAACCGGGCGAGGCAATCACGGTCGAGGAGATCGAAGCAGTGGAGAGGGCCGAGGGGGTCCGTTTGAGCGAAGGCGATATCTTTCTGTTGCGCACTGGGCATCACCGAAAACGGCTGGAGTCAGGTTCCTGGAACCCCAGCTATGACGGCGAGGGGCGAGCTGGACTTCATGTGAGCGTGATGGCGCTGCTCCACGAACGAAAAGTGGCTGCGTTTTTTCCCGATGGCGACGGAGAGACGGTGCCTAGCCATGTTGAGGGAGTTCCCTACCCTGTGCATGCGCTGCAGATTGCTTCGATGGGCATGGCCTGCGCAGACTGTCTCAATCTGGAAGAATTGACAACGGTGTGCGAGGAGGAACAGCGGTGGAGCTTTATGGTGGCCGCCTCGCCCCTCCATTTACCGCGGGGGACCGGTTCCCTGTTCAACCCTATTGCGATTTTCTAAAGCTTGGGCTCAGCTAGCGAAGATCTGCGCCACCATCGACGAAATACAGGCCGCCGATGCAAAAGCTTGCCTCTTCTGTAGCGAGAAACGTGGCCATGCCTGCAATGTCAGTGGCTACGCCGAGCCGGCCGGCGGGAATTCCAGGTAGAAACTTTTCGCGCGCGCCTGGCTGCGACAACTCATCGGCGTTCATCGGTGTGTCCATCGTGCCCGGAATGATGGCATTGATGCGGATTCCCTCTCGTGCATAGTCGGCGGCCATGGAGCGCATCAGCGCCAGCGTGCCTCCCTTGCTCGCGCTGTAAGCCGTCAAGCCTGCGAACCCTCTTAGCCCGGTCCGGGACCCGATAAACAAGATGTTGCCTGCACCCTGGGCCATCATGGACGGAATGACGTACTTCGAACACAACCAATAGCCGCGCAGATTCACGTTGATGGTTTTATCCCATTCTTCGAGGGAGAGTTCGTGGGCCCGCGTTTTTCCATGGGAAATGAGGACAGCCGCATTGTTGACAAGGATGTCGATTCGCCCAAAGCGTTGGAGGGTGCTTTCGACCATCCGTCGCACATGAGGTTCCGAAGAGACGTCCGTCTCAACAAACAAGGCTTCACCACCGAACCGTTGGATAGTCTCCACGGTCGCTTGCCCCCGGCCGGGGTCAATCTCAGCTACGACGACCCGGGCGCCTTCTCGTGCGTAACTCGTGGCGATCGCTTCTCCTATACCCGCTCCACCGCCGGTCACAATCGCCACTTTGCTCTTCAAACGCATCGACCATCCCTCGTTCGTTCATTCTAGCGACCGCGCCAATGCTTTCCGAACCTGTTTGAGGATAGGGGCGATACCTTTTTGGTTATGAACGGCTGGGCGAGCTGCACGGGATCACAAGTTATTCACAACTTCATCTTTCGAGGATTTATAAACCGGCGACGCGAAGTAACAACCTTTGGTGTTTTCCGGACGATTGAATCTTAGTGTATTTGCCGCCAGATTTTTGTTAGACTCGTTCCGCATTTCAGAGAAAGACATGTACGACTTAGAGGACTGTCTTCATGTTTGCCGACCCCCGGTTCAGCTTTTCGCGCTGCCTGCGATTCTTCCTGGTTTTTTGGTTGGTCTTACCGCTATTTCCCGTTAGTGCTGTCGCCCAGACCCAACAGCCGATTTTCCCCCTGGATAACTTTACTTATCCGGGTGGCGTATTAGTGTCGCCGCTAGCCACAGGAGACTTTAATGGAGACGGGCAGCCGGATATCGCATACCTATGGGTACCAAGCGCTGGAGCGCCCCCGCCGACACTGACCGTACTCCTTAGCCAGGGAGCAACCAATCCTCCGCTTGCAGTCACGACGACTTCGCTGACCGGTTGCTCGTTTGGCTCTTACCGTTATTGGTTGGTTGCGGCCGACTTGAACAAAGACAATAAGCTCGATGTGTTACTCACCTGTCCTAATGGATATGTTGCTGAGCTGATGGGTAATGGGGACGGCAGCTTTCAAAGCCCAGTCTATTATGCGGTGACGGCTCCGGTATCGCTGGCAGTTCCTGTCGATCTGAATGGGGATGGATTTCCGGACGTAGCGATCTCCACGTTTCTGAACAATGTTTCAGGCTTGGCCGTGTTGTTGAACCAGGGCAGTGCGGCGCCGGGAAAGCTTTCCAATGCCGTGACCTATGGAGGACCTTCCGGGGTAAATCCCCAGTCGACGAGCACGGGCGACTTCAACGGTGATGGGAAGCAGGACATCGTCGTTGGCGGGTCGTCGCTCGCCGTTTACTACGGGAACGGGGACGGAACCTTGCAAGCGGCCCAAACCACGCCGGGTGGACCTAATCTGGTTACCGCGGACTTTAATCATGATGGGTTGACCGACATAGCCTATATCCAGGGACAAGCGGATATGGGCCTCATCTCGTTGCAGGTGCTGCTCGGCAACTCCAGCGGGAAGTTCACAACCGGCATGAACGTGCCGCTGGATTCATGGCTCGGAAACCCGGGACTCTTCCTTGCGGGGACGACCAATCATGGCAGCAACGTGGACCTCGCGCTGATCGGCAACTATACGTCGATTCTGCTGGGCGATGGCCAGGGGGGCTTCCAGTATGGAAACGCGTATGATTTAGGCGGATTTCCGGCTGGCCCGGAAACCAGTGCGGATGGTAAGACGAGTCTGGTCTCCAACACCGGCCTTGGCTTTTCTAATCTCGTGGCCAATGGCGACGGCACGTTTCAGGGGACGTTGAGGGTACTGTTCGGACAGGGGAACTTCAGCACCACGAATGTCTATGGTCAATACGTCACCTCCGACCTGAACGGGGATGGACTCACTGATGTGGTTGGAATAGGCGCGACCGGCAACCTGGTGAGCGCGCGAGGACGTGGCGACGCAACATTTTCTTCGGTCTCTACGGCCGCCGGTAGTTCGATCAGCAACCTTGGCCAGGGTGACTTCAATGGAGATGGAAAGATCGACGTCGTGGGGATTTCCAGTATCAACCAGGATTCAGCACTCGCGTTCTTCGCAGGAAACGGCGATGGTACGTTTCAGCCGAGTCTACCTGCAGTCGATCTGACAACTCCTGGGGCCCTCGTCCCCGTGACCGGTGATTTCAATAGCGACAACCATGTGGATGTCATCGTTCCGTATGCGCTTCGTTACCCTGCGTCGGGAAGTGGGCTTATCTATGTTCCGGGTAAAGGAGATGGCAACTTCGGCAGTCCGGTTTTATTCTCCCAGCAGAACAGCTCGGTCATCCAGCGGATTCTAGCCGGCGATTTGAATAATGACAAAAAGCTGGATCTGGTCTGGAATGGCGCGGTGTATCTCGGCAACGGAGATGGAACCTTCCAGCAGGCGCCTCTCGGCATTAGTGGTGGCACACCCCTGGCGATTGCCGACCTGAATGGAGATGGAATACCTGACCTGCTGATGGACATGGGGGGCGCCGCGGGCGCCGGCATCTACGCGGGAATCGGCAATGGCGCCTTCCAGTCGACGCCGTTCTACACGGTTCCTTTGCCGGATCAATCGGTGACGGGAGGGTCGGCCTCGATTGGGGATGTGAATGGAGATGGCCACGCGGACATCGTCTTGCAATACAACACGACGGTAAACATCAACGTGATCAATGTTCTTTATGGAGATGGGACGGGAAAGTTTGTTCTCGACGGTAATACTTACAACTCCAGTTTTTTCAACGATGGATCGACGGGTGGTGTGCTGGCGCGATTGAACAATCAGGCGCCTAGGTTGCCGAACGACAACGCCCTGGACTATTTGAGCTTTTCCTCCGGGGCCGTAATTCCCTTGCTCAACCAGGCTAACCCCAAGCCGGGGGCTCCAACTCTGGCTGGATCGAGCACCGTTCTTTCGGCTTCTGCCAACACCTCCGGTGAGAATCAGCAACTCACGTTCACTGCGACTGTGACAGGGTTCACGCCCACCGGCCAGGTGACGTTTGTCTCCGGTGCGACGACACTGGGAACAGCGACTCTCGCCAACGGGACTGCCACCCTCTCTGCCTCATTCGCTGCCGCGGGGACTTATTCGGTTACCGCCAGCTACGCCGGCGACGGGGAGAACCAGCCGAGCACGTCGAATGCAGTATCGATTGTGGTTGCCGCAGCAGATTTCACTGTGGCGATCTCGCCGGCGACCGCGACGATTACGGCGGGGCAGTCAGTAGCAGCTACACTTACGATCACTCCGGCCGGAGGATATACCGGCACGGTGACTTTCTCCTGCGGCACGCTGCCGAGTTTAGCAACCTGTACGTTCGCCCCTTCTTCCGTATCCCCAGGGAATGGGACAGCTGCCAACACCAAGCTGACCATTACCACCGTGGCGCCTTCCGCGGACACGCACCGGCCGGCAATCAGAAGGTTTGCAACAGTCGCTTGGGTGGGCTTTGGGTTTCTTCTGTTGCTCCCGGGACGTGGATTGAGACGTTATCGGCGCTGGATGAGTCTTGTTGCTATCGTGCTGCTGACTGGCAATTTGATTTTTCTGTCAGGGTGCGGCGGATCCAACGCATCCTCCAGCGGTAGCAATGCGTCCGGCGCCACCAGTTCGCCGGGTACCCCTACGGGCACCCAAATGATCACCATTACCGCCGCCAGCTCGACCGGGAACCTGTCTCATGCAATCACTCTTCAAGTCGTGGTGCAGTAAACGGGTTGAGGCAGGCCGTTCTGCGCGGCGGTAGCTCCCGCATGGACCGCTATGCCCCCCTACTTAATTCAAGTGCTGCGCGACAATGAGTTGGAGGAACTCTGGGGTCGTGCGGAGCTGGGCGAATCCCTTGTCTTCCATGAGAAGCCTGCGATTGTTGAAGCCAGCGTCCATGGCTTTTCGAAGGTAGATGAGAGCCTCTTCGTTTTTTCCGGTCATCGCGTACGCCTTGGCAAGACAGTAGTCGATGGCGACCCGCTGAAGGGGTGAGATTTTCTCCTCTTTGACTTCGGTCTGGTCAGGATCAAAACTATTTGGATTCAGCTCCAGGGCTTTGCGGTAGGCCTTTGCCCCGTCGTTGTAGTCCCCCTGGCTGAAGTAGGCCGTACCCAGATTGCGGTAGGTGACAGCAGAATCCGGACCATATTTAAGGGCCCTCTTGTAGGTTTTTTCCGCCTTCTTGTATTTGCGCTCTCCCTGGTAGACGGCAGCGAGGTTGTTGAGCGCGTCAGGGAATCGCGGATTGAGAGTAAGCGCCCTCCGGTAGTTCTTACGGGCCTCTTCCAAGGCGAAGAGATGATGATAGGCGACGCCGATTTTGTTCCAGGTGGCGGCGGATGGGGGCGAGCTTCGTCGATAGGCCTCGATCGCTGCGACATAGTTTCCGTTCATCATTAGCCGGTCGCCTTGCGCCTCGGGCGGGATGGTAGCCACAGCCTCCGTTTGGGGCGAGGATTTCACGTTTTCTGCGAGGAAGGTGTGCGAGCCCACCAGGATGAGAATCGCCAGGCAGACGCAATTGGCTAAGGGCGAGCTATGCCGGCGGTATCTCATGAAGCCCTCCTTCCCCAACCAAGGTCTGAAGAATGAGGGCCTCATCGATACTCCTTGCGGCTATCACTATCAGCCCGGCAATGAGCACCAGGAGCCGGATGTCCAAGAAATGGTGCTCCAGGATTGGACCTTCTGGACTACACTAAGCACGCCGTACTCGGGGTCAGCCAGTGCCCCTCAAAAGTGTCTGATCAAAAGCGAATTTGGCGCGCGGTACTCCCGATCGCGCTATTCATGCTGGTGATAGGAACCACGCTCAGAGGAGTGTGGCACCACCATGCTATTTCTTCGCCGGACGCCTGCCCGATTTGCGATCTGAACCACCAGGCCATTGAGCCAACGCCGGCGGACACTCGCGTAGAGATTCTGGTCCCCACAGGACCTGGACCAGAACCGCAACAGTACAGCTTCGTCCCAAGTCCCGCCACCGGGCACATTCCCGCGCGGGCGCCACCCGCATAACAGCCTCTTCTTTCCATGTGCCGTTCGCGGCACACCCATCCGTGCACCCGTCGCTTAAGAAGGCTGACCTGCCATGCGTTTACTGTGTTTGCGGTATCCAGTTTTGATGGTCGCAATGGTTTTTTGCGGAGCCGCAGGTGGGCAGTCTCCACCTTCGCAGACTCCGCCACCAGCGCCCCCGGCGCACGCGCTGGCCCAGAATCCGGGATCGGTGATGATTTCGCTGGATGACGCCATCCAGATGGCGCTGCGGCACAACCACAACATTCTGGCTGCGCGCACCACGATCCAGCAGAGCGAAGCCGAAGAAGTCACAGCGAATCTGCGCCCGAACCCAGTGCATCTTGAGCGATTGGCAGTTCTTGCCGATTTTCCAGCCCAGCCAATTCAGCGCGGATTACCTCGACAACATCGCGCAGTTCGACCTGGGCATCAGCTACCTGTTCGAGCGAGGCAAGAAGCGGCAGCATCGCCTGCAGGCCGCCAGGGATGTAACCGCTGTGACCCGCTCGCAGGTTGCCGACAATGAGCGCAGTCTGACCTTCAGTGTTGCCAGCCGGGTTCATCAACGTGGAGCTCGCCGAATCGACGCTGGAACTGGCCATGCAGGACCTCAAAAGCTTCCAGAACACCGTGGATATCAGCGAAGCCCGGTACAAAGCAGGCGACATCGGCGAAGGCGACCTGCTGAAGATCAAGCTGCAGATGCTTCAGTTCCAGACTGACGTATCGGCAGCGCAGCTCGCCCGGGTGCAGGGGCTCTCGGACCTGCGCCAACTGCTTGGGCTACGAATCGATCGCACGCGGATTATGACGTAGCCGGGGCATTCGATTACCAGCCGGTCAAAGGCAACCTGGACGACTTTCAGGCGGCGGCCCTGCAGAACAGACCGGACTTGCGGGCAGCACAGCAGGGAGTGACCGCCGCCAACAGCCAACACGCATTGCAACAGGCCATCGGCAAAAGAGACATCACGGGAGAAGTCAACTACACCCACCTCGGGTATCTCAACGACATTTCCCTGTTCGGGCAAATGCAGATGCCAATTTTCGATCGTAACCAGGGGGAAATTGCGCGCGCCGCCTTCGCCATCACGCAAGCGCAGGAGCAGGAGAGATTCTGCGAACGGGCAGGTGCTGACGGACGTGCGAGACGCATTTGAGAATTTGCGCACCAACGACCAGGTGGTGGGACTTTACCGCTCCGGATACCTGGACGAAGCGCGAGCAGTCTCGCGACATAAGTGAATATGCCTACCGGCACGGCGCGGCCAGCCTGCTCGATTTTCTTGACGCGGAGCGAAGCTACCGGGCCACCCAACTCGCCTACCGCCAGGCGCTCGCCTCATACCTCTCGCACTCGAACAGCTTCGCGAAGCTGTAGGAACCAGGAGCCTGCCATGAACCCTCATCCTGCATCACGCTGCCCAGCGCCGTGGCGCTCGTCTTCGCTTGACGCTCACGGCCTGCAGCTCCGGCGATCGCAAGGGAGCAGGCCAGATGACCTCCTACTCCGCTACCGGCTCGCCGTCCGCGACCGCGCAGCTGTTTACCATTCCACAACGACCAGCTGTCGCACGTGCAGGTAGTTACGGTTCAACCAACGAAATTGACCCGCACGCTCCGGCTTACGGGCGCTGTGGCCTACAACGCTTTTAACACCACGCCCGTCATCACCCAGGTGGGCGGGCCAGTCAGCCGGATCCTGGTGGTGCCGGGGCAGCACGTAAAGGCCGGCCAACCGATGCTCGATGTGAGCAGCCCCGATTATTCGCAGTTGCTGGACGCTTATTTGAAGGCCGCGGATTCCTACCGGCTCGCGGACAAGAACTGGGTCCGCGCCCAGGACTTATACCAGCATCACGCGATCGCGCAGCGCGACCTGGACCAGGCCGAATCGGACCGCAACCAGGCGCAGGCAGACCTGAACGCGGCTGACCAGGGAATGAGGATTCTCGGGATCAAAAATCCGGGGGACCTGGCGAAGGCGCCCAGTTCAGCTCTCATTCCCGTACTTGCTCCGATCGGTGGCGAGGTAGTGGAGCGCCTGGTCTCACCTGGCCAGGTAGTGCTGGCGGGCCAAACGCAGGCCTTTACGATCTCGGACCTGAGGACGGTTTGGGTTCTGGCCAATGTGTACCAAGCCGATCTGGCAGATGTGCGCACCGGCGACGACGTGGTGGTCGAAACGGACGCCTATCCCGGTACCTTCCACGGAAGGATCTCCTACGTCTCCCCTGCTCTTGACCCCAACACCAGAACGCTGCAGGCCCGCATCGTCGTAGACAACCCTGGTGAGAAGTTGAAAAGGGATATGTATTGCACCGTGACGGTAACGGCAGGCTCCATTGCAAACGCGATCGCGGTACCCGACTCTTCGGTTCTGCGGGACGACAACAATCAGCCGTTTGTGTACCTGGCCATCGGCGCCAATCAGTTTGGCAGGCGCGACGTGGAAATCGGCCAAAGCCTCGAGGGAAAGACGCAAATTTTACGGGGCCTTTCCCCGGGAGAAAGGGTTGTGGGCGATGGCAGCTTGTTTCTTCAGTTTGCTAATTCGCTGCAACACTGAGGAGCCGGCTTCCCATGATTCATCACATCGTCCATTTTGCGCTGCGGCAACGGCTCCTGATCCTGCTGTTGGTCGGGTTCATTGCCGTGGGTGGCGCCATCTCATTCCAGCACATGCCGGTGGACGCCTATCCCGACCTGTCGCCGCCGATGGTCGAAGTCATTACCCAATGGCCGGGACACGCGGCCGAAGAAATCGAGCGCCTGGTTACCATCCCGACTGAAGTCGAGATGAACGGCGTGCCGAAGATGGCGGTGATGCGTTCGATCTCGCTGTACGGGCTTTCCGATGTGATCATGACCTTTGAAGAAGGGACGGACGACTATTTTGCCCGCCAGGTGGTTTTCCAGCGGCTGAGTGAAGTGACTTATCCGACCGGCGTGACCCCTACTTTGTCTCCGCTTGCAAGTCCATCCGGGTTGGTCTATCGATATGTGCTCGAGAGCCCTGACCGCACTCCACAGGAGTTGAAGGTCTACGAAGATTGGGTCATCGAGCGCGAATACAAGCAGGTTCCCGGAGTTGCGGACGATTCCGGCTTCGGGGGCACGGTGATGCAGTACCAGGTGCTGCTCGATCCGGCCCGGCTTTACGCTTACCACATCACGGTGCCAACCGTGCTGCAACAACTCTCGGTGAACAATTCGAACGCGGGCGGAGGATTCTACTCGCAAGGCGGCCAATTTTATTATGTTCGCGGCCTGGGCCTGGTGCACGACACGCGGGATATCGGCGACGTGATTGTGGGCACGCAGAATGGGGTACCGGTACGTATCCGCGACATCGGTGACGTCACGATCGGAGGCGCTCCACGCCTGGGCGAATTCGGCTTCAACAAGCAGGATGATGCCGTTGAAGGCGTGATCATGATGCGGCGCGGGGAGCAGACGCAGAACGTGCTCAAGGGCGTGGAAGAAAAAACTCAGCAGCTGAATGAGCATATTCTTCCGGCTGACGTGAAGGTGCGGCCCTACTACGACCGCAGCGACCTGGTGCAACTGACCATTGATACTGTTGAGCACAACATGATGGTGGGCATGGCCCTGGTGCTCATCGTCCTGATGGCTTTTCTGGTGAGCATTCGCGCCGCGGTGATTGTGGCCCTCACCATTCCGCTGGCGTTGCTTTTTTCGTTTATTTTTCTGCATGCGCGCGGAGTTGCCGCCAACCTGTTATCGATTGGCGCCATCGATTTTGGAATTCTCATCGACGGGACCCTGGTGATGGTAGAGAACGTGTTCCGCGAACTGGGTGCGCGCGAAGGGCAGACGTACGATCTGCAAGAGGTGATACTCGCGGCAGCCAGGGACGTCGATCGTCCTATCTTTTATTCCGTCGCCGTGATTATCGCGGGGTATCTACCGATTTACGCGCTTGGTGGGCCATCGGGGAAGCTGTTCAAGCCTATGGCAGACACGGTGGCGATCGCACTGGTGGGCGCCCTGGTCCTGACCCTCACCTTTGTTCCGGTGATGTGCGCTTACTGGTTCAAAAACGGGGTACGCGAGCGCGTGAACAAACCGTTTGAATGGCTACGCGACAAGTATGCGGTTGAGCTTGACTGGTGCCTCGACCACCCCAAAGTGACTATCTTGGTGGCCACCGTTATCTTCGCGCTCACACTCCTGCTCATCCCTTTCATTGGCGGAGAGTTTATGCCCCACCTCGACGAAGGCGCGCTGTGGGTGCGCGCGACCATGCCGTACACAGTCTCGTTCGAGGAGGCGAGCAGATTTTCCCCCCAGGTGCGCAAGATCCTGATGAAGTATCCGATGGTCACCGACGTCGGCTCCGAGCTAGGGCGCCCCGATGATGGCACCGACCCGACCGGTTTTTTTAATGACGAGTTCTATGTGGGGCTCAAGCCCTACAGTGATGCTGCGTGGAAGAGCGGTGGCATCCACAACAAAGCCGAGTTGGAGGAGGACATCCAGAAGCAGCTCAGCGGATTTCCGGGGGTCATCTTCAATTACACGCAGCCGGCTGAGGACGCGGTGGATGAGGCGCTGACGGGCCTGAAGAGCGCGCTCGCGGTAAAGATTTACGGGCCTGACCTGAACGTTCTGCAGAGCAAGGCGCTCGAGATCAAGCGCCGGCTTTCGCAGGTACCGGGATTTACCGAACTGACCGTGGTGCGCGAGCTGGGCCAGCCCAGCCTACTGATTGACGTCGATCGCGACAAGATAGCCCGCTATGGGATCAACGTTGCCGACGTCGAAGCGGTGGTGCAGGCAGCCGTGGGCGGGCAGGCAGCTACCCAGGTCATCCAGGGCGAGAAATTATTCGACCTGGTGGTGCGGATGAAGCCGCAATTTCGCGAGAATGCGCAGGAGATCGGCAACCTGCTGGTGGGCACGCCTACTGGCCAGCAGATACCGCTGAGGGAGCTGTCGAATATCCATGAGGCAGGCGGCGCGTCGTTTATCTATCGGGAAAACAACTCCCGCTACATCGGCGTGCAATACAGTGTTGAGGGGCGCGACCTGCAGAGCGCCGTGCTCGCTGGGCAGCGAGCGATTGCCGATCTGGAAAAATCGTTGCCACCCGGATATCGGCTTGCCTGGGGCGGGGAGTACAGTGAATTTCTTGAAGCCAAGCACCAGATTGAATTTATCGGCCCGCTGGCGTTGCTGATCATCTTTATGATCTTGTTCGCGCTTTACGGCAATTTCAAATTCCCTCTCAGCATTGCGCTTGGCGTCGTTCTGACTGAGCCTGTGGGCGCCCTGATCGCGCTTAAGCTCACGAACACGCCGTTCAGCGTCTCCTCCGCGCTGGGTTTGCTCGCGCTGATGGGCGTTTCCGTGGAAACGGCGGTGATCCTGGTCTCGTATATCAATAAGCTGCGTCTGGAAAATCGCGACATCCGCAGCGCGACCCGGGAGGCTTCGCTCCTGCGGTTGCGGCCTATCGTGATGACCGCCCTAGTCGCCTGTCTGGGATTGTTGCCGGCGGCGCTTTCTACCGGCATCGGCTCTGACACGCAAAGGCCTTTTGCCATCGTGATTGTTGCCGGCCTCATCTCGCGCCTCTTCCTTGGGTTCTTTGTCAACCCTGTGCTGTATGAGATGGTCGCCCGCGATGGGGATGTGTTGCAGGTGTAATCGAACGTCGTCAACTGAGTGCGTCGCAGCACGGAAAGCGCTGACCGTGCTGCGACGGATCAAATAGAAAGACCTCGGTTACTCTGCCTTTAACGTCACCAGGGCGTTGTCGATGACCTGGCCCCACCTGGGGTCCTGTGAGCCACTGGTGGCATATTCGTCGTGCCAGTTCCACCACTTGTACGGCACGGTTTGCGGATAGCCTTGGGGAGAATCTTCCCAGTTCTCCTGACGGCCCAGTGGGGTGATGTCGAGATAGCTCCAGGTGCTTCCCATTGCCTCGTCACCACGGTTGTTGATGAAGTACGTGCGGAAGATGCGATCGCTGCTGTCACGGAAGAAGACGTTGGTGCCATGCCACTCGTCAACACCGAAGTCGATGTCGAAGGTGTCGGTAATGGTGTACCAGGGCATCTCCCATTCCATTCGCTTCTTCAGGCGGGTGATGTCGGCCTGGGGAGCGCGGGATGCGTAGGCAAGCGTGGTGTCGCGAGCATTGAGATGCGATAGATGGGCAACCTGGTCGGCGCCCAGAGAGCAGCCGCGGCAGGCGTGATCAGGCCAGCCGAAGACGCCGGGCTCGAAGAAGGCGCGATAGAGGACCAATTGGGTACGTCCTTCGAACAGGTCGAGCAGGCTTGCTTTACCGGCGGGTCCTTCGAACACGTAGGGTTTCTCGACGGCCAACCACGGCATGCGCCGGCGCGCTGCCGCCATTGCATCCCGAGCGCGCGTCAATTCCTTTTCCTTCACCAGAAGTTTCTGGCGGGCATCTTCCCACTCCTTCTGCGATACGACCGGTGGTGTTTTCATATTCTTCTGAGTTTCTCTATTCGTCTCCATTTGTTCCTCCTTCTGTTACATGTTCCTTCCCGGGTTCGCTCTTCACAACGCGGAACTTGCTCATCACAAGCGCGGAAATGCCGCCGGTCGAAGTCGCACCCGCTGCGATCCATCCTATGTTTGCGACCATCGTTTCCAGACACATTGGACACATGGCTGGCTCCTTACCGTTTATTCGCCGCCGCGGCGCGAATGCGGTTGATCAGGTCGGTCCAGCCGGCGTCGACTCCGCGGTCCGCTTCACCAATCCAACCCATCGCCCGATGCACAAAGCGGAGCCGGGTCACGCCGTTCTCTTCGGTGAGACGGTATTGGATGTTGGAGACGGCCGGTGTGGACATAAAAAGCGGACCGGAGATTTCGAGCAGTGACGGCGGTTTGATGGCCTGCACCACGCCCCAGAAATGTCCTGCGTTGTTTCCCAGGTCGCGGAACCATCGACCGCCCGGCCATGCTTCGAGCTTCATCGGCATCGGCTTTTCCGGTGTCGCGTTCAGGGGGCCCATCTGTTCGAGGATGGTTTCGAAGACGATGTCGATGGGCGCTGCGATCTGTTCCTCTTTGACGATCTCGAAGGTCTGCACCCCTTGTTCCTGTATGGTTGCTGCCATTACTCCTCCTTTTTATTGCGGTTGATTGTGATGGTTCGCTCGAGAGCTTTGCGCTCCGCGCGGTCCTTGATCTGGCCCAATTGATGCGTCCAATAGCGTTCGAAGGTTTTGACCCAGTCATGCACCGGTTTGAGCGAGGCAGCATTCAGGCGGTACATGCGGTGCTGCCCGCGCTTCACGGTCGACACCACACCTACCTTGCGCAACACCCTGAGGTGTTTCGAGACGGCCGGTTGCGGTATGCGCAAGCGCAGCACTACTTCATTGACGGCGTACTCCCGCCCGTCTGCGAGGACAGCGATGAGTTCCCTGCGGCGGGGCTCGGCGATGGCGTTGAAGACATCGGTTGTGGTTGCGGCTCGTGCCATTTGTTATAGATATTCCTATATTGGCATATGTCAAGTGCGGTGGGATCGAGAAAAAAATAACGAGCGAGATATGGAGCACCCGGCCTTTGTCGTCGGTATAGGTATCAGGGTTTGCATCTGCGCCCCCTCAAGCCAAAAGAGGGCTTGAATGGGCCACCCTGGGCTTTTTCGATGGGTTCACGGAGAGCAGTTTATATGCCTTGACACGCATATACCTGATGGAGTATATCGGGAGAGTGGAATCTGTATTCGAAATCATTGCGGAGCCGAATCGACGCGCGATATTGAGCTTGCTGGTTTCGTCGGAACAGTCGGTAGGCGAGATCGAGCGGCAACTTCGGATGTCGCAGCCGACAGTGTCAAAGCATCTGCGCGTACTGCGGGAGGCTGGTTTTGTGGAATCGACCGTGGATGCACAGCGACGTCTCTACCGGCTGCGACCGGAACCATTCCAGGAGTTCGATGTTTGGCTCAATCAGTTCCGGCGGTTCTGGTCGGCTCACATAGATGCTCTCGAACGCCATCTGGACCGCATGGAACAAGCAGGAGCAGCGAAAAGGAAGACAACGAAAAAGCGACCGCGAACGTGACAAAGGAGAATCAAAATGAAAATTAAAGTGACGAGTGTATTCGTGGACGACCAGGAGAAGGCCCTTCGCTTTTATACCGAGGTACTGGGCTTTGTTAAGAAGACTGATTTCAGCCAGGGCCCATACCGTTGGCTGACCGTCGTCTCTCCCGAGGATAAGGACGGAACGGAGCTGCAGCTGGCGCTCAACAACAACCCGGCGGCGAAAGCCTACCAGCAGGCGATCTTCCAACAGAGCCAGCCGGCGGCCATGTTCTTCGCCGATGACGTACAGGCCGACTACGAGCGTATGAAAGCGAAAGGGGCCGAATTCACGGTGCCACCAAAAGATGTGACGGGTTCGAAGATCGCCATGTTGAACGACACCTGCGGCAACCTGATTCAGGTTACCCAGCTGGTGCGCTGGTAGTAAGGAGAAGAGGATGAGCGATCTCGGACAATACACACCAGGTCCCGCCAGCGGCGCGGAGGTAAGGAAGGATGGAGACAAGTGGACGCTTATCCTCGTCCGCGAGCTGCGTCACCCGCCGGCAATGGTGTGGGAGGCGCTGACGGATCCTGCGCACCTGGGCGAGTGGGCGCCGTTCGACGCAGACCGGAACCTGGCGACTGCAGGGCCGGTGAAGCTCTCGATGGCCGGCCCGAAGCCGCAGGTGTTCGAGAGCGCGGTGAAGCGGGCCGAGCCCCCGAAGCTGCTCGAGTACAGCTGGGGTGGCAATGATCTCCGGTGGGAGCTCGAAGCGCTCGGCGGCGGCACCCGCCTCACGCTGTGGCACAACATCGATCGCCGCTTTATCTCGTGGGGCGCCGCGGGCTGGCACATCTGTCTCGATGTGCTTGACCGGCTCCTCGGGGGCGAACGGTTGGGACGCATTGCCGGCCCCGACGCGATGAAGTTCGGGTGGCAGCGATTGAACATCGAGTACGCAAAGCAGTTCGGCGTGGAGGCCCCTGGTTGGTCGCCCGACGCTACGAAGCCTAAAGCATAGGAGAGAACAACATGGAATCGACCCTGCAGAAAACGGCCTTCGCCGGCGCCGTCACCACGCCGAGAACCATGACCGTTGCCTATTGGATAGTCACCGCGCTCTTCTGCTTGCAGATGAGTTTTACCGCCTATAACGAGTTGGCGAGCCCGCTGGTGGTTGCAGAATTCGGCCGCCTGGGATTTCCGAGCCACGCTTTCCAGGTGGAGCTGAGCGTCGCCAAGATCCTGGGTGTGCTGGCTCTGGTGCTGCCGTTCGTGCCGGCGCGGCTCAAGGAGTGGGCGTATGCCGGTTTTGCCATCAACCTTGTCTCGGCGCTCATTATCCATTTCTCGTTGGGCGATCGAGTACTCGCATGGTGTTGGGCAGCAGGGACCGGCGTTCTGTGGGGGCTGTCGTACTTTTTCTGGGGGCGCCTGCAGGTTGCGGGAGAAGAATAAATGGGCGGCGAAACATTCGGGAACCGGCCACGAAAAACGTACCTCAGGGGCTAAAGCCCAAGTGATGTTGCTGGGATTATGTACGGGCTAAAGAGTTTGCGTGAGAACTCGCCTGTGAGGGTACGGCCTTTATGCCGTACATCGAAGCGTCAAGATGGATCGGCTTTAGCCGCCGAGGGCTGCTTAAACAGCACAAGAGATGCCCTCAGTGGCTAAAGCCCTTGGTAGCTTAGGTGATTAATGTACGGGCTGAAGCCCGTACCCTTCAAAAGTTCTCACGCTGACTCTTTAGCCCCTATACGACGGCCGAAACCCGGTAGAAAAGCCCGTAGCTATCGTTCAGTGAGATTGCAGGTTGCGCTGAGCGCAGCTAGATTAGGTGCAAGAGGAACTGGCCCGATGGAAACTGCTTCTGCATTGATTGACCAGAGAATCAAGGAGCTTGAGGATTGGCGCGGGAAGATGCTCGCGAAGGTGCGCGACATCATTCACCAGGCAGACCCCGAAATCGTGGAAGAGTGGAAGTGGAGGGGAACGCCCATCTGGTCGCACGGCGGCATCGTGTGCACGGGCGAGACATACAAGAACATCGTCAAGATGACGTTTGCCAAGGGCGCTGCGTTAAAGGACCCCTCCGGCTTGTTCAACTCCAGTCTCGAGGGGAATGTCAGGCGCGCCATCGACATCCACGAAGGCGACAAGGTCGATGAGGCGGCGTTGAAGACTCTGATCCGCGCGGCGGTGGCGCTTAACCTGGAGGGCAAGAGCAAGCCCAAGCCACGGCGAGCCAGCAGCAAACGGGCCGACTAGACTCACATCGTCAAGAAATCCACAGGGGAGCAAGAGCGGGTTGTAACGTTTTGATACCTGCCGGCACTATCTGGGTGTTCGATAGATGGGTTGGAACCGAGTTGTTCCACTCTATCTTGGGCGACTCTCATTGCAGATATTTACCATGTCTTCGGGGGGAGGCATTGGTAAGGCTCTGGATGCGAGTCGCCTTTTAAATTTTGGCCCTAGGGATAGAGTGTGACTTTGGGCGTAACCCGAGGGTGGATGGAAGTGGCTTCTCCAGTGTCGTTGATGACATGGCTGATTTCGCCAAGATCACCCAGAGCCACGGTGATCATGTGGTGGAACTGCACGTCAGGAGTCTTCGGCACTTCGATGGCCCGGGTCAGCACAACGTGCGGACGCAGAAATACGCTATACGTCCCGAGTCCCCAAGCCTCATGGCTGGTCACACTATCCGACACTTTGTAGGAAGCCCAGCCGTTGGCGCCAGGCGCGCTGGTGTAGCTGGCCTGGTCGGGCGGATCGTAGGGAATCTCGGATTGGTAGAAATATGTCCGTCCGTGATTTCCATTCCAGAGCACTTGAAATTGCTGATGATGTTCTACGAATAGCCCGTAGACGGTGACGTTCTGTCCGTTGACGACCAGGCCATTCGCACTCGTGTTGCTCGTCCAGCCTACGCCAGAGCCATGATCGGCGCGCCAGATCCAGGTGTGATCGATGATGGTATCGCTGCTGTTGATTTTCAGGTTGACCAGCGTCCGGCCAACGCCTGCCCCGCCGACACGAAAGAAAACATCATGCAGAGAGATAGGATTCTGTGCGTGCCGGGTCTTGCTGCCATCGGGTCCCACTTGTAATAGCACCGGTGACTGTTGCGGTCCGGCATCGAACAGAAGGCCGGCAACGATTACTCCATCGACGTCTGCTGTGGTCATGGCGGCCGTGCCGCTGACCGGCTGCAAGGTGGCAAAGCCAAGCCCCAGAACTACGGTGTTCGGGCGCGTGATGCGGATCGGTTCTGTCAATTTGTAAATGCCTGGGGTGAGCAGCAGATTCTTACCTTTGGCCAGTGCGGCGTTCACCGTCGCGGCTGTATCCACGCCCGGCCGGGCTATGTAAAAACGGCTGATCGGTATGGTTGCTCCCGGTGTCGTTCCCCGGGACCAGGTGATGCCCACACTCCGGTTGCGCAGGGATGGTATGCAGACGCTCATGCTTCCGGCGGGGTCGACCTGGAGGAAAGGCTTCTCGCGCACGATCGGGGTTTCTGCGACCTCGGTATAAGGAGGCGTTGGCCAGTCGCCCACTGGAGGATGGGGGACGCCGACGAAGACCATATTCCAATTGGAGCCACTCCAACTGCCCCACTCTGTGTTCCTGGAAATAAATTGCTGCTGCGGCCCAGCGTCGACTTTACCGCTAATCCGGGCGTCGGACATCCAGCCACCGCTGGCCCAGCCGTGGTGTTGATGAAGCACAATATCCCCGCGAATGTGCATGCGCCGCAGGGGTGCCGCCTGGGATACGGCCCATTGCATCGCGCCTCCGACGGGGGATACGGAGAATCCCTCGATCCCTCTCCAGAAAGTGGTGGTGGCGTTGTTGTTCGGTTCGCTGGCATCGGCATGCACGTTGCCGGTGATGTGCACACCGTCGGGAGAAGGTCCCAGGCCGATCACCTGAGTGTAGAAACCGACCGGGATATCCAACTTGTAGTCGCCGGGGAGAAACAATAAGGCGTTGCGTTGGCTGCCGAACTCGTTGTGTTGCTGGGTGGCGTAGATGGCGTCGATCTGGCGTTGCATGGCGGACGGCACCATGGAGGGGTTGAAAAGAAGAACGTTCGGGCCGAGATCAGGCTTTGCCGGGTTTGCGGCCATGGCCGGAATGGCAAGACATGCCGATAGCACGGCCAACCAGCTACCAGACATAGGTTCCCACCGATTCTTCGGGCAGGGTGGTGGTGAACCAGCGGCCGTGGTATTTCGCGTTGAAGGTCCTGGGAAAGTTGGCGGTGTTGGAGGCGACCAGCACGATCTTGCCTCCGGGAGTAAGAAACGCGACTGACGCAAGCTGCTCCTGCTCCGTTGTTCCAATCCGTAGCGAGCCCGGCGGCACAAACTGAGAAAAGTGCGCGACCGCGTAGTAGGCCACGTTCCGGGTGGCATGGCTGCCGTCGAGGGTGATGGCGCCCTGGCAGCCGGTGCAGCCTCCATCGTTGGTATGGGGGCCGTTGTTGGGGTCCGCGGCGAGATTCCAGAGCAGTACGTTGCGGCTCCAGTTTCGGGTTGCGGCGATCAGCACGTCGCTGATTGCCGCGGCGATGGGAAGGGGTTCGTTCGCTCCACTGGAGATGGACTGCTCGGTCATATAAAGATTTTTGTTGGGATAGGCAGTATGCACATCGGTCATTGCGGAGGCGGTGCCGCCATAGAGATGAAAGGCCGTTCCATCGACGTACTTACTGGCCGCCGGATCTGCAAGGATCGACAGCGCATAGGATAGAACATCGGGATTATGGTCGTACAACAGGATCCTGGTGGTGATTCCCGCGCTCTGAAATGCGGGACCCAGATGTTTGGCGATGAACGTATCTTCTTCTTCCGCGAACATGACCATGCTGGGCGTGTTTTTAGGGTTCAGGGGTTCGTTTTGTACAGTCACGGCGGCAATTGGGATGCCTTCCGCCTTCATCTGCTGGATGTATTTCACGAAGTAGGCGGCATAGGCTCCGTAGTATTCGGGCTTCAGGTGGCCGCCCTTCACGCGATCGTTGGTCTTCATCCAGGCGGGGGCGGACCATGGAGAGCCCAGGATTTTGATCGCGGGATTGATGGCCAGAATCTGCTTGAGAGCCGGAATGACGTCAGCGCGATCCGGCCCGAGAGCGAATTTGGCGAGGTCCACATCGGTCTCGCCCGGCGCCAGATCGTCGTAGGAATATACGCGCTCATTCATATCGGAAGCGCCGATGGTGACTCGGAGGTAGCTTACGGCGGCGTGGGCGGGATCAAAAAGCTGCTTGAGCAGGTCGGCCCTGGGTCCGGGGTCCATGCGCATGAGTAGCTGGGCGCTGCCTCCGGTCAGGGCGAAACCGAAACCATCCATGGATTGGTACTGCTGCATATCGTTTACATCGATCGTGGGAGCAGCGTTCGCGGGCGAGGAAAACGGCAAGGGATTTTTCTGTTCGGCCAAAAGTGCGGAACGATCCGCGGTGGTGAGATACTCCCGGGCGCCTGCATCTTGCTGGGCGACTAAGGAGACAGGAGAGATGATCAGGAGAGCAATTGGTAATAGCGCTACGACTTTGCTTTTCATGGAATTTTCTCCGGATAAATCATAGTCAAACGATTGTCTAAATGCGAGGGGTGTTTTGTCGGTGGGCATGCTTGCCCACTCAAGCCAAAAGAGGGCTTGAATGGGGTACCCTCAGCATGGTGGCGTTACGAACTTCAGTTGGCGGTGGTTTTGCCGGGATTGAGGACCAGGGCGATTTCGAGGGCGCCAGGGAAGAGGTCACGAGATGGGGCGTCTTTCATAGGCTGTTCGGGAATAGGCCCAGACTAAACAGGGATACAGGGACGATCAAGGGAGACCCAGATTGAGTGGATGTCACCTGATTCTCATCCCGCGCTAGAAGGCCCGCGCCTACAATGAAGCGTGGCTATGCGAACTGCGCTCATTCTGCCGCTTTTACTTTCCCTTTTCCCTGCCGGCGTTTCCGCGCAACGACTTTCCGCGCAACAAGGGGACACGGGGCAAGCCACCCTGAGCGTGCGCTCAACCCTGGTGGAAGTGCCTGCGCTGGTGAAAACCAAGGCGGGGGAGGTGGTCTTTGAGCTTGCGCCGGCAGATTTTATCCTTACCGACGACGGGGTACCGCAGCAGCTTACGCTCGATCCAGACACGGATTGGCAACCCCTGGCGTTAGCCATTTGCGTACAGACGGGCGGGGCGGGAGCCCGTCACCTGGCAGACTACCGGGAGCTGGATGCGTTGGTGGACGCATTAATCGGCAACGTCGAACACCAGGTCGCTGTGATCGGCTTTGATAGCAAGCCACATCTACTCCTGCCTTTTGGATCCGATACGGATAGCGCTTCACGGCAACTGGCAAACCTGCAGGAAGGCGATCCGGGGGGAGCTGTTTTAGATGGAGTGGCATTCGCGGTCGCGCAACTGCGAGCTCAGCCCACCCGGTATCGTCGCGCGATTCTGCTGCTCAGCGAAACCCTCGACCAGGGCAGCACGACCACCCTCGAAGAGGCGCTGCGGCTGATTAGCGATACGAACACCACCATGTACAGCTTTGGTTTTTCGAGCACCCACGCGGCCGTGCACCATGAGGCATCCAAATTCAACCGCCCCGGGGAGCCGGGTCCTGCGCACGGTTGCTTTAGCCGTGATGGCGCCGATGCCGAGGATGCAGGCCACTACAGCAAGCAGGTGCTCGATTGCCTGAGCGAGTTGGCTCCCCCGATTCGCCTGGCCACCATGGCGTTTGTTGCCTCACGCAATGCCCTGCGCACCAATACCGCTGAGTCGATCGCCCAGCTCACCGGAGGCGAGTATTTTCACTTCCACGATGCCAAGGATCTGAAGGCCGGCCTGGTAAAAATGTCGAGCGATGTGCCGAATTACTATGTGCTGAGCTTCCATCCAACATCGCCGACCCCTGGCCTGCACGCGCTGCACCTGGAGCTCAAGGATCGACCCCAGCTGGAACTTAAGTCGCGAAGCGAGTACTGGATCGACAACGACACGGCACAATAAGCAGATCCCTCCACGGCAAGCCAGGACGAGGCTTAGCTTCGCTGGAACCTGTGACTTTTCATTTCCTTTGTAGTTGCGGCCGGAAAATCCTGAACAGCATCTGCTAACAAGTTTCGCCGAGGTTCCTTCGGCTGCGCTCAGGACAGGCTCTTCGACTCCGCGCCATAAAGCTTCTGTTTGCGGTAAATCTGCGAAGCGCTCCGCTCAGGGTGACGGATTTGCCGGAGGGTTGAAACACGCAAGATCGAAAAATTCACAGTCATCTCGAGATGGCAAAGGGTGGATATTCTTTGCCGCAGGCATTGGCCTTGCCGCGCTGTAAGATATAAGATATCAGCAGTTGGATACGATTCAGTTCCTGCTGAAGGCTTGTACGCACAGCCGCTCCAACCAGAAAGTTACCTTACTCGAAGACTTGCAGACGGGCGCCTTCCTTTTTTCGGCAGCCCGTGACCCCGGGGCACTTCCCTACTCTTCCTGGAGGCTACTTTGCGCTACATCCATAAACTGGCAGCGTTCTTCGCGTTTACTTTTGCCGCCGGCGTCGCCGGTGGCTACGCTCAATCAACCGCAACCTTAACCGGCCGAGTGACAGATCCATCGGGAGCTGTCGTACCGCAGGCGCGCGTCACCGCGCTCGGGCTGGCCACCGGCGTTAACCGCGCGACAACCACCGACCCTGAAGGCAACTACTCCATTCCGTCATTGCAGCCTGGTAACTATGGCGTGAGTGTCCAGGCGACGGGGTTCGCCGATTATAAGCTGGCGAGCGTGACTCTCCAGGTGGATCAAAGTGTAACCGTCGACGTAAAGCTGGGGATTGCTTCGACGGGCGAAGTGGTACAGGTCGATTCGGCTGCGTCGATCCTTGACGCGGCGACCATGACCGTCGGCCAGGTGATCGACCAAACGACGGTGCAGCGGATTCCGCTCAATGGCCGGCACTTTCTCGACCTGACAAACCTGACTCCGGGCACTGTCGTGCCCCCCGTTGTCGGCAGCCTGACCAGCGCCAGCCGGGGCCTGGGCGCGAATTCGTTCGATACCGCCGGGCAGCGGGAAGACTCTGTCAACTTCATGATCAACGGAGTCAACCTGAACGATCTTTCGCAGAACCAGATCACGTTTCAGCCGTCGATCAATACCACGGCGGAGTTCAAGATTTCGAACTCGACCTATTCCGCGGAATACGGCCGCTCTTCGGGTTCGATCGTGAACGTGGCCACCCGCTCGGGGACCAACAGTTTCCATGGCGAGGCATTTGACTACCTCCGCAACAACTATTTCGATGCTCGCAACTACTTCAACCGCAAACCTGCGCGGCAGAACTCTTTCATCCGGAATAACCCTGGGGGCGCTTTCTCGGGACCCATCTGGAAAGACCACACCTTTTTCTTCTTGAGCTATGAAGGTCTGCGGCAACACCAGGCTTTGCTCTTCAATGGCAATGTACCGAGCCCGGCTCAGCGCGCGGCATTCGCCAACAGTCCGGCAGGCCCCGCGTATGCCCAACTGATCAACCTGATCCCTAGCGGCAATAACGCAACTGGCACGGTTTTCCAGGGCTCCTCACCTGGACCGGTGAAGACAGACCAATTTTCCGGAGACTTGTTTCACACGCTTACCGCAAAAGACAATCTTCACTTTTACTATGCCTGGCAGCAGGATGCTCGCACCGAACCCAATCTGCAGGGGAATACCATTCCAGGCTTTGGGGACCACCGTACGGCGCATCGGCAGATCGGCACGTTGAACGAGGTGCACATCTTCTCGCCCAACATCGTGAACGAGGGGCGCCTGGGCTTCAACCGCATTGCCATTTCGTTTGTTCCGAACACGGCGGAAAACCCGTTGAACTATGGGATCCAGAACGGTGTTACTTACAACAACGCGCTGCCGCAGATCACAGTGCAGGATATCGGGTTGAACTTTGGGGGCCCGTCCGGATTTCCCCAAGGCCGTTTCGATACCGCGGGCGTTTTCTCTGACACGCTTTCGTGGAACCGGGGAAGGCACACGATCAAATTGGGCGGCGAATTTCGGCGGTTCATCGGAGACTCTTACGCGCAAACGCCGGGCACCATTGCTTTCAGCTCCACGGCCAACTTTATTAACGGGACAGCCAGTACCTTTGCGGTGACACCCACGCAGGTTAACAGCCGCATCTTTGAGAATGCGGCCGGCGCCTTTGTCTCCGACAACTACAAAGTAACAGCGCGCTTTCAACTGGAAGTAGGGTTCCGTTACGAGTGGAACGGTACGCCGACGGAAGGAGGCGGCCGGCTGGTGAACTTTGACCCGAACACCAGTAGCCTGGTGCATGTGAGCCAGGCATACAACCAGAACTACAACTACGAGCCGCGTGTTGGTTTTATCTATGACCTGCGGGGTGACAACAATACGGTACTGCGCGGCGGCTACGGCATCATGGCCGACGAACCGGTAAGTGGCGTCGTGACTGGCCTGGCCGGCAATCCGCCCAATGCCAACCCGGTGAGTGAGAGCGGCTCGCTGCCCGTGGGTAATCTCTACTCCAATGCGGCGCTGGCCTCTCTGGCTCCCAGCGCGACCAACCCCAGGTTGAGCAATGCCTATACGGAAAGCTACAACCTGAATCTGCAGCAACAATTGAGCCAGGGCCTGGTGATGGAGATTGGATACATCGGCTCGCAGGGCAAGCATCTGCGGATCCAACGCAACCTTAACCAGTTCATCTATCCGAATGGCAAGGCGATCAGGCCCTACGCTTTCCTGTCCGCGACCAGCCCGATTCGTCCGGGTTCGGGTCTGGGCAATATTGCCTACATCGATTCCGATTCGCTTTCCAACTACAACGCGCTGTGGTTCACCATGCGGAAGACGCTCGGGCATGGGGTTCAGATCAATTCAACCTATGCCTGGTCGAAGTCGATGGACCTGAACTCGCTTGGTTCCCAGGGCTCATATACCTTGCAGAATAGCTTCAACCCCAAGGGAGACTACGGCCTGTCGGATTTTGATGCGCGCAATCACTTCGTCTTCTCCGGTACCTGGAATCTTCCGTTCCATGGCAACCGGTTGGTCGAGGGCTGGCTACTGGCAAACATTACGCAACTGCAGAGCGGCAACCCGATGAATGTGGTCACCACTTCCACGTATAACGGCGTGACGTCTAATCCGGGCACGATTCGACCGACGCTGGTGGGTCAGTATTCCACCGGGCGCGGCGCCACCCTCGCGAATGGCAACGTTTCGTTTATCCGAGGCACGGCGTGCACTACTCGGGTTGCGGGCTGTTCGTTCTATGCGCAACCTACGGGCTTTGGCAACCTGCAGCGCAACGCGCTTACCGGGCCTGGATTTGCAGATTCTGACGTGTCGCTGGAGAAGACTACGCGGGTTACGGAGCGAACCTCCGTGATCCTGCGTATCGATGCCTTCGACTTGCTGAATCACGCTAATTTCGCCAACCCTACGCTGGCTGCGACGGGAGCCGCGACCAGCACCTTCGGACAGATCTCCGCCACACGCACGGCGGTGGGTGATGCGGGATCGTCGCGACAACTGCAGTTTGCGATGCGCTTCGCGTTTTAGGGGAAACCGGCCACGGGCAGGTGGGTTGGCCTGCCCGTGACTTTCGGTGTGGGTGCCTGGTCTATGAACGCATCCTTGACTCGGGAGTTTTCAGTCGTCCCTACGGGACTTCTCTTGCCTGAATTTCTACCCAGGACTGCGTCCTGGGCTAAGTTCAGCCGTCCCTCCGGGACTCGATTTCTTGGTTATCTTGACAAAGTTCTCTCGCTCGGCTTACTTTGCATTGTAAAGTGAGTCCGAATGAATGACCTGAATCGAGCCCTGGGCGACATCAGCAGCATACGCAGACAGATGGCGCGCAGCACGGAGTTTCGCGGCTACGGTCCAGCGACGCTCGCTGCCACAGGGCTGATCGCGATTCTGGCGGCAGCGTTCCAGGCGATGTTCCTGCCGGATCCAGCAGCCCATTTCCCGACGTATCTGAGCATCTGGATAGGCACGGCAGGGCTTTCAGCGGCCCTGACGGGAGTACAGATGTATACCCGGACTCGCCGTATGCATTCTGGCATGTCACAGGAGATGATGCACATGGCCGTTGAGCAGTTCCTACCCTCGGTGGGGGCGGGACTGCTGATGACGCTTGTGCTGGTGCGCTACGTACCCTCTGCCCTTTGGATGATCCCCGGAATCTGGCAGGTCATCTTCAGCCTGGGAGTATTTTCGTCGTGCCGGTTTCTACCGCGGCCTATGCTTGCGGCGGGTGCGTGGTACCTGCTGACGGGCCTGGTGTGTATCTCGCTCGGCGGCAACCGGGCGCTCTCCCCCTGGGCCATGGGAATTCCTTACGGAGCCGGACAATTGCTGGTCGCGGCGATCCTGCTCTTCAGCGCGCACGAGGCTAGTGATGAAAGTTAAGGCCGGGTCCAGCGAAGGACGATTTGCCTATGAGGGGCTGGATCGTGTGATCCACGAACGCGCCCGCCTCAGCGTGCTCACCTCGCTGATCACCAATCCCAAAGGGCTGACGTTCGGCGATCTCAAGCAACTGTGCGGGCTCACCGACGGCAACTTGAGCCGTCATTTGCAGGTTCTGGAAAAAGAAGACATGGTTGACATCGTCAAGGGGCACGATCGCAATCGGCCACAGACGATGTGCCGCATTACGGTATCGGGCCGCAAACGCTACCTCGAATATCTTTCCACTCTCGAGCAGGTAGTACGCGATGCAGCCAAGGTCACCAAAGACGAACCCGCGTCCGGTTTGATACGGGGACTCGCACCAACCCGGGCCTAAACTTTTTTTTGTGAGGTAGCTTTACAGTGCAAAGTCCATTCCTGTACCCCAGAACTTTACAATGCAAAGTAAGCAGCCTACGGGACTGCACGTGGCCATCATCATGGACGGCAACGGGCGCTGGGCGGCGCGGCGCAATTTGCCTCGAGTTGCAGGACATCGCGCCGGAGTCGCTGCAGTAAAGCGCATCGTGGAACACGCGCCGAATGTGGGCATCGGTTGCCTGACCGTCTACGCATTCTCGTCTGACAATTGGCGGCGCCCCGCAACGGAAGTGCAAAGTATCTTCTGGTTGCTGCGAGCTTTCCTGCGGCTGGAGCGAGCGAAACTTCGACAGGCCGGTGTGCGATTGGAAGTCATCGGCCGGCGCGACCGGGTGCCGAAATTATTGCTGCGCGAAATCAATCAAGCAATCGCTGCGACCGCCGGTGGAACGCAATTACTGCTCCGCGTTGCCATCGACTACTCTTCGCGTGACGAGATCACCACCGCAGCCCTTCGCGTGTCTCGCAGTTTTCTCCATGAGGGGCTACCCGGAGCTCTCGTTCTGCGCGACCTGCTCACCCAGGAACTGACCGCGGAGGGCAACGAGGTTGACCTGCTGATTCGCACTGGCGGGGAGAAACGCCTTTCTGACTTCCTCCTGTGGGAATGCGCGTACGCAGAGCTTTGGTTTACCGATCGTATGTGGCCGGAGTTTGAGCCCAGCGATCTGGACGCGGCATTGGCAGAATTTCGTCAGCGCGAACGCCGGTTCGGCGGTGTCCCTATGAGTTTGGCTGCTGTATCTGCTGGTGGCGCGCGATGATCGCGCCGGGCTCGCGTCCGCTCTCGGTCAAGTTCATTCTTCCCTCTTTAACCGAGGCGAGTGATCCTTATTGGCGCCCCATTAAGTATTCGTTGTTTCCCCCGCTGGGACTCGCGACATTGGCCGCATATTTATCTCCCGATGATCAGGCTGCGATTGTGGACGAACACGTGGAGCGACTCAACCTTAGCGACGCACCCGAACTGGTAGTGATCCAGGTTTACATAACGAACGCGTATCGAGCGTACGCAATCGCAGACCATTATCGCCGCCAGGGAGCCTACGTCTGCCTCGGCGGTCTGCATGTTACCTCTCTTCCCGAGGAAGCCTCGGTGCACGCTGACACCATCTTTCTCGGTCCTGGAGAGCAGACTTTCGCGAAATTTATCCAGGATTTTCGGGCCCGCAAACCGGAACGAATTTACACTTCTACAGCAGGCCGCTCGCTGGAGCGTATTCCCCCCATCCGGCGTGATCTTATCCAGCGCGCCCGCTACCTGGTGCCGAACTCAATCGTGGTCACACGCGGCTGCCCGCAGCATTGCGACTTCTGCTACAAGGATGCTTTCTTTCAGGGAGGCCGCGGTTTCTACACCCAGCGGGTAGAGGATGCGCTGTCGGAGATCGAGCGGCTACCCGGACGTCATCTCTATTTCCTGGACGATCACCTGTTGGGCGATCGCAAGTTTGCGGAAGCGCTCTTTACGGGCATGAAGGGAATGCGTCGATTGTTTCAGGGTGCTGCGACTGTCGATTCCATTTTGCGCGGCGACCTGATCGAGCGTGCGGCGGAGGCAGGACTGCGCAGCCTCTTTGTGGGGTTTGAGACTCTCACGCCGGAAAACCTGAAACGCAGCAACAAACGACAAAACCTGGGCCGTGATTACAAGGCCGTGACCGACCGCCTGCACTCACTCGGCATTATGATCAACGGCAGTTTTGTCTTTGGAATGGATGATGACGGCGAAGATGTGTTCCGGCGCACGGTCGATTGGGCCATCGAACACGGCATCACCACAGCGACGTTTCATATCCAAACGCCGTACCCCGGCACCCGGCTGCACGCGCACATGGTCCGCGAGGGGCGCATGCTGACCCGCGACTGGAGTCTGTACGACACCAGACACGTGGTCTACCGCCCGGCGCAGCTTAGGCCTGAGGCCCTGAAGGCGGGATACGACTGGGCCTATCGCGAGTTCTACCGGTGGACGGCAATCACCCGGGCTTCACTGCATCACGGCACATTGAAGCATCAGGCCAAGCACTTTTTCTATGCGGCTGGCTGGAAGAAATTCGAGCTTGCCTGGGATTGTTTGATCCGGGCAAAGAGGCTCAGCCTGGCGACTCCTCTGTTAGAAGGCGTACTGTCGCGGGTCACCGGCGCTCCGTCACGGCAAGAAGACGAGTCGACAAATAAATTGGTGATTGTGCCGGGAGAGGCTGGGTGACGCGCCCGCAAAGGCTAAATCTCCTCAATTTGGCGATCGACGTCGCGAAGCAAAGTGAGCTCACTCCAATCCAGATGTTCCTGCAGGCCCAGGTAGCCGTCAGGGCCAATCCTGTCTTTGTCACGAAGCGTTTCCAATTGTTCCCGCTCCGCTTCGATGGCTTTCAGCCCGAGCTGGCGATAGCGCTCCATGGACTCGATACCAGTTTCGCGGCGGCAGGTGCGACGTATGAGCGAGAGACGAAACCGCAGATTTTCGGCTTCCGGCCCGTCTTGCCCTTCGAGGCTCACAAGGGCCGCCTCAGCGAGGGTTGCCCGGGCGAACGTCAGTTCGAGCGCGGCATAACCGCTGTGATCGAGGTTTAGCAGCTTTACTAGTGGCGCGAGGGTAAGGCCCTGAAGGACCAGGGTGGCCAGGACCACGCAGAACGCGGTCAGCACCACCGTGTCGCGCTGGGGAAAATTGTCCGGCAACGCGAACGCGGTCGCTATGGTCACAAACCCCCGCATGCCGCACCAGCCGACAAAACAGGCTTCACGCAGTTTGACGGGAGCCGGCTTGTTTTTCGAGGACGCCCACCAGGCCTCGAAACGATTGAAGCCGATGACGACGACGAGGCGCGTGCAGATTACCGCCACCACGACAAGCACGGCGAAACCCAGAGCTTCGTGGAGATGCGCGGGTTGCAGACGGGCGAGGATGGATCTCGCTTGCATACCCATGAGCAAAAAAGCAAAGACGTTCAGGGTGAAAACCACGGAGCTCCACACCGCGAACGACTGCACACGCATGCGGGCATCGAACGCGACGGAGTCGTTGATGCGCGAGAGGGTCATGGCAAAGGTAATGACGCATAACACGGCGGAAAGGTGGAGATGATCGGCGGCGATCCACAAAAGATACGACAGCACGAACTGGAGCAGATTGCCGCCCAGCGTATCCTTCACCAGCGGGTTCACGTACCGCACTGCATACGCGCAAACAAAGCCCAGCAGGACACCGCCGGGAACAGCCAAGCCGAGGCGGAGACCGACACCCAGGCGAAAGCCTCCGCTGGAAAGGAACGTGAGTGCACCGCTGAAAAGCAGCAGCGCCGTTGCGTCATTGAAGAGGCTTTCGCCTTTGAGGACGGCATCCATATTCCGAGGGATAGAGAAGTTCCTCAATACGGCGGTGGCGGCTGCGGCATCTGGGGGCGCCACGATCGCGCCCAGAACGACGGCAGCAGCCAGGGGTAATCCGAGTATGGAAGATCCAATCCACGCTACGACCCCGGTGGTAAGGATCACGGCGAAGACGGCGAACGCGATCAATGGAGCCAGAAAACGGCGCGTTGCCCCTGGCGGGAAGTCAAAGGCAGCATCGACGAGCGCGGGGGCGATGAAAAGGGCCAGATAAGTGGATGGCTGAATAGGGATGTTCGGTGTACCAGGAATGAGCGCGACGATGACACCCGCTCCGGCAAGCATTGCAGGGTACGGGAGCGACAAGCGCCGTGCGACCTGCAATAAAACGATGGCGGCCAGCATGAGCAGAAGCAGGCTTTCAAAGAATGTCATCAGGAATTGTCACCCTCGAGGATTCACCAGACCAGACGCATGGGCCATTGTAGAATTCCTGGCGGCCTTTATGAAGAAGCCGATGGACTTGGTAATGCAGTATCTTCAATGAGCGTGGATACCGCCTCGTCACAGCCCGGCGATCTGTTGCTGCCCATCCAGGCAGCGGAGCCATCCACAGCTATTTCCGCGCTCGAGCCAAATCTGGCGCAAGAACTCTGGCTTGCTGCCGAGGGGGCGACGTGTGGGCTCACCTGCGAGGAGTTCGGCAGCGTATTAACTTCTGCCGGACAAAAGGCCAATTATGGCCTGGCCGCGGGCAACCGTCCTGACGCTGCGCAAAGAGCCACTTTCTTCCGCTCGCTCCACCTTGCCGAGCTTGCCCTGGCTCATTCTTGTGTGCTGGGTCGCGATGCCGCCTGGCAACGATTTCTCGACACCTATCGCTCGTCGTTAACGCAGGCCGCGATTGCCATCACCGGATCCGCCACCGTTGGGCATGAACTCGCCGATTCGCTTTACGCTGAACTGTACGGACTGCGGGAACTGGATGGGCAGCGCCGTTCTCCGTTGGCTTCCTACTCGGGCCGCGGTTCGCTTCTCGGCTGGCTGCGCACCACGCTTGCCCAGCGCTATGTCGACTATCATCGGCGCACACGGCGTGAAGCTCCACTCGACAACGTTGATCCTCCCGCAGCCGAGTCTTCTGGTTCACCAGCATCTACCGAGCTTCTCCGCCTGAAGGATGCAGTCAGCCGCAGCCTGCGGGAACTCCCTGCGGAGGATCGCTTCGTGCTCTCCGCGTACTTTCTCGATCGTCTGAGCCTGCTTGAAATCTCGCGTGTGATCCGGGTGCATGAGGCGACCGTCAGCCGCCGGCTTAAGCGACTGGCCGGCGATCTGCGCAAACAACTGCTGCGCCATCTTCAATCCGGAGGTCTTAGCAAACGAGCCGCTGAAGAGGCTCTGGGGGCTGACCCGCGTGATATTGAATTAAATCTGCGGGCATTACTGCAAACTTCGCAAACCCCGCCGTTCTCGGATAAGACGGCTTCGGTACGGATCGCAGCATCCGACAAAATATGAGCGACCTACTCCAATCCGGGCAGCATCCAGACGCCGATCAGCTCAGCGCGTTCATCGAACACGCTCTGCCGGCGCACGAGCAGGAGGAGACGCTCGCCCATCTGGCAATTTGCCCGCATTGCCGCAGCATTGTCGCTCTGTCGTTGCCAGCGATCGAAGAATTTCCGGAGGCGCCGCCGGAAGCCGCCCGGCAGCCGTGGCTGTCTGGCTGGATGATGTTGCCTGCGGGCGCCGCTCTTGCGGCACTGATCCTCGCCGGCATTTATATCCGGAGCGGGTTCGTTCCAGAAAAGCATGGGAACCCGATGCCGGCCGCGGTGGCCACTCCTCCGGCCCCTCTGAGGCAGTTACCGCCATCGATGGCTCTGAACCTGGAGAAACCAGGAGGAGCCGCGCATACGGCTAATCGAGCCTCTGGACGTACCCCGCAATCGCAGGCCGCGGATCGGTTGAGCGCTGTCCCCGGCGGCGATGGGGCTGTTGCGGTTTCGGGTGAACCATCCACTGCGCAGTCTTCCACGGTCTCGGTTGCTGCTGCGAACCAGGCCTTCCAAACAGAAAGCCCCATAGTCAACGGCCTCGCGCCGAGCGAAGTGCGGATCCTGCATGGCTTGCCCAGTGGCCTTCCCGCGCTGTCTACGGTTACGAATGCGCGGCAGGTGGTCGCGATTGATGCCCATAACACCCTCTTTGCCAGCAACGATGGCGGAGAGCACTGGAATGCCATCACGCAACCGTGGCCGGGCCGTGCGGTGAAGGTCGAGTTGGTCCCGGCCTCGTACCCAACGAACACGCTCGGTCCCGCAGTGGCGGCGCCGGCAAGCCTGCTCGCCGGCGCAGCAGCGCGTGATTCTGTGGAAGGGCCGAAAGCCGCACTCAGCGGTGCAGTCATCGACCCCGCGGGCGCGTCTATTCCGAATGTCTCCGTGGTTGTTATTAATTCCGTGACGCAAGCTGTTCACAGAACAAAGACAGATGCAGCAGGCCATTACACGATCGGCCAGCTCGATCCGGGCAACTACACTCTTCAAGCCGAAGCCCCCGGGTTCACGCCCCAACAGATCTCTGGGCTCACATTAACCCCCACCAAGGAGACTCAGACAAATCTGACCCTCGCCGTGGGCTCTCTGGCCCAGAGCGTTGAGGTGCAAGGGGTGGGGAAACCGGTCCTGAGTGCGCCTTTGGTCCAGAAAAAGATCGCGGTCCGCCAGCGATTTGAGATCACGACTGACACCGGCGAACACTGGACGAGTATCGATGGCCGGTCGTGGCAGCGCAAAGAATAGACGGCAATCGAGGTTCGCGCAAGAACGAAGCCCTCGTCCCTGGACGGGTGCCCCTCGCCTGAGCGTACATGGGCCGAAAAAGATGGGGCGGAGCCCCCTTCCAGAGCTTCTGTTTTCAGGGAATAAAGCACGGCCAAGAGGGGTAATCGGCCCATCAGAATAAAAGCATTCGAAAAAATCCATTTTCGGCCCATGTACGCTTGGGCGAACATGGGGCACCCGTCCAGAACCTCCGGACTTTCCGGAAGCCCGAACATTCGGCCCGATAATAAGCCTTGGCGCCTTGAATATTTTCTATTTTTTCCTGCAAGTTCTTTGAGACTGCACGTTCTCCGCACAGACGAGCCGCATTCCCTCCGTAGGGCGGCTTGCCGGGAGAATGTGCATGACCCATTTCCGTCGTTCGCTTTCCTTTCTGCTGACCGGCTCTCTGGTGCTCCTGCTGGTTTGTGGCGCGTTCCTCGCGGTTTCTCCCGGACGCACTGAGCAGCTTGCCGCAACGTACGCGCATGGCAATCTCTCGGTTACCATCCCGTATCACTCCACCCGTTCAGGGAGCGGCCGGTTGGTCGCGGAAATCATTGATCCTGAAGATCATGTCCTTGGCCGGGTCGAACATACTGCGGACATCGGCACGGGTGATAGCTCCTGGCAGCAGGTGATCAGGCCGGAGAAGCCTATTCCGTTCGAAGATATGGTGTGGCAGCGGCTGCGCTACCGTTTCGAATATGCCGACAACCAGGCCGGGGCGATCGAAGGCATCGAGCCCATCTCACAGATTCTCCGCCGGCCGGTGGTGCACATTCTCGGTCAGACTGAGTATCTCGCAGGGAGCCACGCCGCTCTTCGGGTGATCGTCTCCGACGCCAACCATAACGACGTCGCCGAGCCAGGAACGATCCGGATTGAATTGCTCTTACCCAATAAGAGTGCGCGACCACTTTTCTCCGGCAAAATCAATAAGCGCGGCACCGCCGACGCTCAGTTTCGCTTCCCTGCCGGCCTGACGGGTAGCTACCAACTACGCTTCACCGCTGACACGCCCATCGGCTCGGCGGAATACACCCAACCTGTTGATCTCAAGAGGAAAGCTTCCATTCTCTTGACCACGGAGAAGCCGATTTATCAGCCCGGCCAGACCATCCATGCCCGCGCGCTGGCTCTCAACCGCGCCGACTACAAGGCCGACTCCGACAAGCTGACCTTCGAACTGGAAGACTCGCGCGGCAATAAGGTGTTCAAGAAGGTAACAGCGACGGATAGCTTCGGCATAGCCTCAGCCGAGTTTCTGCTTGCCGATGAAGTCAACCTCGGCGCCTATCATCTGCGCGCGCTGATGGGCGATAGCTCCGCACCATCCGATACTACAGAGCTCACGCTCAACGTCGAACGCTATGTGCTACCGAAGTTCAAGGTCGCCGTCGAGTTCACCGAGAAGGACGGTAAACCCAGACGCGACTATCGCCCCGGCGACCACGTCACCGGGACGGTGCGCGCCAACTACTTTTTTGGCAAACCGGTCGATCATGCCCAGGTCACGATGAAGGCATCCAGCATGGACGTGGCTGTCTTCGACGCAGCTTCCGCCGAAGGCAGGACCGACAGCGAAGGGACTTACAAGTTCGACCTGAAGTTAGCCGGCTACTTTGCCGGGCGGCCGCTGAGCCAGGGCATGGCACGCGCACTCATCGAGGCAACGGTAAAGGACGCAGCCGCGCACAGCGAAACCCGCGGCGAACCGGTCACGATTAGCCAGGAACCGCTGCTCGTAACCGCTATTCCAGAAGGTGCAACCCTGATACCGCATCTGGATAACCAGATTTTCCTGCTCAGTTCCTATCCGGACGGAACCCCGGCGAAAACTTCCCTCATCGTTCACCTCCCCGGGGGCCGCGAGCAACGAACCACGACCGACAGTAGCGGCGTCGCCCTGGTCCACCTTAATCCCGGAGACGGGCTGGATTCACTGCAGATCGACGCGAACGATCATCGCGGTAACCGGATGTCCAACAGCGTCCCTCTGGAAACCCGTTCAGGCGCTGATCAGATTCTGTTGCGTACGGACCGTGGTGTCGTCAAGGCCGGGGAGCCGATTCAATTGAAGTTACTGTCCACGCGGAGTCGCGGCTCTGCGTACATCGATATCGTGAGGAACGGCCAGACGATTCTCACCCGCGATGTCGATCTCCAGAACGGTCAGGCGGAACTCACGCTGAACGCGACGCCCGGCATGGCGGGCACACTCGACATCGATGCCTACCTCTTTGGCCGGGACGCCCAACCGGTCGCGGACCATCGTCTTCTGTTTATCCAGCCTGCCGACGGATTGAAGATTGAGACGACTGCCGATGCCGGCGTGCTACAAGCCCGGGTCTGACGCGCGGATCCATTTTCACCTTACTAATTCACAAGGCGAGGGCGTCAGCGCAGCGCTCGGGTTGCAGGTTGTCGACGAGGCCGTCTTCGCGCTGGCCGAGAAGCAGCCGGGCTTTGCCAAGGTGTTCTTCTACCTGGAGCAGGAGGTGATGAAGCCGCGCTATGAGATCCACTCCATTTCGATGCCCGATGTTTTGGAGGATCCCGGTGAAACCAGCCATGAGGAGGAGCAGCGGCAGAATCTGCACGCGCGCGCTCTCTTCTCCGCAACCGCGATGAGCAACCCGGCAACGCTCGAAACCGAGTTCGGCCGCAGCCTGCCCCAAGGTCATTACGAGGAGTACGCGAAGCGCTACCGCGCGGTCTTCATTCAGCAGGTGGAGCGGATGGCCACTCGATTAAACCGCAGGACCCTGGAAAGACTAAGCTCCGCCCAGGACCGGACATTGCGCGACGCCTGGAACACGCCGTTGCGCTTCGAGCAGGCTTACTGGAGTCGCGGCAATGAGCGTTTCTATCTGGTCCGCAGCGCGGGCCCGGATCGAGAATTCGACAGCGCGGACGACCTTACGATCTATCTTGAAGACCGAGGTGACAACGTTGTCAGCACCCCAGGAGTTCGCCCTGGCCACGACGGTTCACTCAACCTCAAGATGGAACATGACCGAGGCCCGGTCAACGGCCTCGCCGAGGTTACCGGAACGGTCATCGACCAAGCCGGGGCTAACATCGCGGGGGCTACTGTTTCGCTTCGCTTGCTTTCTAACAATGAAGCCCGCACCGCTCACGCTGACGCCGCCGGCGGGTTCAGCCTGGCTGCTCTTCCCGCTGGACTCTATGAGGCCGAGATCACTTCTCCCGGCTTCGTGCTTCTCTCCCGTCGCTTCGCCTTACAACCGCGTGACCGCGCGACCATCTCCGCGATGCTTGCCATTGGAAGCGTAACTCAGACGGTGATGGTCACTGAGCAGACCCCTCCCATGGCAGCGGACAGGCTTGAAGCCGTCGTCAACGGAGTCTTCCTGAGAAAGGCGCCCGGGGGAATGGAAGTTGCCTCGCCTGCCCCTCTGGCCATCGTCGCCGGCGCGGCGAAAGCTCTGAATAGTCGCGGCTCTGCTCAATTCATCAAATCTGGCGTGGCAGCGGCGCCGCATATCCGTTCTTACTTTCCCGAAGCCCTCTATAACAATCCGGAGATCATTACCGACGCAAACGGCAACGCAGATATAGCCATACCGGTAGCGGACTCCATCACTACCTGGCGCATGGCCATGCTTGCGTCCACGCGTTCCGGCGTGCTCGGGACCGCTACTTCGAGCTTGAAAGTGTTTACGGACTTCTTCGTCGATCTGGATCTACCGGTCACTCTGACTCAAGGCGATCGCGTATCTATTCCTGTTGCCGTTTATAACTATTCCGGCAAATCCGGCAAGGTGTGCCTGAAACTCCAGCCTGAGCAGTGGTACGAGCTGGATGACGACCACCCCGAAAAAACGGTTGACGTCGATGCAAACCGCGTGGGTTCTTCGCAATTCACTCTTCAGGCGAACCACATCGGCAAATTCAAACTTACCCTGACCGCACGTATGGATGGCGTTGGCGGCGAGACGCGCAACGATGTTGTGGTGCGTGAAATTGAGGTGGTCCCCAATGGCCGCGAGCAGGACCTGGTCTTCAACGGCCGCCTCGAAACCAGCGCTCAACACGATCTGCGTTTTCCGGCAAACGCGATCCCTGATGCCACCACGCTGTTGGTCCGCCTCTATCCCGGACCGCTCAGCCAGGTGATCGAGGGCATGGACAGCATCCTGAGCATGCCCGGCGGCTGCTTCGAGCAGACCTCTTCAAGCACCTACCCCAATGTGCTTGCGCTCGACTACATGAAGCGGACCAAGAAACTTACGCCCGAGGTCCACGCCAAGGCGGAAGGATACATTGCCAACGGCTACCAGCGGCTGCTGACGTTCGAGGTGCCCGGCGGCGGCTTCTCGTGGTTCGGCCGGGCGCCCGCTAACAAGATTCTTACGGCTTACGGCTTGATGGAGTTCAACGACATGGCGAAGGTTTCGGATGTCGACCCGAGGCTGATCGAGCGCACGGGCGAATGGCTCGCCGGCCAGCAGCAGGCCGACGGTAGCTGGAAGCCGGACACGAACTTCATCAACGAGGGGGCGACGAATCGCTACAATTCCGACGTTCTCCGCATCACTGCCTATATTGCCTGGTCGCTTGCCAATACCGGCTACAAAGGCCCGGCCGTTGAGAAGGCGAAGGCTTACATTGAATCGCATTCCGGTGGGAAGCTGGACAACTACACGCTCGCCATCGTGGCTAACTTTGCGCAGAACTACGGAAAGGACCGTGACTTTACCCGGCGCGCCATGCGCGCCCTCGTCGACGCCCGCACACAGAAGGACGACCAGGTGTTCTGGACGGTGGAGGAGACGAGTGTATACTCCACCGGGCAAAGCGCAGCGATCGAGACCACTGGCTTAGCCGCCCAGGCGCTGCTGAAGTGGGGAGAGGCGAACGAGATCGTTCGCAAGTCCCTCAACTTCATCACGTCCAGGAAGGATGCCTCCGGCACCTGGGGTACGACCCAGGCGACCATTATGGCTCTGCGCGCGCTCTTGCTTGCCTCCCAATACAGCGCGTCGGATGTCCACGGCTCGGTTGTGGTCATGCTGAATCGCCAGCCCGTCGAAACGCTCAGGCTGTCCCCTGAAAATAACGATCTGCTCCATCAGTTCGTTTTCAAGGGCATCGCTACGCAGCAAGCGAACTCTGTACAACTCAAGTTCGAAGGCACAGGTGGCCTGGCGTATCAGGTCGTCGGCCGCTACTTTACTCCCTGGGAGGAAAAGCCGGTCGCAGAACCTCTGTCGATCAACGTAACCTACGACCGCACCCGGCTGGCGCAAAATGATATTGCTACAGAGAAGGTGACAATCAGAAATAATCTCAATAAGACCGCTAACATGATCATGGTCGATCTTGGCATCCCGCCAGGATTCGACCTGCTCAGCGAAGACCTGGAGGCGTTCAAGGACAAATCCACTGGAAGATCGCTGGGAAAGCTGGAGAAGTTCAGCCTCACTGCGACACAGGCCATCCTGTACTTCGATGGGCTTTCGCCGCGACAAGTGGTTACGCTTTCGGTGCGCCTGCGCGCCAAGTATCCGATCCGGGCCCACACCTTCCAGTCCAGGGTCTATGAGTACTACGATCCGGCACAGAACGCCACGGCGCGCCCCGCTTCCCTGGAGGTGATAGGGCGGAAATAAGCGGGTCCGTTTTTAGCGGTGGAGGAGGACGTCCATAAGATTCCACCGCGGTTCCCGGGCACGGCGATGATTCAACTGCATCCAGTACGCGATCTGCTCGGCGCGAAACCCGTCAGCATTTCGCAGTTGCAGCCACCGATCGATGTACGTGCCCAGCTCAGCGGCGTCCGGCGCCATGGCATAAGCGGCCGGGATCGGGCCGGAGAGGTTATCCGGCGCGACCGCGGTGAAACCGGAGTGCTCCGCCGCCCAGGCTGTGCCCTGCTCCAGCGTCCACACAGCCCCATCCACTTGCATGCCTGGCAACGAATCATAGTTTGGAGTGACTACCAGTTGTGCCTTGGGAAACAAGTTCCGGCTGAGCGCCACCAGGACAGGATCGTCATATACCGCAAGCTTCAACCCGTTGCGCGAAGCGGTAGCGTTGCCATCAAGAAACTTTGCGGCGTTGCCCGAGGGAACGACGAGGGCTACCGGGCTTTCATAGTAGGCCGGCGACATGGTGAGAGATTGCAATCGTTGGTCGTTCTCATAGATTCCCGACATCGCTATGTCGAAACGATGACCGGAAAGATCGTGGGCTAGCGTGGGCGCAACGAAGGGAACGAACTCAACGGCTACACCCAGATCGTGAGCCAGCCGGTAAGCGTAGGAGATGTCGAACCCAACCAGTTCTCCGTCTGCGTTCTTATAGCTGAAGGGAATGACGTGTGGGTTAACACCGACGCGCAGCACGCCCCTTTGGCGGATGCCGGCGATCGAGGGAGCCGCCGTGTCGGCTGCGGAATTTCCTGCAGGGCTCTCAGCATTTTGTTTCACTTCCCTGGTGAGGAGCGGGTCCAGTTTCAGCGCGGCGTAAGGACTGGCCGCCTCCGGGAAAAGCTTCGGGCGTAGAGCCACGCCGCCGAAAGCGATGCCGGCACACAGCAGCGCAGCACCACCAAGCCCAACGGCCAGGCGAACTGGGCGAATCCGCACTCGCTTGAAATAGACCAGCGGGACCACGAGGGTGATGAAGTAGAACCCCGCCACAGAAACGAGAACCTGGGCGAAACGCGTGATGGCCGAGGTCTCGACATACAGATCGAAGACCGAAGGGGGAAGATGCAACCACTTGCTGAGAAATGCTACGGAATCATAAGTGGCGCTTGGTGAACCGAAGCACGACAGGAGTGTCATCAAGGGGAGAGTTGCCTTCTCAACCAGTTTCAAGGGTGCAGAGGCAACATAACTCGCGTAAAGGATAAGTAGATAAACAAAGTAGTTACCGAGTTGGGCAAAAACATAGCTCAATGACAAACTGGTTTGCAGCACGTTGGCGCGTTCTTCTGAATCAACACAGCCCACTTCGTCGAGAATATTCTCGGCCGCGTGTTGAACGAAAGGGAGTGCTACCACCGTCAAAGTTGTGGCCACGGCAAGGATCATTGCCGGACGGATCTGGCGCAGTATGTCTCGATAGCTCTGTCTGGCCAAGGCCGATAGCATTGCGGGTACAACGACGAGGCCGAGCATGGCGGCGCCGGCGAGGTAGGTAAAGACATAGAATGCGAGACCGGCTAATTGGTCCAGGCGCACCGTGCCTGCTGTGGCGGCAAGCAGGGCAAATACCCCGATGGGCGCAAGCTTGACTACCCAGCCCCATATCTTGACGCTCGCTATCTTGATGGCTTCAAGGATGTCGAGCAGCGCCTGGTTCTTGGCCACGCCCTGGAGTGCGACCCCATAGATGACCGCAAAGATCACCACCGCGGGTACATAATTCTGCCGCAAGGCGGCAAAGGGGTTTGAGGGAATCAGCAGCTGCAGCAGGTTCGATTGGCCGCCTGCTGCAGAAGCGGTCAACGAAAAGGGGGGAGGCGCCGAAGGGATGGCGTACGCGAATACCCAGATGGCAGCAAAGGTCAGGATCCAGAGGGTGACGAATGGAGCCCAGCTGGCGCGCAACAGCCGTCCCGACATCGCCGGGTTCAATCTGCCCAGGCTATGAATGAGAGACGAGAGAAGGTAGGGAAAGACCGCTATCTGTAGCATCGCCCCATAGGCGTCGCCAATCGGCTGTACCAGGGTCGCCCGCTCCCCGAAGACAATGCCGGTCGCGATACCGAGCACCGCGCCCAGCGCGATTTTTTGGGGAAGGTTGACGGCGAGATGTTTCGTTGGATGAGTCCGTGCCTCCTTTGCAATCAACTCCGGCATGCGTTGCCCCTAGGATGAGTGTGAGAGAGACATCTTACCAGTACGGTCCTTCGCCCGCTCAAGCCAACAGAGGGCCTGAATGGGGCACCCCAAGATTTGTTGAAAGATGAACGGCTGGAAAAGGCCTGGGTAAAGCCCGTACTGGAAAAGTCCCGCAGGGACGGCTGAAAATACGCCACTGCTTGCCCCTGGACAATCTTCAGTCGTCCCTTCGGGACTTGTCGTGTCTCGAAAAATTTTCCCAGGACTGCGTCCTGGGCTACGGTCAGCCGTCCCTAACGGGACTTGTTTTGTCGTCTGTTTTCACGCACTCTCGGTCGCCCCGAGCTTTGTGGCGAAGGATGAATTGGTGGCCAATTCAAGCCCTCTGTTGGCTGATACTGCGCGGTTTTCTAATGCCGTTCAGTAAACAGATCCTTCGGTTTGTTGGTGCTGAGCCGGGGATCCCGTGCGGTGCCGATATAGCCTTCGATGAAGTCCAGGAAGACTTTCACTTTGGGGGTAAACCTGGCGGTTCCCGTGTACAGAGCACAGAGCGTGATTGGGTCCGGGCGCCACAAGGGAAGGACAGGCGAGAGTACCGGTTGCAGCGCCGGCCGCAGTGCCATCCACAAAGGCAGAATCGCAATACCAACTCCGTTCGTAGCGAGTTCGAGATGCACACCGGGATCGCTTCCTACTACTTGAAACGACACCTCCGGGATCACCACCCTGGCGCCCTTCGTCAGCTTCCACACACCGGAGCCAATACAACGATGGGCAGACAGTTGCGAGGGCTCGGTTGGTGTGCCGGCGTGAGCAAGATAAGAGCGGCTCGCGAAAAGACCCCGTCGCGTGCCCGGATAGTTGCGGACTCGCCAGGAAGAATCCTTTGGCGTCCTCACTTTGAAGAACACGTCAATCTCTTCGCGCGGCTCCTGATTCCATGCCGAGGAATAGGGTTCAATCTCAACCCTCAGGTGAGGGTAGAGATCGATAAAATCCTTCAAAATGGGCGCGAGTAGGTCACGAGCCATCGTAATCGGGCAGGAGACGCGAATCAGGCCCCCAGGATTACCGCGGTGCTTCTCTATCTGGTCGCCGCCATCGCGCAACGCGCGCAAAGCGCGCTTGCAGGAAAAGAGATACTCCTTACCGGCGTCGGTGAGCAGAAAACCTCTGGGGCTGCGCTGGACGAGAAGCAGGCCCAGGGCCGATTCCAGGCGAGTGATCGCCCGGCTTACCGTCGAGGCCGGCACTCCCAGTTCCCTTGCTGCCCCGCTGAGCGTCCCGGCCTGGGTCACTGCCACAAACGTCCGAATGTCGTTCAAATCAAGTTGTGTTTTCATACGTTCTTATCTGGGTGTTGCACACGCGCAACGGTGTTTTGCCTGAATGACTTTATCGACGATCTCAGTGTCAAGCATCTCATAGAGGCAGGAACAGAAAGGATCCCCCATGAAGGTTCTGGCAATTGGCGGTGCAGGTAATGTCGGTTCAGAGGTAGTGAAAGAGCTGTTGAAGCGAAACGTACAGGTGGATGTATTCGTGCGCAAACAGGATGCCCACGTCCCGGAGGGAGCCCGAGCGATCACCGGAGATTTGCTGGATCCAGCTTCGGTGGAAAAAGCCCTCGGCGGAGTCGACAAGCTATACCTTCTCAACGCGGTGACGCCGGATGAACTCACCCAGGGCCTGATCGTCTACGATCTGGCGAAAAAAATGATGCTGAAACAGGTGATCTACCACTCGGTCTTCCGGGCCGAACATTTTAAAGATGTGCCCCACTTCGCATCGAAGGCCGCCCTGGAGAGCGCGATCCACGAATTTAACCTTCCATTCACGATCATTCGACCAAACTATTTCAACCAGAATGATCTGAGCGTCAAAGATCCGTTGATGAAAGCGGGAATCTACCCCATGCCGCTCGGCCCAGTGGGGGTTTCGCCGGTGGATGTACGTGACATCGCGGAGGCCTCCGCGATTGCGCTGACGACCGAGGGACATAACGGCAAGACTTACAATCTGAATGGCCCGGATGTCATCAGCGGGGCCGCGGCTGCCACGATCTGGAGTAAAGCGCTGGGCAAAGAGATCAAGTATGCCGGCCATGACATGGACGCCTTCGAGAAGCAGATGCGGGAAAGAGCGCCGGCCTGGTCCGCCTTCGACATTCGCATGATGTTTCAGGGTTACATCGAACGCGGCTTTACCGCCGAAGAGAGCGATCTGGCGACGTTGACCAAGCTGCTGGGGCATAGTCCCAGGAAGTATGCAGACTTCGCCAACGAAACAGCACGCGAGTGGAAAAACTCCGAAACAGCGCGAGTAGCCTGAAGATTTCGAAAGCGAGGAACTCAGTGGCAGAATCAACCCCCACGACAACGCGAAAGCTGGCAGTTTCCCTGCCCGCCGATCGCACGAATGTCTGCATCGGCGCCGATACCTATTCCATCGTTCTTGGAGGGCTTGACACCGATGAGAAGCTCTCCTTCATTGATATGCACATCCCGCCCGGCGGTGGGCCGATTCCACATGCCCACGAGTGCGAGGAAACCTTCTACGTGGTGGAGGGAGAGGTGACTGTCTTTTGCCAGGGTGAGCGCACCGCGGCGACAGCGGGATCCGCGGTCAACATTCCAGGCTGGGCGCCGCACTGTTTTCTGAATCTCAGCAGGGTGCCGGCGCGGCTTTTCTGCATCGTCTCGCCTGCAGGTCTGGAACGTCAGTTCCTGGAGATGGGGCCGCGCGTCGCCACGCGCGTTACGCCTCCTCCTCCGCCCGATCCCGTGAAGCTGGCCGAACTGAAGAAGAATCTGCCCGCGATTGTGGCGAAGTATAAAGGGAAGGTCCTGCCACCCGACACCTTTCAACACCTGATGACCGCTGCTGAAATAAAGTTTGTGCAGCAAGCAAACGGCGAGTGACCGGCAATCAGGGCGTGGGCTTGACCGGTAGAATATTTCGATGCCAACGCTCGAACCGCTCTCGCTGCAACTGGTTGAACAATACAGAACCGTCCGGCTGCGAGCCCTTCAGGACACTCCCACTGCTTTCGGAAGCACGTATGCGAAGGAGTCGGTACTCTCTGAAGCCGATTGGGCCAAGCGGGTCGATACGTGGAATGGCCCGGGCGGCATTTGCTATCTCGGCATGGAGAACGATGAGCCCTGCGGCATCATCGGGGGTTACTTCGACGAACATGACCCGCCAAGGGTGTGGGTTGCATCGATGTGGGTAGCTCCAACGCATCGCAGAACTGGCCTGGGAACGATGCTTATGGATGCCATCAAATCTTGGGCGGCGACCCGCGAAGCCAGCGAACTTTACCTGATGGTCACCAGCAACAACTCGGCCGCGGTGGGTTTCTATGAGCGATGCGGTTTCCAGTTCACCGGAACGACAGGGCCTTATGAAAACGATCCTGCTCTCTTCGAGCACGAGATGGTGACATTCCTTCGCAGCGACTAGAATTTGCCTAGGGATGAATGATCAGGCCTTTGACGAAGCAGAGCGAAACGCCATCTACCGGGTGATCCGCGCGCGCCGCGACGTGCGCCGCGGTTTTCTACCGGAACCGCTGCCCGATGCACTGCTGACCCGATTGCTGCGAGCGGCCCACGATGCGCCCTCCGTCGGACTGATGCAGCCGTCGCGCTTCATTGTCATTCGCTCACTCGAGGTTCGGCGGCGGATTCATGCGGTATTCCAACAGGCAAACCAGCAAGCATTGGCGAACTATCAAGGCGCGCGCCACGACCAATATGCCGATTTGAAACTTGAAGGCATTCTGGAGGCGCCACAGAATCTCTGCATCCTGTGCGACGCGGAGAGCCAACAGGGCCACGGCCTCGGACGGCAGACCATGCCCCAGACGGCGATCTACTCCACTGTCTGCGCGATACAAAATCTATGGCTCGCCGCGCGCGCTGAGGGTGTGGGAGTCGGCTGGGTCAGCATCCTGTCGCCGGACGCACTTCGCTCTGTACTCGGCATCCCTGCCCAGGTTGAGCCCGTGGCCTACCTGTGCCTGGGTTATGTAGATAACTTCGGTAACAAACCGGAGCTCGAGCGTGTGGGCTGGGAACGGCGAGCCTCTCTGGAGAGCGTGGTTTTTGACGAATCCTATCCTCCCATAGCGAAAGGCTAGCTCCCACTGAAAGTTTGCTCTATTGGGTAGCGATGCCCGCAAGGTAGACTGCAGTCCATGTTTACGAGACGAACGTTGCTCTCCGGACTCAGAATGCTTGCTCTGGCTGCTGTCGCGGCCATCGTCTCCTCTCAAATTCAGGCCGCTGTCCTTCCCTCTTCGGCTAGCGGCACACAACCGGGAGTGCTCACCATCGACGGTCTGGGCAAGGGTGTCGCCCCCCTCGATGGTCCCTGGCAATTTCATCTCGGCGATGACCCCACGTGGGCCAATCCGGAGATGGATGACGCGACTGGCCACAACGGTTGGGAGCAGCTGACGGCCGGCGCGCCCTGGGGAACGCAAGGCCATCCCGGCTACACCGGCTTCGCCTGGTATCGCCGCCAACTGAACTTTTCCCCGGCGCCTGGCGCATCCCCGGATGTGACTCTGCTGATCCCCGCCATCGACGATGCCTACGAGGTGTTCTGGAATGGCGCCTCGGTTGGCAAACTTGGCAGCTTCCCTCCCCGCGTGGACATGCGGTTTGGGATAGCGCCGCAGACCTATGGGCTCGGGGCCGCCCGCAGCGGAGTGCTTGCGGTGCGTGTATACAAACTTGCGTCCATGTCGGTCGATGATGGGACAGCGGGCGGCTTTGAAGGTTTGCCTCTGGCCGGCAGCCCGGAGGCGATTGGGACCAAAAAGGACGCACTCAATTTCCATTGGCTGCGCGGCCGCCAGTTCGTCTTTGGCCTTACGTCACTCTACGGGCTGGCCTCCATACTCAGCTTCATTGCCTGGCTTCGCGATCGCAAGCAGCGGCTGCTTTTCTGGATGGCCGCATACACGTTCATGCCGATTCTGGAACTGGTACTCGGGGGCCTGCGTCTTCCCGTCTCCGGCATCTGGCTTACCTTTTTCATCCAGACCGGGATTTCGCTGAGAGAACTCAGCCAGTGGTTCCTGTTGGTCTATCTTCTTCAGCTCGATACGCACACCAAACTCCTACGTGCGCTGCGGATCGCCGCTTTTATCGGGGTGTTGGTCGGATCTCTCGACGGCGCCCTGGCGTTCGCCTTTCACTTCAACATGCCGGCGGTTCCGATTCAGATTGCAGATGCCATGCTTACCGCCGTCATCCTTCCCCTGGAACTGGTCCCGGTTCTGCTGGTGATCTATGCCATCCTGCAGCGTCAACAGCTCGATTCCGCGCGCTGGCTGGTGGCGATCTTCGCTTTGGTGAGCGGCACCTGGTACTCCTTCGGAAACATTGTCGACCAAGGGATTCGATTCACCCACTGGACCCTTGGGCCGAAAATGCAGCAGCCGGTATTCACCCTGCTGGGGAACAGGTTCGGCGTCCAGATCCTGTTGCGAACCCTGCTCTTTCTCTCCATCGTCTACGCCGTCATTCGCTATTCGATGGCCAACCGGCAACGGCAGATGAACCTTGAGCGGGAGTTCCAGAACGCTCGCGAACTGCAACAGATCCTGGTGCCGGAAACCCTTCCCGCGATCCCTGGCTTTACCCTGACGAGCGCCTACCGTCCGGCGCAGGAAGTCGGCGGCGACTTCTTCCAGATCATTCCCCTCGAAGGCGCCCTGCAGGGCTCAACCATGATCGTGCTGGGAGACGTGAGCGGCAAAGGCCTGCAGGCAGCCATGACTGTATCGCTCATCGTGGGCGCCGTTCGTACCCTGGCTAAATTTGCGCCCCAGCCCGCCCAGATGCTGGCCGAGATCAATCAACGCCTGCATGGGCGACTGCAGGGCGGTTTTGCCACCTGCATCGCGGTGCTGCTCAATCCTGATGGGAGCTGTATCCTGTCCAGCGCGGGTCATCCCGCCCCGTTTCTCAACCAGCGCGAATTGGAATTGCCGGGCGCTCTCCCGCTAGGGCTCGACCTGGCCGCCTCCTATCAACAGGTCCCCGTTCAGTTGCGCGAAGGCGATCATTTCTCCCTGTATACCGATGGCTTGCTGGAAGCGCGCAATGCTTCTGGTGAGCTTTACGGCTTTGAGCGGCTGCAGGTCCTTTTCGGGTCCCGGCCCAGCGCTTCCCAGGCATCACAAGAAGCGGTGGCATTCGGTCAGGAAGATGACGTGACCGTGCTGACGCTGACCCGGGTCGCGGCGGGCAAAGAATCTGTCACCTTGCTGAGCGCGCCTGTGCTGGCGGGTTCTTAGGCCGGGATATTGAGCGGGTCTTTGGTGTTCACTTCGCCCTTGGCAAGCAGGAAATAAAAAGACACGGCCACCAGCAGGAAGCCGGCTCCCGCCAGGGCCCTCGATACCCCGAAGATCGGGATGAGCTTCCCCAGCGCCAGGCTGCCCAGGGGTATTCCCGCGCGAAACGCCAGGTTGTACACGCTCATCACTCGCCCGCGCATGGCGTCGGTGGTAATGAGCTGCACCAGCGACAGCATGAGCGAGGCCGAGGCCATCACAGCAACGCCGGTGAGGAAGATCAGCAGGCAAGACAGGGGAAGCCACTTCGACATGGCAAAGGCGGCAATGGCGAATCCCAGGAAAGTGAGGATGAGCACGGTGAGGCGCTGCTGCCCCTTGAACTTTTCCATAGCGGCGACCATCAGCGCGCCACAAATCGATCCCGCTCCAGAGAACACCAGCAGCAGGGTATAGGTCTCGGGGCCTTTGTGAAAAATGGTCTGTACGAAAACGGGCAGGAAGCCCGTGAGTGAAAAGCCGAATAATGTGGTGCAGAATGCCAACACGACCAGTGGAGTCATTCCGTCGCGACATCGGATAAACCGGATGCCCTCTGCCATGCTGTGCATGACCGGCTCGCGCGATTTAGCCGGCACGAATTTTACGTGGATCATGAACAGCGAGGCGATCACTGCCAGGTAGGAAATACCGTTCAGGGTGAAACACCAGGTGGCGCCGAGCCAGGCATAGGTAAACCCTCCAATGCTCGGCCCCAGAATGCGCGCCAGGTTGAACTGGATCGAGTTCATGGCAATGGCATTGGCCAGATCTTCAGAATCAACCAGGGTCGGCAGCAGCGCGGAATAGGCCGGGCCGCCAAAAGACTGGCCCAGTCCAACGAAGAAAGAGAGGGCCAGAATGTGCCAAATCTGGACTACATGGGTATAGAACAAAAATGCCAACAGAAAAGCACAGGCCATCTGGATGTACTGGGAGGTCAGCAACATCTTTCGTCTGTCCAGGCGATCCGCGAAAACGCCGCCGAACAGAGAAAACATGATGATGGGCAGCTGCCCGAGGAAGAGATCAAGACCCAGGTAGAAGGGGTCTTTGGTCATGTCGTAGACCAGCCAGCTTTGGGCAAATTGCTGGACGAATGTGCCAATGGTGGAGGCGCACGCCCCAAACCACATGAGACGAAAATCGCGATAGCGAAACGCTCTGAAGATGCGCGCGAGGAATGGCAAGGATGCGCCCACTAGAAAAGTGGCCCCGGCCTCGGGTGGGAAAGCCCCCTGAGGGTGTTTGGTCGCAGTGTCTTAATCACACACACAAAGAGATGTGATCAAGTGTACTTGGTTGCACTTTGTTCAGGCGACCTCGGGCTAGCGCCGTGACGCAATTTGTGAAGTTCGGCCCAAAGGCGCAGCCGAAGCCGCGCCCTGGTGCCGGTGTTTACAGCATTTGAGGTTATGGCGCCGGCACCTGCAAAAGTACGGAGACGGTGCCGTTGTTTACATCGTTGCGGGTGGCCAGGTCCAGCCGGCCATCCCCGTTAAAGTCCGCAGCGACTGCCGGACCACTTCCGTTGTTGCTGACGTCAAACGTGGTTGTCAGATGAAAGCTTCCGTGCCCATCTCCCAAGAAAAACTCATAGACATTGTTCGGATAGCCCCCGGTGGCGGCATAGTCAAGCTTGCCATCTCCGTTTAAATCTGCCAGAAAGCCCCCACCAATGCCGTTGTCCACCACTGGTGAGGGTGGCCCCGGCGTGAATTGCCCATTCCCCTGGCCCAGCGCGACGGATAGGGTGGTCTGCGCGAAACCGGGGGCGTTGCCCTCGGCAAAGAAAAGGTCCAGCTTGCCATCGCGATTGACATCCATCACAGTCACAGGGCCGGTTGGCGCAGCCGGTGAAGTCGGTGCGCTGAAGGTCCCATTCCCGTGACCCAGCAGGATGGAAACATAGGGACTGGTCCCATTGCCCAGGACGAGATCTAATTTACCGTCCCGGTTCAGGTCGACCAAAAACACGCCACCCGGCTGGCTCCCTACTGTAGGTGGAGCGATGGCGGTGAAGCTGCCATCCCCGTTTCCAAGCAGGACGGACAAGGTGTTGTAGCTGCTGACCACAAGGTCCAGCTTGCCGTCGCCATTCAAGTCACCGACCGCAATGGAGTTGGGGTTGCCGCCTACCGTAGGGGTGAGAGGCGCGGCGGTGAAGGTGCCATCGCCCTTACCGAGAAGAACCACAACCGTCGCTCCCACGTATGTAAGGACCGCGAGGTCGGGCTTGCCGTCGCCATTGAAATCGCCGACCGCGAGCGCACCGGGATATTGGTCCACAGCCGGGGAGGGGGCCGCATGGAAGGTCCCATCGCCCTTACCGAGAAGGATGGCGACGCTGCCATGATAGGTATTGCACTGGGTATCGGTGCCGCAGGGTTCGGTAACAGCCAGGTCCGGTTTGCCATCCCCGTTAAAGTCCGCGGTGACGATTGAGTTCAAAACCTCCCCCAGGGTTGTGTTCTTCTCAGTGAAAGCCAGGCCGTTTGTGGGAAGGGTGATGGGAAGAAAAACGGGGTTGGACTTGCCAACCAGGGGCGGCGCGTCCGGATTGATCACAGTTACGGTGGCTGTTGCCGCTTTGCCGACCAGGGAATAAGGAATCCAGGTGACAATTTCTGAGGGACTGCAGACAAACGCGGCCAACCGCCGCGTCGTGGCGCCTACTTGCCAGCCGATTTCAGCACCTGGGCGAAAGCCCGCGCCTCTTAATGTGAGGATGAATCCGCCGCCACCCAACCGGGCCGCAGTGGGCGAGATGTCATCAACCAACGGTGTAGGGCTGTGAAAGCCCGGGTTTTCTCCCCAGGCGCTTGCGCTGAGCGTGAACATCCCCAGCGCCATAAGGCACACGACCGCAACCGTGGCGGCGGTCCGATACCGATTTTTCATCAGAGAACCTCGTCGAACTTGGCAGATCTAAATGCTTCCAGCTAAGCCTCGACCCGCGTGGCTACAGGGGGGTAGCCTCCGCAACAGGGACAAGGCTGACATATCCATCCCGGCCCTCCAACGAAGTCAAGGGACCGCGGACTGCTCATTCACGGGGCTCAAGAAAGCGCGAATTACGCGTCATGGGTGTATCACAGGCATAAATCATGTGGCAACTGTTATTTGCAGCTTGCCGCCCAGCGGCCGCGGTTGCCTAGCACGACAGGAGATAATTACCAGTGCTTCACCCCGGACCGGCATCCCCACCCCAACCGGCGAAACCGCCAGGAGAAGACCCATCGTGAAATTGTTTGCCTGGATTTTTGTAATGTCCTGCTCGCTCTTTGCGTATTCGCAGACGACGCCCACGAAACTCGAGCCGGCGGAGCACACATTTGTGATCCACAACTTTCATACCGAGAGCGGAGTCACGTTGCCCGAAGCGAAGATCGTCTACGGCACGTACGGACACCTGAATGCCGCCGGCGACAACGCCGTTCTTCTGCCTTCGCACTACATGGCGGACATGCGGGGTTATGGTTTCCTCATCGGACCGGGAAAGGCACTCGACCCGGCCAAGCAGTTTCTCATCACTTCGGAACTGTTCGGCAATGGACGCTCTTCATCGCCCAGCAATACGCCGGAGCCATTCCACGGACCACGCTTTCCGGTGACCACCATCCGCGACAACGTGGAAGCGGTGCATCAATTGCTGACCCAAGAGCTAGGCGTGCGCCATCTGCAGGCTGTCATCGGCTTCTCCATGGGCGCCCAGCAGGCGTTTCAATGGGCCGTTTCGTATCCCGATTACATGGACCGGATCGTTGCCACTTCGGGCACGGCCAAGACCTACGGGCACGGGATCGTGCGCCTGGAGAGCGAGATTACCGCGCTCACCACGGACGCGGCCTTCCAGGGTGGGGACTATAAGGACGAGCCGGTGAAGGGTATCCAGGCTTTTTCCCTGGTGTGGACGGCGTGGTTGTTTTCTCAGGAGTGGTGGCGCCAGGAACTATGGAAATCGGAGGAGCCTGCAGGGACCACGTTTGCGCAGGTGGTGAATCATTACAAAACGAATTTCATTCCCGGCGCCGATGCGAACAATCTCATCTTGCAGATGCACACCTGGGAACAACACGACGCCGGCGGCACTCCCGGTTTCGCTGGAGATCTCAAGAAGGCGCTGGGATCGATCAAAGCGCAGGTGCTCTACATGCCGTCAGCGACAGACCTGTATTTTCCTGTAACCGACGCACGCTATGAGGCGCCGTTTATCCCCCACTGCACTCTGCTGCCCATCCCTTCTCTTTGGGGACACCCGGCCGGAGCCGGAGCAAGCCCGGCGGACGAGAAATTCCTCAACGAGAATATTGCTGCTTTTTTGCAGGGACAGGCGCTGCATCCATGACCCTGGTCGCCTTCTGGCTTGAGTGGGCTGGGATCTACTCCTTTGCGTTTTTCGGCCCAACCCTGGCGACGTAGGGTCCGAAAGCCGTTGGGAAGAATCAAAGCGGCATGATCATCCATCGCTTCCCGTCAAAACGTTGGAGGGTTCCAGGGTATTTGGCCAGCCTTAGTCTGCTCTGCTGCATGCAGATCACGGCACAATCAACGCCGCAACCGGGGAGGGCATCCCGGCAGGTGTTGGTCTCCGACCCGCCATCCACCGGCTCGCCGTTAGTATTAACCGCCGTCAATGATCCCCGCACCGGCAAAGCCGCCTTCTCATTCGATGGGCGAGAAGATGCTCCGATGATTCGCGTCAAGCCCGGGAATTCTATCCGGGTGACCTACGTGAACGCGATGTCGACCCATTCCCGGGAACATTGCATCGACGGACCGTGCATGAACATGACCAATCTCCACTTCCATGGTCTTCATGTGTCGCCTGACGCGCCCCAGGATGACGTGATCACGATGATGGCCATGCCCGGTCAATCGCTTCACTACACGGTGGATATTCCGCGCGATCAAGCGCCGGGGCTGTATTGGTATCACACCCATCCGCACGGAGAAAGCTATCAGCAGGACCTCGATGGCATGTCGGGAGCGATTGTGATTGAAGGGATGGAACGCTATGTTCCGGAAATACGGGGCATGCGGGAACGGGTTCTGGTCTTACGCGACCGGCTCGTCGAGGAGAATGACCCGGCCGGCCCGGAACTACGGAGGACCGTCGACATTCCTACCACCCGTTGCAGCGCTTCGACTGACGCACCGGAGCATCTTTTCACTGTAAACGGCGTGCTGCGCCCCGGGATTCCCATCGCTTCAGGAGAGCGTCAATTCTGGCGCATAGTGAACGCCTCCCCCGACCTGTATGCAGACCTGGAGATCGATGGCGAGCAACTGGAGGTTGTTGCGCTCGATGGAATGCCGCTTTCCTTTCACGATCCAAAGCGGCGTGTCGAAATGACGACGCACATCCTGGTGCCGCCGGCGGGACGAGCGGAAGCCATTGTCACCGGGCCCCGGGCTGGAGCCAAAGCGTCGCTACGGACACGCTGCTTCGATACAGGGCCGGATGGAGATCCGAATCCTGCCATGGTGGTGGCGGACCTGGTGGACGCATCGCCCGGCGCTCGCAAGATTTCCGACGTTTCACCATCTCAGCTTCCCGCTCCGTTGTACAAGCGTGTACCGTCCACGACGATAACCCGGATCGAGAATAGACCTTCTGACTACGTGGTTACCTTCACGGAAGACAAGCATGGGTTCTACATCAACGGGAAGAAATATGGCCCGTCGGATCATCCGATGACGACTGTATCCATCGGCGCTTTTCATCACTGGCGGGTGGTGAACGACACCGACGAGGTCCACCCATTCCACATCCACCAGGTTCACTTTCTCGCTTATGCCGAGAACGGGCGCCGTCTCTCAGATCCAGAGTGGTTGGATACAGTCAATGTTCCAGTACAGGGGAACGTCGATTTGATGATGGACTTCACCGACCCGATCATCCGCGGAGTATCGCTCTTCCACTGTCATCTGCTGAGCCATGAAGACAAGGGTATGATGGCGAAGATACTTTTCAAATGAAACTTCATGACATGACGGATCGACGAGTGTTCCTCTTGATCGTTGCGGCTGCAGCTTTCGTTGGGCCCGCGCTGCAGGCGCAGCAGCCCTGCAACAGTCTTAAGGATCACGGATCTTCGACCGTCTCCATTACCGTCGCGACGGAGATCGCGAATGGCGCCTTTATGCCCAGCGGAAGCACAACTCCCCTGACGAATTTACCCTCGTTCTGCCGGATCACCACGACGCTCAAGCCTACTTCGGATTCCGATATTCATGCCGAGATCTGGCTTCCTACAGCGACCTGGAACGGCAAGTTTCTCGCATTAGGCAGCGGCGGCTGGGGCGGCTCCTTCGCCTACCAGGAAATGGCTGCGGCGCTCCGCCGCGGTTACGCTACCAGCGCTACCGATGACGGTCATAGCGGAAGGAGCGCAGCCTTCATCATGGGTCATCCGCAGAAGCTCGTCGACTTCGCCTACCGCGCGGAACATGAAATGACGGTCGAAGCCAGGAACCTCATCAAGCTGTTCTATGGCCGCGATGCGCGCTATTCCTATTGGGACGGTTGCTCCGGCGGTGGACGCGAGGGCCTGCTGCAGGCTTTTCGATATCCCGATGAGTTCGATGGCATTATTGCCGGCGACCCGGCCAACATACGCCGCAATGCCTGGGCCCTATGGTTGGCAACACAAACTTTCAAGGACCCAGCCGCCTACATCCCGCCCCAAAAATATCCCATGATTCACCGCGCTGTACTGGACGCCTGTGACGCGAAGGACGGCCTGAAGGATGGCCTGATCGCGGACCCTGAAAGCTGCCATGTCGATTTAAAAGCGCTGGTGTGCAAGGGAGCCGACGGCCCTGATTGCTTGACGCCACGCCAGGTGAAGACGGCACAAACCATCATGAGTCCCGCGATCGACGCCAAAGGGAATTTGCTCTTTCCCCGCCTTGAGCCAGGCACTGAGCTCAGATGGGCTCGTCTCGCAGGCGGCCCGCAACCGGCCGACCTTTTTCTGGATGAGTTTCGCTACGTCGTATACCAAAAGCCCGATTGGGATTGGCGAACCTTTGACCTGCAGCGCGATGCGGCAAAGGCCCACGCCATCGACAAGGATGTCGACGAACTGGATGCCCATCTCGGGCCTTTTGCGAAGCACGGTGGCAAGCTGCTTCTTTATCACGGCTGGGCCGATCAACAGGTCGCCCCCGGTTCCAGCGTTGCATTCTACAAATCCACGTTGAGCGAAAGCGCCGATGCGGCGCGGGGTGCGGACTGGGTGCGGCTCTTCATGCTCCCTGGAATGGGACACTGCTCAGGTGGAGAAGGTCCCGACACCTTCGATGAAATCGGCCTGATGGAACAGTGGGTTGAGCAGGGCAAAGCTCCGGCGCAGATTATCGCGACCCATTCCACAGCAGGCAAGGTGGATCGCACACGCCCGGTTTGCCCCTATCCCCAAGTCGCTCGCTATAACGGCCACGGCAGTATCGACGATGCATCGAGCTTTTCTTGTAGCGTCTCCCAGTAAGAATTTCGTTATCTACTGGAATGGCCCAACAACGACGCAACCCGTTCGGTGCTGGCGTGCGCCCATGCGGTTGTGGATGCCCAACCCAGCAGTAGAACAATGGCGCTGCAACCTGTCATGATCCACCAGATGGGATGGGTCGCCTGGGTGAAGTCGGAACCGTTTGCCCGGCTGGCGGTGACCACCGTACCCGCCACCGCGACCCCGAGCGCCGCACCTACTTGCCTGCTGGTGGATGCAATGGCCGCGGCCACGCCCGCTTGCGTGAGGGGCATGCCGGCGACCGCGTTATTGGTGATTGCCGGGTTGACCATACCCAGGCCGATTCCGAACAACGCGTAGGCGATCATGATGAGAACCATCGGAGTGCTGACCGTCAGGCGAGTGAGCATCCAGGTGCTTAGCAGGAAACCCACGCCTGCGGCCAGCAGCGAGGGACGTGGGCCATGCCGGCCCACCAGCCTGCCGGAAATCGGCGCGCAAACCATCATGGCAATCGCCAGCGGCAGAGTGCACAGGCCGGTATGGAAGGCTGAAAAGCCTCGGACTTGTTGGAGGTAAAGCGCGTTCAGAAAGAGAAAGCCCGCGAAGCAGGAAAAAGCGCACACCGCAAGCAACGCGGCGCTGCTGAATGGCACGCTGTGAAAAAAGCGTAGATCCAACAACGGCTGCTGACGGCGCGGCTCATAGAAAAGAAAGATCGCAAGAGCTGCAGCCGCGGTCACAAACAAACCAAGAATCTGCGCGGATTGCCAACCAGCCTGCGGACCTTCAATCACCGCACACGTAAGCGATGCCAGGCCAACGAAGACCAGCAGCTGGCCGATCGGATCAAATGTCCTGGCCCGCGGCGCTTTCGACTCGGGAACAAATCGCGCGGCCAGCACTACGGCCGTAAGACAAATAGGCAGGTTGATCCAGAAGATAGAGCGCCAGCCCACGGATTGCGTCAACGCGCCGCCGATGACCGGGCCAAGTGCCAGCGATGCGCCTGCAACCGCGCCCCACACGCCCACCGCGCGGGCCCTGGCCCTGGGCTCGGGAAACGCGTTGGCGATGATCGATAGGGCTACCGGATTGAGCATAGACGCGCCGAGTCCCTGCAGGGCACGAAAAGCGACGAGCTGGCCAATGGTGTGGGCCAGGCTGCAGAGCAGCGATCCGGCGGTGAAAAGAAGCAGGCCAAACTGAAAGACGCGGCGTCGCCCGACGCGGTCGGAGATCGAACCAGCCAGCATGAGGAAGCTGGCGACCACCAGCGTATAGGCGTCGAGTATCCACTGGAGTCCCGAAACGGAGGCGCGAAGATCGCGTTGGATAGACGGCAACGCAACGTTGACGATCGTCACGTCCATGCCGACCACCAGCAGGCTCATGCAGCAAATGGCCAGGATGAGATTGGGATGGGTCTGCTTCCGGCCCGCATCAACAGCACTGCCGCTGGGAGATATTGTAGGTAGGTTCTTAATCGGCAAGCGGCTCCAGGAGCTTTGGATGCGGTATCCGCGCTACGGATTCCTTTTCACTGCCCCGACACTAGGGAAGAGGGAAGATACGCGGCAGTCTCAACACCAGTCCGGTGCTGAGCGATTTAGGGCGATAGTTGTAATTGTTGATCGTGGATAGACCGCCATAGCTGTATTCCGCGACGCGCCAATCAATGCGGGGCAGAATGGTGAAGTCCAGGCCGCCCAAAACCTGGTATTCGAGTTTCGTGTCGCGCACCAGTGGATCCTATGAAGTCAACGTGCCCCAGCCCAATGGTTCCTTCGATGTATGGATGAATTGGCAGGATGTGCAAATTCAGGCCGATGCGAGGCCCGATCGACCCAGTGTCGAAGGATCTTGTGCTGTTTCTCGCAAATGACCCTCGCACGTCCACGCCCACGCTCAATACAGCCAAGCGGCCACTCGCCAGGTAGGCTCCGAACGTGCCGCCGTACAGATCGTAACCGTTGTTATTCGGACCGCCCAGGTTCTGCGCGGTGAACGCCCCGTAAAGCCCAAGCTGAGCGTGGAGGCAGAGCGGAGTGAAGAGGAAAAGAAACGGAGCGAGCAGCCGAGACAGTTTCATGGGCGAAGCCTCCTGTCACAACCGTACGATTCAACCGCACACCATGGTCCCACAGATTCGGTCTTGCGCGGCGCCTAGTTTCGGGTTTTCCCCGTTCCCCCGGTTTCCGTCTTCTAAAATGAGGCGGGAGCCGTCTGGTGAATAAACCTAATAGGGCCTTGTATCTGTTGATGCTTTTTTCCCCAGTTTGGGGACAGGCTGCTTCCGCCCCAATGCAGAATGCAGATCAAAGCCAACCGCCCGTGGTCACGCTGAAGGTAGTTACCGGTTTGGTGGCAATTTCCGCCGTCGTGAAGAGCAAGGACGGGGAGACGAAGACGGGACTGACTAAAGATGATTTCGTGCTCAAGCAGGATGGCAAGCAAGAGCCAATCCAGTTTTTTTCTCGCGGCTCTGATCTTCCCTTAAGCCTCGCCCTGATGGTGGACACCAGCGCAAGCCAACGGACCTTCATCGACGACGAAGCACTGGCAAGCGATGTCTTTTTCGAAACCATGCTGAGCCGCAAAGAAGATCGCGCGATGCTGGTGCAGTTCGACAGTACTGTCCTGCAACTCAAAGGCATGACGAATTCCCCGAGCGCCCTTCATTTTGCGCTATCGCATGTGAGTCAGCGCGGCTCCGGCACAGGAGGTACCCTTCTCTACGACGCAATTTACGTGGTTGCGAAGAACGCTCTGGCAAGCGAGACGGGACGCAAGGCAATGGTGATTCTCAGCGATGGCGGAGACAACGGCAGCCGCAGGACGCTCCCCGAAGCCATTGAGCAGGCGCAGCGCGCAGACATCCAGATCTACTCCGTTCTTTACAGCATGCGAAACAGCCTCAGCGACCCAGGCAGAGCGCCCGCCTTCGATCCGGGCCTGGAAGCATTGGAGAAGCTTTCAGAGAGTACGGGCGGGCGGGTCTTTACCGTGTCTCGTACGATGAGCCTGCGAGAGATTTATGATGAGATCGGTCGAGACCTGCGATTGCAGTACGAACTGGGCTACAAACCTCCCCCAGGCACACAACCCAACACCTACCACAAGCTGGAGTTGAAGGCGAAAGACAAGAAGTTGACCGTGCAGTCTCGTAAAGGATTTTTCGAGAGACAATATTGACGGCAGTTTACGAACGTGAAGAGGTCTCATGCGGATAAGGCTTGCAGTTTTCCTGCTCGTCGCTTTTTTATGCTGTGATCTCTCGGCATTGGATGCCCCGAGCGCGGTTCGCTTTGGACGGCTGATCGATGGCCAGGGCAAGACCTGGACGAATGCAGTGGTGCTGGTGCGGAACGGCAGAATCGAGAAAGTGCTCACAGCGGACGCCGCCATCCCTGCCGACGCAAAAATTATCGATCTCCATCAGTACACGGGAGTGCCCGGCTTGATCGATGTCCACACGCACATGACGTTCTGGTGGGACGCTAAGGCGGGAACGGCTCCCTTTGAGCAGATTCTTAAGCAGCGTTCTGCTTTCCTGGTTTACATGGCGCAGGAAAACGCACGCAAAACGCTGGAAGCGGGCGTCACAACCGTTCGTGATCTTGGCGCAGATCACTACGACGACATCGTGATGCGCGATCTGATCAACCGCGGAGCCATGGTTGGTCCCCGCATGTTCGTGGCGGGCTGTGGGCTTACCGTGACCAGCGAACCATTTAAGGAAGAGATGCGTCCCCAATGCGGCCAGGCCGACGGTGTGCCTGAAGTCTTGCGCGCGGTTCGGGAGCAGGTCGCCGCCGGAGCGGACGTCATCAAGATCTACGGTTCGACCGGAAGCGACAAGGATGTGTCGGGATACCAGACCTTCACCAGCGACGAGATGAAAGCGGCCGTCGAGGTGGCGCACAAGTTTGGAAAGCGCGTCGCGACCCACTCCTACGGCCCGGATGGCGCGCGTGACGCCGTTCTTGCGGGAACCGATTCCCTGGAACACGCCATCGATATCCCGGATGACGTATTGGCCGAGATGGTAAAGCGCGGTACTTATTACGTTCCTACCATTGATCACAATCGTTATTACGTAGACGCGCGCGAGGAATACAAGTACGACGACAAGGTGGTCGCGGGGCTGAATGCTTACATCGAGAAGAACCTGGAAACGGCTCGCCGCGCGCACAAAGCCGGGGTGAAGTTCGCCATGGGCTCGGATGCCGTGTTTACCATGTTCGGACAGAACACGCGCGAGCTTGGGTGGTTCGTGAAAGCGGGCATGACTCCCGCAGAAGCATTGCAAACGGCCACCACGAATGCCGCGGCGCTGCTCGGAATGTCCGGCCAGCTGGGAGCCATCGCTCCCGGATACTTCGCTGACCTGGTAGCGGTTGAGGGAGATCCCCTAGCCGATATCAACGCGGTGATCGACCACGTCCGATGGGTAATGAAGGACGGCGAAGTCGTCGTCGACCAACGCAACTAAGCCCACTCAAGCCAAAAGAAGGCTTGAATGGGGCACCCCTGAGCTTTTGTGAAAGAGCGTCAAGGGATGGAGTGGGCAAGCATCCTCATCCTGGTATACAGTCATTTATACCAAGTTGTTTAGGGTTACAAACCATGGCGAAAAACGACCTGCAGGGAGCCCTCGATCTCCTGGTTCTCAAAACCCTTGCTCAAACTGGGAGAATGCACGGCTACGGCATCGTCCTGCATATTCAGAAAGCCTCCGATGAACTGCTGAGTGTGGAGGAAGGCTCTTTATACCCGGCCCTGCACCGCATGGAGCAGAACCGATGGATCTCCTCCGAATGGGCGACCACGGAAACCAACCGGAAAGCAAAGTTCTACAAGCTGACCACGGTGGGTCGAAAGCAATTGCTGGAAGCTGAGAAGAATTTTGAGCACCTGGTCAAGGGTGTTCGGGCGATCCTCCGCTTCGCATGAACAAACTTATGTCGATCTTTCGCCGGATATCGAACCTGTTCTCCCGGTCCAGCCTGGAGCGAGAGATTGAAAGCGAACTGCAATCGCACATCGCAATGCGGATTGAGGACAATGTTGCCCGGGGAATGTCTCCCGAGGATGCCCGGCGCGATGCGCTGGTGCGTTTCGGCAACCCGGCCGCGACAAAAGAACGGGTTGTTTTCGCGGATGCCGCCGTTGTCTTTGGCGGCATTTGGGACGATACGCGTTACGCCCTTCGCCAATTGCGCAAGTCGCCTGGTTTTGCAATCACCACTGTACTTACTCTGGCCATCGGCATCGGCGCCAACCTGGCAATTTTCCAGCTGCTCTATGGAGTGCTGTTTGCGCATCTGCCGGTCAAGCAACCATCAGAACTCTACTCCTTGCACGCCGTGCCATCGCCATTCGATGGCCAGTGGTTCTTTTCTTTTCCAGCCTACCAACGTCTCCGGCAGGCTACGCATGAGAACGCGCCGGTATTTGCCCGCTCAGGGTTTGGCATAGGAGTCCTGCAGGAGAAGGATGGAGCGAGCAGCCGCATCCACTTTCAACTGGTTTCCGATAATTTTTTCAGCGTGCTTGGCCTCACTCCGTCGGCCGGCCGGTTCTTCCTCGACGGCGATGACCAGCGGGAGCAATCGGAGTGGCCCGTGATCCTGCGCTATGGATATTTCCAGGAACACTTCGCCGCCGATGAGCCGGTGCTGGGTAAGCGCGCCACCTTCAACGGAATTCCCATCGTGATCGTCGGGGTTGCCCCGAAAGACTTCAGCGGAGTCGTGCGTGGAGAAGCTCCTAACCTTTGGCTTCCACTCGCTGCACAAGCGACCAATCGTTTCGGCACCTGGTTTGACTCGCTGGGTCCAGGATATGACGTCAACCTCGACCGGTCGTATCTAAACCAGGCGAGCATTTACTGGTTGTGGGTATTGAGCCGAACTCCCGATGGCATAAAGGCTGGCGCAGAAGCACACTGGACGTCGGCCCTGGCGCCCGACCTCTCAGTACGGGCACGCGCGTCCAAAGACACAGAAGGTCGCACACGTATCCTTCGCTCGCAGGTGACGTTGATACCGGCCCAGAACGGAGAGGGTTCGCTGGCGAAGGTCTATTCCCGGCCGCTCATCATCCTGATGGCCATGGCGGTCGTGATTCTCCTGGTCGGCTGCCTGAACCTGGCCAACCTGCAAATGGCGCGGCTGCAGCAACGCGAGAGAGAGATCGTTACACGGATTGCGCTGGGAGCCAGCCGAACGAGAGTCCTTCGCCAGGCGGCCATTGAAGCTTTGGTGCTCGCCGTCGTGGGCGGAGTGCTCGCGTTCGCCACCGGCCGTGCGGCAAGTTCCCTTCTTTTGCATTGGGCGTCCAGCCGGGGTGAATCCATTCCGATCGACCCCCAGATAGGAGCCGCGGCAGCTTTGCTGGGGACAGCACTGCTGCTGGGCGCGTTGATGGCTTTTGGCTTGTTGCCTGCGTGGCAGATGACGCGCAAAAGTTTCTCCGCAGCATCGAAGGCGAGGATCGGCCAACTATCCGATCAAAGCAAAGGCGGGCGCCGATGGTCGAATCTACTGCTCGCCAGCCAGGTGAGTTTCTCGCTGCTGCTGCTTTGCGCCGCGGGACTTTTTGCGCAGACCCTGCGCAACCTCAGCCGCGTGGATGCCGGCATGGATCGCGAACACGTGCTCACTGTCCACGTTGATATGAGAAACACCGGCTTTGCCGAACAGCAGAATAATTTGCCCTCGTTTTATGACACCGTGATAGAACGCCTGAAAGCGTTGCCCATGGTCCGCGATGCCGCGGTGCACATGTGCAAGATTCCCAATTGCGGCTGGAACACGGCGGTGCACGTATTTGGCAAACCCTGAGATCGCGGAAGCACAATTGCATGGCAAGGAGGATCGCGTAGGAGTGGGTTATTTCCGCACCCTCGGCATTCCGATTTTGCAAGGCCGCGACTTTGCCAAAGAGGATAATCAAAGCTCCCAGCAAGTCGCGATTCTTAGCCGCTCCTATGCGCGGAAACTCTTCGGCGACGAGAGCCCCCTCGGCCACTGGGTTGGCTACAGCGGGCCGCCGCACGATCATCAATTTCTCGTGGTAGGTGAGGTGGCCGATGCACGTGTGGATGGTTTGCGTGCCGCAGCGCCCGCGGTCGCCTACTTCCCTATCGATCAACGGCCGGAGCCGGTGCAATCAATCGAAGTGCGCGCCCGTGGGCCGTTCACCAGCCTGCCCGCAGAAATTCGTCAGAGCCTCTACCAGCTCGCTCCGGCTCTGCCGGTGACGGAGATTGTGCCGCTCAATCTCCAGTTTGACGATGGTCTTTCGACGGAGGCGTTGCTCGCCCGGCTCACTAGTATTTTTGGCGCGCTGACGCTGGCGCTTGCAGCCCTTGGATTCTACGGTTTGTTCTCGTTCCGCGTGGCAAGAAGAACATCTGAGATCGGTGTCCGCATGGCATTGGGAGCTACGCGCTCACAGGTGCGGTCGCTGTTTCTGAGCCAGACGCTGCGCATCATGGTTGCCGGGCTGATCCCCGGTTTAGCGCTCGCGCTCGGCGCCGCCTATTTCGCGCGCAAGCTTCTCTATGGCACCGGGCCCATGGACTTCTGGGCACTGGGTTTTGCCGCATTCATTCTAACCACAGTCGGCCTTCTGGCGACCCTTGTACCCGCCCACCAGGCTGCGTCCGTTGACCCAATGCGCGCCCTGCGCAGCGAGTAATGAGTTGTTGCGCCTCGAGTGAAAGCATTTGAAAAATTTCGTTTTCAGCCCATGTACGCTTTGGCGAACATGGGGCACCCGTCCAGAACCGAGGACCGCGGTTGAGGAGCGAGGGAATGCCTGCGGTGCCGATAGCGTGTTAAGTCTGCGTCTACGCACATAGGGCCGGTCTGAAATAAGATCACGGAGTTTACATCGCCCGGCTTACTCGGCGTCAAATCGTGGTGATGACGCCATCGCGAAAGATTTTCCAGCGCTCGCCGGAACCTGGTGGTTTTGGTTTGGCTCGGCATTCCGCAGCTTGAGGGATGGTTTGCTTTCCGAAAAAGTAGAATCCGCCGGGAAGCGCCGTTTTGCTTCGGCACCCACCAGGTCAAGACCCTCCTGGTAATTGTTTTCCTTGAAGGCATGCCAAAGCGCCTGAAGTTGAGTTTGCTCTATCTTCGTTGAAAGAAGCTGCTTTAGCCGGGCTTCGATTTCCTTTTCTCTTTCCGGAGCGTTTGCTGATATCTGCATGGCGCCTTCCAGTGCAACGATGTAGGCGGTGCTCGCAGCCTTGGATTCGGGTTCGAGGAGCGTGATGGTTCTGGCCAGATCGACGGCTTCCTCGGCGTGGCCCAGATCAAGCTGTGCATAGACGGCTCCCCACAAGGGAGAGGGTTCGGTGGGCCGCAGCTCCAGTGCCCTGGTGTACTCCTTTACTTCTTCCGTTTCTTTCGCGGCGATCACTGGCAATTCTTTGTCGTTCAATTTCATGATGGTCACAAGATGCATCAGAAAAATAGCGCGCTGCTCGTACAGGCCGCCATTTTCGGGCACCCTCTGAATGGCCTCATCGAGCGTATCGATTGCCAGTTGAGCGCGTTTGCCCGGGAGCGGAGAGTCCGGATTCAAATCTGACTCGATCCGTGCCTCGTGATCAAGGATCTTAGCCCGCTCGATCCGGTAGTTCACATTGGAAACGTCGCTATCGGAGAGACGCTTCAATTCGAGTTCGTCCTGGTGCAGGCTATCCAATTTGCTCTCTCTCTCAGATGGCGTTGAGCGAGCAGAGCGGGAAGCGTCGCTCGCCGACAGGACAACCTTCGCAGTGGTGGCCAGGTCAGACGTGAGTGCTTCCGCAGAACGGCGGGCTTCAACAGGTGCTTCAGAACCACCCTTCTTCTCGCGATTCGCGATATTGTGGGACCAGCTGGCAAGATTGCTGGCTTCCTGTTTTTTGTTTTGATAGCCGTAGGCGAGGCTCAGATAGTAGCTTGGCTTCCAGTCTCCAGGATTGTCCCGCTCCCATTGACGAAAGACCTTCGCTGCGTCTTCATATTTGCCTTGCTGCAGGTAGGACTGTCCCAATAGCTCGGGACTTACGCTGCTAAGCATGATGTAGGCGGCGTCGCGGATAAGCTCGGACGCGCTGGCATGGGTGGAGGGAGCGGTCTCCCACGACTTCGCAGTATCGCCCTGGTTGAGCCGTATCCTGCCGATGAGGCCTTGGGAAGAAGAAAGAACGTCTCCGCCAATCGTCCATTGCTCATATCTTGCCTTGTTATAGATACTCATGAGGTTGTCGAGCGATATGCCGTTCAACTCGATGCCATAGGAAGTCTGAACCGGAATCTGTATCGCCTGGTGCACGGCTATCGGCTGGGTTCCGTCGTTGTCATATCGGTAATACTCCGTTCCGTGGAACTGCGAAGCATGAGCCGAAGCATCATTTAAAGTATCCACGACGATGTCGGCAGCGTTTTTGCCTGATAGGGAGATGTGGCCGGCGATCGCGGGCGGGATCTCGAACGGCTGAACCGTCACCATGTATTGCTGAGACATCTTTCCTTGAATCAATCCGACGGCTAACGAACCCAGGCCGAGGACAGGCACCAACACTCCTACCGAGAGCGATAGTTTTTGCAGGTGTGCGAAGACGCCTTTGAAGAACGACCCGTTGGGTTCCTTAGGGATCGACACGGGCGCATGGGTTTCGAAACGTGTTTTGGATCGGTGCACGCGGCGTCTTTCCCTGGAAAGGGGCTGGTGGGTCGCTATGCTGGCGCTCTGGGTATTCATGTTGGCTCTCCCTGTCACGCGGGAGTATTGCAATCGCCATGCCAAAGACACACTCCACAACTGGCGGTTCTAGGCCGTCGGCATCGTCCTTCCTTTCCAACAAGATACGAGGGACGCAGGACTGCGGGCCCAATCAGCACAGCGGGGCACTCGATTCTCGGGTATCTGAACGGATACCCAGGAGGAATTGATTGACTCCGATTAACCCCGGCTAACACTCAAACCGCCGCAACTTTCACCATCTCAAAAATCCCTTCCATTTCACGATCCCCACATGGCCACGGCGTAGACTCGGCGCGAGGAGGCCGGGTTTCTACCGGCCTATAGAGACAGCGAGCGGAGAGTTCGAATGACGATCGACAAGAAAGTAGTGGTACACGGGCTGCTTATTTTTGCTCTTGGCGGGGTGTCGCTTGCGGCGAGAGCCGAAACCGGTCTTGCGGCTGTATACAGCCATCGCCTCGATGGGCATAAAACCGCAAGTGGAAAAACCTACAATCCAAGCGGGATGACGGTGGCGCACAAGTCCCTCCCGTTCGGCACGGTCGTCCAGATCAGACGCCTTCGCTGCTCACCGCGGGCCCTTTGACAATCCACAGTCGAATGTCTACCATCAGTCTTCATCGGGGGTAGAACGTCTTCCATGGCAAAGCCGGCGCCGCAAAAAGCCAACTTGTTGCAGGGCACTCTTGACATGCTCATCTTGCGCACACTGCTCTACGGGCCGGCTCACGGTCATCACATCGGCAAGCATATTCAGCGAACGACCAACGACTTTCTCCAGATGCAGCACGGATCGCTTTACCCAGCATTGCATCGGCTGGAGCGGAGAGGGTGGGTCACCTCCAGGTGGGAGATGGCCCCCGACCGCAACCGCGAGTTCAAGTACTACCGGCTCACCGAGAAAGGCAAAAAGCAGCTCGTGGTCGAAGAGTCGGCATGGAAGCAGATGGCTGAAGCCGTGGCGCGCGTGATGTGGCCGGCCGCGGAGGAGAACTGAGATGCAATGGTTCCCTACCAAGAAAAGGAAGAGTGACCTGGAACGAGAGCTGCAATCTGATCTGGGATTGGAAGAAGAGGAACAGCGCGAGCACGGATTGTCCGCGGAAGAGGCGCGGTATGCTGCTCTGCGCGCTTTCGGCAACCCCACGGTGATTCATGAGCAGACACAGGCTACCTGGTCGTGGAGCTGGCTTGAATCGCTGATCAGCGACATAAATTATGGATTTCGCGGAATGGCCCGCAACGCCGGCTCTACCGTGTTCGCGATTCTCATTGTCGGCCTCGGCATCGGCGGCGCATCGACCGTCTTCAGCGTGGTAAATGCCCTGCTGTTGCGTCCGCTTCCCTTCCGCGACTCGGGACAGCTGGTTTGGATTTCTAACGCGGAAAATTACAGCACCCAGGCCGAACACTTTACCGATCTCCGGAATCAGAATCGGTCCTTCTCCGATCTGGCGGGCTGGGCCGCGTTCCACAATACGGGCGATCAGGAATTGACTGGGTCGGGCGAGCCCGAACGGCTCACGAGCATTCCTGTCACCGGAAACTTCTTCGCCTTGCTGGACGTGCAACCCGCTATCGGACGCTCTTTTACGAAGCAGGAGTGCGAAGGCAAGTTCTCTGCACCACCCGCCATGCTGTTGAGCGACAGTTTTTGGCGCAGGCGGTTTGCCGCCGACCCGAAGGTGGTGGGACAGACGCTGACGTTGAATAACCATCCGGTGACCGTCGCGGGTGTTCTCCCCGCGTCGTTCGACTTCGCAGGTGTCTTCGCCCCGGGCACTCCCATCGATATCTTCATTCCCTGGCCTATCGCAGACCAAACCAAACCCGCCGGAAACACCACGAACATTGTCGGCAGGTTAAAGCCCGGGGTCAGCGTGGCAAGTGCTCAGGCTGAGTTAAGCGTTCTGGCGAAGCAGCTCGAGAACCAACACCCGGACCGAAATCCGGTGCTGCCCAGGCTGGTTCCGCTGCAACAACACGTGAGCGGGCAAGTGCGTCCGGCCCTTTTATTGCTCGCCTGCGCAGTGGGCGTGGTGATGCTGATTGTCTGCGCCAATCTTTCGCATCTGCAAATGGCGCGGATGGGCACCCGGCAAAAGGAAATGTCCATCCGGGCAGCGTTGGGAGCGGGGCGATCTCGGCTGCTGCGGCAGGTGCTCACCGAGAGTGTCATTCTCTCGTGTTGCGGCGCTGCGCTAGGCCTCCTTCTCGCCGTAGCCGGCACTCGCGGCCTTTCTCATCTGCATGCGTTCGACCTCCCTCTCTTGCAAGGCATCCGCGTCGATGGAAGCACCCTTGCCTTCACGCTATTGGCGGCAGTCGCTTCGGGCGTGCTGTTTGGCCTGGCACCCGCGCTCCAGGTCCCGGACGGCAAGCTTAGCCAAGGGCTGCAAGACGCTAGCCGCGATTCGAGTAGCCGGCATGGATGGTTTCGCGACGGACTCGTGGTCTCACAGTTCGCCCTGGCCTGCATGTTGTTGGTGGGCTCAGCGCTGCTGCTCAAAAGTTTTATGCGCGTGCTCGATGTGGACCTTGGGTTTCAACCAATGCACACAGCCACGTTGCGGGTAGACCCGGGCTTTCATATCTCCAGCGTGGCGCAGGAGAACTCATTCATCGACGATGTGTTGCATCGCGCCCGTTCGATCCCCGGGGTTACGGCGGCGGGCATCAGCGATGTTTTGCCCCTTGATGGGGATAGAGGCTGGCAAGTATCGGGCGAAGGACAAGTCTACGATAAGGACCATCATCCAGAAGCCTACATACGCGTGGTGAGCGATGGATATTTTGAGGCCCTGGGAATCGCGTTGAAGTCGGGAAGGCCGTTCACGGAGAGCGACCGAGCATCGAGTGAGCCCGTGGTGATCGTAAATGAGACGTTGGCGCGCGTCCTGTGGCCCGGGCAAAAGGCGGTTGGACAGATGGTTACGCAGGATGGTGGCCGGCGAGTGGTCGGTGTGGTATCGGATGTCCATCACGGGGGCCCCGAAATTGTGGGCGGCTCCGAAATGTATCTGCCAATGCGCCAAACCGGAGACTTCGCGGCGATGAGGCTCGTGGTGCGTACCGCCTTGCCACCCGATAGTCTTGCGGCGGCCATCCGAACGGCGCTCCGGCCCCTTGATCCCAGCCTTCCAGTCGCAGAGTTTCAAACGCTACAAGGTCTGGTGGACAAGGCGGTGTCACCACGGCGTTTTCTGGTTCTGCTGCTTTCAGGCTTTGCCGGCTTCGCCTTGTTACTTGCCTCGCTCGGGATTTATGCGTTGATTTCTTATTCAGTGAACCAGCGCACCAAGGAAATAGGCATCCGCATGGCATTGGGAGCAAGCTCCTCGCGGGTGCGGTGCGGCATTCTTACCCGGACGCTGGTGCTCGCCCTCGCCGGAGTGACGCTGGGAACGATCGGTTCCATCGCCTGCAGTAAGTGGATCGAGTCTTTATTATTTGGCACAACGCCGACAAACCCGATGGTCTTCTCGGGCGTCAGCCTGCTGCTCTGCGCCGTCGCCCTGGTTGCTGCGTATGTCCCGGCACGACGAGCCTCGCGCATTGAACCATTGCAGGCACTGCGTACAGAATAGGGCGGTCGCTCTGGCCGAGCGATGAGCCGTCCCTTGCTCCTGCCAGGTCACCCTCGCTTTCGGGCATCCCGGCTCCACCGTGTTTGACACCCCTGCGCATCTAGGTCTAGGCTTACACATACCAAGATGTATAGGGTTAGGTGACCGAATGTCACTCCTTCGCCGTCTCTCGAATCTTTTTAATCGCAGGAAGCTGGACCATGAGATCGAGGCGGAACTCAGGTCTCATCTCGAGATGCGCATCGAGGACAACATAGCGGCTGGAATGTCCAGGGAAGCGGCGCGCAGGGATGCGATGCTTCGTTTTGGCAATCCCTCGTTGATGAAAGAGCGGGTGACGAGCGCGGATGCAGCACTGACGCTCGATGGCATTGCGCGCGATATCCGCTATGCAGTCCGCCACTCATCTCGCTCCCCCGCATTTGCGATGACAGCGATTTTGACCCTCGCCCTGGGTATCGGGGCCAACGTCGTTGTTTTCGGCGTGTTGAATTCTCTTCTGTTCCACCCCATCAACGTGGCGGACTCCAACCAGCTTTTCAGCTTGGAGCAAAAGCAACATGGCTACGATACTCAGTCTTACCCCGACTATCTCGATTTTCGCGATCGCAACAGCACCTTCAGCGACATCGTTGCGTACAAGCTCTACGACGCCGCGCTTAGCGTTCGGGGTGTTCCAAAGAAGAGCTGGTTTTACGAGGTCTCCGGAAATTACTTTCGCATGCTTGGCGTGCGCCCCCAACTGGGACGATTCTTCGACCCAAATGATGAACACGGGCCGAATTCTGCGCCCTACGTTGTGTTGAGCGACTCGTTCTGGCGGGACCGATTCGCCGGCGACCCACGCGTGCTGGGTACCACAGTCGATATCAATAAACATCCCTTCACCGTCATCGGTGTCGCCCCAAAGAATTTCCACGGAACCGAAGTCTTCTTCTGGCCCGACTTCTGGGTGCCGATGATCAACGAACAGCAAATAAATGGATACGACTACCTGAGCCAGAGGGGAAGCCACGCACTCTGGGTGATCGGGAAGGTGAGGGATGCAACGACAATAAGCCAGGCAACGGACAACTTGAATGCCATCGGCGCCCAGCTCGCAAAAGAGCATCCGGACGAAGATGAAGGCCTGGGAGCACGCCTGGTCAAACCGGGGCTGATGGGCGACTTCCTGGGAGACCCGGCTCGCGCCTTCATGAAAGGCATTTTGCTCCTGGCACTCTTAGTACTGGTGGCCGCTTGCGCGAATCTCGCCGGGATCTTCGCCGCGCGCGTGGCCGACCGCAGCCGCGAGTTAGCCGTGCGCTTAGCAATCGGATCCAGCCGGTGGCGGGTGCTTCGCCAGGTAGGCACGGAAGCTATGGTTATATCCTTGGCCGGTGGCATCCTCGGAACGCTCTTTGCCACCGCAGTGCTGAGTGCGTTCAGCCGCTGGCAGCCTTTTGATCAATTTCCAATACACGTGACGGTCGTTCCGGATTGGCGTGTCTATGGAGTCGCTCTCCTGCTTTCTCTCGCCAGCAGCATTCTTCCTGGGCTGCTTCCCGCCCGGCAAATCTGGCAAACCAACGCGATACAGGCCATGAAAAGTGGAGGTCCGGGAGCGGTATTCCGTAAGGCCACGTTGCGGGACATCCTATTGGCCACACAAATCGCTCTTTGCGCTCTATTGCTCACAGCAGCCCTGGTGGCGCTCCGTGGGATGCAGCGGTCTTTGCATGCGCGGCTCGGTTTTCAGCCAGAAGGTGTTGTCTCCGCCGAAACCGATCTCCACATGGCAGGCTACTCCGATCAATCTTCCCTGGTTGTACAAAAGCGGTTGGTAGAGCAGGCGGCCCACATGCCTGGTGTAACGGCTGCAGGAGCGATCAATGAGCTGCCGCTCAATACAGGAGGAAGTGGCAGTCCGGTTTACCGCGAGGGTACGACGGACTTCCGCAGTTCGAACAGCGTGCTTGGCGCAAGGTTTTATTCCATCTCGCCGGGCTACCTGCGAGCCGCCGGGACACAACTGCTCAGCGGTCGCGATTTCAATTGGCACGACGATGCCACCGCCACCAAGGTCGCGTTGGTCAATGCCACTTTTGCCCGAGCGATGTTTGGCGATCTACCGGCCATCGGACGCCGCTTCATGACCGGGGAGAAGTCTTTGTATGAAATCGCCGGCATTGTCGAAGACGGGAAGTACGACTCGTTGACGGAACTCCCTCAACCCGCGATGTTTTTTCCTCTGGCACAAAATGCAGATAGCGATACCACGGTGATAGTCCGATCTGCATTTCCGGAGGCGGAGGTGGTGCGAGCGTTGAGCCGCACGTTAGCCAACGCTGATCCTGATTTACCTTTTACCGTACGCAGTTGGACGGATGAGCTTGGAGTGATGTATTTTCCCGCGCGTGTAGCCACTGCCAGTCTCGGTGTCATGGGTGCGTTGGCGGCGATGCTTGCCGTGACTGGGATATTTGGCATGGCGGCATATTCCATCTCCCGGCGTTGGAAGGAACTCGGCATTCGCGTCTCCCTGGGTGCGCAACGCGCTCAACTCATGCGCTCTGCGTTGGGGCGGCCGGTCGCAATTTTGTTGATCGGCTCAGTCGCAGGACTGCTGGTGGGTGTTCTCGCCAGTCGGCTGCTGGCACAAATCGTGTATCAAGCTACTCCCCACGATCCGCTGGTGCTTTGCGGAGTCCTGCTGACGATGGCTTTTCTCGGTTTACTCGCTACCTGGATTCCCGCACGTCGCGTCCTCGCGGTTGACCCCGCAGAACTGCTCCGAGACGAATGATTTCATTGACCCGATCGACCGCAGCGGATTAATTGGTGACGACCGCGCCCTTGGTGGGTTGCTGCCCACCATGAACGACATCGACGTAGCCATGAGCGGGCGGTTGCTGCACCGTCTGCGAGATCGAGTCCTGGGCGAAGGTTGTCGTGGAGGAGCCGGGATAGGTGCAATGATAGAGCACGATCAGACTCTGTCCGCTATAGCGCCTCGGGAGACGGTCGAAAGCCCGAATACGCTCTACGGCTCGCAGGCAGGAAGCATCGAGCGACGGATACCCGCTGGATGTTTCCATCGTCGGGACCTCATGAGTGCCGCGCTGCCGTATGGCGAATTGAATATAGACCGTCGCACCCGCCGGGGTGCCGGCGGCAACTTCCGAAGGGCTCCATTTCTGCGCGACCTGGTTCTTCGCCCCTTCTATGTACCGGCCGAGCTGTACGCCCAGATTTTCTCCCAGCTCGGACCTTGGCACTACGGGCGCCGTCGTTTGGAGTGTCTTAGCCGGGCGCGGGCTGTCTTTCACTACGACCGGTGGCGCCTGGGGCTGAGCGGTCGCCGCGCGAGCTGATTGAAAGAGTGGATTATTCCTGGGACGACCGTCGAAAAGACTAATCGCGATCAGGATCATTCCACTGGCGACTGCCGCCACCCATCTTGCTTTGTGGCTGCCCGGCAACCGTGACCGCTTCGTGATCCACCAGAGCACAGTGACGGTGAGCATCACCAGGAAAGCGAAGGCCGTGTTCCGCCCCAGAGTTTCATGTAGCACGTCCACAATCACATAAAGCAGAAGGCAAACGACGGCGCAGGCTGCCCAAAGTATGCCAACCGCCTCGGGTTCGTCCATGGGCGAGCGTTTCGGCGACAGCGCTGGCGTTACCGGTTGCGTGAGCTCTTCACCCTGTTCTCCGCCCTGCTCGTCGAGCGCCACGCCGGGACGAACTCGATTGAGAATCCGGATCCATAGCCCCTTGAAGTCGGGTAGCGTCACAGTGAATGAGGTCACTTGGCATCTCCGTCTTGCAATACATTACGAGCGGGGATGCGAGCCCAGGGGCCTGGCTCAGTGGCTGCCGTAGCAGCGCTCGGGACTGGATTCTTCATCGACACTAGTGTTTGTGCCTCCCCGGCACATGTGCTCCCAGTGTCTGCCTTACACACTGAACGAGAGCCCCCGAGTTAGAACATGGGTATCCTCTGAGGCTGGTTGTATTTGACCAGTGACCGGCGGCTCACACCATTACCCTTTCCGGTACGTTCAACCTGCACTTGTACCCATTTCGTTCTGCAAAGTCGTAACGGTTACGTTTCATTTGGCTACGCTTCTCGTGAAGGATTACTGAAGTTGTATGAATGATAAGTTCGCGTCTGGCATGCAGACAAAGGTAACGTCTCTCAGTGCTTTTTAGTTTCCCGAATGGCACCGGCGATGGACAAGATTTTGAACTTCGCGTTGCTATACTTTGCTCACTTATAAACGCCAGAAAAGGGTCCGTCCCCTCGTCTCTCATTCCTGAGACCTGGCCGGAGACGAAAGAACATGCCTGGTTGCACTTCCTGGGTTGGGCGATGCTTCGCCATTTTCATTCTGCTTGCGCTCTGCGGTCGAGGCAATCTGGCTGCAGCAGCTACCTGCAATGTCATTGGCGCCCACCAGCCGTCAGAAGCTGAAGCCGCCTTCCTGCGCAGCGATTATGATCGCGCGGTTGATTTGTACCAGGCGCAACTGCAACAGAAACCCGGCGATACCGCACTGACCGCGGGCCTTGCAGAAGTATTGCTGAAGCAACAAAAGGTAACCGAAGCTGAGGATTTGTTGCAGAAAGCGCTGATTCAAAATCCTCAATCCACGATGCTTATGGTCGCGTTGGGCGAAGCGCAATATCGGGCTGGGACACCCTGGCTTGCGTTGGCAACGGTTCAGGCTGCCATCAAGCTCGACCCATGCAACCCACAGGCGCGGCTGCTGGATGCGAGAATTCTCCGGCTCAACTCCTACTACGCCGGCGCGGCCGCCGAGCTCAGTACGGCACACTCATTGGATCCAACCAATCCGAGGATTCGCAGCCGCTGGCTGCAGACGCTGCCGATGAAAGAACGGATTAGCGAACTCGAGGCCTACCTGGCCAGCGCGAATGGCGAAGATCCGGAAACGCTTAAGCGCCTTCACTTCTATCTTGATTACCTGAAGCAACAGGCGATCGAGCCGCATCGGGCCTGTAGGCTGGTGTCCAACACCGACACCGCGACCATACCCTTCGCCTACCTGATGCGAGATGCGACCCATATCCGCGCCTTTGGACTGGACGTGAAGTTGAATGACCACGACGCCCGGCTGCAGATTGACACCGGCGCCAGCGGTCTATTAGTCAGCCGTTCCGTCGCCGAGCATGCCGGGCTCAAGCAGTTCAGTCGAACCGAGGTGGGCGGTGTAGGCAGCCAGGGCAACAAGGACGCCTACACCACGTTTGCAGACGATATCAAAATCGGTTCGTTGGAGTTCAAAGATTGCGCCGTCGAGGTCATCAACAAGGGGAACGTCGTGGACACGGACGGCCTGATCGGCATGGACGTGTTTTCCCGTTTCCTCATCACCCTCGACTATCCCATGCGTAAGTTGCTGCTGGCGCCTTTGCCACCACGGCCCAACGACACCAGCGGAAGCAAACCTGCACTTGAGACCCGTAGCAACGCGAATGATGACGACTCCGCGGGCACCGGCGCCGCAGCGCCCACACCCGCGGCCAAACCGGTTGCGCATGGACCTTACGACCGCTACATCGCTCCCGAGATGAAAGATTGGACGCACGTCTATCGTATCGGGCACAACCTATTGCTGCCCGCTGTCCTCAACAATGGGTCGCCTAAGCTTTTCATCGTAGACACCGGAGCGTTCGCCACCACGGTAAGTCCCGAAGTGGCGCGCGAGGTCGCCAAGGTGCATAGCCAGGACAACGTCACAGTCCATGGAATCAGCGGCAAGGTAGACAAGGTGTATGCCGCCGACAACATCACCTTTAAGTTCGCCAACGTCTCGCAGCGAGTGGACGAAGTGTTTGCATTTTCGACATCCGCGCTGAGCAAAAACCTGGATACAGAGGTAGGAGGATTTATCGGGATCACGGCCCTCGGCCAGATGACCATCAGTATCGACTACCGCGACGGCCTGATGAAGTTTGCCTACGACGCCAACCGCGGCTTCCGGGCTGGACATTAGACCGCGCATCCATTTCTAGAAAGGCATTTGTTCGGGCACGGCTTCTCCGTCGGCTCGAGGATCCGTTGCGCCGTAGTGAACCGGAGAGGCGTCGCTCGCTTCCACCGCATTACCGCGGCCCATTCCCTGGAAATAGCGAGGCCACACTTTTACATCGTGGCCCTGGCTGCGTAGCCCCGCGATCACGTCGGGCGCCACTCCATTTTCCACCCAGACGCCACAGCCATCAAAATCACGCTTGGTGAAGCGGGCTGCTTCCAGGGCAGCTTCAATGTTCATGCCGAAATCGACGATGTTCGAAACAAACTGTGCGTGCGCCTGTGCCTGGTTAAAGCCGCCCATGATGCCGAAGGCGATGCGCCGGTCGCCGCTCTGCATAAACGCTGGAATGATGGTGTGCAGCGGACGCGTTCGCGGCCGAAGCGTATTTGGCCGGCCCGGTTCGAGCGTGAATCCGCCGCCCCGATTCTGCAGCGGAAAGCCGGTGCCGGGGGCCACTAATCCACCGCCGAACGCGCCCGAATTGCTCTGGATCAGAGAGACCTGGTTCCCGTCACGGTCAACCACAGCCAGATAAGTTGTGTCGCTCGATAGACGTGATAATTTCTGCTGCACATCCGAAGGCAATACGTTGCACGCGGCCTTGTCCGTGATCAGCTTTGCGCGCTGTTTCGCCAGATCTTTGGAGATGAGCGCTTCGGTCGGAATGTGCGTTGCATGGGGATCGCCCACATAACGCCGCAGGTCGGCGTAGGCGAGTTTTTTGGCTTCGATCTCAAGGTGCAGAGACTTCTGGCTGTTGTGGCCCCACTCCTTGATGGGGAACTGTTCCATGATGTTCAGCATCTGTAGGGCCGCAATCCCCTGCCCGTTGGGCGGCATCTCGTACACCGTCCAGCCATGGTAGTTGGTGCTGACTGGATCCACCCATTCCGGCTGAAATTCAGACAAGTCCTCCGCTTCCATAAAACCGCCAAGCGCGCGCTCCAGCTTGAGGATCGCGGCCGCCGTCTCGCCCTCATAAAACCCATCGCGGCCATGTTCCGCTATGCGCTGGAGTGTCCGGGCAAGCTCCGGGTTGCGGAATAGCTGTCCTGCGGTCGGCGCTTTGCCGCCAGGAAGAAAGATCCGGGCAAACTCAGGATCATTGCGGAATGGCATGCCGTACGTGTTCCAGTTGTCGGCATCCGTCTCTGTGACTGCAATGCCTTTGTCCGCTAGCGCAATCGCGGGCGCCATATCCTCGGCCAGCGAGAGCTTTCCCCATCGGTGATGCAAAGCGTCCCACCCGGCAACGGCTCCGGGCACCGTCACCTCATCAATGGTGCGCAGTTTGGTGGAGCCCTTAGCCTTCAATGCTTCAGGGCTTAGAGTTTTTGGCGCCCAGCCACTGGCATTGAGACCGTAGAGGTGCTTTGCTTTCGCGTCGTAGACCACGGCAAAGAGATCTCCGCCCACTCCATTCATCATGGGCTCAATCACCGCGAGCGCGGCGTTGGCCGCGATGGCAGCATCCACCGCGCTACCGCCCCTGGCTAGAATGGCTGCACCCGCCTGTGAAGCAACCGCCTGCAGCGTGGCCACCACGCCGTACTGCGTCATGACCATGGAACGAGACTGTTCCCGCGCAGGATCGTCGGCAGCATCCATGCTCGGCACAGCCAACAACCCAAGCAAGACGATCGAGAGAGCTTTCTTCATGCAGAGACCTCGTTACCCATCGCGGGTGGCCGTCATTGGATCCATCAGTATAATCGGCTGGCTCATACGTCTTCAGGCAAACTCATGACGAAAATCATCGTACAAATCTCGCTCGACTTCACCTCCATCGCCAGGGCTCTCGAAACCGCGCGGATCGCGGTCCGCGCAGGGGTCGATTGGTTGGAGGCAGGCACTCCCCTCATCGCTTCCGAAGGAATGAACAGTATCCGTGCGTTGCGCGCCGAGTTTCCCGAAGTACCCATCGTGGCTGACATGAAAGTCATGGATGGCGGTGGACTCGAGGCGCAGATGGCGGCGAAGGCGGGCGCAACCCATGTGGTGGTGATGGAACGCGCTCATCCGGAGACGATCAAGGCGATGGTGCAGGCGGCAAAGGATGTCGGCGTAAAGGTCATGGGTGACAACCTCGCTGCCGAGGACAGGGTTGCGGCCGCCAGAAGGCTCGAGGATCTGGGCTGCGATTACGTCATTCACCATATCGGGTACGATGAGCGCCGCGGCCTTGCGGCGATGGGAAAACCATGGCCCAGTCCGCTCGATCAATTGCGCGAGGTCGTTGCTGCAGTAGAGGTGCCGGTCCAGGCGGTTGGTGGTCTCTCAGTGGAGCAGGCGATCCGCACTCCTGAATACGGAGCACGCCTGGTGGTTCTCGGCGCTCCTCTCATTGGGGGTGACTCATCCGCGACCGCGTTAGTCACTCTCGAAGAGCAGCTCCGTCTGATTTGCGACAGGGTTCGTTAGAATTCTGGTGCATGCTAGCTCCGTGGATCCCCACCTATCCCGTCCGGCCAGACCCTCCCCTGCTGGAGGTCTTCGCCATCGGGGCAGCCGTGCTGGTCGGCGTGACGGTGGTGCACGGATCAGTCCTGAGCCAAATCGTTCGCGACTATCGTCGCGGGGCGAAGATTCTTCTGGAACATGCCAGCCATCCGTTCTGGGCATCGATGCGATTCGGCCGCGCGGTGCTGCTTATGCTGGTTCTGCATATCGTCGACATGACCATCTGGGCCACCGTGCTGACGCGGCTCAGCTTGATTCCCGACCTGCGGACAAGCCTTTACTTCACCGCCAACAGCTACACCACGCTGGGCTATGGAGGGGTGCCGCTTGGTTTTGGATGGCGCGAACTTGGCCCCATGATGGCGATCTGCGGCCTGTTCACCTTTTCCTGGACCACGGGCGTCATGTTTAATGTCGTCGGCTATCAGCGCCAGGTGACCGAACAGTTGACGGAAGAATTTGCCCGTAAGAAGCAATTGCATCGAGACCTGGTTGCCGAACTCAGTGCGCTCCGCCGCAACGAAGCAGAACAGGAAAAAACCGCCTTGGCCGCCGAGCACCAGAGTGAGGAGGGCCAGCCTCTCTTTCGCCGATTAAATAAGCGGTGGGCGGAGCGAAAAGAACTTTACGACATTCGACGTAAAGCCATGGCGCAGGCAAAGGGCGCGTTGGAACGAGAACGCCTAGCGAGAGCCAAAATCTATCAGCCTCCACCCCATGTGCCTCCGGCACCCTGAATCAGCTTTGTGGCCGTCAAGGGGATCCGCAGTTCCGCGAATCCCCGAACGAGATACCCGAATTTCTCCACACCACAGTGCTCAGTCCCGAAGGGACGTTTGATCTTAGCCCAGGACGCAGTCCTGGGTATAGATTCGAGAGACGACAAGTCCCGAAGGGACGGCTGAAAATGCGCGGTGATGCAATCCTGGAAAGCCCTCAGCCGTCCCTCGCGGGACTGTTTCAACTTGTTCTTGGGTACCCAGGACTAGCGTCCTGGGCTAAGTTCAGAAAGTTCAGACTCCCTGCGGGACTGAACACCCAGGCTTAATCAGTGGCGGCACTCGGCGATCTGCCGAGTAGTTCGATCTCTCCAGTGATTACGTGGGCATGCAGCGAATACTCGCCGCCCGATGCTTCTTTCGTAATGCCTGGGAAGAAGCCGCCTTTCTGCGCGCCGTACACCGGAGCTTTCACAGCTCCAATACTGACCGATGCGTCGACGCTGCGATAGTCCCAGGGGTGAGTCGAAGAAATCGCGATCCGGCCCGCGTATAGATCGATATCCTTGTCGCCGGCAATCTCCTCCACTTTTATTTCCCCCGCGGACATATCGACCCGCAGGTTCGTCTTTCGCGGCACTTCTACGCGAACCCTAAGATTGTTTCCGTGGAGCAAATCGCCGGTGATGTCCAGAGTTTTGTCATCCTCATTTCCGTGGTAACGGATTCGGATGCGGTGGGCGTCCCCCTCGTCGCGTAACGTGCACGAAACATGAATCTCCGCTTGATCGGTGCCTACAATTTCGAGCCCCGCGGGCCGTGAATGAATCGTGAGCATGGCCCTCGGCCGCAGGGGAGCATCCAGCGTTTGCGCGCAAGGGCTCTCCGCTCGCGCCAAACCTGTCAGGTTCCAGGCAAACACTGCCGCGCAGGCGATGGCGGGGAGAGTCCTCATGCAGATTGTTACGCAGGCGGCCAAAGAGAGGTTCCCACAAAAGGTTACATATTCATGACGAGGCCGTCGGGTGGCCCATTCAAGCCTTCTTTTGGCTTGAGTGGGCAAGGCCTTCCGAGCACGCGCCGGTCCTTGCACAGCGAATGTTGGCGCTAAAGTTTGAGAAACTGCTGCATCTGGAGCAATGCCTCGTCGAGCGCCATTCGAAAGGCTTTGCCCCGCGGCCGGGGACCGGCGAATCCCAACTCGTGGTGCAAGCGGCCATCGGCCACCTTCAGATTGGCCCAGCCGAGAACCTGCTCGCCCCAAAGCATGGGCATCGCGTAGTGGCCCATGCGGCGCTTGTGGGCCGGCACATAGGCTTCGAACTTATACTCCCAGCCCCAGAACAACTGGAAGCGCCGGCGATCCCAGACCACGGGGTCAAAGGGCGCGAGGAAACGCACCCTTTCGTCGACCGCGTGCCGGGTAGAGGCGGGCTTCTCGCCTTGCGGCCAGAACCACAACAAGCCATCGACCTGAGCATGGGGGTAGCGAGACTTCGCCTGGTTCTGGATCTGCCGCACCTCGGCAGCCAGATGCGGAACTCCAGAGCGCAGCAGTCCGCACAGATAACCCAGGCTGGCCGCAGTCAGCGGCGCATAGAGATGCACCACCATGTCCAGCAACCGTCCGGCCCGCACGAGCCGCGCCTCGGGGCTTTCGTCCTGCGGCGGGTGCTCACTGGCCTGGTAGACGCGGGCGCCGGCAGCGCGCCGCACGACACGCAGCAGCCCGCTATGGTGCAAACCCTCCAGCAAATGCGAACTGACATTCAGATCAGCGCCCCACCGCTTGATGCGGCCATGATCGAAATGCACCTGCACCTCCCTGGCTTGGGCGGGACCATGCCGGCGCACGAAAGCCAGCACCTCCTGGGCATGCGCCTGCATCGTCGCGTCCCAGGAGCGCGGCCCTGCGCGCGGATGCAGCAGAAGCAAGCTTTCGCGAGATAAGAAACCGTAGTTGAAGAAGAATGCCTCTTCGATCCCCAGGCGCGGGTAGCGCCGCTCCAGATCGCCGGCACGATAGTCCTTTACGCGCTGCGCGAGGATCAGGTCTTGAGCTCGAGCGGGTGCGCGTATGGGGTCGGCCTGAATAAAACCCAGGCGTGCAATCGCCCGCGGCAGGCTGGTGGCCTTGAAAAGGCTGCGCGCAATCGCATAACGGCGAAGCTGCCCGAGACTGGGAGCTTCGCCAGCCGGCGAAGCGGCACGGTACTTTGGAGTCACTCGATCATTCTAGCTGCGCTCAGAGCCCATCTACTTTGCAGGTGGTCGTTGACTGCGTGCGCCTAAAGTAATCACTGGAACAAGAGTCATCGCATTGACAATCTGCTCCTGGCTTTCTTCCGCAGATTGTTTTCCACATATTCCGCTTCCCCGCACCCTCCGATTTGACCCGAAAGTGGAAAGGCCAAACCTGAAACGGTCTGTAATGCTGTCCCCACACCTCAACGCAGTACGAACCGAAGGAGAGGGATCATGGAACTGGAAACGCACGGAGCGAACGGCGTAGAAATTCTTCCCGAAGTAACAGCCGAAGTAACAGATTCACCGGAGTGGCCGGAGCGGGCCGCACAAGGCAAAGCCAAGAAGTCAAAGCTGACCTGGTCGCAAGCCAAGGTTTCTCAGCTGCTGGACACCTTAGGCGAAATCGATGCGAAGCGCGTTAAATTGGACGCCGAGCGCGACGAAATCAAAAAGCAACTGGCGACCGCCGTCGCAAGCCTCTAAACCCTTCCTTCCACTTTCAGTTCTTCCTTAAGGCTCCGGGTTAGGGTGCGCTCTGGCATTTCCCTTCCCCGGGGTCTTTTTCAAAAGCTGCTCCTCCGCATCCCCACCTTTCGCATAAAGAGCCGTTATGCTGGGACCTGCCCGTCTGCCAAACTGACTGCCGCTTTGGCTATCGGGACGGAGGTGTGGATTGATTGCTGTTCGCGATCTCTTCGAAAGTCACCTGAACGTTGCTGACCTGCAACGCTCGATGAATTTCTATGAGCAAACCCTGGGATTAGAACTCGCGGAAGTTATTTGGAAGCGCCGCGTGGCCTTTTACTGGATTGGAGGAAGAGGCAACTCGATGCTCGGCTTGTGGGAGGTGGGAACAATCCCGCAGAGGCTAAGCCTGAACATCGCTTTCCGCTCGGATCTTGCCGGCTTGCTCAGCGCCCCGGCACGTCTCCGGGCGGCGAATGTCTTGCCGCTCGACTTCGACGGAGCGCCCACCGAGGAACCAGTGGTGATTGCGTGGATGCCCGCTGCGTCTCTCTATTTCCGAGACCCCGATGGAAATTTGCTGGAGTTGCTTTCAATGCTGCCAGATTCGCCTGGGCCGGATTTAGGAATTGTGAGTTGGAGCCACTGGAGCCAAAGTCAAGACTCTGCTGAAGGAAGTGCCTGAGACATTCAACTGATCGGTGTGTTTCCAGCTACCCTGGTTTCTCCGATCAATGCCTTGGTCGACTCCAACGACATTCTGAGCTGCTGATTTTTGATAAGAAGTTCTCCTATCAATTGCTGCAAACTCCGCAAACGGTCCTGCCAGTCCTCTTCCTGTATGTGGTCAGGGCCGGCAGGAGCCGGGGCGAAATATCCTTGATATTGCTGAGCCTTCATAAGACCTCCGGCGGGAAGCTGGTGAACTGTCGTCTGACCGTTCCGTGCCGGTCAGTGAAGGTTTCCGGGTCAGGCGACAGCGTGGGCCTTTTCCGAAAGTACTGCCATCATGAACCGGTCCCTTTGAGCGCACCAGCCTCATTGGGGGTCGTTCGGGGTGTATCGATGTTAGCAGCGGCAACCACCCCTTAAAGGGGGGGATGGGATGACCCGATCACTCCAGGCTGGTGCGATTGTGCGATGAAGACAACCTTCTGACACCATGAGATGGAGTGACGGTAGTCTCAGGGCGTGGCAGCTCCTCATCAGCTCGAGCCTGAATGCTGGTTGGGAGCGACCAGGCCGCTCCGCGACTTCGACGGAACTGCGCTCAATACCGTCGACCTAAAAGCGGAGATGGATGCGTATGGTTTTGTTTGGATTTGAAGGCTGCTTGCTCCCGGGGACCTGCAACGGCTGCTAGGGGATATTACGGCAGTACTGGACCAGGCAGGCTGATTGCGTTCCGACAGCGTTCCGCTTCCCTGGACGGGTGCCCCATGTTCGCCTAAGCGTACAGGGGCCGAAGATGATGGGGCGCAGCCCCTCCGAATGCTTTCGCTCTTGGGCGAAGAGACTGCGGCCAAGAACAAGAGTCCGTGCACATGGAGTGAGAGCATTGGAAGAACGCCTTTTCGGCCCATGTACGCTGAGGCGAACATGGGCCACACGTCTAGAGCCAGCGACCGTAGTGGTGAGTCGAAATTCCGGCAGAAGCTGCCGAGCTAATTTGGACAGGTTTGAAGTTCAGCCGTCCCTACGGGACTGACTGGGTTGGCTCCTGGGGTATGGCGGCTCCGTCGGAGCGGGGATCGCCGGCGGCAAAGTTGACGTCGCGGCTGCTGTCGCGGACAACGGCCGCCCCCTGACCGACAAAGAAGGAAAAAGGCTCGAGCAGCGAAATCTTGTGGCCGCGTTGTGCGAGGGCGGCGCGAACATCGGCGGGGACTGTCTCTTCCATCTCCAGGTCGCATCCCTCGAAGGTGTCTTTAGTGAAACGGGGCTGCTCCAGGGCAGCCTGGACGTTCATTCCGTAGTCGACAACGTTGGCCACGAATTGCGCGTGCGCCTGCGCCTGGTTCCAGCCGCCCATGATGCCGAAGCCGATATGAATGTCGCCCTTCTCCATGAATGCCGGGATGATGGTGTGTAGCGGGCGCTTGTGCCCGGCAAGTGAGTTCGGCAGGCCGGGAGTGAGCTGAAATCCAGCGCCTCGATTATGAAAGGAAAAGCCAAGTCCCGGGGCGACCATGCCGGTACCATAGCCGGCGTAGTTGCTCTGAATGAGCGAGACGATGTTCCCGTCTTTGTCGATGGCGGAAAGATAGATGGTGGAGTTACCGTGCTTGTTGAGTTCCGCCGAGATATTCGAGGGAACGACCTGGCACGATGCTTTATTCATGTCGATGAGCTTCGCACGCTGCTCGGCGAGGTCCTTGGAGAGGAGCTCCTTGACCGGCACCGGGGTGAAGCGCGGATCACCGACGTACTTATACATGTCAGCGTAGGCGAGCTTCTTGGCCTCGATCATCACCTGCATCGCATCCACGGAATTGTGGCCGTATTGGGCCATCGGAAAGCGCTCCATGATATTGAGCATGGAAAGAGCGGCAATGCCCTGGCCGTTGGGCGGAAGCTCGTAGACTGTCCAGCCGCGGTAGGTGGTGGATACGGGCTCGACCCACTCGGGCTGGAAGTCGCGAAAGTCTTCCAGGGTATGCATGCCGCCGTGGGCGTTGAGGAACTTGACCATGGTCTCGGTCATGGGCCCGTTATAGTAGGCGTCCCGGCCCTTTGCCGCAATTTGGCGGAGAGAGTTCGCCAGTGCAGGATTCTTGAAAAGATCCCCCGGTTGCGGAGCGGCCGGCCAGATGTCGTAAGTTTCCTTCCAGCCGGGTTGGTCCATGAGCTTTTTGGCGATCCAGTAGCGGGCGTTGCGCTCGGCGAGGGGAAATCCATTCTGCGCGTAGTAAATGGCCGGACCCAGCAGTTGATTAAAGGGCAAAGACCCGAATCGCGTACGCATCGCATCCCATCCGGCGACCGCGCCGGGCACGTCGATGGTCTCGACGCCGATAGGGTCGATCTGCGAAACGCCCTTGGCTTTGAGGGCTTCAATGGTGAGGGCCTTGGGCGTCCAGCCACTGGAGTTTAGGCCATAGACTTTCCCAGTCTTGGCCTCGTAGTACACCATGAAGAGATCGCCACCGATCCCGTTGACGTAGGGCTGAACGACGCCCATGACAGCGTTGGCCGCGATTGCGGCGTCGATGGCATTGCCGCCCTGTTCAAGGATGTGCGCACCGGCCTGAGACGCCAGAAACTGGGGAGTTGAGACGATGCCGAACTTCGACACCACCATCGAGCGGCCTTGCCCGGGAACCGAAGAAAACTGCTGAGCCGGCATAAACACAGAATAAAGAAACAAGGCGGCCAGACATAAGAAATGCTTCATATCACCTCTTGGTCGTATGGTAATGCGGCAAGGCGCGACTGAGACCGTCTTTTTTAGGCAAGGCATGGGTGCGTCGTCGGTTTCGCGAGTCCGCTGCAACAACCTTGCGCCCTATGTTCCTTGACAGTCACTCGCATTGCGCTCAAGATGGCTAGCCAGACCAGAGTTGACAATCTGTTTTTAAGGCAAGACCCATGAGACGTTACGGCACGTGTATTTGCGCCTTCGCATGCTTTCTTTCTCTGACTGTCCCCAGTATGGGGCAGGAAAACCCGTGGAATGGCTCCTGGAAGATGGATCGATCCACGCTCAAATACGACGGACCCACTATGACAGTTTCGACCGACGCCAGCGGCTACACCATCACACGCGGCGGGAAGAAGAGTCCCAAAGTCGTTTGTGACGGGAAACCGAACCCACCGGACGCCGGTACGGTGACCACCTGCACCAAGACCCCCACGGGCTATGCACTGGAGAACTCTCGCGACAACAAACAAACCAGCAAGGTGAAGATCGAACTCTCTCCCGATGGCAAGACGATGACCAGAATGGCGAAGATTACTCCGGAAAAGGGCAGCCCGTTTACGATGACCTTTGTGTCGAAGCGAGTTTCGGGAGGTGCGGAAGGGCTGGCGGTGTGGAAGGAAATCAGCTTTGACGAGTCGCAGGACACGGGAGTGCTTACATTCATGGTGAAGGGTGACAGCATCGCGATCAAGGAAACGGATGCCGACCAACCCGTCACTTGCAAACTGGATGGAACAGCGACATCCGTTGGAGGAACGCGCACGATGTCGGTGAAGATGGCGGGACCGCACACTTTGAAGGTGACGTACAGCAACCACGGCGAAGTGCAGCGGGTGAATACCTTCGTCCTGAGTCCGGATGGCAAGATGATCAAAGAAACAGACATCACGCCGGCGCCTTCGGCATCCACAATGTCGGTTTCGTTTCACAAGTCTTAGGCGGTAAAACGTACAGGTGGTTGTGACGGCGGACATGACCCAGGCCGCAACCACCTGTACCTTCGTCATGCAATAGGATGTTCCTGCTCTCGTCATCGCCCCAAGGCTCCCCTTCGATACGCTTAACCGAAGGTGAAGGAAAAGGCCTGAATTCCCGGATCCAGAAATTCGATTTCAAAGGTTCGATCTTTGATCGGACCCTTTTGCCGGATGAGCTGATAGAGACGAGGGCCGCGAACTTCACCGGTACCATCCGGGCCGGAATCAAGTCCGCAATCGCCGCCGGGCGCAGCGCCGTCCAGGCTAACCCTGAAGCGCACTGGCTTACCGTTTTTCGCCGGCCCCAACACCATGTGCAGGTCGCGGGCGTGGAAGCGGAACAGGATCTTGCCCGGCGCAGCTTGCAGGGCACTGCTCTCGGCGCCTACGTTCCACGATCCGCTCAATCCCCATTGATTCAACGAAGGACGAGACGGTGCGGTGTAGGTTTTTCGTGCGTCTTGCGTCAATCGTTCGAGTGAGGCGAAACGCTCGGTGCGCGCGTAGCCGGCATAGGTTTCAGGAGATTGCAGATCTTCGCTGGGCGGCGCCTCCACCCCTTTTGCCGACAGATTTACCGGGCTCAGGTTCAGGCCTGTCGCTCCGTTCTCCTGCAGAAGTTCTTGGATGACGCGCTCGGACTCGACATACTCGCCCTCTCCGAAGTGGTGATAGCGAATGCGTCCTTTCCCATCGATGAAGTAGTCCGCCGGCCAGTATTCATTCTTCAAGGCTTGCCAGATCGCATGATTGCTGTCGATGGCAATGGGATACGTGAGCTTTAGCTCGCGCACAGCATTTTCCACGTTCGTGCGGTCTTTCTCAAAGCCGAACTCCGGCGCATGGACACCGATCACAACCAGACCCGCATCCTTATATTTTTCCGCCCAGCTCTTCATGTAGGGCAACTGGCGCAGGCTGTTGATGCAGGAGTAGGTCCAGATGTCGATCAGGACGACCTTGCCTTGTAGAGCCTTGCGATTCAAGGGCGCGGAGTTAAGCCAAGCGACGGAGCCGCCCAGATCAGGGAGACGGCCCTCATCGGCAAGGGAAGGCTGCGGTTCGATGGTTGTTACGCTCACGGATTTTGCTCCTGGGATAGCGATGATTCCCATGATCGCCGCCATGCATAGCAGGCCACGTTTCTTGCGCAAAGATCGTGTGGCAGGCAACAAGGATTCGTAGAAGCGCAAGGTTTTGTCCGATCTTTCTATCAAGGCGCGTAGCGGTTGAAGACAAAATCGCGAGATTTGACAATCTCGTGGCAGGCAAAGCATTTGCTGTGCACCGCTTCGGCAGCGGGCTTGCCATTATCGAATTGAGCGAATCCCCAGCCGCTCGTCGATGCGTATCTTTTCGAGTCTTTGACCATGAACTGGACGTTGGTCGGTGATCCCGCTACGAAAGACTGCGCGTGGCCAAAGGCCTGAGCGCTTTCCGCCAACGGAACGTAAGTCCAGGCGACCCGGGCAATGATTGCGCCATCGGGGAGAGGAAGCTTCCCTTCCCGATAAGCCTTGATCGCTACGTCGTTGGCGAGAATGGCCCGCAGATCGTTGAGGCTGCCTTCTTCGTGGGCTACGGAGATTAATTTCCAGTCGCGGTATCCCGGAGGAACTTTGACTCCAAAGAGCGGAGCGGCTGCTCCCTCGGCGGAACTGGATGCGGGAGCCCAGGCGGCGGCCATGCCTGCGACCGCTGCAACGGCAACGAGCAACACAATCATTCGTTTCAGGGCTGCCCTCCTTCGCCTCTGGTTACGCGTTATCCCTCGAGCAGTTGCTGGCCGCCGTCGATGTCGTAGGTGACACCGGTGATGGCGGTGTTGACCATGAGATGGATGGCGAGCGCGGCGACGTCGGCCGGGCCGACCACTCGCCGGATAGGCAAGGTTTTTCTCAGCTGCTCGCGACGCGTGTCCAACTGATCGCCGAGGATCGATGCCGACAGCGGAGTATCGACGAAGCCGGGCGCGATCAGGTTTACCCGGATGGGCGCCAGCTCAAGCGCGAGCGCCCTGGTCAGCGCCGGCGTCGCCGCAGTGAAGGTGGTGATGAGCGGGCCCGCAGCCGGCCGTCGCCCGCCGACTCCGCCGATGAACAGGATCGTTCCGCCGGCGCGCACTTTCCCGGCCGCAAAACGCGCGATGTGGAGCGGCAGCCAGAGTTCCTCCTCGACATTGCGCCGCGCCTGGGTGAAGTCGATGTCCGCCAGCCGCGCGTAGTAAGGGCCGCCGGCAGTGACCATGATGTGGTCGATCGGCTTCGGCAGCTCCTCGAAAAAGCTTCCGAGACGCATGAAATCGGTGGCGTCGAAAGCCGCGCTGCTGAGTGCCCCGAGCTCGCGTGCGGCGTGCTCGACGTGCTCCGGGTTGCGGCCGGTGACGACGACATAGGCGCCTTCGGACCTCGCCTGCTTCGCTGTTTCGAAGCCCATCCCTGAGCTGCCGCCGATCACGACGACAGTTTGGCCGGAGAGCTGCGGAGCACGGTTGCCGTTCATTTGGGCAGCTCTTCGCCAGACTGCTCGCGCACCATGTACTCGGCGTACCAGTCAGGCCAATTGTTGTCGCGTTGACCTGTCCGCTTCTCGTGCTCCCCGTGCGCGGCTTCCGCGCGACGCAGCGCCTGCGACAATTCGCTCGCCGATGGGTACTTCGTGTCGCCGGTGACACGGCCGGGCAACCGCGTCGTGATCTCCTGAAAGAGCCAGCCGTTGCCGTCCGGATCATGGAAGGACGCGAACGAACGGTAGCTGCGATGATCGGGATCCGGACCGGCGACGCGGAGCCGCCCAAACAGGAAGGGCTCATCCGGGCCAGCGTACACGCCGGCGGCGTCGTGGAACACTTCGCTGACTTTGACCCCGCGAGCGAGCAGTTCCTCGCGGGCAGCCGCTACGTCGGAGACGATGAGGTACAGCCCTTGAGCCGAGCCGGGTGCCGCCGCGGTTACGTTCTTGCCGAAGATGACCGAGCAGCCCGATCCGCTCGGTGTGAACTGAATCACGCGGAAGTCGCTATGGTTGTCGTAGTCTGCGTCGAGCCGCCAACCGAGGTTCGTGTAAAACTGCTTTGCCCGGTCGACATCGGAGACGGGAATAACCAGCACTTCGAGCTTATGGGCGACCTTCGCGGGAGTCGTGTCGCTGGCTGCGCTCTTGCTCTGGGCTTCTTGCTGCACTGTTGCCATGATGTTTTCCTCCTATGCGTTTGCTTGTCGAACGGGGACGGCTGAAGCTTCTCCAGCATTGGCTCGTGGCCCAATTTTCAGCCGTCCTTACAGGACTGAGGCGGTCTCTAACGCAGACCAGGACTAACGTCCTGGGCTAAGGTCAACCAGACCTGTCCAAATTAGATTTGAAGAATTCCTCTGTTCAGCAACCACTGTTTCGTCCGGCAATCGCCCTTTCCCTGCAACCACGCTCTCCTTTTTGTCATCCCGAGCGAAGGCGAGGGATCTGCAGTTTTGCGGGCCTTCCCTGGAACCCGGATTGAGAGACGGGAGGTCGGTGTTTCCATGTGGATTCGGTGATTGGCGTAGGTTGTGGCACGTAGAGGCGGGGCACACGAATGGCGCACCGCAGATCCCTCGCCTTCGCTCGGGATGACAAAAAGGAGAGCGTGGTTGCAGGGAAAGGGCAATTGCTGGATGAAACAGTGCTTGCTGAACTGAGACTTCTCACGCAAACTCCAAAACCATCATCCGCCCGAATCTTCTATGGCTTGCCCATTCGTCGGAGTTTGTTCTTGAGTAAGAGTAGCGGAGGCGCAATCGCTATTCTTTGCTGCAATTGCTGCGTTCTTGCAGTCTTTGCTGGAAACCAGCCACCCTTCGCTCTCGCAGGCTACCGTCTTTACAAAGCTTCATACGACCTAACCAATCTTTATCGCCTGCGCCGCCCCTGAGTGCTGGAATCGAGGAGTGAACTAAAGAGGCGGCAAGGGAGGGTGCGGATGAAGACAAGACTTACGTTTTTGACGAACGTGACCGTAGTTGGACTGGTGACTGTTGCGGTTGCGATTTGGATGCAGTGGCTCTCCGGTGACCCGGCATATCCCAAGTTTCCACCGGGACCAGTGTTTTTCATTGCAGTCGCGGCCATTGTGGTGTTTGGGGCGCGCTGGTGGTGGACGCCGCTGCTTGGCGCACTTATCTCGCTGCTGACCACGTCAGGATGGTTTGCTCGGCTATCTCCGGAGATGTTGCGCCTTACCCACCCCGGTCAGGTTGGCAAGTTTGCCGCCGGCATTTTTATCGGGACGTTGCTGCAGATCATGGCGCTGCTGGTGACCGATATCACCGGACTCGCTGCCATGGTCCAGAATTTTCGCCGTTTACCGACTGCACCGGATAGCGCCAGGATGGCGTGCCGGTTCTTTGGCGGCATCTTCGTGTTGATGGGCGCCCTGGCGATCGTGGGCGGTGCTCGCGTGGACAAATATCACAACCTGATGCACCTGGTGTGGGGTGCATCTGCCCTGGGCTTCAGCTTCCTCAGCGAGACTGCGGCCCTTTCTGCATCGCATCCGGCGGCTTCTATGTCTCGTTGGCGGTTCTCGGTCTCACGATGGGTAACCCGATGCTGGGCAGAGCCTGGTATTTCGGCCCCATACTTCTGCACACTGGGGACCACATCTTCCACCTGGTGCTGGGCTCCGTCTTCCTGGGGATGGGATTGGTTTCCGGGCGTTCCTGGAGGCATCGTCAAAGTGCAGGGGTAGTAGCGACGCCGGGCAGCGGTCTAAATTCACGAAGACAAATTTCCTGAACGGGCTTAAAGTTGAGCGCATCTAAAGCTGCCGGGAGTTTGTTTCGTCGCACCGCGATCAATCAAGCTCCACTCCAATGCCGGGGGGCGCCTTGTACGCAATAGCCGTTCTGATCGCGATACCGACTGGGCTCTTCGTGGTGGGGGTCATCGCATTCATCTTCCTGGCCGCCTTCTTGTTATCGGGTATTTTCGCGCCTTCGCCGAAGTACGACATTGTGAACCGGGACCAGCTGCCTTCCAATGATTCGCCGGAGTTCCTCCTCCTGGTTGAATCGATGGTTGATGCCAAGGTGAACCGGACCGGCAGCCTGAAAATATTGAAGAATGGACCGGTCTTCTATACCGCCGAGTTGGATGCGATCCGCAATGCGCGCCGCAGTGTGAACCTGGAAGCCTACATCTTTCAGAAGAGTGAGATTGGAAGACAGTATCTCGAAGCCATGGCGGAACGGGCGCGTTCCGGCGTGGCGGTGAACGTGGTACTGGACGCGTTTGGAAGCGCCGGCGCGACCGGGGCCTTCTTTCGCCCTCTGCTCGAGGCCGGCGGCAAGGTCCGCTGGTATAACTCTCCGAGATGGTACCGGATGACCCAGTTAGACAACCGGACTCACCGGGAACTGCTGATCGTCGACGGTCAAGTCGGTTTTATCGGCGGCGCCGGCATCGCGGACCAATGGTTCTCCGGATCCCACGGACAGCCACGTTGGCGCGACACCGTGGTGCGGGTGGAGGGTGAGGCCGTGCCCAATCTGCAGGCGACCTTCGCGGAAAACTGGCTGGCGGCTTCGGGCGAGTTGTTGACCGGGAACGCGTATTTTCCTCAAATTACGTGCCCAGCGAATACGGCTGCGATGGTGATCAACAGCACGCCTACGATCGGAGGGTCCACCCGGGCCCGCGTCCTGTTTCAACTGCTCCTGGCCTCGGCCAAGCGCAGTATCTCCATCACCACGCCGTATTTTCTACCCGACAAGAGCCTGACGCGGGAGTTATGCCGTGCTATCGAAGAGAGGGGGGTAAAGCTGCGCATCCTGGTGCCGGGACGAAAGAGCGACCATCTACTCACGCGGAGCACCAGCCGAGGAGGATATGGTCCCTTGTTGAAGGCCGGGGCCGAGGTTTACGAGTATCAGCCTTCGATGATTCATGCCAAGGTCTTGTGCGTCGATGGGTTATGGGGTGTGGTGGGTTCCACCAATTTCGATAACCGGTCCTTCGGAATCAACGACGAGGTAAATCTCGCGGTCTGCGACGCGGCGTTCGCGGAGCGGCTGGACCAGGACATGTCGGGCGATGTTGCGCAGAGCCGCCAGGTTTCGCTCGAGGAATGGCGCACCCGGCCGATGACCGAACGCGCGCCGGAACTGCTCGGGTGGATCTTCGAGCGCCAGCAGTAATGGAAGGCACGAGCCGCTTCCGGGTGGCGACCTACAACATCCACAAGTGCCGAGGCTTCGATCGACGGACGTCGCCGGACCGCATCAATGCGGTCCTCGAGGAGCTGCAGGCCGAGATTGTTTGCCTGCAGGAAGTTGTCGACGCACCGGAGGGTCCTCGGATCTTCGATCAGGTCCGAGAAATTGCAAGAGCCTTCCCCGGGTATTCCTGGTGCTTCGGAAGCAACCGCACTCTTCGCGGCGGACATTATGGAAATATGACACTGACACGGTTCCCTATACGCGGCTGGCGCAATCACGATCTGACCCACGGAAAGCGCGAGGAGCGAGGCGTGCTGCAAGCGGACATCGAGATTGGTGGGACCCAGGCACTCCACGTATTTAATATCCATCTTGGTACGAGCTATACGGAGCGGCGTTCTCAGGCTGCTCGCCTCCTGGGCTCCGATGTACTTGGGCAGGAGGCCCTGAGCGATCCCCGCTTGATCGTGGGCGATTTCAACGAGTGGACGATCGGATTGACGACCAAGCTACTTCGGGGGCGCTTCCAGACCTTCCGGCCGCAACATGGTTTGCGCTATCCACGTACCTACCCGGGGATGCTACCGTTCCTTTCTTTGGACCATTACTACTACGAGCCGCCGCTCGAGCTTGAGCGGGCCCAGCTCTGGCGCAGCCGAAGAGCCCTGGTCGCGTCGGACCACCTACCCCTGATCGCTGACTTTCGCGTCAACGCGATGAGCGGCCGAGATGCGAAGGGGAAACCCGGAATGCCTGAGCGAAGCTGAGCGAGTCGCATGTCCCCCGCATTTCCCTGGTTCCACGACTTCACTTGGACTGCTACATTCGTCTTGTGCGCGATTGGCATCAACTATTTCTTACGCGGGTGGCATCGCTCCTCACTGTCATGTTGATCGCGCAGATGGGCATGGCACAGGCTCCGGATTCCCTGCCGCAATCAGACGCCCCGACCATCCATGTGGACACGCAGTTCGTTCTTCTCGACGCCCTGGTGGTAAACAAAAAGTCCGGAATTCCGCTGGATACGTTGTCCGCTAAGGATTTTGAGCTCTCCGAAGACGGGGTCCCGCAGACCATCAGCTATTTCAGCCGTGATCAACTGCCCCTCTCCGTCGTGTTTCTTTTCGATATGACCGAGACGGTGCATGCCGCCCTCCCTCCCCTCGCAAAAGCGGCGCTCGAGGTGCTCGGTCACCTGAAGCCCGAAGACGAAGTGGCGGTGATGACGTTCTCTTCGCGTGCAGATCTGATGCAGGGCTTTACCACCGACCGTAAGCTGGCGGCCGAAGGGATCAAAACCGCCTCCTGGATGGCCGACGTGGAGGGCACCTTCCTCGATGAGGACATGTTTGAAGCTGTCGAGCAAGTGACCAAAGCAAAAGCGGGCAACCGCCGCGTACTCGTTTGGCTCACGGACGGCACCGCGAATGAAGAAAACGGTTTTACCCGGGCAACCATCGGGCAGCATGCCCCGGCGCACCTGCATTCGCGGCAGGAGGCCATGACCCAGCTGCTGCAATCCGACGCGATGGTCTCGGTGCTGATGGATAAGACCGCGGAGACCTACCGTGCCATTACTTCGCCAGGCGGAGGAGGAACACGTCTGGGTGACATTGATGAATATGCGCGAACTACGGGCGGCCCCGTCTTGAATACTGGGACGAAGGACGTACCAGCAAACCTTGCCCTGCTGATCGATCGGGTACGAGCGCGTTACACGATTGGATACAAACCTGCTGCTGGAGCGTCGCAAGGCAGGTTTCACAAGCTGAGTCTTCGCATCAGGCTGGAGTTTCTCAGCGAGCATCCCGACCTGCGGAAGCTGGGGCTCATTGTTATGACCAGGTCGGGATATTACCGCTAAACCTTCGCTTGCCCGTGATCCTTATTTCGGTGGCTCCGGGCCTTCCTGCGACCGCTCGGAGAGGTGAAGGATTGCGCCCTGCGCATGCAGTAACTGCTGCAGTTTCATAATGTCGACGCCGGCGACCGGCTTACCGGACCGGATAGCGAGGACTGCTGTGTCTCCGGCTGCCTGGCCAATCATCATGTATTGCGGTTCCATACGCACAGAAGAGTAGGCGACGTGCGATGCCGAAAGACAAACAGGGACAAGAAGGTTCTCCGTCTGCTGCCGCTGCGGAATCATGGTGCCGAAGGGAATCTCATAGGGGCGGACTGCGACCTGCACGTCCCCTTCATTTCGGACCGAGCCATCGGGCAGGGCCACGCGCTGCACATTGTGGGAATCACTGTTGTACGAACCCATGGCGATGGAATCGGGCTTGGTACGATTGGTTTGCAAGTCTTCCTGGCGCATGACGTAAAGGCCAATCATGCGGCGGCCCTCACGAATGTAGAGTTGCGGAGGCCAGTTGTCATTGTCGACAAATTCGTCTTTGGCCCGGCCCCAGGTGTTGACCTCGTCGCGCAGAGATTTCGGCACTCTCGGATCTGAAGCCAGAAACCAGAAGAAGGACTTTGTATAAAGCATGTGGTCGTCCCAGATACGCCGGCGCTCCGCATAACTCGCATCCGGATAAGCCCAGCTCTTGCCCAGGTAATCCGTCGAGAAGGCGCCATTGTTGTTGAAATCAGCCTCGTGGTGCGGAATCATGACGGGGTTCGCCACATCGCGGAAGCCCGGCTCCTTTCCCTTATGCTCCTTCCACTGCTGCAGATAGAGGGCCAGCAATGCAAACCTTTTGCTGTTATACCCCTTGGGTTCAGACCAGGGCAGCCGGTTGGCAGAATCGCCGGTGAGGATAAGGCGGAAGTTGTAAGACTGGACTTTCTGATCACCGGCGCCCTGGGCGCCCATTGGCTGGGAACCAACCTCAGGAAAGAGCTTGCCCTTCTCCTCGTAGGCGGAAATCTTCCATTGAAACTGATGCAGCGGCGTTTCGGTACGGACGCCGGCGAGGCTCTCATGATAGACATCGACACCTTCACGCCCGACGGTGTACTGCACGTGAGCCTGCGCCATCAGGTCGCCCTCGTAGGTGCAGTCGGCAAAAATCCTGGCGCTCCAGAGTTTTCCGTCTTCGGTGACGATGCGGGCAATACGAGTGCCGTCCCGGCTGACGCCTTCCATTTCCTTCAGCCGCTCATGCAGGTGCACTTCGACACCTGCATCCTTCAACCAGCGTTGGAAGATGGCTTCGCCCACATGCGGCTCGCTCAGCCAGTCATCGTGACTAGCCAGGGAATGGGTGCCGTACTGCGCGGCCGCCTCACGGTAAAACTCCCGCGCATATCCACCGATAATCGGGAAGTAGGCAACATCTGTGGCGGAGAGGCCCCCGGTGACCATGCCGCCGATGTGCGAACCCGGCTCCAACAGGACCACCTTGTACCCCTGCTTCGCCGCGGTGTACGCCGTGACGACGCCCGAGGCGGTAGCGCCATAAACCAGGAGATCAACGGATGGCGTTGGGGATTGTGCCTGGGCGAGTGACACCATGAACGAAAGGAGAACCGCGGGAAACAACCGGATGGCCAGAGCTTTGTGGGTCATGACTTTGAATATGTCCTCGAACTTTCACGCGGAGTTAAATGAATAGATGTTTGCATGATTGCCACCCTCTTTGCTGGTCTACCCTATCAGCGGTACTCTGGCGCAATGCGACCTCTTCGATATTCCATCAACATCACATTAGACGGGTGCTGCGATCATCGTGCTGTAACTCCGCACGAGGACTTGCATCGTCACGCGGTCGAGAACCTCGAACGAGCCGATGCCCTTCTCTTTGGCCGGGTGACTTACGAAATGATGGAGACGGCGTTCCGGCCGGCTGCGCAGCCGGGAGCGAGGCCTGATTGGATGGACCCCTTCGCCCGAACGATCAACGCGGCCAAGAAGTACGTCGTGTCGAGCACCCTGGACCACGTCGATTGGAACGCGGAGCTCATCCGCGGAGATCCAAGACCGGCCGTTCAGCAGCTCAAGCAGGAGCCAGGTAAGGGACTGTTGGTGGGAGGCGTAAAGCTCCCGCTGGCGTTGGCGGAGCTGGGACTGATCGATGAGTACGAGTTCGTAGTCCACCCCAGGCTAGTGGGCCACGGGCCTGCGCTATTTGCGGGGCTATCGAAGTACGTCGACCTGAAGCTCGTGAACCGGCTGGAGTTCGGCTCGGGAGCGGTGGCGATGCGCTATGAGCCGAGAAGATAAGCTTCGAAGAGCCTACACGCTTCATGAACGGTTGGCTGCTGCGAAGGCCATGCCGTTGGTGTCACCTCGTTGACACGCAGTCATGCCTCCTCTAATCTGTTCACGTCAACCCGGGTAGTTCTGGGCGCAGGGGCCTGAAATAACAGGTGCGTTTCCAGGGCGATGGTTGATGCGAGCCTCCCTAGCCGTTTTGGGGGAAGGCTACGCCCAAAGCTACCCAACCCCACCTCGAATCTAGAGAAACCGCTCATCCTCCCAGACGTTGCGATATTCGCTGGGCGCGCTGCGTCCGAAAGAGATGTGAATGAGCAAATATCTTAAAGCGATCACGGCATTCGTTGCCGGCTGCTTTGCCATGTTGGTTCCAGCCTGCGTGCATGCACAGAACAATCCACAAACCGTTCCCTATGGAGCCAACCCGGGGGCGGGGCACTCTCTCCGCGTCGACGACGTAAACATTTACTACGAGACGTATGGCAGCGGCGGAACTCCAATCGTGTTACTGCACGGCGGATTGTATGGATACATCGAAGAGTTCGGTGAACTGATTGGAGAACTGAGCAAGCATCATCGCGTGATTGCGATCGCCACCCGGGGTCACGGCAAATCGGACATCGGATCGAAGCCGTTCTCATACACGTTGTTTGCCAGTGACGCGTACGACGTGATCCGCCATGAGACTAGCGAAAAGGTCGACGTATTGGGATTCAGCGACGGCGCCGTCACTGCCTACACGCTGGCGGCAGCCCACCCGGAGTTGGTGAGACGGTTAGTGGCCATCGGCGGCCCTCGCAAGTTCACCGACTGGACTCCTGCCGCGCAGGCGGATTTCAGGAAGGCGAAACCTTCCGATGTGGAAAAGGATTCGCCCCAGTTCGTAGCAGGCCGGAAAAAATTGATGCCCCAACCCGAGCGCTGGGAGGAGTTCGTTGCCAGGCTCGACGCGATGGAATCGGGCCCCGTTTACGTAACCGATGCACAGATTCAATCCATCCAGGTTCCCACGCTGATCATTGCGGGAGATCACGATCCCTACAATCAGACCGCAAAGTTCGTTGAACTGTTTCAGCTCTTGCCCAAGGGAGAACTGGCGATCATTCCTGGCTGTGGCCATGTGGTGCTCGACTGCAAGGGACCATACACCATCAGCGCCGTCGACATGTTTCTTGATCAGAAGGAGAGGTGAGACTGTGCAGCACCCGAAGCCCGGTTTCGAACGACGCCTATCGTGTACCCGTTGCGCGGTCTTGCAAATCGCGGCTCGGGGCTGCCGAAGATTCACTGGATGGAAGGGTCACGCCTGAGTCCGGAACAAGTTCCTCCCCGGTCTCCAAGTCAAGTCCTAGCCTTCGGCGAACTGTCTCTCCCAACTGCCTCTTTGCCGCCAGAAGATCCGGATAGTGCATATCCCGAATGTCATCGAACTCGCCTTGTTTGAGGCTCTTACGCACGCGATCAAATATGGTGTCAATCTTCTGAAAATGACTGCCAATCTCACTGCCGCACACAATTTCGATTGCTAACTGCGTTCGCCAGAAGTTGTTGAGTCTCTCGGCATATTTTTCGTTCGCTTCTTTGCGTCGAGTCTGCCAACCCTGCGGCTGATCTTTGGTATCAACGAATGTCTGTACCAATCGCACCAGAAACGTCTCGGCGGTCGCGAGGTCTTTCAAGCTATCTAAAAGCGCCGTCTTTTGAATGTCCCACCGTTCTTGTTTTGACCATACGCCGACTGAAATTCTTGCTTCGATCTCTTTTGTCGTCTGGGCGAGTATTTTCGTTTGCCGGGCCAGTTCCTGTACATCTTCCTTTGTGGCAAGGTTTTTGCCTTTTTCTCGCATGTAGTTGGGCAGGAAGGCCCAGGTAAACAGACCCGCTACAAAGGCAAGAATGCTGTAGAAGGCAATAACAACGAAATGTTCCATGTACGCCAGTTTCTCATTGTTGACTACTAGCCGAAAACTCCACTTTTGTTACTGTGAAGATGCTAGTACCCCTCAACGCCACTAGCTCCGTGTAGACATGGAAAAGGTTCCTTTCGCCACCGGCTTTCCCGGTTTCGATCGCGGGAGCATAACCTTAGCATCGACCCTGTCATCCTGTCTGCGTCTGATTTCGCTGAACTTAGGAAGCATTTTGGGGCGCCAGGACGTTGGCGATCGAATGGCACCACGAAACCTACGGCAATGATTGCCGCCGATCTGGTGTGAAGACACTAGCCCGGCTCGAAGAGTGCGGGCAACGGTTACGTTTCGTCTTCCCCGGAATTTTCGCCATCAATAGTCGCCGCACTGATCATGTACACCTGGTGGACGTTCCCAGGTTTCCCCGATGTGGACCGGTCGCGAAGATGGGACGTCCGGGGCTATAGTGAATCGTGCGCTCGGGAGGAACGACGTTGGGCGATTACCTTGGCATGCTGATGGTGATGCTTTTGTCGGTGGGGGTGCTCGCCGGGCAGGCGCAGGCCGTAGGCACGCAGCCGCAGTTCCACGGTAAGTATGAAGAGCTGAGACCGGCGCAAAAGCAGCTCATCGACGAATGGTATGCGGAATATAACCGCATGACCAATGACCACTCGGAGCCCGCCGAGTACAACCAGTTCTCACTTTCGACGCGCACCACGTACGAGGCGGTGACGCACGCGTTGATGACCACCAACCTGACGGACAAGTCGGGAAAGCTGGAGGGCACAGCGTTGGATCTGGTACAGGCCATCGAAGCGATCAATGGCAAGGTGCCGCGTGCGCGCGGCGATCTGCAGTTTCGCATGTACGTGCTTCTGAAGCCCGACGCGCTGCAGAAGCTGAAGGACTCGAGCGAGTTTTTTCGCGACCGCGACAATACGATCTATCACCATGGCTTTCCGTTGAACTACCGGCAAGATGGCACACCATCGATACAAGTCTCGATGGCAAAAGACGGCAGGCACGCCGACATCGACGTCGACTACCGCTCATCCGGCTTTCCAACCGGGTTGTTCAACGGTCACCTGACCTCAGCGAATTCGGATGTAAGAGCAGGAAACAACACACAGATCCACCTGCAGCGCTGGCAGGGGTTGCCGGACTGGTGGCGCAGTTTGTTCGGACTGCCGGGGGTCGTAGACGACCCAAAAGCCGATTTGCTGCCCGGCGACGTTCCCCCGATACCGCGAAAGGCGGAGGGAAAACTCGAAGACGCGGTGCAGGATTTTCTGCAGGCGTGGCTCGTGGAACAGAAGCCGGAGTTGTCGGCGTCTTATCTTTCGGCACGCTCGTTCGCCTGCCTGGAAGAATACGGCCCGCAATCGGGTACGGAGATCAACGCGGGGGTGGCTCCCTATGTGGCGGCGCGCGGCCTGGCGGCCACCAGCCGGGCGGTCGGCACGGTTACAACTTTGCCGGCGGCAGTGCAGCCTGCAAGCCTGGATGAACGAGACATCAAGCCCATAAAACAGCCGTATCAGGCGATGTTTTCTCTATATCAGGTGCCCAACGGAGTGGCTGCCGACTTTGAATGCGATCCGGCGAAGGCTTTTGACGATTTCGACTCCTCGCGGGTCTCGGGGACAGCCGCGAAGTATGGACGCTACTTCGCAGCTGTCTTCCGGCTTAAAGCAGTCAGTGGTAAGAGCGACGCGATCACCCTGCTTTGGACCAAGGAAGGCAAGTACTGGAGAGTGGTGGCTTGGGAGATTGAGTCGGAGGAGGCCAAGCCGGAGGTGACTCCCGACACCCGGCGACGCAAACGGCTGGCGTCTCCGCCGCCGGCCAAAGCGCGCGTTGCAGCTGATCCCGCAGTGCTGGAGGCATCGCATGACTTTCTCCACCTGTGGCTGGTGGACGACAACTTCGACCGCGCGGCCACGTATCTTTCACCACGTTGCCATGAATGTGTGAATTTGTACCTGGCGGAGGGAGAGAAGCCGCCGGCGACGACGGAGGAATACTCGGCCTACATTCGCAAGGTGCTGAGCACCATCAGCAAGGATGTGGGTAAGGTGCCGCACCTGCATGACGCGCTGGAGCCGGTGCGGCCGGAGCACGATGATCTGCAGGTAGTCGAGCACGCGGGAGAACACGCTTACACGCTGGTGGCGGTCCCCGACTACCTGGCAGGTTCGTTCCTGTGCGACAAGCGGTCGTCGAAGAACCCTTATGCACCGGCAGACGGGTCGGCCCAGCAGAAGGAATATGGAAATTACTATGCAACCCTCTTTACCTTGCGCACGCCCGGGGATCATCCGGCAGCGCTGACGTTGCTGTGGGGAAAAGAAAACCAGAAGTGGAAGATCATCGCATATGAAGTGGTGGCGCCGTAGAGGCAGCTGGTAACCTTTCCCTCCGGGAGAAACTCCGGGTGGCATCCGATGGTCACAGTTTTTGTGTTACCCACGGCTGGAAAACCAGCCCTGAAACCACCGGTTTTCCGAGCAAGCATTGTAGAGTTTTTAGCACCACCCCAGGGGTCACCGGTTCTCCGCATGAAAAACGCCGTGAAGCGATGAGCGAATTTGAGTCTAAAACGTTGAAACAACTTGGGATCCGAAAACTGCATCTGCTTTTAACTAGGCTATTCGGGCAATGAAAGCGCCGCTCATGGAGATGCAACGTGCCTACGGATTTTGATTCATATCCAAATAACAAGGCCGGAACTGGGCACCGACCTCCGAAGCGCACGGTTATTCCTTTCGCTTCCGGGCGGCGAGGCATAGACGACTGGCCGCCGATCGATGCACGCAAGGAATCCGCAGTCCCGTGGCCGGGATTTTGGCATCGGAGATTGGCAGGCGCCGGCCCCAAATTCGTGCTCGGGATCGCTCTTTTAGTTATCCTGTACGCCGCCCTGCACCACAAGAAGTCGAACGTTACCACTCTGCAGCCCGATCAACCACTCCGATCAGCCCCAACAGCCCAGTTAGCCGCAGCGGTGCCGTCTCCAGCAAAGCCGTCTCCCATCCCTGCGGCCGTGGCGCCGCCGTCTGAGGCTTCGCTTCCCGGCCGGTCCGCGAATGCGGTGTCGACCCCTCGCGGCGTTGTGGCTGGCCATTACCATGCGGTGAAATATGAGGCTACGCATAAGAAGGCGTTCGGCGGGTGCACCGGCCAACTGGAACTTACGAGTTCCAGGCTTCATTTCAAATGCTCGCATGAGGCTGACCTGGACATTCCCGTCAGCTTTATTGCAAGCGCCCACAAAGATGGTGTGGTTCTTGCCTCCGGAGAGAAGTACCACTTTGTGATTGCCAATCACACCAAGGGTCAAGCGGAAATGATTTTCAACTCGTGGCTAAACAGGGTCCGGCAGTCTGAGCCGGCAAGCCGGGAATCATCGTTTTGAAGCGGTAACGGGCAACATTGGTACGGTGTCACTCGATAAACATTAGAAGAAAAGTTCCGGGGAAACGCGAAAGCGCTTGCTCAGGCGAGAGATATGGTCCTTGTTGAGATCGCGCTTCCTCGGTAAGCAGGTTCGCTGCCCACCCCCTTACTTGAGCAACTAACCGTCGCGGTGAAACGTCAACTTACAATGAGCCGCTAGACTAAGGGCTCGGGTGCGCCGATGCTCTCGGTCAAAACTGTCGCTTTCGTACTCTGTTTCAGCCTTGGGTTCGTCGCCTTCTCCCATGCCCAAACGCAATCCGGCATGACGCCATCTCAACCTGGATACACCATCCAGACAGGCGCTCGTGTAGTTCTTACCGACGTTACGGTTACGGACGGAAATGGCAACCCGGTTCGCGGTCTCCCCCTTTCCGCATTCCAGGTGTTCGATAACAAGAAAAAGCAGAGGATCGCATCCTTCGAGGAGCACGCCAAAACATCGGCTGTGCCTTTGCCTGGCTCTTCGTATGGGGTTTTCAGCAACGACTACCTCTTACACCTGCCCTCGGTGCTGAACGTCATCGTGATCGACATTGCCAACATCCGGATCGCAGACCAGATGTGGCTGAACTACCAGCTCACCGGTTTCTTGAGCAATCTGCCTTCGGACCAGCCAGTCGCGATTTACCTGCGTGCCGGGTCAGGGTGTTTTCTGGTACAGACTTTCACTACGGATCGCGCTCTCTTATTGGCTGCCCTGCACCGGGCCATTCCTCGTATTCCGCCCCTGGGACCGGAATACCTCAGCGACCAGCAAATTCTGAGCGAGGTTGCCTACACTCTGCGTTCACTGCCGGGACGGAAAAATGTCCTTTGGTTTTCCGGAGGCTCTACAGCGTACCTGTTGCCCAACGGCACGGCCTTTCAGGACGAGGTGGCGATGCGGGCCATCTACGATTCGCTCGAGGAGGAGCGCATTGCAGTCTACCCCATCGATGCTCGTGGGCTGACAGTCGCGAGCGGCATCGCGATGATACAGCAGCATGGGCAGATGGAAGATGTGGCCCGGGCAACCGGCGGCCATGCTTTTTATGACAACAACGGCGTCGCCCTCTCTGCCGCGCATGTGCTGGATACGTCCGGCAACTTTTACACCCTCACGTACGCGCCGTCGAATTTCCGCGTCGATAACAAATGGCACAATGTCCGTATCAAACTCGACGGCGGCTACCACCTTAGCTATCGTACGGGCTACTTCGCGGATGGAAATAATGGCGCTGCGCAAAAACCTGCGTCGCCAAGGACCAAGCTCTTGACCGGCGGGGACACGGTACAAACCAGGACGCAGCGTGCCACGCCTATCATCTTTCAAGCAGCCATGTTACCCACGGCGGATCCGATTCTGGCTTCATTGAGTACGGATGCCGAGGGACTGCCCGCTCCACCACCGAAAGGGGGAGCAAGGCGGTTCTCGGTGCGCTATTCGGTGCCTGTTGACCAGGTCACTTCGCAAACCCTCAATGGAAAGCGAACCTTCGTGATCGGCTTGGCGGCCGTGACGATCGACCGTGACGGCGACGTTTTGAAACGCCAGTTCGAGCAGGTGACGATGTCGTTCGACGAAGCTTCTTTTCCTCACCGGTTGCACGTTCCCCTGGTGGTGGATCAACAGCTCAACCTCAGCGGCGCTGACCAATATCTCTACTTAGCAGTGTGGGATGTTAACAGCAACCGATTTGGAGAGCTGCAGATGCCTTTGAATCTGCCGACGGCAAAACGCCACTAGTGCCCGCATTTCCACGGCTCCCCTGGGTAATCGCCGGTAGCGAGATCTCTATTTCTAACGAATGACGGGTGCCCCATATCTGCCCGGTTTTGGCAGATGTGGGATTCCGCGGCTGTCCACCGGCCACTCTCTACTGGCAACAGGTTTTGATCATGGGTTATCGTTACCCAACAGACAGCGAGAAATGCGGGGAGAAGTCCGGCCGGCGAGGCGCCTGCGAATCAAATTTCAAGCTGGCTGTCCAGCGGGAAATTAGAGGACGTAGAGTCGCAGCATCCACCATACGAGGAATAATGCGACGATCGCGCCCGCGACATGAACGATCCAGTCACCCGTTGTTTTCGGTTTGCCAAAATTGAACACGCCGCATGGTAGCACGCCGCCCTCCGAGAACAGCGCATTGACTGCAGCGGCGTATGCCAAAACCGGCGAGCTGATACGTATTCACTGTCCTGGAGTGTTCATCTTGCTTGCTGTTCAGATGGTGATTCCTCATTTCGATCCAGGCCCAGGAGGAGCGAGCAGGCTCTGTCCAGAAATGCATCGAAGGCGCAGCTGGTCCCGTCGGGCAGCGAGTTCGAGCTTACGGACTTGAGGAAAGCATTAAGAACGCCGGGCGGATTCAGCTCCAGGGTGGGGAACGATTTTTGGACACAGGAGTACAGGTTCGCAGGTTACTTTCGGGTTGGTCGCAACACGGCGGCAAGCCGCCCCAGAAGTAAAAATCCTGGCGAGAAAGCCTCAGCCTTCAGGTTCAAGGCGATTTGTTACTATCGCTGGAAATGCATCTTGATCCGGAAGATATCGCCGCTGGGTATCGCAAAATGTTCGACGGCGAATTGCTGAAGCTGGCACAGTCGTACGACCAACTTACGGACGCGGCACAGACCGCATTGCGGGCTGAGTTTGCACGCCGCGGCCTGGATCCTCCCATCCTCGAAGAAGCAGAGAATCCGCCGGAACTGCGCGATCTGATTACGATAGCCAGATATCGCGATCTCTCCGAGGCGATTGTCGTTCGGACGATGCTTGAGTCCGCTGGAATTGACGTGTTTCTTCGGGACGAAAATCTGGTCCGGCTGGATTGGCAGATGTCAAACCTTATCGGCGGCATTCGACTCGAGGTCGAGGCTAAAGACGAGGCGAGAGCCGCTGAGCTCCTGCGTCAGTCGATTCCTGCGGTCATTCCGTTCGATGATGAGGACGACTTTCTCCAGCCTCGCTGTCCGCAATGCACCTCGATCGATATAACCTATCAGGGCTCGTCACGCGGAGCAGCGCTTGCGTCGCTCACCGTTTTTGCTGTGCCGCTTCCACTTGGGCGCGAGAGCTGGGTTTGCAACTCCTGTGGTGCCCGATGGGAAGACACCGAGAATGATTCCGTCTGAGGGGTCCCGCCAAGTACCCTCTCGATAGAACCTGATCGCCTTGTCTCTCCCAATGAGATAATCAGTGTATGGACGTGCGACTGGAAATTCCGGACGATGTCGAGCTCGTGATCCAGGGCCAGCGGCCAGACCTAACATCTTTTGCCGTTTTAACGCTCCGAGGTCCGTTACCCCTTGACTGCTATTCATCACGGGTGACGACTAAATTTGATGATCATGCATACACGAGAATGGCCTTCACGGGCCGGACTCTTCGCCCAAAAAATATAGGCCACGCACTTTACATGCGTGGCCCCGCTGTCTTTGGAAACAAACCAGAGCAATCACTCAAACCTTCAGCAGAAGCGACTCTCTCGAACCGTGTCCGGCTAAAAGTTCGGAATCAGCGTGATCAAGGCTCCCATCTTTGGCGTTCCGATACCGGTTGCCAGATCGTATCCGGGAGTCGTCGGGTACAAACCATTATTGCCGGTCGCTTGATGGACGCCGGTGATGTCGTTGAAATATCCGTTTGCATCGAGGTTAAACAGCAGGTAGAGAAGCGGGTTGCGTTCCCAATGCCGGGAGTGATAGCGGCTGTCGTGGTCAGCGATCACCGCCGACCATAAGGGCGACGAAAGGCTGGTGCCGCCGATGCCGAACCACGAACGGTCGGATGTGGCGCACGCGCTATAGGGCAGAGCCGCGGTGCCCGAGCAGTATTCGGCATATGGCGTGTAGGGGTCCGCATTGGCTGAGACGTCCGGAACCTCCCGGCACGGTTTCCCCTTCGCTGCCAGCGCGCACTGCGTTGTGCCATTGCCATAGGTGGTGTAGCGGTTGGTGACGCCCGGCCCAGTCTGGTAGCTCGGGCGGCCCCAGAACTGGCTGCTTCCCCCGCCCCCGGCGCCGGTTGCGCCACACCAGAAAACGCCTGGGGAACCGCCCTCATTCGCACTGGTGTTGCATAGGCCGTCGACATTCCACACCGTCTCCACTCCTTTTGGATAGTTCGGAAATGGGTTCCTGTCTGGATTGAACGACTCGAAAGAACTACCGCCGACGCTCGTCACCCATGGCTGCGAGGGAGGGTCTTCGACATTGACGACGTTCGTTCCATCGCCGCGAATACAGTCGAATGCTCCCGTGTCCCCGGCGGCGCCGAACATGCTCTGGCCTTGAACAGCCATCTGCTGAAAGACCAAATTTTCGGCTTGGACGAAGGCAGCCCCAGCGTCGTTCTCACATTCGCCCCAACTGGAGCTGATCACATCCGCGATATCGTCTTTTGCGATCCGGGTGTACTCATCCAACACAGTCTTCCCGGTGTAGATCGTTCGGTCGTTGTAAACGAGGATATGTTGCGCGTTTGGTGAGATCGCGAGCTGCATCTCGATGTCCGCGACCACCTCGACTTCCCCGGAGTACCCGTTATATTCCGGTGGACATTGATCGCCCATCGGGCAGATGGGAGCAAGCGGGCCGCCATCCACGGTGATGTCGACCAGCGGGGCCTTGTACCCCGGACCGTAGAAGTATTCCGTCCACGTCGCGATATCGGAGTGCTGGTAAGCGGAGAGCTCAAACACGGCAAGATTAACCCCGGCTCCCTTGGCCGAGGGTCCCAGTCCGGCGCACCGTAAATGGAGTTGTCCTGCGACGGTGTCAGACCGACGCATCCCGGTCCTCCGCCATAACCGTAGGGGAAACTCACCCCGTTATTTACGGCGTCGTAGAGCTGTAGCCGGGTCACGTAAGGAGTTTCGCAGCTGCCGGGCCCCGAGGAACTTTTCTGTCTCGCGGAACGCACGTGCTCTGTGTGCAACCGCACCGTATTGGATAAACCCACAACGCCGAAAACCGCGGGGGCCACGCCTTCCGGCATCTAAACGTCGGAAGCATTCGAATAATAGGCGATTCCGTTCCGATTGCGATACGAATGCAGGGTGGTCTTGAAGGTCCTCTCGATCATGCTGCTCGGCCCACTTGCGCGCAGCAGGAAGGGAGACGACGATTCCTCGATGTCCAGTCCGCTCTCCCGCAAATAATTTGTGACTGCGGCGATCTGCGCTGGGTCCGGAGCAAAACGGGTGAGGAACTCTCCCTGGCCAAGCCAGTGCTGATAGTTTTTGCTTTTCGGGTCATACACATCCGCCAAAAGGGCGTCTAGCTGCGCGCTGTTGCGTGGCGCCAGAACAACCTCGACCGACTTCCGCGAGCTGCTGAACGAGCCTGTGTCGGCGTCAATCGTCTTTTTGAAGCTTCCCGCAACCGCGGCGAATCCGTTCTCAGCCGCCGCGCCGATGGTTGTAGACAAACTCAGGAACAGTGTAAGCATGGCGAACGCACCACCCAGCCTTCTTGCTTTGCAAGTCATCGTCGCCTCCAAGAGTCATTTGGGCCCAGATCGTGCCGAGACGATACCCGGCATTAACGCGAACCGATGCCCTTGGGGGTTGGGGGCGCGACAGATCAACTGGAAATCTAGGGGTATCCAGTTGAAGAATTAATCGTTCGTGGACCATAATGCGCACGGTTCGAACCTAAAGACGAAAATCTTTACACCAGATCGCTCTCCGACCAATTTTGGTGAGAGACAGAACGATATTGCGATTTTTTGCGGGAGGTCAGGGAGGTTAAGTTTCGTACGAAATAACTCTCGTATTTACCGGTGGGGGTTTTCCTTGTCTGTTTCAATTTAGACGAAGGACGGCAAAAGGCGGGGAGCAGTTAGTCCGGGGAACAGGCGGGCGAACGCTGATGAGTCGGTATCGTGGCGAGGTATCGATCGAGAGAATGGGCGCCCGGGTCGCCACCAATAATCTGAGGTAGATCGAGGGCAGGTATCACCGCGGCCCTGATCTTCATTCAGATGGGGATAAGTACCATGTCCCCCTTACCTTCCCCTGCAGCACACATCCTGTCGTCGTGATTTCATTTCGGAGATAATGAGATATGCAGGATGGTTTGCTGTACAGGATCCTGGCAAAGCTTACACCCGCAAAGAGACCTGATCGCCGGTCGATGTACACCGATCCTCCAGAGTCTGCGGCAGAGACGTTCCCAGAGGTCCCTCTTCCTGATGAACCGCTCTCGCCCCCTTTGCTCGCATCCCGCTGGGTGAGTGGCGATCTCCACGGCGAAGACATGCCAGGCATCGCTGCCGATCTACTGGAAGCTGGCTATGACAGTCACTCCTTAAGGCGCTTGGCGGGTGAACTGGAAGCGTCCAATTCGGCTGCGCTCGAGCCGCTCGTTGGCGCGATGTTTAGGGAACTTGACGTGAATTATCCAATGTCGGAAAGAGAGGCGAAAATCATCGTATCCCGGGAGATTGCACGTGAGGTGATCGCCGGAAAACGCAACCCCTGGGCGGCGGCAAATCATCTGGAAATTGCCGTATGGGATTGGGTGCCCGAGACCGCCGAATTGGAGCTCATCTTTTCGATCAACGATGAGGTGGATTGGAACAGCAACGAGAAGCGCACTCTTCCTGAGCTACGGGCCGCCCTTACGAAAGCGTTTGCGCAACTCGCTAGCTTAACCTGAGTCCCGCCGTCTCAACCGAGGAGTCCATACCATCCTGTTGCCGCATCTCTTCCCCTCTTTCGCAGCTAGTCCAAGTGAATGCTTATTGAACGATGAGAGTTACGGGCGACGCGTGGGTAACGGTGACACCGTTTTGCATCGTGGTCGCGGTGATGGAAATGGTCGAGGTCCCGCTTGGGGTACCGGGGACGGTGTGTTTCGAACTGCCTCCGCAGGCGATCGGTCCCCAGGTCAGACTCAGCAGGAAGAGGGGCAAGACCGCCCAGAGATGCCTTCTCCGCTTCAAGCCATAAAGAGAACCGCAGCCGAGCAGGAGGCAGGCGTAGGTTATGCCTTCGGGGGTGATGCCCTGTGCTGTGGTGGCTGCCGTTGTGGTTACCGTAACCGTCTCTGTGGCGGTTGGTGTGCTGACGGTCAATGTGGGTGCGTTGCAGGTTGCCAGCGCAGGCAGGCCGGAACAGCTGAAGGTTACGTTCCCAGTAAAGCCGGCCACCCCGGTCAGCGTGAGCGGATAACTGGCGGCAGAGCCTGCCGAGACGGTTTGCGATGTAGTCCCCAGGGCGAGCTGAAAGTCGGTAATGGACTGGTTGAGTGGAGCGGATGTTCCTGCGGCATAGTTTGTGTCACCGGAGTAGGCCAGGGTGATGGTATGTATGCCTGCGCCGAGATTGGATAAGTCGAAATCAGTACTGGCGGAACCATCAAGCGTTTGCTGTGCAATCTGCGTGCTTCCGTCCAGCAGCGAAGACCGTGCCCGAGGCGGCCGTTGTCCCGCCGGTGACCACCGCCTTGAAAGTCAGCGCCGACCCCACGATCGCACTGCCAGCCGAGGAGGTGAGAGCCACGGTTGGTTTGGTGAGGCTCTTCGCCGAGAGCAGGAACGAAACCGTCTTGGTATTCGCGTTCGACACAACGATATCCGGCAAACCATCGCCATTGAAGTCCGCTGCAGCCACGCCGTAGGACTGGGCGGCGAACTGGTAGGTGTACGGAGTATTCAGAGTGGGCGGAAATGCTCCGGTACCATCGTTGAGCGACAACGATAGCAGGCCAATGGTAGCGTCCATGACGACGGCGTCCGGATGACCGTCTTGATTCAAGTCTGCCGCCAGCACCAAGACGTCATCCGCAGATGTCGCGTTCGGCGGGGCGTCCTCTGCGTAGATGGGGATCAACTGGTTCGCGGCAAGCTGAAAGGTGCCGTCACCGTTACCAAGAATGCCACCTGCGGCTCCGCTTCCGGAAATCAACAAATCGAGCTTTCCGTCATTGTTCAGGTCCGCAACGTCTAACGTTGCAGGGTTCTGGAAGAATGGCGGTTGAACGGTGGTGGCATTTCCCAAAGAGTTGCCATCGCCAGGGAAGAAATCCAGGGAGCCGACGCCATTTCCACCAATGTCTGCCGCGATGCCATCCAGCTTCTTATCGCCGTTGAAATCGCCGGCGGAAATACCCGTGTACTGTCCGGGAAAGGAACCCTTGCCAACGGATCCCTGGGTGAAACTCCCGTCTCCCTTACCCAGGAATAAATAGGGTGAGCCGTTACCGCCAAGGAAAAGATCCGCGTGCCCATCGCCATTGAAGTCAGCCACCTTGCCGCTCAGAAAGCCAAAGGATCCCGGGATGGGCGGCTGCACGGCGAATGTGCCGTCTCCGTTACTTAGCAACACGATAACCACCTGGTCGGCAGAGACTGTGGCTACCGCAAGATCGGCCTTTCCGTCCTCGTTGAAATCACCGGAGACCATTGCCCCCACGGTGTTGTCGATGGCTAGCGTGGTGATCACGGGCGCGCCAAAACTCGCCCCTCCTTTGTTCAAGTAAATTGAGACCGTCTTGCCCGCGAAATCGGGTACAGCAAGGTCAGGCTTTCCGTCAGCATTGAAGTCCCCAACGGCGAGGTAATGGGGGGCCACCGTGCCCGTGGACATGTTGACGATGGGCTGATAGGCGAGCGTGGAAGCGTGAGAACTGCCGATGGAAAGGGCGAGAGAGAGCGGGAAGGCAGCAAGGCGCAGAAGGCGGTTCATCGAGCAGTCACCAATCGGCTTAGCATTATAGAAGCCGTCAATGTCTAGCAGATTATAGCTGCGTGAGGGTAACGGATTGCCAGGAACAATAGTTGTAGTTCTTATTGCTGCTTAGTGCTTTCGGGTGGACCGGCGTGAGTATCTGTCGCCATCGCTATACCGATAACGACAAATGCGTTCGAATTCCTGCACGCTTCGCAAAAATAAATGCACCGCCTGTTGACAATCTAAGAGGAGACTAGAGGGGGCCGGGCTTTCGACGAGAGGATGGTACCCCAGGAATAAAACACATCGCGTTCTATAACCGTTGTTCTTGGCGGGATACGTTTCGTCTCCCCGAAAAGTAGAACTAAATGGCAACTCCGCGGCATCCCGCATTGGGGGCGGAGCTACAGTGTGTCGGAGTAAAGGTTTTTTGCGTGCATGAACCGCAACCTGCGGGCCACGATCCATCGTTCAGCTACAACATATGGTGTGCGAAATTCTATCTCCGACACACTGGCTATCTGTCCCCGAAAATCCCGGGGGAACTTGACGTGAATTATCCAATGTCGGAAAGAGAGGCGAAAATCATCGTATCCCGGGAGATTGCACGTGAGGTGATCGCCGGAAAACGCAACCCTTGGGCGGCGGCAAATCATCTGGAAATTGCCGTATGGGATTGGGTGCCCGAGACTGCCGAACTGGAGCTCATCTTTTCGATCAACGATGAGGTGGATTGGAACAGCAACGAGAAGCGCACTCTTCATGAGCTACGGGCCGCCCTTACGAAAGCGTTTGTGCAACTCGCTAGCTTAACCATCACAACTTAGTGATGCAGGTTCGCGTTTCCTTTAGGGGTTACTCCGTCTGTCGTCGCCAGGTGTGCTGCAATGCGGCGTACTGGTCGTCTGTCGATACGTGTGCATAGCCGTATTTCATGCACAGTCCTTTTTAAACTTCTGCTGGCACATAGGACAGTGCGGACTGCGCCAACCTCTCTTCGCTCGTCCGGAAACTACTGCTCTCTCACCGGCCGGTGGAATCAAAACTGCCAAACTTTTCAGACGCTCAGCAATCTTCTGAATTTCCTCAGCTAGCCAGGGGCCTAGCAAAGCAGGATCTTCGCATTCCGCAGGCGGCCACTCTGTAAGGAGTTCGAGTCGCTTGAAAAGTTCTCGCCGGAACTCATCAAGAAGCTCCCATGGCGTCTCATCCGAAATCGACTCTTCTAGCGCGCGTTCCCACGCGCCACACCTCGGTGCTTCTGTCATCCCGGCTCCGTTCTTTTTAAAATTGTAGAGAAGTAATTTTGCTGTGGAAGGCAAAAATGTAGCCTTGGGATCCACCATTGAACCCGTCCAGCCGAGTTTTGGTCGTCTGGTTGGGATATTTGGGAGCCCAATGAATTCATAATCTTCTCGTTGTTCTCGTGCCGTAGTTGCTGCATCGTCCGGATGGTGACCTCGTTCGTAGCGATGGACAGGATTTCAACGTAGCGGTCGTCGACGCGCCTATCATGCCAGATTTCACCGGGCTTTGGATTGCAATTTTTGTCTTCTTCTTTCATACCCCAATCCCCAAACTGATGGCATTTTGCCGCTGTTGCAAAAAGCCTTAATATCGAGGTGAACGAATGCGCTCTCAGTATCACGAAGGTGATATTGGACGTGCTGGCGATCATAGCGTTGGCAGAAAGCGTCGTGGGTTCTGGGCCGCTGCATTAAATACACTGGCTGTCGGTGCAGAACGAAAGACATGATCCAAGCTTGTGTAAGTGTCTGAATAAGCCGCACAAAAAGGGCCGACGCACTGACGCTATTCGCCGACCTCGATGAGAACTGCGGGCTCAGATTAGAACGATGGGGGTTGAGCTACCTGGAGTGGACCCCTCCGTTGAGACAGCAAAAAATAGTGCCAGGTTCTCGTTTTCTTTAGGGGTTGCTCCGGAAATGGCCTTAACGAAATCGACTGTAGTTCAACCCTCATCGTGGTCTTCAAAGAGCTTTAATAGCTTAGCAAGGTTTGTACCAGGCGCTGTCGACCTATTAACGACTGGGTCACAGGTCCCAACCCTCTGGCGGTTTTCCCAAAGGTCGGATCACTGCCTCATTCGGTTTCGATAAAAGTAACTGACGAGACGATGCCATCGGGCCTGGGAATATCCGGGAGCCGGTTTAAATCCCCGTAAATCGCGAAAAAGACGGAGCCCCAAAAGACCACCAGCAGCACCGGCTAGACAGTAAAAAAAGACATGTATACCCAACCGGTCATCATCGACGCCGTTACCCAGAGCAGTCCATCGCGATAGCGGATACGCTCACTGGAGCAGCGGCGCTGGGCGTAGAACATCAGCGCAATAATCACAACAGGCCATATCAGCGACGCTAGCCAATAACTCCGTAATATGGCTAGGCGGCCAATCGTGGCTACAAGACAGATCGGCAAGAATCCGAGCACAATAAGAAGGTCACCAGGTAGAAATAGACAAATAGTGAAAATCGCGGTCTCGTAGCGTTCATTTAGGCAGATTTGGTTGAAGGCTATCCAAGTCCTGGAGCAAACCAACAAATTTAGGTTGCGTTGTCTTCGCTTTCCTCGGGAATCTCGTTGGCAATTGTCCTCGCTCCAGCGCCGAGGCAACCGAGTACGACGGCAAGACCAAGGCCCTCCATCTCAGCCAGCATGCGGTCTGCCTTTGCAAATTCGTGGATGGCGGCGTCCCCCCATGAAAAACATGAGGCCCGCCATAGTGAACAGGAGCCAAGCGACTCCTCGGAGGAAAGATCTCAAAGCCGGATTTGTTGAAGACGTCACCGGTCGCGATACCTAGCCCGCCGGATCATAATTCAAATTAGGCCCAAGCCAGCGCTCGACCTCTTTCACGCTCATCCCCTTGCGCTCGGCATAGTCTTCCACTTGATCGCGGTCGATCTTGCCCAGGCTGAAGTAGCGGGATTCTGGGTGGGCGAAGTAGAGGCCGCTTACGCTCGAGCCGGGCCACATGGCGAAGGACTCCGTGATCAGCATCCCAGTGTTCTTCTGCACATCGAGCAGATTCCAGAGCGGACCCTTCTCCGTGTGATCCGGGCAGGCTGGGTAGCCCGCGGCCGGCCTTATCCCGCGGTACTTTTCTTCGATGAGATCGGCGTTGCTCAGGCCCTCTTGCTTGCCGTAACCCCATTCTTCGCGCACCTTCTTGTGCAGGCATTCGGCGAAGGCTTCGGCCAGGCGGTCGGCGATGGCTTCCGCCATGATGGCGTTGTAGTCGTCGTTCTTCGCCCGGTAGCTGTCGCAGAGTTCCTTTAAGCAGATGCCGCTGGTCACCGCGAACGCTCCGATGTAGTCCTGCAGGCCGGTTTCCTTGGGGGCGATGAAGTCGACTAACGAGCGGCAGGGCTCGCTGCCTTCCCGATTGGCTTGCTGGCGGAGGAAATGGAAGCGCTGCTGCACCTTGGTCCGCGTGTTGTCGGTGTAGAGCTCGACGTCGTCGCCGACCGCGTTCGCCGGGAAAAAGCCGTAGACGCCGCGGGCGGTGATCAGCTTCTCCGCGATGATCTTGTCTAACAGGACGTTGGCTTCGGTGTAGATCTGCTTGGCCTGCGCTCCCCATTCCGGGTGCTCGAAGATGCGGGGGTAAATGCCTTTGAGTCCCCAGGTGTGGAAGAAGGGCGACCAGTCAATGAAGTCCCTTAGCGTTGCCAGGGGAAAGTTGTCTAATGCTCGGACCCCCGTGAACGAGGGCGTGGGGATGTCTTCCGCTCGCCATTCAATCGGCGTCCTGCGTTTGCGCGCGGTCTCGATCCCTACCATCTTCAGCTTGGGCTGGGCGTGGGACTTGCGCAGCTTCTCGTACTCGTCGCGATGCGCGACCACGAAGGCGTCTTTGCCATCTTCACTCAGCAGGCTGGTCGTCACCGGCACTGCGCGGCTCGCATCGAGCACGTGAACCACCGGCTGGCTGTAGTGGGGAGCGATCTTGATAGCGGTATGCGCGCGGCTGGTGGTGGCTCCGCCGATGAGCAGGGGCAGCTTGAATCCCTGGCGCTCCATCTCGCGGGCTACGTGCACCATCTCATCCAATGACGGAGTGATGAGGCCGCTGAGCCCGATCAGATCCGCGTTCTCGGCCTTGGCGCGCTCCAGAATTTTTTCGCTGGAGACCATGACGCCCAGGTCGATGACCTCGTAGTTGTTGCAGGCGAGCACGACGCCGACGATGTTTTTACCAATGTCGTGCACGTCTCCCTTGACGGTGGCGAGCACGATTTTTCCCTGGGCGCGGACTTCCTGGCCGGCCGCGGCCATCGCTTCCTTCTCCGCTTCCATGAACGGGGTCAGGTAGGCGACCGCTTTCTTCATCACGCGGGCGGACTTGACCACCTGCGGCAGAAACATCTTGCCCGCTCCGAACAGGTCACCCACGACGCTCATGCCGTCCATCAGCGGGCCTTCGATCACCAGCAAGGGGCGGCCCGAGCTTGGCGCGGGCTTCTTCCGTATCTGTCTCTATATAGGTGTCAATTCCCTTGACGAGCGCGTGGGCAAGGCGTGCCTCCACTGGATCGTTGCGCCATTCTTCGGTTTTCTTTTCGGTGGTGACCGTGCCTTCGCTCTTGAGCTTTTCGCCGAAGTCGACCAGGCGCTCGGTGGCGTCGGGACGGCGGTTGAGCAGCACATCCTCTACCAGCTCTTTCAGCTCGGGCTCGATTTCTTCGTAGACCTCGAGCATGCCGGCGTTCACGATGCCCATGTCCATGCCGGCGGCGATGGCGTGATAGAGAAAGGCGGAGTGCATGGCCTCACGCACTTTGTTGTTGCCGCGGAAGCTGAAGGAGATGTTGGAGACTCCGCCGCTTACCTTGGCGTGGGGCAGGTTGGCCTTGATCCAGCGGGTGGCGTTGATGAAGTCGACGGCGTAGTTGTTGTGCTCCTCCATGCCGGTGGCCACGGTGAGGATGTTGGGGTCGAAAATGATGTCTTCCGGCGGGAAGCCTACCTCGTCGACCAGAATGCGATAGGCGCGCTCGCAGATGCGGATCTTCTCTTCGTAGGTGGCGGCCTGGCCCTTCTCGTCGAACGCCATCACGACCACGGCCGCTCCGTACTTGAGCACGGTGGCGGCGTTCTTGCGGAATTTTTCTTCGCCTTCCTTGAGCGAGATGGAGTTGACGATGCCCTTGCCCTGCAGGCACTTCAGGCCGGCCTCGATCACTTCCCACTTGGAGGAGTCGACCATGAAGGGGACCTTGGCCACCTCCGGCTCACTGGCCAGGAGCTGCAGATAGCGGGTCATGGCGGCGACGCCGTCGATCATGCCCTCGTCCATGCAGATATCGAGGACGTTGGCTCCGTTCTCCACCTGCTGGCGGGCTACGGAGACGGCTTCTTCGTATTTGCCTTCCTTCACCAGCTTGGAGAATTTGGGCGAGCCGGCTACGTTGGTCCGCTCGCCGATCATGATGTAGACGTTGGGCGCCTGGGTGAAGGGCTGCGAGCCCGACAAGCGGAGGGGCTTGGGGTCGGCTACGGCTTCGGAGGCCTCGGGCTCGGCTACGGTGGATTGCAGGGTCACGCTGCGCTCCCATTGTGGTGGGCGTGCGCTCCCCACTTGCGCGGAGGCTGGCCTTCGAGGGCCTTGGCGATCGCCGCGATGTGCTCAGGGGTGTTGCCGCAGCAGCCGCCGGCGATGTTGATGAGCCCTCCCTTGGCGAACTCGCCGAGGTAGCGGGCCATGTCTTTGGGTCCCAGGTCGAAGCCGGTCTCGGAGAGCGGGTTGGGCAGGCCCGCGTTGGGATAGCAGGAGATGGCGACTCCGGCTTTCTCGGAAAGCTCTTCGAGGAACGGATACATCAGGTCGGGTCCGAGGGAGCAGTTGAGGCCCAACGGAGAGAGGCTTGATGTGCTCGACCGCGTTCCAGAAGGCTTCGGTGGTTTGGGCGGAGATCAAGGTCTCGCCTCCACGGCCTACGGCGGCGGAGATCATCACCGGAAATTTGACGTGGTCTTCGTCGAAGACTTCCTGGATAGCGACCAGGGCGGCTTTGGCGTTCAGCGAGTCGAAGATGGTTTCTACCAGGAGCAGGTCGGATCCCCCGGCAATCAAGGCGCGGACTTCGTGCTTGTAGGCGGATTTGACCTGGTCGAAGGTGACTACGCGAAAGCCGGCGTCGTCCGCATCGGGAGAATTGGAGAGGGAGACGGTCAGGGGCCCGATGGCCCCGGCTACGAACCGCTGACGGCCGGTTTCGTTGGAGACGCGGTCGGCCCATAGACGGCATTGCCGGGCGGATTTTTCGTTGATCTCCCAAGCCAGGCCGTTGAGGAACGGGTCGTCGATGACCTTCTGGTAGAAGTCGGGGTCTTTGCGGCCTCCGTGCTCGCGGGGGTCTTCGACGAAGAATTCGCTCTGGGTGATGCTGGTGGCTCCGAAGGTGTTGGTCTCGATGATGTCCGCCCCGGCTTCCAGGAAGCGGCGGTGAATGTCGCAGATCATGTCCGGCTGGGTCAGGGAGAAGAGGTCTCCGTTGTTCAGCAGGTCTTTTTTCGAGTCCTTAAAGCGGTCGCCACGGATGTCGGATTCCTTCATCCCGTAGGTGCGGATGGTGGTGCCCATCGCTCCGTCGATGATGGCGATTCGGGTTTCCAGGATTTTTTGTAGTGGGTGTTGAGGATTTGTCGTCATTTTTCCCCGGGGCGTGTGAAGCAGGTCCATGCCGTTGATCGGTCATAGCTCGCCTCTCTCATTATAGCGGGGCCGTCAAATGCGGGGTCCGGGGGAACCTGGAGGGAAAACGCTGGTCTAGCTGAAGGGAAGGTGAGTCCCGCAGAACCTTCTCTGAGCGTGTGACTCTACGGGAAGCGATTAGGTTCGTGGGCTAACTACCCTCGTCTCAAAGGCAAGACGTGGACCGGGTAGTTGGGTCCGCTCCGCCTGTCAAAAAAAACAAACTATTTCCAAACTAAAACGCGACGAAATGGGTCAAATCCGCATTTAATACGCGAGAGGCAAATTGCCTTCCGAGGCGTCCGGGGGGCCTATCTCTCTTTTCTCGCTATAGGGCCTATTTTCCGCACGAACAACGCGCCGGGTGGCCGGCCCTTTTCGGCCGGCCTTGAGTCGCTACTTGGCTAGTTCAGTTTCCAGGGTTTTTACCAGGGCCGGGTCGTCGGGAGTGGTATTGGGGGCGAAGCGGGCGGTCACATTGCCGCTGCGGTCGACGACGAATTTTTCGAAGTTCCAGAGCAATTCCGGTTCTTTATTGGTTTCGATCCCGTAGCGCTTCAGGTTCTCGCTGAAGTGCTCGGCGGAGGTGCTGGTGGCTTTGGGCTGCGCGGCGATCAGCTCCTTGTAAAGAGGGTGCTTCTCTTCCCCGACCACGGTGATCTTTTCAAAGAGGGGGAAATCGACGCCGAAGTTGCTGGTGCAGAAGCTGGCGATCTCCTCATTGGTGCCGGGTTCCTGGGCCTTGAAATCGTTGGCGGGGAAACCGACGACGACCAGGCCGCGGTCGCGGTAGTCCCGATATAGCTTTTCCAGGGCTTCGTATTGCTTGGTGAGTCCACACTTCGAGGCAACGTTGACGACGAGGAGGACCTTGCCGCTGTATTCCCCGAGGTTGGTGTCTTCGCCGGTGATGCGGCGTACGGGAATTTTTTGTATGGGAGTGCTCATGCACCCCATTGTAGAGGCATCGGCGGTATTCTCGTACCGGACCAATCGGCATGGCAATCAAGAGGCTTCTGTTCACGGCGGGATTTTTCGGGGTTTTGCTGGGCGCTGTACCGTTGCGTCCGGTGCAGGCGCAGACGTCGATCGAGAAGTTGCAGGCGAACTTCGCCCACCCCCCGGCGGGCGCAAAGCCCATGATGCGGTGGTGGTGGTTCGGGCTGGCGGTCGAGAAGCCGGAGATCCGGCGCGAACTCGAACAAATGAAAGCCGATGGGATGGGCGGGGTGGAGTTGGCTTTTGTCTATCCTCAGGTGGTCGATAACCCGGCCAAAGGTTTGGTGAACGAGCCTTTCCTGAGCGGGCCGATGCTGGAAAACGTCAGCTATGCGGCCAGCGAAGGCCGGCGGCTGGGTCTCCGCGTGGATGTGACCCTGGGCAGCGGATGGCCCTACGGCGGCCCGGCCACCACGCTGACCGAAGCTGCGGGATGTCTGCGGGTAGCAGAACTGCCGATCGCTCCAGGAGCCACGAGTTGGCCGGATGTTCCTTTGAAGGAAGGCGAATCGGTGGTCTCGATTTCGCTGGTGGAGGGTGAGCCGCAGCATTGGAAAGCGTCGACCGAACAGTTACTGGTACGAAATAAGGAGTTTCCGGCGAGCGAGGCGCCTCGGACCGCGTTAGTGTTTATTGCCAGCCACACCGGGCAGCAGGTGAAACGGGCGGCCGTGGGGGCGGAGGGATGGGTTCTGGATCCTTTCAGCCATGACGCTGTCGCCACCCACCTTCGTACCGTAGGAGAACCGCTGGTAAAGGCGTTTGGGGCTGCGCCGCCGTATGCGATCTTCTCCGATTCGCTCGAAGCCTATGGCGCCGATTGGACTCCGGACCTCCCGGCGGAATTCAAACGCCGCCGCGGTTACGATCTGTTGTCCCACTTGCCGGAGCTGGTAGCCGGTGGGAGTGCGGAAGCGGAAAGAGTCCGCCACGACTGGGGCAAAACGCTAACCGAGCTGGTCGACGAAAACTACCTTAGCCAGATCAATACCTGGGCCGGTCTCCACCACACCCAATTCCGCTCGCAGACCTATGGAGAACCGGCCGTTAGTCTGTCGAGCGAGCGCCTGGTGGACCTGGCCGAGGGCGAAGGGCCCCATTGGCGCGCCTTTTCTACTCTGCGGTGGGCGACCTCTGCCAACCACGTCTTCGGCCGAAACGTCACCTCCGCGGAGACGTTTACCTGGCTTCACTCCCCTGCCTTCCGCGCGACGCCGCTGGATATGAAGGCGGAGGCGGATCTGCATTTTTTGATCGGGACCAACCAGATCATCGGGCATGGGTGGCCGTATTCCCCTCCCCAGGTGGGCGAGCCGGGCTGGTCGCTTTACGCCGCGGCGGTGTTCAACGATCACAATCCCTGGCATCCGGTGATGCCCGATGTTACGCGCTATATCGAGCGCACCAGCTTCCTGCTCCGCCAGGGTCAGCCAGCCAACCAGGTGGCGGTGCTGTTGCCCACCGACGATGCCTGGGCCCGGTTTTCGCCGGGCAAGGTCAGCGTTACGGCGGAGATGGAGAAGCTGATCACGCCAGAGCTGATGTCTTCGATTCTTTCCGCAGGCTACAACCTCGATTACATCGATGCCGAAGCTATCGATAAATCTGGTATCCACTATCCGGTGCTGGTGCTTCCGCCCACTGACCGCATTCCGGTCGAAACTTTGCATGCGATGCAGCGCTACGTGGCTGGGGGCGGGAAGGTCATCGCGGTGGGACGAGCCCCTTCGTTGAACGAAAATGGAGAGAGCACACCGGAGTTGAGTGCGCTGTCGAAACAGATTTTTGGCGCATCGCCATCGAGCCTGGTTGCGGATACGTCTGGTTTGGCGGATGCGCTGCACAGCGCGGTTGCTCCGGACTTCAAGCTGGACCGAGCCAACGACGATGTGGGATTCATCCGCCGCACGCTGCCGGATGCGGACATCTACTTTGTCGCCAATGCGGCGAATCATCCGGCCAGCATGCAAGCAACGTTTGCGACCACGCATAAATATGGCGAGCGATGGGATGCCGATACCGGAAGTGCAGTTTCGATACCAAGATCTGCGACTCCTTTGAGCCTTGCTCCTTATGAGTCCGCCATTTTTGTCTTTAGCGATACGCCTTCACGCGAGGGCGCGTTGCCGCAGCCGGGGGCACAGATTGCCGATCTGAGCAGCGGATGGAAGGTAACCTTTACCGGGACGCACAAAACGATCTCCGCGAACGTTCCCGACGATTGGGCGGATGACGCCGCGACCAGGTTCTATTCCGGTGAGGCCGTGTATGCGCGGAGCTTCCCGTTCCACAAGGTTTCTGGCAACGCGGTTTTTCTCGAGGTGGAGGGCGGCCTGCCCGTCACCATGCCGGATGTGATCAAAGGACCCGGCATGAGGGCCTGGTACGATCCCCCGGTGCGGGAAGCAGCCGTTGTCTTCATCAACGGCCGTCGCGTGGGCTCGCTGTGGCATCCACCATACCGGTTGGCAGTAGGCAGTTATCTGAAACCGGGGCAGAACCGGATTGTCATCAAGGTCTACAACACGGCGATGAACGCCTGGGCTGCCTTGCCGCCCCACGACTACAAGCCGCTGATCGCGAAATACGGAGACCGCTTTCAAATGCAGGATCTGGACCAGGTGAAGCCGGTGCCCTCAGGATTGTTGGGCACGATTCACCTGGTGAGTGGAGAGGCTCAGTGACACCAGTCAGCACGTTACCGGTCGATCTCTTGTTATCTGAGTCGAACGGTTAAGCGATCAACTCTTTCTCCCCGGCGGATTCGTTTCACCTGACGCATTAGTAGCCGGGCCGGATCTTCGGGTCCGCCGTCCCGGTCGTCTTCCATATCCTCATCGTATTTCTCTTGCAGAACATGTGCGACCGTGGGCCGCGTGAAGGTTTGCAGGCTGTGGAATGCATTGCCTAGCGAGGAGGCCGAAGGATAAAAACCAGTATATTTGCGGCTCGCTCTTCTCCTGAGCCTCCAGTAAACGCGCCGAAGATAAAAGGTGAAGAGCAACACCACCACCGCCACGTAAGGGGTGGCCAAAAAGACTGCGACAAGGCTCATACGAATCCTCACGGAGCGCGAAAGGAAAGGAACGCCAGCAGCTCAAAGGAAGCTGTCATGGTTACGTGAACGGCGGAGGATTAAGCGAAGAAGGGAGGAGGGGGCCGCTGAAAAGAGGAAGGCAGAGCTGGAGCTTCTGGTAGTTCGCCGACCCGCAGGTAGGCCATCCGCGACAATAGTCGAGGGGAAACCGGTATCCCGAAAAACAGCTCGGGAACGAGCACTAAGCAGACTGCAGCATCCGCAGAGTGGGAGTGTGGAACCAGAAGAAGCACAAGGCAGAAGAGGATCGCAACCGCAACAACGTATCTCCGTGTGCGCTGGTTCATCCTCTTCCTTCCGGTGCCGCGATTATAGCCGATCAGTTGTCCCTGGGGCCGTAATGGGGTAAGGGTTGGCCCAACTCCAGCGCCCCGAGATCGGGCGCGGCGCCGGCGTATCCGTCGGTCACCTGCGGAATCACAATGCCCTTGTCTACCGCGGCTGAACCGGGTTTCAGGCGAAAGTCAAAGTCCTCGGCTTTGTAGAGAGTTTGGATGGTCTTCACGTCTTTGGCATCGAGATGCTTGACGTTCTCGAAGACGTCGTAGTCCACCTCGACGCTGTGTTGATCTTGATGGGTGCCGGCGCTGTAGGCGGCAAGGGTCGGATATTCTCGCGACACCAGGGTCTTCTTAAAGCCCGCGGGCACAGGCGCGCCGTATCCACCGCCGCCTTCGAGCAGGTCGTGGTAATCCTGCAGCATGCCCGCGGCCGGCGAATTCCAGCGGAAAGATGCCTTCTGCCCGGGGTTGGGACGAAAGCCGTTGTAATCCGACTCGCTGTAGCTGGTGTAGGTATTGACGGAGAAAATCGCCGGGAAGGCATTCTCACCCAGGATCAGGTTGTTGAACATATGCAGGTTTCCCGAGGTGCCGGCGGCGAACTCGGTCAGGATGGTGTTGTTGAGGAACATGACTCCGGGCGCGCCTTCTGTCATACGCGCCGCGCCGAAGGGCGCGTTGTAAGCGATGTTGCGGATCCAGTAGACAGGGCCGCCAATCGCCGGCTGATTGCAAAACGGTTGCGAGGCCGAGTTGATCATCAGGTTCCGCATCACGCGCACGTTGTGCATGGAGCCGTCGATTTCAAATGCATTGTCGTGGAAATTGGTCATGTAATTGTTATAGAAATCGATGCTCACGGGCCGGCGATCCCAGTAGGCTTTGGGCGGGTAGTACGGGCCGTGCGCTGCGTCTGAACCATCAGGGTTGCCGTAGGTCTCTACGTCGATGCCATCGTGAAAGTTGGCGACGTAGTTGTAGGCCACCACGTGGCCTCCGCCATACACGCGCACGGCGGTATACGAGACCAGGGGTGCGGGAAACTTCTGCCCGTCGACTCCATTGAACTGAAGCCAGAAATCGCCGTTCCATCCCTGCAAGTGCTTAGAGTCATCGCGGCCGATAAAGGTGTTGTCGGTAATGGTGAAGTCGCGCGAGCCGGAAAAGCTGGTGTTGATGCCGATGCTGACGTTTTCAAAGCGGCAATGTTTTACGGTCAGGCCGCTGGAGCCGGCGATGAACTGCACGCCGGCCTGGATGGCGATGTCCGTATTGCGAAAGGTGATCCCGTCGAAGTAGTTGTAGTTGGCGCCCTGCAGGTTGAACAGGGTGAAGTTGCCCAGGCCGTCGAAAATCACTTCGCCATCGCCTGCGGCCTTGATCACGATTGGCTTCTCGGGTGTTCCGTTGCCGAAGAAATAATAAGTGCCCTCGACGGGGCGCGTGGTGCTGTCCCTGCCATACCGGTCGTGCAGAGATGGGTAGACGCCGGCATGCACCAGGATGATGTCGCCCGCCTTCACCCGCGGGCGGCCGGTGAGCGACGTGTCGCCACCACCACAGTAATAGTTATAGGCACAATTCAGGCCGGTAAAGGAGTTCGGTTCCCTGGAGCCTTTCCATCCCACGGGGTAGACGTGATAGACGGTTCCGCCCTCGGCTGGTTTGGGGTCGGGCCGCGTTTTCACTATCAGCAGACGGGTGGATTTTCCGATGACGCCGTCGGGATCGGTAAGGACAAAGCGCGCTTCGTACGCGGTGCCGGGCTCCAGATCAAGGATACTGCCGGCAAACATGTTCGGCATCACCACATTGAAGATGTATTCGCCTGACGCGGCGCGGCCCTGGTAGACGTGTTCCCCCTGCAGGCGCATGAGGGGCATGGCCTTGTGCCATTCGGCCGTGCCCTTCTTGCGAAAGGAGACCTCGACCTTCGCATTGCGGTTATCGTCGCCGGCGATCGGCCACTCGAAGCCGAGGTTGATCAGGGTAGGAGGATCGATCACAATTTCGCCGGGCGTGACGGCGAGATTTTTCACCGGCGCCGCTTGGACGTTTGCGGCTAACAGGCTCAAGACACCGAACAGCAGCGTAGCTCTGGCTCCCCGTAGTTTCATTGCGCCCTCCCCGGCACAAGACATCCTACGGCATGGAAAAGTTTCAAAATAGAGGAATTTATGATCGCGGCTCCGTTGCTTCGACGCGCTGGATCAGCGAGCGTTGGATCGACAGCAAAGCGCCGCTACGTTCGAGGACTTGCACATACCGTTATGTGCAAGGGATGCGCGGCCAGTCTCCCGTGGCCGGCGTCGACGAGTTCGACGCGGAAGCTGACCAGCGATCCGTCTTTGCGGTGCATGTCGAAGGTCAACTTTTCCGGGGTGTAGTTCATGTTCTCCATCGGGCCGGTCGCCTGGCCAAACACGATATGGTTTGTCCGTGCCATTGTCACGTTTAATCATGTAGAAGATGGCTTGGCCGGCGCTCTGTTCAATGTCGAGATCGATTGTTGGGAGATCGTTCTCCGTTCCGTGCCATCTGCCGGCCAGGGAGGTCTGCGCGTAGCCGGCGATCGAACCGGCCGGCAAGGATGCGACGAGGACGCATTGGTTAGGGCTTCATGGTGAGTGCTCTTCCTTTCTGATGGGCGGCCTAACGCTCGCGGCCGATCACGGAGGTAGCGAGGGTTCCGCCGAGGCCCATGGTTTCAACAGCAGTTGAAGGAACAATGACCATGGCTCCTTTTTCCTTCATGGCTTCGTAGAGCATGTTCATCGCGCGTAGGTGGAGTGCGCCGGGGTTGTCACCGTAGATCCTGGCAGCTTCGGCGAACTTGATGGAGACCTGGGTTTCGGCATCGCCAAGGATCAGACGTGCCTGCCGTTCGCGTTCCGCCTGGGCCTGCTGGGACATGGCATTTTCCAGGGCCTGGGGGATACGGACGTCACGAATCTCCACCGACTGGATGGTGATGCCCCAGGGATTAGTTTTGGCGTCGAGGATCAGCTGTAGTTGCTGGCCCATGCTTTCGCGCTCAGTGATCATTTGCGCTAGTTCATGGCGGCCAATGGATTCACGGAGCGCGGTCTGGGCACTCATGTTCACGGCGTCGGTGAAGTTCTCGACTTCGAGTATGGATTTTTCGGCGTCCCAGACCATCCAGAAGATAATCGCGTCCACGTTGACGGGGACCGTGTCCCGGGTGAGCGTGGATTCGGCGGTCACAGTCGACACGCGTACGCGTTGATCGACAAAACGGCTGAGTGTATCCATGACGGGCACGATCAGGAACATACCAGGGCCACGAAGGCCGCGGTAACGTCCAAAGCGGAGAATGGCGACACGCTGCCACTGCTGAACGATCTTGATCGAGAACATGAGATAGATGCCGATGGCGATGCCGGCAAGCAGTGGAGCGGGCGAATGATGCAGTTTGCTCGCGGCAAAGCCGGCAACCAGGCACACGATAAAAGCTGCGATTCCTGGCCCGCTGATATCCACTTCCAAGGTTCTGCCCGTGTTGCTCATCGTTTGTCTCCTTTTGGTTTTGGGGCTCTTCCCTGCTTGCCTTCTGCGATGCGATCGCGCAGGGCGGTCATCAGTTCTTCGAGATGGAAACCGCCCGAGCCGGCCCTGGCGGCGAATTCTTCGACTAATTGCTCCAGTCCGCGGGAGTGCTCGAGTGCGTCTCGATCAATGGTTTGCTGGGCGACAAAGGTACCGGTGCCCTGCTGAGTGTCGAGGATGCCCCGGATTTCCATTTCGCGATATGCGCGCATGACGGTGTTGGGATTGATCTCGAGGTCTACCGCGACTTGACGGACGGTGGGGAGTTGATCGCCTGGGTGGAGAGCGCCGGCCGCGATAGCAGCCTGGACCTGGTCGATGAGTTGGCGGTAGAGAGGGACGCCGCTCTGCATGTCGAGGCGGAAGGTGAAGGGACGCCGGAGTGGAGGCGGGTTCTTCATGCAGATGAATAATGTACTAGTGTACTAGTACATGTCAAGCAGGAATTGTTATCTTCGCGAATTTGGGGAGGGGTGGGGGCGCACCGCAGGTCCCTCCGCTACGCTGCCCCGGATTTCCCGTTGGTATCAGTGGCGTTGGCAAGCTTCATGCGGCTTTCCTTACTGAAAGCCGCACACGTGGTCGTTTCTAATCCTGCGAGGCAGGAAATCTGGGTTCGCTCCGGTCCCACGGCACGCCGGGGCAGGCGGGATGACAAGGTGAGGGGGTGCTTTACAGTCACAAATGGTCGCATGGATCCCAGGTCTTAAAGGCGAGACCTGGGATCCATCGGGTTTCACCTGTGCTCTTTGGGTTGGGATACAGTTGCCACGAGCAAGCCTGCCAGCAGGGCGAGATTCAGCCAGGCGAACCAGTCGCCCCAGCGGGAGTAGAGGGTTGCGTCGTGATGCACGGGGACGGAGGTGATTACGGTGGCGAAGGGCAGAAACATGGTGTTTTGCTCACCCAGGATGCGTCCGCGATCGTCCGTCGCGTAGAGAATGCTTCGCTTGGCGGAACGCGCGATGCTGAATCCGCCTTCGACGCCACGCATGACGGCTATGCGGCCGTGGGACCAGCCGTCCAGGCTGAAGTCAAAGGCGGGAACGATCATCAGGCCTACGCCGTCGTTGGCATACTGCCTGCTCAAGCGGGGGAAATCCATGTCTTTGCAGATTTCCAGTCCCCAGGTGCCCGACGGCTCTTTCACGCTGGAGCGGGTGGTCGAGGGCGTGAACTGGTCCTCCCAGTGCGGCAAAAGATGATGCTTATGGTAGGTGGTGACCAGCTTGCCGTCGGGTGCGTAGAGTCTCTCCTCGTTCCAGGAAATATTCGGCCGGATGCGATCCACGCCGATGGCCACGAAGGCGTTGGCTTCGCTCGCGAGCGCACCAAGCTTCTCGTCGGCTGCGGCGAGAGAAGCATCGGTGATGGAGCCGCTGTGCTCGGGCAACACATACATCTGAATTCCCTGCCCTTCGAGGGTGCGTATCTTTTGGGCGAACTGGTCGTACATCCAGAAGGTCTGCTCGGGCGTGAACGCGAGCACCATCTGCGAATCGTCGGAAGCCAACAGAGCCACCTTGATCCTCGGCGCGTTTTTGGGTGATCTTGCGAGGCGCGAGAATGCGTAGCCGAAGACACAAAGGAAGAACAACGCCGCAGTGGCCCCCAGCAATTGCTTTTGCCGCGCTGGACCCTGAGAGAGAAGGACTGCCACGGTTGCCGCGAACAACAGGATGGAGAAGCTGATACCCCAGATCCCGGTGACCGCGGCCAGTTGCAGAATGGGCACGAAATTCATCTGGCTATAGCTGATATTTCCGATGGTGCCGTGAATCGACACCAACGAGGTTACGTACTCGAAGGCCACCCAGAACGCGGGAAAGATCAAGGCCGCCTGCCAGAGCCGGCCGCGGACCGCGCGGTGACGAAATAGCACCACGGCGGTTCCGAATAAACAGGCTGGGACGATTCCATTGAGCAGGGTGACCCAGATCGGCGTCACCAGGGACATATAGAACCAGATGTTGAATCCGCCCAGCATATAGGCAGCGGCCGCGACGAGAAATGCCTGTCCGGCGGGGAGGCGGGGTGCGAGCCAAAGGACAGGTATGGGCGCCAGCCACAACAGCATCCATATCGGGGTCAGTCCGGTGCCGAAGAAGAACAGGGCGGCCGATGCGGTGAGGCACAGTGCTACTAGAACATTCAGACTAGGCTTTGAGGCCATGAAGCATCCTCCTGATAGAACGGCGCACCACGGCGCGAAACTCTTTTTCGGAAAGAGCGAACCGGCCTCCGCGGTAAAGGGAGACATAACCGTGGGTATGGGCCCAGAGTTCCATCGCCAGCTCCCACACGTCATCTTGTTTGAGGTAGCCGGCTTCCATGGCCTTTTGCAACAGATCGGCTACCGGATTCAGGGTGGGGGAGCGGCGCGCGCGAAAATCCTCGGGAAAGCGGCGCGCACCCGGGCGGGGCTCGGCAAAAACGTAATCGAAGATACGCGGATGAGCGAAGGCGTAATCGATATAGGCATCCATGCAGGTCAGAATCTGCGATTCGTAGGTGCCGCGCCGGGGAGCGGCCTGGAGGGACTCAGAGTATTTGGTGAATTCGCGGTCTACGACGAAGTTCAGGAGGGCTTTTCTGTCGGCAAAGTGATGGTAGATCGCCATCGGTGTGATGCCTACGGCAGCCGCCACGCGGCGCATGCTGACCCCGTCCTCTCCCCCTGTCTCCAGGAGTTGGAGGGCTGTTTCGGCTATTCGTTCTTCGGTCGCCTGGTCCATTTCCTATACAGTGTATAGCCATTAGGTATACGCCGTATAGTATTTCCCCCGGAAAAATTTGCGTAAGGGACCCACGTCTCAGACGAGAGACCCCACGGCGCGCCGGGGCAGGCCGGGGCACCCTTCTTTTACTTCTGGAAGGAGAGCGTTGATGGTTCGGCCTACTTGAAGCCGATGACCATGGAGTCGGGGCCTGCCAGGTGCTCTACCTGGGTTTCGCGGAAGCCAGCTTCCTTCATCCAGCCGCTGCAGTCACTGCCGGTGTAATCGAAACCGCCGGGTGTTTCGACCAGCATGTTCAGGCTCATCAGCAGGCCAAAGACATTGCTGGAACGATCATCGTCAATGATGCTTTCATAGACGATGTACGCGCCGCCCGCGGGCAAGGCTTCCCAGGCTTTGCGGATCAGCATGCGCTTGGTATCCAGATCCCAGTCGTGCAGGATGTGTCCCATCATGACGACATCCGCTTTGGGTAGTGGCTGGTCAAAGAAGCTTCCCGGGGAAAACTTCACCCGATCCGGGAGGCCGTTGGCCGCTACATATTCTTCAAAGATGGGAGCGACGGCAGGGAGATCAAAACCGATGCCGCTGAGATGCGGATTAGCCAAGGCCACCTGGGTGATCAAGTCGCCTTGGGCGGTCCCTACATCGACAGCGGTGCGGTAGCGGCTCCAGGGGAACTTGCGGGCGATAGCGAGATTGCCCCCGCGGCTAACGCCGGTCATGGCGCGAAGGAACTCCTTCAACCGGGCGGGATCGGCATAAAGCGCCGCAAAGGGATCAGGGGAGCCGTCTTTTGTCTCGCTTTGGGGCAAACCGGTCCGCAAGGCCGGGGTGAGGTAGGCCCAAGAAGGATAGAGCCGGTGATTGGCCATTTCCAGGATGCCGCCGATGTAGGAAGGCTTGCGCTTGTCGAGGAAGAAATCGGTGGATTCGGTGTTCGAATATTTGCCATCTGTTCGCTGGAGAAATTTGAGCGCGACCAGCGCGTCGAGAAAATCGCGTGCGGAGCGCTGATGCAAGCCGAGGCGGCCGCGCAGAGTTTCAAGGTCTTCGGGGCGTTGGGCCAGTTCGGTGAATAGCCCCATTTCAACAGCGCTCAGGAGGACCTTCGAGGCCCAGAAGCCGGTACCTACCTGCAAAATCTGATCGGGTTGTGGTCCGCTCATATGAATCGATCCTTTGGTTTGCTGCCGAATTCTACATGACAGGGGGTAGGTGCAACCCCGGCAAATGGTTTGGGATCTTAAACGTTGATATCGAGCGCTAATTCCTTGTGGCGGACCAATGAACGTAAACGAGCGGAATGGCGAGTCTGTTCATGCAATTTCTTCACGCGGCCCCAACCGTATTCCCACCGGCATTTCGGGGCTGGACGACATCCTTAACGGCGGCTTGCCGCAGGGCCACCTGTACCTGGTCGAAGGGGACCCGGGAACGGGCAAGACCACACTGGCCCTGCAATTTCTTCTGGCAGGGATAATGCAGGGTGAAAGTGTCATCTACGTGACCCTCTCGGAGTCGAGGAAAGAGCTGGAGCAGGTTGCTCGCTCTCACGGCTGGTCTACCGAGTCTTTGCAAATCTACGAGATGACTCCCGCCGAAGACGACCTCGGCCCGGAAGCGCAGTACACGGTCTTTCATCCGTCGGAAGTGGAGCTCGCCGACACGATGACGGCGATTCTGCAACAAGTGGATGCGACGCAGCCCAAACGAGTGGTCTTCGACTCGCTATCAGAACTTCGCATGCTGGCGCGAGATCCGTTGAAATACCGGCGGCAGATTCTGTCGCTGAAGCGTCATTTCGCGGGCAGAAATTGCACCGTGATGCTGCTGGATGACCGCACGGCGGAAGGCAGCCATGATCTTCAATTGCAGAGCATCGCGCATGGAGTGGTGATGATGCAAAGCCTGGAGCGCGATTTTGGGATCAAGCGCCGACGGGTGGAGGTGCGCAAGCTTCGCGGATCTTCCTATCGCGAGGGTTTTCATGACTACACGATCGAGACCGGCGGCCTCTCCATCTACCCGCGGCTGATTGCAGCCGAGCACAAGCCTGGCTTTGAACGCAAGGCAGTGCTGAGTGGCATCGAGCCGCTGGACGCGTCTGTTTAGCGGAGGGATCGACACGGGAACCAGCACTCTGTTCATTGGTCCCGCGGGCTGCGGCAAATCGACCCTCGCCCTGCGCTACGCTGTCTCCTCAGCCCAGCGGGGCGAGAAGGCGGTCATCTTTACGTTTGATGAAGCGCTGGCCACGCTCCTGGAGCGGGCCAAGGGCCTGGGATGGATGTTGCCCCTCTTCTCGCCGATGGCCGCATGGAGATTCAGCAGATCGACCCGGCGGAACTGGCTCCGGGCGAATTCGTATCCCGCGTGCGCCGGCTGGTGGATGACGAAAAGTTGCGGGTCGTGGTCTTGGACAGCCTGAACGGCTTTCTCAACGCGATGCCGCATGAGCAGTTCCTTTCCATGCAACTGCACGAGCTGCTCTCTTATCTTGGCCAGCAAGGCGTGGCAACGATTCTCACGCTGGCGCAACACGGGTTTATCGGAAACATGCAATCGCCGGTAGATGTGAGTTACCTGGCGGACAGCGTCCTGCTGTTTCGCTACTTCGAATACGGAGGCGAGATTCGCCAGGCCCTTTCCGTAGTCAAGAAGCGGAGCGGGCCGCACGAGCGAGCAATCCGGGAACTCGTCTTCGGCAATGGAGGGATCAACGTTGGAGAACCTTTGCGTGACTTCAAGGGAGTACTTACAGGAGTTCCCAGCTTCGTCGGGAAAGGTGTTAGCGTGGAGGACTCCACTGGCTCCTGAGACTGGCCCTGCGGCGCACGATCATCGAACGATCATCGTCGCGCCTACGGGGAAAGATGGGCGCCTGATTTCGGGCCTGCTGGAACGTCTCACCATTCCATGCCACATCGCGAGCTCGATTGGCGAAGCCTGCGCCATGATTCGGGAGGGGGCGGGTGCGGCCATTATCTCTGAGGAAGCATTCTTTGGGAACTCGATCGGCGAGTTGCTGCAGGTATTGCGCGAGCAACCCTCCTGGTCGGATTTTCCGCTCATCCTGCTGACTGTCAGCGGGCGGGTTACGGTGGAGAGCGAGCGTTTGCGGGAAATGCGCCGGCCCCTGGGGAATCTGTTTCTTCTGGAACGGCCGCTTCGCCCGGAGACCCTGCTCAGCACGCTCGAGATCGCGCTGCGGGGCCGGGAAAGGCAATATCAGATCCGGGACCAGATGCAGCAGTACGCGCTGGCGCAGGAGGCATTGCTGCGATCGGAGAAGCTGGCGGTGACGGGCCGGCTGGCTGCGAGCATCGCCCACGAGATCAATAATCCGCTGGAAGCGGTCACCAATCTTCTTTTCCTCATGCGCGCAGAAGCCTCGCCCGAACAACGGAAGAAATACCTGGCGCAGGCCGAGCACGAACTGGCACGGGTAGCCGAGATTACCAAGCAGACATTACGCTTTTATCGGGAACCCAGCCAGCCGACGGCGACGAAGATCGTAAGCGTGCTCGATTCCGTATTGATGCTGTTTGGCCAGCGCGCTGGTCAGCGCGGGAATCCGGGTAAAACGGGAAGAACGCGCGCCATCGGCCACCGTCCTTTCCAGCCCGGGGGAACTTCGGCAGGTAATCGCGAACTTGGTAGGCAACGCCATCGATGCCATGCGGACCGGGGGCCATTTGAGAATTCGCATCTCTCAGTTCCGAAGTCCGCAGCAAAACCGGAAGCTGGTTCGCCTGACCATCGCCGATTCAGGCATGGGGATTCCGCCCGATGTGCTGCCCACGATCTTTGAGCCCTTTGTCACCACCAAGGGCGAGACCGGGACGGGCTTGGGACTCTGGGTGACCACCGAGATACTTAAGCGGAACGGCTGGAAAATTCGCGTGCGCAGCTGTAGTCATCCGGGGCACAGCGGGACTACCTTTTCCATCGTGATACCCACTTTGGAGTGAGTTCTACGGGTCCGGTTGCGATTTGATGTCCTGAACTCGGCCAGGGAAGGACGCTTGATTCGTGTTAAGTATACCTTTACACTCCGAAGGAGGCTTGCCGACACGGCAGAACGCGCCGATAGGATTGGCAGAGGCCGAATACGACCCTGTGTGAGGGAGCGCGCTATTTCGAACGTGATGAATGTTTCTAAGACGATGACAATCAAGGAAGCTGCCGCCGTCTGGAATGATCCCCGAGCTGATTTTCTGGAGCGGTGGGGAGACATGTTTGACGTGCGGCTCGAGGAGATCACGCAGTACCACTTGATGAGGTACCAGGTGCAGCGCTTCACCGAGTCGCCGCAGCCTATCGTCGACGTGGAGATGCGTTCTCTGATCGCATTGCTGAAACATGCCGGTCTCAGCCGGTGGCAGTCAGCTTAACTGTTCTCTCCCGCACTTCCGGGCTTAACGCCAATACCCGTTGACCCAAACCCAACCGCCGCCGCGAGGAACCCATCGGCCGGGCACCCATATGGCGCGAGGCCGGGGTGGAGCGGCCCATCGTCCAGGAACCCAGAGATAGCGTCTCCCGTTCCAGCGGTAATACCCCGGTATCCATACCCATCCTGAGTGCAATGCCCGTCCCGGGCGTTCGACGACGACTGGCGGCGGAGGTCCGATACGTACAACCACCTGCGCGCTCGGCCGCGCCCACGCACAACATGACCCCGCATATCGCGACGAACAGCCGTCTCCTGATGGACATCCAATCCTCCGGTATTGCCGGAAACAGCTTATACGAAATCGCCGGTTTTTATAAAGAATTACAGCGACGGCCGGGTTGCGGTCTACGGTCAGGCGCGGCCGATGCAAGGCTTATGATCAACTGACGAACGTGACAAACGAAAGGCTGCCATGGTGGCACATCCCGAGGTGGGTCCGGATGAAACTACTCGTGACGTTACTGATTGCTTGGCTGGTGTTATCGCCGGGTGCGCTGGGAGCGGACGTGAAGCCATTGGCAGCTGCTGATAAAACGGCGGTGGCCGAGGGCAACAATGCGTTCGCCGTCGCGCTCTACGGGCGTTTGCGCAGTCAGAAGGGCAATCTCTTCTTTTCGCCGGAAAGTATTTCCACTGCGCTTGCCATGGCTTACGCGGGAGCGCGCGGCAGCACAGCCGTTGAGATGGCGAAAACACTGCACTTTACCCTGCCCCCGGATAAGCTGCATCCGGCGATGGGCGCGCTGCTCAAGATTTGAACGCGGCGCATGAAGGCTATCAGCTGAGTGTGGCGAATGCTCTGTGGGCGCAACAGGGATATACCTTTCTCGATGCGTTTCTCAATCTGCTGAAATCAGACTACGGCGCGGGACTTGAACCAGGTGGATTTCAAGGGCGCGACGGAAGCGGCGCGATTGACGATTAACCAATGGGTGGAGCAAAAGACTCAGGACAAGATCAAGAATTTGCTGCAACCCGGCGCGCTGAGATCAGACACACGGCTGGTGCTTACCAACGCTATCTATTTCAAAGGTAACTGGGAGACGCAATTCGATAAGGCGCAGACAAAAAATGAGGACTTCCATTTGTCCCCGGCGCAGACGGCGAAGGCGCCGCTGATGCACCGCGAAGGCCGATTCAGTTATTTCGATGGAGGAAGCCTTCAAGTTCTGGAAATTCCTTACAAGAGCAAGGAACTGTCGCATGATTGTTCTTCTCCCTAAAGAGCCCGAGGGCTGCCTGGGCTGGAGCAATCGTTGAGTGAGTCCAGTTTGCAACAATGGCTACAGCAATTGGCCTCAGTAGCCAAAGTGATCGTGACTCTACCGAAGTTCAAAGTGACGCAGGAGTTTACGCTTGGTTCCACGCTCAGTGCGATGGGAATGCCGCAGGCGTTTGCTTCGCGTGCGGATTTTTCGGGAATGACCGGGCATCGCGATTTCGCTATCTCAGAGGTGATCCATAAGGCCTACATCGATCTGAATGAAGAAGGAACGGAAGCCGCGGCCGCCACAGCGGTGACGATGAGGGCGTTGGCCATGCGCGCTCCCGAGGGGCCTCCACCTGTTTTTCGCGCTGACCATCCGTTTGTTTTCATGATTCGCGACAACCGTTCGTCGAGCATTTTGTTTATGGGCCGTGTGACGGATCCTCGCGACTAGATTTGTCAGGGTGCTGTCTCTTCGCTATATTGCAAAGCATTCGGAGGGGCTGCGCCCCGTCATCTTCGGCCCATGTACGCTCAGGCGAACATGGGGCACCCGTCCAGGGAAGAGGACTTCGTTCTTTGCTCCACCTCGGCGACCCCGATGAACTTCGCCTATTGGGTTCGTTGGGCATCTTACGGTTAAGGTTCCGGTCAACTGCTGGCACTTCCTTGAAGACCTACTCGCAAGTTATAAGACTCTATGGGAATTGGGATCCGAGGTCGAGTCGTTTTTGGCTGTCTGTTCCTGGGCACGGCAACGTTGGCGCAGGCGTCGGTGGCTCTTCTTATGGAAGAGCCTTATGGCGAGTTTGGGGCGATGAACCCAACGGGACATGCAGCTGTTTATTTCAACCATATCTGCGCCGATACGCCTACCTCGCTTCGGCCCTGCCATAACGGCGAATATGGTGTGGTCATCAGCCGGTACCATAAGATCGACGGCTATGACTGGCTCGCTATCCCGCTGGTGGGCTATCTCTACGCGGTCGACTCGCCTAAAGATATCCCGGTGATCGTGGACAAAGCAGAGGTCGCTGCTCTGCGCGATGCGTACCGTAAGAAACACCTGCTTGCGCTCGCGCCGGACGACCGGCGAGGAGGGCCACCCAAAGGCGAGTGGACCGAGCTGGTGGGCGAGTCTTATGACCGGACCATCCATGGCTTTCAGGTGGACAGCACGCCGGCACAAGACCGGCGCTTCATGGACATCTTTAACGATCGGCGCAATGTCGGGCACTTCAATATTCTCTTCCATAACTGTGCCGACTTTTCGCGGGTGGTTTTGGATATCTACATGCCTCACGCTATCCACCGCAATTTTCTCGCCGACATCGGTCTGATGACCCCGAAACAGGTTGCGCGATCGCTGGTCAGCTACGGCAAGAAAAATCCTGAGCTCAATATGAGCGCGTTTGTGATTGAGCAGGTACCCGGCAATATTCCTCGCAGCCATCCGGTGGATGGGGTCGCCGAGTCGCTGGTCAAGAGCAAGAAGTATCTTCTGCCTATGGCCTTTCTGGCGCCTGAGGTCACGGGCGGAGTGGTGGTTGCTTACATGATCGACGGCCGTCTGAACCTGCCGAAAGGCACGCCGGTTTTCAATATCGGCGATGAGGAGACCACGAGTCAACGCACGCGCAAGACGCTTCCGGTTCCGGTGCAAGAATGCAAACTCGAGCCCTGTTCAGTGGGCAAGGTCCCGGCCTCCCCTCCTCCAGCCAGCTAAGCATATTCCTGGCAACAAATTTGCTGGGTGGTGATTTAGTCCCGCCAGGGACGGCTGAACTTGCTGAACTTAGCCCAGGACACTAGTCCTGGGGGATCAATGCAGGATGATTGAGTCCCGCAGGGACGGCTGAAAATATGCCGCTACTTGACCCTGGACAATTTTCAGTCGTCCCTACGGGACTTGTCGTGTCTCGAAAGCTCGCCCCAGGACTGCGTCCTGGGCTAAGGTCAGCCGTCCCTAACGGGACTAGATTGGCACCCAGCATTTGTTGCCGGGAAGAGCTACGGGAGACGCCATTTGGTGCGGGTGTAGGCAATGCGAAATCCCTGGCGTTCGGCGTTGCGCTGCGATTGGCTGCCCGCCTCCGTAACCATCATGGCTAGCTGGTAGCCGTGCTCGAACGCATAGCGCATGCGGGCTTCCAAGAGAGCTACCTGCAGGCCGCGCCGGCGCATTTCCGGGACGGTGGCGGCTCCTCCGAAAAGTGCGATGCCGCCGTGGAGACTCAACGCGCCCGCTGCTCCGGGTTGGCCATCCAGTTCGGCGATGAAGTGCACGCTTTGCCGGCGAGCAAACGCGATGGCGCCAAATTGTTCAAGAAAGCCGCGCAGTTCAGGATTGTCGTGCGCCCATCCGCGCGCGCTGACTTCCGCCCAAAGTGCGGATTCTTGCGGGGCAGCGACGCGCACCGTGACTGCGATCTTTTCTTTCGGGTCTTCGACGGGGCGGTACATCGACGCTGCTGAGTTCGATCGGGCGATAGCCGCGCGCGCATAACAAGTCAAGCGTGGGGATACCTGCCAGGGGACTCACCTCGTGGGCTATGCCGGCTCCGCGGTCCCTGAAAGAAACGCTCCATCTCGTCCAGGGATGCCGGGGTCAACGGCTCGAAGAGACCCAGGCCAAAGGTTTGCGTCACCGGCGAGTCGACGCCATCGAAGACAACGTTCGCGCCTGCGCACTCAATCCAGGCGGCCCCGCTTCCCGGGTCAAGACGATGGCGCGCTTCAGCGAATTCCCGGCACGCCTGCCCTTCGGCGCGCTCGAGTTGCCGGGACAGATCGAGATCGGCAAATGCCATGGCACGGGTAACGGTACATAGATTCAGTAGACTCTGCAAAGGCCGCCGAGGTCACGAATCGGATAAGAGGTGTCCGCTGGCGAACAGGGTTTTGTGATTTCGCACATCTTGGCCGCGAGCTAAAAGTGCACCAGCCGGGCAAGTCGCTGATAGCACGCCAGTTTCATCTGCCACGGGATAAGGCGGCCTGGTATTTTAATTGCTCATGTGCGGGCACAGGAACCGCCGATCCAAGAAAGGCTTACTTATGGCGCATTTTGAGCGGATACGCGATGTTATTTCCGGGCCTTTCAGCCCGTCCCTGATGCAGCAACGGACAGCTGCCGGATGGCAATTGGTGTCGATCGAGTGGCGGCGCGAGCTGCCTGGGGATGAGGCGCCGAGTGAGGGCGCTTTCAGCGAGGACATCCCGTATGGCCTGCGCATCTCAGACGACTGCCAACGGCTGGAATTTCATCCCGGCGAGCGTATGGTGCTCACGCAGATGATGGATCTCATCGTCCAGGACTTCCCCTTTTCGAACATATCGAGTGATCTGAATGAGAAGGGATTTCGTACGCGCGAGGGAAAACTGTGGAGTCCGGTTTCCGTGTTCAACATGATTCCGCGCCTCATCGAAATTGGACCCAGCCTCTTCTCCACCGACGAGTGGACAGCGCGGCGCGCCAAGCTGTTTCCTTCGCGAGCAAAGTCGCGTTAGTAATGCGCGATGACAGACGCGCGAATGTGCCAGAGGTCTTAACCGTCTAAGAGTTTTCATCGGATTTTCACCTTCCAGCAACGTAAATGACCTCCCGGGTCTAGTAACCCTTGATCCCGGAGGTAGTAATGAAAACAGCGATCGCTATACTTTCCCTCGCAGCAGCGTGTTCAGCAGCTTCTGCGGTCGCACAAGACAGTCTCGGCCAGGGGCCCATCAAGCGGGTTCTTCTGGTCAGCATCGACGGCATGCACGCAGCGGATTTTGAGAACTGCGCCAAAGGCATCAGCACGGTCAATAATGGTGACCCCTACTGCCCGTCGCTTGCCGCCCTGAGCAAAACCGGCGTCAACTACGTTGCGGCCAGCACTTCAAAGCCTTCGGATTCGTTTCCCGGTCTGACAGCGATCGTCACCGGGGGAAGCCCCGCATTGACCGGCGTATATTACGACGTGGCCTACTCGCGCAACTATGACGCACCGGCAAAGACGACAGGGAACGGCGTTGCAGCAGGCCCTTGCACTCCCTACGCCGCCCCGACCGGCACGAGAACCGAATATGAGGAAGGCATCGATATCGACCAAGACCAAACTTAACGGCGGAGCCCCAGGCGCATCGTTGACGGATGGAGGCCTGAACTCGATCGATCCCAAGAAACTTCCCCGCGACCCCAACAACGGCTGCAATCCTGTCTTTCCCTGGGTCTTCGTCCGCACCAACAGCATCTTCAGCGTCATTCACAAGGCAGGCGGCTACGCCGCATGGTCCGATAAGCACCCGGCTTACTCCTCGGTTGCCAGCGGCCTGGGACCGGTCGCGCTCGACGATTTCTACGCTCCTGAAATTAACTCCACTGTGGTTGCTCTTCCCGGGTGTGAAAACACCAACCGGCCTTTCCTGCTCCACGGTTCCTGATCCGAGCTCGGATATCAGTGCGTGGACGAACAGCTTCCAGAACATCCAGTGCTACGACCAGTTGAAGGTGAACGCGATCCTGAATGAGATCGACGGGATGGATCACCTCGGCAGGAAGAAGACGGCGGTACCTACCATTTTCGGCATGAATTTTCAGGCCGTGAGTGTGGGCCAAAAGCTGATTGAAGCGAGCAACAGCACCACTGGCGGTTATCTGGACGCTGCCGGCACGCCCACCGCTGCTTTGCTGGGTGAAATCAAGTTCGCCGACGCCTCAGTCGGAGCATGGGTGAGCGAACTGAAGTCGCAGGGTCTTTACAGTTCGACCCTGATCGTGATCACCGCCAAGCACGGCCAGTCGCCTATCGATTCGAGCCGCTATGTATCGCAACTCATCAGCGGAACATCGCCGGTAACCCTGCTCTCAAACGCGGGCTTCATCCCCGACTCTGAATCCACCAACAACCCGACCGGCATTGGCCCCACCGAAGACGATGTTTCGCTGATCTGGCTGAAGAGCTCCGCGGATACAGAAGCGAGCGTCAAGATTCTCGAAGACAATGCTTCGGCAACCGGCATTGCGCTGGGACAGATCTACTACGGTCCCACCGTTGCCCTCAACTTCAACGACCCAACCGTGGATCCGCGGACACCGGACATCATCGTGACCCCCAATGTCGGTGTGACCTACTCCGGCAGCAAAAAGAAGCTGTCCGAACATGGCGGCTTCTCGCATGACGACACCAATGTGATGCTGCTGCTGTCGAACCCGTCTTTCCGTTCCAAGACGGTTCACGCAGAAGTAGGCACCGCACAGGTGGCTCCCACCATCCTGAAGGCCCTTGGCATCAACCCCTCGGAGCTGTACGCCGTTCGTGTGCAAGGGACCGGCGTTCTTCCCGGCGTAAACCTGCAGTAAGCTACGCATACTCAGTGACTCGGCGAAAAAGGGCGCTCCCTTCGGGGAGCGCCTTTTTTGCGTTACATTCGCAGTAGTGAGGTGATCGCAGGTGAGATTCACTCGTTTGATGAAGGTTTGCGTTGCGCTGACAGTTTCCGGCGGAGCTGCCCTGGCACAGAGCACTGACTGGAATGCGTTGGGCAAGCAGTGGTGGTCTCACGTTCAGTATCTTGCCGATGATAGCCTCGAGGGCCGGGATACCGGGAGCCGCGGATACGAGAAAGCGGCGACGTACATGGTCGAGCAGTTTCGCGCCGCGGGCTTACAGCCGGCCGGAGTCGATGGCTACCGCCAACCGATGGACTTCGAGGTGGTGAAGATTGACGAATCCCGCTGCTCTCTCGATCTGTCGCACGATGGCAAAACGCAACCGGTGAAACTGGGAGACGATGCCATCCTCGGGGTAAGTTCGCATGCGGCAGAAGACGTAAAAGCCGTCGCGGTGTTTGCCGGGTATGGTCTGACCGTCCCCGAGTCGCATTACGACGATCTGGCCGGCCTGGATGTAAAGGGAAAAATTGTGGTGCTGGTCACGGGCGGCCCCAGCGACATGCCTGGCCCGGTGAAAGCCCACTATCAATCAGGAGAGGAGCGCCGCAAGGCGTTGGCAAAGGCAGGCGCCATTGGCACGATTGTCATTCAGAATCCCAAGAGCGCCGAAATACCGTGGTCACGCATTGCGGCATCGCGGTTCCAGCCGCGCATGGAGCTTGCCGACCCGGGTAAGGACGCCCCGCCTCCGCTCTCCGTGGGCATCTTGTTCAATCCCGAAAAAGCGGAGATGCTCTTCGCCGGGAGCGGCCACACGTTTCACGAGATTCTTGGCGCACTGAATGAAGATAAGCCACTGCCACACTTCCCTTTAGCAGTGGAGATCCACGCACGGGTGGGGATGACCCGGTCGCAGGTGAAATCCGAGAATGTGGTGGCGGTTCTGCCGGGCAGCGATCCACAGTTGAAAAAGGAATACGTGGTGGTCAGCGCGCATCTGGATCATCTCGGCATTGGAGCGCCGGTGAAAGGCGACAAGATTTACAACGGGGCGATGGACGATGCCTCGGGCGATGCATCGCTCATCGAGATTGCGCGCGCGATGAAGGGGTCTAAACCGAAGCGCTCGATTTTGTTCCTCTCGGTTACCGGGGAGGAGAAGGGCGAGTTGGGATCCCAGTATTTTGCCGCGCATCCTACCGTTCCCGGCCCGATTGTCGCCGACATCAACATGGATATGTACCTTCCACTGTTTCCGTTGAAATATCTTGAAGTGCAGGGACTGGGGGAGTCTACCCTGGGCGACGACGTGCGCGCCGTTGCCCGCGCGGCAGGGGTGCAGATACAGGCGGATAAAGAACCGGAGCACAACCGCTTCATTCGCAGTGACCAATACAGCTTTATCAAAAAGGGTGTGCCGTCATTGGCGTTCAAGTTCGGGTGGGTGAAGGGTACGCCGGAGGAGAAGACCTTCAAAGCGTGGTATGCCGAGCGATACCATGGGCCCGCGGATGATTTGAGCCAGCCGGTGGATTACGCGGCCGCTGCGCAGTTTGATGCGATCCTCGCGAAGCTCGCCTTGCGGGTTGCGGATGCAGATCAGCGGCCGTCGTGGAAGACGGACAGCTTCTTCCGTAGGTTTGCGCAGTAAAGGGTAAGAAACTGCAGATCCCTCCCCTACGCTTCGCTCCGGTCGGGATGACAAACAGGAAAGGGCATCGGCTATGTAAAGAGTAGTTGCTGAACCGATGCGTTTTCATCAATCTTAGAATTTTCGGTCCGATAGGTTTTTTAGCCGTCCCTGCGGGAACTTTCCGAGAGCGTATGCCAACCCAGGACTGCGTTTCGACTCGAGACTAAGGTCGTTGGTTCTGGACGGGTGCCCCATGTTCGCCCCAGCGTACATGGGCCGAAAACGGGTTCTTCCAATGTTCTCACTCCATGTGCAAGGACTCTTGCTGTCGCCCGTAGTCTCTTCGTTATATAGCAAAAACATTGGGAGGGGCTGCGCCCCATCCTCCTCGGCCCATGTACGCTTAGGCGAACATGGGGCACCCGTCCAGAGAAGAGGGCTTCGTTCTTTGCTCCACCTCGGCCACGCCGATGAAGTCCGCCAAGCTTGCTATGCCGGTCTGATTTCCGACCGACAGGCCACAGGTCTAGTTTTCGTAATAAAGCGATAACAGAGCGCCTCCGCCCTCGCTAATTTGGACAGCTCTGGAGTGTGTCGGAGAGAAGTCATGCGAATCGGGCTGGAGTCGGCAGATGTAGGGAGATCCAGGCTCGCGGTGCCGACCTTTGGCTCGGAGTTACAGACATTGGATTTGCGTTCTGCCGTGGAGAGTAGTCAGGGGGATGTAAAGGGCGTATGAGTCTTACGGCAGAATCCCTTAAGCGGCGGCAGCGATAGCAGCAGCACGGAAGCGGAACAGCTTCAAAAGATTGTGCGTGGCGCAGATGAGTTTCCATTCCGAGCTCACCTTGGGTAGGCTTCGTAAACCGAATCTACGGATGCCACGAGCTTCTTTGATTTGTCCAAAGACTGGTTCGACAGTGGATTTTCGAAGAGCGTAGCGAGCTTTTCCCTCCTGGCTGGTCAGGGCCTCTCTCATGCGGGTGGCTTGTTCGTTGCGAGGTGCAGTGGGAGGCAGAGGCGCTCCAGGTGGTTGTGGATTGGAGTCAGGTGTGACCAGGACTTGGATCCCCTGCAACGACGGATCGAGTAGGCTGGTCGTGTCCCAATAGCCCGCATCTGCGGTGATGGTCTCTGGGGTAGCCTGGGCAGTGCTGCGTACGCTTTTTACAAGGGGCACCAACTGCTGCCGATCCGTAGTTTGTTGGGTTATCTCGGCGGCCACTATGATTTGAGCGTGTGCGTCCACTGCGACTTGCACGTTGTAGCCCTGTACAAAGGCTTTCTGTCCATTGTCTTTCATCACCCGCGAGTCAGAATCGACGAAATTATATTGACGACTCGGCGCAGCGACATTGTTTGCGGCTCGAATGCGCCGCTTGGTCTCCTTATCGCGCTGCTGCCGACTCTTCCTCGTCTGGCTAGCTTGTTCCGATTTGCTGGGACGACCGGCTTTGCGAAGCGGAAGATCGTTTATGGCGGCTTGCAACTGCTCTTTTGCCTCCTGCTCCAGTTCCGTCCTGGCCTGTTGGAGGCGCTGCAAACGCTTTTGTGCACTCGCTAAGTCGTCGGGCAACGGATCGGATGGTTGGCCGGCGCCAAACCGTTGGTCTTCCTCTTGATCTGTTTGCTGCGCTTGGTTCAGTAATCGCTCCACTTCGGATCGCCAATGTTGCTCCCGTTCGCTGATCCTCTCGTAACCTACCGAGCGTCGCGTGCTGGCGTTGGCCTTTATCTTGGTGCCATCGATGGCCACATTACCCAACTTCACCAAACCGGCTTTCTGACATAATCGCAACGCTTGTACGAACAAACCGCCCAGTGCCTCCAGATGCTGCTGACGAAAAGCAGCCAGGGTATCGTGGTCGGGGTGCTGGTCGGCAGACAGATAGCGAAATGCTACGTTATCGTGGGTCGCCTGCTCGATCTTCCGGGAACTCGTTGTTCCGATGCAGTACCCATAGAGCAATAACCGCGTCATTAGCAAGGGGTGGTAGGCCAACAGCCCTCGCCCGTCTTTCCGGTCGTACTCAGCGTAGATGGAAGACAAATCAAGTTCGTTGACTACATCCGCTATGAATCGCGCCAAATGATTTTCCGGGAGCCAATCTTGTAATGAAGGAGCCATCAAAAACTGTTGATCAAGACTACAAACCCGGAACCGTTTGCTCATAGGGCAATCATACGAATTTCCTGCCCGAGACCCTACAGGTTTCCGCAAATCGCCTATTTCTCTCCGACACACTCTCTGATCCTCACCCGTCCCTGCGGGTAGAGCTATCACAGATGCTTAGCGGCGTACGAGGGCGACTGCGGTCAGGTCTTCGCTGTTGCGCTGACGGCTGGTGAAGAGGAAGTCGTAAATCCGGGACCAGGGGTGGTTGCCGAAGTCGTAGGCCTCGCGCAGGACGTTGTCGCAGATTTGAGAGGCGGAATCGCCGTTGGATTGTTCGAGCAGCCGCTCGATGCGCTTCACGCCAAATTCCGAAGCTCCGCGCCGGCTCTCGGTGACTCCTTTGGTGACCAGCAGAAGCTTATCCATCGATTCAAACGCCAGGATCGCGGGTTCGTAGGTGACGTGGGAAAAGAGTCCCAGGGGCACGCCGCCGCGCTCGAGAACGCACGCGCCTGTTGTATCGCGAAATATGGCGAGAACGCGGCCAGCGTTGCAATAAGTCAAAATACCCAGAGCGGCGTTGAAACAGCCTAAGAACGTCGGTGCAAAACGCACGCCGTTAGCTGCCTCCATGAGCGACCGATTGACATCATGGGCGAGGACGGCGATCGCGTCCGACTCGTTCGCGTCGACTGGCTCGAACAGCTCCTGAGCCCGCTGCCGGAAAGCAACTTGCGCCTGGGCTGCGATGGCATGCGTTTCCGCGCGCGGTCCGGCAATGTCGGTCAACAGAAATACGACGCGAAAGCCGATTGTTAGTCCATCGAAGAAGTCGCCGCCGCAACGGTCCGAGTGGTAACGCGCGCTTATATCCAGGCCGTTCAGCCGGCTTAGGTTGACAGGACACGGAGTCGTACCCGTGACGCCGAGTGGGCGGGTATCCAACTCGGTCAGCAAAGTGGCCATCGTTTCCTTCCCCATGCGAGGGACTGGGACTCAACACCTGCGTGAGACAATGCGCAAGAAGTGAGAACCCCACATGGGCGCGTAAAATTCCTGGCAAGGTACTTATGTAATTAGGCGGCTCAAAGCGTCCCCGAACAATACACCAACTGTGTGATTGCCGCTGATCGAGCATGAAAAGAAAGGCTTTGGGGGCTGCCCGGCGTGGTACACCGCAGAGAAAAGGCCGAAAGATATGCCCATGAATGCTGAGATCAAAATTCCCCCCATCCTGAAGATCGGGGGTGGGTCCCTCGCGAGCGTAGCAGCCCTACTCCGCCGCCTTCGCTCCAAGCGTCCCCTGATCGTGACCGATCCCTTCCTGATGAAGAGTCACCTTGCCGAAAGACTGGCCACACAGATACGGGACGCGGGGTTGAGTTGCGAGATTTTCCACGAGACCGTCCCCGATCCGACGACGGCGGTGGTGGATGCGGGGGTTCGCCGCTTCGTGGAAGGCGGACATGACAGCTTGGTAAGCCTGGGCGGCGGCAGCCCGATCGATACGGCGAAGGCCATAGGAATGCTCGCAGCAAATGGCGGGAGAATACGCGACTATCGAGTGCCGCATGAGATCCCGTTGCCCGGCCCTGCACACCTGGCGATACCGACCACTGCCGGAACCGGATCGGAGGTCACACGGTTTACTGTGATCACGGATGTGGAACGGGAAGAAAAGCTTCTGCTTGCCGGTGATACGCTCTTGCCTTCAGCAGCGGTGGTGGACTACGAGTTGACGCTGACCATGCCGGCCCGGCTGACCGCTGATACAGGCACGGATTCATTGACCCACGCGATCGAGGCGTTTGTCAGCCGTAAGGCGAATCCGTTTACGGATGGACTCGCGCTGTCGGCGATGAAAACTATCTGGACAGAACTACCAACCTGCTTCCGCCAGCCTGGAAACGAAAAGGCACGGGAAGCGATGATGCTCGCAGCGACGCAGGCCGGCATAGCATTTTCGAACGCAAGCGTGGCGCTGGTGCATGGAATGAGCCGGCCGCTGGGCGCTCATTTTCACATTCCGCACGGTCTGTCTAATGCCATGTTGCTGCCGGCCGTGACGGCCTTCTCAGTAGCGGCCGCACTGGACCGTTATGCGGAATGTGCCCGCACCATGGGCCTGGCGCAGCAGCAGGACAGCGATCAGGCGGCAGTCGACCGGTTAGTGCGCGCGCTCTACGAACGAAATGCCGAGTTGCAGGTACCCTCGCCGAAACGGTTCGGGATCGCGGAAGAACGATACTTCGCGCTGATCAGCACCATGGCTACGCAGGCGCTCGCTTCGGGATCCCCCCAGAACAACCCACGCATCCCCACCGGGGAAGAGATCGAGCGCATCTATGAGCAGGCGTGGCAATGAAAGGTTAGCGGCAAACCTAAGCCACGCGACTTTCGCTGGCACTGGAAACGTCTTCTGCCCCGGTCCTTTCAAGAATGGCTTTGGCACGAGATATCCACTCGTGATTGTCGGCATGCACTGAGATCAGGATGCCACCTTTCTTCAACCGGGTTTCATACCTCTTGGCCTCAAACTCCGGCACACCGAACCCCACCAACGCGCCGGTAACTCCCCCTACCGCGGCGCCGACACCGATTCCCGCCAGTGCCGCCATGATGGGGCCTGCGGCTAGAAACGGTCCGATGCCCGGGATCGCGAGCGCTCCAATGCCTACGAGCCATCCGAGCACTCCGCCTACCACTGCTCCGGATGTCCCTCCGGCCGTCGCCCCTTCGGGAGCTTTCGTACTCTTGACGGTGGCAATATCGCGAATGTCGCCGAGGTTTTCCGGCGCCAGGACAGATATGTCTGAACTGCGGAAGGTTGCATCTCTGAGTGCCTGTACCGCTTCTTCGATGCCCTGACGGGTGGTGTAAATACCAAAAATCGAGTGACCTGCCATATTAGTTCTCCTTGATTGCTTAACCCTTATTGAGTGGTCAACTGATCGTCGACGTTTCCTGCGCCAACGACGCTGGCTGCAGTCGTTTCGACGGTCTGCTTTTCCGCGTCGGACTTGACGCGGCCTTTCAGGGTGACCTTGCCGTCTTTAGTGATAATGGTCACGTTATGAGCTGCGATGGAAAGAGACTTATCCTTGACCACTGCCCGGCGGATATTTCGCGTGATCGCAATGTCGCTCGATTGGTTCGATTGCTGAGCAGCGCCGGCGGTGGGCGACTGCTCCGCTGTACCGGCAAACGATGGAGCGGCGGTGGACAAAGCCACCGCCATCCCCATCGTCAGAATCCGTGCAAAGTTGTTTGCCGCTTTCATTGGCATCCTCTACCTATCCACGCCGGCGGACATCGCCAGGAAGGTCTTCGCCTGCTGCCGTTCTCTTTGATGTATCCAGGTCAGAGTCAACGCGAAGTTCTTCATGACGCACTTCGTCTCCGACGCGAGCCACGTCAGAAACCTCGCGCTTTCCGACCATAACTTCCTCTCTCACCACCGGCTGCTTTTCTACCCGGACAGAATCCTCGCTCAAAGGAACCCGGATTTCCTGGGCCCGGCCAATACTGGCCGAAGACGCAGGTGTATTGGGTGAAACCGCCACCCGCTCCAGCACCAGCTCTTCACGAGTTACCGGCACTTCGATGGTTTGATTTTCCGTGACCACATCTTTGCGGACCCTTACCTCACCACGGCTGATACGTTCCTTGTGAACGCGCAAGACTTCGCCGAATAACTGCACCCGGTCGCCGGCAAACTCTCCGGCATTCGCAGGCCGGCGGCCGACATAGCCGGTGTCTGTGACTTCCCTGCCGGTCGAATCAGCGGCATCGATCTCCGCGGGCTCGAGCGCGGTCTCATCTGTATCAACCAACTTGCGATCGGTGTACCCGGTTCGGGCAACGCCGGGCTCAACGACATCTCCCCTGAAGTCACCTATGGCGGAGTTGTCGCCTGCGACATTGGCGCCCGCCAGGTCCGCGGCCCGATAGTCACCTCCCGTTACGCTGGTTCCCGTTGTGTCTTCGTAGCGCACCTTGCCATGGTTTTCCGACAGAATCTGCTCCGCCTCGGCAGCCCGACTCGCATCACGCACGGTAATGATTGCTCCGCCGGACTGTAGATTGCGGGTCAAATAAGCAGCGCGATCCGCTGGGATGCCGGCGGCTTCAAGTGATCCGTGGAAGTCCTCGCCTGAGTAATCGTATTCGTACTCGCCTTCGGCATACGGATCGGTCTCAAGAGCAGAATCGGCAGCTGCCTCGCGCCGGGTCTCGACCTTTTCGTCACCTCGAAAAGCATCCTTAATTTTTTCCCACCAATTTTCGTGGTGGACGGTATCCGAGGGCGAAGTCGCGTTCGCGCGTTCCGTGTAGCGGTCGATCGATCGACCCCGAAAGGCCGCGCCAATTTGGTTGGAGCTGAATCCGTTGCCTCGCAATTGGTTTAGTGCCTGATGAGCGTCAGTTGCATTGTCGAAGAGTCCCACCACTACCTGAGTCGTCGTACCCACGTTAACTGGGTTCGTTGCATAAGCCATAAAATGTCCTTTGTGCTTCGGGTTTTAGAGGTTGCGGTTGCTACCGCCGTGACTAACTCCTGCCACTTACAACTAATAGGATGCAAGCTATTCTCTAACGCGCACTCACTTGCGAAACTTTCGTGAGTGTCTAAAGCCGTTCGTCGCTATCGCGGTTTCTTTTCCTGAGAGAGCCGTCATCAATCAGAAGGCGCTCCCGGCGCACGCGGTCACTGACCGATTCGTTCTGCGTTACTTCGCGCTTACCGACCTTGTACTCTTCGCGTAGAACGGTGTCCTTGTCAATGTGCACTCGCTCCTCGCTCAAAGGAACACGGATGGAGTCTTCTGGGGAGGTACGGCCGTTCTCATCGGAGTGCTCTACCACCAGATGCTCTCGTGTGACCGGCACTTGTACCGTCTCCATACGTGTGACTGATTCTTTACGGACGTGCACTTCTCCGCTGCCTACCTTCTCTTTTCGAACGCGCAGCACTTCGCCGAAGAGTTGTATGTGCCCAGGGTCGGCTGGTTGTGGCGGGGTAAAGGGCGTGGAAGTGACGACTGTTCCCTGCTCCGCGATTTCCTGGCGGTTCGGATGGTGGCTGTGCACGATACGGGCCCCAAACTGCACCAGCACGGTAAGAGCTTCCACATTTCGGGCGCCTGCCGTAACCGTGATGATGGCAGCACCGCGGTCGAGATCGTTATGCAGAGCCAGCGCGTCTTGCGATGAGAGTTCTAGCTGTGGCAGCATGGCATCCAATTCAGGCGAAGCCGCTGGCGTGGCTACCCCCAGATGGGTATTTTCAATGCGATCGTCTCCGTGGTAGATCTGTCGTAGCTGGCCGAACCACTTACCACTCCCGCGGACTTGCTCGGTCTCAACGCGAGCTGGGGCGGGGTCGCGGAATGCAGCAGCCGCTTCATCCGCGGAGAAATGATGCTCGCGGAGCACGTTCAAGGCACGGCGAGCATCGCTCGCGCGCGGGAAAAGACCAATGACGACGGCTTCTGGAGTGGTGTGACTGCGGGGCATAACGCATCCTCAATTGGTGAGATGACAGATTCCCCTGCGCCGTGCACCTGAAAGAGGAGATTTCTTGAACGGAAGAGCGATGATCGAGTTTTAGACTGTAGAAGGGATTTCCCCGCCAGTCACAATTTCTCACTGAAAAAGGATTGATGATCAACCACCTGATATGGGCCGCTGGACTCCTCGGGCACTTGCTACTTCTCGCCGTCCTTTTCTTCCGTAAACGTGTGGGGCGGTTCCCCTGGTTTACGCTGCTCATCATCTTTTATGCGGTGCGCTCGGTGGGATTAGTCACTGCGCTTCGAATTTCGCATCACCCCGCGCCATTGTTTGCCTCGATGATCATCGACCTCACGGATGTACTCCTGCAGTGTGCGGTGCTCGCCGAACTTTTCTGGAATAGCCTGCAGCCGTTGGGTGGCATCCGTCGGTTTACGGTGCCGCTGCTCCTGGTAGCGAGTGGGATTCTGATTGTAATGAGGTTGGCGCCGTCGGGACATATTTCCCTGCGCACCGTGCTGGTTTTGATGCACTTTCTGCTTTCTGTGTTGATGGTGGAGTGGGCGATCGTGTTGGCTTTCCTGCTTCGTCCGTTCCGGCTTTCCTGGCGCAGCCATGTGGCTGCCATCAGTTTCGGATTCGGTGTGTATTCCGCGGCGCTGTTGGCGGGGGGCGGTTATTTCACCACTGGCCGCGAGATGCGGGACTATGTGTTCTTTTCGTACTTTCGCATTGTTGTGTATCTATTGATCTTGCTTTTTTGGTCGATCAGCCTTTGGTTTGAGGAGCCTGGACCCAAGAGTGTGCCGGAAGATGAAGTGCGTGCGCAGCAACCGATTGCACGATGAGTCCCGAAGGGGGGCACCGCGGCGGAGCAAAGAGCGAAGCCCTCTTCTCTGGACGAAGCATTCCATTTCCGATGCAAACGCAAGAACCGGATAGCTGGCTCGGCAGGTTGGTTTCATGCTCAGAGAATGCATATCAACGTTTCGCCCTCGATCCTCTATTTTGGCACTCCGGTTGTTTTGATTAGCACAAGGAACCTCGATGGAACCACCAACGTGGCTCCCATGTCGTCGGCCTGGTGGCTGGGCTGGAATTGCATGCTGGGGCTCGGCGCGCGGTCGCATACAGCGCAGAACCTGCTTCGCGAAAGGGAGTGTGTTCTGAATCTGCCTTCCGTTGCGGAGGTGGCCGCCGTGAACCGGCTGGCGCGGCTTACTGGCTCCGATCCGGTGCCGCCGCACAAAGTGGCCATGGGTTATCGCCACGAGAAAGACAAGCTGGGCGCAGCCGGTCTCAGTGCCGATGCGTCGGACCTGGTCAGCGCGCGGCGAATTTCGGAATGCCCGGTGCAACTGGAAGCCGTATTGGAAACTACGCACCCATTCGGCAATCGGCCAGACAAGCCCACCAACGCGCTCGCCTTTGAAGTAAGAGTCGTGCGCGCGAAGGTGGACGAACGCCTTCTCATGGACGGAGAAAACAACCGCATCGACCCGGATAAATGGCGCCCGCTCATCATGAGCTTTTGCAAGTTCTATGGGCTGGGCGAGCAGGTGTGGGAATCGACCCTGGCCGAGATTCCCGAGGCAGCGTACCGTCCAGTCCCAGAGATGACCCGGTGAAGCTAGAGGGCCGCCAGCGCGCGTCCCGCGGCTGCGCCCGACGCCCAGGCCCAATGGAAATTGAAGCCGCCGAGATGCCCGGTGACGTCCACCACTTCTCCAATGAAATAGAGCCCTGGAACTTTACGGCTTTCCATGGTGCGCGCGCTCAGCTCCGCTGTGTCCACCCCGCCAGCCGTGACCTCGGCCTTCTCGTAGCCTTCGGTTCCGGCGGGATAAAGAGTCCAACGATGGAGAGCGGCCTCTGCGTCCGCTAGCCCCTGGTTAGTCCACGCGGCGGGAGGTTGCAGCGCCAGCCAGCGATCGGCCAGGCGATGAGGAAGTACGGCGTGGAGCGCGGTGCGGGCGCTCAAAAGATCGCGCTGCGAAATCTGGGCTCGCAGTGATTCAGTCCAGACCCGGCCAGGAGCAAGGTCAATGGTTATCGGCAGGCCGGGTTGCCAGTAAGAAGAGGCCTGCAGGATGGCCGGCCCGCTGAGACCGCGATGAGTGAAGAGTAGCTTTTCTCGAAAGCGGGAAGGGCCGGCGGAGACGACTGCTTCCGCTGATATTCCCGCCAGGGAGGCGTAGCGGTTGAGATCGTCGGCAACGAAAGTGAGCGGCACCAGCGCGGGCCGGCATGGTTGCAGCCCTAAGCCAAACTGCTGCGCGACCTGGTAGCCAAACGGGGTGGCGCCCATCTTCGGAATAGACAAGCCTCCGGTGGCGATGACCAGAGACCGCGCGGAAAAGTCGCCTGCGCCGGTGGCTACGTGGAAGCCCTCATGGTGGGTTATTTCGCGAACCGGCGTGGCCACCTGGATGGTCACGCCGGCCTCGACGCATTCCCGTTCCAGCATGGAAACGATGTCGCTGGCAGCGCGGTCACAGAAAAGCTGCCCCAGCGTCTTCTCGTGCCAGGGAATGCGGTGCTTTTCTACCAGCTCCAGAAAATCGGCAGGCGTGTAGCGAGCCAGCGCGGACTTGGCGAAGTGCGGATTTGCGGAAAGAAAGTTATCCGCCGTGGTGTGCAGGTTGGTGAAGTTACAGCGGCCTCCGCCGGAGATGAGGATCTTTTTGCCAATGCGGCTGGCATGTTCCAGCAGCAGTACACTCCGGCCGCCGCGGCCTGCGTGCATGGCGCAGAAAAGGCCAGCAGCGCCGGCTCCCACGATGAGCACGTCATAGTGGGTCTGGGCCGCCGGCAACCATTCCTCCGAAAGACGAAGCTACGAACGCCGGGCGCGCTTGCGGGCTGGCCGGGGCAGCGTGGCTGGGCCCGATCGCGGCCGGCGCGTTGGCTTTGAAGACGTTGCGGGAGATGCGGTTTTTGTGCGCGCGGCTCGCCTTAGCTGGCTCACCTCCACCTCGTCAAGCTCGCGCATTTCACCCGGTTTGACGTCGAGAATCAGCGGTCCAAAGCCCACCCGCCTTACCTTCTCGACAAAATGGCCTACCTCTTCGAACATTTTGCGAATTTCCCGATTTTTGCCTTCGGTCAGGATCACTTCATACCAGGGGTTGTCAGTGTCGCGGACCAGGGTAATGCTGGCGGGCTGGGTCATCACGCGGCCCTCCCGCTCGCCACGGCGGCCACGCTCAATCATCACCCCGCGGCGCAGCTGCTCCAGCTCTGCCTCGGTGGGCCGGCCGCTTACTTTCACCAGGTAGGTCTTTTCCACCTTGGAGGCCGCGCTGGTCAAAACATTGGCCAATTCGCCGTCGTTGGTCATCAGCAGCAGGCCTTCACTCTGGTAATCCAGCCGGCCAACAGGAAACACGCGGGCTCCGGCACGGGAGAAAAACTTCATCACCGTGGGGCGGCCTTCAGGGTCGGAAACCGTGGTGACTACACCCTTGGGCTTGTTGAGCATGAAGTAGCGGAATTTCTCGGGCTTCTTGAGCAGCTTGCCGTCCACGCGGATGTGATCGCGATCCGGGTCGGCTTTCGAGCCCAGCTCGGTCACCTTTTGCCCGTTCACCTGCACCCGGCCGGAGGTAATCAGCTCTTCTGCCTTGCGCCGGGAGGTGATGCCGGCAGCGGCAACAATCTTCTGCAAGCGCTGCTCGTTGCGCTCTCCCTCTTGTTCCGGGGTGGCGGTCATACCTGGTGCTCTGGCTCGTGCTCGTGCTCTGGCTCGTGCTCGTGCTCGGGCTCGGGCTCGGCGGCGGCTTCCTCTGGCGACGGCGCGGGTTCTGCAGAGGTTGCGGCCACCTCTTCAGAGGATTCAGCGGAAGGCTGTTCTCCTTCGGCCGGAGCAAATTCCTCCGTAGGAGTCGCCGCTTCCGCGGAAAAATTGATGGCATCCTGGGCCTCGCCCTCTGCTTCCGACTCGGCCAACTCGCCGGCCATCTTCTCGAACTCCTCCATGCTGGGCAGATCATTCACGTCTCTCAGCCCGAAGCGAAGCAGAAATTCCTTGGTGGTTTTGTAGAGGATGGGGCGGCCGATCACCGGCTTTCTGCCCGCGGTGGTAATCAGCTTGCGACTGACCAGGCTGCCGAGAACGCCCCCCGAGTCGACACCCCTGATCTCGCTCACCTCAGGCGCCGTTACCGGCTGCTTGTAGGCGATCACCGCCAGCGTCTCCAGGGCTTGCAGGGAAAGCTTCATGGGCGGCTTCAGGCTCTTCACAAAGCCACGCACTGCGTCGTGGTATTCCGGTTTGGTCGCCATGCGATAGCCACCGGCAATCTCCCGGATTTCCATGCCGCGGTCGCTGTTCGAGTAGTCCGCGATGAGCTCGTTGAGCACCTGCTGCAGAAATTGCCGGATCCGGCGATCGCGCAGGCGGGCCGCTTTTTTCTCGTCGCCGGCGTCCGCTGCAACTGCGGGCTCTTCCGGCGCGGCGCCGTTCTCTGAGTTTGCGGGCTCGGGGATTGCGGCCGGTGTGTCGGCTTCTGGCGCCAGGCCTTCCAACGCGATCTGCTCCGCCTCCGGCTCGGCTGCCTCGTTCAGCAGCGGCGCAACTTCCTCAGCAAAGATGACAGCGAGCTGGGCCAGGGTTACTGGCTCCTCGGCGGCGTACACGACGGCTTCTAATTTGGCTTTTAGACTCATGAACAGCAAACGGGCCCCTGGAAAAGAAAAGGCTCCTCGCACCATACTAACGAAGCACTCACATTTTCGCTTGTGAATGGCGGCGGCGGTCGCCCCAGCGTATAGGGGTTCGAACATTCGGTTGCGACCTTTTTCAAGAGAGAGGCGCCTCGAAGAAGAAAGGGGGATTCGGGGCCCGGGCTTAACGAAACCCTGGCTTAAGTCCCGTAGGGACGACCGAACTTAGCCCAGGACGTAGTCCTGGGTTGGCGGGCACACTTGAAGAGTCCCGTAGGGACGACTGAAAACGTTTTGATAATCGTCGGGCGGAGCGTGGATAGTGGATATTTTCAGTCGTCCCTACGGGACTCTTCGTCTCTCGAATCTCTACCCAGGACTGCGTCCTGGGCTAAGTTCAGCCGTCCCTTCGGGACTTTCGGCTCCGGATCCCCCAGGACTGACGTTCGGCTAAGTTCAATTGTCCTCGAGGGGCTCGATTTCGTGACACCCTTTAGAAACATTTGCCTCACAAGAGAAAGCGCCTCGCTTGATCGAGGCGCTTTCTCTTTCCTGTTACAGCAGCCTACCCCTTGGGAGCAAACTGCACAAAGACCCAGAAGAGGCCGGCAGCCATGAGAGCCGCCACCGGTAAGGTGAAGACCCAGGCTGCTGCGATGTTGCGGATGGTCGACCACTGCAACCCGCTCTTGTTAGCCATCATCGTTCCGGCTACACCAGAGGAGAGGACGTGGGTGGTACTGACCGGTAACCCGTAGCTATCCGCCGCCCAGATGGTAAACATGGCCACAATTTCGGCCGAAGCACCCTGGCCGTAAGTGAGGTGGGTTTTGCCGATCTTTTCGCCGACCGTCACCACAATGCGCTTCCAGCCAATCATGGTGCCCAGGCCGAGAGCGATGGCCACCGCTACTTTCACCCACGGTGGAATGAACTTGGTGGAGAGATCGAGCTTCTTCTTGTAATTCGTCATTACCGCGGTTTCCTCCGCGGTGAAGGTAGGCTGCTTTGACTTGGCGAAGAGGCGGAGAGCCTCGCTCGAGATGTACATGTCATTACGGATGTTCGACTGCTGATTGGGCGGTACAGCCTTCAGCGTCTTGTACTGGGTTACTTCATGCTCGATCTCGAGGATCATCTGGCGTTCCGCCAGGATGGTGGTCGGAGTCTGCTTCTTGGTCTGCAGATATTCGGTCAGATCAGCGCGTGGATCATCGATGACTGCGTTCGAGTCAACATGCGCGCTCATTACCTTGGCAGCCTGTTCGGATACGGCGGCGAAATCCTGAACCTGGCTGTAGCCAACCGCGTGATTAAGCGCGTAGGCGGTGGGTACGGTGCCGATCAGGATCAACATGATGAGTCCCATGCCTTTTTGACCGTCGTTCGAGCCGTGGAAGAAGCTCACACCGGTGCAGGTCAGCACTAGCAGGCAGCGAATCCAGAACGGCGGCGGTGCGTCGCCTTTGGGAGCCTCGAAGAGCCGCGGATCCTTGATCACGAACTTCAGCGCGAGCAATAAAACAGCGGAAAGAACGAACCCGACGATCGGAGAAACAAGCAGAGAGCGGAAGACATTGCCTACCTGCGACCAATCCACACCCGAGGTGCCATTCGCGCCCTGCATCAACTGATTGGCGACGCCGACCCCGATGATGGAACCGATGAGGGTATGCGAGCTGGAAGCCGGCAGTCCGTACCACCAGGTACTGAGGTTCCAGAGGATGGCCGAAACCAGCAGGGCGAACACCATGGCGAATCCGGCGCCCGATCCCACCTTGAGGATCAGCTCAACCGGCAGAAGCGAAACCACGGCAAAGGCGACCGCCCCGGAAGAGAGCAATACTCCAATCAGGTTCCACATACCGGACCACATCACGGCAATATGCGGTTCAAGCGAGTGGGTATAGATCACGGTAGCGACTGCATTGGCGGTGTCATGAAACCCGTTTACGAACTCAAACCCCAGCGCGATCAACAGCGCGATACTGAGCAGGACGTAGGCCGCCACCGACGCGTTGTGCGGGACGGAGAAAAGGTCGCCCAGGAACTGGGATGCGGCCCATCCGATACCGCCAACCAGCACAAGCCCGAAGATGATCATCGGAACCTTGCCCTGTTTGCGGTTCATTTTGTCGTGCACAGAACCTTTGGTAGGGGGAGTCAAGACTGCAGATGAAGCTTCTTTCACGCGCACACACTCCAGCTTTTGTAGGTGTTGGCAACGGTACCAAAGTGCGTCGGCTGGGAGTATGAATTGTGGTACGCCGGGGTGTTAAAGTTCAGTGAATTGGCTCGGTTGCGGATGCCTTAACACCAGCTAGCGCCAGTCGTCCTTGGCCTGCAGGCCTTGATTCACGACCGACTCGAACGATGGGTGCTTCTTGATGTAGACCTCGCCAAAGTTGCGGTCTTGCCGCAGGAGAATGGCTTGCAGGCGCACCAGCTCGAGGAGAGCCAGAAACATGCAGATGAGCGCCCGCTCGGAGCGGGTGTTTTTCAGCAGGCCACTCAAAGCGACCGGCCGCTCTTCCATGATCAGCCGGCGGCGGACGTAGTCGAGCATCTGGGAAACGGTGACAGCCTCCTCGTCGACGTTGAGCACCGGCCGCTTGCGGGCACGGTCGAGGATTTCCCGGAAGACGCGCACCAGGTCGACGGTATCCGCCGCGATCTCAGGCTCGGTACCCTCTTCCGTATTAAATTGCCGGATCGCCGGGTTGGTCCAGGTGGCAGCCTCGATCTGCTGCTTCTGCAGCAGCATCTGGGCCGCATTCTTGAAGCGCTCATGCTCCAGGAGCCGCTCCACCAACTCCCGTCGGGGATCTTCCTGTTCCCCTTCAACTCCTTCGGCTGTTGTCCGGGGAAGCAGCATGCGGCTCTTGATGTGGATCAGGAGCGAAGCCACGTAGATGAAATCGGCCGCGGCATCGACCTCGGTCTGCTTCAGACCCTCGACGTAGGCTAGAAACTGAGCCGTGATTTTGCCGATGGGGATGTCGTAGATGTCGATATCCTGCTTGCGAATCAGGTCGAGCAGCAGGTCGAGCGGGCCGTCGTACACGGCGCCCACACTGATGCTGTAGGGCGAGGCGCTCTCGGCCTCTTCCCGCTTTTTTGCCTGTTTCTCCGTTTCCGGGGCCGCGTGGTCATTCATTGCGCGCGCTCTCCCTCTTCGGGTTTCAACAGGTGCATCACATCTCTCACCTGCTCCATGGTTTCCTCCGCGCGAGCCCGCGCGAGTTCGGAGCCACTATGCAGGATGTCATGCACCAGGGCCGGCTGCTCCTCATATTTCTTTCGCCGCAGCTGCATGGGCTCCAGTTCGGCAACGATGGCGTCGGCTGCCCAGCCTTTGCACTCGATACATCCAATGCCTGCCGACCGGCAGCCGGCATAGACCTTCTCCAACGTTTCCGGGGTGGAAAAGACCTTGTGCAGATCTCCCACCGGGCATACGTCCGGATTTCCAGGGTCGCTCCGCCGGACTCGCGCCGGATCGGTCACCATGGTCTTGAGCTTCTGCCGCACCACAGGCGCCGGATCGGTCAGCAGGATGGTGTTGCCGTAGCTCTTCGACATCTTGCGCCCATCCGTACCGGGCAGCTTGGGTGACGGAGTCAACAACACCTGCGGCTCAGGAAGAATGGGGCCGTCTTTCCCCGGATAAAAATGATTGAACCGCCTGGCTACTTCGCGGGTGACTTCCACGTGGGCGACCTGATCCTGACCTACCGGAACAAAGTCTGCCTGGTAGATCAGAATATCCGTCGACATCAGGAGGGGATATCCCAGGAACCCGTAGGTGGTCAGGTCCTTCTCTTCCAGTTGTTGTTGCTGCTCTTTGTAAGTTGGCACGCGCTCCAGCCAGCCCAGTGGAGTGATCATCGAGAGCAGCAGGTGCAATTCCGCGTGCTGGGGCACCAATGACTGCACGAAGAGGACGCAGCGCTCGGGGTCCAATCCTGCTGCCAACCAGTCCAGGGTTACATCGATGGTATTTTGCCGCACGTGCGAAGTGTCGGCGTAATCGGTAGTGAGGGCATGCCAGTCGGCGACGAAAAAATAGCAGTTGTAGTCGTGTTGCAGGCGTACCCAGTTGTAGAGGGCGCCCATGTAGTTGCCGAGATGCAATTTGCCGGTGGGCCGCATGCCACTCAGCACGCGCTTCAGTTGCTGACGATTCGGGTCTTGATTCACTGCTTCGATTGTACGGAAAACTTCAGAGCGAGAGCAGCAAAACGCGGAAGAAGCCGAGCACAGGATTCACCATTGCCATGGTGACGCCACCACCGAAAAACAACATCAGGAAGAGGCTCAGGATTCCCAGGCGATCGTAAACCGGTAGCCAGCGTTGCGGCAGCATGTGGCGGAAGATATGGCTTCCGTCCAACGGCGGCAGGGGAAGTAGATTGAATGCGGCCAGGAACAGGTTCAGCAGCACGCCGATATAAAAAATCAAAGACAGCGGATAGGCTACCGGGCTGAGTGCCAGGAGTTGCGGATCAAGGCCACTGATGCCGCGCATGGCCACCGTCTTCACCGAGACCAACCCCACCGGAGACGTCTTGGCGATGACGATCAGCACCAGCAACGAGACCACGGACCCTATCAGATTACTGACCGGACCGGCCAGCGTGGTGAGGATATCGTCGCGGCGGTAGTTCTTGAAGTTGCGGGTGTTGACCGGAGTCGGTTTGGCCCAGCCGATCAATGGGATGTGGGTCACCATGGCCACCAGCGGCAGCATGATGGTTCCTACCGGATCGATATGCTTGATGGGGTTGAGGGTAATGCGGCCCAGCATGCGCGCCGTCTGGTCGCCCAGACGCGAAGCCATCCAACCGTGTGCTGATTCGTGGAGACTGAGCGCGAATAACAACACCACAAATTCGCAGATCCCCAGGGCGATCTCAGGAGTTCCCATTGGAGCCTGATGGTAGCACGTCAGGCAGGCCTAAGTGCCTCTGCAATGCTCGCGGTAGAGGCCTGCCTGCCCCTATCTTTTGGCTATTTTTAAGGCTTGTTTCTAAGTTTGTTTTCGCGCTTTGATCTCGCGCGCCGGAACTCCGCCCCATATGGAATGCGGTGGTATGTCATGCGTGGCGACGCCCATCGCGCCCAGCATAGCGTCCTCGCCGACTTTGACCCCGGCCATCACGGATGAATGATAAGTAAGGCGTGTGCCCGGGCCAATCTCCGTGGTGCGGTTCTCGATGTCGTAGTAGTCCGTGGCCTTGTGCCAGTGGGAATACACCGCTCCGTAGTCGGAGATGGAAGTGCCTTTGCGGATGATGAGCTCACCGCGATCGTCGAGCATGACGAATTTGTGAATGGTGCAGTCGTCTTCCACCGTGAGGTTGTAACCGAAACTGAACTCGACCCCGTGGAAGATCTTCACGTTCTTGCCGACGTGCTTGAAGATGTGCTTGGCCAGCATCTTGCGAAAGCGAAAGCCGAGCCAGTGGTTCATTCCCAGCGCCGACCGGTCGAACATCTGCCAGAAATAAATCAGCGGCTTGCGTTCGCAGTATTTCTCCACGTCCACGTCGCCGTAGTACTCCGGTTCGAGGGTGACATTGGCTGGGTCCAGCGAAAGCTGCAGAACGTTGCCGGGCAACTCGGAGATGAGCGAGGTATTCAGCTTGCCGCCGTGGGGGCGGCCCAGGTAAATCTGGTGCAGCGCATCGCGGACGATTTCGCCCCGCAGCCGGGATTCCTTATGACGGGTGAACTCTTCGTCCAGATGGCACAGCCAGCGGCGGTAGAGCTCTTCTGCTTCGACCGTCGGCTTTAAATCACGATACTGGTATCTCGCCATGTATGAGCGTCCTTTTGTCCAGCATACGACGCAACCCTATTGAATGCTGAAGACTGCATAAACGGTAGCGGAAGCGGTAACCTTGGGGGCGCTCACGCTGAGCGGCTCAACTTCCTTGGGAGCCGGCGCGGCGGACATCATGGCCTGGGCCCTCATCAAAGGCTGGGGTCCTCTGGCCGGAGCCTCATTGCTGGCGTAAACCAGAGGACCGAGGGTTGCGCTGAGGCCGCCGGCCATCTGCTGGGCGATCTGCCGGGCCCGGTCGAGCGCCAGCTTCGCTGCTTTGGCCTGCAGGGCATCCTGGTCGGCCACGCTCCAACTCATCTGCCCGCTCTGGTTGGCGCCTGCCTTCACCGCCACATCCAGTACCTTGGCGCCATTGGCGGCAGCGGTTTTCACGCTCCAGCTCTGCTGTACCTGGAACTTGCGTTCGGCCTTCTCGGCCGGGGTCCAGTCCTGGTTGGTGTACTGCTGGACCGGGCTGATGCTCTGCGACTCGCTCTGAATAGCATCCTCCGGAATCGAGGCTGCTTTCAACGATGCAGCGATCTGATTGGAGATTTTCGAGCCTTGCGCATAGGCGGACTCCTGGTCGGCCCCATAGGCCACAAAGCCTACCTGGACGGTCACCATGTCTGCAGGGGCGTTGGCGTCGGCGCTGGTAGTGACAGCGATGGTGCGGTTCTCTTTGCTGACCACGATTTGCTGCGCGTGGAGGGCCATTGCTGTCGTCGTCAGGAGAATAGCGGCAACGCTTTTGATTGGAAGGGGCATGGTGCAAACTCCTTTACGCGGCAAATTTACGCAGGCGGGCCAGTAGCTGCAGACCAGCACCTGAGTCTATCGCGTCAGCGGCGCAGCGAACACCACCTGCAAAATCGAGAGCGCGGCCGGCGATGACCAGCGCTGCCGCGGCGTTCAACAGAACCACATCCCGCCTGGGCCCGGATTCCCCCTGCAGGATTTGTTCAATCAAGGAGGCGTTACCGCCGGCGTCAAAGCCCTGGAGAGCGCTGAGTGGGGCTTGCTGCAGCCCTGCATCGCCTGCTTCCAGGGTGAAGTTACGGACGGTGTGCTCCCGCACCTCGGCCACCTCGCTTACGCCGTTCAAGGTGAGTTCGTCCAGGCCATCTCTCCCGTGCACCACGAATGCATGGCGGACGCCCAACCGGGCCAGGCTGTCGGCTACCAGGCCTACGCCGGCGAAAACGCCGACCACCTGGGCTTTGGCTCCGGCAGGGTTGGCGAGCGGGCCGGCCAGGTTGAAGATGGTGCGGAAGCCGAGCGCCCTGCGCAGCGGCTTTACCCGCTTCATAGCCGGGTGCAGGGACGGAGCGTAGAGAAACATGAAACCCGTCTGCCGCAGGCACTCCACGGCGCGCTCAGGCGATAGCTCCACCGGGACGCCGAGGGCTTCCAGCACGTCCGCTGAGCCGCATTTGGAGGTAATCCCCCGGTTGCCGTGTTTTGCTACTTTCACCCCCGCTGCTGCCGCCACCAGGGCGGCGGCGGTGGAGATGTTGAAGGTTCCCTGGCCGTCGCCTCCGGTGCCGCAGGTGTCGACCAATTCATCCCGCTCCGCATCGTTTAACGGAACCGGCTGGCCCATTGCCCGTAAGGCCTGGACGAAACCAGAGAGTTCATCTACGGTGGTCCCGCGAGCCGCGATGGCGGTCACCAACGCGGCAATCTGAATATCGGATACATCGCCTTCGAGCATCTCCCGGAGCACTGAGCAGCCCTGTTGTTGGGTAAGGGTGCCGTGATCTTCGACCACGTGCTTAAGGACGTCTGACAGTTGGGACATGGGTGTTTTTATCCTAGTGCATCGGGGAGCCGTGAAGTCCCGCGGGGACGGCTGAGAACCAGCCGCGACGCAATCCTGAACAACTTTCAGCCGTCCCTTCGGGACTGAATCATGTTTCGTGATGCACCCAGGACTGCGTCCTGGCTAAGTTCAGTCGTCCCTGCGGGACTGGGCTGCCTTAAAGGGAGCAGCTTCAACGAAAGCACGGATTTTGACCGAGGACGGCGTCCACGAAAAAACGGCTCTCGACGATAGGGCACGGGTTCAGCCGTGCCGTAAAATTCGTGACCACGACTCGGCTTCAGCCTCTGAGGTACGCTTTTCCGGATGTGTGAGCAAGGCGTACCTCAGGGGCTAAAGCCCTCATCCGACTAGGCAGCTATGGCACGGTCGGGTAGGACAATGGCGCGGACCGGGCTTCGAATGATGCCGACGTTTCCATCGTCCCCCCTAAAATTCCGTACGGCGGGTTTTCCCCAGTACGGCTTCAAGGCTGGCTATCAGAAGGTGCCTTCCCGCGAGTAGCGCCCACGTGTCGCACCCTCTCGGTTTGCATCCCTCCTTCGTTCTGCCGCTTTCAGCTTGTCGTGCTCCGCGCTGTGTCGGAGAGGCTGTGCGTTCAGAACCGCCACGCGAGCGGCTGCCCCGCTCTACCCCAGGGGTCCTCGCTCCGGACCGGGTTGTGTTGTCCCCATCCATCATCGCTTAATCGACCCCATCCGCCCCACTCGTGGGCACAGCGCGCTTTCGCTGCTCTGCAACTTATACGCCCTGCCTTCGCTGTGCGTTTCCGCCTAGGCGACCCACGACTGGTTCCGTGCTTTCACTACTCATTCTTTCTCAGCATGTCGTCCTCTACGACTCCGGGGAGTTTGACGGCTGCATTCACCCAGTTCCTTCGCCGCCAACGATGGCCTTCGCCTGTTCAGCATAGTCTCGGCACTCCCATCCATCCCACAAATCCGTTCCGTGTGGGGGGCACATTTCGGAGCTTCACTACGGTTCGCTCACGCTACAACCTGCTGATTTGTTCACCCTCCTGACGGATCGGACCAGGCTTACACCCAGCCCTCGAGGATTTTTACTACCGGGCTTTCGACGGTTTGGTCACCCGCTCCGTCGCCGGTTATCGCTACGGTGGCAACTGGGTAATTTCCACCGACGGGACTTGCACCCGTAAGAATGGCAGCTAGCATCGCTGCACGCTGAACCCGTGCCCTTCGTCAGGAGCCGCTGCCTCATCTGTCTAAAAGGCCTAACAAACCCCATTCAACCTGGCTAGGCAAAATGCCCTACCCTTCACGGACTCAGGGCCTCGCTGTTTTGCCCTCTAGCGCAATCCCCTTTAGTATGGAAGTTCTGTCCGAAGGCCAAACGAATGAAAATTCACGAGTATCAGGCGAAAGACATCCTGGAGCGGTACGGCGTAGCGGTTCCCAAGGGTGAGGTGGCAAATACGCTGGAAGAAGCCATGGATGTGGCCAAGCGGCTGTTTGCCGGCGGCGCCAAGGGGGTCGTGGTCAAAGCCCAGATCCACGCCGGCGGCCGGGGAAAAGGCGGCGGGGTCAAGGTAGCCAAAACCCTGGCAGACGCTGAGGAATACACCAAGAAAATCCTTGGCATGCAGCTGATTACGCACCAGACGGGGCCCGAGGGCCAGAAGGTGCAGCGGGTCCTGATCGAAGAGATGTCGCCCATCGAACGCGAGCTTTACCTCGGCATCGTACTCGACCGTGCTGCCGCCAAGCTGGTCTTCATGGCCTCCCAGGCAGGCGGGATGGAGATTGAAGAAGTCGCGGCCAAAGATCCCGACGCCATCTACAAGGCTTATATCGATCCCGCTGTCGGATTCCAACCCTACCAGGCGCGCAAACTAGCCTTCGCGCTGGGCCTAAAGCCAGCCCAGATCAACGATGCGGTCAAATTCATGACCGGGCTCTACAAGGTTTTTCTGGAAACTGACGCTTCCCTGCTGGAGATCAACCCCTTCATCACCACCACCGATGGCCGTCTCCTGGCTCTCGACTGCAAGATCAATTTCGACGACAACGCCATCTTCCGCCACAAGGAACTCAAGGAACTGCGCGACACAGCAGAAGAAGATCCGTTAGAAGTGGAAGCCTCGAAGTACGCCCTGAACTACATCAAGCTCGACGGCAATATCGCCTGCATGGTCAACGGAGCCGGCCTGGCGATGGCCACCATGGATATCATCCAGTACGCGGGTGGCTCGCCGGCCAACTTCCTGGACGTAGGCGGCGGCGCCAATCAGCAGCAGATTGAGCACGCCTTCGAGATCCTGCTGTCGGACAAAAACGTGCAGGGCGTGTTCATCAACATCTTCGGCGGCATTCTGCGCGTCGACACCCTGGCTCAGGGCGTGGTGGAAGCCGCCAAGAAAACCAACGTGCAGGTTCCGGTCATCCTTCGCCTCGAAGGCACCAACGTGGAGCAGGGGCGGGAAATCCTGAAGAATTCGGGTCTCAACTTCATCATCGGCGAGACCATGCAGGACGCGGCAGACAAGGCCGTTAAAGCAGCCAAAGAGAAGGCCACGGCCAAGTGAACGGGAGCAATCTATGTCGGTGTTAGTAGACGAAAATACGCGGCTCATCGTGCAGGGCATTACAGGCAAGGAAGGCACCTTCCATGCCAAAGGCTGCGCCGAGTACGGAACCAAGGTAGTAGGCGGAGTGACCCCGGGGAAAGGCGGCACCACCCATGAAGGCTGGCCGGTCTTCGATACCGTCGCCAAGGCAGTCGAGGCGACAGGGGCCAACGCGACCGTGATCTTCGTTCCCCCGCCGTTTGCCGCAGATGCGATTCTCGAAGCCGAAGATGCGGGGCTGCCGCTGATCATCTGCATTACCGAAGGCATCCCCACCAACGATATGGTCAAGGTGTGGAGCGTGGTAAGCCGGTCCAAGTCGCGGCTCATCGGTCCCAACTGCCCGGGCGTCATTTCTCCCGGGAAAGCCAAGATCGGAATCATGCCCGGCCGCATTCACAAGCAGGGCAGCGTAGGCATTGTTTCCCGGTCCGGCACGCTCACCTATGAGGCTGTTTATCAGCTCACGCAGCGCGGGATCGGGCAGTCGACGGCCATCGGCATCGGCGGCGATCCCATCATCGGCACCACCCACGTCGACGCGCTCAAGTTGCTCAATGAAGACCCGGAGACGGAGTCCATCATCCTGATCGGCGAAATCGGAGGCACAGCGGAAGAAGCCGCAGCCGCCTACGTCAAGGAGCATGTGAAGAAGCCGGTCGTCGGTTTCATCGCCGGCCAGACCGCACCTCCAGGACGCCGCATGGGGCATGCGGGCGCGATCATCTCCGGCGGCCAGGGCACCGCGGCCGACAAGATGAAGGCGCTCACCGCTGCCGGAATCCACGTCGTGCAGTCCCCTGCCGCCATCGGCGAAACATTAGCTAAAGTGATTGGAAAATAGGAAGCCATGCAACGCACCTTCAGCATCATCAAGCCGGACGCATTCCGCAAAGGCTACTCTGCGGCTATGCTCGCCGAAATCGACAAGGCCGGCTTCAAAATCGTCGCTATCAAGAAGATGTTTTTGTCCAAAACACAGGCCCAGGGCTTCTATGCGGTCCATGCCCAGCGGCCGTTCTTCGATTCGCTGACCACCTTTATGTCTTCCGGCTCCATCATTGCGATGGTGCTGGAGAAAGAGAACGCCATCGCGGACCTGCGCAAACTGATGGGCGCCACCAACCCGGCCAACGCCGAAGAAGGCACCATCCGCAAGCAGTTTGCCGCCTCGATTGAAGAAAATGCGATCCACGGGTCGGACGCGGAAGATACCGCAGCCTTTGAAATTGGCTACTTTTTTGCCGGGTACGAGATCATTTAGTGAAAGTCCCCGTGCTGCTAAGCTCTGAAAGTGCCTTGACATGAGGCCCTTGGCCAAGCAAACTTGCGACACACGAGGTCAGGCAATTGGGCGGATCACAAGCTAGCCGGGTTACCTACACACTTGAGTCCTCGCTCGACAGCGTCAATCGCGTGGAGGCGACGGCAGAAGAAATGGCCAGGAAGGCCGGCCTCGAGGAAGATGAGATTTACCGTGTCGCCATGGCCGTTCGCGAGGCGGCGGTGAATGCTGTACTCCATGGCAACGCCTACGATCAGGAGAAGCAAATAACCGCTTCGTTTGAACAGACGGCGGATTCGTTGGTGATTCGCATCGCCGACCAGGGAAAAGGCTTAAATCCGGAGACGCTGCCAGATCCGCTGGCGCCGGAGAATTTGTTACGAGGCTCAGGACGAGGTATCTTTCTGATCCGCTCGTTCATGGATGAGGTACACTTTCGACAATTGCAGCCCGGCACTGAACTTACCCTCATCAAACATCTAGGAACCGCCCGTTCCGCTATCTAAGGAGGAGTATTCGTGAGCATGAAAATCAAGACCCGTCAGGTGGACGGGATCACCATTATGGACTGTAGCGGCCGCATTACCCTGGGAGAAGGCAGTGTGCAACTGCGAGACGCGGTGAGGGATCTCCTCAGCAAAGGCTCCAAGCAGATCCTGCTCAACCTGGGCGATGTGACTTACATCGACAGCTCGGGAATCGGCGAGTTGGTGAGCGCGTTTACGACCGTGCGTAATCAGGGCGGAGACCTTAAGCTGCTCAACCTCACCAAGAAGGTTCACGATCTGCTGCAAATCACCAAGCTCTACACCGTTTTCGACGTCAAGGACGACGAGGCGAGTGCAGTAGCTTCCTTCGCTCGCGCCTAAGCGCGATGCAAATAAAACAGCCGTCCTGGCCATGCCGGGACGGCTGAATTTATGCTGCCTTCGCTTTAGAAGCTGACCTTAGGCACGTTCTGCGCACCCGGACTTGCCTGGAAGTAGTCGTTGTTCCGTTGGAACCCGCCAAACCCCGCCCAGATACTGTTGGGAAACTGCCCGATAAAGGTGTTGTAGTCCTGAATGTTGTGGTTGTAGCGCATTCTGGCGACACTGATCCGGTTTTCCGTGCCGGCTAGTTCGTCGGAAAGACGCTGGAAGTTAGCATTCGATTTCAGGTCGGGATAATTCTCGGTCAACGCCAACAACCGTCCGAGAGCACCATCGAGGGCGCCGTTGGCCTGGATGGTGGCCTTCGGATCCCCATGCGCATTCAGCAAGCCGGCACGGGCATTGGCGATATCTCCAAATACCGTGGTTTCCTGCTTGGCATAGCCCTTCACTGTCTCCACCAGGTTGGGGATCAGATCCGCGCGCCGTTGCATTTGATTGTTAACTTCGCTCCAGGAGGAAGTGACCGCCTCCCGTTTGGTGACCATCTGATTTTTTGCGCTCACATAGCTGCCGAAAACCAATAGCAGCGCGAGAAACACAACCGCCAATGCCGCGATTCCTATCCAAAGCCCGCGTCTCATTCCAAAATTCTCCTTATCATGTTCTGTTTATGAGTTACACCAGGCTACCAACTGCCTGAGGCCCCACCGCCGCCGGAGCTGCCGCCGCCAAATCCACCAAAGCCGCCGCCCCCGCCTCCACCAAAGCCCCCTCCACCACCATATCCGCCACCGCCGCGTCCGCCGCCGCCGCCTCCCAAAAACATGCCGATGAGGAAGCCGAGAAGGCCAGATCCACCCACGCGAGCGAGGAAGAAGATGACCAGCAACAGAATTACGCCCAGAACTAAGACTTCACCCAGACTGAGCGGCTTGGGTTGCTGCGCTGGTGCGTAGCCAGGCCGAAGCCCGGTGTTGAGCGTCACCCCGGCATCTGCAGCAATGACGCCGGCGATCTGCCGGACAGCCATCGTAACAGCACCGTCGTAGTCATTCTGTCGCAGGTACGGCACCATCTGCCGGCCGATATCGCCTACCCTGCCGTCGGGCAGGATACCCTCGAGGCCGTAACCCACCTCGATGCGGTATTTGCGGTCGTCAGTCGCCAGGATCAGCAGCAGGCCTCGGTCGGTGCCCTTCTTGCCGACCTTCCACTTGTCTTCAAGCGCGGTGGCGAAGTTCTCAATTGGCTCGCCGTCAAGATTCTTGACCGTGACCACCGCGAGTTGCGCATGGGCCTGGCGGTCCACCTGCGCGCATAACGCGTTGAGCGAAGCCAGCGTTCCCGGCGAGAGCACTCGGGCAAAATCATTTACATAGTTCGTGGGTGCAGGCAGATCTTGCACCCGCTCGCCCACGACCAGACCAGACCAGGCGAGAACCAGCAGCAAAAGTGCAAGCACGCGCTTACGCATGGCCTCATTGTACTCAGACACAGTTGTGACCGCCGCCGGGAGACACTCGGGCAAGCGGGCACAAGGTTAAAGAAAAGAGAATTCTTACTTGCTGGCCATGTTCACGTTCTGATCCTTGGCGATCTGTTGAATCATCTCGAGGTGCTGAGCGATGACCTTGCTTCCCTGGTTGGCTGCATCCTTCACTGTCTGATCGTGACCGGAGGACGCTTCTGTCTGAAATTCGCTCAGGTCTTGCTTGTGATCCTTAACCATGTCTTTGATATAGGCCTGATCGTAGGCCGGCCCGGAAAGCCCTTGTAGCTGGGCTATCGTCTTCTTGTCTTTTTTGGAGATGCCATCAGGTTCTGAGACACCGAGTTGCTGGGCAACAGGCTTCATTTGTTCTCCCAGCTTGGTATGGTCATCGATCATCCGTTGGGCGAACTGCTTCACTTGGTCGCTGTTGCTCTTCTGCAAAGTGAGCTGGCCTAACTGAACCTCGGCCATACCGCCCTGCAAGGCCTTCTTGACAAACATCTTATCCATGGCCGTGTTCTGTCCGGGAGCGTTCATGCCGTTCATCTGCGAATCCATAGAAGGATTGTTCTGGCCCGGGGTCTGGCCTGAGGGGCCGTTGGGCTGCTGGCCCGCCTGTGCCAGTCCCATGCTTCCGCAGAGCAGGACGGCTCCGGCCGCAACCACCATCTTCTTGCCGCAATTTTGGGGAAATTTCATGTTTGCTACTCCTCGCTTAAATGAGATGCGACTCGTCCGCAGGCGGCAGCCGGGCTTTTGAGGTGATGCACAACCCCTATTCCAGTCAAGGATATATCCTTGATAAATATGCCTTCTACGACTGTTGCCCCACCGAATGCCCGCCGTCAGGAAACCATCAACACCATCCATGGACACCGGTTGGTCGACGACTACGCCTGGCTGCGCGAGAAGACCAGCCCGGAAGTCATCGCGTTCCTGGAACAGGAAAATGTCTACACCCGAGCGGTGATGAAGCCGACCGAGGAGTTGCAAGCTGCGCTCTACAAAGAAATGATCAGCCACATCAAAGAGACGGATGTCTCGGTCCCCTTCCGCGACGGAGGCTGGTTCTATTATTCGCGAACGGAACAGGGCGCGCAGTATCCCATCTACTGCCGGAAGCATGGTTCGGTCGAGGCCGCGGAAGAGATCATGCTGGACATGAATCAGCTTGCAGTTGGCGAGGCCTTCATGGCCCTGGGAGCTCTTACTGTTTCAGACGACGGCAACCTGCTCGCCTACACCACCGACACCACGGGCTTCAGGCAATACACACTGCACATTAAGGATCTACGGACGGGAGAACTTCTGCCCGACCGTGCCGAGCGCGTCGGCTCCGTGGTTTGGACAACCGATAACCGGACGCTTTTCTACAGCGTGGAAGACGAAGAGACCAAACGGCAATATCAGGTCTTCCGCCACGTTCTAAGGCAGCCGCAGAGTGAGGATGTGCTGGTCTATGAAGAAGCCGACGAACGTTTCAATGTCGGCGTCGGCCGCACCCGCGACGACAAGTTCATGGTGCTGGAGAGCGCCAGCCACACCACCAGCGAATCACAGTTTCTGCCTGCGGACGAACCGGAAGGACGCTGGACGCTGATCGAGCCGCGCAAAGAGAACATCGAGTACTCCGCGGACCACCGCGATGGGCTCTTTTATATCCGCGTGAACGATACGGCGAGAACCTTTCGCATCGTCACCACTCCGGTGGCCACCCCCGGCCGCGCGCACTGGCGCGAAGTGATGGCCCACCGCGAGGACGTCATGCTCGAAGATCTGGAGCTCTTCCAGTCTTTCGCCGTGCTGGAGGAACGCTTTGACGGCCTGCCGCATTTACGCATTCTGAACTTCGATCCCCAGGGAGCATTTGCCGGCCCTTCTCCCCAGATTGCTTTTCCCGAACCCACCTATAGCGCCCATCCCCACGTGAACCGTGAATTTGTAACCGACACTTTTCGCTACGGGTATACCTCGCTGGTTTCTCCAACTTCGGTCTATGAATACAACGTGCTGACCGGTCAATCGACCTTGTTGAAGGAGTTGGAGGTTCCCGGCGGGTTTGATCGCTCGCTCTACCGCTCCGAGCGTCTGTTTGCGGCCGCGCCCGATGGCACGAAGATCCCGGTTTCCCTCGTCTACCGCAAGGATAAGAAGGGCGAGGGCGCCAACCCGCTCTATATCTATGGCTACGGCTCTTATGGGTATGCCCTGCCTGTGGGCTTCAACTCCAACCGGTTAAGTTTGCTCGATCGCGGGTTCGTGCTCGCCTACGCGCACATTCGCGGTGGTGGAGACATGGGAAAGCCGTGGCACGATGCCGGGCGGCTGATGAACAAGATGAACACCTTCACCGACTTCATTGCAGTCACCGAGCATTTGATTGCTCATGGCTATGGTGATCCGCGCCGCGTCGCCATGGAAGGCGGCAGCGCCGGTGGATTGCTGATGGGCGCGGTAGCCAACCTCCGGCCTGATCTGTACCGCGCTGTCCTCTCCCATGTGCCCTTCGTGGACGTGATGAACACCATGCTTGATCCGACACTGCCGCTGACCATCGCGGAGTACGAGGAATGGGGAGATCCTAACCAGCAAGAGGCGTTTGCGTACATGTTGCAGTACTCGCCCTATGACAACCTCGGACGGAAGGAGTATCCGGCCATGCTGGTCAAAACCTCGTTAAACGACAGCCAGGTAATGTATTGGGAGCCGGCCAAATATGTAGCCAAGCTGCGCACGCTGAAGACGGACGACCGCTTGTTGCTGCTTGAGACCAACATGAGCGCAGGCCACGGCGGCGCCTCAGGCCGGTATGACTACCTGAAAGAGATCGCCCTGGATTACGCGTTTCTACTGCAGGAGTTGGGCGTGGGGTAATGTGGGGCAGGCGAGTTCAACGAAGCAAAACGGCCCGCAGCAAAAGCTGCGGGCCGTTTTTGTTTGGCCGGAGAGATTAACGGCGTTCGTGTCCACCCCCGCCGCCGTTGTTATTCGGATGGGGTTCGTTGTGCTGTTGTGGTTGGCCGCCGCCCTGATGAGGCGCTTCGTTGTACTTCGCCTGAGGCGCGGGCGTGTAGTGCGCCTGGTTGTTGGCGGGCGCCTTGAACGACGCATTCGCGTTGTTGTTGTACGCCGCCCGGTTATTGGCATTGGCATTGGCGTTGGCGTTGGCGTTGAAATTCTGATGACCGTTGCCGTTGTTCGCGTTATATGCAGGACGGTTGTTGTTATTCACCGCCGCATGGTTGGCGAAGTTAGCCGACGTCATAGGCCGGCTGACCGCTGCATTGGCAGGCCTTCCCCCATTGACAGAGGCGAAGTTCTCCCGGTTAGAGCTGGCGAAGTGTTCATGGGACGTCTGTTCCGACGTCGGCTGCACGTGCGAATCGCGCATGGCCGCCATCTCCTGGCCGTTCGGCCGGGCATCGATCCCATGGGGCCCATTGAAGCTGGTGCGGTTGATTACGGTCGTGTTGTGGATCACCGTGTTGTCAATATAGGTGTTGTGGATGACCGTCCGGTCCACATGCAACACCGCGGTGTTGTAGGCAAAGTGCCCGCCTTCCCAACGGCCGCCAAAGAAGCCGACGCCACCATAGCCATAGCCATAGTTCACACCGCCGTAGAAGCCAACGTGGGGGCCCCAATAACCAACATGCCAAAGGTAGGCGCCGCCGCCCCATCCCCAATAGCCGGGGGTCCACAAAAGTCCTGGACGTGGCGCCAGAACCCAGGTTCCGGGAACCCAGAAGTAGCCCGCATCCCCGTACGCCCAGTAGCCAGGCGTCCACAGATACCCGTCCCCAGGACAAACCGGCTGCACGTATACCGGCAGCACGGGGGGAGCAATGTTCACGGAAACAAAGATGCCGGCAAACGACGACGCTGGCACGACCGATACCAACAATGCGAGGAACAGAGTTCTTAGAGCTCGGATAGGACGCATAGCATTGCTCCTTGCTTTTCCGCGATCCAATAGCGCTGCGGATCAAGCTTGCCGGCCAAAACAGCCGGCACGATCTGTATGAACGCGATGACCAGGATTATGTTGCTGGCGAATCACCGGAAGGTAACCTCGGTGTACCCAACCGACCTGAGGGTATCGACCAGAGGTGTAGGTGGCTATCCCACGTTTGCAGCAAGAGAGAGCAAAAAATGGGTAAGCGGGGGTTGCCGATAGCGAGATCTCTATTTCTAACGGATGACGGGTACACGCCGAGAGAAATGCAGCTTAGCTACGGGCTAAAGCCATCTCTATTTATGGCGTTTTCGGCTTACTCATCGAAAGGGGTAATCAGCGGCGGCTGCCACCCAGCAGTGATCCGAGCACACCGCGTACGATCTGCCGGCCCACGGTGCTGCCCAGCGTGCGCGCGGCACTCTTGGCCATGGTTTCCGCCAGGCTGTCACCGCGCCGGCCTCCTGAAGAACCCGATCCCAACAAATCGCTGTACCAGGTGGTTGCTTTCGGCGCAGGTTGTTGAGCTGAAACAGGTTGCGAACTTCCCTGCTGGGCGCGTTGCTTCAGGAGCTCGTAAGCCGATTCACGGTCGACCACCTTTTCATAGACCCCGGCAACCAGGGAACTGCGCATAATCTGCTGCCGCTGATCCGGAGTGATGGGGCCAATCTGGCTGCGCGGTGGGCAGACCAAGGCACGCTCAACCATCTCCGGAGTTCCCTTCTCATCCAGGAAGGAAACCAGCCCCTCCCCCACTCCCAACTCCAAAATCACCTGCTCCACGTTCACGTCCGGATTCGTCCGGAAGGTCTGGGCCGCCGCCTTGACCGCCTTCTGGTCTTTGGGGGTAAACGCCCGCACTGCATGCTGTACCCGGTTGCCCAGCTGGCCCAGGATGCCATCCGGCACGTCGATCGGGCTCTGGGTAACAAAGAACACGCCGACACCCTTGGAGCGCACCAGGCGGACCACCTGGTGGACCTTGTCTTCAATCACTTTCGGCAGGTCGGAAAAGAGAAGGTGGGCCTCATCAAAGAAGAAGACCAGCTTCGGCTTTTCCGGATCGCCCACCTCAGGTAGCCGCTCAAACAGCTCGCTGAGCAGCCACAACAGGAAAGTGGCATAGAGCTGGGGCGAATTGATGAGTTTATCCGCTGCCAGGATGTTGACTACGCCATGCCCCTGCGTGTCTGTCTGCATCAGGTCGTCGAGATCGAGCGCCGGCTCGCCCAGAAACTTGTCCCCGCCCTGCTGCTCCAGGCTGAGCAAACCTCGCTGCATCGCACCCACACTCGCCGCTGAAATATTGCCGTACTGGGTCTGAAATTCTTTGGCATGGGCACCGACATACTGCAGCATGGCCTGCAGATCCTTGAGATCGAGCAGCAGCAATCCTTGGTCATCGGCAATCTTGAAGACAGCATTCAAAACTCCAGACTGCGTGTCATTCAGATTCAGTAGCCGGCTGAAGAGCAGCGGCCCCATATCCGAAACCGTGGCGCGTATCGGATGCCCCTGCTCGCCGGAGACATCCCAAAACGTCACCGGGCACCCAGCAAATGAGAAATCCGTCAGATTGAGCTTCTTCACCCGATCGGCAATTTTGGGGTTGTCGACACCCGGCTGGCTGATACCAGAAAGGTCGCCCTTCACGTCCGCGGCGAAGACGGGCACGCCGATACGGCTGAAAGACTCCGCCATCACCTGCAGCGTTACTGTCTTTCCGGTGCCGGTCGCACCGGCAATCAGACCGTGGCGATTGGACATCGCCGGAAGCAGGTAGAGAGGGTCTTTGCTCTGAGCAATCAGCAGGGGTTCGGGCATATTCGAAGATTCTATATGGCCCGGCTGGCGGTAAATAGCAAGCGCCCGTGAGCGTTGGCTCACGGGCGCGCTGAAGAGCAGCCCTCCCCCAGAACTGATCCTCGCTGATCACAATAGCGGCCACACGGACCATTGACTACATCACCCTGGTTATACCTAACGGTGACCAAGCAGGTGATTACCCTGCTGCTCGCGGCTCCAGGTTTTTGTGATACACCCTTGTGGGTACCTGAATGGCCCTGCTCCGCAGCCTCTACGCGATCACGATTTTTCTAAGCGCCTTCCTACTCTTCGTGGCGGAGCCGATGGTCGCGAAACAGCTGCTCCCCACATTGGGCGGTTCCTCCGCGGTGTGGACCACCTGCCTGGTCTTTTTTTCCGTGGTCCTGTTGCTGGGCTACCTGTACGCACACTGGATCTCCAGCAACTTCACGCCAGTCCGGCAGGCGCTCCTCCACATTGCCTTGTTGACGGCAGCGATCCTCACCCTGGGCGATCACGTCCGGCCGGGCCCTTCTGCGGTGAGCTATCATCCGGCTCTGACCGTTTTCCGGGTGCTGGCAGCCGTCATCGGTCTACCTTATTTCGTTCTTTCCGCCACGACTCCCTTGCTGACTGCCTGGTATGCCGGCATCTTCGAGGGTACTTCGCCCTATCGGTTGTTTGCTCTTTCGAACCTGGCCTCGCTGTTGGCCTTAGGCAGTTATCCATTATTCATTGAGCCCGGCCTGACCATGCGGCAGCAAACCGCTTTGTGGGTCGGCGGCTTCCTGATCTTTGCTGTGCTCTGCGGGGCGATCGCCTGGCAGGGGCGCAGGCGTATGGCTCTATCCATGCCCGAGGAAGCGGCCTTCGCTGGACATCCGGAGCCCTTCTGGTTTTTGCTGGCACTCGGCGGCGGCATGATGTTGACCGCGGTGACCAGCCACATGAGCGCAAACATCGCCGCCATTCCCCTCCTGTGGCTGCCACCCCTGGCTTTGTATCTGCTCACGTTCATCCTGGCATTCCAAGGGGTGTGCCAGCCGGTGCGCCCGTTGTTTCTTCGCCTGACCTTTGTGTCTGTCGGCTCTATGGCTTACTTGCTGCGGGATATTCGAAGCCAGTTTCCCATTGCGGTCAGCGTGCCGTTGTTCCTGATCGGATTGTTCGTGATTTGCTTTTTCCTCCACGGCGAACTGTATGCGCGGCGCCCGGCCGCGGCGGGCATGACCAGGTTTTACCTCGCCGCATCCGCTGGAGGTGCAGCTGGGACGCTGCTGGTAGGAGTGATCGCTCCCCTGGTCCTGCGGGCGAACTACGATCTGGCCTGCACCCTGGTAGTAGTCTCCTTGATTGCCCTGGCGGCGACCTGGCAGGACGGTTGGGGCCTGCGCATTCTCTGGGGAGTGGGGGTCGCTGCCGCGATCGTGGTCCTGAGCACGCAGGTACGGCAGTACGATGACGACGCCGTGGCGCTGATGCGCAACTTCTACGGGACGCTGCGGGTCCGGGAAACTCATCTGCCGCCGCAATCCGACACCGATCGTCAGCTCCTCAATGGGACGATCGAGCACGGTGCTGAGTGGTTCGCCCCCCAATTTCGAGGACAGCCTTTAACTTATTACGCGACGAATTCCGGGCTCGGCCTGGCCATGCGCCTGTGCTGCGGGACCGGTCCCAAACGGGTGGGCGTGATCGGGCTGGGGACGGGCACGGTTGCCACCTATGGGAATGCAGGGGATCTCATCCGGTTTTACGAAATCAATCCACCCGTAGAACGGCTCGCGAGACACTGGTTCACCTTCCTGCACGATACCGGCGCGCAAACCGACGTCGTAATCGGGGATGCCCGATTGTCTTTGGCCTCCGAGTCCCCTCAGCACTTTAACGTGATCGTGGTGGACGCCTTTTCCGGGGATGCCATTCCGGTGCATCTACTCACCCGGGAAGCATTGGCGCTGTATCGCCGTCATTTGCAGCCGAATGGAATTGTTGTTTTCCACGTTTCGAATTCGTACATCGACCTGGAACCTGTAATCTCCGGGATCGCCGGCGACGCGGGCCTCCACGCCGTTTCTGTACACACTCACGCTGACGAACAAGCGGGGTTGTACTACGCAGATTGGGTCTTAGTGACTGCGAACCAGGCGTTTCTGGATCAACCGGAGATCATCAATAACGGATTTCCGACGCCTTTGAAAGCGGGTGCGCGGGTCTGGACCGACAACTACAGCAGCGTATTTCCACTGTTGAAGTGGCAAAGCCGGTGAGGAACCGTCTTCATCCGGGGATTTGAGTCCTTCATGGCAACGACATGTCAGGCCGAATAAAATCGAGTCCGGCAACCTTCAAACCTATCCCAATTAGGTCGGCAGCTTCTGGCGGATTCTAGACTCCAAATTACTGTCGTTGGTGCTGGACGGGTGCCCACCTCGGCGACGCCGATGAACTCCACTAAGATTGCTACCTATCTGATTTACGGGATAAGTACTTTTGACGCCTAACCTATTCGCCGAAATTAATCCGCACCCCAAACCGCGCGACCCGCGGTGACGCCAGCGTAAGCGCCGGCGTCTTCCCCGCCTCGATGGTGCGATCGAACAAATTGTCTCCCGCGGCGAAAGCTGTCAGGTGGTGGCCAAAATCATGGGAGGCGTAAGCACCCAGACGAAAGTAGCTGTGCAGCAAAAACTGGTTCGCATCGTCGTCATACTGCCGTCCGCTGACACGTCCCTGCACGCTCAACAGACCAAACCGCCTGCGGGTAAACACTACCTGGGTTGTCGCCATATTGCGGGCTACCTGGGGGATCCAGTTGCCCACCAGCTTCGGCTGTTTCGGGTTGCTGGTCACCGTGGCATCCGCGTATTGGTATCCGCCTTCGACGCTCACCCAACTCACGGGCCGCGAAGCAAAATCGACCGACACCCCGCGGCTCTCGATCTGGCCCAGGTTCTGGCGCATCAGCAGAGAACTGGTCGGCGTGGTGCTCAGAGTAAGGGCCGTGATTGGCCGATTGATTTGCGTCCAGAAGTAGCTAACCCGGATGGTCGAGCCAACGGACGGCAAATCGGTGTGAACCCCTGCCTCCCAGCCGGTCGCACGCTCAGAAAGCAGGTTAGGATTCGGCTGGGTGGTCTGCGAACCTACCTGCCCGGTCCGGTAAAGCTCATTTTCGGTGGGCGCGCGATAGGCGCGAAAAGCCGACGCACTTACTGCCACAGCGTTGGTGAGACGCCGCGTGATGCCGACCCTGGGATCGAAGACAGTCTGGTTCAGCTGTGGCAATGTGAGCGGGGCGGTCCCCGTCTTGTACTGGCTGGCATCGAAGTTGGAGAAATGATCCACCCGGCCGGAAGCACTCAGGGTCCACGCGGTTGGCGTGAAAAGCACCTCGCCATATAGGCCGCTCTGACGCTGGCGGGCCGTGGTGTTGAGGTAGCCCCTCGATGCAGGGTAATTGGTCTGGTAGTCCGCGGCGCGCACGTCGTGAATATCGGCGCCGGCCAACAACCAGCAGGTGCATACCGATGGGCTGATGCCAGTGCCCTGCGGCGCCCAGTTCGCCTGCCGGATCTTTCCCAATGCGAGTCAGAGTCTCCCCGGTGCGGGTCGCGTTGATGGTGGAGAACGTCTGCGAGTAGTGCTCCGTGTCGCCGTAAAGGCGCACCACCAGGTTTCTCCCAGTCCGCCCCGGTCGCGTAGCGCCAGAGACGGGTGCTGTTGATCTGGATGGGAGTGCCGTTGTGGCGGTCCTCGTTCAATACGCTGCCGCGGAGGAAAATCCGCCCGTCGTGGCTCGAGACCGTGATCGAACTCCGTCAACCCATTCTGCGCATGCACGTTGTAGGGTTGATCGATCGGGCCTCGCACACTTGGGGCGGTCAGGATGTAGCCGTCGGTCGCAATCAACTGCGAGCTGACCAATCCCGACCATTTGCCGAGCTTCAAGGAGCCCAACAGCGAATTATCCGAAGTCGCCTCGGAACCGTAGCTGGTGGAAAGCTGAAAGCGGTTCGCATCCGGCCGCACCGGAACAATGCTGATGACTCCGCCGATAGCGCTTGATCCGTAGAGATCGGAAGCGCCGCCCCGCACCAATTCGACGGAGTGGATCACCGGAGGCGGCAATTCTTCCCAGTGAACCCAACCGCCAAATGCATCAAGAATCGGGATCTCATCGAATACCACCAGCGAGCGGCTGGCCGCGGTCGAACCCAACCCGCGCAGGGAGACCCCTTCCGTGGTCGGGTTTGCTACCAGCGAGCTGGTACGGCGGAACAATTCAAAGCCAGGAACCTGACGCAACTTGTCATCGAGCGAAATTCCTGCCGCCTGGCGCAAACGCTGGGCGGTGAGAATACGCGTGCTGGCCGGACTGTCCTCCGATGCGAGAGGCGACCGGTAGGCGGTGACGGTGACGCTCTCGAGGGGGTGCTCCAGAAGCACGTGGACGGGCGAAGGGCCCTCCAGATTGACCGATGTCGGCTCAAAGTGAGCGGAAACAATCTGCACCCGGCCCGATCCCGCAGGCACAGTGAAGCTGCCGTCCGCAGCGGTTGTGCCCAACACCTGCCCACCGGAGCCAATAATCTGCGCTCCGGCAACGGGCAAGTTGCGTGCATCCACGATCGTGCCGGAGATACTGCCCTGCTGCGCCTGCCCAGGCGATAGGGCAGGCAACAAAAGCAGCGCCGATAGCAACAGCGCGCAGCAGCAGGTGCGGAGAAAGGCAGCCAAGATTCGGGGATCCAATTACCGAATCATACGATATTTACCCGCGATCAGGCCTTGGCCGCAGCCACGCCGGCTTCAGCCACGGCATGATCGTCCTTGCCCGAACCCCCGCTGACACCGATGGCGCCGACCACCTCTCCGCCGCGCTTGATCGGAATGCCGCCGGCAAAAATCATGATCTTGCCGTTGTTCGAGGCATGAATGCCAAAAAACTGCTGCCCCGACTGCGAGTTCTCACCCAACGATTTGGTATCGAGATCGAAGGCGCGAGCAGTAAAAGCCTTCTTCTGCGCGATGTCGATGCTGCCGATCCAGGCCCCGTCCATGCGTTCGAACGCAACTAGGTTCGCCCCAGCGTCGACCACGGCAATGTTCATCATGACCTTGATCTCGTTGGCCTTTTTGCTGGCCGCTGCGATAATCTGGCGCGCTTCTTCCAAACTGATGCCAAGTACTTTTCCCATGAATATCCCTTTCGTTAAAGTGCGATTGCTGGCTGACCGGTTAGATTGAATCCTCATGGGAAGCGATGCCCCCGTTGCAGGATCTTCAAGCAATCGCGAGTGTAACAGGGCAGGAAAGGCATTATATTTCCTTTGAACTCGCTATGGTTTCGAAACCAAGCCGGCAGGAGCGTCTGGATGCGCTGACGAAGATCTGTCTTGCGCTACCCGAGACACGGCGTGAAGACAAGGGGTCGCACTGCGCCTTCCTCGTGGGCAAGAAGACCTTCGCTTACTACCTCGACAATCACCATGGCGACAACATCGTCAGCGTGTGCTGTAAGGTCCTGCCGGGTGAAAACACTTTCCTCATCGAATCGAATCGCGGCCAGGTTTTATCTCCCGGCATACATCGGTCCAAGAGGATGGATTGGTCTCCGTATGGACCAGCCGAAACTGAATTGGTCCGAGGTCAAAGAATTAATCCTTGGCAGCTATTTGCAGCTAGCGCCGAAGAGACTCGCATCCCTGGTAGACCGCTAACTAACGCTATTTCAGCTCTTCAAACAGCTTTTCCCCTTCGCCGGGAGCCAGAAAGCGATTGGACTCGACTCCATGCTGGCGAGTATAGAGGTCGTGATACCGGCCCTCGAGAGCATAAAGACTGGAATGTGTGCCGCGCTCCAGGATGAGACCGCCTTCCACCACCAGGATCTGATCCGCCCGGCGGATGGTCGACAGCCGGTGCGCAATCACAAAGGTCGTGCGCCCCTGCATCAGGTAACTGAGACCGTTCTGAATCATCGCTTCTGATTCCGAGTCGAGGGAAGAAGTGGCTTCATCCAGAATGAGAATTCGTGGATCGGCCAGGATCGCCCGGGCAATAGAAAGCCGCTGGCGCTGGCCGCCCGATAGCTTTACGCCGCGTTCGCCGACGATGGTGTCATAGCCCTCAGGAAAACGCAGCGCGAACTCGTCGACGCGGGCGATCGCACAGGCATTGAGAAACTGCTCCTCAGTCGCTCCAGGCCGGGAGAAGACAACGTTCTCGCGGATGGTGCCGTCGAAAAGGAACGATTCCTGCAAAACCACTCCCAGTTGGCTGCGATAGCTGTTCAAACGCACGGTGGAAAGGTCTGTACCGTCAACCATCACCCGGCCCGACGTGGGCTTGTGGAAGGCGCACACCAGGCTGATGATGGTGGACTTGCCCGATCCCGAGGAGCCGACCAGCGCGGTCACTGTGCCCGGGCGGGCATGAAACGAAATGCCGTGAAGAACCGGCTTGTCCGCCTCGTAAGCAAAGTGCACGTCCTCAAACTTCACATCGCCGTTGATGAGTCCCAGGCTGACGGTGCGGTCCGGCTCGTCGTCTTCTTCTTTTTCCGCAAGGATCTCGCTGGTGCGGTCCAAACCAGCGATGGCTTCGGTCAACTGGGTTCCCACGTTCACAACCTGGAAGACCGGCGCCACCATGAAGGCCAGAAACATGGTGTAGGTGAAGTAATCACCCAGGGTGATTTTGCGGGCCATCTCCTGATGGGCGCCCATCCACATAACGGTTGCGCCGACAACGCCTAGAATCGCGGTCGCTGCCAGCGAAAGCAGTGAGGTGGCGGTCAGCGAACGAACGACGTTCTGGTAAAGCCGTTCGACCCCGGAGGCAAAGACCCCGGCTTCACGGTCTTCCGCGTGATAGCCCTTAACCACACGCACCCCGCCCAGCGATTCCGTGAGCCGCCCCGTGACCTCGGCGTTGATTTTTCCGCGCTCACGAAAGATGGGGCGGATTACTCCGAATGCCTTGCGCAGGATCAGAACGAATGTCAAGACAAACGTGAAGCAAATCAAGGTAATGGTGGGGCTGATGCGCATCAGGATGAAGAAGGCGAGCACCGCTGTCAGCAGCCCGCCGGTGAAGTCGACCAGCCCGGTCCCAATCAGGTTGCGCACGCCCTCCACGTCGGTCATGATGCGCGAGACCAGGACGCCGGTACGGGTAGAGTCGTAGAAACTTACGGAAAGACGGCCGATGTGCTGCTGCACCTGCATACGCAGGTCTGCAATCAGGCGCTGGGCGGCCTTGGAGAGCAGTTGGGTCAGGGAAAACGAGGTGATCGCTTGAATGGTGGTGGCCAGCAACACCGCACCGACGATCCAGGGCAGTTTGTCCGCTTGTTTTTTGACCAGAACGTTGTCGACGAGGAACTTGGTCGACGCGGGCAGCACCAACCCGGAAACGCGGTTGATGACCATCAGCAGAAAGCCAAACGCCAGCAGCCACCGGCGCGGCCGGATGAGCGTCCAAACTTCCGGCAGCGCCTTGCTCAGAGGCGGGTTCTTTTTCTTGACGTCGTCACCGGTTCCACCCGAACGCGCGCGGGTGGACCGTTCGGCACGTATGGACATACCGGCCCCGGCGCTGGATCGCATACTCACGGTGGAAAGCCCCCTAGACCCTCGTGCGGCGTGCGGCAATAAACGAACGCACACAGAGTAGTACATAGATGAGCATGAGGGCCGACATTGCTGCTTTTTCTTCTATGGCAGCCGGGTAGGGGAACAGCTTGCCTTTGAAGAGTTCCACCACCTGAAAAAGCGCCGGAGCGGTGGCCAGGAAGCCCAGCAAGCCGACCGTTACCGCGATATGCATGAACAACATGCGGCGTTTTGCCACCGGGGTTTCGGCCATGCTGCCGAAAGTGACCAGCAGGATGCCAAAGGCCACAGGGATGAGCGAGGTGGGGTATTTGAGGCCGGTGAGCACAAAGCTGGCCCCACCAAGAATAACCAGGAGAACACCAAAGAGAACCGTGACTTTCGCCATCAGGGGCGGACGCCTCCAAAAAGGTCAAATCTCATAGCAACGCCAGAGTTCTTCAAGATCGAGGGTGAAGCCTTCGACGGGACCGGTGCCAGATACGGAGTGGCCAGTGACGGCAGCGGTTTCCGTCCCGGACTTGTAGACGTAAACCTTCTTTTCATAGGGATCGATCAGCCAGCCTAAGCTCGCGCCGTTCTCGACCCATCGTTCCATCTTTTGTTGGGCCTTCGGAACGCGATCCGATGCCGAGAGCAATTCGATAACGAAATCGGGGCACAGGCGTGGAAAGCCTGTAAGGTCGTCCTTCATCAAGCCCTCGAGCTTGCGCGGCAGGACGTAAGAAGCATCGGGACTCAGGATAGAAGTATCGGGAAGGAAGAAGGTGCCGCTGGAATCGAATACCCGTCCCCGCCTGTGGGTCTTCCACCATGATCGGAGCTGAGAGACGATTTCCGCGTTTCCGTCGCTGGTAAAACCTCCGGCGGGCGAGTGCATAAGAATTTCCCCTTCCCTCGTCCGCTCAAAAAAGATGAGGTCGTTGGCCGCGCACAGGGCTTCAAACTCGCCATCGGTCAGGGGAGGGTTCAGGACCAGGCTGCGAGGTGTTTCTGCGCCGATGGGAAGAAGAGTGACCACGCCTTGATTCTACCTCGGGGCATAAAATCAAGCTCCTTATACGTCGATCTTGCCTTCGACCGTCAAGAGCTCGTCGAGGATCTCCTGCACGATCTTCTTCGGCGGTCCTTCGGCGTTCACCCGCATGAGGTCCGGTGTCACTTCCAGGGTATCCAATTGGCTTTGCAGGAGCTCCGGGCTCATGTAATGGTTTTTGCGATCCCGGAGGCGCTGCTCGAGTACCAGCCGCGGGACGTCGAGCAGGATGAAGCGGATGTTGACCGACGGAATTTGCGGGGTAAGCTCGTCCCGGTAACTCTGCTTCAACGCGGAACAGCCCAGGATGCCGCTGATTCCCGATTCATACCAGCCCAGCAAAAGTTGGTGCAGCGAGGCCAGCCACGGCTTGCGATCCTCATCGGTGAGCGGGATGCTGGCATGCATCTTTGCCTTGTTGGCTTCGGAGTGAAAGTCGTCCGCATCGGCAAAACGCCAGCCAGTCTCCCCGGCCAGCAGCTTGCCGATCGTGGTCTTGCCCGACCCGGTTACTCCCATGAGCACAAGAATCATAGCTACCTTTTAATACCATGCCCGGAGCCAGCGCAATGGCTACTCGGCAACAGCCTGCTTTATGTCGTTAACGACTGTGGAGGGAACCCAGTCGTTGCTCGGGTACCAGCGAAAGATTTTGCCATTGGGGGCAATGATGGCCGTAGACAGGGAGTGGGTCAAGGTGTTGTTGCTGCCGGGGCTCACACCCACGTCAAAAAATTGGTCCACCTGGTCCAGGCTGGAGGACGAGGGCGCAGCAAAGTCCCAATGAGAAAACGCCTCGCTGCCATGCTGCCCCGTGTAGGCGTTGCCGTAACTGCGCAGCACCTTGGGTGTGTCGTGCTCCGGATCGAAGCTGACGCTCAATAGGTGGGTTTTGTTGTAGAGATCGGGGTCTGCGGAGAGTTGGTGCTGAATGGTGGCGAAGTTGCGGCTCATGCGGATGCAGTAATCAGGCAACGGACATCGGGTATAGATGAACGTGACCAGCAGGACTTTACCGCGAAATTGCTCGATGTCGATCGTTTTGCCACTTTGATTGAGGAATTTGAAGTTCGGCACGGTCTGCCCTGGGGCGGGTACGTTATAGAACTTTTCCGGCTTGTAATCCGGTTTCGCCTGCGCGGTCACATCGATCTGGTCCAGGACGCTGGCGGAAGTGGAGACCCGCAACCGTGCAGAGACGTGGTCTCCCGGGTGGAGTTCCGTCGCTACCCCTGGTTGGGCGAGTTTGTAGGGCATGGTCATGGCGCCCATCAGTCCTGGAATGGCTTCGGTATCGATGGTGACGATGCCTTTCGCGGAATCAGACGAAACCACAATGCCTCTGAGTTGGTAGGCCGCCGCATCCCCGGGGATGGCGCCCGGCTCCTCGGTTGCACGATTGTCGCTCCGGCACCCACTGAGCCCGAATATTACCAAGATCATGGAGCAAGCCGCCCCACGAACAAACTGACGCATGTTCCCTCTCTTCTTTATCCTAGAGCCTCTGGGTTAAAGAGCGGAAACCGCTGCACGATGAGCGGTCGCGGAGGTCTGCAGAATGAGTCCCGCAGAGACGGCTGAACTTTATACCTGTCAGATAGATTTTTAAAAAGGCCTTGGTTCAGCAACCGTCGCTTCATCCAGCAATCGCCGTGTCCTTGCAACGGCCCTCTCCTTTTTGTCATCCCGAGCGAAGCCAAGGGATCTGCGGTTCCGCAGATCTTTCATGGAGCTGTTTTGACACTCCTTGAAAAACGTCGCCCTCTCCCTTGTCATCCCGACCGGAGCGGAGGGACCTGCGGTTCAACGGACCACAACTGGAAACGCCGAGCTTTCAGAAACCTCGTCCCTGCCCCCCTAAAAATGAAACCGATACCGAACCTCCCCATAAATCTGCCGCGGGTCGTTGTAATGAAATCCACCAAACGTCAGGCTGTTATCCAACAATCTCCGCGTATTGGAAATATTCGAAGCATCCACCGAGACAGAAAAATTCTCCCCAAACGTCTTGCCCACCGCCAAATCCGCAGACACGTGTCCCGGCAAGTAATCCCCTGTGAACGGAGACGGCGGATCCGTGAACCCATTGGAAAAACCCGAACCGTAGTAGACATTGAAAGAAGCGTACGCATGATACGGAAGGTTCCCATTCATCCCCACATTCAGCGTATTCCGCTGATCATGGTCCAACGCGGAATATCCTTCATCCGCCGCGCAATCCGGTGAATCCGCTGGATAGCAAATCAACCCACCCGTGATCGGCCCGCGCTGTTGCGCCAACTGATTCGAATAGGCCAGGTGAACCTGCCCATAACGCCACAAGCGCGGCGAATGCACCGTCACTTCCCAGCCTTGAATCAACGCCCCCTGCACCGTTACCGGGATGAAAATACTCGATTCGCCGATATTGCTGTGATCGAGAAAGTTGTTGGCACGCGTCTTGAAAGTATCCGCGTCCAGCAGCCAGCCGTGCATCGGGATCTGCACCCCAAACTGATGCTCCTCATCGCGCTCACCATGCAGAGGAACAAATGTAGTGTTGCTGCCGTTGGCAAATTCCAGCACCGGGCCGGAAACGCTGGTAAGCGGCGGCGGTTGATAGAAGTGGCCATAGAACCCGCGAAAAACCCAGTGCAGCTTGGGAATAAGCACCGAAGCGCCGATGCGCGGATAGACCGCGTTCTCCACCACGCCGGCTTCCACATGCGATTGCCGCAAACCGCCGACCAGCGTTAACCAGGTGGCAGGCTTGTAGCTGTCCTCAACAAATACCTCTTCCACGCCACCATTGATGGTCTGCGGTTGAGAGAAGTTTGGATTGCTGCCATCGTTAAACACCACTCCGAAAACGTCGTGCTCATGCTGACCGTAGCCGTAGATTCCACCACTCAGCGAATTCTTCGCGATTTGCGTCGAGACCGAGCCCTGGACCCCGGCATAATCCCCGGTCTGCTTCGAGGTCGTCGCGTTTGGCAAATCCTCAACGCCCGGATCATAGCTCGCGTTGTTGTGGTGATAAAAGGGCGAAAGCTGGAGTAGGGTGGACGCGTTGAAATTGTGCACCCAGGTGAACGCGGCATACCCGTCGTGCTCATGCTCCCCATCCCTCAGGCCGCTCGAATCATAGAGCTGGTTTTGCCACGAGTCGACATCGGGATCGTAAGGAATCTGGTAGTAGTCCGAACGAAGCTGTGACACGAAGCGCAGCTGATTGTCAGGATCATGGTTAAAGAGCAGGGAGACAAAGCCGCCATAGCCATTACTGGCGTCGTGCACCGGCTGCTCGCTGGGCGGCTGCAATCCAAACTGGCTGCGATTGCCATTGAGACTGGTGTACCAGGCAAACTTCTCCGAATGGTTCCCCAGACTGAGCTGGTCATTGGTCTGATAGAAGTTGCCCAGCGAAAGTACCAGTTCGCCCTGGCGGTTCCGCTCAAAGCCGGTGCGAGGCACTACGTCAAAGACTCCATACGTACGATCGCCCACATCCGCGCGATAGCTGCCGCGCGCTACCTCAACGTAGTCGATATCCTTCGGATCGATCTGGGGAGCGATGTTGCTGGCAATATTGGTGTTCGGAATGTTGACTCCATCGATGAGCCAGCTCAGCTGATGGCCGCCCCGCATGTGCAACATGTCGTGGGTCATGTAAGCCCCCGGCACGTAATCGGTGATCATCGCCAGGCTGTTGGTTTGACTCGCTCCCGGAGTGCGCGCGATATCTTCACGGCTGACCAGGGTCGTCGGTGTAACGCTTTCCGGGTTCACCACAGAGGCATCGCTGTTGACCACCACAGACTGTTGGACGGAAGCCACCTGGAGTTCGAAGTGCAGCACCGGCGTGGTATCCGAGGCAATGGTGATGCTCTGTGTAGTGGTGGTAAACCCCGTCTGCGCCACGGTGACGAGATAGACGCCTGGCGGCACCGCGGATGAGCTGAACTCACCATTGCTGTTGGTTTTATCGCTGACCACAAAGTCAGAGTGGGCGGCACGCAAAGTAACAGTAGCGTCCGCAATGGGTCGATGTTGCGGATCGTGGACCACTCCGCGAACGGCGGTCAACTCCGCCGCGGACGCGTATGGCAGGTACACGACCGCTACAAGAAGCAAGCAGCATCGGTAGAAATAAGACATGTCTTTCTCCGCAGGTAGTTCAAATTGATTGTCGGATTCTAAACGGAGAAGGACGAGGGGGGACCGCGGGGAGCGGAGCGGCGGAGCATGCGTGTCGCGACAGCATCCGCCAGGAGCTGCCGGGAAAGAGGAACAACCACCAGACTAAAGCCGGTGCGCGCTGTGAAATCCGCGGTGATCGAACCATTTGCAGCCGCGTGAAGGTACTGGCTATAGGGGCAAGCCGGCTGACGCAGTATGGGACCGGAATCCGGCGATGCGCTGGCCATGGAACCCATTACACAGGAGTGCGCTCCGTGAGCGCGGCAGCAGATGGGCAACAATTGTTCCGGCGCAGTCAGTGCCAGCGCTGTTGCCGCCGGCAACAATGTCGCAAAAACACACAGCAACGCGATCGCTGCAATCCGCCGCATGCAGTGAGTGTACACGGGCTGCGATCCCCGCGCATACACAGCGCTTTGCGGTATAAAACAAGGATGCAATTCCCCCCGGTGATCGCTGCAGCTATGGAAGCCGGCGATACGGTCATTGCATCCAGCGCCCGTGCCGCGCGTGCTTTGCGGCGGTTCTATGGCGAAGCCCAGCGCGCACAGGGACGAGAAGCATGGCAATCACCGGACATCCTCGATTGGGATAGCTGGTTGAATCGTTTGTGGCAGAAGCGTCTGCGATCCGGCAGCGAAACCCGCCTCTTACTCACCGCCCTGCAGGAGCAGCAGGTCTGGGTGCAACTGGTAAGGCCGAGCATCGAAGGGCGCCGGCTGATCTCTGTGCATGGCGTTGCTGAGCTGGCGCAGCAGGCGTACGCCTTGCTGTGTGCCTACGGCGCCCTCGATTTCCTGAGCGGAGAGAAACACGGTGGGACGGATGTGGAGAGCTTTCGCGTATGGGCCCGCGGCTTCGAACGCAGATGCCGGCAAGAGGATTGGCTAAGCCGCGCTGGCCTGCCGCTGGTGCTCCAGGAGGCTGTCCAGGCAGGCCAGGAGGAGGCTCCCTTCCGCCTGGTGCTTACCGGCTTCGATCGGGTGACCCCGGCGCAGCAGGATTTGATCGACGCTTTTAAAGAGCAGGGTCACGAGGTCTTACTGGTGGAACCTTCCGAGATTTCACCGGGGCCGGCTAGCTCGCTGGTCAAAGCGGTCGACAGAAGAGATGAGATTGCGACGTGCGCCCAGTGGATACGGCGTGAACTGGCAGACGCCGCAGATCGGGGTCACCCGTGCCGCATTGCCGTGGTCGTGCCTGCAATTTCCCGCGAGCGCCCGGAGATCGAACGCGCCTTTCGCCAGGTACTTGCACCCGAGACAGTTGCGATTGGGGCGCGCGACTTGCCGCTGCCCTACGAATTCTCCCTGGGTGTTTCTCTCGCCGATGTTCCCATGGCCCGAAGTGCGCTGCTCTTGCTGCGTTGGATGAGGGAACCGCTGTTGCAGGACCAGGTCAGCTGGTTGCTGCTCTCAGGCTTCCTTTGCGAACAGCAGGAAGAGCTGCTGGCTATTGCGGATTTCGACGTCAACGTACGGCGGCGAGCGATGCGACAACCGGAGCAGGATCTGGATAGCTTCCTGCAGTCGGCTCACCCGCCGGAAAAGCTTCGCCATCGGCTGCAGGCTGCGCGGCGGCTACTCCACCAGGACAGCACACTAACGTTTGCCCAGTGGGTGCATGTGGCAGACCAGTTGCTCGACGCAGTCCACTGGCCCGGAGCGCATGTACTGGAGAGTGAAGATTTTCAGGTACAGGCGCGATGGTCGCAACTGCTCGATGGCGTGGCCTCGCTGGCGTTCGACGGTCGCATCGTCGACTACGCGGAGTTTATGGGCGTACTGGAGCAGCAGGCAAAGCAGACTATCTTCTCGCCTGAGTCGCGGGATGCGCCGGTACAGATCCTGGGGCCGTTGGAAGCAGCAGGTCTCACCTTCGATGCGCTATGGTTTCTCGGCGCTGACGACGTCAACTGGCCGGCAGTCGGACGCCCTCACCCCTTTCTTACCCGCTCTCTACAGCGCACCCACAACATGCCGCACGCGGACAGCACTGCGGATTGGAAGCTTGCGCAGCAAGTGACCACGCGTCTCAAAAGAAGCGCGGCGAAATGCGTATTCAGCTTTCCCGCGCAGAATGCTGAAGGGGTGTGCCGCCCGTCGACGTTGGTGAGCGACGCGGAGTCCATGGTAGCTTCCTCCGCTCTGCGCCTATCGATAGGGCGCCAAGGATGCCATTGGCGCGGAAGAACCGCTGCCGATCGTGGTAGAGGAAGCCGCGACCATTCTTCCCTGGCCAAAAGAGCAGGATGCCGGGGGGGCGGAAATACTCCGCCGCCAGGCAGCTTGTCCCTTTCAATCCTTTGCCACCCGGCGGCTGGGCGCGAGACCGATGGATGCGACCGACTGGGGCCTGGAGGCGCGCGAGCGTGGCACCGTGGTGCACAAAATCCTGGAGAGCTTTTGGATAGAAGTAAGAACCCGCGACGCTCTCCTTGAGGCTCGCAGAGACGGCCAACTACACGCCCTCGTCGAACGGCATGTCAAAGCGGCACTCGATAAATATCGGGAACGCACGCTGCAGCACAGCTGGAGCCAGGCCTACCTCGACGCGGAGCAGGAGCGCATTGTCTCACTTATCGAAGAATGGCTGGACTACGAAGCCCGCCGGGCTGACTTTACTGTCGAAGCCGGTGAAGAGAAACTTTCCGCAACCGTGGGAGAGCTCAAACTCCAGGTGCGCGTCGATCGCATTGATGCAGTCGAGGGCGGCCGCGTGATCATCGATTACAAAACCGGCATGCTCACCGGAGTTTCCTGGGATGGTCCCCGCCCGGATGAACCGCAACTGCCACTGTACGCCGGGTTCGGCAAAATCGACGACTTGAAGGGTGTCCTCCTGGGTAGGGTGCGCGAAGACAACATCAAATTCATCGGTCGCGTGGAAGATGCCGGCCTGGTGATGCCGCGGGACTCTAAATTGATGCAGCCTCCCTACAGTGCGGCCATGCTGCAGGATTGGCAGAATGTCTTACTCGACCTGGCGCAGCAGTTTCTGAGAGGCGAAGCGCAGGTCGACCCTAAGCAGTATCCCAAGACGTGCAAGTTCTGCGACCTGCACGGCCTCTGCAGAATTGCCGAAAGCAACCCCGTCGACACCGGCGATGAGGATGAGAGTGACGACTGATCTGGACCAGCTACCGCTCGATCAAAGTGCCCGCGCCCGGGTGCTTGAGACCGACGAATCCTTTCTTGTCCAGGCTCCTGCCGGTTCGGGCAAGACGCAACTCCTGACTCGTCGGCTGCTGAAACTGCTGGCGGAGGTAAACGAACCGGAAGAGATTCTGGCGATTACTTTCACCCTCGCAGCCACCGCCGAGATGCGCGAAAGAGTGCTGACCTCGTTGCAGAAAGCTCGGGATCCGAAGGATACGAGTGAAGAGGCTCAGCTGGCACGCAACGCACTCGAGAACGACGCCCAGCGGGGATGGAACCTTCTGCAACAGCCAGAGCGGCTGAATATACGGACCATCGATGCGGTCTGCCTGACAATCGCGCACGAGACGCCCCTGCTTTCGCGGTTGGGCGGTTCACTCTCCCCCACCGACAAGCCGCAACCCCTCTACAAGCTCGCAGCGCGCCGCACGCTGGCCAAATTGGGAAGCGAAGAGCCGCTATCCGGCGCCCTCGCTGCCTTACTGCAGTTGCGCGGCACCAGCCTGCCGGACTGCCAGAAACTGATCGCCGAGATGCTGGATAAGCGCGACCAGTGGGGCCGCGTCCTTCCCCTCGGCCAGCCGGCGGTGGATTGGCCGACGGTACGTAATAAGCTGGAAGCACCGCTACGCCGCAATCACGAGCAGGCCTTCCAAAAAGCACAGTCTCTGTTCGCCGGACACACCGGCATCGTGCGCGAGCTGCTGGACCTGCTGAGCCAGGCGACCGGAAACGTCGACGCCGACTCTCCGCTGACCGCGCTCGTCGATGTCACACAGATGCAGCACCTGACCCATCACGCACACTGGACTGGCTTGTGTCACTTCCTGCTGACGCAAAACGACACGTGGCGCAAGACCGTAACAAGCAACATCGGTTTTCCCGGGGGCAAAGCCGGAAAAGCGGCAAAAGACCGCTATGCATCGCTCGTTTCCCGACTCGACGCCGAACCGGAAATCCTCGCAATGCTTTGCCGTCTGCGCTCACTACCGCCGGCCGCGTACACCGGCGAAGAGTTCGAAATGCTGCAGCACATGCTCATCATCCTGCGATATGCCACCGCGGAGCTGCTGCTGGTCTTCGCGGAACGTGGAGTCGTGGACTTTGTCCAGCTGGGCCTGGCGGCTCGCCAGGTTTTGCAGAACGAAGACGGTGAGCCGAGCGAATTGGCCGCGGACATTGCCGAGCGCTGGCCTCATTTGCTGGTCGACGAGTTTCAGGACACCTCGCGCAGCCAATACGAGTTGCTTACTCTTATCGTCGGTGGATGGGAGTCGGCGGCCCAGGGAAGCTGCTTCCTCGTAGGCGATCCGATGCAATCGATCTACATGTTCCGCCAGGCCGAAGTAGAGCTCTTTGAGCGCACCAAGCGGTTTGGGCTCGGAGAAGGGTCGGCAGTCGTGCCATTGACACCTCTGCAGTTACAAACAAACTTTCGCTCTCATGCCGGGCTGGTCGAGCGGCTGAACGAAATCTTTCGCCAGGTTTTCGGGCCCGCCGCCGGGGAGGAGTACCAGGTAACCTTCGCGCCATCCACCGCGCATGAGCCCGCGCCGAGCGGTAAGCCGAGCGTTAAGGTATGGCCGTCTTTCAGCGTGTCCCGGCCGGAGCCCGACGACAAACGAGCCGTCGAAGAAGCGGAAGCCAGGCGGGTAGTCAACATCATCCAGGAACACTGGCCCGCGGTCGAGTCGGAGGCCCGCAAGAACGGCGAGTTTCGCATCGCCGTGCTGGTTCGCGCTCGGACCCACCTGGACCTGATTGCGCAGAAACTGCGTAAGGAGAGAATTCCCTTCCGCGCCATTGAGATCGAGCAGTTGGGCGAACGCCAGGAGGTCAGGGATCTTGCCTCGCTCACCCGCGCCCTCCTGCATCCCATGGATCGCATCGCCTGGCTGAGCGTGCTGCGTGCGCCCTGGTGCGGCCTGACCCTCAAAGATCTGCATGTCCTTGCCGGTACCGACCCCAGGAGCTACGAACAGCCGCCAATACTTACCCTGCTGCGCGAGCGAACGCCGTTGCTGAGTGAGGACGGACAACAAAGAGCAGCGCGCGTGCTTGCCGTGTTGGAGGATGCCCTGCGCGGCAGGCATCGCCAGGTCTCCCTGGCGCAGTGGGTGGAACGTTCCTGGATAACCCTGGGTGGCCGGGATTGCGTGGACCGCGCAGGCTACGCGAACGTACAGGCTTTCTTTGCCATGCTCGAGCAACTGGGACCGGAAGCCACCGGTCTTGAAGACCAGATCATCGAACTATGCGCCCAGCCGGACCCGGCGGCCAGTGAACGTTGCGGCGTACAGCTCATGACCATCCATAAGGCAAAAGGTCTGGGTTTTGACGTCGTGATCGTGCCCGGCCTGGGACGCGTCACGCGCCCCGACACACAACCACTGCTTCGTTGGCTCGAACAGACCAGGCTGGTTGGCCCGCGAGAGCAAGAGGAGCAGGAGTTTGTTGTCGCCCCCATTGGCCGCAATGGGAAACAAGGTGACATTTATAAGTGGATTGGAAAACTCCAGGGCCGGCGGGAAGATGATGAGACGAAGCGACTGCTTTATGTGGCCGCCACGCGGGCCCGCCGGGAGTTGCATCTGCTGGGAACCGCCACCGTGACGAAGAATGGGCAGGAACTGGGTCCAGGCTCCGGCGGAACCCTTCTCGGTGTCGCGTGGACGGCACTGCAGGCAGACTTTGAGCGGGCCCGTAAAGAACAGGTTCCCGCCGGAGATCCGGCGCCCCAGCAGACCGAATTTTCCTTCCCGGCGCCCCCCACCATGCAGTTGCGGCGCCTGCCCGCGGACTGGAAGCCGCCAGAACATGCCGCCCCGCGAGAAGCTCCGGAAAGAACTCTGGAAGTCATCGAGCGTCCCCGCGGCTCACTCTCAGCACGCGCATTCGGCACCGTCGTCCATGCGCTCCTCGAAGATTTGACAGGCTTGCCCGGCATCGAGGCGGCAGGAGTTTCGCAAACGATCCTCGACGAATTGCGTAGCTGGCGGCCCCGCGCCATGGCGATGCTTCGCTCGGCCGGGCTGCCGCGAGAGGACGCTGAACCGCAAGCGGCAGAAGTGGTCCGGGCACTCCAGGCCGTACTCCAGGATGCAAAAGGACGCTGGATTCTGGGAGCACGTGCCGGCGCTCAGACGGAGACTTCCTGGTCCGGCTGGTTCGCTTCGGAGGGGACAGAAGTCGTACGCACCCTGCGCGGGGATCGCATCTTCCGCGCTGGAGCCACCCCCTGCTCCACCGAAGAAACCCACCTATGGATCGTGGATTACAAAACCGCCCGCCATGGCGCCTCTGGCCTCGATGCCTTTCTCGAAAGCGAAAAGGAAAAATATCTGCACCAGCTCGAAGCCTACGCCGGCGTAATGCGCAAGGTTCACGGAGAAAACCAGCCGCTACGCCTGGCCTTGTACTACCCGCTGCTGACCCGGCTGGTCTGGTGGTAAAAACAACTATTTTCGACACTAATCCGCCAAAATCGCACCTAATCATCTATGAACAACTGACCAACACCCGACTTAGTGCGCTTAGTGCGCTTAGTGCGCACGTTTTTCCAAAATGTAACGGGCCCAAAAATCGGCAACAAATGCCGGGTGCCCCATATCTCGCTGTTTTTTCGCGAGATGTGGGAGACGACGGATTTAAACCTGAAGTATTGATCGTGCCGAACGCGTCCGGGGTTGAAGGCAGTGGTATCCCACATCTCGCGAAAAACCAGCGACATATGGGGCACCCGGCATTTGTTACCAGAAGGAGAAGGCGATCTCAGTAATACAAATACTTCCGCCACTTGTGGTCCGAGTGGCCGATCATGCGCATAATGTGCCGGCTGGTATGCAGCGAGAAAGGACGAGGTTCACGCAACAACTTAATCTCACTCAGCTCGCTCAGTAAATGATTCCCTTTCCGGCGATTGCACGAGTGGCAACAGGCCACGAGGTTCTCCCAGGTAGAGAGCCCTCCACGCGACCGTGGGATCACATGATCCAGCGTAAGTTCCCCCGCAGGCAACACCACCCCGCAGTATTGGCAGCTATTGCGATCACGAAGCAGGATATTTTTGCGCGAAAGAGCGCGCGTCTGATGAGGAATACGGCGATATTCGAGCAGACGGATCACCGAAGGCATGGGAATGCGCAGCAATGCTGCATGCAGAATGGCGCCTTGCTCTTCCTCGGTCTTGGCGACGCCCTTGAGCACCAGGATCAAAGCCCGGCGGGCGCCACAAATATTGATCGGCTCGTACGAGGCGTTCAAGACCAACACCGGCTTCTGCATGGTGTAGGCAGAAGAAACCCGCTGTCCCGGCCAGCCTTCATGGGGCTCAGAGGGTTCGTGAGGCAGCGCACGGCTCTGGGCGTTCCCTTTCGGCTTGCGTGCGTGGATCATGGCTTTTCCCAAAGACATCTTGATCCTCCGTTACGGTCTCAATTCACCTGCCTGCTCTCCAGGAAGCCAGCTTCCCAAAAAGCAACACCTTCGCGTTGCGCACGGGCAACGGTCGCCACCCGGACCGATCGCGCGCCGGCATTCCGCAACACCCGGCTGCAGGCGCGGGCCGTAGCCCCGGTGGTGTAAATGTCATCAATCAACAATACGTCCCGTCCCGCCAGGCGCTCGGGATGAGGCGCAAAAAAAGCGCCACGCAGATTCTGCCGGCGCTGATGGGTGGTCAGGCCTGCCTGACTCACGGTGACGCGCACGCGTTTGAGCAGACCCGTTTCCAGGTGCAGCCCCCATTGCGGGTGACGGCGGCGCATCTCGGTGATCGCCGCGCGGGCCAGCAACTCGGCATGGTTGAATCCCCGCTGCCGCTGCTTTGGCGGGGTGCATGGGAACCGGTATCACCAGCATCGGAGACGCAGAGTCGGCGAACACTTCGAGGCTGTCCGCGAGAAGCACACCAAGCCGGCGGGCAATGGGCCGCATCCCCTCGTACTTGAGCAGATGAACCAGCGATCGCAGCTCACCGTGGTATCCGCCATAGGCGACAGCTTTCACGAATGCGGGAGGGGCTAAACGGCAGGGCTGGCAAAGCTGAGGATCGAGATCGTCCGAAGGCAAGGGGGAAAACTGCGCAATGCCCAGGTCTTCCCCACAGCAAGCGCAGAGAATGCCAGATTGGGGAGGGAGTTGGGCGCAGCAGAAATCGCAGATCGGGACACGGGAAAGGCGCAGAAGAGAGCCGCCGCAAAGGGCGCAGGGGGAGGGGAACAATGCACAGGAAAGCGAGTCTGCGGGACTTCGAAGCACGCGAACAACAGCACGCCAAACCGAAGTTTGCGACAGCGGGACGTCGGGAGTCAGGGTTTCAGACTGACCAGAAAAGACGCACCTCACAGCCGGCCGGCGAGGCTACTCGAGCTGCCCTGCCGCCGTTGTGCAGAGTATACGGGGAAGTCAAGCCCCAACGCTAGCCCCGGTTTAGGCCACTTTCGCCGCAGGTTCACGCCGTGCAACACGCTTGCCGGCAATGGTGGAAGCCACTCCGGCCACCACCAGGGCGGCTCCCGCGTATTGAATCGGCGTCGGCCGCTCGCCGGCCAGGAGTGATCCGAGTAACAGGGCGATCAGCGGGTTGACGTAGGCATAGCTGGCCACACGGGTCGTCGGATCCCGCGCGATGAGCCAGACATAGGCGGTAAAAGCAATGATGGAAGCAAAAAGGATCAGGTAGGCCATGGCGAAAGCGACGTGCCAGTCCCACCGGGAGGAGAGGGCCGGTAACTTGCCCAACTCCCCCGTCACGGCCGAGATCAGGAGAAGAAAGCCGCCGCCCCAGGTCATTTGCAGGCCGGAGCTCATGCTGAGTTGCCTCGGCAGCTGGAGGTGGCGGCTGGCCACCGTCCCGCCCGCCCAGAGAAAGCAGCCCAGGAGCAGAACCAGCGCCGAGGTGGTGAAACCGCTGCTATGGAGTCCTGCGGGCAGCATCAGCAGCACGACCCCGGCGATCCCGAGGACAATCCCGATGCAGAGACTTTGCCGTGGGTCGTTGCGAACCCGCAAACAACCACTCGCCCAACAGCACCCAGACCGGGATGGTGGCCGCAATCACCGCCGCCAGGCCCGAAGGCACTTCCTTCTCCGCCCAGAAGAGGCAGCCATAGTCGCCGGCAAACATGACCAGGCCAAGCACAGCGGTGCTGATCCACTGCCGCCGGTCTGGCTGGGGCATGCCTTTCGCGCGGCTGTACGCGTAGAGGATCCAGCCCGGCGCAGAGAAAGCGGAAAGAGGCGGCAAAGAAAGGCGGCGCCACCGCAACCACCTGCCGAATGGCCAGGAACGACGCGCCCCACAGAACATAAATCGCAGCGTAGGCGAGAAGCTTGCGTATTCCCATAAGTCACTGTATTCGATGGAAGCGCTTTTCGAGATACAGTTGTTTCCACATACGGAGGCACGCTGAGTGCACACAACGCCCCAGCCTTTTCAGCCCTATGTTCCCGCAACTGAGACCCGCCCGGAACTGACACCGCGCGCGCTGATCCTGGGATGCATTTTTGGATTGCTCTTTGGCGCGGTTACCGTCTATGTGGGGCTGCGCGCAGGCTTGACGGTAGGCGCGTCGATCCCCATCGCCGTGCTTTCGATCAGCCTGCTGCGGGCATTCGGGAGCGCCTCCATTCTGGAAAACAACATCGTGCAGACCACGGGAAACTCGGGGCAATCGATTGCGTCGGGGGTGATCTTCACCTTGCCGGCCCTGATCTTTCTCGGCTTCGACCTCGAGTACACGAGGATTTTCCTGCTGGCGCTGCTGGGCGGACTACTGGGCGTGCTGTTCATGATCCCATTGCGGCGACAGTTGATCGTCGAGGAACACGGCCGGCTTATCTACCCCGAAGGCACGGCTTGCGCGGATGTGCTGCTGGCAGGCGAGCGCGGCGGCTCCTTCGCCGGACGCGTCTTTCTTGGTCTTGGCTTAGGCGGGCTCTACACCTTTTTCCAGAACGAGAACCTTTTCGGCGCGTGGCCGGGCACTCCGGACTATCAGCCCCAGTGGCTCAAGGGAGCGGCCATCCGCGCCGATGTCACCCCGGAATACCTGGGCGTGGGCTACATCATCGGTCCCCGCATTGCGGGGCTGCTTGTTTGCCGGCGGCATCTTTTCCTGGCTGGTGCTCATGCCGACCATCTACTTTTTCGGCTCCCACTTTCCCCAGGCGATCTATCCCGGCACCAAGCCGATTGCGCAGATGTCTCCCAGCGACCTGTGGGCTTCGTATATTCGACCGATGGGCGCCGGGGCGGTGGCAGCATCCGGGCTGATCACGCTGATCAAAACCATGCCGACCATCTTCGGCGCGCTGCGCGGTGCGATGGGAAACCTGCGCCAGAGCGGTGGGGTGAAGGCTACTCCACTGCGCACGGATGACGACCTTCCCTTCGGCGTGGTGATCGGCGGCTCGGTGGTGTTGGTGTTGATGATGTTTCTTCTTTCTGACCTTCAAGCCTGTGCCGGGCGCGCAGGTCAGTTGGATGGCGAACCTCTCCGCTTCGCTGCTGGTGGCTCTGTTCGGATTTCTCTTCGTGACGGTCTCCTCGCGGATCTGTGGACTGATCGGCAGTTCTTCGAATCCTGTCTCGGGTATGACGATCGCCACGCTGATGGCAACCTCGGCAATCTTTCTGGTGAAGGGTTGGACGGCACCTGCGTTCGGCGCCCTGGCCATCACCATCGGAGGCGTGGTGTGCATCGCGGCCGCCAATGCCGGCGATACTTCGCAGGATCTCAAGACCGGGTATCTGATCGGCGCCACTCCGCGCAAGCAGCAGATCGCGTTGGTGATTGGCGCCTTCGTGTCCACGCTGGCGATCGGGGCGACGTTGCAGTTGATGAACCAGGGCCTGGCGGAGTTCCGGCAAACCGCGAAGCCGTGGGATATGACCGCTGGTGCACAATGGCGTGCAGGTGGAAGAGCAGCACTTTCACCAGGCGCAGATCCGGGTGATGAACGCGGGCAAGCTGGTCGATACGCGGCCGGGCAATGGTTATGTTCTGCTGAACGCACTCAATTCGGCTGAGCTGGCAGACGGCAAGTATCTCTACAATCCGCAGACGCAGCAGATCGAGGTGCAGTGGATCCAGGGGATCGGCAGTGAAAAGGCAGCGGCGCCACAGGCCCGGCTGATGGCCACGGTGGTCAATGGGATTTTAGGCCGCAAACTGCCATGGGGACTGGTATTGCTGGGTGTCTTCCTGGTCATCGCGATGGAGATACTTGGGATTCGTTCGCTCTCGTTCGCGGTCGGCGCGTACCTTTCGATCGCGACCACGCTGGCCATCTTTGCCGGCGGTATGGTGCGCTGGATGATCGACGGGCGGTAGAGAAAACGGAAAGCGAGAGCGAAGTGAGCCCAGGCTCGCTTTATGCCAGCGGACTGATCGCGGCCGGGGGAATCGTCGGATTGATCGGGGTCGCGCTGAAGCTGTATGAAACCGCCACCGGGAAGCAGGATGTGCTGTTGTTTCCGGCTAACAATTCCCTGCACCACGATTGGGTTTCGGTGCTGATGTTTGTGTTGCTGGCAGGTTCGCTCTATTACTTTGCACGCAAGCCGTTGAAGCAGTAAGTGAAAAACATTTCCTGGAAATGTTTTTTGACTATTCGGTCCGCAGCCGCTTCAAGGCATCGCGGCCACCAGGGCTGTCACCATCGACGCGCACAGCCGCTTCAAAAGCTTGTTTGGCACCGTGATTGTCGCTGCGGTCGATGAGGACCTGGCCGTAGTAGTCGAGCGCTGCGGCCGCCAACTGAGGGGGCAAAGTTCCCTTAGCGACCGCGGCCTCTGCCCGCGGAGCAATGAAGGCAAAGTCACCGGCCGCCTGCTCGTGGCGCTTGTAAAAGAAAGGCAAATGCCAGGTAGAGGCAGCACGAATAAATCGGGCCTCAAGATCGTCGGGCGCCCGGTTCACCGCCTGATCCATTTTGGCCAGGCCCTCATTGGCAAGCCTGCGCTTGTCCCAGACGGCCCAAGTGTGAGCCGCATCCAGAAGTTCCAGGCTACCGTTGTATGCATCCACAACCGCATTCCCGGGATAGTCGTGCACCAGCGACGCAAAGCTCGCGCGTGCCTTATCCCCCGCGGAACGATTTCCCTGCAGGTAGGCAAAATACTGCGTGCGCGCCTCCGCCAGGCGCTGATGGAAACTGTTGGCCGCCTGCAGTACGGCGGTAAACGCCAGGCAGGTGGCCAGGATGAACCTCAACTTACCCATATGAAATGAAATGCTCGCCCGGCGCGAACGGTTGCATCACCCCAGGCGATAAGCCCGTTCCTTCCAGGTGACCTGCTGCCCAGCGAGCTTGCCTAGCAGTGCGTACCACTGGAGCAGAAGCAAAACAGTCACCCCTAGTGGATGCAGCAAAGCGCTGGAGAGAGACTGCCGATATTTCCAGACCGAAACCAAACGAGGAATATAGGACGCCGCCAACGCGGCCAGGATGAGTGAGCGAGCACCGTCACTGTAGGATGCCGGCCAAATGACGACGGAGATGGCCAGCAACAAAGGTAAAACCTGCCCGCAAAAAAGGAGGAAGGTAAACGGCAGAATACGAGCCGGAGCTGCCATCCCTTCGGTTGCATTCTTGGCCAAACCCCGCCAAACCTCCGACGCATTGTGATACATGCGGCAAGTGGCGAGATAGGTCAGGTCCGCAATATCCGTGCGCAGACCGTTGCGGCGAAAAAGCTGCGGCAGAAGAAGGCCATCATGCATGGTGGCGCGGATCTCGGCGTGGCCGCCGGTCTTGCGATAGGCCTCGCGGCGGACCATAAGGAACTGACCGCAGCCCACCGCAAAACCGGGCGCAGGGAGGCTACGCATACCGGCCAGTGGCAGATACGAAAGCAGCACAAAATGAATCAGCGGCAACAATAAGCATTCGAGAAGACTTTCCGTTTCCTGACGGGGAAAGCCGCTCACCAGATCGGAGCCGGATCGGCTCAAAAACGACGCCATTGAGACCAGTGCCTCGGGAGCAAGACGCACATCCGCGTCGAGAAAACAAAGGACCTCGAAACGAGCGGCCTGCGCGAGTGCATGACACGCGTGCTGCTTGCCGTTCCACCCGTGGGGCAGCGGCGGCGAACTTCGCAAACGCACGCGCGTATCTTTTTCGGCAAAGCCGCGGACGATCTCCGCGGTTCGATCGGTGGAAGCGTCGTCCAGCACGACGATCTCGATCTCGACTCCGCGCGAGGCCAGGAGGCTCGTAAGCGACGCGGCGATCACGTGTTCTTCGTTGCGGGCGGGAATCAGCACCGATATAGCGCTTGGTAGAGAGCAACTTCCGCTCTCCGCACAGCTGCCCATCTGCGGCTCCCGATAAAGCAGCATATTCCACACCCAGAGCACAGCCGGCAAAGTCGCGCAGCAGAACGCGAGAACAATGACTGTGCTCATAAATGGCGGATGCTCCCGTGGCTGCCTTCGTAAACGCGCCCGGTCAACAAAGCAACGAACCGCTTCCAGCCCTCATAGACGCCACTGATGCCCACCCGCCCGGAGAGGATAGTTTCAAAACGCTCTGGATCGCGGAGTTTGGCCAAGGCTGCGAGTTCGTCCTGGGTTGCCGCCAATGCAGCCCCCAGTTGATCGTTCCACTCCGCGACACTGTGCTGTTTCCCATCGACCACCTGCACCGGCTGACCGCAGGAGACCAGAATTTCCGGCAGACGCTCGTCCCAAAAGGTGTACTCGATGGCCAACGGGACCAGTGTGCAGGCGCCGAGCCGCGCGACCAGGGCAGCGAGTCCGGGACGAAACATCGCGGGCCGGGTGCGGATATCGGTGAAGCGCCCCTCCGGGAGTAATCCAAAGGACGGAGTCCGAGGTAGAAAGGATCTGCTGCGCAGCACGGAGGAATTGGGCCGCTCCCCGCCGGGTTCCACTTTCTACGGGAAAAAAGCCCAGCTTGCGAAGAAAGCCATAGTGCTTCAGGGCCGCTTCATCCATGGGCCCGTAGTGCGAGCTATCGGGAAGGAAATGACGCGACATCACGAGCAAGCATAGCGGATCCCACCACGAGGCATGATTGACAAAGATGATCAGCGGGCCGGCTGTGGTGGGAAAGCGGCCGGGGTTCGCCAGGCGAAACGCGTGGAAATGACGCCCAATATACCAATGCAGGTAGTAGGAAAACACGGCAAGCAATCGCCGCGAGGGAGGGACCAGCTCCGTACGCAGATGAGTCGCTTCCGCTGTTTTTCCTGATGGACTCAACGGCTCTCCAATTGCCCGGGTGTCTCATTATGCATGAGCCAAAAGCTCTTCGGCCTGCAGTCGCGCAGATATTGCCGCCTCCGCCCCTCGGTAGTGCTGGTCGAGGGCGTCGGCGGCGATCCAACCGCTCATCATCACCATCGGCATTCCGGGGCCGGGATGTGCCGCCCCTCCCGCCAGGTAAAGACCCTCGAGGTCGGGACTGGCATTGGCCGGCTTGAAGGCTCCGTTCCAACCGCCCGTGACTCGAAATGCCGTAGATCGCTCCATTCAAGCACCTTGTATCGCTGATGGATATCGACCGGCGTGAGGGCGCGCTCGAAGACGATGCGTTCCTCAATATCGGCCAGACCGGCAGTACGCTTCAGCTTGTCGAGAATCACCTGGCGATAGGCGGGAAACATTTTCGACCAATCATGCCTGGGACGCAGAAACGGAGTATGCACCAGCACGTAGAGCGCATCGCCGCCCGCGGGCGCTGTGGTGGGATCCGTCGCCGAAGTGGAAGCGAGATAACAGGTTGGATCGGGCGCGGGCTCCGCCAGGTCGTAGATGTGGTGAAATTCCTCGTGCGGATCGCGCGAGAAAACAAAGTCATGGTGCGCCAGATGCTCGTAGCGCTGGTTGAGGCCGAGGTAAAGCACCACGCCGGAACACGCCGGCTCGTATTCCCTGCGTTTGTCAAAGCGATCGGCAACCGCCCCGCCAAGCAGCTCGCGATAAGTGCGCACCGCATCTTCGTTGGAGACGACGGCGTCGAAGAGATGCTGTTCCCCGTCGCTGGTTTCAAGCCCGGAAACGGCGTTGCCGTCACGGTAAGCAGGCGCGCTATCTCGATCGAGGTGTGATAACGCACGCCCAGCTCGCTGCCCAGACGAACCAGCGCCTGGGGGACCGCGCGGGTGCCTCCCTTGCGGATACCAGATGCCTTGTTCCGCCTGCATGTGACCGATGGAACAAAGAATCGCCGGAGAGTTATCGGGCGACGAGCCCACATACTGCACATAGTGATCGAGCATCTGCGCCACGCGCGGGTCTTTGATGAATTCGCGGATGGTTCCGGATACGCTTTGCCCCAGGCGCATGCTCAGCACATCTTTGAGCACCCAGAGCTGAAAGCTTCCGCCGATGTCGAAGGTGTCGCGCATGGAACCGACCGACTTCCAGAAGAAGAACTTGTCGGAGATAGTGTGCAGCCTCTCGGACAGCTCCATGAACTCAGAAAAGCGAGCGCCCAGCCCGGGTTCCCTGCCCTCGAGCGACGCGGCCATCTCGCGGACATCGTCCTTGAGATCGAGAACCGTGCCGTCATCGAAGAAGCAGCGCCACTGCGGATCGAGGCGCACCATTTCCAGATAGTCGCTCATGGTGCGGCCGGCTTCGCAGAAGATACGCCGCAGCACGGAGGGCTGAATCAGAATGGTGGGCCCCATATCGAAGCGAAAACCCTGCTCCTGCAAGCACCGCGGCCTTACCGCCCAGCCATGGATTTTTCTCGAAGACTTCGACCTGGTAGCCGCGCGCGGCCAGGGTGCAAGCCGCCGAAAGTCCTCCTAATCCTGAACCAATCACTGCAACACGCATGTTGGTTTCTCCTGATCTCAATCGAGCCGCGCAGCCGCACGCAAAAACCGGCGCAGGCCGTGCCAGCGAGTGCGCCAGTTACCGCCATGTACGGCTTCGATGTAAGCCGGCAAAGAACGGCTGATGATCGGGCGTTGTTGGCCGATAAGCGCGCAGGTCGCGGCTGCGCTGAGCGACGATCGTCTTGAGCGCGGTCATCTCCAGCAAACCTTCACGGCCGCGGGTTACGCCAAAGCCGCTCGATTTACGGCCACCGAAACTGACACGCGGATCGGCAGTTGAGACGATCAGGTCGTTGATAAGAACCGTCCCGACCGGAAGCCGCGAAGCCAACGTGCGCGCTTCGGACTCGGGCCCGAAGATAGCCGCGGTCAGCGCGTAAGGACAGGCCGCGTGCGCGGCGATCGCGGCTGCGCTATCCGGCACTTGCAGATGCACAGCACGGGGGCAAAGATATCGGCTCTGCGCGATGCGCATGTCCGGAGTCGCCTTGATGACCAGGGCGTAGCGCAGCCCTGCCTCCGACCCATCCATGAGAACCGATCCTCCCAGCCGCCTCGCATCCTGCAACAAGCCAGCAAGCTGCGACTGGGTGCGCGCGGGCAGAACGACGGGAGGAAGATTCTTGCAACTGATCGAGCAGTGCCGGTACCAGCCCAGGATGGCTCACCGACCAGAAAGAGCCGCCGCGGCGCCATGCAAGTGGCCGAACCGTTGAAGCGCAGGCCGAAAGCCAGCGCCGCGACCGTACGATCGAGTTCGGCGCCGGGCAGCACGAAGACCGCATCGCAGCCGGAAAGCTCCATCGACCGCGGGTGTCAAGTGCGCTGCCAGTTGCATGCAGAACCGCCGTGCCGGTAGCGGCGGAGCCGGTAAGAAACACCTTGTCCACGCCGTCCGCGATCGCGTCGATCGCGGCCTAGCGCGATTCGTCCAGTAACTGTAACAACGCGGGATCAAGGCCGCACCCCACCAGCACATCGCGCAGCGCCTCAGCAGCCGCCGTGCCGCCAGGCGCGGGCTTCCACAGGACAGCGTTGCCCGCGGCCAGCGCCTGCAACGCCTGCACTCCGGGCAGGAAAAGGGGATAGTTCGCGGGCGCGATGATGAGCACCACACCGAGTGGCTCGCGCCTGAGTCTCCGCCGTTACGCGGCGAAGCCAAAAAGGGCGGGTGTGTGTGCTGAGCCGTTGGGGAGCAAGAATCCAGGCGGCCTCGCGCTCGAGAAAGCGGCAGGCCTCGACCAGCGGCAGCACCTCGGAGACCAGCGTGTCGGCCACACTGCGATGCAACGCCCCGGGCCTGTTCGCAAGGCACGGTCCGCGCGATTTCCTCCGCGGTTGCGGCGATGCGATGGCGAGCACGGCGCAAGAGAGCAAGCCGCTCCCGCAATGCTCTTGCGCGCCCAAATTTGCTGCGCCTCCCGCGCTTGCCCTAGGGAGGCGGACTGCGGCTTGCGACCCGCGCTGCAGTGTTCAAGGGCATAGTTTTGATTGTGCACCCTGACGCCATTTTACGAAGCAGCTTCGTATACGGCGGCTTCGGCCAGCGCCGGCGAGTATCCCACTGGGGCTCCAGCTTCAGATCTTCGAGCAACAGGCGCGCGGTAATGCGCGCGGATTCGAAAATCACGGGCAAGCCGCTGCCCGGATGGGTGCCACCGCCGACCAGGTAAACGCTGTCCAGATCTTCAAACCGGTTGTGCGGCCTGAGGTGGAGCATCTGCCGCAAATTGTGCGCCATGCTGAAAGTCGCGCCTTTGTGCAGCGCGTAATCGGTGCGCCAGTCAGCCGGCGTGACCACTTTCTCAAAGCGAATGCGGCGTTCCACATCCGCGATGCCGATCTTCTCCAACTGGCGCAGAGCCAGAGAGCGAAAGCGCGCCTGTTCTGCCGGCCAGTCGACGTTCTTATGCTCGTGCGTAACCGGCAGCAGAACGTAGAGCGTACTCATCTTCTTCGGCGCCAGCGAAGGGTCGGTTACGCAGGCATTCTGCACATAGAAGGACGGATCGTCGGATAGCTGATGCAGCTCTTCGATGTCGCGCAGGTTCTGCCGGTAATCGGCGGCCAGATAGATGGTGTGGTGAGAGACGTCGTCATAGCGTCCTTCAATGCCCAGGTACAGCATGAAGGTGGAGCAGGAGAAGCGCTTCTTCTCGATCTTGCTGTCGGTCCAGCGGCGGCGAATGCTGTCCGGCACCATGCGCTGCATGGCCTGCGCGAAGTCGGCGTTCACCACCACCGCATCGGCAGCGAGGGTTCGGTTGGCCGTGCGGACAGCGGTACACTTGCGGCCGTCAAACACCATCTCTTCCACCGGCTCGTTGAGTAGCACCTTGGCGCCCAGATCCTCCGCGATGCGGGCCATGGCCTTCGTGACGGCGCCGCAACCACCCACGGGATGAAAGACGCCGTGCTCATACTCGAGGAATGAAAGGATGCTGAACAAGCTGGGGCAGGTAAACGGCGACATGCCGAGATATTTGGACTGGAAGCTGAAGCCGAGGCGAATGCGCTCGTCTTTGAAATAGCTACGCAGATCGGAATCGAGCGAGCGCCAGGGCCGCAGGAGCGGCAGCAGTTTGAGCATGTCGAGCTTGGCCAGGTCTCGCCAGCTCTCGAAAGGCGACTCAAGAAAGGGCAAAAACTTCTCCAGCTTATTGCGGTTGTCGCAGAAGAAGCGGTGAAAGCCGCGAGCATCTTCCGGGCTGAGCTGAGCGATCGCGCGCTCCATCCGCTCCAGGTCCGGAGTGGCCAGCAGCTCTCCGCCGGAGCCGAAGACAAGCCGGTACTGAGGATCCAGCCGGTACATCGGGATTTCCTGGTCGAGATCCCTGCCCGCGGCAGCAAGGATCTCCCGCAGCACCCTGGGGTAGAGAAAGAACGTTGGTCCGGTATCGAACTTGAACCCGTTTCGCTCCATGGTGGAGGTACGGCCGCCAACCACTTCCCGGCGCTCGACGACAGTTACGTCGACGCCTGAGCGTTGCAGCAGAATAGCAGCAGCGAGACCGCCTGGACCGGCCCCGACAATAATGACTTTTGCTTTGGCTTAATCATTCGTCTTCGAATGGTGAGATGCAATGGCTATGGATCACTTGAGTATCGGCAACTGCCGTCTTCAATTTTTCACAACCAACCCGCGTCGCGCTACTGCGGCCAAGGCAGCCAATTCCAGCGGATGCGGAATTGCGGGCTTTCTTTTTGCTCCTGCCAAATTTACCTGCGCAGCAGACAGAACCTGTGTCAATTTGCGACACGGTGCGGTTGAGCCAAAAGCGATCGTGCCGCGGCGCGGCCTTGACGGATGAGATCAGGCAATCCCACGCCGTAGTAGGCGCTGCCCACCAGCTGCAGGGCGGGCATCGCGGCAAGCATCGATTCCAGCTCAGCCATACGGTCCAGATGGCCGACGGAGTATTGCGGCAGAGATAGAGGCCAACGGCGCACGACTGTTTCCGCGGTTTGCGGCAAGGGGCCCAGGACGCGGCCTAATTGCAACCGGGCGCGCTCGATGAGCTTATCGTCCGGTTCGTTTAGCAGCGCATCGCCAGACTGGCCGCCGAAGAAGGCCCGGAGCAGGATCGCCCCTTGCGGGACGCGACCGGGAAACTTCTGATCCACGAAGGTGCAGGCCAGCAGCGGGTAATCGTCCGTGGTTTTGCCCGGGAGCTTGCGGTACCACAAAGCCAAAACCACGGGGAATTCGCAGCCGAGCCGCCTGTTCCGGAGCGAAAGCCAGAGCGACGACGATCGCCGAGGTCGCCTGCTGTGGGAGCAAATCCGCCATGCGGGCACCCTGTCGCCGAGCTGGCCGCAGCAACCGTCCGGTTGACTTGAGGCGGAGTGGCCAGGACTAACCGCGTCAAATTTTGCTGGAGCCGTCATCGGTCGTGATGCGCCAGCCTCCATGATCCGCCTCAATCCGCAGGACCGGTTGGCGCAAGCGGAGGGACGCTGCCGGCAATCGGGAGGCCATGCGATCGACGAGCGTCTCGAGACCACTGGCTGAGGGTGGTGAAGATGAGCTGGAGACGATCTGCACCCGCCGCTGCACGGCCTGTACCAGGCTGCCCTCTTCGGCTTCCATGCGGACGAAAGCGGGCATGACGGCGCGGACACTGAGCTGGGCAATGTCTCCACCGAAGACCGCGGCCAGCAAGAGGCCCGGCGATGGTGGTTGCCACTTCTCGCCGAAATGGCGGCGCACAAAGTCCGCCACGGATTCGTCATGGGCGGGCGCGGATTGCTTTCAGCTCCTCGGCGCGCTTGGGCTCACGCAGATAAGCGAGCCGCGCCTGCCAACTGAATAGCGGCGATTCCAGCAGCGGACCCCATTGGGCTGGAACCATCATGCGCATTCCGTCGGGAATGGGCACCAACTGCGCCTGGCGGGGACCGCCCTGCAGGACGTAGGTGCGCCGCCACGGATCGTTCGAGGAAATGATCTGGTCTTCGAGGCCGAGCTCCACCGCCAGTTCGCGCGCCCATGGCTTTTCGGTGACCCAGGAGTCGGGGCCGCACTCAATGACGAAACCCGTCGCGATGGACAGTTTCGACAATGCCGCCGAGTCGCTCTGAAGCTTCGAAGAGAGTGAACTCCACTCCGTCGCAGGCCAGCTGATAAGCTGTCGCCAAACCGCCGATGCCGCCACCCACGATCGCGATCATCATGGCAGGTGCAGAGAGAGCTTCGGAGGGCGCCTTTGCGGCCAACCGGGCGAACCCTTGCTGAGCCAGGTCCGCAAGCGCTGCTGTCAGCAACGGAGAGTCGTTGAGCGAAGGGGGACGCACTACCTCGAGACCGATGCCGGCAGCGAAATCGCGGAAGGCGATGTCGATGTCGTAGAAAATTTCAACGTGGTCGCAGAGAAAGCCGATGGGCTGGATGACGACAGTGGAGTGGCCTTCCTGGCGCAGGGCGGTGAGAGTGTCTTCCACGGTGGGACCGATCCAGGTTGCGCCGGACATGCCCTGGCTCTGGAAGGCGAAAAACCAGTTCGAGGCCGTGAGGCCGAGAGGCGCGAGGAGCGCAGCCACATTCGCCGCAGTACGCTTCGCTTCCACAGGATAAGGGTCTGGACTGGCGGCGGGTGGCCCTGGGGCATCCGCAGGCTGCGTTTGGATGGTTCTGCAGGGCACGCTGTGCGCGGTAAAAAGCACCGGAACGGAAGAACCGATGCGCGCCGAGACACTTTGCCAGACCGGTTGCAGGCGCTCGGCAAAGGCTTGCGCGAGCTGCGGGTGGTCGGCCCAGCCCTCGACGAAGTCCATCTCGATCGCGCCGGCTTCGGCAAACGCGGCGCGGCGATAAAGTCCGACGCTGGTGCGGGAATTTTGTGGCGCCAGGCAAATGACCACCGCCGAGGTAATGCCATCCGTTCGCATTTGGCGGACCACGTCGGCGATGTAAGGCTTCCAGTTGCGCATCCCGACATACACCGGCAGGTCGAGTGCCTGGGAAAGCAGGCGCCCCTGCTCCATGGTGAGGTCGGTCAGCGGGCTCGATCCAATCAGACTGTAACGGTGACGAATCTCTTCGACGACCGATTCGGGCATGGGGCGCCCGCCGGTGATATTGCGCAGATACTCCGGGATTTCGTCAAGCGACTGGGGGGTCCCGTGGGCGAGCAACAAAACCGCCTGGCGAGGGGGTGCGATGTCAGCCACGGGCACGTTCTCCAGAACTGAACTCGCGCACGTACTGGACGACGCGCTGCACGTTCTCGACTGGAGTGCCGGGAACGATGCCGTGGCCGAGATTGAATATGTGGCCAGGGCGTCCTCCGGCCTGCTCCAGGATCTGGTGGACGCGTTGACGAAGTAGATCTTCGTTGGCGAAGAGTGTAATCGGGTCGAGGTTGCCTTGCACCGCGACCGCATGGCCGAGTGTGGACCAGCCCTGGTCCAAGGGCACTCGCCAATCGAGCCCGATGACGTCGGCGCCGGTTTCGCGCATGGCCGGCAGCAGGGTCGCGGTGTCTACGCCAAAATAGATGACCGGTACGCCCAGCGCCTGAACCTTGCGTACGAGACGCGTGGTCACGGAGAGGACGAAATCGCGATAGTCAGTCGGACTGAGCGCGCCGGCCCAGCTATCGAAGATCTGGATAACGTCGGCGCCCGCCTCCACCTGCTGGGCGGCGTACTCTTCGAGGACGGTCGCGAGCTTCTCGAGCAGTAGCTGCCAGACGGAAGGCTCGCGGTACATCATGGTCTTGGTGAAGATGTAGTTGCGCGAACCGCCGCCTTCGATCATGTAGCTGGCCAGGGTGAAGGGAGCGCCGCAAAATCCGACGATGCCGATGCGGTCATTGAAGTGGGCGACGACTTTGCGGATGGCTTCGGCCACGTAGCCGAGTTCGTGAGCGCGATCGATGCGCAGGTTATCCACGTCGGCCGCGGTGCGCACGGGGTGGTGGATCACCGGGCCTTCGCCGGCCAGAAATTCGAAGTCCAGGCCCATGCCTTCCAGGGGCAAAAGAAGGTCGGCAAAGATGATGGCGGCGTCGACGTCGAGTTTTTCCGCAGCGGTGATGGTTACCTCAGCGGCGAGCTCGGGGTTCTTGCAGATTTCCAGCAGGGAATGGTGGCGGCGAACGGCCTGGTATTCCGGCATGTAGCGGCCGGCCTGGCGGAGAAACCACACTGGGGTTTTGTCCACCGGCTGGCGCAGAACGGCGCGCAAAAAACGGCAGCCGCTGGAGAGGCCAGAACGGGCGGCCAAGTCAGGGCTAAGTTCGGGGCTGAGGATTTTGTCCGGCATTCTGGGCTTCTTTTTGAAGGGTAGCATTCCTGCTGTGCCCGGGGGAAAAGCGGGTTTTCTGGGATGAAAAGTCCCGTTCTCCTAGGAATCAGAGGTTGAGGGCTGTGGTATCCCACATCTCGCGAAAAACGAGCGAGATGTGGGGCACCCGGGGTTGGCGGCGCCCTCAAGGGCGAACCGCAGGTCTCTCCACTCCGCTTCGCCCCGGTCGAGATGACACAGAAATGAAAGCCGCCCTACACAGCCACCAATGCTTTGGGTAGCCCGCACCCAACCCTCTGACACCACTACGTTCGGCAAGAATCAGGGGGGCGGAGTAAAGAGATCTGCGGTTCCAGGTTGATCAGGGCGCGGTGGAGAACCCGAAGGTGGTCACGCTGTGATAGGTCTGTCCGGGCTTCAGCTCGCTTGTCGGGAATTTCGGATGGTTGGGAGAGTCGGGGAAGTGCTGGGTTTCCAGGCAGAAGCCGGCGTGTTTGTTGTAGACGTGGCCGTGCTTGCCCTTCAGGGTTCCGTCCAGGAAATTGCCGGAGTAGAACTGAATCCCGGGTTGCGTGGTTTCTACGGTGAGTATCCGGCCGGTGGTCGGTTCTACCACGCGCGCCGCCTCCTGCATGACGCCCATCTTGCCATTCAGCACATAGTTGTGGTCATATCCTCCGGCCAGGCGCATTTGCTCAAATTTGTCGTCGATGCGGGCTCCGATGGCCGTCGGATTATGGAAGTCCAACGGGGTTCCTGCGACCGGGGCCAGCTCACCGGTAGGGATGAGAGATGCGTCGACCGGGGTGTAGCGGTCGGCAGGAATCATGACCTGGTGGTTGAGGATGTCTCCGTTCCCTTCGCCAGCCAGGTTGAAGTAGCTGTGATTGGTCAGATTGAGGACGGTGTCCTTATCCGTGGTGGCGAAGTACTCGATCTTGAGCGCATGCGCTTCCAGGGTGTAGCGGACCTTTGCCGTAAGCGTCCCGGGAAAGCCCTGATCGCCGTCTTTGCTCACCAGGGTGAGCTCGACTCCATTAGGAATTTCATGGCCGTGCCAGACGAGCTTGTCGAAGCCCTTGATGCCGCCATGGAGCGTGTTGGTTCCATCATTCGCAGGCAGATGATACTCCTTGCCGTCCAGGGTAAAACTGGCGTGGGCAATCCGGTTGCCGTAGCGCCCTACGATGGACCCAAAGTAGCTCTTAGGGTCGGCAGTGTAGCCAGCCAGGGACTCATAGCCCAGGACAATATCACCAGGCTTGCCGCTGCGATCGGGAACCTCGAGAGAGACCAACCGCGCGCCGTAGGTCATGACGCGCGCCTTCAGTGCACCCTCCTCGAGGGTGTAAATCTCTACCTTCGTTCCATCAGGCGTGCTGCCGAACTCGGACTTCGTCACCTTTGCCTCCAGACGCGATGCCATCGGCATCAGGATAAAAAACAAAAAGATACAGTGAAGCGCTTTCAATTTCACCAAACGGTTGGCCATGAACAGACTCTCCTGTTTGCCGTGCTGCGCGGCGATGCGCATCGCGTCTTTCAAACCGTAATGGATACTAAAGCATTTCCCGGTTGGATGTATGGCGGCGGGGTAATTTCGCATCCGCACCGTGGCGGAACTGCCGCCACGGGCTCACCCGGTGCTCTAAAGGACTGATTCGAAACGCGGAAACGCCAGCGGGACGAGAGGAAACCAGGGTGTAGACATTACCTGCTGCGAGTACTTTTAACCCGTCCATTGTTACCCAATAGTTGTAGCCAGCCGAGCGTTAGCGGCTATTCTACGGATCAAGCGGTGGTTCTGAACGACTGCTTGTTGATTCTTCGGGGGAGGGATTCAATTGAAGCTGCCGGTCACAAACCACCGCGAGTATATTTCAACCAACGTGGAGGTCACGCTGGACGATGCTCGCGCTACTGCGCTGGAGCGAATCGTGAGCCTGTCCATGGACTACAACCGAGGCGTTGGCGTGGTGCAATTTCGCAATGGTGTGGATGCGGTGATCGCGTCCTCCGGCTATCGCCAGCTGATCGAGAAACTGCTTGAGATCCTCTAAATCCAATCTCGGGTCCGGCACGATTGTCCGCCACCGGCAGGTCATCTCCGGTTGCCAGGACCAGATTGTGTCTCTTCTGTGGACCAGGCCGGTCCAACTGAGCTTGCACCTCGCGAAGGTCTCTCTCTAGCCTGAAGCACTCTCCGACAATTTAAGTGGGTTATCATAAAACGGCTGCGGAGCCATCATGGTCAATTATTTGGAATTGCCGGTCGGAGAGAAGTGCCCTGAAGTGATTAACGCGGTCATAGAGATTCCGGCCGAGGGCATCAACAAGTACGAGTACGACAAAACGCTCCATGTCTTCCGCCTGGATCGCAATCTTTATTCCCCGGTGCACTATCCCGGCGACTACGGCTTCATCCCCTCCACGCTGAGCGAGGATGGGGATCCGCTGGATGTGCTGGTGCTGGTGGATGCGCCCAGTTTCCCCGGGTGCGTGATGCAGGTAAGGCCGATTGGTTTACTGGAGATGCTCGATCAGGGCGTACCTGACGAGAAGGTGCTGGCTGTAGGCAAGAACAACCCGCGCTATGCCGATGTGTGGAACTATTCGGAGATCTATCCGCACATGCTGAAGGAAATGACGCATTTCTTCGCCATATATAAGGACCTTGAGGGCAAGCGGGTAGAGGTAAAGGGCTGGCACGATGCGGCTTTTGCCCGGGACAAGGTGGTTGAAGCGGTGAATCGCTTCAAGGAGAAGCAGGTCGCGCCACAAGCGGACGGAAACCGCTAAGCTGCTTTAGCCCGGCCCGTCACTATTTACTGCAGAACTCAATCGGCCTTTTCCAGGAGGGTGCCCGGGTCTCGAAAGCGAGACCTGGGCACCCTTTGCGTTTCCAGCTTGGGTTTTTGGACGACGGACAAGTCTTTAGTTGGAAAATGCCTGGCTCTGGTCGGATATAATCCGACCAGTGAAGCCCGGAGAGATGGCCGAGTGGCTGAAGGCGGCGGTTTGCTAAACCGTTGTAGGGGCTAACACCTCTACCGGGGGTTCGAATCCCCCTCTCTCCGCCAGCAATTCTCTTCTGCACTGCCCCGTTTATAATCAAGCTCCATGAAAGCGCATGTTTACGTCACGCTGAAGCGCACTGTCCTCGACCCGCAAGGGCAGACGATCCACGGCGCACTCAAACGAATGCAGTACACCGGCGTGGAAGATGTCCGCCAGGGGAAATACTTCCAACTTACGCTGCGCTCGATGGATGCCGCGGATGCGAAGGCGGAAGTGGAGCGGATCGCCCGCGAGGTACTGACCAACCCGGTCATCGAAGAGTATACCTACCGCCTGGAAGACTAAGACCGCCCCTTACAATAGGGGACTATGTGCGGAATCGTGGGATATGTCGGCCCTAAAGATGTCGTCTCTGTCATCCTGGAAGGCCTGCGGCGGTTGGAATACCGGGGATATGACTCGGCCGGGATCGCCGTAGGATCTGCCGGACACGGGCTCGAATTGAGGCGCGCGCCGGGCAAGCTGCGCAACCTGGAAGAAGTGATCCGGCAGCACCCGCTGCAGGGCACTTACGGAATCGGACACACGCGCTGGGCCACCCATGGCCGGCCGACCGAAGAGAATGCTCATCCCCATAGAGACTGCACCGGCCGGATCGTGGTGGTGCATAACGGCATCGTTGAAAATTACCTGGATTTGAAACGCGAGTTAATAGAAGAAGGCCACATATTTGTTACCGAGACAGATACGGAAGTGATCGCTCACCTGATCGAGCAAGAGTTTCGCTCGGCGGAAAACTCGGGCAAGACCATGTTGCTGGATGAGGCGGTGCGGCGGGCGGCGCGGAGGTTAACGGGTGCTTACGCCATCAGCGTGATTTCCGCCGATGCCCCCGACACGATTGTTACGGCGCGCAATGGGCCGCCGGCGGTCGTCGGCGTGGGCGAAGGAGAAGCGTTTGTCGCCTCGGATGTGCCCGGAATCCTGCACCACACACGCATGATGTATTTCCTCGTCGATGGAGACGTCGCCATGCTGACGCCGGATGGGGTGAAGTTTACGAACCTCGCAGGCGATCCGGTGGTGCGCAATGTGGAGAAGATCCTCTGGGATCCCATCCAGGCAGAAAAAGGCGGCTACAAACATTTCATGCTCAAGGAGATCTTTGAGCAGCCGCGCGCCGTTCGCGACACGACGCTGGGCAGGATCTCGCTTGAGACGGGTGAAATATTTCTGGGCGAGATGAAGATCACCGACGATGATTTTCGCGCAGCCACCCAAGTGAACATTGCGGCTTGTGGCACCAGTTGGCACTCCGCGCTGGCCGGCAAGTACATGATCGAGCGGCTAGCGCGCGTGCCCACCGAGGTGGACTACGCCAGCGAATACCGCTATCGCGACCCGATCGCCGATCCTCATGCACTGGGAATGTTGATTACGCAGTCCGGCGAAACAGCGGATACTCTCGCTGCGCAGCGAGAGATGATCGCCAAGGGGTCGAAGACCGTCGCCATCTGTAATGTGGTGGGCTCGATGGTAGCGCGGGAAGCGCACGGCACCATCTACACTCACGCGGGGCCCGAGATCGGCGTCGCCTCTACCAAAGCCTTCACCGCTCAACTGACGGCACTGTTTCTGTTCGCCCTGCACCTGGCACAGAAGCGAGGAACGATCGGGGGCGTCGAGAGCGCTGCCCTGGTGGACGAGCTCAGCCGTATTCCGGGAAAGATTGAAGAGGTTTTGCGGCAGCGCGATGGCGAGTGCCGGCTGTTGGCGAAGGGGTTTGCATCGGCTTCAGACTTTCTCTTCTTAGGCCGCGGCATCCACTTTCCCATCGCGCTTGAAGGGGCGTTGAAGCTGAAAGAGATTTCTTATATCCATGCCGAAGGATATCCGGCAGGAGAAATGAAACACGGGCCGAATGCGTTGATCGATGAAAAATTACCGGTGGTGGTGTTGGCGACCAACGACGAAAAGAGCCCGGAATCGATGCTGCGGTATGAAAAGACACTCTCCAATATTCAGGAGGTAACGGCGCGGTCGGGCCGGGTCATCGCGGTGGCGACCGAGGGGAACAAGCAGCTGAACGACCTGGTCGAGCATGTGATCTACGTGCCCCAAGCGCCCGAGTTACTTGCGCCTCTGCTGGAGGTGGTTCCGCTGCAGTTGCTGGCGTACTACATCGCGGTGCGGCGGGGTTGCGACGTGGATCAACCGCGGAATTTGGCTAAATCCGTCACGGTCGAATAAGGTGTTGATAGCAAGGCAAATGTTGTGTTCCCTCTGAGGTGACGGATATTGTCACGGCCAACTTATACTGCGCGGCTGACGCGCAGAATTCTGCTGTCGGAACCTGCCGCTTGTTTCCATCTTGAATTCATCGCAGAGGGGCTGGAAGGGTTCGATTTCCTGCCGGGTCAGTTCGTGTCTTTCGTGGCGGTTGATCCTCTGGGAAAGCAGCAGACGCGTGCCTATTCAATCGCCTCAGCGCCTCGCGGCAACCAGTTCGATGTCTGCGTCAACCGGGTGGAAGGCGGATTTTTCTCGAATTTGCTGTGCGATCTCGAGGTGGGACAAACGATTGAATTCCATGGGCCTCATGGGTTGTTTGTGCTGCGGGCACCGCTGACCGACAGCATCTTCATCGCCACGGGCACGGGGATCGCCCCCATGCGGAGCTTTGTCGAATACCTTTTCCCGGAAAACGGCGAGGACCGCAGCCAGGGACGGAAGATATGGTTGGTGTATGGAACGAGGCATGAAACGGAGCTCTATTACAAAGATTATTTTGAGAAGGTGGCGGCCAGCCGACCGAATTTTTTCTATCACACGACGTTGAGCCGGCCGCAGGAGACTTGGACGGGCTCACGTGGATATGTGCAGGAATTCGTGGAGAAGATCGCGGCGGAGCATGCACGTGTTACGGCGGCGGATCCGAGACCTGTAGAGGGCGCGGTTTACAACATGCATGCGTATATCTGCGGTTTGAATGAAATGGTGTCGGCTAACCGCGATTCGTTGAAAAGTCTGGGTTGGGAGAGGAAGCAGATCGTATTTGAGCGCTACGATTGACCCTTGAAGAGCGTTGGAAGGGGCTGCGCCCCATCTTTTTCAGCCCATGTGCGCTTGGGCGAACATGGGGCACCCGTCCAGAACCTATCGGTGTCGTTGCGAGTCTAAACTTCCTCGCCCGACCCTTCAGCGTAGCCTGCATCCTCTATGGCAGGGCGAACGCTACGTAGACTCCGCCTGAGGGTTTTCTGCTGGATTGGCCTCCGCCGGCGGCGATCACCACGTATTGCTTTCCGTTCACCATGTAGGTCGCTGGTGTAGCAAGACCGGAGAAAGGGAGTTCCGTCTCCCAAAGCAGCTTTCCAGTGGTTTTGTCGAAGGCGTGAAACTTTTGATCGAAGACGCTGGCACCGATAAAGAGCAAACCACCATCGGTAACTACAGGTCCTCCGTAGTTATCCGACCCGGTGTCCGCCATTCCTTTGGCCACGAGCTCTGGATAAGTTCCAAAGGGAATCTTCCATAAGTACTTACCGGTGTTCAGGTCGATGGCGCTCAAGGTTCCCCAGGGCGGCGCCGTGGCGGGATATCCCTCGGGATCGGTGAACCGGCGGAAACCGATGGTCTTATACGGCATGTCATCGGTTGTTTTTCCACCTGCAGCCTCGGCGGCGACGTGATCTCCGGAAGGAGCAGCACCATGATCAGTCTTAGTCGGCGGCGCCTGCTGTTGTTGTGGAGCCTTGGTCAAATAGCGGATTACCGCCTGGACCTGCTCATCGCTCAGACTGGTGAAGGGGGGCATGCGGCCTTTGCCGCCGCGAATCGTAGCCGCAATCTCTTTATCGGTGAGGATTCCCTCGATACCCCGGAGAGACGGAATCGCTGGAGGAGAGCCGGCCCGGTTGATGCCGTGACAACCGCTGCATTGGTTTTGGTAGACCTTCTCGCCTACGCTTCCTGCAGGAGGCGGAATGGTCAGACCTACCAACCACGCAGTGTCGTTCGCATTGACATAGAGCACTCCCGTGGAGGGATCGACAGCGACCCCGCCCCATTCTCCTCCCCCGGCAAACCCCGGCATATCGATGGTGAGCTTATCGACGCTGGGCGGAACAAACTGACCACCACCAATCATGGTATTGAATTGCTTCACTGCCCAGGCGTGTGCTTCCGGCGTGCGGTTGGTCAATGTATCAATGCTGGTGCTCTGGTGGGTGTAAGGCTCAGGCAAGGTTGGATAAGGCTGGGTGGGCGAAGTAACCTCGCCGGGAACACTGCTCTTGGGAACGGGAATTTCTTTAATCGGGAAGAGAGATTTCCCAGTGGAACGATCAAAGACGTAGAGCAGGCCGGATTTAGTCGTTTGCGCGACGGCATCGACTCGTTTGCCGTCGCGGGTAACCGTCACCATAGCTGGCGGAGCCGGAAAATCGCGGTCCCATAAGTCGTGGTGCACACCCTGGAAATGCCAAATGCGCTTGCCGGTCGCGGCGTCGAGAGCGATCAGCGAATCGGCAAAGAGATCGTTACCGACGCGATCGCCACCATAAAAATCAAAGACCGCGGAACCAGTGGGCACATAGACAACGCCGCGCTTCTGATCGACGGTCATGCCAGTCCAGTTATTTGCTGCACCCGCGTCTTTCCACGCGTCTTTCGGCCAGGTGTCGTATCCGAACTCTCCCGGCCTCGGGATGGTGTGGAAGGTCCAGCGCAAAGCTCCGGTGCGTATGTCAAAGGCGCGGATATCTCCGGGGGGCGCCGGATGGGTTTCAGGGTTCGAACCGCCGACGATGATCAGATCCTTGTATATGCTGCCCGGCGTGGTCAGCGCGACCGACTGTTCTTCAAACGGTTCGCGCAATCCTTTGCGGAGGTCGATTCTGCCATTGTCTCCAAAGCTGGGAATGACCTTACCGGTTGCTGCATCGAGCGCGTAAAGATAGTTGCGGGCGCCGGCGAGAATGCGGCTTTGGTGTCCATCGGTCCAGTAAGAGACGCCTCGGGTCAGCACAAAGCCGGGGAGGCCAAAATCGAACTTCCAAATCAGCTTGCCGGTTGCTGCATCGAGCGCCACTACACTACGGCGGGGTGTCGTGGCATAGAGAACCTTGCCAACGATAATGGGGTTGGCTTCTATGCCGCCTTTTTCGCCGGTGTCATACTTCCACGCCACGACGAGGTTCTTGACGTTGTCACGATTAATCTGCGACAGGCTGGAGTAGTGCGTGCCGTCGTGTCCCCCGTAGGAGGGCCAATCCTGCTGTCCATACGCGGTCGATAATCCGGCGACACCAAGGCCCCATGTTAAAGCGAACGCGGTTACTACCTTGCACTTCCCCATCTGGTGGTTGACCTCAAGCTGAAAGACTGAACCGGGCCGGCCTTTCAGCCGCAGAAACGTTTCACTACCGGTGTCCGCATGATTCTACAGGATGCCGCGTCGCTGCCGCCGGTGGGATTTGCAGGCGCCACGGAAGGCAAAATATTTGCCCGGTTGTTGCGCGACGCGAAACTTACCCTGTTACCCGGGCGTCTGCTGCAGTGGCAGTCGCAGCATTTTCAACTGCCGCGTATTCGCACGTAGTGCGGCTGCGGAAACGATGTAAAGTGGATGCGTCGTGCCGCTGCCTTTGTGAGTTGTTCTAAAGCAGGGACAGCCAGGCACTCGGCAATGCCCACCAAGAGGAGACTACCCATGAGTTCTGACTTTTCGAGACGAACATTGATGAAGGGAATTTGTACCACGGCGGCTCTGTCGGCCGCTTTACCGGCTGCCGCGGTATTGCCTGCTGCCGCCGCGGATGGAACCGGATACAAGGGCCCCCATGGCCCCGGAATGCCGCAGGAGGGGCCCAGCACACCCAAGATCTGCGCGCCGCTCAATGTCCGCGCGATTACCGATGAGTCCATGCGGCAGGTCAAACAGATTGGGGTCAACAACGTTTTGATGGGTGGTCCCAAGATGCCCTGGCAGGAGTCGGAATTACAGGGTGTCGTCGACAAGCTCAAGACGGGCGGCCTGGTGGTAGGCAACATGATGATCGCAGGCTTCAACAACTGTATCTATGGCCGAGCGGGAGCCGCGCGCGACAAGGAGATTGAAGACTTCAAGACTTCGATTCGGGCCGCGGGCAAGGTCGGTCTGCCTGTCGTCGAGTACAACTGGTATGCGCATCGGGCCATCGAGGGTTACTACCTGGAAGAAGGCCGCGGTGGAGCAGGTTATACCGCGTTCAACATCGACAAGGTAAAAGACCTGCCCACCGTTCCCGACGAAGGGGTACATAGCAACGAGGAGCTGTGGAAGAACATCACCTACTTCCTGCAGGCGGTCATTCCCACGTGCGAGCAATCGAACGTGCGTCTGGCACTCCATCCCAATGACCCACCGATCGCAGTCACACGGGGATCGGGGCAGATCATGGCTTCGCTCGAAGGCTGGAAGAAGTTGATTACCGTGGTCAACAGCCCGTCGAACGGTATTACGTACGAATGCGGGGTGTCACGCGAGATGGAGGTCGACCCGGTCGAGGTGTGCAAATACTTTGGTACCCGGGATCGTATCAATCACGTGCACTATCGCAACCCCGTGGTGAGAACGCCGCATAACGATTACACCGAGACGTTTATCGACATGGGCGAAAACAATATGCTGGCCGTGATGCGGGAGTTGATCAAGGTGAAGTACACCCGGCTGATCTATCCCGAACACGAGCGGGCACTGGATTACGACAAGGCGGTCGGCATTCGCAACCAGTATCCCGGCGGGGGCGGATACACCGGGATGGTGTATGACATCGCCTACGCGCGGGCCATGTTCCAGGCGTCGATCATGCTGGAACGGGGTACGGAGTGGAAAGAGTTCTAGCTATTTCCTGCGCGAGTTCGCCATCCTTGGAGGTTTCCAGCCAGGGATGGCGACCCCGCCAGCCTCAAAACGTGACCTTTCCTGCGAGATTGATGATGCGGCTCCCGCCAGCGACGCCGGTCACCAGACCGAACGACGAACTCCCGAACTGGGTGTTTGGCAGCGAGAACTGAGGAGTGTTGGTGGCGTGCAGCCACTCACTGCGCAGTTCGAGGTTGAAGCGCTCCGTGAGCTTGACCGTCCGAAAAATTGAGGCGTCCAGATTGAAGAACCTCGGCCCGGAATAGACGTAGTTGCCTACGCCTCCCTGCGGTTGGCCGGCTGTGGGTGCGGAAAACACGCTGGTGTCAAACCAGGCTGTCTTCTCGATCCCATGTAGTCTTCGAAATGACCCGTTGATATTGGGAAAAGCAGTATTGCCGGGCGTGTTGAAGGACGAACAAGTGCAGGTAAATGGTAAGAGGAAAGCCGGATCCCGTCTCCCAGACACCGGTGAGCTGCCATCCGCCGAGAAGCAAGCCCGGAACGCCGTCATTGACGAGATGAGAGCCAGCGCCGATGGGCAGGTGCCAGAGGAAGCTCTCATTGAAGATGTGGGTCTGATTGAAGTCGGTTGGCGCATAGTTGCGGCGTTGATTGACGTAGTCAAGCAGTCCATTGGGATAGTCGGCTCGCCTCGCTGGCGTACCCAAGAGCCTTGCTGTAGGTATAAGAATTCGTGACCGAGAACCCCCGCGCGAACTTGTGATCTAACTTGATTTGCAGGGCGTTGTAGTTCGAGCTATAACCGACAAAGTATTCCGTGGTCGTGGCGGTGCGGCCTACGTTCGCATTGGGGCTGCCACACGCGGCGCAAGGCCCGTACTCCGGTTGACCGCCAGCACCCAGACCATACACGGTAGCTGCGTTCGCGTTGTATTGAATCGGAGTGTGCACGCCGTGGTTGCCTACGTAGGCAATATCAACTACCCAACTGCCGGGAAGCTGGCGCTCATAGGCCAGATTCCAGGTTTCAAGATAAGGGTTTTTCCAATTCAAGTTGATGGCGTAATAGCTTTGGTTGAGAAGCGCCGGTGTACCGGCGGGAATGATTCCGCTGGGCGGTGGCACATAGGCCGGAAGTGCGGGAAAGCCTTTGGCAAAAGTCGCGGCGGTGTTATCGGACAGAACGGCCGGGCCAAAGCTGCTCAGACTGGAGTACTGTTGCGTGGGCTCGACAGGGTAGTTGTAGGCGTATAGGTCGATCGGAAACGACATGGTGCTCATCCCGAAGCCCGCGCGGACAACGCTGTTCGAGGATATGCGGAAGTCCAATCCGAGGCGAGGTCCCCAATTGTGATAGTCAGGCTGCATGCCCAGATTACGCGGAACGCTGCCTATGCCTGCCAGCTGCAGGGTGTTGGAGCTGGGTACGTAGTTGGAAAATCCGCCGGCAAAGTGCGGTGTCGGGGGGCCGTAATATTCCCAGCGCAGTCCGGCGTTGACGGTAAGTTTTGAGCTTGCCTGCCACTTGTCGCCGAAGTAGACAAATATCTGATTCTGCCGATAGGCAGGAAAGGTGTTGGCATAGCCCCGGTTGATGCTATTGGGAACTCCGAGCAGGAAGCTGGCAAATTGATTTGCCTGGCCGCCTGATTTGCCACCATTGAGAGAGGTCTGACCGGCGGCAAAGGCAAACTGCCCGGGTGGATTGCCTACCAGGAGCAAATCATCGCGAACACGATGATAATCGACGCCCCACTCGAGGGTATGGCTGCCGCGGACTTTGGTCATGTTCTCCACACCTTCGATAATCGTGCCCGCGCGGTTCCAGGGACAATTCGAACAACCTCCGATCATGGGATCGGAAAAGCCTTCGCCATTGATTGCGGTGATGCTACTGGTGAACTGGCTGATATTTGCGCCGGGGATGCCGACTTGCTCGGCGAGGGGCTGTCCGTAACCGGTGGGATAGGCAAGGTTATCGAAACGGCTCACGCCGAAGCGAGCTTCCGAGAGCAGGGACGAGGCAAAGGTATGGACGTAGTTGACGCCGGTGGAGTAGATTTTTTCGTTGCCATAGCCCTCCGCACCGCCGATACCGCCGCCCGAGATCGGTCCTCCCACGACGCCAAAGAGGCCGGCCTGATTCAAGCTAGGCTTCTCAAAACTGAACCGCCCGGAAAGATGATCGTTGTTGTGAAAGAAGCGGTCTATCTTAGTGTCGATGAAAGGAGTGTTCTGCGTGAAGAGGCTGCTGGTATTGAGATTGTTCTGGTATTTGAGCACGCCGGAGGCACTCTGGTTGGCGTTGGGCGGCGGCACATAGGAGAGTAGCTTGAGCGCCACCGGGTCGAGCCGGCTGGGCGGGATCACATTCAGGACGCCGTTGTAGCTGAACTGTTTGCGGCCTGTTCCGCAGAGTTTGGCGTTGCCGCCCGGGAGGCAATCGGCTGTATCGCCGGTAGTGGGGTCATATACTGCTGCCAGGGTAGGGTCGCTGAAATCACCCCCACGCATCGCCACGGTTGGTACGGCCACCGTGTAAAACTCGCCGATGTGTTGGGTGTGTTCCAAAAAGCTGGCGAAGAAGAACATTTTGTCCTTCTGAATCGGGCCGCCCAGGTTGCCTCCCCAATAGTTGTCGACGGCGTGGTGGTTCGGTGTCGTCTGGAAGTAAGTCCTCGCCTGAAGGGCGTTGCCGGTATAGAAGTAATAGGCCTCGCCGTGATAGGCGTTACCGCCTGACTTGAGAATGACATTGGTCACCGCGCCCAGCGCTGATCCCTGCTGCGGATCGTAATTGCTGGTGGAGATGTGTACCTCTTGAATGGCTTCGATGGGTGGAATATAGATTTGCAGGAGATTGGTACGCTGGTTGTCATCGATACCTTCGATATCGAAATCGTTATACATGCTGGAGTTGCCGTTCACCGCGGAGGCCATACTCAACTGGGGATTGAAGAAAGTCGAGTGGTCTTTGATGGCATAGCCTGCACCGGGCACGGTATTCAGCAGGCTTTGAAAATTGCGGCCCGTGGAAAGGGGCAGCTGGGATACTGGTGCGGTATCGATGTCTCTCCCGGTGTCCGCAGTATCTGTCTGCAACGCGGGAGTTACCGCGCTGCTCACGTTCACCGTCTGAGTCACTGCGCCAGGATTTAGCTTCGCGTCCGCACGCACGGTATTGTCGACATACAGATCAATGCCGGTGTGGATTGTGGTCTGAAACCCTTCCTTCTGCACGGAAACCCTATAACTACCAGGGGGGAGATCAGGAGCCGAATAGTAGCCGCCCGCGTCGGTTTGCACGGAGTGACTTACTCCGGTATTTACATCTGTGATGGTCACGCTGGCGCCAGGAACAGAAGCGCCGGTCGAGTCAGTGACAGTCCCTACGATAGTGCCGTTTACATTCTGCCCGAAGGCATGGCCTGCCAATACGAATGCCAGATAAAGGCAAAGCCGCATAGATCCGCGGAGAAGACTTTTGGGGGTAGCTTGGATTCGCATGTCTTTCCCCTCCAGGAATGACTCGCTCATGGGCTTTCCCATCAGGTCCGATCATGTTTTGCTTGCTACCTGGTGGACTTCTAGCTCACCTCGAAGTGGCACAGACTGTAAGACGGATTCAATACGCGTGTCAAGCGCATACCACTATCTGAAATTGTTACCGATAAGCCCTTGTAAATGCTGGTACGTGGGCCGGACAAATTTTGGGCCCATCCTTCAACCCCTAAGCCGGGATAAAGAATGGGCCCACAGTCATTTGGCCTGGGTAGAGCCGCGGTCTACGGTTCTGGAGCCCCTGGCGGCGGGGTGCGCCGCTTGGGCGGCTTGGAGGCATCCGACAATAGCTGATCGAACTCCGAACGCGGCATCTTGAGCTTCTCAGGATGCGCGTCGATGTATTTGGCAAGGCCCTGGAATTTGGCCGGCGTCCAACCGCCTTCGAATTCGGCGCCGTTCTTGCCTTCTTTGTTGAGTTGGAAATTGTAATCGTCCATGAGATTGGTAAATTCAGCATGGCTCACCGCGGCTTCAGCCATAATTGCGGGGATAAAAACGACTCCGTCGGTCTTGGCCAGGACCAGATCCCCAGGTAGAACGACGGCGCGGCCGATCCTGATTGGCGAGTTGATCGCGGTCAGCGTCATCTGCTGCCAGAACGAGGGATCGTAACCTTTGTAGAAGCCGTTGAAGTTGGGAATCTCGCGATTTTCTTCCTGGTCTCTGATCCCACCGTAGAAAATGAAGCCAGTGTGGGTGTGAGCGGCTATTCCGTTACCCAGATTCGACCCGATGAGGGTGCCGTCGATGATTTTCCCGAAGCCGTCAGCGACATAGACGTCGCCGATCTGGAGTTCATTGATCGGCCAGCTATTGTTTCCGCTGACTCTGCCCTCAGCCTTGCCTTCGGCAGCGATCGCCTTCGCCATGTCGGCACGGACCGGCATGTATTGAGCGGTGAGCGCGCGGCCGGCGAAAGGCTTCTCGATGTGCAGGGCTTGCCAGTCACCTTCGAACTGATTGCGGTAGCCCTCCCCGCGCAGGAAGTCCCAGATATCTTCGACGGAGACGTCAAGAGCGCGTTTGAGCAGATCGTCCGGCACCTTGGGACGGCCGTCGGGAAAGCGATCGCCTTTCCAGTCGGAGGTGTAGAACATCATCTGTTCCCTGGTCATCTTGACCTGCGAGAAGGTAGTGGAAGCCCCCAAGACGGTCCAAGCCATCACTACAGCTGCGATTAATTTCTTCATAGGTGTCTCCTGCCTCGAACACCATATCATTCGGGGAATATCCGGCCAAGATGATGAGGCGGCTCGCATCCGATTTGTCCAAATTGATTTCTCAGTTTGGTCGGGGCTTAAACGCTAAACAGGCTGAGGGCTTTTGGCCATTTAGACAGTAGCCGATCAACTGAACCAACCTGATTCTGTTCGGCAAGCTCTACTCAAACAAGCAACAAGTTACATCGTGAGCGGAGGTTACTTCTGGAGAGATAGAATCTTCAGGCTCCTGAACTCGATCTTGTTTCCTGGCTGGCACTGTAAGCCGATCAGACCTTCGGTGTGTTTAGCGTCGTGATCGTCAAGGATTGTCTTGCCGTTGAGAGTGATGACGTAGTGGTCACCCTCCGCCTTGATATCGTAGTTGTTCCACTGGTCAGGCAGGATTTTTACCGGGGCAGCCTTAAGAGAATCGACCAGGCTGCCGGTGTTGTAGCCAGCAGGCTGATAGTCCCAAATTTGCACCTCGTAACCTGTCTTGTTTGGCGCGCCGTCTTTCGTAGCGCGAATAAAGACGCCGCTATTTACTTTCTCGCTGCCGCGGAACTGAAGCTTAAGTTCAAAATTGGAATGAGTATCGCTACCGGCTAACCAGCCGGGGCTCGTTCCCGGGCAAAGGAGCGCGCCATCAGCCACGCTCCAATCCCCGGTCGCGGACGGCTTGGAGGTGCTGTAAGGTTGCCATCCATCCAGTGTTTTACCGTTGAAGAGCAGCTTCCATCCGCTGGCGGACTCCTTGGGAGTAAGTTTGTTGGGCGCCCCCTGAGCGCAGGCCATGCTACTCGCCACGCTCACCATACCCAACACCAAACAATAACTAGCGATCATTCTCATCATTCCCCCTTGGAACTCTCACACATCGATCTAACCTGGTTGCGTTAAGGTGCGGGTGCAGTGGACGGAGCGGGCGGCGCCTGGCGACGCTTGAGCCTTTCCGCCATAAGAGCATCGAATTCCGAACGAGGCATCTTCAGCTTCTCGGGATGGGCGTCGATAAATTTGGCGAGACCTTGATACTTTTCCGGAGTCCAACCGCCCTCAAATTCTGCGCCGTTCTTGCCCTGTTTGTTGAGTTCGAAGTTGTAGTCGTCTTCGAGACTGGTGAATTCCGCGTGGCTGATCGCGTCCTCAGCCAGGATTGCTGGGATAAAGATCACTCCGTCTGTCTTCGCGAGGACAACGTCGCCCGGCAACACCACTGCACGGCCGATACGGATCGGCGCGTTGATCGCGGTCAATTCCATTTGTGCCCATGCAGAGGGATCGTAGCCTTTGTAGAATCCGTTGAAGTTGGGGACCTCGCGGTTTTCTTCCTGGTCCCGGATGCCACCGTAGAAGACGAAGCCGGTGTGGGTGTGGGCGGCAATGCCGTTGCCAAGATTGGAACCGATCAAAGTACCTTCGATGACCTTCCCGAAGCCATCGGCAACATACACATCGCCTATTTGCAATTCGTTAATGGGCCAGCTGTTGTTTCCACTGACTCGTCCCTCCGCCTTGCCTTCCGCGGCGATGGCCTTGGCCATGTCCGCCCGGGTGGGCATGTATTGGGCCGTCAGCGCGCGGCCGGCGAAGGGTTTGTCGATGTGCAGGGCTTGCCAGTTACCCTCGAATTGGTTGGCGTATCCCTTCTGCCGGAGAAACCCCCAAATATCCTCGATGGTGCAGTCTGTGGCTCGCTTGAGCAGATCGTCCGGCACCTTCGGGCGCCCATCCGGGAAGCGATCTCCCTTCCAATCGGAGGTGTAGAACATCATCTGATCCCTGGTCATCTTCACCTGGGAAAAGGCAGCCGAAGCCCCCACCATCGTCCAGACGATTACCGCAGCTGCAAGTATCTTTTTCATGAGATTCTCCTGCCTCGAACACTAAACCATTTGGGGGATGTCTAGCCAACCTTGACGGGGTCGATGAGTTCTGGCGGAACAGCTGTGCTTAGCCCAGGACGCAGTCCTGGGTTGGCTTGCACCATCGAAAAATCACGCAGGCACGACTGAGGACATGCGGGTAGGTTCCAGTCGTCCCTACGGGACTTTTCATCTCTCGAATCTTTACCCAGGACTGCGACCTGGGCTAGTAGCTGACAGCCGTCCCTGCGGGACTTATTTTGCATTCTCCCGGTTCTCATCAGCAGAGCCGCGTTAGCTCCAGTTCAAAAGGGCTGCGGGCGGTTGGTGTATTTGCGGCCGATGGCGGCAGTTTCCGGGCTCGCTGGACCGACCATGACTCCTTCCTTGATCATGTCCACCACATCTTTGGCGGTGAATGAGTTGAGGAAGAAGATGTGATTGGCCTTGCAGGCGGCGAGTACCTTGGCGCGGGCAGCCACCATTTTCGGATCCTGGATCGCGGCCGCGCCACGCGCGCGCACGCCGAGAGACATTGCCATATCCCCGGGACCCCATTCCGCCATGCCGATGCCCGGCACTTTCAGATTCTCGTCTACATTCGCCAGGGCATACTTATCTTCTTCTTTGACCCCGAGCAGGAGTTCGCCGTTGGGATTGAGTGGCCACGGATCCGCCTTTTCTTCATACTCCTCCTCAGAAACTCCCCATATCTTGGCCGCGACTGCAACACCGTGAACACCGCGGCGGCCTTCGGGCAATCCGTCTACCCCTACTCCTTCGTGGTGAATGGGAAAGCGCACGGCTTCGACAAAGGCCCGGATGGCGCCCGGATCATCCGCATGGGTGAGCATCACGCCGTGTACGCCCGTGGCAAGCACCTGGTTAAACATCCAGGCGTTGGCGTGCACCGCCGCCGCATCCATACCATTTACCGGTACGTTGACGATCACCGCCGGGGTGCGATGACCGCTTCTGGACGGGCCGCCGGCTGCCAGCCCGCGCATGTAGTCCTGGAGGCCCTTTACGTCGAAGGGAGCGTGTTCCATGTCGTAGCTGATGTAGTCCGCATAAGTTTGCGCATCTTTCATCCCTTGCTCGTAAGTACCAGTCGTTCCAGAGTGCGAGCCGGTGTAATAGATAGGCTGGCCTTCTGCCAGGAGCTCAATGGCCTGGTTGATGCGCTTCGGCTTTGGGGTCTGGGCGACGATGGTCGCGGTGACAGCAGTTAGCAGAACGGACGCCAGAATTAAGATCGTTTGCCTTCTAATGCTCTTCACGAACACCCCCATTGAGGTTGATCTATCATTGACTCTTTATGGCAGGCGGATAGTATTCCAACGAATGGTTCGGTTGCAAAAGAATTTTCGCGAAACCATTTCGTCCCACTATGTGGTAACAAAGCCCGTCTCGGGGCATGCGGCGTAAAGAGACGAGCATCCGAGGGGAGTTCTCATGGCAAATGTCTCGCTGGACGGTGTATTCGCGGTGCCGCCGCTTGCACGCAAGGTGAGCGCGGGCCGAGCGATTGATTTTGAGCAAAACTCGGAAATCGTACGTTACATCGCAAACGGAGGCATTACACGCTTCATCTATGGCGGCAATGCTTTCCTCTACCATGTGACCCTGGACGAGTATGATCAGCTGTTGGAGTGGCAGGCGGGGATACAACGGGATGGGCTCTGGCTGATTCCCAGCGCGGGTCCCTCCTACGGACGATTGATGGACCAGGCCAAGTTGTTGCGCCGCTTTGCTGTCCCCTGCGTCATGACGCTTCCCTGCGCAGACCCTCGCGATGCGGCCGGGCTGGAACGAGGGCTTCGTGAATTTGCCGAGGCGGCTGATGTTCGCCTGATGCTCTACCTCAAAGAAGAGCTGAATATGGGAGCGGATCTCATGGCTGGTCTCGACGTGGTCGCCCGGCTGGTCGATGAGGGTATTTGCATGGCGATCAAATATGCGGTCGTGCGCGCCGATCCGACACGAGACCACTACCTCGACGAACTGGTCAAGCGGGTGGACAGACGAAAGGTCATCAGCGGTATCGGCGAGCGTCCGGCCGTGGTGCATCTCCGCCAGTGGGGGCTGCCTGGGTTCACGACCGGCTCCGGTTGCCTTGCCCCCGCCTTGAGCGCCGCGGTGTTTTCCGCTTGCCAGGCAAAGGGCTACGCGGAAGCCGACCGCGTGCGCTCTCATTTTCTGGACTTTGAAGACCTGCGCGATGCGTGGGGACCTGCGCGTGTACTGCACCAGGCACTGGAGTTGGCCGGCATTGCTCGCACCGGTCCGATTCCCCCTTTCGTCTCAGAGCTCCCGGCGGAGCAGCGGGACCGCTTAGCGCCCGCGGTGCAGGCGCTGGTGACGCAGCAGCAAGAACTGGTTGCCGGAGATTGAGACGCATGTTGCGTGAGGCGAGCGGGTGGTCGCGGCGTGACTTGCTCAAATCCGCCGGTCTACTCGGGGGAGCGGCGTGGATCGGCGGCCATCCCGGCCTCGCCGCTGCGGCAACTGCTTCGACAAAAATCAGCGACATTCAAACGATGACTTTGACCGGTCCTCGCACCTACGTCCTGGTCAAGGTGGTCGCGGACAATGGACACTACGGGATCGCCGAGGCCTATGGTCTTCCCAGCATCGGGGTAAAGGAGCAGATTGCAGCGCTCAAGCCGCTGCTAGTAGGTAAGAATCCGCTGGAGATCGATGCCATTTACACCTTCATGGGGATTGGCGGTCCTGAGCTTTCGGGAACGCGCACGGATGGGTCGGCGCACTCATTAATGCGCGCAGCCAGCGGCATCGAGATGGCGCTGTGGGACCTGGCGGGAAAGACCCTGGGGGTACCGACGACGACGCTGTTGGGTGGGAGATTTCGCGACAAGGTTCGCGTGTATGACCACGCATCTCCCCGCGACATGCTGGACAAGGCCTCGTGCCGCGAGTGGGCGGCCAAGATCAAGGCCGACCCCAGCGGCTTTACCGCGCACAAGATCGGCTTCCGCCATACAGACACGGCGACAGATAGCGGCCGCGATACCGGCAATCGCGTTCTTACTACGAAAGAGCTGATGAATGTTGGTCAGGGGTTTGAGAACTGCCGTGAAGCCATCGGCTGGGACCACGACCTCATGGTTCACTGTCACTGGGAGTATGACCTGCGGACTTCCATTCAGCTGGCGGACGCGGTCGCGCCGATCAAGCCGTTATGGCTCGAAGATCCCTTGCCGGTGGATTACTCCGAATCATGGAGAAGACTGTGTGCGAGTTCCCGTGTACCCATTTGTACCGGAGAAAACCTGGAGCGGCGGGCGGGGTTCAAGGACTTCATCATCTACCAGGGATGTGACATTCTGAACCCGGATCTGCGCAACAGCGGAGGCTTTCTGGAAACAAAACGCATCGCCGATATGGCAGATACCTTCGGATTACCGATGGCAACGCACAATACAGGAAGCCAACTGCACACCTGGGCCAACTGTCAGTGGGCCGCTTCGATTCGAGATTACATCGCTTGTGAAACGATCACCGGCCAGGGTGGTTGGATGGACCAGTTGCTTTTGTTGGACGGCCCTTATATCAAGGATGGACACGTGAGCGTAACCAGCAAACCTGGGCTCGGCGCTGAGTTGAACCCGGACGTAGTGAAAGCTCATCTGGCTGCAGGCGAACAGTGGTGGGGATGAAAGGACGTCAATGAACCGTCGTACATTGTTGAAGTCTATTGGGAGTGCGGGCCTGGTTGGGGTGGCATCGCCTGTTTTGCGATCGCAAGAGCAGGTTGCGCGCGCCACGCGCGGTATGGCGACGCCGCGCATCAAGGATATCAGCGTGATCGAATGCGAGCCCGCGGGTACGCGGCTCACTGTGGTCAAAATCACGACTGACCAGGACGGGCTCTACGGTTATGGTTGTGCAACATTCACCCAGCGCGCTGACTTGGTAAAGCCAGCCGTCGAAAAGTATCTGAAACCGTTTCTTTTGGGTAAGACCACGGACCGGATCGAAGATATCTGGCAATCGTGCTACGACAGTTCTTACTGGAAGAACGGCCCGGTGTTGAACAATGCCCTGAGCGGTGTAGATCAGGCACTGTGGGACATCAAGGGGCGGCAGGCGGGCATGCCGGTGTATCAGCTTGCCGGCGGCAAATGCCGAGAGGCTGTCGATGCCTATACGCACGCTGATGGACCTGACTTCCAGGCTGTGGTGGAGAGCGCGAAGGGCTTTATGGCCCAAGGTTTCCGCAATGTCCGGGTGCAGGTTGCTATTCCCGGGATGTCAGGTTATGGCGCCCGGCACGGCGACGACACCAAGCTCAAAGCGCTGCACGATCAGCCGTTGTACGAGCCCGCTTATGATTTCCGCCGGGCTTTGAAGCTGCTGGAAGTCTGCAGACAGGAGCTGGGCGAGGAGGTGGAACTGCTGCACGACATGCATGAGCGTCTCACGCCGAACCAGGCGGTGCAGTTTTGCAAAGAAGCAGAAAAGTTCCACATGTTCTTTCTCGAAGATCCGCTTTCGCCCGAAGATCTTGGCTACTTCCAGCAGATTCGTCAAAATTGCGCAACGCCGATCGCAATGGGCGAACTCTTCAATAGCCCGCACGAGTGGCAGCCGTTGATCGAGGGCCGGCTTATCGATTACATCCGGGTGCATGTGTCGCAGGCAGGCGGCTTTACCCCGGCCCGTAAGATCGCGATTCTTGCAGAGCAGTATGGAGTGAAAACGGCATGGCACGGTCCGGGTGATGTTTCGCCGGTGGGACATATGGCCAATGCCACGCTGGATATCGTGAGTTATAACTTCGGCATTCAGGAATATTCACCGTTCAACGAACGGACCCGCGAGATCTTCCATGGTTGTCCGGAGTTGAAAGATGGATATATCTGGGTAAGTGAAAAGCCGGGATGGGGCATTGAGATCGATGAGCAGGCGGCTGCCAAGGCTCCGTTTACTCGAGGAAGAAATAATCTGAATGGTGGATGGGGAGAGATACGGAAGCGGGATGGCACGGTGATCAAGCAGTAGGAGTTCTCTGCGCCCGAAAGAGGTTGAGGTTGAGAGTCGTGGTATCCCATCGTCTGTTAGAAGGTGAAAAGTTTGGTTAGCCGCCGCGACATTTTCAAGCTACCAGCTATGGCTGCGGCCTATGGGATACTTCCGCCTTCGGATGCGGCACACGCTGCTTCCTCGGGGGCTCCGATGGATGAGGCAGATCCTGAAGGCACGAAGATTGCTGTCAAGCTGACCGTCCAGCACACTTCGGATGAGGAACTGCTCTTTCTGAAACAGATTGGGTTACGCTGGCTGCACGCCGACTTCGGTGAGGAAGCATCGTACGACTTCATTAAGGGCACGCAGGAGCGTTTTGCTCGATATGGCTTGAGGATCGACTGCGCGCTGATGGAACGGTATCGTTCGCTAAAGATCCAGCTGGGACAGCCGGGGAGAGACGAGGATATCGATACATTCAATACTTTCCTCACGGATTGTGGCCGTCTGGGTATTCGTACGTCGCACATTGATTTCCATCCCGGAAATACCTACACCACGAACATGATTACAACAGCTCGAGGGTATCGGGCGCGTGAGTTCAGCGTCACCGACTTCCGGGATAAAGTCGAAAAGCAGATGTTTGACCGGGACTACTCGGCGCAGGATATCTGGGCAAACTATGGTTATTTTCTTGACGCTGTTTTGCCGGTAGCAGAAAAGGCCGGGATCAAATTAGCGCACCATCCGGATGATCCGCCGATTACCCCGATGAATGGAGTGGCCAAGGTCTTCGTGAACTATGCCGGCTACAAACATGCCGAGGACGTGGTTTCAAAGGGCAGCAAGAACTGGGGACTTTGCCTGTGCCTGGGCACCTGGCTCGAAGGGGGCGACACAATGGGCAAGGATGCCGCATCCATGATTAAGGAATTCGGTTCACGAGATAAGCTCTTTACCATCCACTTTCGTAACGTGAGTTCCCCTCTCCCGCGATTCCACGAGACTTTTCAAGACGATGGGTATCAGGACATGTATCTTCTGATGAAAGCGCTGCGAGAAGTTCGCAGCACGGCGTCGCTGATACCTGATCATTATCCAGGAATTGTGAGCGACGCTAATCTTCGCATCGACAACGCGTACATGGTTTCGGCAATGCGGCAGATGCTGCGCCGGGCCTATGAAGAAGCCGGATGATTTTAATGCAGGGAGGCTACCGCCATGATGCTGTCTGCGACAGAACCTGCTAAAGCTCCGAGGAATGCTCTTTGTACAAATAGGTTCATGGGCTTGCAACCATAGGTTCTGCAGATGGGATGAAGGCTCGCGTCAGCCATCATGGTTCGCTAGGTCCTTGGATTGACAAGGCTCAAAAAGGTTACAAAGATGAACGCAGCCGCGTCTTAAGCGGCAATCGTATAAACTTGATTGGGTGCGCAAGACGCACCTGGAGCATCCTATGTCGTCCACTCCTCTTGAACCGATCAAATCTCCCGAGACCGCTGCTCCCATCCTGCCTGACGAGTTGGTGCGCAATCGAGGCGTGATCGCGTGGTCCAGTTTCTTTTTTGCCCTGCTGCAGAGCATTTGCGGAGCCGTTGTAGCCATCACTGGTCTTCGGTTGGCGATTGGCATTGGAGCACTCGCCCTCAGCACGGGTGCGGGAGCAGTGATGGTTCGATTTCATACCGACGCGATACGCGTTCCGATGATCGTCCTCGCGCTGCTCGGTTCGCTGCTGAATCTTGCCATTCTCATGCATGTCCGTCATCTTCGTAATCGCCCCGCCTCACAGTGGCGGCAGAAACCATTGAGTACCGGCCAGAAACGAAGCGAACTCGCGCAACTGGTTTTATCGTTGGCGACACTCGTTCTGATCGGCGTAGAAGAGTACCTGCATTTCAGCTTGCACCACTCGCTTTAGCTGGTCATTTCCTGGTCGAGCCGCGCATGCAGGCGCTCACTGAAACCGACCGGCAGTTCGAAGATCAAATCATCGGCTGTCAGAACGAGGATGTTGCGCGCCGAATCGAGGATAGCCGAACAAATTTCGCAGCCATCAAGGTGCCGTTGCACCCGAAATCGCATCTCCGCCGGCAGCGCGTCGTCCAGGTATCCGGAGATGCAGTCCCAAACATGCTTGCAGTTTAGAACCATGGGAGCCACCTCCTCTTTGGGTTCGAATTTATCAACAGAGGCGCCAACTGTTTCTGCAGCATGAGGCGTGCCCGGTGCAAACGCACCTTTACGTTTCCCACGGTGATGCTGAGGGCCGCGGCAGTTTCAACATTATTCAACTCTTCCACATCACGCAGAACAAACACCTCGCGGTAGATGGTCGGGAGGTTGGTGATCGCCTGCTGCAGCATCTGTCGAACCTCCTTCCGCTCCAGGGCTTCGGAAGGAACTTCCCGCCAGTCTCGCAGGATTGCGGGGGAAAAATGGCCGGTCTCGTCCGAGGTGTCGTCGATCGATTCCATTCTTACGGTTGCTTCGCGCCGCAAGCGGCTTCGCGCTTCATTGAGGGCAATCCCAATTAACCAGGTACTGAACTTTGCCTCTGCGCGGAAGGTCCTGAGATGGTGAAAGGCCTTCAGGAAGGCTTCCTGCGCGACCTCCTCTGCGTCGGCCTCATTCTTCATGTACGAAAGGGCCATCATGTATACGGCGCGCTCATAAGGTCGGATGAGTTGATGATAGAGCTGTGTGTCCCCTGCAAGGATGGAGGCGATCAACTGCGCCTCATTCCTGGATTCGGCCGGCGCTTTCATAGAGCCTAGACCCGCACTTCAAGGCGCTTCGCAACCAGCGCGTCAACCGAGAAGAAGCCCGCGCCTAAGATAAGCACCATAAGCGACGCGAAGAGAAAGGTGTAGGGATCGGCGACGTAAAACTTTCCCGGATCGGCAAAGATGGAAACCAGAGCTTCATGGTCCGCTGTCCAGTAAGCAACCAGCATGTTGAACACGAGCAGCAGGCCGGTAAAGCGTGATGCAAAGCCCACGATGAGGAGCAGGCCGCCGAAGAATTCCAACCCAGAAACGAAGTAGGCATTGAAGGCGGGAAAGGGAATGTTCAGGCTGGTGAAGAAGCCGGTGATCTTTGCAATGTGGTGCATCTTACCCCAACCTGTCTGGACGAATTGCCAGCCCCAGTACAGGCGCACAGCGAGCAAGAACGGCGATCGGAGATAAGAGATCTTTTCTGCGGCAAGAGAGTAGTAACGGAGAAAGTGTTTCATTGTGTTCCTTTCCTCCCGCCAACAGGCATCCTCACAATTCATCGTTAATTGCATTCGCTGTTGCGGAGTGAATCGTCGCGTTAGAGCGCATCCGCCGCTGAATAGTTACAGAGAAGATAAAGACAACAATCGTTTTCAAGCGCGGCACCACTTTCGCCGGGATGACTGCTTGTAAGAGATCGTCAAATGAAAAAATGCGATTGTTTTGTAACTTTGCAATTGCTATTCGTTCTAACCAGCGGCAAGAGAGAAGGGTCGTGACCAAAGTCTTCGCTCCTGCAAATCAACTCCCGAGGTTTTCATCTATGAAGAACCATTCCACAAATACTCTCGCCCTCGCCGCTGCGTTTGCAGGTCTGCTCGGCGGTACGACAGCACGCTTGAACGCACAACCCGCGCAGCAGGGCAGCCTCTCCACGGTGGGTGCAACTTCTCATCCCGGGGCGCTGCTGGTGGCTCAGAACCAGTCCGCCCCGGCAACAGCCAAGCACTCCTGCAAAGGTAAGAACGATTGCAAGGGTCAGGGTGGCGGCAAAGACGCAGGCAAGAACGATTGCAAAGGTAAGGGTGGATGCGCCACTGACGGCTCCACACCTCCAAAGGCTAGCTAGTTCCCTGGTCTGTTGGGGGCTTGTCATCACTCAAGCCTCCAACTCTCTCCCATCTTTAAAGCAGGAGTTCCTGATGCCAGCTAACCGATTCAATGCCTTTACCGACTACGGTGCCGGTATCGGGCTGCGGGTTCCCCATTACGATCACATTCTGTCCGAAAAGCCGATCGTCGATTGGTTTGAGATCATTTCCGAAAACTATATGGTCGATGGTGGCCGCCCGCTCAAGATACTCGACAAGATTCTTGAGCAATACAGAGTCGTTCAACATGGCGTTTCGATGTATTTTGGCTCTGCGCAAGCGCTGGATCGCGAACACCTGAAGCGTCTCAAGGAACTCACCCGGCGGACCGGAACTCCCTGGCTTTCGGACCACCTGTGCTGGGGAAGCGTAGACGGACGGTACACCCACGATCTGCTGCCGTTGCCTTACACCTTTGAGGCTGTGCAAACGACTGCGCGGCGGATTCGGCAGGTACAGGACTTCCTCGAGATCCCCATCGCGGTCGAGAACGTGAGCAGTTATGCGGAGTTTCACGAATCCGAAATGACAGAGTGGGAGTTTTTGAACGAGGTCGTCCACGCCGCGGATTGTGGAATTCTGCTCGACGTGAACAATATCTATGTCTCCTCACAAAATCATGGATTCGACCCTTTGCAATATGTGAATAGTGTGGATGTCGGTCGCGTGGCGCAGATACACATCGCCGGGCACTCAAGGTTTGAGAAGTACACGCTCGACACACATGATCATCCGGTTCTCGACCCGGTCTGGAAACTGTACGCTCGCGCGATCGAACGCACGGGGCCCACGGCTACTCTGCTGGAGTGGGATGACAACATACCGTCATTCGCCGAGGTTCATGCGGAAGCGCTCAAGGCCAATCACTTTCTTGCGGCACCGGGGCAACGCGAACCTGAGGTGTTGAACCCCGAACGCCTTTACGAGGTACAAGCATGAACCTCCTGGAACTTCAGCGACGCATGTCGCAGGACGTGATGCGCCCCTTGACCCCCGACCTTTCGATGCAGGCCATGGTAGAGGGTGTGCCGATGGACGAGATCGCAGCCAGTTATATAAAACCGAATTCCCTGCTTACTTCGTTTGAGCGGCTCGAGATCTACAACCGGCAGTATTGGTTTCGCGTAATCGCCGCCGTTTCTGAAGATTTTCCCGCCCTCCAGGTGGTTCTCGGCCAGGAGAAATTCGACTCGCTGGTGCTGGGTTACTTGCGTGAGAATCCGTCCACTTCGTTTTCGCTGCGAAATCTCGGCGCCAGGTTGCCCGCGTGGCTCGCGTCTTATCCTGAACTTGCTGGTCCTCAGCATGCCCTGGCGGTTGACGTTGCTCGACTCGAATGGGCCTATATTGAGGCGTTCGACGGAGCCAGTCTTGCGCCGTTGAGCTGGGAGGATTTTGCCGGTTTGGGAACAGACTCCACTCTCCGCCTGCAGCCCCACCTGCAGCTACTTGACTTGCAATATCCCGTAGATGAGGTAGTGCTGGCAGTCCGCAAATTGACTCCCGAAATCGACATCGTCAGCAATGCAGTCTCCGAACGCCGGCAGCCCTCAGAAGTAGCGCTGCCCGAGGTTTCCAGATCCAGTATCTACCTGGCTGTGCATCGCTTTCAAGATTCGGTTTATTACCGCCGCATCGATCGCGAGGAGTTTCTGCTGCTCGCCGACCTTCGCGACGGTGATCCAATCGCCATCGCGATCGAGCGTGCATTCGAGGGCAGCAAACTTGCTCTCGCACTGCAGGCGGCCAGGGTTCAGGATTACTTCGCGCACGCCTCAGAACTTGGTTGGTTCTGCTCGACGAGATCGACGGAAGGACGGCTGTGAAGAAACTCCTCTCGGCGAGTTATGGCACATCACTGCGGCAACCCGGCCAGCACGATATCGTTCCGGCCGGGCGATTCATCATTCACTTTTAAGCCGGCCCGAATAAGTTAAATCCGTCGCGATGTAACTTTCTGCGCTGCCCCGACTCTCACTCTGCAGTTAAAACGCACGGCGTTCTTTGGAGGAATCAATGAAATTCAAATCCCTGGCATGGCCGGTTGTTTTCATGTGTGGAAGCGCCTTGACCCTACTGCCAAGCGCGCTTGGCCAACAAATTATTGGCCTGCAGCCTGGGGTCAAGGCACCACAGATTGCGCTAGTCGACCAAGCAGGAAAACCCGAGACCTTTAGCACCCTCACCGGCCGGAACGGGCTTCTTCTCCTATTCTTTCGTTCCGCGGATTGGTGCCCATTTTGCAAAGGTCAACTTGTCGATCTGGAACGCGCGCAGAAACTGTTCGCCGCGAAGGGGATCAACGTGGCGGGCGTGAGTTATGACTCTCCTCAGGTGCTGGCGGAGTTCTCGCAGCGGAAGTCAATTACTTACCCGCTTCTTTCCGACGCCGGATCGAAGCTGATCGACGCGTTTGGGATTCGGAATGTGGAGGCCACAGGAGCGCAGGCAGGCATTCCCGTTCCAGGCTACTATCTGATCAACAAGCAAGGAGTCATAGAAAAGAGATTCTTTGAAGACGGCTACATCAACCGGCTAACGGCCAACAACGTTTACCAGAATATTTTCGGAGACGTCGCTCTTCCTCAACCTGTAAGGAGTCTGCCTTCGCCACATGTCGTGCTGACCACCATGCAATCTGATAAAGAGGTAACCCCGGGTGAGTTGGTGCGGCTTGTGGTCACAATCACGCCGGATCAGGATACTCATGTCTATGCCCCTGGGGCTGAAAAGGATCACTACATCGTAGCGTCACTCACCCTTGACCCTTCCAATCTCTACAGTGTGCGACCCACGATATATCCAAAATCGGAAATGATGCATTTTCCTGAATCGAACGAAACCGAGCCTGTTTATACCAGCAAAACGACGCTCGATGCTTCTGTAGCCGCTACCGTTACCAAGCAGACGTTGGCCATATTCGCGAAAGATCCGATGCTGCATGTAACGGGCAGCTTGGAGTATCAGGCCTGCACATCAAAGGTTTGTTTCCCTCGCGTGAAGGTCCCGCTTAGCTGGACCGTCCGGCTGACAGAACTCGATAGCGTGCGGGCAGTTGCAGCCAAAGTCAACTAGGGGCGAATGCCCTTAGCGCAGGAGATTTGTTTTTGCCAAGTCGATCACCTCGTCGCCGCGACCACTGAGGACGGCGCGAACCATGTAAAGGCTAAAGCCCAGGGCTTGATTCAGGCTGATGGTTGGCGGCATCGACAGTTCCTGCCGATTCACCAGGACGTCTATCAATGCAGGGCCATCGTGGGCGAACGCGCTGCTCAACGCGGGGCGAAATTCTTCCGGCTTCTCCACGCGGACGCCGAAGATGTCCGCGGACTCGGCTAACTTGGCAAAGTTGGGATTCACCAGATCGGTTCCATAGTCCACCAGCCCGGCGGCTTTCATCTCCAACTCGACAAAACCAAGAGAGCTGTTGTTGAAGACCACAACCTTCACCGGCAGTTTTAGTTGGCGAAGGGTCAGCAGATCGCCGAGGAGCATGGCGAGCCCTCCATCTCCAGAGAGCGTAATCACTTGTCTTCCGGGATGGCTGGCCTGAACTCCAATCGCCTGCGGAAGAGCGTTGGCCATGGAGCCGTGGGTGAACGAACCGAGCAGCCGGCGCTTGCCGTTCATATGCAGATAGCGCGCTGCCCAAACCGTCGGCGTGCCTACGTCGCAGGAAAACACGGCGTCTTCCGCCGCGAGCTCATCGAGAAGCCTGCCTACGTATTGGGGATGAATCGGCGTGCGCCCGGGCTCGCCGACGGCTAGATCATCGAGACTCTTTCGCGCGTTCTTGTAGTGCCCCAGGCAGGTGTCAAGATAGGCGCGGTCGGCTTTGCTCTGAAGCATCGGAGTCAACACCTCGAGCGTGTCCTTCACATTCCCAACCAGACCCAGATCCACTGGGGTGCGTCGTCCAATCTGCTCCCCGAGGCGATCCACCTGGATGATTTTTGCACTCTTTGGGTAGAACTGCTGATAGGGAAAATCAGTGCCCAGCATAAGGAGAGCATCGCAGTTCATCATGGCGTGATAGCCCGAGGAGAAGCCGAGCAGTCCCGTCATTCCCACGTCGTAGGGGTTGTCGTACTCGATGAATTCCTTGCCGCGCATGGCGTGAACGATGGGCGCCTTCAACCGCTCGGCAACCCCCAGAAGTTCCTGGTGAGCGCCGGCACATCCGGCGCCGCCGAGTATGGTTACGTTGCGAGCGCTGTTGAGAATGCCGGCGGCCTTGCGTAGTTCATTTTCCGACGGGAACATGACAGAATCTGAATCTTCGATGCCAAGGGCTAGCGCCTCCGAAGGGCACTCACGCAGGGCCACATCCCCGGGGATAACGATCACCGCAACACCGCGCCTGGCGATCGCGGTACGCATGGCAATTCCGAGGACTCTCGGCATCTGGTCCGGCTGAGAAACCAATTCGCAATAGTGGCTGCAGTCCTTAAACAAGTTTTCCGGATGTGTTTCCTGAAAGTAGCCGCTCCCCAACTCCTGGCTGGGGATTTGCGCCGCAATGGCCAAGACCGGGACCCGGCTGCGTTGGCATTCGAATAAACCATTGATCAGGTGAAGATTGCCCGGGCCGCAACTGCCGGCGCAGACGGCGATCTCGCCGGTAAGGTGAGCTTCGGCGCCTGCGGCAAAAGCGGCAGCCTCTTCGTGCCTCACATGGAGCCAATCGATCTTTTTGTTTTTGCGGATGGTGTCCGTCAGGCCATTCAGAGAATCGCCCGAGACTCCGTAGACCCTTTTTACGCCTGCCTTCACTAGGGTCTCGATGAATACTTCCGCTACGTTTTTTGCCATTTGGGTTTCTCACTTCGGGTGGAGTGTGGACGGCGGTTTGCTTTTGTAAGCACAGAGGTGGGATGCGAACTAAAAAGGTTCGATTCTTGGTGGTAAACAACGGACTTTAGGTTTTTCGTCCGGCTGGGACGGCTGACCTGAAGTTCGATCAGATCTGTCCAAATAAGATTGAAAATGTCTCGGCTCAGCGATCGCTGTTTCGTCCAGCAATCGCCCTTTCCTTGCAACGACCTTCTCCTTTTGTCATCCCGAGTGGTTGACTTGCCTGTCGGCAAGTCAAGGATGGAATGAACGAGGTTGTTCATTAGGAGTGCGGCGAGGTAGGAAATCCGGGTACGCTCGGGATGACAAAAAGGAGAGGGCAATGGTTCGTAAAGAGTGGTTGCTGGACCGCGACATTTTTCAATCTAGTTTGGACAGGTTTGTATGTTCAGCCGTCCCTGCGGGGCTGGGCTTGGAAATCACAGCTTGAAGAGTTCGCGGAGGCGGCGGGTCTGGGCGCGGCTGACGGGGATTTCGGTCTGCTTGCGGTCATCCATGCGCAGTTGGTAGCTGCTTTTGAACCAGGGCACCACTTCTTTGATGTGGTTGATGTTCACCACGAACGAACGATGGGCTCTCCAGAAAACGGCGGGATCGAGCAGTTCCAGAAGCTCTTCGATGGTCCGGCACTTGGAATGCCCTTCCAGGGTGGGTGTCACCACGGAAATGATGCCCTCTTCAATGGCAGCGAAACAGATATCCTTTTGATCCACCAGGAAGAGCCGGCTATGAGCCTGGAGAATAATCTTCCCGCTGCGCGCAGGCAGTCCACCGCCCTGTTGCTGCTCAATGAGGCGGAGCAGCGCATCCAGGCGCGCATCCGACGAGGTAACTTCAGCCGAAGCGCCGTTCTCCGGCGATGGCTCTTGTTCGAGTTGATGCGCCTCCTGCAGGCGCTGGCGAGCGCGTTCGAGGGCTTGCAATACGCGGGCGCGGTCAAACGGCTTGAGCAGGTAGTCGATGGCGTTGACATCGAAAGCGCGCACTGCGTATTGATCAAACGCCGTGGCAAAAATGATCTGGGGCATGCGATCGGCATCATCCCGCTCGAGCAGCTTCTTGAGCACGGCAAAGCCGTCCAGCCCTGGCATCTGCACGTCCAGAAACACCACGTCCGGATGGTGAGTGCGAATCAGGTGAACCGCTTCGATGCCGTTCTGGCCCTGGGCGATCACCTCAACTCCTCCCGCGGAGTCCAGCAGGTACTTGAGCTCCTCGCGCGCAAGCCGTTCATCGTCGACGATCAGCGCAGTGATTGGCATGTTATCGGGGTTCTTCGTACCGATTATGAGTATAGGGAGCCGGAGAAAGCCCGGTCAATGCGAGCGAGATCAGGATTGGAAGGCACGCAGGCGGGAGGGCATGTCATCCGAGGCCAGGCTATGGCCGCAATACACGCAATAGACGTCTGTAATGCGCACGCCGCGGTAGCAATTGCCACAGGCCGCGGAAACCTGGTAGGCGCACTGAGGACAAAAATGGAACTCGGTGTGAATGCTGGTGCCACAAGAGGGGCAACGCGCAACCACAGGCTGGCGCAGCAGGAAATAAAGCACCGAGCCGATGCCGCCGGGCAAAGCCAGGCAGATCACCACCCACAGCCGGGTGCTCATGCTGCGGCGGGGGGCATCGCGGCTCACGTACCCAACCATCAACACATACAGGGCAGCCAAGGTGCTCCAGGAGAGGGCAAAGTAGAAGCGGACGCCGATTGGGGCGGCGATGGGACGAACGTGTAAGGACTGCCGGTAAGCAGGCAGGATTACCCAGTACAGATACTGCATGAAGACAAAAGCCAGAGAAGCTACCGCAATCGACCACCGCGGGATTAACCGGACCTCCTCAGTAATGGTAGAGGCTGCTTCAGCGTCGTGTATCTGGTTGGTCATTTCTCAATCGGAGGAAAGGTCTCAAAGCCGCGCCTATCGTGCTGCACGTTATGTTGTCCCTTCCATACAGCGATCAGTGCCGCCAGCATAGCAAGAAAAAGCATGCCAATCAGGAAGGTAATCTGGGTGGGCACGTCGAACAGTGGCTCTTCGCCCAGGAGCTCTTCGAATCCGTTCCAAACGGCCGGACCAAGTAACACCAGCATGAAGACGAAACTCAGAATGGCAAGCCCCAGACTCCGGCGGTGGCGCGAGCGCTTTTCCTGGGTGGAGATCACGGCGTCGCGGACGGCACGGCGCGTCTTTTGCGTTAGCTGCCGATTGCGGTCGCCATCCATCAAGGAAGCGGAGCGCATCAACCCAGGGATCTTCTCTGGGACTTCCTGTTGCGACATGTTCATCGCGTTTGTCCCTCCGCAGTAACAACAGCCTCGGCGGCGCAGATGCGAGGTTTCAGCGCCGAGAGCCCACGATACAGGCGCGACTTCACGGTCGACAGTGGAGAGTGCGTAACTTGTGAAATCTCTTCGAGCGACAGCTCTTCATGGAAGCGCAGGACCAGCACTTCGCGATGCAGTGGTTCCAGGGTCAGCAGGGCTTCGGCCACTCGCTGTCCGTTCTCGTTGGTCTGATACAGCTCGAACGGAGAAGGCCCGTCGGCAGCCACATCAAACGAGCGCCCGTCTTCGCCGGCTTCGCGCATCGCTTCCAGGCTGCTCATGGTGCGTTTGCGGCGCACGTCAATCACCAGGTTGCGGGCGATCGTGAACAGCCACGTATCGAAACGAGACTTACCGTTGAATTGATCGCCACGCTTCAGGACGCGCATCCAGGTTTCCTGAAAAATATCTTCCGCCGTCTCCCGGTTGCCAGTGAGGTACAACAGGTAGCGAAGCAGGCGGTGCTGATACTGGACGATCAGCTGATCGAGCAGTTCCGGATCGTGGCGCTTAAGTCCCTGGGCAACGAGAGTGTTCTCGTTGCAGGATTGGTCCACGGCGCTGAGCGCAGCTGCAGGCATGTCTTCCTGAGAGACGTGAACAGAATCTCCAAAGACGCCCCGGGTGACGACTTTTTTGAGCTTGTTGGCAAGCATAAGGTTCCTCCGGGACGGCTAACGTGCCTACAAGGATATAGGAACCGGGTCCGTCCAGCCAATGGGATGCAGCTGCGTCTAAACTTGGCAGTATGGAGATTTTGTTCGGCCTGCACCCAGTCGAGGAGGCGTTGCGCTCCGGGACGCGGAAATTTGATCACATTTGCTTCGCCCGCGAGCGCCAGGACGTGCGCCTCGAGAAGTTGATCCAGGCCTGCCGGGAAGCCGGAGTGAAGATGCGCCTGGATACCCGTGACCAGTTGACTAAGCTAGCCAGGACGGAGGCGCACCAGGGCGTCGTCGCCATTGTCCGGGCACGCCAGTTCCTCGACGTGGACGACCTGCTGCAGGGGACCAAACCGAATCGATTGCTGCTGGCCCTGGATGGGGTAGAAGATCCGCAGAACCTGGGCGCGCTGCTGCGCACCGCTGAGGGGGCCGGCGTAGACGGGGTGGTGGTCACGGAACGCCGGTCGGCACCGCTTAGCCCGGTGGCGGTCAAAGCCTCGGCAGGCGCTGCCGAGCACGTGAAAATCGCACGGGTGGTCAACCTGGTGCGCACCCTGGAAGAGCTGAAGCAGCAAAACTTGTGGATCATCGGCTTGGACGAGCGCGGCACCATGAACTATGACCAGTTCGATTTTTCGGTGGGCTGCGTGGTGGTGCTGGGGCGGGAGGGCGCAGGGTTGCACGACCTGGTCCGGCGGACCTGCGACCACCTGTTGCGCATACCCATGGCGGGGCGTGTGGCCTCGCTGAACGTGAGCGCCGCCGGCGCCGCGGTGCTCTATGAGGCGGCCCGCCAGCGCCGCAACGTGAATCACTCCGTAACATCACCGGCGCGGGACAGGAAGCAGAAGGGTTTGGGTTCATGAAGTATTTGTGGTTTGCAGCAATCGCCGCCGGATTGGCTACGTGCGCTGGTGCGCAGCAGGGGCCCCCGGCGGCCGAAGTACCAGCGGAGCATCCCGGCACAGTGATTTTCTCGCGCTCGGTGGAAGACAATCCCACCCCGGCAAAGCCGGCCGCTCCAACAGGGGAAGCCCACGCCAACGATGCGGAAAGAAAGGCGATCACCTTCCTCAGCTACAACCTGGACGTCCACTTGCAGCCCAGGGAGCACGCGATGGCTGTTCGGGCGCGCATCGTGCTGCGCAATGACTCGAGCAGCCCTCTGGACCGGCTCGCCCTGCAAGTCTCTTCCTCCTTGCGCTGGACAGGCGTGCGCGTAGGCGCGAGTCCAGCGGCTTTCTCACAGCAACTGGTCAATAGCGACATCGACCACACTGGCGCGGTCCGGGAGGCAGTCATTCCGCTGCCTCAGCCTTTGGGCCCGCAACAGAGCTTATCCCTCGACCTTACCTATGAGGGGACTGCTGCACTCTCCGCAGCACGGTTGGAGCAGATTGGTACCCCGTCGGACATCGCGGAGTCTTCCGATTGGGACCGGGTGTCCGATGAATTTGTAGGCTTGAGAGGGTTCGGCAACGTTGCCTGGTATCCAGTGGCCTCGGTGCCGGTGGCGCTGGGAGACGGCGCGAAGTTTTTCACCGAAGCAGCAGCCGAACGGCAAAGGCAAAGTCAGGCCACCGTTACTATGCGCGTGACCGAGGAGTTTTTCGGGGAAGCGCCCAACCTGGCGATATTGGATGGCCAGACGTTGGCGGTGACTCCCACTTCCCTTCCCGCAGCCGCCGGCGTACCCGGTATCGTCACTTGCACGCTTCCACCTGCGAAGTTGGGATTGGCTTCACCTAGTTTGTTTTTGCTCGCGCGTACTGCGCGGGAAGGCAACGGAGTGAAGGTTTTCGCCCGCACCGAGGACGTGGCCAATGCTCAGGCTTATATATCGGCGGCTTCCACGGTAACCCCCTTGATCAATCGTTGGCTGGGCAGCGAACCTCGGGGAGTCTTGAACATTATCGATCTGCCGGAGCCGGAGGACGCTCCGTTCGAGGATGGCGATGTGCTCTTTGCCAATGTACAGGCCACCGAGTCAGGGAAATTGACCGACGTTCTGATCCATTCACTGACACACCTCTATTTCCGGTCCTCCTATGCCTGGCTGCAGGAAGGCGTGCCCTCGTTCATGGGGTCGCTGTGGCTGGAGCAGAACCGCGGCCGGGATATTGCCATTCAGCAGTTAGACAACACGCGGGGAGCGCTTTCGCTTGCGGAACCAGGAGATGCTGCGTCCACGGAAATGGATCGCCAGGCTTTAGTGGTTGCGAGGGATCCGGTTTACTACCGCACCAAGGCGACGTACGTTCTTTGGATGTTGCGAGATTTGGCTGGGGACGAGGCACTGGGGCGCGCGTTGCGCGCCTATCAGGCAGGGTCAGACACGGCAGGCACCGGCTTGGAGCAAGTGCTTGAGCAGGCCAGCGGCAAAGACTTGAAGTGGTTTTTCGACAACTGGGTATACCATGACCGCGGTCTTCCTGACCTGTCGATTGCGGGAGTCTATCCCAACAAGGCCAGCGTCGCAGGCTCTTATATCGTAGCCGTGGATGTAGCTAATAGCGGGACCGCCGAGGCGCAGGTTCCGGTGTCTGTTTCTGCCGGCAAGACGACGGTCACGGAGATGCTGCGGATTCCAGCTAAATCAAAAATAAGCCATCGCTTTGTGGTCCAGGGCCAGCCGGACGAGGTGGCGGTGAACGATGGCACGGTTCCCGAAGTCGAGGCCAGCGTTCATAAGCAGACGGTTTTGATGAAGCCGGCTCCGGAATAGCTGGTTGATGGGAGAACCGCAGATCTTCGTTCCACGTCGCTCTCCAGAGAAACATTTTCACGAAAGGTCCGTTGAAATGTTTCTCTAGAAATCTAAGCGTAGTGAGAGTTCTGCGGTCTTCTCAGTTCGCGACTTCCTCTGGAACCGACTTCACTTCAGGGTGTTCGAGTGTGCCCGTAATCGCGATGGCGTCGGCTGCTGACCCTCCCTTCAGATCGATTTCGCGGTCGAAGGAGATAGTGCCCGAAAGTGGAATCGCCTCCTTGCCGCGAGCCAGCAGGCTGTGTGTGATGGTGATGGTGCTATCGGCGATGGCGGCGTCGGCGCTCCACTGATCGAAGTGTGCGAAGGACTGGGCGGCAACCGGGAGCGGGGTTTCCGCGGCCAAGCCTCCCTTGGTCCAGTTCCAGTGCAAGGCGCCGGTGGCCGACCGAGCCAGATCCTGCGCATCGAAGCCAGACATCGTAAGCTCGGTCGAAAAATTTGCCGTGCCGCTTCCCCAACGTTCCCCGAATATGCCGGCGAGCGCGCTGGGCGTAGCGTTGGTCACCTGCGCCTCGAGCCGATACTCAGGCTGATCACCAGAGGCGTCCATTTCGCCGGCAAGATGGATCGCTCCACTCGCCAGGTGGCCATTCAACGACCGTATTTTGATCAGGTTTCCGCTGATGTCTATGGCTCCAGTCGCGTCCCGCACCACCAGCTTGCCGGTGGAGAGTTCGCCGACCTGCACAGTGCCCGAGAGATCCGGCCACTTCACGGGGTGGCGGTCGATGCGGTCCAGTATTTGGCGCAACAGCTCGCCGCCTTCACTGGTGCCCAGCAACGTAGACTGCAACGCGCCCAGGTCAAGAGCAGGTGTGGTCAGCGAGAAGCGGCCGGCGCATGGCGCGCTTCCAGGACACACAGTCGGATACTCCAGCGTCCCCTGGGCCTCGAGCTTGCCGTAGCTGATCGTGGCATTGGTCCATGCAATCTGGGTAGGACTGAGGATCCCCTGGGCCGAAACGATCCGGAGCGGTTGAGACAAATAAGAGGTGGTGAGTTCGGCATTGCGGATCACCATGCTGCCCTCGGCGGTCGAGGTCGCGATCGGATTATCGGAGTCCGGCACCGGCAACAGCCACTTACCCCGCAGGTTAAGATCCAAGGCCGCTGTACCCGTGCCGCCGAGGGCAACGGAAGCCGCGCCCAGCGAAGGGGGCCGGGTGCTGTGCACACCGAGCAATCCGAAAGACCGGTTGAATGCCTGCATCCGCGCCAGGCTAGTGGTGCCGCTCAGGTGGAGATCGAATCCCGCGGAAGTAAACCGGCCGTCCACCGTTACCGGAGCCGGAGCCCCCATCGTCAGCTTGACCGGTTGCAATAGCAGCGCGGGAGAACCCACGTTCCCCGCCTCCGAGCTATCGCATTTTAGACGGACCGGGGCCAGCAGGAACGGCCTGCTCGCATCAGGAGGGGTGAGGCTCAGCGAAGCCAGCGCCATCTCACCGGAAATCAAAGGCGGCCGGCCGTTCTGCGACGTGTAATGGAAATCACCATTGAGCGTACCGGTAGCCTGCACCCCCGCGCCCAGGCTGCTGCGCACCTGCTGCAGTCCAGCCAAGACCGCGGAAGCTGGAACACGATGAATTGCCAGCGCGAGGTTGGCCTCGGGCACGGTGCGCCCGTCTTGTATGGAGCCGGTGAGCAGAAGAGCCCCGTCCCCAACCGGGGAGGCACAGGAGATGTCGTCCAGCGATCGCGACTCCTTTCGGAACGACGCCTGGCAAGAGGTCGCGACATCCATCGGCCTGGCGGGAGAAAATTCCGAGCGATGCAGGCCGGCAACTTTGAGGCCGGCATTGATCTGCGCCAATTCGGCGGTCCCGGCCACCTGTGCCTGGACTTCAAGACCGCCACGCCAGCCGATATCCCGGCCCATGGTGAGCCGGCTCAGCTGTCCGAGGGGAACTCCGCTCCACTCCACCTTGAGCTTCAACGGCATTTGGCCCAGCAAGGCCGCCCGATGCAGCGTACCGTCTATCCGCAGTATGCCCGTGTCAGCCAGGTCAAGGTCGAGATCGGTGCGGACGGGCTGGGCGCGAAAATGCACCTCCCAGTCGTCGCCAGGAGCCAGAGAGATGGAGAGGTCGGAATTCAGGAAGGAAAGCGGCTTCTTCTCGTTTCCCTGTTTGAAATTGATACGGGCATTTTCCGCCTCAATGTAAGGAAAACGTGGAGCGCTGCCGGCATAGCGCTGGCCGGTGGGAGCATTTGGAATATGGGCTGCCTGGACCAGAATCCAACCCAGGTTCCACTTGCCATCGGAGTCGCGGACGAGGTTCAAACTAGCATCGTCGAAATCCATCCGAGAGACTTCCAGCCGCCCCCGCCAAAGCGACAAAAGTCGCAGGTAGGCCACGACGCTGCCCGAATGAAGCACGGGCTCGGAGCCGAAATGAGGATCTTCTTTGACGGAAAAGTCTGACAACTCAAAGCCGGGCAGAGGCAACAAGCGCAGCTTGACGGAAGAAATATGTACCGGCCGGCCGATGCTACGGCCAATGGCGTTCGCAATTCTGTGCTGGTAGCGGCTGATATTGATCAGCGGCGGCAGCACAAAGGCGACTAACGCGAGCAAGATGGCTGCCAGGACAATCCAGCGCCGCGGCGAAGGACGTTTCTCTTCGCCACCCATACTAGCGAACCAGGTGCAACGTTCGGCGCCAGCGGGTCTGGTCGAAGAAGTGCAGGACTACGTGGGTATAAAACGAGAGCTTGTCGCCCAGGCCTTCTTTTTCATACTGGTTGTCGGGCTCGATAAATGACCAGTAGACAAACAAGGGACGGCCGACGATATTGACCCGCGGAACAAAGCCCCAGTAGCGTCCATCCAGGCTCACGGTGCGGTTATCGCCCATGGCAAAGTAACGGCCTGGCGGAACCACGAGATCTTCTCCCTGAATGTAGTTAGGAAGATCGGCGGCCCAGGTTGGGGTTACGTCCCCGCCGCCCTGGGACGGCGGGACTGCGGGAAAATCATCCCGGTAGGGGAAGTAGTTGCCGTAGTCGGGCATGCCGGCCTGGGGCTCGTGCTGCGGCTGTCCGTTGAGAAAGACCACACCGTTGCGCAAGTGGATCCGGTCGCCGGGAATGCCGATCACCCGCTTTACCAGGTACAGGTCGGGCTCACCCGGCTTGAAAAACACGATGATGTCGCCGCGGCGGACATCGCGATAGTAGACAAAGGGAGCCCATGCGGTACGAGGCGCCAGCGTGATCCGATCCACCAGCACATGATCGCCGACCAGCAGGGTCTTTTCCATGGAGGACGAGGGAATTTCAAAGTTCTGAAAAACGAAGGTGAGTGCAAAGAGCCCGATGACCAGCACCGTGCAAATGGAAGCGAATGCTTCCAGCGGCGTCTCTTCCCTCGCCTGTTCAGTTTTGATCTCAGTTTCCGTGGCTTCCATACTTATGGCCAAATGTCCTGCTCTCGAGCTTCGCTCAGTGAATGACCTTGAACATCCGGCTCCATCGTGCGAAATCCATCACGGTGTCAAGTGGGCTCTTCCCGTGTCCGAGTCTATCATCCGGGAGCGCGCTGGCTTCGGTGGCTGAGGGCTCATGCAGGGAGAAGTAAATGAAAAAAGGCAGCCCCACTACATTGGCGCTGGGGACAAAGCCCCAGTAGCGGCTGTCGCGGCTGTGGTTTCGATTGTCGCCGAGCACGAAATACTTGCCCGCGGGTACGATCAGCTCGCCATTCTGGACGTCGTGGCGCATTTGGATCCACCAGTTGGTGTCCACGCCCGGGTCGGTGTAGAGTTTGGCGGGAAACTGATCGCGAAAGTTATCCTGATACGCGCCTTCAAAAACGGCGAATGGTTCATTCTGCTTCTGCCCGTTCACATACACCACGCCGTTCTGGAGATGGATCCTGTCGCCAGGCACGCCCACCACCCGCTTGACCACGTGATCCGATGGGTCCAGAGGGAAATGGAACACGATCACGTCGCCACGGTGCACCTGCTGATAGGGCAACAGCCAGCGCCAGACGCCAGGTTTGCCATAGACGAGTTTGTTAACCAACAGGAAGTCGCCAACCAACAGGGTGCGCTCCATCGACTCGGACGGGATACGAAAAGGCTGCACGATGAACGTCAGCACGAAAATGGCGATGACGATGATCGACATGAGTGAGCGGAAGGTATCCAGCAGATTAGGAAATACCAGGTGGGCGTGACTGTCGTAGGCTAACGGTCGCGCGACCGAAGGCGCTGCGGCAGCGGTGGCTACTGGTTCCTCCGTCGAGACGCGAAAGAACTCTGCTGATGGTTGCCGGGTCAAGAACCGTTACCTTCCACTACGGGTTCTGCTGCCGCACCCTGCTTCCGGAGCTTTTCAAACGCTCTGCGGGCGGCCTCCTGCTCAGCGCGTTTCTTGGTGGTTCCTACCCCGCGAGCGATTGCCCGGGGACCGCTTCCCTCTGCCACTCTTACCTCTACCAGGAAGCGCTTGCGGTGATCGGGACCGCTCTCCGCTTTCAACACATAATCCGGCGGCCCAGTCTTCTTTGCCTGCAGCAGCTCTTGCAATGCCGTTTTGTGATCCCCCAGTGAGACGCCGTGATCGAGCGCCTGGCGTAAGTCATTTACGTAGGGGGCAACCACGTGCTGATTTACGAAGGCTTCTACTGCAGCCAAGCCACCGTCGAGATAGAGCGCGGCGATGATGGCCTCGACACAGTTCGCGAGCAGGGTGGACTTCTTTCGTCCTCCACCTCTTTCCTCTCCGCGCCCCAGCCGCAGATAACTTCCCAGATCGAGCACCGCCGCCACCTGCGCCAGGTGGCGGCGGCTCACCATGCTGGCGCGGAGGCGTGTCCACTCCCCTTCATGGAGATCAGGAAACCGCCGGAAGAGGATTTCCGCGACCACCAGGCCCAGGACGGCATCACCCAGAAATTCGAGTTGTTCGTTGTCCTCTTCGCGCAAAGCGTTGCTGCCCTCCGCCTGGCGGCCTTCGAGGGTTTGTTCGTATGCAAGCGAACTATGGGTCAGCGCCTTCACCAGCAGTTGTTGCTCGCGGAAGGTGTGACCCAATGCTGCCTGAAGCGTGTTGAGAGCCGCCTGTGACATGAACCTGTTGCCTGTCTCCTACTCTATTGCATTCGCATGAGACAGCGCAGGCCGATAACACGATTGGGGCAGAACGCGTCAATGGGGTTGGGTGTTTGGAGCCGAATCATCATCGTTAGACGGCTCGGTGTGCACCTGCCGGGGTATTGCATATGGTTGTTTCAGACCCTTCTCCGCGGCCAGCCTGGTATCTGCCTGGCCGTCGCGGACGGTAAGTGCGGCGCGATACTCGTTCACTGCCTGGTCGCGCTCGTCCTGAATGTCGTGAATCCGTCCCAAATAGATGTGGGACCAAGCCAGCGTACGGGGATCTTTCGAGAGGCGGATTGTTTCTTCAAACTCGTGCTGAGCCGCCGGTACATCGCGATGCATGATGGCTACCCGGGCCAGGATAAAGTTTGCTCGCGCCGCGTCGCCGGACTTGTCGGCGACTGACTGCTGCGCCAGGGCGGCGGCGCCATCCGTATCTCCCTTGATCAATTTCATCTCTGCGAGATCAAGGCCTCGCAGCTCTCGCGGCGAGCGATGGATTACGTCTGTGGAGGCCTGCTGATTAAAGGTGATGTGCTTGACCCGGCTCAGCTGCTGGCTCACATCCATGCCATAGACCATCTCGCCGATGCTCTCTTTAAAGCTCTGCGGCTGTCTCTCAAAAGCAGCGAAGGCTTCGTAGAAGTATTCCGTCAGCACGTAGCCGTCTGCCATGGATTGCTGTACGGCCCGGCGACGGACAGCTTCGGCCGCCTCGACCGAGGCATTGTGCTCATGCGTGGCTGCTTCCAGGTCACTGCGGCGGGTATCGGCGGCGATCTTGTAAATGGTAACGCCGGTATCCATGGTCCGGGCTTCGACGGCGCGAATCATGCATTCAACCACCAGGGCGACAATGTCGCTCTTGTAGGTGTATTCGAGGGGCGCGTCCTTCACCGTCTTGAGAAACGGCAGGAGCCTGTCCAGAACCGTAGCCCGGGCGTAGATCAGCGGCTCGATCTGGTAATGAAGGTAGGCGTGGCGAACTTCGCGCATGTGAATGGTTCCATTCACCGGCGAAGCAACCACAACATAATCTGCTCCGTAAACCCGGGCGTTCGTTTGCCCGGGGTCCAGCAACGGCTCAATCACCACCAAAAAGCGCCGCCCGCTCGCGCTGCCGAGTGGGGTCTTAAGGTAGATGCCCGTATCGTCAATCATCTTGGTGAGCGAGTCGTGGAGCTGGGCCAACTGCTTGTCATATTGGGGGCGAACCTGCACCCAGATAAGGTGCAGATCGACCAGCTGACTAAACCGGCGCAAGAGTGGCAATACGTTTTCGACGCCGCTCGCATCCGGCGGCATGTCTGCACCTTCGGCGCTGGGAGTCAGGTCTGGCGGTGGCGTGACGTAGAGGGCAAGCGAAATATATTGCGCCAGATCGGATCCAGTGTCCGAAAGGCGATGTTGACTGATGAACGTACAAAGCTGTTCATGAGCATCGCGCGCATCGGCTGAACCCTGAAGCACCTGGTTGATCCGGTCCCGCACCTCCTGGCGGACAGGATCCGCAGCCGCAAGCCCCTGGTCATAGCCGCAAGCATTGAGCGCCGCAGCAAAATCAAACAGCGCCTCGCTGTTCTGTAAGCTGATTTCGGGACCTGTCGTATCTACCAGGGCGGGCGACTTGGGCGCTGCAGCTGGGCCAGCCGGAGCCTGTGAATCAGAAGACGCCTGGGCTCGCGCCATGGGCACACCGGCCAGGTTGATCAAGGCGAGGATGCCGGAGAAGACCGTTATCTGGAACGCGGTAAAAAGCCGGGATGAAGTACCGTACGGTTTGCCTTGACCCTGCATAGATTGCGGCGATTGAACCTACCCAAGTCTATGCATTGGCACGATGGGGGGTCAAACGGGTAGGCAAGGTGCACCGTCGGAGCACCTCGGCATGCAACGATCGGAACGGAGGTACCGCAGGGCCCAAAGAGCACCCATCCAACCTCAGTCCCGCAGGGACGGCTGAAGGTTGTCCAGGATCGGGTCGAGGCTTATTTTCAGCCGTCCCTGGCGGGACTGGGCTGTCCTCAAAATCCAAACCCAGGACTGAGGTCCTGGGTTTGGTTCAATAAGGTCAATCATGCCTTCGGGACTGAGTCGTGGGTGGGCGGCCTAGCCGCGCACGGAAACGCCGGAGAAGGAGAGGAGCACGGTGCCCCGAACTGGCTGCCCGAACACTTGCGCCGGGGCGAAAACGCTAAAGAGAAGGGTATCTTCCAACAGGGAACGGGTTTTGGTGTCCGCGCTGCCGGATACTATCTTGTAGTCGTAAACCCGGCCTTCTCCGTTCACGAACGCCTGAACAACGACCGGGTTGTTGTTATCCGCAACGCCTTCCCCAGGCGCCAACGAGGTGTACAGGAAACGGGGGCTGGATGCCATCCCGAGGGGTTCGTCACGGGCCAGCAGGGGCTCCGGGGAGGCAAACATTCCTACCAGCAGGGCTACCCCGCCTAACAAGGCAACTGTGCTGGCAAAGCCGGCAGAAATCTGCCACACCAAGGGAAGGAAGCTATTCTGCCACCGCACCTTTCCGCGGGCGATCTTCTCGTGGGTGGTGTTGGCCAACTGTTGCGATATGGCTACGCGAAGGCGAAGACTCAGGTCGTCCGGAGCTTTCGCAGGCCCGATCGAACTGACGAGCGCTTGCGCATTCCGCCATTGAGCAAACTCATGCGAACAGCCGGGGCAGATCTCCAGATGAGTAGCAATCTCGTGCATGACTGCACCCGACACGGCCCCATCCAGGTATGCCGAGAACTGATCGCGGAGATGCGCGCATTGACTCACTTGGCCCCCTTCACGCTCATCGCGAGCGTTTCCACCGGATGAAACCCAGAACTTGGGCGTTTTGCGGCCGCTTCCGCGAAACCCGCCAGCCGAGCTTTCAAAAAGGCACGGCCACGCATTAGACGCGACTTGACCGTGCCGAGATTCACGCCCAGGATCTCCGCTACCTCTTCATAGGAGAATCCCTCGATATCGCGCAACACCACGACGGCGTGGAACGGCTCGGGAACCTGGCGCAACTCCTCCTCCACCCTGGCACGTACCTCTTCCTGGGCAGCCCGGTCAAAGGGAGATTCATGACCATCGACGAGCGTGTCTTTAAGATATAGAGGCTGACCATCCGTGGTCTCTCCAAACTCGGTCTCGATCGTGACTTCCTGACGCTTATGGCGCCCCCACCAGCGGCGTTGGTTGCTGGCCTCCCGCAGGGCAATGCGATAGATCCAGGTGCGCAGGCTGGAGTCGCCGTTGAATCCACCGATCCCACGGTAAACCTTGATGAAGACGTCCTGGGTAAGGTCGGCGGCGTCCGTCGGGTCGGGAATGGTGCGGGCAATGAGGCTATAGATGGGTTGGTGATACTTGGCGATCAGCCAATTGAACGCCTCCTCGGAACCTGCCTTCAGTTCAGAGACAATTCCAGCTTCTTCCGACGGTACGCTGAGGACGGTGGCGATATTTCCCAAAGCTATGCCTGCCTGCATGCAAAAGTTCTCCATAACATAACAGGAAGCGTCTACTTCCGTCTCCGGCAATGCGCGGTCTGACGACCGCGCGGCGGCAGGAGCCACCCCGCCGCGTATTTATTGCCGTTCTCTTTACTTTAGACACCGCGGGAAGGACAAAAGAGTCCCGCGGGGGAGATTACTGAGGTGCCGGGGCGGGAGCCGGTTTTTTCTTGCGCGGCTTAGGAGTTTCAGGGCCGTCGTCGACCACAACCTTGTTGGGCGCGGCGGCGGGCGCGGCGGTGGGCCGGGCAGCCAGTGCGGTCTGCAAGTGGACGACTTGGGCGTCCTGGGCGCTTATCGACTGCAGCAGCCAGCTGCCGAGCTTTCCCCGGCCGTCCTCGAGCCCAGCTCTCGCATCTTCCAGACTGCCGGCATCGGACCCGGAACCCGCGAGTGCCGCAGTTTCCGTAACTCGAAGCAGAACATCGTAGAGGGCATCCAGATTCCGAAAAACAGCAAAAGCCGGCGAAAGCGCCGTCGGATTTGCCTCGGCCTGCGCCACAAGTCCCGGCAGAGTGGCATTGAGGTCACGTTGCATGGAGGCTATATCCTGTTGAACCGCGGTACGCGTCTCAGCCGGGGCCTTCCAATGGCTGACGCTGAGATTGGCGATGGTGTTCTGCACATTCGCCAACGCAGGACGCAGACTTGCGATCGGAAACACGGTAGGAGGCGGAGGTGCGGCCGCGGCTTGGCCGCGGACAGCTTCGGAGCCCATACAAGCACCGCTCACGACAAGCAAGGTTAAGACTGCGAGTTTGGTTGACCGGGGGGACGAAGTCATTCTTTCTCCCGATGACAACGGTGCCGGGGCGGTTGCCACGTGCGGAGCGTTTGACGGATTAGGCATGCTCCGCCAGAATAAAGGATGTCGTCGTCTTTGTGGGCCTGTGGCGCAGCTGGGAGCGCGCTTCCATGGCATGGAAGAGGTCACCGGTTCGATCCCGGTCAGGTCCACCAATCAAACCAACAACTTAGGCGGGTTTAGCCTTCAGGGTCGCAAAACGCGCCCACGTCAGCTGCCGTCAAGCACCTGGAGCTTCCTCGGCTCTGCAGAAGCCGGTGCCCTTTGCTCGACTCCCTTCCCCTAGCCTCCGGAAGTCGCGAAGACTTTGTGGGTCGCGCAAGATTGGCTAACTTCCGCCTACCTCCCTGGATGCTTCCGTCGATGCCAACCAGATCCCATATTCGTTTCATTCTTGGGGTTTATACTCGGGCCGCTGGACCTTCATGCATTAAGGAGGAGCCGTTATGGTCAAGCCAATTCCCGACGGATACAGCTCTATCACGCCCTACCTCATCGTCGAAGACGCCAAATCAGCTTTGGATTTCTATGCCAAAGCGTTCGGTGCCCAGGAACTCTTTCGTATGCCGATGGCAGATCGGATCGGCCACGCTGAAATGCTGATCGGCAATTCCCGGATCATGCTGGCCGATGAAGCCCCGGAGATGGATTTCTATGGCCCTAAACATCACAACGGGTCGCCCGTCAGCCTGATGCTCTACGTCGGCGACGTCGACGCTTTCGCCCAAAAAGCCGTCGCCATGGGCGCGAAGATATTGCAACCGGTGAAAGATCAGTTCTATGGCGATCGTTCTGGAACTTTGATCGATCCGTTCGGTTACAGGTGGACGATCGCCACACACGTTGAAGACGTTTCACCTGAAGAAATGCAAAGGCGCGTGGCGAGCACCACTGTGGTTTAGAAGGATGGCAAGGCCGCAGTAAGAGGAGTGGACCAGGGCGTCGTGAGCAAGTGGAACAGAACGAAAGGAAGCGGCAACCTGGAGATTTTTCGGGACCGCCCGGATTGGTGCGGCTAAACGGTAGGCGAAGACTAAGAGTCTGAAACTTGAATCAGGACGCTCTCGCTAATTTTTCGAATTCAGCCAGCTTTTGGTTACCTTCGCCTGAAAGGTTTCGCTCGATTTGCTGTCGCTTCACCAGCAACAAAAGCAATTTGCCGAGCTCCAGAAGTTCGGCATGATCGATATGGTTTCGGGTGATCATCGCGGTTCTCCAAATTGAGAGTGCGTCGTCCTTCTGATTTGCTACTGTGACAGTGATAGTACCGTGGAAAATAGAAGAAATCCATATATCTTATGATGATTTTTGTTGCCGCGGCCCAGGATGGCGCGATTTGGCGTATTTTTAAAATCCGATGAGCTTGGATCACCTGTAGACTGCACACCCTCTCGCCTCAAGGTCGTCGATCCATTGAGGCAACTGCGGTGTGCTGATCCAACGCAGATCCAGCTTTTCAAGTTTGGGTAAATCGGCTAACGCCGGAGGCAGAAACGTAAGCGGGTTGGCGCGGAGATCCAAGTGACGAAGCTGTGACAGTCCTCCGATGGCATCCGGCAGAGTAGCTAGCTGATTGTTGCGTAAATGGAGCTCTCGTAACCGCGCCAGGTTTGCCACACAATCGGGTAGGCTTGTTAATCGGTTATCCGTGACCCTGAGCTCAATCAGACCTTCCATGCCGCAAATGGCATTGGGAAAATCCTGGAAGGCGTTTGTGCTGATGTTGAGGTAGCGCAGAGCTTTCAGGCGCCCCACGGAGGTTGGAAGACGAGACAGGCGGTTCTCGTGCAGGTACAGAAAGTCGCGTAACCCGGTCAGCTCTCCCAGTTCCTCCGGCAGCTCCGCTAAAGCATTGTGGCCCAGGTCGTACGCAGATGTTTTAAGCCAGCGATCCTGGAGGGTATGCCCGGACCGGTTGCGGCGACCTGGCTCCTCGGTGTGTAGTACCACACGGTTTGCGTGTAGCGGCCTCTATAGTTTCGGGGGGCCGACGCCCTTATTGTCGATGAAGACGTGGAGAGCTTCTGAAGGAGATGCGTAAGCAGATGGACTCCACCAACATCGATCTCCACCGTGGTGGAAGAAAAGGAAGTTCTATGAAGCGTTATGTGCAGGTAATACTGGTGGCAGTCGTTCTAATAGGAAGCTCGATGGCCGCATTTGCCGGCAATGCGCGGACGGACTACGATCACTCGGCGAATTTCTCGCAATACAACACATACTCGTGGGGCAAGGTGAAGACCTCGAATCCTTTTTTGGTGGATCGCATTCAGCAGGCGGTCGACAAACAACTGCAGGCCAAGGGATGGCAGTTGACGCCCACCGGCGGTTCCGTCACGGTGTTCGCCACCGACAATATCCATGACCAGCAGGAAGTGCAGACCATGTATGACAACATGGGTGGCGGCTGGGGTAGCGGCTGGGGCTGGGGTGGTTGGGGATGGGGTGGCGGCTGGGGTCCTGGTTTCGGCACCAGCATGGCGACCACGACCACTACCGATCAAAATGTTGGCAACCTGGTGATCGATCTGTTTGAAGGCAACTCGAAGAAGTTGCTATGGAGAGGGTTGGCTACAGAAAATCTTTCCTCCAACGCAGGGAAAAATACCAAAATGGTGGATAGCGACATCAACAACATGTTCAAGAACTTTCCACCGAAGGCTGGAAAGTAGATTTTGAAGTGTGTTCGTCATTTGGCGAAAGGGCCTGACAGAACCATCAGGCCCTTCATCGTTTTGATTCGCGAAAGATCGACTTACTTCGCCAGCAATTCCTCGAATACGTAGTGCACGAAGTCCCACAGCGGGTCATCGCTCTTATCGGCCTGAGAACGGAGCAGGGCTCCCTCCCAACTATTTAGCACGAAACTAGCGAGTGTCTCGGGTTTGGCGGACTTTGGCAGGTCCCCCTTCTCCGCGGCCTCCAGCAGCACGGCGGTAACGGCGGCCTGCCAGTGCGTGAAGCCAGAGCTCAGGCAGCTTTGCAGCAGCGGGCTAGCGCCGGCAACCTCCAGGCTTAGGCTGCCCATGAGGCATCCTTGAACAGGCGCCGACTGACCGGCGTTGCGAATCAGGTCCTCGAAATAGCGCCGCAGCCGCCTCAATGGCGCCTGTCGCATATTTCCAAGGACTTGCTCGCAGTGTTCCCCTTCGAGCGCGATGTAGCGCTCGAGGACCGCGACCGTGAACTCTTCCTTGCTGCGGAAGTGGTGATAGAACGAGCCCTTGGGCACCTCGGCCGCGGCCAGAATCTGCTGTAGGCCGGTAGCGCCGTAGCCGTGCCTGCGCATCAAATCGAGGCCCACCGCAATAAGGTGATCGCGTGTTGTGGGCGACGCTGTCCTGGCGCCGGGAATGGTCTTCGCGGCGATCTCTGATTTGATTGGCATGGTGAGGCTCACTTTCTCCAAGAAAACACGCTGGCCTCCGCGCAGGTGCACGGAAGCCAACGCTCCTATCGTAACCGGGCTTAGCTTGCGGGCTCTCGACTTACACCTGCACAGCGACGCCGTAACGAGCAGCGGGTTCTTTGTGCGAGAGGTTGGGAGCGAGCGCCAGACGTGCCTTCTCGTACGCCTCGAAATCCGCGGCGTTGGGTAGTGCGGGGATGGTAGCAAATTCACCCTGGTCGAGCCCGGCGAGCGAGGCGTCCACCATGTCCTCGGCGTTCATGACAATTGCGGCGGGAAGGCTGTCGACAGGCACACCCGCCTTCTCCCAAAGTGGCGTGGCGGTCGCGCCCGGCAACACCACCTGCACCGTCACACCCGTGCCCGCGAGTTCGTTCCTGAGCGAAGTGCTGAAGTTCTGCACATAAGCCTTGGTGCCGCTATAGGTGCCGTTCAGCAACTCGGGCGCGAGGGCCACGACAGAGCCAATGTTGATGATGAGGCCGTTGGCGCGCGCCACGAAACCGGGAGCCGCAGCCAGAGCAAGCCGTGTCAGTGTCGTCACGTTGATTTGAATCATCTGCTCGAGGTAGTCCGGGTCGGATTCGAGCAGCTTGCTGGCAGCGGCAACGCCGGCATTGTTCACTAACGCAGTGATCGAAGCATCAGTGGCAAGGCGGTCGGCCACGCGCTTCACATCAAAGGGGAAGGTGAGGTCGGCTTGAAGGACCTCCACTTTGCGGCCGGTGGCGGACCGAACCTGGCCGGCGACCTGGTCGAGCTTATCCTGGCTGCGAGCGACAAGAATCAGATCGTAGCCGCGCTTCGCGAGCCGGTCGGCGTAGACGGCGCCGATTCCCGTGGAAGCGCCGGTGATGAGGGCAGTGCCTTTGTTGGCATGGTTGGACATGGTGATCTCCTTTTCGAGTGGCGCTTTTGCGGCGGCACACTCATAAGAGTAGACCAGTCGGTCTACCGATTCAGAAAAAACACATCCTGCTTCCTGTATCCGGATTTGCTGACCGTATCCATCTCAGCAACGGGTTACCCAACTCCGGCCAACACGATGATCGCAATCGATTGAAAACAAGGCTTGCAGGAAAGAGACGATGTGGCTAGATACGTGCCTGTTTTATAACGAGCTGTGTAGGGAAGCCGCTGACGGGCGAAACCTGGGTTGACAACCTGACCCGGCCGGATCATCCCGTGACCCCGGCTGAGCAGCCAGCGATCAACGTGCGTTGGATTAGCCCAAACTATCTGGCAACCATGCAGACTGCGCTTGTCGCCGGCCGTAATCTTACCGCTGCCGACAGCGCCAATCCTTATGTTGCGCTGATTTCTGAGCGAACCGCACGCGAGGCCTTCCCCGGTGAGAATCCAATCCGAAAAATCGATTCCACCGTTCCCGATGACTCACATCCCATCACCGTAGTTGGGGTAGTAGCGGACACTCGCATCAACGGCCTCAAGGACACGGCCGCCATGGTCTACATGCCGTACTGGGCCTATACGCCGTGGACACTGTCGTTCCTGGTGCGCAGCTCCAAGCCGACCGAAGTGCTGATTCCTGAAATGCGCCGGGTCCTCTGGGGTATCGATCCGCAGGTGGCCATTCCTACGCTGAAGTCGATGGATGAACAAGTCGGGGAATCGTTAGCTACGGAGCGCTTTCAGGCATTGGTGCTGACCAGTTTCGGCGCGACAGCATTGCTGCTGGCGCTATTGGGGGTCTACGGGGTGCTGGTGTATTCGGTTTCTTTGCGTCAGCAGGAGTTCGGCATTCGCATTGCATTGGGGTCCGGCAAAGCCGCACTCATGCAGCTCGTCCTGCAGCAGGCCGCATGGCCCGTACTTCTAGGCGCTGTCGCCGGTCTGTCGGTGTCTTTCCTGGCGTTGCGCTGAGTGCGCAGCCTTTTGTATCAAACATCCTCTGTAGATCCGTTGGCTATTGGCGGAAGCCTGGCATTGCTTCTGGCGGCCGCCGCGATGGCAGCAGTGTTGCCCGCCCGCCGCGCGGCCTCGGTGGATCCCATGCAAGCGTTGAGAACGAATAGGCGCCAGAAAGATAAGACCGGAGGGCTCCTATTCACACCCTATAGGTCCTTCGCCTATGTTCCTATTGTTAACCAATAGGGGAGCCACATGAGACGCATAGGCCTTACTCTCACGACTTGCCGGCCTGTTCTGCAACGCGCAGCAAAGGCGTGAATTCATCCAGGAGATAGAAAGCCATCTGCAGGCGCATATCGAGGACAACCTTCGCCTGGGCGTGAATGCCGATGAAGCACGGCGGCAGGCGCTGATCAAACATGTTGCCTCCCTGCACGCAGGGCAATGGGTGTCGATCCAGTGGTTGCCCTGCGCTATGAGTGAGTCTCAATTGGCATCGTGGAAGATGATGCCGAGTGTGTGGCGTTGTCCTGAGCGCAGGCGGCTCACACCGTGCCGCAGATTTACCCGGTAGGAGCCACGCGTTCCTTGCACCGGGCGATGATGCACGGCGAAAGCGACTCCATCTCCCTGGCGCAGCGGCACCACTTCCGGCCGTGATTGCATGCGCGGACGTTGTTCGGTGAGCACAAATTCACCGCCGGTGAAATCCGCTCCTGGCTCAGAGAGCAGAAATGCCACCTGGATGGGAAAAACGTGCTCTCCATAAAGATCCTGGTGAAGGCAGTTGTAGTCGCCCGTTTCATACTGCAGAAGGAGTGGAGTGGGACGGCGTTGTCCAGCATCGTGGCATCGTTGCACGAAGTCGGCGTGCGCGTCGGGATAGCGAACGTCCATGCCCATCGCAAGGTTCCATTGGTTGGCGGCAGGCGCAAGCCGACGATAAAGCGCGGTTCGCAAACCCTGGATCAGATCCGGCAATGGGTAGCTGAAATACTTGTACTCGCCGCGCCCGAAACCGTGTCGTGCCATCACAACCCGGCTACGAAATAAGCCATCGTCGGGATAAAGGCTGGCGAGCGCGCGGCATTCTTTCGCAGAAAGTACGTTGGAGAGGATCGCGCTTCCTTGTTCGTCCAGATCTTTACGGATCGATTGCCAATCGAGAGCTTCGGCGCGTGCGACTGCCGATGGCGTTGCGACTGAACTGGAACGCGTATCGAGCGTGGCCATGGCTGCGTCCTCGAATAACTGTCTCATGCGTGCGCCTCCCTTGCGAGAAGCGCACGTTTTCTTTCCACTCCCCAACGATAGCCGGAGAGGGAACCATCATTTCTGATCACACGGTGGCACGGAATGGCAACTGCCAACGCATTTGCGCCGCAGGCTTGGGCGACCGCGCGGACTGCTCGCGGCTTGCCGACTTGCGTGGCGATTTCTGTGTAGGTTGCTGTGGATCCCGCCGGGATCCGCTGCAACGCGTCCCAAACGAGCCTCTGGAAGGCCGTCCCCTGCGGGTCGAGGGGCAGGTCGATTACGGTCCGTGGATTCTCGATATGAGCGGCCATCTGCGCGACTAACTCTTCCTGACCGTTTACGCACGCAACCAGGTTTGCCTTGGGAAACCGCCGCCGAAGGTCGTCTTCCAGCCGGGCCGGCTCTTCTCCTATCAGGATGGAACAGACACCACGTGAACTCCGGGCCACAAGAACCGACCCCAAAGAACATTGACCGATGGTGAAGAAGATGTTCGTGCCGCCCTCTTCATTCCTATGCGAAGTAGTCATATAAACTCCCTTTTGATGCTCGATAGGTAGAGAGTAGAGACCCGCACATTGAGGAGCACTCCGCTTCTTGCTCTTGCATTGCAATGCGGGACGAACCGGGGATCGGCCGGCAAAGAGAGGGGTTTTGTATGAACCGGAGAGCGAAATGATTACCCTAGGGCTGTTCGTATCAGGAGTACCGCAACCAACCATGGGGCTGAGGAGCAGGAATGATACAGGAGCTTTTCCCGCCAAATCACGCAGTCGAGCTCGTCCTGCTCGCATTGCAAGCGTTTCAAGGTCCTTTTTCTTTGGATCCACGATTGGATCCCGCTGGGGTCTCTCAACGATGTCGCAGCAGTGCAGAGCCAGGATACGAGACGCCGTCTTGTGACCGTGACGCTCATTCAAAGCGTACCGTGGACCATCGGTCTGTGCTTCAGCCTGTTGCACTTTAGAAAACCGTATCCCGGCTGGCTTTGCGATTGGCTCGTAATCAGTTACGGCCTGCTCCTTGTTGGGCAAATCCGTGCCTAGTGGATTCCTTATCTCTTGCGGCCGGAACCGGAGCGAGCTGCCCGTTATCAAATCATGTTCGGCAAAACCCATTCCTTCCTGCCGCCGCACAACGGACTGGTGCCAAACACCGCGCATATCCTGCTCCATTTGGCGACCGCCGCCACGTTGATCGTTCTGCTGTTCGGAATCGGAGGAGACTGTTCACAAGTGAACAGTCTGGTTTTTCCGGATTTAGCCACTTACTTTTGGGGAACCTATGGGTTCTGATGTGCGTACACCACCTGGGAGCTTGCTTACCGGGAGTTACCGATGCGCAAATGGATCGTCGCGTGCTTGTTAGCCCTGCCCTTCTCACCCAGCCTTTTGGCGCAAACCTTCACAACTGGCCCATGCACTGGCGATGAAGGCAGCACGAACAACAGTTGGCTCTTTGGCCATCCGGAGCGCATTTGCGAACTGCGAAGCGCAACACTCCCAGTCATCGATGGGCAAGTGAGAGTGTCAGGGCAGAATGGCGGCATTGAAGTGATCGGCGAAGAACGCCGGGACATCGCTTTAGAGGCGCGCGTCATTGTGCAGGATGAAAGCCGGGAAAAAGCCGAGTCGGTCGAACGCGAAATAAAGATCATCAACACGGGCACCATTCACGCCGAAGGACCTCACACCTGGGGCTTCTCCCGCAGTAGCTGGTCTGTCAACTATCGGTTGCGCGTGCCACGCCGTATCGCTGCCCAACTGCACACGCAGAACGGAGGCATCGAGCTTACCAACCTCAATGGCGTAATTCACGCGGATACAACCAACGGCGGTCTCACACTCGACGCTCTTGGTGGAGACGTCCACGCCAGCACCGTAAATGGCGGTTTGCATGTAAAGCTCGATGGAACTGCGTGGAAGGGGAGCGGGCTCGTTGCGAAGTCCACCAATGGCGGAATTTCAGTGAAGGCGCCGGAGAATTATTCCGCCCACCTTGTGGCGCAAACTGTCAACGGCGGAATTTCCGTGGGCTTTCCAATCACGATTCAGGGGAAGATTCACAACCACATTGACACCAATATAGGCCAGGGTGGTGCAACGCTCCAGTTCGAGACCGTAAATGGCGGGGTCTCGATCCATCCTAATTAGCCTGAAGAGGGCCTTGGGACCCGGTAACGATTGCGCATATCGCAGCCACCTCGCGCTTGGCCGGCAAATCTTCAAGAAAATGGAGATGGCTTGAAAATTCGGTATGTCCTCTCCGCACCCCTGCAGCGGCGAGGGAAAGGAACGGCTTTATCCTCGTTGGAGGGCCATTCCTCTCCCCCGCAAGCGCTTTTCCGTCAGAGCAATTTCTCCTGCCGATGTTTTCGCTTTTGTTTACACGAATCTGCTACCCTGCCGGGTGTGAACGCAATGGGTCGCAGCGATCTCTCAACGCCACATTTCGAGGCAGATGACACCGAGTCCGTGATGGGCGTCGGCGAGGCTGTCGCTTCTCCATGGAAACCGGCCTTAGATTTGAACGCGGATCCGCGCTGGCAACTTGCTCAGCGTATTGTGGCCAGCCGCAGTTTCGCCAAGTCTGCTTTGCTCTCCCGATTTCTGCTTTATGTGTGTGAACGCGAAATTACCGGCAGAACCAATGAGATCAGCGAACACCAGATTGGGGTTCGGGTGTTTAGCCGCCGGCCTGGCTACAGCGCTGGCGAGGACAACATCGTACGCAATTATGCCCGTCAACTCCGCCAACGGCTGGAGCAATACTTTCAGGACGAGGGCAAAGACGAGGAACTCAGGGTCAGTATTCCCCGCGGGAAATATGTTCCTCTCTTTACTTCCGATCATTTTCCCGGATGGCTTCGTGCGCCGGAACAGGAAAACGACGATGAGCCACTGGAGCCTGTCCCGGTTCCTGAGCGCCGTTTTGGGCCACACCCGTCCGAGCCGATGCGGAAGCGGTATCTGGGCTTTCTGCTTCTGGCGGCCGGGTTCGCTTGCCTGGTCTGGTTGGCGGTACGGCATCTTGTCCACCACCAACCGGTGCAGCCGGATCCGTTGTGGGCCCAGCTCTTCGACAGTAGCCATGAGACCTTGATCGTGCCCTCCGATGACGGGATCGTGATGATTCAGAATCTGACGGGCCATCTTGTGCCCTTGTCCGAATACATCGCCCGGGACTATCTATCGCTCACCAGCCCCTACCACATCGACGCGCAGAACATGAAGGATCTGGACGCGCAGCGCTATACGAATGTGACGGACCTGAATGCCGTGCTGAGGTTATCGCGGCTTCCGCAGGCGGACTCGGGCCATTCCCACGTCCGCTACGCGCGTGATCTTCGCATGCAGGATCTCAAGGATGCGAATGCCATTCTATTGGGTTCCAGCTTTTCGAATCCCTGGGCGGAGCTCTTTGAGAAGACACTCAATTTCGAGTTCTACTATGAGCCCCATCCCAACGCCTCGCACATCGTGAACCGGCACCCTCAGCGCGGAGAACTCCCGATTTATGAAAACGATGCAACTGGACCCTCTCACCGCACCTACGCGCTCATCGGACTGGTTCCCAATCTCAACAACACGGGATGGGTTCTTCTGGTAGAGGGACTGACGATGGCCGGAACCCAGGCGGCAGTCGATACTCTGTTCAACAGCAGTGTGATGCGGCCGCTGCTCGCGCAATTCAGAAATGCGGACGACTCCTTTAACCCCTTCGAGATTTTGATCGAGACCAGGAGCTTCGGTTCGGATTCACCCCAGGCCAGCATTGTCGCGACCCGAGTTTACAGGAAACACTTCTGACTTCGGCGCTATCCGCTGGATGACCCGTTTAAAGAACTGGTCCCAGCTCCGTCCTTTGCCCGAGCCAGCATTGCGGCAATGTTTTCACACATAGCGATTGGACCGTCCAGCTTGCTCATAAAGAGATCCGCATTGGCCGCGTCCACCGGTATCTCGTTTACTGCGGAAATCAGGATCACCGGTAACTCGGGTTTCATGGCCTTGATCTGGCGTGCAAGCTCCGCACCGGTCAGGCCCGGCATCAGATGGTCGGACAAAACCAGGTCGACCGGATGCTGATCAAGCAAGGTCAATGCTTGCTGGCCCGAAGGGGCGGTCAGCACAGCGTAGCCTTTGCTTTCAAGCACGAGCTTTCGGACGGCCAGCTGATTCTCTTCGTCGTCTACGCATAAGATGGTCTCTTTTTTGCACATCCATGCTCCTTGAACTTATGTCGATGTCGCTAACTTACAGAGGCGCCGGAAAGGACGATTGATTCGGACATCTGCGCCGAGGCAGACCTGGGAATGAACACCGAGAAAGCCGTGCTGTGTCCGTGGATGAATTGCAGACTGCGAAAACGAATAATGCCGTGATACTTCTGCACGATTCCCTTGCTGATCCAAAGGCCTAAGCCCGTGCCCTTGGTTGACTTGGTGGTAAAGAATGGCTCGAACAACTGCTTTGCATCTTCCGGGCGAATCCCCGAACCCGTATCGCAAATCACCACGCGAACTCCCTCTCGCTGCTGATCCTTCTCCACCGCTTCGCTCACTCGAATCCGTAACCGCCCGCCTTCCGGCATTGCTTGGATTGCATTCCCGATCAAATTCAGAAACACCTGCTTTAACTCTCCCGGGAACCCAATCACCTGGCCTTCGCTACCGTAGGCTCTCTCGAGCGCAATCCCATTGCGTTCCAACAGGCGTGACTGAAGCGAAAGAATATCGTCGAGGATCTCCGCTATAGAAACGGGGACCGCCTCCTTCGATTCACGATAGAAACTGAGTGTCTGCCGTGTGATATGCGCGACTCTCGTCAACTCCTCATCGGCAATCCTGGTGTACACCTTGGCGTTCTCATCCAGTGTCGGGTGATGTTGCAGCAAGTAAAAAGCATTGCGGATCGCCTCCAGGGGATTGTTTATTTCATGGGCGATAATTCCCGCGACCCTGCCCATCGCGGCGAGTTTCTCTGCCTTGCGCAGAGCCTCCTCAGCCAGCAATTGGGCTGTGATATCCCGGTTGATTTCCAGGATGGCGGGCCGCACTCCGCTGCCATCGCTCTGTAGAACCTGACGGCTGGCCACTACCACCTCGCGGCCATCCTTCGTGCATTGCACCAGGTTCCCTTCCCACCGTCCTCCTTTCAAGATCACGCCTTCAATCTCTTCAGCAGAACCGGAAACCTTCGTATGAAGCAGTTGGTGAACATTTCTGCCCAGAACCTCTTCACGGTTCCAACCATAAAAGGCTTCCGCGCCGGAATTCCAGAACTGGAGAACGCCATCCAGGTCGCGCACCATAATGGCTTCTGTAGCAAGATCGAGCAGATCCGCGCGCTGCCGCAATTTCTTCTCACTCTCTCTCAGTTCCGCCGTTCTTTCAAAAACTCGCTTTTCCAGTTCACGGTTCAGCAGTTCCAACTGCCGGGCCTTTCGATGCAATTCGGCGAACACACTGACTTTGGCCCGCAATAGTTCGGGAACCACAGGAACGGAGATATAGTCCATGGCCCCACGCTGGTAGCCCTGGAGGCGGTCAAAGTCGGTCAGGTGGACTGCGGAGATGAAGATAATCGCAATTTTCTGAAACCGTGGGTGTTGCCGAATCATGTCCGCAAGCTGAAAACCATCCAGCTCAGGCATGCTCACGTCCATCAGGACGACGGCAATATCCATCTTCAGCAGGCAGTCCAGCGCTTCCCTTCCGGAGGCGGCCTTGATCAGATTTTCGCCAAGCTCGCCCAGGATAGCCTCATAGGTCAACAGCTTTCCCGGCTGATCGTCCACCATCAGGATGTTGACCTTCGGTTCCATCGTCGACTCTCCACAGGCTGACTGCTTACGCCTGGTGATCGCTATCTATGCAGCCAGATGCGCAAGGCGGATAGTAATTGCTCCGTGTTGACAGGCTTTGCCAGGTACTCGGAAGCGCCCGCTTCCAGACATTTTTCGCGATCGCCCTTCATTGCTTTGGCTGTGAGTGCAATGATCGGCAGCCGCCGGAACAATCCGTTCTGCCGCATCACCTGCATAGTCTCGTATCCATCCATTTCGGGCATCATGATGTCCATCAAGACAATCGCCATGTCAGGAGTGGACTCGAGTATGTCAATGGCTTCACGGCCGGTTCCCGCAGTCAGGACTGTCATCCCGCGCCGCTCCAGCACGCTGCTCAGGGCAAAAATGTTGCGCACGTCATCATCGACCACCAAGACCTTCTTGCCGATAAGCGCTTCATCGGAACGATGCAGCCGGTCGAGCATGTTCTGCTTTTCCGGCGGCAGATTGGCGATCACTCGATGGAGGAATAAGGCCGTTTCGTCCAGAAGCCGTTCAGGAGATTCGACGCCTTTGACTACTACGCTGCGCGCCAGGGTGCGCAGTTGGGCATCCTCAGCGGGAGACAATTCTTTTCCCGTGAACACGACGACCGGCACTTCGCCCAGGTCTGGAGTTTCGCGAAGCCGTTCCAGAACCTGGAAACCCGACATATCGGGGAGACGGAGATCCAGCACGACGCAGTCGAAGGGATGATCGGCCAACACTTCCAGTGCCTCGCCGCCGCTGGTGACCACGGTGACGTCGATGTCGTCATAGCCTAATAACTCCCGAATGCTGAGCTGCTCGGCAGGGTTGTCCTCCACGATCAAGAGCCGCTTGCGTTCGAGAGCCGCGTACTGTTTGATTCTGATAAATGCCGCGTCTATTTCTTCCGCCGTGGCCGGTTTCATGACGGAGGCGAAGGCTCCGCGTGCCAGCCCGTGCCGGCGATCCTCATCCACGGTGAGTATTTGCACTGGAATATGACGAATCTCCGGATCCTGCTTCAGGTGGTTCAGCACTGTCCAGCCCAACATGTCGGGAAGAAAGACATCCAGGGATATGGCTGTCGGGTGAAACTCGCGGGCAAGCGCAAGCCCCTCCGCGCCGCGCATGGCCAGCAATACTTTGAAGCCGCTGTCGCGAGACAGGTCGCACAGGAGCCGCGCGTAGTGCGGGTCGTCTTCGATGATGAGGAGAACCGCATCCCCGGGTTGCAGATTTTCCCGGTCGTCGGCGATCCGTTCGCCCGGGAGTTCGAGAACGCTCGCGCCCAGCAGTTGGGCGTTCGTCCCGGAAGGGGATGCCTTGGCTTCTAATGTAGCAACCGTGGAGGCAGATGGGCCCACATAGGTTTGCGGCAGGTAAAGGGTGAAAACACTTCCCTTCCCGGGTACGCTGCGCAGTCGAATCTCGCCACCCAGCAAACTGGCCAGTTCACGGCTGATGGCTAACCCAAGACCAGTGCCGCCGTATTTACGGCTGGTGCCGGCGTCGGCCTGCTGAAATGCCTCGAAAATAATTCGCTGTTTCTCGTACGGGATACCGATGCCGGTATCGGCCACCTCGAAGGAGATCACCGAGGCTGCCCGGCTGAGGATCGGGTGGTCCTCCGTCCATCCTCCCGCTGATATGGATACCGAAAGACGGACACTGCCATGCTCAGTGAATTTGAACGCATTGGACAAGAGATTCTTGAGCACCTGTTGCAGGCGCTTGGAGTCAGTCACAAAACTACGAGGCAGATGCGGGTCGGTATTTACATCGAAGCCCAGCCGCCTGTTCTCAGCCTCGTGGCGGAAGGGTCGTCCGATGGACTCCACCAAACCGGCGAATGCGACTTCCTCCGCCTCCACCGAGACGGTACCGGACTCGATCTTGGAAAGGTCGAGAATATCGCTGATCAGGTTGAGCAGATCGGTTCCAGCTCCGTGGATCGTGCGGGCAAATTCTACCTGTTTTGGGGTGAGATTACCCCCCGGATTGTCGCTGAGCTGTTGCCCCAGGACCAGGATGCTATTCAGCGGTGTACGCAGTTCATGCGACATGTTCGCCAGAAACTCTGACTTGTACTTGGAAGTAAGAGCCAGTTCCTTGGCCTTGCCCTCCAGTGCGCCGCGTGCCTGCTCAATTTCCTGGTTTTTGCGTTCCACCTCCACATTTTGTTCGGCCAGCTGTTGCGCTTTTTGCGCCAGCTGCTCGTTTGTTTGCTGCAATTCCTTCTGTTGAGTTTGCAATTCGGTTGCCAATTGTTGCGATTGCTTCAGTAAACCTTCGGTTTGCATCGTGGCCTCGATGCTGTTAAGCACGATACCGATACTGGTCGTCAGTTGTTCGAGAAACGCGAGTTGCGAAGCAGTAAAGGTACCGAGCGAAGCCAGCTCAATGACCGCCTTCACCCGATCCTCAAACAGAACCGGAAGCACAATCACATTACGCGGGGTTGCTTCGAACAAACCCGACCGGATGGTGATGGCGTTGGACGGCACATCGGTGATGACCATGCGCCGCTTTTCCTGGGCGCACTGCCCTACGAGTCCTTCGCCAATCCGTAACCTTCGCAGGTGCACATTGTCGCCGTCATCCGCAAACGCAGAGAGCGGGACCATGGCCTCTTCCTCATTGTGCATCTGGTAGATGACACCTTGCTGAGCATTGACCAGGAGCGCCAGTTCCGATAACAGAGTTCGTCCCACGGTCGACAAATCGCGCTGACCTTGCAGCATCCCGGTAAAACGTGCGAGGTTGGTCTTGAGCCAGTCCTGCTCGGTGTTCATCTCCGTGGTCAAACGGAGGTTGTTGATCATGGTGTTGATGTTGTCTTTCAACTCCGCGACCTCACCGCTCGCCTCCACCTGGATTGATCGCGTCAAGTCGCCCTTGGTCACGGCGGTGGCGACTTCCGCAATTGCGCGTACCTGGTTGGTCAGGTTGTCGGCCAGAAGATTTACGTTGCCGGTGAGATCCTTCCACGTTCCGGCAGCGCCCGGCACGTTTGCCTGCCCGCCCAGACGGCCTTCCACACCGACCTCGCGCGCCACCGTGGTCACCTGGTCGGCGAAAGTCGCCAGGGTGTCTGTCATATTGTTGATGGTCTCGGCCAACGCAGCGACTTCACCCTTGGCATTCACCGTCAACTTCTGGGTTAGCACCCCATTCGCCACCGCCGTGACTACCTTAACGATGCCGCGCACCTGCTCGGTAAGGTTGGCGGCCATCACGTTTACATTGTCGGTAAGATCCTTCCACGTTCCGGCCACGCCAGGCACTTCCGCTTGCCCGCCCAGCTTGCCATCCGTACCTACCTCACGCGCCACGCGGGTCACTTCTGCAGCGAACGCATTGAGCTGATCCACCATGGTGTTGATGGTGTTCTTCAACTCCAGAATTTCGCCTTTCACGTCCACCGTGATCTTGCGCGACAGATCGCCGCGGGCTACGGCGGTGGTCACTTCCGCAATGTTGCGCACCTGGCCGGTCAGGTTGCCGGCCATGGCATTTACAGAATCGGTAAGATCCTTCCAGGTGCCGGCCACGCCCTGCACGTTGGCCTGCCCACCCAGTCTTCCCTCGCTGCCCACTTCGCGTGCTACGCGGGTGACTTCCGCGGCGAACGAGCGCAGCTGTTCCACCATGGTGTTTAGGGTTTCCTTGAGCTGAAGAATCTCTCCGCGGACATCCACGGTGATCTTCTTGGAGAGATCGCCGTTGGCGATGGCCGTTGCCACTTCAGCGATGTTGCGCACCTGGTCCGTCAGGTTGCTGGCCATGAAATTTACATTGTCGGTGAGATCTTTCCAGGTGCCCCCCACGCCGGGCACCTGCGCCTGACCTCCTAGCTTGCCTTCTGTACCGACCTCGCGCGCCACACGCGTGACTTCGCCGGCAAAGGCATTCAGCTGATCCACCATGGTGTTGATGGTGTTTTTCAGCTCCAGAATCTCGCCGCGCACATCCACCGTAATCTTGCGCGATAGATCGCCGCGAGCGACAGCAGTCGTCACCTCAGCGATGTTGCGCACCTGGGCGGTCAAGTTTCCTGCCATCGAGTTGACGGAATCCGTAAGGTCCTTCCACGTGCCGGCGACACCCGGAACATTCGCTTGCCCGCCGAGGCGCCCTTCGCTGCCCACTTCGCGCGCAACGCGGGTCACTTCGCCGGCGAAGGCGTTCAGCTGATCCACCATGGTGTTGATGGTCTCTTTCAGTAGGAGAATTTCTCCGCTGACGTTCACCGTAATTTTCTTCGAGAGATCGCCGCTGGCGATAGCGGTAGAGACTTCCGCGATGTTGCGCACCTGGCCAGTCAGGTTGCTGGCCATCGAGTTCACCGAGTCGGTGAGGTCCTTCCACGTGCCGCCCACGCCGGGTACCTGTGCCTGGCCGCCCAGCTTTCCGTCCGTACCGACTTCACGGGCCACGCGGGTCACTTCCGAAGCGAAGGCGCGCAGCTGATCCACCATGGTGTTGATGGTGTCTTTCAGCTCCAGAATTTCACCCTTCACATCGACGGTAATCTTGCGCGACAAATCGCCCCGCGCCACGGCCGTCGCCACTTCGGCGATGTTGCGCACCTGGCCAGTCAGGTTGCTGGCCATGAAGTTCACGTTGTCGGTGAGATCCTTCCAGGTACCGGCGACTCCAAGCACCTGCGCCTGGCCGCCCAGCTTACCTTCTGTGCCCACCTCACGCGCCACGCGCGTGACCTCACCGGCAAACCCATTGAGCTGGTCCACCATGGTGTTGATGGTGTTCTTCAGCTCGAGGATTTCGCCTTTCACGTCGACAGTAATCTTGCGCGACAAATCGCCGCGGGCTACGGCAGTCGTCACCTCTGCAATGTTGCGCACCTGGCCGGTCAAGTTGCCAGCCATGGAGTTGACAGAGTCGGTCAGATCCTTCCAGGTGCCGGCAACGCCGGGAACGTTTGCCTGACCACCCAGGCGGCCTTCGCTACCCACTTCGCGGGCCACGCGCGTCACTTCACCGGCGAACCGATTCAGCTGGTCCACCATGGTGTTGAGAGTTTCCTTGAGCTGCAGAATCTCCCCACGGACGTCGACCGTAATCTTGCTGGAAAGATCGCCGCTGGCGATCGCCGTCGCCACCTCGGCAATGTTGCGTACCTGGCCGGTCAGGTTGCTGGCCATGAAGTTCACATTGTCTGTGAGATCTTTCCATGTGCCGCCCACGCCGGGCACCTGTGCCTGGCCGCCTAACTTGCCTTCCGTGCCCACCTCACGCGCCACGCGCGTCACTTCGCCGGCAAACGCGTTCAACTGATCCACCATGGTGTTGATGGTGTCTTTCAGTTCAAGAATTTCGCCCTTCACGTCGACCGTGATCTTGCGCGATAAATCTCCGCGAGCCACCGCGGTAGTAACTTCGGCAATGTTGCGCACCTGAGCGGTAAGGTTGCCGGCCATGGCGTTAACAGAGTCGGTAAGGTCCTTCCAGGTGCCGGCTACACCCGGTACAACAGCCTGGCCACCGAGCTTGCCATCGGTACCCACTTCGCGCGCCACACGTGTCACCTCCGACGCAAACGAGCGCAACTGGTCCACCATCGTGTTGATTGCTTCTTTGAGCTGCAAGATCTCGCCGCGAACATCGACCGTAATTTTTCGCGAAAGATCGCCGCTGGCAACGGCGGTAGCCACTTCGGCGATATTGCGAACCTGCCCGGTCAAGTTGCTGGCCATCGAATTGACCGAGTCGGTCAGATCTTTCCACGTACCGGCAACGCCCGGCACTTGCGCCTGGCCACCCAGCTTGCCGTCGGTACCCACTTCTCGTGCGACTCGCGTCACCTCTGACGTAAATACGCTGAGCTGCTGGATCATGGTGTTCACGATCTCGGCAGAACGAAAGAATTCTCCCTCAAGCGGCCGGCCGTCGACGTCCAGTCGCACAGTTTGTGCCAGGTTGCCCTGCGCCACTGCGGCGATGGCGCGGGTAACCTCCGTGGTTGGCCGGAGCAGATCCTCCACCAACGTATTCACCGACACTTCCATTTCGCCCCACGCGCCTCTCGACTCGTAGAAGCGTGTGCGCTCCCTGGTTCTGCCTTCTTTGCCTACGACTTGGCCAACCCGTCTGAGTTCCTTGGCCATCTGTTGGTTGGCGGCAACGATCTCGTTAAATGTATCTGCGATCTTTCCCGGCAAGCCGATCCATGAGCCAGGCAGCCGCACAGAAAAATTCCCGTCGCGAACCGCCTGCAACTGGGCCAGGATCTCATCAAGGTGAACGGCGTCAGGCTCTGCAACCGCGACGCTTCCATTTTTTTCGCTGTTCTTCAGGGTTCTTGAGGGATTGCCGTTAGAACCAGCAACCGCATTGCGGTCCTCGCTTCTTTTCATAATCACTCCTGAACCAGCGACGGCTTGTGTTGTCCTGCAATCTCGATGGATGTCCCGATCAATAAATCGAAACCATTCGCGCGATTGTTTTCGCAAACGAATGGCCTGCTAGAAAATATAATGGAAAAATTGAACGCGGTAGCCCGAAGGCTTGCTCATCGTGGCATCCGCGCCTCATTGATAAAGGACGTACCGGCGGCCAGCATTTTCATCTACAACTTATGGGTTACGGCCATCTGATTAGCTCGCACAATAATAGATGCGATTCAATCCGGTGGCCTCGGCAAATAAGTCTAAGCAAACGCTTTGCTGGCTCGGAGGAGCGGGTGGATAAGGCGAGAGAAAATAAAAGCTGCCATCGATTGCAAGAGTGCACTCCGACACAGCTCGGCAGTTAAACCAGCAGCTTTACTCTCAGACCAGGTTCACGACGCCCTTCCGCAGCGTCTCGTAACGATCGCGCAGTCCTTCGGCAATCGCATCCCAACTGAAGTATTGCAACACACGGCGCCGGCCTGCGCGCCCCATGGCTTCCCTGCGATCATCATCCCTTAGCAGAAGCAGCAGCGCCTGGGCCAGCTCTTCCACGTTATTTTTCTCCACCACGAAGCCCGTCACCCCATCCATCACCGTTTCTGGCACCGTGCCCGACCGGCTCGTCACGACCGGCAGCCCGGCAGCCATCGCTTCCACCGGAGGAAGACCAAAACCCTCGTCCCATATCGGCGCGAACGCGAAAATGTCGGCATCATAATACGTGTCCACCAGCTCTGACCGTGAGATGAACCCGCGAAATGAAACTTTCCCTGCTACATCCGCCGGTATCCTGCTCTCGAGATAGCGAAGGTATGCGCCCTTGCGGGAAGACTTGGGAAACAACGTCGATTTGATGAGCGCCCAGAGACCCATGTCGTAAAACGGGGCTATCTGCTGAATAAGCGCGCGATCGTCGTGCAAATCGAAGTTTTCTTCAATGGGATAGTTGCCAATCGGACCTACGATGTCGAGAACCACGTCGGGATATTGCCGGACCACATTCACAAACGCATCTATTAATACGTGCACGCCTTTGTGGGGTGAAACAGCCCCGCTAAAGAAAATGCGCTTAATCTTGCGCTGCCGCAAGGCGACGTAATCTTTTTCCCTGGCGAATTCCTGCGCGTCGATCCCGTTATAAGTCGTCTCGCAGCGGTCGGCAAACGCGGGGAAGGTGCGCTTTGTCTTCTTGGTGATGTGGTTTCCTACTGACGTCAGCAGGTCAACTTGGGCGATCCGATCGGTGAGCGCTGCCGGATTGCTTTGTGAAAACCATTCACCGTGGAGGTGAAGCACGATCTTCGCGCGCGGGTTGTGGGCGCGAATGACCGGAATGTACTGGGAACAATGCTGCAGGTGGATAACGTCGCAATTCTGTTTCTTCAGGTCCAGTGCAACCTGGCGGCCGTAGTCGGGAAACGTCCACCGCGATGTAGAAATCGGCGAAGCACCACGGAACACCTTTCCATACTTGCGACGCAGGTCGAATAGAAAGCTGTCGAGCCGCGTTGCGGGAAAGAACCGGAACTGTAATCCATACTGGGCCGCCAGAGCCGCCGGATCTCCTGCATTCGAATCCTTGACGCCATAGACCAAAACCTCTGCAGATTTCGCGAGCGGACGGGCCACCCAATAGGTACAGGCCCCCACCGAATTCTGGTTGGGGGGAATGATCGTATCGATCGGCTGGTTAACGAACGCTACTTTCATGCTCTCTTCCCTCTCGCAAAAAAGAGGAGCTGCAACGAATTTAGATCAGTTGAAGCAGTCTCAGTTGAGGTGGTCAATCGGCCTCTTTATCCTCCAAAAGAGAGAACAATCGGAGCAACACTCAAGCACGAAAAAATCGTGAGCCCTCTGAAGTCTTACAGGGTCAAGACGACTGATTATGGCATGAACGTCGCTGATTTTTCTTTTCGTTCGAGCCTTCGCTGCCGGAACAGGTTTCCAGACTAAAGGCAGGGCGCCACCCTTCACAACCTCGTCCCTTGACCATGCGCGGCGATGAGCCGGGAGCCTGTTGGTCACACCCTCTTTATGCTCGGGGGTCACTATCGGACGGGGACAGGCGCCCACGGTAACCGTTCGCAATCAGCCCAATCGGGCGCGGGCTGGATCGAAGTCGCAGACCGTGGCGCACGACGCGGCACCGGTAAACCACACATTATTAGACGGTTACACAAAACAGTAACGGCAACTCTCCTCGTCCCACTCCATCGAATCCCTCCCCCGAAAGAATCGATGAAAATGTTCCGCGGAGAATCGCCGCTTGTTCATGAGCATAGCGGTTCTGTGAAAATAAGCTATGGTTCTTGAGTAACAGAATGCAAAATTGTAGTAACCCTATGAAGTAATGACCTGGAAGCATGTAGTAATGACCTAACGCCCTCCCAGTTAAAACCGCCGCCTCAAAACCGCGGGAAAACCTCCAGGGAAAGAGTAAGGTCGGCACGGGCTTTAGAGTTTGGGTGAGGCTCTTTTGAAGGGTACTGGCTTGAGCCCGTACTGGAAACCCGATCCATCAGTGCGTCATGGCGTAAACGATGTAATTTACACCGATGCGGATTCCCAGGTCAGAAAACTTCAGCGGATACCGTGGCGTGTCGGACCACTCCCAGGAATCGCCAATATCCGAGTTCAGAGAGATGGCCACCATGACCCGGCCCTTGTCGTCGTAAATACCTTCCCAGCGCGCAACTCGTCCGTCTTTTTTGTAACCGGTGTCCAGGTGTTCAGCTCCCGTGATGCGGTATCGATCGTCCAGGTCAAAGACGGTATGGAAGATCGGATCGTCGTTCGAGATATCCACGATTGGGCGCTCTGGAAAGACCATCTTCATCGTCTTTTCAAAGAAAGCCTGCTCCTCGGATCCATGGAAATCGTCGGCCATGAAAAACCCGCCCCGCAACAGGTAGTCGCGAAGCTTTCTCGCCTGCGCCTCCGTCAACCCCCATTCCCCAACCTGAACGGCATACAGCCAGGGCCAGTTGTAAACCTCATCCCCGTCATCCAGGTTGACCGCCTGTTCTACCGACCGGGCATCGACCCGCGTCAAGCGCTTGACCGCCTGAGCCAGGGCACGGTCCGCGCGCGGATAGTCCTGGGTCCAAAGAGAAAGCCCCTGCCGCCAGTCCCCATCGAATCTTCCGCGATAGCCATCGAGAGGCCCGGGAGGATACATCAATCGGGCAAAAGCCCACTCACCCGGCCGGCGCCAATCGCTGGGCAAGGGCAGGGATCCACCGTATTCAACGGATGGATACTCACGAAACGGGCGCTGTGCGTAGAGGACGCCAAGCAAGGTCCCGGCGACCGCAAGCGCGCAGCCTGCTCGCCAAAAACCTTGCCTGGCATTCATTTAAAACCGCCGACTATCGCCCCAAAGACAAAGACCGAGGCGACCATAACCGCCACCATCCCCCACCAACCCACCATTAATACATTCTTGATCCAGGGGCCCGGCAACTCTTGTGGAGCATCTTCCGCGGCGGATCCGGTAAGCCAGCGAAGCCGAAGTTGCTCCCACGCCCACACCAATCGGTTGCACTCCTGCTCCGCAAATACTGACTCAGATGGCTCGTTGCGGCTGAATGCGGGGTCCTCCGCACTTGTCTCCTCAGCGCTCCTGGCTGCCTGTCGCTTCGCCCATTCCTTTTTACCCAGACGCCACTCCAGCGCTACCTCCGCCGAGGGGGCTGGGCGGCGCGGGAACTTTCTCTCGTACGCGTCGATCGCCGTTTGGATTTCCAGCATGTCTGTCGGTTTGAGAGTCATTGCACACCGTCCTTTACCGGGGGCCCCAGGTGAAGCTACCTTCACCATGTTAATAGTCCTTCCTGGTTGGGGCGAACCTCCCATGGACTATCAACAACTTAGACTTCGCCCGCCGCCTCACGAACGCGGCGAGCCGGTTATCTGCCCACAACGTTGAGACGCGCCTGCCCGGATATTGTTGCGGATGCGGACGCCCTGATTTCCTGTACTCTGAGTACCGCGCGATCACCGGAGAAGACCTATGACTCACCCCAGGCTCGCCCCCGTTGCGGCACTCTTATTGGCTATAGCCATGAGTCTTATGGCCAGGGATGCCGTCGCCCAGTTCCCTTCAAACCAGTCGGCGGCTTTTACCGGGGCGTGGTGCGCCCAGGGAGACCCCACAAAACATGCCTCCATCAGCAGTAATGGGGCATTTCTTACCCTGACCAACGAGAATGGCGACACCTCCCCGGGGCAACTCCAGGGACAAACCGGCATTCTCGCCCCCGGATGGCAATTCGTGACCGGAACGCTAAGCCCCGATGGCAGCCAGATCAACTGGTCGAACGGGACGTTCTGGGCGAGATGCAACTCGGGCGGAGGCGGTGGCGGCCGTAACAGGCTGAATCTGACCGGAACGTGGTACGCCCAGGGAGATCGCTCCAGATCCTGCTCCATCCGCCAGCGTGGCAACAATCTTCAACTGAGCAACGAATCGGGTGATAGCGCAAGCGGACAGATGAACGGAAAACGCACCCTAACCTCCACCTGGAATGGAAACACAATCGGGGGAACGGTCAGCAACAACGGCAACCGTATCAACTGGGACAACGGGACCTACTGGACGCGCTTCCGGGTGTATGGTTCACAGAACAACTAAACCTGCTTCGCTTAGGTTTTACTTTTTTGAAGCAATCAAAACGATTCAAGAGGGCGGCATAGGTGCGTCATTTTCTTCTGGCAGTTCTGGGATTAGCGGCAGCTTTGGTTGGTTCCACGGCTAGGGCTGCAGAGCCATCAGCCGTAACCTACGTTCGTGCCGGCAAGTTGCTGGATATCCGCTCCGGAAAGATGCTCAGCGACCAGGTGATCGTGATTCGCGGCGATCGCATCGAGCGTTTCGCCGCCAACGGCGATGTGCAAGTTCCGGCAGGCGCCACCACGGTGGATTTGACCCGCGCTACGGTCCTGCCGGGACTGATCGACTGCCATACGCACATCATGCTCACGGATACCGACAACTCGCACTATGACGACATTTTGCTCAAGCAATCCTGGCAGTACAGGACAATTCTCGCCACCCTGAACGTGAAGCACGACCTGGAAGCCGGGTTCACCTCCATGCGCGACGTCGAAACAGAGGGCGCGATGTACAGCGACGTGGATGTGCGCAACGCCATCAACCAGGGACTTATTCCAGGCCCTCGCCTCAAGGTTGCCACTCGCGGCATCTCGACCACCGGCGGTTACGGTCTGGAAGGCTATTCGCCTGAAGTCACAGTCCCCATCGGCGTGCAAACCATCGATAGCCCCTCCGAAGCACGCAAGGCGGTCCGCGAACAGTTCAACTACGGCGCAGACCTGATCAAGATTTACGGAACCGATCGCTACAGCTTCCTGCCCAACGGCACAGAGGTAAGTGTCGCGGACTTCAGCCTGGAAGAAGTGCAGGCCATCGTGGATGAGGCTCGCTTGAAGGGACTTAAAGTCGCGTGCCACGCCTATGATGGGCCCGGACTTCACTACTGCATTGATGCCGGCGTCGCCTCCATTGAACACGGCATTCAACTCGATGATGACGCCATTCGCAAGATGGTGGCCAAAGGGATTTACCTGGTCCCCACGCTCTACGTTTACTGTTGCGCATTGGAGAAAAGCGATCTTGCGATGACAGGAGGAAAGACCAGCCGCCTCGCTATCCACGAGGTCAGCTTCAAAAAAGCTCTGGCGGCCGGGGTAAAAATAGCATTTGGCACCGACGCTGGTCCTTTTCCGCATGGCACCCAGGCGATCGAGTTCGAGTGGATGACTCGCTACGGTATGACTTCCTTGCAGGCGATTCAGGCCGCGACCATCAACGCCGCCGACCTGATGGGCTGGGCCGATCAGGTCGGCTCTATCGAACCCGGCAAATTCGCTGACCTGATCGCGGTAGACCAAAGCCCACTCGCCGATATCAAGCAACTGGAACACGTACGTTTCGTAATGAAAGGTGGAACCGTCATCCGCAACGACTACACCAAGTAGTTCCAGGTGCAGTTATGTCGGCAAAGTACTCATCCTGAGCGTCTGCGACTTTATCGGTCTATTCGCGTCTCCGCGTATACAACAGCTGCGTTGCAGGCCCCCACAAAAACATTGCGGTGGTCCACCTTTAATCCTAACGCCGGGTTCGGCTGCCAACTCACGCCTGCACCCTCACCAATTTCGTAACACGACCTGATACATTCCAGTCAGACACATAAATGTTGGCATCCTGATCAATGTGGCACCCGTGGGCCGCACTAAAGTTAGCCGCAGCAATATCGCCGGGAAGCAACTTGTAATTCGCCCACTGATTCTTGTGCGGATTGTCCCCCAGAAACGCAACCGGCACATTGTCTTTATCGATCACCGTGACCCGTCCCTCCAACTCAGAGACCACGGCATAGTCTCCCCAAAAACTGACCTGGCACGGACGACGCATATGGAACGTCACGTTCCCCACAAATTTTCCGTCGAAATCGTAGTGGCTGAGGCGGCGGTTTTCCCGGTCGCACACCAGCAACAGTGGCTGATCGTAACGCGTGTCCACCGCCAGCCCGTGACTGCAATTACACAGCCCGTCCGCCTGGCCCTTTCCCGAATAGGCAGCGCGATAATTTCCGTTCTTATCAAATTTGAAGATGCGCGAATCGCCATATCCATTGGCAATGAAGATGGAACCATCCGGCCCTGGTACCGCGGCGGTCAAACGCCACTCGTTGGGCGCGTGGAATCCTGCTTCCTGCGGCGCAGTAATCTTCTGCACCACCGTGCCATCCGTCTTCATCTTGACGAACAGCCAATTCTCCGCAGGCGTTCCCTTCTGCACCGTGGCGTAAAAGAACTCCTCGTTGTTCTCATTCGCGTAGACCAGGGAATGAACTTCCGGATATTCGTTGGCAATGGTTTTCAGCAGCTTGCCGTCGCGGTCATAAACCAGCACCCCGGTCACGCTCTGCGTGCTTACATAAAGAAGCCCGGCTTTGTCTGTGGCGATTCCGCCGTGCGTGCCGCCGAACGTCTTTCCTGCCGGCAACTGTCCCCAATCCGAAACCACGCGGTAAGTCCATTCGCCATTGCCAGTCTGAAGCTGTGGTGTGTCCAAGGAACGCTCCTCCGATCTTGTATCCGCATATACGCGGGGGCCCAGGCAGGAACCCAACGCCGCGGCTCCCGTGATGGCGCAAAATTCACGACGGTTCATGGTGCTTGCCTTTCGGCCACTGCAGGCTGGGCCGGTGTGTTGTAGAGATAGAGATGCCGCAGATTCTTCATCGAGGTCAGTGGAGCAATCGCAGCCCGCGTCACCTGGGTTCCACTCAGGTTGATGTACGTCAACTGCGGTAACTGCGTGAGCGCAGTCAATCCTGCACCGGTCACGGCCGTTCCCTCCAGGTGCAGGGCCCGCAGATGAATAAACTTGCCCAGCGTTGCAAAACTCGCGTCGGTAACCGAGGTGCGTCCCAGCTCTGCTTCCACGATGTAAGGGGCAAAGCGCACCAGGCCCGCGAGCTGAGCGTCACCGAATTTCTGACCGGCATCGACGGTGTTCAAAATGAGGCCATCTCCCAGCTCCCTCGATACCGGCACAAGTGTAATCCCTGCCGACTTTGCCGTCTGGGATATTTCGCCCATCATTTTGCTGTAGTCGCCCACCTGCGGTACGGGTTCTTCTCTGAAGGGCTCAGGCACGTTGATACCGGCAAGGGATTTCACCTCTTCCGACGCACCCTGCTGAATCCATGCCCGGATCCAGGCGATTTCTTCCGCTTTCAAAGGCGGCTTCCCTTCGGAAGGCATGAACTTCTTGTGGTCTGGCGGCAGAGTAATGCGCTCCAACAAAATACTCCGCTCGGGCTTTCCGGGAATGATGACGGCGCCTTCCTTCCCCCCTCGCATCAACCGGTCGTAGGTATCCATGCGCAGACCGCCCTTGACCTTTTGCGCTCCGTGACACGTGATGCAGTTGCCATCGAAAATCGGATAAATGTGGCGCGCATAAAACGAATCGGGGAAGTCGAAGGCTTTCGCCTGCACTGAGCCCATGCTACCCAAGCGCTTCAGAGGCTGTGGAAGATACTCCGTCAGATACTTGTCACCGTGGGTGAGCGAGCCGCCCTGGTGAGCTGTCCATGCCAGCAGAAGCAGCACGCCGGCCAGCAGGTATGGGTAGAAGCCACGTAAGCTGGAGCTTCCACGAACCAATAGACAGGCCAGCACAGCGATGGTGAGCACCGTGGCGCCCCACATGTGTCGGGACACCCCGGCCCCCGCTTCCCCGCCCCCGTACGCCAGGAGATATCCCAACGTCAAAGCCAGCAGGCAACTGAGCAGGCTTAATGACAGGACGAACCAGGCAGCTTCCAGCAACGCAGGGCGAACTCTGCCTGCAAGCTCAAGCACGGGAACCAGCAGGATCAAGCCGATGGGCAGATGCACTACCAGGGGATGGAACCGTCCCAGGAACTGCTGCCAATCCGCATGCGGCTTCCCGTCCAGCCGGAAGAGGAAAGGCAGAAGCAGCAAAACAATACTTACCAGCAAAGATGCAGCCCAGATCACCCTGATGCCCGGGCTTCTCCATCGAATCATCATGCAAGCAGATTGGTCACGACGCTCGCAGGAGTGGTGCCGGTCAATTTTTGATCCAATCCCTGAAACTTGTAAGTGAGCTTGTTGTGGTCGATCCCCAGGCAATGCAGCAGGGTTGCGTTGAAGTCCCGAACCGGTACCGGATCTTTCACCACGTTGTAGCTGTACTCATCTGTCTCCCCGTACGTGATGCCGGGTTTAACCCCGCCGCCGGCCATCCAGGTGGTAAAGCAGCGAGGATGGTGGTCGCGGCCGTAGTTGTCGGGTGTAAGGCCGCCCTGGCTATAAACCGTGCGGCCAAATTCGCCGCCCCAGATCACCAGCGTATCGTCCAGCAGGCCGCGCTGCTTCAGGTCCGTGACCAGCGCATAGGTCGCGCGGTCCGTCTCCTGGCACAGGATGGGCAATATCCCGGTTACGTTTGCGTGGACATCCCAACCACGCTTGTATACCTGGATAAAGCGCACCCCGCGCTCCGCCATGCGCCGCGCCATCAGGCAGTTGTACGCATAGGTCCCTGGCTCTTTGGCGTCAGAGCCGTAGAGGTCCCAGGTCGACTGAGGTTCCTTGCTCATGTCCGTCAGTTCCGGCACGGAGGTTTGCATGCGGTACGCCATCTCGTATTGCGAAATACGCGAATTGGTTTCAGGATCGCCCAACTCCTGATAGGTCTGATGATTGATCTCCTGAACGGCATCGAGCATCTTGCGCCGCACATCGCGATTCACGCCCTTCGGGTCGCTCAGATAAAGAACAGGATCCCCCGCGGAACGCAGGCCGACTCCGGCGTACTCCGAGGAAAGAAAACCGCTGCTCCATAAACGCGAGGAGACCGGCTGATTGTTTTCCTTGGGGTTCAGCTTGCTCAGCAGCACCATGAACGTAGGCAGGTTGTCGTTCGTGCTGCCTAGCCCGTAGGAGAGCCACGCTCCAAGACAAGGCTTCCCGGCATTCATATTCCCCGTGTTCAACAGCATGATCGCCGGCTCGTGGTTGATGGCGTCCGTATTGGTTGACTTGATGATGGTAAGGTCATCGACCATACGACCTGTGTAGGGCAGCAGGTCGCTCACCCAGGTTCCAGACTTACCGTACTGCTTGAATGCCCAGTGAGACGGCGCGATGGGAAAACGCGCCTGGCCCGCCGTCATGCCGGTGAGCTGCTGCGTCCCGCGGACCGAGTCAGGAATATCTTTGTCGTAGAGCTGGGCCAGGTTTGGCTTGTAATCCAGCAGGTCCATCTGCGGTGGCGCACCCGACATGAATAGGTAGATGGCTCTCTTGGCCTTGGGAGCAAAGTGTGGGCAGCCGGAGGCTTTGCGGAGAGGGCACCACATTGGCCGCGTGCGCGTCGCTGGTAAACATCCGCTCGCCACCCAGGCTTGCCAGCGCTGCCCAACCCAGCACCTTGCCCGCTTTTCCTAAGAAGTGGCGGCGGGTCTCCAGCTCGGCCCATTCCGACTTCATACCTTCCGCAATGGGAAGGTCCATGATGGTTGGACCATGATCAGGATCGGTACAAAGCGGATGTTGCTTCAAGGCGTTTCTCCTTACCGCGTTACTTGTTCAACGTCTCATCCAGATTCAGCACTTCGCTGACTACCATTGTCCAGGCGGCGAGTTCCGGCGGTGGTATCGCAGCATCCCGCGGCTTCTCACCCACGGCAACCAAATCATGAGCTGCCGCGGGATCCGTCGTGTAGTGCTTCTCCATTTCATCCAGCGATCGCTCGAGCACGGATGCCATCTGTGGCGAGGGATCATGTGAAAGCACCAGCTCGCTGAGATACTGGATCCGTTGCTCCGGCTGCTTCCCCCCTTGCTTGATCAACCGCTCGGCAAGCGCGCGCGATGCCTCCACCCATTGCGGATCATTCATGGTTACCAATGCCTGGAGCGGCGTGTCTGTACGCTGGCGCCGGGTGCAGGCAGTGTCGCGCGTGGGAGCGTCAAAAGCATCCATATTCGGCGGCATCGCCATGCGCTTCCAATAAGTGTAGAGACTGCGCCGGTAAAGCGCGTCCCCATGGTCCTGTTTGTACTTGGTGGTGTCGCTGGTGGGGTAACCCACCGACTCCCAAACATTCTCCGGTTGGTACGGCTTCACGCTTGGACCGCCGATTTTGTTGACCAGAAGCCCGCTGGATTGGAGAGCGATATCGCGAAGCATTTCTGCATCCATCCGGAAGCGCGGGCCATGCGCCAGGAGAAGATTCTTCGGATCCCGGGCTAGCTGCTCCGGCGTTGATTTCGCGCTCTGGCGGTATGTGGCGGACATGACCATGAGCTTGTACATGTGTTTCATGTCCCAACCACTCTCGCGAAATTCCACCGCCAGCCAGTCAAGCAGCTCCGGATGCGAAGGGCGCTGACCCATGATGCCGAAGTCCTCAGTCGTCTCGACCAGGCCGGCTCCGAATAGCTCATTCCACATGCGATTGACAGTGACGCGCGCAGTTAAAGGATTTTCCGGGCTGACCGTCCACTCGGCGAGCGCCAGGCGATTGTGCGGCTTCCCCGCAGGCAGAGGAGGAAGAAAATGCGGAGTGTCGGCCTCGACTCGCTCTTTGCGCGCAGTGTAGATCCCGCGGGTAAGAATATCCGCGTAGGCGACGGACGGCCGTTCCTGCGCAACCAGCGAAAGGTCGCCGCCCTCGGAAATCTTGTCGAGTTCGGCATCCATTTTTTGTATTTGCGCTTTGGTTGCCTTCGCCTGCTCGTTTACATCGGCGAAATAAAATTCGGTTACAGCATGCCATTGATCACGGTTCCACTGGCTCGCCGGCTTGCTGGTGATTTCTGCCACGTAGTCTTCGAACGGAAGTCTCTTGGCTTCTTCCTGAGTCAATGCCCGCGCGTATAGACGGACATCCTGGTAGCGCGTATCGCGAGCCGGTTGCTCATCCGGCGATTTGCGTCCCAACTGCAAAGGCGCTGAAGTGCGCATGCTGTTGATCGCGAGTGTGTCGGAAACCACTTTCGTGGCGACCGGGGCGCCGTTTACATAGAGCTTGACACCCGCCGCCCTGCCGGATCCATCGTAGGTAAAGAAAAGATGGTCCCATTGTCCATCGGTCGGAAGGGCCGTCACCGTGGCGACTTTGATGGCTCGCATGGGCGTGGTGTCCTTGGGTATCTTTACTTTCGGCGCCTCGACTTTCTTCTGTCCCTTCTTAGGCTTGTCTGGAAGCGGTTGTTCCTTCGGCGCCTGGTCGGCGAGCATGACGCTGATCATCCCGTTCTCCGCAGACATGACCCACCCGCGATCATGCTGGGTCGAATCCATCTTCGAAATCAGAGCGCCCGACACCTTCGACGAAGTGAAATTCGGCGCCGAGCGGAGCATGAACCACCCACCGCATGAAAATGGCTGGTTCCCTTCGAAGTCACCGATTTGCCCCATATCCACCCGGGTGCTGGTGTCCATGCGGAAATCCGGCCACAGCCAGGTAGTCTCCCCCCACTGTGGCTTGAACTTTCCAATCGGAAATTCTTTAGGGCTGGCGTTAGGCGCGCTGTTCTTCAACACGTCCCCGCCGCCTTCATCCAACCGCAAGCGAACCAGCAGCTTATCGCTCGAGACTGGCTGCGCGGGAGTCTGTTTTGACTCCAGCCATCGTTGAATCAACATCCGATCCTGCAACCGCAGCGCGTCTAACTGCGTTTGGAGTTCTGCCCGCTTCGACAGCAGTGCGTTGTAGGCCGCAAGCTTCTCCGGTTTCGGGATCCGGACCACGGGCGCCCAATTCGGCTTGTCCCCGTTGAAAGGCTGTTCATTGATGTTGTTGAAGAAAGCGCTTAGCTGGTAAAAGTCTTTCTGCGTCGTCGGATCATACTTATGATCGTGGCAGACAGCGCACCCCACCGTCAGGCCCAGGAATGCAGCCCCGTAGGCCTCAGTACGCTCCCGCGCGATGTTGACCCGCAGTTCCTCGGGAATCGTGCCCCCTTCATTACTGCTCACCCCGGAGCGAACATATCCACTGGCGACAATTTGCTCGAGGTTACGCGGCGGTAGCAGATCACCCGCAATTTGCTCTTTAGCAAACTGATCGAAGGGCTTGTTGGTATTGAATGCCTTGATCAGATAATCGCGGTACGCCCAAATGTAACGGCTATTGTCGAAGTGCAGCCCGTAGGTATCTGCATAGCGGGCATAGTCGAGCCAGTATCGCGCCCTCTGTTCGCCAAACGCCGGACTTGCCAGCAGCCGGTCGACAAGATGCTCGTACGCCTGGGGAGAAGAGTCCTGGACGAACTGGTTCACCTCTTCCGGGGTCGGTAACAACCCGGTAAGGTCCAGTGTCACCCGGCGAATGAGAGTCCGTTTGTCCGCCTCCGGCGAGGGCTTCAGGCCCTCTTTCGTCAGCTTGCGCAGAACGAAGGCGTCGATGGGCGTGTTTGCCCAGCCAGCGGTCTGCACCTGGGGCACTGGAGCGCGTGCCGGCTTTTCAAATGCCCAGTGCGGCCGATAGTGTGCCCCCTCGGCTACCCACCGCTTCAGAATCGCGACCTCCTCCGGCTTCATCGGCTTTGCTTCGCCCAATGGAGACTGCGGCATCAGGTAATGGGGATCATTCGATTCAATGCGGCGGATCAGTTCGCTCTTCTCCGGCTTTCCCGGCACGATGGCGTCCGGCTTCCCAGGACGCTTTTTGAAGGCAGACTCTTCCAGATCCAACCGAAGGTTGGCCTTCCGCATTTCCGGATCCGGACCGTGACAACTAAAACAGTTGCTGGCCAGAATCGGTTGCACATCCTGATTGAAATCGAGATGTTCGCGCGCCTGGGAGGAGACGGTGTTGCCCCTTTGGCATCCTGCAACTGTGGCCAATAGTGCAGCCGCGATCACCATGGAGGGCGCCGTGCGGCAAAGCGCGGGCCGGAACGCGAGTATTTTCGGGGCCAAGTAGAAGGTCTCCGTACAATCGGCGACGGGGGTCGAACCGATAACGCTAGTCTTCGCTCGCAACGCCTGTCAACGGGGCGTTTTCCCCCCTGAACTGTTACCTGTAACTCATTGAAGGACTGGCGCTTTGCGATTTTGCCCGAGACCTTTGAAACCTTACCTTCGGCCGAACTCGTCCATAGGCAGGTATAGTGTTGCTGATGCCGATCCCTGCCGGTTTCCAAGGGGTCAAAGAGGGGGAACTATGGTTAATCGTCGTGAGTTTATCGATACGCTCGCGGTGGGAGCAGCTGGGCTGGCAATCCGCGCCAACGCCAAAAGCTACGCTCAGATTCTCGGCTCCAACAGCCGACTGAATTTTGCCGTGATTGGTCTCAACAGCCGCGGTTACGCCCACCTCTCGGCGTTGCAGGCTAATAAAGACAGCGCCTGCATCACCTACGTCTGCGATGTCGATAGCAAGACAATGGACAAGTTTGCCGCCGAGACCCAGCAAGCGATGGGTGACCCGCCCGCAAAGCAGAAGGATTTTCGCAAAATCCTGGATCAGAAAGACGTGGACGCTATCAGCATCGCCAGCCCCGACCACTGGCACACTCCCATGGCCATCTCCGGACTACAGGCCGGTAAGCACGTTTATGTCGAGAAGCCGTGCAGCCACAACCCCGCCGAAGGAGCCCTGCTGGTAGAGGCGCAAAAGAAATACGGCAAGGTGGTTCAGATGGGCACCCAACAGCGCTCGTCGCCCCACACCATCGAGATCGTCGACAAGATCCATAATGGCTTGATCGGCAGGGCCTACTACGCGAAAGCCTGGTACTCCAACACCCGCAAAACGATTGGGACGGGCAAACCGGCGCCCGTGCCGCCCCAGCTTGATTGGGATCTGTGGCAAGGACCAGCGCCGCGCAAACCCTACACCGACAACGTGCAGCCCTATAACTGGCACTGGTTCAGAATCTATGGCACAGGAGAAGCGCTCAACAACGGAACCCACGAGGTCGACGTGTGCCGTTGGGCGCTGGACGTCGACTATCCCCAGCGCGTTACCGCCACTGGCGGCAGATATCAGTTCAAGGACGACTGGCAGTTCTACGACACGCTGGTGACCAGTTTCGACTACGGCGACAAAATGATTTCCTGGGAAGGCAAGAGCTGCCAGGGAATGAAGTTCTACGGCCGCGACCGCGGTGCGGCGATCATGGGAACCACGGGCACAGTGGTCGTCGATCGCGACGGCTACGAGATCTACGACCTCAACGGAAAGAAGACCAGCGAATTCAAGACCGGAAAGAACACCTCGTCTTCTGACCTTCGCGGCGCCGATTCCATGACCGACGCCCATTTCAAAAACTTCATTGGCGGCATCCGCAACGGTGAGAAATTGAACGCTCCCATTGCCGTCGGCAACGTATCCGTGACCATCCTGCAACTCTCCAACATCGCCTGGGAAGTGAATCGCGAGCTGGCGCTGGACACAAAGGATGGCAAGATTCTGAGCGATCCCCAAGCCATGAAGGGATGGGGACGTGAATATGAGAAGGGCTGGGCTCCCCACATCTAGATGAACCACTCTAAGGAAATGACCCTATCCCGCCGTACCTTCGTCCGCAGCGGCGCACTGGCCGCCGCGGCCTACGCCACCTCAAACGCCTTACCGGCAGCAGCAATGCCCAGCGCCAAACCTTCTCCGGTCCGTTTGGGACTGTGCAGCTATACCTTCCGCAATTTCGACCGCGCCCAGTTGATTGGCTACATGAAGCAGCTCAATGTGCTCGCGTTGAATGTCAAAGACATCAAAGATCATCTCCCCATGGATCCCACGGAGGAGGCGAAGGCCCTCGACGACTACCATGCGGCCGGCATTCAGTTGCATGCCGCCGGTGCGGTTTACTTCCCTAAGAACGAGGATGACGACATCCGCAGCAAGTTTGAGTATTGCAAACGAGCCGGCATCAAGGTGATTGTCGCGGGAGACCCCACGCCAGATACTCTTCCGCGCATCGAGAAGTTTGTGAAGGAGTACGACATACGCTTCGCCATCCACAATCACGGCCCTGAGGACAAGTTGTGGCATTCCCCGTTGGATGTTTTGAAGGCCGTGCATACGATGGACCCACGCATGGGCTGCTGCATCGACGTGGGGCACACGGTGCGAGCCGGCACCGACGTTGTGGAAGCGATCAAGCAAGTAGGCCCGCGGTTATTCGACGTGCATATGAAAGACCTGACCGACTTTCAGGCGAAGGACAGCCAAGTCGCGGTGGGCGACGGCAAAATGCCCGTGCGACAGATCTTCGAAGCATTGATTGCGATGAAGTACAACGGATTCGTCGATTTGGAATACGAGGTTCACGCCGACGACCCGATGCCCGGTGTCATCACGAGTTTCGCCTACATGCGAGGCGTGCTGGCAGGCATGGGCTATACAACGCAGGGCTAGTTAAGCCAGACCCTGTCCAAATTTGATTTGCAAGTGCCTCTGTTCAGCAACCACTGTTTCATCCAGCGGTCGCCCTTTCCTTGCAACGACCCTGTCCTTTTTGTCATCCCGAGCGTACCCGGATTTCCTACCTCACCGCGCTCACCGCGACCACTTATGTGGTTCTCCTTAAAGAGAACCACATGCAGTTGATCGACGCCGCAGCTCTCGACAGGGAATCTGGGGAAGCCGAGGGACCTGCGGTGCGCCATTCGTGTGCCCCGCCTCTACGTAATACAAACTGCGCCAATCATCACCAGATCAGCATGGAAACGCCAACCTCCCCTCTCTCATTACCCGGTTCCAGGGATCCGCAGAACCGCAGATCCCTCTGCTTCGCTCGGGATGACAAATAGGAGAGGGTCGTTGCAAGGAAAGAGCGATTGCTGGATGAAACAGTGGTTGCTGAACAGAGAGATTTTTCGGATCTAATTTGGGCAGCGCTGAAGCTCACCCGTCCGCGTTGTTATGCAGTCTCGAAGCCCTGCATTGGTCCGCAAACTCGCCTTACTATGAACTCTGCCCTTGATACCCAAACCTAAACAATCCTCATCGTCATCCCGCCATCAATCACCATGTTCTCCCCGGTGATGAAGTCATTCTCCACCAGCATCGTGATCAGCGCCGCGACATCCTCAGGCTTCCCTTCCATATGCAACGGAATTCGGTTCTCAACATTGTTCTTTGCCTGTTCCGGGGAAAGAGCATCATGGAAAGGAGTCCGAATCACGCCAGGAGAAACGCAATTCACCCGAATACGCTGCTCGGCAAGTTCACGCCCAAGAACACGAGCGAACTGCGGCAACGCACCCTTCACGACTCCATAAGCAAACGCGCCCAAACACCCGCGTAGCCCCGCCGCTGACCCCAATAGAATAATCGCGCCTCCGCCCTGCTTTGCCATGTGCGGCGCCGCCGCCCGGGACATCCAGAAGATCGAATGCACATGCACTGCAAAGGCGTTCATCCAGGCCTCATCGGTTACCGCGTAAAAACCTCCGGGAACCGGGCCGCCGGCCGAGTGCACGAGAACATCGAGACGGCCGAATTCCTGCACCACCTGCTCCACGGACTTGCGGCAAGCGTCCGCATCGGCAACGTCAGCTTCCACAAACCGGGCCTTCGTCCCATGGGCATCAACAGCCGCAAGCAGACTGTCTGGCAGAGGAACAGACTTTCTTGCCACCACGGCGATGTGAGCGCCCCTGTGCGCCAGAGTGACAGCGGTGGCGGCCCCAATACCACTGGAACCTCCGGTGACTAAGCAGACTTTCCCTTTTAAATCCATTCGTGCCCTTCCAGTCGAATTTACTGCGTAGCGGGAAGCAAAACCAGCTCTGGTATCGAAGCCCGCACCGGCAATTTCGCGACGTGCAAAATCGTCTCAGCTACATCCTCTGGCAGCAACGCCTTTGCCAATTCCTCTGGTGACGGCTTCACCGGCCGCTTCTCCAACAACTCGGTATTGACCAGGCCAGGACAAATCACACACGTTCTTATGCCGTTTTGTTTTTCTTCCATCCGGATCGCATGGGCGAGTCCCACTACGCCGCGCTTGGACGCTTGATAGGCGGCGCCCGATACATCCGCCTGCACCCCACTGATCGAGGAAATATAAATCAGGTGGCCCGCGCCCGCCTCCCGCATGGAAGGCAGAATGGCATGCGTCGCATAAAACGCTCCATCGAGATTGACACTCACCAGCGAATTCCAGATTGCGGGAGTCAACCGCTTCATGGAACGGTCAGGGGTATTGATGCCGCTGGCAACCACCAGAATATCGATCCTGCCAAACTGCTTGAGTGTCTCCTGCGCCAACTGCTGCATATCGTCGGGGTTCGATGCGTCGGCTCGTCGAACCGTAATCGCGAGCTGCTCTTTCTCGAGCTCTTCTCTAAGAGATTGCAGACGATCCTCGCGCCTCGCTGCAGCCACAACCTTCGCGCCTTCGCGTGCGAAAAGTACCGCGGCCGCCCGGCCAATCCCGCTGGACGCACCCACAATGACGGCCACCTGACCGCTGATTGAAACAGGCATCGCTTATACCGCTCCGTTGTTCTTCTTATTTGGACTCCGACAGTAGTCTACCTAAGCCCCGCATCTGCTCCATCGATCTTTGATTTTTTGATATGGCAGTAGCACTGAAGATACGGTGACAGGACCCTGGCTACTGTAATGCCGGGAACTATCTTCTGGCGCTCTTAAGGCGCCAGTTATTGCCATGCTCTGAGTTGGCGAGCCGTTCCAGCACCCGGTCGAGCCCGTTGCGAATATGCGCTCGCATGGCGCTATCGGCAACCAGTGGATCTCCGGAACACAATGCCTCCGCCAAGGTCGTATGAAACTTTGCCGGGGTTTTATTGTTATCCGCAGCAGTGTCGTAGAGCCAGTTGAACACTAACACTTGAGCTTTTTCGATGGCGCTGGTCAGGCCTGGACACTGGCCCAATTCCGCAATCCTCATGTGGAACTGCATATGATACGTGTGCACAGAAAACAGAAATCTGGAATCCTCCGCCTCTGGTCCTGAAACCTTATGCAGGTTATCAAGATGCTTGGCGCTGGTAAGCAGCTGCTTCTTGTCCGCCCCAGCGATGTGTTCGCAGCAAAGCCTCGCCGCCTGTGATTCAAGGGCTTCACGGATGACATAGCTGTTGCGAATGTCCTGCTCCGTAGGTATACGGACGCGGGTCCCGATGCGCGGCCTGCTCTCGACCAGGCCCTCGACCTCCAGGCGCTGCATGGCTTCTGTAATCGGCAGGAAGCTCATATTCAGCCGGTCAGCCAGCTTCCTGCGCGACAGCACATCGCCAATAGCCAGGTCGCCTCTCAGAATCTCGTCGCGGATCTGCTGGTATGCTCTTCCGGCGAGCGATTCCCCCGGGCGTCTCGACCGGTTAGCTATGAGCGCAGGTTTTTTCAAGCCAGCCTCGCTGTGGGAAGTGGGTTCGCCCGGTCGTCCGTGCTTGTTTAAACGTGCCGATACTACCATCGAATGATTCTTCTGCATAGAATACACGATATGTGATATATCACAATTACCCCTTAGGCCCGAGCCCGTACATCCGGTGCAACGGTGCGTGGCAGCCACCAGATGAGGCATGCAGCGACGATGGGCGTAAGGCCAAACAACGCGAAAGCCGGCTTGAAGGAATAGTGGTCAACCAGCCACCCAGTCACCAGGCTGAAGAACATCCCACCGAAGCCTGAACCCATGCTTGCCAGACCCCAGATAGAAGCCACCGCATTCCTGGGGAACAAGTCTCGAGGAATGGCGAGCACATTTGCCAGGGCTCCGCAGTAACCAAACGTCGCGGTGGAGATGAGCGCGATCGCCAGCGCGGAACTACGGACCATGGCCGCCGGCACGGCCGCTACCATCAGCGCGGAAAAGAACAGGACGCCGGTCCGCCGGGCAATCTGCGGGGAAAGCCCAAGCCGCATCAGCCCGCTGCAAAGAAATCCGCCAGCCAGGTTTCCCACGCCTCCGGTAAAAAATGGGATCCAGGCTGTCTGGCCAATTTCTTTCATGCTGAAGCCGTGGCCGACCTTCAAGTACTGCGGAAACCAGAAGGTGTAGAAATACCAAACTGGATCCGCAAAAACTTTGGACAACGTGAACTGCCAAACAAACCGCTGCTTCGCAAGATCCCAAACAGGAGGCGGAGGGATTTCCGGCTCTGCGGGGTTAACCGGCGGAGTGCGATAAAAAATCCACCACGCGGCCAGCCAGACGAACCCCAATACACCCACAATCACGAAGGACGCCTGCCATCCCATTTCCAGAACCGTCCACGCCAGCAAGGGGGGCGCCAGCATGGCCCCGATCGCCGCGCCGCTATTGAAGATTCCTGATGCTAAAGATCGCTCCTGCGGCGGAAACCATTCTCCGATGACCTTGACCCCGGCCGGATAATTCCCTGCCTCGCCCATCCCAAGAAGAAATCGGAATACACCCAGGCTGATCGCACCGCCGGAGAACGCATGAAGAATCTCGGCTGCCGACCACCATGCAATCGTCAACGCGTAGCCGATCTTGGTGCCGAGCCGGTCAAGCAGCGGGCCTGAGACGCCATTCATGACGGTGTAGGCCAACATGAAAAGAAAAATGATGTGACTGTAGCTGGTGGCTGTGATCCTGAAGCGCTCGAGCAACACCGGCGCCATGACAGAGAGCGTCTGCCGGTCAAGATAATTGATGACCGTGGCCACAAAGGCGAACGCCAACATGACCCACCGGCCTTGGGACACGACTGGACTACTCATCAAATCGCCCAGGGAGCGTCTTTCGTGCCTGCCGGCGCCGTCATAAGGAACGCGTTCTACCTGGGATGTCCGTTTCATGACTTCCGTTCCTTATTGCCTGGGCTGTTGGAACTGATATATCATCGCTTCCGTTCTCGTCAACTGCTTTCAGCGTCAGAGTGCGGAATGAATCTATCAGTGAAGATAAGCTCCGACGTCCACCAGGCTTCGCGCAACGTGCGCATTGGCCGCTATCTTCCACTGATTACTTTCTTCCTGCCTATGGTATCGCTGGCCCAGGCGCCGCAATCCCCACCGTTGGCAGTGATTCACGACGGACAGACAGTGTATGCGACAAACTGCTCCGGCTGCCATGGAACCGATACCTTAGGAACCGATCGCGCTCCGAAGCTTGCCAGCAACCCGGATGTGCGCAGGCGCTCAGTCGATCAATTACGCAATCTCATCAAGGCTGGTGTTCCCTCGGGAGGCATGCCTGCCTTCGGAACCCTGCCCCCACAGCAGATCGATGCGGTTACGGCCTATATTCACTCCCTCAACTCACCGGCGTCTCAGACCATCGTCCCTGGCGACGCGAGCCTGGGACGCCAATACTTCTGGGGTGAGGGAAATTGCGGTACTTGCCACATGGTTCATGGTCGAGGTTCCTCCACCGGGCCGGACCTGTCGGATATGGGCAGCAGGATGACGGCGGATGAGATTCACACCGCTCTGCTGCATCCCGGCCAAAACATTACCCACGGCTACGACCTAATCACAGTCACACTCGACGACGGAAAGACTCTGCAAGGTTTTGCCCGCGGACGCACGAATTTCGAATTGCAGTTGCAGACCCTGGATGGGACGCTTCACTTACTGAAGGCAAGCAGCATCGTGAAACTCGTCAACGAGAACCGCTCCGTCATGAAGCCGGTAAACGGCACCCTGGATCAAATCCAAAACCTGAGTGCCTACCTCAGTCAACTGACAGGAATCGAGCCGGGCCCGTTGAAGGAATCTGATACGCAAAATAGTTCCCACCCACAGGACGTTGCGTTTTCCAGCATCCTGAATCCCCGGCCCGGTGACTGGCCTACTTACAATGGCAGGCTGGATGGCAACCGATACAGTGGCCTGACCCAGATCAACACCACGAACGTAAAGGACCTGGTCCCCAGATGGATCTTCCCCATGCCTCATTTCGGCCTGGAGTCGACGCCGATCGTGGTGGATGGCATCATGTACGTCTCCGGCAACGACCAGGCCTATGCGCTCAACGCGGTCACCGGAGCCCAGATATGGAAGTATTCGCGTCCACCGACCCCGGGCCTGGTGGGAGATGCGTCGGTCGGCACGAATCGCGGGGTCGCGATCCTCGAAGACAAAATCTTCGTGGTGACCGACAACGCCCATCTGCTGGCCCTGAATCGACTGACCGGCAGCCTGATGTGGGACGTGGTGATGCCGGAAGAGAAGGAGCACTACGGGTCGACCGTGTCACCGCTGATCCTGAATGACACGGTCATTGCAGGCGTTTCCGGCGGCGATTGGGGTATGCGCGGCTTTATCGCCTGTTACAAGGCCTCGACCGGTGAGCTGCTTTGGCGTCATTGGACGCTGCCGGCCAAGGCCGGAGACCCGGGGATCGAAACCTGGGGCAAAGAGCCACCCCTGCTCGCCGGAGGTTCCACCTGGCTGACGGGAACCTATGACAAAGAGACGGATACGCTTTACTGGGCCACCGGCAATCCCTGGCCGGATCGCGATGATCGCAACCGTCCTGGTGACAATCTCTTTACCGATTGCATCCTGGCCTTGAACCCAAAGACCGGCGAAGTGAAATGGTACTTCCAGTTCACGCCGCACGATACCGCAGACCGGGACGCTGAGGAGCCGCCAGTCCTGGTCGACACCGATTATCACGGCAAGCCCAGAAAGCTGCTGCTGCACGCGGACCGTAACGGCTTCTTCTACGTATTGGACCGTACCAACGGCGAGCTGCTGCTGAGCAAAACATTCCTGCATCGGGTGAACTGGGCTACCGGCATCGGCGCCGACGGGCGGCCGAAACTTGCCGTCCTGCCACCGACAGCATCGGACCGGGAGAAAGGCTGCCCAGACAACGCCGCCAACTGGAGTTCTACAGCGTTTAGTCACACCACGCGCCTCTACTACCTGATGACCCTGGAGGCTTGCCATGCAATCGAGCCCCCTGGGCAACAGAAGGCCTCTGACCATCCCGAGATGCCTGCCGAGCGTTACATGCGCGCCATCAACATCGACACCGGCGATGTGGCATGGGAAATCGAACAGCGAGGACCGGTGATTTTGAAAACCTGGTCCGGCGTGCTCGGGACCGCCGGCGGACTGGTCTTCTATGGTGACCCCAATGGGGCTTTCGTAGCTGTCGATGAACGCAATGGAAAAACCCTCTGGCACTTTAATACCAACGTCGGCATGAAGGCGTCGCCCATGACTTTTGCTGTCGATGGAAAACAATTCGTCGCGGTAGCGGCCGGCTCGGTATTCTTGTGCTTCGGCCTGCCCTCTCCTTAAATCTCTGCAGAATGGATGACACCCAAATGACCAACGACTTGTCACAAGGTATGATGTCGCGGCGTACGTTGCTATTAGGAGCTGCCATGTCCGGCGCCTGGCAGGCATTTGCTAAAGAAGCCGCCGAGACTGCACCTCCCGCCGGGAACACAGCCTCCGACCCAGGCACACTGAAGATCTGTGTCTTCTCCAAGCACCTGCAGTGGACCAGCATCAGCGATGCTGCATTGATCGCCAGAGATATCGGATTCGATGGCGTTGACATCACAGTTCGCGCCGAAGGACACGTACTGCCAGGGAGGGTGGAGACGGATCTCCCCGCAGCCGTGGAAGCGGTGCACAAGGCGGGCCTGCAGGTGCCGATGATCACCAGCGACATCATGAGTGTCGATACACCTCATGCTGAGGCTGTTCTGAAGACAGCGAGCCAACTTGGCATTCGTTATTACCGTTGGGGATGGCTAACCTATCCCGCGGATAAGGGCATCGCGGAGCGGCTGGAAGAATATAGGCCGCAGGTGAAAGCCCTTGCCGAATTGAACGAAAAACACCAGATCTGCGGTATGTATCACACCCACTCCGGGCCGGGACTTGTCGGAGCCCCCATCTGGGATCTTTGGAATCTCTTCCAGGGTCTTGATCCGCGATGGGTGGGCGTGAACTACGACATCGGCCACGCGACGGTCGAAGGTGGCTACGGCGGGTGGATCGACAGTTCTCGCCTGGTCATGAACCAGATGCGAGGGATTGCGCTTAAGGACTTCCTATGGAAGCAGAACACGGGGAAGGACGCCCACACCGATCCCTACGATAAGTCCCTGGGTATCGCAGACGCCTGGACACCGCACTGGTGCCCGACTGGCCAGGGCATGGTCAACTTTCCCGGATTCTTCGGCCTGGTCAAGGCGAACGGTCATTTCTCAGGCCCGGTTCAACTGCACTTTGAATATCCGGGGCTCGGGGGCGCCGAGAACGGCAAGAAGACGCTTACCGTTCCCAAGCAGGAAGTGATCGCGGCCATGCGCAGAGACTTAACCTTCGTCAGAAAAGTGATGAGCGAAAAAGGCCTCATCTAACCGAACATCACGCCGTTGGACCTTGCAGTATCTGCGCCAGTGCATGCAGCCGCTTGGCGTCCGCAGGGTTCTTGGCGCCGGTGGCATCGGCCTCGACAGAGGCAGCCATACCTTGAAGTTTTGCGACATCCTTCTTCGCCAGCTTCGATGTCTGCGCGCGCGCCACCGCTTTAGTGAGATCGTCGATCCGCTTCGCGGGCAACGCCTGCGAGCGCCCTAACTGATCCAGGTAGGCCCGGGCAACCACGAGCTGAGATGGCCAGGTTATCTTTTGCTGGTTCTGCACGTTCAACTCGTCAAACCGCACCAGGTCGGACGCATCGATCTCGTTCTGCGTTAGAAATTTGCTGGGGACAAGCTTGAACACATCGAGCCCGCGAGCAATTTCCGATCCGTAGATGTATCCGTTGTACCAATACGCAGACCATTCCCCACCCAGAATGAGAGTTGAGGCATTGAGGGGCCCGCGATCGAAGTAGGCAATTTCATACGGATGCGCGGCGTCCGTAAAGTCCATCACAGATACTCCGCCCTGGTACCACGCCTGCACTTCGATATCACGTCCGGGAATCGGCACCAGCGATCCGTTGTGCGCAACGCAGTTCTCCGTCGCCGTCTGTGCCGCGGGCATCTTGTAGTAGCTTGCCAACGAAAGCTTGTCGTCCTGCAGGTTGAAGATCGCGTCCGCTCCCCACTTGTTGGGGTCGGTCGCACGGCATCGCGGCTGCAGGCCGCCACCCCACTCATCCGTAAACACCACCTTGGTTCCGTCATTTGAGAACGAAGCCGAGTGCCAGTAAGAATAGTTGGGATCATTCACTGCATCCACTCGTTTGGGATGCACCGGGTCTTTGATGTCCAGCAGGATCCCATTTCCCGAGCACGCACCCGCTGCCAGACCAATGGCCGAATACACGGTGATGTCGTGGCATTGGTTCGTATCTACGGGCTTCTCCGCTTTCTGATCATGGCTGCCGCCATTGTTGAGCCCGTTCATCGCACCCGTCCGCGCATCGATAAACACCCGCGGGCTCGACACCACCTTAGCCTGCTCCGGAGCCGCAAGCGGGACCTTGATCACATCGATGCGGAACAATGATGTGTTCGGATCCTTATCCGGAGCCTCGCCGGAACATCCCGCAAGCTCTTCCGATTGCCGCACAAAGGAGGTTCCCGAGACATAGAGATACACATTATCTTTGTCGTTGGGATCGACGACCAGGGTATGCGTGTGGGAACCGCGACAGGTTTGCACCGCAGCCACCTGCTTCGGGTTCTTGATGTCGGAGATATCGAAAATCCTCACCCCACGAAACCGGTCGGGGCTCGCCGCAGGGACTCGCTTGTCCTTTTCATGACCAGGTTCCGGCGGAGGCAGCGGAGGGAAACCCTGGGTCCCGCAATCAAGCCGTCCATTGGGCATCTCGACCGACATGAAGAGCAGGTTTTTATAAACAGAGGGGTCGCCTTGGCCTCCCGGGCAAACCAGAGACGTAACCAACGATATGTTCGCCGGGTTCGAGATATCGAATATGTTCACGCCATAGAAGTTGCCCTGAAACAGGTAGGTTCCTCGAAACGCAAAGTCTGAGTTGGCAAAAGCCAGCTGCGCGATGACCGGTTGCATGGGCTTTGGGATCTTGGCCTTGTTCACGCCCAGGGTGTCGAGCGTCTTCTGGACCACCGGATCGTCCGCCTGCGTGGATGACAGTTGAAACGCCGTGGGCTTCTTGAGGAAAGCGACGTGCTTCATGCCCATCGCCGCCTCGCCTGCATCGTAGAACCCGGGCTTCAACCCGGCGCGGGGATCGTTGGTGGTCGAGCCCGTCATTCCTGGCGGCAGTGGGACCGCTGGTTGCGCGGCGAAGGGATCCTCTTCTTCCGCGGGAGCGGCTTTCGCAGCCGAAGCCGGCGGTGGAGGAGGCGTCTGCGCTCGCACAACCGAACCGAGGAAAATTACGCCAAAAGCCGCGATCAGCAAACGAAAAACAAGAGACTGCGAGCGGTTCATTCTTTCTCCTTCAACATACCTTGCATGATTTTGATCTCGGCCCGCTGCGTGTTATCTACATCCGTTGCAAAGTCGAATAGCTCGGCATCCTGGCCGGCCCCAGGCGTATCGAACAACTGCTTCACCATCACCAATGCGCCGTTGTGATGCTGCATCATACCCGTCAAAAACTTCCGGTCAAAGTCCGCACCTTCCGCATGCTCCAACGCATGCATCTGCTCAGCAGTCAGCATTCCCGGCATAGACGGCATCGGCTTACCGCTATTGTCCATGTCCGGCATCCCGGGCATGGCCATCGACACCGGCGCATTCCGCGCGATCAGCCAGCGCTTCATGAACTTGATCTCGTCCGCCTGGGAAAGGCTGATGCGTTCCCCCAATGCGCGAATGGCTTTGTCCTGGGTGTGCGACGGAATGAGCGCAGTCATCTCGACCGCCTGGGAGTGATGCATAATCATCCCTTGCATGAACTCGATATCCGCCTGCGAGCTTGGTGGCGCGATGGCGGAAGTGGAAGCCGGCAGTCTTCGGCTGGGAGTTCCTGGAGCGCCCGGCTGCACCACCGAGACAGACCCCGATCCCGGCTGCTGCGCGTAACCGTGGCGGGCCGGCAGGTTGCAAACCACCGCCAACGTCACGAGCAGAGTGACTCGCGGCCTCCACTTACCAGTAACTGCCATGTCTGCCACGGTATCATGGCGTCGAGCGATATAGGATAGGTACATTCCTATGCAAAGGACACCTGCGTGATATCCCGCCTGCAGCCGTGCCGCTACTTTCTTCTCGTTCTCTTCGTGACCCTGAACTCCGGGGCTCAACAAACACCGGCCCCAAAAACGCAATTCATCCATGCCGGGAAACTCCTGGATGTGCGGACCGGGCATATACAGACGGACGCGTACATCACGGTCATCGGGGAAAGGATCGATTCCATCTCGCAGTCGGCGCCGGCCGCGGATAAACCGGTTATCGACATGAGCCACTACACCATCGTGCCCGGGCTGATCGATGCCCACGGGCATATTCTTTCCGATCCAACCACGCAATCTTCCACGTCGTACCTGGTCACCTCCGCTCCGCAGGCCACGATCCGCGGAGTCGCGAATCTTCAGCTCTGGCTGAAACATGGGTTTACCGTGGTCCGGGATGCCTGCGAATCCTATTCGTCCTATCCGCAGTTTGCCTTGCGCGAGGGGGTTGCCAAAGGGCTCATTACCGGCCCCCGCATTGTTGCCGCGGGCAGTTGCGTATCGCTCACCGGCGGTCACGGCGACTCTGATCGTCTCTCTCCAGACAAGCCTTCCCTCGATCAACCCAACCAGGTAGACACGGTCGACGATGTAAGCCGCATCGTCCGCCGCGACATCAAGTTTGGCGCTGACTGGATCAAGCTGATGGCAACCGGCGGAGTCATGGACCCCATCAGCGACTATCGCGTGCAGGAGTTGAGTGATGCCCAGATGGCCCGTGCGGTCGAAGATGCGCATCGCGCCGGGCATAAGGTGATGGCGCATGCCGAGGGCACAGTCGGCATCAAGGCCGCAGTTCGTGCGGGTGTCGACTCCATCGAGCACGGAACCATGCTGGACGATGAAGGTGCGAAGATGATGGCCGACCGCGGCACCTGGCTGGTGCCCACACTTTATTGCTTCCAGCACGATCTACAGACCGGGCTCTCCAAAGGCCGTGAGCCCAGCAGCATGGCGAAAGGCATTGCCATCGTCAAGGAACAGGGTCCGGCCTTTCAGCGCGCGCTTAAGTATCACGTAAAGATTGCCTACGGGGTCGATGACGACGACATCGACGAGTCTGTCTCGAAGGAATTTGGAGCACTCGTCCGCGGCGGCATGACTCCTCTCGAAGCGATGCAGGCTGCGACTATTCACGGGGCAGAACTGCTCTCGCTCGACAAAGATCTGGGCACCATCGAGCCCGGCAAGTACGCTGATCTGGTCGCCGTGCCGTCGAACCCACTGGACGACATCACGGTGATGGAGCACGTCGCCTGGGTTATGAAATCCGGTGTCGTGGTGAAACCAGTTCCCTGATTGCAGAATCGTCCCGAAGGGACGGCTGAACTTCAGACTTGTCCAATAGCCTTTCGAAAAGCCTCGGTTGGCAACCGCTCTCTGAACCGTTGCCAAACCGAGGCGTTTGGAAAGGGCTGTTTTGGACAACTCTTGCGGAACTTAGCCCAGGACGCAGTCCTGGCTTAACACGTGCGGTCGACGAGTCCCGTAGGGACACTGAAACTGCTGTCAGTACCTGGCCCTGGATGAGGAACAACCAATTTCCCGTTTCTGCGGGACTCGTCCTACTTACCCGCCGCATCGAACGCTTTCTGAATAAATGCGACGATACGGCGGCGGGCATCAAAGCCGTGCCAGGGCTCCGGTACGGGGGAGCCATAAATCGCCATCGCCAATGGACCATGATTGTCGCGTGGATAGGTCACCAGGTCGACCGGCACGCCCATCTGTCGCAGTGCTCGATACATTTCCATGGACTGCCCCAACGGATCGGTCGTGTCGCCTTCACCCTGCAGCAGCAGGAACGGCGTGCTCGCTTTGCCGGCGCCGGCCAGTGGGCTTTGCCTCCAGGCATCCTCAGGATGCTCCCACGGCTTGCCGAAATACCAGCGGTCGTACCACGAGGAGTCTTCCGTTCCATACTCGCTGTGCTGGTCGATCACCGGCGCAGCACTGACAATGGCTTTAAAGCGCGTGGTCTTGCCCTCGACGAAGGCAGCCATCTCCCCTCCGTAGCTGTAACCCATCAACGCCATGCGGTTGCTGTCGATGGGTTCGGTCTTCAACACCTCGTCGACGCCGGCCATGATGTCACGATAATCGCCGCCACCCAGGTCGTTTTTGTTGGCGGCAGCAAAGGCCGCGCCATACCCGGAGCTGCCCCGTGGATTGGTCCGCAACACCGCCCAGCCGTGACCCAGCAGAAAGTCGATCCATGGCTGATGCGCATCGGCGTAAGCACCCAGTGGACCTCCATGCACCTCCACGATCAATGGCACACGCCGCTGTGCGGCTTCGGGTGGCAGATACAATCGGCCTTCGATCGTGAACCCGTCGCTCTTCCATTGCAGTCGCTTCGGAGCCACGCTCACTAAGGCTTCCGGCGCCAGCGGCGGAGTCTTCACCGGCGTTGCTGGAGTTTTCAGGTCCGCGGTATAGTAGAGCTTTCGCGGATCTCCGCCACCGCTCCCCAGAAAAAGCCAACCATTCCGCTGCACATTCGTCTCCAGCGCGGATACATCCGACGGGCGCAGCGGCAGCAATTCCGGCTCGCCTGCTGCAGTTGCATAGCGAGCCACTTTCCCGTGGAAACCCACTTCCACTAATTGGAGCACGCTCCCATCCGCCAGCGGTACCGGCGCACCCCTGCGCATGGAGCCTTGGAAGCCATCGCTCAGATCGCGCGTGGTCTTCGCAGCCAGGTCATAGACGTAGAGGTCGGCGTAGCCGGGCGGCGCGTCGCGTTTCGCTTGTGCCAGGTAGACGATCGACCTGCCATCGGGGGCAAAGGCCGCAGCTTCGATGGCCGGCGGCAGGCCCGTCAGCTTTTCCGGATGGCTCGCGTCTGCCATGCTGACCAGCCAGCTACTCATTGCGGGTCCCAGGTCGCCCACCCCATTGGCGCCCTCGGAGAGCGCCAGCAGCCTGCCGCTATCGTTGCTCCAGTAAGCCTCGCGCACATCCGGATCAATGGGCAACAGGGTCAACTTACCGCTCGCTACGTTCAGCAGGTACAAGCGTGAGCCGTGTGGATTATGGTTGACCCACTCGGCGTCCGACTTCGCGTCCTTCTGCGCTTTTTCGCCTGGGGTCTGAGGATCCGCCGCAATGATTGCGATGGATGCGCCGTCAGGCGAGACCTGGTACCGGCTGACATCGAGGCTCACCTCATTGGCCTTCTCCTCGCTCTTGGTATGCGGCGGGGTGTCACTCGATGGGGGAGCTTCCGGATGGGCTGCATCGTCTTTCGGGGGCAGCGCGTCCGGAAGCTTGGCCTGGTCGACTACCGGCTTTACCTTGAGGCTGAACGGCTTGGCTTCGCCGCCGTTCATGGGCAGGCGATAGAGGGAGACATGCTCGTCGCGTTTCGCCAGGAACAGGATGCTTTGCCCATCCGGCATCCAACTCGCCTCGTACTCTCCGCGCTTATCCGCTTCCGGTGAGTAGGTAATCTGCCGCGGCTCTTCCCCACCGGCGCCGGTGAGCCACAGGTGGCTCTTCGCGCCATCCGCCGTTGCCTCCGTGATCCTTAGCAGAATTTGCCTGCCATCCGGTGCGAGCCGGGGATCACTCATGCTTTTAAAGTGCCGCAACTGCTCGTTGCTTGGGAAGCCAGGAGCCTGCGCGCCAAGGGGCAGGGTCGCGGAGAGCAACGACAGCGAAAGAAGAGCATTTCGAACAAAGGCAGCCATATGAAAAGAGTACCCGTTTTTCAAACCTCACACGTGTAGGGCCTTGATTCTCAATTACGGCTGGTGATTCTGGACGGGCGCCGTCGACCTGGCAATTTTTACGGGATAAGCGCATCCACGAACGAACTTTCTTCCCAACGGATTCGCCGCGATACGCAACTATGAGTGTTGCGGAAATAATTACATGCGCGACGGGAACTAATTATCGAGTATCCATCTGGGTAAGATGTTATGACCTGAATCTCATGCACAACGCTCACGCGGCGTTTGCGCTCGCTAGTGGCGGCATGTACATTTAAAACATTGGCAGCTTCTGATTGATCCCGACAATCCAGCTTGCACCGAATACTTATTCGTTGGAGTAGCAATGCGTCACGACATATGGATAGGAATAAGAAAGGTTTCGCGACAACTCGACCAGGTTGTTAAATATGAATCAGGGCAGTTAGACGAGCCCACGACGATTGAACTTTTTCAGTCTCTCATTGAGAGTGGCCTCGCCTGGTCTTTACCGGGCAACTACGGAAGGACGGCAAGTGAGTTGATTACGCTTGGCGTCTGCCACCCCGCGGACCGTTCCTTGCAAGAGCAGGTACTGGTAGGATGATCGACTACGGCCGCCTGGAGAAAGGCCTTAGCGGTGTGGAGCCCAGCGCTAAGGCTCAACCTGATGTAGATCAACTTACCTCGTACGAGTTAGAAAACTCGCGATTAAAAAAGGTGATTGACGTGCAGAAGGCAGAGATCAAAAGACTCATGCGCCTGCTCGGCATTGGCTTGCAACTTAGATAGAAAAGCCCCACTGGCTTACAAGTCAGTGGGGCTTCGTTTTGCTGTGTGACCCCCGTCAATCGAAGAACTGGCGATCCTCATCCGCCAGGTGCGCCTTCGCTGCCTGCACATTGAAGGTGACACCAAGCCCGGGCTTGTCCCACACCTTGATGAACCCACGTTCGACAATCGGGTTCGGCAGGCCTTCGATAATGTCATACCACCACTCAGGCTGGCCCAGGGGATACTCAAACGCAATATAGTTCTGGGGCAACGCTGCCGCCACCTGTACGTGCGCGGCCAACCCAATCAGCCCGTCGAACACTCCGTGCGGAGCAATTTGGATTCCGTGAAGATCCGCGTATTCCGCGATCCACTTCATTTCCGCAATGCCACCCACATCCTCGGGGTCGGGACCCACAATGTTGACGGCCTGTTTCTCGATCAGGTCTTTGAAGTTCTCCCTCAGGTAGATTTCTTCGCCGGTATGAATCGGGACCGACGTGGCCACGGTCACTTCGCGAAAAAGATCGGCGTTGGGATATGGCGTGTAGTCACCGGTGATCAGGTCTTCCAGCCATGCGATGTGGAGCGGTTCCATGGCGTGCGCGAACGTAATCGCGTCCTTGACGGTCCAACCCGGGCCGCAATCAAGGGCCAGTCCGATCTCATCGCCCAGCACCTTCTTCATCGCTTCGACGCAGGCGATCACATTGGCCATGCCGCGTTCGGTCATCATGCCGCGGTCAGCATGGTTCGCACCTTTGCGCGGCGGCTCGTCGTACCACGCATTGGGCACCGCGGGCATCATCGCCGGATCATGAAATCCCACCGCTTGTTTAATCAGCGTGAAGCCCTCCTTGGCTTCTTTCATCTTCGCCATACCCTCTGCGTAATCCTGCGGTGTATGGCCAGTCATGGGAAAGCGTACGGCTCCGTTGTAGATACGCACGCGATCGCGAATCTTGCCGCCGAGCAGTTTGTAAACCGGCTCGCCGGCTACCTGTCCCGCGATATCCCACAGCGCTATCTCGATCGCGCTCACCGCCGCACCCCAGGGCTTGAATGCACCCATGCGGCGAATCTTCAACATCACACGCGCCACGTCGGTCGGATCTTCCCCGATGAGATAGTCCTTATAGAAGAGCACCATGGGCTTGAGATACGGTTTGTAGGACTCAGCCTGGCCATACCCGGAGATGCCTTGATCGGTAACAATGCGCACCGTCGGATTCTTGCCGATGATCGCGCATCGGAGGTCGGTGATCTTGATAGAAATCTGCCCCGCCCGTTTTTCGGGTGGAGCAGCCTTCTGAGCAAACGCGGTTGCCGCCGCCGTCGCCGAAAGCGATCCAATAAATCCTCTTCGCGTCCAATGAGCCATGAGTCCCTCTTCCTGGAGATATGCTGCGTGGAGCCCGCCTCAGCCGGCGACTTCGACGCAGCCGCTAGTGTATCCGCTGTCAATTCCGCTCGCTACTGGAGTAGGGCGAATGAAACGGCCCGTGCGCCTGGAGGATGAAGTTGGATTGGCCGGCAAGGTTGTGGGGGCAGTCCGTCCAGCCCTGCCAAACCGGCGCCCTTTGCCTTCTGGTATGGTGTTAGGGAGTTTCCCGCCTCCAGTTTGGAGATATTTGTGCCGGTGATAGCACGAGACATCATCGATCGGCTGGCTGAACACAGAACACTGAGCGCGGCGCCCCGGACGGAGCTGGAGTGGTTAGTCGCGCACGGGTCCATGCGCCTCCTGAATACCGGCGACGTGCTCAGCTGCAAGGATCGCCCAGTCGAATCCCTCTACATCGTTCTTTCCGGACGAGTGGCCTTGTTCGTCGATCGCGGATCGGGGCCGAATAAAGCCGTTGAGTGGAATACAGGCGACGTGACGGGCGTATTGCCATACTCCCGCCTGGTGAGTCCGCCTGGAAACGTGCTGGCCCTGGAACCAACCGAAATATTTGCGATCCCCCGCGGCCGTCTGCGGGCGATGACGCGCGAGTGCAGCGAAATCACATCGATCATGGTCCACGTCATGCTCGATCGCGCCCGGCTTTTTACTTCGAGCGAACTGCAGAACGAAAAGATGATCTCGCTCGGCAAACTTTCCGCGGGTCTGGCCCACGAACTCAACAATCCCGTTTCCGCCATGGAGCGTGGCGTGGGCATGCTCGAGGAATGCCTCGACGATACCGAACAAGCGGCGCGCTGCCTGGCTTCGGCAGCCCTGAGCGATGCGCAAATCGCTGCGGTCGAGGTGTTTCACGAAAACTGTATCGCGACCCAGTGCCGCCAGGCGAGGTCCTCTGTGGAGCAGTGCGATCGCGAAGAGGAGATGGAGGCCTGGCTTGCCGGCCATGGACTGGATACGGCGCTTGCGCACCGGCTCGCCGACACCGAGGTCACCCTGGCAGCGCTGGACCAACTGGCTATCGCCGTGCAGGGGCAGGCCTTGAACACGGTGGTTCGCTGGGCAGCCGCGGCTTGCGCCATGCGGAGCCTGACTTCGATGATCCAGGGTTCGGCCATGCGCATTTCGAGCCTGGTCTATGCGGTGAAGGGATTCACGCACATGGACCAGCCGACCGCGGCTGAGCCGGTGGATCTGGGGCCGAGCCTGGCCAATACAGTGACGGTGCTGACAGCGAAGGCGCGGGAGAAGTCAGTGACGGTTACCCTGCAGTTGGAGCCGGAGCTGCCAAGGGTGCGAGGCTTTGCCGCCGAATTGAACCAGGTTTGGGGAAACCTGATCGACAATGCCCTGGACGCCGTGGCGTATGGAGGCCGCATAGAGGTGGTGGCCAACCGGGAAAACGCAACTGTGGTGGTACGCATCCGCGATGATGGGCCGGGCATTCCCGCGGAATTATGCGCTCGCATCTTCGATCCTTTTTTCACGACCAAGCCCCTGGGTTATGGAACCGGCCTGGGGCTGGATATCGCGCGCCGGTTGGTGCTGCACAACGACGGGACGATCGACTTCGAATCACACCCGGGCCGGACTGAGTTTCGCGTCAGGCTACCGATCGCGTAGGGTGATCGCTCAGGTGTAGCCCGTAACGGATCCAATCAATTCTGAACTCAGTCCCGAAGGGACGACCCCGAGCTTGTCGAATGGGGACGGGCTCGGGATGACAAATAGGAGAGGGTAGTTGCAGGGAAAGGGTGGTTGCTGGAGGAAAGGGTGGTTGGTTCGACTACCAGCCCATTTGCCGCATGCGCTCCAGGATCAGCGCACTGTAATGATTCATGCGGGCGGGCCGCCGCTTGAGGGGCGCCGGTAGAATTGCGGCGAGGCGTGCGGCCTGCTGCCGGTCGATATTGCGGGCTGCGGTTCCGTCGTAGTCGTGGCAGGCCGCGTCGGCGCCGTAGATCCCGGGTCCCCATTCGACCACGTTGAGATAAATCTCCAGAATGCGCTGCTTGCCCAGAAAGAGTTCGGCCGGCGGCACCAGGGTGAACTCCACGCCTTTGCGCAGGATTGACCGTCCGGTTCCGAAGAAGAGGTTCTTCACCAGTTGCTGCGTAAGGGTGGAAGCGCCGCGCGTGCGGCTGCCTTCCCAATCCTCATCGGCAGCGATTTGGATCTCGTGCCAATCGAAGCCATGGTGCTGGTAGAAGCGCGCATCTTCCGCGGCAACGACAGCGTGCTGCAGGTTGGGCGAGATTTGGCTGAGAGGAATAAAGTTGTAGCGCTTGCGATACGGAGTGCCGCCCATCCAGGCCTGCACGCGACGCTGAGCCTGCACCGCAGTCGTGGGCGGATCGATCCAGCGCGCAGCCAACAGGAGCAACACGGCGAATACCCAGAGAGACGCCAGGACGATGCCAAGCCATCGAACCAAGGATCGGAGAGCATCCTTCCGGAGCAGGGTGCTGGGGGTGAAAGGCCTTTTCGTCACTGGTCAGAATCATAAACCGGAGCGACCTGCCGTCAGACTTCGCAAGGCAAGAAGAGAACGAACACTGTCCCTGAACGATGCGTAGCATGACGGGATTTCACTCTGAGTGATCCCCGGTGGCGTTCGACGATCTCACGGCTGATCCATAGGCCCAGGCCGGTGCCCTTATTACCTTTGGTGGTGAAGAACGGCTCAAAGATGCGGGAGATCGCATCGCCGGAGATTCCCGAACCTGTATCCGCGACTGTCAGAGAAACTCCGCGCCGCCCAGATCTCCACTCTGTGCTGTCCCGGCTACGAATCAGCAGGCGCCCGTCATTTTGAGACATCGCGTCGATCGCGTTGCCGATGAGGTTACTCAATACCTGGCGTATTTCACCATCCAAACAAGTCACCAGCCGCCGCGCGCGATCGCGCCGCTCGATTTTGACGCGGGCGTTGGCAATTCTGCCCTGGTAGATCGGGAGCGTGGCGTCAATGATACTGGTCGCTGTGACCGGTCCCGGCTTGGTCGATTGCCGATGGAATTGCAAGGTCTGGTTGGCAATCGCCGAGACGCGACGCAATTCAATTTCGGCGGCGGCCAGGTATTCTTTGGTCTTCGGCTCGAGCGCCGCCTTCTGCGCGAGAAAGATAAGGTTGGTGACTGCTTCGAGGGGATTGTTGATTTCGTGAGCAATCGAGCTCGCCAGGCGGCCCACGGCATTCAGCTTTTCCGACTGAAGGAGGAGTTGCTCAGACTTCTTGGCATCGGTGACGTCGATACCAAGAACGATGATGCCGGATACGAATCCGTCCGGCTCCCTCTTCGGTTGATAAACAAAGTCCAGATAGCGCAGTTCAAGGGGACCGTCCGTGGCGCGGGCCAGTTGAATGGGAGTGCCGCGCCCGACAAAGGGCATACCGGTGCGATACACCTCGTCGAGGAAATTGATGAAGCCCTGGTTCTGGGCCTCCGGCACCGCTTCGCGCACAGACTTGCCAAGAATGCTTCGATGGCCGATCAGTTGCAGATAGGGACCGTTCACCATCTCGAAGATGTGCTCAGGCCCATTCAGTACGGCGAAGAACGCCGGCGCCTGCTCGAACAAATCGGCGATCCGCTCCATCTCGCGCTGCTGCAGGCGCTTTGCCAGAATGGTACTTGTCGTTTCTGTGCAGACCACCAGGGTCCCGGCGATTTCCCCAGCCGAGGTGTAGACCGGACTGTAGCCGTAGGTCCAATAAACCTCTTCCAGCCGGCCATTGCGCAGGATGGGGACGAGCTGATTCTCATGCCAGCTTGCCTCGCCCCTGGTCATCACGGCTTCGATCTGGGGGAAGATGATCGGCCAGATTTCGGGCCAGCAATCCTTGCCTTTTTGCCCCAGGGCCATCGGATGCTTGCCCTCACCCAGGCTGGGCCGGTAAGCATCGTTATAGAACTGGACCAGGTCCTCGCTCCACCACAAGAACATCGGGTGGCGCGAGTTCAGCAGAGTATTGACAGCGTTGAGCAGGACTTCCGGCCATCGATCGATGGGGCCTATCGAGGTCTGGCTCCAATCAAACCCGCGGGTCAGTTCGGCCATCTCGCCGAGCCCGAAAAGCCTGGACGCTCCCCCGCCCACATCTGGGGAAAACGCCGTATCGCTGGTTTCTTCCGGGGCCACGGTTCGACAGGTACCTCTGCCACGTCAGGAGGCGTGCTTCGCAATTCTATGGCAAGCGGGCGGGAAACGCTTTACGGCCAGCCGCGGAGTTATCCTCGGCGATGCTCGAAAACTTAATACGCTAATTACGCTTAATACGCACCAGAGGCCCGGATTGCGGTGACGGCGCGTTCAGTTTTTTATTTCCGGTTGGCAGGATGCGCCATTAAATCCACCTGCAACACGAGCCCGTATACCAGCCCCGGCGAGTTCAGCTGAAAACCCTGCAAGACGAGCCAATCCCGAAAATGGGAGGATGAGCACGGAACCTCCAACGCCTGACTGCACCACTGAACATAGTCAAGATGAAGGGATGCGACCCCTCCTCTGTATCGTTCGTGATAGAAGCAGCGCTGCTCCAGCCACCGTTGCATGGTAGAGTCGAACTCCGCCAAAGGCGCTTCCGGGTAATCCGGCTCTGGCGGGCGATTGGCTTCAAGAGCTCGCCGGAGTTGCTCCCTACGACTGGCGGTCATTTCTCTTCTTCCCCCTCCCTTCATTTCAAAGACCTCATCACTGCGTAATAAGCGTAAAGAGCGTAATAAGTTTTCTTTTGGCCGCTCCGCCGCTTGCCGTTACCCCTCACAGAAGCTCCACCGCGTCGACTTTGCGCCACCGGTCGACTCCTGTTCTGCCTGGAGCATTCCTTTCCCTTGCAGCAATGCGAGCGCCCGGCCCATTTCCGCTGCCGGCTTATGACTCCCGAAGGAGCGATTGATTTCTGTTTGCGTCATCCCCTGCGGCGCGTTCTTGAGCAGCTTTAAAATGGCATCGGCGGTCTCGTCTCCGAGCACATCGCCAAAGATAAAGCGCACGGACTCTTCGCAGTAGCCCCAGACCTCCTGCGCCGCTTTCAAGTGCTCCAGGCGGATCAGTGGCGAGCGATCGAGCAAGGCGTACAGCGTAGACAGGCGAACGACCTGTGCCTCCGCGCGCGCCGTCATGGAGCCAAACAGCCCAGCGGCCCCTTGGGAGAGGACGGCGTAGACGTTCGCCCAGGCATAATATGCCTCCTCATCAAACTGCACGACGCCCATCTCCTGCGTAGCTTCGACCGCCTGCCGCAGACGCTCAACCAGGGCGTCGCGCTTCGCGCTGTCGACGGGACGGCCACCGTACGGCAGCAGCTTGGATCTACGGGAACAACACCACAGAATTCGATTGCCAAAGCCGTTGGCCCGGTCGGTCGTGGACAATAACCGTCTCAGTTCCTCGGCGGTGACGTTGCCGATGAGAGAAATGTGGGGTTGTTGGCAGGAGTCTTTGTTGCTGCGCGCAATGATGCTCAACGGCCTGCCATCCCAGGCGTCGCGCAAAACGGCGCTCAGTATGTTTCCCTCACGACCGGTCTGCTGCAGCACCGAGGCGAACTCAGACTCCACCACCAACAGGCGTTTGTCCGGCTCTCCATTGTCCACCCATTGCCGCTCGAAGCGCAGGGGTGACCCGTCTTTGGCCCTGATGGGCACGTCTTCTTCGCGAGCATCGCGCACGGCCTGGATCAATCCTTCGCCGCTCGAGAGGCCAGAGCGCAAACGGCTGCTCATGAAGCCGGCATCCACCTTCGCCAGCATGTCCAGGGCGCAATCTGTCGCTGTTCCCTTTCTCGCCTTCGAGGTCTCGCCGATAACGACGGAAAAAAGGTTGACACCGTGGCGTGTCGCTCCCACCTGGTAGTGTGCCCGGCGCCCGATCATGCAGCCGGCGCCTACCAGGAACGTCATCAAGAGAGCCGCGGGATCGGCTTCCGTTTCCGGGAGGATCAGGCGCACAAAGTCGCCGGCCAACCCCTGGAATGCGGCGGCTTGCATGGGCTCTGGCCAGCCTGGCCGGTCTTCGGGCGGGCACGGCTCTTCTTCCAGCTTGCGACGCGGTTCCGTCTTCCACGCAAGCGCAGGCGTTCTCTCGACGGCGACGGCAAAAGGGTCCCGGCCCTCCATCGGGTGGGGAACGGCCTGCGCTGCCCTTACCTTGGCGGCGTTCTCGGGGAAGGGGCGCACAGTGTAACCATCGCTATTGCTTAACCGGGAATTTGTGCTTATACCATCGTGTGCCACTCGTCGCCTCCTGTAAGGGTGCTGTCTACCACGCGCAGTTCCGACAGTACATCGTGGAAACATGCGGTCAGGGCCTCGGCGCCCGGGGCCCCGTCAGGCGTTGTAGCCAGCCGGCGGGCCAACCCGGCGGCTGAACGGTTCAAGTCATGCCACTGCCTGCGCAGGATGTCGACGCGGATCCGCTCGGCCCGCCGGCGCTCGCGATCTGCCGCTGCTGCCGCGCGTTGTTCGGGATGCGGCCCTGGTCGTAGCGCGGATGGGAAGAGGTGATGCATCGATATACCAGCGGCGCGCAGGATGGCATGCAGCGGGCAGCCGGCGAAACAGTGCAGCAGGGTGCGACCCTCCCGGCCTTCGGCAATGGTCAGCGACGGAGCCCGATCCGCATGCGCAGGACATTGCGCAATCCATCGTCCACAGCCAATGCGCCGGGCCTGCAGACGCTCCGCGATCGCCAGGGCGGCGGACATTACTCGGCCACCGTGGCCGCAACGGCTCGCGGCCTGGTGTTTTCGGTCTTCCTCTTTGCCACTGGTTCCCTCCGTCTCGCTTGCTCTGTGGTGGTTGATTTCGCTGGAAACAGTTGAAATTGTTTCTGCTGCACCCAGTTTGCCTACAGCCAGGTGTCCGGTCGATTTATAGTTTTCAATAGCTGGATAAATGGTAAAAACAGAAATCCACCGCGTGAGAAGAGCACCCTCTTTCGGGTGCCGGGCCCTCTTAGAGGATCTGAACGGGCGCCGCCAGCCGCACGGCCTGGCCCTCTATTTCCGGGAGACGCTCGGCATTGGGGCGGGCGGCATAGACGTCTCCCACTGGGCCGATGCCTATGTGCGGCTGCTCCGAAGCTATGTCGATCTCTGGCTGGCCACGGGCCGGAGAAAGGGCGTGGAGACACCCGCGGCTCGCCGGCCGGCGCCGCAGATTTCTCACATTGTGGAAAGAGTCATCACGGCGAACAGAGTTCTGCCGGCCGCGCTCAAAGACGGTTATTCCCTCACCATCGTCGCTGTGCAACCGTCCCTGCGACAATCGAGAGCCGCTCAGGATGCCTCGATCGCCGCCCGGTCGGCGGAACGATACTTCGTCGATATGCTCATGAGCGACTGGCGGCTAAAGATCGCGAAATGCTCGAATGCCGCTTGCGGGATATATTTTCGGCTGGGCAAATGGAACCACTCGTATGAGAAGGGCACGCGCTGCCCCAACTGCAAACAAACGCAGGAGCAGGACGCTATCCAGAAGCGAGTGGAGGCGGGCCGGCTCCGGGCCAAACAGGCCATTTACGCATTTGCCGCGGCGCGCTTCGCGCGAGACATCGTTCCGGGAACCGCCTGGTATCGGAACGCCGAGCTGAAGACCAGGATTACGACCGCCCTCAACACTCATTTTCGAGAGGATCCGCTCTTCAGGACTCTTTACCCAAATGGGATCACCGGGAAATGGCTGGAGGCCGGCCGGAGCCGCACCAAGAACTGGCTTTTGATCGAACGGGCCGGACAAGCGTAACCGTTGAAGAGCTCGAGCAACAGCATGGCTACGGCCGCAGGAAACCGGGATAAACAAATGCGGAGCGGATCGTTTCCGCATCCTGGACGGATACGCCGCTGGCCCTGACCACTTCGTGCCAGGTGGTGGATATCTGCTCCGTCATCTCAGCGATGATTTTCTGAGCTTCCTCGCGCTCGAGCAGAAAGCGGGCATGTTGCGAAAGGATGTTGGCTGCGTTGGCGAATCGCCCCTGATCGCCGCAGATCATCGCCAGATCCCGGCGGTCTTTACTGATCTGCGGAGCCGGGGTCAGATCGTAGGCGGGAGAAAGTCTCCAATGACGATCGGGAGCGAGCAGGGCGTGATTCCTGGGATGGTCATCGAGATTGGAGATCAGCGCGTTGAACACGATGCGGCGAAAGAGTTCGCGGGTGTCCCGCTTCGGTTCGGAAAGGATACGCCGCATCTCTTCGGCCAAAAGGATATACGACCAGCGATCCCGGCTCGATACTGCGTCGTCCGCGTGCAGCACGGTCAGGCTGCTGATCATCCGGGCGCGGCGATACGCTTTTCCTTTTCCCTGACGGTCGAATCGTTTTACCAGCAACACATCTTTGCCGCCGATGGTCTCGATACGGCTCTCCGCCGTGGTGATTCCGCATTGCTGAGCCAGGCGCAGCATGGCGTGTTCCACACGTTCGTAGTTCCAGCGATCGTCGGGCCGCGCGAACTTGGCAATCCACAGATCGCCCTGGTCCTGGATGACAGCCTTCGGACGCGCTCCCCCCATGGAAGTGCCCAGGAGAAGAAGATCCTGCACCTGCGGAGCGCTGGGGTCCGCGGGGATCTCATCGCGGATAAGAGCCTCGGCGGTTTTCTGAAGGTGGACCAGATCCAGCGTCTGGTTAAACTTGCGGAGAGGCGCAGGGGGAGAAACCCTGGGGCCGAAACCGAGAGCTCCCGCACGATCGTCCGGGGATTCGAGGAGATAGTCCAGCTCGCCGAGTTTTGGAATTCCGGCGTGTTTCTCGATGATGCGCCGGCCCCAATAATCCGGCCCAGCGTCGCGAAGGGCTCCGAATACTCCGTTCAGGTGCGTGGTCTCGTAAGTCCGCTCCGACAACTTCAACTCGACAGGATCAATCTCCACCGCTTCCGGATTTTCCAGATACGAGCGGCCATAAACGAATCTCCCGAGAGCGTCCCCGCTGGGAGTGAGTTGCAGCACGAATCGCCCTGCGGTTACGGCCGCGTGCGCGCCAGGGAGTGTGATGTACACGAAGCATTCAGCCGGACGGCTAGAAGTCATTATCGAGTCCTCGACTTCTCCGTGCGCGCACGCGATCACGTCGACTTGCCAGTGCCAGCCCCTGTTCATCGTCCGCGGGGTTAGCGAGATCCGCGAAAGGTCCGAGCAAGTCGTAGAGCCAGAGCAGCGCAGCGTAAACGGCAATGGCGGTCGAAGGTTTGCCGCGCTCAGCGTCGCTTACGGCGCGGGGCCCGGTGCCGATCTTCTCCGCTGCCTCGTGGATCGTAAGCTGCCGCCGCAACCTGGCCGTGCGCAGATTTTCTCCCAGCTTTCGCAGGGCCTGTTCGACGGGGTAGGGTTGGGCTTTCAGCAGCGGATTTGTGCGCATTTATGCTCTCAAAAGCAGATTATCGCATTTATCGTGCTTTTAAAGGCTAATGTTTTCTTCAGATGTCACGAATTTTTGGCTAATATCTGCTTTTAAAAGCATATTAACTTGGTTAAATAGCTTTTAAAGGCTGATTATGGCGACGATTGTGCCCCGCCGGAAGAGCTAGCAGGCGCACTTCAACCCCGCCTAGAGCTGCTGACGCAGATTGGGGCGAAGGGTCAGCGAACCGTCCTCGTTCAGTTTCTGGTGGCAGGCCCAACGTACGGGATAACGCATTCCCTTCACCTCAAGCTCGGCTCTCAGTCGCAGACCTTTCCAATCTGTAACCGTTGGGAGTACGAATTGTGCCTGGCGAACCTTTCCGGGGAGCGGGTAACCAGCGTCAAGACAACCGCTCTTGAGCACTTTTCCCTCCTGGTCCTCCACCGTCACCCGCAGGACGCCCGGCACACCTGCGATGCCGTCGTTGACGAAACCGGCGATCAGGCCCACGTGACCGCTCTCCTGGTAGCTCCACACAAACGAGGGCCTTACTCGATAGCCAATGCGGCGGCTGATGCGGTCGAAGGCTGCCGGATACGCCTGGTAGTAGCTCGCCAGGTTCTTGGCGCTGATCTGGTGGAAGTTCCAGAGCGACCAGTAATTGACCCCCAGGTCCATCACATGAGCGATCATGTTCTCCGCCGGCGATATCCCTTCCACGGCCGCGGCAGGATCGGGAGCCCTGCCTGGAATCCCCTGCTCAAGTAGGGCTGCCGTCCAGGGCGGCCGATTGCTCAGCGCTTCAATCTGCTCGTTCTCGATAAAGATGGTGTCGCTGCGGATCCAATTGTTGCTGCGGACGGTGCGGTCTAGTAGCTCGGCATTGCCGACCCGGCTGAAGTCCGGTTGCGTGTTGGTGAGCAACGGGGTCTTGGCAAAATGCTTGAGCTGCACCTCGAACATGTGGGTCCAGGTGCGCTCCGCGGTCTGGTAGTCAGGGAAAGGATTGTTGCCGAATGGCCAGGTGTGCCCTTCGCCCCAGAAGCCGTACATGAATGTATCCATGAACTCGACCTGCGGATTGCCATCGAATTCCGCCGCCAATTGGCCCACCAGCTCCTCGAAGGCGTGCTGGAAAAAAGGATCGTCGTAGCGCGGCTGATAACGCGCGTGCGGATTCTCCAGGTATCGTTTGGCCTCAGCGGCGTTCTGCTGATCGGTCAGCACCAGGTCGACTTTGGGCACTTTGTCGAGCACGAAATCCGGCAGAGCGGCGGCGTGGGTATAGTCCGGTGCGCACATTTGCACGCGGAAGCCGACGCGCTTGTGGTGGAGCTTCGCCAGCGTAAACACCTGCTTCACATAGTCGGGTAGTTCCAGCCGCCCCGGCTGCGGCTGCACTTCACGCCAGGTGGGCCGGATGTAAAGCTGCTCGGTCAGCGGGAAGCGCACCAGGTCTTCGATGGCCTGCGGGATGTCGTCGGCCTTGATTTCGCCGGTGCCGCTGTCCGCGGTGATGTAAGTGACCAGGCCTTTGCCATAATTCGGGACAATTTCTTCAGAGGGGGTCGTGGTCATGACCACATCGTCTGTGGGGATGACGGCGTCCGGCGGGTATTGGGGAAAGGGTCCCTGGTTGAGACGATCGGGGACATGCGGACCGGGACCGAAGTCATAGTTGGCCCAGTTGTGGGGACCAGTTTTTGCCTGCGCTTTCCCTTTTCCCAGCTCAGCGGCAATGGCAACCGCGACAGTGCTTTTTAGAAAGTCTCTACGCTGCATGGGGTCTTCTCCTCTGTACCGGTCTAAATACGGAACCAACCATCGACCTCGATCGAAGCCCTTCCGGCCTCAGAGCGGATTGATCCTTTTGAGCGGCGTCCTAATGCTTACCATTTTTATCGTTTTGCTTCGTTTTCCCAGCACAAGATACCACATCCTTTTGGACTGAACGAAGACCCACGAATCGCGCACAGCTAGTAGGAACGGCTGCGGAAAACCCGCTTCCGAAGATCGCGAAGGCAGGCACGGCCGTAGAGTGTGCATGATTCAGGCCTTCAGTCCCGGAGGGACGGCTGAAAGCTATCCGGGACTTCGTAGCTGCCCATTTTCAGCCGTCCCTTCGGGACTGGGGTCTCCCCTCAAATCAACCCAGGACTGCGTCCTGGGCTAAGGTCAGCCGTCCCTACGGGACTCAATACCTGAATCTCTGGTTCTCATGCACACTCTTCAGCCACGCACTTCAACGCGGCAAACACCTGGCCCTGAAGCCCTGAGGCGTGGTTGACTTTACCATCCTTTCCTTGTATTACGAATGCTTGCGTTCAATTCCGTCTCCAACCACGCGGTGGGCGCCCCTTACGATCTGCTCGGGGATCGTCTTTCTCGCTGTGTTTGCGTCGTCCTTTCTTGCTCCCGCCGCGGATGCTCCTGCCGGGAAAGCGCAAATTCAGGCCGGGAATCTCCGGATTGAATTCGATCATCGCCTGCGGAGCCGCGTGGTCGCCCGCTTCGATGAGACAGAGACGGTGCTGGGGCCGTTCAGCGCGTCGGAGACGCTGACCACCACAGGTAAGGTCTGGACGGATTTCCCGCTGACTTCGCAGAAACAAGACCGGGTTCAAGACGCGTTCGGACAAGGAACGCGGCTCACGCTGGAAGGAAAGGCGGGAGCGCTCACCAAGCGGGTCGCGGTCACGGTTTATAACGACTTCCCCGCGATGGCATTCTTCGATGTCGCATACACCAACACGGGAAAAACTGAACTCGCGGTCAAGAGCTGGACCAACAACGCCTACACCATGGACGCGCAACGGAGCCAGGGCGAGCCGGCATTCTGGTCTTACCAGAGTGGCTCCTACGAGAAACGGCCGAACTGGATCTTACCGTTGCACACCCGCTTCCAGCAGGAGAATTACCAGGGGATGAATGCCAGCGACTATGGCGGGGGCACGCCCATCGTCGACATCTGGCGGCGCGACGTTGGTATGGGTGTGGGGCACGTGGAGACGCGGCCGAAGCTGGTTTCCCTGCCCGTCTCCATGCCCGATGCTGCGCACGCGACGATGGCGGTGCGGTTCGCCAAAGAAGTCCCGTTGGCCCCGGGAGAAAGCCTGCATACCTTTCGCACGTTTGTGGCCGTCCACCAGGGAGACTACTTCCGCACCCTCACCGGCTACCGCCGCTTCATGGTGAAACAAGGATTCCAAATGGCGGCGGCTCCCACCGATGGCTTTGGGGCCATCTGGTGCGCGTGGGGATATGGCCGGAAGGTACAGCCGAAGCAGGTGTATGACACGCTGCCGACGGCCAAGCGGCTGGGCTTCAAGTGGGTCACACTGGACGACGGCTGGCAGAACAACGTGGGCGACTGGGCGCTCGATCCCAAGAAATTTCCCCACGGGGACGCGGACATGAAAGCCCTGGTTGACCGCATTCACCAGGAAGGCTTCAAGGCTCAGCTGTGGTGGTCTCCGATGAGCGCTGTGCCCAACTCGGCATTGCTTCGCGACCATGCCGATTACGCGCTGCTGAACCGTGACGGCAGCAGGAGAAAGGTGTCGTGGTGGAACTCAGACTATCTGTGCCCCGCGGATCGCCGCGTAGTTGCGTATCACCAGGCCCTGGTGCGGAAGATCCTGGTGGATTGGGGATTTGACGGGCTGAAGATGGATGGCCAGGATATGAACGGAGTGCCCGCGTGCTACAACCCTGCGCACCACCACGCGCAGCCCGAGGACTCGGTCGAAGAGCTGCCCGATTTCTTCCGCGCTATTTACGAGACCGCGCAAGCGGTAAAGCCGGGGGCGCTGGTGGAGTTCTGCCCTTGCGGCACGGGCTTCTCGTTCTTCACCATGCCGCATTTCAATATGTCGGTGGCGTCTGATCCGGAAGGTTCGTTCCAGGTTCGCTCCAAGGCGAAAACCTTGAAGGCCCTCATGGGAGATGACGTTCCCTTCTTCGGCGATCACGTCGAACTCAGCGATGGAGGCAACGACTTTGCTTCGACCGTCGGAGTGGGCGGCGTGGTGGGCACGCAGTTTGTTCTGCCCTCGCTGGTGCAGAAGAGGAGTAAGTCGGACCTGACGCCGGAGCGGGAGAAGGAATTCGAAAAGTGGCTCGCCATCTATCGCGACAAGATGCTGTCACGGGGACAATATCTCGGGCAGCTCTATGACATCGGGTTCGATCTTCCGGAGACGCACGTCATCCGTAAGCACCAGGCGATGTATTACGCCTTCTTCGCCAAGCAGTGGAACGGCCCGGTCGAACTGCGCGGGCTTGCGGACCGCGACTACAGCGTCGTGGACTACGTCACCGGGAAGAGCCTGGGAAAGGTAACCGGACCTGTGGCACATCTGCCGGTTGCTTTCGGCGGAAGTCTTCTGCTGGAAGTGCAGCCACAATAAACCGCGTTATCCAGCCATTCTCTAACCGTGGCTACACAACTGTGGGCCTTTTTGCGTTGCTGGGTTGTGGGGACAACGGGCGGTACGGCAGTTGTTCCAGATTCCTACGGGCTCCAGGCAGGCAATGCAAACGATACGGCCAGCTTTGACAACGACTCGATGTTCCATGGCGGGAGTTTAAAGGGGCCCCCAGGGTGCGGCAATGGCACTATTGGGGGCCTGCTGCGATGCGTTATTTTGCGGCCGCTGGAAGAGCGAAGGCCATGTAACCCTTCCACGTCTGCGGCGGCATAACACCGCCGGGCGGCATCTCGGCGCCTTCTGGATACGGTGAGGCGCCGCCGCTTACGGCGAGCAGAACATATTCGCGTCCGTTCACTTCATAGACGGCGGGCACGCCCTGCGAACCGTTCGGCAGCTCTTTGCTGAAGATCAGTTTGCCGGTGGCGCTGTCGAGCCCGTAGAGTTTCGAGTCGTTGCCGGCGAACAAAACCAATCCTCCGGCGGTGATCACTATGCCGCTCTTCGGATAGGCATTCCCGCGCAATTTATCGCTCGGGCCGGCTTGCGGAAGATCGCCAAAAGGAGTCTGCCATTTGATCTTGCCGGTGTTCAGGTCGTAGGCGGTGATGGTGCTCCAGGGCGGCCCGATCACATAGCGTTCGTTTCCGTAACCGGTCTTGTAGCGTGAAGGAGGCGCGTCCACACCTTCCGGGTATTCGGGTTCCGCATACGAGCGAACCATGGCCTGCATCGCAGCCGATGGCGCTGAACCGGGCGGCGCCAGGTCAGGCTGTTTGAGAAAGGCCATTAGCTGGTTCATGGAGAGCGCGGGCAGGGCGGAGAACGAAGGCATGCCTCCCCGGCCGTTGGTGATGGTGGTGCGGGTCGCGTCCGCACCCAGGCGGCTCACCACCGTGTCGAGGGCGGGTCCGCGATCGCCCTTCAGGTCCGGGCCGTGGCAAACCTGGCAGGTCTGTTCATAGACGGCGCGGCCCATTTCCTCTTGCGTAGGAAAGCCTGGTCTTCTTGCTCCGGCAGACTTGTGGGGACGGGAGGGGATCGATTCCCCCGCATTCGCGGCCGTGGATTCTCCCGCGGGCACCAGCTTGACGATCGACGGCATGTCTTTCGAGACCACGTACACGGTGCCGTTGGACGCATCCGCGCCGGTGCTGAAGAACAAGGCGCCGCCGTTCACGCTGGGAAGGTTGATGGTATCGACCCCCACCGCCGGCGGGGTGTAGAAGCCGGTTCTCGCCTTAGTGAGGCGCTCGGTCCACCACACCTTTTCCTGCGGCGTCATGAAGCCGTCGTACATGTCCTTAACGGTCATCCCCTGGCGCGCAAACGGAGGCGGTGCGGTGGGGAAAGGCTGCGTTTTCGAGGTCACTTCTCCGGGCACGTCGCTCGCCGGAACAGGCCGCTCCTCGATCGGCCACAGCGGCTTTCCCGTGACCCGGTCGAACACGAAGAGAAAGCCGTTCTTCGAGGCGAAGGCCACGGCATCCACGGTCTTGCCGTCGTGTTTCACGGTCACCAGTTGGGGGGCGGCGTTCGGGTCGTAGTCCCACACATCGTGGTGAACCGTCTGGTAATGCCATAGGTATTTGCCGGTGCGGGCGTCGAGCGCCAGCAGACAATCGGCGAAAAGATTGTTGCCGGGACGGTCGCCGCCGTAGAGCTCATACTTCGCGGAGGCTACCGGGAAGTAGGCGATGCCGCGCTTTTCATCGACGGTGATTTCGCCCCACACATCGACGCCACCCATGTATTTGTAGGCATCTTTGGGCCAGGTATCGTAGCCGAACTCGCCCGGCCGAGGGATGGTGTGGAACACCCACAACAGCTTGCCGGTGACTACATCGAAGGCGCGAATATCGCCCGGGGGAGCGAGATAGCCCTCTCCGGTGGCGCTGCCCAGTATCAGGATGTTGTCAAAGATGCGGCCAGGGGTGCGCGACCCCAAAGGCCGGTTGCCGCGATCCAGGCCTGTCTTCAAATCAAGCTTGCCGTGATCGGCGAAGGAGTCGACCAGCTTGCCGGTCCTCGCGTCGATGGCATGGATGAAGCCGCTCGAAGTCACGAAGATGCGGCGATCGGTTCGGTCTTTGCTTTCCCAGTAGTTCGCGCCACGCATGCCCGCAATGCCGCCAAAGCGGGAAGGCATGCCATTCGCGGTGGGAAAAGGATGGACCCAGAGTTCTTTCCCCGTGGATGCATCCACCGCTACCAGCGAACCCTGCTTGGCCGCGACATAGGCGATGTTATCGACCACCAGCGGGCTGAAGGTGTAGGTGGTGTCGTCGCCGTCGGGGTAGGTCCAGGCGACGCCGAGCTTGTTCACGTCGGCGGTATCGATCTGCTTCAGCGGCGAATAGTGCGAGGCAGCGGGGCCGCCAAGATAGTCCTGCCAGGAGGTTGTCTGCGCCGGGGAAGCCCCGCCGGCAAAGAGTGCGAGCAACAACGTGGGTAACAAGAGCCGGAGTTTGCTGCTGATCATCTATAGAGTCCTTGCAGCATCCGCACTACAGATTGCGTGAAATGCTGCCCAAGGATTCTCTCATTTCTCGCGGTTTTTGTGCTCTGGAGATTTTTCCGGGTTTGCGCCATATCCCTAAGCGATATTGGAGGAGAACGATGATATCGGGTAGGAGGCGGGATTGCTCCCGCCGTCCTCCCACACCACCGGACGTGCCGTTCGGCATCCGGCGGTTCACGAAACAGCAGTAAGACGTTTTCTCAGGGCGAGCAAGGAAACGAGGCCCATTTGGTCGAAGGTTTTGTTGGGATACGCCTGGTGCATGTGCCGGGCCGCACCGTGCCACCATGGTCCTCGGCGGTCGGTTGCACTGAGCCAGGCGATGTCTTCGGCGATGCCAAGCTTCATCAGGCTGTGTGCCCGTTTACGGGCACTCTTCCATTGCCGCCACACAAGACTCCGCAGTCGGTGCCGGACCCAGCCATCGAGTTGCTCCAGGATGGTCTTCACTTCGACCAACCGGAAGTACTGCACCCAACCCCTTAGTACCGGGTTGAGGGCCTCAATGGTCTGTTGCAGGCTCTTTCCACGGCAGACTCGCATCAGCTTACGGATCTTGTCCATAAACCGTTGACGGCTCTGAGGCGCGATCCTGAGCTTCGGCTGTTTGTGCCACGTGAGGCTGTAGCCCAAAAACTTCCTCGCCCAAGGTCGCGCCACCGCGCTCTTATCCGCGTTCACCTGCAGCTTCAGGCGACGTTCTAAAAACGCAGTCATGGCTCTCATCGTTCGCTCTCCACTCACTCTGCTTCCGACATAAATGTTGCAGTCGTCGGCATAGCGGCAGAAGCTCAGCTGGCGCCGTTCCAGTTCGCGGTCCAGATCGTCCAGCAGAATATTCGACAGCAGCGGGGACAACGGTCCGCCTTGCGGCGTGCCTTGCCCTCTCACCGTCTCGATCCCGCCCTCCATCAGGCCCGCTTGCAGGTAACGACGGATCAGCTTAAGCACCCGTTCGTCTCCAACCTTACGCGCCAACCGCGACATCAGTATGTCGTGATTGACTCGATCGAAGAACTTCTCTAAATCCAGATCTACCACCCACCGCTTGCCTTTCGCCACGTACCCGCGGGCGGCCTTCACCGCCTGCTGTGCGCTGCGTCCAGGGCGAAAGCCGTAGCTGGATTCAGAAAATCCGGGATCAAAGATGGGAGACAGCACTTGATGAAGCGCCTGCTGTATCAGGCGATCTATCACCGTCGGGATACCCAGGGTGCGCACTCCACCTTGCGGCTTTGCGATCTCCACCTTGCGTAATCCTTGCGGCTGATACTTCCCGCTCAGCAGGTCTTCCTTCACCACAGGCCAACGCTCGATAAGCCAGGATTTCAACCCCGATACCGGACGTCCATCGACGCCCGGTGCTCCTTGGTTGCTCATCACTCGCCTATAAGCCGCCTGCATGTTCTCCCGTTCCAATACTCGTTCCATCAGTTGCTTGGTCTCCGGTTTCGACTGCCCGCTAGCCGCCGTGCGTGCCTCTGCACCAGCCGAGCCCTGCAACGGATTCCGTCCGTCTCCTGCTCCTCTGGCCGTACTCTCGTACGCTTCTGCTTCATCGACATGCATCGAGTTCTACCGTCCTACTTCCGTGTTTCGTGTTCAGGCCTTCGCTCCTTCCTGGTTTCCCAGGCTATCCACGCTACTATGCCCTTTGCTGACTTCTGGCGCCTCATCCCCACACCTCGCGATGCAGGTAGCACAAGGCAAACCGCCAGATCTCCCCGGGTATTGCGCACTCGCTTTCACGCTTATCTCTGTCGGATTTACGCCGCAGCCTTCCGTGCAAGTACTGGGCTTTACAGGGACCCGCCTGCTTACCCAACTGCGTCGCCTCCTATCCGCTGGCTGTTCGTCAGAGCAGCGCTTTGCCTGCGGCTTCCTTCGGATCCCACCTCGCGATGGACACCCTTGCCGCTCAGCTAACACTTCCCCTTGCCGGGTGTGTAGAGGTCTTTCACCTCCTAGTGAGTGCGCCCTGCCGGGCGCACGGGTGCCCCAGGTCTCGCCTTTGAGACCTGGGATCCTTCTGGCAAATGCTCATCATTTCCCTTGTAGTAACTCCAGGCGCTAGGCCCAGCTGAACCCGCTCTTCTGTAGTGGCAGAGTCCGTATCCTCTTCCCTGTTGCCGCAAACACGGCGTTCCCCACTGCCGGCAGGATCGGCGGCAGCGTCGGCTCTCCTAGCCCAGTTGGAGAAAAGTTTGACTTGATCCAGAACACTTCGATGGGCGGCACTTGCTTCATTCTCATCAGCGGATGCTGATGGAAGTTCGTCTGCTGTACCTTGCCCTCGGCGAGGGTGATTTCCTGCTGCATGTGGCTCATGCCTTCTACCACTCCGCCAAAGCCCATGCTCTCGGCGGCTTGCGGATTGATGATCTCGCTGCCTACATCGCCCGCCGCCCAGACATGATTGACCTTGATCTTGTTGTCTTTGTCTACGCTGACGTCGGCCACTTCGGCAAAATAGCCCAGGTGGCAGAAGTAGCCGGCGATCCCCATGGCACGGCCGGGTTCCTTTTTGCGGCTCGCCCAGTTGGATTTCTCCGCCACTAGTTGCAGAACGCCCTTCATGCGCTCCGGGTTCAGGTCGCGCGGCCCCTTCGGTTTGTTCTCCTCACCGGGCACGGGGATCATTTGGTTGCTCAGGATCTCCAGTTGAAACTCCAACGGATCGCGGCCGGCGGCAACGGCGAGTTCGTCGAGGAAGGATTGGCCCACAAACGCGTAGGCGTTGTTGCCGGGCGCGCGCAAATAGCCTGTGCGCAGCATCAGCGGAATGGCCGAGGTGTAGAGCGCATAGTGGGGCGCCAGGCCGGAGGGGAATTCGTCACTGCCGATGTTCGCACCGGGGGCGAGCTTGGCGCCATCGCCGTAGGTGACCAGGTGGTGGCGCCAGGCGACCAGCTTGCCTTGCGCATCGAGGCCGGCTTTCAGTCCAACGAAGCCGCCGGCGCGGTAGGCGTCGTGCATGGTGTCGTCTTCGCGCGACCACAGGAGCTTGACCGGCGCCTGCACATGCTGCGCGAGCCAGGCCGCTTCCACCATGTAGTCGTTCATGAGGCGGCGGCCAAAGCCTCCGCCGACCCGGGTGAGGTGGACCGTGATGTCCTTCTCGGGAATGCCCATTGACTTCGCGACCAGGGCGCTGCCGGAGCCGGGGTTCTGGGACTGGGCACCCACATTTCCAATTTGCCGTCTTTCCATTGGGCAGTGGTGTTCATCGGCTCCAGCGTGGCATGGGCCAGGAACGGGAAGGTATAGGTCGCCTCGACGACTTTCGCGGAGCTCTTCAGCGCGGCGTCGATATCGCCATAGGTGCGGAGGGTAGTGGTGGGCGGCGCCTGCGAGCAGGGCCTCGGCCTGTTTCTGGAATTGTCGCTGCTTTGGGCCTGGGCTGGGCCGTAGTCCCACTCGACTTTGAGGGCTTTGCGGGCTTTCTGGGCATGCCACCAGGAGTCGGCCACGATCGCGATGCCGGGCTCCATGCCAGGCTCGGGCGCGGTGTAGGCGGCCGGCTTGATGGTGCCGTCGATCACCAGGACCTGGCGGACGCCCGGCATTTGCTTGATTTGGTCGAGGTTCGCGGTTTTGACTTTGCCGGCGAACACCGGGCACTTTTCGATGGAAGCGTAGAGCATGCCGGGGAGCGACACGTCGATGCCGAAGAGCGGTTTGCCGATGATGATGCTTAGGGAGTGTCGACACCTTTTTGGGACTTGCCGATGATGCGGTAGTCCTTGGGGTCTTTGAGGGCGACGGTATCGAGGACTGGGCACGGAAGGGCAGCGGCTTTGGCGGCGAGCTCGCCGTAGGTGGCTTTTTTCCCGGTGGCTTTGTGGAGGACACAGCCGGCATCGGTGGTGCATTCGGAAGCGGGTACGGCCCAGGTGATGGCGGCGGCGGATACCAGCATCTGGCGCCCTGCTGCGCCTACGCGGCGAAGCGGCTCCCAGGATTTGGGAGTGGAGGTGCTTCCCCCGGCGGATTGGCTGCCGTAGGTGGCTTCGTCGAGGTCGGCTTGTTCTACGCGCACGTTCTTCCAGTCGACGTCGAGCTCTTCGGCGATGAGCATGGGAGCTCGGTCTTGATGCCCTGACCCATTTCGGGACCGCGAGCTTTGATGGTGACGGTTCCGTCCGGGGCGATTTTGATAAAAGCGGTGGGTTTCAGGTTTTGTTTCGCGGGCGCCTGGGCGTGGGCTTGCGGGATGTAGAGGCGAAGGGTGAAGGCGCCGGTGGTGAGTGCGGATACTTTGAGAAAGGAGCGGCGGTTGAGGTTCATGGTCTTCCTCTCCTTAAGCTTTTTGGAGCGCTGCGGCTTCGTGGATGGCCTCGCGGATGCGGGGGTAGGTCCCGCAACGGCAGAGATTGCCGCTCATGGCGGCGTCGATATCCGCATCGGTCGGGTGCGGGGTGCGGGAGAAGAGCGCGCTGGCGGACATGATCTGGCCGGCCTGGCAGTAGCCGCATTGGGGTACATCGATTTTTTCCCAGGCGCAGCTGGACGGGGTGGGTTCCGTCGGGGGAGAGGCCTTCGATGGTGGTGACCGGCTTGCCAACGACGCTGGAAACCTGGGTCAAACAGGAGCGGACGGCCTGGCCCGCGACCATGACGGTGCAGGCCCCGCATAGGCCCATGCCGCAACCGTATTTGGTGCCGTGCAGATTGAGGGTGTCGCGGAGTACCCAGAGGAGCGGGGTGTCGGGTTCGACGTCCACTGTTTTCGATGACATTGTTGATTTTCAGTTCGACCGGCATAGGCGAGCTCCTATTCCGCAGTGATATAGCAGAGATTGTAAACCCGACGGGGTGGTCCGGGTTTAGTTCCTACCTGGAGTCACAAAAAGGGACTGAATCGGCCTTTGCTAGAAGGATCCCAGGTCTCAAACGCGAGACCTGGGGCACCCATCCCGTTTCTCCTTCAGCTTCCGTGGAAACCGATATGAAGGGACCTTAATAATTCGTTGTAGAGAAAACACAGGAAGAACAGCTGACACCCGTCCATGATTCGTTGCAGACACAACACAGGGAAAAAACAGATGGGTGCCCCAGGTCTCGCGTTTGAGACCTGGGATCCTCCTAGTCAAGGTTCATTTAGTCCGGCCTGTAGTCATCCACCCAACCCGAGTGGATTAGCACCCGACCTTGTTGACCAGTGCGATAGAAACCATAACTGGACCACTGCCAATCTTCCATACTTTCCACCAATCCGCGCTTCACTGGATTCCAATGCATGTAGTCCAGCTTTTCCAGGCGCTTGTGCCACGAGTAGACATTGAAGTCGTAATACCTGGCTTGCCAGAAGTGCTCCCTATCACTTCGGCGTGCCATTGAGAGCTTCAACGCCTGTAAACCAGTGGCCAGCGACCCGACGCTGGGCTCACTGACCAACAAATGAATGTGCTCGGGCATAACAACATAACCAATGACCGCAAGCCCATAACGCCCGCGGATACGTTCCAACCCATCCACGAACAGATCCCTTGCAACCGCCCCTCGCAGGTAAGTGTGGCGGTGATAGCAACTGAAGGTTATAAAATGAAGGTCCCCAACATCTTGATACCTTCTGAGGCCGATGACCATCCCGCCATGTTACTCGGTGCCCGCATGAGCAAAATTCGCTATATCGTCGCGATGAGTTTGGATGGCTATGTCGCGGGTCCGCAGGGAGAAGCAGACTGGATTCTTGTGGACCCTGACGTCAACTTCGCGGAACTTTGGGCACAGTTCGACACCCTGATTATGGGCCGCAAGACCTACGATGCGGCGAGGGCAAGACTCGGCGAGATGTTCACGGAGGGCATGAATACCGTAGTCGTCTCCCGAACACTGCGTTCTGAGGATGCCACGGGCATCTCCATCGTTTCCGAGTTGAATCGGGATTGGCTGCTATCGTTGCGCGCGCAGAGCCGCAAGGATATCTGGCTCATGGGTGGGGGCGAACTGTTCCGCTCGATGCTCGCTATGCACGCGGTGGATGCAGTCGAAGTGAGCATTATGCCTGTGCTGCTGGGAGGAGGCGTCCCTGTGCTGCTCCCTCCAACAGAACGAACCGTGCTGAAGCTCTCAAGCCACAAAGTCTATCGATCAGGAATCGTGTCACTGGTGTACGACGTGCAGAATCCGCTGTGATACATCTTGAAATGCATGAATGAGCGCGCACTGGTTCTTGGAGGCGGCGGAGTCGCCGGTATTGCCTGGATCACGGGCCTGCTGTTCGGTCTGAGCGAAGGGGGCGTCGATCTACGCAGTGCGGAATTGATCCTGGGAACCTCCGCGGGGGCCGCGGTGGCGGGTCAACTCGCCTGTCCTTTGTCTCTCGAAGAACTTTACCGGCGCCAGGTAGAGCCGGCGCTGCAGACCCGCGAGATCACACCGGACCCGCGTCTCCTCGAACAGCTGCTGGCGGCTTTCCCTACCGTCGCCACTCCCTGCGATCGAGTGGAGCTCACCCGAAAAGTAGGCCAGTGGGCACTGCGGGCGCCCACCGTCAGCGAGGGAGAACGCCGTTCCGTGATAGCCGATCGTTTGCCCGCGCACCATTGGCCTGATCGGCTGCTGCGTGTGACCGCGGTCGACACCGAAAGCGGAGAGATCAGGATCTTCGATCGCCACTCGGGCACACCTCTGATCGATGCAGTCGCAGCCAGTTGCGCCGTGCCCGGCGTGTGGCCGCCGGTTACCATTAACGGCCATCGATACATGGATGGGGGCGTGCGTTCGTCAGACAATGCCGACCTGGCAAAGGGCTACGGCCGCGTCGTTGTCGTCTCACCCAATGGTCTTAGGGCCGACGAAATCGTAGCGTTCCCGCTTCAGGAGCAGATAGACACGCTTAAAATCGCAGGCGCTCAGACCTACGTCATCGAGCCGGACCAGGCGTCGAGGACTGCGATCGGCCTGAACCCACTGCTGCCCGCGACCCGAAAACCCTCAGCCGAAGCCGGCCACCGGCAAGCTAAACTCATCGCCAACGAGATGAAGCATTTCTGGAACTGATTCGGAGTATGCTGGCAGCTTGGTTGGGAAGCGCACGCAAATGGCAAAGCAGGTTTTCGATATCTGTATCGTAGGCTCGGGAGCGGGAGGAGGCACTTTAGCCGCCCACCTTGCGCAGCGCGGCGTAAATGTCGCCGTGGTTGAAGGCGGCCCAACTATTAACACGCGCACGGACTTCAATACCCACGCCCTACCCTTTGATTTTGCCAATCGCCATATTCCCACGATGAAACCCGGAAAGACGGGCATGGGCTCGGAGCGCGCCCGAGGCGTAGGCGGCAAGACGATGCTATGGAATGCCGTGGCTCTACGCCTGAGCCACCGCGACTTCAAGGGTTATACCATCGACGGGGCTGGAGCCGACTGGCCCATTGACTACCCTGACATGGCTCCCTACTACGACCGCATCGAGCGCGAAGTCGGCGTCTGCGGAAACCGCGACGGACTCGAAGACCTTCCCGACGGAATCTACAACGAACCGCCTCCGCTCAAGCTAGGAGACCTGCTACTCCAGCGCGGCGCCAAAGCACTCGGCATCCCGATCATCCAGACGCGTAAGGCCACGCTCACCCGCGCGAGAGAGACCCGCCCCGCCTGTCACTACTGCGGAAACTGCATGGCGGGTTGCGATGTGGCTGCCAAATACAACTCCGCCGACGTGCACATGAACCCGGCGATGAAGACGGGCAAGCTGACTATCTTTCCTGACTCCGTGGTGCGCGAAGTGATCATCTCGAAAGAAAACCGCGCCACGGGCGTGCACTACCTGCATCGCGTCACCGGAAAGCAGGGCGAGATCCACGCGCGCTCGGTTGCGGTTGCCTGCGCGTGCAGCCAGAGCGTAGGGCTGCTGTTGATGTCCATCTCCAGCCGCTACCCACAAGGGTTGGCCAACTCCAGCGGGCAGCTCGGCCGCAATTTCATTCCCCATTTCAATTCAGGGGTAGAAGGTTTTCTCACCGGGCTGATCGGGCGTACCGTGGTGAACGATGAAGGGTACATTGATCATGCGTATCTCCCTTCTTACATGCACGCGCAAAAGAGAGACTACGCCCGCAGCTTTGGAGTGCAGATCTACACCGGGATTCGCCGCACTACCGGATGGACGCGGCAAATCCCGGGATTCGGCGCCTCCTATAAGCAACACGTCAAGGAGCGGTTTCCGGCGTACATCAACTTTCAATGCTTCGGGGAGATGATTCCCAACCCGCAAAGCTACATTGCGCTCGACAAAACCAAGAAGGATGAGTTCGGCCTGTACGAGGTGAACGCCGTCGCGGTGCAGCAGGAAAACGAACGGAAGATCTATGTAGCCATGAACAACGCCTCGGTCGCGATCCTCGAGAAGGCCGGAGGAGAAGTTCTCTCTGTTTCGAAATTCGAAAATCCCACGCTCAACCATTACCTGGGTGGCTGCCGCATGGGCAGCGATCCGCGCACCTCGGTGGTCGACGCGCATTGCAGAACCCACGATGTGCCCAATCTCTACGTAGTGGATGGAAGCGTCTTCCCTTCTTCGTCGGAGAAGAACCCCACGCTGACCATCATGGCCCTGGCGGCACGCGCGGCAGATCATATCAGTGATCGTTTCAAACAAGGAGAGCTCTGATGCAAACCCGCCGCGACGCCCTCAAGATTATCGGAGCCGTCGGAGTCACCTGCGCCTTCCCTTTCTCGGCCAATGAACTCTATGGCCAGCACGTCCACTCCCATGAAGCCATGAAGGAGGCTGAACCCTCCGCACCGAAGTTCTTCAACCCGGCGCAGTTGCTGGTGATCTCCCGCCTGAGCGACCTCATCATCCCCCCGACCGATACCCCTGGCGCTGCGGCCGCTGGTGTTCCCGCTTATATCGACCTGGTGGTGAATGGAGATCCCGCGCTGCAAGCTACCTTTCGCGAAGGCTTGCCCCGGCTCGACACCATCGCCGCATCGAAGTTCACCGGCAAAAGCTTTCTGCAATTGACCGAACCGCAGCAAGTCGAAATTCTGACCACGCTCAGCGAAGCCTCCGGGGAGGACGGCGCCTTCTTCCATGCTCTGAAAAACCTAACCGCCGACGGATATTACACTTCCCGCGTCGGTCTCATACAGGAGTTGGGGTATAACGGAGACGCCGTGCTCGCAGCATTTCCCCAATCCACGATCCCGGAACACTGATATGCAAAAACACTCCATCCTCATCACCGCCGCCTGCGCCCTGCTCGTTCTGTGCGCCACCTACCCCGTCCGCTCTGCCAGCCGGCCGGAGGATATCCCGTTCGAAAAACACGCCATCGATCTGGGAGCCTCGGAAACCGCGGCCTTCGCGGATATCAACCGCGACGGTAAGCTTGACCTGGTTTCCGGCGAATACTGGTATGAAGCGCCGCGATGGACCAAGCACAAATTCCGGGAGATCGACTACATCAACAATTACGTAGACGATCTGTCGACCCTGCCCCTCGATGTGGATGGCGACGGGTATGTGGACCTGGTCACCTCAGGCTGGTTCTCCAAGAAACTGGCCTGGTGGCGGAATCCCGGCAAGACAGGCGAGATGTGGAAAGAACACCCCATCGTCACGGGCAGCTCGATTGAATTTTCCTTCCTGGTGGACCTGAACAACGATGGCAAAGCCGAGGAGGTGCTACCCCAGTTTGGAGACAATCGCCCGCTGGCCTGGTACGAGAAGGATGGACACGGCGGCATGGTGGAGCACATTGTCAGCGACCACAGCTACGGCCACGGCATCGGCGTGGGCGATGTCAACGGGGACGGCCGCAACGATATCCTTACCCCGAAGGGCTGGCTGGAAGCGCCCGCCGATCCGCGGCAAAAGAACTGGACGTTTCATCCCGACTGGCACTTCGAGGACATGCTCGGGTTCATGTATGTGCGCGACGTGAACGGAGACGGGCGTCCGGATGTGATTTCCACCGTAGCCCACGGTTACGGGATCTTCTGGCTCGAGCACACGAGCGATGGCAAATGGGTCAAACACGTCATCGATGACAGCTGGTCACAGCCGCACGCGATGACGATCGTGGACTTTCGCAAGAGCAAGAACATCGGCCTGCTGACCGGCAAGCGTTACATGGCCCACAATGGGCACGATCCGGGAGCCCGCGAGCCGCTGGGAGTCTACTGGTATGAGCGCCTGCTCGATCCGAAGACGCACACGGTCGACTGGGCCCGGCACGTGATCGACTACGGCGGGCGCACTGGGGGAGGGATCGAGATCCCCGTAGCGGACATCAATGGAGATGGGAACCTGGACTTCGCCGTGGGAGGGAAAAGCGGGCTATTCCTGTTCGAGAACAAGACACCGCGGGAAACAAAATAGCGCCGTCACTGTTCTCTACTGACGCGGGTGTGCACTTCCTTCTCGATGGCAGCCATATCATGCTCCAGCACCCGGCCATGGTCGACCTTTACTTCGCCCCCGACAAAAACCTGGTCGACATCCCGCTCGCCGGTGACAAAGACCAGGTTGGCGTACGGATCCTCAAGTACCGCGCCCAGCCGGGTTGGATTGACGACGACAAAATCGGCAAACTTGCCCGGCTCCAGGCTGCCCAATTTGCTTTTCAAACCCAGCGCATCCGCGCCGCCTAAGGTGTGAAGCCGAAGCATCTCATAGGGGCTTAGCACCGTCGCATCCTCGTACTTGTCGCGGACGGCAAATATTCCGGCGCGCATGTTCTCAAATGGGTCGGCAAGATCCGCGCTGGCTTCCCCATCGACACCCATGCCGACACGAAGGCCCATCTTCAAGTATTTGGGAATGTCTGCCACGCCGGACGCCATGCGCCCGTTGGAAAGTGGATTCCACGTGATGGCCACGCCTGCCTTCGCTGTTTGCCGCAGGATGGAGTCGTCCGCGTGGATGTAGTGGCCGAAGATCAATTGATTCGAGAGCAGCCCGCTGTCGACAAACCAGCGAAACTTCGCCCTCTCCTCGCGTTGCGTCTTCATCTCAGGAGGCTCAAGATAGTGGCTCTGGTTCATCAGGTGGAACTCGTCCATGAGCGCCTTTTCCATGACCGCCTGCTGGTAGGTATCGTTGAAAGCCGTAGCTCCATCGATCATGACGCTCAGAAGAGCGGAAGAATGTGGCTCGGTTGCCGTCCAGTCCAGGAACGCTTTGAGCCGCTTGCGCGCGTGGTCAAGGTTCGCGCCTTGCGCCATCGATTTGTGACCCACCCACTCCGGCTCGTAACCATGCACAAAGCGGATGCCCGACTTCAACTCAGCCCGAAACTGTGACTGATCAAAATCAATCTCGCTTGTCTGCCAGCTCGACCGGCTGTAGTTGAAATCGTAGGCGGTCGTGATGCCATGCTGCAGATGATCAAGCGAACCCAGAAGGCAGAACCAGTACATGTCTTCCGGGTTCGCTTTGCTGGCTCGTTTGAGGTACAGGTCGTCGATCCACGCGATGAGTGTCTTGTCTCCGGCGAGCCCTCGATACGCCGCCTGCCAGAGGTGACTATGCGCAGAAACGAAGCCGGGAATGACCCAGTCCCCATGTGCGTCGAATACCGGCGATCCGCTCAGGCTGGCTGGCGGATCCCCTGCTGCAACGGTGACGATCGTCCCGTCTTCGCCCACTACCAGGTAGCCCGTGAACGGATCGCGCTGCGCCGGAGCCATGGTAAACAGCCGCGCATTCTTGACCACCAGCTTTGCCGAAGCAGCAAACAGGCTGGGGCTGATGAGGAGCCAGAGAAGGACAAGCGAACAGGCACGCATGCCTCAGCATCTCACAGCAATCAACCGGCGACGTCTTTCAAGTCAGCACGCGCATGCTCATAGGTGGAGTGATAGGCCAGCATTTCCGGGTCGGGCTCAATTCCCTGCCGGCGGCAGGCTGCACGGTACACTTCTGGCCACCAGTTCCGATGTTCGGTCAGCCCGTCGTCTTTCCACTTTTTCCAGTCCACCACGATGGTCGACCAGGCTTTGTCGCCGAAGGCCAGAGCTTCGGTCTGCGAACCAACTTCCGGCACCAGCCAATCCCGGCCAATGCGCGCATGCAAAACCTCATCGGCCCAGTCGTAGTCCTGAATGATGGCAGCCAGCGGGTTGGCGGACGCGAGCGCCACTTCCCACTCGTATTCTTTGCCGATTTTTTTCGGCATCAGCCCTTGCTCGATGGTGTAGAGGACCGCATGCCTCTCCTTCGCACTGAGCAACGTATTCATCCCCAGAGACCAGGTGAAGTTCAGCGGGATTTTGGACCAATCGATCCCCAGGGAGAAAAAGCCAACCTCGCCCATCATGGCGTGGCGAGCTTCGTCCCATAGCTGGCGCGTCATGTCCCGGTAGTATTTCCACGGCTTGCCGCCGGTCTCATGCAGGATACTGGCCATCATCTCCGGCACATCGATCTCGCGCATTCGCTTGAAGTACAGCATGATGGTCTTGGGAAAAGGAGCGATCGCGGGATCGAAAATCATGGCCTCCGCATTCACGCCCATGTTGTAAGAATCCTGAAACCGCTCGTCGCGCCGCGGCACGGGATCGTACTGGTAGGGAGTGAGCGAGAAGTGCCGGCCAACGGTTTCACCGCTGGACGGGTTTCTGCCATCGAGATCACCGGCCGCCGCCAGCATCCGGTCCAGAATTTCAAGCCAAGGCCGAAGCTCAGCGCGCGTCTCCGGAGTGACCAGGCAAGCCACCGCTTCGCTTCCGTAACGCTGCACGTCTTCGAGTTCGATCAGCATCAGGCGGCAGATGCGCCAGGTGGGATGATCGAAAAGTTTGTTGGTATCGGACATCAGGTTTCGGGCGCCGCGGATCAACGCAGGCACCCCTCGCTCATATAAGCCAAGCAGCAACGCGTCGCTGCCCGGGGCGGCGAGTATCTCGTCGAACAGCAGGTCCAGCGAGGCGTTTGGGCTGACTTCGAGCCCATAGGGAGGCTGCCTCATCTCGCGCACCCTGTCGGCGATCTCTCCCACATGCTCAGCACAGTAGAACGCGTGCAGGCTGAACGCCATCTTGAGCTCGTAGGTGGGAGTACTCGTGATGTGTGACACGAAAATGTTGTGCAGCCGCCTCAAAGACCAATGGAGCCGCTTCAATCGCGCAACGGAGTCGGCGACAGGCAATCCGGCGGTTGCCGCTTCGGCCATGGTGTGCAAGCCAACCAGAGGCGGTAGCCCTCGATAGCCTTGGTATGAGTCGCCCTGCAAAGTCCAAACCTCGGTGTTGATCTTCGGCAAGGTTAGCGTTGTCGTTCGATAGTGTCCTCTCGCTGATTGACTGGTATCGGTACCTGATTGATAGGACTGCAATGAAATCTTTGAATATCGGTCAATTCAGTCATAGACTGTGGCACATGAAGGCCTATTTGCAGAAGATTGCCGCCGGTCCATCTTCCTTTGCTGCCTTCGTGCGCAACGACCCTGCGTTCCCCTTCGACTGGCACTATCACCCGGAATACGAGCTGACCCTTATCACAGACAGTCACGGTCAGCGTTTGGTGGGCGATGGCATTGCCGACTACAGCCCGGGAGACCTGGTTCTGCTGGGACCCAACGTGCCTCACAGTTGGCGGTCCGGCCCCATGAAGTCGGAGGCGTCGAGGCGCCACCGCGCGGTGGTGATCCAGTTTCGCCATGACTTCCTGGGTGAGCAGTTTTTCAAGCTGAAGGAGATGGAGTCCGTCGCCCGCTTGTTGGACCGCGCCGCTAATGGTCTTGCGTTTGGTCATACCGCGACTGGCCGCAAACTTGCCGGTTATATCGCCGACCTTCCCTCATTGCTGCCGGCAAAACGGTTGGCGAAATTACTGTCTGCGCTGGCGGACCTGGCGAGCGAGAGCGACGCGTGGGTTTTGTCGACGTTGAAGGTGAAACCTACCTGCCGCGGAGCTGACCAGCAGAGGATCGATGCAGTATGCCTCTACTTGAATGAACATTTCGGCGAAGAAATTGATTTCAGCGAACTGGCGGCGCGCCTCCATATGGACCAGGCTTCGCTTTGCCGCTTTTTCAAACGAGCCACCGGACGCACCATGACTGCGTACCTGAATGAGCTTCGCGTGGGGGCCGCCGCTCAGCTGCTGATCGAGACCGACAAGAGCGTCCTCGAGATCGGCTTTCGTGTGGGCTTCGGCAACTATTCGAACTTCAACCGGCAATTCAAAAAGATCAAGGGCTTTGGCCCGCGCACGCTGCGCAGCCATTTCTCGCCGGACGTGCCCCTGGATCGATCCAGGCAACTGAATCCGCCGGATGCGCTGGACGCTCTGCGGCTGGGAACATAGGGAGGCGGCGCGCGACTGCGTATGAACCGGAGAGAGACACTCAAACTTATCCTGGCTGCCTCCGGAGGCAGCTTTCTCTCCTCACGCGCTTCTGCCGCTGAGCCTTTTGTCACATTCGTAGACCCGGCGTCTTCTACCGACACGGCCATCAAGCCGGTTTTCTCCTGGCTCACCCTCGGCGAGGTAAAGCCTGCGGGCTGGATCAAAGCGCAGATGGTTCGCGATCTGAACGAGGGCTTCGCCGGCCACCTGGGCGAGCTTTGTCACGAAGCTTCCTCCGACATCTTTGCCGGCCATCGCAACGGCAGCAACGCAGAGAACACCGCAAATGTAGCCAACAACAACTGGTGGAATGGGGAGACCGAGGGCAACTGGCGAGCAGGGTTCATCATGCTTGCTTATCTGACTGAAGATAAGCAGGCGATGCAGAAAGCGGATGACTACGTCCGCTACATCCTGTCATCGCAAGGCGCGGACGGCTACCTGGGAGTGTTCGCCCCTGCTGTCAGGTTCTCGAAGCCGGGCGAACTATGGACACAAACCTGCCTGTTGCGCGGATTGCTGGATTATTGTGAGCTGACAGGAAATCAGCAGGTGATGCAGGCCGTGGTTCGCGCTACGGATCTCACCATGGGTGCGTATGGATCGGGAAAAACTCCTTTTCCTTACAACGTGGGGACCACGACTGTTGGAGGAGAAGGGCTCAGTCACGACATCATGATCTCCGACGTGATGGAGAGACTCTACGATTTGACGGGAGACGCGAAATACCGCGACTTTACCCTGAGCTTTTACAAGGACGTGAGCCATACTGCGAGCGACGCGGATACGAGCCTGCCGTCGTTGCTAAACCTGAATTCCGGTTACGTGGGGCACGGCGCGAACACCTATGAGACGCTCCGCGTGCCGTTCTGGTTATGGATGGCCACCGGCCGGGAAGACCTGGGACGCGCTTCCCGCAACGCACTGGAAAAGTTGAGCCGTTATACCGAACCCAGCGGTTCCGCAGTAAGCCAGGAGAATGTTTCCAACCTGAAGCCAGACCCCACGCTCACGCAATACGAATACTGCGGAACCAAGGAGATTCAATATTCGCTGGAGTCCGCGTTGCAGAAAACCGGGCTGGCGCCCCTGGGCGACCAGATCGAACAAGTCTGGTTTAATGCGGCGCAAGGCTCCCGGCTGGCGAACGGTACAGCGATCACTTATCTCACAACAGAGAATCGACTACATTGCGACGGGGTGGCGCCGGACGGGGTGAGCAAGGATCGCAGTAATAAATTCTCGCCGACGCACACCGATGTGGCTGTTTGCTGTAACCCGAACGCCACCACGGTGGCTGCCCTTTATGTGCGCGGCATGTGGATGCGGCATTCGACCGGCGGCCTGGCAGCGGTGCTCTATGGTCCCTGCACGGTGAACACCACCGTGCACGACGCTAAAGTGCGCATCGAGGAGAGAACGCACTACCCGTTCGAGAACTCAATCGAGTTCGAAATTCAACCCGAGCGTGCCGTCGAGTTCCCTCTCTACTTCCGCGAGCCCGGGTGGTCGAAGGGAACAACGGTGACCTGCGCCGGCGCCAGCATAAGCCCAGGAAGGCGGCTACTGGATTGTGAAGAAGAAATGGCAACCGGGAGACAGCGTACGGCTTCGTTTCGAAGCCGCGGTTCGCGAGGTACCGGCAGCCAACGGCGAGGTCGCGTTCCAGTACGGAGCCTTGCTATTCGCTCAACCCATTGCCGCGGAGAAGAAGGTCGTCAAGAGCTACCCACTCCCTGGCTTTGAAGACGCCTATTTCCTGCCTACGCCAGGCAAGTATCAGCCGCTGCATCTTCCCGCTTCCCGCAGATGGGAATCATTTGGGCTGAAACCGGTAAACCTTCACGACGGTACGGACCCGCTGCACCCGTTCGACCAGCCACTGGTGGCCCTCAAGGGAAACCTGACGAGCCAATCCGATGGCTCCGAAGTCGCCGTTATGTTGGTGCCGATCGGAAACGCTCCCATACTGCGCAGGGTGTCATTTCCAATCGCCCCATAAGTTCCCTTCTGAACTGGCTACGCAAATGGAGTACACATCGCGGTCAATACCGGGCAAGACAAGGGCCGCTTAATAGGCTTTACTGGACGACAACGGACCGCAACGCGCACATCGTCAGTCAGCAAAAGGGTGGAGAAGATGGCGACAGACATCATTCAGCCGGTTGACCACCCAACGATGCCGCGGAAAGACGCGAACGCTAAACGGCCTGAACGATTGTTGTCGCTGGACGGCCTCCGGGGCTTCGATATGCTCTGGATCATCGGGGGGCAGGAGCTGGTGCGCGGCGTGGCCAAGGCCTTGCCGGGCCGGTTTTCCGACGCGATGGCTCAGCAGTTTGAACATGTGCGCTGGGAAGGCTTGCACTTCTTTGATGTGATCTGGACCCTCTTCATGTTCATGGTTGGGGTCTCTCTTTGTTTTTCGATTGCCAAGCGCAAACGGATGAACGAGAGCAACGGCAGGATCGTTTCGCACGCGATCCAGCGTTCCCTGATTTTGTTTGTGCTGGGCATGGTGGCCCAGGGCAACCTGCTGGACTTCAGTCTCGCGACTCTGCACCCCTTCTATAGCGTTCTGCATGGTATCGCCGCCGGCTACCTGATCGCGACCATGGTCACGCTTAAGTTCAGACTGAAAGGCCAGGCAATCGTAACCGCGGTCTTTCTGGTTGTTTATTGGATATTACTGATCGCCATTCCCGTCCCTGGCGTTGGCCGGGGTGTGTTGACACCCACTGGCAATGCGGCCACCTACATTGACTCGCTGCTCATGGGCCGTTTCTATTACGGAGAGAACACCTGGTTCCTCAGTTACCTGGGATTCGCCTCTTCCGTGCTGCTGGGTGTTCTTGCCGGCGAAGTGCTGCTATTCGAAGGGACAGCCAGGGTGAAATGCTGGATCCTTTACGGCTACGGCGCGGGCCTGCTGCTTGCCGGACTGCTCTGGAGTGTGTGGCTGCCGATCATCAAGCTGTTGTGGACCAGTTCCTTTGTTCTCGTGGCCGGCGGTCTGAGTTGCTTGATGATGGCGACGTTCTACCTGGTCATTGATGTGCTTGGCTATCGAAAGTGGGTGTTTCCTTTTACAGTCATCGGAATGAACGCGTTGGCCGTTTACATGGCCACCATATTGTTTGATTTCCGCAAGATCGGCAATATCTTTGTCGGGCACCTGCTCCCGCGGGTCGGCAGATGGGATGAGGCACTCAGTGCGGCGGCGGCATTGACAATCGTTTGGCTGATTCTCTATTGGATGTACCGCACCCGGTCATTCGTAAAGGTCTGACCCGGCCTCGATGCAGCAAACGAAATACATAAAGTGGTCAATGTACGTGAAGTGCGAATTTTGATTCGATAATAAGCTGATTGCAATCAGTACCGGCCCACATCGTAAGCCAGACACCTACAGGACAGGCAACAAACCAATGTCCTGAGCGGCAAGCCATCAGCAAAGCAGAACAATTACTGTATTGACCTTTGGGGAGGCGTATATGCAAGGTGACGTCATAGCTGAAGTATCCATGTTGGAACCCGGATCACGGAACGTCAAACGGCTTCAGCGCATCGCGCTTGTTTTGCTCCTTGCATTGTGGGCGACGCCATGGATGCAGGCGCAGATCGCGTCCGGAGGCATAACCGGAACAGTGAAGGATACATCAGGGGCGGTGATCGCGGACTCCCAGGTGAGTTTGACCAACGACCAGACCGGCGTGGTTCAGAGTACGCATTCGACCTCGACCGGAACCTATGTGTTCGAGTCCGTTCCGGTGGGGACTTACACGCTGCGAGTAGCGCATCCTGGCTTCCAGGATGTGGTGATCAAAGATATCCAGGTGCACGTCCAGTTTGTGCTGACGGAGGACGTGTCGCTGCCGATCGGTGCAGCCCAGCAGGAGGTGACGGTTAACTCTGCTGCTCCGCTGTTGCAGGCAGAGAGTGCGGCAATTGGAACGACGATTGAGTCGAAACAGATCGTCGATCTTCCTCTCAATGGCCGCAATTGGGCTTCGCTGTCGCAACTGGCCGCCGGCGTGACCACGGCATCCACGCAGTTTTCCGGAGCGCCCGGCAGTGCTTACTTCGCGGTCGACGGTGTTAACCCGTGGCAGATGGATTTTCGGCTGGACGGCATCGACGATAACGTCGAACTGTACGGCGGCCCCGGGCCTACCAACAGCAACGTCAATATCACCCCGCCTCCAGACGCGATTGAGGAGTTTCGTCTGCAGAATGGCGACTTCAACGCCGAATTTGGCCACTCGACTGCGGGAATTATCAACGCTGTCATTCGCTCCGGCACCAACAGGATCAAAGGAGATCTTTGGGAATTCCTGCGCAATGACGCTATCGACGCCAACGATTATTTTTCCAAGCAGAACCACCTGCCGATCCCCGAATACCGTCAGAACCAGTTCGGCGGCACGATTGGCGGTCCGATCATCATTCCCAAGCTGTATAACGGCAGAAACAAGACATTCTTCTTTTTCGACTATCAAGGCACGCGAATTGTTCAGCCCAGCCCGTATACAAACAACGTACCGTCAGCCCTGATGCAAAGCAGTAACTTCACGAACCTTCAGGATTTGATCACGTACAACTCCGGCACCAAGACGGACGCCCTCGGGCGGATCTTTCCCTTTGGCACGGTGCTCGATCCCGCTACTACGCGTAGCGTCGCAGCGGGCGCCGTGGATCCAGTCACAGGACTTGCTAACAACAGCACCAGTGCGGTTTATGTCCGCGATCCCTTTTTTAACGGACCTGTGCCTTCTGGCATAACGGACTACACCGGGCTCGCAGCGGAACTCAATTTGCTTCCTGCCAGCCGGCTTGATCCCAACGCGATTAAGCTACTGAAGCTGTATCCTGCCGCAACATCGAGCGGCCTGGCTAACAATTATTTTCAAAACTCCAAGACTCCGCAAACCGTCAACCAGCTGGATTTTCGGGTGGACGAGACGTTTGGAACTCATGACACGTTGTTTGGGGTCTACGACTGGAGCCACCTCACAGTGAACGTGCCGAACAGGCTACCGGGAATCGCCGATGGTGGGCAGTTCGGGACCGGCACGATTTTTATTCCTGTGTATGGCATCGCCCTGGGAGAGACGCACGAATTTACTCCGACCCTGACCAATGAGGCCCACGTTGGGTGGAACCAGAACATCCAACACCAGCTATCCTCGAACGCGGGTGAGATGGGAATCCCGGCACAGTTTGGCATCCAGGGAATTCCCCAGGTAGCGGAAAACGGTGGTTTGCCCAACTTCAGCTTGTGCGGCCCCAACGGCTTCTGTGGCACCAGCCTTGGTTTCACCAGCCTGGGCACCTCCGGGTATATGCCCACGCTCTCCACCATCACGTCGCTCGAGTTCATGGACAACGTCACCAAGGTTCGTGGCTCCCACACTCTGAAGGCAGGTATACAGTTTGACAGGCTCTACGGCGCCGTACTGCAACCGCCATACGGACGGGGGGCGTTTACGTTTACCGGTCAATACAGCGACGTACCCAATGCCAACACCGGGCTCATGGGTGTCGCCGATCTGTTGTTGACCCCGACGGCTTCGACGGTTCCCAACGGCGTGAACAATGTCGGAGGTCTCAGCAGCTTTATGGCTTCCAACGTCGCGTCCAATCGGGATCTCCGCTATTACTGGGGCGCCTACTTTCAGGATGATTGGAAGGTCACTTCGACATTCACTCTGAACCTGGGTCTGCGCTGGGACCACTTCACACCGTATGGGGATATTGATGGGCGGCAGGCCAATTTTGTTCAGAGCGACGGTGGCAATGGAAATTCCGGCACCTTTTATATCCCTAACCAAGGGTGCACTGTGCCGCGTGCTCCCGCCTTTGACTCCCTCCTGGCTGCCAGCAATATTACGATTGCCTGTACTTCCAATAAAGCGACGGGGAATGCGCAAACGCTTAACTTTGCTCCTCGGATCGGATTCGCAGACCGGATAACGCCGCTTCTCGTGGTTCGAGGTGGATTTGGTATTGCGTACGGAGCGCTGGCCAACATCGGTTTCGGTGGGAATATTGGCAACAACTACCCGTTTGCGTATGTCAATTCCTTGAACAGCATCAATGGCCAGACACCGTTTCTGACTCCCGCCGGAACCCCGGCTGTGTTTGAGACGGCGGTAGCAAGTCTCAATGTGCAGGATCCAGCGCTGGTGACACCCAACGGCCTGAGCCTGATTGGGCGGCAGTACAGCTATCACACCCCGTATACCGAGACGTTCAATGTGTTTACGCAGTATCAATTTGCGCCGCATGATGCGGTTCAAGTGGGCTACGTGGGAGTCCTGGGACGCCAACTGGATAGCTTTGCCACGCACAACTCGCCCAGCGAAATACTGCCGGTGGGGACAAACATCTACGAGCACATTCCATTCCCTTCTTTCGCGCCAAACTCGTTCTATGAAATCACCAATGGGACGAGCAGCTACAACTCGATGCAGTTGACCTATCAGCATCAGACGAGTTTTGGCCTCAACATGCTGGCGAATTACACCTATAGCAAGTGCATGACGGACCAGGCGTTCTACGCTTCCGCCGCGCAAAATTACCGTGCCGAGTGGCTACCGGGATTCGGAACAGCCGGAGACTACTCCCTCTGCGACACGGACGCGACGCACGTGGTCCATGTAGCCGGGGAATATCAACTGCCGGTCGGCCGCAATGGCATGTACCTGAAGAACGTCAACCGTGCCGTCGATGCCGTGATTGGGGGCTGGGCCGCTAACTACATTTACACCTTTCAGGGCGGCCAGCCCTTCCCGATCTTCTGCCCACAGGCGACGACAGCAGACTTCGGTTGCTATGCCGATATTGTTCCCGGTAAAGATCTCTACGCCGGCGGACACAATCAGAAACAGTGGTTGAATCCGGATGCCCTGGCGGCTCCCCCGCAGGCAACAAGTATTGGGCAAACGGACTACTCACCTTTGGGCGGAAGCCCACTCGTGGCCCGAGGGCCTCACTTTAACAACCTGGATTTCTCTTTGTTCAAGCAGTTTTCGATTGAACGGGTGGGTCAGCTCGAATTCAGAGCCGAGGCATTCAACCTTACCAATACTCCGCAATTTGGTCAGCCAGGAAACACCGGGGGATTTACCAGCACAGGTCCGGGAAATCCGAACGGATTCAGCGCGATCACCGGGTTGCGGAACAATCCGCGATTAATGCAGTTTGCGTTAAAGCTCTATTTTTGAGGCGCGGGGCGGGCGCGGAGTATGAAGGAGAAAGTGAAGCAGAATGCGATCTCTCCGTTACGCTGCGCTTTAATCGAGATGACAATTGTTTGAGCGTAGTACTCCGTGCTTCCAGGATGGGTCCGCGGAACCGCAGATCCCTCGGCTTTGCTCGGGATGGCAAAAAGGAGAGGGTGGTTTTAGATAAAGGGCGGTTGCTGGAGGAAAGGAGCGGTTGTCAAAGCAGAAGGTTTGTGTCAAACGGAGCGGGACGCTGTTTCCACCAATGACTAAGCCTCTCCATCAACAGTCGACCACTTGACAATTCAGATAGTCGCTCGGGATGACAACGAATAGGTTCGATTCCTCAGGAAAATGGTTTCTGGTGATGAGGGTTTTTCGAATCTAATTCGTCTTGCGTCTACTGAGGGGCGACCCAACCGGTTGAGAGTTCTACGCGGAGTGGAACCGTCCCGATGTTCTTGGTTGCGGACTCAGCGGAGACGGTAAATTCCTGCCAGCCGGGCAGCTTGGTGGACGGTGCGGCGGCTTGCACGCGAAGGAAGTATTGGCTGTGCGGGGCGACGGAGGCGGGGGCGACCGGTGTGATTTTCCATCCGTCTGGGGCTTTTACGGATAGCCGGACGTCGATCGTCTTGTCTGAGGGATTGTCGATGATTAGCGGGATGATTAATACTCCGTCGACATGAATGGAAATCTCAGCGGGGGCAATGTCGACCAGATGATCCAGTCCGTGGGCTTGCCACAGTTTGTGATAGTAACTCCACGGATCTCCGATCTCGAGGGTTGGCTCCGTTTGGGTGGCGGCTACATATCCTGGAGGACGATGGAAGGCTATGCCTTTGGGCTGTACTCCTGCGAAGACGTCGTCGGTCACAGCAGAAGGGACGAGAGATTTTCCTAGAATGAGCCGGACGGGCCCGGTGGCAATCCTGGCTATCTCATCGGAGGAAGTGTTCAGGGTATTGTTGGCTAGATCGGTCAGAATTTTCTCACCACCCTGGGATAGGTGAGCGCTGAAGACTTCGGCGGCCAGCGTGCCGTAGCTCACGTGACGCGAGGGTGAAATCTCCTGCGACGAATACTGCGGGCCTCGTCCAGCGAAAATGTCATGGGTCGGGTTGTAGAAGTAGTAGATTTTTTGCGGCTGCCAGGGACGCAGCCCCTCGGTGAGATTCATATTCTTGTCCGGATTGCTGGCGGGCGATACCTGCTCGGAAAAGACAGTTGGATCGCCGGCCAGATCAAATGCTTCGGTGGCGAGCACGCCGGAAGATTGATGATCAGCGTGGTTTTCGCCGGTGGTGAAATCGGGAAGCCAGGTAAGAATCACCGAAGGCTGGGTGATGCGAATGATGCGAACCAGTTCGTCCAGGCAACGGCCGTGGCCACAATGTTCGAGCGAGTTCAGCACGTTTTGGCTTGCTGTGTCGTGACCGCCGAGAAACCAAACGTTGGTAATGCCCAGGGTGCCGACGGCCCGACGCCCCTCGATCTGGCGTATGTTGCCTAAGGCCGCAGCTTGTTCCGGGCCCACATCATTGTTTCCACCATCGCCCGGGGTTTGGTAAACGACGGCCACGCGCTTGTGGTTGTCGTAAATCTCGCGGGCGAGGTAGGCCGTCGCCATGACTTCGTCATCCGGATGCGCGACGACCAACAGGATGTCAGCCTTGAAGCGAGGATCAGCAGGCCGATTGTTTGCCAGGTAGCTGTCAGGCTTTGGGCTGTTCGCCGCCTGGGACCACATCACATTTGCGCTGAAGGATAGGGACAGTACCCCTGCACACAGCATGTATTTCTTAGCGAGATTCGAAGCCAGACGCTTCATGCAATCACCATCATTTCGCGGAAACGGTCCTCGTTGGCAGGTAGGAAACAAGGCCGCTGCTTGGCAGTTTACCGCAGTCCGGAAGCGACGGGGGCTCAATCCGCAGGAATCGGCTGTCTTGACAGTAGTCGTTGTAACGAGTAATATTCAGATTATGAAGGAAGCCATTCAGATGGACCAGCCGCGGGTCTCGTCGCATCCGGAGGAGGCAGCTTACCTCGACTTGTTGCGTACGACAGATATGCTTTCGCGGGGCATCATCCCGGTTCTCAAAGCGGAGGATCTTTCGTCGACGCAGTACAACGTGCTGCGCATCCTTCGGGGCGCGCCCGAAGGGCTTCCTTGCGGCGAGATCGGGAATCGCATGATCACGAAAGATCCCGACATAACCCGGCTTCTTGACCGGCTGGAAAAGCGAGGGTTGATCTCGCGCTCCCGCGAGGCCAAAGACAGGCGGACGGTGACGGCTCGGATCACGGCCGCTGGGCTTAAGCTGCTGGGCAAACTCGATGAACCGGTGCAGGCAGCCCATCGCAAGCAACTCGGCCACTTGGGACGGAACCGGCTGCGCGCCCTGACCGAGTTACTGCAGGTTTCCCGGGCGAAGGTCGGATAATTTTTTGGATTTATATTTGTTGCAACGATTATCGTCTTAACACATCTAAGCAAAGGAAAGGATACACACCATGAGCACAGCTACTGTACAAGCCAACACCGCAACCACCACCTGGAATATTGACCCCACTCATTCCGCCGCCGAATTCAAAGTCAAACACATGATGATTTCTAATCTGAAGGGGCAGTTCGGCAAGGTCACGGGAACGTTGATCCTGGACGAGTCTGACCTGAGCCGTTCCCGGGTCGAAGCCAGCATTGACGCGTCCTCCCTGCAGACACACGATGCACAACGCGATGCGCACCTTAAGAACGCCGACTTTTTCGATGTGGAGAAGTTCCCTGCTCTCACCTTCCGGTCAACCAAGGTCAGCCAGGTAAAGGATGGCGAACTGGCCGTCGAAGGGGACCTAACCGTCAGGGGCGTGACGCGCAAAGTCGTCTTTTCCGCCGAGGGGCCCACGGCGCCGGCAAAGGATCCCTGGGGTAATACTCGGGTTGGGGTTTCCGCGACCACCAGGATCAGCCGCAAAGACTTCGGCCTGACCTGGAATGCAGCGCTCGAGAGTGGCGGCTTTCTGGTCGGTGATGAGGTGACCATCACTCTCGACGTGCAGTTCGTCAAGGCTTGAATTTGTCCAGATCGCCAGGGAGCGTCTCAAGCCGCGTGTTCCTGGCGGTAGAAAAGAGGATTCTATGTCACTGCGCCCAGTGAAGCAGATCATTGAAACGAAAGCCACCATCGAGGGAGCCGGGGTCAAGCTGCAGCGCGCGTTTGGCTTTGGCAAGACAAAGGAGTTCGATCCTTTCCTGTTGCTGGATGATTTCCGCAACGAGAAGCCGGGAGATTACCTGGCCGGATTTCCCTGGCACCCTCATCGCGGGATCGAAACTATCACCTATGTGCTAGCAGGATCCGTCGAGCACGGAGACAGCCTAGGGAACCGCGGGGAAATGACCGCGGGCGATGTGCAGTGGATGACTGCGGGCAGGGGTATTCTCCACCAGGAGATGCCGAAGGGTGATCCGCAAGGCCGCATGCACGGCTTTCAGCTGTGGGCAAATTTGCCTTCGTCGTTGAAGATGACCGATCCGCGCTACCAGGACATACCGGCGAGTGCAATTCCTGAAGTCACCGATGATGACGGCACCCATGTGCGGGTTATCTGTGGAGATTTCTGGGGTAAAAGAGGACCGGTTGAGGGTGTGGCTGCTGACCCTCAGTATCTCGATATCTCGGTTGCTCCCGGTCAGCGGAAGCGGTTGAAGGTAGAGACGACACGCAATGCGTTCGCATACGTGTTTGCCGGTGCGGGAACGTTCCGTGAGGCTTCCACTCCGAGGGCGGTGTTGACCGAGCAGACGGCTAAGCCGGAGGCGGCTCCAGTCTACGATGCTCGCAATCATTCGCTGGTGCTGTTTGACCGCGGAGACGAGATTGTGGTGCAGGCGGGGGAGGAGGGGATACGGTTCTTGTTGGTGTCAGGAAAGCCGATTGAGGAACCGGTCGCCTGGTATGGGCCGATCGTGATGAATACCCAGGATCAGTTACGACAGGCGATGGATGAGTTGCACAATGGGACGTTTATTCAGCGTTGAGATGTTGCAAGGGTTGTTTTGACCTTGGGTGATTACAAGGGACTTAATGAGCTTTTTCTAGGAGGATCCCAGGTCTCAAAGGCGAGACCTGGGGCACCCTTCTTTTTTTCCTTAAGTTTTATCCCAGTCGATAGCCTTGCTCGCCCACCCAAGGTGTTGTTGCAGGTGCAACCTGCCGCACGTTCATCTCGTTGTCATTGTCCTGTAATAGCGTTGCCACACGGAGGGTTCGTGTGAGAAGCGCCGTCTGGTGGGGGATCGTTGGGCTTGGCTTGGTCGTGATCGCCTGCCGGTGGGTTTGGCTGCGATTGCAGCTTTCTCGGGCGAAGCACCGTTCGCTTGCGGGCCACGCGCGGTGGTCTCGTCGGCTGGCGCGGCTAGTGCCCTTCTACGAGTATGACGAGGAGCAGTTTTTCCGCGCGGACGGCGCGCCGGCAGAGGTTGGCGAGCAGCGGCGGGCTGCATTCGGGCGTTTGAGCGACCTCTATCGGGAACGGTTTGCCCTTACTGTGCGGCGGACCGAGGAAGTCCAGGACGAGATTTCCGACCTGCAATTTACTGCGCGCTACCGGGTGCCGTTTCAGTTCAGCCGCTTGGTTCGTCAGCATCTGAATTCGGGATCGTTTGTGGCTTCTTCGCGTGGCCGGACTACGACAGATTTGGATGGCAACGAGCGGTACGACCTGACTGGCTCTTACGGCGTAAATGTATTTGGATACGACTTTTATAAGGAATGCATAGAACGCGGCAGCGCGCGGGTACGCGACCTGGGCCCGGTGCTCGGCGCCTACCATCCGGTAACAGCCGGCAATGTGCATCGGCTGCGCGCGATCTCGGGAATGGACGAAGTTTCTTTCCACATGTCGGGTACAGAGGCTGTGATGCAGGCCGTTCGGCTGGCCCGTTACCACACCAGGCGCCGGCACCTGGTTCGCTTCTGCGGCGCGTACCACGGTTGGTGGGGCGAGGTGCAACCCGGGGTCGGTAACCCGGTGAAGGAGCGCGACACGCTGACGCTCAAAGAGATGGACGAGCAAAGCCTGCGCGTGCTGCGCAGCCGCGGCGACATCGCCTGCGTTCTGGTGAACCCCCTGCAGGCGCTGCACCCGAACGCAGGTGCGCCTGCGGACTCTACGCTGGTGGACAGCGGGCCGAAGGCCGCCTTTGATCGCGCCGCTTATACCGACTGGCTGCAGCGTTTGCGCCGCGTCTGTTCGGAGCGCGGCATCGTTTTGATTTTCGACGAGGTGTTCCTCGGCTTCCGGTTGGCTCGTGGCGGTGTTCAGGAATATTTTGGGGTTCGCGCCGACATGGTGACTTACGGCAAAACCGTTGCCGGAGGATTGCCGGTCGGGGTGGTATGCGGCCGTGCTGACCTGATGAAGCGGTTTCGCGAAGACCGGCCCGCGGATGTTTGCTTCGCGCGGGGTACATTCAATTCTCATCCGTACGTGATGGGGGCAATGGCGGAGTTTCTTGAGCGGCTGGATACGCCCGAGATCGAGGATTGCTATCGCGAGCTCGATACGGTGTGGAACAGTCGAGCGGCTCAGCTCAACGAGCGTCTTCGCGGGGCGGGCCTGCAGGTGAGGGTGGCCAACCTGTCTTCCGTATGGACGGTCTGCTATCTGCAGCCATCGCGCTACCACTGGATGCTGCAGTACTATCTACGGGCAGAAAACCTGGCGCTCAGCTGGGTGGGCACGGGACGCCTCATCTTCAGCCTGGATTACACGGATGCGGACTTTGCCGCGGTGTCCGACCGGTTTTTCGCGGCAGCACGGCAAATGCAGGAGGATGGTTGGTGGTGGGCGGACCAGGCGCTCACCACCAAATCGATTAGGCGTCGCGTACTGTCAGAAATGTTTCAGGCTCGTTTACATCGTCCATCGGATCGATCAGCTGGCCCCCCAGTAGGTACAGCGGCGATCGATAGTAAAGCATGAAGTCGTGGAAGGGATCCGTCAGGATTTTGGTCATCCAGACCAGGCCTGTCATTACGTCCCGGATAAAGAAAAGTTGAATGGTGCGAAACAGCAGCGCGCCAAAACCGACGACCAACCAGATCTGGCCTACGTGCTGAACGAAGGTTGCGCGATCGGTAAACGGCGGAAAGATTCCGAATAGCGTCGGGCTCCACCACAACAACGCCGGTGAGAGGGCCCAGATGGTGAGCAGCACAATCTTGCGCCGAAGGTTGTAGCCGACCTTGATGTCTTCCTTGTGCTCGTGGCTGGCATGGTTCACCTGGTCGTAGCCTTTGGGCTCAAAGAAGAAATGGCCTGCCTGGCGGCTAACCATCGCCACCAGCCAGCCGATCAAGGCGGAGGCTGCCGGGTTCTTGAAGATCAATCCGTATGCGGTTAGAAAGCTGAGCGCGCTCACCAAGTGAAGCGACTGATTAATGCGGCTATGGTGATAGTAGCGGTGGTCGTCCCATCGCTGGATTCGCAGAGTTTCGAGAAAACGATGCATGCAGTTTCCTTCCCAGGTTGGCCGTCGCCACATGGCCTTAATGAAGGAGATATAGCAATCTTGTTACAGCGATATGACAGTTTGCTCGTGGTCTCTCGTCTGCTCTTGGCGAGTAAGACACTTCCTTGCTGAGGCGGCAGGTTATTGGACTGACTTTTTGGACGCCGCTCCGTTTCGGTGGCGGAATTTTGGCTTGGCCGTCTCGGGCTGGCTGGCACGAAGGTAAGAGGCATCTGCCATGAGCCGGACTACCGGCTTCGGGTCGTCGAATGCGCCTTGTAGTGCATCCGTCACCTGCTTGCCTCGATAGTCACCCAACTGCCGTGCCGCGGCTGCGCGCACAAAGGAGTCACGATCGTCGAGTGCATCCACAAACTGCTGCATGGTTGCTTCCGATTTATCGTCCGCTAACAAAGTAGCGGTCAACACGCGGGGAGAGTTTCCATTGTTCCCCTTGTGCATCATGCGGAATGCGTCGACGCCAAAGCCGACGGGGCCCAGCAACGCGTACACGCCTTGTTCGGCGCCAATCGCGGCTAACTTAGAGGGGCAGTGCAGATCCTGATCGGCCTGGTGCAGGCCGGAACCAACCGCTCCTTGCTTAACCTTTCTATCTCCCGCCAGGACGGCATACAGGATGCTCTCGCCACTGCGGTCATTCATCTTCCATAAACCTACGGCCGCAGCAAAACTTACCTCGGGCGCACTGTCTTTGAGCGCGGCTTTCAGGTCTGGGATGAAGACCTGATCCTTGCCGGCGCCCATCGCTGCCACAGCGGCGAAACGCAAATAGCGATCGGGATCCTGTGCAGTATCGCGCAGCAGCTTCTGCGCCTGCGCAAATTCACCGAGGGTGCCGAGAGCAGTGATGGCGTCGATTCGCGCCTGGTGGGCCTGGGCCTTCGAGTCGTATGAGGGTTCGGAGCGGATTTTGATTTAGACCCCGACCTGAGGCGCGATGGGCGCCGCGAGGCCGGGTTTGGGGTGAGTGACGCGCCTGGAGAGTGTGGGCTTCGAGCGAATGCCGCGAAGCAATATGGAAATCATGGCGTCGGCTTCGATTTTGTTGAGGGGCCCGTGACCGGCCATCAAGCGAAAGACCATGGGGCCAAAGATCATATCCATGATCGTTTCCTGGTCGAGGGCTGGGTCAATCTCTCCGCGCTGGACGGCGCGATTCAGGATTTCACGAGTCGCTTCCCGGCGTGGTTTCATGAAACGGTCGCGAAATAATGCTGCGAATTCGGGGTCAGTTTGGGCCTCTGCCAGGAATTGACCGAAAATTCTTCCAGTTGCCGTGGAGTAGGAACTCATGCTGGAGCGGAGCAACTCCGCAAGATCTCTCTCTGTGTCGCCGGTGTCAGGGGCAACGATCATTTTGTTAATGGTTTTCCTGAATGCGTCTAATGCGACATAAACTTTGCTCGGCCACCATTTGTAGATGGTCATTTTGCCGACGCCCGCCTTGCGAGCGATGGCCTCGATGGTGATTTCGCGTAAAGGCTTTTCCTTCAGAAGTTGAAGGGTGGCGGTCAGGATAGCTTCTTCCGATTCGCTGCTGCGCTGGCGGCCGCGGGTTTTCGATTCTGTCATAGATCCTTACAAAGCCCCAAGGGTTACAGCGGCGGAATGATAAAGCGTACCTCAGGGCCTAAAAGCCATCAGAAACCAAAGGCCTTAGCGGCATGGCTAAACCCGTGCCCTTGGTCCAAATTTGTCCGCACCGGTTAAGGCTGTGTCGCCCCGCTCTGTTCGATGCAGCGATGACCGGCACAGTGCAAGGAAATATGCACCTTTCCCCCTGCGGGGCACATCAGATCTCTGTGGCTTCTACAATACTATACGTTTAGTATCGAATAGCGGTCGAGGAAACAGAATGTGGATTGTCAGAATTGCTCTAAACCGGCCCTATACGTTCATCGTTTTGGCGCTGCTCATTCTTATCCTGAGCCCGGTCATCATTTTCAGAACGCCTACGGATATCTTCCCGAATATTAATATTCCCGTAATCGCTGTGGCCTGGACCTACACCGGCCTGAACCCGGAAGAGACGGAAGGACGGATCACGACCGTTTATGAGCGCGTGCTCACCACGACGGTCGACAATATTCAGCACATTGAGTCCACGACGGTAAACGGAACGGCGATCGTCAAGATTTTCATGCAGCCGAACGCCAGCATCGATCGGGCGAATGCGCAGGTGACTGCGGTTTCTCAGACGATTTTGCGCCAATTGCCTCCCGGCTCCCTGCCGCCCCTCATTCTCAACTACAGCGCGTCCACGGTTCCCATTCTGCAACTCGGTCTTTCCGGAAAGAATCTCACCGAACCGCAACTGAACGACATTGCCCTGAACTTCCTGCGGACTCAGCTGGTGACGGTGCCGGGGGCGTCCGTCCCCTTTCCGTTCGGCGGGAAGCAGCGCCAGGTGATGGTGAACCTCAACCAGGGTTTGTTGCAGGCGAAGGGCCTTTCGCCCAACGATGTGCTCACGGTGCTGGGAACGCAAAATCTTATCCTGCCGGGCGGCACGGCCAAGATGGGCCAATTTGAATATGACGTGGACCTGAATGCGGATGTGAAAACAGTTCAGGAACTGAACGATCTGCCCATTAAGACCGTGGGCAGTTCCACGATCTACCTCCGGGATGTCGCGACGGTCAGTGATGGATTCGCCCCGCAAACGAACATCGTTCGCCAGGACGGAAGCCGCGGCGTGCTGGTGACGGTGCTGAAGGCTGGGGATGCTTCGACAATCGACGTAGTGAAGGGCGTCCGCCAAATTCTTCCGAGGGTCGCGCAGACTCTTCCTCCGAACCTCAAGATCCAGCCGCTCTCGGATCAGTCGATTTTTGTCAGGGCGTCGATCAATGGTGTCATCCGCGAAGCCATCCTCGCCGCCGCCCTTACCGGGTTGATGATCCTCCTATTTCTGGGCAGTTGGCGCAGCACGCTCATCATCGCTATCTCGATACCGCTTTCGATCCTGACCTCGGTCATCGTACTGAGCTTTCTGCACCAGACGATCAACATCATGACGCTGGGCGGACTTGCCCTGGCGGTCGGCATTCTGGTCGACGACGCAACCGTGACCATCGAGAATATCGAGCGCCATCTGGAAGAAGGGGCCGAGCTACACGACGGAATCCTGGAGGGAGCAGCGCAGATTGCTGTGCCTGCGCTGGTTTCCACGTTGTGTATCTGCATCGTGTTTCTCCCCATGTTCTTTCTCAGCGGCGTTGCCCGGTACCTTTTCGTTCCGCTCGCAGAAGCCGTGATCTTCGCCATGTTGGCGTCGTATATCTTGTCGCGAACGCTGGTGCCGACGATGGCCATGTACCTGTTGAAGGCCAAGCACCATGGTGGTCCGCAGTCGCGAAACCCGTTTGCGATCTTCCAGCGTGGATTCGAGCGGGTGTTTGAGCGGCTTCGCGTTGCCTATTCGTCATTGCTTGTCTGGCTGGTTTCGCTACGCAAGGTGTTTGTTCCGGGCTTTCTGGCTGTCTGCCTCAGCGCCTTCGTTCTGATCCCGTTTCTCGGTCAGGATTTCTTCCCCGATACGGATAGCGGGCAGTTCATTCTGCATGTCCGGGCCAAGACAGGGACGCGCATCGAGGAGACGGCTCGTTTAGCGGACCAGGTAGAGACCAGCGTCCGGCAGATGATTCCGCCGACGGAGGTAGACAACATTCTCGATAACATCGGTCTACCTTTCAGCAACATCAACTACATCTACAACAACACGGGGTTAACCGGCGCATCGGATGCAGACATACTGGTGACGCTGAAAGAGAAGCATCATCCGACTGCGGAGTATGTGCGCAGGCTTCGCGAGCGGCTCCCCAGCGAATTTCCAGGAGCTACGTTCTATTTTCTTCCCGCTGATATCGTCACCCAAACGCTGAACTTTGGTCTTCCGGCGCCTATCGATGTCCAGATTGACGGGGCGGATATCGCGGGGAATGCACGCGTCGCGGACAAGATGCTTACGGAATTGAGGCATGTTCGCGGAATTACCGATCTGCGCATCCAGCAGCAGGCCGACTATCCGAAGTTTCACGTGGTGGTGGACCGCACCAAGGCGGCGCAGGGCGGATTTACGGAACGGGACGTTGCCAACAGCCTGCTGATCTCGCTCAGCGGCAGCTTCCAGGTGACGCCGATGTTCTATCTCAACCCGAAGAACGGCGTCTCTTACAACCTGGTGACGCAAACGCCTCAATACGATATCCAGTCGAACCAGGATCTGCAGAACATTCCGATCAGCGGTCCGAATCAAAAACGGCCGGCGATTCTGGCCGATGTTGCTTCGATCCAGCGCACCAGCGAATTGGCCTCGATCAATCACTACAACATTCGTCGCGTCGTCGATATCTATGCGTCGGTGCAAGGCCGGGACCTGGGCGCGGTGGGACGTGAAGTGACTCAGATTGTCGACGCGAATCGAAAATCACTTCCTCGCGGAAGCTTTGTGACGGTTCGTGGCCAGTACGGAACGATGCGCACCTCGTACATCGGGTTGATCGGTGGATTGGGCTTTGCGATCATCCTGGTCTACATGCTGATCGTGGTCAACTTCCAGTCATGGCTGGACCCGTTCATCATCATCACGGCTCTGCCCGCGGCGTTGGCCGGCATTATTCTGTTTCTCTTTATCACCCATACGACGCTCAGTGTTCCGGCTCTGATGGGAGCCATCATGTGCATGGGTGTGGCCACGTCCAACAGTATTCTCGTGGTGGCTTTCGCCAAGGAGAGACTGCTGCATCACGGCGATTCGATCGCGGCCGCGATTGAAGCCGGAACCACGCGCTTCCGTCCGGTCATCATGACGGCTTTGGCCATGATTATCGGCATGATCCCGATGGCGCTCGGGCTGGGCGATGGCGGGGAACAAAACGCGCCGTTAGGCCGCGCGGTCATTGGCGGCCTGCTTTGCGCCACGGTCGCCACACTTGTCTTTGTCCCTTCGGTGTTCGCCTTACTGCATGGACGGCGCACTTCGCCGGACGCGCAAGCGGTTGCAGATCGAGAGAACGAACCAATTCACGCGTAGTTTGCATGTGCACGAATGGAGATATGACATGAGCACTATCGAAAATCCACCAGCTGAAGTTTCCCAAACCGAGAGGGATCGGATGACGCCTCGAGCGGCCAAGCCGTCGTCCCCATGGTTGTTGTTTGGTTTGGCGGCCTTCGTGCTTTTGCTGGGGATTGTCATTTACTCCGGCATCCATGAACGCGCCGAAGCGGAAAGCAATCTAGGCGCCAGTACCGAGCAGGCAGCAATCCCTATCGTCAACGTAGTGGAGCCGAGCTCAGCTGGTCAGTCCCTGGAGATCGTGTTGCCGGGCAACACCCAGGCGTTCAACGACACTCCCATCTATGCGCGCACCAACGGATATCTGAAGCACTGGTATGTCGATATTGGGACTCATGTAAAACAGGGGCAACTGCTGGCAGACATCGATACCCCGGAAGTTGATCAGCAATTGGACCAGGCGCGCGCAGATTTGAAGAACTCCCAGGCAAACGAGCAGCTGGCAGAGATCACTGCGGCGCGGTGGCAAAACCTGCTCAAGACGAACTCCGTTTCCAAGCAAGAGACAGACCAAGCGGTGAGCGACCTAAGCGCGCGAAAGGCGTCCGTCGACTCGATGACTGCCAACGTTCACCGGCTGGAGCAGGTGCAATCGTTTGAGAAGGTTTACGCTCCCTTCGCCGGGGTGATCATAGCGAGGAATACGGACATCGGCGCTCTGATCAATGCCGGAGCCGGCGGAGTACCACAGGAACTGTTCCATATGGCGGCGGTCAATAAGCTACGCGTTTACGTGGCGGTGCCAGAGGTGGATTCTCTGGCCGCGCAAACGGGCGCCAAGGCTACGCTTACGCTCGATGAGTTCCCGGGTGAGACGTTCGAAGGCACGATCGTCCGCGATTCTGACTCCATTGATGCCGCTACGCGGACCTTGAACGTGGAAGTGGACGTCAACAATCCACAAGGCCGTATCAAGACCGGGTCCTATGCCTTCGTGCATCTGAAACGCCCGCAGTCTGTGCGGCCTTCCGCCAGTTCGCTCACCATTCCGGCAAACACGTTGCTGTTTAGGTCAGAAGGATTGCGCGTGGGCGTGGTGCGGGATGGTCGCGCCGAGTTGACTCCCATCAAGATCGGCCGCGACTTTGGAGCTACGGTCGAGGTGGTCGCGGGGCTGCAGCCGACCGATCAGGTCATCGTGAACCCGTCGGATTCGCTGACCAGTGGAAGCCCTGTCAAAGTGAATACCGTGGGAGGGACAAAGTGAAACGGGGTCTCGCTTTTGCTGTTGCATCTTTGAGTGTTTGCCTGGGTGGATGTATGGTTGGGCCAAAATACGTCAAGCCGACCGTTCCTATGGCTCCGGCATTCAAGGAGGAGCCTCCACAGTCGTTCAAGGAGAGCGATGGTTGGAAACCGGCGCAGCCCGGGGACCAGGCGCTTCGCGGGAAGTGGTGGGAAATCTTCGGGGATCCGCAGCTCAACGAGCTGGAGGACGAGGTGACCCAGTCCAACCAGGATCTCAAGGTAGCGGAGGCGCGGTTCCGGCAGGCGCGGGCGATGATTCGGTTTAACCGGTCGGCGGAGTTTCCCACGATTTCTACGTCGCCGGGTATTGTCAACGAGCGATTCTCGGCGAACCAGCCTTATTTTCCATCTTCCCTGGCCAACAACGGCACGGGAGCTTTCACGTTGCCTTTTGATCTTTCCTATGAAGTTGACTTGTGGGGACGAGTTCGCCGCACGGTGAGTGCGTCGCGCGAGGAAGCGCAGGCCACCGCGGCCGACCTGCAAACTGCCAATTTGAGTTTGCATTCTGAATTGGCTTCCGACTACTTTGAGCTGCGCAGCGCGGATGCGCAGAAGCAACTTTTGGACGACACGGTAAAGGCTTATAGCAATGCGGTGCAACTGACACAGAATCGGTTTGAGGGCGGGGCGGCCGCGAGATCGGATGTTGCCCAGGCAAAGACACAATTGGATGCGGCGATGGTGGCGGATACTGACATTACCGTCACCCGGGCTCAGTTTGAACACGCGATTGCTACCTTGATTGGCAAGCCCCCGGCGGAGTTCAACCTGGCTGCTGCGCCACACACTCCGCTACATTTACCGTCAATACCGGTCGGCCTGCCAACGACCTTGCTGGAGCGCCGGCCCGACATCGCTGCGGGCGAGCGTAGGGTTGCCGAAGCGAACGATCAGATAGGGATTGCTCGCGCTGCGTATTTCCCTACCCTGACTATTGGGGCCACGGGCGGATTTACGGGCACGTCCATTACGAATTGGTTGAACTGGCCGAGCAGGATGTGGGCGGTGGGACCACAGCTGTCAGAGACACTGTTTGACGCAGGACGGCGGCGCGCTACCTCAGAATCGGCAGTTGCGAACTACGACGGTACGGTGGCCGCGTACCGGCAAACGACGTTGAGTGCCTTCCAGGAAGTGGAGGACAACCTCGCCGCACTGCGCATTCTGGAGACGGAGGCGCAGCAACAGCAGCAGGCTACGGCATCCGCCGCGGACACGCTGCAGCTGTTTACGAATCGATATGTGGGCGGGGTCGATAACTATTTGCAAGTGATTACTGCGCAGACTGTTCTTTTGACAAATCAACGCAATGATATCGATATTCAACGGCGGCGGATGGATGCCAGTGTGTTGCTGGTTAAAGCTATTGGCGGCGGGTGGGATACGAGCCAATTGCCGAGGTTATAGTGGGTGCGAGCTGAGGGTTCGTCGCACGTAGGGTGAAAGCATTGGAAGGATTTCATTTTCGGCCCATGTACGCTTTGGCGAACATGGGGCACCCGTCCAGGACCTCAGACCCTCGTGTGAGGGATAGAGCTGAGCGCAATTGGCTAGCCGGCGGGGGCGTTGTTCGAATCGGGCAACAGAATTGTGAAGATGGCGCCGTTCCCTCCGTGGCCATTTTTGGATTCGGCTTGTACAGTGCCTCCGTGGCGTTCGGCGATTTCTTTACAGACCCACAAGCCAAGTCCAGTGCCAACGTCTTTCTTGGTAGTGAAGAAGGGCTCAAAGATTCGTTTGAGGTTTTCCGGGGCGATTCCCGGGCCATCATCTTCGACCTTTAGCCGAATCGACTCACCACCGGCAAGCCTTACCGGAGACGCTTGGATCTTCAGCACTCCACCGACGGGGACAGCATCAATGGCATTGGACACAATGTTCGATACCAGTTGCTGGATCTCTCCTGCTAAACCGGTGATAGGAGGGCAGGCATCGAGGGCTAGTTGCACCTTGATCTGCTTGACTTGCAGCTTGTTCGAATACAGGGTGAGCACCGATTCCACGAGGGTGGGGATGTGTACGGAGGTGGGTGATGTCGACTCTCGATAAAAGCCGAGCGTCTGGCGGGTGATATGCGATACGCGGGCGAGCTCCTGTTCCGCGAGTTGTAGTTGGGCAACAACATTCGCGGACGCATCCGGGCTGGTTCTGGCCAGGAATATAAGGTTACCGATTGCCTCCAATGGATTGTTGATTTCATGGGAGACGGTGGCTGCCAAACGAGCCGCAGCCGCTAGTTTCTCAGTGCGGCGCAAGACGTCCTGGAAGCTTCTTTCACGAGAAGCGTCATGAAAGACGAGAACAACCCCGATCAACTTGCCGGAGTCATCGGTGATGGGTGCGGCGCTATCTTCAATCGGCAAGAGATGACCATCGCGATGCCGCAACACGGTATGATTGGCGAGCCCCACTACGGAGCCCAAGGCCAACACCTTGTCCACGGGGTTTTCTACCGGGTTGTTCGTGGCTTCACTGAAGATCGGAAATACCTCGCCAATCTTCTTTCCCCGGGCCTGTGCCAGACTGGTGCCCGTTAGCCGTTCGGCGATGGGGTTCAGGAATGAAACCCGCCCCTGATCATCGGTAGCGATGACACCGTCTCCAATCGATGACAGGGTCACCCGGAACCATTCTTCGCTTTGGCGCAGGGAGGCAGCGTCTCTCTCACGCGTCTCCATCTCTCGCACGATAGAGAGAGCCAACAGGATGAGTCCCAACGCTGCGATCCCGCTGGCTGCGTAGATACAGAGGACCGTGATCTGAATGCTTTTTTGATATGCCGTTCTCCGCAGATCGCCGATGGATATTTCTTCCTGCTCCATCTGCTTGACCAGGGAACGGATGTTTTCCATGAGGCGAAAGCCGTGGTCGGACATGACTAAGGCTTTGGCTCCCTCCGCGTTTCCTGATTGATAGAGGGAGAGGGTTTGCTCCAGCTCATCGAGCTTTTCGTGGATCAGAACACGAAGATTGGCCACCTTGGTTTGCTGTGCGGGGTTATTGCCAATTTCAGCGGTAAGGTTTTGAAGATGAGAATTGATTTGCCCGACTGCAAGGTGATAGGGCGCCAGGTAGTCGGTTTTGCCGGTATAGAGGTAGCCGCGCTGACCGGTCTCGGCGTCCTTGAGCAGAGATTCGGTGTTTCTCAGCTCCTGCACCACGCGCCGGCTACGACTGAACCACTCCTGATTTCCCACCTGCGTGGCCAGTTGATGCCGGAGAACGGCTGTGTTTATCGCCAAAAGGATGAGGAGTACTAAAAAACCGCCGATGACCGCGAAACGTTTGTGGAATGAGCGCATGGCCGATAAGCAATAACCCTGGACGTAGCTTATTTGTATCCATTTGCTTGTCAAGAGGTTAGATCGATTACGGGGAAAGTATTGGAGGCGGCAGTGGCACCAATGATGGCGTGAAATGGCGTTCAGAGCCGATGCGCTATCGTCTTGTATTACGGCGCGAGAAACTTCAGCAGCTCTCGATTGAAGATGGCGGGAACTTGCAGGTGGGGTACGTGGCCGACATTGGGAATGATCACCAACTCGGCGCCTGGAATGGTGTCGGCAATGTGTTTGGCGAGCTGGGGAAAGTTCTGGCCGTCTCTCTCCCCGCCCAGAACCAGCGTTTTGACCTTGATATGCGCCCAGTCATCCACGACCGGATCCAGATATGTGATCTGCTGATAAATGGAACGCACCATGGCCAGCCGCGGCCAGTCGCCGCTGAGTGTCGGGGAGTACAAGATTCGTACATACTGCTCGTACTCCGGCTTCCAGGCATCCGGAAAGTAACGCTGGATATTGGCATAGGCGGCTTGCCAGACCTGATCCTGGGTTCGTGCCATGGTTGCTTTGTAAGCGTCCTCTGCACTGTGCCACGGTTGGCTCCAACGAACATCGGTCAGGCCGATGGGATCGTAGAGCACGACGCGCTCCGTAATATCGGGATAGGAAGAGGCAAACCGGGCTGCCAGCATACCGCCCATGGAGTGTCCCACGATCGCTGCCTTTTCTATGCCGAGCGAGTGCAACAGTGCTGCGCGTGTTCATGGCCATATCGTGAAAGTTGTAGGGGATGACCGGTTTCGAGGAGCGGCCGAAGCCAATCTGATCGGGCACGACTACGCGAAATCCTGCGTTGCGCAGAGCCTCGATGGGCCCACCAAAGTAGAAGCCCCCGAAATTCATTCCGTGGAGCAGAACTACTGTTCGGCCGTTTGGGTGGGTTGCGGGTTGAATGTCCATATACGCCATGCGTACATCCTGGCCGTAGAGGGTCAGCGGCAGATACATTACCGGATAGGGGTAGGGGACATCCTCATAGGTGATGCTGCCGGGCTTTACATCGGCGGGCGCCTTCATCGCGGGGTCAGATTGAGCCTGGACGGAAGAGGGTTGTCCATGCAGCGCGGCGGATTGTCCAAACGCGAGTATGACGAGGAGCCATAGACTACGGTAGAAACACAGTCGTGTAGAAGATGTGAGACGAGGGCCAGTAAGTAGAGCCACCATACGGAGAGACTATATCAATGCCAAGCCTGGACAGTAAGCACATCTCCGCGGAACCCTTACCCCTCTCGGCAGGTGCGATTTCAGCGCGTCTGGATCGGCTGCCGGCCACGCGAACGATATGGAAGTTCGTGGTCCTGCTGAGTCTCGGCTTCTTTTTCGAACTCTACGATCTGCTTTATTCGGGATACATAGCGCCGGGACTGGTGAAGAGCGGGATTCTGACGACCACGACGGTGGGGCTTTTCGGCATGAAGGGGATAGCAGCTTTCCTGGCCTCTTTGTTTTCGGGGCTCTTCGTAGGCACGATCAGTTGCGGGTTCCTCGCTGACCGTTTTGGCCGTCGCGCGATCTTTACGTATTCCCTGCTTTTCTACACGGCCGCGAACCTGATCATGGCATTTCAGGTTACGGCTGCGGGCCTGAACTTGTGGCGCTTCATGGCTGGGCTGGGCATTGGAGTGGAACTGGTCACGATCGGCACGTATATCTCAGAATTGGTGCCCAAGCATATCCGCGGACGCGCTTTTGCCTGCGAACAGGCGATCGGTTTCATGGCGGTCCCGGTGGCGGCACTGCTGTCGTACCTGCTGGTTCCGAACAAGCCCTTGGGGCTTGATGGTTGGCGTTGGGTGGTCCTCATCGGAGCACATGGAGCCTTGTTCGTATGGTTCATTCGCCGCGCGCTACCTGAAAGCCCGCGATGGCTTGCGCAGAAAGGCCGCCTCGAGGATGCCGACCGTGTAATGACGAAGCTGGAAGAAGCGGTCACCAAAGAATCAGGACGGCCGCTTCCCTCCCCAGCTCCTCCGTCTCAGCCAGTGAGCTGCAGCCAGACATTCTTTGATATGTGGAAGGCACCCTATGGCAAGCGCACGGGGATGATGATCATTTTCAACGTGTGCCAAACGGTGGGTTTCTATGGTTTCGCCAACTGGGTGCCGACACTGCTGGTGAAGCAGGGGGTCACGCTCACAACCAGCCTGTTGTACTCGTCGATCATTGCGATTTCGGCGCCGGTGGGGCCGCTGCTTGGCTTGTTCATTGGCGACAGATTTGAACGCAAGAGCATGATCGTCGCGACGGCTGCCGCCATCGTGGTTTTCGGGCTGGCCTTCAGCCAGGTTTCAAGAGGAATGCTGCTGATCGCTTTGGGGGTGGGTCTGACCCTGGCGAGCAACATCATGTCTTATAGCTTTCATGCTTACCAGACGGAGCTTTTCCCGACGAGCATCCGGTCGAGCGCGGTTGGGTTTGTCTATTCCTGGAGCCGATTTTCCGCGATTTTCACTTCGTTTCTGATTGCTGCGGTACTGAAGGACTTCGGCACCGTAGGCGTATTTACTTTTATTGCAGCAGCGATGCTGATCGTGATGGCTGTGATCGGGTTGGTGGGGCCGCGCACACGAAATCTTGCGCTGGAGGAGATTTCTCGCTGACAGCGGGTATCTCATCGGGATCTGCGATAGTTGCCTATTATGAGGCTCGTGTAACTAACACGAATAGCCAAAAGATAATCTAAGACCTAAAGATAGCCTGCAAATATCTAGGCCGATAACACTTTGGTTGAAGAGTGGGATAACCGCTCAATTGTGTGGCCTGGTGGCAACCAATCGCGTGTCCTTCCGTCTATCTGGGTGACGATGTGCCCCCTTTTACCCGTTTTGTGACGACACTGGAGAACCATGCCCTTTCCCGCTTTCTCTTTCGTGGGCATCCGTAAGACCGGTCGTTTGCTGGTGCGCGCGGGTGAACTCTGCACGATCATAAGAATGTCGTACCTAAGCCCCTTCTTCCCTTTCGTGCTTGGTGTCGAGTTGTGGCGTTATCTCCAGCGTCAATCACAACCATACGATCGTTCTATGCAAACCGCTCGTTATCGTTCGAGCCTGCGTGCTCTTCGGAGAGCCGCTTTCGGCGTGACGCTGATGCTGCCGGCCAAAGGATGGGCGCAAGTGGATCCAGGCGTGGCGAGTGCTCAAACATCTCCAACAACGAGTGAGACCGCGGCGGAGGTGCTCAAGCGCGAAGAGCGCCAGCGTATTTTAGGCGTGGTGCCAAACTTCAACACGGTCGAGAGCTCGGCTTCGGTGCCACCGCTGTCGGCCGGACAGAAGTTCCATCTGATGTACAAAAGCTCTGTCGATCCGTTTGTTTTTGTGGCAGACGGGTTTGTCGCCGGTCTTGGCCAGGCGCGAAATACCAATCCTGGATTCGGCCAGGGGGCCGAGGGCTACTTCAAGCGCTTTGGTGCGTCCTATCTTGATACGGCTGATGGCAATCTATGGGGCAATGCGATCCTTCCGATTCTCTTCAAGGAAGACCCGCGGTATTTTCGTTTGGGGTCCGGTAGCTTTACCCATCGGTTTCTCTACTCAGCGTCAACTACCGTCTGGTGCAAGCGTGACAATGGTAGTTGGGGCCCGAATTATGCGAATGTGCTGGGCAACTTCGTCTCTGGCGGTATTTCCAATGCGTATTATCCCGCGGCCGATCGGGGAGTTGAGCAGACGCTCGATGGAGCGATTACGGTGACTGCGGAAGGCGTGATCGGCGCGGAGTTTGTGGAATTCTGGCCTGATATTTCGAGACATTTATTCAAGAAGCACCATGCGGGGCAGTGAGAGAGCGGAAGCGGTTGCGGAATAAGACCGGGGCCGGGGAAAAATAAACGAAAATCATGCCTAAGGACCTAAAGGCCCGTACATAACTTCAGTCCCGAAGGGACAGCTGACCTTGGCCCAGGACGCAGTCCTGGGTTTGCGAATCGAGGACGACAAGTCCCGAAGGGACGACTGAAAACTTACCATGATTGAGGCGCTGTTCATTTTCAGCCGTCCCTGCGGGACTTTGTCGTCATCGTAGGTGCAACCCAGGACTGCGTCCTGGGTTAAGGTCAGCCGTCCCTACGGGACTCGGGGCCCGATACAAACCGTAGAACGGTCACGACACCCGCTAGACTACATGTTCGGCGAGGTAGTTCTGGATTTCGGAAAAGTCCTTGGCCGATAGCCGGAAGGTGGCCGCGGGTAGGACGCCTTCGACTTGCTTTGCGTTGCGACCGCCCACGATTGCCGCGGTGATTGCAGGATTATGCAAGGTCCATGCAATGGCCACAACGCCTGCACTCACACCGTGTCGTTCGCCGATTTTCCGGAGAAAGTCGGCGACCGCCAGGTTCCTCGATAGGAGAGGTTCCTGATAGTTCTTGGCGTTCCGACGAAAATCGTCGCTGGAAAAATTGGCGACGCGCTGCTTGCTCATAGCTCCCGTCAATAGACCTGAATGCATGGGGGCATAGTTGATCACGCCGATGTTGTTCCTGGCGCAGAATGGCAGGATCGCCGGTTCGACTGCGCGATTCAACATGGAATAGGGGGGCTGGTTAGAGGTAATGGGGGCGATCTTCATGGCTCGCTCCATTTGTTCTACGCTGAAGTTGGAGACGCCAATCCAGCGGGCCTTGCCTTCTCTCTTCAGGTCCGCCATCACGCCCCAGGCTTCTTCGACCTCTTCATCTGGCTTGGGCCAATGTACCTGGTAGAGGTCGATAACATCGACTGCCAGGCGGCGAAGGCTGTCTTCTACTTCGCGGCGAATCTGCTTCAGGCTATTGGATACTTCACGCTTCTCATCCCATACCAGACCGCATTTGGTGAAGATATAGGGCCGGTGTGCAGTGGTCTTGAGGGCGCGGGCGACGACCTCCTCAGAATGCCCCAGGCCATAGACGGCCGCTGTGTCAATCCAGTTGATGCCTAGTTCCAGAGCTTTATGAATTGCGGCGATGGAGTCGTTATCGTCCTGCGGTCCCCAGGAAAATTGCCAGTCACCACCGCCGACGGCCCATGAACCGAACCCGATGGGTGTCAGTTCGAGGTCAGAGTTGCCGAGCTTCTTTTTGTTCATACCCTATTTTGCCAAAGTTTTGCCTTGATCAGCGCCAGGAGGACTTGCGGATCACGCTGCAAAAGTTGCCGCGACGAAAGGCAGGATCTTTGTCTGCGAGCACGTCGGCCTTCACATTACCAAAGGTGGTTCCCGGCTTGTGCTTAATGCCGTCGTAGAACGCCTGCAGGATGTCTTCTTTAAAATCGCTGGTGCGCGGGAATGCCTTCACGACAGCATTGCGGTCTCGATCGGCGAAGCTGGAATAGTCGATGCCGAGCACATCCATTTCGACGCCCGCCGTTACCAGGGCCACTACCGGATGCATGTATTGAGGAATGCACGGTGTGGTATGAAGCGCAATTGCTGCCCACACAAGGTCAATCTCCTGTTCAGAGATGTGATGGCTGCGGAGGAAGTCGCGCGCGGCATTGGCACCATCCACCTCGAAGCGGTCCGTGGGACTGCTGTAGGCGGGCATGAGGCCCATGTCGTGGAACATGGCGCCGGCGTAGAGAAGTTCCGCGTCGAACTTGAGGCCACGGCGCTCCCCGGCAAGCGCGCCGAAATAGTAAACGCGGCTGGAGTGATTGAATAGCAGAGTTGTTTCTGTATCGCGGACGAGCTGCGTGATCTCGTTGGCGAGTGCGCTGTCGGGAATGCTGATGCCTGATATGAGTGCGGATTCAGAAGCCTGTGTGGATGCGGTCATGATGCCCTCCTGGGCGTTGCATACGTTCCCAGAGTAGAGTGCGGACGGTATGAGCGCCATGACAGGATTACAGCAATTTAGGACAGACCCATCTACATGGACGGGCGCATGAGCGTGCTCTTGAAGCGACTGGCGTATTCGGCGGCGGTGACGCCGAGTACACGGAGAAAAGTGCGGCGCATCGCATCCGCGGATCGGAAGCCACAAGAGTCGGCTACTTCTTTAAGCCCCCGGGAGGAGCTGTCGATGGCTTGTTGGGCTGCTTCGACACGCATACGATCGACGAACTGGCCGGGGTTCATTCCAGACTGTATTGTGCCTGCCCTCCCGGACGAACCAGGAACATGACCAGGAAGCGCGCAATCCTGAGTGCCGTTTCGTGCCCGTGATCTTCTTCTACCAGGGTGAGTGAGAGGTCGATACCAGCGGTGATACCTGCCGAGGTATAGATAGAACCGTCGCGCAGGAAAATCGGCTCGGGACGCACCGTGACTTTTGGGTATTCCCTGGCCAGCCGGTCGCAGAAGGTCCAGTGTGTAACTGCTTGTTTCCCGTTGAGGAGACCCGCTTCTGCGACGAGAAATGCGCCGGTGCAGATGGAGGCGATGCGACGAGCCCGGCCTCCAGTTTCGGCGATCCAGGCGATAAAGTTGGGATCGTAGCTGCCGCTTTCGGCGCCGGGGCCTCCGGCTATGACCAGCGTGTCGATAGGTCCCTGGACCTCCACGATGGGCGTGGCTTCGGCAAGTACGATACCGCGATTTGTCTGCAGGGTTCGATCGAGGCCGGGGTTTGCCAGTTGAATCTCGTAACCCGGCGCATTGGAAAAGACCTCTAATGGGCCGGTTACGTCGAGAATCTGAACCGGGGGCGGTCCGACGATGACTACTTTCCGCATGCAGGTAGTTTAAGTGCGGCGTAGGGAGTCGCCGCAGCTGCGGCCACGCCTAAACAAGAAATTGCAACCGGTGCGAAACGGGAACCATCTTAAGAGTGCCGAAAAACGCGGAGCCGGATTGGTAAGCACGGCTCGCTGCGGATGCCATTCCGCAGTCAAGTCATCTCCAGCATGGAAGCGGAGAAGGGACCCACGGCGATAGTGGCAGTGCTCCGGCACCGCTGCCTGTCGCGTGGCGCGTTTCGGACCAGGACCCTGACAGCCACGCGATGGAACATTCTCAAAAGGAGATCGCGATGGCAACGCTTAACCACACTAACCTCACCACCTACAATGTTCCGGCACTCAAGGAGTTCTTTAGCTCGGTTTTCGGCTTTCAGGTACTGAGCGAGCGCGGCGACAAACTGGTTGTGCTCCGGAACTCCGATGGTTTTCTGCTGACCCTGATGTACGACAAGCGCATGACCCCGGAGCAGGGCTATCCGGGACTCTTCCATGTTGGGTTTCTGCAACCCACGCAAGATGCGGTGGACGTGATGTACCAGATCCTGCTGGCTCGGAAGTATACGGCTCCCAAGCCCGGGAAGCTGCAGCGCGGGGGACCACCGACATACGGTTTTTACTGTGATGCTCCCGGCGGAGTACTTGTAGAAGTAAGCACCATGAACTTTGCCGAACCCTCCTAGCCCCTTAAAGCGCGGCAGTGGGGCTTTGTACCCTCTGCCGCGGCAAACCTCTGGCGGGGAACATTAATGAACACGTTCAAAAATATGTTGCCAAAGTCGACCTCTCCCTGTAAATTGAACATGTTCAATATTACTGGCATGAGGAGATCAAATCCATGTATGTGCTTGCCTGCTACTTCAGCTATCTCGCCATCAGCATCGGCCTCACGATCTGGGTCGCCCGCACTCTCAAAAATAGCGGACGCGTCTTCCTGATCGAGGCCTTCCGCGGCAATGAAGACTTTGCGGATTCTGTCAACCGCCTGCTCGTCGTGGGGTTCTACCTCATCAATGTTGGATACATCGCGTTGGCCTTGAAGACGCGGGCCCCATTAACAACGGCGCGCGAGGTCATCGAACTGGAAAGCACCAAGCTGGGGGTGGTCCTGCTTATTCTCGGGGGAATGCACTTCTTCAACATCCTGGTGCTGTCAAAAATGCGCAAGAGCTCGCCCCGCGCTCTCCACGCCTGATGCGTATGCTAGCCCAAGGTGAGAAGAAGCCGGCCGTGCTTAAGTCAGAGGCTACGCGCGCGCGTATCCTTGAGTCCGCGCTTGCGATCTTTCGCGAGCGCGGGTTCGAGAAGTCCACCATGCGCGAGATCGCTACGGCTGCCGGAGTGGCCGTGGGCGCTGCCTACTACTACTTCGATTCCAAGGATGCCATTGTCATGGCTTTCTACCAGCGTGCCCAACAAGAAATGGCTCTATCGCTGGACGCAATCCTCTCTGAGGAGAAGACGTTGGAGGCTCGTCTCCGCGGCATCATCGCATACAAGTTCGAATATTTCTCGCCCAATCGGGCGTTGCTTGGCGCCCTTTCCAGTCACGTCGACCCTAGCCATGCGCTTTCCCCCTTCAGCGTGGAGACCGCCGCGATCCGCGAACAAGACATCGGATTCTTCCAGCGCGCGGTGGAGGCCTCAAAAGTTAAGCTGCCCTCGGACATACAACCCTATTTGCCACGGTTGCTGTGGCTCTACCAAATGGGCCTGATTCTCTTCTGGGTTTACGATCACTCGCCGAAGCAAACGCGCACCCAGGTTCTTTTCGATAAGACTTTGAAGATGATTCTGATCGGCCTGAAGCTGGCCGGCATGCCATTCCTGCGTCCGATCCACCGCCTCGCAGCAGAGTTGCTCGAAGCCATCTACGGCAGAGAGCGGGCATGATCCACTTTGAAGAAATCACGTTGATCCACGCGCCGATCGACCGCGTGTTTGACCTATCTCGCAGCGTCGAGGTCCATCTGCTGGCGAATGTGCATGACAAAGAACAGGCGCTCGTCGTCGGCGGAGTCACCACGGGATTGATCGACCTGGGCCAGCAGGTCACCTGGCGCGCCAAACACTTCGGGTTCTGGCACAACCTGACCAGCAGGGTCACCGCCATGGAACCTCCTACGTATTTCCAGGTCACCATGGTGAAAGGCATTTTCCGCTTTATGCAGGCCGACCATCAGTTGCGCGGCCTGCCTTCGGGAGTCACCGAGTTGAAGGACATTTTCGCGATTGCGGCTCCGCTCCCAGTCCTGGGGCCGATCGCCGAAGGGCTTTTTCTACGCCGCTACATGATGGCTCTGAACCGGGAGCGCAATGTGGTCATCAAGCAGCTCGCCGAATCGGAGGATTGGCAACGCTATCTCCCGGTAGGCGGGAAGGAGCCGCAGCCATGAAGGTTGTCCTCCCCGGGGGCAGCGGACAGGTGGGCAGCGTTCTTGCGCGGCACCTCCACCAACAGGGCCACAGCGTTACCGTGCTGAGACGCGCCCCGCAGCCGGCTCCCTGGACGGTGATTCGCTGGGACGCTCAGACGGTTGGCCCATGGACCGCTTCGCTGGAAGAGAGCGACATTTGCATCAACCTGACCGGACGTAGCGTGAATTGCCGCTATCATGCGGAGAACCGGCGCGAGATGTACGACTCGCGCATTGTTTCGGCCCGGCTGCTCAACGACGTCATTGGATCGCTCCGACACCCGCCGCGACTGTGGCTGAACGCGAGCACGGCCACGATCTATCGCCACGCCTTCGACCGGCCCATGGACGAGATGACGGGGGAACTCGGAGGGAACGAGGCAGGCGCTCCCGACACATGGAATTTTTCCATCAAGATCGCAAAGGATTGGGAGGCAGCGTTCTTCGCTGGGCGAATGGGAAGAACCCGTAGGATTGCCATGCGCAGTTCGATCACCTTTATCGCGGGCAAGGGTGGCGTCCTGGAGATTCTTTCCAACCTGGTTCGTTGCGGTCTCGGCGGACGGCAAGGATCGGGGGCTCAATATGTTTCCTGGATCCATGAAACCGACTTTGTCCGCGCCGTCGATTTTCTGATTGCAGATGAGTCGATGACCGGGCCGGTAAATATTTGCTCCCCCCATCCCCTGAGGAATCGTGAATTCCTGCGTGCACTTCGTACCGCGTGGCGACTGCCGGTGAGCCTGCCAGCGCCAGAATGGATGATCGAAATCGGCAGCTTCCTGTTGCGCACTGAATCTGAACTCGTGCTCAAAAGCCGTAGGGTCATTCCCGCAACACTCATGAAAGCCGGTTTCTGCTTCCAGTATCCAGACTGGCCGGCGGCGGCGGAGGAGCTGGTCACGCGGTACCAAACTGGCGCGGATAGCTCTGGATGACTCCTTTTAACATGGTGTGAAACAATTTTCTGGTGAAGCGAGTTGACAGATTTGAAGCACGACTACTTCCACAGCCGCCGGAGCGCTTTTGGAGATGGGCGTTGGTCACGGTCGTCGCAGCCGCTTTCACGTGCAACGATGTTTCGTTCGCACAGACCTCGGCGCGGCAACCTTGCTTCGAAATACTGACGCATCGCATGGATGTGGATGTCGATGGAGCCCCGAACGCCTACGGCCCAGCAGGAAAGCCGACGCTCGACTCCCTTATGAATGCCCACTACCTAGAGCGAAGTGATCAAGCGATCGTCGGATACCTGGCAGACGGCAAGGGCCGCCCCATCCTCCAAGGGCCGAAGGACCCTTTTCCCGGCTATTACATTTCCCAGACGGCTTTCGCAGACGTAACCAATGACAACGAGCGCGATCCACGGTCCTACGTCGATGCCCGAAATATCAACTATGTGGTACGGGGTGATGAGGCTCGCCGAAAGGGCGTGAAGGTAGGTGACTTCGTAGCCGCTTATTCCAAGCGAAGTCAAAGGGCCGTCTTCGCCATCGTGGGCGACACCGGTAACCCTAGCGGCGACGAAGGCTCGCTGCACCTGCTACAGGAACTCGGCTACCCGTTTCACGACGGCAGGAGTGACTCGGTCGCAGGCCCCGAGATTGTCATTCGGTTTTATCCCAACTCTAATCCGAAGCACCTGTTCTTCTTTACGCAGACGGCACTCGATGAAGCTGCAACGCGGCTCGGGCTCAGCAAAGATTTCTCTCTTGTTGATGGGGTGAAAGCGGCTCGGGCGCAGGGCGCCTGCCGGCTTTGAGGGTCTGCTTCAGCTCTAGAGTTTGGCCGTCACCCAGGCCGGTTTTGGTCGTAGGCCACCGAGTGGAAGGTGGGATACACCAGTGAGGCGCGGGGGTACAACTACAATTCCCACGTTGCTACCCAAGACGCATGGTGAATTTCTGCAGAAACGATATGCTCATTTTCAAGCAGCGATTCTCCAAACCTGCAGCAAGCCCTTCGGGGGATGGGTTTGATGAAGGATAAGGAGAATCGCTGTAATACAAAGTGGTTGCTTACCTGTGGTCTGCAGCAAATGAAGTCCCTGGATCTGCCCAGTTCTCTCGTCAACGTTCTTCAGGATTTGATTACGCGCACTGTATCACTCTAATGATGTATTACCTTCGCCCTACCAGGTAAGCCTGGTAGGGCTTTCCTTTTACGGAACGTGATTTTGGTAACAGCGATCGTAGGGATCCGGCCCATCATCTTCGGCCACGTACGCTATCGCGAATATGCGGCACCCGTCCGGTTTCCTCTGGCCGCCGGTAGGCGATACAGAAACGGCACCGGGTCACACCAGTTATGCTTAAAGCAGTCATGCATGAGCCGAGATGGCTGACGAGGATGCTGCTTGCCGAAGAATCTGCTACCGATTGAGACCATTGCCACCAAGTTGAATTTACCTGCGGAACTTTACGAGAAACGCAGCCCGATCAGCGCCAAGTTGAGCCTCGAGCTGCTGGGCGACCCACGATTCGACCGTCGCGGAAAGCTCATCCTGGTGACGGCGACGACGCCGACGGTATCAGGCGAAGGCAAGACCGTGACCTCGATCGGACTTGCGCAAGGGCTGGAGAAAATCGGCAAACGCGCGATCGTTTGTTCGCGTGAGCCCTCCCTGGGGCCGGTGTTTGGAATGAAGGGCGGCGCGGCGGGTGGCGGACGCTCGCAAGTCGAGCCTGCGGAGAAGATTAACCTGCACTTCCACGGCGACTTTCATGCGATCGCTTCCGCCCACAATCTTTTAGCCGCCCTGATCGACGCCCACTTGTTTCACGGCAATGAGCTGGACCTTGATCCTGATGGGATCACGTGGCCACGCACGCTGGACATGAACGATCGTGCGCTCAGGAAGATCATCCTGAGCGTAACCACCGGCCGGCAACGTGACGGCAGCAATCGCCCCAGTGGGTTTTTGATTACAGCAGCGTCGGAGATCATGGCCATCCTCGCGCTGGCTGCCAGTCGGGAGGATCTGCGCGCGCGCCTGGCGCGCGTGGTCGTCGGGCAGAACCGCAGCGGGCAGCCGGTGCGGGCAGCCGATTTGCAAGCTACCGGGCCGATGATGGCTCTGCTGAATGAGGCATTGCTTCCCAACCTGGTACAGACCACTGAGGGAACGCCGGCGCTGGTGCATTGTGGTCCCTTTGGAAACATCGCTCATGGAACCAGCTCAGTCCTCTCTCAGCGCATGGGGATGGCGATGGCGGACTATGTAGTCAACGAAACAGGCTTCGCCTCGGAACTGGGCTTCGAGAAATACATGGACCTGGTGAGTCCGCTGTCGGGTATTCAGCCGGCAGCCGCCGTGCTGGTGACCACGGTGCAGAGCCTCAAGCAGCAGGGTGAGGGCGATTTCGACAGCGGCTTTGCCAATCTCGATAAGCACATATCCATTGTCCGTGGCTTTGGATTGCCGGCGGTCGTGGCGATTAATCGTTTCCCCAACGACACGGAGGCCGAGCTCACCGTGCTGAAGAAGTTTTGCGAAGCGAGGGGTGCTGCGTTCGAGCTTTCCGATGCCTATACCAAGGGCGGCGAAGGAGCGGTGGCGCTGGCGCGGAAAGTCGTGGAAGTGATCGACGCTCACCCAAATATCTCGCTGACGCGCACGTACACCATGAGTGAGCCAGCAAGAGAAAAGATCTCCCGGGTGGCCAAGGCCATCTATGGTGCTGAGGGCATTGAACTGAGCGAGCTCGCAGAGGAAAGCCTGGCCCGTTTTACACGCTGGGGCTTTGGCGAGCTGCCGGTGTGCATCGCCAAGACGCAATACTCGCTGAGTGACGATCCCAAGCGCATGGGCGCGCCCACCGGCTGGACGCTGCATGTAACTGACATTGGTCTCTCCGCGGGCGCAGGATTTCTGGTGGTGATCGCGGGCGCCATGATGCTCATGCCAGGTCTGCCAAAAACCTCGCGCGCACTCAGCATCGACGTGGACGAGCACGGTGAAATTGTAGGCATGTAGCCGTTTCTAAGGAGACTGATGACGAGTCGAACAGCGCTAGTGGCCGGGGCAACGGGCATCGTGGGCCTCAACCTGGCAACATTGCTGGCAAATCAGCGGGACTGGAAGGTGTACGGTCTTGCACGTAATCCGTCCGCTGGCGAAGGGATTCACGGTATAGCAGTAGATCTGCTGGATCCTCAAGCGCTTCGCATCGCGCTGAAGGGCCTGGCGCCGACGCATATCTTCCTCACATCGTGGCTGCGGCAACCGACGGAAGCTGAAAACATAAAAGTCAACAGCACCATGGTGCGCAATTTGCTCGAGGCGCTTTCCGGCGTTGGTTCGGTGAAGCATGTGGCGTTGGTTACGGGTTTGAAACACTACCTTGGGCCCTTCGAGAACTACGGCAAGGGCAAACTGCCGCCCACTCCATTCCGCGAGGAGCAGGCCAGGCTTCCTGTTGAGAACTTTTACTATGCGCAGGAGGACGAGGTCTACGCTGCTGCCCAGCGAGATGGCTTTACCTGGAGTGTGCATCGTCCGCACACGATCATCGGGTACGCGGTAGGCAACGCTATGAACATGGGCGTGACGCTGGCGGCGTATGCAAGTATCTGCCGGGAGACAGGCCGGCCTTTCCTTTTTCCCGGCTCTGCAGTGCAGTGGAATAGTCTCACCGATATGACCGATGCGCGTTTGCTGGCGCGCCATCTGCAGTGGGCATCCACCACACCCGCGGCAGCCAACGAAGCTTTCAATGTGGTCAATGGCGACGTCTTTCGCTGGAGCTGGATGTGGGGACAAATTGCACAATGGTTTGGCCTGGAACCCGCGGAATTGCCGGGCGAAGGCACCCCGCTCGCATTGCAATTGGCCGATGCCAGGCCTATCTGGGCTGAGATCGCGCGCAAACACAAACTTGTACAGCCCGATCTCGGGGTACTGGCATCCGCATGGCACACGGACGCCGACCTCGGCCGGCCGATCGAAGTGCTGACCGATATGAGTAAAAGCCGCAAGCTTGGGTTTCTTGACTACCAGGCAACCAGTGACAGCTTCTTTGAGCTATTCTCGCGGTTGCGCGAGGAGCGCCTCATCCCGTGATAGGTCGGGGAGCCTGCCGGCTCCTCGCGTCTCACCTTGTGCTTTCGCAGCCCACCCGCGACTTACATCTTTCCCTGACGTTTTTCGCTGCTCGGGGGAACAATGCCTTTTATCCGTAAGTAGGTGACCATGTTCCCGTAGTGCTCATCGGCATGGGCAGTATTGACCGACAGTACCGTAAGCCTGGCCGTATCGTAGTTCATGAATTTCACGGTCTGGCCGCCCTGCGCGTCGGTCATACCGGCATATGCCTTATCGCAGTAGGCCACGGCCTCTTTCAGGGCGGCCACCAGGTCGGCCTTCGAGGTCTTTGACTTTTCGATGTCCTTCATGGGGCTCGGTTCGCCGGTCGCGGTCGAGCAAAAGAAATACTGTGCGTCGGCCACGTGTCCGACCAGTTGCCCGAAACTACGCACTTCCGGGGTGGGTTTGAAGGAGTAGTTTTGCTCCGGCATCTTCTCGGCAGCGGCGATCACTTCCCCGCTGACAACCGAGTAAAATCCTTTTTCGCTTTGACTGATGGGATTGGGGGACGCCTGCGCGTGCAAGGCAACTGGAGCGGCAGCTAATGCGATGAGCATGAAACAGGATTTCTTATTCACCTTAACCTCCATAGAAATGGTGTGGCTATTCAATGGACCGAGAATAAGCGCCGAGCATCAGAACAATGTCACAGCGACGCAATAAATTGCAAAGAGTTGTGAACTGGCAGGAACCCCGGCAACTTCAGGCCTTGCAAATTTCCGGGGATAACCGCCGCCCAGGCCGCTCAGCCTGGCATCCAATGTCGCGCAACGGGAGATGTACCAATCCATGCAGATGATCGATCTGGTGCAACGTGCAAAGGCATTGTCCGCCGAGTACGAAAATGTGATTTTGAGCGAAGTGAATGTGGGTTGCCATTGATCATGAGTATCGTCTCGACACGGAGGAAGGGAGTGTCTCATTGAGGGATCTGTTCAAAGGGCGCTCGCAGCTTCTGGTTTATCACTTTATGTTTGGGCCCGACTACAAAGCGGGGTGCGCATCATGCTCCTCGATTGCAGACAGCTTCAACGGTATCTTCATCCACCTGGAAAATCATGATGTCGCGTTCTCGGCGGTGTCGCGGGCCCCGCTCGAAAAGCTGCAGGCGTACAAGCGGCGTATGGGCTGGACGTTTCCATGGGCATCTTCTTTCCCTGGCGACTTCAACAACGACTTCAGTGTCTCGTTCACCGAGCAGCAGCAGCACGGGGGAGACATTGCCTACAACTATCGGCGTGAAAAGCCGTTTGTATGGCGCGCGGGTCAAGAGGGCGCGGGAGCGAAATTTGCATCCATGTGCGGAACTGATCCAGCCACGTACCTACGCGATAGGCCCGGCATGAGCGCCTTCGCACTAGAGGATGATGTCGTTTATCACACGTATTCCACTTATGCGCGCGGACTGGACCCTCTCTGGGGCATGTACCCGTGGCTTGACCGCGCGCCCAAGGGCCGCAACGAAGCAGGGCCCTGGTGGAGCCGCCACGACGAGTACGCTACGCGCTGAGCGATGGCGTGGGTCAATCATCCGACAGAAGGCAGCCTTTGGGGGTGTGGAGTGCTCTCCATGATGTTCAACCATGACGGGAAGTTGGCTTCCTCTGAGTATGTCGAGGGGAAGCCTAAAACCTCAACCAGGAAGATGGACTGCTGCAAGATGCAACCGGGGCGACGCCCAACGCACAGTTGGTGGCAGGGTACGACCGGATGTGTAGGTTCGGGCGCACTGCTGCTTCTGCTGCCCAAATGTCCGATGTGCATTGCCGTGTATTTGACCTTGTGGACGGGAGCAGGTGTGGCGATGCCGGTCGCCACGTACCTGCGTCCGTTAGCGGCGGCTTTGTTCTGCGCTTGGGCGCTGTTTCTGGTTATTCGGTTGATTGCGGGTCGGAGAGTTCAGCAGGGAGAGTGAGCCGGTTTGGATATTCGTCTTGCTAATCCTGGAAGCTTGATCCCTTGTGGGACTGCGATTAGTAACGAGTAACGCCTGCTCACGTTCTACGCGCACGAGCCGAAGAGTTCTTGTAGTCTCCCACGAGAAATCGGTGTCTCGTGGGGAGAGTGCGTGAGAAGCACGACTTACCAATTTAGTTCCGGCGGGATGGCTGAACGTTGTCCAGTATTGGCTCGCGGCTGTTTTCAGCCGTCCCTTTCAGGACTGAGTTTCGGAAGCAAGTTCTCACGCGCATTCAAGTCTCGGGAGTGCGGAGATCGTATGCGCCGTCTTTTTCTGTTCACCGTGTTGTCACTCGCCTGGATCAGTGGGCGGGGCCAAGCTGTGAATTCACAGCATCCGTTCCAGGTTTTTGACGCGACTGATTTTGCACAAAAGCCTGATCTGACCCCCTACGGCCTGAAGCGGCTTCCAGTGGTCTACCCCGCTTACATGTTTGATTCGAAAGAGCAAGCCGTGCAAACGAATTTGCCGGATCAGAAGCGGGTGAACGCATTCGCGAAGCTTGCTGCCCAATCGTCGAACATCCTCGTGATCGATATCGAGCAGTGGCCGCTGGAAGGAGATTCGGCAACAATTGCCGCCAGCATCGCGAAACTTCAGACCGTTCTCCGATGGTTCAAGAGTTCCGCACCGTCGACGAAAGTTGGGTTCTATGGATTCCCTCCACTCCGCGATTATTGGGATTCCGTGCGGCAGGAAGGCAGTCCTCGTTACAAATCATGGCAGGCAAAAAATGACGCCATCGCACCCATCGCACAATTGGCGGATGTGCTGTTCCCGTCGCTCTATACCTTTTATGCAGACCGTGATGGCTGGACAAAATATGCCGTCGCGGAGATTCGGGAAGCGCGCCGGTACGCCGGCGGAAAACCTGTCTACGTTTTCCTCTGGCCGCAATACGAGACCGAGGCTCTCGCCAACACCTTTCTGCCGGGTGACTTCTGGCTCCTGCAACTGGAGACTGCAAACAAATATGCAGACGGCGCTGTCATCTGGTGTTGCACGGGCAGGCAGACCTGGGATGATAAGGCTCCGTGGTGGCTGGAAACACAAAAGTTTATGAAACAAATTCATTCCACTCAACCATGACTGGTTAGCTTGCTTAGCGGCATCGAGCCGTGTGCTTCCCATTGGACGGCAGACCGGCAACCCCATTACCTTCCGTTGTTTGGGTAGCGTCGAACTCACATAAATTTGTCGAACCCGGGCAAGCCGGCGCCATAATCGCGAACGGAATCATGCTCATGGGGTGTTTTCGCAGTTATTTTTAATACCCATGGGGGGCATGGGCATCTATACTGTTGGGGAGGCATTCATCCATGGAAAACACTATCAAACTGTCTATTAAGGGTATGCACTGCGGAGCTTGCGAACGCAGGGTAACGACTGCGCTCGCCGGGGTCGACGGGGTTCGGGTCGAATCAGTGGAAGTTGGCTCGGCAAAGGTCAAGTTCGATGCTGCGAAGAGCACGGCCGAGGCGATTACGGCGGCCGTGGAGCGCATTGGGTTTACGGCTCAGGTTGACCGCGGATCCAGGAGTTAGCCGATGGCAAACACGCTGGAAGAACAGAGAGTAGGCGGCAGGGACGACGACGCGTCGGCTGTCACGATCGAGCGGGTTGACATTCCGGTTACCGGCATGACTTGTGCGGCGTGCCAGTCCTTTGTCCAACGGACATTGGCAGGGGAGGCCGGAGTTCAGGACGCGGCCGTCAATCTCATGTTGCACCGTGCGACCATCGCCTTTGATCCGCTTGTGGTCTCACCCTCCGGATTGGTGGAGAAGATTCGCAGCATTGGCTACGGCGCGGAACTGCCCGTCGCGAACGAATCGGTTCTCTCCGCACAAGAAACGAATGACGAAGAGCAGCTGCGCGAGTATCAGCAGTTGCGCTGGAAGGCCTGGATCAGTCTGTTGGCGGGCGCCGTCGCCATGACCGCCTCCATGCCGCTAATGAGCATGTCGAGTATGGGCACCCTCCAGCGTGTAAGGGACCCGTTCATGAGTTGGTCCATGCGGGTCCTCGATCCTGGGTTGCGAAGAATGGTTCCGTGGCTGTATTCAGTGAGCGATAACAGCTTACGCTGGTTCCTGTTCGTTTTGTCGATATTGATCATCAGCTGGGCTGGACGCAGCTTCTATGTAAAAGCGTGGTCGGCGTTGCTGCATAAGACCGCGGATATGAATACTCTGGTTGCGCTGGGCACGGGGGCCGCGTTTCTTTATTCCGCAGCTATCACGGTGGCGCCGGGCTTCTTCCTCGCTCACGGGATCGCGCCTGATGTCTATTACGAGGCAGGCATCCTGATCATCGCACTCGTCCTGACCGGCAACACCCTTGAAAGCCGAGCCAAAGGCCGGACGGTTCTGGCACTGCGCAAGCTAGTGCATCTGCAGCCGAAAACCGCGCGCGTGGTCTGGGAAGGTCTGGAACGCGATGTGCCTCTCGAGGCAATCCAGCGTGGCGACATGATCCTCGTCCGGCCTGGCGAGCGCCTTCCGGCAGACGGCGATGTAGTCTCAGGCAAGAGCAGCGTGGACGAGTCGATGCTCACCGGTGAAGCGCTGCCAGTCCAAAAGGAAGCGGGGGATCACGTTATTGGAGGCACCCTCAACCAGCGCGGGGTGTTCCAGTACCGGGCCACGATGCTAGGCGGCGAAAGCACGTTGGCGCAGATTGTGCGGCTCCTGCGGGACGCTCAAGGATCGCGCGCACCGATTCAGCATCTCGCAGATCGCATCAGCGCGATCTTCGTACCGTCTGTGTTGGGCCTGGCTATCGTCACGTTCGCAGCATGGCGACTCTTTGCTCCCGGCGCGGGCATGATGCAGGCGTTTGCCGCAGCGGTAACAGTGCTGGTGATCGCGTGCCCCTGCGCTATGGGTCTGGCCGTTCCCACTGCCGTGATGGTCGCGACCGGACGCGGAGCAGCCTGTGGTTTGCTTATCAAAGGAGGGGACGCGCTCCAACGGCTGGAAAATGTCGATACAGTTGTGCTCGACAAGACGGGTACCATCACGGCAGGACGTCCCGCCGTCACGGAGGTGTTGCTCAATCCATCGGGTAGCTTTTCTCAGGAGCGAGTTCTTTGCGTCGCTGCGGCGCTCGAGCGCGCCAGCGAGCATCCTTTAGGCGAGGCCGTCGTCCGCCATACCGCGCAAAACGGTCTGCCGCTGCTACAGGCGGAGGAGTTCGAGTCCCTGACGGGTCAGGGCATAGTGGGCAAAGTTGAAGGGCAGGCAGCCGCGATCGGCAATGTGCAACTCATGCAGGAGCATGGCGTCACCGTCTCGCCGCTCATCCGGGCAGCTGAAGAAGCGGCAGAACAAGGCCGTACTCCCCTGTGGGTAGCGATCGACGGTGAACTTGCCGGAATGGTTGTGGTGGCTGATTCCGTCAAGGCGACATCGATCGCGGCCATTCGCCGGCTTCATGGCGAAGGGCTGCATGTGGTCATGCTCACTGGCGACAATGAGCGGACTGCGCACGCGATTGCTCACGAGGTGGGTGTGGATGACGTGATTGCCGGCGTGCTGCCCCAGGGCAAAGTGGATGCAATCCGCCGACTCCAGGCGCAAGGGCATTCGGTTGCGATGGTGGGCGACGGCATCAATGATGCACCCGCATTGGCGCAGGCGGAAGTCGGCATGACCATGGCGACCGGCTCCGATATCGCCATGGAGGCCGGCGATGTCACGCTAATGCGCAGCGATTTGAACGGCGTGGCTGAAGCTCTAACGCTGTCACGCGGCACCATGCGGGTTATGCGGCAAAATCTGTTCTGGGCTCTTGCCTATAACGTGATTGGTATTCCGATCGCAGCGGGAATCCTGTATCCCGTCTGCGGATTACTGCTCAGTCCGGTGTTAGCCAGCGCAGCAATGGCTTTCAGCTCATTCAGTGTCGTCACCAACAGCCTGCGTTTGAGCCGGCTGAAGCTGGGATAAGGAGAGTTATGGCTACCAGGAAAACTACACATTGTCCTCCTGCTTCTCCTGAAGGTGAGGTTGCGGGGCGGAAAGCGGTCGGTGTCGACCCCGAGATCAAAGCCTCTAACCTGCGCCGGCTGAACCGTATTGAGGGCCAAATGCGTGGGATTCAGCGCATGGTAGAAGAGGACCGCTATTGCGCTGACATTCTTATGCAAATCTCTTCTGCGCAGGAGGCATTGCGGGCCGTTGCCCGCTCTCTCATGCGCAATCACCTGGCCCACTGTGCGAGCCATTCCATCAGGAGCGGTTCGGAAGAGGAGAGAGAAGCTATGTACGACGAACTGCTGGAAATGATCTACAAAAACGCTCGCTAGGCGAGCCCCGATAGCGAATCACTTTGCGGGTGTACTCGCGTTAGCCTCGACGTCAATTTCAATCTACACGTCCGGTCCCTTTGGGGTGGGCCCGAGTTCCATCAGATTGTCGCGTGTCATTCCAGAGTCGCCGCCGGCTCCTTTGCCACGGAGATGGTGCCGGTGACTTTGTCGAACGGCCTCGGACCAACCCGACGATATGGTGCCAAGCACTAAAGTATGCAAAGGTATGGACCGGATCGATATTGTGAATTCCGGGTGCGGGAAGAATAGCGCTACTCGGCGAGGAAGCGATTCCCTTTTGAGCACCGATCTCGTCTTGACCCGGCAAAGTTCGTGCGTATTCACCCCTCGACGATTGTGCAGGTAGAGCGCATCTCGCGTGTAGATCCTTCATCCAATCGAGATGCCCTTCTCACACTTAGGGATGGCAAGACATTGCGAGTAAGCCGGACCTATCGCTCGCGTCTCGATGCGCCACTCCAATTGCCCTGACGAAACGCCGCTCCTCCGACTACTGTATGTGATGTGCATCACGTATGCCTGTATCCGCCGTCACATCCCTCCATAGGCTCTGGGCCTAGGATTCGATTGTTAAGCCCAATCGATCATGACCGAGGGTAGCCATGTCAGGACCACAAAAAGCCGAGAAACACGAGCTAATGAGCACATTCGAAGACCAGAAGAAGCCGCAGACCGGGTTTCCTTTCAAGAAAATTGTCTATGTCGGCGATCTCTCGGGCGAACTCTCCTACGGGTTGCGCTACACACAACAGCTGGTCCATGAGCGCCATGCGGAGCTTGTGCTCGTGCACTCGCTCGATCCCATCGTTTATGCATTGCCGGGCGCTGAGCTCCACGATGGGGTCGCCAAGGCGGAGTTGACGGCCATGGAGCACGACCCCAGGTGCCACGGCGCCAACCACGATTCCCTGGTGCAGCGCGAGCAAATTTGCACCGAGATACTGGGTGAGGCGCGGCGGCACTCCGCATCCCTGCTCGTGCTCAGCACGGCGGGACGAACAACCGCCGGCAGCATGGCGCTCGCTACCATGGCGCGGCTTTTGCTGGCGGATACTCCCTGTGCGATCTTGACCATTCCAACGCCGGTAGAGTCAGCTGCACTGCCCCGCTGGATGTGGCAGAACGTGATTGCAGCTACCGATTTTTCTGCTGCCGGCATTGCCGCCCTGGACGTTGCGCAACGCATCGCGGGTCGAGGGTTGGTGGTGCTTCACAGCACGCCATGCGGCAAAGAGCAGGAATGCAGCCACTGCATGACGCGGCTTCGACTGCTTGCGCCGTTCAACGAGTCGCATACTTTGCCGGTCGAACACCTGGTGGCCTCGGGCGTCGTGACCACAGCGATCGCTTCGGTGGCGCGGAGGGTGCACCCTGACTTACTGGTGCTGGGTGGCGCCTCCCGTTGCGATAGACAGTGGCCACCTGGATAACAGCACCGTTTATCGGGCGATCATAGAATCGCATTGCCCGGTCCTGCTGATTCCACCTGGGACCGGCCGCGGCGACGGAACGATCGACAAAACGGTCTACGCGTGGTTGGACCAAGTCCGATGCGTCGACGGGCATCCACCGTACCAGACGAACAACTGAGCTGAAGCGGGAGTAGGAAGATGATGTTCAAGGATCGCCAGGACGCTGGCCGTCAATTGGCAAAGCAACTCATTCGTTATGCGAATCGCAAGGATGTAATGGTGCTTGGCATTCCGCGCGGCGGCATGCCCGTGGCTTTCGAGATTGCGCAGGCGTTAAGCGTCCGACTGGACATCTTTCTGTCCCGCAAACTTGGCGTGCCCGGAAACGAGGAGTTCGCGTTTGGCGCGATCGCGCCCAACGATGGACGCTTTTTGGACAAAGAAGTCATTCGTCTGATGGGTATCTCGGAACGCCAGATTGAAGACATCACAGAAACCGTGAAAGAAACGCTCAACCGGCGGGCTGCACTCTATCGCGATAACCTGCCTCCCGTCCAGATTACGGGTCAGACTGTCATCCTCGTCGACGACGGTATTGCGACCGGAGCCAGCATCTATGCCGCAATCGATGCTCTCCAGCAAATGAAGCCGGCGAAGCTTGTGGTCGCCGTGCCGGTGGCTCCGCCGGCGACCTGCAGGTGGCTCCGGACCGAGGTGGATCAATTTGTTTGCCTGTACGAGCCAGAGCAGTTCTATGCGGTAGGTCAGTTTTATGAGCGGTTCTCGCAAGTGACCGACGATGAGGTAACCGACTTGCTTCAGCGCGCTCGGGAGTCGCTCGCGCACTCGGGTAGCACGAGCGTCGGACATCGGCACTGAGGGCGGCGGCGACATCGATCACAGACCAGTGTGGCGATCTGACATGGATTTCCTTTTGAGTACGATGAGTCAAACTTTAAAAACAGGGCTGGAAGTATCTGCCTTTTGAGAGGAAGTCGTGGGAATAACGATGACAGCTCCTGAGCTCTTCTCTGAATCCCTGCAAGCCGGCGTGTGTTCCCCTGACCGGTCCAATATATTCGAAGGCTTCATTCAGCGTTGTGCGAACCTGCGACCTATGAAAGTCGCTGTGAGTTGGCCAAACAGCGATGTAGCTCTGACAGGTGCGATGGAAGCATTTGACGCAGGCCTCATCCTACCTATCCTGGTTGGAGACGAAGCACAGCTTCGCGCGCTCGCCAAACAGAGGACTATCGACCTTCGGCCGTTTTCTATTTTGGATGTTAAGAGTGCAGAAGAGGCAGTAGCCCGCAGCGTAGAGCTCTGCCGTACGGGGGGCGCCAGCGCCTTGATGAAGGGCGACCTCCACACCGATCTCCTGATGAGCGCGGTGATAGATAAGCAGTCAGGATTACGCGGCCAGCGGCGTATGAGCCATGTCTTTATTGTGGACGCACCCCTCTACTCTCGTACTCTGCTGATCTCGGACGCGGCCATTAATATCTACCCGACGCTCGAAGACAAGGTAGACATCGTGCAAAACGCGATCTGGCTCGCGCACGCATTGGGGAATCCGCAGCCTCGAGTTGCCATCCTTTCGGCCATTGAGATGGTCAATCCAAAAATCACTTCCACGATAGATGCCGCATCTTTGTGCAAGATGGCGGAGCGTGGCCAGATAGTGGGCGGGATCCTTGACGGACCACTGGCTTTCGATACCGCCGTGAGTATGCAGGCCGCTGCCATCAAGAGGCTAAGCTCTCCCGTTGCTGGCGCTGCAGATATCCTCATCGTGCCCGATCTCGAATCAGGCAATATGCTAGCCAAGCAGCTTGAGTACCTGGGGAGCGCCCACCTAGCCGGAGTTGTGGTCGGCGCGAGAGTGCCCATTATTCTTACCAGTCGCGCCGATCCTGCTTGCGCGCGGCTCGCTTCCTGTGCGATTTCCGCTCTCTTTGCCGAGTACGAGAGGTGCGGTAGCAAGACCTCACCGGTGCATGGGCCGGTGTGAGGGAACGAACAGTGCAGATCGTAGCAACCGAGGTACAGCAAGGCTGTCCTCAAGTTCCAAACGATGAATGTTGAGCGCGCTATGGGGATCAGCAATAACGGTCTAAGGCGGGAGGAAGAGCGAATGGTCACGCACGGGGGATCTATGCTCACGCTTCCGCAACTTGCGCAGTTGATCGCCGGGCTGCAAAGCCGCGGATACCAAGTAGTAGGACCGGCGGCCCGAGACGGAGCGATCATCTATGACGTTGTAGAGAAACTTGAGGATCTGCCGGTGGGCTGGACCGATGAGCAAGATGCAGGCCACTACCAATTGCGGCGGCGCAACGACGAGGCATTGTTCGGCTATGCGGTGGGTCCGCAAAGCTGGAAGAAGTATCTGCATCCCGCCGAAGTGCGACTGATGACGGCTGAGCGCAACGGGCCCTCCTTCCGCATTCTTAACAATGAGACGCTTCCTCCCCGGCGAGCATTTCTTGGGGTCCGCGCCTGCGAATTGGCGGCCATAGCGGTGCAGGATCGCGTTTTGATGGGCGATCATTATGTCGATTCCATCTACGCCGCGCGCCGAGAGGGCATCTTCATTGTGGCTGTTCATTGCACGCACGCGGCATCGACTTGCTTTTGCACTTCGATGAACACGGGGCCGCGTGCGCAAGGGGCTTACGATTTGGCAATCACGGAACTGGTTAGCCCTGGCAGGCATGAGTTTGTCGTGGAGGCGGCCAGTGATGCGGGCAGGGAGATATTAGCGGAATTAGCACCATCCGCGGCATCTGACGCCGTTTATAAGGAAGCGGAAGCAGCAGTAGAGCACACCGCTTCCCAAATCCAGCGCCGCATGGATACGACCGCGCATTCGGGAATTGCTTTACACCAACTTCGATCATCCTCGATGGGACAACGTCGCGGATCGTTGCCTCACTTGTGCCAATTGCACCATGGTCTGCCCGACCTGCTTCTGCACGACAGTGGAGGATGTTAGCGATGTGACCGGCACGCACGCCGAACGCTGGCGCAAATGGGATTCCTGCTTCACCGAGGATTTCTCATACATTCATGGCGGCAGTGTCCGCCGCTCTGCTAAATCGCGCTACCGGCAGTGGATGACGCATAAACTGGCCTCCTGGATTGATCAGTTTGGCAGCTCAGGCTGCGTAGGGTGTGGCCGTTGCATTGCCTGGTGCCCGGTGGGCATTGACATCACAGAGGAGGTTCGCGCCATCCGGGATCCGCCGGCCGCACACCCAGGAAAATCAAGCATGGAAACCCTTGAGCGCATCCTTGCCAAACATCCTTTCTTCACTGGTCTTGCGACCAGTATGCCGAACTGCTAACGGGATGTGCCTCCAATGTTCGCTTTGACGCGGGTATCTACATCTTCAAGGAAGGCGAGGAGGCCAACGAGTTTTATCTGATACGGAGTGGGAAAGTAGCCCTGGAGGTATTTGCGCCGCAACGCAAACCGGTCACGCTGGCAACGATGAGCGAAGGAGAGATCATGGGCTGGTCGTGGTTGGTGCCACCCTACCAGCAGAGGTTTCATGGGCGTGCCGTCGTCCCTGTGCGAGCGATTGCTCTTAACGGCAAATGCCTACGGTCAAGTGCGAAGAGAACCATGACCTCGGCTATGAAATGCTAAAGCGTTTTGCTGGAAATCATGGAGCAACGCCTGGAATCTACTCTTTTCCAGTTGCTCGATGTCTACGCGGTTGGACGATGACGGTTACCGCGACAGCCTCCAACCAACCTATGCTGCCGCAGCCATACACAGTCCAGCACGTGTTTAAAGAGACTGCCGATACTTTCACTCTGACGCTTCGGCCATTGAACGGAGCGAAAGCAAGCGGGTTCCTGCCGGGGCAATTCAGCATGTTGTGGGTATTCGGCGTGGGTGAGGTTCCAATTTCCATCAGCGGCGACCCGGCCGATCATCAACAGCTGGTGTACACCGTGCGCTCGGTCGGTAAGGCAACCCACGCGCTGGTGAGCCAGGCAGTGGGAGAAGCCGTTGGCATGCGAGGTCCTTTTGGGAAAGGCTGGCCAGTAACGGAAGCCGAAGGCCGTGATGTTGTGATGATTGCGGGGGGGATCGGCTTGGCGCCGCTTCGGCCGGTGATCTATGAGATTCTAAATAACCGCGACAAATACGGGCGGATAGTCGTTCTCTATGGCGCCCGTAGCCCTCGTGACCTCCTCTACCGAAAGGAACTGATGGAGTGGGCGCGGCAACGGGATACCCAAGTGCTGGTAACCACGGACGTCGGCGGCCCGAGCTGGCGTGGTCATGTGGGCGTGGTCACCAGTCTTTTCAAGCATGCGAAGCTGCAGCCAGAGCGCTCCGTTGCCCTCACCTGTGGGCCCGAGATCATGATGCGGTTTGCCGCTCGCGATCTGCAAACGTTAGGCCTGGAGAGAGAAAACATTTATCTTTCCATGGAACGAAACATGAAATGCGCTGTTGGGTTCTGCGGGCACTGCCAATATGGCCCCCATTTTATTTGCAAGGATGGCCCGATCTTCCCTTACGAGCAAGTGGGACACCTGCTAGGAAAACATGAGCTCTAAGATCAAGCGCAAGCCGCGAATCGGCGTCTTCAAATTTGCGTCCTGTGACGGCTGCCAGCTGACATTGCTCGACGCTGAAGATGAGCTGCTGGATGTGACGGGAGCCATCGACATCGCCTATTTTCCCGAAGTTTCGCGTGCCATGTTCAAGGGACCTTATGACATTGGACTGGTGGAAGGATCCATTACCACCTACCACGATGCTCAGCGGATCCAGCAAGTCAGGCGGCAATGCAAGAAGCTGATTACCATTGGAGCCTGCGCCACCGCAGGCGGCATCCAGGCTCTGCGCAACTGGAAAGACGTGGATGAATTTGTTCGTATCGTGTATGCATCTCCGCAATATATCCACACGTTAAAGCTTTCCACCCCCATCAGCGAACATGTGCCCGTGGATTTCGAACTCCGCGGATGCCCCATCAATAAGCATCAGCTCATTGAGTTGATCACGGCCATGCTTGCCGGACGCAAACCGGGAATCCCCGCACACAGTGTCTGCGTGGAATGCAAGCGCAAAGGCAACGTCTGTATCACGGTGGCGCAAGGTGTCGCATGCATGGGTCCCGTTACCCATGCTGGATGCGGCGCCTTGTGCCCCAGTTTTAATCGCGGGTGCTATGGCTGTTACGGTCCCATGGAAAGCCCGAATGCGGAATCGCTCAGCAACCAGTTTCGTATTCTAGGCCAAAACAACGCTGAGATTACACGGGCGTTTCGAAACTTCAATGCCTGGGCATGGCCGTTCAGAAAAGCCGGCGAAGAGAGCGAGCGCAAGTGAGCCGAGACAAATCCCGAACGATCAAGGTTGAAACGTTGGCCCGCGTGGAGGGCGAGGGAGCCCTTTACATCAAACTTAAAGGGAATCAGGTTCAAGACGTAAAGCTCAAGATCTACGAACCTCCAAGGTTCTTCGAGGCTTTTCTCCGGGGCCGTCACTTCTCTGATGTTCCCGACATCGTAGCTCGCATCTGCGGAATTTGTCCTGTCGCGTATCAGATGAGCGCAGTGCATGCGATCGAGAATGCTCTTGGTGTCGAGATCGATCCCACAGTGCGGCTGCTGCGACGGCTGTTCTATTGCGGCGAATGGATTCAGAGCCATGCACTTCACGTGTATATGCTGCATGCACCCGACTTCCTTGGTTATCCCGACGGCATAGCGATGGCGAGCGATCACCGGGGGATTGTCGAACGAGGGCTGCGCCTGAAAAAGGCCGGCAACCAAATCGTGACCGCAATGGGCGGACGGGAAATTCATCCAGTTTCCGCCGCTGTCGGAGGATTCTACAAAGCCCCCGCCAGGAGCGCGCTCGCGGAAGTGGCCGACGAACTGACGTGGGCCTTGGAAGCATCGTTGGAGACCGCCCGCTGGGTCTCACGCTTTGAGTTTCCCGATTTCGAGCAGGATTACGAATTCGTCTCTTTATCCCATCCGGAGGAATATCCCTTCAATGAAGGGCGGATCGTTTCCAGCCGGGGGCTGGATATTGCGGTGTCCGCGTATGAGGAGAATTTCACTGAGCAGCAAGTGGAACACTCGAATGCTCTGCACTGCGTCCTGCGTGGCAATAGTTCCTACATGGTTGGCCCCATGGCCCGCTTTAATCTCAACTTCGAGAGGCTGCCGGAAGTGGCCAAACAGATAGCCCGTGACTGCGGATTGCAGGCGCCGTGCCTTAATCCGTTCCGCAGTATCGTGGTACGAGCGGTCGAATTGGTTTTCGCCTGTAGCGAAGCGCTGCGCATCATCCGAGACTATGAGCCTCCTTCTGCATCCCTCTCGCAACCCGTGGCGAGAGCGGCTTCGGGGCAAGCCGCAACCGAAGCGCCCAGGGGCCTTCTCTATCATCGCTATCAGTTGGCTCCGGATGGGCTCATAGCGAACGCAAAGATTGTTCCGCCAACCTCTCAGAATCAGAAGCGAATTGAGGATGATCTCCGCCATTTTGTGAGCACGATTGCGAGCCGGCAAGAGGAGGAGATCAAGTGGAAGTCTGAACAGGCAGTTCGCAACTATGATCCATGCATCTCGTGCGCTACCCATTTCCTTCGCCTCCAGCTGGAGCGTGAGTAGTATGAATCCTCTTATTATTGGCTGTGGCAACCTGGATCGTGGAGACGATGCAGCCGGCTTGCTTGTGGCGCGCCACCTGAGGACGCTGGGTGGGGAAGCTATCGCGCAAAGTGGCGAGAGCGCTTCTCTCATGGACTGTTGGACGGGCTTTGAGCATGTAATTTTGGTCGACGCGACCTCCCCACTCGGAAGGCCCGGTCATCTATCGATATGGAACGCCAATGCGAACCAGCTGCCTAAGAATGTTTTGTCCGGTTCCACGCATGGTTTCGGGGTGGGCGAAGCTGTTGAACTAGCACGCGCCATGAACCGTTTGCCGAAAAGCCTCTTTGTCTATGGCATCGAGGGCAAGCAGTTTGCTGTTGGTTCATCTCTGTCACCCGAGGTTGAGCATGCGGTGGAATCGGTAACGCGACGATTGCTTGAACTGACCGAAACGTCTAAGTCCGGGGCTATGAAGCACCACCGGTCACACGCACATAACAACTCGATGCGGTCAAACAGATTGTGCTAGTTCTTTACCTGTGACCTCATCCTGTGAAGGCGCCACAAAGAGAGTGAAGACGGGACATCTTGCCGAAGCGATCACTTTGTAAGCTACACCGTGGAGACGACCTCCTGCTGCCTGATCTCCCTGGTGCACCCGCATCACAATGAGATCGGCTTCGTTTTTTGTTGCGGCAGCCACGATCGTCTCCGCTGGTGAACCCATCAGCGTGGCACATTCGGCGATCACGGATGGATCGCTCACTTCTTCCTCTAAAGCTCTAAAGTTTTGCGCCTGATGCGGGAGGTCCATCGCCGGGGAGCCAAGACTTGCTTCTTCAACATGCACAAGAAATAAATGCGCGCCAAGCCGGTGAGCGAGACTCTCCGCATATCGAAGGGCAATGTGTGAACCTCCAGAGAAGTCGCTTGGAAACAAGATTTTGCAGCGATGGGTGCGCTCAAATGCATTCGTCTTTGCCTTCGCGCCTACAGTAAGAACGGGGCAGGGCATGAGCCGCAAGAGCGCTTCCGCATTTGACCCGATCTCCTCGGCCGCGTTGCGAGCGCGGCCTCTCGTTCCGAGTACGAGGAGATCCACCTTGCGCTCGGCGATTAGGCCCAAAATTGTCTCCCGAATATCACCTTGCCGCACGATTACACGGCTTTCAATGAAGTCTTCGGAAAGCTGCTCCGCTGTCTCCTGAAGTTCCTTCTCGGCCTGGTCAACAGTTTCACATATGTCGTGGTTCTCCGGCGAAGGTGACTCGATCACATGGGTTAACAGAAGTTTCGCCGAAAATTGCCTCGCCAATTTTCTGGCATAGCTCAATGCGCCGTACGATGCCGGGGACAAATCTGTTGCCAGCATAATCGTCTTCAATGTCAATTCCGGATGTTCACCCATAACCCCTCCTGCCGGGCCGTGGACGCCGCTGCCGTTTCCCCAGGCCGTGGTGAATATGTTTACAGTGACGTTCGGTTCGGGAAGCAACTGACAAGCACTCTAACCAAGGAATGATAAGCGGCCGGTGACCTGCGTCACATAACGAAGTCAACCAGCACAGTATCGTTGGATCGGTGACGTCTAACATTCAGGAAGTGACATATGGCAATCGATCAAACGTATTGCAAGCTATGCAAAGGCCATGCGATCAGTCGGACAATCAAGGTAACAGGCGAACCAGAGGAACACAATTACCTCGTGGAAACCGTGAATACCAGCTACCACGGAGAGGGAGCAAGCAGTGAAGCTGCGGCGGTAACTCCGGAGTTTTCTTGGAAACAATTTACAACTCTCGCTGAGGCCGGAGCCGATGCCAAGGCACAGTATGAGGCCAGTCTTAAGGAGGGTTTCACGCCTCAACCATAACCCCCTGGCGCCACCAGCCGATCCCCGTTCTGCTTCACTTCGCACATCATTGTCGCCGGCGCTCGAGGACCGGTTTCCCCATATTTGCGGAAGAATGATCATTACTGCTCGCGGTCTGCCAAGCATCGCGAGCAGTAACTCGTTTTCCACTTTTGGTACGACAATCGACTACTCCCAGAGTAAATCCTTATGGTTGAACTGATTGTGGTGTACGAAGTCTTCAACGTCGCGGCGGACGCGGAGTGAGGTGTCAGAAGCGATGGTGGGATGACCGAGGGCACAGGCGAAAGCAATCTTCATATTCTGCGGAATTCGGAGAATGCTTCGAACCCGTTTCTGCACGGGACCGTCACTAAAAACGGTCAACACATGGAAGCCGACCCCAAGGGATTGGCTCATGAGCCACATATTCTCCATTACGCACCCAAGGCTCACGTGGCCGAGGAAATCGTCCTCAGATCCGGGAGCGCGGCGGTTGCAATCGTAGAGAACAATGAGCAAAAGCTGAGTCTCCCCTACCGACCTCCCGAGAAATGATAATTGAGAGGTGTAGTCGGAGGCGGAACTCCAGGCCTCGGGATTGGTCCAGGCAGGTGGGAACATTTCCGCCAGCATCCCCGTCTTCTTGATATGTAGCTCTTCTTTAGAAAATGAGATCTGCTGATAATTCTCCCGTAAGAAGGCTTCCGACATTTCGGCTGGGATCTGGGCGATCGCATCGAGCGTGTCCTTCGCATCTACCAGAAGAATCTCAAAGTTTTGCATGTTGTTCGGTGTGGGGGCCCATCTCGCCGCCTCCAATACCAGCTTAAGATCCTCCTTTCTGACCGGGCGAGCCGGGTCAAATGGTTCACGCGTCGTGTGTCGTTCGCGAATAGTCTTCAGTATGTTTACCATCATCGTCTCCGCACCCTTCAAGGGCAATATTCAAGCTGCTAACAGACTGAGCTCTCTTCAAAAGCGTGGCGGTGATGTTGATCACATCTTGTGGGCGTAGTGGACATCCCCCGCGTCGAATTGTTTTCTGGGTCAGTCCACAACTGTGACAGCCGTCACCGTCTCCCTTACTAAAGGGGGCCACACTTCAAGCTGGCAGGTGACGGATATGTTTAGATTGAACGAAAGCAGACGTGCGAAACTTATGACGATACATGGTTTCGCCATGTTGGCGCTGGGGCTGAGCCTGCTTTACATTCGCGCTACGATGACCAACCTCCTATTCTACGTCTTAGGAGGTGCCGTCGCGTTGTTACTGGTCGCGGCCTCTCTGCTGTTTATCGCCGGCGTTGATTGGCTCTGTGCTGCTGGCCTTGGACGCCAGCAGGTGAGAAGGTTACGCGGGCTTCTGTTCGTGAGTACGGCGATTGCCGCCTGCGGTGTTTTCCTGATTCTCTATCCTGGGGAAAATATTCGGATGCTGTGTTACGTCCTTGCGGTCTACACCCTTTCTCTTAGCCTGGGAAAAATTCATCTTGCCAGGACCTGGATGGGCACCAAGCGGCAACAGATAATCATGTACCTCCTGGCTGGAATTGCCGTAGTCTTTAGCGCCGCTTTGGTGGTGTTTGCCGGGAAGGATGACAGGGATGCTCTGGTTGTTGTAGCAGCCTATTCGTTCTTCATGGGTTTCCAGATGCTGCTAACGATGTATTTTCTTATGCAACAGCCATCGCCAAAGCCCATTGAGCCTTCGTCGGCGCTCAACCAAGCCAGCCTCTAAGATGGTCTGGAACCCGCAATCTGGTGTGATTCCTGTCACAGCCGCTCAAGATTCGGATCACTATCTTGTCATTAGTACAGCCGCTCAAAACAAACCCAGGGCGGCTATTCGACAGATCGACAAAAAGAGAGGCACTTATGGCAACCATGAATCCCGTCGCCGTTACGTTTGACCGCATCCTCGTTCCCACAGATTTCACGGAGATCTCCCAGCGTGCCCTGGCTTACGCCAAAGCCCTCGCTAAACCGGGGAATTCGGAGTTGCTGTTGGTTCATGTGAATCCCCCTATGGACCTCATTACTCCACCGGAAGCAGCATGGATTGACACCACTGAAATCCAGTCGCTGCACGAGGAACAGTTGGAGCAAAGCGGCGCCGCTTTGCGCTCGGAGGGTTTCCGAGCCCAGGCGATCTCGGTTACCGGCCCCCTTTACGCTGAGCTTCTTTCTACTATCAAGCAGTACAAGGCGGACTTGGTCGTTCTGGGAACCCACGGGAAAAAAGGCCTGGAGCGCTTCTTGCTCGGCTCCGACGCCGAAGCGGTCTTGAGGCATGCGGGTTGCCCTGTTCTTTCGGTGGGACCTGCCGTGCCGAATCTTGAAGACAAGACCTGGCGCATACGAGAGATCATTTGCGCAACGACTCTCGAACCGCGGGAAGCCGAGATTGTCGCCTATGCCCACAAACTCGCCGCCGTTTGGGAAGCAGAGCTGGTGCTTTTTCACGTCAAGCGTTCGAGCGAGCCGGAGGACGACGTGGATTGGGTGGCGTTCGAAGAGGCCTTTCATCGCTACGTCCCCGAAGATCTGGGTAAACGCTCATGGTTGCGCACTCGTCTCGCCAGTGCTTCTCCGGGAACGTCAATTCTTGATCTTGCGAAGCAGCACAAATCCGACTTGATTGTCATGGGCGCCCATCCCGCATCCTCAGTGACAACCCATCTTGTCCGTGGGACAGCGGCGAAGGTCCTGGCAGAGGCGCGGTGCCCCGTCATGACGATTCTGCAGTCCTAAGATCCCGGTGTGCGGACGCTCGCAGTTGTGCGCCCGCACACCGGGAAACATTCCTATGATTGCTCCACAGGGGAGGAGTTTATGGCACACGTCGAAACAAGGCCGCTCAACAACAGCCGTGCGTTCATCGCACCGGACAAGATTCTAGTGGCAACAGATTTGACTGACCTCGACTATCTTATCCCGCATGCCAAAGCGCAATGCGAAGCAAGTGGAGCCTCCTTGGTCCTCTGCCATGTCATTCGACCTGTCGAGTCCAGCTCTCTGGATGCTGCCGTCGTATTTATTGCAGACGCCGCTGAGGCCGCGGCTCAGCGACTTCTTGCAGCAGCACGCAAGACTCTTGGCGAGGTCGTAGCGGCCATGCGTGCCGATGGAATCGATTGCGAAGTTGTTATCCGCCATGGCCATCCCCAGGATGTGGTGAAGGAAGTCGTCAGACACGTGCATGCGGGTCGGGTCATTTTGGGTACTCATGGCAGGCGTAACCTAAACAAGTTTTTCCTGGGATCGAGCGCCAACGACATTCTGAAAAGCGTCGAGGTTCCAGCGTGGACCGTAGGTCCACACGCCCGCCCATTTGCTCACGGTCAGCCATGCAGAATACTGCATCCAGTTTCCCTGTCGTCCGGCTACGAGGAGACTGCTCAGCTCGCCGTGAAACTGGGTGAATTTTACAAAGCTGAAATCACGCTGTTACACGTACTGCCTCGCGATGTGCACGCTGAGTATGCCGGCGAACGTCTCGTTCGATGGACAGCGTTTGAGCTTGGGCGCCTTGTACCCGACGAGGCGCTGCTATGGACAACCGCCACGATAGCCGTGGAAAACGGGGAAATTGTTGAACAGATACTCAGCACTGCCGAAAAACTTCGAGCCGATTTGATTGTGATGGGCTCAAACCCCGACACAGCGTTTTGGCCGATTCATGGCGACAACACTGTGTACAACGTAATCGCCGAAGCCAGGTGTCCCGTTCTCACTCTGCGCCATTCCCTCAGGAGATAGGACTCTTCGCGCCGATTGCTGCTCACAATCTTCCTGAGCAGGTGTTCTCGTCTGTGGGCGATCTTCAACCGCCATCGTTCGGCGTACGAACCGTGCAATGCGAAGTCGAGTTTGTTTTTTGTGAATTCCACCCCCTCGGTCGACCCCCGGAGACCTGCGCATATACCGCCACTGGTTCTGGCTTCCTGGTGGCCAATATTTTGAAGTTGCAGGCTGGGATTGGCCCGCCTTCGCCGATTGGTGCTGGAATTGCGGCGATGATTTTGTAGTTTACGACGACCCGGACCACGCCGGATGGTATTTGGTTTACAACATTCATACTGGCATCTACGTGCACGTTCAATATATGGGAATGTAGCGGTTCTGCTGCTCGAACCGGCCAACGTTTCCGAGCATACGGTTAAAGGTGGGGCTACCTTGTCTGACGCGGAACATATGGCGTTGACCGATAGCGCGCACGCGGTGGGTGTTGAGGCAAAGAATCGCTCGCCGCATCCGGCGCCGGGTAAAGGCAAGGATATTCATGTCTCGCCTGCCGTACTCGATGCCGCCCAGACCCCCGCCGAAGAGCTGTTGCAGAAGCTGCAAACGGTTTCGAATGGCCTGACGGGAGCCGAAGCGGAAGAGCGTGCGCGCGTCGTAGGTCCAAATGAGGTAGCCCAGGAGAAACCGCAGACCTGGCCCATCCGCCTGCTTAAGATCGTCCGCAATCCCCTGGTCATCCTCCTGGCCACTCTCTCAGCGGTTTCCTTCGCCACGGGTGACGCGCGTGCGGGAACGGTGATGGCGGCGATGGTCGTCTTGAGTGTAGGCCTTCGTTTTTTGCAGGAGGCGAGAGCCGATTCAGCAGCAGCCAAACTCAGGGCCATGATTCATGTAACCGCCACGGTCGTTCGCGATGGCGTAGCCGCCGAGATACCGCTTCACGACCTCGTGCCTGGGGATATCATCCACTTGTCCGCGGGCGACATGATCCCCGGTGACGTGCGTCTACTTTCCTCCAAAGACATTTTCGTGAGCCAGGGAAGCCTGACAGGCGAGTCGCTTCCGGTCGAAAAAATCCATGATCTGGAGTCCAGGACGGTGGTTTCCCCCACCGAACTTAAGAACATCTGCTTCATGGGAACAAGCGTCCAAAGCGGGACGGCGACTGCGGTCGTGGTCACAACGGGAGCGCAAACCTATTTTGGCAGCATGGCCGGATCAATCACCGGCGAAAGGATGCAGACGAGCTTTGACTTGGGCCTGAATCGGTTCACCTGGCTGATGATCCGGATCATGGCCGTTATGGTACCCCTGGTGTTTCTCATCAACGGCTTCACCAAACACGATTGGAAAGGTGCTTTTTTCTTTGCCTTGGCCGTGGCCGTGGGACTCACGCCCGAGATGTTGCCGATGATTGTGTCCGTCTGTCTATCCAAAGGCGCGCTGGCGATGAGCCGGCGCAAGGTGATCGTCAAGCGGCTCAACTCCATCCAGAATTTTGGAGCCATGGATGTCTTGTGCACGGACAAGACCGGCACGCTCACCGAGGATCGGGTCGTGCTGGTGCGGCACTGTAATGTCGCAGGACGCGAAACGGAAGAGGCCCTCCTGAATGGCTATCTGATTAGTTACTTCCAGACCGGGCTCAAAAACCTGCTTGACCGCGCGGTTCTGGACAGTCCCGACTTCCATGGGATGGCGATTGTCGAGAAGTACAAGAAGCTCGACGAGATCCCTTTCGACTTCACCCGGCGCATGATGTCTGTCCTGGTCGAAGACCCGGACGGCAAGACGGTCCTCCTTACCAAAGGAGCCCCGGAGGAGGTTTTTCAGCACTCCTCCTACTTCGAGCTCGATGGTAAATTGTCGCCGATGGAACCTTCGCTGATCGTGGGACTAAAGGAAGAATACGAGAGCCTGAGCAGCGACGGCTTTCGGGTGCTGGCGCTGGCAACCAGGGAACTCACGGGAAAACAAATCTGTACCAAAATGGACGAGCGCGAGTTGGTGCTGCGAGGGTATGTCGCCTTCCTCGATCCGCCAAAGAGCACGGCCGCACGCGCACTCGAGGCGCTCCACCGTCATGGGGTTACGGTGAAGATTCTCACCGGGGACAATCCACTCATTAGTCGGAAAGTGTGCAAAGATGTGGGCCTCGCGGCTGACCCTATGCTACTGGGAGCCGACGTAGAGAAGCTGTCCGATGAAGAGCTTGGCGCGGCCGTGGAAAAGACCACGCTCTTCGCCCGCCTCTCGCCGGCTCACAAGGAAAGAGTCATCCGTATGCTCAGGGCTAAGGGCCACGTAGTCGGCTTCATGGGAGACGGCATCAACGACGCACCCGCACTGAAGGCCGCCGACGTCGGCATCTCGGTGGACACGGCCACGGATATCGCCAAGGAATCCGCGGATCTCATTTTGCTCGAAAAGGACCTGACGGTTCTGGAGGGCGGCGTGATCGAAGGCCGCAAGGTATTCGCTAATATTTTGAAATACATCCGCATGGGGGCAAGTTCAAACTTCGGCAACATGTTCAGTGTTTTAGGGGCCAGCGCCTTCCTGCCTTTTTTGCCGATGGCCCCGATTCAAGTGTTGACCAACAATCTGCTATACGACTTCTCGCAGGTGCCGATCCCCAACGACGCCGTGGACGACGAACAAGTGGCGCGTCCCAGGCCCTGGAACATCGCGGAGATCAAGCGGTTCATCCTCTTCATTGGGCCCATCAGCTCGATCTTCGACTACACGACTTTCTTTGTCATGCTCTGGGTGTTCCACTGCTGGGATTCCGGCCGCGCATCCCTGTTTCAGACCGGCTGGTTCGTAGAGTCGTTGATGACGCAAACGCTCATCATTCATGTTATTCGCACCAATAAGATCCCTTTTATCCAGAGCCAGGCAAGCCGCGCACTCACATTCACAACACTAGCCATCATAGCGTTCGGGATCTGGCTGCCTTATTCTCCCATGGCCTCGTCGCTCGGATTTGTACATCTGCCGAACCTGTACTGGCCGATCCTGGTGCTGACCATGGTCTGCTATGTGTTGCTAACACAAGGCATCAAGATTTGGCTGCTGCGCAGGAAATGGATTTAACTCCGAAAGCAAGAGCTTTTGCAGCACGACATTGCGCTCAGGGAAGTGCCGAGGAGCATCGCCTGGGTTGAAGAATTGGGGGCTAACGGGACGGCCTTGTCTTCCCTGCCTAGACGATCCCCGCGGATTTCTGTGATGCCCGGAGACGAACCCATCGTCTCCGGGACGATATCTCGTCATGTTTGATCGTCTCCGGCCGTTAACCGCCTCCTTGCAGATGGAAGCCTCTCGCCGTTAACTCTTGTATTTTCAATACCTATCGCCGGGCGCGCCGTTCCTCTTCGCTTTGGTAACGCATTTGCTCTATAGCACCGCAAGGAAGTGAAGACGGTGCTGAAAATCTCGATAAAAGACGATTCGCCGGTAGCGACCCTCAAGATAGAGGGCAAACTTGTTGGTCCGTGGGCCTTGGAGTTGCGAAGGACCTGGCACGACTTGTGGGCCTCCGCGGGTCAGATGCCGTTACGGCTGGACATTCGTGGAGTGACTTACGCGGACTGGAACGGAACCCACATTCTGCAGGAAATTGTCAGGGAAACGGGATCAGAAATCCTCTCCGATTCTCCCTTAACTCAGTATTTTGCCAACCAGGCTATGAGCGGCGCGGCGCTCGAGCAAAAGGAGAGATGACATGCAGCCCTCAAACGGACAAACGTCGATCTGTGACAATTGCAAGCTGAAAGAGAGCGGCTTCCTCTGCCATCTTACGGCTGCGGCGTCTAAAGAATTTCAAACCATTAAGATTTCCGCATCTTATCCAGCGGGGGCCACGGCTGTTCCTGGAAAACGAACCCGCCAAGGGTGTCTACCTGCTGTGCTCGGGAAAGGTTAAGCTCTCAGTCAGTTCCAAGGGTGGGAAGACCCTGATCTTGCAACTCGCCCGCCCCGGCGAGATACTCGGTTTGAGCGCGGCGATGTCCGGCATCCCTTATGAGGTGAGTGCCGAAACACTTTACCCGTCACAGGTCTCCTTCATCCGCCGTGAGGATTTCGTTTCGTTCATCAGCCGGTTTCCAGAGGCATTCCAGGCAGTGATCCGGCAGCTGAACTCGCAATATGCAAATGCCTGTGATCAATTGCGTACAGTCGGTTTATCTACCAACGCGCATGAAAAGATCGCACGGTTGCTGTTGCATTGGTCGTCTGAAGAGAAGCAGACCGCGGAGCCGGCGAGAATCAAGATGCCGTTGACACACGAGCAGATTGCCGAGTGTGTTGGTTCCACCCGCGAGACGGTTACCCGGACATTAAGCCAGTTCAAGAGCAAGCACCTGGTCAAGCTCCACGGAACGACCGTAATGATACCCAACCGCGCAGCACTTATGGCGATCAGTGGTGACTGAGGCAGCGAACGAAGTCGAGTAGCAGGTACGTGAAGCGAAGCAACTACGATCAGCCTTTGCTGGATCGGAAACTACGCCCGGATGGTGAGCACGGGACAATAACTGCTGCTGATCACCTGAAACGCTACGCCGGTTTTGAAGTTATCGAACCAGTGTGAAGTTTTGCGCGTCCCTAACACGATCAGGTCGGCTTTGAGCCGCTCAGCAAGTAAAAGAATGCCATCAGCCGCAACCCCGTGCTCGATAACACATTCCGGTTCGCAAAACTCCCGCGCTGCGTCAGGAACCAGGCTTTTCAGCGCGCCGGTGAACCTGGCATTCAGTTCATCATCATTCATTTGATCCATGCCAGAAGGTTCTGGAAGCACATGGCAAAGATAGAGATGGGCGCCGAAATCCTGGGCAAACGATAAGGCAAAGACGCACGCCTTGGCGGCCTCAGGAGAGAAGTCCGTGGCATAGACGATCCTCTGGAAGCTTAGCGGCATCTTGGGTGGCCGCACACCTGGCCCTATGGTGAGAATTGGACATGTGGCTTGATGGATCAGCTGCTCTGCTGTCGACCCAAGCACCAGTCTCGCTAGCCCCTTGTATCCCCGCGTACCGATAACCAGCAGGACGGAGCCCTCATGTGCTGCTTGGAGAATCTCCGCCGCCGGGTCCATTGCTTCGCATAGAACGGTCTCTATCTGTGCCCGGTCCGAAGTCAGGTCACCTTTCAGGCGGGAAAGCGACTCTTCACCGGTCCTTCGGAAGATATCAATGCTGAAACCCGCGTCGGGTGCGCTGAAGGCTGCAGAAAGATCGATCACATGCATGACACGAACCCGTGATCGGTATCGATCTGCGAGCGCTTGCACATAGCACTTAGCGGTTTCCGCACTCGCAGAAAAGTCTGTGGCAAACAGAATATTCTCCAGGTTCACCTCAACTCGATTTCCAAGAACGGTCATGATCCACCTCAGATAACTCTGATCCCGTGAAAGGCCCACTCGAGTAGCTGCGACGTACGCGCCACCATCTCGTGGGATCGAAGATTGCGGCTACCGCAGGTTCATAAGGACGCACGGAACGGTCATCACTGGACAGGAAGCTTGGCGAATCGTTCCGCCGACCACACCGTCGGGGCAATCGATCATCTGGTTGCCACTCCGGTGTAGGCCGAAAAGGATGAGAGAGGCGTTCGACTCAGTTGCATACTGAGCGAGCGTCGTATCTGCTCGACCGTAGAGCACGGTCCAGGTCACTTTGACGCCTCGTTCACGTAGTTCAATAGCCCATTCTTCGCACCGTTTTCGAGGCCGGACATGATTTTGCGCCGGATCAACCACATACGCGATCTCCACAGGCGCTCTCATCTGGGCAGCAAGATGACCGGCAAAACAGAAAATATTGTCATTGATGTCGAATGAGCTCGCAGGACAAAGAATCCGCTCGATAGGAAGCGCCTCGCGGTCGAGCAAGACGGCGTTTGGTCCTACAACCAAGACTGGGCAACGGACGGTGCGTAGCAAATGCTCTGCTGTCGAGCCCAGCTGCGGACGGTCGATCGGACCATAACCATAAGCGCCAAGCAAAAGAAGGTCGGGGGTGTGCTCGAGGATGGCGCCTTCAATCGTGTCTGAGATGTTACCGATCCGTCGGACAGAATCGGTCCATATCCCTTCTCCCCGGAGGCTGTCTTGTATCTCTTGAAGACCAAATTGAAGATCGCGTTGAGACATTTCCATCGCGAGCGGCCCGGCCTCGGCGGCGCTGGCATATTCGGTCGGACTCTGAACTCCGATGAGATGAATGAACGATCCAAACCGTTTGGACAACATCACTGCGTACTTCAGTGCCGAATCGGCTGCTGCGGAGAAATCGTAAGCTACAAGTAGCTCCTTCAAGTCGTAATGGATCGATTCTGCATAAACAGAGAGTGTGCTGTTTTGCTTCATATGGTTGACCGCCATGACTTTCTTGAGCTTCTTCTATTGTTTGCCGGCAGGCTGTGACGAACGTCACGCGTGTGCCGAGTCGGCTTTATGAGAGAAAATGCCGGGAACTAGGTCAACCGTTAGGTCAACACCGGGGCAGCTGAAAATCTTTGATGAATAGGGCCGCTAGTGTCCGCCTGAGAGTTGAATGCAGAATGAGTCCCGCAGAGCCTGCCTTGAGCTTGTCGAACGGGGACGGCTAACCAGAGCTGTCCGAATTCGCGAGTGCTGAGGGCGCTCTGTTATCGCTTCATCAGGAAATCTAAACGTGCTGCCTGTGGGTCGGAAATCAGACCGGCGTAGCAAGCTCGGTGGAGTTCATCAGTGTGGCCGAGGTGGAGTAAAGAACGAAGCCCTCTTCCCTGGACGGGTGCCCGATGTTCGCCCAAGCGTACACGGGCCGAAGAGGACGGGGCGCAGCCCCATAAGCGCTAACTTAAGCGTGGTAGTTTCGCCCGAACCTAGGTATGCTGTGGGCACGATGGAGAACGCTTCGAACAAAGATTGGGATGTTTTGTCGGGATTGTTTCCCGTGGACTGGCGAAAAGAAGCGGTTCTGAGTGGTGCAGTGGAACGGCTTCGCGGATTTCCTTCTGTCGATATGCTTTTACGGACTTTGTTGCTGCACGTGGGAAAGGGCTTTTCGCTTCGCGAGACGGCGGTGCGAGCAAAGTTAGCGGACTGGGCTGATGTTTCGGATGTGGCGCTGTTGCAAGCGCCTGCGCACCAGCGAGTCGTGGCTCCGTGGACTTTGCCTGGAGTTGCTAAAGGAGGCTGGTTTTAGTGAGCCTTCTGCGGAGGGACCGAACATCCGGATAGTCGATGGAACCATTGTGAGAGAACCTGGGAAGACCGGGAGCCAATGGCGAATACTGTATGCGATCCGACTACCGAAACTGGAGTGTGATTTCCTGGAGGTCACAGCTGCTGAGGGGGTAGGCAACGGAGAGTCTTTCACCCGTCTGCCGGCGCAAAGTGGAGATCTGATTTTGGCAGATGCGGCATATTGTCGCTTGCCCGGAATGGTGGCCATGAAGCAAAAGGGAGCCGACGTTTTGCTTCGTGTCAACCCGGCGACCTTTGTGGCCTATGGATCTGGCAAACGCAGATTCGCTCTCCTGCAACAGGTCCGTAAGATTCGTCGATCTGGCCAAGTGCGTGAGTGGAAGGTTCGGCTACAGAGCAGTGGAGGAGAGCCAATGGCTGGTCGGCTTTGTGTCATTCGAAAGAGTGAGCAAGCCATTGGCCGGGCGCAGAGACGGCTGCAGCGCCGAGCGTCCAAAAAGCAGATGGCATTAGACCCCCAAACCCTGGAGTTGGCCCAGTATGTACTGATTTTCACCACCTACGAAAAAGGAACCGCGGCTCAGGTCTTGCAGTGGTATCGCATGCGCTGGCAAATCGAGCTTGTATTTAAACGCTTGAAATCTCTGCTGCAGTTGGGTCATCTGCCCAAGTACGATGATCGCAGTTCGCGGGCATGGTTGTACGGGAAGCTGCTGATCGCCCTGCTAACACAGAAACTGATCCGCACTGGACGTGAAATTTCCCCCTGGGGATACAACATCCGACCAACCATCTAGCCCCTGGCGTGAGTTCCACTTCGCACTCCATGAAATCCAACGATCGATTGAACCGCGACTTAGTTTGCAAAGCACCTTGACCAGATGGCCAGAGATCGCACGCGGCCTCCAAGAATCAAAGCGCAAAAGAGGACTACAGCCACGTTCCTTAAGTTAGCGCTTATGGGGCGCAGCCCCTCCCAATGCTTTTCCTCCACAGCGAAGAGACTACGGGCGAGAGCAAGGGTCCTTGCACATGGAGTGAAAGCATTGGAAGAACCCGTTTTCGGCCCATGGTCCCGGATTTCCTGCACGGGGCGCCCCCAACGGATGCGCGTGCGGCTTTCCTTAAGGAAAGCCGCATGAAGTTCGTCAACACCAGGGATTCGACAGGAAATCCGGGTGTACGCTCAGGCGAACATGGGGCACCCGTCCAGAACCATCGACCAGAGTTTTGAGTCGAAATCCCGCCAAAGCTTGCCGAACTAATTTTGACAGGTTTGAAGTTCAACCGTCCCGGTTCGACAAGCTCAGGGCAGGCTCTGCGGGACTCATTTTGCGTTCGGCCCTATCGTCCTCGCGTATCGTGCGGGAGTCAGGGGCCGCTGAACCTGTTCGCGAGGCCGTCCATGCAGGACGATACTCTTGAGAAGCTGGACCAGCACTCTTACTCCATCGACAGTTGCCAGCAACGTGTTTTCCATCACAGCCCTCCAAAGTTAAACACCGTAGGATGCGCGTTCAAGGAACCACAGCGGACGGAATGCCGGATAGGAGCGAACGCTTTTATGAAGCATGATGCAGGAACAATCGTCATCATCGGCGGCGGTATCTCGGGACTCTGCGCAGCTGTCTATGCACAAAGGTCTGGCTATCAGGTCGAAGTCCTCGAAATGCACGACGCTGCAGGGGGATTGGCGACGAGTTGGCACCGGGGCGACTACATCTTTGAAACGTGTTTGCATTGGCTGTTCGGCTCCAACCCGGATGGAGACATGTATTCGCGATGGCTTGAGGTGTTCGACATCGATAAGCTGACGTTCCTTTATCCGGAAGAATTCGCGCGGCTGGAAACCGAACATGGCGAAACTCTCAGCATCTACACCAGCATTGACCGACTCGAAGAGGAAATGTTGAAGCGGGCGCCAGAGGACGCAGCGGAGATCAGCAATTTCGCCTCGGCGATTCGAAGCCTCTCCAAATTCAAGATGCCCGACCCATCCGAGGGCTGGGGCGGCAACTGGTTAACTTACGTCCGTGATCTGCCTTACCTGCCGTTGCTCCATGAGTTATCGGCAATGAGCAGTAAAGAATACGGTTACAAGTTCAGGGACCCATTGATCAGGGGCTTCTTTGGGGAAAGCGACATGGGGGAGCTGTCAGCGCTCGCTCTCTTCTTTTCGCTGGCGTGGATGAACGAGCGCGATGCGGGCTATCCGATTGGTGGATCGCAGGCGGTCATTCAAGGGATCGCCCACAAGCTCCGCAGCCTGGGTGGCCGGCTGCGTTTGGGGGCTCAAGTCAAACGAATCCTGGTCGAAGACGACACTGCTGTCGGAGTGCAGTTGATGAACGGGGAGACTATCACCGCGGACTGGGTGATCTCCGCTGCCGATGGCCACGCCACTATCTACGAACTGCTTGGCGGCAAGTACACGGACTCTGCTACCCAGGAAATCTATAACGAGTTCGAAACATTTCCTTCTTATCTGCAGGTTTCGCTTGGTGTCACGCTGGATTTGTCCCACCAGCCGCGACTGGTCACTCGACTGCTTGCCGAGCCGCTGCAACTGGACCCGGGTACAGAACTTCGACAGCTCTCTTTCCGTTTCTTTCACTTCGACCCCACGTTCGCGCCGCCCGGCAAAACGGCGGTCACCTGCTTTTTGCCTACGCGGAACTTTGAGTATTGGGTGGATCTGCAGAAAGACGATTTCACCGCATATCAGAGAGAGAAACAGTGCATTGCGGAGGCCGTCATCTCCATTCTCGAGAAGATGGTGCCTCAAATCCGCAGCGCCATCGAGGTGATCGACGTCTCAACGCCAGCGACCGTCATCCATTACACGGGAAATTGGAAGGGAAGCATGGAGGGCTGGCTCCTGACCCCCACCACCGGGTATCAGCAACTACCAAACACTTTGCCGGGTTTGCGGCAGTTCCTTATGGTAGGCCAATGGGTCATGCCGGGAGGTGGGTTGCCGTCAGGCCTGCTGACAGCGCGTTCCGCAATCCAGGCGGTGTGCCGGCACGATCGGACACCCTTCGCGGTTCGGCAGCCGGTGACGACATGACGCGCAATGGTTCGTTCACGTTTCTGGCTCTTGTTCCTGGTAATTTCCGCAACGGTTGATTTTCGCGACTGGTGCGATTAGCATTGCGCTCTTCACGCAAAAACTGACGGTGGGGTTTCGATGCGCTTAGCACGACTGCTTTGGCTTTTCCTGCTTATGCTCACCGTGTGGTCCGGTGTGATGGCCTGGGAGTCGGGCGCGTACATGACGCGGCCGTGTTCTGAACGGGGAGATACCAGTCATTGGGGCTGCGTCGTGGACAGCCCGATTGCGGATCTGGAGCTGGCATCGAGCCCGGCCGGCTTCAAGGCGCGAATCGATCAAGGCAGCCCCGGCCAATATGAAACCTGGAACGTTGCGATTGCCCGTGTGAACACATGCATGGATTTTCTGCTGATTGGACTGTACTGGGCTGTATTCGTGCTATTTGCGGTCGAGGGCGGCGGCCGGCTTTCGCGCGCCGTGATCGGTGTCATCTCGGCCACAGCGATCCTGGATGTGCTCGAAAATGTACGGCTACTGCAGGGGCTAAAGGCTATCGCCAGCGGGGTGGCTTTTTCGTCGACACCACGAGGTTTCTCACTCACAAAGTGGACTCTCCTTGGCGCCGCCTCGCTTCTGCTGGGGGCTCTGCTGGTCCGGCGGCAGAGTCCGTGGCAGCGGGCTTTAGCGCTGTTGTTGATTGCTGCTGCTGTGGTTACCATCGCGGGTCTCCTATGGACTCCTCTGTTGATTGCGAGCTCCGTCCTGCTACTGGGGTTTCTGCTGATTGCACTTGTGCTTTATGTGCCGTTGCATCCGCGGGACTGGAGCACGGTCCTGATGTGGGTGGAGTTTGGCTATCTCGTCCGCTTTCAGGTGATCGGTGGAGCGCTGTTGGCGATTCTGCTGCCGGCGGGATACTTTGTGGCGCCTTCGATTTTCGCGGGGGTCTTCGACGCGGAAAGTTTTCTTTCCTTTGTCTTTGTCGTGTATGTCGCGCTGCAACTGGCTCTGATTGTGATGATCACCAGCCGGTTAGCCCTGGTCTATGGACCGCTGCGCTTTCGGGGCATCGAGTCATTGCCCGCGGCAGGGCGCGTCACGTGGGGAATGACAGCAATGTTCGGCCTGTTGGCGTGTCCGGTGATCGCCATGACCTGTTGTGGAACGGAGATTCCAGGGTGGCAAAAGGCAATCGCCATTCTTGCCGCGGCCATGCTTAATTTTGGAGGACTGTGGTTGATCGCCAAGCTGCATTTTTATATAGAAGCGAGCCCGGCATACACGGCGCGGATGATTTTCCCGGGCTTTCCGTTTCTGCGGACAGATCGCCAGCCACGATGGAGCTCGGGCGGGTTCCTGCATCGGCAGCTTGGCAGGTTCCTGCCGGATAGGCTGAGCCGTGGTGTCTTACGATCGGAATCGGAGGTGCAGCTGGAGGGCGGAACGGTGGGCTCACTCCTGTCCGGGCACCAACTGGCGATGGCCGCCATGGTGGTACAGGGGTTGAGCTATGTCGCCATCGGCATGCTTTCTGCCCCGGCGATGGGCAACCATGCGGAAGCCGCAGGATGGTACCGGCTGCTAACGCCGCTGAGCGACCAACAGCCTGCGGCTTTGTTTTACCTGCTGTTCCTATTCGGATTGCTGACCTGGTTCTGTTCGGGAGTTGCATTCGTACTCGATATTGTCCGGGTTCCGGTGCTGACAACGAGCCTGGCGATCTCACTGGTCTTTGGGGTGATGGGAACGGACCACATCTACAAGCTCTATCGCGGGGAAGGTCATGCGGCGCCGCGTTCGCCGGCGGAGGTGATTCACGCATGGGAGCGGAGCCGGGGCAGCGCGGACCAGCCGATTGTGATTGTAGCGACGTCGGGAGGAGGGATTCGCGCCGCTGCGTGGACGGCTGAGGTGTTGACCGGCCTGACACAGGAATGCGCGGTTCTACCGGATGAGAACCGGTTTACTTCCTCGTTGGTGTTGGTCAGCGCCGTCTCCGGCGGCAGCGAGGGCGCGATGTATTTTTTGGGATCGTATGAGAGGGATGGAGCGGTTCCCTCGCGAGCGCTCGCAGACATCCGGCAGAATTCATACCATTCTTCGCTGAGTTCGGTGGGCTGGGGGCTTTTGTATCCGGATCTATTACGTATAGTGCCGCTCCTGGGATCGGCGGCGACCCCTCTGCTCGGCAACAGTGTCGACCGGGGGTGGGCGCTGGAGAGAGATTGGGTGCGGGCCTGGGCCGGTCACGGGTCGGCGACGGAACCGACCATGGGGGAATGGAGCGACGACGTAGCGCGCGGTATACGCCCCGCGGTGATATTTAACGGGACGGCCGCAGAGAGCGGGCAGCGCTTTCTGATGAGCTCCACCACGCTGCCGCCGGATCCGGGCTTTCAACGTGGCTATCTGCCATCGATCCTGTTCTGGGATGCATTCCAGGGACTGGACCTTCCGGTGGCGACGGCGGCGCGGTTATCCGCATCTTTTGCCTGGATATCTCCAATGCCGCGCTCGTCGACGGGCGACCCTCGGTACCGAGTGCACGTGGGGGACGGCGGATACTACGACAACTCCGGCGTGGTCAGCGCGATGGAATGGCTGATTGCCGCGGGGGATTCTATCAAGACGCACCCGGTATACATCCTGCTGGTAGATTCGACCCCGGGATGGCCGCCTTCAGGCGAGAGCTGGACCTGGCAGAGGCAACTGACAGCCCCGCTGGAGACACTGCAATCAGTGAGGACAAGCTCGCAACAGGCGCGGGCTCAGTTTGAGCTCCAGCTGGCAACAGATTTTCTGACAAATAAGGGATTCCATGTCCAGCCGGTGCGTTTCCGTTACCCCTCGGACTCGCTGACCCCCTTGTCATGGCACCTGACACCGCATCAGAAGAAAAACATCGGCGAAGCGTGGTTGAAGCCGAGCGCGGACCTGGTGACGCAGCGCGATATTTTGCTGCGAGGGCTGAACTGCGTGACCCCTGCGATTGGGCAATAAGCACGCAAAGGCGTCTGGAAGAAAGCGATCAAGATTTTTGAGCCACTATTGAAAAAGGAAGAATCCAAGTTTCGGAATCAAGGGCGCTTCGGCAGAATGTTGGAGTACGCCCTGTCTTCTTGAAAACCGGCCACGGTATCGGTCTTAGATCCCATCACTGCATGAAACGAGGTCCAAATGGCTCAGTTACCTGCATCACCAGGTTCTTTTCGGCTCGGGTCCCTGGCTATTATTGCCGCGGTGGTCGGCATAGCGGCGATTGGTTTCGCATACACGGCTGGATGGCTGTCGCCGAAGCGGCTGACGCCGGAAAAAATAGTAGCGGCGTTGGCGCCCCCCGGCGGTCCGGCGTTGGGTCATCGCCGCAATCACGCCAAGGGTATCTGCTTCACCGGGACGTTTGAGGCGAACGGCGCGGGCTCCGCGCTCTCCAAGGCGCCGGTCTTTGTCCGGGGTCAATATCCGGTGCTGGGGCGCTTCAACCTGGCCACTGCGGATCCGAATGCCGCGGACGCCATGGTGCGGGTGCGCGGCATCGGCATCAGCATCACCACGCCGGACGGGCAGGAATGGCGAAGCGCCATGATCGATGCGCCGATCTTCCCCGTTGGCACCCCGCAGGACTTCTACGAGCTTCTGACAGCCTCCGGAAGCAAGGATCCCGAGGCGATGAAGAAGTTCATTGGCGCGCACCAGGAGTTTCTCACCTTCGCGGGTTGGGCCAAGAGTGCTCCCTGGACTGCAAGCTATGCGGAGGAGCGCTACAACAGTCTCAACTCCTTCTTATTTGTCGATGGTACCGGTGCCAGCCACACGATACGGTGGTCGCTGGTTCCAGCGGCGCAGCCTGTTCCCATCTCGCCGGAAGAATTAGCCAAACGCGGTCCCGATTTTCTGGAACAGGAGATCACCCAGCGTGTCGCCGCCAATCCCCAGCGCTGGAGCCTGACAGTTACGGTGGCAAACCCCGGTGACCCCACAGCCGACCCCAACAAGGCGTGGCCTGCGGAGCGCCGCACTGTGGATGTTGGCACGCTCACGGTGAAACAGATCGAGCCTGAGCGCGACGGCCCATGCCGCGACATCAATTTCGACCCAACCGTCCTGCCTGCCGGAATTACAACGTCAGATGATCCATTCCCGGCCGCCCGTTCGGCCGCGTATTCGCGCTCGTACAACAGCCGCACAGCCGAAACTTCCTACTACCCGCGTACGGCGACAGGAGCTAAGCAATGACCACCAAACGCAAACGCTTCACTGCGCTGCAGAGACTGCTTCATTGGCTTATGGCCATCTGCATTCTCTCCATGTTGTTCATCGGTGTGGGCATGGTCTCGACCATCACTCCGAAATACCTGACGTTGGTTCAGATTCATAAGCCGCTCGGTATCGCAATCTTGCTCCTGGCACTCATCCGTCTGGCGCTGCGCCTTACTTATGGCTCACCTGCCCTGCCGGCCGATCTGCCGGAGCCAATCAAACTCGCCGCTATTTCGTCGCAGTACATTTTCTACACGCTGATGATCGCCATGCCCCTCATCGGCTGGGCTATGTTGTCCGCAGCATCTTACCCGGTAGTGCTTTTCGGTAGCGTGCATCTGCCGTCGATCGTGCCTCTCAATCCCGGGCTCCATACGCTCCTGTGGCATGCGCATTACTTACTGGCCTTCGCCTTTTTCGCATTCATCCTGATGCATATCGCGGCGATTCTCTTTCACAAGCTGATCCGAAATGATGGCGTATTCGAAACCATGGCACCCAGCCTCACACACGATTCATCCGAGTGATTGGTTGGTACGGGTTGGCCACCCGGGCTTTTTGCAAGCTATATCATGATTAGGTGACCGGACAGGTAAACATTTCGGGAGCTGGCATTGCGGCCTGTTGCTCGGCCTACCTTCTTGCCCGACGAGGTTTTTCGGTAGGCATGCAGCGAGCAAGCCGTGTGCGGCCAACGCGGCTTCTACTCAGCGAACAGACGCAATCGCTGATTCGTGAAATTTGCGCTGCTCCACAATTGTTCTCGGAGGCGCCGCGCATTCGCAAGAGAATAGTCGCGTGGGGAGAGAACGCGCAACCACTCGAGCTACCGCACAGCGGCATCGTCTTCTCTGAACAGGACCTGCTCAATAGTTTGTGGCAACGAATAGAGGCGCTTCCCCCTGTGCCTTCCCCTGCTGGAGCGGCAGAAACTACTTGGACAATTAATTCTGCGCACGAATCCGGGTCGCCGGCGAAATCTCAAAGCTTTGGCGCCAGGCAGGCGTCCACAACCAAGGTTAAACTCACGGAGCAAACTCCACAAGATTGCTGCTGGGTCGAATCTCTCCCGAATGGCTGGCTGTTTCTCCTTCCTTACGGTGAAGGCCATGCGATGCTGATCAGCACCGGCTACGTTCCGGATGAGCTGATTGAGGAGAGCCGCCTCATCGTCCGGCATATAGCGGCTGTGGAGGATGCATCTGGGCCTGCACATCAATTCCCGGCTTACCCGCAAATTCTCCCGAAGCTCTGCGGTCCACTTTGGCTCGCCTGTGGTTCAGCGGCGATGAGTTTCGATCCCCTCTGCGGGGAGGGCGCAGGGCATGCGGTTCGTGAGGCGCTGCTCGCCGCGGCCGTCATCGGCGGGGCGGCAAGGGGATACTCTCTCGAAACACTGATCGCGCATTACAACAGCAGACTCATGCAAGGCTTTCTGCGGCATCTTCAGGTTTGCCTTCCCTTCTACCAACGCGGTGGCCATGGTGAGTTTTGGGAAATGGAGGCAGCAGCGCTCAAGAAAGGCATCGCATGGATGGAGTCTCGCCCTCAAAATCAAGCTAAGGCGCACTATCGTCTCGTCGGCTACGATCTGGAGCCGATCGCCGGCTAGTCAGAGTAGCGGGCGCACGGAAGCGACTGGTGGGCGGCGCCGCTTCCCTCCGCACATGAAACGCCTCAGAAAGTGACACGGACGGTTAACGCAATGGCACGAGGACCGGCATTGTCCAAGGATTGCAGGCCACTGATCTGCCCGAAGTTGCTGGTGTCCAGGACCAGGGACGCAGGTACATCCAGGTTGCGGTGGTTGAGAATATTTTGCACCTGAGCGCCGGCTTGCAGGTTGAGCCGCTCGGTGAACCTGATGTTCTTGAGCAAAGAGAGAGAAACCGACTCCGTGCCCCAACCCTGTAAGCTGCCGACCGTCGCATCTCCCTGGCGCCCGATGTTATTGCCAGGTTCGGCGAACGCAGCAGGGTTTAGATAGTTCTGCGCGCCGGCGCCATGCAGATAGGCTGACACGCCGGGCACTCGATCGGGCCGGGCATAACCTACGGTCTGGGTGATGCCGGTACCCGTCGGATCCACGGAGCTGTTCGCCAATGGCGTCATAAACGGGCCACTCTGGAACAGCAGATATCCAGCCATCTGCCATCCACCTGCAGCATTGTTGATCAGCCAGTTGTTGGTGCCACCCAAAAACCGCTGGCCCTGACCGAACGGTAGCTGGTAGAGGAAAGAACTCAGTGATCGGTTGCGCCGCGTGTACTCGACGTTGCCGTAGTCTAAACCGGGATGAAACCGGTCGCTCGGATTCGATCCAATCTCTCCCACAAAGCCAGTAGGATTACCGCCGCCTTCGTCCGATAGATTGCGTGCATAGGTATAGCTGCTTTGGAACTGAAGACCATGGCTTAACCGGTGATTCACCTCAATCGTAAACGCGTTGTAGTTACTTTCCGCCAGGTTCTGCACGGTTAGAATCTGGCTAAGCTGCGAAAATGGCCGGGAGGCGTAGGCGCCGTTATCGTAACCCAGCGTATTGTAGGGAACCTGATTCAAGTCGGCAAAACTGCCAAGCCCCTGGCCGTGACTTCCGGCATAGGTAAGACGAAGCGCACTACTGAAGCCGATATCCTGCTCCACCGTCAGGTTCCATTGGTTCACGACCGGGTCTTTGTAGTTGGGGGTAATTGCGTAGTCAAACTGCAGATTACCCGAGCTCGAGGTGCCCAGTGAAAACGGCGAGGGAAATGACAGGGAAGGTTTGCCCCCTGCTCCGTACGACTGGGTAGAGATGTACACGGCACTGGAGGATACTGCCCACCCTCCCACAACATTGCCGCCGAGCGCAGTTGCGATGAATCGCCCCCACCCGCCACGAAGCACGGTCTTGTCATTTCCCAGCAATCGCCAGGCGAAGCCTACGCGCGGTGCAAAATCACTTTTGGTCACGCTCACCAGTGCCGGTGAAATGCCGGCCTGCTGCGCGGTGATAATCGGCATGGGGGCGATACCGGCCGCGAAACTGGGAAGTGTCAGCGTCTCCAACGCTTTTTGATTCGGTACGACCACAGCCCCCTGGACCAGCGTTGATCCGGAATAAGAACTATATCCCGAGTCGAAGTTTGCGCTGTTGTATTCGTGATCCCGCAACATGGGGTGATACTCATACCGCAACCCGATGTTCAGCGTAAGTTTCGGGCTTACCTTCCAATCGTCCTGGACAAAATACGCGTAGGCGCTCCCATACCCATTCATGTTCGCGTCCAACACATCGGAAACCGTGGTGGTGTCCGGGTAGCCAAGCAGAAATTCAGCAAACGGTTTACCCACCTGCTGTCCCACGGCCGAGCTGCCATTGAAGCTGTACTTACCCAGGCGACTCGATCCGAACACGTTGCCCGCAAATGCATTTAGATAGCGATAGTCCACGCCCGCCTTCACGGTGTGGTTTTGTTTTGTCCACGTCAGATCATCGAGTATCTGGATGGTGCGGCTGCTGGTTTTGCTCGCGCCCGTGCCGCCGGTCGCGGTAAACCCGGTGATGGCAAAGTTCGGCGCGGCCGCCACCTGCGGGCTGAGCAAATCGGGGATGCCGGTGATGCCTATTTCCCCAACCAGATTGGAGTTCGCGTTGAACGTACGCTCGGTGATGAATTTGCTCAGGCCTCCGCGCAGCTCGTTCAATAAGTTCGATCGGATGGCGAAGGTGTAAGCGGCCGTAACGCTCGTATCCTTCTCGGGAAGGCTGAACGCTCCAACCAGGGCAGAGCCTCCGTTCGATGCGCTCGCCGTCGGAGCCTTCTCCACCGACCGTTGCTTGTAACCATAGCGGGCAAACACGGACTGGCGCGACGAAATGATCTGATCGATGCGAGCATCACCCTGATCGGAAATGATCGGAGTGCCAAAGTTGTGGGAGTAGTTATTTGAAATAGCGCCCGGTGCACCATAGTTCGGTGCGGGATAGAGCGACTTCAGCGCCGCCGTCGCTACGGGCGATATATCGGATGCGGGAATCTGGTTGCCGGCGTAAGGTACACCCTGTGCATTGTTGATCTGGGTACTATAGGCCGACAGATCGCCACCGCGCATCGCCATCGTTGGCACGCTCTGCACTACCGTGCTCTGCTGGGGCAGGCGCAGCCCCTCGTAGTCAAGAAAGTAAAAGGTCTTATCCTTGCCGTTGTAGAGCCTCGGCACCATGACAGGCCCGCTGTAGTACACACCAAAATCATTCATGACCAGCTTGGGCTTGGTCTTGGCAAATGGGCTCTTGGCATTAAAACCGGCGGTTTCGTAGTTATCGAATGCGCCCCCGTGCGTGCTGTTCGTCCCACCTTTCGATACGGTCGTGATGTCGCTGATAGCGCCGAACTCGGCAGCGTTCGCGTTCTGGCTCACGCGGATCTCCTCAATCGAATTGAACGAAGGAAAGAGTTCGGCAGAAGGCGCACCGGATTCGACATTCATCGTGCTGATTCCGTCGATCGTGACCGAGAGCAGGCTCGGTTTGGCGCCGGCGATCGAAATATTGCCCGTAGAGTCGGTTTGGACACCAGCCTGCGACGTGAGCGTTGCAAAGGGACTGGTCGAACCGGAAGCGCGTGAGCTAATCGCCAGGGGAAGCGTATTCAGTTCCAGCCCGGTTCTGGTTTCGGCCAGGTTGGATACATCGGTATTAATCACCGCCCCGGCTGCCTGAACAATAATGGTCGAGTTCGTGGCGCCGACCGTGAGCTTGACATTGATGCGTTGCGTATCGCGCGACTGAAGCACCAGGTTGGCGAACACTCTTTGCTCGAAACCCTGCGCTTCTATCGTGATACTGTAAGTCCCCGGATCGACGTTGAGAAAGCCGTAAACACCGTCATCATCGGTTTTGACGGTTTTGCTCGCGGTGGTCCCCGTGTTGGTCAGGGTCGCTGTGGCCCCTACAACCGCGTGTCCGGACACGTCCTCGACCGTCCCCAGGAAAGACCCAAACGTAGACTGACCATAGGCGTTCCCGCTCGCCATCAGCGCCAGTGCAACGATGCCCAAACCCAGGAGATTGCGAAGCCTGTATGCCTGCTCGATCGTGTAATTCGGCACGTCGGAAAGATTCATATGCTGTCCCTCGTCTGAAGAAAGTCGATATCCGGCGCCTCGTGCCACGAGCAACGGGCGATCAATCTGCACATACAGATCCACGCTGCCGGCGAGTCTTGAGAGACTGACCGGAAGAGCGGCTATGAAAAACCCCGTGGGCTTACAGCTGATGGATTATCGATCGACGTGGATCGGGAGAGCCGGAAACGTTTGGAACCCTTTTACGATCGCGGATGGAAGAACACAACAAGGCCCACATTGACGTCTATGGCTCCCTTGACCGTAGAACTATTGATCAACGTAGACCAGCCGTTCCGGCAAGGGAACACGCAAGCAACCCATGACAGTTGCAGAACAACATCCTCGTGCATAGCTTCAACACAGCCTGGGGTAGGCTTCTCGTCACATGAACTGTTGCAGGTGATACGACACTGTTGTGAGTGCAATCAATAAGTATCACCTTACTTATGACATTGCAACAATATCCTTATAACTCGACTCGTAATCTCCGAGAACGGACAAGCAGTTGGTCGCCCGGCATGAAAGCTCAGAAGACCGGCTCGGACCCACCCTTTTCGCCAAAGACTTGAAATTGCACAGCATCGTTCGCAAGCGACGGCAGCATAGAGTCGAACCAACGGTGCGAGCCACTGTTGGCAGTCCACACCTCGGCGACGAGGGCCGAGACGCGAGCTACAGCGAAGCTCACGCCCTTAAGATTTCGTTCCCGCGACACTCCTGGAATGTCGCGCGGAAACGGAGGTGCTGTATAGACAGGCTTCCCGTAGCGTTCGCAAGTCTGATAGTCGTGCTTACTGCCTGGTTCTGTCTCCAAAACTCCGATGACTCCTTTGAGACTTCCTGGCAGTGCGGCGAACCCGTTGATTTCCAGAGCCGAGACGATCACAGCTGCTGCGTTGTGTGCTTTCTCAACCGCAAGTTCGAAGGCGCCTCGATGGCCGGCATTGAGGGTTCCGAGACTCAGGTTAATGACATCGACTTCCTGGTCCAGGCACCAGTCGATCGCACGGATCACCGTAGGGAGGCTGGTGGCCAACTTGTTATCGAAGATCTTGACTGCGAACAACTCTGCTTGCGGGTTCATATGGTGAACCAGGGCAGCAACGGCGGTGCCGTGACCCAACCGGTCCTCGTAGGCAGCGGATAAACCATCAGGAGCGATCGTGATTCCTCCTGCAATGCCGCCGACATGAGGGTGCGTCGCGTGCACTCCGCTATCGAGGATGCCGATGCGAGGCCGCCGATTCACGCGGTCACAACCAACTTGCGCGTCGAGCCCGAGGGCAACAGCCGCGCCATCTTGAATTGCTGAGACAGATATGATTTTTGCGAAAGTAACGTCGCTGGCGAGCCCGTCTCGAACACCCGGCCATCCTCTATGACCACCACAAGATCCGCCATCTCCACCAACGACATGCGGTGCGTAATGAGGATGGCAGTGCGTCCGCGTAACACCTGCAACAATTCGCCGGTCACCGCCGCCTCTGAGGTGGGATCGAGTGCCGAGGTCGGCTCATCCAGAATCAGCACCGAAGGATCGCGCAATAACGCACGGGCCAGAGCGATCCTCTGCCGTTCGCCCACAGAGAGGGTAACTCCCCGCTCACCTACGATCGTCTCGTAACCGTGGGGTAGCGATTGGATGAAGGAATCGATCGCGGCGGCAGCAGCGCATATCCGGACCTCATCGAGAGTCGCCCCCGGCCGGCCGTAAGCGATGTTCTCCCGGACCGTGGCGCGAAAAAGATAGGGCGTTTGCTCCACGATCGCTACCTGGCGCCGCAGGTCATCCAGACGCAACTGACGAACATCCTTGCCGTCGATGGCAATGGTTCCGGCATCCGGATCGTAAAAGCGCAGCAACAGGTCGGCCAGGGTAGATTTACCCGCGCCGCTCGCGCCGACAATCGCGCATATCTGCCCTGCCGGGATCGTGAAAGAGACGTCCTGCAGCACCGGTGCATCAACGGTGTAGCGAAATCTTACCTGGGCAAACGAAACAGCCTGCCGCACGTAGGGCAGAGAGGTGGGTGATGCTATTTCCGACACTTCGGGGGAAACATCCATCACCTCGAACACGCGCTCTAACGCAACCCCGCCGGTGAGCAGGTTGGTGTAGATCCCCAGCAGGTTCTGCACTGGAGAGAGAAGCTTGAGATGGTAGCCCATGAAGGCGACTAACCCACCGATCGTGAGCTGCTGCGCGATCACCAGCTTGCCCCCATAGAGAAACACCACGGCAGTGGAGAGCGTGAGCACGGTGCTGGGCATGGCGCTGGCCAGAAAAGACAGTACCTGCATAGAGAGTAACGAGCGAATAAAGCTGGTGTTGTACGCACGAAATCGCTCTGCTTCCAGGGTCTCCGTCGCCGAAGCCACGATCAAACGCATACCCAGAAGATTTTCGATGAGGAAGCTGCCCAGGTCTGAGCTTCGCTGGCGAAGGTCGGCAGTCTGCAGCCGCAATCTTCCCTGGTAATGTCGCAGGGCGATGATACCGACCGGAAGCAATGCTACGCTGGCAATCATCAGGCGCCAGTTGAGCCACGACATGATCGCAATGCTGCCTACGAGAAAGAGAAGGTTCGAGAGAACCGACAACAAGGTGTCGGAGCAGACGCGCTGCACCTCGCCGATGTCGTTGTTGATGCGTGATACGATGTCGCCCAGCTTCTTCTGGGAGAAATACCGCGGAGAAAGCCGCTGCAGATGACGGTAGACCGCCAACCGCATGTCAAAGAGACAGGCTGACGAAAGCCGCACGTAGCAGTAACTGGAGGCGATATTGAGGGCAAAGCCGACGATGGTGACCACCACCATCGCGGCAGCAATGTAGGTGAGCGCATGCAGGTTGCGCCGCAGCAGCGCGTCATCAATAAGCAGACGGGAAATATAAGGCTGGGCCAAGCCGACAGCGGTAGAAAACAAGCCCAACAGCATGACGACGAGCAGGCCTCGCCAGTAGGGAAACACATAAGCCAGCGCGCGTCTGTACTGCCCGTAAGGGATGGCGTTAGTGTACCTGGAAGCCGTCAATGACCTCGCCTTTCATCCTTGAAGTTGAACGCCCGCTCTGTTCGGCGGCGGCGAAGCACAGCTATCGCACTTGCTGGCTGGCGCTGTCTTCACAATACTTCTTAAGTACCCTGCATCTGGTCTGGTTTTCGTGGGTGGTCGATACTAAGTGGATGTGCTCGGAAGAGGCATCACCACTAGGTTCGACGTTGTATCTCCCTGCAGGTCAATGGTTTTCAGCAGATCCAGGCTTTTCGCGTCGTAAAGCTCAATTTCAAAGCCAGCGTTGTAGATCATCAACTTGCTGCCATCGGCGGTCATGCCGAAGTTCAGGCGGGTGCGGCCAAGAAATTGACGCCGATTGATGACTTTCTTCGTCGCCATATCAAACACCCAGAACTCCGTGACGCGATCGCCGTGGGTTCCATGGATGGCCACGGTGTAACCCAGCTTGCGGTCCGGTGTCGTCATCATCGGCAGCATGTTTGCGTCTGCTGGGCCAACCGGCGTCAGATCGAAACTCATGTTTGTCAGATCTACATCCGCGATACCAAAAATCCGGCGGTGCACGTACGGATCTGAGGTTTCGAAGATACCGGTGACTTTCCCTCTGGCCTCATTGGGGTCTTCGATCGGGCTGAGAGAAAGTCCGTCAGTGGTAGGATCGGTCGTTTTCGAAAGTTCGATCGTCTTAACGAGTTTAAAATCTGTCGTGCTGTATACCTGGATATTCTCGCCGAATAAGTAAAACAGTTTGCCATCGGGAGATACTTTGACCGATCGACGGTAGCTATTGGGAACGGTGTCGTCTTTCGGAAAAGGCACCATCCGTGTAATCTTGCGGGCTGCAAGATCGATAGTCACAAACTCGGGCGGGTTCACATCGAAGTGGTCGATCTGCTTCACGATCGGGGTCGCAATGGAATAAAGCATCTTCCCCGAGGGATCGATCGCGAGCCCGGCCAAGCGATAGTTTGTGTTTCCGACGTTCACCGGAAACGAGTCAGTCACTTTGCGCGTGGCAAGGTCAATGGTCACGATGGAGTTATCTTTCACCGTCGACGCGTAGAGCGTGCTTCTGTCCGGGGAAAGGACCAGGGTCCTTGCGATGTCTGTCGGGAGATTGATCTTATCGACAATCTTCCCCTGCTCCGCGTCCATCACCAGCACGGTGTGCGGCCAGACGCCGAGATACATCAACTGGGTGCTGGTATGCGCCTTTGCGGCGGCAGCCCCCGAACTCGCAGCGGACACCAGGGAAAGGCAAAGGAAAGCAAAAGCGGTTCGCAAGAGATTCCTCCGGATCGAACAGGTTATGGGAATACGATATCGAGCGTCTGCCAATCCTTGGTCGCGGACGCGCATTTACTCGTCCAGTCCGGAGAGTTATTCAAATGATCAGGGACCTGGGCCGGCCAGAAGCAGGTGACATAGCAGTCATAGATATCGCGCTCCACGGGCTGGCAAAGCCCCGCAGTGCCGCCGGATGAGTCGACCTCCCACCCAGGGGAGAAGATGATTGTGCATCCCATCGGAACATGCGGCTTGGGTACTGCACCGCCGGGAGCCTGCAGAGCCACAATATCTTCCTTTAACGATTCCGCATGGCTCTCCATACGATGGGCTTTTTGGTTGATTGCCCGGATATGTTTCACGAGGCCTTCCTTTCAGAGAATAAATCGAGAAACGACGGGTTTTTCGCAGCGATCGCGCCGTAGATCTGCAGGCACTTATCAGTCCAGGCGCGGATCCAATCACAATAATGAAGGTTGGCGTGACCGGTGTCGCCGTACCGGACGAAGGCTTCGTGATGGCAGCCGCCCGCACACACGGGCCGTGCCCAGCACTCATGACAGTCGTATTTCGTATCAATGTTTCCTCGGGTAAGGAAATCATTCTGCTTGTCTCGGTCGATGCCAGTGGCCACGTTGCCGAGAATGTGCTCGTCGGAATCCACAAACCGGTGGCAGGGTGCAATATCACCGGAAGGTCCGACGCCCACCATGCCCAGGCCCGCCCCACAAGGCAATGACTTATTGATCCCCTGGTGCAGCTCAGAAAGCGTGTCGCTTACATTTGAGAAGCCGTGGTGTTCACCCCGCAGCGCATATTCGAGATATTCATCTGCCAAATCGCAGAACTGTGCGAGCACGCTATCCATGCCGGGTTCGTTGATCGAGTAAAGCCGATCGGGGGAGGTGGTCACGGGCGCAAAGCCCACTTCGTAAAAACCTAGCTCGCCCTTCAGATGGTTATAAATCTTCCGTACGTCCATCGCCCCCGACGTCATGGTGACGCGTGCGGCAATCGGGCGGGTGCGATGCTTCGCAAGCAGGCTCTCCACTTTGGGCTTGATGATGTCATAGCTGCCGCGGCCATTAGAGAAGACGCGGAACTTGTCCTGCATCTCCTTCGGCCCATCCATACTCACGGTAACGCCGACTGCATTCTCCGCCAGGTACTCAATAATGGCAGGTGACAGCAGGGTGGCATTTGTAGTCAGGCTGAAGTCGATTTTTACCCGCCGCTCCGCCGCCTGGACGCGCGAATACTCGACCACCTGTTTGAGCAGCGGGAAGTTCATGAGGGTTTCGCCGCCAAAGAAAGTAATGTGCACACTCTTTCTTCCTTGCGATTCGGCAAACAGGTAGTCCACCGAACTTCGCGCCGTCTCCCAATCCATGAACTTTGGTTTGCCATCCGGGGTGGCAATCTTGTCTTCGCCAAACTCATAGCAGTACTGGCAAGAAAGGTTGCACTGGTTGGTCACATTCAGAACAATGGTCTGCAAGGGGAATTTCTCGGGCAACGGTTCTGACTTCACATACTCCTTGTTGCCGTTCCGGATTGCACGAACTTCGTGCAGCTCGTCAATGCACTCCTCGATTTCGCTCAAGGCGCGGCTATCGCTGCTTAGGCGGTTGACGAGTTCCTCGCGACTAAGAGGCGTTCGTTCGAGCGTTTGCAAAATTTCCGACGTGATGCCTTCAAGGGCGACAATGCCCCCGCTGGGTACCAGATAGAGAAAATCCTGCCCCGCACCCTGGAACTTATGAAACTCACCTAGAGAGTACAACGTCACTGTCCCACCTCCGGCTGATCCCAATTCTGATAGGTCGGCACAGCCACGATCAGGTAGCTTCTTCCCACCAGCGGAGAAGCCACCCCGTGCGGCTGATAGGTTGCGGTGACCCATACGTCTCCGTAATTGTTTCGCATGGATTTCCGCTTTGGATCGGGGCCGTCGGAAGCGGGAGTAAAGAGCCCAGTCTTGGCATCAATGGAGCCGACAAAGCTGGTGTCATCGTCTCCGTATGAGGCCATGAACTCCTCCAGCTTGTAGGTCGCGGGCACCGGACCAAGATCGATATCATCCGGGGTATCAGGCTTGCCGTCGGGACCATCACTGAATGCCACCGCTTCAAACTGTGCGTATCCGCGCGGGTGGGTGGTGCTGCCCAGATGCGATAACGAAGTAACCGGCGTCACCTTAAGGAAGTCGATGTGGTCGTATACCGCATACGCCTCCGACAGCGCAGCCTCCTTCACCGTAATTGTGCGGTTCCCAGGGGTCGCCTTCGGGCTCACGTTTGCGCTGACCGTAACCATGCCGGGTTCCTGGCTGATGATTTTGCTTACATTCACCCCGGCCCCCAGGCTCACGTCGCTCACCGTCAGATTGGGTGGCAGATTGTCGCCGTAGATACGCACTGTGGCGCCGTCGGCGCCGGCCGCGAGCGAAGTAACGTCAACGCCGGCGACCACCGGCCCTCCGGTCGCGCGGCGCAAGGTCACATCCATGCCGAATTCTTGATACTCGCCCCAGAACCAGCGGCCCTTGAACTCGCTTTGATCCTTTGAGAGCATCATGACTTGGCGGATGGTCTTAGGGTCCGCCGGACCCGGCGTCGCAGCGTCCACCGTCGCGCGTCCGCGCCAGGCGTATCCGGTATAAACAATCGCCGCGCCGGAGGCTGCCATCGACGGGGCTGCACAGGCAAAGGTTACCTTGGTCTTCGTCTGGAACGTTCCGTCCGTGGTGCCAGGCTCGATGGTCATCTCGCCAAAGAAGCGGCCCCGGCCCGGTTGACTGCCGGAAACCAACCAGCGTCCCGTAATCCTGGGGGTCTGCATGGCTGGCTGCCACGCAGACCATTCAGCGCTATGCAGAGGAGAACTCTTCACTATGTATGCCAGTGCGGCTTCGGATGGGGAGGGCCCCTTAACCGGTGGGGCGTCTGTTCCGTGACCGCGCCGGGGTGCATCGAAGGCAGTAAATTGCACCGCGGGGAAGAACGCTATATGCATGTTCTTGAGGTATATCCAGTCGTCGGGCGTCCTATGCCACGACAGCGGCTTAGCCAAGGCATGGCACGAGGCGCACCCATGCGCCACTTCGGGGTTATCTATCTTTTCATCGACAATGCGATGCTCGCTGAAATACGCGACCTTGGCTGCTTCCTCGGGTGCGAGCCCATGATAATCGCTGAGGTAGCGGAGGATGCTGCGCGCTTCATCTGGCGTCAACTGCAGCCCATTCAACCGCACCATGCGCTTGATCGCCTCTTCCCAGCCCTCAGGCGTAGTCCGGATATACGAGATGCGAGTCATGTTGCCCTTGGCATCGGCAGCATGACAGGTTCCGCATTTGCTCAACGTGAGCTGGTCAGTGACGGGAAACCCTGCCTCTGTCTGTTTTTTCGCGGGCGTCGTCACCGCTACTTCGGGAGTGGCAGAGGCGGTCTTCTGTGACAATCCGGAAAGAGACAGCCAGGAAAATGAAGCGACGAAAATCGTGGCAAACGAAATCGAACGGCAAAGACTACGAGAGAAACCAGGCATCAACGTCGACCCCTCACAAAGCGAATAAGAATCAGGCGCGTTCTCGTGCCTGCCAACCTATTGCAAGGCCCATTCAGCCGCCTACCCCAGAAGACGGCAAAAACACTTCTGCGAAACACTTGGGTGACGTGGCAACCAACACGCGACGCCAGTTCGCCTCGATCGAAGGGCGACAAACTTCAGAACGCATCTCTGCGTTGGGGGTAATCTAGCGACTGAGGTGTTCTTCGACGGGGAAGAGGAACTACCAGGTGCCTCGACAGGGAGGAGCCGACAACATGCACAACAACTTTGCGTTCAGTTGATTTTGGGAAAGATGCACGAGCGATTTCTGAATCAATAATGTGATTGTTCCAGATTGATGTCAAGTGTATTTTGCCGAGTGCCCTGCCTGTCTCTACAGCCTTCGGTTTAGCTGTAGGAGACGGCGAAGGCAAATCATGCCTCTCGATTCGGGCCACAACTAGAACTTCAGTCTCGCCACGCGATTGCAGTTTAACCGGCCTAAACGCTCGGGTGAGACTGCATGTGTCGTTCCCGCCGGAGCCTGACGGCCTTCTCATAGCAAGTTCGTTGTTCTGATCCCGTTGAGTATGCATCGAACTGTAGAGCATGGGTGCGCTCCTTCCTAATAGTTAAAACTGCTGGCCGGCATAACCTGTGGTTATGCAACCACGGGGCGGGGTCAATGGTGAACCTGCGTGGGAGGTATGCCCGCGCGCGTCAGCAAGTCTTGATACATGGCGTCAGCCTGGGCGATCCGGGCGCGCAACATATCTCGCTGCTTGGGCCACTCGGCCACCAGCAGGTCATGGGTCTGAAACTCTTCCAGATCCTCATCGGGGACCAGAGGACCCGTCAGGATTTCCTGCAGAGCCGCATGCTCGTGTTCCACGAGCTGGGTGAGAGCTTCCGTCTTCCAGAAAGGTTGGTCATCCACGATGACGTAAATGGGGGCGCTATGGGCCTCAGTGGTATTGCGCGGCTCATGACGGTTACCGAAGGCGCGCGCGGCCAGCCACATGCTATGGTCGGCTCTGATGGAAGTATGCAGAGCGGCGTGGTCAGTGCCTGCTGCGGACTCGGCCTTTGCGACGTCTCCTTCGACCACCAGTTCCAGGCGGTCGAGCTTATCGACATCGGGGTTCAGCTGGGCCTCAGACGATATCTGCAGCATGGCGCCGCGGGGCACATGCAGCTCTTCGCCCATTTGATGGCCGTTGACCGTGAACTCAAGGAATGGGCCGTTGGTGACAAAGGTGTGGCCGGCACGCATCGACACATACCAGGCATCGATATCCTCAGGATGGTCGACCTTCACAAAATTGCGGGAAACGCCGGGTAGATCAGTATAAGGAAAATCAGAGCCCGCGGAAGGCGTCAGCTTATAGCCCATATTGAGAAAGCCATACCACACATCTGTGGCAATCATTCCAGCCTCGCAGACCTCGATAAAGTCCACCTCTCCGAAGGGGACATTCACGGCGAGCCCTCGCTGCGCGTGGAACCAATCGCCCAGATGGGCAAAGCCGGAGACTCCCCCCTGGCGATGAGACTCTTCGAAGACCGTGTGATAGATAAAGTAGTTGTCCGAGTCCAGACGTATGGGCTTTTGCAGATTTTCGTGGATGGTGTGGCCCAGCTGTCCCGTGCGCGGATCTTCCTGTCCTGAGACCAGCGTGTGTTCTTCATGGGTATAGCGCCCGGCCTTGCCCCAGGCGGGCTGCTCGAAGTTGATACCGGCAATGTTCCCCATCTGCAGCAAATTGGCTACATGTACATCTTCCGCCGCGGTCTGTTGCCACACGCTCTGGTCCGCAAACTCTTCCCGCTGTAGATGGACGTGGTCGTCGCCGGAGATCCATCCCTTGCGCGGCATATCGGCGTAGCGCTCGAGTGAAACGGCGACCTCCATCGGCTTATCGCCTTCGCACACCTCAAACTTGCCAAGATATGCACGGTACTCAGGACCTCGAGTAACCGCCAGCTGATAGACGCCGATAGGCAGCTTCGCTGCATAGGTTCCGGAGACATAAAACGCCTCTCGATTACCAGTAGGCCAGAAGGCGTGCTGGTTCACAGACAAGAGGCGCACCTTATCGCCGAAACGCTGCACCAGCAAGGCATCTTCGGATGGCAGCGGAGCCCGGCCCGTCGCATCGTAGATGCCAACACGCGCTGGTACCCGCTGGCCGGTGGTCGCGTCCTTGATCGTGAGATTCACGCGCCCGAAGATGGTTGGGCTCTTCGTAGTGCCGCTGCGCTCGATCTCGATATCACAGACGGCAACCTGGCCATTTCGTTGGGCTCCCACAGCAAGATCGATCCCGCGCGTTCCCTGGCCGGCAAATCGTGCGCGTGGCAGTTGCAGGGTCAGGGTGCGGAAGGGGGCGCCGCTCTCCGGAGCGACTTCGATGCGGCCGTGCCCTTCGCCTCCATTCTGATCCCACACGACCAGGAAGGGATTACTGGTGAGGGCGGGCGCATAGGTCAGCTTGAGCTCGACAGTCTCATCGATGTCGAAGGCATAGGTGTCTTCCACATCGAAGCCGACACTGGTGCCGACTACGCACGAGCGTTCCCCCACCTGCTTCACTTCCGCGTGACTCTGGTTGATGCCCGAACCCAGCTCGGTGTAACCCACGGCCAGCACATGGGCGAAGTGATCTTTCTTCCAGTCAAGCTCTTGGATATACCGTGCCTCAGGATGAGCCCAAACCAACGGAGGCACACCCAAGACGGCAAGCAGCAGCAGGCCACGGATAGGGTTAGACGATGCTCTCCAATGACGACGCATCATACCTCGCCCACAGGCTCTGTTTTCACTGAAGTTTCCCGTAGACGACTTTGCCGCCGACCATCGTTGCCGTCACTGTTGTCGTTCCAATGTCTTCCAGGGGGAGGGTGAAGATGTCTTTCGAAATAACGGCCAGGTCCGCCAGTTTTCCTTTTTCCAGCGTCCCCAATTTTTTGTCAGTAAAGTTTGCGTAGGCAGCGTTGCGCGTATAGGCGATCACGGCTTGCTCTACGCTGATTTTTTCGTCCGGCTCGTCATCGGAAACAATAGGCCCTGTGGGGCCGGTCGGGGTGACGGTTCGGCGAATGCGGCGCAGAGTCGCTTGCTGGATCCCGAGAATCGGACTCGGCGGCCACGAGCACGGCCAATCGCTGCTGAACTCAAGAATCGCACCGCTCTTCTCCAGGGACTGCCATTGGTTCGCCTTCCCTTTCGCATAGGGGCTCGGCATGCCTCCTGGATAGCAGCAAAACGCCGGCTGCATACTGGGGATGACGCCCAACTTGGCAAATCGCGGTAGATCTTCAGCATTCACTCGGCCGGCATGTTCCATGCGGAAGCGGCGGTCGCGCGGACCATTCAGTTTTTCCACCTGTTCATCGCCATCGAGAACCACCTTGGCCGCCGCCGGACTAAGGGCGTGGCTCATAACCTGAAATCCGCGCTTGTCCAACTCGCCGACAATGTGCGCGTACTCTTGCGTGGTGTAGAGCGGAGCCGATGGAGCTCCATCCATGAAAAACTTGACCATGTTGGCGGAAATCCAGTCATCGTGGTAGGTGGTGCGGGCTTTTTCCAGATCCGCTAGGAATTGCGCCGTCCAATGATGGTTCACAGCCACTGCTCCAAACGCCTGCCGCGTGCGCAAAGTCAGCATGCCCCGCTTACGCAATGCATCATAAGCAGCCAGGTCTTTCAACCCACCCGTGGCCAGCACCACGCTGGTAATGCCGAGGCTGTTTAAATACTGTTCGCCCGCACAAAAGATCTCGACCTTCTCGTCGAGAGGAAAATCAGGCAGCGCCTGCTCCATGACCTCCATCGCCGCCTCGCGCAGTACGCCGGTGGGCTCACCTTTGGCGTCGCGTAACACGTATTTGTTGACTTCGGGATCGGCCAGTGGCTTGCTGGTGATGCCGGCGAGCGCCAGGGCTTTGCTATTGACCCAGAGAGTATGTTCGCTGGTGGCATGGATCACCAGCGGGCGGTCGGGAATGATCTTGTCCAGGAAAGCGCGGTTGGGGGCTGGCGTCGTCACTCCGTTGCTGAAAGCTGCCCGGCCGATGAGTACCGGCTCCTTCGGGTGACTGTCGGCGTAGGCCTTGATTTTGCTCGCGAATAACTGCGGGTCGTTGTCGACGCTGATGTTGGATTCGGGGGTAGAGAGGTTGAACCCGTGAAGCGCCAGCGATCCGAACCAGAGATGGACGTGGTTATCCGTGATCCCCGGCAGGACGGTGCTGCCGTGGAGATCGATCACCTTGCTCTTAGACGTCTTGAGCCGCAGGACCTCAGCATCCGTCCCCACAGCGTCGATGTGATCTCCGGTGACTGCGATGGCCTGTGCCCACTTGGGGCCGGAAGCGGCCGCGGTGTAGATATGGCCATGCAACAGTAACAGTTCGCTTGCCTGAACCGTCCGCGTGGTGATAAAGACTGCTGACAGCAACGCGAGAACGGCCACTCTTTCGACACCAAGGCGCATCAGGCTCCTCCGGGGTTGGTCTGAAAAGCGTAAGGATGAAAGATGGACCCTCATCCCACTTGATTGGCCGGCTATAAGACGATCTAACAGTTACTAATTGCCCGATTGGACTTTGTGGTGCGGTCTTTTTACGAACGATAGCTACAGCGAACTTTAGGGCAGGGAGATCCCTCATGCAAAATACTTATAACCGTTAGACTGAATAGATTTTGGTTATGGGCTGGCGCAGCGGCTTAGGGATGATCAGCGCCGGTGATATCACGCCAGGCGGGTACGCCTGCTGTGGCCGTAGCTTTGGTTACGGCGCGCAATATGGCTTCGGTCAAAGCTTCTGCCGCAATCGCTCCGATGGCGCCGTGGGACACGTGTGTCTCCAGCGTCCCGGTAGAAAGCGCGAACACCGTATCACCGTCACCCGGACCCCATGCCGGGTTGATGGTCCGGGCCAGTCCCGCAGAGGCCATCTGCGCGATCTTGGCTGTCTCCGTTTTGGTGAAGCGCGCGTTGGTCGCAACCGTCGCGATGGTGGTGTGCGTGCCCGGCGGCGGGGGCTCCACGCTGAAGCCGGCGCGAATGCGATCGATGACGGGCGAAAAGCGCGTTCCCTCTTTATCTCGCGAGCCACTCACAAAAGCGCCTGTCCTGGGGTCATAGACATCACCCGAAGCATTCACTGCACAGATGGCGCCCACCACCACGCCGGTATTCCCGACATGAATGCTTGCAGTGCCCAGACCTGACTTGGTAGGGTTCTTCCCCCAATGACCAACCATGGCGCCCGCACCCGCGCCGATACAGCCTTCCGCGACTTTTCCGCCGGCCGCAGCCTGGCAGGCCTGGTATCCAGACTCTGCCGTGGGCGTGATGCGCCAGTCGCCGAGACTTAGATCGTAGATCACTGCCGCGGGAACGACGAATACCTGGGGCTTTGGAATCGTGCCCGCTGGTTGCGCGGCAAAATAGCGCTCACGGAAAAACCGCTCCACACCCGACGCCGCGCTAAGGCCGTATACGCTGCCGCCGGTAAGAACCACTGCACTTACCCTGACGGAATCATCTGCGCGCTTCACCGGGTCGAGCATGTCGGTTAACCTGGTGCCCGGCCAACCACCGGGAACATGCACGCCGCAGGTGGCCCCGTTCTCGCAAAGGATCACGGTGCACCCGGTGGGACGCTCTTTTGCTGTGTAATGACCCACCTTGATTCCATCGACGTCAGTAATCCAGCCATCGTCGCGGATCGTGACCCGCTTGTCCGCTTCGCGCGCGTCGAATCCCAACGCAGCCGGCATGGCACTCCGCGCAGTCAGCAGCGTCGCCGCCATCGCACCCAACACATCTCTTCTCTGCATCGAGCTCAGCTCTCGTAGACCCAGCGGCCGCCCAGCATGGTCCGTTCACAAAGGATCTGTGATAGGGCCATCGGGTCAGCCGTCAAGGGATCGTCCGTCAACACAGCGAGATCGGCTAGTTTCCCAGCCTCGATGGAACCTTTGATGTTCTCCTCATACGAGGCATAGGCTCCGTTGATGGTAAGCACGCGCAGCGCCTCTTCCACCGTGATCCTTTGATTTTCTCCCCAAACATTTCCGGCGGAGTCGGTGCGCGTCACCATGGATTGCAAGCTTAGCATGGGGTCGAACGGGGAGGCCGTGTAGTCGGACGAAGCAGACGGCCTTAAACCGGCATCGAGAAAATGACGCAAGGCAAACATATTCTTAAGGCGCTCCGCACCGTAGAAGCCCATCTTTTCACCATGGTGAGCGACATAGCAGGTGAAAGGAACGGGGATCGCGTTGAGCGCGCGCAGCCGGGCGACCAGGCGTGGGTTGATCACCGTGCAATGTTCAATACGGTACCGGCTGTCGGGACGGGGATACTCGCGCTGTAACCGCTCGTAGACGCTGAGCACGTTGTCGACCGCTCGATCGCCGTTGGCGTGGATGGCAATCTGCCAGCCCTCTCGATGCGCATCTCTGCATGGCTCCCACAACGCTTCCTGGTCGGCAACCAGCAAACCGTAATATCCGGGCATGCCGATATATGGCTCTGAGAGCAGGGCTGTGCGTTCGGATATGGATCCGTCGCTGAAAAACTTCAGCGCTCCGAGGCGGACCCATTCGTTACCAAAACCGGTACGCATCCGCGCCTGCCGGAAGCTTTCGAAATACTCGCCGTTGATGAAGCAGTAGACGCGAAAGCGAAGAGCTCCCGCATCAAATGCGTCCTGGTAGGCGCGCAGGTCATCGGGGCCGTGCAACGCCGCATCGCCCACCGAGGTGATACCCACCCGCGACATCATGCACGAGATCAGTGCGACTCCCTCGCGGAAGTCGTCACGGCTGTACTTTAGTTGCATGGTGGCGAAGAAGGGTTCCCGCGCTGTGTCGTCAAGCCGGCCGGTGAGTTTGCCCGTAGCGGCCGAGCGCACATATCTTCCTCCCGGCGGGTCTGTGATTCCGGGATCCACTCCTGCCGCGCGGAACGCCATGGTGCTGGCGATCGCCGAATGGCCGCCGCGATATGCCACCATGACTGCGTGACAAGGCGCGGCATCATCCAGATCCTGCTGGGCCAGCGGCACATCGTGTTTGGTGTCGTCGTAAAGGAAGCCAAATACCCATTGCCCGGGCTCAAGCTCCTCACTCCGTTGTCGGATCCGGCTGAGAATCTCCGCCTTGCTGGAAGAGTCGCAGTTGACGTTTCGCAGGTGTTGGCGCCCGGCGAACGCGGGGTGGCAATGGGAGTCGATAAATCCGGGGACCACCGTCCTGCCCCCGAGATCGATCCGCCTCGTGCCCTCCGTAGCTAGAGTCTCCACTTCGGCATTGCTGCCGACCGCAAAGATTCTGTCTCCGGCGACCGCGATTGCCTGGGCCCGGGAAAAGCGCGGGTCGATGGTAAGGATGTTTCCGTTCAGCAGCAGAAAATCTGTTTTGATTCTGGTCACGCGTCGCTCGTTCCGCGGGAATTCTGTATCTTCGTGGTCTGCGACTCTACCGCACTGGACGGACCACTGGCAACCGGAGGAGAGTAGCGTGGTTGCCAGTGCTTTTACCTGCAAACCGTTGGGCCCGCAGGCCTGCGAAAGCCGCCCTTCAGAAGACGATTCGCAGGCTCGCCTGAATGCGGCGTGGCCCTGAACTGATGTTGTTTCCCCAGGCGCTCTGGTCTTGCGTGATAGCTCCAAATCCGGGTTGAGCGTTGTAATTCAGAGCAGGCGTAATCAGATTCGCGTGATTCAAAAGGTTAAAGAAATCGAGCGTGAATTTGCTGCTTACCCGCTCGGTGAGTTTGGTCGACTTCTGCACATTAAAGTCCACATCCCATTGACCCAAGCCGTAGAACTGCCCTCGATTCGACCGGAATGTATCGGTGGAGAGATTGACGTATCGCATATTGGCCAAAGCCGCTGTCGGGTTGCTGTAGACGTTGTAAGAGCCGTTGGCGAGATGGTGCGCGCTCAGCGAAGGAATGGGGCCGGTCTTCGCCACTGTGGGACCATCCGTATTGCCGCTGGAGTACCCTGTCGTGTTCCCCTGCGTAACCTCGAGTGTCGAGCCGGTGCTCGCGGTCACAATGTATGCGGTTGACCATCCGCCGAGCAGGTGGCCCGTCAGTCCAGACGCCTGGGCGAAGAACGGCAGGTTATAACTTCCGTAGGCCTGCCCGACCTGCCGCACATCGGTCATGCAGGCGCCGTAGGCGTATGCAGGGTTGTAGGGGTTATCCAGGTGGCCGTTCAGGCTATCGCTTTGCCGGCCATCTGTGTCCAGGCACTTTGCCAGGGTGTAGTTAAACACCAGCGACAGCCCGTTGTTCGTGCGCTTGCGGAAACTCACAAAGCCCGCATTGTAGTTGGACCAGCCCATATTGCTCTGGAACGTGAGTGTCTGGAACTGGCGGTTATCGACCGGAGCTTTGCCCGCCTTCTGCAACATGGCATCCACGCCTTTGGCTGCGGTGAACACAGAAGACACATTGTTCTGCACAATTGCAGTGCTGTTGTTCGCTGCAATCTGCAAGGTTGCTCCTGCCCCGATACTGTTCTCAAACCAGGGCTGCGGGGTTACGTTGGTGGCGCTTACGCCAGACCTGAGCTGCTTGGCCAAAGCATCAAATGCGGCGGCGAACGATTGCGATGCCTGACCAGACAAGTCTCCGATGGTGATAGGAGGTGCGTTGACATTGGCGCTGTTCGCAAGCTCGCGGCCGAACCGCCCGATCCATCCCACCTCGATCTGCGAGCCCCAGGCCATCTGGCGCTGGATGGAAGTGTTAAGCCCGTAAATCTTGCCAGGATGAAAATTTGGATCCAACCCATCTCCACCCGTTACTCCGAAAGAGGCTCCGGTCAACGCATTGGCTGCCTTTGGGGCGTAAGGAATCGAGAAGGCCGTTGGAGCTCCGGTATAGACCTGGCCGTCGACCCCAACACGAAAAGGCGAGCTGCCGGCAACGCATCCCGGCCCGGGCGTGCCCGCTGCATCGCAGGTGGGCGCGGTCGTCAGATTTTGCGTCGCGATCAGCTGGTTCCCGATGATGCCGTAGAGCTCGGTCTGGATACCGAGGATCTGATCGTGCATCAGCGCCAGGCCGCCGCGGATTACGGTCTTGTGGTCACCCAGAAGCGGGCCCAGAAACCGTGTCTTGAGCGAAGGATTCCAGGCCGCTCCCACGCGTGGGCCCAGAGTGAACGATGCGGGATAGATCGCCCGTCCGCCCAGCTGCGCCGGGTGGACATAGTACATGGTGGTGTTATAAACCGCGCCCTTGTTTGCCGCCTGCAACTTCTGGCTCAGGAGCCCGGCAGGCTTGATGAGGTTGTTACTGCCATCCACCAGCAGATAGTCCTTCCCGTTGATGTCACGATACGGGGTTTCATAAGTGAGATTGATTCCGTAGCTGAGGGTGAGCGAGGGCTTGACTTGCCAAACGTCCGAGGCCATGAATTCAAAGTGCTCGTTGGTCTGGTCATAAGAAGGAGGGCTGGTGACAGAATCGACTACGTTGCCTTTGGCATCCCTGCTGTTGAAGAACGAGGTGTAATCCCATTGTCCAAGCAGAGAAGCGTACAGCTCGTTCCATTCTGCCAATACCCCCGTTGGCAGGCAGTTCGCGGTACGCGACTCGCTACAGGTGGGAGGACGCTCGCTGGCTGGAATCTGGGTATAACTTCCGCTGGTTATCTGCGCTACCGGGGTAGCAATGGACCCTCCCTGGGTCAAGCGGTAATGGTATTGATTGGAGTGAATGTAGTTCACCCCACCGGAAATGAGATGATTCGCTTTGACCCAGTTGAGCGAGTTGTTGAACTGCCACTCCTTAACCAGGGCGCCTTCCTTGGGTAGTGTATTAATACTGTCATTGCCCGGCGCATCGAGGTATTTGACCCCGGAGACGCCATACGCCAACTGAATGGGATAGCCGGCGCCCGGAAGAATATTCTGTGGAATCTCGCGGGCAAAGTTGAAGCCCTGCTGGTTGAACCCGAAGCGGAAGTCATACGTGAGGTTGGGAGAAAGTTGGCCGGTAGTTCCGGTGATAAGGGCGCGCGGGTAGAGCGGCAAGGAAGATGTGCTGACCAGCAGTTTGCCCTTGGTGACGGCGGGATTGAAATCGATCTGGTCGGTGGTTGCCTGGTGCTGCTGCGAGTCGAGGAAGTATACGAAAGCGCTCCATGCCTGGTTGAGACTGTAGTCAAAGCGCGCGACACCGAAATCGGTGTGCGCCGGGATAGAGACAGGCCCCTGAATTCCGCCGGTATTAATGCCACCGTCGCCGGCAGTGAGGCTGTTCGCTACGGGATAGAAGTTGAAATACTGGCTGATGATAGGGCTGAGGCCGACTCCACGGGGATCGCAAGGTTGGTCGCCGGTGGGCCCGCAGGCAGACGATAGAGGACCGTTAGCTGGATTGAAGTTATACGAGTTCAGATTCCCTGCTGCGTCCTTAAAGCGCAGGATCCCAGTGCGCAGAGTTTCTGTAATGCCAAGTTGGGTGACGTTTGCGCTATTGGGAAAACGAAATCCTTCATAGGCCAGGAAGAAGTAAGCCTTGTTCTTCATGAATGGACCGCCGAAGGTGCCTCCGAAACGGTTCGAGATGAGTCCCGGCCGCGGCGCACCGGTGCGATTGTTACTCCATGAGTTCGCGTTCAGAGCCGCGTTCTGATAGTAGTCGTAGGCGAGTCCATGCCAGTCGTTGGAGCCGCGCCGGACAGTGAGCGCGAACTGGCCGCCGCCCGACCGGTTTTGATCTTCGGTAGGGTTAGAGACGGTTCCGCGAAACTCCTGCACTGCATCTACTGGAATGGGAAAAGACGCGATGAGCCCGTTTACCAGATACCCGCCCTCTGATTCATCCGTTACGTTGATGCCATCCAATGTCATTGAATTCTGGTCCACGCGGCCGCCGGAAACGCTGCCCCCGCCCACCGTCCCTTCGGCTCCGCCAATGAGGGGCGTGGTGCCGGGCTGCAGATAGACAAGCTGGGTAATTTGCCTTTGCACCGTGGGAAGGTTGGCGATCTGCTCATGATCCATCACCTCACCCACGGAAGAATTGGTCGTCTGCAGTGAGACTTCAGAATTGCTGCTCGACACTTGGACGGTCTGAACCGCCGATCCTACGCTCAGGGTGACATCCGCCAGCGCGGATTCAGCAACATTGACCGTGACGGAAAGAACCGCAGCCTGAAAACCGGATGCGGTTACCTTCACCTCATACGTTCCCGGCGGCAGCTGAACGAACTTGTAGGCTCCTTCGGTGGAAGCCTCTATCTGCCGATGAAAGCCGACGGAGCTGTTGGTGATCTCTACTTGTGCGCTGGGCACAATGGCTCCACTAGAGTCATGCACAGTACCCACCATCGTGCCGGTGGATGCGGTTTGAGCAAAACCGCAGATTGCCTGGAAGACCAGAACACTGCAGAGGACCTGCTTTAACAGCGCTTTCCTGACTTGCCTTACGATCATTGGCTTCTCTCCAGAATCATTCGCAAATGCTTCAGTACGGAGGCCCGCGTTCGCTGCTGGTCACGAGCAACGGAAAGACGAATCGAAACGAACCCGGACAGACGCCGAGCCGCGTAAGAGACACTTCTGGCGGCGCAACCTGAGCGTGGAGTCAGGCTGTGCACCCTGTGGTCAAATTCTTCTGAATGCACGAACTTCTGAGACTACGTAGGGGCCTGCGAACCACAGCGGGGGCGGGTTGGATACGAAAACACAACACCGTCTGCTCTTGAGCAGGCGGCAGCCATGATGGAAAGTGCTTGCGTAGTGGTGGAACCGGTGTTAATCTGCGGACATTCTAGGGCCGCGTCGCCCCAGCTCCAAATACATAAAATTGCTGAAGTGAAGACATTTTTCTTATAGGGAAATGGTATGAACTATACCCTCCAGCAGCTTCGTTATCTCGTCGCAGTTGCTGACCATGGAAGCGTGTCGGCAGCCGCGCGCTCGCTCTATGTATCGCAGCCTGGTGTCTCAGCAGCTGTTTCGTATCTGGAAGATGTATTCGGAATTCAATGCTTCATACGGCACCACGCTAAAGGTGTGACCTTAACGCCCGCGGGTCAATCGTTTGTGGCAGCCGCCAAGAACGTTTTGGTGCAGGCGGAAAACCTTCATCATCGGGCTGATGAGCTGAACCACACCATTCGCGGCCGCATCACGCTTGGCTGTTTCAGCACGCTCGGGCCGTTCTTCCTGCCCCGGATACTCAGTACGCTTCGCTCTATCTATCCGGAACTCAGCGTGCAGATTTACGACGGAGATACGGAGTCTCTCCTGCGCTGGCTGCGCGACGGAACGATCGAAGTCGGCCTCATGTACGACATCAACTGCGATCCAGCCCTTCACTTCAAGCATCATCTGACTTCCCTTCCCCCCTACGCTCTCATGCATAGTTCCCACCCGCTGGCCGCGCGGCCATCCGTAAGTCCTGCGGATCTGGTGGATGAGCCACTGGTGTTGCTTGATTACGCTTACAACTCCGATTACCTGCTTTCCATCTTCAATGGCATCGACAAGCCACCGAACATCCGCCACCGGGTTCACAACTTTGAGCTGGTTCGCGGCCTCGTGGCCGCCGGCAAGGGATACGCGATTCTCAATCTTCGGCCGGCTCCCGATCAGACCTATGACGGAAGCCCAGTGAAATGCCTGCCCATCACGGGAAATATGCGTCCAGCATCGATCGTCCTGGCAGCGGCGCAAAGCGCAACGCCATCAGGACGAACAGCGGCGCTCATTCGTGCCTGCAGTGACGTGATGCAAAAGTTCAATCCGGAACAATGCCGGTGGGTGGCCTGATCAAGCCGCTGCGGGAATCCACGCCGATTTCGCCATAGCACCCGTTCGTCTATTAAGTCACAGTAGAGTTGGCAAAATTAGATTCTCCAGCTGGCCAACTTTCAGTGCACGAGTGCCGCGCGCGTACCCCGGATTCAAAGCAGGGCCTCGTGTTCAATCTTTGTCTTATAACTTGGATCAGAATTTCTGATAACCCGCATCGTCTCGAGTATGCGTACACTCCTTGCTACGATTGCCTGCAGTGATAGAGATTTGTGGGCTGTGCAATCTAGTGCAGAACGTGGCTGTATTCCAATGAGATCGGTACCCGGAGAGCTTGTCTCATGAAATCAAATGCCGTTGTCGTTCGTGTTCTGCTGGCTTCCCTTGCCGCTGGAATGGTTTCCTGGGCGAGCAAGATCGATGACAACGCGGCCGTTTCATGGAGTCAGGCAAAGGCCGCTCAATACCTCGATAGCCGGGAGACATGGTGGCAAGCGTGGCCCAAAGCGCAACGCGATCACGGGACGATCTGCGTTTCGTGCCATTCCGTACTTCCGTATGCACTCGCGCGGCCTGCGCTGCGCCAGCAGATGGGGGAGCAGGACCCGGCCGGTCCGGAGCGAACGATGTTGAATAACGTCCTGAGGCGGGTCACCCTCTGGAACGATGTAGAGCCTTTCTACAAAGACGGCAAGTCCGGACCAACGAAATCCATCGAGTCGCGCAGCACGGAGTCTGTGCTCAATGCACTGATCCTCTCGAGTTATGATGCGCGCAGTGGTCACTTGAGAGAGATCACGAAGCAAGCATTCGGCAATGCCTGGGCGTTGCAACGCTACACCGGCGATAATGCGGGGGCCTGGATATGGCTCAACTTCCACAACGCTCCCTGGGAATCCAACGAGTCGGAGTATCACGGCGCTGCACTTGCGGCGCTGGCGGTTGGCATTGCCCCGGATGACTATTTGAAGGAGAGGGCGATCCAAAGCAATGTAAAGGAATTGCGCGCCTATCTGCGACGGGAATATAGCGCTCAACCCCTGTTGAATCGTATCGTCCTGCTTTGGGCCTCGGCGAAGTACCCGGGTCTTCTCTCGGCAAAAGAGCGGTCTACTTTGGTCAATTCCATCTTCGCCGAACAGCGTCCGGATGGTGGCTGGAGCCTCACCAATCTCGGCACATGGAAACGCCGCGACGACACTACGCTGGAGACCAGGAGCGATGGCTATGCGACGGGTCTGATCGTGCTCGCGCTCGAAAAAAATGGGATGCGCAAGGTACCGCAGGTCACTCGCGGCCTGGGCTGGTTGGTAGAAAATCAAAGTCAGACCGAGGGCCTATGGCCAGCTTGGTCACTCAACAAGAAGCGCGACCTGGCTTCAGATGCCGGTCCCTTCATGAACGACGCGGCAACAGGCTATGCCGTCCTCGCGCTCGAAAATGACCGCTGACTCCCGAGCCAGAAACCTTCCAGCCGGGATGAAAATTAACACCCAATTGTTCTGACCGCAGTCCAAGCCGCGGGAAAGCCTTCGGGCGTTTTGAGGTTGGCCAAGCCCACACGGTGAACCCTTAAAATCACCAATCGGAATGAGCAGGTCGCTGACGCGATATCAGGCGATTCTCCACAAAACTCCGCTAAAATCTCGCTACTTTGCTGCGCGAGGCGGCTCTTGATTGGCTCACACCGGTTCGTTTGACCGTGTTGGCACTCATAGGTTGGTCCCTTCGAAGTACGGCGAGAGGGTGCTTGGGACGCTGTCACTTCCACCAGGAGTCCTCGCCGACTTAAGCGAACTTGATGCTGCAACCAACGAACGTACAACCGCGGAGCGTGGTGGCAACAGTGCCATCGGCCCGGGCGAATTGCTATACGGTGTTCCTGAAGCCCATATCGTAAATGCTGCGTTTAGCCACCACGGTCCGCTCGGAGGCCGCTTTCACAGTTCGCAGCGCGGAGCTTGGAATGCGGGTGTGGATCTTGAAACCTCAGTCGCAGAAGTGACTTTTCACAAGCGACGCTTCCTCGAAGATGCACGACTGATCGGCCAATACACTTTCGACTACAGGGATTTCCGCCGACTTCTCCGGCCAGTTTCACTACCTTGACTCCAATGAGTCGCAATCCTGCCTGCACCCTGGCCCCATCCCACAATGTTATTCGGCATCGCAGGCACTAGCTAACGTGCTATTGCATGCAGGATCAAATGGGATTGTCTATCCGAGCGTTCGGCACTCCTCCGGCACATGCATTGCATGCTTCCGGCCAGCTCTGGTGTTCCACCCTCGCCGCAGTCAGGAGTACCGCATTGCGCTGGGACCGGGGCCACAGGAGATATCTTTTGAAGAGGTCTAACCATGAGAGCTTCGGGGATCTCGCTCGCGAGTGGGCTCTGCTGTATTGTCCGGATTTACATCAACTAACCTTGGACTATCCGTCCCTGCGGGTTAGATGGAACTGTAAGTGGCTTATTCTATTTGGCGTCCCCGACGGGATTTGAACCCGTGTTATCGCCGTGAAAGGGCGGTGTCCTAGGCCGGGCTAGACGACGGGGACGTTGCTTGGCCCGCAGCCTCCGGGCCGGCCGGAGTCGACCAGACTCAACTCTAGCAACTCAGAAATGGCATGTCAAAAGCTGGGGGCTCCGCCGTTGTACCCTAAGGCAGAGTCCTCATGGCCCGTTACAAGTACCTCGATACCCTCGTCCTTATATTCGTCGTTGTCTTGCTGGTATCGAACCTGGTTGCCCAGAAGGTATGCCGGCTTGGCCCGCTCACCATCAGCGGCGCCGAATTGCTCTTCCCGATCACCTATATCTTTGGCGACGTGTTCACCGAGGTCTACGGATACCAGGCCTCGCGGCGCGCCATCTGGATCGGGTTCTTTGCCTCTGCCCTGCTCAGCGCGGCCGGCGCTATGGCGGTTGCCCTTCCCGCAGATCCCGGATGGCACAACCAGCAGGCGTTCGAGACAGTTTTTGGGGTGGTGCCTCGTTTCGTGGCCGCCAGCCTCATCGCTTACTGGGTAGGTGAGTTTGCGAATTCCTTCACGTTGGCCAAGCTCAAGTTGCTCACCGGCGGACGCTGGCTCTGGACCCGCACCATCGGCTCCACCATCGTCGGCCAGGCCTTCGATACCTTTCTGGTCATGTTCATCTCCTTTGCCGGGACGGTCTCCCGGCCTACCCTGATCCGGCTGACCCTCTCCTCCTACCTGATCAAAGTGGCCTACGAGACGCTGGCTACCCCCCTCACCTACGCGGGGGTCGCCTGGCTGAAACGCCGGGAAGGCGTAGATGCCTTCGATACCCGCACGGACTTCAACCCCTTCCGGTTGCGCACGCTATCCCCGGCCAACGAGGCAGAAACGCCGTGACTGCGCTGCCCGAGTCCATGCGCGCCATCGACATCACGACCCCGGGCGGACCTGAGGTTCTTCGGATTATGACCGTGCCGGTCCCCAAACCAGGTACCGGAGAGGTCCTGATCCGGAGCGTGGCGGCTGGGGTCAACCGCGCCGATCTGCTGCAGCGTCAGGGGCACTATCCCCCTCCGCCTGGGGCTTCTCCGATCCTGGGAATGGAAGTATCGGGACATGTTGCCGGGCTTGGCCCCGGAACCAGCTCACGCTGGCAGGTAGGCGACGCCGTCTGCGCGCTGCTCGGCGGTGGCGGCTATGCAGAATTTTGCGCTGTACTCGAAGGTCAGTGCATGAGTGTTCCCAGCGGTGTCTCAATTCAGGACGCGGCTGCCGTCCCAGAGGCAGTCATCACCGTATGGGCCAATGTATTCGAGCCGCGCCGGCTGTTCCCCGGCGACCGGTTTCTGGTGCAGGGTGGATCCAGTGGAATTGGCACGACGGCCATCCAGATGGCCCGGGCATTTGGCGCCCACGTCTGCACCACCGCCGGGTCTGATGACAAATGCACGTTTTGCCTCAGCCTCGGAGCTGAAATCGCCGTCAACTACCGCGGCGACTGGGCCACAGCGCTGGCCGAGTGGGCCCAGCCCCGCGGCATCGATGTCATCCTCGACATGATCGGCGGCGACTACTTCCCCACGCATATCGGCTTGCTCGCCAGCGGGGGCCGGCTGGTGCATATTGCTACGTCCCACGGCAGCCAGGTTTCGCTGGATTTGCGCGCGATGATGACCAAGCGCCTCATGGTCACGGGTTCCACGCTGCGGTCACGCCCGGTCGCAGGAAAAGTCTGCGTTGGCGCGGTCGGTGGAGAGGGAAGTATGGCCACTGTTCGCTAATGGACAGATTCGCCCGATCGTGGACTCTGCATTTCGGCTGGAACAGGCAGCCGGTGCCCATCGGCTCATGGAGTCTGGACGCCATACGGGTAAGATCGTTTTGGTCATGCAATGAGCGCAGCCTTCGTGCCAACGCATTAAAATTTGTGAAGCAACCTCCCTGGTAGTCACATCCAAGTGTCACTATTTGAATAAAACCTTCCTGCTCCCGCCGAGCCGGACCTAAAGATGTTGGTCAAACTGCAGATAAAAGAAGCGCAAACGCCTCTGCAGCATTCTTCGCGTTTGAGGATTTCACTTTGAGAAGGCCACCCGTTTGGATCGCACCCTGTCTTTCCGTCGCCTTGCTGGGGCTCGCAGCCTGCGCCAAGTCAGCGCCGCCGCAAGCCGCTCCACAAGCGCTGCCGGTGCAAACACAGACCATCGCGGCAGCTCCCGTTCCGCAATACGACGAGTACGTTTCGACCATCAAGTCCAGGCGCTCGGCCACCATTAATCCTCAGGTCGACGGCAACCTGGTACGGATCTATGTCCATTCAGGAGACCGGGTGCGCGCCGGCCAGCTACTGATGGAGATCGACCCAGCCAAGCAGGAGGCGACTGTTGCTTCATCCAAGGCCACGGAACAACAAAAGCTGGCCGTGTATCAGTACAACCAGATTGAAGTGAAGCGTCAGCGCGACCTGTTCGACCAGGGCGTTACCAGCCGCGATGCTTTCGATCAAGCAGAACAGGCGTATAAGAACTCCCAGGCCGACTACGAGTCTGCCGTCGCAGCCACGCAGAGCCAGAGAAAGCAGCTCGGCTATTACCACATCGCAGCGCCCTTTGACGGCATCGTCGGCGACGTCCCCCCGCACTTGGGCGATTACGTATCTGCCACCACCCTACTCACCACAGTCGACGAAAATCGCGATCTTGAAGCCTACATCTATATACCAACGGAGCGCGTGACCCAGATTCGCAAGGGCCTGCCGGTGATCATTCTCGACAACCAGGAGAATGTGCTGGAACACACCGCGATCGACTTTGTTTCACCCCAGGTGGACAACGGGCTGCAGGGAATCCTCGCCAAGGCTCCGGTCAAAGCGGACCTGGGCAAACTGCGGAACCTTCAACAGATCAAGGCACGGGTGGTGTGGACAACATCGTCCATCCCGGTGGTGCCTGTGCTGGCTGTTGTCCGGCTGGGCGGACAGACCTTCGTCTACGTAGCCACAGGCCAGGGTGGTAAGTATGTTGCCAAGCAGCGGCCCATCACAGTCGGCGACACGGTGGGCAACAATTACGCAGTTTTGGGCGGCCTTCAAAATGGGGAGAAGGTCATTGTGTCGGGCACGCAGTTCCTGATCGATGGCGCCCCAGTGCAACCGTTGGGCTAGACATCAAGTAACAGCCTCTGAGCTTCATAGGCCGCTGCGCCGCGCAGGGAAAGATTTAGCCGGCAACCCGGCGGCGTAAATCAAAGGGAGCGTTCTCGTGGTTGATTTTTTTATCCGCCGGCCGGTGTTCGCAACAGTTTGCGCCCTGCTGCTCATTCTCGCCGGAGCCGTCTGCATCCCGACGCTGCCTATCTCCTTGTATCCGACATTGGCCCCGCCACAGGTTACGGTGACCAGCAACTACGTGGGCGCAAACGCGCAGACCGTGGAGTCGGCTGTCACCATTCCCCTGGAACAGCAGATCAATGGTGTCCAGGGGATGCGCTACATCTCTTCCACCAGTTCCAATGACGGAACCAGCGCTATCACCACCACCTTTCAAACGGGCTACAGCCTCGACATTGCCGCGGTCGACGTACAGAATCGCGTTTCTGCCGCTACTGGCCGCTTGCCCCAGGCGGTAAACAACACCGGCATCACGATCACCAAGGCAAACAGCAATTTCGTATTCGCGGCTGCGTTTTATTCACCCGACAGCCGCTATTCCGACCTGTTTATCAGTAACTACATCGACGTGTATGTGAAGGACGCGCTCAAGCGCATCCCCGGTGTCGGCGATGTGGTGATCTTCGGCGAGCGCCGTTATGCCATGCGGCTCTGGCTCGATCCCGCACGGCTGGCGGCGCGTGGATTGACCAGCGCGGACGTGACCAGCGCCCTGGCAGAGCAGAACGTCGAGATCCCGGCCGGCCAGGTAGGTCAGCCGCCTTCCGATGAGAAGCAGACCTACCAGATCCCGGTGCGCGTGATTGGAAGGCTCTCGGAACCGTCAGAGTTCAACCAGATCATTGTTAAAAATAGCCCCGGCGGCATCGTTCAGCTGAAGGATGTGGGATACGCGGAGTTGGGCGCGGAGACCTACTCCACCGACTTGAACTACAACGGACAGAACGCCATCGGTGTCGGCGTGCAGCAGCTAAGCAACGCCAATGCGCTTGCAGTAGACCGGGCAGCCAAGGCGGCCTTGGATGACCTGGCCAAGTCGTTTCCTCCAGGGATGAAGTACGAGATTCCTTTCGACACCACCACGGTTATCGGAGATTCCATCCGTGAAGTGGTCGGGACGCTGGGCGAAGCCATCATCATCGTCATCGTCGTGATCTTTCTCTTCCTGCTCGACTGGCGCGCAACGATCATCCCCGCGATCACCATCCCTGTATCCCTGGTCGGAACATTTGCGTTCATCAAGATATTCGGTTTTTCGATCAATTCGCTAACCATGTTCGGCATCACGCTAGCCACCGGCCTGGTGGTGGATGACGCCATCGTGGTCATCGAAAACGTGCAGCGCCATATTAACGAGGACCATTCCGATCCGCACTCGGCTACCTCGGTCGCGATGGCCGAAGTCACCAGTGCGGTCATTGCTACTTCGCTGGTGCTTATTTCCGTATTCGTGCCGGTTTCTTTCTTTCCCGGCACCACCGGCATTCTGTACAAACAGTTCTCGCTGACAATTGCCTTTTCGATTGCCATCTCGGCGTTTAATGCTCTGACCTTGTCCCCCGCACTGGCCGCGATCTTCCTGCGCGGCGAGAAGCATAAACGCGGTCTGCTGGGGTTAATCGATCGCGGTATTGTCGCTTCCACGGTTTTCTATGGCAAAGCAATTCGCCAGGTGTTGCGGCTGCGGTATGTGGTGCTTATCCTCTTTGTCCTGGGCCTTTACGGTACGGTCTATCTTTACCAGCACACACCCACGGCCTTCCTGCCAACGGAAGACCAGAATTATTTGATCTGCATTGTGCAGACTCCACCCGGAGCCTCGCTCACCTACACATCGGACGTTGCGCAAAAAGCGGTGGACATCATCCGTAAGGACGATGACGTCTATGGGACCTTTGCCGTCATGGGGTTCAGTCTCAGCGGTGGCAGTTCCTCGAATTATGGTCTGATCTTCGTTCCCCTCAAGTCGGTCGATTTGCGCAAGAAAAAAGGCGCTGGCCATTCGGCCGCGGAGATCTATGCCTATCTGGCCCCCAAACTCTTCGGTGTCCCGGGGGGGCTGGTGGCTATCTTTGAGCCGCCGGCCATTCAGGGTCTGGGCAACTTCGGTGGATTCTCTTTTGAGCTGCAGGATCTGGGGCGCAATACCTTGCAGGATCTGGACCGGGTGGCCCACCAGATCATTGGTGCGAGCCGTCAGGAAGGTAAACTTGTCGGCCTCTACACCAGTTACACGGCAAGCGATCCGCAGTTGCTGATCACGATCGATCGCGTAAAGGCGAAAGCGATGAGTGTCCCGATCAGCCAGATCAACTCGGCGTTGAACGTCTACATGGGCTCGGCCTATGTCAACGATTTCAACTACAACAACCGGTCCTATCGCGTTTATGTGCAAGCGAGACAATCGGCACGCATGACACCCGGTGATCTACGCAAGTTCTATGTGCGTTCGGACACCGGGCAAATGATCACGCTCGACAACCTCGTGACCATCGCGCAAGCATCCGGACCCCAGGTCATTAGCCATTACAATCTGTTTCGCTCGGCCGAAATCGATGGGTCTGCTGCGCCGGGTTACAGCACAGGCGAAGGTTTGGCCAACATGGAAGCCTTGGCGAAGAAGAACATGATCCAGGGAATGGCGTATTCCTGGACCGGATTATCTCTTGAGGAAATCGAGGCCGGCGGTAAGGCTGTACTCATCTTCGGGCTGGGAATTTTGGTGGTTTACTTAACGCTCTCCGCCCAGTATGAGAGTTTTGCGCTCCCGTTCATCATCCTGCTGGCTGTGCCTACGGCGGTGTTGGGGGCCCTGGGACTTGTGACGCTGCGCGGATTGTCGAATGATGTGTATTGCCAAATCGGGTTGGTGATGCTGATTGGTCTTTCCGCGAAGAACTCTATTTTGATCGTGGAATTCGCCGAGCAGATTCGCGCCCAGGGCAAGTCCGTTTTCGAAGCCGCGATCGAAGCGGCTGAGCTGCGACTCCGGCCTATTTTGATGACATCGTTTGCCTTCATCCTCGGCGTGCTGCCCCTTTATTTCGCCACCGGTGCGGGCGCCATCGGACGCCGGTCCGTCGGCACGACCGTGGTCGGCGGGATGTTGGTTTCCACGGTCTTGAATCTGATTTTCATTCCCGTGCTTTACGTAATCGTGAAGTCCGCACTGGAGTTCTTCGGCCGGAAGAAGCGGCCGACCGGACCGGCGGAGTTCCCAGCTAAGCTGTAGCAGGGTTTTGGCGGGTAGTCGCTGGTTGAGAAAAACATTTCCACGAAACGTCCGCGGAAACTGCGGATCCCTCACGGCTCTTGCGAGGCCAGGTAGCCGGTGATGGCCACGATGTCTTCTGCGGTCAGCTTGGAGACAACGCCTTTCATCATCGGAGCCATGGAGCCATTCCGGGATCCATTTTGGAAGTCAATGATCTGCCGCGCCATCTGGCTCGGGGAACGACCGGCAATCGAGGGAATACTACCCGTCCCCTTCAGGTTTGGGCCGTGACACATGGTGCAGGCCATCGTCTTTCCGTTGCCGCCGGTCGTGACCAGGTCCTTTCCTTTCGCCAGGCTCCCCTTGGGCACATAGGCGATAAACCCTGAGGTGGGATCCCGCAGCTCCGTGTGCTCCAGGTTCTCAGAGACTTCAATCACACGATCTCCGATGGGCTCTTTTCCAGCGCCCTCCTCCACCACCATCATGCCGCCCGCAGGCTTCGTCTTTGGCACCTCATCCACTTCCACTACCCGTATCCACGGCTTCAGCTTGAAAGACGAGAAATACGCAGCGGCGGCTTTTACATCCTCGTCGCTGACCGATTTGGCCAGCTTCACCATGTTGGTGACAGAGAGCATGTCCGGGTCAGACCCCTTACGCAATCCGCTCTTGAAGTCGGCCATCTGCTGCACGATGTATTCGGCGGGCAGGCCGGTCACACTGGCGTTCTCCGGACGTCCCTGCCCATTGGGCAGGTGGCAGTGACCACAGGCAAAAACATCCGGCTTGCGGCCGTGGGAGACGATTTCCGGCATCGGCGGATGGATATCGGGATACCAATCCGGCACGACAAACAGGTCACTGATCTCACCCTTGGTGTACGTAGCCTTGCTGCCGGGTAAATGCTCTACTTCCGCGCGGGCAGCGGCAGAAGATGGGGCTGACGCGAAGTGACCAGGATATGCCCAAAGCGGCAGCTTTTCCTGGGGTACCGCCGGCGACTGCGCCAGGGACGCAGCCGCGATCAAAGTCAGAGCGAAGAGAGCGGGATGTCGGGTTCTCAAAGGAGTCCCAGAATAGCAACTATCTCGCGTTGGCGACAACAGATCCGGTCCGAATGGCTGACTCCAGGGCCTGCCGAAGCTGCTGGTTCCTCGCCAGCAGCTCGGCCACCAGCTTCTGCAACCGGGCGTTTTCAGTCTCCAACTCAGCAACGATTTGCATAGCGATCGCGGGGGCGTCGAAGTCCATTACATCCCTCAGGCCTTCTGTTCTTCCGGTTGAAAGTCGCGATAGCCACAGCGGCCTCGCATGGCGCGGGTAAATTTCTCCCGTTCTTCGGGCGTCATCTTTTCCCATCGTTCTCCCATGCGGTGGCGCCAGTGCATGCCACCCCGGCCACGAAAACCGCCGAAGAGAATCTTGCTTAACAGCAGGATGCCGACCGCCTGCCAGAAGCTGATCGCATGCCAGCCGATAATCGCAGGAACAAGCCAGTTCCACAGGTGTTGAACAGCGACACCGAATACTGCAACCGCTGCGATTACAATAAGGAGAATTCCAGGTATCTTGTAAAACCATCTCTTTCTCATGCTTTGCCTCATTTCGTAACAAATTCCTGATAAATCGACTGCAGCCTGCGCCGCAGATGCTGCACGGCGTAGTGCTTGCGCGACAACAACGTGTTCACGCTCACTCCGGTTTCCGCGGCCAATTCCTTGAAGCTATGGCCTTCCCACTCATGGGCAATGAATACAGACCGCTGCTCCGGAGGCATCTCCTCCAGGGCTTCGTCAATCTCGTCCAGCAGCAGGCTGCGCGCATAGAGTGCCTCCGGACCGCTATCCGGCGAGGGCAACAAATCTTCAAGCGAGACAGCCACCTCATCATCCTCGCCATACCTGGCCTGGCTGAGCGATTCAAGCTTGCGGCCGCGAAAGCGATCGATGATCCGGTTTTTTGCCACGCGAAATAACCAGCCGCTGACCTGTTCGATCGGCTTGAGCAACCGGTAAGCCTCCACTAACTCCACGAATACTTCCTGCAGGATGTCTTCCGCAGTTTCCCTGTCGACGACATGCTTGCGGATGTAATTACGCAGACGTCCGCCATCGCGCTCCATCGCCTGCGCGATCGACTGGTCTTGCTCCGCGATCAACTGGTCCAAGGTCGACATCTTCGTTCTAGTGTGAAGACGGAAGGGAAGCAGAAATATTGTGTTGAAACGCAAAAAGGGCTCCGCTTTTTTGCGGAGCCCTTTGGGAACAACTGAGCGAAGTGATTAGACGTTGAAAGAGGAGCCGCATCCGCAGGTGCTCTTCACCGCCGGATTATCGAACTTGAACCCCGCAGCCTCGAGGGTCTCCACGTAATCAACCACGCAGCCGTTCAGATACATGAGGGAAGTGGCGTCGACAAAGACCTTTAGATCGTCGAACTTGAACACCTTATCCATCATGCCTGCCTGGTTCTCGAACGACATCGAGTATTGGAATCCGGAGCAACCGCCACCGACCACGCCGATGCGCAGACCTGCAGGCAAAGGATCCTGGGTGGCCATGATCTCGTGTACCTTCGCGACCGCCTGCGGCGACAGGGTCAGGGGCATAGATACGGGATTGAGGTTTGTTACCGGTTCGGCGACGCTTGACATCTGTTTTTTCTCCGTTTGCTGCCTGTACAGAATAGTTTAGTCCTGGATGCCGGGTCAGTAAAGCCGGAATCCCACAATCAGT
>CAVWNL010000007.1:5000-247996 GCA_963756485.1 uncultured Acidobacteriaceae bacterium | reverse complement strand
GTTCGATTTCCTGCGGCGCCGAATACTCGTCCGGCCGATGACTAACTCCACCGCGGCACGGGATGAAAACCATCCCGACCGGGGCGATGCGAGACATGAATAAAGAGTCGTGATAGGCACGGCTGACCATTTTCTTGTAGGGCAGTCCGTTTTCTTCAGCAGACTCAACCAACGCGTTGATGACGCGGGGCGAGCAGGTGGCCGGGGCGTCAGCATTGATGGGGGTCACTCGTATCTGCAGCTTTCGCCGGGCCGCCACTTCGGTGCAGGCCTGCTCGATCTCGCGGAGCACGCGGTTCCTGCGTTGCTCATCGGTGTCGCGAAGATCCACATCCATCTCCACGCGGCTGGGAATGCTGTTCACCGCGCCGGGGTAAATCTGGCACTTGCCTACTGTGCCGCAGGTGTCGATGGAGCCGGTGGCGAGCGCTCGTTTTTCTACCGCGAGCACGATCTCCGCGGCGCCACAAAAAGCATCTTTGCGGTCGGGCATCAGCACGCCGCCGGCATGGCCGCCCTCACCGTCTATCAGGATGCGCAGCGCAGCGGGCGCGGCGATGCTGGTAACGATGCCCAGGGGTAGGTTGTCCTTCTCCAGCAATGGACCCTGCTCGATATGCAACTCGACGAAGGCGGCATAGTAGCCCTCCGCCAGGCGCACCTGGTCAAGCGAACCCTGGAAGCCGGCTGCATTGCGCAGTTGCGCCAGGGTGTTGCCCTCTGCATCTTTCAGACGCGTGTCTGCGTCGCTGTTCAGACCGCCGCTCAACATACGGCTGCCCAGGCAGCCGAGGCCGAAACGCGTTGGTTCCTCCGAAGTAAAGAGCAACAGCTCGATCGATCGCTGTGGCTGAAAGCCGCTCTGCTGCAAGGCGCGAATGGCCTCTAGTCCACCCAGCACGCCGACCGTGCCGTCGAATTTGCCGGAGTGCGGGATGGCGTCGATATGCGACCCGGTGCCGATAGCCGCGAGCTCCGGCCGCGCTCCCACCCAGCGGGCGAACATATTGCCCACGGCGTCTTCGCGCACGGCCAGCCCGGCTTCGCTGCAGCGTGACTTGAGCCATACGCGTGACCGCTGATCCGCATCAGCGAAGACCAGGCGAGAAATACCGGGAGGCGTGTCATCGGAGATCGAGGCCAGGGTCTCCAGGTCGCCCATGAGCCGGTCACAATTGATTTGCATAGAATTACCTTCCGGAAAGCGGGTGACGGTTCCAGTCTTTGTAGATCAGGTATTTAGCCGCGGTTTTGCCCAGGGCGCCGAACCACTGCGGGCAGTAGGGCGCCATCCAGATAAAATCTCCCGCCTGCACCGGATACCAGTGGTTTCCCAGACGATAGATGCCGCCGCCCTCGAGCATAAGCAGGCCGTGCTCCATCACGTGAATCTCGACCAGGGCCAGAGTAGCTCCGGGCTCATAACGCATGGTGTTTACGGCATAATCCAGGCCGGGCACGGTGGGCAACAGTTGCTTTACCTGAAGCGCTTCGTCACCGCCCAGCGGTTGTGAGGCAACCTCGTGTTCGTTGCCGAAAATCGCGGCCGCGGGGGCATCGTCCCGCAGCGTGACCGCCGGCTTCTCGATCACGGCAACGCGTGCCTTGGCTGACGACTTCACGGAATGCTGCTGGTTGGCCGGCACGTGGGCGAATTCGCCCGGGCCGAGTTGCCTTGTCTGGCCGCCGAGTGCGACCGCAACGCTGCCTTCCAGCACATAGAGAAAACGTTGCCCTTGCGCTGATCCGAGCGAGCCGCCGGGTTCGAACTCCGCGGTGTATTGGGTAAAGGCGGCTCCAATGGCGGGCGCCGCATGCACAATGATGGTTACAGAATCGAAGCCGGGAAGAGGCATGCCCACAAACGTATCCGGCGTTTGCAACAGGTGGGTGGGTTGGCGGTCGCTGCGGGTGTGTCCGAGGTTATACACTCTGTTCCTTACTGACTACTTTCGTCATGAGACGTAAAAAGGCATTTCCGGCGGCCAGCGCGTTTTGCACATCCTGGGGACGAACCGACTCCTCGGGATGATGGCTGACGCCTCCGGGGCTGCGTAGAAAAATCATTGTAGTGGGAATGCGTTCGGCCATGATCATGGCGTCATGCCCGGCGCCACTGACCATGGAGAGTGGCTCGATCCCGCTCTCGCGCATTGCCTCTGCAGCCAGGGCGCATAAGCCCTTATCCATGGGGACTGCGGGTTGGTCCATCAGCATTCGACCGGAGACGATCAGGCCCCGCCGCTGGGCAATCGACTCCGCCTGTCCAAGCAGGGTATCGACAGCGTTGCGGCGAATGGCATCGTCTTCATGGCGCACATCGAGGCTGGCGCGCGACTGCCCGGCTATCACGTTTCCGGCCCCGGGATAGGCGTGCAACTCGCCGACCGTCGCTACCAGGCCTGGGGTTTCGAGCGCCAGACGCTCCACGGCGACGACCCACTCCGCCGCACCCGCCAGGGCGTCGTTGCGCAGCCGCATCGGTGTGGCGCCGGCATGGCGCGCGTGACCGATGAAGGACAGCTCCGCGCGGGTTTGCCCGACGATAGCGTGGACTACGCCCAGGGATCTGTCCTCGCTCTCCAAGAGAATTCCCTGCTCGATGTGGAACTCCAGAAAACCGGCCGTATCTTCGCCAACCCGGCAGTCGTTTATCTTGAGGGGGTCGAGCCCGAAGGTGGTGATTGCCCGGGCAATGGAGATGCCGTCTTCATCCGTGGTCGCCAGGAAGTCAGAGTCGACGCGCCCGACCAGGGCGCGGCTGCCAATGAAGGGAAGATGAAACCGCACGCCCTCTTCCTCAGAGAATGCGACCACTTCGATGGAGAACGGAAGCCTTTCTCCGTCAAGGGACTCGACCAGGGCCAGGCCCAGCATCACGCCCAGCATACCGTCGAAAGCTCCGCCATTGGGGACTGTGTCCAGGTGTGAGCCGATGATGAGAGAGGTATTCGATGCACCGGCATAGCGGCCTCGGAGATTGCCGGCTGCATCTGTTTTCACCTGCATGCCTGCCGCTTCCATCCATCCCTGGACTTCACGCATGCAATCGCGCATGGCTGGGGAGAGGAAGGTGCGTTTAATCTTTCCCGGTTCTTCTGTAAATTGGCCGAGCTGGCGGCAGCGAGCGATGATCTTTTCAGATTGCATTGCACTCTGTCCCGACGAACACAGCTGGGGATACCCCCGCTCTGTCCCTGGTGCTTTTCGATTGTGTCAAAACGCCGCCTGGGGTTTCGTGGTATCCCACATCTCGCGAAAAACGAGCGAGATATGGGGCACCCAAGATTTGTTGAGACGAGGAGAGTTCAAGGTTAGTTTTCCCTTGATATCCGAGCCACGATGTTGCCGTAGGGCTCATCGGTGGGTACAAAGATTTCGTTGGGATTGGTCTGCCCGAAGCGGGACAAGTCCACCAAAAGGCAATGCTTGTTCGGCATGGCCAACTCCACGTCCAGAATTTCCGGGGCTGCTTCCAGCGCCGCCTGGGCCATGGCATAGAGCGTGTGTTGCACCGATTTGCTGTCGTGCTCCGCAAAAGCTTCGATCAGCGCGTTGCGCAGTTTATTGCGCAGTGATTCGAAGGGGAGCGCCGCGGATTTGTATTTCCATTGCGCCCGCATGGAGGTGCCCAGCAGGCGATCCGGGGTTTCAGGCAGAGTCGTCAATGAATCGCGGAGATAGCCCTCAAATCCGGAGTTGGCTGTCTTCAGCACCACCAGGTCCTTGAGACCCGACGCAACCGAGGGCTTACCACCCTGGGCACACGTAACCGCCGTGGTTTGGGATTCGCTCGAGCCTCTTACGAAGGTCGAAGGATGCGGCTTGCCTTGAACCAAAGCATGCTCCCAGGACGTGCCGGCAATGTTGATTGCGGCGTGCCCAACCTGGGGATTGCGCGAAAGAAAGTACTCGCATAGTTCCAGGGCGAAGTCTTCCACGCACTCGGCCTTGCTCTCGCGGGCACGCGAATAGATCGTATTCTTCATGGTATCGGTGGGGAGGATGGCGCTGTTGTCGCCATCGGTAAAGCAAGTCTTGAAGTCGCCGGCGAGCAAAACCTCAACCTTCCATTCCCAAACTGTGTGCAGCGGGCGGTCACGCTTCAGCTTCATCACGCGCACACTCGATTTACCGTACGAATTCTCTGCCAGAGTTATCACCGGCTAGCTCCCTCTGTAGGTGGTATAGCCATTTGGGCTCAAGAGCAACGGGACGTGCAAATGGGTATCGCCGGGGCGCACGGTTACCGTGATCTCAACCATTGGGTAGAGACCCTTCACCGATTGTGCCTGGTGGTAGGGCCCGGTTTCGAATCGCAGCCGGTACTGCCCCGGCGGCAGAGCCGGTGGGCTGTCCGGTGGCATAAGGTTAGTGCACCGGCCATCGCTATCGGTGTCGGCCGCGGCGATGGTTTGCCATTCGCCCGATCCGTCGGCATATTCGAGAAGAACCATCATGCCCGCCGCCGGTAATCCGAGCGCGGTGTCGAGTACATGGGTGGAGAGCCGGCTCACGCAGCCTCCGTTTGTGCCAACCACTTGCGCAACCTGAGCTGCATGATCTGTTGCTGCTGCACAGCGGACTCCTGCAACTCCTGTGCTGGGTCGTTGCCCAGGCGGCGTTCGAGGATGTTCAACATCTCCGCCGGCTGCTTGCCGCTGGCGCAGACGATAAAGATCCGTCCAAAGCGTTCTTCGTACTGGCGATGACCCTCGCGCATTCGATGCAGGATAGCATCGTCCGCCTGGATCATCTGGCTCTGCTCCGATGTAGACCATGCGGCCGAAACAGCGGTGGTCTTCTTCTCCGCGTGCTTTTCGCCAATGCGAGGATGGCTGCGAAAGGCCTCCAGCCAGTCCGCCTCGGGCAAACTCTGCCAGCATTCGTCCGCGGCGGCAAATAGAGCTTGCTCGTCCGCAAATGGCCGCTCGCCGGCCAAACAAACCGCCCAGGCACGAGAGCCGCAACAGGAGAGAATCTCGCTGGCTGCTTCATCCGGCGGCTTTACATTCCAACGCGCGAGGATCTGGTTCAAGCGAACAATCCCTCGAGGAACTCCTGCAGTAAATTGCCGGCAACATGGAGCCGGTAGAGGGCGCTGGAACGGATGTCATCAATGGGGGCAACTTCTGATTCCATCGCTTGTCGCGCTTCGCGTATCAGTGCGCCACCGTAAGGCTGGCTGAGCAAGGTTTCTTCTGTTTGCCGCAGCCGCACTGGAGTGACCGCCATACTGCCGATCGCCAGGCGCACATCTTCTATTCTGTTGCCGGAGGTTTTAGCCAGGCCAGCCAGGCAGAGCTTGGCGATGGCTTGCGCATTGCGGGTGCCGACCTTACGTGAATACCCGTGATAAGCGGAGTATCGCGGTTGCAGCGCAATGGAGTGGACAATCTCGTCGGCGGCTAGTTGGGTTTGCTTGTAGCCGGTGTGGAAATCGACATACGGGACGCGCCTGGTCCCGCGTGCGGAAGCCAATACCAGTTCCGCCTCGTACACCATCAAAGCGGGCAGGGAATCGGCGGCGGGCGATGCATTCACGATGTTGCCGCCGAGGGTTCCGCGGTTCTGGTTGGCAATGCTGCCAGTCCAGGAGGCGGCTTGCGCGAGCAAGGGAAATTCTCGTCCGACTAGAGAATTCTTTCGCAGGTCGGTATAAGTGCATCCAGCGCCGATCAGCACTTCCTGCGCGCTGCTTTCGATACGCCGCAACTCCGGCAGTCCCCAAAGGCTCACCAGCTTGCGCGCCGGTAGACGCCCCGCTCCGTACTGAACCATCAATTCAGTGCCGCCCGCAATCGGCGTCCACACTCCCGGTTCTTTCCCGAGCAGTATCGAGTACCGCGGATAGTTTGCCGGGCGCTACCAACTCGTACTCTGACGGATGGGATCTCATCTCGAAGTACCTGCCGCTTCTGCTACTGCGTCGAAGATGCGTGTGTAGCCGGTACAGCGGCACAGGTTTCCGCCCAACCCCTCGCGAATCTGTTCCAGGGTCGGGTTGGGATTGTGGCTCAGCAAGTGAACGGTGGCCAGTACCATGCCTGGGGTGCAGATGCCGCACTGCGCCCCTCCACATTTAAGAAATGCCTGCTGTACCGGGTGCAGACCGTTCTCCCCGGCAACGCCTTCGATGGTGCAAATCGTAGCTCCCTCTGCCTGCAGTACCGGCACCAGGCAGCTGTTCACCAGCTCGCCGTTCATCAGCACAGAACAGGATCCGCACTCTCCCTCGCCGCACCCTTCCTTGGTTCCCGTGAGGCCAACCTTGGTGCGCAGAACGTCGAGCAGGCGCTCCATGGCATAGACCGACACGGTGTGGGTCTCGCCATTGACGGTTAACGAAACGTCACGCTTACTCATTGGCTTCCCTTCGCGGCCAGCGCCGTCTCGAGCGGTTCTGCTGGGCGCTCCGGTTCCGCGGTCATGGCCCGGAAGATATCTTCGGGCAACAGCGGAATGGAATTGAACTCAATACCCGTGGCCTGCACCACCGCGTTGATGATGGCCGGCGCGGGACCGTCCATGGGGAGCTCGCCGATTCCTTTGGCCCCGAACGCCCCGTACTGGTAGGGCACCTCTTCGAAGTAGACGCGGATCGGCGGAATGTCTTCCGCGGTGGGCATGATGTAGTTGGTCATCTGGTTGTTGATCATGCGCCCGTCCTTCCACAAGACTTTCTCGTAGAGCGCATAGCCGATCGCCTGGGCGACGCCGCCCTCGATCTGCCCGGCGGCGAGCACGGGATGAATCACCTTGCCAATTTCCTGCAAGGCAACAAAGTCGTCGATGGTGACGCTGTAAGTGACGGTATCGACCGTGACTTCCGCCATATAGACTGCCCACGCATACGCGCCATAGGCTTCGCCGCTGTACAGCTCATCATTCCAGAAAATATTGGGCGCAGCCTCGTAGCGGCTGAACGACCGCAGTTCGCCGAATTGCTTGCGGTACGCCTGGCAGGCGGCAAGGAACTGCTCGCGGCCGCCGGAAGCTTCGAGCAGTCCGCTATCGAGCAAGGTCTGGCGCATTTTCAATGCGGCAGTCTGGACGATCCTGCCGATGATCATCGCCGTGCGCGAGGCCACCGTGGGGCCGCTGTTGGGGCTGATGCTGGTATCGACGGGCGCCATGCTGACGTCGTCGTATTCGAGCCCCAGCGTTTCTGCAGCAATCTGGCAAAGGATCGTGTTTGTTCCCTGGCCGAATTCCGTGCTCGATACCAGCACGCGGATTCCGCCGGCTGCGGTTGCTTCCACGCCTGCCAGGGCGTTGAGATAGCGTTCCCCTGACCCGGTAAAACCGGCGCCGTGCAGAAAAGCGCCGATGCCGATGCCTTTCTTCTTGGTGCTGGTCAGGTTGTGTTCCGCGAACTGCTTTACCTTGGCGTGGTAACCGGTGAGTTCGAGCGCGCGTTCGAGCATCTGGTCCATCACAATGGGCTCGTTGATCACCTGGTTGGTCGCGGTCGTCATCCCCTGGTGCAACAGATTGCGGCGGCGGAACTCGTCGGGAGCCACGCCAATCGTCTTCGCGATGTGGTCCATGTGCCGTTCCAATGCGAACAGGCTCTGCGGTGCGCCGAACCCGCGGAAGGCGCCATGCGGCGGGGTATTGGTGGCGTACGCTTTCGCGTTCACCCGGATGTTCGGCCAGTAATAGGGGCCGCCGGCATGGATGGTGCCGCGCGAAAGTACAGTCGAGGATAAGGTGGCGTAAGCCCCGCCATCAGTGGCGAAGTCGATCTCGGCGGCGAGAAGTTTTCCATCGGCGCTGATGGCTGTGCGATGACGGGTGCGCGAGGGATGACGCTTGGTCGTGGCCGCCATGTCTTCCATGCGGTCGTAGATGATCTTCACCGGGCGCCCCGACTTCAAGGCCAGCAGGGAAGCATGCGCGGCGAGCATGGATGGATATTCTTCCTTGCCGCCAAACGCGCCTCCCGTCTCCGCCTGGATGACACGAATGTTCTCCGCAGGTAGCCCGGTGAGCGCTACCAACGCTTTGTGTACATAAAACGGACATTGCATCGAGCCCCAGATGGTGAGACCCCCGGTGCTGCCGGCCTGTGCGATGACTCCGTTGGGTTCGATATAAAGCTGTTCCTGGGCGCCTGTGGTGTATTCGCCTTCCACAATCCAGGCTGCGTCTTTCCACGCCTGGTCTACATCACCTTTTTCCATTCGGTAGCTTTTGAAGATATTGTCTTTGCCCCAGATGATGATTTCGCGGCGCTCACTTTCCTCGATGCTGTGGATCGAGGGCGCGGGCCTATAGGTGATCTTGACGGCAGCTACCGCGGCTGCCAGGGCGTGGCGGTCGGGGTGCGCCAGGAGCAGGATCGGCTCCTCCGGATGATTGACCATGCCGTCGGCGAGGCAGGGTTGGTCATCCATGATGAGCGCGACGATATTGCGTCCGGGAATATCTTTAGCGGTAACAATCGTGAACTCGTGCCAGGGAATGCCTTCACTGAATCGGATCTCTTCCATCGCCCCGCGGGCAATCGTGCTGCGCACCGTGGCGCCAAAGATCATGCCCGGCAGGGAGAGATCGTCAATGTAGCGGGCCTGCCCGGTTAATTTGGCAGGGCCCTCCTTGCGGGGAACAGAGACACCCACGACGCGCGTTTGCAAAAGGTGAGCCCTCCTCTCAGCAACAGACTTTGATTCTAATTTGTTCCTTCCCCATGGGTGATCCCGGGAAACGACCCATGGTCGTAAACCGCAGCCCCTCGTACGAAGGTAGCTTGTACCTTGCCGCGCAAGCGTTTCTCCGAGATAAGGAGACACCAGGTGACGATACTGCAGGTCTTCGGCGCGCAAAGTGAATGTCGGCGTCGGGATCGAAGACCACCAGGTCGGCGTCGTAGCCTGCGGCGATGGCGCCTTTGCGGTCGTGCAGGCCGGCAAGTCTTGGCGGGCTGCGCGGACATCCAGCGGGCCAGTCGTTCGAGCGGCAAACTGCGCGCGCGCATGTCTGTCCAGACTACGGAGATAGCGACGCTAAGGCTGGCAATGCCTCCCCAGGCCTGGCGGAAATCTCCTTGCTTCATCGATGGAGGGCACGGCGAGTGATCGGTAGCGATCAGGTCGATGACTCCGTCGCGGAGCCCCTGCCACAGAGCTTCGCGATTTTCTCGCGATCGTATGGGCGGGGCGCACTTGTAAAGTGTGCCGCCGGCGGGAATCCCTTCGGCGAAGAAGTGCAGGTAGTGAGGACAGGTTTCTACCGTGATGGGCAGTCCTTCCGCTGCGGGCGTCGGCAAGTCTGGCAGTGCCAGCGCGGTGGACAAATGAACAATGTGCAAGGGAAACGAATACGTGCGGCAAAGGCTCGATCAGCATGCGGATAGCTGCCAATTCCGCCTCGTCTGGCCGCGAGCGGAGATAGGTTGCGTACTGCGTCCAGTCATCCGTGTCGTTGCCTGGGGAGAGATGCTCTGCCAGCTCCGCATGCACCAGCAGGGGCAAGCCGGTGCGGGCCAATGCGGGTAAAGCGGCCTCGAGTTCGTGCTTCTCGATCATGGCGAAGCCGTCGATGCCGGGATTGATGAGGAAACACTTGAAGCCGGCTACTCCGGCCTCTGCCAGCGCCGCCAGGTGTCCGCCGTTCAAGCCAGTCAATCCGCCCCACGGCGCCCAGTCGACCCGGCATTGCCCGCCAGCGGCGCCTCGCTTGGCTTCGAGCGCAGCTACGGTCGTGGTTTCCGGAAGACAATTCAGGGGCATGTCCACCAGCGTCGTATAGCCGCCGGCGGCTGCGGCGCGAGTCGCGGTAGCGAAGCCCTCCCATTCCGTTCTGCCTGGTTCGTTGATGTGTACATGCGAATCCACCAACCCGGGTAAGAGCACCAGGTCGCCGAATGACGTGGTGGAGCGCCTCGCGCGGGATGTCCCCGGGGTCGCGCACTGACTGGATCCGCCCCTGCTCGACCACGACCGCGGCCGGCCGCACGCCCTCAGGAGTGACCACCCGGCTGGAGACAAAAGCCTGTGTCATACTTCGGATATTCGGGCACCCCTCGGGAGAGTGCAAGCGAAAATGAACATGAAGACCGAGAATGATTTCATGCAACTAGCCATCCGGCTGGCCACGGAGAACGTGCTGAGTGGGGTTGGCGGACCTTTTGGGGCAGTGGTGGTCAGGAATGGCGACGTTGTCTCGACCGGGGTTAACCGCGTGACCGCCGACAATGATCCTACGGCGCACGCTGAGGTGAATGCCATTCGCGAGGCCTGTAAGGCGATGGGCACGTTTCAGTTGCCGGGTTGTGTGCTCTACACCAGTTGCGAACCTTGTCCCATGTGCCTGGGCGCGATTTATTGGGTGCGGCTGGACAAGGTGGTTTACGGCAACACCTGTCACGATGCGGCTGAGGTGGGATTCGACGACCACTTTATCTATGAGGAACTTAGCGTGCCGCCCGGCCAACGCAAGTTGCCCATGGTGCGGCTGCTGCCGGAGTTGGCGATCGAGAATTTTCGCGCCTGGCAGGAACACCAGTCGAAGATTGTGTATTAGGAAGTCGCGGCACTCTCTTTCGTGGAAATCGTTTTTTCTTACCGCCACCCATCCACGCTTTTTCTGTTGGTTCCCGGCCGATCTTCCGTCTATGCTCCCGTATGAGCACTCGACTGCTGGCGTTTCTTTTCCTGATGTTCTCTGCGGCCGGTGTTCGTGCGGCCGCACCACCGCCAATCCCGGTCAAAGTTGTGGTGATCTCCCTGTTCGAGCCTGGAGCCGACCAGGGCGACACGCCGGGCGAGTACCAGTATTGGGTCGAACGCGAACACCTCGACCATGTCTTTCCATTTCCCCAGGGTTACCACAATCTGCGCATGAACGATCGGGGCGTCCTGGGCGTGCTGGCCGGCGTCGGAACGGCCAGGGCCGCGGCATCCATCATGGCGCTTGGCCTCGATCCGCGCTTTGACCTAAGCAAAGCGTATTGGTTGGTCGCCGGCATTGCCGGGGCTGACCCACAGGATGCGTCGTTGGGCTCCGCTGTCTGGGCTGAGTGGGTGGTGGACGGAGATCTAGCGTACGAGATCGATGCCCGGGAAATTCCGCCGCAGTGGACCACGGGCTACGTTCCGCTGAACAAGACAGTGCCCTACGAAAAGCCGCGTGACGACGAAAACTTCGCCATGTTTCACCTGAATCCCAGGATTGAGGGAGTGGGCTTATCAGCAAACCAGGACGGTGGCACTCGACGATTCAGCCGCCTTACAGGAGGCGCGGGCGCATTTCGAAGGAGCCAATGCGCATCGTCCGCCATTTGTTCTCAAAGGCGATACGCTGTCCGCGTCCACCTTCTGGCACGGCAAGCTGCTTGACCAGTGGGCAAACGACTGGGTGAACTATCACACCGACGGCAAGGGCAATTTTGTTACTTCCGCCATGGAGGACACGGGGGTTTTGCAGTCGCTCACGTTTCTGCAGCGCGCTGGCCGAGTCGATCTAAACCGCGTGATGGTGCTGCGCACGGTCAGCAACTTCGATCAGCCGCCAACTGGATTGACAGCCGCCCAGAGCATCGCCGCGAGCGCCGGACATCGCTATAGTGCTTATCTCCCGGCTCTCGAAGCCGCATATCGGGTGGGCAATGTTGTCGTCTCAAATATAGTTACGAATTGGGACCGCTACCAGGATCACATACCGGGCTCTCAGCTAAAGGAGAAACCATGAGCACGACAGTGCCAGGGCACAGCACGGGAAGGTTGAGTTACCTGGAGCGAATGTTCCACGTCCAGGAGCGCGGATCGACTTTGCGCACGGAGATTCTTGCCGGTGCGACGACGTTCCTCACCATGGCGTACATCGTCTTTGTAAACCCGGATATCTTGAGCGAAGCGGGTATGCCCATTCCGGCGGTGGCCGCTGCTACCTGCCTGTCGGCAGCCATCGGCTGCATCCTGATGGGCATCATCGCCAATTATCCGATTGCCCTGGCGCCGGGCATGGGCCTCAACGCATACTTTGCGTTTACCGTCGTCAAGGGAATGGGGATTCCCTGGCAGACTGCGCTGGGATGCGTCTTCCTCTCCGGCTGCGTGTTTTTGTTGTTAACAGCGGCTGGGATTCGCCAGCTCATCGTGAACGCCATCCCCCGGGAGTTGTTTGCTGCCGTGGCGGCGGGAGTCGGACTCTTTGTAGCCTTTGTTGGCTTACGGGATGCGGGCATTATTGTGCCTAACGCAGCGACACTTGTAGGCATGGGCAATATACGTGCGCCGCAGACCGCTCTGGCTTGTGTCTGCCTGCTCGCGATCGCCGTGCTGCAGGCATGGCGCGTTCGTACCGCGATGCTCCTGGGGATTCTCGGAACGACCGCGGTGGGGTTTGCGTTGGGTATCGTCAAGTGGCATCCGGTTCACTACCGCCTGGCAGACCTGACGGCTACCGCGTTCCAACTCAACATCCGGGGAGCTTTGCACCTGAGCGGAAACTTCGGCGATGGCGTGTTGGAGGTCGTCTTCGTTTTTCTATTTGTCGACTTGTTCGATAACGTGGGCACCCTGGTAGCGGTTACCAAGAAGGCCGGCCTCGTGGAACCGGATGGCCGGATTCCGCGCTTGAATCGCATTTTGTTTGCAGACGCTACGGCGACGCTCGCCGGCTCCATGGCCGGAACAAGCACCGTGGTGAGTTATATCGAGAGTGCGGCGGGCGTTGCGGTGGGCGGACGGACGGGAGTTGCTTCGATTGTGACCGGATTGTTATTCCTGATGGCATTGTTTGTAGCGCCGTTAGTGGCCACCATTCCGATTGCCGCAACGGCTCCCGCGCTGATCCTGGTCGGGGGGTTGATGATCTCTGCGGTCACAGAGATTGAATGGGCAGACCCGATGGTGGCAGTGCCGGCGTTTCTTACGCTAATAACGATTCCGTTGACGTTCTCGATTGCCAACGGCCTGACGTTTGGGATTACCTCGTTCGCGATCCTGCGGCTGTTACGCGGACAGATCACCCGGAAGGACTGGATGCTGTTGGTGTTGGCTGCGCTGTTTATCCTGCGTTTTATTTATATGGGTAAGTGATTCGAAGAACGGTAGGTCCGGGCTAAAGGGCGTGCGTGAGAACCAGAGATTTACGTATTTAGTCCCGTAGGGACGGCTGACCTTAGCCCAGGAGGCAGTCCTGGGGAGAGCTTTCGAGACACGACAAGTCCCGAAGGGACGACTGAAAATTGTCCAGGGTCACGTGGCGGCGCATTTTCAGCCGTCCCTGCGGGACTCATTTTCACGCGGCTCTATTCGCGGGTTTTTCGTCCGAGGCGCTTCATTCGTGTTCCACGGCGAACGCCTGAGGGGCCAAGAATACCTCAGGGCCTAAAGGCCGAGGGGATCCTCCGCCTAAATACAAGGATGCCCTAAGGCAAGGGTGTCCTGATTCCCGGACTTACCTAGTGGATGGTCTTCATCTTGCGGGACATGTAGTCCATGAGCAGGTATTCACCCAGCGTATCCGGGGTTGTGAAATACGCCTTGCCGCGGCACATCTTGGTCATCTTCTGCACGAACTGAACCAGGCCCAGATCTGAGGCCAGCATGAAGGTGTTAATCATGATGTTCGATCGTTTACAGCGGGCTACTTCCTCCAGCGTCTCACTCACCACCAGCGGATCCAGCCCAAACGCATTCTTGTAAATGCGCCCGTCCGGCAGCGTTAGGGCAGAAGGTTTGCCGTCCGTGATCATAACAATCTGCTTCATGTCTTTGCGCTGGCGCTCGAGAATCCGCTGGGCCACGCGCAAGCCTTCGCGGGTGTTGGTGTAGTGCGGTCCCACCTTCACCCGGGCTATCTGCGAAATGGGCACTTCTTCGGCCGAGTCGTGAAAGAGCACCAGCGAAAGCGAGTCGCCGGGGTACTGGGTGCGAATCAGATGAGAAAGCGCCATGGCCACTTTCTTGGCCGGCGTGAAGCGGTCCTCCCCGTAAAGAATCATGGAGTGAGAGCAATCCAGCATCACCACCGTGGCGCAGGAGCTTTGATACTCGCACTGGTGCACCTGAAGATCGGAGTACTCGAGATTCAGCGGCAGGGTGATGCCCTCGCGCGCAATGGCTGCGCTGAGCGTCGCAGTGGTGTCCAGATTCAGCACATCGCCGAATTCATACGCCTTCGATGCACCGCTGGCTTCAATGCCGGTAGCAAAATGTCTGGTATCGTGGCGTCCGAAACTCGACTTGCCCAGCGATCCAAGTAGATCGCGCAGTGTTTTGAAGCCCAGAAAATCCAGGCTCTTGTCGGTCACCTCGAAGCGCACCTGCCCCTCAGCCATGCCGGCCCGGCCACCGGTCGATTGCTGATTTGGGTCCTGGCGTCCCTGCGTGGAAATATAATTCTCTTGCTCCATGCGCTCGATAATCTTGTCCAGCAACTCGTCGAGCTCGCCGCTATCCGCCATCTCCTGGATACGCTGCTGCATGTCGCCGTCGAAAAGCTCTCCTGCTTCCAGGGCCTGGCGCAACGCCTCGCGCAGGTTCTCCATGGTGTGTTCGCCATTGAGCTCGGCGAACCGCGACCACGGGTCCTGAAAACCGGAATCGAGCAAATACTCCGACAGAGCCTTGAGCAGGTCTTCCATGCTCATCTCTGAGGCTGGGTCGCCGGTGTATTTTGTATAGCGGATTCGTTTCATCTAGTTAAATCCACGTCGGCTTCGGCGCTGCTCCTGGAATTCGTCGTAATCCCGTTCCTCTGCCCGCTCCTGCTTTCGCGTAGCCTTTTCCTGGGCGGTGAATCCTCGCTCTTCACTGCGGCTCAGCCGCTTGTGGGCGTACATGCCTTCCAGCAGGAACTCCGCCGCAGCGACGGCGATCTCCGGCGCGTCGGAGGCTTTCACCGAGACCGGAGCCAGTTGGGCAAAGAGCCCCTGAATTTGCTTCAGTTCCTCGAGGATGGCCTGCGATGGCTGGTCGTCGTCGATGCGCACCGTGCCGCCCAGGTTGAACCACTGCTCGATCTGCTGCGTATTGGTGCCGGAGAAATATTTGTCGAAGATCTTGCCGATCGCAGCGCGGATCAACTCGCGCACCACCACATCGGCGCCGCGCATTTCTCCTTCGTATTCGAGTTCAAGTTTTCCCGTGATGCCCGGCATCGCCGCGTATAGATCGCTCACCCGCGGCACCACCAGCTTTTCCCCGTGCATCAGGGCTCGCCGCTCTGCGTTCGAAACCACCAGCTCCATGGTGGAGATGGGCAGCCGCTGGCTGACGCCGCTGCGCTTATCTACTTTCTTGTCTTCGCGCGCAGAGAAGGCTACTTGTTCGATTACCTCCCGAAGATATTGCGGAATGTTGATCTTGGTTGAGCCACGCTCGCTCCAGGCTTCCTGAGCGGTGATCGCCATGCCTTCTTCAATGCTCTCGGGGTAGTGCGTGCGAATCTCGGATCCGATCCGGTCTTTGAGCGGGGTCACGATCTTGCCGCGTGCCGTGTAGTCCTCCGGATTCGCGCTGAACGCAAGAACAATGTCCAGCTCCAGGCGCACGGGATACCCCTTAATCTGCACATCGCCTTCCTGCATGATGTTGAACAGCGCCACCTGGATCTTGCCCGCGAGGTCAGGCAGCTCGTTGATGGCGAAGATTCCGCGGTTGGCTCGGGGTAGCAGCCCGTAGTGCATGGTCAGCTCACTGGACAAGTCCTGGCCCGAGCGCGCCGCTTTGATGGGATCAAGATCACCGACCAGATCCGCCACGGTCACGTCCGGCGTGGCCAGTTTCTCCACATAGCGGTCCCGCCGCGGGAGATAGGCGATGGGTGTGGCCGCGCCTTTTTCCGCAACGAGATCGCGGCAGCGTTTGCACAGCGGATGGTAGGGATTGTCTCGGATCTCGCAACCGGCGATGTAGGGCATTTGCTCGTCGAGCAACTCGGTCAGTCCGCGCAGAATACGGCTCTTCGCCTGGCCGCGCAGTCCTAGCAGGATGAAGTTTTGCTTAGAGAGCACCGCGTTCACAATCTGCGGCACTACCGTATCTTCATACCCGACGATACCGGGGAAGATCGTCTGCTTGGTCTTGAGCCGGGCAATCAAATTTTCCCGCAGTTCGTCTTTTACGCTGCGCTTTTTGAGGCGCGCTTCGTAGAACTCTTTGCTGTTTTGTAGCTCGCCCAGAGTCTGCGGAAGAGGAGAAGACATAGGTATGCTCCTTGGAGCGAAATTGCTGCGCTGAGATTTCTGCCGGCCCCTATGGATCACCTTACACCATCAGGCCGCACCTGCTACATCACGTGTCCATTGCGGCTGGCGGTGCTGCTGGCCTGTGCGCCCCGGCGGAGCTTGGGCAGCATTGCGGAGTAGAAAGCAATCAACCGCTCCGTGCGTTCCGCGTCTGATCGCATGGCTAATAACTCAATCCGGAAAGAAAGATCGGTGGGTGACGCCCACGCCAGCCGAAAGGCAACCGGTTCATCCAGATCGAACGCCCGGGGGGTTTTTTCCCCACCCGTCAACTCCACTACTTCAAAATGAAGTGCAGCGCACTGCTCGCGCATCGGCCGCGTGGCAAGTGCACCGTCGTCAGCGAAGAAATCAACTTCCGCTTGCAAATAGTTGCGGGAGTTGTCCAGGTTCTCAATTTCGAATCGATTGGCTCCCTGGCAAAGGATGTCCAGCCGTCCGTCGGGGTATTGCTCTAGAATCCGTACAATTTCAGCCGTGCAGCCCACCACGGCCAACCCTTCGCGCTGCGCACAAACCACACCGAAGCCCATCTTCTCCGCCAGGCAGACGCTCACCATCTCCTTATAACGATCTTCGAAAATGTGGAGCGGGAGCGCTGCTTCGGGAAACAGCACTACCTCCAGCGGGAACAACGGGATCTTCATTCTGTAGCTATTATGCTCGTCTTTGCGGCGCCGCGGCCCGTTGTCAATCGGCTGGTTTTGATGGCATCGGCAATCAGTCCAAATCTGTAAGGAGCGCCTCCATCTCGCTCAGTGCGTGATGGTTGCCGGTCCGTCGCGCGCTGGCAATGCCTTGTTCCAGCCGCGCTTTGGCCTGATCCGTGCGGCCGGCTTTTACCAGCGTTTGGGCCGCCATGAAATAGCCTGCGGTGTAATCAGGATGAGTGGTGAGTAGCCGGTCGAATTCTGCCAGCGCAGGTTCGGTTTGGCCCTGGTTGGCATGCTCCATGGCTAACCCATAGCGGGCAAAAGCGTCTGCAGGGTTTTGCTCCAGGATTTGTGTAAGCATCGCAATTTTGTCCATAACTTCCTTTACTGTAAGCTTTGCTTGCCAGCCTCGCGTCCCTGCAATTGATTTGCATTCGTGGACGCAATTGTCGACACTTGCATTCTATGGAATCAACGGAACCTGTGCTTCCGCCGCGCAAGGTGGCGGACTCGCGGTCTGAAATGACGGAGCTGGTCTTGCCCAACGACGCCAATACTCTGGGCAATCTCCTGGGCGGCCGCCTCATGCACCATATCGACCTGGTGGGGGCGATCGCCGCCTACCGCCACGCCCGCGCGCATGTGGTCACTGCTTCCATGGATCACATCGACTTCATCGCGCCGGTGCATGTAGGAGATTTGCTGATTTTGAAATCCACTCTCAATCGCGCCTTTCGTACGTCCATGGAAGTGGGCGTCAAGGTGTGGGTGGAACATACCATCGACGGCGCTTTGCGCCACGTCGCATCGGCGTATCTTACTTTCGTTGCCGTCGATCCTCAGGGCCGGCGCGTGCGGGTTCCACCATTGGAGCCCGAAACAGAAGAAGATAAACGCCGCTACCAGGACGCTGGACGGCGTCGCGAACAAAGCCAACGAGAGCGCGAGCGCAAGGTAAACGCGCAGCTCGCTCCTAAAGGGGATTGACATGGGACATATGCAAACACCGCCAGGACCGCAGACTCTGCCGGGTGTCGCGAACATCATAGCCGTGGGCTCGGGTAAGGGCGGAGTGGGCAAGACCACACTCGCTGTGAACCTCGCCGTGGCCCTGGTCAAGATGGGTTTCCGCGTCGGTCTTATCGACGCCGACATCTATGGTCCGAATGTTCCGCTCATGATGGGCATCGGCCAACAACCGCGGGTACTCGAGAACAATCAGATCGAGCCTTTGGTCTCCCACGGCGTCAAATTGATTTCCGTTGGATTCATCTCTCCAGGCGACAAGCCGCTGGTGATGCGCGGACCGATGCTGCACCAGATCATCCGCCAGTTTCTGCAACAGGTGCAGTGGGGCGAACTTGATTTCCTGCTGGTCGATCTGCCCCCAGGCACCGGGGACGTCGTCATCTCCCTGGTGCAGACGGTGCCGCTCACCGGCGCGGTCATCATCTCTACGCCGTCCGATGTTTCCCTGCAGGATGCCCGCAAAGCATTGGAAATGTTCCATCAGGTCAATGTCGAAGTCCTGGGCCTGGTGGAGAACATGAGTCAGTTCACCTGTCCCCACTGTCATGAGGTCATCGACATCTTTTCCCGGGGTGGCGCGGAGCGTCTGGCCAAGCAGGCCAACCTGGCTTTCCTGGGATCGGTGGAATTGGATCCGGAGATTCGCCACGGTGGCGACAACGGACTACCCATTGTGCTGGCAGGTGAGGGCAATACACATGCCCGGCAATTCTTCGAGGTCGCGCGCAAAGTGGCCGAGCGCGCCCTGGCGCAGTCGGCGAAGGACGAGAACATCCTCGAGATCACTTAGGGGAAGATCACCCAGGCCCGCGCCATGTTGACAGTACCACACTCAAGCTTCTAGAATCAGTCAAGGAAACTCTGCGCTGATTGAGATTTAAACCAGTGTGGAATGAGCGCCTTAGGGCAGGTGGACCATGTCTCCCGACCTTCGGATCAGCCCGCGCGACCGGCTGGTCCTTAACGCGATCATCGAACTTTATATCGCGACCGGGGAGCCGGTTGCCTCGCAAGCCGTGGCTCGCCAGCTCGACAATAAGGATGGAATGAGCGCCGCGACGATTCGTAACGTCATGGCGTCGCTGGGGGACGCAGGGTTGCTGGAACAGCCCCACACCTCGGCTGGCCGTTGTCCCACGGCGAGCGCTTTTCGCCTCTATGTCGAACAGTTGAACGGTGGCAACCGGCTGGCGCCCATCGCACTGACCCAGGAGCGCAGAGATCAGATTGAGGACAGCTTTGCCGGGGTAAGCAGCCGGCAACAGTTTCTCGAACGCACGTCGCACGTGCTGGCATTGATTTCCAGTGGGGTCGGCGTAGCCATGGCTGCACAGTCGGAGACGTACTGGTTGGACCATATTCATTTTTCGCGCATCTCCGCAGGCCGTGTGCTGGCTGTCGTGGTGGCCAAATCCGGATTGGTTCTGGATCGCGTACTGACTCTGGACCGCGATCTTTCCCTGGTTGAGTTGGAGACCGCAGCGGCGTTTCTGAACCAGAATTATCGTGGCTGGTCGATCGAGCGCATCCGCGTGGACCTTGCCCGCCGCCTGGAGCAGGAACGCAGTGAGTATGACCAGCTAATGCGTTCGATCGACGAACTGTGCCGCAAAGGTGCTTTGGAACAGGACACCGCGGTGCAGTCGATATTTATTGTTGGCGTTGCCAACCTGGTCGCCGGGCAGGCGGACGCGGAACGGTTGCGCGGACTGCTGAGCGCGCTCGAAACCAAGCAGCGGTTGATCGAATTGTTGGACGCGTATGTGGATGCCCGCCAGCAGGCAGTGCGCGTAGTCGTTGGTTTGGAGGAAACGATTCCGGAAATGCGAAATCTGGTCCTGATCGGTGCCCCGGCACGATTAGGCACGCAGAGTCTGGGCACGGTTGCGGTGATTGGTTCCACACGCATCCCGTACCAGGAAACGATCAATGCTGTGTCGTTTATCGCTCAGCTTTCTGATCGCATACTACCTACTCAGTAGAAAATTCTCCTATAGGTGTAGAGCCTCGCGATAGCGTACGGCCAATCTGCATCGTTGTTGACGATCCAGCATCAGAGTTAAGCGAAAGGCTTTCACCCAATCACTATGTCACGCAAAGTCAACCCAACCAATGAAACGCAACCCGTCGATATTGCCGCCGAAGGTGTCGAGGAACTCGAAAGCAGGGAAGCAAACGGTCCCAGCATTGCAGAGGCTACAGCTCATCTGCAGAGCGAAGTCGATCGCCTGAAGCAAGAGCGCGACCAAGCCGTAGAGCGGCTGGCTCGCCTGCAGGCCGAGTTTGAGAATGCCCGTAAACGCGACGCCCGCGAACGGGCGGACTTCCGCGATTTCGCGGTCTCCGGCGCCGTCGAGCAATTTTTGCCGGTCCTGGATAATTTCCATCTCGCCCTGAGTTCTTCCGGCTCACTGGAGCAACTGCGCAGTGGCCTCGAACTTGTCGTTAAACAAATGGAAGAGGTGCTGCGCTCGCTTAATGTGCAGCCTGTGGAGTCGGTGGGGGCACGCTTTGATCCCCGGGTCCACGAGGCGCTCGAGAGTGTCGATCGCACCGACCTTCCCGACCACCAAGTGCTCGATGAAGTTCGCCGCGGATACCGTATTCGCGACCGCCTGCTTCGTCCCGCCCTGGTCCGTGTGGTAAACAATCCGCAACAGAAAGAAGCATGAGTCCAACATCCAAAGTGACCAAAGTCGAATACTACGAATTTCTCGGCGTCTCGCGCGACTGCAACGATCAGGAGCTGAAGACCGCCTACCGGCGCCTGGCGATGCAGTTTCACCCCGACCGCAATCCGGATAATCCGCAGGCGGAAGAGAAGTTCAAGCAAGCGAGCGAAGCCTACCAGGTTCTATCCGATCCGCAAAAGCGCGCTGCCTACGATCGTTTCGGGCACGCGGGTGTCAGCGGCGCTGGTGGATCGGGCTTCGAGGGATTTGCCGCTGCTGACGTGGGAGACATCTTCGGAGACTTCTTCGGAGAAATGTTCAACATGGGCGGCAACCGTCGCAACGGGCGGGTGCAACGCGGCCGGGACATTCGCTACGATTTCTCGCTCGAATTCGAAGAAGCCGTTTTCGGTAAGCAGACAGAAATCCAGATCCGCCGCGCGGAAGTTTGTGTTGAGTGCAGAGGAACCGGGGCGCCAGCCGGTCGCGGTCCCGAGACCTGCCAACAATGCGCTGGCCGCGGACAGGTTCGTTACCAGCAGGGTTTCTTCTCCATCGCTCGCACCTGCCCCATTTGCAATGGATCGGGCCAGGTGATTACCCATCCATGCCTGCAGTGCAATGGCGCTGGGCTTACCGATCGCCGCCACACCATCAGTGTCAGCGTGCCGGCCGGCGTGGAGGATGGAACCCGCATTCGCTACCAGGGTGAGGGCGACGCTGGTCGTGCGGGTGGGCCTAAGGGAGATCTCTATGTGGTGCTCTCGGTAAAACCGCACGAGTTCTTCGAACGCGATGGCAATGATCTTTATTGTGTCATTTTCGTTTCCTTCCCCCAGGTTGCATTAGGCGATGAGATTCAAGTGCCGACACTCGAAGGCGACACCACACTGCGCATCCATGAGGGCACGCAGTCAGGCAAGGAGTTCCGGCTCCGTGGCAAGGGTGTTCCTCATCTCAACGAGCACGGCCGTGGAGATTTGATCGTGCAGGTTGTGGTGCAGACGCCGAAGAAGCTGTCGAAGATGCAACGCGATCTGCTCCGTCAACTCGGCGAGACCATGCATATAGAAAACAAGCCCACCTCCCGCAGCCTGCTGGGCAAGATGAAGGACCTCTTCAGTTAGCTGCCGGTTCACCTCGGCAATCGCTGCCGTTGCGAAACTGCAGATCCCTCAGCTACCCACGATTGATCAGTTGCAGGGATCCCAGGTCTCGCTTTTGAGACCTGGGATCCTTGCAACCAATCCCCAGGGAAACCCTCACCACTCAGATAAGCATCGCGGCGATCACCGCCATGGCGGTAATGCCTGCCGTCTCTGCTCGCAGGATGCGCGGACCCAGACTCACCGGTTGCCAACCTTCCGACGTGAAGAGCGCTTCTTCCTCCGCGGTCCACCCGCCTTCGGGTCCGACGGCGAAGTGTATCGCTGGACTGTCCATGGTGGGTTGCTGCAACCCCGCCTGCATCGCGGCATACAAAGTTCGCGACCGCTCCTGCTCCGCCAGCAAGAAACTCAACCCCGGAAACGCCGGCCTGATATTCACTGCCGCCTTCAGGGGAATCACATCTTCTACCAGCGGCACATCTGATCGGCGTGATTGCTTCGCCGCTTCACGGGCTACCCGCCGCCAACGATCCACGCGTGCCGCTGCGGCCTGGGCCAGGTGCTTTTCACTGCGCCGCGCGATCATGGGAATGAACCGCTCCGCTCCCAGCTCTGTCGCTTTTTCGATGATCCACTCCATGCGGTCGAACTTGAAGATGGAGAGCAGAACCGTTACCGGAAGTGCCGGATCCGCTTCCACCTCGGAGAGCAGGGTGAAGCGCACAGCATCTCCGCTCACGCCGGAGATCACGGCGCGCCAGACGCGATTCCCCGCTACCATGTCACATTCCATGCCGGCTTGCGCGCGCAGCACGCGAATCAGGTGAGCTGCCTGCTCACCCTTGAGTGAAGCCGTGTGTTCGTCCCATTCGTCGGCGATCCACCGTCTTCGTGTCATCGTTTCGTCCTCTCATCTAAAGGTGGCATGGCCCAGTACCACTTTGGTAAGAGGTGGGGGTGGCTCTTCCCTGAAAGCTCCCCCAGCGCCCGCGCTCGTCTTTGCGCGGATCCCGTTTTCCGGCTACCCCGGCCTGAGACGTCACAAGCCGCGGGCGGCAGAATCAGGGGAGAGGCGGACTGGTGGATGGTTCGGAACATCGACTTCATAAACGCCTCGCTCCACGTTTGATCTGCAACTCGCATTCCTGCCGAGGAAGTTTCTGCCTCTGTGTGATGTGCGTGGGAACCGCATGAACACTGAAGATAATGCTTTCAACAAAAACACCTCGGGGGACGCTTTTGGCGTCCCCCGAGTGTGTTGCCTGTTACGTTGCCTGCTTACTTCTTCTTTGCTGTTTTCTTGGCTGCCTTCTTCGCTGGCTTCTTTGCTACTGCTTTCTTGGTTGCCATTTTTCCTATTCTCCCTTTGTCGAGTCGACATCGAACCTGCAAGACATACTTTGCAGTTAACGAATGTATAGAATCCCCAAAAAATAGTGTCAAGAAAAAAATAGCATTTTGTGAGAATCAATTCGCTGATCGGAATCGCTATAGCCAACCATCAACGTTCGCTCGCGGTCACTTTCCCGCGAGATGGACACCGTAATGTCGCAACAACACCAGCGCGACACCGCTGATCGAATCGTGCCAGGCGTGCGCGATCATTCCTGTTCGCAATCCTCGCCGCAGCAGCGCGAGCACACCAAACATCGCTCCATACACGGCGATGAGCATGATCCCCGCGACTCCTTCGTAGCCATGCGCCGCGCCGAACACCAGCGCCGAGAGTACGACACCAACCCAAATCCTGTGTCCCATGCGCGCAAACTGCTGCTGCAGGTAACCGCGGAAGACCAGTTCCTCGCACACCCCGGCGGAAACGCTCAGTACCAGGAACAGCAGCATCTCGACTGGTGTGACCGGCGCGAGCTTCTGGGTCACATCACCGATCTTCTGCGGGTCAATGTGCGATCCCGAGATCTTCACCAGCACGTTGCCGAGGAGCGCGAGCACCAGGAGAGCAACTGACCAGTAACCGAGCGCGAAAGCAATATCGCCCAACCATGCCCGGGCGCCCGGCCTGCGTTCGCCTAGCAATTGCCGCAGCGGAACCTTGCGCATGTACAGTCCCCACAGAACCAGGCCGGCCAGGAACCATTCATACGCAATCGTCAGACAGTAGTTCGCCACCAGGTGCAGTGGCTGATTGCCAAAGGTGCGCAGTTGCCTCACGCCGGCCACAGAAAGGTAGAGGATCACCAATACCATCAGCGTGGTGTGCCACCACGGCGCCAGCAGGCCGCCTTGCTCATACGTTCCCCCGCGGGGAGACTGCGCCGGTTCCATCGTCGTCATGTTATTGTGTTCCGTTGTTTTGGCATCCAAAAAGTGAGGCCGTCCGTTATGGAAGATGTTGTCATTGTCGCCGGAGTCCGCACCCCGGTTGGAAAGTTTCAGGGTGCGTTGTCGACTTTTTCTGCTGTGCAACTGGGTTCCCTGGTGGTTCGCGAAGCACTTAACCGCGCGCGGCTCCATCCCGATCAGGTCGACGAATGCATCATGGGCAATGTCGTCTCCGCTGGGTTGGGACAGAATCCGGCGCGCCAGGCCGCGATCTATGGCGGCCTCTCTCCCTCGGTCAGTGCGATGACCATCAACAAGGTCTGCGGCTCCGGGCTAAAGGCGGTGGGCCTGGCAGCGCAGGCCATCCAGACGGGCAACGCCGAGATTGTCATCGCCGGCGGTATGGAATCCATGACCAATACGCCCTACCTTCTTCCCCAGGGGCGCAACGGCTTCCGCATGGGCAATGCGACGGTCGTCGATTCCATGATCCATGATGGTCTGTGGGAGATCTACAACGACTACCACATGGGCATCACCGGGGAGCATGTTGCCGAGAAGCATGGCATCACCCGCGAGGAACAGGATCAATATGCGCTCAACTCGCATCGCAAGGCAGCGGCGGCCTGGCGCGCATGCTATTTGCGATCACAGGTTCTCCCCATCGAAGTGCCGGCGAAGAGGAAGGGCGACGCAGTCACCATCTTCGACCATGACGAATCCGTGAGGGAGGATGCCTCGATCGAAGCGCTGCGCGCTCTGAAGCCTGCTTTCAAGAAAGACGGAACGGTTACCGCCGGGAACGCACCCGGAGTGAATGACGGGGCCGCCGCACTCGTCGTCATGTCCGCGGCAAAAGCGTCATCCCTCGGGCTTACGCCCATGGTCCACATTCGCGCCCAAGCGACCAGCGGCATCGATCCCAAGTGGGTGATGCTCGCTCCCGTTTTGGGAATCCAGCGCGTGTTGCAAAAGGCGGGCTGGTCAACAGACGATCCCGATCTCTACGAGTTGAACGAGGCATTTTCTGTGCAGGCCCTCGGCGTGATGAAGGAAGTGGGGATGGATCCGGCGAAGGTAAATGTGAATGGAGGAGCGGTTGCGATCGGACATCCCATCGGCGCCAGCGGCGCGCGCGTTCTGGTTGCGTTGATTTACGAGATGATGCGTCGCGACGTTCATCGGGGGGTCGCTGCCCTGTGTCTGGGTGGTGGCAATTCGGTCGCCATGGCCGTGGAACGATAAAGGCAATTATGAGTAGAGCTTAATGCCGCTCGCGTCCCTGCCCCTGTATACTCGCGCCACCTCATGCTCTTCAAGGCGCTCAGTGCGGCAGTCTACGGCATCGATGCTCACATCATCGACGTGGAAGTCGACTACTCCGGGATCAAGACGAAGGATGACTGTTTCCACACGGTGGGGCTTCCCGACGCTGCGGTACGGGAAAGCCGCGATCGGGTCCGCTCTGCCATCAAGAATTCCGGATACTATCTTCCCCCGACAGACATTACGATCAATCTCGCTCCTGCCGACCTGAAGAAGGAAGGATCGGGTTTTGATCTGCCTATGGCGATCGCGATTCTCGGCGCTTATGGTGCTCTGCACCTGAAAGACCTCGGTCAATTCCTCTTGGTGGGTGAACTGGGCCTGGATGGGACATTGCGCGGTGTTCCCGGCGTGCTGCCCATTGCCGTGGCGGCGCGTGCGCGCGGCATCGGCAACCTCATCGTCCCCGAGCGTAACGCCGCTGAGGCCGCGATGGTGGAGGGTCTGAACGTTTACCCGGTCCGAACTCTAATCGAGGTACGTGAATTGCTGAATGCAGCGGCCAATGGTGGCATCCATGCCCAACCGCTTCGCGTGGACTCGCGTCATCTGCTCAATGAGCTGCATAGTTTCGCGCTCGACTTCAAAGATGTTCGCGGGCAACAGACTGCCAAGCGCGCTTTGGAGGTATCCGCTGCCGGCGGCCACAACATCCTGATGATTGGCCCCCCAGGATCGGGCAAGACCATGTTGGCCAAGCGGCTGCCTTCGATTCTTGCCCCGCTCCGTCTGGAAGAAGCCCTGGAGACAACCAAGATCCATTCCGTTGCCGGGGTGCTTGACGCGGACGCAGGGTTGGTGACGCAGCGGCCATTCCGCTCCCCTCATCACTCCATCTCAGACGCAGGGCTCATTGGCGGTGGAAGTGTTCCGCGCCCTGGCGAAGTTTCCCTGGCGCATAATGGCGTGTTGTTTCTTGATGAGCTACCTGAATTTCCCCGCAACGTGCTGGAGGTGATGCGTCAGCCTCTGGAGGATGGGACGGTCACCATTTCCCGCGCTGCGATGTCGCTCAGCTTTCCCGCGCGCTTCATGCTCGCGGCGGCCATGAATCCCTGCCCTTGTGGTTATTTCAACGACAAGTCTCACGAGTGTCAGTGCACGCCGCCCATGATGCAGCGGTACATCTCGAAAATTTCAGGTCCATTGCTGGACCGCATCGATATTCACATTGAGGTGCCTGCCGTGCACTATCGGGAACTTCGATCCGCGGCTGCGAATGAGGGGTCCGCGGAAATCCGTGCGCGTGTCCTGGCGGCGCGCGAGCGCCAACATACTCGTTTTGCCGCGGATCGGATCTTTACCAACGCGCAAATGCATACCCGGCAGATCCGCACCTATTGCGAGTTGTCATCAGAAGCGGAACGTCTGCTGGAGCGGGCCATGCAACAGCAGGGCTTGAGCGCGCGAGCCCACGACCGAATCTTGAAGGTCGCGCGTACCATCGCTGACCTCGATGCCCAACCGGCCATTACGGTGGGGCACCTTGCCGAGGCGATTCAGTACCGCACCCTGGACCGAAGTTTCTGGAGCTAGCTACGCATCCTTCCTCAAACACACAGCTGGAATGTGCGGGATTACCTCTCTGATGTTTGGCCACAACCTTTCGGATTGTGTTGATGAACCGAAGGGGCACAGGTTCAGCCGTCCCTGCGGGACCGAGTTTGAAAATTGCGTGGTTAGGTACTGGCTTTAGCCCTGGTCACACATCCCATTCCGGCAACTACTGGCGAGTCAGCTCTTCGATGAGTTTTCGGTGCTTCGGATAAACCGCGGCGAGTTCCACTCTCTTCGCCAACTCGAAATCCGCGAAGTCGAAACCTGGCGCCACGGTGCAACCTACGAGGGCAAAGCCGGCAGGATCTTTCAGCCGGGAGGCGAACCAGCAGCCCGCCTTTACGACCGCCTGAAAGACTTCACCAGCCTCGAAGGCACTCCCTAACTGCAACTCGGAATAATTCCCCTCAGCATCGATTACATAAACGATCAATCCGCTGCCGGCATAGAAATGCCACAACTCGTCCGAAGCGATGCGGTGAAATGCAGAAAATTCCGAGCCCGCCAGTAGAAAGTAGATCGCCGTACAGGCAGAGCGATCCCCCTGATAGAGAGCTGGTAAGGCATTCTGCACAATCGTGAGGGAAGACTGGTAGGTGACCCGGTAATAGCCGCCCTCAGGATGAGGACTCAGGCTCAGGCGATCGATCCAGTACTGTGCGCTCTCGTCCACCTAGTGATCCGTGGCCGTGGCTTCTGCCTGCTGCCGCAAAGCATGCACCACCACCCGCAGCATCTCTTCTTCAGGAGCGCGCTTGCCGGTCCAGATTTCGAATTGCCGCGCTCCTTGTTGCACGAACATCTCTACACCAGTCACGACGGGTATTCCTTTTTGACGAGCCATGCGCAGCAGCGGTGTCTCCACCGGGTTGTACACCAAATCGAAAACCAGGCGCGCGTTGATCTCTTTCGGCTCCAGAATATGCTGTGGCTTCACCCCGTGCATCCCAACCGAGGTAGCATTCACGATCACGTCGAAATTGGTCTTGGCCACCTGCTCCCGGCGAATGGTTTTTGCCTTGGCCTCGCGCGCCAGCTTTTGCGCTGTCTGCGGAGTACGATTCAGGATGAAAACCTCGGCTCTCTTATCAACCAGTCCGAAGACCGCCGCCCGTGCCGCACCGCCGGCCCCAAGCACCAGTATTTTCGCGCCGGCAAGCGAAAGCCGCTTTTCCAACGGATGCACGATGCCCCCCACATCGGTATTGAAACCGTAGAGCTTCCCATCGTGGGTGCGAACGATGGTGTTGCATGCGCCGACCTTGGCGGACACCGGATCCATATTCTCCAGGTGCTTCAGAACTTCCTGCTTAAGCGGCATGGTCACACTCAAGCCGGAGAGCGGCAGCTCACGGACCACGGTAAGCAAGTCGCTCAGCTTGCTGGTTTGTAATGCCAGGTACACCGCGTTCACGGTCTCGCGGTGGAAGGCGGTGTTCAACATCAGGGGAGAGAGGGAGTGCTTGATGGGATTGCCGACCACCCCATATATTCGCGTCGCGGTATCGATCTGGCCGATGCGATACGTATCGGTCAGTGTGCGCGCATCGATCTGGCCCGGAGCAGTCTCTTCTCCCCGGGTGGCGGAGGCAAAGGTGAATACGCTGCCCGCGCGAATCGCCAATACCCGGCTGATGATCCCCTGGTCGCCCATGCACAGCCCCACCAAGTTGGCCATGTCCCCGCTGCGTTGCAGAAAATGCATCATCACCACGTTGTCAGAGAGCGACTTGGCAGTGCCGACAATCTTGATAAACTCCGGCTCGTAGGGACGGATACGCTCGAAGATGCCGTCCAGATCCTTGGTGGTCTGGAAGTCGTGCCAGGATACGATGAGGGCCACGCCGCGGGCGCGCAGCTTTTCCAATTCAGATGTTTTGATGGCCTCCGCCGTCTGCAGCTCCAAATCCAACAGGTGAAAGCCAGAAGCGGTGGCTTTCTGCAGGACCTCTAATTCCGCGGCGATCGTGCCATTAAACTTCCCCCCGTTGGCAGCGCGGCGGCAGGTGGCGATCGCCGTGACTCCGTTGTTGTCGGCAAAAAACTGCTTCAGCTTGGGCAGCGCCGCGAGCGGTTTCTCCAGGTAATCGAGCCGGAATTCCAGAAAAGAGCTATCGCGCATCGCCTCGGTGGCGCGTTCCACCATTTCAGTGGGCGAGGAGCCAATGATTGCTACACATACTTTGCCCATGCGTGAGCGCAAGTATTGTTGCGACAAAGTTGGAGCAGCAGAATTCATGATGACAATCTGGGAATCTTACCGGCCATACCCGCTCTATGCAAGAACCGTATTGGACCGCCCTGGAATGCGATTCGGTAGCTGGGGTAACCTTGATAAGTGGTTAGGAGCATGTCCCCATTGAATGATTTAACGGCAGCGGAAGCTAAGGCGACGCACCCATGGAACCAGAATGGAACTATCGACGCCGCAGGGCTCGAAAAGTGGGTCCAGGGTCGGCTGGCCAGGCAGCACGAACTTATCGGCCTCCTTCTGGCGGTTCAAGGTCAAAAGACCCTGGAGAACACCCTTCGCCCCTTTGACGACGCTGTGGCCACCCTCAGTGCCACGGGTTCGCTGGCCTCTCTGCTGGATAGCGTGTATCCCGATAAAGCGGTGCGCGATAAGGCGCGGGAGTTGACCCAGGTGGTAGCCGAGGCAGCCACAACCCTCTCCCTCAACCATGATGTGTATCGGGCTCTCGTAGCCATGGACCTGAGTTCCGCCGACCCGGGCACCTCGCACTATGTGAACCAGACGCTGCTGAATTACCGCCTGGCTGGCGTCGATAAAGACGATGCCACCCGCGCCCACCTGAGGGAGCTCTCCGATAAGGCAACCGAGCTGTCGCTCACCTTTGCCAAGCATGTCCAGGAGAATGTGAATCGCGTGGAAGTGCGGGATCCCGCCGAGCTTGAGGGCCTGCCGCAGGACTATATCCGCAACCATCCACCCGATGAAAAAGGTGTCATTACGCTGACTACCGATTTCCCCGACATGCAGCCGGTGATGACCTTTGCCACCAACGCGAATCTGCGCCTGCGCATGTTCCTGGCTTACAACACGCGCGCGTATCCCGCCAACCGGCAACTCTTGCTCGATCTGCTTACGGTGCGGCAGGAGGTAGCCTCGATCCTGGGCTTTGCATCCTGGGCTGATCTGGCGACGGCCAACCAGATGATGGGATCGGCGGCCAAAATGAAGAGCTTCATCGGCCAACTGGAGCAGGCGTCGCGCGCCGGCGCCGAGAAGGAATACCAGATGGTCCTGTCCTTTGCACGCGGGCGGCAGCCGGGCTTGACGAAGCTCAAGAGCAGCGACCGCGGCTACTGGTATGAGCAATACCGGCGGCAGGCCTTCGACTTCGATTCGCAGTCCGTCCGTCCCTACTTTCCGTACGCGGCGGTGGAGCAGGGGATTCTCGATACCGCGGCGCGCCTCTTTCATGTCACCTTCCAGCGCAATCGGGAGGTGGCCGTCTGGCACCCCCAGGTGAGTGCCTGGGATGTCCACGACCGGGGCCGGTTGATTGGCCGCTTTTATCTGGACATGCATCCCCGCGAAGGTAAAGACAAGTGGTTCAGCGCGGCTCCATTGATCCCGGGCATTGCCGGCCGCCAACTGCCGGAGGTTGCGCTGATCTGCAATTTTCCCGGCGGTAAAGCAGAGGGTTCCGAAGACCCCGGCCTGATGCAATACAGCGATGTGGTCACTTTCTTCCATGAGTTCGGTCACCTGATGCATGCCATCCTGGGGGGGCAGCAAGCCTGGGCCGGCATCAGCGGCATCGCCACCGAAGGCGATTTTGTCGAGGTGCCGTCACAGATGCTGGAAGAGTTCTTCCATGACGCGCAGCTATTGGCGTCGTTCGCGCGCCACTACCAGACGGGTGAGCCGATCCCGCCGGCCCTTGTAGAACGGATGAATCGTGCCAGCGCTTTCGGAAGAGCCGACGGGGTGCGCACCCAGCTCTTCTACACCAGCTACGCGCTCGACGTACACAACCTGCCGCCGCAAACCCTTGATCCGGATGCGCTGCTCGAGCAAGGTTACAAGCGCATGATGCCCTATGAGTGGGTTGACGGCAATCGCATGTATGCGAGCTTCACCCACCTGATGGGCTACTCGTCCAACTACTACACCTACATGTTCGATAAGGTCATTGCTCTCGACTTCTTCGGCCAGTTCGACCGGTCGAATCTGCTGGAGGGACCCACCGCCATGCGCTACCGGCAGGCGATTCTAGAGCCCGGCGGGTCGAAACCGGGCACCCAGCTGATTGAAGACTTCCTCGGCCGCGAACAACGCATGGAGGCGTTTGCCGAGTGGGTCGGTGAGGAGTTCGCCGCCTCCCCGGCGGGGGAGGGAAGCGATGGCTTCATCCGTTCTACGTAAGGCCTGGCAAGGCAAGTGGGCAGTGGTTACCGGGGCCAGCGCCGGCATTGGAGAGGCCATCGCGGTAGAGTTGGCCGAGGCCGGGGTAAACCTGGTGCTGACCGCTCGCCGCCGCGATCGCCTCGACCTCCTGGCGCAGCGGTTGAGCACGAAGCATTCCGTCCAGACCAGGGTGATTGTCGCCGACCTTACCCTTCCCCAGGCGCCGCAGCAGATCTTCGACGAGACCGAGGGGGCCGGCCTGCAGGTGGACGTGTTGATCAACAACGCCGGCTTCGGGGAATACGGTGAGTTTCTTCGTTCCAGGATGGAGATGCAGCTGGACATGGTCCAAGTGAATTGCGCGGCCGTCGTTCATCTCTCCCGGTTATTCCTCCCCGCCATGGTTGCGCGGCGCCAGGGTGCGGTCATGATTGTGGCGTCGACTGCTTCTTACCAGCCGGTTCCGTATCTCGCTACCTATGGAGCGACCAAGGCCTTCGACCGCATGTTGGCCGAAGCCTTGGCCGAAGAAATGAAGCGTCATGGGGTTCGCGTAAGCGCCTTATGCCCAGGCCCTACAGAATCGGAATTCAACCAGGTTTCCGGAGTGCGGAACGGTGACCGGCGAAAGCCACAGGCGGTTGTACCCGTGGCGCGGCTAGGCCTGGAGGCGCTTGCCCAGGGCAAACACTCGGTGATCCCTTACTTCAGGGGCCGCGTGCAGGTCTTCGCCCAGCGTTTCTTCCCGCGAACCATGGTGACCTCAGCCGTGGAGCGAATGTTCAGGCCGGCTACCCTAAAATAATTTGTCAAAACGGAACAACTTTGCCCCGGGAAATGGATTCATAGTAGGTAACAACAGAGGCTACTTCAATTTCAACCTACCTCAGCACTTGTTTACCCCAACGAAGCTCCGCCCCGGCGGACTCTCCTCTCGCAATTCCCTGATTGCCCTCCCCTGAAGCCTCTTGAGCGGGCCCGCCGGAAGGCGGGCCTAATGCTTTAGCCTTCCCCCTGAAAATGCAGAGTTTCGTAAGATAGTGAGGATGGCTGCCTCGCAAACCGCGCAACTGGAAGTCGTCCGCGTACCCGCCTGGAAGGGACGCAGCCGCCCGAACCTCGGCTGGCTTATTCATGGGTTCAGTACTCGCACGGGCGGAGGGACGACCGCCTACCGGCCCGGGAAGCTCGACCTGAATCTTGGTTTTACCGATTCCGACGACCGCGAAACCGTGGCCGCCAATCGAGGGCTTTTTGTCGCCGCGGCTTCCGAAGGTAAACCGATCCTGGGTTTAGTCACGCTGCGCCAGATCCACTCGTCCTTGATCCGGAAAGTTTCGGCAAAAGACGTTCGCGAAATCGGCATGCCCGCGGTGCTCAAGGGCGATGGATTGATGACCGATGAACCCGGGGTCCTGCTGGGCATCCAGACGGCAGACTGCATACCCGTTCTGGTGGCGGACCGGAAGAAGCGAGCGGTCGCGGCTTTTCATGCCGGATGGCGCGGTACCTTGGCGCGCATTGTGGAAAACGGAGTTGGCCGCATGCGCCTGGAGTTCGGCTCCAGGCCCGAGGACCTCATTGCCTCCATCGGCCCGGGCATCGGCCAATGCTGTTACTCGGTCGGCGAAGAGGTGCAGGAGCAATTCGAATCCCAGTTCGCCTATGCTTCCGAACTGTTCCGTGAGGTCTACGACTCCGACCCGGTCCGGCAGAGATACCCGATGCTGTTCCTCACCGCTCGAGCGCCCGGCCACAGTGACCTCGGTCCCGGCATGCACCTCGACCTGGCCGAGGCGAACAAACGCCAGCTGCTCGCAGCCGGGCTTCGAAAGGGAGCAATCTTCCTCACCGGTCAGTGCACCGGCTGCCACACGGATCGATTCTTCTCCCACCGCATAGAACGGGGATTTACCGGCCGGATGATGAGCGTAATCGGCGTCGCGCAGGCTTAAGCCGCGGAATGACCCTCTCCAGGTTCGGGTGCGTGGTCTTTGGGGTTGACCAGATCGCGCAGTTCCTTGCTGGGTTTAAAGTAAGGCACCCGCTTCGCGGGTACATCGACCTTCGCCCCCGTCTTCGGATTCCTTCCCGTGCGGGGCTTGCGTTGTCGAATGCGAAAGCTGCCAAAACCGCGGATTTCGATCTTGTCACCAGAACGCAGCGCGTGAATCACGGAATCGAAAATCGTATCCACGATCATTTCCCCATCCCGGCGCGTCAGGTCGCCCAGCTGGGTTACTTCCTCAACGAGGTCTGCTTTGGTCATGGTCCGGCCTTCTCCAAAGTATAAAGGTAACCCGTGTCAACTATAGTAGATGCAGCCATTTGATGGTACATCGGAAACAATCCCGGCTACGCCTTTCCCTGTGGATCTGAGGTACCCGATAACCAACACCCCCATGTGGACGTCCAATAAAGGTTAACTTTGCCTTTGACTCGTAGACTCAGCAGCGCTCCGATCGTGAGCTAGAGATGCATCAGAGTGCAGCAGAGTAGCGTAGAATTTACCGAGCATCCATCAAATGACCTCGGAAATGAGGTTGGGAACGGCCTTTGGAACGCCCTTTTATCAGTATCGTTATACCGGCCTACAACGAAAGCGCCCGGATCGGCAAAACCCTTGCTGAAGTTGTGCGTGTGGTCCGGGAACGTGCGTGGCATGCCGAGGTTCTGGTCGTCAACGATGGGTCCACGGATAACACCGTTGCCATCGTGCAGGAGGGTGCCCGGCTTAATCCTGAGGTGCGCCTGCTGAACAATGAGGAAAACCGGGGCAAAGGATTCAGCGTTCGTCAGGGCGTGCTGAATGCGGTTGGGGAAATCGTGATGTTCACCGACGCCGACCTTTCCGCGCCAATGGAAGAAGCCGAGTTGTTGTTTGACGCCCTGCGCCAGGGTGCCGACATCGCGATTGGCTCTCGCTGGCTCCAGCGCAAGCGCCAAACTCACAAACAGCCCCTTTACCGGCAGTTGTTTGGCCGATGCTTCAACGCCATTACACGGTTGATCATGGGCCTCCCCTATGCCGACACGCAATGCGGGTTCAAGGCTTTCCGCCGTCCGGTAGCCCAAACAATTTTCCAGTTGCAGCGCATCGAGCGATGGGGTTTTGACCCGGAATTGCTTTTCATAGCGTTGAAGCGCGGATACAAAGTGCAGGAGGTTCCCGTCACCTGGGGCCACGACGAGCGTTCGCGCCTCAGCTACCTCAAGGACGGACTCAAGATGCTCGAAGACATCGCCTACATCCGGTGGGAAGCCCTTGCCGGCGCTTATGATCGCAACGTGGTTGTTTTCACTCCGGAGTGGCCCGTGGTGAAAGGTTGATCATCGGGGCCCAGTCATGATGCGAGTGTGTCGGGAAGAATGGGCGCTTGCCCCACCCCCACCTTGCGTACCTTGATCGCCACTCGGATCTGCATATCGCTGGTCTGCTCCATCACCATCGTTTCTGAACACGGTCCACAAAGCCAAAAGTGCTGAAGTCGCCGCGCACGCCCCCCAGCCGCTGGCACTGGTACATTTGGATCCGGCAGATCAAAAACGAAGATTCGTCCTTCGCGAAGGTAATGCAGCGGTTTGCCGCATTTGGGATTAGCACATTGATTAACCATGATTACCTGCAACTCCACTACGTATGAGCCAGGAAATGTCCAAAGGGTTTTCTCCCACCTGCAACGGCCCTGCAGCCCTATGCGAGAATGAACGGTTCCCATGCCAATATTGCGCTCGCTATTAATCGCGCTTTCCCGGAATGCATCATTACGTCAATTTGCGGAAAACTCCGCCCTCGGCGGCCGTATGTCGTCCCGCTTCGTGGCCGGCACCACTGTCGACCAGGTGTTGCACGCAGCCGCCTCCGTTAACCGCCAGGGAATCTCGACCTCGCTCGACAGCTTAGGGGAGAACGTTCACTCTCCCGAGGAAGCGCAGCAGGCGGCGGAAGTCTATCATCGTTTGCTCGACGCCATCCCGCAGCGCCAGCTGGACGCGAACGTGAGCGTGAAGCTCACCCAGATGGGCATGGACCTGGATCCGGAATTGGCCTATGCCATGGCGGCCAGCCTGGTAGAGCACGCGGTCGCGGCGAACACATTCGTTCGCATCGATATGGAAGGCTCTGACTACACCCAGGCCACCATCGACCTGGTGTCCAGGCTGCACGCACTCGACGGGAACCGGGGCCACGTCGGTGTGGTGATCCAGGCGTATCTGTATCGCAGCAAGGCGGACATCGACCGCCTATTGGCCGAGGGAATTCGCGTTCGCCTGTGCAAGGGCGCCTATCAGGAACCGGCCAGCTTGGCATTCCCTGAGAAGGCCGACGTGGATAAGAATTTTGTGCGCTTGATGCAGATGGTGCTGCCCAGCGGCATCTACCATGGCATTGCCACCCACGATGAAAAGATGATTGACGCGACCTGCCGTTTTGCCCAGGAGCGCGGCATAGCACCTGATCAATTCGAATTTCAAATGCTTTACGGCGTGCGCCGCGACCTGCAAAAATCGCTGGTGGCTGGCGGCTACCGGGTCCGCGTTTACATTCCTTTCGGAACCGAGTGGTATCCCTATTTCATGCGCCGGCTGGCCGAACGGCCGGCAAACCTGCTATTCATAGCCCGTAATTTCTTTCGCCAGTGAGGAGTGCACGTGAAGACCAAGAACGCCCTGAAACAGGCTGAGCTGATTCTCAAGCTGTATGAAATTCGCCGCGAGACCGCTCTGCGCACCGCCCGTGACTATGTGGGCGGTGAGTTCATGCCCAAGTCCGTCGATGAATTTGTGAGCCTCGTTAAGGACGGGGGTAAGCCGAGCGGCCACATCCTGCAGGTTTACGGTTATTGGGACATGGTTGCCGCGTTCGTGGTCCACGGCGCGCTCGACGAAGTTCTGATCTTCGATACCTGCCAGGAAATGTATTTTCAGTTTGAGAAGATACAGCCCTTTCTAACCGGCTTCCGCGAAAAGATGAACCTGCCCGAGTTCCTGCGCAGCATCGAGACCGTGGTCGTAGGTGCGCAAGAAAGACGCACACGCGCCGTGACCAAAACCAAGACCAAGCAAACAAAGGTCCGCCCAGAAGCAGAGGAGCCCGCCACCGCAACTACCGAATCCTGACCATGCGGAGGCGCAGTGCTGAGGAAAGAGGTACCCCTGGGAACAATGAGTGTGCGTGAGAACCAGACGACAAAGGACGCAGTCCTGGGGAGAGCCTGCGGGACTTTTTCCAGTACGGGCTTTTAGCCGACACCAGACCAGAACTAAAGCAGCCGTGCCCCTCGTCAAGATCCTCTTCCGTCCAACAAATTCCCGACGAAACAAACCGATGGGTGCCCCAGGTCTCGCGTTTGAGACCTGGGATCCTCCCAGTCAAGGCTCATCAAGTCCCATAATGTAACCCAGGTACAAACCAAAACCCGACCCCACGAATTGTCTCAGTGACTGTTCTCTAACGCCAGAACAGCGAACCCGGTCGCAGCATCGTTCATAAAACGCCCGATATCCGTAGAAGGATCGCGTTTCTTATTCAGCGACCAGGCGGACCACTTGCCATCCTCCTGGCTCTGATTCTGCGCCAGCCACGTGAGCCCGCGCTTGGCTGAGTCAGCTCCCACGCCCGATTGTTCCAGCGCCAGAACCGTTAGCCCCGTGGCCAGACCGTCGCTCTTTGTCTCCTCGGGTGTATCGTCGTGTCTCTTCCAGCTGCCCAGATCGTTGACACTCCAGCCACCGTCGGGTTGCTGCTTAGCAGCCAGGGTCTCGACCAGGGCGGAGCGTTCCTTCTTATCCAACAGCCCAGGTAGCCTGGCGGAAGCCCACAATACATAAACCTTGTTCAGCAGCGGCTGCGCATCGTACTCGCGCCGCAAAAAACCACGCAGCAACTGCAGATTCTCCTGAATTTTAGCGTCGTGCTGATAGTTCTCAGGCGCCCGCCCAACCGCGATCGCTGCCAGCACCGCGCCGTTGTATTGCGATTCATTCGACTCCCAGGGAGCCAGGTGGAAGTTTTGCCAATTCCATGCGCCCGCCTGTTCGCCGGACTTGATCTGCAAATCCCACATGTTGTCCAACGCGCTGCGCGTAATCGGGGTCAAGTGGTTCTTGTGTTGGTCGTAGGTCGACAGGATAAGAGCGTTCAACACCGACTCAGTAGCCCGCGAGTCTGTCGCCAGCGTAGGGCCGCCTTTGCTATTGGGATAGAAAGGCAAAACCTGACTCCACATGCTGACCCGCCGCAGCAGGTTGTCGAGCATAACCTGCTCCTGCTTCGTTTGTTCGGTTTCGCCTAACGAGCCGCGTAAGCTCGAACGGGAAAGCGCGTAAGGCAGAACAGTGTGGCACGAAACGCAAATCGTGCCGTTATCGCGTTTCGCCGCATCCCAGCTTTGCCACCATATCTCACGGCTATCAAGATAACGAGCGGCCGCGGCCTGGTTCCAGGCCGGCGCAACACCATTGTTCGATGCCCCATAACCAGCGGTAGCGAGGGAAGAGACGACAAAGAGTAGGGCGAGCAGGTGGGCAGTTTTCACGCGGGCACATCTCCTTTTCACCTGGATGTGGGTAAAAACACATGGAACCGTTGGCCCTGTGGACGTAGCCTATCACAAGGGATTTCGCAGAGATTCAAGTCCTTCCATCAACTCGGCGACCTGTAACTTGCGCTCTTCCTTCAACTCGCGAAGTCCCTCGATCACTCCGCGACGGTCCTCTACCGAGCGATTCTGGTTAAACTTCTGCTTGCCTTCCAGCCGAGTGATCTGGCACTCAAAACCGACAATCGCTTTAAGCTGCGAATCGATGTAGGGGGCAGGCGCATCCGTGACCTGCCATGGAGCCGGGAACGCGGCCTCATACTTATTCGTCAACTCCGTGACCACCGTTCTCAGGCGCTCCGCATCTTCAAAGAAGGTCACGCGGCCATACGCGTGGATGGCGGCGTAGTTCCACGTCGGCACGACCCTGCCCGTCTCCTGTTTCGCGGGATACCAGTTAGGCGACACATAAGTGTCGGGGCCGAGAAAAATGATCAGCGATTCTGCCTCCGGGTCACTCTCCCGCCATTGTGTGTTCGCGCGCGACACATGGCCAGTCAGGGTTCCGTATTCACCCCTGGTCTCATCGAGCAACAACGGAAGATGCGTCGCCACCAGGCCCTGGGGAGTGGTGGTGATGAGCGTTGCCAGCTCGCTCTGCTTCATGGCTGCCTGCAGCAGGGGGAGATCTGTTACCTCAAAGGCTTTGGGCGTATACATGGGCGCCTCCTCCGGCTTTTATCTGTCTTATACCATTTAGACTTCTTTGAGGAGGCGCCATGGCTACCACATCGAATCGGCACGCGGGTACAGGCGCGGCAGCCGCCCAGCCGGCAATCCCCGAACCTGCTTACGCGGAGCGCGCGCGGACCCTGCTGCACCTGGGCCGTGTGGGCAGCCTTTCTACGCTCTCACGGAAACGGCCGGGCTTCCCCTTCGGCTCCCTGATGCCGTATGCGCTGGATGAACTCGGACGGCCTCTCTTCCTGATCAGTACCATGGCCATGCACACCCAGAACCTGCAGCAGGATGCGCGTGCCAGCTTGCTCGTCACGCAGCAGGAAGCCGAGGGCGACCCGCTTGGGGCGGCACGCGTGACCGTGGTGGGCAATGCAGCTGTGCTGGCCACTCCGGAGGTAAAGGATGCGCGCGCTCTCTACCTCGAACGTCATCCCAACAGTAAGTACTGGGTGGATTTCGACGACTTCTCCTTCTTTCGCATGGAGGTGGTCGATGTGTATTACGTAGGCGGCTTTGGAGTGATGGGCTGGGTGCCTTCCCCGGAATACGGCGACGCTCACGCCGATCCGTTGGCGGATGCCTCAACCGGAATCCTGGAACATATGAACGCCGATCACCAGGATGCGCTGATCCTGCTGGCGAAAGTCTTTGCCGGGACCACGGCGCAAGAGGCGGTGATGACCGCAGTGGATCGCCTCGGCTTTCACGTGCGCATGAAGACAGAAGAAGGCATGAAGGGGGCACGCATAGCCTTTCTGGGCGAGGTGACCACTCCGGGAGAAACCAGGAAGATGCTGGTGGATATGGTGCAGCAGGCGCGTCGCTCGTGAACTATTGTCCCGATCTGCTCTATTCCCAGGGTGCTTTCAAGCGTGAACAGCGCCTGCTCGTCGGCCAGAACGGGATTATCCTGCCGGCCGGCGACGTCCTTGCCGCGGACACGGTTTTCTTGCCGGGGAAAGCGCTGCTCCCCGGTTTCGTCAATACCCACTCTCATTCGTTTCAGCGGCTGATCCGCGGCAAGTCGGAATCCCGCGCGATGAGCGGACGCGATTTCTGGTCCTGGCGCGGCACTATGTACCATGCCGCGGCGCACCTCGAGCCGGAAGAAGTTTACGACGTAGCCCGCATGGCTTTCCTCGAAATGCTACTGAGTGGAACCACCACGGTCGGTGAGTTCCACTATCTGCACAATGCTCCCGGTGGTGTTCCGTATGACGATCCAAACCTGTTGAGCAGGCAGGTCATCGCAGCGGCAAAGTCCGTAGGCATCCGGATTGTTTTACTCCGCTCGGCGTATCTGCGATCGGGCTATGAACTGCCTCCGGATCCGGGGCAAATACGCTTCTACGAATCCGCCGCCCGGTTCATTGAAAATATGGAAGCGCTCACAACAGCCACCGACGTCCCCGTTGGTGTAGCGCCGCATAGTCTGCGTGCCGTGCCTCTGCGCGACCTCAGGCAGATTGCCGAGTGGACCCGGGAGCGCAAGCTGCCTCTGCATATGCACGTAGCCGAGCAGATTGCGGAGAATGAGGCTTGCTTACGCGAATACGGGCTGACGCCGGTGGCTCTGCTGGGCAAAGAAGGCCTGCTGGCTCCGGACTTCACCGCGGTGCACGCCATCCATATCAGCGCGGAGGAGATTGGGCTGCTTGCCCGTTCCGATGCGACCATCTGCTCCTGCCCGACCACGGAACGCAACCTTGGCGACGGCATCATCGTCGCCGACCAGGTGATGCGCGAGGGGATTCGCATCGCCTTAGGCTCTGACAGCCAGGCGCAAATTGATCCGCTGGAGGATGCGCGCGAGCTCGAATATCATTTGCGGCTCGACCGCGAGCAACGCGCCATCCTCGATCAGATCGGGGGCAAGACCTTAGCCTCGCACCTCTTTGATTGCGCGACAGTCAATGGAGCCCGTTCGCTAGGGATCCATGGCGGCGATTTGTCAGCTGGATCGTTCGCCGACTTTTTCACTGTCGATCTGGATGACTCGTCGATCGCCGGCCATGCCGGGGAAGATCTGCTCCCTCTCCTGGTCTTCTCCCTCGACCGCACCGCCATACGTGATGTGGTGGTAAATGGGCGGTGGGTGGTGCGCGATGGACGTCACCCATTGCAGCAGGAAATCGTTTCCCGTTACAAGGAGATTCACAGAAGACTTTGGGGTAGGGAGAGCCGAAAATCGGCTTTTTCAGGCCCCCTCGGCTCAGACTAGGATAGACTAAACCAACTGGACTTAGTCTATGAAGAAAACGATACAGATGGTAAATATCCATGAGGCCAAGACGCAGCTCTCAAAGCTGGTTGATAAGGCCTCCAAGGGGGAACCATTCATCATCGCCAAGGCTGGGAAGCCTTTGGTGAAAGTCATTCCAGTCGACGCTCCTGCCCCCAGGAAAATACAGCGGCTAGGCTTCATGTCGGGCCAAATTGCGATCCCGGACGATTTCGATGCCATGGGTAGCGCCGACATCGAGCGACTCTTTGAAGGTGAGGGGTGAAGCTCCTGCTTGATACGCACTTGCTTCTTTGGGCTGCGGCAAAACCCGACCGTTTATCGCCCGCTGCCAGGAAGCTGATGAAGGATGACGGGAACGAGCTTGCCTTCAGCGCCGCCAGCTTTTGGGAGATTGCCATCAAGCGAGGTCTTGGCCGGATCGACTTTCAAATCGATCCTCGGTTGTTGCGTCGAGGATTGCTCGACAACGGGTACAGCGAGCTACTGATCGGGAGTGATCACGCAATCGCAATCGATGGATTGCCTCGTCTCCATAAAGACCCATTCGACCGAATCCTCATTGCACAGGCGATTGTCGAAGGCATTACGCTGCTGACTGCGGACCCATTAATATCGCAATACGCTGGACCCATACGCCGGGTGTAGGCGGCAGAACTCACCAAGAGATCGAGACGCTGGAGATATGTTGCCGAGACTCGTAGAGCGCTGGCTGTATTGGGCATTCCTGTTTCTCACCCTCGTTCTCTGCCTGATGCGCTTCGCATATTTACGAGCGGATTTCCCCAACCACTCGCCCTGGATGATCGACCAGGCGAAGTTCACCGATGAAGGGTGGTGGGCAAGCGGCGCGGTCCGGCATTTTTTAATTGGCCATTGGCAAGTTCCCGGTGACTACAATCCTGCGGCAGTAGTTCCCGTTTGGCCGGCGCTCGTGACAATCCTTTTCCAGTTCACCGGAGTCAGTATCGTCGCGGTGCGCGCACTCAGCGTGTCTTGCTCGATTGCCACCGTAGCCCTGATCTACTTCTTAACCCGCCGCTACGGCGTCTCGCAGACCATGGCGGCGTTCGCAGCCCTAGTGTTAGCAGCCAGCTCCTTTGCGTTTGCCTTTAGCCGGTTGGCAACCCTGGACACGATCGTCGTCTTTGAGTGGACCCTCCTCCTCTGGGCGGCTTCGTGCGCCGCTCCTGGACGAATCTGGCCCGTGCTCGCACTGGGCCTAGGCATTCCTATCATGGCGCTCACCAAGACTACGTCGCTTGTGCTCATACCCGCGGTCCTGTGGTTGCTGTGGAAGAAAAATCCGCGGGCGATTCTGGGCGTGGCCGCGCTGGCTGGAGTCTTGTTCTCCAGCTATTTGTTCCTGGTCTTACGATCCAGATATGCCGATGACTTTCATTTTTTCTTCGACATGAATGCATTGGCAAACGTGGAAATAAGGCGTACGGGTTCTTTCCTTTTCCAACTATTCCGGAACGGCATGTGGATCGACCGCATTTTGTACCCTGCTGCCCTTGCTCTGCTTCTGCTGTCTCTAAGCCGGTTCCGGCAGCTGTGGAGAAATCCCCTGTTCACCGCATGCTGGATTGCTCTTCTGGGAAACGCCATCTACATCCTTCGCCGCCAGGATGACTACGCTCCAAGATATTTTCTGGCCATGCTGGTGCCCTGCGTCATTACCCTGGTCATTGCCTTGCAGGAACTGAAGATCCGGAACCGCGACCTCGCGTCGCTACTGGCGGCTGCGCTGGCCATCGCCGTTGTGCTTGATACCCTACAGATCTTTGGGTTTCTGGCCCATCGCCAGTATCAGTTCTACGCGGCTGCGAAATCCATTCAAGCTATCGTCGATGCCAACCCGGCCGCGCACCGTTTGCTCCTGGGGTCGAGTGGCGACCAGTTGGCCTTGATGATCGGTATCCCCTCGATCAATGACGGATACAGTAACCAGGATCTGGACAAGAAAGTTCTGGCCTACCGGCCCGGCTGGTATGTAGGCTGGAACGACCTCGACGACGACATTCTCAACTCTCTTTCCGCCTATCGTTTGGACGAGGTTGCGAACTTTCCTGTATTTGACCGGGAAGACAGGGACAGATTGAAGCTGTACCGTATGGTTCCACTCAAGGAGGCACAGCAATGAGGAAGCTTTTTCTGGTGTTCCTGCTCGCCGCGGCGATAGCCATTCCTGCGTCGGCGGCGACGCCTCTCCACGTGATCTTTGACACTGACATGGGCAACGACGTGGACGACGCTTTAGCGCTCGCCATGCTGCACGCGTTCGCTTCCAGAGGTGAGTTGAAGCTGATCGCCGTTACCGTGAGCAAAGACAATCCCTGGGCCGCCGAATACGTCCGCATGGTGGACGAGTACTACGGCCGCGGCGCCATCCCGGTCGGCATCGTGCATGATGGCAAGACCCAGGAAGATGGGTTGTACGTGAAGCAAATCTGCGAACTCCATCACCGCCGCCCCAATAAGGCGGCAGTAGCCGACGCCGTGCAGTTGCTACGCAAGACTCTCGCTCGGTGAACACGGATGGCGCCGTTACCCTGATCCAGGTGGGCTTTTCGACCAACCTGGCCAGGCTGATGGAGTCCAAACCCGATCGCTACAGCAGCCTCAACGGCATGGACCTGGTAAAGAAAAAAGTCCGCCTGCTCACCGTGATGGCAGGAAACTTTGCCCAAAGCAAACCTGAGTACAACGTCTTGACCGACGTTCCGGCTGCCCAACAACTCTTCGCCGGCTGGCCAACCGATATTTACTTCAGCGGCTTCGAGGTGGGCTTGGCAATCCTGTATCCTGCTTCGAGCATTGAGCACGACTTCCCAGCGGGCAATCCCGTCGCTGAGGCGTACCGCGTTTATGCCAAAATGCCCTACGACCGCCCCACCTGGGACCTGACCACGGTGCTTTATGACCTACGGCCTGATCGTGGCTATTTCGACCTTTCCCCATCGGGCAACGTAACCGTCGCCGCAAACGGCGCAACCACCTTCCAGCCCGGTCCGCAAGGAAAGCGCTATTTTCTCAAGGTCAATCCGATGCAGGCGGCAAGGGTGCGCGAGGCTTGTGTCTGGCTGGCTTCGCAGCCGAAGTAGTCTTTAGAAAAATCGATCCAGCTGAAAGAAGATCTTATGGTGACCGGTCCCGTTGCCGGCGGTCCCGGCAATCTCAAAAGGGCCGATCGCTGTCTTGATCACGATGCCCACCACCCCATCCATGGGCACGCTCGGCTCACTCGGTAAAAAGAAAGTTTTGCCGGCTTCGTAGGTGGTGATCAGAGAAATGGTGTCTCCGAGGAATGGAGGCAGCTTTGCCAACCGTCGAATGTATCCGGTTTGAAACAGATAATACTGGTTGGTGAGCAGCTCGTTCTCACCGAAGGCCGAGAGCTGCAATCCGCCGCCGAGCGAGAACGGAGGAATCCCCGTGCTCTCATAGCCAAGGGTCGTTCCACCGGAAACGGCAAGATAGGCAGACGACTTGGAGGTAAGGGGAAACAGGAAATGGGTCCGAAGTTCGGCTAACGGAAAGGGCTTCTTCGTACCGGTATTGGAGTCCCACCATTCTCCGCGGAAGCTGGCCGTCATGCCACGCATCGGCAGAACAGGATCGTCCGCCAGGTCAAGGGTGTAGTGAAACCGGGTGATTCCGACACGCCCCGATTGAGTCGGATAGATGACCGGGTCCCCGATCACCGGCGAATATCTTTGATAGCCCCCCTGATAGCCGAGACGGGCTTCCGCAGACCTGCCGAAGGTGTACCCTACATCGAGCGCTCCGCCAAATTGCCGCTTCCGGTATTGCGATTCGATGTGGTTGTCGTAATAGAAATAAAACTTGTTGGTGTTCAATGCGACCTGCGGAGCGATAAACCATCGGGTGGCAGGTGTAAACGGATGATAGTACTCCGATGCCAACCGATAGACAGACCCTACGACCACATCGTTGCGCAACTCTGAACCGAACGTGCCAAAATCGAGAAAAGTGATGCGCGCACCCGCGCTGAACAGAACTTCGTTGTAGTTCGTGCCGTCGATGTTGATTAAGGGCCGCACGATAGGCGGCGAGTACGCTTTCTCCTGCGTAGAGACCAGCAGGCCCGGCTTGCCATTCTTCTCAGTTATGCTGTAGCCCAGGGAAGCAAAGCGTCCCGTCCCCGCAATCCTGGTGAACTGGTTTTCCAGATTGAGGTTATCGATCGGCTTGCCGACGTCCGGGCTTAGTCTCTTCTCGATCTTCTTTGCCAGGGCCGGCGTGGTGCCTGCTACCTCGATGAATTGAGGAATGGGCGTTTCCCGTTTACGCCCATCGCGTCGCGCCAGGTACTGCTTCCAGGCAAGATCATCGACGGCCAGCTTGCCCAGGATGGCGCTTTTGCCTTCCGCTGCCTCGTACCCAAGCCGAATCATCTCTTCCGCCTTGTCGTAGTCAAGCGCAGTGTAATTTTCCAGCGGAACCGTGATCAAGACATCCGCCATCTGCATGCTCTTGAGCTCGTTGGCCGCAATCATCACGCTCAATGACTGTCCTAAAACCGAAAAGCTGGAGAGCGGCTGTTGCGCATTGAACGGAAGCAGTTCGCAGGTACACAGCAACCGTGAGCTGAGCGCCCATCTTCTGCGCAACGTCGACCGGCAGATTGTTGAGCAGGCCGCCGTCCGCGTAAAGGTTGTTGCCGTCGCGTACTGGAGTAAAGATGCCGGGCAACGACATCGTGGCGCGCAAAGCCAGGGAAAGCGAGCCATCGTGAAAGACATGTTGCTTGCCAGTGTTCAATTCCGTCGCCACGCAGGCAAAGGGCGTGGGCAGATCGTTGAAGGTTTTTATCTGGGAGTAGGGAAGTGCAACGTGGTCGAGAATAAAACTTACCTGCTGCCCAGCGTTAAACCCTGCCGGCAGTTGAATACCGTTGCGCAGGCCAAACTCGACACGCGTCGGAAATTCGACCGCGTCCTCTTTCCGCCGATAAGAAAGATCCGTGAACGGTAGCTGGCCGCTAAGGGCCTGATCCCAATCCACGTTTTGAATGAGCTGCTGCAGTTCATCGGGAGAACGCCCGGTAGCGTAGATACCGCCGACCAGGCCGCCCATGCTCGTGCCCGCTACCAGGTCGACCGGCACGTGGTGCTGATAAAGCCACTGCAAAACGCCGATGTGCGCCAGGCCGAGGGCGCCGCCCCCTTCGAGCACCAGGCCGATTTTCTGTCGCGGCGGAGGGTCGGGTTTTTGTGGCGGAGGATTTTGTCCCTGCAGCGTGCTGGCCATCGAAAACAGGAACAGCAGCGCGAATGCTGCCAGCCGCTGCGCCACCGCGCAGCTCTTCCCATGCCCGCAGGATGCTTCACTCATCGATGGTCCATCATCGCCCACAACTGCCCAAGCGGCAAAGTACCATTCTTGGAGCGCATCAAAACGCGGAGCACGACCGAACGTCGTTTAGGCCTTGAGCGAGCTTGCCGGAGAAGCCGCAGTGGGCAGTTCCTCCGGCTGATTTTGCGGCGCCGGCCAGAAGTATCGCTCCTTCTTCATCGCTTCCACGTAAGCCGCGCGCGCCTTCTGCACTGCCTGGTTTTCGGATACCTCGGCGATGGGCACATCCCACCAGGTGTGATACCCGCCCACCCGGTCGTTGTAATCCGTCTCCACCACCACCACCGAAGTGCGCGGCTGCTTCTTTGCTTCCGCCAGAGCCCCAGCGAGCTGATCGTAGGTACGCGCGGTCACCGTGTATGCACCCAGGCTGGCGGCATTGGCGGCAAAGTCTGTCGCGATCACAGGTCCTGTGAGGCCTTCTTCGCGGTAGCGGTACTCCGTGCCAAATCCTCCGCTGCCGCAGGCGCGGCTCAAGCCGCCTATGCTCGAAAACCCGTGATTATCGAACAACACGATATTGAGTTTGATAGTTTTCCTGCAGGCTGGTGACAATTTCCTGAGCCATCATCAAGTATGAGCCGTCTCCAATCAGCACATAAACTTCGCGGCTCGGGTCCGCCATCTTGACCCCCAACCCGCCCGCGACCTCATAGCCCATGCACGAATACCCGTAGTCCATGTGATAGCCCTTGGGATCTCGCGTCCGCCAAAGCTTATGCAGATCTCCGGGCAAACTCCCGGCAGCATTCACGATAATGTCGGTCGGGCCCAGCGTAGAGTTCAGTAAACCGATCACCTCGCCCTGGCTGAGCGGCGGCCCATGCCGGCGAGCGAAAATCCTCTCCACCTCCGCATCCCAGGCAGCCCGTAACCGCGCGGCCTCGCGCCGGTAGCTCTGCGGAATTTGCCACGATGACAGTTCGCTGCTCAATTCTTCCAGGGTTACCAGGGCATCCGCCGTAAGCGGCAGCGCCGCGTGTTTGAACGCATCGAACTCGGTGACGTTGATATTGATAAAGCGAACCGCGGGATTCTGGAAGGCCGTCTTGGACGCTGTGGTGAAGTCTCCGAGCCGAGTCCCAATGGCAATGATCAGGTCCGCATCGGCGGCCAGCAGATTCGCGGCGGAGGTTCCCGTTGCTCCCATCGCCCCGGCTAATTCTGGATGATCGGCATGGAGCGAGCCTTTGCCCGCGTGAGTCTCCGCCACCGGAATGCCGGTACGGCTGGCGAACTTGGCTAACTCGCCGGTCGCTTCCCCATAGATAACCCCGCCGCCGGCAATGATGAGCGGGCGCTGGGAGGCCCGTATCCACTGCGCTGCCTGCTTCAGCAATCCGCTGTCGGCGCGAGACCGGGCGATGGTCCAAACCCTCCGCTCGAAGAACTCTTCCGGGTAGTCGTACGCCTCAGTTTGTACATCCTGTGGCAGGGCGAGAGTTACTGCACCGGTTTCCGCCGGCGACGTCAACACCCGCATCGCTTCCGGTAACGCCGTCAGAATCTGTTCCGGTCGATAGATGCGGTCCCAGTAACGGGAAACGGGGCGGAAGCAATCGTTCACCGAAACATCCTGGCTTGCGGTCGACTCCAGTTGCTGCAACACCGGCGCAACGTTCCGTCGCGCGAAAATGTCGCCCGGCAGCAGCAGCACAGGAATCCGGTTGACCGTGGCCAGCGCCGCGCCGGTGATCATGTTCGTCGCTCCCGGACCGATCGACGACGTACAAACCAGGGTCCGCAGCCGGTTGCTCATTTTTGCGAAGCCGGTCGCCGCATGCACCATCCCCTGCTCATTGCGAAACAAGTAGTAAGGAAAATCTGGATTCTGTTGCAGTGCCTGTCCGATACCGGCGACGTTGCCGTGTCCAAAGATTCCGGCGCAACCGGCAAAGAACGCCTGTTCCTTCCCGTCGCGTCGCACATATTGGGCCTTGAGAAATTGAATGGTGGCTTGCGCCATGGTGACCCTGCGCGTCATATCCATCTCCCGCTTTTGATGCCTACCATCCTACTGCACAATAACCGCTTAGCCAACCGTTGATCGAGCCAGCAAGAATTGCAAATCTGAGGTGTCGATTAAATGTCACGCGACTGAAAAGTGAGTCCCGCAGGGCCCAGATTTGGTGAGTCCCTACCCGCGCAAAGCCTGGTCCAGGTCCGCGATAATATCCTCCGCACCTTCCAGCCCAACAGAAAGCCGCAACAACGACTCCGGCGAGCGTGAAAACACCCCCTCGACGGATGCGCGATGTTCGATCAAGCTATGCGTCCCGCCCAGGCTCGTCGCCCGCACAATCAACTTCAGCCGCGAGGTCATGGCAAACGCTTCCGCGCGGCCGCCCTGCACCTCGAACGAAAGCATCCCCCCGAAATCACGCATCTGCCGGCTGGCAATCGCATGACCGGGATCCTTCGCCAACCCAGGATAGTGAACGAGCGCCACCTTTGGGTGGGTAGACAGAAACTCCGCAACCCGGCGCGCATTCTCGCAATGCAGGCGCACCCTGGGCACCAGAGTTTGCAGGCCGCGCAGAATGATCCAGCAATCGAAGGGCGAAAGCACCGCCCCGCCAACCCTTTGGAATTCTTTAATCCTGCCCGTGAAATCGGACTTGTGCCCGAAAATTACCGCCCCTCCCAGAGCATCGCTGTGGCCGGCGAGATATTTGGTCAGGGCGCACACCACCAGATCCGCTCCCAATGCGAGCGGTTGTTGCAACACGGGCGTGGCAAACGTGTTCTCACATGCCAGGGGAATCTGGAGACTGCGCGCCAACTCGGCCACCGGCCGTATTTCCACCACCTCAATCAGCGGATTCGTCGGGGTCTCGAGCCACAAGAGCTTGGTCTGCGGACGGCAAGCCTGGCGAAGCTCATCAATGTTGCGCATGTCCACAAACGAATGCTCAAGTCCCCACCGGGTGAACAGTCCAGTGATGAGCTCCCGGACACCAAAATACAAATCCCGGTGAAGAACAACGTGGTCGCCCGGAGCCAACGCCTGAAACACCGCCAGGCTTGCCGCCATGCCAGTACCGAAAGCCACGGCCTCAACACCCCCCTCCAGATCCGCCAGGCATTGTTCCAGTGACTTTCGATTAGGGTTGTCGATGCGGCTGTAGAAGAACTGCCGCGAAAACTCTCCATCCGGGTCGCGCTCGAAAGTGGTGGAGGTATACAAAGGCGTGGTGACGGCCCCTGTAGCCGGGTCCACCTGGCGTCCGGAGTGAATGCTGAGGGTCTGAAGCTTCTCGTTCGAATCGGGCAACGCTGTCATAGCCTGAGTTTATTACGTCCCCGGCTTGACCTTGCGAAGATGCGGTAGGGGCATGGGGCACCCGTCCAGGGAAGAGAGCTTCGTTTTTTGCTCTACTTCGGCCACGCCGATGAACTCCACCAAGCTTGCTACACCGGTCTGATTTCTGACCGACAGGCCACAGGTCCGGTTTTCCTGATAAAGCGATAACCAAGCGCCCTCCGCACTCGCTAATCTGGACAGCACTGAACTTAGCCCAGGACGCAGTCCTGGGTTATTCGATAGAACGGCTAGTCCCGAAGGGACGGCTGAAGGTAGGCCGCGATGCAGTCCTGGATAATCTTCAGCCGCCCCTGCGGGACTTAAATGTATGAGTCTCTGGTTCTAACGCAGACCTCATGGCCCCGGCGCCAGATGCGCAACGCGCCTCACCAGGTTGCAAGCTGATCACAACAAAACCCCGATGGACTCTCTGGACAACTAACCACCCCTCATAAGTATCAGACCAGTTACCACTGTGGATTTCGCCTGCTCATGGCAATGAGAGTGCGTCAGCCCCAGATTTTCCTGATGGAGCTCCGTGCATGTCCAGGCTGGTCGTTGCAATACCTGTGCGTGATGAAGAAAAACGAATCGAAGGATGCCTGCGGGCTCTCGCGCGCCAATCGCGGCCGCCTGACGATGTTGTCTTGCTCCTTAACAACTGCACGGACGGAACTGCCGAAGTAGTCAGAGCGATGCCTGAAGTCTCCCATCGAATTCATCTCGTCGAGTGCAATCTCGATGGGCCCTCCGCCAGTGCTGGCGGGGCCAGGGGACTTGCCATGCAGTATGCCGCCTCACTCATCGACGATGGGGCGATTCTCACCACGGATGCGGATGCCGTGGTGCCTCCACATTGGGTGGAAGCAAACCAGCAAGCCCTGCAGCAAGGCGCGGACGCCGTTTGTGGCCAGGCGGTGATCGACCCGGTCGAAGCACTGCTCATTCCGTCTCATCTCCATGAAGACGATGCCCGTGAAGTAGCCTACGCACGATTACTGGATGAAATGGAATCAAGAATCCTTCCCGATCGTGCGGACCCATGGCCCCGGCATCGCGAGGATTCAGGCGCCAGCATCGGCATCAGTGCAGCGATGTTTCGCCGCGTCGGTGGTGTGCCGCGTCTCCCGTCAGGGGAGGACAGGGCGATTATCAGAGCCCTGCGCATGATCGATGCGCGCGTTCGTCATGATCCCAGCATGCGTGTTGTGGTTTCGGGGCGCATCGAAGGGCGAGCGCCAGGGGGCATGGCAAATGCCATCCGGCGCCGCATCCTACAGCAGGACGAATTCGTAGACGAAAGCATCGAGCCCGCGCCCCTGTTTTTCCTGAGACTGAGGATGAAGCGCAGGTTCAAGCTCCTATGGGAGCAACCGGAGGAACGAACACTGTTGCAATTTGCAGAGCGTCTGGCGATAGCCCCGAGCCTGGTTGAAGCGGCCGTAGACGCTGCGCATTTCGGCCTGGGTTGGTCCAGGATTGAACAATCGTCGCCCGTACTGCGACCGCAGCGAGTTCGTTTCGCGGAATTGCATCGACAAACTGAAATAGCACAAGGAATTCTCCGCCGCTTGTCCGATCGCCAAAGCTCCGGAGATTGGTACTCTGCCGAACTGACCGCGGCCTGAGGTGTTCGTATGGAAGCACTAGAGACACAATGCGCGGGTAGGCTTTCGGATCTGTTCGACTCCATCGCGGCCCTCGTTCCGGATCTGATGACAGAAGCGGCCAACGTTGACCGCGCTGCCGAATTCCCTCTGGAGAGCATGGCAAAACTACAGCAGGCAGGATTGCTGATATCGCCGGTGCCAGTCGAATTCGGCGGCCACGGCTTGCACCAGGCAGGCGACACAGAGGCCTTATTTCGCTTGCTCCATTTACTGGGTTACGCCAGTCTGCCCCTGGGAAGAATCTTCGAGGCGCATGTCAACGCGCTGGAATTAATACGCCAGTATGGTACGCGCCGCCAGATGGAAGCTGCCGCGCTCGCTACCCAGGCCGGGGAGCTGTTTGCCCTCTGGGTCACGGACCCGCCGCAACACGGTGTGCAACTGGCGCGCGACTTCATCCTGGCCGGGGAAAAATGGTTTTGCTCCGCTGCGGGCGCTGCCAAACATGCATTGATCACCGCGGGTGATCAGATGCTGGTCGTGCCCATCACGCCTTCCGTGCAGGTGACCCAAAGAGGAATCAAGCTTGCGGGCATGCGAGCGGCAACCACCGGGAGCGTCGACTTCACAGGTGTGAAGGTGTGCCAGGACTCGTTAATTGGAGAGCCGGGCGATTATCTCCGCGAGCCTGCATTTTCCACCGGAGCCTGGCGTAGCTCCGCAGTTGCGCTTGGGGGGCTGGCCGCGCTTATCGAAACCGCCAAAACTGAACTCTGCTCGCGCGGCCGCGCGGACAATCCTTTCCAGCGGATGCGTTTTGGACAGGCCGTGATTGCCCATGAGACGGGACGGCTCTGGCTACTGGAAGCGGTCAAGCGTATCGATTCAGCAGACGAAAAAGAAGCAGTGGCCTACGTGAATCTTGCGCGTACCGCAATAGAAACCGCGAGCCTGGATGCCCTACGCCACATTCAGCGAAGTCTCGGGCTTTCTGCGTTTATGCAGGGCAGCACGAGTGAGCGTATCGCCCGGGATCTCGCTACCTACTTGCGTCAGCCGGCGCCCGACGAGGTTTTGGTGGAGGCGGCTGGTTACTACATCCACCGCGCCGGTGCAGCATCATGATGGTAGCCGACGTTCTCGCTGCTATGGAGCGCCTCCCTGATGCGAATCTGGACACTCTACTCGGAGGAGACCGGCCGCTCATCCTGGCGCCGCACGCGGACGATGAGAGCCTCGGTTGCGGTGGCTTCATTGCCGCCTGTTGCGAGCGCGGACTCCAACCGGCCGTCGTGATTCTGACCGACGGTGCGGCATCGCATCCAGGATCAAAAGAATATCCGCCTGAGCGTCTGCGACAGGTTCGCGCCGAAGAAGCGCGCAAAGCACTCTCCACGCTCGGGCTGGCATCCTGGAACCTGGCGTTCTTCGACTACCCGGATAGCGCTTTACCCACCGGCGGCGCGATCAGCGACCGGGTGGCCAGGTTTGCCAGCGACCAGGGTTGCGCCGTGATGTTCGCCCCCTGGATTTATGATCCGCACTGCGACCACGAGGCCGCCGCCATCATCGCTCAAGAAGCTGCGCAAGCTGCGAATTGCAGATTATTCTCCTATCCCGTCTGGGGATGGGTTTTGCCGCCGGACCAGGAAATACCAGTTGATCAAGTGACCGGCTACAGACTGCAGATCACCGAACAGCTTCAGGCCAAGCAAACCGCGGTTGCTGCGCATGCTTCCCAGTATTCCGACCTGATCCAGGATTCGCCGAATGGTTTCCGTTTGCCGCAGCAACTCCTCTCCATCTTCGAGCGTCCCTATGAAGTCTTCCTTCGCCATGAGTAGCAGTGGCCAGTCACGCCAGGCGCAGCATTTTGAAAAGCTCTATCGAGCCAACCCCGACCCGTGGGACTTTGCTACCAGCGCCTACGAACAACAAAAATACGACGCGACCCTGGCGGCCCTGGGGACCAGGCGCTTCCGATCGGCATTAGAGGTTGGGTGCTCGATCGGCGTGCTCACCGAGCGCCTGGCGGGCCAGTGTGACACGGTGTTCGGGCTCGATTTCGTCTCCGCTGCGGTTGCCATGGCCAAGGTCCGTTGTGCGCCTTATGCAGGCGTTCGCATCGAGCAGATGCAGATACCGCAACAGTGGCCCGAGGGCCGCTTCGATCTAATTCTTTTTTCCGAAGTGCTCTACTTCCTGAACGAAGACGACTTGGCGAAAATCTGTGCTCACACAACACGCTCTCTCCTGCCCGGAGGCCAGGTGCTCCTGGTCAATTACACCGGCGTAACGGACGACCCCAGCACCGGTGACAGCGCCGCCACCTTTTTCATCGACGCAACCGCCCCCATATTGAAACCCGTCCACCAGGAGCGCGCCCCCCGGTACCGGCTCGACCTTCTCACCGCTTGAGGATTTTGCATCCAAATTATTCAGCAAGGAGGTTTGTATGCCGGAAAAAGAAGTCGTCGATCGCGCCAACGAAGATTTAAAGGAAGGAAAATCCCCCTCCACCGCAGCCGGAGAATTCGTCCACGAAGAAATAGAGCATGTAAAGGAAGGGAAGCATGGCGCGCGCTCGCCACAGCAGGCGATCGCCATCGGACTGAGTAAGGCACGTCGTGCCGGCATCCCTCTGGCTCCGCCCAGTCCCGGCAAAGCAAAAAAGTCTACGCGAGCCAGCGCGGAAAGAGACTACCGCAAGGGACAATCCGGCACAACAAAGAAGATCTCGGCGAAACGCTCGCGTGCAGCCGAAGGCGCTCTGAAGAAGGAGCCGCGATCGACGGTCTCTCACAAGGCACTTTCAGCCCACGCCAAAAAAGCAGCCAAGGCGCGTTGACCTGGGCTGGGTGGGCACCACCACTTACATAGATGGCGTGATATAGCCATGAGTGGCGAGGTGCTCACCCATGCTGGAGTACATGGCCGGATCCTGCGGCTGCCACGTAGCCAGCCCATCCACATACCGGTTGTACATGCAGAAGGCCGCGGCGATCAAAACCGTATCGTGAATTTCAAGATCGGTCGCCCCTTGTTCGCGCGCAGTCTCAACACTTTCAGCGGTGACGTGCTTGCCCCCCTTCTGGACCTGGCCGGCAATCACCAGCAATGCTTTGAGTTTGCCGGAGATCGGTGATTGCAAAAAGTCACGCTTTACCTTGTCGACTAACGCCGAGTCTTTGCCCAGATGGGCCGCGGCAGCCGCGCCGTGGCTGGTCTGGCAAAAATAACAGTCATTCTGGCTGGAAACGTAGGTAGCAATCAACTCACGTTCGCCGCCGGTCAGTGTGCTGGGCCCATGCAGCAGCACATGGGCAAGTTCACGCATTGGCTTCGCAGTTTCAGGCCGGAAAGCAAAGCCACTCGATATCCCGGGCAATCCTTCAGGCAGAGCAATGTGGGGCATGGGACCTCCTGTTAGACACTCACTGGCAGGTATTCTTTGCTCACGGTGACGTATCCGTCGCGAGCCACTCGTTTGCCGCGCTCTCGATACATGGCTTCATCCCGCGGCTGCGGTGTGCCTAAGCCATCGACATAGCGGTTGTACATGCAGAAAGCGGCCGCAATGAGCACGGTATCGTGGATCTCCATGTCGGTAGCGCCGAGCCCTCGTGCCTTGGCCACAGCCTCAGCGGTCACATGCTTACCGCCCTTCTGGACCTGCCCCGCGATCACCAGCAGAGCCTTCAGCTTAGGCGTAATGTCCGCGTTCTCGAAGTCGTGTTTCACCCTATTCACCAATGCTTCATCATCATTCAGGCTCGCCGCAGCGATGGCGCCGTGGATCGTTTGACAGTAATAACAATCGTTCTCTGAAGAAACATACGTCGCAATCAACTCCCGCTCACCGGGCGTAAGCGAGTTAGGAGCATGCAGCAAAATCTCGACTAATTCATTGAGCGGTTTCGCCGTCTCCGGACGAAACGCCATTGCCCCGCGAATTCCAGGAAGACCATCGGGAAGTTGAATATGAGCCATGACGGAAGAATTCCTTTCGAGGAAACATCCTACCCGGCCCACTCACTCTGGGCATCGACCAAAGGGTGGAGACGATGGCTGTGAGGGTCAGGAGGGCAGGTCCGGGCTTCAAAGTCTGCGTGAGAACCTTTTTGAAGGGTACGGGCTTCAGCCCGTACATTAACCACCCAAGCTAGAAGGGCTTTAGCCCCTGAGGGCATCTTTCGCGCAGTTGTGCAGCCCTCGGCGGCTAAAGCCGATCCATCTTGACGATTAGATGTACGGCCTAAAGGCCGTACCCTTCACAGAGTAGTTCTCACGCAGAGGCTTTAGCCCGTACACCAATCCCGCGAAACATTGGCCTTTAGGCCCTGAGGTATGCTCTTGATTCTTCCACTCACCGAGTGACAGCAGCTTGGGACTGCCGCGCACTTGCCAGCTGAGCATGGAGCAGGTCAAACACCGCTTGCAGTCCGTGGCCGGTCTTGGAGGAAACCTCGAAAATCTGCATGCCGGGCCGAACACTCTCGATGTTGCGCCGTGCCGCCGCCACATCGAACTCCGCCGCTTCCGCCATGTCCATTTTGGTGATGATGGCGACATCGGAAGTATTGAAAATCGTGGGATATTTCAGAGGCTTATCCTCGCCCTCCGTGGCCGAGAGCAAAACGAAGCGCAGCTCCTCTCCCAGGTCATAACTAGAGGGGCAGACCAAATTCCCTACATTTTCTATGAAGAGGAAATCGATCCGGTCCAGCCGCCATGACTCCAGTGACCTCTCAACCATCTGTGCGTCCAGGTGGCAGACCGTTCCGGTGGTGATCTGTTTCACATTGGGGGTAGCCCGCCGCAATCGCTCAGCATCATTTTCGGTCGCCAGGTCGCCCACCAATGCCGCCACCCGGGAGTCGCGCGCAAGCCCGGCCAGCAACTTCTCCAGCAACGCAGTCTTTCCCGAGCCGGGGCTCGATACCAGGCTGACAACACACGTACCCTCGGTGCGAAACCGCTCACGCAGAGCGCGAGCGAGCAGATCGTTCTGCTTCAGGACCTTGGCCCTGACTTCCACCATGCGGGTACTCATGCGACGACCTCCAACGATGCGACCTCAATCTCGCGGCCGGTGACGATCGACTGCCCCGCCGTTCCACAATCCGGACAACTCAGCTGATAGACCGACGGAGGAATTCGGTCCTTCCGGCAGGCGGCGCAGTAAATGACAAGAGGAATGGTCTCGATCTCCAGCCGCGTTCCTTCGAGAAACGACCCTTCGCACGCCAGTTCCCAGGAGAACAAAAGAGCGTCCTTGTCGACCCCGGAGAAGACCCCGAGCCTCAGGTGCACCGCCTCGACATCCAGACCGCCGCGGTTCGCTGATTCCTCAGTGATCTGGTCGATCATGCTGATTGCGATCGAAAGCTCGTGCATGATTTGCCTACATGGATCGGATTCTCATATAGCGTTTTAGGTCCGGAGCTACCGTGACCGCCAAACCGATGAGCACTAATCCGAGCGCGCCGAGAATTAATTTTGCATTCATCATCTCACCTCTCCACTGTCTGTAACTGCACCGCATTCGTTTGCCTGGAAACGACCAGGTCCAAAATGGTATTGCTCGCTTCGTCGACGACAGCTTGCACCGGCGCCGACAAACCCATGCGCCCCTCAAGTTCATCGCCGAAGTCGTTTGGTTCGCAACCTAAGACCAGCACCTGCGCAGAAATCGTGCCCATGGACGCAGCCAGGCTCAGCACCCGCACCGGGTCCATCCCATGCGGGTTGAGAGCTATGTCTGCCGATGCCGGCCCGTGAAGCTCGGGCTCAATCACATAGAGTGTGCCTGCGGCTTCACCGCGTGGCAAGGCATCCACGATGATCACCAGGTCCCACGGATCGAGCAGCGCGTACGCCAGGTCAAATCCTCGTATGCCATAATCCTTGACCGACACACCCTCCGGCAGTTGCCGCATGCTGAGCGATCGCGCCACTTCCACTCCAAAGCCGTCATCCCCGAGGAAGATGTTGCCGACGCAAGCGATCAAAACTTTCATACTGGCTCGACCTCTTCGGGGGCAAAAAAGAAACGGTGGCCTGGCTGGCGCATCATCCCGAACTCCCGACCGGGGTCATCATCGAGCACCACGGCAAGCTGGATATTGTCTTCAAAGTCCTGTTCAATGGCTTCCACGTAAGCAACCTTGCCCGCCAGCGCCATATCCATAATATCGGCCTGCTTTGTGGGGCATAAACGAACCCGGTCGCCCACTCGTACCTCCACGCCGAAAATTCTCACGCTATCTGGCGGCGCCTTCGCCTCTTCGAAAGGGTTCCACTCACCGATCATGGGCGCCCCCTCGGATGTCCCTCAGTTCACGGATGATCCCATGCGCCTTGAGCATAGCGTCATTCGTGAGTGCCTCGGTTCTTTCCAGAATCCTGCGCGCACGGGGATCGCCGTTCTGCATCTCCTGCTTTTCCGCGTCAGTCAGCGTGAGCACCCGCAGGGTAAGCATCTCATCCATCTCCGTGCCGTCGAAAAAGTCGCCGGCACTTTCCGGAGCAATCTTCGGATAGTCATAGAGGATGATGGGCGAGCAGAACATCATGCTGCGTTCCGGCTCTTCGCCCACCAATACCGGGAAAACACCGTGATTGGAACAGGCCGCGACCGATCCACGATAGGCCTCGTCCGGATCGAGCAGCGAAATAAACGCACCCCCAGTGATACCCAGCAACAGGTGCGCAGAGACGAAGGAGGCTGGCAGCGCCTCGTCTCGCTTGGCTCCAGTGCCACTGGCCAGCGGGCTCACATTCTGCACTTCGAGACGAAGCTTCAAACTCCCGTCCGCAAGCTTTTGCGCGCTGATCGTCAGCTCAATCTGCAGTTCCGGCGTCGCCGCCACCGTCAGCGTTAGCGGGGAAGCAAGCAACTCGTGGAGGCGAAGGTTCGAGTGCTCTGAAGTGTGCTCCACCGCTTCCTCCCACGCCAGCGAAGGGTCGGTAAGCGGCGGTAGACTCGCCTCCGGACGCACCAGTTGAAGGAAACGAAGTCTCACGCCGAGGCTCGCCGCTTCTTCGGCCACCATCAGGCATTCGGCCACCAGGCGGAACGGCTCCTCAGGGCGCTGCGCCTGCGCGTACACCCGCGGGTAAAGCGTGCCAAAATTCCAGCGCTGCCGGTTCTTGATCGCAGTCGGCCGGTAGGGATAGAGAATGTATCCCTCGTAGAGAATCGCCGCTGCAATCTTTTCCGCGCCGTCGAAATTCATGCCTTAACCTCACCCACAGCCTCTCCCGCCAGCGCCCGGCTGATGGCCTGTTCCCACGTGGGAATGCCGTGCCGCACCTTGTATTCATAGAGCTGCTCGAATACATCCCGCTGCAGGCACAGCCACGATGTATTGGGGAAGTGCATCTCCATCATTTCCTTCCAAACAGAAATGGGCAGCCGGAAGTTGGCTTCGCGGTCCCACGGCACTTGTGCTACCTGGAGAGCCCCTTCCGCCCCCTGATAAAAAACCGTCCCGCTGAACATCACGCATATCGGGATGTCGCCCGCCTCAAGCGCATGAAAGTATTTGGTGGCTGCGACGTTGAAATCGAAGGTGCAGGGAAGCTCCAGGTCGACCAGCACATTATCGGTAAATCCCGGGATCGCCACCGACGTATTCATCCACAGAAGCGGCCGCACCGTGCGGCTCCATCGCTCCGGCGTGCCAAAAAGGTCGAGCAACTTCTCCTGCTCCCGGGCGACATAGCGTCGTTTGGCCGGCTCGATCTGCACCTGGCACCGGAGAGTCAGAGTGTGAATGCCCTCGTCCGCAGGCAGATTCGTGATCCGCAGTTTCAAAGCAATCAAAGGCGCGGCTGCATGGGGCACCGCCTCTGCCCCTTCGATTTGAAAATGCAGTTCAGGCATTCGCTGACTCTCTCAGTTCTACGCTCCGGGTTCTCAGATCGGCAAAGAATTGATGGATTTCCTTCCACACCTCGGTGCCGCCAGACAGCCCGCGCCAATGCATGCGGATCAGACCGACCAGCCGGTAGCACTCGTCGATAGGAACGATGTAGTACTCTGCCGGCGTGCCTACGCGGTTGACCAGAAAGGTCTCTACGTCCGCCTCCATTTTCGTGAGTGCCGGATGCTCAGCCGCGATCTCCGACCACGACTCCAAGCTCAGCAGCGACTCAATGGCCCCAGCGGGACTGGGATACATGGCCCGGACCTTATCCGACGCACTATCGCGATAGAAGAACGCGAGATTGATGGGAATCATCAGCGCTTCCCACTGCAAATCCGCCATCTGGAAATCCGGGAGCGAGCGAATGCGCCGCGGCACGCGCAGGTAGTGCGCCCCAGCCTGGCCGCAGAATAGAACCGCGCATCCATCGCACGAGCACACAATCTGCCGCGTCTTCGGGTCGAGCAGATGCTGGTGAACCGGCCCCAACGCAGCACTGCAAAGCTCGCACCGTTCCTCCGTCGGAGGCTTGCGGGCAATCCTGTTCAAAAACGGAAGCGGTCCTTGCGTCATGCTCAATCAAACTCCCTGCTGCCTTTCGTTCTGCAACAAAAGACCGGGTACCCCATATCTCGCTCGTTTTTCGCGAGATGTGGGATGCCACGGCACTCGACGTGCAACCATGTTCGGGCGCCCTGGGACCGTAGTGGAGAGATTTACTATTTTCCCTTACGCAGGCGGCATATCCGGCATCCGCGAATCAATCGGCGCCCGGTCATCAACATTAATCCCCGTTGCATCATCAGCCTTGCGATCGACCGGTTTGGCAAGAGGTTCGAGCCTCAGCGACGGCCTGCTGCGCGTTGTGTCCTGATTAGGCATCGTATCTCTCCTTCAAAGCTATTTGAGAACAACAAGATTCGAAGCGGCAGCATTCTCCGCTGCAGCATTGTCCGCGACAATTTCCACGATATCCGGAGCCGCCTCGTAGAGCGCCTCTTCCACCGCGTTCCTCAGCGTGACGGAAGACGACGGACAACTCCCGCACGTCCCGTGCAGCTTAAGCCGGACAATACCATCGCGTACGCTGACCAGTTCGCAATCTCCCCCATGAGACTTCAGGTAAGGCCGGACATTCTCGATACCACGCGCCACCCGCGTCTCGATGGCATCCGGATGCAGGGAATGCAGCAGAAACATGCCGGCCACGAGATTATCTTCGAGCGCCGCTGTAAGCACCCGCTCGCCGTCGCCAGTCTCCAGGCACTTATCAATCAGTCGTTGCAATGCGGCGCCATGCAGCTCCACTACAGACTGAACCAACTCCAGCGCGGCGGCCCGAACCTCCGGGTCGCCCGCCTGGTCTAGTCTCGCTGCCAGCTTCTCGACATGTTCACTCTGTACGCGGAAATCTCCGCGCCGCGGTGCGGCTATCGGCTGCTCAGCCTTGGCCGCCATTATTCGGGACCCGCCGCCCCGAACATGGGTGAGTGTTTCACCTCAATCACCTTGCCGTCCCCAACGTACATATGTACGCCGCAGGGCAGGCAAGGGTCGAAGCTGCGAACCGTGCGCATGATGTCGATGCCTTTGAAATTCTCCGGCCCGTTGTCCTCAAAGATCGGTGTATTCTGCACCGCATCCTCGTAGGGCCCGGGGGTTCCATAGACATCACGCGGGTTGGCATTCCATGGTGTCGGCGGATAAGGATGATAGTTGGCAATCTTCCCTTCGCGGATCACCACGTGATGCGACAGCACCCCGCGCACCGCCTCGTGGAAACCGCAGCCGATGGCTTCTTCCGGCACCTTGAAATCGCTCCACGTCGAAGTCCGGCCGGCGTTCAACTCACCCAGCGCCTTCTCGACAAAATAAAGCGCCGTAGCCGCCGCGTATGCCTGGAAGTACGTCCGCGCGCGATCCCTTTCCAGCGTGTTGCTCCACTGCGGGATCTTCCACTCAAACTGAGTTTCCGGCAGCATCGCTGTCTTGGGCAAATTAATCTGGACGCTGTGACCGGTAGCCTTCACGTAACCAATGTCAACCAGGCCGGAAAGCGCCGTCGACCACAGCCGGGCAATCGGTCCGCCACCGGTGTCGAGAGCCAGGTGATCGCCCGTGCGCTGATCGTACCAGCGGGGTGACATCACCCACGTGTAGTTGCCGCCGAAGTCGCGTTTCTGGGGGCGGGGAAGCGTGGTCTGGTTCCAGGGATGATGCTTATCCACAGGATTGCCCAACGGATCGCGGGCGACGAAGGTCTCTGAGCCCTGCCAATCGTCGTAATAGGAACTGCCCAGCAGGATGCGGATATTCAGGTTGATATCGACCAGGCTATTGGTGACCAGCTTCCCGTCCACTACGACACCCGGCGTCACGTACATCTTGCGCCCCCACTCCGCCATGTTTTTGTAGGTGTAATCGCAACTGTCCGGATCGTTGTACGATCCCCAACACGCCAGCAGGGTGCGGCGCAAGCCGACCTTCTCGTACCCCGGCATCGCCTGGTAGAAGAAGTCAAAAAGGTCATCGTGCAGCGGCACAACCCTCTTCATGAACTCGACATACTTCATCAAGCGAACCAGGTAGTCCGTGAACAACTGGATAGTGGCCACCGTCCCCACCCCGCCTGGATAAAGCGTCGAAGGATGTACGTGCCGCCCTTCCATCAGGCAGAACATCTCCCGCGTCATCCGGCTCATGGCCAGCGTCTCGCGATAGAAGCTACCGGTAAAGGGATTGAGCGCCGTCATGATATCGGCAATAGTACGGAAACCGTGCTTGTCCCCATTCGGGCACGCAGTCGATTGCGCCTTCGCCCACACCCCGGGATTAGTCTCCTTAACCATCTGTTCGCAAAAGTCCACGCCCACCAGGTTGTCCTGAAAGATGTTGTGATCGAACATGTACTCGGCGGCCTCGCCCAGGTTGATGATCCACTCCGCCAGCGGAGGTGGCTTCACCCCAAACGCCATGTTCTGCGCATATACCGCGCACGTGGCGTGGTTATCACCGCAGATGCCGCAGATGCGGCTGGTGATGAAGTGAGCATCGCGCGGGTCTTTGCCCTTCATGAAAATGCTGTAGCCGCGAAAAATAGAGGACGTGCTGTGGCACTCGGCGACTTCCCGGTTGGCGAAGTCGATCTTGGTGAAGATGCCAAGGCTGCCCACGATCCGGGTAATCGGATCCCAGTTCATCTCGACCAGGTTGCGCTTCTTCTTATCGACTTCATGTATCGTCTCGGGAAAAGTCGCCATGGATGTGTCCTTTCGGTTCTGGTTATGCCCGGCCAGGATTTTTCTGCCGCGAGCTGTTCCTTCTCAATAAGTAGTCGGACGATAGCCGGTGGTCAGTTGACCCCCTGGATGGCGCCACTTCGGTTCCTTGTTCACCGTGGTGTTCGTGATGCTGCGCATGGTTCGGATGAAACGGCCGTACGTGCCGATAACGTTGGTGGAAAGTTTGGCCCCTGGTGGTTCATCCATAAACGGCATGAACTTATCCGGAAATCCAGGCATGGTGCAACCGATGCAGATGCCGCCCACATTCGGGCATCCGCCGATGCCCCGCATCCAGCCCCGCTTGGTTACATTGCAGTCGACCACCGGTCCCCAACAGCCCAGTTTCACCAGGCACTTGGAAGATCCATAGTGGGTGGCAAAGTCGCCTTGTTCGTAGTACGAGCCGCGATCGCAGCCCTCGTGTACTGTCTTGCCAAACAGCCATGTCGGCCGCAGTTGCTTATCCAACGGAATCATGGGGGCCAGACCGGCCACCTGGTACAGCAGGTACAAAACAGTCTCCATAAAGTTATCCGGCTGCACCGGGCAGCCAGGTACATTGACAATCGGCAGGCCGGCCTTCGAACGCCAGTCCCATCCGAGATAATCCGCAAGTCCCATGGCGCCCGTAGGGTTGCCGGCCATGGCGTGAATTCCACCGTACGTGGCGCAAGTGCCCGCCCCGATTATGGCCAGCGCCTTAGGCGCCAGGCGATCGATCCACTCGCACGTGGTAATAGGCTGGCCCGTATCAGGGTTCGTGCCCATCGCCGCCCAGTACCCTTCTTTCTTGATCGTTTCGTTAGGGATAGAGCCTTCCACCACCAGCACAAAGGGATCCAGCAAGCCCTTCTCAGCTTCATAAAAAAACTTCATGAATTCGTCGCCGTTCTCGTATGCCAGAACGGGATTGTGCAAATGCACCTTAGGCAATCCGGGAATCGCGCCCAGCAGAACATCTTCAATGCTTGGTTGTTCCGCCGCGGTTACGGAGACACTGTCGCCGTCGCAGCTGAGACCAGCCGTGATCCACAAAATGTGAACATCAGAAACGGCGGGAGCTTTGGTGATGCTGCTTACCTTTTCAGCCATGGAATTCTCCTTGAGCCTGAAGTCTTGCGAAACGGAGTTGTGCATAGGAAACGAATGAGAAGCCCACACGAGAGACGCGCGAGGCACACAGGATGCTTGGGTGTGTTTGGTTGGTAGATCGGGTTGGGTAGGGGAAGGACAAGCCCGTCACCTGGGAACGACATTTCACGCCAACACTCATCGTGAAATTACTGACCGCTGAAAACTACGCCAGGGAAGGAACGCTGTCAATCACGTCCATTCACCAGCTCAAGACTTGCATTGATCCAATCACCGCAATGCGACAGGAAAATTAACAGATGCGAGGCAACTGTTCACCGAACATTACATCGAGTACGCGGGTCCCACCGATCTGCGTCTTCATCAGCACCATGCCTGGATGACCGGCAACAACTTCCCCGATGAGGACGGCGTCGCGTCCATGTTCGTGCTGCCGCATCTGGTGTAGCACCGCCTGCGCCATCTCCGGTGCAACCAGGGCCAGCAATTTTCCCTCGTTGGCCACGTAGAGCGGATCCAGCCCAAGCACCTCGCAAGCGCCTTTGACCGAGTCGCGAACCGGGATTGAATCTTCCCTCAGAACCATGCCCACACCGGCCCGCTTCGCGATCTCGTTCAACGTTGTGGCTGCGCCGCCGCGCGTAGGATCACGCAGGCAATGAAGGAACTCAACTCCGCCGCTCTGCGGCGTGCTCAGCATGGCCGCCACCAACCCGTGCAGGGAAGCGCAGTCGCTGGTGATCTCGCCTTCAAATTCAAGCCCTTCCCGCTGCGACATAATAGCCATGCCGTGGTCGCCGAGATACCCGCTCAGAATGATCTTGTCGCCCGGCCGCGCCCGGTCCGCTGAAATATTCACGCCGTCTTCAATCACCCCGATCCCGGTAGTGGTGATGAATATCTGGTCACCCTTGCCGCGATTCACCACCTTGGTGTCGCCGGTCACAAACTGTACTCCAGCCTGTGCAGCCGCCGCGCGCATCGATTCCACCACGCGCCGCAGATCCTCGACGGCCAAACCTTCTTCGAGGATGAAAGCAGCCGAAAGATACAGCGGGCGCGCACCGCTCATCGCCAAATCGTTCACCGTGCCGTGAACGGCCAGTCGCCCGATATCTCCGCCAGGAAAAAAGATCGGCGTCACCACAAATGAGTCAGTGGTAAACGCCAGGCGAGCCCCGCCAATACTAAGAACAGCCTGGTCATCGAGCTTATCCAGCACTGGATTGTGAAACGCCGGCAGGAAAATCTGCTCAATCAGATCCGCTGTCAGTTTGCCCCCGCTGCCATGTCCCAGCACGATCTGCGGATGAGAAAAAATAGGCACGGGGCAAGACCCGAAGACAGGAGACGCAGGCTTTTCTACTTCCTTGGTGGGAATCTCAGGACTCGCCATAGACTAGGTGGTCACTCCGTTCGCTGCCATGGGTGGGCTCTGGGGAACAATCTGGTGCAGCTCGGGTTTGAGATGCCGCCCGTAAGCGTAGTACGCGGCGCACGCGCCCTCCGCCGAAACCATGGTCGCTCCCAGCGGCCGCTGCGGAGTGCACAGTGTGCCAAACGCCGGGCAGTCATGTGGCTTCTTGATCCCCCGCAGGATCTCGCCGCTGATGCAAATCTCCGGTTCGAGCGTGGCTATCTCCGCCACATCGAATAACTTCTCGGCATCCTGCTGGGCAAACTCATCGCGCAGGTGATACCCGCTCATCGGAATTTTCCCGATGCCACGCCACTTACGATCCCCTACCTCAAACACGCGATGGACCAGCGTTCTGCGCCACGAGGTTGCCGTCGCGGCCCAAAACCCTCGAGTACTGGTTTTCCACGACCGCTCGGCCCTGTTCCAATTGCTGCAGCGTCATCAGCGTCCCCTGCAATATATCGAGCGGCTCAAAACCTGTCACCACGATCGGTACCTGGTACCGCGCGCTGATGGGATCGTATTCGCGATACCCCATCACCGCGCACACATGACCCGGCCCGAGAAAACCCTGCACCCGGTTATCGGGGGATTGCAAAATCGCCTCGAGCGCAGGCGGAACCAGCACGTGCGAGACCAGCAGGGAGATATTGTTCACCTGCTCCTCGCGCGCGCGCCATGCCAGCATGGCGTTTGCCGGGGCCGTAGTCTCAAAGCCGATAGCGAAAAAAACCACCTGCTTGCCCGGATTCGCACGTGCGATCTTCAGGCAATCGAGCGGCGAATACACAATCCGCACATCGCCGCCCAGGGACTTGATGGTGAACAGATCGCCATCCGACCCCGGCACCCGCAACATGTCTCCAAACGAGCAGAAGATAACGTTGGGCTGCCGCGCAATCGCATGAGCTTTGTCGATCATTTCCAGCGGGGTTACACAAACCGGGCATCCGGGCCCGTGCACCAGCTCGACTCCCTCAGGCAACAGCTGATCGATTCCGTGCTTCACGATGGAGTGCGTCTGCCCCCCGCAAACCTCCATCAACACCCAGGGGCGGGTCTGAACCCGCCGCATCTCACCCACAATCTTTTTGGCTACGTCACCGTCACGGTATTCATCGAGATACTTCATTGTCGATATCCTCCCGGTTCGATCTCCTCCACCACAGGAGATTCGAGTTCGGTGAGCTGATCCAGTTCCCGCAGCGCCTGGTACGTGCGCTCGGCCTCTGCTTCATCAATCCGGCTGATGGCAAAACCCACGTGCACCAGCACATACTCTCCGACCTGCGTCTCCGGAACATATTCCAGGCAGGCCTCGCGCACGATGCCGCCGAACTGAACCTTCGCCATGCGCATCCCGCGCTGGTCGAAGGTCTCTACCACTTTTCCGGGGATGGCCAGGCACATATCAATCTCCTTCGCGCATTCGCTGGTGAGCGATCATGGCCTGCCCCAGGGATAAACCGCCGTCGTTTGCAGGAACCTGGGCATGCAGAAACACCCCAAAGCCGAGACGCCGCAACTCTACCACCGTTCGACCCAGCAGGTATAGGTTCTGGAAGCTGCCCCCGCTCAGACAAACCCGGTTCAATCCCTCGGCCGCACCGATCCTGCCACACATTTCGCCGACCGCTGCACTTAAGCTGTTGTGAAAAACAGCTGAAATTTCTCCCGGCCTCCGGCCCCGGGAGAGATCTTTCACGATTGCGGCAATCACCGGCCGGAAGTCGAGGACCATCGGCTCACCCTCTGCAATTTCAAAGTCGTAGGAGTCTTCCACTCCGCCATCTGCCATCGCCTCGAGCGCAATCGCCGCCTGCCCCTCAAACGTCACCTCTTGAGCCACGCCTAAAAGCGAAGCCACGGCATCGAAGAGCCGTCCACAAGAAGATGTTTCGACCGTTTGGATCCGCCGCGTGAGCATCGTGTCCACCAGCGCCATTTGCTTCTCGTCGATCCCCTGAAAGCCGTGCACCCCGCCTGGCATCTGTTGCCCGAAAACATCGCGCAGGTAGCTCAACGCCATCCGCCATGGTTGCCGCACCGCCGCGTCCCCTCCGGGTAGCAGAACGTTGCGCAAATGCGCCCGCCGCGTAAAACCGGCGTAATCCGCAACCAGAAATTCGCCGCCCCAAACCGTGCCATCGGTCCCGAATCCAGTGCCGTCCATCGCCACCCCGAGCACTCGTCCCTGGAGATAATTCTCTGCCATGCAACTCGCGATGTGCGCGTGGTGGTGCTGCACCCCAATCTTGCGCTCAATTCCCGAGGCCAAAGCCATGCGCGTGCTCATATAGCCGGGATGCAGATCGTAGACCGCGGCGCGCGGCACAACTCTGAAGATGTGTTTAAGGTTGGCGAGTGTCTCCTCGAAGAACTGCATCGTCTCGTAGTTCTCCAGGTCGCCGATATGCTGGCTAAGAATCGCGTATCTGCCTTTGGTGAGACAGAAAGTATTTTTCAACTCACCGCCAAACGCCAGCACTTCCTCCAACTCGATGCCCAGATCGATGGTCTGAGGCACATATCCGCGAGAACGTCGCAGCACACGTTCCCGGCCCTCAAAGTTGCGCACCACGGAGTCGTCGACGCGCGTGGCAATGTCCCGGTTATGCAGCAGGAACCAGTCGGCCACGCCGCCCAATTGCAACATGGCCTCGGGATTGCCGATCACAATCGGCTCCTCGCTTAGGTTGCCGCTGGTCATCACCAGGGCTGACCACTCGGATGCAACCTCCGCCGAGTCGCTGAATAGCAGGTAGTGCAAAGGCGTGTAAGGCAACATCACTCCGAGCGTTCTATCTCCCGGCGCAATGCCAGGTGCGAGCGCGGCGTCAGGCCGCTGGGGCAAGATAACGATGGGCCGTCGTGAAGAAAGCAGGCTGGCCTCGTCTTCCGTCGTTACCTCGCACAGCCTCCTGGCTGCCGCGACATCGCGCACCATCAAAGCGAACGGCTTATGCGGGCGCCGCTTGCGTCTTCGCAACTCCGCCACCGCTGCATCGTTGGTCGCGTCGCAGGCCAGCAAAAAACCGCCCAGACCTTTCACCGCGACGATTTTGCCCTCAGCCAACAGCCCGCGCGCCTGGCGAACGATTGCCAGCGAGTCCTTATCCTGAAACCAGCAGTTTCCCAGGGATGCCCGCATCGCGGCAGGCTGCATCGCGGCCGCCATCGACGCCGTCGCCACGCTCTTCACCATCAATAAGGAAGGTCCGCACACCGCACAGGCATTCGGTTGCGCATGAAAACGCCGGTCCTGCGGATCCTCATATTCCTTCTCGCAGTCCGCGCACATTTGAAAGGACGCCATCGTGGTCTTCGCCCGGTCATACGGTATATCCCGCAGGATGGTGTAGCGCGGCCCGCAATGCGTGCAATTGGTAAATGGATAGCCGAAGCGCCGGTTGGCCGGGTCTCCAAAATCGTTCCAACAATCGGCGCAGGTTCCCGCATCGGGCGGCACCAGGACGAATTCACCAGCTTCCTCACGACTGCCGAGAATCGAAAAGCCGGTGCTCCCCTCCACGCCCTTTTCGGAGACCGTGATCTCGGTGATCTCCGCCAACTGCGGGGGATCTTCCTGCAACGTCTGCAAAAACGTTGCGACCGCCGCTCCGTCACCTTCGATTTCGATGGTTACGCCGGAAGATGAGTTGAAGACAAAGCCAGTCAGGCCCAGAGACTGGGCCAGGTTATAAACGAACGGACGAAACCCCACCCCCTGCACGATGCCTCGGACCTGGATGTGCTTTCGTAGGCTCGGCATGCTCCCCTTGCAATTAAAGTGGTTGGATGACACTACCCACAGGCCAAAAGGCAAAGATGTTGGCAGGCGAATTCTATCTTGCGGCCGACCCGCAGCTGGCAGCTGAGGACCTGCGTGCCCAGGAACTCCTCTTTCGCTTCAACCAGACTCGCCCTGGCGCAGACGACGAGCGGCGCTCCCTCCTGCTTGAGCTGTTCGATGCTTTTGGGACCGGAGCCGTCCTCAAGCCATCCTTCCGCTGCGACTACGGAAGTAACATCTCCATCGGAGAAGATTCATTCGTCAACTACGACTGTGTCTTCCTCGACTGCAATCGCATCACCATCGGGCGCGAAGTCCAGATCGCACCCCGCGTTCAGATCTACACCGCAACCCATCCGCTCGATGCCGCCACCCGCCGCTCCAAACTCGAGTTCGCTCTCCCCGTAGTCATCAAGGACGGCGCCTGGCTAGGTGGAGGCGCCATCGTGTGCCCAGGCGTCACCATCGGCGAGAACACGGTCGTGGGCGCAGGTAGCGTCGTCACCCGCGACCTACCCCCCGGAGTCCTCGCTGTAGGCAATCCCTGCCGCGTCGTCCGAACCTTGAACGAGTAGGGAAGTTGAATACGCAACCGCGAAGATCTGTCCCGGTTACATACCTTGGGTGCCCCATATCTCGCTCGTTTTTCGCGAGATGTGGGATTCCACTGCCCATCCTTCCAAACTTTTAATCGTGCATTCGGCATTCGATTAAATGAGCATATACTCATCTTATGGCGCGCCCCAAAAGCGAAGACAAACGCAACGCAATCCTCTCCGCCGCCACCCACGTATTCGCCGACCGGGGCCTGGGCGCTCCCACCTCAGCCATCTCGCAAGCCGCGGGCGTAGCCGAAGGCACCCTCTTCACCTACTTCCCCACCAAAGACGAACTGATCAACGCCCTCTACTGTGAGATCAAACTCGAACTAGCCGACGCCATGATGTCGAATTTCCCTCGACGCGCCGGCATTCGCAGCCGTTTCCAGCACGTCTGGGATCGCTATGTCACCTGGGGAGTCGATAACCCCGCGCAGCAGAAGGTTCTCCAGCAAATGACAGTCTGGAGCGGGCTCACCGAAGAGTCCAGGCAAGCCGGCATCACCCCCTTCCTCGAAATAGAGAAAACCGCGGAAGCCGCCGTAGCCCAGCGTCTCTTTCTCAGCCGCCCGCTCGACTTCATTCGCGCCACTATGAGCGCCCTCGCCGACACCACCATGGACTTCATGCGCCATCACCCGCGTCAGGCCGAGCAGTATCGCAAAGACGGCTTCGAAATGCTGTGGTCTGCTGTCGCTAGGAAAAAGTAGTATTTTATGCATCGTAATGAGTATGTACTCACTCATATCATTACCTGGAAGGAGCATCCATCATGCATCACTGGTCAGTCGCAGATATCCCCCCACAACACGGAACCCTGGCTGTCATCACCGGAGCCACCGGAGGTCTCGGATACGAGACAGCGCTCGCCCTGGCCAACGCAGGCGCCGAAGTATTCGTGACCGGCAGAAACGCGGAGAAGGGCCGCCTTGCCGTTCAACGCATCCAGCGCGCCGTGCCTGCCGCCAACGTACGATTCGAGTCGCTCGATCTGGCCAGTCTTGCTTCCATACGCGCCTTTGCTGGCAAAATAAGCGCGCGCCCACTGGATCTATTGATCAACAACGCGGGCGTCATGGACCTGCCCACGCGGCGATTGACCGAAGATGGCTTCGAATTGCAATTCGGCACCAACCATCTGAGCCACTTCGCGCTCACCGGCTTGTTGCTGCCCGCGCTGCGCAAAGCGAAAGCTCCACGAGTCGTCAACGTCAGCAGCCTCGCCCATCGCGGCGGCAAGATCGATTTCGACAACCTGCAGGGGGAGCGCAAATACCGCTCCTGGCCTGCTTACCAGCAATCGAAGCTGGCCAATCTGCTCTTCACCTTCGAACTGCAGCGGCGCAGCGATGCCTACGGATGGGGATTGATGAGCAATGCCGCGCACCCCGGGTACGCACGAACCGATCTCATTCCCAATGGACCCGGCAGCGGCGGTTTAAAAGGATTTGGCGCAAAGGTAGTCGGCTCCTTCATGAGTCACTCGGCGGCCGCGGGAGCACTGCCCACCCTCTTCGCAGCCACCTCTGAACAGGCGGTCCCCAACGGTTACTACGGCCCGAACGGCTTCTATGAATTGAAAGGCGAGGTCGCCCCCGCAAAGGTATTTCCCCAGGCGAAGGATGAAGCGGTGGCGCGAAAACTATGGGAGGTCTCGGAGCGCCTGACAGGTGTGAAGTGGCCGGCATCGGCCGAACAGCTTGCTGTCCCGCTATCCGGGACGTAGCCCACCTTTTCACGTCGCCTCAGGCAGCAAACATTGACAACCGTACCCTCGACCGAAAATGATGCTATCGGCGTGGTTTTCCCCAGTGGAACATACCGCAAAGCGGGACTTGCGTCCCGGGAGCGGAACATCAGCCGAGGCCAATCGATGGAAGCTTCGATCACCGAACGCGCTCTTTCCGACAATGCGTCACGATCCAGCGATCTATATCAGTTGCATAGCCTGGACCGGGCAGTGGCCGTACTGGAAATGCTAGGCGAAAGCGACTCTGCCCTCAGTCTCGCGGATGTTTGCCAGAAGCTGAACCTGCACAAAAGCACAGCCCACCGATCCCTCATGGTGCTGGAACGCAGCGCCCTGATCGAGCGTACCCCGGAGAACCGCTACCGTCTCGGCCTGAAGCTCTATGAGCTGGGCAATCGAGCAGTCGAGCAGGTGGATCTCCGCACGCGAGTGCACCCCTATTTCCGCCGCCTCGCCGCGCATGTGGGCGAAACCGTGCATCTGAGCGTGCTGCAGAAAACTTCCATTGTTTACCTCGACAAGGTGGAACCAAATCGTCGAGTCTGTGTCAGCTCAAAAACCGGGACGTCCAATCCTGTCTACTGCACCTCCATGGGCAAAGCGATGCTCGCCTTTCAGCCTCCGGAGGTGATCGAGCAAATCGTGTCCAAGATCCGTTTCGTGCGCTACACCCACAAAACCCTCACCTCCAGGGAAGCCTTGATGAGGGCCCTGGAGCGGGTTCGCCGGCGAGGATACGCCATTGACGATCAGGAAATCGAAGTGGGTGTGCGCTGTGTAGGTGCTCCCATCTTCGACGAAAACCGCCAGGCCATCGCAGCCGTAAGTGTCTCCGGCCCCACCTCGCGCATCACCGCCCCCAACATGCCCGAGATCGCCGAACATCTCCTCCGCTGCTGCCGCGACATCTCCCTCTCCCTCGGCATGCACGCCAAAAAGCGCCCCCGCGTCCTCTCCGCCTTCGAACGCCACTACCACAGCTGAACAAAGCCACCCGACGCTCGCCTCTATCGGTTGGAATCTACTCTTTCTTTGTCATCAAGAGAGCCTGTGACTTTTTCGATCTTTCGTGTTTTTCGGACCCCACCCAGCAGTTACTTCAACCCCTCAGCAAAACCGTCATCCTGAGCGAAGCGCTTCGCAGATATATTGGAAACAGAGGCTTTATGGCGCGTAGTCGAAGGACCTCGGCTGTCTTTGTTGGCAGATGCTTTTGCAAACTTTCCGATCGGGGTAGCCCTCGGATTTCTCAAATTCTGAAGTTGCCACCCTCCACACAAAGCAGAAGCAAAGGAAAAACGCGAAGGGTGCCCCAGGTCTCGCTTTTGAGACCTGGGATCCCCGCAACCCATACCTCATGGACACTCGTGACGTAACCACAGGGACACAAACAAGATAGAACTTCTATCCCCATCGCAAACCCTACACCAGCGACAAGTCCTCCCCCTTGTCATCCCGACCGGAGGGACCTGCGGTTCCGCGAACCCTTGATGGAAATGTTTTCTAAACTCTGCAACCAATCCCAAACGGAAACTCCTCCCGTTGAATCGCTCGCGCCCTAACGCAAGTTGCTCACCGCAGCCACATCCATATCCGCATAATCCTGGTTCTCCCCACCCATGCCCCAGCAAAAGCTATACGCCCGAGTCCCCACACCGGCATGGATCGACCACCCGGGAGAAATCACCGCCTCCCGTTCCTTCATCAGGATATGTCGCGTCTCCGCCGGCGGCCCCATCAGGTGAAACGCCACAGCATCTTCAACCAGATTGAAATAAAGGTAAACCTCGGATCGCCGCATGTGGGTATGCGGCGGTATCGTATTCCACACACTGCCCGCATGCAGATGAGTCACGCCCATCACCAACTGGCAGCTCTTCACCCCACCTAGGTAGATATACTTCGACACCGTCCGCAGGTTGCAAGTTTCGGCGCTCCCCAACACCGTGGGGCTGGCGTCTTCTTTCCTCACCAACGCCACCGGATACGCCGTATGCGCGGGATAACTGAGAATATAAAAAATAGCCGGCGACGCGGAATCCTTTGACTCGAAGCTGACCTCCGCATTACCGCGCCCGATGTACAAGCAGTCCAGGTTTTCCAGCGAATGGCATTTTCCATTGACCCGGATACACCCGCTCCCGCCCACATTCAGTGCCCCCAACTCCCGTCGCTCGGTGAAATACTCCGCGCGCAGAGCAGGATCGGTCGGCAGGGGAAGCGGTCCCGTCGTCGGCGCGGCCATCCCTACCACCGTGCGGTCCAGGTCGACATAAACCAGATGCAGCGCCCCAGGCTCATACAACGAATCAATCAGAAATGTTTCCCGCAGCTCCGCTGTCGTCATCCGTGGATACCGAACAGGGTCCGCCAAAAGATAGGTCTTCAAATCGTTCTCCTTCACCAGGGCCAAATATTCCGCGGAGACCTATCGTCCTCTCCGGGTTAACACAGTTATTGCGGGCATTCACCCGTCCCTGAGTCTCAGGGAACCTGTTTCACCAGCCAACTCACCATCTCAACCGCTCCGGCGAGATTGTCATATTCCGGGGGAAGGTTCTGCCCATTCGTATATTCGTTGTAGATCCACGGGTCCGCCACGGCGAGAACCGTCCCTTTGCCGTATTTCGCCGACGCAATCAGAATATCGCCCCGATCTTCCAACAGCGGCGTAGCCGCTCCCTTGACGGAGATCGTGCACGTGTCTTTCATGAAAAATGTGTGCGGATAGTGAAAGAGCGGCCCGCCCCCTGCCACCGGAATCCGCCCGGCGTCATGATCCTTTCCGATCACATGGTGGCTGAGCACCGGGTTGAAGTGGATGCCAAACACATCGGCGAGCTGATCCAGATGGTCAATCTCACCGTTGGCGGGATCGTTGGCCATCAAGACGAGCACGCCTCCAGCCTTCACCCATTCCGCCACCTGCCGTGCGTCTTCGGCTTGCATGTAATGCGGCTGCGGATTCTTGGAGGGGATGTCGGGCGACACAATCATGTAGATCTGTGCCCCCTTCAGATTGGTGACAGTCGGAGCGTTGTAAAGCGTGTCCGTCGCCACTCCAAATCCCCGGAAGATCTGTCCAAAAAGGAAAAAGCCACTGTTACTGACATCATCCCACTTGTAGTGGAAGTACTCTTGCTTTCCCGCAGCATTCGTCCGCTGCTGGCTGTTAAACCACGCGTCCACGATCACTTTCTTGCCGCGGTCAACCGAGTACCCCCGCGCGTAGAACCTAAAATAAAGGCCAAGACAATCGTGCGCATGGCGAACGAACGGAAACTTTGCACTGCGCTTACTCCCCCGGGGCCCAGACGCTGGACCGGCCCAAGATTTATCAAATCGCACAATCAATGGGCAATCGAATTCTAGCCGATAGCGTCTCAAATGCACGCCACTGTTCCGCTCTCCGGGACCTGCTAAAGTAGCGCCATGCCAATAGCCGAAGATCTAGCACGCATCGCATTGCAGGAACAGGAACTCCGGTTCACCCACTTTGACGAAAACACAGCGTGGAGACTGGGTGGACATGTGCGGGCCCTTGCCGTGGCCCGCAACCTGAGCCTGGTGGTGGATGTGCGGCGTTTTGGCCAGCCGCTGTTTTACAGTGCGCTCCCCGGAACAACCCCGGACAACGTGGAATGGGTGCGCCGTAAAGGCAATGTGGTAGCGCGTTTTCATCGCAGCTCCTATGCCATCGGCCGGGAAATGGAGGAGAAAAAATCCAACCTCTCCGACCGCTACGGATTGCCGATTGCGGACTACGCCAGCCACGGCGGCAGCTTCCCGCTGCGCGTCGTAGGCGCGGGCGTTATCGGTTCCATCACCGTCTCGGGGTTGCCCGAGCGCGCCGATCATCAACTAGCTGTCGAAGCCCTTTGCGCGGAACTGGCTCGTCCTTTCGACACCCTCCGCCTCGAATAACACGCATTACCCGCCAACCACGCGAACCTCGCCCGCGTCCAAGCAATGGGAGGGACATCATGGCAAAACTGAACGAGGCAGCACGCGATCGAATACCCGCCACCAAGTACGCATTTCCCAAGCAGCGCAAAGAACCGCTCGAAAACGCGTCCCACGTCCGCAACGCCGCCGCGCGCTTCAACCAGGTAAAGGACGTCACCGAGGCGGAACGTAGCGCCGCCTGGAAACGAATCGAGACCGCCGCGAAAAAGTACAAGGTGGAACTCAAGAGCTCCAAGTAGTCGCCAGGAAGTGGTCGTTTCCATCGGCCACTTGCCGCTTGATTGATATAACCACTACCATCATCCCATGGCAAAAATCGCTGAGGCAATCGCCCCGGTTATCGCCGTGGATAGAAAAGCCTCGGACCCGCTCCACAAACAGGTCTACGACGGCTTTCGCACGGTCATTGTCCGCGGCAATCTGCGGCCCGGCCAACGAGTACCCTCGTCTCGCTCCCTTGCGGTGGAGCTGGGCATCTCTCGCATCCCCGTCCTCAATGCCTACGCGCAATTGTTGGCCGAAGGATATTTTGAAAGCCGCAAAGGCGCAGGCACGTTTGTCTCTGAGGCACTTCCCGAGAGCCTGACCGTTTGTAAAGAACGAAACCCACCATCCGCGCAGGCTGGCTCCGGACCGCGGCCGGTTGCGCGCCGCGGCCTGCTTATGTCCGCCGAACGGCCGCCTTGGGCGAAAGGCTGGGGGGCGTTTGGCGTGCATCAGCCCGCATTCGAACACTTCCCCTTCCACATCTGGTCGGGCATCATCACCCGCCACACCCGCAGCCCGCGCCTGAGCGCAATCCACAACATCGATGCTTTGGGAACGGAGACTTTCCGCGAAGCCATCTGCACCTACCTGCGCACCGCGCGGGCGGTTCGCTGCGAACCTCACCAGGTAATGGTGGTGGCGGGCTCGCAGCAGGCCTTGGAGATTTCAGCGCGTGTTTTGTTGGGGAAGGGAAGCTCCATCTGGGTGGAAGATCCCGGTTACCGCCTGGCAAGGAACGTCTTCGCGGGCGCAGGTTGCCATCTCATCCCTGTCCCCGTCGATGAGGAAGGCATGATCGTGTCTTCCGGCATCAAGCGGTGCCCCAAGGCGCGAGCGGCTTACGTCACGCCCTCTCACCAATACCCGCTTGGCGCCACCATGAGCGCCGCGCGCCGCATGCAGCTACTGAACTGGGCGCAAAGTGCCGGCTCGTGGATCATCGAGGATGACTATGACAGTGAGTACCGCTTCGAAAGCGCGCCCATCTCGTCTCTGCAAGGCCTCGACCGGAATGCCCGTGTGATTTACATCGGAACCTTCAGCAAGGTTCTTTTTCCCTCATTGCGCCTGGGCTACATCGTCATTCCTGAAGATCTGATAGGTCATTTTGCTGCAGTACGCTCCGCCATGGACATCTTCCCGCCCTACCTCTACCAGGAAACCATCAACGACTTCATGCGCGAAGGACACTTCGCACGCCACATCCGAAAGATGCGCTTGCTGTACGGCGAACGCAGAACCGCGCTCGTAAACAGCATCCGCGACCAACTCGGGCCCGGCCTGGAAATCCACGGAAGCCAGGCCGGCATGCATCTGGCAGTAACTCTCCCCAAAGGCCTGCACGACCGCGACATCGCCACCAGAGCGGCGGCCAAAGGCCTCTGGCTCTGGCCCCTCTCTCCCTCCTACCTGGGCAAACCCTCTCACCAGGGCTTCATCCTCGGCTTCGGCAACACCCCGGCAGAAGAAATGCCACGCGCGGTAACCCAACTCCGAGCTCAACTCGATATAGGTCGCTAAAAAGAGCAAGGGAATGAGACGGATTTCCAGCTTGACTCGATCCGGACCAAGACCCGGCAGAAATCGAACGGACTTTCAACCTCGAATTCTGTCCAGGCCACTAACGACGGGTGCCCCATATCTCCGATTTCCTGTGAGACTCGGTGGCTCCGATGATCTTCATGCGCCTTTCCTTAACGAAAGGCGCACACGCGATTCTGTCTGGCGCCACGTGCAGGAAATTCGGGGTATCTCGCTCGTTTTTCGCGAGATGTGGGAGACCACTCCCCTCGACCGAAAGTCCCCAAGAACGAGGCAGAGCCGAAGGAAATCGGACGGGTGCCCCTCGCCAAAGCGTACATGGGCCGAAAAAGCCGCGCGTAGCCCGTTCAATCGCTCTTATCTATTCCGACCCACCCAACAACCCCCTAACCCTTGCCCTTTTTACCAATCGCCTCCAAAACAATACCGCTATCCTGTTTCGGATCCACCTTCCGCCAAACCTGGGCAATCGTGCCCTTAGGAGAAATCAAAAAAGTATCCCGCTCATCAAACTTCATATCCTTGAACGTCATCAACGGAACCCCATAAGCAGAAGCCGCCTGCCGATCCGGATCCGCAAGTAATTTAAAAGTCAGCCCATCCTGGGTGCAGAAGCTCTTATGACTCTCCGCGGTATCCAAGCTAACCCCCAGCACGACCGCATGATGCGCCTCAAACTTCGGCAAAGCGCTCTGGTATTCGTGTGCCTGGATCGTGCATCCGCTCGACTTATCCTTAGGGTAGAAATAAAGCACCACCCACTTACCCCGATAGTCCGAAAGACTGACCGGCGTCCCATCCTGAGAGGGAAGCGTGAACGCAGGAGCCTTTGCTCCCGGCTGCAAATCAACATCCGCCGCGCTTGCTGTGATTCCATACCAGGGGAAAATCCCCAACAGAGCAACCAAAACCTTGAATCCGTTACGCATATTCCCTCACTTGGATTTATCTAACAACCATCAAACACCCTGATAATTCAGCGAGCAAACGCAGCGGCGGCAAGTCGGGTTTTCCCTTACATCGAGGGACTCCCTGAACGCCCGTGCCGCCTCACCGTTAATAACCTCTTCCAACGTCTCTGACCCAATGTTACCAACTGCGCGATGGAAAAAGCACGGCCTGACCGATCCGTCCACTTCCACCACCGCGGAAACCCACGGAGCATTGCAAGTCGGCGATTCGGGAATAGCCTGCCCCAGGTGCTCGCGAAATCGGCGGCCGATCCGTCGCAGCTTGGCCGCTCCTTCTGCGATGTATCCCCTGCGGATATCCCCATCATGCTCCACGATCAGCCGCTCGATTTCCTCCTCAAGCTCGCCAACCTCCTTTTCTGTCAGCGCGATCTCGCTTTGCCTTTCTCCTGGCCACACCAAAGGTCGATTGAAAGCCTCAGACGTAAGATCGGCGGCCAGCAGGGAGATAGAACCAAACCCGATCGTTTTCGCCGCCCTTACCGTAGCGCGAAGATAGCAATGATTAGCCTTTTGTACCGTCATGCGGCAGGCAACCACCAGCTCCGGCTTGCGCCGACGGATTTCCGCAACCCCCTGCGCAATCACATCGAACGCTCCGTAAATCCTCCGGACGCCATCATGCACCTCACGTGGTCCGTCGATCGATACGATAACCTCATCGAACAGCGCGGAAACCTCATCCGCACGCTTGAGCAGCAGCAAGCCTGTCGTCAATAACGTAAGGCGAATACTCTCTGCCCGGAAAAACTCGCAGAGTGCGCGTAGATCCCCATGCAGCAGCGGTTCCCCACCTGACAACACCACTTGACGGACCCCAAGCTTCCGCAGCGACTCCCGATGACGCTCCAGGTCCTCCACCCTCACCTGTTCGTGTTTCTCCCGCTTCCAGATATCACACATGACACAGCGGCAGTTGCAATGACTATGAACGTTGAGCACCAGGATCGGCATCGACGCCAGCAGGGAAGCGGCCGCGGAGGACGTAACTCCTTCTTCATGCAGCAGTGGCACGACGCACCCCCTTTCCGCCGATGCACAAGTCCCTTCCCAAAACCTCTTCCGCTTCCATGATCAGCCGATCGATAGGGGCGCGGACCCATCTCACTAAACCATCTACTTCGATAGGCTCCAGCCCGTTCGTGAGCGCAGCAGGCAGGCGCTCAAACAGCGCCGGCCCCGCAAGCTGAACACAGCCCGCAGAGATCACCATTTCAATCTGGTCTTTAGTCAGCTGAGCCAGAGTTTCTGCCGGGCTAAGCCCAAGGTCGCGAACCACCACGATATCGGCGACCGAACCGGGCCGGAGCCGGCCTTCGCCACGCCGAAGACGCAAAATATCTGCCGGGTGGTTGGTCACCATGCCATAGATCGAGTTCGGGTGCAGGCCAATCTCTGTGCGTGCAAATCGGATCTCATCCAGCAGGTCGCCCGCCGCAGTCAGCGGCGAGTCGCTGCCCAGAATCACCTTATGCAACGAATGAATCAACGAAAACGAAGGGAATTGGTGAAAAAGAAACTTGTTCGAAGTGGGACACAGAATAACGGCCGCAAGTCGCCGGTTGATCAGCGCCGCGGCTACCGGAGTGCAGGCAAGACCGTGTACCAATACCGTCCGCTCGTCCAGCGCATGCATGCGGTCGAGTTCGAACACTTCTTCCAGGCTTTCCCGATCGACCCCCTCTGCGGCATGCAGAATAAAAGGAATGCCACTCGGTGTTTTTCCAAACTTGCTCGCCACTTGCGGATCCAGCGAGAGCGAATGAGCCCAACCGAAGTCCGGAACAACCCTGACCGGGAACCCAGCATGCAATAAATCCGGGCTCAGCGGGTTGTGATGGCACACCGTAGTGACTCCGCACAGCAGGTTCCGGATTCCTCCCCACCACAGCCGCACAGCCCGTGATACCTTGCGGTGCCGCTCGATCAGGCCGGCATGGTTTTGATGAATATCCCGCGCCCACTCTCCGGCGTTTTGGTACGGCCCTTCGCCGATGTTTGGAAATAACCCGAATTCAAGATGATCGTGCGCATTGATCAGCCCCGGTAGCAGCAAGAATCCCGACAGTTCTATTGCGTTCTCCGGAGAGAGACCCACCCTGCCATTGGTCGAAGCCCCGCTCTGGACTAAATGAATTGTCCCGCCAGTAATGGAGAGAGAAGCCAGGGATGCAGCCTCCGGCCCTCGCGCCACACGGCCTCCATAGATACGCAGCGAGTCGCTTGTGCCCGTTGCGGCAATGCGCCGCCGCGGCGAACTCGTGGACTTTCGCAGTTGCAGCACATAAATCGCGGGAAGGTCCTCGGCAGCGTGATACAAATCCGGCCGGCCGCATGCTTCGAAGATCGCTCGCTCTTCGACACCAAACATCGGCTCCAGGAGCGAAACCAGCCTGAACCCACGAGCTTCGAAGGCGCCAATAATCTGTTGCAGGGGCCATCCCCGGCCGTCAATCCGGGCACCCGAATCCTTTGCCGATGACCATCTCACCCAGTTGAGGCGCGCTTCCGTATCCGGATGCATGTCGCTGAGAAAGACAGTTGCCCCTGGCCGCGCCACCCGGTCCACCTCGCCCGCGAACCGGTCGAGATCATCCAGGTAGCTCACCACAAAGGAACTCAACACCACATCTGCAGAGGCGTCGCGCACCGGCAGCGCGGTGCAACTCCCCTGGCGAAGATCGCACCCGTTGTTCACCTTGCCGGCCGCCACTTTCAGCATGGCCGGTGAGGTGTCGACTCCTGTCAAGCTTCGAGGAGAGCGCTCAGACAGCTGCTGCAGCCACCTGCCCGTACCGCAGCCCGCATCCAGGATGTCCAACCCGCGCACGTCCGCCAACATGGGCCCCAGCAGCCTCTGTTCCAGCGAAAGCAAAGGGTTCGCCTGCACGTCATAAACCTGCGCCCAGCTATCAAACACTTCTTGCGGCGCCGGCGATAGTGGACTCATAGGCTCTCTCGTTTTGGTTTACGCAGGCTGATGAACTCGTTGGCCCACTGCAACTCGAATGGGAAGCTGTAGACGCGGAACGCGTATCGCCACCAGCTCAGAATTTTCAAAAGCACGCGGCTCCATTGCGGCGCGCGAATGTCCTGTACCGTTGGCCAGCGCGACGCCACCACTGTTTCAAAGTTATCGATGAGCTTCTTGGTCCTGGTCCGCAACCACGGCGCATGCGTGTCGATGCGCAGCGTGTAATCCATCCATTCTTTCTCGGCCCAGCCTGCAGGGCTGTCGGGAAAGGCGATCTTGCTGTCAACATCGCCATACATTTTTCCCGGCTGAGGAGTAGGGGTATAGTGCTGCACGATAATTTCCGAGTCAGGATTGATCCGTTTGAGTTTGCGGATGAAACTGACCGTCTCCCTGGTGTCGCGCTCCGGATCTCCAGGGTTGCCGATCACAAACGAAAACTCGGGAATGATGCCGAACTGGCGCGTGCGGTGCGCCATCATCACCGTCTCCTCGGTAGTGATGCCCTTTTGCATCTCCTTCAGCACCCAGTCGGAGCCGGACTCCGCTCCGAAGAAGATCATGGCGCAGCCCGCCCTCTTGATCGCCTCCATGGTAGAGTCGGAGTAGCGGGACATAATATCCACCCGCGCTTCGCACCACCAACGAAGGTTCAGCGGCGCCAGGCGATCCATCAGCTCGCGCGCATGATCCTCCCGCAGAAAGAAGTTCATGTCATAGAACTGGACCGAATCCGCGCCGTACTGGCCCACCAGGTAGTTGAGAATCTTCGCAGTCCGCTCCGGAGACTCCATGCGTTCGGCTCTTCCATACGCGGCATGCACTCCGCAGAAACTACAGTTGAACGGGCAGCCGATACTGGCGTGATGCACCGCCGTCCGCTTTCCGAAAAATGAGGGCCGCAGGTATTTCTCCACCGGCAGACGATGAAACGGGGACCAGGGAAAGTCGTCCGGACCCTTCATCGGCCGTTCCGGGTTGGTGCGATGAAACCCGAACGCGTCCTTGTAGCAGAGCCCGAGGATGGACTCGAACGAGCGTTTCCCTCGCAGTGCGTCGATAAGCTCAAGCAGCGTGTCCTCGCCCTGGCCGCGAACCACGAAGTCGACATATTTTGCATTGAGCGTGGCATCCGGATAGAGCGAGGGAAAATAGCCGCCCCACACAATACGCACGTGCGGCCGCAGGCGGCGTATCTCGCGGCAGGTTTCCATCGCGGCCACCATTTGCGGACCCGGCATGCACGAAACACCCAGCAGTTCCACCTGGTGAAGCTTGATAGTGCTTAGGATCGCGGCCGTGGGATCCTCCTCCAGGTTGCCATCGATAATTCGATACTCCTCGCGGCCCTCCAGCACCGCCGCCAACGCCAGCACCGCTAGCGGAAGCCTGCAATTCCGCGGCTTGGTGGCTCGAGGATGGAAGAGAATGATCATTTCACCACCTTGGCGGAATAGATCCGGAACCGCGACGGTTTCCGCGTGCCGCGTAGTCTCGCTGCCAGTGGCCGCAGGTGCCATCGCACGCCGTAGAACGGGCGATGCGTGTGCCATTGCATACGGAAGCGTCGCTCAAGCTCACCCAGCCGTTGATCCGTCAGGAATTCGAGGCTCTTCAACTCATCCGACGGGAAGCCATAGCGCCGGATGAACAACGTGCGGCGCTCTTCCAGCATTTGCTCTCCACTTCGCTCGTCGCTGTACCAAGGCGTGTCGGCGATCAGCACTGTACCCCCTCGACGAACACAGCGAATCGCCTCTCCCAGGGTCTTCTCGTAATCCTCGGAATAGTGGAACGAAGCGTTGAACACCGCCACGTCAAACTGAGAATCGGCGAAAGGCAGGTTATCCGCCTCCGCCTGGAACCTGGGAAACAACGACGGCAACCGTGGCTCATAATGTTTGACCGCGCCAAGGCCATCAAACTCGTTGATGAGCAAGTCCACCGCGACCGGCGAATGGCCTTCGGTAGCAAAGCGATAGCTCATCCAGCCGTTGCCCGCGCCCAGATCCAGAATGCGTAGACGGTAGTGCCCCAGGGGAGTGAAGCGAGGCATGATCTTGCGTTCGACATAGCGAAAAGTCTCGGCACGCACTGCCCATTGCGCGCTTAATCGGCCCGACAAATCCTGATAGGGAAGCGCGAGATAGTATTCGTCACTGTTGCTGCCCCGTCCCTCCGCTGCGCGAATGGACTCGTAATCCTGCACAAACTTCGCGTACCGCACAGCCCGCTCCGGCAAAAGCGCTTTCCAAATACCCTGCTCACAAACCAACGGTGACTCACAACCGGAACATTCCATCCCGCCCTCCCCTTTCGCCGGAAGGAAGCCAATCGACTCGAAACATCGTGGGCAACGCAGCATCACCCCAGTGCTGCGCGCCTGGGACCGCTCCTTTACTGCAACTTCGGTCTTTACCAGCATGGCTCCGCCACCCTTTCCAAGCGGATAAGCATGTGATCGCCAATCGTCCTGAACCACGGCAAAGGGGCGATCACCCGGTCCAGTGCACGCAATAGCTTCAGCACACGAGGATGCTTGCGCACCATCGGTTCCAGGTACGAAGGCGGCACGGCAACACCGATCCCAGTACACGAACGCATGCGAAACCAGGGAGAAAAGGTCTTCCGGATCGCCCGCAAAGTCGGGTAATGCACTTTGACGATGTACTCCCCCACCTTCACAGTTGCGAATCCTGACGTTCTGCGGAGTGCCTTGCGGAACTGGCCGTGGAGAGCAAACCAGGCTATCTCCGATACGCAGTAACGCGTCGACATACAGATCAGTAAAGGAGCGCCCCTGGCAACGAGTCCCGCCAGTTGGTGGGCCGTCAGGTGCAAGTCCGCAACACAGTTCAACCCAGAAAAATTAGAGAATGCCCCATCGAACAACCCTTCACGGCCCAGGCTGGAAAGCTGCTCGGTTGGCAGAACGCGGAACTCGATCGCCGCCTCCGGGTCTTCGCTCTGCATCCGCCTCCGGGCGGTGTCGACCATCTGCGCCGAGGCATCGCAGGCCAGAACGGAAACATCATGCCCCGCGAGAAACAGCGCATCTTCCCCGGTGCCGCAATTGAGTTCCAGAATGCGAGCGCCGGGTTCAAAGGTATCGATCAGCGCATCCCAGACCACGTCACGCTGGGCGCGGCCGATGATGGAGCGGGTGAAAAGGTCGTCGTATTTGGCCGCGAGGCTATCGAACGCAAGCACGGTCTGGCTTTCCACCGCAACACTCATGCGTCCACCTCGGCCATTGTCGACAGCAATCCGGCCCGAGCCGCTTCAATGCTCTGGCGAAGGCTGGCCGCGCTTTCAGAATTGGCCGCTGGGGTCCCAGCCATCCGGGCAAGCTGCACTTCCTCTTTCAGCAGCCGGTCCGCGTAGCCGTAGAACTTCTGCGAATGCCGGCCCTTGATCTTCAGCTCACGATCGGAACTGCTGGACCACGGCTGCAACTGCACCAGGCGGTCTGAAATGCTCTTGTAATACGGTGTCCCCTTGATGGGGTAAGACACCGTGGTGAAGAAGATATCGGGTTGCGATGTGCTCACATGGCGGATCGTTGCCTCAATATCCTCCAGCTCTTCTCCCTCGTAACCCCACATCAGAAACATCCCACTTTGAATGCCGCGCTCCCGGCTCATGGCAACCGCTTGCTGCACTTGCTCGATCTTCACTCCACGATCCATGGAATCGAGAATGCGCTGCGATCCGCTTTCCGAACCGATCCAGATGCGAAAGCAGCCCAGCTCGGCGAGCAGGTCAAGCATCTCTGCGTTCAAGCGGTCCGCGCGTGAGATACATTCAAACGGGATATGCAGGTTCCGCGAACGCATCTCTGCCGCGTAGGTCCGCAGCCACGCATGGTTGATCGTGAATACATCGTCTGACACCCAAACCATATCCGGGCTGTAGGTGTTCAACAGCCATTCCACTTCATCCACCACGAGCAGCGGGTTGCGCCGGCGATGCGTCTGCCCGAATACCTGGTGGCTGCACCAGCGGCACTTGTAAGGGCATCCCCGCGCAGTGATGAAGTTGACCGATCCTTTGCCGTGGGCATCGCGCCAGGTCTTCACATAGCGGTGGATGTCGATCGCCTGCCGGGCCGGCCAGGGCTGGCTGTCGAGATCGGAGATCTGTGTCCGCTGCGGGGTCTCGTGCATCTTTCCTTCCGCATCGAGGTAAGCGAGGCCGGCAATGGAGGCAGGACCATTCGAGGAGCGAGCACGAAATGACTCCAGCAACTCCTCAACCGTGAGTTCGCCTTCGCCGAACACTACAAAGTCCGCTCCCGCCTGCAGATACTCGAGCGCATAGGCTCCTGGTTCCGGACCACCCACAATCGTCTTCCAACCCGCCTCGCGCGCTACCTTCAGAATTTCCACCACATTCCTGCGGGTCATGAGGTTCGCATAGATGCCCAGCACCGAAGGCTTCTCGCTGCGCAGATGTTGGAAGAGCGCGTCCCGGCTGGAGAAGGTAGTGTCGAACACATCGACGTCGAAACCTTTGCGCCTCAAGTGCGAGCAAAGATACAGAATTCCCAGGGGAGCATAAGGCTTCATGATCTGAAGCTCTTTGGGGTCTTCATAAAGAAAGTATCCGTGTGCCAATAAAAGCTCAGCCATGTTTCCCCTTTCTCATCGAGCCGGTTGAATGGCTTCCAGATGAACAAACTGTTCCCGGCCCGAGGCTTCAAACGGCGCAAAGCTCGTAGCCTCGGAATTTCTGCTGGTTTCTTCCAGCGCAAATACTTTGTCCCAAAGAGAAACCCAGTCCTGGCCGCCGCCGGCACGGCCATGCCACCAGTCGACTTCTGCGTGCAGAGCATTCCGTAGCGCCAGGTAAAACTCGTCTTTGTATGCTGCTTTGAACATCAGGCATAGGTCGTCGCTGTCGGTCCAGTTGCTCTTGGCCCCGATTTGCTCCTGCACCCGGTCGAAGAAAGCAGTTCCGGGCAGGGGATAAGAAAACGAGACGCCAATGTCGTCTGGCCGTGTCGCCGCGTACTAGCTCAACCGTTTTCTGAATGTCTTCCCAATGCTCTCCTGGGTAACCAAATTGCAGAAAGTAGCAAGCCCGGATGCCTGCGTCGCTGAGCCTTTCTCGAGCCACCTTGATTTCGTCTACCCGTAAACCCTTATCCATAGCATCGAGCACGCGCTGCGATCCGGACTCGACGCCCATCCAAACCTCGGCGCAGCCAGCCCGTTTGAGGCTCGCCACTGTTTCCTCGCTCATGAGATCGGCACGCGATTGGATCTTGAACGGTAAAGCACAATCCAGCAGCTCAATCGCGTCCGCGAACTGCTTCACCCATCGCAGGTCGAGGGCGAAGATGTCATCTCCAAACCAGATATGCTCCGCACCGTGAACCTCTTTAAGCTCGCAAATCTCCGCGGCCACCAGCTCGGCTGGGCGAAGCTGAAACTTGTTTCCCGAGATGGGCTTGGCGCACCAGTTACACCGGTACGGGCAACCGCGGCTGGCAACCACATTGGTGGAGAAGTAGCCATGCGCCGACATCCACGCTTTCCGGTAAGGTTCGAGGTCGATGAGTTCGCGGGCCGGCCGCACCAGGTTCTTCCAATCGGGATTGCGTGGTGGCTTGACCGAGCTCTGCACCAGGTTGCCCTTCGGCATTCAGGTGAATGACTCCCGCTATTTGCTTCGGAAGGGCGCTCCCGGTGAGAATCGAAGCACACAATTCCACCAGGCTGTGCTCCGCCTCGCCCACCAGTACGAAGTCAGCCCCATTCTGCAGATACTCTTTGGCATGGTCCGTCGCATCCGAACCATGAGCAATCACGATCGCTCCCGCTTCCCGTGCGGTCTGCGCCAATTGCCAGGCCACATCCCGCATGCGCGTCAGGCACATCTTGGAAAGAAAGTTGAAGTCGTCTTCGTAGATAGCGAGAATCTGCCGGTCTTCTCCAGCCGTAGCATTTCCAGGAAACCGTTGACCGGGTCCTGCAGCATGGGATCGAAGACCGCGGCCGAGAAACCGTGATCCCTCAAAGCCGTGGCGGCGTACAACGTGCCCAGCGGCGGGTACGGTTGCATCTTCCGAACCTGCTTGGGGTCGTAAGGGAGATGATACGAATGTGCCAACAAGATATCCGCCACAAGTTACCTCAATAAGTCCATCGAACTAACACGCACTTGCGGGAAGTTTCGGAAGTTCCTGGCCCGTGATCAGCGAACGCCGTTGAGCAAATCGCTCCGAAAGCGCCGCGAGCCAAAGCTCCCAGGGAAAAGAACCTCGGTTTGAGTTCAAGCGCCAACGGATCGGCGATCGAATCATGGACTGCACCGCATGGCGCAAGCGCGAACGAGGCCCTGTCTGCCGGCATATCTGGCTGTTCAGCAGGAAATACTCGACCATCCGGTTAAGCCGCGCCAGTTCTTTGCCTTTCAACCAGGGAAGCATGTTCGCCCCCAGCGGCATCTCCATCCACTCCACCAGCGTGTGCGGTTCAGGAACACCCAGCTCCCGCAATTGCGGCCAGATAGGAATCCCCGGATAGGGGGTGAAGATATTGGGTGAGAAACTTACATTCGGAAACTGCCGCGCAATATCGCTCATGGTTTGAAACGTAATCGTGCGGTCCGTTTCGGTCTCACCCGGATAAGCGAAGATCAGATTGAACGTGACCCGTATGCCGGCGAGGTTCGCCTTGCGCGCGGTCTCGTACATCTCGTTAACCCGTTGGTGGCGCTTGTTCATCATCTTCAGTACCGCCTCCGAAGTGGATTCGGTGCCGAAGCCCATATGCGATACGCCGCTCTTGCCCAGCAAGATCACGTCCTCTTCGCTCATGCGGCAGAGAAAGTCTGTCGAGGCTTGAAACGTCCAACGAAACTTGACCCCGGATGCGATGATGCCACGAGCGATCTCGAGCGCCCGCGCAAGTTGGACCGGGAAGTTGGAGTCGAGCAAAGCCACTTCTTCAATGCGATACTTAGTCACTAACTCAGTGAGCTCAGAGACCACCCGCTCCGCCGAGAGAGCGTTGAACCGCCGCTTGTAAAACACCATGTCGGTGCAGTAGTTGCAGGCATAGGGGCAGCCAACGCTGGTGGCATAGCCGATCTTGCGCGCTCCACTCAGTCTCTCGTAGGCGTCGAAGTCGGTAAGGTCGAATGCTGGGATGGGAAGCGCATCCAGCGGTTCCACGTGACGGTCGAGATTGTGCACGCGGCGGCCGTTGTTTTTCCAGGAAACCCCGGCAATCATATCCAGTGGCCGTCTTGCGGCCAGTGCCTCGGCCACGTCCACCAGGGTGACTTCCCCTTGCCCGCGAACCACAATATCGACGAAAGGCTCGCTCAAGGTTTCATCCGGCAGCAGGGTGGGGTGCCAGCCGCCAAAGATAATCGGTAACCGCGGTTGAGCATTCTTCATCGCGGTGGCTACTTCCACAGCGCCACGGATCATGGGACCCGTGAGCACAGAAATCCCGAGGCACAGCGCATCCACGCTTTCGCGCTCGATGCGCGCCCGGTACTCCGGATCGATAGCCGCATCGATCACCACCACGTCAAAGTTGGCTTCGCGCAAAGGCGAGGCCAGGGCGAGCAGACATAGCGGGGCCCCCAACGGCGGCCCATCGTACGCCGGGTAGAACAGGACGACCTTCCCCCGGCTTAGCACGTTGCCTCCACCGCGTTCGGTTCCAGGCGCTTCGCATCCACCGCTGGTTTCAGCGCAGCCGTGCGCTCCTTCAACTTTTTGTTCAGCCACAACTCGACAGGGAAGCGGTAAGCCCCATGGTCAAGCCGCCAACGCGCCGGCAGCGAGATGCACTTCTGAGCCAGGCGCACAATCGGCTTACGCGTGTCCGCGGAAATAGGAATGCGATCGAAGGCGATGCGCAGGTAGTCCCGCATCACCTGCAGCTCTTCATGATCGCGGCCGTTCAACCACGGAAGCTTGGTATAGCGGGGAAAGAAGTCGACCCAGCCTTCCAGGGAGTCCGGCGTCTGCACCCCAAGCTCCGCAATTTTGTCCATGATGGGTGCGCCGGGATAAGGGGTGAAGATGTTGGTCCAGAACTCAGCTCCCGGAAACTTGCGGCAGATGTCCATCACAAAGCTGATGGTTTCTTTTCGCTCTGTCGCTCCCTCGCCAGGGAAGGCGAAGATGATATTGAAGGAAGGGCGAATGCCGGCGGCCAGGCAGCGCGCCGCGCTTTCATAAATTGTGGGAAAATCCTGGAAGTCTTTATTCATCGCCTTCCAGACCTTGCGCGATCCCGACTCCGCGCCCTGGCAGATCTGGTGCAGCCCGCTCTTATGTAACAGCTTCAGATCTTCTGCAGAAAGCCGCGCGGTAAGGTTAGTGGTGGCCTGGATACTCCATTTAAACTGGGCCCCGGCGCGCACCAGCCCCTCCGAAATGGCGCGCGCCCGGTCCAGGTCGACGAGAAAGTTATCGTCGACAATCCACAGCATCTCCAAACCGTATCTGCGGCTGAGATCAACCGTTTCTTCCACAAACTGTTCTGCCGGCAGCGCATTCCATTTGCGCCCATAGACCCCGGCGTTGGTGCAATACGCGCAGTTGAAAGGGCAGGCGAGGCTTGAGGTGTACATGGCCCAGCGCTTTCCGCATAGCCGTTCGTAGGCGTCAAAGTCCGCCAGGTGGTAGGCCTTGGGAGGCATATCCACCAGCGGCCGCAGAGGCCGTTCCGGGGTAAATACCAGTTTGTTGTCCCGTTTGAAACCGATACCCGCAACAAAGTCGGGCGCCGAGCCCTTCTCAATGTGGGTAACGAGCTCGAGGAGCGAATCCTCGCCCTGCCCGCGAACCACGTAGTCGATATAAGGAGCTTCCAGCGTCTGTTTTGGCAGCAGCGAAGGGTGCCATCCGCCCAGGATGATCGGAAAGTCCGGATTCCACTCCTTGATGGCGCGAGCAATTTCAACGGTTTCCCGGATCATCGGTCCGGTCACAAGAGAGATACCAAGGCAGAGTGCATCGCGTACTTCTTCAAGAACGCGCTTCTTGTAGTTTGGAGTGATGGTGGAATCGATGAGGCAAATCTCGAATCCTGCACGCTCTAACGGCGTGGCGACCGCCAAAATACCCAAAGGCGCCGTCGCATCGGAGCTGGCAAACGACGGAAAGAAAAAAACAATTTTGCGGGACCTGGACAACGGATTCTCCTCGGCTAAGGAAAACGATAGATATTCCCCACAACCCAGTTGTCACAGGAATGTCAGCAATTTGTCAGGTGTCTGCTGCAACCGCCAGCCTGGGGTACCCCAAGGACTAGCAATTCAGCTTTTAAGTTTTGCGAACGCGACTTTCTTCCCCATTTACGGCTCTAATGCTTTGTATAAGGGACGATTGAATATCAGACTTGGCCAAATTAGCTTCGAAATGCCTCGGTTCAGCAGCCGTTCTCTATCAACCGTTGCCCTCTCCCTTGTTATCGCGAGAGCCTGTCCTGAGCGCAGTCGAAGGAACCTTGGCCATGTTTGTTGGCAGATGATTTTGCAAGCTTTCCGACCGGGGTAGCGCAACGGAGGGGCCCACCCTCCCCACCCACCAGAATCAAAGGAAAAACGCGAAGGGTGCCCCAGGTCTCGCTTTTGAGACCTGGGATCCCCGCAACCCATACCTCATGGACACTCGTGACGTAACCACTGGGACACAAACAACATAAAACTTCTACCCCCATCGCAAACCCTACACCAGTGACAAGCCCTCTCCTTGTCATCCCGACCTGCGGTTCAACGAACCACAACTGGAAACGCGGAAATTTGTCCTGCTAGAGACCCTTAAGGCGCATAAAGCGCATAAGGCGCAAACTTTTTTTTTCGCAGAGCCGACCCTTTCCGGCGATCATCCAAACGTGGAGACAGATGATCTCACTTCAGAAAAATAGCGCGAACTCGCTAGTGTCGGTCAACGTCGGTCTGCCACGTGACGTCGAATGGCAAGGCAAAACCGTACACACCGGCGTCTGGAAGAAAGCCGTCCCTGGCCGCGTCATGGCGCGCCGCCTGAATCTGCGACGGCGACGGCCAGGGAGACCTCGCAGGCCATGGCGGGGAGCACCGGGCCGTAATGGTCTACCAACTCGACTCCTACCGCTACTGGCAAGAACAACTACACCGCGACGACTTCGAATACGGTCAATTCGGCGAAAACCTGACCGTCGAAGGCCTCCCCGATAACGAGGTCTGCATCGGCGACCGCTATCGGATAGGGAGCGCACTGTTCGAGGTCACACAACCACGCGTGACCTGTTACCGGGTCGGCATCCGCATGGCCAACCCGCAAATGCCGAGCCTGCTGGTGTCTCACAAACGGCCGGGGTTCTATTTCCGCGTACTGGAAGAAGGAGAAATCAGCGCCGGCGACGAAATCGTGAAGGTTGCGGAAGGCCCGGAACGAGTCACAGTAGCGGAGGTCGATGCGCTGCTCTACCTCCCTGGCCGTCCCCACGAACAACTGCAACGAGCCTTAAGGATTCCAGCGCTCAGTCCAGGCTGGAAGGCATCGCTGCAAGCCCTGGCAGCGGAAGAGGGAACCGGTCAAGCAGGGCAATGCAGGACTCACTTCAACCTCTCCCCCGCCTGCGTGGCGCGGCTTCCGGCCGCTCCGGGTCGCGGCCATCCAGCCAGAGTCCGCCGATGTGCGTTCCTTCGTCCTGGAATCCGAGGATCGCGCCCCATTACCCTCGCCCCTGGCCGGGCAATTCCTGGTTTTCAAACTCCAACTGGATCCCAACGCTCCCCCTGTCCTGCGCAGCTATTCCATGTCCGGGGCCGCCGGGCGCCGGCACCTACCGCATCAGCGTAAAGCGCGCCGAAGGCGTAGGAAGCCGCTTCTTTCACGACCACATCCATGTAGGCGATCTCCTTCAGGTAAGCGCACCCAGAGGCAGCTTCACGTTGGCTGAGGGGGAAAATCCAATCGTACTACTCAGCGCCGGCATCGGAGCCACACCAGTGCTCTCCATGCTGTATTCCCTCGTCCCCAGCGCAAAGCGTGACGTCTGGTGGTGTTACGGAGCACGCAACAGCAGCGAGCACCCGTTTGCCGCGGAAGCCCGCAAGCTTTTGGCGGATCTGCCTAACAGCCATTCCTGCATTGCCTATAGCCAGCCCAGCGACGCAGATCAACCGGGTAAGGATTACGACGCATCGGGTCACCTGACCCTTTCGTTGCTGCAATCGTTTCACCTGCCGCAAGCCGCGGACTTCTATCTTTGCGGCCCCCCGGCTTTTCTGACCAAGCTAACCGCTGCCCTGCAGTCGTGGGGAATCCCGAATGCACGCATTCACTCTGAAATCTTCGGGACCGAATCCGCGGTCACTCCGGGCATCGCAGCGGTCGCACCGAAAACTCCGCATCCGCCTGCGGGCGCCCCGGGTACGGGTCCGAAAATATTCTTTACTCGCAGCGGTCTGTCGGCGCCGTGGGACCCGCGGTTCCAGAGCCTGCTGGAATTTGCGGAAGCTTGCGATGTTCCGGTCAGGTGGGCGTGCCGGTCAGGCGTCTGTCATATGTGCGAGTCTGGGCTGATCGACGGCGAAGTCCGCTATTCTCCTGAGCCGTTGGACCAACCCGCGGAAGGGAATGTTCTGCTCTGCTGCTCGACTCCGCTCTCTGCGCTCGAGCTGGATATCTAAAGCCCCAGGTCGCTCAATCCCGGGTGATCGTCGGGGCGGCGTCCACTGGGCCAATGAAACTTGCGCTCCGCCTCTTTGATCGGAAGATCATTGATGCTGGCGTGCCGCGCATACATCAGGCCTTCGCCGTCAAACTCCCAATTCTCGTTGCCGTAAGCACGAAACCAACTGCCCGAGTCATCGTGATACTCATACGCAAACCGGACTGCGATGCGATTGCCGGTGAACGCCCACAGTTCCTTGATCAGCCGGTAGTCGAGTTCTCGCTGCCACTTGCGCGTGAGGAAGGCAACAATCTGCTCCCGCCCGTTAAGAAACTCTGCGCGATTTCGCCAGCGTGAATCGACCGTGTAGGCCAACGCGACCTTCTCCGGCTCGCGAGTGTTCCAGCCATCTTCTGCCAGGCGCACTTTCTCGACGGCGGTTTCCGGTGTAAATGGTGGTAGGGGAGGGCGAGGGCTCATGTCGTAGGCTCCTTTGCTGCCGCATGGACTGCGGCCAATTCCTTGCGCAGCGTTTCGTTTTCCTGCTCCAGGGTTTGAATCCGCTTCTCCACGTCTTTCATCCCGTCGCGCAGCTCTTCCACTGTATAGCGCGGCGTGATGTGCTGCGGGCAGTTCCAGTCGTAAGCCTCGACATGGATCACGAAAACCCGCTCAATCGGAGTTTTCTCTTCCCGCATGCGAACCTTGTCCAGCCAGTCGTCTGCTTTTTGGCCCTCAAAGGCCTCCACTCGTCCGAGTATCTTCAGCCGCGCCTGCCGCGGGTAATCAACCATAATGATGGCGATCCGATTGTCGGTAAGCAAGTTGCCGGTGCTGATGTATTGTTTGTTTCCGCGCAGGTCGCCGAACGCCAGCGTACGGTCATCGATCACTTTCAGAAATCCCTTCGGGCCGCCGCGATGTTGTACATAGGGCCAGCCAGTCTCTCCCACCGTGGCCATGTAAAAGCTATCGCGCTCCGCCAGGAATTCGATCTCGAATTCCGTCAGGCGATCCTGCGCTGCCCCGAAATTTTCCATCCGTTCATACTGCCGCCGGCTGCCATATCGTTCCTGCAGCTTCTTGACCAGCGGGGTAAACACCAGCGAACCAAAACTCATACAAGCCTTTCTGTTTTCGTGGCTACGGCTTATCCCAGTCTACGTCGCCCGCTGCCGTCATGCGACTGCCGACCAGCATGGTTGCGCCCCGCAGCAGCGTGCCTGGACGGCGAGATTCGAGCCATTGCATATAGCCGAATCCCGCGATCAGCGACACCACGAGAAAATAAGGCGCGATGTTGTACGGCCACTCCGGCTCGGGGTACATCGTCACAAACAGTACCGGCAGCAGCGCCAGCGTTCCAATCCAAGGAAACACTACGTGCCGCCAGAGGTTGAAGTTGTCCGCATGCTCGCGGCGGATGTAAGCCGTCAGCGCCAGGTTCGCCACACAATAGATAATGATGACCGCCAGCGTGGCAATGGTCTCCAACAGTCCGAAAATATATTCCGGCCGCAACACCAGCCCAACCAGCAGCACAGCAGCGATCCCGACGATCTGCACCATGGCGATGGCGAAGGTAGGCGTCTGGTGCACCGGATGCACGCGCCCGAAAGACGAGGGAAGCGTGCCCGCCCGGCCCATGGTGTACATCACCCGGGAAGCTGAATTAGTCGTCGCCAGGCCGACGCCGATGGCGCTGTTGATCAGCGCCAGGACGACGAACCACCACCCCATGCCCCACAGCTTATGGCCCAGCGCATAGTAGGGATTCGGGTGCGTGGCGAAGGCCGCCATGTTTCCTGTGCCCCAACCGATGGCGCTGGCATACGAAGTAGAGACGTAGAAGAGGCCCGTTACCAGCAGCGAAAGAAGCACGGCCTGGCCCACAAACTTGCCCGCGCGCCGCGATTCCTGCGCCAGCGGCGCCGATCCCTCAAACCCGCTGAGCGAGAGGATGGAGAAAACCATCCCCGCCAGGACTCCGCCAAGATGATGCGGCGCTGCCGACGGATTCAGCGGAGCCATATAACTGGATCCCGGCCCTGGATGGATGAGGAAAGTGGTTGCGAGCGCCAGCATAATCAGCAGTTCGAGTCCGCCCAAAAACAGCGTGACACGTACTGACAACTGGACACCGAAGTGCGTGAACGTCCAGATCACGGCAAACGTAAGCAACGCGATCACCCACCACGGAATCCGCACGCCGAACCCTGCCCGCAGCGTATCCGAGAGCAAGTATCCGAGAAAGCCGGAAGACCCGGCGCCGCCGAGCAATTCGTACACCAGGTAGCTCCACGTGGCCATAAAGCCGATGCGAGGCCCCAGCCCACGTGTGGCAAACGAATAGTAGCCACCGCTTGACGGCATGTACTGCGAAAACTGCGCCACCGTGTTCCCAATAAAAAAGCAGATCGTGGTCGCCAGCAAAAACGACAGCGGCATATCCGGTCCCGCCTTCATGGCGATGATCGGATACGTGAACACCATGTTGGTGGCCGGGAGCGATGTGCGTAACACTCTGAAAAATCAGCTCCGGCAACGCCAAGAGAATTGCGCCGTAGCTGAGGATCGTTCGACTCGGCCATCACCGGCAGAAGGTACCACAGATTCATAAGCTCCTTATGGAAATTCTCCAGGTTCGAACGCAGGCAGACTGAGGATCCGTCGTGCTTTCGTCTAAGCCACGACGCCACCAACAGGCACGCCGTACCCAAGATTTCCGTGTGTGCGACAAAGTCAATTGCGAATGAGTCCCGCAGGGAAGACCGAACTTGAGGCTTGTCCAAATTAGCTTCGAAAAGTCTCCGTTCAGCAGCCGCTCTTTATCAACTGTTGCCCTTTCCTTTGTCATCCCGAGCGAAGCCGAGGGATCCGCACTTCCGCGGACCTTTCGGGGAGATTTTGTGACATCTACCCGGCACACGTTACCCTCCCCTTGTCATCCCGACCGTAGCGAAGCGCAGCGGAGGGACCTGCGGTTCACCGGACCACTACTGGAAACGCAGCAATACAATTAAGCCAACTTCAGTTTGGCTCCCAGGCTCACATGAAGGTAATCAATCCCCAAACTCTTGGTCTTCCGGTGTAGTTAGCAATTCAGCAAACTGCGGGATGCGATCAAGCACAGGGCGCGTCCGTGCAAACGCTACGGCGGAGGTTACCTAAATCATTTGATTCATCTACCCGTTCCCTTAAATCAGCAAAAGAATTCCGAACCTCCGAAGCCCGGGTTGCCGCCTCTCTCTCGCATTGCCAAACCCAAAAAATCGAACCACCCGCAACACTAAATGCGCGCAATCTGGATCTATATCGTCGTGCAAATCCCATCCCCGCGCCGCCCACCGCCCCGTCAGCCCGCTATCGCCCCGGTTTTCGCCGCGCCGACGGAATCCCCACGCCTCCACCTCCCCGGTGCCAAACCGACTTATAGCGCTTACCGCGCTTATCGCGCACATTTTTGCGGCGCCCAACTGGCGGCGGTTTGGGCAATAGGATGTTCGTTCGCTCCGAAGACGGAAAATCTGGTGCCTAGTGGCGGATTTCTCCCCTCAGCCGGATGAGTATCATCCGCTCAAGGAGGCAAGATGCTCAATGAATTACTTGAGCATCTTGAGCACCTTGAGCATCTTGCTAGGCCAAACGACTGAGAGCGAACTCAAGATGACGAAAACTTCTTGCCATATGCAAACTATCTCCTCTTTCGGAAATGTTGCACTTGTATGAGGAATCCGCCACCCGAGATTCGTTGCCGGGCAAGGTCGAGGAGAGACCTCTGGTTGCGGGATTGCCCCTAATTGGCTACAGTGCTCTCTGTCCATGAAAGGCTATGGTCCAAAGGAGTTTCGCTCGTCGCATGCGCAAACTAACTCAGTGGTCCGTCCTCTTTCTTTGCTGCCTGGCACTGCAGCAATCGCCGCTCGCCCACGCACAGTCTGACCTGAGTGGCTATTGGGTGCTCCACGTCCCCAACGGAGACGGCACTGTTCGCGATACCTACTTCGAGCTGAAGGAGGAGGGCGAGTCAATCAGCGGCACACTCCTGGGGCGCGGACCCAACGGCACGCCGATCAACGGAACTTTCAAGGACGGCAAGCTGCACTTTGCCACCGTGCCGCCCTCCTGCCGCGACGCCGGCTCGCCCCTTCCGGCAGATGTCCTATGAAGGTACTTTTTCTGACGGAAAACTCTCCTTGCAGACGCAGAACTTCCGCCATGAAACTCTGCAAGGCGTCGCCGAGAAAACCACGCGTGAAGCTACGCTGCCGCCGGCCAGATTGCCCTTGCCTGCCCTGCACGACTTGCCGGACAACGGGCTGGCAAGAACTCCGCCCATGGGTTGGAACAGCTGGAACAAATTCGCGGGAAAAGTCGATGATGCCGCCGTCCGCTCGATGGCCGATGCCATGGTTTCCAGCGGCATGAGCAAGCTCGGCTACCTCTATATCAATATTGATGACACCTGGCAGGACAAACGGGATGCCGAAGGGAACATCGTACCCAACCGCAAATTTCCCGACATGAAGGCCCTGGCGGATTACGTGCATTCCAAGGGACTGAAGATCGGTATCTACTCTTCGCCCGGGCCCAAGACCTGCGCTCTCTACGAGGGAAGTTTTGGCCATGAAGTACAGGACGCAAAGACCTATGCAGCCTGGGGCATTGACTACCTGAAGTATGACCTGTGCAGCGCGAGAAATATTTACAGCTCAACCCAGGACGATCTCCAGGGCCTCTATCAGAAAATGGGGGAAGCGCTGCAGGAGACCCACCACCCCATCGTCTACAGCCTTTGCCAGTACGGGGAAGCGGATGTTTGGAAGTGGGGCACGCGGACCGGGGGCAACCTGTGGCGGACCACCGGCGACATTCGCGACGAGTGGGAATCCATGGACCGCATCGGCTTCAGCCAGCTGGAGATTGCTGCCTACGCGCGTCCCGGGCATTGGAACGATCCGGACATGCTGGAGATCGGCAACGGCGGCATGAACGCGGATGAATACCGCACCCACATGAGCCTCTGGTCGCTGTTGGCCGCGCCCCTGATGGCAGGCAACGATCTGCGCAATATGTCCGACGAAACCAAGTCCATTCTGATGAACGCCGATGTGATCGCGATCGACCAGGACACTGCGGTCAAGCCGGTACAGTTGCTGACCCAGCACGACAAGGTGGAAATCCTCGACCGGCCACTGCGCGACGGGTCCGTGGCGGTTGGCTTATTCAATCGCGGCGACACCCCCACGAGCGGAACCTTTGCCTGGGACACTCTGAAGCTGCCGGAAGAAGCTCAAGGTCATGGACCTGTGGAAACATGAACCCGTGACGCCCTCTGCCGGAAGCTTCACCGCAACCATTCCGTCCCACGGGGTAGTGCTGTTGAAAGTCTCCGCTGCACATACGAAGTGACCTTGCGATTGAGCCTCGCTGATGTATGTTGTTGAAGCAGGGGAGTGGTGTGGTCAGGATCGGGTTTATTCTTACTGGGCTCTTCCTGGCTGCTGCCGCCATATTGGCGTCGACCGGGCCTCCGAAAACCGCGCCGCAAAATCATTACGTCGACGCACGCGCCTGCGCGCAATGCCACAGTCAGATTTATGAGAGCTATCGCCGCACCAGCATGGGCCGCTCCCTGTTCCAGCCCGCTTCCGCCAATACCGTAGAAGACTACATCAACAAGAACACCTTCGATCACGCCTTGTCCGGCACGCACTATTCGATGACGATCCGTCACGGAGCGTATTACCAGCGACGGTGGCAAACCGGCTTCGACGGAAGCGATACCAACGTCGAGGACATGAAGATCGACTACGTCATCGGCGCTGGCGATCACGCGCGATCCTACCTCCATCGCACCGCTCTCGGAACCTTGATCGAACTCCCGCTGGGCTGGTATTCCGAGCGCGGCGGATATTGGGCCATGAGCCCGGGCTTTGATTCCCATCACCCCCAGACCCGGCGCCTGGTTTCCTACGAGTGCATGTTCTGTCACAACGGGTATCCACAAAGCCCGACCGCAAACCAGGCGCGAAGTCCTGACCCGGTTTTCTCGGGCGTCCTGCCGCAAGGAGTTGATTGCCAGCGATGCCACGGCCCCGGGGAGAGGCATATTCAAACGGCGCAAACTCCGGGCGCGAAGGCGGCAGACATCAGCGCCAGCATCGTAAACCCCGCGCGGCTTAGTCCCAAATTGCAGATGGATACCTGCATGGAATGCCATCTGGAGCCGACCAGTGGCCGTCTCCCCGCACTGATTCGCCGGTTCAATCGGGGTCCTTATTCCTATGTCCCCGGCCAGCCGCTGGAGGATTTCATCCTGTACTTCGATCACCTGCCGGGGCGCGGATATGACGACAAATTTGAAATCGCCGGCGCAGCTTACCGGTTGCGCAAGTCCCGTTGCTTTCTGGAAAGCAAGGGCGCGCTGACCTGCCTGACGTGCCACGATCCCCACCAGAGCTTGCCTACGGGAAAGGAGGCCGTAAGCTATTTTTCCGCGCGGTGCCGCACCTGCCACGAACCCGCTCTGGGCGCCATGGTGGCCGCGGGGAAGCATACCGATTCATCGGATTGCATGTCGTGCCACATGCCCCAGCGAAGAACCGACGATGTGGTGCATGCCGTCGTCACTGACCACTTCATCCAGCGGCGCCTTCCGGACCGCGACCTGCTGGCAGAACTACCCGAACGGCACCTTAGCGACGCGGACGAGTATCACGGTGAAGTTGTCCCCTACTATCCTTCGCCTCTGCCTCCGGCTGGCGAGAACCTGTTGTACAAAGCGGTCGCGCAGGTAGCCTTGCAAAACAACCTGCAGGAAGGCCTGGCGGACCTGAGCCGTGAAATGAGCCAGCGGCCTCCGCGTGAGATGGAGTTCTACACCACGCTCGGCGACGCCTGGCGCAATAGCGGAAAGCCCAAAGAAGCGGCGGCAGCGTTCCGGCATGCGGTACTGCTCAATCCAACCTCGGTTACAGCATTGGAGGCCCTGGCGGCAGCACTCAGGGCGTCGGGAGACGTGACCCAGAGCGAAGAGACGCTGAAGCGGGCGCTGCAGCTTGCGCCCGGGGACGCCAACGTCTGGTACCAATACGGCATGCTCGACTCCGCGCTCGGCCGCGCAGGGAGTGCCATCGAAAAAGTCACAAAAGCTGTGTCACTCAATCCGGATTTGACCGAGGGCGATACCAGCCTGGCAGGAATGTTATTGGCCTCAGGGCAAATCGACCCGGCAGCGGCGGCCGCGCAACGCGCACTCGCCATCGACCCGTACGACGCGGCCGGTTATAACGTGGCCGGCCGGGCGCTGGCCTCCAAAGGCCAAAGTTCCGAGGCGCTCTTCGATTTTGAGAAAGCAACGCGGCTCCGCGCCAGCTACGGACCCTATCAGTACGACTACGCATTGATGCTGGTCCGGCTCAATCGCTTCGAAGAAGCGCAGGCCGCGGTGGAGGCGAGCATAAAGGCCGATCCAAATTTCTCCGCGGCTCACGACCTGCTGGGTGGCCTGCTGGCGAGAACTTCGCAAATGACGGAAGCGACCCGCGAGTACCGGCGGGCGGTGGAACTCCAGCCTGATTTCAGCCGAGCTCAATTGGACCTGGGCCTGGCCTTAGCCGCTCAAGGCGATTTAACCACCGCTGCTGATCACCTGCGTAAGGCCGCGGCAGCCCACGATCCAGCGATTGCACAGCGAGCAGACCAGGCCCTGCAACGCATCGAGCAACGCTAGAGCCGTTGTAAATCGGTCGGTAATCAACCTATCTACCCGGATCTTTCTAGTTCCGGCACATGAAAGTTCATTAGGGAACCAAGAGCGAAAAACCCCTTGACAGGCCTTATTTCGTACGTATATCTACTTAGCCCGAAGCCCAAAAGCTGTAACTAAAACAATTACTACCTTTTTTTGAGAGAGTTCAGTGGGGAACCCCGATAGACAGGCGAGGTGACGCAGTGCGGAAACAACATGGCAGTTGGTTTGGATCGTTGCTCTGGGCGTGTGCCTTCTTCGCATGCCTGCTGGTGTTCATGTCTCTTCAAGCCAAGGCCCAGACACTCTACGGTTCCGTCGTCGGCACGGTTACGGATAACACGGGCGCGGCCGTCCCTGACGCAAGTGTGGTCATCACCAATACACAGACGAACGATGCACGCACGGTGATGTCGGATAACGGCGGGGTCTACACGATCTCCACCGTGCCGGCAGGCAGTTACCAGGCGACGGTCACCAAGCAAGGTTTCCAGAGTTTCAAGACCACGGGCATCGATGTCCTGGCAAATAACGTAGTCCGCGTCGACGCCCAACTTCAGGTCGGGGCCGTCTCGCAAACCGTCGAAGTGCAAAGCGCCGTCACCGCGCAACTGCAAACCGATACTGCGGACGTGCATACAGAGATTTCGTCACACGCACTCGAAACCACACCCCAGGCGACCAGAAGCTACCAGGGAATTCTCAACCAGGTTCCTGGCATGGTGCCTCCCGGCGGCCAGCTTTCCGGCGGCACCAACAACCCTTCAAAGTCCATGCAGTTTGCCGCCAATGGCACTGGTGTCCAGGGCCCTAACGTGCGCATTGAAGGGGTCAGTGCCACCAATCCGTGGGTCCAGCAATACACCAGCTTCGTGCCTTCGGTGGAATCGATCCAGAGCGTCAACGTGGTTACCAACAGCCCAGACGCCGAGCAGGGACTTTCCGGTGGCCCTTCGGTGACGGTGCTGCTCAAGAGCGGCTCGAATGGAATCCACGGGGCGTTCTACGAATACAACATCAACAACGCAACGGAATCGCGGACCTTCTTCCAGCTTCCTACTCAAAAGGCGCCGCATCTGGTCGACAACGACACCGGCGGCTGGGTCAGCGGTCCCATCATCCGGGACAAACTCTTCTACTTCGCCGGTTATGAAGGCGACTTCATTAACCAGGGATATACCGGAACGATTTCTGTGCCGACCGCACAGATGCTCTCGGGCGATTTATCAGGATCTACAACTCCTATCTACGACCCCGCTACCGGGAATCCAGACGGTACGGGCAGGAAGCCGTTTCCGGGAAACAAAATACCCCAGAACCGAATCAGCTCAGTCGCCCAGATCATGATTCCCTATGTTCCGGCGCCGAACCTTAGCGGAATTCAGAATAACTTCGCCGTGGTCCAGAAGACCACCTATAACCTGCACAAGATCGACACCAAAATTGACTACCAGATAACTCCTAAGCTGAGGGTTTCAGGACGTTACGGCTATCAGCCTTATTTCAACCAACAAGCCCCGTTTTTCGGCCAGTTTCTTGGCGGCTCCAGCGGCGCTTGGCCTGCATTCAGTGCCAATGGCGCAGGAAACTATTTGCAGAATGGCGCGACACTCGCTGTCTCCGGATCGGTAACCTACGTATTTAGTCCGACCCTGATCATCGACGGTACGTTCGGAGTTACGCAACCGCACCAGTTGCTGTTTCCGACCATGACAAACGTCAAGGTGGGCCTGGACACACTGGGAATTCCCGGCACAAACATTGGCGCTCTTCCCTGGTCGGGTGGTATGCCGAACTTTGACATCCAGGGCTACCCATCCTCGACCGGTACAACATTCGGCTATTCGTATCCGCCGCTTGAATACAAAGACCCGGTTTTCGAGTACAACGCCAACGTGACCAAGATTGTTGGCTCGCATAACCTTCGATTCGGCGAAGACGTTGTTCGCCTGCACATGAATCATAAGGAAGTCCGCAACACCGTCTTTCAGTTCACCGGCGGCGTCACCAGCACTCCCGGCGGAGCCTCGCCGAATCCCTATAACGGCGTGGCAGATTACCTGCTAGGCCTGCCGCAGACCACCAACGTCTGGTTCCAGCCCCAGCAGCCTTACATCACTCTTCGCGAGTATGACTTTTCTGTCTACGCGCGCGATCAGTGGCAGGCAAGTCATAAACTGACCATTAACTACGGTCTTCGTTGGGAGTACTTTCCTGTGCCAACGACCGCTACCCGCGGCATCCAGTACGACAATCTATTTTCCGACATCAACAACCCAACCATGGAGCTTTGCGGAGTGGGTGGCAATCCCGGCGATTGCGGCATCACGGTTTCCAAAAAGCTCTTTGCTCCCAGTCTCGGTATTGCTTATCGCGTGGACGACAACACCGTCGTGCGCGCAGGCTATGCTCTGTCTCCTACCCAGGTGGAAATGGGCAACTCCGGAACCCAGGCTTACCCGGCCACGGTGGAAGGTGTCTACAACGGGACCAACTCCTATTTACCTGCCAGCACCACGCTGGCGACCGGCTTTCCCACCATTCCCAACCCGGTGCCGGATAGTCATGGGAATGTTGCCATTCCCTTCGGAGCAGGTAACGTCAACACCGTGGCGAAGAACTTCATTCGCGGCTATATCCAATCCTGGAACTTGAATGTGCAGCGGGGTTTCGCTGGGTTCGTCGCGCAAGTCGGCTATGTCGGAACCCACGTGGTTCACCAGAATGGAACCGTCAACTTTAACTACGCTACGTTGGGCGGCGGCACGGCAAGCCTGCCGTTGAACCGCTACGGGATCACCGGCGCGATTACTGCGTTTGAACCCGCCAACTGGGATATATACAACTCGCTGCAAGCCACTCTGGCCAGAAGGCTGACGAACGGGCTCTCCCTCAATCTTGCCTACACTTATTCGAAGGATATGCAGGGAGGCGCGACAGCAGCCTTGCCATCTGGCGGCGCAGGGATCGAGATTCCATCGCTCTACTATCGCAACACCTCCGTGACCCCGGTGGATCGGACGAACAATTTCATCGTCAGCTCCCTATATCAACTGCCCTTCGGCAAAAACAAACAGTTCGTCAATAGTGGTATTGGCGCTGTGGTTTTAGGAGGATGGAGCCTCAACGGCGTCTTCTCCCATCTCTCTGGCCTGCCGTTCTATGTCAGCGCTTCCAATTCCTCATGCAACTGCCCCAACGCGATCAGCACCCAGCTGGCCAACAAGGTCAAACCCACCGTAGCCAAGGGCCATGTTCCCCGCACGGCTGGCGATAGTAACACATGGTTTGATCCGGCGGCTTTCGCTCCGGTGAGTACGGCCGCCTTCGGGAATAGCAGCTTCAATAGTCTCCGCGGGCCCGGGGCGACGGATTTTGATGCCAGTGTCTTCCGTGATTTTCAAATATGGGAGAGGCTGAGCATGCAATTCCGTGCTGAGGGCTTCAACGTCACCAACACACCGCATTTCGCTGTCCCCAACTCCAATGTTTCAAGCGCTTCATTCACGAATGGAAACATCACCAACCTGAATAAATACAGCCAGATCACAAACGTAACTCCGCTGGGCCGTCTGCTCGATGCAAGATACTTCCGCTTCGGGGTGCGATTCACCTTCTGAGCTGCGGTAAGTGAGAAATGCGGCCTCCGCAGGCTTAGCCAAACGGAGGCCGTTGTTGTTTTGGAAGGACGAGGGGTTAGAAATGAACCGTCGAAGTTTTGTGAAGGCCAGTCTTCCCATAGTCGCCGGGCCACTCTGGCTTCCACACGTTGGCTTAGCCGAGCAGTTAACTTTACCGCCGGCTGGCGCAGACGGCTGGGTATCGCTACTTAACGGCCGCGATCTCACTGGTTGGTACACGATGCTGCAAAAGTCAGGCAAGGATGTTGCGCAGGCCAGGAAGATAGTCGTGATCGAGCAGGAAATGCTTCATATCCTGGGAAACGAGATAACCGCGGAGGCGATGGAGCCCGGCTATATCGCGACCCACCAGGAGTTTGAAAACGTACATATTCGCGTGGAATACAAATGGGGTGTGAAGCGGTTTGCCCCTCGCTCCGAGAGCAAGCGTGACAATGGCATCCTGTACGGTTTGGTTGGCGAGGACAAGGTCTGGCCGCGCATGGTCGAATGCCAGATTGAAGAAGGGGATGTTGGCGATTACTTCCTGGTAGATGGCGTTCGGGGCATTCAGGCCAGGCATGACAACGGTCTATTCGGACAGGGACTCACGTCGAACGGATGGGGAAGTTCCGGCGCCGTACCGCGGACTAAACCGGGAGAAGCGCCGCCTGAGCCCACGACCGGCCGAATGATCAAAGATGGCAACTTTGAGAACCTCGACGAATGGAATGTAGTGGAGGTGATTTGGCAGGGGGACCGCTCGGCACATATTGTGAATGGGAGGACCGTGAATGTCTGCACCATGTTGCAGCAGCCCGATCCGCAGAATCCCGGGAAGTTTATTCCGTTAACCCGGGGTAAGATCGCCATCGAAATAGAATTTGCGGAGATATGGTTCCGCAGGATTGAAGTCAAGGCTCTGGCCTGAGAAACCGGGAAAGGTCCGCGGCGCACCGCAGATCCCATCGGCTTCGCTCGGGATGACAAACAGGAGAGGGCGGTTGCCAGGAGATGGCCGTCGCCAGAGGACGGACCGCACGGTCTCCCTTCGGAGCCTCTCCTCAGCAGCAGCACTCTCCATCAGCAGAAAACTCTACATCAGCAGCAACACTCTCCATCAGCAGCGGCACTCTCCTCCAGTAGCGGCACTCTCCCTGTAATAACCCTCTCCTATTTGTCATCCCGAGCGAAGGCGAGGGATCTGCAGTTCCGCGGACCCTTCCTGGATATGTTTCCTTACTGAGACCCAAAAGGGTTGGCCTTCGTCCCGCGCCATTCCTGCGAGAGCTTTTGCAGTACTTCTGTCGGCGGCGGTCCATCATGAACCACGACGCGATAGCGGAGTATCAACGGTGACTCCGGTTGGATGGTCACCGTTCCAAAAGTAGTGATGCAGGGATTCAGCATCCACAAGGTGTTATGCCAGCGAGTCGGAGGATTAAGCGGATGGTCGAGCACCGCGAAACCAACCGTTTTTCCATCGCTCTTCAATTGAATGGTGTAGTCGTACCAGGCCTCGGATGGCCAATCTCCATCGGGATAAGAATAATGCGGGCTGGGTAGATCGACCTTACCCGACGCATTCGAGAAGTAAGATTCGCCGTACTTCTGACCCTGCACGACGAACCCACCGAAGGCTGTCTGGTTGAGCACGTAGGGCACCAGGGGCGCGAATCGATAAGTCAGATCGAGCACGTACACGCCGTCGCGCTCGGTGGCGACGACTTCATCCGTCTCCTCGAGCAGTTTCTTGTTGTCGATCAGCCAATCATTGTGGATCTCCAACTGAGCATGCTGGGCGTCGGCGCTCACCAGCTTTATATCGCGGTTTTGGATGACCCTTCCTTCACGCGGAGCATAGAGTCCCCAGGCCCAGAAATCGCCTCGCTGCACGCTGAAGGCGCGCGTGGCATGGCCCGGCGGGGCTTTGGAAAAGTCGACCGGGGTGCGAAACTCTGAATCCAGAAAGCCGAAGAAAATGCCACGATGATGCGGATGATCGTTGGGCGCGACATTGGTGACGGTCTCCCCCGAGGGGGTATTTACCGGATGGAAGTACGCGGCGCTCGGGGAGGTAAGCCCAATATTCTCTGGCTTTTTCGTCACATATTCGAACACCACTTTGCCGTCGGGGGCCTTCAATTCCATGCCATTTTCCGCGGCGGTAAGTGTGTATGCAGATGCGGCGTAGGCATGAAGGCCCGGTCCGCTCCCGAGGGCGGCGGCTACTCCAAATGTAACCAATACTGATGCGATCTTGCTATGAGATTTCAAGAGGCTCTTGCTCCTATTCCGGCAGCCCAAAAATATAGAGGATATTGGCTCCGCAAACGCCGACATATTGATGGCCATTGAGGGAAAAGGTCATGGGGCCGCTAGCCACTGTTCCTCCCAGGCCCACCTTCCAGAGAAACTCTCCGTTGCGCGCGTCCAGGGCAAAGAAGTTGCCTTCTCTTCCGCCGGCGAAGAGGACATCTGAAGCCGTCGTCAGCACGCCGCTTTCAGTGTAGTCGTTCATCTTGAACTCCCACTTCTTTTCGCCGGTCTGTGGTTCGAGCGCAATGATGGCTCCGTAGCCTTCCTCGTCTTTGCGGAAAGCCGCAGTGTTGCCGTATCCGCCAGTGGCCAGTCCTCCGCCGCCGTGTCGTGGACGCTGCTGCGCCGCGCCTGTCGGATGGCCGACGCCAGTATATCTTTCACCCTCGACCCAGGTGGCGGGCGCCTTGGCTGAAATTTGCGAGCTGTTCTGCCACGAGGGGACATAGAAGAGCCCGGTGCGCGGGCTAAAGGAAGGTGAGTACCAATTCGTCCCGCCCTGGACGCCGGGCTCGATGAAGGTGCCTTCAAAGCTTGATTTGAAGGTCGGATCTTTAATGGGCCGGCCTTCCGGCGTGAAACCGATATTCCAATTTTGCTTTACGAAAGCTTTGCCCAAAAGGAATTTTCCGGTCGCGCGATCGAGCACGTAGAAGAAACCGTTACGGTTCGCCCACAGGATGACCTTGCGGGGCTTGCCCTCCCAGTTGATGTCGGCAAGAACTGGAACCTCTACCGCGTCCCAATCGAATTCGTCAGCTGGCGTGAACTGGTAGTGCCACTTCAGTTTGCCCGTATCTGCATCCAGTGCTAGCACAGAGTCTGCGTAGAGATTGTCTCCGGGGGCGCGCGGGTCCCCATTCCATCCGGGATTTGGATTGCCTGTGCCCCAGAAGGTCAGATTTGTTTCCGGGTCATAGGAGCCGGTCACCCAGATCGAGCCGCCGCCGCGTTTCCAGGAGTCCCCAGGCCAGGTGTTATTGCCCGGCTCACCGGGACCCGGGATCGTAGTGAAGCGCCAAAGTTCGTCGCCTGTTTTGGTGTCGTAAGCGGCAACCCAGCAGTTAGCACCTTCTTCATTGGTAGCGGGGCCCAGGATCACCTTGTCCTTCACCACCAGCGGAGCCACATTGAGTTGATAGCCCTTGTGCCAGATCGCAATGGTCCGATCCCAGATCGGCTTTCCGCTCTTGATGTCTACGGCAATCAGGTGTCCGTCGAGCGTCGCCCAGAAGAGCCTGTCACCCGAGACAGCCAGCCCTTTGTTCATGGGGAGGACAAAGACGCCTTTGGGGTCTACGGTGTGATCGAGCGTCCAGTAGGTTCGGCCCGTGAGCGCGTCGACAGCAAAGATCTGGTTCGTGTCGCCCGTGTACATGACGCCGTCCACGACCAGGGGCGTGTTCTCAATCTTGTTCCTGGTGTCGAAGACGTGCACCCACTTTAGCTGCAGGTTCTTCACATTATCCCGGTTGATTTGCTTGAGTTCGCTATAACGCCTGCTCGCGTAGCCGCCCGAGTAAGTAAGCCAATTCTGCGGTTCCTTGTCCGCGTGCAGGATGCGGTCATAGGTCACCTGGGCCTGTGCAGCGGAGCCAGCGAACAAGAGCAACAGGAACATTCCGATTTTCACGGCGAAAGATTTCCCTTCAAGGTATTGACAGGTGGGGCCGTTTCGCATGCCCTGACTCACGGGTTGCCGAGGCCTTTTAAGGAGCTCAGATATTGGACGAGGCTGTTCATGTCGTCCGCGCTCATTTTGTCGCCGTAAGCAGGCATGGGGTTGGTAGTGATAATGGTGAACTCGCGCAGATTGGATTTGAGGAAAGATCGCAACTCGCTGGAGGAGTCGATGATCTGTATGCTGAACCCGTCCTGGTTGAGGATCCTGCCGGTTATCGTCTTTCCATCCTTGGTCACGAGCCGGATCGAGCGGTGTTGGGGAGCCACGTCTTTACCAGGGGAAACCAGAGCGGCGCGAATTTGCTCGGCAGAGTAGCTGGCGCCGACATCGCTCAGGTCAGGCCCCACATAGGAGCCAGCACCGGCGACGCGATGGCACGATAGGCACCCGTTGGACTTGATCAACCCCGTGGCTTTGCTCACTTCTGCTTCACTGAGAGGCGTTTCTTTCGCCATCGCAGGCCCGGGAGCCGGTATGGCGCCGCCTGCGGGAGGGGCGCCTTGCCCAAAATGAGTTGCCAGGTAAGTCGTCACGTTGTCGAGGTCCTGCTGGCTCCCCTGGGCTCCCCGCGAGACCATGTCGTTGACGACGCCGGTCCATTGCGCCTGCGTCATCCGCTGCGAGGTTGCGATACTCACGCTGTGACAATTACCGCAGATACGCTGGAATTCGGCTTTGCCTTGTCCGTCAGGCAACGATTGAGCGTGGCCGCATACGGCAAAGCTCAAAGCAATCATTGATACCAGGTGGAAGATGCAGTTAGATCGAAATGTCATATTCATTGACTAAGCTCATCCTAAGTGGCTAGTTCCCATCTGAACTAACAAAAGACAATGCATCTTCTCGATTATTCGTGCGCGCGATCAGTAGATACTACCGCTACGCAACACATGTCAAGAGCTTTCTGGGCTGGAGGGTTCCTGATGGAACTGCAAAAGACCTGTGCGCGAAGTGGTTACACGTGAAGATGGTGGAGATACAGATAGCTCTGGCGAAGCTGGTCGATCGAGTCCGTGGGCCACGCACTCGCGGGAACACCTTGCAGCGTAGTTATGCCGTAAGCCGCCACTTCGGCGAAATAGTTTTCGATAGGAGTTTGTTTTGCTGCTTTGAATATCTTGACCCAATCGAGCGTGCCCTGCCCCACCGGTACGCTGGTCTTGCCCGGCAGATAATCCTTGGCGTGCATGGAGAAGTACCGATGCCGATATTTGTGCAGGTAGGCAAGCGCGTCTCCGCCGGCGAAGGTGAGATTGCCGACATCGATTTGAAATCTGACCAGTGCGGGGTCCGTTCGATCCATCAGGACGTCATAGGGGATTACGCCGTCAATGGCTAGAAATTCCTGGTTGTGATTGTGATAGCCCAACTTGAATCCGGCCTGTTTCACCTTCCCGCCTAGCTCGTTCAATTGGTCCGCCTGCCACTTCCAGTCATCGACAGTCTTCATCCGCCCGGTATCGGGAGCGCAGATAATGTTCTTCAAGCCCAACTCGTGCGAGAAGGCCATCTTCTCGTCGAAACTCCCATGAAGCTCCGTGAAGTAGTATTGGCAGTTTTCGCAGATCATGCCAACGGAGTTCAATTTGTCGCGAATCTTTTTCGCCGGGAAGTCCGCGAGAGGGGAATGCTCGTATCCGTAACCTTTAAAGGATACGAGGTCCACGGATTGAAACCCCATGTTGCGCAAATCAAGCCATCCCTGGTCCCAATCCTTGATGAGCAGGAACCTGGCATCATAGCCCTGAAAACCAATCGGCATGCCCAGCGGGTTTGCCCACGCGGGCGAGACCGCCTGCGACGCAAGTACGGCCCCGGCGGTAGCCGCGCCGATGCGGTGAAGGAAGTCCCTCCTGGTTACAGATTGCGATGGATTATGGTTGCGCATCCTTATTTGTTACTTTTGGCCGGGCCACGCTGCCCCCAGAAAATGTAGAGGCCGCGTTTGGTGGCAGCGACAATATCCACGATCCCGTCTCCATTCAAGTCGGTGGCCAACAGATTGTCTCCTGCGCCGGAGCTATTGTGGATCAGTTCCGGGACTAGCTTGGCTCCGCCGGGAGCGCTGGCATCGCGAACGGTTTTGTACCAGTACAGGTAGGGTGGACCGTAGACGTCGGGATCGAGGTAGTCATCTTTGTGGGAGAACTGCCGCTTGCCGACAATGAAATCCGGAATGCCGTCCCCATCGACGTCGGCAACGGCCGAGCCGTGCAGCTCCGAGAACACCACGTTGCCTGCGTTCTGAGTGTTGTAATCATCCATTACCATGTGGCGGACAAAGGAGATATCGCCGTTGGCGGCGCGCTTCTGCTCGAACCAGGCGAGTCCGAAGCCGTGCGCTTCGAGCGCAGTCACTACATCGTTCAGCCCATCTCCGTTTACGTCATAAATGCCGATTGTGGATCCACCGGGGCCGATGCGGCCCCAGCGCCCAAAGGGCTCCGGATGATACTTCCACGGTTGCTGCCCGGCGCCCGAAGCTGGTTGTTCCCACCAGCCCATCGCTCCCACGATATCGATGCGGCCATCGCCGTTGATGTCTCCCACGCCGATACCGTGAGCCGGCCAGGGCCCCTTCTCGGAGATGGTATGAACCACCCAGGGCGCTGTTGGATCTGCCGGATCGGGTTTGGCATAACGCATGTAGCCATCCGCGATATAGATCAACTCCGGTTTTCCGTCGCCATCCACGTCTGTCAGCAGAGAGTTTTCGCTTTGCATCGATGGAATGATTTTGTATTGCTTCCATCGCCTGGACTCGTTTCCCGGGTTCACATAGAGAACAGCGCCGACGCCTAAGTCAGTAGCGACGACATCAGCCCATCCGTCCCCGGTGACGTCATAGGCGTGCTGCACCCAGGTGGAATACTCCGTGGAAGGGTTGAAGGTCCGCGCCGGATAGATTTCCCGGAACTTAGTAAAGTCCGGACCGTAGTAGAGGTAGGCTCCGGAAACGAGATCGAGTTTACCGTCGTGATTGAAATCTGCATCCGTGGCTGTCCAGTTGTAATAGAAAGGGCTTACGCGCTGCATGCGAAAGCGGTCGCCCACTTGTTCCAGTGGCTGCACTTTTATGGCCAGGTCTTTGTAAGAAACGTCTTTGAATCGCACTTCCGTGCCCTTACCGACGTAAAGAGCGATTGGTCCATACGAGTCAAGATCATCATCGGCGGTTGCAGCGCTCACGCCCCGCCCGGTGCCATTTAAATAGGCACGCATGATGTTGGCATCGAGCATCACCTCCAACTCATTCCACTCTCCCTCGCGTACGTGCGCATGGGGCATGGTGACCGGGAGGGTAACACCGGGAGGCGCTGGTTCGGAGGCATAAGGCCGTGCTGAGACGGGGGGCGCCGTGGGATCAGGCATGGGGGGAGCATAGCGAATCTGGCCGGCGGCATCTCTCAACTTCTGCCGAGAGATGATGTTACCGGTGGCATCGAGGACCAAGCTCTGCGCCTCCACCGTCCCGCCCTTCACGGAGTAGTAGGTACCGCTCATCCCGTCGGCTGTCTTCGCCATGCGCAGAAGCACGCCGGTGTCGCAGGCGCCCTTGCAGCGGAACGCGGCGTAAAAGCCGGCATCCTGGTAGGAGTGATCGAGCACCAGCCAACCGCTGCCGGCCGCACCGTCGCCCAACAGTTCGCCATTCTCCACCGTCCAATTCGCGGCGCCGAGCTTGTGCCATCCATTGAGAGTCGTACCTTTGAATTGCTCGTCCGGCGCAAACGCGGGGCCGCGGAGATCACTGGCGGATTGCGCGAATCCCACAGACCAAAACGCGGCTATCAAGCACACTGCGAGTTTGTTGCGCGGACGGATCACCATGGAAAGCCTCTCATTCCTCCCGCTCATCATAAGGATGGTCAGCTGCCGGACCGGGAAATCCAGCGGGCCACCCGGTAGTTCCGTAATGAACTACGCGTCTTCAACCCTGGGGAAGCTACAGTGAATGCACGGGTTCAATAGATATACATCGCGATCAGCAAGTGTCAAGACAAGCGAGAGAAGCCAGGTTCCGTGTGGAACTGGGGGCGAAGGGTTGGGGCAAGAAGGAGTCTGCTAGGAGAGCAGACGGATAGCGTTCTCTCGGTATATCTTGCGCAGCACCTCGTCGGGCAAATAGATACCGTGAATCTGCCAACGGCCTTGCCGGGAGGCGTGCGATGGATAGTCAAAGTACTCATCGGCTGTTTCTAAAAAGCGGAAATAGAGCCGATACATGGCTTCTTCCGGCACCAGGTCAGAGCCGAAGAGGATCCGGTCCGGAAACTTGAGGAACAGGGCGCGCGCGGAGTACGGCTGACGGCCTAGCTCCGAGGCTCTTGCGCTGATGTCGAGGAACACGTTCGGATGATTCTCCAACAGTTGCGTGGCCCGAGCCAGGTTCTCTCCACACTCGGCAACGTGTGCCGCAACGAAGGTAGTTTTTGGATGGCGGGCAATTACCCGGTCACGTTGATCCAGTAATTGCTTTTTTGAGAAGTGCGCCCCGTGAAAGCTCCAGTCAGGATGGGCTGCGAGTTCCTCGAAGCGCTCATTGTGGGCATCGATGGGCAGGAAGAATGCATCGGGGTCCGCGATGTGGAACATGACCGGGATACCCAACTCCGCCGCCTTATCAAAGATAGGCGCGAGGCGTTCATCGTCCACCGCTAACAAATTTCCCGAGCGGTCGCGCACACTGAGTCCAAGGTTTTTCCAGAACTTGATTCCTTTGGCTCCATGGTCGACCAGCCTTTCCAGCCGGTCGAAGGTCACCTGAACGAAGTCGTCCTTTTCTATTCCTGACCAGTCCATCCAGCCGATGGTGGCGAAGCGTTCGGCATCGACGCTGTGGAACTTGTCGATCATGCGGATGGCCTCATCGCCGGTCTTCATGGTGATGTTGACAATGCGTTCGATGCCGCAGGCGTCCATGATGCGCAGGACTTCCGCCGGTTCGAGGGCATCCAGGTGGTTGTGATAGTCGATCACCGGGAAGCGTGCACGCTCCAGATGATGCTCGGCAGTCACGAGCGTGGACTGTGGCTGGAATTGGCTGAGAGGAAGAGTGACTTCCGCTTTGGCCGTGACCATGGCCATGAAGTTGTCGTTGATTTGCCCGCCAGATTGCGTCACTGCTGGTTTACCGTCCCAGGAAAAGAATGTAGCTGCAGGAAGCTTTTGACAAGATCCCGATCACGGAACGCTTCCGTGCCGCCCACGCGAAGGGTTGAGAGGGCGCCCGTGATGTTTCCTGCGTAGGCGCATTGCGTGGGAGACCAGCCTTTGAGCCAACCGAACAGGAATCCTGCGTTAAAGCTGTCGCCGGCGCCAATGGCGTCTACGGGTTCCACCGGCACTCCGCCTACGGTAAATGTTTCTCCTGCGATCCGCACGACGGAGCCACGCGATCCGCACTTTACGGCGATACAGGGGACGCGTTGTTCGAGTTCGGCGAGTGCCTCGTCCAGCGTATTTTTTCTGGTCATGCGGCAGGCTTCCCCTTCGTTCGGCAGCAGCAGGTCGACGTAGTCAAGCAACTCAGGAAACACCCCGCCCCACTGCGCGCTGGGGTCGTCGTTGGTGTCGAGCGAAATGGTCAGGCCGGCCGCCTTCAATTCTTTGAAGAGCGCGGGCAGCTCTGGCTGTAAGGCATGGAGCAGAAACAGAGACGACAGATGGAAATGTTTCGCAGCTTTCAGATAATCAATATCTAAATCGCGCAGGCGCATCGTCGCCATGGTTCCTGGGTAAGTGAGGATATGCCGTGGGGTTCCGTGGGGAAGAACCAGGGTGACGCCGGTGGCGGTGCCGTCCTTGGTTGCTCGTACCTGGGTGAGGTCGGCGCCGCTTTCGCCGAGGCGCTCCAGGGCGACTTTACCTAATGGATCCTCGCCTACGAGGGTGACGAAGCCTACGTGCGCGCCCAGCACGGCGAGGTTGTGGGCCAGTATGGCTGAGGAACTTCCCAGGGTGACCTGGAAATCTGTGCCGAGGAGTTCTCTTTCCAGCGGCATGAGTTCGGGCAGGCCATACATGATGAGGTCGAGATTGATCTCGCCTGCGATGGAGATGTCCAAGGTCTTCATGGGTGGGCGGGTGGTATGTATCCTCATTATCTACGGGTTACGCGAAATTTCGTGCTTGGTTCATCAAGCCGTGCACGGAGAGCCGGACTGATGGCGCTAGAGTCTCGGGTACTATTGTACTTACGAATGATGGCGTGTACTTGCGATTTAAGGCGTTATGTCAGGAGAAGAGATTGATCCAAAAGTAATGATGTCTTCTTTTTCAATCGATAGCAAGCAAACGAAAGTCTAGGTCATTGGCCAGAAACTCCCCGCGAATTCTTAGTGGACGGTATAAAGCCCATCTTTTTCAGCCATTTCTCAGCAAATTGCGTGGCCGGACCGGTGTGTTTCGAACACTGTCAGTCTTCAGGAGTTGGTGTTTGCGGAGTCTTACGATATACTTCCGCAGCGACTCGGTTGGAGCAGGTCAGACAACTTGGAGAGGGACGGGAGTTTTATAGGAATGTCGGAATCGCTTCACATGACTGCGGGAGTGGATCGCCATGACGAGCCGCTTTACACTCTCCCGGAAATTTTGCAGCAACCCATTCTGTGGCCCACGACGGTCGCACGGGTTCGCGCTGCGTCCCAGCGCTTGAATCTTGCTGAGCGGCTCGCTGGGGCGCGTGTCGTGCTGACAGGCGCCGGCAGTTCGGCTTACGCGGCTGCGGCCGTGGCATCCGCGTGGCCCTGCGCTGCGGCCATCCCCACTACAGACTTGCTGTTAGATACAGAGCGCTCTCTAGTGGACGTGCATGCGGTGATCTCCCTGGCTCGTTCTGGCAACAGTCCAGAGAGCGCAGCAGTGGTTGAGCGAGTTCGCGCCCTCAACCCGCAGATATTCCAGCTGGCGATTACCTGCAACGAAGACAGTTCGTTGGCGCAGTCCGGACTGGATGGCCTGGTCGTCCTCGATCCGCGCACCAATGATCGCAGCCTGGTCATGACCGGTTCGTTTTCTAACCTGGTGCTGGCCGGTCTCTCGCTGGCTCAGCCTGAGAGCGCCGCCCAGAGCGTGGATCGTGGCGGTGAGACAGCGCGCGCCTTGCTGCCCGCGATCGAGAAGCAATGTGGGCGTATCGCCGCCAGGGTTCGTGACCGGATCGTAGTGCTTTCTTCCTCGCCATTGTTGGGGTGGGGCAGAGAGGCGGGCCTGAAGATACTGGAAATGACCGCGGGCCGTTTTCCCGTGGTCAGCGAAACCTACCTTGGTCTTCGCCATGGCCCCATGTCATTCCTAAGGCCGGATACGTTGGTATTGTGCCTGCTCTCGAGCGATCCTACGCGGCGGCTCTACGAACTCGACCTCATCAAGGAATTGCGCGCCAAGAAGCTCGGCTACCTGGTGGGGATAACCGGCCCCGGAGTGGACGGGAGCTTTGATGAAGTGGTTCCGGCGGTTCTTCCAGATGCAGCGGACGATCTGCGGACACCATTTGAAATCCTGACCCCGCAGCTCCTTGGCTATCACCTGAGTCTTAGCGTTGGCCTGAATCCGGACAATCCAAGTCCGGGTGGCGTCATCAACCGCGTAGTCCAAGGGGTCAAGATACATTCCGCCGCATCGAATGGGCCCCGCACCTCTTAGGCGATCCCTCTCTTGATGGATACTCGATGTGCGGCGTAGCCTGGTTGACCATGATCCGACTCCTCTCTACCTGTTGCGCCGTCTGCGCGCTTGCGTTCGCGAGTGCTTGCTCTGCCCAATTGACACCGCCGGCGCCTGAGCATCACCATCATCACGACGACGCGCCTGCGCCGGGGGAAAAGTTGGGACAGGTGTTCTTCCCGACTTCGTGTGCGAGCCGCTCGCAGGCGGGTATCGAGCGGGGAGTGGCTCTCCTCCATTCCTTCGGCTACACCATCGCGCAGATGCAGTTCGAGTCGATTGCCAAGGACGATCCATCATGTGCCATGGCGCACTGGGGCATAGCCATGACGCAATTCACGGAGCTGTGGCAGCACCCGGACGACGCGCAATGGAAGCGGGGATTTGCGGAGATGGCCAAAGCGCGCTCGCTGGCTGCGCCTCCGGCCACGATCACTCCCCGCGAGATGGCGTATATCGATGCGCTGAGCGCATTTTTCGATCCTGGGAAGACGACATTCGAACAACGGGCAGAAGCCTATGAGGCTAAGATGAATGCGCTGCACGCGGCGTTCCCGGATGACGTGGAGGGCGCGGCGTTTGACGCGCTGTCGATGCTGGCCTCGGTGCCACCGGGTGATACTTCGCTGACCCATGAGCGCCAGGCGCTGGCAATCCTGGTGCCGCTGTTTGCATCGCATCCCGGCCATCCAGGGTTGGCGCATTACATCATCCATACTTGCGATACTCCGGCGCTGGCTGGGGACGGGCTTGAGGCCGCGCGAGAGTATGCAAAGATCGCGCCGTCCTCTCCGCATGCACTGCATATGCCAGGTCACATTTTTGCCAGACTCGGCATGTGGCAGGAAGACATCGACTCGAACCTGGCGTCGGTGAAAGCATCGGAAAAGGCACAGGCGGCCGGAGAGCCTGGTGCAGCCCACCAGATGCATGCGGACGAGTTTCTGATCTATGCCTATCTCCAGGTGGGCGAAGATGAAAAGGCGCGGCTGTTGACTTCCAGAATGGCGGCGGTCGGGCAGCAGATGGCAGCGATGCCGGGCATGGACGATATGAAGGATGCCGGCCCTTTCTTTGCCAACGAACTCACCACTGTGTATGCGGTGGAGATGCACGACTGGAAGGCTGCTGCTGCGCTACAGCCGGCAGCTGGCTCTCCGCCGGGCCAGAAGTTCGACACCTATTGGGGACAGGGCATCGCCGCAGGTCATTTGCACGATGCGAAGCTCGCGGCGAGTGCGTTAGCGGGCCTCGATCGCGATGGAGACGCACTGAAGAGCTCGCCGTATGCGGCATATTTTGTCAACAGTTTCGGCATCAAGCGCGATGAGTTAGTTGCCTGGCAGGCTTTTGCAGAAGACCATGCGGAAGCCGCGGTGACGGCGATGCGCAGGGCTGCGGATCAGCAGGACAAGCTGGGCCAGGATGAGGTGGATATTCCGGCGCGCGAGATGCTCGGAGATCTCCTTCTGCTGGAGCACAAACCGGCAGAAGCGTTGGCAGAGTATCGTGTGGCGCTCAAGTTGAGCCCTAACCGCCTGAATGGTTTGCTCAGCGCGGGAAATGCGGCGGAGCAAACAGGGCTTTCGGACCAGGCCCGTGCGTTTTACGCCACCGCGGCGCGTCAGACCGGATCCGGCGCCAACAGCGCACGGCCCGAGTTGGCACATGCCGTACAGGTTGCGGGGACTGCGGTTGCGGTAAAAGCGGAGTAAGCGATACATATGCTGAGCAATCCGGAGGGGCAAGACGACGGACTGGGGCTAAACCTAATGATCTTGCTCCGTGAGTGAACGAGCTAACGAGCGTGCGTGTGAACCAGAGATTTACGTATTCAGTCCCGTTAGGAACGCTGAACTTCAGACTTGTCCCAATTAGCTTTAGATGCCCTCAGGGGCTAGAGCTCGTACTCAAGAAAAGTCCCGCAGGGACGGCTGACCTTAGCCCAGGACGCTAGTCCTGGGTCGACATGCAAGATGATTGAGTCCCGAAGGGACGGCTGAAAATGCGTCGCTACTTGACCCTGGACAATCTTCAGTCGTCCCTTCGGGACTTGTCGTGTCTCGAAAGCTCTCCCCAGGACTGCGTCCTGGGCTAAGGTCAGCCGTCCCTAACGGGACTAAATGCGTAGATCTTTGGTTTACGCAGGGCTAAGCTGCTTGGGTATGCTGAAATACGAAAAGATCGAAGAAGTCACATGCCTTCAAGATGACTTTCGGAGTCTTGAAGATAAACACGGCTCGATCCCCGATGCGAAAACCGAGTTTTTCAGCAGCTGCTAAGCCAGGATTAGGTTGCAGCCGAAGGCGCGCACCTTCTCTTGTATCTCCGGACGCAAACCTGCGTCGCTGACGATGGTGTCAATTTCCGAGAAGGATGCGATGCGCACCATGCTGCGCTTGGAAAATTTGCTCGCGTCCGCTACCAGGATGACTTCCCGGGCTATGCGCAACATGGCCCGGTTTACCATGGTTTCATCCAGGTTTGCACCGCTTACGCCAAAGTCGGGATCGCAGCCCGCACCGCTGAGAAAGACCTTGTCCGCGGAGAACTGCTCAAACATTTCCTCCGCCGAACGGCCCACGATCGACGCGGAATCTCCACGAAGCGTGCCGCCTACGATAAAGGTCTGCACGTCCCTGGCATCGAGCAGCTCAGCAGCGATGTTTACCCCGTTGGTAATGACTTGCAGGCCTTGCTTGTTCTTGATCTGACGCGCGATCTCGAGCGTGGTGGTGCCCGAATCGAGGATGATGGTTTCCCCATCATGGATCAGCGTCGCGGCCGTGTTCCCGATGCGGCGCTTCTCCTCCGCATGGGTTTTTAGGCGCTCGTAGACCGGCGATTCGCGCAGAATCTTTTCCGGAAGAACGGCCCCGCCGTGGGAGCGCATCACCAACCCGCGCTGATGCAGCTCATTCAGGTCGTTGCGGATGGTGACCGCGGAACTGCTGAAGCGGCTCGCCAACTCGTTGACGCGGGCACGGCCTTCGCTGCGTACGATCTGCAGGATCTGCGTCCGCCGCTCTTCAGCCATCATTCCATCGAGCGGCCGGGGAGAGGCGGAGTCCTCCAGACCTGGGTCAGGATTGGTTTCCTCCGTCGAGTTTGATGTGGGGCGACTCTTACGCATGCCCAATTGCACATTCCCTTTCACTATCTTGCGGTTCGGCAACAGTACTATTCCACTGTGGCAGGCTTCAAGCTAAAACCGATTCGAAGGCTAAAGGCCGCTCAAGCGAAAGAACTAGTTGACAACTCGTAATTAAACGATACGATCATAGCTCATATCGACAGCGCCGTCGGTTGTGCCTAGCAAAATTCTTCCGTCCCGGCCCGGCGCCACCGCAAACGCGATCAGGCATAAATGCGGAGCTTACCATGCATGAGGTGCTGCAGGCCGAAGAGACCCAACCCGCGGGCGTAGAAACCATTGCCACCACGACCGTCCGCCCGGCGGTCCCCACGGCTCGTAACCTCGCCGTAGACGCATACCGCGGCCTGGTGATGCTGCTGATGATGGGCGAAGTGCTGCAGTTCGCCAAGGTTTCGGAGTACTACAACCACAGTATCTTCTGGAAAGTACTTGCCTTCAACCAGACCCACACCGAGTGGTTCGGTTGTTCGTTGCACGATATGATCCAGCCCTCCTTCTCCTTCCTGGTCGGCGTGGCCCTCCCTTATTCGATTCGCAGCCGGCAAAAGAAGGGAACTCCTTTCCCCAGGATGCTGCTGCACACCGTCTGGAGATCGTTGATCCTGATTGCCCTGGGGATCTTTCTCCGATCGCTCCACAGCAGCCAGACTTACTTCACGTTTGAAGACACGCTCACGCAGATTGGATTGGGATATACCTTCCTGTTCCTGCTGGCCTTTCGCCCAGTGCGCGATCAATGGATTGCGTTCAGCGCCATCCTGTTCGGTTACTGGTTGGCCTGGGCCCTGTATCCGGCTCCGGGGCCCGGATTCGACTATGCGGCAGTGGGCGTTCCCAGCGATTGGCATCATCTTTACACCGGCTTCCGCGCCCATTGGAACAAGAACAGCAACTTCGGACAGGCTTTTGACGTCTGGTTCCTGAACCTGTTCCCGCGCGAACACCCGTTCGTTGCCAATGAGGGTGGTTACCTCACGCTGAGTTTTATCCCGACACTCGGCACGATGATACTTGGCTTGTTCGCCGGACAGTGGTTTTTGGCTGCCGCGCCGAAGCAGCCCATCCGCCGGTTTGTTACCGCGGGCGTCATTCTCTTCGCCCTGGGACTGTTTTTTCATCTCACGGGTATCTGTCCGGTGGTGAAGCGCATCTGGACGCCCAGCTGGACTTTGTTCAGTGGCGGCATCTGCTTTCTGTTTTTAGCGGCGTTCAGCTGGATCATTGATGTGAAGCAGTGGCGTGGTTGGGCCTTTCCACTGGTGGTGGTGGGAACCAATTCCATTGCGGCGTACATGATTGCTCACCTCTGGGAGAGTTTCATGGCGCGCAATCTGATCACGAACCTGGGCGCGAAAACGTTCTTCATCCTTGGTCCAGGACTGCAGCCGCTCCTTCTCGGGGCTACCATCCTGCTGCTCTACTGGGTGTTTCTTTTCTGGATGTACCGCCGCAAGATATTCCTTCGGATATGAGAGAGGACAAACTCGTGAAAGACGATTTAACCGAGCCCAGCCGGCGCCAGTTTCTGCAGCTGGGGGCCATGGCCACCGCCGCATTCCAGCTGGACCACAACGCGCTCGCAAATGCAGTGCACCCTTCCAATGCGAAGACCATGATCAACGTTCCCTTCGCCGCGACCAAGGATCCGCGCATTGGTTTCATCGGCGTTGGGGGCAGAGGAACGGGGCTGCTTGGTTGGTTCCTGGCCCAGAACGCGAAAGTGGTTGCGGTTTGCGACGTGGTGCCAGAGAAGGCGGAGCACGCGAGTCAACTGGTGGTGAAGGCCGGCCAGCAGGCGCCAGAACTCTACACCAAAGGTCCCCACGACTACGAGTCGCTGACCAAGCGAAGCGATATTGATTTGGTGGTGATCGCCACCCCGTGGAACTGGCACACTCCCATGGCGCTTTCCTCCATGGAAAATGGCAAGCATGCCGCCGTGGAAGTACCGCTGGCCTACACCATGGAAGATCTGTGGAAGCTGGTCAACACTTCAGAAGCAACGCGCCGCCACTGCATCATGCTGGAGGAGTGCTGCTACGGCTACACCGAGACCCTGGTATTGAACATGGTGCGGCAAGGTGTATTGGGCCAGGTGCTCTACGGAGAGGCTGCCTACCTGCACGATCTGCGGGAAGAAATGTTCTCGAACAAGGGCGAAGGTTTGTGGCGCCGGGCTTTCCATACACTGAGCGATGGCAACCTGTACCCGACGCACGGACTGGGGCCAGTCGCGAATTACATGAGCATCAACCGCGGCGACAGATTCGACTACATGGTTTCCATGGGCACTCCGGCACTTGGATTGGCCGCTTACCGGGAAGCGCACACGCCGCAGGGCGATCCCAAGTGGAAAGAGAAATACATCACCGGCGATCTGAACATATCTCTGATCAAGACCGCGTCCGGACTGGCGATCACGCTCAAGCACGATACCTCGAATCCTCAACCCTACAGCCGGATCAATATGGTTGGCGGCACCAAGGGCGTGTTTGCCGACTATCCGCCGCGGATCTACATTGACGGACAGGCGGGTGGGGAAGAGTGGGGCACGATCGACCAATACAAGAAAGATTATGAAAGTCCTCTCTGGGCCAAGGAGGGCGCCATGGCCAGCCGATCCGGGGGCCACGGTGGGATGGACTACATCATGATCTACCGCCTGTTGCAGTGCATGCGCGAAGGACTCGCGCCCGATATGGACGTATATGACGGAGCAGCGTGGTCGGTACCCACGCCCTTGAGCAAGACTTCTCTGGCGCAAGGGAGTGCTCCCGTCAAATTTCCTGACTTCACGCGGGGCTTGTGGAGCCAGCGGAAGGGCTGCTCGATCTGAGAGCGGAATCGCCGCGGTTGATCACGTCCGAAAACCGCCAGTTCGCCAGCCCGGCCATGGCAAGATGGGTACATGGAACTACCCGTCCGGGAATTATGTTATCGCGCGCTGCAGAGCCGGGACGCACGTTTTGACGGGCTCATGTTTGTGGGAGTCTCATCGACTGGGATTTATTGCCGGCCGATTTGTCCCGCGCGCACTCCCAAGTTCGAGAACTGCAATTTTTTTGGCTCTGCCGCCGCTGCGCAGGATGCAGGCTTTCGCCCCTGTCTCCGTTGCCGGCCAGAAATAGCGCCTGATCTTGCTTCATGGCGAGGTACTTCCAACACGGTTTCTCGCGCGCTGGCGCTCATTACCGAAGGTGCTCTCGACGGCCCTGAGAATAGTGTTGAGAAGCTGGCCGCACGTCTGGGGTTAGGCGAGCGGCAGTTGCGCCGGCTTTTTTTTCAGCATCTTGGCGCCTCTCCCATCTCGGTTGCGCAAACCCGGCGCGTGCTGTTCGCGAAACAACTGATCCACGACACCCAAATGCCGATGACGGACGTCGCCTCGGCTGCAGGCTTCAGCAGCGTGCGGAGATTCAACGAGACCTTTCTCCAACTCTTTCACCGCCCTCCGCGCGCCCTCCGCAGAAAAAGTGCCAGGGACGAAGGGGAGGACATTGTTCTGCGACTTCGTTATCGCGCTCCTTACGATTGGGATAGCATGCTCGCCTTCTTGCGGGCGCGGGCGATTCCGGGTGTCGAAGTGGTGGAGGCCGGCCGCTACCTGCGAACGGTGGAGGTAGACGGCGGTGTTGGGAGTATTGCGGTTGCTCACTTGCCGAAAAAAGAGAGTCTTGAGGTAAGTATCCGATTTCCGGACGTGAGGTCGCTTCCAACTATTGTTGCGCGGGTGCGCCGCCAGTTTGATCTCGGAGCCGACATTGAGACCATCGATCAACATCTGTCGACAGACCCGGCGCTCGCTCGGCTAGTGACGCTGCGGCCCGGCCTGCGGGCTCCGGGCGGATGGGATGGATTTGAGATCGCTGTGCGTGCTGTTCTCGGTCAACAAATTACCGTAGCCGCCGCTCGCCGGTTGGCGGGTGAGTTGGTTAAACTGCACGGGCGTTCTGTTCCCCAGGCGTCGCGGATTCACCCAGCGTTGTTGCAGGTATTTCCTGGCGCTGTGCGCTTGGCCGCGGCTGCCTCGATCGGTCTGGGCATGCCTGCGGCGCGCTTGGCCACTCTGAAGGCGGTCGCGGAGGCGGCGGTGGCAGACGCGAATCTCTTCCGTCCGTTCGGCGGTGTCGATGAGACGGTCGCGCGGCTCAAAGCCATCCGTGGCATCGGCGAATGGACTGCACAGTACATTGCTCTTCGCGCCGTTCGTGAGATGGATGCATTTCCCGCGACGGACATAGGACTGTTGCGCGGAGCGGCTTCGATTGATGGAACCGCGGTGACGACCGCGCACCTGCTGGGTCGCGCGGAGTCCTGGCGGCCGTGGCGCGCCTATGCTGCCCAACACCTTTGGGCTGCGGACAGCAACGTAGTTACAAACAATCCTGTGATGGCAGGTTGAACAAGGAATTGGATTCTATGAGCCTGGCGTACAAGGTGATGCAATCGCCGGTTGGCAACTTGAAGTTAGTCGCCAGCGATCAGGGGCTGGTGGCCATACTCTGGCAGAACGATAAGCCCAGTCGTGTTCGTCTGAACGAACTCGTCGAAGATAAAACGCACGCCATTCTTCTTGATACTGAGCGGGAGCTGGGGGAGTACTTTGCCGGGAAGAGAAAGAAGTTCTCAATACCTCTAGATATGCGGGGTACGTCTTTTCAGAAGAACGTCTGGCATGCCCTGCTGGCCATACCATTCGGCGAAACGAGGAGTTATGGGCAACTGGCGAAACAGTTGGGGAACCCTCAGGCCATGCGGGCTGTCGGTGCTGCCAACGGAAGAAACCCGATCTCCATTATTGTGCCTTGCCATCGTGTGATTGGTTCATCGGGGAAACTTACGGGCTTTGCCGGCGGTCTGGAGACGAAAGCGCAGTTGCTGAGTTTGGAGGAAAGTGGTGGCAGGTTGTTTGTGTGATGGTGGTTGTTGGTTATCCCGAGCGAACCACTCTATATAGAATCATTCCCCTTTCCTTGCCATCGTGTGATTGTTCCATATACAGTGATCGCGGCCCGAGTTTTGTTGCAGCTTAGACTGACCGGCCGGTCCATCACGACTGTGGTCTTAACGAACAAATTTTCGGGGGGACAAGACTTAGGAAGCATCAAGGGCAAGGTCAACACGGGTTTTCGTTGTAGGCGAACTCCGCCGGACGACCTTGCCGTTGGCTTTCCCGTTGTGTTTCGACGAGCCGTTGCTGTGGCTGTTGGGCGCTGCGGCCGGGTGACGCATGAGCTTCTGCTGCACTCCTGCAGCGGCGCCATCCTCGGCCATCCAGCTTTTGTAGGAATGAGGAAATGTGTGCCAGCAAACTCCGGCCAGGCCGAGTTTTCTGGCTACGGGCCGGAAGTAGTCCTGCTGGATGGGGCCGGGGTGGTAACAGCGCCCAGTGATGTGCGAGGGAAATACCAGCCCGATACTCGAAGTCTTATTCCTCCACTCCAGCAGCGACTCCGCCAGCACGGGGTCGATAGGAAGGTGTCCGTCGGAGCCCTCAGCCTGTTGCACGGACATCACGCCGGCGGCAAAGTCCAACTGGTCCCATCGGAGCGCCAACATATCGGAAACGCGCATCCCGGAGCACATCGCAGCCACCACCATGGTTTTGTGCAGGTCAGAAAGCTGAGCGGCGAACGCCTGGTACTGTTTTATCGTGAGAACGAGCGGCTTTCGCGTTCCCTTGATGACGGTCTTCATCTTCAACAGTTCACTTTCGAGCTGCTCATTTCTGGCGATCAGGGTCTTGCTGTGTGCCTCTCCCTGATTGGCATCAAGCTCTGCTTGTCTCTCCTTGTCAATCCACTGATGGGCGAGTGCCGCAAGCGTTAGCAGGTTCACCATAACAAGTCCACGGTTGGCCGCAGTCATCCAATGGTTCAGTAACGGGGCATGGTGAAAACTCCAGTATTCCGCGGATGAGCTCAACGAAACAGCTACTGCGGCTGTGATCCACAGGAGCCACTTGGAGCGGCGTGTGAGGCACACTACCAGGGGGATGATGAACAAGGCCGATCCGGCCAATTCCGCGGAGGTCAGGTAGTCGAGCGCGACGGTCACCGCAATGGTTCCAACAATCAGAGCTATCAATGGCGCGCGATTCATTTGTCACCGCTACTGTATAAACGGGCGATCGTCGAGGCTGTCTTTCCTGAATGCCGGCAGACATGAGGCGCACCTGAGATTCGCTCAGACGTCCTGCTATCCTTGTATCGGTTTGGAAAAGCAGATCTTGAGTAGCGTCCTTGCGGTGAAACAGGTCAAATGATTGCGGCTATGTCTCGCCAGGACGCTGACTCACGGTCGCATATCATGTTGGTTGTCTCAAAATGATCCTGTCTAAGCTTCGAAATAACCTGGATTTCATGGTCTCGCCAGTACCGGACCGCCCCGGGCTGTTGATTCGCGACTTCTTTCGCTACTCGGACGCTACATTAATCGTTCCGCCGCTGCTCATTCCGGGTTTGTTGTTGTTCGATGGGACGCGAACGGATTCGGATCTGCGGGCCGAACTCACCCGTTGCCTGGGCACCTCGGAAATCGGCGACACGGTTAAACAGTTGATAGAGGCACTCGGCCGGGCTGGCTTTCTCGAAGACGAGACTTACGCCAGGGTCAAGCTGGAACGCCGTTTGGCTTTTACTGAGAGTTCCGTGCGGCAGGCGGCCCATGCGGGGTCCGCTTATCCGGCAGAGGCCGGTCCGCTACGGGACCTAATGGAGCTGTACCTCGGGGGAACGGATTCGACGCAGAGGGGCATCACAGGAATTGCGGCGCCGCACGTCAGCCCGCCAGGGGGTTGGAAGAGCTACCGCGCAGCCTACAAGCAACTAACGGCTGATCTGCGGGACCGGACTTTCATTGTGCTGGGTACCTCTCACCATGGACAACCAGACCGGTTTGGCCTGACGCGAAAGCCCTTCGAAACGCCATGGGGTAAGACAAAAATCGACCACGCTCTGGTAGCGGAATTAGAAGTGCAACCAGCAGCGCTATCGGAGGACTATTGCCATGCGGTCGAGCATTCCATCGAGTTTCAGGTGATCTTTCTCCAGGCTATCTATGGAGCAGATGTGCGCATACTGCCGCTCCTCTGCGGCTCATTTGGTAGAAGCGTGCTCAGCGGCGGTTATCCGGAAGATGATGAGCACGTCAAGCGCTTTCTAGGGGCGCTCGGGGAGATTGCTGAGCGCGAGAAAGAACGTCTGTTTTGGGTGCTGGGTGTCGACATGGCTCACATGGGTTTGCGGTTCGGAGACAAGTTTGCTGCGCGCGCCGACTGCGACGAGATGGATATGGTAAGAGAGCGCGACAACCTCCGGATTGAGCGCCTGAATGCATCGGATGCGCACGGCTTCTGGGACTTGGTGAAGGAGAACCAGGATGACCTGAAGTGGTGCGGATCTTCTCCCATCTACACGTTCATGAAAGCTGTGCCGCAGGCGCGCGGAACACTCCATCGCTACGAACAATGGAATATCGACGAAAACAGCGTGGTTAGCTTTGCCGGCATCTCGTTTGCAGGTTGACGTGGACAATCGTTCTCCGCTGATACACCAACGGGCACGACCGGTGCAACTATACGGCCATGGAGGGGCGCCTGCGAATGCCGACAAGCTGGTTATACGTTTCCCCGGAAACTGCGAGTCGCAACCAGGAAAGTTGAAGGTTTATCAATGAAAAGAATCATGAAGAGCCACGGTGCGCCCACCGATGACGCCTATTACGTAAGTGCAGCCGATGTAGCCGACAAACTTATCGACCGCATGCGGCGCGGACTGGATCCCCACCTCTTTGCCGGACTCTCGGCTCTTCTTGTTACCGGCCCGGTGTTGAAGACGCGTATGGCTAAGGAGTCTGATTAGCCTGTCATCACCATCTGGCAAAAGCGCAACTTTCTGGGATGCGGTGCTACCACGCCTGTAACTGCAAGGTTCAGTACTTTGTCCCGATGAGATGTTGAGGATGAAATGCAATGCCAGCCCAACTCATAGAACCTCCGCTCATTCTGCCTACGTTTCATGCGCAAACTAGCAGTCTTGCTCTGCACGGCTATGAAGGGAACGCCGGCTATCTGATAGAAGACGAGGCGAAGTCCGCCGGCGAGCAGAGGCGGCTGCTGCTGAGTTGGCGCGCTGTGCTCAACGACCTCGCCGTTGAAGCGGGAGCCGGTCAATGGTGACGCCGCCGAAGGAAACCCTGACCTGCAGTAAGTGGGCCCGATTTCCGGAGTCCCAACCGACTGCCCGGCGGTTACCACAGCGACCGTGCCCGGAATGCGGCAGCATCACAGTGCGTTCCCGGGATGGACGTGATTTGTGTGTCATTTGCGGCTATCTGCAGACACATGCGTGAAGGGCCGCTTCACCGCGGCCAAGTTCGAAGAGACATTCACCCCTTGATGCACGCCGGCTCCAGTCAATAGTAGATCGCGTACCGCGGCATGAATTCGCTCCACCGCGGCGCGACGGTAGTTCCAACAAGGGTCGCCATCCGGTTGCTCGACCACCATCGTCGCATTGGCCTCAAAAAGCAGAATGTCGCCATTCGGACTCAGGCCAAAATCGATGCCCCCATAATCGAGACCGATTGCGGCTGACAACCGTTCGAGTGCAGCCGTAGCACCCTCACCCAGCACTCCAGGCATATCCGTCAGGAACCTTGCTTCCTCTGCACGATGCTCGGCGTGATCTCTCATGGCAGCGCTGAAGTAGTGGATCTTCCATTGTTTCGAGATTGCGAGATGCAATGGATGGAGCTTTCCGCCGACCAACATCACCCGGTACTTGCGCACCCAGCCATCGGCGCCACGGGCGTCGAGATACTCGATGGCAATCACTTCCTCAGCGGCATGCTCGAGGCCGCCGCGTAACTCGGCCAGCCTTTCGGTGAGCACCGCGGCAGACTCAGCCATAACAAAGTGCTGTCCTCCGTGGAAGCCGGGAGTACGCAGCAGCAGGGGAAAGTTGAAGCCACGGGCGGCCAGGGCGGTTGGTCCCTTCGGTCCGGCAAGTAAGGCATGGGGAAACGTAACCGTAACAGGAGTGATGACGCCAGCCAAAGTGCGCCATCTACCGGCATTTTCGCAACGGCCAGTGGCCCCTACCGCCCTGGGATGGTTCAGTACGGGGGCCGTGGTAAAGGCCAGCAGCGCCTTAGCGGCAAGCAACGCCGGCGCGGCCGCGTCGGAATCGCCGATGCCGTTGATGACAAGCCGGTGCGGCGGTAGCGGAAACTTTGTGTCGTAGAAGTCAGCCACCACCACATAGGTTTGGAAAATCCGGTCATCGACCAGCTTTTCGATCGGCGTATTGCCTCCAGTTGAAGAAACAAGAAGCAGCACGGGAATGGGTTCGGTATCGCCCCGGAAGGATGATGGGAAGAGGGCCTTCTGCCCGAAAGCTTTTTTCTGGTGCCAGCAGGCCAGCTCCGGCTTACCCAGCCGGGCAAGCGCGTAGTACATTCCACCATGGGCCTGAGGAAACTCCGGGTCGATACGCAGGGCTCTTTCGTAGTACGAGCGAGCCTCCGCAGGGTGGTCCGTTTCGAGAAGAACGCTGCCCAGGTTCACCAGCAAGGCAACGTCGCGGGGATAGCACCTTACTGCCTCCGCATAGACCATGTGCGCAGCTTTGGGTTGCTGCATCTCTACCAGAAGCCGGCCCAGGCCAAACAGGTTTAGGCGGTGAGTGGGCTCGAGTTCAAGCACTTTCAGGTGGTCGCTTCTGGCCTCAAGGTTGCGTCCCATCTCGGCCAGCAAGGTTGCGCGCTCAAACCGGAGCGCGGCCTCTGCTTCCTTCTGCAGCGATCCTGGTTGGGCTAGTTGAGCATCGAGCTGCTGTACCCTGCTGTCCCGCTTGAGCCACGGCTGCCACTTAGGTGGGTTTGCCAGCAAAGCAGCTGGGCGCAAGGCCCGGCCAGCGGCCAGCGTCGCCGCCAACAGGGTGTCTATCTCGGTTCGGCTGGTGCGATGATTCACTACCGCAGCGCGAATGGACAGACGGCCCGCGACGATTGTTGCTGAGGGTGCGACCGCGCCTGATTCCTGGAGCTGAATCACAATCTCCCGATTGAGTTGGTCAGCAATCTCGTCCCGGTCGAAGCGATAGCGGAAGCAAACGATGTTGAGCTCGACCGGCGCCATGAGCTCGAGCTCTGCCGAGTCCAGGACACATCTCTCCAGATATCGAGCCAGTGCGCAGGTGTGTTGAACGGCCGAACCGATCGCGTTTGCGCCGAAGACCTTGAGGGTGGCCCAAACTTTCAGGGCGCGGAAGCCGCGTGAGAGATCGGGGCCCAGATCGCAGGGCCATGGTGAGCCGGCAGACATACCTCGTTGCTCTCGCATCAGGTAGGCGCAGGAGGAAGCGAACGCTTGCTGCTGCCGCTCACCGTCGCGCACCAGTATGAAGCCGGCATCGTAGGGCACCTGGGCCCACTTGTGAAAGTCGAAGGCTAGTGAATCAGCGCGTTCGATGCCTCTGAGCCTGGGCGCCAGTTCCGGCGCCAGCATGGCCAGCGCCCCGTATGCCCCATCCACGTGGAACCAAAGCCCGCCGCGAGCTGCGATTTCAGCCATGCCGTCGAGGTCATCGATGGCGCCCGTGTCCACGGTTCCGGCGGTGCCGACGATCAGAAACGGAGTAAAGCCACTTGCGCGGTCCGCACAGATGGCATGCTCGAGCGCTGCCAGGTCGATGCGCTGCCGGCTGTCGACGGCTATCAGCCGCAGCGCCTCGCTTCCGAGCCCGGCGAAATCAAGCGCCCGGCCAATGCTTCCATGCACGGCGACCGAGGCGTACGCTGTCAGCCTCTGCGCGCTGGTTGCGACCCCGCGCTGCCTGACATCCGGGCCCAAACGCGTATCCCGCGCTATCAATACCGCGAGCAGATTGGCCATCGACGTACCGGTGACCAGGAGGCCGCTCGCCGCCGGGGGAAAGTCGAAGAGGGTGCGCACCCAGCGGGTCACCTGGTTTTCCACCTCCAACGGAATCTGATCGCGCCCGCCCACATTGGCGTTCAGCCCGGCGGCGAGCATTTCGGCCAGCATGCCCACTGCAGTTCCGCCGCCCTGTACCCAACCCAAAAAACCTGGATGGGCGTTACGCGCCGTGAAGGGCAGAATCGCGTGCATAAATTCCGCGTGAACCTGGGCGATTGGCGTGGGTTGGGCGGGCAGAGGTTCATGAAAATGCGCTCGCACGTCATCCGGAATCGTTTGCCAAACGGGATATGCGCGTATGTTTTCCATGTAGTCGAGCATGTCTTCGAGCATGTGGTGGGCCTGCGCGCGCATAGCAGGCCAGTCCTCCGGGTCGAGCGATCCGCCAATCACTCTGGCTGCTCGCTCATCTGCTGTATTGCGGTCGTCCATTCTTTTGCGGAACTCGTTTTCTCTGAGACGAAATGGCGTGTGCGTCCACTCTTCGAGCAATTGAGAGACCAATTGTCGTGGATCCTTCTCATGCGGATCTCATCCGTGACCGCCAATGAATCAAAATGGGACTCAAGCGCCCGGAAAAAACTGCCGATACACAACCTGTCCGAAACGGAAATAAGCAGCTTCTAATGCGCAGACTTGTCAAAAATTAAATTTCTGGGAGGCTGGTGGGCGTCATCTCGCAACCACGCTCCTTCCTCCCCTGGACACGGTCAAAGTTCTGCAGTGGGTATGGTTGTTTTACTCAAGGCAGGGGTTCGACGACGCTCAGTGAGATCTCTTTTGCTGCCGATACAAGGGGGAGGGAGGGATCCTGTTCATCGCAGGCCGATCCACTGCCTCTGGACCAACTGCGAACAGGCAGAAGATACGGTTCGAATGGGATGGGATAGAGAATGTTTTCGGTCATTGGGATCCTACTAGTCTTCGCCTGCGTCATTGCCGGCTTCCTCATGGAAAAGGGAAAACTCCTGGTTCTCGTTCAACCAGCGGAGTTAGTGACCATCGGAGGCGCCGCGATTGGCACTGTACTGGCCGCCAACCCGATGCACATCCTGAAGAAAATGATCGCCGGCCTCCTGGGCATCCTTAAGGGGTCGCCATTTTCCAAACAGCGGTACGTGGAAACCCTCAAGATGATGTTCGACCTGTTTGCAAAATCTCGCAAAGAGGGAGCGATTGCCATCGAAGGTGACGTGGAAGATCCTGAGAAGAGCCCCATATTCTCCCGCTACCCGGCGTTTCTCGCCGACCATCACGCCAGGGACTTCGTGTGTGACACGATGCGCATGGCCATCACCGGCGGAGTGAACCCATTCGACGTGGATCAGATGATGGATCTTGATATGGAAGTGCATCATCATTCCGCTAACCAGCCAAACCAGGCGCTAAACAGCGTGGCAGATGCATTGCCCGGCCTGGGGATCGTCGCCGCCGTACTGGGCGTGGTGGTCACGATGGGCTCGCTCGGCGGACCGCCCGAAGAAATCGGGCACAAAGTCGCAGCCGCGTTGGTAGGAACCTTCCTGGGTATCTTGATGTGCTACGGAGTGCTGGGGCCCTTGGCTTCTAATATGGCGAAGACCGTGGACGAGGAGCATAGCTTTTACGCTGTGCTCCGGGTATTGATGCTCGCGTTCATAAAAGGTACCGCTCCTATCATGGCGATTGAAATGGGACGGCGCGCGATTCCCGGACATTCTCGCCCCAGCTTCGTCGAAGTCGAGAAAGCTTGCAGGGAGAAATCCGGAGAGGCTGCAGCCGCGTAGGTTGGTCAAACCATGGCAGACGAACAGCCTATCATCATCAAAAAGAAGGGCGGCCATGGCGGCCACCATGGTGGCGCCTGGAAGGTAGCCTATGCCGATTTTGTCACTGCCATGATGTCACTTTTCATCGTGCTCTGGCTGATGAACAGCAGCAAGCCCGTACAGGAGGCTGTCGCAGGATACTTTAACGATCCGCGGGGGGTGGCCCAGAAAAAGGGGAGCGCGTTAGGAGGAGCCGGTGACGCCGCTCCTGTCAAAAAAGAAGACATGACGAAGCTGAAGGAAGATCTGATGAAGGCCATGAAGCAACTGACCGATTTTGAAAAACTCAAGAATCAGATCGAGATGACCATCACTCCCGAAGGTTTGAAGATCGAGTTGATGGAAGATCCAAACGGAACCTTTTTTGAAAATGGCAAGGCTAAGCCGACGCCGGACCTGGAGCGCCTGCTACATGTGTTGTCCGTCGAAGTGGGTAAGTTACCTAACCCGGTTTCGATCGAGGGCCACACCGACTCCAAACCGTTTTCCGATTCGAAGACCTACGGAAATTGGGAGCTATCAACAGACCGCGCGAATGCCGCGAGGCGCGTGATGGAAACCAGCGGACTGCGGCCCAATCAAGTCGTCCAGGTACGAGGTTACGCTGATCAGAATCTGCGGGACACCGCGCATCCGGAAGATGCTTCTAACCGGAGAGTTACGTTACTGGTTCAATATCCCAAAACAACGCCGCAGGCCGCGTTCACCAGCAACGGGACCGTGCCCTCCGCTAAGGATTTGAATCCAACGCCCGCGGTGCCGGCTAAGGTAACGGGGGCGCCGGCAAAGGATGCAAAACCGGAGAAATAGCACCGTGAGACGCTCAAAATCGAACGATGGCGGAGGTACCAGGATCGTTGGCAATCATCGCGATAAATTCGATCGTCATGGTGCGTTCCCAAGGTGTTTCGAAAAGGAACAAAAGCCCGACCTGCCGATTCTCGAGATAAGCGACCCGGGCGCGCAACTCGAGTACGCCGGCGGGAGGACGAAGGATGAGTAGACCAGAGTCGCCGACGGCGAGCGGGTCATCGAACTCGGCGCGGATTCCCGCCTCGCTGACATCCCAGCATAACCCACGCAAAGGCCTACCGGCGGCAATGAAGTCCACTTGGAAGCCAGTGTTGGTGCGAGGGTCGCGATATGCGAATCTGCGAATGCGGTCCAAGTGTCTCATTCCCGCCGGTCCCGCCCACGCAGGACGGAACCGACATGCGAATCCAGGCGACCCGTCGTATGTATCGGCGCAAAGCTGTCATCTCTTCAAGGCATCAGTCTTGGCCGGTATTGGTCGAAACCTCACCTTCAACCCGTGGACAGAAATCAGGTGAGTGAATGACTTCACAGCCCGAAAACCCCAAGATGCCGGCAGACGATCCCAGGTCTGCAACTGTCGTCCAGGGCGTCGGTGACCCATCCAGCGATCCGGCGCGGCGTAGGATCTTGATCGTTGAAGACGATGTCTCGCTGGGAAAATTTCTCAGCCGCGTGCTCAAGCTCAAACTTTTTGCTGTGGAGGTCTCTCTCGATGGCGAGGCCGCCTGGGAAACTATGCAGAATTGCACCTATGACCTGGTGATCCTCGACTTGAATCTGCCCAGACTTGACGGAATGGAATTGCTCAAGCGAGTGCGTAAGGAACAGCCCGGGTTGCGTGTGCTGGTGCTTACCGCGCGAAATCGAACCGAAGATCTGGTGTCGGCATTGGAGCAGGGAGCCGACGATTGCCTGATCAAACCGTTTTCGTTCCTCGAACTACTGGCTCGCGTCCGCGGACTCTTGCGCCGCGGTGCTCCCTGTGCCGTAACCTCATCGAACGTTGGTGATCTGAGTATCGACCGGGAACAACACCGGGTGATGCGTGGTGACCGCGTCATCGATCTGACACCGCGCGAGTTCGCCATTCTCGAGTACCTGGTGGACCACGCCGGCAAAACGGTATCACGCAAAACTCTTCTCCGCGATGTATGGAACATCCCGTTCGAGCCGGCAACCAACATCGTTGATGTGTACATGAAATATCTCCGCGACAAGATCGACATTGCGGGAGAAGTAAAACTGCTTCGCACCGTTCGTGGCGTTGGGTACGTCTTGAGAAATGATTAGCCACTCCAAATCTAGTGAAACATCGTCTCCATCGGAGATGCTGTGCTCGAACCTGGCCCAGGGTATCCATGCCATGGCCCAGCCGCTGGCGGTGCTGATGGCCAGCCTGGGAAAGAGTCATACCGATTTGATGACTCTCGATGAGCTGCGGGAGCTTACTGCAAGCTCGGCTGCGGAGGTGCAAAGGGCGTGTACGCTGTTCGGCTGTCTACAGCAACTGGTGATGGTCGAAAGCATCAAGCCTCATTTATGCCCAACTCCCCTTCTGCCTGTACTCGCTTACGCGGCTGAAGGAGTCGACCTCTTGTTTGAGAAGGATGGGATCTATTTGCGGTCCGTTACACCTGATTCTTGTCCCATCGTGCTCATCCATCGCGCGCGAACTCTGCAGGCTTTATCGAGGGTTATGCTGATTGTCCAGGGCCTTTCCAAGGCGCAGGACACAGTAGAACTGATAGCCACTCCTTCGGCCAACGCGGTTCAAGTCGTTGTCCGGAATCTGAATGTGTCGGTAGCCGCAATGAATGCGGAAGGGAGCCTCGGTATGGCCGTAGCGGAAGCCAACATACGAAGCCAGCATGCGGATTTTGCTTTCTGCCTCAGCCCGTTCACTGTGTGCATCGAATTGCCGAAAGCGCCGTTCGCTTACTAGTACTCGCAATGCATCGTGTTGAGACCGAAAGTGACTTATGAGCGCGCCGCTCCTGCCGAAGTATCGTGTGGACGAGACCAACACCATTGACGTGTTGCTGGTTAGCCCTAACAGCAGGCTCCGACTGCAGTTACGAGAAAAGCTTCGTCAGCCTCGCTGGAATTTGACCGAAGCAGCCAGTGGCGCGGAAGGGCTTGAGTTTCTGCATGAACGTGTGAGCGAAATTCTGCTGCTTGACCCACTCCTGCCGGACCTTGAGTCCAGTGAATTCAGCGTCATGGTTCGAGAACAATTCCCCAGTGTTCAAGTTCTCACGGTGAATTCCCATACCGGGCAGCTCATACTCGGCGCCGCCTCCCCCACGCCGCTGTCGGCTCAATTGACGGAAGTGCTCTATTGCGTAGGCAACGCGCAGCCCAATTCTCTTTCGCCGGTGCAGTTGCGCCGCGCGCTGGCTGGCAGTGACAGCGGCATCCGCGGTATTCGCGGCATGGTCGGGGACACCGAGCCAATGCAGCGTGTGTATGAACTCACGAACATGGTCGCTCGCCGTGACACCACAGTCCTGGTGACCGGCGAGAGTGGCACCGGTAAAGACCTGATTGCCCAGGCAATCCATCTCATCAGTCCGCGCCAGAAGCAGCCACTGGTGGTGATTAATTGCGCGGCTATCCCTGAGCCACTGTTGGAAGCTGAACTGTTCGGCTATGTAAAAGGCTCCTTCACGGGCGCCGTGCAGTCGCGTATTGGCCGCATTCATGCGGCACATGGGGGAACCCTGTTCCTCGACGAGATTGGCGACATGCCGCTGTCTCTACAGAGCAAGATACTGCGCTTTCTGGAGCAGGGCGAAGTGCAGAGGATTGGCGGCAATGACAATCTGAAGGTGGATGTCAGAGTCGTGGCTGCCACCAACGCCGACCTCCATGGCCTGGTCAGGCAACACCTCTTCCGCGAAGACCTCTACTACCGCCTGGCTATCTTTCCCATCAAGCTCCCACCGTTGCGCGAGCGCCTGGGAGATGTCGAAAAGCTTGCCGAGTCATTTCTTGCCAGGTTTTGTCCGGGTGCAACCCTGAGCGCTGCGGCCGTGGAGGCTTTGTGCCGCCACGACTGGCCGGGGAATGTTCGCGAACTGCGAAACGTAGTCGAGCGAGCCAGCATATTTGTTGGCGGCGAACGCGAAATCTTACCTCAGCACATTCTTCTCTAACCTCGAGCCGGCCTTTCCCGTTTTGGGCCATCTCCCCTGGATTGGCCATCGCCGTGCTACTCAATGCACAGATGCCTCCAACTTCTCATCTTGGGCCAATGAATGCCTGCGTCCTGGACAATCCTGGTGACGACGGGGCCGCGAAGGGCGCGTCGTCAAGGGATGAACCAAATACCCAGGCGAGAAGCGCCGTGCTCCTCGCCTCTGCGTTTACCGAGTTCATCGCGGCGTCTTCACGACTGGAGAAGTCCTATCGGCAACTGCAGGAGGAAGTGTCGGAACTTCGCGTGGAGTTGTCGGCGCGCAATGTGGCCCTGAGCACCAGCCTCGCAGAGAACGAACGCATGCGGTTGGATCTGGAGCAGATTGTGGACTCAATGCCTTGCGGTGTATTGGTCCTGGATCAAGAGGGCGAGATTTCGATGATCAATCCTGAGAGCCGACGGCTGCTGGGGCTGACTGGGTCTCACTTCCGCGAAGGGTCTAAATCGACCTTGAGGCAGATCTCGGCGTTGAGTGGTGTCAATCTTGAATCCTTCTGTGCCAATGACATCAGCGATGACGCTGGACAGGAGTTCTGCGTTCGTGAGCCTTCAGGGAAGCGTTGGCTCGAGGCGCGTAATCGGCCGCTGTTCCTGGGAGCGGGCCGTGATGGCAAGCCTGAGCGCACGATCCTGATTCTGCGTGACACAACGGCTCAGAGACGGGCTGAACAGGAGCGCGGGGCCGCCCGCGAGGCGATGGTCCTCGCAGAGATTACGACCATCCTTGCGCACGAGATTAGAAACCCATTAGCGAGCCTGGAGCTGTTCGCAGAACTAATTGAGAATGACGAGGATCAGCGCGCCCAATGGATTTCCAATCTACGCGTTGGCATACGCACCCTCTCCGGAACCGTCAACAATGTCTTGAGCTTTCATGGTTCCGGCTCACTGAAGCTAGCTCCGGTTTCGCTGTCGGTGCTGATCGCGAATGCCGTTCAGTTTGTTAAGCCGCTGGCGCAGCAGGCTACGGTTTCTTTGGAGTGTTTCTGTGATCAGCGCCGAAATCAGGTGATGGGCAATGAGAGCGCGCTTCAGCAGGTAGTTTTCAACCTCATTTCAAACGCCATTCGGCACACGCCGGCGGGTGGCAGCGTCACCATTACGCTGCGCAGCGAACCCGCTGCTGCAAAGGTTGAGAGTCACGTGATTGTCGAATTCTCCGACACCGGTTGCGGCATACGGCCTGATCAGATGGAACACATCTTCGAGCCCGGCTTTAGCGGTAATGGCGATACCTCAGGGTTAGGCCTCGCCGTTTGCGCCCGGATCATGCGGCAGCACGGTGGGCGAATTGGTGTTTCCAACCGGCCTTACGGCGGCGCTCGATTCGAACTTTCCCTCCCCCTACTCCAGCCGGAGGCCGCCACCGCATGAACAGCAACCCTTTGATCGGCAGCAATTCCTCAGTGCTGGTGGTTGACGATGAGCCCGGTATGCGGACTGCACTGCAAGCGAATTTTCGGCATCATGGGTGGCGAGTGGAAACTGCCGGCGGCGTTGCCGACGCTTTGCGCGCTCTTGAGCGGACACGCTTTGATCTGGTAGTGAGCGACATCCGCATGCAGGATGGCGATGGCTTCGCAGTGATGTGCTCCGTACTCAAAAGCTCACCGGCGACCGCGGTGATCCTGCTCACCGCCTTTGCTAGTGTGCCGGAGGCGGTGGAGTCCATGCGCAGCGGTGCACTTGACTATCTGACCAAGCCAATATCGTTTGCCCAGCTCCAGGCGGCGGCTGCTCGTGTCATGCAGCGGATAAAGAAAAAAGATGTTTTCGTGGGGTCGCCGAGTAAACAGGTAACCATCGCAGTTGCAGGAGCGGGAATCGTCGGACGTTCTCCCTTGCTGCTGCAGGCACTGCAACGCGCCCGTGCCGCAGCCGGCACCGGTGCGGACGTACTGATCGAGGCTGAGAGTGGCACCGGCAAGGAACTGCTGGCCCGGTTTATCCATGAAAACAGTGACCGAAACCGCAAACCTTTTGTTGCGGTGAACTGCGCAGCCCTGCCGGAACATCTGCTGGAGAGCGAACTCTTCGGGCACGCCAAGGGCGCCTTTACCGGGGCTAATGCGGCCAAAGCTGGAAAGTTCGAACTGGCGGATGGGGGGACTCTACTGCTCGATGAAATCGGCGAAATGCCGCTCAATCTGCAGCCCAAGCTCTTGCGGGTTCTGCAGGAGCGCGAGTTCGAGCGGCTTGGTGAGACACGGTCGATCCACGTTGACATCCGTGTCATTGCCACCACCAACGCCTCTCTCGGCGCAATGGTGGAGCAGGGCCGCTTCCGCAGCGATTTGTACTACCGGCTGAACGTCATTCCACTGTCCCTTCCTGGCCTCCGCGAACGCAGTGAAGATATTCCGGCGCTGGCCCGGTACTTCGCGGAGAAATTTGCCGCGGAAACCGGCACCGCGGCGCCCGTTCTGCACCCCGCCTTTATCGATCGGCTGCTGGCTCATAGCTGGCCCGGCAACATCCGCGAACTGGCCAATTTCATGCGCCGTGTGCTTTCGCTCAACCAGGGGACGAGCATCGACGGAGCGTGTTTCGATAAGGAGTTCCAGCCATTGGGTAAGACTCGGGCTGACTTGCCCCTTATGCCAAAGCCGGGAACGCCCATATCTGTTCTGGAGAAAATGCATCTCGAAAATACGCTTGCCCTGGCGCGCGGGAACCGGACCCACGCTGCTGAAATGTTGGGCATCAGCGTACGAACCGTGCGCAACAGGATCAAGGAATACGGACTACCTCCGAGGAGATACGCATGACATCTTCATCTATTGTTTCCATTGTGGAGAACTATCTCAAGCTGGCCTCGAGTCGCGAACAACTCATTTCCGCAAACATGGCCAACGTGGACACACCTGGTTATCACACCCGCGATATTAATTTTCAGCATGAGCTGAACCGGGCGATGAGTACACCCCTGATGCAGACGGCAGATGGCAGCGGAGCCGTGCAGTTGCTTCCCGTGATTCGCCAGGTTCCGGGTTTGATGGAGCGCCCTGACGGCAACAATGTAGGTCTCGATCGCGAGGGGCTTTTGATGGCAGAAACGCAATTGCAATACGAACTCGGCATCCAGCTGCTCAAAGATAAATTTCACCAGCAGCTCAATGCCATCAACGGGGGAAGCTAGTCATGGGCTTTTTCGACGCACTTTCGATTAGTGCTTCTGCACTGGCAGCGGAGAGGCAGCGTACTGAAATCATCGCTGCGAATATGGCCAACGCCCGAACGACTCATACCCAGGCCGGCGGGCCCTTTCGGCGGCGAGAGGTCGTCTTTGAGTCTTCAGGTACTTCTTCCTTCCGGCTCGCCCTTGCGCGCAGCGGCGAATCACGAGGGCCCATTCCCGGCAGTGTGCAGATTTCTGAGGTTGTCGACGATCCATCACCGGCGATCCTGCGCTATGAACCAGGCCACCCTGACGCTAACAAGGAAGGCTATGTTGCTTATCCCGCCATTAATCCCGCGGCTGAAATGGTGGACCTCATGGACTCAGTGCGCGCTTATCAACTGAATGCCTCCGCCGTTGCGGCGACTAAACAAATGATCCAGCAAACCATTGAAATCCTCAAGAGCTAGAAAGGAGAGCAACCGATGACCAGTGTCATTGCCGCACTCGGCAGCCTCGGTAGCATAGGCAGCATCGGTGGGTTGCCCAAATTGCCACCGCTGCAGACATCAGACACACAGGGTGGGTTTGGGGCGGTTTTGTCGACTGCGCTGGAGAAAGTGAACGAGCTGGAAAGCGGCGCGAACCAACAGGTCGGAAACCTCCTAAAGGGGGGCAACGCTGACATGAGTACAGTGATGATCGCAGTCGAGAAGGCGGATGTTGCCTTTCAGATGATGATGCAGGTTCGCAACAAGATTGTGAACGCCTATCAGGACATTGAGAAGTTGCAGTTTTAGTAATGTCCCTTTCCGTTCCAGCAATGCGGTGAGATTAAGAATTCATGGCGGCCAAGACCCAGACAGCAATCGTCAAGCAGGGGGCGAGCGGGGGAAACCCGATCGAGCGTGTCAAGCTGTTTTGGGATGGGCGTAATACCCAACAGCGGTTTTATCTTGGCGCCGGTCTAGCCCTCACCCTCGGTGTGGCCGCTTTCTTTGTCAAGATGATGGCGACGCCTCAGTACAAGCCACTGATGACGGGCCTGGAGCCGGCTGATGCGCAGGCGATTACCACCGAATTGGCCGCAAAGAAAATACCTTATCTTATCGGGCCCGATGGCACATCCATCACTGTTCCGGCGGATCAGGTCGATGCCGCGAGGCTCGAAGTAGCGTCTCATGATGCGCCCCACAGCGGGCGGGTCGGCTACGAGATCTTCGACAAGGTCTCCTGGGGACAAACGGAGTTCGATGAGAAAGTGAACTACCAGCGAGCGCTCGAGGGTGAATTGGAGCGAACCATTCAGACCATGAGCAACGTCAAGAGCGCCCGGGTCCACTTGGTCATGGCCACCGACTCGGTATTTATGGACCGGGAGCGGGGCGCAAAGGCTTCGGTCACACTGCGTCTCAAGAGCGGAAGTCTTTCCCGAGCCGAGATTTCGGAAATTTCCCGGCTGGTCGCGGGGGCCGTGGATGAGCTGAAACCGGGGGATGTCGTGATTATCGATGCCGATTCCAACAAGACGCTTGGAACAAGTTCCGCGCCCCCTGATGGGAGTGAGGGCCTCGAGCAGGAAATGACACGGCGGCTGATCTCCACCCTTGCACCGGTTGTGGGAGCCGATCGCATGCGCGCTTCCGTCAATGTGGAATATGAAACTGGCAGCAGCGAAGAGAGCCAGGATAAGTACGATCCGGCCGTAAGCGCTACGCTGACCATGCAGCGATCCGAGGAAATTACCGCGCCGGGCACGGCGATAGGCGGCGTGCCGGGAACATCAAGCAATGTGGCCGCCGCCAAACCTGTTGCGCCACCCACACCAGGGGCGGTCTCAACTACGGCGGCGACTGCTGCTTCTCCTGCCATTCTTCGGGATCCGGGGCAATCGTCGAAGACAGAAAGCGCCACTTACGGTGTGAACCGGATCACACGCCACGTGATCGAACCGGCTGGTAGTATCCGCCGCGTGACCGCAGCGGTGTTACTCGACGACGTTACGGAACGCAAGCTGGAAAAGGGGAAGTGGGTCGAGACCCACCACAAACGAACACCTGAAGAACTGAAGACTATCAGCGAACTTGCGCAGGCGGCTATAGGATTCAACGCCGCCCGCGGTGATGTGATCAGTGTGCAAAATCTCGCCTTTGAGCGTCCCGTTGTGGCGGACCTTCCACCCATCACATTTGCCGAGAAGGCCCGGAAGGGAATCAACGACTATGCTTCCGTCATTCGTTATGCCGGAATGATGGTGCTCTTCCTCCTCGTCTACATGCTGATGCTGCGCCCGATCCAGAAGCGCGCTCTGGCAGCCACGCCTCAGAACCAGTTGCTTGCGACGTCCAGGGCTTCGGCTGCTACCGAGTCCGACTCCGCGGCAATTGGTGAATCCGCCGCCAATCTTGCCCTCCGTTCCCAGGCTTTGAGGAAGCAGTTGGCGGACTTCGTCAAGGCTGAACCGGAAAGCAGCACCAATGCCGTGCGCGCATGGCTAAGAGAAGAAACTCCATGACACCGCCGCCCGAAAAACTAACAATCAGCGGCGCGCGCAAGGCGGCCATCCTGCTTACGGTTCTGGGTGAAGACTCGGCCGCGACCGTGTTCCGTAACCTCGACGAAAAGGATTTACAGCGCGTTGCCGACGAGGTCGCGGGTTTGGGAACGGTCCCCGTGGAGTTGTCCCTCCAGGTCTTCGAGGAGTACCAGCGGATCACGGAGGCACAGGATTTCATCATCCAGGGCGGTCACGACCTGGCGCGGCGCCTGCTGATCAAGGCCTTCGGAGAAAGCGACGCTGAGGGCATCATGCAACGGTTGACCAAGGCACGCGAGCTTAACCCGGTGGAGTCACTGCAACGGGCCGATCCACAAAAGCTGGCAAGATTTCTAGAGGCCGAACACCCGCAGACCATCGCCCTCATTCTGGGCCAACTCGGCGATCGTCAGGCTTCGGCCCTCTTGATGAGCCTTCCGAACGAAATTCGTTCCGAAGCAGTGAAGAGGTTGGCCAACCTGCGGCGCTTCTCGCCGGAAATGGCGGAAAAGGTCTCTCACCTTCTCGCTTTGCGGCTCAAGGCAGTCGGAGAGCAAGGGAAGCGCGCCTATTCGGGCTTCCAGAGCGTGGCTGACATCATGAACTGCATTGATACAACAGTGGCGCAGGAAATTCTCGTGGAAATCGAAAACGAGGAGCCCACGCTCGCTATCAGTATCCGCGATCTGATGTTTACCTTTGACGATCTCATGCAGGTTTCCGAATCGCAGGTCCGGGAGCTTGCGGGAGCGATCGACAAGAAAATCCTGGCGACAGCGCTTAAGGGGGCAAACGAACAACTGAAAAACCACTTCTTCCGCACTATGTCATCACGGGCAATCGAGATGCTCAAAGAAGATATCGAAGCACTTGGTCCAGTTCGAAGCAGGGACGTGATCAAAGCACAGTCTGAAGTTGTTACGATTGCCCGGCAGCTCGAGACTGAAGGCAAAATCGTACTGAAGGGCGAGGCCAACGATGAGTATGTCGTCTAGCGGGGTTGATACCCAGGAAGTCCCACTTCCGGTCAAGTCGTTTTCCTACCGGGATATGGGGGCTCCCGTGCCCATTCAGGCGAATGAAACCAGGCATACTGCACCGGCGCAGGAACCGGAGCGTCCACCCCAGGCGCCCGGCGCGTCACCGCAGGAGGTGAAAGAACTGCTGACTGTTGCGCGCGCCGAGGCAGTCGCCCAGACAGAAGCGCGTCTCAAGGCGGAATATGAAGTAAGGTCAGCCGCAGAAGCAGATAAGGTTCTGAAAGCTCTCGAGCATTTCCAGGTAGAGCGGAAGGAATATTTCTCCCGGGTTGAGTCTGACGTGGTGCAGCTCGCGCTTTCGATCGCAGCAAAAATTTTACATCGGGAAGCCCAGGTGGATCCCATGTTGGTGGCGGCACTGGTCCGGGTGGCGATCGACAAGCTGCACGACGGTTCGAGCGTTTCGGTACGTGTCGCGCCCACGGAAGCAGGGAAGTGGCGCGCGTTCTTAGCCCATCCTCTCAACGGCTCAACGGTAGAAATCATTGAAGATGCTCATCTGAGTCCTGCCGATTGCGTTCTGGAAACTGAACTGGGATCAGCAAATTTCAGCATCGACGCACAGATGAAAGAAGTTGAGCAGGGATTCTTCGATCTGTTGGCGCAGAGGCCCGTGGTCAAGTGAGTCCTTTGCGTCTGCTTGCTCCTTATTTTGACCGCCTGGACAGGGGGTCCACACTTCGCTGGCGGGGGCGGGTGTTGCAAGTTGTTGGCAACCTGATTGAGTCAGAAGGCCCATTCTGTTCCATTGGGGAGTCTTGCGAGATTACCAGCGCGATCGGCAAGAAGTATTCCGGCGAAGTGATTGGCTTTCGCGGGTCGACCATGCTTTCGATGGCGGTTGAGAATCCCCAAGGCATCCGATTCGGAGACCGGATCGTCGCCTGGGGCACCCGATCGTCCATAAGAGTCGGTGACGACATGTTGGGTCGAGTGATCGATGCTACGGGGACGCCCCTTGACTCAAAAGGAGAATATCGCGCACAACGGTCAGTGTGGGTGGATGGATCGGCGCCTTTACCGTTGGATCGAGTCACCATTCGCGATCCGCTCGGCTGTGGGATCCGCGCGCTTGATGCTTTTGTCACGTGCGGGCGCGGCCAGCGTATCGGTATCTTCGGCGGCAGCGGCGTGGGCAAAAGCACGCTCCTGGGCATGATGATCCGGGGTACAGCCGCTGACCTGACCGTGCTGGCTTTGGTGGGGGAGCGCGGACGGGAAGTAGGTGAGTTCCTAGAAGTCATCGGCGAGGAGGGGCGAAAACGATGCGTGGTGGTTGTTTCCACTTCTGACCAATCCCCGCTTCTGCGCTTGCGCGCCGCGTTGTCGGCAACGGCGATTGCGGAGTATTTTGCCAGCGAGGGGAAGAACGTTCTGCTGGTCGTCGATTCCGTGACCCGATTTGCTATGGCGCAGCGCGAGATCGGTTTGTCCGCGGGCGAGCCGCCGACCGCCAAGGGGTACACCCCTTCCGTGTTGAATATGCTGGCCCGCCTGGTCGAACGCGCAGGCTGTTTCAAAAGCGGCAGCATTACAGCGTTCTATACGGTTTTGATGGAGGGCGATGATCAGCAGGACCCGGTCGCCGACACGGTGCGGTCCTTACTCGATGGGCATGTGATTCTGGATCGAAACCTGGCCATGAGGAATCACTACCCACCCATTTCGATGCTGGAAAGCCTGAGCCGTCTCATGCCGAGTATCGTTTCTGCGGAACACATGCAAAAAGCTAAAGCTTTGCGCCTCTTGTTGGCTTCCTACAACCGTTCCGAAGACCTGATTCGTATTGGCGCCTACCAGAAGGATGCCGACCCGACCCTCGATCGGGCAGTGGAGATACTGCCTCAACTGAACGCCTTTTTGCAACAGCGGACGGAAGAGATTATCCCTTTTACCGCCGTCGTCCAATCTCTTCTAGAGCTTCCCAGCTGACATGGCTTTCCACTTTTCGCTGGCTACCGTACTTCGTGTGCGCATCATTATCGAGGAGCGCGAAGAAGGTAGATTACAAAAACTCCTTTTCGACATCTCGAAAGTCTTCGATGAGCTGGAACGCATTGACACACGGATTGAGCAAGCAGACGATGCCCGTCACATAGAAGTGTCGAAACCCTGTATCGGGCTCGACGTTCAGGCTCGCTACGGTGATGTAAAGGAACTCAGGCAGCGCCGAAAAGACCTCGAAGACAAGATTCAGAAACTTGAAGAGGCGAGAGACAAGCAACTGGCTGTTTACGAGGCTGCCAGGAGAAATCGTGAGATGCTCACGCAGATGCGCGAGAAGACACGCACTGCCTATGACATCGAGATGAACAAACGTGAGCAGAAAATTCTGGACGACAACTACATTTCCCGGCGGGGCCGCGGCTAGGTCTGGAGTGCAACCCGGCAGCATTTGCCTAGGCACTGTGCGGCAAACTTTGCCTAGCCCTTTGCCTGGGTCGCATGAATTGGGTCCAGGGCACTGAGCCTAAAGAAGAAAGCAGACCCGACGAGGAAGATTTCCCGGAAAGTTGTTTGGCCCAGCAAATGCTACTGTACCGGCGTGCACGTCGCATCCATTGTCGAAATGCTGAACGGATCTCCAGCAATGCCCCGTGCCGGTTCGTTGGCGCAAGTCTCCGACCAGCCTCCGCAGACGTTCAAGGAGTCGTTGCTGGCGGCATCCAGGACACCTTCGGATTCGAGCAGTGCGCATGAGGATGCTACTCACGCTGGACGGCGGCAAAATCCCGCTACAGATGCTGCAAAATCACCCCACGCTATGCTTCACTCCGGCGTTGTACCGATAACGGGTACTGCTCAACAGACACTGCAACAGCTAGTCCCGCCGGCTCAGCATCTCCAGGTGATCGATCCTGTTCCAGTCGTTCCGTTACAGGTGCCATCAGCAGGGGCCGCGCAGCCTCCGAAGGCCGTTGCCGTTGCGGCTGGCCCGGCTCGCAGCAATCCATTACGAGTGTTTCCGTCGATCGGGTCAAACGTTCTTAAGCCGGACAACATACCGTTCGTCGACACCCAAGAGAAGACCGATCCGTCGCCAGTTGCCCCCAGGCTATCGCCGGGTAGATATGATTCAGAGACTGCAACGAATTTAGCGTCGCCTGTGACAACGGCAAATCAGGCCGCACAGGTGAAGATTCCGATGCCTTCCGTAGACCTCGACTCCAGCGGTATTGCTGACTCAACCCAAGCCGCGGCTCCGGCTGCAGTCCAAGCAGTTGCTCTCCCCACAGCGTCAGGGACCATCCAGAACGCCGTGACGAGTACTGTCCAGATGGCCGCTTCAGCTCAATCGAATGCCGCCGCCGTCCCAGGAAACGCTCAACAGCAGCACCCAGGCGCCGATTCCACTCGCACTCCGGATGGGCCGGTAAAAGCGTTATCAGATACAGTTTCGAAAGTCGTTCTCAATGCCGTACCACACGTGACGTCGACCGAAACTGCAACTGTGGTCCAGAGTTCCGCTTCATCACCAACTCCCCTTGTATCTCCACAGGCATTTACGCACGGCAGCGTGAACGGATCTACAAAGGGAGAAGTTGCCCAGAAATCGAACACCGGTTCAGTCTCTCAGCCTGACCTGCCGGCGACACCTCCGAGCTCAGATGGACCGGCGGCGGTCTCCAGCGTTCCCGGCGCAACCGCCGATCAGCTTGCTGCGCTGATCCGGCCGAACGGCTCATGGTTTGTCACTGATCCGGCCCATGGTTTGAACATGCTGCAGGAAAAAACCTCGGACGCAGCTGTCGATAGCAAAGGCGGAGCTGGTAAATCCACTAATGAAATCACGGGACTCAACCAGCACGGACTGGTCGACTCCGTTTCGGCGTCATCGCAGCCTGTTTCGCAGGATCCCTCGCCATCCGGCGATCAGAGCCAGGGGAGCGCGTCCCAACAAGGACAGAACACGAACGCGGCCCAGTCCAATTTAGCAAACCACGCCGTGGCTCTGGTTGACCATCCTCAGAGTGCTAGCGTAGCAGTCTTGTCACAGGCGGCTCCGGCGCAAGCCGGGGTGTCCGCGCACACGGCGAAGACACCGCAGACAGCCCCTCCCTCTGCGGTCGTTGTTCCCCAGGCCGCCCCCGTTATCAACACCGCGAAGCTGATTCAGAGCATGGGTCAATCGGAGATGCGCGTCGGTATGCGCTCCACGGATTTTGGCAACATCTCGATCAGCACCTCAACAACCCGCGATCTGATCTCAGCCCAGATTTCGCTGGATCATGGAGAACTTGCCCGGACACTTGCGGCCCATCTACCGGAGGTGCAGGCGAAGTTCGGCGGTAACCAAGCGATGGATGTGCGCATAGACGTGACCGGCCAGCAGCTCTCCGGTCACAGCGCGGGGAGCTCCACCAGTATGTCGAATGAGTCGGCGGATCATTCACGCAGCAACCAGCAACCAAGGAGCGGTGGGCCATCGCGGCAATCAGCAGAAGGTTTTGCGGGGCAATTGAATTCAATTCCAGCGGCTGTGTTGCCATTGGTCGACAGCAGGCTCGACGCCCGCCTTGACATCAGGGTTTAACGAAAGGTTTCGGCACCTCAGGACTTAGGAGAAATAACCATGCATCTTGTGTCAGCGAACTACACTTTGCCGGCGGTTTTAAACTCGCTGCAACCGGCGGCCGTCAGTGCGGTGAAAAGCGCCGTCAATGCGAAAGCCAGCACTGCACCAACTACGGGTACAAATTCAGGCACTTCGTCCACCAATATCGGCAGCACGTTCCTGAATCTGTTAGCGACGGAATTGCAAAATCAGGATCCGACGGCCCCGGTCGATTCAACTGCTATGGTCGGGCAGATGATCTCACTCAACCAGCTCGACCAACTCATCAGTATCAATCAGACGGTCACCGGGTCCACAGGCACAGGATCGACGGGGTTGCTGCAGGCGCCAGTGCCGCCGGCCGGTAATGCCCCTCTCTCCTCGGCTAATGGGGGCGCCGTCAATAGCCTCTCGCCTTCGGCAGCCGGTGCAGTGGCTAACCAACTCCCATTCGACCCCAACACGCTCATGCCCCTGAATCCCGCCACTCTATGGGTTCTTCCGCTACCAGCAACAACATCTCAGGAGGTAAGTAATGGGTTCCTTTGCCACACCACTGTCCGGGCTTACGGCTGCTCAAGGCCAGCTACAATCTGTCTCCAACAATCTGGCCAACATTAATACCGACGGCTACAAAGACCAGACTCTCACGTTTGCCGATGTATTTTCGCAAAATGGCAATACCAACGGTAGTGGCGACCCGGTGCAAACCGGATCGGGGGTAACGATTTCTTCTACCGACGCCAACTTCACGGAAGGCAGTCTGAACGCAACCGGCACTCCATCGAACATGGCGTTGTCTGGCAATGGCTTCTTCGTCACCCAGAGTGCGAGCGGCTTGCCTGACTACACACGCGCGGGAGACTTCGCCACCAACAAGGCTGGCCAGATCACCACCCCGAGCGGGGAACTAGTACTCGGATACCCAGCCACCAACGGTGTAGTGAACACCTCCGCCGCTTTACAGCCACTGCAGGTGGGCACCGGCGTGAGCAGCCCTGCGGTCGCAAGCACTACCTTCAATATCTCAGCGAATCTTAACGCCAGCTCCGTGGTTGGAGACACGGCCAGTAGCAGTCTCCCGGTTTTCGACTCGCTGGGCGCAGCACACACCTTGTCGGTTACCTATACCATGACGGCGCCAAATACTTGGGGCTACTCCATCACCATACCTTCAACCGATTTGGCTCCTGCCCCAGCCACTGCTGCAACCGCCGTAGCCTCGGGCACTTTGAACTTCAACAGTTCCGGTGTGCTGGTTTCGACGCTTCCCACCGGAGCTGGGGCTACCATCGCTCCATCCGCGGGGATTGCGATTACCATTCCGCCGGTTGCCGTACCTCCCGCCGCGCAGACCGCCTTTGCCAATGGCGCCGCAACGATGCCGTTGACGTGGAATCTGGTAACGGCAGGCAATCCGACCATCACCCAGACTTCTACGGCCAGCGCCACCAGCGCCACCAGCACCAATGGTTTCGCCAGTGGGACACTCCAAACCTACGCTGTCGAGCCGGACGGCACCATCAGTGGCACTTTCACCAGCGGACAAACCCTCGCTTTGGGACAGGTCGCCGTCGCCGCCTTTGCCAATAACCAGGGGCTGGTCGCCATTGGTAATAACAATTACCAGGCGACTGCTGCCTCAGGTCCGGCTGTAGTAGGCGTGGCTGGAACTGGAGGGCGGGGAACCGTGATTGGCGGATCCGTAGAACAATCAAACGTCAATATCGCTACCGAGTTCTCCAAGCTGATTGTGGCCCAGCAAGCCTACTCCGCAAATGCCAAGTCGATAACTACATTCAACCAGGTTTCCCAGGCGACCATCGCTATGCTGCAATAGACCGGGCTTTCTGAATTCTTAGTATTGCATTAAGAGAAGGCCGCTCTGTTTCTTCGCAGAGCGGCTGCGCCCCTGTTCCAGGACCGTTCTCATATTCGGCTCACGTAGTCGCTGCAATCCCGGCTATTTCGCCGTCCCTCAGCAAGTGAATTGCCGGCTAGGAAAGTTGTTTTTCTTATGGCGTGGCCACTTACTTGGTCACCTGTAGCGTAGCGCTACACCCTCCTCCTCCTCCCCTCGCATTGGCCTCCTGATTGCTAAACCCCCATCAAGGCGTGGAGGCGTGTGGCCTGCTGACAGCATTCCACATGCACACCTCCTACCTCAGGTCCCTCGGACTGAGGGTCACGCTTGATCACAAGTGGAAGAGAGGTCAGATGAATACAGCACCGAAGAGCGCAATACCGATGATCGAAGTTAAATCGCCGATCGCTCCACCTGTAGCGGACCGGCCTCAGGAACGGGATCCGGGAGAATTTCTGCCCTGGCTTCCCTGCACGCTCGCACTGGATCTTCCGGTCGTCAACTTTACTGTCGGCCACCTGCTGAACCTTACCAATGGCTCCATCGTAGAGACCGCGTATCACCAAAGCAGCGACCTGCCTCTTCGCGTAAACGGCCAGTTGGTTGGTTGGACCGAGTTTGAAGTCGTTGGCGAACGCCTCGCCGTGCGACTCACGGACCTGTCATGAAGACGACACGCTCAAGCAAACCCGATCCCGCAAAAGGCACCACGTTGTCGCTTCCGGTCCTCGCCGATGATGCCGAATTGAACTCACTCCGCAGCCAAACCGGGTTATGGGCCCGCCTGCGGCAATGGGTGCAGGCACGCCGTGTCGATCGATCCAGCGACAAAAGGTTGCGCGTAGCCGAAACCGTTTCCCTGGGAGAAAAGAGATTCGTCGCCGTGGTCCAGGTAGATGGACGTCACTTCCTGCTCGCGGGCGGGCCTACGAATATCGCACTGCTGGCGCAATTGGACACAAACGAACCTTTTGAAGACGTACTCAAGAAGACCATGACCGTGCCCACCAAGCAGGCGGCTAAACGGAAGCGGCCCGTAAAGCGGGCACGCAAAGCAAGCGCGCACGCAGCACCAGCGAGTGTCCCACCCATGCCTCAGTTTGCGCCGGCAACGTTCGGCGACCTGCTGCAGAACACGATCACTGCCGGCGCAAATCCGGCGGCAAAACCGGGCAGGAAGCAAAACGGCCATGCAGCCATCGAGCAGACCGGACAATACGCGTGAGAAAGGGGGCGGTCGTACGCGTGATGCTTTGCCTGGCCACTTCAGCGATCGTCCTGGCACAGCCGCTCCGCTTGCGGGCGCAGGAGATCCATGGGGTGGACCTCTTGCCCTCGCTGTCGATGGTGTTGGCCCCGGCGCCCATTCAGTTGGGCGCCATGCCATCGAACCCAAACGAATTGCGGATTACAGGGCTAGGCGGTGGTTCGTCGCAATGGACCATCCTTGTCCTGATGACCCTCCTCACCATCATTCCTTCCCTGCTCATTTGCATGACGCCCTTTGCGAGGTTGCTGATCGTCTTCCACTTCCTCAGGCAGGCGCTCGGCCTGCAGACGACTCCGTCGAATCAAACGCTCATCGGCCTATCTGTAATCATGACGTTCTTTCTCATGCAGCCACTTGGTGAGATTATCTATCGTGAATCGATCATACCGTTGCAGCAGGGCAAGATCACGGCCGTCGACGCGGTCACCCGCGCCTCCGCGCCCATGCGCCAGTTCATGTCGCATTTCGTTCGAGAAAGAGACGTTGCCTTGTTTCTGGAAATGGCGAAGGAACCTCGTCCCGAAAATGTGGGCGATGTTTCCTTCCGCGTTCTGTTGCCCGCCTACATTTTGTCTGAGCTGAAAGCGGGCTTTCAGATTGGCGCGGTGCTCTTCTTGCCTTTTCTCGTCGTTGACATGGTCGTCGCCTCCATTACCACTTCTGTCGGCATGATGCAGTTGCCACCCGTGGTGATATCGACTCCGTTGAAGTTGCTGCTCTTCCTTATGGTCGACGGTTGGCACCTTCTCATCGGCGCGTTGATGCGGAGTTTCAACTGATGGGCGTTGATCAAGTAATTTTGCTGGCCCGTCTTATGCTGCAGGAAGTGGTGATTCTGGTGGGCCCGGTGTTGGCCGTTGCTATTGTCGTCAGCCTGGTTGTGAACATCCTCCAGGTGTTGACCTCGCTGCAGGACCAGACCCTGTCACAAGTGCCCCGGCTGCTGGTCACTGGGTCTGCTCTGTTTTTGCTGATGCCCTGGATGTGGCGGCACCTCGCGCATTACACCATCAACCTCTTAACCGACTTTCATCAGGTCCTGCAGTAATGAACATATCGCTGATTCAGATCTTCGGCGCATTGCTGACCATCAGTGTCCGGCTTAGCGGGATGTTGCTCTTCGCGCCGTTCTACGGTAGCACCGTGATTCCCGTCCGGGTGAAGGCAATCCTGATGGTGGCCCTGACAGCCCTTCTGTATCCGATGCTTTCCGCCAGAATGCCGCACATCAGCATTAGCCAATGGCCAATGATGGTGTTCAGTGAGTTGCTGATTGGGGTCGCTTTAGGGGTTGCGACCAACATTGTCTTCGACGGCGTGCAAATGGCAGGACAGGTTTTGAGTGTGCAGATGGGATATTCGTTGGTGAGTATCCTCGATCCGCAAACGCTGGCGGAATCGACCGTGGTCGCCACGTTCCATCAGACGATCGCCATGTTGATCTTTTTGCGCCTCAATGTCCACTTCTGGATTCTGCGCGCCCTGGCCCGCAGCTTCGATTATCTGCCGCCTGCCACGGGTCATTTTGGGGCAGCCTTCACCACTGCAGCGGTGCAAGCGGGGGCGGGCGTGTTTGCCATTGGCGTCCAGATTGCGGCGCCGGTTCTTTCCGCCACCCTGTTTGCAGACATCGCGCTCGGCCTGCTCGGCAAGGCATCTCCGCAATTGCCACTGATGCTGCTTGGCCCGGCGGTCAAGAGCGTTCTCGGACTCATCCTCTTAACTTCCGCGCTCAAGTATTGGCCGGATGTATTTGAAAGCTTATTTCTCCGTTCGATGGTCACCGCCGACCACCTTCTCCGCTTGGCGCGGTAGCCGTGGACACGATAGGAATGTATGGCTGACGACAGCAAGACAGAACAGGCGACACCCAAGAGACGGAATAAGGCGCGAGAACAGGGCCAGGTAGCCCGGTCCCGGGAACTCCCTGGCGTTTTTGCTCTTGCCGGAGTACTGGGAGCGGCAACGATGATGTCGACCACATCGGTCACCCATTGGACAACCTTCTACCGCAATGCGCTGTATGTCGCATCCACTGGCGATTTCGAAAGTAATGGGCCGCTTTTCTTTTGGAGCGGGGTTGAGGTCATGCGCTGGATTGCTCCCATTCTGCTGGCTGCAATGTTGCTTTCGGCATTCTCTGGGGTGGCTCAGGGCGGCATCAACTTTGCCCCCGAGGCTCTGGCCTTGAAGCCGGAACGATTCAGTCCAGCCACCAAGCTGGGTCAGATATTCTCCCCCGTTGGCTTGAGCAATCTTTTGAAGTCGCTGCTGCCATTCGGGGTTATCCTCTGGCTCGCCATCAATTTGGTTCGCGATAACTGGGAAACGATGGTGCACGCCTCCAGCCTCGGCTTGAGGGTGTTTGCAGGCTTCGTGGGCAGCCTGGTGTTTGCCTTGACCTGGAAGGCGGGGCTTGTCCTATTGGTATGGGCTGCGGTTGATTACGCACTGACCCTCATGAAGATGAATAGTGACATGAAAATGACCAAGCAGGAGGTGCGTGAGGAGCATAAGGAATCGGAGGGCAATCCTGCTGTCAAATCGCGCATCCACCGGCTGCGCAGGGCCATGCGAAGAAGACAAGCAATGAAGGCCGCCGCCACGGCAACCGTAGTGGTGACCAACCCAACGCACTACGCCGTCGCTCTACGCTATGAAAGTGAGATGCCGGCTCCCGTCGTCGTGGCCAAAGGGCAAAACCTCCTGGCGGAGAAGATCAAACAGTTGGCGCGCGATAGCGGGATCATGCTGGTGGAGAACAAGCCGCTCGCGCAGGCGCTCTACAAGAGCGTGGAGGTCGGCGATTCCATACCAGCCAGGTTGTACCAGGCGGTGGCCGAGATACTCGCGCTCGTCTTCCGCGCCGAAGCCGAGGTCCGTAAGGCCGAAGCAGCGCGGGGTTCCAGGAACGCATCTGGGCAGAAGATTGAAACTGCTCCATCGGCTGCGGCCGCGGGAGCAACGCGATGATGGCACGTTTGTTGGCACTCCTACGTAAATCTGGCGATTGGATCGCACCCATCGCGGCCGTTTCGATGGTCTTCGTGATGCTGGTTCCGTTGCCCAGCTTCATCCTTGACCTGCTGCTCACCATAAGTATCACGGCTTCGATTCTCGTCCTCCTCACCGCGATCCAGGTTCTACGCCCAGTACAATTCTCGGTGTTTCCCAGCTTGATCCTCTTACTCACATTGCTACGTCTATCCCTGGACCTGGCCAGCACACGGCGCATCCTCCTCCATGGCAATGAGGGCACGGAGGCGGCAGGAAAAGTAATCGAAGCCTTCGGTCAATTCGTAGTCGGCGGCAATTACATCGTTGGATTCGTCATCTTTCTCGCATTGATCGCCATTCAGTTCCTGGTTATCAGTCATGGCGCCGTGCGCACGGCGGAGGTCACAGCCCGTTTTACTCTCGATGCCATGCCAGGCAAGCAAATGGCCATCGATGCCGATTTGAATGCCGGCATGATCAATGAGGCACAAGCCAAGGCACGCCGCGAACGGGTGGCGCGCGAAGCGGAATTCTGCGGCTCCATGGACGGCGCGGCGCGTTTCAGTCAACGGGATTCGATGGCCACCATTCTAATCATGGCCATCAACATCATCGCCGGGTTCCTGATAGGAGTGTTTCAACAAGGCGTTCCTTTTGAAGAGGCTCTGAAAACCTACACCATCCTTACCGTGGGCGATGGCCTGGTTTCCATTCTCCCCTCGTTGCTGGTCTCGGTAGCGGGTGGCATCGTCGTCACCCGGGCGGCCTCGAAGGAATCTTTGGGCGTGAATGTAAGCAAGCAGCTCTTTAATAGCCCACGCCTGTTCTGGATAGCAGGGGGCGCGCTTACCGCTCTAGGGCTGATTCCGGGTTTGCCAAAGTTCTCCTTTTTCAGTTTGGCCGCGATCCTGATGTATTCGGCACACAAGATGAAACCGCAGGTCATCAAAGACGAGGTTGAGGAGCTCGAGTCGCTTGCGAAGACCGCCGCGCCGGGTGGAGCACCACTGCCTGCCGCGGATCCGATGGACGCAATCCTCAAGCTCGACGAACTGATGCTTGAGGTCGGTATGGGGCTCGTGCCGTTGGTCGACGCCAAGCAGGGAGGCCAGCTGCTGACCCGGGTAAAGTCGCTGCGCAAGAACCTTGCCCAGCAACTCGGCTTCCTGGTTCCTTCCATCCACATCACTGACAATCTGTCGCTGAAGGACAGGGAGTATGTGATTTATCTAAGAGGGGCCGAACTCGCGCGCTGGGAGCTGCGCCGCGACTGTCTGCTGGCCATCAGCTCTAATGCAGATGCGGCCGACGTTCCTGGGCAAGATACTCGTGAGCCGGCTTTCGATGTCCCGGCAAAGTGGATCTCGCCTCAAACCCAGGGTCAGGCGATTGCCGCTGGATATGCGGTGGTAGACCCGACATCGGTACTGGCTGCTCACCTGGCCGAAGTGATCAGGCAGAATGCCCATGAACTCCTGTCGCGCCACGAAACCAGAAGATTGGTCGACCGGTTGAATGAGTCTCATCCCAAACTGGCCGATGAACTCATTCCCAAGCTGCTGAGTCTGGGCGAAGTACAGAAGGTGCTACAGCAACTGCTCCGCGAGCAAGTGTCCATTCGTGATCTGGGAACCATCCTCGAAACCCTGGTCGACGTAGCGTCGTTCAACAAGAACCCGATCGCACTGGTCGAGGCCGTGCGTCATGTATTGGGCCGCACGCTGATCCGGCCCTTGCTGAACGACAAAGGAGAGTTGAAGGTCGTCACCCTCGACTCGGCGATTGAAGAGGAATGCACCCGCGGATCGAACCTTCAGCCGAATCAGGCGCCTTCCGTGCCTCATCAACTATCGCTCGCGCGCCGGGTGCTGGACGGGCTGCGAACAAACTTCGGTAAAGAGATCGGTGCGACGCCCCCCATCCTGCTCTGCTCATCCCCCGGCCGGTATTACCTTCGCCGCCTGCTCGAGCCGTTCATCCCCAAGATCGTCGTCATTTCTCCGGGCGAGATTCCTCCGTTGACGCCGGTGCAGTCCCTGGGAGTTCTCCATTGAGAAAACTCGCACGCGCCGTGGAGGTAGATGTGTCCAAGTCCGGAGCAGGATGTAGTTCTATGAAGTTCAGTGCAAGAGTGAGTATGCGCCTCACTAAGAGAGGGATGGAATGACAAATCCAGAAGTAGCCTATCGCGCGAGTAGCAAAACCACCGAAGAGCGAAACGAACTCGTGTTGCGGGAACTGCCGCAGGTTTATTACGTGGCGGCCAGAATTCATGAGCGATTGCCCAAACATGTAGACATGGAAGACCTGGTGCAGGCCGGTGTGATTGGGCTGATCGATGCTTGCCGCAACTACGATAGCGAGCAGGATTCGCAATTCTCCACCTTTGCCAAACATCGTATTCGCGGAGCAATCCTGGACAGCTTGCGTAAGCTCGATTGGGGATCTCGTACGCTGCGAAGGAAAGGACGTGAGATCGGCGCCGCAACCGGCCGGCTCCAATCCAAGCTGGGAAGGCACCCGCTCGAAGAGGAGATCGCAGCCGAGCTTGAGATGAAGGTTGACGACCTACAGAGCACTTTAGCCCAACTGGACGGCTTATTTCTGGTAGGACAACTGAGCAATGTCGCCGGTGATGAAGGCGAATCATTCGATCTGATCGAATCGGCGCCGAGTTCGGGTAGAGATAACCCTTTCGAATTATGCCTGGAAGGTGAAATGAAAGCCCAGCTGGTCGCAGCGGTATCGCGCCTGTCAGAGAGAGAGCAGCTGATTCTCTCCTTGTATTACTACGAGGAGTTGACCATGAAAGAAGTCTCGGAAGTCGTGGGCATCGCGGTATCACGGGTCTCACAAATACACGCCGCCGCCATGCTGAAACTGAGGGCTTCTTTGGCGCATCTCAGGGAAGCTGCGGGACCTGCGAGTGCTAAGCCGCCCTTCGCGCAAGGTACGAATCGTCCGCAAGCTAGACGCCAGCAGTGACCCCAGCATCGGGGTTGGAGGAATCCATGACAGCGAAGAGCGCTGGACAGCTGAGGGCGCGCACCATCCACTCCTGCAACTTCCGCTACGCGGGGCGGTTGTCAAACGAGAATGCTCGTGCATTGACGGCCCTGCACGAGAAATTTGCTCTGAACGTTACCAATTCGTTAGAAGTCTATCTAGGAACCTCTATTCGTTTGAAAATGCTGTCGCTCGAACAACTGGCGCTCCCGGCCTATATCGCCGGCATCGCTCCAAACACTTACCTGCTGCCGTGCGCACTGAACGTGATGGGGAGCAATTTCCTGATGGAGATGGAGATCCGGCTGATTTTCCCCATCATCGACCTGCTTCTTGGCGGCGCGGGTACTTCTGCCTCAGATGAGCCACGCGACCTTACTGAGATCGATGAAGAGATCATGGAGATCGTCACCACCCTCATCGTAAAAGAGGTAGATCGGTCCTGGCGCGCGTTGAATCTGTCGTTGACTCCCGGCCATTGCATCAAGCCGGCTCAGATCACCCAGATCTACCCGGCCAACGAAAAGCTTGTCCTGCTGATGTTCGAGATGACCGTAGGAGCCACCACCGGATCCTTTAAAATCGTGCTGCCAACCTCGTTTGTGGGTTTTCTGTTGCGGCACATGAAAGCGGCGCAGTCGAAGAAGATATCGAGTCTTCGCCATCTTCCCAATCCCAGCCTGCGCGAACGGATTCTCGATTGCGAATTTAATGTCGCCGTAGACATTACCCACATGCGAGTGTTCGTTAAAGATTTGATCGATCTTAAACCCGGAATGATCTTAAAGATGAAAGCGCCGGTGAAGAATCCCGGCCGTCTCACAGTGGAAGGTGTCGACATCTTCGAGGCATTGCCGGTCCGCAACGGGATGTTGAAAGCAGCGCAACTCTCATGCCGGTCGCAGGAACCGGTAGCCACGAAGGAGTAGCATGACGACCGACAAGTTAGCCGAGAACACATACCGGCCTTTTTCGGATGCCTTCTCTAGCGCTCTGGTGGCGACCCTCTCCGAGACCAGTGGATCGCGCTGGCTAGTTGCTGCCATGCCAGACGCGGAAAAGACCGCGGACGAATCCGAGCCAGTCCGCGTGCGCGTTACCTTCGAAGGTGAATTGGCCGGGGAAGTCCTGCTCCAGTTCCGCCGCGCCGATGCAGCCATGCTGGCCGCAAAGTGCCTGCAGCAGGCAGTTGGTGAATTCGGAACCGAACAGTCCCAGGCCCTGCTCAAATTCGTCGAAGCAGGCACAAGCAGGTTCTGTTCCACGGTCGCGGAAGAGTACGGCACATTTGCAGGCAAACCTTCCATAGCTTCCGAACCGGCGTCCCCCGGCGCGAACGCTGCGGAAGTGACCGCTGCAGACGATGACGGCAATCGTGTCTCCATGGTGATGTATCTGAACCCCGTGCTGGCCGAGGCACTATCCCAGCATGCTGAGAAGATCGCAGACAGCAAAGGAGAGACAGTAACGGCTGCCGGCGAGAAAGAACCGGCGTCTAGTCTGGAACAACTAAATCTGCAACTGGTGATGGACGTCGAGCTAAACGTGACCCTGCGTTTCGGGCAACGCCAGCTTGCCCTGCGTGAAGTGTTGGAATTGACCAGCGGGTCCGTGATCGAACTCGATCGCCAGGTGGAGGAGCCAGTAGAACTACTGCTCGAAGGGAAAGTGATTGCCCGGGGCGAAGCGGTGGTTATCGATGGCAACTATGGGCTGCGTGTGACTGAGGTCCCGCAGCCGATCGCTACGCCGGTGCTCCGTTGATCGCCAAAGAGGAGCGCAGAAACCCATGAAGCTTATCCCGCCGATCGCGATGCAAACCTGGGCGGCCGGATTGAAGATCGTCGTGTCCCGGTGTGAAAGGTGTCACAAGATGTTGGCTTTGCGCCATCTTTCCGCACGTAAGGCCGGCATAAGGATGCACGACTCCTGGTATTGCAGTTCGCGCTGCTTCCGATCAGCGGCCGAGCAGGAGGTTTTGCGCCTGCTCAAGCCGGCAAACGGACCCGCGGCCTATGTTGCCAGCATGCCCCTGGGTCTTGATTTGATCAGTCACGGCCTGCTGACAATGGAGCAACTCAAGAAAGCGGCGGACGAACAGAAACAAGCCGGTGGGGATATCGGCGAACTCATCGTGCGCCAGGGCTGCATCAGCGAAAAACAGATGACCGCCGTCCGCGCTGCTGAATGGGGCTGCCCCGTGTTTGCTATTCCCAAGCACGCGGCCTGGATTGAGATGCACATCCCCGTCGCCCTTATGCGGCTTCACTCCATGGTTCCAGTTCACTACGTAACCAGGACTAATTTGTTGTTGGTGGGCTTCGTCCATGGCGTCGAGTATGAGCTCCTGTACGCCATCGAGCAGATGACCGGATGTGAAACAAAACCCTGCTTTCTAACCCCCACTGACTTCCTGATTCAGATGCGCAAAGGTGAAGAGGTGCGCGGCGAGGCTGAAGACAATCGCCCCAGGGAGATAAACGTCGAAAGAATGCAGACTCCGGCCGAGATAGCCGGTGTGGTCTGCGCTTCAGGAGTAGAGATCGAGGCGGAGGAGGCCTTGATGGAAAGGTGCAAAGAACACCTGTGGGCGAGACTGAAAAGCGGTGACAACGTCGTTGACCTTCTCTTCAAAGTAAAGTGAACTCACTCTGATTTTTCGTTCAGTCGAAAATCTGCAACCTTCGTTGGAAAGTTCTTCCTCACCTGCCGATAGAGACCCAGCGGGTGGGAAAGAATGCTCAATCAGACGATCGACGCGGTTTCAGACCATAGCTGGATTCCGTCATCTGCCTGGCGGCGTCTCGGTTCGCCACAGAGAAAGTTGTCGCGCAAGAAGGTAGATCTACTGGACGCGGTGCCGGTCATGTCGGCAACTGTTCTTGGCCTGGAAATACTTCTGCATGAGCCATGTATCGATTTGCGGATGGCTTCCGAGCTGGTGCTGAGCGATGTCGGGGCGACCATCCAGGTTCTCCGCCTGGTCGGGAGGGAATATGAATTTTCCACCGACCACCCCTGCCGCATGGGTGACTGCCTGGCCGGCCTGGACTCAAACGCATGGTTCGAAGCGGTGTCCATGCGAACGTTTACCTGCGGCCGGGAGCATGCGGCAACCACGTCGCTGTGGCATCACTGCCGCCTGGTGGCTCAGTATGCGCAACTGGTCGCAGAATCGCTCGACCGCATCTCGCCAGAAGAAGCATACCTGGTCGGATTGCTGCATGAGATTGGAGCCATTCCGAAGGTATTAGGCTGGCCAAGCCAGCGTGTGGGCGCCGGGGAGTCGGGCGCGTTGTTGACCATGGAGGGCTCGTTGCCGTTATTTGTTCTTTCCGCCATCCGCAGTACAAGCGATTCCTGTTCCTCCTCCGTCTGGAAATTCATCCTGACTGCCGCGCATGAACTGGCTGGAACCCGGACCGAGTTTGATCCGTCAGGCTTCCATCACTTTGCCTCCGCAGGCATTAGCTCATCGTGGAAAAACTGTGTGACTGCGGCCTCGCATTGCATGCTGGCCGGCTCGTAACGTTTCTTTTCTCACCGGTTTCTCATTCACTCCTCATCGGCTCTTCATGGCAGGGTGCGCCATTCGTCTCCGTCGCTGAAATAAAAGGGATAGGTCAATTCGGGTTACATTGGCCTTCGGCGTGCAGCATGTCTGCCGGAGGGGCACGCTATGAATAGTGGTTACTACGCGGCCTGTACCGGCTTGATGGCAAGAACCGAAGCGCTCGAGACCATAGCCAACAACCTAGCCAACGTGAGTACTTCGGGGTTTCGAGCCAGTGAAAACATATTCAGCTCGCTTCTCGCTTCTGCCGGCGACTCTCCTCTCTCTGTCCTCAATCAGGACGCCAATGACTACGGTGTGCTGAGCGGGACACGGCTGGATGCTTCTCAGGGCGCTTTGGTGCGCACGGGCAATGATCTCGACCTGGCGATGGAAGGCCCCGGGTATTTCGCCGTGCAGACCGCGGCCGGCGCCGTTTACACCCGTGGAGGAAACTTCCGTGTCTCCCCAGCGCGGCAACTGATCACCGCTGCGGGCGACCCCGTCCTGGGCGATAACAACCTTCCCATTACCGTCGTTGGAGCGCCCCTTACCATCAGTTCCGATGGAACAATCTCCGTCAACGGCGCCATCTCAGGACGCATGAAGCTGGTCGAATTTCCGTCCACCACGGTGATAAAGAGCGCCGGCGGAACCTACTACAACGCCCCTGCCACCGCCGCAATACCTGCCAAGAGTTCTCACGTGAGCCAGGGAATGCTCGAAAGCTCAAACGTCAACCCTATTACCAGCGTGGTCGAGTTAATTACCGCGCAGCGCGAAGTCGAAACCATGCGCCATGTGCTCACCATGATCAACGGCGAGCTAGATAAAACTGCAGCCCAGGATCTGCCACGCCTCAGCTAATCCAGCCACCAGTATTCCATCGGAAACAACAGTGAAAGGATCCTGATATGTTTCGTGCCCTCTACACGGCCGCGAGCGGAATGACCGCTCAACAGCTCAATTTGGATAACATCGCCAATAATCTGGCTAACTCGAGCACCACGGGATTTCAGCAGCGTCAGGTGAATTTCACCGACCTCTTGTATCAGAACGAAATCATGCCGGGTGCGGCGGCCACGCAACAGACCACTGTAGCGGCGGGTTTGCAGATAGGCCTCGGTGCGCGTACTTCCGAAACGGAAATCATCCAGACGCAGGGCGATTTCGCCACCACCGGGAACCCGCTCGATCTAGCCATTCAAGGCCAGGGCTTTTTTCAGATCCTATTGCCCAACGGGCAAATCGGTTACACCCGTGACGGATCGTTTCATCCCGATGCAGAAGGGGCGCTCGTCACAGCAGACGGTAACCCCCTGCAGCCTGCAGTGACCATCCCGGCCGATGCACTCAGCGTAACCGTCGGCAGCGACGGCACCGTCAGCGTCACGCAACCGGGCCAGGTTGCTGCTACTGAAGTGGGTGCCATCCAGACAGCTCTCTTTGTAAATCCAGGTGGATTGAACAGCGCTGGAAACAACATATACCTGCCTACCACTGCCTCGGGTCAACCCGTGGTAGGAACACCGGGTGGCGCGGAGGGATTGGGAGCGTTGGAGCAGGGCATGCTCGAGCAGTCTAACGTGAGCGTGGTCAACCAGTTCGTGGCGATGATCCTGGCTCAGCGTTCCTACGAATCTAATTCGCGAGTTGTAAAAGCCGCCGATGAGATGCTTCAGCAGTTGAACCAACTTTCCACATAAGAACGCACGATACGACAAAGGCGTGCGAACAGAGGATATATGACGGCAAGATGGATACCATTTTTGTTGATGGCTGCTACGAGTGGGGCACAGCAGACCCCATCTGCGTCGCAAAACCACTTTCCGTTGACCCCGGCCCAGGTTGCTCTTGCTGTCTCATCGAGCGGCCTGCCAACCGCCCCCGAGAGAGTGTCTCTTCTCACGCGCGTGGTCGCCACCGAACCAGAGCCCGCGCTTGATGTCCTGTCCGTCGAGACTCTCGGTAAAGGGTCCCTCCACCAAGCCGGTGACCGCTGGCGCGTAAAGCTCGCCTGTCACATCGCGCGAAAATGCTTGCCGTTCTACGCTCTCGTGAGTTCGCCCACCTCGACCGCCCAGGCCGCGAAGCCGATGCCCGCGCTGACCAGCACGGTGTGGAACGCGCAGAGTGAGATCACGATGAAGGTCGGAACGCACGCCACGCTCGTATTGGATGATCAACGATCCCATATCCAGGTAGCCGTCGTAAGCCTTGAGAACGGCATCGTGGGCCACCGGATCCACGTCGCCAGTCCAGACCATAAGCAGACCTATATCGGGGAGGTCGTCAATGCGCGCCTGCTGAAGGGGAGTTTCTGAAATGCGGGTATCGAAACTCATCCGGCGAACTGCCGTCTTGTTGCTCTTTGCGGTGCCTTCGCTCTTCGCCGCCCCATGGAGCAAAATTAAGCCTCATCCAAAAACTTCAGAGCAGCTACGGGAAGAGTACATCACGCGCTTGCAGGAGCAGTATGTTCCGGCGGCAGAACAGCCTACGACCGGAAGCCTATGGTTGGCGCAAAATATACTCGGTGACTTCTCCTCCGACTATAAGGCGCGGAATTTGAATGACACCGTCACCATTCTTGCTTCAGTCCAAACTACTGCGGCGCAGTCCGGCACCGTCAATACCCAGCGAGCTTTAACCTCCAGCTCCAGCATCACGGGCCTGTTGGGCAGGACTCCTTCCGCGGTCAACCCTCTCCTGTCGGGACAATCGTCATCGGTTCTCAAGGGCCAGGGCGCTACTGCTTCCAATACCACGTTCTCCACCAGTCTTACTGCTCAAATCATCGCTGTATTTCCGAACGGCAACCTTGTCGTCCAGGCAGAACGGCAGATTTTCATGAATAACCAGCACGAAAACGTAATCCTGCGTGGCCTGGTCCGGCCCGGCGACATAAGTCCTGCAAACACCGTGCCCTCTTCGGCTCTTAGCAATCTCGAGATCGAAATGAAAGGCAAGGGAATCATCGCCGACGGCGTGCGTCCGCCAAATCCGATCACCAGGGCGATCCTATGGCTTTTGAATTTCTGATGTCTACGCCGCGCAAGACGAAAAATCGATGCCGCTTCTCCTGGTTAGCCGGCCTATGGGTCTTCTCCTCGGTTGCGCTCTTCGCCGCCGATACTGTCCACAAAGTGCTCCTCCGCGATGTGACCCAGATCGAAGGCGTGCGCGACAATCAATTGGTCGGATACGGTCTCGTTGTTGGTCTGGCTCGCACGGGTGATACCCAACAAACGTTCTTTACGGTCCAGACTCTGGCGAATGCTCTCATCCGTATGGGGACGCAGATCGCGCCTGGTATCGTGGTCGTGAAAAATGTCGCAGCCGTTTTTGTCACGGCTAACCTGCCCCCGTTCGCGCGGCCGGGAATGAAACTCGACGTCACCGTCTCATCCGTGGGCGACGCCAAGAGTATTGTCGGCGGAGTTCTCCTGCTTACTGCACTTCGTTCAGCCAACGGACAGGTCTACGCTGAGGCCCAGGGCCCACTCGTCATAGGAGGTTATACAGAGGGATTAGCCGGCAATGTAAGGTCAGTCAACCATCCCACGGTCGGGAGGATCGCTGAAGGGGGAATTGTCGAACGGGAGGCAGCCGTCGACCTGAGCCGGTTTCGCACCGTTTCGTTGCTGTTGATGAACTCCGACTTCACCGCCGCGCGCGACGTTGCAGACGTGATTAACCAGGAGTTTGGCAAGCCGATTGCCACTGCCCTCGATAGCAACCGTATCGACGTCAATGTTGCCGAAAGTGGCGCTGAGTCCGTGCCCATCCTCATTTCCCGGGTGCAGAACCTCTCAATCAATTTCCGCTCGCCGGCCAAGGTGGTCGTGAATGAACGCACCGGCACCATCGTGATGGGAGGCGACGTACGATTGTCACCAGTCTCGGTAATCCACGGCAGCCTAACCATCGACGTGCAGACCGCCACCGTGGTTTCGCAGCCGCCGCCATTCTCCGGCGGGGAAACAAAGACCGTGACAGAAACAAGACTCTCGGTAGGCGATGCACCCGCACAGTCGATACAACTGCAGGAGGGGGCGAATGTCGACGAGTTGATCAAAGGCTTGCACGCCATCGGCGCCACTTCCCACGACATCATCGCCATCCTCCAGGCCATCAAGGCGGCCGGCGGACTACAGGCAGACCTGGAGGTTATCTAATGTCCGATATTCCTACATTCGGAAGCATACCCACTCCCCCCATTTCGCCGCTGACCACGCAGGCAGACAAACTCCTCCGGCGCTCAGGGCCGGCGCCGGCGGACGATAGCAAAATCGAGAAATCAGCCAAAGACTTTGAATCCATTCTTCTGGGAAGCTGGCTGCAGCAGGCGGAGCAAAGCTTTGGCAGCCTCCCTGGCGGGGACGACGATGAAGACGCCGACGCCGGTAAGGATCAGCTTCAGGGGATAGCCATGCAGTCATTGGGTAGTTCCATGACCGCGGCAGGCGGTATTGGCATTGCAAAAATGATTTCCCAACAGCTTCATAAGGCGGCAGATGCGCCGGGATCAGTTGCAGATGGGACTACGCCGGCTGGTAAAGTGCGGCCAACTAAAGTGTTATGAACGCCACCGGAATTACATTGAAAACTTTGTCGCGAAACGCCGATAGCTGTAACTGACACAGGAGAAGTTGCGATGAAGATTGAAGGCATCAATCCGGCAGCAACACAATTGCCGGTGGACAACGTTGCGGCGCGAGTTTCCAACGGCGGATCAGTCACGACGAACCCGGCTGCGCAGGACTGGACCTCGTTCCATTCAGACAGTGCGTCCGTTCAATCGTTAACCAATCAGGCTTTGACTTCTCCCCAGGTCCGCCAAGGTACCGTGGATGCCCTACGAGAGACAGTCAACAGCGGCCAATACCAGCTGGACGCGACCAGGATTGCTTCCGCCATCATCAGCGGCAATGGTGAGTGAACTGCATGAGTAATAAGTAGAACCTGACTTAGCCAGGGACAGTTCTTGCCCTGGGAACGGCTTGCGCATGAATGACGAAGCAGCCCAGATCCACGATCAGCTCGCCGCCAGCTACCTGCAACAGTTGCAGGCGCTGGCGTTCGAGATTTCCGTGGCAATGGATGCGATTGCACGAAATGCCATCACCAATTTTCAGGAAAGCGTTTCCAAACAGGAAATGCTCTGCGCCGTGCTGGCAAATCTGGCGAATACCATCGCCGCGCCCGCCGGTTCCCCCAGGCAGCTACCGCTCGGTCAGGGGGACAATTCCGTCGCACAAAAAATTCGCGCGACGACTACGGCGATTCGGGACCTCAATTTGCAGTATGCCGCGCTCCTGAAACATTCCGGGCGATCAATTGCTCTTCTCGTTTCGCTGTGCAAAACTCACACCGGGCAGACTGAGGAGGCTGGCTTGTCCAGGTTGAAGCATCAGACCTGGTCTTGCGAGATGTAAGTTATGGGATCGATAACCAGCATACTCTCGTCCGCCACACAAGCCTTGCTCGCCGACACTGGCGCCTTGCAGGTGACTAGCAACAATATCGCCAATGCCAACACGCCCGGCTACTCCCGGCAAATTCCGGTTTTCCAAGAGGCGGCCCCTACCAATGACGGAAACTTTAGCGTGGGCAATGGAGTTGTCCTCGAGGGATATCAGAGTGTGCGCGATGAACTGGTGTCGAACCAGATTCAGCAGGAAACGCAGTCGCAGGGCAGTGCAAATGCGCAACTCAACACGTTGCAGCAGATACAGCCCACCTTCACTACCTCCACACAGGACATCGGAACCCAGATGTCGGCTCTGTTCACAAGCTTTTCCGGCCTTTCCACCAACCCAACCAGTTCCGCGGAACGCCAGGCAGTGCTCGCGGCCGGAAACAATCTGGCTACCTCTTTCAATGCAGCCTCCAACGCTTTGACCACACAACAGGCCGCTCTCAACACTCCTGTCGCCCACGATGTTAGCCAGATCAATCAGCTCACGCAGCAGATTGCCGCTCTAAACCCGCAAATTGCTCAATCGACCTCCACTGGACAAGACCCGGGATCCCTTCAGGACCAACAGGATCAACTGGTCCTCAAGCTGTCCGCGCTGACCAATGTCTCCACCACCCAGACAGCGCAGGGTGAGACGCTGACCACCGGCAATGGAACTGCCTTAGTGGTGGGCTCGCAAAGCTTTGGATTGCAAACTGCCACCGGTAGCGACGGCATGCAGCACGTGCTCGATCAGAACGGCGCCGACATAACCACGACCCTCTCCGGCGGTTCTCTGGGCGGCATGATTCAGATGCGCGACAAAACCATCCCCGGCCTTCTTACCCAACTTGATACGTTGGCCAATCAGTTTGGCACTGCCTTCAACGCGGCTCAGGCCAAGGGCTTTGATCAAAACGGCGCTGTTGGGGGCAACTTCTTCACACTGCCTGCGACGGTCGCCGGATCTGCGGGTGCTATCACCATAGCGATTACGAATCCCACCAAGATCGCCGCCAGTTCCGACGGCACTCCGGGCAGCAACGGAAACGTGGTCAATTTCAGCGCAGTGCAAACCACCGCTCTGCCGGCCGGAAATACTCCGGGCGAGGCCTATGCCAACCTGGTCTACCAGGTTGGTAGTCTTACGGCGAACGCCAACGCGGAATCGACCGCTACCGCGGCCAGTCTGCTCCAGCTCAATGATCAGCTCAGTTCGGTCTCGGGGGTGTCTGTCAATCAGGAAGCCACTAACCTCATCACGTTTCAAACTGCTTATCAAGCTGCTGCCCGAGTCATTTCGACCATGCAGGCAATGTTCTCGGTGACTCTGTCGATGGGTACTACTGCGGCGCAGTAGCGGTTGCTAGCCGCATAGAAAGGATGCAAATGCGCGTAGTGAACATGGTTCCCGACACAGAGTATGCTGTGCAGCAGAGCCAGCAGGCTCTTTCGGTGGCCCTGCAGCAAGTCTCCACCGGCCTTCGAGTCAGCAAACCCTCCGATGATCCTGGAGCCTCGGCCAGCATGGTGATCTCGCTTGCCAGCTCGGCAGCTGTCGATCAATACACCAGCAACGTCAGCGCGATCCAGGCCCAGATGCAAACCGCCGATTCTGCTCTCAATTCGGTAATAACATCACTCAACACCGCTGTCACTTTGGCTAGCGCCGGTTCTACCGGGACCTCCAATGCCGCCAATGATCAGGCCCTCGCGGCTCAGGCGCAGGGCCTTCTCAGCAATGTGATCTCCCAGGCCAACACTTCGTTTCAGGGCGTCTACGTTTTCGCCGGCTCGGCCAGCAGCAGCCCGCCCTTTGTCGCGGCATCAACTACCTATACCTCACAAAACGGGACGGCCGCTGCTCCTCTCAGCACCACCACGCCCCTAACGGCCGGTTCCGTCACCACCATCCACGACGCCTCGACCGGCCAGGCTTTCAGCTTCACCGCCGCTGCGGGGGACACGATTGCTAACCTGGCCAGCGCAATTTCCGGAGCAGCAGCGGCGGGGACCCTCTCTATCGGCACAACGGCAACGATCAACGCCAAGGGTGAACTCGCTATCTCGACTAACTCCGGGACACAAGGCATCGTAGCCAACTCGAACGATCCTGCTCTCGGCTTGGTAAGGCCCTTGTGGGGCACCAACGTGGCCAACGCTTACGCTTACGTCGGTAACAGCACCGTCAACAGTGTGCAGATCGGGGACTCCACAACCGTCGCGACCAATATACCCGGGAATCAGATCTTCACCTCGGGGGCAAACGTGGTCGGCTCGCTCACCGGCCTCATCACCGCCCTTCAGTCCGGCAATAGCGCCATCGTAACGTCCAGTGCGGCCGCTGTCTCCTCGGCATTGACCTATGTTACCCAGCAACGCGTTCCGTTAGACAACACGATCAGTCAACTGAGCGATCAGGATAGCTTTCTGAATCAGGAGACTTTAACCCTGACGACGCAACAGAATGGGCTGGTTGGAGTGAACCTGGCGACGGCGGCCACCTCTCTCGCTCAGGCCGAGCTTGATAACACTGCGGTCCTCGCGGCCGCGGCCAAAGTTCTCCCGCAAACCCTGTTGAATTACCTCGCACCCGGATAACAGAGCTGTCCAAATTCGCAGATTGGTCGACTCTATTGCGCCCCCTTATCAGTCACCGCTGCGGGACTGAATCATCTTGCATAATCCACCCGGGACTGGCGTCCTGGGCTAAATTAGTTCTTACGTGGCCCTCCACGCGAACCACTACAGCACCTTTCAGCACGCAAGTAAGTTGTATGTCTGTGTGACGCCAGTGTTAGTCGTAATCCCGAAAAATTATCAAAAGAATCTGAATGAATATGCTTATGTAGGCTGAAACTATTCTGCGTAAGTGCCGATAGAGTGGTTGACCAAGACGACCTCCCCCTCGACGACCTGCGCCTTAGCTTAGGCCCAGCATACATGCCGAGTACAGGCGCTAATTGGCAAACCAAAGGAGCCTCAACCGATGACACTGTCCATTCTGAATAACGTTTCCGACCTGACGGCGGAGAATGCACTGTCCAACACGCAGATGAACCTGCAAAAGACTCTGACACAGCTGTCGACCGGCCTGAAGATCAATTCCGGTTCGGACGACTCTGCAGGTATGTCGATTGCAAGCGGAATGAACGCCAACATTGCTGCGCTGACCCAGTCGCAGCAGAATGCCAGCAACGGGGTCGGTCTCCTGCAGACCGCTGACGGTGCATTGGCCCAGGTCACCACGCTCCTTAACCGCGCTGTCACCCTTGCCACGGAAGGAAGTAACAGCGGCATCACCTCTAGCCAGTCGACCGCTCTCAATAACGAATTTCAGTCCATCATGTCAGAAGTCAACCAGATCGGCTCTACCACCAACTTTAACGGCCAAAATGTTTTTGCCTCGAATGCCCCTTCGACTTTCACCTCTACCCAGGGCAGCACGGGTTCTCCCCTGGCAACAACCACTGTATTGACCACTGGATCCAAGACGACTATTGACGATTCAGCCACGGGCGGCACTTTCGTCTTCACCGCTGCTGCCGGCAACACAATCGCCAACCTGCAAACCGCCATCAGCAATGCTGTCACGGCAGGGACTCTTTCTGCGGGAACTGCCCTCACCATCAACGGTGCCGGTCAGGCGTCCATCAGCAATACCGCTGCCACCGGGATCAACGTCACCTCCAATGACGCCAGTCTTGGGGCTTTCAATGCCGTCGCCGGTGCATCCAGTACCAACACCGTGTTCATCAGCGATAGCAGCACCGCCAACACCGCCGCTCTCACCCAGATTTCCACCACCATCAACACACTCTCTTCCACCCAGTTAGGTCTCAATTCCAATGTACTGACGAGCGCAAGTGCTTCGCAGACGGCCCTGACGGCGATCAATGCGGCGATCACCGCCATCTCCGCTCAACGGGGCGTCATCGGCGCTTCGGTCAACCGGCTCAACGCGGCAAGCACGGTCATGGCCGCGCAGGTCACTAACCTGCAGAGCGCAACCAACAGCATTCAAAATGCTGATATCGGAAAAACAGTCGCAAATATGACCCAGTACAACGTCCTCCAGTCCACCGGTATGGCTGCTCTTCAGCAGGCAAACCAGGCGCAACAGGCGGTGTTGAAACTAGTCCAGTAATCCAATTCGAACGTCAACGAAAGACGAGGGGTGGATCCGGCCAGGTTCCACCTCTCCCCCATTTCGCCCTGCGTGATCTTCGCCCCCCAGGCCAGGATGAGTGAAGGCTTTGAAAGCTCTCGACGGCGTCATGTAAGAAAGCAGGTAGCAACCTATGAGCACGTCATCCATCTTAAGCTCTGCCACCACCACTCCGGCGATCAATATCAGCTCTGTCCTGGCCGCAACTACCGGCGCCACTACGCCCGGCATTGATGTCACCGCGGCGGTCAACGCCGCCATTTATGCCGCCCGTGCTCCCGAGCGTGGCTGGCAAGCGGATCAGGCCACGCTCACTAGCCAGACCACCGCTTTGACTGCTATCCAGACGGCGACCCAGGCAGTCCAGAACGACTTGCAGACGATCAATTCCCTCAGCGGTCCTCTCGCCGCGAGATCGGTTGCTTCCTCGAACGCAAACGTCGTCTCTGCCACTGCGGCGAGTGGAACAGTCGCTGGTAACCATACAATCGTCGTCAGTAGTTTGGCCAGTACGGGAGCATGGTATTCAGACGCTGCTGCCACTGCAACCACCACCCTCCCGTCTTCATCCTTCACCCTCAGCACCACGGGTGGTCCTTCGGTCACCATACCCACCGGTTCCGGCCAGGCGGCCGATAACCTCACCGATCTCGCCAGCACCATCAACGGCGATAATCTTGGCGTAACTGCTTCTGTCGTGAGCGACGCCTCGGGCGCGAGGCTCGCCGTTATCTCGAATACTTCCGGGGCCGCGGGCAATTTCTCCATAACCTCGGCTAACTTTACCGGTACCCAATGGACCTCGCCGGACATACCTCCCGGTGACACGCTTGGCACGAATAGCTTTACTCTTGCCAGCGGAGGAGTCACTACCACGGTCTCGACGACGACCGGTGACACATACGCCACCTTAGCGGCCAAAATCAATGCCCTGAACCTTGGGGTCACAGCAACCGCCGGCACCGATGCCAATGGCACAAATTTATCCATCGCCAGTTCCGACGGCACCACCCCATTCACGATCAGTGAGCCGAGTTTTGGCTTTACCCAATCCGTTGCCGGAGCGAATGCTTCGCTCACGGTGGACGGTGTTCCCATCACCAGCGCAAGCAACACAGTTACTGGAGCAATCAATGGGGTTACTTTGTCGCTTTCGGCGGCAAATCCAGGGGTCCCTGTGACCCTGGCTGTGACCTCGAATGCTGCAGAGGTGAGCACCGCCATCAATCAATTCGTCGCCGACTACAACACCGCGATTGGGCTGGTTAACTCGCAGTTTACCATCGCCAGTGGCTCAACGAATGAGGGCGTGCTCGCCTCCGATTCCACCGTCGTTAATTTGCAAAGCGCGCTTGAAGGGGCGATCAACTACGCAGCTACACCGGCAACCGGTACTACCACTACCGTTTCTACTCTGAACGACCTCGGCATTACTGCGAATACCGACGGCACCCTCAGCGTTAATTCGGCAACCCTTAACAGCGCACTTACCAACAACCCCAATGATGTGCAGAATTTCTTCGACGGGGCAGCCTTGAACGGATTTGCTGCCTCGATGAACAACGCCCTGACCACCTTTACCGAGCCGGCAGACGGCGCGTTTACTGTCGATCTCGGCGGTTTCAAGGCCTCTTATAGCGATCTCACGACGCAAATCAGTAACTTCGAGACAAACTACATCGCCAGCCAGCAAACCCAACTTACGGCCATGTATAGTTCGGCCGAAATAGCACTGCAGCAGCTACCGGCGCAGCTGGCGCAAATCCAGGCGGAGTTGGGTGTAACTCCGACTAAGAACGGTTAAGCATGAAGTCAGGCAAAACGGAACTGTCTTACCGGAAATCAGCGATCGAAGGCGCAAGTTCTATCGGCCTGATCATTGCCCTCTTTGACACGTTGGCGGGCGATCTTCGAAGAGCGGCCGCCGCCATCCGCGCAGGCGACATCGAGAAGCGGTGCAAGGAACTTGACCACGCCAGCCTGGTGCTCGGCCAGCTCGAAAGCTGGGTCGATATGGACAAGGGCGGAGAGTCGGCGCAAACACTGTCCCGGTTTTACGCCTATGTGCGCACAACCATGATGGAAGCATCGGTCACTCAGTCAGCCACATTGCTCGATACCCAGATAGACACCATCTTGCAGATCAGAAGTGCATGGCAGAAGCTTGACACTGTTCCCCAGGAGCTTCCAGAAATCCGGCCCCTCGCCACGCAAACCACGACTTCCTCACCCATGCAAGAATCAAAAGTTGATCGAATTCCTTTTTCACAATCCGGCTGACAAGTTTAGTTGCGCAGCCGCCAACGCTCAGGGTGGCCCATTCAAGCCTTCTTTTGGCTTGAGTGGGCGAGGACCGGACATACAACAGTTAACTAATCACTGTTTACCCTCAAAGGTTGTGTCATGCGCGACCCTGTCGCACGACAAACTCCCACGTGCTCCCGTGGGGAGGGCATAACCTCGTGCTGAAGTTCCTGGAGAGATGTCCATGAAGGCACTCGTGGTAGATAGCTCGCACACAATGCGATCCGTTCTCCACCGCATCCTATCCATGCGCGGGTTTGAGGTCGCTGAGGCAAATAGCTGTCAACAGGCGATGGACGTGCTGCACACGATGGGCGCTGCCGATCTTGTCCTGGTCGATTGGACTTTGCGCGAGATCGAAGGGCTCGAGTTTGTGACCCGGCTACGCCAGGAGTCTGCCGACGATACCAGAGTCGTGATGCTGGCGGTGTCTCCGCCCGGCATGCGAGATTTGCAGGGAGCGCTCATTGCCGGAGCCGACGACTACTTGATGAAGCCCTTTACCGCCGTCCAGATCGATGAGAAGCTGGCACAAGTCGGACTTGCCTGCCGCCTCTAACTGCCCCGCTATATCTACAACAACTCCCGCGTTGAGCAATGCCTGCGCGCTCAGCCTGGCCGCAGCCGTGTCGTAAATCCCTTCCGCGGCGGACGGATTTGACCGTTGAAGTACGCTCTTCGGAGTTCAGGGCAGAAACCATCTTCAGCGACCATTTCACCCAAGCCCTCTGTTGCTACATTCGTAGCCATTCATGCCTAGTGTGGGGGATAGCCCACGTTGAAAGGAAACAGCCTCGTGCCCGATAGTAACCCCATAAGAATGTGGTAGATGTTGGCTTCCGAGCTAATCGCCGCGGAGTGGCCTGCTATCGCAGAGGAGTGAAGCAATGATCGCCCGAAGGCCCTGCTCGTTTCCACAGAACAACGTTGGCCCCGCTAACCTGACTACCCAGCAATGCGTGTCGTGCATCGCTGTGGACGTTCCGAAGGGAGCTCGCCGTGGATAAGGGCACACTTGCTGGAATTGGCGTCGCTCTCGGCGGGATCGCTGTCGGCTTGTACCTCGACGGCGGGCAAATGGCGCAGCTTTTGCAGCCCACCGCGGCACTGATTGTCTTTGGAGGCACGTTCGGCGCCGTCATGGTGCAGTTCCCCTTTACCGTGGTGAAGCAGGCCTTGGGGCAGTTGACAGCCGTCTTCATCGGCAGAAAGGATCCTGCCCCGCAGCTGATCGGAGATTTGACTAACTATGCCGTGAGAGCCCGCCGCAATGGTTTGATGTCCCTGGATGCGGATTTAGCGGCAATCAAAGATCCTTTCTTACGCAAGGCCATGACCCTCGCCGTCGACGGAACCCATTCCCCCGATCTGCGGGAACGGATGGAGTTCGAAATGAACAGCGAGACGGACAAGGAAGAGCTCTTACCAAAGGTCTTCGAAGCGGCTGGTGGATTCGCCCCCACCATCGGTATTCTTGGCGCCGTCATCGGCCTCATTCAGGTGATGCAGCGGTTGCAGAACATCAACGAAGTGGGGAAGGGAATCGCCGTGGCATTCGTCGCTACGATCTACGGCGTAGGGTCAGCGAACATTTTCTTTCTTCCCTGCGCGGGCAGGATCAAGATCCTGATGCGTAGAAAACAGGTACTGCGTGAATTGATGCTCGATGCCGTGATCTCCATGGTAGACAAGGTGCACCCGAGAGTATTCGAGGCTAAGTTCGCCTCTTATCTCGCGACCCCGGCCGCAGCAACAAATGTCCCGCAATTGGTGTCGAAATGAAAGCGCGTAGAAAACACGAAGAGCACATAAATCACGAGCGCTGGCTGGTCTCCTATGCGGACTTCATGACCCTGCTTTTCGCGCTCTTTGTGGTATTGTTCGCTTCCTCGCATCAAAATAAGAAGTCGATCGAAAGCGTGTCCAAAGCTGTCAAAACGGGATTTCAGGAGATGGGAGCCTTTTCCAGCAGTGATAGCGCGGCCGACAACTCACGCGTGATGGGACCAACCAGTACCGGCGAAGCCAGGCCGAGTACCGTCCCCGCGAATGCCGGCATTGACATGGTTGAGCTGCAACGCAAACTCCACAAGGCTCTGGGCAAAGAGATCGAGCGTCAGGAGGTGGTCCTGCGCATGACCCCGGAAGGATTCGTGATCAGCCTTCATGAACTTGGATTCTTCGACAGTGGGGAAGCGCGGCTCATGCCTGGGGCGGGAGACAAGGTCAAGCGCATCGCGGAAGTACTGATGCAATACGGCCTCGATATGCGGGTAGAAGGGCATACCGACAATGTGCCGATACACAACGCCTCCTTTGCCTCCAATTGGGATTTGTCAACGGCCCGTGCCATGGCGGTGGCGATGATGCTGCTCAACGAGTCCGGAGTCGATCCGCAAAAGATTTCGATTGCGGGCTACGCTCAGTACCATCCGGCCGCTAGCAACGATACCCCGGAGGGTCGCAGAGCAAACCGGCGGGTAGACATTGTGGTTGTCTCCACAGCCACTCCCACCACGGGCAAATCGGCGACGCACTAGCTATGCAGCCCCTGCAGCGCCTTTCCCGCCGCGATCAAGGCGCGAAAATAATACAGGGAACTGTCAGCCACCGATGCAACAGGATGCGGCAATCCCTGGGAGTCTCCTCCCCGCTCTTCATATTCGCAAAGCACGAGTGCTCGGCCCAGCCCCTCTGCGGAGCCGAGCAGTGCCTCCTGGATGCGGGAGTCCACCGCGATAAGGTCTATCAGTTGCTTCATCGGGATATTCAGCATCCGATCCATCATCGAGAGCATGCCGAGCATGTAGAGCTCGGCTCCGTTCTCATTGAGTACCGGCGCAAGAGACTCACAAAGGAAGGCGCGCTCCAGGGCCTGTTCCGCGTCCCGGTTTACCGCCGAGGGAGACAGGTTGCCGGCGAGAACCACGGCGACGAGCTTCCGGAAAGCATCTTCACCAACCGTGTTCAACGCTGCCTGGATCGTCGATACCCGGTATCGAAGACCATAGACTGCGGAGTTGGCAAGCCGGAGAAGCCGGTAGCATAGCGACGGCTCCATGAGTAAGAGCCTTTCAATCCTTTTTGTATCCATGGGGCTCTCTGCCAGTGCTGCGAAAAGCTGGAGATAGACAGTTTTTCCCGAAGATATTTGCGCTTCGGCAATAATCTCCGGTCGCGCATGGAAATAGCCTTGAAACAGCTTGTTCCCTTCCGCAAGGGCTGCTTGTACCTCATCCAGTGTCTCGACCTTCTCAGCCAGGAAGATCGTCTTCTTCCCGAACATCGTATAGATCTCCTGTCTGGCGGCAGGCCCGGAAGCACGATAGTCGATCTTGACATAATCCGCGAGATCGACGAGCTGACTGCAATCGTTGTCGGGAGAGAAATCGTCCAGTGCCAGGCGAAAGCCGGCCTGTTTGAGCTCTTTGCATGCCTTCACAACCTCGGTATCGACTACAACTGTCTCCAGAATCTCGAGCACGACCGTTCGGCTGGGCAGCAGATTTACACTCCGGGTGACCAGCGCATTGCGCGTGCAGTTGACGAAAAGATTCTCCCAGGAAGAACAGGCAATCATCGACAGGCAGCTGTCAATGGTCTGGTTTGTGGCGTCTTCGATATCCCCATGAAAAGCATTTTCCGTACCGGAGCGAAAGAGCAATTCGTATCCATAAAGGCGCATCCTCTCGTCGAAGATAGCTTGCCTGCCGAGGAATCTCTGGTTGGCTCTTGTCAATACAGACATTTGGATCGGGTCGGCCTCCGATGAGAACGGAAGGTAAGAGTGGATCTCAGGCGCCAAAGGCTATTGCGGAACGAATTGGGAAAATATGGTGAACTTCCCACCCTGGTAACCGTCCACTGTGACATTGAAATAGCTTCTGTGGTCTGGCTTCTTCAGAACCTTTCCCGCAGCGCCATCGATGAGGATGGGATCCGCTATCATCTTCACGAATACTGCCCGGCCCTCAGTGGTCACCACGGTGGAGGTAACGTTCAGAACTTCGTGGATGGCATCGCGGAGAAGCTCCTCAACCGGGGTCGCCGCCAGATGTTCCTTTACCGCGGAATCCGGCAGGCCCACTAAGACCCCACCGAGTGAGCCCAATAGCGGCAGGTCGGCCTTGACCACGATCGCAGTCTCATGGGGAAGAACCGTGTAGATCCCATACATCTGCTTGATCTTCGTTTCCGGCGCAACGACTGTTTGCGTGAAAGTTACCTTGCGGCCGATCAATCCGGTCAGATGTTTCGAAAGGGCATACGGCGAGGGCTCTGACATGGGTCTAGCACTTGCCCAAAATGGGGGATAAGGCCTCTTGGATCACTTCCGGACTAAACGGCTTGGTGATCAGGAAGCTCGCACCTGAATTCATGGCAAGCTCTTTAATCGCAGCGGACGCCTCTGAGGTGATGAAACCAAAAGGTACTTTGTTCGCCGAAGCCCTCACCTGCACCAGAAAATCGATCCCGGACATTTCGGGCATGTTCCAGTCGGACAGAATGAGTTTGGGTTGTTCTTCGCGCAGCTTTTCCAAGGCCTGGACCCCGTTTTCCGCCTCACTCACCGTGAGCCCGCGAAAGCCGGCCTGTCGAATGGCGCGCTGAACGATTCCGCGCATTGTCTTGCTGTCGTCCACCAGAAGAATATCCATCCTGCTGCCTCGCCCACCCGGAATAGGTTGTCTAGGTTTCTATCGGCAGATTGCCGCCAAAGTGTCAGAGGTAAGTCCCAAATTGAAAAACCTGGCTCAATGCGAGACGAGTGTGAGTTCAGCCAACCCTGAGCTCGCTCGCCTGCTCCGCTTCCCAGAATTCTCCCGGCGCGACCGCCAACAGCGTGACCCAGAAGGGCCCTTCCTCGCAATTGAAACCAAGCCTGTGGAATTTGGCTCCAATGATCCGCAACCCATAGTCGCTGCCATCCATAACCGAGGGCATCGACAACTTTAAACCCGACGCCACCGTGCTCTTTATATTTCCGCCGATTATATTGGCCAATTCACCCAGTACGTCGCGCACGTACTCGTTCACCGTCTCGGGCGGATCCATGGAAAGAAATCGGCCCGTGAACCGGCACGCTTCCCATCGGTTGCACTCGAACAAGAGTGTCCCATTCCGCTCTCCTGACAAGTGGACAACCGCTGTCAGTTGATCACGCGACGGGGACCACGGTATCTCGTAGGGAACCACCTCCAGGTTCATCATTGTGATGAATACTGATTCCACAATCTGCGACATCATCTCTGCGCTGACTCGAGTTAGCACGGCACTCCTTTCATCGGGCTACATATACGGTCACATTGCCCACCACTTGCCGGTCAAAGCGCTCTTCCAGGCTAAATGCGGTTTCGGTACCACCCAACAACAACCACCCACCCTGAAATAGAGTGCCGTGAATTTCTTTCACAATGCTTTTCTTGGTCTCGTTGTCAAAATAGATCATTACGTTACGGCAGAACACCAAATCAAAAGGCCCGCGCGTCCGCAGGCTCCTGCGTAAGTCAATCGTCTCGAAGCGAACCATCCGGCGCACGGCATCCGTTAACTGCCACTCCAGTCCGGACCGGCGGAAATACTTCACTAGTAGCGGCGCCGGTAGCCCACGATTCACCTCGATTTGCTGATAAATGCCGGATCGCGCGCGCTCCACCACCTTCTCCGAAAAATCAGTTCCGAGAATTTGCAGGTTCCAATCCTGGAACCCGCTCTCCAGCAGCAGCATGGCCAGCGTATAGGCTTCCTGGCCCGTCGATGATGCAGCCGACCAGAAGCGCAAGTTACGCATTTCTCGCCGCTGTTCCTTCAGTTTGGGTAACAGAACCGTCCGTATGGCCTCATACTGTGCGGGATCACGGAAGAAGTAGGTCTCGTTGGTGGTCATGGCCTCGACCACCTGGTGAGCCAGTTCGATATCCCGCTTACCCCGCAGCAGCATGCACAAGTCGTTGATAGAGCCGAGTCCGTGCTGCTTAACGATCGGGCCCAGGCGGCTCTCAAACAAGTAGTGCTTGTTATCTTCGAGCACGATGCCCACCTGCGAACGCACGTGCTCCTGCAAAAAGCGATAGTTCTCCGGGAGAATCTGCGTGCTCAGCGTCCGGCTCTCCATGCAGTCCCTCTTAGTCCCTGCTCGCAATGCCCGTGACGCTGAGAATCTCAGGCACAACCTGGTCGAGCGCAAGCACCCTATCGGCAAGGCCGGCATTCGCCACCGCGCCGGGCATACCCCACACCACACTCGATGCCTCATCCTGAACCAAAACCCTCGCCCCCGCTGCCTTCAGAAGCTTTACGCCATGCAAACCATCCTGCCCCATACCGGTCAGAACCACCGCCAGCACTGCCCCTCCATATAACTCAACCACCGAAGCAAACAGCGCGTCGACTGCGGGACGGCAGGAGTTTTGTCTCGGGGACTGGTCCAGATACACCCGTATAACGCCTCCGCGAGAAGCCACTTTCATGTGAAAGTCTCCCGGCGCAATCAGAATCCTTCCTGCTTCCACCGTGTCACCCTCGGCTGCTTCCTCGACGCTCAACTGGCAAGCTACGTCCAAACGCTCGGCAAGCAGCCGAGTAAAAAGGGGAGGCATATGCTGCACCAATAAGATTGGTAGCGGGAAGTTGGTAGGAAATGAAGGCAGCATCGCCGCCAGCGCGGTGGGTCCTCCCGTAGAAACCCCAATCACCACCACTTTGGGTTTCAATTTCTGGCCCGGCGCGATGGACCGGGCGCCCCCAACTGGCACAACCGCCGCCCGATTCGCCGGAGAAACAGCGATGGGACTTTGCCCGGCCACGCGGAAGAACTGCTTGATTTTCGGAATCATCTCGTCCCGAAGGCGGGCCATCGAGCGATCAAGCGAGCCTTCGTTCGAAACCTTGGCGACATAGTCATCGGCCCCGAGAGTGAGCGCCTCTAACGTTACCGCCGCACCACGCTCCGTGAGCGTGCTGAACATAATCACTCTCAACTGTGGGTATTCGCGCCGGATGCGCCGCAGCATCTCCAGACCATTCATGTCCGGCATCTCGATGTCCAAAGTGATTACGTCCGGGTTGAACTGCGGAATTCGCTGCAGTCCGATGGCGCCATTCGAGGCGGTTCCCACCACCTCAATCATGCCATCCTGCTCCAGCGCTTGCGTGACCAGACGGCGAATGACCACCGAGTCGTCCACCACCATCACGCGAATCCGGTCCCCCGGTTGGAGCAAACGACGGTTCACTACGGCCATGGCTACTCGCTCGCCAAGGGAAGAATCCCAACCAACTCCAACTTTTCCTTGAGTATGTCTTTCGTGAAAGGCTTCATGACATACTCGTTGGCGCCTGCCTCCAGAGCGGATACGATGTGGTCCACTTCGGTTTCGGTGGTCACCATAATCACCTTCAGCGAACTAAAGTCCGGATTCAGGCGCAATTGCTTGACCAGATCCAGCCCGTTCATCTCCGGCATGTTCCAGTCCGCCAGAACCAAACTGACCGTGGCCTTTTCTGATTCGATCACTCTCAGGGCGTCTTTTCCATTCACCGCCTCACAGGTCTCGTAGCCAAGTTCTCGCATAATCCTGGCCAGGATCATGCGAATGGTCTTGGAATCGTCGACAATGAGCGCTTTCCTAGTCATGCATGCTCCGTTTTTATCTGGGCCCGGACCCGCGCGCACCGCGTCAGAAGCTGAACTTCGCTACGGCGGCTTGCAGCCTGGCTGCCATCTCACTCAATTGCAGAGCAGCAGTCTTGGTGTCATTGGCTCCCTGGGTTGTGTTCCTGGCCGCCGTCGCGACACCACCAATGTTCCTGGCAATGTCGTTGACTCCCTGCGCAGCCTCATTCACGCTGCGACCGATCTCGTTGGTGGTCGCCGTCTGTTGCTCCACCGCTGACGCGATGCTGTTGGAAATATCGTTGATCTGGTTAATGATGGTGCTGATCTCTTCGATCGCTGTGACCGCGCCTTTGGTAACTCCCTGGATCGCCTCGATCTTCTGGCTGATCTCCTCGGTCGCTTTGGCGGTTTGTTTGGCCAGCTCTTTCACTTCATTCGCCACCACGGCAAACCCTTTGCCGGCCTCGCCCGCCCGCGCCGCTTCGATGGTGGCATTGAGCGCCAGCAAATTGGTCTGCTGCGCGATCGAGGTGATGACCTTGATCACGTTGCCGATCTCGCGGCTGGACTCACCCAGTTGCTTCATGGTTTCGTTGGTGGCGGAGGCAACATTGACGGCGTTCTTGGCCACTCGCGCGGAATCGTTGGCGTTCTTCGAAATCTCGCGGATGGAAGCCTGCATCTGTTCGGAGGCGGAAGCTACCGAGGCAACATTCTTCGAGACCTCTTCGCTGGCCGCGGACACCACGTTGGCCTGGATCGCGGTCTCTTCCGCATTGCCCGCCATCTGCTGGCTCACGGCCGTCATTTCCTCGGAAGAAGAGGCCAGCGTGCCGGCGTTCTCTGCTGTCGTCTTGAGCGGTTCCACGATGATGTCCAGGGTCTGGTTGAAACCCTCCACCACCTCGCGATACGCCCCCTGGTGCCTGCTTACGTCGGAACGCACACCCAGCTTGCCTTCGCTAGCGGCACGCGTGATCTCGCGGCTATCGCGCACCAGGGCTTCAATGTTGGTTTTCAGAAGTAGTAGCCATTCATGAATCTGGTCCTGCTCGGAGGCCTTTCCCATGGATGCCGTCATGTCGCCGTTGGCAATCTTAGTGACAAACGCCACCAGGTCGGTAAGCCAACTGTGAACGCCGTTCACCGAATCCTTCATGCGTTCGTGATCACCTCTGCAGGCAATCTCGACTCTTTCGTGCAAATTGCCTCCGCGAATCAGCGTGAGAATTCGATTGCCCTCGCCGATTGGCAAAAGGATGGCGTCCAGCATTTCGTTCACGCCTTCAATCACCCTTCGCCTCTGGCCTTCAAAGAGCTCCGGGTTCCCACGCTCGCTGAGGCGTCCGTGGCGCGACGCCTCCACCAGGCGAAGGATCTCTTGCTCAAGTCGATCATCCTCGTGGGCCGCTGGCCTGGCCACTGTCGGCAGCTCGAGGATAGCGGCGTTACTCACCGATTTACCGTCGTGTTTTGAAGACCCCGCGCGGGGATGGCCCCCCTGTCTGGTCATTTCCCGTGCTCCTTCTCGTCTGTCTTCATTCGTTGCAACGGTCTATCTCTTTCAGGGATGTCTTTGATCTATTCAAAAGCTGAACTTCGCTACGGCGGCTTGCAGCCTGGCTGCCATCTCACTCAATTGCAGAGAAGCAGTCTTGGTGTCATTGGCTCCCTGGGTTGTGTTCCTGGCCGCCGTTGCGACACCACCAATGTTCCTGGCAATGTCGTTGACTCCCTGCGCAGCCTCATTCACGCTGCGGCCGATCTCGTTGGTGGTCGCCGTCTGTTGCTCCACCGCTGACGCGATGCTGTTGGAAATATCGTTGATCTGGTTAATGATGGTGCTGATCTCTTCGATCGCTGTGACCGCGCCTTTGGTGACTCCCTGGATCGCCTCGATCTTCTGGCTGATCTCCTCCGTCGCCTTGGCGGTTTGTTTGGCCAGCTCTTTCACTTCATTCGCCACCACGGCAAACCCTTTGCCGGCCTCGCCCGCCCGCGCCGCTTCGATGGTGGCATTGAGCGCCAGCAAATTGGTCTGCTGCGCGATCGAGGTGATGACCTTGATCACGTTGCCGATCTCGCGGCTGGACTCACCTAGTTGCTTCATGGTTTCGTTGGTGGCGGAGGCCACATTGACGGCGTTCTTGGCTACCCGCGCGGAATCGTTGGCGTTCTTCGAAATCTCGCGGATGGAAGCCTGCATCTGTTCGGAGGCCGAAGCTACCGAGGCAACATTCTTCGAGACCTCTTCGCTGGCCGCGGACACCACGTTGGCTTGGATCGCGGTCTCTTCCGCATTGCCCGCCATCTGCTGGCTCACGGCCGTCATTTCCTCGGAAGAAGAGGCCAGCGTGCCGGCGTTCTCTGCTGTCGTCTTGAGCGGTTCCACGATGATGTCCAGGGTCTGGTTGAAACCCTCCACCACCTTGCGATACGCTCCCTGGTGTCTGCTCGCGTCGGACCGCACGCCCAGCTTGCCCTCGCCTGCGGCCTGGGCTAATTCGTTGGTATCGTCCGTCAACCGCTTGAGATTGTCCCAAACCAGCGCGATCGAACCTGCCAGTATGCCTTCGTTTGCCGCTTCATGAGAGGCATCAAACATGCTGTTGTCCAGGTCCCCGGCCGCAAGCGCGTTTGCTTGTTGCACGATGAGCCTGACAGCTTCTTTTACCTGCTCAAAGTGCTCCGTCTTATCTGTCCCGGCTTTACAGCGAATGGTTTCGAGGCTCACTCCCATCGTCTCGAACGTACTCATCAGAAACGCGTCGCCAATCGCTTGCATGTCGTAGTTGAAAACCTTGAAGATAGCCTGCTCCGCGGCCGCGATCTGCTCTGCGTCCGTCAGCGCTTCCCGCAGGTGCAGACTTGTCAGCCGTTGATACTCGACATAGGAGCCTATATACCATTTGAAAGGAAGGTTGATCTTGTCGTGCAGCGCACCAACCTTGAGCCGTCGCTCGAAATAATCCACCCCCCAGTTTTCCTCCGCACCTTCAAAGATCTGGGTGAAGTATCCTGTCTGCGAACGCTCGAGTGCCTGCCGCAGTTGGTTGACCGAGATCCCCGCCCCTTGCGCATGAGCCTCAAAAAAACGCCGCGTGGGAGCGAATCCAAACTGCCAGTCGTAAAACTCCTTGGCAATCCCAGATGCGTTCGCTTGTGCCCAGGAAATCAACCCGGTCAGCAGCCGTTGTTCTTCCTCGCCTAAACGGATAAACTTCCGCCTGGTTTCCAGAGTCGATTCATCGATCCCGAAGCTTTCGGCGATGCTGCGTTGTGATTTTTCTTTACTCGCTGCACGCCCGGCGAAGGGTAGCGGCGGATGGGACGAACCGGTGTACTTCTGATCGCCTGCGTTGCGCTCTTGCGTGCCCGCTCTCGCTGCCATGTCCTCTTCTCCTTCAAGTCGCCGCTTAACGTCTAGTCTTCATTTCTCGCTAGCCAACGAATTTCCCGCCGCCTTCGAGTTGGCAGTGAGCTCCGCGGTGCGTTCTGCATCGAGCACCAGGAGTAACCGGCCTTTCAGCTTGTACACCCCGCGAATGATCTCCCTGGCCGCAGGGTCCAGGTTCTCCGGAGGCCGTTCGTAGGTCGCAGCGTCCATATCCAGCACATCGCCAATTTCATCCACCAGCAGGCTTACGGCGCCGTCCGAAGTCCTGACCACCATGTTCATTGGTGACTTGTCGCCGGCGCGTGGCGGCAACCCCAACCGGCGGCGCATATCAATGGCGGTTACGATCTGGCCGCGCAGGTTGATCAAGCCCTCGATTACCCTCGGGGCTTGCGGAACCGGGGTCATCTGCTGAAAGCGCAGCACTTCCTGCACATTGAGCACATCCACACCGAAAAACAGATCGGCCACAAAGAAAGTCGAGAATTGGCCGCTCGCTTCCAACGGCGCCAGCTGCGGGATCGTTGCATCAGCAGCCATGCATCACCTCTTGGCCTCCGCCAGCAGCGGCGCGTCGCTAAAAGACGCCGCAGGCGTGACCAGCTTGGCCACAGAGTCAAGCACCAGCGAACGATCGAACTTCGGTTGGCAATCTTCAAAGCCGGCCGTCCGGGCGGCTTCGGCCGCGACCCCGTCGGCTGAGCCTGCCAGCACCACCACCGGAATCTTGTCCCATTCTGCTCTTAGCCGCATCGTGGCCAGCAGTGCAGAACTGCCGCCGGGCGGAAGCTCAAGCGCAGCCAACACGACATTCACCGGCTGCTGCTCTAACTGCGAAATTGCCTGTTCTTGGTTCGCCGCCTCGAGCACTACGTAAGACGCCATTTCCAGACCACTCCGGACCAGCGCTCGCGAGAAAGGCGAGCCATCGGCGATCAGAATCTTTTGCCCGCCCAAATGTTTGTTTCGACCTTCAAACCAGCTCTTCCCCGTCGCCCGGATGACCTCATTCAGGTCCAGAAAATCAGTGACTTGCTTGCCTACTACAGCTGATCCGAGAAGCCCACAGCGGTCTGACCCATGGCGAACGGTCACGGCCTCTTCGGTCACATCTAAAATCTCATCCACAACCATACCGACGCTGCTGTTCCCGTCATTGAAAACCACCACTTGCACCGGATCGGCAGGCTCGTCCGGGCCGGCAGCGCCCGGTTCAAGCACAGTCCGCAAAGCTACCAGGGGAAGAATCCGGTCGCGATATTGCACCACCAGACCGCCACTGGCACGTTCGATCGACGACTGCGGAAACTCTTCCAGCCGGGCGACCAGCGAGAGCGGCACCGCCAGGCGAGCAAAGGAACCAGCCCGAAAAAGTAATAGACGCTGTTGCGTAAGATCTGCCTGCGCCTTCTGCTGCCCGGAAGTGCGCGCCTGCTCGATGAACTCGGCCAACACCCCGGATCGTTGGCCAATGCCCAGCACGTCCAGAATCAGAGCTACTCGCCCATCGCCCATGATGGTGGCGCCGGCATACAGCGTGAGCCCCTTCAATCGCTTGCCCAACGGTTTCACCACGATCTCCTGGGTGTCGTTAATGCCGTCGACCACCAGTCCGAACTGCCGGTCTTCCGCCTGCAGTACCACCATGCTGACGGCCTCGTCGCGTTCTACCGATTTCAACCCCAGCACCTGGTTCAAATAGGCGATCGGCAAAAGGCTCCCGCGCCGGCGATAGACCGGCGTTCCATGGACATACTCAATATGCTTGCCCGAAGCATCGCTCTCCAGCCGGAGCAACTCCAGTAAGCTCACTTGGGGAATGACAAAGCGTTCGCCGCCGCTAGTGATGACCAACCCGGGAATGATCGCCAGCGTGAGGGGGATCCGGATTTTGACCGTAGCCCCTTCACCCAGACGGCTGGAAATATCGACCACGCCCCCGATCTTTTCGATGTGGCTTTTGACCACATCCATGCCTACCCCACGCCCGGAAAAGTTGGTGACGACTTGTGCGGTGGAAAACCCCGGTTGGAAGATGAGGCCCAGGGCTTCACGATCGCTCAGCTTTTCCGATTGCTCCGGCCTCAGCAAGCCATTGTCGAGTGCCTTCTGTTTTACTCGCGCAACGTCAATCCCGGCCCCATCATCCCCGATTTCAATGTTTACCTGGCCCCCTTCGTGGTAGGCGCGAAGGGTGAGCGTACCCTGGGGTGATTTTCCCGCGCGCACCCTGACCTCCGGCACTTCAATGCCGTGATCGCACGAATTGCGAACCAGGTGCATCAGCGGATCCTTGATCGCCTCGATGATGGTTCGATCAAGCTCTGTATCCGCTCCGTCCATCTGTAAACGGATCTGTTTGCCCAGGGTCGTTGCCATGTCCCGCACTACCCGCGGCAGCTTATTCCACACTACCCCGATAGGTTGCATGCGCGTTTTCATCACGCCCTCTTGCAACTCGGTGGTAATCAGGTTCAAACGCTGTGAAGTGGCATTGAGCGCGGGATCCTCGCGCTCAATGTTGAATTGCAAAATCTGGTTGCGGGTGAGCACCAACTCGCCCACCAGGTCCATCAGTTTATCCAGCAGGCCAACGCCGACCCGGATGTTCGAATCCACAGCGGCCGACGATCGCGCGGCATCCTCTTCTTTGCCGCTCTCCTTCTTCTTCTCGCGATCGTCCTCCTTCTTCGGCGGCCCGTCTCCACGCAGCTTTGGGGGCTCCTTCTCGGCCACAGGGTTCATCACCGCTGCAGGCGGCGTACTCACACCTTTCGGTTCCACTACGGAAGGCGTTGGCTCCGCAGCTGTCAATTGTGCCGCGAGACGTAAGCGCTCTGTCAGGTCCTCAAAATGTTCAGAACCTTCCTTCCCGCTTGTCTCAATCGCGGCAAGCACTTTGCGGGTTGCGTCCACCGTTTCCAGGATCAGCGACACCAACGCCGGAGTGAGTTCCCGTTGGCCATCGCGCAACTGGCTGAGGAGAGTTTCCGCCTGGTGGGTGATGGCTTCCAGCACTGAAAATGCCAGAAACCCGCACGCTCCCTTGATGGTGTGAATGGTGCGAAAAATGCTCCCCAGCAGATCCCTGTCATCCGGGTGTTTCTCGAGTTCAACCAGATCCTGGTCCAGCCGCGTGAGGTTTTCGTGGCTCTCCACCAGAAACTCGCGAATCGTCTCCTGATCTTCCGCGCTCGTGTTGTCCATGCTTCCTTCTGACTCCGCGCGGCCGCGTCGCTCTCAGCCACACAGGCAGAAGGTAGGGCGACTTAGGGTCGTTCTTCTAGTTTGGTCACTGCCGCTCATCGGAGTTATGCCATCTTTTCGCCATGGTGTGAGTTCCGCTCCCACCCGCGAGACGCAAAAAACCGATACGACGAGCAATTTGCTCGCGGAGCGGATTCAACGGATATTTTCAATTTGTTCAGCAGCTTCTGCCCGCATTACGCGGAAGTCAGATCGGTCCCATCGCTCCAGCACCCCTGCTGGCCCGGTAAGCTGTCTGTTGCATCGGCAGGCAAAAAGGGGAGTTGAGGTGTGTTCGGTTTCGCGTCAGAATAGGCGATTTTGCGGCGGGCGTCAGGGAGGCTTATCCCTGGAGATGGCTCACTGCTTAGGTTGTCTCACTGCAATGAACGAAATCTGCTCCACATCCTCGGCCTTCACATCAAAATTCTGTTGCAAAGTCGTTCGTGCGGGAAAATGGTTCTTTAGAAAAGTTGCATAAAGAGTATGGACCTTGTCCGCGTCGCCCACCTCGCGCATATAGATGGTGGAAGAGACGACATTCGAGAAATCCATATCTGCCTCCTCTAACCCGTCGAGCAAGTTGCGCATCGACAACCTCACCTGCACATCCAAATCTGAGGAGAAGAGCCCTAAACCCGGAACATACGCGTCTTTCGCTGAGAGATAAAGTGTGTCTCCATAGAGGATACCGGGGCTGGCCGTTCGGCTGGGCTTCTCATTTTTCGGTCGAATTGCCTTGCGCTTTGCCAGATCGGCGCCGGCAATGCAGCTGAAGACGATGTGATTCTTATTCGGAAGATCCAACACCTGGATCGTTCCCCGTCCAGGAGTGTTGCCAAATTCGAAATAAGTGGCGTAAATCTTGTTCATCACATTTTCCGGAGCATCGCTGCTACTCAGGTAGGGATTCACCCAGACTACGTTCGCCATGCTCATGTTGGCTGCCTTTAAGATCGTGGTGACGTTGTCGAGGCCCTGTTTCACTTCGTCTGCAAAATTCGCCGCAATCTTTCCAGTCAGCGGATCGGTCCCCCCTTGCGCCGACATGTAGAGAACGTCATCCACCTGGATTGCGGGCGGATCGACACGTTGGCCCTGCGGCCATCCTTGCGGGCGAATCACACGGCGAGTGGCCGCGGAACTCACCGCGATGCAGTTAACTTCAATCTTCTCTTCCTTCGGTAAGGCGCCCACTACCAGGACGGTACGCGCGGGAGAATTCTGAACGATCGTTTTCCAATAGACATCGTTCATCGCAGCTACATCCTGCGCGTTGGTCACATAGATGTTCATCCAGACGACATTGCCAAAATCCATTCCCGCGGCGCGGAGCACACCCTGCAGATGGCTCAATGACTGGCCGGCTTCTTGTTCAAAATCTTTGGGAAGACTGCCGTCGGCAGACCGGCCATTTTGCCCGGCCACGTAGAGCGTTTGGTTAGCAAGAACGCCGGCTGTCGACGCCGGACCAGGATCTTTGCCATCCATCTTGATGAGCTTGAGTGCACCGCCCGCCTGCGCAAAGACCTGCGCGCAGCATGCACCCAGCAATACACAAAAAGCAAAGACCTGGCAACGCCTCAGCAAGTAGCTCATTTTTCCTCTTCGAGACCTTCTCAGACTCGCAAACAAACCAGCCTTCGAGATCCATCGGGCAAGAACCTCCAGGTAACCGAGGGACTGGTCCGTCGCTTCCATTGCATTTTCATGGTTCGCAGACCCAACCTCACACAGATTGTTTGCGTGCTTTATCGAGAATCTGGCGCAGGCGGTTGCCGACTATGAGATCTTCCCCCGGTTGCATGGTCATCGAAATAATTTGTAAATGATTCGGACGCCGCCGTCGATTGGGGTCAGTGTTTTTAATCCGTCCCAGGACCCCGCTGGGATTGCTGTTCGTCAACACTTCGATCCGGGGTTCGCCGTCCCGCAGCAACTGGTCACACTGCGTAACCGTTAAGCCAAACTTGTTTTCGTCCCAGGTTACCGTCAGGGTCGGATAACTGTTTTCGTCTTGGGGAATGCTGATATCCGTCGTAACTCCCGGCACCGTTTCGACCAGTTTCCGGATGCGCTCAACCCGGCCCTGCCATTCTTTGTTCAGCGCCCCCAGATCGGCATGCGACCAATAGTCAACCGCCGCAAGGATCCCCATAATCTCTTCCTTGCCGACTTTCATCGGCCTGCATACGGCGCCTTCCCAAGGGCTGCTATTGGCCAGCGCCGCATCGATCAGATCCTTACGGCCGAGCAGCACCCCGGAGCATTGCGGGCCAGACAAACCTTTTCCGCCGCTGAAACAAAACAGATCGACGCCGATCTTTGCGTAGCGCGTGAAGTTTTCGAATGGGGGAATTCCACCCGCGTCGTCCAGCAACACGGGAACCCCGGCGGGCTTGGTGATCTTGAGGATGCTCTCGATCCGGTCGTCCCTCCAGGTGGTGTAGACCATGGCGGTTTGCGAAGTCATGGCCGGCTGCAAATCGGCCACTGTCTTGGCGACGATCAATTTGCCGCCGGCAAGCCGGATGGCGCTATCGAATGCGCTCCGCCCTCCCATCATGATCACTTCACTCTTCAAACCGGTTGTGTCGGGCAATTGCCAGACATTTTTGGGATCGGTTCCCGCGATGCAGCCGGCAGTCGCCGAAGCCATCGCACCGGCCGAGCCAGACGCCACCATTCCAGATTCGGCACCGGAAAGCTTCGCGAGATGGCGCCCGGCCGCTGCCTGCAGCTCAAACATGTCGACAAAATAATGAGACGCATCTTCCGCAGCTAACCGCACCTCCGGTAGTTCCAGCGTTCCGCACAGATACGTCCACGTGCCCCGCGCGTTGATCAAAGGGCGAAGCCCTATTCGCGTGTAAACATTATCGGAGAATCGGCTCTTGCCGGCGGACTTCACCGCTGCGGCGAGACTGCGCTTTCCGATCGTCGCAAACAGTGGGGCTGCGGCCAGCAATTTAAGGAAAGATCGCCGGCCGCTCAGGCTATTTTGAAGTTCATGCTCAGATAACACAATGTTCCTTTCCAACCAGGAGAAGTATGAAACTCAGTTTGCTATTGAGGGTCTCCATAGCAAGTAGAACGATCGTGGCAAGGCTTGGGTCTCGACTCGTCACACGCACGTGGGAAAATGCAACTCTGCGGAACAGTTCGTCTTTCCCATACCTTGAAGATGCCCGCTGTCAATTCTTTGTTTCAGGCAGAAAGGAAGTATCTGCCACCCATCTTACATGCCTTTAAAAGGCTGTCAATCAAACAGAATTCTCAAGTCTATATCCAAAACCAAAGCGGAGCCCGAATTCCATTGGGACTGAGGTGAGCGGGTCCGTCAATGAGGCATGGACGGCTTAATTGAAGTTGAGCAATCGGTTTTCAGCTACCCCAAGAGCGGTTTTCAGGGCGCCCAGAAGTGCAGCATCATGACCACAAAGGCTGGGGCGTACTCGAATCCGGTCCGAGTCATGTTTCTGCAACTGGAGTTGACGTAATACCGCGTCAAAAAGCGGCTGCGAACAACCGAATGGGCCGCCCAAAACAATCAGGGTAGGATCAAGAAGAACAGAAATATTTGCGATTACATCAGAAAGAGCCTTCGCAGCAGTCTCCACAACCTGGATAGCCAATACATCTCCAGACTCTGCTAAGGACAGAACCTCGGCCGCCGTCGCAGGGTTGTTTTTCGACATTCCGCGCCAGGTTTCCTCCATGCCTTTTCCCCCCGCCACCTTTTCCAGCGGGCCCGGTACCTGGGTAGAGAACGGGCCACGTGGAGCGCCCGGCACCTGCATATATCCAATTTCGCCTGCGCTACCGGTCGCTCCTCTGTATAGCATCCCATTGATGAAAATCCCGGCGCCTACACCGTTTCCGACTTCCAGAAACACAAAATGGTCTTCGCCCTTGGCAGCGCCGTACGCGCGTTCCCCTAATGCATGCAAATTCGATTCGTTTTCTATGATCACAGGTACTGCAAACGCGCTTTCCAGTAGTTTTTTCAACGGGATATCGCCCCAGTCTTGGAGGAATGGCGCGAAGATGAGATTACCGGTGCGGTGGTCAGTGATTCCGGGAGAAGAGGCGCAAATCGCATATAGCCTCCTTTTCGCAATCGAGTGCCGCTTCAACAATCTTTCAACGCTCATCACAAGTCTCTGAACAACTGTTTCGGGATTTTTCTTTGAAGGTAAACGCGAACTACACTGCGCGATCCGGTTTCCCTCCATGTCGGCCAAGGCAACCCTGATCCCCGAATCCTTGATTTCGAGTCCTGCCACATACAAATAACCTTGGTTCAAAGACAATTGATCGGGTGGCCGCCCGCCGCCGGATTTTCCGAATCCCACGGAAACAACCAGCTCCCTTTGCTCAAGGTCTTCAATGGTTCTGGATACAGTAGGGCCGCTTAAGCCCGACAATCGGACGAGATCTGCCCTCGAGCACGGGCTGTTTGCACGGAGAAGCAGGTACAATTCCCGCGAATGGATGCGTCGCAAGCTGGTTGGCCGGGATGCTTCTTCGGCGACCATCGGCGCCCTGCGCTTACGCGCACCTCTTCGACTCAAATCGATTCTCCCTTGTAGCCAGCAGACGGATCGTTAGAAACATAGCAGAGATCTCTCAGGGAGTCGTCGACAACTCGCGCCTCATGCTTCTATGCGTGATGTCGAAGTACCTGAAGGCTATGATCGGTAACTCGCCCGCCTCAGCCTACTACGGAGCAATTTTTACGAGAAACAAAGAACCTCCTCACGCAGATTGTTTGCCAGCCTTGTCAAGTACCTGGCGCAAGCGATTGCCTACGATGAGTTCCTCGCCAGGCTGCATGGTGATGGGGAGAATACGCAATTGGTTCGTAGTGGGCCGGCCGATGCCGAGAGGCTCGCCCGTGGGAGTTGCGGCTAGGAGTTTCATGAAGGGATGATCGACAAGCAGGGAATTAACTATTCCTAAGGCTCTCCGTGCAACGCTAACTCCAGGTAACTTGGCTAGAGTCCTGGTGCGCGGCATGAGGCGTGGGTTTCCTGCTGATGGAAGACGGTTGGGAGCAGCTGCATTTTCCAGGCTTCGCTTCAACGTGGCCCAAAATAAATTAAGAAAAATATTCATGTCAAGAGAAAATTCTCATAGTATGGATGTGAAGATGTCTGGCAGTGCCCCATGATTTTGCCAGCCCAGGCTGGGAGTGAGTGCTGGCGTGCAACACTATTTTCTTGCCACACGTGAAATTTTCCTATTTTCCCGGGCGGACAAGGCTTCACGTTGTTCGTGACCCGCGCCATACTGTGTTCCGAGGTTAGGATTTTATAACTACATGAATGATATAAACCCCAAGAAGCGCAAGGTAGGGCTCCGGGAAATTGCATCCGCCGCAAATGTAAGCATCGCGACGGCTTCCCGCGTTCTAAGCGGAAACAGCCGGGTTGCTCCCCATATACAACGGGTTGTTTTTGAGGAAGCAAGGAAGTTAGGGATCGATCCCTCTCAGCAGAACAAGACCAAAAGCCTGGCCTTTCTTCTCAGCAATCGCGCAATGCTCCACGTATTTCACTCGAGAATTCTCATCGGTGCAGAGCAGTGCGCCTCCGCCCACGGGTGGGAAATGGTGTTTCTCTCTTTCAACTATTCACTCCTTGCTCCCTCGACAGAACTTCACTTGCCAAAGGTAGTGCAACGTCACGACGTGACCAGAGCAGTCGTTTTGGCGGGCACGAACTCGACGAATCTTATCGAGTTGCTGCACCAGAAAGGCATGGCTTTTGCGGTCTTCGGCAATAACGTGATCGGCCAACAACAAGATCTGGTGAACAACGACGTGGTCCTCGGCGATGATATCCAGGGCGGCCACGACGCGACTCGATATCTGATCGGTTTGGGGCACCGCAATATCTGCTTCGTTGGCAATACCCGCCTGCCGTGGTTTGCGCGCTGCTTCGAGGGATATCAGCGTGCCATGCGCGAGAGTGGTCTGGTAACGCGGGAGAGCAGCATCGACTCTGAAGATTCTACAGAATGTGGATACCTCGGCACTAAGTCGCTCCTGGCGCGGGATCAATCCGTCACCGCAATTCTGGCCGGCAACGATACCACCGCCTATGGTGTTTATAACGCGCTGCGAGACAGAGGGCTAAGTATCCCCAAAGATGTGAGCGTGGCCGGCTGCGGCGATACCATTGGCACCTGGCTATATCCAGCTTTGAGTTCCGTCCGCGAATTTCCTGAGCTTATCGGGAAGCAGCTCGTCGAAACCGTTCTTAATCGTATTACCAAACCTGATCAGGGGCCGCAGCGCCTGACGGTTCCGACCGAATTCATCAAGAGGGATTCCTGCGGCCCCGTCCGCGCCACCAGCGCAACCCCCAGCGGCGCGAGGCAACGAACCACCACCCTGTGATCCCAAAGAGACTGAGCCATGAAAAACGAATTTTTGCGAATCCTGAAACGGATCGTCCTGCCAGTCGCGCTTCTTGTCATCGCCGCATCGTGCAGCGCTTCTGCCCAGAACAAGACCATCGGCTTTAAGCCCGGATCGGTGTTGAGCCAGGGGCGCGTTGTCGGCAACATGCTTTTTGTCGCAGGCCTCAAGGGAACTCCTGCTACCGGTAAGCTGGCAGACCTCGACATTGCCGCACAGACAACGCTCACTCTGGGCGCCGTCCAAAAGGTGGTAGAAGAAGCGGGCTTCAAGATGACAGACATCGTCAGCGTGAACGTCTACCTGTCCGACATCAACGACATCGACAAGATGAACGAGGTCTACAAAAAACTGATGCCAGATCCCAAGCCGACGCGAGTGACTGTCGAAGTAGGCCACATCCGCAACGGGAACATCGAAATCTCCTGCATAGCCATCAAGCAATAGCGACCAATGTTTGGGACACGATACTTCCCGCCAAGCTCCCAAACCCCGAGATGTGGGATCCACGCCAAACCGATGTCCTGGGTGCCTATTCAAGCCTTCTTTTGGCTTGAGTGGGCAACAACCATCGTTCTAAGGCAATCCGAACGCAAACACATCATCCCCAGCCGCCAAGGCAAAGTACTGTTTTCCACCCACGGCATAACTCATGGGTGATGCGCGAGGTATTTGCCCAATATTGAAGTGATAGAGAGGTACACCAGTGCGCCCATTGAGAACGACAAAATTGTGTGCATCGTCTCCAAACGCAACCAGGCCCGTCGCGGTCGACATCACACCCGCCCAGGCAAAAGTACCCCCGATAAGAGGACTGCGCCAAGCGAAATCGAGCTTACCAAGGTCGAAGGCGTTGATGTATCCCTTGGTAACTTCCCCCGCCGGCGTGCGCGTTCCGGTCGAGTAATACTCCAGGCCTTCCTGAAAAGGCTCGGTTTTCGAAGTAAAAATGCTGCAGGCTTCCATCGATCGAAAATAGAACATACCGGTCGCCTCGCTATAACTGGGTGCGTACCAGTTCGTTCCCCCGCTGACACTGGGACAAACAAAAACCCCCTTCTCATCGGGAATCAGGTTGTTGGATATGGGCCGCCCATGATCGTCAATGCCCCTGGCCCAGTTTTCAGCCGCAATAAACTTTCTCGAGTAGAGATACTTTCCGTCCGTCCTGTCGAGTATGTAGAGAAAGCCGTTCCGGCTTGCCGTCACAATCAGCTTACGCGGCTGCCCCTTGAAGGTCGCGTTCACCAGCACCGGAGTCTGCAGTCCGTCATAGTCGTACAAATTGTGGGGGCTGTATTGGAAATACCATTTTAGCTTCCCCGTTTCAGGGTCCAATGCCAGCAGGGAACTCGTGTATAGGTCGTCACCCGGCCGCACGCTGCCGTCATAGTCCGGCGAAGGATTACCCGTGCCCCAATAAAGAGTATTCAATTTCGGATCGAAGGTCCCCGGCATCCATGTGGTTCCACCGCCATGAAGGTACATATCCCCGGGCCAACTGTCGTTGCCCTTCTCCCCCGGCCCGGGAATGGTCCAGAAACGCCACACCTCACGGCCCGTCTGTGCATCAAATGCCGCCAGGAAACCGCGCACGCCATCGTCGCCGCCTGAAGTACCCACCAACACCTTGTTCTTTACGATCAGTGGCGCACTGGTTGCTCCGTAGTTCTTGTTGCCCCTGGCATACGGAACGTCCCAGATCAAATTGCCCGAACGCGCATCCAGGCACAGCAAGTGCGCGTTATCGGTCTCCATATAGACTCTCGTGCCCAGGATGGCGATACCTCGATTGTGATGGCTGGAAGCATCGTCGATGAGCCCTTGCGTGATGGCCCTTGCGTGATGCCACAGCTCCATCCCCGTCTGCGCGTCCAGCGCGTACGCGCCGTTGGCGCTGGTAATGAACATCACGCCCGCGATCACAACGGGAGTCACTTCGAGCGGGCCAATTTCTCCGGTATGGAAGACCCACTTCGGCACCATGCGGCCTACGTTCGCCGGCGTGATCTGCGTCATGCTGCTGTAACGGCGTCCCGTGTAATCGCCGTTGTAAGAGACCCAGTTATCCTCGATGGTCGTCTGCTCCAGGTCGCTCTGCTGCACGTCGATAAAGCCGATAACGCCAGTGGACGACGCGGCGCTGGTCTTCGCACTCGGCTCCGCCGCGGCCTCCACCACCCATCCCGGCGCTTGGTCCTTCTTCATCGCCAGTAGCAGCAAGCTCGCTGCCGCAAGCCCGAACCCAATCTTGGCCAATCGCGTCATTCTCCTCCTGGCTGCCACCCATGCGTCGCTCTCATTTGTTGCTGGTAACTGCTCTATCGCCGTGCCTCTTCCGTTGCGTAGGTGGGGATTCCATCGGGGCGTTCCTACTCGTAACCATCAGAAAACTAACCAGGTCATCCAGCTCCTTGCTCGTCATCCGGGTGCCGTAGTCGCGCGGCATCAGCGAATAGTTGTTGTACTTCACCTCCGCCACGCCGCTCCGCGTCAGAAAGTGATAGCGGCCGTCCTCGGTTTGTAACGCCAGGTTGAAGTTGTCCTCGGAGCGCACCACTCCCATAAGTTTCTGCCCGGCCCTTGTCTGCACCTCGACCACACGCGAAGCTGGGTCCAAAGGCGTATCGGGTTGCACGATTGCCTGCTTGATTGCTTTTGCCGTATGGTTCGCACCGTAGCTTGTCAGGTCCGAAGCCATAAACCCGCCCTGGCCGACGCCCGCCATGTTCACCATATGACAGTTCGAACATTGTCCCTTGCCGAAATAGAGAACTTGCCCAGCGACGCTATCTCCCGTTAGCTCATCACTGTTTGAGACGGCAGTCTTGCCTTGCAGCATTCGCAGATAGCGCACCACTGCGGTGATCTTTGCATCGCCTAGCCCCTCGAACGATGGCATACCCGCGGGGGTGCCATCACGCACGATCTTGATCAGCTCAACTTCAGAGAGCGCGACGATGCCTGGCAGCGTCGCAATCGATGGACCCTTATCCCCGCCCTTGCCGTCCGCACCGTGGCATCCAGCACAATTCGCCTGAAACTGCTGAGCGCCTTGGTCCACGGACTGACCCTGTCCCATCAACGGCGTTCCAGCGAGCAGGAACAAACCTGAAGCAGCTAACCTGCGTGCAAGCTGGCGATGTCTCATCTGCTGCGAAGACTCCCTCTAAAATTAGAGCGACTGGTACCACCCTGGTATCGTGCCCCAGAGAACTGGCGATCACCAGAGGCGCGTCGCAAACACAGAGAACTGAACAATGAAAGTTGGCAAGGCCCGGAAGAACGAAGCCGGCGTATTGCATACCCGGCAGTTTGACACAGAACTATGCCCGCAAATAGGGTCCCAGAAATTGTGTCAGCTGTTCGCGGATAACTTTTCTTTGAGCCTCATCCGGTGTCACGCCGTTGGCGCCGAAAATGCGACGCGCATCGCGAATCGTGGTGGTCTCCTTAAAGACCCCGCGTGCCGTCAAAATGTACTGCATCGCGCCCGTAATGGTTTGGAAAGCCTGTATCCTGCCGAACAAGTCAAACGCTTCTTTGTGCTTGCCTGCATACCAAAAATCGAACACCATTTGAGAAAGATCAGCCAGGCCGGCTTTCGGCACGTAACCGTCAAAACCCAGTCGCATCCCATCCAGCATTTGGATTGCGCCGTCTGCATCCATCACCACGAACTTGTTATCAGTTCTTCTCTTGAATTCCGGCAGGCGGGTCAGGGGATTGCCGGTCTCATCTTTCAGTCCCTTCAATGTGGGAACCTGCTCATACAGCGCTACGATCAGATCGACACTCATATCACCGTGGCTCTGCACCATGATGGGAAGGTCTGTCGCAGCGCCTACGGCCTTGTAATAGTCCAGGTGATCCTGAGCCGTAAGCTTCTTTTCAGGCTGGCCATTGTCGATGCCGGGAGGCAGAGAGACGAGTCCATCTGCGGCATGTTTGGCAGCGTGCTTGGCATAGCGAATGGCAGTATTCACATCGCCGTCCAAGGGTTGAACACCAATGATCAACGCGGTCTTTCCACCCTTGCCGGCGGCCAGCATAGCCTCGGCCCCGTCCATTCGCTCCTTCTCCGAAAGCGTCGTCCATCCGCTGGAGCCCTGCGGCCAAAGAAGCCCCGGTATACCGCTGCGGTTGCAGAATCCGACCTCAGCAACCAGGCAATCAAGGTCGAGTTTATCGTCCGGAGTGAAGGGCGTCTGCGCGATCGGAAACAAACCCCGCCACGGTTTGGCGCCAGGGTTGAGCTTACCCGCCGCCTCGGCTTCCTCGGAAGGTAGTAGAGCAGAAGCACCAAGAGCAAGCGTGAGCACGCCGGCGGTTTTAAGAAAGGCCCGTCGATCAAATGGATCGTGACCCTGTCTCTCCATGGCAGCGCTCCTACGTTTACCGAAAATACTTCGACCCGCGCCGCCCATCCCCGCCTCGCTACCCCCTTGGACTGAACTCTCGAGGGAAAACGGCCGGACCGCACTGAACCCCAGAAACGAAGGGAATGCCCTCGGCGTGAAGAACGCTTCCAGCGTGTTCGCTCGAAACTAAAGCAAATTTTCACAATGAGCAAGAAAAAAAAGCTTTCGCCATCGTGAGTGCCCCAACTGTTTTCAATTACAGCTGGTTGCTTCCGAATAGGCATCTTTTGCCTTCGGAGAATTTTCTCTTGACATGAATATTATTCTTTATTAGTTTTGGGCCACACCATGGCTGGTCCTGGAAGTTGCTCCCAGCAAAGATTCATCGGGCCGGTTTACGACAAGAAAACGAGCGGTTTCAAACATCGAAACGATTCGACATCGGGAAGTCGCGATGCCAAAGGTGTCGAATTCTCTTAGCGGCAACAGTCGACCTTGCTTATTGGCAGTAAGAGAGTCTTTGGGCGCCCCGCATTACCAGTAACCGCATTTTTCTCGGGTGAGTCATCCCCGAACCTCGCGACTGACCCTGTTCGTCAATCGCCGGCAGCGCTTTTACGGTACCGCCCGGTCAGGGCTCTACCCCTTGGGCGCGTTGGTACAGCGGCTGTTTTTGGTTTACACCGGGCCACGCTCGCATTCCTAACAACTCATTTTGAGGGGGTCGCTGCAAATGGATCGACTGAGACGATGCACTCTAATGGTCATCGCGATGGTGTTTTTCCCGCTGACGGCCGTTGTTACCTGGGCCGCCATCACCGGGTCGATCTCGGGCGTCATCACCGACTCAAGTGGCGCGGTGGTTCCCGGGGTTACCGTCACTGTCACCAGCCAGTCGACCAGCGTGAAGCGCACAACGGTCACGGATTCTAAGGGCTTTTACAGCTTTCCCGCTCTCGATGTCGACAAGTATGACGTCAGCGCCAGTCAAACCGGCTTCCGTGACTTTCTGGAGCAGGGCGTAAAAATCGATGCCAATTCAGCAATCCGCATCGATATCCCTTTACAGGTCGGCGCAGTCAATAACGTCGTCACCGTCCAAAGCAACGCGCTGCAAGTGGAAACAGAGAATACCCAAATGGGAGAGGTAATCGGAGGGGAGCAGATTGCAACTATGCCGCTCAACGGCCGTTCCTTCATCGACCTATTAGCCCTTCAGCCAGGCGTCTCACCCTACCAGAGCACCGGACTGACCAAGGGTGCCGGTTTGTCAGAGACTGGCGTTTCGGGCGATCTTACCGATGGAACTCAGTCCGTTAACGGCGGTAGAACCGGTGCAAATGGATTCATGGTCAATGGAGGAGATTCTCAGGAAGGCGTGCACAACGGCGCCGCGCTGATTCCCAACCTCGACTCGATCGCTGAATTTCGCATCATCACGAATAACTTCAACGCAGAATATGGCAACTACAGCGGCGGTCAAATCAATGTCGTCACCAAGTCCGGAACCAACAGCTTTCACGGCGACGTCTTCGAATTTCTGCGCAACACCGACCTGGATGCCAGGAACTACTATTCCCCAACCCGCGGCGTTTATATTCAAAACCAGTTTGGTGGAACCGTGGGCGGTCCTATCAAGAGGAACAAAATGTTCTTCTTTGCCGACTACCAGGGAACCAGACAGACCATCGGGCAAACGCAATTCTTCCCCGTGCCTACCGCCTCCGATCGCACAGGGAGCCTGAGTGATCAGCAGGCGGCGCTCATCTCAGCCGACCCGGCAAATGGCGGCACTGGAGTCAACGGCGCGTACTTTGCAAGTGTCCTTTCCTCGGAACTCGGGTATCCGGTAACCAGCGGCGAGGCCTACTACACGCCGGGGTGCGCCAACTCAGCCCAATGCGTATTTCCCAACGCAATCATTCCGCAAGCTGTGTGGTCACCGGTCGCAGCCAACACTTTAAAATACATCCCCGCGCCCAACTCAGCGGATGGGAGTCATTACCAGACATCCGCTTTTCCCTCGACCTTGACTGATAACAAATATGGAATTCGTGGGGATCTAAACACTCGCATCGGGCAGGCGTTTGCCTACTTCTTCCAGGATAAGTTCAACGGAGTCAATCCCTATACCGGCGTGAACATTCCGGGTTTTTCCCAGGGGAACATTGGCGATACCCTGATGGGCGACCTGGGGCTTACCACATCCTTCAGCAGCAACACCGTCAATGATATTCGTCTCGTTTACATGCGCGACGATGCCAATGAGGGGACGATCATAGGAGGCAAGGGCGTCACCCTCGCCTCCCTGGGTTTCAACACGCCCTGGAACAGCACCGGTGGCTTGGGGAATGTGTTTACTGCAGACACCGCTGTTCCCCAGTTTGGATTTAATAACTACAGTTTTGGCTCTTCCACCAGTATTACGACCCAGGTCAACAACACGATGCAGGTGATCGACAATTGGACCAAAATCATAGGAACCCACAGCTTGCAGGCAGGCGCCGACTTCCACTACGACCAGATCATCCAACGTCACCCTTCCACTCCAAATGGAGCTTTTAGCTTTAATGGATCCGAAACCGGCCTTGATTTTGCCGATTATCTCATCGGCGCCCCCGCCTCATTCAGTCAACAAAGCTTCCAGATTCTTGATACACGAGATATCTATTATGGAGTTTATTTGCAGGATAGCTGGCGTGCCCGGCCAACGTTAACCATCAACTATGGCTTGCGTTGGGAGGTGAGCACTCCCTGGTACGATGCAACCAATAAATTGGAAGCGCTGGTCCCGGGTGAACAATCGTTGTCCTTCCCGGGCGCTCCTCTCGGACTGGTTGTGCCCCTCGATCCCGGGATCCCCAGGACACTGGCGCCTATCAGCTACAAAAACTTTGCTCCGAGAATCGGGATCGCTTACGCACCCAATGTGGACGGCGGCTTTCTAGGTAAGCTCCTAGGCGCCCCCGGAAAGACAAGCATACGTACTGGCTATGGCATCTTCTATCAAGGCATTGAGGATGCTACTTCCTTCTACGAATCCGGCGACGCCCCCTATGGCTCGAACTGGGTCAGCCCCGTTCCCCCTCTGCTCGCTTCGCCCTACATCGATCGGCCGACTGGACGTTTCGAAGGAATCAAGTTCCCCTTCAACTATCCTCCCAAGAATGTGTCCCCTTCGCACCCCTTTACCGATTTTCCCTGGGCGCAAGTCGAACCCATCTCGGGCTCCGAGTTCTACTACATACATAACGTCACGCCGTATTCACAGCAGTTCGAACTTTCTATTCAGCGGGAATTCGGCAACTCCACAGTGATGAGCCTCAGCTACGTGGGCACCGTGGGAACTCACCTTCTTACCGGGGTCGAAGCAAACCCTGGAAGCCCGGCTCTGTGTCTCTTATTAAGCAATTCTGCCAACGTCGCCCCCGGTTCGGCGACTTGCGGCCCCTTCGGCGAACAGGTTGACTATACAACGGCGACCGGGCAGGCAATCACCACTACGCGTGCTCTTGGATTGGATGGCATCGGCTCGAACCCCTGGTACAAATCGGCAGCGCACTCCTCGTATAACTCGTTACAGGCCAGTCTCAAGAGCGCGGGGAAGTGGGGCAACTTCCTGCTTTCTTATACCTATTCGAAAGCTATGGATAATGGCTCGGACGTATTTGACGCAACCAATTGCTTCAACCCGGCTGCGAGCTACGGCTTGTCGATCTTCGATCTGCGGCACAATTTTGCGGCAAGCTATACCGTGCAACTACCCTTCAATAACTACTTCGGGAAGGGTAATGTCGCAAGCCGGCTTACCGGCGGATGGGCCCTGGCGGGTCTTACCACATTGGCAACTGGTGAGCCGATTCGACTCTCGGAATCAGATGATCGCGATCTCGTGGGTGATTTCAGCTTTCCTTTCGATACGCCAAGCGCCGCCAATGACGGAAGCCATTTGTACGTCAACCGCAATCCCAGATCAGGGCAACCCTACTTCAATCCGAACTATTTCGTGCCCAATCCAATAGGCCAGGTGGGAGATATTTCGCGCCGATTCTTCTCCGGCCCCGGTATCGACAACTACAATTTGTCCCTGTTGAAGGACACGCATATCACCGAGAACTCCCAGTTGCAGTTCCGCGCAGAAGCGTTCAACGTATTCAATCACGCGCAATTCAACAATCCGGCAGGCAGCATCAACAATACCGGCCAGGGTGGCTTCGGTTATGTCACATCGGCAAGAGACCCGCGCATCATGCAAGTTGCCTTAAAAATAGTCTTCTAGCAGGCTGAGCAAGAAGTTTGGTTGGAGAAGGGTACAGCCGTCAGAGTCTGCGGGACAACCAGATCTCTATGTATTTAGTCCCGTAGAGCCTGCCCTGAGCTTGTCGAACGGGGACGGCTGACCTTAGCCCAGGACGCAGTCCTGGGTACAACATGAAGACTTGATGAGTCCCGAAGGGACGGCTGAAGGTTCTCGAGGTTTGCGCCCGAGGCCTATTTTCGGCCGTCCCTAGGCTAAATGAGCCGATGATGATGGCAAGGTCGACGTGGTGATTGCTCCCCGAGGGAATCAAACAATATGCATTCTGAGCGAGAGCTAACAACGAACCTGAACGATCGGCGATCCTTCCTAAAACTGCTGGCCGCAGCACCCCTGTTTGCTTCCCTGGGCGCGCGCAGCCTTGCCTCTGCCGTAGCCGCCACCGCTAACCCAACTGGCCTCAATCACTCCTTCTCCAATAACATCTACACTCGCCTCGGCGTTCGGCCGGTGATTAACTGCGTCGGGACATGGACCTACCTGACTGCATCGCTCGAGCTACCCGAGGTACGCGCGGCTTGCGAAGCGGCCTCCTATTATTTCGTCGACCTGTTTGAGCTGCAGGCTGCCGCCGGACGTCGCCTCGCCGAACTCTCCGGCGCCGAATCCGGCATGGTCACCTCCGGCTCGGCAGGTGCGATCTCCGCGGGAACTGCAGCCTGCATCGCCGGTTCGGATCCCAAGAAAATCTATCAACTGCCTGACACAACCGGCATGAAAGGAGAGGTCGCCTTTCTTGGCCCACGTACACCCTGGGATAGCTGCATACGGGTCACCGGAGCCAAACTCGTCGTCGCGCCTACGGTCAATGATCTCCCCGCTGCGCTCACCTCGCAGACCGCAATGGTATACACCACTTGGGGCGACGAACGTCTCCAGGCGATCCTCAAAATCGCCAGGGGCGCCGGCGTTCCGGTGTTTCTGGACCAGGCCGGGCACATTCCCCCGTATTCGAACCTCGCTACTCTGGCAAAAACCGGCGTCGACCTTTTTTGTATCAGCGGTGGAAAGGGCCTGCGTGGACCGCAGGTTTCCGGAATCTTGCTAGGCCGCAAGGACCTGATCGACGCCGCCCGCTACAACTGCAGTCCTTGGGAAGGCGCCATCTGCCGGCCAATGAAAGTAGGCAAGGAAGAGATCATGGGCGTCCTCGCCGCCCTCGATTACTGGTCTAAGCCACAAGCTGCGATCATCGAGGGGACCTGGCAACGGCAGATGGAGCGTATTGCCAAGCTGGTGTCAACCGTACCGGGAGTCCAAACAGAAATCTTGACCCCTCCGTCGGAGAAGGGTAACAGTTATCCCACCCTGACCATCGCCTGGGACGAAAAGAAATTCGGCTTGACTGCTAACCAATGCGGCAAGCTACTGCGCGAAGGAAATCCTCGGATCGACGTGTGGACAGGATTCAATTTCAGCGGGGTCCTGGCGAGAGAGGAAGAAAGCAAGATCTATGATTCAGACATAACCGGCCCCAACCAACTGCAAATTTTCTCCGTGACGATGCAGCCGGGTCAGGATCTCATCGTTGGCAATCGCATACGCCAGGAGCTCGAGAAGGCGCGTAAACAGGCACTGGCATGAAACACCGCAATCTTCGAAATCAGTGGAATCGGCGCGAATTTATGCAAACCGCCGGTGCCACCGCGCTCGGCGCTGTCTCTATGATGGCTTCCGGAAAAGCCATGGCTTCGGGTGTGTTGAAGCCCGGCTCCAAACCATGGCGAGGCTTGTTTCCGGTTGCCCAGACGCCGTTCACTCCGGACAACAAACTCGACCTCGATTGCCTCGCTGCACAGGTCAAATTCTGCAACCTGAATCGTGTGCCGGGCCTCATGTGGCCGCTGAATTCCAGCGGATGGTTCCACCTTACCGAGAAAGAGCGAATGGACGGAGCCGAGTCCATCATGGCTGCGGCCAAGGGTGGACTCGCCGCCGTAATCATTGGCGTTCAGGCCACAGGGGGCGACGTGAACGCCGCCGTTCGCTATGCCCAACACGCTGCGAAGTGCGGCGCAGATGGACTGATTTCCTTGCCCCCCGGTGCTCTTGCCGACAAGACCGCCGAAAAGGTGAGCGATCAAGCCGTTTTGGACTACTACAAGACCTTAGGCGCGGCCACCGATCTGCCGCTGATGATACAAAGCTACGGTGATATGAGCGTCGAGTTCATCGTAGAACTCTATGAGCAGGTTCCAACGCTCAAAGGAGTCAAAGACGAAACCACGGGTAGCCCACTGCCCCGCATTCCGGAATTCAGAAAGCGGCTTGGCGGCAAGTTCGTGGTCATGGCTGCGCACAACTGCATCCAAATGCTCGATGAACTCCGGGCAGGCTTCGACGGTTATGTGCCCATCATCACTTACGCCGACCTCCTTCAGACTGTCTTCGAACTGTGGAATGAAGGCAAGCAGAAAGAAGCCTTTGACATGTTCGGCAGGGTGCAGGCGTTTCAAACCATCACCGGAGCGACGCAGTACCTCTTGACTGCGCGCGGAATTTTCAAAGACACCACTGTGGTTCGGGATGCCGGCCGCGTCTTCGGCCCCGACGGCGTCACCCCAGACGCAGCGCAACAAAGAGTTATCCGCGAAGCCATGAAGCAGTTTCTGGAACCCTATTCACGCGCATAGAACCGCTCACTTCGCCCTCTTGTTAAAGCCTTGCGCGATCATCGGGATGGAATATACTTGCGCGGCGTTGTCGACCTCTTTTCCCTGAGCATCTTTGGCGCCCTGGGCTAAGACGTAGAGCGTTTTTTTATCCGGGCCGGAGAAAGCGACGCTGATAACCGGTCGAGGAGTAGGGATCAGTCCCAGGTACTTACCATCCGGAGCGATGACCTGGACGCCAGGAGCGGTTGTCACGTAGATCCGTCCTTGCGCATCGATCGTGCTCCCGTCGCCAAAACCCCCAGCTTCGAGTTTGGCAAAATTCCTCTGGTTGGTAAGCGACCCATCGGGCTGGACATCGAAGGCTACGAGCGTAATCCCATTGCTCACATAGAGTATCTTTTCATCGGCACTCAGGATGATTCCGTTTGGACCCTTGAGATTCTTGCCGTCAAACCTGGTGATTTGGCCCCTCGGGCTGGCATAAAACACGCCACCCATGGTGAAATACGCGCCGCCCTTGCTATCCGCCATCAAATCGTTAAGCACCACACCGCTGCAATCCAGGGGATCGCCCTGGAAGTGGTCCGCCAGGATTTTGCGTCTTGGCGCAAGCTCCGAAATCGATGGGTGGAAGCCCCTCTCTACAATAAATAACTCGCCCCTCGAGTTCATCGAGAGAGAGCCTCCCGTATTCGTATCCGTGTAAGCGACCGAAGTATGGCCCTGTTGATCGAGTTTCAAAACATCGCTGCTATCGTTCTGCGCAATCAGAAGGCCGCCGTCGGGTGACCCCACAATCCCATCGCCGTTGTCGCCCATCTGTTGCCAAAGAGACGTCCATTTCTGCCTGGCACCAATGACGCCGGGAATCTCTATGACCCTATAGTCTCGGAGCCCCAACGGCGGGTCGCCATAATCCGGGGCTGCCAGCGCCGCGTTCTTGCAATGAGCCAGCACGGCTGGCTCTCTGGGATCCTGCGAAGCCAGCAAAGACGCCGGAGTAACTTGCTCTTGGCCCCAGGTCACGGCCGCACCAAGAAAGCAAGCCGCGATCATCGGAACTTCTCTTGTCCTCATTATCTGGTCCCCGATGCCGGCTCGCTACACCAGCGACCAACGTTCTGGGTGCCCCATTCAAGCCCTCTTTTGGCTTGAGTGGGCCACCATGTCTCCCGCCAAATTCCCGATGTTGCCACTCCAGCCCTAGAGTTAGCCATAAAGTATTATGCACGTGAGAATTTTCTCTTGACGCAGATAATTTTCTTTACTATGTTTGACCCTTACCGGCCAGTATCTTCAGAAACAATACCGACGTAGACCACGCCATTGATGGAAGCCCACAGTTAAACCCTCGCCTCACGCAAGTCGAACGAAAGCGACCGTTGGGTAACCCGAATCCGACTTACAGCAGCCATAAGAAAGGTACATAACGTTGTCTGAGTGGGACCCGCAACCTAACTCGAATGATCGGCGATCCTTCATCAAACTCCTGGCGGCCGCCCCGCTGTTTGCCACCATCGGAGCCCGCAGCCTTGCCTCCACCGTTGCTGCGGCGACCAAGGCCGCCACGACAAAGGGATCCTTTTCGGACAACATCTACACTCGCTTGGGCGTTCGACCGCTGATCAATTGTCGAGGACCCTGGACCTATCTCACTGCTTCCCTCGAGCTACCCGAAGTGCGCGCGGCCGCTGAGGCCGCCTCCTACTACTTCGTCGACCTGTTTGAACTTCAGGCAGCCGCCGGCCGATACCTCGCAAAACTCTCCGGCGCGGAATCCGGCATGGTCACCTCCGGCTCGGCCGGTGCGATCGCTTGCGCCACCGCAGGCTGTATCGCCGGATCGGATCCCAAAAAGATCTACCAGTTGCCCGACACCACCGGCATGAAAGGCGAGGTCGTCATCCTTGGCGGCCGTACTCCCTGGGACAGCTGCATCCGCCTCGCCGGAGCGAAGCTGATCGTCGCCCCTACGGTAAACGATCTCCCCGCGGCTCTTACCTCCCAGACCGCCATGGTCTATACCACCATGGGGGAAACCGAGGTTGTCCAGAGCATCCTTAAGATCACCAAGCCCGCCGGTGTTCCCGTCATGGTGGACCAGGCTTCGGCTATTCCTCCATTTTCCAATTTCACGCGCATGGCAAAAACCGGTGTCGATCTTTTTTGCTTCAGCGGGGGGAAGGGAATGCGTGGTCCCCAGGTTTCCGGGGTGTTGTTAGGCCGCAAAGATCTGATCGAGGCGGCTCTGTACAACACCAATCCTTGGGAGGGTTCCATATGCCGTCCGATGAAAGTCGGCAAGGAAGAAATCATGGGAGTTATCGCGGCCATCAATTACTGGTCCACCGCCGACATCGCGGCCATCGACAAAGTCTGGCAGCGCCAGATGGAGCGCATCGCGAAATTAGTAGAAACCGTACCGGGAGTTCAGGCAACCATCACCACCCCGCCCTCGGAGGAGGAGGACAGTTTTCCCACACTTGCGGTATCGTGGGACGAACAAAAGTTTGGCTTGACGGTGGCTCAATGCGATCAACAATTGCGTGAGGGCGAACCGAGGATTGACGTGTCGACCAGCGACAATCCCAGCGGGGTTCTGGCAAGGGCCGGAATCACTGAGTCCGGCAACCCCAAGTCGTTCCACACAAATCATCTGCGCATCCTCTCCCTGACACTGCAGCCAGGTGAAGAACTGATAGTAGGCAATCGGCTGCGCCAGGTTCTGGAAAAAGCTCGCAAACAATCTGCGTGAATGATTTCTCTGGAAGACCGAAATAAACCGTCGGTATGCCGAGCAAAACCGATCCATATCACCGTAGGAGAATGAGATGCCAACACGTCGCGAATTCCTATCCGCGGGAGCAGCCATGAGTGTTCTGTCGCTGGCGCCGAGCCCAGCCCGCGCCACATCTTCCTCGACCTATCCCGTCAACGAACTCGAAGCGCGCATTGCCAGGAAAGATTTTCGCGACATGACCAAGGACATGTTGCCCACTCCGTGCATGGTCGTGGACCTGGATATGTTCAACGCCAACGTGAAGCACATGGCAGAGACGGCCAAGGCCAGTGGCATCAATGTAAGACCCCACGTTAAGGTTCACAAGAGCGTGGACGTGGCCAAACACCAGGTAGCCGCCGGAGCGGTCGGGCTCACCTGTGCCACCATCGCCGAAGCGGAGCTTTTCTCCGGATCGGGGATCAAGGGCATTCTCTGGACCAAGCAGCCCGTCGGCTTCAATAACATCCAGCGCGCCGTAGCCCTCTCGAAGAAAGATCCCACCTTCATGCTCGTGACCGACGACGCGCAGGTCGTCGATTGGCTGGACGAAGCGGCGGATGCTCACAAGACAAAGCTGAGAATCGCAGTATCGGTGTACGCCGGAATGAACCGGCAAGGCATGGAAGGCGGTAAGCCAGCAGTCGAGCTCGCACAAAAAATATCATCCTCCAAGCACATGCAATTCGAAGGCTTCATGGCCTACTCCGGCGGGGCCGCCCACACCAAGGGCTTCGAAGCAAGAAAGAAAAAGTCCATGGATGTACTCGCGGGCGCGCGCGAGAGCAAAGACCTGGCGATCAAATCCGGCTTGCCGGTAAACATCATGTCCGGCGGTTCCACCGGCACCTACAACATCGATTGCGACACTGGATTGACCGAGCTGGAAGCCGGCACCTATGTCTTCATGGACACTGAATACTTCATCGTCGGCGGGCAAGATGGGAACATGTCCAGATACACCGATTGGCAACCTGCCTTGACCGTTTTAACTACTGTGGATAGTCAGCATCACCCTAACATCATCACCACAGATTACGGCACCAAGGCGCTCGCCAAGAAGACCGACGAGGTGAAGGGGATGCCTTGGCTGGAGGTCGGGGTTCAGGGAGCCGAATATGGTGCCCTCACCTGGAAGGACGGGGACCACGCACCGAAGCTAGGTGACCGGTTGGAGATTTACTGCACCAACCTGGATCAGAGCACCAACGCCTTCGACCGCTACTATATCGCCCAGGGTGACAAGATCGTGGACGTATGGCCCATTATGGGCCGTAGCGGCGCGGCACAGCGTTAGGTGATGAAAGCAGCGGCTCAGACCCTCACGCTGTGCTGGTTGTTGATCGCGACGTCTTCTTTCGCCCAGAACTACAAGGCTGAAAAGACGTCGGATCACGATGTCCCGATCGTACGTCTGACCGATGCGGCGAACGGAGTCGAAGTCTCCGTGCTGCCGTCCGTGGGCAATCTTCTCTACGCGATGAAGGTGCACGGAAAAAACATCCTGTACTTTCCCTTCGATGACCTTTCCGAGTTCGTGAAGAAACCAAAAATGAGCGGGATCCCATTTCTCGCGCCATGGGCCGACCTGTTAGACGAGCAAGCCTTCTGGGCCAACGGTAAGCGCTACGGATTCAATATGAGTCTAGGCAACGTCCGGGGCGTTATGCCGGGTCACGGCTTTCTCATGAATTCACCACTCTGGGAGGTAACCGAGCTTGCGGCCGACAGCCGCTCCGCGCATCTGACCAGCCGGTTTCAATTCTGGAAGTATCCGGACATGATGGCGCAATGGCCGTTCGCCCAGGAATATGAGGTCACCTACAGTCTGGCCGATGGCGTTCTCGAAGTGAAGACCACGATTACCAATCTAAGCGCAGATGCAATGCCGGTGAGCATCGGCTTTCACCCCTACCTCCAGATTCCCGGCATTCCACGCGACGAGTGGACCGCGCACCTTTCGGCACGCCTCCATGTCGTGGCCGATGAAACCAAAGTGCCGACCGGTGAAATGCGGCCGCTGGATATACCGAATCCACTACCCCTGCGCGGCCAAAATTTGGACGACGGCTTTACCGGCCTTGAACGCGACACCGACGGCCGAGCCCATTTTTCGATCGAAGCGGGTGGCATGACGGTAGAGACGTTATTCGGACCGAAATACCAAGTCGCCACCATCTATCTACCGCCCTCTCCGAACCTGACCCAGGAATTCATTTGCATCGAGCCCTTGGCTGCCATCATCGATGGAATGAACTTAGCCCGCCGCGGCAAATACGCTGAGTTACAGATGTTGCCCGCCGGCCAGAAATGGACCGAGAGCTTCTGGATCCGCGCCAGCGGAATAAAACCCTGATCCACTATTAGCCATGGAAACGCGAAGGGTGCCCCAGGTCTCGCTTTTGAGACCTGGGATCCTCCTAGGAAAGGCCAATTGAGTCGGCAGTAGAGGCCGCACGACCCCGCTTACTTTTTGCTTTCGTAAGGGATAAACCCACGCGTCTTCGTCTGCAGGATATACACACTCTTGCCCGCGGTAATGTACAGCTTCGAGTAACCAGGTCCGCCCCACGCAAGGTTGGCCATGCTGTGCGGCATCTGCACGGTTCCAATATGCTCACCGGCACGGTTATACACCCAGATACCATTAGGCCCGGAGACGAAGAGCCGGCCATGTTTGTCGACCCTCATGCCGTCAGGATTTCCGCGGCTGCCTGGGTCGATCATTGTGCCGAAGACCATGCCACCCGAGATCGTCCCGTCCTTATGAAAGTCATAGCGATGGATTTCTCGTGTTTTATCGTCGTCGACATACAGATATTTCCCATCGGACGAAAACGCCAATCCGTTCGGTGCTAACAACTCCCGCGTCAGCAGCGTCAGGGAGTGATCGGCGCCCAGACGGTATATGGATTGTGGCTGCTCCTGTTGTTGGTCGGGCCGCAAATCGATAATAGGATCGGTGAAATACATCGCGCCGTCCGGTCCCATGACGATGTCGTTTGGGGTATTAAGCTTCTTGCCTTGATATTGGTCCGCGATCACCTCGAAGCTTTTGCCATCCGCGGAGAGCTCGATGACCGCGCGCCGACCGCTCGACGTACTCCAAAGGCGATGCTGGCGATCATAGGTGCTGCCGTCTGGATCGATCACTGAAATTGCCGTTTCAACGTGGCCGTCCGGATAAAGCTTGTCGATCTTATTTCCCTTCTCATCGCTTACCCACAGAAAATCGCTTCGGTCCCACACCGGCCCTTCCGTGAAGACGAAGCCAGTGCCCATAGTTTCCAGCTTGGCGTTCTTATCAAACACTTTCCAGAACTCTGGCTTGAGCGCGTGCAGCTCAAACGGTTTGTCCGGGACCGGCGCGGGTGTAGCCGCAACCTGTGCAGCGGCCACTATGTGCACGAACGCAAGAGCTACGAGCATCAACAGCGAGGAACGCAAGAGTCGGGATATCATCGATCACTTTCCAGCAAAGTCTGACTTTGTATTGACAGCATCTCATAGGCACGTAAAATCGTGGCTATACTTTGTTTCAATATGAAATAAAGCCTGTTACTAGAAGGAAACTATGTCACCTGAGCAAAACCTAATCGCAGGCCGAAGCGATCGTCGATCGTTCATGAAGTGGATGGCCGCAGCTCCCTTGCTTGCCACCATTGGCTCCCGCAGTTTGGCCAACACGGTCGCTGCAGCAGCCAAAAAGCCGGTCAACGGAAATATATATGCGCGGCTTGGCGTCCGATCGTTCATCAATGCCCGGGGAACATGGACTTACCTGAGCGGTTCGCTCGAGCTTCCCGAAGTGCGAAGAGCGGCGGAAGAAGCCTCCCACCATTTTGTAGACATGTTCGAATTGCAAGTAGCCGCAGGACGCTACTTAGCCAAACTTTCCGGCGCAGAGTCAGGTATGGTCACTTCCGGCTCAGCGGGAGCGATCGCCGTGGCAACCGCGGGATGTATCGCGGGCTGCGATCCGAAGAATGTATGGCAGCTTCCCGACACAACTGGATTGAAGGGAGAAGTTGTCATGCTTGGCGGCCGAAGCGCCTTTGACAACGCCATCCGTCTATGTGGCGCCAAACTCGTGATCGCGCCCACGGTCGACAGCCTGAAGGCAGCCGTCACCCCGCAGACAGCCATGATTTACACCACCTGGAAAGACGACCGCGTGCCCCAGGTGCTGAAGATCAGCAAGCCCGCAGGAGTGCCAGTATTGCTCGACGCCGCTGCCGGTATTCCGCCCTTTGAAAACTTCACCCGCTTCGCCAGGATGGGCGTCGACCTCTATTGCTTCAGCGGAGGAAAAGGCTTCCGCGGCCCGCAGTGTTCCGGGATACTGCTCGGCCGCCAGGACCTCATCACCGCGGCCCTCGCCAACACCTGCCCTTGGGAAGGCTCTGTCTGCCGCGCGATGAAGGTAGGCAAGGAGGAGATCATGGGAATTCTCGCCGGCGTCGACTACTGGGCACAGGCCGACTCGAAGGCCCTGAACAAAGAGTGGACCTCACGCGTAGAGCGCATTGCCAAAAGTCAATCATCTGCAAATTATTTCCATGACGCTCCAGGACGGAGAAGACCTGGTCGTAGGAAACAACCTACGCCGCATCCTCAACAAAGCCCGCAAACAGTCCGCATGATGGTGCGATATTGATGGAGCCGGCGAAGCGCTTCGCAGATCTATCCCGAGACAGAGGCCACATGGCGCGGGCCGAAGAGCCTGCCCCGAACGACTGTCTGAATCCCCAAGTGGTCAACTGTGGATACGGATTGCAATTGTTCCTGCAAAAGGAAGTCCCGCTCCCTTAACACAGGCCCTCTCCTCTACCAACCGCCTCTTTCCTCCAGCAACCGCCCTTTCCCCCCAGCAACCGCCCTTTCCCTACAACTACCCTCTCCTTTTTGTCATCCTGAAAGCGTAGCGGAGGGATCTGCAGTTCCGCGGACCATAACTGGAAAAGCGAAACATGATTGAGTCCCGAAGAGCCCGCCCTGAGCTTGTCGAACGGGGACGGTTGAACTTAGCCCAGGAAGCAGTCCTGGGTACAGCAGAACGATATGATGTAGTCCCGAAGGGACGGCTGAAGATTATCCAGGACCGCGAAGGACCTTGGCGCTGTTTATTGACAGCTGCTTTTGGAAGCTTACCGACCCCGAAATAAACCTCGGGGCGTGCAGGGGTGGCGAGGAAATATGGAGGAGCCGGCAGAGTAGAACTTGAGCCGTTATGCGGGCGTCAGAGCCCGCAGGCGAAATCCTAAGCGAAAGCGAAGGACCTCAGCAACCACTCGAGCTAAGGAGAAATATTGGTGGAGGCGGCGGGAGTCGAACCCGCGTCCGAAATCCATGTCAGCAAAGAGACTCCATGCGTAGTCGATTCCAAAGGTTTCGCACTACGCGCTCAGAATCGACAAGATGCGTGTAGCACTAGTCCGATGATCTCGTCCCTGCGGCTCGGACCGCGTCTCAGGAACCAGCCTGCTGTGCGACGTTCTTCCCCAACCCACAGGCGAAGCCAAGGAGAACGGCTACTTATTTAATTAAGCAGCAAGTGCTAGGTTGTTGTTAGCAATTATTGTTTTTGCAAGCGATTACGGGTGCTCACACCCCGGCATGCCTCTCGGCCTAATCGATCCCGTCGAAACCGTGACGCCCCCATTCTTCTCGTTCAAAAAAGGCATGGAATCCACGCCCCAACCCTCATTATATGCGTCTTCCTACAGCCCAATTGCGTTTAGGTCGATGCTCTCGAAGTCCTTGCGCATCACACCCTCGCGAATCTCCCGCACTGTCTTGCCTTTGAGCGTCATCTGGTACGCGTAGTAACCCTCTTTGGCGCACGTCGAGCACTCAGCTCCATGCAAACCCTCAAAGCAACTGTGCAGGCTGGTGTGTCCCATATTCCGGTCGCAGTGGCAATAACAGGGCAGTTGATACAGCACATTCGGAACCTTGGCCGCATCCACATAAACCGCTTTCTGCCAAGGATACTGAAACATTGGCCCGGTCAACTGGCTGCCCGACAAAAGGGCCGGCAATTTTTCACCGTGAGCCGGCGCTGTCGGATGATAGGCCGGAGTATCCGAATCCGTGACCCACTGCGCAGAAGCCGCTACCGTCAACATTCCGATCGCCAAACACACCAAGACTCGCCGCATCCATGCCCCCCAAAACCCAGTGTAGCGCGGCCCAAAGGGAACCGTCACGATTCGGCGATAGGATTGCAAAGAGATTTTCAGGGAATTCGCGAGAATAGACTGCGAGAACAAAAAAAAGGCGGCACGAACGGTGATTTGTCCGTGCCGGGAGGCCAGTGACGCAACTTGTACTTAAAACCGCGCCGTGAGAGCGACTTCCTCAACCACGACTGAACTCATATTAGCAGATGCTTGCTCAAAACTTCTAGTCGCAAATACAAAATTTCGTAAAAAAATGCTTTTTAGAACTTTTTAAATCCCGATTCCTGTATCTTTTGGGCTGACGCAACGCCCGTAAATCCATAGACGCGCTTTGGAAAATTAAGTTGCTCCAAACGCCCTTTTCGTCAATTTTCTTCTCAGGTCCCCGTGCCCTTTCGCAAGTTTTCCCCGGATCGATCCGCGCCAGAACCTATAGACCATGCGCACGGATGGGCTCCGGACGCCCCGGAACCCAGGAATTTCTGGCGAACCGGCCTGTTACTCGCCACCTCCGCAGCTCTCGGCGGTATCGCGGTGGCCATCTGGAACCGCAGAACTCTCGCCCAAATACGTCAGCAACCCCATCCGTCGGATGACGATCCTGCCTGAATCAGCTACGAAAGCGAGTCAATCGCCTGCGCCATCTTCATGTCCCGCTCAGTCAATCCGCCCTGGTCGTGCGAAACCAGGGCCAGCCGAACTTTGTTATAGCGGATATCGATATCAGGGTGATGCCCCGCCTGCTCCGCCCTCTCCGCCACCTGGTTAACGAACCCCATGGCTGCCACAAAATCAGGGAACTCAAGCTGGCGGACAATCTCTTTGCCCTCGAGCTTCCAGTGGGGAAGCGATCGCAACTTTTCCTGCACCATTTCCGGGCTCAATACACTCATCGCGACACCTTCTCTATCTAGCTAAACGGATTGCGCAGCTTCGGCCCCTTGGGCTCCACCTGCACAGGCGCAAGCTTCTTGGACTGTTGCGTAATCTCCGCCCGCAGATCTTCCCACAACTGGTCGGGCAAGCTGAGATACACCTCAACCACCTTGGGATCGAACTGCGTCCCCGCGCATCGCTTGATCTCCTGGCGTGCCGCGGAAAAGGTGGTCGCCTTCCGGTAAGGCCGGTCCGAAGTGATCGCGTCCAGCGTGTCGGCTACAGCGAAGATTCTGGCCCCCAGGGGGATCTGTTCTCCCTTCAGACCTCGGGGATAGCCGCTGCCGTCGTAATGCTCCTGGTGGCTGTACACAATCTCCGCCGCTTCCTGCAGAAAAGGGATCTTGCGCAGCATCTGGTAGCCCCGCGCACAGTGCTCCCGCATCACTTTTTGCTCATCGCTTTGCAGCTTGCTGGGTTTGAGCAGAATCGCGTCGGGAATCGCCATCTTCCCGATATCGTGGAGAAAAGCGCCCCGCGCCACGATCGGTATCTGCTGCGGAGGCATTCCCGCTCCCCGGGCCAGGGCAATCGTAAAAGCCGTCACCCGCTTCGAGTGACCTTCTGTCTCCGCGTCCTTAAGATCCAGCGCGTCGCCCAGCGCCTCCAGCGTAATGTCGTACGATCGCTCCAGATCCGCAATGGCCTGGTTCAGCATCCCCGTTCGCGCGCTCACCATCTGTTCCAGGTCCTGCCGGTACATCGCGTTCTGCTGCACCAGCCGGCGATACTCAATCGCTCGCCTTACGGTCGCCAGCAGCGGATCCTTTTCGATGGGTCTCAACAGATAGTCGTAGGCCCCTTGTCGCATCGCCGCCAGGGCCGCCTTTATATCGTGACTCAGCACCACCACGGGAGTATCCGGTTGTACCCGGCGCATCCGGCCCATCAGGCCATTGCCATCTGCACCGGCCGTGGTCAAGTCAGACAGAACCAGGTCATAAGGCGAATCGTGCTCAATGTGCGCAATCGCTTCCTCGCGGCCGCTCGACAGCACCGTCGCGTACTCCCGCTTTTCGAGCATGCTGTCAATTTCAAGGCGAGACTGCCTCTGGTCATCCACCACCAGTACGCGTGCTTGGCTGCGTAGGCTTTCCATACTTGCTGGGGTTCCGGTCTTGCCGGAAAACTCCCTTTCTCTCTTTGCCGCTACCACTTCTGAACACCTGGATTGAGGTCTAATGCCGGTCAGCGCAAAATGCACACTGACAGCTGCGCTGGTCGGGCGAGGGGCGCACCTTACACGTCTTCTCTCTCGCACGGTGTGAGTTCCTACTGCTGTTTCACAAGCCTCTTAACACAAGCGAATCTGGGGATCCTCATAAAGTCACAGTGATTGTGAAACAGCTTCTTGCTCAGTCTATCTTCAACCGCCAGCTGAGGTGTAGTTTCTTTGTCGCCAGGCTGCGCTCCGAGCATACTGTTATACTTACGCTATGGTCTTCTCTCGCTTTCGCACATGATCGCGGCAACCAGGGCTACCGGTGTAGAGTGTTTTCAATCTTTCAGCTGACGGGGTAGGTTTGTTCAACTTTGAGCGTGAGTTTTCCGCGGAATCGAACCTCGTCGTCTCCCAGGCTGCCAAACAGTCCGCCGAGCAGCAACAGAGAGATGTGTACGAAAGCCACCGCCACCGCACCTTCTCCCTCGCCTTCTATATGACGGGAAATGAGGTAGAAGCGGAAGAAATTCTCACCATTACTTTCGTGCGTGCTTTTCAGCAGCAGCAAAACCCCGACGCTTTTGCCGTCGATTCGGCGCTCTTGCAGACGCTCAACGAGCGCTTTCCCCTGCGCAAAGAGGAAACTCCGGCTGTACCCGTTCCCGGGACCGGACTCAACCACCGCAATGTTCGCCGTCCAGACCTTGAAGTCGCCGTGCGCAATCTTCCTCCCAACGAGCGCCTGCTCTTCCTGTTGCGCGACGTCGAAGGCTACACGCCCGCGGCCATCGGCCGTCTCCTCGATATCCCCGAGGCCCAGGTGCTGCGCACCTGCTTTTCCGCGCGCATCCGCTTGCACCAGGTGCTTGCCGAACTAGCGCGCACAGAAGCGGCCTGATTTAGCCCCCCCGCTTCTTGCTACGCCGCGCCGCGCTCCACCCTTCCTTGATCGTCTGTCGCGACCGCCCCAACGCCAGGGCATCCTCCGGAACATCTTCCGTAATGCATGACCCCGCCGCGATATAGGAGCCATTCCCCAGCGTGAGCGGCGCCACCAGCGTCGAGTCGCTGCCCACAAACACCCGGTCACCGATCACCGTCTTGCGTTTACTCACTCCGTCATAGTTGCAGGTAATCACCCCAGCACCCACATTCACTCCCTCGCCGATTTCCGCATCGCCCAGGTAGGTCAGATGGTTTGCTTTTGACCCTTTGCCCAACCGAATCTTCTTCGTCTCCACGAAGTTGCCCACATGCGCGCCTGCGCCAATCTCGCTTTCCGGCCGCAAGTGGGCGTAGGGCCCAAGCAACGCCTCATCATCCACCCGCGACTGGATGACGATGCAGCCTTGGCGAACCATCACCCGGTTGCCCACGGTCGCGTCCTCCAGCACTGAATACGATCGGATCCGGCATTCCGTTCCCACCTTCGTCGCGCCCAGCAACTGCACAAAAGGTTCGATAATCGTGTCCGCTCCCACCTGTACCCCGGCATCGATCACCGTGGTCTCCGGGCGAAAAATGGTCACCCCCTCGGCCATCAGCCGGCGCGCCGTCTTCATCCGGAGTTTGCCATCCAGCGCCATCATCTCTTCAATCGTGTTGGCTCCCAGCACCTCATCCGCGTCCTCGGCCTTCAGCGCAACCACCCGTTCCCCTGCCTTCCCTAGAATTGCCGCCATGTCCGTCAGGTAAAACTCGCCCTGCGTGTTGTTTGTTCCCAGGCTGTCGATGTGGGCAAACAACGGCTTGGTGGCAAAGGCGTAAAGCCCCGAGTTAATCTCCCGCACCTCAGCCGCCTCGGGAGTTAAAGCCTTCTGTTCGATAATCTCTCGTATCTCTTCAGAATCACGGGATTTACGGATCACACGACCGTACCCATACGGATCTGCCGGAAACGCCGTCAGCACCGTCATCGCCGCTCGCTGTTGCAGATGGAAATCACGCACCTTGCGGATGGTCTCCGGCCGGATCAGCGGCGTATCCCCGTACAGCACGATCACATCCTCGTAACCCTGCGTGGCCTTTCTCGCCGTCTGCATGGCGTGGCCGGTACCCTTTTGTTCGGTTTGCTCGATGAACTGCACCCCGAGCGCGGAGACGGAATCTCTCACCAGCCCGGCCTCGTGGCCGACAATCACATACACGTCTTCCGGAGGAACAATCTGTCGCGCCGCATCCACCACGTGACGTATCAGAGGTTTCCCACCCACCTCGTGCAATACCTTCGGACGCTTGCTCTTCAGCCGCGTACCTTTACCGGCAGCCATGATCACAATGGCGAATTGCATCGTTTGCTCTCCTTTAAATCCTTGCACTTGCACCTAACTACCTGAGATGCCGATTGAACTCTTGACTTAAGCCCTCAGCAAGCCAAGCATATAGGTTTTCTCGGGAACCAAAGTCGTATGTCGTTTGCAATGTCGATACCAGAGAATCCACGTTTTACGCCATATTCACCGCATCATTTTTCCCTAACGAGGGAGAGGCGTAACGTTACGAGAGGGAGAAAAACCAGATGATGAGCTCAGCTCCTGCGCCCGCGGTCGAACGCGTCGTCTCGCCGGCTCAACCTGCGCCAGGGCGCCCCGGGATGATCCAGCGAGCTGCCGTGTTAGGGGCTGGAACCATGGGCGTGCGTATTGCCGCTCATCTGGCCAACGCCGGCATCCCCGTCGTCCTGCTCGACCTGACCGGAGACTCAGGCAAAGGCGTCGCCTCCGCCGCGCTCGACGCTCTCGGTCGCGCCAAGCCGGCGGCCCTCTACGACGCTGCCAACCTCCGCCTTATCCAGCCCGGGACCTTCGAACATGACCTGGGCCTTCTTTCCAAATGCGATTGGGTGGTGGAGGCCGTAACCGAGAACCTGGCAATCAAGCAGCAACTCCTCGCCAAAATCACTCCATTCCTGAAGCCGGGAGTCATCCTCACCACCAACACCAGCGGGCTCCCCGTCGCGAGCATCGCCGCGCAACTGCCCCCTGAGCTCCGCCGGTCCTGGTTCGGCACCCACTTCTTCAACCCGCCCCGCTACATGCGCCTGCTGGAGATCATTCCCACCCCGGAGACCGACCCCGCAGCCGTGGCCACCATCGCTGGCTTCGCCGACCGCCGCCTCGGCAAGACGATCGTCTATGCCCGCGACACGCCCAATTTCATTGCCAACCGCATTGGCGTCTACGTCATGACCCAGGCTTTACAGCTCATGCAGGAACAGGGCCTCACCATAGAAGAAGTCGACGCCCTCACCGGCAGCGCGCTCGGCTGGCCCCGCACCGGCAGTTTCCGCCTGGCGGATATGGTGGGCATCGACATCCTCGCCCACGTAGTCGCGAACTTTTCTCAGTCGCGCGCAGGCGAATCGCTGCAGCTACCGACCTTTGTCAAAACCATGCTCGACCGCCGCTGGCTGGGCGACAAAACCGGCCAGGGCTTCTATAAGAAAGAGAAAGACGCTCAGGGAAACGAGGTGCGCCTCGCCCTCGACTGGCAAACCGTCGCCTACCGTCCCGCGACCCGACCCAAATTTCCCGCGCTGGAACTCGCCAAAAATGCCGAATCCCTTCCCGAGCGCCTCCGTCTCCTCTGGGCTGGTGACATCCGCAAAGACAAAGCCGCCAAGTTCCAGGTTGAGCTCCTCAGCCGCCTCTTCGCCTACTCCGCAGACTGCCTCCCCGAGATCGCCGACAATCCCGCCAGCATCGACCGCGCCATGCGCACCGGCTTCAACTGGGAATTGGGACCCTTTGAAATGTGGGACGCGGTCGGCGTCGACGCCGCCCTCGCACCCACGGCGCCAGCCACCTGGTACCGCGACGGGGGCAAGCAGGTCTTCGATCCCGCCCGCGGCGAATACATCCCCGTGCTGCAGCCACCGGGCATCGCGACCATAGCCGACTTTCGCAAATCAAACGGCATCGTCAAAACCAACCCCGGTGCATCCCTGGTTGACCTCGGAGACGGCATCGCAGCCATCGAGCTGCATTCGAAAAAGGATGCCGTCGGTGAAGACATCACTCGCCTGGTAACCCAGGTCCTCAACCCTGCGAGCGATGCTGTTCGTGACTTCCAGGGTTTTATCATCACCGGCGACGGCGCCAACTTTTCCGTCGGAGCCAACCTCTTCCAGGTGCTCCTCCTCATTCAGGAAGGGGAGTGGGAAGACCTCGACTTCGCCGTGCGCGCTTTTCAGCGCATGACGGCCGCCATCCGCTTCTGTCCTCGTCCCGTCGTCGTCGCACCCTACGGCCTCTGCCTCGGCGGAGGAGCGGAAATCGCCCTCCATGCCGCCGCCCGCCAACCCCATGCCGAGCTGTACATGGGCCTGGTGGAAACCGGGGTCGGTGTCGTGCCTGCCGGCGGCGGCACCAAGGAAATGGCTCTGCGCGCCGTCGACTCCGCCGTAGGCATTCTCTCCGCATCCGGCAAAGACGCCGCCGCGCGTCTCGCCGGTTCCACCGAATACTTCGACGCCCTCAAGCGCAACTTCGAGTTGATCGGCATGGCCAAGGTCTCCACGTCCGCGGCGGATGCCCGCCTGCTCGGCTATCTCAGCCCCTCTGACCGCATCACAGCCCATCGCGATCGAGTCGTCAACGACGCCAAACAAGCCGCCATCACCCTGGCCGGGGCTGGTTATTCCGCGCCCATTGCTCGCGAAGTCCCCGCTGCCGGAGAAAGCGCACTGGCAACCTTGAAACTAGGCGTCCACCTGATGCGCCAGGCCGACTACATCAGCGACCACGACCAGAAAGTAGCCAACCACGTCGCCAACATTCTCTGTGGGGGCGCCATACCGGCCGGCACCATCGTAGGTGAACAATATTTCCTCGACCTGGAGCGCCAGGCCTTCCTCTCCCTTTGCGGAGAACGCAAAACCCAGGAACGCATAGCCTTCACCCTGAAAACCGGAAAACCCCTAAGAAACTAACCCGTCGAGGGCACCCAAATGAGAGACGTCGTCATTGCCACCACAGTTCGAACCGCCGTAGGCAAATCCGGCCGGGGAGCCCTCGCCACCACCCGTCCCGACGACCTCGCCGCCACCGCGATCGAAGGCGCCCTGGCCCGCCTACCCCAACTCGACCGCAACGAAATCGAAGACGTAATCCTCGGTTGCGCTATGCCTGAAGCCGAGCAGGGAATGAACGTCGCCCGCATCGCCGCCCTCCGCGCCGGCCTTCCCGTCACCTCCTCCGCCATGACCGTCAATCGCTTCTGCGCCTCTGGCCTCCAGTCCATCGCCATGGCAGCCGACCGTATCCGCGGCGGTGGCGCTGAAGTCATCATCGCTGGCGGAACCGAATCCATGAGCATGGTCCCCATGGGCGGAAACAAGGTCAGCGCCAACCCCTGGCTCATCGACCACTACGCCGATTCCTACTTATCCATGGGACTTACTGCGGAGCGGGTAGCCCAACACTACGGCATAACTCGCGAACAGGCCGATGCCTTCGCCCTGTCCAGCCACCAGAAAGCCCTGGCCGCCATCGAAGCCGGTCGCTTCGCCAGCGAAATCGTACCTGTCACCGTCACCAATGCCACCAACGGCGGAGGCAAAGTCAAACTAGCCACCAGGCCCTTCACCACGGATGAAGGTCCACGCGCGGACACCTCCATGGAAGCCTTAGCCGGTCTCAAGCCCGCCTTCCACGCCAAGGGAACCGTCACAGCAGGGAACTCCTCGCAGACTTCAGACGGCGCCGCCGCCTCGGTCGTAATGTCCGCCGAACGCGCCGCCGCTTTGGGCATAAACCCCCTGGCGCGCTTTGTTGCTTTTGCTACCGCCGGCTGCCTGCCCGAAGAGATGGGGATGGGTCCGGTCTATGCCGTACCCAAAGTCCTCAAGCTGGCCGGCCTCACACTGGACCAAATCGACCTCATCGAACTCAACGAAGCCTTCGCCGCGCAATCGTTGGCCGTAATCCAACAGCTTGGCCTCGATCCAGCCAAGGTCAACATCAACGGAGGAGCCATCGCTCTCGGCCACCCGCTCGGCTGCACCGGCGCCAAGCTAACCGCCACTCTTTTGCATTCCATGCAAACTCGCCGTGCGAAGTATGGACTGGTCACCATGTGTGTCGGCGGAGGCATGGGCGCCGCAGGTATCTTCGAATCCCTCAACTAGTACACCAAGGAGAAACAGTGGCCACAGCGACGGAAATTCTGCAACGAACGATTCCCGGTGGCAGCTTCCTCATCGAGGAGCGCTCCCCTGAAGACATCATGACCCCGGAAGACTTCAGCGACGAGCAGCGTCAAATCGCGCGCACCACCACCGAGTTTGTTCGCAACGAGGTCCTGCCCGCGGCCGAAAAAATCGAGGCCAAGCAATTCGAAGTGACCCGCGCCCTCTTGAAAAAAGCCGGAGACCTCGGCCTGATGGCGGTCGACATTCCCGAGGCCTACGGCGGCCTGGCCATGGACAAGGTCACCTCCGCGATTGTTGCCGACCATCTCTCCGAACTCGCCAGCTTCACCGTCGCCTTCAGCGCCCATGTCGGCATCGGCACCTTGCCCATCGTCTGGTATGGCACCGACGCGCAAAAGCAAAAATTCCTCCCTCGCATGGCAACGGGAGAATTGATCGGCGCCTACGCTCTCTCAGAGGCCACCTCCGGCTCCGACGCAATGAACATTCGCACCCGCGCCGTCCTCTCCGCAGACGGCACACACTATCTTCTGAACGGCGAGAAAATGTGGATCAGCAATGCTGGCTTCGCCGATCTCTTCACCGTCTTCGCCAAGGTCGATGGAGAAAAATTCACCGCCTTCTTAATAGAGACGGGAACTCCCGGTCTCTCCATCGGCGCGGAAGAACACAAGCTCGGCATTCGCGGCTCCTCCACCTGCCCCCTGGTCCTCTCGGACTGCAAGGTGCCGGTAGAAAACCTCCTGGGCGAAGTCGGCAAGGGGCACCACATCGCCTTCAACATCCTCAACATTGGCCGCTTCAAACTGGGCGCAGCTTGCGTAGGCGGAGCCCGCACCACGCTCAACCACGCCCTTGGCTACGCCAAGCAGCGCCAGGCTTTCGGTAAGCCCATCGCCGCCTTCGGCCTCATCCAGCAAAAACTCGCTGACGGGGCCGCTCGTCTTTTCGCCGTCGAGAGCATGGCGTACCGCACCGTAGGCATGATCGACAACGCACTCGCCACTCTCCACGGAGAAGCCGCCGACAATCCGCGTGAGATTCAGAAGAACATCGAGGAGTACGCCGTCGAGTGCTCCATCCTGAAGGTCTGGGGCTCAGAAATGCTCGAGGTGGTGGTCGACCACGCCGTCCAGATCTATGGCGGTTACGGATATGTGGAAGAGTACCCGGTCGAGCGAGCCTATCGCGATGCCCGCATCAATCCCATCTTTGAAGGCACCAACGAAATCAACCGCCTGATCATCACCGGCTGGTTAATGAAGCGGGCCATGGCCGGTAAGCTCCCGCTCCTGGCCTCCATCAAAAAGCTGATGGACGAGGTCTTGGAGCCGCCCTCGTTCGAAGACGACACCGACCACTCCGCCGATCCACTCTACGCCGAATCGCAACTCCTGGCCGCCACCAAGAAGCTGGCCCTCTTTACCGCTGGAGCAGCCTCGCAAAAGTACATGAACGCGCTAGCCGATCAGCAGGAAGTAATGGCGGATCTGGCTGACATCATCATCCAGGTCTACGCCCTGGAATCGGCTTTATTAAGAGCCCGCAAACTACGCACGAGAAGCCTGCCGCTAGCCGCCACCGCCGAAGCCATGACCAGGCTCTACGCCGCCAAAGCCATGAACACCGTAGAACTGGCCGCCCGGCGCATCGTAGCCGCCGTCGCCGAAGGCGACACCCTACGCGTCCAACTAGCCATCGTCCGCCGTCTCGCCCGCCACATCCCGGAAGACACCTACGCCACCCAACGCACCATAGCCACCCACCTGGTCGACAACGGCCTCTGGACCTAACGGCCGCAACAAATCTGAAGGAAACAGGACGGGTGCCCCACGTTCGCCAAACCTGCCCCGGCGTGCCGTGGGGCGTACATGGGACGAAAATGACGGGGCGAAGCCCCACCAAAGCCCTTATCTAACCCTGCAACGAATCCCCGGGGACCTTTCCTCAAGTCAACCGACGGGTGCCCCACACCACCGATTTCCTGTGAAGTGTCGTGCCTTTCGCGAACTTCATGCGCCTTTCCTTAAAGAAAGGCGCACACGCAATCTTGTCCAGGGCCGCGTACAGGAAATTCGGGGCATCTCGCTCGTTTTTCGCGAGATGTGGGATACCACCACGCCAACCCTCTAACCCTCAAAACCCAAACGACCCTCGACTCCCCCTACTACCGCTGCTGCAACTGCCCATCCCCGCTATACCCTTCTCTAGCCCCGCCAACCTTCTTCGAACTAGTCACACTAATCGGACTCTGCAAATGAAAACTAACCAAAGTCTCCGTAGGAATCTGCACCTGCTGACCCCGCGTAACCCCGTTCACCCCAGCGCCGATGCCACCCCCGCTCGCCGCTCCGATCGCTGCACCTTTCCCGCCGCCCAAAAGCCCGCCAAGGATCGCGCCAACCGCAGCTCCGCCGCCCGTCTTGATCGCCGTATTCTTCCCTCGCCCAGCACCGTTTTTAGTGAACGCATCCGTCACCACATCCACCGGATGATCGACCGTATCGATCCGTGTCAATTCAATCGATAACTCCGAGCTCCCCGAAAAGTGAGTCGCATCCTTCGCCGTGATCACCCGTCCGGTCACCGAAGCGCCCGATTTCGCCACCACCATCCCATCCGCAATCAAATCCCCGGCCAGCGACCCATGAAACACCGTATTCGGCTGGGTGGAAGCGCTATCCAGCGTATCCGTCATCCGAATCGGAATCACCGTCCCCGAAGGAATCGTCACCGTCTTGGCCACAGGGGGAGGAGGCGGAGGAGGAGCCGCAGGCACCACCTGTACCGGCTCCTGAGTAGGAGCCGCCGCGGGAGGAGGTGGCGGAGGAGGCGGGGGCGCATTGTTCGCCACTACCTGCTTGTGCCGTCGCTCCGGCTTCGGGGGCGGCACGGGCTTAGCCGCCCGGGCAGGAGCCACCACCAGGTTATTGACGACCGTTCTGACCCCATCCACCGAAGCGCTGTCTGCCGCAGCCAGCGCACGGGAAGCGTCATTGTCCACCTTGCCATTCAAGGTAGCCACACCATTGGCCACCGCGACCTGAATGTTCTGGCCCGACAACGCCGACTCTCCGGTGATCTTCGCCTGAATGTCACTGCCAATCTGCTGGTCATCCCGCACTGGAGGCGGCGTTGGCTGCGCGGCCGGCGCCGCAGGCTGCTCTGCACTTTGGGGCGGGGTGCTCTTACATCCCGACCCCGCTAGCAGTAATCCGGTGAACACTACCAGCGGGATACTGCGGCGGGTTACACGTTCAATCCACATGGGAGAAATCCTCAGCGCTTTTGATTCGCCTGCTTACCATTTGGACGGAGAGAAACATCAACTGGCTGGCACCCGGCGAGTGAATATTGCATCTGATTGATTGTATTTCGTGAGTTGGCGGTCTATCTTGACACGGTATCCGGGTGTTAAACCCGTGGGGACACGCCAAGCAGTATGATGGAACACTAGCTCAGCAAAGAAGGGGAACATCCATGTCAGACGAAAATCAGGACAACGGTAACGGCGGAAGTGGTTTCGGTTGGTTTCTGGTAGGCCTCGGAATTGGCGCGGCGATCGGCGTTCTCTATGCTCCCCAGGCGGGAACAGACACACGCGAAACCCTCGCCGAGAGCGCGCGCGAACGCGCTGAGTACCTCAAGCAGAAGTCCAGAGAAGCAGCGGCACAGGTCAACACCTACGTAGACGCCGGCAAGGACCAGTTCGGTGATTATGTAGAGCGCGGTAAGCAAGCAGTGGCGACCGGTCGTTCTCAGGTGGAAGATTACGTCGATCGCGGTCGTAAGGTAGTTGCCAAGCACGCAAGCAAGGTGTCTGCAGCGGTAGACGCAGGCAAGAGCGCATACGTGGCAACGACCACACCGGCTGACGAGCGAATCTAGCACCAAATGGACAAATCATCCCAGACTCTGCTGATCGTTTTCATTGCAATCGCCGCGATCAGCATCCTGATGCAGGCCGGCTTTACGATCGGCACCTTCTTGGCTGCCCGTAAAGCACAGAAGAAAATCATGACCCTGGCGGATGATGTGCGTCTGCACGCGCTGCCGGCCATCATTTCTTCGCGCGAGCTCATTCAGGACGTCACACCCAAGCTGAAACTCATCACCGAAAACCTCACAGCCACCACCACCACGCTCCGCGCCAAGGCGGACAAGGTCGGCGGTGTGGTAGACAACGTAACCGAGCGGGCGCAGGTCCAGGCTTCACGCGTGGACGGTATGGTGAAGGGAACACTCGACCAACTCACCAACGCTGTCCAGGCGATCGAACAGGGAGTCGCGGTCCCCGTCCGCCAGGTAAACGGGATTCTGAATGGTTTGCGGGCCGGCATGGATGTGATGAGAAAGAAAACTCCTGCCACTCATCTGGACCCTGAAGAAGAAGATCTCTTCGTCTAACAACCTAAACGATCCACCCGCCGCCAATTACCTCATCGCCATCAAAAAAGACCGCCGCCTGTCCAGGAGTGACCGCGCGCACCGGCTCATCAAAGCGCGCTTCCACTTCATCCTCGCCGCTCTGCCGGAGTGTTGCCCACGACGGCTCGTGACGGTGGCGAATCTTTACTCGGGCCCGCATCTCTCCCTGCAATCCCGCAATTGAGATCCAGTTCAACCGCTGCGCCCGCAGGGAATCGCGCATCAACTCCTGCTCCGCCCCCACCGTCACCTGCTTGCGGTCACGATCAATCGAAATCACATACAGAGGAGTCGGAGACGCCACACCCAGCCCCTTGCGCTGGCCAACCGTAAAGTTGTGCACTCCCTCATGCTTACCTCGGGACTCTCCGCCCGCCGACACCAGCTCTCCGGCACTATCCGGCACAGTCTCGCCCTGCTCCTCGAGATAAGCATCGATAAACCGCTTATAGTCGCCCCCGGGAATAAAGCAAATCTCCTGCGAATCCGGCTTCTTAGCCAGCGCCAACCCATACTGCTGTGCCAGCTCGCGCACTTCGGGCTTGGTGAAGCCGCCCAAAGGAAACAAGGTACGGGAAAGCTGTTCCTGCGTTAACCCAAAAAGAAAATACGTCTGATCCTTGCTCGCATCCGCTGGCCGCTTCAAAATCCAACGCCCGCGCTCGGGATCATATTCATTGCGGGCATAATGGCCGGTAGCAATCTGATCCGCTCCAATCTGCCGCGCCGTCAAAAGCAACTGGTCAAACTTCAAATGGTTATTGCACAAGCTGCAAGGAATTGGCGTGCGCCCGGCAAGATACTCATCCACAAAAGGCCGTATCACATCCCGCTCGAATCGCTCCTGATGATTCACGACGTAATAGGGAATCGCCAGCGTCTCCGCCACCCGGCGCGCATCGTAGACATCATCGATCGAGCAGCATCGTCCCTGCACCTGCTCCGGAATCCCATCGTGATCTGCGAGCCGTCGCTGGTTCCAGAGCTGCATCGTAAGCCCGACCAGCTCATGCCCCTCCGCCTTGAGCATCGCCGCAACCGTCGATGAATCCACCCCGCCCGACATAGCCACCGCGATCGTCATCGGGTCACCGCCGAAAGCTCCCGCAACTTCACCACTTGCGTCGAAACCAGCTCAATCGTCCGATCGATCTCCTCGGCGCTCGTCTCCCGATGCAGGCTGAAGCGCACACTGGCACGGGCCCGCTCGACCGGCAACCCCATCGCCAGCAGCACATGCGAAGGCTCGCTCGCCCCCGAGGAACACGCCGCCCCGTTTGAAACCGCCAGACCCTTCAAATCAAGCCCAATCACCAGCGCCTCGCCATCCAGCGAATCGAACCACAAATTCGAAGTATTGGGCACCCGCGCCGCTTGGCCGCCATTCACGCCAGCGGCAAATCCCACCAGGCCCATCTCCAAACAATCCCGTAAAGCGCGCATCCGCTCCCCAGCGCCGCTCTTCAATCCTTCCATCGCGCACTCCGCAGCCTTTCCCAGGCCCACAATTCCAGCAACATTCTCCGTCCCCGCCCGCCGCTGCCGTTCATGAGCGCCCCCGGCAAACAGCGGTTCGACCCGAATGCCGCGGCGAACGAACAGCGCTCCCGTGCCCTGCGGCCCATGCATTTTATGCCCGGAAATACTCAGCAGGTCGCAGCCAATCGTCTCCACTTCAATAGCCGCCTTCCCCGCCGCCTGCACCGCATCTACGTGAAATCGCACCCCGGCCTCGCGGGCAATGCGGCCGATCTCCGCCACCGGCTGCAGGACCCCGGTCTCATTGTTAGCCATCATCACGCTGATCAGCCTGGTATGAGGCCGCAGTGCCCGGCGAACATCCTCGGCCGAGACGACCCCCTGGCCATCCACCGCCAGGAACGCAACCTCGACCCCACGCTCGCCCAGGCGTTCGACCGCGTGCAGCACCGCGGGATGCTCAACCGAGCTGCAGATGACATGATCCCCGGCCTGAGCCGACCCAAAAACCGCCAGATTGTCGCTCTCCGTGCCACCGCCGGTGAACACAATCTCCGAGGACCGGCATGAGAGCAACCCAGCCACCAGAGCCCGTGCCTGTTCAACAGCGGCCCGAGCCTGCTGGCCCTCCTGGTGGGTCGACGAAGCATTCCCAAACCGCCCCACCAAAAACGGCCGCATAGCCTCGAGCACCTCCGGTAGCAGAGGAGTAGTAGCATTCGCATCGAGGTAAATTCGCCGCACCCCTCCATTCTACGGGAACCCCCTCTATCCCGGCCGAGGAGCCGTTCCACCACTAACCGTCCAATCCAGCAGCAACCGCCCTTCCCACCAGCAACCGCCCTTCCCACCAGCCACCGACCCTTTCCTCCAGCAAGCGCCCTTTCCCTGCAACTGCCCTCTCCTATTTGTCATCCCGAAAGCGTAGCGGGGGGATCTGCAGTCTCCCTACACCCGCAACAAAGTTAGAGGGTTTTCAAGACTCTCACTGAAGACGAACGGTCGAAGCTCTTAACCCAAGGCCCGCGGCGACTCCGAACAAAAACCTGCTACGCTTTCTTCTGCTAAACGCACTCAAGGAAGGTAATCGTGAAATTCAAGTCCTGTCTCACTGCATTCGCCACACTAGCCGTAGCGACTCTTCTCATCGCCCCCGCCTATGCCGCCCCGGCCTCCCCATCGGAAGCCTACGCAAAGCTCTTCAGCAGTCAAGCCGAAGAAGTAGTTTCCGCCGCCCAAGCGATGCCCGCGGACAAATACAACTTCTCCCCCAATACCGGCGAATTTAAAGGAGTAAGAACCTTTGGCCAGCAAGTCACGCACATCGCCGAAGCCCAATATTTCTTTTTCGGTAAATTCGGCGTAAAGCCAACCATCGATCCGAAATCAATCACTGCCTTGACCAGCAAGGACGACATCGTGAAGGCGCTGAAAGACTCCTACGCCTTCGCCGAGCAGGCAATGAAAACCATCACCCCGCAAAACGCATTTGAGAAAATCGGCGACGTCGATGGGGCGGATACACGCGCAACCATAGCTGCCGTAGGCTTGGCCCACACCAACGATCACTACGGGCAGATGGTCGTCTACTTGAGGATGAACGGAATCATCCCACCAGCCAGCCGCAAGTAGAGGCTTTGAATCAGTGAAGGGGACGGCCTTCAGGCCGTCCATAAAATCCAGAGGAATGCGGCTTTAGCCGCTGAGGGAGCCTCCTACCGCTTCTCCAAAGCCGTATACTTCACCGGATACTCCGGCCCAATATACTCAGCCCGAGGCCGAATCAACCGATTATCATCCAACTGCTCAATCACATGAGCCGCCCACCCCGAAATCCTGCTCACCGCAAAAATCGGCGTAAACAGATCGAGGTCAATCCCCAGCATCGTATAAGTCGAAGCCGAATAAAAATCCACATTCGCGTTCAACTTCTTCTCTGCCAGGATGTACTTCTCAATTGCCCGCGACATATTGAACCACTTCGCATTCCCTGAAGACTCACCCAACTCCTCAGACATCTTGCGCAAGTGGGTCGCCCGTGGATCCTCGGTGTGGTAGACCCGATGTCCGAACCCGGAGATCTTCTTCTTCTGCGCCAGCAACCCGGCCACATAATCCACCGGGTCCACCCCGGCCTTATCAATCGCGAACAGCATCCGCATCACCGCCTCGTTGGCGCCGCCGTGCAGAGGACCCTTCAGCGCCCCGATCGCTCCGGTAATCGCGGAATGAATATCCGACAACGTAGCCGCGATCACCCGCGCCGCAAAGGTGGACGCATTCAGCTCATGATCGGCATGCAGAATCAGCGCCACATCAAATGTTTTCGTAGCCGTTTCGGAAGGCTTTTCCCCGTTCAGCATCCACAGAAAATTAGCCGCGTGGCTCAAAGACGGATCGGGTTCTACCACCGCCTTGCCCTTGCGCAGCCGGTCATACGCAGCCACCAGCATCGCAATCTGCGACGTCAGCCGGAAACTTTTGCGCACGTTGGCATCGTGCTCGTTATCGCTCTCATCCGCATCATAAAAACTCAGCGCGGAAACCGCGGTGCGAAGCACCTCCATCGGGGTCGCGCTCTGCGGAAACGAGCGCAGCATCTCGATGATCTTGGGGTCGATCTGGCGCGCCTCCGCCAGCTGTTTGCTGAAATCCTTCAGCTCCGCCGGGCGGGGAAGCCTGCCAAACCACAATAAATAACTGCATTCCTCGAAAGAGGACTTCTCCGCCAACTCGTGAATATCAATCCCGCGATAAGCCAGCACCCCGGCATCGCCATCGATCCAGCAAATCCCCGAATTCGCCGCAACCACCCCGGCAAGGCCCTTGCCCACCACAGCAGTAGACATAACTGAACGCTCCTCTTCTTTTTCTTAGATGCCCCGCGTCGACCCGGTCCCTGTGGGATGCTCACCGCAAAGGACATCGGCTGGTGGTGACAATAATTCAGGAATACAGTCGATTGCAGTCCGGCCGGTTCTGTGCCCGCCGCTGTCTAGTTTTATAGCGCAGCGCTCCGAATCTTGTCACTTAGACGGACGTCCGGGGGCGAAAGCCTCCAGCCCCACGGCGGGCGGGCTGCCCTGCAGCAGTTGGCAAACGATCAGCCCCGTGCCCGGCGCCAACAGAATCCCGTTACGAAAGTGTCCCGTCGCCACCCAACACCGCGGTCCGGTGCTCCCAATCACCGGCAGCCCGTCGCCGGTGCCTGGCCGAAGCCCGGTCCAGCTCTCTACCACCGGGGCCGAGGCAATCGGCGGCCACAGCTCCGCCGCCTGCTCCTGCAGCCTCTGAATCGTCAGAGGATCCACCCGCCGGTCAAACCCCACCCGCTCAACCGTTGCGCCGATTACGATCTTTCCACCCCCGCGAGGCACCAGGTACACCTCCGCGGAGCGCAACACATAAGCCAGGTCAGGCGGATTCCCCAATTGAACAGTAAAGATCTGTCCCTTCCACGGCTCCACCGCGCCCGCCGGATGCCGTGGCAGGCCAGGATGCCGAATCCCCGCCGCCCAGGCCCCTGCACAGTTCACAAAAGCGCCGGCAACCAAGGGTCCCCTGGAAGTTGTGATCTCAACCGAACCCCCATGGCTCCGCACCGCAAGCACTTCCGTCCCTTCCTCCAGGACCGCCCCGGCCGCGGCTGCCGCCAGGGGAAGAGCCGCGCAAAGATCCCGCGGATCCAGGCTCACTTCCTCTACCCAATGAAACGAACGGCCTTCCGTAGCCAACCCGGGGATCCGCCGCTGCGCCTCTTGCGCGCTCATGGCCACGCTGGCGCCGTCTTCCTCGTCAGTGCTGATGGCAGCCTGGGTGCGCAGCCGAACAGATCGCCCCGAAAGCTTCTCCACGGTGCTAAGGTATTCCGGATAGAGACGGATGCTCAGCTCGGCGAGCTTGGCGAGTTCCCGCGGATGGGCTGGGTCATGTGGAGAAAGCATACCCGCCGCTGCCCAGGAGGCTTCGGACATAGCCCGGCCCTTCTCCAGCACCCGGACCTGGAAGCCGTGGCGCGCCAGTTCCAGCGCAGTCGAGAGGCCGATAATACCCCCTCCGGCGACGATGACTTCCGCAGTCTCCATTCGTCCATTGTAGGATGATGGGAACACTCAGCATTCTTAGTTGAAAAGAGGCAGATCGCATGAGCGACGATAGCGTTGACATGGTGGAACGTACCCACTCCGGTGTCTTTATAGCCCTCCTTGGTTTTGCCGTGTTGGCGTCCGCCGGCGCCTTGATCTGGAGCTACACCCTGGAAAACCGTCTGGAGAAATCTCAGACCGCACTCCTGAACGCGCAACAGCAAAATGACAAGCTGGCGGAGAGCCTCAGCGAGACCAACGCCAAGTTGCGTGTCACCTCAGAGACCCTAGGCCAAAGCGTAGGGCTCACCCAGCGGCAATTGGAAGCCCGCGCCAGCGAATTCCTCAAGCGTCAGCAGGCCGAAACCAGCCGCCTGGAGAAAGAACAAGCGGCCGCACAGGCGGAAGCCCAAAAGCAGATCGGCGCAGTTTCGAGTGACGTCTCTTCCGTCAAGACGGACGTAGGCGGGGTAAAGACAGACGTCGCTGCCACCAAGACAGAATTGGCCAACGCTGAAACCCAGTTGAAACGGGTGACCGGCGACTTGGGCGTAACCAGCGGCCTGGTTGCGACCAACGGCAAGGAACTCGATATCCTCAAGCACAAGGGTGATCGAAACTATTACGATTTGAACCTGACCAAGGGAGCCAAGCCCACTCCCATCTCAGGCATCACCCTGTCCTTGAAGAAAGCCGACACCAAGCATTCCAAGTACACCCTGCTGGTGGAATCGGACGACAAGAAAATCGAGAAAAAAGACAAGAACCTCGACGAGCCGGTCCAGTTCTACACCGGCAAAGACAAGCTACTCTACGAACTAGTCATCAACACCATCAACAAAAACCAGGTAATCGGCTACCTCGCAACCCCCAAAAACGCCCCAACCCCCATGACCCCCTAGCAGCCGCGAAGGCAAGGACCGATGGGTGCCCCAGGTCTCGCGTCTGAGACCTGGGATCCTTCAATCCAACTCCAACTAGAAACGCCCCCACCCCACCTTGTCATCCCGACCGGAGCGAAGCGAAGCGGAGGGACCTGCGGTTCCCCCCAAGGTCGCAACGGCACTGAACTCGAGCCCTCGAGCCCACTCAAGCCAAACGATGGCTCAAACAGCCCACCCATCTAAATTTTGAACTGGAAAATAAGAAAAGAACTACTTACGAGGAAGAACAATCTCTAAATTCTTCTGGTGCATAAACGAAACCACAACCTTAGCCGTCTGCAGCGTATCCCATTGTTCCTTGGTAATCGGGAAATTAAAAATAGCCAACCCCTGCACCGACTGCCCAGGACTCAACGTAGTATCGCGAGGAATCGAAGCTGCCCGCAGATAACTCAACGATGGGTAAGCCTGAAAAACCCGATCCATATCCTTATCGCTAGCGGTTACATTCACTTGATCCGACCCATCGGGCATCTTGATAGCCGCCGAGATATCCTGCATGAACAGCGGTATATCCGTCTGGTTCGTGACTTTCACTTTAGCGAGTATCAGTAACTGATCGTAATACTCGGCGCTGCCCGCCATCCCGGTATCGCCGCCACCCCCGTTGTTGATAAGGGTGTGCACCGGATAAAGATTCATCGTTAAGACGTCGCCCCTGGCGACCGGCGGCTTCTCTCCAATCCATACATACAAGCCGATAGCGATGCTGACCACCACAGCAGCGATCGCAATCGTTTTGAGCGCGCTGCGAAACGGGTGTGGCGGGTCGACCTGCGCCAGGTGTGGCCCGGGCCCTAAAACTTCCGGTGTTTCAGCAGATTCAGTCACTTCGCTCACTGTGCAGAAATTCTAGCCCATCGTGGCAATCAGCATAAGTTACTAAAGAGGCCCATAAGCCTTGACGCCAACCCGGCCACTATGTTCCGAAACCCGTTGGATTCCACAAGCCTGACAATTTGTGCATAACTGCCGGCCGGCTTCCTCTACACTTAGACGACCTAAATGCGCATACTGATCACCGGAAAAAACGGACAAGTCGGAACCGAACTCGCCCGCTTATACCAATCCCACGCCAACGTCGTTTTGACCGGACGGGACGAATGCGATCTATCCAACGAACAGTCGATCCGGGACACAGTCCAGCGGGTCAAGCCCGCCGTCATCATCAACGCCGGAGCGTACACGGCCGTGGACCAGGCAGAAAAAGAACCCGGCCAGTGCTTTGCCATCAACACGCAAGCACCCCGGATCCTGGCCCAGGAAGCCGCCCGCCTCGGCGCCCTGCTGATCCATTACTCCACCGATTACGTGTTTGACGGAGAAAAGGCGCAACCTTACCTGGAGACTGACCCTATCCACCCGCTCAACGTGTATGGAGAGTCAAAGGCCGCCGGGGAAGCCGCCATTGCCGAGGTAACCACCCGCTACCTGGTGCTCCGGACCAGTTGGGTCTATGGCGCTCACGGAAAGAATTTCCTCCGCACCATGCTCCGGCTCGGTGCCGAGCGGCCTGAGTTACGTGTCGTCGACGACCAGCGGGGAGCTCCCACCTCCGCTGCCGCGATTGCCACCGCGACCGCGCGCCTAGTCGATCAATCCCAGTCCGGCGCCTCGGGAATCTACCACATGACCGCCGACGGCTCCACGTCCTGGTGTGGTTTCGCCCGGGCCATTTTCGATGCAAGTGCGCTGACAAACCATCCGCGCGTGCAACCTATCTCCACCGCCGACTACCCCACACCAGCCAGAAGACCAGCAAATTCCGTACTTTCGAACGATAAGTTTGAGAACACTTTCGGTTTCCGGCTGCCCACCTGGCAGCAACAACTGAACCAGGTACTCGCTGGAATGCAAGTCGAAACCGCATTGAGGGCTAATTGATGAATTCGATACCGACGAAAATTCCCGACGTACAACTGCTCGAACCAAAGGTGTTCGAAGACAGCCGGGGTTCCTTTTTCGAAAGCTACAATGAGCGGGTCCTGACGGAAAGGGGCATTCCCGGTCCCTTCGTACAGGACAACCAATCCTCCTCCCATAAAGGAGTCGTGCGCGGCCTCCACTACCAGATCCAGCAGCCTCAGGGGAAACTCATCCGCTGTCTCAAGGGTGAAATCTACGACGTCGCCGTCGATCTCCGCCGCAACTCACCCACCTTCTGTCAGTGGGTGGCAGAAACCCTGAGCGCCGCCAACCGCAAAATGCTGTGGATTCCCCCCGGCTTCGCTCACGGCTTCATGGTCCTCTCCGACGGAGCCGAAGTCCTCTACAAAGCCACCGACTTCTGGGCCCCCCAGCACGAACGAACCATCCTATGGAACGACCCCACCCTGCAAATAGCCTGGCCTAACCAAGACCGAGCCATCCTCTCCGCCAAAGACCTTGCCGGCTCAACCCTGGAAAACGCCGCCGTCTACGAAGACTGGGCCGCGCCAAAGCAACACGCCCCCGCCCCCAGATAACACCCCCCATCGGGCACCCCAACTTCGAAGGAACAAGACGGGTGCCCCACATATCCGTCTGCGTCTAGTCCCGAAGGGACGTCTGAACTTAGCCCAGGACGCAGTCCTGGGTAAACTGCACAAACCGACAAGTCCCGAAGAGCCTGCCCTGAGCTTGCCGAACGGGGACGGCTGATCCAGCCCAGGACAACGTCCTGGAACCCCACCCCTAAAACAAATCATTCAAAGCCGCCGCCGACCGCGTCATCTCATACCGAGCCCGGAAACAATCCACCCCATTGCGAATCATCTGCAGCCTCTCCTCCGGCCGCATCGCCAAAAACTCCACCATCCCCCGATACGTCCCATCCGCACTGTCTTCCTTAACAATCCCAGCCTTATCCCGTGCAATCTCCGGCCAGATATTCACCTTGTCGGAAATAATCACCGGCACTCCGCAAGCCAACGCCTCCACCACCGCGATACCAAAATTTTCCTGGTGCGACGGAAGCACAAACGCTTCCGCAGCCCGCAGCGCACCCCATTTCACATCCCCTTCCAACATCCCAGTCCAATGCACCCGCCCCGCAATCCCCAACCGCGCGGCCTGTGCCTCCAGCACGGGCTGCAAACCTTCCTCATCCGGGCCTGCCATCACCAAATCCAAATCCGTCTCGCCCGCCACCCGCCCGAACGCCTCCAGCAGCAAATCGCACCCCTTCTTGCGATGAATCCGCGACAAAAACAAGAAGTACTTCCGCCCCCGCAAACCCGGAAACCTCGCAAGAAACGCCTCTCGTTGCGCAGACGGCTCGCCGCCAGGTTCCGTTGTCCCCAGCGAAACGACAGCAGACTTCCAACCCCCGGGCCAAAACGTCGTCGCCGAAGCATCACGCTCAATCGCCGTCGTGAAGCACACTGACCGTGCATCCCGCAGCATCCGATGCTCTCGCGCCAGCCAATAGACCTGTTTCTTGAAATGCTTGAACGGAAAGGCCCGCTTGAAATACGGGTCCAGCATGCCATGGGGAAACACAACATAAGGAAGCCGGCCGCGCACCATCCGGTAAGTACCGTAGCCATGGAATTGCCACAATCCATGGATAACCACCCCATCGAACCGCGCGAGATTTTCCGCCATCCACGGCTGCAATCGCGGCGTCCAGCGATAACCACCCTGGGGAGGACCCAACGCGTGCACGGGAAAGTTCTGCCCCTGAACGTACCCCACGTCCGGATCATCCAGGCACACCACTTCCACCGCGCCCACACAGCACTGCGCAAGTTTACGAATCGCCTCGGTCGTTCCTCCCGCCGCCGGCGCAAAAGAGGCCACCACATGCAGCAGCCGCGGTTCCTGTCCACCCATAGTCTCTGTCAAGATACCAGTCGTGTTCCCCCCTGCCACCACGGAGACCCCTCTGGCTTAAAATGGAGCCGAGGAACACTCCTTCTTGAAAAGAGCTTTGATCACCGGCATCACCGGCCAGGATGGCGCATATCTCGCAGAGTTCCTTCTCAAGAAGGGCTATGAAGTCCACGGAATCAAGCGCCGCACGTCCTTACTCAACACCAACCGCATCGACCACCTCTACGAGGATCCCCACCAGGAGAAGCGCCGCCTGGTCCTTCACTACGGCGACATGACGGACTCCAGCAGCCTCGTCCACGTGGTCGAAAAAGTGCAGCCCGACGAAATCTACAACCTGGCCGCGCAAAGTCACGTGCAAGTGTCCTTTGAAGAACCCGAGTACACGGCCAACTCCGATGCCCTGGGAACCCTGCGCCTGCTCGAGGCCATTCGCATCCTTTCCCTCACCGGCAAGTCGCGCTTCTACCAGGCCTCCACTTCCGAGATGTACGGGCTGGTGCAGCAAATTCCGCAGTCGGAGAAAACCCCCTTTTATCCCCGCTCCCCCTATGGGGTCGCTAAGCTCTACGCCTACTGGATCACCGTCAATTACCGCGAGTCCTACGGTCTCTATGCCTGCAACGGCATCATGTTCAACCATGAATCGCCCATGCGCGGCGAAACCTTCGTCACCCGCAAAGTCACTCGAGCCCTCGCGCGCATCAAGCTAGGCCTGCAGGAGAAGCTCTACCTCGGCAACCTCGATTCCAAACGGGACTGGGGCCATGCCCGCGATTACGTCGAGATGCAGTGGCTCATGCTGCAGCAGAAGCAGGCCACGGACTATGTCATTGCCACCGGCGTCCAGTACAGCGTTCGCGAATTTGTAACCATGGCTGCGGCGTGCCTCGACATGCACGTCGAGTGGAAGGGAACCGGCATAGAAGAACAAGCCTACGACCAGCACGGAAAAGCGATCGTAGCTGTCGATCCCCGTTACTTCCGCCCGGCCGAGGTGGAGACCCTGCTGGGCGACGCTAGCAAGGCCCGCAAAGAACTCGGCTGGTCGCCCCGCACGGACTTCCGCACCCTGGTGGAAGAAATGGCTACCGAGGACCTCAAAGCCGCCGAACGCGACGCCCTCGTCACCCTGCACGGCTACGCCGCATACAACTTTCACGAATCATAAATGGGAGCCGCATTGCAGAAAGACAGCCTTATTTACGTCGCCGGTCACCGCGGTCTGGTAGGCTCGGCCATCTGCCGCAAGCTCAAGCAGCAGGGCTATGATCGGCTCCTCGTGCGTTCGCACGCCGAGCTCGATCTGACCGATAGCGTGGCCGTACGCACCTTCTTCGAACGCGAACGCCCCAATCACGTCATCCTGGCCGCCGCCAAAGTCGGTGGCATCTTGGCCAACGATCTCTATCCCGCGGACTTCATCCGCGAAAACCTGATCATTCAGACCAACGTCATTGACGCCTGCTACCGCGCCGATGTCGACCGCCTGCTCTTTCTCGGCTCTTCCTGCATCTACCCCAAGCTATGCCCGCAGCCGATCAAAGAAGAGTATCTGCTGACCGGTCCTCTCGAACCCACCAACCGGCCTTACGCGTTGGCCAAAATAGCCGGTATCGAAATGTGCTGGTCTTACAACCGGCAATACAAAACCCGCTACCTCGCCGCGATGCCTGCAAATCTCTATGGACCCGGCGACAACTTCGATCCGCAAAACTCCCACGTATTGCCCGCCCTGATTCGCAAAGTAGCCGAAGCCAAGGCCCTGGGTCACAAGCAAATACCTGTGTGGGGAACCGGCAAGCCACGCCGCGAGCTGCTCTTCAGCGAAGACCTGGCCGAAGCCTGCATCTTCCTCATGAATCTGGACGAAAAGACCTATTCCGGGTTGCTGGACGGCGTGCCCCTGATCAACATAGGCACAGGAACCGACGTGACCATACGCGAGCTAGCCGAGCAAGTCTGTGCCGCTCTGGATTTCAAAGTCGAACTCATCTTCGACACCACAAAGCCCGACGGAACACCCCAGAAACTCCTCGACATAACCCGCATCGCCACCCTGGGCTGGAAGCCCCGGACCACTCTCGTAGAAGGCATCAAGCAAACCTACGAAGCCGCCCGCCCCCAACTCGAAGCCCTGACCACCCGCTAACCAAGCCCGCAGGAACAGGACGGGTTATCCTAAGAAAAAAACAAACCCACCTGTTCCGCCTTAGGCGGAGGGGTCAACGCGCTCACCACCACCAAACAAAAAACCGCCGCAAGCAAAGCCGGAAATATAGCATCCCGCTGCGCCAGCACGGGAGGCAAGTGCCTCTTCACCGCCTCAAAATCCCAGAAAAAAGTAACCAAAGTCCCCGCAGCAATCGCGCTCACCGCACCCTGGGCATTCGCGCGCCGGCTATAAAACGCAGCCAAAATCACCGGAGTTAGCGCCGCCGAATAAATCGTGTAGGCATAAAGCGTTTTAGCCAGCACCGAGCTGGTACCCAGCGCCTGGTACAGCGCCCATATTCCAAGCATCACCACCACCAGCCGGGAAACAATCAACACCCGCTTATTCGAAGCCCCGGGCGCGATATACCGAGTAAAAACATCATTGACCAGGTTCGTCGAAGGCGAGAACAAATAGTTATTGGCAGTGGAAATGATCTTGGCAAACACCGCTCCCATGAGCAGAGCCCCCAGCCAGGCCGGCAATCCATGCAAAGCCGTGTAAGCAATAATCTCGCGCGGCCGTTGCTGCACCTCGCCTGAAGGAAACACCACCGACCCAAACACCGCCAATGCAACAATGACAGTTTCGAGAATCACCGTCCCGATAATCCATCCCACCACCGCATGGCGAGCGTCCTTCTCCGACTTGGCGGAAAAGAACTTCTGATACATCGACTGGTTACCCATCATCAGCAGCATGGTAGGCAGAAAAAGCTCAAAAGCCTGCGCCAGGTTAAAGTCTCCCAGCACTTGAAAATGCGTAGCCGGCAAAGCATGTGTAACCCCGCTCCACCCGCCTGCCGCATGCAGCGCAAAAGGCAAAGCCAGCAGCAGCGTAACCGTCGCCAGCGAACCGATCACCACATCCATGTATGCGACCGAAGCCATCCCCGCGATCGCAGTAAACACGATCACGAAAGCGGCAATGATGTACTTGCCCAAATCCGCGGTGATGAGGTCAGGAAAAATCAGGTGAAGAATATCGCCGCCGCCAATCAGCTGGTAGCTGGTGATCGCCGTATACGCAAACAGAATCGCGATAACCCCCAGCACCCGCGCCGTCTGGTTGTAGCGCGCCTCCAACAAATCAGGGATCGTGAACTGGGCGAACTTGCGTGCACGCGGAGCGATGAAATAGATGAGCAGCAGCCCGGCCCATCCGCCCCCGCCCTGCCACAAAGCAGGGAAGCCGTGCTTATAGGCATTCTCCGCGCCCCCCAGCAGCGAGCCCGAACCGATCCACGAAGAAAGAAGCGTAAACACCAGCACGAAAGCCGGCAGGGAACGCCCCGCAACCAGGTAATCCGCTTTGGTCTTCGTCTTCTTAAGGCGGGAAAGAGAAACCGCAAGCAGGCTAAGAACGATAACGCCGAGCACCCCGGCATACAAAGCATGACTGGACATGAACTATAGGTGTACACCGAACCGCTGCGCTTCTAAACCGTAAAGTGCTCCCGCAACCGTCGCTGCACCTCAGCGCCACTATAACCCGCGATGCGAACGATCTTGTTTCGCGACTGCTCGCCGGCAACCAACTGGACTGAGGAGCGCGGCACCGCAAGAATCTCGGACAGGAATTCAACCAACGCAACGTTGGCCCGCCCATCCAAAGGCGGCGCCGCAACTGAAATCTTCAGGGCCTCGCCCACCGTGCCCGTAATCGCAGTCCGCGCACCCCGCGGCTGCACCCGAACCGCGAACGAAGCTCCCAAAGGATGGTCACTAACAGGAATCAAACCGAACCACCGGAGAACTCTGTACAAGCAACCAAATCAAAGGAAAATGCGCGATGGGTGCCCCAGGTCTCGCTTTTGAGACCTGGGATCCTCCTAGTAAAAGCCAATGAAGTCCCTTTTCCTGTGCTGAGGTAAACACAGAACCCTACTGCCCATAATTCCGAGCCCCAAACAAAGCCGTACCAATCCGCACCTGGGTTGCACCCTCCGTAATCGCAACCGGAAAATCATGCGACATCCCCATCGACAACTCCCCCAACGACAAGAGCGGATGCGCCGCCGCCAACCGGTCCCGCAAAACCCGAAGCTCCCGGAAATAAGGCCGAACCGCGGCCAAATCCTCAAGATACGGAGGCACCGTCATCAGCCCCCGAAGCTCCAACCCCCGCAAATCAGGAAGCCGCTCCAGCAGCGCAGCAAGTTCGCTCGACTCAGGATCCAACCCCGCCTTCGTCTCTTCCGGGCTAAGCTTGATCTCAATCAACACCGCCAACCGCCGTCCCAACCGAGCCGCAGCCTGGTCAAGCCGCTCCGCCAGCGAAACCGAATCCAGCGTATCCACCGAATGAAAAAGCTCCGCAGCCCGCGCAGCCTTATTCGATTGCAAATGCCCAATCAGGTGAAACTCCGCCTCAGTCCGGGCCGCCCCCGGCGAGCCGTCAGTCGGAGAAACCTGAGCGCTCTTCTCCTGAAACTCCTGCACTTTGTTTTCCCCAAACAGCCGCACACCCAAACCCTCGGCCGCAACAATCGCCGCCGCCGGATGCATCTTCGAAACCGCCATCAAAGCCACTTCGCTCCGTGGCCGGCCCGCCTCGCGACAGGCCGCCGCAATCTGCGCCTCCAGCCGGTCCAGATTCTCCTTTAAGACCGCCGTCAACCCATCCTGCTCAATGGCCGTGTTCTTCAAGATATTTCTCCACCTCGAGCGCCGCCATGCAACCCGACCCCGCCGCCGTAATCGCCTGGCGATAGCGCCGGTCCTGCACGTCTCCACAGGCGAACACCCCGGGCACCTTGGTGAACACCTGGTCCGTGGTCTTGATGTACCCATCCGCGTCCAGATCGATCAGCCCCTTGAACATCGAAGCATTCGGAATATGCCCAATCCCCAAAAACATCGCGCTCACCGGCAACACAGACTCTTCCTGCGTCGTCACATCTCGCAAGCGCAACCCGGTCACTTCCTTCTTCTCCACCCCGAGCACTTCCTCGACCGCGGTGTTTGTCAGGAACTTGACCTTATCGTGGGCCATCGCGCGATCCACCATGATCCTCGAAGCGCGGAACTGCTCCCGCCGATGGATCACCGAGACCTTGGTCGCGAACCGGGTGAGGAACAAAGCCTCCTCCATCGCCGAATCGCCGCCGCCAATCACCGCAATCTCTTTACCCGAAAAGAAAAACCCATCGCATGTGGCGCACGAGCTGACCCCGTGCCCAATCAAAGCCTGCTCGCTCGGCAGCCCCAGCCACCGCGCGGACGCCCCGCTGGCAATGATCAAAGTGCGCGTATGGATCGGTTCCTTGTTGCTCAGATAAAGCGTAAGCGGCCGCTTGGAAAAATCAACGGAATGCAGGTGCCCCATCTGGATCTCCGCGCCAAAGCGCGTAGCCTGCAGTTTCATCTTCTCAATCAGATCGGGGCCCTGGATCCCCTCCGGCCAACCCGGAAAGTTCTCCACCAGCGTCGTGATCGAAAGCTGCCCACCCGGCTCGTGGCCTTCCAGGACCAGCGGTTTGAGGTTAGCGCGCGCAGCATAAATGGCGGCAGTGAGTCCAGCGCAGCCAGTGCCGAGGATGACGGTATCGCGAATGTCTTGAGCCATAGTTTTCGGACTCTTTGATTCTACGCGGTGCTGGAACGATGCAAACCGCCCCGCGGACGTAAGATGACGGCATGGCAAATCTGACTTTGATCTACGGCATGAGGCTGCTTCCTTCCGAGGAAGCCATCGAAGTAGGCGACGCGACCGTGACCCTCAAGAACGGCAAAGAGGCCCACGTGACCATGCACGTGCTCGAGGGAAGCAGGGAAGAGATCGAAAACCAGCTACGCCAGAGCATCGAAGCCTTCTTCGACTTCTACCCCGAGATCTAGTTCCGCGTAACTTTTAACCCCCGTCTGTATCTTAAAGACAGAGCATCTCAATGAGAGGCGGCCCGAGGGCTCCCAGAGGAGAGTGTCTGCATGGCTGAAAATGTACGCAAGCGTCCGCGGATCGTGGTCGTTGGTGGCGGCTTCGCCGGCTTGAGCGCAGCCAAAGCGCTGGCGGATATGGCAGTCGACGTAACCCTGATCGATCGCCGCAACCACCACACTTTTCAGCCTTTGCTCTACCAGGTGGCCCTGGCAGTACTCTCCCCGGCAGACATCGCCCAGCCCATCCGCTCAATCTTTTCGCGCAATAAAAACATTGAAGTACTGATGGATGAAGTCGTCGCCATCGAACCCGACAACCACCGCGTCCTTCTACACAGCGGCGCAACGATCGAGTACGACTACCTCATCCTGGGCACCGGCTCCACCCACTCCTACTTCGGAAAGGACGACTGGGCCCAGTTCGCCCCCGGCCTCAAGACCGTAGAAGACGCCACCGAAATCCGCCGCCGCGTCCTGCTCGCCTTCGAACTGGCCGAGCGCGAAATGGTAGAGACCGGCGCCCACCCCGAGCTCAACTTCGTCATCATCGGCGGAGGCCCCACCGGCGTCGAACTCGCCGGCGCCATCAGCGACATCTCGAAGCTCTACATGCGCCACGACTTCCGTCACATCGATCCCGCCAAGGCACGCGTCATCCTGATCGAAGGCTCGCCCCGCATCCTCGCCGCCTACCCGGAAGACTTGTCGAAAAAAGCAGTCGAGCAACTGGCGCAACTGGGCGTGGAAGTCCACACCGGCCAAAGCGTCATGGAAGTAAAACCCGGCTACGTCGTAGTCGGCGGCAAGCGGGTAAATGCGGTCGTGACCCTATGGGCAGCCGGCGTCCAGGCTTCGCCCCTGGGCAAGATGCTGGGCACGCCAACCGACAAGCGCGGCTGCGCCATCGTCGATCTCTATCTCAATCCGCCCAATCATCCCGACATCTTCGTCTGCGGAGACTTGGCCCACGTCGAAGAAAATGGCCGTCAGGTCCCCGGAGTCGCGCAGCCAGCCATGCAAATGGGCAAGCACGCCGCCCAGATGATCGCTCAGGACATGGCGGGGAAGCCGCGCACCCCCTTCCACTATTTCGACAAGGGAGACATGGCCACCATAGGCCGTCACGCCGCCGTTGCCAACGTGCGTTGGCCCATCAAGGCGCACTGGTCCGGAACCCTGGCCTGGCTCTCCTGGGTAAGCGTCCACCTCTTCTTCCTGGTGGGCTTCCGCAACCGTCTGGCCGTCTTCTTTTCCTGGGCCTGGACTTACCTGACCTTCAACCGCGGAGCCCGCCTCATCACCGGCAGCCCACTCTTGCCCGGCTGGGGCCAACAAGCCGGCATACGCCCGCAAGTAATCCTGCCCCCCATGGACACCACTTCACCCCTGCTGGGCGCAGTGCAACCAGAACAACCCAAAGCCGCCGTCAAATAACCCCACGAAGCAAAAATGGAGAGACCCAGGTCTCTCCATCAGCTGCTCCCCACTTGTCATCCCCGACCGGAGTGGAGGGATTCTGCAGTGCACCCTTTCCTCCAGCAACCGCCCTTTCCCTACAACTACCCTCTCCTTGTTTTCATCCCGAGCGTAGCGAGGGACCTGCAGTGCGCCCCTACCCCTCCACGAAGGCCAGAGGTAAAACCCAACTAAACCGGAACCGGCTGACTAGTATTGACATTCACCTGGGTCAACCAACTATAACGATCCGGCCGCAACCCATGCGCAATCCCCAAAAACTCCTCTTGCAGCTGCGTGGTGATCGGCCCCACCTTACCATCACTGATCTGAATCCGATCCACTGAACGAATCGAATGCACCTCAGCCGCTGTCCCGGTAAAGAACGCCTCATCCGCGATATACAACAACTCCCGCGGCA
>CAVWNL010000006.1:0-16517 GCA_963756485.1 uncultured Acidobacteriaceae bacterium | reverse complement strand
TCCGGTTTCACGACCACGGACCTGGTCCACGGACGACCTTCGGGGTTGGACTCGCTTATTACTTCAAACCAACAAGCGGCGTCATCAGCCCCACATGGACCTTCCCGGCCGGCGGCTACGAGTGTGCGGCGAGCATCGCGTCGTTCACGGGGTTGGCACCGACCGGCGGAATCGTCCCGATGCTCAACACGCTCTCAATGGCTGGTGGCCTGCAACGGCCTGACGCCGACGCCAACGCCGCCGCCACCAACGCCGCCACCATGCCCCGCCGCCACCACGCACGCCGCCACCAACGCCGCCACCAACGCCGCCACCAACGCCGCCACCACCACGCCACCACACTCTCGACGCCACCACCAACGCCACCACCACCCGCCGCCACCACCACCAACGCCCGCCACCCACGCCGCCGCCACCAACGCCACCACGCCACGCCGCACGCCACCCCACCACGCCACCACCACGCCACCACCCACCACCACGCCGCCGCCACCAACGCCCGACCAACCACCAACCACCAAGCCCACGAAGGGGAGGATAGTCCGATCAACGCAATTCCTTTGCCGGAAGCACGTCGTTCATCGACCGCGTCTTCATCCGCGACACCAGTCAGACGTCGGCGGTCAAAGGCCTCACGGGCGTCACCTTGTCCAGTTCGCGGCCTGACGCTTCTCCTACCGCCGGGGGTAGCGCGACGTCATCCACGGCCGTCACGCTCGCGGCCGGACGCTCGGCACCTACACGAGCTTCGCCCGGGCGACGCCGGGCGCCCCGACGGCGCGACGCTCGATGACCGGGGGGACCATCGCGGCCGGCACCTATTACTTCGTCGAGACGTGGACGGCCAACGGTGGCGAGTCCGTCGCGTCCGGGAGGTCTGCAGGTGACGACCGGGACGACGTCCACCATCACGCTCACCCAGGCCACTCCGCCGGCCGGGGTGACGGGCTGGCGGCTCTACGGCTCGACCAACAGCGGCGGCCCCTACTACCTGGTGTCGGGCGTGTCGGCCATTGCCATCGGCACCACGACTTACACCATCACCACGACGCCCCCGGGCAGCGGCGCGAACCCGCCGGTCGGCTCGACCATCTCGGGCGGCGGATTCATCGCCGTGGACGGCACCAACATGCCGGGCTGGTACGAGGTCAGCATACCCAATGCCGCCATCGCGTCCGGGGCCATGTCGGTCGGGCTGCACATGAAGGGCGTGACCAACATGGAGGACATCCCCTGGCAGTACGAGCTGGACGCGGTGAACTACCAAGACGCGATCCACTTCGGCCTGTCGGGCTGCCGAACGCGGCGGCGGCGGATCGGGCGGCGTGCCGACCTTCGGCAGCGGGCGGGCCAGATCAACGTGGACGGGGCCGGCAACGCGTTCGGCCAATCTTGTCAAGGTTCTCGGCGCCGTGGCCCAGACCCACACCGGCCAGGGCGCAGGCCGGCACGACTTCCACGATCACGCTCCAGACCGGCGAGACGACCAACCCGCTGGGCCGGCAGATTTCGCTGGTTGGCGGCACGGGCTCCGGCCAGGTCGCGACCGGACGGCGATCACCGGCATCGTTCATCTGCGAGCGGTCGAAGGCATCTACCGGAAGCGCTGTGCGGCGCAGTATTTGCGACCGCACCTGGGACAGGTTGTCTTCGGCCACATTGAAGACCACGGTAATCGGTTGCAATTGTGTCACCACGGCGAGTGCATTTGAGTTGCCGGCAAAAACAGTGTTCCCGGGGTCGACGAGCCGTAAACCCATGCGGCCGGAAGCGGGTGCGGTGATATGACAATAGCTGAGTTGGACCTGCTGGTACTCGACCTGGCCCTCGTCGTTCTTGACCGTGCCCTTGTATTGCTCGACCGCCTGCTCCTGGTCATCGAGGGTCTGGTGAGCGATCGCGTCCCGGGCCACAGCTTTCTGGTAGCGCGCGAGATCGATCTCTGCCTGCTTGAGCAGTCCTTGATCGTGCTGCAGGGTGCCTTGCGCCTGTTTGAGCTGAGCTTCATAGGGCCGGGGGTCGATTTCGATCAGAGACTGACCTTTACGAACCATCTGGCCTTCGCGATAGTTGACCGCGACCACCCGTCCGGTGACCTGGCTATAGAGACTCACGGTGGAGACGGGGGTGACTGTGCCGAGGGCTTCTACATGTATACCCATGTCACCCTGGCGAACCGTAGCCGTCTTGATGGTGACGACGGGCGGTTGATCGAGGGCGCTGGCTTCAGGTTTGGGCTTGGGTTTGTGGGCAATCAGCAGCACCACGCCGCCAATCAGCAGGGCTATGAGAACGATGCCGAGCCAGGGACGTTTTCGTTTACCAACGGGCGAAGCACCGGTGAAAGGTTCAGGGTGCAAATTCGCTGCGGGACTCTCCATGGGCGCAGGACTCCGGTGGACGACTAAATGCTGTGTAGCCTTACCACTACTTTAGCAGTCCGCCGCTGAGAGCCTGGAGTCCTTGCGTTTCACTTCCGAGTGTCCATAAATGAACGCACGAGAGCCGCGATCTCATCTGCTTTGGTATCCAGTGCGAAGTGGCCCGCCTCGAGCACGTGGACTTCTACGTCCGGTATGTCCTTCCGGTAGCGTTCCGGCTCGCCCAAATCGAAGGAGAGATCGTGCTTGCCCCAGAGGACCAGAAGCCTGGGCTGTGTCTTCTTCATCCATGCCTGCCACGCCGGATATCCATCCACATTCGTGCGGTAGTCGTAGAACAGGTCGCTTTGAATCTGCGCCTGCCCTGGGGAATTTAGAAATGCGTATTCATCTGTCCACAAGTCCGGGTCATAAAGCTCTACGTTGGGGTCATCTCCAAGATGGCGCGTTTTCGTAGTTGCCAGCGACAGCAGGTTTTTGCGCAACGCTTCTTCGTAAGCAGGGCGATCGGCCCAGAATGCCCGCCGCGTTGCCCAGTTCGCACCTAGCCCTTCGTTGTGGGCGACCGCGTCCTGGACGATGAGTGCCTTTACCCGCTCCGGGTGGGCCAAGGCCATGCGGAAGCCGACGGGTCCGCCGTAGTCCTGCATATAAAGGGTGTAGCGCGACAGGCCCAGCGCCTGGGTGAAGCCGTCCATTACGGAGGCGATGTGATCGAAGGTGTAGGCGAACTGCTTGGGGTCGGGCCAGTCGCTGTGTCCGAAGCCGGGATAATCAGGAGCAACCAGGTGGTATTTGTCTGCCAGCCTCGTCAGCAGTGGCTGAAACATCCGTGACGAGGAGGGAAGACCGTGCAGTAAAAGAATCGTGGGGCCGTCTTTCGGCCCGGCTTCCCGGTAGAAGATGGAGAGCCCATCGACCTTTAGTGCGCGATAGAAGACCGGCTGTTCCATGTTGTCCTTTCTCTGTGCTGCATGCCCGGTTTGCGCTACCATCGGCCGACGTGAGCACCGCCGTCCACGTGCAGCACCTCTCCGGTCACATGACGAGCTTCTGTAAGATAAACGACCGCGTCCGCAATATCTTTCGAGTCGCTCAGGGAACCCATGGGGTTCAAGGTCTGAAGTAAATCTTTCGGATTGTCTTTGTGGAGAGGGGTATCGACGACGCCCGGTGCGACTGCATTGAAGCGGATTTGGCTCTTCGCATATTCATTGGCGAGGCTAATGGTCACGGCATTGAGGCCACCCTTGGTGATCATGGGAACGGACGCGGGGACTCCGGCCATGGGGTTATCAGCCAACGCGGCCGTGATGGTGGTGACGCTGCCGCCGGTACCCTGCGACAACATCTGCCTCACTGCGGCCTGCGTCATGAAGATGAAACCATCCAGGTTGGTGGAAACGAAGCGGTGAAAATCTTCGATGGTGTAGTCCGTGAAGGGCTTGGCGGCGTATATCCCCGCGTTGTTGACCAGGTGGTCGATGGAGCCGAATTGACCGATCGCGGTTTTTGCAACCTTCTCTGCCGTCGCGGCGTGGCCGATGTCTCCGTCGACGAGCGCCAGGTTCGGCGAGGGCGCGAATCCGGATTTGGCCATGTCGCGCGAGGTGGCGACCACGTTATAGCCGCGATCCAGAAAGGCCTGAACAATGGCTGCTCCGATACCTTGCGAGGCGCCGGTTACGATCACGGTTCTTTTGCCAGCCATCCCTGGGGCCTCCATTTGCCGTTACACTGAAGCAGATTCTTCTCCCGCCTAGGGTGATTCGTAAAAGCTGGATTTTGAGTGGAAAAGTTTTGACACTTCTTTGCGAGCCGCCCGAATCGTTCATCACGGTTGACAGACTATGCGAGTTGGGAGGTACATATTCGTGAGATCCGACATTATTCCCGGAGCGCCGTTCCCTGATTACGCGCTCAGCGACCACACCGCAAAGCGCCGGAAGCTTTCGGAGTTGCAGGGGCCTCATCCGATGGTTCTGATATTGAGCCGCGGAGGTTTTTGTCCCAAGGACCGGCGGCAGGGTGAGCTATTGGTCCAGCTTCACCGAGAGATGGAGGTGGGATATTGCCGCCTGGTCACGATCAGCACCGACAACATCACGGTAACGAACGAGTATCGCACCGGGGTCGGCGCTCACTGGCCGTTCCTTTCAGACGCAGGGCGAGTAGTGCAAAAGGATCTGGATATTGCGGAATACACGGATCCAACCAACAATCCGATGATTCCGCATGTGATCGTTCTGGAGCCGGGGCTCATCGTCTACAAGGTCTACAACGGCTATTGGTACTTCGGCCGCCCGACGATGGAAGATTTGCGCCAGGACCTGCGCGCCGTCACGCGGAAGTGCCGGCCGGATTGGGATATTACGACGCCGGAAATGCGCGCGGCGTGGAAGGAAGGGCGTAAGGAGATTTTTTATCCGTATGGGAAGACTTACGCTCAGACGATTGGGGAGCAGGATTAGGTTGGTGGCGCGAGAATAGCCAGATTTGTTCCAATTAGATTTGAAGATTGCCGCTATTCAGCAACCACGGTTTCGTCTAGCAATAGCCCTTTCTTTGCACAAAAAGGGAGAGGGTCTGTTTCCATGTGGATTCGGCGATGGTGGGCGGAGTTTGTGCCATGTAGAGGCGGGGCACATGAATGGCGCACTGCAGATCCCTCGGCTGCCCCGGATTTCCTGTCGAGAGTGGCGTCTTCGGTCGAATGCATGTGGTTCTCTTTAAGGAGAACCACATCAGAGGTCGTTGTTGAGAGCAGCGAAGTAGGAAATCCGGGTACGCTCGGGATGACAAATAGGAGAGGGTAGTTGTGGGGAAAGGGTGGTTGCTGGAGGAAAGAGTGGTTGCTTAGGTAAGGGACTTGCGTCAGTTGCCCCTTGACAATTCAGGCAGTCGCTCGGCACATCTCCGACTAAGATCAGCTCATGGTGGGTTGCTTCCATCTTTGGATCGCGTCTGAAGCCCTGACGCGGTTGTGACACTGTTGCCGTATACCATGTGTTTACGTTTCAAGGGTCCATTTCCTATCCGAAGGAAGCTACGCTTGATGAATTTGCACTTGTTGTTGCGCCGGATTTGCCCGGTGGCCGTCGTTTTCACGTTCATGGGGGCGCAGGCGCAAACTGGCCGCGTTTATACGTTTGATGATTACAGCCGTGCCGCCAACCTGCTGAATGCGGGCACAATTTCGCTGGTGGATCATGCGGTTAAAGAGGCCACATTCATTGGTGGCGATCGGTTCTGGTATCTCGACAGCGAAAATGGGTTACCGACGCTTATGGTTGGCGATGCGGCCACGCGAAGCAAGGCCGCCGCTTACGATCCGGTGCGCATGGCTGCTGCGCTGCACGGGGCCGGACTGGAGGAGGCGGATGCGAAGCGAATTCGTCCCGATGAGTTCGATTTGGTTGAAGATGGCCGGAGTGTACGGATAACGATTGATGACACGCGATACAAATGTGCGCTTGGGGCGGAGTATCACTGCTCGCTGGAACTGGCCGGCGTGGCCGGCACGCCAAAGCCTAGTTTGAGCGATGCTTCCCTGGCCGACTTTTCCCCGGACGGACGCCGCGCGGTTTTCATCCGCGATTGGAATCTTTGGGTGCGCGATATTGCGACGGGCGCAGAAAAGCAACTTACGAAAGACGGCGTGAAGGATTACGGATACGCGACCGACAACGCCGGCTGGACGCACAGCGAAAAGGCGATTGTCGTCTGGTCTCCGGATTCGAAGAAAATCGCGACCTTCCAGCAGGATCAGCGCAAGACCGGCGAGATGTACACGGTCACTTCCCGGGTCGGACATCCTCACCTGGAAACATGGAAATATCCGTTGGTGGGCGACAAGGATGTGACCATGATCGAGCGTGTGGTCATCGATGTGGATAGAGCAAAGATGACACGGCTGAAAATGCCGCCGGACCAGCATCGCTCGACAATCTGCGACCACCTGATTTGTGACGGACCCTGGGAAGACGTGCAGTGGGCAGAGGATGGCAAGACGCTGGCTTTTGTTTCTACCTCGCGCGATCACAAGGTAGAAAACATGCGTATCGCGGACCCGACCACCGGCGCGGTTCGCGACGTGTTCACGGAGACGGTCCCTACCTTCTTCGAAAGCGGCTATAAGCATGTGAACTGGCGGTACTTGTCGAAGAGAAATGAAATTCTCTGGTTCTCGCAACGGGAGAACTGGGGAAACCTGTATCTCTACGACGCAGGCACAGGCAAGTTGAAGCATGCGGTGACCGAGGGCGCCTGGAATGTCGATGAGATCCTCCACGTAGACCAGGCCACGGGCGACATGATCCTGACCGGCACGGGGCGCGAGCCGTCAGAGGATCCCTACTATCGGCGGATTTACAGCGCGAACCTCGATGGCAAGCAGCTAAAACTGCTTTCCACGGAGGACGCCGATCACGTGGCCGCTGTTTCTGACGATGGGAAATTCATCGTGGACAGTTATTCCACGCCGCAGAAGCCGCAGGTGATGGTGTTGCGTGATCCGTCCGGGCAGGTGATCGAAGAGATAGCGCACGGCGACATCACGCGCCTAAAGGCAGCGGGATGGATCGCACCGGAAACCTTTCATGTGAAGGGCCACGACGGCAAAACCGACGTTTATGGTTTGCTCTTCCGGCCGGCTCACCTTGACCCGTCGCGGAAATACCCGATCATCGATTACATCTATCCGGGGCCACAAGGCGGTTCGTTTGGAACGCATTCCTTTCAAGCCTCTCGCGCGGATTGCAATGCACTCGCGGAACTCGGCTTTGTCGTGGTCGAGATTGAAGGCATGGGAAACCCCAAGCGATCGAAGGCATTTCACGACGAGTATCTCAACGACATTGGCATGAATGCGATTCCGGACCAGATCAGCGGCGTCAAGGAGCTGGCCCAGCGTTATCCGTGGATCGACCTGGACCGGGTCGGCATGTGGGGGCATTCAGGGGGTGGCAATGCAACCGTGGCCACCATGCTTCACTTTCCCGACTTCGTTAAGGTCGGGATCGCGGAGAGCGGTAACCATGAAAACCGGAACTACGAAGATGATTGGGACGAGAAGTGGGTCGGCCTGCTGAAGACGAATGCAGACAAAACTACCAACTACGATTCGCAGGCAAATGCGAGTTTCGCCGGGAACCTGAAGGGCAAGCTCATGCTGGCCCACGGGATGTTGGATGACAATGTGCCGGTCTCGATCACCATGCTCCTGATCGATGCGCTGGTAAAGGCGAACAAGGATTTCGACATGGTGGTCTTTCCCCAGGCTCACCATGGATACGGTCCTGAGGCCGGGGCGTACATGATGCGGCGGCGCTGGGACTATTTCATTACTGAGCTGATGAAGGCGACGCCTCCGCATGAATTTCCCATGCCGGCGCTGCTGATCAAGCCGAGGTAACTAGGCCTTCAAATGATCGTAGGTAGCAGTGAGCCTTTGGCGGAGATACTCGGCGCCGCTGGTAGGCTGATATTTGGAAGCTGCGCCAGGCGCGATGCAACTTTGCAATACTTCGACGCGAGCATCCGGGTTCGGATCGAGGAAGAATGCCACCGAATAACGATCCTGGGTGGGGATTGCGACGCGGTGGGGAGTGGATATATACACGTCGTTAGTCCAGCGCATCAGGCAGTCGCCGATGTTGCACACGAATGCGCCTGGAATGTGCGGCGCATCGATCCAGTCGCCGTTTCGAGCGCGCACTTGTAGTCCGGCGACGCCATCGGTGGCGAGGATGGTGAGGTTGCCGTAGTCGGTGTGCATGCCGGCCCCGCTGTCTGGAGCGCGATCTTTGCCGTTGGGACGCGCCGGATAGTGCAGCATGCGCAGAGTGGCCAGAGGCGCGTCCAGCTTATCTTCGAAAAAATTCTCCGCAATGCCCAGATCGAGGGCGAAACCGTGATGAATGCGGCGGCCCAGTGCCCAGCACGCGTCGTAGTAGGCCAGGACGGTCTCTCGCCAATGGGGAAGTGCAGGCCAAAGGTTTATACCCCGGAATGGTTTACCGGCTAAGACCTCGGGATGATCGGCGGCGAGTTCCAGGCCGATATTGAAGGCTTCCTTGTAGTCGGATTGAGCCGCGCGGTCGTCGAGGCGCTCCCCCTCGAGGGCGACGTAGCCGCGGTTGTGGGGCGAGCGCTTGATCGAGTATTCCTGTTTGGTGGCAACGGGTAAGGCGAAGAATTCCCGCGAGGCGGCAAACATGGCATCGCGTGTGGCCTGAGCGATGCCGTGATTGACCACGTAGAAGAAGCCGATCTCGCGGCAGGCATGGCCCAGCTTGGCGGCTACCGCAGAGCGGGTGGAGAGATCGGTTGACTCCAGCCCCGAAACGTCGATCACAGGAAGCTCGGTCATGGTGTGTTTGCTCCCGTAACAGGGTCAGATTGTAGCATCGGTAAAAACAGCTCTCGGATCACGATACCGACGGGTTCTGTGCTCGATGGACAAAGAACGTCCAGGTTCGTGGTATCCCACATCTCGCGAAAAACGAGCGAGATATGGGGCACCCGGCGGTTGTGGTCCGGCAAGGAACAAGCCTACTGGCCCGGGTTGCTGCGCGGCGTCAGGATTTCGGTCAGGTAATCGTGGGTTCCGGGTATCCGCTCCAGGTGCGGATATCGCAGGCCACCCGCGTATTGAATTTCGCGCGTTTCTACGGTGTCGAAATTGCGGACGACCAATGAGATTTTGCCGTTTCGAGGGTGGGCAATCGAAGCGGAGAGTGCTTCGGGAGAGTACGCATTTCCATCGACGGCCACCACCTTCATGCCCGGCCCCAAGCCTGCGTCGTAGGCCGGGGCGCCGGGAAACACATCGGCAATGGTCCCATCGTTCCGCAGGTCGATCCCAATCGATGCGGTGGAGAAATACGAGGGAGCCTCCGGGAGATCGGCATAGAAGGGTTTGTTGTTCGGGGTTGCGTTGTAGACCACGCGCCAACCGGCGGCCTCAAGCCCCTCCATCGGTGGTGCACCGTTTACCTGGTAGACATACTTCTCAAAGAAGCCGTGCCAGTCATAGGGACAAATCGCCGCCAGGGCTGTTTCCACGTCGGCCCGGGTATAGGGAACGACGATCGGACCGGTATCGCGCTGGCCGAGGAAGCTGCGCAGAAAGTCGTCCAGCGTAAGGCGGTCGTTCGTCTTTTCGCGTATGAGGGTATCGGCACGGAGCCAGATCAGCGCGCCTTCATCGTAATAGTCCTGGCTGCGGCGCAACGCCGTCCACCCTCCGCGGACGGAGCGTAATACCCAATCCTGAGCGGCCGTATCGACGAGCGGGGTCGTCGCGCGGCCCGGCTTCGTGGGCGAAGTCGGAGGCGATTACGCCGAGATAATCGCGCATGTAGGCAGAGTCGTTGAAGCCGGCGCGCGTGGACAGCAGCATGCCTATGTATTCATTCAGGCCCTCATACACCCACAGCAAAGTGGTTCGTTCCGGGCCCTGATAATCGGGCTTGGAATAGAGCTCTCCCGGCCGCCGGTACTTGCCGTCCCAGGAGTGCGATTGCTCATGCGCGAGGAGCGGATAGCCAAATCTTTCCAGACATCTCTTTTTTCGAAAGCCCGGCGTCACCGATGGCGTCCCACGGAGAATCCTCGTGCTCCAATCCGTCGAAGGGAAGCGCCTCGCTCTGCGAGACGAGCAGGTGCATCTTTTGCCAGTGGCGGAAGCCGAACATGGCCTGGTCCTGATCGATGAGCCTGGAGAAGATGGCGAAGGCGTGCACGTCGTCCGCGGAGTCGATGGCGGACTGGCTATCGCCGGTAAAGTCGAGTTCGGCCGGCCATTTGGAAGTGAGCGGCACGGCCCGGAAAAACTCACCCGCCAGCACCGGGGAATCGATCAGGCGCTCGAGCGACGTGGGGGCAAAGGTTATCCGGTTGCCGGCCTGGTTGGTCACGGACATGGAGCTGCCCTGCTTCCAGTTGGGCGGCAGGAGAATCGAAGGCTCAATCATCAGCTCGCGCTTATCGATGCCTCGCGGGTAGAGGACCGAGGTGTTCCAGGCAAGCAGGATTTGATGATCGGAGATGGTGTTTTCCAGCAACGTATCAAAGTCGACGGTGACGCTTGCTGGTGTTGGGCGGAACATCGATCTTGATGGTGTTGATGTCGTCCGGATCGCGGGTCCAGGGCAGGGTCGTTTCTCCGGCATGGACGCGGATCGCGGCCAGGTTTTGAATGGGACCGGTGGGTCCGTGCTCGCCTGGAATCCAGCGTGGATAGGCGAGGGCCAGGAGGCCTGGTTGTGTGCGAATTTCCTCATGCACGAAAGCTATGCGCCGGTAGGCTTGCGTCTCATCCACCTGCAGGGTCATGGTGGGGAGTGTGCTGCTTTGGGCGATTAGATCTGCCCTGGTGATGGCGAGCAGGATAAGTAGGCCTGCGGCAGGGATTTTCCAGTGAATTCGCATGATGCTCCGGCTGGTAATTTGGCAAAAGCAATTGTAGGGCTGCGCCCATTGTTTTCGGCCCATGGTACGGGCCTTGGCGAACCTGGGGCACACCGTCTAGTTCGCCTCAGGAGATTGCTCTTAGTCGAACATGGGGCGTCTCCCGAATTTCCCCTTTCAGCCAAGGGTTAGCTGGATCATTTCGGGGTTAGGTTGCTGAAAGGCAAGTCAATTCAATGGGATAGGTGTTCTGCCCGGAATTGGGATTCGGCTTGAACCTCTCGGCGCCGGTAAACCAGGCTGGCTATGCGAATTTATTCGTAATTGGATATTGCCGATGCCTGTTCCTGGGCGGACAATAAGAGACACGATTGCATCGCCGCAATCTGATGTGCTGCATGCCAAGGAGGCGAGTCATGGGTGAGATTCCCTGTAGATCGCTCTTTCACGTAAGGCTCTGGTTCGCAGTCGCTGTACTTGCGTCCAGCACGGCTGGGATGTGTGCCGTGCAAGTGCCAGCAGCGCAAACCAACGCCAACTCTCCTCAAAAAACTCCGGTTACAACCCGCAAGACCCTGCCTATGAAAGAGGTACCGGCCGACCAGAAGGCCGATATCTTGATGGCGCGGGGAGAGTATGCGGCAGCGATCACTGCTTATCAGCAGGGCAATCTGAAATCCGCCATTGTGTGGAACAACATCGGCATGGCATATCACCATCTTTTTGCCCTGGAAGAGGCGCGGAAGGCTTACCAGCAGTCGCTGACACTCAATCCTCGCTTTGCTCCCGCAGCCAATAATCTCGCTGCTGTTTATTACGGGCAGCACGAGTATAGAGTCGCCGAGCACTGGTACAAGAAAGCGCTGAAGCATACGTCGGAGAGCGCAGTGATCTACTGCAATTTAGGTACGGCCTATTTTGCCCAGGACAAGATGAAGAAGGGCATCAAGATGTATCAGAAGGCCTTCGCCATCGATCCGGAAGTGTTTGCCCCGAACCGCGCAGCGATGGTCGAAGGGGGCGGGTCACGGGAACAACGGGTGGCTATCAACTATTACATTGCCCAGACGTTTGCCAGCGCCGGGAAGCAGGAACAGGCGTTGCTCTATCTGCGTAAGGCCATGGATGAAGGCTTCAGGGATCGCAAGCGGCTCGACGAAGATAAGGAATTCGCGGTGCTGCGGACAACGCCGGAGTTCAAACAGCTGCTCGACCAGGAAAACCTGAACTGATTGCCTGGAGGCACGTTCATCCGCTCAAAACAGGGATTCTGAGCTTTTCAGGGCTTAGGCCAGAGCGATAGGATGAATGGGCCTGTCGATGCTTGCCCACCGGGGTGGGCAGACACGGCAATCGGAAGGCAGGGGGAAATCGGTTGGCCGCGACCATGAGCCCAGGCGCTGTAACGACTCCTGCGCCGCCATTGAAGCTCGATTACAGCCTCACCGGGGTCAATTCCACACTCGCAGTCGAACGCGGGCTCGCAGAAGCCGAATGGTACCAGTGTCCCGTTCCGCGCGAGACCATGCGCAGCCTGTTGCAGCGTCGCGATGGTCCCGCCATCCGCGACACGATCTTGTGGTTTGCGCTCATCTTTGCCAGCGGCTTTTTGACCTACAAGCTGTGGGGTACGTGGTGGGCCGTTCTGCCCTACATCGTGTATAGCGTGCTCTACGCTTCGACCTCTGATTCACGTTGGCATGAGACAGGCCACGGCACGGCCTTCAAGACGGACTGGATGAACAACGCCCTGTACGAGATTGCCTCGTTCATGGTGATGCGCGAGTCCACGGTCTGGCGCTGGAGCCACACCCGGCATCACAGCGACACGATTATCGTCGGGCGCGACCCGGAGATCGCCGTACCGCGGCCGCCGGATTTGAAGGGCATTGTGATGTCGTTCTTCAACCTGCGCGTGTATATGAAATATTTCCGGCTGATCGTGCTGCATTCTCTGGGTCGTATGAGCGCGGAAGAGAAGATGTTCATTCCGGAGACAGAGTTCCCTAAGGTCTACCGCAAGGCACGTATTTATGTGGCACTCTATGCGCTGGTGATTGGGCTGTCGATCAAGACCGGCAGCGTGCTTCCGTTATTGTTGGTGGGCTTTACGAATTTTTTCGGCACCTGGTTGCTGGTCACTTACGGGTACACGCAGCATGCTGGTCTGGCCGAGAACGTCCTCGACCATCGGCTGAACTGCCGCACGGTTTACATGTGCTGGATCCACCGTTATTTGTACTGGAATATGAACTACCACGTGGAACACCACATGTTTCCGCTGGTGCCTTATCACGCACTGCCGAAGTTACATAATGCGGTCAAGGAGGATTGCGCCACTCCGTATCCCAGCCTGTTTTCGGCCTGGCGGGAGATTGTGCCGACGATTCTGAGGCAGGTGCGGGACCCTGGATTTCACGTGAAGCGGCAGCTGCCTGCTCCCAGTGTTCGGGCGAATGAGGTTGCCCGATCCTCGCGTGCGAATCCCGATGCGGCGGGCTGGATCGAGGCTTGCGCCGCGGCTGATCTCAGGGCGGCGGATGTGATCCGCTTCGACCACGGGAGGAAAACCTATGCCCTCTATCGCACCCAGGAGGGCGTGCTCTACGCGACCGACGGACTGTGCACCCACGGGAATGTTCACCTTTCCAAAGGGCTGGTGAAGGGGGACATCATTGAATGCTCCAAACACAATGGCCGCTTCCACCTGATCGATGGGTCGCCGGCGCGCGTGCCGATTTGCCGCGGCTTGGCCACTTATCCGATTGAGGAACGTAACGGGCGAATCTTTATCAACGTGAGCCGGCCGGGGGGTGCGGGGGCTCGTCCGCTCAAAACCTATCAATTGCGTGTGGTCAGCAATGCCAACGTCGCTACGTTCATCAAGGAACTGATTCTCGAGCCTCTGCAGGGAGGGGAAAAGATCGCCTTCACTCCCGGAGATTATCTGCAACTCGACATTCCGGCGTACGACGCGATTCGCTTTCGCGAGTTCGATATTCCGGAGCCGTTCGCTGAAGTGTGGCAGCGCCAGCATATTTTTGACCTGGTGGCGCGCAACCCCGAGGCGGGAAAGCGAAATAATTATTCCCTGGCCAGCAACCAGCAGACGGATCGTTTGCTGCGCTTTAACGTGCGGATTGCGACGCCGCCTCCCGGGCAGGATTGTGCTCCCGGGGTTGGGTCCAGCTACGTCTTCAGCCTCAAGCCTGGAGATATTGTCACAGCGGTTGGACCGTTTGGGGACTTCCATATCCGGCCCACGCAGCGCGAGATGATCTATATCGGCGGAGGCGCGGGCATGGCTCCGCTGCGCGCCCACCTGTCTCATCTTCTGGAGACGGAGCAGACTGCGCGGAAGGTCAGCTTCTGGTACGGCGCACGATCGAAGCAGGAGATTTTTTACCAAGAGTACTTCGCGGAACTGGCGGAGAAACATCACAACTTCGCTTTCCACCTTGCGCTGTCTGCGCCGCTGGTTGAGGACAGGTGGTCGGGCCATGAAGGTTTCATCCACGAGGTGGTGCTGGAGAAACACCTTCGCGACCACGCAAACGCGCAGGGTGCGGAATATTATCTCTGCGGCCCGCCGCTGATGATCGAGGCTTGCCTGAAAATGCTGAGTGAGGTTGGCGTGCCGGAGAACCACATTTCCTACGACGAGTTTTGATCGCGGGTCCCGGCGAGGGCCAGGGCGGCTCCGCCTAACAATAGAGTGTCCGCCAGATAGTTGAGGCCATTCGCGATGTCTGCAGGATCGGCAACGACGATAGGAAGATAGATACCAATCACAAGCACGAGGATGATCAGTCCCAGCCAGGTTGCCGCGAGCCGAACCTGCTTGTTGAGGAGCAGGCTGACAGCGATCACGATATAGATCGCGCCGATCGCATAACCCCAGAACGCGTGCGCGGGTACCCATTGGGGTGTGGCCTTGAGGAGCGGGACGCCGGGCGCGAGTTCCGGATGCAGGCATTGCTGCACACCCATAAACGCGATCGGAATGGCGATGAGAAATCTTGCCAGCGAGGCGAGGGCGCGCTTCATTTGCGGCTTCCACCCGTCAATCTGGGATGCGGCGAGAGCGAACGCGCCGCCGGCGAATGCTGGTTCCCTAAAAACCACGACCCAGGCGATCCGGTTGTGCGGCTCGCTTACGACGTTGGGAAGATGGATGAGCAGTACGAACAAGAGAATCAGGATGCCGGTGAGCGCGGAGGCAATCCACGCGAATCTGCCGGAGGCGATGCTGAAGGCCGCGGCAATGAGGCATGCGCCAACGAAGAGCGCCCAGAATACGTGTCCGGGAAGCCAGGCAGGCACCATCCCCGCCAGGATTCGGGTCGCGGTAAAGTGTTCGGCGCCAAAGACGGCCAGGGGTGCAGCAAAAAAGACCGGACCGAGGGCGACGATTTTCTCCAGTGCTTGTTTCTCGACGAATCCTTTCCTGACGGCGATAAGGCCGATTACGAGTACCAGGGCGCCGATCAGGTAGGGCAACCATACGCCCCAGAGAAATCCGGGAAGCCATGCTGCGATGTTTGCGGGGGAGGGAGCAAGAGGTGGGCTCAGCATGCCCAATAACCTTCGACGAGAAGGGTTCGGGTGGCAATAGCCACTTTTCAGAGTTTGGTGGTGGCCACTCATAGCCACTCGTTAAGGGCGGTGTCGGCACGGCCGCCCTTTTTGGACCATCAAGCGATCCCGGTCTGCGCGGTCACCTCAGGATTTGGTCTTCCGCGCCGATAATCTAGCTAGTATTTCTGACCCGAAGAAACGTTTGCTATGAGTCTTAGCCGAGTACGGGCTGGTCTCTGGTATGTGCAAATCTGAAACATTTGTAGTGCCGATCTTTCCTTAGAGGGAATTCTTAGACGACGCTGGTAGGGGAGACGAGCACCCCTTGCAGGCACCTTGTTGTCCAAAACCCTTGCAGGAAAGGGCATCTGGCGCATGAACGAACGGGTTGACCCGCGTCTGCTCAATTACTGCAAAGCTTTTACCTTGGTCTCCAGTTTGTTTGCAGTGGTAACCGGGCTGATCGCACTGGCTGGATGGAACCTGCACATACTGCTCCTGCTTAGTTGGGGAGCCGGGCCGGCCGTGGCACCGAATAATGCCGCCTGCATGGTTCTGGCCGGCCTTTCTTTGTGGTTTCAGCGGCATGGAACCGAAGGACCTCTTGGTTCGGTCAACAAGTTGGCCGGGAAAACCTCAGCAGCCATCGTCAGTCTGGGGGGCTTGCTCACCCTCGGTGAGCACCTTTTCCACCTCAACCTGGGAATCGACCGTTTGCTGCTCCTGCGACCACCAGGAGGACAAATTGTCGCCACAAACGCTGTCATGTCCCCAATCACGGCACTAGCGTGGTTGCTGGTCAGTTTTGCGCTTCAGACAATCGACTGGCGAACCCGGCGACAAGCGTGGCCTGCTCAGTTTCTTTGTCTGGGAGCAGCAACTGTAACCATGGTTGGGCTGTGGGGGTTGATTGTCGGGACCCGCATATCGCACACCAGCGTGGCCCTGCCTACGGTTCTGAATCTATCCTTAGTCATCAGTGGGCTGCTGTGTTCACGGGCCAGTTGGGCAGCGGGCGGACTTCTGGTCCACGCTACTCCTGGAGCGAGGTTCTCACGAACAGTGCTTCCCGCCGCACTTTCTCTGCTCGGTCTACTTGCCTCATTAGCCTCGGAGCCCCTACTTAACAGGCTCTCCTTCACCTGG
>CAVWNL010000005.1:0-86798 GCA_963756485.1 uncultured Acidobacteriaceae bacterium | reverse complement strand
GATCGCAGCCATCTCCGCTGGGGTTTCCGAGGTCTTCTCAATGAACTCAGCAGTATCAGGAATGGGGTACTTTTTCTTCACCCGGAAGCGACACTGACGAACCTTTCCATGCCGGTTGACATCGACGGCAAGAACAAGTTCATTGCCGTTTTTCCAGTAAGCGGGATAGAAGCCTCCACTCTGGAAGAAAAGGTTCTTTGGGTGATAAAAACACGAGTCATCCAGGTATCGGAACTTGAGAGCTTGCAGTGGGCCGGACCTATCGAAGATAGCGGCGTATCCTGTGCCAGAGCCGAGAGCCGGGCCTAGCCCTGAATCTCCGGGAGGGCCGTCTGAAACCAGCCTGATCGCCTTCACTCTGTAGGGGTATTTGCTGTCCTGAGCAAAGGCGGGTGCTGTCGCTGCCGTAAATAAAAGCAGAAGGAGTAATAGTCCTCGCATAGCACCCTCTCCGATCCAGCCAAGACGAATTGTAGCGAACCGATTCGCCAGCCTGGAACAGAGAAATGACGATAACGGGGCGGAGTGAGATGGGCGAATGCGCGGCGCGGCGCTCGCTGCGCTATTTGCCGGTGCCGCCTACGGTGATGCGGTCGAGTTTGATGGTGGGCATGCCTACGCCTACGGGGACGGACTGGCCGGATTTGCCGCAGGTGCCGATGCCTTCGTCGAGGGCGAGGTCGTTGCCGACCATGCTGACGTGCTTGAGCGACTCGGGGCCGTTGCCGATGAGGGTGGCGCCTTTGACGGGGGCGGTGATGACGCCGTCTTCGATGAGGTAAGCCTCGCTGGCGGAGAAGACGAACTTGCCGTTGGTGATGTCAGCAAAACTCCCCGGCATCGCCATTTTCCGGATTGGTGAAATGTGTATACACATAGCTATTTTGCAGGTCGATGGAACTGACCGGTTTTACTTCCACATTCAAATTGGGTGAGCTCATATTCACGGGCGCGGGCCCTTCGTCGGTGGGCGGGGAATAATTGATGACCCTTCCGGCCTGATACCCGCCGCCGATGGCCAGATAAGCTCCCGGAGATGAGTAGAAGTTAAATCCGGCGGTGTGACTGTCGTATTCGACATCATGGGTCAGTGCCGGATAATCGACAGGCCGCAGCCGGTCCTGCCCCAGCGAAGCATACGCAGACACAGAAGTTCGATACTTGAATGAAACGCTGTACGAAGGATTGAGGTAGTAGTCGAGGGGCGTCCCACTGTGATCCCAGATTCGTTCGCCATAGACCCCGGGACCATGCGAGAGAATCAAACCGTGCGCCGGACGAAAGGTATAGCGATAAGAGCCGTTGGGCTCGCGAACATCGGGCCGGCGAAAGAATCCAGTGTCGGTGACATAACCGGGAGAGGTGTCGTCATACTCAGCCCACCAGCTACGGTGCAGGCTCGAGTAGGCAACCTGCTGGGAAAACGATTGGCCGCTGCAGGTCAAGCTGAGCACTTCGCATTCCTGTTCGCCCTGGGTGGCGTTGCTGACGTTTTGCGTGGCGGAGGTCACGGCTTGCCCGGTGAGGGTCCAACGGTTCTTGATCCGGGCGCGATAATCCAGACCTCCTGCGCGATTGAACGAGTCGAGATACTCCCGGTCGGCATAGATGATGCCGACGTTGGATAACTTGCCCAGATCGCGATTGACCCGGCCGCTATAGAAGTGGGCGCGTGAGTTGAATTCGGGATCGCCGGGTGGCACAGCCTCTCCCGGGCTCCGATCGTCGACACCAAGAAGACCGAGCGCCCATGGACCAAGCTTCCCGGTCAGCCGGGCGCCATACTGCGGCTTAACAATATTGTTGGTGTAGTAAAGGCTGACCGGGGTCTGGAAATAGCTGCTGTTTTCAATAAAAAACGGACGTACCTCGGCGAAGTAGGGAGGGAACCGTTGGTTGGGGATCGCGGGATTGTCGATGCCCACCTGGCTAAAGTCTGGGTTGACGGTGGTGTCGAGGATCAGGCTGTTGTGCAGGATGAACTTCGCATCGAGGCCGGAATAACCCTGGAAATGTTTGCTCTGAAAGTAGGGATCGTTCGGATCAATGGTATTGAGCTGGCGCAGATTGCGGCCCAAAACATACGGCTCAAATTGATAGTTTTGGCCACGCTCGATATCGCTGAAGCCATCGGCTGCCATGTCCTGGGTCAGGCGGCCGGCGATCGCATGCCGGTTTTGCGGCCAGAAGGCCTGTTCGTTGGCATGGGAAATGTTCCGCTGCAGAATGATGCCCCAGGTTCGCATTTGGCCTGGATCCGCCTTCTTGAAATAGAGGCTGGCGAAGGGAATGCGCATCAGCACCACGTATCCGAACGGCGTTCGCTTGCCCCACGTGTCCCACACTGTGTCGAACGAGTAGTCGGCGGCGTTCTGCTCGCTGTAGAGCCCATCGCTCTGGATGCCCAGGGGATTGCTGTCGAACATAAAGGCTCGCCGCTGATCGTCGAAGGTATCGAGCATTACCTCGACAAAATCGTCGTCTCCCAGGGAGTCACGGGCCAGCATGTGCGCGCGGATAAGCCCCGGTGTCCTGTCTTTGCAGACGAACGCCGCATAAAAATATTCTCGTGTATATCCCAGGTAGGCGACGGTCGATTCGGTTGCGGGGCGTCCATCCTTTGGATAGCGCTCGATAAAGTCGGTGATGCGCAACATTTGTTTTGCGGCTTGCGAGCGTGCACTCCCGGTCAGAAAGTCGGCCAGGCGCGGGTCACTCTCCAGCCGCGGAATGGTGACATGGCTGTTGTGGATCACCGCTGGGTGCAGGTCGGAAGTAGAGGGAACGCTGACCACTGAGGGTTTGGGCGCGGAGGGCAGGGAATCGCTGGTGGGGACACGCGGCACCGTCGATGCCGCCAAAGGCAGGACGCTGCCTAATAAAAGGCACAGCAGGGGCGAAAACACATGGCGCAAGGCAGTTGCGTGCATCGTGAAAGTAAATGACTCCAGATTTTGAAAGGCGCGCCGGCTGTTTTCCTCTTTGAACTCTTTTCGGTCGCAAGAATAGGATATCGTATCTGCCTGTTCGCGGAGCGAGGGAAATTGCGATTGAGAATACTTGCCGTCATGCTGCTGTTGCCGGTCCTCACCGATCTTGCGGCAGCGCAGCGTTTGCCCACTAATGTATTTCCCAGTCACTACAAACTGTGGATCGATCCGAGTATTGAAAAGCAGCAATTCTCCGGTGAAGAAACGATCAATGTACAACTCGCGCAAGCGAGCGAGGAGATCGTCTTAAACTCGCTGCACCTCGAGGTCAGTAGCGCCGAGGTGACGGCGGCCGGGAACACTCAGCTAGCGAAGGTAAGTTACGACGAGCCGGACGAACAGATCCGGCTGGCCGTCGCGCAGGCGATCCCGCCGGGCCCGGCTGCACTCCATCTGAAGTTTTCGGGCAAACTCACGACTGGCCTCCGCGGCCTGTACCTGAGCAAGACCACGCGGCGGTCCTATGCGGTCACGCAGTTTGAAGGCACGTACGCGCGCATGATGTTCCCGGGCTTTGATGAGCCGGGGTTCAAAGCCACTTTCGATCTGACCGTGGTCGCCGATAAGCAGGACACAGCCATCTCCAATGGCCATATCATTCACGACGCACCCGCAGGCGACCCGGCTCGTCATGTCCTGACGTTCTCGACTTCACCCAAAATGTCCACCTACCTGGTGGCCGTTGCTATCGGCGATTGGCAATGCCTGGAACGGAAAGTCGATGGGGTGCCCATCCGCGTTTGCGCGGTTCCGGAGAGCAAAAGCAAAGCGCAATTTGCTCTCGACGTCGCGACGCACTCTATTCAGTTTTACGACCAGTGGTACGGGATTAAATATCCCTTCGGAAAGTTGGATATGCTCGCCATCCCCGACTACGAGTGGGGTGGAATGGAGAACACTGCGTCCATCTTCTATCGCGACACCTCGTTGCTGCTGGATGAGGCAACGGCTTCCGTGTTCAGCCGTCGCGCCCACGCCACGGTGATTGCCCACGAGATCGCTCATCAGTGGTTTGGCGATTTGGTCACCGCGGCCTGGTGGGATGACATCTGGTTGAACGAGGGCTTTGCCACCTGGATGCAGGCTAAGCCGATAGAAGCCTGGCATCCCGAATGGCATCTGGAGGATGATGTAGCTGCCACCAGCCAGCAGATTATCGGCCTTGATTCGTTGAGCGCCACGCGCGCCATCCATGGCGATCCTAAAACGTCAGCAGAGATCAAGGAAATGTTCGACGGCATCACGTATGAAAAGGGTGGCGCCGTGCTCAACATGCTTGAGTCGTACGTTGGCCCTGAAGTGTTTCGCCAAGGGGTGAATGCCTACCTGCGGGCGCACGCAAACGGAAACGCAACCTCGGCTGATTTCTGGCAGGCGGAGGCAAAGGTTTCGGGCAAGCCGGTCGACAAGGTCATGCCCACGTTCGTGCTTCAGCCAGGGGTGCCCATGCTCACGGCGACCAGTTCCTGTAACGGCGGCAAGGGGCAGGTGGCATTCACGCAGCAGAGATTCTTTCTCTCCCCGGAGCGGCTGGATACCGGTTCTCCCGAACAGTGGCAGATCCCCGTGTGCATGAAATTTGCCGGCAGTGACGCCTGCTCGCTGGTCACAGAGAAAACGCAGCAGACCTCGCTGGAGAAATGCCCGGCGTGGCTGTTTGCCAATCGGAATGCCAAGGGCTATTACCGCGTCGCCTATACCCCAGAGGAGTTGCATGCGGTGGCCGCGGTCGCGGAAACCCAACTGAGTGCCCCCGAACGGATTGCGCTTATCGAGGACACGTGGGCGATGGCGCGCGTGGGAAAAAACTCCGTCGGGGATTTTCTCGGCCTGGCGCAGGCGCTTCAAGCGGAGCGCGACTTGGCGGCGATCAATCTGCTGGCCGGCGATCTTGACTACGTCGGCGATTCGCTCGTGCCTGCGAATGAGTCGGACCACTTTAACGAGTTCGTTCGTAAGCAATTCGCAGCCAATGGGAACTCGTTGGGCTGGGCGGTGCGCTCGGGTGACACGGATGAGCAAAAGGCAGCCCGCGCGAGCCTGCTGTCGATCCTCGGTCGCACTGGCGATCCCCAGGCGGTGACCACGGCGCGAGACCTGGTGCAGCGTTATCTCAAAGACCCTGCGTCCGTGGAGGGAACCCTGGTAGGGCCGGCTTTTGCGACCGCTGCTGTGCAAGGCGATACCAGTCTTTACGAACAGATCAGCGCAGCATTGCCCAAAGCAAGATCAACCGGAGAGTACAACACGTATCTGATGGCGCTGGCGCAATTCCCCCAGGCAAACCTGGCGGAGCAAACCATCACGTTGATCGACACAGGCAAAGTGCGGCAGCAGGAGTATCCAGTGTTGTTCAGCGTGCTCCTGGCAAACACTCACACCCAGGATGCAGCCTGGACCTATCTGAAGGAGCATTGGAGTGATCTTGCGGAAAAAGTGACGTCCTTCGGCGGCAGGGGAGCGGTCTCAGCGTTGGGAAATTTTTGTTCCGAAGAAAAGCGTGCGGATGTTGCGCAGTTCTTCCAACGGCATCCCGCGCCCGGTGCTCAAAGGACCGTGAACCAGAGCCTGGAGCGCATCGATAATTGCATCGAGTTTAAGAAACTTCAACAGGGAAATATGAACTCGTGGTTGCAACAGCGGAGGTAGGCAAAGTTGTTTCGCGGGTCTAAGTGTGGGCTAAGCCCGGACCCGGAGCTTGTCGAATGGGGACGGCTGAACCGAGGGGTTTGAAAGCAAATTCGGATAAGTCTGAACTTCAGCCGTCCCCATTTGACAATCTCAGGGCTTGATTCCGCAGCCTGCTAGGGACCAGCGTGAAGCAACTCCCATATACGCGCCAGGTGATGATCGTCGTGCTCAGCAACGAAATACAAGTGGTCCACGAGCCGCATGGGAGTCTTTAACCGTGGATGAGGAATCGCTCTCGCAAAGAGAGATTCATCCAGCTTATCGACGCGCTCGAGTAGTCGTTCTCTTGCTACGCGAAACTCTCCCAGAATTTTCTGCCGATGGTGCGCGTTGTGATGGGCTTCGTCGGTCTTTCGATTGTTTAGATCCGTGGGAGTGAGTTCATTGCTGCCCACAACATAGTCCTCTACTCGCGTCAACCACAACGGTTCCAGGTCAACAAGATGCCCCGCGTGTTCTTGCGCGGACCATTTCTCCCCCGCCCTCCAGGTTAACGCCTCGTGAGAAGGAGCAGACAGCACCTCTTCCAATCGAGCCGGAAGTACCCCGCAACCGCGCGCAAATATTCGGATACAGTTCCACGGGAAATGAAAAATCAAACCTGCGTTCAAACCAGCTGCCCACTTGACTCATCGTTCGCTCAGCTCTCCTGATTGAGGATATGGTCGATGACGGACTCGTCCTCGGCCAGCAGAATGTTGTCGCCCAGTTCCGACAAGGTAAGACTGCGGCTCTGCTGGAGATCGTCAAAGAAATCAGATTCAATGGTTGCCGCTAACTCGCGGTCGAGCACCGCGAGATTGACCTCGTCGTTCAGAGCGAAGGAGCGATGGTCAAAGTTGGTCGATCCGACCACATTCCACAGGCCATCGACGGTCATTAATTTCGCGTGAATCATGGCTGGCTCATATTCGTAGATTTCCGCGCCAGCCTTGAGCAGGCGGCGTACGCTGCGATGACTCAGTCTCCGGATCATCGGGTGATCGATGCGCGGGCCGGCGGTGAGAATCTGTACCGTCACGCCTCGCTCAATGGCCTCGATCAACGCCTGGCGCGCACTTCGATCCGGTAGGAAGTAGGGGGTGGTGATGCGGATTGTGCTGCGCGCGCTGTTGATCAGAGCCTGAAACAGAATGCGAGCCTGGGTACCACCGCCATGGGGAGTGCTGGAAACAACAAAGCTTTCCACTCCTTCCGAGAACGAGCGAAAACTAAATTGTCTGGAGCCTGAGAGGATCTGTCCGGACGATTCGAGCCAGTTCTCGCAAAAGGCAGAAATAAGACCGGCAACCGCTTCGCCTTCCACGCAGAACACGGTGTCCCGCCAGACCGGCACTGCTGTGTCGTATAACCAATGATCGGCGATCCCGGCACCGCCGATGAAACCCGTCTCTCCGTCTATGATCAGCAGCTTGCGGTGGGTCCGGTTGTTTACTTTCGGCCAGGTATTCCAGCGCATCGGGTGATACCAACACATCTGGCCACCGGCAACGCGCAAGCTGTCGAAGTAGGAGGAACGAGTCCCAAAGCTGCCCAGGGCATCGACGATAATGCGCACTTCGACTCCGGCCTCCGCTCGTTCCGTGAGTGCGGCAAGAATTTGATCGCCAACTCGCCCTTCCTCAAATTGGTAGAACTCCAGGTTGATCGCATCTTTTGCCCGGCGGATGGCTTGGAGATAAGCGGGAAAGAACTCAACTCCGTTTCTCAGCCGGGAAATGCGGGAACGTCGCCTGGTTCCGTCTGTGACCAGGCTGAGGAATTGAATGAACTCTTCGGAGTCGAGCGGTGCGTTGTTCTGGTCCGGCATGGCATAAGGCAGTGCGGAACCAAAGAAGTCGATGAGGAAGCGTGCCCCGAGGATCACAACCGCCCCGACTCCGAGTGCGGCTAAGCCCCGCGTGGCCGGGTGTGCCTTACAGTTGCGACGGTCAGTCATGCATGGCAAGGATACAGCAGGACTTAAAGCAGGCTCATTTTTCCAACTACAGCGGGCGCTGCTCGACCTACCGTTTAGGCGGAATATCTCTCAGCGGCACGAGCCTTCGCCTTTGCGGCTTCTTCTTCGCGGTTTTTTGGGGAAGCATTGGTTTCGAGCGAACCGAGAAGCCGGGAAGAGGCAGCGGCTATCTCATCGATGGCGGCCAGGAATGCGGCCTCGTTCGCCTTCGAAGGTTTGTTGAACCCGCTGATCTTTCTCACGTACTGCAGGGACGCGGCGCGCACCTCTTCCGGCGTTACAGGAGGATCAAAGTTAAACAGCATCTTGATATTCCGGCACATGCGCAAGACCTCCGTCACTATTTTAATATTGCGGGGGGCAGCGTCGCGGCGGATACCCGTCCAGGATGGGCGGAACTTTGTCCAGCGATATCTCGTAACCCCTGCAAACGTTGCCGGAGGCTCTATGCAACCACTTGTGGATGACCTGCGTTATGCGGTGCGGCAGTTGCGTAAGTCGCCCGGCTTTACCATCACCGCGGTGTTAACGCTGGCCCTGGGCATCGGAGCAACGACCGCCATTTTTACCCTGGTCTACGATGTGCTGCTGAAACCTCTGCCGTACAGCCATCCGGAGCAGCTGGTTGTCATGGAAGAACAGGTGGCGGAGTTCAAGGACATCTATCCCACCCTGCCCATGAACGCTAACCATTTGACCTTCTGGCAGCAGCACAACCGCAGCTTTCAATCGTTGGCGGTCATGCAGGAGGACGCTCTGCCGCTCGGCATAGGCGGTCACCCGTTGCAGGTAGGGGTACTGAATGCGACTCCTGGCATTTTTCCTGTGCTGGATGCGGAGCCGTCGCTTGGCCGCGCGTTCTCGCCCGAGGAAGCCCAGCCCGGCCATGAGCATGTCGCCGTGCTGATGGATAACCTTTGGCGGACGCAATTTCGACGCGACCCGGGCATCCTGGGCAAAACGATTACCCTCAATGGATTCCCCTATACGGTAATCGGGGTCATGCCCCCGTCGTTCCATCTGCCCCACCTGCAAAACATCTCCACCCAGGACAGCAGTCATCCTCGACCCGTGGAGGCACTCCTGCCCATGGCGTTTTCCAAGGATCAGTTGCAGGAAGCGATGGGTGATTTCAATTATTTTGCGCTGGCTCGCCTGAAGCCAGGTGTCTCAGTGTTCCAGGCGAACGCTGACATCAATGCGCTGCAACATACGATCATGGCCGGTCTGTCAGCGGAGGAGAAGGCGACTCTTTCGGCGACACTGACTCCGTTCCAGCAATCGCTGGTGGGTAACAACCAAAAGCCGCTCCTGATCCTGCTTGCCGCCGTGGCTGGCCTGCTGTTGGTGGGTTGCGTAAATATTGCCAACCTTCTGCTCGCGCGAGCGGTCGGCAAACGGCAGCAGATGGCAGTAGCTGCAGCATTGGGAGCGAGCCGCGGCGAGATGTTGCACATGGCGATGCGAGAGACGGCGCTGCTTGCCGCGTTGGGCAGTGCACTGGGCATTCTGCTGGCGACTCTGATTATTCCAGCCATGCAGCGCTACCTCCCGGCGGCCCTCGATTTCCGTGGATCGATCCGTCTGGATTGGGCAGGTGCCGCTTGTGCTCTCATCCTGGCTGTGTTGACGACCTTGCTCGCAGGGGCCGCGCCGGCATGGATGATGGCCCGTACCCCGCCGCAAGAGGTGCTGCATAGCGAGTCACGGCTGGCGACCGAGTCCCGCGGCAGCAAGCAGATACGCAGAATGCTGGTTGGCGTCGAAGTGGCGGTAAGCGTGACGCTAATATTGATGACCGGGTTATTGACCACGAGTCTGCTGCGCCTACTCCGTACCAATCGGGGCTTTGAGACCGCGCGCATTGCGACTGCAATCGTCGACCTGCCGAGAAAGTCATATGCTGACTCCGGCGCCAGGACGATGTTTTACAAGCAGGTGCTCGATCGTTTGTCTCACCTTCCCGGAGTGGAGCATGCGGCAGCGGTGAGCGTGTTGCCGCTGTCTGGCGATCGATGGATAGATATGATCCGTGTTCCTGGCGACCCCAGGCCTGTCATGCAGGTGCCAAGCGAACACTTCCGCTGGGTCACCCCGGGATACTTTGAAACGATTCGCCTGCCTTTAATCTCCGGTCGCTTGCTGAGCCCGAGCGATGAGGGCAAACACTACGCCGTGATATCCGAGCTTACCGCCAGGACGCTTTGGCCAGGAAAGGACCCAGTCGGCCTGCCCTTCAGCCGAGCCGGCATGAAAGAGACTCCGTTTACCGTAATCGGTGTCGTCGGCAATGCACGCACTGTATCGCTAGCGGCTCCGGACCCGATGATGGTGTACATGCCTTATTGGTATCGCTGCGACGACGCCGGCGGCCTGGTAGTGCGGACTCATCAGGAGCCGGTGACCCTGGCGAATGATTTGCGCAGGGCCATCTGGAGCGTGGATCCTGAGGTTCCCGTGCCCACGATCCGGATGTTGGGTGGGGTGGTCGAGGACTCGGTTGCGAACCGTCGTTTTGAGACCCAACTGCTGCTGTTATTTGCGATCAGCGCGTTGTTGCTGGCGGCTTTGGGAGTGTATGGGGTGGTGACTTATTCGGTGGTCCAGCGAGAGAAAGAGATAGGTTTGCGCCTCGCGCTGGGCGCGCAACGGCGGAATATCTACCGCCTGGTGCTGTGGGATGGTCTCGTCCCCGTAGTAGCAGGGGCTCTCGCCGGGGTCGGAGCCGCGTTTGCGTGTGCCCGGGTAGCAAGGAGTTTGTTGTTCCAGGTCAGTCCTTATGACTCGGTGATCGCCACCGGCGCCGTTGGGGTGCTGATGGCGTTAGGAGCCGCGGCTTGCCTGCTGCCAGCGCGTCGCGCCGCTGCGGTTAAGCCCATGCAGGCTCTGCGAAGGGAATGAGGGTGGCCTTCTCGCTTACACAGAAAGGTTGATCAAACTGCCGCTGGCCTGTCCATGCTGCACCAGGTAGCCTGCAACATCATGAACAGCGCTTTGCACCGCGCCCGCGCTCAGCGCGTCCGAGATCTTGACGACCAGGTTTTCGAGCGAATTGAGCGCCGGGTTGGCGGTAGGGTTTGAGGCCTCCTGCGCCTGCAGGTCTGCATTGATCTTGTTGGCGTCAGCTTTGGCGGCTGTGCTGTTTCCCGAGGTCAGGTCTTTGAAGAGCGAGCTCACGTCTTTGGCGATGTTGTTCAGGCTGTTGGTGTTGCCGCCTTCCGCTTTAAGGTCTGTCTTAAATTTGGCCAGATCCGTCTTGGCCCCTGAGACATCTCCGTAAGCCAGGGCTTTGAGTAAGTTGATGATGTCTTGGGTGAGCAGATCCGGGGTGTTGCCGCTAGCGGTGTTACTTGCTGTGGACCCCGCGCTGGCAGCAGCTGGTTTTGCTGGAGTGGCTTGACCCGCGGTCAGACTGGTTGTTACTGACGACTCAAGAAGCGAGGCGGAAGACGTTGCTGATATAGCCATGGTGGCCTCTTTCAGAACCCAACGATCGTCGAACGGAGAAAGACAAAATCACTATCGGCAGGAAAGCAAAAATCGTTCAGGGAACTTTCGATATTTTCCACGCAACTTTCGGAGGCCCGAAGATGCAGGCACACGGGGACGCAAGCATTACCATCGGCTACTGAACATTGACCGTGACCGACTTGGTGGCGCGTCCATATTGATTGGTGGAATTGAGGGTATAGATGGTAGTGGCCGTTGGGGTCACCGTTTGCGTGCCCCCGCGCACTGGGCCGACTGCGTCGATGTAGTCGTAGGAATCATTGCTGACCGTCCAGCTTAAGATGACGGGCGTTCCGGCCGTTACGGTGGTTTGCGAAGCGGTGAAGCTGCTGATGGCAGGAGCGGCTCCGGTGGGCGCTGTGGAAGCATCGTATTCCGTGCCCATTTGCACTACGTCGAAATTTGATGCATCGATGGCCTTCAACGCGTTCAGGTCATTGTCATCCCAGCGAGCATCCGGTGCTCCCTGGAAATACATGTTGCTGCCGTTGTCGGCGACAATCATGCCGTAATTCTTCATGGCGCCGAGGATCGCCTGGTTGGCAGCGCTGAAGCTGGAGATGTTAAAGCTGGCCTTGAGGCGCAGCCGCATACCCATGATGTTGCTGGTCCCCGAATTGTTTCCCGCGCCGTGCGTGGCAGGAGCTACAAAGTATCCGCCGTTGGCATCGCTTTTGGTTTGGGCCACGGTCATGCGGAAGGCGTGATGGATCGCCCCCGCGGCCACCTCGTCGTAGCGCACCAGCCCGGGAAAGATGGGCAAGCCGGCCGCATCCGCCGAGGTCCATCCGTAAGGACGGTGCTCGGTGCTGGTAAGGTCCCAGATGGCTCCGTTTGCTGCGCTCCACGCTCCGTTGCAACGCTGCGTTTGCCAGGTCTCGTAGATCCAACACTTGTTCTTGTCAATCACGATCAGGTGATCGTCTCCCGTGATGGTGCAGTCCGCGGGGAAACCTTCGATAGGAGCCGTGATGGGAATGGGATACAGCGTGATGTCGCTCTCGCTTTGGTAGGTGGTCATGGTGATGGCCACTCCCGGAGTGGCGCTCGAGTCCACGACAACGTAAGGAATTCCGTAGTTTCCGTCAGCGACGTTGGAGAAATCCGGATGCAGATGACTGCCCGTAAGCGCGCTGATGATGGCGGCCGAGTTGGGATCGACCGGCGCGGACGCAACGTTCGTGTTCCATAGATTGGAGGAGGGAAAGGGTACGTACCCGTTGAGACTGGCTCCATTACCAGTACTCATGTTGCCGCAGGATGGTCCGGCGGTTGCGTCGACTGTAAGGCTAAGGCTGCCTGTTTGTGAGAGCGGAGGTGTGCTCGAATCTGTCACGTCCACGGAGAAGATGGTGGCGCCGGACTTGGACGGCGTACCGCTGATGACGCCGGCGGAGGAAAGTGTGAGCCCGGCAGGCAGCGAAGTGCCGCCTGCCAGGCTGAAAGCGTAAGGGGAAACTCCGCCCGATGCCGTAAGGGTTGCGGAGTAGGCCGTGTTCAAGGTGGCGTCGGCTAAGGTCGTCGTGTTCAAGGTCAGCGCCGGTGGTTGGCTGGCCGAGATCGTGAGGGTGAGGGCGGCTTTGGCTGTCTGCGGCGTAGATGAGGAATCCGTCACGGCGAAGGTCAGCAGATAAGACCCTGCCACGGAGGGTGTCCCGGAGATGGTTCCAGCTGCGGCAAGGTTCAAACCGGCGGGCATTGTGCCAGAGCTAAGGGACCACGCATAAGGGGAGACACCGCCTGAGGCCTGGAGAGTCGTAGAGGGATAGGCCGATCCGGTGGTGCCTCCGGGTAGGGAACTGGTCGTGATTGCTAGTGGCGTGGGCGTTGTCGCCGGCGCGCCGATTTTGATGCTTAGGCTGGCAGTGGCCGATTGCGAGGATGGTTGGGTGGAGTCGGTCACCTTCACGGTTGCTGACCAGGTACCCACGGAATTTTGCGCAGGCGTTCCTGCAATCATGCCTGTGCCACTATTGATCGACAGGCCGCCGGGTAGGTTACCCGCGCTGTAGGTGTAGGGTGTGCTGCCACCGGAAGCTACCACTAGGGTGCTGTAGGCCGCGCCCACGGTTCCGGCGGGTAGCGTGATGGTTGTGATCGCCAGGCTGCCTGGCTGGTTGGAATTTGCGGAGCCGCTGCTGCTTGTTCCTGTGCTGCCGGTTCCACTGCACCCGGCGAGAAGCGCCGTTGCCCCTACGATCAGACCCCATCCCAGCTTGCCCATGGTCTAGCCCGTCCCGATGCTAAACCTGAGTGTGTAACAAGTGAGGGATGTATCGATATGGGACTCTACGCCAAAGTTGTAGTTATGACTTAGATAATGAGTAATCTTTGTTGGGGACTGGTCATGTTCCCGAATCCGACCCAGGACTGGCGTCCAGGGCTACAGTCAGTCGTCCCTGCGGGACTCGATTATGAGACGATCGCTCGTGCGTGGCGAGCTGCGTTCTCATCTCCCACGCCGGGCGACCTTCTTCTTCGCCGGCCGCATGCGAATTGCTTTCTTCTTTCCGCCTTTGTTTTTGCTGGGACTCGAGCCGCCGAGAAGGGCGATGAGCTTGCTCCCGATCGGAGATCCGAGGCCGGTGCAGGCATCCCATCCCGGGCCGGCAGAAAATGCACCATTATTCCCCGACACGATGTCGTTGAACGCAGACGCACCTTTCGCCGCGTAGATCTGGGGCTGGAAGAAGCCTGCGCTCTTTCCGTTCTGCTGATTGTTCAAGGCGATCAAACCAGCCCAGAGCGGAGCAACGGCGCTGGTGCCCCCGATCACCATGTTCTGGCCATCGACGCGAACCTGGTAGCCGCTCACAGGATCGGCGTCGCCGGCCACGTCCGGAACGCCTCGTCCGCCTGCGCTCACAGAAGGCGGCGGCACCTTCGCGTTCGCCTGCCAGGTAGGCAACGGGAAAACGTTGCTCACCCCGCCGCCGGTTGCGCCCTCATTGCTGGCTTGCTCATTCCAAACCACCTCCGAGCTGATGGCGCTGCCGCTACCCGAGAGCTTGGTGCCGCCACAGGCCAGAACGTGTGGACTGGAGGCAGGGAAGTCCACGTTATTGCCTGTCCCTCCATCCGTCGAGCCGTTGTCACCTGCGGCGACGGTGATGGTGATCCCGAGCGCGGCTGCGGCCTGGCATGCAGCGTCGAGCGCCGTCAGCGCTTGCGCGGTCCAGCTGGACTCCGGGCCTCCCCAACTGATCGAAATGACACTGGGATTGTTCGTTGTATCGTGCACCGCGGCGCCGATAGCATCGATAAATCCCTGGTCGGTGTTGGGTGCGAAGTACACGACAATCTTCGCCCCTGGAGCCACGGCCGCCGAGACTTCGATATCGAGCATGACCTCGCCGTCCGCGCCGCTTGCATTACCGGGAGAATTCTTGCCCTTATCCACCGACACCGCAGTAACTTTCGGTGCAGTCTGCCCCAACCCTTTAAAGTAGGCAGTCAGATCCGCAGTGCGGTAACCGCCGCCCAGTTCGATGATGCCGATGGTTTGACCAGTGGCGGTTGCGCCCTGGGGAAACTGGTACAGTTGGGCCACCTGCACCGGAGTGAACGAGCCGGCTGCGGCAGCGTGGGCCCGGGCAAAACCTCCGGTGCCGGCCGTATTGGTGTTGATCGTGGAACCGAGGACGCGGAAGTGCGGTTGCGCCTGGGGGCGATTGTCGAGTCCAAGAATCGCCTCAACCACGGCAGCGAGCGCAGGGGGAATCTGGATGCTGCCCTCACGGCAACGGTACACGTCGCCGTCAAGGGTCTTCTGCACCAGCTTGACCCCAAACGCATGCTGCATGGCGGCTGCCGTCCCGGTGAGCTTGATGGTGCGCTGTTCCGGCTTTGGTGTGTCTTTCTCGACCGTGAGCCCAAACTCCTTGGCGAAGGCGCGCACTACTTTGATGGCCGCTGGATCAGCAGCGTGCTTTTGGCGGAACTGGGCGCGCGTAAGGCGGTCTTTGCCCAGGCGGCTGGTGTTGATAGGGCTCTTACGTTTGACGATGACGGAAACCGTGATGGTGCTGGCGGGTCGAACCGGTTTCTCACCGATGGCTGCAGAGAGAGGCGCTTTCTCGCTCCCGGTCAATACAACGCGCTGTTGGGAAGAAAAACGAGGGGCCGATTTTTTAGCAGGCATGAGCAGTTCTCCAGTCAATCACGATGCCCATAATATTCCGGTATGCCTTCCCAGGGAAGTTCCACCGATCATGGTTAGAGTTACTTTTACTCACTTCGATGCTGCGCATGGTCCCTCTGATCCGGCAACCAGAATAGCTCTCCGGCTTGGTCCTTTCTTCGCCACTGTAGAATGAAGACCAGCAATGCCCACATCGATAGACTGGCCGCTTAAGAACCCGCCGCGCCGCCGCCGCCGTTTCTTCCTCCTGCTCGCAGTGCTCGCCGTGATCTTCTTCAGCTTCCGCACTGCGGTATCGTATTTTGTCGACCTGTTGTGGTTCCGATCGCTGAACTACGGGGCCGTTTTCACCCGAACGCTGGTTCTCGAATGGGGTGTCTTCGCTTTTTTTGTCACAGCCACGTTCCTCATTCTCTTCGGATCGTTTGCCGCGTTAAAACGTGCGCATCTGCCCGATTTACCCAGCAGTCACACAGTCTTTGTGGGGGGACATCCGGTGAAACTTCCGGTGGACCCGGTGATGCGGCTCCTGGGGTTCGGCGGATCGGCCATTATTGCCCTGGTCACGGGCGCCGGCATGATGGGAGAGTGGCCAACCCTGGCTCTCTTTTGGTACGCGCCGTCTGCCATGGGCAGCGTGGTGGACCCGATCTTTGGCAGGCCCCTTAACTTTTTTCTCTTTGCGCTGCCGGCCTGGCATCTGATCTCGGGCTGGCTGTTGACACTCGCCATTATTATCTGCGCGGTGGCCATTTTCTTTATTCTCATCACCGGTGGCGCGGAGGCGTTTGCCGGCCGCCGCAGTTTTATCACCATCCCGTGGCGCGGGCTTTCCATCAGCTTTGCCTTCTTGCTGCTGATCCTGGCTATGCGGGTGTATCTCAGCCGGTTTGATCTTTTGATCGAAGATCACACTGTCTTCGGCGGCGTCACCTACACGGATGCCCACATCACGCTGGCCGGCCTCCTGCTGGTTTGTGTCGCACTGATCGTGGGAGCTATCGCGGCGGTGGTCAACGCCATGACGCTGGGGCGGGGCGGGGGCGGTGGCTGCTGGCAGCAGTGTTGCCCGCAATTCTTTGCTTTGCCGGTGTGCGCGTGGCCGGGTGGTGGATGAGCAGCTTCATCGTTAAACCGAACGAATTGGTGCGAGAACGGCCCTACATCGCAAACAACATTCTGATGACGCGCCAGGCATATGGGCTGGACCGTTTTGCGCAGCGAGAATTTCCCGCGGAGACAACGGTGGAGGCGGCGGACGTGGCCGACAATCAAGCCACTCTACAAAACATTCGCCTCTGGGACTGGCAGGCACTGCAGGATACCCTGCGCCAGATTCAGGAGATCCGTACCTACTATGATTTTCCCGACATCGACATCGATCGCTACCAGATCGGCGGCAATCTGCGCCAGGTGATGCTCGCGGCCCGCGAACTGAACGTCGATAAACTGCCCGAAAGCAGCCAGAACTGGATTAACGAGAAGCTGATTTACACCCATGGTTATGGGCTTGCGATGAACCCCGTCAACGGGTTCACTACGGAAGGTTTGCCCACTCTGTACCTGAGCAACATGCCGGTGCAGAGCACCGTTCCCGGTCTAAACGTAACTCGTCCGGAAATTTACTATGGCGAGCTGACGAACACCGACGTATACGTCAAGACGCGCCAACAGGAATTCAATTATCCCCAGGGACAAAGCAACAGTCTCACCTCGTATCAAGGGGACAGCGGCATCGTAGTGGGCGGCCTGCTGCGCCGTATCGTGCTGGCGTTCGATCGCGGCGATCTGGGCAAGTTACCTTTCAGCGATGATGTCAATGCGCAGAGCCGCCTGCTGATGAGGCGAAATGTCCGCGATCGGGTAACAACCCTGGCGCCGTTCCTCACTTACGATCCGGATCCTTACCTGGTAGTCGGCGAGGACGGCAGGCTCTCGTGGGTGATGGATGCCTTCACCACCTCGGACCAGTATCCGTACTCCACCCATTACCAGCTGGGCGAAGATTCCATCAACTACATGCGCAACAGCGTGAAGGTAGTGATCGACGCTTACGACGGCTCCACTACTTTTTATGTTTTCGACGAGCAGGATCCGATCCTGGCCGCCTACCGCCGCATTTTTCCGAGTTTGTTCAAAGCCGGGACCACCATGCCCGGTGGACTGCGCAAGCACATGCGATACCCGGAGTTACTGCTCAAACTGCAGGGGCAAGTTTACGGACTGTATCACATGACGAACCCGGAGGTGTTCTACAATCGCGAAGATTTGTGGACCGTCGCCAGCGAGGTTGGCATGAGTGAGGGTGGCGGACAAGTCACGCAGCCGATGCAGCCGAACTATGTGTTGATGAAGCTGCCCGACGAAACCGGCATGGAGTTTGTGGAGATCCTGCCGTTTACACCGGCAAATCGTAACAATCTCATTGGCTGGATCGGAGGCCGCAGTGACGGCGCACACTACGGCACCTCGGTGGTCTACAATTTTCCCAAGAACAAGCTGGTGGATGGGCCATTGCAGATCGAGGCCCGCATCGACCAAAATGCGCAACTCTCCGGCCAGCTGACCTTGTGGAACCAGCAGGGTTCGCACGTGCGGCGCGGCACGCTGCTAGTGATCCCTACCGGGCGCGCTCTCTTATATGCGGAACCGATCTATTTGCAAGCAGAACGAAGCCCGATGCCTGAGCTGCGCCTGGTGGTGCTCGCGCTACAGGATCGGTTGGCTTATGGATCCACGTTCGAATCAGCCCTGGCCGCTCTCTTTGGAGGAGGTAGTTCTTCGCTGACAGCAGCAGAGCCGCAGAAAGCAGCAACTCCTGCCTCAAATACGGGCGCCGCTCAAATGGCTGCGGGGGTTAATAATCCGACCATCGCAGAGGCTGCCAAAGATCTTGCGGACTATCAGCGGTTGACTGCGGAAGGAAAGCTTGCGGAAGCGGGGCAGAAGCTTGAGGACCTCAAGAGGGCCCTCGACAAATTGAATATCCGTCGTTAAAAGGTCACCTAAAAGGCCTGAATCCATTCGGACCCAGGCCTTTGCAGTTGATGTCAGTTTTAGCGGCGATCGTGATCGCCCATCATGTGACGTACGCCGTCATCGTAGCCGCGCTGAAAGCCTTCCCGGTAATCGTGGCGCAGGCCTTTCGAGACGTTCGGATGGCGATACTCATCCCGATTGTTGACGTTCGGTGTGCGGTGGTTCTCGTAGTCTTTGCGGGCCCCCTCGATGCCATCCTGATACCCGTGTCGCTGAGCATCATTGAGTTCCGACGGTGCATTCCACGCATTCCCGTGTTCCCCGTAGCCCGGAGGCGGGCCTTGCGGTGAGGCATATTGGGCGCGCATGGCAACCGGCGTACTCAACAGAAGAAGTATCGTTCCCGATGTTGCTAGACGGTAGAAAGCATTCATGGTGGTGGATCCTTTCTTGCTCTTACGACCTGGCAAGATAGATGCCAACGCGATGCCGGGTGTTGTCGTGTGCTGGATTTAAGCGGCTCAGCGCCTTGTTATGAAGCACTTACTCGGGCTCTTGCCCGCGGATAGATGTCGCGATTTCGTACTTCTACCTCCCGGGGACAGGCTGCAGAGGAGGGAAATCAGTGGTACGGACCGAGGGAAATGATCAGGATTTCCGCCAAAGCGTCGGATTCGTTTCGCCATTGACGGCCCGTTCCGGCTACTACCGTGACTGAATCGCCGCGTTCCAGGACCTGCTCACTATCGGGCAGCTTAAGGATGACTGTCCCTTCGAACACCATCGCGAACTCGTCGGAAATAGAAGGGGTGGCGTGTTTGCCGGTCAGACCGCCGGGTTTGATGATGAGCATCGACGCCCGGAATTGCGATCCGTTGGAGAGTGAGCCGAGAGAAGCAATTTCGGCTCGGGACCAATCCAGGGCCATGTGGGCACGGTCGCTGGCGCGGACGATATTCACTACATGCTGATTAGCGGAAAGGAAAAACTGCCCTAGCGTCACGCCTAAGGCGTTCGCTATTTTTTCCATCGAAGAAATGGAGGGGGAGCATTGTCCGTTCTCGATCTGAGACAGGAAGCTGGCAGAGAAGTCGGTCCGCTCCGCGAGGGCCCGCAGTGAGATTCCCTGTTGTTCCCTCAGAAAGCGGAGAGAGTTCCCAAGAGTCTGTTCAATCATCCTATCGCCAACTCGATCTGCCGACTTGACCCCAATCCGCCGTCATCCACGAACTGCCAGTTCTTCAGTATACAAGGGTATTTGGGTCCTAAACTGCACACTACGGTTATCTAGTGTTCAAGTAAACACTATCGTTCGGCCTTGGCTTTGGAGTAATCACGAGGGTTACTAACGGGGCAGGGGCATCAGCCTTTCGCCGGCCGCAGTTCCTGGCTGTTCCAGGTCTTATCGCTCGAGTAGCACAAGGGCTCGAGGGTGCAATCGACGCATCGTGGTTTGCGGGCGATACAAACCTGGCGGCCGTGGTGGATCATCTCATGGGAAAAGTTGATCCAACGGCCCTGAGGAATGATCTTCATCAAGTCCTTTTCCACCTGGACAGGCTCGGTGGCCTTGGTCAGTTCCAGCCGCCTCGATAGCCTGAGCACGTGGGTATCTACCACCACGCCAACGGCCTTGTGGAAGGCAACGCCCAGCACCACGTTGGCTGTCTTGCGGGCCACCCCGGGCAGGGTTAGTAGTTCTTCCATGGTTTCCGGGACCTTGCCCGAATATTCCGCGATGAGCCGGCGTGCCGCTCCATTCAGCGACTTGGCCTTGTTGTGATAGAACCCGGTCGAACGGATCTGCTCTTCAATCTCCACCAGGGGGGCGTGCGCGAAGTCAGTCGGGGTGGGGAATTTCTTGAACAGCCCAGGGGTGACCATATTGACGCGCGCGTCAGTACATTGCGCGGAGAGAATGGTAGCCACCATTAGCTCCCACGCATTGCGGTGGTGCAAGGCGCATTGTACGTTGGGGTAGGCTTCCGCCAGCCGGTCCAGAATCGTACCGATTCGCTCGGGAGCGAGCGGATCGCGCCGCGGTGTTTTCGCCTTAACCGCCTTCTTGGCTGCGACCTTCGGCGGCTTCTTGCTCGGGGAATCCTTCATTGAATGGTTGGCCAGGTCCTGCGAGAACTCCATGGTAGCAAAGCTGCCAGGAGCCCTTAGGCGAGGCCAGAAATTACGAGACGCTATACTGCCTCCGGATGACAGAGAAAATCATAGGTCTTCTTGCCCACTTCATCATCGCGGTCATTTCGGCCACGGGTTACCTGGGAGTTGCGTTGCTGATGGGGATTGAATCAGCCTGCATTCCGCTGCCCTCGGAAATCATCATGCCGTTCTCCGGCTACCTGGTATACACCGGCCGTTTCCAGCTATTTTGGGTAGCAACGGCCGGCGCCATCGGGTGCAACCTGGGTTCCGCCGTGGCTTACTGGATCGGGGCGCACGGAGGGCGGCCGCTGGTGGAGCGCTTCGGCAGATATGTTCTTCTAAGCCGCCGTGACCTGGACCGCACCACTCACTTTTTTCAGAAATATGGTTCGATCACCGTGTTCCTGGCACGCCTGCTCCCCGTGGTGCGAACCTTTATCGCTTTGCCCGCCGGAATCGCCAGGATGCCCTTGTGGAGGTTCCACATTTACACCTTCCTTGGCTCGTGGCCCTGGTGTTTCGCGCTGGCGTACGTGGGCATGAAGCTGGGCCAATCCTGGGAAACGGATCCGCGTTTCAAAGCGGTGTTTCATCGTTTTCACCTGGGCGTCGAGGTGGTGTTACTGGCCGGGATCGTGTGGTTCGTGTGGTCGCACTGGAAGCGCAGTGGCCGCGAAACTGCTTCCGAGCAGGCATGACTACCGTTGACCCGGGCTTTCTCACCTTTGAGCGGCGCTGATTTGCCAAAGCGGAAATGAAGGCCGAGACTGAAAATGTTGTGACGCACGCTCCAGGAGCGCCTGCGATCACATACACAAAATGAAGCGAGAGGATGGACCCGCAAGAAAATGTCTACGCCTACGAGCAGCAGCCAATCGCCTGCTGACAGTTCACCGATTCAGCCCGCCACCGGAAAATTAGGAATCATGATCCCCGGAATGGGGTCAGTAGCTACCACGCTGGTAGCCGGCGTGGAAGCCGTACGAAAGGGCATTGCCAAGCCGATCGGCTCGCTGACCCAAATGGGTACCATCCGTCTGGGCAAACGCACCGATGGCCGCAGCCCGCTGATCAAAGACTTTGTTCCCTTGGCCAAGCTGGAGGATCTTTGCTTCACCGGCTGGGATATTTTCGAAGACAACATGTTCGAGGCTGCCCGCGTAGCCAAGGTCCTGGATCGCGATCAGCTGGAGACGATTCGCCCGTTCCTGGAAGGCATTCGGCCCATGCCTGCGGTTTTCGATCAGTATTACGTGAAGCGTCTGAACGGCACCCATGTCAAAAAGGGCAAGAACAAGCGTGACCTGGCAGAGCAGCTGCGGGCCGACATCCAGGCTTACAAGAAAGTCACAGAGCGCCAAGCCATGATCTGGTGCGGCTCGACTGAGATCTTCCTTACCCCCTCGGCGGTCCATCAGTCGCTTGCCGCTTTTGAAAAGGGTCTGGAAGAGAACGATATCAACATCGCGCCCTCGATGATCTACGCCTACGCGGCGTTGCAGGAGGGCGTTCCGTTCGCCATGGGAGCGCCGAATTTGACCGTTGACTTGCCCGTGATGCAAGAGCTCTCACGCAAGAACAGTGCGCCCATCACCGGGAAGGATTTCAAGACGGGACAGACCTTCATGAAGACGGTTCTGGCGCCGGCTTTCAAGGCGCGCATGTTGGGGGTGAGCGGTTGGTACTCCACTAACATCCTGGGCAATCGCGATGGCGAGGTGCTGGACGATCCGGAGTCGTTCAAAACCAAGGAAGAATCCAAGCTGAGCGTTCTGGATTTCATCCTGCAGCCTGAGCTATATCCCGATCTCTATAAGGATATTTATCACAAGGTAAGGATTAACTATTATCCGCCACGTGGTGATAATAAAGAGGGTTGGGACAACATTGATATTTTCGGATGGCTCGGCTACCCGATGCAGATCAAGGTTGATTTCCTTTGCCGGGATTCGATTCTGGCTGCACCCATTGCTCTGGATCTGGTGCTGTTCCTGGATCTGGCTGCGCGGACTCCGGAGTTGAGAGACATCGGGATCCAGGAGTGGTTGAGCTTTTACTGGAAGTCGCCGATGACGGCCCCGGGGCTTTATCCGGAGCACGATCTGTTCATTCAGTTGATGAAGCTGAAGAACACGCTGCGGCATATCAATGGCGAATCCCTGATCACGCATCTCGGGTTGGAGTATTACGACTAGTTTCCTGAGGATCACGTTTGCGAGCAGTTCTAAAGAAACAACCCAAACAAAGTAGCGCTGATGGGGGCGTAGTGCTTGCCTACACTCGTCCCTGACCCCAAACCGTTCCGCCCTGGAAGCGCGAAGCGTGCCCCAGGTCTCGCGTTTGAGACCTGGGATCCTCCTAGTAAAGGTCAATCGAGTGGCGTTTACTCCATTGGAACTTGTTATTTCAGTGGAATCTTCACTACGAAATAAGTAAACGTGCCGCCGGCGTCGAGGATCAGTTGATGGGGAACGCCGGGAGGGATGTGGGCAATATCCCCTTCCTGTAGCTTCTTGCGGGTTCCTTGCTCAATGGACGCACCGCGAATCTCACCCGGCGCTGTCGTCGTTGGACTGTTAATCGTGCCCCCGGTGACCAGCGTGGCTGTCCCCTGCAGTACCACGAACACATCTCCGAACTGTTGGTGCTGTTCGGCTTTTCCGTCGCGGTCGCGGAAGGCGAGGAGGGTGGAGGCGTCCAAGTGCTTTTCCAGGATGCCGGTGCTGGGTTCCTTTGAACTCCTCGCCTGTTCGCGCATCTGCTGCGCCAGCTGTAGCAGCTGATCGGGTGAGTACGCGACCGCGGCGCCCGTCTGGGCAGAGGCTGCGGAGGCTAGTAGCGAAGCTGCGAGCAAGACACAGAGTTTCATCATCGCGTTTTCCTCATGCCGAGCACTCTATCGCAAAGCAATCACGGCCGCATCCCGTCCGCTGACCCTTACCGTGACTTGCCGGCCATCCATGGCGACAGATTGCTTTCCCCAGATATCTTCCCCGGATTGGTAATTCTGAGTAAGGCCAACCTTGACGTTTCGGGCGGTGCTTGAAGGGTTGGTCACCCACAGATAAGCCCCGCCGCCGCCCTGGTGGAGTCTCGCCTGGATGGTGTGATCGTCAATCGTGACCTGCGGAGCGACACCCGCCATGGTGAGAAAGGTGGCGAAGAGATCCTTCGTCGCCGGCCCATGGTGCAGGTAATAGCCTGCGCCGGGGAAGGAGCCAATCAGCAAAGTACGGCCCTGGCCAAATTTGTGCTCCACCGCCGCGATGGTTCCGTTTGCGTAGTGTCCGACGGCATCGCCTCCTCGCAGTTCATAGTCCTGCCGGAAAAACCGGCCGTAGATTTGCGAGCCCTTCACTTCGAGCATCAAGTCATTGGAAATATCGGGAGTGAATTGAACGTAGATTTCGCGTGCGCCGAATACTTCATCCAGTCCGTAGTTCGGCTGTACCGTTCCCACGTGGCCATGATCGCCGAAGTAGGCGGGCAGGCCTTCACTGATCAGCGTGCCGCCTTGCTCAACATAGCTGCGTAGTTTTGCCACCGTTTGCTGCTTCAACATCACGGGGTAGGGAAGATAGATGATCTTGTATTCGTCGATATTGTCGAGGGCCACGAAGTCCGGTTGGATATTCGAGTCAAAAAAAGCCTGGTACGCCCCGCGAACGGATTGGGAATAGAAGTCCGTGTCGCCCTGTTGCACATAGTTGAAAAGCTCCGACTCGGGAACAAAGACCAGCCCGATGTCCCCCTTGACCGGGTTTGATTTCCAGATATCGGGGTGGCTGTTTGCCCAGCGGGCGACCTGGCCCGCCATCTCTGAGCGTGGTGTAGGTGAGCCGTCCATGGCGAAAGGGCCGAACGCTCCGAAGAGAGGTCCATCCAGGAGTGGCCGCCAGCGGCAAAAAAGAAGACCCTTGGCCCCAGCCGCGCAGGAGACCAGGTTCCAGATGCGCACATCTTCGGCGTCGGGAATGCGCCCGTCCTCGATAGGCCGCCCGATGACCTGAGGCTGCATCCACAGCGGACCGCCTTCTGCCTCCGCATGCCAGAACGGCTTGCCACGGGCTCCGCCCCGCACCAGGTCCACTGCCTGAAACTGCTTCCATGGTTCGTTGCCCTGCCGGGATGCAATCCAGGTGAGACCCCAGGTGTCGACTTCCGCTGCCGAGCGCCATTCGTTGTGGGAGGCGGAGGCCAGGCTGATGAGTGTTCCTGCGACCCCGTGTGCCGTGATGCGGTGTTTCGGGTCAAGCTTGCGAAACAGCTTCACTCGCCAATCAAACAGGCTGTATGCGTTGTCGATGCGGAACTCGAGCCAGTCCAGGCTGTCGGCATATCCGGAGAAGGAACGAGGCGGTTCTATATCATCCCAGCTTTGGTAACTGTAGCGGTGCCATTGCCTGGCGACGGCATCGAGTGATCCATAGCGGGTACGCAGCCACTCCCGGAGCTTTCGCTTGGAGCCTTCGCAATAGCAGTACATGCGGTGCGGGTTTCCCCCGAACGACGTTCCCTCATTCCACAGGTCATACCCGAAGAGTGCGGGATGATCGCGATAATGCTCGACCAGGGCAACGAGAAATGTCTGCGCCAGCGCCTGGACTTCCGGGTTGTCGAGGCACAATCCAGGAAAACCTCCGGTCGCGCTGCTCTCGGATACTGTGCTGTTGACGACGAAGTCATCGCTGCCCAGGTAGCGTGCATGGGGATATTTACGAAAGGCCCATTCGGGAGCACACCCGACCAGTTCCTCAAGGATCACTCTGATTCCATTTTTCGCCGCGAGGTCCATGATGCGGTCGTAGTCGGACCAGTCATACTTTCCTGGCGCGACCTCGATGGCCGACCACATGAACCAGTGACGGAAAATATTCATCCCGGTTTCTGCAGCCGTCTTGTGGTCCCGCGCCCAGTCTTCCGGAGGCGGATTGGTCTTGCGGAAGTAGACAGCGCCATAAGGGAAAACGGGCGCACTGGCAGGGGCCGCACCGGTTTCTTGCGGAAATGCCGCGGCGTGCTCCAAGGCTGTACCGGCGGTCAGCAGTGCGGAGGTGCGAATAAAGTCCCGGCGCGTGATGTCGAAGATGTCGCCCATAGAGCGGTTGTCCTTGTTGGGTCGAGTGGATTTAAACAGCAAAATCGAGCGCGATCACTTCGTGCACGGTGATGGAGGGCACCTCGATGAGGATTGCATCACCCTCCTTACGGTAGTGCGCTTCCACTCCGGCAACCAGCAAGTGGGCCTTGGCAATTCTCTTATCAGCAGGAATACGAATGCGCACTTGCTGGCGGGAAATCGGGATGGCTTCACGCACCGGCCCTTTCATCATCATTGGATTGGTGAGGTTGACCAGGTGCACGGTCATGGAATTCTTCTGCGACCAGACAGCAACGTCGAGCACGCCTTTCCCCTCCACAGAAAGAGGAGCAGGCTCGTTGTTCGCCCAGAGGACAGCGTTGCGCAGCAATTTTGCATGATCCGTGTTCAGCACTTCCCAGAAGGTACGGTCGATATCCCAAGGAAAATAGACCACGCGGCCTTTGCCGGCTTCGCGCAGGAAGATGCCCGCGTCGCGAGCAGCGCCGGGCCTCACGAAGCACTCTTCCATCGGCAGGTCAGGATAGGTAGGAACCACGCGCAGCGGCGGGGAGACGCTCTCGCCCGCGGGCGTTACGTGTACCCTGTGGACGCCGTTGATGATCCGGTTCGCATCTTCGAAGCCAGCCAGCACGGGATGGTATTGGCCAGACGAGCGATCCTTTTCTAGTGTGAGGTACGAGTTGAGCATCGGGCCTTCTTTACTGCCGGCAAAAGAAGCTCCGAAAAGGGAGGCGAGCCCGAAATCCTGCCGCCGCACGCCCCATTCGTCGTACAAGGAAGTTTCGTAAGTGGCGACGATGCTGCCGCCACGCTCCACAAATCCACGGATCTGGTCACACTGCTGCGTCGAAAGTGCGGCGATATTGGGCAGAATCAAGGTACGGAATTGATCTGTGTGCTCGCGATCGAGCAAGCGGTCGTGCACCATCTCAAACGGAATTCTGGCTTCGACGAGCGCCTGGTAAAAGCCCAGCGCCGGATCGTCGACCGTGGCTGCTGCATCGGGTCCGCCATAATACGCAGCCGTCTGTTGGGAATAAACCATACCCACGCGGGCGAGGGATTTTTCGTTGCGGAAGTAATCCTGGTTTGCATAATGCCACTGAAAGATTTCTTCCACGACCGGAAACCAGCGCTTGTCGTAAGGCTTGGCGTTGAACTTGGTGAAAGTTGGACGAAAATCCTGGGCCATACCATCGGCCACCCAGAGCCTGATCTCATCAGCGTTCTGCACCGAATCCTTCCAACGGTACTTGTCTTCCAGGCCGACACTGAAGATACCGGCGATCGCCTTTTGTCCCATGGTGGCTCGGTACTCTTTGGCGCTTTTGCCGCTGGCCCAGGGCGCGACCATACCTGCGCGGCCCTGCCGGTCTGCCAGCAGAGTCGGCGCCAGATCGCCAATGGTCTTCATATCCAACTGGCTCAACGCGCCGCCTCCGGCATTGGCGAGGTAGCTCGCGTTGGGATTGATTTCCTGGATCTTTCCATTCCACAGGCGCCACAACTCAAACAAGCGCTGCTGATGCCAGATGATGTATTGCTGCTGGGACGGATCCTGCGGATTGCTGGTGCGGGGAAGATCCAGGCCGGAGAAGTCATGGAAGTTCTTCTGGCAGTGCTCGCAATAGCACATACCCGATCCCGCCCAGCGATTGGTGAAGATGCCATCCACCAGGTACTTCGACATGATTTCCTGATGGACCGAGGTCATGAATTCAAAGTTGTAGGGTCCCAGGGCGCAGGTGAGCCAGAAGTCCGGATCCGACGCGTGCTGGCGCTTCTTGCCGTGTTCATCGACCGCGAGCCAGTCAGGGTGGGCGTCGTAAACGTCCTTGTGGCAAGCGTGTGCGTCGGTGCGGGCCACGACATTCATGCCCAATTTCCTGCATCCGTGGGCTATGTCTCCGAAGGCGTCCATATCCCCTAGCCACTTGCTACGGTAGTGCAGGGGAATCTGCGTGGGGTAAAAAGCGACGCACCCGCCGGCATTCAGTACTGTTGCGTCGGCATGGATCCTTTGGAAATAGTCCAGCCAGAACTGCATGTCGTAATTACCAGGGTCATTTTCGACAAAGCTTAGCTGGGCCCAACGCATCGGCCGGTCGTACCAGGAGGTGGCCCCTGGCCTGGTTGGAGCGGCCGAAAGTCGAGTCGTCTGCGCGCTGGCTTGTCCGTCAAGACCGACGATGCAGGCGGCGGAGAGGCCCGCGGCCTGTTTGAGAAAGGTTCTTCGAGTGCTTTCCAACCGATGCTCCCTGATGATTATTTTCGTCTTTCTAATGCCTAGCGGGGCCACCGGAGGGTCGAGTGGATCCGCGGCCATTCTACGTCAAGCTGCTCATTACGAGCGTCTTGCCCGCGTGCTACCACTTTCGCTTGATCCCCGACCAAAAGCAGTCACTTGCTTGTTTTGTTGCTGGCGTGTCACCATCCACACGCAATTTGGGCTTAGCAGGGGATGACTTCGGCCATGGGGATTCCTACGGAGAACGTTGGTTCACTACCGCGTCCAGCAAAACTACAAACCGCCCTTCGCCACTACGATTTGGGGAAGATCACACGAGAACAGCTCACCCGGGAGCAGGACGCAGCATGCCGGGACTCCATCCAGAACATGGAAGCGACCGGGTCCCCCATTGTTTCTGATGGCGAGCAGCGCGCTTCCAGCTTTGCCACTTATCCCCTGAGTGACACTCTTGGCGGAACCGGGTTGGCAGAAAATCTGGCCCCGGATGGCCAGTGCCTGGCAGTCTTTGGGGACGGGCATCAGCGCCAATTACCCCGGTTGACAGGCGGCCCTTTCAAATACAAGACCTATGCTGCTGAATACCTCAAGCGCGCCATGGCGATGGCTAAGAAGCCGTTGAAGCAGGCGGTGATCGCGCCCTCGATGCTCGCTTTGCTCTATCCACTGGATGGCGAAGTCCCAGGCTACACGCGGGAGCAATTCTACGAAGATCTTTGCAACGAATGTGAAAAGGATATCCGCCAGTGCTTTGCCGCGGGCGCGAAGCGAGTCTCGATGGATTTTACGGAAGGCCGGCTGGCGTGCAAAAACGATCCTAGAAATCCGTGGACGGGGAGGTCCATGCTGTCGCAGTTTATCGAGCTGAACAATTGCGTGATCAATCGTTTTAGCGCGAGCGAGCGAAAGAACATCGGCATTCATACCTGCCCGGGCGGCGATTGCGACACGACCCATAGCTCTGAAGTGGACTACGCAGAAGTGCTTCCCAGCATGTTCATGATGAACGTCGGATACTTCCTGATGCAGATGGCTAGCGAAAAAGACAAGGAGCAGGTTTACAAACTCTGCGGAAAATATAGTCGCGAGGATGCGAACGGCGTGGCCCAGATCTGCTTTGTCGGTGTCACCAACCCGCTCCATCGGCAGGTAGAAACTCCGCAGCAGGTGCGTTGCGATCTGCTGATGGCAGCCCGGCATATTCCCAAGGAACGGCTCGGCTCGACCGACGACTGCGGATTTTCTCCCTTCAGCATTGATCTCAAACCCAAACACGGCTCACCCGATCTTGCCCGGGAGATCGCTTTCAAAAAGATTGCGGCTCGTGTCGAGGGCACAGCGATGGCTGCAGAGAAGCTCGGCATGGCATGAGACGTTAGACTGGAAACATGTCCCGGATCGTCCGCTACAGTACTCTGTGTGGTTTGCTGCTCTGGTTGCGGCTCTGCTCCGCGCAAGAAGTCAGCTTTCGTATTACACCTTTGCGTCCGGTGCCTGAGCTGCGTGCGGAGGCGCTGAAAGCATCACCGCCGCGGGAGGCGGGGAATTTCCGCAAGCCGGACCTGGTGGAGCTGATCAGGCTTGACCCTACGATCAAGCTCGACATCCGCTATGCCACCACGAATGACTTTCTGGGCACGCCTTTGTACACCCAGGCGCGGGCATTTCTCCAGCGGCCGGCTGCAGAGGCGGTTGTCCGGGCGAATCGGGAACTCAAGGCGCAGGGTTATGGCCTGATGATTCATGACGGCTACCGTCCCTGGTACGTGACGAAAATCTTCTGGGACGCTACGCCCAACGATAAGAAGATTTTCGTGGCCAACCCGGCGGAAGGCTCACGGCACAATCGCGGATGCGCCGTGGATCTTTCACTCTACGATTTGAAAACAGGCGAAGAAGTAAAGATGCCCAGCGGATATGACGAGATGACCGAACGCGCCTATGCCAACTACACGGGAGGAACGCCGGAAGAGCGCGCCCGCCGCGCAGTCCTCAGGCAGGCGATGGAAAAACAGGGGTTCGTCGTCAACCCTACTGAGTGGTGGCACTTCGACTACAAGGATTGGAAACAGTATCCGATCCTCAATACGAAGTTTGAGGACCTATAACTCCATCGGATAGCGATACCGCATGATGCCATAGTCGTACTGCCCAAGCCCGAACAGTGGGGACAGCACTCTTCGCACGACGCTCATACCGGTGGTGTCCGCCACGGAAAAGGCACACATGGTCAAGAGGTTGAAAGGCACCGTAACCCACCAGTTGTCGCGACGGATGCGAGCGCGTCGTATTGCCCAAATCACAAAGGGAAATAGCACAAGACCGACGTATGCCCCAGTCATCTCTTCAAAGAGGCGGATTGCAAAGGTGTCGTGCTACTTATGACATTGCGAAGATGGCTGCGCTTGGCTCATCACACTGCACTCCTCCTTGCTTCGATCAATCTTGCGCTCTACGCTCATGGCCAAGAGTTGGACTGGCCGGCTTACGGCAACGATCCGGGAGGGATGCGGTATTCAGCTCTTTCTCAAATCAATCAGGAAAATGTGGCGAGGCTCAAGGTCGCGTGGGTCTTCCATACCGGAGACGTCTCCGACGGTCATGATGGGCGAAAGCGGAGCGGTTTTGAGAGCACTCCGATTCTTGTCGATGGAATGCTTTATCTCACCACGCCCTTCAACCGGGTCATCGCGCTTGATCCCACCACTGGAAAGCAACTCTGGTCCTACGATCCCAAGATCGACCAGAGCCTCGATGGCTCCGTACCGCTGGGGTCCCTCAGCCTGGGAGGTCCCATCACCACAAAAGGCGGCCTTGTGTTCATAGCGGGCACGACCGATTCGCATATCCGGGCATTCAACGTCGAGAACGGGAAGGAGGTCTGGGATGCCTTATTACCAAGCGCCGGAAATGCCACCCCGATGACATACGAGATCGATGGCAAACAATACCTGGTTATTGCGGCGGGCGGGCACCAGGGTATTCGTGAGGAGTCTCTCGGGGATGCAGTGGTCGCTTTCGCCTTACCGTAGCTGTGGCTGATAACAACCTCATGACGTTTCCTTGCCGATCAAGATAGGCTGAGGCGCCTTCGGCAGGAACCCTGCCAACAGTCCTATCGCCGGAAGATAGGCGCATATCTTGTACACGAAGAGGATGCTGGTTGCGTCAGCGATTCTGCCCAGGATTGCCGCGCCGATGCCGCCCATACCGAAGGCAAATCCGAAGAATAACCCCGAGATCATACCCACCCTTCCGGGCACCAGTTCCTGCGCGTAGACCAGGATCGCGGGAAACGCAGAAGCCAAACCTAACCCGACCAGAATGCTCAGGACGCTGGTCCAGAAAAGATTCGCGTAGGGCAGCAGCATGGTCAGGGGCAGAACGCCGAGGATGGAGCACCAGATCACGGTCTTGCGCCCGATACGGTCGCCGATTGGGCCTCCGATGAGGGTTCCGGCAGCGACCGCTCCGAGAAAAATGAACAAGTGGATCTGCGAGCTGCGCACGCTCACGTGAAACCGGGTCATCAGGTAGAAGGTGTAATAGCTGGTGAAGCTGGCCAGATAGAAATACTTGGAGAAGACAAGTGCGATCAGAACGGCGATCGCTGAAACCACGCGTGCGCGCGATAAGCCGGTGTCGGCATGCTGCGTGGACCGCTTTTTCAAATGACCTAAGCGCGGTTTGTACCAGCGGCTCACCCGCATCAATACCACAATGGCCACGAGGGCCACGAGCGAAAACCAGGCCACCCCGCGCTGGCCATGGGGCAGCACAATGAACGCTGCCAGCAGCGGCCCTATCGCCGATCCGGTGTTGCCCCCAACCTGAAAGACGGACTGCGCCAGTCCAAGCCGTCCACCGGAGGCGAGACGCGCCACGCGGGAAGACTCGGGATGGAAGACTGCGGAACCCATGCCAATCAGGGACGCGGCCAGCAGCAGCAACGGGAAGGTAGGAGCAATCGAGAGCAACAGCAGTCCCGCCAGGGTGAAAATCATGCCGGTGGGCAGGGAATACGGCATGGGCTTGTGATCGGTGAAGTGTCCGATAAAGGGCTGCAGAATCGACGCCGTCATCTGGAAGGTCAGGGTCAGCAACCCGATCTGACCAAAGTTCAGATGAAACCCCGTCTTCAGGATGGGGTAAATGGAGGGCAACAGGGACTGCATCGTGTCGTTCATCAGGTGGCAGAAGCTCACCGCCACCAACACTCGATATACTGTCCCGTCTTGAAACAGAGGGGAATTCTGGACCGCTTTGTTCTCGACGATCTGGGTAGTCATTCCGGCCGCGTGGGATCTCCCTCCGTCTATGCTAGCTGAGTGTGGGGAACGGGCTGGGGTGAGCGATGGGAAACAGAGAAGGGAATCGCTGTTTAGCAACCGGGCGCGGCGTTCCTCTGGTAGCGGGAGCGAGCTTCCTCGAGTTGTTGCAGCCGATCGCAGGAGAGGGGCTGGGGGCAGCCCAATTGGCGTGCAACCAGGCAAATGTGGGCGAAGTGCTCCACTGTCTCCATGCGCATGAATGCGTCTTGCAGGGTGTCGCCGGCGGTGACCACGCCATGGTTCGCCAGCAGCACCGCATCATGGTCCACGATGAGGGGCTGGATGCTGGATGCCACCTCGGCCGTCCCGGTGGTCGCGTACGGAGCCAGCGGAATGGAACCGAGAGACATGATGATTTCTGAGCACAACGGTTCCTCGAGCGCCAGTCCGCAGGAGGCGAATCCGGTAGCGATGGGAGGATGAGCATGGACCACAGCCTGTACATCCGGCCGTTGATGGTAAATCACCAGGTGCATGCCGATCTCGCTGGTCACGTTGCGGCCTTCGCTTACCCGGCGGCCCTGCATATCGACGACGACCATATCCGAAGCTTTGAGCAGGCCTTTGCTCATGGCGGTGGGGGTAGCGAGAATGCGGTCCTGGCTTAAGCGAACCGAAAGATTGCCTGCGGTTCCGGGCACGAAACCCAATCGATACAACCACTTACCGAAGCGAGCGAGCTGCTTGCGGTGCACCATCTCGGCCGACCGCTCGGTCGAGCTGAGGGCCATGTTAAGAGTTGTGGTGAAGCCACTCTTCTCCAAAGCCGTTGGATGCATACGTCACCAAATCCCCATGAAAGCTCTTCCTCGCAGTTTCTGATGGAAAGACACGAAACGCAACAGGGAAAACGCGGATGGCGAGATTTTCAGGGTTACGGGGAGGAGTAACGAGTAACCTGTCCTCGAAATGGGCTGTGCGGCGAGGAGTTCTGATCAGGATGGAGCGTGCAAACATCCGTCCACTGGGTGGGTGAATGGGGCTAAGATTTAGCTATGGATTGGTCGGGTTGCGAGATGATCGAGGTTATTCCTGGAAAGGTAAGCGGATTGCCTGTTATCCGGGGATCACGCGTGCCGGCAGACCAGGTACTGGAGAATCACGATGCCGGGGAGACCGTTGAGGACATCGCCTACAACTTCGATCTCAACCCCGACGACATCCGGAATGTCCTGGCCTATGCTGCTCGTCGTCAATTCACGTCTCGTCTGTGAAGGTGCTTTTCGATCAGAACGTGCCCAGAAATCTTGCGGATCATTTGCACGCTCACGAGGTCACTCGATCCGTCGAGATGGGATGGCAGGAGCTTAAGAACGGCGATCTTCTTGAGGCAGCCGAGGATGAGGGTTTCGAAGTCTTCGTGACGGCCGATCGCAATCTGGCGTATCAGCAAAAACTGACGGGCAGACGGCTTGCCGTCGTGGTGCTACCTTCTGGAAATTGGCCCAGATTGAAGGGGGCCATTGCTGACGTTGTGAAGGCGGTCGGCGAATCTGAGGCCGGTGGCTTTATTGAATTGAAGCTTTCCCGCCCGCGGCGGAGCGCGCGAGCGCGAGGTTCCTCTAACTGACTCTCGAACCCTCCCTCATGTGGAGGGATTTTTTCTGCAAGGTCTACTCACAGTTGTCCCGGCCACTGGCCTAGTTGTGCCCAACCTCATACGATGGTCAGCATGACAACCGGTGTTCCCCTGGGCGTTCTGGAGCTCGACGGCCAACCCCTTTCGCTCGACCAGATCTACCTGGTAGCCAATGGATCGATGAACGCTGCCATTGCGCCGGCCGCGCGGCCGCGCATCGCGTCGTCACAGGCTGTGGTGAAGCGCATCGTCACCAGCGACGAAACCGCCTATGGCATCAATACCGGCTTTGGCAAGTTATCGGACGTGCGCATCAGCAAAGGAGACCTGCAGCAGTTGCAGCGAAACCTGGTGCGCAGCCATGCCTGCGGGGTGGGCAATCCGCTGGAAGAGCCCGAAGTCCGGGCTATGCTGTTGCTCCGTGCCAACGTCCTCGCCAAAGGATTGAGCGGCGTCCGCTACGAACTCATTGAGCTACTCATAGGCTTACTTAACCGCCGCGTCCATCCGGTCATCCCAGCCAGGGGATCCGTGGGCGCAAGCGGGGATCTGGCGCCCCTGGCGCACCTGGCCCTGGTGTTGATCGGGGAAGGGGAAGGTTTTTACCAGGGCGCGAGGATGCCTGCAGCTATGGCGCTGGACAAGGCTGGTCTCGCTCCCCTGGTTCTCGAAGCCAAGGAAGGGCTGGCACTGCTCAATGGAACCCAGGCCATGGCCGCTGTGGGTGGTTTGGCGGTGCTGCGGGCGGTCCGTCTCAACCGCCTCTTCGACTTGGCCGGGGCGATGGCGCTTGAAGCCCTGCGGGGCACCCCGGTCGCCTTCGATGAGCGCATTCATCTGGCACGCCCCCATCCAGGCCAGATGCAGGCCGCCGCCCACCTGCGCGCACTCTTGCTCGACAGCGAAATTCGCGAGTCTCACCTGCACAACGACCCCCGCGTGCAAGACGCCTATTGCCTGCGTTGCATGCCACAGGTGCACGGAGCAGCCCGGGGCGCCTTACAGCACGTGCGCGAGGTGATCGAGATCGAAACCGGCTCAGCGACCGACAACCCGCTCATCTTCTCGAGCGATGTCATCTCCGGGGGCAATTTCCATGGAGCTCCCCTGGGCATGGCGCTGGATTACGCCGCCATCGCGGTGACCGATCTGATGAGCATCAGCGAACGCCGGATCGACCGGCTCATCAACCCCGATGCCAACGAGGGGCTGCCCCCGTTTCTGTCCCCGGCGGCCGGGCTGTCTTCCGGGCTCATGATTGCTCACGTCACCGCGGCTGCGCTGTTGAGTGAAGCCAAGGTGCTCGCGCATCCGGCCAGCGTCGACAGCCTACCCACTTCCGGGGGTAAAGAAGATCATGTCTCCATGGGCATGACCGCCGCGCTGAAGCTGAAGCAGATCGTGGACAATGCAGAAAAGGTGCTGGCCATTGAGCTGATGACCGCCGCGCAAGGACTCGAATACCGCCGGCCACTCAAGGCCGCGACAGAGATTGAGCGAGCATGGCAATTCATACGCACACTGGTTCCTGCATTGGAGGAAGATAGGGTCATCGCAGGAGATATCGAACGCCTGGCAAAGGGGATTCGCGATGGAGACTTTGATAGCTGGTCCGCATAAAGGCGCAATTCGCGCACCCAGGGGAACACGCTTGACCACCAAGGGCTGGCAGCAGGAAGCCGCTCTGCGCATGCTGATGAACAACCTCGACCCCGAGGTGGCCGAAGCTCCGGAAGAATTGGTGGTGTACGGGGGAACCGGCAAGGCGGCCCGCGACTGGCCGTGCTTCTACGCCATTGTGCGCGCGCTCGAGAGCCTGGAAAACGACGAGACGTTGTTAATCCAATCGGGTAAGCCGGTCGGCATTCTGCGCACGCACGCCCTGGCGCCCCGGGTGCTGATTGCGAACGCCAACCTGGTCGGTAAATGGTCCAACTGGGAAGTGTTTCGCGAACTAGAGCAGAAGGGATTAATGATGTACGGCCAGATGACGGCCGGCTCCTGGATCTACATCGGAAGTCAGGGCATTGTGCAAGGAACTTACGAGACGTTTGCCGAAGCAGGCCGCAAGCATTTTGGCGGAAGCCTGGACGGGAAGCTGATCGTCTCCGGCGGCATGGGCGGCATGGGTGGTGCGCAGCCGCTGGCCGCCACCATGACCGGTGCGCGCTTTCTCGGCATCGACGTGGATCCAAAGCGAATTCAAAAACGTGTCGATAGCGGCTATTGCGACCGCATGGCCACCTCCATCGATGAGGCTCTGGAAATACTGGCCGAAGCCGGGAAGAAGGGAAGCGCTCTCTCCGTCGGCCTGGTAGGAAACGCTGCGGACGTTCTCCCCGAACTGCTTCGCCGCAACATGATTCCGGATATCGTTACTGACCAGACCAGCGCTCACGATCCCTTGAACGGATATGTACCCAACGGCATGAGCCTGGAGACAGCGCTGGCCCTGCGCCAGCAGGACAGCGAACGGTATATCGCCCTTTCCATGGCGGCCATGGGCAAACACGTGCTGGCCATGCTGGAGATGAAGCGCCGCGGGTCAGTGGTCTTTGACTACGGTAACAATCTCAGAACCAATGCCAAACTGGCCGGCGTGGAAGATGCTTTTGCGATCCCCGGCTTTGTGCCGGAATATATCCGGCCGCTATTTTGCGAGGGCAAAGGGCCTTTCCGTTGGGTAGCGCTCTCCGGCGATCCGGAAGATATTCGAAAGACGGACCGGTTGGTGCTGTCTCTCTTTCCTGAGGATGCGGCACTCAAACGTTGGATCAAGCTGGCCGGCGAACGCATTCACTTTCAAGGACTGCCTGCTCGCATTTGCTGGCTGGGCTACGGACAGCGGGCCAAGCTTGGACTGGCCATGAATGAGCTGGTACGTACCGGTGAAATTTCTGCTCCGATCGTTATCGGCCGCGATCATCTTGACACTGGCTCGGTCGCATCTCCGTATCGGGAGACGGAGGGCATGTTGGATGGCTCCGATGCAGTTGCCGATTGGCCACTGTTGAATGCACTGGTGAACACCGCCGCGGGAGCGTCCTGGGTCAGCATCCACAATGGCGGCGGCGTGGGCATCGGCTATTCGCAGCATGCGGGCATGGTGGTGGTGGCGGATGGAACCGTCGAGGCGGCGCTACGCCTGGAACGCGTACTGACGACCGACCCGGGCATGGGCGTACTGCGCCATGCGGACGCGGGTTATCCCGATGCGCGAAACTTCGCTCATACTTCCGGGCTCCGCCTGCCCATGGAAGAGTGAATCAGGGTAGAAGCAAGTCAGCGGTGCAACCCGGAAATATCTTGTATCTGAAACCGCGTCGCTTGTGGTTCGACGCCGTTGTGCATCAGAAGGTCGCCTGGACCTCGCTCCGGGCGCCGGCCATGGGGGCCTCCGTCCAGGAAAAACCACCCGTCCTCCCTTTTTTCCATGGTTCTAGTGTCCTCAAGGGATAGCGATCGTAAAGAGCCCTGCCTATCATCATCTTCATAGTGGGGTTGGTGAAGCCCGACCTCCACGCAAATGTTGATGTGGCTTAGTGGCGGCGGACTGCAGTTGTCCATCGGCGGGACCATTAGGCCACAGCCCAACCGGCGATTCTTTTCGTGAACTGCATCGCTCCGGAAAGTGTCGATGTATCGAGGAGAATCGCCGTTAATATCTTCAGCCGCCGTGTTCTGGCTGGCATGTTTCCTTCGTAACACCTCTTCTTCAGACTCCCCGATCGATAGTAGTAGAGTGGTCCTATGCGCGCACGACTCTGGCCGGCGGTCGCCGTATCTTTTGGCGCACTGATCCTGCTCTCCATCCTCTTTGCGTGGCTCGTCTCCCACGAAGCGGCGAGGATTCACGAGCGTACCAGGACCGCCCATCAGGTCTACAAAAGAGCCGACGACGCTATCTCAGACATTCAGGCCAACATCAATAAAGGCGCGCTCATTGAGCAGAGCGGCTTGAGAGATTCCAAAAGTTTAGACGCCGAGAGCAGAATCTCTGAGTTGCAGGTAACGACCAGGAACGACCTTACCACCCTGATGGACCTGATCGGTGGCAACCAAAAGCGGCAGATTATTGCTCTGCAGCAAGGTCTGGACAAGTATTGGAGCTCACTTCAGCAGAGCCTTAGCTCATCGCGCAGACAGCATGGGCAGCAGGAGCTCTTCACAGAACTAGGACATCAGCCAGAGCGAGTTCTGGATCTTGCCGGGCGCATTGATGCGCTGAACCAGGCTAGCCTCGCCCGCGAAGAGCAGGAGAGCGAAGGGCAACAGGCAAAACTGCGCGAGTTTGCGATTGCCGCGACGCTCATGCTTCTGCTGTTGGAGTTTGCCATCGCCATCTTCAGTACCGCCTACATGTTTCGACTCGACAAGGTCTCGGAGGCAGAGAGACAACGGGCCGAGAAAGCAGAGCAGGAGCTTCGCCGCTTGTCCAACCAGTTGGTCCGCGTGCAGGAGGAAGAGAGAAAGACCATCTCCCGCGAGCTTCACGACGAAGTGGGTCAGATACTGACAGGCTTGCGTATGGAATTGGGAACGTTGTCACACTACAACCCGGACGAGGAATTTCGCCAGCGTTTGGAAAGTGTCAAGCGGTTGGCTGAAGAAGCTCTGCGTTCGGTGAGGAATCTCGCTCTGTTGGTTCGTCCGTCGATGCTGGACGATCTGGGGCTGGAGCCCGCGTTGCACTGGCAGGCCAAAGAGTTTTCCCGCCGATGCGGTATCCCTGTCTCACTGAACATTGAGGGCAAGCTCGACAACCTCACCGAAGCATCCCGCCTGTGTTTGTACCGTGCCATTCAGGAAGCGATGACAAACTGCGGCAAGCATGCCGGCGCCAGCCACGTTACGGTCGTCGTCAAGCAGGATGAATCTCGGGTGATCGCTTCCGTCCACGATGATGGCCGGGGCTTCGATGCGCTTCTCAGAACTCCAGGACTGGGATTGTTGGGCATGACGGAACGGGTGCGTGCTCTGCAAGGAAGCATGTCGGTCTCGTCCGAGCCAGGTTCCGGAACGGAGATCCGCCTGGAATTGCCCGCTGCGCTCGATCCGGGCATTTCCTGATGGCTGGATTCTCATCGGCGCGGAGACGTCTCCTGCCATTTTGTATGGTCCATAGTGTCTCAACGGGATTTGTTTCGCACCCGCTTCCTCCTAAGGTATTGGAAGAGCGCACCCTGCTACTTGCACGGAAGGAGGCCCAAAACAATCCATGTATAACAACATTCAGGAAGAACAGTCGATATTTCGTAATACCGATGGCCTGCAGAAGGCAAGAGCGAACATGACATTCAAGGTGCTCATCGCGGACGATCACGGAGTGGTGCGCAAGGGCTTGCGGCTCCTGCTGGAACAGTATCCCGAGATGGCCGTCATCGGAGAAGCAGCCAATGGACGCGAGGCTGTGACCATGGCGGCAGCTCTTTCCCCGCAAGTGGTCGTCCTGGATGTCGGCATGCCGATCCTCAACGGGATCGAGGCTGCCGAACAAATCCTGAAGGCGGATAGCCAGATCGGCGTGATCCTGCTCACCATGCATGCGGACGAGAGCTACGTATTGCGCGCCCTTCATGTGGGAGTCAAAGGGTATCTCCTGAAGGAATCCGCCGAGGACGACCTGCTCCTGGCCATAAGATCAGTGGCGAATGGAAAGCCTTTCTTTAGCCGGGCCATCAACGATGTTTTGCTCGAGGATTACATGCGAGTGCTGAAACAGCAGGGTCTTTCGGATACATTCGACCTGCTGACCACACGGGAAAAAGAAGTGCTTCAGTTGCTGGCTGAGGGAAGAACTAATAAAGAAGTGGCTACGCTGCTGGATGTGAGTCCTTATACAGTCGAAAGTCACCGTACCAATCTGATGCAGAAATTGAATGTTCACAATACAGCGGAAATCGTACTCTACGCGGTCCGAAAGAGGCTGGTCAGCTGAACTTGGTTCTCCCGGTGTGTCCCTCGCACGATTCATAACAGGCGAGTCTTCCTGAATCCAAAACAAAAGCCAGGCAGGCCTCCCCCTGCCGAGGGTGGGCTATGTTCAAAAAAGGCGACGTATTTGACAATCCGGTCACGGGCGAACGAGCAACCATTCTTCTCGGCACCCGCGAAACCAGGGGCGACCGCTTGGTCGTTGAACTAGAGCTCCAGGGAGCGGGCTTCGGGTCCGCGCTCCACAAGCATCCGTCCATTCATGAACGGCTGAAAGTGGTGAGTGGTCGAGTGGGCCTCATCCTGCACAATGAAATTTCCATTGTTGAGCCCGGAAAGATGATCGAAATTGGCCCCGGCGTACCGCACCGGTTCTGGAACGCAGGCATCACAGCCGCGAAGCTGACACTGGATATCCGGCCGGCGAAACGATTTGAAGCATTTGTACGGAACATGATCGGTCTCGCCCAGGATGGCAAGACAGACCCTATGGGCATGCCACATCTTCTACAGTTTGCCGCGATCGCTGGTCATTTTAACGATGTGATCCAATTCATGAGTCCTCCGCGGCTGGTGCAGAGCGTGCTCTTTCCGATTCTTGTCCCGATCGCTGCCTTGCGCGGCTATAAGGGTTCCTACAGTGAATATGTTTTCCGTTCGCCTTCGAAGCGGGTTCAGTTCGAAACCAATATGCCCGCATGGGAGCGGTTTTGATCGTATGGGCACCGCGGAAGGGCAGCAGGATGCTGACGAATTTGAATCGTAAAATTGATTACGCTGAGCCGAAGCGGGAAACCAGCCGTACCATTCCGTTCACGCCTACGCGGGGATGGTTTCGCTCGAGCACCTTTCTCGACGCACGCATTATCATCTCGGCATTAATTTTGGGAGTGTTGATCGGCGTTTGCGGGGTTGGGCTCGATCGCCTGGTACATCATGCAAGCCGGCTCTATGTCTCGGATCTCTATACCTGTGTGGTCGCTTTCGTATTTTCTTACCTGCTCATGATCTACGAGAAGCGGAGGCGCATGATTTTGGCTCGCCGCATGGCGATTGCGGCCGAAGTGAATCACCATATCCGCAATGCATTGACTGCCATTGTTTATTCCACGTCGGTAAAACGCGATCAGTCACTGCAAACAGTCCTGAAAGACGCGACCGACCGCATCGATTGGGTGCTCAACACCGTGCTCCCGGATGGAGAGGAAAGCCTCAAGTGGCCGGTGCAGGCGCCGCAATGGCGCCCCGGCGAGTGGCATGGGGATGACGAGCTCCGGCCAGTTCGGAAGTAGCCGGCAGCACATCGTCATAACCACCTGCTCTGAGATACCCTCGGGTGCATGGCAACAAGATCTCCTTCCCTGGAAACCCCTGCAGCTATTCTGCATTGCTCACAGCTCGTCACCCTGGCCGGCCCTCGACGCCCTCGCGTAAGGGCGGAAATGCGTGAGTTGGCGATCATCCCCGATGGAGCCATGCTGATCCGTGGAGACAAAATCGAAGCGGTCGGTCCGCGCGGCGAGATCGAGGCCAGTCTGCCGAAAGACACCCGGATCATTGATGCAGGCGGCCGCGTAGTGGCGCCCGGCTTCGTGGATGCCCATACCCACCTGGTCTTTGCCGGAAACCGTGCGGACGAATTTGAGAAACGATGCACAGGCGTCACTTATCAGGAAATTGCCAAACAAGGCGGAGGTATTCGCTCTACCGTTCGCCGAACCCGGGCCGCAACCGAAGGCGATCTTCTGGGCGTTGCGCAAAAGCACGCATCGTGGTTCCTGCGTGGCGGCACGACGACGATCGAAGCTAAATCCGGTTATGGGCTCAGTGCCGAAGCTGAAATGAAAATCCTCCGCGTCGTGCGGCAAACGGACAGAACGACACCCTTGCGATGCGTGCCTACTTTTCTCGGCGCGCACGAGGTGCCGGACGAGTTTGCCGGCCGCACCTCCGCCTACGTGGATTTGGTGGTCGAGGAAATGCTTCCCCTGGTGGTGTTGGAGAGGCTGGCAAGCTTCTGCGATGTCTTTTGCGAACCGCACATTTTCGATGAGGCATCCGCTGCCCGCATTCTTGAAGCAGCCCGGCGCCTGGAGCTGGGGCTCCGCATCCATGCCGATCAGTTCAGTTGCTCCGGTGGCGCGCTGCTGGCAGCGGCCCTGGGCGCCGCCACCGCCGATCATCTGGAGCATACGGACGCAGCCTCGATCGCCGCTCTCGCCGCGGCAGGCGTGCAGCCCGTCCTCTTGCCGGGCTCGGTCTATTCCATCGGTTCGAAGCACTATCCTGCCGCGCGCGCCATGGTCGATGCCGGCCTCGCCGTAGTCCTGGCAACGGACTTCAATCCCGGTTCTTCCCCCATCGCATCCATGCCCGTGGTGCTGTCCCTCGCCTGTACGCAGATGAAAATGACTCCGGCGGAGACCCTCACCGCGTCGACCATCAACGCGGCCTATAGTCTCAACCTCGGCAGCCTCGTGGGTTCGCTCGAGCCAGGTAAGTCCGCCGACTTCGTGATGCATGAAGCAGAGGACTACCGGGAAATTCCTTATTTTCTGGGAACTCAAAGGCCGGCAATGGTGTTCGCCCAAGGAGAGCGAGTGGCTGAGAACTCCTAACTTCAAGCCCTTTCCGTAAAGAAAGGCCGGGTGCCCCATATCTCGCTCGTTTTTCGCGAGATGTGGGATGCCACTGCGCTCAACCGGAACTCATTCGGCGGCTCCAAATGCCTAAAGGTTAGATCTGCGTTATCCCACATCTCGCCAAAAACGAGCGAGATATGGGGCACCCGGCGTTCTGCTTACGGTTCGACGATGAAGCCGCCCGCTTCGCCCGGCGACTTCAGGCTGGTACTATTCTGACGTTCGCTTGGGAGGCTTTTGATGCGAGGTTGCGGTCAACGGTGGGGGCTGTGTACGGTGCTTCTGGGGCTCGTCGGCTGCAACGCCCATACAGCGAAGTTTCCTTTTCAGAACCCGTCGCTCCCCATGGAACAGCGTGTCGCCGACCTCGTCGGCCGCCTGACGCCCGAAGAAAAAATCTCCCAGATGACCATGACTGCGGCAGCCATTCCGCGGTTGAACATCCCTGAATACACCTGGTGGAACGAAGGCCTGCATGGCGTGGCGCGATCCGGCTATGCCACCGTCTTTCCCCAGGCAATTGGCCTCGCCGCAACCTGGGATACCAACCTGATGCATTCGGTAGGAGACACCGTTTCTACCGAGGCGCGCGCCAAGTATACCGATGCCATCGAGCATGGCAATCACCGCATCTACTTCGGCCTGACGATATGGTCTCCGAACATCAACATCTTCCGCGATCCTCGATGGGGCCGAGGCCAGGAAACCTACGGGGAGGATCCTTACCTGACTTCCCGCATGGGCCTGGCGTTTGTCACCGGGCTGCAGGGAGATGATCCGAAGTATCTGAAAGTTGTAGCCACCCCCAAGCACTTTGCTGTACATAGTGGGCCCGAGCAGCTGCGTCATGAATTCGATGTAACCCCCTCTCCGCAGGATCTCCAGGCGACCTATCTGCCTGCGTTCCACACCACGATCACGGAAGCCCATGCAGCTTCGACCATGTGCGCCTACAACGCAGTGGATGGGGCCCCCGCGTGTGCCAGCGACTTGCTCCTCAAGAAGACCTTGCGCGGCGACTGGCAATTTGGTGGTTTTGTCACCTCCGATTGCTGGGCGCTCACGGATATCTGGAAAGGTCACAAATTTGCTCCGGACGAAGAACACGCGGTAGCGGATGCGTTGCACGCCGGCACCGACACCAGTTGCGGCCCAGAGTTCGCCGCGCTCAACCAGGCTCTGAAAGACAAGCTGGTGAGCGAAAACGAAATTGATACCGCAGTAAAGCGCTTGTTCACCGCGCGCTTTCGCCTGGGCATGTTCGATCCGCCACAGGATGTTCCCTATGCACGCATCCCCATGACTGAGGTGGATTCTGAAGCCCATCGTCAATTGGCCCGGCAAGTAGCACGGGAGTCGATCGTGCTGCTCAAGAATGCGAAAGGAATCTTGCCGTTGCAGGCGCAAGGCAAGACCATCGCGGTAATCGGTCCCAACGCCACCGTGCTCGAGTCGCTCGAAGGCAATTACTACGGGCAGCCAACACATCCGGTATTGCCGCTCGATGGCATCGAACGCCGCTTTGGCAGGGACAATAAGGTGCTCTTTGCGCAGGGCTCATCGTATGTCGCGGGCTTTCCTGTAGTGGTGCCGCTCACCGCCTTGCACGCCGGCAATGACGTGGGGTTGAAAGGCGAGTACTTCAACAACCTCGACTGGCGAGACAAACCCGTGCTGACCCGGGTTGACAAGCAGGTAGATTTCGACTGGAACGCTGCCGCGCCGGTCCCGGGTGTTTCGCCCGCCGCCTTCAGCGTCCGCTGGAGTGGTTCGATCGCCGTACCGGGCGCCGGTGATTATGTTTTCTCGATGGCGTCGGAACATTGTTCCCCTTGCGATGGAACCGACACATTCCGCCTTTATCTGGACGGCAAACAAGTATTGGAGAACGGACGCGACGGCAAGCAGACCTCAGGGCAGACTTCCTACACCATGCACCTCAGCGACACTGCCCCGCATACCATCCGGGTGGACTACGCGCACAATGCCCCCATGTTTGGCGCCGGGATACACCTCAAGTGGCAGCCCGAAGCAGGCCCTTTGCGCGCTCAGGCCGTACAGATTGCCAAACAGGCGGATGTGGTCGTGGCCTTCGTAGGCCTATCGCCCAGTCTCGAAGGAGAAGAGATGCCGGTGCATCTCGAAGGCTTCAGTGGTGGTGACAGAACCAGGATCGACCTGCCCCAACTGCAGGAGGATTTGCTCAAGGCAGTCGCTGCCACAGGAAAGCCCCTGGTAGTGGTGCTGATGAACGGAAGTGCACTGGCTGTCCCCTGGGCGAAGGAGCATGCCGCCGCCCTTGTGGAAGCGTGGTACCCGGGAGAGGAGGGAGGGGCGGCCATTGCCGAAACTCTCGCCGGGGACAACAACCCCTCGGGTCGTCTCCCTGTAACCTTCTACAATTCCGTCAATCAGCTTCCTCCCTTTGAGAACTATTCCATGGCCGGCCGAACCTACCGGTATTTCTCCGGCAAGCCGCTGTATGGCTTCGGCTACGGCCTGAGCTATACGACCTTTGCTTACAGCCATCTCAAACTATCCCAGTCGACTCTCAAGCCGGCGGATCCGTTGACGATCGAAGCCGACGTGACCAATACCGGGAAACGGAGCGGAGATGAGTTGGTCGAGCTTTATCTCCGTGGACCACAACAGGGTGGCGAGCCACTACGTTCGCTGCGTGCATTTCAGAGAGTCAAGCTTGCAGCCGGTGAGACAACCCACGTGCTCTTCACTCTCCAACCCTCGCAGTTGAGCGAGGTAGATTCTAAGGGCACAACTGCCATGGAGCCGGGTGACTATACGATCTTCCTGGGCGGCGGACAGCCCGGCCAGGGCGCTGGAGTCGAGGGCAAATTCGTCATCAGCAGCCGCTAAGCGCCTGACTCATTTCAAAGAGGGTTCCAGAAGCCCGGTCGGCAATCCGTCAATGCTGAATGCATTCTTTGAGCGCCTGTACTCATCCAGTCCATCTTCACCTTTTGCCTCTGCCCAGCGCGTCAAGGTGGGTCGCTCCGCAACATAATCGAATAGCGGAACGCCATATCCGCAGGAGGTCTGGACCAGATCGATATCGAGCACCACGATCTGGCGCGATCCAGGACGCTCCTCGTTATCAAATGCCGAAGCCAGCAAGTCAGAATAAGCGAGGCCGCCCCGAGGCAGAGCATTGCCTTGCCCATAAAGCCGAAGAATCAAGGGTGCCCCAGCAAAGGCACAGAACATAATCGTCAGGCGTCCGTGCGCCCGCAGGTGTGCCGCAGTTTCGTTTCCACTGCCAGTCTGGTCCAGGTAGGCAACCCGATGGGGGCTGAGGATGCGCAGAGCCGCCCTATCTTTAGGAGAAACGTTCACTCGCCCTTCCGCAGCCGCGGAGGCGGTAAAGAAAATCTGCTGTTGCAGAATAAATTCATGATGTTTCGTCTCAATGCATGCAAATTGTTTGGCCATGAATCGCTCTTGCTCCCATCTGTCTATTCTAGCGATTCGCGAGTACCAGGCTTGTCCACATTAGATTTGAAGAATGTCTCTGTTCAGGAAACCACTGTTTCACCCAGCAACCGGCCTTTCCCCACAACGACCCCCTCCTATTTGTCATCCCGTGCGTACCCGGATTTCCTACCTCGCCGCGCTCACCGCGATCACTTATGTGGTTCTCATCAAAGAGAACCACATGCAGTTGATCGAAGCCGCAGCACTCGACAGGAAATCTGGGGAAGCCGAGGGATCTGCGGTGCGCCATTCGTGTGCCCCGCCACCGCCGGCCCATAACCTCCGCCAATCATCACCCAATCCTCATGGAAACACCAACCTCCCTGGCCAATGAGAAAATAACGTTGGTGCCATTTTCCGGAGCGGTCAGGATCAACAACATCTTCAGGCGGCTTGCGCGTTTCGCCGGCGTCGGCCGGTTCGTGGCTCTGCTCGTTCTTCTTTCCACCTCAGGGTGCGGAGTGAACTTTCGCGTGCACCCAACCGTCGTCTTCGTGGGCGATTCCATCACCTACAATTGGTCGCAAAGCTGGGCCGGGCAGCAATCTACATTCGCCCAAAACATCTGGCTCAACGTGGGTGTCATTGGGATCACTTCCAGCCAGATTGCCGCGCCGTTTGATGCCTACGTCATCGATTTACAGCCCAGGGCGGTGCACATCCTGGCCGGCACGAATGACGTCTATCCCGGGTGGCAACTATCGGATACGGCCAACAATATCCAGACCATGGTGAAAAAAGCAAAGGATCATCATATTGCCGTGGTCCTGGGGACTATCCCCCCGTGGGGCCCGGGAACCCTTCCGGAAAAAGCAGACCCAAGTCCGCAAAGGTTTCAGCGCATCGATCAGCTGAATCAATGGATCATCCAATACGCGGCGCAACAAGGCATCCAGGTGGTTGACTACCACTCGCTGCTCGCAGCCGCGAATGGAGAGAACTATATTCCCGCGCTGACCGTCGACGGTGTCCATCCCAGCGCGGCAGGTTACGCAGTGATGACCCCGCATACCGAACAGGCCCTCCAGGCGGCGATGGCTACGTCCACTCCGTAGCGATTCAAGCTACAATTTGCCTGCTGGGGAGTGCAATCGGATGACAAGACGACCTCGATGACAAATCTCCGAACCTGTCTGCTGGCGATTGCGTTTTGTCTATTTCCCGCGCTGGGCACAGCGCAGATTCAGCCGGCGAATCTGGCTGGGATCGCGCATGTCGCCTTCCGCGTCTCCGACCTTACCCGTTCCAAAATCTTCTATCAGAAGCTGGGCTTTCAGCAGGCCTTCGTATCCACCAAAGATGGGAAAACCACGGAATCATTCATCAAGGTCAATGACCACCAGTTCATTGAGCTCTATCCGCAACAGGACCCCTCGCAAACCATCGGCTTCATGCACGTCTGTTTCGAGGCCACTGATCTCGAGGCTTTGAACAAGGCTTATCTGGGGCGCAGTCTGACTCCCACCCCGGTGAAGCGCGCCGGTGCAGGCAACCTGCTCTTCACCATGGTTGGCCCTGAAGATCAGAACATCGAATACACGCAATACATGCCGGGCTCCCTGCACACCAAAGATCAAGGTCTGCACCTGGGTGAGGACCGCATCTCGAAAGAGATCGTTGGCATAAGCCTGAGCATGGAGGATCCGGTCGCAGCACGAGCGTTCTATCAACAGAAACTGGGCTTCCACGAGTCGCGCCATCCTTTCGAGCCAGGGCTGATACCACTCCTGCTCCCCGGTTCATCGGGCCAATTGATCGAAATAACACCGAATGTGTTTCAGCTCCTCTTGTTAGTTCCAAGCATCCGGCATGCGGCCTCTCAACTTAAGGACCACAACGTGCCGGTCGAAAAGCAAGGGACCATGTTGGTCGTTAAGGATCCAGACGGAAATCGCATCGTATTCGTAGACGTCGAGCCGGAAGACGCCAACCGGCTGTTACAGATGCCCAAGATGCCCAAATTGCCGAAGCTTCCCTGGCCGGGCAAGCCATGATCCTGTCTGGCCGGAAGTCCTTTCCGTTCTGCCTGGCGGCCCTGCTGGCGTGTTTACCGACGGGATGTCACTCCGGTACACCGGCGGCTGACTACGACGTCCTCATTCGCCACGGCCAAATTCTCGACGGTTCGGGAAGCGCGCCGTATGCAGGAGATATCGCTATCCGCAGCGATAGGATCGTCGCCATAGGTTCTTTCGCGAACGCCAAGGCAAAACGTGAGATCGACGCCACCGGCCTGGTGGTCTCTCCAGGTTTCATCGATATGCTGGGCCAGTCGGAATTGTCGCTGCTGATCGACAACCGTTCCGAAAGCAAACTGTCCCAGGGCATCACCAGCGAAATCACTGGGGAAGGCGGCTCCATCGCTCCCCAGAACCAGCTCACGATAGCCCCGCAGAAAATCCTGCTCGATCACTACCACCTCACCATTGACTGGCGGGATCTCGCCGGCTATTTCCGCCGCCTGGAGAAGTCTGGAACTCCCATCAACCTGGGCACATATGTCGGCGCATCCCAGGTTCGCGAGGCAATACTTGGCGACGTTGATCGCGCCCCAACCCCGGCTGAGTTGCAGCAGATGGAATCGCTGGTAGCGACCGCTATGCAGCAGGGCGCACTGGGCCTCTCGACCGCGCTCATCTATCCCCCTGGTCATTACGCAACCACGACGGAACTGATTGCCCTGGCCAGGGTCGCCTCGCAATACGGGGGCATCTATGCTTCGCACATGCGCAGCGAAGGGCAGAGCGAAACGGCGGCCATCGACGAAGCCATTCGCATCGGGCGTGAGGCTAATCTTCCCGTCGAGATCTTTCACCTTAAGGTGAGCGGAAAGGCGCGCTGGGGTGACATGCCGAAGGTGGTAGCCAAGCTCCAGGCAGCACGCGATTCCGGATTGGACATCGCCGCCGACATGTATCCCTACACCGCCGGGGCAACCCAACTGGCCTCGTCTCTGCCGCCCTGGGTGGCCGACGGCGGCATGGACAAGTTGCTAAAGCGTCTGCGAGACCCCGCGACCCGCCGCAGAATCGTGGCCGACATGGCCCACGATCACAATGAGTGGGAGAACCTCTACCTGGACTGCGGTGGCGGCAGTGGCGTGATGATTTCGGCGGTGGTAAATCCCGACCTCCAAAAATACGAAGGCAAGACGGTCGCTGAGCTTGCGAAGTCTCAGAACAAATCAGAAATGGACGCGCTTTTTGACTTCATCCTGGCCGACAAAGGGCAAACCGCCGCCCTCTACTTCATGGCGAGTGAGAACGACTTGCAATACGGCCTGAAGCAACCATGGACCAGCATCGGCCTCGACGCCGGCGAGACCTCGCACGATGGTCCGCTCTTCGAGCCGCACACGCATCCTCGGGCATGGGGATCTATGCCGCGGTTCCTCGGCCACTACGCTCGCGATCTTAAATTGCTCGATTTGTCCCAGGCCGTGCGCAAGATTACTTCGTTGCCGGCAGAGCGTGAACATCTCCCCGGCCGCGGACAATTAAAGAGCGGCTACTACGCCGACGTGACCATCTTCGACCCAACTGCGATTCTTGATACCGCCACCTATACCGATCCTAACCAGGTTTCCAAAGGAGTGCATTATGTCCTGGTGAACGGTCAGCTCGAATGGGATCGTGGTAGGTTGACCGGCGCCACCGCTGGCCGTCCGTTGGTCCACGATTCCAAAATGTAGGTGGTGTGACCACAATCAACCCCTCCTGCAAGCCCAGCCCCCTGGACGGGTGCCCCATGTTTGCACCGGCATGCCGGGGCACTACATGGGTTGAACAAGATGGGGCGAAGCCCCTTCCAATCTTTCCTATCTTTACCCGACATTTGATCAACCATGGTTGCCTTTCACTCCTTTTCCATGGTGCGTCCCCGCGGAACTCGACTTGCGTGAAATCTTTCCCGGCGCACCCGTCCCGGGCTACAGATTTACCGTCCCTACGGGACTAATTCATCGCGTCTCTTTTTTCTCTCGGTTGCCAAGTCCACCACCAAAAAAAATCCCCGCCACCTGCAACACGAAATGCACACAATCTGGATCTAAGTACCGTGACCATTTCCTTCACGGCCCATGCTACCCCCGCGACCGGCAACCGCTGTCGCGTTTTCCTCCGCGGACACGCCCTCTATGCACTTACCGACCCGGCAGGCAGGCCGCGCCGTACTCGATATTCTCTCCATCAACCGCTTTCCCACGGAGTGCTTCGGCCTGTATTCGCCGCCAGCCTCCCCAACCTCCTCACAGCATCAGACTCGACTCTCGTCAGCCGGGCAAGATGCTCAAATTGATACTTGAGCGCCTTGAGCATCTTGAGCACCTTGATGTAACAAAAGGATTTAGCGCACACGAAAATCATCCAGCTTGAGCACCTTGAGCATCTTGGTCAAGCCAACGGCTCAAACCTGCCTCTCCGGGAAGCCGGTCTTCCCGGCCTGCCCCGTGCGGCCGGAAGGACCTGCGGTTCCGCACCAGCAAGCGGCTCAGCTACGATGGTTCTTAGTCTGCAGCAAGGAGGGACGCAGCTCTGTGATCACGAGAAGAGAAGCTGTACTCGGGCTGGCAGGGTTTCTGGCCCAGGCGGCGCAAAGGTTGCCAGCAAATAAAAACGTCAAATGGGCACTCGGCTCCAACTTATGGAACTCGTATCCCGGCACCCGCTTTACCGACATCCTTGACGTGATGCACGATACCGGCTTCATCGGGCTTCGTTTGACCCAGTATCCGCAGATTCTTACCAAGTACGACGTCACGCAGGAACAGATGGAAAGGGAACTCTCCCGCCGCGGCCTTCAGGTCATCACGATCTCGTTCAACGGCCCTGCGGACGATGCAACAAAGCATGCCGAGATTCTGAACAACGCCAAAATCGCGATGACGTTTCTCAAGCGTTTTGGCGCCGAACGCCTGGTGGTCTTCTCGCCTTCGCGTGCCGGAAACAAATCCGCGGACGCATTCGCCATCATGTGCCGTTTCTATAATCAACTGGGAGAAACCGCGGGCGAGATGGGCTTCAAGGCCGGCCTGCACAATCATCTTGGGCAGATGGTGCAGACCCCGGAGGAGATCGATCGTTGCATGGCGCTCACCGATCCCAAGCTGTTTTATTTCTCCCCCGACACCGCGCACGTTTACCTTGGTGGCGGAGACCCGGCCGTCATCATGGAGAAATACAAACACCGGCTGATGATGGCCGACTACAAAGATGCGAAGCGCGCCGGCCTGACTGCGAAGTACATCACCAACACTTATGATTTGGGGGATGGCGAAATCGACTTCCGGGCCTGCCATCGCGTGCTGCGCAGCATCCACTTCAAAAGCTGGCTCTGTGCGGATCTTGACATAGCGAGAAACGGCCCTCGCACCAGCTATGACCGATGTGGCGCTTACGTCGTAAAAACACTGGAACCGATCTACGCATGAAGGGACGGTTTGAAGTCACCCGGCGGAAAATGCTGAAAATGGCAGCGGCAGCAGCGTTATCTAGTTACCAGATCTTCGACCCGCACGTGCATGTCTGGAAGCATGATGCTCGCTTTCCGTTCGCGCCTGGGGCCAAAGTTCCGGACTACGACGCGACTCCCGAGATGCTGCTGGATCTCATGAAAGCCAACGGAGTCGCCAGGACCGTCATCATCCAGGTCATCCACTATCGCTACGACAACAGCTATCTCGCAGCAGTGCTGAAGCAGTACCCGCAATTCTTCCAAGGGGTGTGCCGGGTAGATCCACTGGATCCCGCCGCACCTGATCATCTGGCCCAGCTTTCGGCAGAGCAGGGGTTTCGCGGCGTGCGTCTGAGCCCGGCCGGCGACGCGACCGGTGACTGGATCCAGGGCCCACTCATGCCTCCTCTCTGGAATCGTTGCGACCAGCTCAACGTTCCCATGACGCTGCTGGTGCCGATCAGCCGAGTTCCGGATGTCCAGAAGTTAGTCGAGAAATATCCCGATTTGACGATCGTCATCGACCACATGGCTGATTGCCCCGTAGATCAGCCGGAGAAGCTCGACGCCCTCGTGGACCTGGTGCGCTATCCAAAAGTGTTTGTGAAGATTTCGCACACCTGGTCGCTCTCCAAAGAGAACTATCCCTGGCTGGATTCGCAACGCCTGGTCAAGCGTCTCTATGACACATTCGGCCCGCAGCGGCTTATGTGGGCAACCGATTGGCCGATTGCGAAAGAGAAAGCCAGTTACGCGCAAAGGTTGACCGTCGTGCGCGACGATATGAAATTCCTCAACGCAGACGACAAACACTGGATGCTCAGCAAAACAGTGGAACGCGTGTGGCCCATGCATTGAAGAACCGGGGGTGTCCTTTTTCGCGCCATCTGCAGCGTCAACCCGGGCGGTCCCCGCGTCTGTCATGATAGTCAGGAACCCAATCGGCAGGGGGAGCATGCTCATTCGACAGATTATGCGCTTGCACGTCAAAAACCTGGTCTTGCTGTGGCTGGCTATAGCCGGGGCAACTGTCGTCACTTCTGCGCAAACCAAGCCGGCCGCCGGGGCGGTTTCCCCTGATCGATTGCCGGATTCTTACCTGATTTATGCCATGCTCATGCCCGGTCAACTCTTTGAAGATATGGGTTCCGGCGAAAGCCAGGCCTGGGCTATCGGCGGAACAACCGTCAATGAAGACGATATGGATCCCAAACTAGCGCCCGATGCGACTCTCCAGCCACCGGACGATAATCCACGAGGCTTCAAGGAAGCGGTGACCGACTACAACCAACGCAAAAAAGAACGCCTCGTGTTGACTCGCCGGCTCAAGCTCTCTCGGCCCTACGTGCTTCTGGCTCCTGGCGATGTCGCGCAATTCAAGGATTCACGCTCGGTGAACTCCGATTCTGAGTTGCAGGCCAAGTACGGCAACTACGTCGGGGTTACCTTTTTTAGCGAGGTTTATTTCAATACTGCGCAGACTTCTGCGTTGGTCTATATCCTCGATTGGTGCGGCAACCTGTGTTCCCAAGCCGAGTGGATCTACCTGGAGAAGCGAGATGGCGTTTGGGTACGCCGCTCCGGCAAAGCGCCCGCGCAATCATGAATCCCGGAGGAAGAATGCGGTTCGCCCTTTCTGTACTGCTTTGCCTACTGACGACGTTCATCGGTTCCGGTTGCGCTTTTGCCCAGGAGGCCCCGCTACGAGTGGCCATCGTGGGGCTCGAGCACGGGCATGTTTCCGGGTTCCTCAAGCAATTCCCCAACCAGCGTGAAACGCAGCTGGTGGGCATCGTGGATGCTGACCAGGCGCTCTCCCACCGCTATGCCGAGCAATTTCATCTCGATCCCAGCCTCTTCTACACGCAGATGGACGCGATGATCGCGGCCCGCCATCCCCAGGCGCTGCTGGTCTACACCTCGATAGGCAAGCACCGCCAGGTGATCGAAGCAGCGGCTCAGCACGGGCTGAGTGTCATGGTGGAAAAGCCACTGACCATGTCTCTTGAAGATGCCTTGGCGATTCGCCGCGCGGCCCGGGAACATCACATCCAGGTGTTGGTGAACTACGAGACCACCTGGTATGCCAGCAACCGCGCCGCCTACGACGAGGTGGCCAAAGGGAGCCTCGGCGATCTACGCAGAATCGTGGTCCACGACGGCCACGAAGGACCGAAAGAGATAGGAGTGCAGCCGGAATTTCTCAAGTGGCTCGAGGATCCCGGAACAGAACGGCGATGGGGCGCTATACGATTTCGGTTGCTATGGCGCTGACCTCGTTACCTGGCTGATGCATGGCGATTCTCCCTTAAGCGTCACGGCAGTTACGCAGACCGACAAGCCCGAGATTTATCCTCGCGTGGCGGATGAATCGACCATTATCGTGCGCTACCCAAAAGCGCAGGCCGTTTTGATGGGGTCCTGGAACTGGCCGTTTGCCCGCAAAGACATGGAAGTATATGGCGCTACTGGCTACGCCATCACAGTTGGGCCAGACAAACTGCGCCTCCGGGCCAAAGGCGAGAAACAGGAGACAGAGACTGTTTCTCCACCCCTGACGCCCCCGAACGACGGTTCACTGCACTACCTGGCTGCGGTGATGAAGGGGACTCTGCAGCCGAATGGCGACCTGACTTCGCTTGAGACCAACGTCGTCGTGATGCAGATTCTGGATGCAGCCCGGCAGTCCGCGCGCGAAGGGAAAACCATCAAGCTAGCGCCGCTGCCGAAGTAATCAGCGGCCCCGGCCGGCAGCCAACCGCTCATGGCGAAGGACGCCAAGGTGGGCAGAAGCGGGTCCCCGCCGCCCGTCCACGGAGATGGAAACATGGCGAGCTCTCGTCCGGCGAACCACGCAGTGCGGCCTGCCATGGATCACCTCCGTGGGCAGATATTTCCGTTTCTCGCCACAGAGCGAGCACACCACAAAAATCGAACTGGCAGGGAAGCTGTCTGTGCCGGCTAACACGTCGTGGCCGCACTTCTTGCAGCAAACCACGCAAGACTTGGGGAAGGGCAGAGCGCGCATAGGGACCACTATAGGAGAATAAAAGGAGAAGATCAAGCGATCCTTTGTCGATCCGATTCGTTTTGGACTCCGGTTCACCCTCCGCCCCGCTAGGGATGGCAAGGGGGGAACTGAGTTTCTGTTGGGATCGGCGCGGGGAACGAATGTCCTATGAGTACGCTGTCTTAAACCTTGTCATCCCGACCGGAGCGGAGGGACCTGCGGTTTCGTCTGCCCACTCACCAGAGCTGGTGCACCAGGGGCCGGATCTTCGCGTCGTAAATCTCCCGGATGCTCGCCATTGCCTCAGGGGTGAGCGGCGGAAGATCCGACGCCCGCGCATTGTCCGCTACCTGGGTAGGGCGCTTCCCACCTGGAATGGCGCAACTGACCGCATCGAACATCAGGATCCAGCGCAGAGCAAACTGGCTCATGCTGACATCGGCCGGTACCAGGGCGCGGATCTCTTCCACAGCAGCTAATGCAACCTCATAGTCGACTCCGGCGAAGGTCTCCCCCACATCGAAGCGCTGGCCCTGGCGGTTGAAGTGGCGATGATCGTCCGTCTCGAACTTGGTATCGGAGCGAAACTTCCCGGTGAGCAGCCCGCTGGCCAGGGGAACACGCGCCAATATGCCGACCTGCTTCTGCTTGGCCTGGGCAAAGAACAGCTCCGCCGGGCGCTGGCGGAAGCAATTGAAAATGATCTGCACCGACTGCAGGTTGGGGTACTCCATGGCTTTGAGCGCCTCTTCCACCCGCTCCACGCTCACCCCATAGAAACGAATCTTGCCCGCCTTCACCAGGTCGTCGAGCACACCGAAAATCTCCGGGTGATAGTAGGCATCGGTCGGCGGGCAGTGGAGCTGCACCAGGTCGAGCACCTCAACGTTCAGGTCGAGCAGGTTGTATTCGACCCAGGACGTAAGATTAGCGCGGCTGTAGCCCTCAACCGTCTGCTTAGGCAAACGCCGCCCCACTTTCGTGGCAACGATGATGTCTTCTTTGCGGGCCTTCTTCAGCTTCCCGATCAGGCGATGACTGCGGCCGTTACCATACACATCCGCCGTGTCGAGAAAATTGATGCCAGAATCGATTGCTTGGTTAAGCGCTCCCAGCGATTCCTCATCGGTCACCTGGCCCCATGCCCCACCTATGGCCCATGCGCCAAAACTAATCTCAGAAACCTTCCAACCCGTACGCCCGAGTGCACGATAGTTCATAGCGAAATGGTAACAGGAGCGGCTACGCGGAGGGGCCGGTGCAGCGCGCAAGAACGATGGTTACATCGTCGGGTTGCTCCACGTTGCCGATCCAGTCTGCCACTGCGCCGGCCACGATTTCGGTGATGCGCGGAAGCGGCTTATTGCGATGCTCCTGGATCAATTCAATCAGCCGTTCCTCGCCGAACTCACCAAATTCATTTTCCGGTTCGGTGACCCCATCGCTGTAGGCGACAAAAATATCGCCGGTCTGCATCACCAGCGTCGACTCATCGTAGGTAACACCGTCAAACAGGCCAACGACCGTGCCGTTGACCGACAGGCGGAAGACCTCGCCGCTTGCCCGCAGGATGATCGGGGGCAAATGACCGGCGTTGCAATATGTCAGAACCCGGGCCTTCGCGTCATAGCAACCCAGAAACATGGTGGCGTACTTGGCCGCCGGAGTGCTGCGATAAAGCTGATAGTTCAAGGTGGTCATCAGCATCGCCGGAGCCAGTTGGGATTCTGTGCTCCCGTCTCCGCGATAGTACATGCGTGGATCTTCCCGCGATCCATAAGTGAGCGAGGCCGGCACCAAAGCCATCTCTGGTTCGATCGAGTAGGCGCGGACAAAGGCGTGCACCGTGGCCATCAAGAGGGCCGCCGAAATCCCCTTACCGCTGATGTCTCCCACCGCCAGCACCAGCCGGTCGCTACCCAGAGGAATAAAGTCGTAGTAGTCGCCGCTGACGGTGCGCGCCGGAACGCAAACTCCGTGCACTTCGAGCGTGGGCAGGTCGGTAACCTGCCGGGGGAACAACAACTCTTGCACTTCATAGGCGATACTGAGCTCGTTCTCCAGCCTCTGCTTTTCTTTCTGCTCGTCAATCAGCTTGGCCAAAGACCCCGTCATGGAATTGAACGACTGGCCCAGCGCCGCCATCTGATCATGGCCGCGCAACTGGATGCGATGGCCCAGATCACCCTGATTCACGTGAACCGTCGCGCTATAGAGCTCCGCGACTGATGCGGTCATGCTGCGCGAAAGCCTGATGCCAATGTAGAGCGCCACGATCTCAATCAGCCCGAAAAACGCCGCAATCGCGAACAGGATGTCCCGCCAGATGAGAAACTTGTCACCCAGGGTAGCGAACAAGGTCGAGTACAGCATCGAAGGCCGCGTGACTACCCAGATTCCACCGTTTTGCTTCTTTCCCGTCCGCCAGTCAACCACGTCGAAGAGGGTGGCGGCGCGCAACTCAAAGTCGAACCACCGCGAACGGGGAGGCACCAGCCCGGCATCGACCACGGTATGCGCGCTGGTTTCCGGGTCAGGGACAGGTAGAAGGGTCAGGGTTCCCAGACGGGCCGCTGTGGGTTGAAGGAGCTCGGGTGTCATGGGAATATCGGAGATCACGGACAGCACGCGATTGCCGATGCGTTGCAGCTTGACGGCGCGCAGGTGCAGTTCGTCCTGATCGACGACGAAGCCAGTGAAGTCGCCAGTGATAAAGCCGGGCAATTTCTCCGGCTGTGTTTCCAGCAATCCTCCCCCGGTGGAAAGGACAAATCCCTTATCGCCTCGCCACACCGTCACGGTTCGCCGCGGGAATCGCTCGTCCGACGCTCGGGTCAACTCGCCCGCGACCTGTTCGCTGAGCTTGCCGGAGTTCTCCAAGGGAATCAGCTGTGCGGCCAGGGCATCATTCGCTGCCTGCAGATGCAGCAATTCCGAGGAGAAGTCGGAGGTGGCGACATAGGTGGCGAACTGCCCGGCAAATAGATATCCGGCAAGGCCGCCCATTCCCAGCAGCAACAGAATCGGCATCACGCCGATGAAGAGATAGGTGACAAACAGTCGATTGCGCAGCCGCCAGAGCAGCGGGCGGAACCCGACCTTGAAGCCTAAAATCAGGGCAAAGGACGCAAAGATAAGGGTGGTAAATGCTGCCCACCCGCCTAGCTTGGCCCCAAAGAGCGCGGCGGTCCAAAGCAGCACGGATAGGCAGCCCAGCCAGACAGTGACTCGGCCCCATTTGGTGGCGGGACGCAGTATCCGCAGCACCCTTGCCTTGACGTCTCTGAACTCTGGAAACTTGCTCGCCATAACGCCGTTACCGTGGGATGAGTGCTTCTATCCCAGGTTCCTCGTAGTATAGGCCAGTCGCGGGACCGGCTTCTTATTTGCGATGATGAAGGGATGCTGGTGAAAGAACAGTCCCGCCTTCTCTCCCTGATTGAAAGCGGATTTGCCGCCCTTCGCGTGTTGGTGATTGGCGACGTGATGTTGGACCGCTCCATTTGGGGAGAGGTCGACCGCATTTCGCCCGAGGCGCCGGTTCCGGTGCTCCGCTCGGTACGCTCTACCAGTGCTCCCGGCGGTGCCGCCAACGTGGCGATGAACCTGGTCGGTCTGGGCGTCAAGGTTGAGCAGGCAGGCTTCTGGGGTAGCGACGGAGAAATGCGGGAACTGACCGCGTTGCTCTCTGCTGCCGGCGTCGACGTCTCCGGGATGGTCATCTCCGGCCACTCCACCATTTCGAAAACCCGGATTGTTTCCCGCAATCAACAGTTGCTCCGTCTGGATGTGGAAAGCTCTGACCCGCATCCGGCAGCCGATCATCAGGCGTTGCTCGAGCAGTCCCTGAAGCTGGTGCGCACTGCCGATGCGGTCGTTCTCTCTGACTACGCCAAGGGCGCCCTGAGCGCGGACCTTTGCCAGGCCGTCATCGCCCAGGCACGCAAACAGCAAATCCCCGTATTGGTCGATCCCAAGGGCCTGGACTTCAGCAAGTACGCGGGCGCTACGACCATCTGCCCCAATCTTCAGGAACTGGCACTGGTCACGGGCATCCCTACCCGGAACCTGCCTGCATTGCTCGACGCGGCCCAAAAACTGGTCGCCCAATTGGGCATCGATTACCTGACCGTCACCATGAGCGAGAAGGGCATTCGCATTCTGTATCCTGATTCGGTTTTTCATTCCCCTACCCGTGCCCGGGAAGTGTTCGATGTTACTGGCGCCGGCGATACCGTCATCGCTACCTTGGCGGCATCGCTGGCCGCCGGTCTTGACCCGGAGACTGCTGTCACTCTGGCAAACATCGCCGCGGGAATCGTGGTGGCCAAGACGGGCACGGCGCCTATCTCGCGCAACGAACTGGTGGCCGAGTTCACCGCGTCTACCCAGATGAAAGGGCCGGACAAGATTCTCGACCTCGACCACCTGCTGGTCCGGTTGGCCGAATGGCGTGCGAACGGCGAGCGCATCGTCTTTACCAATGGTTGTTTTGACATCCTGCACGTTGGCCACATTACATTGCTCGAACAGTGCCGCGAATTCGGCGATAAGGTCGTCATCGGCGTGAACAGTGACTCTTCCGTAAAGCGGTTGAAGGGGCCCACGCGGCCCGTCGTCGGAGAAAAGGAACGGGCCCGCGTTCTGGCCGCGCTAGGGTCGACCGACGCGGTGATCATCTTCGACCAGGAGACCCCGCTGGAACTGATCCGCTCTCTACGCCCCGACGTACTGGTCAAGGGAGGCGACTATACCGCTTCCACCATTGTGGGCGCAGACGATATGACCACCTGGGGCGGCCGCGTCGAAATCGTGCCCACCGTCAACGGTATGAGCACCACCAATACCATCCGCAAAATGACGGCGAACACCCGCCAATAACCCGGAGGAATAGGACGGGTGCCCCTCGCCTAAGCGTACATGGGCCGAATATGATGGGCGAAGCCCAACGATCGCTTTGAACGAATTTCTATTCCCGCCGCAACGTCTCCATCGGATCCACCCCGGCTGCCCGCCGCGCCGGAACCCAGGCAGCGAAGAGGGCCAACAAAAGCATCACCGCGGGCACCGAAAGGAAAGTCACCGGATCGAGCACGCTCACCCCGAACAAAAAACTGCGCAGGAACTGCATCAGCAAAGCGGCCACGACCAACCCAGCCACAGAACCTCCCGCAGCGAGCATCAGGCTCTGCTTCACGATCGCACCCACAATCTGCCAGCGCATCGCGCCCAACGCCAAACGGAGGCCAATCTCTCGCGTCCGCCAGCTCACCACGTAAGCAATGAGGCTGTACACACCCACACCACCGATCAGCAGCGCCAAACCTCCAAACGACAGCAACAAAATAGCCAGGGAACGCGGAGCCGAGACCGAGGCCGCCACCACCTCATTCAGGCTGCGAACGCGCGTCACCGGCACCAGGGGATCCAGCTGCTCCACCACTCTGCGCAATCCGTCCGCCGCTTCGGAAACACCGGCACGTGTGCGCAGCAGGACATACATCACCGGCTGTTCCCGCGCCGGGGTCATGGGTAAATAGACCTCATCCCCGAATCCCCCTGCCAGATTGCCACTGTGAGTGTTGCTGACAACGCCCACCACCACAGAAGCCGCATCCTGTTTCCACACCGCTGGCACAGGTTCATCCTTGACGTCGATAAGGTGCCTGCCTAGGGGATCCTGATTTGGCCACAGCCGCGCCGCCATGCTTTCGTTGATGACCACTGCGTGGCTCGATCCGGACTCATCCTGATTCGTGAGCAAACGCCCCCGCATCAGCCGCATCCCTAGCGTGGCGAAGTAGTCGGGCGACACCGTACGCCCAGTGGCGAGCAGCGCGCCCTGCCGGGCATCCCTGGGATGACCCTCGGCGTCGTAAACGTAATTGTTGTCTCGCCCACTCAGCGGCAATGAGTCGGTAAGCGCAACCGCTTCCGTTCCCGCAGCGCCCTGCGCACCGTTCAGCAGCGTCGTAAAGAATCCATGGCACCGCCCCTTCTCCTGGCATGCCGTTGCATCCAGCGATACCTCCGCGGTGACGACTCGCGCGGTACGAAATCCCGGATCCACCTTCGACAAGCTGTAAAGGCTATGCAGCAAAAGACCGGCGGCGGTGATGACCACCACCGATAGCCCGATTTGCCCCATCACCAGCGCCATCGACACCCGGAACTGTGAGGGTTTGCCTGCTACGCCGCGGCCGCTCGAGCGCAGCGCGCCCTGCAGATTGGGAGAAGCCATCTTCAATGCCGGGATAAGCCCAAAGAGAATTCCCGTCATCAACGACGCGGCTGCGGCAAAGAGGAATACCGGCCAGTGCAGAGAAATCTCATTCAGCCGTGGAGTATCGGCGGGCAACAGCCGCACCAGGCCCTGCAAGCTGGCACTTGCCGCGAGTAACCCGGCGACTCCCGCCAACGCCCCCACCAGCACACTCTCTGATAGCAACTGTTGCAGCAGTCGACCGGAAGAAGCGCCGAGTGCCCCACGAAGAGCCATCTCGCGCTGCCGGCCCGCTGCGCGAGCCAGCATCAGGTTCGCAACATTCGCGCACGCAATCAACAGGATCAAACCAACTGCGCCGAAGAGCAGCAGCAGGCGCGGCCGCATTGCGCCCACCTCGGACTCGAGTAGCGGCACCACCGTGAGATCCGCTGCCCACGTATCCGGCATCCGCCAGGGGAACAGCGGCAACAAGGCCCCGTGCAGCCGGTGCAATTCAGCCTGCGCTTGAGCTGGCGAGACCCCGTCCTTCAACCGTCCGAATATACGCAAGTCGAAAATGCGCCAGGGATCGAGAGGATCCCCTCCCTTGAAGGCAACTGGAACCACGAACTGCGTGTCGCTATATGGGAACCGGACGCCCGCCGGCATGACGCCGACGACCCGCCGCGAGATGCCATCGATGCGGACGGTCTCCCCGATCACATTTGGATTTTGCCCAAAGCGCTGTTGCCAATAGCCGTAGCTAAGCACCACCACCAAATCACGCCCGGCCGCCCCTTCGTCACGGGTAAAGAAGCTACCCAGTGCTGGATGAATCCCCAGCGTGTCGAACGCGTTGGTCATGACCTCGGCGCCAAATACCCGTTCCGACGAGCCGGTTCCGGCCACATTCGATTCCGCATCCGCCCCGAACCCGCTCACTGCGGCGAACGAAGCGGAATGTTCCCCCAACGCCTGCACCCAGCCCTTGGGAAAGAAGCTGACCTCCCCGGTGCTGTACTCGATGCGTGCCAGCCGGTCCTGCTGTGGAAAGGGCAGTGGGCGGAGCATGATGGAGTCCACAAGGGAGAAGATCGCCGTGTTTGCACCGATTCCCAGCGCCAACGTGAGAACCGCGGTGAGGGTAAATGCGGGCGACTTTCGCAACTGCCGTAACGCGAATTTTAGGTCATTCAGCATCTTGAGAATTCTATTTGCATGTGATTGGCCACTTTTAAGTAGCCGAAAAATGAACGGCTGAGGGAAAGACATCCGCAGCGTGTTGTCCACAACCGAGTTTTTTTGTTCGAAATCGAACACTTGCGGGTTCAGCGGGCGATGAGGCTGGTAATCCGTGACCGGTAACCGCGGCTTACCGGCAACTTATGTCCGTCGGACATGGTGACAAAGCACTCTCCGTCGCTTCCGTCGGTCCGAAATTCTTTGATGTATCGAAGATTCACAATCGCAGAACGATGGATACGCAGGAACATGTCGGGGTCCAATTTGGTCTCGAAGTTAGCCATCGTATTGCGCAGCATATGGTTCTCTTTGCCGGTGCAGATACGCACGTAATTCTCTTCCGCGCCAATCCAGCGGATATCCGCTATGGGCAGAAACAGAATGCGGCCTTTGGAGCGAAAGACGAGGCGATCGTTATATCCCTTCTTGTCCGGGGATCGAACCAACCCATGAGCACCCCTTCGCTCACGCTGTTCGCGGGCATGCTGCAGCGCGATGCTGAGCCGTTCCCGTGTGAAGGGCTTCAGCAAATAGTCAACCGCATGCACTTCAAAAGCCTTGAGTGCGTATTGATCGTGTGCCGTGGTGAAGATGATAGCCGGAAGGTCCGGAGAACTGGAGCAGCTCAAAGCGGAGAGGATGTCGAAGCCGTCCATGCCTGGCATGCGTATATCGAGGAGCAGCACATCCGGTTGGGTGAGCTGTACAAGGTCGATCGTTTCCGCGGCGTTGGCTCCCTCACCCACTACTTCAATGTCCGGTTCGTCTCGCAGAAGTTGTAATAATTTTTGCCGGGCCAGAACTTCATCATCCGCGATCACCACTTGAAGCGGCATAAAAGGGCTCCCCCTGGTCACTGCTTGGACGCTTGTCGATCTCCAGGGGAAGCACGCATAGGGCCGTTACATCGCCAGGCGCAATTTCCTGGAGAGAGAAGCTTTGCCGGCTCCCATAATGCAACTCTAACCGTGCCTTTACGTTCGCGATGCCGACGCCCTCGCGTCTCAGGGCGTCGCCGGATGACCCTGGAACAGAACCTGCATTGCGAATCGATATGCACAGTTTGTCATGGTTAACGAACGCCTTGATGGTGATCGTCGCTTGCCCCAGCGATCGGGAGATTCCGTGAACATAGGCATTTTCAACAATGGGCTGAAGGATCATCGACGGCACCAGGGCATCCCATGCCTCGGGCGAGACCTCAACACTCTGGCTGACTCGATCTCCAAAACGCAGCTGCTGGATCGAGACGTAAAGTTGAACCACCTCCATCTCTTCTTGCAGAGGAATACGCTGAGCCTGCCCCTTTGCTAAGGTGATACGCAACAAGCTGCTCAGTCGTTCCAGCATTTCATCAGCTGCGTCGGGGTCTGTTCGCATCAGGCTGGAAACGCCGTTCAACGTGTTGAAAAGGAAATGGGGGTTCAGCTGCATCTGCAAGGCCTGCAGACGGGCCTGCACCAGCTGTGCCTGAAGCTGCGAAGCCATTTGTTCCCGCTCGCGATATCGCTGGTAGTAGCCCACGCTGCGGAAAACGATAAACCCCATCCAGAAAATGATCACGTCCGTGACCAATGCGGAAGACAAATTGTGCCCGAGCCGGGTAAGAAAGCTATAGTGTTTGCCTGGATGCTGATAGCGGAAGATGGTGATGTAGAGCGTCTCCTCGACGATGCCAACCAGGACGCTCAGCGGAAAATACAGCAAGACCATCTGCCGGGTGGTGGCGGCCTGTATACTCGCGCGCAGAAAGTGCCACATGGCCAGGAAAGTTAAACCCCACAGCAGAAACTCCAGCATCCACGCTGCGAAGGGAATCCAAAGCGGAACTTTCCAGGCCTCCAGGGACATTTCCACTGAGTCCTGGAACCCAAACAAAATTCCCAGCACCAGCCAGCCCGAAAGGAAGACCACCGGGCGCATGAAAAACGGACGGGTTGAGTCGGTCTCTTTCTTAGTTAGGCTGTCCAGTTTGATGGCCAATCTCCGGCTTGGGAGTATGCGGCACAGCATACACCTCCTGAATGGGGAAATACTTCGGGTTCATTTCGTTGGCGTAGACAAACAGGTCGTGGTTAGGATGGATTTGCCGCCACTCGGCTGCTTCGTGCTCAATCGAAGCAGCATCGGGTAAACTCTGCGCCAGGCCGCGAAGGCCGGGACGCAGATAGGTCTCCGCCGGGCTGCCGCCTTGCAACACCGCGATGCAGAACCAACGATAAGCCACCCTGTAATCCTGTGGCATGCGCCGCCCGTCCCGTGCCAGGATACCCAGGGTCGCGGACGACTGCCAATACCCGGCGGACGCGGCTGACAGTAACAAGTTCGTTGCCTCTTCCGGCGGTTGCGCCAGGTCGGGATGGTTTACCAGTAATAGCCCGGCGCCGTGCATAGCTGGTACGTACCCAGCAGCAGCGGAAAGTCGCAGAAGCTTTGCGTCATTCACAAGATCAGGCACGCGGCCCGGTTCATTTGCGTCAAGTGACGCCAGCAAAAACTCTGCTTCCGGATCGTGCTGCCTGGCGCCGATCCTGAACCATGCTTCCGCAGAAGGGTGGTCCACCGGACCACCCATGCCCATATAACTTGCCAGGCCCAGGTAAGCGTCTGCGCGGCCATCCCGTTTGTCTGCTGCCGATTTCAGCAAGCGTAAGGCTTCCTGAATATCCTGCTTTGGGCCGTCTTCACGGAGATAGAGTGCGGCCAGGTTCACTTCGGCTTCTGCATTCCCGGCAGAGGCGGCTCGCCTATACCATCTCACCGCCTCGACCTTTATCTTGAGGCACACCCATACCGACGGTGTACATATAGCCAAGGTAGACCTGTGCGGCAGGGTTGCCCTGGTCCGCTGCCTTCCGGTACCAATAGGCGGACTGCGTCAGGTCTTTTGGCACTCCTCTCCCGGCGAAGTAATTCGCTGCCAATTCCAGTTGCTGCTTGACATATCCTTGGGCTGCTTTTGTTTTTAGTTCGGACACGCCGGTTGTGTTCGCGTCGGCGCTTGTCGCATCGAGTAAGCAAAGCGTGAATAACAACAATATCCAACCCGCACGTATCTTGAGCAAGCTATGGAAACGCATAACTTCACCTCAGATTTCGTTTGCTTTATGTTCAGGTATGCCCAGCGTTTGCAAAGGGCCACACGTCGCGCGATTAGGCGACAGATAAGGGAAAAGGCGTCACTCGTCCCGGTCTTGCGACCGTTCGTCACTTTTCGGCGGTGTAGCGAAATTCTTTAGGAGTTGCTGGGATATGAGACGGGCCACACCAGCCGTACCGCAACCGCGAATGCGGCGCTGAGCAGAGAGACGGCCGTGACCAAGCGAAGAGCTCGCATGGCATGATGGGCCTTAGGTGGCTCAAACTCCGCTCCGAGCAACGGCGCGGCGATGGGCTCACCGTGATAAGTATTCTCTCCGCCCAGGCAAACCTGCAGGGCGCCCGCTATTGCGCTTTCGGGTTGGCCCGCATTGGGACTCTTATGTTTTCCACGGTCGCGATACCAGGTGTGCAGCGATGATTCAACTGTGTTTTTCGTTCTGCTCCGGCGGCAAGCATAATGGCGAATGCTGTGATCCGTGAAGGGAAGTAATTGGCTGCATCGTCCAGCCGTGCGGCCGCTTTGCCAAAGTAGAAATAGCGTTCGTCGGCATGGCCGATCATAGAGTCGAGAGTATTGACGGCCTTGTATGCCATCGCCAGGGGGACACCGCCGATCGCCAGGTAAAACAAGGGCGCTACAATTCCATCGCATGCACTCTCGGCGAGTGTCTCAATGAGCGCCCGCTGCACTTCGGTATCGCTCAACGCATGCGTGTCGCGGCCGACGATTCTCGCCAGCCGCTGACGAGCGAGTCCGGGCTGTTCGAGAGCGCGGATGACCGCAAGACTCTCATCGACCAGGTTGCGTGACGCAAGGCAAGTCCACGCCAACAGAATCTTCGCCACCGTACCACCCCAGGCACTGGCTTTCGCCGTAACGAGGTACGACCCGCCAACCACGCCACTGGTGAGCACCACCCCGGCAAACACCTGTTGCAGTGGAGTTTGTTCCGGATGGCGGAGCAAAGGTTCCGCAAGCTCTGTACAGCGGCCTATCACGCGCACCGGATGCGGGATCCACTCAGGGTCTCCCGCGATCCAGTCAAGCAAATATGCAGCAGCGATTGTTCTGCTGTGGGTCATTCGTACGTAAGCCCCACCCAGTCGAAGATCCGTTGCATGTCCAACGACTTGCTCACCTCGCTGGCTAACCGGTCGAGAGATTCTTCGCGTTGCCTTGTCCAAAAATTGAACGCGGATGGTGGAGTCAACTTGTAAAAACTGCGAGCAGCGGTCAGGAAGTGGTGGCGAAAACCATCGTCGTCGAAGATGCCATGCAGATAGGTACCAAGCACTCGACGATCGGTGCTGATACATCCGTCTCGTTCGCCATCGTTCAGCCTGGCGAAGGGTTCGGCATGTTCCTGATAAAGGGTCTTTCCAATATGGATCTCGTATCCCGCCACCTTGTCATCTTCTACTGATTGGCCGAACAGGGAATGACTGTGGAGAACCCCTGAGCACAGGCGCGTCACCTTGTCGGCCTGCATTTCTGTGCGGATGGGTAGGAGGCCGAGGCCGGGCATACGGCCTTGTTGTTCGATACCGGCTGGATCGAACAACTCTTCGCCTAGCATCTGCATGCCGCCGCAGATCCCCACCACCAGGCCAGTCCCAGCGTGCTGCTGTACGGCTGGCCCGAAGCCGCGCGCGAGCATCCACTCCAGATCGCTCATGGTCTGCTTGCTGCCCGGAAGGACCACGATATCGGCGTTGGCCAGCAGCTCAGCGGAACGGCAAAACCGCAAATCGACAGATGGCTCCGCGCGCAGGGAATCGAAGTCGGTAAAGTTCGAGAATGAGGGCAATGCGATGACTGCAATCCGCAGAGGACGATCGAGCGCGTTCTGCTTTGGTCCCCAGCCGGAGTGCGCGATGGGCGGAAGGCCGACGCCGTCTTCTTCTTCCAACGCGAGAGCGGGCAGGTAGGGAACAACGCCAAGGCACGGTTTTGCTATGCGCTGTTCCATCATGCGAACTCCCGGTTCGAGTAGATCGAGGTCGCCACGGAACTTGTTGATGCAAAAACCGCGAATACGCTCGCGTTCCTCGGGTTCAAGCAGTTCAACCGTGCCCAGCAGGGAAGCGAAGACTCCGCCCCGATCGATGTCGCCCACTAACAGACACTGTGCGTCTGCCATCGCGGCCATGCGCATGTTCACGATGTCATGCTGCTTCAGATTAATCTCGGCCGGAGAGCCGGCTCCTTCGAGAATAATCACTTGAAACTGTGACGCGAGTGTCTCGTAGCTCTCACGCACCACTGGCATCAGCTCTTCCACTCGCCGCTGGTGGTAGTCGGCGGCAGAGATCTGGCCCCAAATCTTACCCCGTACGACCACCTGTGAGGAACAATCACCGGAAGGCTTGAGCAGAATCGGGTTCATATGCACCGACGCGGCGATACCGGCAGCTTCGGCCTGCAGCGCCTGCGCGCGGCCAATCTCCAACCCCTCAATGGTCGCGGCAGAGTTGAGCGACATGTTCTGCGACTTGAACGGTGCGACGCGATATCCCCGTTGCGCAAAGATGCGGCAAAACGCGGCAGTCAACAACGACTTCCCAACGTGCGAGCTGGTCCCAAGCACCATGATGGCGCGTGCGGAGTTCACGGAGCTTCCGCAGCCCTAGTACTCAACTGTTGTGTTTCCAGGCAACCGATCCTCATGTGCGTCATCACTCTTCCCCTTGTCATCCCGACCGTAGCGAAGCGGAGCGGAGGGACCTGCGGTGCGCCTGTCCCCTTGATAAAATGTCGCTGACACAGGGAGGCGCTCACTGCAAATCCCTCGACCTCACGCCGAGACAGGTCGGCTCCGCCCGGGATTACAAAGGATGAATTGCTCACTTGTAATAAGGGCTGTCATGCGCTACCACGCGCGTGACCACTTCGGACCAGCCTTACTCCCATCGCGAAGACGCGCATCAATTCCAGCATTCAACTCGATCAACCGCCCAAACAACCAAACCAAATCCGAAAGCCGGTTGAGATAAGCCAGCACCTCCGGTTGAACCTCCTGCCCGCTCTCCGCCAACCGCACCGCGGCTCGCTCCGCACGCCGGCAGACCGTCCTCGCAATCTCATAGGCCGCTGACTCCGTATGCGCGCCAGGCAACGACCAGTCGGCGAGGATCCCCTCCGTAGCTTCAATCTGATACACCAACTGCGTCAGAAACTCGACGTCTTCCGCGGTAATGTACACCTGAGGCTTCCGGCTTTCCGGAGGAGTGGCCATAGCCGATCCAAGCCGGAACAGCGTCTTTTGAATCTGCTCCGTCCAGCCGGCAATCTCCTCGTTCTTACAAATGCTCCGGGCGAAGCCGAGCACGGTGTTCAGCTCATCTACCGAACCATAGGCTTCGACCCGCAGATCAGCCTTGGAAATACGAATGCCGCCGGCAAGCCCGGTTTGTCCACCATCCCCATGCTTGGTTGCAATACTCATCGACTTTCTCCTTTTGCGTCATAACGCACGACGCAGCAATACGGTTGTGTATGTTGCCAGGCCTCTTGCTCGGAACATCCGTGCAGATGTCTCAGGACCACGCGCAGGACCCCAGCGTGGGTAACGACGGCGATCGACTCTCCATCGCGAGAGACAAGACCACTCACCTCTTCGAGCACGCGAGCTTCGAACTCCCGGAAACTCTCCCCCGCAGGGGCGGTTACGTGCGGAAAGCCATCGACCCACCTCCGCGCGTACTCACGATCCATCTGTTCGATCTCTGCCCAACTCAAGCCTTCCCATTCACCGAAGTGAATCTCCCGCAAAGCAGGACGAAGCGTCAGCGGAACCTTCCTGCTGGCGGCAATCGCTTGTGCTGTGCTCTGCGCACGCCGCAGGTCGCTGCTGTAGACTGCTCCAATCGTCTCCGACGAGAGCGATCGAGCGAGCCCGCCGAGCTGGGCTTGCCCCTGCGCATTGAGATCGGGGTCGGAGTGCCCGCAAAACCGCCCTGCCATCTCCGTCTCCGCATGACGAATAAACAGCACCCGGCTCATGGCGTCCACACCCCGCAAAGGTACACTGCGATCTCGGTAAGCTGATTCGTGGCGCCAAAGCAGTCGCCGGTAACACCCCCGAACTTACGCATGTAATAGAAGCCGCTCAGCAAGGGAATCGCGATCGCCGACAGAACGGGAGCGATCGCCGCCTTGCGAAGAGCCACCACCACGGTGACGATGGTGAAGACGGACCCCAGGATCAAGGAGGAAACAGAGGTCAGGCGCGCGATCCGCGCACCCTGGCCCTCGCTCTCACGGGCAGCTGGCAGGTAGTAGCTGAGCGGCAGGGTCGACCAACGGCAAAGCACATGGGCGGAAATCAGATAAGCGGTGAAGTGCTCCACCGGCAGCCCGGCGAGCAGTATCGCGCGGCTTAGCAGCGACAACACCAGGGCTGCCGCGCCGTAAGCTGCCGATGCGGCTGTCGCGCAGGATGGCCAGGCGCTGCTCGGCATTCCATCCCCCCAAGCTATCGGCCACATCGGTGAGCCCATCCTCGTGCAGACAACCCGTGATCAGCACCAGGTACAGCAAAACAATGACGGCGGAAGCTGGACGGCCAAGATGCGGCGCCAGCAGTTTCTCCAGCAGAGCCGCACCGGAGCCAATCACCAACCCAACCAGGGGAAAAAACTTGACCGACCGCGCCAGCCCGTCAGGCGCGAACGTCACCGCGGGCATCGGGACCCGGGTGAGGAATTGGAAGGCCACCGCGATGTCTACCGCGAAATCGCGGAGCGCGCAGGCTCATGCAGTGGCTCCGCTGATGCCGGCCGAGGCGAAGGTGGCCATCTCCTGGTAGAGGCGCAAGGCGCCTTCCAGAACCGGCATGGCCAGAACCGCGCCGCTGCCTTCACCCAGGCGCATATGCAGGTCAAGAATCGGTTCGATCTCCAGATGAGCGAGCAGTATGCGATGGCCGGGCTCCTGCGACTGATGACCGGCGAACAGGTACGGCCGCACTGCTGGAGCAAGTCCGCAAGCAATCGCTGCCGCGGCGGTAGAGATAAAGCCGTCCATGACGATGGCCATTTGGCGCCGCGCCGCGCCCAGAATCATGCCGGTCATGGCCGCAATCTCCAGGCCACCCGCGCAGCGAAGAATCTTCCGCGGACCGGCGGGCTGCGCAAAGTGATGCTTCATCACCGCTTCCACGATGTTGCATTTGCGCGCGTAGCCTTCGCTGTCCAGGCCCGCGCCTTTGCCGGTAACCAATGCGGCCTTCATCCCCGTAAGCGCCGCCGTCATCACGCTGGCAGCAGTCGTGTTGCCGATGCCCATCTCGCCGACGGCGACCAGGTTGTTTCCCTTGGCATGCGCGGCTTCTGCCATGTTGAGGCCGACAGCGAGCGCCGCGGCTACTTCTTCCGGACTCATGGCCGGCTCTCGCAACATATTCCTGCTACCGCGGCGCACTTTGCCGTCGAGCAAACCCGCGTAGCCGAACAGGTCCGCGTCCACACCCACATCCACCACGTTCACTTCCACGTGGTTGAGTCGCGCCAGCACATTGATAGCGGCCCCTCCGGAAAGAAAATTGAGCACCATCTGCTGCGTCACCTTTGCGGGATAGGCGCTGACCCCTTCCGCAGTAATCCCATGATCGGCTGCGAACACGTAGACGGATTTGCTCACCGGCGAGGTGATATCGCCCTGGCGGATGGCGAACCATTGCGCCGCCAGTCCTCCAGGCGCCCCAGGCTTCCCAGTGGTTTGGTAAGGGAGTCGAGTCGAGCCTTCGCCTCCGCCAGATATGTTTCGGGCGGAGCGGCAATGGCTCCGATCACTTCCTCAATGTTTGGTTCTACCTCAGTGTTCATCTTGCTTGTCTCCGGTAAAGCTCGGCGCGCTCGATCAGCAAGGGATGACGGTCCGGCGGGCACTGAAAGGCGCGTTCCAGGATAGAAGGTTTCAGCATCTGCTCCGGGGTACCGCTGGCTAACGGATGTCCCGGGCTGAGCAGTAGTACGGTCGAAAAGTTCTTATCCACCAGGTGCAGATCGTGGATGGAGGCCAGGATAGTAATCCCTTCATCGCGCAAGAAGTGCAGCAGGTCGATCAGCTCCACCTGCCGGCCTATATCCAGGTTCTGGGTAGGCTCGTCGAGTAACAGCAGGCGCGGTTGCTGCGCCAGGCCCAGGGCAATCTTTACCCTCTGCTTCTCGCCACCGCTGAGCTCGTTGAAGACGCGATGGCGCAGGCCCGACACGTCGGCCAGGTCAAGGGCTCGATCAACAGCAACTCGATCGCTGCGTCCCGGTCCGCGCAACATGCCGATGTGGGGAGTGCGGCCTTGCTCCACAACTTGTTGCACGCTGAAGGCAAACGGCAGCTCCAGTTGCTGTGGCACCAACGCGACCGTGCGTGCCACTTCTTTTAGAGGGATGCCCTCCAACGGCCGCCCCAGCAAGCGAACACTCCCTGTTGCAGGACGCAGTACTCCAGCTGCAATACGCAACAGTGTCGTTTTCCCGGAACCATTCAGCCCGATCAGCGCGCTGCAGCTACCTTCTTCGAGATCGAAGGTCGCTCCGCGGAGAACCTCCTGTTCCTGGTAGCCAAACTGCACGCTGTCCATGCGTAACAGGGAGCTCATACGCTATAGCTCCGTTTCATCTTGCGCAGCAGATAGAGGAAGAAAGGCCCGCCGACAAAGGCCATCAGAATGCCCACCGGAACCTCTGAGGGAGCGAAGAGGGTTCGCGCCAGGGTGTCGGCCAGCATAAGGAAGATAGCTCCGGCCAGAACGGTCACCGGCAGTAAGCGAACGTGATCGGGACCTATCAGTAACCGCGCGATGTGGGGTACGATCAACCCGGCGAAGCTGATCATGCCGCCCAGTGAGACCGCCACGGCGGTGAGCAGCGAGCCAATCAAGGATGATGGCAACGCGCGCGGTCTCCACCCTTATACCGAGCTGCTGCGCGTACTCGTCGCCCAGATACCAGGGTGTTGAGTGTCCTCATCAGGGGAAGCGCAGTCAGCGCCGCCAGGGCAAAAAGAACGCCACTCACTGCTAATTCGGTCCAGGTGGGTACACCGATGACACCGTGCAACCACGAAGCCAGAACACGATTGTCGTCGCCCGTTCTATCAAAGAGCTCGAAGAAGTAGCTCGAATTGGTGAGCATGGTGCTGATGGCAAAACCAGCCAGCAGAAGGGTCACCACGTTGGTCTTGCCCGCCGATCGAGCCAGCGAATAGACCAACGCCATGGTAGCCGCCGACCCCGCGAACGCCAGCAGGGTGGTGGCGCTGAAACCGAAAACCGACCACTGGGAAAAGAAAGATATCCCGATGCATGCGCCCAGGATGGCCCCGCCCTGTGATCCGATGACATAAGGATCAGCGATGGGATTGCGAAAGAGCCCCTGGAACAGAAGACCGGCCAGCGCCAGCCCGGCGCCTACCAGTCCCGCCGTCAGCACCCGCGGCAGGCGCAGATGAAACAGAATCATCCGCTGCATTTCGCTCAAAGGCTGATATCCCAGCATGGCGGCGAAGATGGTTCGGGGCGAAATAGACACAGCGCCGGTCGCGAGCGAGACCAGCGTCGTGACCCCGAGCGCAACCGTAAGAAGCACGACGAGAGCCAGGGGACTGAGCCTGACCCTCTCATGCCGGCTGACCTCGACCGGGGTATTGGCTACCGTTGCTATTTCAATCGCCAAGATTCGCCTCCGAAGCTGACCTTTATGCCAGCCCGAACGGTAAAGGGAAGTGCGGGGAAACCGAACGCCTCACTGTAATGTTCGCTCAACAGGTTCTGCATATCAGTGTAGGCTGTCAGCGATCGGCTGATCTGGTAGCCGCCACCCAACTCCAGCCGTTGGTAAGCGCCGTCAAGGTTCCGATTCGGCAGCAGCAGGCTATTGCCAAACTCGGAATCCGTCAGAAAATCGCTGTCGTCGCGGCGGCCAACCAGCGTTCCGGTGAACGAGCCATACCATTTGGAGCGGTTGTAGGTAAGCCCAAAGTAGCCGGAGTGAGGAGCGCGGCGGAAAGGCCTAGCGCCTACCAAGGGCGAGAAAGCGCCAATCGCGATGTTAGGGAAGCTCGGGTTGTAACTGGGCAGAGAGGAACTGGAGAAAGAGCGCTGTACCACCGCGTCCAGATAGGTATAACCACCGCGCGCAAACAGATGGCTGCCGATCTTGTACTCCAGGGCGGCCTCGAAGCCCTGGGCGCGAAAGGCCTGGGAGTTCACGGCTGCTCCAAACTCAACCGCCGGGTTGCTGGCTGCCGGCAGACCCAGTGCAAGCAGAGCCGATTGCGGGACGAATTCCACCCCGTTGGTGAATTCGTTGTGAAAGTAAGTCAGCGGTTACCCGTGCACGGCCGTTCCAGAACTGCTGATCGACCCCTCCATCGTAAGTACGGGAGGTTTCCGGACCGATGGGAGAGACGCCATACTGCTTGATCAGATCGTTGCCGTTCGGTAGCGCGTCCAGAATGTCGAAGAGAGATATGCTCTGGTAATAGATGCTCGGCTCTTTGATCCCTTTGCCAAAGCTGAAGTTCAGCTTGGTTCCACTGAACAAGCCGCTGTTCGTGGGGCGGAACAGATAGTAGGCCAGCGAAGCGCGAGGCGTGGCCGCAAAACCGAAGAGCCCATTGTCCTCGAGGCCGCTCCCGATGGTGTAATAGAGACGGTTTTTTATGTCTCCCGCGAGTTGCACGGTGTAGCTGTAGTTGCCCCGCTCGATAGCCGTGGGCGACCCGCCTGACGAAACGGTCGAGCCCCGCTCGTCTTCGTATTTGAACGCACCCAGGGCGACGATGTGTGCATTCACCCGGTAATCGGACTGGGCATATACGAAGTCGCGCTTGCTGGGCGCCAGGTAGTTGTTGGGATAGGTTGAGCCGTAGCTCGTGCCGTACTGGAAGATGGCTTGCCCGCTGACGTTGATATCCGTTCGCGCCCTGAATGCTGACCGGAGCGCCCAGGTAAACGTCCAGGTCCGGATCGTAGATACCGGTCGCGGCAAAGTCAGTGTAGTTATAGTGCAAACGCAAGCCGCCATAGCGAATCTGGTTGTGCCATTTCTCCGTGGTCTGATTGTTCCACGCAGCACTGTAATAGCTGTCCTGCTCTTTTACGCTTGCCGCATCGGGAATGCCATAAAGCAGGATGGCATTCGGCTGATCGGCAGCCACCGCAAGGTGCCGTACCGTTAACCGTAGGTCGTTGGCCGTATTCGGTGTCCAGCCAAAGTTGCCCGCGTAGGTCCCATTGTGAAAAGAATCGTTGGGCAAATTGTTGCGGGTGTCCGTCCGTGCAAAGGCCGAGTAGTAATCAAAGTGACGAAACGTTCCGCCCACCGTGCCCACCTGGCGAAAGCTGTTGAAGTTGCCGCCATCGCCCGAATATGTCAGCAAGGGAAGTAAGGTGCTCCCCCGGGCAGTCGTCAGGCTCACCACGCCTGCCAGCGCATCGGAGCCATAGAGGGCGCTGTTCGGCTCCCGCAACACTTCAATCTTATCGATGCCCACCGCATCGAGATTGGCGAACTCCACCGCGCCGCCGATATCGTCGGCCGGCACGCCATCGACCAATACCTTGTTGGCGTTGATGTTGCCCCCGCGGATCGACAACCCGGTCGTGCCCCCCACCTGCCCGGTCTGGGTGACCTGCGCTCCTGGAATCAGGCGTAGCGGATCCTGCACCTCGGTTGCGTACCGGTACTGATCCGCGGTCAGCACGCTGACTGGCGCCCCCACCTGTGCCTCAGGCGTAGGTGTTCCCGTGGCAGTTACCGTAACCTGTTCGGTTAGTGTTTGTGTCGATAGGGTGATATCTACCTGGGCTCTCCCCGAAGCCGCCACGAAGACAGCGTTACTCGTCGTCGACTGAAACGTGGGCGCGCTCACCCGAATCTGGTAACGTGCAGACTTCTGCACCTGGAAGCTATAGTCACCCGCGCCATCCGTTTTCATTTCCTGGGAGACGGACGAGCCATCCAGCAATTCTACGGTTGCTGAGACAATCACCGCGCCCAAAGGGTCAGTGACAGTTCCATGCAAGCTGCCACCATCGGCGCCAAGGGCGGCCAGAGACGAAAGAAACAGAGACAGCGAAAGCAGCGGACTACCAAAAGTCCTGCGAAAGATAGATAACTCGAACATGTACATACCCCCTCGGGCTGGTGAAGCAAGGCCGTTCTCCTGACTTACGCGTCTACAAACCTCGGCTGCCTTCCCAGGACTCGTCCCAGTGGCTTTGCTATCTTCCTCGCCGGGTTCTCTGCGCTTACAGTTACGGGGTAGTGGCGGATTTGCACCGCCTTCTCGTTACCTTGCCGTGGTGATCGTGGAAGAACGGGGACGTCCCGTCCTAGGGATGAAATTCTTTGGCTAACTCCTCCAATGCGTCGATAGCGACAGGGCTTGGTTCCTGGATGCCGCTGTCAACGTAATAAACCGTGCCTTTCTGGATCGCGGACAGGCTGCTCCAACCGGGGCGGTTTCTTAACGTATCGACAGAGACCTTGCCCCCTCGGATCAGCAACAGAGCCTCTGGCGCCCGGGCGATCACTGCCTCCAGGCTGATCTGCGGCCAATCGGGGATCAGATCATCGGTCACGGATCTGGCTCCCGCAGCCTCAATGATCTCGCTGATGAATGCGTGCTTGCCTATGGTGATGATCGGGTCATACCAGATCGGAACCAGGACCCGTGGCCTTGGTTTTCCAGTCGTGCGCGCCTTTACGGCGGCAATACGCCGGCTAAGGTCGGCGTTGAGGGCCTCCGCCTGCGGAACACGATTGAGAGCCTCGCCCACGCTCTTTACCGACCGCAGGATACCCGGGAGACCTTGAGGGTCGACCAGATAGACAGGCACCCCGACACTCTTCAATTGGGTCGCGGTCTCTGTCGATCCGGGAATATTGGTGCCCACCACCAGGTCAGGATGAAAGGAAAGAATCGTCTCGACCGAGGGCTTTACCAGGCTGCCGATACTCGGTTTCTTCATCGCCGCGGGCGGATATTTCGTGTAATCGCTCACAGCGACTACATCGTCGCCAGACCCCAGGGCGAATACAGTGTCGGTGACACTCGGCACCAGGCAAACCACACGATGCGGATGGTCGGGGACGGTGACCGTGCGTCCGGTTTCATCTATCACCACCCGGCTGGCGTGCGCTGTTCCCAGGCACGCTGCGACCAGTGCGCTCAGCAGCAGCAGAGTCCTTCTCATGCCGTCGCCCCCTGTCTTTGCCGAACGGCGGTCACAAAACTGCGTGCAATCGCAGGGTTAGCCCCAAAGTGCAGGTGTACATAGCTGGCCAGCACATTGCCGCGGGTAAAGCCTTCCTGCTGCTGCCTGCCTGAAAGGGAAAAATTCACCTGGTAGCTGGTTGCCACATCGCAGTCCGAGCAGATCCGGGAGTAGTGGAAACTATGGCCGCGCACGGTGCCGCCCTTAGGCCCAAGCAGGCAATCTTGTGTAAACGTAACCGTGACGTAACCAAAATCGACCAGCCTGTCCGTCATCTCCATCTTCAGGGGCAGAATGTCCAACATGGGAAAGACGCTGCCATCCGCCATGCTCAATTGTTGTGAGAGGTAGAGCAGGCCGCCGCACTCGGCGTAGATGTGCCCTCCAGACCGCGCGAATGCCCGGATCTGGTCCAGCATTGACCCGTTTTCGCTGAGCTCTCGTGCATACAGTTCGGGATAGCCGCCGCCGAAATACAAAGCGTCCAGATTTGCAGGCAGCGCCCGGTCCTCTACAGGGCTGAACGCGATCACGTCCGCTCCCTGCTCGCGCAGCAAATCCAGGTTGTCCTCGTAGTAAAAGGAGAAGGCCCGATCTCGGGCCACCCCGATGCGCAGGCGAGGAAACTCCCCCATTTCCATAGCCGGTAGGTCAACCGTTTCCAGGGGAAACTCGAGCTTGATAAGGTCATCGACCTTGAGATGGGTTTCCGCCAGGTTAGCCAATGTATCCAGCGAGACCCCGCCTTCGCTGGCCGCATGCAGTCCAAGGTGACGCTCGGGGATCGCGATGCCCGGCTCTCGAGGAAGCCAACCCAAAATAGGGGTCTTGCAGCGAGACTGAATAGCGGCCTCAAGCAGACGATAATGATGCAGGCCGGCGACCCGGTTAAGGATGAGCCCGGCCAGGGGCAACTCCGGATCGAAACACTCAAAGCCCAGCACCGTCGCCGCAACGCTGCGTGCGCTTTTTGCACAGTCCAGGACGAGCAACACAGGCAGGTGAAGCATCTTGGCAATTTCGGCGCTACTGCCGGCTTCCGTGACCCCGTCCTTGCCGTCGAAAAGCCCCATCATCCCTTCCACGACCACCGCATCCGAACCGACAGCGGCCCGGGAAAGCACCTCGCGGTTCGATTCCGGGCTGAGCATCCAGGTGTCGAGATTGCGTGCCTTTCGGTCCGCGATCCGGGTGTGGTGCGTCGTATCGAGAAAGTCGGGACCGCCTTTGTAAGGCTGCACCACGTAACCGCGCCGGCGCAGGCAGGCGATGATGGCCAAGCACACCGTGGTTTTGCCCACGCCGCTGGCCGTGCCGCCAACCAGAAACCCAATCACTGGCTCACCCGAGGATCTATCTCTCCCTTGAGGACCATCGGAAGACCGGCAACCAGCAGAAGCACGTTCGACGCCACCCGGGCAACGCTCTGATTCATCTCGCCCAACAGATCGCGGAAGCGCCGCCCGGATGCATATTCCGGCACCACTCCACTACCTACCTCGTTCGAAACCAGCACCACCGAACAAACAGCCGCCTGGAGCGCTGTACAGAGGCCATCCACGGAGGCTTTTTCATCGGTCTTGGCATCGAGCACGTTGGCGGCGAAAAACGTCAGGCAATCGATGATCATCAGGTCGCATGTGGGGCCATGCTGGGCGATCACCTCGGCCAACGCCAGAGGCTCTTCAACCGTTTTCCAATGCTGCGGACGGCTGCTGCGATGGCGTTCGACCTTAAGTCGCATTTCGTCATCGGCGGCCTGCGCCGTGGCCACGAAAACAACCCGCCCGGCCCGCTCGCCGATCTGCTGTGCGTAGTGGCTCTTGCCGCTACGCACTCCTCCTAAAAGGAGAGTTACCGTACTGCGATGGTTCGACTGCATTCGTCGCCTCTGGCGCAGGACAAAACCTGGCACGAAGCGGGATCCAATAAATAGGCAGCGTCCGTACTGACCAGCAAACTACGTCAGCGAGGTTGCTTTCCAGCTCTCCCATCGAAGCTGAAAACGGCCCTGGTGGGCATCCGGCCGGTCTCCTGACTTACGCTTCGTCGATCTTGAACAGCCTTCCCAGGGGTAAAATCCCAGTGGCTCCAGCAAATTGGTTCAAGCTCTCGGCGCTTACAGTTACGGGGTAGTGGCGGATTCTCACCGCCTTCCCGAACACCAGATTGTTCAACGATAGCGCCCATCATGCGGAGCGTCAATAGATGACCAGATGGTCATCCCTACGCTTCAATCGCGACCGGGTCCACCGTAGTTTCGGCAAACGCGGGAAGGGTGAGCGATGGCAGAATGCTGGCAATCGCCGCGTACACCAGAAGACCGCCATAGAGCGGCGGGCTAACGGCAAAGTTCTCGCGCAATATCTCCGCGATTACCAGGGTGAAGATCAGCGTAGGAGTGAGGGCGATCGCCACGCGCATACTTCCGCGGTGTGCCCGATGCTGCATAAACCGCGATTGCAGCCAAACCACGGCCAGACGGATAGGGATGAGGCATCCGGAAAGCACAAGTCCGTACACCAAAGACGAAGAAACCAGCGCCGCGCTGGGCACTCCCAGGCCGTTGTGGAAGAAGTAGAAGGGAATAAAGAAGGAAGCAAACAACCGGATGGCATCCAGATTTTCCGCCGATGCCAGGGTCTTCATACGCCTGCTGAGCGACCGGGCGACCAGCCCGGCGACAAACGCGCCCACCAGGTAATAGACCCCCAGCGACTCGGTAATGACCGCGCAAATCAGCCCAACCATCAGCAGTAGCGAGAACTCCGAGCCTGGAGCGTAAGGCACCACCCAGCGTCCAAGAGCAAGAAACAGCAGCGGCATGAGCGCAATCAGCAAAGCAACCGCGCCGCCGGAAATGAACAACGTCTTGATCGAATCCGCTTGCGAAATCACCATGAACAGAAGGACGGCCGTCACTTCGCCGGCCACCGCGTGGAGTGCGACCTCGGACTGCTCCGTATGGTCGAGGCCGGAGTGGGGCAGCATATCGAGAATAAAACCCGTGGAGGGGGTAAGCAGTGCAAGCGCGATCAGGCAGTCAACCTGCCAGCCGAGGTGCAGATAGATGGCCGCAACGCGAGCGCACGCCACCAGCACCAGGCCACGCACGGCAAAGTTGGCCGCCAACGATGGCAATTTGCGGCGCAGTTCGGCCAAATCGGCTTCCAGACCAGCGAAAAGAAAAAGCGCCGCGATGCCAAGCGTCGAGAGATAGGAAACGACGCTGTCATGAACAAGCGGTTTAAAGAAGCCGGCAACGATGATGCCAAAAGCAAAGCAGGTGAGCGGAGCAGGCAGACGAAACCGCTGCAAAGCACGCGGAATCACCAGCAGGCCAAAGACCACAGCCAGGTAGATAAACGTAGTGCTTGGTCCTTGCATAGCCCTTCTCCAGGTGGTGCGAGGCCCGGCTCAAAAGGGGGAAGGTCTTTAATTTAACGTGCTTGCGCACCGCAGGGGAATGGAATTCGTCGGCGAGCGCAGACGCAAGCGCTGCACCTGGGATCGTTTCATGGGCGCCTGTAAAAGAGGTAAGGAGGTACCCCGGTAAGGAAAGGCGAGATGGGGGCAGTCCCGCGGGGACGACTGAACTTACTGAACTTAGCCCAGGACGCTAGTCCTGGGTACATCATGAATCGTGATTAGGTCCCGTAGGGACGGCTGAAGGTTGTCCAGGTTTGCATCGCGGCCAATTTTCAGCCGTCCCTACGGGACTGAGTCTGGATTTGGATCGCTGCCGTTAAATCTCCTTAAGGCACCACCGAATTGATCTCTTCTGAATTTCTATGTATTGGGGATTCCACATGGCATGGATCGTATGGCCCACCGCGGTGAACACCACCCGGCCCTGGCCGAAATCGTAAGCCCACCCCGACACAGACTTGGTCCCCCGATTCTCGAAATTCAATCCGTCGAGATTCTCCGCCTCCAGGATCGCGTACTTGGGGTCCTTATCGTAGATCACGTAATGCTGCTCATCGTTGACGATGAACGAACTCATTCCTTGCGTGATGGGGTGACTGTTCGCGGTCGCATGCACTTGGAAGGGTCGCAGCGGAGGATGGCCGTTATAGCAGCCACCCATCACCTCACGGTAGTCCTTGGAGCTATTGGAAATATCACTGCAGTTGTGAAGCGCATAGAAGCCGTTGCCGGCGTTCACGAACTCTTTAATCGCCTTACCCTGCTCCTCCTTGATCCACCGCACAGGCTTGGGATCGGGGAAGGTCTTCGGCGTTTCCAGGTCTGCTTCATAGGCCGTATATGCGTCCGGACCGAGGTAGCCGTTGGGCCAGATCATGCCGTCGCGCAAAATCAGGAGTAGCTGATAGTTTTTCAGCATCTCCGCCGAAATCTGATCGTATTGAATCGTGTAGTCGATAGGAATGTTGAGGTCCTGGAAGACCTTATCCAGGCTCACTCGAATGTAGTCGGCATTGTGGTAGCGGTCGCCGATGAGCGCGAGCGCCCGCGGCTTGCCGTTGCCAGGGGCGGGCGGCTGTCCAACCGCACCTGTGCCAAGCCCTAGCAATCCGGCGCCGGCCACCAGACCGGCATTTTGCACCAGGGACCGCCGCGAAAAATTCGTCCGTAAGAACTTCATAGAACCTCCAGTGTTACTCAGCAGGCACAAATAAGATGTCGACGGGCGAGGGAATCTCCAGCATCTGACCTGCTGCTTTCAGCTTGCCATCCTTGGGATCGACGTCGAAAACCACCAGGCTATTCGATTTCTGATTAGCCGCGATCAGATATTTGCCGGTTGGGTCGAGAGCAAAATTCCTGGGAATGTTTCCTTGCGTGGGAACCACCTGAACCTTGGTCAACGTGCCCTTGACCGGATCGATGGCAAACACCGTAATACTGTCGTTGCCGCGATTGGAGGCATACAGAAATCGGCCTGAATGATCCACTTCGATTTCCGCCGAGTTGTCTATGCCGGTGAAACCGTCCGGCAGATTAGAAATTGTCTGTACCGGCGTCAGCGATCCCTTCACCGGGTCATAGGAAAACACAGCAACGCTCGATCCCATTTCGCACACTGCATACGCAAATTTGGCTCCGTGTCCAAAAGTGAAATGCCGCGGCCCGAGGCCTGGCTTTCACCGTAGCGAACGCAGGATCGCTACGCGTGAAGGTCTGCTTCGCCGCGTCCACCTTATAGATCATGATCTTGTCCATACCCAGGTCCGGCACGAAGAGAAATCGATTATCGGGCGAGAGCACCACAGCATGCGCATGAGGTCCCTTTTGCCGCGCAGGATCCACGCTCGAGCCGGCATGCTGATCGAACCCTGTCCGCTCGCCGATACTTCCGTCCGCCTTGATGGCGAACGACGCAACATTCCCGCTGCCGTAATTGGCCACGAACAGTATCTTGCCGGTTTTATCGACGACCAGGTGGCACGACCCGCCTCCGCCGGCGTCCACGTTGTTGAGAAACTTGAGGGCTCCGCTCTTGCGGTCGATCGCGTAACTGCTGATCGAGCCGTTCTTTTTGTAATTGCTGGATCCGCGTTCATTCCCCATCTCGGTAACGGCGTACAGAAAGCGATGGTGTGGATCGGTAACCATGAAGGAAGGGTTCGCCTGCTCGGCCGCCACGCCAATCGGGGTGAGCTTTCCCGTATGGGGATCGAACCGGTAGTTGTAAATCCCCTTGCTGGCGGTGGCCGTGTAGGTTCCCACATAAACCAGGTAAGAGCTGGCAGGCGTCGTCATCTTCTTAGCCTTCTGCACTTCAATAATTGTGGCGCAATCGCAACCGCAAAGGACAACCCAGCACAGAGCCACCATGTTCCAGCAACTTGTCCGTCGTGTCATCAGTTCTCCCACCCTTCCCAACGTCCCCACTCTTTCTAGATCAGAGCAGGGGACAACGCAAGACATTCCTGTTTGCCGTAAAGCGTCACGCTTGTCTCAAAAGCCAGCGCACAGCATTTTTCTGCAGCTTTTCGTACTCCGGGTTCCACAATGACGTGATCACGTGACCGGGAGCCAGATAACAAACCCGGCCCTTACCGTAGTCGTATGCCCACCCGGCTGCGGAGGAAGTTCCCAGATCCTTGAAGGTGAGCCCATCCTCATTCACGCTCTGCATCAGCAAGTACTTCGGATCCTTTTGATAGGTCATGTAGTGCTGCTCGTCGGTGACGACGAAATCATTGACGCCGCGGGTGATGGGATGGTCCCGGTTTACGATTTTCACCTTAAAGGGCGCAGGGGAGGGTGCTCTTCCGTCACCGCGCCCAGCACGTCACGAAAATCATCATTGTGCGGGCTGATATAGGTGACGTTGTGGTAAAAAAGAACGCCTCCTCCGTTGGAAACGAAATTCTTTCACTGCTTTGCCTTGTTCCGGCTTGATCCAATAGTCCGCCTCCGGCTCAATTTTTGGCAGAGGCGGTTCCGACACGATCAGGAACGGCCGGCGTATTGGGCGAGGCAGGCCGGCCCCTGCAAATAACCGCTCGGCCAAAGCATTCCATCGCGCAGCATGATGAGCAGCTTATAGCCCTTCAGCTCCTGTGCGTTCAGCAACTCCACCTCGTCGCGGAAATCGATGGAAATCCCAGCATCCTTCACCAGGGTCTTGCGCAAGGCCGTCCGGATATAGTCACTGTTGTGGTATCGTCGCCGATGAGCGCAAATGCGGTCGCCTTGTTGGCTGCCGAAGCACGCGCAGTCGGTAGCAAAGCCGAAGCCGCTATGCCGGAGATTACTGAACGCCTGGTGATCTGTTGCTTCATCCGCCCTCGTTTGGGATACCAGTGTTAAAAGACAATTTTCGCCGCCGACCTGCATGATGCGTGCATCCTTCGAGCTGGTGATGCGGCCGAATGCAGAGCTGCTGAAGGAATTGTTGGGGGTAAGAAGATTCGTGTGATTCCAAACGTTAAATACTTCCCAGCGGAGTTCCAATCGCTTGTCTTCGTGGATAGGAATGTTCTTGAACAAGCCGCCGTCAAAGTTCTCCAGGCCAGGGGCATAGATCGGTATTGCGCCCGCTCGTGCCAAACGTGCCCTGCGCAGGCAACGAGAAAGCACGGGTATCGAAATATTTGGCAATCTTGCTGGGTCCCGATCGGCCGTTGTAGACGGCAACAGGACCGTGCACGTCCGCATGATCGCTCGCCACCCCGATCAGGCTTCGATCCACCCCCGCAAGCACGCTGAACGGCGGCCCGCTCTGCAAAGTTACGATACCGTCGAGCTGCCAGCCGCCTGGTCAACGCTTTCGCAAACGTGTTGCCGGAAGTTATACCGGGAATCCTGTACAGGAACGAGGTAACGAAGCGATGCTTGATGTCGAAGTCCGATGGGCCGTAATCCAGGTTCCAGTTATACGGATCGCGCGCCTGGTTTCCCAATCCACTGTTGCCATCGTTCGAGGCGATGTCCATCGATTTCGAGTAGACGTACGATCCCAGCAAAGTGAACCCACCGGCAAGCCGCCGATTCCAGTTGATTTGCAACGCCTGGTAGTTGGAAGGGCCAGCGGCGATGTCCTCGGTGATTGTCTGGAAATTGGTATATGGCCGGCGTGAGTTGACGTTGCCGGTGGTGGACTTGCCCGGAACATAGACGCCGGGATTCAGTTCCTCCAGCAGAAGGAGATGTGTCCCTTTAGCCCCCAGGTAAGCCGCCGTGACGACGATCTGTTTCCACACTTCCTTTTGCACCGTCAGGTTCCACTGCTGGATGTAACCCGTCGTGAAGTTGGGATCGATCGTGTTCTCCGTCATAGGGAGATAGAAGACGCGCGACGCGCGATCCGCCGCAGTCCTGGGCGGGACATAGTTCAGCAGAAGTTGCTGCGTTTGCTGGGCGTTCGCGTAAGGATTGGAAAACTGGACGCCGAACGTCGTTTGCCCGTAAGAGAATGGCTGATTGAGCTGATTGGTATTCACGGCCACCGGCCGCAAGGTGTCAGAGAAAATTCCGTAGGCCCCGCGAATCACCATCTTTCCGTTTCCACCAGGGTCATACGCGAAACCAATCCGCGGGGCGATCCGATCGTATCGGTTGGGAGAAACTCCGGGACCAATCCCGGGATCCCCGGGGAAAACTGCTCCCAACGGCGCCAGCGGGTAGATGACCGATTGCTGCCCGGGGCGGAAAGCGCCGTCATGTCCAAAGCGATCGCGGGTCGTGATGTATGGTTCCCAACGCAATCCAAGATTCAGCGTCAGCTGGGTTGTTGCCCGCCAGTCGTCCTGGAAGTAAAGGAACGGAGTGTATTTGTACTGCTCAGAAAACAGCGGCGTATTCTGGAAAACGCTGTTGGCCGCTCCCAGGAAGAAGTCCGCATAACCATCGCCGTAAGGTCCTGATAGCGTGCCGGTAAACGCATACTGTGGTGCGAACTGGTAATACTCCCGTCCGTATCTGCGCTCGTAGGAATATTCTCCGCCGAACTGCAGCAGATGGTTATTGAGGGAATAGCTCACCGTGTCAATGAACTGGTAATTCATCATGAAGCTGCGAAAGTTCGTGGGAACCCGGATGGACAAACCGTTCGCGGCAGAAACTGACCAGTCGGTCGGAACACTGGCGGCGCCAACGGAATACACCCCACGCAACCCAGGCCGGCCCAGGTGGTCGGGTTGGTGATTTGTGGCGATCGGATGAACGTGTTGCGAGCGACCATGAACGTAGCCAGGTTGAGCAGCCCGGGCGTAAAGATGTGAGTTTCGTTGATCGACCCGTTGTGAGTCGGCCAATCGTTGTTCGAATTGAAAGCGGGAAGGCCGCGCGTTCTGCGCATTGAAACTATCATCAAAGAAATAGCGGAAGCTGAGCTTATCGCTGCTGGAAACCGACTGATCCAGCTTGGCGATCACCTGGTTCTCTCTCGTTGGTAAACCCAGATTGAATGCATATACATTCCCGGCACGGTTGGGCAGCGGAAGAAATGCAGCCGCGAATGCTTGCCCTACCGGGATCAAGCAGGGAAGTGGGGATAATGTTCCCGGGAAATGGGGTGCCGGTCGGATTTGCCGGCGTCACTGTGCTCGGGGGCGCCACCGTGATCGGCTTTCCCGCCACCACGGTCTGTGAGAAGTTACCCGCTCTCTCCAGGGCCGTGGGAACAATGGTGGAGGAGATCGTGCTTCCCAGCGTCTGCCGGGTAAGTTCCGCGCCGACAAAGAAGAAAGTGCGATCGCGCCCGTTGTAATGAGGAAACCTTACGGGTCCGCCAATGGTTCCACCGAACTGGTTGCGTCTCAACGGAGGAACCCGGGTCGCGAAATAATCCTTCGCGTCGACATAACTGTTACGGATAAAGTCGTACGCTGTGCCGTGTATCTGGTTGGTTCCGGACTTGGTGATCATGTTGATCACGGCGCCCGCGTCCCGCCCGTACACCGCGCTGTAGCTGTTCTGCAGGATGGAGAACTCCTGCAGCATATCAGGGTTGGGGAAAGCAGCCGGGACGTTGTTATACGCGTCCATATTCAAGCCGCCGTCGAGAGTGTAGGCCGACTGGTTGGGCCGGGCGCCGTTGACGCTGAACACCAGACCGGTATTGAGCGCGATTCCGCTGGCGGCAGAACCGCTGGCAGCCGGAACCAGCGCCCGGCAACAACGCCTGCAAGCTGAGCGCATTGCGCCCGTTCAGCGGAAGTTCGGTCATGCGGGTGGAATCAACCACATCCTTCACCGCCGAACTGAATGTGTCAAGGTTGGTGACGTTCGCCTGCACAGCCACTACCTGCTGCGTCTGACCTACCTGCATGGGCAAATCCACCCTTGCTCGCTGGTCCACTTGCAGAAGGATTCCAGTGCGTTCGATGGTTTGAAAACCGGTTGATTCGCACCGGATGGTGTAGGTCGCGGCGGGCAGTGCGGGAATCACGTAGTTGCCCGACTCGTCGGTCTTGGCATGCTCCGAGATCCCGGTCGCTACGTTGGTTGCGGTAATTTCCGCCGTGCTGACGACCGCGCCACTTTGATCGGTAACGGTTCCGAAAATGATGCCGCTACCTGACTGCGCCCACACCGCGGAGGCGGCGCCCCCGATCATCCACAAGCATACTGCGAGACAGATGCTCTTGATAGTCTTCATGGAGTCCTCACCAAAGGGCCCGAGCTCAACCGCGTAAATGCAGAACACCGCCATCAAACGGAATGTCCGCGCCGGTGACAAAGCCGGCCATATCCGAGCAGAGAAACGCCGCCAGGCCCGCCACCTCATCGGGTGTCGCCATCCTGCCGATAGGCTGCGTCTTCTCCAGCACGGCCAACATCTCCGTCTCTTTCCCGGGATAATTGCGCTTCAGATATCCATCCACGAAAGGGAGTGTGGACGCGCGCCGGCGAGATGCAGTTGCAGCGGATGTTTTTATCCAGGAAATCCTTCGCTACCGAAAAGGTCATCGCGCGAACCGCACCCTTGCTCATCGAGTATGCAAAACGTTCATTGAAGCCCATAACCGCGACCGTCGATGACAGGTTCAGGATCACGCCTCCGGATTGATGGACCATGGTGGCGATCGCAGCCTGCATGCAAAGAAAGATGCCCTGCACATTGACCTTGAAAAGGCGCTCAAAGTCCTGAATGGTTGTGGTGGCGATGGTGCCGATATGCGCAATGCCTGCGCTGTTGACGAGGATGTCGATCGAGCCTTTCGCGGCAATGGTGGAAAAAGCCCGATTTACGCTTTCCGGATCCGCTACATTGCAGGGGAGCGCATAGGCCACGTTTCCCGCACCCGTAATTTCGGCAGCCGTTGCTTCCGCAGCCGCACCGTTGAGATCCAACACCCACACCTGTGCCCGGTTATTGGCCAGGCGAGCGC
>CAVWNL010000004.1:0-121080 GCA_963756485.1 uncultured Acidobacteriaceae bacterium | reverse complement strand
TGAAATCTGGATCGTCCGCGTTAAGGAGCGTCCGGCACGAGAGCACCAGCGAGATATTTGATGTATGCGGCCTCGGCCACTTCCGCGCCGGCTGCTCGATTGGCGTACACCAAGCTGAAATCAGTGACCCGTCCAAAGGTTGTTCGAGCTGCACCGTTGTGAATTCCCAGGATTGTTATCTTCCCATCTCGAATAATGTATACAGGGGAACCCGACATGCCTTCCATCGTGCTGCAGTTATGCAAAAGCTCTTTCGACTCAAAGAAATACTGTTTAGGCGTGCAGAGCTCCGTCGTTGCATAACCATCTTCGCCAGGCGTGTTGCTCGGCATGTAACCTGTAAGCCTGACCTCGATGTCTTTCTTGAATGCTTCTGTGCTTGTGATCGACGCAAACTGCGCAGGGGGATACTTCTTCACATCGAGTCGCTTGGACAACCGAATGAATGCAATATCGAGCTCAGGACGCCGAAGAGGATCGTTTGTTACCACCGCCAGCGTTGCAGCACGTAACCCAACCTGCTTTCCCTGGGCCGCCGTCTCTCCGCCGGTAATGAATAGGTATTCATATTCCAATGGAGTTCTGGCACCGGCCTTATCGAAAAAGCAGTGCGCTGCTGTCACGAGTACATCTCCAGGCGGCAGTAACGTCGCGGTGCAATTGGTGACGTTCTGTGCGAAGAGCCGCCCGATCGCTCTGATATTGGGTTCGCCGCTGGAAAAGTGCTCGCGCTGCGGGTTGTGACCAGTATTGCCGTACATATTAGGGTGGAGTCCTGTGACCAAGCGTGGAGCGGCCTCCGCGCTGAGGACGAACAGAAGCAGCGTAATCAGGCTTTGTTTCATAAGCTGATCCTAATTTTTCGGCGCACACGTCTGATAGAGACTAAGCCAGCGTTCATGATCCTGCTCCATGAGCGCGCGGCTCGCATCCTCATTATCGAAAACAGAGCAGTCCGGATCCCTTAATAGGGAAGTAGGTCTCGCTCTAGAGGTAGTAATAGACCCTGAACTCTTATCCACCTCAATCGCCGCCATTTGTCGTCCCACTTCATCCGCCTGATCGAGCACCCCTTTTAGCGCTCGACCGACTTGGTTTAGCCAAGCTTGTTGGAAAGCTCGAAGTAGTGGGTTCTGAGTAGAGCGCAAGCCCAATCGTGCATAATCCAACGCAAACCGATAAACCTCGTCTCCCAAATCGGTATTCATGCCCTTATCGGGTCCATTGAAGAGGGCCTCAGACAATGGGTTTACTGGATTAAGCGTGTCCTGGAGGAAGGCCACAGGATCGGACATGAAATCAAGAGACGCTTGACCCTTCTCAATCAGAGAGTTGCTCTCTCGGAGATCGCTGGCCAGCTCTTGATCGCCTATCGATTTAATTTGGCCCGGTGGCACGTCAGCTAAACAGGCCTGGTACTCAGAGGCCTGCACCGCATCCAGTCTGCACATCTGAAGGGCTAACGGCTGGCATTGCGGCCAGGCGCTCAGAGTTGCTACACCGGAGCAGCCCTTAGTGGTCGCAATCGTCGGCCGCGCGGTCATGCAACTCGTTTCTTGCTCGTATGTGCTGCGCTTCAGTGCGCTGTAAGCCTGAAAAAGATGCTCGCAATCCTCTCTGGACGGATTTACCGGTTTTACGGGAAGATCGATCGCCTCCTGCGAAGTTGCGCATCGTCCCCCTGTAGCAATCAGCAAAGCGACCAGGATTCTGAAGCAGCTACTTCGCATTACAGGCCACCTGGATAGCCGTTTCTCTATTCGCCAATTGCCCCCAATCGTTGGCGATGTAAGACTTTACGCAGGCTCCCAATACGTCGTCTCCCGTTGATACATTTGCATATTTGCGCGCCTTAAGATCCTTAACTATCTGGTCTCCGCCCGTAGCCGCCTGCGATATACACTCTTCGAGGGGAGGAAAGGTTTTATCGTATGCGTCGGCTTGTTTGAACATTAGATCCGCCGCATCCTGCAACGCCAGGCCTTGCGTCTTTATGTTTTGGATCACGTCTTCGATATCGGTTTTCAGTATCTGATCCCGAATGTCGTCAAGCTTTTTGTCGCCCACTGCGGGAATTTTATCGGCCAGATAGTTGAGGTTTTTCTTGCACTCGCCAGATGCCGACGCGGGAAAGAATACGACGATGACCATGGCGGACGTTAACAAAGCAACAGCAACAGATAAATGACGCATTTTAAGGTCTCTCTCACTGGATTTAACATGGGGCTTCTGGAGTTGGCCCCGCATCTCCCAAATGGGATATGTCTGCTAATCAATGAACGATGGCAGCCGGAGAGAGGCTCATGAACAAGCGGATCAGATCGCTCTGCCTGCTGGATCCGGTCTTGTTCAAGATGCTTTTGACCTGTATACGAACTGTTCCTACGGAGACACCGCGCAAGTTGGCAATCTCATCGAGCCTATAGCCAGTGAGAAGGCCGTTAGCGACTTCTACCTCTGCAGCAGTGAGGCGATACAGAGAACAGAGCGTCTCGTCGTGAAAGTTCACGGGTGTTTCGGGGTCGGTGACCAGTAGCACTAGATCGGCACCCGAGCGCTTTCGGTCGGCCAAGGGTAACGGAGATCCGAGCAATTGCAAAGGACGTCTGTCTGAGGCGCGGCTGAGCAAAATGGCCTTGGCCGCAACGTTCGCGAATTTAGAATCCGGAAGCGACGCGGCGTTCTTGATGAAGTCGCGAACAAGTTCTCGCGATCTAGGCTCCCGAGCTCCGAGACAGCCGCTTTGGACTACGAGAGCATCTCCGTCGGCCACGAGCGCTTCTGCCGCCGCGTTGCGATGGAGAACTCTAGCCTGCCTGTCCAATAGAAAGGATGCTGTTGAGCTGGCATCGATCATGGCTTCTGCTCCGGCCAAACGTTGGCGGACCACGCCAAGAACCTGACGAATTTCCATCGCTCTCTGAATGTGAGGGACAAGCAAATCCAGCAACCGAGTTGTTTCTCATCCATCGGGCCCTGATCCTTAGACCGCCAAATGGTGATGAATTCGAGGCGACGTATGTCGACGGCTAAGATGATCAGCGTGGCGTAACGCCAGCCGTATGGAGAAATAAGCGAGCGATAGAAGTCGCTTTGGATGAGACCTTCGTTGGGAAGTAGATCTTCGTCTTGCACAATGCGGGGAGAGGAATAGCGCACCGCCGAGGCTCGAAACGGGTCTTTTCGGCTGTAGTGCTCGTTGTATGCCGTCAGATCACCACTATTGATAATCGCACTGCCACCGTGGGCCGTCACCGACAGTCCTGGTCGGCTTCCCGCAGAAATGTAGAAGCTATGGCGTGACTCTGTGTATTTGCTCAGAAGCACAAGAAACCGCTGCCATTGTTCCAGTTGGAGCGGAGCGGAGTAGAGAACTTCCAAAAGGTCGGAAAATGCTTCTATAGAAACCATTGACGTTTTACAAAATGTTGTAAACACAGCCCGGCATTTTTCGGGGACGCGGCTTACTATACCCTAACCGCAACGAGAGGAAAAACGGTAGTCATTATGCCTGAGAACGGGGGGACGGAGAGCACCGAGACAAAAAGGGCCGCTGTTCACCAGGCCGGGCACGGCCAGCCATATGGGTGGCCCAGGTCTCGCTTTTGAGACCTGGGATCCCTGCAGCCAGCGCTCAATGGACGTGCCATCCCGGCGCAGCGATTACCGCGGCGCGGGCGGGAGTGTCTGTCCGCTACACTTTCTAGTACATGAGATGGATCGCGGGTCTTTTCCTTGTCTGCAGTTTGGCGCTTCCGGGTTGGGCTCAGGGACGGTATGTGATCGCCGACCCAGGATGCTTCGAGCCCGGCCGATATGGCAATCATGCTGCTGCTCAAGTCGCCGGAGGTCCGGCTGCTGGGCATTACCGTGGTTACGGGGAACAGCTGGCGCGATGAGGAAGTCGCGCATATGCTGCGTTTGGTAGAGGGTCTCGGCCGAACGGACGTGCCGGTGCTCGCCGGTGCAGCCTTTCCGTTACTGCGTACGGCGGAGGAGACGCGGCTCTTTGATCAGCTCTATGGCAAGCCGTCCTTTCTGTGAGATGGATCGCGGGTCTTTTCCTTGTCTGCAGTTTGGCTCTTCCGGGTTGGGGCCAGGGTCGGTATGTGATCGCCGACCAGGATGCTTCGAGCCCGGCGGATATGGCGTTAATGCTGCTGCTCAAGTCGCCGGAGGTCCGGCTGCTGGGGATTACCGTTGTTACCGGCAATAGCTGGCGTGACGAGGAAGTCGCGCATATGCTGCGGCTGGTCGAGGTCTCTGGCCAAACCGATGTGCCGGTGCTCGCCGGTGCGGTGTTTCCGCTGGTGCGCACGGCGGAGGAGACTCGCCTCTTTGATCAGCTTTATGGCAAGCCGTCTTTTCTGGGGCGTACACAGCTCCGAATGCGCCGGTGGGGTGGGACAAGATTGCCCCGGCGTCGCTGCCGGAAGGTCCTCCCAAGATCCATGTAGGGGAAGAGAGCGCGGCGCAGTTCATGGTGCGCATGGTGCATGCGCATCCTCACCAGGTCACGATCGTGGCGTTGGGGCCGCTTACCAATGTGGCGTTGGCTTGCCGGCTGGATCCTCACTTCGCGGAGTTGACGCAGGAATTGGTGCTGATGGGGGGTAGTTTGAATCCTCAGACAGAGGCTGCGGAGTGGGTGAACCGGCCGCGGCACGAGTTCAACTTCTGGTTTGATCCGGAGGCGTCGAGTATTACGCTGCGCGAGAAGTGGGCTAAAGTCACCACGACAACGATCGATGTGTCGTTGAAGACGCGCACGGAGCCCGAGGTGCTGGATGGCTTAGCCAAGGCGCATAGCGCCGCGGCGCAGTGGGTTACGCGGTATACGCACGCGGCCGGTGTTTCCGAATTATCTCTGGGATGAGTTGGCGGTAGCGGCCTGGATCGACCCTTCTTTGATTCGGGGCGAGCGGTTCGTCTATATGGATGTAGCTACGGATCATGGTGCTGCTTATGGGGATACGCTGGTTTATACCGATGCAGATAAGCCCAGCCTGGTTCCCAGCAAGGTGCATGCGATTACGGATGTGGATTTACCGCGGCTGCAGGGGATGATTGTGGAACGGTTGTCTAAGTAGGGTGAGTTAGGCTCTTGTCCCCACTCTAGGGTAAAGTCAATATGCGGCACCATATTTGTGGGCACAGACAAGGGAGTGTTTTCGTGGCTAAGAACTATCAGAGTGGCGATGTTTGGAGCCGTACGGTTACGGTGAATGGGTTTGCGGTGGATGAATTGCGGTCGGTATTGCAGAAGTCCATTCGAAGGGGACTGGTGGAAGAGGCGGCACTCGCGGCCTATGAGCTTTTCGTGAATGGGCTGGAGACGGAAGAGGTGCTTTGGCGGAGGCTGGAGATTATCGCCACCGAAGATGTTGGGTTGGGATTGGTGAATGCTCCGGCGATTATTGAGGCGTTGTATGCGCAGGCTTCGCGCATGGCGGATCGTGGCGATCGTTGGATTTACTGCGCGCATGCGGTTCGTTTACTGGCCACTGCTCCCAAGGACAACATGTCGATGGAGTTGGCCGGCTGGACGCGGGCTGTCGTCGAGCGCGGGGAGCGGAAGCCTGTAGTCGAGGACTATATGGTGGATGTGCATACCCGGCGCGGGGCGGAGATGGGGCGCGATGTTGCGCATTGGTGGAACGAAGGAGCTAAGTTGAAGAATCGCATCCCCGGATATGATCCGAAGTGGGGAGAGTATTTGCGTAAGCTGGCCGGGGCTGAGGTTGCTAACGATAGTAAGTGAGCACCCTTTGTTCCAGGGCGCGGGTGAGTTCGTAGAGCGTTACGGAGAGGGCCATCGCTAAGACACTTGCTCCCAGGGCTCGGGCCAGGTGGAATTGCTGCATGGTTACGGCGAAGAGAGTGCCCAGGCCTCCGGTTTGCATCAGGTATTCAGCTACCAGCGCTACCAACACGCTGTAGGTCGCTCCTACGCGGAGGGCGGCGGCTAGCTGTGGCAGGGCGGCGGGCAGGGCTAACAGGCGTAGCGTTTTCCAACGAGTTGCCTGCAGCACCTCGAAAACGTTGGTGGATTGCGAAGGCAGGGCTTTCAGGCCTGCGGCGCTCAGGACGAACGAGGGGAAGAAGGTCATCACCGCTACGGCGATCAGCTCGGTTCGCGCCTCGTAGCCGAAGAGACGGGCTACGATGGGGATCAGGCAGACGACCGGGGTGGCGCTGAGTAGCAGGGCGAAGGGCGTGGTGATGCCGGCCAGGAAGTCGGAGAACCAGGCAGCGATCGCTAATATCAGGCCGGCCGCCATGCCGATCGCGAGGCCTCCCAGCGCGAAGGCAAGAGTACGCAGGGTTGGCGCCAGGTAGGCTTCGGGATTGCGCAGCAGATCGCTGAAGACCGCTCCGGGTGAGACAAGGACAATGCTGCTGTATCCCGCGGTGCTGACCCATAGTTGCCACAGGAGCAGCAGGAGAACAGCAGGCCATAGGTCGACGAGATGTTTCCGCATCAGCCGATCCTCCGCCGGGCTGCTCGCTCTGCCATCGTCAACAGGCCATAGGTGGTAAGTGTAATCGCAGCGATCACAATTACGGTCGCCCAAAGCAGAGGGACCTGAAAGTTCTGCATGCTGTTGAGCACGACGATGCCTAAGCCGGTCGGGGCGCCGAACCACTCGCCTACAATGGCTCCGATCATGGCGCTACCGGCGGCGATCTTCATACCATTCAGGATCGACGGCAGGGCGGCGACCGTCTCCAGTTTCACCAGCCGTTGCCAACGAGTCGCTCCGAGCGTAGTGAACACCAGGTCCAGCCTGTGATTGGTGGCGCGCAGGCCCAGTCCAGTCGAGATGTAGAGCAGGAAGAAGACGGGCACGGCGGCCAGCGCTGCCGGGGTATCTTCACGGCCGGCGGTGATGATCAGGATCGGTCCCAGAGCGATCACGGGGAGGGCGTTCACCAGTACGGCCATACGGTCTAAACCTCCGCGCAGCATAGGTGCCAGGTGAGCAAGCACCGCAACGGCTGCGCCGGCGCACGCTCCCACGGCGTAGCCTATGGCCGCTGAACCCAGCGTCGCGGCGGCGGAGCGTAGGAGTAAGGCGCGCTTCGGGGCGTCGCCGTAGACGCGCAACACTTGGCTGAACGAGGGCAGAGTGTTGCCTAAGGCTCCGCTGCGCCCGAGGAGTTCCCATGCCCCTAGCAAGAGCAGGCAGCCGAGCAACGCGTAGAGGAGGCTTCGTAGCTTCATGCGGGTTCCAGGTTGGCGGTGAGTTCGTCGGCCAGGCGGTGGAACTCCGGTGTGCGCATGAGCGCACTCGGCCTGGGTCTTGCGAAGGTGACCGGGGTGTCGATACGCACTCGGCCTGGGCGTTCCGTCAGCACAAGCACGCGGTCGGCCAGGAGCACTGCTTCTTCCACGCTATGTGTCACCATCACGGTCGTGGGGCGGCTCTCGAGCCAGATGCGCTCCAGTTCGAAGTTCATCCTGCGGCGAGTGACGGCGTCCAGGGCTCCGAAGGGCTCGTCGAGAAGGAGTAGTTTGGGCCTCAGGGCCAGGGCGCGGGCAATGGCGACGCGCTGGCGCATGCCGCCGGAGAGCTCCGCGGGACGGGCGTGCTCAAAGCCTGTCAGGCCAACGAGGGCGATCAGCTCGTTGATGCGTTGCTTCGAGGGAGGCTGGCCGGCGACTTCAAAGGGGAGACGGAGATTGCCTTCCACGGTTCGCCAGGGCAGCAGGGCATGCTCCTGGAAGGCTATGCCCAGGGCATGCTGCGCCTGCAGTGCGCGGGGCGGCTGGCCGTTGATCTGGACTACGCCGGTGCTCGGCTCGTCGAGGCCGGCCAGCAGATGCAGGACGGTGCTTTTGCCGCATCCGGAGGGACCAATGACAGCTACAAATTGGCCGTCGGGCACCTGCATGTCGATGGGGCCGAGGGCCACGAAGGACTGCCTGCCGCGCGAGCTTGTCCGGCGAACCCAGGACCGTGTCACGTCGCGTAAGGCAAGTGTCGCCATGGCTAGCCGATGACCTCGTCGTAGCGGGTCATGATTCGCTGGTATTGGTGGCGCAGATGTTCGCGCATGGGCGCGAGATCTACGGTGGTGAACTCGCCGTCGCGGAGTACGACGCGGCCGTCGATGATGACGGTCCGCACATCGCGTCCGACGGTGCTCTCGGCCAGGGTGATCATGGGGTCGACGACAGGGAATTGGTCCGGGTCAGTCGTGCCTACCAGCACGATGTCGGCCAGCTTCCCGGTTTCCAGCGAGCCGATGGCGTCGGAAAGACGGGCGGCAGCGGCTCCTCCGCGCAATGCCTGATGCAGGATCTGTTCGTGCGTGACCGGTATGTCGACGTGGTGAGGCGTGCCGGAGACGGCCTGTTGTCCGAGGACGGTTCCGTGCAGGACCTGGAAGAGATCCAAGCTTGCGCGGGTGGCAGCCCCGTCGGAGCCGAAGCCGAGGCGAATGCCGCGTTGCATCATTTCCAAAACGCGAGGGGAGCCCATGCGGTAGTTGTTCAGCGCGCAATGGCAAGCGGAGACATTCCGTTGCGAATAGAGATCGACTTCGTGGTTGCTGAGCAGAACGGAGTGAGCGGCGTGGACGTAGTCATCGAGACATTTCGTCTGCTCGAGATATTCGGCGGGTCGCTTACCCCAGCGGGCGATGGCGTAGTCCACTTCATAGGTTCCTTCGGCCAGGTGCGTGTGGATGGGGGTGGCGAGAGCGTGGGAGAGCTCGCGCATGCCCTGGCGTAAGGCATCCGTGTTGACCATGATCTGGCGCAGGGCAAGCCAGGCATTGACGCGGGGATGGTCTTTCCAGCGCAATACTAATTCTTCCGACCGGCGCAGCGCTTCGGCGGTGGAGCAGCGCATGTTAGACGGCAGGTCTTCTTCGGTGTCCATGGTCGAGAACGCTATGCGGCCGCGAATGCCGATTTCATCCGCAGCACGTCCCATCTGGTCGGCGAAGGGTCCTCCGGCTTCGAGGAAGCAGGTGGTGCCGCAGCGGATCATCGCGGAGTAGGCGGCCAGGCCGCTGGCATAGACATCGTCCTCCCCAAGTCCACTTTCGAAGGGGACGAGATAACGCTTCCACATGGGATTGCGCAGTTCGCCGCGGCGCTGGATGGCCTGTATCTTGCCATGAAGAAATTGCTGCGCGGTGTGCACGTGGCAATCGATCAGGCCGGGCATGGCGATGGTGTCCCGGGCTTGCAGGGTTTCTTTTGCGGCGGGGGCTTCGGCGGATTTTCCCAGCCAGGTGATGGTGTTGCCGGTGATGGCAATGGCGCCGTCTTCAATGATGGTTTCCGCTTTGTCAAAGCAGACAACGTAACAGCCGGTGATGAGGAGATCGGCTTGTGGGTTCATGATGTGTACTTTCTTGTTGCCTGGTAGGCTTCTTCGAGCAGGCTCAGGTCGCGCAGGGTTTCTGGCGGAGGGAGTTTGGGCCGGCCGGTCACCCGGGCAGCCGCGTACATAGGGCCGGCAAAGGCTTCTTCACTGAACCAGAAAGGGATCTTTGATCCGGGCTCGGTTTCCAGGGGTATTTGTAATCGATTCAGTGCCGTTTGTTGTTGGAGATCGAGGCCGAGGTCGGCTCCGTAGCGATCGACAGCGAGGCGGGCTCCATAGGCCGGGTCGGCGGCGTTGACGAAATGTCCTCGCAGGAGCGCGGTAAGAAAGCGGACCAGTTCGGCGCGGCGGTTCTTGAGGGTCTTGCGTTCAATGGTGAGCAGCGAGGTCGAGACGCGGTAGCCCAGATCGTAGAGGCGGGTTACATAGAAATCCGTCCCTGCGCGCAGGCCCATTCGTCTCCAGGGTTTGTGGTTGATTGGTGACGAAACAGAAATACGCGTCGCCTGCGTGCTGCAGCAAAGGCTCGGGTGAGAAGCCTACGGGGACCATGGTGTAGGTCTCGGGGAGATCATTGATGCGGAAGAGGGCTTGCAGAATGGCTCGTTCGTTGGGGCCCTGGACGAGGAAGCGTTTGTGGGATAAGTCTGCTGGGGTGTGTATGGGGTTCGAGGGGAGAGAGAGGAGTCCGATCGGGGTGATAGGGAAGAGAGAGGCCAGGATGACGAAATCATTTCCCTGGGTGATGGCATCGCAGAAGGGAAGCCAGTCGGAGTCTCCGAAGTCAGCTTCGCGGGCGGAAATTTCGAGGACGGGTTGGGGAGCGTTGGGTCCTCCCGGCAGATATTTGAAATGGAGGCCTTCGTTGGTCGATGTACCCGCGGTCGAGCGCTACCCACAAGTCGGCGTATTCTACGTCGGGCACCCAGCCCAGCGCCATGGTGAGGTCGCCGGCGCTGGCGGCGGTGGCAACCGGTAAGAGCGGCAGCGGTGGCGAGGGTCGTGAGTTGGACGAATTGGCGGCGGTGCAATCCTTCTCCGTTGGTTGTGTTCGCTTCCAGCGAAAGCGGTTGTTGGGCTGCGCCCGTGCTGATCCTATCGGGATCTGCTATGAGGTTCACACATTGACCATGAGGATGTGTGGAATTATTTCAGTCGTCCCTACGGGACTCTTCGAGAACGCGTGCAAACCCAGGACTGCGTCCTGGGCTAAGTTCAGCCGTCCCTTCGGGACTCTTATGGGATTTTGTTCTCGTACTGATTCCAACGTTTGAGCAGTTCGGTGGTGACTATGCTGCCTACTTGATAATTTGCTTCCAGCGAGGGGAGATAGCCGGGGGAACTGGCCAGGTTTTCGAAGAGGCTCTTTACCGGGGAGGTCCCGGGCGGCGGTACCGTGAAGTTGCTGGCGGTTCTCAGGATTAAGAGGCGATCGCGATTCGCTCTTCTTAGTTGGCTTAGTTTTTCTATCGCCAGAACGATACCCTGGTCTTCACAGTCTGCGATTTCTAACGATCCTTTGCCTCTGGTGTAGAGGCGTACCCAGTCTTCGGCCCAGCGGTTCAAAATGGCTCCATGCCAGAAGTGGTCCGCTCCAAGACTGTCGCCTTCGATCACTTTGGGTGGCTGCATTGCGATGGGATTCCTGGTGAAGCGGGCTCGGCTGGTTTTAAGCCCAGGAGAATCGGCGAGCGGAGTTTGTTTGGTCAATCCATAGGCCCAGTCCACCAAGGTGGGATTCAGATCGTAGACGATTTTCCCTACGCCCCCGGAACTGTTTTCAGAAACCCCGGCAACAGGTGCGTGGTCGACGTTTGCGGGTACCTTCCCGGGCTCGGTTGCCCCCAGTGCGATGGTTCCGTACGGCCAAGCGGCGGGGATTTCCCGGCTGTCGATTTCAAAGGCTGGGTCACCATCAATCACCTGGCGCACCCAGACGGCGCTGCCTACGGTGACCGTGGCGGGATTTGCGCCTCCGATTCCGCTGAGCAGAATGTAGGTGTGACTGAGATCGACGTTGGGATTCATGGCCAGGGCCATCATCTGCACCGCACAGCGCGAAGTGGTGCCGCTCACCATCGCGTAGAGCCCGGTTCCATTGGTCAGTAGCGCATGTTCGAGGCCTGGGACCGCGACCGCGGTGTCGAGCTTTTGCCGCTCTACCCAGTATTGAAGTTCGCCCGGAACATCGCCTCGATCCTTGCCGGTTTCATAAGTGGCGATGACGAGAACCTTAGGACGAATGATCTCCGCTGCATGCGCCGCTTGGGCAGACCACAGCACCAGACAGACCACGGGCAAAAAATGCGGAGCATACCGTAGATATACACGGTACTGCGCCCGGTCAGCGTGTGTTTTCGCTGGCTCCGGTGAAGGTGGCGGCTCCGGCTCGCGCCATGGCGAGAATCCTGCCGGGGAAAATGCCGAGGATGAGAGTAGCGGAGACGGTGAGGAAGAGAGCCAGGGTCAGCGAACCTTTCAGGCGCGGAATCAATTGCACGGGCGCGTCGTCGGTGGGCTTTCCGTAGATCGACATGAGCAGGCGCAGATAGTAGTAAGCGGCGACGCCACTGTTCACCAAGCCAATCACCGCAAGCCACACTTCACCGGAGTGCAGGGCCGCGGTGAAGACATAGAATTTGCCGAAGAAGCCGCCGGTGAAGGGAATGCCGATGAGCGATAGCAGAAAGAAAGCCAACGCTCCGCCCAGGAGAGGAGAGCGGTAGGCGAGACCACGATAGTCGGCGATGGAGACCAGCCGGTCGTCGTAACCGCCGGCGTGGCTGGCGACGGCAAAGGCGCCCACGTTCATGGCGGCATAGGTCGCGGTGTAGAACATGGCGGCAGCGATTCCCTCGCCGGAAAGAGCAGTGAAGGCGACCAGGGTGTAGCCGGCGTGCGCGATCGAGGAATAGGCGAGCATGCGCTTGACGCTGTGCTGGCGCAGAGCACCCAGATTTCCGACGGTCATAGAGAGCGCGGCCATGATCCACACCAGCAGCAGCCAGTGGGCCTGCAGCGCCGGATAGGCGCCATACAAAATACGCAGGAGCACGGCGAAGGCGGCGATCTTGGGTCCAGTGGACATCAAGGCTACGACCGGCGAAGGAGCGCCCTCGTAAACGTCGGGCGTCCACACCTGGAAGGGCGCGGCTGAGACTTTAAAGCCGAGGCCGATCAAAATCATGGCCACGGCCAGAGTGGCGAAGCCGGGGACGGGACTGTGGGGCAGAGCTGCGGCCACCTGCGAGATATCGGTGGTTCCGGTTGCGCCAAAAGTGAGCGCGATGCCGTAGAGAAAAAAGGCGGTGGCAAAGGAGCCCAACAAGAAATACTTGAGACCGGCTTCGGGACTTTTTCCAGCGCGCTTGCGAATAGCGGCGAGGATGTAAGTCGCGATGGAAGAGATTTCGAGGCTGATAAAGACCAGGAGCAACTCGGTCGAGCTGGTCATCAGGCACATGCCGGTGGCGCCGAATAAGACAAGCGAGTAATACTCAGCCGGACGTTCCTTGCTGCCGTCGAATATATCGAAGGCGATCAGGAGAGCGACCAACACTACGCAGCAGATCAGGACATGGAAGAACACGCTGAAGGCATCGGTTTGCACCGTGCCGAAGAACGCGGTTCCGGCGGGCAGGCCCAGTTGCCACACGCTGGCAATCAAAGCGGCGATGACGCCCGCCAGCGACAGGAAGCCGATGGGTTTACGAGTCATCCCCGGGGGCATCATGGCTTCGATGAGCATGGCGAGAATGCCGGTTACGGTGAGGAGTATCTCCGGCAGAATGCGATACGCTTGCGGCACTTGGTTCACTGCTTCACCGCCATGTGCACCAGGACTGAGGGCGAGGCTAACTTCACAGCCGCGCCGTCGATGGCGCGCATCCAGATGGGGGAGGCGACCCCCATCAGCAACATCAGAACGGCGATGGGCCAAACGGCGGCATGCTCGCGGAAGTTCATGTCGGGGGCAGATACATCTGTAACCATGCCTGATTCGGTACCGTAAAAGACACGCTGGATCATCCACAGCATGTAGGCGGCACTGAGGATCACGCCGGCCGTGGCTGCGGAAACCCAGGCTACATGACCGGGGAAACTGCCACTGAGGATGAGAAACTCACCCACGAAGCCGTTCAGGAGCGGCAAGCCGACCAGGGAGAGCGAAGTGATCACGAAAAGGGTGGCCAGATTGGGCATGCGTTTGGCCAGCCCGCCGTAGGAGGCAATTTCGTAGGTTCCGTAGCGTTCGTACATAAAGCCGACCAGCAGCAGGAGCGCGCCCACGGAGATGCCTTCGTTGAGGATCTGGTAGATCGCGCCGTCGAGGCCCGACACCGAGAAGCAGAAGATGCCGAGAATGCAGAAGCTGAGGGAGCTGACGGTGGAGAAGGCAGCCAGGCGCTTCATATCCTTCTGCACCAGGGCTACCAGCGCTCCGTAAAGAATGCCGATCACTGCCAGGGCCACCATCCACGGCGCAACCTGCCGGGCCTGCGCGGGGAAGAGGCCGAGGTTGAAGCGCAGGATGGAGTAGAGGCCGAGCTTGCCCGCTACCACCATCGCCATTGCAGTGGGGGCTTCGCTGAACACGTCACCCAGCCAGCCATGTAGGGGAAAGACCGGGACCTTGACGGAAAACGCGAGGAGAAAGGCAAGCGAGGCCCAGAACAGCGCCTGCGGCGGGAAGGCTGCGGAGTTTTGCGCGAGGATGGATTGCAGCCGGACGAAGTCGAAGGTCCCCGTCTTGGCATAGAGCCAAACGATCGCTACCAACAGGAGCGCCGAGGGAAGAAACGTGTAAACGAAGAACTTGATTGCTGCCTCGGTCCCGCGGTCACGGCCAAACATCGAGATGAGAATGGCCATCGGCACCAGGGTCATCTCCCAGAAGGCGTAATAAAGGAACATGTCGAGCGAAACAAAGACGCCGATCATCGCGGTCTGCTGCAGCAGGAAGAAGAAGTAGAACTCCTTGGTACGAAAGTTGATTTTGTTCCAGGAAGCGAGCACGCCCAAAGGAGCAAGGAAGCCGGTTAATACGACCAGCCACATGGAAATGCCATCGACGCCGAGGTGGTAGCGAATGGCGGGGTTGGGAATCCACGCTCGATCGACTTCAAATTGGAACCCCGGTTGGCCATAGACATAGTTGATGGGCAGGTGGAGGGTGAGGCCGAAGGTGACAAGGGCCACGGCCAGGGTGAACCATTGGATGATGCGGCCCTGTCGCGGAAGCAGAGCCACAACTACGGCTCCCGCAGCCGGTACAAAGGTGGTGATCGTCAGTATGGATTCGTTCAGCACAGTTTCGTTTCCTGGGGCCTCTAGAGGTGCATGGAAAAACCGAAATAAGTAATCAGGAGGAGCGCGCCTGCGCCGATTGCCAGCCATCCCGCATAGGAACGAATGTTTCCGGATTGCACGCGTTGGACCAGGGCGCCGAGGCCGCGGACACCGCCTGCTGCCGCGCCGACACCACCATTGATGACTCCGCGATCCACTGCGCCCCATAGAAGATAACGGCTGAAGACGAGCAGCGGGGTCACGATCAGGGCGTTGTAAACCTGGTCGATCCAGTATTTGTTGACCAGCAGCGCGTAGACGGCACGGAGACGCTCCACCAGTTTGTCGGCCATGCCGGGCTTGCGACGGTAGAAGAGATCGGCGAAGAACCAACCAATCAAGGCGACCACCACGGAGAGGATGCTGAAAGTGCGTTCCTGACTCTCGATGCCGACCCGGCGCGCGGGCTCCGGGGTAGAGATAGCAGTGGCACGACGAACGCCCTGGTCGTCCACCGTGACGCGGACTTGCTCCGAACTGGACGCTGAGCTTACTACAGGTTCGAGGAAGTGAGCGAACTGATCGCCGCCGCCGAGTGCCTGGGGAATGCCGATCCATCCGCCGCCGAGCGCAAGGAGGGCGAGAAGAACGAGCGGGACAAGCATCGACCAGGGGCTCTCGTGAGGGTGCGCATCGTGCGAGCGGCTTTCGCCAAAGAAGGTCAGGTACCAGAGGCGGAACATATAGAACGCCGTGAGCCCCGCAGTCAGCAGACCGACGAACCATAGGATGGGACCGGCGGTCGGCGAAAGAAACGCCTGGTAGAGGATGGCGTCTTTGCTGAAGAAGCCGGAGAAGGGCGGAAGTCCGGAGATGGCGAAGACTCCGGCGCTCATGGTCCAGAAAGTAATGGGTATGGTCTTGCGCAGGCCACCCATGACGCGCATGTCCTGTTGCCCCCCGAGCGCGTGGATGACGGAACCTGCAGCGAGGAAGAGCAGAGCCTTAAAGAAGGCGTGGGTGACGAGGTGGAAGATGGCCGCGGAATAAGCGGCGGCGCCGCAGGCGAGGAACATGTAGCCCAGCTGCGAAATGGTGGAGTACGCGAGGACGCGCTTGATATCCGTTTGCACCATGCCGACGGTGGCCGCGAACAAGGCCGTGGCGCCACCGATGATGGCAATTACGCCAAGCGCGAAGGGCGACCGGTCGAACAGCACGTGGGTGCGGGTGACCATGTAGACGCCGGCCGTGACCATGGTGGCGGCGTGGATCAAGGCGGAGACCGGAGTCGGGCCTTCCATGGCGTCAGGCAGCCAGACATAAAGCGGGATCTGCGCGGACTTACCGGTTGCGCCGAGTACCAATAACAATGCGATCGCGGTGAGAAAGCCGCCCTGCAGCTCAGGATGTTGGGTGATGGCGGAGAAGACCGTACCGTAACTGAGCGAACCGAAATGGGCGATCAGCAAAAACATGGCGAGCAGGAAGCCGAAGTCGCCAATGCGGTTGAGGACGAAGGCTTTCTTGCCGGCTTCCACGGCAGACTCGCGTTGGTAATAGAAGCCGATTAGTAGATAAGAGGCCAGACCGACGCCTTCCCAACCGACGAACATCAGTAGGAAATTTTCCGCCAGCACCAGCGTCAGCATGAAGAACATGAAAAGGTTCAAATAGGCGAAGTAGCGCCAATAACCTTCTTCATGCGCCATGTAGCCGACGGAATAGATGTGAATGAGGAAGCCGACGCCGGTGACGATGAGGAGCATCACCAGGGTCAGGGGGTCGAGCAGGAAAGCGAAGTCGGCACGGAAGGCGGAGGTCGCCATCCAGGGAAAGGGTAAGCGCTCAATGTAGGGAGTCGTGAGGCTGCTGAAGTGCAAGGCGATGTTGGTCACCATCAGCAGGGGCGCCGCGGTAAACAGCAGCGCGATGGTGGTCACCACCACATTAGGAAAGCGACGGCCCAGCAACCCATTCAGCAGGAAGCCAATGAATGGCAGCAGCGGGATCAACCATAGATGGAGGGAGACGGTGTCGTTCATAGTTTCATCAGGTTGACTTGATCCACGTTGAGAGTGCTCCTCGAACGGAAGATGGCGATGATGATGGCCAGGCCGACGGCAGCTTCCGCGGCGGCGACGACCATCACGAAGAAGACGAATATTTGTCCCTGGACCCGGTGCCATTGATAAGCGAAGGCGACAAAGGTCAGGTTGACGGCGTTCAACATCAGCTCAATCGACATGAAGACGGTAATGATGTTGCGCTTGATAAGAAAGGCAGCCACGCCAATGGAGAAGAGGATGGCGCTGAGGACCAGGTAGTAGGCAATGGGAACGACCATGTCAGTGCTCCTTGCTGGCCAGCGCAACAGCGCCCAGGATGGCAATGAGAATCAGGACCGAGGTCACTTCGAAGGGAAGCAGCAGGTCGCGGAAGAGGACTTTGCTGAGATCAGTGGTGGAGACCACATAGTCTCCCAGGCGGGCCTGCGCCAGGTGGGTGCGCGCGGAGAGAAAAATGAAGGCCAGGAGGCTGACGAGTATGGCGACTCCCGGTATGCCGACGATGTAAGCCGCGTAACTGCCATGGGTTCGTTCTTCTTTGCCGGCGTTGAGCAGCATGATGACAAAGGTGAAGAGAACCATGATGGCGCCGGAGTAGACGATGACCTGGGCGGCGGCTAAGAATTCTGCTCCCAGCAGAAGATAGAGAACGGCCAGCGAGCTCATCACCACGATCAGGGAGAGAGCGCTGTTGATAGGGTGGCGCTGCAGGAGGAGGTTGAGTGCTCCCGCTACGCAGAGGCCGCCGAAAAAGATGAATAGAACCAGATACATGCTAGAGCAATTCTCCTATATCAGGCCCGATGCTGATTGTAGAACAGGTTGATTCGGGTTTCGTTATTTCGTCGAAACTGCAATTGTGTTTCTATCTGGGATCATTTACACGGACCCAGGTCTCAAATGCGAGACCTGGGGCACCCTTCGGTTGTTTCCTATGCATTTCCTCCATTCCGAGGACGGTGGGTAGGTACGGGCTTTAGCCCGTACAGTAAAGCCCGCGTATCGTCTTGGCCTTCAGGCCCTGAGGCATGCTTTTCGTTCCCTTCAGATCGTTCGGTTGGCGAGCCATAGGCTGGTGGCCAGGATGTTGGCGATGGCCAGGGGCATGAGGAACTTCCAGCTGAAGCCCATAAGTTGGTCGTAGCGGAGCCGCGGCAGCGTGCCGCGCACCCAGATGTAGAGAAAGAGGAAACAAAATACTTTGAAGACGAACCAGAAGACCGGCAGGATGGCCTGAATAAAAGCGCCTCCAAATGCGGGGATCAGGTTGCCGAAGGGGCTGGTCCATCCACCAAAAAAGAGCAGGGTGGCGACGCAGCTCACGGTGATCATGTTGGCGTATTCGGCCATAAAGAACATGGCAAATTTCATGGAGCTGTATTCCGTGTGATAGCCGGCCGTCAGCTCGGTTTCCGCTTCGGGCAAATCAAAGGGGGCCCGGTTAGTTTCGGCGTAGGCCGCCGTCAGATAGATAAAGAAGGCGACGAATTGAAAGCCTCCAAATACGTTCCAGGAGAACAGGCCGTGGGCGGATTGGCTATCCACGATGGTGCGTAGGTTCAGCGAGCCGGCGCGCAAGACTACGCCCACCAGCGAAAGGCCCAGGGCTAGCTCGTAGCTGATGACCTGGGCACTGGCACGCAGCGCTCCGAGCAGAGAATATTTGTTATTGGAAGACCAGCCCGCTAACGCGATTCCATAAACACCCACCGAGGTGACGCCGAGGATGACCAGCAGGCCGATGTTCACGTTGGCGATCTCAAACATGTCTACGCCGTGCCAGGTGATATGGGCGCCGAAGGGAATAACGGAAATAGAGATCAAGGCGCAGGCGAGCGCGATCATGGGGGCCATGATGTACAGTGGCCGGTCTACATTGGTGGGGAGCAGATCTTCTTTGAGAAAGAGCTTCAGGCCGTCCGCCATGGGCTGCATCAATCCGAAGGGGCCGACGCGGGTGGGTCCCCAGCGGTTTTGAATGCGGCCGACTACTTTGCGCTCCAGCAGCACGGTGTAGGCTACGGCGCCGAGGAAGATGGCCAGGACTACGGCGATCTTTAAACAACTCAGCAGGAAAAAGATGAGGAAGCTCACGGTGTCTTTCGCTTTCTGGCCCCTTAGCGGGGCCAAGAGACTGCGTTAAAAGCGTACCTCAGCGGCTAAAGCCGTCTGGCGACGTTTAATTTATGGCACGGCTAAACCCGTGCCTTCGTTTAACTTCGTCACTCCTATGAATCTTCGTGGAAGCTGCACTCTACGATGCTTGTCTCCAAATGGGAACCCTTGCCTCAGTCTGCTGCGGTTTCAGTTGGTTTGGTGGCGTGCGACTCCAGGACAGATTGCAGCGTGGTGCTGTAACGGGTCAGGGAGCCAGAGGTGAATAGGGTGTCTTGTGCCGGAAGAATGAGGGCGTGACGCTCAGGTCCGGTTTCGATTTGCACCAGCGATGATTGCACATGTACATCGTTACCGGCCAGCAGTTCCATGCGTGAGACCTGGTAGCCGGGCACCAGGCGCTGGATCTCGTCGAGAATGGCGAAAGGATCGAAGGGGCTAAGTTTGGGCTCGAGGTTTTGTGCCGCCAACCAGACGCTGTGACGGTCGGCTTCTCCGGACTGGGCTCCGCGGGTTTGGCCCATGTCGGCTCTTACACCGCGGCCAAAGGGTACGAGCTTTTTGGCGTCAGCGCCCATGGTGTCGGCGAGGCGCACCATCAACTCGAAGTCGGTGCGCACACCGGCGCGGTCGGCCGCCTTCTTGACCAATTGTTGGTCGCCGTAGGTGTTGGTCACGGTTCCGGACTTTTCATAAAGATTGGTCGCGGGCAAGACCACATCGGCTAATTGCGCGGTCTCGGTCAGGAACATATCCTGCACGACGACGAAAGTATTCTTGAGCGTGGCCGGTTCGATGCCGTAACGGGCGATGGGATTGGTGCCTACGATATACAGCGCCGCCAGGTCCCCGCGCTCGGCGGCGTCAAACATCTCCACCAGGTCGAGGCCGGGTGTTTGGCCCAGGGCAGCGCCGTATTCCTCCGCGAAAGCTCCGGGTTGAGTGACCGGGACGTAACCCGGCAGAAAGCCGGGAAGCATGCCCATATCCGCGGCTCCGCGGGAGTTGACGTAGTCACCCAGGCAGGCGAAGCGCGCTTGCGGCAGCTTCAGGCCGAAGTTCACCAGGGCATCTATGTCCCGGCCGCGATATTCGGAACCAAAGATGATGAGAAGGCTGGGCTCGGCGAGTATGGCTTCGCGGAACTTCGTTGCTTCATCGGTCGATTGCATGCCGGGGAAGGTTTGCTCTTCGCCGGCCAGGAAACGGACCGCGTTGGCGTAACCGTCCTGGGGAATAATGAGCGATTGGTGCGCCTGCCGTTCGAGCTTGATCCCGGCGTGGTTCACCAGGTAGATACGGCCATTGTGGTGGCGCAGGTTGGTGCGCAGATTCCAGGCCAACAAAGGGTGCTGCTCGGTGGGGTCATTGCCCAGAAGCAGTATGGCCGGCGCCGTGATGGTTTCGCGCAGAGAAGCGGCGCGGTCCTGGTGGCCGGAGAGGGCACGGGCAAAGGCGGTGTAATCGGCGGTGCGGTGATGATCGATGTTGTTGGTGCCGATCACCGTGCGGGCAAATTTCTGCAGCAGGTAGTTTTCTTCGTTGGTGGTGCGGTTGGAGCCGATCACGCCGATGGCTTTGCCGCCCTTGCTATCGCGGATTTCGCGCAGGTTGCGGCCGGCAAGGTCCAGGGCCTGCTCCCAGCTAACCTCCGCGAACTTGCCGTTGGGCTGGCGCACCAGGGGTTTGGTTAAGCGATCGGGATGGTTGGCAAAATCAAAAGCGTAGCGGCCCTTCACGCACAGGAAGTCGCCGTTCATCCCGCTCTTGTCGCGGTTGTCGCCGCGAATAATCTCGGAGCCGCTGTCGACGCTGCGCACGCCGAGGGTGGTTTTGCATCCGTCAGCGCAGTGCGTGCACACCGTGGAGACGTGATTCATTTCCCAGGGGCGGGTTTTGTAACGGTAACTGCCCGAGGTGAGCGCGCCGACCGGGCAGGCGTCAATGCACATGCCGCATTCTTCGCAGTCGAGGTGGTCGCCTCCGTTGGGAGCGATGGTGCTGGTGACGCCTCGGTTCTGCACTCCCAGAGCCCACACGTCCATGCCTTCTCCGCACATACGCACGCAGCGGTAGCAGAGGATGCAGCGCGGGCGATCGAAGAAGACGACCGGGGACCATTGCTGTTCTTCGCGGTGCTGTTTCGCTTCTACGTAGAGCGACTCGGGCGCCCCGTATTTAAACGTCATGTCCTGGAGTTCGCACTCGCCGCCGGCATCGCATACCGGGCAGTCGAGGGGGTGGTTGCCCAGGAGGAGTTCGACCGTGGCCTTGCGGGCCTGGATGATCTCGTCGCTCTCCGTGGTGACGACCATGCCTTCGGCTACCGGGGTGGTGCAGGCGGTTTGCAGCTTGGGGACTTTTTCCAGGCGAACCAGGCACATGCGGCAGGCTGCCTGCAGGGAGAGACCCGGGTAATAGCAGAACTGCGGGATGGGGATGCTGGCTTCGCGGCAGGCTTCGATCAGGAGTGTGCCTGCAGGGGCGGTCAGTTTTCTTCCATCGACGGTGAAGGTTACGTCAGCCATGGTTTATTGTCCTTTCCGTCGAGGGTCGCGGGTCGAGATTCGTGGTCGCCCACTTAAGCCAAAAGCGGGCTTGCATGGGGCACCCGGCGTCTCGGACGTAGCGTGCCCTATGCATTGGCCAGGACCTCATGGTGGAGGTTGGCGTAGGGGCAAGGTTTGCCGTTGAGGTGGTCTTCGAATTCGTTGCGGAACTTGTCCACGAAAGCGATGGTGGGCATGGCTGCCGCATCGCCCAGGGGACAGAAGGTTCGGCCCAGCATGTTTTGCGCCAGGTAACGAATGTTGTCGATGTCTTTGGCTACGCCGGCTCCGGCGTGGAAACGGGTGAGGGTCTTCTTGAGCCAGTCTGTGCCTTCACGGCAGGGAATACACCAGCCGCAGCTTTCGTGCTGGTAGAACTTCATGGTGCGCAGAGCGAATTCCACCATGCAGACGGTGTCATCCAGAACCACCACTCCGCCGGAACCGAGCATGCTGCCGGCTTTGCCTACCTGGTCGAAATCCATGCCGATATCAATTTCGTTGGGCCGGAGGACCGGGGTAGAGGATCCGCCAGGAACGACCGCTTTGAGCGACCTGCCGTTGGCGATGCCACCGCCTACTTCATAAATCATCTTCTTGAGGTTGTAGCCCATGGGGAGTTCATAGACTCCGGGCTTGGCGACATTGCCGCTCAAACAGAACAGCCGCGTCCCGCCGTTGCGTTCGGTGCCGATTTTGGCGTACTCCGGAGCACCGATGCGGAAGATGTGGGGCACGGTGGCCAGTGTTTCCGCGTTATTAATGATGGTCGGGCCGCCGTAGAGCCCCACGACCGCGGGGAAGGGAGGACGGATGCGGGGAATGCCGCGCTTGCCTTCCAGAGATTCCATCAGGGCAGACTCTTCGCCCACTTCATAAGCGCCGGCCCCGGTGTGGGAGACGATGTCGAAGTCCACGTTGCTGCCGAAGATGTTCTTGCCCAGGAAGCCCTTGGCGTACGCATCATCGATGGCCTTCTCCATGATCTTGAGCAGGTAGCGATACTCGCCGCGCAAGTAGATGAAGCCCATTTTGGAACCGATGGCCAGGCCGGCGATGATCACTCCCTCGATCACCGAGTGGGGGTCGTGCTCGAAGATCAGGCGGTCCTTGCAGGTGCCGGGCTCGCTTTCATCTCCGTTGACCAGAACGTATTTCGGTTTCGCGGCTTGCTTGGGCACGAAGGACCACTTCATACCCGTGGGGAAACCCGCGCCTCCGCGGCCGCGGAGGTTGGACGCTTTCATCTCGGCGATGATGCCGTCTGCGCCCAGCTCGATGGCTTTGCGTGCAGACTTGTATCCATCCAGCTCGAGGTACTTATCGATGTCCGTGGCACCCTTGCCGAAGCGGTACGAGATCACCTTGACTTCATCAGGATGGGAGACGAGGTAGGCCATTGGGGGTTCTCCGCGTGCTAGATCGGCAGTTCGCTCCGGGACCGATAGTCAGCCAGAATCTTGTCTATCGAGTCCGGGGTTAGATTTTCGTGGAAGTCATAGTTCACCTGTACCGCGGGAGCCCAACTGCAGGCGCCGATGCACTCTACTTCTTCCAGAGAGAAAAGCTTGTCGGGCGTGACTTCCTTGTTGCCGATACCCAGCTTCTGTTTGCAGTGGGCCAGGAGCTCATTGCCCCCGCGCACCATGCAACTGATGTTGGTGCATACCTGTACATGATACTTGCCTAACGGTTTGGTGTGCAGCAGGGAGTAGTAGCTGATGACGTTGCGCACGTCGAGCTCGGTGATCCCGATGCGGGTTGCCACCTCGCTGATCAGAGGATCAGAGAGATATCCGATCTCGTCCTGGGCATAAAGCAGCATGGGAACGAGCGCGGACCGGCGCAGGGGGTAGATTGTCACCATGCGATCGAAGCGCGCTGCCAGGGCGGGACTGAAGATGGTCTTGATCTCTGTGCTCATGATTTGATCTTAAGAAATAGAGGTCGATGTGACGTGGGCCAGGTGTTCTATCCATTCGATCGCCGCCGCGTCGAGTGGTTTCGAACCCGCCGGGAAATTCAGCGTGCCGTCCGCTTCGATACGGAACTCACCAAACTCTTCCCGTTCCGGCTGGAGCACGCGCCAGCAGCCTTCGCCGGTTTCCGGGTTAAACCGCAAGTTCAATGTCGAGTCCCGATGCTTGACGGATGCTTCGTCCGAAGTATTGGTCACCAGGTATTCGTCGCCCGCGTTGAGGCTGGCCGCGTGCGCATAGACCCGCACCATGCTCACCAGGGACTCCCAGATATGCTGGCGGACCTGAACCCCGCAGTCGACGCCCTCGCTGCTCATCGGTCGATCTCCCCAAGCACGATATCGATCGACCCGATGACTGCGACAACATCGGCTAAAAGACGGCCGACGCACATGGTTTCGAGAGCCTGCAGGGAAGCGAAGGTGGGGTTGCGCATGTGCACGCGGTACGGCTTGGCGGTGCCGTCGCTGACCACGAAATAGCCCATTTCGCCGCGCGGGGATTCGATGGCCTGGTAGACCTGGCCGGCCGGCACGGCAAATCCCTCGGTCACAATCTTAAAGTGATGAATGAGGGATTCCATCTGGGTCTTCATTTTTTCCCGGTCCGGAAGCACTATTTTGGGCGCATCCGCCTTCAGCGGGCCAGTGGGCATACCGTCCAGAGCCTGCTGGCAGATTTTGACTGACTCGCGCATTTCCTGAACACGCAGAGTGTAGCGGGTCCACACATCGCCTACGGTCGAGGTGGGAACCTTGAACTGAAACTTCTCGTAGCCGGAGTACGGCATGTCACGGCGCAGATCCCAATCGACCCCGCTGGCGCGCAAGGGCGGCCCGGTCACTCCGAGAGCGATGGCATCGGCGGCGCTGAGGTAGCCAACCCCCTTCAGGCGGCTTACCCAGATGGGGTTGCCGTTGAGCAGGTTCTCGTACTCGTCGATCTTTTCCGGCATCATCTTGACCAGGTTCTGGACCCGCTCAAAGAAGTCCACCGGTGGTTCGAGGGCGATGCCTCCAATGCGGAAATAAGAGCCCATCATGCGCTGGCCGCTGACATGCTCGAAGATTTTGAGGATCTCTTCGCGTTCGCGGAAGGTGTAGAGGAAGAGGGTCAGCGCCCCGATATCCATGGCATGCGTACCCAGCCATACCAGGTGCGACTGGATGCGGGTGAGCTCGTTCAGCAGCACGCGCAGGAATTGCGCGCGGGGCGGAATTTCCAGCTGGAGAAGCTTCTCGACCGCCAGGCAATAGCAGAGATTATTCGACATCGGACTGAGGTAGTCGATCCGGTCGGTCAGCGGAACCACTTGCTGGTAGAACTTGGCTTCGCAGGTTTTCTCGATGCCGGTGTGGAGAAAGCCGATGTCGGGAACGAGGCGTAGGACGGTTTCGCCGTCGATTTCGAGCACCAGGCGCAGCACACCGTGGGTCGAGGGATGCTGCGGGCCCATGTTGAGGACCATGGTGCGGTCCTTGTTGCCTTCCTCGATGCGCGGTTCGATCAGCGGGGCAATGGCGTAATCTGCGGCATCCATCAGCGGTAGCCCTCCACCGGGTAATCCTTGCGTAAGGGATGGCCTTCCCATTGATCGGGCATCATGATGCGGCGCAGGTTGGGGTGGCCGCCGAAGCGTACTCCGAACAGATCCCATACTTCGCGCTCGTAGAAGTTGGCCGAGGGCCATTCGGGAGTGATGCTTTCCACTTCTGTATCGAGGCTATCGACCAGGACGCAGAGGCGTAGGCGCTCCTTGAGGCTGTGGGAAAGGATGTGATAGGTCACCTGGAAGCGCGGTTCGCTGGGGTACCAGTCCACGCAGGTGACGTCGACCAGGAAGTTATAGCCGGCGGTCTTGAGCGCACGGCAGACCGGGCGAAGGTCATCGCGGTTGATCCAAAGGGTCAACTCGCTGCGATCGAAACGGGCGTCGGTAATGCACGAAGGCTTGACCGCGAGCAGGGCGGCGATGGCGTGGTTCTGGGCGTGGGCGGCGAGGACAGCGTCTTTGTCTGTCGGGGTGTCCATTAGAGGTCCGCCTTATCGGAGGACCAGTCCAATATTCCTTTTTTTGCAACGTAGAAGAGCCCGACGACCACAAAGCCCAGGTAAACGACCATTTCCCAGAAGCCGAACATGCGCGAACCGACCAGTTTGGGCAGATCCCGGTAGACCACGGCCCAGGGAAGCATGAAGACGGCTTCCACGTCGAAGAGGATAAAGAGCATGGCGACCATGTAGAAGCGAACGGAGAAGCGTCCGCGGGCGTCGCCTTCCGCCACAATGCCGCACTCGTAGGAGGCGAGCTTGGCCGCGCTGTAGCGATGCCGCCCGATGAACCAGGAAGCAGTGACAATTCCGGCTCCAAACCCCACGGCGACCAGGATTTGCATGAGCAGCGGGAGGTAGTTCCAAAAGTAATCGGGGGTTTCCATATTTGTCGCGCTCTGATTCGACTGTAAGTTTTCGCCTTGCTGGAGTCAAGCAGCGGTTATGGTGCGGTCATCCATCGCGCCGCAGTCTGTTCATGAGTTTTTCTTTCAGGCCGCTCAAGGTGTTTCACTTTCGACCGATATCCCCTGTACGGGGGAAACCATGTTGCATAGTTTGTTGGAGATTTCACGAGCGGGTTTGGTCACGGGATTAAGTTCAGCGGTGGAAATGCGGCCCTTCGTGCGCCGTCAGTTGTCTCCGGAAGAAGGCCGTGCGATCGAGATCCTTGGTCATGCGATTGAATACCTGGCGGATGAATATTGCGCGGATGCGCAACCCAAAGGACGTTTGGGGAACGCGGATCCGCGTATTGAAGCGATCCAGACGCTTAAAGAGCTGAACCGGTCCATCTATTACTCCGCGACGGAAGTGCAGCCGGCCTTCACCCGCATGAAGCGGTGGGTAATGGGCACGCCTGTTCCTTAGATGAAGCAGAGGGAGTGATAGTCTCCCTCTATGAATTTCGTTTTAAATGGGCAGGCACGTGATTTTCAACAATTGGGGCCTGAAGCGAATCTGCAGGATTTGATTGCGGAACTCGGTCTTAAAGGGGACCGGGTGGCGGTCGAGCACAACGGAAACATTGTTCCCCGCGCGGAGTGGGCAAATGCCCATCTGGCAGATGGGGACCGTTTGGAGATTGTGCACTTTGTCGGCGGAGGCCGGTAGGGATGCGCAAGGCGGGTTGTTTCTTGTGGGTGATCCTCGCCCTGGCGCAGAGCGGCCTAGCGCAAGGACCGAGGGCGGCGGACAACGGCGCTCCGACGTTTACGGTCACAGACCTGCCGGTAGGACGGCCGCTGCGCATTGTCGTCTACGGCGACATGCGGTTTACCGATCCCAGCAACACTTCCGATACCCAACCCGGCGTGCGCAAGTGGCTGGCGCAAAAGGTTGCCGAAGAGAAACCCGACATCCTGCTGCTTACCGGCGATATGCCCTTTCACGGGAGTGATCCTGCCGACTGGAAAGTGTATGAGGAGGAGACGGCCGCGTGGAAGCAGGAGCACCTGCGGATTTATCCCACGATCGGGAATCACGAGGGGCTTCCCGATCCTGTGAAAGGGATAGCGAACTACTATGCCGCTTATCCCGCAGTTGGAAAAGCACAGCTATTACTCGGTGCAGATGGGAAACGTGTATCTCATCACCCTGGATAGCAGCATCTTTCTAGGGGTGGGGTGGCCACAACGCCTGTGGCTGGATGCACAACTGGCGCATATTCCTGCGTCGGCGGATTTTGTTTTCTTCCTGTTTCACGCCCCGCTGGTTTCGGATTTGCAGACGGCGTTTATGCTGGGAATCCCTGATCCCACCACTCTTAACCTGCGGCATGAGTTGGAGGAGTACGCGGCCAAGTCACACGCGAAGTTTGTCGTGTTCAATGGGCATATCCACAACTACGAGCGTTTTGACATGAACGGCATTATGCACGTGATCTCCGGCGGAGGCGGGGCTCGTCCCTATCCCATCTTCATTCGCGGGGACCAGGATTTATATCACGCGCGCACTTATCCCAATTTCAATTATGTGGTGATTACCTTGCAGGGCAAACATGCGGACGCGAAGATGTATCGCGTGGTAGATCCCGATGCGGCAGACAAGAAGGTGGAGTTGAAGGATAGCTTCACGTTGGACGCTAAGTAGGAAAGGGCGGATGGAACCCGCTGTTGGTCCCTCGGGACGAACAAGAGCGTCGTGGGAAGAACAATGGGTGCCCCAGGTCTCGCTTCTGAGACCTGGGATCCCTCAAACCAATTCATCCTGGACACTCTGAACGTTTACTAAGGAATGATCGACGACTTCAGGGCAGGGAATTGCCGCTGATGCCAGTAAGGATAAGGCGCGGGCAACTTGCTCGCGGCATCCAGCTTGGCCACCTGCGCCGCCGTCAAATTCCAAGTAGCCGCGGCGAGATTCTGCCGGAGCTGGGTTTCGTTGCGGGCGCCGACGATCACCGTCGACACCGTGGGGCGCTGCAATAGCCAGTTCAGCGCAATCTGTGGGACTGGCTTACCGGTCTCGGCCGCGACCTCATCCAGGGCATCCACCACCTTGTAGAGATACTCATCGTCGATTTGCGGACCCTGGGCAGCCGTCTTGTGCAAACGGCTCTCCGGCGGTAATGGATGACCGCGGCGAATCTTACCGGTCAAACGTCCCCAGCCGAGAGGACTCCAAATGATGGCGCCAACCCCCTGATCGACGGCTAATGGCATCAACTCCTGCTCGTAGTCGCGCCCCACAACCGAGTAGTAGACCTGGTGGCCTACGTAACGTGACCAACCGTACCGGTCCGAGACTGCCAGGGACTTCATGAGATGCCAGCCGGAGAAATTGGAGCAGGCTATGTAGCGGATCTTGCCCGTGCGCACCAGGGTGTTCAGGGTATCGAGGGTTTCCTCAACCGGGGTGGTCCCGTCGAATCCGTGCAGGTGGTAAATGTCGATGTAATCCGTTCCCAAGCGTTTGAGGCTGGCCTCACAGGCGTGTACCAGGTGATGGCGGCTGGAGCCCAGGTCGTTGGGGCCGTCTCCCATAGGGAAGGTCGCCTTGGTCGAGAGCAGGACCTTGTCACGACGGCCGGCAATCGCCTGCCCCAAAATCTCTTCCGATCTGCCCTGCGAGTAGACGTCCGCGGTGTCGAAGAGGTTCACGCCTGCTTCGAGGCAAATGTCCACCAGGCGCGTGGCTTCGGCGACATCCGTCGCTCCCCATGCTCTGAAAAACTCGCCCTCACCGCCAAATGTCGCTGCGCCTAAGCAGAGCACTGGCACCTTTAATCCCGAATTACCGAGTCGTCTGAATTCCATAATGCAAGAATAAACGAATGGAATCTTCACCGCGAACGCCGCCGTGGCTGGGCGCTGGTTGGTGGGCGCTCTGTTTTCAATTCTTCGTTGCTGAGCAGATTGCGCGCATGAGCTGGCCCGGGTACAGCATGACAGGGAATTGGATCAGCGATCTGGGCTCCGCAACCTCGCCTCGGCACTGGATCATGAATGGTTCGTTGATCGTGCAAGGGGTGCTGATCTCCGTAGGCGCTATCCTGATGCGTCGTTTATTTCCCGCGAAGGCGAGCTACCGGATTGCGCTGACACTGTTCGTGATTTCCGGCCTGGGTGTCCTGGTGGTGGGCCTGGTGCCCGAGGATCATAATGCGCAAGTGCATCAGGTCGCCGCGCTGGCGCACCTACTGGCGGGCAATCTGGCGATGATCCTGATGGGTGTGGCGATGCTCGCCGGAGCAGCACGGGTTCGCTTCCGAGGGGTCATTACGCTGATGGCGGGATTGTTGGGATTGACGGCGTTGGCCCTGTTGGCTCTGGGCGAGAAGGATGTGGGCACCTTCGAGCGTTTGTCTGCTTACCCGCTGACCCTATGGCTCACCTGGACCGGCTGGCTCATGTTTTGATCAGCCAGGGAAACCAGGCCGCCGTGCTCTTTTAAGGAAGGAGAGTCATCGTGACCGAGTTTGACCGTCGTCAGTTTGTAGCTGGCCTGGGATCCACCATGGCGGTATTAGGTGGCGGGCGCGGGCTCGCCGAGTCGCTTGGCGCGGCCGAGCCCTCCACCAATCCACCGGCAAAGGAAGTGCCGGTGATCGGCATCCAGATCGGCGCCATCTCATTTCTGGATGAAGGCACAGAGAAGGTGCTGGATATTCTTGAGGAGAAGGGCGGCGTGAACACCTTGTTTATCGCCTCGTTCACCTACGGCAACGGGACTGCCAGCCGGATGCTTCCCGGGCATCCGCTTCCCGATCACGGTGTGCAGCATTACGATGAAGATTTTCACGGCGGGAATTACGCGACTCCGCACCCGCAGTATTACAAAGACAGCGTTCTCAAGAATCTCAAGGCGCCGGATCACGGCAACGTGGACATCCTGGAGATGGTGATTCCCGCGGCCAGGAAGCGGGGAATCAAGGTCTACACATGGACGGAGGATGTTTTCAGCCCGAAGATTCCGAACATCGAGAAAGTACAGGAGAGAGACCTTTACGGTCGCCCGGCGCACACCGTCTGTTTCAATAACCCGGACACGCATAATTTCTGGGTTGGATTGCACGAGGATTTCACCCGTTCGTACGACATCGACGGGATTATGTGGGGCTCGGAGCGCTACGGTCCCTTCGGCAACATGGTGGAGTCGGTCCACAACCGGGACGGCAACGATCCTTCGCGCGTGACTTGCTTTTGCACGTTCTGCCAGGAAAAGGCGAAGGCGCGAGGCATCGATGTAAAGCGGGCTTTCGAGGGATATCACACCCTGGAAAAATGGGTGACCGCATGCCGTGGGGGCCAACGGCCAACCGATGGATACTATGTCACGCTATGGAGAATCATCTTCCGCTATCCCGAGATCCTGGCGTGGGAGACTATGTGGAACGATAGCGTGCACGAAACTTATGGAGCTATCTACGAGAAGGTCAAGTCGATCAAACCGCAAAACAAAGTAGGCTGGCATGTTTGGCATGCGCACAGCTTCAGCCCGTTTTTCCGCGCCCAAACGGATTTAGCTGAGATAAGCAAATATTCCGACTACTTGAAGATGACGGTTTACCACAACCTCGGCGGAACGCGGATGGAGACCTATATCACCAGCACCTCCAAGACCATTTATGGGGATATGCCGATTGAAGAAGCTCTGCAGTTCGAATACCGGATCATGAATTTGCGGGAGCGCGGCTATACAGAGCTGCCGTATACCGGCCTTTCTCCGGACTATGTGTATCGCGAGACCAAGCGGGCAGTTGACGATGTGCAGGGTACGAAGACGCAAATCTGGCCCGGCATTGACGTCGATATTTCCAATATGAACGTGGAATACAGCCAGTGCTCCCCGCCGATGACCAAGGAAGTCACCAAGGCCGCATTTCGCGGAGGCGGCACCGGCCTGGTCATTTCGCGCAAGTATTCCGAGATGAAGCTGGCGAACCTCGCGGCCGTGGGCGATGCGCTACGGGAAATGAAGATCATCTAAATGAAAACCGCTACTCTGCTGGTTATTCTTTTTGCTCTCGGTGCTGCTGCGACGTCCTCCGCCGACGAGAACCCCCTGGTGGGCGTGATTGACATCCATGTGCATAGCGCGCCGGATAGTGCGCCGCGGAAAATCGATGCCATTGACCTGGCGCGCATTGCCAAGAGCCGCGGTATGCGCGGCCTGGTTCTGAAGAATCACTATGAGCCAACTGCCTCGTTGGCCTATGTGGTGCGCAAAGAGGTCCCTGGGATCGAAGTGTTTGGCGGGGTGGATCTAAACCTCTCCGTAGGCGGCATGAACCCTTCCGCGGTGGAACACATGGCGGCGACGACCGGCAACTACGGCCGTTTTGTGTGGATGAGCACCTTTGATTCCGAAGCACAAGTACGGTACTCCAAGCAGGACCGGCCTTTCGTGAGGATTTCGCAGAATGGCGAACTGCTACCGGAGACCAAGCGTGTGATCGCAGTGATCGCGAAGCAAAACCTGGTGTTGGCAACCGGCCATCCGACGGCGGAAGAAGCCTTGATGGAGATCCGGGAAGGGCGGGCGCAGGGTGTCAAGCACATGGTCGTGACCCATGCCATGATGTCGCCTATCCATATGTCGGATGCACAGATGTTGGAAGCCGCAAAGATGGGCGCCTACATTGAGTTTGTCTACAACGGGCTCATCGGTTCCTACAAAGAGTTCACCTTTCAAGACTATGCGCGAGCGATTCGCTATGTGGGGGTAGACCATTGCATTCTCGCGAGCGACATGGGCCAGCCTACCAACCCTTTGCATCCGGACGGCCTCGTGTTGTTATTCAAGGGACTCAAAGAGCAGGGAATTACGCAGGCTGAGATTGATCGCATGGCGAAAGAAAATCCGGCTCGTCTACTGGGCCTTGAATAACAAGGGGAAAAAGACCGAATGGTGAATGTGGATCGAAGGACCTTTTTGCAGGGCGCTGCTGCCGCGGCGGTAGCAGCTTCGATGAAGACCGAGGCCGCTGCCGCTAAGACGGAGAAGATGATTGGCATCCAGGTCGGCGCGGTTTCCTTCTTCGATGAGGGGACAGAGAAGGTGCTGGATGAGTTCCAGCGCGATGCGGCGGTGAACACGCTTTTCCTGGCCACCTTTACCTATGGGCGAGGCATCGCGGGACGGCAGGTTCCAGGGCAGCCGCTGCCTGACCACGGCAAACAGGAGTACGACACGGGTACGTTCTATGGCGGCAACTATGCCACCATCCACCCGGAGTTCTACAAGGACACCGTCTTCAAGGGCACGCGCGCGACCGACCTGGGCAATTACGATGTGCTGCAGGCAGTTCTGCCGGCAGCGCGCAAGCGGGGCATCAAGACCATCTGCTGGTTTGAAGATGTCTTCCGCAAGGATCTGCCGAACATCGACCAACTGCAGGAGAAGGAACTCTCCGGCCAGAACGCGACGACGCTGTGCTTCAACAATCCTAACTATCGCAATTTTCTTTTAGGGATTGTCGATGACTGGTCCCATTCCTATGAGATTGATGGGGTGATGTGGGGTTCGGAGCGGCAGGGTCCCTTCGCCAATGCACTGGGCGCCAGTGCCGGAGGGCGAAACACGAATCCTCATAACGTGACTTGTTTTTGCCAGTACTGCGAAGCCAAGGCCAAGGAACGCGGCATCAATCCTGAGCGTGCCCGGCAAGGATTTCTGGAACTGGCAAAGTTTGTGGATGCGGGCCGTCAGGGGCAAAGGCCGGTAGACGGTTACTACGTCGAAGTTTGGCGGCTGATGCTGCGATATCCGGAATTGCTGGCGTGGGAAATGCTCTGGACCGATAGCCTGCGCGAGACGTACGCCGCGATCTACAAGCAGGTAAAGCAAGCCCAACCCTCGCTCGGTGTTGGCTGGCATATCTGGCATACCAACTCGTTCAATCCGATCTACCGCGCGGAGCAGGATTTGGCGGCGATTGCGCCAGTGTCTGATTTTCTCAAGATCGTGATTTATCACAATTGCGGTGGCGAAAGAATGGCCGAGTACATCGAGAGTGTCCATCAGACGCTCTACGGCGATGTGCCGCAGCAGGAGTTGCTGGATTTCCACTACCGGGTGCTGGATTACAAGGAGAAGAGCCTGGCGGAGATTCCGCTCACCGGGCTGTCTGCGGATTACGTCTACCGTGAAACCAAACGTGCGCGCGCCGGTCTCGCGGGAACGAAGACCCAGTTGTGGCCGGGCATAGACATTGATATCCCGACCGCCGCCGATCACAGCAAGTGCAGTCCTGAGGGGACCAGGGATGCGGTTCTGGCAGCTTTCCATGGCGGCGCGGACGGTGTGATTCTGTCCCGCAAGTATTCGGAGATGAAGCTGGCCAATTTAAAAGGTGCCCGGCTGGCGCTCGAGCAGCTGGGGTTAACTTAGGCTGGTTTGCCCCGCTCGAGCGCGGTGCGATCCCACTTGGCCAGGTCAGCGGCCGCGTCGTAGGAGCTCTGCAGGAAGGTGAGCAGGGAAGTGTCCGGCGAGGATTCCGTGAGCAGGTCGTCGTACAGGTAGATGAACTCGCCCAGGTCTTTATTCCAGGCGGCCTTCGCAGGCCGGATCGCTGCGTTCTCCAGTCCCTTCGGCGCCGGCGCGGCATAACAATAAAACGCTGCTTCCCCAAAGCCGCCGTTGCCCGGCCAAAAACCGGCGCTGATCACTTCCTGCGAATAGGCTTCGCGGGTGATGGCGTCCGCGCCTTCGCGCATCGGCGCAGGGTGGCCGGAGAAGCGAGTGACAGCGAGGTCAAAGCTGCCCCAAAAGAAATGGACCGGGCTGACTTTTCCTACAAAGCCGGACGAGAACTGCTGGAAGATGCGGTCGGCCTGCATCAGGACTCGCCAGAACGTGTGAGCCGCTTGGGGGTCATAAGAAGCGTGCTGGGTGTCTTCCAAAAAGGGAATCGGCTGCTTCAACTCCACCGGCACGGGGTGGATTTCGACTTTGACGCCAAGCGCGGCAAGGCTGCGTTGGTACTCGCGATAGAAGTCGGCAACAGATTGGGCGCGTAACGGTGTTGCCACGGTGGCGCCAGTGCTCATGCGGAACAGCAGCTCATGGCTAACGAAGTCGAACGTGATCTCCAGGAACTCTGGGCCGTAAGGCATGGCGGAGGTATTCAGGCCGCGGGCGCTTACGTAAAGCGGCACGTTCCACCACTGCGCCTGGAGGGGGCTGAGGGCGAGCCGGGTCTTGCCGACAATCTGCGTCCACATGTGTAGCGTGTCCGCAGTCGCCTGCCAGTCATTCCATTTGAGTGAGGGCCAGTTGCTGGTGGTCACAGTGAATCTATTGGCAGAACACAAGCATGCCGAAGAGGAAGATCCAAAAGACGCCCATGGTGTGCCAGTACCAGGCCGTGCAGTCGACCACTACCTGTCGCAGTTCGATGCGGCGTAGAAAAATAAGGGCCAGCATCGCGCCCGCCAATCCAGCAACACCGATCAGCAAGTGCAGTCCGTGGGTGCCGGTAATCAGGTAGAAAAAGTGGCTGCTGGGGTTGGAGGCGAAGAACACGCCCTGCGCCACCAGTTGTTTCCAGGCGATCCACTGGCCGGCGAGAAACAGGCCACCCAGGACGACCGTTGCTGCCAGCCAGGGAGCGGCGCGACGGATGGTGGGACGGCCCAGACCCAGCCATTCTTCCATAACGTCGATTTCCCGGAAAAAGTGCCGGCGACCGACCTCCATGGTCAGACTGCTGAGAAGGATCAGGGCGGTATTGATCCACAAGATCGGAGGGATCGCGACCGGGTGCCAGTCGATCACCCAGGTGTTGTTTGAGGTGAAATGGCCACTGCTCTGGCGGGCGAAAAAGGCGCTGACCAAGGCGATGAAGAACATGAGGTCGCTGGCCAGGGCAAAAAACAATACCATGCGGTAGCGGCCCAGAAGGTCTCGGGGTCCACGGCGCCCAGACGGCCGGTTGTCCCAATTTTCGCCATCCCCGCCACCACCAGTCGGTCTGCGGGCTACCGGCGGTTTGCCGCCAAATCCTGGGTCTTTGCGCTCGGTCTCAACGGGGGTGCGGGTGAAGGTAGCGGGCATGGAAGAAACTCCGACATTTTGAAGATTACTCCTGTTTTGGCCTCGGGTCCCACTGCAATCTAAAAACTAGTTCACCCGAGTGAATCTATTTGTGGTGTTGGACGCTCGCGAACGCGATTTGGACTTTGATTGGTGAAGAGAAGTTGCCTTCGGATGGTGTTTTGAGAGAGGCGAGAGAGCCTTCGAGCCAACGCGATCAAGAAATGGAGTCCCGAAGGGACTGCTGACGTTAGCCCAGGACGCAGTCCTGGGTGGGATTGCAAATTTGAAAAGTCCCGTAGGGACGACTGAAAAAGCTGGCTGAAATTCTCGGGCCCTGAATTCACGTACGCAGCTTCAGTCGTCCCCGCGGGACTTGTCGTGTCCGAATCCGTAACCCAGGACTGCGTCCTGGGCTAAATTCAGCCGTCCCTGCGGGACTCATTCTACGAGCCGAAGTTCCTACCACTTTGGTCACGGACCATGTCGACGAAGAACCGATGAACGCGGCGGTCGCTCGAGAGCTCGGGGTGGAACGTGGCGGCGAGAAGCCGTCCCTGGCGCACGAGCACGGGATAGCCGTCTCTTTCGGCCATGATTTCCACTCCGTCGCCCACGGCGGCGATACGCGGAGCGCGGATGTAGACCATCTCCAACGGGCCGCCAGGCAGCTTGGTCTCCCCAGTTTGAATCGCACTGTCGATTTGCCTGCCGTAGGCGTTGCGCTCGACAGAGATATCCATCAAGGCCAGGCTCTCTTGCGCTGGGTGGGAGACTTGGCGGGCGAGCAAAATACAGCCGGCGCAGGTGCCAAAGGCCGGCTTCTCGGCCAGAAACTGCCGTAGGGATTCAAGCAGTCCGTCACGCTCGAGAAATTTCAGGAAGGTAGTCGACTCGCCTCCTGGCAGAATCAGACCATCCAGTCCCTCAAGCTCAGACGCTTTGCGCACCTCGACCGCTTGTGCGCCCGCTTCCTCGAGCGCCTGGGCGTGGGCAGCAAAATCTCCCTGTATGGCGAGTACGCCAATGCGCGGACGATTCAAATCCGCATCTGGATCCGGCATCAGGCTTACCAGCCGCGGGTCTGCAGCAGTTCGCTCTCTGCGAGGCCGGCCACAGCCAGGCCATGCATGGCGCCCGTCATCTGCTCGCTCACGTCGGCCAGTACCTTGGGATCGTTGTAATGCGCGGTGGCAATCACGATAGCCTTGGCACGCGACTCAGCTTCTGCGCGCTCTTCGGGATTGCGCGGCTTCGCGGTCTTCTCGTCCAGCTCGACATCGAGCGGAGTCGCGCCGTCCTTCATGAAAATGCCGGAGCCGACAAAGACAGCTTCGGCGCCCAGTTGCATCATGAGAGCCGCATCGGCCGGGGTCGCGATGCCACCGGCAGAGAAGTTGGGCACCGGCAGCTTGCCGGTCCTGGCGACCATGCGCACCAGTTCATAGGGAGCGCGATGCTCCTTGGCCGCAGCGTAGAGTTCCTCTTCACGCAGCACGGTGAGCGCTTTCATTTCTTTGACGATCTGCCGCATGTGCTTGACAGCGTGGACGACGTCGCCGGTACCGGCCTCGCCCTTGGTGCGAATCATGGCCGCGCCTTCGGCAATGCGGCGCAGAGCTTCGCCGAGGTCGCGAGCTCCGCAAACGAAGGGGGTCGTGAAGGCGTGCTTGTCGATGTGGTGCAGCTCGTCGGCTGGAGTCAGGACTTCGCTTTCGTCGATAAAGTCGACGCCCAGGTACTGGAGAATTTGCGCTTCCGCAAAATGCCCAATACGGGCTTTGGCCATGACGGGAATGGAGACAGCGCCGATAATTTTTTTGATGAGGCTTGGCCGGGCCATACGGGCCACTCCGCCCTGCGCGCGGATCATCGCCGGCACGCGCTCCAGAGCCATGACCGCGGTGGCGCCGGCTTTCTCGGCAATGACGGCCTGCTCGGTGCTCATCACGTCCATGATGACGCCACCCTTGAGCATCTCAGCCAAGCCCAGCTTCAGCCGCAGTCCAGTCGGGTAACTGCCATTCGATTCAGCCATCTCTCTGCCTCCCACCAAATTCCAATCAAGCATCAAGTTTAGCAGTTATTGAGAGGGTGAATTTTCGCGCTCTGATATCGGTAGCAGCTTCAGAGCTGGCCGGATTAGATTGAAATCTGTCTCGGTTCGGCAACCGCCGTTTCATCCAGCAGTCGCGCTTTCCGCCAGCAGTCGCCCTTTCCTCGCAACGGCCCTCTCCTGTTTGTCATTAGGAGCGTACCCGGATTTCCTACCTCGCCGCGCCCACCGCGAAAAGAGAACCACATGCACTTGACCGAAGCCGCAACTCTCGACAGGAAATCTGGGGAAGCCGAGGGATCTGCGGTGCGCCATTCGTGTACCCCACCCCTACCGGGCCACAACCTCCACGGATTGAGAACTCTCAATCCGTGGAGGCATTCAGCGCTACCCGCGCCCGGACCCGGGCCTCAAGCCCACTGCGGTATACTCAGACCCATCATGGCGACGAATAAAACCTTCTACATAGAGACTTTCGGTTGCCAGATGAATGTGCACGATTCGGAGAAAGTGATCGGCACTCTTCGCCATGAAGGGTACGCCCAGGTGGATACGGAAGCCGCTGCCGACCTGATTCTGTACAACACCTGCTCGATCCGCGACAAAGCTGAACAAAAAGTCTTCAATCGCCTGAACGACTACAAAAAGTTCTATGCGTCGGGCAAACGCTTCGTGGTGCTGGGTTGCGTGGCGCAGCAGGAAGGCGAACGCATCTTCGAGCGCGCTCCCTATGTTTCGCTGGTTTCAGGATCGGCCTCCTACCGCAAGTTGCCGGAGATGCTGGTTCGCCTGGAAGCAGGGGAGTCGCGCATTACCGGACTCGACGACCGCCAAACAGAAGAGACCTTCGAAACCGAATTTACCGCGCGCACCAATCGCCACCGGGGCTACATCACCATCATCGAAGGATGCGACAAGTTCTGCGCCTACTGCGTGGTCCCCTATACGCGAGGCAAGGAGCGCAGCCGAACTTCCACTTCCGTTCTCGCCGAGGCCCGGCAGATGGCCGACGCCGGATACACCGAGATCCAGCTGCTGGGGCAAAACGTCAATTCCTATCACGATCGCGAAGGCAAGCGAAGCTTTGCCGAACTGCTGGCCGCAGTGGGTCAGGTGCCCGGGATTCGCCGCGTGCGCTTCACCACTTCGCATCCGCGTGACTTTACCCGAGACATCGTCGACGCCATTGATGCCGTGCCCGCGCTATGCGACCACGTGCATCTTCCCGTGCAAAGCGGCTCGACGCGCGTGCTGGGCGTCATGCAGCGGGAGTACAGCCGCGAGGAGTACCTGGAGCGGATCGCAGTGGATCAAATCAGCCCGGCGGCCTATCAGTATTACGACCGATATGATTGTCGGTTTCCCCGGAGAGACCGATGAGGATTTTGAGCACACGCTGAGCCTGGCGGTTGAGGTTGGGTTTGATGCTGTGTTTGCCTTCAAGTTTTCGCCGCGGCCGAACACGCCAGCCATCTCTCTCGCGGACAGCATCCCGGAAGAGGAAAAAAGCCGGCGCCTTCAAGTCTTACTGGATGGGCAACGCGAAATCCAAAGGTCCAATTACGCGAACCACCTAGGGCAGGTTATGGAAGCGGCGGTTGAAGGATATAACAGCCAGCGCGGCCAGGTCATCGGCCGCAGCTCGCAAAACAAGACGGTCAATTTCACGACCACTCAGCCTATCAGCCCTGCCCCGGGCAGCTACGTTCCGGTGCGGATCACCCACACTCACCCCAACAGCCTTGTCGGCGAGGCCGTTTGTTAGTGGCGCCGGTATGAGGAGCTGACCATGGACGTCGAAATGAAGATCCGCGGTCTGGTCATGGACCCGGCCAGCAATATGCCGATCGTGATCCTGAAAGACGTCAAGAGCGATACCGTTCTGCCTATTTGGGTTGGCATGTATGAAGCGAATGCCATCGCGCTCGAGATCGAGAAATCGGCCACGCCCCGGCCGATGACCCACGATCTCCTGAAAAACCTCAGTCCGGGGCTTGAATGCTTCCGTGCAAAAGGTTGTGGTCACAGAACTTAAGAACGATACGTTTTACGCCGTAATTTGGATGGAGCAAGAAGGGGAAGTAGTCAGCCTGGATGCGCGTCCCTCCGACGCGCTGGCTCTGGCGCTCCGCTCCGACTGCCCAATTTACGTAAGTGAAGAGGTGATTCGCATCGCCAAGCTTGCGCCCAGCATGGCGGAGACGACTCCCGAGGAACTTCGGCGCTGGCTCGAGGGCCTCAATGACGAGGATCTCGGCCGCTACAAGATGTAGTTCCTGAATTCCGTGAAGCATCACTGAACGCCAGCCTCACCAGAAGCAGATCGCATAGATTTTTCCGCTGGTACCCATATCAGCGGCGAAGTAGTAACAGAGGATCAACCCGCACGAACGTTTTCTGCGTTGATTTTGCCGGACCGACTTATATAATTCACTCAATTGCGCGGGTTACTGCTTTGAAGTCTGCCGCGCATAAGAGATCGCTTTGTGTTCAGCGACGGGTAGGAAAATGTTGTCCTGATTGCTGCTTTGTACAGTGCTACTAAAACGTAAGTGTGACCCGTTGAGGTAGTCACTGCACGGATGGGGCACTTTTCACCTAACCCCTCCCCTGAACGTCCCGTTCGGCCACAATGGCCACTTAAAACAGCGGAGACCGCGAGGACCTTTTGTCTACACCAGAGCCAAGTCCCAGCCGCCTGAAGTCCATTCCCGGGGTCGGGAAGGTAGCGTCGTTGCTGTCCAGAGGAAAGGGAAGTCGCGGAGGCGAACGGTACCGCCGCGTCGGCCTCACTGCCTCCTCGTCCTTCGTCACCAAGGCTCTGAACGTCCTGATCAGTTTTCTCTCTGTTCCGTTGACTGTGCATTATCTCGGCGCGGAACGGTACGGCGTATGGCTGACCATCAGCAGCTTGTTGACCTGGATGTCGATGACGGATTTCGGCCTGGCCGGCAATGCCTTGATCAACGTCCTGGCTGAGGCGAGTGGAAAAGACGACCGCGAAGGGGCCCAGCACTACTCGGCATCTGCGTTCTGGGCACTCACGGGCGTGGGGGCTCTGACGGGACTCATCGCCCTGGTGACTTTTCGTTTTATACCCTGGCGAAGCGTTTTCCAGGTCTCGACAGCGACTTCGACGCAGGAATTACAACTTGCTTGCGCTCTCACACTTGGCTTCCTGGTGTTGAACTTTCCCTTGAGCATGCTGCAGTCGGTTTACAGCGCCTACCAGGATGGTTATTTCGCAAACATGTGGGGCATTGCGGCAAACTCGCTTGCCCTCCTCGCCCTGGTGGTGGTCTCGCGCTTCCACGGGGGGCTTCCGCAGTTGGTGCTGGCGCTCTCGGGCACGCGTGCCGCAGTCAATGTCGCCAATTCCTTTTTCCTGTTCCGCAGATATTACTGGCTTAAGCCTTCGCTGTTTGCCGTCCGCTGGGCGTGCGTCAAAAGATTGTTCTCCCTGGGCAGCAAATATCTTGTCACCCAGTTGGCTTCGCTCGGCATTTATCAAAGCCAGCCCATGATCATCACCCAGATGATGGGTCCGAAGTATGTGGTGATTTTTGTCGTGGCCTACAAGATCATCGCCCTGCCGATCGATCTGGCCTACATGGGAACCGCACCGTTTGTTTCCGCATTCGGCGAGGCGAAAGCTCGCATGGACTGGAAATGGATCATGGACGCCTATAAGAAGGCCAACAAGGCTTCGCTGGTGGTCGGGCTGCCTATGCTGGCTGTGCTGGCGACCTTTGCCAAGCCCATCATTCGCGTCTGGGCCGGCGCCGCGGCGATGCCCAGCACCTCGTTGATCGTCGGGCTGACGCTTTACACCGCGCTCGGTATCGCGCTTATGACCGTCGGTCAGCTGCTGGTAGGTCTGGAACGGGTGAATGCTCTGGCCTTGTCTCTCGTCCTCTGCGCTGTGGGCATTATCGGCGTTTCCATCCTGGTGGCTCCCAAGTGGGGGCTAGCCGGCATTGCCTTCTCCATGGCCGGGGTCAAGGTCCTGACCTATTGGCCTATCCAACTCAGGGAACTTCGGCGTATTTTCCGTGAAACGCACGCTCCCCTGCGGGAGCCGGTAACGGAGCCCGTGGCATAAGAGCCGCCCAGGCAACGTATCTTTCGATAAAAATATCAGAGTCTGGTACAATTGGTGCAAATAGCAAGCCTCCTCCTGTAGAACCAAGGGCCCAGTCTCTGGTGATCCAAGCCGGCAACGTTGGCTTGGGCTGTGCCTGCATCCTCCCCAATGATGTCGTCGCAGCTAAAAATCCACACCGGTTCATTAGGTGAGCATGAAAATAGCGTTCGTCAGTCAGCCCATCGATACCATTTTCCCTCCCTATCAGAATTCAGTGGGTGCGTGCACCTACTGGGTAGCCAGACTGATGGCACAGTCTGCTGAAGTGGTTGTTTACGGCCTTACCGATAATCACGAGAACTTCACTCCTACGGCTGAGGATTCCAGAATCGACTACCGCTTTTTCCCCGCCACCTCCGGCGATAAGCGGATCCACGCCATGCAGAGGCGACTGGCCAAGGTCTTCCGCCGCTCGAGCCCCATTTCGACCTCCCGGTGGTGGTATCCGGGTTATGCCCGGCAGGTTGCCCTGGATCTGAGCAAACAAAACTGCGATGTGATCCACTTGCAGCACTGTTCGCAATATGCACCCGTGATCCGCAAATTCAATCCCAAAGCGAAAATCGTTTTGCATCTTCATGCCGAGTGGTTTTCTCAAAGCAATCCCGCGGTGCTCAAGAATCGCCTCGGTTCGGTCGATCTGGTGACGACGGTCGGGGATTATGTGACCGATAAAACCAAGCGTACGTTCCCGGTGGTTGCGGGCCGTTGTGAGACAACCTACAACGGCATCGATGTGCAGGAGTTCGCCAGAGACAAAGACTACAGCGCGAGCCTGCGCGTGAAGCGGATTTTGTATAGCGGAGCCGTCTCGCCCCACAAAGGATTGCATGTGCTGTTGGAGGCTTTTGTCCGGGTAGCTCGGCAGTATCCCGATGTGGCTCTGGACATTGTTGGCCCGATAGGGAATTACCCGCTCGAAGAAAACTTTGATCTGCACGACCGGCAGACCATTCGCACGGTGGCGCCGTTCTACAACACCAATGCATGGTCACAGATCCGTGCCAGGCTTTTGCGCAAGGGGCCGGATCGCGAAGGCTATTTGCGTTACCTCAAGGAGAGCCTGCCGGCGGATGTGGCGGATCGGGTTTCGTTCCTGGGCATGATCCCACGGTCGGAGCTGGTGGACCGCTACTACGCGGCGGACATATTTGCTTTCGCGCCGATCTGGAACGAGGGCTTTGGACTGCCGCCGGTGGAAGCGATGGCGGCCGGTTTACCCGTGGTAACCAGCCGTTCCGGCACAGTGATGGAAACGGTGGTCGACGGAAAGACTGGCTACCTGGTCGAGAAAAACAACGCACCCGAATTGGCCGATGCGCTTTTGCGGTTGCTCCGGGATGACAAGCGGCGGGAGGCGATGGGTCGCGCGGGTCGCCAGCGGGCGCTGGGTCATTTCAGTTGGGATGCGATCGCGCAAGGGATGCATACGCGATATCAGTCGTTGTGTAAGTCTGCCTAAACGCGTGCGTTGCTCAGAGATGCCTCCGTTAGCGGGGGCATCTTTTATTTGCAGGGGGGAATGCCTGTGGGGGCGGAAGACGTCCTGCGTCAGTTAACAGAATATATGTTATCAGACATATCGCCTACGGCTGAAAGCCTGAGCACTATAGGCGGGAGACATCGGATCTATCCGTTTCGTCCAATGACTAGGCGTGTGGATTCATATCGAAAGATACGACTTTTATCTAGTGGCACTGGATTATAGTGAAGAGGCACTGAACGAACGCGGATTGTACTGCACGACAAGCTGGAAATTATTGAACTGTTTGATGCAGCCGTTTCCCCCGACGGTTTACCGGCGTCACCCCCCAGGGCGCCCCTGAAAACCTGATCTGCGCACCGGCCCTTACCGTACTTCGACAAGCCGGCTGCCTGGCGCGAGGGCGAATGAGTCGCGAAAATACGTACATTCCTACTTTGGACGGCTGGCGTGGTATCGCCGTGCTTGGCGTCATCCTCTACCACGGCCGAGATCAGTTCTCAGGCTCCAACTCGCTGCTGATCAGGCTCGCAGCGCACACTTATATCGGTGTAGACGTATTCTTTGCCATCAGCGGCTTTCTGATCTGTGGCCTGCTGTTGCGGGAGTATGAGCAGACCGGCGATATCAGCCTACGGCGGTTTTATATTCGAAGATTTTTTCGGATTTTGCCTCCGTATTATGTTTCCCTTGCCGCCATCTGCGCCGCCGCGGCATTCCTCGCATTACCTTTCAACTTTGCGGATGTGCCGAGTTGCTTGCTCTTCTACCGCAACTACCGGCCACTGGGGATCGACGAGTACGGCGGCTTCTACACCGCGCACTATTGGACGCTGGCGGTGGAAGAGCATTTCTATCTGCTCTGGCCGATGCTGCTGCTGGCCGTGCGGCCGAAGAGGGCGGGCAAAGTGGCCTTCCTCCTCGCGATGATGATTTTTGCCTGGCGGGTCATCGAAACGCGCTTCCACTTGCTGTCAGGTATCCTCCCACCGGGAAATCTGCTCGCACGCTCAGATATCCGGATGGACGCCTTGCTCTGGGGCTGCCTTGCCGCTATCTACTTCGGGAATATCCAGCGGGTGGCCGCGCGTATGCGGTTCTCGCAGCTTTGGGTGATCCCCGCCGTGATCATTGTGATCGCGCAGAAAATGCATCCCCCAGGGCAGATATTGTTGGATGCGGTGTTGCTTCCTGCCCTCGTGGTGAGCACCGTCATCCAGCCGCAGAGCGTGTTGGGGCGTTTGCTGGAATGGCGGCCGCTTCGCTGGATAGGGGCGATTTCCTTCAGCCTGTACCTTTGGCAGGAATTATTCTTGCCTGGACCCACAGCGGAGCTGGCGCGCGGAGGCTTTCGCTATCTGCAAAGACCCGGGTGGAATCTGCTCGCCATTCTTGTGTGCGCCTGCCTAAGCCGCTACCTGATCGAAATACCGATGACACGCTTAGGCCATCGCCTCAGCGCAACATCGCTTACATTGCCTAGAGCGATTACTTCTTCCCCCGCACCCTTGTAAACGGGGAGAGGCCAGTTCCCTGTTCTCGATTGAGCCAACTTTGTGTCTCAGGAGCTGAATCTTTCATCGATGGCGATCACTCTTTCAACCAGCGAGGAGGCTTCCGGGGTTGCAAAGTTGCTCGTAGCGCTCGTACATGCCTGCCGCGACCCGCGACCAGGTGAAGTGCTTTAGAACGCGACGCCGCCCCGCCCGCCCCATGGCTTCGCGGCGGACGTCGTCTTTGAGCAGCAGCAGGATGCCTTGTGCAAGTTCCACTGCATCATTCTTCTCTACCAGGAAACCGGTTAGTCCTTGAACCACAGTTTCTTCTACCGTGCCCGAGCGGCTGGCAACGACCGGTAGGCCCGCGGCCATCGCTTCGACTGGTGGAAGGCCAAAGCCCTCATCCCAAATCGAGGGAAAGGCGAAGACGTCGGAGGAGTAATACCGGCGCAGCAGTTCGTCTCGCGGAACCATGCCTGTGATCGATACCTTACCGGCAATATCAGGAGTCAGCTTCTTCTCGAGATAAGTGAGGTAGCTTGATTTACGGGTACCCAGTGGGCCAAGGAGTGACTTCAACAATGACCAGCGGCTCGTGCTATAGAAAGGCGCCACGCTACTAATCGTCTTTGCATCCTTGAGATCGAAGTTTTCTTCGAGGGGATAGTTTCCCAGTGGGCCGACGATGTCCAGGTGGACATCAGGGTACTCCCGGGCGACGAGAGCGAAGGCGTCCAGCAGGACGTGCACTCCCTTGTGAGGAGAGACGGCGCCGGAGTATAAGATGCGTTTCACTTTACGATTTCTCCCTGCGCAATAGTCCGCTTCTCTTGGAAACTCCTGAACCTCGACTCCGTTATAGGTGGTTGCGCAGCGATGCGCGACAAGCGGAAAGGCTCGCCTGGTTTTCTCCGTGACATAGTCGCCGACAGTGGTCACAAGATCGACCGCCTGCAGGCGCTTGGTAAGGACGGCGGAGTCCATCTGGGAGAACCATTCCGCATGCAAGTGCAGCACTATTTTTGCTTTTGGATTCAACGAGCGGATGATGGGGGCGTATTGCGCACAGTGCTGGAGATGAATGACGTCACAGCCTTCCCGCTGGACATCGGCAGCCACCTGGCGCCCGTAATCAGGAAACAACCAGGAAGAGGCCGAGATCGGGGTGCGGCGGTGGAACAGTTTTGCATGTTTGGTTTGGGCGTCGAACAACAGTCTGTCGCGAAGCGTCGCGGGCAGCAAACGGAAGGTAACTCCGTTTTCGGCCACCGGTGCCTTCTCGCCATCTTTGAGCGCGTAGACGAGAACGTCCGCGTAGCGAGCCAGCTTGCGCGCGGCCCCCAGGGTACAGGTTCCCACGGAGTTCTGGTTCGGGGGAACAATCGTATCAATCGCCTGGCTAACAAACGCTATTTTCATGGTTACCGTTGCTGAGAAACAAATCCTTTCGCGTACTTTCACTGCATTTTGGCCAAGCTCCGCCTGTCCACTTTGTCGTCGTACAAAATGGCGCTCGCACCACGCAAGAGTGCGTTGCCCCACCGGTCTCGATGGGACGGCCGATATAACGGCAGTTCCACGCATCGCATCCAGGGGAGAGGCAATACACTTCGCCGGGAAACCCGGGGGAACACAATACTGTCCTTTAAAACGGTGAACGTGGTCGCAATTCAGGGACTCGGCAGTCAGAGCATACAAAAAAAGTCAGTGTTTCAAATTCGAAGCAATCCCCGGCCTTGATCAAAAACTTCGGCCGGTTGGATGCAAGATACACGTTACCTGCTCAGAAAGCAATGCCTTCTTTAGTCTTTAAGATGTAAACGCGAGTTTGTAGCAGAACGCTGGCAAATCGGCTTTGGGGAAACAGCACGGTGGCAAAATCAGCGCCAGCGACACGCCACGTCGCAGACCCTGGATGCCGAGCTTGGGTTTTGAAACAACGGGTGTAGCCGATAGGATCCACTCACCCGGGCGCCCCACCTCTCTGCGAGAATCTGGAGCGCCCTTCTCCCGGGTCTTCCATCGGACAAGTTTTGCCTACTGTAGTTTTGCTGTCCAGACCGTTGGTGTGGACGATAGCACCAGTTTATTCGGTGGACGAGTCGCCCCGGGAGAATTGACGTACAAACCGACCGTTGTATCCAGAATCGTATACCCGGCCCCACTGCTGTTGATCACAAACGTGTCACCCGTTGGGCCTACGGCGAGATCGCCGGCGCTGTCATAGAGATTCTCGGCGGTGCTCGACTTCGATTGGAGTTTGCCGGCGGCAGTGAAGATAATTTGTTGGCTGCTACCGGCGTTATAACTGTAGAGATAAACGAAATTCCCGTCTCCCCACTGCGGATTTTGCGCCCAACCGAGATCCATCGTGTTCCCACTTCCATCCTGGAAGGTATAAGGGTTGCCCGTTGCCAATGACGTACCGCCTCCGCCGCCCCCGGACACCACGGGGAACATCCAAACCGTAGGCGTGGTGGACAACGGCAGTTTGTTGGGAGGATCAATGGAGTTGGCGCTATTGACATAAACTCCACCGGCACTGGTGTCCTTGATGGTGTAGCCGGTGCCGCTTGACGTTATCGAGAATGTGTCTCCATTGGCTCCTAAGGCGAGAAAACCCCCATTGTCGTAGAGATAATCGGCGGTGTTAGCCACGGATTGAAGTTTTCCGGCGCTGGTATAAGTAATTTGCTGGCTGCTGCCATTGTTGTAGTTATACAGGTAGATGTAAGAACCATCTCCCCACTGTGGGTGCATCGCCCAACCGGTGTCCATGGTGTCGCTGGTATTCGGGTCCTTGATGTTGTAGGTGCCCGAAGCAAGCGTCGTCGGTGGAGGTGGTGGAGGTGTCGAACCGAAGTTAAACGTCCACAGGTTATACGCGGGATCGGTTGGCTCGTAAGTATTATGATTCGCGCCGGCCATGTACTCGACACCGTTGAGTTGATAAAGAGTCTGGTTGTGAATGCCCAAATTCGACGCCAGGGTGGGAGCATTAAAGCCATTGCCATTCCACGGAAAGATGGCTACGCGGCAGCCCGAATAACTGCTTCCGTGGTCGTTCAACCCTTCTTCATTACATATAGAAGAGGCTTGTTCCTGCTCGCCAATAGTAAAGAAAGGTGTGCCATTCAAAATGTCGGTCGCGATTTCATGGACGTCTGTATAGGTGCTGTCGAGCTCATGAAAAGTCCAGGGGCTATTCGGTGTGGAACCCGGATCGAAATACCCCAAGCCGGGCGCCCATGCCGGGACGGAACCTGTCTCACCACTTGCAACGATAACGATGTCCCGGTTACCCACGTTCATGGATGCAAGCGTCACGCCTTCGTTACATGCCGGCTGCCCACCGTTCACAGTGCTGCCAATCAGGTGTGCAGTCCATCCGGAACCGCGCGCAGCAGTGCCGCCAGGGTTTTGGTACCAGTACAGGCTGTTGTTGCTTGCATTGCAGCCGACAATGTTCGTTCGCGCTCCGCCGTTAACGCCACTCACTGCCACCACATCGATCGAATCTCCGGCTGGAGGCGCGAAGGACCCCACGGGCCATGAGTTATAGCTGTTCTGGAATGAGATAAAGCCGGTGAGCACTTTACTCGGGTATTCACCGCCCGAACCCAGGACATCCAGCTTTCCGTCACCGTCAATGTCTGCTAAACGCAGCGTGTGCCCGTTGCGATTCGGATTGATGGTTTGAAACCCCCAACCCCCGCAGAGAGAGCCGCCCCAATTCAGAGGGTTTTCCAGCCATGCAACGCTGGTATAGAGACCCACGATCACTCCGGCATATTTGTCACCCGGATAAGTGAATGTTCTCGCCCGTTCATAGTAGTTATCGGGCATGATCGAACAGCTCTTCCCAGTTTGGGTGTCGTAGATATAGCCGTTGCCGGTGCCACCGGTCCCCAGAAAGAAGCTGGGATAGTTGGTGCTGGTAAAGTTTCCGATGGCCTTCTCGAGATGAGTGGCATCCGGGGGGTTGGCTACAATCACAGTGTGACTTAGCACATGGGCTGTTTGGCCTTGTAGCGTTGTCATGTTAGTGAGAAACACACAGGCAGAAAAGAGCAGGAGACTGCTTAAATATTTCATATCCCCTCCGGGGAGGTCATCGACCCGTGTAAGGCCGCACTTTAGACGCAATTGTTGGGGGAGATGCGAATAAGTTACGGCGCATCTTACGAATAGTCAATACATTTTGTTTTCCGTTCTCTCGCCGTATTGTTGCCTGCTCTGTTACTTATAATCGTAGCGTTCCTTATGGAAACCACGATGCACCGGCAAATGGGAAGCAACTGCAATCAACGGTTGGAGCGACGAAAATCGACGGCGCCTCCTGGCTCTGCGTCGAGTGGAGACGAGCAACTTCACCGTATCTTGGGGGACAACGCTGACCTGATCCTGACTCACTGCTGATCGTTCGTGTCGATTCCGGGCCAGCCTTTGGCGTTGCCGGCCTTCAAGGCACAGAGAAAAAAGTCAGTGTTACAAAATCAGCACTTCCCGGTGTTGGTCTCAGTGATTACCGAGTCGTATCAACATACGCTCTACATCGTAGGGATGCAAGTTGTTCTTTGATTCTAAAAACGCCTTCACCGGCGGGAGTTACAGTGCGTTCGCCCGGACTTTACGCGCGGCGCGGAACATGAGTAATCGGCTCTCCGAGAGCGCAGGTGGGTGGAGCGGAATCAAACCACCTTTGACTGCTTCAACCACATGGTAAGGACCAGGGCGGCGGCAAAAATGAGAGCCAGTGTGAGGCCGCTCCACAGGCCGTAGATGCCGAGCGGAGTTTTGAAGCAAAGGGCGTAGCCGATAGGCAAGCCGATGACTCCATAGGCGATCAGGTTGACCACCATCGGGCCGCGGGTTTTGCCCAGGCCGCGCAGCGCTCCGGTGCCCACACCCTGGACCGCGTCGAACACCTGAAAGACAGCGGCTACGGCGAGCAAGCGGCCGCCGACCGCCACCGTCTGGCGGTCGTAGGTGTACACATGAATGAGGGCTTGGGGGATGGTGAGGAAGGCAATCGCCGCCAGGGCCATGAACACGGTGCCTATCCCGATAGCCATGGAGCCATTGCGTCGGGCGAGCGGCCGATTCCCTGCCCCGACCGCATGACCGACGGAGATGGCTGCCGCTGCCGAGACCCCCAGCGGCACCATATAAGTGAGGCTGGCGCAATTGAGGACGATCTGGTGGGCGGCGAGTATGTCGGGCGAGAGCCGGCCGGCCATCAGGGTGGCCAGGGAGAAGGCGCCTACCTCAAAGAGCAATTGCGACGCTGCCGGCCATCCCAACACCAGCAGGCGGCGAAACTGCGCCGGTCGCAGTCCAGGCCAGTGGGAAAACAGCGGGTGTCCGCGATCGCGCTCATGTTTCCATGCCCACCAAACCAGCACGGCGGCCATGTAGATGCGGGCTACAACTGTGGAAAGCGCGGATCCGCGGACGCCCATGGCGGGCAGGCCCAGCTTGCCGTAGATGAGCGCCCAGTTGCCGAACCAGTTGACCAGGTTGGCCGAGATCAAGGCAAAGGTCACCGGCCTTACTTTGCCCACCCCTTGCAGGTAGCGCCGGAACGCGACATAGATGAGCAAAGGAAGCGCGCTCAGGTTCAGCAGCTGGATGTATTCCCGGGCGGGTGCGCGCACCGTTTCGGTGATGCCCAGGAGCGGGAACAGGTGGGGCGCAAAGCCCACCAGCAGCATGGCGATGGGGGTATAGGCGATCGCCAGGTAGACACCCTGGGCCAGGGCACGATGGCAATCGTCAAAATCTCCGCGGCCGAATGCCTGGGCCACCAGGGTGTCGAGGCCCAGGAGCAGACCGATCCCGAACAGGGCGGGAGTATAAAAGATGGCGCTGCTGATGCCCACGGCGCCGATGGCCGCCGGGCTCAGGCGGCCGACCATGATGGTATCGACGATCGACATGGCCATCCAGCCCAGTTCGGAAAGCACGACCGGGATGGCCAGCGCCAACAGTGCCGCCAACTCGCTGCGAAAGCGCGTGGTGGGGGTGGATTGCGCGGCTGGAGAGCGGGAAAGCATGTGCCTTGTTCACCTTAACCGATCCGGGAGCGGAAATCGGGACGAGTGGGTTCAAGGCGAACCTTTGCTGCGGGAAATTCAAGATGGTAAAGTCGTTAAGGCGGGGTTGAGGAGCGCGGCAATCGCGCTTGCCGACAGACCGGGAGAGATGGCCGAGTGGCTTAAGGCGCACGCTTGGAAAGCGTGTGTACCGCAAGGTACCGTGGGTTCGAATCCCACTCTCTCCGCCATACGAGCCGGCGCCCTTACTGTTTCATCCCTGCAAAAGCTCGCATCCGCGTTCTTCTCCCTGCGTGTTCATTCGCCTGTTGTTCGCCCCGCACTGCACCCATGTCCTCCCTGTCGGCTCATATAGACTGTTCTTCGATCATCAGGAGAGAGTTTGAGCCATCTACCCGAGAACGCCGACCCTCTGCGCGAATTGCGCGAAAAGTTGCGGCAGGACTCCCGCGATAGCTTTCAGCTGCTGGAGAATTTTCGGGACAATCCGATCTGTTCGATCAGGCACGATGAAGCCAACCGCTGCATCATCATTGTCTGGAGACAATACGCAACCCAGATTCAGTTTCGCTACATCCATGAGAAGCTGCTCTCGCTCATTTGCGAGCACCGGGCCTACAAGATTCTGGGCGACGACACTGCTCTGCCTGCCATTCCTTCCGAGGACCGATTCTGGATTATCGACGAGTGGTTTCCTCGGGCCGTCAAATGCGGTCTGCGCCTTGCCGCCAGTAAACAGCCCGAAGCTTACTTTGGCAGGCTCGCCATCAGCCATATCCAGTCGGCGGCTCCAACAGGCCTGCAGTGCCGAACCTTTGAGAAGCTTGAAGAAGCGAGGGAGTGGCTCGACCGTGGCGGGCCTCTACGAGGACAGGTGTAGAAACGGTCCACCTCGTTTTCGGCCTCGTCTCAAACTCGAATGAGGCCGGAAAATTCTCTTCAGCTCGGGGCTCCTCGATTCGGGCATAGGAGGCCTTTTGAGGTATCGTTGCTTCTAAAGGCGCGTTTGGAAAGTCACGGGCAGTTACCCTAGGGGAATGTTCATGAAACGTCTCGCACTTGTTGTCGCGATGGGATGCCAAGCCGTTGCATTTGCTTCTACGGCCGTCTGTCAAGAAAACACATCACAGTCGAGCAGGCCTTACCTGACGTATACGGAATCTCCGCAACTGCACTTCACCACCCACACAACCGGCAGTGGACGTGTCGAGTTTGTCGCATCCAGCGCGGATCGGACCCTCACCGCAACGCCGGATCTTACCAGCGCCGAAATCCAGTGTGTTCTGCAGCTAAGGGGTAATGTGCGGGTCACGATCTGCCCGCCCGGAGGTCACGGCTGCGATGCTGGCGTGATGGTTCTGCACGCTGACACGGTTGACTACAACGAGAAGACAGGAGAGATAGACGCTCACGGCGATGTGCGTATCGATCCCTTTCAGGGGCATCAGCACTGATGCTGAATCTCGGATCGGCCCGTGCTCGCGGGGCCGGTTCCATGTGGGACCCCTCCCACGTTCGACGCTATACACGTACTCCTCTTCGATCACCCACCTTACTGCCCTGGATACCAATAGTATTGCTCGCCTGTAGCTAATGAACGATCGAGCAGAATCCAGTTGTGTCTAACTGGAGCACTCACCGTATGGCCACTGCTTAGGTCGAGCGTGGAATTGCCGTTCCGTGTCCAGACAGTTGTGGGAGTGACATCCAGTTTGTTGCATTCCAGAGGAACATTGATCAGGTAGTTGCCAAACCCTGAACTGGTTGGAGGGTTGGAAGATTGCGTGTTGGAAGTCAGCCACTGATTGGGATTTGCTCCTGTCCATCCCTGGACCAGCGCCTGCGCCTCGCCGACGCTGGGCGAGAGCCAGTTGAATCCCATGATGCTCAACGGTGACGACACGGCGGAGGATTGAATGCTCCCACTCAACGGGGTTCCACAAAATGCGACATCCTGTCCTCCAAGATCCCAGAGCACAGGCGCAGTCACCAGCCACATGGTGTGATCGCTGGTACTGATCACGGTGCCGTTCGGTACTGCGGGAAACAGTAACTTGGCCTCCGCGGTAAAGGTCGTTTGAAATGTTCCCAGCATCGGTGGGTCGCCGCTCATGTTACCCAGGAAAGCCTGGAGCTGCTCGATGCCGCCGGGGTTGTTCTGGGCATCGTTGATATGCAGCAGTTCGACCTTGAGTTCCGCGGCCTGAATCTGCGCGGCCCTCCAATACTCATACATGTTCTGGATCGTGACCGTGTCCGATGGCCGGAAGAAAGGCTGCGACTCGCCCAGCGCCTCGCTATAGAGATGGATCATTCCGTTCACGCCGGCCGAACTGTGATCGAGCATGTAAGTGGACAAGGTTCCGAACGACTCATTGATGCTGACAGTGTTCAACGCGGCAAGGATGGTGGTCTTTTCGCTGGTGCAATAGGTGCTGAGAGGTGCAGGTGTAGCAGACTCCACCAGCGGCGGACACCCCTTGGCGAAGAACGTCAGCGTTTGGCCCACATCGGTCACTTGCGACCCCAGCGCCAATGCGGGAACCGCGATCTGCGTGTACTGCAGCTTGGTCAGCTTGCCCAACACTGCCCGGTTCAGCACCGCGAGTTGATTGCTCAGTGCTTCCACGCTGCTTTGCAAATCTGCCAGGCTGGTTTGCAGTTGCGCGATCTCCGCCTGGGTCGCCCCGGGAGTGGAGATGCCCGCGCTTTTCAGAACCCACCCAAAGCCCTCACCCTCCGCCCACTTGAGCGCTCCAGCGGCCAGCTGCTGGGCGATGAAGCCGGCGATGCTGTCCTCGCCCAGCGTAGGCTGGCCGGCAAAGGATTGGCTCGGCCGCGACGGATCCAGAACTTGCGGAGCCAGCTTATCGAGGAACGCATTCATCCCGCCCTGCTGTTTCGCCGCGTTCATGAATGCCGTTTCTGAAAAGTAAAGCGGCTGGTACCCTGCGTCTTCGCGCAACGAAGCTCCCAGAATCGATCCTTTCGGAAGAGTGAGAAATCGCCGGACCCGCGTTTGCGCCGCTTTCCGATCGGGCCTCGGCTGCAGGTCCATTACTTTGCTCACCAGTGTGGTCACGGGGTTGATGTACACGACCCCATAGAGAGGGTCATAGTCGTGAACATCCGCGCTCAAGGTGAACTGGCCTAGCGATTGCAGCGGCCCATCTGGCTGGGTCTCTCCGTTGAAGGTTGCCGTTACCCGAAAATCACGTGGGAGCGAAACCCGCGCGGGAAAAACACCCATGTTGTTGGTAGCAGCGGTTTTTTCGAAAATGCGCTTCCCTGCTTCGTCGTAGACCGCAATGTCAGCCCCTACGAGCGGAACATTCACAAAGCTATCGATGCGCAGCCACGCAGGCTTTGCGCATTTTTCGTGGGAGGCCACCGGTGAGGAGCGCGAAGGATTCTGGGCCGATACAAAGACGGTGCTCAAAGCCACCGCCAACAAAGGGGCAAACCTATATCTGCTGTGCTGGTTTTTCACTGCGCCTCATCAAGGGATAGTCGTAAGGACATTCGAGGCGATGGAGTGAGGGGGAGGAGCTTCGCGTCCAGGGGAGAGACTACTAAACAGAAAAATCACTGTCAACGAGCAAAGTCCTGGTGAGTACCAAAGGCTCGAGCAGCCCATTGGTAACCGACGGCTGCAGGCTCCGTTTCCTTGGGCCGAAGAGTTTTTGTGCGCGGAAGCATTTATCCGCACGCCGAGGCTGTTTCATGGGCGCCATCCTTGCCCACTCAAGCCAAATGAAGGCTTGAATGGGCCGCCCCGGTTGCTTCGCCTTTCAGCAGTGCTTGCAGGTTCCGTTTGTCTCCGCCGCCTTTGACGGTGGCAGATCGTTGGCTGGGTTGGCGTCGAAGAATCCGCTGGGCTTCAATAGAAATCCTATGTATGCCGTCGGCATTACCGGGTAGTCTTCGGGACGCGGGATATGGGTGTGGCCGAAGGTGTACCAGAAGACCACATCCTTTTCTTCGATCGCACGGTCCGCTTCGACCCATCGAATCAAACCGTCGCCCGGAGCACTCTGGTTTGGGTAGTCTCCGGCCGCAAAGCGTTCCGTCTCGCTGTAAGGCGTGACCCAGACGTGATGATTTACGAAGCCCGCCCGCTTGCGCCACCAGGCGTTCGGCGACGCGAAAGGAATCGAGTTATCGCCGGGCAGAAACCTGTAGCCAACCGGCTCACCGACAGCATTGGTGACCGCGGGATTGATGATCTTCCACGTGCGGGCACTCTCGTAATTCAATTTCGCCAAAGCCTGCTTTTCCGTTGCCAGTTCGGTAGGCTCGCAGTGGAAGGCATTTTCGAAAGGGTTATTTTCGTCCACCGCGTCGGCAACGACGTCGAGCTGCTGAACGGTGTTCGCCATCCCATCGATGTCGAAGTCGAGCCGCATGTTGAAAAAGTGCTGGTGGTTCGGCGCATACAGCTGAGGAGCGATCATCGAGCCGTGGGGGAGCCTCTCGCCTTCGTATGCGGCCCCGAGTGAAAGAACGCCGGTTAGTTTGATTTCGAATTGGATGTTGCCATCCTGATAGAAATACCAGAAGAACCCGTATTCGTAATTCTCTACGGTCGCGATCGAAGAGACGACCAGCCGCCTTGACCGGCGCACCTCGGGACGGTCCGGCAAACGCCGGTCGGTGTGCTTCCAGAGAATGCCGTAGTCCTCTTCGTGGATGCAAATTGCGTTGGGGATGGTCAGCGCTCCCCCGCGGCTGTCGCAGAGATGTCCATCGAGATATTCGATGTGCCCCACACAGTCGCAACCCAACGTCAGACTGTTGGTGCAGTAGCCGATGCCATACTCACCCACATCGAAAGCGTTCTTGCGAACCTGGGTAGGTCGAGGATCGCCGTACGGAACCACCATTTCCGTCAAAGAACCCCGATACAGAATGGATCGGGAACGGCCGCGATCATGGTAGCGAACGTGGTGTACCGTCAACCCTTCCCTGGCGTTGAAGCCGACGACGAACTCCCAGTGATCCCAGCGGAGTTGTCTGCCTTCGAGAGTAAAGCCGGGCCCTTCCGGCTGCGTAATGACCAGGGGCTTGGGGGCGGCCCGTTGGGGCGAGACCCGGTCCGCGGCGTAGTTGGCGGATTGGGGCGGTAAAGGCCAGCGCCCATAGTCCTCCACTCGGAGCACTTTCATGGTGTTCAGATCCACCACCGGGCGCAAACCCTCTATCGGCCGCGCATAGCCATTGTCGGTCGGATCGCTGCGCAGAAAGCAGAGCGGGCGAGCGAGCCGATGCGTGCGGTCTTCTTCCGTTCCATAATTACCCGCGCTCCAGATGTCGACCATCACCAATGATGAGTCAGTGACCCCGTAATGCTCCGTGAGCTTGGCCAGAAACTCTGGGCTCTCCAGGACTGCGCGTTCGCACTCGACCTGCTCGTCGAAGGAAAGAGTCGGTTGCGCGCCGGCGGGAGCCTGCTCTACACCCAACACCTTTGAGGTAGAGAGATTCAGCGTCACCGCGCTTGCCCGATTCGATCCGTTGTCCATCAATACCGCCACGACGTGGCGTTCCGGCAATGGCCCTTGTGGCCAGGCGTGAACCAGGGCCTTGTCCGGCTCGCGCAGCATGATGCTCACGATGCGCGAGGTAGGCGTGAAAACCGGATGCGCTTTGAGCAGTTGCACCGAGGCGGCAACTTCGGCCGCGGAGAGCGGTTCGAGAGGATGCATCCTGGGCGCATTACCGTTCCCGTGGAAGTGGGATGAACTGAGAGATTCGGGTGATTGAACGGGCATCTTCTTCTCCTGAACTCATTCTATTCGAGGCCCGTCGTCCCGGTAGCCCAAGCTAATGCCCGTTGGGAAAGGGCCGTGGCATGCCTGGCTTCCAGTTGGGTATGGCGTATCCGTCTCGATTGGGCATTTTCACTTGCGGTAAGGTCGTTTGGGCGAGCACTTCGTCCTCTTGAATCACGCCGTTCTTGTAGAGTAGAAACGCGGTGAGCGCGTACACTTCGTCCGGCTTGAGAGTGCCTTCCTGCTTGAACGGCATGCCGCGATTGATGTAGTCCCAGATGACCGTTGCGTACGGCGCATGCAACGCCATGACGCTTCCTGGACCGATACATGGCTCAAGGCATGGCACCGAACTCTTCACCGGTGTTTCAGGCTTGATCAGCATCGGTGCGAGGCCGCCGGAACCGTTCGCTCCGTGGCACATTGCGCATTTCTGAGCGAAGATCGCCGCTCCCTCCTTCGCCGTTCCCTGCCCTGGCGGAAGATTTTTCCCGTCCGGACTGATGGTGATATCCTCGGCGCGAATTTCCTCGGGCGTCGGTGTTTTTCCCACGCCATAGGTCGGCGATTGGGCCCACGCAGCTCCGCACGCGCACAAGATCAGCGCCGGCAGCAGGACTCTAAATCGCATTGTGCACGCTCCCGTCGCCCGCTACTCTCCATGGCTGAATCGTGTTGTCTGAGCCCTGGACGCCGTGAGTTTTGTAATGGTCTGGCGGCACCTTGAAGAACGCGGCCAGTTTCGCCCGCGATGGCTGCACCTGCCCAAGTTCATCGGTGCAGCGCGACTGCAGTACACATTCCTTGCCGTCCCACTTCCAGTCCATGCCAAATCGTGTATGCGCCTTGGTGTGCACCGGCCCGCGGATCTCCGCGTCTTTCCACGTTTGCCCGCCATCCGCCGAAACTTCTACGCGCCGCACTGCGCCTCCGCCCGACCAGGCCAACCCTGTCAGTTGGTAGGTTCCGGGGCCGGATAACTTCTGCCCTCCTGACGGAAACGTGATCACCGATTTCGGGCCCCACTGGAACGTCAACGCGGCGACTTCTTCATCCTTCGATATATGTCCGTAGTCGTTGTACGTCATGTAGTAGCGGTCCACGACCTTGATCCGCCGCAGCCATTTGGTGTTGTAGATCCCTTCGAACCCTGGCGTCACCAGGCGCAGCGGAAAACCTTGTTGCGGGCGGATCGGTTCGCCGTTCTGTCCGTAGGCGACGATGCAATCGTCCATCGCCTTGGCCAGCCGGATACTGCCGGCGCCCTTTACCTCTTCCGCGCCCTCCGACACGACCCACGAGGCGCCCTTCTGTACGCCACATTCTTTGAGCAGAACGGAGAGGAGCACGCCTGTCCATTCGCTGCTGCTCGTCAGCCCGTGCGTCTCCTGCACGGTTTTGTCTTCCGCCTTGGAGTGGTTGCCCAGGCACTCGATGAAGTGAACCCGCGATACCGACGGGAAGCGCTTCAGGTCGTCCATGCTGAACTCCAGCGGCCGGTCGACCATGCCGTGAATCAGCAGCCGATGCTGCTGGGGATCGATATCCGGCACGATGGACCCACGGTGGGTCCCGATGAAGTGCAGCGACGAAGGTGTGATGGTGCCCACGAAATCCTGCAGCGGCGCCAGCACGTGAAACGTCATCCCAAATTCGTCCGGCGACGGTCTGCCGTCTACGGCCTTGCGCAGCGAGGTCACGTAGTGCGACCGGTCGCCATACGCGACCTGGTCTTTGAGTGATCTTGTTTCGGCAGCCTGTGCAGTGCCGGTTGCGGTGCGCACGGCGCCTAAGGCCGCTGCCGCCGCACCGGTGGTCAAGAATTTTCTTCGGCTGGCCTTGGTCAAATCGGCCGGTTTCTTCGATGCCGGGTTTCTTTTCGAATCCATGGGATCTCCCCTTCAGCGCTGTTTCACTCGCGCCGAGCGCTTGTCGCAAAATGTACGCCTGCGTGGCGGATCAGGGCAAGGTTCATCGGGTTGCCACCCAAACATGGAATGCACCTTCGGACGTTTGCGGGTCCAGCCTGGTTGTTGCCCACTCAAGCCAAAAAGATGGCTTGGATGGGGCACCCCGCATATTGCAGATCGAGAAAAGAACAGCTTTTGCCGAAGATGCCTCTTGTGCGAAACTTCTCGCCATCAGAGCTTTATCTGACTGGAGCGCACACTGTGGAGCCTCGTCGCTTGTTTCTCTCCCGCCTGGCCGGTTTGCCCTTCCTCGCTATCGCCGCGAGGGACAGGCTGCAGGCGCAGGTACAAGGTCAAACGCGCAAGCCGCTCAAGATCATGATGAAGAGCGCCTGGGGGTCGGACGACCCGACCAAGGCGGCCTTTCCGTTTTCGCACGGACTTGCCCTCGCCGAGGCGGGACACGAGGTGCAGATCTTTCTTCTAGGAGAAGCGGTCGTTCTCATGCGCAAGGTGGTGGCCGAGGCGGTCACGCCCGTGGGTTGGCCGAAGGTGGGCGAGACACTGGACAAGATTGCGGCCAGGCACATTCCGATCTATGCCTGTGGCGCCTGCTCCCGTGCTCGTGGCGTCACCGAGGCCGATCTCAGCAACTACGGAGCGAAGTACGGGAGCCCCACCATCTTTGTTTCCCTGGTGGAGTGGGCCGACAAAGTGATCACAGAATAATCCACAGACGATCGTCTCATTCGGCGTGGAGAGTGGTGTTTGGATTGACTCGCATGGCGCGCAGGGCCGGGATATAGCTAGCGGCCAGCGCGACCGTAGTGAGTACAAGGGTGACGCCAGCGAAAATGGGCAGATTGTTCGGCGAGACGCCGTAGAGCAGTCCGGCCATGAGGTGAGAGACGATGAGAGCAGCGGCCACGCCCAGCCCCGCGCCGGCGGCGGCCAGTCCAAGTCCGCGCCGCAGGACCATCTTGAGGATGTTGCCTCTTTGCGCTCCCAGCGCGAGACGAATGGCGATCTCCCGTCTTTGTTCATTCACCACATAAGAAATAGTCCCGTAGATGCCGAGTCCGGCGAGCAGCAAGGCCGTGGCGGCAAACAGCGCCACCATCTCCATCGAAAAGCGTCTCACGGAAAGCGAGGTGGAGAGCACGTCGTCCAGCGTCTGCGCATGGAAGACAGGAAGTTGCGGATCGATGGATTGCACCTGCCCGCGCACTTGTGCGGAGATCGCGATGGGATCGAGTTGTCCGCGCAGAAAGATGACCAGGTCTTTGGTGGGGCGCTGGTAGACGCTGCGGTAGATCTGCGGAATGGCCAGGTCGGCTAACGATTCTGTGCGGGCATCCGCAATCACGCCGATGATCGTGGTCCAGGCCGGCGTGGCGGAGCTCAACTTCTCGCGGGAGTCCAGGTGCAGACGGACGCGTTTGCCCAGCGGGTTCTGGTTTGGCCAGTAGGTGCGCGCGGCAGCCTGATTGATGACGGCGACCTGGGGCGTGTCCTCAAGGTCCTGATCATTGAAAAGGCGTCCGCGCAACAGCGCCATGCCTAACAGGTGAAAGTACTCAGGCGAAACGATAGGGCCATCAATCGTGGGAGCCTCGTTGTCCATGGTCTCGATGCCTTCGCGGATCAACGGCAGCGGACTGGGATGGCTGTGGCCCAGGGGAAGAGAGGCCACGTCGCCGACGCTCGCTTCCTGGACGCCCGGCAGGGTTCGGCTGCGGCGAAGAATTTCGCGCAGCAGGACTGCTTCCTGGGTGGCGGTTCGGTAGACATCCGCACTGGGATCGTTGGGCCCCGGCAGCCAGGTTTGAACGGCCATGACGCGGTCAGGATTGAAGCCGGGCTGCACCTTGAACAAATCCCAGAAACTACGCAACAGAAGGCCCGCGGCGACCATGAGCACCAGGGAGAGCGCCAGTTCACTGATGACCAGAACCTGGCGGGCACGCGAACGTCCAATTGAACCAATGGATCCGCGGCCTTCCTGTCTGAGCGTGCCGATCAAATCCGAGCGGCTCATGAGCCAGGCGGGGGCAAGCCCAAAGACACTTCCGGCGGCGACGGAGACGGCGAGAGCGAACCCCAGCACTCCCCAGTTGATCGCTATGTCGCTCATGTGCGGGAGGCTCTCCGGAATCAACCCGAGCAGGAATTTCCTGGCGAAGAAAAGAATGGCAAAACCGGCTGCCCCGCCCAGCAGGAAGAGCAGCACAGTCTCGGTGAGAAATTGGCGGATGAGACGTGTTCTTTGCGCTCCCAGAGCCTGGCGAACTGCGACCTCACGGCCTCTCACACTGGCCCGGGCAAGCAGAAGATTGGCGACGTTGACGCAACTGATCAGCAGCACCAACGCTACTGCGCCGAACAGCAGGATGAGAGACTGGCGAACGCTGCCGACCACGCTTTCGCTGAGCGGACTCAAACGGACGGTCCATGCGGCCTGTGGCGGATACTCCGCCGGATATTGCTTTTTCAGCGATTCCACCAGCGCATCGAGGTGCCCTTGCGCGGCCGAAATCGAAAGACCGGGCTTCAGGCGCCCGACCACGCGACCTTGAATACGGGTACCGCGCAGTGGGGGCGGAAACGGCAGACCCGCCATACCGGCTGCTAACCACGTTTCGGTTTTCCGCTCCTCTTCGGTTGCGCCCAGATCGCGAAAACCGCGCGGCATCACGCCCACAACGTGATAAACGTCGTTGTCGAGCAGCAGAGCTTTGCCGACGATGTGCGGGTCAGCTCCGAATTCCCTTCTCCACAGTTCGTCGCTGATCACGGCCTCAAGGTTGAAGCCAGGGGTCGCATCGTGGGGATCGAAGGTGCGTCCCAACTGCGCGTCCACAGCGAAGACCGTGAAGTAATTCGGGGTCACATGCTTGTAGCTGAGGCGCTCGGGCTGCTCACTGCCGGTGAGATTCACGTCTGCGCCGGTGCCGGAAACCGACACGGACTGGAATATCCCGGAACTCTGCAGGTCTCTCCACTCCGGGACGGAGATGCCGACGTTGTGCGCGCCGACGCCGGAAAGATCGTCCTGGAGGCGCACCAGCTCGCCAGGGTTTGGGTACGGCAGAGGGTGTAGCAACGTGGCGTCGATGACGCTATAGATCGCGGTGGTGGCTCCGACACCCAGCGCCATGGTGGCGATGGCGATGAAAGAGAATCCAGGAGAGCGCAGAAGCATGCGGACCGCGTACCGCAGGTCGAAGAGCAGATTCTCGATGAAGGGCAGGCTTTGCTCGGCGTGATGGTGTTCGCGGATTGCTTCAGGCGAGCCAAGCTTGAGCGTGGCCTGGCGTCGCGCCTCGGCAGGCGTCATGCCGGCGCGCAGGTTCTCCTCTGTCTGAAATGCAAGGTGATCGGCGATCTCTTCCTGCAGGCGTTGGCCGGCACTCTGCCTGGTCACGAGATTTGACAGGCGTATCCAAAGGCGTCGTAAACCTTTCATGCCAGGTCCTCCGTCTTGACTTTGAAGAAGCGGGCGATGATCGCCGCGGTTTGCTCCCAATCGCGGGTCTCTGCTTGTAGTGCCTTGCGGCCGGCTGCGGTGAGGCGGTAGAAGCGGGCTCGGCGGTTGTTGTCCGAGGCTCCCCATTGCGAAGCGACCGAGCCTTCATGCTCCAGCTTCAGCAATAAGGGATAGAGCGTACCCTGGTTCACATCCAGAAGGTCCCCGCTGATCTGCTCGATGCGCCGGGCAATGCCGTAGCCGTGCTGCGGCCCTAGCAGGTCCAGTGTTTTCAGGACCATCAGGGCGAGGGTTCCTTGCAAGACGTCGGGCTTTTCCTTCATCGAGAGTTTCCCCTTTAGGTTTCCAACAGGAATCATGACATGTCTCCTTTTGGAAAGCAACAGGACACTTCTTCCAAACATGCGGGTGAATTAACAAGGAGCGGGTTCGGGGGCGAAAGCCGCCCTTTCTTCACCCTTGAAAGTCTTGCCCACTCAAGCCAAAACAAGGCTTGAATGGGGCACCCGGGGGTCGGTCTATATGCTTACGTGATATAGTCTTAAGCAACATGCCGTCTATATTGATCCAACTAGACGAACCCCTCCTGCGATCGCTGAATAAGGTCGCGCCGGCCGCCAAACGGCAACGCGCTGAATTCATCCGCCAGGCCGTAAGGGACGCAATCCGGAAGCGCGAGTACGAGGCTATCCGAGAAGCCTATTTGCGGCAGCCCGATTCTGCCGACGACGCCGATGACTGGTCCAACGCGGACGAGTGGAAGCCGTGAAGCAGTATGAAATCTGGTGGGCGGATCTACCGAAACCGGCTGGCCGCCGCCCCGTGCTCCTGCTGACTCGTAACGACGCTTATCAAATTCTCAACAAGTTTGTTGCCGCTGAAATCACGGCCACCATTCGCCATATTCCGATCGAAGTTCCTCTTGGCGCGGTAGAGGGAATGCCCAAACCCTGTGTCGTCAACTGCGACAATTTGCGAACGATTTCGAAGGTTCACCTGGTGAAGAGGATTTCGAAACTCTCGCAGAAGCGAATCCACGAAGTGAAGCGCGCGGTTGGCTACGCTTTGGCATGGGAAGAACTGATCGCTGCCGAAGAGTAGCGGGCGGCAGAGCACAGCCTGTCTGCCCTTGCCACACCCACTTCTTGCTATATTCACTTGCATGAAACTTCTGTTGTTAACTTTGTGCCTGGCGGCCGCCGTGCAAATCGAGGCACAGTCCGTGGTCGTCAGCTCCTATGCTCCGCCCACACAATCGAGCGTTCTCGCGACTACCTTCGTCGATTGGGATTCGCTGGTTCCAACATCTACGCCGGTCGGTCAGATCCGCCATGTCTTCGACAACCCTACCGTCGCCATGGACAAGCTTGAGGTGCACATCACCACCCTCAATCCGGGGATGGAATCGCACCCTGTCCACCGGCATCCATGGGAAGAGATCCTGCTCGTCAAGGAGGGCGACTTCGAAGTCTCCGTCAACGGGCACAAGCAGCACGCCGGCCCTGGGGCTATGGTTTTTCTGGCGTCCAACGATCCACACAACGCCCGCAATGTTGGTACTAAACCTGCCACCTATTACGTCATCAACTTTGTTACCGACCTCTCGCATGCCGCATCGGCCAAGTCAGCCGCCGAACAGGCCGTCCCCGGCAAGCTTGCCTCTTCCGTGATCGACTGCAATCTTTTGCCTTCCACACCTACGCCCTCCGGTTCCCGCGTCGTGTGCGTCAATTCGCCTACCCTGACGTTTCTCGCTTTGGAGAGTCACATCACCACGCTCAACGTAGGCCAACAGACAGCCGCCAATATCATCGATGCGAACGACGAGATCGTCGTCATCAAGTCCGGCCAGGTGGAGGTTACGGTCAACGGTATTGCGTCGCGCATGAACGCAGGCTCGCTGCTTTACTGGGCTCCCAACGATAAGCGGACCCTGCGCAATGTAGGATCCACACCCACCTCCTATCAGGTAATTCGCGTTACTTCGGCCAAGTCACCCAAGCCCGCCGCCAACTGAACGGTTATTCAGGGGCAAGATGATCAAGCCCATGACGCCGGTGGCCGAATAAGTCCTTTGTTTCTACGAAGGTGCTCAAGATGCTCAAGGTGCTCAAATAAATAATTGAGCATCTTGCCTCCTCGACCGAAGGGTTTGTATCAGCCAACAACGGCGATGGCAGCGGAGGCAAGAACGCATCGGTGGTCAGTGCTTGCTGTGGGATCATCGCTTGCTCCAGAGAGGCTCCGCGGTGCTGTCGGCGCAGAAATTAGCCGAGCAAATATTGTCTTACCGCGAGAGTAGTACGCTTCCACGCCGCCGTCCATAGGGCTGGAGAATAAAGATGAGGAAATAGGGGTATTAAACTGGCAGTTACTCCCTGCCCTATTAAAGATAACCAAGTAGTTAATCAGGGATTTTGAGCAGCGAACACTGCGAACGGCGGGCTGTCACTCCCAACTGCCGACGTACTTGACAGTGTCGGGTCATGCTGGCATAGACTGCCTACGTAGGCAGTCTATGCCACAGAGTTCGTTCGCTAATGCCTCGAGATCACGAAGAAATCCCGCCAGGAACGCTTTATCTCCTCATCCTGAAAACGCTTGCCCGCTATGGCGAGCTGCACGGTTTCGAGATTGCCAACTCAATCCAGCAGACCACCGAAGACGTGTTGCAAGTGGAGGAGGGCTCCCTCTATCCAGCGTTGCAACGCATGCTCATCAAGGGATGGGTAAGCGCAAAATGGGGCACCACCGCGGGCAACCGCCGCGCTCGCTACTACCGGCTCACACCGGGGGGCCGTAAGCAACTGAGCGTCGAGATCTCTCAGTTCGAACGGGTGATGGGCGCGATCACACGCGTGATTGAAGCCACATAGGAGGGGCCGGGCGATGAGCACGATCAGAGAATTTGCGCGGCGCATCGGCATGCTGTTTCACCGCCAACGGTTTGCGAAGGAACTCGAAGAGGAGATGCAGCTTCATCTGGAGCTGCGCCGGCAGCAGCAGGTGGAAGCAGGTGTCGCATCTGCGGACGCCAGGGCCGCGGCACAGCGCCGTTTCGGCAATGCGACGCTCGTCCGCGAGCGCAGCTACACGTCGTGGGGCTGGAGTTGGCTCGAAGGCCTGGTGCAGGATGTGCTCTACGGCCTGCGCGCCATGATGCACTCTCCCGGCATCACCCTCGTCACGCTGCTCTCGCTTGCGCTTGGCATCGGCGCGAATACTGCCATCTTCAGCCTGATGGATGCGGTCATGCTGCGGTCGCTCCCGGTCAAAGAGCCGGGCAAGCTGTTGCTGCTGGGAACGGGCGACGCATGGGGGATCACCACTTCCCTTGGCCGCACCGATCTCTATTCATATCCCTTCTATCGCCAGATGCAGAGGCAGAACCAGGTCTTCTCGGAAACCGCTGCCTTCTTCAGCATGCACAACGACGTTCACGGTTGGGTTGAGGGACGCCAAAAGGCTGAGCCGATGCAGGTGCAACTGGTCTCAGGCACATATTTTTCCACGCTCGGCGTGGAGGCAAGCAGGGGCCGCGTCTTCTCGGATCGGGATGACACGGTGGAAGGCGGCAACCCAGTGGCCGTCATCAGTTATGGATGGTGGAAGAAGAACTTTTCACGCGATTCCGATGTCTTAGGCCAGACACTGAAGATCGGCGATTCGATCTACAGCATTGTCGGCGTGAGTCCACCGGAGTTCTTTGGGACGAAGGTGGGTGAGTCACCCGACATCTGGATTCCGCTTTCCATGATGAGCAAGGTTCCGCCTCACTGGGGAAGCTATACGGATAACTTTGCCGAATCGCTCGAGGTCTTCGGACGGCTCAAGCCCGGCGTAAGCGCGGTGCAGGCCACCTCCGAGGTAAACCTGCGCTTTCAGCAGATACTTCGCGGTTTCGCCGGCGGATCACCGAGTCAGACGGATCAAGAGACGCTCAAACGGGCAAGGGTGCAGCTCACACCGATGGCCAAGGGTCTCTCGAGCCTCCGTCGCGAATTTTCCAAACCTTTGGAAATACTGATGGCCATCGTCGGCCTGGTGCTGCTGATCGCCTGCGCCAACATCGCAAATATTTTGCTGGCACGTTCGATGGCTCGCGCGCGTGAATTTGCCGTTCGCCAGGCCCTGGGCGCGCAGCGCATTCGACTCGTTCGCCAGTTGCTTACGGAAAGCCTGACGCTCGCCGTCGCCGGCGGTTCGCTGGGGGTTACCTTTGCGGTAGCCGCTAATCGCCTGCTGCTACGTATGGTCTCTCATACGGCCGACGCAGTGCCGCTCGATGTTTCCATCGATACCCGCATGCTGCTGTTCACGGCAGCAATCACGATGATGACCCCGCTGCTATTCGGCATTGTCCCCGCGTTTCGCGCAACCAGGCTGGAGTTGAACAGCGCTCTTAAAGAGGGACAGGCATCCGCCGGCTCTCGCGCGCGGAGCTCACTCGCCCCAGCGCTGATCATCGCGCAGGTCGCGCTTTCTCTCGTCCTGGTCATGGGTGCTGGGCTCTTCCTGCGCAGCCTGGTCAACCTCATGCATGTCGATACCGGATTCAACAAAGAAAACGTACTCCGTCTGGATGTTGACGCCAGCTCCGCAGGTTACAAAGAGGATGACCTGCGGCTGCCGAGGCTCTACGAGCAGATAGAGTCCCAGGTCAGCGCTCTTCCCGGCGTGCGCGCAGCCAGTTTTTCGGCCTTCACCTTCGATGAGATTGGTTGGAACGGCTCTATTGTCGTTGCGGGCTATCACACCCCGCCAAACAACAACGTGAAGCACAATACCGTCGGCAATGGCTATTTCGCGACCATGCAGATTCCGCTGCTCTCCGGGCGAACATTCGGCCCGCAGGACACGCCGGCGTCGCAGAAGGTGGCGGTGATCAGTGAAGGGATGGCACGCACGCTCTTCCCCGCGGGCTCGCCGATCGGCCGTCACTACAGCGTGGATGAACCCGCACAGGCCAATGAACTTGAAGTCATCGGCGTGGTAAAAGACGCCAGGCTGGGTAGCCTGACCGATGATGCGAGCAGGTGGATGGTGGACTATATGCCAACTGCGCAACGCGGTGGCTACCTCAACGATTTCGAAGTCCGCTATACCGGTGACTTCGGAGCCATCGCTGCAGCCGTTCAGCGGGCGATTCATGACGTTGACCACAGCTTGCCGATCGCGAATGTCACCACTCTGGACGAACAGGTAGCCAGGACTTACACCGACCAGAGGGTGATCGCGCAGCTCTCCGCTTTTTTCGGGGTGCTTGCGGTCTTTCTATCCGCCATCGGGATTTATGGTCTGATGTCTTATGTAGTTAGCCGGCGCGCGAACGAAATCGGCATCCGCATGGCTCTTGGCGCGGGCCGGATGCACGTACAGTGGCTGGTGATACGGGAGGTGCTTCTGCTCGTGACAATTGGTGTCGCGATTGGCGCACCGGCGGCAATGCTTTCGAGCAGGCTGGTGACGAGTATGCTTTTCGGCTTGCAGGGCAGCGATCCCATCAGCTTCCTGACGGCCATCCTCGTCATACTATCGATCGCTGGGCTCGCCGGTTACTTGCCTGCATGGCGCGCCTCGCGCATCGACCCCATGGTTGCTTTGCGCTATGAATAATGGCGCGCGCTCTTGATAAGGTTCTTATGGGGTTCGTTGTCCCTGATGACAGAGCACACGCAGCGGTAGTGCAGAAACAGTGGTAGGGGGGACCGGGCCGGAAAGTTCCAGTCTCGTCTAACCACACATCTTAGCGATGTCCGCCGCCGCCACCGCCGTGTCCACCGCCGCCGCCATGAAAGCCGCCGCCACCGCCACGAAAGCCACCCCCGCCGTGATACCCGCCAGCGGCAAAACCTCGGCCACGATAGAATCCACGGCCGCCGTAGAAACCACCTCCAAAGCCGCCATATCCAAACGGGTAGAATCCCCACCCGAAGGGGCTGAAGAAAGGATCGGGTCCCATGAAGGTGTAGTCGAGAAAGAAAGGATCCCAATACCAGCCGGGAGCGAAACCGAAGGCGCCCGCATATTGCTGCGAAAGCTGGCCGTTCGATTCCGCCAGATACTCGGAGCGCAAACTGCTCCAGTTATAGAGTTCGTCCTCGGCCGATTTGGTATTAAAGGTTCGGGGCTTTTCCGAGTCGGTGGCATTCAGCGCCAGTTCATGATGACCTTTGATCACAACCCATTTGCCTTCGCCTACGAGTGTGGCAGCTTTGCCGCTAAAAACCTCCGCGTCATCATTATTCGCGTTGAATTCATAGAGGCCCGTTTTCAAAAGCTGAGTAGCCACGCCTCCTTCGATGATCTGCACGTTGTTCTGAGGGTGGATTTCGTCCACCTCGACGCTAGCCCGACCGCCTTCGAGAGCCAGTTGGGTAAATGTGAGGTCCGGTGAGATCATTTTGACGCTGCTATTGTCGTCAAGGCGTAGAAAGATCCCAGGGGTCAACAACAACTCTGCCTTTCCCTGCCCCGTAGACAACACCTGACCCGGGTCAAGCTCAGCGGTACCCACCGCTTTCTGAGTGAGCGGCTTGCCGTTGAGATAGGCTGAGCCTTCGACATAGTTTAGAGATCCAGGGCGGGCTGGGTTTGCGCCGAATACAGGCGCAGAGAGCGTGGCCAGGCAAAATATAACGATTACTTTCAACCGGGGAATCATGACTGTTTTACCTTCTGCTAGTTAGATGTATGGCGCACAGAAAAGGTAACTAGCCTACGGTTCGTCATGACAACGATCGCGTTGACAGCCTTCGCACTGCTGAACGGTACAGTTGTCAGGTGTAGTTTATTCGGTCGTCACGCTCGCTTTGCTAAGCCCACACGATGCTGGCGGACAGGTTTGTGATCGCTCGACGTGCTGCGGGCAGGGTTGCACGGGTCGATCTGATGAGTCATCACTTTATTTGCTGATTAGGATTCTTTCTTTCGCACTATAATAAGATAGTTCAGGGCAGTAACTTATTTACCTCAATCACTAACTCCGCGTTAGGTAACTCCGCCCCAGATCAGACCCTCCGGCTCTCTCTCTCTCAAAACACTCCGGATAGTGACCACCGCCTGCTGAACGATCTCGTGTTTTGCAGCGCAGCGATTCCCAATGGCCGGCCGCCTGTCACATCCATTCGTCCATGGTGCAGGTCCCCCATGTCACCGGGTCGATATGGGAAGCGCATAGTATCCGGATTGGCCAACAATCGCGGCAACTCGCGACGGTCCAACCAAGACGACCCGATGGAAAGAACCGTCGCGTTTCAAGTTTTGCGGACGGTAGAAGAGCTGATATTCGCTACGAATCTCTGTCGCGAGTGCGTCGATAGCGTGCCTGACTTCGACTTCTGACCCACCGCGTAGGATGACGCTGCCACCCGTCTGCTCGGTTAGGTTCCGCAGTGTTCGGTGCGCCATGGATAGGTCGGAGAGATCTGGGATTGAGGTGAGGACACATACGCTGGTATGAGCTTCTTGGCAAGCGCCGACTGCCTGCTCGAACGCGGCATGGCTTGAGGTATCGATCCCATCCGACAATAGCAGGAGGATATTTTGAACATCCTCCTGCTGTCCGCGAAACTCGTAGTAGCAAGTGCTCCATAAGCTATCGAAAAGGCTCGTTCCGTCTGGCGAAGGGTCAGGTCTTGAGCCAATTCGCCTTATGCCATCAGCCACGGCATTGAAGTCGCGTCTCCAAGGTTGATTGATGTCCCGCGCTCTGCGGAACCCGATAGCAAGACCCTGGTCACCCTTGTTATGCATGAGGGCCTTAGCCGCCGCTATGGCAATTGCGCGACTCCGATTTAGATCCCCTGAAACGGATCCGCTTGCATCGATTAAGAATCCAACGCAGAGGGCCCGTTCCTTCAACATCTGCAAGGCAATGATCGCCCCCGGGCCAGCCTCGTTGTCGAACAAGTCAAGGTCGGCCCGCTTCAGATCGTTCACCGGTCGTCCAGACTCGTCGACGGCGTGAAACGTCAGCCGGACCTCGTCGACCGACACTTGCATTTTGTAGCGTGCATTTCCTTGAGAGTCGGCCCTATCTTAACCGAGAGCCGGTGCATTGGTTTCGGATGAGAGCGGCGGTTGCTGCGCGGTATCGATGAATCCGCTGCAATCCTCCACGGCCGCGCTTATCATCCACGCCACCGGCTGGATGCTTCTTCATTTCCTCTGGCAGGGCGCGCTCGTCGCCATCATCCTCGCCTGCGTTCTCGCATTACTTAGCCGACGGTCTGCTCAGCCGCGCTACCTAGCAGCCTGCGTAGCGCTCGTCCTGATGACCATCCTCCCCTTCATCACCTTCGCCCGCATTCTCGCTACGGGACAGAGTGCCGACACCCTCCTCATCTTCATCCCCGTCGGCGCCACTGTCATTGGTCAGGGCATCGTCAATCCACCCGAGCCGTTACCGTACCGGATAGTCGCGACGCTCGACCGCTCCATGCCTGGCTTGCTCGTCGTATGGTTGGCGGGAGTAGTTCTTCTCTTCGTCCGCCTCAGCATCGGCCTCATAATCGCCCAACGCATGATGTCCGCAGCGACTCAACCACCACCTGGTGACCTCCTCCTCACCTTCGATCGACTCGCCCGCCGCATCGAAGTCACACGCCCCATCCGCTTCCTTCGCTCCGCCCTCGTGGAAGTCCCGACCGTGATCGGTTGGCTGCGTCCCGTCGTCCTCATTCCGTTCGCCTGTCTCAGCGGCCTTTCGCTCAATCAGATCGAAGCCATACTTGCACACGAACTCGCCCATATCCGCCGTCGCGACTATCTCGTTAACGTCCTGCAATCCGTCGTCGAAGCCCTGCTTTTCTATCATCCTGCCGTCTGGTGGGTCTCGAGCCACATCCGTCGCGAGCGCGAACACTGTTGCGACGACTTCGCCGTACAGTACAGCGGAGATGCTCTCACGTACGCCCGCGCACTTTCGCTGCTCGAGGAGCTTCGCTCGGCCCAACCTGCCATCGCTCTCGGAGCCCACGGAGGAATACTAACTATGCGCATCAAACGTCTGCTCGGATCCGATGGAAGTATAGCCGCGCCCCAACTCGTCGCCCTCGCCCTCCTCGGCATAGTCATTGCCGGCACTGGCGTCTGCGTCACCACCGCCGCTCGCGCCCAGAACAACCCAACGCAACGTCAGCTGTCGCCATACAGTCCGCATGCCCTCGCCATTGCAACGGAAGACTCCCGCGGGCCCGGACTCCGTATAAACGAAGCTGTCACCTCCAGCCCCCGGGCCGCCAATGAACCTCAAAGCTCTCCGGCGATCGCACCGCTGTATCAAGCCTGGCTCGACCAAGACGTTCGCTGGCTCATCTCGCCAAGAGAACGTGTTGCCTTCTTTCAACTCACCAACGATGCAGAGCGTGATCACTTCATCGAGCAGTTCTGGGAGCGCCGCAACTCCCCCGGCTCTGCACCCAACTCCTATCGCGCCGAGCACTATCGCCGCATCGCCTACGCCAACCAGCATTTCGCCGGCTCTGGCCTCGCCGGTTGGGAGAGCGACCGGGGCCGTATATATATCGTCAATGGTGCGCCCAGCACGGTCGAGTCTTATCCGTCATCCGCTCCCTATGGCCACCGCTACGAGACCTGGAGCTACGCGGTGATGCAGTTGACGTTTGTCGACTTCTGCAACTGCGGCAATTACCAACTTCTTGCCCCATCCGAGGCTGCCAACAGGCCATCCTCTTCGGCCCCAGAACGCTGAGAAGTTCATGGGACGCACCCTGTCAGCGGTTAACCCAGTGCCACAACAGGAGTCTGCCACCGCCGGTACGTGTCTCCCGGTGTGAAGGTATGGAAGCGTACTGAGACAGACATTAATGGAGATGACAAATGGAGATGACAGAGGGGGCGATTACTTTTGCAGGAGTAACCCGTTGGTGATCGTCCTGTCTGTCACTGGGTTGTCGTCGGGTTGTCCTGGGTTGTCCCAAAAGGCTGAGGCTTCTTTCTGCGAGATAGTGCCAGTCATCTCGCGGGACCAACCAAAGTAACTAGTCGGTTCCGCGCGGTAGCCGAATGACTACTGTTTAGTCGCGCCGGTAACCAGCGGTCCGAGCGTATCTTCTTGCAAATGCAGGAGCGCCACAATAGCACCGACGAGCAGACCGTTTGGTCCGCAGCATGCAATAGCTGAGTGCGTCAGAGCAAACTCAAAGCCAAAAGCGCTGAGAGTTTGAGAAGGCAAATTCAGTTGGGTTCCACTGCGAGGAGCCCCGGGAGGATGTCATGAAAGTCAACTCGATCGCACATTCGTCATTCATAGCCCTGTCGTTGCTGCTTTCCGTTGGCGGCGCCCACGCTCAATCTGCGGCACGAGCCGACGTGCCCTTCGCTTTCAAATTAGGAGCGAAGCAGATGCCGGCCGGAACCTACACAGTCCGGACCCGGATAGGCAGCGACATCGTCATGGTGCACAACGTACAGACCGGAACCTCGGCGTTGGCGTTAGCACGGCGAGAATCTCCGGGCAAAAAGATGGACAAGCTGATCTTCCGGCGGTACGGCAGCCAGTATTACCTAACCGCGGTGCTGGGAGGCGAGGGCAGCCAGGGGATGGTCTTCCCCACCACCAGGCAGCAGACGAAGCTTCAGGAAGTTGCAGAGGCTCCGGCAGGCAGCAACACGGTGGAGATTGCCAGCAAGTGATGAGGTTTTGCCGAACAGACATGAAGCAGCTTCGGGCTGCTTCATGTTTGCGGTGTAAGCTACGCTGGGCTTGGTGTGCTGGCCTCGCAGATGCCGGACATGCAAACCGTGGCGAAACTTGACAGTCATCTTGCGAAATCGCGCGCGCTTGCAAAGATCGTTTCTAAGGCGAAATCCGTTGATGCGTGCGACCTGCAAACCGCAATTCACAAGGTGCGAGTGCAGGTCACGGGGCAACGCAAGGAAAACCCAGAAAAACGGTCAGCGCACGAAGACGAGAAGATCCGTTTCGAAAATGAAAAGGCTGTAAAAGACTTGACGCTGAAGTACGGCTACGACTACCTGCTGAGCCATGACGATCCTGAAGTTGCGTTTCGAGTCGGTATGGATGGCAGGTTTCTGGAGCTCGAATTGCCAGGCGAATACGAAGCGCCCCGTCTCCGTCCCGAACCAATCATGCCCGACGAAATCTCCGTCCGATGATTTGACCGGGAGGATGCACAATTCGGATGAGTAGGGCGAGTCCACCTTCCCTCTTGAGGCCTGAAGCGGCTTTAAGCTCTTTCACGGTCAGTGACCTGGACCGGGCCTCCGCGGAGGGACTTATCTATAATCCCATTTCATAGGAATTTCAGCATGGCAACTCCAGGACATCCGCTATAAGAATCGGTAGACTTGACAATGTTACTGACATCATACGGCAGCCTTGATAAATAGACTGGTTCTCTCCAACCTCGCCCATCGCCCGGTCCGCACGGCCCTAAGCATCCTTGCAATCGCTGTAGAAGTCACGATGATCCTTACGCTGGTCGGCGTCAGCTACGGAACGCTGGACGGAACAGCGCGGCGTGCCCGCGGAGTGGGTGCCGATATCATGATCCGTCCTCCAGGATCTTCTCTCCTTGGGCTCAGCACAGCCCCCATGAGTGATCTCCTGGTTGGTCTGGTCGCTAAGCAGCCTCACGTTGCCTTGGCTACCGGAACGGCCATCCAGCCGTTATCGGGTTTTGACTCGATCACGGGATTAGACCTCGACACATTCTCGAAAATGAGCGGGGGCTTCCATTACCTGCGGGGCGGACCCTTCAAGACCGACCAGGACATGCTCGTGGATGAGTACTACGCAAAGGAGAAAGGGCTCCACATAGGGGACAAAGTCCAGCTCATCAATCACGAATGGAACGTTGCCGGAATATTCGAGTCAGGCAAACTTGCCCGGATCTGCGTTCGCCTTCCGGTCCTCCAGGAGTTTATGGTTAACCCGCATCATCTGAGCCAGATTTACGTCAAAGCAGACGGTCAAGAGCACGTTCAGCAGGTACTCGCTGAGTTGCGAGCCAAACTGCCTGGCTATCCCATATACACCGTGGAAGAGTTCACCTCCCTGCTTACAGTGAATAGTGTCGGGCTCCTGCGAAACTTTATTGGTGTTGTGATTGGCGTAGCAGTCATTGTAGGTTTCATCGTCGTGTTCATGGCCATGTATACCGCTGTCCTTGAACGAACTCGTGAAATCGGCATTCTCAAGGCCGTTGGTGCGTCGTCTGGGTTCATTTTGAATCTGCTGCTTCGCGAGACGCTCTTGCTCTCTGTACTCGGAACGGTAGCAGGGATTTTGCTCACTTACCTGACTCAATGGCTGATGCAGCACGCGGTACCAGCGAGCCTAACGCAGGAGACCATCTACGTGTGGTGGCCAATCGCCGGTGCTATCGCCATTGGCGGTTCACTGCTGGGAGTAATTGTCCCGGCAATAAGGGCTGTCAAACAGGATGCGACCGAGGCGCTCTCTTATGATTGAACCGCTAATCATCGAGGTCCAAAATCTTTATAAGACCTATCGTGCTGGCGACGTCGACGTGCACGCTCTTCGAGGGGCAAACTTGGAGGTAAAAAGAGGCGAGTTTGTTTCCGTGATTGGCGCTTCAGGATCTGGCAAGTCGACGCTGTTTAACGTCCTCGGCGCGTTAACTTCTCCAACCTCAGGAAGTGTGAGTATCGCAGGAAAGAACCTGGAGCATCTGTCTGACGCTGATCGCGCCGCGCTCCGGAAAACGACCGTGGGCTTTGTATTCCAGAAGTACAACTTGCTGCCGACGCTCAGTGCAGAAGACAACATTCGAATTGTTCAATACATCGGAAATCGAGGCACTCGTTTCAGCCCGGAATTTTCTGAAATCCTCGATGTCCTGGGGATTGCCGATCGGATGAAACACAAGCCCCGGGCGCTCTCGGGGGGGCAACAACAACGCGTAGCCATAGCGAGGGCTCTTGTCAACAATCCTGCGATCTTGTTGGCTGACGAACCGACCGGCAATCTTGACAGCCAGAATACAACGGCGGTCCTGGAACTCTTGAGTAGGCTCAATCAGCAGCTTGGCCAGACGATTCTGATGATCACCCATGATCAAGAAGCCGCAGCCTATGCCGGACGAACGATTAACATGCGAGATGGCAGGATCGTTTGAAGGGAGATTATAGATCTTCGCCCTTGTTCAATTGGGGAGAGTTGCTTTCACTCCATGTGCAAGGGACGATGCGGGACAGACGATGCGGGACAAGACGAAATAACCCCCATCGCGCGATCGCTTCGGTTCGTTAGGGGGTTCATTAAGGGATGGTTCGTCATACTGTCCGGTATCTCCCGTCATCGCGCCACCTTATCCCCCTACTGGACACTGCTACCTCAAGTGACTAAGAAAGATGAGTGGCAAGGATACCTTTTAGTCATCACTTAGGATCGTGCGCGTTGTTACTTTGGGTCCAATTTATCGGCCGCTTAGTTATTTGGTAACTTAGCGGTAGAGTGTCGCAACTCGCGTGTACACTTGGTGCCGGCCTTCCCCGCCCTCAATACTTCGCCATTAGGAGAGCACGCACATCGTGGGCACAGTCTACGAACGCCGTTCGACCGTAACCTTCATTTTGTCTTTGGTATCCTTCCTCTTCCTGGCCGCGGGCATACAGGCGCAGCAGGAATCTGACGTCTTGACGAACGATTCCATCGTCACGCTTGTGAAGAGTGGACTCAGCACCAACCTGATCGTTCAGATGATTCAAACGCAGCCGGGCAGGTACTCGCTTGCTTCCGCTAACGTGATCAAACTGAAGCAGCAGGGCGTCAACGAAAAAGTGCTCTCCGCCATGCTAGCCAAGTCTTCAGGCCCAAAGACGGCAGCAGGTGCCCACAAGCTAACCTCGGACCAGAGACCTGCTGCGGAGGAAGAGCCGGCCCGTACTGCCACCCCAGAAAAGAGGGGCGGCGTTTGGGCTGTTGAGGATGTAACCGATCGCATGACTGGGAAAACCGGTTTTCACGCCCATCTGTCCCAACAGGTTTATCCCGGGCACTCAGACCCCATGTGGGATGTGGAAGCCACCTGCGACTCCTCGTTGGTTAAGCTTAGAATTGATTACTTTTTGCGGGCAGACAAGAATGCCGGATTCAAGCTGAATGTTGAAGGGGATGGTTACGTGCCGGGAGGGCTGTTGGGAGCTGTTGTTATGGCAACCCGCCATCAAAAACCCTGGACCGTGATGCGGGTCAGAATCGACGGCCGCGCCCCTTCTAGCGTATCTTCCGAGAGCGACTATTCGAACGAAGCGAACATCCTGTTTTCTGAACGATCGGTGGAACAGGTGACATCTCAGATGGATTCGCGCTCGGGCAGGACGGTCTCCAGCGACGAGAAGATGGGGCAATTCGCCGATCTATTTGTTGCGGAGAAGGCGGTAGACACCGCGAATCATCTCTTCAACGCCCGCATTGTTCTCATCGAATTTACTCTGGCTGATGGCAACGCAGTCATCCTAGAACTTAGACCGCAAGATCCTGCGTTCAGAGAATTCGGATCCAGATGTAACGTGGTTTCGCCGGTGCCTGCGGTTTCCCAGCCAGCAGGTATCGCTTCCTCGCCGGATGTAACGCCCAACCCGAATGTGGCGGTTCACGCGCGCAACGCGAACATCCCGCGTAACCCCGCAGGCACGGCGCCTCGATTTCCCGGTCATTCGCTCGACGATAGCTATCAGCGCGCGGTGGAGATTGCTCGTGAAAATCAAAGCAAAGGCGTTCCCGACGCGATGTCAAGGTTAACCGTCGCCCAATGGCCCGGCAGGCCTGTTTGTTCCTCATTCACGGGAAATCCTCCGGCATGCGTACCGACGGGAGAGGTGGTCCGTCTCTCTGGAGATCTCGACGAGGCGGCCGACTTCTGGAACGAATCCAGTCCAGGCTATTTTCGCTTGCATTGCAACACGTCCGCGGCGCCATGGGCCCAGGGTCAGGTAGAGATCAAGTTGAAGGGGCAAACCGACAGCAACAAGCGCTACGTGAGCTGCGCGACGGCAGAAAACCTTGCTTTCTATCGCCAGACCTATGCCAATCTCGGTATGCACTAGACGTTCGCAAAATTTGTTAGTCAAAATCTGGTGTTCAGACCGAGACTGGAACTTTACCCGAAGTGGTCAACCGGCCATCGCCTTTGGAAAGGTTTTGGATGCGGGACGAACGAAATAATCCCCATCCCCCAGGGATTTTCATGTCGAAACTTCCCCCGAAAAACTCCGCCACCAACCGATCACCAGATCAGAACGCGATCCCGAGGCTCCAGATATAGCTTATCTCCCGGCTTGATAGCGAACGCTTGATACCAGCTATTCAAATTGCGTACGGCGAGCGCCCGGTACCGGCCCGGTGAGTGCGTGTCTGTGAGAACTTCCTGGCGGAGCGCGGCATCGCGTTGTTTGTCCGCCCAGGATTGCGCATACGCAAGGAAGAACTCCTGGTCGCCGGTAAACGTGCCTGTGGACCCGCCCTGCCCTGCCGCCGCTTGACGCTGCAGATGCGCCTGGTACGCGTCATAGGCCGCTGCCAGTCCGGCCACGTCCGCAAGATTCTCCGACAGCGTCTGCTTGCCGTTCAGCGAGAGGTCGGGAAACGGTTTATAGGCATCATATTGCGCCACCAGCTTGGAGGTCTCCGCCTCAAAGTGGGCGAAATCCTCCGCCGTCCACCAGTTCCGCAACCGGCCCTCGGAATCGAACGCGCTGCCCTCGTTATCGAACGCGTGGCTGATCTCATGACCGATCGTCGCGCCGAGCGACCCATAATTCGCCGCCGCCGGCGCCTTCGGGTCAAACACAGGCGGCTGCAGGCCCGCAGCGGGAAAGTTCAGCGCGTTGTTGAGGGGCAGGTTCACCGCGTTGTCGGTCTGCGGCGTCATCACCCACTCTTTCTTGTCCACTGGTTGGCCCAGGCGCGCCCGCTGATATTGATACTCCCAGAGGTCGCCGCGCAATACGTTGCCAACCGCATCGTCAGGCTTGACCTGGTAACCGGCATAGTCCCGCCAACTCTCTGCATAGCCCACGCCCACATAGAGCGTATCCAGCTTTTTGAGTGCTGCGGCCTTGGTGGAAGGCGTCATCCACCGGACGGCCTGGATGCGCTTGCGATACACCGCGAGCAGGTTGGCTACCAGTTCCTGCACCTGCGCCTTGACCTCGGGCGCGAAGTAACGCTTTACATAGATCTGCCCCAGATCGTCGCCGAGTTCTTCGTTTACCAGCCGTAAGCCACGCCGCCAGCGCGGGAACTGTTCGCTCGCTCCATAGAGTGTCGTGCCGTAGAACGCAAAATCCTCGTTGGCGAACCCCTTGGGAAGATAGGGGGCGGATTGATTGATGAGGTGATAGGCCAGCCAGTCCTTCCAGCTTTCCAGTGAAGTCCCCGCCACCAGAGCCGACTCCGCGATCACGGCGCTCGGCTGCCATACGACAAATTCCGTCTGCTTGCTCAGTCCGGCGGCTGAGAAATATTCCACCCAATCCAGCCCCGGAGCCTTCGACGCGAACTCCGACGCCTTCCAGGGGTTGTTAGCTTTCTTCACGTCGTTATCTTCGGCCAGAGTCCAATGCTTCTCCGCAATCGCATGCTCCAGCGTGATGATCCGATCCACGCGGCTATCCACGTTGTCAAAGCCCGCGAGCTTCATGACCGTTGCGACATGCACCCGATACTTCTGGCGAATGTCTTTCATCGCATCCGACTGCGACAGGTAATACTCGCGGTCCGGGAGCGCCAGTCCACCTTGCAGCAGGTACGCCGTGTAGCGAGATGTATCCTCAAACCCCGGCGCGACCCACAATCCAAAAAGATTAGGACTGTGGAAGGTCGTATTGTTGAGTGCGTCTTCGTCGGCCCTGAGTGTTTCGCCGAGAGCGTGCGCCAGTTGTTTGCGGTTGCGGACGTCCGCGATCTCTTTCAGGGGCGCCGCCAACGGCTTCGTCCCCCGAGTTTCTATCGCCGCCTCGTTCATAAACGAGCTGTACAGATCGAAAACTCTGCGACTCCCGTCCGTGGACGTCGCTCCCTTCGCCCCTGCTTCCTCAATCAGATCGGCCAGCTTTCTGTCTTGCCTGTCGAACAGCGGTGTGGCGGGGTTTACTTCTCCGCGATCGGAGGGGATTGTCGTGTTCTTCTCCCATGTGCCGCAGCAATACGCGTAGAAATCATCACCCGGCTTCACGGAAAGGTCCATGTACGCAGGGTTGACCGCCGGTCCCGTCACCTCGGCAGCCGGCTTGTTCGCCTCTTGTGCCATGGCCAGGGCGAAGACCCACAACACAATCGTGGATGTGGCGATACGACGGCTTGCTGCCAGGGAGGGGAAAGTCATGGGGGATACTCCTGCAAGGTCAGCCCGGGTGTCAGGAATTCTACACGAACTCCGGCACACGGCTCACCACGGTCAGACATGACGTTCACCTGCGCCGAGAGGCCACCATGGGTCCCGACTGGTCACTCGTCCTAAGACGCGGACCGGCGTGGGGCGCATACTCTCCGCGGGCCCGGAAAAATAAATCTGAATCCGTAGGAGTACGGTCGTACTCTCATTGGTGAGAGTACGGCCATCCGCCAAATCCGAAAGGAAACAGAATGTCGCCTTCCATGATCTTCAACCTGCATCTGGTGTTGGGCTATGTAGCGTGGTTGCTCTGTACAAGCGCGTATATCTTTCCCAGGCTCAAGGCGATGAACCCCATCGATGCACAACGCGCGATTGCGACCCTACACAGCTTTCGCTTTTTTGGCCTTGTATTCATCCTTCCGGGCGTTGTTGGCCACAATCTGCCGGAAGGGTTCGCGCCGTTCGCTGCCTACGGAGACCTGGCAACGGGACTGCTGGCTATCCTGGCTCTTCTCTTGATAAGGACCCGCTCGCTCTTCTGGCCGCTGGTCGTCGCTTTCAACCTCACGGGAGCGATCGACATCATTGTTGACTATTACCATGGGGTTAAACTCGCTCTCCCACCTGTTTCCGGTGAGTTGGGCGCAACCTACGCCATCGTGATCATCTATGTGCCGTTGTTAATGATTACGCACGTCGTCGCGTTCTACTTGATGTTGCGCCGTCAGCCCAAAGCAATCGGAGTGGCCGCCCACTTTGGAGTCACTTCCTGAAGGGCGCAAAGATGAGCGGCGTGCCCATCAATCTGTTCGCTCATATTCGCTACTCCATCGAAGATCACACCATGCCGGCGGTGCGCAAGCGGTTCTCGATACAGTGCGAAGCGGGCTCCTACGTCTTGACACGGAATAGAGTACAATCGTACTCTTTACAATCATGCGATACTCCCCGGAACACAAAGCGCACAACCACGAGAACATTCTCTCCGTGGCCGCTCGCTCTTTCCGCGAGCACGGCGCCGACAGCAGCGGCATCGGGACGGTGATGAAGAAGGTAGGCTTGACCAAAGGGGGCTTCTACCGGCACTTCAAGAGCAAAGACGACTTGTTCGTTGAAGCGGTGGCGCGGGCGCTCGACGAGACGGGACGGGGGATGGTTGAGGTGGCAAAGGCCGCGCCCGAAGGCCAGGCTCTGCGAGCGATCATCGAGCGCTATCTCAGTGCCGGCCACGCGAATTCCCCGGGAACCGGCTGCGTGCGCGCCGCCCTCGGGCCGGAGCTCTCGCGAAAACCAATCGCCGTGCGCAGAAAGATTGAGACCTTGTTGGAAGGCTATCGCGAACGGATACTGCCCTTCATGCCCGGTGAGACGCAAGAAGAGAAACGGGCGAAGATCAGGTTGTTGTTTCCCAGCATGGCAGGGGTGTTGATGATGGTCCGCGTCATTTCGTCCCCCGAAAAGCGCGAGCAGTACCTGATGGAGGCCAGGAACTTTTTTATAAAGTCCTTCGCTGAAGGGTAATTGTTATGTCCTTATAGCGTACGAATCGTACGCTATAAGAAATCAACCACAACCAACCGAATCGATGTGAACCAATGCGGGCCGATGTTAGTGGAATCCCACATCTGCTAAAACCGTGCAGATACCCGGAATTTCCTGCACGTCGCCCTGGACACGACCGCGCGTGCGCCTTTCTTTAAGGAAAGGCGCATGAAGTTCGCGGAACCCACGACACTTCACAGGAAATCGGGGATATGGGGCACCCGTCATCCGTTACCCAACGGGCGGTGAAAAATGCGTGTTAAAGTCCTGTAACTACACTCGGGCAAGATCAATAAACGCTCGCACCGGGTCTGTGTGGATCAGCTTCACCCGCACCACGTCGCCCACATCAAGCCCATACTCGCCCTCGACCACGCGCCCTTCAAACGGCGGTTCGATCACTCGCGCATAGACGCCCTTATCGCTCGAGCCCGTAACCACGGCTTTGAAGTCTTCGCCCACGTGGCCGCTCATCGCCACCGCCGCCACGCGCTTCTGCATCCTGCGCTCAATCTTCCGCAATGCTTCATCTGCCTCGTTGCAGTGCTCAGCGATAGCCGCCAGTTCCCCATCCGTATAGGGCGGAGGCGCGTTGTCCATCATCGCGTGCAGGATACGCTGAGTTACCAGGTCCGGGAACCTTCGGTTAGGCGCGGTCGAGTGAGTATAGTCGCGCGCTGCCAAACCAAAGTGCCCAGTCGGATCATCCTCGGCGCGCATCAGCATGTACTCACCGGGCCCCAATAGCTTGATGACCGCCACGGCCAGGTCTGGATAATGATCCGGATCACCCTGCCGCTGCGCCTGCAGGAACCGATTCAACTCCACGGAATCCGGCTGCTCCGGCAGTGTGCTCCCTTTTAGTTGGGCCAGCGCGACGATGCGGCTCCAACGCTCCGGGGTCTTTACCACACGCTGCAATCCACTGCGTCCGCCTTTGCGCAGAGCACGGGCCATCACGCCATTCGCCGCTACCATCAGATCCTCGATCAGGTCCATCGCGCGATTCTGTGTCACGGCATGCACGCTCGCAATGCGGCCATCCATCAACACCGGCTCAGCTTCCGCCTTGTGGAAGTCCAGAGCTCCGGCAGCGATCCTCGCTTGATGCAGGGCCTCGGTGGCTTGATCCTGCAATTTAAGCTGCTCCGCAAGCCAATCTGCAGGCAGGTTGCTATCGCCATTCATCTTGGTCAACGCGGCATCATCCGTGTCATGCTCGCGCGCGCTGTCAGAACGTAGATTTACGACGTTCTTGTGGTTGCCGCCCTCGTCAATCCACGGTCCTACGCGGGAGTACGCCAATTGCGCGCGGTTCCTGACCCAGGACCGCGAAACCGCTTCGTCCAGCAGTTCGCCATTCGCGGCCACAGTAAAGCTCATCATGATCGCCAGGCGATCCTCGTTTTCATTCAAGGATGTCAGCCCCGCTGAAAGCTCGAATGGCAGCATCGGAAAATTCTTCACCGCTGTATAGATCGTCTGTGTCTGATTGCGCGCATGGTCGTCGATCGGCGACCCTTTCTCGACCGCTGCGGCGACGTCACCGATCGCTATGTGCATGCGAATCCCCGCCGGCACACGCTCAGCCACCTCGATCTGGTCGAGATCTTTCGACGTGTCGTTGTCAATCGATGACCAACCTAGCTTACGGAGATCGGCCGCGTTTTTGGCATCACGCCAATGCGCGACCCCTTGCTCAATTTCTGACACCTGTTGCTGTACGTCCCGTCCAAATTCCGGTTTGAACCCGGCCTCATGCAGCTCGTCGACGGCCGCTCGTGCCAGATCGAACCCGTGCTGTTCACGGTCACCGTGGTTCTGCGGATTGCGCCTCTCATGCTCCATGCGTTCCCATCGTTTCTCAGACATTACCCGGCAGACTAACACGCTCGGTGCATTCCGCTGTGAAAAGCAGGTCTGCAGCATGCGCCAACACCGCTCGGTCTACGCGCCCGACGTTCGCAGCGCATCAATGATCGATAGACCATCGACACCCTAATCCCCTCCGAAAATCCAAGAGGAACAACGAACCTCAGGGCATTCAGTGTGTGCGTGACTAACAGACGACAAAACGAGTCCCGCCAGGGACGGCTGACCTTAGCCCAGGACGCAGTCCTGGGGAGAGCTTTTGACACGACAAGTCCCGAAGGGACGACTGGAAATTGTCCAGGGTCACGTAGCGGCGTATTTTCAGCCGTCCCTGCGGGACTTTTTCCAGTACGGGCTTTAAAGCCCCCATTGGTCGGAGCATCTAAGCCCGGCTAAAGTCATGCCCTGATACAAAACCGGGAGTTTGCGGAAAATCCTGTCCTGAAACGCTGTGGGCTTATCCTCGGAGGCTCCCCTGGCCGCGTCCTGTCCCAGTTCACTGCGTCGCTCTCAACAATTACTCGAGAACTGGGCAGAGGTGCACACCGCACCCATGATCTCCGTTGCGATGGCATCGGGGTTTGCAGTATCCGAATTGGTGAGCACTACCACGGCAAAGCCAGAATCAAGGAACACGTCGTTTCTGCTGTAAAGCCATTGATCCCTCCGTTATGCCAAATGGTCGGGTGGTTATCGAAAGTCCGTAGAGACAGTCCAAAGCCATACGATCCGCCTCCTGGGATCGAAGAGCTTACAGGGGTTGTCATGGCCGTGAAAGACGCAGGCGATACGACTTTTCCACTGATCAGCGCGTTATCCCATGCGACTAGATCCGAGACATTCGAGCTCAATGCTCCGGCCGCGAATGCAGTCGAGCGATCGCATACCAGTGCAGGTATCACGCTCGGTCCATTCAATGTGTAGCCAATCGCGGACTGCGCCTGGCGGTGGGAGGGAGAAATAGGTGTTCGTCAAACCCAGCGGCTGGAAAATGTACTGCTCGAGATTCGCTGCATACGATTGGCCAGTGAGTTTTTCGATGATCGCCCCGAGGAGGAAATAGTTGCTATTGGAATATGACCATTGCTTTGCCCGGCGGGAATAACAGGGGCATCTGGCTCACCGAAGACAGGACTGTCGCTTCCGAAACACCATTGATGGCCCAGCCTGGGTATTGGGTAAACGATGTGTAGTTTGCCAAGCCTGAGGTGTGGGTCAATAACATGCGAAGGGTAATCGCAGATGGGAATTTATAGTCCGGCAGATACGCCGAAATCGAATCATCCACGTGCAATTCACCCTGTTCCTGCAATTTCATGATCAACGCAGCCGTGAACTGCTTGGTAATGGAACCGATTTCAAAAATGGTGCTTGTTTCGTGGCCGACTGCGTGGCGATGTCGGAATCGCCGTAGGCTTGGGCGTAAAGCATCGTTCCGTTCTTTGCCAGAGCTACTGTCATTCCGGGAATGCCTTGTTGCTTCATCGCCGAGCTCGCCAGCGGGTCTACGATGCTGCTTAACGGTATAGTCTGGGGCTGAGATGGAGCGCTGGTGCTTCCGCCACCTCCACAACCTGTCAATGCAAGACCGAACCCAAGGAGAGCAGAACACCTCGGGCAAACAAACCTGATGCTTTTCGCGACTCCGGCCGCCCAGAACCTGACGGAGGGATCTCGCGAACGCTCGAGATGCGTCGTAGCATTGGGCATTCAAGTGTCCACGGCCAGCCGGCGATGTAGGCGCAAACTGCAGCCTGGTGGTTTGACGAAGGCCGAGAGGGATCAGCTTCACTTAAATGCTAAACAGGCTGAGGGAAAAGCGTCTTTGTACGAAGGGCACGGGTTTAGCTGCAGCATGCTACAGCTGCCATTTTTCCGTGTGCAGGTCCCGTCGGTTCAAATTCCCCAGTTGTCCACCGTAGCGATTACCGGCGACGGAGCGGGTGATCCATCTGTCGATTGCCCGGTTGTTAAAATCCTCGAGGGCTGGTGTAAGCCTGGTCCGATCCGTCAGGAGGGTGAGCAAATCTATAGGTTGTAGCGTGATCGAACCGTAGTGAAGCTCCTATATGTGCCCCCCACACGGAACGGATTTGTGGGATGGATGGGAGTGCCGAGACTATGCTGAACAGGCGAAGGCCATCGTTGGCGGCGAAGGAACTCGGTGAATGCAGCCGTCAAACTCCCCGCAGTCGTAGAGGACGACATGCTGAGAAAGAATGAGTAGTGTAAGCACGGAATCAGTCGTGGGTCGCCTAGGCGGAAACGCACAGCGAAGGCAGGGCGTATAAGTTGCAGAGCAGCGAAAGCGCGCTGTGCCCACGAGTGGGGCGGATGGGTTCGATTAAGCGATGATGCATGGTGACAACACAACCCCCCGGTCCGGCCGGCGAGCACCCCTGGGGTAGAGCAGGGGCAGCCGCTCGCGTGGCGGTTCTCAACGCACAGCCTCTCCGACACATCGCGGAGCACGAGAAGCTTGAAAGCGGCAGAACGAAGGAGGGATGTAAACCGAGAGAAGGTGCGACACGCGGGCGCTACTCGCGGGAAGGTACTTTCTGATAGCCAGCCTTGAAGCCGTACTGGGGAAAACCCGCCGTACGGAATTTTAGGGGGGACGATGGAAACGTCGGCATCATTCGAAGCCCGGTCCGCGCCATTGTCCTACCCGACCGTGCCATAAATAGGCCTTTCAACCTCGGCTTCAGAAGCCGCTGAGGTACGCTTTTCGACTCATGCAGGGCAGAGTTATCTGTGTCTGCGGCAGTGTTGCCGCAGACGATGGGAAAGGGGTACCCCAGGGGCTAACAGCCAGTACTGGGAAGAGGTCAACCAGCCCTAACGGGACTTGTTTTGTCGTCTGGTCTCACGCACGCTCTTTACGCCGGGTGATCTTGCGGGTTTCCTCGGAAACTCATGTCTGTCGCGAAACTCACCTGTCGCGCATGGAAAGGGGAATGCCCCTCTCAACTAGAATATTGACTGGCAAGGCTCAGCGCGGGAGGAACTGCGTATGGCTGACACATTCACGATGGATCCGGCCCGCACCGCCGTCTTGAGCATGGATTGTCAATCCGGCATCGTTTCCATCTATACGCGGGACGGCAAAGACGCTTTCCTGGCTCGAGTCGCAAGCGTTCTCAATCATGCTCGTGCTACGGGCATGACCATCATCCACATCCAGGTAGGTTTTCGACCGGGACTCCCCGAGGTCAGTTCCCGAAATGCGCTCTTCGGCGCCATTAAATCCTCAGAGCAACATCAGCGGTTGTTCCGGCAACCGCTTGGAGCGATCCCGGATAATATCGCACCGCGAGACGATGAAATCGTGATCACCAAGCACCGGGTCAGTGCTTTCACCGGCACGGATCTTGCGATGATTCTTCGCGCCAATGAAATCGATACGTTGGTTCTTTACGGCATAGCGACGAGTGGTGTCGTGCTTTCGACTCTTGTCGAGGCTGCTGATGCCGATTACCGTGTTGCGGTCATCGGCGATTGTTGCGCTGACCTGGACGCAGCGCTTCACGATTGCCTCATCCAGCGATTCTTCCCGACACGCGGGCCGGTGTTCTCGTCTGAGAGCTTTATGGTGGCCTCTTCGAACGCCGGGGACTGAAATGCGTTGACCTACCGTGGTGCTTCCCTTTGGTTATGTCGCGGGTGTCCAGAAGGCATTCGCTCTAGGGATCCCAGGTCTGAAACGCGAGACCTGGGGCACCCATCGGCTGTTACCGGACAGATCGGTCGCAAATACTGGCCGATTAACTACTTCGTTATCTTTGGACAGTAGGGAATTGAGCACCTTGGGCATCTTCGTGAAACAAAGGACTTAATGCTACATCCGTGATTCGATCAGCTTTCTCGCTGAAGCAGGATGGCCCAATCGTTGGCGTCGGGCGGGGTTGGGGAGTTCCAGACAGGACCGTCCACGGTTGGAAGGTCGATCTGTTCTCCGGTCATGGCGCTGAACCAGAAGGCGCGGTAGTGGCCGGGCTCGAGCTTCACCGTGACCTGGCCCCCTTTGGGCAGATAGATGGCGTAGGTCTTGCCGGGATCGGCCAGGCAGTAGCTGCCGTTGTTCACTAACTCGTCGTGAGGGTTGGTCTTCCACCAGTCGAAGCCGGTGAAGAAATCGACCATGTGGCCGTAGCCGAGAAACATGGTCATGGTGTCGTCGCCTCGGCCGTTGAACCAGCCACCGCCCATGTCGGCGCCGACGTTCACACCGCGGCGCACGGTCTCTCCCGCGGTCTGATAGGCGCCGGCCATGACGATGTCCCAGGCAGTGCGGCGCAGCACATCGGTGGAATCAGAGCCGGGGAGGGCCCAGTGCGGGTAGTGGTCCTCGTAGCCGTACTCTTCGTTGGTTTGGGGAATGATGCGGCCGGTCTTCTCCTGCAGCTTGCGCGACGCGAGCATCAGGTTGTGCTGGTCGCGCCCCCACTCCTGATAAGAAGTAAAACCAAACCACGAGGAGGCGCGGTCCTGGTGCTCGTTGCTCTTTGCCGGATGGCTGGTCTCGAGATGCTTCCAGGGATCGCGCTCCTGAATATAGATGCCGGTGTCGTGCGTCCATTTCTCGTCGCGGTAGACGTCGAGGTCGTCGCCCAGGTCCCAGGTGATGTTGGAGAACGCGCCGAAGCGGTCGATGGCGTAGCGGATGAACCGGCGCTCGTCTTCGCCTCCTGCTTCGGGATGGACCTTGCTGTCGCCCATATCAAGGACCACGGAAATAATCATGTCGCGTTCGCGGGCGAACTTGAGCATGCGGTCAAAGCGCTGCCAATAGTCAAGGTTGTAACGTGTGTAGTCGAAGCCGGGGTGGAGGGGATCTTCCGCGTTCTGCGCGATCCACGCGGCGGTGAGGACGGTGAAGTTTGGCCCGGTCATCACAGGCTCGCCGAAGAACGTCGAGGCTTCGCGGCCGGCGATGGTTACGCGCAAGCGGTTCACCTTGAGGCGATGCAGGCGGTCGATGCTGAAGTGAATGACGTGCTCGTCGCGCCAGTTGACGAGCCAGTAGGCAGTGGTGCCGTTGAAAAAGTAATGCTCGCCAGTTCCCTGCCAGATGAAATGCCACGGATATTGCGGATCGCCGGCGAGGATACCACGGCGATGCGCTTCCGCGGACTGGAATTGGCCGGTGGTGGATTGGGTGAAGCTTCCCTGCTTATACGTGACGGAGTATTTGTAGCTGCCGGCGGCGGAGGGCATGAAACGGATGCGGAACACGCTGCCATCGGCGGCATCGCAAAAACCTTCGACGTTCCAATGGTGGGCGCCGTCATTGGTTTCGAGTGTGCCGGTGAGCGAGGCGTCGGTGAAGCAATTGTGGTCCGCAGGCGAGGTGATGTTTGCGGCGACCTCTGCGAAGTCGTAGCGATCAACCTGGGCGGCGGGCTGGGTAAACGTGACTGCGGCCGGGGCTGCCCAGAGCGGTGTTGTCGCGAGAGAGGCAAGAATCGACAGGATGGTGCGAAAGGGTCGTGGCATGATGCTATGAAATTTCTAGGACCCGGGTTGGTTCAGCACCGAGTCTCTGAGAATCGAACAGATTTTTGTTGCAGATCCACGGTGGTACGCGCCCCAACGCCCAGTTTGTTATGAGCGCTCTTTTGGGTAGAGGTCGTCGCCCACTCAAGCCAACCGCGGGCTTGAATGGGGCACTCTCGGCGACAATAACGATTCCTTGCAAGCGTGATTGGCGTGGCCAATGCCATGCCGAGGTTGAAGAGCAGATTGATTCCGGCGTAAGGGCAGGCTCTTCGGGACTTGACTTCGTCCCGTCGCAGAGATCGTTGCGGCCTTAAGCGTTACTTCAGGGAGTAAGTGATTCCTGCGCTGAACTGGAAGGAGTTCTTTTTGCTGCCGAACGCAGGATCGTTCAGGAAGTCGTCTAACGCCGACAGGTTGAAGCCCAATCGCTTATAGACCGGGAAGGTAAGGCCTGCCGTAGCCAACGCGGAATAAGCGCTTGGCGTATTGAATGATGGCGTGACCACCAGGCCCTGATTGAAGAGAATGCCATGCGCCAGCTTAGCGAGGTAAGTATCGCCCACGTTCGCTCCGATAAGGTCCTTGTCGGGAGTTTTCACCGGCGGCACTATCCCTGGAGTGAATCCGAAATGCTGCCGCTCGTAGTGGATATCGCCCTTCAGGTCCAGCTCTTGTTTAGGTGTTTTGAAGACGACGAATCCCAAGCCACCACCGTAAACCTGTTGCAGGCTCAGTCCCTGGGAATAGTTGTGATCGAACGACGTATCCACCAGGGCATAGAGCCGGGGAGACAGAAACCAATCATGCTCGGCGTCGGCATGAAGGATGTTTGTCTTGGTGGTGGGGGAGCCGGGCTGCGAAAGCGAACCGTATGCCGCGGCAAAGTTGGCGATAGTGCGGTAGCGCGGATCTAACCAACTTACGCCTGGAATTGCCCGTACGAAATTGGCCGCCCCGGTGAATGTGCGGCTGTTCTGCGTGGCCTCCACATCGGCCACACCTGCGCTCAAAGCACCTGTCCAGCCGTGGCCCCAGCCAGGATGGCTGTTCACCGTTTTCGTAAAAGTGTCCGCATCGATAAGGTATTGGGCGGCGGGTTGCGCAACTTCTTTCGATCCGCCCTGGGCGCCGGTGTCTACCCGGACCTTGCCTTCCTCCGTGGCGACGGCGCCCTGGAGCACCTGGGAGCTGGCTGTCTTTCGAGAGACACGCTGCCCCTGTTGAATGACAGCAAACTTCCCTGCCGTCTGGATGGACTTGATTTTGTCCCAGGTGAGGTTCAGGTCACCCGCACCGTCACTATGAAAGGTCACGGTTCCATTGGCCTCGCTCACCAGTGTCCCGGTGAGGTGATCGCCATTGGAGAGGGTAAGCACATCGGTTCCAGGGGCCGTGCTGGCCGCCTGTGCCCATGCTTGATAGGCCGGTCCTCCCGCGCAGCAAACCACCGCGAGGGCAATGAACATGTACGGTCTTTTCGCGAGTTGATAGCAACGCTCGTGCAAATGTATATAACTGAACATCTCAGCAACCTCTCCGTTGTGTTTCTTGCGTTCAAAATGCTTCCGCCTTCGGTGGCGGCTAGCCCTCCGGGCGTTTGGTGTTTCCTGCTTCCCGCTCCTTAGGGAAGACAATCAGCGGCGCGCAAAAGTCACATCGGTCGAAACTCGGAACGATGTGACTTTCACCGTGAGTTCGTTGTCTCTCCCTTAGGAAGCATTCGCGAGGGTTGATCGTAGGCATTGAGTTCGGTCCGAGACAGTTTTCCGGCCGGATGAAGAAAGTGAGCGGGGATAGGATGGCACTTGTCGAGTCAATCATGAACTTGCTAACACGGCAGGTGATTAGCTCTTTGGCTGAGAGGCTCGGGGCATCTCCATCCGATGTACAGGCGGCGCTGGGCAGTTGCGTCGCGACTTTGCTTGCGGGAATTGCGAGCCGCGCGGGAGATTCCGGTTTTGTGAGCCAGGTGTTCCAAATGCTGAAAACAGCTGATACGCAGACCATCATGGATACATTGCCGGAACTCGCTTCCGATGCCGGTGCGTCGCCTCCAGCCGTCGAACTGGGGTCAAAGTTCTCATCCCTGCTGCTGCGGGGCCAGCAATCGCATGTAGAAGATCTGATCGGAGAACAGTCTGGCCTTAGCGCGGGCGGGGGAAGCGAATTGATGACTGTGGCTGCGCCACTTACTGCCGGATTTCTCGGATACGAGATTCGCGAAAGCGGCCTTACGTCTTCTACATTTGCCGGCATGATGCGGGATGAGGCGGCGAAGATTCAGGGCTTCCTTCCCCTGGGGTTCCCACGCACACTTTCCCCGGTTCCCGGCCCGGTCCTATTGACCAGACAGGCAGCCACCGCGGACGAGGGCATCGGAAAGAAAGTGGGGTACACGCTGATAGGTCTTCTGGTGATCGCGTTACTCGCCTGGCTGGTGTCGCGCGCGTAAGGCATTCGCAGGAAGGCACAGGGCAAGATGTGAGAAGCTAAGGGCTACATGAAGGATACGTCCCAACCTCAAACATCGCTGGGTGACCCCGACGAGGCGCTTTTGGTGCGGGCATTGCAGGCTCCGGAAGGGGACCTCCGCGCGTTTGAAGAGCTGGCTCTGCGCTATCAGAAGCGGGTGGTTGCGAACTGCCGCTGCATCACGCGGGATCCTAACAACGCTGAGGATCTTGCCCAGGAAGTTCTGGTCAAGGTTTTCTTCGGGCTCCGCGGATTTGAGAGAAGGTCGTCGTTCGCGCATTGGCTGCAACGAATTAAGATCAACCACTGTTTGAACCATCTTAAGAAGCATAAGGACCACACCTTCGTCGATCTGGGTGATCCGGATATCGATGAGTTTGAAGAACTGAAAGTAAAGGTGACGGCCGAGCAACTGGCTGGAACCATCGGTGAACGGCGAATGATCAGCGCGGTCCTGGATTCGATGCCCAACACTCTGCGGATTGCGTTGGTTCTGTGCGACATGGACGAATTGTCGTACGAGGAGGTTGCCCAATCGCTGGGGATTGGTCTCTCTGCGGCGAAGATGCGCATCAAGCGGGCACGCGATGATTTCAGGGTCCGGTATGAGAAGGTCAGGACGATGGTCGCAGTCGCGGGTGCGAGATGAGTAACGGGACGCATGAAGACGAGGTCGATGCTGGTGAGCCGATCACCGAGTTGGCAGGGTTTGAGCATGATGTATCGGCCCGGCTGATGAATCGGATTCGGCAGGCTATCCAGCGCCGCACAACGGCTGCCCAATTCACCTCGTTTGCCTTTGATCTACCCCTCGTGGTTCTGAAGGAGTTGTGGCTGATGATGGTGGGCCAACTCGATTCGATGAAAGTAGAAAAGGACGCGCGCAAATGAAGGAAAAGCTGTTAAGCGCTTTTGCGGACCTGGAGAACATGGTTTTCGCCGCGGCCCCAAAGGTCGCCCTTGGCCTGCTGCTGCTGGTTCTCGGATTGCTGGCTGCCAAATTGATCGAAGTGGTACTGCGCACCATGTTGGTCCGCTTACGGTTTGACAAGCTGGTGGAGAAGGCGGGCATCGATAAGGCGCTGCAAAGAATCGGGCTGCGTCAACAGCTGAACCTGTTTCTGCCTAAGCTCGCGTACTTCCTGGTGTTGTTTCTCCTGGCCAAGACAGCGAGCGATGCGCTCGGACTGGTAGCGGTCTCCAGCGCGATTGGGGCTTTCTTTGACTACCTGCCGAACATAATCGCGGCGCTTCTATTGATGATCCTGGGGACCACGGTGGGCCGGTTTGCCGGGCAGATGGTCACCCAGGCAGCGGAAAGCTCGGGCATCGACTCTGCTGCCACGCTGGGAAGACTGGTCTCTGCCCTGATTGTCTTCGTTGTTGCCATGATGGCGATTGGGCAATTGAAGATCGATACAGAGATGGTCAGGATTGTGACCAGCTTCATTCTGGGAGCCGGGGCGCTGGCATTCGGCCTGGCTTTTGGCATGGGCACGCGCGAGATTGTGCGCAATATCGTCACCGGGTTTTATGTGCGCAAGGTGCTGGTTGTGGGAAGGCTGGTGGATGTTGCCGGGCAGAGCGGAATCTTGACGGCGGTGACTGCGACGCATGCGATTTTAGAGAGTGGTGGGCAAGATATCATCATCGCCAATTCTTACTTTTTGGAACAGGCGAGCAGACAGGAAAGAGCGTAAGAGCTGGGTGAACTGCTAGCCGTTAATCTCCTTGGAGTTTTTCAGCCAGGGGAATGAGGTGATGCGCAGTTTGGCCGCGGCGTATGGAACCAGGGTGATGGTCTCGTCGTGCTCTGCACTCTCGACCGGACTTTCGGCCAGTGTGCCGGCTACGCCTTCAGTGGCTACCCATGTCGGCAACAGTCTCGCTTTCACATGGAGTTCGGTGGCCGCTCCTGCCACGGCAAAGGGCCTATCTGTTAGGGCGTTCTCAGTCACTTCTATCTTCTGCGATGGAGCCGAGGGATCGACGGCAAGCGCGTAGTTCCAGCGCGAGGTTGGATAGACTTGCCAATCGGCGGTCATTCCTCGATCGCGCAGTTTTAGCCAGTCCTGGCCGATGTTGTAGGCGAACACCAAGGGGCCTCGTTCCACGGAAACAGATTGGTTAAACCCAACGACGACCCGGGGCTGCATAGGGAAGGTGATTTGCACGGTGTCGCCCTGCTTCCATTCCCTTTCGAGTCTCGCGAAGCCGTCTACGCTTGTTGTGGTTTCGTGATGGCCGTTGACCAGGATCACCGGGTCTTTTGCCCAATGAGGAATGCGCAGCAGGAAGGGGAATTTCAATGAGCGCGAAGGGTTCACGGTCATGCGGATCGTTTCGCGAAAGGGGTAATCCGTCTCTTCGATGACATGAACGGTGGAACCCTGCAGGCTTATGCGCGCTTCGCAGGGGCTATAGGCTGCGGCAACCAAGCCGCCTTCGTCTGACTTCATCCACAGGCTGGCGGCAAACTTTGGCCATCCCTGACTGAAGTTTGCCGTGCAGCAGCCGAAGTTCGGTTCGAGACCGTAGAGGTTCGATTCAGGTCCATTGGTTGTCCATGGCTCGTGGTGCAGACTGCACTCGACCTGATTGGGCTGCTGGTCGTATTGGTGGGCCCACATGTCCTCGGTCAGCGTACCCGGCAATGCATTGAAGGCCAGCTTTTCGAGCCGGTCTCCGAGAGACGCATCCCCCAGGATCGCGAGAGACTGTTCGAGCGAGAACATGTACTCCACGACGGCACAGAGTTCCGACCCTTGCGACGGATTCCGTCCTGCGAGATGCTCATCGCAGGAGAACATCCCATTGGGCAGGCCGTGATATTGATCGAGCGCAGAGATCATCCTGAGGACTGCCTGCTTATCGGAAGGCGAGCCTGATATACGCGACCACACAGCGCCAGTCTTCACGGCTTGGGCATTATTGACTCCGTGCGTGGCCATTTTGGCATCTGCGAAGCCCGGCGTCTTTGCCATGACCTCTATGTGAGCCAGTGACATCTTTTCCTGGTATGCGAAATGATCGTACTGTGCTTCCCAGTCATAGCCCTGCGCGTGCAGGAGCTTCACCAGGTCCAGAAGTGCCGGGTCCCCGGTCCGGTCGTAAAGCCACAATGCGGTGAGCGCCTGGTCCTGCCAGCGGAACCTACCCCAGGAGGCAAGCGGCCGGCCCGGGAGGCTCGCCAACTGATATTGGAAGTAGCGCGTCATCATCGGCATGACACGGGGATCAGCCGTGGCCTCTTGATATTGGGTGAGCGCCTTCAGCATGACCATGCGGGGCCACCAGTCATCATTGGAAAGCGGACCGAACATGCCGTTTGCTGTCTGGCTCTTTAAGGTCCATTCCATATATTTCTGCGCCTTGGCTTTGAGGTGTTCATCGTCGAGCAAGTAGGCGAGAGGGATCAGTCCATCCAGGAAGTAAGGGCCGCGTTCCCAGGATTCGCCTTTACCGCCGAGCCAGCCGCTGGTGGGTCCCACGTCGGGCCACGCTTCGTCTAAATGTCCGCTGAGACTGTTGGCCTGAATCTGTAATTGGGATTTAAGCCAGCCCCGCGGTTGCACACTGCCTAACGGAAGCAAGGTAAAGACAGCAGGCTGGATATGATTTGCGGCCAGGCCGGCGGTGACCGCGTGCCGAAAGGGCGCAGCGAAGAGAGCAGGCGCCGCCGTGAGGCCTCCCGACATGCCGAGATGTTTCACGAACTGGCGGCGGCTGTAACTGGAACGGAAATGAGAAGGCACGGTGACTCCCACCGAACAGTTTACGAGATGTCGAGTCAGAGGAGCTGAGAAGTTGCGGTGAATGGCGCCCTTGCATCATAGTGACGAGAGGAGCTTGGGATTGAGCATGATACAGATCACGTGGTTAGGACACGCCACCTTTGAGATTCGATTTGAGACGGGAGAAGTTCTTGGTTTTGGATCCGTGGATTACGGGCAATCCAGCCTACCCGGCGGGCTATGAAATCAAGCGAGCGGATGCGATTGCGGTTTCGCATGGACACTCAGACCATGTTGGGGACCTGATTCAGTTGGCGAACAAGTTCAACTCCAAGGTGGTTGGCATATTCGAAATCACCTCCTGGGCCGGCGGCAAAGGGGTGAAGAACACCGTGGGCATGAACAAGGGCGGGACGGTGGATTTGGGTTTTGTCAAGCTCACGATGACCCATGCCTTGCACAGCTCTTCTCTCCAGGACGGCGACAAGACGATCTATGGGGGCGAAGCGGCCGGATATATTTTGACCTTCAAGGATGGTCGCCGCGCTTACTTTGCAGGGGACACGGCGATTTTTTCCGACATGAAGCTATATGGAGAGATCTATCACCCGGAGCTGGCGTTCTTGCCGGTTGGCGACCACTTCACCATGGGGCCGGAGGAGGCCGCGTACGCTGGGCGGATGCTGGGCGTGAAGGAGATCATTCCCATGCATTACGGGACATTTCCTCTGCTAACCGGCCACCCGGAAGAGTTGGAGAAGAAGCTTGCAGGCAGCGGCATTCGCGTGCGGACGTTGCAACGGGGCCAGACGCTTAGCTGGTAGGCTATCGCGCCTCGCTGACCAGCATCAACGAGTCGGGACTCACACTGCAGGCACCGGATGAAGAGGCCTTCCAGGTGGCGCCGTCCGCGTAGGTGAGCGAGTCGAGGTCCACATACGCTACCGAGGTAAACCGGCGAAGCGACAAGTCGCTGGAAGCGTGACCATTTCCCTTCACGTCTGAGAACTATCTTGACCGTTTTTGTTAGATCGGGATTGCTCGTCGCACCTGCCAGGGGCATGGTCCTCCACTTATCGCTGAAACCGTGGACGGTTAGTTGCGCGCTCACGATTTCTTTCGGTGTGGGGTTGGTCATGGTGAGCTGAATTCGCTGTTCTTGCACCGCCGGTGTGGGAGGGGCGAATGGGCCGTAGTCAGTGTTTCTCTTTTGAAAAGAAGGGCCATGCTGCACCTGCAGCGCAACCGGGCACTCGGCGCGGAAGGTACGCGGCTGCATGAGGACTGAGGGGGTGGTCTGCGGATTGCGAAGCAGAACGGTGTCTTGCCCGATAGCGTTGGTGGTCGCGAGCACGATGGCGAGCGGCAGGATGGAAATGAGTTTCATATTCGCCCCCAGGCCGTACACAAGGATGCCTCCACGGTACTCCTGTTGATTTTTGCCTACAAGTGCTGCGCTGATCACGCTATGTCTCCGAAATTTCCAAGGGAGCCAGTCAAGGTTTCTTCGTCGGCCCCCGAGGGGTCTATGGTTACTTTAGATTAAGCCAGCGGCTGCGCCTCGAAAGAGTTGCACCATCCATAGCTAACTCCCATGACGTCTGTTGTTTCACAAACGAAATGCAAAGCCGTGGGAGCGTTGGGATGGCCTCTCCGTCCTTATTGATAGTCCGAAAGTGATACTGCCAGGACGGTGGGGGTTGGTTAGGATAGGGCCAATCGAAGCCATGTCAGCCCGGAACGTTTCCGGGCGCCGCTCGATGAAGTTCAACCCACGGGAATGAGGTGTACTACTATGCGTTTTCTTCCGACTTGTGCCCTGCTCTTGTCTCTGTCTGCCGTACCGGGTTTTTGCCAGAGCAACAGCTCGCAACACCAGCACGATGCTGCCTGCGAACGCGAACGATGCGTCCGTAGACTATGCGGCTCTGCGTGCGAAGCCTCGCTGACCAGAACAAGGTTCTGACCGACCAGGTCAACACCCAGCGCGCCATCGTCAAGAAGAACCAGGAACTGCTGAAAGAAGCACAGAAACTTGATGCTTCCAACAAGAAGCTGATGGAAGAGAAGAAGAAGCTGGAGACCGAGAACGTGGATCTGGAAAAGCAGCGGATGGCTTTGAAGGCTTCGCAGAGCCCGACGCAAACGGCTCAGGTCACTAACTAACGCAGTCGACATAGCAAGGCAACGCACTTCCACGAGCTTCCCTGGTTGCGGGAAGCTCGGAAGAGTTGGCAAGGAAGCCCCCCGACCCTCAGACCTGGCCTACGCACATCACTGGGACTGACGACGGCATAAGCCGCCGCAGTCCCAGTGTTATTTGCGTCGCGCGGACGGTACCGTATTCGGCCCGGAATTCCCGCGTATGATGCGGCGCTGCCCCCCAGCCGATCCGCCGCCTAAAATAGGGAACATATGGCGGTTATCAAAAGCACCGATCTTGTCCAGCAATTTGCCAGTGACAACTATTCCGGCATTTGTCCGGAGGTTTGGGCTGCGATGGAAGCAGCCAACCGCGGTCATGTTTCCGGCTATGGAGACGACCCCTGGACGGCGGCGGCAGCGGACGCTTTCCGGGAATTGTTTGAGACCGACTGCGAGGTGTTCTTTGCCTTCAACGGCACCGCAGCCAATTCCCTTGCCCTCGCTTCCCTTTGCCAGTCTTACCATTCGGTGATTTGCTGCCAATCGGCCCATGTGGAAACCGACGAATGCGGTGCGCCAGAGTTCTTTTCCAATGGCTCCAAGCTGGTCGTCGCCGAGTGCGAGGACGGGAAACTGACGCCCGCGGCGCTGCAGAAGATCGCGACCAATCGGACGGATATTCATTTCCCCAAACCTCGCGCAGTCACGATCAGCCAATCGACCGAGACAGGCCGTGTTTATACGTGTCGAGGAGCTGCGCGCTCTTTCGTCGGTCTGCGAGGAACATGGATTGCGGCTGCACATGGATGGAGCTCGTTTCGCCAATGCCTGCGCCAGCATTGGGTGCTCGCCGGCTGATCTGAGTTGGAAGAGCGGCGTCGATGTGCTTTGCTTTGGCGGCACCAAGAACGGAATGGCAGTGGGAGAAGCTATCCTATTCTTTAATCAGAAGCTAGCCGAGGATTTTGACTACCGGTGCAAACAGGCGGGACAACTTGCGTCGAAGATGCGCTTTCTGGCAGCTCCCTGGGTGGGGATGCTGGAGACGGGCGCCTGGCTGCGCAATGCCATTCATGCGAACGAGTGCGCCCGGTACCTGGCCAATGGCTTGTCGGGGATTCCAGGCATAGAGCTTGTCTCGCAGCCGGAAGCGAACGCGGTGTTCGTCAGCTCCTCGGATGAGATTCTCGAAGCGATGCGGCAACGGGGATGGAAGTTTTATACGTTTATTGGCGGGGCGGCACGGTTTATGTGCTCATGGGATACGGATCGCAAACGGATTGATGAGTTCTGCCGGGATATGCGGGTTTGTGCGGAGATGATGTTGGCTACCAGAGCTCGAGGTTGAGACCGTTGGCGGCTTTGTAGGAAGCAATCAGTTCAAAATCCGCTCTGTCTGAGGTTATGAGCCGTGCTCCGTGCGAACGTGCTGTCAGAGCGATGAGTACGTCGAAATGAAGATTCCGCACCTTTTCCGGAGTGAAGCCCCGATCCGCTCGTACTTGGCTTAGAAGCTCCCCCGAGTCTAACCAGTTCTGTTTCGTCGGGGTGAGTAGGGGGTGGTTTTTCTCCAGGGTTCGCAGGTAAACCAGCTCAGATGGCTTACTTGCACCCCGCAGCAGCTCGGCCAGAACGACCGAAGAATTCCTTACTATGCCCGTCAGTGAATCGATTCGATCTTCGTGGCGTCCATTCCTTAAGTAATCCACAAAGATCGATGTGTCTAAAATGACAAGGCTACTCAACGTAGCCATCGAAGGGCAATTTGCCGGCGTTCTTCTTCATGAGGCTTTTGAAACGTTTCAGTGCAACAATTTCCCTGAGCGCAATATGAACAGCTTCCGTTCGTGATTTCACACCAAGGACCTTGACCGCCTCGTCGGCAAGGCGAGTATCGAGCCGTATCGAAGTGATGGAGACACTCATTGCTCTTAAACCTCCCGTGTATATACATTCTACCAGGTTCGTATATATGAGTGGGAACGTTTTTGGAGGAAGCTTGAGATTCAGGGATGTAGCGCCTGCTGCAGGACTTCGGCCAGGTGGAGCGCCTTTTTTCCTGTGGCTTGGAGGATCTGCTCGCGGCAACTGAAGCCGTCGGAGACGATGATCGTTTCCGGCTCCGCTGCCCTTACCGCCGGCAGGAGCACTCGTTCTCCAATCGCCTGGGATACTGCGTACTTATCTTTGGCAAAGCCGAAGGGGCCGGCCATTCCGCAGCAGCCGGCGTCCAGGGTCTTGAGATCGGCGCCGGTTTTGCGCAGCAAGATCTCCTCGTCGGTCAGCTTCATGATGGCTTTGTGATGACAGTGTCCGTGGAGGAGCAGCTTTTGCGACCGTTGCGGTGGCTGATAGCCGGGCGCGTGCTGTTGCAGAAATTCGCTGAGCAGGAAAGTCTGCTTCCGCAGGCGGCCGGCGCGTGGATCTTCTGGGAACAGTTGAACCAATTCATCGCGGAAGACAGAAGCGCAGCTTGGTTCCAGGACGACGATGGGACGGCCGGCGTCGATCTCGGGCGCCAGAGTGTGCAAAATACGCTGCAGATATTGCCTGGCCTTATCCAGCATGCCGAAGTCGTAGAGCGGCCGTCCGCAGCAAACATGTTGTTGCGGGACCGTGACGTTGAATCCCGCGTGCGTAAGCACTTCCAGGGCAGCTTGGCTGGTCTCCGGTTTGTAGTAGTTGTTGAAGGTATCTGGCCAGAGCATCACGTTGCCGCCAGCAACCGGCACGCGATGTTTGCGTGACCACTGCTGGAAACTGGTTGTCGCAAGATGCGGCATCTGGCGTTGTGGAGCGAGGTCCAGGGCTCTTTGTAGAAAATATTTCGGAGCCGTGCTGAGGAAGTTGGCAACGCGCGGCGCGTGCGATCCGAGTTGTGCCCAGCGGTCGATCATACCGAACGCATAGGCGTGCAGCGGGCGTCGATTATGTTCGTAATAGTGCGATAGAAATTCTGCCTTGTAAGTAGCAAGATCGACGTTGGCTGGGCACTCCGACTTACAGGCTTTGCAGGCGAGGCATAGATCCAGTGACTGCTTTACCTGTTCATTCTTCCAGCTGCCATCGATGACCTCGCCCTGCAGGACTTCGAAGAGCATGTGCGCCCGCCCGCGTGTACTGTGCTCTTCCTCGAGCGTGGCCATGTAGCTGGGACACATGGTGCCGCTGTCGAGTTTGCGGCAGGCGCCGACGCCGATGCAGCGGGCCGCGGCATTGGCGAAGGAGCCCTTGTCCTCAAGGAACTTGAAATGCGTTTCGGGTTGCAGGGGTTTGTAGTCGGCGCCCAGGCGCAGATTTTCGGTTGGCAAGTAGGCGTCGACAACTTTGTGGGGATTCAGCTTGTTGTGGGGATCCCAGATCGCCTTGAATTCGCGGAAGGCGTTCATGAGCTCGGGCCCGAACATTTTTGGAAGCAGGGCTCCGCGCGATTGCCCGTCGCCGTGCTCACCGGAGAGCGAGCCTCCGTAGCTGACGACCAGGTCGGCTGCCCTTTCAACAAACTCGCCGTATTTGCGGATGCCGGCTTCGCTCTGGAGATCGAAGCTTACGCGCATGTGGATGCACCCATGCCCGAAGTGGCCATAGAAAGCGCCGGTGTAGTTGTATTGGTCCATCAAGGCACGGATATCACGCAGGTAACGGCCGAGCTTTTCCGGAGCGACTGCCGCGTCGTCCCATCCTTCCCATTGCGGTGCTGCTCCCGGGGCGAAGGCGGCTGCCCTCGGCCCGGACTCCCTGAGTTGCCAGACAAACCGTGCCTCGGCCGGCGTGTAGAGGCGGGTGTTGGGAGCATCGGGCACTTGCTTGAGACGGTCGATGAGCTGTTGCGCGAGACTGCGCGCATGATCCGGATCGTCGGCGCCGAACTCGACCAGTACGATGCCCCTTCCCTCAGGAAGCAGCTCGAGTTTGGGAGCTCCCTTGGCGCGTAAGCCATCGACGATGCTTCCTTCGAAGCCCTCAAAGCCGATCGGATCAAAGCTGAGAATTTCCGGCACGTGATCCGCGGCGATGAATGCATCGCGATACCCGATGCCGACCAGCGCTCGATGCTGTGGGCTGGGGATGAGCTTTACTTTGGCTTCAAGCACGGTTACGCATGTGCCCTCAGTACCAACCAGGGCGCGGGCCAGGTTGAATTGCCCGGGCAAGAGGTCGTCGAGGTTGTAACCGGATACCCGGCGAGGAATTTTCGGAAAGCGGGCTCGTATCAGGTCCGCATATCGATCGCCGATGCCGAGGAGCTCCTGGTAGATCTCTGCCACGCGGCCACCCTGGCGAAGAATGCGCTCGACGTCCTCCCGCGTGGTCGCACCGACCGTCATTTGCGTTCCGTCGTAGAGCAGGATGCGTAGCTCTTCGACGTTGTCGACGGTTTTTCCGCCCAGCAAGGAATGCGTTCCGCAGGAGTTGTTCCCAATCATGCCGCCTATGGTGCAGCGGTTGTGGGTAGAAGGATCGGGAGCAAAGGTGAGCTTAAAGGCCTCAGCCTGGCTGCGAAGAGTGTCGAGCACCACTCCGGGTTGCACTCGGGCAAATCGCTGCTCCGGGTTGAGCTCGAGGATCTGGTTCATGTACTTGGTGAAGTCGAGCACCACGGCGACATTGCAGCACTGGCCGGCGAGGCTGGTGCCTGCTCCGCGCGCCAGGACCGGGGCGCCGTATTTGCGGCAGGCCGCCATGGCGGCGACCACGTCGTCTGCATCGCGGGGCACGACCAAGCCGATGGGAATCTGGCGGTAGTTGGAGCCATCCGTGGAGTACATGGCCCGGCTGCCACGGTCGAAGCGGACTTCACCCTTAATGTTTTGCTTTAACTCTTGCTCGAGTGCGGCCGCTTGTGGAAAGACATCGACAGGTTGGGCATGGGAACTCAGCGGAAGCGGCGCGAGTGTATCCATGCTAATGGCTGACGGGGGCGAGGGATTGCAGCGCGGCCGTAACTCCTCCGGGTTGATGGGGTACGCCGGCTAACCTGAGGCCCATTTCCACTCCGCTGAGGGTTCCGGCGAGCATGAGGTCGTTGAAGCTGCCAAGATGACCGATGCGAAATACTTTTCCGGCCAGCCGGGAAAGGCCTGCCCCGAGCGACATGTCGAAATTTTCAAGGATGATGCTGCGCAAGCGATCCGCGTCGTGCCCTTCGGGCATGAAAACAGCGGTGAGGGCGCTCGAGTACTCGCGCGGGTTTTCGCAAACGATTTCCAAACCCCAGGTTCGCACTGCCGCGCGTGTGGCCTCCCCGTGGCGTTGGTGACGACGAAACACCTTGGGCAGCCCTTCTTCGTGGAGCATCTTCAGAGCCTCCTGCAATCCATAGAGCAGGGTGGTCGCGGGAGTGGTGGGGAAGAAGCCGTTGCGATTGAAGGTGAGCATGTCTTGCCAGTCCCAGTAAGCACGTGGCAATTTCGCGGTTTTATTGGCGGCCAACGCTTTTTCAGAGATGGCGTTGAAGCTCAGGCCCGGCGGCAGCATCATGCCCTTCTGCGATCCGCCTACGGTCACGTCGACTGCCCACTCGTCGTGGCGATAGTCGATGGAGCCGAGGGAAGAAATGGTGTCGACCATCAGCAGCGCAGGATGGTTCGACTGATTCATTTGCCGGCGTATATCCGCGATCGAGGTGGTGACCCCGCTGGAGGTTTCGTTATGAACCACCATCACAGCTTTGTAGGTGTGGTTGGGATCAGAGTCCAAGCGGGTGGCTAATTCCGCGACCGACGCCCCGCTGCGCCAGTTGCCGGGCACGTAGTCCACCACGATGCCGAAACGCTCCACGAGCTGACGCCAAAGCTGCGAGAAGTGCCCGGTCTCAAACATCAACACCCGGTCACCCGGGGAGAGAGTGTTTACGATCGCGGCCTCCCAGGCGCCGGTGCCTGAGGACGGGTAGATGATCACCGGACCCTTGGTTTGAAAGACGGGGCGGAGATTCTCGAGCACCTCGAAGCCCAGCCGGGAAAACTCCTGGCTACGGTGATCGATCACGGCGCGATGCATCGCGCGCTGGACCCGATCGGGGACATTGGTGGGGCCGGGAATTTGCAGGAAATGACGACCGGAGTGTATCAAGATAGCCGGATTCTAATTGATTGCGAGCGGTGTTCGCGACCATCTATAGTGGAAGCCCGTGTCTTCTATCATGCAGCGCAGGGACTTCCTCAAGATCAGCGGCGCGATCACAGCCCTGAGTCTTAGCCAACGTGTTCTCGCCGAGCCCAGCCAGCGGGTTTCCATCATCGTGGAAGGGGCCGATCCATGCGCATCGAGTGACCCTGTCAGTTGGGCCGCCGGCCGGTTGCGCAGCGCTTTGGCGGCCAAGGGCGCGATTTGCGAAATTGTTTCGTCTTTGGACCAGGCTGCGGGGTCGGCCTTTTCTGTTTTGGTGGCTGGTCCAGCCTCAGGTCTCGCTAGGACATTCCCTCAGGCGGCCGCACCCCTCAGCAATCCGGAGAGCCTTCGTCTTACTCCCGGGCGGTTGATGGGCGCGCCGGCGATTTGGGCTTCTGCAACAGGACCGCGGGGGTTTGTCTACGGACTTCTGGAGTTGACGGAGCGGGTCCAGTTCAACGCTGACCTGGCCTCAGGACTGCACTTGGCGGCGGCGATCGAAGAACATCCGGCGAACAAGGTGCGTTGTGTTTCGCGTCTGTTTTGCAGCGAGATTGATGACAAACCGTGGTACTACGATAAGGATTTTTGGCGGGGCTATCTGGATGTGCTGGCCGCGAGCAGATTTAATCGATTCAATTTTACGCTGGGCCTGGGCTACGACTTTCCTCGCGGAGTGACTGGGGACTACCTCCACTTCCCTTACCCGTACCTCGTCGATGTGCCTGGCTACAACGTGCGGGTGGTCCGGCTCACGAATGAGGCCGGAGAGCAGAACTTACCGCCGTTTACCGCGGAAGAACGGGAAAAGAATTTGCAGGCCTTGCAGTTTATTGCAGCCGAAACCAAGGCGCGGGGCCTGGAGTTTCAGCTTGGGATCTGGACCCATGCGTACGAATGGACCGACAGCCCGCACGCGCACCATCATATCGAAGGGCTGACACCGGAAACGCATGCGGCATACTCGCGTGATGCCCTGGCGATGATTTTGAAAGCTTGTCCGGAGATCCAGGGGCTTACGCTGCGGGTGCATGGGGAGAGCGGGATCCCGGAAGGCAGCTATCCGTTCTGGAAGACTTTGTTTGAAGCCATTTCCGGCTGCGGCCGAAAAATTGAAATCGACATGCATGCCAAGGGCGTGAACCAGACCATGATTGACATGGCTACCGCGACGGGTATGCCGGTCAAGCTGGGCGCCAAATATTCCGCGGAGCACCAGAGCCTTGGCTATAACCAGGCGGACATTCGGCAGTTGGAGATACCACAGGCCGACCGCATGGAGAGCGGAGTTTTCAACGTCAGCAATGGCGAACGCCGTTTTACCCGCTACGGCTACGCGGACTTCTTGCAACAGGGCCGGCATTACGATTTGCTGTTTCGCTTGTGGCCGGGAACGCAGCGGCATTTGCTTTCCGGAGACCCGGCGATGGCAGCGGCTTTCGGACGGACTTCCAGTTTTTGCGGTGCAGTAGGGCTGGATATTATGGAACCGCTTACGTTCAAGGGCCGTGAGGGTTCGGGCGTACCCGGTGGCCGTTGTGCGTACGCCGACGCATCGTTGAACCCGAAGGGCGGCGACTGGAAAAAGTTTGAGTATTTCTATCGCGTCTGGGGGCGGTGCCTTTATAACCCGGAGGCGGATCCGGAAGGCTGGCGACGCTATTTGAAGAGCAGCTTCGGGGCCGGGGCGAACCCGGTGGAAAATGCTTTGGCGAACGCCAGCCGCGTTCTGCCGTTGGTGACTTCGTCTCATTTGGCTTCTGCTTCCAACCATGCGTTCTGGCCGGAGATTTATGACAACATGCCGATCGTATTGGGCAGTGAGGCTTCGCCTTATAGTGACACGCCTACACCAAAATGCTTTGGGACGGTAAGCCCTCTGGATCCGCAACTTTTTTCCACGATCGCCGAACACGTGGGTGATTTGCTCGAGGGTCACGCCAATCCGAAGTACTCGCCGATTGAAGTAGCGCAGTGGTTGGAAGATTACAGTGCGGCTTCCAGCGACGCCCTGACAAGCGCGCGATTGCACGCTTCGTCGCACACGTCTCCGGAGTTCCGGCGGATCGAGGAGGATGTGCTTATCCAGGAGGGGCTGGGACGTTTCTTCGCGGCCAAGTTGCGCAGTGGGGTTTTGTTCGAGATCTATTTGAAGAGCGGGAATGCGGAGGCAGGCAAACTCGCGCTGGCGAAATACGAGGAAGCGCGCACTGCGTGGGCGAGCATGGCGCAGCGCGCGAACAAGGTCTACCTGCCGGATATCACGTACGGCAACATCCCGATGCGGCGCGGGAATTGGAGCGCGCGGTTGGCCGGTATCGATGTGGACATTGCGGCGATGGAGAAGAAGGTACAGGCTGCTTCGACAGGGTCCGCACAGACTGCGGCGTCGGCTATCCAGGGCGCGACGGGCAAACCAAGTCGCCCTTCGGTGCATTGTGTTCATACTCCGCCTGCGAGTTTTCATCCTGGGCAGCCGCTTGGGCTTTCATTGTCGGCCTCGGGACATAGTGGGGCGGTTCAGCTCTATTACCGTCATGTGAACCAGGGCGAGCGATGGGTGTCGATGGAAATGCAACGCGGCCAGAATGGCTTCAGCGCTGCTATCCCCGGGGATTACACGGGTTCTGTTTATGCGCTGCAGTATTATTTTGTGCTCCGGCGTGGAGCGGAGGCGGCGTGGTTTTTCCCCTCGTTTAATGCCAGCCTTTCGAATCAGCCTTATTATGCGATTTTTGAGCGGAGTTAAGCGGGTTGTCCCTTCGGGACTTGTCAAACGTGCTTGCTAACCCAGGACTGCGTCCTGGGCTAAGGTCAACCGTCCCTTCGGGACTTATTCACGGATCGTTCAGATTTGCGGTATCCCACACCTCGCGAAACTGATCGAAGTTTGGTTTGAGACTATCTGTAAAGTTAAGGCGTCTGTTGAGGGATATATTGGAGAGCCCACATATGAAGTTGGTTAACAAGATTTGGATGTGCTTCCTCTTTTTCGTGGGGTGTGCGCTTTCCTCTCCAGCGCAACAGGCTGTTCCGGCTCCCCGGATCTCGAACCAGAATCCTAATGGTATGCATGTCTACTTGCAGGCTGGGCTTAAGACGCACCAGGCGGGGCAGCATGACTATCCGCAGTTTCTGGCGGATTGGAGCAAGATTCTGACTGAGCATGGCGCCGTCGTCGACGGCTCTTTACATCAGCCCAGCGCTGCGGAGCTCGAACATACGGATGTCCTGGTCATCTATAAAGGGGACGACGGGTACATGAGCGACAGCGCGCGGCAGGCTCTTGAAGCCTTCGTTAAGCGTGGAGGCGGTATCGTGAGCCTGCACGACGCTCTGTGCGGACCAGATCCTGCTTACTTTGCGACCCTGGTGGGTGGCGCGAAGAAGCATGGCGAGGTGAATTACACGCTGGGGGCGGATATTCCCTATACCATCGTGGACAAAGCAAACCCCATCATGCAAGGGATGTCGGACATTACGATCTTTGATGAGGCGTTTTACAACATGACGTGGGCCAAGGATCCGCCGATCCACTTGCTGGCGACGGCGGTGATCCCGGGAACCCCGAGCGCCGGCAAGCACAAGGGTGAAGTGCAGCCGCAGATCTGGACTTATGAGCACACGCTCCCCGGCGGAGAACCTGCGCGAGCGTTCGTGTGGATGCAAGGTCATACCTATGCCAACTTCGCCAACCCGCAGATCCAGGCCATGCTACTTCGGGGGATCGCATGGGCCGGAAAGAAGCCCGTGGATGAGCTAGTCGACTACAAGCCCCCCGTGCGAAAGGCGACTACTCCTTACTAGCATGCGACCCATCCTGCTCTTCCTCGTCATGGTGTTTGCCGGTACGGTTTCTCGCGCGCAGACCAGCCACTGGCCGACGCAGGACGGCAACTACGTCATCAAGGGCTTTCATTTCGGCAGCGGCGAATCTCTCCCGGAGTTGAAACTCCACTACCTCACGCTGGGCAAGCCGCATCGCGATGCAGCCGGCCATACCGACAATGCGATTCTGCTGCTGCATGGCACAGGCGGGGATGCCCATTCCCTGCTGAACCCGGTTTTTTCCGACGTGCTGTTTGGACCGGGGCAGCCTTTCGACATCACGAAGTTCTACATCATTCTTCCCGATGATATTGGCCATGGAGAATCGAGCAAGCCTTCCGACGGACTGCGGATGAAGTTTCCTCAGTATGACTATGGCGACATGGTCGCCTCCCAGCACACCATGCTGGTGGACGGCCTGCACGTCGATCATCTGCGCCTCATCCTTGGCACCTCCATGGGATGCATGCAGTCTTTCGTATGGGGCGAGACCTATCCGAATTTCGCGGACGCGCTTGCGCCGTTTGCGTGCCTGCCTGTGGAGCTTGCAGGACGCAACCGCATGTGGCGGTACATGGCGATGCAAGTGATCCGCGACGACCCGGCATGGAAGAACGGGGAATATACGACGGAACCGGTTGAAGGCCTGCGGGGAGCCAACGATCTCATTCTTATTGCCGGGTCCGCGCCCCTGTTTATGCAGAAGCGCTATCCGACGCGAGCCCTGGCTGAGGAGTACGTGAACCGCACGCTCGACTCGATGATTGCGCATACCGACGCCAACAATTTTCTCTATTACGTGAATGCATCGCGGAATTACAACCCGGAACCGAAGCTCGAGACCATCACGGCTCCCGTGCTGTGGATCAACTCCGCGGATGACTTTATCAATCCGCCGGAACTCGGGATCGCACAGAAGCTGGTGACCCGGATGCCGCACGCGAAGTTCATCCTAATCCCGATCTCGGATGAGACGAGAGGACACGGCACCCATACGGTAGCCTCGGTCTGGAAGGATTACTTGATTCAGTTTCTGAAAGAGACCGAGAAGAAATAGCCGCTAATCCAGGCGGAAGGTGAAAAGAGTATCGCCGCCGCCGGCAACGACATATTGTTTTCCATCGAGCATGTAGGTCTCGGGTCCATTCTCCAGGGAACGCCCCATGGGGAAATGCCACAAGTATGTCACCGTTACTGGCCTTAAAGGCGATCAGATTCCCGTTGTAGTCACCGCTAAATAAGAGGTCGCCCGCGGTGGTCAGAATTCCCGGGCCGCCCTGGCCTCCGCCTCCCAGGGCATCGGCAGTGGAGTAGGCATGGCTCCACTTCACATCCCCGGTACGGTGATCGAGGGCCTCGAGCACATGTTGTGACCAGAGGCCGCGGACTGAGCCTCCATAACCTTCCGGATGGGCGCTGGTGTCTGTGAGGTAGGTCAGGCTGTAACCGAGGTTTGCATTGACATAGAACAGACCTGTCTGCGGACTATAGCTGGGCGGCATCCAGTTGGTCCCACCGCCGCCGTTAATGGTAAGCAGGTTGCCGTCTACTGTCGGCTGCCTTTCCGGATCCGGTATGGGCTGACCCTTGGCATCGATCCCTTTTGACCAATTCAGCGGCACGAATGGTTTGGAGACAACGTGGGCTCCGTTGGTGCGATCGAGCACGAAGAAATAGCCGTTGCGCGCGGCCTGCGCCAACAGCTTGCGCGGTTTGCCATCGATCTCCGCGTCAAACAAGACGGGGGTTTCGGTGTTGTCCCAGTCGTGGGTATCGTGGGGCGATCCCTGGAAATACCAAACTAATTTGCCGGTGTCCGGATTGAGGGCGACGATTGAACAGGTCCACAGATCCGCCCCTTTCCTGCCCTGCCCCGCCATCACCGGATTGGCGTTGCCGGTGCCCCAGTAGAGGAGGTTAAGCTCCGGGTCGTAGGTGCCCGGCAGCCACGTCATGCCACCGCCGTGACTCATCGAGGCTTCGTCGGGCCAGGTCTCGGATCCTGGTTCGCCTTTGGCTGGTTCACTATTCCAGCGCCACTGCAGTTCCCCGGTCACGGGATCGCGGGCTTCCAGATAACCGGGGACGTCGATCGCATCGCCGCCTACACCGACAATCACGTGGTTGCCGACTACCATGGGCGCGCCGGTAGTGAAGTATTGCATTTTCTCGTCGGCTACCTTCTTTCTCCAGCGCTCCTTGCCGGTCTTGGCCTCCAAAGAAATAAACCAGCCGTCGGGCGCGAGGAAATATAACCAGTCGCCGTACATGCCTAATCCGCGATTTCCTACCAGGTGTCCACCCTTGTCGACCCAGTCGTAATGCCACAACTCCACGCCGGTGCGCGCATCGAGTGCATAGACGTGGTCAGGGATGGTGAAGTAAAGAATGCCGTTCACCATTAGCGGCGTGGACTTGATTTCGGGCTCGCCTACTCCGCGCATGTCCCCGGAGATTCTCACGCGAAACATCCAGGCCAACGATAGGCTGTGTACATTCGAAGCCTGAATTTGGGTTAGCGGGCTGAATCGCCGGCCGGAATAATCTCCGTTGTAAGTTGGCCAGGCGTCGGTTGGTTCATTTTGTATCAGCTTATGAGGATCCAGCCCCTGCGCCAGGGATACACAGGGAATAAAGGCAAGCAGGAAACAAAGGATTGACTTCACTTCAGGGTCACCAGGTAGGCCGTGAGGTCGTGCATCTGCTGATTCGTATACTTATCCAACATCTGCCGATGGAAGAGCAGTTTGTCTTCTACTTTCACCGTGACGCCCTTCTCCAAAGGGATGGAATGGTAATTATTCTGCGCGTCGTAGAGCGAGACGTAGAAATCGTCGAGATGCTTCAGGGTTCCATGCACCTGGGCGCCGTCCGGTAAGGTTACGGTGACCTGGGTGGCTGTTTTTTGCTGCCTGGCTCCCGGGTACAGGAAGGTTTGTTGCAGATCGGGCGGCTTCATCTTTGCACCGATGTGAGCCAAGTCACCGGTCGTTGAGTGGCAGGTATTGCATTTACCTGCGCCATTGAAATAAGCCTCTCCTGCTTTGGCGTCGCCGGTTACGACGTTGAGAGCTTTGTAGGTGCCGCGGTTGGCGGCCAACTCGACCTGCAGGTGGAGAAATTCCGCGATGTCGCGTATTTGTTCATTGGTTAAGGAGGGGAAAGCCGGCATTCCTTTGGCTGGCCTGCCGTCGTGCACCGTTTGCCCGATGAGTTCGCCCTGGTTGTCGTCGAGCACCACCGAAGAGCGCAACAGGTCGGGGGCGCTGCCGCCGCGGGCGTCTACTCCGTGGCAGAAGCCGCAGGTGGGGCCGAAGATCTTGGCGCCGTCGGCGGCCATTTTGGCATCAGGCATTCTGCCCAGGCCGAGAAATTCCCGTGTACGGATGGCCCTCGAGTCTTCCTGTTCCTGGGGTTCTTGGGCCAGCGATGAAGCTGCCGCAGCTGACACGAAAGAGCGAGAGCAGTGCAATCGAACAGAACAGTCTGACGGGAAAGGATTTCATCATTGGTTCGAGTTCTGTTCTCCGGCGAAAATATCGAGGCACAACTGATTGTAAGCGACCAAACGCGAGTCGAGAACGAGTTCCGTCGGGGGCGGGTGCAGCGCGGCCAAGTGAGTTCTTTTCAATCGGGTCGTTTCTGCTGGCCAACGAACTCGGAAGCGACGAGCCCTGACGTTGGCCTATGGGTCTCGAAATACGTACCTCAGCGGCTGAAGCCGTCGAGCGCCAGACTGTTTACGGCACGGCTGAACCCGTGTCCTTCGTTGGGTCGTTTCTTCCTAAGGCTCCTGGGTCACCGAAAGATGGATGTGTTGTCCGATGTGGACATTAAGAAATCGAACATTAGAATCGATGGGTTTTTGCGAAGTCGTTAAACCCTCTCCAATTCCTAAAATTCGAATGTGGCGGGCGAGGGAGTGTGCTAAATTCCTTTGGTATCCCCGACAGGCAAGTTGCGAGACGCGCGAGCACGCCGTGCTGTCAGCGGAATATTGGCTTTAGGAGACTGGGCCCCGGTTCCCACCAGGAGTTGCCATGCAATCTGGACCCACGCCCCGAGTGGCCGCTTACATAACAACGATGCTGCTCACGGTTCTGTTGGCAGCGTGCACGGAGAAACAATCGGCGCCGCCACCAGCACCTCCTGACGTTTCAGTCACGGAGGTAACGCAGCGGAACGTTCCTGTCTATCAAGAGTGGGTAGCGCAGCTGAACGGGCGCACCAATGCCCAGATCACCCCCAGGGTGCAGGGTTACCTGCTGGTGCAGAACTACCGCAATGGCTTTTTCGTTAAAAAGGGACAACTGCTGTATGAAATAGACCCGCGCGCTTTCCAGGTCGCAATCACGCAAGCCAAAGCGCAGGTGGCGGAGGCGGTGGCAAACTTGTCCAACGCCGACACCAACGTGGCCCGCGACCGGCCACTCGCCGCACAAAGCGCCATCCCGCAAAAGCAGTTGGATACCGACATCGCCACCCAGGCCGCGAGCAAGGCGCAATTGGACGCTGCCAAAGCCCAGCTGGCCCAGGCCGAGCTGAACCTGACATGGACCAAGGTCTACTCGCCAATCGACGGGATCGCCGGGCTTTCGACGGCGCAAATCGGTAACCTTGTGGGGACCACGACGGTCATGACCACGGTGTCGCAAGTGAACCCTATCTGGGCTTACTTCAATATCAGCGAGAGTGACTATCTCACCGAGGCACAGAGAATTTACCGGCTGATCAGCGGCAAGCATGTGGCCAGCCCGGTGCTCGAGTTTATCCAGGCGAACGGCGAAACCTACCCGCGCAAGGGTCGCATTGTCCTGGTGAATCGTGAAGTAGCGAGCCAGACGGGCACCATCCAGTTGGTGGCGGAGTTTCCCAACGCGGACGCGGTGCTCCGCCCCGGGGGATTTGGACGCGTCCGCTTCCAGACCTCGATGAATGAAGGGGCCATGCTGGTGCCACAGGCCGCGGTGATCGAAGTGCAATCGATATACCAGGTTGCGGTAGTGGAACCCGGCAACAAAGCCGCCTTTCGCGTGGTCAAGGTGGGCAATCGCGTCGGCACTGACTGGATTATCACCGAGGGACTGAAGCCCGGGGACAAGGTCATCGTGGAAGGCTTCATGAAGGTCCGGCAAGGCACTCCGGTCAACCCAAAGCCCTTCGTGGCCGCGGCTGTGGCGGAGCACGACTAATGTCAAAGTTTTTCATTAATCGGCCGATCGTTGCCATCGTGATCTCGATTCTGATGGTCATGGCCGGGGTGATCGCGTTGCTGCGCCTGCCGACTGCGCAGTTTCCAAATATCAACGACCCACAGATCAGCGTGACCGCGAACTACACCGGCGCGGACGCCAACACCGTCGCCCAGTCGGTGGCGACCCCGATTGAGCAGCAAGTTGCCGGCGTGAGCGGGATGAACTACATGTCCTCGCAAAACGCGAGCAACGGGCAGATGGCCCTGACGGTGGATTTCGGAATCGACACCGTGGCCGACACCGATCAAATTCTTACCCAGATGAGGGTGTTACAGGCGAACGCGCAACTGCCGAGCGCGGTGATTAACAATGGCGTGACGGTAACCCAGTCGACGGCGTCGCCGTTGATGTTGATTGATGTCTCTTCCGATAACAAGGACTTCGACAATATATTTCTGGCGAACTATGCCTTCATTAACCTCAACGATGAGTTAACGCGGGTTCCGGGCGTCGCCTCAGTGTCGATCTTTGGCGCGGGACAATATGCGATGCGCTGCTGGGTCAATCCCGACAAGCTGGCCAATCTGGGCGTGACCATCCCGGAAATTGTCAGCGCGATGCGGTCGCAGAATACGGTAAACCCAGCCGGCCAGATCGGCGGAGAGCCGGTTCCGCCGGGGCAGCAGTATACCTACACGGTGCGGGCGCCGGGGCGGCTTCCTTCGGCTGAAGAATTTGGCGAAATCATCGTCCGCGCGGATAGCAACGGCGGCATTCTGCGCTTGAAAGACGTCGCCCGGGTGGAGCTGGGGGCGTCGAACTACAGCGTGATTGGCCGTTACAATGGCAAGCCCGCGGCGCTGATCGCTGTTTACCAGGCTCCAGGAAGCAACGCACTCACCACCGCAGCCGGAATCCGTAAAGTGATGGAGGAAGCAAAGACCCGGTTCCCCGAAGGGCTGAATTATGTGGTGGCGTTGGACACCACGCTCGCGGTCAACTCGGGCATCAAGGATATCGAGAAGACCATTGTCGAAGCCCTGGTATTGGTCATCATCGTGGTGTTCCTTTTCCTGCAAGGCTGGCGAGCCACGCTGATTCCGCTGCTGGCAGTTCCCGTCTCACTGGTGGGAACATTCATCATCTTTCCCTTGTTGGGATTTTCCATCAACACTCTATCGTTGTTCGGCCTGGTGCTGGCGGTGGGCCTGGTGGTCGATGACGCGATCGTGGTGGTGGAAGCGGTGGAACACCATATTGAAGGGGGGATGACTCCCCACGATGCAGCGCTACGCGCCATGGAGGAGGTCACCGGACCGGTGATCGCCATTGCGCTCATCCTCGCAGCTGTTTTCATTCCGACCGCCTTCATTCCTGGCATCACCGGGCGGCTGTACCAGCAATTTGCTGTCACCATCGCGGTTTCTGTAGCATTGTCGGCCTTCAACGCGTTGACGCTCAGCCCGGCTCTGTCAGCCATGTTGTTGCGGCCCAAGAAGGAGTCGAGAGGCCCCCTGGGCGCTTTCTTTCGTTGGTTCAACCGAGTGTTCGGGCGGGCGACGGATGGATACGTTAATACGTGCCGTCACCTGATTCACAAATCCAGCGTGGCCTTTTTGATTCTGCTGGTGATCGTGGGCGGGACGTACTTTCTGGGCAAGAATGTCCCCAGCAGTTTTCTTCCCAGAAGAAGACCAGGGGTTCATGTATGTAGGGCTGCAGTTGCCGCCTGCATCGTCGCTGCAGCGCACATCCGCCGCTTCGCGAGAAGTGGAAGATATTTTGATGAAGACGCCGGGGGTGCGCTACGTCAGCTCGGTGATCGGTTACAGCCTGCTGAGCGGCGTGAGCACCACCTACAGTTCTTTCTTTTTTGTTTCGTTGAAGGATTGGGATGAGCGGAAAACTCCGGACGAGAGCTATGACGCGATTAAGCGGCATCTCGCAATGGCGCTCTCCAAGGTCGACTCGGGAATTGCCTTCTCCTTCCCTCCCCCAGCCATTCCCGGTGTAGGCACGTCGGGAGGATTTAGTTTCGTGCTCGAGGATCGATCGGGGGGCACCACGGAGTTCCTGGCAGCGAATGAACAAGCCTTCATTGCGGCGGCGAACAAACGACCCGAGTTGACGGGGGTTATGTCCACTGCGTTACTCAGCGTTCCGCAGGTCGGGGTAACCGTTGACAGGGCAAAGATCCTGACGCAACAAGTCGCGCTGGGCGATGTGTATCAGACGCTGCAGACTTTTATGGGCGGCGCGCTGATCAATTACTTCACGCGTTTCGGCCGTCAGTGGCAGGTGTACCTGCAGGCGGAAGGAAGTTACCGCACATCCCCCAATAACCTGGGGAAGTTTTACGTTACCAACTCTGCAGGACAACTGGTCCCGCTGAGCACGCTTACGGATGTCAACCGGCAGGACGGCCCTGAGTTTGTGACCCGGTATAACCAGTTTCAAGCGGTGCAAATCAATGGAGCCGCCGCTCCAGGGTATAGCTCCGGACAGGCGATCGCTGCGCTCGAAGAAGTCTTCAAGGAGACCATGCCGCCGCAGATGGGATACGACTTCACAGGCATGACGTATCAGGAGGTGAAGTCGGCGCAAGGTGTGAGCCCAACGATGATTTTCGCCTTGTCGTTCGTGATTGTGTTCCTGATCATGGCGGCACAATACGAGAGCTGGACCTTGCCCTTCAGCGTCCTGCTGGGCGTGCCCATCGCCGTGTTTGGAGCGTTTGCCGCGTTGTACTTCAGGCACCTGGATAACGACGTGTATGCGCAGGTGGGGCTGGTGATGCTGATTGGACTATCGGCAAAGAATGCCATCCTGATTGTTGAATTCGCCAAAGACGAGTACGAGAAAGGCAAATCGCTGCTCGATGCTTCCCTGGCGGGCGCCCGGCTGAGACTGCGCCCGATCCTGATGACCGCTTTCGCTTTTATTCTGGGCTGCGTGCCGCTGTGGTTCGCCACAGGCGCAGGCGCGGTTTCACGGCGGGTGCTGGGTACCGCGGTGATCGGGGGCATGCTCATGGCTTCGCTGATCGCTATCTTCTTCATCCCGGTTTCGTTCGATGTGGTGGAGCGGGTGGGCCTTTTTTTGAGCGGCGAACGCCGGCCGCCGGAAGCAGCGCCGGAGGCGGGGCCGGTGAAATGAGAGTCAGAATATTGAGCGCCGCTGCATTGCTGGTCGCTTTGAGCGGCTGCAAGGTCGGCCCCAACTACAAGCGTCCGGTGGTGGATGTACCGGGCCAGTATCGCGGGCTTGCGCCGGGACCCGCCAGCGCCGGCAGCAACCTTAGCGAGATGAAGTGGGAGTCGGTGTTTCCGGATCAAGTGTTGGAAAGCCTGATCAAGGAAGCGCTCACCAACAATTACGACATCCGCATTGCGGCCAGCCGGATCGTGCAGGCGCAAGCGTCGGTGGGAGTCACCCGTTCCAATCAGCTCCCGGCTTTGAACGGTTCGTTCGGAGTGGAAACTGCGCGGTCGGCGACAGCTCTCAACTCCCCCACTTTCGACACGGCGGGCTTGCAGCTTAGTTACATCGTCGACTTCTGGGGCCAGTACCGTCGCGCGACCGAAGCGGCGCGGGCTCAACTCCTGGCGACAGAATATGCACGCCACCTGGTGGAGACGACCCTGGTCGCGTCGGTTGCGTCCGCCTACTTTCAACTGCGCCAATTAGATTCGCAACTCGAGTTTTCGCAAGAGACAGTCGTCTCCGATCAGGACAGCCTGCGCATCAACACCATCAACTACAAGGGCGGCGAGTATGCGATCACCGACGTGTACCAGGCGAAATTGCTGGTGCAGCAGGCCGAAGCGGAGGTGATCACGCTGAAGCAAGCGATCGAGCAGACCGAAAATCAGCTTAGTATTCTGCTGGGCAGAAATCCCGGGTCGATCCCGCGTGGCCTGAGCCTGGTCGAGGAACCACACCTGGATGAAGTGCCGGTGGGGCTGCCGTCGGCAATTCTGGAGCGCCGTCCCGACGTCCGCCAGGCGGAGGAACTGCTGGTGGCAGCGAATGCAAGTGTTGGAGTAGCGAAAGCCGCCTTCTTTCCGCAGATCCCGTTAACCGCTGGCTTCGGAGCCCAAAGCACTGCCTTGACCAGTTTTTTGCAAGGCCCCGCGACGTTTTGGACACTGGGTGGCCAGCTTGCACAGCCGCTCTACGCCGGGGGCAGGATTACCAGCCAATACCGCCTGGCATTGGCCCAACGCGACGAGGCCGAGCTGACTTATAAGCAGACGGTACAACAGGCGTTTGCTGATGTTTCCAATAGCCTGGTGGGTTATCGGCAGTCGCGCTTATACCGAATCAAATTACAGGAACAGACCGCAACCTACAAAGAGACATCCCGGCTGGCAAATGTACGCTTCACCGGCGGGGCTACCAGTTTCCTCGAAGTCCTCACCACCCAGCAGCAGTATTTTAGTTCTGAGCTTCTGACGACGCAGGCATGGTACAGCGAACTGCAGAATTACGTACAGCTCTACCAGGCGCTCGGTGGCGGTTGGTAATGTAAGATGTTATTCATTCAGAAGAACTAGAAAGAGGAGAGTCATGATCAAAACTTTAGCCATGGTGGGTGGATTCGCTTTAGCCACTTCGTTGAGCCTTGCGGCCCAGGATGTTGTTCATGCAGTGGACGGAACGGTGAAGAAAGTGGACGCCGGGACAAAGACGGTGGTGGTCGACGCGAAAGACGGCACCGAGCACACCTTTCACTACGCCAGCGACGTGACTGTGGATGGCGCCAAGGACACAAAGAAGGGCGCAGTCGACGCTGCCCACGGAGTGGAAGAAGGCAGCAAGGTCGCGGTCCACTATACGGTGTCGGGCGGTAAGGAGACGGCGCACGAGATCGACAAAATCGGTGACGATGGGTTGAAGGCGACGGACGGCACGGTTTCCCACATCGACCGGGGAGCGAAGACGATTGCCGTCAAGACCGCGGACGGCAGCGAAGAGACCTTCCACCTGACCGATCGCGCAGCGAAAGACACAGGCAAGGACGTTGCGGCGGGCGCGGATAAGTCGGCCAAGGTCACGGTTTACTACACGGAGAAGGCCGGCGTGAAGACTGCTCACTTCGTCAAATCTATATTCTGAAACCCCGGGAAGGAGGGTGTGATGCGAACGCTGATTCTGTTTTTGCTGGCAGCGAGCATGACTTTCGCGCAGGAAACCCGTCGAACGACCACCCTCCCTTCGCCCAACCCGGCAGACGATACCAAACAGAACAGCCCATAGGTTCCTGACGTCTATGCGGTCACTGGCCACTTTGATCGCGTGGTTGTCTTGCGATTGAAGTACACGACGGACTTACTGGCCGGCCTGCAGAAGATGGTGAAGCAGGAGAACATTCGTAACGGGGTCATTCTCTCCGCAATTGGATCGGTGCGTGGCTACCAGGTACACCAGGTGAGCAACCGGACGCTTCCCTCCCAGGATACGTTTGTGAAGAATCCCACTGAGCCGGCTGACCTGGTGAGCATGAATGGTTACGTGATTGAAGGCAAGCTTCATCCCCATGTAACGCTTGCTACTCCCGGATAAAGTAATCGCCGGCCACCTGGAACCCGGTACTGAGGTCTTTACGTTTGCGATCGTAACCATCGGGGTGATGAATGACGTAGATTTCCGGCATCTTGACGACAAGGATTACCGTTAGCACCCGCAGATCCCTCGGGATCCTCGCCCACTGAAGCCAAAACCGGCTTGAATGGGGCACCCAGAGCATCGTGGCTGGATTTGCTTCCCTGACTGGCAATGGGAAGAGCGACGTTTCCATAGAAAGTGGTTTCTTCGCCGCAAAAGTTGCTTCCACGGCGAATCAAGTCGCGAGTACCCGAAAAGTTCGACTGAGAACTTATCCGCCCTAAGTGGCAGTAGTCCATCACATAGTGAAACGGTCGTTTTTGTTTCTTGACATCGCGATAAAGCGAAGGATAGAACGGTTGCGCGACATCGGGGATCTCTTGGACGGGTTTGATCTGCAGGGCAAAGTGGCTGTCGTTACGGGCGGAGCGAGCGGAATTGGGAAGGCTATCTCGCTCGCCTGGCCAATAACCGGGCACAAGTGTACGTGTTAGATCTCGACGGCGGGGGCGCCGAATTACCGCCACCGAAATAACGGAGCGGGCGCCAGGCGTATGCGCTCTCATGTACGTCGCCGATCCGGAAAGCGTGAGCTCGGCCTTCCGCCATTGCGGCAAAAGGCACGATCGACATCCTCGTGAACAGCGCCGGCATTGCGCATATCGGCACCATCGCGACCACAACTGTTCAGGACTTTGAACGTCTTTTCCGGGTCAACGCGCAGGGCTCTTTCTTTGCATGCAGGCTGCGATCGCCACCATGGTGAAGCAGCCTGCATGAACGGCCTGCGCGTTGACCCGGAAAACACGTTCAAAGTCCTCATATTTATCATCGCAATCGTGCCAATATGCGCAATGCCGGCATGTTCACAAAGAACAGTCCCTTTTCAGCAATGGACGCGAAGGCTGATTTCACGCTTTCCGGATCGGCGACGTTACATGAGAGCGCATACGCCTGGCCGCCGCTTGCGTATTTTGGTGGCGGTGATGTCGGCGCCCGCCGTTCGAGATCTAACGCGTACACTTGTGCCCGGTTATTGGCCAGGCGAGACGCAGATAGCCTTCCCAATTCCGCTCGCTCCGCCCGTGACGACAGCCACTTTGTGCAGATCAAATGCCATTCCAGCGGATCCCGATACGCAATTTCCGTTCTATCCTTCGCTTTATCGCGATGTCAAAACAAAACTCCCCGGTCTCACTATGTGATGGACTACGCCACTTTAGGGCTAAGTAGAAGTTCTCAGTTGAACTTTTGCGACTGGATTCGCGTGGAAGACTTTTGCCGCACAAGTGAGCTTATGGAAACGTCAGTTCTTCCCATTGCCCATCAGGAAGCAAATCACAGCCACCGATGCTAATCTTGCCCAGTTGGAGCCGGCACTCGTCCCCCAGTGGGCGAGGATGCCCGAGGGATCTGCCGGGGTGCTAACGGTAATCCTTGTCGTCAAGATGCGGAATGGCGAAGTCATTCATCACCCCGATGGTTACGATCGCAAACGTAAAAACCTCAGTACCCGGGTTCCAGGTGGCCGGCGATCAGTTTATCAGGAGTAGCAAGCGTTACATGGGGATGAACTTTGCCTTCAACCACGTAACCATTGGTGCCTCACCAGGTCAGCCGGCTCAGTGGGATCTTTAGCAAACGTCCTCCTGGGGGGAGGGAAGCGTGCGGTTGCTCACCTGGTGTACCTGGTAGCCACGCACGAATCCAATTGCGGAGAGAATGGACCCCGTTATCTTTCTGTGCTTCACTATCTTCTGCCAGACCGGCCCCGTGAGTCCATCGTGTACTTCAATCGCAAGCCAACCACGCGATCAAAGTGGCCAGTGACCGCGTAGAACTTGGCGGAAACCTGTGGTGGTTCTGTTTGGTATCAGTCTGCCGGGTTGGGCGAAGGGGAGGGTGGTCGGTTCAACGGGTTTCCTGCGCGAAAGTTGATCTCCCCCCCAGCAAAAACGGATAGAGCCAACGCAACAGTCACCCTCCTTCCCGGATTTCAGAATATAGACTTGACGGAGAAGTGAGCAGTCTTTGCACGCCGGCCTTCTCCGTGTCAGTAAACCGTAAACACTTGGCCGAACTTATCCGCGCCCGCCGCAACGTCCTTGCCTGTGTCTTTCGCTGCGCGATCGGTCAGGTGGAAGGTCTCTTCGTCGCGGTCTTGACGGCAATAGTCTTCGCTCCCCAGTGGGTCCCGTTGCCGTCCGTCACCTTCCAACCCATCGTCACCGATTTTGTCGATCTGGTGCGCTCCTTACCGCCCGACACTGTAGTGGACCGCGACCTTTCTGCCCCTTCTTCCACTCCGTGGGCAGCGTGGACTACAGCCCTTCTTTGTATTTGGCGCCATCCACGGTCGCGTCCGCTGGCGTGAAAGGTGTGCTCGGTGCCGTCTTTCGCGTCGACCACCACCGCTTAACCATCTTCACCGTTCCGGTCAGTACATGAACAACATCCTGGGCCGCAAGGCGAAGTGGCTAAAGCAAATGCCGCCCACCATGGCTAAAGTTTTGATCATGACTCTCCTCTTTCTAGTTCTTCTGAATGAATAACATCTTACATTACACCGCCACCGAGCGCCTGGTGTGCGTAATTCTGCAGCTCGCTGCACATGCCTGCGTCAAGATGACTAGAAACTAAAATACTGCTGTAGGGTGCGTTCGAGGGAACTAGTCCTCCGCGGTAAACGCAAACTGCCAGCCGGAACCTTGTAGGTTGCGGTCTGTTCCTTGAATTAATCAGGTATAAGCGCGACTGCGATAACCCACCAGGCTATTGGAAACATCAGCAAACACCTGTTGTACCATTCTGCTTATAAGTCAGCTCGGCCTGGTCACACATAGGCCCAATGCCAGGCGGGTATTGGCTGGTAATCCTCCCCGCGTCAAGCGGTGCTGTTCGGCCACCCAGTGTCCCAAAACGTCGCGGGGCCTTGCAAAAACTGGTGCAAGGGCATGCTTGGGCTCCGAAGCCAGCGGCTGATACAGAAAGAAGGCGGCTTTCGCTACTCGACACTTGCATTCGCTTCCGGAAGACCCTCCGCCTGGCGACATCGTGGAGCGGCGCTCCAGAATTGCCGACCCCAGCCAAACAGGCACTTCGTCCAGGTGTGGTTCCTCGACCAGGCTCAGGCCACGCGGGATCGACCCGGGATTTCTGCCCAGCAGAATACTAAGCTGATTTTGGGTCTGCTCGATCGCTTGCTTCAGCGTGATCACCTCCGCTTCGGCCCTTCTGCACCAGCGATTTCGCCTGGTACACGTCGGTGATCGCGTAGCCTGGCCGCCCTTGTAGTTGATTTTTCGGAGACGAACTGTCTCCTGCGAAAACTCGAGTTGCGAATCTAATTGGCGCAGTTGAAAGTAGGCGGAAGCGGGCAACGCGACCAGGGTCGTCTCCACCAGGTGGCGTGCATATTCTTGTTTTCGCCAGGGTTGAGCCCGCGCCGCTTCGGTCGCGCGACGGTACTGGCCCCAGAAGTCGACGATGTAGAGTTTTGATCTGCAGCTGGCCGAGTAGGGGGTTGGGGGAGTTGAGAGCTGTCCGCCCCAACCGCGCAGTTTCCACTCCGAACTCGGACGAACTCAAAGCCGGGGATGTGGTTGGAACGGGTGACTCCCGCCGACGCTTGCGCCTGCACGATCCGGCTGGCCGCAATGCGGATGTCGTAATTGTTGGTGAGCGCTTCCTTGATCAGGCTTTCCAACACTTGATCCGGAAACACCGACTCCCACTTCATCTCGCTAGTTTTTTCGGCGCTGGCGGGTCCCAGGCGCAAGACCGCGATACTGGCCCGGTACATCGCACCCCCGGACCACTTGTAGTTGGGGCCGACCTTGCAGGCCGCGCCGGCCAATGCAGCGGCGCTCTGGGTCTCATTTCACCGCCCCCCCCTCAGGCGCTGCTTCCGGCGGCCGGCGTTGCGCCGCTCAAAAAAGGCACCGCTCCACCACATCGAAGCGAACCCGGACGCGATCAGCGAAGCCATGAGCATGCCCCCGATCACCGCGGTACCTGGCACCCGCCGTGGAAACCGCACCTGCGCCCGTGGCGAACCACAGCGGCACGCAGGCCAGAATAAAAGCAAAAGCGGTCATCAGGATCGGGCGCGGTCTCAGCCGGGCACCAGACAATAAAAAAAAAAAATAACTTTCTCGTACTCATTTCACAAAAATCAACAATCAGGATGGCATTCTTTGCCGATAGTCCAATCAGCATCACCAGCCCCACCTGCGCATACACGTCGTTATCCAGGTGCCTGAAGTACAACGCGGCAAACGCTCCAAACACGGCGATGGGCACGCCCAGCAGGACGCTGAAGGGCAAGGTCCAGCTCTCGTATTGTGCCGCCATGATCAGGAACACGATCACGAACGACAAGGCGAAAATCATCGTTGGGCTCACACCTTGCGCCGAGCTTCGCCTCCTCGTCATGCCTGTGAAG
>CAVWNL010000003.1:0-242050 GCA_963756485.1 uncultured Acidobacteriaceae bacterium | reverse complement strand
GCTGGGGAGTTGCCCAGCGTATGCAGCATGTGTCGAAAGACGTGCTTCAAATTGGACAGGGTTCACTCTACCCGGCGTTGTACCGATTGGAATACAAAGGATCGATCCGGTCAGATTGGGGAAATTCGGAAAACAATCGACGGGCGAAGTTCTATCGGTTGACGGCTGCGGGCAGAAAAAAACTGGAGACGGAACTCGCAACCTGGGATCGGTTGTCGGTTGCTATTGCGCTTGTATTGGGCCGCGCTGGGGAGGTGTCATCATGATTAATGAGTTCCTGACCGGGCTTCGCTTTCTGATTCTTCGCAAGAAGCGGAGCGAACTCGACGCTGAAATACGGTTTCACTTGCAGCAGGCAATTGAGCGGCAAAAGGAGGAAGCAGGATTTATCTTCTTTCGGAAGCACGCCGGCAGGCTTTGATCGAATTTGGCGCGATGGATCGTACTCAGGGAACAATGCGACGAGGCAGCGCCCTGGATGGTTGCTCGGTACAGTGCTCCAGGATGTCCGCTATGCGCTGCGCGGATTTCGCCGCAATCCAATCTTCACCATTATCAATAATTGCCACTCTGGGGTTGGGTATCGGCACCACTGCGGCGGTCTTCAGCGTTGTGGACCGGATTATTTCTAGTAGCCTGCCCTATGACCACGCTGACCGTCTAGTTTCTGTGGGTATTAGGCAGTCGTTAGAACCACAGGAGTTCACGTTGGGCGCGTTCTATTATTTATGGCGCGAAAATTAGCAAACCTTTCGAGGCTCTTACTTCAGAAAATGCTGCTGTAGCATCATACGTTATTTCAACGGGCAGGAAGTCTGAGCAACTGACCTGTATGAGGGCAGAGGCCAGCTTCTTGCCTACGCTAGGGCCGTGCCCGTCTTGGGTCGTAATTTTCTTGCAGAAGAAGACCGATTCAGGAATGGTCCCAATGTAGCTCTTATTTCGTATGGATTATGGCTCAACCACTACGGCCGCGATCCCGGCATCCTGAATACGCTCATTGAAATCGATGGCGACCGAGTCCGCGTAATTGGGGTGCTTCCCAAAGGCTTTGAAATGCCCGACCTACAGGCCCCAGATGTGCTGTTTCCATTCACTATGGCGGGCGAGAGTACGGAACGCTCCAGAGAATTCGGGTTTGGGAACGCCAATGCGCACCTTCGCCCGGCTTAAGCCCGGAGTGAGTATTGAACAGGCAGGAGCCTCGCTTCAGCCGCTATTTTGCCTATGCGCCGGAGTTGATACCTCCGGCCCTTCGCAAAGATTTTCATCTTGAGATTCGCTCCCTGCGCGACCGGCAAATGCAGGGTTCGCGCTTGATCGCTTGGGTCCTGCTTGGAGCTGTCCTTGTGATGTTGCTCATTGCGTGTGCCAACGTCGCGACTTTGTTGATAGCGCGCGGCGTCACCAGAGAACGGGAGCTCACGGTACGTTCCGCACTAGGTGCGAGTCGAGGCAGGCTGATTCGGCAAGCGCTGACAGAGGCATTGCTCTTGTCCATTACGGGAGCCACCGCTGGATGTGTAATAGCTAAAATACTTTTGCGGATTTTTGTATCGATCGCACCGGCGGGCATTCCATTCCTCGACCGAGCACATCAACCTGCGGATCATGCTGTTTACGATCTTTCTTTTCCTTTTTGTGCGGGGCGATGTTCGGACTGATCCCAGCTTTGCATACACCACGCCTCACTGCGCTTACCGTTCGCTCGACACGCTCCAGCAGGTACACAGCCGTTCCTGGTGGTGGGGCAAATTGCCGCAAGCATGGTTTTGCTGGCAGGAGGGATGTTGCTGCTACGGAGCTTTTGGAGTCAGCAGACCAGCAACTTGGGAATACGGACCAAAAACACGATTACGGCCAGTATCTCGTTGGGACAACGGGGCTATGCAAACCCACAACAGAGGCTTGCCTTCTTTCAGCAACTTGTGAGGCGGTTGCAATTTGGCCCGGGGGTAAGTGCAGTGGCAGTGGGCAACTCGCTGCCACCAAGTGGAGGTGGGCGTTCCTTTTTTTCTGATCTGGTTTTGTCCGGAAGACCACGTTTACCCGCACGGACAGGAGGAATGATCACAACACGCCCCCTCCGCCGGCTATTTCAGGTCATTGGATATTCCCATTCTGCAGGGGCGAAGCTTTACGGATGAAGAGCAAAACTCCAATGAGCAGTTGGTCATTCTGAGCAAACAATTGGCTGCTCGGCTGTTCCCAGGGAAAAATCCTATCGGCTGAGCATATTTGAAGTTGGACAGCGAGGATCAGAACACTCCCTGGTACACGGTCATTGGCATTGCCGCCAACGTAAAGAACAATGGGCTAACAGGTGAAGAACAGCCCGAATACTTACAACCTCAGGCACAATCGGGCAGGGGACTGGGACTCCAATGTGGATCGGAAAGCGATGTTGATCGTGAAAACATCGCTGCCTTCCGACTCCATGTCTCGATGGATCCGTTCACAAGTCGAGGCACTTGATCCAACCGTGTTAGTCAGTGTTGAGACACTCCGTCAACGAGTCGGCAAGATGGCGGATCAGCCAAGATTCGAAACCGTTCTGTCGGGTTCTTCGCTGCAGCGGGGCTTTTGTTGTCCATGATTTGACTCTAGGAGTCATCGCATTCAGCGCAAACCAGCGCACCCAGGAGATTGGGGTCCGCATGGCATTAGGGGCCAGCAAGTTCGATATTTTTTCCGTTTGATTCGTGGGAAGGCGTGCGCCTTATTGCACTGGGCGGTGTGATGGGACTAGGTCTTGCGCTTGGAGTCTCTAGGCTGTGCAAGAGTCTGCTGTTACCATCGGCCCCTACGATCCGATGACGTTCATTCGCGTCACGCTGCTGCTGGTCTTGGTGGCTCTCGCCGCGACGCTGATTCCAGCGCGTGCCGCGATGAAAATCGAGCCAGTTGAAGCGCTTCGCTATGAATAGTTGGAATTACTAAACTGGTTAATCCCCATCGACGGGGTACGATGTTCATTCCTTTGACGGCTTCTACCGGGGAATTGGTCCGAGAATCGTACCCCGCACCAGGACGAGCACAACGATACCCTCAACCTGAGTGGTTTCTAGCCAATCCGGACAGAACTCCGTTTTCGGGTTAGTTTCCGGATAGGCGGTAACACACCCGGAGTCTGAGAATCCACGTGCCACGATGCTCGATGAGTGATTGGCGTTACGTAGATCCAGACTGAATTGGCCTTGATTGTTCAGTCTGGCGACGATCCGCTCTGGAACATGCGCATGTACAAACCCGGCTCTTGACAAGACGCAACTTCGTCTTATATAGCTGGCTACGGGAAGACAGATGCGCACGCACACCAATGACCGTCTCAAAGGAACACTCGATCTGCTGGTGCTAAAGGTCCTGGCTTCGCACGGCCGGATGCATGGCTACGGGATTACTCTCCGGATCGAACAGATCTCCGAGAACGTTTTGCGTCTTGAGGAAGGTTCGCTCTACCCCGCTCTTCACCGCATGACACAGGCTGGGTGGCTTAAGCCTGAGTGGGGAGCCTCAGAAAGCAATCGGCGCGCCCGCTACTACTCCATCACTGCGGTCGGGCGCAGGCAGTTGGCCGAGGAGACGCAGGAGTGGTCCCAATTGACTGAAGCCGTGGCGCGTGTGCTCAGCCTGGCTTAGCAGGAGGATCCCGTGAGCTGGGTTAACCGAATCTGGAACCTGTTCCGCCGCAACCAGGTCGACGAAGAGTTGGAAGAGGAGCTGCAGTTTCACCTGGACGCACGCACCCGCGACAACCTCAGCGCCGGCATGAACGCGGTAGCGGCGCAGCATGACGCCAGAAGACGATTCGGCAATGCCACCCTGGCGAAGGAGCGGGCGCACGAGATGAATATCGTGGTGTCAATCGAAACGATTGGCCGCGATCTGCGCTACGCTCTCCGCGGCTTGCGCAAGTCGCCGGGATTTACCGTCGTAGCCGTCCTGACCCTAGCGCTGGGCATTGGCGCCAATACGGCCGTTTTCAGCGTCGTGGACGCGGCGCTGCTGCGCCCATTGCCTTACAGGAATGCTGATCGTCTCGTGATGATTGCGCAGCGCCTGCCGAAAGAACCAGCCCCTATCTTTGATACCTACCGCGAGTTTGAGGAGTGGCATCGTAGCAGCAACAGTTTCGAGACGATGGCTGCTGCCACCTGGGCGGGGCGACTCCAGACCATCCTCTCGTGGCACGGAGAAAAGAAGGAGGTCTTCGCTGTTCCGGTGAGCGTGAATTTCTTCTCCATGCTCGGCGTTGGCGCCGCGCATGGGCGCATTTTTGCAGCTGAAGATCTGACCAGCGCCTGCACCGTAGTTCTTGCCTATCCGTTTTGGCAGAAACAACTAGGAAGCACGCCGGACTGGATCGGGAAGAGTCTGACCCTTGATGATCGTGCCTGCACCATCGTCGGCGTGATGCCGAAGGATTTCTCCTTTTATCCCAAACAGACCGAACTTTGGACGCTGATCACTCCCGGCAGCCAGTTTGCACAAAAGCCGTGGGATATGCCTGTGCTCGCATTTGGTCTTCTCAAGCCTGGCGTGAGCCGTTCTGCTGCTCAGGCAGAACTCGCCAGCATCCAGAGCCGCATTATTACCGAGAGTCCCAGCTGGGCGGCAATGAAGCTGGAACCAGTCCCTTGAGGATCTGCAATCGGAATTCACCTGGCTCACGGGGCGGAATCTTCGCCGCGGTCTGTTCATCCTTTTTGCGGTCGTTGGCTTTGTCCTGCTGATCGCCTGTGTAAACGTGGCGAATCTCCTGGTCGGACGCGCTACAGTGCGCCAGAAGGAACTCGGAGTTCGCGCGGCGCTCGGTGCGGGGCGGTCGCGTCTCATTCGGCAGCTACTGACCGAGAGCGCAGTGCTTTCCGCTCTTGGAGCCGGCCTCGGCGTCTTTCTCGCGATCCTCTGCGTCCGTTTTATCGCTATAGAAGAGGCGATGCAGCTACCCCCCGGTAACCCGATCTCCGTGAATTGGGAGGCTCTGGTTTTCATGTTCATCCTCGCAATACTAACCGGCCTTGTGTTTGGTGTTGTGCCGGCTTGGAAGGCATCGCGGCTCGATCTGAACGAAGTGTTGAAGCAGTCCCAGCCGGCCGCATCGCGCCTAGCAGCGAGCCACCGTACCAGCGGTAACCTCGTGGTTGCGGAGATGGCTCTCTCTTTGATCGTCCTGGTGGCAGCCGGTCTGCTGATCCAAAGTTTGATCCGCCTGACGACGGCCCCGCTCGGGTACGAACGCGCACGGATTGTTAACCGCGGATATTCGTCTGCCCACGTCGTCCTATCCCAAACCCGAGGACTCGATGAGATTTTCGGGATCGCCTCGGACTGAAACTGGATTCCATCCCGGGAGTGGAAGGCGTTGCCTTCGCGTCATCTTTGGCCTCTGGAAGGGGTACCGACCGCGTGACGATTGCAGGCGCCGGCCCTCTCTCATCGCGGGTCGTCACCGCCTTGGAATCTGAACCTGCAAGCGTTGGGTATTTCCGTGTGGCAGGCGTCCCGCTGCTCCAAGGAAGGAGTTTTCTGACGTGGATCGTTCCAATTCCATGCCGGTGGCCATCGTGAATGAGGCTTTCGCGAGGCAGTACTTTCCAAAGGGACCCACGCTTGGGAGACGGATCAAGCTCGGCGAGCTCGACTCGAAAGAGCCCTGGCTGACGATTGTCGGCATTGTAGGAGACGTTTCGCGTCCCACGCTTTTCGAGGGATACTCCCAGGCGCCTCCGTCATCGGCCCCTGCGGCAGGCCCCAGAGAGCTCGCTAACACTTTTTGTTCGGACCACAGGAAACACCCGCGCAGTTGAACCTGAAGGTTGGACGCGCTGTCGTTGCGGTCGATAACAACGTCCCTCTCCCAACGGTTCAGACGGTCAAGGAGTCGCTTTCCTCTTTCCTTTCAGAGCCGCGATTCCGAGTGAAGCTGTTCAGCCTGTTCTCGATTCTAGCGCTGCTGCTGGCGGCTGTGGGGATTTACGGAGTGCTCTCACAGCGGGTTTTGCAAAGAACCCACGAGATCGGGATCCGCGTCGCACTTGGTGCGCGGCGTGATGATGTCCTGAAGCTTGATTATCGGTGAAGGATTGCGGCTCACGCTAATCGGTATCGCGATTGGCATTGCAGGTTCCCTGGCCCTCGCGCGCTTTCTTTCGAGCATGCTGTTTGGCGTCACGCCGACCGACCCTCTTACGGTCGCGGCAGTTTCTTGCTACTCATGTTGGTGGCGCTGCTCGCCTGTTACCTCCCGGCTCGACGCGCGGTGAGATTGGATCCCCTGGCGGCTTTGCGCTGCGAATAGAACGCGCTCGAGCGGGCCCTCGCCCTGCTTGATTTCTGCCTTGGCTGGTCGAACTCGACTGCCGCCGTCAGGCCAAAGCATTTATTGACGAGTTCTGGGGGTATGGTCGCCTATCCGTGGGGAAACCTGGGGACGTTTACCTCGTTTCCCAATCTGACTACGTGCATCGCCCCGCTGCCTCAGTTACGCCATGGGCTGCACACGGTAACGAGGTGAACGTCCCCAGGTTTACATTGACCCCATGAGGTAGAGAGTTTTTCCGAGTTCCGGTCGGATGGTCGCCGGTCCGGACAGAACCGCATTTTCGCGGGGATTCCTTCCGGATTGGCGGCGATACGGGCGGAATCTTGAGCACACCGCGAATTGTCCATAAGAGCCGCGGTCGGCTGCTTGTTTCAGACTGACTCACGCACGTTAAAGGACATTCATCATTCGCGAAGACGGAAAAGGTAGGGCTAGGAGGCTACTCACACAAGAAGTTTGGGTGGCTCAAATGCGAGGGGCCTCCGCGAAGGCATTACTGAAATCCCCACGTGTTCCTAGCGTCAGGTCTTGACAAGCCCTAGGTATCTAGGTCTACGCTCAATCTTACCGAGTTTGGTCTAAAGGTAAGGAGCCATGTGGCGGAGAATGATCTGTAAGGAACTCCCGAACTGTTATGGATGAGGTAGTACCATGTCGCTATTTCGTCGAATCTTTAATCTTTTTTCGCGGTCAAGTGTAGACCGGGAGATCGATGCGGAACTTCGGTCGCATATCGAGATGCGGGTCGAAGACAATGTGGCCGTCGGCATGCCTCCCGCAGAAGCGCGCCGCGATGCGATGTTGCGTTTCGGAAACCTGACTAAGACCAGGGAGCGCTTGAACGCTATAAACGCGTTACTGGCCGTCGAAAGCATTTTCATGGACGCGCGCTATGCATTTCGCCAGTTAGCCAGGTCACCGCGTTTTGCGGCCGCTACGATTCTGACGATTTCCCTCGGCGTCGGCGCCAGCACCGCTATCTTTGGAGTGGTCAACTCTGTCCTGGTACGGCCGCTCTCGTATCCCCACGCGGAACGGATTGTTCAGACGGAGAAAGTGACGACTACCGGAGTCGAGCTACACCGCGTCCATCCCCCTGTTCCTGTACTGGAGGGACCACGGCCGGACCTTGCAGCATCTGGCCGCGTACTCAGTTCTCCCTGTTGGATTCAGACCTGGCCGGGCGAGCGATGCCGGAACGCATACCAGGACTTCGCGTCAGCGCGGATTTCTTCCGCGTGCTCGGAGTCGCGCCCCCCAATTGGGGCGCAACTTCGCCAAAGAGGACGATCAATCTGGGTCGCAGCGCGTCGTCATTCTTGGGGAAAGCCTCTGGCATCGCCGATATAACAATGACCGTCGAGATTGTCGGAAAATCGATTCGGATCGACGGAGAGCCGTACACGGTTATTGGAGTTTTGCCGCGGGGATTTCAGTTTCTTGCCACCACGCCGACCTTGAGCACAGTTGAAATCTGGACCCCACTCCAACTGCCGGCCACAAGCCGCGATCCACGCAGTGTTCTCGAATGCATCGGGAGGCTAAATGCTGGAGTGACACGGAAACAAGCGGAATCGGAAATTACATCTCTGAGCCGACAGCTGGCAGCGGACCTACCAACAGCCTTTCCGTCTGCAGGAGTGGTCATTCTACCCGAACTGCAGCAGCGAATCACCGAGGACGCGCGGCCAATTCTTATGCTGCTCTTCGGCGCAGTCGGATTCGTCCTGCTCATCGTCTGCGCAAACGTCGCAAACCTGCTGCTCGCGCGTATGGGGGATCGCGCGAGGGAGATTGGGGTGCGCAACGCTCTGGGTGCGAGCACGCTGCGCATCATCCGCCAGCTTCTTACCGAGAACCTCGTGCTCGCGCTTTCGGGAGGCTTGCTCGGAATGCTCGTGGCGTGGCTGGCCAACAAGAGTCTCATCGCAGCGGCCCCGGTTGCCATCTCTCGATTCGGCGCCACCTCGCTTGATTGGCGAGTGCTGTCATTTGCAGTCGGCATTTCGCTCTCCACTGGAGTCCTGTTCGGCTTGTTACCCGCCGTGCGAAGTTCAAGCATGGGCGTCGGCGATGCGCTGCATAGCAGTTCATCGCGCACTTCGACCTCAGCCAGGAGGCATCGAAGGGTTTCGGGAGCGCTGATCATTGCGGAAACTGCGTTGTCCCTTATCCTGCTCTTCGCAGCTGGATTGCTGATCGCGAGTTTCCTAAAACTGCAGCAGTTGAATCCAGGCTTCAATTACAGCCAAATTTCGACCTTCGAGACCACTCTTTCGGTCGATAGATATGGAAGCCCCGCTTCCTTGCAGCGCTTCCTGCAGAACGCCTTGCAGCGCATTCAGAAACTGCCAGGCGTAGAGAGCGTCGCGAGTGTGAGCACCCTCCCCACTGAACCTACTCTAGATTTTCCTTTTACGATTGCAGGCGGCGCGATTCCTCCGCCGGGACAGTCTTCCGGGGACAGCGACTACCTGATCGTGAGCTCCGCCTATTTCCAGACCATGGAGATTCCCGTCCTCAAGGGACGGCAAATCGAGCCGTCAGACTCCGAACACTCGCCTGGCGTGGTCGTCATCAACCAGACGATGGCGCGTCAATATTTCCCGAACGAAAATCCGATCGGCAAGCGAATCGTTATCGCGCAAAACCTGGGTCCGGATTTTGCGGATGAGCCGCGGGAGATTATTGGAGTGGTCGGGGACGCAAAGGCAGACGAACTCAATGCCTCGGCACCACCGTCGATGTACACGCCTTTCGCCCAGATTTCTCCGCATTTGGCCTCTTTGTTGGTCGGGACGATTCGATCCGCTGGGCTGTTCGCACCAAACCAGATTCCGGGAGTCCCGACAAGGAGCTTGCCGATGCCATGCTACAAGTTGACCCAGAGCAACCAATAGCCGAGGTAAGATTGATGCGGGAGCTGCTTTCGGACGCTCTCGAGCGCTGGCGGTTCAATATGCTGCTTTCTCGTCGCTTTCGCCAGTATCGCGCTTTTCCTGGCCGCTGTTGGCATCTACGGAGTCATCTCCTATACGGTTACCCAACGGACACATGAAATCGGCGTCCGGATGGCGCTTGGGGCAAACCGCTCATCTATCCTCTGGATGGTGCTCAAGGAAACTGGATTTCTACTGGGCGGCGGTACGATTTTCGGGCTGTGCGGTATCGCCCTCACGAACCGCATTATGAACGGATTTCTTTACGGGGTAACGGTTGGTAATCCGGTGATACTGGGCGGTGTGGTGAGCCTGATCTGCCTGGTAGGGCTGATCGCCGCGTGGAGACCCGCATGCAGAGGGGCATCTATCGATCCGGCACGGGCGCTACGCAGTGAATAAGTATTTTGAGATGGCGTATGTCAAGTGAAACCTAGGGGGACATTTACCTCGTTTCCCAATCTGACTACGTGCATCGCCCCGCTGCCTCAGTTACGCCATGGGCTGCACACGGTAACGAGGTGAACGTCCCTAGGTTTCCCTGGGCAGTCCCGGAGCTGTCGGGGCTTGTTCGTGGAGCGTACCGGGCAGGCTGTGGCGCGCGGTTGGGCGCTCCTTAGCCTACTAGACTGGCCGATCGACTCGCGGAGAGGACTTCAGCATGGAATAGGGGAGGTCGGACCGTGGTTCAGGAGCGCGCAACCGTGGATTGGAACCTTGGCCCAGTGGGTCGGCGCATTTGGAGACGCTCTCTGCCGTATCGTGGCCCTCTTTAAAGAGGAGATGCTTCGCTGGTTTCGGCGGCCGGAATTGGTGGCGGTGCTGAAGGCGGAGTATCCCTATTGCATCAGACCGGCAGCGCGCCACGGTTCGGCCCCAAACGTGTGGTGAGGCTCTCGCTACTGGATTCGGATTCTGGTCAAGAATGTGGGACGGGCGCGGGCAGATAAGGTCGAAGTGTTTCTTTCTAGGTTTGCCCATGAGCAAACAAATGAACCAGTCCGCAGATTCGTACCGATGAATCTACGGTGGAGCAATACAGGACAAGATTTACGCAGACGGCATCTCACCTGAGATGTCACGGTTTTGTGACGTCGCCGCCGTTTCTGATCCGGGTCACCCGGAGTTTAAGCAAGGACGTCCGCCAGAGCTTTCCGATGATACAAAGACGTGCCTTTCGCTTCAGCTTGAATCGCCTCCGGCCAAGGACCGACTGGCTACCACCCGGAAAATATCTGTTTGCGGTTAGGATCTCTGCCGGTAACTGCAAGCCGAAGGATTGGAAGTTCCGCCTGCACCTAACCGGACAATGGACAGAGGATGAAAAACAAATGTTTCCTCACGGCATAGACGTGAGTGCGATTGAGACGTAAAAGGATCGCCGACACATCGACCGCTTTACACCAAGCGCTTGATGGTCCTCAGCGTGTGGAGGGCGGTTTACTTGGACCCTTTCGACTGCATCGAAGTAAGTAAAGCCGACTCGGGTCAATTCATCGTCGTAAACGGGAACAGGTTCTTTTGAAATCTTTCCCTTGGACCCATCGCGAAACGTCCAGACTCCATTGTTGTCTACAGTTGCGCCGAGCATCTCCAGTTCATCTCTGGTGACCGGCTTCATCTTCATCTGGATCCTGCCCGCCTTTGACTGAATTCACTGGTCATCGCTATTAGCCTACGCCAAGAAAGGGTAGGCAAGAAAGCAAACAAGAAAAATTCCGAAGGAGAAATCACTGATGGCAACAAGAGCGTTCAGAGCCCTGTAGGAAATCAGGGTGCGGTGAGAGTTTTGTGGACAGAGATCGCCGGGATAAACCGGCACATTGTAGGGGATGAGAGAGCCCTAGTGCGCCGGTTAAACCGGCAAGATGTAGCGAATGAAAGAGTCGTACGGTGAAGGCCTAGCAAGCCACACCGGCTCCGAGTCATGCGGGCCGGTCGCAAGGCCGGATACGAAGCGTTGACAGGAGGAACTACGGGCCAGGTATTGAGCCGCGAATATCCCCCACTTCAGGACGCCGACGCCCTGACACGACGCGGAAGGCAACATTCGGGGAGCCGATATGCGAGCTTCACCGAGTTCCGCGCGGTCTGTGACCCTGGCACGTAGGGACACATCTTGCACGGAAGTTGGGAGATCCCGGGTTCACCCGGAGCGGCCAGCTGCTCTGGGACGCATCGGGAAGTCCAAGGACAGGAGCCGATGATGAACGAACACGGGAAGTCGGACAGACCCATAGTACCGGGGAAGTCTCCGAACAAAGCCAGAACATCGGCGGCGGAGGAGATGGAGGGAAGGGGTCTGGCCAAGGGGAATCTGGGCCAGCAAAACGCGTTCCGGACTCAGAGCCGGGTAGTCGCGCCAAGTGAGCTGGCGCAGATACGACAAACGGCAAAATCGAACAAGGATGTAAAGTTCACCGCTCTGATGCATCACATCTACCGGATCGACACTCTGCGGTTCGCCTATTCGCAGTTGAAGAGGCAGGCTGCAGCCGGTGTGGACGGGGAGACGTGGCGGCACTACGGCGAGGCCCTTGAGGAAAATCTCCAGGACCTCTCCCATAGACTGAAGCGCGGAGCGTACCGGGCCAAGCCGGTGCGTAGGGTGTACATCCCGAAGGCGGACGGGCGGCAGCGACCGCTCGGCGTCACGGCGCTCGAAGACAAGCTCGTCCAGAGAGCGACGGTGGAGGTGCTCAACCACATCTACGAAACCGACTTCCTCGGCTTCTCTTATGGGTTCCGGCCAGGACGCAGCCAGCATAAAGCGCTGGATGCTCTGTGGTGTGGACTCCATGAGCGACGTGTGAACTGGGTGCTGGACCTGGACGTGCGCAGCTTTTTCGACAGGCTGTCGCACGAGTGGCTGGTCCGGTTCCTCCAGCATCGGATAGCGGACCGGCGCGTCGTGCGGCTCATCCAGAAATGGCTGAACGCGGGCGTGCTGGAAAAGGGAAAGCGAACGCGAGTGGAGGCAGGCTCGCCGCAGGGCGGAAGTGCATCGCCGCTGCTGGCGAATATCTACCTCCATTACGTCTTCGATCTCTGGGTTCAGGCATGGCGTAAGAAGTGTGCGCACGGCGATGTGATCGTGGTGCGTTACGCCGATGACATCGTGGTTGGGTTCGAGTTCAAAGACGATGCCGAACGGTTCTGGGCGGAACTGAAAGAACGAATGCAGAAGTTCCAACTGGAGCTGCACCCGGAAAAGACGCGGCTGATCGAGTTCGGACGCCATGCGGCGGCCAACCGAAAGCGCGCTGGTCTGGGCAAGCCGGAGACCTTCGATTTCCTCGGCTTCACGCATATCTGCGGGAAGACGAAGAAGGGACGGTTTCATGGTGCTTCGGCAGACGATTCGCAAGCGCATGCAGGCGACGTTGCAACGAGGTCAAGATCGAGTTGCGGCGGCGTATGCATGACCCTGTTCCTGAAGTCGGCAAGTGGTTGAAGTCCGTTGTGGGTGGGCATATCCGATACTTCGGAGTGCCGGGCAACCGGTACGCTCTGGCCCACTTCCGCTTCACGGTCAGTCACCTCTGGCATCACGCTCTCGAACGGCGGAGCCAGAAGGGACGCGTCCAGTGGGAGCGTATGCAACGGCTCATCCGCCGATGGCTTCCTCCGGCCCATATCTGCCATCCTTATCCCTCGCGCCGTCTGCGCGTCACCACCTGAGGCAAGAGCCGGATGCGGGAAATCCGCCCGTCCGGATCTGTGCGGGGGGTACGGAGAAATCCGTATCCCTACTGCGACCGGGAAAGGAGAAGCGACTCCATTCTGGCCTCGAGTCTTGCCTGTGCTCTCGTGAGGGAACGCAGCGAAGCGTAGACAGAGGGCTGGCGGGCGGGATCATTGAGCTCCGAAAACATGCAACCGGGGATTATGCGTCAGACGGAACTGGTACTCTACGAAAGCTGTTTACTCAAAGTACCAGTCCCGTCTGGAAGCTGTGAAAGAAACGAACTTTTCCGGGGCTGAACCCCTGCCGGGTTTGGTGGGCACAAATTCCTCCTGAGGGAGCGTGAGGCCGACTTATCAAGATATGAGGGGCACTGATTAGCCATTAGAGGCAAATAGAACGATTATTTTGATTCATACCAGGTGCGAAGCGGGCCACATTGATATTAGGCGACTGCTACAGCATTGAGTTTGCGTCGTATGCTGAACCACCGCGTGATGTTGTAACTGAGACAGGCCCAAGTGGCTTCCATGGAAGCTTTCCATCGTCCACGGCATCGAAATTGCCGGAGGCCGCAACGCTGCTTGATCCAGGCGTGCGGGAACTCTGCAATCTGCGATCGTTGCTTATAGATCTGCTTCGCTTCCTCTGTCTTCATCTTGGCCTTGAAGGCAGTCGTTGCAGGCGGTTCTTCCATGCGTGTAATCGATCGCCTCCAGCTGGCCGCTGGCTTTTTCGAAGCACACTGGTCGCGGAGTGCGCATGTGCGGCAAGCTGATCTGGGTTGCTTGTAGACGTGCCTGCGGACGCCGTTCTTATCGTTGTAAAGCGCGTGGTGGGTTAGTTTTTCCCCAGCCGGGCAGATATAGATGTCCCGCTCGGCGTCATAGGAAAAGGCACTGGCCATAAAGGCCGGACCGCGACCATGGGCATCGTGTTCCGTTGGCTTCCAGGTCTCTTGCCAGGAACCATAAAAGTCGACGCCAGCTGTCTCCGCGGCTTTGACAGAGGTATGGTTGGTGTAGTCGCCGTCGGCCACGATCTGCTTGGGCATACGTCCTAGCGTCGTCTGGCAACGATCCAACGCCGGCTCCAATTGGCGATAATCAATCGCATCGGTAGTTGCCTCCACGTTCACCACCAGTCCGTGGGTGGTATCGGTGAGCAGCTGCACGTTGTAACTGGGTACGGTTCCACCTTCGCCGTTTCTCATCACGTGGGCCTGCGGGTCAGTGGTGGAGGCCCTCGCTACGAACTCGCGATCATATTTCCTCGTTCGCTGCAGCCGCTCCACTTCACGTACCGCAGACTCCAGACGGCTTTTCCGCTGCCGCGCTGCACGCCGTTGCGCAGCGATCAGTCGATTGGCTCTCTTGTCTTCTTCTGCGGCTTGGGCGTTCATCTCCTGCACTTGCTGTTTCGCTAATGCCAAATGAGCTTCCAGCTTCTCTTTGCGCCGAAACGTGTTGCCGCTGGCGTTGGCCTTGATCTTGGTGCCGTCCAGGGTGACTCGTTCCAGGGTGATCAACCCTTCGGCACTCAACATCCCCAGCACCTGCGCAAACAAACCGTCCAGAGCTACTTGATAATCGGACCGGAACCCGGACAGGGTTCGATAGCTGATCGGCTGCAGCCCGCAAAGCCACAGCGCGCCTGGCTCAAACTCGCACTGCCGCGACAGTTCACGTGCCGAGCTTATCCCTCGACTGTAGGCGTATAACCACAAGCTGATCAGTAACCGCGGTGCTGTATGGTCTCGACCTGCGTGGCCTTCCACAGCCGCAATCTCGCCAAGGTACAAGCTTAGATCCATCCGACCTACTACTTCCCAGATCGAGCGTGCACTATGATCGTCGTCGATCAGCCGCTCGACATCGACAGTGCGCAAAACAAGTTGTGACCGATCGATTGGGGCCAAGCGCGGAAGAGCTGGAAATGGGTTCACCCTTGCAGTCTAGCGGGATCACACCAACCGCAAAAGTTCGTACCTTGATCCCGTTGGTATTTTTTCACAGCTTCCAGACGGGACTGGTACTTTCCGGAAGCCGTTTCTTAGAAAGTACCAGTGTCCCGTCTGACGCATAAATCCTCATTACCCCGATAACCCCATCGGCCGCAAGCAAAGGTGCCGGAGCCGGAGCAATTGGAAGCCCGACGGCAAGGCAGCGGACACTTCCCGACGAGCGCGGAAGACCTTCGCTGCCCGATGTGTCCTGGGGAGTGAGTGACAGGCATGGCCCATTACTAAGGAATCGACGGTCAAGCGGCCGGGGTCATATCCGTCCGTCACGCCTCCGCGTCCGTCGGGATTACCACGCCCCCGCTGCTCGACGGCGGCTCAAACCTAACACCAAAACCGGTCGATCTGTCCTCATTTAATCGCGCCCTCGCGTGTCTCAACTAAAGGGTCCACTCCAGTCCAGACCGTCCCGTCAGCGGTTTTTGGCAAAGTCGATCAGGGCCTGCCTATTTGTACTGATCAGTTTGTAGGTCTTGCGATCAGCGTTGGAGATCTCCACAATCCACTCTGATGGGCTGTCAGCTTTGGACTCGGTGAAACGAACACTTACGATCTGGCGCCCGTCAGGCAAAATGCGCTTCGCTTCAGAGACCCAACTTGCCTGCATACTCTGGTACAGGTCATTTCGCTTTGGAGCGTAGTCATGTTTAATGAGGGCTATCGCATCCCCGACTTCGGTGCCGTCATCCTCGAAATGAATTTTGTTGTGCTGGAGCCGTTTGGACTCTGGATCGTCTTGTTTCTTGAGAGATTCCCCACCACCAGGCGAAATGATCTGTTGGCGAACGGTTTCTGCTCCTCTGCCGCTGTCAGCGTACCGTAAGAACTGAACCAGAGGGAGAGTGGTTCCAGGCATGATCCCTCGTGGGATTACCAGCCAGAGTCGATTAGTATCTGCATAACATCCAGTGCAATTCATTTGAACGATGATCTGGCCGCCGTTGAAGGGTTTTTCGTCGTAGACCAGGTTTTTGTTGTTGGCGTCATAGCCGGCCCCGTACCCATTGGCGGAGGCGGAATCCCATGCAAGAGCATGGGCGTCTAGGACTACGACTTTGCCAATGTCACGAGCCACCAGCGCTTGTGCATGAAGTAGGGCGGCGGCTTTGTAAACAGGAATAGAGTTTTGTGCAGATGCAGAGCTGTTGAGCGTGCAGGCAACCAGGCTCAAGATACCAATGCTGACGGCCGCCGTTATGTGCTTTGGTTCCGTAAGTCTGCGGGTCATTGGGTTTTAACCGATTTAGCGAAGAGTATACATTTCCGCTGAAATGGTCGCTTTTTGCCGGCAGCACCCGATTTGTGAACGTTTTCCATTGAGCTTCGGCGGGACAGCCGGGACCTTTCCCTTTCAGGGTCGGGAGGCCGAAGCCAAATTCGTCGGATCTGTCTGCCTAGCCGCTCTAAAACGCCAGTCACATCACACGGCCGGATAGTCGTTAGCCTTGATCGAAAATGCCTCGGAGCAATCGCGGCAACCTGAGCACCCTGCCCCGAGGCATTTCCGATCAAGGCTAACGACTATCCGGACAAGACCTTACCAGATGACCGATAACGCTTTTGCTTTTCGAATCATCTTGTCTTTGGTCACCAGAGGAACGCCACGATCCAGCGCGGTCGCTCCGATGATTCTGTCCATGGGATCGAGAGGGTACGGCGAAGGAAACTCCACGGCGATGCGCGTTACGGCCGCGGTGATCGGCAGGATCAGGAAGCGAGTCTCCACCTCAACCAGAAATGCCTCAAGGGAAGTCTTTAGCACGATTCGCTGATTCTTGGCGAGCCACGCCAACTCAAAGAGGGAGATGCAGGAAATACCCACCCCGCCGTTCTCTCGAGCAGTTCGAATCGCATCGGTCGCCGCGGCCGAGAGCAAACTGGGATCCGCAGCAAGCCAGATCACTACACAGGTATCGACGACGATCACTTGAGGCGTTTCCAATGCTCAAGCGGGACCGAAGGAGCCTCGATATCGCCGGAAATAGCCAGCTTTCCCGCATAAAAACCGAACAGACTATCCTCAACCTCTTCAACCGGAATCATCTGGGCAACCGGCTTTCCGTTTTTCGTGATAACGAATTTTGTCTTTCTGGCCTGCACTTCATCCATAATTGCCAGGCACTTCGCTTTGAACTCTCCCGCCGCGATTGTTTTCAAGTACAGTACCTCACCATGGTCATCATACCATGGTCACATTTTCTTTGGAGACGCGCGGAAAATTGCTCCACCTGAAGCAAACCGCTACAAAACAGCGCGTCGCCCCTCGTGGAATACGGAGCCACCGACGCATAGATGTCTCAGCAGAGAGGTCGCCATGAAGTACTCTTCTCCCGAAGAGCAGGGCGTGAACACGTGATCCAGGTCAATCTTTCAGTGATTTTCGCATGCGCACCACGTGTGCCCCACTATGGCCGGCCACAAAATGACTAAGGACAGTGGTTGTAGAACGAGAAATGTGGGGTACCCGAATGGCGCACCGCAGATTCCTCGCTTTGCTCGGAATGACAAATAGGAGAGGGTTGTTGAAAGGGAGAGGGCTGTTGCCAAGGCAGAGGGCACTCGTGTGTCGAAGGGACCCGATGTCTCCCAGTTCATTCCTCTCTTCACTTGGTGGCTCAAAGGGAGAGGATTGTTGCCGAGGGATAGGTAGTCGTTGGGCGACGGGGACGACTTTCCATCGACAACCACCTTTTCCGGCGACAGCAGCCCTTATCGTGTCAAAGCAAAAAAGTCACAGGACCACAGCGGAGCGTCCCTCGACACCTTTCCACTACTGGAACAATCTGGGAGCAAAGTCAGCAAAAGCACGTCGCCACGATAGCCACTCGTGTGCCGTTTCAGGGGACTCGAAGTAGACATTCTTAATCCCCGCCTGAGTCAGGGCATCGCTAAACTGCTTCACGCGCGGCCCTTCTACCGACCCGGTCGAAAGAAAAAGCAGCTTTACTTTGCTGTTAAACGCCGTTGCGTCGGCAAAGGCTCCACCGCAAATCGTCTTGATGTCAAAAGGGCCGCCGCCGAATCCGCTGCAGTTGCCGCTCAAGCCCCCCAGGTAGGCAAACTTGTCGAGATGCTCGAGACCCGTAGTGAACGTTTGGAATCCCCCCATCGACAAACCCGCCATGGCACGGTTTTCGCGCCCCGGGGCTACCCGGTAATTCTTTTCCACCATGGGAATCAGATCGGTGAGCATCATCTCGGTGAAGGTTCCGCTTAAGTGAAGCGCCGGCCGAGGCGGCGGTGTGCTGCCCGCCGGACGCTGTCCCGCACCCGGCGCGGCCGGCGCTCCGCCCATGGGTGGTATCGGGTGCGGCACCGCCTGGGTAATCACACTGCGTGCGTTGTAGATCGATCCATCTTCACCAGGTTTCACCGCGTTCAGATTGTCCATCACGATCAGCATTGGTTTTGTCTTGCCCGCAGCGAGCAGATTATCCATGATCTGATCCACGTGGCCCTGGAATGTCCAACCGAGTTCGTTTTCACCCCAGCCATGCAGCAGGTAAAGTACCGGATAGCGCACCTTCGCATTCTGGTCATAGCCCGGCGGCGTGTAGATCATGGCGCGCCGCCACTGTTGCGTTACCGTGGAGAAGTACCACTCATCGCGGACCAGCCCATGCGGCACCTCTTTGTGGCTGTAGAACTCCGCATCGGCCGCTGGCACCTCAATCGCGCTGCTCCATTGGCCTCCGCCAAAAAAGCTCGCCGTCGCCGGATCGGACACGCTCGATCCGTCGATGTTCACCATGTAGTAGTGGAAGCCTTCTGGCAATGGCGTAGTCGTCGCATACCATAGGCCGTCCGCTTCCTTGGCCATATCGAAACCCTTTCCCACCCGGACACGCACCTTTTGCGCCTCCGGCGCGGATAGCCGGAACATGGCACGATGGTCGGGAAACACACAGGGGTAGGGCGCCCCTGGGACATTTAAGGAAGAAGGTTTGCAATCGGCGGGAGGTTGCGCCCAGCAAATGGCCGGCGCCAGCAGCATCCATAAAGCTATCGTCTTTTTCATCGGTCTCCTCCAGGTCGCAGGCAGCTAACCGTAACCTCGGTTGTGCTACATAGCAAGCGATAAAACGGAATAAGAACGCGCAGGCAACTGCAGCGTCATGCGCGCGCCGGCCTTCGGGTGTTCCAACGCCTGAGGCGTCACCCGCTTCGGATCAGCAAAGGTGTTGCCGGCTTTCAGGTCTGGCCCCGTAATCGTCAGGAATTGCTTTACTGCGCTGGGCGTAGCATCGCGCCAGATCACTTCCACATCCTGCGGCTTTTCGAGGTTACGGTTGAAGAGGAAGAGCGCTGCAGTTTTGCTTTCCGTGTCGATGGTAGCCGCCATATCTACCCACCTCACGTCGCCAAAACCGGGGATCGCCCGGCCGCCGTCCTCAATCGGGCCGCCGATGGTTGCCACCTCGTATCCCGGACCCTCCGGCTGCAGACTGAGTGCCCGCCCCCGCGCATATTTAAGCGCCCAGCTATAGGGATAAAAGATGGTGTGACGCAGAATGCCATCTTCATTCGTGGCAATCGGCGCAATGACATTGATGAGTTGGGCCAGGCAGCCCACCTTCACGCGGTCCGAGTGCCGGATCAGCGAATTGGCCAGGCCGCCCACCAGCAGCGCATCTTCCAGGTTGTACGGTTCCTCCAGCAGATGCGGATGCGGCTTACCATGCCCGTTCGAAAACTCTCCGCCGCGCGCGCGATACCACACGTTCCACTCGTCGAATGATAACCACAGCTGTTTCGCTGAGCGTTTTTGTGCGCGCACGGTGTCGCAAACCGCTGCTATCTCCTCAATCTGCCGGTCCATCGCCAGGTTCATGGCCATATACACCTGGCTGTCATGATGGGTCTCCTCGGTATTTCCCCAGTAGCGGTGCAAGGAGATTCCATCGACCACGTCATAACATTCTTCGAGGACAGTGCGATCCCACTCGATATACGTAGGCATGAAAGGTCCGCTCGATCCGCAGGCGATCAACTTGATCGATGGATCGACCGCGCGCATCTGCCGCGCGGCGTCGGTTGCTTTCAAGCCGTAGGCCTGCGCCGGCATGTGCCCAATCTGCCACGGGCCATCCATCTCATTGCCCACACACCAGAACTTCACCCCGTATGGTTCGGCGTAACCGTGGGAGCGCCGTAGTTCGCTCCACTTCGTTCCCCCGGCTCCATTGCAATATTCCACGAGAGCGGCCGCATCCTCTGCCGAACCGGTGCCGAAATTGAGGCCCATGAGCGGCTCTGTTCCCACGAGCCGCGCCCAGGTGAGGAACTCGTTGGTGCCGAACTGGTTCGTCTCCAGAGTGTTCCATGCGCGGTCCAGCACCGTAGGCCGTTTTTCCCTGGGTCCTACTCCATCGAGCCAGTGATAGCCCGACACGAAGTTTCCCCCCGGGCCAGCGAACAATCGGCACCTGCAGCTCACGTACTTCTGCCATCACATCTTTGCGGAATCCCTGCGCATCTGACAATTTCGACCCCGGCTCGTATACGCCTTCGTAGATTGCGCGCCCAAGCTGTTCCAGAAACGAACCGAACAGCTCGTGACTTACCGGAGCAATCTGCCGGTCAGTGTCGATCACGACCCGGGTGGTTGCGCTCTGCGCAGCGCCCATGCGGCCGGCAATCGCCGCCGCCGACATGACCAAGCCGGTCTGAGAAGCGCTTTTGAGAAACTTTCTTCGGGAGATCTCTCGCATTAAAACCATCCGTTACGAAGGCGGCGCATAGCCCCATCACATTTGGGCGCGCTCCGAGTTGAGTATGGTAAACGTTTACCCTCGGCCGCCATTCTACACAAGATCGATCTTGTTGATAATCTCTTGAGCGCCTTCCCTTTTGGCGGCTCAAATGCGGCAGTCAACTGTTATTTGAAAGTCTAAGTGCGCCGTTTGCTGGACGAGGCGGAACGGGGCTTGGAAAGGTTCAACTTATCCATCATGCCGGCCGGATACCCGGTGGATTCCCGCACAACGAGGTGAGTGTCGATCTTATATTCGCGATAGGGCGTCCCGCTTTCGACATGAGCGCGCAGGGCCGTGACCGCGGTGCGCGCCAGCTCGAGGCGAGACATCTGGATTGAGGTAAGTGGTGGAATCGTGACCCTGGCCATGTGAATGTCGTCAAAGCCGATGACCGACAGGTCGTCAGGTACACGCAACTGAGCGCGGTAGACCTTGTGAAGCACTCCGATCGCCGTCATATCGTTCGAGCACATGACCGCAGTCGGCAGCTTTTTGCCGGCCAGCAGCTTCTCCATTGCCTGGATGCCACCTTCCAGGGTGTGATCGCCTTCGATGACCCAATCCGGGTTAAGAGGAATACCGCACTCAACAAGAGATTTGATATAGGCATCCAGGCGCGATCGCGCGGAGTGTAAGCGCTTGGGTCCGGAGATGAACGAAATATTCCGGTGCCCCAAAGCTGCGAGGTGTTGCACCCCTTGTCGAATCCCGTGGTGATAATCGACCTTCAGCAGACTAACGGTTGGCCGCTCCGGTCCCAGATCGACGAACACCAGGGGAATGTTGCGCTCTGCGAGTTGTTCCAGCAGAGGCTGTTCAATCCCGAAGGTCATTACAGCAACACCCTCGACTTTGCGCTCCAGCATACGGCGAATGCAAAGCGCCATGCGTTTTGGGTCATAGTTGGTGGAGCTCACCAGGATTTCGTACCCATTGGCGACGGCGATATCCTCAAATCCCTGGATCAGCTCGGGGAAGAACGGGTTGGTGATTTCAGAAACAATAAGGCCAAACAATCCGCTTCGACCCGAGACCAGCGCGCGCGCCTGAGTATTGGGAAAGTAGTCGAGTTCGCGGATGGCATCCCATACCCGCTTGGCCATTTTGGCATTCACGGTAGGGTTATGATTGATGGTTCGGGAGACAGTGGCGATGGAAACCTTCGCCCTTTGAGCTACCGTCCGTATATCCATGAGCTCCGGCTTCTTAGAGGAGCCTCGCTTGGTCTTGGGGATACTCTTTGCCATGCGCGTAGGTCGAGAGAAACTGCTTTCAAGGTAAGCCGACAGTCAAAAGGAGTAAATGGAAGACTTGCTCTGCAAGGACTGGTGAACCGTTCTTTCAAAATGGACTATACAGAAGCACCGTCGGTTGGGGCAAATTGCCGGTCTGTGCCGATCATGATCCGGGTGGTCGCGCTCATTTGCGCGCTCGGAGTCGAGTGTAGTAAACGTTCCCCCCCGCCCGCCGTTCTTCACGAGATCGATCTTGTCAGGTGATATGATGGCGGCTAAAATGCCGCAGATATTGATAGTTACCGGAGATGCCGGCGAATCGTACGAAGCTCTCTACGCCGTTCATCGGTTTCGCGAAGAAGACTGGCGTGTTACTGTTGCTGCCCCTTCGGTTCGTCGCCTCCACCTCGTCATGCACGACTTTGAGCCGGGGTGGGATACCTATGTCGAACGTCCCGGATACGGTCTAGAGGCCGACATCTCGTTCGACCAGGTAAGTGTCCATGATTATGATGCCATCCTGATTCTGGGCGGGCGCGCTCCTGAGTACCTGCGCAACGATCGGCGATTGCTCGACATTGTCCGCGAATTCGACGCACAGCAAAAATGGATCTTCGTCATCTGCCATGGCATCCAGGTGCTCGCCGCAGCCGGCCTCACCAAAGGCAAACGCATTACCTGCTATGAACACGTGCGCTTCGAAGCCGAGCAAGCTGGCGGAACATTTGTAGACGAGCAGGCCATTCGCGATGGCCGCATCGTTACCGGCCAGACCTGGCAATCGCACCCCGAGTTCTATCGGGAGATCTTTGCCTGCCTGGCGCCGCACCGCGGATCCTGATCTTGCGCGATAAGATGGTCGGCATATGAGGATCTTCTTCTTAGGAGGTTTAGCTCTCTGCCTTATAGGCGGCATGATCGGCGGCGCCCAGACCTCCGAACCCTTCCTGTTGAAGCCGCTGGACCATGGCGCCTGGGCCGCAATCGACAATCCGGCGGCGAAGGCCGACGAGTCTGGCGCCAATGCCGGATTCGTGGCCGGAAGTGACGCTGTGCTGGTGGTCGATACCTTCGAGAATCCGGCGGCGGCGCAAAAACTCCTCGCTGTCATCCGCGAAAAGACCCCGGTCCCCGTGCGCTTCGTTGTCAATACGCACTATCACCTGGATCATGTCGCGGGGAACGGAGTGTTTGCTGCGGCCGGGGCAACGGTGCTGGCTCAGCAGAATGTCCGACGCTGGGAACGCACGGAAAACATGAAGTTCTTTGACGACAAGATAACTGCCGAACAGCGATCGTCGGTGGCTGCCCTACGCCTGCCCGACGTGACCTACACCCAGGGCGTGACCTTGTACCTCGGCGGAAGTCGCGAGGTGCTGTTACGCGCCTTCCCCGGTCATACCGGCGGCGATACCGTCGTCTACGATGCGGAGTCCAATGTTGTCTTCTGCGGCGACCTCTTCTGGAATCGCACGCTGCCCAATCTGATCGATGCATCCACGAGAGAATGGATCGAGACACTGGACACGCTGGTGAAGGATTACCCTTCGGCGACCTTCGTTCCGGGCCATGGGGACAACGCCGGCAAGGCCGCCGATGTGCGGACGTTCCGGGATTACCTGCTGTTTTTGCGCGCAGGCATAGCCAAGGCGCAAGCTGAGGGAGACAACAGTGATGCTGTGCTGAAGGCAGTGCTGCCCCAGGTAAAAGCGAAGTACGGCGATTGGGCATTCCCCGAATTCGCCGCGCCAGGCGTTCAAAGGACCGATGAGGAGTTACGCGGAGTGAAGCGGCTGCCCCGGTGACGCGATCAGAAGTAGAAACGTTGGTTATGTCCTGACGCACGGAACAGGTTAGCTTCCATGCGTCAGGATCGTACTTCAGCAGAATCGCCTAGAAATAAATCCTACCCCCGAGCTGGAAGACACGCGGGTCACCGGTGGCGTTGATTGTTCCTGCCGAGGAGTTGTAGGGGTTGGAGGAGTTACCGGTGAGGACCGAGTTATTAACCCCCGTGAACTGGGTATGGTTCCAGGTGTTGAAGGTCTCTGCCCGGAACTGGAACCCGGCGCTTTCATGGATATGGAAGTCTTTGTACAAGGATAGATTCCAGTTGTCGCGTCCGGGCCCCTTCACGCTATTTTTGGACGCGCTGCCCCAGGTGAGCGGAGCCGGCTGAGCGAACGCGCTCGGGCTGAACCATTGCTTGAAGGTATGGGGGTAACTGACCGCCCCCAACTGGTCCGCATGGTTTGTTGTGCTGCCGCCGAAGCCGAGATTGTCGTTGCCCGCATCGACGGTCAGCGGTTGTCCGGACTGCATGAGTACGATGCCGGAGGTTGTCCATCCTCCGAGAAGAGTCTTGCGCAGCCCGTTCGAGTTCTGGAAGATCGGCAGGTTGTAAGCAAAGTTGGCAGCCGCAATGTTCCGGCGGTCGAAGCCGGCTGTTCCATAGGTGTAACGCGGGTCCATGGGGTTATCGAGGGGATTAAATAGTTGGCCATCGACCACATCCCAGGCGTGGGACCAGGTGTACGAAAGGCCAAAGGTCACGTTCCTCCACGCCTGGGCCCTGATGGATGACTGCAACCCATCGTAGTGGGCGTTTCCTTCGTTGGCGACTATGTTGAGGCCTCCCCCAAAGCCCAGGTAAGGCCGATCGTAGTTGGCATTGTAACCGCCGATCTTGGAGCCGCAATTGCCGCCGCAAATGAAAAGGCGGTTCGGATCGTTCACCGGGACGGTGTTGATGTCGCCCTGTTGCGACAGGTGACTGGAGGTGTTGCCCACATAACCTATGCTGGCCACAACGTTGTTGCGCACCTGTTGCTGGATTCCCAGGCTGAATTGATACACCGTGGTAAGCGGGTACTTGTTCTGGATCCCGGTGAAGCCTTGCGGGGTGGTGGGTGATTGTCCGGCGCTCACTCCGGTGGTCCAGGAGGTCGTGGTTGTGTCCAGGTAGGGGTAAATGGTGGTGCCGCTGTTACTGAACGGCACGTTGGCGCCCATGTTGTACTCTTCGTTGCCCGCGTTGCGTTCGTAGAACATGCCGAACCCGCCGCGCAGAATAGTCTTTCCAGTTCCATACACATCGTAGGCAAAGCCGAGGCGCGGAGCGAAGGTCAGATAGTGGTTCTGCACCAGACCCCTGGGAATTCCGTTCCTTCCAGCCAGGCCAACTCCATTCAGGTAGAACGGTACCGTCGACAGTTTGATACCAGGAACGGTGCTGAATCCCGGGCCGTTGGTGTTCAAAGCGCCGCTGGTCGGAGACGTGAACTGCGCCGCATCGGCCGGGTTATAGAGGTTGGGATAAAAATTTGATAAGCGGTTGTTATTGTCATAGGAGTGGGGCAGGCCTTCCCAACGGAGGCCCAAATTGAGCGTGAGCCGTTTGTTAACTCGCCAGTTGTCCAGTCCGTAGAGATCGATCGTATTGAAGCTGATGGAGACGGAATCCTGCAACTGGGCCTGGTTAAACTGAGTAGCATCCCCCAGCAGGAAGTCGGCCAGCCCCACGCCGGGGGTGCCCTGACCACCAGTGCTGGCTGCGGTGGCTTGCCCATTGAACTGGTAAGTTCCGGCGGTGTTTACGAAGATCTCCTGAACCTTCTTCGTCCACAGCCATGCTGCGCCAAATTTGAAACTATGCTCACCGCGGGTCCAGGAAAGATCGTCCTTGTACTGGTAGCTGCGCCAGGTGTTCACCCATGGCCAGCTGTTGGAGTCCATCTTCACGTTGTATGGGCTGGCGATCTCTATTCCTGGGATCTTGTTAATGCTATTGGCCGAAGGGAAGATCGGCGCGGTAGTAAAGCCTGAGGGCTGCTTGGCAAGGCCGGTGTTAGCGATGGTGATGTCGTTGCCGTTGTGGTTGAACGCAGCTTCATTCAGCAGATTTGGCCTGAGGTTCATGGTGACGTGCACAACAGCTGCCCAGGAAGGAACGGTTTCCATCGACCCGATGGTGGGGAAGGTGTTGCTGCTCCACGCGACCGTGGGCACTTGCTGACTGAGTGAATCATAGATAAGGTGGCCCATCACGCTGAACTTCTCGTTGAACTGGTGGTCGCCCCGGGCAATTTCCTCGCGATAATAGGTGTCGGTGTTGGCCGAGGAAAAGTAATGGATGCCGTCGGACGCGTTGGGCGGTTGGAAATAGCCGGCCTTAATGTAGGCAGCGGCAACCGGATCGATAAGGTTCGCCGGAATCGTGTTGTTAGGGAAGGCCTGGCCCGGAGTGAGCCCGTCTGCCGCAAATTTCGCAATGGCAGCCGGGTCGGTGGTATTGGGAACATAGATGGTGCCCAGACCGGTCATGTTTCCGGAGTAGTTTGCCGCTGTCGGCACCTGGTTGAAAATGCTGCCTCCGTTGATCTCCCTGCGCCATTCCTGGTTGTAGAAGAAGAACGTCTTGGGCTTGCTGGACTTGAATTCCACCGGCCCGCCCAGGTTGAATCCGAACAAGTTGTAGCGGAGTTCCGGTTTCAAAGGATTCGTCTGTTGTTTCGACAGGAAGGAGTAAGCATCCAGGACATCGTTGCGGTTGAATTCCCAAGCGCTACCGTGGAACTTTGTCGTGCCGCTCTTGAGGGCCATGCTGGTCATGCCGCCAGACGAGTTGCCCAGGTCAGCGGCATAATTGCTGGTTTCCACCTTAAATTCGTCAATCGCTTCCTGGGAGGGAGCCACGAGCAATATGCCGCCGCCGCCACGATCATAGGCCTCGCCGCCGTCGATAAGCCAGTTGTTGGCGTCCTGCCGCATGCCGTTAAAAAACACAGCGTGGCTCTGGAACTGCGCTCCGGGGGAATCGAAGTCAGGCAGCTGAGATGCGGCGCCGGGCACCAGGGCCGTGAGTTGGACTATGTTGTTTCGACCGTTAGTGGCAAGGTTTGAAATATCGTCGCCGGTAACGGTATGGCTGACCTCGCTCGTGTCTGCCTGCACCTGGAGCGCATTGGCCTGAACAGTCACGCTTTGTCCTACAGTCCCAACCTGGAGTGGAACATCCACTCGAACCGTGTCATTCACATTCAGTGAAATATCGGTCCGGTTGTATGTTTTGAAGCCAGATGCCTCCACTTCGACTCGGTTGTTTCCGATGGGAAGTTCGGGGGCTGTGTAACTGCCTGCTCCATTGGTCGTCAAAGTACGGACGAATCCGTTGTCCAGGTTCGTAATCGTGATTTTTGCGTTTGCGACAACCGCGCCCGTTGGATCAGTCACCGTACCTACAATGGTGGCGGTTCCCTGGCCGTAAGCTGCGGCGCCCGACAGCACAACCCAGAGAATAAACAACATGGGTACGCGCAGCCTAAAAAAGAGTTTGTCAGTAGCGGCTGATTTCACTGTGTCCTCCTTAAGAACGACTCATGGCTTGGCACTGTGGAGACAACAACTTATGCACGGCCATCGCGAGTAAAGCGACGGACTATGTTTCGTGCTATCTCCCCTTTGTTTTCAATAGCCGGGAGGATCTAACCAGCCCTGGATTGAGCCTGTGAAGGGGGGTCACGGTGTAGCAGGCAAGAATGCACCGTGAGTCACGCGAAGATTAGGCGAACAAGGGCAGCAAGCTGAAGAGCTCTTCTGAAATGTGAAGTATGTTTCCCAAATTTCACATACCGTTCGCCATTCTGCATAGCCGCCGCAACGCGCATTTTCCGGGTGGAAGTGGAGATCGCCCAGGCAGGAGGAGGGCGTGGTAGCCGCTCAGCGTCTCGGGCCAGAGACTCGGTGGGGCGTTTGGGGGACGATGCCCCGGCTGGCAAAACGCTTGAGCTACTTCGCTTCGTCGATAACTTCTATGGCTCTGACCTCTGCGTAATTTACCTTCGGCGAGAAGGAAAGCAGTAGTTTCCCCTGTCCGTTGGGGTGCAGACCATGAAATTCGCGAACCACAGGCTGGAACGCCCCAGGAGCAACCCGAACGATATCGAAATCCTGGAGCAGCATGATGCCATTGCAGGTAACATCGAAAACCCTGCAGCCGGCACCGTGGCAGTGTGCGGCTGGAATCAAAGGACTGAAGAACGATTCGAGGAAGTGGAGCTTCACGGTATAGCTACCGGGTGCAACCGGGATCGCGTAGCTGAAATTACCATGTCGTTCACCGGTGTAGAGCTCCGGAACCCTCGGCCCGGCCTCAGGATTTACATAGGTGTAGGTGCGTCCGTCGATGAAGTACTTGTCCCCGCTCCATTGTGTTCCATTGGCATCTACAAAATTCTCCTGACGGGTCCAGATGCGGATCGGCTCTAACTTTCCCGGACTGCCCGGCGTCAATTCGATCCCACTCACGAAAGCCCGTCCCCAATCCGATCGGAAACTAAGATGGACTTTACCGTCTGCGGCGGGACGCACATCCTTGAACACCCGAATGTCAACCGCTGCCGGACCACCGTCGGAAATTGGATCGAAATCCGCCAGCAAGGGACGGCCATTCAGCTCTACTTGAAGGTGGCGCAGGTTTTGCGCATCTTGCGCTTTTTCCTTTCCATCCCCGTCCAGCATTCGCAGAGGATCTGCGAAATAGAGCTTCAGTTCGTGCGCTCCAGGAGGAATAGGAATGTCGTAATGGAACTCCCGTTGCGATTGCGGGACCATGATGTTATCGGAAACTGCCTCGCGGATCGAACTGTACAAATTCTCATCAGCCACCGGGGGAAATAAATGGAGTGGGCCCGGTTGGGAAACGCCTCCTTCGAAGTAGCGGTCAGATTCCCAGCGGCGGCCCCACGGGTCTGTATAGGTGCCCTTCATGCGACCGGCAGCGATACGCGTCTCGCCTGCGTCGGAAGCCCACGGCACCAGCGAGCCCCTCATCTGCGGTTCCGTCTCGTTCTGCCGCGGGTGGGAAGCTGTGGCCGGGGCCATCAGGGAAAGGGGTGGAGTGATATTCCTGGACGCGAACCACTGGTAGCTGAACCACACAACTCCGAGTAGGAATAGCCCGGCGCCTACAGCCAGAACCTGTGGGAAGTGGTGAGGCTTTTCCTCCGCAGGTTCAAGCTGTCTGGGTGTTACCTGCGGTGGCTGTATTTGCGGCTCTTTCGAACGAGTCTCAAAGATCGGCAGGTATTGGCCTTTGGGGATAGTAATGATGACGGGCTCGTCCTTGCCCTCGTTGGCGAAATGGTGCTCGAGTTTCATCCGCAGCATGCGGGCCTGCGAGCGAACGATGTTGTCGTCATTGGGGTTGTAACCAGGCCGTCGACCATAGACGTAAATCGCGATCTGCGGTTCCGTGGCCTCTTCAGACTTGTTCTCTCGAGCACATCGGCACACGTGGAGGAAGAACGCCCGCAGGCGCGGCGATTTTTCGAAGGTGACGCTGGAGGCGACCCGGCGCACCAATTCCTCTCGCTGCATCGCAGCGACGGCAGGGGCCTCCTCCGAATGCATTACTGTTAGAACTTCTAAACTCATCGGAGAAACTCCTGCGTCTTCAGTTTCCCGCTATTCGTTCGTAAAGCAAGTGCTAAGCCCCCCAAGGGATTGCAACTTGAAAGCATGTTTGGAAAAGAAGATCCTTGTCAATAGAAAACGATTACTGAATCAATATCGCTTTAGATACAAGAGGATAGGACGGCAGGCAGCCCCCTCGACGTCCAAACCCGAGTCGGACCGCCCACGCTGGGGCGCCGGTCACTTGGGTTCGAGATCGGTATTCTGCGCAGCAGGCATGGCTTCCGCCTGGCGCATCTGTTCTTGAAGTGATTGTTCCTTCGCTCGTTGCATGCTCCGCGTTTTATCAAATTCTGCCTTTGCTTCCGCCTTTCGACCGATGGATTGATAAAACCGTCCGAGACGCCAATGAATGGATGGGTCGTCGGGGCTAAGCTTTTCCGCCGTCTGGAGTTCTTTGGCGGCGTCATTCTTGCGTCCTTTGCCTTCATAGATGGCTCCCAGGTCGACATGGGCGATTGCGATCGACGGTTGCAGTCGCACAGCGCGCTCAAGGTAGGGCGCCGCCTCCTCGGAATGATTGAGCCGAATTTCGGTATCGCCGAGATACGCCAACGCGAGGGGGTGTTCCGGGTTGTTTGCGAGTTCAGAGCGGAAGGCCTTTTCCGCTTCTTCGAATTTCAGTGCCTTCCATAGCAGGTAACCGTATCCGAAATGAACATCCGGCGCTTTAGGATCAGCCTTCACCGCAGCCTGAAACTCGGCAATGGCTCCATCAGCATTATTTAACTCGTCGTATGCCTCGCCCGCGAGCATATCCGCTTCCGCAGACTGGGCATTTAAGGCGAGAATCTCACGGTAAACATCGAGAACACACTGATACTGCTTGGTGCGGAGACAGCTTTGGGCAAGCGACAGCCGGAAAGGGAGATTTTCTGGATCGGCGGCCGTAGCCTGCTTCAGGTACGGAACCGCAGCTGCGTATTGACCCATTCCGTAGTGCGCGAGCCCGAGCAGCGTCACCAGGCGAAGCGCTTCCGGGGAGGACTTGGACTCCTTTTGAAGCAAGGGTTCCAGGGTCTGTATCGCTGCGGAGAAATTCCCAGCCTTGAAGTAAGAAAGACCAAGATTGAGACGCAAGCTTGGCATCTTCGGGTCCAGGCTCAGAGCCTTTTGGTAGAGGACGATTGCCTCCTTGTAATGCTCCTGGCGCGCCTGCAGAAGACCGAGATGCGCACATGCTTCAGCGTCGTTGGGTTGGCTGCTCAGGAGCGATCTCCACCCGGCTTCGGCTTCGGCTACCTTGCCCTCCTCCTCCAACGCGAGCGCCGACTGTCTCCGGCTTTCGCGAGTAGACGGCTGCTGCGCCTCACTGTGGACAGGAGCCGCCGTCAGCCACAACGCGCCGATCAAAGTTACAAACTTAGCCCACCTCACACTGCTCTCCGTGGGGATTCTCGCGTCCCGGCAGCAGGGATGGAACCCACTGATGTCATGGGAAAAGTCGGGGCGCAAAATTCAACAGAGGGATACGCGGCATCGCAAACATTTGTAGATGCTGGAGTAAATCCGTCCAGGCTCTGTGCCCAGCAGTGGGTCAAAGGCACCAGGGACGCGATTTCTGTTCTGTTCATCCAGGACTCTCTACCCCTCGGGTCACCTTCTCGCACGGGCCTGCTATGAACCCTGGGTAATCGTTTTCTATTTGCCCGGGCTAGGGCCCGGAGTGAGGTTTTCGAGCAGCCGCCATCCTACTCGAACTTGCCTCTTGTAAACAGGCTGAATTTTTTCATGAGATTCGTCGTATTTTGACTCTCTTCTTGTTCCTCACAGCCTCAGTCTGTATATTCCGAATTCCAGTGAACGTTTTCTCTCTCGACCCGGTTTTCCAGAGCTACTGGATTTCTCTGCCAGGAGTTTTCGTGGTCGCTGGGGTGATGTCAAGCGATTATCAGATGAGGACAGCGATGAAGACTACCAGGTTGTTTTGCGGAATGTTGTTGATGACGGCCATAACACCCATTTCCACCATTGTCGCGCAGGTGCAGACTGTGGTGCCTCCGATTGTTGCCGGCGCAAAGCCGGTGACGGTAGACCGTATCAAGGTCCACGGCGCGGCCCTGGAGGGCAACCTGGAGGGAGACGCCGTAGACCGCGACGTGATCGTCTTCCTGCCCCCGAGCTACAGCAAAGATAAGCATCGGCGCTATCCCGTGGTGTATGCCTTGCATGGCTACTCAATTGGAGCCGAGCAGTGGAGCCACGAGATCCACGTGCCACAGACGATTGAGGGGGCGTTTGCCCAGGGCGCCAAAGATGTGATCGTGGTACTGCCCGATTCAAAGACAGTGCATAACGGCTCGATGTATTCGAGTTCAGTAACCACAGGAGATTTCGAAAAATTCATTTCACACGATTTGGTTGCATATATGGACGCGCACTACCGCACAATTCCTAATCGCGAAAGCCGCGGGTTAGTGGGCCATTCGATGGGCGGCTACGGCGCCTCCCGCATCGGCATGAAACATCCGGATGTCTTTGGCAGTCTGTATATCATGAGTCCGTGCTGCATGTCCGCTCGGCCCGCTGGAACGATAACTCCCGAGCTAGCAAAGACTTTGGAAGCAGTGAAGACACCTGAAGATTCCGCACAGCTCCCGTTCTTCGCAAGGGCACAGCTAGCCTCTGCGGCAGCATGGTCGCCCGATCCGAAGAATCCGCCGCTCTATCTCGACTTGCCGGTGAAAGACGGGGTACCCCAGCCGGATATCCTGGCCAAATGGGCAGCCAATGCCCCCCTCGCCTTCGTGGATCAGTACATCGGGAATCTCAAGCAGTATCGCGGCATCGCCATGGACGTGGGGGATCAGGACGGCTTGCGTGTCGATGCCGGCAAACTACACGATGTTTTTGACAAGTACGGAATCGCTAATAGCTTCGAGATCTACCCGGGTACCCACACCAGCGCGGTGGCGGATCGATTTCAAAATCATGTCCTGCCTTTTTTCAGCAAGAATCTCTGTTTTCAAGCGAGCTGCCAGTAGAAAGTCGGGCACGCGTGGCGTCACGAGTTTTCCAGGAAACGCGGAACGTCGCACAACAGGGGCAGGGAACTGACTTAACGCAGAAAAGCTGTTGGCCTCCAAGAAGCTGACAGGTCCTCTATGGCTGACCCACGCCTTTGAGAGACGCAAGATATGCCAGTACATCGGCCAGTTCGCCGGGGTTGAGTCTCCCGCTGTAAGAGGGCATCGGAGGAGTTTGCATGAAGCCCGATTCGCGCAGATCTGAACGCTCAAAGGCAACCAACCGGTTGCCGGAATCGATCATTTGCAAACTATAGGGGTCCTGGTTGAGGAGTCTTCCCGCGATGGTCTTGCCATCCCGCGTGATGACTCGATAGCGTTGATACGCAAGAGGAACCGTGGGATCCGGGTCCAGCAGCGACTTACGCAATTGCTCGACTGTGAGCTGACTCCCGGCCGCGGTGAGATTCGGTCCAAGTGCGGATCCCGTTTCCCCCACGCGATGACAGGACGTGCACTGACCCTTTCCTGCGAAAAGCGCCTGGCCACGGATTGGATCCCCATGGCCCTGGGTTTCTCTTACCTGAGCGGCCAACATACCGCTGAACAGGACAGCCGCAATCGCCACTCTGCATAGCCACATCGTCATTGCTCCTCGGTTCCGGCAACTGCCTTCGACTCCCACTTATCGCAATCCGAAAACGAAAAGGCAATTGCCTGCGTTGACGGCTACGAATTGCTTGCCCTTCACGGAGTAGGTGATGGGGTTCATGATCATTGGTCCGCCGAGCGTTGCCTTCCAAAGCGGCGCGCCACTCCGAGCATCCAGAGCCACGAAATAGCCCTCGCGGCTTCCGGTAAACAAGACGTCAGAAGCTGTGGTCAAAATGCCTGCCGCCCCGGCGGTGGTTTGCCAACCTTCAAAGGTATGAAGGCTGTTGCCGGAATTAAGCTTGAATTCCCATTTCTTTTCTCCCGTTTGCGGGTCGAGCGCCCGAACGGCGGTGAACTTCTCATCATCGGCGCCCACGACGGTAACAGGCCTGGTGAGCGGACGATGTCCTCGGCCATCGTACCGGTTTCCTTCTTCATACTCCTGATCGCCCTTGACGAACAGGGTGGAATAATTTTCCCGGGCGTTTACGTAGAAGAGGCCGGTCTCGGGGCTAAAGGAAGGATTGAACCAGTTGGTGCCGCCCTGATTGTCCGGGAAGATCAGGGTTCCTTCCGTGCTGCTCTTCGCATTGGGCGTCATGATGGGCCGGCCGTGCTCATCAAATCCGGCGTTCCAGTTTTGCTTGACGAAGGCCTTGCCTGACAGAAACTGACCCGTGGTGCGGTCCAACACATAAAAAAAACCATTTCTGTCCGCCCACAGGATGACTTTGCGAGCATCACCGTGCCACTGGATATCCGCCAGCAAGCGGCACTTGCACCGCGTCCCAATCAAACTCGTTGTGCGGGTTGGCCTGGTAGTGCCATCTCAGCTTGCCCGTATCGGCGTCCAGAGCGACCATGGAACTGGTGTAGAGATTGTCCCCGGGGCGCACATCCCCGTTGTAGTCAGGCCCCGCATTGCCAACGCCCCAGAAGGTCAGGTTTGTTTCCGGATCGTAGGAGCCGGCGGCCCATACCGAGCCCCCGCCATGTTTCCACGAATCGCCGCCCCAGGTGGCTTGCCCCGGATCACCGGGTCCGGCGGTGGTATAGAACCGCCACTGTTCCTTACCTGTGCGGGCATCGTACGCCGCGATAAATCCGCGTATCCCATATTCTCCGCCGGCGACGCCAACGATCACCTTGTCTTTGATGACCAGAGGCGCAACCGTCATGGTATAGCCGGATTCCGTCCTGGCCACGGTCGTGTTCCACAGCGGCGTCCCTGTTTTCGCATCGATTGCGATCAAATGGGCATCCACGGCGGCCATGTATAACGTGTCGCCAAGAATGGCGAGTCCACGACTGATGCGCCCGCAGCACAGGCGCGCGGCAGCGTCAGGCGTGTAGCGATAGATCCAGAACAAACGGCCGTTGGTTGCATCGAGCGCCACCACGTCGTCGCCCTGCATGGTGTACATCACCCCATTCACCACCAGCGGAGTGGTCTCGTACGGGTCGAGCCAGCGCGCTTGAAAGACCCACTTCAATTCCATGTTCTTTGCGTTTTCCGGCGTGATTTGGCTCAGGCGGCTATTGCGAGTGCTTTGGTAAGTTCCTCCGAAAGTCAACCAGTTCCAGGGTTCCTGGTTGGCCTTGACGAGCTGGTCAAAGGTAACACCTGCGGTTACACCTTCGGCGGCCGGGATTCCGGATACCTCGTGGGCTGAGGATTGCGGCACACTCTCCGGCACGCTCGCTGCAATGGGCTCGCTCTTCTCAGGCTGACCCTTGCCGAAGTTCGCGGCGAGATAATCGACCACCTGTCTGATGTCTTCGGTCGATCCGACGGCCCCGCGGGATACCATGTCGTCGACCTGGGAGGCCCACGCTTTTTTGGTCATTCTCTGTGCGGTGACAACATTGAGACCATGGCAACTGGTGCACATCCGTTCGACGACAGCTCTACCCGGACCCTGGGGCAGGTCAGTCTGAGCCTCCGCTTTAGAGAGGACGCCTACCAACGCAATCGACAGCAAAGCGCCCGTAACGGCCGACAGTGAGTAGGCCCCCCGATTCAAAATCCCCGCCTTTCCTGGTGCCGTGTCGGAGGGCCACCATAGGCTGTTTCCATCACGTAATACTCAAAGGTGTTCTTCCAGGTGAACTCACTGCCGGGTTGAACGTCGATGGCGATATAAGGTTCATCCGCCAACACCGTGCGAATCGACCACAGGATATTCCGTATCAGCGGACGATCCCCCGTAACTCTCACGCCGGCGCCTACTTTTTTGTTTTCTATGACAATCTCGTTGTCTTTGGCATTGTCACTGAAACCCTGAATAGGCACAGCCACCTGGTCTTCGCCAGACAGCGTCTTGTTGTAAACAATTTCATTTCCGCGGATTTCCGCCTGCTCCTTTTTGGGCGGACGGGGTGACTGAATCTGGTAGGGAACTTTGAATGTGAAATCCGGTCCGGGCGGCTGCTTGTCGAGCACGACAAAGTTGTGGTCGTAGGTCGTGCTTTGAATCCGGAGCTTACCGGTGTTTTTCAAGCTGCGTTCGATCACCATCTCCGGCTTGCCTTTCACCAGCCGCACTATCTTCCTGTACACATATCCGTAGCCTGAAGCTGGGTCGGACAGCTCCTGTTGGAATACGATTGAATCCGTGTGCTTCTCCACCGACCACTTGCCCGGGTTCACCACCTCGTAAGGGAAGTACCGGTTGTACTCAGTACCAGTCTTTCGCAGCACCCCGACACCGATTTTGATGAAAGTCCCACCCGGCTTGGCGTCATCCCAGCCGAGCACGGTCTGGAACTCGTCCACTGGTCCCTCGAGTGCGCTGCAGGGCCCGGACACAATGTCTGGTCCTTGGAACACCCAGTTGATCACCTTGGGATCGATCCTGTCGAACCACGGCCCATAAAAATCGTGGCCCTTGTACTGCAAGCTGTAGACGGCTCCCGACCAGTCGAAACGGGTCGAGCGGTAGTAGCCATTTTTTGCGTCCGGCAGATAGATCTTCGCGGTAATCTGCCCGTTCGAGATCTTAGCCTGGGGAAACTCCGCCGCGTGGCCCATCGGCGAACCAATGACGAGACTCAGCAGCAATGCGAGCGCGGGACTTATCAGTCCGGCACGCAAACTTAACAATTCACTTCGCCGGCTGGGTGGATAGTTTCTTGAAGAGTGCAGGGTCATACTCCTCCAGTCCTGTTATGCCATGAAGATGGTTTGCGGAAACCCAGGGTAGCCACATCCGGTGAGATCCAACCCCGCGTCCACTAGGCCCCGGGCCCAGGCGGAAATTTTCCTGCTGCCATCCGATGCCCTTTATATCGTATTGGCGTCCCGGAAGCGCGACCATTGACTTGGTGTCCTGCAGCAGGACGCGCGCTACGTCCAGGTAATGCGGGTCCTTGGTGTAGTTGTACAGCCTCGCGTAAGAAGGCACAGCCCAGTCAAGATACTCATCGGTGCTGCCGGTGTTGAGAGCGGTAATATCCTGCAGGCCGACGGTCGGAACTCCTTTTTTCCAATGCAACTTGGCATCGTCGGCATCGTCCGCCATGGGAAGGTTCCAGATCCATATCCAGCTCTCTGCAAAGTTTCCCGCGGCCTGCGCGCGCTCGAGCCACTTGGCGTCTTTCGTCGACTCATAGAGGCTCAGATAGGCTTCCATGCTGAGCATGCCGGCCTCTTTGTCGGTGATGTTCGGATTGTCGCTGGCGCCGCCGATGAAGAGTCCCTGGTTTCCCCAGGTGTTCCATACATAATCGGCCGCTCGGATTGCCGACTGTTCATACTTCGGTTCATGGGTGATCGCAGTCATCAGAACTAAAAGAGGAACAGCATTGTAGCTCGCGGTTCCCGTGGGCTCCGCCACTTCGGTGCTGCCAGGTTTCCACCGGCGCGGGTACGATCCATCTTCACGTTGCTGCTGGATCAGCCAGTCCGCGTAAGACTTGACCCACGCAAGCCATTCGGGGTGCGCGCGCCCCAGGGCGAGTTCGCGGCTGTACGCCTGCATGAGCACACGCATATCCTCTGTCGCATTGCGCAGCCAGGGAGCCAGCCAGAAGTGATCCCAGGGGCGGCCGGACGCGAGATCGTACCCGGTGGCTTGTAACGGAACGGCATGGAGCGCTTGGATCATGGAAGCAATGATGGCCAGGCCAGTCGCGCGCATCTTCTGGCCGCGCTCGCTCTTGTCGCGATCGCCCTCGAGCAATAACTGGTTCGCGCACTCGAGATTCTTGCCGACGAACCCCATCGCAATCATGGTCCAGTTCCAATTCGGCGTATCCACCACGATGGAGCGGGCGAACGGAATACCGGTACGCCCGTCGATGGTGACCGCCTGTGCCTCCAGGTGGTCCAACAGAACCCGCCGCACCTGGTCGACGTCGATGTAGTTCACGGGCGGGTTCAACGTGTTCCAGGCCCATCGCCATGCATCGCGCGTCAAGCCCCGAAACGACTCATCCTGGCCGAAGCGAAAGGCTACCCGGTAGTTGTCGGCGAAGCCATCGGTCATCGGGTGATATCGCCGGATCCATCGCGGTACGGCAGGTTGACCGCGCGCGCCCCCAAAGTCGTTGATGGTTCCGGGATAGCGAAAGCCGAACTGAACCGCGCCATCCTCCGCTTGCCAGGCCCCCATTGCTCCGAACTGGAATCGTGCATCCGTCATCACCAGGTTGGTGAGTTTTGACTCTTCTTCGGTGGTGTTGCCGCGAGGCGCCGGATCGAGCATGGCAATCGACGCGCCGTCCTTGAAGGACATCGCAAACAGCGGGGCCGCCAGAATATCCTCACGCATCAAAAGGTGGCGTGCCCCGTAATTCAGGGTTCCTCCGGGAGAACGGTCTCCATCGTAGGTGGGATCTCCATAGATCGCGCCCGGAACCATGAAGTTGATATCGGGCCAGGTGACCGGCCGATCGACCGTGAAGTCGATGGCTGAATAAAAGCCACCCGGAGCGCTCCCTTTCACTTCCACACTTCTTTTGAGCGAGAGCACCGCCGAACTCACGCTCCACTGGTCATGCACGCGAAACACCACGCCCTTGCCGTACGCCACGTCGGCCTGCGCATCCATTCCAGACGCCGTCTTCTGTATCTTCTTGTAACCCGCGGTGAGTTGCTGGATGTCGCTGTCTGCGCGATAGACTTCAATCCTTGCGGGTTTCGGTTGCAGGATGCGCGGCGCCGAACCTCCGGCAATCTCTATGCCCCACTCGCCGGATGCGGAACGGGTGAACACCACATTTGCGCCGGTTTGCAAGCGTCCCAGGTCCACGCGGGCGGCTCGCTGTCCGAATGCCGGCGGCCCTGGAAGCCATAGGACCATAAGGAAGGAAGCCACAGTCATCAGAGCTTTGCCGGAATTCTTAATTGTTCGCCTTGCCCAAATGGATGAGTGCTTCCGCATAGCTTTGTCCCTCAAATCAAAACCGTGCACGTTGTCAGTAAGGCCGGTTATTGTCTGTGACGCCAGGCCAATCGTCTGTACGAAACGGCACGGCCGGCAATCCGGCCTTGTTGTACAGGGTTGCCGCCGGATTCGACTGCCACGCATAACGGACTGCTTTGGGATTCGGCACCAGGCTCGATGAGACAATCACGGTATCTCCAAACACGTGCGCATCGGCCCAGTACCATTTGTGATCATCCCCCGCGATGGAGAACTCTTCGGGCTTGTCACCTTTGATTACCAGCCCTCCCTCCGCATGCGAGAAATGTAACCGTATCGCTAACGAAACCATATCGAAGGAGGTAAAGGTTGGCCCTTGATACGGAATGTTTTCACCGTAATTCGTCGCCAGCGCACAGTAGGCCAGCCGATCGCCCACGGGGATCTTGTCCTTTGGATGAATTGTGTCCGGATCACCGGTATCGATGGTGACGGCAAGGCAGGTGTTGGGAACGGTGGCGGCCGTGATTGCCTGTGACTCGCGCGTCTCCGCCCAGGCGTCGTCGATGGGGGACGCACTACGATGCTGGAATGCCGGCAGACTCACGATGTAGAAAGGGAAGTCGCCCTGTGCAAAGAGCTTTCGCCAATCCGCAATCATCGCCGGAAGAACCTTACGATACTCGAATCCTCGCTTCGAGTTGGCCTCACCCTGATACCAGAGTGCGCCGGTAATGGAAAGGGGAGCGAGCGGCTCCAACATCCCCTGATAAAGAACGGTTGGCATGACCGGCCAGTTCTCGTAGGAAATCGGCATTGGATGCGGCGGACGGGCGTCGACACTCAGCCTGGCCTTCCATTCGCCCGCCAGCGACACGCTGGTCTTGTCCCCGAGTAGAAGGTGCAGATCCTCAGGCTTGCTCAGGAACCCTCCCTTTGCCCCGGTCTTCAAAACACGAATGACAAAGACGTTTTTCCCCGGCTTCAACACCCCTTCACCGAGACGGTAAACTCGTGGATTCTCGACCCAGGCGCTGCCTCCCACGAACTTTCCGTTGACGTAGACCGAGTCCATACGGTCGACGATCCCGAGAAACATCATGGCTCGGCCCGCCGGTAGTGGGTTAGGCAGCACGACTTCTTTGCGGAGCCAGATGACCGCGGGCGTGTCCGGCACACCCAGGGCAGCAAAGGCGCCGAAAATGTCGGCGCTCTTCCAACTTGCCTCATCCAGGGCCGCATTCGACCAGTTTTCTTTTGTTCCCACGTCATACCGGTCAAACCACGACATCACGTAGTTTCCATATTCAGGTCCGCCTTCGGCGCTCACTCTTTGAAGTTCGGCAAGCGGAACTTCCAGGCCTCCCACCTGCCGAAGAGCCGCGGCGCTGGTCCACGTCTCGGCCGGGGTGCCTCCGACAGCATCGACAACTAGCCCTATAGGAATGTGTGTGTCCTGTTGCACCCGCCGCGCAAAGTAGTAAGCGACCGCGGAGACTTGTGCAGCCGTTTCGGGGGAGACAACATTCCACGTACCGTTCACCAGGTCGGTGTGGTGGTAGGCGGCATGTTCCGCTACCGTGAAAAAGCGAATCTGCGGAATAATTCGCAGCCTTCACTTCATCGGTGGCGTTCAGCGCGCCGCGTAGCTTGAATTCCATGTTGGATTGGCCCGCGCAAAGCCATACGTCGCCCACGAGAACGTTATGCAACTCAACGCTCTGACGGCCAGTGATCTTTACTGTGTATGGGCCGCCGGCGGGAGGCGGCTGAATCTCTACCTGCCATCGGTGGTCGGCGCCCGCGACGGCGGATGCCGTGTTGTTGCCGATCACTACTCGGATGGAGTCCCCTGGTTCGGACCAGCCCCAGATTTTGTCGGGCTTATTGCGTTGCAACACCATATTGTCGCCAAAAATCGGGCTGACGAAGGGGAGCGTGGTGGCCGCCTGGAGGGCAGGGGACTGCTGAGCGTAAACGGTGTTCAAGCATGCTGATAGCCACCCGGCGCCCACGACAGCAGCGAGAAAATGTTTACTCAGCGTGTACTTGCAACCCATCCAGGACCCATCCCGACCGGTAGATTTCCGCCTCCACTTGGACACGAACGGAACGCGAACATGGAGGGTAACACGAACAAGGTAACAATGGGTATGGTGCAATCGCCAGTGCATCCGGGGACAAGAAGCCACGTCCAAACCGGGTGTAAGCTGCCATAAGGTTAAGAACTTCGAACGAACCAACCTTATAGGAGAAAACATGACACAGGGAGGCGGCCCCATTGTCCTCTATTGCGATCTGGCGGTGGACCCCAAACGGGAACAGGAAATGCTCTCTCACTTCCATAACACCTTTAAGCCTGCCGCCGAGAAGTTCGACGGATTTATCGATCTCAAGATGCTGAAACTTCGCCAGGTCATTTACGGGGGACCCCCGCCCGCCGAGTCGATCAACTATCGCTTTCAGCTCACCTATCAAAGCGAGGAAAAGCGTCAGCTATGGATTGCGTCTGAAGTACATGGCAAAGTGTGGCCGCTCATTGAAAACACTTTGACTGACAAGGGCTACCTTGTACTGCTCACAGACAGCATGTGATCGCGCACGTTCATCGCGGGTCAATGGAGCGCGGTCCTGTTATTGCGGTCAGATCGGTGAATGGGCCCGGCATGCGCTCTCCGCCGGTGATGGTGTGGCCGTAGAAGTCAGCATCGATGTTTTTGAAAATAGGCAGAGTGTGCACGTTGCCCTTGACCGTCAGCGTGAGCACGAGTTTCTCCGGATCGAGATTGGCCGTGATGTCCGCCATGGTTCCGTTCTGATCCCAGCCGTGCTGCTCACGCCAGGATTCGAGGTTGTCCCACTCGGGCGGATCGGGAAATTTGACGCGCAGGATGGGCTGTGATCCCCTGCCGCCTCCCTCCGGACTGCCGTACACGTTGCCATCTGCCTGGTTGCGCGGGTTGTTAAACTCGATCGCCGATCGCCCCATCCCGTTGAACACGTTGCCGTACACCGTCAGGTTGTGCACGTCGTTTGTGTGGCCACCAATGGGTCGCGGCCCGTTGATCCCAGAGGCCGTGTCGACACAAACCCTGGCGCAATCGAGGAACAGGTTGTAGGCAATCGTCACGTTATTCGTGTCCCGGATCAGGATCCCGCCGGTGATTTGATCGAATATGTTGTTGTCGATTTGATTGAGTTCGTTGCTGCCTTCGATATGGATAGCGTGAGGATTTACATCGCCCGGAATATCGGCGAAGACGTTGCCTGTGATGCGGTCGTTGCCGTTGCCGATATCCAGCCAGATGCCATTGGCATGGCGAATGTGACGAATGACATTGTTACGAAAAAGCAGATCGTGGGTGCGGTGCATCTTGGTGCCGCCGGATTCGGACATCCGCGCCGCGTCCTGCCAGCCGATCCATTCGAAAAGGTTCTTCTCCACCAGTACATTTTGCGGACCGCCGGTTCCTCCGAGGCCTTCAATCCCGCAGTAGCGAAACACATTGTGGCGCACGATGTCGAAGCCCACGGGCTCAGGCGGTTTGGCAGCCGCCCAGTCGACATCGCCAATGTCGAGCCCGACGCTGTTGGCCCACTCGAATGTGTCGTCATCAAAAATGAAGTGATTCCCGTGGTTGGTAGAAACCAGCCCCCTCTGCGGGTTGGGATAACTATTCCCCGCATGCTCGAAAGTGATGCCCTTCACGCGGATATAGGTCTGATATGGCTTTGCGGGCGAGAAGACCGACTCCTGGTTGGTGATCTCGATGACGTGCCTGGAGGGAGCGTCGTCGTTGGCTAAGCGGATGTGCAAAGTCAGTCCGTCAGATTCGATCCAGACTTTGCCGGCATAGGGCGAAAACTCCTGGAACAGTGGCGCCCAGTGCAGGTCGCTGAAGAAGTTGAGCGAGCGGGGCGATGGGCCGGCCAGGTCGCCGGGTCCTTCCACCGGCTCCAGCGGCTTACCATCCACGAAAACCAGGCCGCGCCGCCGGAAATAATTCGACATGTTGTCCTTGGCGTAATTGATCCAGTAGCGGTTATCGGTCACGTTGTCCAGTGCGAAGGGGTTATAGCCACTGGGAAAGAGCGCCGGGTCCAGATGGAGTTCCCACGGAGTGACCGGCTGGTGTGTCTCTGTGTCGCGGCCGAAGTTCCAGCCCTCGCTCGGCTGCCAGCCGGTAACAATGGCGGAGCCTTTTACTTCCACGTTGGCGCCGGGCGCGGCCTCATAGCTGATCATGGTGTCCGGGGCCGTGCCGCCGCGGGCAGGGCGGACTGCCTCGCGATAGACACCAGTGGCGATAACAACGCGCTCGCCCGGCTGGAGTATTTGTGCCGCGTGATTGATCGTCCGGAAGGGATGTTCCTTTGTGCCCGGGCCGCTGTCGTCGCCATTCTTCGCTTTGCCGTCCACATAGTACGTTTTGCTGAAATGCAGTGGCTTCTCCCACAGGGGAAACTCAGTGCCGTCAGGCAGGCGAGAGCTATCGGCGAAAGCTGCGGAGGACGCCAGGATGCAAACGAGAGTGTGGAAGATGAGACGTTTCATTTCAGCTCGTCTTTCTGTGACAGGTCGGAAACCGGTGTTCTATCTCCTTTGGCGCCAGGATTCCGGACCCACTGTTTTCGTTCTCTAGCAGAGATGCGCTCCGGCAAGGCTCCAAAAACAAAACCCTTGACAATCATGATTCGGGGTTGTTAGTTTTCCCCCAAATCTAAGTTCAATTGCATAATACACACTAAATTTTGCATTAAATGTGGTTTTTCCTAGGAGGCAAGACGGTGAGAAAGTTCAGAAAACCTTTTCTTCGGGTCGTCACGGCGATCCTGATGCTGGGCGCATTCGTGTGCCACGCTCCCGCTGGAGCACAGGAAATTTCGGGATCACTCGTAGGCAGCGTAACCGACCCCGGCGGCGCCGCGATCGCGGGCACCACCGTCAAACTCACCAACCTCGGCACCGGCGAACTTCGAACCGATGTCACCGACGGCCAGGGGAATTATCAATTGCTTTCACTCCCGGTCGGCGAATACAAGTTGGAAGTGGACGGCCAGGGCTTCAAGCACTATTCGCGCAGCCCGATCGACGTCCGTGTAGGTGAGACAGCACGCGCCAACGTGACCATGGAAGTAGGAGCACAAACTGAAAGCGTCGTTGTCACAACGGCCGCTCCCATCATGCAAACTGACAGCGCTTCCCTTGGCCAGGTTGTGGAAGGCGAAGCCGTTTCCACTCTACCCCTCAACGGCAGGAACGTACTTGCCTTGATTGGCCTGGTCCCGGGAGTGGTACCCCAAGGCGCTTCTTCCACCAACCTCTCCGGGCAAAACGTATTCGCCGCGGGAAACTATCAGATCGACGGAGGCAATGCCAACCAGGGTTCCATCCTGGTGGATGGCTCGCCGGTGAACGTGTCCTATGGCAATGCTGCTGAACTGGTCATGGATCAGGATTCGATCCGCGAATTTAATGTTCAGACACATAACAACACTGCGGAATTCGGAGCGTACACAGGCGGCGTGATCAATATGAGCACCAAGTCCGGTAGCAACGGCTTCCACGGCACAGCGTTTGAGTACTTGCGCAATACGGTTCTCGACGCCAATAGCTTTTTCACCAACCGCGTCGGTGGGCAGCGCCAGGCCTGGCACCAGAACCAGTTTGGCGGCAACTTTGGCGGTCCCATCAAGAAGGACAAACTCTTCTTTTTTGGCGATTACCAGGGTTACCGGCAGACCCAGGGCTATCCAGTCGGTCCCTTCTCTGTTCCTACGGCCGCCGAGTTGACGGGCGACTTCTCCGCCATCTCCGCTCCTATTTACGATGCGCTCACCACCTGCGGCTATAACGGCAATGCCGCCTGTACCCCGGCCCAGGCGGCCGGCACAGCGCCGCAGCGCCAGCAATTCGCTTATAACGGAATCAAGAACGTCATTCCTCCGGATCGCATCAGCTCGGTCGCAAAAGCCCTGATCGCCTTTCCCATCTATGCCAGACCGAACCAGGCGGGAACGATGACCAGCCAGGGTGCAACGAACAACTTTTTCCGGCTCGGCACCGCGGGCGGCAACAACGATCAGTACACGTTCCGTGCCGACCAGAGCTTGACCTCAAAGCAGAGCGCTTTCGAACGCTACACCCATTGGCATTCGATGAACATTGACCCTCAGCCCTACGATAGCAACCTGTACGTCACTGCCCTAGCTCCTGAGGTCTTTACCACCCAACAGCTGGTCGTGGGTGACACTTATGTCTTCAACCCAACTTCCATTGTGGACGTTCACCTCTCGTATTTGAGATGGAACTACAACCGCAAACCGACAAATCTGGGCCTCGACGAAAGCAAGGCATTCGGATGGCCGTCGTACATGAACTTCGGCTACTTGAACAATCTGCCCCAATCGACTGCCGTTCCGACGATTAACACCTCTGGTGGATCCATCACGTATACCCAGGGTGGCGCGGGATACATCTTCTCCATCAACAACAACTACGTCATCGGTTCCACCTACCAGAAGGTCATCGGCCGCCACACGTTAAAGACTGGTATCGACTTGCGCCGTCTGGAGATGTCATATTTCCAGAACAACAATCCCGGCGGTATCTTTACCTTTGACAATGTTTTCACCGCTAAGAATGCTGGCTCTGTCGGCACTAGCGGCAACCCGCTTGCATCCTTTGAACTGGGATATGTGGGCACCAATGGCACGCTACAAACGGTTCAGGCTGCTCCGCCGACCTACCAAACCCAGTATTACCAGGGGTATTTTTTTATGGACACCTGGCAGGCCACGAACAAGCTGACGGTGACGCTCGGCATTCGCTACGAGGTTCCAGGTGTGTATAGGTCGCGGTATGGCTGGGCAGACACCTTCAACCCCACGGAAGTCAATCCCATCGTTGGTCTTCCCGGGGCTTTCGACCTTGTGAGCTCGAAGCAACATCCGGCCGCCGGTGTTCGCAATGAAAATTGGGACAACTGGGCGCCGCGCGCGGGTGTTGCCTATCGGATCGATAACAACACCGTGGTGCGCGGAGCGTTCGGCAAATTCGTCGTCCCCGCTGACCTCCAGTTCCCTGAGGCTCCTCTGCAAGCCGGAATCAATTTTCTCAACAACCTCATGGTGAACACCACCAACAACCAGCAGACGCCAGCGAACACGTTGGACGATCCTTATCCCAACGGCCTGCAAGGCCCGCCGCACCGGAACCCGGATTTTCAGCAGGTTCTCCTCGGTGGCAACGCCCAGGCGCTTTATGCGAACGAGCCCAACGGAAGAACCTATCAGTGGAACCTGGCTGTAGAGCGTCAACTGCCTTACGGGATCGCTCTCGAAGCGGCTTATTCTGGATTGCGCGGAGAGCACCTTCCCGTCAGTCTTCCCATCAATCCCATTCCTGATTCGGTGCTTGCCCAGGCCGCCGCCGATCCTGTTTGCGCGAGCGGCAATTTGGGAAGCTGCTTTTTGAACAAGCAGGTGGCCAATCCCTTCTACCCACTGATCACTCAAGGAGTTCTTAAGCAACCCACTGTTACCCAGAACCAGTTGCTGCGGCCCTTTCCGCAATACGGCAGCATCAGCAACAGCGGCCACTATATTGGCGAAAGCAACTACAATGCGTTGGAAATGAAACTACAGAAGAGAACGCCGCAAGGTGGCATGCTCCTCGGGGCGTATACCTTCTCCAAATTACTGACCGACTCCGAGTATCTGACTTCCTGGCTCGATTCCACAGGCTCAGCGGGTTATCAGGACTACAACGTCCCAATGAGTAACTACTCGCTGTCAAGCTTTGATTCGCGCCAAAGGCTGGTCGTCAGCTTTCTCCAGGACCTCCCAATCGGACAGGGAAAAATGCTTCTCTCGAATCTGCACGGAGTTGCTAATGGCCTGATCGGCGGATGGGGACTGAACGGGATTACAACCTTCCAAGAAGGCTTCCCACTGGGTCTTTCGGTCACTCCGAACATACTTTCGACCTACGCGTTTCAAGGCACCCTGCGCCCGAATGCCGCTCCCGGGTGTGCGAAAAAAACCAGTGGCGCCATGCCAAACCGTCTGGGCATTGCCGGATCCAAGAGCCCGTATTTCAACCTCTCCTGCTTTTCGGCTCCAGCTCCCTTCACCTTCGGTAATGAATCTCGAACGGACAATGCTTTGCGGCAGCCGGGTATAGCGAACTTTGATTTGTCAGTGTTCAAAAAGATCACCTTGGAGAGAGCTACGTTTGATTTCCGGGTGGAAGCTTTCAACCTCTTCAACCGCGTGCAATTTGGACCTCCCAACACCGTGGTAGGCAATGCCTCTGAAGGCCAGATCACCTCGCAATATAACAATCCCAGGCTTCTGCAAGTCTCGGGCCGCATCTCCTTCTGAACCTGACCCGTACTCCCGGAGGCCCTGCCGTGATTTACCACTGCGGGGCCTCTTCCTTTTAATAGACGGTGTGGCCGGCTCGGCAACGCACAAACGATACAGACCAAACCTGTCCAAATTGGGTCTGCAGCTTCTGGCAGGATTTTGACTTACCACTACAGTCGTTGGTTCTGGACGGGTGCCCCATGTTCGCCCCAGCGTACACCCGGATTTTCTTAATGAAAGGCGCACGCGCATCCGTTGGTGGCGCCCCGTGCAGGGAATCCGGGACCATGGGCCGAAAACGGGTTCTTCCAATGCTTTCAATCCATGTGCAAGGACTCTCGCTCTCGTCCGTAGTCTCGTCGCAATCGAGCAAAAACATTCGGAGGGGCTGCGCCTCGTCATCTTCGGCCCATGTACGCTCAGGCGAACATGGGGCACCCGTCCAGGCAGGAGGGCTTCGTTTTTTGCTCCACCGCGGCGACGCCGATGAACTCCACCAAGCTCGCTACCCCAGTTTGATTTTTTGACCGATAGGCCACAGGTCCAGTTCTCCTAATAAAGCGATAACAGAACGCCCTTCGCACTCGCTAATTTTGATAGCTCTGAATACAGACTGCTCCTTCCATCATCTGATTGACGGTACTCGCCTTCTCAAACTAGCCTCGGTTATATGTCAAAGAAGAAACACAAGGAAAGGAAGCCTCTTCCTGTTCCGGAGCCGAGTTCTTCAAAGCCGGCCACGACAGCAAATTCACGGAAGTTCGTCATCCTTTTTTCCATATCGGGGTTCCTCATCGCGGCTTGTGTGCTCGGGTTCGTGCTCCATCATCGCTCCAGGGTCGATCCGCCGAAGACGTTTTCCTCCAATGGATACGTTGACTCGCGCACCTGTGCTGGTTGTCATGGTGCCGTCGCCGAATCATTCGGGCACACAGGGATGGGGCGCTCAATTTCCAGGGCGACTCCCGACAACATGCCTGAAGATTTTGCCGTCAGGAATACGGTTTACAACCAGGCTTCCGGTGACTACTACACCATGATTCGCCGTGGCGATGAGTTTTATCAGCGGCGGCACCAGGTTGGATTCGACGGTAAGCAGACAAATGTAATGGAGGAGCGGATTGACTACGTGATCGGTTCGGGCGATCGGGCACGCAGCTTCCTTCATCGCACTTCCGAAGGAAAGTTGATTGAGCTGCCGGTGACCTGGTATTCGGAAAACAATGGATACTGGGAGATGACTCCTGGCTACGAGTTCGCAAACCAGAAGGACTTCCACGGCATCGTGTCAAAAGGCTGCATTTTTTGCCACGATGCTTATCCATCCGCCCTGCCCAGGGAGATCGAGGAAAGCGGAGAACCAATCTTCTCCGATAAGTTGCCAACCGGAATCGACTGCCAGAGATGTCACGGGCCTGGCGCCGAGCACGTGCGGGCTGCCAGTGCGAAGAATTTCGACTTTGCCCGGGTCCGGGCGGCGATCGTCAATCCGGCCACCCTCGGTCGCGAACGGCAGCTTGAAATCTGCATGGAGTGTCATCTCTCCACGAGTGGAAGCCAGGACAAAAACATCAGTGTCAGGTTCAATCGCGCCATTTTCTCTTACCGGCCAGGACAGCCACTGGGCGACTACAAATTGTATTTTGACGTCGCTGGGAAGCAAAATGAGAACGGATTTGAAATCGCCGATGCCGCGTATCGCTTAAGGATGTCCCGCTGCTTCAGGCAAAGCCAGATGACATGCCTTACATGTCATGACCCACACCAGGAGTCTCATAGCAAACAAACGGAAGCTAACTACGTCAAGGTTTGTGAGAGATGCCACGTAGGCGTGGTCCATAAGGTGTCGCTCCCCAGGACAGAGACATGCGTATCTTGTCACATGCCGAAGCGTCGCGGGGAATTTGCCGTTCGTATCGTGCTTACTGACCATTATATTCAGCGGGAAAAACCATCGCGCGACCTTCTGGCGCCGGTCGAGCCGCACCCGGCTTTGTCAAACAACAAAACGTTGCTCGCTCCGTACTATCCCGAGAAGCTGCGCGATCGAAGCGACGACCAGCTATACCTGGCCGTTGCAGAAAGCGAAAACGCCGCCAACCCGCAGGGCGCTGCTGCGTTGGAAAGTGCGCTCAAGGCATATGCTCCCGCCGAGGCGGGATTTTATGCTGCCTTAGGGGACGCGTATGCAAAGAGCGGCAACTATGCACAAGCCGTGACCTGGTTCGAGGAAGCGCGGAAAAGAAAGCCAGAAGACAGGGTCATACTAGGGAGGATGGTCGAAGCGCTGCTGCAGACAGGGGAACTTGACCGTGCGCAGCACATCCTGGAGAGCGTGACCGGCAATCCGCCGGCAGACCCGGGGATCCTGTCGAATCTTGGAAACGTATATGCCCGTCAGGGCCAGCTTCAGAAGGCCGAATCGACTCTTCAACAGGCAATTCAGCTGGATCCGCAGCAAGCCGAGTCTTATAACTTGTTGGGCGGGGTCAAGGAGACAGAAGGCGATCAAGCCGAGGCCATTCGACTCTATAGCGAAGCGATCCGTTATCGGCCTGACCTGGCAGAGGCACGCTATAATCTGGCACGCTCTCTGGTGGCCAGTAATCAATACGAAGAAGCAGAGTTTCAATTCAAGCAGGCTATCGCCGCCGCGCCTGGGTTTGCTGAGGTTCATCACAGTTACGGTCTCTTACTCGTCGCAACCAACCGCCGCTCTCAGGCCGAGGACCAATTGCGTGAAGCGGCTCGCTTAGATCCGGGATCGGCTGTCGTCCACAGCGACCTTGGCGACTTGCTCGCGGAGCGCAACGACGAGAAGCAGGCGATGGAGCAATACAGGGAAGCACTACGGCTTAACGCCAACCTGGATGGGGCGAATCTCGGGTTGGGCATGGCTCTTATCCGCCAGGGAAACGTCGCTGCCGGCAAGGCGTATTGCGAGACCGCCCTACATAGTTCGGATCCGGCGCTGGCGCAAATGGCAAAGTCGTGCCTGCTTCGCTAGTGTTGTACGTCACTCATAGCGACGTGCATTTCCAACGGTCCCGGAGGGACGGCTGAAAGTTCTTCGGATTGGATCGCGGCCTATTTCAGCCGTCCCTACGGGACTGGATCTTCCTTTCATCCAACCCAGGACTGGCGTCCTGGGCTAAGTTCAGGCGTCCCTTCGGGACTGAGTTTGGAAACACCACGTTAGTGTTGTGCATCGCACAGATGGATATCTGTTCATCATGGCCGGCCGCTATCCTCGACTACCGAGGCGGCCGCGCCCTCGGGTGATCGGCGCCAGGCAAAGTAGTCATCCAGCACCTTGAGCCCATCTTCGTTGGGTACGGGGCCGGTGTGTGGCGTGCCGGCGAAATACATCAGCTCTGGATGTTGATCACTAAACGCCGGCCAGCTCGGTACGCCCTTGCCGTTCGGATCGCCGTACTTGGCGAAGTTTGTCCAGTAGGTAACCATCGAGTCCGAAATCACGTGATCCGCGGCTGTGGGCTGTTCATCCTTTAGATTGGAAAGGTGCCCGAACACATACGGGACCTCCCGGCCGTGCGGCGAGCCGTAGCCCGCATGCGGTGACCCGGCAGGATAATCAGGATGCTGGTCGAAGTAATAGTAGAAGACCTTGGACTTGCCGAGCCTGGACTCCATCCGCGCCCAGACCCACGTGTGCCATCCGAAGGCCGAATCCCGGGCAAGATCGCGGGCGCTCTTGGGAACGCTGGTTTCACCTGCTGGATAGGCTTTCAAGAGTTTATCCGCGAACGGTCCGTAGCGCTTGCGCGTGCCTGCGAGGTACTCCTCGGCGGTCCGATCGTGTGAAAAGCTCGCGCCTTCGTCCGAGTTATATCCGATAAGAATAGGCGTGTCATTGAACTGCTTTTTCTCGTAAAGCGTGTACTGATCTGAGGGAATTACCCAGCCATCGATGATCGGCCACGCCAGGCCGCGTGTAGCCGCCAGCAATTTCTCCGGCGGTATCTTGCGCAGTTCTTGGATCGACGTGGCTCCCGCCGTCGTGGCGAACTGTACCCCATCCCGCTCCGCAACGCTCAGCAGCCTCATGTTCTCACCCGGCACGGCGGCAGGGCGCGGAGGCCCGAAGGAACCTCCACTCTCCGAAATCGCACCCTCGAAAAGGCCCTTCGCCAGTGGCGATGCACACAGCATGCTCACTGCGATTCCTCCAGCCGACTCGCCGAAGATCGTGACCCTGCCAGGATTGCCTCCGAATGCTGCGATGTTCTTCTTGATCCACTGCAATCCGGCGATCATGTCGAGCAGTCCATAGTTACCCGAGACATGCTCTGGGGACTCCACGCTTAGCTGTGGATGAGCCAGAAAGCCGAGCGCTCCTACCCGGTACGCGATGCTGACCAGCACCACGCCCTTACGTGCCATAACTTCTCCGCTATAAGTGGGAACGGAGGTGGCGCCGGCGTTGAACCCGCCGCCATATATCCAAACCAAAACGGGGAGACCGTCAGAAGGCGACTTTGCCGGCGTCCATACATTCAGATAAAGGCAGTCTTCGCTCATCGACGGCGACTCGCCCGGCCCCGAGCGCTGTACGCATTCCGGAGCGAACTTGTCCGCGCGGCGTACGCCTTCCCAAGCGAAGGCGGGCTGCGGTGGCCGCCACCGCAACTCGCCCGTGGGTGGAGCCGCAAAGGGAACCCCGCGGTAGACAGTGAGACCTTCTTCCAGCGTCCCCTGTAGCAGGCCCTGTTCTACCTTGGCGGTGGTATCTGCGCCCGCGCTCACGCACGGCACGGCGGCGATTGCAACCGCAATCAAAACCTCCCTCAGCATCGTGTTCCTCCTTCGCCAAAGCATCCCCAATTTTCTGGGCCACGTTTTCACTGTCCCACCGGAAATCGATAAATGTTCACGCTGATAGGCGCGACCGGGATCGACTCCGGCAAATTGCCCAATTGGATCTCCTTCACTTCAACCTGCGGCGGTTGCCCAACGTGGTTGCTAGCCTCCAGGTTGCTCCCAGTCATTTGCCACAAAGTCGATGACCCACCGAGCCGTGTGCCGGTCACTGTCAAACGGAACTTCTGTTCCGTTCCTGTTGCGTTTACGACCGCAACGGTGAGGTATTTACGATCAGCGGTGAGCGCCGCGAACATGTCGAGCGGATAGGTCGGACTGCCCGACGGTAGCTTAGGTTCGTCTGCGTAAGGCGGATTCTTGGTTGGAGGTTGGGGCGAATTACCCGAGAGTTCTACCGGGATAGCCCCGGCAAACTGATTCGTGTACAGCTTGAACATAAGCCCCGTTGTGTTCAGAGTCGCGGCGGTGGGCGAATAGTCCATCGTCGAGACCCCCATCGTGTGCGCTGACATGGTGAGGAAGTCGGTGTGCCGCAGCATCTCGTTGAACAGCATTCCATAAGCGAGGGCCACCTTGAGATTCGGTCCCGTACCTCTGCCCCCGCCGAAGTAAGCGTACTCATCAATGGAGAGGAAAACCTTTTTGTCGATCATCGCTGGGAACCGCTTTTGGTATCCCTGCCACTCTTCTGCTTTGCGGCGAATAACATTGCCCGCATAGCGAGCAAACTCGAGTGTCGTCGGATCAAATTTCACATAGGCATCATCTTCGGGTGCGGCCAGCGGCAGGCTCTTTGCGCGTTCAATATCGAAGTGCCTGCCAGGGGACTCGTACCAGTGTTCCGCGATGCCGTCAAAGGTTCCCCAGGAGTGTGCAAGGAGACCACCCGTCCAGTCGACATCCGATCCGTAGAGCGGCTCCAGGTTATCCGCGTACTTAGCGCGGTTTTCATCCCTCAGAAACATAGGTTCCAGCATCTTGCCGGATCCGATCAGCGTGATGGACGGATCGGCCTGCCGCATTGCGGCTGCAAACTCGTTGTTTTTCAGAACCCAATATTTCAAAGGGGTATAGCCGAGCTGAAACGTGCCCCAGGGCTCGTTGCCGATATTCCAGAACTTGATGTGGTAAGGCTCCGCATGACCGTTGCGTGCACGCATGGCACCCAGGCGCGTATTCACTGAGCCGTTCATATATTCCACTTCTTCGGCAGCCGAATGGGCATCGCCGAACCCCGCGTTCACGGTGACGTACGGCTCAACCCCGATAAGCTTGCACAGTGTCATGAACTCGTCCATCCCGACATCGTTGGACTGCATGGCATTCCACGCGTAATCAAATGTTGGAGGGCGTTTGTCGATGTCGCCGGCACCGTCGTACCAGCTCCAGTCTGAGAGGAAGTTGCCGCCGGGCAGACGCCACATCCCCGAGTGGAGCTGCTTGAGAAGCGCGATCGTGTCTGGCCGGAACCCCTCCACATTGTCCGCCGGCATGAGGGAGACCGCGCCGATCTCAAAGTTCCCGATGCCCGTCCCTGTAACTTCGAAAGTGGCTTTCTCGCTATCCCCACCGGCCGTGAAGCTGAGCGGGAACTTCTTATACCCACCGCCGAGCGCCACGATCAATACGCTCTGTCGATCGGCGGCGCCTTCACCCCAGATGAGCGTTACCTTGACCTTGCTGCCGGGAGTTCCGCGAAGATAAATCCGGCCGGCATACTTTTTTCCTTTGAGCACCGCCAACCCCGTTTGCGCGATCCCGTGCGGAGTTGCGGAGTCCAGTTGGATGCGCGGGCTCTCCTCGCCGGTAAACGGTTTGTCTTTGTCCATCACGACGGCCTCGTCCGGACCCACGGGGCGCCATTTGCGAAGCTGGTTGCGCCGGAACCCACCCTGAGGCGCAGCCGCAACAGGCGGTTCCTTCGAGGTAATTGGGAAGTAGAATTTTCGGTCGTCGAGCATCTCTGCCCACAAGCTGCGATAGATGAGAGGTCCAATGTGTTCGATGAACATGCCGAACTCGTACTTCGATACCGGTTCCGCTGTCTTAGCTGTGTCGATGGTCACCGTCAGCGGGTTCGGCAGAGCTGGATCGGCTTGCTGGGCGGCGATGGCCACCCCGCTTGCTATCGACAATACTGCGATGGCGAGAATTGCAATTCGCATTTTCATCAGGCCCTCCGGTCTGTCTGCACCTTAAATCTCTCCTGAGCACGCCTTCGCGCCAGGTTTGATCCTCAATTCTTCCGGAAAAGTAGGCTCGGATTGCTGGGCAGCCGGTACAACCGTGCCGCCGATGAAAGCACCAGGCCGGCGAACACTGCGATTCGTTTCCCCATAGAACCTCACGCTTTATGCCCGATGTCCGTTGCCACAACCTTACTGCGGTAGCGCGAAAGCAACGTAACTCTTCGAACCTGCCGGTGGGCTCACACCGCCGGGCGCCATCCGCGCACCTCGGGGGAAAGCGGGGCCCGCGGTCAGGGCAAACAGAATGTACTCGCGCCCTTTTGCTTCGTAGACCGCCGGCACCCCGGCCGCCCCGTTGGGAACGTCTTTCGTGAAAATCACCTTCCCGGTCTTCAGATCGAGCGCGTAGAACTTCGCTTGGTTGTCTACGAAGACAACCAGGCCGGAAGCCAGAATCACGAATCCGCTCTTTGGGAACACATTGCCTCGCAGCGTATCGCTGGGTCCGGCCTCCGGCGTATCGCCGTACGGCGTTTGCCACTTGATCTTGCCGGAATTCAAATCGTAGGCCGTGATCGTGCTCCACGGAGGCGTGATCACATATCCCTCCTGGCCATAACCGGTCTTATAGCGCGCAGGCCGCGGCTTGAGGTCAGCCGGATAGTCCGGCTCCAAACGTTCGGTCAGCATATTCCCGGGAAGCGCGGATCCGGGAGGCGCCAACTCCGGCTTATGAAGAAACTCGATTAGATCAGTCAAGCCCTGCGAGGGAATCGAAGGAAATGGCGGCATCGCGCCTCTCCCTTGGTGGACGACCGCCCGCACCCCGTCCGCTCCCAATCGTTCTACCGCGGTATCGAGTGCAGGCCCCCGGTCGCCCTTGAGATCCGGCCCGTGGCACACCTGGCAGGTTTGCTCATAGATAGTACGGCCGATCCTCGGTGGCAGCGGGCCCAAACCGGCGCCCGGTCCTTCCTCCGGAGATGCTCCTTGAGGGCGGCTCGGAATCAGGTTGCCATTGTTCGCCGATGTGGACTCGCCGTCAGGAACCATCTTTAAAATCGATGGCACGTTCCTGGTTTCCACCAGCACCATCCCCTTGGCCGCATCGGCGCCGGTGTCAAAGAACGCAGCTCCCCCAGTCACACTCGGTATTTGTATCGTTTCGACGAGCGAAGGAGGCGTGTAGAGGCCGCTTCGTGCTTTTGAAAGCCGGTCTGTCCACCACGTTTTCTCTTCCTCAGTCATAAACCCCGTATAGAGATCCTTCACGGTCATGTTTTGACGCGCAAACGCTGGTGGCGCGGTAGGGAAGGGTTGCGTGGGTGATGTGTGCTCCCCGGGCAAGTCGGATTGCGGCACTGGGCGCTCTTCAATTGGCCACAGGGGTTTTCCCGTGACGCGATCAAAGACGTAAAGGAAACCGTTCTTCGAGGCCAGTGCGACCACGTCGACCATCTTGCCGTCATGCTTGACCGTCGCAAGCTGGGGCGCTGCATTGGGATCGTAGTCCCACACGTCGTGATGAACCGTCTGAAAGTGCCAAAGATACTTTCCGGTCCGCGCATCCAGAGCAAGCAGGCAATCGGCGAAAAGGCCATCACCCGGGCGGTCGCCGCCATAGAGTTCGTACTTAGCCGACGCGGTCGGGAAATATACGATGCCGCGCTTCTCATCAATCGTAAATTCGCCCCAGACGTCTACCCCGCCCATATATTTGTAAGCGTCCTTGGGCCAGGTGTCGTATCCCATTTCGCCCGGCCGAGGAATTGTGTGGAAGACCCAGACCAGTTTTCCGGTCCGCACATCGAAGGCTCGAATATCTCCCGGAGGCGGCAAATACCCTTCACCTGTTGCGCTCCCCAGGATGATCAAATTCTCAAACGTCCGCCCCGGAGTTCTCGTAGCGAGAGGAATCGGCGTGCGGTCGATTCCCGTCTTTAGATCAAGCCGGCCGTGGTCGGCAAACGACTCCACGTTTTTCCCGGTGAGCGCGTCGATCGCGTAAAGATAACCGCCCGTCGTGACCAATATCCGTCGATCCGAACGATCTTTGCTTTCCCAATAGTTGAGGCCTCGCTGCCCGCCGATTCCGGCCCTGCGGCCCGTTCCGGCAAACGGATGAACCCACAACTCCGTCCCACTCGAGGCATCCAGCGCGACCAGTGATCCCTGCTTCGCCGCCACATAGGCCACGTTATCCACTACCAGCGGACTGAACGTATAAAGTCCGTCGCCAGCTGGATAACTCCAGGCGACCTCGAGCTTGCTGACATTGGCCGGTGTAATCTGCTTGAGCGGCGAATAGTGAGAGCTGTTCGAGCCTCCCAGGTAATCCGGCCAGTTTGGTGACAACTCCTGGGCGCCAACAACACTGATCGATACGGTAAACAAACTAGTAACAGCGACAAGGCGGAAGAAATTCATCCCCCTTCGTCCTGGCAGGCCTTCGGACGCCGCAGCGGCCGCCCATTGCATAAAAACCATCTATCTCCGCTCCGGTGTGAGTCTTAGAACCGTAAACGAATTTCCTTCCACGCCATACTGAAATTCACTGCCAACGCTCGTCGGTGGAAGGGAACGGGGGGATATTTTCGTGGGTTCCGCCAACGAGTTCTCCTCATCCAGGTCGTTCGCATTCAACTGTGTGGCGCTCGCTGAGTATCGGCCTCCCTGATCACCAGCAAGGTTGATCCTTACATTCTGCTTCAAGGGCGAAGCATTAATCAGCCGGACGAAGATATCGCCGGTGGCCGCGCGTCCCGCCTCCGCATAGAGCGAAGGTCCCAGGCTTTCGGGCAACTGCACATTGTGTATCTCCTTGCCATCCAGATAACAACGCACCTGTCTGCCCTCTACTTCAATCTTCACCTCGTACCATCGATCCTTATCGATGGATCCGGTAACCGCCGGAGCGAGCGCTCCGGAGAACGATGACTCCAACTGGTTCGCCGCTACATCCTGATTGCCGCCGCCGCCCCAGACAAGCAGTGTCGAGGCCCGATGCCTTACTCCAATAAACCAGGAAAGATCCGGCAGGCCGTCTTGTTGCTTGGCGAAATGAACGACAAAACCTCCCTCGCCGTCGATCTTTCGCGCGCGCACCGAGTAGGTGTAATGATCTCCGCCGCCACTGACTTTCTCATCCTGAAACTCTGCTTGGGAATTGGAGCCTTCCGCGCTGGCGCTGCCGTTGACCCGAACCGCCATCTCATCGGCATTCACCTCGACGGGCACAACGGAATCGAGCCGCGAATCGGCGAACATCTTCTGCACATAATACGAGGGGGTGCCGTAAGAGGAGACACCATCAAAATATATGAGATCCGGTCTCCAGTTGATCGCGTGAACGTTGGCTAACATCGGCGCGTAGGATGCCATCGGCATGATATCTGAGTTTCGTTCGATACCACTCAGCATCACAGCTTCTGTTAGCGCCGCGCGCATATTCCCCATCCCGGCAGACGTCTGTACCGCATATTCTGCGAGCACGGCCTTCGGTCCCTTGCGGTCACGTGCATCGAGCCGATGGCCCATATCTAGCGCCGATAAGGGGCGGGCATAACTGTGCTCGTCGACAAAATCCATCGGCAATTGGCTGTTGCCGCCACGGCGCGCGTTGGCAATGACCTGAATCGTTGGGTATTTGGCCTTGATCGCCTGATAGAAGAGCATGTAACGCTCGTTGTACAGGGAGTTGTTACCGTCCTCGTTGCCGATTTCAACATATTTCAGTCCAAACGGTGCCGGATGACCGGCCTTCGCCCGCAGCGCTCCCCACTTGCTGGTCGCCGGGCCATTCGCATACTCAATTGCGTCGAGTGTCTCCTGAACGATGGGACCCATCTGGTCCATCGGATAATCGTCGACCGGAATTTTGTGTGGTTGCAGAACCCCGAAAGGCGATTTCGAGTTTGGGGTCCAGCTCATCCCGGCGTACGCGACATACATCGGCGCAGCACCGACCCGTTCGCACAGCAGAAGGTACTCGTGATAGCCCATATGGTCCGTCGACCAATAGGACCATGGCGCATCCTGGTGGCCGGTGCGCGTTTCCGGGCTGCCGATGGTCGCCTTCCAACGAAATGCGCTCTGCCGATCATTGCCCTGAACGTACGTTCCGCCCGGAAAGCGCATGAACCCTGGTTTCAGGTCTTTGATCTTCTGTAGAAGATCGGCACGAAAGATGTCGTTGCCGTCACGCAGTGAGACCATATTGATCCAGAACGTTCCGCTGCGCTTTGTGGTGATGGTCAGGCGCGCCGCCGGATCGGCGGCAGTTGATTCAATCAGCCCTGAAAATCGCCCCCAGGAGGCCTTCAAACCTGAGATTTCAGTCTGGCCGTAGATTTTGCCGTCGGCCCCTTCGAGGGCAACGGTTACTGGCGCTTCGAATCGCCCGGTCCCGCGCGCATACATCGAGAACTCATACGATTCGCCCGGCTTTACGGAAATGCCCCAATATCCCTCATTGGAAACCCCCGCGCGGTCTCCCTTGGAGGATCCCACCTCGATCCGAAGACTTCGTGGCTTGGCCGGGCTGAGAGGGACGGAGTCATCAAAAAACAGGTTGACCTCAGCCCCGCCGCCTCGAATGACGGACCACGCATCCAGCGTCGTAGCTTCCGTGAACGATCCATTGCGAACCAGTTCGTTGTATAACCCGCCATCCCCCGCGTGATTGATCTCTTCGAGGAAAATTCCAAATTGATTGGGGCTGACTTTCTTGCCCACTGTGCCGAGATCGACACGGACATATGCCTCGCCTGCATGGCAGATGGCTGACGGTAAGAAGAAAATGGACAAGAGCACCCATAGCGGCTTCATACGTTCCCGCGCGCGGGCCACGCCGCTGATGTTCCTTCGTCACCCTTCCGAGTCCTGATCCAGGATGGTTGTCGTGGCGGACTGGGTACTGATAGTCTCATGCGGAGAAAGCGTTTACCGGAATAGCCGTTTGCTTGCTGCGAGTTGCATTTGTCTCTTGACCGTTTGCGGTTCGGCGTTGCTATACTTGCGCGGTCTTAAAAGATCGCGAAAGGAACATTGCGTACTATACAACATCTCGTAATAGGCAAGCGCGTTGTTTTTTCGATCACGGATGTTGCACCGCTCTAACCTTCAACGGTTTGAAGTGAACAACGAACCTGAACGTCACGGGTACATGCGTTTAAACAGTTACCACGTGAAACACCAACGCAGTTTCATGAAATCGAAGAGGCTGTTATGCTCACGCAGCTTTCTAAACGGATAGCGGTCTTTTCCCTCATGCTCTCACCCGTTGCGCTCGCCCAGGTGGGCGCGGCCTCTCCACCGGCTAGGACGCTCGATCAGCGTATCGCTCACACCGATCCTGCAAAATATCGTCATCTAAGTGCAGTACACGATGGTCCCGGCACCATGGATTTTGAGGTGCTCCTGGGGTTAGATGCCCTTGACGCGAATCTCTTGTTTCTCCATCGAGGTGTCATTTCTCCAAAAAGCGGCATTGGTCAGCATTTCCATAACAAATGCGAAGAAATGTTTGTCATCCTGGATGGCGAAGCCCAGTTCACGATTGATGGCAGGACTTCAACCCTCAAGGCGCCCGCTGCTGCCCCGGATCGGATGGGCCATGCTCACGGGATATACAACCCGACCGATAAGCCGGTCCAGTGGCTGAACATTAATGTTGGTCTCAGCAAGGTTTACGACGCCTTCAACCTTGGTGACCCTCTCCTCGGTGTTACGGTCGACCCCATCCCGCAGTTCATCACCATGCGCCTGGATCGCTCATTGTTGAAGCAGGTCAATAACCTGAACCATGGCAGCGGACCCGTCCAATATCGACGTGCGTTACAACCTGCCGTGTTTTCAACCGAATGGGCCTATGTCGACCATCTCTTGATTCCACCGGGGAGCGTGGTAGGGCCGGATGCTAAGGACAACATAGCTGAGGTCTACTATGTGCTTGCCGGCGACGGCACAGTTAAGGTCGGTTCCGGCAGCGCGCAGATTCACGGCGGCGACGCGATTCCGATTCGCCTGGGGGAAACTAAATCCTTCGCAAACACAGGCGCGGGCCCGTTGGAATTCATGATCATCGGCGTCGCGAAAGACATGGCAACCAAGGATATGCTCTGGGCAACCCAACCGCCTCCCCGTTGAGCGCCGCGCATGCTGCCGGCACCGGACGCAGATGAAGAGGAATGCGTGACTATGGGTTCGAAGTCGTTCAACAGCAGTGGCAAATGCAACTTGTTTCTGTGTTGCCTCGTCCGCCTCGTGGCGTGCCATGCGTTGGTGACTGGCAGACCCACCAGGATGGTTCCGTCGGCGAATGGTGATCCGGACATGGCGAAGGTTATTAAAAATTCAAAAGCGGAGTGGCAATGATGAGTAAATCTCGAACTGGCAACCTGTTGAGTCGTCGCGAGGCGTTGCTGCTCTCGGCCACCGCCGGCATGGGCATCCTCGCCGAACCAGCACGCGCTTCCGACAGCATCAAGACCGCGGCCCACCAGGAACCGGGGAACTGCGCGACACCGCGCTCCGCAATCGCTAACACCCAATACGGCAAAGTCAGGGGCTTTGTAGATGGAGGCGTGTATACCTTCAAAGGCATTCCTTACGGCCAGAACACAGGTGGTGAAAACCGCTGGCTACCGGCAAAGCCTCCGCAACCTTGGAAGGATGAATATCCGGCTCTGATCTACGGAGCAAATTGTCCCCAGAATCTTCATAACTACACTGCGATCGAGCAGTCGTTCCTGCAGGACTGGGACGACGGCTACATGAGCGAAGATATGCTGAAGCTCAACATCTGGACCCCGAGTCTGACCGGCAAGCGGGCAGTCATGGTTTACTTCCATGGCGGAGGGTTCAGCTTCGGCTCATCGTATGAACTGCCCTCCCACGAAGGCGCGCAGATGGCTCGGCATCATGATGTCGTTCAGGTGTCGGTCAACCATCGTCTTAACGCACTCGGTTTCTTCGACGTTTCTGAGGTCGGTGGTTCTGCCTATGAAGATTCCGTAAATGTAGGCATGACGGATCTCGTAGCCTCGTTGCAATGGGTCCGTGAGAATATCTCCAATTTTGGGGGTGATCCGGACACCATCATGATCTACGGCCAGTCAGGCGGCGGATCCAAAGTAACTTGCCTCCTCGGGATGCCGGCGGCGCAGGGGCTGATCCATCGCGCTTCGGTGCAATCGGGTGGCGGCGGCAATATCCCCAGCGGCGAGCAGTCGAAGGAATTTTCACGCCAGGTGCTGAAGGAACTTGGCATCTCGCCGAATGATATGACCGCTCTGCAGAAGATGGAGTGGTCGAGACTATTCGCGGCCGGAAATGCCGTCATGGCCAAAATGAATCCTCCACTGCGCGGCCTGGGCGGGCCGGGCTCTTCTCCAACCGCCTCTCCGCGTGTCGGCTGGTCGCCGACCGTAGACGGCCGCATCGTAACCGTGCGGTCCTTCTACGACACAGCTCCGCTACTCTCTAAAAGCGTACCGATGCTCATCGGCAATGTCAGTGAAGAGGGTATGCGCTATAGTTCCAATCCCACTGAAGCCGAGTGGCATACCACACTCGCCACCGCCCTTGGCGAAGCCAAAGCCGGTGCGCTCATCGCCGCCATGAAAAAGGCCCATCCTGAAAAAAGTATCCGCACTTTGTCGTATGGAGTTCAGGGCATGAGTGCCCGAAACAATGTTCAACGTATGGTTAAGTTGAAGTGCGAACAAGGCGGGGCGCCGGTCTACCAGTACTATTTCACTTGGCAATCCCCCATGCTCGACGGAGTTGCTGGAGCGTGGCACACCGCCGAGCTCGCCTTCTGCTTCGATAACACGAAACGATGCGAACAGGGCACCGGAAATACACCTGAGGCCCAGGTGTTGGCAAAGAAGATGAGTACCGCATGGGCCAACTTCGCCCGTACCGGTAACCCCAGCCAGCCTGGCCTGAAGTGGACACCCAGCGACCCCACTCGTTGCCAAACCATGGTCTTCGACAATGACTGCCGCATGGTCGACGATCCTGAAGGCGACGTGCGCAGGATCTTGCTGAGCTGAGCCCCGTATATTTCTTCGTCAAGATCCGCGTTCGGGAACGATAGCGACCCCCGCCTTGCTGGCCGGTCGAGACATGGGCGGCGAATTTCGGGAGCGAAGTTTCGAGTCAGGTATTGGACCCTTCTATGCGCGAGGATGAACTTCGTCAGTCTCCAACCGTACAAAGTCTGGATCGCGGTCTGATGATTGTGCGGGCAGTCGCGCTCTCTAAACAACCTGTCTCGCTCACCGAGCTTACTGAATTGCTTGGGATCAATCCAAGTAGTACCTTTCGCTTAGCGAACACGCTGAGAGGGCGCGGGTTTCTTGTTTGCCCCGCAGGCAGAAAGGAGTACATCCTCGGCTGCGCCTCCTGTTCGGTTCCGGCGCACTGCACAGGTACACCAGGAACACGAAGACCTCGACAAAAGAATTAAGCAAAGACTGCGCGCTGATCCAAAAAAAAGGTTTTGCCACCGACGAGGCGGAGTTCACGGAAGATCTGCGCCGCGTTGCTGCACCGATCCGCATAGACAATGTGATCGTGGGATCCATTGGCGTTTCGGCTCCTCAGGCTCGCTTGTCGAAGGAACGCCGCCGGCTAGCCGCAAAGCACGCATGCCAGGTCGCACAGTCGATAGGGCATCTACTTAGCAACGCAAAACGAGGTACCCCGGAATCTGACAGTGACGGGTCTGAGGTCGCTGAGTGCGCCCCGCCTGAAATGCGATCAATGATTGCTTATCGAAGAACCAGCGGAGAGTCTTAGTGATCGCGGTCGGACGAATGAGTTAGTCAGGTGACAATCAGGCAGCCATCTTTGTGCGCGGGAAATCCACGGTCAAACCGTGTCAACAGCATTGACCCGAATGCCCAAAGCCCCCGGATAGAGGACTTCAGGGAATGCCCCCCGATCGCAATCAGGGGTGTCCATCCTGAGTTTGAGGTCTGGTCGCCGGCGGCTGATTCCTCAGCAGATTGCCGGTGGTGAACTCAAGGTTGACTGCCTCGAGAAACAACTCCGATCGTGCGGAGACACTGGACAGTCGAGCCTGGGCCAGTTGCTTCTCCGCGGTTACCACATCCACCAGGTTCTTGACTCCATATTTATATGCATCGAGCGATGCCGAGTAAGATTCGTTGGCGGATTCGAGAAGCGCAACCGCCGCGTCATGCTTTCGCAGCGCCGTTCGGAAAGCTATATAAGCAATCCATACCTCGCGTGTCGTCTCATCATCGATCGTCGTAAGTTCGTCCTCTGCCTCGCGGCGCTTTGATTCGGCAATCAACAATTCGTTCTTGCGCACCCCTCCATCGAAGATGCGCCAATGGATGCCGAGTTCGGCGGACCAGGTAGGTTCGCTTGCGAAACCGAGCCGGCCGTAGTCCGGCGTGGGCCACACAGAGGTTTGCGCAACCGATCCCGAAAGAGCAATCTGCGGTTTGTACTCTGCCTTCGCTGCACGGATGCGCGCCTCGGCGGAGCGGATCCGCAGATTCTGCGCCATCAGTTCGGGACGATTCTCCATCGCGCGACTGATCAGCGCTTCGATGGACAGGTTGAGTCTCTCCGGCAGCGGCGCGCTCCTCTGGCTGTCAATCGCTATGTTGGGAGAGGGTTCAGCTCCCACCACTTCCGTGAGCGTTACCCGTGCAATCTTTTCGTCTCCATCGGCGGACTCCTCGTCGAACACTGCCTGTGACGTTTCCGCCCGGGCGTTGAGAACATCGGGAAGTGTGGCCAGCCCGTTATTGAGTCTGTTTTCGGCCGCATCCTGGGTGGTTTGTGCTGTCCGCAACGTGTCCTGAGCTGCTTGCAACCTTTCCTGGGCGGTCACCAGCTGGTAATACGCGCTGGCGACGCGAAACGCCAGCGCTTGATTTACCTGGATCACATCTGCACCCGCGGCGAGCTTCTCCGCCTTCGCCGAGTGCACGCTCGCTTCACGCTTACCAAAGTCAAAGATGAGATATTGCAGCGTGACTTCCGGCCGGACGATGGGTATCTCGACCATGACGTACCCGCGAGGAGCCAGCGGTTTCGGGAACGGATTGATCAATCGCTCGTCGCCAAAAACGGCGAGACCATCGAACTCGGGGTAGTAAGCGCTTTCCGCCAAACCGAGTTCGCGTGCCTTCTGCTTTGCGCGCTCCCAGATCGTGCGCGTGCTGGGATTGTGGTGTTCGGCAACATCGATCAGCTCGGCCAGAATATAGGGATGAACTGGATCGAGAACCGCTTTTCCTTCGCGAGGAAGTTCGCGAGCCGCGCAGTCGGCCACGGCTGCGGGAGAAGACACCTTGCCCGCGCACTGCCCCACGGCTCGCGCCGCGGAGACGCCGATCACCAGCGACAAAGCTAGAACATGCAAGGATGGGCCGTGTTCGATCAATCGAAACCTCTTCCAGTTCATCCCGGCGGAACAACGAACTGGAAAACAATTCTTTGGCGTTCAGCAGCTATTTAGTCAGAAGCGGGGAGGCGCGTCTATAGGACCAACGTATCGATCGATCCCAAATAACGGTGGAAATATCTACAACGCCCACCAGCCCAGTGTTCACCTGATACGAAGGTATTGGTCGATACCTTCGTCCAATAGATTCGATCGCAACTCGCTGGCTTAATCGAGACGTAACACCGGGGCTGTCCAGTGATCGCCCGATCTCCGGGATAAGTGTTTCGACCGATATGGGGTCTACTGAAAATGAACATTGCATCGACCGATCCCGATCGACGCCGAATGACCTCACTTCGCCCCTTCGCCGGCGTAGCTTTCGCGGCGCTGCTGGCGCTGGCAGGCTGCTCACACGCGCCGGAATATAGTATCTTCGGCTCCTTTTTCCCGGTGTGGATCTTCGCGGCCGTGGCTGGTCTCTTGCTGGCACTGGGCGCACGCGTCATGATTGCCCGCACGGCGATCGCGGATCATCTACCAGCGCCGGTACTCTTCTATCTCGGCATGGCGACCTTCTTCGCATGCATGTTGTGGCTCCTGTTCTACAGCTAGGTGAACACGATGTCGACCCAAGACACTGGCCAACCCGAGCAAGACCTTCGCCTCGCAAAACTCGACGGGTACGGTCGCGTCCTGACCATAGCCATCGTCGTGCTGGCGATCGCCGGCTTGATTGCTGTCTACGCAGTCACAACCCACCACCCCCAGACCGACGACGCCGAAATCTTTGCTAACTACATCGGAATCGCTCCCGTTGTCGAGGGGCCCATCCTGCACCTGAACGTCGCCGACAATCAGCTTGTCAAACGTGGTGATCTACTTTTCGAAATCGATGACCGGCCTTATAAGTACGCCCTCGACCGCGCAGTGTCGGACCAGGCCGCACTCGAGGGCCAGGTGGTCGACGAACAACGGCGCATTCGGGCGGAAGTGCACGCCGTTACCGCCTCCGGAGCGGCCACCCGCAGCGCCAGCGCTAACGTCGATCGGGCGCAAGCCCTGGTCCGTGAGGCGGAGGCCGATGTCTCCCACTCTGAGGCTGCGCTCGATCGGGCCAAAGCTGAGTCGGCCTACGCTGAAAATAACCTGCACCGCGTCGAGCCCCTCCTTACCAAGCAATACGTAACCGTCGACCAGGTGGACCAGGCTCGCACGACCCAGCGGGCCAGCGCGCAGTCGGTGCATGAAGCCGAATCGCAGTTGGCTCTGAATCGAGCCCACCTCAACACCATGCTGGCCGCCCTTGCGGAGTCCAGGGCCTCCTCAGAACAGAGCACAGCGCAGCTACAGCAGTCGCAGTCCAGCGTGCTGACCCTCGATCCCCTGGTGGCGCAACGGCAGGGACGGACCGCCGCCATCGCTAACGCGCAATACAACTACAACCAGTGCCGCGTCTACGCTCCCTTCGACGCGCGTGTCACCAGCCTGGTCATTTCCGAGGGCGCTTATGCGCACATAGGGCAGGAGATCTTCACCCTGATCGATACACGCGTGTGGTGGGTGGTTGCGAATTTCCGCGAGACCCAACTGAAGCATATCCAACCGGGTATGACTGCTGACGTGTATGTTATGTCTGACGCGGGCTTACGATTTACCGGCATCGTCGAGAGCACCGGTTACGGGGTTATCCCCGATCCGTCGCTCCAGGGCCGAATTACCTCCGGCTTACCTGATGTGCAACGCACTCTAAGCTGGGTGCGCCTGGCGAGCCGGTACCCCGTCCGCATCCGGATCCAGTCACCGCCCCCTGATGGCATCCGCTTCGGGGAATCTGCCGTCGTAGTGATCCGCGGATACAAGCGGAAGCCCTGACATGGCGACCCGAGCCGCTCAGTTCCGCCACCAACCAGCTCGCGCACCTGTCTCCTGGCCGTGGTTTCGCGAGTTCATCCGCTGGGAAATTGCGCCGTATCCGGGACGCATGAGCACGGTCATCCGCATGACCATCGCGGCTACCGTGGTCATGATCATCGTTGTGACCTTCCGCATTCCGAACGCCTTTCTGGCGGGTTTATTTTCTATTCTCCTCGCACGCGAAAATCTGGCCGCTACCTGGCGCGGCGGGCAAATGATCGTCCTGGGATTCGTCGTCGCCAGCCTCTACACTCTGCTCGGTATGATCCTGTTCCGCGGTTACCCTATTACTCATTTCTTCTGGGTGATTGGAAGCCTGTATGTGATCTTCTTCGTGATACGCACGACGACTAACTATGCAACCACGCTGGCCTTCGTCATTCCGATTGGCGTTGCTCTGCCTGTATGGGACCGTACTCTGCCAAGCGAACTGCAGGTGGAGGGCACTCTCTGGCCTATCGTGATCATCGCCCTGGGCGCCGTCGTCACTGTTGGAGTTGAAGCGCTCTACCGCATCTTCGATCGCTCCGATCCGCTCATCACCTTCGCCGACGATCTGTTGCTCGCGGTGCAGCAGGTAGCGGAAAACTCCGCGGCGCACCATGCCCCATCGGAGGCCGTCCTCGACAGAGTTCTGCAATATCGAATGATCGGCACAGGCCGGCTCAGAATGATGTTGCAGCGCCAAGGCCTGGACCCAACCCGCCGGGCCCAGCGCGCCGCACTGATTTCCCTGGCTGGAAGGCTCATTGGCCTTGCCCTGGATCTAGCGCACACTCCACCCCACCCCAACGAGGACGACGCGATCCGCCTGCGCGCACTTGCTGGGAGGCTTGGAGTCATCCGAAAGGAGCTCCGTGAGTCCGGGACGATTTCCGCATCTTCGCCCATGCTCGAGGGTCTGCCGTCCTCCAGCTTCTCCATGCTGCAAGAAATGGAACGAACCGTCGCGCTCCTCCCCGAAGTCTTTCAGCCCGATGAGGTCGTCGATGGTTCCCGGAAAGCACCCGGAGGGGACTGGTGGCGCACCCTGCTCGTGCCGGATGCATTCCAGAACCCGGAATATGTCCGCTTTGCCTTGACTGGATGCCTGGCGGCTTCCAGTTGTTACATCCTGTATAACGCGCTCGACTGGCCCGGCATCAGCACCTCCGTGCTTACCTGCATCGTAACTGCGCTGAGCACCACGGGCACTTCGCTCCAGGCGCAACTTCTCCGCCTTGCCGGCTTTGTTGCCGGAGGGCTGGTCCTGGGAATTTCGGCGCAGATTCTCATCCTGCCCGCGATCGACAGCATCTTCGGGTTTGCTCTTTTCTTTGCGGCAGGGACCGCGATCGCCGCGTGGTTCGCCACCTCCAGTCCGCGGCTTTCTTTCTTTGGCGTGCAGGTAGCGCTGGCTTTTTACTTCGTTAACCTGCAGGATTACAAGATCCAGACCGACCTCACGATCGCGCGCGATAAGGTAGTGGGCGTGTTGTTAGGCATTCTCGCCATGGGCTTCATCTTCAACCGCTTCGGGGCAAAGAGCGATGCCGAGCAGCTGAAGAAGCTCCTGGTGCGGAACGTGCAAATGCTGGCACAACTCGGAGTCTGCCCAGTGGTGCGCGACAGAACCGGCGCCGTTTCACAACTAAGCCGTCTTCGCAGTCAAATCAACGACAACTTCGCCGGCCTGGAATCGCAGACCGATGCTGCGCGCTTCGAGTTCGAATTCCGCCATCGGCGCGCCGAGGAGGTCGCCGAATGTGAGCGGATTCAGCGGGTCCAGCCTGCATTGCGCTCGATCTATCTGCTGGAACTCACGCTTCTCACTCATCGTGTGCGACGAGATACCGGTTACGCATTGACCCAGCACCAAGATCGGGAGCTGGGCCATTTTCTAAACGAATATAGCAATGAACTCACACAAATAGCCGCGCGGATCGCACACCAAGAGGGCGCCCCTGCGCGCATCACCGATGATTCCATCCGTCTCTTGCAACAATCTTTCGAGGAGCCTAGCTCCGGAAGCCCGCAGGCCATCGCTGACATCTGTCAGAAGATGGTCGCCTCTCTCCTCATTCTGCGGAACGAGTACTAACTCGAGCGAAGCTGTTCAGTCGCGTCGATCAAACAGCAAAATCCGGCACGAAACTGCCCGGAGGGTCGATCACCAAACGCCAGCCCAGCCCGGGAGGGCTGGAGAACGAAATCCCCATGAACCCGAGCGCCGTAGGCGCGGCACTCTTCGATGAGGTGTCGGGCCAACTCAACCGCATCACTCGGTGACTTGGCCCGTCTCTTGGACTCTTTCAGTCGGCAGCCTGCTGTGCACTTGACTGCACCTCTCGCAGTACGCCGGTATTCACATCGAAAATGAACCCGCGCACAGGGATGTCTTTGGCAATCCAGGGATGCGATGTGACCTTCTTGATTTGCTCCCGGGTATTTTCCTCGGGATCCTTGTAAGAGAAGAAGCGCATGGGAGCCGGCGAAGCATCTCCGGTGGAAGCGCTCAGCTTTGCGTTCAGTTCTTCATCTGTGAATGTCGTGAACCCACAGCCGGTATGGTTGAGAAGCAAGATCTCTCTGGTGCCCAATACACGGGTGGAAACCACCAGCTCACCCAGAACATCCTCTGTGACTGCGGGACCGCCGGTTCGGATAACGTCAAGATCGCCTTGCGGCAGACCCAGAATTCCTGGGAGGTCGGACAGGCGAGGATCCATACAGGTCACGACTGCAAGTTTGGGGGCGGGACGCTTTCCCAGCGTTGGATCGTAGGTTTTCGCGTAGTTCCGGTTCGCGGCTAGCGCCTTATCGATAATACTCATTGTTAGTCTCCATCATGTTGGATATGGTCAGACGTCATCTCAATGGCATACGTAATTGATACGTATGTTCATTGCGGTATCGTGCCTTGCGTCATCTCATCACGAGCGTGTAGCCACACCTATAGGACGAAGGTATCGTGCAATACCTTCGTATGCCGGGAAGCATTTCTCGATTCAGTTGGACGGCCTGCAAAGCGTGCGTGAGAACCAGGAGTTACGTATTTAGTCCCGCAGGGACGGCTGAACGTTATCCAGGACTTCGTCGCGGCTCATTTTCAGCCGTCCCTGCGGGACTGGGGCGTCCTATCAAATCCAACCCAGGACTGCGTCCTGGGCTAAGGTCAGCCGTCCCTACGGGACTAAATACGTAAATCTCTGGTTCTCATGCACACTCTGCAGCCCAGGAAGGATTTCGTGCCCTGCTTGAACAGCGCCCGGCGATGTGGAAACCCTGCTCGGATACCACGTCGGGTTACTCGGTCTGGCGACAGCGGGAGGCCAGAAATAGCGCTTTGCAGGAACATCACGCCACAGGAGCAGCAACTCCGGGAGTCCGTGTCAGGCGCAGCCTCCCGGCCATCTTAACCAGGTCGGCAATGGAGCCGGCCTGCATCTTTTCCATGACCTTGCCCCGGTGAGCCTTGACGGTGATCTCGCTGATGCCAAGCTCACTGCCCACCTGCTTGTTTGGCTTGCCGGAGGCTACCAACGCCATCACCTGGCGTTCGCGGCCGGTGAGCGATGCATACCGGTCTTTGAGTCCCTGCATCTCCATCTCGCGGCCGAGTGCGATGCGGCTGCGTTCGAGGGCATGCCGGATGGCCGCCAACAGCACCTCGTCGCTGAACGGCTTGGTGAGAAACTCCTGCGCCCCGGCCTTCATGGCCCGGACCGTCATGGGCACATCGCCGTACCCCGTGATGAAAATGATAGGCATCTCGGTCCGTTCGGCGGCCACTCGCTTTTGCAGGTCAAGCCCGTTGAGGCCGGGAAGGGAAACGTCAAGTATCAGGCAGCTAGGAGTCTGGACCCGTGGACGAGCAAGGAACTCCGATGCCGATGCGTACGTCTCGGGCTGCCAACCTTCGCAGCGAAGAAGCGATTCCAGAGATTCACGCACCGAAACGTCGTCATCGACCACAAACACGATTGGAACGGCTTGCGACATAGCGACTACCTCATCACAGGAAGACGTTGCTCGCTCAGGAAAAGTATATTCTCCGGAACACTAAACTATCGACTTTCTGCACGGTCCGAGCTTCACTCCTTGCGCCTCCATGATACTTACGTATCGATCAATACTTTCGTCCAATGGATGACGCTTCCGCCCTTCTGGCCTAATCACAATGTAACAACTTGTTCTCATAGCGGCGGTTGCCGCAGGCCTTATTTGCCACCTTGAAGGGAGATAGCCATGATTCTTTCCGATAAGGAAGTTGCAATGGAAGTTGCTTCGCACCACAACCTTGTTGCCGCAGCGCGATCGGGGTCCCCCGCTGCCTTTGCGGAGCTGAGAGAGATCTGTGCACAGCGAGTGTATCGCAAGCTCCTGGCCATCACTAAGAATCGGGAAGATGCCGAAGATGCGTTGCAGGACGCTTTCCTGCGAGCATACATGGCCTTCCACACCTTCGAGGAACGATCGAGCTTCTATACCTGGGTCACCAGGATCGCGATTAACTCTGCATTGATGATCCTTCGCCGGCGTCGTATTCGCTCTGAAGTATCTTTTGACAGTCCGGGCGAATCGGAAGAAGCGATCGCTGGTTTAGAACTCAAAGATACCGGCCCGAGCCCCGAGCATGTGTGCGTTCACCGCCAGAGGTATGCTTGCATGCGTCAATCCATCCAGAACCTTCAGCCGCGGCTTCGCCAGGTCGTCGAGCTGCGGATGGTGAATAACTGTTCCATCCGGGAGATCGCTCAAGCGCTCGAGATATCCGAAGCGGCTGTCAAATCCAGGTTGTCTCGGGCGCGGGCGCGCCTTACCTCCGATTATGCCGTCAGGGGGTCGAAATGGGACGCACACGTCCATGAGGAATTCCTTCCCGTCGGAACGAGCTGGATAGCACCGAATTCAGGGGAGATTGGATGACGCAGCCATCAAAGTCGAGCGAAGGATCGCGGCGTCAGGAGTTCGCAGTTGCCAGGCTAACGGCCGGCGCCGTACCGCCTATTCCGTATCTGCTCTTCGGCGTCGGCATGCCGCTGGGATTCGGTAGGGCGCAGCGGCATGCCGAATCGGGAGCGGATCAGATCGAGGCGGCAGTCGCCAGGGTCGAATACGCAGAAGACGGCCCGGCAGATGGCCCGGCAGTGATTCTGGTGCATGGCTGGCCATACGGAATTCACAGTTATGTCGACGTTGCCCCCTTGCTGGCTGCGAAGGGATATCGAGTGATCATTCCGTATTTATGCGGCCACGGCACAACGTGTTTTCCTTCCAGTGGTCGCCTTGCAGAACGGCCGGCAATTCTCTGCCGCTCAGAATATCCTTCAACTGATGGACGATTTAAAGATCCAGAAAGCCATCCTCGCCGGTCTTGATTGGGGAGCACGCACAGCGAATATCATGGCCGCGCTGTGGCCTGAACGATGCAAGGTGGTCGTTTCGGTCGGTGGCCACCTGCTTGGCAGTTCTGAACCCAACGAGAAATATTGACCCGGCTTCCATACCAGCAATAAAACACCGGATGCCACGCTCGTCTGGCGCCTCAATTCCGCTGGAACAGTTGCAGGCATGCAACAAGCATTTCCGCCGTACATTGCTCGCCCATCTCGGTATTGAACATTGCCTGATATAGGTGAGGCTCAGGCCACTTCAATCCCAGGTATTGCCGGACGAACGCAGCTCGCGATTTGTCCGTAGTGTCGACGAGTTCGATTGCCTTATTCTGCGTTTCGCCTCCGGAAATCAACCTGCTGATCTTATAGTCGCGAGAAGCGTAGAGAAATACATGGAAGACATCCTTGCGATTGCGCAGAAAGAACTGGGAACCCCGGCCGACAATCACCGAAGGGCCGCTGGAAAGCGCTGTCTTGACGGCTGATTCGGAAACAGCGGCGATGCGCCGTGCATCGAGGAAATGCAGCCGGTTGGTGGGCGGCAAACCGCCCTCGAATCCGCCTCGAAGAAAGTCCTGGAAGAGCCTGTACACCACAGGATCGCTCCGCCATTCTCTCCGTTCGACCGCTTCGGGCGTACTCTCGGTCAGCCGCGCGATTTCCTGCGTCAACCGCTCGTCCCACAGACTCCATCCCAGACGGGTGGCGACCAAACTGGCAATTTCGGATGCTCCGCAACCAAATTCACGCTCAATTGTTATCGCGTTCAACATTTCGTCTACCCTCAACCCACCGCGACATCTCCGCCCGCCCCCGGATCATTCTTCTTCAGGAAGAATGCAAGAACAAACATGATGGAGCACAGCGCGCCCAATACCCAGAAGATGTCCATGTAAGACAGTGCGCCGCCCTGTTGGTGCACCAATTCGTAAAATCTGGCAATCGCCTGGTCCTCGGCGTCCGAAGCCCGAAGCCCGGAGTGAGCGATCTTTGAGCTCAGCGCATGGAGCGCCGCACGATAAGCAGGGGAATCGGGTGTGATGTGACCGATGAGGATTTGCTGGTGATATTGAGCCCGCCGGGCAATCATCGTGGTCACCACAGAAGTTCCGATACTGCCCCCGATGTTGCGCATGAAGTTGATCATGCCGGAGACGCTATTGCCTTTCTCTGGAGGAACGCCGATGTAGCCTGCCGCCGTGATAGGCACAAATAGAAATCCGATTCCTACCACCTGGGCGACCCGCAGCCACATTGCAAAGCGAAAGCTGACGAACAAATCAATCTGATGCGCGCAATAGAACAGTCCGATCGCCATACATAGCCAGCCCGTAGCGATCAGCCATCTCGCTTGAATCTTCGAGGTGAGCCGCCCCACGATGGGCATCATCACCAGCAGGACGACTCCGCCGCCGGAGAGGACGAGGCCTGCAAGCTCTGCCGTGTAACCCATGAGTGTCTGCAGAAATTCCGGAATCAGGACCAGGGTGCTGAAGAGCATGAAGCCCATCATGAACATCATCAAGTTCGCCGCCGCGAAGTTGAAACTCTTGAACATGCGGACGTCGATGATCGGCTCTTTGCGAAACCATTCCCAGATAACCAGCGAGATAAGGCACACCGTCGCCGTGATTGCCAGGGTCGTAATGGAGTGCGAACCGAACCAATCGTCTTCCTGGCCCTTATCCAGAACCACCTGCAGCGAACCTACCCCCAGGGTCAACATGGATATTCCGATGTAGTCCACCCGGATGCCGCCCCTCTTCAAACGGCGGAGGAACGGCGGATCTTCCACCAGGGTGTGCGTCAGGTAAAGAGCCAGAAGAACCACGGGCAGGGTGATGAAAAAGATCCAGCGCCAGGAATAGTTGTCAGTAATCCAGCCCCCCAGCATCGGTCCGACGGTAGGGGCGAGAACCGCGGTGATCCCGTAGACGGCAAACGCCGAGCCGCGCTGCTCCGGAGGAAACGTATCGTTGAGAATGGCCTGTGCCATCGGTTGCAGTCCGCCGCCCCCGACGCCTTGCGCAGCGCGAAACAACAGCAGAAGCGGCAGGCTGGGCGCTAACCCGCAAAGCAGGGAACTCACTGTGAAAATGGCAAGCGACATCATGAAGTACCGCTTGCGGCCTATCAATTCCGCGAGCCATCCGCTAATGGGCAGGATGATAGCGTTCGCTGCAAGATACGAGGTAAGCACCCAGGTGCTGTCATCGTAGCTGGCTCCGAGTCCTCCGGCGATATAAGGCAAGGCAACGTTGGCAACGCTTGTATCCAGCACTTCGATGAACGCGGCCATCGACACGGTGGCGGCAATGGCCCAGGGATTTACCTTGGGGCGCCAGACGGCCTGCTCCGAAGGGAGAGTCAGCGCGGTAGCGCTCATCGCAGGTACACTTTCGCTTCGACATTCATCCCCGGCCGCAGCTGGTGGTCCTGATTTTCGCCCGGCTCCAGAACAATCTTTACCGGCACCCGCTGAACAATCTTCACGTAGTTGCCGGTCGCGTTCTCCGGCGGCAGCAGGCTGAAGGTGGGTCCGGTGGCTCCCGCAATGCTATCAACATGGGCTTGGTAGGTGCGGCCGTTCGAGTCGAGCTTTAACTTTGCCTTCTGGCCGACACGCATGTGTTTGAGTTGAGTCTCCTTGAAGTTTGCCGTGATCCATACCTGGTCCAGGGGAACCACGGTGAGCATTTGCTCCCCAGGCTCGACGTTCAATCCGACTACAACTTTTTTCGTCACCTCTCCGGTTACAGGCGCAAATATTTTGGTGTACCCCAGATTCAACTCTGCTTGTTCGACGGCAGCTCTTTTCTGATGTACATCCGCCGTGGCCGAAAGGGCTTTGGCGCGGGTTGAGGCGACCCGTTGTGGCCCGGCCTGGGCATCTTCGTAGTGTGCCTCAGCCTCAGTAAGGCGGCTGTGCGCTTCCTGAACGGCTTGTTTGGCGGCCGCCTCGTCGGCTTCCGCCCCTGCCACGGCAGCGACATCGCTCGCCGCGGCAGCATAAGCATGATCGTAGATCTGCTTCGGGACCTCTTCTTTGGCCAGCAGCAGGTGATAGCGGCTGACGTCATCCTGAGCCTTTACATTCTCCGCTTGCGCTTCCAATACGTGGGCGTGAGCCGCCGTTTCCTGTTTTTCTGCCGCCTGAATCGCGGCTTCCGCATTCTTGATATCCGAGGACGTGGATTTCAATTGGCTTGACGTATCGACCGAAGATATGGGCACGTCTATATTTGAACTTTTCGCGATCGCTTCTGAGGTGTCGAGCGTTGCCTGGGCTCTTGCCAGTGCGACCTCATAGTCTTTTGGATCGATCTCCACCAGCGTGGCGCCTTCCGTGACCCACTGGTTGTCTTCGACATTGACCCTCTGGATATATCCGGAGATCCGCGCGCTGACAGGGTAGAGATGAACGTCCACCTGCGCATCGTCGGTGGATTCAAAGCCGGAAAGATAATGCCAGAGGAAAGCACCGGCAACGGCCAGAACAACCAACGAGGCGAGAACTATCCACCGCTTGTAGGAGCGCCTCGTCGGGTAAGCTGAAATTGGGGGATAAGCTGAAACCGGCGGCTCACTTGCTCCCGGACCTGCTGGGTTTGACCCTTGCGGTGGATTCGTTGTTTGATTTTGCTCAGCCATACTCATTTTCCCTCCACGTATTCTGCATAGCCTGATTCCGCGACGCCGATTGCTCTCGCCAGAGATATCTTTGCCAGGTTATGGCTGTAGAGACTGGCAATGTAGCTGTCCGTAGCCACTGCCAGCACATCCTGCGCTTGCACGACTTCGATGTTGTCGGTAACTCCAGAAACGAATCGATCGCGAGATTGTTCGAGGGTCTGCGTTGCCAGCATGACCGCGCTTTTCTCGACGGAGACTTCTTGCGCGGCCGCATCCAGATCCAGATAGGCGTCGCGAACTTCCTGATCGATCCTGGCTCGCATGTCTTCCAACCGCTGTCTTTCGGTGTTGAGCGCAGCGTCGGCCCGGAGAACGTCCCCGTGCACTCTTCCACCTTGAAAAATGGGGATGCGCAGCGTGGCAGCCGCATCCACCGTGCCGTGTGACGAGCCCGGGTTCACTCCCGAGAGACCGTAATCGGTTTCCACCCCCAGCGACGGATACCGCTCGGCGGTAGCAGCCCTTTTTCGCCAACTCAGCAGACCGGACCTGGTCCATCTGGCTCTGAAAGTCAGCGCGAGCCTTATACGCGCTTTGAATGGCCTCATCGAGGCTCGACGGCGTTAGCTCGCGATAAGGGATCTGGGTGGTAATCTCGAACGTTTGCCCCGCAGGCAGACCGATCGCCCGCGCCAAAACCAGTTTCTGCTTGGCAAAATTATTTTTTGCAACAATCAGTTTCTGTTCGCGTGATTGCAGCTGCACCTGTGACCGTAGAACGTCGACGGCCGAGGCAAGCCCTGCCGTCTTCTGGTCGGATGTTTGTTGAAACAGAGCCTTGGCGGTGTCTCTTTGCGATATGGCTGACTCCACCTCCGATCGGTCGGCAATAGCCAGCAGATAGTTGGAGACAATCACCAGCACGACGATCTCGCGCGCATCTTTGGAGCTGAACTCCGCCGACCCGACCTGCGCCTTGGAAGCTCGCGCCCGCTCGATCGATGCCCAATCAAAAGCGGACTGCGTGAGATAGGCCCGTGAGTCGAAATAGCCAAACGGGCCGATGATGGGAGGCTCTCCACGAATGGTCAGGCCGAAGGCCGCTTTTACATTGACCTGGTGAACTCCGAAACCCGTATCGGTGGCCACGCTAGGAAGCAGCTCGCTCAACGCCTGCCAATGTTGCCCCCGCGCGTCGGTAACGGAATCCGTAGCCAAAACTCCACCTAGATTCTGCTTGAGCCCTCGGGCAACCGCGTCTTCGAGGGAGAGTGTCACTGCTGTTGCGCTAAGCCTCCCAGCGGTAACCCCTCCGAGATATGGATTTTGCGAAAGGCTCTGATAATTAGCCTGCCCGGCCTGGACTGCAGCCCTCGAGGCTCCTGTTACTTCGGCCAGAGCAATTGGGTTATATGGCGCCGGCGTGGAGGGCGGATTGTACTGCGCGAAGGCCACCGCTCCGGCGAGAAGGGGGCTGCTTAGCAGGAGTGGATCTTTCCAGCGTCTCCGTCGCATGTCGTATCCTCAGCTAAAAAGAAAATCGGTTCTTTCCGTGATTTCGGCATCCGCGTTTGGGAGGGTCGATTTCCGCGCTTATTTTCCGCGTTGGCTCCAACCAATCTTGCGCAGTTAAGATGACCTCCCCAATAGACAGGTCTCATCAATTTTTTGCGTTTTGCGGCATGCCTTAATTCGCGATTTTAAGAGCGTCTGTCGTAATTAGGCCCGAAGCATAGGGGGCGCAGCCATTAGACGAAGGTATCGACCGATACTTTGGTGTCGAGCGGCACGGTGCACTGGAACGCTCCACCAACGGCTTTGCTGGAGATGGAATTTGTCTTAACGGTCCATCTAATCATTATCAAGATGTCGACCAACACCATCGTCTAATAGCCAGCATCTGAATACTTCTGCTTTTATGGCTCCGCAGCACTCGGCCACGCCAGAACTCGCATGTCTCAGGAAACGTAGGAGAACAAACCAATGACCGCTGGTTTACTTAGATATCAGAATCAAAGCCTGAGAGCAGTTCTTTGCTGGGTCGCGATGATCTGTTTCGCCGCTGCGGTGGCTGTGGCCCAGCAAAGCGACCAGTCACAGGAGTTCGAACAACTGCAGCAGAAGTTGCAGCAAATGCAGCAACAGTACGAGGCAACCACGCAGGACTTTGAACAGCGGCTGGCCACTCTCCGCCTACAAATCGAAGCAGAAAAGTTGGCTAGAGAGCAACAGGGAGAAAGAGAGACCGAAGACCTGAAACAAACCAGGCAGACGACAGTTTCGACCGCGGAGTTGGCCGCTCAGGAGGCAAGAAAAACCGTTCTTGGCGAGTCCCATCAAGTCGGAGCGCGATTTCAAGGGGACGTGCCTTCGGAACCGAGTTATGACTTCCTGAAAGAGGCGGACGAGAAGATAGATAAGCTGCAGGAGAGGGAATCGACGTTCGAGTTTCATGGATATTTTCGCTCCGGGTCCGGTTTGAACAGCGTCGGCGGCCAGCAGGTGGCGTTTGAAGCGCCCGGGGCTGAGGCAAAATACCGCTTAGGGAATGAAGCGGAAACCTACGCGGAATTGATCTTCGTCAACAACTGGGTGAACCCGGACCACGACCTGAGCAAGGCGTGGTTCAGGACCGAGTTGATGGTCGAGGCCAACACCTCAAACTCAGAGAACTTTGCTCCCGTGGGCAATGCCGTCGGGGCCGACCAGTTTCGCTTCCGTGAGGCGTTCGTGCAGGCAGGCAATGTTTTTGAGAACCAGCCCGGGGCAAAATTCTGGGCGGGCGAGAGATACTACCGCCGGCAACACCTCGATAGTGACGATTTTTACCCGTTGGACATGAGCGGCTACGGCGGCGGCGTGGAAGACGTAAGCGTCGGCATCGGCAAGTTAGCCCTGGCGTTCATTAATACGGCCCGCCCTGACATTGTCACCGAAAATGGCAACCTCACTAAGAGCAACATCGATGCCCGTCTCTATGACGTGAAGGGGCCCTTTGGTCTGTGGGGCCTTTGGTTCGATTACGCCACATCCAAGGGCGGTACGGCGACGTCGGCCACAACGCCTGGCTCGACATCCTTGACCAACATCCCCACCACCGACGGATACGCATTCGGTTTTCGCCATCAGCGGCTGGAGTGGCATGGCGGCTATCACACCTTTATGATCCAGTACGGAACCGGGGCGGCCAGCAACTTCAGTAATCCCGGGAACGGCACGACGATCCCGAACCCGACGCCGTATATCGACTACTCGCGACAGTTTCTTTTCACCGAACAGATTGTCTTTCAGCCAAACGACAAGTTTGCGGTGATGCCCATCTTCATCTATCAGCGGACAAAGGACGGCAATCCGGAGCATGACTGGGCACAATGGGTGTCCTTCGGCGCACGGCCAGAAGTGTTTCTCACCCGGCATCTATCGCTGACCGGCGACTGCGGTTTCGATCGCACGCATCTTCCCGGGTCCTATGAGGGCTGGTTGCGCAAGTGCACCTTTGCTCCGCAAATCGGGCCAGACAGAAAATTCTTCGGCCGGCCGGTACTTCGCCTCTTCGTGACCTATGCCGACTGGTCGAACGGCTTCCGTGGTTTGGTGGGCGGCGTGCCCTTCAGGAATCGAACGAACGGGCTAACCTTCGGGGTTCAGGCCGAGCATTGGTGGTAGTTGTACGCAGAGTTCTTAAGTCGCCAGCAGGACAATGAATCGTCTTCGAGCGCTATCCCGGCGCGTGCTTCTGAGGAATGCAACCCGGGAAATCCCCTTAAGGCGCTCGCCGCCTAACCGCCTATCGGACGTATTGCCACTGATCGAAAGATAGGGTCTTTTGGGGCAGCCACGGTGCCCGGCGTTATAGAATTGTGTGAACTTTGCGCCTCGTGCAATATGCAAGCATTTGCGCGTGAGGCGCCGTAGATCCCGGGCCCCCGCGATTGCAACGGATCAATCTTGGCCTTAATCTTGAGCGACGAGTAGAGAAGTCGCTGATAGAAAAGGCATTTGTGCACAGGATGCTCAGCTTCACTGGCTGCCTCTGCCGTTCTCGAAACGAATTTCCGGTAAGGTACCTAAATATGGAAAGAACTCCGCGCCCAATTTCTCTTGCCGGCTCTCAACTTGGAGCGGTTCGTCATATTTGTGCGTTTTTCGCGAATGACGATGAAGAATATCGCGTGTTGCTCCCGTTCATCCGGGATGGTCTGTCCTCTGGAGACAAGGCCGTACAGGTCATCAATCCCGACGCACGCCGGGATCATCTGCATCGTCTATCTGAGGCAGGTATCGACTCAGCTGCTCATGAGCAAAGCGGACAGCTTCAGATCCATCACAACACCGACGTCTACCTAAAGGATGGACATTTCGATCAAGAGCGGATGCTCGGAGCCTTCGAGGAGATGGCCCGTTCGGCCAGGAGCGCGGAAGGATTCCCCATGAGCCGCATCGTTTGCCGGATGGATTGGGCGTCGGAAGATCAATCCCGCATCGAGGATGTGATCGAGTTTGAATCTCGTGTGAACGATATTTGGCGCCGCTATGACGACGCCGTTGTCTGCACCTACCATCTGTCGAAACTCAGCGGGGATGCCGTGGTCGATATCATGCGGACGCACCCGTTGGTCATTATTGGCGGCCACCTGCAGCAAAATCCCTTCTTCACCCCTCCTGAAGAGTTTCTCCCCGATTTCCGCGGGCGGCGTTCCGGACGGACAAATCTCCACTAACGGCGTGCCAAATGCCCCAGCAACCAACGGATCCTGCGACTGAAGTAAAACGGCTGCAGCGTTGCATGAACGATCTGGTCAGCGTCCTTGCGCTTCCAGCCGTCTGGAGTGTCAGCGAACCGAGTCGAATCCTGGAGACCTTGCTCGATGCCCTCATGGGGATACTCGATCTCGACTTCCTTTATGCCCGAGTCCGGCTCGACTCCCATGGAGCCCCGATCGAGGCGCTCAGGACGAGTCAGATCTCCAGAACCAGCCAGGAAGAGATTCGGCAAGCTCTCAGTCACCGTTTTGGAGAAGATCCGCAGCAATGGCCCGAAGAGGTACTTAGGCAACTGGCCGGCCGGGAGGTTTCGGTTGTTCCCATAAGAATGGGAATAGAAGGCGAGCTTGGACTCATCGTGGCGGCGTCTCAGAGAGCCAACTTTCCGGAGCAGACCGAGAGCCTGGTGCTGAGCGTAGCTGCGAATCAGGCAGCCATCGGGCTACAACAGGCACTCCGCCTGAATGGGCAAAAGCTGCTCGCCAGCGAACTCGATCACCGGGTCGCGGAACGTACCAGAGAGCTTGCCGAAGCCAACCAACAGCTGCAACTCCAGGTTGGAGTGCTGCAGCATATCCCCGTAGCCGCCTGGACGCTCAGGCCTGATGGGACACCGGATTTCGTGAATCAGGTTTGGCTCGAATACACCGGCCAGACCAGCGACTTCGTCCGTTCGCAACCCGAGGCCTGGATGACGGCGCTCCATCCTGATGATAAAGAAACAGCGTCCGGTAGATTTTGGAACGGGCTACGCTCCGGACAGGGTTTTGTGATGGAAACCCGGTTTCTCCGCGCTCGGGACAAAACCTATCGCTGGCATCTCAATCGCGCCGTGGTCTTGCGCGATGCAGAAGGAGAAGTTCTCAAATTTGTCGGCACGTCGACCGACATCGACGATCGGAAGCGTGCCGAAGATGAGCTGAAGCGCAGCGAAGGGAGATACCGGGTTGTCGTGGAAACCGCCAGCGACGCGGTGGTCAGCATCGACGAGCACGGCATAATCGTTCTTGCCAACCCCGCAACCAGGCGGGTATTTGGACACGACCCGGATGAGCTTATCGGCAAACCTCTCACCGTGCTCATGCCGGGAGCGATGCGCAATCCCCATGAGACGGGTCTCAGACGATATTTGGAAACCGGTGTTCGGCAGCTGAACTGGCAGGGAATCGAGCTGACAGCACTGCGGGCTGACGGTGAGGAGTTCCCCGTAGAAATCTCATTCGGAGAGATGACCGCGAGTCAGCGAAAGATATTCACCGGATTCATTCGCGATATCTCGGAAAAGAAGCGCGCTCAAGAGACCATCCTTGCCAGTGAGCGAAACCTGAGCCTGATCATCAATACAATGCCCGTGCTTGCCTGGTCCGCTCATCCAGATGGCACTGTCGAATTCTTCAACCGGCGGTGGCTTGATTACACGGGCTTGCTACCAGAGCAGGCGCAGGGGTCGGGATGGGCCGAGGCAGTTCATCACGACGATCTCGGCCGGATGACCAACTACTGGCAATCAATGATCGCCACCGGAATACCCGGCGAGATTGAAGCTCGTTTGCGACGCGCTGACGGCGACTATCGATGGTTTCTGTTTCGCGCAGATCCCATGCGCGACCAGGCAGGTGCGATCCTCAAATGGTATGGCACAAATACCGATATCGACGATCGCAAACGAGCGGAAGAAGCTTTGCGCATACGGGAATTGAACCTTCTCCAGATAACAGAAACCATCCCGGAGATGCTTTGGAGCGCTTCTCCCGATGGCGCCATTGATTATTGCAATGGCCGCTTGCTCGATTACACCGGCTTTAGTGCCGAGCAGGTTATGAGAGACGGTTGGGTTAAGCTTCTGCATCCCGACGATCTCGAACCCGCAACAAAAAACTGGATGTCCTGCGTAAAGAGCGGCGCTCCCTATCGGGTCGAAGTGCGCGCATTTCACGCTGCCAACCACACATACCGGTGGTGTATGACGAGCGCGCGCCCATTGCTCGATTCGCAAGGACGCATCGTAAGGTGGCATGGCACAGTCGTGGATATGCACGATTGGAAGCAGGCGCAAGAGGAACTACGCCACACCCAGGCGGAACTTGCAAGAATGATGCGGGTCACGACGATCGGACAACTGGCTGCGTCGATAGCACACGAGGTAAGTCAACCGCTATCCGGAATTATCATGAATGCGAGCACCTGCCTGCGCATGTTGAATAACGAGCCTCCGAACGTCGACGGTGCGCGCGAAACTGCGCAACGTACCCTCCGGGATGGCAATCGTGCGAGCGATGTAATCACCCGGCTGCGAAGCCTCTTTAGTAAGAAGCAGATCAGTATCGAACCGGTGGACCTGAATGAGGCGGCACGGGAAGTGATCGCGCTCCTGGCTGGTGAATTGCAGAAAAACCGGGTGATCGTACAGCACCAGTTCAACGATCGTTTGCCGCCGGTCAAAGGTGATCGTGTACAGCTGCAGCAGGTCCTCGTGAATCTACTCCGCAACGCATCGGACGCGATGGTCACCGTCAACGACAGGCCAAGGCAACTACTCATATGGACGGATACGGAGGACAATCACGCCACCGTTTTTGTCCAGGATTCCGGAGTTGGTTTCGACCCTGAGACGACCGACCGGCTCTTCCAGTCGTTTTTTACCACGAAGCAAGAGGGGATGGGCATAGGGCTCCCGCTGAGCCGGTCTATTGTGGAAGCCCATCGTGGCCATCTATGGGCCACGAGAAACGATGGCCCCGGCGCAACGTTTGCTTTCTCGATTCCTTATGATTCCGCGCTTCCGGCCGGGAGCGCTTCCTAAATATACGCGTGATCCCTCCTCCAAAGGCAAAACCAATACCAAAGTACAATTGAGGTTTTCACGCGTATGGGGCATCATCAGCACCATAGTGTCTCAGAAGCACGACTTTATCGAAAATCTCAGCTGCGTGGTGGAATCTATTTCCGCGATCACCTTTGCCGCGCCCTCCTGGAACGCATCTACGTTCCTAGATAAGCCGTCGGGACAAGGCGTTCTAAGTGCCGTTTTTGCACGGAATGGGATTCCCATGAAGGATACACGTTTGCTGATATCGGTAGTGGACGATGATGAATCGGTGCGCGAGTCCCTGCCGGATTTGCTGAAGGAGTTGGGTTTCACAGCGCGTGCTTTTTCGTCGGCGGAAGAATTCCTCAATTCCGACACCGTCTTGCGGTCGGGATGCCTGATCCTCGACCTGGCCATGCCAGGCATGACGGGTACGGAGCTACAACAGGAGCTGAAGCGTCGCCAGATACAGACGCCCATCATCTTTATCACCGGTCATCAGGATGAGGCGGTACGCAGAGAAACCATCAACCAGGGAGCAGTGGCATGTTTGCTGAAACCTTTTACTGATACGGCGCTGTTGAAGGCGCTCGATGCAGCGCTTCACCTCAAGTGACATTGGACTGACATTGGGCCTGTTTTACGGAGGCAAAATGATTTCCGCAAACGGATGTGACGCACAAATGGCAACGCAGCTGAGGCCACGAATTTCTCCCATTGTGTTCGTTGTCGATGACGACATCTCCGTTCGAGAATCCCTTGAGACCCTGATCCGTTTCGAAGGCCTAGACGTCCAGACCTTCCAATCCGCCCAGGAATTCCTTGCGCATCCTCGCACATCCGCACCAAGCTGTATGGTCCTGGACGTTTCTCTTCCCGGCCTGAATGGTCTCGATCTGCAGAAACGCGTTGCGGTGGAACAACGTGATATGCCGATCATATTTATCACCGGCTATGGCGACATACCCATGACGGTGCAAGCCATGAAAGCCGGTGCCGTCGAATTCCTTACCAAGCCTTTCGCCGATCATGTGCTTCTGAGTGCTATCCGGAACGCGGTGGATCGTAGCAGAGCAGTGATCGCCCGCGACGAGGAGCTGCGTTCGCTAAAGGAGCGGCATGCAAAACTCACCCGCCGCGAGCGCGAAGTCATGGCCCTGGTGGTCGTCGGCCTCCTGAACAAGCAGATCGCAGGTGAATTGTGCATCAGCGAGATTACGGTGAAAGCCCATCGTGGAAGCATGATGCGGAAAATGAACGCAGGCTCTCTGGCGGACCTGGTTCATATGGCTGCACGTCTTCGTCTACCCCGATCTGCAAGCCACTAAGGCCGACCAAGTCAGCTTCAACACGGGGATCCAGCCCAAAGCGAAGGCGTGTTCGACAGTTCGCTCATCGACCTCCGGAGGTCCGGCCGCCAAACATCAACGATCGTCGGCGCAAGCTTTCTTCGGCGCCCGCTAAAATGACTCTCCCCCTATTGCACCAGGAGCGAGGACGGATCAACCTGCTCACGCTTGGCCAGGAAGTGCCTGCCGGCAAGCGCCAGGGCGAAGATCAGATAGGCAGCAAGAAGCATCGACCAAAACCCTGCTCTGCCTTTCGTCCCCGTGTTTCCTGAAGCCTTGGCCATGCGCCGGCCCGCCAGCCAACAAATGGCGGTCAGGACCGGCGGGACCGTGAACCCGACGACAAGTTGCACCCACAAACGAATGTCATCGCTAAGCATAGGAGCGGAAAACCTTTGCGCCATTCTCTCATCGGCGCGCTATGTCGAAGCCGGGGCCTTGCCTAAATCGAGTTTGGGGCCGAAAATGATCGTCGTCGAAAATTTGGGGTGCCCCTTGCAAGCCCTCTGTTGGCTTGAGTGGGGAAGACGCTGTGTTCCGTACGGAAGGGACGCCGTTCTCGCTATGGGAACCACTCATCGTTCGGACCGAAAATCGGCGGCCATTCCGGAAATAGATGTCCTATGGATAACCGCGGGCCTGGGTTGCGATGGGGACACTATCGCCATGACCGCAGCTACGCAACCCAGTATCGAGGACATTGTTCTGGGCGCCCTCCCGTGGATTCCCAAGGTGAATTTTCATAATCCCTTTCTGTCCCCCGATGTTGGGGAAGACTTCATGAGACATTTCCATCGCGCAGCGGAAGGGAAGTCGAACCCTTTCATTCTCGTGATGGAAGGTTCTGTTCCGGATGAGACCAACAAGGAAGCTGGCTATTGGGCATCGTTCGGCACCGACTCGGTCACGGGTCAACCCATCACGACCTGCGAATGGATCGATCGGCTGGCGCCAAAAGCGTGGGCAGTCATTGCGGCGGGAACCTGCGCGACCTACGGCGGAATTCACGCCATGGAAGGCAATCCCACCGGCTGCATGGGCCTGCCCGATTATCTGGGTTGGCAGTGGCGCTCAAAAGGGGATATACCCATCGTCTGCGTTCCCGGATGCCCCGTTCAGCCAGACAACTTTATGGAGACCCTTCTCTATCTGCTCCACATGGCGGGCCAGCGTGCGCCGATGATCCCCCTGGATGACGCCCTGCGTCCCACCTGGCTCTTCGGCAATACCGTCCACGAGGGTTGCGATCGCGGGGGCTACTACGAGCAGGCGCAGTTTGCGGAGGAGTATGGGTCGCCGCTATGCATCGTAAAGCTTGGGTGCTGGGGACCCGTGGTGCAATGCAACGTGGGCAAGCGTGGTTGGATGGCGGGCTTGGGTGGATGCCCCAACGTCGGCGGCATCTGCATCGGATGCACCATGCCGGGGTTTCCCGACAAATTCATGCCGTTTATGAATCAGCCCCCCGGCTCCTTGTTGTCTTCCGCCGCCGTTCAAACCTACGGGCGGGCCATCCATGCCTTGCGGCGCTTTACCCAGGCATCGCTCAACAAGGAGCCAGCCTGGCGGCAAAGGCCCAAGGGTCCGGGCCGGCAGAATCATCCAGCGGCCCATCATTAAAGGCGCGACCAAAATGGCTTCGTTTCCGCGAACCGCTCGAAAACCGAAAAGCAGCAAAACTCAGTTCGCTGATGCTCATGCAGGTCTGCCGGAGATCGCCGAGGCGGAAGCTGTCCTTCTCGATCTTGCCCGAGTCTATGCCGACTCAGCCGTGAACCCGGCCCTCGATCACTTCACAGATCATCTGCAGGAACCAACCTCGCCTGCGCCCGCGCCTAACCTCGAGGACAAGTACCGCGCCCTCTTGGAACAGATACCAGCAGTGGTCTTCATGGCTCATCTGGACCGCGGCATCAGCGAGGCCTATGTGAGCCCCCAGATCGAAGCCGCACTGGGATATTCGCGCGAAGAGTGGCTGGAAGATCCGGTCGGCTGGTACCAGCACATTCACCCTGATGACAAGCAGCGCTGGAGCCTGGAAGCTGCTGAGATGTTTCTCTCGGGGAAGCCGCTGCGCTCCGCCTATCGGGTCATGGCGCGCGATGGGCGAGTTATCTGGTTTCATTGCGATGCCAGGATGATGCGCCGCCAGGACGGCCACCCTTGGTGTGTCCATGGCGTGGCCTTCGACATCTCGGATATGAAGCGCATCGAAGAGGAGTTGCAGGAGGAACGCAACTTTGTCTCCGCCATCCTCGACACTGTCGGAGCACTGGTCGTAGTCCTCGACAACGAGGGACGTATCCTGCGCTTCAACCCGGCCTGTGAGCTGACAACCGGTTACGCAAAGGAGGAGGTTCAGGGCAAATGCATCTGGGACCTGTTTCTTCTTCCCGCAGAGATAGACCGTTGCAAAGCCAATTTTGAGCTTTTGCGGACGGAACTTCTTCCGCAGGACTATCAGAACTGTTGGGTAACCCGGCATGGGGACCAGCGGCTGATTGCCTGGTCGAGTACGCTACTTCCCGGCAATGGAGAGACGGCCGGTTACATCATCGCGACCGGTATCGATATCACCGAAAGAAAAAACCTGGAGAAGGCAATCCTCGAGATAAGCGCCAGGGAGCAGCGGCGCATTGGACAGGATCTGCATGATGGTCTCGGCCAGCACCTGACCGGGATCGCCTTCATGGCCAAGGTGCATGAAGCAAAACTAGCTGAGCAAAAAAGGTCAGAAAGCCAGGATGCCGCCAAAATCGTGAACCTGGTCAATGAAGCAATTCATAAGACGCGCGAATTGGCCAGGGGTCTTCTTCCCGTAGTTGCTGATTCGCAGGGCCTGATGTCCGCCTTGCAGCTATGCGCCGCTGAAGTCGAAGATATGTTTGGAGTATCATGCCGCTTTCAGTGCGACACTCCGGTTTTGATTCACGATGACGCTATGGCCACACATCTTTATCACATCGCTCGGGAAGCACTGAACAATGCGATCAAGCATGGCGCCCCACGCAATGTCGTGATTCAGTTGTCGGCCGGCCACGGCCGGGGCACATTGCTGATCAAGGATGACGGAAAGGGGATCGCGGACAATCCCGCGAACACGCAAGGTATGGGTTTGCGCATCATGAATTACCGTGCCCGCATGATCGGTGGGACCCTGGAAGCGCGGCGGCACACCGCGCAAGGAACGATTGTTACTTGCACATTTCCGGTAAGAGACAGTGGATAGCACGCCCGTAACAGAAACTACCAAGGCGCAAACTGCCACGCGTGCCAGGAAGAAAACCGTCTTCATCGTCGATGATCATCCGCTCCTGCGCCAGGGACTAGCGCTCTTGGTAAACCGGGAGCGGGATCTTGTGGTGTGCGGAGAAGCAGAAGACGCGCAGACCGCCATGAGTGAAATCACACTAAAAAAGCCCGACGTCCTGATCGCTGACATCTCCTTGAATGGTCCGGACGGACTGGAGCTGTTGAAGAACCTGCGACTGCTCTGTCCGAATCTTCCCGTCTTAATCCTCTCCATGCATGACGAGTCGATCTACGCAGAGCGCGCTCTGCGGGCCCGTGCCAACGGCTACATCATGAAGCAGGAGGCTACGGAGAAAGTGCTGATCGCTCTGCGGCGCATTCTCAGCGGAGACCTCTATCTAAGTGACAGCATGGCTAACAAGCTGCTTCATCAATACATCAGCGGAGCTCCCGCAGAAATGCGTTCCCGCCTCTCCACCCTCTCCGATCGCGAGCTCGAAGTGTTCCGCCTGATCGGCGAAGGCCGAACCACGCGTCAGATAGCCGAGAAACTGCACCTCAGCGTAAAAACCGTTGAAACCTACCAGGCACACATCAAAGACAAACTATCTCTGCACAGCGGCCGCGAGCTGGTACAACACGCCATTCAATCAAGCAACCAGTGACCGCGATCCTCAGGCGTATACGGGCACGACTTCAGAGGCTGCGGCAAAGCTCACTTCCGAGGATGGAGAAAGGTAGGTCCGCCAAATCTGTCCAAGTTAGGATTGAAAGAGTCTTTCCTCCAGCAACAGCTCTTTCCCTGCAACAACCCTCTCCTTTTTGTCATCCCGAGCGCAGGCGAGAGATCTGCAGTTCCGCGGACCCATCGTGGAAGGATGGACATACCCCTCAATAAATCATAATCGCGCCCGGAAAGAGCTGTTGCTGGAGGGAAGGCACTTTCAAAACTGCATTTGCAAGTTTCCCGATCATTCCCATCAACCTTCCACGACAAATGTCTCTTCCACTCGTCCGTCGCGCATGCCGAACATCTGGCGATGCAGGTTGACGGTAGCATCGCTGTAATGCGCCCAAATCTCCAACTGGTCCCCTACCTGCGCGGGAAAATTGGGGTCGATGATGTCGACGATGGCATGCTCAGCATTCAACTTACGCAATCGAGCGCCGTTAGCGTTTTTCAAAACCGGCAGTCCGCGCTCGCCGCTTATCTCTTTCAGACCAATGTTGAGAATCAGCCGCTCGTTGCCGGTTCTGCTGATCACCGTCCCCAGAACACTGAGCGCCGGATCGAAATCCTTGCAAACGGTCTGGTAGTCGGTATCCATCAACAGGTACGAACCACCCTGAATCTCGGTCACACCGGGCACCCTGCCCGAGATGGAATAGGTTCCCGTGCCACCGGCGCTGACAATTTCTACCGCGATACCGCGCGACCGGATAAGGCCGGCGGTTTCGACCAACTTATCCATAGCCTGCTGCGTAGCCTGGATCTTGTCCGGTCCCGGAGGCAGCCGGACGCAATGCCCTTCATAGCCGATCACGCCGCGAAAGCGTAACCCTTGCGCCACCGCGACCTGGGCCAGCGCGAGGCCCGCTTCCCCCGGAGACACACCACACCGGTCCAAACCCGTGTTGACATCAACCACGACGCTCAGTTGTACTTTCGCTCGGGCCGAGGCAGCGGCGAGTGCCACGATGGCCCGCTCACTATCGACTCCAACCATAATGTCGGTTGCTCGCGAAACTTGGACGAAGCGTTCGATGGCGACCGCGTCCGCGATCTCGTTGGCCACCAGGATGCTCACGATGCCGTTCGCGGCGAGTGCTTCCGCCTCGCCCAGCGTGGCGCAGGTGATTCCAATGGCGCCGTGAGCCAATTGCCGCCGCGCAAGAGCCACACATTTGTGATTCTTATAGTGCGGGCGCAACCGCGTCGGCCCATCGGCAAAGAAAGCCGCCATTTTCTTGAGATTCGATTCCATGCCCGGCAGGTCGATCAGGAGCGCCGGCGTTCGTATCTGCGATTTCAGCAACGGAATGCTCGCTTTCTAGTCTGCGTGTCCCGCGGTGTCCACCAGGTAAAGCACCGCGTCCCCACCAAACGGCGGCGTGAACCGTTGTGTCGATCCCGAGGGAATCGGATCTTTGACGATCGTGGCGCCTGTGGATGGATTGAACCACTCTACGACTAACTTCCTCTCGCTCGACATAGCCGTGAGGTCCACCGTGAAAGAGCCGCCGGAGGGCGCGTACACCAGGTACTCCGCCCCCACAGCAGGCGTTTGCGCGAGGCAATCTCCGGTGGAGCTGAGCGAGCTATGAGGAGTGACCTGGGCAAGGTTCAGCTTGCGGGAATACTTCAAGATGTACCCCAGGTTATTTCTGAAGTTTTCCCAGCGCTCGTCCGGGCTGGTGCAGATTCCATGAGTGGGTGAACCACACAGGTTGCGGTTTTGCCGGGGATAATCCACCAGGTACGGATCCATGAAGAGCACCTGGTTGCCAGACGTGAAGTTTTCCCATGCATAATTGCGATTTTGTTGTGGTGTCTCCTTCCACATCTCCCAGTAAGAATGATCGCTGTCGTTGATGTCCACCTTGCAGGCCGGATGTCCGTCTCCGCAGGATCTGGCTGGCGAAATCCTGACGCCCGGCGCCACCCAGTCCGCGTCGGAGTTGTAAATGACCCGATCGGCCTCTTTCGTGTTGGGGATTAGGCCGGCATACCCGATAGGGTGTTGAAACCGCTTCCGCGACTCGTACATTTTTACGTGCGAAATCTGGTGGCTGTTCCACCACGTGGAATTGTCGGGAGCTTCCTCTGACACGATCCACAGCACGTTGGGCAAATCATTCAGCGTGTCGATCACTCTTTCCACATATGCATCCTGAAAGCGCGTGATGGCGTTCGCTGCAGTCATAGTGATGGAATTCGTTCCCTTCGGGCCCTGCGTGTAACCATCGTCGATACCATTGATATTGTTGGCGCCGGTGAAAGGGTAGCCATCGCTTGCGCAGCGGAACAGGTTGAGAAACTCACCGGTGAACAGGTAGATTCCGGCGTAAATCCCAGCCTTGTTAAGGGCTTCCGTCCTCGCCCGCAAACGCTCGAAATAGCTTGGATCGAACCTCGTAAGGTCGAATTTCAGTCCACCGTCGGTAGCTTTTCCGGGCCCTGTCCTCAGCCATGGCTGCGGACTAACCGCGAAGTCAGGTGGCGTGCTCTGGGTGACCGGAAGAGAGCAGAATTTTGGCATCTCCACCCGCCACAGCAAAGTGAAATTGTGCCCATGCCCGGTCAGAAAACGGATGAAGCCAGGGAAATCCAAAACCTGTGGAGATCCTCCGCTACCCCAATCCTGAAGGGTGTTCCAAGTCTGCGACCCGCTCAGGATGAGAGGGCTTCCCCTGGAGTCCTGGAAATAGTTAGGGTTCCGGGAAGCTGTCAGGGGTCCATCGATCGGTGGCAGGGATTGAGGCTGGGCGCACTGCCCGAACCATAGAAGCAGAAAGGGGACGAACAAGAAACTGAAGTGAAAACGCAACATACGCCTCTCTCGAGTTCTCAAACAGCGGTCAGTCCTCCGTCGCACGTATAAAGCCCCCCGGTGCAGTAGGAGGCGTCATCCGATGCCAGAAAAAGTGCCAGCCCCTCCACATCGCGTGGCGTTCCCAGGCGCTCCATCGGGACTGCTTTCCGGTACTGCTCACGGGTTTCCTCGTTGTTCAGCAAATACTCGTTCATCGGCGTATCCATGGTGCCGGGGATCAACGAGTTCACGCGAATCCCGTCCCGGGCGTAGGCCGCTGCCATGACGCGTGTCAGCCCGAAAATTCCCGCTTTGCTGGTGCTGTATGCAGTGAGATCGGGCGCACAGCCGGTCAAACCAGTGGGTGAACCCACGTTAATGATAGATCCGCCGCCCTGCTTGAGCATCAAGGGGATCGCGTGCTTGGAGCACAAAAAGGCTCCCTGAAGATTCACCCGCATCACCTGGTCCCACACTTCCAGGCTGAGCTCGTGGGCCCGAACATCAAGGCCGTACAAGAGCACCGCCGCATTGTTGTAGAGCACATCCACTCGTCCGAATTCGGCATGCGCTGCTTCAAAAAGCCTGCTCACGTCGCACTCTTTTCCCACGTCCGTGGTGACAAAGATGCCACGCCCGCCCTCTTTGCGGATCTGCTCCGCTGCAGCCGTTCCCTCGGCAACGTTCGTATCCGCGACTACTACGGCCGCACCTTCGCGCGCATAGCGGCCGGCGACTGCACGCCCCAAACCGACGGCAGCTCCGGTAACGACCGCTACTTTTCCTGAAAGTCTCATGCGTCCTATCTCTAAGTCCTGCCCAGCGCCCGTTGCAGAAGCAGATTATTCGAGATCGATTCTCCGCGTCTCTGATATTCGAGCAAACTTTTTGTTGCAGCAGCATGATCGGCCGCAAGCCCGGCCTTCAACCATCGTTTTACAAGATTCATTCGTAGTTTTCTTATAGCCACGCCTCTAACTTCAGGGGACTATGAAGGCACTCGCGTCCACGAGATTGAGGGGCTGGGTGGCAGGCCGGAGGTTTTCCTACGAAGCTTGAGGGTCGAGTCGCGCTGGTGACAGGCGCCGCGTCAGGGATCGCGCGTGCTACCGCGCAGCGATTTGCCCGCGAAGGCGCCTACGTCTTTGCTGCGGATAGCAGCGCGCCCGGCGGCCTCGAGACGGTGAAACTTATCCAGGACGCCGGCGGGTCGGCTGGCTTCTTACAGGTTGATGTTTCCCAGGCGGACCAGGTGAACCGCATGGTGGAGACCATCCTCAGCCAGCAGGGCCGGCTCGACGTTTTATTCAACGGTGCGGCTATCCTCTTCTACGGTACCGTCGTGGAAACAGCCGAAGAAGCCTGGAATCGCATGCTCGCGATCAATCTTACCGGGACGTTTCTCTGTTGCCGGGCGGTTTTACCGCACATGATTGAGCGTGGCTGCGGGTCGATCATCAACGTCGCGTCGACCACCGGGGCCCACGATGCCTGCGCCCGTGCCGTCGCTTATGTGACTTCCAAGGGCGGCGTCCACATGATGAGCCGCGCCATGGCCATCGACCATGCGAAGCAGGGAATCCGCGTCAACGTTATCTGTCCCGGCCCCACGGACACGCCCATGTTGCGCAATGCCATGACTCCCGAACAACTGGATGCCTTTGCCCGGACATTTCCCATGGGACGTCTCGGGCTGCCCGAGGAAATCGCCAGCGCCGCCTTGTTCCTGGCCTCAGAGGATGCCTCGTTCATGACCGGCTCCGTGTTGTACGTCGATGGTGGACAAACGGCAGAGGTATAGTCGCTTGGAGGAATTCTATGATTTTTACCGGTGATCTCGGCGCCCCGGAAGGACCGGTGGCCTTGCCCGACGGCACGTGGCTGGTGGTAGAAGCCGCTGCTCATCGAGGCTGCGTGACCCATCTAAGCGCAGACGGCCTTACAAAGTCCGTGATCAAGCAGACCGGGCGCCCGAACGGCCTGGCGGTCGATGCCGGCGGAGTGATCTGGGTCGCCGAATCCAAGGTTCCATCCCTGCTGCGCCTGACCATGGATGGAAAATGCGATGTGGTCGCGAGCGGATGCGATGGAGAACCGTTTCTGTTTCCCAACGATCTCTGCTTTGGTCCCGATGGAGCTATCTATCTCACAGACTCAGGCGTCGAGATCGATAAGTTCGCTCCCAACAACCAGATTCGCGCCGACTACATGGACGTGCGCTATGACGGCCGCCTGTATCGAGTCGACCCGCAGAGTGGTGTGGTCACCAAGCTGGACCAGGGAATTCTATTCACCAACGGAATCGCCTTTGGTCAGGACGGGATGTTGTATTTGAACGAGACGGTCACCGGCAATATATACCGCTATGCATGGCAGGATGGTGAGGTCGGGCCGCGCACCCTGTTTGGAAACGTGATCAAGCCGGACGCCCCGCCAGGGTGGAAGGGACCGGACGGCATGGCCTTTGACGATTCTGGCTTGTTGTATGTTGCCGTCTTTGGCCAACAGGATGTAACCGTGCTGGGCTTAAACGGTGAAGTCGTCGATCGGATTCCGACCAGCGGCCTGCTACCCACCAACGTTGCTTTCGCGCTGCCGGGGAAACACCAGATCCACGTGACCGAGTTTCAACACGGACAAGTGGAGGTGTTTCCCGTAAGCCGCGACGGTCTTGCCCTGTGGGACGGAAGCAGACAAGTGCAAAAGCCTGAGAGGTTGGCCCAGTGACCGCACCCATAACCGAGGTCCCGCGGCTGCGCAGGGTGTTAACACTCTGGGATTTGATTTTCTACGGAATCGTAGCCGTCACTCCGAGCGCCCCGGCCACCGTCTATGGACTGGCCGAGGTCAAGTCGGGCGGATACGTGGTGGTTACGATTCTCGCCGCCATGGTGGCCATGGTGCTAACCGCCATCAGCTACGGCCGCATGGCGGCTCTCTATCCCTCGGCCGGCTCCGCCTATACCTACGTGAGCCGTGGCATACATCCCTATTTCGGGTTCGTAGCCGGATGGGCCATGCTGCTTGACTACATGTTGATCCCGCTCTTCTGTACCCTCTACGGAACGCTTTCCCTGCAGCGCGCACTGCCCGGGTTGCCCTTCGTGGTGGGTGCAGTGTTCTTCTCCGGCGGCATCACCATCCTGAACCTGCGTGGTATTCGATCGACCGCTCTTGCCAACCAGGCACTGCTGGTTTTTATGGGCATCGTGCTCTTGAGCTTTATCGTGCTTGCCATCCGCTACATCGCCGTCCGCAATGGAGTGCCGGGGTTGTTCTCCATCCAGCCGTTCTATCGTCCTGGTACTTTTCACGTGCGCGCGATTGCTTCGGCGACCTCGTTTGCGGCGCTCACCTATCTGGGCTTCGATGCAGTTACAACCATGGCCGAGGACGTAAAGAATCCGCGTAGAAATGTCCTGCTGGCTGCTGTTTCCACGTGTTTGTTTACCGGGGTGTTCGGCGGCCTGCTGGTCTATCTCGCCCACCTCGCGTGGCCCAATTACAGCACCTTCACCAACATCGACACTGCGTTCATTGATGTGACCGGCCGTGTCGGGGGCGTGGCGTTGTTGAAAGCGACGGCTCTCTTGTTGGTGGTGGCCAACGTAGGCGCGGGACTCACCTCGCAGGTAGGCGCGGCAAGATTGCTCTTCGGCATGGGCCGGGAGAATGTCATCCCGGCGCGCTATTTTGCGCGGCTCCATCCTATCCGCAATACCCCGCACATCAACATCATCCTGCTGGGTGTTTTGGGCTTTATCGGGGCCCAGGTGATCAGCTACGAGTTGGCCGCGGAACTTCTCAACTTCGGCGCATTTCTAGGCTTCATGGGAGTCAACCTCGCCGTCATCTGGAAGTTCTGGTTCCAGCGGGCCGGCGCGCGAAATAGAAACCTCGTGCTTGATTTCGCAGTGCCGGCACTTGGCTTCCTCTTCTGTACGGTGATCTGGGTAGGATTGGGGAACCCAGCCAAAATAGCGGGCTCCCTATGGCTGGTGGTTGGCTTCTTTGTCCTGGCCACCCACACCGGCTGGTTCCGGCGCCCGATCGTGATGTCAGATCCTTCTCTTTATGAATAGAGCTTCTATGCGAATGAAAAAATTTATCAACGATCCGAAGAACCTGGTTGCAGAACTGCTCGAAGGCATGGTCCTCGCCTTTCCTGAGAAGGTCCAGTTGAGCAGCCGCAACCTTGTGGCGCGAGCCGTGCCCAAGGAGGCAGGCAAGGTACGGCTGGTGACGTTGGGCGGAAGCGGACACGAGCCCGGCTTGAGCGGCTTTGTCGGCAAAGGGATGCTCGATTACAGCGTCGCCGGCGACGTTTTTGCTGCGCCCGGAGCACCGCGTTGCCTGGAGGCTGTCCGGCTTGCCTGTGCCAACGGTGAAAGCGCGTTATTGATCGTGTTGAATCACGCCGGCGATGTGTTATCCGGCAACATCGCTATGGAGATGGCTCTCCGCGAAGGTTGCAAAGTCAAAATGGTTCTGACCCACGAGGATATTTCTGGCGGCCCAAACCCCGATGATCGCCGCGGACTGGTGGGCTTCTTTCCGGTGTATAAGGTCGCCGGCGCAGCAGCCGAACGAGGCGCTTCCTTCGATGCCTGCCTGGAGATTGCCACCCGCATGGAAGGCAACATGCGCTCGTTAGCCGTAGCCGTGAACACAGCAACCCATCCTTCGACCGGGCAGCCCATCTTTCACCTGGGCGACGACGAGATGGAAATCGGCATGGGCCAACACGGCGAAGCGGGCACCGGCCGCATGCCACTCAAGTCCGCGGATGAAACGGCCGGCATCATGCTGAACATGCTGCTCGAAGATCTCGCCGTCAAGAGCGGCGAAGAAATCCTCGTGCTGGTCAACGGAGCCGGGGCAACCACCCTGATGGAGTTGCTGATCGTATTCCGCCGCGTGGCCCAGATATTGGCGGAGAAGAAAATCAAACTGGTGCGCAGCGCGGTTGGCGAGTTCATTACCACCCAGGAACAGGCCGGGTTCCAATTGCTGATTGCGCGCATGGATCAGGAACTGATCGAGCTATGGGATGCACCGGCGGACGCTCCCTTTTTCGTGAAGCAATGAGCGCGGCGATTGGCAAGGCGGAGTGGACAAAAATGTTCGCCCGGGCAGCCGCTCAACTCCGCGATGAACATGTGCGCTTGACTGAATTAGACTCGGTCGGCGGCGACGGAGACCACGGAACCACCATGCTGCGCGCCGCCGAGCAGATGGAGTCTGAGATGGAACCAGCAGCCACGGAAAGTCTTACCGGCATGCTAAAGGCTGCAGGGTGGCGGGTGTTGAGTGTGGACGGAGGCGCCTCCAGTAGTTTGCTGGGAACCTTCTTAGCCGGCCTGGGAGATGTGGACCTGGCGAAGGATGCCATGGATTGCAAGGATCTTGCCCGCTCGCTGGAAGCCGGTCTGCGTGCTGTCTCGCGGCAGACCAAGGCTCGGCCCGGAGATAAAACGATGATGGATGCTTTGACTCCAGCCGTGGCCGCGGCAACGGCGGCTGCGGGGGCCGGAAAAACCATACCGGAAGCTTTGGAAGAAGCATCTCGGGCGGCGCAGAAAGGCGCAGAGTCGACCACGGAGTTGGTCGCCCGCTTCGGCCGGGCCAGATCCTTGGGAGAGCGGACGCGGGGTTATCCGGATGCAGGCGCGACTTCGATCGCCCTCATCTTTAAGGGATTCAAGGAAGGAGTCAGCGATGGCGGATCTGGACAATTTTGAAGACGGCAAGAACTACTATCTCGAGGTAGCCCAACGAAGTGCCCCCAGCAGAATCAAGGGGAGCAACGCGCTCGATTGGGGAATGAAAAATCGCCTGGCGCGCATCTTCGATCCTGACGATGCAAGAACCGTTATGCTGGCGATCGATCACGGTTACTTTCAGGGCCCCACCACCGGCCTGGAACGGATCGATATCACCATCGTGCCCCTGATTGCTTACGCCGACGCGCTCATGGTGACCCGGGGCGCCTTACGCAGCACCATCCCCGCGGAGATCGCGCGCCCGGTAGTATTGCGCTCGAGCGGAGGCCAGAGCATTTTGAAAGAGCTCTCGAATGAGTTGGTCGCGGTTGATATCGATGATGCCCTGCGCCTGAATGCCTCGGCCATGGCCGTCCAGGTCTACATTGGCGGGGTGCATGAGCATCAGTCCATCGGCAACCTGTGCAAAGTAGTCGACGCCGGAAATCGCTACGGCGTTCCCACCATGGCAGTCACCGGTGTGGGCAAAGAGCTGGCCCGCGATGCCAAGTACCTCGGCCTGGCAACCCGCATCTGTGCGGAAATGGGCGCGCATTTCGTCAAGACTTACTACTGCGAGAAAGGCTTCTCGCGGGTCGCCGCCGGTTGCCCCGTACCCTTGGTGATCGCGGGTGGAAAAAAGCTGCCCGAGCTCGACGCTCTGAAGATGGCCTACCAGGCCGTCAATGAAGGGGCAGCGGGAGTCGACATGGGCCGTAATATCTTCCAGTGCGACGCTCCTCAAGCCATGATTCAGGCTGTGCGTGCCGTCGTCCACGGAGACGAAACTCCCGACAAGGCTTTTGACTTATATCTCAGCCACAAATCCGTAGCAGCAGGCAGGTAATTATGACCCAGAAAAATACCGTCCAAGTAGTCTGCGTCGCAGAGTTTCGCGCTTTGGAAGGCAAGACCGACGCTCTGATCGCAGCGCTCCATTCACTCATCAAAGCCACCACAGCCGAACCCGGTTGTATCCGCTACGAGCTGAACCAGCGCGTGGATGACGATCGTTGGATCACCTTCGTGGAGAAATGGAAAGACCAGAAGGCGTTCGATGAACACTGCGCCATGCCCTACATCAAACATTTTTTCGACGATGTGAGGCCACCATTGGTAGAGGATTTCGCGGTCAAGCTGTACCAGGAGATTCTGCCCTGAGGGGCGCTATTTCTACCGGGTGGAAACGGGATCCCTGTGGTATATCAGGTGTACGTCCCGGCAACACCGACATGCATGCAGGCTCGTATCTTTTGATGGACTGGAGTGCGCCATGGCGAAGTTGAAGAGGTCGTCCGCATCGAACGCTAAGATCGAAAAGTACGAACCGGTTTCGCGGGGGCAATTGAGAACCGGCCGCGTCCATGTTCCCAAACGTTCCTGCAAAGATCACTTCAGCGTCATCGAACCGCAAATCAACGCGGAAGGCGTTCACGTGTGGCCGTTCGACGTCTCTTGTCCGGTAGACGTCTTGTTCCTCACCGAAGATGGCCGGCACAGCGTGAGGATGAACCGCCACGGATATTTCGAGATTCTGTTTCTCTGTTCGGGCTCCGCCAACTGTCATATTCAGGATCGCCTCCTTCCTTTCCGGGAAGGCGATCTCGCTATCGTGGGCAGCACGCTGTACCACCGCGTGGAATGTCAGTCTTCCACTCCGCTGACCATCGCTGCGCTTTTCTTTGAGCCAGACATCATTCGCTGTGAGGGGGGAAGCGACAGCGCCGAATACCTCACACCTTTTCTCCTGCAGGATTCCGACTTTCCTCACATTGTCCCGGCGGAAACAGGCATTCCCAGCCAGGTGCTGGAACTGATGCTGCGCATTCGCTCGGAGCTGCCGCCCTTGTCGCCGCGCGGCAGGCTGGCGGTCAAGACCTACCTGAAGATGATTCTGATGTTGCTGGTGAACCGTTATGCCTCCTACGCCGGCACGGTAGAAACCTTCCAACGGCAACAGCGGGATCTTGATCGGTTGCTGCCTCTGTTCCGGTTTCTGGGTGAGAACTGTGGGAGTGCGATCCAGGTGAGGGAAGCCTCGCGCATATGCGGCATGAGCGAATCGCACTTCATGAGCTTCTTCAAGCGCGTAACCGGCTTGTCGTTCATGAAGTATCTCAACCACTACCGCGTTGAGCGCTCCCAGGTAATGCTGGTGAACACCGATGAACCCATGGCCACCATCAGCCAGGAAATGGGCTTCTGCGATCAGAGCTATTTCGGTACCGTCTTCCGCAGACTGGTCGGCATGACGCCGGCCGCCTACCGTAGGCGCTTCCGAGCGAAAAATGTTTCCGGCAACGGCCGGTCGCAGCTCACCTCCACGCCACCCGTCTGGCCGGCAAAGCACTCGTTAGCCGGAGCGCCGCAGCCGCGCACCGCAGACATCAACCGTCAACTGGCCGCCCTCCACGACAAGCAAATCATCCGGCAAACCCACCTCTGCTAATGACCCAACGCCGTAGGTAAGAATCGATGGGTGCCCCAGGTCTCGCCTTTGAGACCTGGGATCACTGCAACCGATCGATCATGGAAACCCGGCTCTCCCTCTTGTGTCATTAGGATCCAAGCTTCCCTGGAGATGTTTGTGAGGGGGTCCTCCAGGTCTTCCTAAGGGATGCTGGAGCTTACTGTTGCAAGCCACGCAATAGGCTTGCAAGAAAGAATCGTGGAAATTCACTATACCCACCCCGCGCTCCGGCTCAACATTAACAACAACTCCGTAGTCTGGCCGAGCTCGAGAACCTGAACTCATTCCGCAATTTCTGTGTTCCTACAACTCTGTGAGCGGCGAGCTGCCGTAGCAGATCGACCAGGCAAGAGGACTCTGCATTTTTTAGTTCTATCTGGAACTGAGGATGTCTTACACGACGGATCGTGACCGCGTGCTGTACACCGCGGCGCTGATGGGGCCGTCCGGCCAAATTCAGGAGGTGATAGCGTGACACGAAAATCGGACCTTTTCAGGATATGCCGCCTAAGTTTGCCCTCCGCCGTCTTTCTTTCTCTATGCATGTTCTTATCAAGCGCTTCTCGCTTACAGGCCCAGGTGGAAAACGGCATCAGCGGAACGGTTACGGATTCGAGCGGAGCTGTCATCCCGAATGCACAAATAACTGTTTCCAATGACGCAACAGGTGTAACTGCTAAGGCGACAACCTCGTCCGCCGGTACGTTTACACTCGTCGGCCTGAACCCGGGAAAATATTCGGTGACGGTGGAGGCGGCGGCCTTCAAGACCGTCGCGACAAATCTAACTGTCGAAGTCGCCAAAATGTCGACCGTCAGTTTCCAGATGTCACCCGGAGCCACTACCGAGACGGTGCAGGTGAAAGAGGGAGACGTGCTCTTAAACACCACGTCGCCCACGCTTGGTACGACGCTCGAACCGGAGCTAGTCAAAAACGCCCCTATTGAGATCAACGGCCTCGCCCGTCAGATCGACTCCTTCATGTTTCTCGCCCCTGGCGTGCAGGGATCCTCGACCTCACACAACATCAATGGTGGAGTCACCTTCGAAAACGAAGTCCAGTTCAACGGTGTGCCGGTAGCCTTTGTGGATTACGCAGGCAACCAGACCTACATCAATCCGCCGTACGAAGCCATCAGCGAATTTCGCGTCAACAGCTCCACCTTCGACGCCCGGTATGGGCTGGGGCAGGGAGCTGTCACCTACAACATGGCCTCCGGCACCAATGATCTGCATGGAGACGCATTCGAGATTCTGCGTAACCAGTTATTCGACTCCAGTGGATTTTTCCCCACCCACTTCAGCGCCGACGGCAAGCCGGCTCCGCCGGTGGACCAGCAGCATAACTACGGCTTCACGGTTGGTGGCCCCGTGATCATCCCCAAGCTCTACAACGGAAAGAATCGCACCTTTGCCCACTACAGTGCCGACTGGTTTAAGCAGAATCAGGCGCAGAACAGCATCGGAACTGTACCGACGGCCGCGATGAAGAACGGTGATTTCAGCAGTTTCGTGGATTCGACCGGAACGCAAATCCCTATCTACGATCCCCAGACTGGCCAGCCATTTCCCGGAAACATCATCCCTAAGTCGCGCTTTAGTGCGCTCGCCAATTCTGTGCTGCCTTCGATTCCGGACCCCGACCGTACCGGCATCAATTTCGGCCTGCAAAGTAACAAATCTCCGGCCATTCCCTCTGTCGCGATTAACCAATTTCTCTGGGCCTACACCGTCGACCACAACATCAGCGAGCGTCAGAATATCCATTTCAGCCAATGGCGTGACCGCGTGACCGAACCAAACTTTACCGGGGCTCCAATCGTTCCTTTCAACAACCCACTGCAAGACGGAATCAGCAACGTACAGTTGGGGAGCGGCTTTCTGCTCAACTACGTCAGAACCGTCAGCCAGAACCTGGTGGTGACCGCAGGGGCGGACTGGATCGGCTACATCACCGATCAGGACAACGCCAACAAAAACGTCAGCTTCGGCGCAGTCGCGGGCAGCAACACCTTTCCGCTGGTCACTTTCGATGGTCAAAATTCCCCCACCAACTGGGGAGTCAACGGGGGTTCTTTTCTCGAATGTTGCGCAGGCGGACTGACCGTAGCAAAGAATCGCCGGCTGGGCTTGGTCTTCGTCAACAACTGGCTTTGGACCAAGGGACGGCACACGTTCAATATTGGGGGCCAGGTCCGGCGTACCTACCAGGATATTGTTAACTGCGACTTCTGCGCCGGCACTTTCAATTTCAGTCAGCGGACCACGTCCACGCCGGATTCCAATGATCCGAATTTCGGCGCTTACGGCAGCTCTTTCGCCAGCTTCCTGCTGGGCCAGGCCGATGCCAGTATTCGCGTCTTATCCGATGAGCTCTACATGCGTAACAAGGCCTTCGCTTACTACTTTCAGGACGATATCAAGTTCAACAATCGCCTGACCATTAACGTCGGTCTTCGCTATGACATCCTGGTGCCGTTCACAGAAAACAATAACAACATCATCTTTGTGAATACTTCCGAGCCCAATGCGGCCGCCGGCAACCTCCCCGGTGCTGCCACTAAGTTTGGCAGTTGCGCCGGCTGTGCGGGGATCAACCGCGCCGCGATCAGCTGGAAAAACTGGCAGCCCAGGCTGGGCTTTGCCTATCAGCTGAACTCCAAGACCGTGCTCCGCTCCGGTTTCTACTACACCACTCTGGATGGCGGCGCCTACGAATACGGCACTTCCCAAAGCGCATCTTTCATGGCCAGCTTATTGGCCGGCCAATATCTGCGTGCTTCCACCGGCAGCAATGTCCCCGGCTACGGAAGCTGGGACGCCAGTCCGCTGCCTTTGCCGCAGGAAACTCCCTTCAGCCCCTCCATCGGGAACGCCGGCGTCATCTTCAATTTCCCTTACAAGGACCGGCAAAGACCGCCGCTTCTTCCCAACACCGTAAAGGTTGGCGTGGCTCCGTCCGACGTAGCGTGGAGTTTCGGTGTCCAACGTGAACTCCCCTGGAACATGTTCCTCACGGCGGCCTACGTAGGCAACCGCGCGGTTCATCTGCCCGCTACGTTGGAGTTGTCCAATCAGCCCAATCCTTCTGTCTTGCAGTACGGAAGTATCCTTGGCGAACTAGTCACGTCTCCCGATGCCGTAGCCGCCGGCATCAAGGTTCCCTATCCAAACTTCGTGCACGATTTCGGAGGGTCGGCGACAGTGGAGCAAGCGCTGACTCCGTTCCCCCAGTTTGGGGGATACTTTCCTGTATTCGAGAGTGACGGTACCTCCTTTTACAACGCGGTGCAGATCCAGGCAGAGAAGCGATTCTCCAATGGTCTGAGTTATCTCACCAGCGTCACGCTGGGTGCAAATACTGCCAACACCGCCATTGGATCGGCACCATACTCTCCAAACGGTTTGAACGCCTACAACCCAAAGCCTGAATTTGTACGTTCCTACATCGACCAGGCATATGCCACGAGCTTTGTCGCTACCTATCAATTGCCGATTGGCCTGGGCCAAAAGTATTTGAATTCCAGAGGTGTCGTCGCTCAACTGTTGGGTGGCTGGCAGGTGAGTGGAATTGCTACTTACTCCGGGGGAAACCCCATGGGAGCCAGCAACGGCTACAACCCTCTGCTCGTGAACGGTTTTGACCGGCCAGACATTGACCCGAGCGTCAAACTCAAAACTTTTAACTACGGGCAATCAAAATCCTTCTTTACCGGCAAAACGGCGGTTCAGCCAGTGCAGTACCCGACCAATGCCTTCGTAAATACCGGGCCCTGGGAGGTTGGCAACTCCGTGCGCGCTTATCCGGCCCTGCGCAGTCCGCCGTTGCGTGTCGAAAACTTCGACGCCATCAAGACGTTCCACATCACCGAGCGCGTCGCCGCCAGCTTGCGCGTTGACTACTTCAATGCTTTCAATCGCACGCAGTTACAAAAGCCTGACAACAATTCCCTCGATTCCACATTTGGGCAAATCACCAACCTGAGCTCACAGATCAGTAATCGCCAGGGGCAGGCAACGTTCCGCGTAGAATTTTAAAACCACGGCGCATCCCCTGGTATCCGCTCTTCAAAGTCGGATACTCGGGGATGCGCGTCGAGATCAAAATGAATCCCAAGGTACTGCTGTCCGCAATGCTCGTGACGTTTCCCTGGCTGACCTCTTGTGAATCGCCAAAACCCCAGGCGCCAGTAGAGTCACCCAAAGTCTCTCAGGCCCAGCCGCCAGCTTATCCAGTGAAGGTCAGTAGTAATGGCCGCTACCTGGTCGACCAGAACAACGTCCCGTTCCTGATCGTGGGCGATACCCCGCAGGGCTTGATCTCACGAATGAACGAAAAAGAGGCCGACGATTATTTCGCCGACCGCCAGGCGCACGGCTTTAACACCATGGGTTGGATCGATGTGGCCTGCGCCGGCCGCGACTATCCGACCAATGTGCATGCGGAGACTCCCGACGGAATTCGACCGTTCACAAAACTGTTTCCCGGCGGCACAGACTACACCCATTACGATCTCTCCTCTCCCAACGAACCCTACTTTGCCCGCCTTGACCATATCGTTGAGTCTGCGGCAAAGCACGGCATCCTGGTCTTCATCGATCCCGTCGAGACCGCGGGCTGGTTGCCCGTGCTGCGCAGAAACGGTATGGCAGCCGCTTCTGCCTATGGTCAATACCTCGGGAATCGCTACAAGAAATACTCAAACGTCGCCTGGTTGAATGGCAACGATTTCGCTGGGTGGAAAAACGAGAAAGACGACGCGCTCGTGAGAGCCGTCGCCACGGGTATCAAGTCCGTTGACCCGGAGCAGATTCAAACCGTCGAATTCAATCCGCCCACCGGCTCCTCTCTGGACGATCCGTCATGGTCGGCGATCGCGTCGATCAGTGGCGCTTACGTATACGGGCCGACCTACATTCAGATGTTGCACAACTACAACCAGAAGCCGGTGATGCCGGTGTTCATGATCGAAGCCCACTACGAACTGGAAAATGTCGGGACCCCTCCGGATTTCGGCACGCCCTCGGTGTTGAGGCGTGAAGAGTACTGGGCCATGCTCACGGGAGGCAAAGGCCAGTTCTACGGCAACATGTATACCTGGTCGTTCAAGAACGGATGGCAAAGCAATATCGATACGCCTGGCGTGACACAGTTAAAAATCTGGAAGGACTTTTTTACTTCTCTGCCGTGGCAGGATCTGGTTCCTGACCAGGATCATTCCGTAGTCACCGCGGGGTACGGGACGTTCGGCGACATCGCGCAAACCCAGGTCAGCAAGAGCGACTACGCTACCACCTCCCGAACGCCTGACGGCGCATTCGTGGTCGCCTATATGCCGACCGCCCGCACGATTACAGTCAACATGGCTAGCCTGAAGACAAACGCAAGTGCCCGGTGGTTCGACCCGACCAATGGCTCCTCCACTCCGATATCCGGCCAACCCTTTGCCAACACCGGAACACGGCAATTCACGCCGCCCGGCAACAATCACGACGGCGACGGCGACTGGGTTCTGTTGCTGGATGCATCGAAGTGATGCGAACCGGCTAGTGCGGCTGGGACTGAATGTCGAGGCCCAGGTCGAGCGACCGGACGCTGTGGGTGAGCGCGCCTACTGAAATGATGTCCACACCGGTCTCCGCCACTTCGCGAATACCAGCCAACGTAATCCCGCCGCTGGCTTCGACCAGCGCGCGGCCCGCTATCTGGGCCACCGCCGAACGCAATTCCGCCGTGGTGAAGTTGTCGAGCAGGATGGTGTCGGCGCCCGCGGCCAGGACCGCTTCGATCTGTTCCGGGCGGTCCACTTCCACCTCCACATGCGTGGTGTGAGGCAGCCGATCGCGCATCGAGCGCAGAGCTTCGGTCACATCGCCGGCGCTTTCCGCGGCAAGAATGGCGAGGTGATTGTCCTTGACCATCACTGCATCGGAAAGCGAGTAACGATGATTGTGTCCCCCGCCGCAGCGGACCGCATACCGTTCCAGCAGCCGCAGGCCAGGCGTGGTCTTGCGTGTGTCCACAACCCGTGCTCCAGTTCCTGCAACCGCTGATACGTATTGCGCAGTCATGGTCGCGATGCCCGACATACGCTGGGTAAAGTTGAGAGCTATGCGTTCCGCCTGCAGGATACCTTGCGCGGGCCCCTCAATCGTGGCCAGCACTGTCGAGGCGGCAAAGATTTCCCCATCGTGCACAGCAAAGCGTGTGCTTATACCGGGATCAGTCAGCGACATCGCGGCGATAAAGACGTCTTCGCCGCTCAGGACGCCGGGCTCGCGTGCCACTAGTTGCGCGGTGATGTGTGCGAATGCCGGAATCAGCATCTGCGAGGTGAGGTCGCCCCAGGGTGCATCTTCGTCGAGAGCCATGCGCACCAGGCGGTGGATGGCGTCTTTGCCAGGTTTGATCAGCATGCGGTGCTCACGGCCTCTGCTGCCGCCTGGCAGTAAACCAGGGAATGCTGGAAGCTGGTTGAGGTGTCCGGAAAGTCCTCACGGAAGTGAGCCCCGCGCGATTCCCTCCGAGCCAGCGCTGCCGCTACCAATGCTCGCGCCAGGCCAAGCAGGTTGGCCGTTTCGATATCCTGCTTCGTAGCAGCCGCTCGCCCGCCATTGATCCAGTTGTTCGGCGGCAGCCTCCAGGCCTGCGGCACTCCGCTCGATGCCAGCGGCATTCCACATCAGGGTCTGCAGGGCCAATCGGTCAACCGGTTTGGCACTGTGCGCGGGGCGGTGTTGCGGCAACATCAGTGGCGAAGGGGATGCTTCGGAAAAAGACCCGGCGGCTGTTCCTTTCGCAACATCTTCGTCCAGCAAGAACCCCGCGCAGCGCCATGCAAAAACCAGGCTCTCCAGCAGCGAATTGGAAGCGAGGCGGTTGGCGCCATGAACACCAGTACAGGCGACTTCTCCGACGGCGAAGAGGCCCGGAACGGAAGTGCGGCCCCAGAGGTCAGTGCGCACTCCACCCATCCAATAATGTGCGGCTGGTGTGACGGGGATGGGCGTGGTCGACCAGTCAAGGCCGCGGGCGCGACAAGCGGCGTCGATGGTAGGAAAGCGCTGTGCGAGGAAGGCCGCGCCTAGCCCAGTGGCGTCCAGCATTACCGGCTTGCCATCTTGCGCGGCCATCTGCCGGGCGATGCCGCGAGCCACAACGTCGCGCGGAGCGAGCTCCGCACCCGCATGAATGTGTTGCATGAAGCGGCGTCCGTTGGCGTCAAGCAGCACCGCACCATCACCGCGGACCGCCTCGGAAATGAGGAAAGTGCCGGGTAACGCGAGGGCTGTGGGGTGGAACTGATAAAACTCGAGGTCGGCAAGTTGCGCCCCTGCACGCAAAGCCATGGCCACACCGTCGCCTGTGGCCACAGCTGGGTTGGTGGTATGGAGGTAGAGCTGGCCTGCCCCACCGCTGGCCAGGATTACGGCGTCGGCCTGGATATCGTGATGCTCGTTCTTCGCAGACAACACCTGTAAACCGGCAACCTGCTCATCACGAAGAATGAGGTCACAAGCGAAGGTATGTTCCAGCACGTGGATTCCGGCAGCGCGAACGGCGCTCGCTAACGCCAGTTCGATGGTCAGGCCGGTGGAGTCGCCTCCGGCGTGCAGAACGCGCGCCCGGGTATGTGCCGCTTCCAACCCGCGCGCGAGCTCGCCATTGTGCCGATCGAAGTCCACGCCTAAGCGCACCAGGTCACGAATGCGGGCCGGCCCTTCGGAGCAAAGCACTTCGACGGCGGCCGGATCACACAAACCTGCCCCCGCCCGCAAGGTATCGGCAATGTGTTCGGCCACGCTGTCATCGGAGAACATGACGGCGGCAATGCCGCCCTGGGCAAAACGGGTATTGCTGTCTTCCAGCCGTGCCTTGGTCACCAGGGTGACGGCGTGTTTACGGCTAAGTTCCAGTGCGGCGATGAGTCCGGCGATACCGCTGCCGACGACGATAATATGCTTCATTCGGGCGTCACCGGGCCTTCCACTTTCGACCCAGGCCTAAGACTCAGCATGCGTTCCAGCGCGACCCGTGCGGGTTTAGCAACTTCCTCGGTAACAGTAATGCGGTTGAGCACTTGCCCGCGGTTAAGCGCCTCCAGCACCCACGCTATGTAGCTGGGGTGAATCCGGTACATGGTCGAGCAAGGGCAAACCACCGAGTCAAGACAGAAAATCTTGTGCTGCGGATTCTGGTTGGCCAGCCGCTGCACCAGGTTGATCTCTGTTCCAATGGCGAACGTGCTGCCCGCCGGAGCAGCGGCGATGGCCTTGACGATGTAGTCCGTTGAACCTGAGGCATCGGCCGCGTCGACCACCGCCATGGGGCATTCCGGATGCACGATCACGCGAACGTCAGGAAAGCGCTGGCGGGCGGCCTGGATCTGGCCGACGGTGAATCGTTTGTGCACGGAACAGAACCCGTGCCACAGAAGGACGCGTGCGTCTTTGAGCGTTTGCGCGTCGCTGCCACCCAGCCGCTTGCCTGGATCCCACACCGGCATCTGTCCGAGCGGGATGCCGAGGGCTTTGCCGGTATTACGGCCCAGGTGCTGGTCGGGGAAGAACAGGGCGCGCTGACCGCGCGCGAGAGCCCACTTGAGCACCTCCGTCGCGTTCGATGAGGTGCAGACAATACCCCCATGTTCGCCGCAAAAACCCTTCAGGGCGGCCGAGGAGTTCATGTAGGTGACGGGGATAATCGGCTGGCGGCCCGAAGCGTCCGCCGTGGTCCCAAAGATTTCTTCTAGCTCGTTCCAGCAATCGGTGACGGAGTCCAGGTCGGCCATATCGGCCATCGAGCAACCCGCGGCGAGATTCGGCAACACGACTGCCTGGTTTGCGCGCGAGAGCATGTCCGCCGTCTCGGCCATGAAGTGCACGCCGCAGAAGACAATGAATTCGGCCTTGGGACGAGTCCGCGCAGCGTTTGCGAGTTGGAAAGAGTCGCCGACAAAGTCGGCATATTGAATCACCTCGTCGCGCTGGTAGAAATGGCCCAGGATGACGAGGCGTTCCCCTAACGCCGCCTTGGCGTCGCGGATGCGCCGGTCCAGTTCGCTCTTGGAAGCTTGACGGTACTCCTGGGGAAGGAAGCCCTGCTGAGGCGACCCGAAGGGCAGCGCGTCGTGCATCGAAGCCCCGGGACCGTATCCCGGCTCCTGGCCATCAAACACCCACGGTGCGTCCGCCAGGGCCGTGGAGCAGACTTTACTTGGGCCCGGTAGCGAAGGATTCTGGCTTGCTGGCAGTTCGCCAATGCGGATCAGCTGGATAGTTTCATCGACAGATAACAAACTGTTTCCCCCAAGGGTCTCTTCCTATATATAGGTTAAAGCCAGAGTGCCGGCCGTGACTCCGGTAACACCGCCCTCCGATTCCGAGACACGAAAAACCCGTAATTGTTGCGTTTTCAACCTCACAACCATTGGAGTTCGCATAGTCGCCGCCGGATGCACCTTCTCGATGAAAGCCAGGGCAATTTCTCAGTAATTGAAGCCGTTAGCGACCGGCTTGACCCGAGCCGTAGCGGCCTGCGTGTTTGACGTGACATAAATTCGTGAGGGTCTGTATGCATTCTCGAGCGTCTGCGTGAGAATCGACCGCAAAAGAAGTCCCGAAGGGACGGCTGACCTTAGCCCAGGACGCAGTCCTGGGTACGAATAGAGAGACGACAAGTCCCGTAGGGACGACTGAAAAATTCGGACGGAAAACCACGCAATCGCGGCTCGTTTTCAGTCGTCCCCGTGGGACTTGTCAAGCCTTTCGTGGCGATGTTTACGACACCTCCCCGGTACAGGTTGCCCTCCCCCTTGTCATCCCGACCGAAGCGAAGCGGAGCGGAGGGACCTGCGGTTCACCGGACCACAACTGGAAACACGGTCACTAACCCAGAACTGCGCCTGGGTTGAAGTTCGGCCCTCTCCAAGGGACTCATTTGTCGCTGAGGTACGCTCCCCAACGCATCCCTCATCGCTGCGAAACCGTTCCGCAATGAATATTTGAGGTCAGCCGCCGATACACTCGACAGCGCCGTGATTGCGGGTGCGATGACATTGAAGAGAAAGCCCATGGCAAAGAGCTCTCCAGCCGCAACTGTAACAGAAACAGTCATCCTTGTTACCCGTGAGGGAGAGTGGTTGCCGCCGGAAGAGTTACGGGCGATCGCCCTCTCGGCCGTCGACACCAGCGGAGACCTGACCCTCAATCTCGAAGGCGTCGAGCACCTCGATGCGAGCGCACTCCAGATTCTCCTGGCGTTAGCCGCGGAACGCAAGAAGCGTGGCCAAGGATTGCGTCTGGCAAATGCCTCAATGGCCTTGTCCCATTGGTTTGAATATGCGGGAGGAGGGCGCACCTCTCTCCTGCACGTAAGCGTGAATGGCCATGCCTGAAACTCTTCACGGCAGGCTGAGCGAAACCTTAGGGGAGAGCTCGTCGAATGGAAGCGGGGCCGCAGGCGCCAACGAGGTAGATGCGGCACTTGCCCGCTACCTGTCCCAACTGGCCCGGATGGGCGAGCAGCTCAAGCAGACTTCCAAGCAGATCGAGGACTCTGTTGTCGGAGTCTGTGACAGTTTTCAGGGCATTGCCTCCCGGGCACAGGCTACCGTCGCGCGAGCGACCGGCTTCCTGGGGAACAGTGGCCACTCCACCTCGAACAGGCAGTCGTTCGAAGGTCTGATCGACGCCTGCAGCGGGACGCTGGTAAAGATTCTGAATACCACCGTCGAGGCCGGCGAAGTTTCCCGCCGGGCCATCGAGCGGATCGAGGAAATGGATAAGGCTTCCCAGCAGATCAGCGAAGCCTTAGGACAGCTGGACCAGATCACCAACAGCAATCGCATGCTAGCCTTCAACGCGCGCATCGAGGCAGCGCACGCGGGTACCGCCGGCATGGGCTTTGCCGTGGTTGCCGTGGAGTTGGCCGCCGCCACCGTGAAATCGCGAACAGTGACTGCCCATGTCGGTGAGCTCGCCCTCAATCTTCGTTCGCTCGCCCAGTCCACCCTTCAGGACCTGCGCAACATGAATGAGAAAGACGCCGAACGGGTGGGGCAGTGCCGGCAGGAAGTAGATGAGTCTCTGCGCGACCTGCAGGTCGCCCATAGCGAGATGGCAGCCATGCTGAACGGCATGACCGCCGACGGAGCGCTCTTGGCCACAGATATCGGCTCCGCCGTACGCGGTCTTCAGTTCCAGGATCGCATCAGCCAGCGCATTGCGCATGTTGTCTCGGATCTGGACACCATATGCGCTCGGCTCAAAATGCACGCTGGTCATGTGGCCCCCGGTGCAGCAGCAGCCGATGAGGGATTCAGCGCCTACACCATGCAGGAAGAACGTGAAGTTGCAGGACATGGCGAGTCAGAAGCTTCGGGCGGCGATGTGGAGTTGTTTTGATGGCGGCCTCGATCGAACGCCCGCTGTTTGCAGGAGTTGATGTTTGAAAAAAGTCTTGATTGTCGATGATTCAGTCTCCATGAGGCAGATGGTGGGTTTCACTCTTGCGCGAGGGCGGCTTTGAAGTGATCGAAGCCGAGCACGGGCAGGACGCGCTCGACAAACTGCAGGGCGCTACCGTCGACCTGGTCATTACCGACCTGAATATGCCGGTCATGGACGGCATTACCCTGATTCAAAACCTTCGTCAGCAGCCAGCCATGAAAGCCAAGCCGATCCTCATGCTGACCACCGAAGGCCTGGCGGGAAAGAAGGAACAGGGCAAAGCCGCGGGGGCCACGGGATGGATCGTGAAACCCTTTGATCCTGAAAAACTTCTGCAGACGGTGGCCAAGGTGTTGCCCTGAAACCATTCACCATCATGCGAGCCAACCAGCCGCATGCAACCCAAACGTTCCGTCAAACGACGCCTGCGGATAACGGCCCAGCACGGTGCCGGTGAAAGCGCTATCACGATGAAGATCGACCTCAGCCAATTTCGCCAGACCTTCATGCAGGAAAGCGCCGAGCACGTGGAAGCGATGGAGACCGGACTACTCGCTCTCCGTACCGCTCCCGATGACACGGAAACGTTGAACGCCATCTTTCGCTCGGCGCATTCGATCAAAGGGGGCGCAGGCTCCTTTGGCCTGACGAACCTGGTTCGCTTCACCCACGCCCTGGAGAATCTGCTCGATCGATTGCGCGCCTTTGAGATGCCGGCCACGGCGGAAGTTATTAGCCTGCTGTTGCGATCCGTCGATGTGCTGCGGGCCATGCTCGATCCGGGATGCGATGGAGAACTACCGCCGGGCGCCGCCGAGCTGGCGCAACAAATCGAGGGAATGAGCGCAGCGGAGACCACTTTCGAGCCAAAACCGCCGTCCTCGTCCAGATCGGCCATCGACGCAGGCGGGGCCGCGGGACAGCTGCATTTTTACCGGCTGGAGTTTCGCCCGCACCGCGAAATGTTTTCGAGCGGCACCAATCCCATCATGTTGCTGCGCAATCTTGCCGCGCTGGGCACCGTGAGCGTTTGCCAACTGCACGCTGAGGATTTGCCGCCATTGGAGCACCTCGACCCGGCCCAGTGCTATCTGAGCTGGACCATCGAGCTGGCCAGTTCCTGCCCGGAAGCGGAATTGCTCGAGGTTTTCGAATTTGTCGAACATCTGGCGGAGGTCACGGTGCAACGCGTCGATCAACCGTTGCAACCAGAGAAAGGGTTGGCTCTGCATCGGCCCGCCGGCGCAGCCGCGCACCCTGGATGTCGTACCCACCGCCGTTACTGAAAAGGTCGAGGCCGCCGACAGGAGAAAGGAGGCGGAGCGGCGCAAGGCAGAGGAACGGAGAGCCGCGAAAAAGCCCGCTGCCACAACCGAGGCGAGCTCCATCCGCGTAGCCACCGACAAAGTCGACCGGTTGATCGACCTGGTGGGCGAGCTGGTGATTGCCCAGGTGATGACGGCGCAGATGGTGGAGGATTTCGAACCGTCCCGCCTGCCAAAACTGCGCGAGGCCGTCGCCGCCATGGAGCGCAGCACCCGCGAATTGCATGAACGCGTGATGGCCGTGCGCATGATGCCCGTCGGCGGCACTCTTCCAACGATATGTACGCGTGGTCTACGACATTGCTCAGTCAACCGGGAAGCAAATCCGCCTGGAAACCGATGGCGAAGAAACCGAAATCGACAAGAGCATGCTGGAGTTGCTGGGCGACCCGTTGACCCACCTGATCCGCAACGCCGCGGATCATGGAATCGAATCCACCGAGGTAAGACAGGCGGCGAACAAACCCGCCGAAGGCTTGATCAGTATGCGCGCGTTTCATCGTTCGGGCCGGATCGTGATTGAGATCTCCGACGATGGTGCGGGCATCGATACCACCCGGGTGCGCGCTAAAGCCGTCGAACGAGGCCTGATCGCCGAGGAAGCCGATCTCAGCGACGACCAGATCAGAATGTTAATCTTCGCGCCCGGATTTTCTACTCGCGAAGAAGTGAGCGATCTCTCCGGCCGCGGTGTCGGGATGGATGTGGTCAAGCGCAATGTGCAGCAATTGAGCGGAACCGTGAGCATCACCAGCGAGTTAGGCATCGGATCGACCGTCTCCATCGAACTCCCGCTCACCCTGGCGATTCTCGAGGGCCTGCTGATTCGGGTGGCCGACCGCACGCTCGTTCTTCCGCTGCTGACGGTGGTCGAAGCCGTGCCCAGCATGGGCAAGATCAAGCGCCTTGCAGAACAGGCCGAGGTCATCGTTATTCGAGAAGAGTCCATCCCCGTGCTGCGCCTGGGCCGCTTCCTTGCTATACCAGTGGAAGCAAGCGACGCCGGCTCAGCTGCCGGCAGTCCACCCACCCCCGACCAACTCGAGACCCACAGCCTGGTGGTTGTCGTCGAAGCAGGCCGTAAAAAGATTGGATTGTTGGTCGACGAGCTACTCGGCCAGCAGCAGGTGGTGGTGAAAAGCCTGGAAAAAAATCTGCACAAAGTCGAAGGGCTGATGGGCGCAACCATTCTTGGGGATGGCCACGTCGCCCCCATCATCGACGTTGGCGCACTGGCGGAACTGCCGTTGTTCTCAGTAGGGCGTCAGAATCATAAAGCCAAACGCGGAGGGCCTTCCGCCATGCCTGTTCAGCCATCCCTGGCCGCGTCAGTCGAAAGGGGAGCATCAGCGCATGGCCTGGCCTAAAAACCGATCACCCACAAATAATCCCGGCTAAGGAAGGTTTCGATGAAAGATTGGAAAATCGGCACGAGGATCATGCTTGGTTTTGCAGCAGTCATTGTGTTGTGTATCGCGCTCGGAGTCTTTGCCGTGAGCAGAACCCGGATCATCGAACACAACGCCAGCGAAATCGCGACTAATAACGTTCCTTCGGTCATCGCTCTGGGCCACGTTCAGACCGAGTTGTACCACTTAGTCGAGCTGCTTCTGCAGCATGCCGCAAGCAGTGACCCGCACGAAATGGACTCTCTTGAAGCGCAGATGCGCAGCCTGCACGAGTCCAATTCGAGAGCTTGGCAGACCTATGAGGCCTTGCCCATGACGCCGCAAGAGGCCTCTCTTTATCAAACCGTCAAAGGAGATCGAACGGATTTCTGGACGGCCATGGAAGAAATCCGCAAGATGAGCCGTCTTGGCACGCCAGCCGCAAATGCGCAGGCGAAGGATTTGACAGAAAGCAAGCTTCGGCCAATTCTGCAGCGGTTCGTCGCAGATGTGCAGGGAATCCTGGATTTCAATAACAAGGGCTCGAAAGACGGTCTCGCGTTAGTCGTCCAATCGAGTGCCGCGGCAAACTGGGGAATCCTTATCGGCGTGCTGTTGGCCACGCTCATCGCCATCCCTATCACCCTTGTGATCGTTCGTAGTATCGCCCTACCCCTGGCGCAGACGGTCGATATCCTTGGCCAGGTGGCCGGCGGCGATCTGACTGTCTCCGTGGAAGTCCGCGGAAAAGACGAGCTCGGACAAATGGCCACGGCTTTGAATAAAGCCCTCGAGAAACTGCGGTTTACCTTGCAGGAGGTTTCTGCCAGCGCCGCGCAGTCAAACTCCTCGTCCCAGGAGCTGGCCGCCGCCGCGCAATCCATCGCCAGCGGCGCGCAACAGCAGGCGGCCAGCCTGGAGCAGACTTCCGCCAGCCTGGAGGAAATTACGGCCGCGGTCCGGCAGACTGCCGACAACGCCAGGCAGGCCAGCCAGTTGGCCACCGGCTCACGGGAGTCCGGCGGAAAAAGGACAGGAAGTTGTCTACCAGCGCCATCGCCGCCATGGAGGATATCAACACCGCTTCGGCGAAGATCTCCGACATCATTTCGACCATCAACGAAATCGCCTTCCAAACCAATCTGCTGGCCGTGAATGCCGCAGTCGAGGCCGCCCGCGCAGGGGAAGAAGGCCGCGGCTTTGCGGTGGTCGCCACGGAAGTAAGAAGCCTCGCACAGCGTAGCGCCGAGGCAGCCAAGGAAATCAAGGGCCTGATCCAGGACTCGCTCGAAAAAGTGGAGAAAGGCTCGGAACTGGTCAATCGCTCCGGTTCGACCTTGCAAGGCATCGTCGGTTCAGTCAAGCGAGTCACCGACATCGTGGGCGAAATCGCGGCCGCCTCGGGAGAGCAGAGCACCGGGGTCGAACAGGTCAACACGGCCATTACGCAGATGGACCAGGTGACCCAATCCAACTCCAGCAAAACCGAAGAACTTTCGGCTACTGCGCAGGCCTTCGCCGGGCAAGCAGAGCGTCTCCAGCAGCTCGTCGATACCTTCAATGTCGGCAGCCGGTCGGAGTCACACCACGACCCTTGGTCATGCGGCCCCCGCGGAAAGCCATCGGGCAACGCCTGCCTTAACCCATCGACCCGCTCGCGCCGCAGCTAACCCAGCGCCGCGCCGATCTACCCCTGCGGCGAATGGACGCAGGCAACCAGCGCAAACGCCTGTGCTGGTAGGTAGCCCGGCCGCCAGGTCGCATGACGAAAGCTTTGAAGAATTCTAGGCCATCGATCTGGGCCGGTTTGGACGGGAAAGGAAATATCCATGCAAGCTATCGTGAAGCACCAGGCAGCGGCATCCAGCCAGTTCCTCACCTTTCTCCTGGATGACCAGGAATATGGTCTCGAGCTTTTTAAGATTCAGGAAATTCGCGGATATGCGCCCGTCACTCCGATTCCCAATGTGCCTGCCCATGTCAGAGGGGTGATGAACCTGCGCGGAACCGTGTTGCCGGTGGTGGATCTGCGCATGAAGTTTCATCTTCCCCCGATCGAGTACAACAAGTTCACCGTGATCGTGATCGCCATGGTGGGCGACAAGATGGTGGGATTGCTGGTGGATGCGGTCTCTGATGTCTTGCAGGTCGCTCAGGAATCCATGCGCACCGCGCCGGATTTCGGCTCGGCGGTCGATACTCGTTTCATCGATGGCGTCTTTCAGACCCGCGAACGGCTCGCCGTCGCCCTCAATCTGGAGAAGCTGCTCAGTGATATCGAATTGGCTGTTCCGCAAGCCGACAACGCGTAGGCAGAAGGGTGGTTGCCGGCAGCGTAGGCGCCGTCTATTCGACAATTACGCCGATCATCGCCCGGGATGCGAACGGCGCCAATTCAGAGTACCCGTGAGGGGAGAACAGCCGTGACGATGCCGACGCTCGAAAGTTCAATCGTCGCGATGGACATGCGCGAGTTCAAAACCTTTCGCGAGTTGATCCATCGTAAGACCGGTATCTGGCTGCGCGATGGCAAGCAGGCGATGTTGGCCGGCCGCCTCTCCAAACGCCTTCGTCACCATGGCATGAACGATTTCGCTACGTATGCCGCCTATGTCGACACCGTTCAGGATGGCGGTAAGGAACTGGCGGAGATCATCAACTGCGTTACCACAAATAAGACTTCTTTCTTCCGCGAAAAGCACCACTTCGATTTCCTGGCACAGAAACTGGTTCCCGATCTGATCGCTGGAGCCGCATTGGGCCGGGCCCGGAACATTCGCATATGGAGTGCCGCGTGCTCCACCGGCGAGGAGCCGTATTCCATCGCGATCTCGGTGCTCGATGCGTTGAAGGCCGGACACGTATCCAGTTCAATCACCTCCACTGTGGGCGTTCCGCCGCCACCGCCTGGCGGCTGGCATGTCGAAGTGGTGGCTTCAGATATTGACACCGGTGTGCTGGCAACCGCGGCGCAGGGCATCTATGACCAGAACTCGCTCGAAGACGTTCCCACGCCCCTGCAAACCAGGTACTTCCTGCGCGGTAAGGGCAATATGGCCGGCCAGGTGCGGGTGAAAAAGGAAGTAGCGCAGCTGGTGAAATTTCAACGCATCAATCTGATGGATAGCCAGTGGGCCATCGAGGGAAAATTCGATGCGATCTTTTTCCGTAACGCTCTGATTTACTTCAACCGCGAAACCCAGGAGATGTTTCTGCGCAAGATGTTGGGTTACCTCAAGGCGCGGGGGTATCTCATCCTGGGTCATTCTGAGCACGTGCCCTGGTTGAATGACTCGGTCGAGGGCTTGAACAACACCATCCATCAGTTGCGCGCCCAGAAGCGGCCGGCCTACACCGGGCCTGAGCGCCGTCGCCGCTCACGCCAATGAGGGTTCACGCGGCACCACAGCCCTCGGGCCGAACTGGCGCAGCAGGTGCGCCTCGTCTCCCACTCGAACAAAGACGGCGCATTTATGTCGGCGAAGTCGCGGCCAGCGCCGCTCCTTTACTGTTACAAACTCTTTTGGGTTCCTGTGTCGCCGTGTGCCTTCATGATCCGGTCGCGTGTATCGGCGGAATGAACCACATTCTGCTGCCAGGAAGCTGCGCAGGCGGAGACCAGCCGTCGCGCTGCGGAGTCCATGCCATGGAGCTGCTGATCAACGCCATCATGAAGGAAGGTGGTGACCGGCGCAAGCTGGTGGCCAAGGCTTTTGGGGCGGGCAATGTCGTGGCCAGCCTCCAATCGCCGACCATCGGCGAGCAGAACGCAACCTTCATCCGCACCTTTCTCGCCACGGAAGGAATTCCGCTCGTCGCCCAACGTCTGGGCGGCACTCCGCCCGGTACAAGTTAGTTTCAGGACTGATACGGGTAAGGCAACGGTGTATACGGTGGACGGCTCCCGGCTGCCGACGATTCTGAACGCGGAAAATGAGTATCGCCGCGCTTTTGCCCAGGTGGACTCAGGTGGAGAAGTGACCTTGTTCTGACCCGCGCCAGGGGATGCCGGTGCAGTCGTAACGTGCTTGTCGTTGGTCCGATCGAGAAGGTAATCGGGAACACTGGTCAGCCGATAACACTAACGGAGACTGTCGTACTGTCCAATTCCGAACCATCCGAGGTTTATATGGATATCGAAGATACCCCTCTGCTTCCTCATGTTGCGATGGCCAATCGCTTCTTCATTGCCGTGCTCTGTGGGTTATTGTTATTTTCCATCTGTCTTGCGCCGTGGCACGGAACCTGGACCCCGGTTTTCATGATTGGGATACCCTCCGCGGTGCTCCCGATCCTGCTGATCCTCAAGGCGCCCGGCGCGCTCTTCACCAGGATGATGGTAGCCGCCGCCACCATGGTCTTTTGCGGATTGAACATTCACCAGTCGCACGGCTTGGATGAACTGCACTTCGGTATATTCGTGCTGCTTGCGTTGTTGGTCATTTATCAGGATTGGACGATCATCACCTGTGCGGCGGCGGTGATCGCCGTACATCACCTGCTCTTTAACTACCTGCAGCAGATTCACTATCAGGTGTGGGTTTTCAAAGAGCCGGACCTTGTCATGGTTTTTGTACATGCGGCCTACGTGGTGGTGGAGACCGTCGCTATCTGCTATCTCGCCGCTGTGCTGAATAAGAAGACATCGGAGACCGCCACTAGCCGCATGGAGCTGCAGGAGCACCTCAATGCCATGCGTTCGGTGATTGAGCAGGCTCAGTTGGGCATCGAGGGGATGACGGATGCGTCCGGAGAGCTGGCCACTTCGTCCCGTGCCATTGCCGACGGCGCCGTAAACCAGGCCGCGAGCCTGGAGCGGACCGCTGCCAGCCTGGAACAAATCACCGCGACGGTGCGGCAAAGTGCGGACATGGCCGACGCCGCCAAACGGCTGGCTTCCTCGAGCGAGCAGGCTGCCGAACAGGCAGGTGCGGTTGTCTCAGAGGCGATTACCGCCATGGGCGGAATCAATGCGGCCTCGGCAAAAATCTCCGACATCATTTCCACCATCAACGAGATCGCCTTCCAAACCAACCTGCTGGCCGTGAATGCAGCGGTCGAAGCGGCGCGCGCTGGAGAAGACGGCCGCGGCTTCGCCGTGGTCGCCGGAGAAGTTCGTAGCCTGGCCCAGAGAACGAGCGAAGCTTCCCGGGAAATCAAGGTGTTGATTCAGGACTCGATGGCGAAGTTGGAGAATGGAACCCGGCTGGTCGATCGTTCCGGCCAGTCTCTGGCGGAAATCGAGAAGGCCGTTAAAGACATGGGCCAGATGGTCGCCCAGATCGCAATCGCCTCGGCAGAGCAGACCGCCGGTGTGGAGCAAGTGAACACGGCCATGGCGCAGATCGATCGAGTCACCCAAACGAACTCCGCGCAAACTGAAAAACTCGCCGAAACCTCTCAGTCATTGTCACGCCAATCTGCCGGTCTCATGGGGTTGGTCAAAGAGTTCAGCACCAACGCGGATCGTGAACTGGTAGCGGGGCCGCAGAGGCTCACTGCCTGAAGCGCCTGCGATCACAATTTTACTTCCAAAGATCACCAGGATTCGTGTAGATGCCACCGTATAAGGTGCTTATCGTCGATGATTCGTCGCTGATGCGTCAATTGCTGACGCAGATCATCAGCTCGGACCCGGACCTGGAGGTCATCGGTACGGCAGGCGACCCTTTCATCGCCCGGGAGAAAATCAAGGCTCTCCATCCCGACGTGCTCACCCTGGACGTCGAGATGCCCCGCATGGATGGCCTGACCTTCCTGGAAAAACTAATGCGCGGCCACCCCATGCCGGTGGTCATGATCTCCTCGCTCACTGAAAGCGGCGCGGAAACAACTCTGCGGGCACTTAGCCTGGGAGCGGTCGATTATATTGCGAAGCCCAAGTTGGATGTTTCCAGTGGAACCCTCGAACAATCGAACGACATCGTTTCCAAAGTCAAAGCAGCGGCCAAAGTAAAGGTGCGGGGAGGGAAGCCGCGCGACACCACCTCGGCATCCTTGCCTGCCGGTTACCACATCACCGCGACCCACAAAGTCGTGGCCATCGGCGCATCGACCGGGGGCACGGAGGCACTGAAAGATTTGCTCAGCTCCCTGCCGCCGGACTTTCCCGGGGTGGTGATGGTGCAGCACATGCCGGAGGCGTTTACCCGCCCATTTTCCGAACGCTTGAATTCGCTATGTCGCATCCGCGTACAGGAAGCGCGTGACGGAGACCGTATCCTTCCGGGACATGCCCTGCTGGCGCCCGGCGGCCACCAGATGCAGGTGGTGCGTCGTGGCATGGAGTATGCAGTGAAGGTCTACCGGGGCGAACGCGTCAATCGCCATCTGCCTTCGGTGGATGTACTGTTTTCGTCCTGTGCGAAACAATTAGGCAAGAACGCCATCGGTGTTCTGCTGACCGGCATGGGGGCGGACGGCGCGAAAGGCATGCTGGAGATGAAAGTCGCGGAAGCACATACCATCGCCCAGGATGAAGCGACCTGCGTCGTCTTCGGCATGCCGCGTGAAGCGATACTCCTCGGTGCGGTCGATCAGGTGCTTCCGCTGGGCCGGATCTCCAATGCGCTGCTCCACAGACTCGGCAGCGCATAAGAACAATCCGTTGTAACCATCGGCCGTAACTCCTCCTCCAACGCAAATAAACTTCCGGAAGCTCCAGATGGAATCTGGTCTGAATTTCTGCTTATCGCTACTATCGGTAAAGAGCCAAAGAAGTTTAATGCGCAAACCCCCGAAATGCAGAAAAGAAGTAACTACCCTGGACCACAACCTCGAACCCTACCACATCAGCCCCCGCTTCTATCTGGCACTCCACGCAAAAGCAGATACCCTCGAGAGCGACGCTCAAAAAGACGAAATCTTCGCCTCCAGACTGGATAATCCAGGCCACCTCGAACGACACTATCGTCTCATTCAGGCACAGCGAGACCAGGCCAGGCGCTTGCGCGATTTTCTCGCCGCCTCCGAAATCCGTGTCGGATGAACTTCTTAGCGGTCCACAGAAGCTACTCGCTGCAGGTAAGATAGCAAGGGGATAGCCGGCCCATCATTCCCGTGATGCGCCGGTTTCGTTACCAACCTCTTCGTAACACTGGGCGTTCCCCGTGTTGCTCACTCTTGTCTGTTAGCCCGCGCCGCTTTGACGCGGCTGCCCATACATTTTCTTGTTGAAAGGCAAGTTTCCATGTCGATGGAAGCCCTTGACCGCCCCGTGCCCCAGCCCGGCCTATGGTCATCGATTCGTGAGGCGCTCCGCGGTTCGCACCAGGACTACACCACCGGGAACCTCAACCGCGCCATCCTCCTGCTGGCCATTCCCATGGTTCTGGAGATGGTGCTCGAATCCCTCTTTGCGGTCGTTGACGTTCTCTGGGTAGGCCGCCTTGGGGCCAACGCCGTGGCCACGGTCGGGCTTACCGAGTCCCTGTTGGCCCTGGTCTTTTCCATAGGCATCGGCCTTTCCATGTCCACCACCGCGATGGTCGCCCGCCGTATCGGTGAGAAAGATCCTGTCGATGCCGCCATTGCCGGCACGCAAGCCATCTTTCTCGGATTGCTCATCTCCCTGGCCATCGGCGTTCCCGCATTCATCTTCGCCCCTCAGTTGCTTCGTCTTATGGGAGCGTCTCCCGAGATCGTCGCCACGGGCACCGGGTACGCCCGCATTGCATTGGGCGGATGCGGCGCCATCGTCATGCTCTTTCTCAACAACGCCATCTTCCGCGGGGCGGGCGACGCGGCCATCGCCATGCGCTTGCTCTGGGTATCGAATATCCTCAATCTGATCCTCGACCCCTGTCTCATCTTCGGCCTGGGGCCGTTTCCGCGTCTTGGCGTCACCGGGGCCGCGCTGGCCACCTTCAGCGGCCGCAGCATCGGCGTGCTCTACCAGTTCTACCGCCTGATGAAAGGTTCTGAGCGGATCCGCATCCCGCCCAGCCTGTTGCGGCTCAACCCGCGCGTGATGTGGCGTCTTATCCGGGTTTCGCTGACCGGTATTCTGCAGTTCGCGATTGCCAATACTTCGTGGATCGCGCTGGTCCGCATCGTCAGCATCTTTGGCGCGGCAGCTTTGGCCGGCTACACCATTGCGATCCGCATCGTTATTTTTGTCATTCTTCCTTCGTGGGGACTCAGCAATGCGGCCGCCACGCTGGTCGGGCAGAATCTGGGCGCCGGGCATCCGCAACGCGCTGAGCAAGCCGTCTGGCGCACCGGCCTGTATAACATGCTCTTCCTCGGCGGCATCGGCGTCGTCTTCATCTTCTTCGCCACGCCGCTGGTCCGCTTGTTTACTCACGATCCTGCAGTCGTGCCCCTGGCTGCCTCAGCCCTGCGCATTCTGAGTTACGGCAACATCGCCTACGCCTACGGGATGGTCATGCTGCAGTCCTTCAACGGCGCCGGGGATACCGTCACGCCGACGATTGTGAACTTCTTTGGCTTCTGGGTACTGGAGATTCCCCTGGCCTGGTGGCTCGCCCTGCACCAGGGGCTTCGTTCCACCGGAGTCTTTCTCTCCATCGTCATTGCCCAGGCTGCGGTCGCGCTCGCCGGCATTCTTCTGTTTCGCCGCGGCAAGTGGAAAAAGCAAACGATCTAATGATCAGGAGTGCGCGCGGGTCACGGCAAAAGCTCTTTCTCTCGGGCAGCGGAAAATGCCATCAGCCGCCGGTCGCGCCACGCACGTCGTTCGGCCAACTCATCCTGGCTCAGTACCGATCTGCGTTCCGCTTCCACTTTGCTGATCAACTCGGGTGACCAGGGTTCCTGGTGGCTACGTGATTGCGCGATTTCCTGGCAAAGCGCGCCCAGGCGGTTGGCGTAGTCCGCCACTCCACCTTGCGCGTTCAGATCAATGGTCTCGAACGGTCCCATGAACGACCAGCGCCACCCCAGACCATCGCGCATGGTCCGGTCGATGTCCTCACAACTGGCCACGCCGTCTTCCACCAGCGCCCATGCCTCGCGCAGCAGAGCAGACTGCAGCCGGTTCAGCACAAAACCCTGGACCTCCTTGCGTACATGAACCACGCTGCGCTTCAACCCGCGCATGAGGGCGTCTGCAAATTCGACGGTCGCGCGAGAGGTGTCTGGCGAAGGAACAAGCTCCACTACGGGCACCAGGTAGGGTGGATTCACCGGATGCACGACCAATACCCGCGATGCAATGTTCAATCCGTGGGTGAACGCCGATGCCGGAATGCCCGAGCTGGAACTTCCGATGACAAGATCCAAAGGCGCAACCGTTTCGATCTCCTTGAGGATGCTCCGCTTCAACTCCACTCGCTCCAGCACTGACTCCTGAGCGTAGGCTGCCCCCTCCAGGGCCTCAGCCAACCGGTACGCCGGCTTAACCAGCGCCGCCGTCGCCACCGGATCATCGATCAATCCGAACGCCTCCAACTCTTTCAATTGCTCGGCAATCAAAGCCAGGGCCCACCGGGTAGCTTCCGGATTCACATCGTAGATGCGAACGTGCAGGCCCGCCCGCGCGAAAACGATCGCCCATCCCGCGCCCACCAGCCCCGCGCCAATCACCGCCACCGGGCGTCCCTGCAGCAATTCCTTCGGACTCATCCCCATTTCCAACCTCGATACATGAATATAGCGGTTTGGCCGTTGCCCCAGTCGAAACTGATGGGTGCCCCAGCCCGCCCCGGCGTGCCGTGGGGTCTCGCGTTTGAGACCTGGGATCCTTGCAACCAATTTCACGGGAAACCCCGCACCCCAAATGAAACAAAAAGCTAGCTCAAGTAATCTAAGCCTGACGGCCGATGTTCGAGGTTCTGCAAGAGAGTATGAAGAAAAACCACCCCGGTTACGGACCTTCACCCGCGCACGATTCGCGCCCGGGCTTCTGCCGCTTGCATTTCCTGCTGCTTAGCGCAGTCCTGCTCAGCGGCTGTCGCGCCCAGGCTCCGCCCCAGGCCCCCGTAGTCGAGTTCACCAAAATCCCACCGGCTGCCCAGGGCGGCAGGGAACGCGTGGATGAAGTGGCAGGCCGCGTCACGGGTGCGCGTCCCGGTCAGCAGATCGTGGTCTATGCCAGGAGCGGGCCCTGGTGGGTGCAGCCCTGGCCAGACAAGCCCTTTATCCCGATCAAAGCCGACGGAACCTGGACCAGCTCAACCCACTTGGGATTCGAGTACGCAGCCCTGTTGGTCGACCCCGGATTTCACCCGCCGCCGACCATCGATTCCGTTCCCATGCGAGGCGGTTCGGTCGTTGCCGTAGAGATGGTGAAGGGAACCGGTTCGGTCCAGCTGGCGCCAACCAAGCCGCTCACCTTCAGTGGCTATGACTGGAATATACGGACCATCGCCGGAGACCGTGGCGGCCTGAACAACCTCTACGACGCAGACAACGCCTGGACCGACAACACGGGAGCCCTTCATCTCCGCATGAAGAAACGCGACGGCCGCTGGGCCTGTGCGGAAGCAGAATTGTCGCGAAGCCTCGGGTATGGAACTTACATCATTACCGTCCGCGACGTCACCCATCTGGAACCCGCCGCAGTCCTCAGCCTCAATACCTTTGACGACTGGGGAGGCGATCAGCATTTCCGCGAGTTCGATGTGGAGATGAGCCGTTGGGGGGATGCCGGCAATAAGAATAACGCGCAATACGGCGTTCAGCCCTTTTATATTCCCGGCAACCTGGCGCCGTTTACTGTGCCTGCCGGCACGCTCACCCACGTGGCTCATTGGGAAGCAGGCCGCCTCAGTATCAAAACCTACCGCGGGTCGTCGGTTCAGCCAGGCGCCCCCGTGGTTTTTGAACACGTCTTTACGTCACAGGTACCCACCCAGGGGCAGGAAAAATTCCAGCTTCTGTTTTACGTCGTCGAGTCTCACAAAAACCCTCTGCAAAGCGAAAATGAAGTCGTAATTGAAAAGTTCCAATATCTTCCGTGATCGACCTATGAAGGGGCTCATCACCAGGTTGGTGCTCGCGCTTGCCGTTGTTTGCCTTTCATGCCCGGCTCACGCGATTGATCCCAATCGAACCGTTGCGCAGTATCTTCGTGAGCGCTGGTTGAGCGATCGGGGCTTCAGCGGTGGCGCGGTGACCGCGCTTGCCCAGACTCCGGACGGCTATTTGTGGATCGGTACCGACAAAGGCCTACTTCGTTTCGACGGCTCCAGCTTCCGGGCGTTTCCGCGAGCGACTCCTACCAATGTTCCCATCGGCTTTGTGCGCGCTCTTATGATGGACCCGCACGGAGCGCTTTGGATTATCCTGCAGAGCACCCAGGTGCTGCGTTACTCCAATGGCAATTTCGAACTCGGGCATGATGAAGCAGAATTCGGCATCACCTCGATCGCCAGCCTGAGAGATGGAAGACTGCTGCTGTCATCGCTGGCCCTGGGGCCACTGCAATATCGTGCCAACCACTACCAGGTCCTCACCTCTTCCGAATCCTCAGCCGCCACTTTGAACGGGAACCAGATCACTGCGGACAATATGTCGAGCCGCCTCAGTTCAGCTACCGGTGTGGCCACGCATCGCTTCGCCGAGCCAAACTCGCCCGTGGATGCAATCGCGCAAACGACAGACGGCAAAGTCTGGCTGGGCACGCGGGATCGAGGGCTCTTCTTTATCAGCGGGAGCCAGGTCCTGCCCAGCGAGAAGAAATTGCCCAACAAAATCGACTGCCTGCTTGCCTTGCAGAACGGGGAGTTATGGATCGGGACGGATAACGGCCTGACCAAGCTGGCGGAGAATACTGCAGCACCCATTCCGCCCCCGCTTCGCGATAACCCAATCCTTGCCATGATGCAGGACCGCGACGGAAACGTGTGGGTGGGTACAGCCGCTGGACTGTTTCGTCTGAACCCTCATGGAGTCTCCGTAGACAGTGACAACACGCAAGTGACGGCCCTGTTAGAGGACCGCCAGGGGAACGTGTGGGTAGGAGGCCCGCGTGGCATCGAATGCCTGCGCGACAGCGCGTTTGTCACCTACTCTCCGCCCGGGCTCAATTCAGAAAGCAGCGGGGCCATTTACGTAGATCCCCATGATCGCGCATGGTACGCGCCCATCGAGGGCGGCTTGCGCTGGATGAAGGGAGAAGGCAGTGGAACCATCACCAATGATCTGCTGAGCCAGGACGTTATCTATTCCATTGCCGGCAGTAAGGAAGAACTGTGGCTGGGCAGGCAACAGGGCGGACTCACCAACCTGCGCTTCACCGGTGCATCGTTCGCAGCGAAAACCTATACCGCGCGCGATGGCCTCGCACAAAATAGCGTCTACACCGTTCACCAGAATCCTGATGGAACCGTCTGGGCCGGAACCGTCAGCGGAGGCGTGAGCAAACTGAAGGACGGCAAGTTTACAACTTACACGGTTACGGATGGCCTGGCCGCAAACGCCGTGAATACCATCGAAGATGGACCCCATGGCGCCATGTGGTTTGGCACCTCGGCAGGGCTGTCAGAATTGGCTGACGGCAAGTGGCGGACTTACGCGACGCGTGATGGACTGCCTGCCGATAATGTAACTACCATTCTTCGCGATGAAGCGGGAACGCTGTGGATCGGCACCACCGGCGGTCTGGCCTTTCTCCATTCGGGCCGCCTCCTGGCCACAGGGCAGGGAACACGCGTTTTGCGCGAACCGATTCTCGGTCTCGCGGACGATCAGAGCGGATCGCTGTGGATCGCGACCGCAAACCACGTGTTGCGGGTTAACAGAAACGCGCTGCTGCAAGGCCACGTAAGCGATGCGGATATTCGTGCCTATGGTCCGGAAGACGGCCTGCGCGGAACAGAAGGCGTGAAGCGCGATCGGTCGGTGGCGAAAGATCTGGATGGAGACATCTGGTTTTCTCTGAACGCCGGCCTCTCGGTAGTACATCCCAACCGGGCCAACCACGAGCTGCTGCCTGCGGCGGCCCACGTAGAGAGTGTCCTGGTCGATGGCAATCCGATCGCCTTGCAAGGGGCGGTCCGTGTCCCTTCGACACAGCGCCGCCTTCTCATCGAGTACTCCGCACTGAGCCTGGTAGGCTCCGGCCGGCTTCGTTTCCGCTATCGTCTGGATGGTTTTGATCACGGCTGGAGCGACCCTGTGGCCTCACGCCAAGCCATCTACACCAATCTCGGGCCAGGCTCCTATCAATTCCGTGTGGCGGCTTCCAATACCGACGGCGTGTGGAACGGCGCCGAAGCAACACTCCCGTTCAGAATCGAGCCCGCGTTCTGGCAGGCATGGTGGTTCCAGTTGTCGTGTGTGCTGTGCCTGGCCGGGTTTACCTGGCTGCTCTACCACCTCCGTTTGCGCCACCTCGCCCGGCAGTTTGACATGCGCGTGGAAGAGCGCACCGCCGAACGCACGCGCATCGCTCGCGAACTCCATGACTCCTTGCTGCAGGGCTTTCAGGGGCTGCTTCTCTATCTGCAGGCCGCGCAACATATGCTGCCCGCGCATCCTGACCAGGCCAAACAGGCCCTGGAGAAGGTTCTCGATCAGGGGGACCAGGCGCTGGCCGAGGCCCGCAATGCGGTGCAGAACCTCCGTACTTCTGCGGTTGTTGCCGACGATCTGCCCCAGGCCCTGGCGGCCATCGGCAAGGAGCTGGCTGGCGCCGCGCATATTCCGGAATTCCGCGTGTTGGTAGAAGGCAAGGCAAAAAACCTTGATCCCATTCTCCGCGACGAAGTCTACCGGTTTGCCCGTGAGGCGCTGCGCAATGCCTTTAATCACGCGCAGGCGCAGAATATAGAAGCAGAGGTTGCGTATGGAGATCTCCACTTTTCGTTGCGGGTTCGCGACGATGGCATCGGCATCGACGCTAAAGTTCTCGATCGAGGCAGCCTTCCTGGACATTGGGGCCTCCCCGGTATGCGCGAAAGAGCCGAGACCCTGGGCGGCAAAATGGAAGTCTGGAGTGAACATGGAGCCGGGACTGAGATAGAGTTGATCATCCCCGCCGCTGTTGCTTATGAAGAAACCACGAAGCGGGATCGATTCCGCTTCCTTCGTAGTAAAAAGACCGAGGTGTCATGACCACCGCTCCCGAGGCAATCAGAATACTGTGTGTCGATGATCATCCGCTGCTCCGTGCCGGGGTCGCAGCGCTCATCGGAACACAACCCGACATGACCGTGGTGGCCGAGGCAACCTCTGGCCGCGAGGCGATCGAAAGCTTTCGCAGCGCTCGACCGGATATCACCCTGATGGATCTGCAGATGCCGGACATGGATGGTATCGATGCGATCCTGGCCATCCGCAGCGAATTTCCCAACGCACGCATCATTGTGCTCACGACTTATGAGGGCGACGCTTTAGCCTATCGGGCCCTCAAGGCCGGAGCGCGCGCTTACATATTGAAGGGCATGGTACGCAAGGATCTCCTGAGTGCGATTCGCACCGTAAACGCCGGGCACAAGCATATTCAATCCGAGGTGGCGGTTGGCCTTGCGGATCACGCCGCGGATGATCCTTTGACCGAACGGGAGATCCAGGTGTTGACCATGATCGGAGACGGGAACTCCAACAAGATCATCGCTGACAAGCTCTCGATTACGGAGCACACGGTGAAGGGCCATGTGAAAAGCATTCTTTCGAAGCTAGGGGCCAGCGATCGTACCCACGCAGTCAAACTGGGAATGAAACGCGGAATCACCCGCCTCTAGCCTCGCTTCTCCCTCGAAAGAGCTGTGATCTCGTTACCCCTTCTGGTCATTCGCAGGTTGGGAGTGACTCGGTACGGTAATGGAGAGGGCCCACGTGTGCAGCGTCTTTACTCCACTTTTCCAACCGGCAAGCCAGGGATCGGCCTTCTGCTACTGCGCCTTGCCGCGGGTTGCGCTCTGATCGTGGAAAGACTTCAGCTGCTGCGGCCCATTCCGCCGTCACCGTTGCTGGAAATCAACGTCGTCCTGATCCTGATAGGAATTTGCATTTGCCTCGGCTTGTGGACCCCCGTCATGGCCGGCCTTGACGGGGCCGCCGAGCTGCTGATGACGGTCAGCGATCCAGGCCGCTACGAGAGCCATCTGCTGCTCGCCATTCTCGGCATAAGCCTGGCCATGCTCGGCCCGGGCGCCTGGTCCATCGACGCCCTGCTCTTCGGAAGAAAACGCATCACCGTCTAGCTGAGGGTGCCCCATTCAAGCCTTCTGTTGGCTTGAGTGGGCGAGGGTCCTTTCTTTAGCCCAGGGTTATTTCGGCATCCACTGCTCATCCGCGGAAGGGCCGTAAAGCCCGGGAACGGCGATATCGTTAAGCCTGAGGTAGACGCCCAGCTGTGCCGTGTGATGGATCAGGTGGTCAAAGCACAGCAAACGAAATGACATCGAGCGCGGCTTTTCGGAGATCACCTGCTCGCCGAAGCTGAACTTCCAGAGCGCTTCCAGATGCTCGTTGCTCGCTTTGGCGATCGTAGCTCTGCATTTGGCGGAAGATTCGTCGAGTCGCTGGAGACAGGCTTCCCGTGTAGTGAAGGTGAAGTCCGACTGGGGACGTTTACTATTCGCCATATCCATACCGTCGTCTTCCAGGATGTAGTAGCCGAAGATGGGCAACGAGGCGCAGTGCATGGCGAGCTTCCCCATCTTCATGGATTTCGGATGAGGCACCCAATCCGGCTTGTCCTCGGGGACACGCTCGAGCGTGCGGCGGGTGTTCGATATTTCAACGTCGTAGTCCTGGAGGAGTAGTTCGGCGATGGTCATCAAAAGGGGATCCTTTCCGGCCGTAATTGAATTCCAGTAGAATTTTGGTAGCGTATTGCGGGCCGAAAGGCCGGCGTGGGCCATTCTAAGGGCACACAACCAAATTTGCGAGGGAGGTCCAGGATGGAACGGCGTAATTTCCTCAAACAATCGGCGGCTGCACTTGCCGGGTGGAAGAGTCTCACAGGCCGCAATCTTTCCGCACAAGCGAAATTGGAGGGTGCGGCCGCGCACAGTCCTCTGCCGGCGGTGACGACCGTTAACGGAATAGGGCGGCGCAAATTCGGTCGAGCCGACGCCGAAGTCTCGATCCTCGGCATCGGCGGCTACCATATAGGTCTCTCCAATGTTTCGGAAGCGGAGTCCCTCCGCATTGTGAGAAAAGCCCTGGACGAAGGCATCAATTTCCTCGACAACTGCTGGGATTACAACGATGGCGCGAGCGAAGTACGGATGGGCAAGGCTCTCGAGGATGGTTACCGGCAAAAGGCCTTTCTGATGACCAAAATCGACGGGCGCACAGGAGCCTCGGCGCGCCACCAGTTGGAAGAGTCGCTGGTGCGGCTCAAGACCGATCACATCGACTTGATGCAGATCCATGAAGTCATCCGTATGGGAGATCCGGAGCAGGCCTTCCAGCCGGGAAATGTGATGGACGTGTTGAAGCAGGCAAAGCAGGAAGGCAAGATCCGCTTCATCGGTTTTACCGGGCACAAAAGTCCTGAAATTCATCTCCACATGATCGAAACTGCGGACAAGTACGGGTTCACCTTCGACTCGGTGCAGATGCCGGTGAATGCGCTGGACGAGCATTTCGACAGCTTTCAGCAGAAGATCATTCCCGCCGCACAGAAGCGCGGCATGGCAGTCCTGGGGATGAAGCCCCTGGCGAACGGAGCCATTTTAAAGACCAATACCGTGACCGCTCCGGAAGGGCTGCACTATGCGATGAGTGTGCCGGTTACGGTGACGATTACCGGTTGCGACTCGATGGCCATTCTCGACCAGGCCCTGGGTGTGGCAAGGAACTTCAAACCGATGGACCTGCAGCAAAAGGTGGCCGTGTTACAGAAGACTGCGCCGGTAGCCATGGCCGGCAAGTTCGAGGCCTACAAGTCATCGCAAATCTACGACGGCACCGCCAATAATCCCAAGTGGCTGGGGTAACGCGGTAAGTCGCCACACGAGAGCTCAGTTGCAGAACAAGCCTCCACCGCCGGACGGGTGCCCAAAAGCGTACATGTGCCGAAAAAATGTGAACCCACAAATGCTCTTTTTCCCTCCTCTACCGGCGCATGATTCGAAGTCAGCATCGATTTCTCCAACCCAAAACCCCTGGGGCGCCCGCCTCTGAGTCGTTTGTTGGAGCAAGATGCTCAAGGTGCTCAAGGTGCTCAAGGAATTAATTGAGCATCTTGCCTCTTGACGGATCGTACTAACCGTATCGAGCCGAAGGGTGGGTGGGGCGTTGGAAAAAAATGTGTGCGCCATAAGCGCCTTATGCGCCATAAGCCCATCTTTTTCTACTTATACGGGATGGGACAGCGTTTTGTTTCATTCGAAACGGTTTCCCCGCACGGCCTGGCCATTGCCGAACATGTTGTGGCGTGAGTTGTCAAAGACCTGGATGTAGTAAGAGGTCGCCTGGGCACCCTCCTGCTTACCCCAACAGTTGCTCACGCTGCGGCACTTTCGTGCGTTAGGGCGCCCCGCGGATGGGATTTGCATGAACATATAGATCCCGATTGCGTGCATTTAGTGTCGCAGGTGGTTCGAATATGTGCCCTGACTGAGGGAACACCCGGATGATGCTCCGGGCTATTGCCTTTTGAATACCAGCTTCTCAGCGATGCGCTGGCCATTTTCCAACGTGCCTGTGGTGGTCCGGGTCAACTGCTGCCCATTGGTGGAGACCACCCATCGATCCTTTTCAACCACTTGATTGTCGCGCCGGTAGATGGAATCCACTGTGTGAGGTTCGACGAGCTGAAGCGTCACGGTATCGTTGCGGGAGTTCTTGAGATCGTACGGTTTTCCGTCAAATCGGGCAGCGTAACTGAAGTCGCCCGAAAAGCGGACCCCATCGGTTCCGTTGCCCTCGATCCTGAGCATCAACCCCTGCAGCATCCGAGTCTTGCTGAGATCCTGCGTCCACTCGCCGGCGAATCGGTCACCGTGCGCCTTGTTACCCCCGCTCCGCGTCCAGACAGTGATTCGGTCGGCATGACCGATGCCCGCAATCGTGGTCGTCAGCTCGTTCCCATCACTGGAAAGCTTTTGCCGAACCGTCGCCACGAGAGTTCCATCCTTTATTTCCTTGATTTCAGCCTGGCTCTTATCGATCTTGCGCAACTCCACCTGGTTGAACGCTGGATTGGCCGCAACGGCCATGGGGTGCCCGTCCGATTTCACCGTGAATTCGAAGTGTGTTTCGCCCGACATGACGACATGCACTCGATTGAGTTGAGAGGTGATGGTGAGTTTGTTGGGAGGATCCAGAGTAGACTGCGCAGAGATAAGCGTCCAGGAGCCAACGCGAGGATCTTGCGCTTCAAGATTCGTTTCCGCTCCAAGTATAACGACGAAAGCGAGTGCGAGCAGCGCGAATGTGCGGATGGGCCCTCCTAAAGCGCCTATGCGGACAGATACTAGTGTAGTCCGTCACACAGAGAATCGCCGGAGGAGAGTATCAATCTCTCTCAACCACCGCGAGTTGGTATGAAATCATGAGTCTATGCATGTGCGCCGTTTTTGGTTGGCCGGTGTAGTCCTTGCTGCCGTGGTTGCGCTTTTTCCATTTTCCTTCAACGCCGAGCGCCATCTGGAGACAGCAACCCGCGTCGAAGGGAGCCAGGCGGAGACGGTCCAACAGGAGCTGGGCAGTCGTTTTCATTCGCCTTTCGTTGATCGTGTGGTCCTGGTGGTTGAAGGCCTCCCCTCTGTGAATTCGGATGAGGGTTCGCAAGGGTTAGCAACCATTGTGGCGAGTCTGAAAGAGGAACCGGGTGTAACTGCTGTCGTATCCTACCTGGATTTACGTGATCCAATTTTCCTGGGCAACGGCAGTCGAACATTTGTTCTCGTGGGACTCGCGCCAGCCGTGGGTGCGCCGGAGTCGTTGGTTCCTATCCTTCGCGGCCGGGCTCACTCCCTTGAAAACCAACTTCGGAGCCGTTATCCGGCCGTGAAGCTGGAACTAACGGGCGAGCTTCCGCTGAATTTTGACGTTCGGAAGGCGAGTGCCGACGACGTGCAGCACGGTGAGAGTCTGGTGATTCCAGCCACGCTCGCGCTTTTGCTGGTGGCTTTCGGCAGCATCGTCGCCGCCCTGATTCCATTGGCTGTTGGGCAACTGGCGATCGCGACTACTCTCGCGATTACCGGACTACTGGCCTCGCGCTTCCACCTATCCATTCTTGTTCAGAATCTTGCCACGATGCTCGGATTGGGCTTGGGAATCGACTACGCGCTTCTCATGGTCAGCCGCTTCCGCGAAGCGCTTTCCGCGGGGCATGACGGGCCTACAGCCTCTGCCATCGCTGCACGTCAGGCGGGTCGCACGCTCCTGATTTCCGCCTCAACGGTAGCTATCGGATTTCTGGCTCTCTTGACGGTTCCCATCAGTGAGATTCGTTCCATCGGCGTTGCCGGAGTGATGGTGGCGGGAATGAGCGTGTTGCTTGCCAATACGCTTGTCCCGGCAGTGTTGGCCCTGCTCGGGCCGCGGATCGACATGGGCCGGCTGCCCTTTACTCCGAGGATGGACGCGGATCGGGCGGCACGAATGGGAAATCGCTGGAGGAGGTGGGGTAACGTGATTGTCGCCCATCCATGGCTTGCTCTCTTTCTTGCTGGCGTGCCTTTGCTTCTGCTCTCGTGGCAGGCTGCGCGACTGGATACCAATCTCCCTAAAGGGGATTGGCTTCCGAAGGCGGCAGAATCGGTTCATGCGTACCACACCCTTGAACAAATGGATCGGGTCGGCATTGTTCAATCATTGCGTGTGATTGTCGAACTGCCCACGGATTCGATTGCACAAACCGACGGGGGGTGGACCACGCTCGATCGTCTCTCCCGGCGCCTTGCGAGCGACCCCCGTTGCGCCCGGGTCATTTCCATCACAACGATTACGGATGGCAACCGTGCCATCCTTAGTGATCTCCCGCGGGAAACGCGGCGAACATTTCTGAGCAGTGATGGCCGGGCGGCGCTGCTGGAGTTGATACCGGCGACCTCGGTTTCCCTGCGCGGTCAAATCGAATGGGTGCGGGACCTCCGGAAGACCGGCGCGCCAGCTCTCACCGGGGTGCCTGGCGCCACGTTAATCGTGGGGGGCGGCCCAGCACTCAATGCCGACTATCAGACGATTGTGAGCGATCACTTTGTGACGGTTATCGCACTTGTGGTGGGAGGGACGCTCGCGGCTCTTCTGGCCGGGTTCCGATCGCTCTTCGCTGCCGTAAAAGCTATCGTACTGAACATGCTGTCGGTGGCTGCCTCCTTCGGAGCATTGGTTTTGGTCTTCCAGGACGGACATGGCAGTCGCTTCTTTGGAATTCCAGGAGGTACCGGCAGTATCTTCCCCCTTGTCCCTATCGTTGCGTTTGCCGTTGTCTTCGGGCTAAGCATGGACTACGAAGTGTTTCTGGTCGCGAGGGTCCTCGAAGCAAGAAGAAGCGGACTGGGTGAAGCGGAGGCAATACCTGAGGGGTTGGCCAGGACGGCCGGTCTGATTACGAGTGCCGCTTCCATCATGATCGTGGTATTCGCTGCATTCACCTTCGGAAGTTTCCTGGTGGTCAAGATGATCGGGTTCACGCTGGCAGTGGCCGTGTTTATCGACGCGACGCTGGTTCGAATTGTGATCGGACCCGCACTTCTGCGCATTGCAGGCGATTGGAACTGGTGGCCCGGGGGGCTCGCCAAGGCACGCGAGGAACCCCTGGTGAGCCGCAAATAATACGCACCTTACGCGCCGTCCAATGAATTCAGCGGTCTATGCCTCTCATGAGAAGCTTCCTTCCATTTGAAAGCTCCAGCGATCGAGGCTATTTGGACTTGGCCGTCTCGAGATTGGCAAGTGCTGCTTTGAAGGCGTCGCGGTGCTTCATTTCATCCTGGCGGATTTCTTCAAATTGCACCGCGACGGCATGGTCGCCGGCCTTTTCCGCCTGCTCAGCAAACTCACGGTACATTGTTGTCGTCTCGTAGTTTTCACCCTTGATAGAGTCGGCCAGGTTGTCGACATCTGATCCGACTACCCCCGCGAGCTTTGCCTCGGCAGAAAAGTGCTCGAAGCGTTCTGTCTTTGCCGTCTGCTCCAGCAACGCGGCAAGCTTCGGATTTCCGCTCTTTCGGGCATGGTCCGCGTACAGAAGGTATTTTGTATAGGCGAAAGATTCACCGTGCATCGCGGTGAAAAGGTTCGCCATAGTCTGGTCGTCGAGTTTTTTTTCCCTCTGGGCATCGAGATGAGCGATTGCGAAAGAGAGAACGACTGTGGCTGCTGCGAAAATTGCCAATGTGTGTTTCATTGGTCCTCCTGCTGGCGATACGGAGTTCGTGGCGCCCCTATGGTTCAAAGTGGGCTCCTCATAACTCAATAACGTTCACTTTTAAGAATGGTCTCTCCTGACGATCAAAGATGTGCTCTGCGTCACAGGACAGAAGTTGTGGTTCAAAAGTCGATGATTAGCGCGCTTCAAAGTCTGACCGTGTCGAGTTATCCCCATAGAAGAGAAGGGGAACTAGTTGTAGAATCGTCAAAATCGCCGCCCCGGCGAGTAACTCAACAACGCGATTGGTTGGCAACATGTAACCCCTTACCAATCCAACGCCTAATGCAATCTCGCACAATCCAAAGACAATTAACGCGCGCCTCTCTTTGGGATGGCGCTTCATGTGTCGCGCTATTCGAAGTTCAGCCAGACCGAAGAGAAATGCATGCGGAGAAACGATTAGGGCTACTTTTTGTAACGATTCGGCCTGAGACATCACCAGGTACAGGCCAGAGGAGATCGACAATAGGCCCAGCACGAGATACGCGGCGAACTCCCGGCGATGTCTGATACCGAAATAAAAGGCAATAATCCCTTCTACCGTTCCCATGTAGGCAAAAATGCTTGCGACTATGATGACAACGACCAGCGAAATTGCCGCTTCCAGTTGCTCGCCTCCCGATTGGGCGTTCAAATAGAAAATCCCGATGACAAACACGGCCAATAACGCGATCATCGTGGATAGCAGGAACCGATGCAGCCTGAGTTCGTAGCGCATTTCACACCTCGTCCGTTTCATAGCGCAGTCTAGAGCAGCCAACTTCTCGCCGCAGTGACAAATATCAAAAAGGGCCAGGGGCTCTGACCGGGACCGACACTTCCATGCTCGGGGGTGGGACCGTCGCAGGGACCTGGAAATCGCTGAGCGAGCCGGTGGGCAGAATCATCCGAAGCGAGTTGAGGATCGACAGAAGATCGATCAACTCCTGGGCAATGGCCCCTTGGATTGGGCTGATGAAGCCGAAAGCTGCGGCGGCCATTCCGATCAGGCTCAATCCCATGCCGCCGACCGCACTTGTCAGCGCAATGCCTCGCATTCTCCGACCGATATGCATCAGTTCATCGACGCTGGTCAAGGATGACTGCAGGATCACAGCTCCCGCCGCTTCCGAGGTGATGTCGCTATTCACGCCGAGCGCAATTCCAGCGGTCGCCGCCATCATTGCCGGAGCGTCATTTATCCCATCCCCGAGGTATAAGGTGCGTGAACTCAGTGTCTTTTCACGGACGAAGATCACCTTTTCTTCGGGGGTTTTTCCTCCATGAGCCTCCAGGATGCCCATTCCTGCCGCGAAGAAGGCGACTTCGGCGGGGCGATCGCCAGAAAGCAGAATGACCTCTTTTATCGAATGTTTGGTCCCCAGATGCCTCAGGAACGATTTAGTTTCTCTGCGCGGTTCATCCTGAAAATGCAACACTCCCGCGAGCTGGCCATCTACAAGCAGCACACACTCGAGGCCGGGCGCTACTGGTGGCATCATTGTCAGGAGTTCTTTCGGCAATTTTCCGCGCCCAGTAACCGCCAGCAAGCGACCCCTGACATGTCCGCTCAAACCAGCGCCCGGGGCCTCCGATACATCTTCGACCTCCAGAAGAGACAATCCCTCTGCGTTGGCTGCCGCGAGTACGGCGCTCGCCAAAGGGTGCTTCGAATAGCGTTCCAAGCTTGCTACAAACTGAAGCACCCGATCACGGCTAGTGTTTCCAAACTGCTCGATCTTTGTGAGACTTGGCTTTCCGTAAGTCAGGGTTCCCGTTTTGTCGACGATCAACACATGACACGTTTCCATTTTCTCGAGGATGGATGGATCTTTGATAATGATCCCGAAGCGTGCGCCTACTGAAATTGCCCCAATGATGGCAACCGGAATCGAAATCAATAATGGGCAAGGAGTTGCAATCACCAGCACGGCGAGAAAACGCTCCGACTGGCCACTGAACAACCAACTCGCCAGTGCGATCAACACTGCGATTGGTGTGTACCAGGATCCAAGCCGGTCTCCCAGTCTTTGAATGCGTGGGCGATTTTCTTCTGACGCGTGGAGTACCTCCACAATTTTCGCATAACGCGAATCGCTGGCCTTTTTCGTGGCGCGGATCGTCAATGCGGCGTTGCCATTGATCGATCCCGACAAGACGGTTGCACCAGGAGCTTTTGCGATAAGAAATGGTTCCCCCGTGAGGTAGGACTCGTCCATGCTGCCTTGCCCGGTGACGACCAGGCCGTCAACTGGACAAATCTCATGTGGATAGATGAGAAGGTGATCGTCAACGGCGATCTCATCCACCGGGATACTTGAATCGAATTCCCCGGCCCGATGGGCGGTCTGTGGCATCCTCTTCGCCAACGCGCTAAGAACCGATGAAGCGCGGCCTGTCGCGTACGCTTCGAGCGCCTGCCCCCCCGACAGCATGAGCACTACAATGGCAGCAACCCAGTACTGACGGAGGAGAATGGCGGTGAGGATCGACAGAAGCGCAAGTATGTCGACACTGAAGTTCGCCCTTAAGACTTGCCGGGCCAATGAAATCAGAAGTGGGATGCTTGCACCGGCAATTGCCACGCCCAGGATGATGCTAACCCCCTGCTGGTTGTGCAAGAACAGCTTTATGCCGAGTGCCACTATCATTCCTGAGGCGATGAAGCTTGCCGTCGCGATGTGCGCGGCGGGTGAGTCCAGCCATTTCGTCACTGGGTTCATTTCTCTCAGATAGAACTCCCAAGACGAGAATAGAGGGCTGTCCCGGTTGGCACTGTGCTCCCCGTCACACGAGACGATATCGCGGCGGCGTCATGCCCGGTCCTTACTATTACCTCTTAGACGCTACTGGTTGTGAAGGGCATACCGTTGCATATCCGAGGGATATTGGTGATGCACATACGCGCCTCCCACAATGACGATTGTGAGGACAGTCGCCCTTAACAGTCCAGTCGTGCCTACAACGCGAGAGTTGCGATGTAGATAGGCGGCACTCAACAGAGCAACCCAAGCCGTGCTAAAGGAGAATCCAGCCAGCACATCCGACAAGAAATGCGCTCCGAGATAAAGACGGGAACACGCGATGGAGAAGACGACAGTCGCCGCGAGTGTAGTCGCGGCCAAGCGTCTCAAAGGCCTCTGTTCATTCGTAATTATGACGGCTAAAAACCCGTAGAGTGCGGTGCTAACGGCTACATGACCACTGGGGAAGGAGTGGGCGTTCCATCCGGAATCGAAATCGATCGGCCGGTGCACACGTAACGTGAGCTTCATCAAAAAGGAAAAGACACTCGGGATCAGCACCGCAAGAAGCAAGTAGAACGCAGTGCGTTGGTTCCATCGCCAAATAAGCCAGAAAAGAGCGACCAGAGTCACAGCTGTGATGACGACCCAGTCCCCAAGCTCAGTAATGGCGACCATGACACGATCAAGGGGGGCGGTCCGAAGAGACTGAAGGGCGTGAAATATGGCATCGTCGACTCGAACGAGTGGATCTCGGGTGACAACGTCTTCGAGCACTGCGAAAAACGCCATGAGGGCCGTGCCCGCGAGTAGGCCCAGAAGTGCTAGCCTGCGCGGCTCTCTCCGCCCAGAATTTAGAACGGATAAAAGAGGATTCAAAAACGAGCAACGGTTGATACGTGGTTCCCATAGTGCGCCTGGATGCGGATCCTGCGGAAGAGGCGCCATTCCAGGTTCGCCTAGTCCTGGCCCGGATCTGCAACGATGAAAGGAAGTCCTTCAGTCGGATTCATGTTTAAGTAGGGAGGCTGAAGCACATGGACCAGCAAAATCCTGGCACTTTTTAGCCTCGCCTGGGATATGACGTGTGGTTTTATATGAGTCGCGTCACGCAAGTTTGTGGCGACTAAAATCGTGTCCGGCTTGCCCCATCGATGCAGCGTCGCCTCGTCCATACATTTTGCCCTGAACTCCAGTGTCGACTAAGGAACGCACAAACTGCTGTGACGGTGATCACGATTGCGCTGAAGGAGCACTGTTTGCCTCTGATTTCCGGAACCGCGGCGTTATCGGCGCCGGAACTGTTCTGAAATAGAGCCCAGCGTCTCTCCGCGTGGCCCGGACCTCGGTGGCTGCGCCGCAGCTAAGCCCGGTTGCGGCGACACGGATTGAGCGCTAAGTGCGCCCGAAGGCGATGCGGATTATATCGACGAAGAATAGAGGGCGGTTCCGGTTGCAATGTGCTCCCCGTCACACAAGACGACAAGCGACTACGGATACACTAGGCGCGTGAACCAGGCCGGATCTTCCTCGACGAACGATATCGCCAGCCGATCGGTGGTTCGTCTCATGTTGCTGACAATTGGCATCATCGTGTTGCTATTGGTCGCTTGGGTCGGTCGCGTGATCGTCATGCTGCTTCTTGCGTCCGCGGTCATTGCCGTTCTTCTATCTTCGGTTGTGGACTGGGTGACGGTGAGATTGAAGATTCGGCGAGGGTTAGCATTTGCCCTGTTGCTTACCGGAAGTGTGGTCGCTATCTTTCTTACGCTTTGGATCAGAGGCCCAAGCATTATCGAACAATTTGCCGACCTGCAGAGCGATCTTCCCCAGGCGGCGCATAAGTTTCTCGAGCGAGTGAATGGTTATCAACAGGGTCGCTGGCTACTCGTTCAGTGGTCTGACTACACCCAGACGTCCGGAAATATTGGCTCCGCGATGCGACAAATCGGAGGTTTTGTTCTTTCAACCGCAAGCGTTATTGGCGCCCTTGGGCTGGCTCTTTTTCTGGGACTTTATCTGGCTGCCGAGCCTCAAGTCTATTTCTATGGAATTCGCCGGTTTATCCCGAAAAGCGATCGCGCCACATTCGATGCGTGCGCGGAAAGTGCTGCTGGAGTTCTCCGCAGATGGCTGATTTCCCAAACGTTTTCGATGATTGCCGTTGGGATGATTGTTACCGGCGGATTATGGGCGCTAGCCGTGCCACTGGCTGGAACGCTCGGTATCATTGCTGCGTTGTTCACCTTCATTCCAAATGTGGGCCCGATTCTCTCAGCCCTGCCTGCGGTTCTGCTCGCGGTGGCGATCAGTCCGATTAAAGGTTTCCTGGTTGTACTCCTGTTTCTTTTAGTCCACTTCATCGAGGGGAACTTCATAACCCCTCTTCTTCAACGCCAGATCGTCCGTTTACCCCCGGCACTTACCTTGACAGCTCAACTCTTGCTAGCAGTGATTGCGGGCCCTCTTGGCTTAGCACTGGCCGCGCCCTTGACTGCCATCGCTATGGGCACCTTTCACGTGCTGCTGCCCGACGACAGCTTGACTTCTTCGACCATCGCTACTTGAGGACAGCCTTCTGGGGTTGGCAGGGGCTGCTTACCAAGCGTACAAAGTTTACGGGAGACCGATTTATGCCTCGTCCAGTAAAAGTGCCGGTGGAACGCCACCGTACGAATCGAGTTGGATGGCTACGCGCTGCGGTCCTGGGGGCCAATGATGGTCTCTTGTCTACCGCGAGTCTGGTGCTGGGCGTAGCAGCGGCGCACGGAACCCATGGGAACATCCTGGTTGCCGGCACTGCGGGCCTCGTCGCCGGTTCTATGTCCATGGCGGCTGGAGAGTATGTTTCCGTTCATTCACAGGCGGATACCGAGACAGCTGATCTCGAACGCGAGAAGATCGAACTTTCGGGTGATCCGGTGGGAGAACACAGGGAACTCTCTTCCCTCTACACGAGCCGAGGTCTTGACCAGGAAACGGCGGATGAGGTGGCGAAGCAACTGATGGCTCACAACGCCCTCGAAGCTCACGCACGAGACGAATTGGGCCTCACCGACGCGTTGAGTGCGCGACCGATTCAAGCCGCGCTCATTTCTGCCGCAAGTTTTGCCGTAGGGGCTGCCGTTCCCTTGCTGGTGGTAAGCACATCTCCCCAACCCCTGTTGCTGGCGACCGTCGGGCTGACCTCCCTAGTGTGTCTTGCCGTGCTTGGCGGTGTAGCAGCCCACATCGGTGGCGCCCCGCTTCTCAAAGGTGCTTTGCGCGTCATGTTCTGGGGAGTTTTGGCTATGTCGGTTACCACAGGTGTTGGATTGCTCTTCGGCACTACGGTCTAACGACATGCCACCTTGGAGACGAAGCCTCACGGTGCGTCGTACTCCCGAGACCCTCGTATTAACTGAAAGTCCGATCTGCAGCGATAGCAGAACGCTCAACTTCTGGCTGTTCGCGTATTGCTGTTATCTTCTCTTAGCGGGATCAGTTTCGCCCTAACAGTGAGTTAAGCGATGTCTACGAAGACACCCCCAACAACCCCCATTGGCTGGGCTAAGGCAGAAGAATTCCGATCTTTTCGGAGCCCGGGTTGTCGCCTCTCTCTCGCACCGCAAACCAAAAAACTTATTCGACCCCCCCCGCGACACTAAATGGGCGCAATCGGGATCTATATGTTCGTGCAAATCCCATCCACGGGCCGCCCTACCGCGCCAAAGGGCCGTAGGGTGAGCAACTGTTTGCGGTAAGCAGGAGGGCGCCCGGCGTCCTCTCACTACGGGCAGGTCTTTGACAACCAACACCACAACGGTTTTAGACGACGCTGTTCGTTTCCGAACGATTCTGTCCCTTGCTGCGACGAAGGCCGCGATGCATCGACTACAGATGACCCAGTCCTCCCTGCACTCGAACACTCGGGAGCCATTGGCCATCCAAATGCTCCCAGCTTCTCCAAACGGTACCGACCTGCGGAGAACGCCATGCTGAAACGGTTCTTGCTATTACTGCTTGCTGTCGCCATCGCAACCCCCAGGCTTCACGCCGCTAACCACTCCTTCGTGGGCAAGTGGAAGCTCAACCCGGAAAAAAGCACGATGCACGACCAGATGAAGGTCACTGCGGCGGGAACCAGCCGTTACGCTTTCGACTTTGGCGGCGGCCCGGAATTGATTGTTGTGAACGGCGCCGATCAACCCGGTCTCGAGGGAAGCACCCTCGCTGTCACTGCGGAAGCCCCGGGTGTCTGGAGAGTCGTCCGCAAGAAAGACGGGCGTATGCAGATCTCCGCCATCTGGACGCTTTCACCGGACGGTCACTCGCTGCGCGACGACTTCACTGGTTACCCTTCCAATGGCGCGAGTTTTACCATCCACTACATCTACACACCTCTGGGAGGAGCCTCCGGCTTTGCGGCTACGTGGGATAGCACCAGCGAAAAACCCGGCCGGGTCGAAATCGAGGTGCAGCCCTATGAAGGCAACGGCCTTTCCTTCATCAACCAGGCACAGCACTCCACGAAAAACATGAAGTTCGATGGCAAGGACTACCCGGTGAAGGATGCGGATGCGCCGGCGGGCGCCATGTCGTCGGCTCGCCGCGTGAATGCCGGCACTGTTATGTTCACTGAGAAGAGAAATGGCAAGGTGGCCGACACCCAGCATATTGAGCTTTCTGCAGACGGCAAGACGCTGACCATGACCATTCAACCGGCAAGTGGAAGCAGGCCGAACGTCCTCGTTTTCGAGCGCGAATGAGTGTAGGCATGCTCGCCCACTCAAGCCAAAAGAGGGCTTGAATGGGCCACCCAAAGCATTGGTGGCTGTGGGAAACCACATTAAGCCGCAGGGGCGGGTCGCTTTAGGTCGTCTGGTGGCGTCGCGGCCCCAAAGGTCTTACCGTGGACGGGAAAGAGAAATTGTAACGGCGACGCTATCATTTGCCGGAGCACATATCTTAGGATCGAGGCGCGTTCCTTGTGGCCTACATCGTAGGCGCGGAGCGCTACAAACGAAGCTATGGCGAAGCTGACTCCTAAATTCAGCACAAACATGACCGCGATACCGACGATCGCGGAATAGAGCCATATCTGGGCGAACGCAGACGGTCCGAAGCGGGCGGCCGCGAAGGCGAACATGCCGGTGTTCAGGGTGACGTGACGAACATCCAGCGGTAGTCCAAAGAACTCGAAGAAGACCGGCATGAATCCCAGCAAATAACCCAGCGAGATGCTGGTGCTCCAGGGACCAATATTGCGATCGACCCAATCGGCAAGTTTCTGCATGGTGCCGGCCCCGATGGTCAGGCCAAGGGGATGCTGCGCAATCGATGCGGGAATGCGATGGTACACGGCGAAGTTTTCACACCATCCCCCGATCAGCCCGGCAAGCCAGAGCACAACCCCGGTAAGGGCGGCATCGATCGCAGTTGCGGAAGCCAGGGGCCGCAGCGACAAGTAGACCTTCTGGGCCTGGTCCGCGGGTAAGTAGGGAGTATGGAACGATTTTAGCCAAAGCAAATTGAAGAGGACGGCGCCGGTGCTGACTGCCAGGATATTGCCCAAAGCTGCCGCCAACTGCGTGCGGCTGATGGATGCTCCAAATTCTGTGATCTGGTCGCGCCGGGAATCGCCGCGGTTCCTGCGAATGATATCGGCCAGCGTCGCGCCGGTCGCGGCCGGCTGTTTAGTGGCCAGCGCCAAACCGAAAATCTGCAGCAGCAGAAAACTGATGGCGTAGTTAGTGCCGATCAAAATCATTTCCGCAAAGGGCGGGAAGTGCTTGCCCACAACGTGAAGTTTGATGGCCGCGGTAAAGACGGTAAGAAATCCGCCCCCAATCGCCGCACCCCACATGCGCCAATATTCCTTGCGGCTGTGAGCTATATAGTGTTCGCCACCATGGCCGGTACGTTCTACCGTCTTGCGCGCCAGCAGGTTGAAATTCTGCCGGACGAGCGAAGAGATACGCGTATCCTCGCGCAGGCCGCGCACCAGAGTATTCAGTAACGAACGCAAAGCCGCCAGGACTTTGCCGCTGCTCTCCACCAGGGTGCCGGCCAGCATTTCCATCCGGTCGAGCGCCGTGTCCATGGCGCTCAGGTCGAACACCAGGGGCGCGTTGACGCCGGCATCTTCCATATGAATGCGAACAATGCCCAGCTCTCCTCTGCAGGCAAAGACCGCGTTCAGCCAGCGCTCCATGCAACTGGCGGGGCAGTCCCCAGGGCGCGCTGCTTGTTCGCACTCGATAAACGTTTCGGTAGCCGGGACCAATGCATAGGCGGGTGAGTCCGCCACCGACCTGGTTTCGCTGCGCTGGCGGACGGCACGGCTGGTGCCACGGGCAGAGACGCGCGCTGCCAGCAGGCGCAGTGCTTCATGCAGATCCTGGTGCAGACGAGGATAAGCGGAGAGTCCTTCGCTGCTCCAAAGGCTGGCGGCCAGGCGCGCGAACACCGCCTCATCCAGGTCTAAGAAGCGCTGGACGGCGAGGGCTGAGCAAAAGACTGCGGCGAAGAGACGTGCAGTATCATCCTCGTCGCGGGGCGGAGGCAGCCACCGCTGAAAGAGCCGGCTGGTGATCTCTCGTAAAAGCTCATGCTGGGCGGGGATGCCCGCTTCCGCAACCAGAGCAACGGAGTCGACCGCTCCAAGTGTGGACTGCAAAGCCCGCTGAACCCGGAGCCGTAGATCCGCGTCTCGTTCAACCAGATCCAGCCAGCCGGTAAGGCGGGCATGGAATGCTTGCTCCGAGCTTTGCTGGAAGATGCCGGAAAAGAGATCGATGAGCCGGCCGCTTTGACTGGGCAGAGAGGTGGCGGTGCAGAACGCCTCTGTCTGCCTTCGCAAGGATGCTTCGGCCGTCTCAGAGTCAGGCTGCCAGAGATCGCGAAGATCCGAAAGAAATCCCATACCGGTTCTAAATCATAACCCGAACCGATTACAGATCAGTATGGAGAAGTGCGATGCTGCAGAAGGGGGATGATGCAGGGGTTTTAGTGGTGTGAGCGGGGGGCGCCTGCCTTCGGCGCCCCTGCCGGCACGGATCTCAAACTGCTGAGGCGGCTCCGCGCATGAAGTGAAAGATGATGGACACAACGGCCAGCAACAGGAGAATGTGAATAAAGAACGCGGTGACGTGAAAGACGAAAAAGCCTCCCAGCCACAACAGAAGCAAAATAACTCCGAGCCCTAGAAACATACGCCTCCTCTTTCTATCTGGTGAATGTCTGACGCAGTCCGGGACCACTTCCGATTGACTAACCGTAGGCCCGTCTCTTACAAGATTAGGTGTCCGGAAAGGGATAAGTGTTGCCTTAGCTTTCAAATTAAGGCTCCCACGACGGCTGCAACCGATATCATCGGTTTCTGGTGAAACGTCAGATGAGCAAACAGACACCTAACCATGTGGGCCGGCGAAAGTTTTTAAAGAGCAGCTTAGTGCTCGGAGCACTCGCGGCTATACCCGAAAGTTCCGAAGCTTCGCCGGCGGTAACAGAGAGTAACGACCGTGAATACTGGGTTCAAGTTTTAGACCGGATCGCACGGCCCGTTCTGCAGGCCCTGAGTGAGGGAAAGCTCAAGGCGGAGATGCCCGTGGAGGCGCCCCACGGTAGTGTGGCGGAGCGGCGCGAGTTTACTTATCTGGAGGCGATGGGCCGTTTGCTCACGGGCATTGCGCCGTGGCTTGAATCTGGTCCACAAAGCGGTCCGGAAGGGCGCTTGCGCAGTCAATACGCCGAGTGGTCGCGGATGGCTATCGAGGCGAGTACGGATCCTGGATCGCCGGACTTTATGAATTTCAATCGCGGCAGCCAGCCCGTGGTCGATACTGCGTTTTTTGCGCTGGCCATCCTGCGCGCGCCCACAGAGCTGTGGCAGAAGCTGGATAAGAAGACACAACAGCATGTCATTGCCGCACTGCAGTCTTCGCGCGTGATTCAGCCCAACTACAGTAATTGGCTCCTGTTCTCCGCGATGGTGGAAGCAGCATTGTCGTTCATGGGGGTGTGGTGGGACCCCATGCGCGTGGACTACGCGATACGCACCCTGGATACGTGGTACAAAGGCGACGGCGTCTACGGAGATGGCCCGGTTTTTCATTGGGATTACTACAACAGCTTTGTGATCCATCCCATGCTGCTGCATATCCTCGACACGATCTCGAAGTCCTCCCCGTCATGGGATTCGTATCGGCCGGCGATGCTGGTGCGGGCTCGCCGCTACGCGGCGATTCAGGAGAGGATGATCAGTCCTGAAGCGACCTTCCCACCGATTGGCCGGTCCCTATGCTATCGCTTCGGCGCTTTTCATCTTCTGGCTGAGATGGCCCTGCGCCAGCAGCTACCGGAGGGCGTCTCTCCCCAGCAGGTGCGGTCCGCGCTCACGGCCGTGATGCGCCGCATGGTGGATGCGCCCGGCACCTTTGATGATCGGGGATGGCTGCGGGTGGGCTTCTACGGGCATCAGCCGGCGATTGCTGAGTCGTATATTTCGACTGGCAGTTGTTACCTCTGCTCCGCCGCTTGGCTTCCCCTGGGATTGCCGGCTACCGATGCATTCTGGGCTGCCCCCGGAGCGCCCTGGACGGCGAAACGGATCTGGGCCGGCGATGATTTAGCACCCGATCACGCCCTTTCAGAGAAGACGTAGGATGGGCCCGGTGGTGTGCGTGGTTTCGAAGGGAAAGCGATTGTGGGGCTTCGCCCGTCTTTTTCGGCCCACGTATGCTTTGGCGAACGGCCCCTCCCTAAAAACAAAACCCGTCGCCACTAAACCACCTAAATCGCATCTGAACAACAGTCGGCTTTGCATTCTCAGGAGAAGTCCGCGGAACCGCAGGTCCCTCCGCTACGCTTCGCTTCGGTCGGGATGACAAGGTAAGAGGTGGCGGTTCCATTGAGAGTGGTTGCCGGCTCGATTCTGTTTGAGCGTCATAATTGCGCGTTTCCAGTAGTGGTCCGCGGAACTGCAGATCCCTCGGCTTCCCCGGATTTCCTGTCGAGAATTGTGGCTTTGGTGAATTGCATGTGGTTCTCTTCGAAGAGAACCACACAAGTTACATGGTGCGAGCGGTGAGGTAGGAAATCCGGGTACGCTCGGGATGACAAATAGGAGAGGGGCAACGATTCATGGAGAGCGGTTGACAAACCGAGGCCAGCGAACCGGTTGGTGGGCAGGTCTCATTTGCTGAAGATAGCCTTTGGGCATAGCGCGTGGACTCCCACGCTGCCGTCCACCAGTTGCGTGATGTCGACGTCGACCGCCACGCTGGTCAGCATGTACGCGTCATCGCGGCTCAGATGCTTCTGTTCCACCAGGAAGTTGATCATGTCGCGCACCGCGAGCGTGGTTGCTTCCTTCAGGTCCGGACTAAAGCCCATGCTGATGTAGCTGGTGGGCGTCTCGGCTCTTGGCCACAGGAGATGCTGGTCTTTGTGCACGACGAACCGAAATGTTCCCGAGAGGAACGTCTCCATCGCCGTAATATCGACTTCACCGTTGCCTTGTCCGGCGTGGCCGTCGCCGACCTCGAAGAGCGCGCCCTTCGCGTGCACCGGGATATACAGAGTTGTGCCGGCCACCAACTCCTTGTTATCCATGTTGCCCGCATGCATCCAGGGTGGCGCGCTGTCCACGCGGCCTGCGGAGGGAGGAGGCGCATCGCCCATGCTGCCGAAGAACGGATGCAGCGGAATGTCGATGCCCGGCGCGAAATGGGCGATCATTTTTGCGCGGTCCAGGGGAATGATCTTGGTGCGGCCGTAGGGATAATCGTTGGGCAGGAATCCGCGGCCGGCGCCGAAGCCATTGCAGGCCCAGGGTACGTCGAGGTCTATCTTCAGGATTTGCACTTCGAGGACGTCGCCCGGTTCGGCCTCGGCAATCTCCACCGGTCCGGTAAGAATGTGGCCGCCGGGCCCTTTGTCTTTTACCTCGCGGTAAATGTCAGCGTTATACGAGGGAATGTCCGAAGCCGCAACCCCTTCTTTGATCAACCGCTCATTGGGACCGCAGGTAGAAAGGGTCTGGATTCGCACCGTGTCCCCGGAGTGAACGGAGAGCACAGGTTTTGCCTCGGCGGAATAGTATCCCCAGGCGACGGTGGAGGGCGAAGCGGGCAGCGTAGCGATGGGTGTCTGTCCGGCCGCAATGGCTGTAAGCCCAAGCGACATTACCCCAGCGACGAAATATTTCATCGGTGGCTCCATTCAGAATTGGACTCTTGCCGTTAGCTGAATCATACGCGGGACGTGTAGGCTGTCCTTTCGGATACAGAGATAGGGAGAATGAAGGAATGAAGGGAAGCATGACAGGGCGGGCAGCGATCCAACGGGTCTTATCGACGGGAGCCCTGATAACGGCTGCGTCCTTTGCAGCGGCACAGGCCCCCGCTCCGCTCGCCCTCATGCCTCTCCCCAGTTCGATCACTCGCGGCCAGGGGGCCTTTACGGTCACGCCGGCCGGGGGCGGCCCTTCCACCTTCACTTACAACTATGGGCAGACGCATGATGCGCGCCTCGAAGCTGCGCTCAGAAGGGCATTGATCCGGCTTGGCCGCACCTGCGGGGGCGAGGTCTTCCGCTCCACCATCGATCATCCGGCGCCCGCGAACGCTTCACTCCTTATCAGCGTGGCGGCGCCCGGGGCGCCAGTGCAGACCCTGGACGAAGATGAGAGTTACGATCTTCGGGTCACTTCCGAGGGAGCCACGCTGACGGCTGCCACCGATCTGGGCGCGCTGCACGGGCTCGAAACCCTGCTGCAACTCGCAAGCACGGAGCAGGGCGCTTGTGTGCTGCCGGCCGTGACTATCCATGATGTGCCGCGTTTCCGGTGGCGCGGTTTCATGCTCGACGTGAGCCGCCATTTTGAGCCCGTGGGAACGGTGGAGCGCACGCTGGACGCCATGGCCGCTGCCAAACTCAACGTATTTCACTGGCATTTGAGCGACGACCAGAGCTTCCGTGCGGAAAGCAAAAAGTTCCCCAAGTTGACCGATGTTGCATCCGAGGGTGAGTTCTACACCCAGGATCAGTTGCGCGAAGTGGTCGCTTATGCGCGGGCACGGGGCATCCGCGTGGTGCCGGAGTTCGATATGCCCGGGCACGGTTCCAGCTGGATCATGGCCTATCCCGACCTGGCGCCAGGGAAGCCGATCAAAACGTTGCCCGTGGTCTACGGAATGACGACGGCTGTGCTCGATCCGACGCGGAAGAGCACCTACAAGTTCGTCGATAGCCTGGTAGACGAGATGGGGCGCATCTTCCCCGACGCCTACTTCCACATCGGCGGGGATGAAGTGCAGGGCGAGGCGTGGCTGGCTGATCCGGAGATTGCCGCCTTCATGAAAAAGAAGGGGTATGACAAGGCCGCACAACTGCAGGCGTACTTTAACCAGCAACTGGAAGAGATTCTGAAGAAGCACGATAAGAAGATGATTGGCTGGGATGAGATTCTTGATCCTGCCTTGCCTAAGACGATCATGATCCAGAGCTGGCGCGGCGAGGCATCGCTCGCCGAGGGCGCGCGGCAGGGCTACCAGGGCATTCTCTCGGCACCCTACTATCTCGACGCCCAGAAGACCTCAGCACAAATGTATCTCGCGGATCCGGTACCCGCCGATACCACCTTGACCCCTGATCAGCAGAAGCTGATCCTGGGCGGCGAAGTGTGCATGTGGGCCGAGCAGCTCAATGCGGAAACCGTGGACTCGCGCTTGTGGCCGCGTACCATGGCGGTTGCAGAACGTTTCTGGTCGCCCCAGGGTGATCGCGATGTTTCGGATATGTATCGCCGGCTGCGTATCAATTCGCTCAAGCTTGAGGACGTAGGTCTGCGCCACATTTCCGGGCCGGAGACCGTGCGCCGCAACCTGTTGCTGAGCCGAGACCCCGAGGCCCTGGATGTTTTGGCCTCGGTGCTCGAGCCGGTCGACTTCCATGCCCGCTCGGGCTTGCAGCACACCAACGGATGGACGGCGCTCGACCGGCTGGTCGATGCGGTGGTAGCCGACCCACCTTCGCGGCAGCAGGTTGCCGGGGAAGTGGATGCGATCGCCGGCAACATCACAGTCCCACCGCCGGCCGACCCGAAGCTGCAACTTGACCGTAGTGGGGATGTACCCGAGGGAACCGTTCCGTCCCGTGACGTAGGATTTCAGAGGCTGCGGCACCGGTTCCTCTCCTGGCAGGCAGCCGAGACTCGCCTGCTCGAGGATGTGCAACGGACCCCGCGTCTGAGTGACGCCGGTGCGCGCGCGGAGCAATTGGGCGAGCTGGCTGGAGTGGGGCTTTCCTCCCTGGCCTTTCTCGAAAGCCACACCGCGCCCCCGCCCGGTTGGCAGGAAAAGCAACTGAGCACCCTCAATGCGGCCGCACAGCCCGCAGCACTGGTGCGGTTCACTGTGCTTTACTCGATGCGCAAGCTAGTGCTGGCCGCGGCCGCGCAAACCGACCGTGGCCGCTGAGGGATTTCATGGAGGCGTTTCAGTCGTCCCTACGGGACTTTTCAAGGGCGCATACTAACCCAGGACTGCGTCCTGGGCTAAGTTCAGGCGTCCCTACGGGACTCAATTCGGATTGATTGGTTCTGAGGCAGACCTTTTATCTTGGCCCCTGAGATAAGCTTTTCCCGAGCGCTGAAAACGGTTAGGTGGAGTTGGAATGGTAGCTAAGCAGAGCGAACAAAAGCCTACGATAGCGTTGACCCTTGGCGACCCGGCCGGAATCGGCCCCGAGTTGATCGCCAAGTTGCTGGCTCGTCCTGACACCGTCGACAAAGCCCGAGTGGTCGTAGTCGGAGATGCCTGGCTGTGGGAAGAAGGGCAGGCCATCGCTGGAGTGACTGTTGCCGCACGCACCATACACAGCTTCGACGATGCGGCCTCGTTGCCCGAGGGCTCTCCATTTTTTCTCCCCGTTCAGAGCGCAACCAAGCCCGAAATCGTACGCTCGACCAGTTCTGCCGCCGCCGGCGCTTCCGTGCTCAAAGTTCTGTCGCTGTGCCTGGATGCCGCCGCGGCCGGCCAGATTGACGCCATCTCTTTCGCTCCGCTGAACAAGTACTCGATGAAACTGGCTGGGATGCCGTTTCCTGATGAGCTTCACTTCTTTGCCGACTATCTCAAGGTAAGTTCGCATCTCGGCGAGTTCAACTCGCTCGGCAACCTATGGACGGCGCGTATCTCTTCTCATGTTCCCCTCAAGGACGTGGCTCTCTACGTGACCAGAGAGCGCATTTTAGATGTGGTGAAATTGCTCTACGACGCCCTACGCATGGCTGGGTTTGAGCATCCACGTGTGGCAGTCGCGGGGTTGAATCCGCATGCGGGCGAGGGCGGATCCTGCGGGCGGGAGGAGGTCGACATCATCGCTCCCGCGGTGAGCGAGGCCAATGCGCTGGGATATCCCGTGACCGGGCCGTTTCCAGCCGACACGGTTTTCCTGAAAGCCCGCGATGGTCACTACGATGGGGTGGTCACCATGTATCACGATCAGGGGCAGATTGCGGTGAAGCTTCTGGGATTTGACCGGGGAATCACCATCCAGGGTGGCTTGCCCATCCCGATTACCACCCCGGCGCATGGCAGCGCTTTCGACATTGCGGGACAGAACAAGGGCAGCGTCGAGGCCACCCTGCAAGCCTTCCTGGTCGCTTGCCGCATGGGCGCGGCGCATCGCGCTAATCGAGTAAGTCGGGTTGCTCCCTGACAATCAGGTCGTACAGTGGTTGATATTGGAACCAGGCAACGCGCGGATTACCGACCTGCTTACGGGCCACCACGGCAGCTTCATGTGCGATGGGAATCGGCTTGCCGGCGGCTTCTGCCATCAATTGCGACTGGCAACTGCGGTCCATGGTGATGTAGTAAAAGGCTGCCTCATCGACCGTGCTGCCTACCGTCAGGTTTCCGTGGTTCTGCAGGATGACGGCCTTACGCGGTCCTAACGTCTGGGCAATGCGGTCGCCCTCCGACATGTCATACACGACGCCGGTGTAATCGGCGAACAGACTATGGTCCTCATAGAACGCGCAGGCATCCTGGGTGAGCGGATCCAGGAGGCGTCCAAGGCAAGACCAGGTCTTTCCATAGAGAGAGTGAGCATGGGCCGCCGCCACGACATCGGGCCGGGCCGCATGCACGCGCGAGTGGATGGCAAATGCAGACTCGTTCACCGGCCGATTGCCCTCCACGACCGCACCCTTTTCGTCGACCATGACAAGGTCGGAGACGCGGATGTGCGCGAAGTGCATACCGAACGGGTTGACCCAGAAGTGATCCGTCAGCTCCGGATCGCGGACCGTAATGTGGCCGGCGACGCCTTCCACAAACCCAAACTTCGCGAACAGGCGAAAGGCGGACGCCAGGCGCTGCTTGCGGTGCAAGCGCTCTTCAGCAGCCGTTTTGAATGTGGGCATGGAGGGCGTCTGGGCAATCTTGACTTCTGCTGGAGCGGTCGTAGCTGCCATGGTCTCTGGTCCTTTCGATACAGGCCTTATTTTACCCCGGGCTGTACCTCGGCGGAGGAGGTCAGCGGGTGGCGCAACATGTCATCCAGGTCGCCCAGCTTGTCGGTGACCAGGTTCAGCTTGCGGGAAAGGTTCTGGATTTCCGCTTCGGCACGCCGGTTCACGTCGAAGTCCAACTCGCTGCGCAGACGGTCTTTCTTGTCCTGGCGATTCTGGCTCATCATGATGACCGGCGCCTGTATGGCAGCCAGCATGGATAAGAAGAGATTGAGCAGGATGAAGGGATATGGATCCCAGGCCTTGCTTCGTAAAAAAACATTAGCGGCAGTCCACGCCACTAATACGATGCCGAAGATAATGATAAAAATCCACGAGCCGCCGAAGCTCGCGACCACGTCGGCGATGCGTTCGCCGAAGGTGTACTTCTCTTCGATCACTTCGTTAGCGTTGCGGCTGGCCCGAAGTCGTACCAATTGCTGTGACGCATGGAACTGGTGGCCAAGCACTGTCAGCATATCCATGCCGGCCATCGGTTTGCGCTGCAGGAGGATCGCGATGTCCTCACGGCTGACCTCGACACAGGCGGTCGTTTCCATGGCGACGGCGTTTGTCTGGTGGGGCGTCTGGTCCAGCATGGAGGCGAACCCGAAAAATTCGCCGTGGCCGGGGCTGTCGACCACCACTTCCTGGTGGTCTTCGTCGACCGTAGTTACCTGCACGCTGCCGGATAACATGATGTAGGCATGCATCCCAGGATCGCCGATTTTCCAGACGCGCTGGCGGGCAGCGAATGTCCTCAGGTCGACCTGGGCGGCCAGGACCGCTAATTCTTCATCGTCAAGCAGGGCAAAGAGCGGGACGTGTTTGAGCTCGATTGGGTCGCACGGCATGGTTCACCTCAAAGGCGCTGAATGGGTTTCTGAACGGGGCTGCGAGAGACGATACCATAGTCGGATGAGCCTTGTTCGCTGCTTGTATCTCGTGGTGTTGGCCTGCGTAGCCCTTGCCGCCGGGGCACAAACTGTTGAACCCAACACACCCATCGTGGCCCCGGAAAGCACGGCCGAGCTGATCAAAGTCTCGCCGGAAATCAGTCAGCTGCGGAAGCTTTCCGCCAGCACCGCCCAAGAGGATCGATGGCAGATTCTCTGGCTGCATCAGCACATCTCTGAAGAGGTGATGGCTGCTTCGCTCCAAGTGGACGCCACGTTGGCGCAGATCGACAACGAAATTGCGCGCGCCAACGAAGTGCGTGGATATCTGGCTGACCGACGCGATCGTGCGGTGAGCCGGGCGAACCTGCTCAGCGTTCTGGTTGGCGGAGCTGTGGGCGCGACCAGCTCCGGGCTTCAGCTTTCGTCCAACCTCACCAAGCCCGCCGCAGGAGTTGGGATCGGGGCGGGCACGCTTTCCGCCGGGCTCGCCCTGGCTGGGATTCACCAGGAGAAGGGAAAGAGCAGTCCCTTCGATTTCGATTCGAATATGCTGGCGGAATTTTTCGACCGGCCCACTCTGCCCAATAGCAAGTATCCTTCGACGATATGGATCTTCCTCAACGAAATCAGTCCTTCAGGACCAGCAGGGCTCACCCGCAAGGAACAACTGCTGCAGACCTGGGTTCAGGTGAAGCGGATCGACTCGCTCTCGAGCGCGGATAAAATCAATCGCCTGACCAGCCAACCGTCGGAAAATTTGCACCTCACTATTGATGACTTTGAAGACCGAGGGGCCATGCTGCAGGATGTGCGGGCGAGGATTTCTTACCTTAAGCGGGACCTGGGAGCGCTGCTCATGTCGTTGCCGGTGGTGCACCCCTAAGATTGCGGACGGCCGCTGCGCTGGGCTTTTCTGATACACGAAGCAAAAGTGACCTCGGGGGCTAAAAGCCCTCGTTGGGGCACCGTTTACGGCACGGCTAAAGCCGTGCCCTTCGTCGAGACTGCGACGCGGTCAATCTTCAACCATCCGAGTTGCTGGACGCGCACTCAGTCCGGCAGGGACTTAGACGCCAGACTACGGTCGTTGGTTCTGGAGGGGCCCCGTCCAGGGAAGAGGGCTTCGCTCATTGCTTTACCTCGGCGAGGCCTATGAACTCCACCAAGCTTGCTACCCCCGCCTGATTTCCGACCCCAGAGGCTGCAGGTTTAGTCTTCCTAATAAATCGATAGCTAGGACTGCGGAGCGAATGCGCGTAGAACGACCAGCGTCATGTCGTCATGTTGCGGTGCGGCGCCGGCGAATTGGGTAGCTGCGGTGAAGACAGAGTCCAGCAGCTCCTGCGCTGTTTTTGCCTGGCAGGTGCGAATGGAGTCGAGGAGGCGATCCTCGCCCCATTCCTCGTCCTCCAGGTTCATGGCTTCGCTGATGCCGTCGGTAAAGGCTACCAGCAGATCACCGGGGCTGATGCGCACGGAACCCTGCTGGTACTCGGCGTTCTCGATGAGACCAACGACTGTGCCTCCAGGTTCGAGGCGTGTGACCTTTGCGTCGTCACCGGGATGAACAAGGATGGGCGAATTGTGGCCGGCGTTCACAAAGTCGAATCTGCCTTGTGCCGGATCGTATTGACCATAGAAGAAGGTCGCGTAGCGATTCGACGCTGAGGCCTCGTAGACCAGGCGATTGACGTTGGCTACGGCGGCGGCCAGGTTCTCAGGAGCACGCGTTGCCTCGCTGCGTAACGAGGCCTGCAGGCTGGCCATCATCAGGGCAGCGGCAATTCCTTTGCCGGAGACGTCACCGATGGCCACGCCCAGTTGTCCGTGGGGCAGAGCGAGAAAATCATAGTAGTCACCCCCGACGCCGAGTGCGGGCCGGCAATGTCCCGCGTAGTCGAGGCCTGCGATCGCGGGCAGCTTTTGCGGAAAGAGGCGCTCCTGGACTTCGCGGGCGATCTCGACTTCGCGATTGAGCCGCTCGCGTTTGGCCACTTCATCCGCGACAGTTTGCAGCAGGTTGGCATTTTCGAGCGCCAGGCCGGTTTGCGCCGCGACCGACTTCAACAGGCGCACGTCGGAGCCGGTGTAGGGTTCCTCCGACCGCTTGGGACCGAGAGAAATAAAGCCCAGGAGCTTGTCTCGTACCGCAAGCGGCAGCAGCAGTTCCGATTGCAGAGTAGCCAGCTTGCGACGCTCTTCATCGCCGATGGTCTGCTCGCGATACACCCAGGAATCGCGATCGTTGAGAAAAACCCGGGCGGGTTCCTTTTGGCTCTTCAGGAGCATGGCCGTCCCCGTCTTGCTGGGGAAAGCGACTGTGGGAAGACTGGCATAGCCCATGGCAAAGGCCGGCTGGTAGAAGCCGCCCCCGCTCAGGAGCACGGTTACCTGGGGTACGTGCAGGGTCTCGGAGATGCGGCCGGCCACGGTTTCGAGAAGCGACCTGGGCTCCACGATGGAACGAACCTGCTCGCTCAGCTCCGTCAACATATGTTCGGCGTTGTAATTTTCGCGGAAAAAGCGGCGATCGACCCAGGTGCGCAGGCGGTCGCCAAGCTTGCGAATGAGGAAGTAAGCCGTAACGCCAACCAGGATCACGATGATCTTTTGTGGCCGGTCATGATTAAGATTGCCTGCCATGGTTGTTCCGGCAACGATGACCGCTCCAATTGCGATCATCTGTAGGGTGCGTATCCCGCCCTTGGCAAGCGTGTATTGCAGGCCCTGGCGCAGGGCGACGCCGACGCCCATCGCTTTCTGCACCACGATCACGTAACTGAGCGTGAGCGGAAAGAGAATCAGTGGAATAAGAACGACCGCAATCAACCAGGCAGGGAAGATCTCGTTGGGAGACTTGTTCTGGAAGCGCGCGTACAAGCTGAGAACGATCGACGGGGTGAAGGCAGCGATGGCGCCCCAATAGAGAAATTGCAGTCTTCGCTTGGCGTCGGGCGACTTGCTCAAGCCGAGCTTGATGCCCATGGCTGCGAAGAAGCTTCCAATCAGGATGAACGACAGAACCTGGCTAACGGTCGTGACCGGCGTGAGCATGCGGTTGAGGCCCGCAACCGATCGATAGTCGCCTAACCCGCCCACGTTGACGATGACCCCGAGCCCTCCCAGGATGGCGAAGGGAAGCGCGCAAAACCACTGCATCGCACGCCACATCTTTTCGTATCGAGTTCCCTGGGGGAAGGGTTCAGGAAAGAAGCGGCCAAACAAATAAATGATGATGGGGAAAGCCGCCGAGAGGGTGCTTTCATAGAACACGCCCAGTTCCCGCCAACCGGGACGCCAACCATTGACCACAAAAGTTTGCAGGATATGCGGAAAGCTCAGCATCAACGCCAGCAAGAGCCAGGCGAGCGGATCGCGAGGACGGCGAAAGGCGACCCAGAAGCCGAGCAGCAGAGATACAAACGGCAGCAGGAAGCCGACAACGAAGTCACTCAACACATCCCAGGATTCGAAACTGGCCCTGGTTACCGGCAGAGAGATGGTTCGCTGGCTGCCGGCGGAAGCACCTGCGGGGACGATGGTAACGACCAACGGAGTGCCGGCTTCGGCCTTAGCGAACGCGCGGCCCAGGACGCCGGTTCCGGTGTAGGGCGTTCCATTGACGGCAATGAGTTGGTCCGCATTGTGGATGCCGAATTCAACGATCTTCGGAGTCGCCAGGTCGATCCGATTGCTACCCGATTCCGCAAAGAAGAAGGGAAAGCTCAGTTTCTCGAGATGGACAAAGCCGGGGAGGTAAAAGCCACGGTAGAGCAAGTTGACCGCGAAAAGAATGGCCAGGAGAGTGTAAAGGAAGACGGGGCGCTTGGTGGGCATGGGCTGAAGTCGTCTCCTGGCGGCCAGTCCTAGCCGGGAACCATGATTCTATCTTGCAGCAGGTGCGCCCTCCTTTGCGAGCGATAATTGAACCCTGAGAGAAAGGTGGGAACGTGGGATTGACGCGAAGGGATTTACTGCTGGGCGCCGGAGGCCTGGCTTCCGCATTGGTTTTTGGTGGACCGATGGCCAGCGCCATGGCGGAGGGTCAAAAAATGAAGGTGATCGTGGCCGGCGGCCATCCTGGCGATCCCGAATATGGCTGTGGGGGCACCGTCGCCCGGCTCACCAGCCTCGGCCACCAGGTAATGCTGCTCTACCTGAACAATGGAGCATGGCCTCCTACCGATGCAGCCACCAGAACGGCCGAAGCCAAAAAGGCTTGCGAAATATTGAAAGCGACACCGGCGTACGCGGGCCAGGCTAACGGACATGCGATCGTGGACAATCAGCACTACGAGGAGTACGCCAAACTAATCGATGCCGAGAAGCCCGATGCGGTGTTGACCCAATGGCCTATCGACAACCATCGCGACCATCGAGCGATCACCATGCTGACCTACGATGCGTGGAAGCAATCAAAGCACAAGTTCGCTTTGTATTACTACGAGGTTTCTGACGGGGAGGACACGTTGCAGTTTTCTCCCACCCATTACATCGATATCACGGAAACGGAGCCGATCAAGCGTGCGGCGTGCTATGCCCACGCCAGCCAGACTCCTGACCGGTACTACGCTTTACAAGACCAGGTCGCCCTGTTTCGCGGAGTAGAAGGCGGCTACAAACGGGCGGAGGCGTTCGTACTGCAGCGACAAAGTCCCGGTGATCCTCTGCAGGCGATTATGCGATAACCTGTTGGGCGGGGAAAATCTGATGGACCTTTCTGCAGCGCACGCGCCTATCGGCCACCTTCTTGAAGAGCCTGGAAGTTTCGAGGAGTGGCAGAAGTTTCGGCTCAGCGAGGAGCAGCTCTCGAAATTTAACGAGCAGGGTTATGTGGCCGGCATCCAGGTGCTCGACTATCGGCAAGTAGAAATCCTGTGCTCTGAACTCGCCGGTTTGATGAAGAAGTCCCATCCCGCGCATCACCTGTTTCACGAGTATCACTCGAACGAATCCAAGGACCCGAATTCCGTGCTCTTTCACGCGCTCGGAGCGTGGCGAACGGCGCCTGGGTTTCACGATGTGCTTTGGAGCCCGGGCTTCCTGGTGCCCGCATCGCAGTTGCTGGGCGGTCCGGTGCGCTTCTGGCATGATCAGCTTTTTTGCAAGCCGGCGCATCACGGCGGCGTGGTCGCGTGGCACCAGGACTACTCCTACTGGACACGCACCGAGCCGATGTCGCACCTTACCTGCTGGATCGCTCTCGACGACAGCGATCGCAACAATGGTTGTTTGTATTACGTTCCTGGGAGCCATCGCTGGAAGCTCTTGCCCGTTACCGGCCTCACCGGGAACATGGACGAAATCATGACCGTGTTATCGCCGGAGCAAAAGGAGGCATTCCGGCCTGTTCCGATCGAACTAAAGCGCGGCCAGTGTACCTTCCATCATCCCCTGATGGTGCACGGCTCCTACGAGAACCGCTCGTCGCGGCCGCGCCGGGCGACATTGATTAATGCTTTTCGCGATGGCGTTCGTTCCGCCTCCCATCAGGAGTTGCTGGCGGGCGTTCCTCCCATTGCTCCGGGAGAAAGGATGGACGGCCAGTTCTTTCCCCTGCTGTTTGATCCAGGCTCGGTCCACCAGCCGGAAGATCCCTTGACGACTGCAATCTGACTTGATATAGGATGCAACTGGTATTGCACGCTACGCAATCCTGGTCGCCAAAGGGTTTGCTAGCCAAGGTAGGAAAGCATGTGCGGGAAGCGCTTGTTATTGTTGGCCACGCTCTTTAGTTTTGTACCGGCGTTCGCGTCCGGGCCCTCCTTCCATCCAGACACCACCTTCTCAGGTTCAAGCCTCAAGGGCTGGCATACCTTTGGCCCGGCTGCATGGCATGCCGAGAATGGAGAGTTGGTCGCTACGCCCAAACAGGGCGCGGGCGGCTGGCTGGTGCTTGATCGCTCATACCAGGACATTGGTGTCTATACCCAGTTCCGCTGCACGGGAGCCTGTGAAACCGGGGTTCTATTGCGCGCGGAAAAGACGCCTACCGGCATGAAGGGTATCTATGTAGCGCTGAGCGATCCGGATCTTCCTACCTACAGCGTTACCATCGACGCTCAGGGGCAGATCGTCGAGCGGAACAAGTTGCGGCGTGGCGGGGGATTGGAGCGAATCGCACCTCCGCCCAGCGATCAACCCGCGCGCGAATATCACCCGCCGGTTTCCACGGTGACCCTGCCCTTTACCCCGCCGGATAGCAAGTTGCGCGCCGGCGACTGGAATGAAGCTGAGATTCTGTTCGATGCCAATATTGTTCGCACTTTCCTCAACAATGGCCGCGAGCACGGCGCTGTGGGCGACGAAGGATTTGGGCCTATTGCGCTCTATGCCGGTGGCAGTGGGGAGGTGCGTTTCAAAGATCTGGGTTATAAGGACCTGGGCCTGAAGGTGCGCCTGCCGGATAAAGTTTCCAGCAACTTCCGCAAGCAACAATTGAGCGATTTCTATTATTCGTGGAGCTCCGGCGCCGCGGACTTCAATCACGACGGAGTGCTCGATATCGTGTCCGGCCCCTACATTTATTACGGCCCCGATTACACGAAATCGCGGGAGATGTATCTGGCCGAGACAGTGAATCCCTCGACCAAGTTTGCCAGCGATGCATGGATGGATTTTCCGGCAGATTTTACCGGGGACGGCTGGGCGGATGTGGTGACGGTGAGCTATGGCGCGGGCAACGGCGGCGTTTTTCTGTATGTGAACCCTAAGGGAGAAGAGCGCCGGTGGGAGAAATTCAAAGTTGTCGACGACGTGCAAAGCGAAATCGCGGTGATGCGCGATGTGGATGGCGACGGAAAGCCTGAGATTGTTTACATGGGTGGCGGACAGGTTCGTTATGCCAAGCCCGATCCTGCCAATCCGACCGGTCAGTGGATCGTGCACAATGTTTCCGAGAAAGGTTATGGGACTGCGCACGGCATCGGGGTTGGGGATATCAACGGCGATGGCCGTATGGATATCCTGAACGCCTATGGGTGGTGGGAACAACCGCCAGCGGGCAGCAGCCAGGAGACGTGGACTTACCATCCGGAAGCCTTTGGCCGCTATGGCCGCGGCATTATGGGGGGCAGCGTGATGGCCGTCTACGACGTGAACGGGGATGGTTTAAATGATGTAGTGACTGTGCTCAATCCTCATGGGTGGGGCATGGCTTGGTTCGAGCAGAAGCGTGATGCGCAGGGGAAGATCTCGTTTGTCGAACACATGATCATGGATGACTTCTCTACCAAGAACGCAGGGGGTGTGGTGTTTTCAGAGCCCCACGGTACTACGTTTGCGGATGTCGACGGGGATGGGGTGCCGGACTTTATTGTGGGGAAGCGTTACTGGTCGCACCTTGATACCTATCTCGACCCGGATCCGTACGGCCAACCGGTTCTTTATGTGTACAAGACGGTGCGCAATCCCAAGGCCCCGGGCGGTGCTGAGTTTGTTCCGGAGTTGATTGATAGTCACACCGGCGTGGGTTCGGATGTGCTGGCTGTTGATTTGAACAAGGACGGGGCTATGGATATTGTTACGGCAAGCAGGTTTGGCACGTTTATTTATTGGGGTAAGCCGCGGAAGTAGATAAACGTTCCTAGAGGTAGGCTGGGAACCGCAGGTCCCTCCGCTGCGCTCCCCCAGATTTCCTGTTGGTATTAGTGGCGTTGGCGAGCTTCATGCGGCTTTCTTTACTGAAAGCCGCACACGCGATCGTTTCCAGTGTCACGCGGCAGGAAATCCGGGTTCGCTCCGGTCGGGATGACAAGGGAGAGGGTGGCGGTCTCCAAGAGTGTAGAGAGTAGAGAGTGACCGCGGGGTTATCGAGCGGTGGTGCGCTGCCCGATAGCGTCCAGATGTCGCTCGATGCCATCTCGCTCCGCGTTCGTAATGGGCCGCAGGGGCGGGGTCATGGCGGTGCCGCAGATGCCCATGATTGAGAGGGCGGCTTTGAGGCCTCGCAGGGGGTTGTGGGGGTCTTCGGCGGTGCGATAGACGGCGTTGTCGAACTGGATCGCTTGCTGGTGGAGCTTTTCGACGCGGTTCATGTCTCTGGCGACCGCGGCCTCATACAAGTTCGACAAAGAGCCGCGGCACCACATTGGAGCCGCCGGCCATGCCGCCGTGAGCTCCGAAAAGCACTGCCTCTGCCAGCAGGTCATCGGGTCCTACGAGCAGGCTGAAATCGGGCCGCGACCGGACACCCTCACGCACCGCATGAAAATAGCCCATGTTCAGGCCGCTATCCTTCAGGCCAACGATGTTGGGCTATCGCGGCAGCCTCGATCGCTGTGGGCACGTCGATCCATAGGCGGGTGTTCAAGGGAGCGTTGTAAAGAAACAAGGGAAGCGGCGAGTCCGCCGCCATCCGCTTGAAATAGCGCAGCAGGTCGGCCTGGCCGACTTGAAAGTAATAGGGTGGGGCCGCGACGACGGCCAGGGCGCCACATTCATAAGATTTGGCCGCCATGCGGAGCGCATCCTGGTATGAGGTGTCGGTGATGCCGACAATCACCGGGACGCGCGACGCGGCCAACTTACAGGTGCGCTCGATCAGCTCCGAGCGCACGCTGTAGGGCAGATTTGGCGCCTCGCCGGTGGTGCCCAGAATGAAGATGCCGTGAACTCCACCCTCGATCAGGTGTTCCACGAGCCGTTCGAGCCCTTGCTGATCCAGGCTGAGGTCCTGGTCGAGGGGGGTGACCATGGCTGTAATGACTCCGCGTAGCGGACGAGGCAATTGTTGGTTCAAGCGCTTCTCCTGGCGTGGCCCGAAGAATGATAGCATCAGCCCTCGTAGCGTAAAATCCGAGCGAGACAGGAGTGCGGCGGCAGGCATGAGTACTGAGTACACGGTTTTGGTCGTCACGCAGGATGACGATCCGCAAATGAGAATGTTGCAGGGGCTGCGGCACATCGTGGGCCGCAAGCCTCAGGATTTCGCAAGCGCGGTGAATGATCCCGTGGTCATCCTTGCCTGGTCGGCCCCTAAGGGCTGTGTTGCGTGACGTTTTTCATATGTGCAAAGACGTTCGCTGGGTCCACTCGCGGTCCGCAGGACTGGATAGCGTGCTGTTTCCTGAGCTGATTGAGAGCAAAGTGCCGCTGACCAACGGCAGCGGTGTGTTCAGCCAGTCGTTGGGAGAATTTGCGCTGGCGGCGATCCTGTTTTTCGCCAAGGATTTTCGGCGCATGATTCGCAACCAGATGGCCGGAGTCTGGGAGCAGTTCGACGTGGAAGAGATCGCCACCCAGACCGTTGGGATTGTGGGCTACGGAGATATCGGCCGTGCGGTGGCGAAACGAGTGCAGCCCATGGGCATGACCGTGCTGGCAGTCAAGAGGCACCCGCCGGCAGCGACTGATCCTTTGATCGACGAGTACTACAAGCCGGAAGATTTGTTGACCATGCTGGCACGCTGCGATTACGTCGTGGTTGCGCTGCCGCTCACGCCGGAGACCCACCACATGATCAGCGATAAGGAATTCGCGGCGATGAAGCCCACGGCCGTCGTGATGAATGTAGGGCGCGGACCGGTGATTGACGAAGCGGCGATGGTGCGTGCGTTGACCGCGAAGCGAATCAAAGGTGCGGGGCTCGATGTGTTTGAACATGAGCCGTTGCCGCCGGGCAGACCCCATGTATCAGCTGGAGAATGTTCTGTTGTCACCCCACTGCGCCGATCACACCGAGGATTGGCTCAACCAGGCGATGCAGTTTTTCCTGGACCAATATCGCCGGTTTTCGCGACGGAGAGCCGCTGGAAAACGTAGTCGACAAGAACCTGGGCTATTAGATGATGGACGAGCGAAAAAAACTGCGCAGCGATATCTGGTTCAATGACAAGGACGAACCAGGCGAAACTGCCTGTCTACCTGGAGCGTTACAGCAATTACGGCATCACCCGCGAAAGAGCTTCAATCCGGCAGGCCGATCATTGGGATTGCGCAAAGCGGCAGCGACCTTGTTCCGTGCAATCGAATCCATCGTAGCGCTGGCCGAGCGGGTGAAAGCGGGCATACGCGATGCCGGCGGAATCCCGTTCGAATTTCCCACGCATCCGATGCAGGAAACGGGCAAGCCGGCCGACCGCCGCGCTCGATCGCAACCTGGCCTATCTTGGCTTGGTTGAGATTCTGCGCGGGCTATCCTCTTCGATGGCGTGGTGCTCACCACGGGATGCGACAAGACCACTCCCGCAGCCCTGATGGCTGCGGCCACGGTGAATCTTCCGGCCATCGTTTTGTCCGGCGGCCCGATGCTCGACGGCTATGTGAACGGCAAGCTGGCCGGCACTGGGCTGGTGCTTTGGGAAGCGCGCCGCCAGACTGGCCGAGGGCGAAATTACCGGCGAGCAGTTGGTGGACCAGGTGCTCGACCGGGATACCGAGCGCGGGCCATTGCAATTCCATGGGAACAGCGCTGTCGATGAATTCCCTGGCCGAGGCTTTGGGGATGTCGTTGCCGGGTTGCGCCGACCATTCCCGCGCCCTATGCGGAGCGGGGCAGGATGGCCTATTTCACCGGGCGCAGAATCGTGGAGATGGTGAGTGAGGATCTTACGCCGAGCAAGGTCCTCACTCGGGAAGCCTTTCGAGAATGCGATCGTGGTCAATTCTGCGATCGGCGGCTCCACGAATTGTCCACCGCACATCATCGCCATCGCGCGCCATATGGGCGTGGACCTGACCATTCGCGATTGGGAGCGAGTCGGCCATCAGATTCATCTGCTGGCCAACGTGCAACCGGCCGGAGAGTTTCTCGGGGAGGCCTACCATCGCGCCGGTGGAGTGGGCGCGATCTTCGGCGAGTTGATGCAGGCGGGCAAGATCCGTACCGGCGCGCTCACCGTGACCGGCGCGACCGTCGGGCGAGAACTACAAGGATGCGCGCAGCCTGGACACCAGTGTCATCCGGACCTATGACAATCCACTGAAGCAGAACGCCGGCATCGTGGTCGTTTCGGGCAATCTGTTCAGTTCGGCGCTGGTCAAGACGTCGGTGATCAGCGATGAATTCCGGCGCCGGTATCTTTCCGATCCGGGGAATGAAGACTGCTTTGTGGCTCGAGCGGTGGTCTTTGACGGACCCGAAGATTATCGCAAGCGTATTGAAGATCCATCGCTGGAGGTCGATGAGCACTCCATCCTGGTGGTTCGCGGATCGGGGCCGGTGGGGTATCCGGGCTCGGCGGAGGTGGTGAATATGACGCCGCCCGGCACGGCTCATCCGGCAGGGAATTCGGATGCTCCCGTGCATGGGAGATGGCCGGCAGAGCGGCACCTCTGATAGCCCATCGATCCTGAATATCTCGCCGGAGTCGGCGATCGGCGGGAATCTCGCGATTCTCAGGACGGGCGATCAGATCAAGGTCGATTTGAAACAGCGCCGGGTGGATGTGCTGCTGTCTGATGAGGAGATTGCGGCTCGCCGCGCTGCTCTGAAGCCTGCGGAGATTGTTAATCAGTCGCCATGGCAGGAGTTTTACCGGGCGAATGTTGGGCAACTGGAAACCGGGGCCTGCCTGGAATTTGCCGTGAAGTATCACGATCTGCGGAAGGTGGTTCCCAGGCATTCCCACTAAATAGAATCATCGAATATCCAACTGACAAGGAATCATTATGGAAAAGCCGGTTCGGGTAGGATTTGTCGGCGCGCGGTTCGCGGCGAGGTTTCATTGGGAGGGCATTCGCCGCGTTTATGGGGTGCCTGTGGAGATTGTGGGCGTAACCTCCAAGACCCCGGAAGCACGCGATGCTTTTGCCCGCGACACCGGCACGCGCGCGTTCGAGACCTTTGCCGAGCTTTGCGAAGCGGTGGACGTGGTGGATCTATGCACGCCGCCTTCCTCCCACGAAGAACTTGCCATCCAGGCTCTCGGCCTGGGTAAGCACGTCATCATTGAAAAGCCGCTCACCGGATTTTATGGCGCCGGCTCTTCCCCCAAGACCCTGATGCTGGCCGAGGCCACGGCCAGCTGTGCGCGCATTCTTACTGCGGCTAAAGCCAGCGGCAAACTGGTTTGCTATGCGGAGAACTGGGTCTATGCTCCGGTGATTCAGAAGGAACGGGAAATCGTGCAGAAGAGCGGCGCACAGATACTCCGGATTCTGGGAGAGCAGTCTCATGGGGGATCCCACTCTCCCTACTATGGGGTCTGGAAATTTTCCGGCGGTGGTTCGATGGTGGGGAAGGGATGCCATCCGGTAAGCGCCGCGCTTTACCTGAAGCGGGTCGAAGGAGAAGCGCGCGATGGTGTGCCCATTCGCCCGTCCACGGTCAGCGCCCGCACGCACGAGATCACGCGCTTGCCGAATTATCGCGATGAAGGCTTTCTGCGGACGGGGTATGACGATATCGAGGATTATGCGCAGATTCACATCACCTTTTCCGATGGGACGATCGCGGATATTTTTTCCTCGGAGCTGGTGATGGGTGGGGTCTACAACTGGATGGAAGTGTTTTGTAACAATCACCGCACGCGATGCAATATGAATCCGATCAATGCGCTGGAGACTTTCAATCCCAGGGAGGAAATATTGCAGGACGTTTACGTGGTGGAGAAGACTAATACCAAGCAGGGGTGGAGCTTTCCCGCTCCGGATGAAGGTTGGCAGCACGGGTATCCGCAGGAGTTTCAGGATTTTATGGAGAGTATTTATCAGGGACGAGAACCGCTGTCGGGCATTGAGCTGGCGCGGGATACGATCGCGACGCTTTATACCGGGTATTTGTCAGTGGAACGCGGCGGGCTTGAGGTTGCGGTACCGAGTTAGAAAAACATTTCCAAGAAGGATCTGCAGTTCTGCGGACCCTTCCTGGGAATGTTTTCTAGAGATCGCAGCGGTAACTCTAGTCCGCCGAGATGTGTTCGGCCGCCACAACCGCAGGTGCTTTCCACTGAAAGGCAAATAGCGTCAGCAGGTAGGCGCAGCCGGAGGCGAGGAAGATGAGCAGTGCGTAGTTGGTCCACAGGAGCCCTACCAGGAAGGTGAAGATTACGCTTCCGACCGACCCAACGGCTCCTCCTATCCCGACCACTGTTCCGACTGAACTGGAAGGAAACATGTCGGATGGAGTCGAGAGCAGATTTGAGGACCATCCCTGGTGCGCCGCGGTCGCGAGACACAACAACACGATCGCCTGCCACAGAGGATGAACAAAGGGAACCAGCACTACCGGCGTAGCGCAAATCGCGCAGACCAACATGGCGAATCTTCTGCCCATCCTTACCGAGTGCCCACGGCGGATATAGAACCCTGCCAACCAGCCGCCTGCAATGCTGCCGATGGTGGCGCCGATGTACACAATGATGAGCGGTGGCCCGAGGTGCCGCATGTCTACGTGAAAGCGCTCATTGAAGTACTTGGGCAGCCAGAAGAGGTAAAACCACCAGATCGCATCCGTGGTTCCCTTGGATAAGGCAAAACGCCAGGTGCCCGGGTTAAAGAGCACCTCCTTGTAGGTCGCCGTTTTGAGTGTCAGGGAAACGGCAGGCGCAGGATTGCCATACTTCGGTTGCAGCCGGTCGTAAGGGAATAATAGCCAACCGACTAACCAGACCAGTCCCAGGGTGCCGGTGGTGTAGAACGCGGCCTGCCAGCCATAGCGAACAGCGACAAAGGGAATCAGCAAAGGAGCGATCAAAGCGCCGGCACTGGTTCCTGAATTGAAGATGCCGGTGGCGAGCGCCCGCTCCTCGGCGGGAAACCAATCGGCGGTCGCTTTCAGGGCGGAAGGGAAGTTGCCGGATTCTCCAATCCCCAGGGCAAAACGAGCCATGCCGAAACCAAACGGGCTCCGCGCCAATACATGGCTGAGCGATGCCAGTGCCCACGTCCCAATGGCTAAGGCATATCCCTTTTTGACGCCGACGCGATCGACCACTCGCCCTGCCAGCAGGAACCCCACGCCGTAGGCAAAAATGAAACAGTTCACGATGTCGCTGTAGCGGCGGTTATAGAGCGCGATGTCTTGGTCGCCGCCCAGGAGGTGTTTCAACATGGGTTCCACCAGGCCCAATGCAGTCCGATCCATATAGTTGATGGTCGTGGCCAGAAAGAGCAGGCCGCATACCACCCAACGCAGATTCGATCGATTGGCGGTTGAACTCATGAATTGGGTATTACACGTCCATCATGTACGGAGCACGTTGAGGACGGGATAGCCTGCAGTTGGCATCGTCGTCGTTTTTGAAGTGCTCTTTCACCGGATCCCAAAAGAGCTTGCGTTTGGTTTTCATGGCGATGTGATGAATCAAACAAGTAGAACACGCCCGGTGGCCTATTTCGGCAGGGGCGATGGGGGCTTTTCTGCTCTTGATGCAGTCCAGCCAATTGCCATGCTGGTCGGCACTCTCGTAGAGATGGACTTCGCCGGGACCAATAACGCTATCCAGGATCTTGGGATTACTGGCCACCAGCGGTTGTGGAGCCACGGCTGCTTTCCCTCCCGGATCCGTGGGCGTGACCATCTCATCGCGGGTGACAAAGATCCAGCCCTCGGTCCCGTAAAACTTGATGCCATTGGGGAAATCGCCGCTGATGTCCATGGTCACACCGTTGGCATAAACCGCGTGGGTCAGGAATTTACCGTGCACATTCCACAAGCCGTGGGTAGGGAACTCAGCCGTACCCCAAACTTCGACCGGGCCGGTGTACTCAGTGTTCATGCCCCAATGGGCGGTGTCCACGTGGTGGGCTCCCCAGCCGGTGATCATCCCCGCGCCGAACTGTTCGCAGCGCAGCCAGCCAGGGCGGCTGAATCCATCCTGGGGATGGACGCGTATCTCGGTGTAATAGACTTCGGGCGTCGAGCCCAGCCAGGCGTCGTAATTAAGGTTGGAAGGGATGGGCATGGGCGCGGCGTCGGGCCCGCTGGGGTCGCCGGGCAGTCCAATTTCCACGTGCTTGATCTCGCCGATACGGCCGTTGCGCACCAGCTCACAAGCACGGTGGAATTGTTTCCACGATCTCTGTTGTGAGCCGACCTGAAGGATTCGTCCTGAGGCCATGACTGCGTTGCTCATGGCTCGCCCCTCGGCAATGGTTAACGAGGCCGGCTTTTGCAGGTAGACGTCCTTGCCGGCATGGACTGCGTCGACGGCGAGGATCGCATGCTGATGGTCAGGGGTGCTGATTACGACTGCATCGATGTCTTTGTTGGCCAGCAATTCGTGATAGTTGTGGTATCCGGTCACGCCGTCGTACGGTTGGCCCGTCTTCTTCGAGTAGTAGCCGTTGATCAGCGTCTTGCCCGCTTCCACGCGTTTGGCGTCGAGGTCGCAGACTGCCATGATGCGCGCCTGGTCGAACTGCCAGATGCCCGGCAGATCATGGCCGCGGGAAATGCGCCCGACTCCGATCGCTCCGACGTTGATGCGGTTGCTCGGTGCTGTCGATCCGAAGACGCTCGCCGGCACAATGGTGGGGAAGCCGATTGCGGCAGCCGCCCCCGCTGAAAGCTTCAGGAAGTCTCTACGCGTTTGCATCGTTCCTCCTCGCCGGCGGTTCTAGGTGGTGAAGGTTAACACCTTGGCGTCTCGTTGTGCTTTGAGCACCAGTTCTGCGGCCAGCAGGGCCTGCTCCTGGTTCTGACCGGTATGGGTGCGATTCACGATGTCGGAAACAAACTGCGGCCCAAAGGGCAGCTCGACTTTGCTGCAATCCATGAAGGTCACCTGCTTCTGGTCGACCATGAATAGATGATTTCCCCCCGGCTTGCCGGCAATATCGATGTATTTTCGAAGCTCGATGTAACCGTCGGTGCCGAGGATGAAGAGGCGGCCATCGCCCCATACGCTTAGCCCATTGGGCGTAAACCAGTCCACGCGCACATAGCCGGCCCCGCCGTTGCCATGGACCATCATGTCCCCGAAATCCTGAAATTTGGGATGGTTGGGGTGGTTCACATTGGCAACCTGCGATCCCGTCACTTCGGCGGTGGTCGATCCTGTGTAGTAGACGAACTGGTCGGCCTGGTGGGAACCGATATCGCAGAGAATTCCGCCATAGTCGGCCGGATCCCAAAACCAGTCAGGGCGCGTGATGTCATTTACCTTGTGGGGCGCGATATTCACGGTCTGCACCACTTTGCCGATGGCGCCGGCCTTGATCAGGTAGCCAGCTTGCACGGCGGCGCGAACTTCCAACCGCTCGGAGTACATGATGGCGAACATCTTGCCGGTTTCCGCCGAGACTTTGCGGACTTCAGCCAATTGCTCGAGCGTGGTCACGCCCGGTTTGTCGCTGAGAAAGTCTTTGCCCCGCTTCATGGCGCGAATGCCCAGAGGCGCCCGCAAGCGGGGAATCGGCGCGCCTGCGATCAGTTTCAGCGAAGGGTCGTCGAGGATTTCATCTTCGCTCTTGGCCAGCTTCGCATTGGGATGCAGCTTCTGGAAATCGGCAATCGCTTTCGGCAGGTTGGAGTAAAAGGAGACCAACTCGCCACCGCCGCGGATGACCGCCGCGGTCATTCCCATGATGTGATAGTGGTCCAGGCCGATCACGCCAAACTTGATGGAGTATTTCGGCTTTTCGCCGGCGTCAGGGCCAGGGCCCGCAGCCTGCTCCAGGATGGAAGCGCTGGCGGGATGCAAGCCGAACGCGGCCTCGGGTAGGAGGGTGGCGGATGACATGCCCACCGCACCCATAACTTTAAGAAAAGAACGCCGATCTACGCTTTCATCCTGCACTTGTTCCGCTCCCTGGGACGACCTCGTCGTGATAAGCTGCGGGATCATCCTAATTTGTTCGCATCCTGGAGTAAACATTGGGTTCCGGCCGGTTTGATCTCAGCGGTAAGTGCGCGGTGGTGATTGGCGGTACATCGGGTCTGGGGAAGGCGATAGCCCTGGCAATTGCGGAGGCAGGAGCGGATGTCGTGGCCGTCTCCCGCCGCCAGGAAGAGACCGATCGGGTGGCTGCGGAAATTGAAGGTTTGGGGCGCCGCTCCCTGCGTGCGACGGTGGATGTACGCAACCGGTCCTCCATCGAAGAGCTGCAGTCCAAGGTCCTCAAAAACTTTGGTAAGGTCGACATCCTGGTCAATGCCGCCGGGATCACCCACAAAACCCCGACGCTCGAGTGTTCTGAAGAGGAGTGGACGAGCATTCTGGATGTAAACCTGAATGGCACCTGGCGCTCCTGCCAGATTTTCGGGAAGACCATGTTGGTCCAGGGCTTTGGCAAGATCCTCAATATCGCCTCGCTCTCCACATTTGTTGCCTTCAACCAGGTTGCCGCGTACGGGGTCAGCAAGGCGGGCGTGAGCGCCCTGACCAAGTCGTTGGCAATTGAACTGGCTCCCTACAATATCTGCGTGAATGCCATCGCGCCGGGGGTCTTTCCCACCGCGTTGAATGCGGAGCTGATTCTGCATACGGAACGTGGTCGCGAATTGAAAATGCGCACGCCGATGAGGCGCTTTGGCGAGATGGATGAGCTGGCCGGTGGCGCCATCTACCTGGTTTCCGATGCGGCTTCTTTCGTGACCGGAGAAATCCTGGTGATCGATGGTGGTTTCCTCGCGAGCGGAGTGAACCAATGAAGATACTGGGCGCTAAGGTAATCGTTTGTAGTCCGGGCCGTAACTTCGTGACGTTAAAGGTGGAAACCGACCAGGGTATTTACGGTCTCGGGGATGCGACCCTGAACGGCCGCGAGTTGGCAGTGGCTAGCTACCTTGAGGATCACCTGGTGCCCTGCCTGATTGGGCGCGATCCTTTCCAGACCGAAGACATCTGGCACTATTTTTATCGGGGCGCTTATTGGCGGCGTGGACCGGTGACCATGACCGCGATTGCGGCGATCGATATGGCGCTGTGGGATATCAAAGGTAAGGCGTTGGGCGTGCCCGTTTATAACCTGCTGGGAGGCAAGAGCCGTACCGGGGCAATGGTCTACGCACATGCCACCGGCCGGGATATTCCCGAAACAATCGACGAGGTGGAGAAGTACCGGGCCCTGGGGTACCTCGCGATTCGTGCCCAGAGTGGGGTTCCCGGGCTGAAATCGACCTACGGTGTTTCAAAGGACCAGCAGTACTATGAGCCCGCGGAGCGAGGTTTGCCGTCCGAGAGCTTGTGGTCCACGGAAAAATACCTGAGGCATGTTCCCAAGCTTTTTGAGGCGCTGCGGAACACCCTTGGCGATGATCTGCACCTGCTGCACGATGTGCATCACCGGCTGACGCCAATCGAAGCGGCTCGTTTGGGCAAGGAACTCGAACCCTATCACTTGTTCTGGCTGGAAGATCCCGTCGCGGCGGAATTGCAGGACGGTTTTCGGCTGATTCGCAAACATACGACGACCCCGCTGGCCGTGGGCGAGGTGTTCAATACCATCTGGGACGCGGAGCAACTGATACGCGAGCAGCTGATTGATTACCTGCGCATGAGCGTAGTACACGGCGGCGGCATTACGGCGATGAAGAAGGCTGCTGACTTTGCGGCGCTTTACCACGTCCAAACAGGGTGTCATGGAGCGAGCGACATGTCTCCGGTGTGCATGGCGGCGGCGCTGCACCTGGGTATCGCCATCAATAATTTCGGCGTCCAGGAGCATATGCTGCACAACGCGCAAACGGAGGAGACGTTTCCCCATGCCTATTCCTTCAAGGAAGGCTTTATGTATCCGGGGGATGTAGCTGGCCTTGGGGTTGATATCAAGGAAGAGGTCGCCGCGGGCTTTCCCTACCAGCGGGCTTATCTGCCGGTGAACCGCAAGGAAGACGGAACGCTGTTTCACTGGTAATCGACCGGAGCAGGGAAGCCGCTCGACGTAAGATTGGGATGGGAAAAGGGAGAACGCTGAGATGTCGAAGGAATCGTCGCAGGCGCCGACGCGGCGCAGATTTTTGGGTGTGAGTGGAGCAGCCTTGGCTGGGGCGGCGATAGTGCCGCTGGTGAACGCACAGCAGGAAAAACCGGTGCGATCGGCCGATCACAACCAACCGAACGAGGAACAGCCGGGAGAGAACAATACTGCTCTCGATGCGGAGAATCCGAGTTCGGTCTGGTCTCCGGAAACTGACAATGGGACGGTTGAGCCGTTTAAGTATTCCTTCTCCCTGGCGCACAAGCGTATCGAGAATGGCGGCTGGACACGCCAGGTGACCGCGAGGGAATTGCCCATCTCAAAGACGCTGGCCGGGGTTGAGATGCGGTTGGTCACGGGTGGGGTTCGCGAGTTGCATTGGCACACCAGCGCGGAGTGGGCCTTCATGACTTATGGCAACGCGCGGATCACCGCGGTGGACGCGCAGGGCCGTAGTTTCGTCAACGACGTGACGGCCGGGGACCTTTGGCTGTTTCCTGGCGGGATTCCCCACTCCATCCAGGGGCTCGGTCCGGACGGAGCCAAGTTTCTGCTGGTTTTCAACGATGGAGATTTCAACGAGTTCGAAACCTTTCTATTGACGGACTGGTTCAAGCACACGCCGAAAGAGGTTCTGGCGAAGAACTTCAACGCTCCCCAGTCGACCTTTGACAACATACCCAAGAGAGAACTGTTTATTTTCGCGGCGGAGATGCCTCGACCGCTGGCCGAGGAGCAGAAGGCGGCGGCGGAAGGTACGGGCTCGATCGACGGCGACTACATTTTTAGAGCGAGCACCATGCCGCCCACCAAGGTGCGGGCAGGCGGTGAAGTGCGCATCGTGGAAAAAAAGAATTTTCCGGCGACCGATATTGCCGCAGCCATTGTCCGCGTTAAGCCGGGCGGCATGCGGGAACTCCATTGGCATCCGCTTTCAGATGAGTGGCAGTACTACGTGAGCGGGAAAGGGCGCATGACGGTTTTCCAGGCAGGCGGAAAGGCGCGCACCTTCGACTTTCAGGCGGGCGATGTGGGCTACATCAGGATGTCGCGCCCCCACTATGTCGAAAATACGGGAACGGAGGACCTGGTGTTTCTCGAAGTTTTCCCCATCGGAACCTACCAGGATATTTCCGCGGCAGAGTGGCTGGCCCATACGCCTGCCCGGCTGGTGGACGAGCACATCAAGACCGGGGAAGATTTTTTGAATAAGATCCCGAAACAAGAAGCGGTGGTGACACCTATCTAGGCCCTGTCAAGGGCACGGGTTCCGCCGTGCTACACGGCACGCGCATTTCGAAAGGCGTACCTCAGCGGGCTGATGTTTGCCTGTACGCAGGGGGAGCCGGATCTCAGGGACCCCGATAATATCCCACAACGGCCTGCCGGTTTGGCCTTACGCGCCTTCTCACTTTAAAAGTACTTGAATTTCCGGCCACGGTGTGGCCATAATAACGAACCTTCTGGTTGTCAGCAGATTAGGCCCCGGTAATAAGGTCGCACTTGTTCGATACGCTTCCTTGATTTGTCCCTTCCGCGTAGAAGGCGACTAGATACCCCGGGTTGGCTTCCCAGTCGAAGACCCCGAAAACATTGAAGACGCGCTGCCCCCTCGAATTTGCGAGCAGGGATGCAGTGTCATATTCCCCTGTCTGCGCGATAGTCGCTCAGACGGTTACGTATCTTTTTGGAGGTCATTATGCAGTCACGTACCGGCGCCAGCCGTCGTGTATCTAAAGTCCTGATCTGTTTCCTGCTCCTTTTGAGCGGAGCGTCTCTCCATTCACAAACATTTCGCGGTGGCATCAATGGAACGATCACCGACCAGTCAGGCGCCGTCGTAGCCGGAGCTGTCGTTAGCCTGGTGAACAACGCCACGTCCGTGACCTACAACGCGGTCAGTTCGAGCGGTGGCGAATTCTTGTTCCAGGACTTGCCTCTCGGCAAGTACACCATCAGCGTGACCGCTTCGGGCTTCCGGCCCGAAAAAGTGGATTCGATTCCGGTAACGGCGGGAACGATCTACACCTTGCCAGTCAAGTTGAATGTCGCGTCCACGGGAGAAGTGGTGGAGGTTATGGCCAACGCCCTGGCCCTGGACACCACTTCGACGACGCAGACGGCGGGTGTAGGCGGCAAGGTGCTGCAGGACACACCTTTGAACGGCCGTGATTTTACCCAGCTCATCATTCTCGCTCCCGGCTTTTCAAACTCCGGCGCCGGCGGTTATGGCTCGCTGAATGGTACTCGTGCCAACCAGATGAATTGGCAGATCGACGGTATCGATAACAACGATCTTTGGCACAATATTCCCGCCGTCAACCAGGGCGGTGTCTCAGGCATTGCCGGCATCATCCTGCCCATCGACGCGGTCGATCAGTTTTCCGCCCAAACCCAGGCAGCCCCGGAGTCGGGGCGTAATCCTGGCGGCAGTGTCAATCTGTCACTGAAGTCCGGAACTAATGCGATTCACGGAAGCGCCTACTACTACAACCGCAACGAATTCTTTGGCGCCACCAACCCGTTTACTGCGCCCGTCAAGCAGGAAGTCAGAAATTACAACTACGGATTTTCTGCTGGCGGACCCATCGTGAAAGACAAGCTGTTCTGGTTCGTGACCTACGAACATCAACGCTTTACGATCGGCGTGCCGGATCAATCCACGCAACCGTCCCAGGCATGGCAGAACGCTGCCAAGGCTCAGTTGGCGGCGTTCAATGTGCCGGTAAACCCGGTGGCGGTCAACCTGCTGGGTAAACTTTGGCCGTCGACAGCAACGGGAAGCATCCCCGGGGATGTGGGCGGTGCACCTACGGTCAACAACTACACCAGCACGACGCCTGAGTACGGCTACAGCTACAACGGACTGGCAAAGATCGATTACGCGTTCAACGAGCGCAATACCCTGTCTGCGCACTGGTTCGTCGGTCAGGGCAACCAGGTGGCTCCCGTCGGCTCGTCGCTCTACTACTACTACGAGGTTGCGCCGATCCACGTGCAGAACTATGCGATTGTTTACAATCGCGTGATCTCAAACTCTATCGCCAACCAGCTACTGCTGGGCGTCAACTACTTCAACCAGGTTTTCAACGACTTTGAAAGCAACTTCGACGCAGCTTCTCTGGGCCTGGTGACGGGATCGACTCTTCCTGGCGCTCCGAATATCCAGATCAAAGGTTTTGATCCGATTGGCGAGACGCCGCCCGAGGGCCGCAACGACATCACCGGCCATCTGACAGACGATCTCTCCTGGACGGTAGGACGGCACCAATTCAAGTTTGGCGGAGAATTTCGCCAGGCTCAGTTGGACGAGTTTTATCATCGCCACGCGCTCGGCAGCTTTACCTTTGACGGCTCCCAGGGGCCAGTGCCCGGCTCCTCCGCGGGCTGGACCTCTGGAGACTCGCGCATCGATGCGCTGTCTGATTTTCTCGCCGGGAACGTTGCCAGTTCCAGCATCGCGCTGGGCAATCCTGAACGGCAGGTCTTTGTGAACACCTACTCATTCTTCGGGCAGGATTCCTGGCAGCTTAGCCCCAAGCTCAACGTGAATTACGGTATGCGCTGGGACTACGAAGGCCCGCTCCATAACTCCTATAAGAATCTTTCCGTGTTCCGGCCCCAACAGGGTGGCGTGGTCTTCCAGGGAAATCAAATCTCTAACCTGTATGACCCCGTCTACACCAATTTTGGCCCTCGGCTGGGATTCTCCTATCAGGCGGCTCCCCAAACTGTGATTCGTGCCGGCGTCGGGCTGTACTATGACACCCCAAACCTGAATCCATTCCTTGACAATCGGCCCGGTAACGGAGCTCCCAACGGCGTAGAAGGCAATCCTGGCGGCCCAGCGGGCGATGAGGTGACGACTGCAACGGCAGGTGGTTACACCATTGTGAACGGGGTTAACGTATTTCCTCCGGGCGCGGGTTCTGACAGTATCTTTTCCATAGCCAAGAACTTCGTTCCGTCTCACAACCTCAATTTCAACCTGCAGCTTGAACGAAGCTTGTCCAACAAAGTCGTGGCGCAACTTGGATATGTGGGGTCGCAGGGGCGGCACCTGCTTTCGATTCGCGACATCAACCAGGCAACGCCGGGAGTCTACAGCACCTCAGCCGAGCAAAATGCGACGCGTCCCTTTTACAGCGCCTTCCCGGGCTTCACCTTCATTAACGAAATCCAAAGCATCGGCAATTCAAACTACAACTCACTGCAAGCTACGCTGCGGGTTTCCGATCTACACGGATTGAGCTCACAAGTGGCTTACACCTGGTCGCATTCCTTCGATGAGGTCACAGCGTATCGCGGCGCACTCCCACAGGACAGCACCAACTTCCGCGGCGATTACGGATCCAGCGACTTTGACTCGCGTCATATTTTCGTTGGCCTCGTCTCCTACAACGTTCCCGGGACTGAAAAATGGCATTTGCTGAGCAAGGGATGGCAGCTGAATAGCTTACTGACCTTCCACAGCGGTAATCCTTTCTCGGTCTTCAGCTCCGCTGACACCTCCGGTACGAGCGACAACGTGCAAAGGGCGGATGCCGTGCCCGGAGTGAGTCCGTACGCGGGCTTTAAGCAGTCGAAGGTCAACGGATTGTGGCTAAACCCGGCGGCTTTTGCCGATGCTGCGGCGGGTACGTTCGGCAATACCGGACGCAACGCCTACATCGGTCCGGGCTATGGGGATGTGGACTTTTCGATCTTCAAGAACACTCCGCTCATCGGGGAAAGGGTTACGACACAGTTCCGGGTAGAAATGTTTAACCTGCTGAACCATACGAATTTTGCTTCGCCTATCTCCAATGGCAGCGGCGGATTCAACCCCAATTACACCTACGACAACGCACTGAATCTTTCAACCACGATCGGCAGCTTTAACGGCGCGCCGGGAATCGGGGCGGGCGAACCGTTTAATACCCAGCTCGCTCTCAAGATCATCTTCTAGTCCCATCCTGGGCTTGACGATGTTGCGCTGTAGCAAGGCGCGGAAATCCCCTCCTTCGTAAGAAGGAGGGGATTTTATTTGTTGGAAGAGGCATGCTTGCCCACTCAACACTCTTGTCATTAGGAACGAAGCGCCGTGGAAAGAACAGAAGCATCGCGCCTGCGGGTCAAGTGATAGTAGACCACTGGAGTGACCACCAGGCTGAGCACGATCGAGATCGATAGACCGCCGATCACCGCGATCGCCAGCGGTTGCAGCATCTGCGAACCCGCGCCCAAAGCCAACGCCAGGGGGAACATCCCGCAGACAGTGGCAATCGCGGTCATCAGGATAGGCCGCCGGCGCCGCTCAGCAGCATGGAGCATCGCTTCGCGTGGCTCCATACCCCCCGCTCTTAGTTGTTCATCCGCGTCGAGTAACAAGATGCCATTCTTAGCCACAATCCCAATCACCATGATGAGCCCCATAAAGCTGGCCACATTGAAGTTTGTGCCCGTGATCAGCAAAGCAAAGACGACGCCTGCGAGGGAGAGCACAGAACTCGTCAGAATGGAAATCGGCGCAGCGAAATTGCGGAACTCGGTGAGCAGCACCCCGAAGACCAGGGCGAGCGCCAGCACCAGCACGCGAGCCAGGTCGGCAAACGATCTTTGCTGCTCCTGGTAAGTGCCGCCATATTCCACTCGCACAGAAGAGGGAAGCTGAAGGCGGCTCACCGCGGTCTGCACCTTTGCCATGGTCCCGCCCAGGTCGGAGCCCTCCAGCCGCCCGCTTACCAGCACAACTTGCTGCAGATTCTCCCGGCGAATCTCGTTCTGTGGAGGCAACTGAGTCACCGAAGCCATCGCGCTCAGGGTAGAGGTATGGCCGGTGCTGCTGTTGAAAACAGTATTTTGGATCGCTTCGAGAGAAGCACGGTTGGCATCGGGCAGCCTCACGCGGATGGTGTAGGGCCTACCTCCTGAAATCAGCGGATTGTTGGTGGGCAGGCCATCGAGGATGGAGGTAGCATCCTCCGCTACCTCCGTCGGGGTAAAACCAAGCCGCCCGGCAACCACGGGATCGATCTGGAAATTTGTCGCGGGACCACTGATCGTATTGTCGACGCCATTCTGTGTATCCACCACGCCGGGGATCTTGGCGATGGCTTGCTGAACCCGCGGACCGAGCGTGAGCAGAAGACTCTGGTCGTTCGAGAACAGCTTGATCTGAATAGGCTCCGGCGAATTGGAGAGGTCGCCGATCATATCCTGCAGTATCTGGGTGAACTCCATGTCGAGCGATGGTTCGGCTGCATGGATCTGTTCCCGCGCATCTGCGATCACCTCATCGATGGAGCGGGACCGGTCCGTTTTCAGGCGCACGGTGAAGTCACCGCTGTTGGCTTCCGTTACCGCAGCCAGACCCATCTGCAGTCCGGTGCGGCGCGAGGTGATCGAGACCTCCGGTATGCGGCGCAGGATCTGATCGACGTGTTCGAGGATGCGGTTGGTTTCCGTTAAAGAAGTACCCGCGGGGGTGAAGTAGTCGAGGATGAAAGCTCCCTCGTCCATCTCCGGCAGCAGGTCGGAGCCAAGGCCGCGGTAGCTGAAATAGCCGGCGAGGATGAGGACCGCGCAGACCGCTACCAGGGCCAGGGGGCGCTGAAATGACCATTCCAGTACACGCTCGTGGTAGCGCAGGATGCGGCGAAAAACGCTTCCACCCCTTTCCCGGATGCCGGCCAGAAACCTGCCCTTTCTCTCCTCCTCGGGCGGCGCTGACTCCGGGTGAACTTTTTTCTCCAGCCGGAGCGAAAGCGCGGGTGTGAACGTAAGCGCGAGCAGCAGGGAAGTCAGCAATGCAACCGTCATGGTTACAGCGAGCGCGCGGAAAAAGGCGCCGGTGACCTGGGTTACAGACACCAGGGGAAGAAAAACAATGACCGGTGTAATGGTGGAAAACACCAGCGGCCGGCTTATCTCATGGATCGCCTTGCGAACAGACCCGATCCGCGACTCTCCCGCTTCCCGGTGAACCGCTATGTTCTCGACCACCACAATGGCGTCGTCGATCACCAGCCCGATGGCAGCAGCCAGACCACCCAGGGTCATCAGGTTGAAGCTTTGGCCCGTGATGCGCAGGAACAGAATGGTCACCGCGACAGTGACAGGGATGACGAGGCCGGCAACCAGCGAAGAAGTCCAGTCATGGAGAAACAGGAACAGGATGATACACGCCAGTACTAACCCGATGAGGATCGCGTCGCGAACGCTGAGGATGCTCTCGCGCACCAACTCGGATTGGTCGTAAAAGGGTTCAATGTGAACTCCAGCAGGCAGTTTGGGCTGCAGCAGCGCCATCTCCGCGGCTACCCCATTGACCACCGTCACCGTGTTGCTGGAAGGTTGACGCGTGATGTTGAGCAACACAGCGGGTTTGCCGTTGGATCGGACCGCGGTATAAACCGGCATGGTCGACGGTTCCACCGTGGCAACGTCTCCGACCCGAATGGCCACACCGCCGGCCGAGGTCTTCACAATCAGATTGCTCAATTCGCCCGCACTGTGCGCCTGGGCTCCAATCAGTCCCAGGATCAGTTGATGATTCGCCTCATACAGGCCGGGAGAATCGATGATGTTCGATTCCTGGACCGCGTTGACCAGGTCGAGCAAAGTCACTCCGGCGGCTTGAAGCCGCGAGAGGTTGGGGACAATGTGGAATTCGGGCACCTGCCCGCCCTGCACCAGTACCGTACTGACCCCATTGACGCGGTTGAGCGGCGGCTTCAGATCGTACGTTGCTATCTCCCACAAACGCGTCTGCGGAATCGTATCCTTACCGCGATCATCTGCGGTGAGTGCGTAACCCAGGATGGGAAATGTGGCAAAGGTGAGCCGGTTGGTGGTGATGTGGGCCGTGGCCGGCAGCGACTGTGACACCCTGGCGAGGGCCGCATCCGTCAATTGCAGGGTGCGAAACATATCCACATTCCAATCGAAGAAAAGGCTCACCTCGGCCGATCCCCGGCTGGTATTGCTGCGCACCGTAACCAATCCGGGAACGCTGTTGACAGCGTCCTCGATCGGCTTGGTGATCGTCACCTGCATTTGTTCTACCGGCATAACCCCGTTGTCCACGCCAATGACGACCCGGGGAAAATTGGTTTCGGGAAATACCGAGATCGGCACCTGAAACGCCATGTAAATACCCGCTGCCGTCAGCAGGGCGAGAAAGAAAAAGATGGGTTTGGCTGCGTCTGCGAGCCAGAAGGAGCTTTTGTCTTCGGGGCGGCCGGCGGGCATCACTCCTTTTCTCCTCCGGCTTCGGTGGGAGCGGTGCCGACCTTGACCTTGGTCCCTTCGTCGAGTCCGTAACCGCCGCTGGTGATCACCGTGTCGGCCGGGGTCAGCCCGCTAAGAATCTGTGCCGACTCGCTCGTGCGGATGCCGAGTGTCAAAGACTGTTTAGCGGCCGTTCCGTTAGGCTTGATGACCAGAACAAATTTGCTCTCACCGTCGGGTCCGGTTTGTACCGCAGCCACGGGGACAAGCAGAGCGTTCTTAGCCGTGCGGCCGGTAATGCTCGTGCGCACCGGCGTGCCGGCCTTTAGTGTTCCTTTGGGATTTTCCACCCGCAGCCACACCTCCACCGTGGTGCTTCCCGGGTCCAGCGCGGGACTGATGAGCGAGACCTTGGCCGGCAGCGGATCGTCCAGTCCGCGAACAGTGATGGTGGCTGGTGCGCCCATGGAAAGCTGCTGCGCCTGCGTTTGAGAAATATGTAGCTTGGCCAGCAATGCCGAGGTGTCCATGACCGTGATCACAGGATTGCCGGCTGCTGCCGTTTCCCCGGCAAACAAGGGACGGTCGGTGACCACGCCCGAGATCGGGCTGCGAATCTCGGTGTAACTCAATTGGGCCTGGGCGCCCAGATATTTTCCCTTCGCAGAGGTGAGTTGTCCTTGCGCATTCTCGAGCGCTGCCTTGTGGCTCACCTTCTGCACCGCCTCCAGGTGCTGCTTGGCGATCTCGTGGGCCGCCTTGGCCTGCACCAGGGCTGCTTTGGCCGTATCCAGATCCCGGCCCGGGATCGCTCCCTCGGCAAAGAGCTGGGCTCGACTGTCCGCTATGCTTTGCGCCAGGTTGAGGTTGGCAGTCGCCTGGGTCAGATCTGTTTCCGCCTTCATGGTGTCTTCAGGTACGGTCGCGCCGGTGGCAATATCGAACGAACCCTGGGCCGCGGTGTAAGCCCCCTTGTTGTCCAGCGCAGCAGCCTCCAGGTCGCTGTTCTCCAGGGTCGCCAGGAGTTGACCGGCTCTCACCCGTGAACCACGTTGAACATAGAACTTCTTGACCGGGGCTGTAACCTTGGGAGAAATAGCGGCCTGTGCCAGCGGAGCCAGTGTCGCATCGGCGGTGATCTGCTCAGAAATATCGCCACGCTCCGGATGACCAGCCTGCACGTACACCTCGGTCGGGGCCGCTTCCTCGGGCTTGCTGCAGGCGGTGGGAAGCAGGGCCACGACAGAAAGCAACAGGACGCCAAAAAACTTAACGGAACTGGAGGAACTGGACGGGTGCCCCAGGTTCGCCTGAGCGTACCTGGGCCGAAAATGAAATATTTCGACTGCTTTCAGCAGATTGCGCATCTGGGCTCTAAATAAAAAGCGTTCGTCGGGCTTCGCCCGGTCTTTGTCGGCCCACGTACGCTCGGGCGAACGTGGGGCACCCGTCCAGGGAACTGACGTCGTGTGGGTATCCGAACACTGCTCGGGAACAATCGGTCTCATCTTTAGATCGCTCCTGTCAGCAGTTGCAGATTGGTCATAGCAAGTTGATAGCGAACGGTCCCATCTTCACGTGCAATTTCTGCCGCAGTTAACGAAGTCTGTGCGTCGACCACCTCGAGCACCGTTGCCTCCCCCGCGGTGTAGCGCAAACGCGTGAGCCGCAGGCTCTCGCTTGCGGTTTGCACGCTTTGATCGAGGGATTGAAGTTGGTCCCGCGCAGTGCCGGCTTCTGCATAAAACTCGTCCAGCTGCGCAATCAGGCGGCGCTGGGTCGCGCTGAGCGCAGTGTGGGCCGCGTCCCGGAGTATCTCTGCCTGGCGAACGCGATGCTGCGTGGAAAGCCAATCCCACACCGGGATGTCCAGCGTAGCGCCGGCCGAGTATCCCAGATTCTTCACGCCATCCCGTCCATTAATTGCGAATTGAACCGCATCGATGCCGTAAGTAAAGTTGAGCCCGAGATCGGGAAGATACGCAGCGCGGGCTGCGGTCACATCCAGGTTGCTCACTCGCAGCGAAGCGAGCGCCTGGCGCAACTCCGGGTTGAGCCGCATCGCGGCCGCATCCACATCCGCGCGTGCCGGCAGTGGCACGACCTGCCCGGGAACCAGGGTGTACGCGGTCCGCGGGTCCGGATACAAGAGCACCCCGAGGTCGAGATGAGATTTCTGCTGTGCAAGCAGGGCATCGGCAAGATCCCGATCACGCTGCTGTTGCTGGAGCTGCGCCTTGACCACGTCGGCATGTGCGGCCTCCCGGGCGCTCTCGCGTTGTTGCGTCAGGGTGGTGAAACTCGTAGCCTCGCCGGCGGCGCGCCGGGCCACATCGACCCTGTGGTCTGAGGCCAACTCCTGGTAATAGAGGCTGGTGACCGTATCCACGAGTCCCCGCCTGGCGATCTCAAGCTCCGCCGTAGCAACCGCCGCGGCAGCAGAAGCCCGTGAAACCGCGGTCAATTGTTGCAGCCCCAGGGTCTCGTTGATGACACCCTGGCTGGCATACTCGCGCACCGCGTTGTTAGCGATGAATTTCGGCGAAGCCTGGCTTCCGATCGGGCCGCCCCCGTTGAACGCGCCATTGGGCTGCGTATACAGCACCTGGTTGTGATAGGTCGCGTTCGGCAGCAAAGCTGCGCGTGCGATCGAGTGGTCAAGGGAAGCAACCCGCGCATTCGCGGCGGCCGCGGCGAAGCTGGGTTCATTGGCGCGGGCCAGTGCGATGGCCTGTTCCAGCGTAACCGTCGTTGGCGGTGGTCCACTCACTTGCTGTGCGTGACCGGCCGCAAGGATCACGACAAACCCGAGCATGACAAAAGGAAGTCTCAGCATGACAACTGGAAGACGCAAAGCGAAGGGAACCAGACTCACTTCTGGCCGACCACCAAAATCGTGAAGCTGCCAGGGACGATCGCCGGCCGTGGGCGTGGATTCGCCGCCGTCGGGGCGGGGCGCTCCCCAAATGCCGCCGTAGCCAGGTAAATGCGGCCCGTTACCCAGTCGAGGGTCATGGTGCGCGCTCCTTTTTGCGTGTCCAGATTCTGCAGCACAGGGTAGGTTGGTTTGCTGGCATCGATGATGGTCAACGTGCCGCCCCCATTGGAGGAGAACGCCAGCTTGTGTTTTGCGTCGTAGCGTGTCGCATCCGGACCTTCGCCAATCGCGGGATTGGCCACAGTCTTCCCGCTGTTCGCATCGACCACCGCCATCTTGCCGCCGTCACAGACCGCAAACAGGCGGCGGCCGGCGGTGTCAATCGCCAACCCGGAAGGAGAATCGCAGTTAGCCACTGGCCAGGTCGCGGTGATGGTTCTTGCCGCTGCATCAAAGCGGACAATCTCGTTCTTGGTTTCAATGTTGGCAAATACAGCGCCGGTGCCGTCAGCGACCGGGAACTCAGGCTTGCCTGAGAGCGCTATGGTCGCCACCACCTTGCGCTCGGCGGTATCAATCACGGTTGCATTACTGCTGCGGCCATTGAAAGCCCACACGGTCTTTGTTTTAGGCTCGAACACAATGCCATCCGGATTGGTCCCGGCAGGAATAGAAGCGACCGTCGCGAGAGACGACCGGTCAAACACCACCACCGCGTTCGCGCCACCATCGCTTACGTAGCCAAATTTGCCCGTGTCATCGAGAGCCACGCCGTGTGTACCCTTGAGCCCGGTAATGCTGCCCACTACTTTGCCGGTGTCGCTGTCCAACACTTCGACCCGTGGTCCGTGCGTCACATAGAGGCGGTGTGCCGCGGGATCCGACGTGAGGTAGTCCCAGCCGCCCTCACCGCCAATCTTCCATTGCGTTAGCACGCTGTACGGCTTCTGCGCCCATGCAGCCACAGATCCAAAAAGCAGCATTGCCGGTATCAGAGTACGGAGGCACTTCGAAGTCATACCATCTCCCATCACGTTCGGCTTCAATTTCGCACAGCAACCTTAAATGAAGCTGAATACAGCGTGGAAGCAGGGAAGTGGACGACCACCCGGGTCCCCACCCCCAGCTTGCTCGCAATATCGATCGATCCCTGCCACCGCGCGGCGATAGCTTTGCAGATGGCGAGTCCCAGGCCGGTACCTCCCGTATTGCGGCTGCGCGACGGATCGCCGCGGTAGAAGCGCTCGAAAACGTGGGGCAGATCCTGGGCCGCAATGCCCTCGCCGTCATCCTCGATGGCAAGCTCTACCTGCCCTCCTTTCTGCTCCACCATGGCACGTATGGCGGAACCGGCAGGACTATGTTGCAGAGCGTTCAGGAGCAGGTTCCCGCACAATAATTGCAGCTGCTCCGGCTCGATGTCGACCATTACCGGGCCCTCCGCCAGGACCAGGATTTGCAGGCGTTTTAGTTCCGTCATGGATTCGAACTGCTGGGCTACCTGGCGGAGAGCCTCGGTCAGGTCGGTGGCAACAGCCACTGGCACGCTGTTCGCCTCCACCCGCGCCATGGTCAGCATCTTGGCTACGGTTTCTTCCATCCGTTGGCAGTCCAGTTGGCTGCGTTCAATACCGCGCTCATACTCGATCGCCGTCCTTTGCTTGAGGGTCAGCAGTTGCAGCGACGATTTCAATACTGCAACCGCGGTTTTGAGTTCGTGCGCCGCATCGCTGACAAATCGACGTTGCTGCAGGAATGAATGTTCAAGCCCGGTGAGGACGGTTTCGAGTGCGACCGTGAGCGGGGCAAGCTCCCGAATAAGCCGCGCCCGAGGCGGAGGAACAAAATTCCACGAATCGACCGAGACGCCGGAGGCCTCGGCTGCAAGCTCGCGCAACGGCGCCAGGCCGCGATTCAACACCCAGAAGATCAACAGGCCTGAAATCGCCAAGAGCGATAAGCTGGTGATCGCGTAAAACCCGACCGCCTCCCAAATTTCACCCCAAACATGGTCGACAGGGGCGCCATAAAAGATAGTCACGTGGCGCGGAATGCCACCGCCTTTATCCCCTGGGTCGACGATTCTGAGCCCTTCAATCCTTAGTACCCGGTAATGCCTGCCGCGTACGGAAACTCTCTGCATCCTGCCTAGCTTTACGCTGGCCAGGTCTTTGTCCGGTCCAGCCCAATTCGGCGAATGACCGAGAATGCGCCCACCCGCGTCCTGAACCTGGTAGATGTCCTCTCCGGGAAGACTTACCTCGGTGCCGTCCAGCATTACGTTGTCCTGTGCATCTTCGGCATCCTGGACGGCGCCCAGCAAGGAATCGGCGCGTCCGCGCAGCATCACGTCAAACGATCGAAAGCGCACGTGGTGTTCATAAACCAACGCCGCTCCCGATATCGCGAGGGCGGCCAGCAATTCCACCAGCAGAATGGTTACGATCAGGCGATGAGTAATCGAATAGGACTTCATCGCGCGTCCTCAAAGCCCACGAGCAGGCGGTATCCTCGTCCGCGAAGCGTTTCGATGCTCGGCTGTTGGGTCGCCGCCTCGAGCTTTCGCCGCAAGTTCGAGATGTGCGCTTCGATCACGTTGGAGTGGTGTTCCCAGTTGTAGTCGTAAAGATGCTCCAGCAACTCGCGTTTGGATACGATGACGCGCGGCCGATGAATCAGATATTCGAGAATGCGATACTCCGTCGGTGACAAATCCACCAGTTTGCCGCCCCGCCTCACGCTCTGCTCCACGGTGTTGACCTGCAAATCAGACAGACTGAGGATGGAGTCGGCAACGCCCTTGCCTCGGCGGATAAGGGCCTTGGCCCGGGCGATCAATTCTCCCAAGTCGAAGGGTTTGGTCAGGTAATCGTCCGCCCCGGCGTTGAGCAGCGCGATGATGGAACTGGCTTCGCTCCTGGCGGTGAGGATAAGCACCGGAGTGCGATCCCCGTGTGCGCGGACCTTCCTCAACAGCGCGGGACCATCCATTCCCGGCAGCATCAGATCCAGAATGATCAAATCGTAGCAACGGTTCTCAGCGAGGTGCAGGCCGGTGAGCCCGTCTTCCGCACAATCCACGGCAAAGTTAGGCCCTTCGCGCAGGGCGGCCGCCACATTCTCCGCCAGCCGCACCTCGTCCTCCACCACCAGGACACGCATGATTGAAGTATCGCCCAGCCAAGGTTAAGCCAAGCTGAAGTCGTGGGATCTGCAGTTCAGCGGACTCTCGTGGAAATGTTTTCAACTCTCCCCCATCACCGCTCGCCCGGAGGAGGAGCACTCTGGTTCCCATTCGCCTTAGGAGGCTGCCATCCATCATTCGACGGGCCATTCTGAAAGAAAAACGCATCCTTGCTATACGGTCCAGTCGCATACGTTGCGTTCGCCTGGCCGAAAATCTTTCCTGCCCGCAGAGTATCCGCGCGCACCTTGTCGACTAACTGGTGATACCGCTCGTCCGTCTGCGCAAACCCGGAAAACCAGCTCAAATCGTTATTTCCGATAATCACCACATCAATTCCCGGTACCGAGGCGATATCGTACGCATTCGCCACCCCGGTCGGAGTCTCGATCATGACCACGACCAGCATGTTGTCATTGAAGGTCTGGTGATAATTGATCCCGTTCACCCCCCAGATACTGGGCGCCTGGCCCATGCCCGTACTCCGTCGCGCGACCGGTGGATAGCGGGACCACTTAGCCGCCTCACGTGCCCTGTCCACATCGTCCACCGTGGGGATAACCACCCCCAGGGCGCCAATATCCGTGGCATGCTGGATATGCCATTCCTGCGCATCCGGCAGCCGAACCATCGGTGTCGCCTTCACGTGCGGGCAGGCGGCGATCATTTTCTCCACGTCAGCGAACTCCAGCGTGCTGTGCTGCATTTCAAACCACGTGAAATCGTAGTGTTTCGCCCGCTCGCAATAGTCGGCGATGTCCATCTTCGATTGCGTGAAACTGAAGACCTGCTTACCCTCAAGCAGCTTCTGCTTCACCGTGTTGTAGAGAGGAGCCTTGGCAGCGCTGGAATCCGGCGTCTGCGCTTCCAGCGGGAGCGCTGCAACGCCCCAAAATAGGCTAAAAATCATCGGCATTACCGGCAGAAACTTCATACGTGTTCGCCTCCGAACCGCAGACACAGCCTTCCTTTTATAGACCCAAAATCAGCCCCATGACTATGGGGTATAACTATCACCGTGCTTTCTATCAGAGAGATGCCCTTGTATCGAGCGTGTTTTGGGAAAACGTTTATCCTGCCGGCGATGGCGCTGCTGGCCTCCGTTGCCATAGGCCAGCAGGCCGCCACTTTGACCATCGACCTGACGCAGGTCAAAGCCAAAGTAAGCCCACAACTCTATGGGTTGATGACCGAAGAGATTAACTATTCCTACGATGGCGGTCTCTATGCCGAACTGGTAAGGAACCGCACCTTCCAGGATCGCGGCAAGATCCCGCCCAGTTGGTTCCTCTATGAGTGGGGCAATGCCGACGCATCGATGGAGATCGATCGCACCACGGGTCCCAGCCCAGCCCTGCCGCTGAGCTTGCAATTGAAAGTAAAGAGCGCCAGTGAGCACAACCAGGCGGGTATCAGCAACGCAGGATACTGGGGCTTTCCAGTAAGACCGCAAACCACCTACCAGGGTTCGTTCTATGCCAAGGCAAGTGACCCCTCGATGGGGCCCGTCACCGTCAGCCTGGTTGAGGACGAAACAGGACAGGCAATCACTACCACCGTTCCTTCTCTCTCCACTACCTGGGAGCAGCACGCGTTTACGCTTACCTCCAACGCCTCTGCCAGGTCTTCGCAATACCACGTCGTTCTCTCGGTCGCAAAACCGGGAACCGTGTGGTTCAGCCTGGTCTCGCTTTTTCCTCCTACCTACCATGACCGCAAGAACGGAAATCGCGTCGACCTGATGGATAAGCTGGCCGCGATGAAGCCGGCCTTCCTGCGGTTCCCTGGAGGCAACTACCTCGAGGGTGACCACATCAACGAGCGCTACGAGTGGAAGAAGACCATCGGTCCGTTGGTCGACCGCCCAACCCATCCCAGCCCCTGGCACTACCGCTCCAGCGATGGCATGGGCCTGCTCGAATTTCTGGAGTGGTGTGAAGACCTGAAGATGCAGCCCCTGCTCGCCGTGTATGCGGGCTATTCCATGCAGCAGGAGTTTGTAAAACCCGGACCCGATCTGGATCCCTACATCCAGGACGCCCTGGACGAGATCGAATACGTGACCGGCGACGCGAATACCAAATGGGGCGCGGAGCGTATCAAGGATGGGCACCCGGCGCCGTTCAAGCTCAGCTACGTTGAGATCGGCAACGAGGACTGGTTCGACAAGTCCGGATCCTATGGCGGCCGCTATGAACAGTTCTACAAAGCGATCAAAGCCAAATACCCTGATCTGCAACTGATTGCCACTACCCCCGTCACCACCATGAAGCCCGATGTCATCGACGATCACTACTATCGCCGCGCCCGGGAATTCTACGACGACGTTCACCACTACGATCAGACCGACCGCAACGGACCCAAAATCTTCGTCGGCGAGTGGGCTACGCGCGAGGGCACGCCGACGCCGAACTTCGGCGCCGCGCTGGGAGATGCGGCCTGGATGACCGGCATGGAGAGAAATAGCGACATCGTCATCATGGCCAGCTACGCGCCGCTGCTGGTCAACGTGAACCCGGGCGGCATGCAATGGGAGTCAGACCTGATCGGTTACGACGCCATGAACAGCTACGGTTCGCCGAGCTACTACGCGCAGGTGATGTTCAGCAACTATATCGGTGACCAGATATTGAATGTAAAGCTTGAAGGTGTGGCGCCTAAGTTGTTCTATTCCGTCACCCGCAAGTCCAGCGATGGAACTGTCTACCTGAAACTCGTGAACGCCAGTTCCACGCCACAGCCGGTGCGCATCCAGCTCAACGGCGCAAAGACCGTAGCCGCCGGCAAACTCGTCACCCTGTCTGCGAAAACCACGGCGGCCACCAACAGCATCAACCAGCCAACTGCGATTGTGCCCGTGGAAACCGGTTTGCACAACGCAGCCGCTGACTTCACGCACACTGTTCCTGGCTTCGCCATTCAAGTACTGGAGCTCAAAGCACGATGAATCTCCGCTGGTGTCTCGCCCTCTTCTGGTTAGTCAGCTACTTCCCCAAGGCCCATGCCGCTGTTCAATATGACCCGGAACGAAAGGTCTGGGTGCTGCAAGCCGGCGAAGCGACGTACGCGATGGGCGTAAACGAACGCGGTGAGCTGCAGCCCATCTACTGGGGACCCCGGGTAATGCGCGATGCGGACTTCTCGCCAGCGCACATCCGCGGGGATGTGGCCTCCTTCGATCTCTCGAACACCACCACCCCGCAGGAGTATCCGGGTTGGGGATCGGAACTCTACAACGAACCCGCGCTGAAGGCCACCTATGCCAATGGAAATCGCGATGTCGTCCTGCATTTCGTGCAGCAGCACATCGATGGCGAGACGCTCGAAATAGATCTGAAAGACATCGCGTCCGACCTGCAGGTCCACCTCTATTACAAGGTATTCCCGGAAACCGGCATTCTCGAGCGCTGGTCGCGCATTGAGAACCATACCGATCAGGCGATTACATTGGAGAGCGCCCAGTCGGCCGCCTGGACCTTGCCCCATGGCGAAGGTTACGGCTGGCACTACCTTACCGGGCATTGGGGAGGGGAGTGGCAGCTCCACTCCGAAGTCCTGCAAACCGGAGCGCATGTTATCGAGAGCCGCCGTGGTAGCACCTCGCACCAGGCGAACCCCTGGTTTGCCATCGACCGCCCCGGCCAGACAACGGAAGAGAATGGACCGGTGTGGTTCGGAGCTCTCGGCTGGAGCGGCAGCTGGCGCATCACCGTGGAGCAAACGGCCATGCAGCAGGTGCGGGTCACCGGTGGCTTCAATCCTTTTGATTTTGGCTATCGCCTGAAACCCGGCGAACAACTGGAAACCCCGCCGTTCTATGCCGGGTTCACCAACGGAGGCATGGGCGAGGCCTCGCGCATACTCCACCGCTTCGAGCGGCAATCGATTCTCCCCGGCGGCGAGAGCGCCCGCCCGCGTCCCGTCCTCTACAACTCGTGGGAAGCCACGGAATTCGATGTCAGCGAGGCCGGCCAGCTGGCCCTGGCGGAGAAGGCCAGCAAGCTCGGCGTAGAGCGCTTCGTCATCGATGATGGATGGTTTGGCCAGCGCAAGAACGACCATGCAGGACTGGGTGATTGGTACGTAAACAAGGAAAAATTTCCCCACGGCCTCAAGCCCGTGATCGATCGTGTGCATGAACTGGGCATGGATTTTGGCATCTGGGTAGAACCCGAGATGGTCAACCCAAACAGTGATCTGTACCGCAAGCATCCGGATTGGGCCATGAATTTTCCCGGGCGTCCGCGCACCGAAGCACGGAACCAACTGCTGCTCAATCTGGCGCGAGAAGACGTAAAAGAATACGTCTTTCAATGGCTCGATCAACTGGTAACCGACAATGACATCGCTTTTCTGAAGTGGGACTACAACCGCAACTGGGCAGAACCTGGTTGGGACGCAGTACCTCCGGAAGATCAGAAGAAAATCTATGTGGCCTACGTTCGCAACCTTTATGACATTCTCGCCCGGCTGCGCGCCAAGCATCCCAAGCTGGAAATCGAATCCTGCTCCGGAGGCGGTGGCCGCGTGGATCTCGGCATCCTGCGCTACACCGACGAGGTGTGGCCTTCGGACAACACCGATGCGCTGGACCGGCTCACCCTGCAGGATGGCTTTACCCAGGCGTACACCCCCGGCATCATGATGGCCTGGGTCACCGATGTTCCCAGCGGCATCGACCATCGCGTTGTTCCGCTCAAATTCCGATTCATGGTGGCCATGAGCGGCTCGCTTGCACTGGGAGGAAACCTCAACAAATATTCGTCAGAGGATATGCAAGCGTCGACTCGCTTCGTGGCGTTCTACAAACGTATTCGCGCCACGGTGCAAAGGGGAGCGCTGTATCGCCTCATCGCCCCGGAAGGCAGCGAGTCGTCGGCCACCGAGTATGTCTCGACCGATGGGCGCCAGGCGGTGCTCTTTGGCTTTCTCCACTCGCAGCAGTTCGGCACACCATTCCCTACGGTGTTTTTGCGCGGCCTGGCGGAGGATGCCCTCTATAAAGTCGAAGCCATTGATCCAGGGCAAGTGCAGGAAGAAACCGTCAGCGGCGCCTACCTGATGCACCACGGGCTCAACCTCAATCTGCATGGGGACTACGACAGTACTTCGGTCATCCTGCAACGGCAGTAGTAAAGCAGGTTCCCCGTTGTTCAACCGGAAGAACCTTGGAATCATCGATATAGCCAATTCCTTCGGGTTCGCGAGCCACTCTTGCTGCTTCGCTCTCATCTCAAAGCGAAGCACATCAGGAACTTAGCGATGAGTGAAGGGTTAGGATCGATAGGACCAGGGGAACGGATCGATGGCAAAAAAACAGAGTTTGGGACTTGTATCAGTGGTTGTATTGGCAATCTTCACGGCGATGGCCGGTTGCCATGGGAATGACGGCACGCAAGAGGTGGACGCGGCAGCAGCGAACGGAAATCTTGCCCCCGTGGGTGACACCGGCGGAGCTGCTCCCGTGAACGAGAGCGTGGCCCCGCCTCCGGCAAGCGCCCCTGCCTACTCTGCTCCGGCCCGTCCGGCGCCATCGGCACAGCAAGTGCAACAACCGCAGTATCCTGCGCAGGAACCGCAATATCAGGAGCCGGACCAGCAATATCAGGGCCAGGATAGTGACCAACCGTACCAGGAGGACTACCAGGCGGCCGAATATGCTCCGGAACCTCCGCCGCCCCTACCGGAATATCAACAACCGCCGTGCCCCGAACCGAACTACCTGTGGACGCCTGGCTATTGGTCGTATGCGCAGGCCGGTTATTACTGGGTGCCCGGAGTCTGGGTCGCGGCTCCCTATATGGGCGCGTTGTGGACGCCTGGATACTGGGGTTATAATTCCGGACGCTACGGGTGGCATCGCGGCTTTTGGGGCCGTTATATTGGCTACTATGGCGGTGTGAATTACGGCAACGGCTATGTTGGCCGCGGCTACTACGGCGGCTATTGGAACCACAACCAATTCAACTACAACCGCCGGGTCACGAACATCAACAACACCGTCATTCACAACACTTACATCACCAATGTGACCAACATTACGACCTACAACCGCGTCAGCTACAGCGGTGGGCGCGGTGGCGTGAACCTTCCGCCCACACCCGCGGAATTGGCAGCCGTGCACCAGCCGCGTCTCCCTGAGTTGAGGGTCCAGCAGCAAAACCGGCTAACCGCCGGCGCCAACCGCGCCCAGTTTGCCACCGTCAACCGTGGTCAGCCGCAAACGGTGGTAATGAACCACCCTCTTCCCGTGGAACGGCGTGAACCACTCCAGGCCCCGGCCGTACAGCAGCGCCCACAACCGTCCCCCATCAGTCATCCGCCGTTGCAACCCCCTCAAGGGGCAAGGCCGGTACCCGGTGCGCGTATTGCCCAGCAGGCTCCACAACCAGGGCGGCAAGTTGAGCCGGAGCGGCCAACGCAGCAACCCCATCCGGCACCCCAGGAGCGGCCCGCTCCGCAAATACACCCAACTCCGCAGTTGCACCCATTACCCCAGCAACCGCGACCGGTGCAGCAGCAGCCCATACCCCAACATCAGCCGCCACCACAGCAACATCAGCCGCTACCGCAGCAGCATCAACCGGTTCAGGAGCAACGACCCATGCCCCCGCACCAGGCGCCCCCACCCCAGCGTCCTGCACCTCAGGAGCAGAGACCGATGCCAGAGCAACATCCGGCGCCGCAAGCCAGGCCGGAACAAGAGCGGCCCTCCCAGCCCCAACCAAGGCCGGAGGACCCTCACCCAGAGCAACACGAAGCGCCCCGTTAGAGGGGCGCTGTTTCCTCGTAATAGAACCTTAAGGTAATCGGACGGGTGCCCCACGTTCGCAACAGCGTACGTGGGCCGGAAACGATGGGCGTAGCCCCAACGATTGCTTTGACTGCAGCAACTCTCGAACCCCTATAAGGGGGACCTACCGCCGTTTCCGCGAATCGATCAACCTCTGATACAAATCAATCGTCTGATCCGCAATACTCGTCCAACTGAACTTCTCTTCCGCGCGCTTTCTACCGGCCTTTCCAAACCGCCGGCACTTCTCCGGGTCAGCCAGCAACTCATTCAGCTTGGCTGCCAGATCCCTGGAGAACTTCTCCGCATCCCGCGGAAAACTAGTCTCCGGGTCCTGATCAAAGGGGACTAAATACCCGGTCTCACCATCAACCACCACCTCTTTGATCCCGCCCGTAGCACTAGCCACCACCGGAGCCTCGCAAGCCATCGCTTCCAGGTTGATGATGCCGAACGGTTCATACACCGACGGGCAGCAAAACACAGCCGCATGACTGTAAAACTCAATGGCCTCGCGCTTGGCCAGCATTTTTTCGATCCAGATCACGCGCGGGTTGAACGCACGAGCCTCCTCCACTTTCCGTTGCAACTCCAACGCAATCTCCGGTGTGTCCGGAGCACCCGCGCAGAGAACAACCTGTATCCCCGGCGGTAGATAACGAATGGCATCCACCAGGTGGGTCACGCCCTTCTGCCGTGTGATGCGCCCCACAAAAAGCACATAGGGAATCGTGGGATCGACGCCATGGTTAGTAAGTGCAGATGTCTCCGTGGTCCGCTGATATTGCTGCAGATCAATCCCGTTATAGATCACGTGAATTCGTTCGGGATCCACCGGGTACGCGCGCAGAATGTCATCCTTCGTGCCGCTGGAAACTGCGATTACCGCATCGGCATCGAGAATGGCTGTTCTCTCGATCCAGGAGCTCAGAGCGTAGCCGGTACCCAACTGTTCCGCCTTCCACGCCCGCAGGGGCTCAAGGCTATGCGTCGTGAGCACGAATGGAACGTCGTACAGTTGCTTAGCCAGAAAGCCCGCCATCGAGACATACCACGTGTGCGTGTGCACCACGTCGATCCCGCTGAGCGCCTTGACCTGGGTCAGATTCAGTGACAGCGCTTCCAGCGCGCCCTTGAACTTCTCTTCTGTTCCTCTGGAAATTTCTCCCCATGGCTCCTGGCCCCGCACATGCAGGTTCTCCCGGTGCTCATGCTGGTTGCCCCAGCAATAAACTTCCACCGGGATCTTGCGTGCCAACTCGCGGCTCAGATACTCAACGTGTACTCCGGCGCCCCCGTACACATTCGGCGGATATTCCCGTGTGAAGAGTCCTACTCGCAATCTGTTCTCCTCTGGTGACCTTGCACCATGACAGTCGACCTACAGTAGTATGACGGGGATGGAACATTCAAGCCGCCGTTCTTTTCTGATGAAACTCTCTGCTATGATCCTGGCCGCACGCACCCCGTCATGGGCCGCCGAGCCAACCGGGCTCATCTTCGTCGGAACCTACACCAACGACAAAGGCAGCACCAGCCGCGGCATCTATGCCTTCCGCTGGGATGCGGACGAGGGCTCTTTGGCGCCCCTTGGCCTCGCCGCGCCGACCGTCAATCCCAGCTTCCTGGCTTTCTCCCCAAATCATCGGCATCTTTATGCGGTCAACGAGGTGGATGCATACCACGGGGAAAAGAGCGGTTCGGTCACCTCTTTCGCAGTCGAGAAGGGCTCCCTGAAAGCCATCAATACGGTTTCCTCTCGCGGCGGGGGACCATGCAAAATTACCGTCGACTTGACTGGGAAAGCGGCCTTTGTTGCCAACTACGACGGTGGCAGCGCCGCCTCTTACCGGATATTACCCAACGGGGCCCTCAGCAAGGCGGTTTCCAGCTTTCAATACAGTGGCCACGGCGCCGATCCAGAGCGCCAAGCCGGCCCCCATACCCATTGCACGACCGTTTCCCCTGACAATCGTTACGTTCTCGTGAATGACCTCGGCCTGGATCGCATATCTGTCTACCATCTCGACCCGAGCACCGCCGTTCTCACCGCCAACGATCCACCCTTTTACGAGGCCTTGCCGGGTTCAGGCCCGCGAAGCTTCGCCTTTCATCCTGGCGGGAAGTGGGCCTATTCGCTCAACGAGATCGCCAACACCGTAGATGCTCTCTCCTGGGACGCCGAGCGAGGAGTGCTCACCAGGCTGCAGAACATCTCCACCCTCCCCGAAGGTTTTAACGGATCCAATACCACGGCGACCGTGGCGGTTGATTCGGTGGGTCGCTTCCTGTACGCCTCCAATCGTGGCAATAACACCATCGCGGTCTTCTCCATCGACGATCGCGACGGAAAGCTCAAACCGGTGCAGCACGTGGACTGTGGAGGCAAAACTCCCCGGCACTTTGCCCTCGACCCCGGCAATCAATGGCTACTGGTTGCCAACGAGGACACTTCTAATATCGTGGTCTTCGCTCGCAACACCCGAACCGGGCTGCTGACTCCAACCGGAAACGAATATCCGGTAAGTCATCCAGTCTGCATTGTCTTCCGCTAACGAAACGATGACGGTTTCATTGGTAGCGAAAGGGAAGGCAGGTACGGTCAGGTAGGTACCGGCTTTAGCGTGCGCGTGCGAACCAGACGACAAAACGAGTCCCGTTAGGGACGGCTGACCTTAGCCCAGGACGTAGTCCTGGGAAGAGCTTTTGAGACATGACAAGTCCCGAAGGGACGACTGAAAATTGTCCAGGGTCAAGTAGTGCCGTATCTTCAGCCGTCCCTGCAGGACTCAATCCTTTTGCATGATCCACCAGGACTGGCGTCCTGGGCTGAGGTCAGCCGTCCCTGCGGGACTTTTTTCCAATCCTTAGCCCGTACACAAATTACCAACTCATGGGGTCTTTGGGCCTTGAAGTATGTTTTTCGTTTTCTATCTGTAACAATCACCTGCACGCTGGGAAAGCAAAACTCACCTTCCCACCGCACAGTCAGGGTCGTATCGCATCAGAAATCTACCCATGGAAAGACCACGGGTGAGCGCTATGTGATGCGACCCTGCCACATCACCCCATGCGGAACCTTCACTCGGCCAGTTTTCTATGAGCGATGACATGCGCTTCAGGTCTAGCGTGCGGCTTGCCAGGGGCGAGCTCCGCAGCCGATCCACTTCCACCGCCATCCGCCCATGGACGGCTGCAAGATTCAGATACCAGTCTGCGGATTGCCGGCCACGCATCGTCCTCTGCAGCGTGCTGGACGGCAACCGTCCTGCCATCGCGCGCCGGGCCAGGGAACGCAGTTGACCGCCGCGAAGAAACTCTTCCCGTGGAACCGTGAGACAAAACTCGACGACCCGGCGATCAAACGTGGGGTCGCGGCAATCCAGCTGCCACCCTCCCTGGGGAGCAATACTGGTCTCGCTCACGTCGCCATATTCCAGTAGATTGCGCAGCATTTCGCGCCCGTCCGGAATCTTCCGGTAGATATCGTCGAAGGTGACATTTCTCAGACCCAGGCGCTCCACAATTTCAGGGTTGAGTGGAGTGAAGTCGAGCGAAAACCCGCGCATATGCGGATCGGTTACGCGCTGCAGCCAGAACGGTAGCGACGGCCACACCGCATTGCGCACCATCAAGCGGATGGACGCGCTGCGCGCTGCGTGCATTTGCCATGCGATCCGGGCCAACGTGCCCCACGATCCGGAGCGAAACCAGTACGACAACGCTGGGATTCCTTCGTAGCTCATCGTCGAATTGCCGCAATTTCCGTTGAGCAGCAGAGTCACCCCACTCTGGCGAGCCTGGTCCATGATGGCGTTCGACCAAACCTCGTTGCTGGGGCCGAAGCAGGGGTGGTCATAGAGATTGTTGTTGTGGTCCAGGATGTCGAGAAAGGAAGTGGCGCTGGATTCCACCAACACGTGGCGAATGTTCGGATAGAGCGCGGCCACCTCGGCTGCGGCCTCTCCTTCGTTGTCGAAGTGAGTGCTGCTGGTATCGCTTTGGAAGTCGGGCCGCGGCACTGCGGTGAAGCAGGTGAGCTCCCGGCCTTCCGCGCCAAGCATCTGTGCCGCCGTTGCGGCGACCGCTCCACTATCCAGACCGCCGCTCAGTTGTGCGCCGACTCTGCCCCGAGTGCGCAGACGCACCCGCACAGCGCGATCAAATCTTTCCCTGAAGCAATCGATGTACTCTTCCGGCGACTTGAGCCGTAGATCCGCCAGATGTTCGGTTCGCCAATAACGCCAGAGCTTTTTCTTTTCGCGCCGGACGCTAAGCGCGTACCCGGGTGCAAGGCTTTGCATGTTGCGAAAGATGAGCCGCTCCACGGGGATGTTCGCCAGCATCAGATAGCGGGCGACATAGTCCTCGTCGACTTCCGCGCCCACAAAGCTCAAGGCATGCAGCCCCTTGGGCATCGATGCAAACGCGAAGTAGTTTGTCCCGGCTGCATAGGCGAGAGGACGTTCTCCCGTATGGTCGCGAGCCAGAAAGAGATGTTGCTCCTGCTGGTTCCACACTGCAAAACTGAAGGCTCCGGAAAGATGCTCGACACATTCTTCGTGCCACCGCTCCCACGCGGCCAATAGCATGGCGCTATCAGCCATGACAACTGATTGTTCCCTGGAAATTCCCAGCTCCGCCGCGAGCTCTGCCCGATTATCGAGACGTACGTCTGCGACCAATGCGGTTACGCCGGCTGCGGACAAAGGCTGTTGATCGAAATCATCTTCAGGGAGTAGTCGAAGAAGGCAGCGCCCCATGGCAAGGGATGAGCCGGTGTATTGCGCAGTATCGTCCCGCCCGTATATTTTGAGCGCTTCGAGCATGGCGCTGCACGAGCTCGAAACCTGGCGTTCGCCCTCGAAAAACCAGATTCCAGCAATCGCGCTCATTGCACGACATTACAATATTTTGCTAGGGGTGAATGACGTGACCGGAGGGCCCACAATCCAGCAGACTTTGGAAGCTTCGGAAATCGGGCGGATGCCTACGACCTGGGACGAATTGTACGGCTGCCAATGCTATCCAATTTATGGAGTTGCCGGCCGTTCTGCGCGCTCTTGAGGGCAATTATCTGCAGCGATGGCGTGACCCACGGCTTTCTCGCCTGACCGTTCGGCTGGTCAGTTGCGCCGTTTTCTCTTATGGTGTCGCTGTTCATCGAGAGCTCCCTGGAACCCGTTGATTTGGAAATCGCACCCTGCCACTCGCCACAGCTAGAGCCTAACGCACGAGGGGGGCACCGTCAATGCGTTTGGCTGCACAGTCGTTACTGAAGTAGATACTAAACCCTGCATTTGGGGTTTTCTACACTTTAAAGGTTAACTTGGTGTAGTCACACCTTACACTTTTTGGGGATAGTGAATGAAGCCAGTTGCTGGGGTGTATCTGATCGGCGGGATTACTCTTGTCTCGGAAATACCACTGCCCGAATTGCCGCCCATACAACTGCAGAGCGCTACTCCGCATCCTGTCTTCGTTCGCCTCGGCGCCGTCCCCGACTCGCTACCCGGCGCGGTCGAATTGGATCCATATTGCTTCGCGACTCCCACGCAATACCTTCTTCATATTGAAGGCATCGGACGCTACTTGGTAAACAGCGGGCGCGAGATTTTCGTAGACCCCGCCGCCGCCGCTCCTGCTCTCGATGTGCGAGGTTACTTGTTGGGCTCCATCTTCGTTGTGCTTTGCCAACAGCGCGGACTGTTGCCACTGCATGCCAGTGCCATCGCCGGTCAATCAGGTGTGGTTGCTTTTCTCGCCAACTCCGGCCAGGGCAAATCGACGCTCGCTGCTCACCTCGCTCAGCGCGGCTTTCGCGTGTTGGCAGATGATATCTGTTTGGTCGACGCCACAGACGCGCACTCAGCCATGGTGATCCCTACCGCTCCATGGCTGAAACTCTGGCGTAACTCTCTGGAAAACCTGGGAAGAAGAGCGGAAGGCCTGGATCGCGTATTTAGCGAGGATGACAAATATCGCTTGCCTCTCGATCCGGCGTCGACGCCGGAACCAATCTTCAAACTGGTCTTTCTTGAAGGCAACGAGCTTTCTTCTGTGACTACAGAAATCGAAGAGCTGCCCCGTGTGCAGGCGGTTCCATTGCTCATGAACCTTACTCATCACTCTTATCTACTGGAGGCCACGGGGCAGCAGGAAGAGAATTTCCTGCGTTGCGGGCGGGTCTTATCCCAGGCCAGAGCCTACCGCCTGGTTAGGCCCTGGGGCCTCATGCATCTGGAGTCCACTGTAGATGCGCTGGAGAGTCTGATACTCCAGGTGTAACGTGGCTGCAACATGTTATGGAAAAGTGTGTAGCACCGTGAATTGAGACTCCGCCTCGCCGCCCACGACTGTACGATCACCCACCTTCACCCAGGTGTGCGCTGTCAGTTGATCGGCTTCCCGCGCGACTCCATAGAAAAGTTTGCTCACAATATGGCGGCGCCGCAGCATAAAGTAAGCGGCGAGTGAACGAGGAAAACACACAAAGGTGAGCGGTGCGTGCCGGCCTACCGCATCAATCGACCACTGAACGCGGCTAATCGTCTCCGTGACTGTCGCTGGCAAAGCCGAAGGTTGCTTGCGATCATATCGGTCCATCCACGTCGTCAGCCGCGGCGTTGGCAAAAAGTTGAGTGCAGCGCGGAAGAAAGTGAGCATGCAAGCTGCTTCCGCTGCCAGCGCTATATCTGCAGGCGCCAGGCGCTTGATGCGGCGCAAACTCAACCGCGTCCGGGGCGCGCGTGCGGTACCGGGCAAACGGCCCTGCGTATGCATCAGCGTTTGCCAGTGATTGCGGACACGGAAACTCACGAATTCAATGGGACTAACGAATGCGTAGAGAGGGAATAACCGGTCGGGTAGATTCAACCAGCGCCAAACGCGAGGCCGGAAAAGAGACCGCAGGATGAGATCGAGGCGATAGCGCAGTGAGTTGTGGAGGCGGAACTCATTTAAAAACCATTGCGTAGAGGGTATTTGCTCGCGTATTGGACGATATTGATTCGAGGTGACGAGTTGTTTGCTGAACCGCAATATGTGCGCGACTGTCTTATCGTTGCGGTCGAGATCTTCCGGGAGTGCTGCACGAGCGCTCAGCGATTCCTGGCCGAGTAACTCCTGGCAAAGAAGAATCGCCGCGTTGAGCTGCGGTAGCGCTTGCTGTTCCCTGGCCATGCTTACCGTGGATGCCAGCTCCTCTGGCGTCATTGCGTGCATAAGAGCGCCGATATCGGTGAGCCACTTGAGACGCAGCCAGCCATCCAGCGCACCGTGTACACAGAGGTAAAGCAATAACCGGGATGCGGGCAGGGTCGCGATGCGTTCGGAACCAAGATCCACCCACTCCTCGCCAACTTCAGTCAGGCCGGCATTCGCGGGCAGATAGGAATTCCGGAATAGCCGCCAATGAAGATCGATGATGACGTCCGACAAGGGATGGCCGTACGAAAAATCCTTCTGATGTGCCAGGTAGGAGCGCAGCCTGCGTCGGGTAAGCCTCGCCTGCGGATCGAGCCGCACGTACCCTTGCGTGCGTAAGATCTCTCCCGCGCTGAATAAATCTTTCTCCGACACCAACAAGTCGATGTCACCGGTATCGCGCAAGGCGGCATCCTTAAAAGCAGTGATAGCCAAAGGAATGCCCTTGAAGATCCTGAGATCGATCTGTTGCTCGCGAAAAAGGCGGTTGAGCTGCAGGACTTGGGAAGTCCGGCGGACGCAGGTCTCATCGTTGGCCGCCCCGGCGGCACGCAACGCTGCCGCAGCATCCTCCGGCATGGATCCGGGCGCGAACGTGTCAAGGTTGCGTAGGAATAGCGGAACCACCTTGTGGTGTTGGAGAATTTCCAACAGGTAAGCCCAACGGACTGGCTGCCGCGCCATCGCCTGAATGCGATCGCCGTCCACCGTTTCCTGCGGCCATCGCAGGCAAGCCAGCACCAGATCAAATTCAGGTGAATAGACTGATTTTTCCGCCGTCATTGGCTATCCCACTCAAAGTATCGTCCAGCCGCACCAGACCGCAAAGTCCCGCGAGAAATTCTATAGAAAGGGCGAACCACGATCACCGGCTGGTTCCAGGCGGGCGAGGCACGCTCGGCCGCAGGGGGGTAGCGTTCTTGCCCAGCCGCTCCGGGGCCACGACAACGGTTGAAAGAGACGACTGTGCTCCATAATAGGTCGCCGTCCTCTGCTGGCACTGCTGGCCTCCCCCGGCAAAGGAGGCAAAGACCTTCGGGTAAGCACCGGGAGGCCCCAGGGTTGACCCCGTGACCGGAAGGCTAAAGACCCCGCCGGGCGCGCATTCTTCCGTTTCCGCACCGAGAACCGTGTTCCCCGAATAGAAGGTAACGGTACCCCCCAGGACCGGCACGCCGTCCTGATCGCTCACCGTCGCAACCAGGTTGACGCTCTCCACCGGGCTGATGCTGGCAGGCTGGGGTAAAAGCTTGACGCTGGTCGTCAACCCACCACCGGACCACTGGGGAGCATTCACCAGGCTGTAAACGTTCGGGCTGCCCAGGCCGGTAGCCAGATCGTAGCCCGGGCTCGCCTGAAATGCCGGGGAAGTAGCGTTTTCTGCCGTGGATAACACCCCATAGTAGCCAGGGGTGGTGGTCAGCGAACTGCCGTTCGTCGTGACCGTAATTTGGTATCCGTAACAGTTTTCATTGTTGGACGCGGGATCGGTGCTGGCGTCGGTAAACGTACCGGGGCTGGTCGCCGTGCCGGTGCAGGGAATGGATGTATTGCCGGTCAGAAAAGGCGTCGAGGGCGAAGCTCCTGGATTCGGCGTAGCGCTTATGTCATGGAAGTAACAACTACTGAGCGCCTGGGGGCCCAGGTATGCCGCACAATTGGCCAGGCTTGGTTGGGTTGCTCCGGCATAAGTGACGTACTGCTCCGCAGCCAGCGGGTACAGAACATAATTCGCCTGTCCCTGGCGGTCGCCGCTCTTCTGATCGATCAGAGCCATAATCCCGGCGAACGCGGGCGCGACGACGGACGTGCCGCCGACGTAGTTGGCGAAGACGTCATCCGGATTAGAAAAATCGCATGCCGTCCCGGCGGGCAGACCGGCGAAAACCGAGTCACACATAATCAGGGTCTGGTTCCAGGTATAACCACCCGAAGCGAACATGGAGATGTCGGGAAGCGCACGTCCGCCTTGCATTGGAATGCCAGGCACGCCGGTCTGCCACGCCGGGCGGGCCGATACCTTGCTCAGCCCACCGCTCCCGCCGTAGGGCACGAAATAGGGCGATAATCCAGTGTTCGGATCGACTGGTTGTTGCGCGGCATACGTGCAAAATCCATTGGCCCCGAAGCTGCTGGTGAAGTTTTGGCCAAACCGGGCGAGCACCAGTGGGCTGCCGCAACTCTCGTTCCAGGCCATCTCCGGAATATAGGATTGCGCGCTCAGGTAGTTGGCGCCGTTGGTCGCCGACCAATACGTTGCCGCGGTTCCGCTGAACACGTCACTGAAATCAGTCCCGCCCGCGGCAATGTTGTAAGGCGTCGAGGCCGTGTTATCCACCGTAATGCCATCGGTTGCGTAGTAATCGACGGAGGGGCATCCGTCGGCGCCGTTATCCCCCGCCGCGACTACGACCGTAATGCCCTCCGCGGCGCCCTGTTGCCATAGCGAAACATAGAACTGGCTCGCTTCGCTCTGAGGCAGCGCTTCACAGTCGCCGTAGCTGGTGCTGAGCACGGATATCTTCTGCACGTGCGCCGGATCGCCAATCACGTAGGCTGCGGCCAAATCCGCGCCGAGGGTTACCCCCTTGTCTCCACAGGCCACAAAATCGACGGTCGCGTCCGGCGCCATCGCCCCGGCCCACTCCGCGTCCAGATAGCCCTCTGGATCACTGGTGGAGGGGTCTGGGGCAGCGCAAACCGTCGACGGAGGGTTCTCCGTCACTACCGATCCGTTGGGCCCCAGCGCGGTGATCCCAAATTCATCGCGGAATTTCTGGATGTCGACGCTTTCCAGGGTGGTCGATCCCACTACTCCAATAGTCTGGCCGGTACCGATAACTCCCTCCTTCCATACCTGGTTGACCCCATAAATGGTCGCGAGATCCTGAGGCCCAGCGATATACAAAGCGTTTGCGGTCGAGGTCAAATGCGAACTTCCTGCTTCCGCGCGCAGCCATTTGCCCGTTGCGCGATCCAAATGCGCGCCGCCTGGCTGGCTGGCCCGCGGCCGCGGACGAAAGTCATTCAGGGCCCGAAAACCGGAAACAACCGGGGCGAGTGTGCTTGGAATATAGGGATCGCCGGCATTGGCGTAATGATCCTGGCCGTTGACGCGATAACGGTGGATCTCTGTATGGAACGCTTGCGCCACTTGGCCGGCGTTTCCGCTGAAGTCCACAAAAAGGCCGCTCGCGGGCACATTGTTCAGCCTGAACCCATGTTGTGTCAGCCACTTGGCGACCTTTCCTATGTCCTGGGTTGAAGGTCCGAACCGCTCGCCAAACTGCTGCGGCGTCAGCCATCGGTGGAAGTCCGGAGAGCGTGGATCGTATTGCCGCTGGATGAACTGCTGCAACTCCTGTTCTCTCGGTCCGCTGCGCCGCAACATCATAAGGATGTGGTCCTGCGGCAGGCTGTCGGGCACTCGGCCGCGGTCGTACTCGGGTCGCGCAGCCCGGCTTACCTGACCCTGAAGCCTGACCAGGCCGGTCTGATCCACCCTGGGAGCGATCAAATTTTGTTCGGCCCGGGCTGAACTGCACATCCAGCAGAGCGCCACGCATAACGGCCACCACCGGAGTGTCGTGTTTCGGAGCATCTCCATGCTCTATGGAGTCTAGTTTTAACCCTCGGCCGGCGCATGGATCTTTGGTCACGGGTCACGGGGAAGATAACACTTGACCCGGGCGGCAACTTGCCCCTGCTATCCTGCCCCTATGTTCGATCCGGCAGCAGGCAATAACTCGGCGCTGCTTATTACCGAGCAGGTGCTGGTCTTTGCCGTCTTCGTCGGGTCAGTCGCTGCCTTGCCTGCGTTCATCGAATTCATCACCGAGATGCGCAAGCGTAAGGAGCGCATCGACCTAAGCCTGGAAGATGAAGTGGCAAGCTCCCTGCGGCCCAGAGTCGCGGGCATGGACGATCTGCTCACCAGCATCGCGGATCTCATCGATCGCGCCCGGAACCCAGCTGCCTATCAGGATCTGAAAATCGGCAACGAGGTGCTGATTATTGGTCCCAACCAGACCGGCAAGAAGAGCCTGGCGCAGAAAATCGCGCAACTGGCCGGGATGGACCGCGTCGTGACCGTCTTCAATCCCCGGGATAGCGACGCACTGGCCAAGGCGAAGAGCCTGGTGCGAGGCTACAAATGGCAGAAGGTCATGCTCCTGCTGCCTCGGATCGATCTTGCCTACCAGCAGGGTGATCCGGAGGTCCTCACCGAACTCGACGCGCTCATCGAAACCACCTCCGAGCGGCAAAACGTTCTGGTTGCCGCCACCACCGTCGCCTTCGAGGCCAACAGCGAACTGGACAATATCTTCGGGATCAAACTGGTCCTCCCGGGAGCGAAAGTCGGCAAAGCGCATCGCGAGGATATTCCCGAAGACGCCCAGCGCATGCTGGCCCAGGTAACCACGTTCTATCTGGGCGAAGCCAGGCGCCGGGGCTTCGTTCTGCAGGGGCTCGATGCAAACTTGTTTTGCGAGCGCATCCTCGAGAACGTGATCAACCCAGCCGAAGTGGAAGACATTGTGGCCCTGTGTGAAACCACTGCCCTCTATCGCAAACGCAGTAAGCAAACCTCAGACTTGCTCATTACCCCCGAAATCCTCGAGCTGGCCATGGCGCGCGTCGTGGTTGGTTAGCGGGTTCCGCCCCCAACTTCCCCTGTGGTAACTTGAGTTTGCTGATCCGCCCCGGTTCGAGACGGACCACAGAAAACCGGGGAGCTCATTCTTCATGGTTCAAGCCGCCGTTACTAAAACTACAGTTAGCAGCGACCACCCCAGCAACTATCGCGCCATGGCGATGGTGACCACCCTCTTCTTTATGTGGGGGTTTCTCACCGCCCTCAACGACATCCTGGTGCCCCACCTCAAGTCGATCTTCGAGCTGAACTATACCCGGGTCATGCTGATTAACTCCGCCTTCTTTGGATCGTATTTTGTCTTTGCCATCCCGGCCGGCAAGGTGATTGAGAAGATTGGATACAAGAAAACGATGGTCGTCGGCCTGCTGATCATGGCCGTCGGCGCGCTGCTGTTCGTGCCCGCTGCCAATGCGCCCTCGTTTGAACTGTTCTTGGCCGCGCTGATCGTTTTGGCCGCAGGCGTTACCGCGTTGCAGGTAGCTGCCAACCCCTACGTCACGGTGCTTGGCCCTGCTCGCACGGCCTCCAGCCGCCTCAACCTGACCCAGGCATTCAACTCCCTGGGAACAACCATCGCTCCCTACGTGGGCGGCCTCCTGATTCTGGCTGCAGCGCCCATGTCATCCTCCCAGCTGCAACAGCTCTCCGCCCCGGCCCTGTTGGCGTACCGGCAGCATGAGGCTTCCTCGGTCAAGATGCCCTACGTCTTCATCGCTCTTGCCCTGACCGCCCTGGCCCTCGCCATTGCCATGTTCAACCTGCCCAAGATTGAGCAGACCCGGGAATTTCGGCCCATGGGGGAAACCGACGCTGCAGCCAGTGATCTTTGGAAGCAGCGGCAGTTGGTACTGGGCGCCCTGGGAATCTTCCTCTATGTGGGCGCCGAGGTGGCGATCGGCAGCTTTCTGATCAATTACTTTACCCAGCCGGAAATCGGCAACATGACGGTGAAGGCCGCCGCGGCGCTCGTGTCGCTTTATTGGTTTGGGGCGATGGTCGGCCGTTTCATCGGCTCTGCTGTCCTGCAGAAGCTGCCCACGCGGGCTGTTCTGGGCACAGTCGCTGTCATCGCCTGCCTGCTGGTGGTCACCTCCATGTTGAGCACGGGTTGGCTGGCCATGGCCACCATCATCCTGGTAGGGCTCTTCAACTCTGTAATGTTTCCCAACATCTTCTCCCTGGGCATCGAAGGGCTCGGTCCCCTTACAGGAAAAGGTTCAGGCCTGCTGGTAATGGCCATTGTGGGGGGCGCTATCATTCCCGTGGCAGAAGGCGCCCTGGCCGACCGAATCGGCATTCATCACGCCTTCATTCTCCCCGCGCTCTGCTACATCTACATCGCCTACTACGGCTACAGAGGCTCGATTCACAAAACCTCGCTGCCACCCCTAACCGCAAGCTAGTCTGTTCCACCATCACGGTCCGCACAGACCTTTCGGAAATCGGACGGGTGCCCCTCAATGTTCGCCTAAGCGTACATGGGCCGAAAAAGACGGGCGCAGCCCCACATCGCTTTGTCGTAGCGACTAAAGCAATCCGGCTTCCAGGTAAGGAAGCATAGCCGCCCCCAACAACCCGGCGTCAGGTCCCGTCGCGGCCGGAACCACATATGTCTTCCCCGCGGTGAAAGGCTCGCCACTCCCAGGCCGGGTGAGTGCATAGATATAACTCAACCGCCCCAACTCCTCGAACATCCGCGGCGCAAACAAATCCCAACCGCTGACCACGCCCCCGCCGATTACATACAGCGGCAGATTGAGAACATTCACCAGCATAGCCAGAGCCATGCCCAGATATTTCCCCGCATCGGCAAATATCTGCTGGGCAACCTCATCTCCATCCCGTGCCAGGCCGGCAAGATCACGGGCCGTGAATTCTCCCTGCTGCTCGATGCGATGCGCGATCATCTTTGCGATACGCGGGGCGCCCCCCCGAGCCGCGGTCAACGTCGCAGCTCTGCCGATAGCCGTTGCTGAGGCATATTGTTCCAGGCACCCTCGGCCGCCGCATCCGCACAAGAAGCCACCCTCGACCACAGGAATATGCCCCCCTTCTCCGCCCATGCCCGTCATCCCGTGCCAGATTTTCCGGTTCAGGATGAGGCCCGCGCCCACTCCGGTACCCAGGGTCAGCATGCACATGGAATCAGCGGGCATCTCTATCCCTACTCCACTCTTCCATTCGGCCAGAGCCGCCGCATTGGCGTCTTTGTCCACGATGACCGTCGCCTGCAGCCTCGACTCCATCTCCTCTTTGAGCAGGAACCCGTCAAACCCAGGCAAATTCGGCGGCCGATGAAATCTACCCGAAGGCAGCTCGAGCGGCCCGGGAGCCCCGACGCCCACCCCGAACAACTCGTAATTGGATCCGCATTGCTCGAGCACGCGGCGGATCGCATCGCACATGTCGTTCACCACCGCTGCCGGTCCGTCACTGACCCGCGTGGCCACGTTCACCGAAGCCAGCCGCTTCCACTCCGCGTCAAACGCCGCAATGCGCAGATTCGTTCCGCCCAGGTCGATGCCAATGGTGAGACGGTTTTTCTGTGTGCTTGGTGCTGCTGCTAGATTCTCCGGCCTTGTCAAACCGAACCGCCCTCTCCAACTTCTACCTGCATTAACGTTAACAAGCTGCATGGTAAAATCAAACCCGGTGGGGCGGCTAGCTCAGCTGGTTAGAGCGCCTGCCTTACAAGCAGGATGTCGGGGGTTCGAGTCCCTCGCTGCCCACCAATCATCGTTCCAGCCGGTTCTCCGCCCCTAATCCCATGCCAGCGTCGCAATCGACTTTTCCTCCATGGAAACGTCACCCCCACCCTTGTCATCCCGACCGGAGCGTAGCGCAGCGGAGGGACCTGCGGTTCCGCCAACCCCTCGTGGAGATGTTTTTCGAAACATACGCCACCAAAACTATCCATGACAGTGGCCAATCCCGGACACCCCAAACCGTTACAATCCAGAGCAACTAAGGAGCTGTCCATGTCACAGATTTCGATCGTCCCAGGTACGCCTGTCGTCGTAGTCGGCTTCGATATGCCCTTCTGGCCCCTTGTCAGGTTCCTGATCAAAATTGCTATTGCCTCGATACCCGCCGGCATCGTGATCGCCTTCTTCTACATGGTGCTGGGCTGGATCTACGGAGCCCTCCTCATCGCCACTCACCACACCAACCTATTGCGCTAGAGCCCACGAGGTCCTGGACGGGTGCCCCACGTTCGCCAAAGCGTACGTGGGACTCGTCTCGCCAGACGGGACGCAAAAGGCAGACTATACCGTCACGGTGTTAAGATCGGCGAGTTCCAAACCGTAGAGGTCGATCAGCTCATAAATGAAGCGGCTCAGTAGCCTATTCCTAACCCTCGTCTTCGCGCTGAACACAACCCTGTTCGCGCAGGAAAACAGCTATTTCAGCAACTGGCCCGCGGGCCTGTCTCCGCAGGAAGTCGGCAAAAAGGTTGCGGAGCACTTTGTCGCCAGTCCCCACCAGTACGGTCCCACCATCCACTACTCTGAGGTGGCCACCTGGTACGGCGCCCTCACCTTTGCCTCGCTCACTCATGACGACGCTCTGCGTACCGAGCTGATTCACAAATTCGAACCCCTCACCCCTGGCGGAGCCGAGGCAGCGCGCATCCCTGTCCGCCATCATGTGGACGACTCCATCTTTGGCATAGTCCCGCTCGAGATTGCTATTCAAACCAAGGATCCCAAATACCTCGCCATGGGCAAAGCTTGGGCCGACCGTCAATGGGAAAACCCGCAGCCGGATGGCCTGTCGGCCGAGACACGCTACTGGATCGACGACATGTACATGCTCACCATTTTGCAACTGGAGGCCTACCGCGCCACGGGAGACAAGAAGTATCTCGATCGCGATGCGGCGGAAATGGTGGCCTATCTCGACAAATTGCAGCAACCCAACGGCCTCTTCTATCACGCTCCTGATGTGCCCTTCTACTGGGGCCGCGGTGACGGCTGGGTGGCTGTCGGCATGGCGGAAATGCTGCGAGACTTGCCCCAGGATCACCCTAAGAGAAAGCGCATCCTGGACAGTTACCGGTTGATGATGAGTGCGCTCCTCAAGTACCAGGGTAAAGACGGCATGTGGAGGCAGCTGATCGATCACGACGAAGCCTGGCCGGAAAGTTCAGGCTCCGCCATGTTCACCTTCGCGCTGATCACCGGAGTAAAAAACGGCTGGCTCGACGCCGCCACCTACGGCCCGGCCGCCCGCAAAGCCTGGATCGCCGTCGCCGGCTACATCGACCAGAACGAAAACATAACCAGCGTCTGCCAGGGCACCGGAAAACAAAACAGTTACGATTACTACCTGGCAAGGAAGCGCATAACCGGCGACTTCCACGGGCAAGCCCCAGTTTTATGGTCGGCCTCCGCCCTTCTCCGATGATTCCATAAGCCGCGACTATTAAGAGGAAATCCGGGCGAGTTGAGCGACTATCTGAATTGTCGAGTAGTCAACTGTGATGGAGGAGACGCCCTTTCCTCCAGTAACCGCCTTCTCCCAACATCAATAGAGAATGGAAGGCAACCAGGCGCCAGCCGGTTCGTTGTAGAGCCCCGTACTCATCAGCGTCATCGGCTGGACGACACGCAGGCCATTGGCCAGGCACCAGCGCAGCAGAGCGCTGTTTCGCGAGGGCACCAGGATTCCCGGGCCACCGAACGACTCCGCCGAGGCAATCAGCGCCTGCATGTCCAGGTTGCTCTCGGCCGTCGCATGGCCGGTAAACGCCAAGGCAGAGGCGTATCCCGTAACACGGCCCCCGCGCTCTACCACCAACGCAGTCTCCTGTCGCTTGGCCTGCGCCAATTCGGCGCTCCGATCATAACCATGCACGCGCCGCGATAGCGCGTTGCAGGCATCCAGATCACTCGACTGTGCCGGCCGCACCACGCATCCTGAAAATGACCGTTCGTGCGTTCGTCCTTGCACGCACGAGAGCGGCTCTCGCACATCGAAGCCCAGGCTGGCATAGAGCGCCAACGAGCGATTGTGGAAAGCAGCCTGCACCAGCCGCAATCCCGCGTTTCGTCCCGTCCGCTCGCTCCATCACCGCCTCCATCAGCTTGCGTCCGATGCCGGCATGTTGTGTATTGGGGGCGACGGTAACCGGGCCCACGCCGCCGATCGGCGACTGCTCATAGAGGCAATTGCTTCCCACGACGCGCCCTTCCACTTCGGCCACGACACAATAGCAACCGGGAGACGAAAACATCATCGAAAGCAAACGCGTAGTCGCCTCCGGTCCAGGAAAATCGCAGGGAAACCCATGTGCCGAACTGATATTCAGAAAGGCGTCATAGCAAATCTGCCCGCAGACCGAACTATCCTCCGGCGTGGCAACGCGAATCGTCACATCCGCCGGCGCTTTCGAAGACATAAGCCGAACCTCTCTTTTTTCCCGACAAAGCATATCGCATCCAGTCGTTCCAAGGGTGCCCCATTCAAGCCCGCCGTTGGCTTGAGTGGGCTGGGACCTCCACCGATCACCTCCGTAACGCTAGAATTGTTCGACCCGCCAGGAGCCCGCCGCATGTTCATCACCTTTCGCCAAATCGCCCTCCTGCCTTTGGCGATCGCCACAGCGCTCATAGCCCAATCCACCCCCACACCAACCACCGCCACGACAGCAGCCACCAAAGACACCAGCTACATCGACGAACAAGGCACAGCCTATGTAACCCGTGTAGTCCCCGTTCCCCCAGACCTCAGCCCGGAAGCCCGCAACTTCCTCATCCGAAGAACCCCTGATCAAGCCCCACCAGAATCACTCGAACATCGCAGAGCCCAAACCGACGCTTCCGCCGAACGCTCAAGAGCCGCCTGGACCAAGCTCTGCCCCAACACCATCACCGAATCCACCATCGCCGGTGTCCCGGTACGCATCGTAACTCCCACGAATTTGTCGCCTACCAGCCGCGACAAGGTTCTCCTCAACCTGCACGGAGGCGGCTTTAACGCAGACTCCGGCTCCTACTCGGAAACCATTCCCATTGCCGGCTACACCGGGATCAAAGTCATCGCAGTCCTTTATCGCCTCGCCCCTGAGCACCCATTCCCCGCGGGTGTCGACGACGCCGTGGCCGTCTATAAGGAGCTCCTCAAAACCTACAAGCCAAGCCACATCATTCTCTACGGAACTTCCGCCGGCGCCGTGCTCACCGCTGAAGTAGCGGTGAAACTGAAATCGCTCGGGCTGCCCCTCCCCGCAGGCCTTGGCATCTTCAGCACGCTCGATAGCTTCGCCCATGAAGCCGATTCCCAGGCGCTCTATACCCTTCAGGGATTCGCCGGGCATCTTGATCCACCCGACAGCGGTGTACACGACCCCTATTACGTTGGCTCGACTGATCCGAAAGATCCCGTGCTCTCTCCCATCTACGCTGACCTGCACGGTCTGCCACCCACTCTCTTCGTCACCAGTGGCCGGGATGCTCTCCTCAGTGGAACCGCAAACCTGCACCGCGCCTATCTGCGGGCCGGCGTCGATGCGCGTCTTGTTGTCTTCGACGCGCTCCCCCACGCGTTCTGGTACAACTCCTCGCTCCCCGAGTCCATCGAGGCCAACCATCTCATGGCGAACTTCATGCTCAAACAACTCCCCAAATAGCAAACCGGGAACACCATGCGACGAACGCTCATTGCATCGCTGAACATTGTCTGCCTACACGTCATCGTCTGCTCGCTGATGAGCGCGCACGCCCAAACGGATTGGCCAGACGTTGGCCACGACCCACAGGCTCTGCGCTACTCTCCACTCAAGCAAATCGACGTCCACAACGTTGCCACGCTCGCCCCCGCGTGGATCTTCCCCTTGAAAGACAGCGATCGTGCAACCGGCAGCCGGACCATCGAGTCGGTACCCCTGGTCGTCGACGGCCGCATGTATGTATCGTGGCCGTTCTGTCATGTGGCCGCGCTCGACCCTGAAACCGGCCGCTCGCTCTGGCAGTACACAGCCTCGAACTGCCCATATCGCGGCCCGGGCCTGTCATCGATGCGTAGCGTCGCCTTCTGGCCCGGTGACAAGCAACGCACTCCGCGCATCTTGTTCGGCACCGAAGAAGGCGAACTGTACGCGCTCGATGCGAAGACCGGCGTTCCGGTCGACGAATTCGGCGTCAAAGGCATCGTCAATTTAAAAACGCCGGAAGTCATGCGCGGTTATAACCGCATGCACTACGGGCTCACCTCGCCCCCCTTGGTTTATCAGGACCTGGTCATCACCGGCAGCCACATCGACGATGAAACCGGCCGCAAGGGTCCAGCCGGCGATGTGCGCGCCTGGGATGTCCGCACCGGCAAACTCGTATGGACCTTTCATACCGTCCCGCGGCCCGGCGAGACAGGGCACGAGACCTGGACCGGGGACGCGTGGAAAGACGTCAGTGGAGGGAATGTGTGGTCCTTCTTTACCCTCGACCCAACGCGCGGAATTCTCTACATGCCGGTAGGCTCAGTAAATAACGACCACTATGGAGTGGATCGTCCAGGCGCACAATCTTTTCGGAAACTCACTCGTCGCTGTGGATGTGAAAACAGGAAAGTTGAAGTGGTATTTCCAGGCCATCCATCACGATATTTGGGACTACGACATGCCTGCCCCGCCGATGCTGTTTGACGTAGTCCAGCACGGCAAGAAAATTCCCGCTGTCGCTGTCATCACCAAAAATCCGCTTCTCTTCATTCTCAATCGCGAAACCGGCAAGCCGATCTACGGTGTGGAAGAGCGCCCGGTGCCCAAAGGAGACGCGCCTGGAGAATAGTTACTCGCCGACCCAGCCCTTTCCCCTCAAGCCACCACCGCTCTCCCGAACCAGCTTCACTGAAAATGACTTCGCCCACATCACCCCAGCCCACGAAGCTGCCTGCCGCGAGTGGTACGCAAAATTCCTCCAGCGCGGCGGAGTGCCCAACCAAGGTCCCTACACCCCGTCGTCTGACAAGGGAACACTGCAATTTCCCGATCATTGGGGCGGAGCCTGGATGTGGGGCGGAGCCTTCGATCCCACGCTGGGCTACTACATCATCAACACCACTGACTCCGGCGCCCTGCACTTCATCCAATACCAGGCACAACCAAAGCCCGCTCCCACCTACGCTGACCCGGACCATCAGTCGCCCATCCTGTACAGCACGCAGCCCAGCTCGGCACAGTCCGCCATATCCTTCGCGGCTTATTCATTTTCAGCGGATGGTTGGCCCTGCTGGGCTCCGCCCGTGGGGCCGTCTCACCGCGGTCGACGTAAATACCGGAGACATTGCCTGGCAGATACCCTACGGCACCATGACCGGCATTCCGAGCGGACTGAAAACCGGAGCACCCAGTTCTCGAGGAGGTCCAACCGCCACCGCGGGTGGTCTCCTCTTCATGACCGGCTCCCTCGATCAATATGTACGCGCTCTCGAAACCAAAACCGGCAAGGAGCTCTGGTCTTTCAAACTCGACCAGGCAGCTCTCGCGGTGCCCATCGCCTATGCTGGAAAAAGCGGAAAGGAATACATCGCACTCGCCGCCGGTGAGCATTTAGTGGCCTTTGCCCTGGGCGGTCAGGCGAAACTTCCCAGTGCGCTCCAGACGCAGACCCAACTCCCGGACGGCAAGGGCAGGGAACTGGTGCAAAGGGTTTGTAACAGTTGCCACTCCGTCGACCTCGTTGCCACGCGTCCGCAGACAAGAGAAGAGTGGACCGGCACTGTGCAAAGAATGGCGCAGCGAGGCGCCTCCGCCACCGATGACCAATTCCAGCAGATCGTAGATTACCTAACCCAAAACTTCGGCCGCACTCAGGATCCCAAAGAATAAAAATCTCTACCATCCCGTCCCGGAAAAAGTCCCGCAGGGACGGCTGAACTTAGCCCAGGACGTTAGTCCTGGGTGCATCATGCAAGATGACTGAGTCCCGCAGGGACGACTGAAAATATGCCGCTACTTGACCCTGGACAATCTTCAGTCGTCCCTGTTTGTTTCCAGCTATCAGCGCCTATGGGACTTCTTTATGCTCAGTTCTCACGCACAAACTTTAACCCTAAGTTACGTCTGCCCTTGTACCGAACTGAACCAACCTTTTCCAGTTACGACTTGTCACCCAAAGTCACTATCTTTGCGTACCAATTTGCAAACCCCGGAAAGGCAAGGCACGACCCACTTGAGACCTTTCGACGTATTCGAGATTCAAACCGCGATCGACAAGTACGAACGGAGACACCCGCAACGCGGAACTCCCTCGGCGGAAATAGCTCTGGCCTGGACGTTAGGCCCGCGAAGCGATTCAGTAGGTAAGCGCCCCCAAACCAAATTGGAAGGCGAGGTAGGACCCCTCCGCTGGGCCTATGAATCGTTTCTCATATGGTGGCTGGTCCATTGAACCCCTCTATCGAGAACTCGGCAAACCGTGGGAATTGCGAATACCTAAGCAATATCATCCCCAGGACCGGTGGGCGCGGCACTCGGCAAAGTGAGATGAAGTCCATCCGTCCGTTGCTCGAAAGCAATAGGCTGCCCGGTGCCAAGCAACCTAACTCCGCAAACCGGCCCAGAAAGATAGGGATTCCCTGAGCACAACGTGTGCAATATAAGGCTGCCGTCCGTCGGCCACCCAAGCGCCGTGGCATAAACCGTTGAGCCGAATTTTTGAAGTCGTAGAGCGGATATCCTGCGCCGTATACACCTGAATGTCTTTGTTCTTCTGGGTTGAATCCCCATGGCCCTTCGTCGGTCCCTCGCCAAATACCGTGAACGGCCGCGTTCCATAAATAGCCGCGCCATTCACCCGCAGCCACGCTCCCGACCAATTGATGGATGAGCGATTTGGCGCTGCGATACTCATCATGCTCCTCTGCGGGCTGGCCGATCCACCAATCGAAGTACATAAAGTCGGGATGGTACTTGTCGACGAAAGCTTCGCGACTCAGCCGTTTTCAGCCGTTTTGGGTACGCTGAAACACGAAAAGATCGAAAAAGTCACAGGCTCCGAGCGTGCGAGGAGATCTGCAGTTCCGCGGACCTCTCCCGAAAACGCAGAATTCGCCCCTTTAACAGAATTGTCATCTCGTGTGCCGTGGGACCTGCGGTATCAAAATTCCCAAAACCCACCCCCCCACCCTTTTCCACAGCACCCCTTCTTGCCAAAGTATCAAATTAGACATAGTCTAATCTTTCGTGAACACCGAGGCGATCAAACGGTCATTGGAAACCAGCGGGTTGCGCTGTACCCCGCAGCGCTACGCCGTGATGGCCTTTCTCATGGAACAAAACCGGCATCCCACCGCAGTCGAAATCTTTGAAGCCGTCAATCGCATGGATCCCCGCTCTTCTCGAGCAACCACCTATAACAATCTCCGCGACCTGGTGCAGGCAGGCTTGGTGCGCGAGGTAGCAGTCGAAGGCCGGGCTGCACGCTTTGATGCCAAGGGCCTGCTCCATCATCATTTCATCTGCGACACCTGCGGCAACGTGGAAGACATTGAGTGGTACGACGTACCCCCACCCGCCACGCGCGCCCTGGGCAAGCGAATCGTTCGCGAATGCGAACTCATTTTCCGGGGCCTTTGCACCAGGTGCGCTCCGAAACACGGGACCGTCAAGTCTCGAAGACACGTTAACAGCGGATGAATCGCGCGCGGTAAGCGCGCCATATTCCACCCCAACCGTCAATTCATCATTCCGCACGTTTAAAACTCATTCGAAGGAAGAGGGACATATGGAAGAGCAATTTGTCACAGCAGTCGGTGAACCTGTCCACGATAGTAGCGAACAAACCAATGGGGCCAAGTGCCCCTTCAACGGCGGCGCTCGCAAACAAGCCGTCACCGGGACCCCGGCCAACGCAGACTGGTGGCCCAATCAGCTGAACATCGGCATCCTGCATCAACACTCAGAGCTCTCCGACCCGATGGGTGAAGCGTTCAACTACGCCGAAGAGTTCAAAACCCTCGACCTGAACGCTGTGATCAAAGATCTGCATGCCTTGATGACTAACTCGCAAAGCTGGTGGCCGGCGGATTACGGTCACTACGGGCCGTTGTTTATCCGCATGGCGTGGCATAGCGCCGGCACCTACCGTATCGCCGACGGCCGCGGTGGCGCGGGCTCCGGATCCCAGCGCTTTGCTCCGCTCAACAGCTGGCCCGACAACGTAAGCCTCGACAAAGCACGCCGCCTTCTCTGGCCCATCAAGCAAAAGTACGGCAAGAAACTTTCCTGGGCCGACCTGATGATTCTTACCGGCAACGTAGCCTTGGAATCCATGGGATTCAAGACCTTCGGTTTCGCCGGCGGACGCCCCGATATCTGGGAGCCGGAAGAAGACGTCTACTGGGGTCCTGAAACCACCTGGCTGGGAGATGAGCGCTATCGCGGGGATCGCCAGCTCGACAATCCTCTCGGCGCTGTGCAGATGGGCCTCATCTACGTGAACCCGGAAGGCCCCAACAGCAATCCGGATCCCGTCGCGGCTGCCCGCGACATCCGCGAAACCTTCGGCCGCATGGCGATGAATGACGAAGAAACCGTAGCCCTCATCGCCGGCGGACACACCTTCGGCAAGGCCCACGGCGCTGCCGAACCCAGCACCTACATGGGTCCCGAGCCCGAAGGCGCCGCTCTTGAAGCGCAAGGCCTCGGTTGGATCAATACCTTCGGCACCGGCGCCGGCCCGGACGCCATCACCAGCGGTCTCGAGGGCGCATGGACCAGCAACCCGACGAAGTGGGACAACAACTTCTTCGATAACTTGTTCCGCTATGAGTGGGAGCTCACCAGGAGCCCTGCAGGTGCGCAACAATGGACTCCGAAGGACAAATCGGCAGCAGGTACTGTGCCCGATGCTCACGATCCTTCCAAGAAGCACGCGCCCATGATGTTCACCACCGACCTCGCTCTCAAGGTCGATCCCATCTACGCGAAAATCTCCAAGCGCTTCCACGAAAATCCAGATCAGTTCGCCGACGAGTTTGCCCGTGCCTGGTTCAAGCTCACGCACCGTGACATGGGACCGATTGCACGCTACCTTGGGCCGCTCGTTCCTAAGGAAACGTTGCTTTGGCAGGATCCTGTTCCCGCCGTCGATCACGAACTCATCGGCGATCAGGATATTGCTGCTCTCAAGGCGAAGATCCTCGCGTCAGGACTCTCCATCCCGCAACTGGTCTCGACCGCCTGGGCATCGGCTTCCACCTTCCGCGGCAGTGACAAGCGTGGCGGCGCGAACGGCGCACGCATTCGCCTCACCCCGCAGAAATATTGGGAAGTCAATCAGCCGGAGGAACTGGCGAAGGTTCTCTCCAAGCTGGAGGCGATCCAAAAGGATTTCAACTCCGGTGCAAAGAAGGTCTCGCTCGCTGACCTGATTGTTCTCGGCGGCTGCGCAGCCGTGGAAGCCGCTGCGAAGAAGGCCGGCCACGACGTAAAGGTCCCCTTCACCCCAGGGCGTACGGACGCGTCGCAGGAACAGACCGACGTAAATTCGTTCGCTGTATTGGAGCCGGTCGCAGACGGGTTCCGCAACTATCTCCGCAAGGGACACCATCAGGCGGCGGCAGAACTGCTGTTGGATCGGGCCAACCTATTGAAGCTGACAGCTCCCGAAATGACCGTTCTCATCGGCGGCCTGCGCGCCTTGAATGCCAACTACGGGCAATCGGAATATGGTGTCTTCACCAAGCAGCCAGGAGTCTTGACCAACGACTTCTTCGTCAACCTCCTCGACATGAGCACCAAGTGGAAGAAGTCCGCCACCTCGGAAGGCGTGTTGGAAGGCACAGACCGCGCGAGCGGCGAAGCCAAGTGGAAAGGAACCGTGGTCGATCTCGTCTTCGGTTCCAACTCTCAGCTCCGCGCCATCGCCGAAGTCTACGCAACCGACGACGCGAAGGACAAGTTCGTGAAGGACTTCGTGGCTGCCTGGAACAAAGTAATGAACCTCGATCGCTACGACCTCGCTTGAGACTCGCAGCGTCGATAATTACCGAAGGGATCCCAGCTCTCGCTTTTGAGCGCTGGGGTCCCTTCCATTCATTCGGAACAATTTGAGCAAAGACGAAAACTTCGACGTCTGCGTCATCGGCTCCGGCGCCGCCGGCGGCGTCATGGCCAAGGAACTCTGCGAAGGCGGCGCCAAAGTCGTCATGTTGGAAGCCGGAAAGCAAATCCAACCCTGGGAATTGCTCTCCCACAAGTGGCCCTACGAGCTGCCGTTTCGCGGATTCCGCGGCGAAAAGCAAGCCCCCTTCTACCAGGGCGACGTAGCAAAATCTATCGCCTACACTGACTGCGACAAAATCTCTATCGATCGAGTGCGCGTTCTCGGCGGCAGGACCATGCATTGGAACGCCGTCACTCTCCGCTATGCCCCCAGAGATTTCAAAGAGTGGTCCTTGCAGGGCATCGAAGAAGACTGGCCGCTCACCTACGAGGAACTCGCACCCTATTACGATCGCATCGAGCAGATCATCGGGGTTTGCGGCAACGACGATCATCTCGAAATCCTGCCCGCGGGCAAAAACTACTTGCCGCCCATTCCCTGGCGCTGCAGCGAACACATCATGCACCGCGCCACCGGCGCCATGGGCATCCCGCTCATCGCCGTGCGCAAGGCAGTCCTCACCCGGCCCTACGATAAGCGCCTCCCTTGCCACTATTGTGGCCACTGCATGGATGGATGCGACGTTGCGTCCATCTTCAGCACTCCCGACTGCATGCTGCCCAAAGCCCGGGCCACGGGCAATTTCACCCTGCGCCAGAACGCCCTCGCACGCGAAGTCCTGGTCAACCGCGAGGGCTTGGCGAGCGCTGTCTCCTTCATTGACACCACGACGGGTACGGAACAACAGGTAAAAGCGAAGGTCGTGGTGGTCTGCGCCTCCACGGTAGAGTCAGCCAGGCTCTTGCTCAATTCAAAGTCGGCAAAATTCCCAACCGGCCTGGCCAACGCCAGCGGCAGGGTAGGGCATCACTTGAACGGTCACCTGAATGAGTCGTTGAGCATCTACCTGGAAGAGCTCGAAGGCCAAAAGCCCTCCAACCAGGACGGCGCCACCGATCACGTCTACGTCCCTCGCTACAACCAGCTCTTTGGCAAAAACAACTACGTCGGGGGCTGGGGATTTCAAGTGAACTATTCCAGTTACATGTTTCCCCACCAGGCTAACCGGCTGCCAGGCTACGGAGCTGCCTTCAAAGAAAAAGTGCGGAGAATGCAGCCTGGATATTTATCCTTCGGCAGCTGGGGCAAAGTCACCTCCGATAACCGAAACTACGTGACCGTCGATCCCACCCGTGTGGACGCCCACGGAATTCCCACCCCGGTCGTCCATTTCCGCTTCAGCGAAAACGATCACGCCTTATGGCAAGCGGCCAAGCAGAGCATGCTGGAAGTGTCATCGCACATGAAGGGCACCTTGTTCACCAGTTTCGGAGATGGTCCCACCGGCTTTGCCAGCCACGAAGTAGGAACCGTGCGCATGGGAAAAGATCCGCGCACCTCCGTGCTCAACAGCTATTGCCAGGCACGCGACGTAAAAAACCTATTCGTGACAGACGGCAGCTGCTTCACCACCTCCAGCGAAAAAAACCCAACCTTGACCATCATGGCCCTGTCCCTACGCGCCGCCGACTACATAAAGGAGCAAAGAAAAAGACACGAACTGTAAATTAGCGACTTCCACTTGCAACAAATCCCGGGTGTCACGACTCTCAACCTTCGCTTCGGAAGGCTCACAAGAATATGGAAAGAAGATCGCTCCTCAAAATCGCCGCACTCGCCGCGCTATCCCAAAAACTAAACGCACTGCCGGGCGCCGCGATGAGTCACATGCAGGCGCCGCCCGTGACCCCGTACACACTGCAATTCTTCACCGAAGAGGAAAGCCAACTCCTCGACCAGTTGATGGAAATGATCATCCCCGCCGACAACCACTCCCCAGGAGCCCACGAAGCCAACACTAACCTCTTCGCCGACCTGATCGTGGCCAACAGCAGCGACGCCGTCAAACAGCACTGGCGAGACGGGATCCACCTCTTCCAGGATCAGGCAAAAGATTCATCCCTCGCCGATGCGCTGAGCAAAGCCGCGGCCAACGAAGAAAACCCCAACACCACCCTGGAACACTTCTTCATCACCCTGAAGCAAATGACTGTCAACGGCTACTACACTTCCACCATCGGTATTCACAAAGATATGGAATACGTCGGCAACACCTACCTGGCAGCCTTTCCCGAATGTACTCATCCTGACCATCAGGGATAAGCCGTGCAACCGGCTGCCATCGCGTTCGCGATACTTCTGGCCTTTTCTATCGGAAATGTGTCGGCAACCAACGAAGGGTGCCCCAGGTCTCGCGTTTGAGATCTGGGATCCCTGCAACCCATGCACCCTGGATACCCGTCTGCTCTCTCTAAATACCTCGCAAAGAAAGCTTGGGCGAGAGCGTTTGTTGCCGAGAGGCACCTCCTTCGGAAGGATCTTCACTCAGGCGATGTCCTAGCCGGACCATCGGCAACTCGATCAGGTAACGGCTCACGCAAGCGAACGCCAGGATGGCAACCAGGTTAAAGGGAGCCTTCTGGAGGTAGTGAAAAACTCCCGCCGCCTGCTGATCGGCGAACTGCGGCAGGAATATCTCCTGCCAAAGATAAATGCTGTACGATACGGTGCCCACCCAACACATGGGCCGCCACGCGAGGAATCGCCCCAGCAAGCTGCTCGGTTGGATGACCGTGCTCAGCACCAGCGCGGGTATAAGTATCGATTGCAGCACCACCTCGCCGAGTACATGGAATTTCTGCACAGCCAGCACCATCATCAGAATCGGCAACCACAACTGATTAAAACGGACACGTTCCACGTAACCCTTGATCGTAGGAAAGTAGATTGCCGCCAGGCATCCCCACAACAGCGCGTCCGCCTTCGCATCTGTGCGTGCCAGCAGAGTCGACGGGATAAGAATCGTGGAAAACCACTGAAAATGAGCTTCAAAGGTACGCCACGCGGCGACCGCGATCGCCAGCAGCAGCGCTACCTTGCCCGCGCGCTTCGGTTTTACGGCGATCAACAGCGCCGGCCAGATCAGGTAGAAATGCTCTTCGATGGCTAACGACCAGAAGTGCGCGGTGAAGAATCCGCCGGCCTGGTCCGGTCCGAGCAAACGGTAGTTGCGGTAGAAAAAAACGCAGCTCGGCAAATCGGAATACTTGATCCGGATCACTCCAAACAACGCCAGTGCTGTGATTCCAGCAATTGCCGCATAGTAGGCGGGCAAAATGCGAAAAGAGCGCCGGATGTAGAAACGGCGCAAACTGATGCCACCGTCTCGCTCATATTCTTTCAACAACAGTCCGCAAATCAGAAAGCCGCTGATCGCGAAAAAAATATCGACCCCGGTGTCGCCGTGGGTGAATAACCGCATGAGCAGTGAATCCCTGCGGAAAAAAGCGTCTCTTCCGTGATACAGAACGACGCAAATGACTGACAAACCACGCCAACCATCAAGTGTAGGGATATACCGGTTCCGTTGACCCATATATGTTTCCACGCGAAAGTGCGAAACGTCTTGGCAACGTGGGCTCTGGGTACGCACATACCCGCAGAAGGCCAACAACAGACGCGGAAACGGAGAGATGCAGAGTAGCGATTCACTCGCCCCCGTCTGATCACCAAGGCAAAAACCGTCGGAGGAAACGGCGCTGGTAAAGCACAGGCTTCGAATGAGCCCTTAAACAGACCTTAGTTTTTGCCAGGCCAAAGTGTCAAGTGATGCTTAACGATAATCATTACTGCCGTACATGCATGGGTACACGGAGGTCATGTAGATATCCGCTGAGCCGGTCGGCGTTTGCCGCCTTTCCCTCGTCGATTCTCTTTACACCACGGGAACCCGCCCTGAAGTTCTTCCTGACCGTATTGAAACGGTTCAACCTCCGCCTGCACTACCTTCCCAGTTGCCCGCGTTTCGGATACCTCCGTGGCGTTTCGTTGCCTGCCGAATGCCGCTCATGGCGCCCGTTCAGGACTGCTCACCATCACCCCACCTCAGGAGCTAGACCAATGAACCAGAACGACCAACAGCCGCCAGCACCCGCACCTCCGTCGCGCTACCCCGAAGGCATGCGCGCTATCTTCGCCGCCTTTGCCCATCACGGCAAACCGCTTCGCGGCCTCATGTCCACGGCCAAGTCGCCCTCCTTCCAGGGCCGTTTCGGGCGCATGTTCCGCTCCCTCCCCGCTGCCACCTACGGCGCCACCGACGCTCAGAGCCGCACGAACCTCATGACGCTCGGCCAAGCCATGACCTCGTCCTTCGACGCTCCCAAAGACGGCTTTGACGGCGAAGAAAGCGGCATCCCCGCGCTCTACACCTACTTCGGCCAGTTCATCGACCACGACATCACCTTCGATCCCATGACCACCCTGATCAAGCACAGCGACCCGGACGCCCTCACCGACTTCCGCACCCCGGCGCTCGATCTCGACAACGTCTACGGCCGCGGCCCCAGTGATCAGCCGTACATGTACGACAACACCGGCATCAAATTTCTGCTGGGAACCCCGCTCGACAATGGAGCGCCTGATCTCGCGCGCAACAGCGCGACTCCCGCCCGCGCGCTGATTGGTGACCCGCGCAACGACGAAAACAGCATCGTCTCCCAATTCCAGGCCCTCATGCTGCGCTTTCACAATCACGTGGTCAAAGACAATCCCGGCCTTGATTTTCCCTCACTGCAGAAGATTGTCCGCTCCCACTATCAATGGGTCATCCTCCACGACTTCCTCCCCAGGATCGTCTCCGCTCCCGTTCTCGACGCACTCAAAACCAATGGGCAATATGACAAGAAGAAGCTGGAGTTCTTCCACTGGAAGAACGACCCATTCATGCCCGTCGAGTTTTCCGTCGCCGCCTACCGTCTTGGCCACTCCATGATCCGCCCCGGCTATCGCCTGAACGACGACGACGCCACGCTCCTCCCCATCTTTCCCATCCCGCCCAACACCATCAAAGAAATACCGGCCGGCATCCTCGACGGTCTCACCGGCTTCCAGGCCATGGGCAAAAACCGCGGTATCGACTGGGGCCGCTTCATCGATCTGCCCGGCGACGTGCGGGCCTATGGTGACGATCCAGACAAGGTCAATCCAGCGAACGCGGCCATGAAGAAGCGCTTGCAATTTGCCTATCGCATCGACACTTCGGTGGTTACTCCGCTTTCGTTCCTGCCCCCATCCGTAGCGTCCGATCCTCCGCCGTCTCTCCCCCAGCGCAACCTCCTCCGCGGATTCGAACTGGGCCTTCCCACTGGCCAGTCTGTTGCGAAGGCCATGGGCGTCACGCCGCTGAGGGACGACCAGATCATCATCGGCAAAGCCGTAGATGACCCTTCGGGAGACGACGTTCTCGGCAAACTCTCCGATCTTAAGGACCTGGCCGCCTTTCTCGGAAATTGTCCGCTCTGGACCTACATCCTCGCCGAGGCCGCCAACACGCGCACCCCGGTTGCCATTCCCGTGCAGCCAGCCATGAAGATCAGCACCCCGCAACTCGGCCCCGTGGGCGGACGCATCGTCGCAGAAGTCTTCCTCGGCATGCTATTCGGCGACAACGACTCCGTCCTGAGCGCCGATCCCACCTGGGTCCCCACCATCGGAAATGCCGGCAAGAACTTCGCCCTGCGTGACATCGTCGCCTACGCCTTAGCCGGCTAACCCGCCTCTCCGCCAAATACCCGGCGCGACTCAAGCCAAGTCGCGCCGGCCCCTCCCACTACTACCTCACGAAATCCCGAAATTCCCGGGTGGCCCATTCAAGCCCTCCTTTGGCTTGTGTGGGCAACACTCCCCACTTCAGAGCGCTTCTCTACCCAAAACGCCCGAATAGGTAAAATTCCCTTTGGGACTAAAAAGGAGATTTGCCATGCGCCTCGCACGAGCAAGTACGGGCCTATTCCTGACGCTGTGTTGCCTCTTCTTACATGCTGACGCGAGGGATCCGCAAAAAATAACCCTGGTGGGAACTCTCCACCGCGCAATGGCGATCGGCGCAGAATCCACGGGCTGGATGGTCCAGGTCGACTCCGAAACCATCATCGACGGCAAACCCATCAGCTCGGTCGAAGTGAGTGACACGCACAAGCCCAAACAGCTCGAGGACTTCGACAACAAGCGCGTGAAGATCGCCGGCAAGGTCGTCTACCGCAATGGCGTGGAAACCGGACTCCAGCCCTACATCGAGATCACGACCATCAAACCAGAACCAGCCCCAAGCAAGCCCTGAACCGGCGCCCGCTAACCCTTCCCAGGAATGTTGCACAGCAAATCCGAGTGGATGTTGAGACCGAGATTGGTGATGTTGTACAGGTGCTCACTTGCAACCAGCCAGACAATCTCACAAATTTCTCGCTCAGAATAGTAGCCCGGCAAGCGGTCGAAGGTAGCCCGCCTCACATTCTTGTTCCGGGTGAGTTCCGTCGCGTAGTCCAGTGCAGCACGCTCCGCGTCAGTGAAATGCGAATCCGTGCCGTAGTGCTCCAGCGCGTCGAATTTCTCTTCGCTCATCGCTTCTTTGATAGCGAACGACCGGCCAATGTCGATGCAGAAAAGACAAACGTTGATGCGCGCCACCTGCCCGCGGATGAGCAGCACGGTCTGTTGCGGAAGCCGCAACTTCTTATCCAGCCGGCCGACCTTTCCATAAAACATTCCAAACGACACCGGCAGACGTGCAAAACAAACCGTTAAGGGTGTAAGGACTTTTCCGAATTGCCGGCGGCTTGCGCGATAAGCCAACTTCATCATGAGCCCCCGGGGCTTTTCGATGGGCGCGAGAAGCGTCTCTGTAGCGCCGGGAGAAACTGTCATTGGTTCGCTGAGCTGGGTCTGCATGGTTTTATGCTCCTTTGGCACTGCTTATCAGGAGACCATCGGACCCTGCGCTTTGTGACATGACTCTCTAAGAAACATCCAGACGAAACTTAGGCAAATGGGCCAACTTTTCCGGGTTGCTCACTACGTAGATGGCCTGGATAGCGCTTTCACGGGCATCGAGGGTGAGAACCGAATAAGGTTCTCCGTGCAGATAACTCACGATGCCGGGTTCTCCATTGATCTCGGTCACACGATGGGTGAGATCCTTCGGGTGGAGTTTTCGTAGAGCACCGAGCGCTCCGCGTGCGACATGGTTGGCTCCTCGAATCACATTCGGTGCGCCCACGCCTTTGCCGCCACTATCCGAGTGAAGCACCACGTCGCTAGCCAACAAAGCCACCAAGCCCTGCAGATCGCCGCTGGTTGTGGCTTGAATAAACCGTTCCAGCAAGTCCCTCTTCTTCTGTTGAGAGGTGGGAAAGCGCGGGCGCATGTCAGCCACATGCTGTTTGGCGCGGCTCAGAATCTGCCGGGAGTTGCTCTCGCTTTGGTTAAGGATGGAGGCAATCTCCGCGTAGTCATATTCGAATACCTCCCGCAACAGGAAGACCGCGCGTTCCACGGGCGTCAGCCGTTCCAGCATTACAAGAAAGGCCATAGAAAGCGACTCGTCCACTCGTACGATCTCCAGTGGATCGCTGCCCGCACCGGTAACGACCGGTTCCGGAAGCCACTGGCCTACATACTCCTCACGCTGTACCCGCGCGGACTGCAATTGGTTAAGGCAGAGACGGCTGATGATCGTGACCAGGTAGGCCCGGGGAGAGCGGATGTCTTCGTCCGTGGCCTCCTGCCAGCGGATAAACGTCTCCTGCAGCATGTCCTCAGCATCGGCTACGCTGCCAAGCATGCGGTAAGCCACCGAGAAAAGTAGTCCGCGATACTGCCGGAATGTCGCCAGCCGGTCTGGGCCCGTACCGTCCATTTCGCTCCCGTCTCCTGATGTTAGACCGGGGAAGGGAACTGGCTGTGACATCGGTTGAGTAGAATTCGGTATATTGTGCGAAAGGAAAAAGCATGCGAGTTGTGAATTGTTTGGCGGTCGCTTTGCTCACCACAGTGGTAGCCGGCGCATCCGCCCAGGCGAGGGACTACAAAGACACCTACACCGCTTCCGATGCGGGCAAGCCAATATCGCCGGCCAAGGCGCTCGACGTCATGCTGACCCAGCTAGAGACCGAAGTGATGGGCGTAGCGCAGGAGATGCCGGCGGAAAAGTACAGCTTCGCGCCGACAACGGAAACCTTCGCTCCCGGCAGCCCCGCCAAATTTGGAACCGTCCGCACCTTTGCCGCGCAGCTGACGCACATTGCCGGCGCGAACTACCACTTCTACAGCCTAGTGAGCGGAACCCCACCACCCGAGGCATCGAAGGGCGTCCGCGATCTGAAAACAAAAGACGAAATTCTCGCCGCCCTCAAGCAAAGCTTCGCCTACAGTCACGCACAGATCCTGACCATCACGCCCGAGAAGGCCTTCATCGGAATCCAAGGACTCGACGGCTTCCACACCCCCGCCACCCTGGCCGCCTTCGCCGTAGCTCACGGCTACGACCACTACGGCCAACTAGTGGAGTACCTCCGAATGAACGGAGTACTCCCACCCGGCAGCAACTAGTCAGGAAGGAAAACCAGACGGGACGAATTCTAAACTGGGAGAAAACGAGACCGGAAGGAAACCAGACCGGAAGGAAACCCAGACCGAAGGAAACCTAAACCGGAAGGAAACTCAACCGGTAGAAACGGGATGGGTGCCCCAGGTCTCGCGTTTGAGACCTGGGATCCTCCAAGCAAATACCAGTTAAGTCCCTGAATATAACCAAAGGTCCGAACCGTCACTCGTCTCGAAGTAATTTCGCCGGATCCACCCCGAGAGCATGGCAAGCCGGAATCCACGTTGCCACCAGACCAAACAACGGCATAGCAAGAATCACACCCCCAAGCACCCAGGGATCCCGCGGCGTAGCCTCATAAACAATCATCGCCAACAAACGGCTAGCCATCACCCCCAACACCAGCCCGGCAACCGAGCCAGAGCAGAGCAGCAACAACGGCCGCCCGACCGCCGAACGCATCACTTCCCCCCGCTGCGCCCCGAGTGCCACACGAATACCAAATTCCTTCATCCGCTTCGACACACTATAGCTGGCCATGCCGAACATCCCGGTGATCGCCAGCATGGCAGCCAGAAATCCCATGATCCCCAGCCCAGCCGTCGCCGCTCGTGCGGGAAACAGCGCCAGGGCGATCGCGTCCGGCCAGCTATGCAACGTAAGCGGCAGGTTCGGGTCAATCCTGGTGAGCGTGCGATCAAGCGCCGCAGCAATCTCCGTAGGCGGCAGAGCCGAACGGACAACCACCACGGTGTCATTACTATTCACTTCCTGAGTCAACGGGAAGAACATAGCCGGCTGCGTCTCTTCCGTCAGCGACTGATACTTCCCGTCCTCCACCACCCCGACTACTTCTTTCGGGCGCGTTCCCCGATACAGCAAAAACCGTTGCCCCACGGCAGGCGTATCCCCAAACATCATCCGCGCGAAGGCCGCGTTCACCAATACCACTGGCGGCGAGTTGGCCTCGTCATGCCAGCTAATATCCCGCCCGGAAAGCAACCGCGTACCAGAAGCTTCGAGATAACCAGGAGAGATCGAAAAATTACGCGCGTCGATCACTTCTTTCCGGAACTCTGTCGTGCCCTCCCGAAACACTCCTTCGCTTCCACAACAGCCCTCACCCAGCATCGTCCGGTCAATGATCCCCACTGCCGCGATCCCAGGTATACGAGCCGTTTCTTCGAGCATCCGCTTTTGCAACGGGAAAAACTGCTCTTCCCGGTACCCCGCCATCGTCAGATCCGTTCCCGCCAGCATCACGCCCTCCGGCTGAAAGCCCAGCGGCGCATGCAGCGAGCGTTCCATCCCGCGCAGAGCCACCAGCGAGGCGGTCACCAGAAGTGTGCACAGCGCGATCTGGATGCAGAGCAGAAGGTCCCGCAGTGAAAAGCGCCCGAAAATAGTTTCCGCGGCGATGCCGCTCTTCATCGCCTGCGCAGCATCGGACCGATGGATTTCCCTCGCCGGCAACATGCCAAACAAAATGCCGCTGCCCAGAGATAACACCAGCGCGACGACATAAACCTTTGCATCCGGCAGCACCATGGCACGGAAGGGAAATCCCGCAAGCGGTTGCAACCGGCTCAGCCCTCGCAGCAAAGCGGTCGCAAAAACCGTCCCCGCCACACCGCCCGCCAGCGAAACCAGAACAGCTTCGGTCAATAAGCCACGCAAAATATTCCATCGGCTCGATCCGATGGCCAATCGAATCGCCAACTCGCGGCTTCGGTCAGCCGCGCGCGCGGCAAAAATGCCGCCCAGGTTGGCGCACGCCGCCAGCAATACCAGCGCCGCCAGCACCATCATTCCCATAAGAAAGCCGCGAACCGGATCCCCGAATCTGTCTCCCAACAATCCAGGCTTGACCAGGCGGGCATCCAGTCCGTTGTCCGCGCTAGGGTACTCCCTGGCTAACTCGCGGGAAATGACATTCAGATCATCACTCGCCTGCTGCGCGATCACCCCGGCCTTCAGCCGCCCCAGGATGAAAGGATTATGGGTACTGCGGTTCTCCAGATAGTGGGCGCTGTATCCGATCCGCGGCCCGTTGGTAATAGGAATCCAGAAGTCCGGCCAGAAAAAAGTCTCGGTCCCGTGAAACTCGTCGGACGCAACTCCGATGACCGTAAAGGGCTGCTTGTTCAGGTCGACGGTTTTCCCCAGAATGTTTGGATCACTGTGGAACCCCGTACGCCAGAAGTCGTAACTCAGAACAATGTAAGGAGCCGATCCTGCGCCGTGCTCGTCGCTGGCATGAAAGAAACGGCCCAACGCAGGCTGAACCCCCAGCGTATCGAAGTAATTCCCTGAAGCCAGGTAGCCGAAATGCTTGGTCGCATTCTTCTCGATCCGGATGGCCACGCTCGCCAAATCGTAGGCCGCCATTCCACTGAAGGTGTTGTTGCGGTCGCGGTAATCGAGATAATCCGGATAAGACTGGCTGTAAAAGCCATGCTCCTTGTGTTCGACATTGTAGAGATTCTGCGGCTCTGAAACATTCAGCGGACGCAGGATGATCGCATTCAGCACGCTGAAGACAACGACATTCGCGCCGATGCCGAGCGCCAACGTCACCACCGCGGTGATAGCAAATCCGGGATGCTTGATGAGCTGCCGCAGCGCATACTTCACATCCCCGCGCACGGCTTCCCACTTCGGCCACAGCCACTGTTCGCGGCTGCGCTCTTCAATCAGCGCCACATTGCCGAACTCCCGCCGGGCCGCAGCCACGGCCTCTTCCCGGGACATGCCGTCTTCCATGAGTTCCTCGACCTTCTCTTCAAGGTGCTCCTGGATCGACACCGACAAATCCTCATAGCGACGTCGCCGCCATTTCATGACAGCCTCCTACGCTTTAGCAACTGTAAGCACACGAGTAATTCCTGCAAACATCTTCTCGAAGCTGGTCTTTTCCTTCTCCAGATGCTTGATGCCCGCCTTCGTCAGCCGGTAAATGCGCGTCGGCCGCCCTTTGGCCGAAACACCCTCTTTGGACTCCAGCAAACCCTCCCGCAGCATTCGCTGCAGCGCCGGATAAAGCGAACCCTCTTCCACCCGCAACAAGTCATCGGAAACCTGCTGGATGTGCTTCACCAACGCATACCCATGCATCGGCTTCAACCGCAGCGAATGCAGAATCATCAACTCCAGCGCCCCAGCAAAAAGATCGCGTTGCTCAGACTTCTTCCCCATGCCATCGGATGGTATTCAAAAGATACCTATGTTGCAAATAGTATCGCGCAAATCTGCCTCAAGCGACGATTCAGTCCCCTGGAGCCTGCCCTGAGATTGCCAAACAGGACGACGGACCTTCGACCTGTCCAAATTAGCTTTTAAAGTTAACGGTTCAGCAACCACCCTATCCCTACAGCGACCCTCTCCTATTTGTCATCCCGAGCGTGCCCGGATTTCCTACCGCGCCGCGCTCCCTGCGGCCACTTATGTGGTTCTCGTAAGAGAACCACATGCAGTTGATCGAAGCGGCAGCTCTCGACAGGAAATCCGGGGAAGCTGAGGGATCTGCTGCGCGCATTCGTGTGCCCCGTCCTCACCGTGCCACAACCTCTGCCCATTGACCCACCTGCTAATCTGGACTGAGATTTTCCCGCACCCCTGAAACCTCAAACCATCTGTCCACTTCCGGGCGCTCGCCGGCGATTCCGGACACCCACCGGGCGACCCAGACCCCCATTCACGCCTCAAAACCCCGAAAACTCACCACTTTCATGGCAAACCGCATTGGCAAGCAAATTGCCACTCACCATAACCAAGCACATATCGCGCAATGATCGAGGAGACCACCCCATGAGAACCGGCCAACCATCATCCCCCACCCCTCCATGGATCGTTTTGGGGACCGCCGTGGTCTACTTTGCCCTTGGATCCGTCTTGACCGCCCACTTCATGCATTTGAAGGAGTCATGGGCAAACAGCCGCCACGTCATCCGCTTGAAAATCCATCAGAGATTGCCGGACAGAATGCCCGTTCAGGCACAACAACTTCGCGGCGCCGCAATGTTGCAAGCCCACCCCAGCGACGAAGCGGCCAGGGCTCTCCGGGACACATTTCCCAAAGATTCACTCGTCTGGGACTATCTGCAATCGGCAAAGACCGCCGCGCACTGGAAGAGCACTCTCTATAGCCACTGAATAAACGGCAGGCTGGCAACTTCTCAAAAAGCCGGCTTAGGCTGCTTCGTCCTCAGAGACTCTTTGAATATCCGGCAGTCTTCCGGCTATCTCCGGAGAACCTGCCAAAACTTGAGGTGGCGCCCGTAATTCCGGCGCTCCCAGCTAAGAACCAGGGAAAATGTAGCAACGAATTTCGTAGCCAAAATCCTTCAGCCTAGGTCGCTTTTTTTAACAAGCACAGTGACTGAACGGAAAAAAAGCCGCAAGCAGGGTATTTCTCCGCTTGCGGCCCTAGGAGAATTGGATCGTACTGATAGTACGCTTCCCGTACCGCTTTTGTTTCACTCAACCACTACGTTTTTCAAGACCACGGTCACGCCTGCGTAACCCTGAAACATAAAATATCGATGTAAAGAATATTTGACATCGCCTGGCCATCATTGCTATCGTTCACCGTGTTAAACATTTTTGACATGGAGGCTATCTGCAATGGCCATAAGCCTTTCCTACCGGGAGAAGTCTCTCTACGCCTCGCTGGTCGTCGAGCTCGTGGTGTACGCCCCCTACTTCGTCTTCCATCGGCAAAACTCCATTAACAAGGTCGCCGGCATGATTGTCGCGATCATCGTGTTGCAGATCATCCTGCAGTCGGTCATTGCCGCCTTCACCCGCAACCGCATTACCGACGAGCGCGATCGTTTGATTGAGCTGCGCGGCTATCGTGCAGGCTATTTGACCTTTGCCTCGCTGATGGTCCTGGGACTGGGCATATTGTGGTTTCACGCAACCGTCAACAGTTTCCACCTGGAGAACCGGGTGATGGGGCTTCATTTCCTGAGCGTCTTTTTCGGTATGCTGGTCATCGCGGACATCACCAAGACTGCAACCCAGATTGTGTCTTATCGGAAAGCCCTCTGATGGCCGCCATTCGCAACCAGATTCGAGAGCTTCGCGCCAAGCGAGACATGACCCAGCAGGAACTCGCCGATCGCATCGGCGTCACCCGCCAGACGGTCATTGCCATCGAGCAGGACAAATATTCGCCCTCTCTCGAAACTGCCTTCAAAGTAGCCATCGCGCTGGGTGTGCCGCTCGACCAATGCTTCCAGTACGATCCCCACGGTAAGCGCTAGCCGGCTCGTCGAAACCGCACCGCCTGGAAAGGCCGCCCGCTCAGCTTCAGCTTCGTTTTTCCCGTGAACGTCCCGGGAATCGCGCTCACCTTCATCTCCCACGGATCAATCATCTCCGCCATGAACCTGCCCTCGGGCAGCGGAAACTCATAGTAAACCGGCTGATGGAAATCCATGTAGTACAAGACCTCCTCCGTCCTCTTACCCGCCGCATCAGGAGTGGAAGCGTTCAGATAGTACTGCGCTCCCCCCGCCTCTAGGCCCGTCGGCTCGTTGTCCACTCGCTCTTCCACCAACTTACGCAGGAACGCAATCCGCGCCGGGCTGGTCCCCTTGAGCGTTCCGCCGTGCGCCCACCAAAGCGTGGGAGTCGTATTTTCATCCAGCGGCTGCTCCGGATCCAGATAAGTCTCCCCGTGCGTCACATAACACCCCGCGATCACTCCCAGCCAGAAGCGCCGTGTCATCTCCTCGCCCGAAAGATTCCCCCATTGCCTATTCAGATTGCCTTCATACATAATCTCGTCAAAAATAATCGGCTTGCCCCAGGCCTCGAACCATTCTTTCGCCGCCTCGAATTTGTAACTTTGTAAGCTCGCATGCGTCACCCACGGCTGTGCATAGTCGTACATCACTTTCGAGTAGTGCACCGAGCGCAGATGCCCATACGGATCGTGCTCCTCCACAATATGAAAAAACCGGTCGAAGTCGCTCACCGTTTTCGCACGCATCAGGTCAAACTCGTTCGCCATCGACCACCACACATTGCGGTAAGCCGATAAGCGCGCCAGAACGTAACGCAGATACCGGTCATCGGCCTCAGCCGGCATCGTCGCATATCCCCACCGGTCGTAAGGATGAAACAAAATCAAATCCGCTTCGATGCCCAACGCGCGAAGGTCTGCGATACGCTGCTCGAGATGCGAGAAAAACGCTGGATTTACCCGGGAGAAATCGCTCACTCCCGCCGCATTGCGCTCGAAGGGATACAACCCAGGCTCATTGTGGTTGTACTCATAGCTCTTGGGAAACACGCACATCCGAATCTTGTTAAACGGCGCCGTGCGCAGCGTGTCCAGCGTCTGCCGCTGCAGCGCTTCGCTCTGGTGCACCCACGCATAACAAGTCGTGCCGAAAGGGAAGTAAGGCGTCCCGTCCGCATACGCAAAGTGATGCTTGTTCCGCACCCGCACCGGCCCATGAGCCCCTGGCAATGCATCCACGCAGGCAAACCGTCCTGTCTTTCCATCCAGCCCGGCCGCATTGCTGCTGGTCGTATAGGTCCACGAGCCCTCCGTATCCGGCATGAATCGGACCTTGTAAGTTCCCACCCCATCGTAGAATCCGTCAACCGCCACCACCCTGCTCCCCTGCACAAACCGCGCGCCGAGTTGCACCTCGGTAAACGGATTACCCGTGCCCGGCCCCGTGAGCGTAAGCTCAAAAATCTCCCACCGGGGAACAGCACCATGCGCCACCTCGGCCACCGCACCGTAGGCAACATTAGGGACCGCCGAAGTCACAGCGGCCAGCGAACCAAGCTTCAGCATCTCGCGTCGATTCATCGCACTCATGGGAATGGAGTATTTTAGTCAGGAAGGTCAACGAACGGCTTGCTAAAACGAAATCTCCTCTGCGCTCTTCTCCTGCTGCTGCCTGCGGCCGCCCTCCCCGCGAAACCAAAAGACGGAGCAGGGAACCCGGCCATCCGCGCCGCCATCCAGAAATTCATCGACGCGCAGGATATCTCCGGAGCCGTCACCGTCGTCGTCACCAAAGACAAAGTCCTCGCGCTCGACACCATCGGCCTCGCCGACATCGCGAAGAAAACCCCCATGGAGCCCGACACCCTCTTCTGGCTAGCCTCCATGACCAAACCCCTCACCGCGGTATCCATCCTCATGCTGCAGGACGAGGGCAAGCTGAACGTATCCGACCCGGTCGAAAAGTTCATCCCCGAGTTTGCCGCCCTCAAGGCGCCCTCTGGCCAACCCGCCCACATCACCATCCAGCAAATGCTCACCCACACCTCAGGCCTGGGCGAAGGCGACACCGCCGCCATCAAAGGTGCCCACACCCTGCGCGATCTCATCCCCATCTATCTCGCATCGCCCATGCAATATGAGCCCGGCGACCACTGGAAATACACCCAGTCCGGCATTAACACCGCCGCCCGCATCGTCGAAGTCGCCAGCGGGCTCACCTTCGACCAGTTCGTCAGCAAGCGCATCCTCAAGCCCCTGGGCATGAAGCACACCACCTTCTACCCCAACCCGAAGCAGCGAGCCCACCTGGCAACGCCCTATATAAAGGACAAGCAAACCGGCATCCTGACCGCCGCGCCGCCCGCCGCCTACGGAGCCAAGGATCAACCACCCTTCGGTAACGCCGGCCTCTTCTCCACCGGCCCCGACTACGCGCGCTTCTGCCAGATGCTCCTGAACGGCGGAACCTTTAAGGGCAAGCGCCTGCTCACCCCCGCCGCCTTCCAGCAACTCACCACCGTGCACACCGGCGACCTCAAAACCGGCTTCCTGCAAACCGAACAATTGGAAGCCGCGGAGCCAACTACGGCTGGGGCATCGGCATTGCCATCCTCAAAACCCCTCACCCCGGAGTCGCCCAAATGCTCTCCCCCGGCACCTACGGTCACGGAGGAGCCTGGGGCACCCAAGCCTGGATCGACCCAGTCCGCGGCCTGGCCTACATCCTCATGGTCCAGCGCCCGGGCATGAACGGAGACGCCAGCCAGCTCCGCCAGGATTTCCAGCAAGCCGCTTCCGACGCTTTCCCCCACCCCTGAATTAGTCCCACCTGGAACCTTGCCGCAAAGTTAAGCAAAACCACCAAACCCGGCCCCCAAATAGGTATCATGTTAACGACACGTTTCTCCCCCTAACTTCGAGGCCCAGAGGCGCTTTAGCATGCAGTTTCGGACCCTTTTCCTCTCCCTCACCCTGATCGCGCCGGCGCTGGCGTACGCCGCCACCCCCGCACCCACCCCGAACATCGACCAAGAATTTAACCAAACCGTAAAGCCCTTCGTAGGCAAGTACTGCGTAGCCTGTCACAGCGGCAAAATGGCCCCCGCCCAATTCGACCTGAAGTCCTACACCAATATGGACATGGTCACCGACGACTTTCCCCGCTGGGCCCTGCTCGCCGACCGGCTCAAAGCCAAGGAAATGCCGCCGAAACCCATGCCGCCCCCGCCGGCCGCCGAAGTCCAGCAGATCGTTGACTGGGTCGCCGCCGTCCGCGCCGCGGAAATCAAGAAAGCCGCAGGAGACCCGGGAGTCGTCCTCGCCCGCCGCCTCAGCAACGCCGAATACGACTACACCATCCGCGACCTCACCGGCCAGGACATGAACGTCGCCAAACAATTTCCCGTCGATCCCGCCAACCAGGCCGGCTTCGATAACTCCGGCGAATCCTTAACCATGTCCCCGGCGCTGCTGAACAAATACCTGAAGGCCGCCCGCGAAGTAGCCAACCACGCCGTCCTCAAACCCGACGGCATCGACTTCGCCCCCTACCCCATGCTGGTAGAGACCGACCGCGAAAAATACGCCATCCAGCGCATCGTCAGCTTCTACTTCGCCCAGCCCACCGACTACGCGGACTACTTCCAGGCCGCCTGGCGCTACAAATATCGAGCCGCCCTCAAGAAGCCAAACGCCACCCTCACCACCACCGCGCTCGACGCCAAGCTCTCCCCGAAATACCTGCCCATGGTCTGGCAAATCCTGCACGACCCGAACGCCGTCGGCCCGGTCCTCAAGCTGCAGAAAATGTTCCAGGCCCTGCCGCCACCCGATGCCGCGCAAACCGGGGGCCTGCGCCCAAAATGCGTGGAGATGCGCGACTTCGTCGTCAAGATCCGCAACCACACCGCCATGCAATTCGCCGCCCCGGTGGTCGCCGGCTTGCCCGCGCAATCCGAGCCCCTGCTCAACTGGAAGCTGAAGCAATTCGCCGAGCACCGCCGTGACAGCGATCCCAAAGACCTGCGCAACGACACCGATCCGCCGCCCGTAGTCCCGGCCATCCCGAAATACCCGCGTCTCCACGAGGAAGCCGCCCCCCGCTGGGCCGCTCTCTCCGCCAAAGCCCGCGCCAACGACACCGACCTCATCGTCCCCCACGCCCAGCGCGCCCGTTATGAAGCCGCCTTCGCCCGCTTCGCCTCCGTCTTTCCCGACGCCTTCTACATCACCGAGCGCGGCCGCTATTTCCCCGACGACTCCGAAGACAAAGGCCGCCTCCTCAGCGCCGGCTATCACAACATCATGGGCTACTACCGCGACGATCAACCCCTCATCCAGCTCATCCTCGATGACAACGGAAAGAGGGAACTGGACCGTCTCTGGAATGAGTTCGACTACATCGCCGATTTCTCCGCCCGCACCTGGACCCAGTACTACTTCAACCAAAGCGGAGAAGTCTTCGGCAAAGGCGACGAGTCCGGCTCCGACCGCCCCACCGATCACGCAGTGACGGATACAGAAGTCATCTTCAAGATGCGCGACGTTTATCTCGCCAAGGCCGCCGCCGATCCCAACAACGACCCCGTAGCCGCCGAGGCCATTCGCGACCACTTCAACCAGATCAACGCCACCCTCCGCGCCCTGGAAAAAGAAAAAGCCGCAGCCGAGCCCCGCCAGCTCGAAGAACTCCAGCAATTCGCCCAGCGTGCCTACCGCCGCCCGCTCACCAACACCGAGCGAGCCAACCTGCTCGTCTACTACCATCAGGACCGAACCCAGAACCAGCTCTCCCATGAGGACGCGATCCGCGGCGCCATCACCGGCATCCTCATGGAGCCGGACTTCCTCTACCGCCTCGACATGAACGCGCCGGAAACCGCCACGGTGACAAAATCCCACGCCACCGATCGTCAAAGCCTCGGCCGCCGTACCCGCCGAGCCGCTCTCCAGCTATGCGTTGGCCAGCCGGCTGAGCTATTTCCTCTGGGCCAGCATGCCGGACGAAGAACTGTTGCGCCACGCCGCCAGCAACGACCTGCAAAAGCCCGCGGTCCTGTTGGCCCAGACCCGCCGCATGATGAAAGACCCCCGCGTCCGCGGCCTGGCCACGGAGTTCACCGGCAACTGGCTCAACTTCCGTCTCTTTGAAACCAACAACGCCGTCGATCGCGCCCGCTTCCCGCAATTCAACAACGATCTCCGCGAAGCCATGTTTCAGGAGCCCATCCGCTACGTCGAAGACACCATCCAGAACAACCGCTCCGCCCTCGATCTGCTCTATGGCGATTACACATTCGTGAACCCGGTCCTGGCCAAGCACTACGGCATCCCGGGAGTCGCCGGCGACACCAGCCACTGGGTCCGCATCGACGACGCCCACAAATACGGCCGAGGCGGAATCCTCCCCATGTCCGTCTTCATGACGCAGAACTCGCCCGGCCTGCGCACCAGCCCGGTAAAAAGAGGGAACTGGGTCGTGCAAAAAGTCTTAGGCATCCGCGTGCCGCCGCCGCCGCCCGTAGTGCCCGAGCTACCCAGCGACGAATCCAAATCCGACTTACCCGTACGCGACATGCTGGCCAGGCACCGCGCCAATCCCTTCTGCGCCGCCTGCCACCAGCGTTTTGATTCCTTCGGCCTGGCCTACGAAGGCTACGGCCCCATCGGCGACGTCCGCACCAAAGACCTGGCCGGCCGCCCCGTAGACACCTCTGTGACCTACCCGGGAGACATCAACGGAGTAGGCTTCAAGGGCCTCCAGGACTTCATCCGCGACCACCGCCAACCCGAATTCCTGAGCAACCTAAGCCGCAAGCTGTTGACCTACGCGCTCGATCGCTCCCTGCAACTCTCCGACGAATCCCTGATCGACGAAATGCAAACCAACCTGGCCGCCCAGGACGACCACTTCGACGCATTGATCGAGACCATCGTCCAAAGCCCCCAATTCCGAAACAAACGCCTCCCCGTGCCCCCGACACAAATAGCCTCCGGAAAGGTGAACCAACCATGAACCCGATCCCCAAGACGGGCGTCACCCCCTGGACGGGTGCCCCATGTTCGCCAAGGCGTACATGGGCCGAAAAAGACGGGGCGAAGCCCCATCAAAGCTCTGTCTTTTCCCTACACCTCGAACAAACCCTCGGGTGCCCCACATCTCGCTCGTTTTTCGCGAGATGTGGGATACCACAGCACTCGACGGGCAACTCTCTCGGTCCGGCAACCACACTCGATCGAACCGCAAACCTCCCCTTTCTGTCATCCCGAGCACAGCGAGGGATCTGCAGTTCCGCGGACCTTTCCTGGAAATGTTTTGCTCCCAACCCGCAAGCGCAACCCAAAGGAAACTCCCATGACTGAAACCCAAACCACATCACGGGTTCTTTCATGTTCTGTATCAGGGCACGGCTTCAGCCGGGCCATAAAAGCAGCCAGCGATGAGGGCTTTAGCCCCTGCATCTCCGCCACCCCAAAAAGGAAGGCAAACTAAATGCCCGCCAAACTCCTATCCCTGCCCGTCTCCCGTAGAGCCGTACTCCGCGGAGCCGGCTGCACCGTAGCCCTCCCCTTCCTCGAATCCCTGCACGCCTTAGCCGACGTCCCCGCATCCTCTGCCTTCCCCAAGCGTTTCGGCATCGTCTTCCTGGGCTGCGGCGTGAACGAGGATCACTGGAGCGCCGAGGGCCAGGGCGCGGACATGAAGCTCTCGAAGACCCTCTCCCCGCTCGAGCCGCTCAAACAAAAAATCAACGTGATCGACGGACTCTACGTCCACGCCCTCACAGGCCAGGGAATTCATCCCGCCCAGACCGGCAGTCTCTTATCCGGCGCGCACATTTCCAAAGGCGCCATCATCCACTCCGGCATCAGCATCGACCAGATGATTGCCAACCACGTCGGCGACCAAACCCCGCAATCCAGCATCGTGCTTGCCTGCGAGCAGCCCATGACCGGATACCACGAGTCGAACTTCTCCCTCGCCTACAGTTCCCATCTCTCCTGGCAGAGTCCCGATTCGCCGGTCCCGATCGAAGTCTACCCCTCGCTCGCCTGGGACAACTTGTTTGACAACCGTGGCAGCCTGCAGAACATCAGCATTCTCGACCGCGTCAAAGACCGCGCCCAGGATCTGTCCAAGTGCATCAGTGGCACCGACAAAGGCAAGCTCGATGAATACCTGACCAGTGTGCGCGAAGTAGAAAAGCGCGTAGAGGGCATGCGCAAAGGCATGGACGACGCCAACGACGCAGCGAAAGCCAAAAACACCGTCGCCGCCACCATGGAGCGCCCGGCCAACGGACTGCCGGAAGACCTACGCGATCACGCCCGCCTGATGTGCGACATCATCGCGATCGCCTTCCAAACCAACAAGACCCGCGTCGCCTCGTTCATCATCTCGCACGATCTCTCGGCCATGTATTATCCCTTCCTCGACGTAAAGGAAGGCCACCACTCCGCCTCGCACAACAACAACTCCGACGGCTACGAGCGCATCGCTCGATTCCACGTAGAGCAGTACGCCTACCTGGCGTCGAAGCTGGACAGCATGAAGGAAGGGAACGGCACGGTGTTGGATAACACCTGCCTGATGTTCCTATCGAACATGTGGATCGGCCGCAAACACGACAACTTCCGGTTGCCGGTGGTGCTGGCCGGAGGATTGGGCGGGACGTTGGAGACGGGGCGGTCGCTGAATTATATGAAGGACAGCGAAGATAACCGCAAGATGTGCAGTTTGTATCTGTCACTGATGGATCGGTTCGGGGTGAAGCTGGATCAATTCGGGGATTCGCAGACGCGGTTGGAGCGGCTTTAAGCAAATCTGACTTCTTCGCTATCAATCATGCTTTCATTGAGAATCGGGATCTGGCTTTGACTTCTGAAGTCCTGGCGAAATCGGTCGATAGTAAAAGCTGCTTATTTGCTTGTTGCCTTGAAGCAAAATGCTATTGTAAGTCCGCCACTGATTCTTACCGATGTCATAAAGGAAGATTGGCCACTGCAGTTGGCGGCTCTCGTGGTGACTCTAAACGACACCCAGATGTCAGTCATTTTAGAGTAGAAAGTGACCGGCTCAGAAAGCGCCCAATGCGGGACTATCTGCGGAAAATGTGACCGTTTGATAGTGCAAGAACTCTATGTCCAAGGCGATCCAGCATTATTAGGATCGCTTGGTCCCATTTCATTGAGTTCCACTCGGACGTCGTACATGTTCAAAGTTTGATCGGAATTTGTGACCGCGATTTGGTTGGGCCTTCCGCCGGTTACGCTGCCAATCACCACTTCCGGACAAGTTGATGTTCCGACCGTCGCGGATTGAAGCTGCGTGTACTGATCGGCGGCTTGCTGCTTAATCGCGTCGGTCTGTTGCTTTGCGCTGCGCTGCGTCTGATCGGCGGTCTCAGACGTCGCCTTGATTACTTGGTTAGTTCCTGTTGTGAAAGCGGCTGTTAATTGGTCCCGCTGTTTGTTGAGAGCGTCCTGCAAGCGTGTCGCTTCCTGCGCAGCAGCTTTTGTGCTGCTTTTTGTCTTGAGCGAACAGTAACGCCAGCGATATCCCAGCGGCTATTATTTTCGCTGTTGTCTCTTTCCAATTCTTCTTCGCGATGAAGACGTCAACAACGGACAAGACTATGATCATCACACCGAGGACCAAAGCTATCGGAGAATGGTCGAGGAGCGCCTTAAGCCGTTAGCAATTGTCGTCCACATCGCGTCCGTTATTATGCCCGAAGACGAACACGAACGGAATCAGAAAAACTTAAGATTTTTGGAGTGGCTTGATCGATGTCGCATGGTGCCATTCGTCCCGACAGCCAACAACGGCACCCGGGGGTACTGCTTTTTTTTTAGGGAAGAACCCGGGGACGGGAATAACCCGGGGACGGAGAGCGCCGGGATAAACCGGCACATTGTAGGGGATGGAAGAGCCCTACGGAAAAGGAGAAGCGACTCCATTCTGGCCTCGAGTCTTGCCTGTGATCCCGCGAGGGATTATAGCGAAGCGTAGACAGAGGGCTGGCGGGCAGGATTATTGAGCTCCGAAAATCTGCATCCGGGTGCCGACCCTTTTCTGTCAGTGGGAAGGCAACATCAGTGAGCCGCGTTATTCGCGAGTGGCCGCTGGGCTCGGCGTAGTCGAAGAGTCCAGGCACGTCAGCACACAGTGTGCACGAGAACCGGGAGACCTCCAGAGCGTCTGCGCGAGCAGACCGGTCCGGGAAGGTGAAAGACCCATCATCCGGACATGAACGTTTTGGAGGAGTCGGACTGCGCCATAGTACCTATGAAGCTGACGAACAACGAAGGTAAGACTTCCGCGGAGCCAGCGGAGGGAAGGGCGCAGACCAAGGAGAACGACGCCCAGCCTCACACGCATCCGACACAGGGCGGAGTACGTGTGTCCCAGGGGTTAGGCGGCGTGCGCCAGAAGGCGCGGTCAAGTAAGCAGGAGCGGTTCACCGCTTTGCTGCACCATCTCACGATCGACTTACTTCGGGAGAGCTACTTCGCTTTACAGCGAAGCGCAGCACCCGGCGTAGACGGAGTGAGCTGGCAGCAGTATGAGCAAGGCCTGGAGGCTCGGCTTGCCGAACTCCATGGCCGAGTTCACCGTGGAGCGTATCGGGCACAAGCCTCGCGAAGAGTGTACATACCGAAGGCCGATGGGCGGCAACGGCCATTGGGTATCGCATCGCTGGAAGACAAGATTGTCCAGCAGGCGGTGGTGACCATCCTCAACCAGATATACGAGGTGGACTTTCGGGGCTTTTCGTACGGGTTTCGCCCGGGACGCAGTCCTCATCAGGCGCTGGATGCGCTGAACGTGGGCATCGAACGGAAGCGAGTGAACTGGATACTCGATGCGGATATTCGTGGATTCTTCGATAACTTAAGCCACGAGTGGATGATGAAGTTCGTCGAGCATCGAGTGGCCGACACACGCATACTTCGGCTGATAGGTAAGTGGCTGAAGGCTGGTGTGTCGGAAGAGGGGAAGTGGTCAGAGACGACGGCAGGCACGCCGCAGGGAGCGGTGATCTCACCGCTTTTGGCGAACGTTTATCTGCACTATGTGTTCGACCTGTGGGTTGAGGCATGGCGCCGGAAGGCTGCGAACGGAGAGATGGTGGTTGTCCGTTACGCTGACGATCTGGTGGTCGGCTTTGAGCGGCGCGAAGACGCTGATCGGTTCCTGAGTGAGTTTCAGAAACGGCTGGCGAGCTTTGCGTTGGAACTCCATCCGGAGAAGACGCGATTGATCGAGTTTGGTCGGTTCGCGCAGGTCAATCGGCAACAGCGTGGGGAAGGCAAGCCTGAGACGTTCACGTTTCTTGGGTTCACGCACTACTGTGCGACGACATCCAAGGGCCATTTCGTTACATGGCGTAGGACTGTGCCCAAGCGGATGCGCGCGACGCTTCATTCCATTAAAGCGAAGCTACGTCAGCGGTTGCATGAGCCAGTCAACGCGGTGGGCGCATGGCTGAAACGTGTAGTCAGTGGCTATTACCGATACCATGCGGTTCCGGAGAACCAGCGGGCGTTATGGCGATTCCGCGATCGGTTGTGCGATCTGTGGCGGTCGATGCTTGGTCGTCGCAGTCAGCGCAGCCGACCGAGTTGGGTTCGCATTCGTCCGACCTTCGAACGATGGATACCTCGTCCTCGCATCCTGCATCCTTTTCCCAGCGCACGTTTTGACGCTACTCATCCGAGGTAGGAGCCGTGTGCGGTAGTGCCGCTCGCACGGATCTGTACGGGGGGCAGCTAGCGATAGCTGTCCCTACCGTGACCGGAAAGATTCCTCTGCTGGAAGTGAAGGATTGGGAGCAATACGTTTTAATGAGTCAGAGGAGGACAGT
>CAVWNL010000002.1:0-375046 GCA_963756485.1 uncultured Acidobacteriaceae bacterium | reverse complement strand
CTCTGTTATGTAGCCGCTTAAACCGAGTTTACGTATTGCTCTTCTACACCGGCCGCGCAAATCGCGACCTGGGAACGTTGTCCAACGTCGGCATCATCTATGCCGACCGGGAATATCTCAATTCGTTCAATCGCGCAGGAGGTCTGGATTATCGCGCCCGGATCAAGAACCGTTGGACCCTCACCGGGCAAGCCGTGACCTCCGCCACGCAAAACGTCAGCAACGCCACCCAGGGCGAACAGGAATGCGAAGTGCTCAGCCTGACCTGCAGCGGCCAATCGTTTTCCCAGCAGGTTGCCTACTCGAGCCTGCACCGTAGCTGGTGGGCTGAATATGACGACACCTCTCCCGGTTATGTCACCGACACTGGATTCTTTCGCCGGCCCGATGTTCGCGAGCCCAACGGCTCTTATCGCTATACCTTTCGTCCGGCGCATGGTATGATTCTCTCGCATGGTCCCGGGGTCTATGGCGAACGAATCTGGGATCATAGTGGGACGCCCCTCGACTACTACCTCAATCCTTCGTACAGCGTTTCATTCAAGTATCGAACTTCTGTTTCGGCGTATGTTTCGCTGGGACAGGACCGGCTGCGGCCTGTCGATTATCCCGCACTGACCAATGATGTTGAATACGACAGCCACACCGGCGGATTTAACTTCTACTCCTCTCCGGGAGCTTATCTGGCGGTTGGCGGTGGGTATCGGGCGGGAAGGGTCATCAATTATTCCCCTCCCGCCGACGAAGGGCCCGCACCCGTGAATATGAGCTCGCCTAATTTGAATGTGGAAGTAAAACCGGTCAGTTCCATCGATCTGCAAAATAGCTATGTGTATACGCATTTCACCAATCCGGAAAATGGCGATGTGGTCTATGACAATCACGAACTGATCTCGCGCTGGAATTACCAGATGACCAAGGCCCTGTCGTTTAATCTGATCGGGCAATATATTTCCACCTTGCCTAACCCGCAATACACCAGCCTGACGAACTCCAAGACTCTCTTTGCGGACGCGTTGCTGACTTACATGCCGCATCCGGGGACGGCGGTGTATTTTGGCTATCTGGGCAATTTCGCCAACATCGATCGCGTGCTTTGCACACGGGATGGAAATGGGCAATGCGATACAAATGAGCCGATCTTGCCCCCAACTTACTCGTCGCTGATGAACGACGGCAAGACGCTTTATGTGAAGGTGAGTTATTTCTTGCGGTTCTAAGCAAATGCGGGTGCCCCATTTAAGCCCTTTTTGCTGGAGTGGGCAAAACTGCAGATCTCTCGACTGTGCGTTCGGATCCGCACCGATTACCAGCCTCTTCGGTACCTTGCCAACCTTGACCCGGGCGACTTCGCGCCTTTTTTTGACGTCGAAGATGGAAACATCGTTGCTGTCCGTGTTGCTCATGCATCCGTATTTGCCGTCAGGAGAAAACACGATCCAGTTCGGGCCATCTCCGGTCGCGAGTGGACCAGTAAATTTTTTGCCTCCAGATCGTAGATGTAGATGCTGTCGTCCAGCAGGCTTGTCACCCACAGTTGCTTGCCATCGGGCGTCAGCGCCAGACCATGAGTCAGCGTGTCCGGCGTTTCAAACTTGCGCGGGCGTGGAGGCCCGGAATGGCGGGCCGGCATCTCTACCCGTTGCAGCACTTTTTTCCCGGGGATATCAACGATGTCGAACCCATGCAGGAAAGACACCGCGACATACATCGTCTTCCCATCAGACGAAATCACGTACGGCCGTGGTCTTCCGCCCGCAGGAACAACCGCTGAGAACGACATGGTTTTAAGGTCCACGATATTGACTGCATTCGACCCCATCGAGCTCACAAACAGATAGCGATTGCTGGCCGTACTGACGGCGTTATGCGGCTCCTTGATGGGCAATACCTTCACCACTTTCTGCTGCGCCACATCGACAATATTGACACTGTCCCCGTCGCGAATGGGCACGGCCACGTATTTGCCGTCGGGAGTTACCGCGCACTCGTTGGGCCGGCCGGTCAGCTTGATGGTGGCCTTTGTCTGACCATTACGGGTATCGACGATGCGCAACGTATGATCCGACTCCACCGTGACAAATAACAGTTTGCCATCCGCCGTCAAAGCCAGCCCGTGGATGAGATCGGCTCCGATGTCAAGGTCATTGACGACCTTCAAGGAGTTAAGGTCGACCACGGAAACCGTTTTGTCGGTACTGTTATCAACATAGAGCCGGTAGTTCTGTGCCCGCAAAGACGGAGCTGCGATAGCAGCCCGGCAAGCCCGCACGCACACATAGTCGCGATACGATTCTTGGTTTCATGAAGAAACCCCCGGATTCGGAAGAGCGGCGGTAGTCTACCTATGTGCTTGATAAATCGTCAAGAATCGAAAAACTGCGCGAAAGAGGTCATCGCCTGATGACCATCGGCCATTCCACGCTTCCGCTGGAAGCCTTCCTGCGCGCACTTAAGGACAATGGGTGCACTCTCCTGGTCGACGTGCGCCGTTACCCTGGTTCACGGAAATACCCGCATTTCGGCCAGAAGGAGCTTTTCGCCTCCCTCAAAAAGGAGGGCGTCACCGCGGTATGGCGCGAGGGGCTCGGCGGCCGGCGGCCCGGCACGCAAGAACAGTATTAATATGGGCTGGCGGAACGAAAGCTTTCGGGGATATGCGGACTACATGCAGACCGAAGATTCGCGGAGAACATCGACTGGTTGATGGGCCAGCCGCAGCTGGATAACACCGTGGTCATGTGCGCCGAAGCCGTTCCCTGGCGTTGCCACCGATCCTTGATTAGCGACGCCGTTCTCGCCCGCAATGGCGTGGTCGAGGATATTTTGTGCATCCCGACGGCGGCTCGTCGCGCAAACGCACATAGCCTGACGGATCGTTCGCCAGGGTGGAAGATGGGACGTTATTCTATCCGGCAGACCAGCAATCGATAAGCTTCCCGGCTAATCCCAACGAGATCCTGTGAGTCGTGGAAGGGTTTCACGCTCACACAAGAGTGCAGCACGATGCCACAACCCCGGGGATATCGTATTCGCTGGCCTCGCGGGCCGGTTCCCAATGATGCTGGCGCAAGGTTTTGCTGGTGACCGGGCCGATGGAGACCGCCTTCAATCCTTGCGGCAGTTCGACCTTCGCAGCAGCGAGCAGGGCAAAAAAGTTGTTCACGGTCGAGGAGCTGGTGAATGTCACCGCATCGGGCAGCGGGCTTTCCCGGCCCAAACAACGCGCGGACCTGCTGAATCGAGTCATGGGGAATCACCGTCCGGTACGCCTCGACGACGTGAATGTCCGCTCCGCATTTCCGCAGTTGCTCGGGGATAACGTCGCGGGCCACGGCTGCGCGCGCCAGCAGGACACGCCGCCCCGCCACCTTGTCTTTGAGCATGGCCACCACCGCCTCGGCCACATACTCGTCCGGCATGGCAGACACCGTCAGGCCCGATGGCCGAAGAGCCACCGCTGTGGCCGGACCAATCGCGGCAATCTGCAAGTGTTTCCATTGCTCCGGTCGAATCTGAAGAAACTCGCATGCGGTCGGCGAGCGCGGCCGCTCCGTTGGCGCTGGTGACGATCAGCCAGTCGAAGCCGCTGATCACTTCCAGAACCGCGTCCAGATGAGCATACGTTTCGGGAGGAACAATCTCGATGGTGGGCAGCCGCAGCACCTCAGCGCCCTTCTCCTCCAGAGCTTCTGCCAGGCGGCCGGCCTGGTGGCGCGCGCGCGTGATCAGAATGCGCTTGCCGGCCAGAGGCCGGCGCGGTGCTCATGCCTGCTTCTCCTCCAGGCCCAGGATCGCGCCCGCGCCCTGATCCAGCAACTGCTGCGCGAGCTGCTCTCCCAAATTTTCCGGATTGCTCGTGCGCCCGTTGCGCGCAGATCATCTGCCGGCCATCGGGCGAAGCGACCACGGCGCGCAGCGACCATTCGTCGCCGTCACGGTGGCAATAGGCTCCGATCGGCACCAGGCATCCTCCACCCAGGGCAGCCAGGCATCGGCGCTCCGCAGTAATCGCATAGCGGGTATCCGGATCGTCAAGCGGCTGCAAAGCCGCGTGCATCGGCTCGTCCCCTGCCCTGCACTCGATGGCCAGAGCGCCCTGGCCCGGCGCGGGACACAATACCTCGGGTGCAAATCGCTCGCGAATTGCCGCCGTCTTCTGCAAACGATCCAGTCCGGCGGCGGCCAGGATAATCGCGTCCGCTTTGCCCTGCGCCAACTTGGCGAGCCGGGTATCCACATTGCCGCGGAACTCTACATACTCGAGATCCGGCCGCCGCGCGCGCAACTGCGCCTGACGGCGCAAGCTGCTGGTGCCCACCACAGCTCCCGCAGGAAGGGCGTCGAAGCCGGCATACCGCTCCGAGACGAACACATCGCGGGGATCGGCCCGCTGCGGAATCGCCGCCAGGGTAAACGGTCTCGCCCAACTCCGTAGGCAAATCCTTCAGGCTATGCACTGCCAGATCGATGGTGTTCGCCTGCAGCGCCTCTTCAATCTCGCGGGTGAACATACCTTTGGCGCCGACCGAGGCAAAAGCGACGTTCTGCATGCGGTCGCCCGTGGTGCGGATAACCTCAATCGAAACTTCGTGGCCCAGCGCGCGCAACGCGTCCGCAATGTGATTGGCTTGCCACAACGCCAGCTGTGATCCCCGGGAACCGATGCGAATCAATGAGGAAAACCCTCAGGGTCACGATCCCGATCGAGCGCCGCCGTCACATCCTCAAAAGCGTCGTCATCGGCTTCGGCATTTCGCCCGTGGCCTTGATGCCGAAGGCTTCGCGGATTGCCTCCACCGCGGCGACGTTTCCATCGACTGGCGGCAGCCTTGATGGCCTGCAGCGGCTGATGGAGAAATTTGTTAATCAGGCCCTTCGTCAGAGCTTCCACGGCGGCCTGCTGTTCCGGGGAGAGGCTCTGCAGGCGGCCTCCCAGGCGGCGAAGCTCCGCGCGCCGGATCTGTTCCGCCGATTGCTGCAACTGCACAATCTCCGGCCCGACATTCAATGCGTGCATCCGTCGCTGATACTTGTTCACCTCGGCCAGAATCATGGCTTCGGCCAACTCCGCTTCCCTGCCGCGTTCGTTCAGGTGCGAGCCCGCGACCGACTGCAGATCGTCAATGTCGTAGAGGAAGATGCCATCCAGCTTGTTGACTTCGGGGTCGACGTCGCGTGGCACAGCGATGTCGATAAAGAACATGGGCCGGCCCGCGCCGCTGCTGCAAAAAGTGCTGCGCATGCTCGCGCCGGAAAACGGGATGGGTCGAGCCAGTTGATGTGATGATGATGTCTGCCTGGTCCGCGTGGGCGTAGAGTTCGTCGAAACGAATTGCCCGGCCCCCGAACCGCTCCGCCATCTGCGCCGCGCGCTCGTGGGTGCGGTTGGCCACCAGGACCGATCCGGCTCCCTGGCCCACCAGGTGCCGGGCCGCCTGTTCGCTCATTTTCCCCGCGCCCACCAGCAGAACCTTGTTTGCCCTCGAGCGAGCCAAAGATCTTCCGCGCCAGCTCCACCGCGACCGAAGCAATCGATACCGACGAGCTGCCGATCTGGGTCTCGCTGCGCACCCGCTTGGCCACCACAAAGGCGCGTTGCAACACCTTATCCAGGTGGCCGCGAATCGCCCCTGCGGACCGTGCCGCCAGGTAGCTGCTCTTAACCTGGCCCAGGATCTGGGGTTCCCCAATGACCATGGAGTCGAGGCTGCAGGCCACGCGAAACAGGTGGCGTACCGCCTCTTCCTGCCGGTACTCGTACATGTGCGGCGCCAGCTGCTGCCGGTCAACCCCAAAATAGCTGCCAATAAACTCCAGAAGGTGTGGGGCGTCCGGCCTCTGGCTGGTCAGCAATTCGACCCGGTTGCAGGTGGAAAGGATCATGCCCTCCACGACCCCTGGCGCCTGCATCAGGGAGCGTGTGGCCTCTTCCAGTTGCTGCGGCCCGACGGCCAGCCGCTCGCGCAACTCGATGGGCGCGGTTTTGTGGTTTAGCCCCAGCAGCACGATGTTCATGGCGCGGTGAACCTGTGTACGGAGCTCAGTTGGTTGGCTGCCCAGACGCTGATGACTACCAGAAAGGTAAGGCTGGAGAGGTACACGGCTCGTCTTCCTCTCAGTCCGGCCTGCCGGCGCACGAACAGCATGACGAGGTAGAGCGCCCACATGGCGAAGGAGAGCAGCACCTTGGGATCCTTGAAGTAGGCTGGCCCGACACTTTCCTGGGCAATCAGCGAGCCGGCCAGCAATCCCAGGGTCATAAAAGGAAACCCGATCAGCAGCATGCCGGAAGCGATGCGCTCCATGGTTTCGAGCGGCGGCAGCCAGGAAAGAAAATCCACGTTGCTCTTGTTCTTAAGGCGCCGCTCCTGGACGAGATAAAGAAAATTCGCGATCAGGCTGAAGATGAGGGCTGCGTAGGCCGCCAGCAGGGCAATGATGTGCAGGTACAGCCAGCGGCTGCGGATTTCCGGAGAGTGAAAGGTCCAGTAGTCGGGTCCAATAGCCGGTCCCAGCACCAGCAGAAGGCAGAGCGGTAGGGCGAACACGCCAAACGAAACGGTGCGGTAAAGCACGGCCACCAGGAGAAAGGCCGCGCAAATCAGGAGCGCCAGGAGTGACTGTACCTCGTGCATGCCAACGGGTAGCGAATGGTGCGAGGCGGAGAGCATCTCGATCAGGGAGACAAAGTGAAAGAAAAACGCAGAAACGGCGGCGGGGACACAGATTTTCTTCCACCCCGGACGGTTGTACAGCACCGCCGGCAGGGCAGATACGCTGGCGACAGCGTAAAGCACCACGGCCACTCTTAACCACAATAGAAACATGGCTATTCCGTAATCTTTAAGTATAACCGTCCAGGTATTGGAGTGTCGCAACCGGCCGTTGGGACCGAAAAACCCGGTAAACACTCTTTAATCCGGTATTCACTCTTTAAGCCAGCGCTAGCCGCCCTCCGCTCCAGCGAAAACACTCCATAGCCTACCAACCACTCTTTAGTCACCGGCAACTCGCTTGGAATAACCGCCCCCACCTTGTCATCCCGACCGGAGGGACCTGCGGCTCTGCGGGCCTCTCATGGAAAACATCGCCTAATCGAGGCGCTTCCCTCACAAGAACGGCGTTTATTTTGACCCTGTTCAACTTTAGGAATTGGGCCCGCATGAGAGTGCATCCTTTTACCCAGCCCAAGCCTCCCAGCGGAGAAGAAGGCATTTTTCCGCTTCCCCGTTCTACAGACAGGAGATTTACCAATGGATTATCGAGTACGCGCCGGAGAAATACCGGAAGACCAGACTACCGCCATGATGGAAAGCTACTCAGCCAAAGTGCCCAGCAGCTTTTTTCTGGGTGCGGCCCTGACATCGATCCTGGGCTCGCTGCTTTTGAAAGTAAACGGCAAAGACCATCATGCACTGTTCGTTGGCCAGTGGGCCGCCCCGTTCCTCTTGCTGGGAATTTACAACAAGATGGTGAAACAGCACGGCTCTGACGCTCACGTCAACCAGGATTCCACGATCGCCGCCTAGACCCTACCCCGTTTTCCAAAACGCCGGCATGTCATTCGCGATATGCTGGCGTTTTGCGTGTCTACTCTTCCTCCAGCTCCAGCGGCCGACGCGACGACTACGCCTCTGATGCGTCAATACTCTGCCGCCAAGCGCCAGAACCCCGATGCCTTGCTGTTTTTCCGCATGGGCGACTTCTACGAGCTCTTCTTCGAAGATGCTCAGGTTGCGTCCCGGGAACTGCAAATTACACTGACCGCACGAGATAGAGAGCGGTCGGTGCCCATGTGCGGGGTTCCCTACCACGCTGCCGACAACTACCTTTCGCGCCTGCTGCGCAAGGGCTACCGGGTCGCCATCTGCGAGCAGATGGAGGATCCCAAGCTCACCAAGAAAATCGTCCGCCGCGAAGTCACCCGGGTGCTTACTCCCGGAACCGCGATCGATCCAGCCCTGGGTTCAGAGCGAAACAACTACCTGGCGGCGCTCCATATTGCCGGTCCGGTGGCGGCGCTCGCCCTGCTCGATCTCTCGACCGGCGACTTCCGCGCGATGGAGTTCACCGGAGCGGGCAGCATCGGCTTCTGCGTCGATGAGTTGATCAAAGCCCAGCCGAGCGAGCTGCTGCTCGCCTCCGAAATGCCCGCGCTCGACCCGCAACTAGAAGCGGAAATCGACAAAATCGGCATCAAGACCCGCCTTGAGGAGTGGGTTTATACCGCGGACTATGCCATTCCTCTGCTGGAAAGGCAGTTGGGGGCGAATGGGCTCGAAGGATTTGGGCTGGCCAGCGCCCGCTCGGCTGCGATCGCGGCCGGTGCGGTGGTACATTACGCGCGCAGCACGCAGCAGATCGAGCTGCAGCATATCAACAACATCCGCTACTACGAGCGCGCAGAAAACCTGCAATTGGACGCAGTGACGGTGCGTAACCTGGAGTTGATTGAACCACTCTTCTCCGGCGGCGCGAGCGAGGCCACGCTGTTCGCGAATCTGGATTGTTGCATGACGCCCATGGGCAAACGGTTGCTGCGTGCGTCGCTGGTGCGGCCGCTGATCGACCGCGCGGAGATCGAATCGCGCCTCGAGGCCGTGGGAGTCGCGGCCCACAGCCTGATCGACCGCGAGCACCTGCGCAAAACCCTGGGCGCGATTCAGGATATGGAGCGTATGCTCTCCCGTATCTCGCTCGACAGCGCTGGACCCCGCGATGCTGCCGCCCTGGGTGCGTCCCTGGCCCGGCTGCCGGAGCTCCATACGGCGTTAGAGCGGCTTCCGGCCCCGCGCTGGCAAACCTGCGCAGCCAGGCTCGACCTACTCCAGGACCTGCAGGAAAAACTGCAGAAAACGCTGCTACCCGATCCTCCTGTGAACCTGGCGGACGGAGGAGCCATCGCTGCTGGAGTGGATGCGGAACTGGACGAACTGCGCTCCCTGGGAGCGAATGCGCGCCAATCGATCACCAGCATTGAAGAGCGGGAACGCAAGCGCACCGGGATCCATTCCTTAAAGGTTCGCTTTAACAATGTGTTCGGCTATTCGATCGAAGTGACGCGCTCCCACCTGGCGTCAGTGCCCGCCGACTACGAACGCAAGCAGACCCTGGCCAATGCGGAACGCTTCACCACTCCTGAGCTGAAGGAGTATGAGGTCAAGGTGCTCACCGCGCACGAGCGGTCGATAGAAATCGAAAAGCGCATCTTTAGCGAGCTGCGCAAGACCATCCTGCAGTCCGCGGCACGGATTCGCCTCAGCAGTGGAGTGATTGCCGAGGTTGATCTGCTGACCAACTTTGCTCACCTGGCCGCATTGCGCAGCTACGTGCGCCCGCAGTTGGAGCAATCCGCGGTGCTGGAAACGGTAGGCGCCCGGCATCCCGTGGTGGAGTGCCTGCTCGAGTCTTCGGGGCAAACCAAGTTCATCGCCAACGATCTCTACGTGGAGACCGGGGGGCCGAGCCTGCTGCTGATCACCGGCCCGAACATGGGCGGCAAGTCCACGTACCTGCGCCAGGCGGCGCTCTTGGTGATCATGGCGCAGATGGGCTGCTTTGTTCCCGCAAAAAGCATGCGCCTGGGCATCGTGGACCGGATCTACACCCGCATCGGCGCCAGCGACAACGTGGCCCGCGGCCGTTCCACCTTCATGGTGGAAATGACGGAGACGGCCACCATCCTGAATACGGCCACGCCACAGTCACTGATACTTCTGGATGAGATGGGCCGCGGCACAGCAACTTTTGACGGCCTCTCGCTGGCCTGGGCGACACTCGAATATTTGCATGCCCAGGTGGGCGCGCGGACGCTCTTCGCCACTCATTATCATGAGCTCACGCTGCTGGCGGAGCAGCTGCCGGGGTTGAAGAACCTGCGCGTCGCGGTGAAGGAAACCCCCAAGGGGATTGTGTTTCTGCATGCCATCGAGCCTGGAGCGGCGAACAAGAGCTACGGCATTGAGGTGGCGCGGCTGGCTGGGTTGCCGCTCTCAGTGATTGAGCGAGCGCGCCAGGTGCTGCTGCAGCATGAGCAATCCGAGAAGAGGAATGTTGCCCGGGAAACGGAAGCGCCGCTGCAACTGACCATGTTCACGCCGCTGTCGCAGCGCATTCTCGATCGCCTGGAGCAGACCGACACCAACAGTCTGACTCCGCTGCAAGCCTTGAACCTTCTCGAAGAACTCAAGAATGAGATCCGCGGCCGGGGGAATGCGTGAGCCTGATGACCTTGCGCCAGGCTGCCGGCCAGGTGTTGATCGTCGGTTTGGAAGGCCCGCAGCTCAGCCCCGTGGAGTCTGCGTGGCTGCGGCTGTTGCGGCCCGGCGGGGTGATTCTCTTTCGCCGCAACATCGAGACAGCGACGCAGACTTACGAGCTGGTCCGCTCGGCCATGCAGGCCGCAAATCAGCCGCTGCTGCGTTGCGTCGACGTCGAAGGGGGCACCGTCGACCGGCTGCGCGATTTGATTGCGCCTATGCCTTCGCCCTTTGCGGTTGCGGCCACCAACAAGACTGCGTTGTCTGCATTGCACGGCAGCCTCATCGGCCAGGAAGTGCGCATGCTGGGGTTGAACACCACCTTCGCGCCGGTGCTCGACCTGCGAACACCCGCCTCCGAGCCGGTGATGACCACCCGGGTGGTCTCGGGCGATCCGGAGCAAATTACGCGCTACGCCGGTCACTTTTTCAGAGGGCTGGCGGAGCACAACGTGTTGGGATGCGGCAAGCATTTCCCCGGCCTGGGCAGTGGGCAGGTGGATTCGCACCATGCTACCCCGGTCATCACCAAGCCTTTCGACTCGCTCTGGCAGGAAGACCTGCTGCCCTATCGGCTGCTCGCCCGGCAGCTTCCGATGGTGATGGTTTCGCACGCTGCCTACTCCGTTTCTGGTCCTGAACCGGCGTCTATCTCCAGCTACTGGATCAAGAATGTCCTGCTCAAGAAAATCGGCTACAAGGGTCTGATTGTCTCCGACGACATGGAGATGGGCGGCATCCTCAACTACACCGGCATCGCCGATGCGGCTGTGCGGTCTTTGCAGGCAGGCATGGAGGTGGTGGAGATTTGCCGCGATCCGGCCCTGGTGTTTGCCGCGTATGAGGCCGTACTGCGGGAAGCAGAAGGTTCTCCGGCGTTCGCCCGCCTGCTGCGGAGAGCGGCCACCAAGGCGCGAGCGGTCACAACTGCACTCCCGAAACGCCTGCCGCCTGCGCCTACAGTCATGGGCGTCAAGCGGATGCAAGCGGCAATTGAGCGCCTGCGAACGCTGGTGGCGAAAGCGAGTCCGGCATGAGTGATGCTCTAACGGCAATGACCGTGGCCGGCATCATGAGCGGAACCTCCGCGGACGGAATTGATGTTGCCTTTACCCGCATTACTCCGCACCCCGATAATCCCGAAGCTCCAGCCTTAAAGCTGCTCGCTCACGCGGGCTTCCCTTTTCCGCCTGCACTGCGCCGCGCGGTGCTGGCGGCGATGAATGCTGAGGCGATCGCGACCGCTGAGCTCGCGCGGCTGAATTGGCGTCTGGGCCAGGCTTACTCCGAAGCATTGGCGGTCGCACTGGAGCGCCATCCCTGCCGCCTCGATCTGATCGGCTGCCACGGTCAAACCATCTATCACCAAGCCACGCCGATGCGGTACCTCGGACGAGAAGCCTCGTGCACCTGGCAAATTGGCGAGATGGCGATGCTGGCGGAAGAGAGCGGAGTTCCCGTGGTCTCAAACTTTCGCCCGGCCGATATGGTCGTTGGCGGACAGGGTGCTCCATTGGTTCCTTTGCTCGACTACGTGCTTGTTTCGCCACCCCACGCGGGGACGCGTGCTGCAGAATTTAGGAGGCATTGGCAATCTGACCGCGCTGCCCCCAAAGGCCGTCCCCTTGCAGGTGGTGGCCTTTGATACCGGGCCGGGAAATATGGTGATCGATCAGTTGATGCAGCAGCTTTTTGGCAAGCGGTTCGATCGCGGAGGCAAGACCGGCGCGCGCGGCACAGCGATCAAGGCCGTGGTGAGCAGCAGGTTGCGCGAGCCATTTTTTGCGGCGCGCCCGCCCAAGACCGCCGGCCGCGAGCAGTTCGGCAGCGACTATGCAGCCCGTTTTCTCGACGCATGCCGCAAGGCGGGCGGCAGCGCTGAAGATGCCATCGCGTCGGCAACTGCGCTGACCGCGGAGAGTGTGGCGTTGGCTTACTCCAGTTTTCTGTTCAAGACGATGCGGAAAGCGCCGGTGGATTTTATCGTCTCTGGCGGCGGTGCGCGCAACCTGACCCTGATGCAGATGCTGCGTGAACGATCTGGAGCCTTTGGGTTGCACGGTGCAGGCCAGCGATGACCTGGGCCTGCCTGCGGAGGCCAAGGAAGCGGCCGCCTTCGCCTTGCTGGCATATGAGACGTGGCATCGGCGTCCGGGAAATATTCCTTCGGCGACCGGCGCGGCGCGGCCGGCGATCCTGGGCGAGATCACCTATGTCTGAGCGCTTCCGGGTGCTGGCTGCTCTGTGGATCATCGTAGGGTCTTGCGGGATGCGGCAGCAAACAGCCCTCGCCGCAAACAGTCACCATGCTGATTGAGAGCAGCCCCACGAGTCTCGATCCCCGGATCGGCGTCGATGCGCAGTCGGAACACATTGCGAGCCTGATCTTCGACAGCCTGGTACGCAAGAATGCTCACTTCAACCTGCAACCCTGGCTCGCCACCAGTTGGGACACTGCCGGATCCGCTAACCTATCGTTTCCATTTGCGGACCGATGTTCATTTCCATAACGGGCAGGCTCTGACCGCCAGCGGATGTGAAGTACACCCTGGACTCGATGCGCAACGGCACGGTGATCACGGCCAAGGCGCAAGCGCTGGCGCACATCGATCACGTCGACGCTACCCGATGCCGCAACCGTCGTCATCCACTTGAAGCAGCCGGATGCGGCTCTGTTGTGGAACCTTTCCGACGGCGCGATTGGGATTGTTCCCGTGGGCAGCGGCCGCGATTTCGGGCTTCATCCCCATTGGCAGCGGCCCTTTCCGTTTTGTGAGCCAGACTGCAGGATGACGAGGTGATTCTGGAACGCAATGAGCATTCCTGGCAGCCTCCGCCCCACATGGCGAGAGTCCGGTTTGCGGTTGTGCCCGATGCCATTACCCGCGCGCTTGAGTTGGAAAAGGGATCGGCCGATGTTTGCATCAATTGCCTGACCGCGGACATGGTGTATGCCCTGGCCAAGCGTCCGAATCTGCTGGTGCAGAGCGCCCCGGGCACGGTTCTGAATTACATCACCTTCAACGCGCAGGACAGCGTGCTGCGCGATGTTCGCGTACGCCAGGCGATCGCTTACGCGATGAATCGGCCGCTGATCATTCACTCGCTATGGAGAGACCGCGCCCGCTTGGCAGAAAGCCTGTTGCCCCCGGAGCATTGGGCGTGGACCGGAGACGTTCAACAGTATCCGCATGACCCAGCGAAGGCGAACGCGTTGCTGGATGCCGCGGGTTGGAAGCGAGGGAAAGACGGCATCCGCTTCCGCCTGGCGATGAAGACTTCGACCGATGAAAGCAGCCGCCTGCTGGCAATGATTTTGCAACAGCAACTGCGCGATGTGGGCATTGCCCTGGAGGTGAGGAGTTTCGAGTTCGCCACCTTCTTACTCTGATATCACCAAGGGCGCGTTCCAGATGTACACCTTGCGCTGGCTGGGCGGGAATGAGGATCCGGATATTTTTCACTACACTTACGACAGCCACATGTTTCCGCCCCATGGAGCCAACCGCGGCCGCTATGTAAATGCCGAACTGGACGCGTTGATCAAGGAAGCGGGCGGATCAAGCGACCAGAGCGCAGCGCCGCAAGGACTATGTAAGAGTGCAGCAGATTCTGGCGGCTGAGTTGCCGTCGATCAATCTGTGGTATCTGGATGCGGTACTGGTCCACACCAAGAGGCTGGGAAACATTCAGATATCCGGTTCAGGAAACTACGATTTTCTGCGTACAGCAACAGTGGCTGACGGGCAGTAACCGCAGGTTCCTCCGCTCCGGCTCGCTCAAGTCAGCCCAAGTCGGGTTCGTCTCTTCAATGAGCCATATCTTTTTCTCGCGCCGCCAACGCTTGATCTGCTTCTCCCTCTCAATCGCATGGAGAATGTAATGATATCGTTCAAACCAAACCAGCCGGCTACATTGATACGTTTCAGTAAACCCCTGAACCGCGCCGTCTCGATGCTCTTCCACCCGATGGCAAATATTATTCGTCACTCCGCAATAAAGAACATGCGTCCGGCTAGCAACGATGTACACGTAGTAGTGATGTTCCCGGGGACTCATACAAACATTCACCGCACCCGGTATAAGACCGATGCGTGCGCAGCGAGCGTAGTCTTGAGCGACGAAGCCTTGCCCAACTCCTTACGCGCCCACAAATCACGAACCGCATGCGTACCCTCTCCTAACCCAAGATCCTTCCAGGAATAGTTCACCTCCTGGGTTGCATCTCCCAGGTTGAAGACCGCGACATACTGACCACCTTCCGACGCGGGCGAAGCTTTCCAAACAACCACCGCCCCACGACGAAAGAGCTCCCGATTATCCCGCGACTGCTGGTCGACCGCAATCACCTCCGGGTTGGTGTAAAGAGCCTCCGTAGCCGGATCCATTTTGGTGAGGTTCGTACCCGCGACCAGCGGCGACCGGGCCATCGACCACAAGGTCATCAGCGTTCGCGATTCATCGGCAGTCAACCGCGACATGCGCGCCTCTTTCCAGCCCGGCCTGGGGCCAAGGTATCCCAACGGCAGCATGTCAGCATCAGGCCAATGGCCAACTTCGATATGCGGGGCCCATTGCGCCGTCCGGTCAAATTGACGAACCAGGCCGGCCGGAAAGTCTCTCCTTCCGGGGCAGACCAGGTGTCCCACATATCGTCGGAGATTCGCCACAACTGCGCATACTTTTTGATATCGTCCGCCTTCTCGATCGGAGTTGGCCCCGGAGACAGGCTCAATACCATCGGCCGCCCAGACTTCCCGATCGCGGCACTCACCATGCGGATCTCATCCGCCTGATACGGTTTTGCAATGCAGTCGACCTTGATATAGTCCACACCCCAGCCTGCATAGAGCTTGATAATGGAGTCGTAATACGCCTGCGCCGCGGCGTTGTTTTTCAAACCATAGTTGTCGGAATTCCAGCGGCAAGTATCCGCGGTGTTGGCAGCTTCGGCAGCGTGAAATGAGGACCCGGCAATGGGAAGGTTCTTCTCCACCGCCTCTCGCGGAATACCGCGAATGATATGGATGCCGAACTTGAGCCCTAACGAATGGACCCAATCAGCGAGCGGCTTAAATCCTGAAGAGGAAAAGCGATTGCCGGCCACCACGTAGCGGCCGTCGCCATCCATCACGAACCCCTGCGCGGCGCCCTTCTCGCCCGGGTGCTGCAGGTACCAGCCTTCATCGACCACCACGTACTGCCACCCCAACGGCTGGAGGTGCTGATGAAACCAGCTCACGTTAGCCTTGAACTCGGCCTCGGTGACGGTGAGCCCGTAGGAATCCCAGCTATTCCACCCCATGGGGGGCGTGGGGACCAGGTCGGTGGCTGCGCGGCCGGGCACTCCGGCGAGCACGATCAAAAGGGTGGCGATGGGTGCATAGCGGTTCAAGGGTTTTCTCCGAAAGACACCCCACACGATAGCAGTTGACGATGCGGGACACCCAGGGTGATGGAAAAGTAGCGTGGGATACGATATTTTCCGCACTTTGGGGTGTACCCTCCGGCTCCGCCGTAACCTCTGTTGGTGATGTTTCGCAACTGTCCTGACAGCAGATAGGCTGTGGCCACCATGCTGACAATCGCCGGTGGCCAAGCGAAGGTCTTGAACATTTTTATCCTGGCTATTGGCCTGTTCGCCCTGGTAGGCCTGGCGATCTTGGTCGGCATCCACGTGTTCCTCTCTGCCGTTGGCCACTATGCTCCCTGGGAGCAAATCTGGGCCGGCTGACCTCCTGGAGTTCACAACTCTTTGCAATTTGTTGCGTCTCCATGACATAGCGCCCAGTCTGCAGCCTTATGCTCGATCCAATGAGGCACTCTCCTCGGATGTGCGTCTATGGTGAAGCTTCCCCTTCGACGTTGGCGCAAGCCTCCACCAATGTTCGTGTTCATGCTGGCGGTCATGCTGCCGGCAGCCGCGCTGATCATTGCCAGTGTCCTGGATCTCAGGCACATTCAACGCGACAAAGTGATCGAAGCCGTCATCCAGAGGGACTATGCACAGACCTTAACGATCGCGGAAAAGAGGATTGTTGAGCGCGCCTATGAGGTATCCGAGAAAGCCAGAGCGCAGTTCCCTGATGTAGACCACCCTGACCGGCTCGATGCCTTTCTGACGGCCCATCCCGAGATCACGCACGCCTTTATGTGGACGGGAAAAGGCGATCTTGATTTCGATCTCAGCCGGACCGCATGGCTGATCCCGAATTTCAAGCAGAAAACAAGGAGCTTGCCTCCGAGTTTGCACACTGCTTGACATGTGGTCGGAGGAGCATTTCGCCAAGGTGAAGAAGAACGCGGAGCGGAGGACGGCGCAGCTACATCATGCTCGGAATCCGTATCCCGCGGTGACAAAATGCTCTATGAGTCTTTCGTGCTCTTCCTGCCTCGAGGCTCGAACCCAGAGCATCCAGCGCTGGCTGGGTTCGCCTACGATGAAGACTACCTGAGGACCCACTTCTTTCCCGCAGGCGCTGAACGAGGTCCTGCCGTATCAGAATGCGGACGATACCTCCCATCCTCACCTGGCTCGATGATGATTCGGAAGGCAAAGAGCAGGCCATCCTTTGGCTGCTTCCCTGTGCTGGGATGGCGGGAGGCCCGAAGTGGAGCGCAGCATTTGACAGTGTTTTCCCGGGTCTGATCCTGGGAATCAGGCCCGAAGGGACCACGATTGCCGACATCAGCCATCGCTGGACACGCGTTTCGCTTTCCTGATCCTGGGCGCGCTTTCGCTGTTGATGGGGGCAGGCATGATCTTCGCCTATCGAAATGTCTCCAGCGAACTCGCGCTGGCGAAATTGAAATCTGATTTTGTCTCCAATGTCTCGCATGAGCTGAGAACGCCCCTGTGCGCTCATCCGCCTCTATGCAGAGACCCTGGAGCTGGGACGCATTTCCACGCCGGCAAACATCAGGAGTACTACGAAATCATCCGCAAAGAAAGCGAGCGTCTGAGCTCGCTGATCAACAATATTCTTGACTTCTCCCGCATCGAGGCGGGCAAGAAAGAATACAGCTTTCGCGAAACCGACGTGGCTGACCTGGTGCGGAACACGCTGGAATCGTATCGTTTTGAGATTGAGCAGAACGGGTTTCAGTTCGAACAGAAGATCGACAACAATCTGCCGCCATTGCGAGTGGATCGTGAAGCGATTGCCCGTTCGCTGCTGAACCTGGTCAACAACGCGGTGAAGTACTCAGCAACGGAGAAGTATCTCGGGGTTCATCTTTACCAGCAACAATGGCAACGTGAACCTTGAGGTTGTCGATCACGGCATTGGCATCCCGGTCAAAGAGCAGCTCAAGATTTTCGAGAAATTCTATCGCGTCGGCGATCCGCTGGTGCATAACACCAAAGGCAGCGGATTGGGGCTTTCCCTGGTGCGCCACATCGTACAGGCCCATGGAGGCATGGTTGCGGTGGAGAGCGCGCCGGGCCGCGGAAGCAAGTTCATCATTACTTTGCCGCTACAAAATTCAGAGCAGCAGTGCATCAGCATGAGACAAGAAACAAAAGCAAAACCAATGGAAGCGCCCCGAGTGCCGCCGAAGATTCTTGTGGTGGAGGACGAGCCGGCCATGGTGGCGGGGCTGCGCGACAACTTCGAGTTCGAAGGCTACGAAGTGATAACAGCGCGCGATGGGGTCGAGGGGCTGCAGCGCGCCCTCGATGAGTCTCCGGACCTGGTGGTCCTGGATGTCATGATGCCGCGGATGAGCGGCCTGGAAGTATGCAAGCAGTTACGCGCGAAACGCGCTTCCATTCCCATCATCATGCTCACCGCGCGCGGGCAGGAAGTGGATAAAGTCGTAGGCCTGGAACTGGGGGCAGATGACTATGTGACCAAGCCATTTTCGATTCGCGAGTTGCTGGCGCGGGTCAAATCGGTGCTTGCGGCGCACGGCGGTTCTCCCCAAGGATCAGGACCAGCACTCCTTTTCTGACGTGGAAGTGGATCTGCGCCGCTGCCGCGTGCTCCGGTCGGGCAAGGCTGCTGGATGTTTCCTCGAAGGAATTCGAACTGTTGAAGTACTTCATCTGCCATGCAGGCGAAACGCTCAGCCGCGATCGTCTCCTCGAGGACGTTTGGGGATACGAAACGTACTCCAACCACTCGTACCGTGGATACGCACCTGGTGCACCTTCGCCAGAAGCTCGAGCCCGATCCTGAGCAGCCACAGTACTTTCTTACCGTGCACGGAACCGGCTACCGGTTCGTGGGATAACGAACGACCAAAATTCGTAACGAGGTGGATGTTGAACACCTATCGAGTAGTGCCCTTTGACTCGAAGTATGCAGGCCCGCACTCCAATGGGACCACGGTTCGACCCTTGCTCCAGCCTTTGGTGGTGCCGCCAATTGTGCCGCCGCCAACGCAGGAGGATGTGTACTCGCTGCTGCGCGAAAGGATGGATCTGCATACGCAGTTATCGGACGCGGTGCAGATCCAGCGCAAACTCAGCGGCCCCCGCGTGTTACGCTGCGGCGAATGGCAGTTTGCGAGGGAAGTTTTCGCCGCACGGTTTCTCTCCGGGGACTTCACGACATTCCTTCAGGATGGTTCCAAGGTGCTAGCCGTGCTTGGCGATATCGCGGGAAAAGGTGTTGCGGCCGGCATGTGGTTCACCCATCTGGCAGGACTGCTGCAGAGCTATGGGAGACCGGACTTCGATTCCGCAAGAATCGCCCGGGAGATAAACCGTCATCTCTGTTATCTGCAGCCCGTAGCACCGTTTGTCACCGCCTTCTTCGCGCAGATTGACTGCGACCTGGAGACAATCACCTACTGCAATGCCGGCCACTTTCCGCCAATACTGCTGCGAGCGAATGGACGAACTGAGCTGCTCGAAACCGGCGGCCCGCTGCTCGGTGCGCTCGAAGCTGCGGAGTTCGTGACAGGCGAGCTGACGCTGGAACCCGGTGACACGCTCGTGGCATACTCTGACGGCGTACTCGAATGCTGCAACCGCGCAGGAGAAGAGTTCGGATTGAAGCGGCTTACGACAGCCTTGCAAGAAGTGAAACAACCCTCCGCTCAAGCCACCCTCATGATGCTGCTCGCAACCGTGCAAGATTATGCGAATGGCAATCCCCTCGCAGACGATGTGAGCCTGACAGTGATCCAGCGCGACTGAGCAAACCCAAAGACCGAAATACCACCTTTCATTCTTCAGCATGCCTTAAGGTTTCTTCTCTTACGATGGAGCCGAAAGCGAGGTGGGCTATGCGAATAGCAAACATCTTCCTGATATGCGCCCTTGCGGCACTGGCAAATGCTTCCAACGCCGAGGATCCCGTCAAAAAATCCGATCTTCCACCCCTGGTACAAAAGAGCGCGGACGCCCAGAGTGCCGGCGCAACCATCCTCGGCTATGCAAAAGACAAGGAACATGGCCGCGTCGAATACGAAGTACAGCTCATGGTTGGCGACCATACAAAGGACGTCACGATCGATCCAGACGGGAGAATACTCGAAATAGAGGAGCAAATTGCTCCGGATGCACTGCCCGCAAACGTGTTCCACGGCCTCAGTGCACAGGCGAGCAAGGGAAAGATTGCGAAAGTCGAATCGTTAACCAAGCATGGCAGGGTCGTCGCCTACGAGGCCGAGGTAATCGGTGGAAAGCATGCTGAGATCCAGGTAGGGCCCGACGGGCAAAAGCTCGCCCATGAAGAGTAAACGCGCGGCACTGCGCCGCCCTTAAGCTCCGGTTAAGCATTCTCGTATACGGTCAATCAAGATCTTCTATGGAGTATCTAGTCATGCGTCTTCGCAATCAGCTCGGCACACTACCCGGTATCCTTCTCTGCTCCCTTTTCGCCCTGGCGCCGGCGGGCGCGCAAGCCACCTGGCATGTTGAGAAAACCCTGCAAGTCGGCGGAGCCGGGGGCATGGACTACATCACCATTGACCCGGCGACCAACCGCCTTTATGTTCCCCGCACCACGCACACCATGATTATTGACGCCATTTCCGGTAAGACCCTTGGCGATATTCCCGGGCAGAAGAGGGCTCACGGAGTGGCGCTGGTGCCAAAGCTGAATCGCGGTTTCATCACTGATGGTGGTGGTAGCGGTACGGTCACTATTTTCGATCTGAAAACCAACGCGGTGCTGGGTGTAATCGCCGCAGTCCCCGACGCGGACGGCATCATTTATGACCCGGGCTCCGATCGCATTCTGGTGAGCGCCGGCGACAGCAACTGCCTGCTCACCATCAAGCCCGATATCGACCCCAAAACCGGCAAGATCGAAGCTCCGATCCAGTTGGGCGGCGCGCCTGAATTTTTAGCAGCCGATGGCGCCGGCAAGGCTTACGTCAATCTTGAGGATAAGGATAATGTCGCAGTTGTCGATCTGAAGACAAGGACAGTCACTGCTCATTGGCCCGTGTCACCCGGTGGCAGCCCGGTAGGCTTGGCGCTCGATCGCGAGCATCACGCCCTCATCATCGGCTGCCGCAAGCCACAAAAGATGATCGTGATGAGCACACAGAATGGCAAAGTGCTGGCGGATCTGCCCATCGGGGCTGGCGTCGACGCAACCCGGGTGGCAGGCGCAGAAGCGTTCGCCAGTTGCGGCGACGGAACGCTCGCCGTCGTCAGTCGATCGTCCGCCGGCAAATACTCCGTCCAATCGGTCACCACGGCTCGGGGCGCCAAAACCATGGATATCGACACCAGGACGCATACGATCTACCTTCCAACCGCTGACTTTGAGGATCCAAAGCCCGGCGCTTCCGGACGGCCAGCCGCGAAACCGGGAACCTTCAAGATTCTGGTGCTGACCCGGTAGCACTCCGCTGATACCGGCGACCTACCACGTCTTCTTGATGAGTGTGTCGAAGCCGAAGCCTCCGTTTTGATCCCGGGTTGCGCTCACCGCAAACCTGGGTGAAATCTGATATTGGCCCTGGATTGTTTGGTTCTGCGTCGAGGCAACGTTGCTGGAGAAAGTCACGAAGAGATTTCCCGTCACGCGTTGCTGGATGGTGATATTAGCGCCCGGAGGCCCCTGGCTGGTTCCTCCAGCTAAGACAGGGTTGATCGAAAGCTGGGAAATGCCCGCTACCTTCGAGACCCTGCTGGTGACCTGGCTGCTGACCTGCGAGGCGACCAACGACTCCGCTGCCTGGTTCGCCGGCGTGGAGGGCGCGTTCGCACTCGCCTCCGTGGTGGTTCCAAATGCCAACAAATTGATGATATCGGCTGCCGGCAACGACGGATCCGAGGAGTAGTTGGTGCGTAGTTGATCGACGGGCCCGTTGAATCGCATGGAGATGTTGTATTGCTGAATGGTTGTATTCAGCGCGAGATTGACAACCGGCTGCGTTTCCGAGGGATTGACAAATTCGATCGTCCCGCCGTTGAGCACGAATCGGCTTCCATTGAGAATAATGTCTCCGCCGCTGAGGTTTACGCGGCCAAGGATGACCGGTTGTGCGGCAGTGCCGCGCAGGCGCAGATTGGCAGCGCCGTTGATGCTGAGTGTCCTGCTCACCAGGTTGATGTTGTTTTCTGAATTCACACCCACGTTCAACTGGATATTCTGCGCTAGCCCCGGCGTGGGCGGTGGGGAAACACCGCCTGAGAACTGATTGATGAAATCGGTCAGATCGAAGGCTGGGGTAAACGAAAGATCGGCGAGATTGACCTGGCCGCCGAGGAGCGCGTTGTCGGTAGTCCCGGCAAGCCTGAGATTGGCGTTGACGGTCTCCCGCACACCTTGCGGATAAAGGACGCGAACCCCCTGGGCCGCGAGTCCCAGGTCAAACTGGATTCCCGGGCGATACGCAACGCCGCCCTGCGCTGTCAGTGTCCCCCCGCCGACGGTGCCCTGAAATTTCGTGATGTTGAGCCGGTCTTTGGTCAACGTCAGCGTACCGTTTCCGTGTTGCAAACCGACGGGTAAATCACCGCTAGCGAAGTTAGCGTCCACGATCTCTATCTGCCCGCCCAAGTCAGGGCTGTTCGTGGCGCCGCTTGAATTGATATTGAACTTCAACTCGCCCGAGCTTCGAATATCCGGTTCGAATACCTGCGCCAGGTGCAGATTTACTGTGCCCAAAAGCACCAGCGACATGGGCGCGGCGTTGGTCGTCGAGATCGACCCTTGAAATTGCAGATCGGTATCGGTCCCCTTCAGCCCCGAACGCTGCAGCGTCACTACGTTGTCTTTGTAGTCCACTTTGATGGGCGACGTCTCGGCCAACTGCACGGCGTTGGTGTAGGCCAGCTTGAGTGTCGGGATCGTCACGTGTGCTTCCAACTGCTTAGTGTTCTTGAGCGGCCCGTGCAACGTAGCGTGCAACTCGGTCTGCCCGTTCAAGTCTGGCGCCTGCTCGGGAGCATAGATAGCAAAGATGGGCTGCAACGGGATTGCCTGGGTGTCGAGTGTTGCGTCGGCCGGATAGTCTCCCGTGAGGTGAACCTTGGCGTTCGCCCGTATAGCCGTGCCCACCGCGGAGGACGTCAGGTTCGCAGTCGCCAGATGATTGGCTACATTCATCTGCAGGTTCATCTGGGCGATCTTCTGGTTCTGAATATCTATTTGCGGAATCTGCAGGGTGGCATCGAGTTGCGGGTTGTCGAAGGTGCCTGCTCCTTGCGCCTGGATGCTCACCACTCCCCTGGCGTCGATGTTTTTCGCCTTGATCACCTGCAGTTGATCCAAACGTATGCCGGACGCGGTAAGCTGCGCATTGTAGCTCTTCTGCCGCGGCCGAACGCTCACCTTGCTCTGCACTTCACCTGCCGGGAGCTGCACCCCCAGGTCGCCGTGAACCTCATCGCCGGTGCCGGCGAAGTTCAACGTCGCCGAAGTGATCGGCTGCTCATAGGCAGTGATATGGGTGATCGAGACCTTTCCCTGCCCCACGGGGCTGAGCTGGGTCCCATGGAGTTTTACATTCGCCGTCAGGGTGCCGGTCACCGGTACCTGCTGCCCGGATAGCTTCACCAGGTCCTGCACGTCCAGTTGCGAGGCGTCCAGATCTACTTGCAACGGGCTGGCATCCGTGAAGGCCCACTTGTGCAGCCCGGCGCTGGCATCGAAGGTTATTTTGCCGTGAGAGGCCGGCTCCAGGTCCGCATGCTGCAGGCTCGCCATCGAAGGGCTGGCGTCAACATTGGTTTTGAACACTCGCCATTCGGTTCCGTTGAACTTGAAGTTCGACGCGGTGAGCTGGCCTGTCAAATGCGGTGCGCTGGTCGACCCCCGCACCGTCCCTTGAAATAACGCGGTCCCGGCAAGGCCTAGCGGCTGCACCGGCTGGCCGGGCTTCGGCGCGCGGAAGACATCCGCCACTGTTTCCAATTCGCTCAGGTTATTGGATTGGAATTTCAAGTCCAGGCTAGAGCGCTGGCTGACCACGCCATTCATGGTGAGCGTGCTTTGCGAAGTGCGGAGGAAGCTCTGCTTCAACGCGAGCTCCTGGTTGCGGCCGGTGTACGTCCCGTGGATTGCACTCTCCAGTGGGATTACCTGAGCGTTGCCCGACACCTTGCCCTGCACGGCTGCATCCGTGTGCGCCACCACATCGTCAAACGTTTTTCCCCAGGCGGCGTTTGCTTCCGCATTCAAGACCCCGCCCAGGGAGACACCCTTCGGCATCGCAGAGGACTTGAGCGCTCCGTTCATCGCAGCGAGCTGGATGCTCCGCAACCGGGCATCGAATTTTGAGTGTGCATCGCCATCGATGTTGCTCATCTTGCCCGAGCCCGTCAGCTCACCGCCCAGCAGGCTGGCGCGAAGATCCTGCAGCGTGGCGTCGCCGTTCTCCAGCGAGTAATGCGCCACTATATTTCTTATCTGCGAACGCAGCGCAGGTGTCTGCACCTCAAGCTGGGTGCTGGTTAAATCGCCGCGGACTACCACCGTGTCAAGAAACGAGCGGTTGGCGGTCTGCCGGTAGTCGATCAAACCAGTCGCACGGATAAATCCCGTTGGGACCTGCGGGTTCTGCAGGATCTTCTTGAATTGGCTGCCGTCCAGGGTCGCCGCATACTGCGCCTGCACCTGCGGATGGCTGTAGTCCTGCACCGTTGCGGTCAGCGTGACCTGCGAGGTTTCGCTGGTCAACTTGGAGTTGATTAAGTGGAAGGTTGTGGGCGTCGCGTCGAACTCCGCATCGAGACTGTGTGGAATCGTCTTGAATCCGCTCGCCTCCAGGTGGCCATCCGAGTAGCTCAGTTTTCCCGAGTACTTCTGCAGCAGGGGGTTGAAGCCGGCCCGAAAATCCAGGTTGTGCAGGTCTGCCGAAAGCACGCTTTGACGGTTGTTGTAGTAGACGGCGCCGTGTGCGAGCACTGCGTGGCGAATACCCAGGTCGAACAGGTTGGTGTTGCTGCTGCTCGAGCCGCTGCTCTTGATCGTCGGGATGTTGGTCACACCCTTAGCGTCGGTAAACACCTTCACCACTGGGCTGTCGATGATGAAACTGTCGAGATACCATTTCTTATCCAGCACAGAAACAACGCGTACCCCGGCCTCGGCGTGAGCTACCTGCAGCAGCGGCGGATCCGGATAGGGATTGGCTCCGTGCACAGTCAAGCCGTACAGGTCCAGGCTGAGATTGGCCGGGTGGAGAACGAAGTTCTCTAGTTGTACCTGCGTGCCGATGCTTTCGCTGGCCTTTTGCTGAATGGTCGTGAGAAGGTAGTTGTGAAAACGGTTGCTGTGCAGCACTACCGTAACGGTTACAACAACCAACACGAGGAGAGCCGCCAGACCCGCGACAACCCAGGCGCCCACTTTCCACAACCGTGCGTGGGGGCCGGTAAATCTTTGCTGGGGCGCTGAGGTGTTCACGTGGCTATCCTCCGGTCAGAGATCAAAAGATAACCCGACCCCGTCGGTAACAACCGATGGGTGCCCCAGGTCTCGCTTTTGAGACTTGGGATCCCTGCAACGGCTCGTTCCTGGAAACCCGGCTCTCCCCCTTGTGTCACGAGGAGCGTAGCGCTTGAAGAGATCTGCGGTTGTCCCTTTTGCATTCCCATCCTCGAGTGGTCCAAGCTCCGTGTGCTCAAAAGGCCTGGCCAATGCTGACAAAGTACTGGGTCGACTTCACACCCGGTACAGGGTTAAGGTTGTGTCCCAGATCGATGCGGACCGGACCCACCGGTGTTGCGTAGCGTAGCCCGAGGCCCACATTGTTCGTATAGAGCGATATGAAATCATGAAAGCCGACAGTGGGAAATACGTTGCCTCCATCGTAGAAAATCACCAATCCCAAACCCTGCTTGATCGGCACTGGGATGCGGGCCTCGGAATTAATAATCAGCTGTTCGTTTCCGCCGCTGGGCACCTGGATGTAACTGCAGTCGGTAGAAGATCCTGAACTGCACACCTGCACTTGCCGCTGCGGACCCGCGCCGTCCAGTGGAAACCCCCGCAACGTGTTGCCGCCGCCGGTGAAGAAAGCTTCGCTCAAAGGAACACGGCTGCTTGCAAAAGGCTGCGCTAGGCCAATGCGAAGACTGGTAGCCCAGACGATGTTGTGAAAAATCGGGCGATAATAGGCCGTCTGCTCAATCAATTTTGCGAAGTTCACGCTGGAGCCAAGCTTGCTGGCATTGAAATCAAGCTCAACGGACTGCAGCATGCCCTTGTGAGCATCGAGAGGATTGTCACGTGTATCGCGGGTAAAGTTGGCGGCAATCGTCGACAGGCGCACATGCTGATCCTGCGGCAATACCAGGTCAGGAATAAGTATGCGCGTCAGATCCGTCTGGCTGAAGCTGTAGCGTAAGAAGAAGATATCGTGTTTCTTCTGGTCTAAAAATCTTTGAAACTGAAGGCTACCGTTTTCCACTTGCGAGGAATAAACCGGGTTCTCCTCATCCCGCTCAGCAAGGATCGACGTGGTTGCGCCCCACTTTGACCAGCGAAAGCTGGGGTCGATGTAGTACCCAGCGACCCGCTGATCCAGCCTTCCGGCAAAGGCTGTCGCCGACAGCGATTCACCCTTGCCTCGCACGTTGTTGCGCGTGTACTGGAATGTTCCCCGCGGACCATAGAAAGTCGTCTGGCTGGTGGTGAAGTTAGACGGAAGTCCCACCGGCGGAAGATTCGGCAGTGCAACCGTACCACTGGGGATGCTGCCCCCGCGGTTGATAATCTCAAACCCGAAGCCGTAGGTCATGGTGTTCCTCTTGGCCTCGTGGACTTTCACCAGCACATCTTCCTTCGTCTGGGTAGTGATCTGCCGCCGTGGGTCTACTTCCGACCAATCAAAGACTCCCGTGTGGTTGTAGAGCTGGCTCTCCGAGGTGAGCAGTTCCGTTTCCGTGAGCGGATGACCGGGAGCAATCGTCGCTACATCGCGGTCGATCAGCCGCTGCTGCGTTCGCTGGCGGCCCAGGGTAATCACTTCCTGTGTAAAGACCTGGGGGCCCTCATAGATGTGATAGACCACGTTGATGTGATGGGGATCGTTCTTCGACGCAACGGCTGCCGTCTCCCGGAAGTTTGCAGTCAAGTAACCGGCCTGCAGATAGCGGGCGACAATATTGGCGCGGTCCGCTTCTACAAATTTCTGTGAGTAGGGCTTGCCGGAGGCGAGCTTCAGCCCGTTGGGAGCGAACTTCGATTCAGGAAACGTATCCGCGCCCTCGATATTGAGAGAACTCACAATATCTCGTGGCCCTTCGACGATATGGAAGGCGACCGACAAGTTGCCCTCCTTTTTAGCTACAACGGGAGTGACCTGCGCGCTGCTAAAACCTTCCGACTGATAAAGCGCGAGTAGATTTTTGCTGCTGGCGCGCACCAGTTGCTCGCTGTAGTTCCCGGGTGAGACCAGGTGCGCCTTCTTGACCGTAATCAGCGGCGTCAGGTCGTCCGTCTTCAACTGCTTGTTGCCGGACACACTCACGTCCGTCACCTTGTGCTTCTTCCCTTTGTTAATGGTGTAGGTAATGGTGGCCGCGGAGTCCTGCTTCTGGTATTGGGAGTCCACCGTGACATCGAAGAAGCCTTTGGCTTGAAAATAAGAAACCAGTGACTGCCGGCCCTCCTGCACCAGCTCGGGGTCGACACCCACTCCCTGGTAAACAGGGAGCAGCGACTTGCGAGTCCAACTCCAAAGGTGTGCTCCCTTGATATCCACGTGGATGGTGGAGCCCTCATGCACATCGAAATGGATATCCGCGCGGTTGGTATCCGCGGTGTAGGCTGCGCCGGAAAGCTTCACTTGTGCCGCCAGCTTGCCCTTCTTTTCCAGTTGCTTTTGCAGATATTGCTGAGCATTGTTCAGAGTCGCACGTCGATAGTTCTTCCCTGGCCGAATGGCAGCTCCTCTTAGCCGCGCCCGTATGCCCTGCAGGCTCTTGCTCATTCTTGCGGCTTCTTCGGGAGTGGCATCCGCGATGGCCACGGTGCCGAACTTGGCCCGCCGGTTCAGGCTAACCATGAAGCGCACATTGGCCAGGTTATGCTCCGTGTCGAGGTTTACCCGGGAACGCACTTCGGCTTCGAAATACCCTTGCTGCTGAAAAAAGCCCACTAAGGCGTCGGCGTCTTTTTGCACGTCTCCCGCATTAAAAGGGGCTTGTGGAGGATAGTTCGCAACCTGCACCAGGCGAGAATAATTGAACCTCTCAGCGCCAGGAAATTCAAAGAGCCCAAACCACACCGCAGGCTCGACGATCAACAACACACGCACGCCGTTTGCCTCGGGCTCCACCTGCAGTTGAACCTCATCGAAGTTCCCGGCCTTCTTCAGTGCGTCGATGCTTTGGTCAACCTTTTCCTTGCTAAATGGCTCTCCGGCACGCTGCGGCAAAAGGGGCAGCAATTTGCTGGTATCGAGATTCGGCCGGCCGGCAATCTCTACCGAGGTCACACTTTGGCCTTCGTAAGAAGACAGGATAGCTTGGGTCTGCGGAGCCGTTTTCGGTTGATTCTGGGGCTTCTCAGCAGTCTGGGCGGCCAGCCCGCTACACACGAGGAGCGCGGCGGCCAACCACAGAATTTTTACGGTTGCCCTACCCCTGGAATAAGCCGTCATGCTGAAATGTCCCACGAACAGCTCAATCCACGCCATCTCCCCGTGAGATGCAAAAAGGGAGGGGGGCGTTTGATGCGCGAACTGGTACCCGTTTTGGTTCGAATCAGGAAGCCGAGGGGGTCACAATCTCCGGCCTGAGCGCTCCCTGGGCCAGCAGTTTCTTTTCGTGTACGGCTGCTTCTATTTCGCTGTTGATTTCGCCCCCTACCAGCAACATCAGCCCACTCAGATAAAACCAGGTGAGCAGGATGATCACTGTACCCAGCGAACCATAGGTTGCGGAATAGTTGTTGAAGTAATGAACATAAATACGCAGACCAAGAGAAGCCACCAGCCAGCCCACGATACCGATGGCGGCGCCAGGGGTGAACCATCTCCATCGCTTTACCTTCACATCCGGACCGAAATAATAGATGAGGGCAAACAACAACGACAGGAATCCCGTAGCCACCACCCAGCCGACAGTTCTCAACGAGCCTGCAACCAGCACGGCCAGCAAATGATGATAGATGTGACGGTGAGCGAGCCGGGCAAGGAAGTCACTCGCCAGCATGCACGCAAGCATGAGAGTAATCACCACTGAGAGAACAAACGTGATGCCAATCGCGGAAAGGCGGGCCTTCCAATAAGGTCGCGATTCCTTCACCCGGTACACCAGGTTGAGGCTCTCCTGAATAGCCACAAATCCCACTGACGCGGACCACAGAGCGGCCACCAGGCCAAATGTGAGCTTGCCGCTACTGGCGGCGGCGGTAGTTTGATGAAACGCTTCCAGCACCGTGCCCAACGCCGAGGGAGGCACCACGATCGCCAGATATTGAAGCAGGTGTTCATAAATATTAAAAGCAGAGCGAGCCGCGAGACCGAGTACCGAGCAGGCCGTGAACAACGTAGGAAATAGGGCGAACAGGAAATAGAAGCCCAGCTCGGCGGAGCGTCCAAGAAGGTTATCTTCGAAAATTGCGTTCCAGGTGTTCTTCGCGATGACTTGTGGCGGGACGCCTTCGAGATTCCAGAGTGACCGCAGGGGCAACCGAGAAACGTAGCCCCACACGTGCTGACGGAAGGACTGGGCAGGTTCGTGGAATCTTCCTGGATCAACAAGCTTTGGGGATTGGGCCATGTAGTTCGCCACCGGCGCTACTCCTGTAGGTCAATTGGAAAAATGGCCCGGAAAACAAAGCGAACATGTAGAGAGATAGCGTGGGGACGGCTAAGTGTTGCACGGCCCCGAGAGGAGGTATACCTCTTGTTCATAGCGCTTCCAATGAAGAGTCAACTATTCGCTTTGGCTTAATTGGAAGGCCCTGCGGTCATTACAACGGACTTGATGGACTTCGACTAGGAGGATCCCAGGTCTCAAACGCGAGACCTGGGGCACCCTTCGCTTTTCCAGGACTGGTCTGTCGTAGTTCCGAACTCCAAGTGAAGCCGCGGGAGTCTGCGCATGTCCCCCTGGATGGGTTGAACAGAGGGGCGAAGCCCTTTCCGATGTTCTCTCATCATGTCCAGAAAGCCAAGGAGAGCGAGCTTCGAATCCTCGCCGCCCTTGAGAAACCGAATTCCCCGCCCTCACACCCCTCCTCTGGGGCACCCAATCAAGTAAACCGGAGCCAGCCAGCGCCCTGAAGCGTACCCCGCCGTCCATTCATACTCAGGAAAGCCGCCGGTAAGGTGTAGCAGTTCCCGAGGCGTCCGCGTGCGAAAGCAAGAAACGATGCCATCCCAAAAAACCACAAAAGGAATGAAAGGAAGCAGATAAGTCAGCACCAATCTCGACCATCGAAACGGACGCATACGCGGCGTAAGCACCAGCGCGAATAACGGCATGAGGAACATAGTCGCAAACGCCCGCAAGGTCCGGGACGTCACCTCGGTCATCGCGAACCCTTCTCCCGCGCTCACCGCATCCGCAAGCACAGCCCGCGCCACATTGTCGGGAAAATGATGAAACGAAGAGAAGATGGTGCGAAACCCAGTCAAAGACCTGGGCACACTCGCCGCATCGACGGAGACATCCACGCATCCTACGCTTGGATCTTTATCTAACTTGGCAGACAGTTCTCTACTCGGAAACTTATCAGTGAGCACCACGGTAAGCGGCGCGTGATCAGCCAGCGCGCGACGCCAACCCGGGCTTAACCACGGCCCGCCGCCGCCGGAGCAAAGATCAACCACCCGCTCAGCACGGCATGCAGCAATGGCGCGGAATATCTCAACCTGGACGGGCGCATAGATATCAGCCCGGTTGGTAATCGCCTCAAGGTAATCCGTGGCTCCATGCCGCACAGCTTGGGGGCACCAGGACTGATCTAAAAACTCAAACAGCTGGAGACGCCGCAATCCCTATAACCGGTCTCTCCACAAAGCCATGGCCCCAAGTAGACCCTCTTCATTGGAAATGATTTGGATTTCGGAACCGTGCTTGAGAGTGACTTTCTTGGAATTTCCACCGCCGATATACAGCGTGTCCCAATTAAAGGTCGCCGCAGTCTGGGCCACCGCAAGTTTGACCAGCTTATTCCAGCGCTTGGCGCCGTACTTCAGCAACCCGCGCTTGCCCAGATAGTCCTCGTACGTCTTCTTACGCCAGGGATGATGTCCCAGCTCCAGCCCCGGGCACAAAACGCCCTGCGTGAACAGCGCCGAGCCCATCCCTGTGCCCAACGTAATCACCAGTTCGACGCCTTTGCCCTGAACCACCCCATAGCCTTGCACCGCGCCGTCGTTAGCCATCCGGACCGGCTTGCCCCACCGCTTCTCCAGTACCTTCGCCAACGGGAAACCAACCCATCCCGGATCAAGGTTAGCCGCGGTGAGCGTCTTGCCTTCCTTGATAACCCCAGGAAATCCCACCGAGACACGGTCGAAGAGAGGGACACTGACTTTGAGCTCATCCAGGCCGGTGAGGACTGCGTCGGTGGTTGCCGGTTCCGGAGTAGGCAGGCGCAGGCGCTCGCTGATCGGCTGCCCTTCCGGGCTCAGAGCCTGCATCTTCAAGCCGGTGCCGCCAATATCAATCGCCAGCGTAATCGGACCTTTTGCGATACCTGTGCGAGTGATGACCACCTTTTTAGCCGTTCGCGCCATAAGCCTCCGAGCCCCAACCACTGGTCATTCTACTAGTTGCCGTGGGGGGAAAGAGGCAAGAGGTGCCCTTCTACTTACTTCGCCAGGACACTTTTTTCACGTTTCGCGGCCTTCGGGGCGGGCTCCTCCTTCTTGGGTATCCTGAAACCGGCTTCTTCCGCCTGCTCGAAGGCATCCTGCAGCTTCTGATCGATGGTCTTGATCGATGGGGTGGCGGGCGTAGAGGCCCGGCTGGTCTTCTTATTGTTCGTGCCCGGTTCCGGGGAAGGCGCCGGGCGCAGCAAGCCGGGTAACTCCGTCCACCAGAGGATTTGCTGGTGCAGTTCCTTGTTGAAATACCATTCCCCTGCTGACTCGTTCACCTGTAGCAGCCAGCGGACATCCGGTTCGTCCCAAACCGCGCGTGCGAAACCCGCGAAAGGCTCCTCGGCAGCACCCTTGGCCGGCTTGACCGATGCGAGCGTCTGGCAGAAAAACGCAAGCCTGATGCGAGCAGCAGTGCGCCAGCCATCCTCTGTCACCTGGTCCCCGACAGAGAAGGCACGAGCAAACGCATGGCGCAGCCGCAGGCGATCGAACAGCCCCAGCGCGGTGGCCGCTGTATCCTTTCCACCGAGTGCCTCAGCCGTACCAGCGAGCACAGCGTAGCCAAATGCCGGGCCGTAAATCACGCTCGGGTGCAAAGGCGGGTCTTCGCTGGGCAACACCATCTTTGCCTCCTGGGACCAGGGCTCCGGGAACTCGCGTTCGATGGCCGGCAACCCGATGACCGCGTGGTATTGACGGCAGATCGATAGCCAAAGGTCCTTCTCGCCGGCAGCGCTCGAAGTACCTGTCTTGCGGGCATAGATGGCCAAGCCTTCCGTCGCAAATCGCAGGCTGAGAGTTTCAACCCGCTGCATAAGCTGAGCGGCCGGCGTAGACACCTCGCCTTCCTGACCGCATGCTGGTAAATCTTCGGTGAGCCTGGCCAATTCCGCCACCAGGTCGGGGTGCAACAGGGCGATCAGCGAATCGTGCAACGGCGCCACTTCCAGGGCCTGCAATGCGTCATCCAAATTCGGCACGCCTCGGCCGTTCAACGAATCGCACAGCAAATCCCAACGATAGTTCTCGTCCGGCCGCAACTCGCGCCAATTCAGAAAGACATGGCAACTGTAAGCGTGCAGCTCAAGGGAGTAGCCCTGGGAAACAATTTTCGAAGCCCGTTCCAGATGCTCCAATCCCGTCGAGTTGTCGCGGAACGCAAGGAACAGGTTGCCGTCGTTGGGCAGGCCAAACGCGCCCCCCAAGGTTTGCTGCCGCAGATGGCCGGCTCCCTTGTCGGCATAGCTCGCAGACACATGGATGGTGCCGTAGGTGCTGGCGAAAACGTTGTGGTAAATAATGAGCGCCCGGTGTTCGCCGCGCCGGTTGGAGTAGGCAAACACATTCTCATCCACCGAGCCATCCGGCCGGTAGAAATCGTACAGGAGGAAATTTTCGCTCTCGGCAAACAACCAACGCTGGTGAAGCAGAGGGGCAATCTCCCGCTGGTGACGCGCCACCAGGCCTGGATCCGGATCTTCCTGATAGCGCGCCCGGCGGAATTCCATTCCGTACTTTTCGGTAAAGCCTTCAATCTGCCCGTGCCCGAACATCGGCAATCCGGGAAGGGTGGACATCATGGTCGCAACCCCGAAGTTCTTGTCGTCTCTGCCAAACTGATCAACCGCCGTGCGCTCATCCGGATTGCTCATGAAGTTCACGTACCGCTTTAAAATATCCGGATCGAACTCAATGGTGTTTTTGATCACGGTGCGGTACTTGGCATTTTCTTCGTCTCGCATCATGTTCATGAAGGCGCTGTTGTACACCCGGTGCATGCCCGAGGGTGCGGACGAAATAACCTTCCATGAGCCAGAAGGCTTCAGCCAGCAGCAGGGTACCCGGGAACTTCGCGAGCCACGCGATCCACCACCTCGCGCCAGAACTCCTCCGGCATGGCGCGATCAAAGTCCGCTTTGCTCATGCTGTACTCAGCGCGCGAAGGAATGGCTCCGCCGGTGCCAGGTATGGGAAACCAAAGGCGCTGAAAGTGGCGCTTGGCAAGGGTCATCGCAGCGTCAAAACGGATGATGGGAAACAGACGGGCCACGTGCAGGATGGTCTGGATCACCTGTTCCCGGGTAGCTGGGTTCAGGTAGTCGAGCTGGGCTGTGTCGTTCCAGGGAAAGCTGGTGCCATCGTTGCCGTGGTAAACGTAGCGGGTGTCCCCGGTCCACTTGTCGCGGCGGCGGAAAACCACAGCCGCGTCCGACTGTTCATAGTAGTGGTCGTCAATCTTGATCTCTACCCTTCCATCGCGGGAAAGATCCGGCCCATCAAAGCGATAAGAAGGATAGGGGCTGTCCGGCCGCGACATAAACCACTCAGGATGCTCGATCACCCAGCTGGAATCGATGCCCATGTGGTTGGGGACCATATCGCTGGCCAGGCGAACACCGTGGGCAAAAGCACGGTCGCGTAGATTGCCATAGGCCGGTTCCCCGCCCAGATCATGCGCAATGCTGTAGTCGTAGAGCGAATAAGCAGACGCAACTGCGTCCTGGTTGCCGCACAATTGTTTGATGGTTTGCGACGCTGAGCTTCGCTCCCACACCCCGATCAGCCACAGAGAATTGATCCCATTCGCTGCCAGGCGGCGCAGCTCCTCGTCGGGAATCTGATCCAGGCGATGGATATGACGACCGTACTGGCGAGAAAGCTGTTCGAGCCACACGTAAGTGCTCTTGGCAATGAGCACGGTGGTCGGCATCCACTCCTGGTCCGGGCTAAAACGCTCGGTTTCCTGAGTTGCCTCGGTGTACGACGGCACTTCTCCCCGTTTGTCCGGGGAATCCCACGGCAGATTCCGCCTCCGTCCGGTATTCACATCGGAGGGATGGAAGCGCATCCAGATGGCGACTTCTTCTTCCTTCAGCACATCGATGGCCACCAGCAGACGCTTGAGGGAGTCGCCAATGAATTCCTCCCAGTGCTCGACAATGAAGGCGATCTGGCCGCTGAGTGAATCCGGAGAAGCCAGGGCTGGAGCCCGCAACATGTCGATCAGGTTCTGGTTCTTACGCCCCAGCGGCGGCCGCGTGCTGAAGAAGTCACGCAACCCACTGGTGATCTGTTGATAGCGGGTCACAGCCGCGAGGGACTGATCTGTGAACAATTCAGAAAAGGGTTTGAATGCGGGGTTGGCGTTGGCCAGCCACAGCAGAATCATCTCTTCGAAGGCCACTGCGCGATGGGAGATGCCGTCAGTTTGGCCCGCAAGCCACTCCACGGGCGTCTGTTCCCCCCGGTAGACCCCTGCTGTGGGAAACTGCTCCACAAAGGCCAGAATGGTCTTATCCAGTTCCTCCTGGCCGATCCGCCCATCAAACCACCCCAGCGCGTCCGCCATGGCCTTCGGATCGATGCGCCGGCGGTAGTAGTCCACCAGCGCGTGGCCCATTTCGTCAATCAAACCCATGGCGTAAAGCGCGCCGGGGTTGATCGCCTGCGCAGGATCTTTTTCCGCATTCCGCAGCTTGTTCATGCGGAAGGCAAATTCGCGGCTGGCGCCTAAATTGGCGAAAACTACATTGCCGCTGAAAGCAAAAAGTGTCTGGTCAAACTCATAACGGTCACGCGCTTCGCGGGAAACGTGGAATTCCATAGGTACCTTCCGTACTACTTCTATTGGGCAGCTTCTCTGTTCGATGCGGAATTTCGCCCCGGCAGGTACCTAAACCGCCGCGAACCTGTCTCGGCAAGCCCACAAGCCCAGAGCAGGATGGGAAATGAAGAATATTTCTTCACCATCGACGGTGTTAAAGCCATCGTGCAGTTTGGCCGGGTTGTATCGCGCGATGGTGCTAGCCAGATCGGCATACCCGAATCCTACGCCTTCTGTCTCTTCCCGGCTGAGGCCACCGGGGCAATACGTAATGTGGAACCGGCCTTCCGAAGAGCTGTGGATCAAATGGGCGGCGGTGCTGAGCTCGGCCGCCAGGTCCGGGTTCTTTTTCACCTTTTCGAGCGTCGCCGGCGTGCCGTAGTAGCCGAATCGGCGAATCATGCGGTCGATCGTGGGGTCTTCTCCAAATTGCTTCACCCCGGGGGCGAGCACAATCAGCTCCGCTCCATCGGCCAGGGCCATGCGGGTGCGGTAGATGGCCTTGTTGCCCAGCCAGGTGCTGTGGAACTCCTCGGGATCGAGGTAAACCACCGCCTTGTGGATGGGCTTATCGAGGAGCTGGACGTTCACCTGAACACTGAGTTCGGCGGCCAGCCAGAAGCACTCCGGATCGTCCCCGACAAAGAGGCCGCGCACGACCAGCTCGCCTGCCGGGTTGGTGCCCACTACGGTCAACACATAAATGATGGGAATATTCCTGAGAAATTCATCGCTGGCCCGGTTCAGGACGCGTCTTACCGGGTTATCCGCCCGGCCCATGATGCGCTCCATGCCCACCACGGCGCCCAGGTAATGGCTGCGGTTTATGCTCATCGGTCCGGCAGTCCCGACCAGGATGTTCTTGTTGTAGTTGGCCATGCCGATCACCTCATGGGGCACGACCTGGCCGATGGAGAGCACCAGGTCAAAGCCTCCCTGCGGAATCATGCGGTTCACCTGCGCCGGCCAGGTGTAATCGAGCAGGCCGCCGGATTGCTCCTGGATGAAGCTGGCGGGCAGTTCGCCCAGGGTGACCACGTCGGTTCGCCAGTTGTGCACGGCGAAGAGCGAGTGGGGAATATCGCCAAACATGCGCGTGAGCGATGCTGGAGTCATCGCATTGTGCGTTCCCAGCGCAGGCAGAACGCAGCCCAGTCGGTCTCCGTAGTATTCGTACGCGTAATGGGTCAACGGGCCAGCCTGGGAATGAAAGCGGCTGGCATCCGGAGGAACAGCCAGTACCTTGCGTTTCGGCCCCAGTTGGTCCAGCACCCGGTAAAGCGCATCGCGGAGGAACGCGGGTGACAGCTCAACGTCCGGGCCACCCTCGCGGCAATAGAGGCTCATAGCCGGTATGCCTTGCGGGCCAGATCGTAAGCCAAAGCGTGAGCCACTTCGACCGCCTCGTCCTCGTCCAGTTGTTGTTCCGCCACCAGTCTTGCCAGGTAAGCGCAATCTATGCGGCGAGCCACGTCGTGGCGCGCGGGTATCGAGAGGAAGGCGCGCGTGTCGTCGTTGAATCCTACGGTGTTGTAGAAACCTGCGGTTTCGGTGGTCAGCTCGCGGAACCGCATCATGCCCTCCGGGCTATCGAAGAACCACCACGGTGGACCGAGACGGAGACAAGGATAATGGCCCGCCAGCGGCGCCAGTTCGCGCCCGTAGGCGGATTCATCCAGGGTGAAGAGGATGAGGGTCAGCGCGGCATTGTTGCCAAAGCGGTCGAGGAGCGGTTGCAACGCGCGCACGTAGTCGGTTGGCATAGGAATATCTGCGCCGACGTCGCGGCCGAATTTCTTAAAGATTTCACGATTGTGATTACGCCGGCTGCCCGGATGCAGTTGCATCACCAAACCATCTTCGACGCTCATGCGTGCCATTTCCGTCAGCATTTGGGCGCGGAAGAGTTCCTGCTCAGCTGCATCGGCCTTGCCCGCGATGACCCGGTCGAAGAGAGCGGAGGCAGCGCTCGGCGAAAGGTCCGCGGTCTGCGCGGTAGGGTGACCGTGATCGGTGGCGGTGCAACCAAGTTTCTTGAACCGGTCACGCGCGTGGCGCAGCGCCAGCAGATAACCCTTCCAACTGCTGCAATCCTCACCGTGCATTTCTCCCAGCCGCTGCACATTCTGCTGGAAGCCGTCGAATTCCGGGTCGACCACCGAATCGGGACGAAACGTCGGCACGATACGCGCTTTCCATCCGGAGTCGCGGATCGCTTCGTGGTAGTTCAAAGGATCGAGTGGAGGGTTGGTGGTCGCCAGCGCCTCCATATTGAATTGCTCGTAGAGTGCGCGCGGCCGAAAGGCCGGAGTGGCCAGCTTGGCGCTGATGGTGTCGTAATAGGCGTTGGCATTGCTCGCGCTCAGACGCTCTTCGAGACCAAACTGTTTTTCAAAAGCGTAGTCCAACCACATCCGCGTGGGCGTGCCGCGAAACAGGTAGTAGTTCTCCGCGAAGCGCATCCATATCTTGCGAGCTTCGTCGGTGGTCAGTTCCTTCTTGCCGATGCCCAGATCTTCCATGGCGACGCCCTGGCTATAGAGCATGCGAAACACATAGTGATCGGGAACGATGAACAGGCTGGTGGGATCTGGGAACGGCTGGTTCTCGGCAAACCAACGCGCATCCGTGTGCCCATGCGGACTAATGATGGGAAGGTCGCGGACAGTTTCGTACAATCTGCGGGCAATGGATCGAGTGGTAGCTTCGGCGGGAAAGAGGCGGTCCTGATGAAGAATGCTCACGGCATCTATTTTCACCCGTGAAACCGTTTCTGCACAGGGGCCGGCCGCCAACTCAGGAAAAATGCCGGGTGCCCCATATCTCGCTCGTCTTTCGCGAGATGTGGGATACCACCGACCTTGCCCGGCAACCGTTGGACTCAACCCACGAATCCGGCCTGATCCCTTTTTACGCCACACCCTCAGGCGCCGTCTTGGCGCTTTTGAGCAGAAAGATGCTGCCGATACACCCGGCTGCAATAGACGCCGCCAAAGTCCCAATCTTCGACATATCGAGTAAATCCCCGTCACCCAGGGCAAGCCCGGCGATAAACAGCGACATGGTAAATCCAATCCCGCAAAGCCAACTCGCGCCAAAAATCTGACTCCACGTGACCGCCGTGGGCCGCGACCCAAGACCCACGACCGATGCCAGTCGCGCGAATAAGGTAATCCCGATCGGCTTGCCCAGCAACAATCCCAGCAGCACCCCCAGCGAAATAGGGTGAACCAGCGCGGCGCTCGTCTTGCCAAGAATATGAACCCCGGCATTCGCAAAAGCGAAGATCGGCATAATCACAAAAGCAACCCAGGGTTGCAAAGCGTGCTCGATGCGATGCAGCGGAGACTCGATCATTTCGCATTTCTGTTCCAGCGTATGAATAGCATGGTGGGCCTGGTAGGAGTTGGGATCATTCTGCTCAAACTGGTCGAGCAGGCCGCGGCTCTCGCGAAGAAACTCTGCCTTGTCAATGGAACTCCGCGCGGGAATGGTGAACGCCAGCAATATCCCGGCAATGGTCGCGTGCACCCCCGAGTTGAGCACCGCGGCCCACACGCCTACTCCTATCAACGCATAAATCACAGGATTGCGAACGCCTAGCCAATTGGCGCCAAAAGAAACAGCGACGCCTACAAACGCCAGGCCCAGCGCGATCAGCGAAATATGTTGCGTATAGAAAAGCGCGATGACCAGCACGCCAAAGATGTCGTCGACAATCGCCAGCGCGGCGACGAAGACCTTCAGCCCTGGAGGCACCCGGCTCCCCAGCAGGGCCAGCACACCTAACGCAAAGGCGATATCCGTCGCCATCGGAATACCCCAACCATTCGCCCCGGTGCCTCCTTTATTAATGGCGCTATAAATCAGCGCAGGAACAACTGACCCCCCGATCGCCGCCATGAAGGGAAAGGCAGCCTGCTTGAAAGTGGAAAGCTCACCAATGAGCACTTCGCGTTTGATTTCCAGACCAACCAGGAAGAAGAAGATCGACATCAGGCCGTCATTGACCCACTCATGGCGGCTCTCGGAAAGTGAGACCTGGCCCAGCGTGATCGTGGCCTGGGTGTACCAGATCTGGTGATAGCTGTGCTCCCAGCGCGAGTTGGCCCAGATCAACGCTGCAGCGGTGGCCAGCAAGAGCAGGATGCCGCCCGCAGCTTCCATTTTCGCGAAGCGGGCGAAGGGGCTGGTGATTACGTCGATGGGTGGCCTTGAGCGGGTTCGCAGGTCGGTGGGCGCGGTCAACGTAACCTCCACATGCAGCATAGTAACCGTCGAGCAAGTATTAATTTATTAGTTGACATTTATACGGCCCCGCGATAGCCTTTATTTCGGGACATTGCTATGCCACCTAAAAAATCGCCCACGCTCACCGAAGCGGAATTGAGACTGATGAAGATCCTCTGGGCGCGAGGAGAATCGACGGTGAACGAAATCGCCGGCGCTTTGCCCAAAAAGAATGCCCTGGCGTATAACTCCGTGCTCACCACCATAAGAATTTTGGAGCAAAAGGGGTACGTCCAACATCGGAAAGAAGGCCGTGCTTTCTACTACGTTCCGGTGGTCGCGGAAGCAGAAGCCGGCAGTTCCGAGGTGCGGCTGGTATTGAGCCGTTTCTTTGGTAACTCACGGGAAAAGCTGATGTTATCCCTGCTGGGGGACGGCGAGGTTACACCAGAAGAGTTGCAACGTCTAAAGGATGCGATTGACCAGGCGGAGTAAATAATCCCATGGAAGCGATTTTGTCGGGGCACCTCATTTCGACCGGTCCTGCTGAACTGCTGATAGCCAGCATCTGGCAGGGGTTGTTGTTGACTGCTGTAGCCTGGGTCGCGCTCAGGCTGGCTTCCGGATTGCGCGCCTCTACCCGCTTCACCCTGTGGATGATCGTTTTCCTGCTGGTGGCTTTGTTGCCCGGCTTTGCGCTTGCCCGCGGGTTCTTCGGTGCTGGTTCGGGGATCACTTCCCCCGCCCCGCAAACCTATTCGCTCCATCTGAACGTTGCCTGGGCTTTAGCCCTGGAAGTGGTCTGGGCGTTCGCTTCCCTGTTTTCCCTGGGGCGCCTGTTCTTAAGCAGCCGACAGATGGGAGCGCTGCAACGCACATCGGTTCCTGTAGCCTTCCATGCACTGAATGAAGAGATCCAGCCAGTGGTCATGCGCAGGGGCAAGCGTCCGGTCGAGATCCGCCTGTCCGATGCTGTCGATGCGCCCAGCGTGATCGGCTTTTTCCATCCCGCCATCGTTGTACCTCGCGCGCTGTGGAATGAGTTGGCGCCGAACGACATGAAGCAGATCATCCAGCATGAAATGGCGCATCTCGAGCGGGGAGACGACTGGACGAATTTGTTGCAGAAACTGTTACGCGCTATTTCTCCGCTGAATCCGGCCCTGGCCTGGGCGGAGCGCCATCTTTGCCGGGAACGTGAACAAGCCTGCGATGACGCCGTGTTGGATGCGGCCGGTAATCCACGTGCCTATGCAACTTGCCTGACCAAACTCGCGGAGAACAAGCTGCTCCGCCACGTCACCTCTTTGGCGCCGGGCTTCTGGCAGCGGCATTCAGAGCTGGCTGGCCGGGTCGAGAATATCCTGCACCGCCGGCGCAACCTGGGCCCAGTGTTTTCCGGCGGCCTGGTCGCGGCCGGCCTGGTGGCTTCTCTCTCCGGAGCGGTGGTTCTGCAACGTTGCCCTGGACTGGTTAGCTTTTCCGCCAATGAGCCGGTGGCCGCAGCTGTTTCTTCGGCCCCTATTGAGCGAATTCATCCCGATCTATCTCAGGCCCACTATCAGGAAGCAGTATTCCACCCTGCGGTGAGCCAGACAGGCGTACGCGCGAACGTCCTGCCCAAACCGCATACCGCGCAGCCGGTTCGTACTTCCCGGCGTCTCCAGTTCGTCCAATTGACCGAGGACCAGGACGGCGGAGGTATGACCCTGGTTCTCTTTACCGTGGAAGTCCCGCAGAAATCGCAGGCCTCTCATGGCGAGTTGCTCCAAACCCTGCCCACACCTGATAGCTGGATAGCTTTCCAGATTTAAAAAACTTCACCCTGAAAGAGGAATCGTCGTGAACAAAGAAACTAATTTATTAAGAGCTAACGGTAAGCGCTTCGCTGTCCCTATGGCAGCCGGCGCGCTCGTCCTGTTCTCCGGAGCACTCATCTTCGGGCACAACCATGTGCATGCCGCGGTTGCCCCCGAGAACGTCATCCCGCCCATCAACAACTCGAGCATCGATCCTCTGCTGGCGCTCGACCAGGCAACTGAAGCGGTCGCTTCGCACGTGACACCTGCGGTGGTCAACATCGCGGTCACTTCCCGCGCCCATGAAGAAGCGCAGGAAGCCCAGGGTGAGGATCAAGGTCAGAGTGATGGCGACAATCCCTTCTCCCAGTTCTTCGGACCTGGCGGACCAGGTGGGCGGCAGTTCGGTCACGGCGGCCCGGGCATGGGACAGGGCCAACGGCAGATTGAGCACGGCATCGGCAGCGGTGTGATCATCTCCCCGGACGGATACATCATCACCAACAACCACGTGGTCGACGGCGCGATGCAAGTGCGCGTCACGCTGCATGACCGCAGGACCTTCCCCGCCAAGGTAATTGGCACCGACAAGCTTACAGATCTCGCTGTGGTCAAGATCGACGCGAAGGACCTGCCGACCATTGCCTGGGGTGACTCGACCAAGCTGGTCCCTGGGCAGTCTGTGTTGGCGATCGGCAATCCTTTCGGCTATTTCCGCTTCTCCATCACGCGCGGGATCGTGAGCGCAGTCGACCGGCCGAATCCGTACTCCGATGATGCTCGCAAGCCGGGTGGCTTTATTCAGACCGACGCTGCGATCAACCCCGGCAACTCGGGTGGTCCGCTGGTGAATGCCCACGGCGAACTGATCGGCATCAACACCTTCCTGATTTCGAACACCGGATCATTCTCTGGCGCCGGCTTTGCAATTCCGACGCAGACAGTCCACCCGGTGGTGGAGTCTCTGATCAAGAATGGCGTGGTTCATCATGGATACCTGGGAGTCGGCTTGAACGATGTCACTCCTGACAACGCGAAGTTCTTCAACCTGCCTGGCAACAGCGGAGCCTTGATTGCCTCCGTAACCCCTGACTCTCCCGCAGGCCGCGCAGGCTTGAAGGAAGGCGATGTGGTGACTGCAGTCGACGGACGGCAAGTGGAGACAGGAAGCGATCTGCAAGTGATCGTGAGCGAAGATGCACCTGGATCCAAAATCCAACTGGACGTCATGCGCAATGGCCATCCTGAGAAGGTTGACCTGACCGTGGGTGAGTACCACAAGAACACGGAAGTTGCGACAGCAGCCAAGGATGAAGCCGGTCACGCCAGGCTGGGCATCGCGATCTCCGACCTTACTCCCGATGTGCGCCAGCAGCTGAACCTCGGCTCTGACGTGCAAGGCGTGGCAGTCGCGCAGGTACAGCCGGGCAGCCCCGCGGAAGACGCCGGGTTATCGGGTGGCGACGTAATCCTGGAACTCAACCGCAAGCCGGTGACCTCAGCGGAGCAATTCCGCAACGAAGTCAAGGCGCTGCCTGCAGGCAAAGACATGCTAGTAACGGTGTGGGCAAACGGCGGCACCAGCTTCCGCGTCGTTCACCCCGAGAGCGCCTCTGGCTCTAACGGCATGTAAGGTGTTTTGAGAGCCCCCTGGGGGAGAAACGACATGCTCCCCCAGGGGGTTCTTTTAAAGGTTAAGCACTTCAGAAGTCCAAGCTCAGTCCCGAAGGGACGGCTGAACTTAGCCCAGGACGCGAGTCCTGGGTATACAACCCAAAACGATTCAGTCCCGAAGGGACGGCTGAAGATTATCAGGAATGAGTCGAGGCCCATTTTCAGCCGTCCCTGCGGGACTAGTTCGCCCATTTAAATTTTACCCAGGACTTACGTCCTGGGCTAGATTCAACAAGATTCAACCGTCCCTCCGGGACTGATTCTTGAGCCCATAGCGCGTCCTGCACTAAATCTGCGAAAAACTCAGCGGGCTCAAATACAGATTCGAAATATTGCTAACGATCTCCGCATCGGTATTGCCCGGCCGGTGCGAAAGGTCCTTCCACGCCGGATCAGATCCAAACACCCCCCACTTCTTATTCAGGTCAGCCACGTCCTCAAACGTCAACATGTAGGTCAAGCTAGGCGTGCGGTGCCCGACCAGGACATCTCCGAAGAACACCGGCGCCAATCCCGTACGGGTAAAAATTCCGATCTCGGCCTGGTTGAACATCTGCACCTTCCGGATGTGCGCCGCATGGCCGCTGCTCTCGTAGGTCCTCAACTGAAAAATTCGCTTTTCTGCTTTCGGCGCAACCAGTTTGGGCCAACCGGCAAAGGCGGACAGGAGCGAACTCTCCACCCGCTCAAACGCCGGCGTGGCAGCCGGCGCTTCCCAGAACGCGGTCGACGCTTTGACGAATTCCGCGTTTTGCGCCAGCCGCATGTCCAGCGTGGCCAATGTTTCGACGGACGTTGCAGGAATCAACAGATAATAGGTCGGCGTCTCCGGCCCAATATCCAGTTTGAACGCACCCACCGGGGTGATCGACATGCGATTCAATGCCGGAATGAGAGCATGTTCGAAGTAGCTTTGGGTCAGCGCCAACTGGCTTCCGTTGCGCAAGGAGTACTTCCGCAGCAGATAGAACTCCTGCGTTGCCTGTGCCATCGCTCTTCCCTCCCCTCCGCTCAATGCGACTCCCGCCATAGCAATCGCCGATGTGACAAAATCTCGCCTCTCCAAAGCTTCCTCCTAAGTGACGTCCATTGTAACTAGCGCCAGGGTGAACCCATCGTACCCCTTGCTGCCCACGGTCTGGATGGTGGTAGCGCTGAGCCGCGGCTCGGTGGCCAGCATCTCATGCAACCGCCGCACTCCTTTTACGTTGGGGTCGTCGTTTTTGTCATCGATCAACGCTCCGTCGCGGATAACGTTGTCGACAATGATCAATGTTCCGCGATGGGACAACTTGAGCGACCACTCCAGGTAGTGAGGAATGCCCGACTTGTCGGCATCGACGAAGATCAGGTCGAACGGACCGGCCCCCTCGGCGACGAGTTTCTGGATACCGGCGCGCGCATCACCCAGGCGCACCTCAACCACCGAAGCAAACCCCGCGTTGGCGATATTGCCGCGAGCCACTTCGGCGTGTTTGGGGTTTGCCTCAAGCGTGATCAAGCGGCCACCAGGCTTGAGCGCCCGTGCCAGCCAGATGCTGCTGTATCCGCCCAGGGTTCCTATCTCCAGGATCCGCGAGGCGCCCGCCAGTTGGGCCAGCAGCATAAGCATTTTGCCCTGGCTTGGCGATACGCTGATCGAAGGCAGCCCCGCTGCCTCGCTTGCTTTGAGCGCCGCATCCAGCGCGGGATCCCGGGGCAGCAGCCGGTCTGTGGTGTATTGGTCGACTGCTGTCCATAATTCGTTGTCCATCGAAACACTCCTGAATGATGTTGGATAATCAACCACATGCCTACGTCTTATAACCAGATTACAGGGCAAAGCCTGGAGCGTTTGGCAGCGCTGAGTGACGGCATCTTTGCCGTGGCGATGACGCTGCTGGTTCTCGATCTCCATGTGCCCGCCAGCGAAGCGATCCACAGCCAGGGACAACTGTGGCACACACTAGCCGCCGCCAAACCCGAGCTCATCAGCTACGTGCTGAGCTTCATCACCCTGGGCATCTTCTGGAATGGCCAGCAAGCGCAGTTGAATGCGTTCACCCGCAGCGATCGGCATCTCTCGTGGATTCACCTGGCTTTTCTGTTCGCGGTGTCCCTCATGCCCTTTTCCACTCGCTTGCTGGCGGAATACATTGCCTATCGCAGCGTTCTGCTGGCCTACTGGGCCAATATTTTTCTGCTTGGCCTGGTGTTGTTTGCCAGCTGGCGATATGCCACCCGGGCGGGGCTGCTGCAGGAAGAGATTACCCACGACCGGCAGTGTGCAGTGGAACGCAGAATCGTGGTGGCGCAAGCCTTGTATGCATTCGGAGCGCTGTTGTGCCTGTTCAACACCTACCTGAGCATTGGCTTCATCATTCTGGTCCAGCTGAATTTTGCCCTGGCGCCAAGGCTGCCCTTTTTATCTGAAATTTAAAGACGCTCAGACTCCACGATGTGCACGCCGGGCGGCGCCTTGATGGCAGCTTCGAGCAGCGCTTTGGCAATCTTATCGGCAGGGACCACGCGATAGTGGCGAGGCAGCACGGGCCGTAGAGTATGGAACATCCGGATGGTCCGCGCTTCCCAGGCGCGATTGGGCGTGCGCGGCCCCAGGATGCCGGAAGGCCGAACCAGGGTCAGGGATGCGAATCCTCCCGCGATGAGCCTCTGTTCCACCTCGCCTTTCACGCGCCGGTAAAAGGCGCGCGCTTTGGGGTTTGCCCCAATGGAGGAGTTCAGGGCAAAGCTCTGCGCGCCGTGATCGTACAGTAATTTGGCCACGACCAGGGGATAGTCAATATCGACTTTACGAAAAGCTACATGCGATCCCGCCTCCCGCATGGTGGTGCCCAGGGTGCAGATGCCCCCATCCACCTTCCACCAGGGCGCGTCTTCGGGCAGGGCGTCGAAGTCGACCAGGGGATTCTCAAGACGAGGGTGCGGCGGCAAAGGTTTCCGCGTCACGGCGACCAGCTTTCCCACCCTGCTGTCGGCCAGCGCCTGGCGCAAAACGGATTGACCTACCAGGCCGGTTGCGCCCACAAGTAACAGATCTTTCATGATCTTGCTCCCTTGCAGCAATAATAGCCTTGTCATGGAGAACTTCCGTCTGCGGGTTTTTCGCGCCGTTGCTCACCGTCTCAACTTCCGCATGGCCGCGGAGGAGTTGCTGCTGACTCAGTCGGCCGTGACGCAACAGATCAAGGCTCTCGAGTCGGAGTTGGATGTGCCGCTGTTCGACCGAGCCGGTGGCCGTGTCTCGCTGACTCCGGCCGGCGCCGCATTGCTGCCCTTCGCCGAAAAACTGGCCGCGCTTGCCGAAGAGGCTCGAGAAGCGGTCGCAGCCACGGCTGGCGGCAGCGCCGGACGGCTTGCGGTGGGAGCTTCCCAGACCATCGGGCAGTACTTGTTGCCCAAGCTGATTGCGGGATACTTGCAGGAAAACCCCAAGGTGGAAATCAGCGTGCTCGGCGGGAACACGCAGACCATTCTCGAAGCACTGGTGGAGCACAAGGTGCAACTCTGTCTGGTCGAGGGCCCGGCGATGCGCAGAGACGTACATCTGGAGCCCTTCATGCAGGATCACATGGTCTGCGTGGTGCCCGCGGGGCATGAATGGGCGGATGAAGAGATCGACGTCAAAGAATTGCAGCAAACGAAGCTGGTGACGCGGGAGTTGGGGTCCGGCTCGCGAAGGATTGTCGAACAGGCCTTCGAGAAGGCCGGACTGGACCTGAAGAAACTGCAACTGGTGATGACCTTCGATTCGACCGAAGGTCTGCTGAGCGCAGTAGAAGCCGGATTGGGGATCGCCTTTGTATCACGCTGGGCCGTGCGCAACCAGCTAGCACTGGGAACCCTGAAGCTGGCCAGAGTCCGCGGGCTGGACCTGGCGCGCATGTTTTCATTGGCCACGGTGGCCGGCCCAGAACCAGCTGGCTTGACACGATCGTTTCATCGGTTTGTTCTAGAGCGCGCCGAGCAACTAGCTCCACGCGCAACCGGACGCACAGCGGCCCCGAGAGTTTAATCCTGACCCCAAACTACGGTCGTTTGGTTCTGGACAGGTTGAAGGTCCGCGGCCCCTTCGGGGCTTGATTGATGAATGACCCGGCCTCACGCGGGTAAAAGCCCCTACCTATATCGATATGTAATTGAAATAGATCGCCCCGAGGGACACACCGGCAACAATGATCCACAGAGAAACGCCTTGCACGAAGGGCCGCAAACCAACCTGCTGCAAAGTCTTCTTCGAAAGGCTGGTTCCGATCAGAAACAATGTCGCGGTCAGGCCTGCTTTGCCGAGATGGCTCAGGGTTCCATACTGAGCCGCAAACCTCGGCAAATAAGTAGCAACCGCCGCCGCCAGACAGAACAAAAAGATAAACCACGGAACCTTAACCTTGGCTTGCTTTTGCTCGTGTCCTGTCCTCCCCATAAAGGCAGCCGCAAGCAAAGACACGGGCACGATCCAAAGCGCCCGGGCAAGTTTTACCGTAGTACCGACCGCCAATGCCTGATTACCATACTTGGCCGCAGCTCCGACCACAGAACTGGTGTCGTGAATCGCAAGCGCGGACCACAGCCCGAATTGATTTTGGCTCAAGTGAAAAAAATGGCCAATCGCCGGGAAGATAAGCAGGGCGATCGAATTGAGCACGAAAATCGTTCCCATGGACACGCTGATTTCTTCTTCATCCGCGCCGGTAATGGGAGAAATCGCGGCGATCGCACTTCCACCGCAGATCGCAGTCCCCGCGCAAATAAGGAAGGATGATTTTCCCGCCACCTTGAGCAGCGCGCCAAACAACAGGCCCAACGACATAGCGCAGCTGATGCTGATGGCCGTGTACAGGAATCCCGAGCGGCCCGCGTGCATCACCTGCTTCAGGTTCATGCCGAACCCCAAAGCGACCACGGAAACCTGCAGCAGCAGCTTGGCCAGTGAATGGCTTTCCACGCGAAACGGATGCTCCATGGTAAAACCGAACGCGATGCCGCCCGCAAGCGCAATTGCCGGCGAGACCACGCCGCTCGCCGCAAGTAAAAGTCCCAGGAAGAAGACCGTTTTGCTTTGCATGACTCTACTTTCCGGCACAATGACAGCCGGGGTCCAAGCAGAAATAATGATGGGGCATAAGCTGCTCGTGTTCAGGAATGGACACCGCAGCAACAAACCGGACACCGGCGTTCGGCCAGGAAAACTCGGGACTTCCCTCTTTTCATGCAGTTGCGAACTCTGCCATGCTGGCGGATGAATTGCTCTCCACCGTGCCACAAGGTGAACCCATGAACACTCTGCTGCAGGACCTGCGATTTGCTCTCCGCCAGATGCGCCGTTCCCCTGGCTTTGCTATCACCGCTGTGTTCATCCTGGGATTGGGTATAGCGGCCAACGTCATCGTGTTGGGGGTAGTCCAGGCACTGATCCTGCAGCCTCTGGATGCGCCTCGTGCCGACCGCTTAGTCACGTTTGCGAACCACGAGCAGGGGTATCCAATTTACTCCTACCCGGAAGTGCGTGACGTGCGCCAGGACAACACGGTTTTCTCCGGCGTCGCTGCATACATGTTTGACCTTTTCGGGGTGGAAGTGAACGGCGCTACGCGGCCCGCATGGGGGGACGAGGTCAGCGGACAATTTTTCGAGGTCATGGGCGTGAAGCCATTTCTGGGGCGGCTGTTGCGACGCACGGATGACGACCATCCCGGTGCCGCGGAAGTAGCCGTGATCACCTGGCCGGCCTGGAGGGATACCTTTGGCTCCGATCCCAACATCGTGGGCAAGGTTATCCGCATCAACAAGCACCCCTACACCATCGTGGGCGTGACACCGGAAGGCTTCTACGGGACAGAAAGATTCATGCAGCCGCAAGTCTTCGTTCCCATGGCCAACGAGGCATCGCTCGACGGAGTCAACTGGCTTGAGTCGCGCAGCGAGAAGGAAAGAGTATTCGCCATCGCACGCGTCAAGGACGGCATCAGCAAGAGGCAGGTGCAGGCGGAGCTAAACACCATTGCTGCGGGCATTACCCGGCAACACCCGAAGGAAGAAGATGGTCTGGCATTTCGCTTGGCTCGCCCAGGGATGATCGGCGACTTTGCCGGCGGTGCCATCCGCCGTTTCCTCGGCGGCATATTGTTGCTGGCCGGTATTGTGCTGCTCGCAGCCTGCGCCAACCTTGGCGGCCTGTTCGCTGCACGAACCGCGGACCGCACCCGTGAGATTGCCATCCGCATGGCGGTCGGGTCGAGCCGCTGGCGCATCCTCCGCCAGGTTCTTATGGAAGCCTTTGTGGTTTCGATACTCGGAGGCGCATTTGCCTGCGCCCTCGCATGGACGGCGCTCAATGCACTCGGGCGCTGGCATCCTCCCACCGACTATCCCATGAAGTTCCTGGTCACGCCGAAGCCTTCGCTCATCCTCGTCGCATTCCTGGTTTCGCTGCTGGCCTGCGTGCTGTTTGGGTTGATGCCGCTACGTCAGATCTTCCAGGCAGATCCAAATGATGCGATCAAGGGCACCGCAAGCCAAACCGGCGCAGGCCGCCGCTGGGCCCTTCGCGACGTTCTGTTGGCGGCACAGATTGCGCTCTGTTGCGTCACCGTCACGGCTGCTTTTGTCTCCATGCGCGGCATGATCCGATCGCTCACCGTGGACAAGGGGTTCAATCCCAGCAACGCTACGCTGACGAAATTCGATGTAAGCGAGGCAGGTTATTCGGGAGACGCTGCGGCACACGTTCAGCGGCAGCTGCTGGAAAAGGTGACGCAGCTACCGGGAGTGGAAGCCGCCGCCTATGCAAACACCACGCCCCTGGCGGACACCGCCGACATTCCTGTCTTCACGCAGCAAACCTCCGACTTCAAAGACTCGAACAAAGCGTTTGATACCTTTTTCTTCGACGTCTCTCCTGGATATTTCAACGCCGCGCAGACCCCCTTGCTCGCGGGACGCGACTTCAGCTTTGCCGACAAGGCGAACACGCCGCCGGTGGCGATTGTGAATCAGCAGTTCGCCCGCAGCCTGTTTCACTCTGACCAGGTGGTCGGCCGCTATTTCAAAGACGGTTCTGGCAAGTCGATCCAGATTGTGGGCATAGTGCCGACGGGAAAATATTTTCTGCTCGCTGAAGATCCGCAGGAAGCAGCGTTCTTCCCCATCCTGCAGCGGCCAACACCCACCACACAACTCATCGTCCGCATCCAGGCTGACCCCACTGGAGTGGCAACCACCGATATGGCTGCTACGGTGCGCAAAGTGATTCAAGAAATGGACCCCGGCATTCCCATCCGGCAATCGACGGACTGGACCAGTTCGCTGGCGCTCACCTTGTTTCCCTCCCAGGTGGCCACGGTCTCTCTCGGCCTTTTTGGCGCATTCGGACTCCTGCTCTCGATTACAGGGACGTTCGGCCTTGCTTCCTATACGGTCAGCAAACGGCTGAGGGAGCTGAGCATTCGCGTCGCGCTGGGCGCACAGGCCAGGGAAATCTTGTCGGTTGCGCTCGGTCGCATGTTGATCCTGCTTTTCACCGGCTCAGTCGCGGGGATCCTGCTCGGCATCGCCGCGAGCAAGGTCCTGTCGGCGATCGTCTTCCAGGCGACGGCGCAGGACCCCATCGTGCTGATAGCGGTTGCCCTCACGATTCTGATGACCGGCGCGCTCTCGGTCGCCGGCCCGGTGCGCCGGGCGCTCCGTGTGGATCCGGCGAACGTGCTGCGGGAACAGTGAGTGTGTTCGGTTTTTCTTCGCCTATACTGAAAGCGTGAGGCGAATTCCCCAGGCGGTCGGCCCGAGCGCCCTACGGTGTGAACTCAGCCATCGGAATGCGGCGAGAGCAACCGCTTTCCTGGCGGAGATGAGCTACAGCGCGGTGCCCAGCATTGTCTACGCCGAGAGCGAGGCTGGGGAACATGGCAACTTCCTCCCTGCCGCGTATCGGCGGATTTTGCAACAACCAGCCTGGAAGGCACGGCTAGCCAAGGTCTACACTGGCTCGCGCTTCCTCCCCCGAAAAGCGGACCGCACCCGAGGCGAGCTGGAATGTGCCAATAGCTCGGACGCTTTGCTCATGAACATCTTCTGCTATCCAGGAGTGCTGCGTCGCAAGGCGGTCAGTTCCCTCCTTGGAATCCCCTCCGGCATTCGTCCAGAGTTCGGCGTGAGGGCACGGATTCCGTTGAAGAACGGAGCCCAGGATCGTAGTGAAATGGATCTGAAGCTGGGCGGTCTCCTGCTCGAAGCCAAGTTGACCGAAGGCGACTTTCAAACAGCACGGTGCGATTTGGTGCATCGCTATCGCGATCTCGAATCCGTGTTTGAGGTCGATCGCTTGCCCACGCGGAATGGAAAATATCGCTCGTGCCAATTGATTCGCGGCGCTCTGGCGGCTTATGACCACGGAGCATCCTTTGCTGTCGTGTGTGACCAACGCCGTCAGGACCTGGTCGAGGCGTGTTTCGAAGTCTTATCGGCGGTGGCAAGCACGGAACTACGGTGCAGGATGAGCGTGGTCACGTGGCAGGAACTCGCGCAGACGGTCCCTCCAAAAGTGAAGGCCTTTCTGGCAGAGAAATACGGGATCGAGTGAATTGTTGAAACTTCGAGGGTAGATTGCGGCTTGACACTCCTCTTTATGGGTGAGGTTGAAGCAAAAATTTACCATGCCCCATCCAGCCTCTATTGCGTTACTGTTACTGGCTTGCGCAGCGAGTCCGGTCCAACTCACCGGTCAAGAGCGGGCCAATCTGCCAAGAAGCTTTCATGACGATGCTTTGAACATCACCTACTTCTATCCAGCTCACTTCGCACCCGTTACAGATCTGCCGGTCGTAGGGGGTAAGGCCACTGCAAACGAGTGTGCGGAAACGACTCTGGTTGCTGAGTCGGCTGCCAAGGCAGGTCCCTCTTCTTTTGTGCTGTCCAAGATCGAGCGTGCCTGCCCTGAATTGCTGCGCAAAGCGTCCGCGCTTGGCCCCTTTACTCGTGTGCAGTTGATGCACCAGCTCGAGCCATTCGGAGAAGCCAGGATAAGCCACGAAACTACGCAGTACCTGATCGATGGACGGCCGGCCGCGATCACACTCGGCTCGGTCTCGACACCTGCTGCGGATCACGCCGCCGGTAAGACGATCTATGCCGCCAAGGCCTGTGCCCTGAGCGACATTCCGAACGGCAGTCATAAAAAGTCTGATCCTGCGAATTCTGCCGGCCGCGTTCTTTGCTTCGACTTCAGCACCGAGAACAGCGACCTCATTAGTCTGATGTTCGCCTTTGTCGTCCAATTCAGCAACGATCCGCCGGCGCCATTATTTCCCGCGAGCGTGCACCCCAGCTATTGGGCGACCGGTGGCAGAAAACCCAACTAGCGCAGCGCTACTGTTTTGGCTTGCGGGTAAATCTCTTAATGAGAAATTCCTGAAGCAGGTTCGATACGGCCGAAGATCCTATGCCGATGGCAGTATTCTCAAAGGTCATTCCCAGAGCATTCCTGTTTGCCGGGGGATAGTAGAGGTTTGCGATGCCGCCTGCCGCCAATCCACCGAGAAGACCCGAATAGTTGTACTGCCAGTGCCCGTTATCGCCTTTGCAAAGAACTGACATGCTGATGGCATACAACGCCCGTTGCCTGACCGTGCCAGTTCCCTTATAGAAATACCTGGGATCCTGCCTAAAGATCGATGGGAGCACAGCACTACCGAGCATGGTGTCAAGGGAACCCGTTCCATAAGAGGCGGCGAAGCGTTTTGCATACCCCTGCGAGCCAGTACCGTAGCCTTTCAGCCCGCCAGTTCCCTGCTGGACGCCTGAGGAGACCAAGTCCATGGCGATCGTCTCCGGGTCGATCATTGTTTTAAAAGCAAGTTCGTACTTTTGCCGGGCATTTAACGGAACAGGGTCGTGATCGTAGGTGACCAGGAAGTTCGGTATCACTCCCAGGATCCGCTGTTCCTCCTCCACCTTCACTTCCTCTTCCGCTATTTCCTCCTTGGTCAGACTCACTCGTACTTCCACGGTCGTACCTTGAATCGCTAGCACCAGTTTTCCCAGGTTTAGCTGTTGATTGCCGCCCAACTCGCCGTGGACAGTCCTGGTGGCAAATTCGGGAGCGCTGACCTCCAGGTCGAAGATGCCCGCGGCCGCCGGGATGACAAAGGATCCGCTCTGATCTGTCAGCGCTGGCTTCGGATTTTCCCCCGCAGGCTCGATCAATAAGACTGTGGCTCCGGGAACCGGATCTCCTCGTTGATCGGTAACCACCCCTGCCACGAGTTGGTCGTGGTCTGGCCTGATGCTGTGGAGATAAGCGCAAACGCAAAAACCGACAGAACAGATTTCTTCTTCGACAAAAGATTCATGCTAGGTCAACGCGAGCTCTGCAATCGGTTCTTTCCTGTAAGGGCGCACGCGGATTTGCACCCGGAATCGAGTGGCCGCATAGCACGCCAGGATCACCAGGAGAGGGTCGACCGGATGGCGGAAGCCAGGATCGAGATGGCTGAAATAATAGGGAACGGGAAACGACAACAGCACCAGGCAATAGAGCATTGCCGTCGTGCCACGGCCATCGCGAAACATGCAATATAGGCCAGCGATCGAAAGCAGTGAAAGCAGGCTGAGAAAACCGATGTTCTCAGGATCAAGCGGTTCTTGCCGCAAATAGTCACGGTCAAGGCTCCAGAATCCCGTCCACATAAAAACCGCGTGGCGCAGCGAGCGCAACGCGTACGCCCCAGGATGAGTCGCGATGTAAGTAATCGCCCGGCGGTGCTTGGCCGCCATATAGTTGGACTCGCCCAGGCGTTCGTACTAGTCGTTCTCCCGCGCGCTACCCGAAGGATGCTCATCACCATCCCACCAGTGCAGGGTGTTGTTTACATTGCCGACGCAGACTTCCAACCAGAAGCCGTCTTTAAAGACCACCGGATGATGAAGCACCCGCTCATTGCGCACCAGCCAGGGCAGAATCGTCACGACGGTCGCCATCAATCCAACACTGACTGCCGTCCAGGCGCGCTTACGTCTTCGATTCAACTGGACCCAAAGCCAGCCACGATGAATGGGGCAATCCCGATCATCACCGGGTTGGTTAAAGCCGCAAAACCGAGAAGCACCCCGAAACCTGCCCATGCCGTCAGGCGGTCTGAAGACCTGAGCGAGAGAACCACCAGAAAAATGACGGCCAGCAGCAGTGCGACAAAGGAGTGGTACCACATCGTCGCCGCAGAGAAATTGATGGCGTAGGGAAAGAAGACCCAGGCCCACGCCGCGACTTTTGCGGTCCGCAAATCCAGGGATTTTCGCGCGATGAGAAAAATAGGAACCGAAGTAATCGCCGAGAAGAAAGTATTGACGGCCAGGAACACAATCGCAGAGGCTTTGGTGTAAACCCGAAAGCAGCAAAGACACCGGCCAATAGATATGGATAAATCGGTGTGAGCAACGCCGTCGGTCCAGTGTCCGCCCAGTAAGGATTGGAAAATCCTTTCCCCAGAACAATGGAACGCGCGACCCGCCCTATCTCGTAAGCAAATTCCCAGTGATCCCGTCCGGATCGAGAAATCCTTTGTACACTATTGCCACTACGATCAGGCGCACAGACCACCCAATGAGAACGGCCCAGAAGAGCCAGGTGAAAGACTTGCTGGCTTTTTCAGAAGGTGGATCGGCGATTACTGAGCAGAAGAAAACCGGGGAAACCAACAACGATGGTGTCAAGACAGGCTCCCAGATACAAATTGCTATCTTTGAAGAGCAGTCCGATTGCTGAATTTACCCCGGATTCGGCCGCATAATTGCTGGCCCAAGACGCAAGAAAAATAAATGTTCGGCGCCAGGGTAGATTTGCCCGGCTTGGTCCTCTTTAGGGCTAGATGGAGCAGCGCAAACTAAACCGGCGTGAGGACACCGCCGTCCCAGTCTCGATTGAACAGTTGCTGGCGAGCCGGTATAGCCAGTTGCTGCATTGGGGCGTGGTTCTCACTCGCGGGGACTCGGGCAAGGCAGAAGAAATCGTTCAGGAGCTCTGTCTCTACTTCACGCTTAGCCAGCCCGATCTGGCCAATGTCGCTAATCTGGACGGCTACCTGTACACTTCACTGCGCCATATTTATTTGTCCGGCCTGGCACGTGCTTCGCGCGAAGCACAGCATTTCGTCAGCGTCGCGGAGTTTGACTCCTTTGAGTCCGCGCTCACCGGACCGCCCGCAGGTGATCCGCTACAGAGGCAAAATGATCTCCGCCGCATCTGCGGCTATGCTGTTTGGCGAAAAGAATCTTCGAAGAGCGCCAGCTACTTCATCCTGCATTTCTTCCACGGCTACGGGCGGCAGGAGATCGCCGAGTTGGCCTGCCTGCCAATCTCGGCCATCTACAACAAGCTCAAGATCTGCCCGCTCCGAGGTGTGTCATACCTGGAAACACCGGGTAAGCTGCGCATTGTAAATCGCGATCTTCCTCCGCAACCGGCGCTCTCGTGGAGCCTGTTGCCGGCACCGGAACTTTTCAGTGAGCTGCGCAGCACGATCCTCCGGGCCCGGCTTTCTCGCTTGCCTGGATCCAGGAACAATTACTGGCGCACTATCGCGCCGCTGGAACCAAACCGATCTCCTGTTCCCTGCTGGCGCATATCGTGAGTTGCGAGCGCTGCCTCGCGCTGGTGGATCGACATTTCCGCCGTCCTACGCTCCAGGATCGCGAACCGCTGGACTGCTTCGGCGCCGCCTTCAGAAGGAAGCAATAGCAGTGCAGACGGGCCAGCGTCGCAACCAGAACACGCTGAAAGCACTGCAAGCAGTCCGGAAACGATGGGGTAAAGTTCGAGAGCATCGTCCAAGAACGCTGTCGATTGCTGTCAATGGACACATCATTGCCTTTCACGATGTGCGCGCGGAACACAGCAAACTCTCAGCCCGGATCGAGCCCGCGGAGAATGCAAAATTTGTGGAAGTATTCAGCGAGCAGGACGTCCGCTTTGCCCTTCTCCCGTGGGCGAGTTCCGCCAGGAGGCTCCCACGACGCACCCAACGGGTCGAGCTCAGCGACGATCGCTGGCTCGAGCTGAGTCTTACGTTCGATGGGCTGGGCCTCAATGGACAAGTTGCTATTTCGATCCGGCTCTCGCGATCGCAGGCATCGAAGAAGAGCCGGAGGAGTCTCCGGCTCCTGGTTCACTTCGATGTCCAGGCCGCACCCGGCCGGTCACGGCTCAGAGCACTCTATCTGCTCTTTTGGCCACCGCTGCTGGCGGCCATGACACCCTCATCCGTCTTGCCTGGATGTTTATCGTGGCAGCCCTGCTTGGCACTGGAGGCTACTTCGCCTACCGGCACAGCACTCCGCCCAGCGATGCCATTAAGCTATTGAACAAATCTGTACAAGTAGGAGCCGCGGCTCTTAGGGGCAAACCGAACACGAGGTGCTGCGCGTGGAAGAGGTCTCCGCGAGCGGAAAGGTGCTGGATCAAGGGACCGTCGACCTGTGGAAAGATGGCAATGGCGACCGTTACCTCCGCCGCCTCTACGACTCGCAGCACCGGATGCTCGTGGCGGAGTGGCGAAACAAGGGCGGCGAACATAGTTCCCTGCGGCCACCAGGCAGTAAGAGTGCTCCTGCGGCAATCACTCCACTGGCCATGACTGAGTTCTGGGATCAGGATCTGTCGGCCAATGCCTTCAGTACTCTGGCCGGGCAGGCGCTGCGCATGCATGCTGTCAAAGAAGGTTACGAATTGACGATGGACGGTCCAATCGAAGGTCATCCTCAGCTGGTTTCGGCGGCCCTGGTGCTCAATCGGCGGCTCCAGCCCCTTCGGGCGACCCTCCGTGTCCGCGCGGGCAACAGTGTGCACGAGCTTCGCTTTGTGCAAGCCATTTATGAACGCAAACCGCGTGCTTCGGTTCCGGATACGATGTTCGATCCGGCTTCTTATTCAGGAGCGCGCGATCCGCACCCGATGGCGATCCATCCGCCCCTCTGCCCGTGACCGGGGAGAGCGCTCCTATGCTCGCGGAACTGCAGATTGCCGTTCTCTATCAACTAAATCGTCTGCATGCCGACACGGGGAACCGATTGAAGTCAAGAGAACCGAGGACGGACGCATCCAGGTTTCAGGGGCGATTGCCAACGATCGCTACAAGCGCAGATAACCTCTGAGCTGCGAGCGCTGCCGAACCATCAGCTTCTCGACCTTAAGCTTTTTTCTCCGCAAGAGCTGCGGATGCATGCGTCACGCACGACTCAGACCCCCGCCACCCGCCTCTATGAAGTCAACCAGGCGACCTCGGCCGCGGATAACATCCTGCGCAATCACTTTCAGGCCAAGGGCCTTTCCGGCGAACCGCTGAATCTGCCACGGTTACGTTCTCTCACGATGTGCTGGAGCACGCACAACTTGCTCTGCAGCACGCCTACGCTCTTGATCGTCTCGGCCGGGCGCTCTCTGCCACCGAACTGGGATCGGTCACCGTCTCGTCGCAACAGCAATGGACGGAGATGCTGCATCAGCATGCGTCCGACCTCCAGGAACAACTGCTGGCTATCCGCGCTCAACTGAGCCAGCTCTCGGCAGCAACTATTGCCGGACACGTCGAGCACGTCCGGGCCGATAGAGAATCCTCTACAGTTCAGCCACGCAGCCGGTCAACTCCTGCAACAGGTCCAGGAGCTCGACCGCCATGTCAGCAGTGCCTTCGCCTCCGGCACGTCCGGCTGAGGGGCAAGCCAATCAGGATGAACTGGTAGCGGGTATCATCAAGGTCATACCACTACAAGCATCCACGGAGATCAAGACTTTCGCGATGGAATTGAGCTCTTCTGCAACCCACTCGGCAGCGCAAAAGAACCCTGATGAGCTGCGATGAATCGCGTCTCCCTGGGAGTGGAAAGATTCAGGTTCATCCGGGCTCTGGTTTTCTTTCTGGCTTCCTGTTCCGGAATACGTGTCTCAGCCCAGGTGAGTACCGCTACCGTAGCGGGCGTAGTGCAGGACTCCTCGAAGGCCAGTATCCCTGGCGCGAGCATCAAACTTATCAACACGCAAACCGGGGCCGAGAACGATTCCATGACCAGCCATGACGGCGGGTTTGTTCTGCCCGGCGTCATCCCAGGCGATTACACGCTGCAGATTGAGCGCCAGGGGTTTGCCACTACGCAGCTCACCGGGCTGCTATTGAACGAAGGCGATACGAAAAATCTACTGATCCGGATGAAGGTCGGTTCGATCGCTGAATCAGTCATCGTGGACGCAAGCGGCCTCATCCTCAATTCGACCGACGCATCCGTCAGTACCGCGGTCGACCAGCAGTTTTTCGTCAATGTTCCTTTGAACGGAAGAAGCTTTCAGGACCTCATCTCTTTGACGCCTGGGATCGTAACCCAGAGCCCGCAGGCGGCCAGCGCGGGCACCAGCACACTTGGGGAATTCAGCGTGAACGGGCAGCAGCCGGAATCCAACGCATTCTTTGTCGATGGCGTTTCCGCCAACATCAATGCAGGTCTCACTTCAGGAAATTCCCGCGTTTCAAGCGCTGGCTCGATCGCGGGCACAACCGCCATTGGCACCACACAGAACCTGGTCTCCGTAGACGCTCTTCAGGAATTTCGCGTGTTGACTTCCAGCTATTCCGCTGAGTACGGCAGAACACCCGGCGGCCAATTTACTTTTCTAACCCGCTCGGGAACGAGCAAGTTTCACGGCAGCGCCTATACCTATTTTCGAGATACGACTCTCAACACTGACGACTGGTTCAGGGCCGAGGGCAACTCAACGTATGCGGAATGGAATCAATTTGACTTCGGGGGAACGTTCGGTGGCCCGGTCGTCTTGCCGCGAATACACCGCAATCTTGACCAGACCTTTGTCTTCCTGTCATACGAAGGTCTCTACCTCGACCAACCCACACCGCAAACGTATCAATACGTTCCCTCAGATGCGCTTCAACAGCTAGTGCCAGCGGCTCTCCTGCCTACCCTGCAGACTTTTCCGTTTGGAGGCCACGACGTGCCGGATGCCAACGGCCAGCCCACCGGACTTTCTTTTACAGGCTTCGGGGATTATTCCTTACGTAGTCATGTGAATGCCACCAGTCTGCGCCTCGATCGCATCTTAAGCCCGAGATTTTCTGTGTTCTTTCGTTACGCAGATACCCCGAGTTACGGCCAAAGCAGGCAACTATGGTCGCTCACCAAAAACCAGGTCAACAGCCAGACCTTCACTGTCGGGGTCACCAGTCAATTGTCCGCATCCCAAAGCAACGAATTCAGACTGGGATACGCGCGAAACAATTCGACTCTCGATACGCAAATAGTGCCACTCGATGGCTTCTACGTGCACCCCCCAAACTTAGTCGCCGCGCTCGGCATACCAACGTTCGGCGACCGGACGCGAGCACAAGCCTATATTCATGTTGCAGGAGCCGGCGATACAGCAAGCAATACCGACCATGAGGTTAGTTCACTGCATCAGTGGAACGTGCGCGACACCTTCAGCCTTCGTGCAGGTAGTCATCTGATGAAGTTTGGCCTCGATCAGCGTCGAATTGGCTCCACTTTCAATCCGGACGCCCTTTCGGTGCAGGCTGACTTTTTCGATTATCCATCGTTGATCAACAATCTAGCGTCTTACCTTGTCATCAAGGAAAGCAATCCGGCGAGTCCGATTTTGAATCAGTTCTCAGCATTCTTTCAGGACGACTGGAAGCTTTCCAAAACCTTGAATCTTTCGCTCGGCGTTCGCTGGGACGCGAATCCGGCCCCGGCGGGCAAACATGGAGCGGACGCATTCACTGCATCGGGCGATGTCGCCTCCCCTAGCACGCTGAGGGTCGAGCCTCGCGGTACGCCGCTCTGGCCAACCAGCTGGTTAAACCTGGCCCCGCGCCTCGGAGCCGCATGGATAGCAGGCGGCGGACCCGGCCGGGAACTCGTCCTACGAGCCGGTGGCGGAGCTTTCTTCGACACGGGCGACCAGGCCGCGCTTCTTGCATTCACAGGCCTCGGATTCACAGCTTCGCGCTTTTTCGGCAACGTGCCGCTGCCGGCCACGTCCGCACAGTTGGCACCCCCTTATAGCAACACTGCAGTGTTTGCGTTTCCGGCCCATCTCCAGCTCCCCTACAGTCTTCAATGGAACATCGGCGCTGAGAAGGCACTAGGACCGAACCAGTCATTCACGATTTCCTACGTGGGGGCGGAAGGCCGCCGGCTATTGCAGGAACAACGGAGAAATGTTGGCGCTCAGAATCCGGCCTTTTCAGATGTTTCTTACTTTCCCGGGGGGATCACCTCGAGCTATGAAGCAATGCAGATCAAGTTTCAGCGTTCGCTGGCACGCGGCGTGGAAGCACTCGCGTCGTACTCCTGGGCCCATGCGTTGGACTATGGATCGACCGATCCTTTCTATCCCCTGGTTTATGGAACGTCCGACCTCGATGTGCGGCAAAACCTGGAAGCTGCGGCTTCCTGGACTTTGCCCAAAGCAGGAGGAAATTTCCTGGTCAGGAAACTAGTGGGAAACTGGGCTGTCGACGGGCGACTGATTGCCCGGACGGGTTTCCCGGTAAACCTTGCGGGGAATTTCTTCTTCGATCCGATCACGGGGAACCCTTATTACAGTGGAGTCGACCTCATCCCAAATCGTCCGCTTTACTTGAGGGGACCAGGATACCCCGGGAGCCGTGCCTTCAACGGTGGGCCGAACAGTACCAATCCAGCCTTCAGTTTGCCTGACCGAACCGCCCAGGGGAACGCGCCGCGGAATCTATTAAGGGGTTTCAGTGCGGTGCAGACAAACATTGCCGGCCACCGGGATTTTGCTGTCCGCGAACATCTTCACATGCAGATTCAAGGTGAGGTCTTCAACCTTCTGAACCATCCCAACTTCGGCTATATCGATCCTTACCTGACCGACTCAACCTTTGGACAGGCCACGAAAATGCTGAACCAAAGCTTCGGCGGAACTGGCAGCCTTTACCAGCAGGGTGGCCCGCGATCCACACAATTTTCCATCAGGCTCGTTTTCTAGCAGCCCATTCGCCAAAAGCCCTCCCTGCTTTAGATGCAAACTGAGCTCATTAGTGTTGAATGTCAGCGCGGCGTCCATTGTGGATGGCTGGTGAAGAGCCCGCCTAGAAAGCCTAGTTGGTAGACGAGGAAGAAGCCGAAGCACACGCTTACCACACCTGAGGCCACACTGAACATTCTGCTGAGGCTGGTGAAGCGGTTGCCTGCGTAAGCTAGCGGCACCGCCATCATCGCGGTCATGCACATCATGCCCAGCATCGTGCCGGCGCCAAAGATCAAAAGGTACACCGTGGCCCAGACCGGGCTATGGATGGTCGACAGAACCAACAGGGCGACTGCTGCGGAACCTGCGAGGCCGTGGACAATCCCGATGACCAGCGGCCGCACACATTGATACACCCCGAAGCGGCCGACCGTTCGGTCGAGCAGGGTCTCTGCTCTATCAAGGGTGGGGACAGGTTTGCGGTTTCGGGTGAGATAGGAAGTCACGCGCTGCATCACGCCGGTGAGATTGAGGACTCCGAGCAGGATCAGCATCAACGCTACACTGAACTCCATGGAGAGGCCGAGACGCGGCGGGATGACCACGCCGAAGAGAATGATCAAGCTTCCGACGGCAAAGATGGTCAGGGTGTGACCAAGTCCCCAGATGGTGCCGATTAAGCCTGCCTGGCGTATGCTGCGTTGTTTGCTCACGATGGTGGAGACCGCGACCACGTGGTCAGCATCCGTGGAGTGACGCATACCCAACAGCAAGCCCAGACCGCCTATGAAGAGGAAGGGACCAAGCCGTTCCTTGCTGAGGTTGTGCAAATCGATGCCGGTGGTGAAGAAGGCACGCACGGCGATGCCCGCACCCAGCACAGTCATGAAGGCTGCGGAAGCGACCGGCAGCCAGCGGGTAGTGAGCGGTCCGTTCACTTGCAGGCGACCGAGGAAGCGGCGCCCGTAGACCATCAACATGCCGAAACTGATCAGCACAGCAGCGAGGCCCAGGCTGAAGGCAATGATAAGAAAGAAGCCCAGGCCAATACGGTGCAACGCGAAGGCGCTCAGCAGGACTACCAGCGCCGCAGGGCAAGGGATAATTCCGCCAGTGATCCCCAGAACAAAAAGCTGGGAGAGCGAAACCGGTCTGGCTGGCTCGGGCGCGGCATCCTTCTGCTTGGTCGAGGAAAACCAGTGTCCATGGAGTTGACCGGCGGTATGAGAGTGATCGAGGTCGAGACCGCTCCAGCGGCGAAGGAACATGTACCCGCCCAATCCGGCGATGGTCAACCCGGAAAAGACGCCCAGCCACGGATACAGTTGCTCGGGCACGATGTAGCGTGAGGCATAGAGGGTAATGGCGCCGAGGGCAAAGACTCCCGCGGTGTGGGATATGGTCACGATGAGGCCGAGCAGTAAGGCGTGCCGCGCCGTGCCCCGTGAACCTACCAGGTAGGCGCCTACGATGGTCTTGCCATGACCGGGTTCAAGCGCGTGCAGCGCACCCAGACCGAAAGCGATGAACGCGGCGGTGATGAGGAACCACAAGCTCAGGTGGCGGGTGGTGATCAGTTCAGTGAATGCGCTGCGCGGAGTTGCCTGCTGGTTCGCCTGTAAGTGCAGTGGTTCGACTATGGCGGTGGGGGCGGCGGCCACGGGGCTAGCCGCTACAGGCGCTTTCAGACTTCGCGTTCGGAGGGCGGGTCTTGGCGCAAGTGGGTAATGGAATTGAATAGCGGCAGACAATAACTGCGGCGGGCTGTTGAGCAGGTCGGTAGGGTAGTTGGTTAACCCAGCGCTGCGATCCGTCCGCGGCACTGAGCTGCTGATGAAGCTGGCCGCTGGATTGGCAACCGCCACAATCTCCTTCCATCCTGCATGGCCGGGAAAATTGTCGTCCACATATTGCAGGCTGCCGGACTTGTGATCGGGCGGGTAAGCTGCTTTGTAGACAAAGCCCATCTTCATGGTGGGCAAGCCGCCGGCTCCAGGAGGAAAGATCACCTGGCTGGAGACAAGCCGCAGCGGCAGACGTTTGCCATCGACCAGGAGACTGAGTCCCCGTCCCAACTCCGCGCCACGCTGTGCGACAAAGCGTGTGACGGCCGGGTCTGCCACATCCGCAGCCACATTTCCCTGCTGCAGTTCCTGATAGGTGGGGATCTCCGCCAGGTCGATGATGTAGGAGATCTTGATTCCATCGGTCTCGAGCGAGATTTTCGAATAGTGGTTGACGCTGAAATTGCCCATGGGATGGGCGAGACTCCGCGGGCCAAGCAACAGCGAGACCGCGATCAGGCTGAAGAGATAGATTTGCTTACGGAACATGGGTCTGCCCTTGGCTGGCAGTCAGCGCAGCCTGGTTGTCCAATGCCTTGAGTTGTTGCCGGGCAACGCCCGCATAGATCACGTGGAAGCCGGGGTTAATGTGAAGCGCGGTTTGCAGGTTTTCTTTCGCCTGGCTCGTCTGGCCCAACTTACTCTCGATCATGCCGGCGTGAAAGAACAGAAGAGCATCCCGCGTGCCGGGGCGTAGCGCGTGCTCGCTCGCGTCGCTCGCTTCCTGGTACTTTCCGTTCTTGTAGAGAGCCCAGGCGAGCGCGTCCCAGGTGTAAATGTCGTGCCGTACCTCGAATTCCTTATGGGCCAGCGTGAGCGCCTCGTCCAGCTTCAGGTCATGGTCCGCATAGAAGAGCGCGAGATCGCGATTGTGCAGGACCTGGTTGATGTGGCCCAGCTTCCCGATGTATTCCACCAACTGGTATTGTTTTTTGGCCTCTGCGGGATTACCGGCTTTGTTGTAGATGTCTCCCAGTTCCGCGACAAACAGGGGCATCGGGACCACGGCGATCGCGCTCTGGTAGAGCTTGATGGCTTCCTCGTAGCGCCCCTGGGTTCCGCGCAGCTTGCCCAGCCCGGCCATCGCGCGGTAGTCGCCGGGATGGATGTTGAGCGCTGTCAGGTAGGCATGGTTGGCTGCTGCGATATCGCCGGCCTGAAATTCATACTCGCCGAGTTCGTAGTAGAGCCAGGCGAGATTCTCCGCGGGCAAGCGGGCTTCCGTCCCGGCGGCAACCGCGCTTTGCATCAACCGGATCGCTCCCGGTGTATCGCCGGATATGAATTTCAGATAGGAGGTGCGGCTGTCGCGCACGTAGACATTGCGTGGCTGTGCTGCTGAGTCGCCGGAGCTGTCAAGCCGCGAGTAGGCTATGGCGGATCGTTCATATTCGCCCATATCGGCGTTGGCGTCCCCCACAATCGCAAACGAAGACAGGTCTCCGGAACCCAGTGCCAGGGCCTTTTGCGCGTAGGTGATGGCATCGCTGAAGCGATGCTCGCCCATGCACACTTCCGCCATGGTCGAATAAGCCGGCTCTGCGGAAAAGTCCGCGTTGTTCAGCGCGAGCGATTTATTCAGCGCTTGCTCGGCCAACTGAAAGTCTTCCACATCGCCTGTTTCCCTGGCGCGCTGAAAGAAGGCAGCGCCCAGAGACGAATAAGCCGCCGGGTCTTGGGGATCGCGCTGCACCCGGGCTTGCATGGTTTGAATGACACGCTGCGTTCCGGTGGCGCGAGGAACCAGCAATGCGGCGGGCACCGGAGTAAATACCACTGGGGTGATGGTTGCCGCTGGCACGGTCTGTCCGATCCGCGGTTGGTTCTCGGTCGCCGACGCAGCCGGCGGCTTCGGCGCCTCTGAGACCGCGGGGCGAACCGCGCCCACGCGAGCGCGGTTGGTCGCTGTCTCCGGATGACCCGGAAAGAGCTCGTCGGCGCGTTGCAGCATCTGGCTGGCCGCGTCCAATTTGCCGGTTTCGATATCAATGGCCGCGATGTGGTTTGCGATGGAAGCAAGTTCGCCGGTTTCGTCGGGTGAGACTTCGGCGTAGGCGCGATTGAGTGCTTCTAACGCGCCTTGAGGATCGTCAAAGTGACGGCGCAGGTCAGCGGCAATCAGCAATCCGGGAACATTGAAGGGCTGCAGCCGCAGCATCCATTGCGTGGAATCGACTGCATCGTCGTATTTGCCGAGTCCCATGTAGGCGCGCGCGAGGTATCCACGAACGGTAGCGTCGTCAGGAGTTTGCTGCTTCAGCTCCGAGGCTTCGTCCTTTGCCCGCGCGAAATCACGCTGGTCGAGCAAGAGGGCGACGTGCGCTTTGCGCAGCTGAAAATCTTTTGGGGCGAGACCGAGGCCGGTAGTGATGGCCTCCGCGGCCTGGCGATCGTAATCAGGCGACGCGGTTTCCTGCGCCCGGCTGAGCAAGGCCAAGGCCAGATTGTTGTAGCCTTCCGGGCTTTTCGGATCGCTTGCGATCTGCTGCCTGGCGGCTGCGATCCGCTGTTCGGCGGGAGTGACGGAATGAATTTGCGCGCTGCCCAGAAGAGCGGAACCGGCGATGAGAAAGATGACAGAAGCGAGTTTCATGACGTGCCTTTGCGGAAAAGCGAAGGTCTCCGGGAAGAGGCCCGGAGACCTTCGGCAGGTTTACCGAGTTACATGACAGGGCAGGTAGTGCTGCCGCCCTGGTTGGCCGGTGGCGGGTCTGCCTGGTTGCCACTGGCTAGCGTCGGCTGATCACCGCAACCCGTTTCACTGGGATCGATGTGCCGGCTGTCGCGGCCGCTGTAAGCGTAGTGCACATACGGGAAGGTCTCCTGTGTGGGCACATCCGTGGCAGCGACGCCATCGCCGATCAGGTTATTGGGAGCGACGTTGTATTTGGGATTGAGCACGCCTGCTACTGCGCGCGCTGCAATGTCGACTACATCGTCGGTGAGCCGTCGTCCGTTGGGGAAGCCTGCGCCGTCGCCGGCGAGCAGCCCCATGCGTTTGCGGTTAGCCTCCGGAGTGGGCGGAACCCCGGTGTTAAGCCGCAACATGTCGGCGACGGGACCTGGCGGCGTACCCGGCGCAGCGATAGGCGGCGCGTAGGTGACCAACGGGAGCAGATCCGTCCGCGGAGGCGGTGGGATGTTGATGCCGTATGCCGCATTCAATACGCGAGCCAGGGTTGGATCGAGATCGAAGCCGGCAAATTGCCAGTCGTTTGCGGGCTCGGACATGCTCCAGGTGTCTTTGTAGCCGGTGCCGATGATCAGTTCGTTGATCAGCGGATTGCCGAGACGCTGGACCTGCATGTAGGTGCCCTGGTTGGCGGGTTGCTGACCCGGGTTGCGGACAAAGTATTGCGCCCGGTAAGTGGACGCCCACGCACCGATGGTCGCCCGGGGATCAGTTGCCGGATGTTGGCTGCCATCACTGGTGAGGTAAGCGATGGGCACCTCGATCGCGATGGTGTTTACGTTGAATCCCGAGACTGCGTTGGGTGCAAGGTTTAGATGATCGTCCTTATCCTGCGCAGCCGTCAACACTCCACCGCCCGCACCTGTGCGGAAATTGAAGGTGTCAAAGGATGCTCCCAAATCGATGAAGAAAGGATCGGCTACTGTACCGGCAAATACGCGGATATCCCCGCGGTCGCCGGCAACGGTGTAGATTCCCTGCTTCGCCAATGCCTCATAGTCGGGCATAGTGCGCGGACCAACATTGGAAGGAACGGCATACAGTGCCGAGCCAACCGTCGGCGTGAGGTTAACGCGTTGCGAACCACGATAGATGTAGACCGAGTAGGTTTGGCGCAGGCTCAAGCCTGCTGCCCCCGGGCCATCGAGCGCGGTAATTGCGGGAGGAACAATGGGAGTACCTGGAGGCACTGGCGCAGGCGAGTTTTTCGGAGCATTGATTCCATTGCCGGCCCCGGCAAAGCCGGTGAACAGCTGAGGGGCCCGAATCTGTGTCTGGAATCGAAAGTTCAGCGTCAGGTCGGCGAGGGCATCGTGATTGTTGTCGATCTTGATCGAGTAGATTACGTTGGGATCGAAGGGAAAATAGTTGGGCCCGTTGCTCGGTTCGAGGAAGGGATCCACATTCATGATGAATGTAACCCGATCAGGATGGTCGTAGCTGACAAACGCGTAGAAGTCTGTGATGTCGGCTGTGTGGTCTAGAGCTGTGATGGGTGCTTCGCGATGACTTGATGCGAATACTCCGGGTGGGGTAATCAGCAGCAGGCTCATCGCAAGTCCAAGGATGGACTGGCGTGTAGGCATGCGTGTCTCCCTTTATTAACTTGTCTCCGATGGGCACAGGACTCTACCAGGCGGTGGGGACAATATGCATCATCGGTACTGAAGTTACGCACGCTGGGTGCAACTGGATGGGCGGGCGGTTGTCATTTTTTTGGGTGAGGCGACTTCGCGGTTCGACGCAGCTTCACAAAACGAGCGAATTGTTCGTGGCATGGGGACATTCATGATCCCGTTACAATCTAAGAACCGCTGTTTCTGCAAGGAGACCATGAGTCAACAGACCCTTTCCACTGACTCCGAAGCTGCCGGCGCCACGAGTGCTGCTTTCGGCCCCAGCAACCCTTTTTATGCGCCCAGCAGGCTGCCGTTCCAGGCGCCCCCATTCGACCGGATTCAAAACGGCGACTACCAGCCGGCCATCGAAGCCGGCATGGCGCAACAGCTTACGGAGATTCGGACGATCGCGGACAATCCGGATCTGCCTACGTTCGAGAACACCTTGGTCGCGCTGGAGAAGAGCGGACGGCTGCTGGACCGGGTGATGTCGGTGTTCGACGCAGTGACCAGCGCTCACACCAACCCTGAGTTGCAATCCGTGCAGCAGATCGAAGCGCCGAAGCTGGCGGCCCATCGTGACGCGATTTTCCTGGATAGCCGGCTTTATCGCCGGGTGGAAGAAGTCTACCGTCAGCGCGAAACGCTCAACCTCGACGCCGAGTCGCTGCGCCTGGTGGAGTTCTATCATCGCGAATTTGTGCACGCGGGGGCCGAGCTTTCGGACGCGGACAAGAGCGAGCTTAAGAAGATCAACGAAGAGGTCTCGACCCTGCAGAACGATTTCAGAAGCAGGCTGCTCGGGGCCACGCAGGAGGCGGCGTTTGCAACCACTGATAAGGAGCAGCTGGCGGGTTTGAGCGAAGCCCAATTGGCTGGCGCTGCAGAGGCGGCCGCGGCGAGGAAGCAGGAAGGCTGGGTGTTGAGCCTGCAGAATACGACCCAGCAGCCAATTCTTGCCGACTTGAGCGATCGTGCGACGCGCCAGGCGATCTTCGAGAACTCGTGGAACCGCACGGAACGAAGCGACGCGCATGACACCCGCGCGATCGTTCTGCGTCTGGCGACGCTTCGCATCCGGAAAGCCAGGTTGATGGGCTGCGCGAATTTTGCTGCCTGGAAGCTGGAAGATCAGATGGCGAAAACGCCGGAGGCGGCGAAGAAGTTCCTGGACGACCTGGTTCGCCCGGCTACCGCCAATGCTGCCCGGGAGGCGGAAGATATTCGCCAGATGATGAGTGCCGGCGATCCGGTGCAGCCGTGGGATTGGGCGTACTACGCCAAGCAGGTACGTAAAGCAAAGTTCGATTTCGATGACGCCGAGGTTAAGCCTTATTTCGAAATCAACCATGTGCTGGAGGATGGGGTTTTCTATGCGGCGAACCTGCTGTTTGGCCTGACGTTCAAGGAGCGTAAAGATATTCCGGTGTATCAGCCGGAGGTGCGGGTTTTTGAAGTTATCGATGAGGATGGGACTGCGTTGGCGCTGTTTTACTGTGACTATTTCAAACGGGACAACAAGAATGGTGGGGCCTGGATGACTAACCTCATCGGTCAATCGAGGCTGCTGGGTAGTTTGCCGGTGATCTGCAATGTGGGCAATTCTCCCAAACCGGCTGCAGGCCAGCCGGCGTTGATTAGCTTTACCGATGTCATCACTATGTTTCATGAGTTTGGACACGCGCTGCATGGGCTGTTCGCGGATTGTGAATATCCCAGCCTTTCCGGCACTTCGGTGGCACGGGACTTCGTTGAGTTCCCTTCCCAGTTCTATGAGCATTGGGCTACTTATCCTGTGGTCTTCGAGAATTATGCGAAGCACTATGAGACAGGTGCGCCCATGCCTGCGGAGTTGGCGGCGAAACTTTCCGCTTCGAAGACGTTCAACCAGGGATATGCGCTGACTGAGGTTCTGGCGGCGGCGGAGCTTGACTTGCAGTGGCATACGCAGGGTGCGGGCACGGAGATCGACAGCCCGGATCTTTTTGAGAAGGCGGCTTTGGAGCGTACGCAGCTCTTGATCAGCTATGTTCCTCCGCGGTATCGGTCGAGTTATTTTGCGCATATTTTTACCGGGGGTTATGCGGCGGGTTATTACGCGTATCTTTGGGCGGAGATGCTGGAGCAGGATGGTTATCAGTGGTTCCTGGATAACGGTGGATTGACGCGGGCTAATGGGGATCGGCTTCGGCAGATGGTGCTTTCGCGGGGAAATACGGCGGATCCGGCTGTTATGTATCGGGCCTGGTTGGGGCGGGAGACTAGTATTTTGCCTATGTTGAGGGAGCGGGGGTTGGTGAGCGGGGGTTAGCTCATCGAGTTGAAAGCTTTTTTTGGGATAGCATCGCGGTCGAGTGTATTGCCACGTTTCCAGTTGTGGTCCGGTGAACCGCAGGTCCCTCCGCTCCGCTTCGCTCCGGTCGGGATGACAAGGGAGAGGCCAACGTTTTGCAAGGAGTGTTCGAAAAACATCTCCACGAAAGATCCGCTGAACCGCAGATCCCTCGGCTTCGCTCGGGATGACAAAAAGGAGAGGGTGGTTGCAAGGAAAGAGCGGGTGCTGTATGGAAATAGCGAGTGCTGGATGGAACGGCGGTGCTGAGCCGAGACGTTTTCCAATCTAATTTGCACTGCTCTGAAATTCACTCTGGCTTTTCTACGCGCAGGGTCAGTAGGTCCCAGCCTTCGACGGGGATTGAGTCTTCAGCGGGGGTTAGTCTTTCTTCGGCTAGATTGCTGATCCAGGTTTTGACTTTGGTGTTGGGTCCCCAGTCTAGTTTTGCGGTTCTTGGTTCTCCTGAGGCGCCGAAGAGGCGGACTATCCAGGCGGCGCGGTCTTCGCTTGGCTTTAGAGTGATTGCCAGGACGTCCGCTGGCTCTATCTTCAGGAGCGGCTTTGGGAGATTTGTTTGCGGTGAGGCGGGCTTCGCGATGAGAGGTTGCGAGAGGGCGATGGCGAAGCGGGTGGCCGCTGCTGCGTCGTGCTTCCCGTGGGGCCGGAGCGCGTAACGGAAGGCTACTGGTCCCTCCTGGTAGGCGCGGTAGTTGGTTCCCCAGTGGTTGTTCATCACCCACGAATAGAAGGTCTGGGTGGGTTCGATGTGTTTTCTCCAGATGGTTGGGTCTCGCTGCGAGCCCAGCATTGTGGCGCTGATGGCGCCGATCTCGGTGAGGGGTGCGTCCTGCGTTACCCACGTGACGCCCAGGTCTTGATTGGATACGTCGATCCAGCGGCCTACGGGTAGCCAGTTCTTACAGGAGCCGGGGAGTTGATCGACTTCGGGCTGCATGTTGCCGAGCGGGATATCCATCGTCAGCTTTCCGTTGGGCACGGCAAACGGGAAGGCGAACTGGATGCTTTCCTTGGAGCCACGTTGCGCAAATTCGTCGCCGGGGCCACCGACGCCGGGATGCGGATTGAGCGCGGCCGGTAGTTTGTCGATGGTGTTGGTCAGTTCCAGATAGTCCATGCCGGCGGCAAGGCGGAGACGGCGGACGAGGCTCTTGCAGGTGGGCGCGGAAGATTCGATACGGATGGTTGCGACGAGCGGACCATTATCTTCAACGGTGATTTTGGCGAGGCCGCTGGACTGAAGGTGGTCGAGATCTTTGCCCGCCATGAACAGGAATTGATTGACCCGATGGGCACCTTGCATGTCCGCGAAGTTCTGTTGCTCGCCACGGAGCTTCAGCTCAACTATGTCTCCGGTGGATGGGTCGATTCTTACCTGAAGGATTCCGTTATCAAGGGTGTTGTTCTTGAAGGACACGGGAGTGCCGTGTTTGTGGGCTGGCTGATGCGAGAACGAGTAGCGCGCCGCGCCGAAGGCTGGGACTTCAGAGATCGATATGGCCAATTCACCCGAAGAGAGCCTCTGCGAAGGAACTGTGTGGCCGGCACTGTTGGTGACGTGATCGCCTGCTGCTGTCGACTCAGGCGAGAGATAGGCCACCTCGGTGCGGTTCCACGAGGTTGCATTGTGCAGTTCGAGGGTATTTGCCACCGTGGTGGTCCCGTTTGTGCTGAGGGAGCTCTCGAGTAACTGCTTTGAGGTTTTCTCTGCGTCGATGGCGAAGGCGCGCTTCACATCCCACTGTTGTTTGACGAAGGAGTTTTCGGAATCGGAGACGCTGTTCCAGGCGCCCCAGGTGTGCTCGGAGTAGAGCAGCACATCGCGCCAGGCCGCTTCATAGGCGGGTGGAGAGTAGGAACCGGGATTAAGGATGGCGGTGAGGGCGGTTGCCTGGCTGAGGCGGTCGGCGGCATTGCGGCTGATGGCTGTTTCGAGCGCGGAAGAAGCCGCACCGTCTTCCCAGTACGGGGTGAGATCGCCCCGGTGCTGCGGAAGTTGATCGCCGTAGCGCTTTTCAAACGCGGAGAAGGCCGTTCCGGTGGAGGCGATGGCGAAGCGGGGCCACTCATATTTCTGATTCCAGGCGCGGATCCACTCGCTGAGATCGGGGTCGGGTTCGGCGTTGTCTCCATGGCCTGACCAGCGGATGTAGGAGATGTCATAGGGATAATGCACATCGTCCATCCGATCCTGGTACTTTGCGACCAGGTCATTGCCAAGCTTCATCACGTGGGAGAGCGCGTAGCCGGTCCAGGGCACCCAGAACAAGATTTTTTCTTTGCCTGACGGGGAGATCCACCAGAAAGGCTTGTCCTGCCAGGTGACCATGAAGTCACCGATGCGGTCGAAGTAGTTGGGGGCGGCGGAGAAGTATCGGATGCCCGCCTGGGCCATCGCGGTCACCGTGCCCCAGGAGAAGCCGGGGACGTCGCTCATCATCGCCGAGTCGATTTTTACGTTACATGTTTTTCCGAACTGCCCAGAATAGTGGAAGAGTTGCAACAACTCTTCGGGACGGCAGAGCCCGGTCAGTTCGTTGGCATAGGATCCATTGAGTCCGATCCATCCTTTGTGGACGGCGTCGATCAGCTCGGCTTTGGCGGCTTCTGAACTGCGCCGCATATACAGATCAGCACCCCAGAGAACTTCCAGGTTCCAGACAAAGCGTGAGCCTTCCGGGTACTCGGCTGTCTTACGCGCTAGATCAATTCCCCGGGTAATGTTACGGATCTGCTTCTCTTCGACATTCGCCTGGAGATCGGTGTAGCCAAGATCATGATGCGAGTGAGGGAGAGCGTAGATGAGCATTTGCCGGACGGGCTTCCGCTCGATCGCTTGTGTCTGGGTAGCGCCATTCAAGTCAACGGTAACCGTGACGTTTTCCACCGTGGTTACCGGCTTCAGATTGACCTCGAAGACATTCGAACCGGGTTGCACCTCGCGGCGATCGACTTCCTGACCTTCGACCCGGGTAATGGCGAGGCCAGCTGATCCGTGATTGTCGAGCGTGATCTCGACGGGTTGAAACAAGGCTCCACCTTTGCGCAAAAGACCCCGCACCGGCACGGCCAGCTTTCCCTGCTGTCTTTCTTTCGGGGGAGTCGCCGCCTGAGACCATGCGGAGCCAGGGCACAAGGAACTCCCGGCAACCATGGTGAGGCTCTTCAACAGATCTCTGCGTTTCATCGTGCCATCTTATCTTGTTCCCCAGGCCGGCTGTTTTTGAGCAAGATGCTCAAGGTGCTCAAGGTGCTCAACGAATTAATTGAGCATCTTGCCTCAGTCCTCCTCTGGAGGCAGGGTCCAAGACCACGTGCCTGATCTTCCGTCTCTGTTGCTACGCACGCCGATATCGAATTTTGCTCGACGGAGGGTGGCGACGCAGACACCATCGCGCTCGGCGGCTATCTCGATGGAGTGCTGGGTCTGGCTGCCCGGTAGCAGATAGTCGCGCAGCCATTGGGCGGCAAACTTGCGTTTGGGCAGGCCGGCTCCGGTGGGACGGGCGGCGAGGAGATCCGCCGGGGTGAGGTTGCTGATGCCCGTCCAATAAAAATTGCCGGCTTCTCCAATCCGGAAATCGAGCGGCGGAGCCAGCGGCCCGAGGTTCGATTTGACGGGCAGCAGAGCGGTTTGCGTGGGGGCGTCAGGCGAGCTGCCGACGAGGAACTCGGTGCGGAGAACGGCGGAGCCCTCGATGGATGCGCGGCCTCGGCGGACGGAGTTGCCGACGGCCGGTTTGACGAGGTGACGAATGAGGAGAATGCAACAGTGGTGATGCTCCGCCAGGCGGCTGAGACGATCGAGCAGGGGGCGCGTTTGCGGAGCGCGATCGAGGTTAACCTGTGGGCCGAAGAGACCGTCCCACGGGTCGAGGATCACCAGGTGGGCGTGGGTTTTCTGGAGCGCGGCCTCGAGCGCGCGGAGAACGGAGTCGGGCGAGGACATGGAACCGGCCGAGACGGGTGTACGCAAGACGACCAGGCGCGCGGGATCTCCGTGGAGGCCGGCGAAGCGGGGTTGAATGACTTGCGCGGCAGCGTGCTCCGCCGAGGCATAGAGGACGGTGGCTGGTTTGAGTTCCTCGTGGGAGAAGGGATCGCGGCCGCGGGTCAACGCTGCGGCGATGGCGAGGGCAACCCAGGTCTTGCCGGATCCTGGCTCGCCGGAAAGCATGGCTAAGGTGCCGGCAGCGAGCCTGTGTTCCCACAGCCATTCGACGGGCTGGGGCGCGAGGTCGGCGAGGTAGATGATATCTGTGCCGGTTACGGTTTCGTCTGGATCAGGGGGCAACAGGGACGGCGGATAAGAGGGGAGTGCATCGTTGATCAGGGCTTGGTGTGGGATCATCGCTTGCTCCAGGGCTGGAAGAATCTTGTCTTGAGGGGACAGTAATACGTCTGGAAGCCACCGTCGATAGCTCTGGAGAAGAAACATGAGGAAAAAGGGGTGTTAAACTGGAAGTTACTCCCTGTTATTAAAAGATAACAACGTAGTCATATTCATCCCGCCGTTGGATCATCCGACCAGGGTTTCAGAGTTACGAAAATGGAGCCCCGGTTCTGCCGTCATGGCGGCATCGAGGGTGGCCGCGGCGATTGCGGGCGCGGGATTGACGTGAAATTTCTTTGGGAGAACCGGCGCAAGGGCGGTCATTAAGCGGCGTGCGACGGATTCCCTAAACCGCGATTCGTCTCGCGCTCCGCCGATGAGGCTGGGTCGAACAATGGTGAGTGATCTGAATCCCACGAGCTCGATGTCTCGCTCTATCTCGCCTTTGATCCTTGGATAGAACATCGCAGAACTGACAGAGGCAACGCTCGCCGATACCAGGACAAACGTCTCCACGCTATATTCGTGTGCAGATCGCGCGAAGGCCAGGGGCAGCACGTAGTCCACTTTGCGAAATGCCTCTTTGGAACCGGCCTTGCCGATCGTCGTTCCCAGCGCACAGACGACGGCGTCGACTCCCTGGGTTACGCCGAGCAGCGACTCCAGGCTATCGGACACAGGATTGCTGAGCTTTCGATGCGGCGCCAATGGTTGCCGCGTGGGCGCGACCACGCCGGTGATTGCAGGATGGGCAAGAGCCTGCGCCAATACATTCTTCCCCACCAGACCGGTGGCACCTAGTAACAGTATCTTCATCGTGGAACTTCTTCTATTTCACCATTACTTTTATAAGCAACTGTCGCCATGCCGCATCCGGCAGGAATCGGTTGATCCAGAAAAAGGGCCCGGGCCTGGCGAGATAACGCAGCCGATTGCTCGAGTCATTCGCAGCACGATAAATGACCTTCGCCACCTCTTCCGGCCTGGCCCCGGCTGAGTTTCCTTTGGCAAAGACAGCCAGGAATTTATTCATGCTTTCGCGGTAGGGGTTGCTCACGGCTATCTGCTTGCTGTCCTTGCTGAATTCGGTAGCAATGCTGCCGGGTTCTACCATCTTGACGCGGATACGGAACGGGTCCAACTCGTAGCGCATCGATTCGCTAAGCCCCTCTACTGCGAACTTTGTCGCGACGTACATCGAGGCATACGGAAGGGCAAAACGACCCACAATCGAAGAGACATTGATGATCAGGCCTTCACCCGCTTCCCGCATGGCTGGAAGAACTTGTTGCGTAACGCCAATGAGGCCGAATAGATTGGTCGCGAATTGCTGTTGGACTTGGTGATCTGCCAGTGCCTCGATCGGCCCGAATAAGCCGTAGCCGGCGTTGTTGAGCAGCACATCCACCTTTTGGTAACGGGTCAGAGTGCCGGCTATCGCTTGTGCAATGGAATCCGCATCAGTTACATCCAGCGCGAAGAGACTGATCCGGGGATGGTGAAGCGCAGGATCGGCCTTGCCCGGGTCGCGCATGGTCGCCGCTACATTCCAGCCTCTTTCGGCGAAGTACAGCGCGGTTGCTCGCCCGATGCCGCTGGACGCACCGGTGATCAAAATTGTCTTTGCCATAGAGCTCCTTGCATTGGTTGCCCAGTTCGTCACGTTCAAACGCGGCATGAGCGCCGGCTCTCGCATTCCATGTAGTATAGATATACGGATTGGTATTTGAGTTGCAAATAGTTTTTGTGCGCTATTCTGAAGGCGTGCCTAGAGCGATCAAGCAGAGGTTGACTCGTCAAGAGAGCCGGCTCGAAACCAGAACAAAACTTCTGGAGTCAGCTGCACAACTGTTTGCAAAGGGTGGCTACGAGGGCGCGTCGGTGGATCTGATTGCGGAGAGCGCCGGCTACTCCAAGGGTGCGTTCTACTCCAATTTTGAGAGCAAGGAAGCTATCTTCCTGGAGCTTCTCGATGCCCATAAGCGGCACGAGATTGATGCGTTGGCACAACTTCTGGCGCAGGATGTCCCTGCGGCGGAGCTTGTCTCGCTGATCCGCAACTCTGAAAGTGATCGTGTCTCTGATTTCGACTTTGGTTTACTCTCGGCGGAGTTTCAATTGCAGGCCTGCCGCGACAAAACGTTCGCGAAGACGTATGCCAAGCTGCACCGCACTCATGTGGACACCATGGCTGGCTTGATTGTCAAGCTGTTCGCCAAGCTTGATCGGACCCCTCCCGCCGAACCAAAGGATCTTGCCGACATCCTCATGGCTTTGACCACTGGTCTCTCTTTGCAAAGAACGAGCGTCCAAGGACCTTTGCGAAAAGGATTTGTTACTGCAGCGATTCTCCTGGTTCTTGGCCTTGCCCCTGGCGACGGCGATCGGTAATCACAAACGCGCTTCTCGGGTAATTCCTGCGGGGTCCCCTTCCGCCTGGACTCTGGGCGACTTTCCGGTGGTCACGGAGCATCCCGGGTTCGACGCCGGATTCCGGGGCCTTCGGCTGCAGCCCTCTCTTGGGTGGCATCGGAGACTAGTCTTGTGCGGGTACGGAGTGATGTTTATGAACGATGAGCCATTGGTCACCGGAACATCATAGTGATTGCGCGGGGCGCAGTTGTCACTTGATTGACATACGCGGATCGGTACGGTGAGCGCGTTTCCCGGAAGAAATGGCTCTCGCTTGACGACAAATCGTCCGTGCGCTCATGTCAGAGACTTAGAAGGTTTGGGAGAAAGCCGTTACCAGCCCATGGTTCCGGGCGGCCCCTTAAATGGCCCCTTGATGTGGGAAGTAATCCACCCGCCGTAAAAATCGCCGGGTTGTGGCGCTACTCGCTCTCCATCTACCCAACACTCGTCCACCATGCCGGGATAGAACGCGAGGTGATCATTCAAGGCGAGGTAGGAAGACGACGGTCTGGCATAGCTCCAGGCCACACTCCGGACCACCTCGCCCGACGCAGGAATGAGATCCCAGTAGCTAGCTACACCTTTGAACTCGCAAAAGCTTCTTCGGCCAGCGCCTACCTGCAGCCACTGCATCATCACATCGGATGGAGGAAAGTAATACACCGGTGGGTGGCTGGTTTCGAGGATGCGCAATCCGCGGCAGGTCTCCGCCAGCACTATGCCAGCGTGGACTACGCGAAGATGACGCGCGGATGGCTCCAAGCGGGGCGGCCGCGGGTAGTCCCATACGGATTCCTGCCGGCTCGGCTGTTCAGTCGCCATGATGTCTCTGTCCCCAATCTCACTGTAAACTGCAGCCAGGTGTGGTTGCGATTCGCTGTTCACCCAGCGAAAACGGCCGCTGGATGGAGGCTCTCGTGAACGCGAAATATTACGCAGATAAGCCCCTGGACCGGACGGACCGGCTGGCCGACATCAGTCTTGTCCAAATTAGCTTTTTCAGTTGGTCGGGACTTAAACGTTAAACAGGCTGAGGGAAAAGCGTCTCTTCACGAAGGGCACGGGTTTAGCCGTGCCGTAATACGCCTTCTAACAACGGCTTGGAGCCTACCACCTCAACCCCAATCCTTTACCCTGGGTCTTACCGTTTTTAAGATTTAGCTTGAACTCTTCTCCTAGCCCGTTAAGATTGAAATCATTCGGCTCTGGCTCCTCATGAGCTAACAGGAGGAAACCGCGTCCATGCAATTCTTACGCCATCAGGAAAACAACCACAGGCCGGTCGGTCAGGCGAATTTGCGGAGATTAACCCTCAACGACCTACAAACCTCTTAAGGGTTCACCGACGGCATTTTCATTAGCAAACAGTGCATATTGGAACATCGCGACTTGTCGTCTAGAGAGACATGCACTTAAGGGGAAAATTTTGACGAAGGGTTTCTCTAAAGGCATCATCTTGTTTTGCGGACTCTGTACTGCGGCCGCCTGCCCTTCAGGGTATGGCTCTGACGCGTCTCCGCTTCCGGCGACGATTTCCGTTGCAGACTCAGATCAGTCGTTGCCGGATGCTCCGTCCGCGCCGAAGGCCGTCACGGAAAAGGGCTTGCCACTTGCCATAATCAAAGATCAAATTCCCATTTGGACAAGCCCTGTACGCGTCCGCCCGCCGGACCTGATCTGGCTTCTGCCTCTGGGCGCTGCAACGGGTGTGTCTCTGGCAACGGACACCGACACTATGCGCGAGGTATCGCACGACCGCACCTTCAACAAGGACAATGTGAACATCTCGAACTCCCTGTTGGGCGGAGAAATTGCTGTCCCTGTAGTGCTCTACGGGGTAGGCCTTTTCAAAGAAGACGCCCATGCGCGGGAAACTGGTCTACTCAGCGGCGAAGCTCTCGTAGATAGTGTAGTGGTGGATGAGGTAACGAAGATTATCTTTCGCCGCGAGCGTCCGCTTGCTAACAATGCCGCAGGCGATTTCTTTACGTCCGGCAACGGCACGGCCAGTTCGTTTCCTTCCTCGCACAGCATACTCGCGTGGTCCGCGGCGGCAGTAGTTGCTGGCGAGTATCCCGCAAAGTGGGTGCAAGTCGGAATTTATACCGTCGCAACGGGGGTGTCTGTCACACGCGTCCTCGGCCAGGAGCACTTCCCGACAGACGTGCTCGTGGGCGCCGCTGCAGGTTGGCTGATTGGCCACTACGTATTCACCAGGCACAGCCATTTTCACCCAAGGTAGTCTCTGCTGCATTCAACTATTTTCTGCGCCGCTGCGACGGAGCAGAATCGCAAGTAACCTGCCCCTGCTGGCGTGGGCCGGTCTCGCCGAAGGGGCTCATTTCGCCACAGGGCAGCGTGCCCCGCAAATCGGGGTTGATCAATATGGCCCACGCCGTAACCACCACAATTCTAAGATTCATTGTGGGCTCGGAGTCTTTGACGCCAGTCTACCGGGATCCTGCCAATATTTCTGATCGAAGGTGATCAGAGGCCGTGGTGCGACTAGGTTCGCGGAAGACGCGATTGGCGGTAAGTTGCTACTGTCTGCCCCTCCAAAGCCGGGGAAATTGGCAAAGACTACCGTCCGTGCGACGCGCTTAGAACTGGAGTTGTTGTAGAGCTAGACAGCCTTGGCCGGAAGAACCTGGGATTTTGTATCAGTACTGAATCTGCACCGCGTCATTTTCGTCGAATGGTATCTTCTTTTAATCGAATCCGATTGTTCGCCCTCGGGTCCCATAAAAAGTAAGATGGGCTTTGTCAGGACCGTTTAAGGTCATTTTGAAGTCATTGGTGGTGTTGAATGGAGCCGCCATGACGAAGTGAAGATCGCCTCCCGATAGCGAAGACTCGACGATCGGACTGCCCCCTGGAACTTCGTACATTTGAATCGTCCCATCATCCCCAACGCTGCCATGGCCGTTTGTAACAGTTCCGGTCAGTTTTCCCTTATAGTCGAGGAGTTGGAGCGTTCCCACCCTCTTTCCGTTGAGGAACATCCTCCAAACGCCGATGTAAGTATCTGGCACAGACGTAGTCTGGGCAACCGATGAGGCAGCGGCGAGAACCATTATCACCAGGCAGACCGCCGTTTTGGTTATCGATCTCATGGCTATCGGGGTTGTGCCGAGCGACTTGTCGTCCTGCGGCTTGATTCTGAAAGCATTCATGTGTGATCCTCCACGGTTCAGTGCGACGCCCCACTGTTGAAGGCCATCGTTGTTTTCCGGCACATGGAGCATGGCTCCTACTCTGTCTCAGTGAAATGATGATGGGCATGAAAACGTAGTTGAAATTCATTTCTCACCCGGACTACTATGTAGCACACTACATTATTGAAGTCAATCCTGGATTATAGGCACTGCAAACGCGGCGGGGCGCGACCGGGCGATAGCGGATACCTGCCGATGAGTGCTTCGGAAACGGGATTCTCGGTAGCTTCAAGGCTGGGCCCACACGATGGGGAAACTTTACCGAGAATGAGACTTCTCGGGCAGGATTGAGGGGCACTGACGATTCGGTCCGCTCACAACAGACGCGGATCCTGTCGCGTGACGACGCTATTGGGCAGTTAGGGATGGACAGCTATGCGTAGGTGGGTGTTCAAAGTTCATCTATTGGTTGGAGTGCTCGCAGGCGGGTTCTTTGTAGTGCTCGGGATAACCGGCAGCATTCTCGCCTTTGAGCTGCCGCTGGATCACGTCCTGAACGCAAAAGTTGCTTACATCTCCCCGTCCCCCCACGATCTTCCACTGAGTCAAATCATCCGTTCCGTGCAATCGATCTACCCATCAGACGGCATAGCCGCCGTAACTTTCGCTGGGTCCCCCAAGCTTGCCTGGGAAGTCGCTCTACCTTCGGGCATCGCTTACGTAAATCCTCATACCGGGCAAGTGCTGGGTTTGAGAAGACGAGGTCAGACGGTTTTGGGATTTGCACGACGTCTCCATGTCAGCCTGGGCAGCGGGAACATCGGTCGAAGCGCTATTCGATGGGCCAATTTGGCGACGCTACTGCTACTGACATCCGGGCTCGGGCTATGGTGGCGAGACGGACGGATCCGATGGCATCGCTTTGACGGAACTCGTCGCTTTTGGTCGAACCTGCATAAAGCGATCGGCGTAACCTTCTCAGCTTTTCTCCTGATTGGCTCAGTGACTGGTGCGTTTATCAGCATTGAAGGCCCGGTTAGCCAAGCGATCCGAGCCTTCAGAGGAAGCGACCCAATCATGCCTTTCCATCTATTGGAGTCGCAACCGGGATCACGCACGACGTACATCGAGCCCGATCAGGCATTAATCCTCGCGCAAGCAGTCCTTCCCAAGGATGTTTCCTTGCGGATGCAGATGCCCGCCTACGGAGGAACGTACAAGATTTCCATGGTCGAACGTCACTTCATGAGATCAGATATCGAGCGGGTAATAACCCTTGATCCGTACTCGGGAAAGATACTTTTCATCTCTTCGGACGCCGACTTGTCCTTAGCCCAACGCCTGTTTGCGGCCGACGAGGCTGTTCATACGGGCAGTGCTTTTGGGGTTATGGGTCGCGCATTAATGGCTCTGGCTGGCATAATGGTGCTCCCACAGGCAGTCAGTGGATTCATGATGTGGTGGAAACGGGTTATGACCAAAGCTCGCAATAAACCACATCCACCAAGTGAGCGGATCTCGATATGAGACTTTTGGTAGGTGCTCTGCTATCTATCCTTGCCTTCGCAGTTGGAGATGTGTCGGGCAATTGGCATGGTTCTTTTCGCGTGGACGGCGGTGACCACGACGTTCCGCAACTCCTCTTGCTGAAAGAGGATGGCGCCACAATAACGGGTAGCGGCGGCCCGGATACAACCGAGCGGTACCCTATATCAAATGGACAAGTGAACGGAGATCACGTGACGTTCGAGCTCACAACTGGCGATTGGAAGTTCTTTTACGACTTGAAAAACGCTGGATTGCAGATGAGCGGAAGGCTGATTCTAAAGAGCGCGAACGATAGTCGCAAGGCTGAAGTCACTCTGAGAAGGGCTCATTGATCAGGAAACTGAAGGGTTTCTGGATGACCGGTTCGCGAAGTCGGACCCACTGTGGAGACAGGACGTTGGTTAAAAAGGATCGCTATACCTAAACGGGATATTTCCTAGGACAGAGCAAATGAACGTGATGGCTAGAGATAGACCGACCGGCTTGTGGCGCAACTCTGTCGTCATGCTTTTGCTGTTATTCGCTCACGTGATCACCCACCGGAAATTGTCGTTTATGGGGGTCGCTCCCGTAGGAACTGACCCATGCGATGGGGTAAATGCCTTCGCGTTTTTCACCATTGTATTTATCGCAATTGGCTCAATTCTGCGGATGGTCAGCGGTAACCATTCATGGTCCCCTATGCGATACCTTTACATCGTCCGATCACAACAGGCGGTTCTCTTTGCGATGTTCATAACATTTATGGCGGAGATTATTGCTTTGATACGAAATCCGAGGACGTGGGTCGGGAATCATTTCGCAGAGTCGCTATTCGGATTAATTTGTGCTTTGACCGTTGTGACTATTGCCATACTGCTACTGATCCTGTTTACACAACGAAACAGGATATCGCTGACCTCATTGCGATGGACACGCTCCATATTACCTGTCGTGATCGCCGTCGTCGTCCTCAGTGTTTGTCCAGAATGGCCTACCTACAGCCCATCGAGAACCGCGCACATCCTCACCGTTGCTCTCGGAGCGCTGGTGGTTTTCATCCCGATGCGCCTTTTATTGCCCGAGATCGTGCTGAATGGATCAGATGACGATCGTGGAACAGTGACCTTTGGTACTGCGCACGAATTGACTTTACTCGTAGGTGCAGTTGCTGTGGTGCTCTTAAGTTTTTTTCGCCACGTTCCTATTTTTGCAGGCAACCTCGCCATGCTTTTCATCACATATGCGCTCCTGGGAACAGTTCTGGGGTTTGCCGGACGAACGAAGAGTCAGGTCCTGTCAAGAATCAAATCCAGTTGAGCGGGTCTGATGCGTTGATTTGGGGATGTCCTTCGGCAGGCTATTTGTTCGTGCCCTTGGCCTGAATTTTTTCATTTGCCAACTTTTCAGCGGTCGAAAGGGCATCGTCCGCAGAGACCTTCACATCCGGTTCCACACCAGTTCCCTCCCAGTTCGTTTTGGTCGAGGGATCGAGGGATTTCGCAAACGGCACGCCAATCATAAAGTAATCCGCAACCGGATGTCCGCTTACGGGGTGAGCACCGCCTCCGGTCGTCTCGCCGACAATCGTAGCTCGCTTCTGATTCTTCAAATCAAACGCGAACTCCTCGGCTCCAGAGAACGTTCTCTTCGAGGTCAACACGAACACCGGCTGTTCCGTTAGTCTCGGGCCAGGCAGGTACGATGCTGTCCAGTTCTGCGTTGTGGAATCCTCTTTACGGTTGTATATATCGATGAGATGGGTTGGCCGCTCAAACAAGTAACTCGCAACCAACGTCACCATAGCCGGCTGGCCGCCGCCGTTTTGCCTGATATCAAAGATGAGGGCGTCAGTATGCGCTACAAAACCCATTGCCGCGTTCACAGTGGGGCCGCAGAACGACGGGTCCATGAACCCATTGAACTTTATATAGCCGATGTTATTCGGCAAGATCTCCACCTTGTCGAAAGCGCAGTTGTCGTGTTCCATCTGGTGGTGAAATCGCACTTCATCTTCCGGAGAGGGCTCTGCCCGTGGTGGTGTCTTGAAAGGATTGAAGCCGACGCGCAGATGCTTGTCGTGGCTAACCGCTTGCAGGTCCCTCGTGAGTTGCCCGGCGAATGTGTCGCCATCACTCGTTTTGTCGTAGTCGCCGGATTTTTCGTGTGCGAGTAAAGCGTCAGCCATCTGTTTCGCAAGCGGCGCATCGATATAGAACTCGTTGAGGTCCGCATTCACACCTTCGATCACTCGTTTGCGCAGGGCTCCATCCACGATCACATTAACCGGAACTGCACCTGGAGGCAGAGCCCGCAATCCAAATGTCTCCACCGTCGGTGGGTGTCCATCCTTCACTAACAGACTGCCAATTCCGGTTGTGTCACTTCCCTTTTCCTTCACCCGAAAACGGATATGCAGCGGCTCGCTGGTCTCGATCGACAGCAGCTCGAATCCGCCCGTTTGATTGCGGAATGCGACCATTCCATCGAGGGACTGTGAATGATCCACCGTTTTGACGTAGGTCTCAAGCCTGGTGCGATCGTCGCTGTTAAATGCATCCAGCCACGTCTGAAGCGTATGTCCAGCAGGAGTATCCGGCACGGCCACCTGAGCCATTCCGTGCTCAGTCCCGACCATCAGCAAAAGGAAAAAGATGCAAAGGGTTCTGCTGGTCATATGAGTTGAGACCTCCCACGCTTCGATTTGCTTTCCAGAATCTTCGATACACCGAGTGCAAGCATAGTATCCAAAAGGCAATTTTCCCGCCAGACGGAAATGTTGCCCTAAGACCAGCTGGGGCTTTTACCGAAAAGACTTTTCAGGCATCACAAACTCTTGTTCGACTGGCGGTTCCGAAACCTGGGTTCGTAAGACTCGGCTGGAATTGGGGCGAGCGCAGATAGCTTCCGCATTGCACCTGACTCAATAACGACCGCAGACCTATGTCAATTCGATACCGTTCGCCACGAGGGGTACCGAATCCCTGCGATCCGATTGATTACAAAAGCCTGTGCGGTCAGGAGGATCACCGCGATCTCGATCACGATAAGTTCTCTTGGATGGGAGATGATTCCGAGAGCCACGATGAGCGTAGTTGCGCCTGCGGGAGGATGGTTTACTCGGAAGAACGCCATAAGAGCGCCGGTAGCCGAAAGCGCAAGAGCTGCAGCCAGAACTCTTGGAAGATGCACTTCCCCTTGCGCAGCGAAGGCCGGCCCGAAACCTGACGTGACTGCGAAGGCCGCGTAGCCGCAGATGAGCCCGATGGCATGGCCCAGGATGGCATTGCGTGGGCTTGACGCTTCCGCCAACGGCGAAAAGAAGAAGAGATATGCGGTTGGACCAAGCGACGGAAAGACAAATGGGCTTCCAGTAACGAGGGCCAGCAAGCCGAGGAGCCCGATGGTGGCGAAGCCGTTGACGCCGACATAGACGGACCACACGAGTCGAGGCGGCAGATGCTTCAGCAGCCAAGTCATCCGTAGATGGGCAAGAAGCGCAGCGACGTGCTCGAAGCCGGTGTGCCATTCGCTCCCGTGGTTCGTTTTGCTGGTCATTAGATGTTCGGGAGGAGATCGAAGTATTCGTCATCCTCGTTCCTGCCACCCTCGCCGAGACCGACGGTCTTCTCGGACTCGATGAACTCGATTCGTTCGATCCACTTGACCATCTTGTATCCCAGTTGATTTTCAACACGCAGCCGCAGTGGGGCACCGTAGACCTGGGTCAAGGGCTCGCCATTCATCTCAGTGGCAAGCAGGCATCCGGCCTTGAGTACGTTTTCAAGGCTTTGCGTGTCGTAGTATCCAGCGCCGAAGAGCGAATCGCCAAAGGAGAAGAACGCCACGACTTTTGCATTCGGCTTAGGCTCGAACCAGATCGATGAGAGATTTCATGGGAAGTCCGCCCCACTTGGCGATGCCTGTCCAGCCTTGGATGCAATGGTGCATGGTGATGTTCTCGGCAACTCCCAGCTTTGCGATGTCCGCAAGAGAGAGCTCAACCGGATTGTCGACCAGCCCGCCCACCTTCAGCCTATAGTCCTGAAATCCTGCATTGGCCGACTGCTTCCAGTCCTCGCGGACAGGCATCATGCCGTTCGGCCAGAATCGCGGCGAGATGTCTTTCTCCGTATAGTGCTGACTGGGAGTGAGTCGGTTCAGCGTCATCAGCGACAGAGGATAGGTGATGGACTTCTGAACATGCTGCAGGAACCGTGGCCAGAACCAAGAGACGTAGTGTGCTCCGATCCACGTAAGCATGACAACGCCGATGCCTACGAAACCAAGAATCATTCCCAACTGATTGTGTGGGTCGTCTGTACCCATCACGATGTGGTTCATGTTGCGGACGAAGCCGGTCATCACGATCAGCGTTACGTGGACAACGATAAAGCAGAAGAAGCCGAGCATCGTCAGGAAGTGAAGTGAACGCGCTGACTGTCGTCCACCAAATAGTTTGGCGTAGCGAGGAAACCGGTTCACGACTGCTGGCGACATCGCGATTCCGGTTAGGATCGCCAATGGACCGAAGACGAATACCACAGAGAAGTAGGCGATTTGCTGTAGGGCGTTATAGCCGTAAAAGCCGTTGAAGCTCAGGACGGAAGGTGGAAGGTGGCGTAATGCACCCAGGTATTCCATGCCTGCAACAGAACGAGGGGCGATTGGGGCACAAGACGACGCCACTGCTCCGTGTCGAAGAGCATGATGACGAACAGAAAGCCAGTAACAATGAACCCGTAGACATTGAGGAAGTGCCAGGAACGGGCGATGCCGACGGTGTGCCGATAGCCCGGCGTCGCAACGATCGGCGAGATGTAGCGGGCATCATCCTTTGCGGTCCAGACCCGATCCGTGGGAATGCGAATCGGTGTCAGACGAATCCACTCGGTATTTGGAGTGCAGTCCGAGTTGAAGTACAGACGGGGGTGATCGACGAGGATGGATAGCCCGCTGCGGATCAGCATCATCACGAAGACGAAATTGAAGAAGTGGCAATATCGAACCCACAGCGGAAAGCCGTGTGGACCGGAGAAGTTATTGGGATAGACCTGCGGAACAGGCGGTATGTATGGCAAGCCCGGAGTGAAGAAACTTCAATCCATGCGCGCAAGAACAGGCAGTAGAACGAGCAGGGCGATTGCAATTAGAAACGAAGGTCGAATCCAAATGCGAAACCGACGGTCGGGCGGATAATGGACTGCGGCATGGGCTGCATCGAACGAGATCATGGGTCACTCCTGAGACACGTTCGTGGGGTCTTTGGGTGGGCCCAAATAGGTGCCGTAGCCACGATGCGACATATCCTGCAACTGCCGATCACCTGGCCAGGAAATGGTAAGGAGGAATCCCGATTCTTCCATCGCTTCAACGCTATGCTTGATCGAAGCGCCGAGGGTAAAGAGGCTACCGGCGCGCAGGTTATATACCTGACCCTGTGTGCTGTAGCGAATATGTCCCTTCAGCACATACAGAGAGCTTGTGCCATCGGCGTGATGTTCTTTGATCTGCGCAGCGGCTTCCATTGAGATTAGAACGATCCGAAGATCCGATTTCTTGAAGAGCGTTCGAGAGCGGATACCCGAAGCCCAAGGCTTCTGCTGCTCGGCCTCCGCGATCTCGTTGAGCAGGTCGAACTGCGCGAGATCGGCGATCATCGTTCCATCATCGTTTGAACCCGGAATCGGCATCGATAAGATCCTCTTTGGTAAGACTACGCTTTCCCTGCTTTTGCGGCTGCCCTGGTGAAGTTAAACGCAAGCACAACGGCTTCATTGTGTTTCGTATCTTCTGCTCCATAGATCAGCGTCATAATCTCCTCAATCATGGGTTAAGTTCATCCGGTCTTGTCCAAATTGGGTTTTCGTTTGGCGAAACTGGGCAGCAAAACAAGCGGGGCACTGAACTGAAGCTCGAAGAACCGTGACGCGCTCTCTGGAAAACATTTCCAGGAAAGGTCCGTAGAACTGCAGATCGGGATGACAAATAGGAGAGGGCTGCTGTTGGGATGGGGCTGTCACCAAAGGAAAGGGTGGCTGCAACGCAGAGCAGTTGCCGATGGGTCTCGCGACTCACAGCCGTCCTGTCCGTCGGCAACGGTCCTCTCCCAACGACAGCCTTCTCCTATTTGTCATCCCGAGGGATCTGCAGTTCTACGGAGGTCTCATAAAAACGTTTTTGGAGGCAACCACGATTTTGTTCGACCGCGCTCTGTCCAAAGCAATCAGTAAGTTGCCCCGTCACAAAACAAGCTCCTGCGCCGTCCCTTTGGAACTCGCAACAATCTCAGTTTCTTACGATGTTTGAATGGGGCCGCCATGACCTGCCGTGGCTCCCTATTGTTTGCGGTTCGTCGCCTTGGGCGCGAAATATCCGCGGCGGGCCTGCACATCCAGGCCGTGTTGGTCGACCTTCACTCGCAAGCGGTGATACGTCCCTGTGGGCTTCACGTCTTTGAGCGAGACCTGGAGCAAATAGAGGTACTGCGGCGCGGCCGCCAGGCTCTTCAGCCCGTTCTCAAGATCATTATTGTTGTGGAAGAAAGTTCCGCCGGTTCCGTATGCCAGTTCTGCCATCGCATTCTCGCTCGCCTGCATTGCCGCCAGGCGATCCTGCGAGGTTGGTCCAAACGTGTCACCGATGATGGTATTGCCGCCCTGGCTCGCGTCTGTATTTCCCGCGTAGAGCCCACGCGCGTCCAACGCGCTGATGACGACATTCGCGCCGGCAGCCCGGTCGAGTAGCTGTGATTTGTAAGTCATCGCTTCGGGGGAAAGGGACAGAAATCCGGGAGACACCAGAATCAGCGTTCGCTGTCCCGGCAGTTTTGACATGGCGCTCACCACGGCTCCTATCAAGAGCAGCGATTGACGGGCATCTTCTTCGCCGAGGGCAAGCGCCCGGGTGGCGACGGAACTCGCCAATCGTTCGGCAAAACCGGCATTGTTCGCACCGTCCATCCCACCGGAACCGTCTGCCGAGGGGAAGTCACCCACCGCACCACAGGCTTTCGCCTTTGCGACCGCCACTGCGAATTCCATGCTGTCGTGCTGGTTGAGAATCCTGTCGGCGGCGTAATAGTCGATATCGGGACAATCCCTTGTGTCGTGCTGAAAAGTCCGGTGAACTTTCAGCTTCGTTATCGCCGCCTGCAGCACGGCCCGATCGCGCGTTATCCCGGTATTGACGCCCGAAAACGACAACACCGCCTCGTAATCTGTTGCGGCGAGGGGCTCGTCCAACATTTTGATTGCTGCCTTTTGGGTAATTGCGAGGTCGGAAGAGTTGAGGTGCCGATCGTCAAAAAGGAAAAGGACGAATCTGTTTTGCGGAGACGCCGGGGTCGCCGAGGCCCCCGAACCGGCGGTCGCGCCCGTCTCAGCTCCGGTCGGCACCACGCTAGCAGCGGCCGACTTGACCACGGTGAACCCCGTTATGATTCTTCTCTCGCCCTGGTCGAGGACCGTGAAGTCGCTCTGGGCCAGTTTACCTACTGCGCGCCCCTGCTTATCACGAACCACTGCTGGGATCAGCAGTTCGGGGACCTCGACATGCAGCGTGACTCCGCCGGCGGGAACACTCCCCGCAGGCGCAACCGCGAAGCCCGGCAACTCGTTTGCTGCAACGTTCGAAGTGGGCTGCTTCGTCGCCGGCTCGGCCTGCGCGGCACTTGCGGGAGGCGGTGGCTCGCCGCCGCTGCCACTCCCCGCCTGGGAAGCGCCAGCCGGGGGGCTCTGCATTTTCGGACCAGGTACGGAAGCGGACTCAGCAGCCGGCGGCTGCGGTTCGCCTTTCACCGGGCTTTGTTCGCCCGCCTGGACTTCGGGCGCCCCTGATGTCTGGGGCTGGGGCACGCTTTCCTTGATCGCGTCCGTCGTGGCAGGTTCTGCCTTCGCGGCGGGAGGAGCAGAGCCCCGGGCAAGGATTCGGGTTGTCGACGCGAAGCGATGGTAATGGGTGAAGTGAGTCTCGTTGAGCCATTCTCTCGGCGCATCTCCATTGATGGTGTCGGGATCGTCGAGTGCCCTCGAAAGAGCAATGCTGCGCACTGGGCAGGTGAATGTGGTTCCGGCGATATCGACGGGGCCATACTCCACCAGAATGGCGGCGCGGCGGAACGGTGCGCCCCTGGTCAAATCCGCGTCCATGGTTATCCGCAGAATGGTTCCATCGGCCGGGCTGACTCCAATCGACCCGTGGTAGCCGGGTTTGGTATGAACAATTCCGGGGTTCGAAGCGACGGCATTCAGGACCTCGTAGTGAGAAGCCGATGCAGGCACCTCATAATGGAAGACTGCGACTTCACCCTTCGCAGAGTCTTCCCAATGGCTCCAGCGGATGTTGCCATTGGCCGCGTCGGCAAGGATCATGCCCAGTGTGTTGCCGAACTCACCCCCCGAAATCAGGCCCACGTTGGAACCCTGGGTCGCAGGATGATTTTCCCGTTCGTTGCGCACCGATATTTCCCCGCTCGAAGTGTCAATCAAGTGCAATCCCGAGCGGGTCGGCCAGGTATCCTTTTGCAGCGCCTGGGGCCGGTCGTCGTAAAGGCTTATCACCCGGGTGGCGAAAAAGTCTGGTAAGCGAGGCAGAGTTTGCGAAACATATCGTTGCGCAGCCTGCAGGATCCGCGTTTGCTCTGTGCTGTCTGGAGGTGGCGTCGACGGCAGCTCGTTTGCCGGTGGGTCAAAGAAAGCCGATCGGTCAGCCAGCAGTTCGAGAGCGCGCGCCCCTTGCGTGCCCGGAACCAAACGTATTTTGAGCCGGCCCAGCGTAGCTTCCGTAAGTCGTTCCGTAAGATCGAAGCCGCCAATTTCCTGCGCAATCTCGGTGTCCGGCTTGTGTGCGTCGATTGCCGTGTTGAGCGCCTGTTGTAACTGCGCAACAGTGGTGTGTTTGGAGGCACTGAGCGGGATTGCTGTGGCGATAAAGAAAACAACAATCCACGACCGCCGCATCAAGCTACTCGCGTCTTGTATGGACGCTGGCACCTTAAAACCCCACTCTAGACACTACAGACGAAGGATACGCTTTTCGAGACGCGGAACGGGAATCCGCAGCACCGTAAACACATCCGCATATATGTAATTGAGGACCGCAAATGTCCAAAAGATCGACAGCCTCACCCTCATATCTGCGACACAGGCGGCGTTCGCAGGGCCATGCGTCGAGCAATCAGACACTTCTGAAAGCCTTTCTTTCATCATCATCTCCCGGCCACGCTCTACTGACGCGACCTGAACATTTCGACGAGATCGAACTACAAGCCCAGTGCTCCTAGTTGTCTACTGTATGACTGATTTGCTCATCAAATCCATTCAGTTGAGTTGGGCAAGACGACGTTCCATCTGGCAGGGATCAACCAGCATGGTGGAGGTGAGGAATACGTCCTGCGAACTTCCCACGGGATTTGCGATAGCTCGCCTGGCGATCAAGGCTCTCTAAGCGCTTTCCCGATGCTCGCCGCTAATTCCTCGTCACCCCATACATGGAAGTGGAGGTTTTTATACCTGAAAAAGTAGCTTCGCTTTGAGCTATCTATCGGCCGCGAAATTTGCGGAGTGCCTCACATCCGGATCAATGAGGCCGATCTTGCGCAGTGGAGTGAAGGGTACTTCGCCATCCGCACTCGCCACTGGTATGGCGACTATCTGACCTTTCGCATGACGAAGCCTCTTGCGGGGCTTCTCGGGCAGTTGGCTCGAACCGAGTCAAGACGTTGGGGCTCCTCCTGGTAACGGGTCAACGGCCATGGGCGCGCCGGCCGAGTTTTCGCGGTTGTGCGGATTCCCACACCAGGAGCAGAATCTCTGGTGTTGCGGAAGGGTTTGTCCGCAGTGCGTGCAAGTCGAAGGGATTGGCTGGCGCAAAACGAAGTACAGTAGAAATCCCAGCAAGTGCGGAAACAAGGCTGCCACCAGAACCCAAAGGACTGCCCGCATCGCCCTCCGCTGAGCGTCCGCAAACACAAACCCCAGACAGAGGAGCCAGGTAGCGGTCACGATGCCGGCGAATAAGCCAGCGCCGCCTGCCATGGCCATCGTCCGCAACCCAGAGCCGTGATCAGCGGCATGGTATCCCACCACCAATCCAATCAGCACGGCACAGCCCGCGATGACCAAGGCCCAACGCCGGACTGGCTTGGGAACAATACTCAAAAACTGGTGGATCTTCATAGGTTCCTTTCTTTCTGGTTCGTGACGGCTGCCGACAACAGGGGCAATATCGGAAACAGCAGCAGGAGACACAGCGAGGGTATGATCCAGAACGCAATCAACTCCTGCCGGATTTGCATGCCCTGTACGTGAAAGACAGAAGCGATCAGGCCGCTCACGCGCAGATCGACGAATGAGCCGGCGGCGGTGAGCATGAGGGCGAACATGCAGGTGAATACCAAGCGCCGGCGGCCGGGCGGCGCAGATTTGATCTGCTGCGCGCGTAGGGCGAGCGATGCGGACACTTTCGCGTTGAGGGTCGGGTCGACCTCGAACGAAAAGCCGCCGAGGCTGGCGATGACCCGATTAGTGGCAGCGAGATACTCCTGGCACGGAGCGCAAGACTGGAGATGCTCGCGCAGCGACTGCTCGTCCTGAACCGGACCCGCCAGACTCTCATCGATCATGTGTTGGAAATGTTCGTGACGGTCAGATTTCATGGCTTCCTCCTTTGAACTGCGACCGCAGCATGGCGAGACCTCGATAAATTCTCGAAGAGACGGTAGAGACCGGTGCTCCCACCACGGCGGATATTTCCTGTAGCGATAGATCCTCCTGAAATCGCAGGACGAGCGCTTCGCGATAGGTGGGGTCCAAGGTTTGCAGCGACTGAGCAAGCGCCGCGGCATCCTCCGTCCGGGCTGCCAGTGTGAACGGCGAAGGAACATCGGAAGCCGGTGACGGGTGGGTACCCTGCCATTCTTCTTCGTCGTCCACGCTCACCATGCGCCGCTTCCGCAGGTGATCGATGGCGAGATTGCGTGCGATGGTGAACAGCCAGGGCTCAAAGCGAGAGTGGCCGTCGTAGGAGGAGCCGCGCTCCAGAACGCGCAGCCAGGTTTCCTGCACCAGGTCGTCGACTCCGTCGCGCCTGCCCAGCAGGTAAATAAGATAGCGAACAAGGCGGTACTGGTATTGCTCGACCAGGGCGTCGAGCAGAACGAGATTTCTTTGGCGCAGGCCGAGTGCGATTTGCCGCGCGTCGTTGTCCATTCCTGCCACCAGTGTGATGTCATGTTCGAACATACGCAGGGTATACGGATGAGCCCTCTCAGATTACGCAGGGGCTGAGTTTGTAGACAGAAAAGCCCCCGTAATGAATAGAGTGCGCTCATCCAGTGTTAGTTGGGGACGCCGGTTTTCCAGTCGTGGTCCGCGAGAACTATAGATCTCTCCATCGGGCGACATGTTCGCCCAGTCAAGCCAAAAGAGGGTTTGCATGGGGCACCCGGGGCGTTTGCTGCTTGAGTGACTGCACGTAGAGAGTCGGCGAGAGGCCAGTCTCACGCTTGAATGCCGTACTGAATGCACTCACCGACTGGTAACCGGCCAGCTCGGCAATATCTGTCATCGGTACTTCCGACAATGCCAAGGCGCTTTTTGCAAGTGTCATCCGCCAGTTAGCCAGGTATTGGATGGGCGGAAGGCCCAGGAGCTGCGCGAAGCGTGAGGCGAACGCAGATCGAGACATCCCCACTTCGTGCGCGAGCGCAACGAGAGTCCATGGTCGCTTTGCGTCTGCATGCATGATGCGAAGCGCATTCCCAATTTTGGGGTCCGCGAGGCCGGCCAACAAGCTGCTTCTGCCGTCATCGATATCGGCGGGACGATATCGTAGCGCCTCAATCAGTATGAGTTCGAGAAGACGGTCGAGCACCAGGGAACGGCCGGGCCGGCCTACCATCGCTTCGTCGCCAAATGACGCCAGAAGAGCACCCAGCCGGGCTGCCGCGATGTCGTTCCCCCTCACGTGGACAATCGGCAGCATGAGGGTCGAGATCAGATCGCGATTGGCAGGTGAGAACGAGAAGTTGCCCGCCATGAACCGCGTGACTTGACTCGTCTGCGCGGGCGAGAGAAGTAAGCCCGGGTCTTGAACCACGGCTTCGAAGTCGACAGCGATCCCCCCAGCGAATGCTGCCATCGTCCAGTTTGGCGGGGCGGCCATCAGCAGGAAGTCACCGGCCTCGAGATCGAGACGGATGCCATCTTCACGTTCTACATGGCAGGCTCCTTCAATGATTTGGCCGAACACCACGATATTGGTAGGGCGAAAGCCTATGGTCCATGCCCCGTGCGCCTCCACCACACGCCAAAAGATCGCTTGTGGCTTTAGGAGTTGGATAATTTGTGACAATGGATCCAATGTGGACTCCTGATAATCGAGAATGGACTCTCGATTATATACAGTCCCATTTTCTGCAACTACAGTTGATTTCAGTAGATGGGAACGGCCGATCGGCCAGGGCAGAAAAGGAGAAGTCATATGCGAGTCTTTGTTACGGGTGCAACAGGTTTTATTGGATCAGCGGTCACAGCAGAACTCATGGCGGCCGGACATTCCGTCACCGCACTGGCGCGGTCGGAAGCCGCAGCAAAGAAGCTGTCTTCCAAGGGAATCCAGCCAATCCTCGGCAGCCTCGATGATATGGAGAACCTGCGCAGTGCTGCGGCCGCGGCGGACGGGGTGATTCACCTGGCCTTTATGCACGGACCATCGCAGATCCCCTTTGTGCAGCGCATGGGGGTCATCTTCGGCGGACTGCCCACAGGTATCGCCGCCCGGTTCATGGCAGTGGCGGCCGAAGCGGACCGGCGAGCCATCGATACATTTGGCGCAGCTTTGAAAGGTTCGGGCCGGCCACTGGTCACGACCTTTGGCACAATGGGCCTCTCGCACGTTGGATTTCGTGCTGCGCAGCCCGCGACGGAAGAAGATGAGCCCGATCCCCTTTCTCCCGGCATCCTCCGCGCCAAGACGGAGGAAAATGTCGAGGCCCTCGCGTCCCTGGGCGTACGAGCCACGATGATCCGGCTTGCACCTTCGGTTCACGGCGACGGCGATACGGGCCTGGTGCCCCAGTTGATTGCCATCGCCCGTAAGAAGGGCCGCTTTGCCTATGTCGGTGATGGGCAAAATCGCTGGCCCGCTGTGCATCGGCGAGATGCAGCACTCCTGTTCAGGCTCGCGCTGGAAAAGGGTGTTGCGGGGGCGCGCTATCACGGTGTGGCCGAGGAGGGAATTTCCTTCCGGTCGATCGCCGAGGTGATTGGCCGTCAACTGAGCATTCCAGTTGACTCCGTATCAGCCAAGGAAGCGGCAAAAAGCTTCAGTTGGTTCGGAGATTTCGCCGCCACGGATAATCCGTCTTCAAGCTCTCTCACCCGTAGCCAACTGGGTTGGGAACCCGCCGGCCCAGGGCTGCTCGCCGACCTAAACGGGGCTGGTTACTTTGCAGCGAAGTAGCCAGTAGCCCTGCAGAAAGTGATGACTAAGGAAGCGCTCGCTCAGGATGACGGCTTTGTCGTGGGGGTGAAACATAGCTGGTTTGGGCAGGTTGAAACACGAAAGATCGAAAAAGTCACAGGCTCTCAGGATGACGACTATGCAGGAGTTTGACGAACCCTGAGTAAATTAGGCCTTATGTGGCTTCGCCCCGTCTTGTTCGACCCATGTCGTGGCCCAGCTGGACAATCAGTCAAAACTGTACCGGTTTGACAGGCAGAGCCGCGTGGAAGTACAGTCGTTCATCGATATATCGATTATCGAGGAACGATGCCAAAACGAAAACTTGATCCTCTTCCCGCTGCTGCGTTTCAGATCATGCTTGCCCTGGCTACTGGTGACCTGCATGGATACGCCATCATGCGGCAGGTTGAGGAGCAGACTGGCGGACGGCTTCGGCTTGGGCCGGGAACCCTGTACAGCTCCATCCAGGCGCTGCTTGAGGGAAAGCTGATTGAGGAGGTCGAGCGGTCCGAGGACATCGAAGTACATTCAGAGCGCCGCCGGTATTACCGGTTGACGGTCGCCGGCCGCAAAGTGGCGCGATCAGAGGCGGAAAAGATGGCGGGCGTTTTGCGTGTTGCCCGAGCCCGAAAGATTTTGAGGGGGGACTATGTCTGAGAGGATGTTTGCCCGCCTGCTTCGTTTGTACCCTTCTAAGTTCCGTAAGGAGTACGAGGGTGAGGCGCTGCAACTGATACGCGACCGTCTCCGCGACGAAACAGGTTTCTTCAAGAGAACCCGCCTTTTGTGGGACCTGGTGGCGGATGTTTTTGCCGGACTTCCTCAGGCGTACCGGATCTCTTGTGCGGCGACAGAAGCAGCGTCGTTCTCTCCCAATGCCGAGGGGATTCCCTCCTTCAAGCTTCTGAACGTGGAACCGATAGGGCGTGGATCTATTTTTCTTGGTGGCAGTCTGTCACTGAGCACAATCATCGTCTTTGGATTTTTGCTGAGCCGGTCGATCGCTCATTTTCCCGTCCCGGGTTCGAATGGACGGATGTCGCCGATTGAAGCGGTGGTGGACCGACTCAATCGTGCGACGCCTCCGGACATGCTCACAAGCGGGCCTGAGGAGTCCTCCGGATCCACATCATCGGGAACAGGAGAGCAACAACCTCGATCCCGGCCGGCAGCAATCGACCGCACAACAAAGGCACACGAGCCGGCGGCCGTCCCCGAAGGCAGTGATGTTACCAGCGGGCAGAAGAAGACCGCGTCCATCGCAACGCAGAATCCCAAAGAAGGCTCTGTGTATCTGACGACGCAATTGCCTGCTGGGCAGTTGAGCGCATGGACAGGAGTACTGACCGATGCGTTCGGCCGGCCGATGCAGGCAGCGGAGATACACCTGATCGGCGGACACGGCGAACTGGTGGCCCGCACTGGCGCGGACGGAAAGTTCGCATTCTCTGAATTCCCCTCAGGCGATTACGAAGTGGCAGTCGTGCTGGGTGGCCGAGAGGTTGCGTATCTTAAGACCTTGCATCTGAGCGCGGCCTTTTCGCCATCCGGGCTCACCGTTGCCTCAGGCGGCCGGCTTGTGGTTTCCCGGTCTGGTAAGTCGCGGTAAAACCGGGCTACCACAAGAAATGGTCGCTCTTGGATTTGCTGCAGGCGAAAGAGAACAGCGGAATCATCTTGCAAATCTCTACCGTCCTTTGTCGTTCGCGGTCGGAAGGCTCCCAAAAGAATCTGCTAATAAATATCGCCGAGGTTCCTTCGACTACGCTCAGGACAGGCTCTTCGACCGCTGCTGAGTTCCCTCGAGACACGAACCGGGAAAACGGTCGTAGACCAGCCCGATCCAACCAAGACCAACAAGCAGATCAAGAAGTAATGGCAGAGGTGTCCAGGCATTGACCTGCTGCCACCTTCAGGATGGCAGCCACACTGCGGCTAACATCGAGGTCCGTCGTTGCCCAGGAGGACACGCTGATTCGCATGGCTTTGCGGCCCTTCCAGACGGTGCCGCCACACCAGCAGGTTCCCTCTGCCTGCACCGCGTCGATGACCCGAGTGTTGGTTGCGTCGTCTCCGAAGGAGACCAAGACTTGATTCAGCACAACGTCGTTGAGAATCTTACAGCCTCCGGCACGGAGGGCATCCGCGAATGTTTGAGCGTGTTGACAGCAACGGTCGATGAGGTCGACGACACCTTGTTTCCCCAGGGAACGCAGCGCCGCCCAGATTTCCACGGCGCGAGCGCGACGCGACGATTCTGGCCCCAGTTGCATTGGCTGGCGCTTCCCGTCAGCGTCCGGAGGATAATACGATGCGGCGATCGACATCGAGCGACCAAGGGCTTCTGTATCCTTGACGATGGCGATTCCGCTATCGTGCGGCACATTAAGCCATTTGTGCGCATCCGTCGCCCAGGAATCGGCTTTTGCGACACCCTCCACCAAATGCTTTCGATGAGGGCTTACGGCAGCCCAGAGGCCGAAGGCGCCATCCACGTGCACCCATGCATTCATTTCGTGCGCAACGTCACAGATCTCGCCGATCGGATCGCAGGCGCCGGTATTCACGTTACCGGCCTGGACACAGACGATTGCCGGCCCGGATACGCGAGGCAGAAGGGAGGGCTGCATGCGTCCCTGAGAGTCGGCAGGAACCTTATGGACATGGCCCCTTCCGAAGCCGAGCAGCGCCAGGGCTTTGAGCATGGTCGCGTGAACCTCTTCGCCGACGATGACGGTGACCGGAGGAGCGGAGAATAAGCCGTCCCGCTCAGCATCCCATCCGGTGCTCGCTAAGACGCTGCTTCGCGCCGCGGCGAGCGCGGTCACATCCGCCATCTGTGTGCCGGTCACAAACGCTCCGGCGCAGTTTGGTGGCAGGCCGAGTAACTCGAGGATCCAGGAAAGAACGAGGTCTTCCATATGGGCAGCGACGGGGGAAATGTCATAGAGACAGGCATTCTGGTCCCAGGCATCCGCCAGCCAATGCGCGGCAACGCTGGCGGGCAAAGCGCCCCCAATGACGCCTCCGAAGAATCGCCCGCCCATACTTGCCACCGTCGCCGGCGAACCGGCGTCGTCGAGGAGTTTGAGGATCGCCAGTGGATTCTCTCCCCAGGCGGGCAGAGGGCCGCCGAGCGTACGTAGGCCTTCGATGGCTTGCGGGAGCACCCCGACATGGCGCTCGCGAATGGTTCGCAGGTAACGCCGAGCCTGCAACGCCGCCTGGGTTAAAACCTCTTCGTATAGATCGTTGGAGTCCACTGTCTGCCTCGTTTCGTGTTTAGTATTTGCATTGGCTTTGCCTTTTATAACCATCTTCATCGCCTATGGGTGGTTATAATTTATCGACCGTGATCTAACCTGTCAAAGAGGGTGATGGCGGTTATAATCACGGCGTAGCCTATGGCAAATGAATTTCAGCTCGTTGCCGGTCATTTGGCGCTCGATTTCGCCAATACGCTGGACTACCGTTACGACCCAGACCGCCTGATCGATCTGCTTCCCAGCTACCAGCGTTTTCTTGCGTTTTGCCGTCAATCGGGAATTGTTACCGGGGCCGAGACGCGCAAGATCCTGGATGGCTTGAATGAGCTTGACTCCCGGCTCGTTCTCAAAGAGGTCATCAATTTGCGCGAAGCTGTTTACTCCTTGATTCTGTCTGGGGTGCGTGGTCGAAGTCCCGCCGAGCCGGATTTGTGTGCGCTCAACGGGTTTCTCTCCGAAGCCCGAGCAGTCGACCAGGTCGTGTGGCAGAAACGCCGGTTTGTCCGCAGGGTTCGCGACGTTACGGAGAGGCCTGATGGGCCCCTTCGGCTGGTCGTTGATGCTGCCGTGGGTCTGATGACCTCACCTGATATCCACAGAGTCCGCGAATGTAGTGAAGATACCTGCCGGTGGTTTTTTCTCGATCGAAGCAGGAACCACTCTCGACGATGGTGCGATATGCAACTGTGTGGCAATCGCTCCAAAGCCAAGCGATTTTATGCTCGAACGCGTAACGACGCTTGATTGCGGGTTCTATGCTCCGCATGGTCGGTCACTCAAGCCAAAAGAGGGCTTGAATGGGGCACCCAGGGCGTTGGTGTCGAAAGACAGCTTGCGTTTTTGGCTGGTTGCGCTAGCCTGTACTGTTAGGAGCCCGATGGCGTCCCGGGCCTGAGCCGAAAGGAGAACCTCGGTGATGAACCTGACCGTAAATGGCAAAAGCTTACCGGTAACTTCCCCACAAGACACTCCTCTTCTCTACGTATTGCGGGATGAGCTAGGAATTGACAGCCCGCAGTTCGGGTGTGGCCTCGCGCAATGCGGCGCGTGTTCCGTGCTGCTTGACGGACAGGAGGTTCGCTCCTGCGTGACTCCCACTTCCATGGCGGTGGGTAAGGAAGTCACCACGCTGGAAGGATTGCCCGCCCGCTGGGCGGCGCAGAAGCATCTGTCGCAAAATGAGGCGAAACCAGCGCTTCATCCGGTGCAGCTCGCCTGGATTGAACAACAGGTGCCGCTTTGCGGTTTCTGCCAGAGCGGGATGATGATCAAGGCGACCGAGCTCCTGGAGCACAAGCCGCACCCGACGGATGCGGAAATCAGCGAGGCCTTCACCACCGGAGGCGTGTCACCCCGCCTTTGCCGTTGCGGAACGTATATCGCGATCAAGGATGCAGTACGCCATGCCTCGAAGCTCATGGCAGAGGGAGCGGTCTAATGGAACACCTTCGCGAAGCCTATGAGCAGATGACGGATGTTTGCGGTGCCCGCCTCAGCCGGCGCAGTTTTGTTAAGACCGGTGGCGCGCTGGTGGTGGGTTTCGGCATCTTTCGAGGACGCAGCGCGAAAGCCGCGGCGATGATCAAGGGCGATGCGTTCGACGTATCGCTGCCAGCTTCGTGGATCGAGATTCGGCCGGACAATACCGTTCTGTTTCGCACCGGCAAGAGCGATTTTGGCCAGGGCACGATCTACACCGCCTACCGCCAGATCGTGGCCGATGAGTTGGATATGCCGTTCGAAGCCATCACCACTGTCGTTTCGGCAGATACAGATACCACCCCGGAGGGCGGGGGCACCTTTGGCCTGTTGGGCGAAGGAACCCCCAATATACGCAAGGCCGCTGCGTACACCAAGCAGGCTATTCTCCAACTTGCCTCGGAACGGCTTGGTGTTCCGAAAGACCAGGTACGGACCGCCGATGGGAAAGCCTCGGGCGGTGGCAAGGAAATCACCTACGGTGAGTTAGTCAAAGACCAGGACCTGAAGCTCACCATTCCGGTAACAGGCGACCTTACCAGCATTTTCGGTCTTCGCATCACCGGCGAGCCGCCGCTCAAATCAGCGAGCGAGCTGAACGTGGTGGGCAAATCATTTAAGAACAGCATTGTTTCGGAAAAGGTGCGGCACGATACGTTGTGGGTCACCAACGTCAAGCTGCCCGGCATGTTACATGGGCGAGTGGTGCACCCCTCTACGCTGGGGTCACAACTTGTTCAGGCGGGAACGGTCGATGCGGCAAAGTTTCCCAACACGCGCGTGGTGGTCAAGGGCAACATGGTGGGTGTGGTGGCTCCGACCGAGTGGGAAGCGATTCAGGCGTCGTACCAGGTTGCCAAGACAACCAAATGGAGCGATTGGAAAGGGCTGCCGGGGAAAGACAATCTCTTCACCAGCTTGAGGAATGAATCGGACTGGAAGGCGGCCCCGGTGCAGAAGAGCCGCAAGTCGAAGGGTGATGTCACTGCCGGCGCGCTGGGCGCAAAGAAGAAGCTGGCCGCCACCTATCAGCTGCCGTACTGGAAGCATGCTCCGATTGGCCCCACGCATGGCCCTGGCCGACTATCGCCCAGACGGCTCGGTGACCGTGCATACGCACACCCAGAACGCGCAGGCGTTGCGTGGCCAGCTGGCCATGATGCTGGGCACGGGCGTTGAGAAAGTGACGGTCAAGACTTATCCCGGCGCAGGACACTACGGGCGCTCGAACGGCGGCAACGCAGGCGCTGAAGACGAAGCGGTGTTGCTGTCGAAGGAGTTGGGCAAGCCGGTTCGCGTGCAGTGGATGCGCGATGACGATATGAAGTGGTCGACGCAATCGGCGGCGGCTTACGCCGATGTGAAGATCAGCCTGGATGAACACGGCCGGATTGCAGCCTACGAGATCGATCACTACCAGCCCGCGATGCAGGACGATCGCCTGATCGGCGCCGTTCTTGCCGGTCTGCCCACCATGCCCGCGCCGTCTGAGAAGGGCGGCCCGATCGGCAACATAGCCAACGGCAGCTCCGACATGTGGCTGTACGATGCGGTTCCCCATCTCGACGAACGTTGCCACGGGACGTACCAGGTTGGCCAGCAAAAGTCCCCCCTGGCAGGTGGGCCTGCGCGATCACAGCATGCGTACCCCGGGCCAGTTTCAGCAGAACTTTCCCCGGGAAATGGCAATGAATGAAGCCGCGGCGCTGGCCGGGGCTGATCCGCTGCAGTTCCGCATCGACCATGCAAAAGACGAACGGCTGTTGAACGTGTTGCGGCATTTGCAGACAGATTCAGGGTGGGAAGCCAGAAAGTCGCCAAGCCCGAAAGCGGCTGCGAGCGGTCAGGCCACCGTGCGTGGCCAAGGTATGTCGGCCATGTTCCGCTCAGGAACGTATTGGGCTTGTGCCTGCGAAGTGTCTGTTACCCCGGCGACGGGTGTGGTGAAGGTGGAAAAGTACACAGTTGTGGTCGAGCCCGGTATCGTCGTCAACCCGGAACAACTGAAGCGCCAGGTGGAAGGCGGCGCGGTCATGGGTATTAGTATTGCGCTGCACGAAGAGGTGAACTTTAACCAGAGCGCCATTACGAATGCCAACTGGTCGTCTTATCCCATCGCCACCATGGCGGACGTTCCGGACATCAAGATCGTGATGTTGCACCGGCCCGAGGTAGGGCAATACGGCCAGGGCTCCGAAGCAGCGAATGCGCTTGCCGCTTCGGCCATTGCGTCTGCTGTGTTCGATGCGACGGGAAAACCTATGCGGACGATGCCGCTGCGACCGGCGAATGTGATGGAGATGCTGAAGGCCTGACGGGCGGTGATGGCCTTAGAGGCCCAAGGTAGAACAGACATGGTAGCCCACTCAAGCCAACAACGGGCTTGAATGGGGCACCCCAACAACTAATACCCCACGGAGAGGCGTGTTCTGCCGTGCCCGTTCTTTTCCAACTCATCGACCATCGCAATGGCAAAGTCCTCCATGGAGATGCGGCTCTCGCCCTGGGGGTCGACCAGGAGGTTATCGGTTCCGAGCCGATAGTGACCGGTGCGCTGGCCCGGGTCAAAGTATGCGGCCGGACAGAGGCAGGTCCAATTGATCGGAGAGTGGCGGAGAACCTCGAGTGCATGCGCATGCGCTGAAGCAATTGGCAGCCATTCCTGGGGCAACTTTCCGGAATCCAAAAGAGTGAGCCCGGGCGCAACCTCCAGAGTGCCTGCCCCTCCCACCATCAGGAAACGATCCACTCCGCTGCGAAGGGTTGCTTCGGCCAATCGCTTCGTCACGCGGACTAGCTCCTCCACATCGTCCGCTGGTGGGGCGTACGCGCTCACCAGCGCGTCTGCGCCTCGTATCGTTTCAGCGGTGCGGCCCGAGTCGCTGAGATCATCCACGGCGATTGCGACTCCTTGGCGCGGCTCCAGAGACCCGGCCTGCCGGACGATTGCGATGACGTTGTGACCTCTCGATAACAGTTCGTTCAAAATTCTGCTGCCCGCTCTTCCCGAAGCCCCGCAAAGCGCTACCCTCATTGTCCTATCCTTTCGGCGTGCATCGTTTACCAGGAATCGCCTTCGGCGGGAGAAGTTACGGTGGCCCACCGCTCGGCGATCTGTTCGCCTTCGAAGCGCCAAAGGACAAAGCCGTGAAACTGCATTTGTTTCTGAGTGGCGGGGTCCGTCCAACGCCACACATTGCGGCAGACCACCTTATCACCTTCGGCGATCATGTCTTCGATGGTGAGGCGCAGCCCGGGCATCGCTTCGTACATCCTGACCATCATTTGTTCGTCGCCTTCGACGCCTGTAGGCTTGCCGCCAGGACCGTCGTGGTCGTAGAAATCCGCAGTCATGTTTCGATGGATGACGCTTGCGTTCCGCTTATTCACGAACTCTTCAAAGTGGTCAGCGACACGTCGTTTCATTTCAACTGGATCAAGAGAAGTAGCCACAGAGTTTTCCCTCCTGCTTCCAGGCGTAACATAACATCCGGTTGGTGATGTGAGAAGTACGCACAATTTTGTAAGCTGGCGATGAATGCAAAGAAGGGTCAGCGATGAAGGACCATCATGGATGTCCAATCCAGGCAACGTCGAATGTCATTTCAGGTAAATGGAAGGTTCTGATTTTGTGGCACCTTTCGTTCCGGCCTTACCGGTTTAGCGAACTGCGAGAGTTGCTCCACGGTGTGAGCGAGAAAGTGCTTACCGCGCAACTTCGCGAATTAGAAAGGGATGGGCTGGTCCTGCGACGGAGTGCGCATACGGTGCCCCCGCGGGTTGATTACCGTCTAAGCCCTGCGGGGCACGAGTTAATCCCAATCATGGAACGGATGTGCGCATGGGCAAGTTTGCATCTCGGTGTTGAGCCGACCCTTAGGCCGCGCGAAGCGGAAGTCATAACATCGACACCCGCGGCAACGGAGCCGGTAGACATCTAGTTGTCCAAGGGGCGACCGCGGCGAAGGATGCAGCGACGGCCAGCAGAACACACGGTTAGGGCCATACCCTTGCGACCGGTCAACATGGTGGAGAGGCTGAAAGCCTGACGGGCACAGTGATGACCTTTTAGGCTGAAGGTGGAACAGACATGGTAGCCAACTCAAGCCAAAACAGCGGGCTTGAATGGGGCACCCCGGGAGACCCGGAACCTCAGATGTTTCCGAGTTTTTTACTCGGCGGCTCGATGGTGATTCACCCTACTTCCGTCCATCGAACGGATTTTTTGGCGCAGTGCATCGACGGAAGCCGTGAATAGTTCGAAGTTCCTGGCCGAGAGTGCGGTCCGCGCGCTGTTTCGCAGGCCGGCGTGGACCTCGGCAACGTTGGATGTCTCCAAGGCGGAGCATACTGTCGCTGCGGTGATACCTCCACAGAGAAGAAATCCGATGCGATTGCCGGCTGTTTCCCGGAGTTCTTTGACCGTGGCCGCACCCGAGACCGCCGAAGCTTGACCGCCTGCCGTCAGGATACGGGTCGCTCCGGTTTGCAGGACAGACGCTAGCGATTCCTGCAGATTGGGGGAAACGTCGAAGGCTCGGTGAAACGTTACCTCCAGAGGGCGTGCAAGTTCGACCAGCTCCCGGGTGCGTTCCATATCGATCGACTGGTCAGAATGAAGTAGTCCCAGGACAACGATGTCGATCCCCAGGTTGCGGGCATGGAGAATGTCCTGCCGCATCACTTCAAACTCCGCTGCGGAAGGAGTGAAGGACCCGGCGCGCGGACGGACGAGCATGGCCAGAGGAAGATCGATCATGCGCCTCGCGGCAGCCACGAATCCGGCGCTGGGAGTTATGCCTCCGTCGAATAGTGGCCCGCACAATTCCAGGCGATCGGCTCCTCCCTGGACGGCCGCGAGCGCCAGATCGAGCGAATCCACGCAAATTTCCAAAAGCCTCTGCGGCATTTTTCAAATCCCCGCCGTTCCTAAAACCCTGAACGGCCTGATGTATTGCGGCGAAGACGGCGAACCGCCACGCTGTAACGATCGGAGCGATAAAAGCCCACTACGTAGATCAGCGGCATTCCAGACGTCGAATAAATGACCTGACGAATACGCAGGACCGGCTGATTTTTGGCAATTCCTAAAAGATCAGCGGTTCTGGCGTCCGGGATGGTCGCGTCGATCTCTTCATCGGCGTGGCCCAATATCTCGTTGTACTTTACCTCAAGGAGCTTAAAGAGCGACTCGCGGGCGAAGGAGGCCTTCATCAGGTCCGGGAATCGCGCTTTCGACAAGTAGCTGATTTCCAGTGAAAAAGGATCGCCGTCGGCGTGGCGCAAGCGCTCCAGCTTCAACAGAGTACTTTCGAGAGGCAGTGAGAGCCGGGCCACAATCTCCTGCTCGCCGTTGACGGTACGCGCGGAAAGGATCTTTGCCTTTGCGGACTGACCGCGAGCCGCCAGTTGTTCTGTGGTGCTCAACAGTTCGTTGATGAGGATTTTGGGTTTGTTTACAAATGTACCGACGCCTTGCCTGCGTTCGACCAATCCTTCCTGCTCAAGCGAGGTGACGGCGTGGCGTGCTGTCATCAGGCTGACCTTGTGAAGCTTAGCCAGTTCCCGCTCAGGCGGCACCAGGTCACCCACCTGCAGTTCGCCTGATTCAATGCGCTTGCGAAGAGAGTCCTGGATGCGGCGATACGCGGGAATGGCAACCCCTTGCTTTTTTCGAACCACTGCTTTTCCTTCCAGAACCGCCGGGCGATTTCATGGACCCAATCCTATATAGCATATCCGCTCAGAGCAGTGCGCCACTCCTTTTGGCAAATTTGCGGTGAGAGCACCATTACTGGCTTCTCGACTGCTTTGTCGAGCGGCTTATCGAATCCTGTTGACTTTTGAAATTCGGAGATGTATAGCTGAGAAATCCTATTGCTATATAGCACGTCGCCTCAAGATGTGTGGCCCCTTCGGGATGTACGGTAATCGCCAAAACAAACGGAGAAACGAAATGAAGACCTTCCGGGGCAAGTTAGCCTTATTGGTGCTGGCAATCGTAGTGCCGGCCGCGGTTTCATGGGCACAACAGGTGACTGCAGGAATTACCGGTCTCGTCTCGGATCGCGGCAGTAGCGTGCTTCCGGGGGCACAAGTCGTGGCGCGCAATCTCGATACCGGCGTGGAGTATCCCACCACGACCAATTCGGCCGGCCTTTACCGAATTGAGTTTATGCCGCCGGGACACTACCAGATGAGCGTCAATATGGCCGGGTTCAAGACGGCGACCGTACCGCCGTTTATGCTCGAGGCGTTGCAGACGCCTACATTCAACATAACGATGGAGGTCGGAAGCACTTCCACCACGGTGAATGTAACCAGCGCTGCGCCTATTCTCAACACGAGCGACCCCACCCTGGGTACCACTCTTACCGCGAATGCGATTGAAAACCAACCCTTGAACGGCCTGGATTATTCCGCACTCACTTTGTATGTTCCCGGGACAGTCAGCACCTACGGGACATCCGGTACAACCGTGATTGAGCGAAGCGCGAGCAATTCGGCGGTATTCGACTCGCCCAACATGAATGGGAATCGCTCGCAGTCCAACAATTTTATATTGGATGGTATCGACATCAATGAAACGTTTGGAAATTTCCCATCGTATAGCCCGGCTCCGGAGGCGCTGGAGGAAGTCAAAGTCCTGACATCGAACGCGCCGGCTGACTACGGCAATGTAAGCGGGGGAGGCGTGGTGGCCGTACTGAAGAGCGGAACCAATAAATTTCATGGTTCTGCCTATGGTTATCTTCAGGATTCCAAGACGAATGCGAATACCTGGACCAACAACCATCAGACTCCGATCATACCGATCAACCCTTTTACGCAGACGCAATTTGGTGGAACCTTCGGCGGGCCGATAAAGCGCAACAGGCTATTTTTCTTTGTCGACTTCCTGGGGGCGCGCTATCACTCGGGCGGTCTGGGCCAGGCGAGCGTTTTCTCCCAAGCAATGCGGAATGGCGATTTCTCCGCTCTTCTGGCGTCTTCGAATCCTATCCAGCTTTACGACTCGCAAAACAATTTTGCGCCTTATGTGAACAACACTGGCGTGCAGATTCTGAACCCGGTGGCGCAATTTCTATTTGCGCATCCTTCCCTTTACCCACTGCCTAATGCGACCCCCTCCGATGGGGTCACGCAGAATAATCTGCAGGGGCCGGTTCGTTTGTACAGGGGCAACAACCAGGGAGACGTGAAGATTGAATATGACGCACGTCCCAATGACAAGATTACCGGGTTTTATTCAGCGTCGACGGGTTATGACGGGCAAACCTCTGTGCTGCCAGTCACGTTCCCGGTCACCGACAACTCGCCAACCAATGTGTTCGGCGTGGGCTGGGTGCATACTTTCTCGCCGGCATTCATCAATATGGCGCGTGTCGGCTTTACGCGCACCAATCTTCCTCCCAGCACTCCCACCGATCCATCTGGCGAGTTTGGACTTACCGGCAACAGCAAGGTAGGCATCCCATTTGGCGCGCAGCCATCCTTAGGCTTCAGTCTTCAAGGCTTCGGTGCTTCGGCCGGTTTTGGGGGCAGCGGGAGTTCGATCAACCTGACGAATGTGGGCACGGAAGGACTGGGCCCGGCGGTGGTTGACAACACTTATAGTTACATTGACAACGTATCGTGGCAGCGGGGCCTGCACTTGTTGAGCATCGGGATCCAAGCGCTCCGTTATCAAAATAACTTTTCACCGACCAATAATTATCAACCGTTAGGCGCCCTGCAATATTCCGGAGCCTACACCAGCAACCCGACATTGGCTAATGCTGGAGGTTATCCTGGGGCAGACTTTGTGCTCAATCGCGTGTATGGCCTGGGGATTTCCCTGGCAAGCATTCGCGTTGGTCAGCGTCAGTGGCGGGCGGCCGGCTTTTTTCAGGACGACTGGAAGATTCTGCCGAATCTGACCTTGAATCTCGGCTTACGCTACGAATATGACGAGCCGTGGGTCGAACAAAACAATAAGACTGCAAACGTCGACCTGACGACGCAGACTTTGATTTATGCGGGTCATGTTCCGGCGGGCGCGCCCGCGGGGTCCGGGGTTTGCTCAAACAGCGGTTGTTATCAGCCGAACTACCGGCAGATCATGCCCCGGTTGGGCTTCGCCTATCAGCCGTCGCCACGCGTGGTGATCCGGGGCGGCTATGGCGCCACCAGCTACTTTGAGGGCAACTCCTACAATCAAAGATTGACGGCCAATCCGCCTTTCCTGCAGGCGGTCAGCCTTACCACCATTACGCCGACGGCGGCTTCGGGAGATACACCAGCGAGCGGTGGGTCTCCGCGCACCGTCCAACAAGGGTTTTCCACTTCCAGCACCAATTCGTCCGGGCCTGCGACCCAGATATGGCCTCAGAACATGCAGCCGGCTTACATTCAGGAATGGAACCTGACCAGCGAATACGCTTTCACCTCTTCGCTGGCCCTGCAGATTGGATATATCGGTGAGCAGGGACAGCACATCGAGGACTATGGAAATCTCAACCAGTACCGGGTGAATGGTGACCCGACCTCGGCGCCTTTCTACAATAGCGCCAACCTGGGACTGGGATCGAATCTTGTCATGATCACCGAAGCAAGAGCGATGATGAACTACAACGCTCTACAGGCAACTCTCCGCGAGCATCTCAACCGTGGACTGGAGTTTACGCTGAATTACACCTACAGCAAAGCCATGACCAACAGCCTGGGCATGTACTTCCTGAACGTCAACGGGTATAGCGGAGCCTTTCAAAACTATTACGACAGCGCCGCCGATTATGGCCCGGCAGGCTACGATGTGACCCACAATGTATCGGGTACCGGCGTGTATGCTCTTCCCGTGGGCCGGGGGCGAACCTACCTTCCCCACGTAAATCGGCTGGTGGATGAAGCCATCGGCGGATGGAAGCTTTCGCTTTCCGGCGTTGCTTATTCCGGGTTCCCCGACAGCATTACGGGTCCGAGCAATAACTCGAACAGCTATGGTGTTTCTCGCGCGAATCAATATCGCAAGCTGAGGATCGTGCACCGTTCGATTGATAACTGGCTGGGTACAGATCCCTCTGCCATCCCGTGCACGCAACCCGGAGTGGACAATGGGGCTTGTGCTTTTGGCGCCCCGGCCAGCAATGCTTTTGGCAATTCCCGCAATGGAGTTATTCGCGGACCTGGATACCTGAACATCGACAGCTCGATGTTTAAGGATTTTCATATCACAGAGGGCCAGGCAATTGGATTTCGCTTTGATGCTTTCAACGTGTTCAATATTGCGAGTTATGGAAACCCGGATATCGGTATTACTGATTCGGAGTTTGGCAATATTTCGAACCAGAATCCAGGAGCGGTTCGGTCACAGGAACGGCGTTTGCAATTCGCTCTGCGGTATTCTTTCTGAACATTTGTCGGAGTTGAGATTGCTTGCTTGAAAAATGGGTGCGGCCGTGGTCGCCCACTCAAGCCAGATGAGGGCTTGAATGGGGCACCCGGAGGATTAGTGGGTGTTTAGGGTGCCTTGTGCCACGATTTTTGCGTGTTGGCGCGCGGCCAGGGCTTCAAAGGTAGGGTCGCCGTGCAGGGGTTTGAAGGCGGGATCGGTGGCCGGATCGTTTTCGCTGATAAGGCCGTGATCGATTGCGCTGGTTAACCAGGCCAGGGCGTCCGCCTTCTTCCCTTCCGCGGCATTTAACTCGGCCAGGTAGAATTCCGACTGGCTTGTGTACTCGTGGTCCTTGCCAACGGCGCGCAGCAAGCTATCGTGACCTTCCTTCAATACCTTTTCCGCTTCCGGGTAGTGGCCTTCTTTCGTCAGAATCTGGCCCAAAACAATCTTGCTCATCAACGTATCGGTGTGATCCTTGCCCAGGATGCGCTCTTCGACGGCAAGGGTTTGCCGGACCACCTGTTCCGCTTCGGGATACTTCTTTTCCTTCAGGAGTGTCTCGGCGAGGTTGCCGGCGGTTACGAGCGTGGAACGGTGCTCCGCGCCCAGCTTTTTTGTCTTGGCAGCGAGCGTTTCGCGAAACAGATTCTCCGCCTCCGGATAGCGCTCTTCATCCAGCAGGGTTAGGGCGAGATTTCCCTTGTTGAGCAAGGTTGTCGGGTGATCCGGCCCGAGCACACGATCTAACTTAACGATCGTTTGGCGAAAGAGCTTCTCTGCTTCAGGATACTTATGTTGTTGCAGAAGGATGGATCCCAGATTCCCCTCGGCGCGCAGCGTTTGCAGGTCGTCGGGACCGAGGGTGGTGGTGACCGCCTGCAGCACTTCACGGAAGGCTTTTTCGGCTTCGGCCCACTTACCGGCATAAGCGAGATTGACGGCAAGCGTGCGTTCCGCAGAAATGGTGGTGGGATCCAGGGGACCAAATTTGCGCAGCGCGATGGCGGCAACCTGGCGGCTGATTGGCTCCGCCTGCGCATAGCGGCCCTCGTCGACAAGAATGTAGGCTAACTGCCGCGTTGCGTCGATGGTCCCACGGTCTTCCGGGCCGTGGGCGCGGGTTCGCCGCTCTACCTCTTCCCTCGCTACCTTTTCTGCGTCTGCGTAACGGCTTTCGTCGTCCAGCACACCCGCGAGGGTGTTCATCGACTTCAAAGTGTTTGGCCTATCTCCGCCGGATGCCTGGTTCTCGATCGCCAGGGTACGCCGGAGGAGTGACTCGGACTGGGGATATAGCCCGAGATTGCGGTAGACCTCCGCCATCACCTGCATCAGCTGTGCCTGGTCCTCGGGATCCTTCGCGAGGCCATTCACAATTTGTGTGGAGGCCTTATCGAGCACTTCGCGAACGCGAAGGTCATTGCCTCGGGCCGCACTGGGGTCGGAAACCTTGAACATGCCAGTCATGAAAGCCGTAATGCGGTCGGCGCGATCACGTTCTTTGCGGATGGTGCGCAGTTCGACTGTCTGGGCTATGGCGAAGCCGAGCAACAGGAGCAACACCGCGGAGGCCAGGCCCACTCCTACGCGATGGCGGCGGATGTATTTACGCGCGCGGTAGGCTTGACTGGGCGCATGGGCGGACACAGGCTCGTTGCGCAGGTAGCGCTCGATATCCGCAGCGAGCTCGGAAGGCGAGGCGTAACGGCGTTGGCGGTCTTTCTCGATGGCCTTGAGAGCGATGGCATCCGGATCACCCTTGAGTTGCCGGGTGAGTGTGGGGAGATCCGCGGATCGGTTTTGCGCTGTGATTGCAGAATCGCCCGCCAGCAGGCGCAGACGGGTGCTGGGGCGGGGTGCATCCTGATCGCGCAGGCGGCGCAAGGCTTCTTCTACAGCGAGCTTCTTCAGGTCGAGCGGTAGGGTGCCAACCAGTAACTCGTACAGCACAACGCCGAGCGAGTACACATCGCTGCGGGTGTCGATGTCTTCCCCGCCGGAGCTGGCTTGCTCCGGGCTCATATAGCCGATGGTCCCGATCGGCGCGCCCAACTGGGTGAACATGGTGGCTGCGTCGACTGGCTGCGAGGTTGCTTTGGCGACGCCGAAGTCGATGATGCGCGGGGCGGGGCGGCCGTCGACTTCGGTGACCAGGATGTTGGAAGGTTTGAGATCGCGATGAATGATGGCTTTTTGGTGGGCGTGCTGCACGCCTTCGCAGACCTGGATGAAGAGCTCCATACGCTGCCGCATGGTGAGGCGATGGCGGTCGCAGTACAGGTTGATCGGCAGCCCGTCGACATACTCCATGACGAAGTAGGGTCTGCCTTCCGGCGTAGAGCCGGCATCGAACACCTTGGCGATCGCGGGGTGATCCATGAGCGCGAGGGCCTGGCGTTCAGACTCAAATCGGGCGACGACCTCGCGAGTATCCATGCCGACCTTGATCAGCTTGAGCGCTACGCGGCGATGTACCGGCTGCTGCTGTTCGGCGAGCCACACCTGGCCCATGCCGCCTTCTCCGATCAACTGAAGCAGGTGATACGGACCGATGGCGACCGGGACAGGCGGAAGGCTGCCGGTTGCATGGGTGGCGGGCGAAGCAGCTTGTGTCAACTCTTCGGATGGTTCGGTCGCCATGCGCACCAATATACCTGTTCGTGGGTTTTACCGGTGTTGACAAGCTCCACCGCACGGCGACGTTCTACCGAGACTTTGGTATTGATCGATACGTTCGTCTCATAGATTCGCCGTCGCGATCCTGCCAGTCTTGCCTTGATCGAGAGGGGTACAAGATGAACGGCACGAAGGGATTGCTGAGTGTGAATGTCTTTACTGCGCCGGGAAAGGCTATGGTTGGCGAACGGCCGAGGCCGTTTGGTGAAGCGCTCGGGTTTGACCCGATTACGTCGACTTTGATCTTCGGCGAGTACGACGCGGTGCTGGTCGATGCGATGATGACGGTGGCCGAGGCCGAGGCTCTCGCGGATTGGGTTGCTCTGCACAACCGCAACCTGGAGACCATCTATATCACGCACAGCCATTTCGACCACTTCTACGGTCTGAGTATCCTGCTTGACCGTTTCCCGGGCGCCCGGGCGATCACCACGCCCAAGACGCTGGAAGCGATGCAGATGTCTTTCACTCCGCCAGTGGAGCGTTTAGCCCGGCGATTGTTTCCCGGGCAAGTACCCACCAGGTTGCTAGCACCCGAGGCCTATGAGCAGAGCACGTTCACACTTGAGGGCCACGAATTGCGCATCATCGAGATGGGCCGCACCGATAGCGCCGATACCACATCTTTATACGTTCCATCGATCGGCCTGGTCGTCGCCGGGGACGTGGTATACAACCAATGCCGCATGTATGTCGGCGACACTACGCCGGAGAGCCGAAAGGATTGGATCGCAGCGCTCGACCGGTTAGCGGCGCTGAACCCGGTGATGGTTGTGGCCGGTCACAAGAAGCCTGGGGCGCCCGACTCTCCGTCGGCGATCCAGGATACGAAGCGTTACCTGCAGGATTTCGATCGATTGCAGAAAATTGCGGCGTCGGATCAGGAACTGTTCGATCAGATGACGGAACTCTACCCGCATTGGGTCGCCAATCAATCGTGGTTGATGTTTGGATTCCCGCAGGGGTAATTTGGGATTCCGAGGAAGGTCGCTGATGATTGGCGGAGGTTGTGGCACGGTAGGGGCGGGGCACACGAATGGCGCACCGCAGGTCCCTCGGCTTCCCGAGATTTCCTGTTGAGAGTTGCGGCTTCGATCAAGAACATGTGGTTCTCTTTGAGGAGAAGCACATACTTGGTCGTTGGCGAGAGCGGTGAGACAGGAAATCCGGGTACGGGATGACAATGGGGAGGGCTTGTCGCTGGTGTAGGGTTGCGATGGGGCTAGAAGTCCTATCTTGTTTGTGTCCCTGTGGTTACGTCACGAGTGTCCATGAGGTATGGGTTGCGGGGATCCCAGGTCTCAAAAGCGAGACCTGGGGCACCCTCCCCCAGCGCACTCACTAGGAGGTGAAAGACCTCTACACACCCGGCAAGGGGAAGTGTTAGCTGAGCGGCAAGGGTGTCCATCGCGAGGTGGGATCCGAAGGAAGCCGCAGGCAAAGCGCTGCTCTGACGAACAGCCAGCGGATAGGAGGCGACGCAGTTGGGTAAGCAGGCGGGTCCCTGTAAAGCCCAGTACTTGCACGGAAGGCTGCGGCGTAAATCCGACAGAGATAAGCGTGAAAGCGAGTGCGCAATACCCGGGGAGATCTGGCGGTTTGCCTTGTGCTACCTGCATCGCGAGGTGTGGGGTGAGGCGCCAGAAGTCAGCAAAGGGCATAGTAGCGTGGATAGCCTGGGAAACCAGGAAGGAGCGAAGGCCTGAACACGAAACACGGAAGTAGGACGGTAGAACTCGATGCATGTCGATGAAGCAGAAGCGTACGAGAGTACGGCCAGAGGAGCAGGAGACGGACGGAATCCGTTGCAGGGCTCGGCTGGTGCAGAGGCACGCACGGCGGCTAGCGGGCAGTCGAAACCGGAGACCAAGCAACTGATGGAACGAGTATTGGAACGGGAGAACATGCAGGCGGCTTATAGGCGAGTGATGAGCAACCAAGGAGCACCGGGCGTCGATGGACGTCCGGTATCGGGTTGAAATCCTGGCTTATCGAGCGTTGGCCTGTGGTGAAGGAAGACCTGCTGAGCGGGAAGTATCAGCCGCAAGGATTACGCAAGGTGGAGATCGCAAAGCCGCAAGGTGGAGTGCGCACCCTGGGTATCCCGACGGTGATAGATCGCCTGATACAGCAGGCGCTTCATCAAGTGCTGTCTCCCATCTTTGATCCCGGATTTTCTGAATCCAGCTACGGCTTTCGCCCTGGACGCAGCGCACAGCAGGCGGTGAAGGCCGCCCGCGGGTACGTGGCGAAAGGCAAGCGGTGGGTGGTAGATCTGGATTTAGAGAAGTTCTTCGATCGAGTCAATCACGACATACTGATGTCGCGGTTGGCGCGTAAGGTTGGAGACGAACGGGTGCTTAAGCTGATCCGTCGTTACCTGCAAGCGGGCCTGATGGAGGGCGGGATCGAGACGGTGAGAGGGCAAGGCACGCCGCAAGGCGGACCGTTGTCCCCGCTGCTGTCGAATATTCTGCTGGACGATCTGGACCGCGAACTGGAACGGCGCCAGCTGAGCTTCTGCCGCTATGCCGACGACTGCAACATTTATGTCGGAAGCAGAGTGAGTGGAGAGCGAACGATGAGAGCCATGACTGCGTTTTTAGAACGTCGCCTGAAGCTGCAGGTGAACGCGGATAAGAGCGCGGTGGCGCGACCTTGGGCGAGGAAGTTTTTGGGCTACAGCCTCACGTGGCACAAACAGCCGAAGCTCAGGATCGCGCCTCAGAGCCGTCAACGGTTTATGGACAAGATCCGTAAGCTGATGCGAGTCTGCCGTGGAAAGAGCCTGCAACAGACCATTGAGGCCCTCAACCCGGTACTAAGGGGTTGGGTGCAGTACTTCCGGTTGGTCGAAGTGAAGACCATCCTGGAGCAACTCGATGGCTGGTCCGGCACCGACTGCGGAGTCTTGTGTGGCGGCAATGGAAGAGTGCCCGTAAACGGGCACACAGCCTGATGAAGCTTGGCATCGCCGAAGACATCGCCTGGCTCAGTGCAACCGACCGCCGAGGACCATGGTGGCACGGTGCGGCCCGGCACATGCACCAGGCGTATCCCAACAAAACCTTCGACCAAATGGGCCTCGTTTCCTTGCTCGCCCTGAGAAAACGTCTTACTGCTGTTTCGTGAACCGCCGGATGCCGAACGGCACGTCCGGTGGTGTGGGAGGACGGCGGGAGCAATCCCGCCTCCTACCCGATTTCGCGTTTTTCCTTTGTTTCTGGTTGGTGTGAAGGGTGGAATTTCAGAGCTACCCCGGTCGGAAGGCTTGCAAAAGCATCTGCCAACAAACATGGCCGAGCTCCTTCGACTACGCGCTATCGAGCCTCCGTGTTAAATAGGTCTGCCAACAGCTTCGCTCAGAATGACGGCTTTGTGGGGAAAGCGTGGTTGCTGGAAGCAATGGTGGTTGCTTTGAAGTTCAGCCGTTTCTTCGGGACCCCGGACAATGTTAGTTACTGATGTTCTTTCAATATTTCCTCGATTTGAGCTTTGGGCACCGACAGATGATCTTCGTTTTGCTTTAGCCAGGAGCGATAGTCCTGCTCGATGGCGTCGGTCCAGCGCGCGTCGATCTGGCCGGCGGTGTATTTCTTTTCCTCCAGCCTTTGGTGCCCAAATACGTCGCGCAGGTGAGTGGATTCAGAACTCTTCACCACTTGCTCGGCTAGCTGCGCAGGAATAAAAATAACGCCGCCGTTCCTGCCCAGCACAACATCCCCAGGCATTGCCGTTGCGTGGCCGATGCGGGTGGGGGCGTTGATGCTCACCATGGTTGAGTTCAGCAGCTTGCCGGAACGCAACGATCCGTAATGATGCGAGGGGTCGTAATAACGGACAAAGGAGACAAAGTTAGGTAAATCGTCTAATCCATTGATGTCCCGCACTGCACCGTCGTAGACAATGCCATTGCCAGACTTGGCGTAGATCGCGTTGCCCACGTTGTCTCCGATCGAAGGACCGTCCACCTTCAGCCCAAAGTGGTCGGCTACATAGACGTCCCGTGGTTGCAGCATGTCGACCGGCCAGGCGTTCATCGCGCCCTGCCGATGGTCGGCTACGCCCTGAGCCTCGATCAGCTTTTGGATGTCAGGGCGTCCGGGCATCCAGGTCGCCGTGAGCGCACGGCCCACCAGCACCTTGTCGGGATGAATGGAGAGCCATCCGTCTTCGTACTGATGCATGAAGCCCGCATTCTCTACCACTGCCCAGGCTTCTTCGAGTGTCACCGACTTCATGCGGTCGAGGATGGAGTCCGGCACCTTGGGGCGGCCGTCGGGGAACCGCTCCCCATGCCAGTCAGGGGTGTATTTGATCACATCTTCAGGAGTGAAAAATCCCTGCTGCGCACGAGCGCCCGCACCCAACAACATCGAGGAACAGACAAGGGCCATCCCCAAGTGGCGAATCAGTGTATTCATCAGCGGCATCCTTTATTTGTTGGGCTCGAACCACGTTGTTCCTGGAATCTGCACGGTCTTGGCGACCTCTTCATTCATCTCCACGCCGAGGCCGGGCTTGTCCGGCGGGGTTACGTAACCCTGCTGGATAATCTCGCCCTCTTTCACAAAGGTCTTCCAGACCTCGAGATGATTAATCCAATGCCACTCGCAAACCAGGTAATTGGGGATGGTCACGCAGACGTGAGCAGAGGCCATGGTGCCGATGGGAGACACCACGCAGTGCGGCGCAAACGGCACGTAGTAGGCCTGCGCCATGTTGGCAATCTTGCGCGCCTCGGATAAACCGCCTACCTTTTGGATATCCGGCATGATGATATCGGCCGCACGCTTCTGCAGCAGCTCGGTGTAACCCCAGCGCATATAAAGGTTCTCACCGCAGCAGATCGGGGTGGTGGTGGAGTGGCGGATGTCCGCCATGGCGTCGATATCTTCGGGCGGCACAGGCTCTTCGAGCCACAGCAGGCGGTAAGGTTCGAGGGCCACCGCAACCCGCTTGCCGGTAGTCGCGTCGTAGCGGCCGTGCATGTCGCAGGCCAGGTCCATTTCTTTCGGTATCGATTCGCGCACGTGCTTTACCCAGCTCACCATGCGGTCGATTTCACCGTTGCTTGCGGTCCAGTTCACCTTATCGAAGCGGGCGGGATCCCTGGCGTCGTCCAGGTCGATCTTCATCGCGGTGAAACCCTGTTCTTTGATCCAGGGTAGCTTGCGGTCTGACTCGGGGCCGATGGGATTGTCCATGTCGGAGTCGCAGTACATGCGAATCTTGTCGCGGAATTTTCCTCCCAGCAATTGATAAACGGGAAGGCCGAGAATTTTTCCCGCCAGATCCCAGAGGGCGATTTCGACTCCCGTCATTGCAGTTACGTATTGTCCACCCTGGGCGCCGGCGAAAATTCCGGAAACGCGCATCCGCTCCCAGAGGGCATCCACGTTGAGCGGATCCTGGCCGATCAGCATGCGCCGAAAGCCGTGCACCAGGGAGGCCGTGCCCACGGCCGCATCGGTCGATTCACCCTGGCCATACAAGCCTGAGTCGGTGTAGACGCGCACGTGTGTCTGTGGTCCGTGCACCATCACCTGCGCGGTACGGATGTCAGTAATTTTGACCTTAGGCCTCTGCTGCGGGGTGCTGTTGTCTTCAATGGCCCGCGCCAGAGTTGGAAGCGCGAAGATACCGGCAGCAGGCAAGGCCGCAGCCGCGCCCTTCAACATTGATCTTCGTGTGTATCGATTCATGAATTCCCTTTCGCCAAGCGATGGCATGAGTGATGGTAGAGCCACCGGTTCCCACGCCGGTGGCTGGTCTGCGCCAGCAGCAAACATTGAACGAACTTCCGGAATACGGCGTTAGAAAGTGTACTTGGCGCCCAGCTCCAATTCCCGCGCACCTCCATTTGCACTGCCCGAAGGTGCATTTGAGCCGGTGATTTTGCCCCCTGTCGACGAATTCACATATCTGCTCGGGTTGCCGAAATTGGTGTGGTTGAGGGCGTTGAACGTGTCAAACCGGAATTGTAGATGGTGGTTTTCGTTGTAGGGCATGTTGAAACTCTTGGCGAGGGACATATCGAATTCTTGATAGCCCGGACCGTATAGCATGTTGCGGCTCGTGCTTCCGAGGAAACCCGCCGCCGGCTCCGGGAAGGCCGCGAGATTTACCCATTGGCCGGTGCTTCCGGCCTTTTTGTGGGCCTGGAAATAGCTCTGTCCGGGGACATAATTCGGCCGGGTCGCCGGTGTGCCGCCGGAAATGGTATTGGTACTGGCATTGTTGTCGTTGTACCCCATGTTGAAGGGCAGGCCGGTCTGGAGGGTGCCGAGGACGTTGAGTTGCCAACCGCCAATCGCTGCCTCCAGAATTTTCGACGAAGGCGCGTACATCAGGCCTGGGCCGATAGGCAGGTAGTAAATGAGCCCGCCAACCACGCGATGCTTAACGTCGAAGTCCGAAGGCCCGTATTCGCAGCTGATGCAGAGGTCGTTCTGCGGGAAGAGCTGTGACGACTGGGTGCGGATTCCGCTGGTGTCGTCCAGCGATTTCGCATAGGTGTAGGAGCTGACGAGGTTGAAGCCGTTGCTGAAACGCTTGTTCGCCTGGAGGGTGAAGGCGTTGTAATTCGCATTGCCTATGTCGTGCACCAACTGAATTACGCCGTAGTTCGGGTAGGGCGTGCGCTGCAGAATACTCTTGGGCGAACCATTCGCATTGTACCCAGCGGCGCCGAGCAATCCGTACGGCACCGAATAATTGGCATTGCGGAAGCCATACAGGTGATCGCTTTTCGAGCCCAGGTATCCGGCCTCGAGCTGCCAATCCTTGCCAAGCTGCTTCTGGACATCGAACAGCCAGACCTCGCTGTACGTAGTCTTGTGCCTGTACGCATTGGAGAATGAATAGGGCGGCGGAATGTTGGCGACGGCGCCGCTGCCCACCGCATTGTTCCAGTTGATGGTGGCCTGGCCGGCAGTCCCACCCCCCGAGGTTGTCGTGACACGCCCGGCCAGGTTACGGGCCACATCGAAGCGGGCGTTGGCGGTGTCATGGTCGTAGTACAAGCCGAAACCGGTACGGATGACCCAGGTGCTATTCGGTGTGTAGGCAATGCCCAGCCGAGGCGCCCAGTTGGCGTACTGGGTCTGCATGAGCGAATTGGGGAAGTTGCCGTTGGCGCACTGCGGCGCTGGATTGACAGGGCTGCCGCTGGACGTGACCCAGCGGACGTTGACTCCCTGGTACGGGTCACTGCAGGTGCCCTGGCGCCTAAAGATGGGCCACTGACTCTGAGGCTCCGGGCCGGCAATGAAGGGACTGATGGGCGAGTTATTAGATTGCAGATCTACGATGAACTCCTGGCCCAGGGTGTTGTGCCAGGGCGGAGTCAACTCATAGCGGAGGCCGGCCGATATGGTGACCTTGGGCGTGAACTTATAGTTATCGTCGAAGTAGGCGGCCTCGACGTTGCGCTTGTAATCGGCCTGCGCGATCTGCACCGCATACGCCGAAGTGTAGAGTTGGCCGAGCAGGAAGTCGGCGAACGCGGAGCCGGTTCCGTTAACCAGTTTCCCTGCGGAAGTGGCCTTAGCAGTGGCGTTGGCCTGGGTGGTGAATGAGCCTCGGGAGAACTGGTTGCCCAGCTCATTAAAGGTCTGCCGCTCGTACCCGAAACCAGCGGAGAAGGAATGTTTGCCGTGCACCCAGCTGATGTTGTCGTTGAACGAGATATTGGGGTCTTTGGTCACATACGGACCGTCGGAGCTGTCGCCAAGCCCTTGGTAGATATCCCCTGTAAAGCCTACGGCGGGAATGCCCCAGGTTGCAGGAATTCCTGGTTGAAGGCCGGGAATGCCGAGCGCACCCACGGCGTTATTGACGCCCTGCGAATACAGGCCGAGAGAATTGTAGAAGTTGGTCCAGCCAAAGGTAGCCACGTTGACGATGGTGGGAGAGATGGTCCAGGTGTGGGAGCCCATGTACTGGTAGTAGCTGGTGATGATATTGCTGCCGGTAGTTCCGCCCGCGGTCTTGAATTGCGCGGTGGGGTTCGTTTCCAGGCCATTGCTGAAGCGGAAGCCAAACTGCGACCTCGGTGACTGGTAGTAATCGCCGCGCACGTTAAAACCGTCGTGATTGTCCCTTGAGGACGTGAGGAATGTGTAATTGTTTTGGAATTGGCTGTTCTGCGCCGGAGCGTAGAACAGTTGGATGAACTTTAGTGAGATGGGATCGATGCGGCTCGCCGGAATCACATTGCCCGGGAACTGGCTCCTGCCCGTGCCATCGGCGTTTCCGGTCGCGGGATCATAGATCGGAACGACAGATCCGTTTTTGGTTGCGGTGTAGCTGCTGAAATTGCCGCCCAGAACGGCCTGCGTGGGCAGGGTGTACGCGGTATTCGAGAGGCTGATTCGGGAATACCATTCGTCGTTGACCATGAAGAAGAAGCGGTCCTTGCCGTTAAAGACGTGGGGAATCGAGATTGGTCCGGTGAGCACGAATCCGTAGTCGTTATATTTATAGGGCAGAGCGGTGGGTTGAGGAGTGGGATAGTTATAGTTGTACCCGAGTGCATCCGCGTAGTTGTTGCGGAGGAAGTAGAACCCAGCGCCGTGATAATTGTTGCCGCCGCTTTTGGTGACCACATTGATCTGGGTTGCGTTGTAACCGTATTGGGCGGGATAGACGCCGATTTGCACCTTCATTTCCTGGATGGCGTCGATCGAAGGCTGCACCACATAGCTGTTGAAGTCCGGGTCGGAATTGTTGATGCCGTCGAGCGTGTAGTGGTTGAACATGATGCGCGAACCGCCGACCGAGATGGACTGGCTGGAGCGGGCTCCGCCCTCCCGCGAGCCAGCCTGGCCTTGGCTCGTTGAAACGACGTTCGCGTTCGCCGAAACCGCCGTCAGATTCAGGTAGTTTCTATTGTTCACCGGCAACTCGGACATGGTCTCGGTAGGGACCACGGTGCCGAGGGAGGAGTTCTGTGTCTGGAGCAGTGCGGCGGCGGCCGAAACGGATACCGTTTGCGTCACCTCACCGACATCAAGCGTGAAATTCTGGGTCAACGATTGCTGCACCTGCAGTTGCACGTTTTGCGCGCTAGCGACCTTGAAGCCCGGATGGGTGGCTTCCACCCTGTAGACTCCTGGCGGAACGTCGGGGAAGGTATAGTCGCCGTCGCTGGTAGAAACGGTGGTGCGGGTGGTATTCGTGCCGGTGTTGGTCAGGGTGATGCTGACCCCTGGAACTACCGCCCCGGTCGTGTCGTTGACATGTCCTAAAATGGTACCGCTAGACTGCGCCGTCAGCGTGGCAGCTGCCAACAAAGAGAAACTTAAAACTGCTCCAATACGTCTTAACATCCGAACCGCCTCCCAGAAATTCTTTCGCGTGCCGAACAAATTTGAGCTTCAATATGGTTCGCTAAGGAGGGACCGACCACCGTTTCACTCCCTGCAACGACCATTTCACTTTTCGGCGGAAACCTATCACGCTGAAGAAAACACCGTCAACCAGTCTTTTGGCCAGGTCCCGGCGTTGACTGCTGATGAGGGCGGGGTTTGGCCCGATCGCACGAGACTTTTCGCCTTGCGGCCGACTCTATCCACGAAGCGTCACCCTGTGGAATTCATCCGTGCCACACATGGCGGGTGTAGCTTGGAAGAATCCGCCACGAGCGGCTGGGTGGTGGTGTGCACATACTGGTTATCAACAGTGGTTCGTCGTCCATCAAATTTTCGATATTCGAGGCGGCCGAGGAGGCAAGCCAAGGAGCCGAGGTCTGCTGGCCGCGGGCGCTTTTCGCCGGCGAAATCAGCGGCGTAGGTGGACCTGACATCGGGTTTACCTTTCACGATGCCGGGGGGCAGGAGCTAAGCAATACCGCTGCGCAGGCCAAGAACGCATCCAAAAATGATCCGATGACGCTGCTGGAGAACGCGGTGTGCAGGGCGGGTATGCCGCCGATCGACGCGGTGGGCTACCGGGTGGTGCATCCCGGACCACTCCTCCACCAGCATCAGAGAATTACGGAAGAAGTGTTGAGGGATCTGGAGCAGGCAGTGCCGTTTGCCCCCCTGCACGATCCTGAGGCGATCCGATTGATTCGCGACATGATGAGGAGATTTCCCCAGGCGCGGCATTATGCCTGCTTCGACACCATCTTCCACCAGACCATGCCGGCGGAAGCTTCGACTTACGCCATTCCCAGCGAGTATCGCCGGCAAGGGGTTCGGCGTTATGGGTTCCATGGGCTCTCCTGCGAAGGGGTGGTGGACGATATCCGGGAGGAGTCCGAGCGGACGAAGGCCCAGTTTCCGCGGCGCATGGTGATTGCTCACCTGGGAAGCGGTTGCAGCGTGACCGCTCTGGAGGACGGGCTCTCGGTCGATAACACCATGGGGCTCACGCCAACCGGGGGGGTGGTGATGGGTACCCGGCCTGGTGATCTCGATCCCGGGCTGGTCCTATATCTGTTGCGGCAGGCCAAAGGTGACCGGGACGCGGCCGTGGCCTCCGTGGAAGGTATGCTGAACCACCAGGCTGGGATGGTGGCGCTGTCCGGGCTGCCGAATGACATGCGCGCCGTGCGCAAGGCAGCCGCCGGAGGAAACGCGGACGCGAAGCTGGCGGTGGAGGTCTTTTGCCGCAGCGTAAAGAAAGCGATCGGCGCTTATGTGTGGCTGTTGGGCGGCCTGGATGCCCTGGTCTTCACCGGCGGCATTGGCGAACACGATGTGCAGTCCCGGGCGGAGATTTTGAGCGGGCTTGAATCCTGCGGAATTGTGCTTGATGCGACCGCCAATGAAGCAGGCGGCGACAAACTGAGGCGGGTGAGCGGCCCTAATTCTCAAGTAGCGGTCTGGGTGGTAACGGCGCAGGAAGATCGAATGATCGCTGTGCATGTACAGCAGATGGAACGCGACTAACGGCAACAACAGGAGGAACTATGAGCAACGTCGAGACACTTCCCGCAGCCGCTTCCGGCTCGTCCACCAAGCAAGGTCGTTTCGAGCCTCTGTCCGCCGAGGAAATCAGGAAGATGAATGCCTATTGGCGCGCCTGCAACTACCTCTCCGCCGGCATGCTGTACCTGTGTTCAAACCCTCTGTTGCGCGAGCCGCTGAAGCCCGAGCACATCAAGAACCGCCTGTTGGGGCATTGGGGATCCGACCCCGGTCAAAGCTTCATCTGGGTCCACATGAACCGGCTGATCAAGAAGTACGACCTCGACATGATCTATCTTTCGGGTCCTGGGCATGGAGCCCCGGCAACGCTCTCCAACTGCTATCTGGAAGGGGTGTATTCGGAGATTTACCCGGATAAGAGCCAGGATGTCGAAGGGATGCAGAAGTTCCTGAAGCAATTTTCTTTCCCCGGGGGGATCGGCAGCCATTGCACGCCGGAGACTCCGGGATCGATACATGAGGGCGGCGAACTGGGCTACAGCCTTTCCCATGGCTTCGGGGCCGCATTCGACAATCCGGACCTGATCGTAACCGTGGCGGTTGGGGATGGCGAGTCGGAGACAGGGCCGCTGGCGACCAGTTGGCACTCCAACAAATTTCTCAACCCCGTGCGCGACGGCGCGGTGCTTCCCGTACTGCATTTGAACGGATACAAGATTGCCAACCCCACCATCCTGGCCCGCATATCGCCCGAGGAACTGGACATGCTGATGAGGGGCCTGGGGTGGACGCCGCACGTTGTGGCAGGCGATGACCCGGACACAATGCACGCCAAAATGGCCGAGGTGATGGAGCACTGCGTGCTGGAGATTCGCGCCATCCAGGAGAAGGCGCGCAACCTCCCTAAGGGACAGCCGCTGGAGCGCCCGCGGTGGCCGATGATCATTTTGCGCACGCCCAAGGGATGGACCGGACCCAAGGAGGTAGACGGGCACAAGGTCGAAGGGTTCTGGCGGGCACACCAGATTCCCATCCTCGACCCAAAGACCAACCCGCCGCACCTGAAGCAAGTGGAAGGGTGGCTGCGCAGTTATCGCCCGGAGGAGTTGTTCGATGAGTCAGGTAAGTTGATTGAGGAATTGCGGGAGATGGCGCCGAAGGGCACGCGGCGCATTACGGCCAACCCCCATGCCAACGGCGGCCTGTTGCGCAAGCCGCTGCAGATGCCGGATTTTCGCGATTATGCGGTCAAGGTGACCACGCCCGGTCAGATAGAAGTCTCGTCGACGGAAGTTTTGTCTCATTTTCTGCGCGACGTGATGCGGCGCAACATGACGAGCTTCCGGGTTTTTGGGCCGGACGAAACGGCTTCGAACAAATTGCAGGACATCTACGAGGCCAGCGGCAAAACGTGGATGGAAGAGATGCTACCGGAAGATGCTGACGGCGGCTTCCTGGCCCAGGATGGCCGGGTGATGGAGATGCTGAGTGAGCACACGCTCGAAGGATGGTTCGAGGGCTATGTGCTGACCGGCCGGCATGGGTTCTTCTCCTCTTATGAAGCGTTCGTGCACATCATTGACTCCATGTTCAACCAGCACGCGAAGTGGCTGGAGAAGAGCAAGCTGGAGACGCGGTGGCGGCAGCCGATTTCTTCCATCAATTTGCTGATCACCTCGCTGGTGTGGCGGCAGGATCACAACGGCTTCACTCACCAGGATCCGGGATTTCTGGATGTGGTGACCAACAAGAGCCCGGAAGTGACGCGTATCTATCTGCCCCCGGATGCGAACTGCCTGCTGAGCGTAGGCGACCATTGCCTGCGCAGCGTTAACTACGTCAACGTGATCGTGGCTGACAAGGCGCCGCACTTGCAATATCTGGATATGAAAGACGCGGTCGAGCATTGCACCAAGGGTATCGGGATATGGGATTGGGCCAGCACCGACGCCGGGGAGGAACCGGACGCGGTCCTCGCCTGCGCGGGCGATATACCCACCTCCGAAGCACTGGCCGCAGCCGCCATTCTGCGTGAACGATGCACCGGTCTGAAGCTGCGGTTCGTGAACGTGGTCGATCTGTTTCGGCTGATGCCGGAGCGGGAACATCCTCATGGGATGTCGGACCGTGAGTTCGACGGGTTATTTACGACGAGCAAGCCGGTCATTTTCAATTTCCATGCTTACCCATCGTTGATCCACAAGCTGACCTACCGGCGGACGAACCACGATAATTTCCATGTGCGTGGGTATAAGGAGAAAGGGAATATCAACACTCCGTTGGAGTTGGCGATCCTGAACCAGGTAGATCGCTTCAACCTGGCGATCGACGTCATTGAACGGGTGCCTAAGCTGGCGGATAAGGGCGCGCATACTGTGGAGTGGCTTAGGGGACAGATTATTGAAGCCGTCCATTACGCCCACGAGAACGGGATTGATCAGAAGGAGATCCGGGAGTGGAAGTGGCCGGCCTGATTCACTGTGCCTCGATTCGCCTGGAGCGCATCGACGAACCCCCATTGCGAGGCGATTGAAGCAGGCGCTCGGCTGTGTGGGCGTAGAATATTCGCTATGACCATCCACCTTCGCGCAGAGTTGGAAGAGCTGATTCAACAGGACATCAAGCGTGGTCCTTACCAGACCGTCGAAGAGTTCCTAGAGCATGCTGTAAGACTGCTCCATGAACAGGAGGTGTGGTTCGCTTCCCACCGTCTAGAGATTGCGGAAAAGGTCGAAGCGGGATGGAACGCCGCAACCCGTGGCGAGCAGGCTGGTGATGCGCAGGTGAGGTCTAATATGCAGGAAAGAAAGCGCGCCTGGATCGAGCAACAACGCCAAGCATGAGTCTGTATGTTCTGACTCCTCAAGCTGAGGACGATCTATTCGATATTTGGTCTTATATCGCGCAAGATAATCCGGACGCGGCGGATAGGGTGGAAACAGAAATCTATGCAGCCTGTGCCTTTCTCGCTTCTGCCCCGCAGGTTGGGCACGTACGTCCCGATCTGACCGACCGAAGCGTGCGATTTTGGACCTTGCCTCACTTCTCGCACGATGTGATCGTCTATGACCCAGCTAGTCAACCGCTGCGGATCATTCGCATTTTCCACGGGGCAAGGGACATCCCCCGTCGCCTTTCGGCGTCCCGATAGTGCACTGCGGACGAGGCCAGCCGCAGCTCCCGCTTTTTGGAGCCCAGGATCGCTGCTGCAGCATTTCGTTGACTTGCTGTCCGGTGTCCCCTAGGCTAACGCTGGACCCATGATTGGCGAATCCATTTCCGGTCTCTACCTGGTGGGAGGATGGAAGTAAGCGCCCACGCATGGCAGAGATCACCCGGCTCTCCTTTAATCAAATTACCGTCTCCAACTGGAGCGTCAGCCAGGCCGTTGAGGGCTGCGTGCGCCATGGCATCCCTTCGATTGCACTGTGGCGGCACAAGATCGAAGAGGCGGGCCTGGCCTCGTGCGTCCGGCTGGTAAAAGATGCCGGTCTGCATGTTTCGAGCGTGTGCCGCGGCGGGATGTTCCCCAGTCCGACTGCAGCCGGACGGCAAAAGAATCTCGAAGACAATTTTCGCGCGGTCGATGAGGCCGCGGCGCTTCATGCTGACTCCCTGGTCCTGGTCGTCGGTGGCGGCGCGGAAACAGGCCTGGGCGAAGCGCGAAAGATGGTTGCGGATGGGGTCGCTGCCCTGGTCCCCTATGCCCGGCAGCACGGGGTCAAACTCGGCCTGGAGCCGCTCCATCCCATGTACGCGGCTGAGCGCTCCGTGTTGGTCACCATCGGCCAGGCTCTGGAACTGGCATCGGCGTATGGACCCCAGGAAGTAGGGCTGGTCCTCGATGTCTTTCACATCTGGTGGGATCCGCAGGTGCTCTCGTTGATCGAACAATCCCGAGGCAGGATTTACGGCTTCCATGTCAATGACTGGCTGGTTCCCTTGCCCGACCTGCTTCTCGGGCGAGGAATGATGGGCGACGGCGTGATCGATAACCGGATGCTGCGGCAGGCGGTCGATCGAGCCGGTTATGACGGACCTATCGAAGTGGAAATATTCAACCGGGTTATCTGGGATACCGATCCGGACCAGGTGCTGGAGCAAATGATCGAGCGGTTCACCGCATTCGTTTAAAGACTAAGGAGCCAGGTTGCAATCCAATCAAACCTTGAAAGCTAAGGATCTGTCCCCGGCTGTCGAGCGCACGCTACAGCTGGCCACGGACAAGACACTGCGCCTCGACCGGCGTTGGAAGGTCACGGATGGCGCCCCGGTCATGACGATCGCGGGCCGTTACACAGCACGCAGCTGGACGCAGTGGACGCAGGGTTTCCAATACGGCAATGCCCTGCTTTGTTTCGAGCTGACGGGAAACAAGGACCTGCTGCACGCTGGCCAAGCGCCACGTTGCCGACGACATGGCCGAGCACCTTACCCACACCGGTGTCCACGACCATGGCTTCAACAACATCTCCACCTACGGCCATCTGCGCCGCCTGATGATCGAGGGGCGCATTCCAGACAACACTGCGGAGCTGCACTTTTACGAGCTGGCTTTGAAAGTGAGTGGCGCGGTGCAGGCCGCGCGCTGGACCGGCCTCAAGGATGGTCTCGGTTACATCTACTCGTTCAACGGCAGCCATTCTTTGTTCATCGATACGATTCGCACGCTGCGCATCTGCTGCATGGCTCACCTGCTGGGCCACTCTCTCCAGGCAGAACAAGACCAGCGCATCGATTTGCTGGAGAGGGCGCTGACCCACGCCAAGACCTCTGCCCAGTTCAACATCTATTACGGCGAAGGACGGGACCACTACGACACGCCTGAGCTGCGCGGCCGCACGGTACACGAGGCGATCTTCAACCCGGCCAGCGGGGTCTTTCGCTGCCCGTCTTCGCAGCAGGGTTATTCGCCCTTCACCACCTGGACGCGCGGTCTTGCCTGGGCAATGCTTGGCTTCCCGGAGCTGATGGAGTTTCTTCAGTCCGTGGACGGGCCTGCAGACAAGCAAGAGACCCTGGCCATGCTGGAGAAAGCGGCGCGCGCCTGCTGCGATTTCTATATTCAGCAGGCAAGCGCACCCGACGGCATCTGCTATTGGGATACCGGAGCGCCGCAGCTGCATCGCCTGGGCAACTGGCAGGCGAAAGCGGCGGATCCCTACAACGACTACGAGCCGGTCGATGCTTCCGCGAGCGCGATTGCCGCGCAAGGATTGCTTCGCCTCGGGCATCTGCTGGGTGCAGCCGGCGAGGCATACACGCAGGCGGGCCTCACGGTTGCCAACGAGTTGCTGCAGGAACCCTACCTCGCGGTTGATCCTCAGCATGAAGGCCTGCTGCTGCACAGCATTTACCATCGTCCCAACGGATGGGATTACATTCCGCCTGACGCGAAAATTCCCTGCGGCGAAGCCTGCATGTGGGGCGACTATCATCTGCTGGAGCTTTGCCTGCTGATTACCCGGCTTGCCAACTCCAGCTACTACACCTTCTTCGGAGTGGAACGTGCCCGATAACGAGCGGGTGGCACTGATCACCGGCGGCACTCGTGGCATTGGTCTGGGGATCGCACGCAAACTGGCCGAAGCCGGATTTACGGTGGCCATTACCGGCAGGCGGCCCTCCGAGCAAGTGCAACCGGTGCTGCAACAATTGAGGGAGCTTGCGCCCCGGTCTATTTATGTACAGGCGGATGTGGCGTCAGCGGCTGATCGCAAACAACTCTTAACCACCATCGAAACCCAACTTGGCCGGCTCGACGTTCTGGTCAACAATGCGGGCATCGCGCCCCGCGTCCGCGCGGATGTGCTCGAGGCAAGCGAAGAGAGTTTCGACGAATTGATCGCGACGAATCTGCGCGGGCCCTATTTTCTGACCCAGAGCGTCGCCGCGTGGATGATTCGACAAACCGCGAAACAGCAGTCGATCGTCAATATCAGTTCTGTTTCCGCTACGGTCGCCAGTGTTAACCGGGGCGACTACTGCATCTCCAAAGCGGGCATCGCCATGGCGACCAGGCTGTGGGCGGTGCGATTGGCGGAGTATGGCATCGGTGTCTATGAAGTGCGTCCCGGCATCATAGAAACCGATATGACCGAAGGAGTGAAGGGCAAATACGACGCTCTGATCGAGGGCGGACTGCTGCTCGAGAAGCGGTGGGGAACGCCGGAGGATATCGGCACCGCCGTCAGCATGCTGGCGCGCGGGGAACTCCCTTATGCAACCGGCGCTGTTCTGGTTCTGGATGGCGGTCTAACCTTAGCGAGACTATAGATGAAATGGATGAAGCAATCCCGGCCGGGCTCGGATGCGATCAGCGTTGCCACCCACACAGAAACGATCTCCCCCAGGTGGGGGTTCGCCGTTTCCTCCGGAATTCTGGGTTGGATCCTCGACGCGTTCGATTTTTTCGTGCTCGTTTTCCTGGTGGACGTTCTCGCCGACAACTTCCATGTAAGCAAAGGCGACATTGTCTGGACCATCACGATCACACTGGCCATGCGGCCGGTGGGGGCCCTGGTGCTTGGTTCATTGGCGGACCGTTATGGCCGCCGCCGTCCTCTCATTGCCTGCGTGATGTATTTTTCGATCATTACGGCGCTCACTCCCTTCGCGCCCAGCTACCTCGTGTTCGTCATTCTGCGAGGTCTTTATGGGATCGGGATGGGCGGCTATTGGGGCATCGGCGCTTCGCTGGTGATGGAGAGCTCGCCTAAACGGTGGCGGGGGTTATTCTCCGGCATTATGCAGGCGGGCTATTCCGGGGGATATTTATTGGCTGCGGTGGCCCTGCGGACCATCGAACCACGTTTTGGATGGCGTTGGATGTTTCTTTGCGGCCTGGTTCTCGCCGCAGTCATCGCTGTGCTTACGTTGCTTTCCCCTGAGTCCACTTCGTGGGAGAAGCACCGGCTGGCTAGTTTTGGCGAGGTGATCCGGGTTTTGTGGGAGCACAAGAAAGACTTTGTGTACCTGGTGCTGATGATGACAGCGATCACTTGTTTATCGCATGGCACGCAGGACCTGTACCCGGACTTTCTCAAGACGGTGCATAAATTTTCCAATGCCGTGGTTTCGAACCTGGCGATTTTGTACAACGTTGGCGCGATTTTAGGAGCGCTGGTGATCGGCCATTACTCCGATCGTCTGGGACGCCGGTTCGCGATCATCCTGGCTTTGACCATTTGTGCGCTTTCGATTCCTCTTTGGGCTTTTGGATCGACCATCGTGATGCTGGCGATTGGTTCGTTCGCCATGCAGTTTGGGGTGCAAGGGGCTTTTGGGGTGATTCCCGCTCACTTGAACGAGCTTTCTCCGAGTAGTGTGCGGAGTTTATTTCCTGGGGTGGTTTATCAGCTTGGGGTATTGGTGGCCGCGCCGTCGGTGGTGGTGGAGTTTACGCTGCGTAAGCATTTCGGGTATCAATGGGCGCTCACTATTTTTGAGATGTGCGTTATCTTTTGTTTGTTCCTGATCTTTGGATTTGGGCCGGAACGAAAGGGGCGGGATTTTCATGCGTAGTTTGAATCAGTCCCTTTCCCCGACACTGACTCCGGTAGGTGGAAGACTGCAGTCTCTACGGAAGTTGATTTTTACGATCGGTGGGGTCGAACCTACTCGACCACCTAAGATAGAGCGATGCTCAGCGAAGAACAGCTTGCGCGTATTGCCGTGGTATTAGTCCGAGCGCGCAATCCTCAGAATATCGGGGCGGTGGCGCGGGCTATGCATGGGTTTGGTTTTTCGGATTTGCGGGTGGTCAATGACTACTCGGTCGGCTTTGAGAAAGCAAAATCGGCGGTCGATGCGAACGCCATTCTCGAGTCAGCTCGGCAATTTTCAAGTGTCGCAGAGGCGGTGGCCGATTGCAGCCTGGTCGTGGGCACTACAGCGGTCGGCGAACGAAAGCAGGAACATACCCTATACACGCTGGCGCAAGCCGGCACTTTGTTGGGTTCCGCCGCTGCTACCGCACGTGTCGCGCTGCTGTTCGGATCGGAGAAGACAGGGCTGAGCAACGATGCCATGAGCCACTGCCATTGGCTCATGACTATCCCCATGCACCCGAGTCCGGGTCTTCGCCATGCATCGATGAACCTGGGGCAGGCCGCGGCCGTGTGCCTGTACGAGTTGGTGCGACACCAGGAGCCAATCGCCGCTGAATCGCAGCCCGCGGCTCAGGCAGAGGATTTGGAACGGGTGACGAGTCTGCTTGGGGAAATGCTGACATCCATCGGGTATGCGCGCCGCCGTCCCGCAGCCGCAGATCCTAACGAAGTGCGCCGCATGGTGCGGCGCCTGCACCTGACGCAGTCCGATGCCCGGCGCTGGATCGGCATCCTGCGCCAGCTACTGTGGAAAATCAGCGAGTGATGATGACTTCGTAGAGGTTGTCTTTCGCCAGGTAGAACTTGGTGTTGTTGTAAGTCTCGAACAGCTTCTCGATGGTCCGGTTGGTATAGACGTGCTGCACCGCGTAGCCAGTAGTTTCCTGGGTCTCAATGGTGTCGCTGTCGGTCACGTGGTAGCGGCAGAAGTTGGTGTCGGGTCCGTTGTTGCGAGTGTGGAAGAACGTCAGCACGCGGCCGCCGGGACGCAGAGTGGAGCGAAACCGCTTGATCATCGGTCCGACCAGCGCCTGCGGAACATAGTCCAGCGTCGTCCAGAGGAGGATGACGTCGAATTCCCTGCCCGCGAAATCCAGGTTGTTATCGAGAAAGCCTTCCACGTCGAACTGGGTGGCGCCGGTTTCGTCGGGAGCGCTCATCCAGTTGCCACGCAGGGCCTCATTCACCACGTCCGCCATGTAGACGCCGTGGCCCAGCGTGGTGAGGAAATTGATATTGGTAGGAGAAGTGGGCCCGATATCCAGAATCCGCAAGCCTTGCTCCGACTTGAGATACTTAAGAAGGTCTTTCCATGCGCTGGAGTGCCTGGGCACGCGCGGGCCGGTAAGCACCGTGGGACTTCCAGTGGCCTGAGCACCGTGTTGTGGTTTGCCGAATATATTGCGCATCACGTCATCGGTTTTGGACCGCAGGCCAGTGCTTCCTGCGGGAAATATGCTCATCATTTACTTAGCCCTCCAGCGTTCGTTTAATGTTTTGCTGGAGAGGTTGCAACCGGAACTTCGGCGCCCTTCGCCGGTGCAACGCCAGCTCCCTTTTCGCCGGTCAACGGTTCGACGTTGCCGCGAAAATTCGCGCTCTCCTCGATCGATAGGCGTGCGGCGGAAATGTCTCCGACCAAATTGCAGCCATCGCGTAGTTCCACCCGCCCAGTGGCCGAGATATTGCCATTGAGCTGGCCCAGCAGGATCACGTCCCGTGCCGACACATTCGCAGCCACGTGGGCGTTGGGCCCAATGGTAAGACGGCTCTCGACCAGGGTAATCGTCCCCTCGACATTCCCGTCCACCATCAAATCTTCGTTTCCCTTTACCTCGCCGCGGATCTGCACCGACTTGCCGATCACGGCGACGGCGCTATCTCCTGCATTCATCGGGTGCCTCCCAGCATTTGCGGGCTCTCTGCCCGAACTATACGCAAGGTGCGAAGTCAATCGCAACCGTCAAAGCCGGTTATAGAGCCTGGGGGCCCACAGATGTAAACTGAAAGGTATTGCCTTATGTCTCACGCAGGTAACGCTATGGGATTTTTGCAGGATTTTCGGACGGTTTCGGCCCCCCTTGGGGCAATCGTTCTGGCCAGCGCCCTGCTAGGCGCCGGCGCCACCCGGGCCCTTTCCCAGGAGGATAAACCGGCGATCGACCCGGCAAAGATCGTCCGGGACGCCAGCTACAACGAGCTTCATGCTACCAAGCCAGGACGATCCTTCAGTTATCGCCAACGCAAGGTGGACCCGAAAGGGACCATTATCAAGGAGATCGTCGAAACCAAGGACGGCGATGTTGCCCGGTTGATCGAGAAAGACGGCAGACCGTTGCCTCCTGAGGATGAACAGGCGGAGATGGATCGCCTGAACTATCTGCTGGCCCATCCTGAGGTGCAGGAACATCGGCATAAGAAGGAACAGGAGGATAGCGCCCGGGGGGACGAGATGGTGCGCATGCTTCCTGACGCGTTTCTGTATACCTTCGACGGTATGGTGCAGGGACCCAGCGGGCCTTGTTACCGGTTGAAATTCAAACCGAACCCGGCGTTTACGCCGCCCGACCGGGAGGGCGAGGTTTACCACGGCATGGTCGGCGAGCTATGGGTGGATCAGGCGCAGTTACGCCTGGCGAAGATCGATGCCCACCTGTTCTCCGATGTGAACTTCGGCTGGGGGGTGCTCGGCCGACTGTACAAGGGCGGAAGCATCCTGGTGCAGAACGCCGATGTTGGGCTGCACCACTGGGAAACCATTCACATGAAGCTGAATTTGCAGGGTAAGTTGTTGATGTTAAAGAGCGTGGATTATTCGACCACGGAGGACTTCAGCGACTTCAAGATTCAGCCCCAGGAATTGGGGTATCAGGAGGCGATTCGCCTGTTGCAGAAGATTCCGGGTGCGGCCCAGGTGGCCTCGAAGTAAAAGGCCGATTCAAGGTCGCTGAGGGCTGGTCCGTTGACAATTTGGCCAGTCTGGCGGGAAGCATTGTCGCCCACTCAAGCCAAAAGAGGGCTTGAATGGGGCACCCAAGGCATTCGTCTGGCTACGCCAGGTCGTCACCGCCCGAAGAGTCGTCGAACGACGAATCATCGTAAGACGTGTCGTCCACGCTTAGATCGTCCTGGTCGCTTCCATCGTCCCTTAGGTCGTCGCTTGCCTGCTGCAGGTTAGAGGCATCCCTGCCGGTGTCGCCCAGGCTGGTGTTGTCGAGGCGACCGGAGTCGCGGCCGGCATCATCGTAATAATTGTTGATAACGGTCTCTTCCGGCCTGCCTTCGTTGCCTCCGAAGAAGCCACTTCCCCCGCCGAAACCTGCGGAGTGACCGAAGCCTCCTAAGAGAGATTCGACGCCCTGGAAGGCTAGCGCGCCTGCTGCGACGCCGGCGGCCGTAGTCGCGGCAGTGCGCAGGAAGCTCGAGCCACCTCCGGGTACAGGCGGGGGTGGTCCGTACCCAGCGGCTTGGTAGCCGGGGGGCTGGTTCCACGGTTGAGCATAGGGCGAAGCTCCGTACCCTGGTGGCGGAGGTTGCGGGGGTGGAGGCGGCGGGGGCACCGGGTCACGGTGGCCCAACAGGCTGCCCAGGAAGCTGGTGGTGTGGGCGGGCTGCTGCTGTAGCGCCTGGGTTTGTTGCCGCAGCTGGTTCAGTTGAGCCTGGGCCTGCTCCAGGGCATAATTCTGCACTAACACAGTCTGCGCCATAATATAGAGCGCATTCGGGTTACGGCCCAAGCTCTGGTTCAGGAGCTGCTCTGCTTCCGGGTCCTTCTCGGTGAGTTGGGTTTGCTGCACACGACCGATCAGGTCGTTGAGCATGGATTCTTCCTGGGGAGTCATCTCATCTCCTATTGGATCAGGAGACCAGCGCCATGGCCTTGATCTCCTCTTTGCGGACGGTAAGCCGTTCGATCAAGCCGGGACGCACTTCAAAGCCGCGACCTGGGGTTTGAGGCACGCGGATCTCGCCGGCGGCGGATACGGTGACCTCAGGCTCAATGATGTCCTCGGCCCAGTAGCGCCTGGAGGCGGAGACATCGCCTGGCAGAGAGAAATTCTCCAGCGTCGACAAAGCAATGTTGTGCGACCGGCCAATGCCGCTCTCCAACATGCCGCCACACCATACGGGGATCCCACGTTCCTGGGTCGCATTGTGGATAGCGATTGCCTCGCTGAAGCCCCCTACCCGGCCGAGCTTCACATTTATGATGCGGCAGGACTCCATCTCGATGGCGGCCAGCGCATCCCGGCGATTGCGGATCGACTCATCGAGACAGATGGCGGTCTCGAGACGCTGCTGCAACATGGCGTGGAAGTAGAAGTCGTCAGCCCACAAGGGCTGTTCAATCATGAGCAGATTGAATTGATCGAAGGTGGTGAGGTGGTCTGAATCGCGCAGGCGGTAAGCGGAGTTGGCATCGCAGCTGAGAAGTATCTCAGGCCATCGATGGCGAACCGCTTCGAACATCGCCACATCGAGCCCCGGCTTGCATTTCAACTTGATTCGCTGGTAGCCCTGGGAAACCGCTTCTTCCACCTTTGCCAATAGCTTTTCAAGCGATGACTGGATGCCGATCGATACGCCGCAGGCAATCGTTTCCCGGGTTCCACCCAACAGTTCGTAGAGAGGTATGCGGCGCATCTGGGCTTCCAGATCCCACAATGCATTCTCGATCGCAGCCTTGGCCATGCGATGGCCGCGCACGGCGCGAAAGATCCCGGGACATTTGCCCCCGGTCTGCTCTTCGGCGGCGGTCAGCAAGGGCACGAGTTCCTGCAAGATCGTAATCCAGGCAGTATCTGTGGACTCTTCGCTGAAGTAAGGATGCTCTCCGGTGGTACATTCGCCCCAGCCGGAGAGCCCATCGGCACGGACTTCCACCAGCAGAACCCGGCGTTCCCTGGTTTCACCAAAGCTGGTGGCGAAGGGGTGGACCAAGGACATGCTGAGCTCACGCAGAACGATCGATTCAATCTTCATGAAAACCTGCTCGAAATCGGTTTGTGGTGAGTTTTGAGGCCTGGCTAATTTTACGCGGTTTTCGAACGCCGCACTTATCGCCCTGTTCAGGGCTGCGCAACGGGAAATTCGGGCTGTTGCCATTGCCCAAGCTGAAAAATCCCGTTCCCCTCTGCATCGATCCTAAAGCCAATTACGGCGAGTTGGTTGGAGAAGGCCTGTTGAAAATGCTCGCGATTCCGGGTTTGTATGTCAAGGACGCGTTCCAGGTTTGCAGGCCAGTGCCTCCACTTAGCTATTTGATGCGGTACTGAGATTTCCTGTTCCACAGCGGGAACGGCAACCGGTTTACCGCCCAAGGTGGAGCAAACCCAATCGCTGTCCAGCCACCATTCCGCGTAGAGCCGATCCGTGGGAACCTGACCGTGTAGTCGAGATGAGGATACACCATAAAAGTTCGGCGCATAGCGGCGAACCACCGCTCCCAGCTTCGCGATATTGAGAAAGCTGTTTTTGATTTCAAGTGGGTCGAAGGTCCATTCCATGCGAGGGATTCCGCGCGACAGCGCTTCCTCCCGCTGGAGGAGTTTGAGGCGGCGGCCGATGCCCCGGTTGCGGTAGTCAGGGTTGACCGCCAGCATATGGGAGTGCAGGTACGGCCGCCCCTGGGCTATGCCGGGGATGGCCATGGCAAATCCGATCAGGCTATCCGCATCGCCCTTTGGATCTACGCCCGGTAGAGATGTGTCGAACGCGCCCATCACCTGGCCGCCGATACTCTTGCTGACGATGAAAACGCGACGCGGCATCACATCGCGGTCTCCGTAGCCCCACACGTCGACCTGCAGTTGCACGCAGGCGCTCAGCTCCTCGAAGCCCTCGCAGGGCCGGATCAATATCGGGTCAGGATTCATCGGGAAGGCGAAGTGGCGGGAGTTTCCGCGAGCTTGGCCTGGCTCCAGAGCGATTCCAACTGGGCGGCCGACAGAGACTCCAACGGCTCGGCAGAAGCGACTTCCATAGCGGCAAACCGGCGGCGAAATTTGGCGTTGGTGTGACGCAGGGCGAGCTCCGGTTCTACGTGCAGGCGGCGAGCCAGGTTCACCAGGGTAAAGAGCAGATCGCCGACTTCAGAGACGACTTCTTCTGAGGTGCCGCCGGGAGCCGCGGAAGAAGCACGGATTGCCTGGCGCAGTTCTTCGGTTTCTTCTTCCAACTTAGCGAAGATGCCTTCTACCTCGGGCCAATCGAAGCCGCTTTTTTGCGCGCGCGAGCCCAACTTGGCCGCCTCCAGCAGCGCCGGAAGGCCGCGGGGAATGCTGTCGAGCGCCGACGAAGCCGTCTGCGTCTTCTCTGCCCGTTTGATGGCATCCCAGTTGCGCAGCACCTGGGACGCGTCAATACCCTCGGTCTCGAGCGGCGATTCAACTGCGTTGCCGGCGGCGATCGACGCCTCCTCTCCAAAGACGTGAGGGTGGCGGCGGATCAGCTTGCGATTGAGGCCGGCGATCACATCCGCGATGGTGAAGTGACCCGCCTCGTTTGCCATCTGCGCATAGAAGAGGACCTGGAGGAGCAGGTCGCCCAACTCTTCGCAAAGGTCGGTCCAGTGTCGCCGCTCGATCGCATCGAGGACCTCGTAGGCTTCCTCGAGCGTATATTTTCGTATGGTGTCGAAGCTCTGCTCACGATCCCAGGCGCAGCCACCGGGAGCGCGCAGCCGGGCCATGATGCTCACTGCTTCGGCGAAAAGTGCAGCCGAATCGGTGGCCTGGGGTAGCTCAGAACTCATACCACCAATGTAAACGATGGGCTTGAGGATTCCGGCGCTGTTACTGTGGTCTTCAGCGATGCTGCCTTGTCTCTTTTTCGCGTTATTCGGGTTGCTGCTGGGTAGCTTTCTCAACGTCTGCATTGTGCGGTTGCCTGCCGGCGAATCCGTGGTGTGGCCGCGGTCGCATTGCCGCCAATGCGATCAGCCGATCGCGAGTTGGGATAACGTTCCCGTGCTGAGCTGGCTGCTGCTCGGGGGCTCCTGCAGAAAATGTGGTGGGCGGATTTCGCTGCGTTATCCACTGATCGAGCTGGCCGTTAGCGTCCTGTTCCTGATGTGTTGCCTGCACTTTTCGTGCGGGCTGGCCGGCTACGTTCTGGGCGCTGCTCTGTTTTCTGCTGTTGGGGTTGGCGGCGATGGACGCGGAGACCTTGCTGCTGCCCGACTGGTTTACTCTGCCGGGGTTGGTGGCGGGCATCGTCTTCTCCGGGTTGCGTCCCGGCCTGGACCGCGGCATCTGGACGTGGCCTGCCGCTGCACATGCGGCAGGGTTGTCTTTGGTGCACGCGGCAGTTGCGGCGGCGGCGCTGCTGCTGATTGCGGGCGGCTACTGGCTGGCCCGGCGCCGGATGGGCATGGGCATGGGCGACGTGAAGCTTCTGGCCATGCTGGGGGCGTGGTTTGGGCTGCGGGAGACGGGCCTGGTGCTTTTTCTCGCGGTGGTCGTGGGAGCGCTCTATGGGGTGGGGACGATCTTGCTCCGCCGGCGCAATGGTACTGACGATGAGCTGCCTTCGGGACAGCTGCCGATTCCGTTCGGGACCATGCTGAGTTTGGCCGGGATTTACAGCATCTTTTTAGGCGAGCGGACGCTGGGCTGGTACGCGCAGTTTTTCCACTAGATTCTCTCGGGTCAGTTTCAGCGGGATCGGCTCCGGGGCCACCTGCGCCAGCACCGAACGCAATTGGATCAAGTGGTGGTTTCCGTGGACTGTATGGAAGCGGCGCCACTGATCTACCCGCAAAGGTCCAAGGAACGGATGGATGCCTACGCGCTCAATGCCGAAGCGGCGCCGGCAGGCATCGAGCACAGCGTCCATAGCTTCAATTTCGCGACGTAAAAGATCGCCCAGCTCTCGCCCGCTCATCTCAGGAAAAAGGCCTGGTTTCGGCGTTGTCTCGTCCAGAGACGGCACGCCGCGCGGCATCGCGCCGAAGCTGAGGATCATCATCTGCAGCGTCCACTGCAGATAGGTACGACGGTGTTTGCGGGAAAGGCGGCCCTTCTTGAGCCGGGTTTCCAGGGCCTCCGTGGTCAAACGATAGCCCATTACCAGGTGCTCGATCACCTGCTGGGCATTCCATTTGTAAACCAGCCCTTTGGGGTGCAGCTGTGTGGCCTCGGTGTCGAGGTGACGCACTTCGCTGGATATCTGGTCGATCACCCGCTCGAGAACCGCGTGCATGGGGGAAAGTTCTCCGTAACTTCGCGGAAGTGTAAAACACCCGCATAACGACAGAAAACCGAAAAGTTGCCCTGCACCTTGGTTAACACTACAACTTTTGTCCGAAGCTAGCCCCCGGAGCCGAGGGCTTTCAGCGCCTTGAGCGCTTGTTTGGATTTGGGACCGTTGGGGACGATCTCCAGGTAGAGCTGATAGTTATGCGCGGCATCCGCGTTTTTGTTGAGTTTGCGCTGGGTCTCGGCCAAGCCGAAAATGGCATCGACGTTGGCGGGGTCGGCGGTCATTGCCTCCTGGTAGCGGGCTAAAGCTCCCTGGTAGTCGCCTTTTTGCAGGTAAAAGCTACCCACGTCGACGTCTTTCTTGGCGCGCGCCGGATCGGCCACCTGGTCCGGGCTGTTCGATTGGCTTGAGCTGAAACCCGGAGGGATGTCCGGCTTTGCAGCGGGGGCAGGATCATTGCCGGCTGCCTTGGCGGCGTCGCGGGATTGGGACTCCGGGAACGGGTTATCCGCGGCGGTGGAGGGCTTGGGTGTTTTCTGCGTGGGATCGGCGGGATGGTCGGCGTCCGATGAGCCGGCCGCTGCTTTGGCGGCTTGCTTGGAGACGTCCTCCGGGAAGGGGTTGTCGTCTTTCGTGGAAGCGGGTTTGGGGGCTGGGTCATCCGCGGGCGGTGGCGACGGAGGGGTGGTTTTATCGGTCGGCTTTGCGGTGTCGTCAGCGGGTGGCTTAGGGGCCGGTTTTTTTTGTGGCTGAGGCGCGTCAGGAATGGATTGGTTGTTGTTGGTCTGAGATTGAGCAGGAGCAGGCGCACTGACTGCGACCATCAGCAGAGCTGTCATCGAAGCGACGATGAGAGGAGATTTGGGCATCGTTGCTACTTTAATTTTAGACCGGTACGGGGCCCGAATCCAGTCCGCTGGCAGGACTGACGGTTTTGGGATGTAGGGCTGTAGTATCACCCATCATTGGTTGTGGGGACAGGGTTTGAATGTTGTATTCCGCGTTTCCGGGAATGGTCCGTTGAACCGCAGGTCCCTCGGCTTCCCCAGATTTCCTGTTGAGAGATCCGGCTTCAGTCAACAATATGTGGTTCCCTTTAAGGAGAACCACATAAGTGGCCGCGTTGAACGCGGCGAGGTAGGAAATCCGGCTTCGCTCGGGATGACAACAAGGAGAGGGTAGTTTTACGGAAAAAGTAGTTGCTGGAGGAATGATGGGTGCCCCCTATCCCCGATTTCGTTTGAAGCTCAGTGGTTTCGACGATTTTCATGCGTCTTTCCTTAAAGAAAAACGCACACGCGGTTGTGTCCAATGCCGCGTGCGGGAAATTTGGGGTATCTCGCTCGTCTTTCGCGAGATGTGGGATACCACGGCTCTACTCCATAAATCTTCCACGGCGTGCTAAAAATTGATCATGGGTTTGATGATCCGATCTTCTTCCATACATGCGGCCGGCTGTTACACCACGTCCGCTATTCCCAAGGGCGTCAAGGTGGTGGAATACACCGGACCCCGCATCAGCAAGAAAAAGGCCGACGCGCAATTCAAGGATTCAAAGACCACCTACCTCTTCGGTATCGGAGATGGTTCGAACGTGATTGATGGGCACGGCATGGCGATGTACATCAACCATTCCTGCGATCCCAATTGCGAGACCGAGGAGCTTCGTGGACGTGTCTGGGTGATGTCTCTGCGGCGCATCGCGCCGGGGGAAGAGCTCACCTACGACTACAACCTCTACGACGGTGACGAAGACGACGCTCGTTGCCATTGCGGAGCCGCCGCCTGCCGCGAAACGATGTACTCTCCGGAAGAAATTGCCCGCCGCGCGAAAGCCGCAAAACGAAAAGCCGCCAAGCGTGCCCCGGCCCGGGGAAAATAGCAAGACAGCAATCGGGCTACAATCAAAAAGGAGAGGCCGTGCCAACGGCATGCTCGCGCTCTTCGATTCCTCTCTATGGCTTACCAGGTTCTAGCCCGCAAATACCGTCCTCAACGCTTCTCCGACGTCGCCGGCCAGGACCACGTGACCCGTACCCTGGCGCACGCCCTGGAACAGGAGCGGATCGCCCACGGATATATCTTCAGCGGGCACCGCGGCATCGGCAAAACGACCATCGCCAGGATCCTGGCCATGGCGTTGAATTGCCGCAACAAGATCGGCAGCCCCGAGCGGCCGTCCGCCGAGCCATGCGGCATTTGCGACTCGTGCAAGGAGATACGCGCCGGCAACTCGCTCGACGTGGTCGAAATCGACGCCGCGACCAACCGCGGGATCGACGAAATCCGCGAACTGCGCGACGCGGCCCGATACGCCCCGGCGCGCGACCGCTACAAAATTTACCTGCTCGACGAGGCCCACCAGATCACCGATGCGGCTTTTAATGCCCTGCTGAAAACGTTGGAGGAGCCGCCCGAGCACGTGGTCTTCATGATGGCCACGACCCAGCCGGAGGATATTCCCCAGACCATCCGCTCGCGCTGCCAGCACTTCAGTTTCCACGCGGTCAAGTTCGACGACATCGTGGCGGAACTGACGCAGATTGCCGCCAAAGAGGGGATCCTCGCCGATCCGCAAGCGCTGGCCCTGCTGGCCGAGGCGGGCGACGGTTCGATGCGCGATGCGCTCTCGATCATGGACCAGGCCATCGCCAGCGCGCCGATGGTGGACGGCAAAGCCAAGCTCGATGGGGAGGAAATCCGCGAGCTGATGGGGACGGTGCCGGACGCCGTCTTCGAACGGATCCTGGAGGGTATCGGCGAAGGCCAGAGCGCGGCCGTGATGGAAGAGCTCAACCGGCTGCTGAACGCAGGCAACAGTCCGTCGCAGATGGCCCGGCAGCTGGTGCGGTACTTGCGCAACTGCCTGATGGCCAAATTGGGCGGGGAAAAAACGGAACTTCTGCAGATCTCGGGAGATGAGCGAGCGCGGGCTGTGCGCACGGCGGCTCTTTTCAGCGAAGAGGATCTTACCCGTTTTCTGCAGGTGATTCTGCGCACCTTCGATGAGCTGAACTATCGCCAGGAGCCGCGACTGCACCTGGAGTTGGGACTGATGAAGCTGGTCCACCTGCAGCGCTTGTTGCCGCTGGAGCAGATCTTGAGCGGCTTGCCCGGGGCGGCGCGTCCACCGGCAACAAACCCGAGGCCCTCGCAGGCGACGCCGGTGCAGGCGCCGCGTCCTGCTGCGGTCGAACCGCCTAAGCCGAAGGCGCCCGCGCCATCTCCCTTTGAACTGGATCGTCAACGCAAACAGGCTGCTGAGGAACCGGAAGAAAAACCGGTGGTTGCGCCAATTATTCCTCCGGTTGAGAAGGCCGTGCAGGCGCCGGTCGAGAAAGCAGTGGAGCCTGCGCCGCCGCCGATGCAAAGCGTTGTTGAGCCTGAGCCTGAGCCGCCACCGGTTGAGACCAAAGCTCCCGGTGACCAATCTAGACAGCCTGCGCGATGTGGTGGTTGCCGCTCTCGACGAGCAGGGACACAACACCGCGGCCTCCCTGTTGGCAGCCGGGCGCTGGACGCTGGATGAGGACGGCGCGATCCGGGTTGAGGTCGGGGTCAAGAAGACGATGTTGGGCCTGACCATGAATGCCGATGCGTGGAAGATTGTGCGCGAGGCTTTGCGTGGGGCGGGCGCTACGCAGAAGATGACCGTGGTACCGGGCGAAGCGGCGGCCGAGCCCTCCGGCGGAGCTCCACGAACTTTTTCACGGGATAGCATTGAAGCAGTCGCCCTGGGTAATCCCCTAGTGCGGCAGGCGCAGGAGCTGTTTCAGGCAGAAGTGCGCAGCGTGCTCGATCTGCGAGACAAAGGCAAAGGTTGAAGGAGTAGGCTGTGAATCCTCTAAAAATGCAGGAAATGCTGGAACAGGCCCGTCACATGCAAGACCAGATGCAGGAGAAGCTGAGCCAGACGGTGGTGGAAGCTTCCTCCGGCGGAGGCGCGGTTACGGTGAAGATGAACGGGCAGAAGCAGGTGTTGCAGCTCAAGATAGACGCCTCCGCCGTCATGAGCCTGAGCTCCAGCCCAGCCGACGTTGAAATGCTCGAAGATCTGATCACTGCTGCGATCAACGAAGCAGGCCGGCGCGCCGACGAAGCGATGAAGTCCAACCTGTCCGGGATGTTGGGCGGCTTGAATCTTCCGCCGGGACTGATTTAGTCAGGAGCGGCCTTGTCTCAATTCGCAGAACCGATGGCGCGGCTGATTGAAGAGCTGCGCAAATTGCCCGGGATCGGGACTAAGAGCGCACAACGCCTGGCGTTCCACATTCTTCGCGCTTCCCACGAGGATGCCGGAGCACTGGCGGATGCGGTGCGGGAGTTAAAGGCGCGGCTGTTGTTGTGCTCCACGTGCAACAACATCACCGATGTCGATCCGTGTATCTACTGCGCCAGCCCGACGCGAAGCCAACGGGTGGTGTGCGTGGTGGAGGAACCGGGAAATATCGCGGTGATTGAGAAAACTCGTAGCTACAACGGTGTCTATCACGTGCTGCATGGAACGTTATCGCCGCTGCATGGGGTAGGCCCGGAACATCTGCGCACCGATAGCCTGGTGGCTCGCATCGCACAGGGAGAGGTGGAGGAAGTGATTCTGGCCACCAACCCTACAGTCGAGGGTGAAGCGACAGCGGTTTATTTAGCGGACATGCTACGCTCGGCGGCCGTCCGCGTAACCCGCATTGCCACCGGGGTACCCGCCGGCAGCGACATAGAATATGCAGACGAGGTCACCATGACGCGAGCCATGGAAGGCCGGCGGGAGCTCTAGCGGCGGGCAGGCTTCTAAAGGATACGGGCTGATAGAGTACGGGCTTCAGCCTGTACATTAACCTTGAGTTCCTGCCTATCTTCCCACTTACACCGCACTTTCCTCCAGCAACCGTCAACTACGATGGCAATGGCAACGTGACGGGATATAACGATAGCGAGGCGGGCAACTGGACGGTAACCAACGACGCTCTTCACCGATTGTTGGACATGTCAGGAACGGCCAGAGGTGTGGCGGGTACAGTACAGGAGACCTACGATCATTTTGGCAATCGCAACGTGGAAATAGTCACGGCCGGAGCGGACCAGATTCAGCCCTCGTCTTACCTCCACTTCTCTGCTGGTAACAACCGAGCGGATGAAGGGAGTTACGATGATGCAGGCAACCTGCGTTCCGACGGAGCCAACAATTATCTGTATGACGCTGAAAATCGCATTTGCGCGGTTCAGCAAATAGCCGCTGGGAGTGGCGGCAGCCTGATTGGGTATCTCTACGCCCCTGACGGGACCCGGCTGGGGAAAGCAAACCTTACAAGTTTCTCTTGCGACATGACAACGAACGGGATGTTGACGCCAAACGGATTGGTCTTAACCAACGTCTTTAACGTGGACCCGCAGGGTGAGCAGCTAGAGGAGGCAGACGGGAACTTCAATCTGATTCATTACAACGTCTTTTGGGAGGGCAAGGTGCTTGGTAGCTTCTCAGGAGCAACTTATGCTCAAACCAATTGGCACTTTTCGCTGAACGACTGGGTCGGCACCAAGCGGGTCGTTACGAATTCCGACGGCACTTACGCAAACTCATTCCTCAGTGGCCCCTTTGGCGATTTTCAGACGCCAAGTGGCTCCAATTTCGACCCATCCGAACACCACTTCACAGGCAAAGAACGTGATATCGAATCCGGTCTGGACTACTTCCCTGCTCGCTACTACGGATCGAATATGGGCCGCTTCCTCAGCCCGGATTGGAGTCGTGACCCGGACGCCGTTCCCTATGCCGACTTCACGAATCCTCAATCCCTCAACCTGTATGGTTACGTCGATAACAATCCCCTTAGCTATAGTGATCCCACTGGGCATGCTAACGAAGGGTGTTCCAGCAGCGCCGCAGGAGGCGAGGACGGCACGATTTTCGTCACAATGAACTGCCCACAGCTTCCCCCCGAAACTTTTGACCTCTTGCAGCAAACGCCGAATTACACTCCCATTCCGGCTATGGAGTCTGGGTTGAAGGCCGGTCCACTCCCGGCAGTCTTGCCCCAACTCAAGGGGCCCGAGGTGCCTCAGGTAGGACCGGCCACGAATAATCCAAAGCAGGATTATTGCCTACGGCAGGCGTTGAAGGGGGCCGCCAAGGATATAACTGGGCTAAGCCTTATTGACGATCTTGCCACCGCTTTGACTACCGGTAACCTTTCCCAGTTTGCGACTCCCGGCTACGCTGCCCAAGGTGTCCAACAGGGCGCTAGTGCCGTCGCTGGCAGTATGGCTGCAAGAACGGCAATTAGAGCGGCTCTCCGTGAGGAAGCAGTCAAAGTCTCGACGAAAGCCGTCGGAAAGACTGCAACGGCTATCGGCAAAGGCGCAGGTTACATCGGACTGGGGCTGACAGCGAACAGCGCATATGAGGCTTATAAAGAATGCATGGCACAATGAAAGCGCCACCACGTTGGACCGAACACGTTCTTGGCGTCTTCCTGTGCATTCTTAGTTTTGTCGCAGCACATGAAGCGCGCCGCCTAGGCATGCCTCAGAAGTGGGATGCGGCGATTCTTGGCATACTACTGCCCTTCTATGCGGTAGTGGTCATTAGGCGCAATAGCTGGTCGCGACACACCTTTTGGACGACGTTGATCGGTTGTTTTGCGGTCAACCTCCTGCTGATCGGGATATTCTTCGGATTTGTTCTCCGGGACGTCACGACCTTTGGTTGGATCTGGTGGGTGCCCGTGGCCTTTATCGAAGCGCTCTTTCTTCTCCATTTCCAGCCTAAGCTCGAACGAAAATTGAGAACCAGTTGAACTCATTTTTGTATTACCACTCCCAATAACACGGGCCGATTCATGAGCCCGGATGGAGATGCGGGATGGAGATGCGGGACAGGAGATGCGGGACAGACGAAATAATTCCTCGATAAATCGGAAAAACGGCGCGAATCATTAGTGGAAAGCCGACCGTCGAGCTTCTTATCATGCTCTTACAATCAATCAAAAGGGGTCGAAGGAGAAAATGGCCTGTTCCTGGCCGGGCTCAGAGCGCTTCTTGGGGCCGGGCTTCTGCCTGATCAAGGATCGATGTTCTTGCCTTTCCAGCGCGCGAGTAAACTCTGCTGAGCCAAGTGGCCGCCCGCTGAAGGTGCTATCGCGGATGGCTTTTCGACTGGATTCTGGCTGGGTGGCCTGCAGATAGGATCGCCACTCGGCGTATGACCATCGGCGCTCCCAGCCATCCAAGCTCAGCCGTGAGCCTATCGGTCCGCTACCGCAGTGCGCGGCCGGCGAAGACCACAGCCAATCCTTGGCACATGTCACCAGAAGAGCTCGTACCGGATTGAGCTCTGTGTAGCGCAGGGCTTCCCAGAGATGGGTCCACTCCCCAATCGCTGGCTGGGACCGTGTTCTCGATGTCGCCCTTGATTCTGGCGATGCCCGCCAAGGCCCCGAAGATCTCATCCTCGCCTTCATTCGCAGGAACCAGTTTCACCACAGGTTTGCCATGCTTGGTAATGACGACGGGGCGACCGCTTTGCGATACCTGACCCATCACAGCGAGGCATCGAGCTTTGAACTGCGCGGCCGCCATTTTTTGCATGACAATGCCCCCCTTATTGATGTGACCATAGTAATATGACCACTTTTGCCGGGTCGAGCCGGTCGCCTTGTGCGCATCCGCGTGGAACAACGTGGGCGATTCAAGTATTAGCGAATGACGTGGAGAGCCTTTGCTCCATTGATCACAGCGTCGGTTACGAGACGCACGTCGAAAGTCGCTAGCTTACCTCCGCGTTTGAGTGCAAGCGCGAGCAGATAGCTATCCGTAACTTGCGCGGAGTCGAGAAGACGACTGCTGTCGATTCGGCCTGCATCCAGCAAGGAAATTTCATCCGGCCAAAATTCGTAACCGGGCAGGGCTCGCAGAGATGGGAGCAGCTCAGCAACGGCTGCGGGAGTGCCTGGGGAGTTCGGATATCTGGTATGGCCAACGATGCGCAGCAGGCCATTTTCGGTGAGCGGGCAGGTCGCCCAGGCCGTCTTCCCGCCCGATCGAAACCACTCGTGCGCGCGGTCGTGCTGAACGTGCGCTGGATCGATCAGCGCGATCAGGACATTGATGTCGAGGAGGAAGCGGGTCACGGCAACTCTTCGCGCAGTTGATGAACTAACTCCGAGGTCACCTTTCGCGTACCTTCACGCACTTTGAGGAGGGGCATGCCATTCCTGGTTTTGCGCTGGGATACGGGCGGCGTGAGTGCTCGCCTGGCTAGCACGGAGATGACCTCTCCCACCGACTTGCCTTCGGTGGCCGCTATCTCCTTGGCAGCGCTGAGCACATCGTCGTCTATGACCAGGGTGGTGCGCATGAGAAAGTCTCCATTGCATAGGTACGGTTGACATCATACATCAGATGCGTGATGCGAGACTTGTCTGCCACGTACTGACATGTGGCGAAACAGGATGGCTTAGAACCGCCAGTATGGCCGAAGTGGTTCCGGTGGACTTGCAGTCTTCGCGGAGGCCGCTCCCTCCCAGACCCGCTTCCCTTCCCAGACTTTAATTCGCTTAGTTCGCATACTTTTACGGCGGGACCTGCCCCGGCTTGCCCTGGGACCGGAAAGATTAAAATCGTGCCCTGATCAAAACAAAACTGCGGCGGAGAGTTTCGCAGATTTTCAGAGATTTTTTCCTGGTCCCTTGCATGAACAGAAGGCTCACGACAAACTCCGTCCTGCTCCTGGCCATGCTTCTGTGGCCGTTTGCCGGGCAGGCGGGAACCAGCCCTCAATCGGCCTTGTCGTCTGCGCTCCGCGCTACTCCTGCCGTTGGCGTAGTTGTGGATCTAAAAACCGGACGGCCCCTGGCCACCGTGAACAATGCCGGCAAGACAGCCGCCCCGGGATCCATCCTGAAGCCTTTGTTCCTGGCCGCCGCTTTGCAGCGAGGCGACGTGCTGCCACAGACGACAGTCTTTTGCCGGCGCAACCTGCGGATCATGGATGGCACACACAGCTATACCCTTCCCTGCACCCATCCCCAGAGTGAAGTTGCCTTCTCTGCTCAGGAGGCGCTTGCCTACTCCTGCAACCAGTACTTCGCGTCACTGGCAGACCGGATCCCCGCTCCGCAACTGGCAACGATTCTGGAAAATTACGGCTTGCCCCAGCCTCCCAACCCACTGACTCCGGAGCAAAAGCAGCTCCTGGTGTTGGGGGTTCAGGGGATCGCTGTCTCTCCTGCCCAAATCGCCGCGGCTTATCGCAAATTGTTCCTGGAACTCGGCCAAGCACAGGGCAACCCCGTGAGTCTGGGCCTCAAGGATTCGGTCCGATTCGGTATGGCGCACAACGCGGCCGTACCCGGCGAAGAAGTCGCGGGAAAAACGGGAACTACCACCAGCGGTGGATGGTTTGCCGGGAGCGCTCCTTTCGGCCGGGAACCCGTCATTGTCGTGATCTACCTTCCGGGCGGCAACGGAGCCGATGCTGCCCGCCTGGCTCAGCACTTCCTGGTGAGCACAAAAGGCCCGGCGCCGGAGAACGCTCGTGACCTCACGATCGAACTCTTTTCCGCGCGCCCGGCAACCCGCTTGACCGCGACATCGCTCGATGACCCGAAGACACTTCTGCCGATCGATCAGAAACTGCAAAAACCTTTAATCCTAAGCGGAAGATTTCGCGTGCAAGCCAATGGTGAGCAACCAGTTGTCGCCGCCGGCAAATGGACCATCACCTCCCGGCATGACGGCCTGCGTGTGCTGCTCACGCTGCCCAGCGAAGACTACGTGATCGCTGCGCTCAGCGGCGAAGCAGCGCCGGACGAACCAATGGCGTCGCTCAAGGCGATGGCCATTAGCATGCGCACGTTTGCCCTGGTGAATGCGAACCGCCACCAGGCGGAGGGCTTTGGACTTTGCGACAGTACCCACTGCCAGGCGCTCCGCCTGGGCAAGCCGCGCCCCGAAGTGGAGGAGGCTGTACGGGAAACCGCGGGTGAAACGTTGTGGTCAGGGGCCGAACGGGCGCATATCTATTACACCCAGCACTGTGGCGGTACTAGCGAATCGGCCAGCGCTGTGTGGCCAGAAGAGAAGGTTGTTTACCTGGCGGGTCAGCACGCTGATCCCTACTGTTTGCGCCGGTCCCCGGCGGAATGGCAAACCCGCATTCCTTTGCGACAACTGGATCAGATTTTCCACGCTCAGGGTTGGCACACGCCTTCTCCCGTCACGGACATTCACATCACCCAGCGAGACGCGGCTGGGCGTGCTGCCATGCTCCAGGTGATTGGCCAGGGCGCTCCGGCCCAGCTGTCAGCCAGCAGCTTTCGCTTCGCCGTGGACCGCGCCCTCGGCTGGAACCAGATGCGCAGCGATTGGTATAGCGCGGCGGTGGCGGGCGCGGATCTGGAGATTCGCGGTCGAGGGTACGGGCATGGCGTAGGCCTTTGCCAGGCAGGTGCGTTCGAGATGGCAAAGGAAGGCCGCAGCGAGCGGGAGATACTCAGTTTCTACTTTCCCGGCACCGTCCCCGGAATCACGCCGGCCGGCGATGGATGGCAGAAGGTCTCGGGCGCGGGCTGGACATGGTTGACCACAGATCCTTCAGGCGGATTGCTCACACAGGGGAATGTCGCATGGGCGCGGGCTCAATCTCTTCTAGGAAAAGCAGCCGAACCACCTACGGTTGAGGAATTGCCGACCACCGAGCTATTCCGGCAGACCACCGGGGAGCCGGGGTGGGTGCTGGCTTCGACGCGTGGCAGCCACGTCTTTCTGCAACCGGCCACGGTACGGCAAAACAACGGGGGCTCAGGAGACCTGCTGCTACATGAGTTTTTACATGTGCTGGTAGAACAGCGAGCCGGAATGAACGCTCCCTTATGGCTGCGCGAAGGACTGGTAGAAGCTTTGGCCGTCCCGGGTAAGCGGAATGGGGAACCAGTTCCCTTCCCGGCGGCCGGACTGAACGCGGCATTGGCCCATCCGTCGAGCGCAGCGGTTTCCCGCCGGGCCCATGAAGCGGCAGCACGCTTGGCTGCGCTCCTCTGCGCCCGCTATGGGATGCCCGCGGTGCTGGACTTCCTGCGCAACGGCGTGCCCTCGGAGGCGGTCAAAGGTTTGGGGGACTAGAACTAAATCAGTCCCGCAAGGGACGGCTAAGATGTCCAGGATGGCGCCGCGGCCGATATTCAGCCGTCCCTTCGGGACTGGTCATCCTCCCGAATCCGGACCCAGGACTGACGTCCTGAGCTAAATTCAGCGAGACTTGTCCAAATTAGCTTTCTCGATTGGTCGGGACTTAAACGCTAGACAGGCTGAGGGAAAAGCGTCCCTGCACGAAGGGCACGGGTTTAGCCGTGCTGTAAAAAAGCCTTCCCGCGTCAGAATTTTATTTCGAAGGGTACGGGCTTCAGAGTCTGCGTGAGAACTCGAAAAACTGGCAACAGTCATATAGCTTTTGAATCACGATCTATATGAACTCGCATTGATTTTTTCGGAAATCTTGGTTCTCACGCAGACTCTTCAGCCGTACATTCACCACCCAAGTTACGAAGGGCTTTAGAGTCTGCGTGAGAACCGCGCTGGTGACTTGTATTTTTGAGTTTGTGAGTTCATAAGGGTTCATGTCACGTTTTTATCCTTATTCGCCCGAACAAGGGTATCTGGTTCCACCGCACGTAGCCGAGGAACTGGGATCGGACCATCTTTGTTTTTTTATCCGCAAGGTAGTGAGCCAGCTTGACCTGAAGGCATTTACCAAGAGTTACAGCCATGAAGGCGGTCAGTTGTATGCGCCGGAGCTGATGCTGAGTGTATGGCTGTATGCGTATGCGACGGGGATGACGTCTGCGCGGCGTTTATCGCAACGGCTAGTGGAAGATCTTGCGCTGCGTTATCTGTCGGCAGGGGCGCGGGTGGACAACTGGGCGTTGAGCGCGTTTCGACGTCGCCACGCGCTGGCGCTGAACGACGCCTTCACCCAGGTACTGGAGATGGCGCGCAAGTTAGGTTTGGGAAAGCTGGGCCGGGTAGCGATTGACTCGACACGGATTAAAGCCAACGCCAGCCGGGATCGAGTGGATACGGAGCAGAGGCTGCGCAACGAGCGGGCCAAGTTGCGCCGCAACATACGCCGCTGGCAGCAGGCCTGCGACCAGGATGACTCCGAGCCGGGTGGACTGAGGGTAGCCATCGAAGATGCCGAGCGCAAGCTGGCGGAGCTGCCGCGGCGTCTGGAGCGGCTGCGCAAGAGTGGTTTGAAGAAACGGTCACGCACCGATGAGGACGCGCGCTTTCTGCGCACCCGTCGCGGCTTTGAGCTGGGCTACACAGGGGAGCTGGCCATGTCGGAGGATCATCTGGTTTTGGCCCAGCGGGTGACGCAGGAGCCAACCGATAATGCATCTTTGGCGCCTATGGTGGAGCGGGTCAAGCTTCAGTGCGGCTCGCCGCCGGAAGAGGTGTTGGCCGATAGTGGCTACTTCTCGGTAAAGAACCTGGAGTGGCTGGAGGAGCAAAAGATAAATGCCTATCTCCCCGACTCGAACATGGCGCGGGCGTTGAACCTGGGGAAAAGATGCAAGGGAAGGGCAAAGGCGGCGGCGCACAGGCGTATGCGGCAAAAGCTACGAAGTTCGTCAGGAAGGCAAGCCTATTCCCAGCGCAAGACCATCGTCGAGCCCGGCTTCGGGGTATTGAAAGAGCAGCGCGGCATGCGCCAATTCCGTACCAGAGGAAAAGAAAAAATCGCTATTGAGTTCACCTTGGCCAGCATCGCCTACAACCTCACCCGTATGTACTCCTTCACGCACTCCGATGAGCACCAGCCCGAGGCGCAAACCTTGCCAGGGTAGTGAACAAAATGGCAACTCATAGATCCATGCGCTTGAAACCCGATTGCAACCCTCCTACACTCAACCCACTGCTCTCCCCCTAGAAGGGACGCTCCAAGACCATCCACTCCGTTCTCACGCACACTCTTTAGCCCCTGAGGGCATCTCTTTTGCTGGTTTAAGCAGCCCTCGGCGGCTGAAGCCGATCCATCTTGACGATCAGATGTACGGCCTAAAGGCCGTACCCTTCGCAGGCCGGTTCTCACGCAAACGCTATTGCCCTCATCGGTTCGATCGTTATGTGGCACTGCTGATCCCGTGCCCTTCGTTCATCAACACAATCGAAAACTTGTCGCCATTTACCCAGTAGTCGATTCATTGGGCCACCCCGGTTCTGTTCGGCCAAGCTCCCTTCAAAACAATCAATAAGTTACATCGTCAAAAAACCAGTTCTTCCGCTAATTTGGACAGCTCTGAAGATCAGCCGTCCCTTCGGGACTAAACTCACCTCTTCTTCACTCACCCGGCGCGCCGCAAAAACATTCCGGAATTCTTAGAGCCGTTCGGCGCGGTCCGGTAATCCATGGCATAGATAGAAGACATGAAGATCAATGCGAAACGCTTCCGTGTACCCCCCGGGGCAAAAGTACGGCTCGCCGCATGGCCCACCGTGGTCCCACCTTTTTGCCCCACAAAACAGGAGTATCAGGACATCCTGGACGAGGGCAGAAAAGAGCTGAGCCATTTGCAGAATCTCAATTACGCCTCCAGCAAATATGCCCTCCTCCTCATATTCCAGGGTATGGATTCCGCGGGTAAAGACGGGGCCATCAACCACGTGATGTCGGGAGTGAACCCGCAGGGCTGTGAGGTCACCAGCTTCAAACAGCCGAGTGCTGCGGAATTGCAGCATGACTTTCTCTGGCGCTCGACTTGCAAACTCCCCGAACGCGGACGGATTGGAATTTTCAATCGCTCCTACTATGAAGAGGTCCTGGTGGTTCGCGTGCACCCGGAGCTTCTGCACAATGAAGGCCTTTCGCAGGAGATGGGTGACCTGAAATTGCTGTGGAGGGAGCGCTACCGTTCGATTGTGAATCTGGAGAGCCACCTCCACCGCAACCGTACGCGCATCGTGAAAATATTCCTTCACCTTTCCCGCGAAGAGCAGCGAAAGCGATTGCTGGCGCGCATCGATGACACCGAAAAGAACTGGAAATTTTCGCTTGCCGACATTCAGGAAAGAAAATACTGGAGGCAATACACCCAGGCATACGAGGCCTGCCTGAGCGCCACCAGCACCCGTCTTGCGCCCTGGTATGTGGTTCCAGCCGACGACAAGAAAAATGCCCGCCTGATCATTTCGCGCATCGTGCTCGATGCGCTCGAGGATCTGAAGTTGTCTCATCCCAGGGTCAGCGCCGAGAGGCGCGCTGAGCTACAGTCAATCCGCAAGTTACTCGCCAAATAGAGGTGTACTGATGAGCGAAATCATTCCGGCCACGCAGTGGCCGAACGTGGAAGGGATGGACGATCTGATCGAGATCGCCCTCAACCTTCATTCTTGCTGGAACCATGAAGCCGACGAGATGTGGCGGAACCTGGCCCCGGAACTGTGGGAGTGGACGCAGAATCCATGGGTCATCCTGCTCACGGTTTCACGAGACAAGATCATTGCTCTGCTGGGGTCCTCTGAATTTCGTTCGCTGGTGTACGACTGCCTGCACCACAAGCGCTCATCCTTCACGGAAAAGGCGTGGTTCCAGCAAAAGTATCCGAAGGCGGCGCTCTCGCTGGTCGCTTACTTCAGCATGGAATTCATGCTGACGGAAGCATTGCCCATTTACTCCGGGGGTCTGGGCAATGTTGCGGGCGATCAGCTGAAAGCGGCCAGCGACCTCGGGGTGCCGGTGGTGGGTGTTGGTTTGCTCTACGGTCAAGGCTATTTCCGCCAGGACTTCGATGCCGATGGCAACCAGCAGGCGCTGTATCCGGTCAATGATCCCGGCCAGTTGCCCATTCGCCCGCTGCGCCAGGCAAATGGGGAATGGTTACGGTTACAGATCCGTTTGCCCGGATCCAATCTTTATATCCGCTGCTGGGAAGCGCTGGTGGGAAGGACCAAGCTCTACCTGCTGGACACCAACGACTTCGCCAACACCCCGGCGCAGCGCGGCATCACCAGCGAACTCTACGGCGGCGATGCCGAAATGCGGCTGAAGCAGGAGATGGTGCTGGGTATCGCCGGTTGGCGCTTGCTGCGGGCGCTGGGACTCGAGCCGGATGTTTGCCATCTGAACGAAGGCCATGCGGCGTTCGCGATCCTGGAAAGGGCCCGCTGCTACATGGAGGATCATAAGACCTCATTTGAGCTGGCACTGGCCGTGACCCGCGCGGGCAACCTGTTTACGACCCACACTGCAGTCACCGCAGGGTTCGACCGCTTTAGTCCCGACCTCATGCACAAACACCTGCACCGGTACACGGAAGAGGAACTATCCGTACCTCTCGAAGACGTGCTGGCGCTGGGAAGACAAAACGCCGGCGATACCCAGGAGCCCTTCAACATGGCCTACCTGGCTATGCGCGGCAGCGGCCGGATCAACGGCGTGAGCAAACTGCATGGACAAGTGAGCCGCCACATTTTCCAGCCGCTGTTTCCGCGATGGCCGGAGTGGGAAGTTCCGGTTGGCTCGGTGACCAATGGGGTGCACGTGCCGACGTGGGACTCGGCAGAAGCCGACGCTCTGTGGACCGAAGCATGCGGTCAGCACCGCTGGTCGGGCGAGAAGGTGTGCCCGGACAAAATCCGCGGGCTGAGCGACGAGCAGTTATGGAAGCTGCGCAGCAGCGCGCGTAAAAACCTGATCGACCGGGTTCGCGTGCGTTACGCGCGCCAGCGCGCATCGGGATATAACGGCCCAGAGGATCTTCCGCAGATGCTCGATGAACACGTCCTGACGGTGGGCTTTGCCCGCCGGTTCGCGACGTATAAGCGGCCCAATTTTCTGTTGCACGATCGGGAACGGCTGATTCGGTTGCTTACCAATCCTGAGCGCCCGATGCAGTTGATTCTCGCCGGCAAAGCTCATCCTGCGGACAAGCCCGGACAGGCACTCATCAAGCAGTGGAACGACTTTATTGAGGAGTCCGGGATGGCGCAACATGTGGTCTTCCTAAGCGACTACGACATGTTCATGGCGCAAGAGTTGGTACAGGGGACCGATCTATGGATCAACACCCCACGCCGCCCCTGGGAAGCCTGTGGAACAAGCGGCATGAAGACCCTGGTCAACGGAGGGTTGAATTTCTCGGAGCTGGATGGCTGGTGGGCGGAGGCCTATTCGCCGGAAGTCGGCTGGGCCATCGGCGACGGGCAGGAGCACGGTGACGACCCAGCATGGGACGATGTCGAGGCGGAGGAGATGTACAGGCTGTTGGAGCAGGAGGTGGTCCCGGAGTTTTATGAACGGGGCGATAACGGTATGCCGTCCAAGTGGCTGAGCCGCGTCCGCGAGAGCATGGCTCGTCTCACCCCGGAATTTTCAGCAAGCCGGGCTATTCAGAATTACACCGAAGAACATTATCTTCCGGCGGCCTCCGGTTATCGCCAGCGCGTTGCGAACGACAGCGCTGTCGGGGCGGAAGTGGTTGCGTGGCTGCAGAAGATAGGCCAGAGGATGGCACACCGTACACTTCGGGAGCATCCATGTAGAAACGCGTGACGGGCGGCACTTTTTCGAGGTGCAGGTTTGGCCGGGAGAGCTTTCGCGAGGTGATCTCAGGGTAGAACTCTATGCCGATCCTCACGCAGGTCAGGGCGCGGAAATCGTAACCATGACTGCAGGGGATCCCGATGCCAAAGGATTGGTCACCTATCGTGCCGACATCGCCGCGAACCGCGCGCCCGGGGATTACACCGCACGCGTTGTTCCTCAGCATGCCAACGTTGCTTTGCCTCTGGAGGCTGACGAGATATTGTGGCAGCGTTGAACTTATCGCCCTTATTCGGGTGCCCATGCAAAGCCCTCTTTTGGCTTGAGTGGGCATGCAACTTCAAAAGCGCTTGGGCGGCCAAAGGGTTGCGTCGACATGGTTGCCCACTCAAGCCAACGGCGGGCTTGCATGGGGGCCCGGGCTTCGTACCCGGAGAACTACCTTTTGATGAGCTCGTCTAATTCCGCGAAAGTCGCGGTGCCTTCCATGGGGCCTTTAGCGGTCACGGCCATCGCTCCACTGGCGCAGGCGTAGCGCAGCGATTGGTCGATAGGTTTGCCTGCTTCGCGGCACGCCGCGTAGGTGGCGCAGAAGCAGTCGCCCGCGCCTGTGGGGTCCACCTCGTGGACGGCGAACGCCGCTACGTCGAGCCGGCACGACTGGTCGTAATAGGTGCAGCCGGCGTTGCCGTGCTTCACTACGATCTCTCGTATGCCGAGGGAGAGCAGAGGCTCGATGGCCTCGGCTTCCGTTTGGCATCCACGAGCAGGGTCACCTCGTCGCCGCTCGGCAGGAACACGTCGGTCTGTTCGAGGATCGATCGCAAGGCTTCCCGCATACCCGTGGTACTGAGTATCTCCGGCCGGATGTTCGGGTCGAAGGAGATGACTCCGCCTCGGCGTTTCACTATGCCGATCGCCTTATGGATGGCCGCGGTGATTTGCGGAGAGAAGAGTGATGAACCCATGACGTGGAACCAGGTGCAATCGGCGAGCGCGGACTCGGTAACCGACGATGCGGAGAGGCGGCCGGAAGCGCTATTGGCAATGTTGAAGATGAAGTGGCGGTCACCCGTATCCGTGTAGGTGACAAATGCGCTTCCAGTGACCTCGCCGGCAAGCACCTCGATGGCGCTGGTATCGACACCGTCGCGGCGCAGGCGTTCGATGTTGAGCCAGCCGAAATCGTCGCCGCCTACGCAGCCGATGATCGCGGCTGAACTTCCGAGGCGGCCGACTTGGTCGATGAAGATGGCGGGAGCGCCGCTGGGGAAAGGCCCCACCAGGGCGCCCGGTGCCCGGAAGGTCTGGCCGCGCTCGGTCGCCATGATCTCTACCAGGATCTCCCCGATTGTCATGATCCGGGCTATTCGGGGGCTCCTTTCGAAGGCGGGCCCAGAATAACGTATTTTTGAGATGCAAAGGGTTCGTGGACGGTCCAGTTGCTTGCCCCATTCAAGCCAACGGCGGGCTTGAATGGGGCACCCGGAACATTTGTAGTGGATCAGGCTTTGGCTCGGGCCAGGGCCAGGTTCATCAGGGTAGGGTGAGTTCCGTTGGCTTCTGGGCCGATCGATCCCGATGGCGGATGGAGTTGGTCATACTTCCCTTCCGCATCCAAGACCCAGGCTTCGCGCTGATCGCGCAGGCAGATGTCCAGAATCTCCCAAAGGCGTTGCTTTGGACCGGCGGCGTAGATCGGCGTGACTACCTCGATGCGCTTGGAGAGGTTGCGGAACATCCAGTCTGCCGAGCCGATGTAGTACTCGCCGTCCGTCGGATCCTGGCCGCCGTTGGCGAAGTAGAAGATGCGCGAGTGTTCGAGGAACCGTCCGATGATCGAACGGATACGGATGTTTTCGGTGTGGCCGGGCACACCCGGGCGCAGGCAGCAGAATCCGCGAATGATCAGATCGATCGGGACACCGGCGTTCGAGGCTTCGCACAAGGCTTCGATCATGTCGGGATCTTCCAGCTGGTTCATCTTGGCGATGATGCGGGCCGGCTTCCCTGCCCGCTTGTTTTGTATCTCACGATGGATCAGGTCGAGAAGGCGCGGCCGCATGGTCATGGGAGCGACCAGGATGGCGTTGAAATTGGGTTGGTCGGCGTGACCGGTGAGGTAGTGGAAGAGATTGACCACGTCGTCGGTGATGCGGTGGTCGCAGGTGAAGAGGCCTACGTCGGCATAGAGGCGCGCGGTCTTCACGTGGTAGTTGCCGGTGCCGATGTGCACGTAGCAGCGCAAGCCCCTGGCTTCCTTGCGCACCACGAGGGCTGTCTTGCCGTGGGTCTTGAGCCCGCTGACGCCAAAGGTGACGTGGGCGCCGACGCGTTCCAGCTCTGCCGCCCAATGCAGATTGCGTTCCTCGTCGAAGCGCGCCTTGATCTCCATCACGCAGGCAACCTGCTTGCCCCGCTCGGCCGCGCGAATCAGCGATTTCACGAATGGGGTGTCGTCGCCGATGCGGTACGCCGTCATCTTGATAGAGACGGTTTGCGGATCATCCGCGGCGGCGCTGATAAAGTGCTCGACGCTGGCGTCGAAGCTTTCGTAAGGGTGATGGACCAGCAGGTCGGCGGTCTGCATGGCGGTGAAGACGGTGCCATGTCCCTCGGGCAGCGACGAGGGCCACAAGGGTGTCCAATCAGGGTCGCGCAAGGTGGGGAGCGGCAGGCCGAGTAGTTCGAAGAGAGTGGTGTAGTCCAACTCTCCCTGCATTTCGTAAATATCGACCGGACTCAGCTCGAAGCGTGCGCGGAGCATCTCTGTGATTTCCGGATCGGCCCCGGCGCAAAATTCCAAGCGCACCACCGGTTCGTAGCGCCGCTGGCGGATCTGCTCCTTGACCAGGGCGCGAAAGTCCAGCACCGGATCGTCGTCCAGTTCTACCTCGGCGTCGCGCGTGATCCGTACCAGGGTGATGTTGGTGAGCTCCATGCCGGTGTAAAGGGTATGGAGATTGCCGCGAATGATTTCGTACAGCGGAACCAGCACCTTTTGGCCGGGCTTGAGATCGCATTCCAGCGAGATCCACTGTTTCAGGTTCCCGGGCACTTTCACCCGGGCAAACATCGATTCGTCCCTGGCGACATCGCGCAGCCGGAACACCAGGGAGGTTGACAGGTTGGAGAGGAAAGGAAAGGGGTGGACGGGATCGATGACCAGCGGCGTGAGCGCTGGAGACACTTCCGACTGGAAGTACTTGTTGGCTTCTTCCTGTTGATGCGGGGTGAGTTCGCTCCACGTACGCAGGAACACTCCGTGTTCGGCTAGTCCAGGAACGATGACCTGGCGGTAACATTCTGCCTGGCGCTGCAGCGAGCTAATGATCTTGTCGCGGACTTGCTGCAGGAGGGTGTGCTGGGCGTCGGTGGTTCCATGGCGCAGGACCGCTTCGCGCTTCATGAAGAATTCATCGAGGTTCGAAGTGAAGATGGCCAGGAACTTTGCCCTTTCGAGCAGCGGTGTGCGCTCATCCAGAGACTGGGCGAGGACGCGCTCATTGAAGTCCAGCCAACTGAGATCCCGATCGATCCAAACGGATTGCAGGCCGGCAGGCAAAGAAGCATTCAGTGCGCCATGGTCGCCAATGGACGCCAAAACCGTAGTAGGCATGTAGATCTTCCCTCGTTGAGACGTTCAGATTCTACGGCCCGGCCTTCAGGGGAAGTGTGAATGGGAGGTTGCATCTGTGGCGATATTCGCCATTCCGGGCGGGTAAGATGGATTTGAGATGGCAGTCCGCAAGATCGTCCATGTCGATATGGACGCGTTTTATGCTTCTGTCGAACAGCGGGACGACCCTCGCCTGCGCGGGAAGCCGGTGGTGGTCGCGTGGAAGGGTAACCGGTCCGTTGTCTGCGCAGCGTCGTATGAGGCACGGCGCTTTGGGGTTCGCTCGGCCATGGCGGCGGTCCATGCGGAGCGTTTGTGCCCCGAAGCTATCTTTATCCCTCCGGACTTTCCCTCGCTACCGGGCTGTGTCGCAAAGCACCCGGGAGATATTCAGGCGCCACACTGACTTGATTGAGCCACTCTCGCTCGACGAGGCCTATCTCGACGTGACCGAGAACAAAACCGGATTACCGACCGCTACCCGGGTGGCTAAGACGATCCGGGAGCAGATCCGGGAGGAATTGCAACTGACCGCTTCTGCCGGGGTGGCCCCCAACAAGTTTCTGGCGAAGATTGCTTCGGATTGGCGGAAACCGGATGGGCTCTTCGTGATCCAGCCAGAAGACCTGGATACGTTTCTGCCTCCTCTGCCGATTGGGCGTATTCCCGGGGTGGGGAAAGTGACGGAGAAAAAGCTGGCTACCATTGGGATCAAGACTGTGGGGGATTTGCGCGGCCTGGAGTTGAATATTCTCGAAGATCACTTTGGACGCTATGGTCAACGGCTGTACGAATTGGCTCGCGGAGTTGACCAGAGTGCGGTGGTTTCGGATCGGCCGACGAAGTCCATTTCTGCGGAAGATACGTTTGAGACGGATGTGCCTTTGGCTGAGACCGAAGCGATTATTTTGCGGCTCGCGGAGAGGGTTTGGGCGGCTTCGCGTAAGGAGGCCCGGGTCGCGCGCACGGTTGTTCTTAAGCTTAAGACCAGTGACTTCCAGATACTTACACGCAGTCTTACGCCGGTGGTTGCTCCGGCTTCGTTTGAGGAGTTGGCTGCGATTGCGTTGGGATTGCGGGAACGGGTGCAGTTGAGTTTGCAACATCGGTTTCGGTTGGTTGGGGTGGGGTTGAGTAATTTTCGGGAGAGTGAGGAGGCTCCGGCGCAGGGGGCTTTGTTTGAGTGACGAAAACATTTCCAGGAAGGGTTTGTTGAACCGCAGGTCCCTCCGCTACGCTACCCCGGATTTCCTGTTGGTATTGGTGGCGTTGGCGAACTCCATGCGGCTTTCCTTACTGAAAGCCGTACACGCGGTCGTTTCCAGTGCTGCGTGGCAGGAAATCCGGTTCGCTCCGGTCGGGATGACATGGGGAGGGTAAGGTCCCCATCGCGATGACAAAGGGAGGGGTAACGCTTCCACTGCGATGACAAAGGGAGGGGTGACGCTTCCATTGCGAGGACAAGGAGGGGTAACGCTTCCGTTGGACGACAGGGGAAGGGATGACGAGGACGAAGTGACCGTCGGGTGGCCCATTCAAGCCATCTTTTGGCTTGAGTGGGCAAGCATCTTACGGCTCGGCGTAGACGCTTTTTACGAATCCGGCGGCGTTGGTGTTGGGCCAGTCGGGGTGTTGGGTTTTTAGGTCTGCGGAGATTTGTTTGCCCGCTTCTTCGGCGGAGACACCCTGTTGCTTGAGAGCCAGGGCCTTGGTTTGTATGCCGGCGATCAGGTTTCGCTCGGCGGCTACCAGGGAGCCGTCCCCGGGCGCGCTGTGATCGGGCAGTACGTGCGCGGCGTTGAGGGCTTCTATTTTGTCCAGCACTGCCAGCCAGGTTGCCGGGGTTCCGCCGTCGCCGAAGATGTTGGGGATGACTTTGTTCTGCACTACGTCGCCCGAGACCAGCGTGCGGTCAGGCTCCACAAAAGTCAGTTCGTCGCCCTTGGTATGAGCTCCGCCAAACCAGAGCAGGCGCGCGGTCACTCCGCCGAGGTCGACGGTGGCTTCCTGGGCGAAGGTCACGTCCGGCGGACGCAACACCACTCCCGCGAGCAGTTCTTTGTTCTCGGCTGAACGCCCGCTGAACATATCGATCATTTCCTGCCCGTGCTTCTCCATTTCCTGCTGCTGCACGGCGTCACGGATCAGGATGGTGCGTGCGGGAAAGCCGGGTTCTCCGCCGGCGTGCTCGGGATGAAAGTGCGTGGTCGTGAGGTATAGCCGGGTATTGTTCGGGGCAAGTTTCGCGGCCACACGCGCGATGGTGGCTCCGTTCTTTGGCCCCAGGCCGGTATCGACGACGAGGGTGGCACGGCTGCCGACCACGATGGCAATATTCGGAAAGCCCATGATGGCCCAGACGTGGTCGGAGATCTTCGTTGTGCTTTCGCCAAGAATCGGGTCGTGGCTCTGGGCGAGTCCGGCGGTGCTGAGCAAGAGGGTAACGGCCATCAGTTTCAGGAGCGATTTCATGGTGTCCAATATAGACCCTGCGGCCAAGCTACAATCACTCGAATGAGAGCCATACAGAGGTTTTGCTGTGTCCTGGGACTGCTTGGGTTTCCGTCCGCAGTGTTCGGCGCCGACTGCAGCGCTTTGAAGCAACTGAAGCTCGCAGACACGACCATTGCCACGGCCGAACGGGTCACATCCGGCAGCGTGGAAGGACCGGGGATCGAAAAGCCTTTGCACGACCTGCCGGCCTTTTGCCGCGTCACCGGGGTGCTTCGGCCCTCGCCGGATTCCGATATCCAATTTGAGGTGTGGCTGCCGGAGAAGGATTGGAACCATCGCTACCTGGGAGTGGGCAATGGCGGGTTTGCCGGCTCGATCGGATACCAGAGCCTGGGCGGTAATCTACGTCGCGGGTTTGCGACCGCGGGCTCGGATGCAGGCCACAAGGGCGGCGCCGAAGATGCCAGCTGGTCTTTGCACCACCCGGAGAAGATCAAGGATTTTGGCTGGCGCGCTGTTCACCTGACCGCACTGCGGGCCAAGGACGTGATCAAGGCTTATTACGGCGCCCCGGTGCAGAAGGCCTACTTCGACTCATGCTCCGACGGAGGCCGCGAGGCGCTGATGGAGGCGCAGCGTTTTCCTGAGGATTACGACGGGATTCTGGCCGGCGCACCGGCCAATGCCTGGACCCGGATGATCTCTGCCGGGGTCAGCGTTTCGCAGGGCACGCTGGGCCCGGAAAACTATATATCCAGGGAGAAGCTGCCCGCGATCGAGCGCGCTTCGCTGGCGGCCTGCGACGCGGCGGACGGAGTCAAGGATGGGTTTCTCAACAACCCGGCGCAATGCCACTTCAATCCCGACGTGCTGCTGTGCAAAGGCGCAGATTCCACCGATTGCCTTACAGCACTCCAGGTGCAATCGCTGAAGAGGTACTATGCGGGCGGAGTGAACGATCAGGGCAAGTCTCTCTTCCCGGGATATGTGATGGGCGATGAGGAAGGCTGGCGCGACTGGGTTGTGGGCAAGAGCCCGGGCACGGGCTCGGGGCCGCAATACATGAAGGGCTATTTCCGCTACATGGTGACGGGCAATCCGGACTGGAATCTGCTGACGGCGGACGTGGATGCATCGTTTCACGAAGCCACCGTGAAGACCGCGGCCGAGCTGGATGCAACCAGCAGCGATCTGACCAGGTTCCACGCCCGCGGGGGCAAATTGATTCTCTATCACGGCTGGGATGATCCTGCGATCTCTCCCTGGAACACGATTGCGTACTACCAGACGGTGCAGAATGCAATGGGTACGAAGCAGGCGGATTCGTTTGTCCGGCTCTACATGGCGCCGGGCATGGAGCACTGTACCGGCGGACCCGGACCTTCTGCGTTCGGTCAGTTGGGCATCGCCACGACCGGCGGACCGAAGTATGGAGTATTCGATGCGCTGGTGGATTGGCGGGAAAAGGGTGTTGCCCCGCAGACAGTGATTGCGACGAAATATGACTCCGCCGAGAAGGTGACGATGACCCGGCCACTGTGCCCCTACCCGGCGGTGGCGAAGTACAAAGGCACGGGCGATACGAACGAGGCAGCTAACTTTGTCTGCAGCAGACCGTAGCATGAGCAAGTTTGCGGCCGTCGGACTGGCCATGGCCATTCTTGCCGGTTTCGTACTAAGCCAGGCGAGCGCGCAGAGAGTTGCCGGGGTTGGCCAGCCGACGGCGACGCCGGTCAAACACCTGGTAGTGATTTTCGACGAGAATGTCTCGTTCGATCACTACTTTGGAACTTATCCCGACGCGCTTAACCCACCTCATGAGCCTATGTTCAAGGCTCTGCCGGGAACGCCGCGGGTGAATGGGCTTTCGCCCACGCTGCTGCGGCGGAACCCGAACTTCCTCAACGTAAAGGTGAACGGAGATTTCGCGGTGAACCCCGTGCGCCTGGGCCCGAAGCAGGCATTTACCGCCGACCAGAGCCACGACTACACCGATGAGCAGCACGCCTTCCACGCCGGCCTGATGGACTCATTTCCGAGATACACCGGGCTCCCCGCGCCGGCCACGCAGAAGTTTCCTCCGGGAAGCAAGGAGGGCGCACCGCCCGAATATGTTCAGCAGAACAAGGGTCTGGTGATGAGCTATTTCGATGGCAACACGGTGACGGCGCTATGGAACTACGCGCAGCGGTTTGCCATGAGCGACAACTCGTTTGCCTCAACTTTCGGCCAATCGACCCAGGGGGCCATCGAGTTAATTTCCGGGCAAACCAATGGCGTGACTGACCAGATCAATGGCGCTGCCGACCTGGTGGACGGTGGCAACGGCACTTACACCGAGGTGGATGATGGAGATCCGATCGGGGATAAATGCTCGAGCACCACCTGGGGCCAACTGCGCTATACCGGCAATAACATCGGCCAGATGCTGAGCAAGCACGGCGTGAGCTGGGGATGGTTTGAAGCGGGGTTCGATCTAAGCAAGACCAATCCTAATGGCACGACTGGGTGCCAGCGGAGCACGTACTCCAAGGTCACGCAGATTTCTCCCGTTGACTATATCCCCCATCACGAACCTTTCCAGTACTACCTGCCGACGGCCAACTTACTGCACACGCGGCCTTCGTCGGTGCGGATGATCGGCCAAGAGGGCGACGGGGCGAATCACCAATACGACATGGACGACTTTTTCGCGGCGGTAAAAGCGGGCAATTTCCCGGCGGTCAGCTTCCTCAAGGCCCCGGCGTACCAGGATGCGCATGCGGGTTATTCCGATCCTCTGGATGAGCAGGCGTGGCTGGTAACGGTCATCAATTTTCTTGCAGCGCCGACCGGAGTGGAAGAACACCGCCATCATCGTGGCCTATGACGATTCCGATGGCTGGTATGACCACCAGATGGGACCGATCGTTAACCAGTCCACCAGCAAGGCGGACGGGTTAACGGGAATCGGGCAATGCGGTGATGGAAGCACTGCGCTTCCCGGCCCCGCCGTGGCGCATGCGCAGGGACGATGCGGCTATGGTCCGCGGTTGCCGTTGCTGGTGATTTCCCCGTTTGCCCGGCGCAATTTTGTCGACCACAGTTTGACCGATCAGACTTCGGTTCTGCGCTTTATCGAGGACAATTGGCTCGATGGGGAGCGGGTTGGCGGCGGATCTTTCGATGCGATCGCCGGCACCATCAACGCGATGTTTGATTTTTTTCATCCCGATGCCCGGCCGCTTATTTTGGATAAGTCGACCGGGCGGGTGCGGAAGTAACTACGACTGGGGAGTGGCGGGGAGATTGGAACTCCACATATCCGCGACGCACTTCCAGGTGCCGTCTGCCTGCTTTCTCCAGACTTCGAGGGTTTTGCCTTGATCGGTCGCAGGTTTGCCCTTGGGATCGGTAAAGGCCATACGATAACTGCCCTGGGTATACGCCAGGTCGCCGGAGCGAGCCACTTCGACCTTCGATGGTTCCCAACTGAGGACGAGGCCGGGTAGAGACATCAGTTCCCCGATGTCTTTGCGGACATCGTCTTTGCCGGTGGCTTTTTTGTCGTTGGGCGGCAGGATGATGGCGTCGTCGGAATAGAAAGCGACCCAATCATCCACTTTCTTCGACTGCGCAGCCTTGCTCCAATTTTCGTCGGTCTGCCGCACCGCTGCTTCGTCCGCGGCCTGTGTCGAAGCGGGCAGCTGTGGCGCGCGGTTACATCCTAATCCCAAGAGCGCGAACGCAGCGATGACCGCTGTATTGCCTTGCCGTCGTATCATTGACCCTTCCTTGTATCGCGAATTTCGATCGATGGTATCTCATCTATTCATTGGACGCGATGGTTGGCCGCTGTCATGGTTGAAAGATGAAGACCAGCTCGATTCTTCAGATACTTTTGCTGTCGGCAGTTTGGGGAGTTTCCTTCCTCATGATCCGCGTTGCCGGGGACGCTTTTCCGCCATTTTGGGTGGCGCTTTTGCGGTGCACCCTGGGAGCCGGGCTGCTGTGGGCCGTTCTGGCGCTTGGCGGTCATCAGCTGCCGCCGCGGCGGTTGCTGCCGTGGCTGTTGACGGTGGCACTGTTCAATAACGCGCTTCCCTTCACGTTTTTCGCCTGGGGCGAGCGCACGGTGCCCAGCAATATCGCGGCTGTTATCAATGCGACCACGCCTATCTGGACTTTGCTGCTCACCATGGCGCTTCACCGGAGCCGGGTTGCTCTGTTGACGATTGGCGGGGTGATTTTGGGTTTTGCGGGTGTGGTGATGGTTGTGGTCAGCCACTCCGGCGATCCAGCGGTAGAGCATGTGCCCGGCGGACTTCTCCGCGGGACGATTGTTATTTCGCTGGCGGCACTGGGATATGCGATTGCCACGGTTATGGCGAAAGCCAAGCTGCAGGGGCTTGACCCCATTGGGCTGGCCACGACTCAGCTGAGTCTTGCTGGTCTTATGATTCTTCCTCTGGCGCTTGCTGGGGCTCATCCGTCTAACGTGCACCTGGGTCCGGTTGCGGCCATTGCGGTCCTTGGGTTCGCCGGTAGTGGGTTTGCGTATCTGTTGTATTACCGGCTGCTAGCGCAGGTCTCGGCTACCCATGTCACGGCGGTGACGTATTTGCTTCCCTTATGGGGTTTGTTCTGGGGGTTGTTTGCCCGCGAGTCCATCGGAGTATTTACCTGCGTCGGGGTTGGGCTCACCATTATCGGTTTGTTGTTGATGAATTTGAAGTCGCGGCCGCCGCTGATGCAGCGGGCGCGGAGTCAGCCTGAGGCGGCTTGAGAACCACGGTCTAGTCCCCTTCGGACTGCTTACGGAATTGAGGGATCTAGAGAATTTCCGTGATTGAGAATTGCGATCCGTTGAAATTTTCAGTCGTCCCTGCGGGACTTTTCATCCGTCGAATGTCTACCCAGGACTGCGTCCTGGGCTAAGGTCAGCCGTCCCTTCGGGACTTATCCCGGGGTGAACCGGTACGTCTCTTTGGCGAACGTGGGGCACCCGTCCGATTTCCTATGACCTTTGCTACCTTTCGCGGATCGATTGAACTATGCTTTCGATGCTGAGTCCTGTTGGGCGGCACGGAGCGTTCATGATCTTGAAAATCGGGCTGATCCTGACGATTGCGATCGTCGTCGTGATCACTGGGGTTTTGGTGTTTGCTGACACTCGACCGAATGTCATTGAGGTGAGCCGCTCGATCACAATCGAAGCACCGGCGGAAAAGATCTTTCCCCTCATCGACGACTTCCACCATTGGCCTGGGTGGGCACCCCAGGATAAAGAAGATCCCAGCATGAAGAGGATGTACAGCGGTGCGGAGAGCGGCTCCGGCGCGATTTCCGACTGGCAGGGTACGGGCAACGCCGGCAAGGGCCGCATGACCATTGTGGAATCCGATGTGCCCAACAAGGTGGTGGTCCAGGTGGATTTTGTCAGACCCTTCGCGGCCCATAACGTCAACGAATTCGTTTTAGAGCCGAGTCACCCAGGTACTTCCACCACAGTGACCTGGACCATGCGGGGACGAAATATGTTTTTCATGAAGGTTCTGGATGTATTCGTGAACATGGACCAGACGCTGGGAAAGCATTTTGAGGCCGGTCTGCGGAATCTCAAGACTGTGTCGGAGAATTAGATTGTGACTGAAGCAAATCAGTATGCCTACGAAACGCGCTTGGATGTTCTTTACAAGCCGCTGGAAATCGTCGACGCCAAGGCTCTGGCCGATGCCTGCGCGTTCAAGTGGTATAACCAGACACTTTGCCAGGTGAATGAATCCGTGGTGCGGCTCGGCGTGCTTGAGGGGGAATATCACTGGCACAAGCACGATGCCGATGATGAGTTCTTCTACGTGGTCAACGGCCAGTTGCTGATCGATCTGGAGGACCGCACCGTGGCGCTCGAGCCGGGACAAGGATTTGTTGTTCCGCAGAGAGTGGTCCATCGCACCCGCGCGCCCCATCGCACGGTGGTGTTGATGGTCGAGAATAAGGGCATTCTTCCTACCGGCGATCCGCCGCAGTAAGCCTATTTTGCGGTGACGCCCACGGATGCGATGTGTTTCTCCCAGGCGAGTTGGATCGTACCCTTGCTGCCGCCGTTGCTGGTGATGGTATATTTCAGGACTTCTATGGGAGCAGGCGGGTTACGCATTTCCATCTTCACCCGGCCCAGGTCTTGCGAAGCATCGTAGTTCGTGCCCCACTGCCCGGTCTGTTTGTTGATCACCAGTTCCCAGGCACCGGGATCCTTCACGTTGACGTATAAGGTGTAGTCGCCCTTCGGTACCGCGAGGCCTGCAATGGTTACATCTTCACTGGTGTGAAAGGCAGTCGCGTCGTTGGCGCCCGCGCGCCAGATGGGTGCGGTCGGATCGCTCATAACTCTTCCACCCTCACCGAAGATCTTTCGTCCCCGCACCGAGGGCGCACAATATTTGATGGTCAGGGTTGCGTTGCCGATTTTGCCCGTTGCCGTTTCCGGTGGGCTGGTCTGGGCCCACGCGGGGCTCAGAGCGATCATCAGGCTTGCGCAGAGCAGAAAATATTTCATCGGTTGTCTCTTGGTTTTCATAAACGCCACTGTACATCTGGCGTGGGAAATTAGGAAGAGAGTCCCCTCGGGTTTTCATCGCATCTACATCGTTGGTTGGGATTTTGTTGAGGGAGCTTATGGGGAAACTTGAGGGAAAAATTGCAGTCATCACGGGCGGGAATAGTGGTATCGGTCTGGCCACGGCGAAGCGGTTTGTGCAGGAAGGCGCCTACGTTTTTATCACCGGCCGCACGCAAGCCAAGCTGGACGCAGCGGTGAAGCAGGTAGGATCAAACGTTACCGGGGTCCAGGGAGATGTGGCCAAACTTGCCGACCTTGATCGGTTGTACGAGCAGATAAAGAGGGAGAAGGGGAAGCTGGATATCGTTTTTGCCAACGCGGGTATTGCGAAATATGCTCCGTTGGGGAGCATTGAGGAAGAACATTTCGATAGCATTTTTGACGGCAATGTAAAAGGCATGCTGTTCACGGTGCAGAAGGCATTGCCGTTGATGCCGGATGGGGGATCGGTGATCCTTAACGCTTCCGTGGTGGGGAGTAAGGGGATGGCTTCGAACAGCGTGTACGCGGCAACCAAGGCTGCCGCTCGTTCCTTTGCTCGTACCTGGACCACGGATTTGAAAGCTCGCCGGATACGGGTGAATGCGATCAGCCCGGGCCCGATTGATACGGAAGGTTTGCGCGAATTGTTCGCTTCTTCTCCGGCGGGGCAGGAGCGGTTGAAGAGCATCGGGACCACGGTGCCGCTGGGACGGCTTGGGCTTCCGGATGAGATTGCCAAGGCTGCGGTGTTTTTGGCCTCGGACGATAGTAGTTTCGTAACGGGGATTGAGTTATTTGTGGATGGGGGTTTTGCCCAGGTGTGAGTCGAGTCTTTGAAGGGCACGATCTTCGGGCCGCAGATAAATTGGAACCGGTGCGGCTTTAGAGTGTGCGTGAGAATCAGAGATTTAGGTAGTTAGTCCCGTAGGGACGGCTGACCTTAGCCCAGGACGCAGTCCTGGGAAGCTTTCGAGACATGATAAGTCCCGCTAGGGACGACTGAAGATTGTCCAGGGTAGAGCGGCGGCATATTTTCAGCCGTCCCTACGGGACTGAATCATCTTGCATGATGCACCCAGGACTGCGTCCTGGGCTAAGGTCAGCCGTCCCTGCGGGACTATGTCCGTGAAACTCAGCAGCGATGATCACGGCAAACAGGGTTTGACAGCTAGGGAATTGTTTTGCCTGTGGTCGCTTTTACCGCGTCGCTTAGCTGGGCAAAGGAGTAGCTCCCCCAGGGGCCCATGGTGTAGGTCTTCTTCAAATATGTCTGAGCGTTCGTGCGGTTTTTTTCGGTGGGATTGAATCCGCCGTTCCGCAGCCAGCGCAAGTAGCCAATGCTGCGAATCTGCGTGTCAAGGCAGTTGTTCCAGTCCTGGTCGTCGTTGATCCCATAGGGAGTCTCAGAGAAGGCGTGCTCTTTCATGGTCTGGCAAATCTTGCCGGCAGTGGATTTAAGCGGCTTATTGCTCCATACATAGTCCTTGGCAATGAAATCATAGTCATACCGGCTGGTTGTGTTATCAAGCGCGTTGTGAACGGTGGTCGGCAGTGCAGAAGACCGGTTCATCGGGGTGCCCTGTGTTTGACCAGTCGCAGATAGCGCACAAAGCAGGAAGAGCCCTGCGACCATACCTGTACCAAGTGTTGTTTTCAATCGTTTGTCCTCCCTGTACTTCGAATTGAATCGAACTGCGGCGATGACGCGCCTGCCTCCCTTCCTCTCTGGGCACAGAAAATGAAAAGGAGGAAGATCTTTTGCACGGATGATAGTGCATCTTTTGTGTTAGGGAAACGAAAAACAAAGCCCACCCGAAGAACCAGACGCTCGCGGGGATGACTGCGGGGAAACCGCGCAACTTTCAGCCGGCGGCAAGTGATTTGTCTTCATGCACTTCTGCCATTGTCGGTGTTTCAATTATGGGTTGCCCCGGTGCTGACCAGGTTCCTGCCTAGTACACACCTGCTGCGGAGGGACGGTGAAGGTGAGATCGTATCTGCAGCTAGAGGGCAGTTGAAACCGCGAAGATTACAAATAAAGGGGACAATCACTGCCTCTTTTGGTGCACCTGGCAGACAGACCTCTCCCTCTAGGATCAAAGGACGGTCATGAGCCTTCGGTCCCTGGAGCCCCTGTGAGAGTGATTGCCTTGCTGTTTGCAGTTCTGATGGTTGGCGCTGCTTCGGGCGAGGCGAAGGTTCCGTGTAAATTGCCGATGTATATTGAAGCGCCGCAAGGCCCCAATGATGGCAATACGGAGACTGTTAACTTGTTTCTTTACGGCCTCAAATCAGCAGTGAAGCAACATCAGGGGTGCGTCGTTGACAAGATGGCCGATGCCCATCTGGGCCTCTACGTCACTACGCTCAATCTCACCAATGCTGAGGGACACAGCGAGGCATCCGTGATTGCGGTGGCGTTGGCTGTTCCGCTGAATGGGATCCCGGTTTATATGGATCACTACGTGCTCATTCTGCGGGCAACGGAAGCTGTCGATGAGCAAGTGAACGCGTTGCTGCAAAGTATTGGCGCGACGCTGGACAAACATAGCTCACCCGGTCAATGAGAGCTTAGTTCTGTGGAGCGACGGGCGCAGTCGCCTTGTGGGCATCTTGCGCTGGCTCAGCAACTGGCTGAGTTGGTTTTGGTTCGGTCTGATGGAGCTGCTGCTGGGAACTGCCGGCGGAGCAACCGCGGCCGACTGCGACGGCTCCGGAGTTACCGGCAGAACCGCCGTGTTTACTACCGAAGGATCATCCCGCAACTTGAGATACAGCGTTCCATTTGGACGCGGGACATTCAGACTCGTGTCGCCGAAGCCTTCCGGCACGGTGACTGCATTGGCCAATTGAGCATCCGTGCCCACTTGCTGCAGGAGGAACAGATCCGTTCCCACCAGTGTGCACTGGGGCGCTCCTTCGGCGCACTTCAGCTCCTTCAATTGCGGCACGCGCACCAGGGTCGCTAAGGGCTGCCAGTCTCCGGCTACGCCGGATGCGTTGACGGGGCGAAAACGCAGTGGGCCGAAGGCCGATCCTCCGAAGGCCTTGGCGGGATCGAGGGTCGCCAGGGCCGTCTTGCTGTCCTGCAGAACGATGCCGCCCTGCCCTACCTTCAGCGTGGTGGAAAAGCTGTTGTCGGCGCTCGACACTTCAATCTTCTGGTCTCGGGGAAACGATTCCGGCGCCTGCACAAAGAAGGTAAGAGTTGCGTGATCGGGAAGTTCATCCTGGCTGCCCAGTTGCACGACCGAAGCCGGGCCATCCGAATGGACGCTCTTGTTCATCAGCTTCACGGCTGGGCCGGGATGCCTGCACGGTTGCGTCCAGGTCGAGCACGCGTCCGTCCTTCAGCGTGACCTTGGCCACTAACTTTTCGTCTTGCTTGAACGATGTGGAGTCCGGTCCCTTGAGCAGCAAAGAGTCTTCACTTCCGTTATGGGTCAGCGCCGCTGCGGGAGAAAAGGCAGCGTTGCCGATCGTCATGCCTGGCGACCTCATCCAGGCGTGTGCCCTTCAGCACGCCCTGATGATCGCCCGCGTACACCACCAGGCTGCCTAGATGCCCGGCTTCCGAGTAGGTATGCAGCGGCACCTGGTCCGGCTTTTCCAAGCCCATTTGCTTCACCGCCAGATTGACCGTGCCGGCTTGCTCGCCATCGAGCGGCATGTCGACCTCGATCTCGTTGGGCTTGACTGCTTTCCAGGTTGCGTCGAGGGTCTTGCCTTCGCCGTCTTTCAGGGTCACGCCGTCCACGCATGCGACCTCAGGCGCTTCGAGATGCACGGTGTCCTTACGGCCAACGATCAGCGCATGCTGATCGGCGGACGCGAGGGTCCATTGTTCCGGATGTGCACTTGACAAGATGAAAGCTGGGCCCTTCGAACGGATCGAACCCCCAGTACCCATGCAGGGTGCCGGTCACGTTTGGGCCTAGCTTCTGCGCATGCCTGAGCATCCACTACAAACCCGCCTTTTAATGCGTCGGGCTTTGCGGGAAGATCCACGCTTTGTCCGGCCTTGTTCTGCACGCGCAGGACAAAATCATGCGCGTAGCCGGTGGCAAAAACATAGGGCGCGCCGACCACAGGCAGCAGCAGAGGCTTGGTTTGCGCGCACAGCGTGGCTTTGGCGTCCACGGGATGCAATACCGGCAACTCCGGTGTTTTCACCGCCGGAAAACCGATCACCAGCACGGACTGCGGCTTGTGAAACGAGGGCGGATTGTTCAGCTTCAGCGCGAGCGTATCGTCTTTGGGAATGGCGAGCGCGGGAAGATACTGAAACTCCGCAGTGTGGAAGCTGTCGAGGATCTTCGCCATATCCATTACCGTGCCCACATACACGCTGTAGTAGCCACCGCCTGCCTGTTGGGTGTAGGACATTTGCGCCAGCATGTCACCCGCTGAGCCACCGGTCATCTGCTGCACTACGCTCTGGCTGCGTCCGTTGTCGAGCACCAGGCTGTCCGGGTTCTGCACCAGGCAAGGCGCCTGCTGTTCGGTGGGCTTATCGAAGCACTGCTGGTCCACTTTGATGTTGAGGCTGCGCGCCAGCAACTTGGTCTTGTCTTCCACCACCTTGGGATCGCCGGTGTCTACGGTTTTCACGGCGGCCAGGTAGGTATCCAACCGGGCTCGATCGAGGCTCGCTTGATGGAGATCTTGCGCGGCGCGGACAAAAGCTCCCGGGCGGCCGCGCACGGCGTTGCGCATGGTGCTGAAGTCTCCGCCTGTCTCCGGGGCGAGAAACAGCAATACCTGCTCCGCGCCTTCGGGAACGGTTACGTAGAGACCCTCCTGGCGAATCTTCTTGTTCCAGGTCTCGGCTTTGGTAAACCAATTCGTCAGGGGGCGGGTTTACCGAGCCACGCAGAAACGCGACCACCAGTACGTAGCGTGCCCCTTCTTTTTCGGGAAGGTCGGGGTGAATCCATAAGCGGTCGCCGGCGGCCAGGTTGGCCACCGTGCCGATGGGCAAAGTCTTGCCGGCGCGGGTGACCTTGGCCTGGATACGAGGGCCATCCAGATCGAATGCCGGGCCACCATCCGCGTGTGCCAGTCGAACCGCAAATAACAGCAGGAGACACCAAAGTAACCGAACCATACGCATGCTCTGATTATAGAAAGTTTTGGAGTCGAGATATGGGTTGGGTCTTCACCCGGGGCGGTTGGTACACTTTGGTAACGCAATTTGAGGGTAGGGGTTAAGCGTTGCCAATTTAGTAGCTTGAGGGCACTTGTCAAAGTTTTAATTGAAGTTAGTCGACGCTTGGCTATTTGGGTTCTGGCCAGGATTCAATGAAAGCAGTCGAAGGGCTTCGCCCATCGTTTTCGTCCCATGTACGCCCCGGCGAACATGGGGCACCCGTCCCGTTTCCTAGAAATTGATTGGGCCCGGGAGGATTAGTCCCGGGCTTTCTCGGCTTACTGCTTGACGGCGATGCAGGAGATTTCGATCTTAGCTCCGCCAATCAATCCTGCGACCTGGACCGTGGCTCGCGCCGGCTTAGGGTCCGGCATGAGCGCCTTGTAGACTTCGTTCATCTTCGGTACATCATCGAGACTGGTAACGAACACCGTTACAGAAACGATGTCGGTCATTTTGAAGCCCGCCCCCTCAACAACCTTTTTGATCGCTGCAATGGTGTTGGTGGTTTGCGGACCAATGTCACCCGTCAACTTCCCCGTTGCGTCTCTCCCCTGTTGCCCGGCGACGTAAAGCGTGTTGCCGGCAATATATCCGCCGCTGAACGGCATGCCCTGCTTGAAGTCGACTGCCTTGTTTTGGGCAAACGCACTGCCGGTCGTAAACACGGCCGACAATCCGGCCATCAACAATACTGCTGCATACCGCATTTTCATTATTCGCTCTCCTCTTAAGTGGATGCCCAATTCCCTCTCTTCTTATAAACCAGTCACCGGCATTGCGCGATGAGTTTCTGCCTAAGGAAGCGGAGCCGGAGGAAGATCCAAGAGGAAACTGGCTCGCTCTGGAGCAATCTTTGAGGGTCCGTCATCTTCCAGTTTGGCGCCCGAAAAGCGCCGGTAGGTGGGCTGGGCGCCGGCCTCGACGAACTCCACAGAAAGCGGCCGATCGGGAATGCGCGCGCCGAACCAGTGGGGATCGTCCCGCTGGGTCCAGGTCACGAGCGCCAGCACAGCACCTGCTGGATACACCGGAGCATTGCGGTGAGCCTCGACCGCGTCCATGGCTGCATCGTTGCCGAAGAGGGTCGCCATGGTGTGATTCCTGGGGTCCACATACATGGTGATGGCGCCCCAGGCCAGGGGCTGATGCGGCAGGCTGGTCGTATTGGCAACGGCTGCGGCGTTGTTCACCACTTCTGTTCCGGTCACCTGCGCGGTCGTGATGGGCATGGTGTAGACGTAATCGTTCCCTCGCAAAGGCTGATGGCAACTGGTGCACTCGTTCACGTAGCGGGCATCATTGCCGTAGGGCCTCAGGTCGAGACCACGCCAGCGGCCCCATTCCCATCCCTCGTTTCCGTCTTTCGCATTTTTCACCATCAGCTCTACCTGGATGAACTTGCCCGGGTGAATCAGTCCGTCGGGCCCCGCCTGCTGCTGCCAGGCGATTTTGGCGAAGCTCGCTCCGTCGGGCCAGGGTGAGATATCGCCTTTCTGGGAGGCTTTGACCGCGGCGATGTTTCCCAGGATGAAGCGAAAGGTACGATTGTCGCCGCGATCGGTGAAGCTCAGGGGCTGCCAGCTTTCGAAGGTTGGATCAAACGCCAGACCATTCAGCTCCTGGGGCACCTTGGTCAGCGGTACCCGGGTTGCGCTCTGTAGTTGATCAGCCTGGGGTGTAGAGGGTTCGAGGGCGGGGGTCCAGGGCGCCAGGTAAGCCTTCAGGAGATTCAGCTCTTGTGGCGTCACGCGCGCGCCGGGATGCAGCTTGAGAAATTGTGGCAGGGGCATGGCGCCCAGTTGGATCATGTTTACCGCTTCGTACAACGTGGCTTTCTGCGCGGCGGCCGGCTTGGCGCCCAGGGTGGAGAAATTGAGATGTTCGCGCGCGGTAAGAATGTCGTGGCGCACCAGCCAGTAGGCGGGCACTACCTGATCAAACCAGGAGAGCCGCCGCTCGTCTGAGTGGCAGCTATAGCAGCTCTTTTCGAGGACTTGTTTTACGTCTGTCGGGGCCTGGATTTCGGCGGTCGCGGGATTGGCAGGGATGCCCGGCCGAAATATTTGTAGTATTGCGAAGAGCACTAACCCTACTACGAAAAGACTGCCAATGATCCGCATTCCTTGTTCGTCCTCTTTATTCATCTTCAGGCATTGGATTGGGTCTCGGAGGCGAAAGTTCTCCGATAGATTTTCAGTCGTCCCTAACGGGACTTTTCGCAGGCGCTTGTTTACCCAGGACTGCGTCCTGGGCTAAGGTCAGCCGTCCCTAACGGGACTTGATCTCGTTGCGGCTGAATTTCGCGCCGTGAATAATCCCATGCATAGTTTCGGAATGGCTCAGCGAACTCCGGTGACAGTGTAGAGGTCGTAGAGCCTCAAGGAGTAGCCGTAGAGATAGCTTGCTCCGTCGTAGGTGAGGATGGGACGGTCTGCGTTTATGCCGCTGATGACGGGTTGGCCGAGATCGCGCCAGGCTCGTCGCTTGCCGGTGTGGGGGTTCAGCTTTTCTACCGGCAGAACCCCGCGCGCTCCACGGGCGAACGGTGCGACATAGAGGTCTCCGTCGCTGCTCCAGCCGAGCACATCGTCGTCGGGAGTTATGCCGGCAACTTTTACTGAGGGACCGCCGGCGAGCGGCACCAGTACCGGATCGATGATTTTGGGATAGATAAATCCCGTTCCGGCTAGCAGCCATTTTTCGTCCGGCGAGACCATCACGCCGGAGGTTCCCTCTTCAGTAATTGGATGGGGATCACCGCCGTTCAAGTCCTGAAGCCAGGTGCGCAAGGGATGGGTGCCATCCTGCGCGATATAGAGGACCCGCTTTCCGTCTGAGAGAAATCTTGCCGCTACACGGGGTGATAAATTTGCGGGGCTGATGCGCTTCGCTTCTCCTGGCCCGATGGGCTGCAGCCACACCTGGTGGGTGGGTTCGGTCAACCTCTCTGCCAACGCCCAATTCTTGTCGGGCGAGAGCGCCATGCCATATCCATCACCGATGGGCACGGCCGGCGAGCCGTCCGCGTTGCGAACGTAGACTATGTAGTTTTGCGACTGATTCCCTTCTTCCTCGAAGAGCACCATTTTTCCATCGCGACTGATATCTCGCGCAAAACTAAAGTCGAGCCACGACAAATCGCGTTCTACTTTGCGATCATCCGTGGAGACCACGATGCCCCGGCGATCAATTCCCTGGGCCACCAGAAGCTCCCCATTGGCCGCGATGTCGAGCAACTGCAAACGGCCGGGCACAGCCAAGGGGACGCGTTGCTTTCCCGAGAGGGAGAACGCGTGTATCTCTCCCGCCTCCAGCGGAGAGGTGATCCAGACCTCATCGCTCGCGCGGCTCCATACCAGGCCTTCCTCGCTTTCGAAGATGGGGCTGGTGTTGACCTTCTCTCCTGTGCTGCGCAGAATGACGATCGTTCCGCGGTCATCAAAAATATTGTCGTGCGCGAGGAAGGCGAGGTATTTGCCATTGGGCGAGAAGCGCAGGTCCTCGATCGCATGTTCGCGATAGAGGACCTTTCCGATTGGATACTCCACCTGGCAGATTCGTTCAGCCGGCAACCAGCGCACGATGGCGAGGGCAGAGCCGTCAGGTGTAAAGTCCGCGGCCTGGACATTTGCGATTTCCGGTTTCGGAGCGCTATTGTCTGCGAATGTACGGGCCAGAGTGCCCGGGAACAGCATGGCCGCCACGCGCTCGAGAGAAAGCGCCACCGCCAGCTCACCCTTGGACGACACCGCTAACAAGCGAGCGTTTTTGATCCCGAGCGAATGTCTCCCGTGGGTATTCGTTCCCACACTGTAGATTTCCGGTTCCGAGCCATCCCAACCCGCGGTGTAGATAACGTTCTGGCCGTCGGGGGTAAAGCGGGCATCGTGCAGCTCACCGCGGCGAAAGGTTAGCTGGCTGAATTGTGAACCGGTTGCCTTGCGCGTGGCCACCGTCGCGCGCCACCCTGCCAGGCCGCCGAGGGCCAGCAATCCAACCGCGACGAGGGCATACCAGCCTCGCTTACCGAGCTTGAACTTCTGGTCCTTGACGATGACCGGGCCCGTGAGCACCGGCGTCAGGGTAGAAAACGACTCCAAATCGAAGGCCAGGTCGCGCGCCGATTGGAAACGCTGGTCGGGCGATTTCTCCAGGCAGTGGCGCACAGTCCTCTCGAGTGCGGGCGCGATCGCGGATCCACTGAGTGACAATTCCGGAGGATCCTCGTGGAGGATGGCGGTCATGGTTTCCGCGGCGGTGTCGCGTTTGAAGGCGCGCACGCCGGTGAGCATCTCGTAAAACACGGCGCCGAAGCTGAAGATATCGGTACGGCAATCGACGGCGCCGCCACGCACCTGTTCCGGTGACATATAGCCCACGGTTCCGAGGACTGCTCCCACTTCGGTTGCCGGAGCGAGTGCGGTCATATCCCCGGACGCGTCGCCAACTGGCATCGGCACGGGTTTCTGCACGGTCTTGGCGAGGCCAAAATCCAGGATCTTTACGCGGCCATCGCGGGTAATGAAAATATTGTCGGGCTTCAGGTCCCGATGCGCGATGTCTTTGCTGTGGGCAGCGGCTAAGCCGTGAGCGATTTGAACCCCGTAGTCGATCGCCTTGCGCTGGGAGAGGGGGCCGCGGGTAAGCATCTCGCGCAGGCTTTCTCCCTGGAGCAACTCCGAAACCATGAAGGGCTGCTGGCCGTGCCGCCCGATATCGTGGACGGCCAGGATGTTGGGATGGCTCAACGAGGCCACGGCACGCGCTTCCTGCTCGAAACGCCGCAGCCTTTCGGGATCGGCGGCAAACGACGCGGGCATCACCTTAACCGCAACATCGCGGCCCAGGCGCAGATCGCGTGCCTTATATACCTCGCCCATGCCACCCGCGCCAATGAGTTCCACTACTTCATACGGTCCTAGGTGGGTTCCGGCAGACAGGCTCATGGGATGAGCCCGATTATAGCGAGTTGCGCGCTGTGGTCGGGGTTTAGCTTGGCAACCCAGGTACCACTTTTTTGGCAAGATCCTTAAACCCGGCAGTCTGGCGAATAGGATCAAACCGTGGGTCGACGGCGATCCATACCAGCTCGGCTTCTCTGGCTTCCACGGCTGAGGTCAAAAACGCGAGCGCTGCTTCCCCATCTCCCATAGCCAGCGTCAGCAGGGCCTGGCGGAACCGGCTGATGGGGGCATCCAGCGATAAGAGTTTCAGACTGCGCGCTATCTGGCTTGCTTCTTCCTTGTCTCCCATCAGAGCCAGCACTTCCGCGATGCCGGCCATCAGGGGCAGCTCGGCCCCGAAAGCAGAACGGATGTTATCGATCAGTTGCCTGGCTTGCTCGCGCTTTCCCAGGTGAGCTGCCATGAGAGCGCACAAGAACCGCACTTCCATCGGAATGGGCCCATAGATCAATGGCTCCGACAACTGTTCTAACCCCTCTTGAAAGCGCCGCCGGATATGAAGAAATTTGGCGCGCGCGACCTTCTGCCGATTGGAAAAGGGATCGATGTTTTGCGCTGCTTCGAGATGATGGGAGGCTTCGTCGTGCCGTCCCAGGGCGGCGAGAAAGAGCGCGAATCGCCGCGAGGCCGAAACCTGAAACCCCAGGCTCTGTCCGTGGAGAAAGTTCTTCTCCGCGTTTTCCCAATCCCACTGCAGAGCTTGCGCGCTCCCCAGGCACGAGTAAGATTCGATCATTTCGGGATCGAGTTCGATCGCGCGCAGGGCAGCATCCCTGGCAGTGGAAACCAGGGGGGAGGATGGACGTGATCCGCGCAGGGCTATTTCCGTGTTGCAGTGGGAAATGCCGCAGTACGATCGCGCATACGCCGGGGCGAGATCTCTTGCTTCTTGAAACTTCTGCAAAGAAGCGGGCAGATCGTAAGCTGAGCCTTCATCCAAAAGTGTTTCGGCATGCTTCGTGAAAGCATAGGCGGCCAGCATCGAGGGTGCTGGGCGTAGCCTTTCGCCGGCGCACGACAGACAGCTCCGGGCGCGCACGGCTGACGATGGCGGTGGCGATTTGCTGCTGCACCTGTTGCAGTACTTCGGCAGTCGCCTCGGTATCGAAGCGGTGGGAGCTCATCTGGAAGCCATCGGAGCCCAGGACCCGCGCGGTAATCCGCAAACGGCTGTGGTCCTCTCGCACGGTGCCCTCGATCACCGTGTTCAGGCCAAATTTCTGCGACAGCGATGGGATGTCGTAGGGCGCTTCCACAGGCTGCGGCGGGGCGGGTCTGGCGATCACGCGAATGCCGTCTGCATGCGCCAAACCATCAATCAGTTCTTCCGTGACGGCTTGCGCGCACAACGCAGAAAGATGGCGATTCGAAAGATCGACAAAGGGTAGAACCGCTACCGCTACCCCGATCCCCTTAACCAGTAACTCACTCTGAGGGGAGGATTGATGAGAGGACGGTTCGGCGAGGTTGTCGTTCCTGCGAAATACGGGAACATAGCTGCCGGGCCGGAAGTAGATGAAGACGGGATTCTGCTTACCTTCGGACTCGTAGTACTCCTTAAGCTTTGCGCGCAAGCGGCGGGCTTCTGTGCGCACGATGGAATCCTGGCTGGGATGATAGGGAGGCTTGCGGTCATAAACCTCGGTTCCTATCACGTATTCCTTAAGTTGATCGGAGTTTCCCGCAAGAGCATTTTCGATGGCAAAGCGGAGAAAGCGCCCCAAGCGCCCGGATTGCAGGAAAGGTGCGCTCTGCAGCAGCCGATCGAGCTCCGCGCGGACTTCCTGTTCGGAGAGATTTTCAGATGTATGCAGTTCCTGCAACGTTCACTCTTCCTCACCTGACTGCGTTTGATCCCGAGGTCATGATAGCGCGTCGTCCGCATAGCACGGTGCACATCACTGTTAGATCACGGTTGCTCACTCAATGACCCGCCGAACTTCTGCCATGCTCATTTTCAGGCGGCATGGAGCCAAACATGACGGACGCGCATCTAGAGGTTGATTCGGAGCCGATCGTTCGGATGCTTGCGCTGGTTCCGGCAGAAATGCGGCGGCAGATACGGCGTCAGTTAGCGTCGCTCGGTGTGATCATCGACTTCGTTTCCAAGGCTGCAGAGGTGTCTCAACTCGCTCTCAGCCAACAGTCGTATCACGTGGCCCTGCTGCCGGCGGTGCTGCCGGATAACGGATGGTGGTCGCTTTGGGGCGAGATTGCCCTGCTCAACCCGCGGCCGGAGATATTGGTATACGCCCAGAAGGCGACGTTCGAGCTGTGGTCCGGGGTGTTGGAAATCGGAGGCTTCGACGTGATCGTGGAGCCGTTCACCGAGGAAGAATTGCAGTGGGCAATTTCCCGCGCGGCGCTCAGCTTCGAAGAGCGACGGCTCGGCAGCAATGACCAGGAACACCTATGAAGTGGGGGAGCCATGTTTCGAAAAATTGTCGTTGCCTATAACGGATCTCCTGAAGCAGAGCGAGCTTTTGCCGCGGCGATGAAACTCGCGCAGAGTCTCGATGCCGAATTGTTGACGGTTACGGCCATGGATAGTCTGCCCGCGTATACCGCCTTCGCGGGGGTTGCTGATAGTTCGATCGCGCGCCTGCTCGAACAGGACCGGCTGAAGTTTTATGAGATGCTTCAGGAAAAGGCGCGAGCCCAAATGGCGAGTTCCGGCATCGGATTGCACAGTCATTTGGTCGAAGGGCATGGGGTCGATGCCATCGTCGATTTTTTTCGCGAGCAAAAAGCGGATCTTCTGGTGATCGGGCTGCACCAGCGTGATCTCTATATTGCGCGCTTGTGGAGCACGGTCTATGAGCTGGCGCAAGATGCGCCTTGCAGTGTTCTGGGAGTGCATTGAGCATTCGAGATGGGACAGGAAGACGTCGGCCAGGGCTAAGGCTGGGGAAAGAACGGCTTTGGGGGAATTAGCAAAAGCATACCTCAGGGCCTAAAGGCCAGATGGATTTGGTGGGTTGATGTACGGGTTAAAGCCCGTACCTACCCAGCCTGTACCTATCAAGAGAGTCCTCACCCAGACTGTAATCACGGCGTTTCAGCAGGTCTTTTTTCCTGGTCCCGATGACAACCTGATTTTCTGGAGTGAGTGGAAGCATGTCAAAACGAGCGATGATCGTTCCGGTAGTGACGTTAGTGGTCGCTGCGGCGCTGCTCTTCACCATCAAGGGTTGCTGGAACTCGTGGGAGGGAGGGGCGGCGGAGCAGCGAACCGACGATGCTTACCTGCGCGCGGATTTGACGCCTTTGAGCACGCGCGTCTCCGGAACTGTTCGCAAGCTTGAGGTCGGCGATTATGAAGCCGTCAAGCCGGGTCAGCTTCTGGTGCAGCTTGATGATGACGACTATGCGGCTGTTCTGGCAGAGGCCAAGGCAGGGCTAGCTGCTGCGGAAGCCAATCTGGCCGACAACCAGGCGGCCAAGCGAATTCAGGATGTCAAGGTGCAGAATGCGGAAACCGGGATCACATCAAGCCACCGCGGCGCTCAATGCGGCGAAAGCCGGTATCGCCGCGGTGGAACCGGATGTCGAACGGCACCGCGACCGAACGCAAACGCCAGGAGGCGCTGCTCGCCTCGAAGGCGACCACCCATCAGGAACTGGAAACGGCGGTCGCCAATGCGGATCGCTACCAAGGCATGCTGGCCAGCCAACAGGCAGGCCTCGCGCGTGCTGAAGCGCAGCTGGCCAGCAGCCGTGCTGTGCTAGAAGCCGAGAAACAAGAGCGAGCGGCGCTCGATACCAAAGACGCATTTGTACCGCGCCGACATCCAGGCCAAGGAGGCGGCGATCATTGTCGCTAACGTCAATCTCGGATATACGCGGATCCTCTCCCCGGCGGTTGGAGCGGTCGGCGAGCGTCATGTGCAGGAGGGGCAATTGGTCGCCCCCGGCATGCAGGTGATCGACCTGGTGAGAGGCGATGTCTGGATCCAGGCGAATTACAAAGAGACGCAACTTACCAACATCCAGAAGGGCGATCGCGCTGATATTACCATTGATACTTTTCCCGGCATCGTGCTGCACGGAAAGGTAGCGGAGATTGCGCCGGCCAGCGGATCGCAGTTCGCGCTTCTGCCTCCGGATAATGCGACGGGAAATTTCACCAAGGTTGTGCAGCGAATCCCGGTCAAGATTGTGCTCGATCGCGGATCACCCGTTGCAGGGCAAACTGCGCCCCGGCTTTTCCGCCGTGGTGACGATCCATGCCTCGGGCAAAGGCAGCGGGCGGGAGGGTTCTGCGATCTTGAGCACGCAGCCCCCCAACTCACCCGTTCCCACGCCTTCTGCACCACCGCCCGGTCATCACCACCCACCCGGTGCTGGGGTGCTCGGTGTTTTGCTGGGCGCCTCGATTGCGACCTGCACCGGCCGGCTGATCAGTGTTGGGCTGCCGGATCTGCGCGGCCATCTTCACCTCGGCTTTGATGAGGCTTCATGGCTCAGCACATCGTTCAATGCGGCGCTCATGTTCATCGGCCCGTTCTCTGTCTACCTGGGCGGCCTGTTGGGCGCGCGGCGCGTTCTTCTGGCGTGTGCCTGCGGCATTTACCGTGATCAGCTTGTTGCTCCCCTTGGTCCACAGCCTTCCCTTGTTTCTGGTACTGCTGGTGCTTGCCGGATTGACGGCAGGAACGTTTTATCCGCTGACGCTTTCCTTTGTGCTGCGCGGTCTTCCGATGCGTTATGTGTTGCTGGGGATCGCGATGTATGCCGTGGATATTGAGTTCACCACGAACGTGGCCCACTCGCTCGAAGCCTGGTACATGGACCACCTGTCGTGGCGCTGGATTTTCTGGAACAGCGCCGCGCTGACGCCGATCATGACGGTGCTGATTTATTTCGGCATCCCGTGGCAACCGTTGCCCAAGCCCAAAGAAGGCCAGCCGAAACCGAACTGGAGAGGCTTCCTGTATGCCAGCCTCGGTTTCTCCTTGCTCTTTATCGCTCTCGATCAGGGGCAGCGGCTCGACTGGTGGCACTCAGGGACGATCGTTGGGCTGACGGCATCGGGTTTATTCCTGGTGGCGATGTCGCTGGTTCGCCGGTTCCTTGTCCCCAACCCTTTGATCAATCTCAAATTTCTTCTCAGCCGCAATACTCTCCTGCTGGGCGTCGTACTGGTGCTGTTTCGCTTCGTGATGTTGGCCCCGGTCGTGGCCGTACCCAGTTACCTGGGCTCCGTGAAAGGTTATCTCCCCTTGCAAACCGGACCGGTTCTGCTTTGGGTGGCGTTGCCGCAGTTCCTCTGCGGCCTGGTGGCCATGTATTCGGTGAAGTATATCGATGCGCGGCTGGTGCTCACAGCGGGTTTTGGATTGGTGGCCATTGCCTGTCTGATGAACGCCCGCTTGTCCTCGGCCTGGTCGGGGGCGAATTTCACGGCGTCGCAGGCAGTGATGGCGATTGGACTGGCGTTAGCGTTTAACTCCATGGTGGGCGCCATCATTCTAGAGGTACTCAATTCCGGAGCACTCAGCCGGCCGATCGACGTGCTTACTTTTGCCGGATATTTTCAGACGGTCCGACTGCTTGGCGGAGAGGCGGGCTCCGCTTCACTGCAGCACTTTATCGCGGTTCGCGAGCAGTTCCACTCCAACATTCTTGGACTGGGCGTCCATCTTGGCGACCCCGCTACTTATCAGAGGCTGCTCGGCCTAAGTGCCGGCATGCAGAGCCGCTCTTCGGGGTTGCCCATGGCCGGCGGGCAGGGCGGCGGAGATCCTCGGCTTGCAGGTAAGACAGCAAGCCTTCACCCTGGCTATTACTGATAGCTTTTTGCTCATCGCTTGCTCTGCGGTGGTTTGCCTGATCGTGGTCTCCTGCATGGCGCCGGTGCCCAAGCAATATCGGCAGGTGGTCCATGCGGCGTAAATCGATACTGTTTCTGTACGTATTGGTGGTGCTCGTTGCTGCAAGAGGCGCGAATGCTCAGAGCAACGCACCCATGCCGCTGACTCTCTCCCAGGCGATCGATCTCGCACTCAAACAAAACCGGGATCTGAAGCTGGCGCAACTTGCCGTGGTGGACAGCCAGCACAAGAAGGAAGTTGCTCGTTCCGCTTACTTTCCGCACATTCGCAATGAGTCCACTGTGCTGCATATTACAGAGCTCGCCGGGGTACAGATACCGGCAGGCGCTTTTGGCAATCATCCGGATACCGGGCTCATTCCGGGCCAGAGTTTGTTTCTTGGTCAGGGGGCTTGACTTCGTACACCAGCGGTACTGGCCTGGAACAGCCTGTGACCCAGATGTTCAAGATTCATGCTTCCAACCTCGCGGCGACGGCCGATATCAATATTGCCAAAGAACAGGCGACTCAAGCCGAGAACGGCGTCGCGCTCAAGGTTCGTCAACTGTATTACGGAATACTGATCGCGCAGCTCAAACAGCAGGCTGCTGCGGACGAGGTCACTGCCAGCCAGGTGAAGGTCGAGGAGGGAGAGAGCGATGTGAAGCGGGGCAATGCCCTGGATGTTGTTGTGCTGGAGAGCCGCGCGTCGGCTCTCGATGCAAAGCAGTCTGCTCTGAGGCAGCGGCTGGAAATCCATGATCTGACGATGAGCCTGAACGATTTGTTGGGCCTGCCGCTCAATACCGAGTTGGCGTTGGAGGCGGATACGTCGTCCACTGCGGTGTCCGTTGCTTCACGCGAGGAATGTCTTCGGATTGCGCGGGAGCATAGTCCGGAAATTCAGGCCGCTCAGCAGGGCGTGTTGAAAGCAAAAGCTGGTTTGTCGGCGGCGAAGGATGCTTACATCCCCGATATTACCGGGTTGGCGCGATACAGCTACCAGAGCGGGATTCCCTTCCTGGTGCATAACTTCGGCACGTTCGGCGTTTCGTTTACCTATGATCTTTTCGATGGAGGCAAGCGCGTGGCCGAAATCAAGGATTCGCGGACGTTGCTTTCCGAGGCGGAGATTAACCTCGCGAAAATTGAGGACGAGGTTGAGGTCCGGGTGGAAAGTGCTTATGACAAGGTCGAGCAATTGCAGGATCTGGCCGGGGTGGCTGCGGAGGTATTGCATGCGCGTGAAGAGGCCTCGCGGGTGACCGATCGCCGGTTCGAGCAGGATGCGGCGCTGGCTTCGGCAAAGGCGGAAGCTCACGCCAAGGCGCTCGGTGCTCGGGCTTCTTATTTGGAGGCGACGCTTGGGTTATCGCTGGCCCAGGGGGATCTCAAGCGGACCATTGGTGAGTTGCCTCGTTGATCGTTGCGGAGTATTTGGGAGAAAACATTTCCACGAGGGGTCCGCGGAGCCGCAGGTCCCTCCGCTACGCTGCGCTCCGGTCGGGATGACACGGCTAAGGGTAACGGCTCTAAAAGGAAGGGCAGCAGTACATAAAGGTATTGCTCTCTCCTTTGTCGTCCCGGCACGGGCGGTATGCTTGCCCATTCAAGCCGAAAGAAGGCTTGAATGGGGCACCCAGGGCATTGGTCTTACTTCAGGCCGTTTACCAGGTAGATCTCCGAGAGCAGGCGGGTGTAGCCGTACACGTATGCCTTGCCGTTCGGGCTGAAGAGGATCATGGTCAGGTCGCAAAGGCCGGTTTCGTCTGAAGGATTGATTTCCTTGAACAGCTGTCTTTGTCCGTTTTCGATATTCAGACGGTAAATCTTTACGGGCGCTATTTTCCCTGCGGAGGCGTAGACGTAGTGCGGGTCGGTTGTCCAGGAGACGTTCTCCCCTGGGAGCAAGCCGGCTATCGGCCGTGGGGCGCCCCCATCCAATGGATACAGTTTCACCGACATATCCAAAGGATTCATGCCAGTAACCAACTGCCCATCGGGAGACACGTGACATCCATTAACCCCTTCGGGAGTAATGGGCCGCGGCTTGCCGCCATCAACGTTCTGGATGAAACAGCGAGCGAGATGACCCGGCTCGTTTCCTGAAAACATGACCTGCTTTCCATCGGGCATCCAGTGAAGCGAATGGCGATACTGTTCGATGTTGCCGCGATCGAGTTTCTTGATGGTGCCGGCTCCGGTCGGCAAGAGCTCCAGCTGGGTATAAGAAACAGTCGTGATGGCCCATTTCCCATCCGGAGAGAAGTCGCCCGCCATGCCTTCTCCCAGTGGGATTGGCGGCGAACCACGCAGGTCACGCTCGGCGACCGTATAAGTCGGGCCGCCCTCTTCACCCTGTTCGTCAAAGAGCAAAGTGTTGCCGTCGCGGGAAATGTCTACCGGCAGAGACCAGTCCAGCCAGGAAACATCCCGCTCCCGGGTGGCGCCGTTGGCCATCGCCATGATTCCTGCGCGCTGTTCATCCCGAGTCAACAGGACGCGCCCATCGGAAGAGATATCCTGCAGCGTTACTCCTCCCGGTGCCCGAAAAGCCGGCCGCAGGTGACCGTCCAGGTCCACGGCGTAGATCCGGCGCTGTAGTCCGGCTTCGGTTGCGGAGAACCACACCTCCGAGCCGTTCGGCGACCAGGCCAGTCCTTCTTCACTTTCCCAACCGGTGGAAAGAACCTTCCGCTTGCCCGCCATGTCGACTACGGAGACAACGCCCCGGTCGTCATCATGGGTGGTGTGATCGAGAAACGCGATCTGATTTCCTTTGGGGGAAATGCGCGTGTGGCTCATCCATCCATCGGTTTCGTACAGAACATGTCCGACCGGATATTCGAGGCGCTGTTTTCCGCCCACGTCGCGGACGATCGCCAGACTCTTTCCATCGGGAGACCAGTCGGCGCCTTCGACATCCTCGGCAATTTGGCGTGGCGAGCCACCGGTCAATGGCACCTGGCCAAGTGTTCCCCGGAAGGTGAACATGAAAGGAGCGTGGACAGACTGCAGGACCGCCATTTCTCCTGTGGAGGAAACGGCAAGCAGATGGCTCGCGGGGATGCCGACACTCCGGGATCCGGGGATTTTAAGGTCGGTGGAGAATATCTCAATCGGCGCGCCGTCCCAGGAGGCGCTGTAGACGACGTTGTGTCCGTCCGGGGCAAACCTGGCGGAAAACACGGTGCCGTGGCGGACCGTCAGACGCTGAAAGTCCAATGCTCGCGAAGGGGCGGTGCGGCGTCCCAGCCATGCTCCCAATGCCACCAGGATTCCGCACACGATCAGCGCCAGCAATCCAGCCAGGGCCAGTTTTCGGCCGCGCGACGGAACCTCGGCCGGCGCGACAACAATTTCTGCCGGAGGAGGCGGCGGCTCGACCTGGGCGCGCTCCAGCGGCGCAACAAAACGGTAGCCCCGGCGGGGCACCGTCTCTATAAAGGATGGATTGTCGGCGGAATCTCCCAGAGCAGTGCGCAGTTTGCCCACAGCAACATTCACGGCGTGGTCGAAGTCGCCGTAGGTCTCCTCCGGCCAGATACGCGTCTGCAATTCCTCGCGGCTGACCAGATCGCCTGGGCGCTCCAACAAAATTTGCAGAACCTTAAAGGGCTGTTCCTGGAGTTTGACCCGGTTCCCTGATTTACGTACCTCTCCCGAATGGAGATCTGCCTCAAATGCACCAAACCGCACCGTTCGGGACCCGTTGCGCGGAGGTGGTTCCCCGTTGATGGATGTGTTCAGCATTGTTACCCCGCCTCCTGTTGATGCCACACGCCACTCGCAGTTGCAACTAGTTTACTAGGAGATCAGTGTATCCGGTGCATCTCCTGACTATCTCCTGGGTCGTAACTCAACGTAGACATTTAAGTTAGCGGCGGTGAATTGAGGTCCCTGAGGACCTGATCGAGCATGCCTCTTGAGTGAGGTGAGCGGCATGCGCGGTCACGCTATTTGCTGGTTCAGCCTTTTGACGGTCTTGTTCATGGCGGCTGAGCCGCCCGCAAGAGGATACGGAAACCAAAGCAATACGGTTCACTTCGATCTCTATCGCGATTACTTGATTGTAGTCCGCGGTTCGGCGGGTCCACTCAAGGGTCTTAACTTCTTATTGGATACGGGGGCGAGTCCTGCCGTGATCGACCGCCGGGTGGCGGAAAAACTGCAGCTCACGGAACAGCCGGGGAGCATGGCTGTGCTTGGAGGCAGCGTGCAGGCCGGTCAGGCTACCGTTCCCAGTTTAGAGGTTGGGCCAGTGCGCCGGGATAGTCTCAACGTCGTGGTCGAGGATTTGTCGTTTTTTCAGAAGGCTGTCCCGGTTCGCATTGACGCAGTGGTTGGTCTGGATGTGTTGGGGCCGAGTGCTTTCGAAATTGACTACGCCGCGCACGAGATTCGTTTCGGGGCGGTGCCGGCGCTTAAGAATTCCCTGCCATTGCGACTCCAGGGGGGACTGCCGGTGATCGATGCGGAGCTTAATCACCTCTCGGTCCATCTGCTGCTCGACACCGGCGCTTCGGCGCTCATTCTCTTCGGACCGTCTATCCCCAAGCCGGCCTCACCGATGAGAGTCAGTGAGGTTCGACCCACGCCCGGTACGATCGGCGAGTTCGAGCGGAAACAGGTTTGGCTGGACAGCCTCAGACTGGGCGAAGCGGAGTTTGGCAAGGAGCCTGCGTTTTTGGTGAAAGGCGCCGGGGACGGACCGCAGAATTTCGATGGGTTGATCAGCCCGGCGATGCTGGGCATCAGCAAACTGTCCATCGATCTGGAGCGGGGAGTGTTCGCTTTCAGCCGCTAAACGGGTACTCACGCTCAGCGCCCTGTCTCAGGTTTAATGGAGGCATGGCGTCCGAATCAAGCCCCCGGCAGTATGTTTCACGCGCCACCAGCCGGGAGCTGCTTGCCTCTCTCGACGCGCTGCCTGGTGAACCGGTCGATGGCTTTTTCGGACCTGGTTCTATCACGTGGCAGGTAAATCGCGAGTCAGCTGTCTTTCTTGGCGCGGGGCGGGCGGCTCTCCTGCAATTGGCTCATCCCTGGGTCGCGGTCGCGCTGGCCCAACATTCCAACCTGTTGCACGACGCTGTTGCGCGCTTCCATTCCACATTCCGGGTTATTTACACGATGCTGTTCGGCACCCGTGGCCAGGCTATGGAGGCCTCCAGGCGACTGTACCAGGTGCATACAGGAATTCGTGGTGAACTGCCCCATGCGGCTGGCGATCACCCGGCCGGTGAGCACTACGAGGCAAACGAGGTTGCCGCGCTGTGCTGGGTGTATGCCACCCTGGTCGAGAGCGCGATTCTTGCCTACGAGTTTGCCTTGCCGTCGCTCACAGTGTCCGATCGTGAACAGTATTATGCGGAGAGCAAACGAATGGCCGCGCTTTTTGGCATCTCAGCCGGAGCTTTGCCCGCAGATTGGACGGCTTTTTTGGACTACACGGCGACGATGGTCGATTCGCCGCAGCTTTGCGTCGACGCAAACGCTCTCGCCCTGGGGAAAAGTGTTCTTTCCGGCGCGGGGAGCTGTATACATCCTCCACCTTGGTACCGCGCGCTTACCGCGTACTGGATGCCGGTACGACTGCGTGCGGGCTTTCAACTTGATTTCGGCGCGCGCGAAGAACGAGCAGTGCGTCGGGCTGGCCGGTGGGTGCCGCGGATCTATCATTCCATGCCCCGCGCGATGCGGTTTGTCGGTCCGTTTCACGAGGCCGATGCCCGGCTGAGGGGTCAGGGGCCAGGAGTGATCACCCGGAGAAGTAATTGCTTCTGGATGGGCGAGCCGAGGTTGTTGTATTCCGGTGCCTGAGGCCAGGGGGTGAAGATGCAGATTCGTCGATATGCTCGGCCACTCAAGCCAAATGCGGGCTTGCATGGGGCACCCAGAATATTGGTGACGGTGTTGGGAGTTCGCCTTGGAGTTAGCTATCGAGAAGATTGCAGCGGCTACGATTCAGGGAAATGAAGTTTTTTCTGGATCGCCTGAAAGCGCGGATTGGTCCGGAGTGGATCGAGGTCCGGGTCCATCTTGAGGAAGACCATGCCGTTGGACCGGTCGGCGTAGGCCTTATCGAGCCAGTCGAGGGCCTGATTATTCTCGCCCAGCGCCGCGTAGACTACGGCGATGTAATAAGGCGAGACATACTCTCGCTGGGCTTGCAGGGATAGCGAAGCCAGCAGCTTCAGCGCTTCGGGCCGATTGCCCGAGCGCGCATATGCGGCCGCCAGGCCGGCGGTCATGAGGGGTGTCCCCGGAGCCAACCTTGCTGCCTCGCGGAATTCCGTCAGTGCCCCTTCGGTGTTGCCCATGTACTCATAAGTCTGACCGAGAATCAAGTGCACCAATCCGTTGGACGGATCCATCTCTAGCGTGTCGCGCAGCTGCTGGGCGGCGTTGCCATATTGCCGAGCCAGATAGAGCCGCCAGCCGTCACTGAAATTGATGTTGATGGAAAGCGGGTCCAATTGGCGTGCCCTGTCTATCTGCTCCAGGCTGCTCTGCACGCGGCCCATTGCCATCAAGTACAAAGAATAGCGCTGGTACGCAGTTGGATAATTAGGATCAAGCTGAATGGCGCGCCGGAAGTCCGACTCCGCCCCTGCCCAATCCCAATCGTAGTTAAACTTGACCGTCGCCAGTGAAGTTTGCGCCTCAGCCATTTGAGGATCGAGGGCGAGAGCCTTCTCTGCCGCCTCCTTTGCTTTACCGGCGGCTTCCAGAGTCGAAACGGAGCCGTAGATAGTGGCGCCCAGGATGCTGTAGGAATCGGCCAGCCCCGCATACGCCAAAGCGTACCGGCTGTCCTGTTGAATGGCCTGGCCAAAATATCCAATGGCTCTTGCCAGGCTTTGATTCGTGCGCTTGTTCCAGTAGTAGCGGCCCTTCAAGTAATTCTCATACGCCTCTGGGTGCACGGACGGGCTTCCCGCCAGCCGCTCTCGATCTCCCGGCGTAAGGTTGATGCGGATCTCGTTCGCGATGGCAGAGGACACCCGGTTCTGCAACGCCAGGACATCTCCTATTTGGCTTTCGTACGTATCCGCCCAAAGATGATGGTCGCTGGAGACCTGCACCAGTTCGGCGGTGATGCGTACCCGGTCCCCCACACGCAGCACGGTTCCCTCGACGACGGCGTCTACGTGCAGTTCACGGGCGATTTGCGATAGGGGCCGGCGTGTTCCTTTGTAGGCCATCGCAGTCGAACGGGAGATGACCCGCAGCGAGCGAATTTTAGCCAGGTTGGCGATCAAGTCATCTGTCATGCCGTCCGCAAAATAGTCCTGGTTTGGATCGCCTGAGAGATTTTCTAAAGGCAACACCACCAGCGAGGCTGGTGCGACTGCAGACTTATGCCCGAGCCAGGAAATCAGCGAAACCATCAACAACATTGCTGCGCAGAGTGTTACCAGTGCCCAGGCAATCAGGTTAGGACGTAATCGAGGGTTCGCCGTGCTCCATCCCTTGCTCGGAGAGAGTAGAGGTTCCGCGGAAACGACGCCTTCGCGTGACCTGTCAGCAGCCTCGGCTTCCATGTTTGGTTCTTCCACGGGCTTTGGCACCGGCAACACCAGTTGCACCGGGGCAATGAAGCGATAGCCACGACGATGCACGGTGGCAATAAATCGCGGGTTTTCGCTCGAGTCTCCCAAAGCCTCACGCAAGCGCAGGACGGCATTGTTCAGCCCATGGTCAAAATCGCCGAAAGACTGGTCGTGCCAGAGGCGCCCGCGCAACTCCTCACGGCTGACAACCTCTCCGGGATGTTCCAGCAGCATGAGCAGGATGAGCAGCGGCTGTTCCGAAAGTCGCAATTTAAGACCGTTACGGCGAAGCTCTCCCGCGGTTACGTCAGCTTCGAAGGTACCGAAGTGGAAGACGGCTCCCGGAATGGCGCTGGTAACGGACATGGTTTTTTAAACTTTCCGAGTATAGGCCCACCTACTGAGCCGGTCAATCTGATGACATTCTGCGCGAACTACTTGCAGCTTATGGAGTTAATGGGAGACATATGAAACCGGATCGAGGACCCTGTTTGGACTTCACAAGCGTGCGCCCCACTGCACTATGATCCGGCTCGTCAAAGTAACCGGGATGCTTTGGAGCGGTCACAAATCGCTCAGTTAAAAAAACTAACCTTCAGGAACCGCAGTTATTGAGGTCAGCGCATGGAAGCGAAATCAGCAGCACGAATCAATACTCTCTGGACGAGCAGCAAATTACTTGCTTTCCTGCTGGTCGTGGCGATGGGTTTAGCGGGGCGTCCTGTAAGGGCCCAGGTTGCCGGCGCAACCCTCTCCGGCCTGATCACCGACGCGACCGGCAAGCTGGTCGCCGGTGCTTCGGTCACGATCAAGAACACGGCCACGGGTGAGCTACGCCCTCTCGCCACCGACGATCAGGGATACTACTCCGCGCCGAACCTCACCCCTGGAAACTATGAGGTAACGGTCGAGGCGGGTGGTTTTTCTCCCATGATTCAGAAGAATGTCATTCTTACGGTTGGATCGACGCAGACTCTCGACCTGTCGCTGAAGATCGGCACGGCGTCTGAAACCGTGGTGGTTTCGACTACTCCGGCCAGCGTCCAATTGAATTCGTCGCAGATCAGCTCGACCGTGGACTCGCGCACTGTCCGTGAATTACCTTTGAATGGCCGCGACTGGACCTCCCTCGCCACGCTCGAGCCCGGCGTGGCCAATATCCCCAACCAGGCGACCACCGGCTTTAGCGCCAACAAGGGTAACCGCGGTTTCGGCAACCAGCTCAGCGATTCCGGTCATCGGCCCAACGAGAATGTCTATCGGGTCAACGGCATGGTCATTAACGACTATTCCAATGCTGCCCCCGGTGGTCCGACGGGGTTAAATCTGGGGGTCGACGCGATTCAGGAATTCTCCGTCATCACCACCGGGTATACCGCGGAGTATGGCCGCACCTCGGGCGCCGTGATCAACGCCATTACGCGTTCCGGCACCAACCAGTTCCATGGCAATGGTTACTTCTTCGACCGGGACAGCATCTTTGACGCGCGGAATTATTTCGATGGCCCGAACATCGCGCCTTTCCGGCGCATCCAATTCGGTGGCTCGGCCGGCGCTCCTATTATTCGCGACCGTACCTTTGTGTTTGGTGACTACGAGGGTGTGCGGCAAAGCCAGTCGAGTTCGGGAGCGATTCGAGTTCCTGACGCCGCCTCGCGCGCATCCGCCGTCGCCGCCATTCAACCTTACCTCGCCCTTTGGCCGGTGGCGCCGGCGGGCACGCCCGACGCAAAAGGCATTCAGATATTTAATGTCAACACGCCCACCGTCGCGAATGAGAACTACTTCATCGTCCGTGGTGACCACAAGCTTTCCAGCAAGGACAGTCTGAACGGAACGTACTTCTTCGACTCCGGCCCCCAGACCCAGGGTGACCCGTTGGGCAACGTCGTACACAAGGTATTTTCGCGCCGGCAGTTAGGCAGTGCCGAAGAGACCCATGTATTCAACAGCGGAATGGCCAACACCGCCCGTGGCGGAATAAGCCGCATCATCGGGACGATCAACACGCCGGTTTCCGGCAATGCGGTGGGGACGGACAAGGCACTCGCGATCGCGCCCGGCTCCATGGCTCCGCCGCAAATTCCCGTTGCCGGGCTTACCACCGCCTACGGACTTGGCGGCTTCAATCGCTTCAACCACGCCTACACTTCTCTCCAGGCCTACGACGATTTGTTTTTAACTCGCGGAAAGCACTCCATCACCACCGGCTTCTCGTTTGAACGGGTGCGATACAACGTGCTGGAAATTCTCAGCCCCAATGGCCGTATGAATACCTATAGCCTGGCAGGATTTTTGAGCAACGCGCCTGACCAGTTGAACGCCGTGGCCCCCGGCGAGTCGCACGAGGTGGCTTTGCGCGAAAGTATCATTGCCGGGTACGTGCAGGATGACTGGCGTGTCACTTCTAATTTCTCAGTCAATCTCGGGGTGCGCTATGAGTTCGCGACCCGGCCCGGCGGCAACCACAACGTTCCTGGATATACGGTCAACGGCTACACTGTCGCGGCAGCGCCCTTTCAGCAGATCACTACCCTTTCCAATTGTCTGTCCAGCCCTACAGCCTGCGGGCCCGTGGGGACTGACAGCCCGATCGCGAGCAATCCTACATCCAAGGACATTCAACCCCGGCTGGGCGTCGAATGGGACCCCTTCCACAATGGCAAGACGGCATTGCGTGCAGGTGGAGGCTTGTTCGATGTGTTGCCTCTGCCCTATGAGTTTGGCCTGAACACGGCGGCCACCGCGCCATTCCAGATTATCGGCGCAGCGACTGGAGCCACGCTGGGCAGCGGCATTAATCCCAACGTCAACTTCAACCAGCAGAAAGTACGCAATCGATATATCGAGCAGCATCCGAAACGCGCCCTGGTGGGCAACTGGAATTTCAACATAGAACAACAGCTCACCAATCAATACTCCATGTTTGTTGGGTATGTCGGCTCCCGCACCGTGCATCTCTCCGCAGCCGCCGACGACATCAACCTCATTCAGCCACAGTCGGTTGCAGGCGCGGGTTATGTTTTTCCCTGCGACCCATCGCAGCTTGGCGCGGGGCAAACATGCGCTGCCAACGCTACCGGTACTCGCATTGACCCGAACTGGGGCGGCGGTGCGGGCATTCGCCCGGTGCTGTTTGACGGAGCATCTTCTTACAATTCGCTGCAGGCGCAGGTAAAACGCGCTGCCAGTCACGGCGTGCAGGGGCAGTTGTCTTACACCTTCGGGAAGTGCCGCGACCTAAGCTCAGCCCCGGTCACTGGAGATACCTACCTCAATTCCATTGCGGTTCCGCTGCTTCTGGTGAAAGCCGCTCGCGTAGGGGCATGCGACTTCGATGTGCGCCAGACCTTCACCAGCACCGTTCTTTGGGACTTGCCGAACGTCAAGTCGGACTCTGGCGCCGTTCGCACTCTGCTCAATGGGTGGGAAGTGGGCACGATTGTTTCGCGCACGACGGGCGCTCCCTTTACGGTGACTACGGGTGACGGCAACGACCCTCTTGGCACCGGCTTCAACGGCGACTATTCCATGGACTTCGCGAGTGTGAAGCCTGGCTGCAACGCCATCCATGGCGGATTCAACTATCTGAACACCAGCTGTTTCACGCCTCCCACGGCTCCATCCTCCTTGCCTACCGCCACGGCGGCCAATCCTTATGGATGCGCTCCGGGATCCTATTCTGCTTATGGTGGTAGTTACGCCAGCGGCCAGCAGCCCTGCTCCAATGTTCTGGGCAACACCCGGAGAAACGAGTTCTACGGTCCCGGCCTGGCGAACGTGGATTTCTCACTTTTCAAAAACACCAACATTCCCAGGATCTCGGAAGCATTCCGGGCGCAGTTCCGCGCTGAATTCTTCAACGTTTTCAATCACACGAACTTTCTCTCTCCCGGTTTTCTGAATACCTTCGGGCAGAACAATTCCGTCTATGACTTCGACGGCAGCACCTTACCCACTGCGCTCAATCAGACCGCTACAACTTCGCGCCAGATACAACTGGGTGTCAAGTTGATCTTCTAGCGATCGAGGGTGCAGCCGTTGTTGCGTTTGCTATAGTGCAGCCGACCGTACAAGCGCTCGAACTTTGCAGAGGAGAATGTGTGAAAAGTACGGTCGTGTCTCAACAGGCGCCGACAAGAGTCCGCTGGATCGTCCTGCTCATCGTGATGGCGATTATGGCTGTCACCACGCTCAACCGCCTCAACCTGAGTGTTGCCGGTAAAGCCATCGAAGATCAATTTCATTTCAGCACTATTTCCATGGGGCTGATCTTCAGCGCATTTCTTTGGGGGTATGGGCTCTTTCAAATCCCCTGGGGATATGTTTGTGACCGCATTGGACCGCGGCGCACGCTCACTGCTTCCATGGTGTTGTTCGGCGCGGGCGCGGGCGCGATGGTCTTCGCGCCGAAGGTCGCGGCGATGACGGGGATGAGCACGCTCGCGGCTTTCCGGTTGGTTCGCTTTGCGACCGGTATTGGCGAAGCCGCGGTCACATCGAACGTCACGCGGGTCATCGCGTCTTGGACATCGGTGCGCGACCGCGGATTCGCCAGCGGATTGCAAGTCTGCGGTCTGGGCCTGGGCGGCACGCTTACCCCGGTCTTCATTGCCTGGACTATGCTGCATCTGGGCTGGCAGGTCTCTTTTCTCAGTTGCGCTGTGGTGGCGTTGGTAGTGGTGTCCGTCTGGAACTGGTATGCGACCGACTGGCCGGAACATCATCGGGGTGTGAATCCCGCCGAACTCGAACGCATCCACCCGGGATCTCGCGCAGGCGAGGTGCCTCTCGCACTCAAGCCCCCCAAAGGCCGTGTGCCGTGGTTGGAGATGTTAACCAGCGTCTCGGTCTGGGGGCTCATCCTCGGCTACGGATTTCAGGGTTACGCCTTCTATGTCTACTACAACTGGTTTTACTTTTACGCGGTAAAATCTCGCGGATTGCCGTTGATGCAGGCGGCCGCGTGGACCTCTGCGCCATTCCTGGCGATGGCTGTGCTGTCGCCCGTAGGCGGCTGGATGTCAGATCGCCTCTCCCAGCGTATCGGGCGGCACTACGGCCGCATCACAACTGTCTGGATCGGCATGGGGTCCGCCGGTTTGTTACTCTTTGCCGGAGCCCATGTGTCGATCACTGCGGTCGCTCTGCCTATGATCGCGCTTGCTGCCGGCTTCACCATGTTTGCGGCAGCCAACTTCTGGGCCGCCTGCATCGATCTCGCGCCCGGTTTTTCCGCGTCGCTCTCGGCATTGATGAACACCGTCGGCAGCCTGGGGGGAGCCATCTCATCTACCGTGACTGCATCGATTGTCGTCCATCAGGGCTGGAGCCACGCCCTGGACGCCGCCGCGTGGATCACCGTAGTTTCCGCAATCTGGTTTTCGCTGGTCAACACCGACCGGACCATTGTTCAGCGGGGTGCGGTCTTATCCATGACACAGCCCGATTGATCCGGGCTATCTGTTTCGGAGGCCAATAGACAATATCATTCAACCGCCGAATCGACCCTGTCTCAGGCGGTGCGGTCATGACTCGATTGCGCTCGATTCGCCAACCTTGGATTTCTCGCGCATACTCATGAGCTTCAGCCAGAATCCGTGGACCCGTGGTAGCCTTCAGTTGCTTTGCGGAACCTTGTCCATTCTGCTGCCTGCGCCATTGCCCTTGGAACAATGCTGCCCTGCTCTGCGTTTGCATGGCAAGCTACGCCGGCGCAGACGACGGCCATGCAGGAATATGGAAAGACCGCACCCTACGTGGACCTGCCCCTTCCGGAGCTAAAGAAAACCATCCGAGACCTGAACGGCATCAAGCCCGACGACAGGCCGGGACAGTTACAACTCATTCTGGAAAAGACCGGTGCGGCAATCGCCTTGCAATTGCCCAGGGTACCCAATCTGATTTGCCGTGAAGACGTGGCTGACGAGGCGCCACCTAAGGAGAGCTCCGATGGCATGTCGCAAGTGTCAACAAAGGTTGTAGGCGTCACGCCGGGGCGCGGGATGCTCACCCAGACTCCGCCAAGCACGAAAAGACTGGTTACCGGTGACTGGCATCACTTTGAGTACATCATCCACGCCAACAAGGAAGTGGACGGCACGACCACGCTGGAAGAATCGCGCACCGGGAAGCAAGGTGGCGCGGCCGCGGATCCGAAGGGCATCGGCTTTGCTCCTCTCTGGCTTATCTTCGCGGCCGGCAATCGCTCGGAATCCAACTTCCATTATCTCGGCACGCAAAAGGTGGAGGGGCATGCTACCTATGTGGTCTCTTTTGCGCAGCGGCCGGGGCAGGTGCGCAAGCCTAGCTTGCTCGCCACCGCTACTGATACTATTCCTCTTCTCTATCAAGGGATTGCCTGGATCGATGCTCAGGACTTTCAAATCCTTCGCCTCAGGACTGACTTACTCGCGCCGCTGCCGGAGCTGAGTTTGAAGCGGGTCACCTCTAACATCGAGTACACACAAGTGCATATTCCCGAGCTGGCCGAGCCGCTGTGGCTGCCGCGAGCGGTTGAAGTGTTGTGGGAAACCAACGGCGGGGAGGATGGCGAGCTCCATCGCTACTCCAAATATCAGCTGTTCCGAGCCTCCATCAAGCTTCGTCCCTAGCACCCATTCTTCACGGAGTGGCCAGCTCCGCCAGGGACGGTTTCTCGTGGTACGGGAGACGAACGATAAACGTTGTGCCTTCACCGATCACCGATTCGAAGTCAATGCTGCCCTCGTGTTTATCCACGATGATGGAGCGGGCAATGGCGAGTCCCTGGCCAGTGCCCTTGCCTATCTCCTTGGTGGTGAAGAAGGGGTCGAAGATCTTTGCCCGAACATCGAGAGGAATTCCGGTGCCGGTATCGCCGATTCTGATTTCAACCCCGGTTGGGCATGGCCGTGTTTCTACCGTAATCCTACCTTTTTCTCCATTCCCTTCTTTCACCCGGTCGCCGATCGCGTGGGCGGCGTTCACAATAAGGTTGAGGATGACCTGGTTAAACTCTCCTGGCAGGCAGGAGACCCGGGGCAAAGTATGGTCGAACCTGGTTTCCACGTCCGCCACATATTTCCATTCGTTCTGGGCCACTGTAATTGTGCTTTGAATTGCGTGGTTCAAGTCCAGCAGAATTTTCTCTTTTGTTCCTGGATGAGAAAACTCCTTCATTGCACTGACCAGGGTGGAAACGCGTTTCACTCCCTCAAGGGTGTCGTCGATCGCCTTGGGAACCTCCGCTAGCAGAAACTTGATATCGATCTTCCGCAGGGACGAGCTAATCTCCTGCTTTATCGTGGCGGTTACCGTATCGCTTAAGGTCTCTTTCCATAACCCGTCATAAACATTGAGCAGGTTGGTCAAATTGCCAAAGGTTTTCTTGAGGAAGCGGACATTGTCCCCGATGTATTGCGTGGGGGTATTGATTTCGTGCGCGATGCCGGCTGCGAGTTGACCAACGGACTCCAGCTTTTGCGCCTGTAACAATTGGTCGCGCAGAACGCGGCGTTCCGTGATGTCTTCAACCATTCCCTCATAGCCTTGCAGCGAACCGTCCCGTATCGTGGCTCGAACCGTAACCGAGATCCACATCGTGCTCTGGTCTTTTCGATAAACCTCCAATTCGAACGCCCGGACGTGTCCCACATCCTTCATTACTGATACGAGTTCCTGATGCCGTGTCGACTGTACGGCCCAGTTCCATAACGGTTCTTTCACTTCTTTGAGCATCTCCTCCGGGCCCGCATAGAGCGAGAGGTGCGCCATGGCGGGATTCAAATTCAGGAGGTAACCATCACGGTCGAGTTGAAACATGCCGAAGAGAGCTTCGTCGAATATGCCACGGTACTTCTTTTCCGCTGCTTTGAGAGCCTCCTCGCTCTTTTTTCGCTCGCTGATATTGCGTCCCACGCCGGCAATCCCGGTGACGTGGCCACTATGATCGTGGAGAGGCACGGTAGTGGTGAGAACCGGCATGCGATGGCCCTGACTGTCTGGAAACACTTCTTCATGGTTGAATATGGGCTGGCCGGAATGAATGACCTTTTGCTCCATCTCATAGAATGGGGTTACCCGCTCGGCGGGCAGAAAGTCGAATGCAGTCTTCCCAATCAGATCTTCCGCAGTACTCACACCCATCAGCTTCGCTACCTGGGGATTGGCGAGGACAAACCGCGAGTCAGTGTCCTTTACGTACATCAGGTCGGGTATGTTATCGAGGAGAGCGCGGAGTATCTGCCGCTCGCTATCGAGCTCCAATTGCTGCGCGGACATCTTCCGCTCCACCACGGCAGTGATCAGGGCGAACCCCAGGACGATAAACGTTACACCAAAGATGCCACAACGAGCCAGCGTCGATATGTCCACCGAGTGGACGAGGTTCGGCGGTGCGGGCACAGCGATAAAATGAACGGCGGCCATGCCCGTGTAGTGTGCGGCAGGAATGGCGATTCCCAGGGAAAACGCGGCGGCTGTTTTCGGCCTCCAGCTCTGCTTGTCACCTCCGGAGTGATAGATGATCAACAAGCCGGCATACGATACCATCACTGCCACAAAGATCGACAGTATCAACAAATTGCGGTCATAGTAGTGCATCGCAGCCAGCCGCATGGCGGCCATGCCGGTGTAGTGCATGGTAGCGATGGCCGCCCCCATGAGGACGCTCCCCGCCGCCAAGTGGGTCACAGTCATGATTGGACGACTCACGACAAACAGTGCGATGCCTGAGGCGGCGATCGCCGCCAGCAAGGACGCTACAACCGTGGGCAAGTGATAGTACACGGGAATGGGTAGGCGAAAAGCCAACATTCCGGTGTAGTGCATGCACCAAATGCCGCTGCCCATGGCGAATGCGCCGCCCATGAGCCACATGGCGCGGTGAAAGCCCTGGTTTGCCGTCACCCGTGCCGCCAGGTCTAGCGCAGCGTACGAGGTGACGAAGGCGATCAGGAGAGAAAGCGCCACCAGCCAGTAATCGTAGGAAGCAACGATGACCGATGCCATATTTGGATTGTCACCTCCAAAGAAGTTCTTCTCTGGGTGTGTTATCGGCCGCCGGCTTTGGATGTTCGATTTTGAGTCAGCTTTGCGGCAACCGCGGGGTTTGAACACTCACAATCGGTTGAGCGCCGCCGATAAGCAACCGGGGTGCCGGTTTTGCCTTCAGACGACAAGATTCTTTTCGTAGACGACGAACCCGCCGTGCTTGAAGGCTACAAGCGCATCCTTTATCCCGAGTTCCAGGTGGATATCGTCGATGGCGCCGCGAACGCTTTCACTGCGGTCGAAGAAAATGGTCCCTATTCGGTCGTGATCTCCGATATGCGGATGCCGGTCATGAATGGGGCAGAGTTCCTCAGCAAGTTGCGTCAGAAAAAGCCGGACACTGTACGCATGCTCTTAACCGGCTACACCGATATTGGGGCAGCGATCGACGCCATCAACAAGGGGAATATTTTCCGCTTTCTGACCAAGCCCTGCGAGCCTGAGGTGCTGACGCGCGCCATTACGGACGGAATCAAACAGTACCAGCTGATTCACAGCGAAAAAGAACTTCTGGAACAAACGCTGATGGGCAGCATCAAGGTGTTGACGGACGTGCTGGGCGCCGCCAATCCCGAAGCTTTTGGACGCTCCATGCGAATCGCCCACTACGTGCGCCACATCTCGACAAAGCTCAACCTGCCTTCTGCATGGTGTGTCGAAGCAGCCGCTACGCTCTCTCAGCTCGGTTGCATCACGCTCGACTCTGACCTCATGCTGAGGGCGTACTCCGGCGCTAAACTCGACGCGGACGAACAAGCGGGATTTGACGCGCATCCACTCGCGGCCATGGAGTTGCTGAAACACATCCCGCGCCTGGAACCGGCCGCCTGGATGATCGCGCAACAACTTAAAAAGGACATTCCCCAGGCCGACGCAGAATTTTCCGGTTTCTCCCCTGCTGACCTGCTGCTCGGGGCTAAGATTCTGAAACTCGCAGTGGCGTATGAACAAACACGGGAGAAGTTTCCCGCAAAGGGTGCGGCGTTGACGCGTCTGCGTGAACGCCGTAATGAGTTCGAATCGAATCTGCTCGATACCCTCCTGGATCTCCAGCCACACGGCGGCGCAAAGCAATTGCTTAAGGTATCGACTGCCAGATTGAGAGCGGGCATGGTCCTCGATCAGGAAATCAAAAACGGCCAGGGAGTGCTTTTGGTAGCAAAGGGGCAGGAATTAACGACCGCTTTGATCATGAGATTAGACAATCACGCCAAAGCTGGATCCATCGACAAAGAGGTCATGGCCTTCGTTCCGGTTTAAGGAAGGTGTTTCAAGAGGGTTTGAAAGACGTACCTCAGGGGCTTTCAGCCCGTAGTGGAAAAAGTCCCGCAGGGACGGCGGACCTTAGCCCAGGACGCCAGTCCTGGGTGGATCATGCAAGATGATTGAGTCCCGCAGGGACGGCTGAAAATACGCCGCTACTTGACCCTGGACAATTTTCAGTCGTCCCTGCGGGACTTGTCGTGCCTCGAAGGCTCTCCCCAGGACTGCGTCCTGGGCTAAGTACACTCCAGACCTGTCCAAATTAGATTTGAAGAATTCCTCTGTTCAGCAACCACTGTTTCGTCCGTACCTACCGGCCCGTGCCTACCTTTCCGCGTCCTCGGAATCGCCGCCGTTCTGTATCCTAGGAGGATCAGCGTTTTTCATTGGAGCGGCCAGGGTGTCGAAGAGTGACCAGGGCGTAACGGAAGTTCCGGTCAGGCTCTGGAGTCGCGGCGGCCTCAGCTGGACGGATCTAGGAAAGCGTTTGTGGGTTCGCAGTTTAGCCCATGATCTCCTGGACCGGGCTGCCCTGCTCTCGTTCTATCTTCTGCTGTCGTTTTTCCCGCTACTCATCTTTCTTTCTTCGCTGACCGGAATCTTGCTTTCTTCGCAAACAGAAACCTATTGGCGACTTCTTAATTACGTCGCTCATCTGATGCCGACGTCTGCGTTTTCTGTCTTCAACAGTTTCCTTACGCAGATAAAGCTCGGCGCGAGCGGGGGAAAGCTCTCCTTCGGCTTGATCGCATCCCTATGGACGGCCTCCTCCGGAATAGCCGCACTAATGGAAGCTCTCGACGTGGCCTTCGAGGTAGCAACGGATCGGTCATGGTGGCGACGCCGATTGATTGCGATTTCACTGACCTTAGGAATTGGAGCATTGCTCGCAGTGTCTCTTCTGTTTCTTTTCGCCACTTCCTCCGCGGGCGCGTACATCACTGCACAGCTCCCTCTGCTAGGACGCTTCGGACGGCTATCCAATATTATCCAATGGTTGGTGGATGCCCTATTGCTATCGACCTGCTTGACCGTGGTCTACGCGGTTGGTCCTAACCGGAAACGAAAGAGTTGGGCAGGGGTTCTTCCCGGGGTGTTATTCGCGCTGGTTTCCTGGTGCGCGGCTTCGTGGGGATTGCAATTTTACCTGTCTCGCTATGGATCACTGACCCATTCGTACGGCTCCTTTGCAGGGGTGATCGCATTGTTGTTGTGGCTTTATGCGTCATCTATCGCGATTTTGCTTGGTGGCGAATTCAATGCCATCATCTGGATGAAGTTGTCTTCGATGGTGAGTGGCTCGAAGCAAGAGAGGGGAGACCCATGACTTCAACACTCCCGGAAACGATGAAGGCCGCGGTGGTCGATGCCGCTGGACCACCTAGAGCGATTCACATCAAGGATGTGCCTGTACCCAGGCTCTCGCGCAACCACGTGATCATTGCGCTCGAATATGCCGGGTTCGGGAGTTGGGACGCGGCCCAGCGATCGGGCGCCTGGGGATCGGTAAAGACGGGAACCATTCTCGGCGCGGACGGCAGCGGGACGGTTGCTGCCGTTGCTGCCGATGTCACGAACTTTAAAGTGGGCGACCGCGTGTATTCGTATAGCTACCACAATCCAACCGGAGGATTTCACGCTGAGTACGTGAGCGTACCGTCCGATCGGGTGGGTCATGTTCCGTCGCATATGGATATGAAGGTTGCCGGCGCCATGCCTTGCGTGGCCCTGACTGCGCAAGCCGGCCTTGAGGCTCTGAAAGTACACCACGGTCAGACTCTATTGGTGTTTGGAGCAAGCGGTGGTGTGGGTTCGCTCGCGGTGTGGTTGGCGAAGGAACGCGGTGCCAACGTGGTAGGCACAGCGCGGGCGGATGCGCAGGACTACATTCGTTCGCTGGGCGCAGCTCATGCGGTTGATCCAAATTCGTCTGAATTCAACGCTGTGCTGAAGCGGGTCGCACCGGAGGCTTTCGACACCGCGATGGTCACTACCAGCGGTGACACGTTGGCTGCTTTCCTGGCTCACCTGAAAGCTGGCGCGCCCTTTGCCTATCCCAACGGCGTCGAGCCCAAGCCACAGGTGAATGGCCATGCCGCTCTGACCTTCGACGGTGAAATGTCACGTAGGGCGATCGACCGGTTGAATGCCTCTATCGGTTCGCGAAGTATTCCCCTGCGGGTTCACGAATATCCGTTCGAAGAAGTCGTCGAGGCGCACCGCAGGATCGAAGAGGGACACGTCATGGGAAAGATCGTGCTCCGCATCCGCTCTTAAGCTTCTACCAGAGCACCTTCAGACCGAATTGGACCTGGCGTGCGGTGGTCGACGTGCTGCTGATCGCCCCCGCCGTTCCCGATACTCCCGTGGGTGTGAACACGATCAGATTCGGAGTGTTGAAATTCGCCCGGTTGAGCATATTGAAAATCTCGGCCCTGAATTGCAGGGTCAAGCGCTCGTAGAGCGCCGTATCTTTCACCGCCGAAAAATCCCACGTGGCGAGCCCGGGGCCAACCAGCGAATCTCTGCCCAGGTTGCCAAAGAAGCCGCTGTTCGCGGGCGGCTGCAGAAAGGCCTTGGGATCGAACCATTGGCCGGGTTTTCCGAGAATCACTTTGCCCTGAAAATTGGGGTTGGCAAACGGCCTTACCGGATTGCGCGTGTCCCCGTTGTTCGATGGGTTGTAACTCAGCTGCGGGGTAAACGGGAACCCGGCTTGCAGAACTACCAGGCTGTTCACGGACCAGCCGCTTACCGCCCCGTTTCCAATGTGGCCCAGGCTGGCGGCAAACCTCTTTCCGTTGCCCAACGGTAAACCATAAACAGCGCTGATAACTCCCAGGTTTCTCACGTCGTAGGTGGCTGGTCCCCAGTCCGCTTGCACGTCATATGGATTTGACACGAGTCCCGGCGCGTTGCCCGCAGTGGTTGCGTTTAAGGAATCTCCATCGTCCAGGGCTTTTGACCAGGTGTAGACACCGCGAAGTGATAGATCGTGGCTGTAGCGGTGGTTCACGTCAACCTGCAGCGAGTTATAACTGGCGGCGCCCACAGAAAACCATGTCCAGGTATTTGCGAGTGTCGTATTGGCCTTCGGCCTTCCGGTTGGAATGTAGTAAGAACCCGCCGGGACTGGAGTACCGGCCAAGCCTACGGGAAAGGTGCTGGGATAGGTTGCCGGGCAGGGTGAGGCCGGGCAGACGGTCGGGACGGGCGTGTTCGCGTCGATCCCAACGATCTGGTGGTAGCCATGGGACCCAATATATCCCACCGTCAACGACGTGTTCTGGCTGAGCGCTTGTTCTACGCGCAGCGAATACGAGATCAACGTCGGCATCTTCAAGTCGGGCTGCACACCACCGGGACCCAGCAACGCATTGCTCGGCGGTGTGGACTGCGGAGATATGGGGAGCTTCGATACCGGCAGCGCGGCCACACTGTAAGTAGGGTTAAAGGGCGCGTTCTGATCGGTTCGATAGCCCAATGCGTCCTGCAGTTCGTAGTACATTCCGAATCCACCGCGCACCACGGTTCTTTCCGAGTGCGGGCTCCACGCGAAACCAATTCTCGGCGCGGGGAGAAACTTCGCATTGTTGGTGGTGAAGAGATTGCTGGAGACGCGCGGCTGGCTGGAGATGACGCCATTTGAAAATACGTAGTTGGCTGCTCGGCCGTGCGCTTCATTCCATCCGGTGGAGAATTCGCCTCGGAAGCCCAGGCTCAGGGTGAACTTCGGCCACAGTCGAATCGTGTCTTGCGCATAGCCTGCTCCAAATAGCGAACGCCAGTTCATCTCTGTCGGCGAGGGGCTATACAAGAAAGAGCTGGTGGTGCCGGTAAGAAACGTCTGCAGGCTAGCAAATGTGGCCTGACCAAACTGGCTAAGGTTGATGACCTCATTCGACTGGAACTGCTGAAACCAGCCTCCGAAGGTCAGTTGGTGGGCGCCGTGGGTGAGCGCCACTCGATCTTCATATGTGTAGAGATTCCGGGCAATGTGCAGATCGCTGCCGTTATTGCTCCCCGCCAGGCCAATCTGCGCCTGGGGGTTTGAGGCCGCGCTTCCTCCCACCACAACAGCACCCACCAGCCGGCCGGTCACAAATCCCGGAACATCGGCAGCGGGTGTATCCGGGGTGGGTTCCCCGGTAAAGAAATAGCCTGCCCGTGAATAGCCGAAGCGCGCGGTATTGAGCAGCCTGGGCGAGACCACGTGTGTCTCTTCCAGGCTGGCGACCTGTTCGCGAAGGTTCAATATGTCGGTGCTATACGGATTGGCGGTGGTGGGCGTGAAGTCTGAGCCGTCGTCGGCGGTATAGATTCCCGAGAGGTTGTCGTTCGGAGAAATCACCTGGTCCAGGCGCGCTGTCCCGAAGTCTTCCTTGATGGTCTGCAAGGGGCTGCTGGAGACTTGTGCGATCCCGCTGAAATCCGGGTCGCTGGCAGCAGGCGTGAGCCAGAGATTGAGAAGTGGCTTCACGCTGGCCACGGCGGCCGCGCGCGATGCGAGATCGGGCACAAACGCAACCGAAGTCTGATGGAGGCTTTGGCGGAGACCTTCGTAGTTCGCGAAGATAAACGTCTTATCTTTCCTGATGGGTCCGCCAGCCGCACCTCCGAACTGATTGCGCCGGAACGGCGGGGCCGACGCTACGTCGAAGTAATTCGGTGCGTCGAAGATGTTATTGCGCAGAAATTCATAAATGGAGCCATGGAATTGGTTGCTACCTGACTGGGTGATAATCGTGACCTGCGCCCCGGGCCGCTTGCCATATTCCGCGCCATAGGAGTCGCGCAGCACGTTGAACTCGCGCACTGCTTCTACACCGATCAGGTTTTGACTGGCACCGCCGGGCTGCATGTTGTTTTCTGCCGCGCCGGTGAACTCCACTCCATTCAGCAGGAACATGTTCTGTTGCGGACGATTCCCGGAGACTGCGAAATTGTTGCCGGTACTTGAATTGGACACTCCGATGCCGCCTGTTTTCTCCCAGGTGAAATTGACGACTCCCGGATTAATGGTGAGGAGCAGATCGAAACTGCGTCCGTTCAGCGGTAGTTGCTTTACTTCCCTTTCGCCGACGAGGCCGGAGATATCTTCCGTCGTCGTATTCACAACTGAAACGTTCTGGTCTACTCTCACCTGTTCGGTTACGTTGCCGACCTTCAGACTGAGGTCCGCCGTTGCGTCCTGTCCCACCACCAGGCTGATTCCCGACCGCACCGCCACGGTAAAGCCGCTTTTGGTTGCTGTCACCTCGTATCGGCCGACCGGAAGGGCCGGCAATTCATACCTGCCCGCTGCATCGGTGACGGTCTCGCGAGTGATTCCCATATCAGTGTCTTTTGCGGTAACGGTTGCTTCAGGTATGCCTGCGCTTGTTTGGTCGGTGACTCGTCCGGAAAGCGCGGCTGAGACCTGCGCCATGGCGCGAACGGAAGAAAACAGTAACAGCGACAGTATTGCGACCGCAAAACGACGAGTGAACAGCATCGCTCCTCCAAAAGAAGTACCGCAGTGTGGCCGTGATTGCTTGTCGCGTGACCCTCAAGGGGTCTTGCCGCAGGGGATCAAAGCAGAGAGTCAGTGTCCATCCAGCCGCTGAAGGAAAAGGTGGAGCACCAATGTTTCGCCATGGCTGGGGTGCCTGCGCCGTCTTGAAATGTCACGCGCCAGCCAATTCTGATTTAAACGGATCAAAGCGTTAAAGTCAAACGACTCTATACGACAAATGACATCGACTTGGTAAACTGAGCTATGGTCGAAATCAATCGGTTATACGTTTCGCCCGTCGAAAACATTTCCTCGAAAGAGCCGTTGAAACGCAGGTCCCTCCGCTTCGCACTGCCATGCCCAAAACATATTTGAACCTCCGCGACACTAAATGCTCACAATCAGGATCTATATCGTCGTGCAAATCCCATCCGCCAGCCGCCTACCGCGCCGGAGGGCCGCACGGTGAGCAACTGTTTGGGGTAAGCGGGAGGGCGCCCAGGCGTCTTCTTAGCAGGTCTTTGACAACTAACACCACAACCTGTCCGGCAAGCGGCCGGGCCCTATTCTGCATGGAGCGAAAAGCAGTTCTCCCCTTCCCTTTAAGTACAAAAAAGGGGCTTACGGCGCATAAGGCGCTTATGGCGCACACTTTTTTTCCGCACCCACCTGGCAGCGGCTTTGGACAATATCGAGGTTCGTAGCTCCAAAGACGGAGAACCTGGCGGCTGGTGACGGACGTTTCCCCTCCGCAGAATGAGTACCATCCCGCGAGGGAGGCAAGATGCTCAATTAATTACTTGAGCACCTTGAGCACCTTGAGCATCTTGCTCATCTTGAGAGAACAATCGCGCCACGCTTTACAGACAGAGAACTGCAGGTTCCTCGGCTTCCCCGGATTTCCTGTCGGGAGTTGCGGCTCCATCAGCCGCATGTGGTTCTCTTTCAGGAGAACCACATAAGTGGTCGCGGTGTGCGCGACGAAGTAGGAATCCGGGCACGCTCGGGATGACAGCAAGGAAAGCGTTCGGTCGGATAGAGAGTGGTTGCGTATGCTGAGAGCCGAAAAGATCGAAAAAGTCACAGGCTCTCGGGATGACAAGGGGAAAGGTAGCGTTCCATTGGGATCGGTTTCACAACTCGCCTTATCGAAAACATTTCCACGAAACTTACTTCCTATCGCTCGAAACAGCTCCTACCCCGTGTTGTTTCGTGGCAAACTGTACGATCCAGCGCATCATCACGGAGAGGCGGTTGGCGAATCCGATCAAGAAATAGATGTGCACGCCTGCCCACAATAACCATGCGATGAACCCGGCTGACTTCCAGAACCTCAGGTCGGCGACAGCAAAGGTGCGTCCTGCAACGGCCAGATCGCCTTTGTCCCAATACCAGAAAGGCTTGGGAGACGGTTGACCCGTCGTACGGCGGCGAATCAATTCCGCCACATAGTTGCCTTGTTGGATCGCGGGCTGCGCCAGCCCCGGCATCTGCACTCCAGTCCCATTCTTTAGGCCTACCAGGTTGCGCGTATTGGCAAACACCAGGGCTGTGTCACCAATGGCAAAGATCTCCGCGTGGCCGGGGACCGACAGATCGGGATTCACCTTGACTCTTCCCGACTTATCCGCGTCTACGCCGAGCCAGCGAGCCGCCGGCGAAGCCATCACCCCCGCGGTCCACAGTACCGTGCGGCCGCGGATGCGCTTCCCGTCAGCCACGATTCCCTCCGCATCCACCTGTTCCACCCGGGTTCCGGTGGAGATCTTCACCCCTAACTGTTGCAAATGGCGCTGCGCCTTCGCCGAGAGATCCTCGGCAAATGTCGGGAGGATGCGTGGGGCGCCGTCGAACAGCAGAATCTGTGCCGCGCCCGGGTTAAGATGACGAAAATCGCGAGCCAAGGCCATCCTGGCCGTTTCAGCGATGGTCGAGGCCAGCTCGACACCCACCGTTCCAGCGCCCACAAGAATGAACGTGAGCATCTCCTGAATCAGCGTCTGATCTGCGTTCGCACAGAGCGCATGGCGCTCCGCTTCTTCGAACGCTCGCAGGATCCTGGTGCGAATCTGGTCCGCATCGTCCAGCCCGTCGAGGCCAGGGGCAATCGCTTTCCAATCGTCGTGGCCGAAATAATTTACGTGGATTCCGGTGGCGAGAATCAGGTAGTCGTAGGGCAACTCGCATGCGGGCAGAAGCACCCGCCGATTCGCGGTATCAACCCCCGTCACTTCCGACAGAACCACGTCGACGTTCTTCTGCCCGGCAAAGACCACGCGTAACGGCGGAGCAATTTCATCGGCCGAAAGAAGCCCCGTCGCCACCTGGTACAACATCGGCCGGAAGAGGTGGTAGTTACGCTTATCAACCAGGGTGATTTGAACGGGAGCTCTGGCTAACGCGCGGGTGGCGTAGAACCCTCCAAAACCGCCACCCACGATCACGACCCGCGGAACCTTCGGCGCGGTTGAGTCTTCCTGCAAGAGAACCTCCAGCGTAGCCGCTCTCTTTACATATATGTTCGCCGGAGCCTCACGGTTGCAGGGGTGAACACTTTATTCCCTCTTTGCGCTGTCTGGATTTGATCCTGTGACAGATCCGTCACCTTTCCAATCCGTGCCCTCGTACTCCATCAGATGAGCCGTTTCTTCTGCTTGTGATGGGCCGAAATAAAGCTGCACGACATGAAGGGCAAGATCAATGCCCGAACTCAATCCGCCCGCAGTGAAGATGACGGGGCTGCTTTGCACAAAGCGTTTGTTCTTCACCAGTTGCACATCGGGAAACGCCGATTGGAATTCGTCATAGAACAGATGGTGCGTGGTCGCCTGCTTGTGATCTAAGACGCCGGCATCGCCCAGCACCGAGGCTCCCGTACAGACTGACATCACGACCTCGCTCTGGGTCGTCATCCTGCGTATCCACGCCAGCATTTTGGGAGATCGGCCGCGCTGAGCAGGAACCACCACAATGGCCGGCGGCGGCGCATCATCGAAGGTGTAATCGGGAATGATCCGCATCCCCCCGGACGTCGTCACGGGATCCCTGGAATCGGATACCGTATACAGGCGAAACGCCGCCTGCTCCGCCATCGTCTTGCCTCGATCCTTGACGAAGACATCTTTGAAGACTTCCCAGGGGCCGGCGAAATCAATGGTGACCGCGTCGTTGGAAATCACGAAGGCGACCGGGATTTTCTCCTTCGCAGGAATGCGGTACTGCGTGTGTTGTGCGTAAGCCAGCGGCGCGACTAATGAAACCAGTGTGAATACGAATGAAATTCGGCGACAAGCAGTCATAGTACGACGATTATTGCTTTCGACGCTGACCGAAGGAAGGCGAGTGCCTGCAAGGATCCGTGGACTGGCTGCATTTCGCCACCGGCCACTCTAGTGGCCTATAGCGGCCATGGCCTTCCATTGTTCGGCTACCTGGGGCGGGAGCTTGTCCATGTGGCTCAGAAAAGTGGTCACCTGCCACATTTCCTCATCCTTCATGGTGGTGTGCCATGCAGGCATGCCGCTCAAACGTATCCCATGCTGAATGATGTAGAAATTTTGATCCTCCGGCATGTCGGGGGGGTCTTCCATGAATTGGGGCGCGCGCGGAGAAAACGAGTCTCCAAACACTGCGTGGGGGTGGCCGATGTCGCCGTGACATCCGGCGCAGGCGTTCTGGTAAACCTTCATTCCCGCTGTCAGGTTGGCGTCCGTCGCATCGATGGGGTTGCTCACATGGGGAGCGCGCCGGCGCACCGAAGCATCGAGCGAGGGCATGGCGACTGCCCGTTCGAGCGCGTGCTCGGGAGCATCTGCCCTCGGGTCAACAAAGCCGAGCCGGAGCCATAGAAACCCGACGACAAAGAGGATCACCACTGCTGCGATGAATCCGATAAAGAACCTGCCCATCTTGCTGTCTGCCTCCTGTGCTGCCAAGCGCCCAATCAGCATTCTCGCACTCGACGGGCCCCGGGGAAGGCCGGGGCACTCTTCGCATTTCCAGGCAGGGTGGAAAAGAGTGCCCGTACTCACCCTATGAGCCTATCCTGATACACACACATGTCAGGAAAGGCATTTCTGGTCACCATGTCGAACGAAAGCGCTAAGGGCCCTAGCAGGCGGACGTTCCTCAAAACTTCCGGCCTCGCCGCAGTCAGCACCGTATTCTCTGAAGCCGAACAAAAACCAAGCAAGCAAGTCGCTTCTGCCCCGCCGCATCGTGACCTGGTCGACTGGGTCAATATCCTGCAGGGGACCGCCTCGACCCAGGAATTCTCACGCGGCAATACCCTGCCCATCGCCGCGCTCCCCTTCGGCATGGCGCACTGGACCCTGCAGTCGCACGAGGATACCCCCTGGATGTTTCAACCCGGAGTTCGCCGTATCCAGGGGTTTCGCTGCACCCATCAACTCAGTCCATGGTTGAGCGACTACGGGCAAGCGGCCTTCCTTCCCTTTCGCGGAGACATTCATCCCCAGGCCACCGAACGCGCTTCCTCCTACGCGGTCGAGCAAGCCCATCTCGGACCTCATTCGCTTCAGCTCTTCCTGCTCCGCTACCGGGCTCATGTCGAACTCATCCCTACCGATCGCAGCGCGGTACTGACCGTCACATTTGATGAGGATCCAGGCGGCAGCAGCCAGGAAACGACAGGTCTTTTATTCGATATCCCCGGGCATGGGGGCACGATTGAACCGGATCCCGCCACCCGCACCATCCGGTTTACCTCGACCGCAAACTCAGGCGGCGTGCCGGACAACTTCGCAACCTACTACCTGCTGCGGCTCAAGAGCCCCTGGGACAGCTTTGAGGTGAAGGAGGCCGGGACGCACCAGGTGGGAATCCTTCGTTTTCGGCAGGGCCTGCAGATCGAAGCGCACATCGCAACCTCATTTATTTCGTTCGAGCAGGCGGAACTCAATCTTCGCAATGAAATTGGGCAGCGTTCCGTCGACCAGGTGCGCAGCTCGGCTGCCGCCGTGTGGAACGATCACCTAGGGCGCGTCGAAATCGAAGGGGCTACGGACGCTCAGCGCCGCACCTTTTACTCCTGCCTCTACCGCACACTCCTGTTTCCGCGAACCTGGCACGAGCCGGATGCCGACGGCCACCCGCATCACTTCAGCGCCTTCAACGGCAAGGTGATGCCGGGCGTGATGTATGCCGACCATGGATATTGGGACGTTTATCGCGCCTGGTACCCCCTCATGACCATCCTGTTCCCGGAGCGGCTGGGAGAGATTCTTCAGGCTTGGGTGAATGCGTACAAAGAGGGGGGCTGGCTGCCCCAGTTTCCCTGCCCTGGGTACCGGTCGTGCATGACCGGCAGCCTGATCGACTCGGTGTTTGGCGACGCGGCTGCAAAACACATCACCGGCTTCGATCTTGCGGGCGCCTACGAGGGACTGAAAAAGCACGCAACCACCCCCGGCGATCCCGCCAAGGGATACGGCAGGGTCGGCATCGAGTACTACCTCAAGCTGCAATACGTTCCCGCGGATCGTGTTCTCCAATCCGCGGCCGAGACGGTGGACGCGGCCTACGGGGATTTCTGCATCGCCCAGGTTGCCAAGGCGCTGGGGAGACAGGACGACTACGCCGCCTTCATGAAGCGTTCTGAGAACTGGCGAAATGTCTTCGACAAGGAGGTAAAGTTCTTTCGCGGTAAGAACGAGGATGGCTCCTGGCTAACACCCTTTAACCCGTTTACCTGGGGGAGCCCTTACGTGGAAGGGGCAGCCTGGCAGCACCGTTGGGACGCACCCCAAAACGTCCCCGGCTTGATCGAATCCATGGGCGGCCGCGCAGAGGCGGCAAAGGCGCTGCAGGAGATGGTATCCACCCCGCCGATTTTCCATGTGGGCGTGTACGGAACCGAAATTCACGAGATGTCAGAGATGGCGGCGGTCCCCTTTGGCCAGTATGCGCACTCCAATCAACCCGTACACCACCTTCTCTACCTTTTTCCCCACGCCGGCCGGCCCGACCTGGCGCAACTCTGGGTGCGCAAGGTGATGCAGAACCTGTATACGCCCGATACCTTCGCCGGCGATGAGGACACGGGTTCCATGGCCGCATGGTTCGTTTTAAGCGCCCTGGGGTTCTATCCTGTCTGCCCGGGAAAGCCGCAGTACACCCTGGGCAGTCCCCTCTTCCCCCGAGCCGTGATGCATGTACCCGGCGGAGTTACATTTACCGTCGAGGCTAAGGGGAATACTGCGGATACGGTGTTTGTGCGGCGGGTTTCTCTGGAAGGAAAGCCGATTTCTGGCAGCGTCATTGACCACGCGGCAATTTTGAGCGGGGGGACACTGCGATTCGAAATGGCGTCCCAGGCTGGGTAAAGGCGCTAGCGTGACGTGCAGCGCAAAGGCGTACAAGGTAGGGGGTTAAAGCGTGTGCATGAGAACCAGAGATTTACGCGACTAGTCCCGCCAGAGACGGTTGAACTTAGCCCAGGACGCAGTCTTGGGTACACCACGAAGACGTGATTCAGTCCCGGAGGGACGGCTGATCAGCTTTTTTGCTCTCGCCGCTTAAGCCTGTGGTTCACTCCCGGAAGCAGTTCGCGCAGCCGATGAATACCGCGTGAACGAGATGGATTCCCTCGTCCGAACTCAACGAGCGCGTACCATAAGATTTGACCAAACAGGCAACAGTTTCAATTTCAATCCACTCGTAAGATAATAACGAAGTAAGATCTGCCGGACTTGGCAACCCCCACATTGCCTGCCTTTAAGAAGTGCAGATGGGCCCCTAGAGAAGTTCAAAAAACGGAGGCCATCCCCGTGAATTTTGGTTCGTTGGGCCACTCCCCACAAGAACTGCCGTCGTCCGCCTCTGGTTCGCTCGACCATTGCAACGAAACCGGCGCGCAACTTCTGGAGTTGCATACTGGCGCAGGAGTGGTCTATGTTTGCCCGTCGCGGTGGCAGCGCATTCGCCTCCAGTGGGCCTTCCGCCACTTCCACCAGTTGCCCCTCCAGGTTCTTAGCCGGCGTGATCAGCGCCTGATCGAGAAGCTGGTCGGGTCCGCGCCTGCGTCACCCGCGGCCGGGACCACGGTGCTGGGGGTAGTGGAGAACGTGCATCCTAAACCGGTGGCGCCTGCCCCACGTGTGGTCACGATGCGGCCGCAATTGGCGTCCCAGAGGCCCTTCCGCGCAGCCCCCTGGACTCCAACCTTGTTGAGTCCGGACTTTTCCCAGCGCAAGACCGAAAGGGAGATGAAGCAGGTATTCGGGACGGCAAAATCACGAGAGGTCCGCAGCGTCGTCTTCCGGCAATGGGGAGCGTTGGCCGCACTATCGGCCGTTTGTGCCACTTTGATCGTAGCCTCGTTGTACGGCGTGTTGCCTTCTTCTACAGCCGAACCGGCAACCCATGCACCGGCGGTTCCGGCACAGACGCTAGCATCCAATCACGTCAAACCACCGGCTGCCATCATGCCGGCTTACGTTTCGGCGGCAACTTTGCTGCCTACCTTGAAACTGAGGCATGCGTGGGCGCCACCCACGGGGACGGCCGCAGCTCACAACGAGCTTGCGTCTCTGGAGAATGAACTCAATCCCCGTGCAAGCGTCACGATCGCCAGGAACACGCCGATCCCTGCTGCGGTCACTCCCGCCTCGAACGCCGAGCCTCTGTTGGTTTCAGAGCTTCCGCAGGGTCATTTCGCCCATCCGATTGTTTCGGAACCCAACCTGGTTGGCGAGTTGCAGCTCAAGGCATTGATCGGGGCAGATGGCCTGGTGAAGCAGGTGACGGTACTAAGTGGCAATCCCAAACTGGCCGCCGCAGGTATGCGCGCAGTCCGGCAATGGCGCTATGCTCCTTATGAAGTGCTGGGGAATCCGGTCGAAGTCGAGACCCACATCAAGATGAGCTTCTTTGGCGAGGATGCAGTCTCGGTGGCTTCGGTTTCGACGGGCCCGCCCACCGGGCCGCGACTTGCCTCAGTCCCTTCTGCGCACGACCAACCCCTCTCCTCGAAGGCAAACGACTGATACGCTTGACCAACTCGGCGTCCCGTAGACCTCTAGCCACTCTGCTGACAGCGATCTTCTGTCTACCCCTGCTGCATGCTGACGAACGCAAGATCGACCCGACCTTTCTTTACCGCGATACGGCTGCGGTGAAGGCAAGCAAGGCTGACCTCACGACAGCAGGCTGCCACTACAAGCCCTTGTTCGGCCAGGGAGATGCGGATACCTCCGTGGTTGTGGGTATAGCGCGTTTTGGCGAGGCAGTCGTCGACCCCCACGGGGCCTGCGCCACGGTTCAATATCCGGGCGAAGACCAGGTGTACGTAGTTCTCGATGGCAAGGGGACGGTGAATTATGGCAGCGAGATCGTTCCTCTCAATAAGGAGGACTATCTCTACCTGCCCGCAACAGTTCCACATACGTTGAAGAACAGCTCTGATTCGCCGCTCCAGGTGGTCGTGATGGGATTTCGCACCCATGGATTTGAAACAGACCAACCGCCCCCGCACCCGTTGAAGGCGAATATAGAGGACGTTCCCACCGGGTTGGTGAGTGGGCATCCTTCCTCGACTCTTTACCGTCTTTTGATGGGGGACGCTGAGAGCAAACGCGACCGCCTGGCAGCTGGCCGGGTGTTGACTAGCCTTTTCGTGATGGAGATTGCTCCGGGTGGAACGAACTTTCCTCATCATCATCAACGCGAAGAGGAAATCTACCTGGTCTTGAGTGGTCATGGAGACATGGTGGCAGGCGGGGGTATGGATGGGTTGGAGGGAAAACATCCCGCAAAGGCGGGAGACGCCTATTTTTTCCGTCTCAATTGTACCGTTGGCTACTACAGTGCCCCCAACGTCAAGTCACGGATTCTCGCCGTGCGTTCGTGGTATCCAGGCATGCAGCAAAAAGGCGCACAACACTGACGCTTGGCAAGCCGGCGGCGCGTGGAATCCTCAGAATGAAGGGCCTCCATTCCGCCAGTTCCGTGATTGTGAATCCTCGCTCGTGCCCGCACCATCGACTACACAGGAGATAAGTCACCATGGCAACTGACAAGAAGGTCGCGCTGATTACGGGCGCGAATCGTGGAATCGGTTTTGAAACTGCCCGCCAGCTGGGGCAGAAGGGCGTGACCGTCGTAGTGGCCGCGCGAACCGCCAAGTCCGCGGAAGAAGCTGCTTCGAAGCTCAAAGCCGAAGGGATCGACGCGTTCCCTGTAAAGCTCGATGTCACCAATGCTCAGGATCGTGAAGCAGCAGCCCGTACCATCGGCGACAAATTTGGAAAATTGGATATTCTGATCAACAATGCCGGGGTCGGCGCCCAGGACGGGATCCTTACGCAGAAGACTGTCCAACACCACGGAAGAGGAACTCCAAACTGTTTTCGGCACCAATCTTTTCGCCACCATTGCGGTGACGCGTTCGCTTCTCCCGTTGCTCAAGAAGAGCGACGCCGGCCGCATTGTAAATTTATCCAGCATTCTTGGATCATTGACCCTGCACGCGGATCCCAACAGCCCGATCGCGGAGATCAAGGCGTTCGCCTACGACGCGTCGAAAACTGCCATCAACGCCTTCACCATTCATCTGGCAGCCGAGCTCAGAGACACCAAAATCAAGGTGAATTCCGCTCATCCCGGATGGGTCAAGACGGAGATGGGGACGGACGCTGCTCCGATGGAGATCCCCGAGGGCGCGAAGACCAGCGTCGACCTGGCTCTTCTCGGCGCCGATGGTCCCAGTGGACGTTTCATTCACATGGGTCAGGAACTACCCTGGTAGTGATCAGGATCACGAAATACGCAACAGAAGCCGCGCTCAACAGCGCGGCTTCTGTGACTGACTTTTCCACAAATCCGTTGCGGCCTGCCAGGCGTATTCATCGCACGAGGTTCAGTGAACCCCATGGTGCAAATATGCGGAGCAGTTGTCCTCGCCGTGGCGATACCCAGTCTGGTTTATGCCCTGCTGACGGTCTTTAAGGTGCGCAAGGGATTAGATCGCGGCCCCTACTGACAAGGCGGAACATCGATACGGAGTATCTGACCGGCTCCCGCCGGCGCAGCCCCAAAGTTTGAGACATACAGCGCCCCGTCCGGCCCGAAGGTCCGCGCCCACTGCGGGTCGATCGGAAATAAGTTGAGGTTGCCCACATAGAAGGACCCGTCCAACTCAGCAATCGAAGTAGGAACAATGTGCCCCTCGGATGCGGAGATATCAATCACCTGCTTGATCTTCCCCTGTGTGCTGACGGAAAGTACCTCCCCGTGGTTTGGTTCGACCGTGTACAACTTACCGTTCACCGCAATTGCGCTATAAAGGGTGCCGTCCGGTTCGAAGTCATCCGGACTTTCATATTTCGTCGGGTTCGCTTTGAGGAATGCGCCTATATCTGCGATAAGCGCCCACTCACCGGTAGTCCGGTTGACTTTCGCTATTCCGCTCGGGCTGCTGGGGTTGCCGTGCGAGCAGCCGCCCCCTGCCACCACGGCGTAGAGCGTGCCATCCAGAAAAACTACATCCGCTACCCCAATCAGGTCGCCCATCGCGTCCTGGGTCGAGGGGAATCCGGATGCAACGGTGGTACGCGTTCCATCGGAACTGATCTTGGAAATTCTGGCGTTTGGCCCCCCGGTATAAGGCCCGACCGGCGAGGGAACCTGGGTGCAGGCGCTACCTGTACCGTTTGTGCCGCCCGTGCCTGCCTCGGCAACATACAGATATCCGTCGGGACCAAATCTGAGTCCCCTCGGCGCTTCCAGGTTAGACGCGTAAATGGATGCATTCGCCGGCAACCCTTGTGCAGTCGCAGCCATAGGGAAAATGGCTAACGCCAGTAACCCTGTAAAAATAAAACCTGATAACCCTTTCATCGTTCCCTCCTTCGCCAGCTAACCTGCGCTCTATTATGGATTTCCCAACCGGCGGGTTCCACTTACTTAACGAGATGCAATCGCCCTATCTCACTTAGGGAAATCCGCTCTTTCAGCCAACGACAATTTGGCGTAAGCTTCCCGTCATGAGATAACTTGTCCTTGCTCCGAGAGAATATCCACGGGGGCAAGTCATCCGAACGATGAACACGACGACTTTTTCTTGCGCTCAAGAAACAGCAACGCCGTCATAGTTACTCTGGCGATCGTTCCTGGATCTAACCGCAACGCTGCCGATGCTAGGCAGCAACTGCTCTTGCAGCAATGGCCTTTTAGGATACTTTTAGGAGGCGGTGATGGCTGTCATTTTCTCCTGGAGAAGAACCCGGCTCGATGATCTTCCTGTATGCCTGACGTTGCATCCGGCAAAGAATGGCGCCGAGATCGTCGGTCCCTGCCGTGCACTGAAGGCCTGGCAAGATCTGTTCCGTCTTACCCACGCTTCGCGGAGCGCTGTGGTCGAGCGGCAGACGAAAGACAAAGTGGAAATCGTCGGTTTCGGATTTGCCGTGTTTGTGAAGCGAAGCTTCTCCGAAGCTGAAGTGCGCAATCCAGAACCTGGCCTGAATTCCAGAATCATTGAAAGTGTCAGTGTGCGGAGCCCGGTGATTGCGACTTACGAAGAGGTGCGAGAAGCCAACACACGAGGGGACCTGCAACAGGTGATTCTCGATACCAGCTGGAAGCATGGCCATCTAAGTCCGGCTGAGGTCGACGAAGTCCGCGTCTTCTTAGGAACGGCGTACCAGGCGTTGTATGCGGGCTACCGATTTTCCAGGATTTTGACCGAACTCGTCGACGAACTGGACCTATGGCATGTACAGGGCCACAAGACTTTACGGATAGTGGATCGATTCGAGACTTATCGACGGGCCAACCCGCAAACGGCGTGGAACCCCGGCCGGGCGCTGGCGGAAGTCACTGCGGAAAGTATGCGCGCCGATCCGCACTCCATAGCCTCAGCACTCTTTCAACAGCGAAATCCCCCACAGTTCGGTTTCACCCCCGGCGAGCAGGAGCTATTGGACCTGGCGCTCGAAGTGATCGATGACACAGAGGCCTCGAAACTCCTATTCGTGACCGTAGCCGCCCTCAAACGCCGCTGGGCAAAGATTTTTGAACGCGTGTCTACAGTGCGGCCGGATCTCTGCCCTGCCGACGGAGACGGAATCAGAGGCATTCAAAAGCGCCAGCGCATCCTTGCCTACGTCAGAAACCATCCGGAGGAGTTACGGCCCTTCGAGGTGAGTGAGCATAAGCGGAACGATCCGGCAGGGGCAGGATTTGGCCGCCAGCTTGTGAACGCTAATTCACTTCCGTGGAGAAAGCTTCTCGTCGCACTCAGCGACACCAGCTTGCACATTGCACTTCGCATACAGTGCTCGCGCCTGCTCGAAGAGTGATCGCGAAGCATCTGTTTTGCCAGACGACTCATACGCCAAGGCTAATCCCCGCAGAGTATTCGCCAGGTCAAGCTCGGCCTCTTCACCCAGCTGCCGATAGATCCCTTCGGCTTCCAGGTAGAGCGGTTCGGCCTCGGCGGGCAGGCACTCCTCGCGAAGGATATCGGCCTCATGCCGCATCGCAAACGCCAGTCTCGCCGGCGGTCCGATCTCGCGATACAACACAGTAGCGGCCTGGTAGTGGTGCCGCGCCGCCGGCAGGTTCCCGATGTCACGCTCGGCCTGCCCCAGGCCACAAAGCGCCTCGGCCAAGTCCGGCCGGTCGCTCTCTTCTGCAGCACTGCGCACCGCCTTGAAGAAGATCGCTCGTGAGTCCGCCGCACGGCCCTCTCTGCGCGCCTGATAGCCTCTGGCAAACTGCTCCTGGAAGGTCTCCGTCATCGTTCGTAGCTTAGCATCTCAGGGACCTGTCTCTATTCCACGGACGCCTCATAGAAGCGAAATTAGCGATCGAGGCTCAGCTGCCAATCCTCATTGCTCGTCTTTTGGGCTCACCCCAGTTCACCCGACAAAACCCAAGGATTTGGACAACGAGCACTGCGGTCACGGTTCCCGAAAAGATAAGCACCCAGGGTATGTGCCGCTTTTCCACCAATTGATAAGCAATGCCATGTGCCGCCGTCAACACGAAGGCTACGTACGTCCCTCTCTGAAGTGATTTCCACCGCAAAGTTTTTAATGTACGGAGCGAAGCGTCGTTCGAGATTGCTAGAAGCATGAGAAAAAGCAACGCTGCCCCGAGCCCGGCATAATTGGCCAAGCCGAACTCGGTGTTCTGTAGTTGTATCGGATGAATCCGTTTAAGGAAGTACATCCACATGCGTCCCCGAAGATGGACCGTGAGGCCGATGAAGGTATGGAAGATTGCCAGAATGCCTGCCCAGATGCCCACATCCCGGCGCAGATCGAAGCTGACGGGATTGGGTCGACGCCGCAGAATATTCCATGGACCGAGCCATAGCGACACCGCAAGAAAAATCAGACCAGCGTAAGCCGTCGCCATGCTCAACCTATGGCGAACATCCGGGGGAGGAGTTGCTGCATACGCCAGGCAAGTGATGGCAACGGCAATTGCGGCAAGGGAGCTATGTCGCCCGAATCGTCGCAGCCAATACGAGTTCAACGCGACCTGCTCCTGCTCATCCATGAGGATTGAGGGCAATCTGCAATTGATGCGGATCGGTTAAAGTGACCCAAACCAAGGATATCGAGCGATTCGCCTCCTGTCACATCAGGACGATCGCCACTTATTGGAAAGCGCGGCCAGTTTTTCGTTCAGGCTGGGCTGCGGCGCGGCTTGCTGGCTTGGCTTGTTCGGCCGCTGGCTTTTCTGAGCGGGTTCCATGAGCGCCTTCATCGAGAGCGCAATGCGCTTGCTCTTGAGGTCAGCATTGAGGACTTTGACTTTGACAATCTGTCCGGCCTTGACCGCCTCGGACGGGTCCTTGATGAAGCGGTTGGATAGCTCGCTGATGTGCACCAGGCCATCCTGGTGCACACCGATATCAATGAAGGCTCCGAACTTGGTGACGTTGGTGACTACGCCCTCAAGCACCATGCCGGCCTGGACATCGGCGAACTCTCTGACCGACTCGGAGAAACTGGGGGCAACAAATTGATCGCGTGGATCGCGCCCGGGCTTACGCAGTTCTTCGAGGATGTCCGCAACCGTGAAGCTGCCCGCAGACAGTTGCCTAGCATCGACTTGAGCGAGAATCTGGGGCTGCCGGATGAGCTGGTCAATGGGCGTGTTGAGCGTTTTTGCTATCTGCTCCACCACCGCATAAGACTCCGGATGCACGGCAGTGCTATCCAGAGGATTCTCTCCATCGCGAATACGCAGGAAGCCGGCGGCCTGCTCAAAGGTCTTTGCGCCGATGCCAGGAACTTTGTTCAACTGCGACCGGGAGCGGAATCTCCCGTGCTCGTCGCGATAGGCGACGATATTGAGCGCCGTTCTTTCGGTCACACCGGCGACGAAGCGAAGGAGGGTCCACGAGGATGTATTGAGATCGACGCCGACCCGGTTCACGCAACTCTCGACCACCGCCTCAAGCGATTGCTGAAGCTGGCGTTGATCGACGTCATGTTGATACTGACCGACGCCGATGGATTTTGGATCGACCTTGACCAGCTCCGACAGCGGATCCTGGAGGCGTCGCGCAATCGAGATAGCGCCGCGAACGGTGAGATCGAGATCGGGAAATTCCTGACGGGCTATATCAGACGCCGAGTAGACGCTTGCCCCAGACTCAGACACGGTGACCGAAAAAAGATCGTTCAGTTTGCGTTCGTGGAGGAACTCGCGCACAAAAGCATCGGTTTCGCGAGAGGCCGTCCCGTTGCCAATGGCAATCGCGCGCACATTGTGCTTCGTAATGAGCGTCGCGAGTGTTTCGCCGGCGCCAGAGGCTGCGTTCTTCGAGGTGTGGAGATAGAGCACATCATGGGCCAGGAATTTCCCCGTCTCATCGACGACCGCGACCTTGCAGCCGGTGCGCAGGCCGGGATCGATGCCGAGCACGGAGAGGGGCCCGGCGGGCGCGGCCAGCAAAAGGTTCTGCAGATTGTCGCGAAAGACCTGGATGGCGTCGCCATCTGACCGCTTCTTGAGCTCGAGACGCACCTCCCCTTGAATCGACGCGTTCAGCAGCCGTTTCCATGAATCGTCAATGGCCAATTCAAGGTGACGCGTCCAATCGCCTGTCGCGCGCAGGATGTGCGCGCGCAGCAATGCGGTGATGCGCAGAGGATCGACCTCGATTAGAAAGTAGAGGACAGACTCAGTCTCACCGCGGCGGACGGCAAGCATGCGGTGGGACGGGATTGTTTTTACCGGCTCATGGTAATCGTAGTACATGCGGAATTTTTCCTGCTCATCGACCGCATCCAGGGCTTTCTTGCTGACGACCATGCCTTCATCGAACATGAGCTGCCGCAGAGCCTTGCGCACGTCGGCGTTCTCGCTGATGGTCTCCGCGACGATGTGGCGCGCGCCTTCCAGGGCATCCTCAACCGTAGCCACCTCCTTCTCCGGATCGACGAACGTGGCGGCGTAATCGGTGACGGATTGTCCGGCGGCCTGCTGCGCCCAAAGGTAGTCGGCGAGCGGCTGGAGTCCGCGATCGCGAGCGATCGTAGCTTTCGTCCGCCGCTTCGGACGGTAAGGGAGGTAGAGATCTTCCAGCTCCGCTTTATCAAAGGTAGCCTCGATGCGGGCCTTGAGCTCATCGGTCAGTTTGCCTTGTTCGAGAATCGATCCAAGGATAGTTTCGCGGCGGCTGACGAACTCTCGAAAGTAGCCCAGCTTTTCTTCAATGTCGCGAATCTGGACCTCGTCGAGATTGCCGGTCACCTCTTTGCGATAGCGTGCGATGAAGGGGACGGTACCCCCTTCATTGAGGAGTCCGATGACTGCGTTGAGCGAATGGACGGAGAGGTTAAGAGACTGGGCGATATGCAGGATAATTTCGAGGGAAAGATTCTTTACGTCGGCCATGATTGCTCTTCGTATCATAACCGGAGCAACTTTAAATCGTTTGAATGAGCGCCCCCCTATTGGAACTCCATCATGACCTTCATCGGAAATTGGGGACGCGAGCCGGTCCGAGCACCGATCGCGACCCCAACTACCCTAACGCAAGGTCTTCGACAAACTGTTGACGTTCACGGTACAACCCGGACAGAAAGTTGCGCTCTGGCTCGTCATCCTGTCCACTTCCGCATGAATCACTTGCGCTTCGACACGCCTGCCGCTCGCATTCAGATAGTCCTGGTACTGCAGCAGTGCGCCGGCCACGCGAGGATCGGTTGGCGCCAGTTTTGCCTTGAGTAGCTGAATACCGCGGAGCATAGATTTCTCGCCGTCCTCGGGAGCGCCGGTCTTCCACTCCGCAAAACCGAGCGTCTCCAGCGCGAATCCAACCGCGGCCGACTCTGGATCAAAGTTTTTGTTGGCGTAGGCCAGCCCTTGCTGTGCGTTTATCAAGCCTTCACTACAATGCCCTCGCGAGCAACGTGCATAGGTGAGCGTCACGTATCCGGACAGGATCCCCACCCTGGCCGGGTTCGAGGAAGATTCCATCTCTTCCATTCCCCGTGCGGCTAGCTGCTCTGCCTTCTTGAACTGGTGCCGCGCGAGAGCTATGTTCGCGAGATGTATCTGGTTAAACCCGATGGCGTAGGCGTTGCCCAGCTTCTGACGGACCGCGATTGCCTGCTTCCTGAGGCTTTCGGCGTCATCGACCTTGCCATAAATCAGGTAGAGGGTTGCGAGGCTTTCGAGGGTTGCAGCATATTCTTCCCTGGCTCCAGGCGCATTCTTCAGCAGATTCAGCGCCTTGTCGTACGCATCTTCCGACTTCGGGAAGTCTGCCGCGTATTGATACTCCAATGCGAGTTGCATCCACAAAATGCCTCTCTCGGTTTCAGGGCGATGGTCTTGTTCGGCGGTATGGATCGTTTCCACGGCGCGGGCAATGCGCTGTGGCGAAGTCGCGAATTGTGGCTCAGGCGTTTCCGCAATAGCCGCAGAAAGGCTCAACAACATAGTGGTAAGAAGAACAAACGGACGGTATGTGCGATAGGAAAACAGGGCGATCATGCGTGTCCCTCGATTGGAATTTGGAAGAAAAACGGGATCGACTACTACCTGATCGTCGGTACGCACCTACGTCCTTGTCGGTTCCGAGGCACAAATATTTTTGTGAGATATGTAGATAGTTATCGTAGTTGTAGGACTTATGCGTGGAGATTATGTCCAGTTATGAACATGACAATCGCTTTTCATGGGGATGTAACAGTGAGTGTTCGTTTGTGAACATTCGAACGAAACAGTCAGATGTGCGTCGAGGAAACGACGAGTGTTGTAACGATCTATATCCCAGCCCTTCCGGGCTGGGCTGGTCCATCCGCTCCGGTCGGGATGACAAGGGAAAGGGTAACGGCTCTAGCGAGAGTGGTTGCTGGAGGAAAGTGGTTGCTGGAAGAGAGCGGTTGCTGGAAAAGACGTTCGCAGGTCTCTGCATACTTCATCGCTGCGACCGTCTGCTCGGCTTGACATATATTCCCATATAGGGATATACAATCAATATGCGAAACATCTTTGACCCGAGCGCTAGCCAGGAGATCAAGGACCGCCTCTCCCGCTTACAACCCGATAGCGAACGCCAGTGGGGCAAGATGAATCCGGCGCAAGCCGTCGCGCACTGCTGTAAGGGGATGGAGCAGGCTCTCGGCGACGTGCTTCCACCGCGCTTGTTGATCGGGCGTCTTATTGGCGGCTTCATCAAGTCCAAGGCACTCGGTAACGATGCACCCATAAGGCGGAACTCTCCCACTGTCCCAGGGTTCGAGGTGCTCGACCCACGAGACCTGGCTGCGGAACGTCAACGACTCAACGGCCTCATCGATCGCGTTATCGAAGGCGGCCCGGCAGCATGCACCACTCACCCGCACAGTTTTTTCGGACGCATGACGCCGGAGCAATGGGGAATTCTGATCTATAAACATCTCGACCATCATCTACGTCAGTTCAACGCCTGATCCACGTCCCAACCTTCGATAGTGGGACGCTTGCCTGGTGCTAACTGCATCCTGCTGCTCGAGTGAATATTGCATTGCTTTTTCCGGGCTCATCCCCGCACCTTTTGCCCAGGCGTCCTTCCCTTCCTGCGTACTGAGCTTTTCCCACGCAGAGCTTAACCACCGATCGAATCTCGATTGTTCAGCCTGAGGCAGCGGAGCGCTGATCAGCCTTCGGAGTTGAGCCGCGGCGGCCGCCAGCGTCAGCGCTCTCGCGGCGTTTTCTTCCGCCAGAGCCAGGCACGCATACCCTTCCAGGACGCGCGCCATCCCACGCCGGTGTCCCAACGCTGCGAACAGTTCCATGGCTTCGCGAAACCCAGTGTGACCGGCCAGATGATTTCCCTGCTCGCAGTCGATGTACCCCAGATCTGTCAATGACCGCGCCGCTCCCCACGGGTCTCCTGTCTCGCGGAAGGTAGCAAGGGCACGCCGGTAGAATTCTCGCGCGGCGATCATGTCGCCAGTCTCGCGAGCGATATCGCCCTGCTGGTTGATCGACCAGGCAGCGCCGCTGTAATCACCTAGCTCCTCGAAAATCCCGGTGGCTTCTCCCAACGCCGAACGGGCGCAGGCATAGTCGCCGCGAACCTTGGCCACGTTGGCAAGATTGTGAAGACAGCGCGCAATTGCCTGCCGATCCGATAGCAGGCGCCAGCGGGCCAGGCTGCGCTCGAAATTGACCTGTGCTGCAATGTAATCCCCTCGATCCCGGGCAACGATCGCGAGAGCATTCAAGGAGGCGGCGATGCCCGATTCATCGCCTAATCGTTCATATAGAGCGAGGCCTCTTTCGAGAGAATGCGCAGCGGCCGCGTAATCGCCCTGCGAGGAGGCCAGGGCACCGAGAAAATGCGACAGTCTCGCCCGTTCACGCATTCGCTCTTCGCCGCACAGGCGCAGCACGGTCTCGATCCGTGCACGTCCCTCGCTCAGGTGTTCCCGCATATCCCAGAAGCGAAACAGAGCAACGCAGAGGCGCAAACTCCAGTCGAGATCGAGGGTCTGAAACAACCAGTCGAGGGCCGCACGAAGGTTATCGATTTCAGCATCGCATTGCGCCAGCCAGCGCCTGCGATCGTCTGCACTCAGTTCCGGATTTCCTTCCTCCGCCAACACCAGGCAATACGCAGCGTGCGCGCGTCGCACCGAGGAGTGGTCGCCACTCTCCAGCAGGCGCTCAAGAGCAAACTCGCGAATCGTTTCCAGCATGCTGAAACGTGACTCAGTTTGTGCCCGGTCCATGGGCTGAACCAGATTTTTGTCGACGAGAGAAGACAAACCGTCCAGAGGTTCGATATCGAGGTCACGCCGAGTGTTGCAGACCGCCTCGGTCGCCTCCAACGTGCAGCCCCCGGCAAAGACAGCGAGCCGCCGGAACAGCCTCTGCTCCGCGACATTCAGCAGGCTGTAGCTCCAATCGATCGCCTTCCGTAGCGTCTGTTGCCGCTCCGGCTGGTCGAGCGCACCCCCGGTCAACAGTTGCAGCGGACTTTGCAACCGATCCAGAATCGTCCCGGGGGAAAGAACGCGGGTGCGTGCCGCCGCCAACTCGATCGCCAAAGGCAAACCATCCAGGCGAGAACAGATTTCTTTGATTGTGGGTGCATTCTCCGCATGGATGGCGAAGCCGGGCCAGACGGCAGCCGCGCGTTGTGCGAACAATTCGATCGCGGAATTCTCGGGCAGAGGCATCACCGGAAATTCCTGTTCACCATAGATATGCAGACACGACCGGCTGGTCACCAAAATTTTGAGCGAAGGGCATGCTTCCAGGGTTTCGGCGACCACCGTCGCGGCCAGCATAACCTGTTCGAAGTTATCCAGCAACAGCAGGAAAGGCCCCGACGTTTCTAGTCGATCGCCGATCAGTTGTGGGATAGTGCGGCCCGCGGCCTGCTGAATTTCAAGAGCGTCTGCCAAAGCCGTGGCTACGAGTTCGGGCTGGGTGATGGAAGCCAGACTGACAAATTGAACACCGGCGGTAAATCGGCCCGCCATCGCACCACCGATAGCAATGGCCAGGCGAGTTTTGCCCGCACCGCCAGGACCGGTCAGACTCAATAGCCGGATCTCCGGTCTCAGCAATAACTGGCTGGCCTCCGCTACCTGTTGTTCGCGCCCGATGAGTGAGGTACGCGAGACCGGCAGATTGCGGCGTGCGGTGGTGTTCTTGTCCGGCGATAGCACCGGGCCATCAGACAACTCTTTGCGACCAGCGGTTACCGGCGGCTCGAAGGTGGCCGCGAGTTGTGTCACCGAAGCCGTGAAGACGTATCCGCGTCGAGGCACTGTTTTCAGCAACTGCTGACCGCCGTCTTGCAGCGCGCGACGTAACTCGAGAGCACACTGCACCAGCGAGTCGTCCGTGACAAACGCGTTGGGCCATACCGCCTGCATCAGCTCCTGCTTACCGATGAGCTGCCCAGGGTGGGCTACCAGGTATCTCAGGGTTTCATACACCTTAGGGCGCAGTTTGATCTCTGCGCCTGCGCAAAGCAGGCATCCGCGGGCGATGTCCAGGGTGAACTCGCCAAACTGGTATCTTAGTCTGCTCGCTTCCAAGCGCGCTCCTGGCTCGGTTCCACCAGTCGCTTCCGGCGGGAAGGCGCGACTGCTTCGATGAAGCTACTGCGAACGATTGTAGTTAAAGCAGCGGTTGGACTAAAGGAATGTTCTCTTGAACGTCCGCGAATTTCTCCCTTCGGCGGTCGTAGGAGGCGAAGAGCGTACCTTTTTTGCATTTGTTCTTGAATACAGTCCTGGAGGGACCGGCGAACTTCGGACTGTCCAAATTAGGTCGGCAGCTTATGGCGGGGTTCAGATTCAAACTACGGTCGTTGGTGCTGGACGGGGGTTTGGTTCTTTGCTAGACCGCGGCGGCTCGGAGCAACTCCACCAACCTTGCCACCTCAGCAGGCCACAGGTCTAGTTTTCTTGATAACGCGATAACAGAGCGCCCTCCGCACTCGCTAATTTGGACAGCTGCGAAATTCAGCCGTCCCTCCGGGATCAAGCGGAAGTCATGGCTTATCGGCGCGCTTTCTCATGCCTTGACGGGATACCAACGGTCTCCAGCCCCGGGCCGCTACCAATCATCGACGGGATTTTGGCAATCCTTCGGCGTTGTTTCGTTACTTCGCGACTTGAAGGCCGCTATTTTGAATTCAAGCCGATGCTCAATCGCCTTCAGCGCAGGCGATTCGAGGAGACAAACACCGGCGAGTTTGAGAAGACAATTTCAATGAGCAAGACAAGTCCGTCCAGGTATTGCCTGACCACTCTGGCCCTTTTGAGCGCCAGATTGTCAGGGATTCTACCGAGCGTTTCAAAGATGTCTCGGTTGCGGAAGCTGAAGGGTATGCTCTTCAATTCGGCTGCGTAACTGGCCCAGACTCAGGCGCCATGGGCCTCCACTACTGGGAAACTCCCAATCGCTTCGGTCTACCGGCCTTCTACACCCTGCATGTCTGGGCGTGGAAAGACAACCCCAACGGCGCCTTCGTGAACTGGCATCCCAAAGTCGCCTGCGAGCAATTCGCCGGCCAGGCAAACTGAGCAAAAAAGAATGGACACGGATTTACCGTAAATGGAAAGGACAATATGCAACAGCACGATATCGATGAATTCAAGGGCCAGCTGCGGGGTGGCCTGGTACTACCCACCGACGAGGACTACGAAAATGAACGCCAGGTCTACAACGCCATGATCGATCGAAAACCGCGGTTGATTGCCAAGTGCGCAGATGTGGCTGATGTGATGACCGCAATCCATTTCGGAAGGAAAAACAAGCTGCGCGTTTCCATTCGCGGCGGCGGTCATAATGCCGGCGGATTGGGAGTATGCGATGACGGCTTGGTCGTCGACCTTTCTCCCATCAAGTACGTTCATGTCGATCCCGGGGCGCGCACCGTCCGGGTGGGTGGTGGTTGCACCTGGGGCGACGTCGACCACGCGATGCATGCGTTTGGGCTGGCCGTACCCTCGGGAATTATTTCCACTACCGGTGTTGGTGGCTTGACCCTTGGTGGCGGCATGGGGCACCTCACCAGGAAGTACGGCTTGACCATCGATAGCCTGTTGGCTGCAGATATCGTGTTGGCTGACGGAAGCTTCGTTGTCGCCAGTGCGAACGAGAATGCGGATCTGTTCTGGGCCATCCGCGGAGGCGGAGGAAACTTCGGCGTGGTCACGTCGTTTTTGTTCCAGGCATATCCGGTGCAGATGGTGTGTGCCGGCCCGATGTTATGGGAGATGGAGCACGCTTCCGAGGTGATGAAATGGTATCGCGAGTTCATCGTCCAGGCGCCGGATGAGATCAACGGCTTCTTTGCCTTTCTCACTGTTCCTCCTGGACCGCCTTTTCCGGAAGCGTTGCATTTCAAGAAAATGTGCGGCATCGTGTGGTGCTCTACCGCAACTCTGGAACACGCGAATAAGCTTCTCGCTCCCGCCCGCAGTTTCCGCACTCCGGACTTCGAGTTTTTCGCGTCCATGCCCTATCCCATGTTGCAAAGCATGTTCGACGGCCTCTATGCCACGGGTTTGCAGTGGTATTGGAAGGCCGATTTCGTGAACGACCTGATCGACGAGGCAATCGCTCTCCACATAAAGCACGGCGCAGAGCTACCTTCGCTGCACTCGACGATGCACCTTTATCCCATTAACGGGGCGGCGCACAAGGTGGGAAAGAAAGACACACCCTGGAATTATCGTGACGCGACGTGGAGCGAAGTCATCGTCGGGGTAGACCCTGACCCGGCAAATGCCGATCAAATCACCGCTTGGGCCAAAAACTACTGGCAGGCCCTTCACCCCTACGGAGCCGGGGGTGCCTATGTAAATTTCATGATGGAAGGTGAAGGCGAAGATCGTATTCGTGCCACCTATGGTGATAATTACCAGCGGTTGGCGCAGGTCAAGGCTAAGTATGATCCCGGCAACTTTTTCAACGTCAATCAGAACATTCAGCCGGTGGCGGCGGAAGCAATTGCTCGGTGGTAACGAGGGGAGAGGTTGCGCGGATTTCCATCAACGATCGGGAATCCCAGGTCTCAAAAGCGCGACCCCACGGCATGCCGGAACAGGCTGGGGCACCCGTCCGCTATTGCCGACGGCGTTCGGTCGTTACAGTGCGGGGATTCACAATCGGAAAAGAAGCTTAATCTCGCACTGCTCCCCTTTGGCGCTGCGTTCCAAGCGGTCCGCGTGCAAGCCGGAAAGATAGCCCGAGAGTCCGCTGACGAAGCTCTGCTCTTCGACCATTTCCCTTTTCGGACGCTCGTCTGGCAGAGTCTGCAGATTGCCCGCGTAGTGCAAGCCACCTGGATGTCGGAAGTATCGCTCCGCCACTGTCAGAGCAGCCAGAATCGAAAATCCTATGACCAACCTGGCGCGGAGCGTGATCGGACGGCTGGCGATAATCTGCATGCCGGCAACCAGCATGAGGGCGCCGTTAAAGAAGAGCGCCGCCGCCATCACCGGGCGCGGCATATTTACGATCTGGCCTGCGAATTTCGGCAGCCACGAAAGAGAACCAGCCAGAATGCAATGGACCAGATGATCACCCCGCTGGTAGCGCCAGTTGTCTGTGCTTTGATCGCGATGCGCGGCCGTATGCGCGAACAGCACACTGGTTCCGATTTTTCCCAGTTCTAACCCGACGGCAAAGATTGCCCTGCAAACAAAAAAGCGAGAGGGCGATATCTCTCGCGAGATACCGCCCTCTCTATCCGATTTTCGAAGATCCGATTCGGCAACCAGATCACAATGCTTGCCGTCGGGAACCACTCGGCGCCCACGAGCCGAAGCCCGCGACTTCCTCGTTCTTCCCAGACCACACTCACTGCAAGAGCTTTTCTCTACCATCCGTTTCCGGTTGCCCGGACCGAGTCTCGTTGCCGATTCTCAGAGATGACCGTTACTCCGCTCTCTCCTTTGGAAGATCACTCTTCCGTTGAAAGCAATACTACTCTCGGCCCGCGGAAATACTAGTGGTTCCTGCAAATTACTTCTGTGGAAATGGCGTGACAATAAGTGGAAAATTCGCGCATTGAATCAGCCGCCTACGAGACTCCGCGCCAGGGAGGGCAACCGCCTGCATGTAAACTGACCCTGCCGAATTTTGCACTTTCGGCGCCGGCGGCACTTACTTCTCCGTCGCAAGCGCATCAGTCGTGCGCGCCATAGGAGTTCCCGTGAGTTCGAAGGAGTCCGAGGAAGTCAGCCGGCTGCTCCGCGAGTGGAGAAGAGATCATCCTGAAGTCCGAGCCGCGATGGCGGCCGCCCAACCCGCGGGAGCGAGCCAGGCCCAATCTTCGATATTCAGGCTGACCTACAGTGACGGAAGCCAGGCCCAGATGTTTCTCCTGCCCGAGGGCGATACGCTGGTAGGCCGCTCACAAGTTTGCAACCTGGTGATCGCGGATCCCAGCGCCTCCCGGCGTCATGCACGCTTTGAGGTCAAGGACGGCCGTTGCTTTGTCGAAGATCTGGGCAGCAGCGCAGGTACGTTTAAGAATGGCGAAGTCATCACTCACGCCGAACTCCGGGACGGCGATGTTGTGTCGCTGGGCCAGGTGCAACTCACAGTACGCGAGCCCGCTCCCGAACAAGTGGCGCTTTCGGGCATGCATAGCTTCACTAATGCAACCGTCACCCTGCCAATTGACAGGTTTGCCGCACCCCGTCCCCTGGGGACCGACGCGAACGCGCGTAACATCGATGGCAATCGATTCGTCGCCATGCTGGCTGATGTGAGCTGTGAACTCGTTCGCTCTACATCTCTTTCCCAGATCCTGGATCGCATTATCGCGCTGACATTTGAAATGACCCACGCGGATCGCGCCTTTCTCATGCTCATGGATGAGCCAAGCGGCGAACTGGTACCCCAGGTCGCTCGCTGCCGCGACGGCTCGCCCGCCCATGGCGCCACCATCAGCCGGACCATTGCAGGAACGGTATTCAAGGAACGCGTGGCGTTACTCGCCTCAGACGCACAACTTGATTCCCGATTCGAGGCGTCTGACAGCATTCTTCTGCAAGACATCCGCTCCTGCATGTGTGCGCCGCTTTGGCACGACACCGAGGTGATCGGCATCCTGTATGTCGATAATCCAGAGAGCAGCAGGTTCAGCGCCGGGGACTTGAATCTCTTCACTACGCTGTCCAATTACGCCGCAGTGGCTATCCAGCATGCCAGGCTGGCCGCGCGATTAATGGAAGAGAGGCGACAACGCGAACGGCTGCAGCGCTATCATTCACCCCGCGTGATTGAGCGCATTCTGGAAGGAGAAAGCGAGACAGACACCAGCCTGATCGCGCAGGAGCGGCAGATTTCCGTCCTGTTCGCCGACATCGTCGGCTTTACCACCATGTCTGAGCAGATGACTCCGCCCGAGGTGGCACAATTACTGAACCAATTCTTTGAAGCCATGATCGATGTCATCTTCGCCCATGAAGGCACGCTCGATAAATTCATTGGCGACGCCATTCTGGCTACTTTTGGCGCAGCCCTGCCGCAGGAAGACCATGCGGTGCGCTGCGTCCGGGCGGCTCTCGATATGCGCGCCGCCCTCGCTGCGTTCAACGCCAAACGCGACCAGCCTGAATTGCGCATGCGGATCGCCATCAACAGCGGACCTGCTCTCGTAGGTGACATCGGCTCCCCCAGGCGCCGTGAGTTTACCGTGCTTGGGGATGTGGTCAACACTGCTTCCAGGCTCGAATCCGGCGTGGCGCAACCTGACCAGATCATCATCAGCGCCGCAACCTATCAGCTCATCAAGGATGAAATTCAGGCCCGCGCTCTCGGCTCTGTCAACCTGCGCGGCCGCTCCGGACCAGTCGATATCTACGAAGTTTAAGCGCCTTCGCTCTCGCCTTAGATCGCGCCCGCCTTGCAGGAACAAATTCAGGGCGCCACACATCTCAATTTCCCAAGAAGTCCCGCAGGGACGGCTGAACTTCAAACTTGTGGATTATTTTCGCTTTTTCTTCGCCTATACTGATCCTTATGTTCTCCGGACCGGAAAGCGTGAAGAGCGTAGTGGTGCACTGCAAGGGTTGCGGCGAAAATATCCCGGCGCCGGTCGAGACCATGCCGTCGCAACCCGTCGCTGCCAAGTGTCCGCTTTGTCATGAGCACAGGCGCTACCTGCCGTCGGAGGTGTTTCTCGGGCGCCTCTCCCACCTGATGATTCGCAAACCTGTGCGTTCAGCAGATGGGCGGGTGGGAGGATGACGCCGCGATTCAAAGGGAAGCCTAATTTTGACTTCTCAGTTCCCTGCACGCACTGCGGCTACAAGATCCAGCCCAACGAGCTGTTGCGTCTGGCATCGCACATTATCCAGTGCCCGAAGTGCGGTGGAGTTTTCGACGAGACTGGCGGCCGAAAACCGCGCAGCACGTCATGAGGTCGCCACCGCAACTCTCATGGGCACACACGGAACACTCACTATTACATAACGAATGGCAGCGCGCTGCCTTTGGTTGAACCTTAGAAAAGGGAAGGACGTGATGACGCCCCAAGCAGGATGTTGCTAACGCTGAACGTCGTGTGCGTCCCTTCGTTGCCTCCCCACGCGAAGAGCAGGTAGACCACAGGGAGGCCGCCGGCGTGCACCGTCAGCCCTACTGAATAGCTGCGACGGAGGTTGCTGAAGTCGATGTCACTGCGGGTCAATGAAGACTTCGCGGCGTCAACCGAGAAATAGGCGCCGAGAGGAACCTTGGGAAGAGCGTGTTCCACCGCGCCGCGGAGGAGAACGACGTTAGGAGCGCGGAAACGATAGTCCGGATAGCTGGGCAAAATAGGCTCGCCGTTCACGTTCGATCCACCCGTGGTCGGATCGAAGTAGAACGGCACAACGTTGCCCGCTCGCGCTGCAGAGCCGGTCAGCAGGATGCGCAGGCTGACGGAGCCCTCGTTGTTGGTGGTGGTCGAGATGTGAGGGCACCCTGTGCTCGAATCCCCGGCGCAGGAGTCGGGGCCGTTATGGGGGTTGGCCGCCGTGAGATAGACCTTGCGCGCCAGTGGGAACTCATGACCGATATCCGTCGTCCAGCGCACGAAACTGTAAGGGGTGCTACTCAAGCTGGCAAAATCCTGGATATGAGCGAGGTAGTGCAGGCGGAGCCGGCCGGCGAAGAGGCTGGGCTGTATCTGGATTCCTCCGCCCGGCTGCAGAAATGTGCTGGGGCGAGTGAGGCCCGGCGCCGTCGCCTCAGTGTACAGCTGGCCGATCGACGGGACCGTCTGGTTGAAATTGCCGCGAAGTTGCGGCACGCGACCGTTGAACTCAAGAGTGAACGAGATACCGCCGCGATTCAGTGGGAGGATCGCACTCGCGCCGGCAATGGTCTCAGTGAGCCCAAACGCAGACTGACCCGCTGGGGACGTGTTCGGGCCAAGACCGTAAAAGTAGACAAGGTTGAGCGAAGTAGCTTCCGCATAAAGATTAAATACGGGCGCAATCTGGACGGTAGGCGTCTGTTGCTTGGCTGTTGGCGTGCCCATGACTACGCCGATCACATCATGCGACTGCGGCAGCTTGTAAGTCGTGAGATAGGAACCAGCACGCCACGAGCCGTTGGGCGTGGCCACAGCGTCGGTGTTGGAAACAAGACGCCATTCGTTCTTGAAGTCCTTGTGTTGCACCAACGCAAGACCGGCCGCAAAGCCGTTCTGCGGAGCGAGACTGCCGAGCGCGATGTGCAGGGGTTGACCGACCACCAAGGTTTGGCCGATTCCGCTCAAATGTCCCAGAGTGAAAGTTGAACAGGGTTGGACAAGCTGCTGCCTGCAGGGATGCAGCTCCAGCCACTCGCGGCAGAATTCGGCCTGGACGCGGCCCTCGTCGCCGGGCTTGTGACCGATCTGATCACAGCTCTCCGCCAGCGCGGCATGAACCACGAGGATTGAGGCCAGCAATGCGAACGCGCGCCTCTTCATTTCTTCCCCAGCGTCTTGCGTGCGGTCCGGCGCTTGGCCACAGCTTTCTTTGCCGCTGACTTTTTCGCTGGAGCGGGAGTGCTCGCGGCAGTGACGGCAACGGTCTTGCGTGGTTTCTTTGCAGGCCGGGGTGGCGCGGCGGCGGCGAGTTCAGCAGGCTGCGGGGACACCGTGCCGCGAAGCGCCCTGGTGACTGCCGCGATGTAGCGAGCGGCTCCGCCTTCGGTGTGGATGTCGCGGGAGAGCGCAGCAGGGATTTCCAAAGCCCCATGCTTACGCTCTACGTGCTGAAAGTGCTTCAGCTGGCTGAAGAGTAAATCAGAAACGCGGCGGTTTTCGTTGTAAGCAGAGCGGGGCGGCGCGGGAACGGGAATTGGATCCACAATATACCTCCTGCTATGGGTTCTGCGGCTGTATCACGAAGCTGGGACACTCATCGTCGGCGCGCATCGATTTGAGCGTGAGATTGCCGAGAAAGGTATTGGCATGGAGTTCGCGTTGCGACCGCGGAACGTCGGGAAGCTGAAAGAACTCAGTGACCGTGGCAGGAATAGCTGCGTGGTCGAACGTATCGTTGATCACCGAGCCGGCGGCGACCCAGGGTGAGATGAGGATAGCGGGCACCCTGATTCCCAGACGATCGAAGGAAAATGAATCGAGTGTGCCGGTATCGGCGGGCTGGGCAATGAACGGTGTGTCCGGCGCGCACGATGGAGGTGGAACGTGGTCGTAGATGCCTCCATGTTCGTCATAGAGCAGTAGCAGCGCGGTGTTCGGCCAGAGGTTCGGATTGGAACGGATCGCATTGTAAACCTGGGCGATGAACTGCTCACCCGCGCGGACATCGTGATCCGGATGCTGATCGCAGGCAATGGCCTCGCCGTCGCCGTCGGGTGCGGGATGGTCGGTATAGTTGGGTTCGATAAAGCAGTAGTCTGGAAGTGCATTTTGCTTGCACGCAGTGAGGAAGTCGGGAAAGGTGCCAAAGATAGCAGGCTGATTTTGCAGGAGGTTGACTACCTCCATGGTGGAACTGGCCTCGTCATAGTAGAAGAGCTTGCAGGTGTGGCCCGCGATCAGCAGGCGCGTGTAGATAGACTGGAACGGCTTTCCCTCGTAGAACAGGTCCATGCTGACTTGCCCGAAGGACGTGCCGTAGTGAGCGAACGCACGGTTGCATATGGTGGGACCAGGGATCGAGGCAAACCATCGATTGAACACGGCATACTGCTTGGCAAGCGTGGTGAGGACGGGCAGTTTGTCCGGCGTGAAGTAGTAGAGAATGTCGTGCGAATGCGCCGTGTTCTGCTGCTGGTTAAAGTAGCTGGCGATAAAGCCCTGCATGGTAGCGGGCAAAGGGGGACCGTGCTGGGTGCTGTTAAAGATCTGAAGATTTACCGCGGCAAAGTGGTGGTTGGGATCGGGATCAAGTTGGCTCTGATACTCGGCCAGAGGTTGAACGCGAACCTGAGCTCCGCTGGTATCGGGGTTTGATTCGGTGCCGGTAAGCCCGTCTATGTTGGGATGAGTCGCCTTAAGCGCGCCCAGCATGTGATCGAAGGATCGGTTCTCCATCATCAGAACCACGACGTGCCGAAGCGATTGAATTCCGGGCAGACTTCTATCGAGCGCCATTGCATCCTCTGGGTCACGGATTGGCTAACCGCTGCTGATACGCATAGTGAGAGCCGGTCATATTCCGTATCAGCTTTTCTGTGCCCGGTAGTTACTTCCGAAGCACCGTTTGCCACCACCACTGACCCAGGATCTGCCTGCCGACTGGCGCCGCAAAGATCTGGGAGTCAAGCACATCCACGAAGGCCGCCATCCCACACCCGATGTCCCCCATCCAAGCTCCCTCCTCATTCCCCTCCATCGCCGGGCCTGATTGCCAACACGGGAAATGGATCACAAGTCAAGGACTATTTGCGGAAATGTAGCCGTCAATGAGGTAAGACTTCTCTTGCTCAAGCTTCACTTTCTGTGACAATATACGTCTTGCAGGGACTAAGCCTGCTCCGCTGCGACACCGTTTGCGCTGTTCCTTTTTCCTGGGGAGCGGAAAGTAACGGGCCAGCGGTCAATGGTTCCTGCGACCCCACCCGGGCCCCCAGGTTGAAGTGCAATAGAGGTGCGTGAGAACGTTTATGGTGTACCTCGTCTGCGGAATGTGAAGCTGCCATTCCGGGTCGCGGAACGGGGACATCAAACTGGCAATACTTGATTTACTGCCTTGTAGTCAGCTGTTCGAAATCCGACGGTCAGCTTCATCGAGCCGTCTACTCGCCGCCTACGATTTCCCGGAAAGAGCTTCAGGCCACGTGTCCCCCATCGCAAGTATTGCAAGAAAAAACGGAGGCAAAAAGCTGCAATCGTGTCGTACAGTAGAAAATTCCCCGAGCAGGATCGTGCCATCGAGTTGGTTTTTAGCCTCATGCGGCAGCATCCCGAAGGTGTCACGATCCATGAACTTAATGAGCTGATGCAGGCTCATCACGACAAACTCCAGGGCGAAATTGCCTGGTTCAACTCGATCGACGTTTTGATCGACGAAGGTAGGGTCTACACCTGTCCAAAATGGAGAGAGCAAGGCTACCTTGAAAGCCTGAAACTCTTCGTAAAGTAACGAATCACCGGGGAGGATCCCAGGTCCCGCAGTTGAGACCTGGGATCCTCCCCGGTAAAGGCCCTTCGAGCGCCCCTTACCTGCTGTCTCCGGGCAAATCCATGAAAATCCATTTAAGCTGTTTGCTCTGGGAGAACCTTGGGAAAACCTCATGGATAAAAACCTGACTCGCCGCGACCTGCTGAAAACCACTGGAGCCTCACTCGCCATGCTGGGCCTTCCCCATGCCTTGGCCACCGCGCAATCCGCCGCTAACCCGCAGCAGGAACAGACACGCGCCCAACGCATGGAATGGTGGCACGCCGCGAAATTCGGGATGTTCATCCACTTCGGCGTTTACAGCACCATCGCCCGCCACGAGTGGGTGATGGAAGAAGAGGCTATTCCCATCGGCCCTTATCAGGAACGCGCGGCCACCTTTCGCCCGGCGCCGAACTCCCCTCGCGCCTGGGCTCGCCTGGCCAAACAAGCCGGCATGAAGTACATGGTGATGACTACCAAGCACCACGAAGGCTTCTGCAATTTCGATACCAAACTCACGACTTATTGCGCCCCGAAGCGCGGCCCGGGCCGCGACCTGGTGCACGAATACGTGGAAGCCGCCAGAGCGGAAGGCCTGCGCGTCGGCTTTTACTACTCGTTGATGGACTGGCATCACCCCGACGGCGCCCGCTGTGCAGACGATGAAGCCGCCCGCCGCCGGTTCGTCGACTACACTCACGGGCTGATCCGCGAACTGCTGACGAATTATGGCAAGATCGACGTGCTCTGGTATGACGTCTCCTGGCCCCTGGATGCCCAGGGTTGGGAATCAAACCGCATGAATGACATGGTCTTCCAGTTACAACCGGAAATCATCGTGAACAACCGCAACAAGCTCGAAGGAGACTTTGCCACGCCGGAACAAAAGATCGTAGCCGAAACCGGCGGACGTGCGTGGGAATCCTGCATGACACTTAACGACAGTTGGGGCTATCAGCGAGCGGACACAGACTGGAAATCCTCCAGGACCATTGTTCGCAACCTGATCCAATGCGCTCGTGATGGTGGCAATTATTTATTGAACATCGGCCCCAAGCCGGACGGTTCCGTGCCGGAAGAGTCCGTTAAGGTATTGACCGAAGTCGGCCGCTGGATGGACACCAACGGTGAAACCATCTATAAATCCGATCTCTGCCAGGTCCGCCGTTCCAACTATGCCAGTTTCACCCGCACCGGCAATACGCTTTATATGCACGTCCACTTTTGGCCCGGGGACTATGTCGCCATCAGCGGGTTGAAGGTAAAAGTGAAATCGGCGCACCTGGTGAAGACCAAAGGTGAAGTAAAGTTCACCCAGGATGAATTTCAGACAAAGTTCACCGGGCTGCCGCAATCTGCGCCGGACTATCCTGTGACCACCATTGCCATTGAGTGCGATGGCGTGCCGACGCAGGACACAGACTTCGTCCGCCGCAACAAACCCCGCGACGGGGTTTAGTCAGGAGTTCCGTCTTCCACGAGGAAGACTGCAGATCCCTCGGCTTCCCCAGATTTCCTGTTGAGAGATGCGGCTTCGGTCAACGGCATGTGGTTCTCGCTAAGAACTACAGCGAAGCCGCAGCTCTCGACAGGAAATTCCGGGGAGGCGAGGGATCTGCAGTTCCGCGGACCTTTCCTGGAAAAACGGAAACTACCCTCAAAATGAATCGCTACGGCTGACCAACAGCAAACGCAAACAGCGCGGACCCCGCCGGAATCACTATGTATTGTCTTCCATCCAGCCGATACGTAATCGCGGTGGAGTAAATCGCCGCGCCCAGCTGCACGTTCCAAAGATCCTTGCCAGTGCGTGCATCGAGAGCTATGAAATTGCCATCGGATTCCCCGGCGAATACCACGCCCCCCGCGGTGGAGAGCGCTCCGCCATTTGGATTGCTGAAATATGGGAAGGACCACTTCTCTGCCCCGGTGATGGGATCGAGCGCTTTGAGCGCCCCGGTAGGTCGTATCACGGGATCCGGGACATAGACGCTTCCCAGAAAGTCGTGGCCCACGCGATAAGGCTGGGGGGCGCTGGTGAAGATATCGCACTCGTTCGAGGTAGCAACATACAAAAGACTGGTGTCTGGACTGTAAGAAGGCGAATACCAGTTGGTGAGCCCGAGCGCGCCGGGGCATACCCGATTCCCTGTTGGATTTGGTTTCAGGTCCGGATTCAATATCGGCCTGCCGTCCGGTGCCAATTCCTTTGGCCCAGGTCACCTGGCCAAAGGCAGTAGCCTTGAGAAACTTGCCGTCGGTGCGGTCCAGCACATAAAGGAAACCGTTACGGTTCGCCTGCACCAACAACTTACGCGGCCGCCCTTCCCAGTCTGCATTCACTAAGACCGGAACCTGAGTCGCATCGTAGTCATACAAATCGTGAGGAGTGAATTGAAAATACCATTTCAGCTTGCCTGTGTCGGGATCAAGTGCGAGCATGCTGTTGCTGTAAAGATTGTCGCCCGCTCGCTCGCCCCCGTAATCGCTGGGAGAAGGATTTCCCGTCGGCCAGTAAACCAGGTTTAACTCGGGATCATACGTACCCGTTATCCACGCCGGGCGCGCCTCCGGTCTTCCAGGAGTCGCCGGTCCAGGTCTCATGTCCCGGCTCGCCCGGGCCGGGCACGGTTTCAAAGCGCCAGCGCCGTTGGCCGGTGTCCGCATCGTAGGCATCAATAAACCCTCGAACACCGTACTCGCCGCCAGAGATGCCGACGATCACCTGATTCTTCACGATCAGGGGTGCGGCGGTGAAGGTGTAAGCTGCGGCCGAGTCCGCGGACTTTGCATCCCAAACTAGGTTGCCGGTCCGCGTATCCAACGCGATGACATGGCCGTCGAGTGTGGCCATGAACAACTTGTTGCCGAGGATCGCGAAGCCCCGGTTCACCGTGCCACAGCAGGGCTGCAGCTTATCCGGAAGATTGCGTTGGTAACGCCAGATCGGCCGCCCGGTGCGTGCATCGACCGCAAAGGCGCGGTCATTCTGCCCTGTCCCGTACAACACGCCGTCCACCACCAGCGGAGTGGTCTCGAACTGGCCAAGGTCCGCAACCTGAAATGTCCATTGCATCGCAAGCCGCGACGCATTGGAAGTGTTGATCTGGTCGAGCGCGCTGTAGCGCCAGCCCGCATATCGACCGGAATAGGTAAGCCAGTTTTCCGGCTCCCGGTCGGCGTTGAGCAAGCGCTGGTACGTGATTTGCGCCGGCAGGGCTGCGCTCAAACCGAAAAGCAGTGCCAACGGCAATGCGATTTGTTTCAGGCTGTGCGTCATTGGTCGCGCAAACCCGCCAGGTACGCCACCAGGTCATTGAGGTCTGGCGGCTTCAGCATGGTTTCGGAATAGGCCGGCATCAGAGACCTGCGCTCGTGGATTACCTCTTTTAAGTTCTTCTTGAGAAACAATTGCAGTTGCTGGTTGGTATCAAGCAATTGGACGGAAAAGGTGTCTTCATTTTTGGCGATTCCGACAATCTTGCGTCCGTCTGCGGTCACAACCGTGACGGTGTCGTACACCAGGGGAAGGCCATAGTGATTGTTCGGATCGAGCATGCCGCTCGTGAGTTCCTTACTCGGTTCGCGAATGGAGTCGACCAGGTACGGAACGGAGCGTGCCTCGCCAACATGAGACAGATCCGGGCCAAGCACTCCGCCGCGCCCCTGCACCATGTGGCAGGTCGAGCATCCCCCTGTTCCCCAGAAAATCTTCTCCCCTTTAGCGGAGTCGCCGGAGACGGTTTCGCTCTTGCCCGGGGTCAACGATCGAAGGTAGGCCAGGATAGCCCAGGTCTCCGAATCTTCAAATCCGTTTGCCGGCATCTCGGTTCCGGGTACTCCTCGAGTGATGGTGCGGAAGATGTCGGCATCGGTCGATCCATGAACCCAGCGCCCGGCTGTCAGGTCCGGTCCTCGCCCACCACCTTGCGCATTCAGCCCATGACACGGCGAGCAGTTCGCACGAAACAATGAAGCGCCCTCCTGGATAGCAGCTGGATTGCCGGCTACCGGATTCACCTGCCCCTGCACGAAAGAGGCAAAAGATCCGCTGATCAACACCGCGCTCCAGATATATCTTCCTGCCCTCATGCGGCACTTGCCGGTTTGGGATTCGGGGTCTGCCACGTGTCGAGAAACCAGCCAGCAAGCGCCAGCAGGAAGCACCAGAGCAGGATGTCGATGGTGTAGGCAACGCCCAGCCGGGCTATGAGACTGAACGTTTGCCCCACCAGGCCGGCATCCGGGTGTCCAGCCGGCTAGCGCCCAGGTGATGCATCGCACCCCCAAAACCGCAGACCAGCACTGCTAGCCAGTAGAGCCAGTGCCGTACGAGCTGACGCATGCCGGAAACAGCCCGTTGGTATTCCGCAGGCGCAGAGCGTCCATCGCTAGTGGGAAGCAGCAGCCCGCCCACAACCATTGCACACAGTCATAGATATGTTCCTGCCATGCAACCAGGCTGAATAGCCGAGATGATGCCGCAGCCACGGCGGCGACTGTGAATTCCAGATAGCCGGCATAAAGACCTTCTGTGCCCGGCCGGCGGCAATCGGCATCAACAGCAGCCACCACAGCACGATAAACCTGCCAACAGAAGAACCCAGCTCAGCCATCGAGGGCCGCACGGCGCAAAGGCGCAGATGACGGAATGTGGCCGTGTACAGCCACGAGAAACCCCACTACCAGCAACACCGCCGGAGAGCACGGAGAACACAAACTGCCAGCTGTGCGAGTCGGGAATCTGCAGCCAGCCGGCCGCCAGCAGCATCAGCAGGAAATTCCCTACCCATTGGCTGAGGAAGAGACGTCCCTTGATCCTGCCGAAGGCGCCTCGGAATGCCTGCATCATTTCGTCTCCTCCAGCCGGTGCGGTCACCTGCAGATGCAACATATCGCTGGTCGCCTGAATCCCCGGCTGGTACATGGGCTGCACGTTGGCCGGGCTGATGGCAAAGCTTCCCGGATTCACCACCTTGAGCAGATAGAAAGATTCGTGGCGACCGCTTGACTCGGTAGCGAAGATGGCGCGCGGTCATCGTAGAACTCGCGCCGCGTGTACCAGTACTGCCACGCAGCCGGCTGATCCAGGATCTTGTAACTATCCTCCTGCTGAACGAACTCCGTGCCCGCTGGAATGGGGTCTTCGATCAGCAGATATTTCGCCGGAGAGCCGTTCACGGCCAGATGCACGGCGAGCGTATCTCCCGGCATCACCGGACCATTGAGCGGGTCGAGCCGGTAAACGATTTGTCCATCTTTATTGGTGGGCGTCAGCTTGAAGTAGTCACGAGTGAGGTTAAGCGACAGCGTTCCCTGCTGATAAAACTTCTGCTCGGTGGAGTAGTACTTGCCCTGCACTGACCAGTAGGCGCGGCCGTTCCCATGCTTGGTTATCTGGACCACATTGTTTCCAGGCTGCAACTGGCCGGGAGCCGATATCCATGGAAAGGTCTGTGCCGGATGCCGCATCAGCCGCGGTGAAATGCCGCTTGGCTGATGGAGCTGCCGTTCAGCAGCACGTCTGCATCGTAGTCCGCGTTCAGCTCCTGGGAAGCGGCAAGATAGTCGACCAGGCCAAAGAGCACCATGGCTGTTTGTTCCGTGGAGCTCCACCAGTATCCCCCGTTGCGATTGAGCACCAGCCACTGCGCCGCCCCTTCCAGCAGCGGGCTGGTGGCATCGGCGTGGGTGAGGAAGCGTAAGGCGAAGGCAGTGCTCTCGGCGCTATTGTCATCGTTCAGATCGAGCAGCGGGCTATAGCTGGATGGCCAGGAGACCAGCGTGCCGGTGCGCTGGGCCTTGCTTTCCAACAATTGTGCGATCTGCGGCGCGCGGTTGTCGCCGGTGCGCAGCATGGCCATGCCGGTGAGGGCCAGCCCTTCCGCGGAAAGATCGCTGCGCCGCGACCACAGGCTTTCGATCGAGGGACCCAGGTTCTTCGCAGCCGCCCAGGCTGAGGGCATAAGTCACATAGGCGCGAAGACCGGGAATCATCCGCGGATGCTGCGCCAGCTGCTGTTCGCAGATAGCGCACCCCGCCGGGGAGGTTGGCGGCGGCCTTGTCATAGCCGGCAGCCTTGCCTGGGCCAGGCCGGAGACGACATAGGCCGTCATGAAGACGCGGGTCTGGTCCTCCTTCCACCAGCCCCAGCCGCCGTCATCGTGTCGCAGATCGTTCAGTCGATCCAGGCCGGCGTTGATCTTAGCCTGCAGATCCGCCGGGCTGATCAAGCCAGAGAGGTTGAGCTTCTTCAGCGTATCGGCGACCACCAGGTTGGGCAGGAAGCTGGACATGGTCTGCTCGGTGCAGCCGTAGGGATAGGTGCTGAGATAGCTGAGCGCGGAGAAGAGACTGCCGGCAATCGACGGAGCAATCTCCAGATGCAGCGTGTGCGCGGCGGCATCGGTGTTAGCGGGAAAGTTGATGGTGGCGTTGCGTGGCCGAGCTCTCCGTGATCACGCCGGAATTAGTTGATGGTGCGCGGAACGCCGATCGGCTCGACCGGGAAAGTGAGCTCGAGGGCATCGGATTCTTCATTGGTGAGCGCTTTGGCCAGCAGACGGGCGGTGCCGATGCGCGATGCCTTCACCCGCCACAGCGCAGTGCCTTCGCCTTTGCTGGGCACGTTGACTGATTGCGGCAGCTCCGCTCACCGGGTCGAGCCCGTTGATGTCGAGCGACAACTGCACCTGCTTGGCCTGATCGAGGTAGTTGTGCACGATCACCGGGATGGTGACCTCATCCCCCTGGCGCAGGAAGCGAGGCGTGCCCATGCGCACGATGATGTTCTTGCGCACCAGCACCCGGTTGATGGCGGAGCCCGCCCTGGAGTCGAGCGTGATGGCGTGTACCGTGGTCCGCCAGGTGGTGAGCGAATCGGGAAAGGTAAGCGTGACGTGGGCATGGCCGGCGGCGTCGGTGTGGATCGACGGCGACCAATAGGCCGTGTCTGGAAAGGCCTTGCGCACCCGCGGCTGCACCACATCGTTGCCCGGCTTTACCTGGGCAAGCTGCGGCCGGTAGCGCGATGCCCGCTGCGCCAGCAGCGGAGACTTGAGACCTGCCTTGCCGCTGAAGTAGTACTGCAACGACGAGTCGACCGCGGCGAAGACGTAGCGGTCGGGGTAGAGCTTCTTGCACCATGTCGCCGCTGGTATCCGGGTAGAGGGAGTAGATCGCCTCGTCGACCACGCCAAAGCTGAAGTCCGCGCTCACTGGCTTGCCCTGCCAGTCGCGGGCAAATACGTCGTACCCGGCAGTCTGCTGCGGCTGAAATACCTGCTTGTCCGGGGTGATGTCCATTTGTAACTGCTGCTGTACTGGAGGCACCTTGATGCTGAGATTGGCCTGGTAGAGCTGATCGTTGCGGATGAAGGCGGCCGTGAGTTCCAGGTTGGGCTGCGCATCGGCCGTGATGGGCAGATCAAACGTCAGCGACTTTCCAGGAGAGAAGATCACCTTCTGAAACTCGATCGAATACCCGGTGGCGATCACCAGGGGGTGGAAGCTGTCCACGTTGGAGAGGATGCTGAGGTGGGCCGTGTCTCCCAGGGCATAGCTCTTCTTGTCGGCGATAATCTGCACCGAGCGCGACTCGCCTCCCCACCCTTCCTCATTGCCGCCCATCACCCATAGATAGCTGGAGTCGTAGACCACCCTGCTCTCGGGAGTCGTAGCGGTGGCCTCCACCTCCGCGCTGCCCGCTGCCGAGACTGCTATCCTGCCTTGCGCGCGGCCATTCGCATCCGTGGTCACATCGGTGGCTTGCCCCGGGAATCGTTTGCGTCTTGCCATTGGCATATTTATGGGTAACCAGTTGCAGGTGTACCTGGGTTTGTACGGGTTGATTATCGTAGTCCACCGCAGTTACGTTAAAGAGCGCGCTGTCGCCCACGCGGATCGCATAGCTCACCGGCTCGACATGGATGCGGAAGCTGCCGCGGGTAGCCAGAAAGCGTCCGCGCCCCGTGATCTCGCGGTTCGCCTGATCGGTTACCGCAGCCTCCACGGTGTAGTCCTGATCCGTCGGCCGCTTCAGGTTGGCAACGTACTGCGTGGGCACGTTGATGGTCAGCTTGCCGTTGGCGTCGAGCTTGCCCGTCTGTTCCGATTGCTGCGCAGCATCGTAGCCCAGAGAAGCATCGTCCCCGGCGTCAGCATCGGCGCCCATGCCCGCACCTTCATCGCCGCCACCGTCTTCATCCCACCAATAGTGGGGGGAGTGGTACACGCGGTACTTTACCTTGGCATTGGAGACCGGCTCGCCGAAGAAGTACCTGGATCGATCATCACCGGCATGGTTTCGCCCTGCAGCAACCGCGCTTTGGCGGGGCTCACGCGCACCTGGTACTCCGGTTTGCGGTAGTCCTCCACGCGGAACTGCCGTTGCCCGCGTCTGCGTCCGGATCGTCGGAAGCCGGCCCGTTCCTCAGCCGGATGGTGTAGTAGCCCAGGGTCGCGGTCGCCGGCAGGGTAAGATCGCCGGTCACATTACCAGCGGCGGAGAGCGGCATGTCCTTATCAAGCAGGGCGTGGTCATCCTGGTCGGCGATGGTGACGTGAATCGTCGAGAGTTTGGGTAGTTCCAGGTGATTCTCCACCCGGGCGCGCAGAATCCCTTTCCAATGCACCACGTGGCCGGGGCGGTAGACCGGCCGGTCCGTGTAGACGTAAGAGGACCACCGGCCTCCCTGCCAACCGCTCAGAGCATATCCCCCTGGGCGTGACCGCCGCCACATCGTCCCCGTGTGTGGCCAGCACCCAGAAGTTGTCCGGCTGCGGCTTCGGCGCCGTCATCTTCAAGCGGCGCAAGCCCGTCGGCATCGGTCGTGCCGGTGGCTTTCTGTTCTTTGCGAAACCCGCGCTCACTTGCACGCCGGCTAGGCCCGCGCCGGAAACCCGGTCGACCACATAGGCCAGTACGCTGCCACCGCCCGTACGCGTGATCATGGCCATTCGGCTGACCATCAGCAACGTGTAGGCCTTGAAATGGCCATCGGTGGCCTCCACCAGGTAGAGGCCGGAGGACAGCGGGTCGATCGGCAGTTCCTGCGAATCGGAGACGTAGGTGGGGGGCAGTTCCTGACGCCAGCGCGCGACCAACTGGTGATCGTTCAGCAAGGGAATCTGGGCGAACTGGGCCACGCCAACGATGCGGCTGCGGCGGGCCAGATTGGCCTGATGGGCACGTAAACGATCGCGGTTTTCCTCGGTGAACTGACTACGGAAAAATTGGCGGATCAGGAACCAGAGATGATGCTTCCAGTCGTGAAACTTCTCCAGCCAGGTTCTCTCGTCGATTCGCTCTTTTGGACCGAAGGGGGTCCCATTATCGAAGCTGTGCAGGTCGGGCAAACCGGCGAGGAAAGTTTCCGGGTGGGGCACCCGGTAGATGCGGAACTCCAGCTCATCGACATTCTGCGCATACAGATGGATGGTCGGCTTCTCAGTAGGAGCGAAGCTGCGATTGGTGCTGAGGTTGAAAGAGACGGGCCGCGCGGCCAGCAGCCGGAAAGGAAAAAACAGCGCCAAAAGCAGCAGGAGCCCGGCCTTCAATCCCCTTCGCGCAGAATATTCCAACGATAGACTCCCGAGGAAATTCTCATTTTCCGGAAGCGGCCGCCAGCGGACATCCGGATGGTGTAACAAATCGCTCAGCAACAGGCGGCGCATCTCGCCTTTGCCTTTGTGAATGGGCCCAGTGTGATAGACGACCCCCTTCTCCCCACAGAAAATCATGGAGTGAAATGGGGAATGGTAAGGGGTAGCGCCGGGGACATCATACGGTGAGTTCTGGTCTAACTGGCGATAAAAAATAAGGTCACCCGGCCGGGCCTGGCGAAGGTCGCGTCCGACGAGGTAGGTGTTCCGTTCCATGAGCGTACGCGCGTCTGCGAACTGGGCGAAGCTGCCGTTGCCCAGGTCCTCAACGCTGAATGGGCCGGGGCGGACGCGGAAAGAGGTTCGCGCCCAGCGGAGTTTGGGGGTAAGCGTATTGCCGATCGAGGGATGAGGGGCTTCCGTAGGATGGCTGCGAAGCCAGGTTGCGTCGTGGGCAAGCAGGGCTTCTCGGTAAGCAAAGCGGAGCAGCGCGGCGCAATCGTCGATCTCGGCGGGTAAGCTTGGGTCGTCCGCCTGGGCTTCCGCGATGGAAGTGAACCAGTCGCGGAAGGCCTGGCGGTCCTGGGCAGTGTGGAGGCGAAGGAAGTCGGGGGTTCCATCTGAGTAGCTGTCCTGGGATCGAAGACGAAGGTTACCGGTACATGGGTGGTGAGGTGCCGCCAGACCAACTTCAGTTCGCTGTGCCCTGGATTTATCGGGGCAAGTAACATGCCTTCGAGGATGCCGCGCTGGGATGCAAGCAGGCGAATTTTCGGACTACCGGCTTCCGTCACAGTACCCGTGAATGGGAACTGGGGTACACGGATACGGACTGCGCTGTGCTCTGCGCCGTCGGCCGGCAGTGTAATCTGGGCGGGGTCGATGGAGAGCCGCTGTCTTCGGTAGACCAGGAAACCGACCCCAACCAAGGCGACGGCGAGAATCCCCAGCCATAGGGCACGGGGAAACCCCACCTGCGTTGCATCCTTTGTTCGAACCGGGGAACTCTCCACTACGCTAGGGATTATCCCACACAGCCGGGTGCTGGAATGGTGGTAGCGGGACCCATGCCCACTCAAGCCAAACGAGGGCTTGAATGGGGCACCCGGCCTTCGTCGCAACCGCACCATGTGCACCATACGGACTATGGCGCTAAGTCGGTGGGACGCTGTGCTGGGTCTGTGGAGACCGTGGGGATCCCATCCGGGGCGGAAAGCGGGGCATGGCTGACCATATCGGTGGTGGGGCGGGCTATAGACGGAGCTTGCGCGACCCTTAGATCCATTTTGAAAGTGTCACAGGCGGCCTCCGTTGACTATCGAAGCGCAAAGATGCCTCGCCTGCAGGGAGTACCATTTGATATGCAGAAACTACTGTGCTCGACTGCTATTTTGTTGATCATGCTGGGAGCACAGTTAAGCGCCCAACCCTTAGCCTCGCAATATACAGGCCAGGGTACATCCATTGATTCTGACCACGACGGCTTGAGCGACGACTTTGAACAAGCCCTCCTGGAACAATACAAACCATTGTTCATGGTCAGCCAAACAGACTGCTCCGATGTGCCGGCTGCATTCACCCCCGACAGCCAAAACCCCACAGTGCGGGCAGAGGACGCGACGATCTATGGCCAGGTCTTTCCGGGCAAGTCCCAGGGTGCCATGGAGCCCATGATCGAGATCCACTACTACCATCTTTGGAAAAAAGACTGTGGACGTTTGGGCCACGCGCTGGACACAGAACACGTTTCTGTTTTGATACGAGCCAGCGAGACGAAATCGAAGGCGGCTTATTGGTACGCAGCTGCACACGAAGATACCTTGTGCGATGCAAGCCAGATAGCAAGAGCGTCTACTCTCCACGCCGAAGATCACGGCGCCATTGTTTGGATCTCTGCGGGAAAACACGCCTCATTCCTGAACGAGGAACTCTGCCGCCGTGGGTGCGGAGGTGACCTCTGCGAGAAGATGACCCCGCTTGCGGTTAGCCGGATTGTGAACCTGGGTGAAACCGGCATGCCCATGAACGGAGCCATTTGGATTTCGTCTTCGCGATGGCCGCTAACCACCAAGATGGCGCGTACGGATTTTCAACCTGCTGCGGTCAATAGACTTGAGAACCTTTCTCAATCTGATATCGCCTGGGTTAATCCTGCGAAACGGCCGGCACAGTCGACGATTGCGGCTGGCGACTCAACCATCGATGCGCTTGTTGTCAGCAACCAAAACACGGACACAGCCATCTCGACTGCTGGAGACGCAACGGGAAACGCTCTGGATCGATCTTTGGTCAAGGTTAAACATGCATTGGGAGCGTCGTCCCGTGGCGTCGGAAAATTCCTCGGTATCACTGGGGCACGGTGAGTGCTCGATTGTCTGGTCCGGGGATAGCAGTGCTGCCCTTTTATCTCGCCACACGTGGGTGTCGGGCCCGCCCCGCAGGTACGAAGAGTAGGTACGGGCTGGTAGGTACGGGCTTTCGCCCGTGCATAAGCCCGGCGAGATACCGGCCTTCAGGCCCTGAGGTGTGCGCCTCTGATTTCGTTCGCTGTGACCGTACCCCACGGCCCGAACCTCCCGTCTTTCTTCCCGTCTGACGACGAAATCCCCGTATCCCCGTTGGCCACACAAAAATGCAAAATAACAAATCTGTTTGACATAGATCTTTTTTCGGTTAATCTCTTCACAACGTAAGACAATTCAAGGGCTTCCTTACACGCCCTAGTTCCATAGCGGCTTCGAACACAACTCTTCGGTGGAACGCAAATTGCTGTATTTCCGCAATCGAGTCGATCCACAAGTGTTCTCGTAGCACGGCCTGATGATGTATCGGCCATCGGACCCAGAACTCCATCCCGGGAATTGTGGGCTGTTTTAAGGTTTTTTAGACGCACCCAATTGCAGTAACGGAAAGCTGTTCCACCATAATTCCATTTGACGGCCTCTGGGCTGCATGCGACGCGTGTCTCTATCGCATTGTGGCGCTCCCGCATATCTCTTCTCTGGAGGTATTACCGTGAGCTGCCTGCGCCGAATCACCACCTTCCTGGCCTTTGCGATCCTCGTTATCCTTGCGACGAACGGGCTTGCAAGCACAACAGACACTGGGGGGAATCACCGGCACCATCGTCGACCCCTCTGGTAGCGCTGTGCCTGGCGTGGACGTGAAAGCCGTGTCCAACGATACCAAGCTGGTCCGTACAGCAAAGAGTAATCTAGAGGGCACTTACTCACTGGTCGATCTGCCGATTGGCACCTATACGATCACCTTTACGCGCGAAGGCTTTTCTGTCGAGCAGGTTCCGGGAATTCTTGTCCAGGCGGACCGCACGGTAACCTTGCCGGGGCATCTTGCTCTTGGCGCCGTGGCCGATTCCGTCATCGTCGACGTGAACCCCTTGCTCAATGCGGTCGATCCGACGAACGGTTACATTCTGGACAGAGCCCAGATAGAAGCCGTTCCTTTGCCCACCGGCAGCTTTACCGGACTGGCTATTCTTACTCCCGGTGTCAATGCCGAGTTGCCCGGCGGAACGGGTGCAAACTCCGGTCTCGGCAATGCTCCCATCTGGGCCAACGGCCAACGCGACACCAGCAACAGCTTCTTACTCAACGGCGTGGATGCCAGCAACCTGTTCAACGGAAAGTCTACGAGCCAGTCGGGGAGCGCCCGGGTAGTGAATGGCACCGGGGTAGGCAATGCGAGCGCGGGCGGCATCGAGCAGAGCAGCGCTTCCATTTATCTGTCGGTAGGCAACGCGCTTCCGAGCCCCGCGCCCGAGACCATCCAGGAGGTCAGGGTCAACGCCTCGATGTATGACGCGCAGCAGGGTTCCACCTCGGGTGCGCACATCGACATCAGTACCGCATCGGGCACCAATGAGTATCACGGCAGCGGGTACCTACACCGGGGCACCGACTGGCTGAACGCTGCCCCCTTCTTTTTCAAAAACGATTCCAACATCCCCGCAAATGAGAAGGTGCCCCAATTGCATCGTTACACGGCAGGGTTCACGGCGGGCGGTCCCATCCTGAAGGACAAACTGTTCTTCTTCGCCGGCTACCAGCACATCCATGTTTCCGATCAGGAGATTGGTATTTCCCGGCTGGACGTTCCTGTGGGGCTCGACAACACAGCGGCCACGCGCAGCAATGATGGACTCGCTGCCCTGGCTAACGCCAATTTCGGCAACGGCGACGTGACCGCGGCGCAAATCAGCCCGGTGGCGTCCTTCCTGTTTAACTACAAGCTGCCCAATGGCCAGTATTTGATTCCTGGTGCAACCGGAACGCCGTCCTATGCCCATCCGGACAACGCGTCCATACCCGGCACAGCGTACTTCACCGCCGACCAGGCAGTCGCGGACCTTGATTACAACGCATCCACCAAGGACACGCTGGCGGCCAAGTACTATTACCAGCACGATCCCACCATCGCGCCTTACGGTTATTCCAACGTCCCGGGGTTTGATGTTCATGTCGACTCCGGCTCCCATGTGTTCTCCATTTCTAATACCTACATTCTCAAAAGCAACCTGACGACCATTCAGACTTTGGGCTTCGACCGCATGAAGGCTTATGCGAATAACGATCAGCTTTTCACCGCACAAGACGCTGGGATCAACGCCTTTGGGTCGTCATACTTTCCCGGCGTAAGCATCATCAATGTTCTTGGCAACGCCACGCCGGACGGCCTGGGGTCGCAATCGCTCAACATCGGCCCGAACGCGTTCAGTCCGGGGTCGAATACAGGTATGTTCCAGAATCGCGTGATGCCCTCAGGTAATGCTCTCTGGCTACTGGGCAAGCACAGCCTTTCCATGGGCGGCAACTATAGCTACACGCAACTCAACATTCGCGACAGGCGCACGGGGACGGGCCAGATTTCTACGCAGGATTTTGGCAACTTCGCACAAGGCAACATTGCCGCGCAGAACGCCAGCTTCACCACCACTACCTTTCTGGTGGGGAACGCGAACCGCTACTATCGTGCCAACCAGGTGGGAGCGTATGTCCAGGACAAGTTGCAGGTGTCCTCTAACCTCTCCTTGACGGCAGGAGTGCGCTACGACTGGGACGCCGGTCTGACGGAAAAGAACGGCAACATTTTCAACTTCAACCCCAGCACCTACAGCTTCAATCCCGCCTGTTTGACCAATGGAGATGACAATCCGGCCGACTGCTATCCCGGCAACGGGATCGTGATCGCCGGAAATAACAAGCAAGCTACCCCGGGCGCAAGCAAAACAACCCTCACCGGGCGTCAATGGGGCTTCGGTCCGCGAATCGGCGCTGCCTGGCAGCCGAAGATGTTCCACGACAAACTGGTGGTTCGCGCCGGCACTGGAATTTATTACGATCGCGGAGAAAATTTTGCTTTCTTCTCGCCTGGTTATTCCATCGGACAGGTCACAGGCGGCCCATTCGGCGTCGCGCAGTCGCCTCCTTTCGTCAACGCCGTGCAATGCAATCCCAATGGCGGGAGCGACCCGGTGGATACTCCAGGCGCGACCTGCGCCGGAACCTACAGCCTGTCCACACCCTATGGCAGCGGGACTTCCGTCAAGCAGCCAACCGGCAAAGCGGCGGATCTGACCAACTATCTACAGACCCCCGACCAGATCACGAACGGCGGGCAGATGACCACCATTACCACCTATGCCCAGGGCAACAAGCTGCCCTATACCATCAACTACATGCTGGACTTCCAGTGGCAGCCGCGCAACAACCTGGTGGTGCAGGTCGGCTATATCGGCAACCTTGGCCGCCACCAGGTAGTGCCCGTCCCACTGAACCAGGCCCAGATCGCGACCCCCGGCCACCCCATCAACGGGCAGTACTACTCCTACGGCTACTCCGTACAGACGGCCGGAAATGATTATTGCTACTACGACTGTTCCCCAGCGCACCTGCCGGCTTTGGCAGGGCAAGCATCGTCTGTGTATCTTGCCAACTACGAAGGGGGCAACGTCGATCTGCGCGTGCCGTATCTCGGTTACGCGTCCGAATCCCTGACGTATAAGGCCGCCGGCATCGCGGCATACAACGCGCTGCAGGCCCATGTGGAGCAGCGTCTGACCCACGGCCTGGTCGTTGGCGGGTCTTACACTTACTCGCACGCGCTGGATGAACAGAGCAATCTTGGCCTCTTCTATACAGGGGGCAACGCACTTGATCTTCGCAGCGGGTATGCTTCCGCGGATTTTGACCGTACGCACGTACTCAACGTTAACTTCAACTACCAATTCCCTTCGCCATTTTCTGAATCGACTCTTCCCGGCAAGTTCACGGGAGGGTGGTCTATCAGCGGGATTGTCATCGCACAAAGCGGGCAACCTTACAGCGTCGTCGACTTTTCCGGAGCTTCCGGCAGCATCTATTTCAGCACCTACAACGGCATCACCAACGCAGTGGTTCCTTTGGCCGCCGGATGCACGCCCAAGTCTGCCCATACCGGGCAATCGGGCGCGTTTGGCTTGCCTGCGCTTAAGTCCTCGTGCTTCACCGTGCCGTTACTATCCGGCGCCAACGCCACGGCAAGCGGTGTACCGGGGCCCAGTTTCGACGCTCCTCTCGGCGACATTTACGAAACCACGTTTCCCCAGGGTCAACGCAATATCTTCCGCCAGTCAGCGCAGAAACGCGCCGATATATCCCTTATCAAGGAGATCAAGGCGGGGGATCGTTATGCCTTGCGCTACACATTCGACGTGTTCAACCTGACCAACACAGCCAGCTTCGATGTTCCGAACGCCCAAACCACACAGAACAGCAGTTATAACCCGACCCCCGCCGCCGAGCAGACGCTCGCTGATTTTTATAGTCCGCCGAACGACGTCGGCTATGTGCAGCACACGATTGGGAGCGCGCGCCAGATACAAATGTCGCTGAAGCTCTCCTTTTGACCCGGCGGGTTTAGCACCTGGAATTGAAGGCAGAAATCATGGAGGGTTGGGATCTATGTACACCGCATGGCAAACAAGGTACGTTTCTGCTGTCAGCAGGATGCGCAAACGTGCGTTGAGAGAAGGTTTGTTGGTCGTCGTGTTTCTCGCGGCATGCATGGTCCCCACAACAGGGTACGCACAGAGCGCGGCTCAGAAAGCAGCATTCCAGGCGCTTGTAGATCGTCAACTTCAGTCATGGCTGAAAGCTGACTTTTCCATTGCGGCGGGAGATTGGGCGCCGGACGCGGTACTGATTTCACCGGGAGCGCATTTGAAGAAAGCCGAGATCCAGGGCGTCATGACCGATTACTTCAAGCACTTCAAAGATCTGAACGTAGTGGTCAAGCGCGTCATTCTCTCGTCTGACGGGAAGGAAGCTGCAATTGAATGGGAGTGGAACGTGGTTCGTATCCGCGATGGAGCCAAGTCCCATTCCCCGGATTGCATTGTTGTCGATTTAGAAAACAACAAAATCAAGTCGTGGCGCGAGTATTTTGATCTCGGGGGTTCTATTGAGGCCAATCCCTAAGTATCTGTCCGGTGGCCGTGACCGAGGCGATTGCCAAAAACTGGTGACATCCGTCCACGCCTCTTTGCCTCTTTGACTTCCCTCTAACTTCACGGTCCGGCGGACCTTCCCTCTGCGACCTGTCACCCTAACTCGTCATCCCAATGGGACCGTTACTCTTTCCTTGTCATCCCGACCGGAGCGGAGGGACCTGCGGTTCCGCGGACGCTCATGGAAATGTTTTTCCGGACCGACCAAACCTGCCCTCGCGTACCACTGAGAAATCGATCAATCCGGGAAAGGCGTGGACCAGTCGGCAATGGTGCGGTGAGGCTAAAGCGCCGCCAGAGCAGCCTGGCGGAGGGGGCCTAACCGGCTCTGTTCCAGATCATCCCGGTAGAAGAGATTGAAAGTGTCGAAAGGGATAAGGCGTTGTCCATCTGGATGAGCAATGTGGATACAGGTCTTACGGATCGAGCGCAGATCAAAGGAACTCGCATCGATGAACTGTACGATCAATACACGAAACAGATTGTTGTAAGTCAGATCTTTAGGCGCGAGCAACTGCGGGATACAGCAAAGCAGGTCGCGCAGAGTCGATACCTGGGACTGAGGCGAATGGTTCGTAGCGAAAAGCTTGAAAATGCCTTCTTTTACCGGATTAGCGGCAGCTTTAGCCAGCAACTCCGGATGCTGCGCCAAATGGCTGCGGATGCCATGGTCCTGCTCGTAAATGATGGTGTTGGCGGCGCCATTGATGAGGACTTCCGGTGGAATCAGACTTGTCAGCGGAGTCACATTTCCGGCCAGCTTTAACGCATATCCCATAGCCAGGGAGTCCGGGTGACATGGGACTGGGATGAGGTCCTCAGGTTTGAAGACCGACGATTGTTCCAAAATACGCCGCCGCACCTCGGTGAGTGTCAGACGATGCTCGCCGGCCTGGTATCCCGTAAGCCTGCCAGCCTGCTGTACCGGCTGAAAGGTTACGCCGCGTATGCATGGCTGCTGGAGTGCGAACTCGATGATCGCGCCGAGCTCCGCGTCGTTGACGCCCCTCTCTACGGTCACCACCAAGGTAGTGGAGATTCCCAACCCGTTGAGTCTTGCGAGCGCTCGCTGGCGTATGTTGCGCAGGTCTGCGCCGCGCAGCTGCATCAGAGGGTCGCGTGCAAGAGAATCGAATTGAAGATAGACCTCGAAACCCGGCATATAAGTAGCGAGCCGGTTCGCAAACGCTTCGTCCGTCGCAATCCGCAGCCCATTCGTGTTCACCATCAGGTGCTTGATAGGACGCTGCTTCGCAGCATCGAGGATCTCAAAAAAATGGGGATGGATGGTCGGCTCCCCGCCCGAAATCTGTACGATGTCCGGTTGCAATTCATTGCCAACGATCATGTCGAGCATCCGTTCGACCTGCTCCAGCGGTCGATGGCTTGTCCGGTGGGTACCACTGCCGGCATAACAAATCGGGCAATCCAGGTTGCAGGCATCCGTAATTTCCAGCAGCGATAGGCAGGAATGCTGCTCATGGTCAGGGCAGAGACCGCAATCGTAGGGACATCCAAATTTCACCGGGGTGTTGAAATGCTGCGGCATTTCAGGGGGTTTGATAAATACCTCACGGCAACGGCGATAGTAGTCGACGTCGTCGGCCATGAGCACGCGTTGAAAGCCGTGCTGCGGACACCGCTTCAACATGTAGACACAGTCATTTTCAAATACGATTTTGGCGTCGACCCTGCGAAAGCATGCATCGCAGAGGGAAACAGCCGTGTCGTAGAAGAGATAGGGGCGGGTTGGCGCGCTCATGGTCGGTGTCTCACTGCTTTTGCTTTGTCCCGCCAATCGCGGTTTGAATCAACAGCCCAAGAAGGCAGATCACGACCCCCAAGGCGCCAACCCCCATGCCTGCGAGTTCAAGAACGCCGGTCCAAATGAGAATGCCGCCCAATGAGTTTGTAGAACCGTTCGCCGGCGTTTTGAGGAGTAGAACCGCTCCATAGTTCAAGCCACAGAGACCGAGCGAGATTACGAGCAGGATGGCAAAGATGGCCAGTCCCTTTGCCCAGCCTGTCGAACCACCAAGCAGATTGCTCATCTATTTCATTCCTTCGTTCGCGTGGTCTGCTCGAATCCTATTCGCTCGGGTGGTCGCAGTCGAGGCCTCAACCTTTCTGTACGAATACCCTATAGCAGACCGGATCCCCCAGAAATCCAATGGCAACGGCGGCGAGTCCGGCGCAGCAGGCCCATTGGATTGCATTCAGACCCCCGATGAGCGGCTGCGGTTTCAGAAAATCGATCAGGAGTCGCCAGCCAAGATAGGCTGCCATAAATATCCGGAACAGAATTCCGTTGGAGTGGGGACGTTTCGAGATGAATCGCAAAACGAGTCCAAGGGTGATGAGGAAAGCGATCTCATAGGCTTGGGTGGGATGGCGGGCAACGCCGTCTCCCAGCTCCACACCCCATGGAAGACTCGTCGGTTTTCCGTAGGTATCGTCCGCTAGCCCGGCGAGAAGGCAGCCAATCCGGCCGATCGTAATACCGATGCAAAGCGGGATGGCGAAGAGGTCGCCGGTGCGTGCCCTTATTCCGCTGAGCCTCTTGACGATTTCCACGCCCAGCCACCCACCGAGAAGTCCTCCCACAATGGTTTTGCCGCCACCTGGCATCACGATTTGCGCAATGGCGATGTGCGTGCGAGGCGCCTGCTCCAGCAGGCCGAGGGTACGGCTGCCGATGAGCGCTCCCAACATCGCGGCAGCGATCACACTCCAGCGCTGCTGCTCCTCTAGAACATCACCGGATCGGTTGCGCTGGTACTTGTAGGCCGCAAAGCCGAGCGCGTAGGCAAGCGCCTCAAAAACCGGGTGAAGCTCGGGGTGAGGAGCAATGTGGACCATTGGCTACCACAGCATACTGGTTTTCCAGAAAGAGGATGACTGGATTGCAGCGACTTCTCGAACAGTGGAGGCCCAAAAATAATCGTGGCGACCGAACCCAATGGCAATTATTCTTGCCACCATGCAAAGCTTCAGCACGTTTTTCGCGGGCGTTGTCGTGGTGCTGGCGATTGCCTTCCCTGCCTCCTCCTTTGGGTTTGCCGACACGACCCCGAATACTAGCGCCCCTCACGCAATGACGCTCGACGATATTGAACACTTGCTCGACGTAGGCAGCCCCCAACTCTCCCCCGACAGCAAGTGGATCGCTTACACCGTCCGCCGGGTCGATACCAAGGCCGACAAGAACATCACCAACCTGTGGATGGTGAGCTGGGATGGAACGCAAGACATTCCAGTCACTTACGAGGTTGATCATTCCGTGAGCGACCCGCGTTGGAGTCCGGATGGGAAGTATCTTTCTTTTCTCTCTGACCGCACCGGGACTCCTGACGTGAAAGGCAGCCAGGTTTGGGTGCTTGATCGACGCGGCGGCGAAGCACGGCAGTTGACCAGCGTGAAAGGAAAACTTTCCGCCTATCAGTGGTCACCAGACGCCAAGAAGCTGCTGCTCGTCATAGCCGAAGATCCCGAACAGGAAGCCAAAGACAAAGAGAAGGCTGCAAGTGAAAAAGAGAAGCCAAAGCCGATTGTCATTGACCGCTACCATTTCAAACAGGACATCGAAGGATATCTCTCCACCAATACTCGGCCGGAGTTGATCTACCTCTACGATATCGCGACGGGCAAGCTCGACAAACTGACCACCGATACCAAGTTCAGAGAGAGGAACGCAGCCTGGTCGCCGGATGGCACGCAGATCGCGTACGTCAGCAACCATGATGCCGATCCAGATCGCACGAATAATTCCGATGTGTTTGTGGTGAACGCGACTCCCAACTCTACGGCGCGCAAGCTCACCAGTTTTCCAGGTCCGGACGAAGGAGAGCCAGCCTGGAGCCCGGACGGTAAATGGCTCGCCTACATTCAAGGCAGCGAGCTGAAGTACGAGGAATACAGTCAGCGTCTGCTCGCGGTTGTGCCTGTGGCCGGGGGCGAACCGCGCATACTGACGGCGCAATTTGATCGTCCAGTCGATAGTCCTGTTTTTTCGCCTGACGGGCAATCGATTGGTGTACTGGCGGCCGATGATCGCTCTCGCTACCCCGCTGCGGTTTCGATAAAGGATGGAAGTGTCCGCCGCTTGGTCAATGCCGCCGGGGTCGCATCGGCACAGGACGAAAAGCTCGACCACCTGGCGATGACCTGGACGACCGATACAGTACCGGCGGAGATCTTCGCCGTCGAAGACGGCAAGATGCGCAAGCTTACTAACCACAATGATGCGCTGGTGGCTAAGCTCCAGTTGGGCGAGACGCGTGATGTTACAGCACATTCTCCCGACGGAACCGAAGTCCACGGGTTGCTGACACTGCCCACCGGGTACACTGCCGGCACAAAGTATCCGTTGCTATTGCTCATTCACGGCGGCCCCGACGGTCAGGACGCGCATTCTTTCGTTCCCCAGCGCCAACTCTTTGCCGGGCGCGGCTACGCGGTGCTCAACGTAAACTACCGCGGCAGTCACGGCCGCGGTAAAACTTATCAGCAGGCCATCTTCGCCGATTGGGGACAGAAAGAGGTCGTTGACCTGCTTGCTTGTGTCGATGAAACGGTGAAGCAAGGGTTCGCTGATCCGGACCGGCTCGGTATCGGCGGATGGAGCTATGGCGGCATCCTCACGGATTACACCATCGCCACCACTACACGCTTCAAAGCGGCCATCAGCGGAGCGGGCAATGCCAATCCTCTCGGTTTCTATGGAGTCGACCAATATGTACTGCAGTACGAGAACGAGCTGGGGCCGCCCTGGAAAAATCCTGAGGTCTATCTTAAACTCGCTTTCCCGCTTCTCCATGCGGACCGGATCAAAACGCCGACTCTGTTCATGGGAGGCGATCAGGATTTCAACGTGCCGGTAACCGGCGGCCAACAAATGTATCAGGCACTGCGCAGCCTCAACGTGCCGACGGAGCTGATTGTCTATCCGGGGCAATTTCACGGCTTTACCCGGCCCAGCTTTATTCGCGACCGTTACCAGCGCAATCTTGATTGGTACGGCAAGTATCTGATGGGCAAATGAAGACCGAGGGGTAGACCGGGCGAAAGCGCGATCTGCCGGCTTTGTCTCGATCACCAGAAAATGTGAGCCCCCACGCAAATCTTGACTTCCCTCTGCATCTAGACCTACCCTTTGATACATAGACGAATAGGGGTAGGCACACCTGAGGACGGGCCCCATGGCTACGCTTCGACGTTTGTCAAATCCATCGATGGAATCGCCGGGGCGATCAAGGCGATCGGCAAGACTCTGGAGATTCGCGCGATATAAATGGGCGCGCGTGGACCGGAAAACCCCGACGGGAGTTTCCGAAAGTGGCAGTTTCCTCTCACGGAACCTGCCTTTAGCGTTGCACTTAACGCTTCAGGAATCTGACGTAGAAAGCTCCGAAAACGAGGACGATGCCGATATTCGCGGTCAGCCGTTCCCACATCAGGTTTCGGAAGAACGCCAAGTCTACACCCACGATCACGGCTGCCATCGCGACCGCGTAAAGGACAATTGTCACCGGTCTGCCTTTTTCAGCGGAAATCACCATTAAGAGTCCTCTCCAGCATTTGACTGCGTCCAGACCGATTTCTCGATGGACGGCTGATGATGAGCAACCTGCGAGCAGACCAGCTAGCTAGAGATTGGACGTACCTGACGCTGTAAAAGGCAACATCCCGTTTTCCCAACAATGGCCGCCAGCCCAAGACAATTTGACACAAAGCTCCTTTCCCGTGCCGTCGCCCGGTTTGCGGGCCGCGGCCAACCACCTGCCGTCTCGGGCCGGCTCGATGACCGTTCTCTAGCGATGTCCACCACCACCTCCGTGGGCGCCACCGCCACCACCGCCACCGCCGTGGAATCCGCCACCACCGCCACCGCCGTGGAATCCGCCGCCGCCACCGGCGTGGAGTCCTCCATGACCACCTCGCAATCCACCACCACGGTACACCCCTAATCCGCCGCGTCCGATGCCTCCATAGCCGCCCCGTCCATATCCACCGCCGCCATAACCATATCCACCGCGTCCGTAGATGAATCCCCCGCTGTCGAGATAGTAGGGCGAGTAGAAGCCAAACCCGAATGGGCTGAAGAGCATGCCATCACCCGGCAGCCAGGTGTAACCGGCGAAGGCTGGATCCCAATACCAACCTGGGTTAACGCCATCGATGCCGGCATACTCCGAGGCCACATTTTCATTTGCCTCACCGAGATACTCCGAGCGCAGGCTACTCCAGGCGTAGAGCCCGTCTTGCGAACCTTCTTTCTGAAAATGAACGGGTTTACCGCCTTCGCTGCTCAGCAGCAGTTTGTGGCTTCCCTTTACGGTGACGGGTTTTACATCCTGAGCATTGTCTATGGGAAACACTTTTGCCTCGCCGTCGAATACGCGCATGGTGCCCTTCGTCGTATTGAATGCGTATAGCCCAGTCTTCAACAGTCGTGCCTGTGAGCCTCCCTGGTCCACGAGGATGTTATTTTCCTTGTGGATATTGTCGACCTCCACGTCCGCTTTCCCACTTTCCAGCCTGACTTCCGTGTGTATCAGATCGGGCGAAATCATCTTCAACACACTATTCGACCCGATGCGGACATAAATACCAGGGGTAAGCAATAACTCAGCGCGCCCAACCTTGGTCACAATCGACTGCCCGGGCTGCAACGTCGTGTTTCCCACGGAATGAGGCGTCAAAACCTCACCATCGATCGAGACTTGTCCTTCGACGTAATTCAGAGTTCCCGGTTGGCCGGGATTGGTGTTTTCCACGGGCGCTTGTGCATACAGGAGGGGAGTAAGGGAGAAAAGCACCAACACCTTGAGTACTTTCATAACTACACCATCATTTCTGACCGAACCCTTTATGAGATGCAAACAAACGGCGCGTCACAACCAAGCGAAGGGTCCAAAATGCTCTATCGTCCGACGCACGCGGCTGAAAGGCTACGCGATGCAGGTTATTTTGCACTGTTCGTAGCATCGAAAAAGATAGGCCGACCGCGCCTGACATCATTGATTAGACGCAATCACGGTGATTTAGTCATACAAGCTCGTGAAACGACAAGGCCGGGCGGCCTGTCAGCGTTGGTCGAGGCGGGGGATATATCTATAGTACAAGTGCAGCGTACATATCCATTCGTGTCTCCGCCTGCCGCACTGCCGCGATACGCTCATGGTAGACGACTGCCACCGTGTCGCGGCGATTTACCCTGGGTGACCCGATGCGGTAGGCCGGCGTCAACGTACGGTTCCGATACACAGTGATGGCTGTTTGTTTGCAAATGCACGGATAAGTTGCCCGCTACCACTGCACACCAGGGTAAAGACTGGGAATACGATCAGCCCTGTACTGGAACGCGCCCGGGGTAACGGCCTTCCAGACTAATTGCGGTGAGGCCCCGCTCATCGTCAGCTCTTCAATCACTGAGCCCGATTGCACGGAACACAAGTCGGCTTCCACATCGCCGTTAGAAAGGGAATTTACATTGCCGCCAAAGAAGCTGTAGAGCGTTGGAGGCACGATGTAATGAAAGATAAGAGTTGCGGTCCTGGCGGCTTCGTCAATCTGCAATACCGGGAGGGTTGAATATAAACATGGGGTGGCGCCTGTCCCACATACCACCGATGGCGCGAATCGGCGATCGTCGCCATTGTCCATCAGGCCGAGCTCAAAAACTCCCGTCGTGCTGGAACTGAAAAAACTCGGGCCATGCTGCGCGTAAAACCAATCCGTCGGATCGATCCCTCCCAACAGCTTGAAATCACCGCCCTCCCCGAGACGCCACATCACCTCACCGGAGCCTTGCCCATCGGCGAAGTCAATTTTGATAACCCAGTTCTGGTGACGCAGCGAGAGCAGCAGGTTGTGGTCGCCGGTATAAAGGAGCGCATTCGCGTGTGTCCAATCGGGGAAAAGATACGGGTGACGATTGATGTCGAGATGGTCAAAAGAATTCCAGACCCAATCCGGTCTTAAATTCTGATCAACGTCGATCAGAACATCGCCCTGCACGTTGGTGCCGCCGGGATAACCGGGCAAGTCCTGAAAAGGCCGGCTTACCGTGGCCAACAGGACGAGGTGCCCATTGGGCAATGGAAGCACGTCGTGATGAAGGCTACCCAGTAGGAAAGTGTAGCCCTGCTCTCCCAGGGCCATCGCCAACTGCGCCTGGGTGATGGAGCGGACCGTATTGCCCGCGAGATCGACCTCACGTAGTTCATCGATGGAACCGGGAGCGGGATGCCCGCCGACCAGCTGAATCGATGAGGCGTAGGCAATTTGCAGTAGGAAGTGCCCATTGGGAAGCATTCTGATGGGTTGGATCACATCGGATTGAGACCCGCGATAAGTAACGGTCCATATTACGTTTCCCGCCAGATCGGTAGCAAACGCCTGCGCGGGTTGATGCGGTATCACGGTGTCGAATAGTTCGATGCCTGGCTGCGGACTTTGACCCGGCTCGACCACGGCCGCGACGGCCGCAGTGGGCGGAGGAGAGCCGGCGGTAAAGGTCTGGTCAGAGTCGGTGAACGTGCTGCCATCGTTGAGCGCAACCCGCGCGCGCATGTGATAAAGGGTTCTGGCCCGCATACCCGCTACATACAGGTTCACTTCGCCACCATTGGGTGAGGGTGTGGGTTGGGCCCAGGTGGGCATCCCATAGCCTGTCGTGGGACCAAACTCAACGTGAACCTGACCCGGCGCGGGCAGATAAATAGAGTAAACAGCCACCTGAGAATTAGCTGTTGGGGATACCGCTCCGGGGGCGATGATGGAGACGACCGCATTGGCAATGTTTTGTATTGGCGCGCCCGCCGAACTCACCGTCACAGTTACATTGAAACTCTGCTGCAATGTGACCGGAGCGGAATAGTGGCCAGATTGGTCGATAACCCCGACAGTCGCATCGCCGCCCTGAACGCCATTCACCATCCAGCGCAGAGCAGACTTACCGTTGCCGGCGGTCTGGAATTGGAGGGTTTGGCTAGGGCCGATGGCGGCATATTGCGGAGTGATCGCCAGGGAGCCATTCTGACTGGCTACCGGCGGCGGTTCAACCGGAGGAGGCTGATGGGTGCTATGCCTATCTATCGAGAAGCCGCAGCCGGAGACCAGGAACAAAAGGAACAGTATGCTGCGGTGTGCCGCTGCCCCGGCTACTTTTCGCGGACAGCCAATCAATCTTCTGGAACCCACTGTCCAAGGATACGCTAGGATCGCCCTGGGCTGTCAGGGTCACGCGGCGCTGCGTCTGAAACTAGATGCGCCAGCGCGCCACGCAATGCGTGAAGAAGCAAAAAGCCGAGTTTCAAAGGCGAGACCTGGGGCGCCACCTCATCATTTGTTCACACCTTGCAGACGGAACCATGCCAGCGGATCTCTCTCCACGGGAAGCGCCAATATTCCCGCGACACCTCCTGTTAGAGGAAATCTATCTGGAAGATATAACCTGCGTTCGGGCTATGAGTAAGTTCGAAGCCCGGCGGCCCGACGCCTGCGTCGCAACTGATGAGCGAACCATTGTGCATGGCCAGGCCATGCGGATCGGCTGACCCCTCCACAAATTCTGCCGTTTCCAGCAGCTGGCCCGTTGCTGCGTCGTATTTGACCAGCCCTGAGGTCGTCGTGTGGACCAGCTTGCCGTCTTTCTCGACAAAGCGGTCCACATCGGAGCTCCCTGTCACCATCCAGATGGCCCCGTTGTCCCAGGCAATGCCATGCCAGCGCCCGGTCGTGATTGGAATCATGAATTCCGGCTCCCAGGTCTTGGGATCCACTCGCAGGATGCCTCGCAGGCGATTGGCCACGATCCACAGTTTTTGCTCGTGCCACATCAGGCCATGACAGCCTCCGCCATCGTCGACGGGGCCCAATGGGATCTGCCGGTGCGAGACCGTCCTGGAGTTCATGTCGATCTGGTAGATGCCTTCCAAGCCAGCATTGGCGCCCATCCAGATATAACCGTCGCCATAAGCCATCCCGCTGGTGTTGGAGGACTCGGTGAGCACCGTCTTGAGCAGCTTGCCGTTCCAGTCGAGCAGCCAGCAGGCCTCCGGCGAGTGCTTGGCGTCTTTGCCGAAATTCTGCTTTTTCTGCTCGGCGACCCACAGGCCTTCCGGCGCGATGGCCACCGCGTTGGGATAGCCAGCCGGCGCCTTGAACAAATTCGTAGTCTTCACTTTGCGATGCGGGACGTCTCGCTTTGGCGGCGGCGGTGGCGCAGCATCCGATTGCTGCGCCTGCACTCGAGCCAAACCCACACTGGCCGCCAGCCCAAGACCGCCGGCTAGAAAATCCCTTCTCCCTATCTCCATACTGTCCTCCTTCAACGTCTGCAACGACTCGCATCGCACCGTTACTTGCTATCAGGCAAAGCGAAAACATAGAGCGCCTGACCGTTGTCCGGGCGATGCACATCAGTGAGGATCACGTTGGGCATATTCTCCGGGCTGCCACCTCCCAAGCCTGTGGTGACCGCAATATATTGTTTTCCGTCGATGCTGAACGAGACGGGATAGCCCTGCACTGTGGTGCCGAGCCGAGTCTCCCACAAGACCTTACCGCTCTTGACATCCACCGCTTTGAAGGAGCGATCGTAATCCCCGACAAAGGCGATACCCCCGCCGGTCGAAAGTACCGCGGTGAGAAACGGCGCTCGCTGCTGGAAGGACCAGACCTCCTTCAGAGTCTTCGTATCATAAGCAGCGAGCTTGCCCATATTGCCGCCAGTACCCGGCATCTCATATACGCGAACAGCGGCGGCGACACCACCCGAGCCTGCCTTCCTTTCGATTTCATGCCCATTCATCTCGGCGCAGCTTTGCGAAAGCGGGATGATGAGCAGGTCGTTCGGTTTGTCGTAGCTCATCGCCGTCCAGTTGTGGCCGCCCTCCGGGCTGGGACAGAACTGCACCCACTCATTGGTTTTGCCATTGGCGATGTCGTCGCGATAGGTTGGCACTCCGGTCGTCGGATCAATGTGCGTAAAGACGTTCTGCAGCACTGTTTCCTTGTAGTCAAGGAACTTGCCGCTGTTCCGGTCGAGCTTCCACAAGATGCCCACTTTGCCGATCGTCATCACAGTTTTCTGCGTACCGTGATCGATCAGGACGCGCTCGAACACCTCGTCGAGATCGAGCGACTCGCCGGGTGCGTGGCTGTAATACCATTTCAGCTTGCCGGTGTCCGGATCGAGCGCGACTGTAGTACTGGTGTAGAGTGCGGCGGCGCTTGCGGTGCCGCGGCTCGCCCGCATCCAGGGCTTTGCCTGGGCTACACCCCAAAAGGTGAGATTGAGCTCGGGGTCGTATGTGCCCGCGATCCACGCCTCGCCGCCCGCGCGATAGAGATCGTCGAGGCCGTTCCAGGTATCTCCCCCTGGTGTTCCCTTAAGGGCGATGGTGGAGAAGCGCCAATCCTGTGCGCCGGTATTCGCATCGTAGGCGATAATGGCGCATTTTTCCCTAGCGTAGGAGCTACAGCCCGTCAGGCCCACCAGCACCCTGCCGTGGATGACGATCACGCCGCCGGTCTGATTATGGTGGTCTGTGCTCATCGCCACCTTCCAGATCAGCTTGCCGCTGCGCGCGTCGAGCGCCACCACATGCGCGTCGGTGGTCGCGATGAACACTTTGTCCTGGTAAAGCGCGAGACTGCGATTGCCACCATAGAGATAGGGCGATCGTGGGCCAATGCGGTATTCCCAAATCAGCGTGCCGGTTTTGGCGTCGAGCGCCTGGACGATGTTATCGGTGTTGGAAAGGAACATGATGCCGTCGTGCACGATAGGCGTCACTTCATTTGCGCCACCCTCGTTCATCGCCCAGGCCCATTTGAGCTGCAGGTCTTTAACGTTGCCGGCGTCGATTTGTTTGAGTGGACTGAAACTCCAGCCCTGGTAGTTACGGCGGAACATAAGCCAGTCACCCTCCGCGGGGTGCTCCAGCATGGCGTCGGTGAGTGGTGTGTACGCCGGCACTTGCCCTGAGATCGTGAGGCCGCTTCGAGCCAGCGGTGCTGCTTCCGCCTGTCGCGTGAGCCCTCCGGGTATCTGCCCATTGGCGACATTGCCGATCTTTACCTCCGTGACGCTGGTGTACGATTTGCCGCCGGGCGTCGCCCCGTTAGCTTCGAGCAGGAACGCCACAATGTCCTGATAAGTTTGGTCGCTCAGGCTGCCGCCTTTGCCCAGAGGCATGGCTGCATGCAGATAGTTGTAGAGTTCGCGCGTCGAACGATCGCCCCAGGACTTGAGAAAATTGGCACCGGCAAGCGAGGGCGTTTCACCGCCGCCGGATAGGTTTTCCTGATGGCACGACGCGCAAGCGGCGGAGTACTCCGTATGGCCCTGGCCGGCCTGCCGCGAGGTGAAAGGGCCGACGTCCTGCTGGGCGAACGCGGTCCAACTGCACAGTGTCAAAGCAGCTGCGACAACCGCGGTTACACTCGATCGCAAATGATTCTCCCCAACCTGCTTGTCGCGCGCAGCCAGCGGCTGTCCAACTATCGCGCCATAATCCAGCCCCAGAGGTCGCCCTCGGGCGCTTTGTCACTGTCGATTTCTACGTACAGGCCGGATTTGCGCAGGGCTGCAAGTTGCTGGGGGTTAAGCTGCACCGTCCCGCTCACCCTGCCACTCGTTGCCGGCGAGACCGTGAGGTCAGCAATAAGCGGCCCGCGCACGCCGGGCAACGAGCCCATCAACAGATGCGCGCTCGTGGAAACGCCGAGGAGTCCGCTGAACGACCCTTCCAGCATGAGCTTGCTTCCCTCAAGCGTGGCCGTAAGGGAACCGCTACCCGATGTATCTGCGCGTGTGCCGACCAGGCGTGGTCCTGGAGAAAGGCGAAAGTGAAATACGGTATCGTCCGGCGCCGCTGCGGCAGGCAGCACGCGGAGCAAACACGCGGCGAGCAGGAGCATGCCCTTATCGGAAAATCTGTGTCGCGAAAATATTCCAGCCATGGTCCTCGTGCCGGTTTAATCAGGCAGCGCGAAGGAGTACATCGTACCTTGGCCCGTTCCTATAATGTATTGCTTTCCATCGACTGCGTAGCTGATCGGGCCGCTTGCATTGGGACCCCCCAGATTCACGTGCCACAACGGCTCTCCAGTCTTCGCGTCGAGCGCGATGAAGTCGCCATCCATGCCACCACCAAACACCAGGCCGCCTGCCGTCGAGAGCACGCCCGACTCGGTATTGGCGACCATCTTGAAGTCCCACTTCTTCTCTCCCGTCTCGGGATCGAGGGCGCGGATCGCACCGTACCCCTCGGCCTCCGTCTTATAGTTGGGAGACGCACGCATCACCGGGGCAGCGCGGTGGCCGTCGCCGGTTGTGGCGCAACTCCCCGGAATTACGTGGCCATCGTGCACACAGGGCACCGGCGATCCGTTGCCGACGTAGCGCTGACCTTGCACCCAGGGACCCGGATCACCCTTTCCCGAGAGGGCCTTGTAGTTATCCCAGACGGATAAATAAAAGAGGCCGGTTTGCGGGCTGAAGGACGGTGGATACCAATTGGTCCCTCCCTGCGAGCCGGGCATCACCGCAATTCCTCCATTCGGCTTCGGCCAGAACTCGGGTGCTTTGTTCGGCCGGCCGCTCTTGTCCAGGCCGTTCGCCCAGGTCTCCTGGATGAACGGTTTGCCCAGCAGGAACTCGCCGGTGGTTCGGTCCAGCACGTAGAAGAAGCCGTTGCGGTTCGCCCACAGCATCACTTTGCGCGGCTTGCCTTGCCAGTTGATATTCGCGAGTACGGGAACCTGGGTGGAATCCCAGTCATACTCGTCGCCGGGCGTGAACTGGAAATACCACTTCAGCTTGCCGGTGTCCGCATCCAGAGCCACCACCGATTCCGAATACAGATTGTCTCCGGGGGCGCGCACATCGCCGCTCCAGCCCGGATTCGGATTCCCCGTCCCCCAAAAGGTCAGATTGGTTTCAGGATCGTAACTTCCGCTGTTCCATACAGGGCTGCCGCCGTGCTTCCAGGAATCGCCGGACCAGGTTTTTACCGCCGGATCGCCAGCTGATGTCGGCGCTGTGTCGAAGCGCCACAGTTCCCTGCCCGTCTTGATGTCGTAGGCACTGACCCAGCAATTGGCTCCCGCCTCGTTGGTGGCCGGGCCGAGGATAATCATGTTGCGCACGATGAGTGGAGCGACGTTGTACTGATAGCCCTTCTTCCAGTCAGCCATCACGACATCCCAGAGGATGCGGCCGGTTTTCCTATCGAAGGCGATCAGGTGGCAATCAACCGTGGCCCAGAAGAGGGTGTCACCGGCAAGCGCCATGCCCTTGTTGACCTCGTAAGCGTTGTAGTACGCGGTGGGATCGAGCGAGCGGGAAACCTTCCAGAACTCGCGGCCGGTGACGGCATCGAGGGCAGCCACCTCGAGGGCGGTGCCGGTATAGACAACGCCGTCCACCACCAGGGGCGTGTTCTCCATCTTCGACTGGTTCTTCGCCGTTTTCTCGTAAACCGGGTGGTACGCCCACTTCATCTGCAGATTCTTCACGTTGTCGCGATTGATCTGAGTCAAAGGGCTGTATCGTTGGCTCGCATAGCTGCCCGAATACGTCAGCCAATTCTGTGGCTCGCGGTCCGTGTGCAGAAGACGGTCATACGTGACCTGGGCAAACAAGGAGCCGGTCACGAAGAGAAACGGGAGCAAAATGCGATTCGTCACGAGCCCTCTCTGTGCGCGACCGGGATTATATATTGCCCATCCTCACCGGGCAATCGAGACCGCCCGGGGCACCGCGCCTTCGGCACCGAAGCTGTCACTGAGGCCGCGGCTGCTTGCAACCGTCGGCCGTCTAATCCGGCAAAGCGAACGCGTACATTACGCCGCCGCCGGTGCCTATGATGTATTGCTTTCCATTGACGGCGTAACTAATCGGACCGCTCGCATTCGCGCCCCCTAAGTAAGCGCGCCACAGGGGCTTGCCGGTGTTTGCGTCGAGGGCTACGAATGTCCCATCCATGCCGCCCCCGAATACCAGGTCACTTGCCGTGGAGAGCACGCCGCACTCCGTGTTATTCACCATCCTGAAGTCCCATTTCTTCTCGCCGGTCCTGGGATCGATGGCCCGGATCGCTCCGTATCCTTCAGCATCCGTTTTATAATTCGCCGCCACCCGCCCACGCGTTGGCGAAGCGGGCGCCGGCACACGTGCGGGCCAATCCGCTGGCGGTCCCTTTTCGCCCAAGCCAGGCCACCAGCCGCCTCCCGTATATAAAACGCCGGGGGCCCACGGATTGTAAGGCTGCTTGGTCGAAAGGGCCTGGTAGTTGTCCCAGACGGACATGTAGAAGAGGCCGGTCCGCGGGCTGTAAGACGGTGGATACCAGTTTGTGCCGCCTTGTGAGCCAGGCATCACGACAATGCCGCCCATTGGCTTGGGCCAGAATTTCTGCACCTTGATCGGCCGGCCATTCTTATCGATACCATCCGCCCAGGTCTCCTTGATAAAAGGCTTGCCCGACAAAAATTCACCGGTCGCCCGGTCCAGGACATAAAAGAACCCGTTGCGATTGGCCCAAAACATCACCTTCCGAGGTTTGCCCTCCCACTCGATATCCGCGAGTACAGGAATCTGTGTAGAGTCCCAGTCGTACTCGTCGCCCGGCGTGAACTGGTAATACCACTTGAGCTTTCCCGTGTCGGCATCGACTGCAACCACACTGTCTGAATAGAGGTTGTCGCCGGGCATTCGTTGATTGCCATTCCAGCCGGGATTCGGATTACCCGTGCCCCAGTAGGTGAGATTGGTCTCAGGATCGTAAGAGCCACCGTTCCAGATAGGGCTGCCGCCATGTTTCCAGGTGTCGTCTCCCCACGTTCTGGCCGCCGGATCATCGGCTTTCATCGGGCTGGTATAAAACTTCCAGAGCGCCTTGCCTGTTTCGATGTCGAAAGCGCCGACCCAGCAATTCGCGCCCATATCATTCGTCGCCGGCCCGAGGATCACCATGTTCTTCACCACCAACGGCGGAACGTCGAACTGGTATCCCTTCTTCCAGTCCGCGGCGGCGATCTCCCACTTTATGTGCCCGGTCTTGATATCGATCGCGAGCAGGTGGCAATCGACGGCCGTCGCCCAAAGCAACGTATTCCCCGCGATCGCGAGACCCTTGTTCACCAGGTAAATCCGTTGCGTCGGGTAATCGTCCGGATTAAATGGGCGCGAGAGCTTCCAGTATTGCCGTCCCGTGACCGCATCCAGCGCCACCACTTCCGTCATGGTGCCCGCGTACAAAACACCATCCACCACCAGAGGGGTGTTCTCCATTTTCTCGTCGTCCGGATGACCAACGGGGTGGTAGACCCATTTCATTTGAAGATTCTTGACGTTGTCGCGATTGATCTGGGTCAGCAAACTGTAACGATGGCTGGGATAACCTCCCGAGTAGGTGAGCCAGTTTTGCGGCTCCCCGTCAGCGTGCAGCAGGCGATCATAGGTCACTTGCGCCTGCAAGGATCCGGTCAGCAGCGCAAATATCACCATCAGCCGCAGTTTCATATTCCTCACCTATGCACAAACCTGTGATCGTCGCGTCTGTTATTTGCCTTTGCGTTGCGTAAGCGGTATCAGCACCAGGTTGCGGAACTCGACCGAACCGTGATCGCCTTGCAACTCGATCGGCCCTGGCCGGCCTTCGAAGGGATCGAAGGCGATTCCGGTCAGGCCATCAATGACCCCTCTTTCATAGAGCTTTTGCCCATTTAGCGTCGTGGTGACCTCCCGTCCCACGAGACGAATTTCAAAGGTCTGCCACTCGTCCGGCGGTTTGCCTGCATTCACACTGGGCAGGACGCGCGTATACAGGGCGCCGGTGCCATGCATGTTTGGCGGACGGCCGTAGTCGGAGGCAATCTGCACTTCGTAACGGCCGCGCAGGCCAATGCCGCTGTTGCTCTTCGCGCTCAACTTGTACTCGGCACGCAGTATGAAATTCCAATACTTCCCAACGGTGATGAGATCGTCCGCCTGGCCCCGGCCTTTCAGAACGCCGTCTTCGACGGTCCAGCCTTCGGCTTTGGGGGAGTCGACGCCTGTCCAGCCCTCCAGGTCCTTGCCGTTGAACAGCGTGATGGGCTTACCCTCGACCCACGTGCCGTCGTCGTGTTCATGGATCTGCGGCGCCCGGCGTCCGGTGAACGCCACCTCACCCGCAGAGCCTGTCATCTTGCCGTGCAGGACTCCATTCACGTACTTCGCTTCGTATTCGATGCGTTCGTTGGGGTTCGGCGTGACGCCAGGGCGTGCCTTGGGGGTCCAGGCAAACTGCAGCACGTCACCCTGAACCTTCGCCTCGGTTATGTCATCCAGGCTGCCGTCGGGCGATCCCACAAACTGAATCTTCATTTCTGGTGTGCCCGCACCCGTGATCCCCAGCCACCATGCTTTGGTCGTGGTGAACTGAATATCAGCAGCTTTCGCAAGCACCTCAATGTCCCACCGCCCATTGAAGTCTGTCTCAGCAGCCCGCGCGGCTGGCGGCCAAGCCGTCACAGCAAGCAGCCCCAACAACGCCAACAACGATCTGCCATTACGCATCGTTTGTCCTCTTCCCATCCTTGTTTCGTGCTTGCCTGGGTATCTCTCAGTCCCAATCACTCTGGGGTTTCATCGGGCAGCCTCACCTTTCAGGGAGCTGAGGTAACGAACCAGGCCGCTTAGATCCTGGGCGCTCAGCTTATCCGCATATGACGGCATGGGATTCGTGGTCACAATCGTGAATTCACGCAGGCCCGATCTCTCCAACGATCTCAGTTGGCTCGACGAGTCGATTATCTGCACAGTGAATCCGTCTTGGTTGAGCAATCTTCCCGTGACGGTCGTTCCGTCGCTGGTGACCAGGCGTACGGTGCGGTTCTCCGGGAGAACTTCTTTGTTTGGGGACGCTAGCGAGACGCGCAATTGTTCCGGCGAACGATGCGCTCCGACTCGGTCGAGATCGGGTCCGATATACGAACCCGCCTCCCCCACCCGGTGGCATGACAGGCAACCGTTTTCCTCAATCAGCTTCTTTGCTTTCGATATTTCCTCTTGACTGAGCGGGGCCTCTTCCGCCTTCACCTGAGAAGCCGCAGGATGTGCCGTCTCCACCGACGCCGCGGCGTTGCCTTTTCCAAAGTTAGCGCTGAGATAGCCCACAACATTGTCCAGCTCGGCGGAGCTTCCCTGAGCCCCGCGCGCCACCATGTCGCTCACGACGGCAGCCCACTCCGTCCGGGTCATCCGCTGACTGGTAGTCCTGTCTATGCTGTGACAACTGCTGCAGATACGCTGAAAATCCGCTTTCCCGTTCCCTGCAGGTAAGTCTTGCGCGTGAGCGGCGCACACCGCGGTGAAACACGCGATCGCTCCGAACATGATGCTGCATTTCCAGCTGTCGATTTGATCCATTTTCCAACGGTCCGAAGTCAGGGGCCCGTTTTGTTTCGTTTCGGTTCGTGTTACGGCATTTTACGCACAGCTACAAAACAAACGCAAAGACCTTTAGGTACATCTTCGCGTGGAACACACGCCGATCAGATCAATTCCACAACTCCTTAACAGGCACGGGCAATCACAGGAATGTTTCACTTGACTTTCGCATCTCTTGCGTTACTCTTCCTTTACTTGTTTTGGCTTCTGTTCCACGCTAAGACATTGGGTCAGGCGACGACAGTCACGAGGAATAGCCGGAGGTTAGCTTTTGAAACGTCGCGACTTCCTGATCGGTTCCATGGCCGCTGCATCCGTCGCCGCTTACGGCACGGCGCAGGACACAGTCCTGATGTCCAAGCTGGACCGCGTGGGCGCCATGTCAGGGAATTTCGATGGCCTTCTTAAAGAAGTCAGGGACTGGAAACAGCCTTCGACACCGGGCGAACTCGACATCATGGATTTTCCGTCGATGCTCGCGGGCCGCTACCATATTCACAACGTCGAGGTGCAGCAGATACATTTCCTCTCGATGGAGCCTGCCTACTTCGATAAGTTCCATGCACGGTTGCAGAAGGCAAACTCTCGCATGGTGAATATGCCTCTTGAGTTGGATGAGAGCGGGTATAAGGGAGTGATCAGCCCCTGCTCACCTGATCCGCAGATTCGCGCTCACGCTATCGACCTCACGAAACAATGGATCGATCGAAGTGCCATGATTGAATGTCCCAGCATCATGCCGAACCAAGGGTCGATGCTGGAAGGCGATCTCGCTCCGGCCATCGACGCGCTCAAGCAATTGGCCGATTACGGCGCCGCAAAGGGTGTTTCCATCATTCTGGAGCCCAGGGGAAAGACGCCGGTCGATACCTTGGTAAAGCTGATCAAAGAAGCCGGCATCTACGCCAATCCCGATATAGGTAACTTCGGGAACGAAGAAAAGACGGAACGCGGACTGCGTCTCATGTACCCTCTGGCGAAAACTGTCAGCCACGTGAAGTGGAATCCGGAGCGATTCAACTTCGCAACTGCCATTGGCATATCGAAAGAACTGGGCTTCAGAGGCGTGTATTCGATGGAGACCGGCGGCCCTGAGCCTTATGCCATGCAGCAACAACTTCTCGACTATCTCTTGCCTCTTTTGTAACAAATACTTTTTCTTGAACCCTGGCCCACTCAAGCCAGAAAACTGTTTGAATGGGCCACGCGACAAATGTATTTACAGTCGGCTTAGCCAATTCACGACTTAGCACTCGCTACTTGCAGGGAATTCGCAGGAAGCCGTGCGAGACGTTATTGGCGTCGAAATAATAACCCGCAATCGTCCCGAAGTCGTTGATGCCGGCAGGGAAAGTAAAGATTGACCCTGCAGGGTCTACCGTCACGATTTTGCCTTCGGGTCCGCGCAGGTAGACGTGGAGCACATTGTTCGCGTCGATAAAAGCCCCGGTGAGGGCTCCCTTATTGTTCAGGATGACAGGACAGTCCGAGGGACAACCCGTTCCCTGGGAGTTACCCGTGCCGGCTCCGGGAGCGTCGAAGGACGTAAATTTTCCGTTGGGCGTCCGAATGAAGCCATGGTAGACAGTCTTCGAATCCGTGTAGATGCCCCCGATCTCACCCAACTGGTTGAGCCCAGCGAAGCAGCCGGGACAGCCGGTACCCTGGCCCGGACCCGTGCCGGCGCCCGGGGCGTCGAACCTGGTCAAGGTGCCATCGGCTTGGCGTATAAATCCGTGCTGAACAAGGTTCGTCGTATTGTCCATGTAGTTCCCTACACCAAGCCCGAAGAAGTTGATATTCGAAAGTTCGCTACCGTAACAGCCTTCCGACCCGTTGGTTTGGCACTGACCCGGAACAAGAAATGCCGAATACTTGCCGTTGGGATAGCGAACAAAGGAGTGGAATAAGTCGTTCGAGTCCGTGTAAAACCCTACGACGGCTCCTTCCAGGTTAATGGTTATCGGAAAAGAACCGAATCCACCAGAGCCAGGCACGTCGAACGTGGTGAATTTGCCATCGGGACTGCGGAGGAACCCGTGAGCGACGCTGTTTGCGTCCGTGTAATACCCTGTAAGCCCCCCTAGGTCATTGATGCCGGTAGGGGTGGTCCCGCTATATGGACCAATGCTCGCGCCGGGAGCTTCGAACGTCGTGAATCTGCCCTCTGGACTGCGCAGGAACCCATGGTACGCACTGCCTGTGTCCTGGTAGTATCCCGCGATCGCTCCCTCAGCATTGATCCCGCTGGAGTAGGTCCCGTTGTTATCCCCCGGCTTTGTGTCCGCACCGGGAGCGTCGAACGTGATAATACGGGGTTCTTGCGCTTGGAGGACTGAACACAGGCACAGTGCGCAGAGAAGAGAACTCATGGCAGGCGTGACTTTGGAAAGCAGTCCAAAGCAATTTCGAAATGCACTCGTGATCTTTGTCATCGTCATTCCCCTTTTCGTTGAATAAACTCGGGCTTGCCTATAAACGCGACATCTCGAGGAAAAAGGGATCATTGCGAAATGGAAAAGTGCAAAGACAGTGAATGGCAGGTAGAATCCTTGCCATCTCGGTTGCAATAACCGCTGATTTTTGAACCGGATACGGTTGGAGGGTGGTCCCTTGGTCCCGCAAGCAGACGTGACGGCCCTGCTTATCGAAGTAGCGAATGGAAACCAGGCCGCTCAGGAAAAGCTTATTCCTTTGGTCTATGACCAGCTTAGAGAACTGGCCCGCCGGTATATGCGGCGCGAGCGAGCCGACCATACTCTGCAGACCACAGCCTTGGTTCATGAGGCGTACCTCAAACTAGTTCGTCAGCAATCGACCCATTGGCAGGGCCGGGCTCAGTTCTTCGGAGTTGCTGCTCAACTCATGAGGCGCATTCTGATCGACCACGCCCGCCACCATTTACGGGAGAAACGCGGCGGAACTCAGGTGGTCCTGCCCCTGGATGAGGCGTTTGCCTTTTCCCCGGAACACTCCGAAGACCTGCTGAAACTAGACGAAGCTCTCGAGCGTCTGTCGAAGCTCGATCCGCGGCAAAGCCGCATCGTCGAGTTGCGCTTTTTTGGAGGCCTGAGCGTGGAGGAAACCTCCAGGTTTCTGAACGTCTCCCCAATCACGGTCAAGCGGGATTGGGCTACGGCGAAAGTATGGCTATACGGCGAATTGAGACCTGACAATGGAGATGACGCCAAAACAGTGGGAACTCGTTAAAGAGCTATACCAGACCGCGCTGGAATGCGGCCCGGCACAGCGTACTTCATTTCTTGAACAAAACGCGGGAGACGCATTGGTCCGCGCCGAAGTACACCGGCTGCTTCGTGTGCATGATCGTTTGGGCTCCTTTCTATCCAGCCCGCCATTCGTTGACCCTCGCCGAGCTGGCGCGAATTCCCCAGAACGCCTGGCGCCTGGGGAAGTGTTGGCTGAGCGGTTCCGCATCGTCAATTTCATCGCGGCCGGCGGTATGGGTGAGGTCTACAAAGCCGAAGATTTGCTGCTCGACCGAACGGTGGCACTCAAGCTTTTGCCAAAAGAGCTGTCAGAGGATCGGGAATCCCTGGAGCAATTCAGGCGCGAAGCGAAAACCGCCTCGGCTTTAAACCATCCCAGCATCTGCACCATCTATGACTTTGGAGAAGATGCCGGCAGAGCGTTCATCGCGATGGAGTATTTAGAGGGCGAGACGCTTGCGGCGCGCCTCCAGAAAAATCCGCTCTCGACAGTCGAGGCGCTGAAGATCGCAATCGCTGTCGCCGGTGCACTCGGCACGGCACACCGTAAGGGGATCATTCATCGCGATCTCAAACCGGGCAACATCATGCTCACGGAAAGCGGGGCAATGCTGCTCGATTTCGGGCTGGCTAAGTACGAACGACCCGTCGCCTCCGCGGAAGAGACCCTGACAGTAGCTACCGGTGACGCGCGGGTAATGGGCACGCTGCCGTATATGTCTCCTGAGCAGTTGCATGGTCAAAAGGTCGACGCCCGTCTCGACATTTTTGCGTTTGGCGCGGTTCTCTACGAGATGTTCACAGGAAAGAGAGCATTTCAGCGTGAGTCAAAGAGTGAAACATTGATCGCACTAGAACGAGAAGAGCCCAGCCCCCTGGACCATTTCACCAAGGATGTTCCGGACGCGTTGGACCGGATGATTCGCCGCTGTTTGCGCAAGCGCCCCGAAGAACGCTATGCCGGTATGGGAGAAATCGAGCAAGAACTCAAGGACTGTTACGAACTGACTTCGGAATCCGCCAGCGGTGTCAATCTAAAAGTGCTCCTCCGTCGAAGCAGGCAGCCCCGTGTCGCAATTCCCCTGTCGATTGTTCTGTTAACCCTGATCAGCTTTATTGGCTGGGCGGTTTACTCGAGTTCCAAAGTAAGGTGGGCCAGGGATCAGGCGTTACCGGAGATCGTCAAGCTTATCGAACGGGGCGAACCTGGCGAAGCCTATGCACTTGCAGTTCAGGCCGAGCGATACATTCCAACTGATCCAGCCCTGGTGAAACTCTGGCCCGATATTTCCTGGTCCGATTCCATCATGACTACCCCTGCGGGCGCGTCCGTCTACCGTAGGAATTACAACTCTCCAAAAGCTGGATGGGAATTTGTCGGATTCTCGCCCATCCACAAGGGCAGGTTTCCCGCCGTTGATTCGAGTTGGAAATTCGAGTTGCCAGGATATACGACCGTAGAACGCGCTACGTTCCCATCCGGCCCCATCACGGTGACACTCCACGAGAACGGAAAGGCCCCCAGCGGGATGGTCCCTGTTGAATTCGAAGACAAAGGGTCAATTCAGAGCGAACCTGTCACCCTATGGGGGATTGCAGGCTTCGAGCCCTTGCCCGCCGTGCGGGTCGCCGCATATTGGATCGATAAGTTTGAAGTTACCAATGCAGAGTTCAAACGCTTTGTGGACCAGGGAGGTTACGAAAACCAGAAGTATTGGAAACACGAATTCCGAAAGGACGGACGCGTGCTGGCTTGGGGTGAGATGAGGAAACTCCTCGTCGACAAGACCAATAGACCGGGGCCTTCCACCTGGACAAACGGTGAATATCCTCACGGCCAGGACGAGCATCCCGTGACAGGCGTGAGCTGGTTTGAGGCTGAAGCTTATGCTGAATTTGTAGGCAAATCGCTTCCGACCATCTATCACTGGACAGCTGCCGCGTCTCCGTCGGACAGCTCCAGCTTGATACCCGCCAGCAACTTCAACGGCATGGGACCTTCTCCGGTCGGAGCGTACCACGGTATGAGCTGGTGTGGCGCTTACGATATGGCAGGCAACGTAAAGGAGTGGTGCGTAAATGAAGCGACTTCAGGCAAGCGCTACATCATGGGCGGCGCCTGGGACGACCCGATTTATATGTTCAACGACGCCGACGCCCGTTCACCCTTCGAACGATCCCCTAAGTTTGGATTTCGCTGCGCAAAATACCTGTTGACCGACGAAGAAGCCAAAGCAGCAGGCGCTCCGACTACCGTTCAACTGCGCAATTATGGCTCTGAAAAACCTGTCTCTGATCAGCTTTTTCGAGCATACAAGGACCAGTACTCTTACGATAAGACGCCGTTGCATGCGAAACTGGAGTCAGTTGAACAAACCGAGGATTGGAGACTGGAGAAGGTCTCTTTCGACGCGGCTTATGGAGGCGAGCGAGTCACTGCGTACTTGTTTCTACCCAAAAGAGCGTCACCGCCTTTTCAAGTCGTCGTCCATTTTCCCGGCGCCGGCGCGGTTCACATGCGATCCAGCGCCAAAGGACTCCCGAGGTATCTTCCAGACTTCGATTTCATTATCAAAAGTGGAAGAGCAGTCTTATTCCCAGTCTACAAGGGGACTTTTGAACGTGGAGGCGGACCGAAACCGATCTACTGGCCAAACCCCAGCAGTACCTATCGAGACGATGTCATATTCTGGTCTAAGGACCTCAGCCGCTCGATCGACTACCTTGAGACGCGCGCGGACATCAATACCGAAAAATTGGCCTACGAGGGATACAGTTGGGGAGCAGCGATGGGCGGCCTTCTCCCGGCTGTTGAAACTCGCTTTAAAGCATTAGTTCTCGTCGCGCCAGGATTCTATTTGCAAGAGCGACTGCCAGAAGTAGATCAAGTCAACTTTGCTCCTCATGTGAAGGCTCCCGTCTTGATGCTCAATGGTCGTTTCGATTTCATTTGGCCGCCCAGCATCTCTCAGGAGCCTATGTTCCGTCTGCTGGGAACACCCCCTGAGCAGAAGCGCCGCGTGGTTTACGATACCGGACACGACATTCCTCGAACGGAGATGATCAAGGAATCGCTCAACTGGCTCGACAAATATCTTGGACCCGTGAAATAGGACGAAGACGCGCTGGTGATTTCATTGCTCCTCGTGGGGAAGGGTTATGCGAGGCCTGGCTAAGCATTAGCTTGAAGTTTTAGGATTTCCTCGCAATTAGGCTGGGGCGCTTGGGATCAAAAGCCCAGCCGGGCATCAGGTACTGCATCGCAGCCGTGTCGTTGCGGGCGCCCAGCCCCAATTTCTGATGCAGCGCATGGGCCCTCTCCAGTCGCTCCAGGTCGATCTCGATGCCGAGACCGGGACGCTCCGGTAGCTCTATGGCGCCGTTGATGATCTGGAACGGTTCCCGGGTCAGGCGCTGGCCGTCCTGCCAGATCCAATGGGTATCGATTGCGGTTACGTTTCCCGGAGCAGCCGCCGCCACGTGGGTAAACATGGCCAGCGAGATGTCAAAGTGGTTGTTGGAGTGCGAGCCCCAGGTGAGGCCCCAGTCGCGACAGAACTGCGCCACCCGGACCGAACCCTGCATGGTCCAGAAATGCGGATCGGCCAGGGGAATGTCCACTGCGCCCAATTGCACCGCATGCTTCATCTCACGCCAGTCAGTGGCAATCATGTTGGTAGCCGTCGGCAGGCCGGTGGCGCGCCGAAATTCTGCCATGATCTCGCGGCCGGAAAACCCCTGCTCGGCGCCGCAAGGATCTTCCGCGTAGGCCAGAACATGGTGTTTGCCGCGGCAAAGAGCTACCGCTTCTTTCAGAAGCCATGCGCCGTTGGGGTCGAGCGTGATGCGCGCCTGCGGAAACCTTTCCGCCAAAGCAGTCACGGTTTCCATTTCCTCTTGCCCGGCCAGCACACCACCCTTGAGCTTGAAATCTTGAAACCCGTATCGTGCCTGCGCCGCCTCCGCCAGGCGAAGAACGGCCTCGGTGGTCAGCGCTGATTCGTGGCGCAAGCGCAACCAGGCGTCTTTCTCTTGTGGATCGCTGGCATAAGGCAAATCGGTCTTGAGCCGGTCACCGACGTAGAACAAGTAGCCGAGCACCGGAACGCTCGAGCGCTGCCGGCCCTCCCCCAGCAATGCGGCGACAGGGACGCCGAGGAATTGTCCCAGCAGATCGAGCAGCGCGGATTCGACCGCGGTGATGGCGTGCACGGTGATGCGCATATCGAAGGTCTGCAGGCCACGGCCGCCTGTATCGCGATCGCCGAAGCGGGTCCGCAGGCTTTGTAGAATCTCAAGGTAAGAAGCGATGGGGCAGCCGACGATCATGGTGCTGGCATCTTCGAGGACCTGGCGGATGTTAGCGCCACCCGGGACCTCGCCGGCGCCGGTATGGCCGGCGTCGTCGGTCAGCAGTACAACATTACGGGTGAAGTAAGGCGCGTGGGCTCCGCTCAGGTTCAGCAGCATGCTGTCGCTGCCCGCAACCGGGATCACTCGCATGTTGGTTACACGAGGTGAGGACAATTTTCTATCGCTGGACACCCTCGTGATTCTACCGGGTCACGTATTCCGTTGGCCGCGCGATCTGAGGTCTTTTTGTGCCCGCCTGCAGCAAAGGGAGCGGCCGTTGTTCCTTTTTGAGCAGCAAGCGCGCCGCTTCCGGCTTGAGTGGCCGGCCGAGCAGAAAACCCTGCATGAGGTCGCATCCCATCTCGCGCAGGTGACGTATCTGCTCCTCTGACTCGACACCTTCGGCCACCGTTTTCAACCCCAGCTGCCGGGCCAAAATCGTCATCGCACGGACCGTGGAAAGATTGGCAGCAGGACCGTTCAGACGTTGAATGAACGAGCGATCGATTTTCAGCGTGTCGAGAGGCAGTTCTTGCAGATAGTCGAACGCGGCGTAGCCGGTGCCGAAGTCGTCGAGTGCGGTACCGATCCCGAGATCGCGTAACTGCTGCAGCTTAGCCGCAGCCCCACGCAGATCTGCGATGACCCAGCTTTCCGTAATCTCAAGTTCCAGGCGGTCCGGCGAGAGACCGCTTTGCTTGAGTGCATGCGCAATCTTCGCGCTAAAGTCAGGCCTTTCCAACTGTACGCCGGATACGTTGGCAAACATCTTTATGGGGCGTAGGTGAGCCGCGTTCCATACCATCGCCTGGCGGCACACCTCGTCGATGACCCAATCCCCAATCGCAACAATGACGCCGCTCTTTTCTGCGGTTGGAATAAATTCTGAAGGGCAGACGGAGCCCCAGGTGGGATGCTGCCAGCGCAGCAACGCTTCAAAGGCGACGATCTCTCCGTCCATGGTGAACACTGGCTGGTACACCATATGAAATTGCGAGTTGGTAAGTGCGTCGACCAGGGCTCCAGCCATTTCCGCGGCCCGCTGGCTCTGCCGGCCCAAAGCGGATGAATAGAGCTGCGTCCGGCCGCCACCGGCACGCTTCGACGCTTGCAGCGACATATCCGCTTCGCGCAACAACAACTCCACAGTATCCCCGTGTTCAGGAAAAAGACTTATGCCGATGCTGGCGCTGATGGTGACCGAGTGGCCATCCAGCAGGAAAGGCTCGTGCAGATCAGCGAGAAGCCGGCCACAAATATGCTGCGCATCGGAGGCCTGCGACAGATTACGTAATACGAGGAGAAACTCATCGCCTCCCTGCCGCGCCAGGGTGTCTGGCTCTCGAATCGATACTTTCAGCCGCTCGCTGATCAGCTTTAGCAGAGCGTCTCCCAACTCATGTCCCAGTCCGTCATTGATCTGCTGGAAATGGTCCAGACCGATGCAACAGACCGCGAGTGCTTCACCCCGGCGCTCAGCCATTTCCTGTCGCAACCGGTCCGCCAGCATCGGCCGGTTGGGTAACCCGGTCAGCCAATCCGCCTGCCATCCGTGCACCACCTGCTCATAAAGGTGACCATATTCGATGGCCAGGCGGGCGAGATCGCACAGATTCTGGATGGTCTCGCGAGTCGGCTCATCCATCGTGCCCTCCCGCCGGTCGAACACGATGAAAGCTCCGCGTGGTTCTCCGGAGCCGGAGGTCAACGGAAAGGCTGCGCAGAGTGTCATCCCGGAATCAAGGATCTGCCCCAGCGTCGTTGCCAGAGGGTCAACCTGCGCCGGGAGCAGACTCGCTGGAAGCCGCTTGGGTAATCCCGCCTCAACCTCAAGCCGGAACTGCGAGCCGGAAAGCACGAAGATGGCAACCGCCTTGCATGGGCACAACGTCACGAAGGCGTCGGCTACCATCTGCAAGGTGGAGGGTACGGTGTGGTGGCTGATAATCGCCGAGAGAATCTCGTGGCCGTGGCTTTGCTTGCCCGGAACTTCCCCCGCAATCCAAATGGGTGCCGTGACCGCCGCCATGTCCATGGTGGCGTCATCGGCACGGGAAGGAAACCCCTTAGTTTTGAACCGTGATGCGGGCCACTATCTATGCTTCTTAACCGGAGCGGCCTTCTTCGCCGGGTGGGACTTCTTCGCCGGCTCAGGTTTCTTCTGCACCTTCACCGGCGCCTTCACCGCTGCCTTCTTGGCCGGCGCGCTGTGCTTTGCGGCCGGCTTCGCAGCCGGTCCACGAACGGTTTTGGCTGGTACCGGCTTCGACGGTACATGTTTGGCGGCAACCGCTTTGGCGGGAACCGTCTTTATGGGCGCTGCTTTCTTCGCAGCCGGCGGGTGGGGATGGCTAGGCGCATGATTCGGAGAAGGCTTGGCCAAATGTCCTTTGCTGGCAGCAGGCGGCGGTGCCGGCGCAGGTTTGGCGACCTGCTTCGCCATCACGTGCACTTTGGCCTGTTTGACGGGGGCCACCACGTGGAGCGCGGGGCTTGGTGCTGATTTTGCAGCCGCCGGGCTAGCCTTCGATGGAGTTGCTTCCGGCTTGCTCACCGGAGACGGCTTGGCGGCCATTGGCTGGCTTTCGACAGCCGACTTTTTGGGTGCCGGAGCAGCCTTTTTCGCCGCCGGCGGAAGGGTTACCGGGGGTGCAATCTCACCCTCGTCGTCATCTTCGAGATCCTCGGTCGGCTCCTCCGCGGCCTCTTCCTCATCCAACGGCAAAGCATCTTCCGCGTCACCGTCAAATGCCGCCTCCACCAATGCCTTACTCTTTTCCGCAGACTTCCTCGATCCCCGGGTGCGGCGAACGGTCACCGGCGGAGGAGGTGCCGGCGGCGAATAGGGCTCCAGAAAAGCGCGCAGCTGCTCGTCTGTCTCCAGGTTGCCATCGATGACGCCCAGGAACAGCCCGGAAATCATTTCGTCGTAGCCCGGGACTTCTGGCGTGATCCGAAGTTCCTGAAGCAGCGCATGGGGAACCTTCTGCCGCGCCTCCGGCCACACCGTGAAGAAGTTCTTATATTTCGCCTGAACAGCCGGGGTCTTAGAGGTCAAGCCCAGCCACAGAACAGCCTGGGGATCGGCTGAAGTGAACAACTTCCAGGTAGCCGAAGGAGTAGCCGCCTCTTTGCCCATAAGCTGCTTGTTGAATTCCTTGGCTGCGTGGTCGAGATTGTTCCATTCCTCGACAAAGCCGGGGCGGACAAACAAAGCCTTGAGTGCGGCCAAATCTTTGGCTGAAAGTTTTGCCGTAAGATAATGCACCGAAACTGCAGAAATATCAGGACTTACACCCTGCATCTGCAGTTGGGTTACAAGCTTCCGCATTTCCTCCAGGGCAGTGGCATCGGCGGAAGCCGTGGTCCAGGCCGGAAAAAGGTAATGCATCCACCCTTCCGCCTCCATTGCGGCAAGCACCCGCAAACCGTCTTCCTCGTGGCCGATTTCTTCCAGTTCATAACCGCGCTGGTAAGAGGAGAGAGCTTCAATGGCCTTCTCTTCCTTGGCGTTCTGGAATCGTGTCTGGGTGCGCTCATCCAGCTGCCACCCCAGACGGGCGACCAGGCGTGTGGCCCGGAGCAACCGAGCCGGATCCTCGATGAACCCATAGTTGCTCACCAGCCGCAGCTGGCGGGCTTCAATGTCGGCCACCCCGTTTAGGGGATCCATGAGTAAACCGTAGGAGTGTTCATTCAAGGATAGAGCCATCGCGTTCGCGGTGAAATCGCGACGGCGGAGGTCGTCGAGAATGGTGTCCCAGTGATAGACCGGCTTGCCTGGTTTCGGGTATTCCTCGCGGCGAGCGCTCGAGATCTCCACCGTAACCCCAACCGGGAAACGAAAGAAGAGGGTGCGCGAAGGCTCGTGTTCGCCCCACAGCCTACCACCCGATTTCTCCAGTGCTTTCTTAAGTTTAAGAGCGTTTCCTTGCACCGTTACATCAAGGTCGAAGACAGGAGAGCCGCTGGTCAGATCACGGACCGCTCCTCCCACAAGGAACACCGTCATCCCCGCCTCGCGTGCGGCCGAGCGAATATGGTCAAGGGCATTCCGCTGGTGGATGGAGAGGCGGTTTTTTAGAAGATAGATATAGTCGGGCATGCCTTACGTTGAGCTCCGCCGGCCACTCAGTTGCGGCTAACATTCGTCACGTGAACACCTTAGCGGCGAGCCCACGCTACGCACAAAGACCTAAGTTAGCATATTGAGACGACCTTGGCTACAGGCTTGCACTGTTTCCGCGGCGCTCCGTTGCACGATTCCCGGTGCGCTTAGCCAAGACCGCGTGCGACAATCCAGCCGGTGGTGATTTTCCCATGCCCGTCAGCCGCAAGAAGGTCATCGTACGAAAGTTGAGCCGGGATTGGCTATCTGGTTACCTTCCTCCGTCGGCGTTTGTATCCCAGGAACAGGCCGAGGTCCTCGACTTGGCCGGCAAGCTGGTCTCGGTGAGCATGGCCGAAGTGAAATGGATTTGCTTTGTCCGCGAATTCCAATCCGGCGATGTCAACCAGCCGGAACGTTTGTTGCGCAAGACCTTTATCACCCGTCCCAGGAGCCAGGGTCTCTGGGTGCGGGTGCGGCTGAAAGATAACGATCTGATCGAGGGCCTGGCGCAAAACGATCTCACCCTGCTTGAGGGCGAGGGGCTGTTCCTCATTCCTCCCGACACCCGCTCCAACACCCAGCGAATTTTTCTGCCGCGGCAGGCCGTAGCGGAGCTGGACGTGCTAGCCGTCATCAAGACCGGCTCCCGGCGGGGCCCCGCCGAGATGCTGCAGGCGGATCTGTTCAAACAGCAGAATTCGTCAACCTGAGTCCGGTACAATCCCCAGAATGAAGCTTGGCGAGCTCGCCCGCGTACTGGGCGCCACCTGCATTGGCGATCAGGAACAGGAGATCACCGGGGTCGAAGGCATTGAGAAGGCTGGGCCCGGCCAGCTGACCTTTCTGGCAAACCCGAAATACACCCCGTTTGCCCGCACCACCAAAGCAGGGGCGGTGTTGGTAACAGAGGACTTCGAGACCATCGCGGCCCCCACTTTGCGGACGGCAAATCCTTACCTGGCCTTTGCCCGCGCTCTTGACATGTTCCACCCTGCCCCGGTGTACCCACCCGGTGTGCATTCCACAGCGGTGGTCGATCCTACCGCCACCGTCGGTGAAGCGGTGCACATCGGACCCTACGTCGTAGTCGGCGCCGGGGCCGTCATCGGCCCGGGCACAACCCTGTTGCCGCATGTGGTGATTTACCCCCAGGCCCGCCTCGGAAAGGACTGCTTTGTGCACGCCAACGCCGTGGTGCGGGAAAATTGCCGCCTGGGAGACGGGGTCATTCTGCAGAACGGAGCCGTGGTGGGTTCAGACGGATTTGGATTTGCCAAGGAAGATAGCGGCAGATGGCATAAGATCACGCAGAGTGGCGCAGTGCTGCTGGGCGACCAGGTAGAGGTCCAGGCCAATTCATGCATCGACCGGGCGAGCGTTGGCAATACGGAGATCGCCAGCGGGGTCAAAATTGATAACCTGGTACAGGTTGGTCACGGATCGACGGTGGGAGAGAACACGCTCCTGTGTGCCCAGGTGGGACTGGCCGGTTCCTCAGGTGTCGGGAAAAACGTGCTGCTCGCTGGGCAAGTGGGAGTCGTCGGTCACAGCTTTATCGGAGACGGCGTGATCGTCACCGCGCAATCCGGTGTTCCGGGGGATGTTGCTCCGGGAAGCATGATCAGTGGATCACCGGCTTTTGAACATCGTCGTTGGCTGCGCAGCGTGGCTGCCTTCAGCCGCTTGCCTGAGCTCGTTAAACAGATGCACAAGAAGCCCTAAGCTCTTACAGTAATAGACGTTACTTGGTTGGCAGCTGGTTTGCCAAAGCTTGCATCATATCTCAGTCTCACTGCCGGTAATACCATGCCCCGGCCGACGGGAAGGAAGATTTTGCACCTGGTCGAAACCCCCATCCGCGTTCTGCTCCTTGATGACGATCCAGAGAATTTGCTCCTTCGAGCCGCTATCCTGCGTAAGCACGGCTATCTTACGGATACGGCAGGCACCATCGGCGAAGCGGAGAAGCTGATCAACAAGATCGATATCGCGGTGCTCGATTACCACCTGGGAGCCGGACAGTTCGGAACCGAAGTAGCGTCTGTGCTTCGCGAACGCCGCCCAGAAGTGCCCATCATCATCCTTTCCGCAACCCTGGAGCGGCGCTTCGGCGGGGTGGAAGACATGCACCTGCTGAAGGGTTACAGCTCCGTCGACGACTTGATCGACGCGTTGCGTTCCTTCGAAGCCAAGCACCGCGGAAGGCCGGTGGTGGTCGATGCGCGCGACTTCTTTTACTCCCGCATCAGCATGGCCATCGGCGAGGACGTGGTGCTGGAGATCCTGGACGGCGCTGGGCAGTGGATGTATGTGAACGAATCCTGTGCGCGTCTGCTGGAACGGCCCCGCGACTGGTTTCCGGGAAAGAACATGTTCGTCGAGATGCCCGACCTGGCGGCAGACTGGAAGGAGATTCTGCGCACCGTAGCCGAGAAGCGCGAAACCTACATAGATCGCACCTATCGCGGACTTTTGAATTTGCCGCGCAAAGGTGAGGCCTGGGTGTGGAACGTGCTGGCCTTCCCGCTCACCCTGCACAACAACGAGACGGGCGTAGTGCTGACGGCACGGATCCTGGAACGAAAGACATTATTGTGAATAGGGCCCATGCATAGAAGAGAGGCCCTACGTATCAAACGACGGTCTTAGGTGTTGGACGGGTGCCCCATGTTCGCACCAGCGTACATGGGCCGAAAACGGTTCTTTCAAATGCTTTCACTCCATAAATGACGAATCTGGCTCTTGGCCGCCGATATCTAAGTCGCCCTATTTGCGCCATACTCGACCTACACACATGACCCGATTGCAAACTCACCTGAAAACTCGCTTTTTGCTGTTAATGCTATGCGCAGCCCTGGCAGGATGCCGTTCGCGTTTTGTTGAAGTCACAATTGTGAATCAGGGACCCGCGGTGCACGTGATGGAATTCGACTACCCGAGCGCCAGCTTCGGCGCAAACTCGCTGGCCACGGGCGCCAGTACCACTACCGCTTCAAAGTGCAGGGATCCGGTCCGTTATCGTTACAGTATGAAGATGCGTCGGGAAAGAACCACACGGCGCAAGGCCCCAAGGTGGACCTGGGCGATCAGGGGTCCCTCCTGGTCAACATCGACGCGCAAGGCGCGGTGACCTGGACCCCCAACCTCACCAATCCCAAGTAGACTAGTGAACCACCGACTGGAACAGCGTCGATTGCAATAGGCTCGAGAACTGGCTGTCAGAGGAAGCAAAACGCACGTCCAGGGTGCCGCCGCTCGAATTGATAGTGGTGTTGTCGATAGCTTCCTTTTCCGCAGGAGTGCCACTCACCTTCTTGTACAAGGCTGCGGCATTGAGCAAGGAAGCCATCGTTGCCGCGGAAATCGTGTCCGGCGTAATCACGTTCAGGGTAAACTTCACCCCGTTGTCGAAGCTCATCGAATAGCGCGAACTCAGCAGCCGCTTCTTTACCGTGTCGTAGTCGGTTAACTGCGAAGCATCTCCCAGCACCGAGCGCATCATGGTCTGCGTGCCTTCCTGGTCGAGGACGCTCCAGACCGCGTCGCTATCGACGGACTGCATCTGGCTCAACATAGCGCTGTTATTCAGAAAGCTCGGCGTCATGCCGTCGCGGGCGTCGAGCGCCGATTTCAGCGCTTCGGTCTGGCCGAAAACCATGGTCGTCGGATTCAGGAAAACCACCTGCATCCCCGACTGGCCCATGGGATATACACGATTTTCCCGGTAGACGATCGGCTTGACCTTGCGCTTCTTGAAGTTCGCCATAATATCGTCGACGGAGAATTGGCCCTGCGCCAGGCCTACGATGCGCGTGTCACCACCAGCCTTGAATGACGCAAAGGCCAACTCTTCAATATCGTGGTTCTCATCGAGACCGGAAGTGCGGAGCGCCTGCTCCAGCTGCTTAAGTTCCGGAGGCAAAACCCGCGCTTTGAGATCCATCGCGGCTTGCGAATTCTGCATGGCGTGGTAGTCAACGACAATCAATTGCTGAACATTCTTGGGAATAGCGGCGCGTGCGTCCTGGCCGAGCTGAGCGGCAGTAGCGGGTAAAGCCAACGCAAGTGCGAGCCCGGCGATGGTGCTCGTTTGCAATCTTTTCGTGACTTGTATCAATGGGTCATTCCTTCCCTGGGGGGACTACATTCGGAGATGTAAGCAGTTATTTGTAACCCACCATCTCCATCTTATGCCTTTTGGGCTATCTCGCCGGAGCCTGGCCATTCCAGTGGCTGTTTCAGGCGCCGTTCGAGGATTCTCGCTTCCGGGTTGAATCCTTTAATTAGACGCACCCACTCACTATCACGCTCAAAGGCATCTTCCGGAAGTAGACCGATGAGTTCAGCCTCTACAACCTTGGTGCCATGCTTGCCCGCCAGCCGATTCAACGCGTCAAACACACGGCCCACCGGAGCGATCCGGAAATCGGTGATGTTGAGGGAAACCTGGGCTCGCCCCTGCACCAGGACGCCCATGGCCTTAACCCCCTCCAGTCCACCACTTGAGGCGCGCAGGGCTTTGGCGATGGCGCGTGCGGCGGTCACGTCCGGACGGTCCAGATAGAGGTTGTAGGCGATGAGAAACTTGCGCGCTCCGACCGCGCTGGCGCCGGCCGTGGGGTGTAGTTCCGGCCCTCCCAAATCGGGACGACGTGCCGCATCGCGCAACACCAACTCCCGCAAACCTTCAAACTGACCCTGCCGCACCTGCTCCAGCAAAGCCCGGTCGGGACGAGAAGCCGCCGCCTCATAGAAATAGATCGGGATGTTATGGCGGCTCCATATTTCGAGACCGGCCTGGCGTGCCAGGATGGCGCACTGGGGCAGCGTGATGCCGCAGACGGGAACGAAGGGGATGACGTCGGTGGCGCCGATGCGGGGGTGAACCCCGCGCTGCGCCGTGAGATCGATGAGCGATGCGGCCTTGCCGGCGGCGCGAACCGCAGCTTCGACCACCGCCGCCGGTGGACCGGCAATCGTGACTACAGAACGATTGTGGTCGCCGTCGAGCGACCAGTCCAGAAGGGAGACGCCGTCCACCCGCATCGCGTCCACAATGGCCCGCACTTTATTACGATCGCAGCCCTCGGAAAAGTTGGGCACGCACTCGATGACGGGTTCGTTCATAAGGGATCACTTCCACCACGTATAGCCGATGGAAAATTGGACGCTCGCGTTCACCCCGGGATTCGCGTCTCCCATGCTGGCATTCGAAACATGCACAGCGTTGGCGGAGAAGGAAATCGATTGCCGCGGCCTGACGAAATACTGTACGCCTATCCCAAACTGCGGAGTGTAATTAAAAACGCTGGTGCCCAGACGTCTGGGGGCCGGATAAGGACCTACCGGTGGAAACTTGTGATTGGTCCAGATGAGGCCGCCTGCCCCCTGAACCCAGGGACGAACGCGGTGGCTGTTGGTGAAGTTCCAGCGCAGGATCGCAGGCGTCACGCTAATCCCGCTGTAAGTGCCGCCAGTAGGAAACGGACCACTGCAATTTTCGATGCCCCCTGACGGCGCATAGCAGTTAACCCGCAAATACTTCGGCGTATAGGCCTGCCAGTAAGGGATCAACTCCACCGCCAGTTCGAACTGGCCGCGGAGTAAGCCTTTGCCCCACGGATCCGTGAGCACTTTGCCCGCATGCAGTCCGGCCCACACAAACTTGTAATCGGCACGGTCGCCAGTGCCTACCCCTCCGTTCACGAACGGTCCATACTCCCAAGGGTGGCTTTCGAACAAAGCAGGATCGGGAGTCGCACCCCTTCCGCTATCCGCCTGGGCCTGGGCGCTGGCTGATGGAGAAATGAGTACCAGGCCGAGAACAACCATGATTGCGGAAGCAATTCGAGCGCTTTGTAGTCTGATACTCGCCTTCCCTTCTTTTGCCCCTGGCTTACATCTCGCGAAAAACCAGCGAGACCCGGAGAACCGGGTCCAGGGCTGGGATCATTCTTATTCGTTAAGGGATGAAGACAATCGGCCGGACGCGTCCGGGCGGAGCTAGCCGGCGACCTCTTCGTACTGCGAGGCATCCAGATCGAAATTCGAGTAGACGTTCTGCACGTCATCCAGATCTTCGAGAGCTTCGAGCAGCCGGATCATCTGGGCGGCAACGCTGCCCTCCAGCTTGGTGTAGGTCGACGCAATCATCGTGATCTCCGACACCGTCGTCTCCACCTTGGCGTCCTTCACGGCATTCGCCACCGCATCAAACGCGGAAGGATCGGTCAGGATCTCCCAGTTTTCGCCTTCGTCGTTCAGGTCTTCCCCGCCCGCATCGAGAACGATGTTCATTAGCTTGTCCTCGTCCGCGGCTGCCTTGGGAATGGCGATCAAGCCTTTCTTGGCAAACATAAAGCGCACCGAATTTGGTTCGCCCAGGTTGCCACCGTTCTTGGAGAAGGCATGGCGCACTTCGCTGACGGTGCGATTGCGATTGTCCGTCGTGACTTCGACGATCAGCGCCACTCCCCCAGGGCCGTAGCCCTCGAAAGAGATTTCCTCGTAGATCGATCCGGGCAATTCCCCGGTGCCACGTTGGATAGCTCGCTTGATATTGTCGGCCGGCATGTTCTCGGCTTTGGCTGCGGCTACGGCGCCACGCAAACGGGGATTGGCGTCTGGATCACCCCCGCCCTGGCGCGCGGCCATGGTGATTTCTCTGATCAGACGGGTAAAAATCTTGCCGCGTTTCGCGTCAAGAGCGCCTTTTTTGTGCTTGATTGTGGCCCATTTGGAGTGGCCGGACATGGGTACCTCTACTGCCTCTGAGTTTGCCGTAACTCTTTGCGGCGAAAGGCGAGTATAGCACTCCACGCAGGGTGCTTTCTACGTGAGCGACCGCGGCCGGCGGAAAGCGTAAACAACGGCAAGCAACGGGGGAGCCAGCAAAATCCCCCAGAACGGAATAATAATTCCGAGCACGATCGGGGCCAGGATAGACGCCCAGACGGGCACGCGGGTGACCCGCTTCATAATCAGCGGTTGCAACAGCAATTGATCGATGACCACGATCGCCGCGTAAATGCCCAGCAGGATGCACAACCGGTACATGCTGGGCTGGCTCACCAGGATGGAGAAGGCGGGACCAAGCAGCGCGATCACCCCTCCAAAATTCGGGACGAGGGTCATCAGGCCGGCAATCAGCGCCCAGACCGGAGCCAGCGGCACATGCAACAAAAGAAGTCCGATCAGCCACAACACCGCAACACACAGACCCTCGATCGTTACCGCGCGCCACCAGTTGACCAGTGCAGTGCCGGCCGTGCGCAAATGAAGCGAGCCCTTGGAAGCGACTCGACTTGTTCCAGGGGGCGCGGGCCGGACGATCTGCGGGGGAGACTCTTGCTCCAGAATGGCTGGCGCGATGACCGGCTCGAGAGGAGTGGGTCCCTCGGGCCTGGGATCGTCTGCGATGGGATCGCCCATCTGCTGACAATACTCCTGCAAATAGACAGGATCCAGGCATTCGCATCCGTTCCGACTCCATCCACTGGCTGGTAGCCGGGCAGACACTTACGCACGGGGTTAAAACTGCTAGCCTATAGGCATGAAGTTCGGTGTGTTGGTGTTCCCTGGCTCCAATTGCGACCACGATACGTTTCACGCTCTGCGCGAGATCGCCGGACAACCCGCGACTTTTCTCTGGCACGAGTCAGAAGACCTGGAGAACTGCGACGCCATCGTCGTGCCCGGCGGGTTTGCCTACGGCGACTACCTGAGGACGGGTGCCATCGCCCGGTTCTCGCCGGTGATGCAGTCGGTGAAGAAGTTCGCCGCTTCCGGCGGCCTGGTGCTGGGCATTTGCAACGGCTTTCAAATCCTGTGCGAGAGCGGCATGCTGCCGGGGGCGCTGCTGAGAAATGCCGGACTGCGCTATATCTGCAAGCAAGTCCATGTCCGGACCGAAACCATCAACAGCCCATTCACCCAGGCGCTGACGCCCGGGCAGGTGCTGAAGATTCCCATTGGGCACATGGAAGGCAACTACTTTTGCGACCCGGCCACCTTGGCTGAACTGGAGCGTGGCGATCGCATTGCGTTTCGCTATTGCACCCCGGCCGGGGAGGTAACCTCCGACGCCAACCCCAATGGGTCCATTAGTTGCATTGCCGGGGTATTCAGCGAAGATCACAATGTGCTGGGAATGATGCCCCACCCGGACCGGTCGAGCGAGGCAATGCTGGGCTCGTCGGACGGCTTGCTGCTGTTTGCTTCGCTGGTCGGTGCGATGACCAGGTAAGTCAGGATTTCATGATCGATATACACCACCATTTGTTGTTCGGCCTGGATGACGGGCCATCCGATATCGAAATTTCTGTGGCGATGGCGGAAATGTCCCTGCAGAACGGGGTCACGCACATTGTGTGCACGCCCCACTCCAGCGAGCATTTCAAGTTTGACCCGGCTTTGAATCTGGAACGGCTGGAGATGGTTCGCCAACGGCTGGGCAATCGTATCTCGCTCGCCCTCGGCTGCGACTTCCACCTGATGTTCGACAACATCGAAGATGCGATCGCCAACCCGGCGAAGTACTCCATCAACGGCAAGAAATATCTGCTGGTGGAATTCCCCGACCACGGGATTTCCCAGAACATGAAGGAGATCTTCTTCCGCCTGAGCATGGCCGGGCTTACCTCGATCATCACCCACCCGGAGCGTAACCCGGTGTTGGCGCGGCACCCGGAAAAAATGGCGGACTGGTTGCGCGCCGGCTGCTACATCCAGATCACCGCCGCTTCCCTAACCGGCCGTTTCGGCAAGATTGCGCAGCGGGTTTCCCACGAGCTGTTGCGCCGGAATTGGGTGAACTTCATCGCGACCGATGCCCATGACCTAACCTCGCGGCCACCCATGCTGCGGGAAGCCTATCAACTGGTCGCCGACAAATACGGGGTCGAGACTGCGGACCGGCTGTGCCTGCACAATCCGCACGCAGCCTATTTCGGCGAACCCATGCCTCCGCAACCGGAGCCCGAAGGCTTGCACCCGGAGCTCGATCCCAAGCAATCCTCCGGGCTCCTCAGCAAGATGTTCGGCTGGTAAAGGCCAGCGGCCGAACCAAGTCCCGAAGGGACTCAATCGCGTGAACGCTATTCGAGCTTCTTCACAGCCCCAAGCCCCCGTCGACCGCCAAGATCTGCCCGGTAATGAAATGCGGGCCCCGGGCGAAGAACAGGACGGCCTCGGCCACATCGTTAGGGGTGCCGTTGCGCTGCATTGGCGTTTTGTTGGCGAAATGCTCGTAGGCCGGGTCGACTTCTCCATTCACAATCATGCCCGGAGCTACGCAATTCACGCTGATTTCGGGCGCGAACGCCTTGGCCATCGTCTGCGTAAGCATGTGCAGGGCGGCTTTGGAGGTGCAGTAATGCGCATGGGTCGGCCAGGGATGCATACCGCCCAACGAACCGATGTTGATGATGCGTCCCTTGGTTTTATGCAGGTGAGGATAAGCGGCCTGGGCCATGAGGAAAGGCCCGCGGGTGTTGGTCTCAAACATGTTGTCCCATTGGGCCACGGTGATCGATTGCAGCACCGCAGTCTCAAAGATCCCGCGTTGTTGACCAGGATATCCAGCCGGCCGAATTGCTCGGCTACAGCTCGCAACCGCCGCGGCGACACTTTCCTGATCGCGCACGTCGCATTGCACGGCCATGGCCCGCACCTTGAGCTTGCGCAGAGCTTCCACCGTGGCCTGCGCTTCCGCCGCGGAACCCCGGTAGGTGATGGCAACATCCGCACCCGCGGCTGCCAGGCTGAGGGCAAGGCTCCTGCCGATGCGCTTGGCGGCGCCGGTCACCAGCGCTGTTTTGGGATGTAGAGCTTTCCAATCTATTGCGGCAAGGGCGTTTGCTGAGAGGGCTTGGCGCTGTTCGATTCGCCCTTCGGGGTGGTGGTGTTGGGCGTTGTCCCGTGACTGTCGCCGTAGAGCGAATACTGCTCGCCCGGCCTCTTCATCTTGACCACAATCTCTTTGCTGTCGGTGTCGATCTTGTAATCGTCGCCGTAGGTCTTCCAGCCATCCGCAATCACCTGCAGACGCACCGTGTCGCCGATCGGGATTACGTCGATCGTGACCTTACCGTCCTCATCGCTCTTGAGCTCCAGCGCGCCCTTGTCCTTATCCCCTTCCATGGGATGGAACACGACAGCGGCGTTGGGGATCGGCTTACCATTGGTGGACCGCAGCACCGTGACCTTGATGGTGCAAGTGGCTGGCGGAGGGGTGTATTTGCGCCCATTCCGTTGATCGGCCGCGGCACAAAGCGACGAAAAACCCGCAAACAACAGCACAATACTCGAAATCTTACGGCAAAATCCCATGGCAGAAAGTATAGATGATTTCCATTCGGGTCGCAGCGCGTTCATACTGGCGCAATATTTGAGCGAGTTTCACTCACATTTTGGCTTCCACGCCTTGACAAGAGCCAAACCGCTGACTATCTTAGCAATTGAAGAGCGAGAGTGCTAAACCGCTTGTCAAACGGATCAACGTGTCGCTCTTAACAATAACCTCAACTTCAGTGGTAACGCCGCGAGGTAACCCTCGCGCGAAGGAGAAGTAACGCAATGGCAACCGCAACAGCGTCCATAGCTACCAGCTTTACACCGCTTCACGATCGCATCCTGGTGCGCCGCGTTGAAGAGGGCGAATCCATCCGGGGTGGCATCATCATCCCTGACACCGCCAAGGAAAAGCCCCAGGAGGGTGAAGTCATTTCCGTTGGCAAGGGCAAGTCGAACGACGAAGGCAAGGTTTTCCCGCTCGACGTCAAGGCAGGCGACAGCATTCTGTTCGGCAAGTATTCCGGAACTGAGATCAAGATCGATGGCGAGGAATTCCTCATTATGCGTGAGGAAGAGGTTCTCGGCATTCTGAAGAAGAAATAAGTAAGCGCATCGCGGGCAAGCCGGATGCGCTTTTTTGCTGCCTTTCAGGCGGCGCACATGGTTAAGGAGAAATAGGAATGGCAAAGCAAATTCTGCACGGAGAAGATTCGCGTCAGGCAATTCTGCGCGGCGTAAACACGCTCGCCGACGCGGTAAAGGTGACGCTTGGGCCCAAGGGCCGCAACGTGGTTATCGAAAAGAAGTTCGGCTCCCCGACCATCACCAAGGACGGTGTCACGGTCGCCAAGGAAATCGAACTGAAGGACTCGCTCGAGAACATGGGCGCGCAAATGGTTCGTGAAGTAGCGTCGAAGACCTCGGACGTGGCCGGTGACGGCACCACGACGGCGACGGTTCTGGCCCAGGCGATTTATCGCGAGGGTGTCAAGACCGTAGCTGCCGGCGCAAACCCGATGGCTCTCAAGCGCGGCATCGACAAGGCCGTTGAGGCTGTTGTCGGCAAGCGTGACGAGCACGGCACGGTGATCGGCGGAGCACTGGCGAAGTTCTCCAAGCCGGTAACCGGCGAGATGATCGCCCAGGTCGGCACCATCTCGGCCAACAGCGATTCCACCATTGGCAACATCATTGCCGAGGCCATGAAGAAGGTCGGCAAGGATGGCGTGATCACGGTTGAAGAGTCGAAGACTCTGGAGACCCAGTTGGAAGTGGTCGAAGGTATGCAGTTCGATCGCGGCTACCTGAGCCCCTACTTCGTGACCGATCCGGACCGCATGGAAGTCTCTTTGGAAGAGCCTTACATCCTGATCCACGAGAAGAAGATCAGCTCCATGAAGGATCTTCTGCCCCTGCTCGAGCAGGTTGCCCGCAACGGCAAGCCGCTGGTGATCATCGCTGAGGATGTAGACGGCGAAGCACTGGCGACCCTGGTCGTCAACAAGCTGCGTGGCACGTTGAACGTAGCGGCCGTGAAGGCTCCTGGCTTCGGCGATCGCCGCAAGGCAATGCTCGAAGACATCGCCAAGCTGACTGGCGGCAATGCCATCACCGAAGATCTCGGCATCAAGCTCGAGAACGTCAAGATCGAAGACCTCGGCCGGGCGAAGCGCGTGACCATTGACAAGGACAACACCACGATCGTCGAGGGCCGCGGCGACGCGAAGGCCATCGAAGGCCGGGTGAAGGAAATCCGCAACCAGGTGGAGAAGACCACTTCCGACTACGACCGCGAGAAGCTGCAGGAGCGGCTCGCCAAGTTGGTTGGCGGCGTGGCTGTGATCAAGGTGGGTGCTGCAACCGAGACCGAGATGAAGGAAAAGAAGGCTCGGGTTGAGGATGCCATGCACGCTACCCGCGCTGCAGTTGAGGAAGGCATTGTCCCGGGTGGTGGTGTAGCTCTGCTGCGCTCCGCCAAGGACGTGGACGAGTTGATCAAGAAGCTCGAGGGTGACGAGAAGATCGGTGCAACGATCGTCCGCCGCGCTCTGGAAGAGCCTCTTCGCCAGATCGTTGGCAATGCCGGTGAAGAAGGTGCTGTGATCGTGGGCAAGATCAGCGATAACAACAATCCTCACTTCGGCTACAACGCCGGCACCAACCAGTACGAAGACCTGGTTGCGGCTGGTGTCATCGACCCGACCAAGGTAACCCGCACTGCACTGCAGAATGCGGCTTCGATCGCCGGCCTGATGCTGACGACCGAAGCCATGGTGGCCGACATCCCCGAGCCGAAGCAGTCTGCTCCGGCCGGTGGTGGCCACGGCGGCGGCATGGGCGACATGTACTAAGCAACACGCAGTTGGTACGAATGAGGCCACCCGCAAGGGTGGCCTCGTTGTTTTCGGAGACAATTTTATGGCGGGAGCTCTGAGTAGCGGCGGCTACGGGTTGAGAAACTGCAGATCCCTCGGCTTCGCTCGACAGGAAATCTGGGGAAGCCGAGGGATCTGCTGTTCCGCGGACCTTTCATGGAAACGCTGAATTCTATCTTCAAATGGATTTGTCATCTCGACCAGAGCGCGTAGTGGAGAGATCTGGGGTTTCTCTTCCGCGCTATTTCCCCGAGTGCCCAACGGCCAAACGCAATCCCACTCGAAAAGTAAACGGCAGCGACGGATAACCAATAGGCGCAATCTTCTTGTTGCTCGTCAAGTTATCCAGCTGCGCGTACGCCGCCAGCCAGGTCAGAAATTGATAGCTTCCGCCCAGATCAAGCTTGGTATAACCGAAATCCAAATTGCGATTCGGTAACAACAACGAGTTCCCTCCCGCAAAATCACGGCCCGCCAGAAAGGTCGAATCATCGCTACGGGTGGCGAACGCCGCCGTAAACCCCACCCAATATTGCTCGCCGCTGTAACTAACCGAGCCATACCCGGTGTGCGGTGGCCGGTCGAACGGACGAGCCCCACGCAGAGGATCGAAAGCGCCGATCGGCACTTGCGAAAACGGCGGCGCCGGTTCACCCGGCAAGCCGGTATTGAAGGAAGGATGCAGCGCGTCGGAAGTAAACGACCGCTCTACCACCGCGTCCAGATACGTGTACCCGCCGCGCAAAAATAGATTCTTGAACACGGTGTAATCGAACTCGCTCTCAATCCCCTGGGCTCGAAACGCCTGGGAATTGAGATCGAGATCACCGGCGTTACTCAGCACACCCTCCAGCGCTTGCTGCTCGCTGGGAGTCAACTGCGGTAGCAGCGAGGGAACTTCCGTAGCGGGCACAGCCTCGATCTGCCGTCCGTATTGATTGTGAAAATAACTCACCTTCAACAGTCCGCGCTCATTGAGAAAACCCTGCGCCACGCCACCCTCATAGGTGCGCGACTGCTCGGCAACCACCGGCGTAATGTGGAATTGCTGGATCGAATCCCGCCCTCCCTGCTGCGTCAGCAAGAAAGTTGTAAAGGCTGCCGAACTGCTCGTCGAGCGAAGGCTCCTGGTAGCCATTGGCAAAGTTAAAGCGGATCTTGGTCCCGTGGATAAGACCAGGACCCGGACGAACCGGATAACAAGCCACGCCGATACGCGGAGTACCAACCGTCCCAAAAAGCTCGTTCTTCTCTGCGCCGCCGCCGAGCGAGTAGAAAATCCGGTACTTGTAGTTGCCCTGAATCTGCGCGGTGTAGTCATAGTTCCGGCGATCCAGGGTCTGATCAAGCCCAAGGGCAACCGACTTCTTCGCCCCGCGCTCATCCTCATAACGAAAGGTAAACATCCCCAGGATGTGCGGCGTGAGCGGGTAATCACTCTGAAAATAAACCTGGTCCCGGTTGTTTACCCGCTCGACCGTGTTGGGATAAACGCCGGGAAAATTGAGAACCGCCTGCCCGGCTACTGAATAGCCATTGGCTCCGCGAATGAGGGTATTGTAACCGTAATAGTTCGCGGTGGTGACCCCATCCACGGTACTGGTGAGCGGAATGCCCGCGGGATAGAAGTGGATGTCCTGCTCGCGCTTGCGCGTCAACCCATAGCGCACCAGGTTGTGCCAATCACCGACGGTCCGGTTTTCCAGCGACGCTCCCAGGTAAATGTCCTGGTTCGCCCGCTTGCCGGCGTTGGCGATGCCGTAGAAGTTGAAGGGTCCCGGAGTGCCCACCGCTGCGTCGCTGTTGCGCGCGAGAACGCGAAGCTGGGTCGCGGAAGTGAGAGCGTAGCCCAGGTTCGCGCTGGCCGTGTCGTCGTGAAATTCATCCATCTTGATGGAGTTGTCACTCTGAAAAGCGTCGAAGCCGCCGTAGTAGTCGAATTTCTTATGGGTTCCACCCAGTTGCGCCAGGTTGCGAAAACTGGTGAAGGTGCCGGCATCGCCCTCATAGAAAAACGACGGAAACCCAGTACTGCCCCGTGGTGTGAACAGGCTGACTACGCCGGCGGATGCGTCCGACCCGTAGAGCACACTGTTCGGCCCCCGATAAACCTCAAACTGCCCGATCCCGGCAGTGGACATGTTGCTGAAGTCGAAAGCGCCCCCGACATCGTTGGCAGGAACTCCGTCCAGGTTCACCTGGTTAGCATCGGCATTGCTCCCCCGAATGAAGAGCGACGTCAGCCCGCCGTACTCGCCCTGCCGCTGGACAAAAACGCCCGGCATCTGGCCCAACGGATCGGTCAGATCGACGCGATTGCGGAACTCGCCGCTGCGTTGCGCACTGATCGCCGCGCTGATCTGCGCCTCCGGGAGCGGCGTCCCGGTAGCGGAAGTGACAACCTCCTGCCGTTCGTTCTGCGCCTCCAGGACCACGTTTTCTTCATGGCCGTCCACCGGTCCGGCGTAGAAGCTAAGGCTGGTAATTTGCTTGAAATTTGTAGCGGAAATGAGGACATAAAATCGTCCGCTGGCGCTGGTGTTGATCTGGTAGGTGCCATCCATCCGGGTCAACGCCAGGGCCAGGACCTGGCCGTTCTGCACCAGCACCACGCTCGCGTGGATCACCGGCAGGCCCAACGGATCGGTGACTACCCCATGCACAATCGCCGCCTGCGCTAAAGGGCAAAAGAGGAGCTCCCAGAGCATCCATAGACCAAAGCAACTCTGGAGGATGCGCTTGCCCCGCGATCGAACCGGCATGGAAATCCTTTTTTCTCCCGGAGCGGGGTGGCCTGCACCCAATAGACGCTGCGCTTCGGCCGGACGCGCAGGCTAACCTGTGGCAGAAGAATGGTGACCCCGGGAAGACTCGAACTTCCGACAAACAGTTTAGGAAACTGCTGCTCTATCCACCTGAGCTACGGGGCCACGTGGCTCAACTCGCTGGCATGACTATGAGTTTAGAGCATTCCGCCAAAGTTTGGCGCGCCGGGGGTTAGGCCCCCAGGCGCTTCAGGCGGAAGAGCGCCGCAATCAACGCATCGATGTCTTCGAAGCTGTTGTAAAGGGCTAGGGACGGACGGACCGTGGTCTCCAGGCCGAACCTGCGCAACGTCGGCTGAGCGCAGTGGTGGCCCGACCGGACAGCGATTCCTTCGCGATTGAGCGCGGCGCCCACTTCTTCTGTTTTGAACCCCTCGAGCACAAACGAGAGCACGCCTGCCTTCTCCTTCGCTGTACCAATCATGCGCAGCCCGGGTACGCGCAACATGCCCTGGGTCGCGTAGACCAGGAGCTCATGTTCGTAACGGGCGATGTTGGGCATGCCGATGTGATCCAGGTAGTCGATGGCAGCGCCCAATCCCACAGCGTCGGCGATGTTGCCGGTGCCGGCTTCGAAGCGGCCCGGCGGAGGCTGATAGGTCGTCTTCTCGAAGGTGACATCGACAATCATGTTGCCGCCGCCCTGCCACGGAGGAGTCTCCGCCAGTACGTCCGGCTTGCCATAGAGCACGCCGATCCCGGTAGGCGCGAAGACCTTGTGGCCCGAAAAGACGTAGAAATCGCAATCGAGAGACTGCACATCGATGGGCATATGGGAGACTGCTTGCGCGCCGTCGAGCAGCACGCGCGCTCCATAGCGGTGGGCCATTTGTATCATTTGATGCGCCGGGGTCACCGTGCCCAGGGCATTCGAAACCTGGGTGAAGGAGACCAGACGCGTCTTGGGACTGAGCAGCTTCTCGTATTCATCGAGCAGGATCTGGCCATCGTCGTCGACCGGCGCAACCCGCAGGCAGGCTCCCTTTTCCGCGCACAGCATCTGCCAGGGAACGATATTGGCGTGATGTTCGATCCAGCTGATGACGATCTCATCGCCTTTCTGGATGTGCCGCCGCCCCCACGCCTGGGCAACCAGGTTGATGGCTTCCGTCGCGCCGCGCGCGAAGACGATCTCTTTGGAGGAGGATGCATTGAGGAAGTGCGCCACCTTGGTGCGCGCATCCTCATAAGCATCGGTCGCGCGCGCTGCCAGCTCGTGCGCCGCGCGATGGATATTCGAATTCTCATGCTCGTAGAAGTAGGAAATGCGATCGATCACGCTCTGTGGTTTTTGCGTGGTCGCCGCGTTGTCCAGCCAGATCAGCGGATGGCCGTTCACCCGTTCGTTCAGAATAGGAAAGTCGCGCCGCACCGAGCCGATATCCATCTGCTGGCGGGGAAGCTTGAGATCTCCGATGCCGCCCCCTGCCGCTCCACGAGGCGACATGACATTGCTCGTCTGCGGAGAGGACATATCCATCAGGCTCCGCTCGTTGAGAAAATAAAACGACGACGGATCCGTCAACGCCGCCCGTGCTTGGTTTTCGTTGAGCAGCGGCGGCAGAGGGGCAAGCTCAGGCACGCCCTCTTCGAACGACGGAAATAATGCGCGGTCAAACTCCGGCATCGGGAGAGAGAACGGCGAGGACGGCATCACCGCCGCGGCGCTACGCGGGTCATGCTGCGAAACATTCGTGACCGCGGAAGGCCCTGCCATAGGTGACATGCCGGATCCATTGAGAGCGCCGGCATTCTCCAAAAAGTAAAACGGCGAAATTGCCGTCATCGCTGACTTTGCATCGTCCTCGGTCCGCAGCGGCGCAAGCGGTGGGAGAACCGGAACACCTGTTTCAAACGAGGGAAACGGCGCGCCGAACTCCGGCATAGGCAACGCAAAGGGAGACACGGGAATCCCGGCCCCTGCGCTGCGCGGATCGTTCGTCGGCATGCCCGTTTGCTGCACGGGCGGCGCTACCGGAAGAGACATAGCGGCCGCGGGTCCCATGGTGAACGGCGCCACCTCAGGCACACCGGTCGATAACTGGGACGCATTCGGTGCGACAGGCACCCCACCGGCCGAGGGGATGGCGGCCATCGACGGCAGAGGCATGCCGAACTCCGGCAGCCGGGTTTCAAACGACGGTGTCATGTCCTTCGAAACACCCTGAACTTCGGGCGTATAGGCAGCCACAGAAGTAGGAAAGCCCTGCCCCGGTTGCGCACGAAAAAACTCGTTCGCCATCCGGGTCAACATGGCCACGTCCGGAACTGAGCCCATCGGTACGACGGTTTGGTCCACCGGCATTGCCGATCCTACGCGCTCCGTGAACCCCGTCGTTGGATCCTGATCACTTGTACTCATGGTATTGTCCGACTTCTACATTCTCGAGCACGCCCAGCGCATCTTCGGCAAGTACAGCCGCAGAGCAATACAACGACACCAGGTAAGAAGCGATCGAGTTGCGGTCAATACCCATAAAGCGGATGGAAAGGCCAGGAGTCTGTTCGCCGGGCAGGCCAGGTTGGAACAGTCCCACCACGCCTTGCTTTCTCTCTCCCGTACGCAGCAGGAGCATGTTCGTCTTCCCTGCTCCGTCAATCAGGAGCTTGTCGGTAGGGATGAGCGGAATACCGCGCCAGGTGAGGAAGGGCGAACCAAAAATCGTCGCCGTGGGCGGAGGAACCCCACGGAACGTGCACTCGCGGCCGAAGGCGGCGATCGCGCGCGGATGCGCGAGGAAGAAAGCCGGCTCCTTCCAGATGCGCGAGAGCAGTTCATCCAGATCGTCGGGGGTCGGCGCGGCGCCGCGGGCGGCGACCTTGAACGCCGGATCCACATTATTCAACAAGCCGTAGTCGGCGTTGTTGATCAGTTCAGCTTCCTGGCGCTCTTTTACTTTTTCCACCGTCAGGCGGAGCTGCTCGCGGATCTGGTCGTGCGGATGACTAAACAGATCGGAAACACGGGTGTGCACATCCACCACGGTTGAAATTGCACTCAGCGTGTACTCCCGCGGAGTCTCCACGTAGTCGACAAAGGTCTGCGGCAAGGTACGTTCGTCGCGCGATCCGCAAGCGACTTCAATCTCCTGATCGTTCTTGACCTTGTTCACCCGGTAAGTGCCCGACTCCACCGGAACCCAACCAAGCAGCTGGACCAGCCAGCGCGGGGTGATGGCCGTTAGTTGCGGCGGCGTCTTGGTTGTGTTGGCTAACTGCCGTGCTGCGGTATCGCCTAGCGCTCGATGATCTGCCATGAGGGATGATTCCTTCCTTAACTCACTCCACGGGCATCATAGCCGTCTCGTCTTCGGCCGGGAATCGCGAATGTGCGAAATTTGCGGGTATTCGGTGAACAAACAGAGGGTAAGGATGGATTATGACCTCACAATTTAAGGACAACTGTTACGCTGTGGGGGAAGCCGCGAGGTGCGCTATTGACTGAATTGGTACATCCATCGATCGACGATATCGACTGCGAAATTCTGGCTGAGCTGCAGGCAAACGCGCGCATTGCGTTTGCGGAGCTCGGACGAAGGGTCGGCCTGTCGACTCCCGCGGTGATCGAACGGGTGCATCGCCTGGAAGAGAGCAAGGTGATACTCGGCTATAGGACGCTCGTCGACCCCGCCCGCGTCGGCCTGCCAGTACGCGCGTTTGTTCATGTGACGGTGGCCGGAGACAAGCTCGCAAAATTTGCCGCCGTGGTGCGCAATCTTCCTGAAGTGTTGGAGTGTCATCGCGTGACCGGCGCGGAATCCTTCATCGTCCAAGTCGCCGTCCGCGACGTGAGGCACATGGAAGAAGTGATTGATTCCATGATGCCCTACGTATCAACCAACACCTCCATGGTTCTAGCCTCGCCAGTGCCCTGGAACAGCGTCCTCCCCGCCGCGCGCTACGGCAAGAAGCCAAGGCAGCGCAAGGGCGAGAGTTGACGTTGGAGGAAAGTATGAAGCCCTCCTCCCTAGACCGCTGCCCATATCTGCCGACCGCGTTCAGTCCCGAAGGGACGGCTGACCTTAGCCCAGGACGTGAGTCCTGGGGTTAAGTTTTGAAGACGACTCAGTCCCGAAGGGACGGCTGAAAACAGGCCGCTAGCCAATCCTTAAAAGCTTTCCGTCCTCCGTTCGGGACTGATTTTGTTTGCCCACAACCCCCTCTACAACTAACGTCCGCGCGATATGGCGCGATGGCTACCTTCTCAATGACGCATTGGTTTGTTACACCAGTAACCGTCACCTGGCAAGGAGCGTTCATGAGATTCAGCACGATTGCGATAGGATCGGCATCACTCTTTTTGATTGCCGCGGCAGTAGCTCAAACAGCACCACCTCCCGGAACAGCAGGACAACGTAAAACCAATCAGCAGGAGAGGATCGCTCAAGGGGTCAAGAGCGGACAATTGACCGCTCACGAAACCGCCAACCTGGAAAAACGCGAAAGCAGCGTGAACCGGGAAGAACGCAACATGCGTGTAGCCAACGGCGGGAAACTGACCGCGGCCGACCGCACCGCACTCAACAACCGCCAGAACAAGATCTCCAGCTCCATCTACAACGACAAGCACAACGCCGCCGTCCAAAAATAGCGTTAGCTTCCTATTTGCGCAGTGACCGGTACAGATCGGTAACAATCGGCGGCAGAAGCGAGCGGATCGCCTTCTTGATCCGGATCGTGGACTTCACACCGTTGATACCAGGGCGTTCCTGAAAGGCAACCTCGTGCCGATAGGTGAGCGCAGGGTCTTCTTCAGGACGTCCATTCGAGTAATAGTAAGTCGCAATTGATTTCCGGTTGCGATCGGGCGGGCATGCCAGTGGTTTGGGGTGACCGTGAAACGACACACTCGTAGTGCTGAAAATGGCGCAGCGGTTGAAGACGGGGAGAATCCTCTTCTCCGCTCGCGTCACCTTCCGATCCCACAACTCGAAATGTCCGCCGTACTCTTCCTTCCAATCCTTGTTGAGATAAATCAGAACATTGATGCGCCGGTCCAGCCGCAGTCCATGGTGGTAACTGAAGTCGGCGTGCACTTCCAATGAGCCACCGGGCGCTATCTGGTGTAGGCCTGCGCCGGTGTAGTAGGGATCAGGGAGTACACTCTGGATCCCAGTCAGGGTCTTGAGAAACTGGAGCATCGGCCGGGCGTTGAGGAAGTAAAGCACATCACGAATCGACGGCGGCAACTCCTCCGCGACGTCAAACGCCAGCTTCTTGCGTTGGTTCAGATCCGTGTGGGCGTACCAGGCTGCTTCCTTGGGCTCGGGGAAATCGCGCAATGCCGCCTCGGCTACCTCAAGGGGCAGGAAATTATCGAAATAAATATGGGGATACGGCGTGTTCGCCTGGTATTCCTCTGCCTTTGCCCTTGCCAGCTCTTCGAGTTTGCCGCAAAACTGGTCGCTGAGTAAGACATTCAAGACTCTTGTGTCGTTTGCGGTCTCCACCGAGACAAGTTCTTTCACCGATTCGGGCATGGACAGCCCCCCTGAGGTAACTCGTTAATAAGGTTGGCAGCCGGATCTGTGTTCCAACCTATCATGCAACAAATTCATGTCAAGACAAGCCCGGTTGTAAACTAGGAGGGAGGACTCTATGGCGGAACTGCAACGCAGGCAAACAGTGACGGTGAAGGTAGGAAATGTGCGCGTGGGATCTTCCGCGCCGGTAGTCGTGCAGTCCATGACGAATACCGATACCGCCGACGTGCGCGGCACGATCCAGCAGGTGGCTGCGCTGGCGAATGCGGGGTCGGAATTGGTGCGGGTGACGGTCAACAACGATGCCGCGGCAGCCGCCGTGCCGGCCATCGTCGAGGGCCTGGCCAAACTGGGAATCGATGTCCCCATCGTTGGAGACTTTCACTACAACGGGCATCTCCTTTTGAAAAAATACCCGGAGTGCGCGCGCACGCTGGCCAAGTACCGCATCAACCCGGGCAATGTCTCGATTGGCCGCAAAGACGATGACAATTTCCGCATCATGGTTGAGTGCGCGGTTGAAAACCAGAAGCCGGTACGCATTGGCGTGAACTGGGGTTCGCTGGACCAGGCTCTGCTGACCCGGATGATGAACGAAAACTCCAAGCGGCCCCAACCCGCGGATGCGCGCGATGTGATGATCGAGGCGATGCTGGTCAGTGCCATCGACTCCGCGCGCGCCGCGGAGCGCTACGGCCTCCGTCATGACCAGATCATCCTCAGCGCGAAAGTCAGCGGTGTGCGCGACCTGATCGAAGTCTACGAACTCATGGCAGCGCGTTGCGATTACCCCCTGCACCTGGGTCTTACGGAAGCCGGGATGAGCATGAAGGGCATTGTCGCCTCGACCGCCGGGCTGGCCCCCCTGCTGCTCAAGGGAATCGGCGACACTATCCGCGTCTCCCTCACCCCTAAGCCAGGAGGAGACCGCACGGAAGAAGTCCAGGTGGCGCAGCAGATCCTGCAATCTCTAAGCATCCGCAGTTTCGCCCCGCAGGTCACAGCCTGCCCCGGTTGCGGGCGCACCAGCAGCACCTACTTTCAAGAGCTGACCCAGGACATCCAGGCCTACGTCCGCGACAGCATGCCCGTGTGGCGCGAGCGGTATCCGGGTGTGGAAGAGCTTAAGTTGGCGGTCATGGGCTGCGTGGTCAACGGGCCAGGCGAGTCCAAGCACGCCAACATCGGCATTTCCCTGCCCGGCACCTTCGAAGATCCCAAAGCCCCGGTCTACGTGGACGGGCGGCTCATGACAACCCTACGCGGGGACAACATCGTGAACGAATTCAAGAAAATTCTGGACGATTACGTCAACGCCCGCTACGGCAGCGGCTCGCGCGAAGAGCAACTCATCGAAGTGCGGTAGCAGCCGAGCCGTGTCGATACAGGGCTTCAGTCCCGAAGAGCCTCCCCTGAGCTTGTCGAACGGGGACGGCTGTACATCAACCTCTCCCATCTGGATTTTGCAGCTGTCCGCATCGGAGAACACACTAATCTTTCGCAGGCCCCAGAAGCCCCGGGAAGAGACTACCCAACGAAGGGCACGGGTTCAGCCACTGAGGTACGCGTTTCCAAAACCATACGGCAAAATGCATGGTCAGCCGTCCCCGTTCGACAAGCTCAGGGCAGGCTCTTCGGGACTGAGGACGAGTTCGTCAACCCGCCCGGCCGACCTCCTCAAACAAGCAAATCACCGACTCAATCCCCCGATAAAAATCGGCAATATGAAACTTCTCATTCGGGGCGTGCAGGTTGTCGTCCGGCAGCCCGAAGCCCATCAAAACCGTGGGGATCTTAAGGTAACGCTCGAAGTCCCCCACGATAGGAATCGACCCACCCGAACGGACGAACACCGTTTCCCGGCCAAACACCTGCCGCAAGGCCCGAGTCGCCGCCTGGATATAACGGTTGTCCGTCTGCACCACGATCGGGTCGCCAGAATGGATCAGCCGCACCTTTAACTCAATCCCCTTGGGCTGGAACGACTCCACATAGGCCTTGTATTGAGCAAAGACCTCCTGCGGCTCCATGTCCGGAACCAGGCGGAACGAGATTTTAGCCGTCGCTTTCGCGGGGATCACGGTTTTCGCGCCCGCACCCGTGAAACCGCCCGGCATCCCGTGCACATCCATGGTGGGCCGGGACCAGGTCCGCTCCAGCACCGAAAAACCCGGCTCCCCGGTAAGCTCCCTTGATCCAACTTCTAAAGCACGATACTCCTCGTCATCAAAAGGCAGGCTCTTCCAGGTTTTGAGCTCGGCGGCTGAAGGTTTGGCCACCTTGTCATAAAAACCGGGGATCAGGATGTGCCCGTCCTCATCCTTGAGCTTGGCAATCACCTGGGCCAGCGCCATGAAAGGATTAGGCGCCGCCCCGCCATACGATCCCGAGTGCAGATCGCTCTTCGCCCCCTGGGCTTCCAGCTCGGTATAGACCATGCCGCGCAGGCCCACGCACAGAGTGGGCAGATCCGGGGCAAACAGCGAAGTATCCGAGACTAGGGCAAAGTCCGCCTTGAGCTGCTCCGGGTGCTCACGCAGGAACTGGGCAATTCCCTCTCCTCCCACCTCCTCTTCGCCTTCGATCAGCACTCGAACATTGATGGGTAATCTCCCGCCGGAGGTCCGGAACAGCGATTCCAACGCCTTCACGTGGCCGTACATCTGGCCCTTGTCGTCCACTGCGCCCCGGGCGTAGAGATTGCCATTGCGTTCCGTGGGCTCAAAAGGGGGAGAAATCCACTCGTCCAGCGGATCGGGGGGTTGCACGTCATAGTGTCCGTAGGCGAGGCAGGTGGGCTTGCCGGCGGCGTGCAGCCAGTCCCCGTAAACCAGCGGATGCCCGGAGGTTTCGATGACCCGGACGTGCTCCAGGCCGATTCGCTCCAGTTCCCGGGCCAGGCTCTCGGCCGCCCGGCGGACATCGCCCGCATGCTCAGGAAGGGTGGAAATGGAAGGAATGCGGAGCAGGGACTTCAATTCTTCCAGGAAACGTGCCTGCTGGCTGCGGGCAAACTCGAGCGCGGATGGCATAGATGGCGTCTCTCCTGTGGGCTGGATGGCAAAAAAACGGGTTATCTTGGGCGATTTTGCCGTCCCGAGGGCTGCTTTGCCCCGGTATACGGGCAGCATGAGCGGTAACCAAGATGTATCCTAAACCTGGGGAAGTATTCATGCTGGAGCTGGAAATCGCACCGCGCGAGGTCGCTGACCGCCTCAAGTCCGGGGAAACCGGGCTGGTCCTGTTGGATGTTCGTGAGCCATGGGAGGCTGCGACCGCACAAATCGCAGGTTCGAAACTGATGCCGATGGGGGAAATCCCCTCTCGCGTCTTCCAGGAATTGGACCCGGAGGCCCACATTATCACCGTTTGCCATTCCGGTGTTCGTTCCCTGAACGTCGCGGCATGGATGCGAAACCAGGGCTTTGAGAAAGTGCAGTCGATGAGGGGTGGGATCGATAGCTGGTCCCGGGAAATAGACCCTGCTGTTCCCCGCTATTAATCGTCGTTGGAACTCCTCCCCCTTATGTTGCAGACCAGTCGCCCCCGTGCCCATGCTGAGCAGTTCCGGGGCGTGATACAAGCAAGATAGACAACCTTTAGAAGAAAGTTAAGAGCAGCCATGGGCGCTACCGAAAGAGTATTGATCGTCGAAGACGAATTGCATGCATTAGCCGGACTGGCGGAATTAGTGTCCGGCTGGGGTTACCGTACGGAAACTGCACGAGATGGTATCGAAGGTCTGGAAAAGGTCGCGGAGTGGATTCCCGGCATTATTGTGACCGACCTCAAAATGCCCCGTATGGATGGTTTGGAACTACTGACGCGCCTGAGCGAGATGCAATTGAACGCCGCGGTGATCGTTTTGACCGCCCAGGGCAGTATTGAGCGTGCGGTCGAGGCGATGAAGATGGGCGCCTACGACTTCATCCAAAAGCCCATCGATCCCACCCGGCTGAAGACGGTTCTGGCGAATGCCAGCCGCCAGCGCGAAACCGAGCGCGAGCTCGAAGTCACGCGCCGCAAGCTCCGGGACACCGGTTTTCTTGGTTCGCTGGTGGGCAGCTCCAGAAAGATGCAGGAGATGTTCGCCATGATCGAGCGGGTAGCCCCCAGCACGGTCTCGGTCCTGATCACCGGGGAGAGCGGCACCGGCAAAGAACTGGTCGCACGCACCCTGCACGAGCTAAGCCCGCGCCGCGGCAAACCATTTGTCGCCGTAAACTGCGCCGCCATCCCTGAAACCTTGATCGAGAGCGAGATCTTCGGTCACGAAAAGGGCGCCTTCACCGGGGCGATGGAGCGCCGGGCCGGGTGTTTTGAACTGGCCGAAGAAGGTACCCTGCTGCTGGACGAGATCGGCGAGATGCCGGTGGGCACGCAGGCCAAGCTGTTGCGCGTGTTGGAAGACAGGAAGCTGCGGCGCCTGGGCAGCAAGGTCGAAACCCCCATGAACGTACGCGTCTTGGCCGCCACCAACAAGAACCCCGAGGAGGCGGTCGCTTCGGGACAGTTGCGCGGAGATTTGTACTACCGGCTGAACGTTTTCAACTTGCACATGCCACCGCTGCGGGAACATAAAGAAGACATCCCGGCCATCATCGAAGCCCTGCTGGCCGATATGAACACCAAGCACGGACGAGAGGTGAAAGGGGTCGATGGGGAGATGCTGACCCGGTTGATGTCTCATGACTGGCCCGGCAACGTGCGGGAACTGCGCAATACCATCGAGCGAGCGGTTATCCTGTGCGGAGATGGATACATGGAAACCCGCCATCTGCCGCCCGCCTTCGGGCAGCGCTTTTTGCGTGCGGATGTGGCCGCCAATCAATACAACGACAGTGGCGTTCACGTGGAAATCGGCAGCACTGTAGACGAGGCCGAGCGGATGCTGATTTTGAAAACCCTGGAATCGACGCGCAACAACAAGACGCGCGCGGCGGAGATCCTCGGCATCAGCCTGAAAACGTTGCACAACAAATTAAAGGAGTACGGTAGCGCGACCGCCAGCGAGACCTTGGAAGAGAGACCGGTAGTCTAGTATCTTTTGCCTCGGCAACTGAAACAGGTACCCATCCCCTAACCGCTGGAAAGTCGATCACCGGGTTCGAGTGACTGCCCCATGAGACTGAAGACCAAGCTCGTGCTCGCGATCACCGGACTGGTATTCCTGGTGGTTTTCACCCTGTCCTGGATATTCCTGGGCCAGCTTTTGCGCCAGCGTATGTCCCAGGCTTACTCCGCCAACGACATGGTGGCCCACCAGATATCTCTGGCGACCCAGAGAAGTCTGGCGACGATTCACCCCTTGAACGCCGATGACCCGAAGGCTCTGCGCGCGGCGGTGGCCAAAGCGTTGCGCACGCGATCCCGCGGTCACCGAGTTGCTGAGTTCGGCGATTCGCTATGCCCCAACCGTCTTCGACGTCACCATCGCGGACAGCGAGGGCCGCGGGCTGCTGAGTACCGATCCCACCAACCTGGATCACCTGGTACCCCAGCGGCCGGAATATGCCGAGTTGGAGAGTGGCGGGTTGTTGCAGCTGCTGAAAGTGGTCTTCGGACCGCCACGCGTCTACAACCTGACCCTACCCCTGGAACGAAATTCTCGAACCGTTCGCCACCGTTCGCGTGGGCGTGCGGACGACCTTCCTGCGTTTCGTCGTCGAGCCCTGGCTCTTCGCCGCCCTGGCGTACACAGGGGTGGCGATTCTCTGCTCGCTGATCTTCGCTGCGTTCCTGGCTAACCTGGCTCTCAAACCGATCGAACAGATCGGCGCCCGCCTCGACGCGCTGGCTTTGGCCGAGGCTGAAGGAGCCGGGGAGGCAGCGGCCGGCAAATCCAGCGATGCCGTGGTCCTCGTGTCGCACAAGATCGAACGCATCGGGCGCCGCATGCGCAACGTGGAAGAGGTCTTCTCCGCCCTCAAGGAAAACCTCGACCAGATCATGACCAACCTGCAGGATGGCATCCTGCTGTACACCCACGACGCCCGTGCGGTCCTGGTCAGCGACTCCGTCGAGCGATTTCTGGGTATCAGTCGAGCGGAGATTCTGGGCGCCAAGTTACACGATGTGTTCTCTCGCAATACCCGCCTGGGCAGGTTGGTGCGCGAATCTTTTGACGCTCGCATGGCCCTGGTACAAGAGGAAATCACCACCGAGACCGGCCGGCACGTCGAGATCTCGCTCGATTTCATCCATGACGATCGGGCCGTCTATCCCCAGGAAACCCTGGGTGCCCTTTTGACCCTTCATGACGTCGAATCAGTAAGAGAAATCGAGAGCGACCTGGAGCTCTCGCGAAGGCTGGCGGCTATCGGACGATTGACGGCGGGAGTAGGTCACGAGGTCAAGAATCCGATCAATGCCATCGTGGTTCACCTGGAGTTGATGCGCAACAAGCTGGGCGACGCCGACCATAGGGCCATGCGCCACCTGGAAGTGATCGAGAGCGAGATACAAAGGCTCGACCGCGTGGTGCAGACCCTGGTCGACTTTTCCCGGCCGGTGGAATTGCAGCTCAAGGAACAGGATATGCGCCGGGTGGTCTCGGCCGTCCTGATGCTGGCCTCCGCCGAGCTCGAGACCCGCGACGTGCATGTCGAAAGCGATCTGCCCGATCGTCCCGTCATGGCCAAGGTGGATTCCGACTTACTGAAGCAGGCGCTGCTGAACGTCGTACTGAATGGCGCCCAGGCCATGGCCGAAGGCGGAAAACTGAAGGTCCGGCTCGCCGAAGACGGACGCATGGCCCTGCTCAGCATTCATGACCAGGGTGGGGGAATTCCCGATGATGTGCGGGATAAGATTTTCGACTTATACTTCACTACTAAGAAAGATGGTAGCGGCATCGGATTAGCGATGACTTACCGAATCGTGGAGCTGCACAATGGTTCTATTGAAGTAGAATCGGATGCGACCCACGGAACTACTTTTATTTTGCGCTTTCCTCTCAACACGCAACAGGAGAGTCGAGCGCGTGGATACCTTATGCCGGACGGGAGCAGCTCAGCTGGATCCATCGTAGCCAAGGAGCCCAGGGGATGAGGGCAGCGCAACTACGCTCGTTGTGCGTTCTACTAGCCATTTTGTGTACCGGGTGTTCGCACAAACCCCCGGTCACGCCGCAGCAGGCTCAGGCCCCTCCTCTACAGACGGGCAAGGCGACGCTGGAGTCACCGAAAACGACGCAGCAGGCGGAAAAGACCGACACGCCGCTGGCTTCGCCGTTGCCGCCCCCGTCTACCCAAACCGTGCCCTTGCCCCCTCCAACGCCCAAAAAGGTGAGGAAGCCCAAGAAGCCCAAGCCTGCGGATACGCCTCCAGCGAACGCCGCCAATTCTGCAGGAGCGCAGAACAGTCAGGATGGCGCCGGGCCGGCGACAGCGCAAGCAACTCCTCCGGCACAACTACAACCGGCGGCGAGCAACTCTGCCATTGGCCAATTGACCACCGGTGACAGCGCCTCCGGAGAAAGAACCAAGCATGAGACAGCAGACCTCATCGGCTCCACACAACAGGGACTGAACGGGATCAAGCGGCCACTGTCGAACGAAGAGAAAGCGACAGCCGGACAGATTCACAACTATCTGAAGCAAGCCCAACAGGCACTCGACAATGGAGATGCGGACGGTGCGCATCTGCTGGCGACCAAAGCCAAAGTGCTGCTGGACGAACTGATGAAACCCTAGTCTTCATTCGACTTGTTGTCCTGGCGCCTGGTAGATACTTAATGTTCCCCTTCATCATAGGTATAGGTTTGTTACTAAGGTCACTTCCCAGCGCGGGCAGGCTCTATAGGGTGTTGAGTCCAGTCCCGGAGGGACGGCTGAACTTAGCCCAGGACGCTAGTCCTGGGTACACCGTGAAGAGATGATTCAGTCCCGTAGGGACGGCTGAAGATTATCCATGACTACGTCGCTGTCCGCCTAACGTTCGCCCCAACTCAGCTTGGACCGGAGCACGTCGAAAAACCCTGTCCTGCCTAAACGAACCAGGTTCACGCTGTGCTCGGAACGGCGGCAACATACCTTATCTCCCACGCGGAGTTGCAAAGCCTCTTGTCCGTCGACGGTAAGGAAGGTGAGATCCGGAATACCCTCTACGCTGACGATCACATGCGCATCGCCGCGCACCACCATGGGACGGATCGTCAATAGATGCGGGCATATAGGAGTGATCACCAGGGCGTCGACCGAGGGCGCCAGAATGGGTCCATTCGCCGCCAGATTGTAAGCCGTTGAACCCGTCGGGGTGGAAACGATGACCCCATCTGCGCGAAACGACGCTGCCAATTGATCGAACAAATGAACGCTGAAGTCGCCCATGCGCGCAATCGCACCCTTTGCAATCACCACATCGTTCAGTGCTTCATACTCTTTATACAGTCCTCCTGCACGCATGACCTCGGTGTGCAGCAGCGCGCGAGCATCTACCTCACAGCAGCCCTTCTTCCAACCCTCCAGCGTGGTATAAAGATCAGCCAGCCGCACCTCCGTAAGGAAGCCGAGCGCGCCTAGGTTGACGCTGAGGATGGGAATTTCGGTCCGGGCAAAGGTGCGGGCGGCTGCCAACAGCGTTCCGTCGCCCCCCAGCACGACCACCAGCACCGGCTTTTGAGCCGGCAGTTCATGACGGGGAACGACCCGCGCACCCTGGGTGTAGCTTCCGCTTACGTGGTCGAGAATGGGTTCGAGCTCGTGCGCCCGCATCCAGGCAACGAGCTCAGGGAGAAGGGTAACCAACTCTTCCTTCTGCGGCTTGGAAATGATGGCGACAGGTCGCATGGACGTTTAGTGTACGCGATGGGACGAAAGCACTTAAAAGCGGGCGTAGAGAAGAAATTCGCGATTCCCCTTCGCTCCCGCACCGGCTCCTCCTCCCCCGAGGATGGGCGAGTCCGCGATTTCGATCTCTGAAGCGCCGAGCTCCTGGGCCGCAGTCCGGACGCGGTCTATCGCGAACTGGTGCGCAGCCGGGTCGTGCACGATACCGCCCTTGCCCACCCGTTCCCTGCCCACTTCGAATTGCGGCTTGACCAGAATGACCCCCTCAAACGAGTTCGCCGACGACCCTCTCACCGAAGTGACGACGGCAGGCAGCACCAGCGAGGCAGAGATAAAAGACACATCCATGGATACAAAGCTGACCTCCGTGCCCAGATCACCGGGCTTCAGGTAGCGTGCATTGGTTCGCTCCAGCAGACTCACCCGCGGGTCCCGGCGCAGCGCTTCGGCAATCTGCCCGTAGCCTGTGTCGACAGCGACCACGCTGCTCGCGCCATGCTGCAGCATGCAATCCGTAAAACCGCCGGTGGAGGTGCCGATGTCGACGCAATTCCGTCCTTGAAGATCGATTCGCCAGCGAGTCAGCCCAGCTTCCAGCTTCAGCCCACCACGGCTGACGTAGCGCTGTTCTTCCCCTAGCACCCGCAGCGGTACAGAATCGTCAACCGCCGCGCCGGGCTTCTCGACTTTCTGCTCGTTGACCAGCACACGCCCCGCCAGGATCAGCGCCTGCGCCCGTTCCCGAGACGGCGCCAACCCTCGCTCGAGCAGCAACTTATCCAGGCGGTTTCTCATCTATTCTAGGAAGACTATCCGTGGTTTCCAATGGACGCCCCGCTATTGTACTCGCTGCCGCCTGGGTACCTTAGTTTGGCTGTTTGCGCACTGCAACCGTAGAATAAGCACGGCTTGATCGATGCCTGAGAAAACCTCCAATCCGATAGGCGACCCTGATCGTTCTACTATCAGAGATTCAAGCCAAGCTGCCAGGATGGCTGACGGACCCATTGCACCGGTGACAGACGACGCTACCTTGTTGCAGCGCGTCCGCCAGGGCGACCAACGAGCAATGGCGGACGTCTTCGATCGCTATGGCAGGGCGGTGTACTCCGTCGCATTCCGAATCCTCAAGGATTCCGGCCACGCGGAAGATGTCATGCAGGAGATATTCTTCCAGATCTGGCGGAATTCCGATTCGTTCGTGCAGGGGCGCGGTTCGCTGGGCGCGTGGCTGGTCGTGGTGGCAAGAAACCGGTCGATCGATCTGCTGCGGCGCAGAAAGCCGGCAGATTCGGTGGACGACGTGATTTTGGCCTCCCCCGGCAACATGGCTTCAGAGGTCGAACACAACTCCATGATGGAGAAGGTCCGCAAAGTATTGCGGGACCTGCCTGCTGAGCAACAGCGCTCGATGGAGTTGGCATTTTTTGAAGGTTTGAGCCATTCGGAGATCGCGGAAAGAACCGGCGATCCCCTGGGCACAGTAAAGACGCGTATTCGGCTGGCGCTGATTACGTTACGAAAGGCGTTTCAAGCATGACAGGCAACGGGCACAACACGCAGGAGGAATTGGCTTCCTATGCGATGCAGAATCTCCCGGTCGAGGAGTCAGCATCCATCAGGGCGCACCTGCAGACCTGTGCCGAATGCCGCACCGAGCTGGCTCAAGTCACCGGTGACCTGGCCTTGCTGGGACTAGCCGTCGAGCAACAGCCCTTGCCTGAGGGAGCGCGCGACCGCTTCTTGCAGAAGATCAACGCTTCCTCCGCCGTGAAGCCGCAGGAGAAATTAGCTGAGGTCACCCCGATCGATCTGCAGTCCAAACGCCGCGGATTCGGATTCTGGATGCCCTGGATGACGGCTGCTGCCATGGCAATCGTCGCCGTGTCCCTGGCCGTGCAGAACAAGGCCTTGAATGACGAGCTGAACGGCGAATCGAACCTGGTGAAAAATCTGGCCGCCCAAGCTTCAAAGGCGCAGCAGGTCCTGGAAGTCCTGACCGCGCCAACCGCGCAGCGCGTGACCCTGACCGAAGGCAAAGCGCCCGCTGCGCCAAGCGCACGCGCTACCTACTTGCAGGACCGTGGAGCCCTGATTCTGTTGGCAACGAACTTGAAGCCCCTGCCTGAGGGCAAGACCTACGAACTTTGGGTAATCCCTGCCAACGGCACGGCGCCAGTGCCGGCCGGCGTCTTCCATCCCGACGCGGTAGGCACGGCCACCCTGGTGCTGCCAACCCTTCCCTCCGGCATAGCGGCCAAGGCCTTCGGAGTAACGATTGAGAATGCCGGCGGATCCACCGCACCCACCATGCCGATCGTTCTGTCGGGAGCCACTGGTAGCTGATCGCTGCTTTGGGCGGAGCCACAAGACAGATTATCCAGCAAACCCGCAAGACAGACTATTCACCAAAGCCACAGACGGACCGTTGGCGAAGCCACAGAACAGACTATTTAGCAGATCCAAAGGATCTGACTATTCAGGAAAGCCACCACTTCTGACGAAGGGCACGGGTTCAGCCGTGCCATAAAAAGCCGCGCCTTCGACGGCTTTAGATGGGGTACGCTTTTCGATCCCCGTAGGAATTTTGAGAGTTGAGAAACTCTCTGCACGATTCTTAACATCTCTCGGAACAAACCTGGGACGCTAAACCGCAGTCAATGCGGCACTTCTGAACAGGGCGCCGATCCGATGTTCCGAGCTAACACTCGCCCTCCAAGTTCGGCTCTACAATCTCGAAATGTCCATTCCCTCTCGTTCTCTTGAGGCGGGAACCTATTTCGTGACGACCGCAACATTTAATCGCCGCAGAGTCTTTCAGCTTGCCACCAACGCCGATTTATTCCTGGAGACGCTGCAACAATACCGCCATGCAGGCCACTACAAGCTCCACGCATTTGTCGTGATGCCCGATCACATCCATCTACTGTTAAGCCCGCGTGGGCTTGCACTCGAGCGTGTCATGGCCTTTATCAAGGGAGGCTTCTCCCATCGATTGGGCTCTCATTTCCCTGTTTGGCAGCGCGGATTCACTGATCACCGTGTGCGTGATAGCGGCGAATTTCAGATGAGGCGGCAGTACATTCACGACAACCCAGTGCGAGCAAAAATAGTGGAACTTCCCACGTTGTATCCCTACTCGTCGGCTTATCGGTCCGAGGAAAGAGAAGCGTACCGCAGCGGCTGAAGCCGTCCCGTGGGCACGGGAATTACGGCACGGCTAAACCCGTGCCCTTCGTTCAGAGCAGCTCCCGCTCGCAGCGTTCGTACTCGTCCGGGTCAGACTTTTGGTCTTACTTGCCACCCTTTGAAGGCTTTGCCAAAGGCGTCGTCTGATAACACCTTGCCCCAAAACCGCACGGTGCTCCGGAGCCACTGGCGTGGCTCACGTTGATAGCATTGGCCACCGCGCCTGTCGTAGTGCTGTTAGCAGCCACCGATTGGGCGCTGGTGTGCACATCCACGCCAGTTCCGTCCAATTGAATGGACGCAGCAACCTGGTTGGTGTCTGTGCGGATGACGCTCATATAAGGCTGATCGGAAGAGAGAACATAAATCTGCCCGAACGGCGTGCTGAACGTGGAGGCCATCGAAATGGGATGGCCGATCACGGGAATCGTGGCCAGCAGCTGATAATTGGTAAGGCTCACCACGCTCACCGTGCTGTCCTTCTGATTCGCCACATAGACTCGGCTTCCGTCGCGCAAAATGGTGAGTGTCGCAGGACCATTGCCCACTGGAACCGTGACCGCCTGACCAAACAGCGGAGAATCATTTCCGAACTGGTCGAGGCTGGTATTGATGATGGTGATGGTGTTGGAGTCGTAGTTGGCAGTGACCAGCTGAGACGAAGGCGCAAAGTAGTCGGCAAACACAGGGCCGGCATTGAATCCCGCCACTGGGGTCCCCGACGGCGGCGGCAGCAGAAGCGTCCCCGTAGCCGGATCCAGATTCTGCCGGTTTGCCGTGTTGTCGAGCGTGTTGAACTGGCTATTGATTACGGTGACTGTGCCGCTTCCCCGATTGAGTATGAATACACGGTTGTTATCGGAAGAACCGACGCCGTACACGGGGCAGATGCCAACCGGCAACGTCCGCGAGATAGTGATAGTGGAGATTTCGATCGACTGCACCTGGCCGGGAGTCGTCACCGCCGCGGGTGTCTCGCAATCCCCAAATGCGACCTTGTTGGTGCCGTTGTCCTGGGTAATCGAATAGATACGAGCCGCGCTGGAGTTGCCCGCCAGGTTGATGGGGCTCGCAGGGACCGGAAGCTGCTGGGTGAGCTGATAAATACCGCTCGAATTGTTGGTCAGCACCGCCACCGCCGGGACATTGGGCTCGGTGATGAACAGATTGCTTGCCGTCGAAAGCAGATTGACCGGGGTAGCGGGCTGCAGCAAAGTGCTGCTCTGAATATTTTTGGTTTGCAGCGTCGTCGATGGGGTAAAGCTGTTGACCGTACCGTCTGTATTGGCCGTGGTGGCTGAGCCGGCGGTTGTGCTCAGGGTCAGGGCCAGCGGGTTGATGCCCAGGGTGGCCTGGGTCAGCAGCGTGTCGCCCGAAGCATCAAACACATTCGCCAGGCCAGGCGCGCCGGAGCCCGTGCTGGTGGTGACGACGGCGTAGCTCTGCGGCTGAGGGGCTGGCCCGGTAACAGCTACGGGGGTGACCACCGGCCGCGGAGTGTCTCCGCATCCGGCCAGCACTAAAGCAACGCTGATAGAACAACCGGTTGCAATTTGTGGGAGAAACCTGAAGGAAAACCTTGGCAAACACACACTCCGCCGGCTCCATGACTGAAGCCAAACAACGCTACGCACCCGTGAATACCTCACTACGTTTCATTTCCTGTCAGAAAGATGATTGTAAATGGGTTCGCGTATTCAGCGATACGCCGGGCCTAAAATGAACGGTGCTGCTTCAGGAACAACGCATGCGATGGCAATCGTGGCTGGTGCTGGCGGCTGTCGTCCCCTGGTGCGCCATCGCAACCCTGCGCTGCGCCGCAACGGCTTGGACCGGCACGACGCAAATCGCGCTGGCCATCAGCCTGGGCTTCGCACTCTTGGTATTCCTGGCCCGCGCAGCGACGCCGCTGGCGGCATTGACCGGCGGAGTCATCACTGCCGTCCTCACCCTGGCGCCGCTTCGGGCGTCGGGCACGTCTTCCTGGTATCACTCCGCGCTGCCGCCTTTGCTGGCGCTCTTCCTGCTCACTTTTGCCGCGACCAGGTTCGGCAGAGGCAAAAAACAGCGGCTGGGAGTGGCCGAAGACAGTCACGGCCGGAAAGCCGCCCAGGTGGCGGCCAACCTGGGAGTCGCAGGATTAGGCGCGGCTGCCGCGATCTGCCATCCGTTACCAGGCGCGTCTTACGCCGTCATCGTGGCCGCATCGCTGGCTGAGGCGACAGCCGATACCCTGGCGAGCGAATTAGGAGAGGTGCTGGGTGGCGAACCTCTCATGCTGACCACCCTGCGAAGTGTGCCGCCCGGCACCGACGGAGCGATCAGCCTCGCCGGCACCCTGGCGGGAACAGGCGGAGCACTCCTGATCGTGCTCGTGGCCGCGCTCACCCTGGGACTGGGAACCCGGGCTGCGGTCTGCGCAGGCCTGGCCGCCTTCGCCGGCCTATTCGTCGATTCCCTGCTGGGTGCAACCGCCGAGCGGCGCGGCTGGCTCAACAACGACGCAGTCAACTTTCTCTCGACCCTCGCGGCCGCAGCGATCGCCGGCGTCTGTTTCGCAGTCACGCGTTTCTAGATTCGCGATAACTCACTCTAAAGTTGGGATAACGGCCTTATCGAGTCCCGGAGGGACAACTGAACTTGAATATCCCTGGCCCTATAAGCCCAGGAAAGAGACCATCAGACGAAGGGCACGGGTTTAGCCGTGCCGTAACAACTTTGACCGATGAGGGCTTTAGCCCCTGAGGTACGTCGTTGCGGCGCACGAAGCCCTCAGCCGGGACTCATTCGCCGTCAGTGCACCTTCAACCGCCAAAGCGTGTAGCTGATCATTTCGTGCATCAGCCGCATGAACGCATCCCATCGTCCGAGAGGACGAGCTTCCGCCCGCGGCGAAGTGGACACAGTAAGCCCCATGCTGGTGCAAAGAGCGTGAATGCGAAACAGATGCGTCCCGTCAGAAACCGCAAGGACGCGGTTCAGATGATTTTCCCGGGCAATCGCGGCCAGCCGCGCCGCAGACTCTTCGGTGTTGGTGCTTTGGGTCTCCGCAATGATCTGGTTCTCCGGCACGCCGTGGGCAAGAAGGTAATCATGGCCGACGCCCCCCTCCGAATCTCGCGGACCTCCGCCACCACCCAGGGTGACCACCAGCGGAGCGAGGTGTTCGCGATACAGCGAAAGAGCATGATCTAGACGGGCGCGGAGCACCGGCGATGGCCGGCCATCGTATTCCGCGGCGCCAAACACGGCGATCGCATCGGCAGGACGCGCCTGGTCATGCGTCGCGTAAAAGTGAATCTGCCCGTATACCCAGAGAAACCATCCCAGAACACCGACCAGGCCGGCTAGCAGCAGGAGGCGAAGCACGCGCCGCCTTTTCCTATGCGGCAAAACAGATCCGGTAGGCAACGTTCCGTTCTTCATCTTCGGCCACATCGGACTTCTGTCAGCGTTGTAAAGTGAGCGCTATCTCGTGGGTCGGGATGGCTCCTTCCCGAAGGATCTCCCATGGACCATCGGTGGAAAGATCAACGATGGTCGTGGCAACGCTACGCCCCGTGGGGCCGCCATCCACAATCAACGGAATGCGATTGCCTATCTGCTCGCGCACGCAGGCGGCGTAATTGCATTCAGGCAATCCCTGCAAATTCGCGGACGTAGCGGTAATAGGCAATCCAAATTCCTCAACAATGGCTCGCGGAATCACCGCACCAGGCACGCGCAGGGCAACGTTGCCGGTGTTCGCCGTCGAACGCAGGGGCAAGCGCGAACCGGCGCGCACAATCAAGGTAAGCGGACCCGGCCAGAAGCGCTCTGCCAGCCGGTCGAACCGGGAGTCGATATCCCGCGCCAGCTCGTAGGCCTGGGCAGCATTCGCGATGAGCAACGACAACGGTTTGTGTTTGAGCCGGGTCTTGATTTCGTAAATGCGTTCCACCGCCATCAGATTGACCGGGTCGACCGCTAAACCGTAAAAGGTGTCGGTAGGAACGCCAACCACCTTGCCGCTTCGCAGGCAGGCAACGATGTATTTGATCCGTTCCGGTTCCGGTTCGTCCGGATGCACGCGCAGAATTTCTGCCAACAAGAGAGTTCCACCCCAGCACAGACTTGGTGCAATTCATCGAGAGTACCAGACCCGGTGAGGCGGCGGATGACAGTCCGCGTCATGGGCTCGCCGGGCAACTGGGCTTCTCTCATGGGGCAGTCTACCCCGGAATGAGCCCGGCCGCTATGTGACAAACCTTCGCCCAGGCGCGACGGCCCCTGCGGGTACAATCGCGATGAGTTCACTCAGCATGAAATCGATGGCAGCCTCGGGCCCGCGGAGGGTAGAAAGCCGGCAGAACGCCCGGGTGAAAGAGCTGCGCGCGGGCTTGTCGCGGGGCTTGAGGACAGCGCATAACCACATCGCCATCGAGGGTCTGCACCTGGTGCAGGAAGCAGCCAGGAGTGGCCTGAACCTGGACACAGTCTTTCTCCAGGAAGGCCGCGAGGATCTCCTGCAGCAGTTTCCCTTAGGCAATGCCGAAGTGCTCATGCTCACCGAAGACGTCTTTTTGAGCGCCACCGTGACCGAGCATCCGCAAGGTGTCGCCGCCCTGGTGGAAGTGCCCCAGTTCACTCTGGAAGCCATGTTCCCGACTGCAACGCAGCCGCTGGTGGTCATCGCCGGCCGACTGCAGGATCCGGGAAACCTCGGTACCCTGGTGCGTTCGGCGGAAGCCTTCGGCGCCACGGGAATGATCCTGCTTCCCGGCACGGTGAGCCTGTGGAACGCCAAAACCTTGCGCGCTTCGTCGGGGTCCGCCTTTCGCCTTCCAGTGGTGGGCCTGACCGCCGAGGATGCCTTTCACGCCCTGCGCGCCCGCGGCGTGCGCATAATCGCAGCCGTAGCCCGCGACGGAGACAACCAAGCCGACTGGCGCGGGCCCAGTGCGCTGCTGCTCGGCAATGAGGGCTCAGGATTACCTGAAGCCTGGATCGCTCAGGCAGACGCACGCGTAACCATTCCCTTCACCGGCGCGGTGGAGAGCCTGAACGCAGCCATCGCGGGCAGTGTGTTGCTCTATGAAGCCATGCGCCAGCGCCGGAAGGCGTGACAATAGACCATGAGTCTCTTTAGCCAGATCCCCGACGAGGGCACGCTCCAGCGCGGCGGCGCCCGCACCGCTCCGCTCGCCGAACGCATGCGCCCGCGCACGTTGGAGGACTACGTTGGCCAGGAGCACCTGCTCGGCCCAGGCAAGCCTTTGCGGGTGGAAATCGAGCGCGACGACGCCGGCTCCATGATTCTCTGGGGGCCTCCCGGAGTTGGTAAGACCACCCTGGCCAAGATCATCGCCGAAACCACGCAAGCCAGCTTCATTGAATTTTCCGCGGTGATGGGCGGCATCAAGGAAATCAAGCAGGTCATGGTCGACGCGGAAAAAGCAGCCGGCTTCGGATCGCGGACCATTCTCTTCATCGATGAAATCCATCGTTTCAACAAGGCTCAGCAGGATGCGTTTCTGCCCTATGTCGAACGGGGCACCATCCGCCTGATCGGGGCGACCACGGAAAACCCCTCCTTCGAAGTGATCGCCGCCCTGCTTTCCCGTTGCCGCGTCTACCGGCTGCAACCGCTGAGCGATGAGCAACTGACACAGTTGCTCAAGCGCGCGCTCGCCGATAAGGAGCGCGGCCTGGGTCAACTCAACGTCACCGCACAGGATGATGCCCTCGAGATGATCTCCAGCTATGCCAATGGAGATGCGCGCTATGCCTATAACGCCCTGGAAACGGCAGCCAAGCTCGTGCCCGGCGGCGTCATTACCCGGGAGATCGTGCAAAATGCCCTGCAGCAGCGAGTCCTGCTCTACGATAAGCAGGGCGAAGAGCACTTCAACCTGATCTCTGCCCTGCATAAAAGCATTCGCAACAGCGACGCCGACGCTTCCCTGTACTGGCTGGGCCGGATGCTCAAGGCGGGCGAGGATCCGATGTATGTTGCCCGGCGCCTGGTGCGCATGGCAGTCGAAGACATTGGCCTGGCCTCACCCGAAGCGCTACGCCTGGCCCTCGCCGCCCGCGACGCCATGGATTTCCTGGGCTCGCCCGAAGGCGATCTCGCCCTGGCCCAGGCGGCTGTCTACCTCGCCTTAGCGCCCAAGTCCAATGCCCTCTACACCGCCTATGGAGAAGTCACGGCAGAGATCGAAGCCCACCGCGCCGAGCCGGTGCCGCTCCACTTGAGAAACGCGCCCACACCGCTCATGGAGCAATTCGGATACGGCAAAGGCTACCAGTATGCCCATGATCTCGAAGGCCGCGTGGCCGACATGGAATGTCTGCCGGAGAATCTGCACGGTCGCGAGTTCTATCACCCGACAACCGAGGGCCGGGAAAAACTGTTAGCGCAGCGCATGGACGAGCTGCGTCGCATCCGGCAAGCGAAGCGGGAGAAATAAGGAGAAGCATGGATCAACAAGCGGATCCGCAGTGGCTGACCTGGACCAAGCGGTTGCAGGCAATCGCCCAGACGGGACTAACCTTCACCCGCGACCACTACGATCGCGAGCGCTACCAGGAACTGCAGGCCATTGCCGCGGAGATGATGGCTGCGGGCAGCGGTATGCCCGACGCGCAAAAGGTTCTGGACCTTTTCCGCGGCGAAACCGGATATGCCACGCCTAAGGTAGAAGTGCGCGGCGCCGTGGTGGTTGAAAACAAGATTCTCCTGGTGCGCGAGCGGGAAGACGGTGGCTGGACCATGCCCGGCGGATGGGCCGATGTAGGCGAGTCCCCCACAGACATGGTCGTGCGCGAGGTGAAAGAGGAGTCGGGCTTCGACGTGAAGCCGCGAAAGCTGGCGGCAGTATTCGACCGCAACAAGCACCCCCATCCGCCCATTCCCAGTCACGCCTACAAACTCTACTTTCTCTGTGACCTGCTGGGTGGCGAGATCACCCCAAGCTTCGAAACGCCAGAGGTCGGCTTCTTCCCCCGCAACGCGTTGCCTCCACTCTCCGCCCCGCGCATCACCCCCTATCAGATAGAGCACATGTTCGAGCACGCCGAGCATCCCGAGTGGCCAACTACTTTTGATTGAACACCTCTCGTCGACCCTCTGCACAAAGCCGTCATCCTGAGCGAAGCGCTTCGCAGATCTATCGCAAACAAAGGCTTCATGGCGCGGAGTCGAAGGACCCCGAGGATGCTCTCTCGCCCATGCTGTTTTAGGCTTTCAACACCGAAATCGAGAACAGCTCTTCCGGCAGCGCGTACTCGGTAGTCAGGGGTACATAAGCCTGGATAGAGGCTCTCAACGAAGGGCACTTCGCCAAACCTTACCACTACTCAACCTCAGTATCTCCCAGAACCAATCCGGCTCGTTCTCCATCAAACGCCTTCTCCCACTTCGCCACAACCACCGTGGCCACGCAACTACCAATAACGTTCACCACCGCACGCGCCGCGTTGGTCAAACGATCCACCCCGAGCAATAGAACCAATCCCGCAACCGGAATCTGGTGCAACGAAGCAAGTGTAGCCGCTAATGTGACAAACCCCGCCCCGGCCACGCCTGCCGACCCTTTGGACGTAAACAACAACACCATCAAAATCACCACCTGATCGCGCAAGCTGAGGTGTGTATTCGTCGCCTGGGCAATAAAGATCGCGCCCATACTGAGATAAATTGCGGTTCCATCCGCATTGAACGTATATCCCGCCGGCATCACCATGCCGACCACCGGCTCCGCGCAGCCTAGCTTCTCCAGCTTGAGCATCAAGGGAGCCAGCACCGCCTCCGAGGAAGAAGTTCCCAGCGTGATCAAAATCTCTTCCCGGATGTAGCGCAGCAGCGACAGCAACCGGAACCCGGAATAATGCGCGATGCCTCCCAGCACCACCACCACAAAAAAGATAGACACCGCCCATACCTCTATCGTGAATTTCATGAGAGGGATAAGGCTGGACACGCCGTATTGCCCGATGGTGTAGGCCATCGCCCCAAACGCGCCGATCGGCGCCAGGTACATGATGAACTTGACCACGCCGAACATGCCCTGAAGGAACAGATCCAGCATCTCCACCAGCGGACGAGCCCGCTCGCGAAACTGCGAGAGCGCCAACCCAAACAAAACCCCGATCAGAATGATCTGCAGCATATTTCCGCTGACGAACGCCTCGCCGGCGCTGGCCGGGATGATGTTCATCACGAACGCCACAAACCCAGGATGCGCAGCACCGGCGGTGTAGCTGGAAATCGCCGCGGCGTCCAGGGCCGCCGCATTGATGTTCATGCCTCTGCCCGGTTGCAACAGATCGACGGCGAGCAAGCCAAGCAACAGAGAAAGCGTGGATACCACTTCGAAGTAAAGCAGCGCCTTCGCGCCGACGCGCCCCACCTTCCGCAGGTCGCCCATTTTGGCGATGCCGGTGGCCACGGTGCCGAAGATGATCGGCGCCAGAGTCATGCGAATCAGTTTGATGAAGCCATCGCCCAGCGGCTTGAACGACGCACCGCGATGCGGAAAGAGGACACCCACCACAATGCCCAGCACGATCGCGATCAACATCTGCAGCCACAGTGGGCCCAGCATGGAACGACGGCTGGCAGGGACAGAAACCGGTTCTGAAGGCAAAGTGTCTATTCCGCGAAGCCTCGCGGAGTCTATTTCTACGCTATGCCTTGACGAGCCGCAAGGACCTGATCCCGTCCATGCACGCTCTCGAGAGTTCCAGGACAGCTGCCTGTATTTTGTTCGCTGGGCTCCTCCCCATCGAGGAGTTTCGCGATCAAGGCAAGCAACACTGTCGGGTGTAACGGTTTCTCCAGGATCGTGAAGGTCTGCCCCGCTTCGCGCGCTGCGCCGAGCAGGTCCACCGTCGCCGCCTGGCCGGAGAACAACAAAATCTTGCACGCAGGGATGGATTGACGCACGGCGAGTGCCAGGTCAACCCCGCCCAATCCAGGCATCACAACGTCGGAAAGCAGCAGGTTGGGTGGTGTCGCCTCGGTAATTTTCAAGGCGCTCGCCCCGTCGTACGCAACCATCGTTCTGAAACCGCTGCGTTTCAGGATGGCCGACAGCGTATCTGCGATCCTCACCTCGTCATCGACAATCAGCACCAGATGGGCGCCGTTCAGCTTCAACGCCAACTCTGTGAGCTCTATTGTTTCGAAGTGCAACGGCATCTGCTTACGGCCTCTGGAGAAGCCTAGCAGGATCCCTTGATACGGGGTAACTCTTTATAAATGTATTGGTTATGGCGCATCTTAAGGGGTTAAATATTTTTAGATGACGAGATCGGCAGCTTATGTTAACTTTTTCTCATCGTACGTTATCGGCAGCTTAGTGTCACGTTTACGCTACGCGTCGAAAAGAAAGAATGAGAGAAAGTGAGGTTTCCGTCGATGACAAAAGAGTCCAGGCACAAGGCATCCCCTATGCGGTTCGAATCAGTGCTCCAGACCGATGTCCCTAAGGGCCGCGATGGAAAACACAAGGTCATCATTGAACAACTGCTCAGCGACCTCGATCACTTGCAAGCGGGGAAGGCTCTCAAGGTTCCGCTCTCTGCATTGCCTGATACGAAGGAGAACGTCCGGTCCGCCCTGAGCCGCGCCACCAAAAAACTCGGAATGGACGTGGCAACCTCGAGCGACGAGGATTTTCTCTACGTCTGGAAGCAGGACGGAATAACGAAGACAGGCTAAGCCAGCTGTCGCATCACGCGAATAAGATCGGCTTTGCCTTCAAAGCCAATGCCCGGCAATTCCGGCATAACGATGTATCCATCTTGCACGCGTACTCCATCGGGAAACCCACCGTAGGGTTGAAACAGGTCGGGATAGCTTTCATTGCCCCCCAGTCCCAGACCCGCGGCAAGATTGAGAGACATCTGGTGGCCGCCATGCGGGATGCAGCGGCGGGGCGACCAGCCGGCTGCTTTGATCACCTCCAGGGTGCGCAGATACTCGCAAAGTCCATACGACAACGCGCAGTCGAACTGCAGCCAGTCGCGGTCAGGGCGCATGCCGCCGTAGCGCAGCAGGTTGCGCGCATCCTGGTGGCTGAACAGGTTCTCACCAGTTGCCATAGGGCGCGGATAAAACTCCGCGAGCGTTGCCTGCAGTGCGTAATCGAGAGGATCGCCCGCCTCCTCGTACCAGAACAGGGGATAGGCGCGCAGCATCTTCGCGTAGGCAATGGCTGTCGCCAGGTCGAAGCGGCCATTGGCGTCCACGGCAAGCTGGGCCTGGCTGCCGATTTCCGCGAGCACAGCCTCGATGCGGCGGCGATCTTCGTCTAGCTCGACGCCCCCGATCTTCATCTTCACCACCGTGTATCCGCGGTCGAGATAGCCGCGCATCTCGGCGCGCAGAGCCTCAAGATTTTTGCCGGGGTAGTAGTAGCCACCGGCGGCGTACACGAAGACTCGAGGGTTCGCCTCCGTGCCGTAGCGTTCTGCAAGCAGGCGGAAGAGCGGTTTGCCGGCAATTTTCGCAACCGCATCCCACACCGCCATATCGATGGTGCCCACCGCGACCGAGCGCTCGCCATGCCCCCCAGGCTTCTCGTTGCGCATCATGGTTTGCCAGATGCGATCGGGATCCAGGTTATCGCCGGCATCGTTCAGCAGAGACCGGGGTTCCGCTTCGAGCAAGCGAGGCGCGAAGCGTTCGCGAATCAGGCCGCCCTGTCCGTAGCGTCCGTTGGAGTTGAATCCGTAGCCAACCACGGCTCTTCCCTCGCGCACCACATCGGTGACCACCGCGACCAGCGACAAGGTCATCTTGGAAAAATCGATATAAGCGTTGGCGATGGGCGAAGCGATGGGCGCGGTAACTTCCCGCAAATCGACAATACGCATACAGTCGATTCTAGTGCGAGGTGCAAGACTACTTGGCCAGTGCCTCGCGGTTTTCTTTCGCCCAGGCGCTATCTCGCGGCACTGCCTTCAGTGGCGGCCCGCCCTGCGTCCCGCAGGCGCACGGTCCTTCCGTCTTGGCTTCGGTCATACAAGAGCAGGATTTCGTTTTCAGGCATGCACACACATAAACCATTTCTTTTTTCTCTTGCGCCTGGCTATGCGTTCCCGTTGCCGAAGGAGTCTGGGAGCCGCCCGGCGAAGGGATAACAGCCGCCAACAACAACAGAACAAAAATCCCGGCAATCGATCTTGTCCGCGTTCTCATGACTGATCCTCCCGCGCCGCTATTCGCCGAGGTTATTTTGAGACAGCGTCCGCCAACAATACCCACTCCCTGGTCGCGTGATATAGCCACTGGTTGGGGTGCCCACTGAACGGATGGCTGAACTTCAGAGTCTGTATTTTGTTTAGCTCCCCGCCATTCCAACACCTAGCTTGTCCTTGATAGCCACCGTCTCCCTGTAACGACTCTCTCCCTTTTGTCATCCCGTCGAAGCCGAGAAGAGAACTGCAGATCCTCGCTTCGCTCCCAATGACAAAAAGGAGAGAGTCATTGCAAGGAGAGGGCTGTTGCCAAAGACAGGACGGCTGAAGATATGTCTGCCGTCGCTGGCCGCGTGGCTTTCAAGCCCCAGAAAAGAACAATCCACCGGAAAAATGTATCCCGGCCCATGCTCAAGTCGATGACAAAGGAAACCACCGAACGGGGTTGCGTATGGCTTTTGGGGTCGACCGGTTTAGGGTAAGCCTTAGATCCCACGAAACGGTAATAGTTCCCTTTTGATCCAGACTGTAGGTTCTGTACTTAGGTACTGAACGTGCGTCAAGGCGGCTCTGCCGCCTTGATGGTCCCGATCGTTTTGGGGGTACCTCCCGGTATAAATTGATGTCAACCACCGTTGCCGTACTCAACGAGGTGGAGAGGACCAGTACCCGTGTAGATAGCTTCTACCGTCCGGGCCTCGATATTCTCCGGGCCCTGGCTTTCCTGCTGGTATTCGTTGCGCACGGGCTGGTCTCGCAACTCGATAAGCCCACGCAACTCGGCGCCATTGGCCGTGCCGGCGAGTTTGGCGTCTGCATCTTCTTCTTTCTCAGCTCCTACCTCATTACGGAACTACTGCTGCGCGAGAAGCGCGAAACCGGCACCATCCATATTCCTGCGTTCTACGTGCGGCGCATCCTGCGCATCTGGCCGCTCTACTTTGCCATGATCGGTGTGGGCTGGTTTTATGGGCTTTTTTCTCCGGCCCACACCGTCTCCCTCGCCTGGGCAGCCGCGCTCATGCTGTTATGCACCAACTGGTACACAGTGGGCCATGGCTACCCACCGGGATTTCTGTTTCCGCTCTGGAGCATCTCGCTGGAAGAGCAGTTCTACCTGCTGTGGCCGTGCATCGTGAAGTACCTGGGCCCGGGTTCCCTGCTGGGCATAAGCACGGTGTTGATGACCACGGCCTACCTGGCCCTGGCGAGGCTTTTACACCAGGGCGCGACCCTCGATCCGGGCATTTGGGTCAACAGCCTGGTGCAGTTCCAGTTTTTTGCCCTGGGAACCATGACCGCGATTGTGCTGCGTGGCCGCGTTCCCAAGCTGTCGAAACCGGTGCGCTGGGGACTCTTCGCAGCCGGGCTACTCTGCATGCGCGCGGCGCAAGCCGCCGTGTTTACCGAAGACCCGGTACTGCCGCACGACCTGCTACATATCGGGCCGCGCTACATGATCGCACTGCCGGGATGTCTCTGCCTCTTCTTCAGCTGCTTGCAACTACCCGCCGGCCGGTTGCAAAAGCCGTTTCTCTACCTGGGAAAAATCTCGTACGGCTTGTATGTCTTCCACGTACTCTGGCTCGGCTTAGTGAGGGATCTGCTTCAGCACATCGCAGGCGCCTGGCTCAGCCCGCTCGCCTTTCAGCTCACGGTGATGGCGATTGCTCTGCCTGCCACCATTCTTACCGGAATGCTCTCCTATCGATTCCTGGAAAGCCCCTTCCTGCGCTTCAAGAAACGCTTTACCTTTGTCCGCTCGCGGCCTCTTTAAGAACTACTTATTTGATGTAGTAGCCGGCGATGCGCCAGTAGCCGTTGGCAAAGGCGAGGGTCACCGTTTCGACAGTATCGGGACGATTGGCAAAGCCCGCGTGGTAGTGCAGGATCACGTACTGACCCTCCGGCGCCCCGGGCACACTCGTCGAATAGCTGGCATCCATGAGCTCCCGCGACTGCAGCGCTCCGGTACCCGCGCGCGTTTTCTGAATTTGCGTGGAGAAGGCATCGCGGTCGAGCTGGGCGCGGATCAGCATGCCGGTGTAGGCATAGCTGTCGGCAAAGCGTCCCTGGTCGAGATAGCCGACAAAACCGAGCGCCTGTCGTTCCGCTGCCACCTCGTCGGCGGCATGCGGGTCTTCCCCTTGCTGCGCTCCGCTGGGTGGCGGCGGACCCTGCTGCGCAAGAAGCGGCGTAAAACCGAGACTGGCCACCAGCACTGCCGCAGCCAGCCAACGAAATTGCGAAGGAAACATCAATCGTTCACCTGCTTACTGCAAATACTTTACCGGGCAGCCATAACGGGTTGGTGCTTACGGTTTGTGTTCGAGAAGCGCCTGGGTGCTGGGCCGGGGGCGATTCTGAAGCTGGTCGAGCGCATCGAGTACGAGGCCCGGTGTGAGCACTTCGGGCAGTACCAGCGCGGGCTGGCCAGGACGGTAGAAGACGTAAGTGGGCACACCGCTGCGGCCAAGCTCGGTGAGCGCGGAGGCGATGCTCTCATCATGTTTGGTCCAGTCGGCGCGCACCAGAACGATGCCGGAGTCGCGCAGGCGGCGGCGTACATCTCCGCGATTGAGCACAACGCGCTCATTCACCTGGCAGCTGAGGCACCAGCGGGCGGTGAAATCGACAAACACGGGACGGCCCTGCGCACGATATCCCTCAATCGCCGCGCGGTTGTACGGCTCCCAACCAGCCTGACTGGAACCGCCAACGCGGGCGCTGTTGGTGTCGGTTGCGGGGAACTTCCACAAAGCATAAAGCGGTGTGGCCACGGCCAGAACAATGACAGTCATGGCGAAGACCGAAGGCATCCGCCGCGCCGGCCAGCGGCCCAGGATCCAACCGGCGATCGCCAACAGCAGCAAGGCGGCCAACAGCGCGGTGAGCGCGTCCACCCCGGCGGACGAGGCGAAGAGCCACACCAGCCAGATGACAGTGGCGAAGATAGGAACGGCCGTGGCCTGCTTGAGCACTTCCATCCAGGCGCCCGGGCGGGGCAAGTGGCGCATCCACGCGGGATAGAAGGTGAGCAAAACGTAAGGCGCGGCCAAACCGAGTGCCAGCGCGGTAAAGACAGCAAAAGAAGCCGCGGCACTTTGCGCCAGCGCGAAGCCAATGGCTGCGCCCATGAAGGGAGCGGTACACGGGGTCGCCACCACCATGGCCAGCACGCCGGTAAAGAAGCTGCCGGCATAGCCATTGCGTGCGGCCAGGCTTGAGCCGGTGTTGGTCACGGTGAGCCCAATCTCAAACATGCCGGCAAGCGAGAGGCCGAGGAAAAAGAGCAACAGCGCCATCACCGCGATAAAGCCGGGTGACTGGAACTGAAAGCCCCAGCCGAGCTGACGCCCACCAGCCTTGAGCCCCAACAGCAAGGCAACCACGACCCAGAAAGAAAGCACGATTCCCAGGGCGTAGACCAAACCATGGGCGCGTACCCGGCTGTGATGGTGGCGGGATGCTTCCACCAGGGAAAGGCCCTTGATGAACAGGACGGGAAAAACGCAGGGCATGAGGTTCAGGATCAGCCCACCGACGAAAGCGAGCGAGCAGAAGCGGAGCAGGTTCAGCAGTCCGCCAGAGGAACCCGCGGCGATGACATTCGGCAGCGGTCCGGGGGGCGCGTGGATCTCGTACGCGGTTCCGTCCCCCAGCAGGAGCACGCCATTCAATTGCTCAGGGCGCGTGTGGAGGTTTTCATCCTTCTTGAGAGCGATCTCGATCCCGCCGTCGACAGCCTGTACAGGTTGAGGCGCGGCGTTCACGATCTGGCTTTGGTCCAGAGGGAAGAACTCAGCGTTGCCGGCCGGGTGCCCGGTGAGGGCGAGGGCAAAGCCGGTGGGGGTCGAGCCGAAAACGGCCTTGGCTGAGGACGGAAGCGGCTGCGGCAAGCGGCTGCGGAAGTGATCGAAGAGTGCCTGCCGAGTCGGATCGACCGGGCCCTTCTGCGCCGTGACCGGCAGGGGAAGGGCCAAATCAGCCTTGCCCGGAATGCACACCTCGCGGCAGACCAGCCAGTCGACATGGGCGCTGAGCGGGGCGGTCGAGGGGGCCTTCAGAGCGGAGCCGGCAGTGAGGGTGATGGGGAAAAGCACCTCATCCTCGTATCCAAAATCCATCAGTGGGCCGAGCGGCAGGCGCCGAGGCGCGGGAAATTGCATGGGGCCGGCGGTGATGCCCTCGGGGAGGGTCCACTTGATCCGCGGCGGCTCTCCGGAGTCACCCGCATTGACCCAGTAGACGTGCCATCCTTTATCCAGGTTGAAGTGCAGGCCGACGGTGGACGTGGCTCCGGGTTGGAGAGAACCCTCCAGCGGAAGCAGCTCGACGGTCAGGTGCTGGGCGCGTACGGGGCCCTCCACAGGCGCGGCCGTGGTCGCAGCGGCGGCGGTCAGTCCGGCGCCCATCATCACACTGAGGGTCAAACACAGGGTCGGCGCAATTTGGCGAAGGCTAGGCATACATAGGAGTGACACGGTCCCTAATATTGTAGACGCTGGACCGGCCGGAGACGTTACAAAGGCCCCCGTTTCCCCGGTTCGTTGGCGGGTCAGGCTCTTGGCCAGGCGGGGATGCTCCTTATATATACAGCGGTCCATGACCACCCGTGAGAGCCATGGGCACTCCAGGGTGGATCGGAATGATGTGGCCCCCTTCCTGCTGCAGGTACCTGGAAAGATGGAAAGCGGTCCGATCGGGATTGCCGGAAAGGCTGAGGGCGAAGTGTTGCCCGCCGGTTTTCCGTTAGCGGCGTGTTTCAAGGCAAGATGCTCAAGATGCTCAAGGTGCTCAAGGTGCTCATTGAGCATCTTGCCTCGTTGAGCGGATGGTACTCATCCTGCTGAGGAGGCGAAATTCGGCACCAGGCGCCAGATTTTCCGTCTTTAGAGCTACCAACGTCGCTATTGGCCCAAGGCGGGCGCCAGTTGGGCGCCGCAAAAATGTGCGCACTAAGCGCACTAAGCGCACTAAGTCGGTTTGGCACCGGGGAGGTGGAGGCGTGGGGATTCCGCCGGCGCGGCGAAAACCGGGGTGATAGCCGGCTGACGCGGCGGTGGGGCGGCGCGTGGATGGGATCTGCACGACGATATAGATCCAGATTGCGCGCATTTAGTGTCGTGGTTGGCAGGGATTTAATTGGGGGTGATGGACGCTCGCCCACCGAGGGAGAAGGAGACGCGATGAATTAATCCTGAAGGGATGGCACCATGGGAGCTCTCTCGCAAAGTCTTAACCCCTGCAACGGCCGCCCTTCCGACAAATGCTTGTCTCATCGCTCCCTAGAATCCTTGAGGCAGGTACCTGCTGGCAGGAACGGGCTGCACAGGCTGCGGAACAAGGCCGAATGGGAAGTGAACGTCATGCCCTCAGTGGCTAAAGCCGGATGTAGTTACAATCCCTGATGGACGGCCTGAAGGCCATCCCCTTCAAGGAATTTAGTTTTTCGCCAGCCTGTTCAGCCCGTACCTCAACCACCCAATCTACGGCGCACTTTGAACCCGTAACACTTTAAGAAGGGCCGGTTTTTCCCGGACGCGCGGCTGTTTGATTGCAGAAGGACCAAGCACGCGCCACTGGTAACCTGCACCGCGACGTTTTCCGGACAAGTCACCAGCCTGACGGATCGAGCAATTGATAATGGAGACGCCGGTTTGGGCGACAATTGGAAACGGCTTGGTCAGCGGACAAGTCAGCTGCCGGCATTGATTGTATCTAAGCTCTATGTCCCGATAAGCATCGAGTAACACTTACTAAGACGGCATCTTTGATTCCCCACTTCTTATAGATCCCCACGCTATTGCTAACCACTTAGCCCATCCAGGTTGCCTACCGCCTAGTTCTGCAATGGATTCTCTCACGGTTATGTTTATCGCCCTTCAACGAGAAACGAACATAAACTCCTTCAGTTACGAAAGTATTCATTTTGTAGCTAAATTACCTTGTGCGCGCAAATCCTGCTCGGCTAAGTTGACTCTCGCAGGGGAACACTTTCGCACTCGTCGGTCAACTAACCATCCACCTCGCCCCGCTGTTTGTTTGTTGAGAGGCCTTGTGAACGCTTATTGTGCCCGGTTGCTATCTGGTTTTGTCTGCTTCTCAAGCCTTCTTCTCTGTGGAGCGGAACTTGCTGAGGCTTCTGCTCCTGCCGTTGTTGCGGATGGGCAGATCGCCCTGGCGTCCGGGTTAAGTTATCCGCAGGGCATAGCTATATCGCCTACAGGAACGATTTATGTCGCAGACACGGGGAATAACCGGGTGGTCACAATCTCGAGTACTGGGTTGGTCACCCCGGTGAGTACGCCGGGGTTCACCTTGAGTTCTCCAGGTGGTGTTGCGGTAGACGCTTCGGGAAACCTCTACATCGCGGATTCTTATAACGCCCGGGTCCTCGAAGTTCCAGTGAGCGGAAGCCCCACGCAAATTGGCGGCGGTGCCTTTAGTTTGCCCATCACCGTGGCAGTGGATTCCAAGAACGGTGTGCTGTACGTAGGCGATGCGAATAACAACGCAGTGTACAAAGTCGCGGGTGGGGTCACGACACAGATTGCCATCGCAAATGTGAGCAACCTGTTTCCGCAAGCGCTGGTGACGGATGGTTCGGGTAACCTCTACATCGCCGACGGCAACTCGAACAACGTTTACGAGCTGCCTTTTGGTGGAACGACGGCACAAAATGTGACTCCTAGCGGGTTTACATTGAATGGTCCGTTCGGTTTGGCGTTCGATGCCGCTGGAGATTTCTTCGTTCTGGACAGTTTCAATTCACGCATCATCGAGGTGCCTCCGGGAGTGGGCGCGGTGCCGTACCAGGTACCGATCACCGGGCTTAACACCGCGAGCAGCCTGACTCTTGATCCCTCGGGCAACATTTACGTCACGGATGTAGGAAACAACAACGTGACGGAGCTGATCTATTCCGGGAACGCGATTAGCCTTGGCCAAGTTGCGGTGGGCAGCGCAGGCGCTGCGGTTGGGGTGAACTATGAGTTGAATGCGCCCGAAACCCTGACTGCGTTCAAGGTCACCATGCAGGGCGATCCCGGCCAGGAAGCATCGATTGGTGCGGGAACCACATGCCAGTTCCAGAGCTACACCAACTCGCCACCGACCAGCGGCAACCCAATTTCACCACTCAATCCGTTTGTCTGCCTCGCCAACGTCCAGGGAGTTCCGGCATTTCCCGGAGTTCGTAACGGAGCTGTCAATCTTCTCGGACCTTCGAGCTCCTTGCTGGTCAGCATGCCGTTCAGGGAGACCGGCGCCGCGGCCGTAGCGTGGATCGCGCCCAGCGTGGCGAGTACCGTCGTCACCGGGTTTTCGGCGCCGCAAGGCCTGGCCATCTCAGCGCAGAACGGCACTGTCTACATTGCAGACGCGAATGGTGGGAAAGTTTATATCTGGAATGGGGTGGGCGGAACAGTGTCCGCACTCCCGACGGTCTCGACTTCGCCGGTCACGTTGGATGCCCCGGAGGATGTTGCGATCGATGGGGCGGGCGATCTATTCATAGCAGACTGGGGGCCGGACCCGCCAGCTGCCGCGGGCAAGATTGTCGTCGTGCCTGCAAACAAAGCGATCGCGCCCTATGTTCTGGCGACTGGTTCTGTGCTCGAACACCCAGACGTACTCGCCTTCGACGCCAATGGCAACCTCTACATCGGCGATGCCGGCCCGTTGGGTCTTGGGGCAACGAGCGCCCAGACCGGGTTTTGTGTCAAGATTCCGCCTGCAGGTGGTCCGATTTCTACGCTGAACACCAGCGCGGCAAATCTCATCTTCCCTCAGAGCATAACAACCGATCCGGCCGGCGACCTCTATATCTCCGATGGTGGAGATCCGTCAGGCAATCAAGCTAAAGTTGTTCTGATTCCTGCGAACGGGTCCGCCGCATCGGTTCTAGATATTCCGGGCTTGGTCTATCCGCAGAGTACGGCTATGGATCCGGCCGGCCAGCTCTGGGTATTGGACGGGGACAATCTCAACCAATTCACGATCGTGCCCCCGAACGGCGGAACGCCTTACGCCATACCGCTGATTGCCCCTACCCTCGGCAACCCTGGCAAGATGCTTTTCACTGCTGGGAGCAACAACCTGGTATTGGTCGACCTTATTGGCATTCTCGCTCAGGTAAGTGGCGTGCAAGCGTCGCTCACTTTTCCGACGACCGCCGTAACGATACCGCCTACGCCCAGCCCGTCGCAGACAGCGTACATCGTCAGCACGGGCAATGTTCCTTTGAAGGCTTCCAACTCAGGCCCCGGCTATTACGAGACGGGGAACATTTCTGAGTTTCAGGTGCAGAGCACAGCCATCTGCACCGGTATCACGCAGCTCGACCCGGCACAATATTGCACTCAGCCCGCAGCCTTCGCTCCAGCATACGAGGGGGTTCAGAGCTTATTGCTTGCCTCTATTTTCAACAGCCCTCAGCAGGTCCAGCTGTTGTTGACGGGAACAACTCCGAACGCATCTTCGGTGACCGCTTCTCCGACTTTCACACCCGGCTCGGGCACCTTTGTCACATCGCAACTGGTCGCAATCTCCGCCACATCAGGGGCGACCATCTACTACACCACAGACGGAAGTACGCCCACGACGTCCAGCACGGTCTATCACAACCCCTTCACGGTCACTGCCACCACAACCGTCAACGCCATTGCCGTCGCGTCCGGCTTGACCGCGAGCCCGGTTGCGACGGCAACGTACACCTTCAATCCTTACCTGGGAGATAACGACTACTCATCCCCCGGAACGGATTACGCCAACTACATCAATGCGACTTATGCGGTTACGGGGAACGATTCGGGCGGATATACGGTCACGTCCTGCAGCTTCTATCAGCCGAGCGGAACGGTGACGGCGGGAGCGAAGATGGATTGCGGCCTGATCCTGGCGCCGACCCCAACGACGAAATCCTCCAGCTGGCTCTGCCACGCTGCCTACACGAACCCCGGCCCATCCGGTGCGGGCGGCTGGATCACCGTCGCTCTCTCCGGGTCGGGACACTTTCCCGGAGTACCGCGTACTGGGTCGCTACCGACAGCAACGATCCCGTTCAGGGTTTCCCCTATGGGTTCTCAACCTGCGGGGGCGGTTGCAATGGCTCCGCTCCGACGGTTGGCAACGGGACTTATCCCTATCGCTATATCGCGGCGACCTATGGCCAGTACACCGGGTTGAACAGCTCAATGACAGCCACTAGCGATGGATGGCAGGCTTCTCAGTTCGTCACTCTCGGGTTGAATTCACCGCTGCAGACAGCCACGCCAACCTTTTCCATCGGCAGCGGCACTTATTCGACGGCACAAACGGTGAGCATCTCCGATGCAACCTCCGGAGCGGTGATTTATTACACCACCGACGGCAGCATACCGACGACCGCCAGCACGGTTTATCACAGCGCCATAACGGTTACTAATAGCACGACGCTCAACGTACTTGCGGTCGCACCCGGCTATACCAACAGTGCAGTGGCCACGGCTACCTATACGTTCAATCCCTATCTGGGGACGAATGCCTATAACACTCTCGGAGACGACTATTCGAATGCCATCAATGCGACCTATGCCGTAACGGGGAGCAATGCACACGGATATACTGTCACCTCCTGCAGCTTCTATCAACCGACGGGGACTGTCACTTCGGGAGCGAAAATCGACTGCGGTGTGGTCCTTGCTCCCACGCCGACTACGCAGTCCTCAAGCTGGCTCTGCCACGGAACCTATACCAACCCGAGTTCGCATGGCGCAGGGGCATGGATCACCGTGTCGCTTTCGGGGTGCGGAACCCTAGCCGCCCGCACCGCGTATTGGATCGCTACCGATAGCAATGACACGCACCCGGCGTTTCCTTATGGGTTCTACAACTGTGGCGGCTCCTGTAATGGAAGCGCGCCGACGGTTGGAACGGGAACGTATGGATATCGCTACATCATCGTTACTTATGGGCAATATACGGGGATGGGCACAGCGATGTTAGCCGGAGGGAATGAGCAGGCGTCGCAGTTTGTCAGTTTGACAGTGGTGCCTTAAGAAGTGGTGCTCGTGAGGTCCACACAAGCCCTCACGCTCGTTTCCGTCTATGTGTCACGACCGGCTTTTTGAGTCAGCACAAATTCTCGTTTCATACGGAGCGTAGCATGCAATATTCATCGTCCGCTATTAGCGGAAAATGGCTACGCGGCATGGTGGCAGCGGCCGCGATCGCCGTCTTGCTTTTGCCGGTTAGCCCTTACCTGCAGGCCCGTTCTCAGCGGGCATTCGGGGAGTCATCCGGTATAGACACCTGGCAGCACGTTCATGTAAGGATTCTGGCCCGGGGATCCCATGTTTCCAGTGGCGCAGGGAACATGGACTCCTATCTGGTGCTGTTATCCAATCGAAAGAATCGTGCGCCATTCGCAGCCCGTCTCGTCGACTATTACGCCAGCTTTGAACACGGGATCACCGACGAAGCCATCGCCTCCCACGGGCAGTTCCGGGTGACTGCAAGCGCGGCAATTTACTGCGAAATGGATGCCAAGGCATTTGTTATTAGCCGAGCCTTCGATCCCGGGGCGATAGAAAAGATAAGCGGTAGTCTACCTTGCTTTGTTGTCCGGCAATGAGACCACGGCAGCCCGATTCTAGAAACCCATCAGCGAAAGCGGAGATTCTCGAATGTTACGAACACAATTTGCTCTGGTGGAAATCATTGGTGTGGCTCTTCTAGTGGCGGCTCCCTGTGCGTTGGCACAGATACCCGACCCGGTAGCGGCCGTTGAAGCCCCAACCCCTGGCTCAGGCCACAACTACATTGGCTCGGCGACGGAGACGGTGAACCCAGCAGATGGGTCTCTCAGCTTTGATCTGCCACTTCCAACTCCACCAGGACGCGGCATTTCGTTTCCGCTCTCGATCCATTACAACAGCGGCCTGCAGTACTATCTGACCAGTGATAGCAACAGTGGCAGCACGTTCCCGGCTCTGAACTGGGCTCCATTGCCGCAACCGTACAGCCTGTTCACCGTTCCTTTTCTTAGCTTCCGAGCGGCGATTGAGAGCGCCCAATACATCCCGAGCCAAGGCAGCCAGGGTCAGAGCTTTACGTATGAACAGTGTGATTTCACGACAAACTTCATATTTCGAGGGCTAGACGGAGTTCAGTACCCTCTAGGTCAGGTTGGGGCCACGTGGTCAGAGGAGGACCCTTCCCCGGGGGCACGCAGGATCCGAACTGCGTCTATTCACCGCCGGCGGGCGGCACATGGCACGGGATTCTTGTCACGCCCGGCACCCAAGACCCAAATCTTACCTATGGCCAGCCGGAGATGGTGATTACGGATGCTTCTGGAACCACTTACCATTTTCCGGCGGTGCCGATTGGCACAGTCAATACTTTTTTGACTCCTTTCGCATCGCCCGAGAACGTGCTGCCGGATATCATCACTGACAGAAACGGGAACCAACTGACGATTACTGGCATCGAGCAGAATAGGATGGGGTACAAGGACTCTCTGGGGCGTACGGTAGTATCGTGGAGCCCCGTAGTTGGTGCAGCGACTTTTAGTGTCTCGGGTTTTGGGGATGTGTCTGTTGCCTCGACGACTTCATCAGGCAACTTGACTTTTCCTGGCACGATCACGAACGTAACTGATTCGAACCAGCCGTGCGTAAAGAATACAACTCAACCATTTTCTACGACGTATACAACGCAAAGTACCATTACGCTGCCGAATGGGGACAAATACACGCTGTCGTTCGACCCAGGGTTTGGTCAAATCAACAAGATAGTTTATCCGGACGGAGGATATATCGTGTACACGTGGGGTCCGACCAGTGATCCCAGTAGCGCGCCGTTAAACGATGGCTTTGCTAAGTACCAGTTTACTAACAACAATCAGGTTAACACGCTATCGTGTAACTATGAATATCAAGCGCCGGCCATCATAGCGCGCGACGTGTATAACGGGGGCCAGCATGTCCTACATCAGACGTTTGCTTATACAACTACGACTGCGTCGGGTCAGTGGAGTGCGAGGAAAACTCTTGTTACAACACAGGATTTGCTTGCTAGCCAAACAACCTACACGGAATACAATTATGAACCGATCATAGCAGACAATGAGAATACCTCCGCTGTGTTTGGCCCAAATGTCCCTGTCGAAACCAGCATCAAATACGAAAACAGCAATCAAACGGTTGTGAAGGAAGTACATAAGACATGGGCGGATGCACGACACGTCATTGGAGAACAGACTATCTTGTATGATCCTCAAGGAGCCAACCCACAGGGCTCCGCAAGGCAATATTGCTACGATACGAACGAGCAGCGAGTCGGCCTTTATGAATACGACTATCAAAGCCAAGGGCCCAAAACTAATGATCCCGGCTGCTATTCTTACGCCTTCAAATACGGTAGCAACGCCTTCGGCTCTGACCCTGGGTTGATCAATAGTCTGATCGGGCCTATGAAGAGAAATACCGCTACTATTTGGCATAACTTCGGCGCGACACATATTGTCAATGAGCCTGATAGTGTCAGCGTGTTTGACGGCTCCAGCAACACGAACCCCGTTAAACAAACTACGGTGGACAACTACGATCAGGGCACTGTCGTCAGCTCGCCAGTTCCTGTTTCCCCGACCCTGGGCACCCTCGTAAGTCCTCCCGGCCAGCGCGGTAACGCCACGTCCATCACACGATGGGCAAACACGGGCCCTTCAGAGACGACTACCTTCGGCTATTATGAGACCGGGCAGCTTGCATGGAAAGTGGATCCCTGCGGGAACACCACCTGTCCGGACATGACGGCATCCGGCAATTTCAAAACGGCCTACGTATACACCGACCCGGGTAGTTGGGACCCGAATGGGAATTCCAATGCGTATCTGACGAGCATCACCGATCCTTTAGGCCACGCGCGAAATTTCTCTTATGATTATTCGAGCGGGAAACTGACGTCTTCAACGGACGAATATATCTCCGGGGTGAGCCCCAACACGACGACTTACAAGTACAACACACAAGCGCAGCAATGCACCACTACCGATGGGTTGGACCGTTTGACGGAGGTCGACTATCCGGATGGAGGGGTGACCTCCTATTGCTACAACGACGCGGTTCCCAGCGTAACCACCAACCAGTTGCTGAGTGGCTCTACCTGGAAGACCAGCGTGAGCACGATGGACGGCTTTGGGAGAGTCATCAAGTCTCAAGTGCAGGTGGGAGGGGGAGTGTCGGACTACACCGGAACGAGTTACGACGGTCTGGGACAGGTGTATCAGGTATGGAACCCGAGTCACTGTGACCCGACGGCGGGATCGGGTTGCAATGGAGAGACGACCTGGGGAATTACCACCTACGGCTACGATCCACTTGGCCGCAAGACCAGCCAGGCTAATTCTGACGGGACCAGTTCGGAGTCATGGACGTACAACGCCAATGTGGTCACGTTCACCGACGAAAACATGAACCAGTGGCAGCAGACGACGGATGGTCTCGGCCGGTTGATCGCCGCCAAGGAGCCAGATGGCACCAACCACACAGCGTCGATGGAGACAGACTACACCTATGACGACAACGACAACCTGATTCAGGTAGATCAGTACGGTGGGGTGAAAGGCGGAACCGGGCAAACGGAAGTGAAGCGCACGTTCAACTACGACAGCCTCAGCCGGCTGATTTGTGCTGCCAATCCCGAAAGCGCCACAAATCCTCAGAACCTCCTAGATTTTACGCCGGTGAGCTGCCCCGCGTCTGCCTCGTCGACCTATACCTCTGGCACTTTGGGCTATACCTATGACGCCAATGGCAACGTCCAGAGGAGAACGGATGCTCGTGGGGTCACGACGACCTATGGGTACGACTCACTTAACCGTGTGATCAGCAAAAACTACAACGACAACGGCAATACTCCTTCCGTCTCGTTCGCGTATGACTCGGGTGTGCTAGGCGTGACTAACGGCAACTATGTGGGACGCCTGGCCCAGGTAGAGACCATGGCGGGTAGCTCGGTGGTATATAACTACTCTACGCTCGGCTATGACACGGTAGGCAGGCCGGTGGGGTATTTGGAATGCCCGGGTGGTTCGAACTGCCTTTCCGGCCCTTCCACCGTGGTGGGTGCGAACTACCAGTACGATAAGGCAGGGAACCTCACCCAGGTCACATCCCAGGGCACAATTGCAAGCAACGGGAGCACCGCCGGAGGGATCAACCAGCGGAACTACTCCTACGATCCGGCCGGCCAACTGAGTATAGTTACGGCAGATGCCCGCCTGGTGGGCGCGCAGGATTCAGGGGCGGTCACGCTGTTCAATTCCCCCACCTACAACGCCGCCGGGCAGTTGACTGCCGCCGCCTTGAACCCGACGAATCAGCAGTCCACAATTGGGTTAACGCGCACTTATGACAACCGGCTCCGCCCCCTCTCCGAGTCAGACACCGGGCAGGTGGGGACGCCGGGTACTCCGGCTACCGTGACCGTGAGTGTTACGGGAACGGAGGGGTCGATTGGCGGCAGCGGAACCCCGACCCAAGCTGCCGGAACGATCTCACTGACCTACTCCGGTGGGCAGCAGGCGATGCAACACGCCATACCGCTGTTCGCCAGCAGTTCGATTACTCTGCCGGACGGGTATCGTGCTTCGTTTGTGGCGTCAACCAATAGCGCCCTGGCCACAGCCAATACGCTGGCGTCGGTTTTGAACTCTGCCTTCTCGCCGGTAACAGCGGTGGTCGCATCCGGAGGAAGCACGAGCGCAGCGTCGGTGGTGGTGACTACCAAGGCGACCGGAGCCGACGAGAATGGGGCCATCACTTTAAGCCTGGTGGCGACCCAGGTAAAAGCAGCGCCGGCAAGTCTGAGCGGCGGCGCGGGGACGACCTATGACACCGGTACGGTAACAGCAAATGTAAACGGGACTGCAGTCACCACCAGCTACGGCCAGACGAGCACCCCACAATCTCTGGCGGCGGCGTTGGCGACGGCCATCACCGGTGCGGGCGCAGGAGTCACGGCCACGTCAAGCCCTTCCGGAACGATCACGGTTACGGCTATTCAGGCCGGAACGGTAGCTAATGGCTGGGCGGTAACCCTGTCGTCCGCCACTGGCCAGCCGAAGTGGTTCTCCTCGCCATCCTTCAGCGGCACTTCCGGGTCGCTGGGCGGCGGCACCGACGGAACGTTGAGCCCGGGGAGGATCTACTACTACTCCATTCCGTATCCGCCGACCGCGAGCACGGGGTATGCGGGCAATGGCAATCTGCTGTCGTTCACCGATTCGGTCAACGGCCAGTGGACGCAAATCGGGTATGACACGCTCAACCGGCTGACCACGGCGACGGTGGCCGGCACGCCATCGTCGACGACACTCACCTGGAGCTACGACCCATTCGGAAACCGTGAGTCGCAGGGGCCGAATGGAGGGACGTTGAGCTATCCTCCGGGGAACAACCGCATCTCCGGCTTCAGCTATGAGGCGTCTGGGAACGTAAAGGATGACGGTAGCAACCAATACGTTTATGACGGCGAGGGCCGCATTTGTACGGTGTACAACAAAACGATGACCAGCTACACTTCCTATGCCTATGACGGGCTGGGCAATCGTGTCGCCAAGGGCGGGGGAGCCAACAGCTTGAGCTGCGATAACAACCTCACGGTGAGAAGCACTTTTATCGTGGGGCCGAATGGAGAACAGCTCGATGCGCTGAATGCAACCGGGGCGATGTACAGCAATGTCTTCGCCAATGGGCAACTGCTTGCCACCTACGAGTTTCCGTCCTCGAGCTGGACCTATGCGCTGAATGACTGGCTGGGAACCAAGCGGTTTGTCGCGAAGGCTGATGGCTCGCAGGCGGAGACCTGCACAGGCCTGCCCTTCGGAGATGGGCTGAACTGTACCGGCATGGGCGGCGACCCCAGCCCACAACACTTTACCGGCAAAGAACGCGATGCCGAAACGGGCTTTGCTTCAGGGAATGACTACTTCGGGGCACGAGCCTACGCCAGCTCGATGGGCCGATTCCTTAGCCCGGATACTGGCGCAGATGCGGTAATGGGTGTGCCGGTGCCGTATGCCGACCTTACCAACCCGCAGTCGCTCAATCTGTACAGCTACGTCGGGAACAAACCGCTCAGCCGCACTGATCCGACGGTCACGACTATACGATCTGCACGGACGGTCAGCCATGCTACATTTGACGGATCAACAGTACCAAGATGCAATTCACGGTCAGGGTAATAACGGGATCAATGCCCCCGCCTTTGGCCAGTCCGGCAACATCACTTGCGGAGGTGCTGCGTGTGGTACCGCCACTTACATGGATCAGGGGGCCGTTAATGATCTGAGTGGCGGCCAGCTTATGGGAATTGCTGGAGGAAAAGCCCTGGAAGGCGTCATGGGGGCTGTAGGTGAGGTCATCGGCCAAATACTCGGAAGGGGCGCGGGCGAGGCAGCCGGGGATGTCGCTGGAGGCGGCGCAAAAGTTTTGCTTCAGGGAGGAACGAAGCGAGCTGCTAAAGCCGTCGTGGACGGGCTAGCTGATTCCGCGCAAAAGGCCACGCTCAGAGATCGATCGCCCGGGCCACGACTAGCGAATCTGTTTCCATCACGGAACTATCCGACAGCTCTATACAGGTTGTGAAGACCAGACCAGGTTCATGGTTCTCAGTCCATGACAACAAATATCGGGACGGACGGAACCTCTACCACGGTTCAAACGGCTGTAGATGCTTCGGAGCACTGGTGCACTATGACCCAAAAAACTGAGCTTCCAAGCCTGACCGAAGAGCAACTTGCCGTTCTCTCGCGGTTTGCCAGATTCGATGTGGGTCTTAGAGGAACTGAGAAGTGTGCTGGAGGGTGTCTTCGATTTTCGCTTGGACCCAGAGAATCGAAGCTCGACCAGTTCGTTCCGAGTTCCAGAACCCGGCATACTCATCACGAGAGAACACATCAACAAAGCCCTTGAACAAAAGCGCCTTGGACTCATCTCGGAAAAGGACCTGGTTTACTGGGCCACGTTGATCTTAATGAACGAAAGCCTATGAACTCGATCCTGCCGACGAGGACTTCATCGCGGACTGGCTTAATGACATCAGCTACAGCCTGGATGCCACTTAGCCGCTGTTCCGATAGCCGCAGGCCGTCCTTCCGGGCGGCCTAGCTGCATCGGTGGCCGTGCCAGCATCCCCCGACAGCATCCGTTCCGCCCCCGAAATCCGCGCCCAATCCGGCATCCTAAAATCCATGCTTGCGCATGGGGTTTAGCCAAGGCGGCGATGCTGACCCAGAAACGAATGGCCAGCTGTTGTGTCGTGCTTGCAACTTGGAGAAAACTGATTCACTACCAACGACAGGAGAACCAATTGAACCAGTCGCACCAGTCGAACCATTCATACCGGTTGAACCAATCGGGCCCATCGAACCCATTATCCCGTTCTAGGATCCCATTGAGCGCGGGGGGAGAGCACACTAGAATTCGATTTGACCTCGAACAAGATGACAGCGGCTATCCGCCCGCGGATTCCGAAATGATGTGGGCTGTCCTCGTTGGAGACGAGCAATATCGCTTGGACAATATTCCCTTCTTCATATGCGGCGTAAGCTACTGCGATGTTGTTACCGCGTACAAAGGAACCGATGGCCTGCATAGATTTAAAGATCTTGTACAAGAATCTGGACATTCCACGTTGCGGATAATACTTCATGAAAAGCAAAGCAAGAAAGAATCTATTGACGATCGCGTTAAAGCGTTACGCGATCAGCTCAAGCTCCTTGGATGTTCGAGCGAGAAAAGCCACATCACTGGTCTCATTTCCGTCGATGTTCCCCCAGAAGTGCGACTAGCGAGCATTAGAGAGTTCCTAGACGAAGGGGGTAAGCAAGACTTGTGGGGCTATGAAGAGGCAACGATCGCCCATGATGATTGAATGGGCCGATTCTTGAGCCCAGACCCATCGGGGCTTGCCTTCGCTGACCCGACAAATCCTCAGAGTTTCAACCTCTACAGCTACGCTTGGAATAATCCACTGACCAATATCGACCCCGATGGGCTGGACTGTGCGAAGGACAATGGAGATGGGACGGTCGGCTACAACTCAGGAGATTGCGGAAACGAGAACGAGGATGCGGCGAACCACGAATATTACATCAACTGCGATGGGTGTACTTCAGGCGCGGCTGGGGCGCATCTGGACACGGCGACCGGCGATTTGTATGCAACAGATGCAAATGGAAATGGGATCAGCGGAACCACGGTTTCGGGGTTCGCTGATCCTCACAAGTTTCGTGGACAAAGTTTCGTGGACAAAAGTTTAAAGTTTCGTGAAAGTTTCGTGGACAGACGGGACGCTCACTTTGTGAGAAAGGATGAGCAGCTAAGGTTCGAAGGTAAATTCAGGCTGACTTCGATCCGTAATGATCTTTTCTCGGGGTCCGCGCTTTTGTGGTGTCAAGCGCCGCTGCGCTGTCTTCTCCAAGCCATGGACGAATTCGGCACTTCCCCACGGTCGACCGGTGTGGGTGCGCTGGCGAATGGCGGCTAACTGCGACTCCATCTCCCCTGCGGCGAGGTACTCTCGCCAAGACGGGAAGTTTCGTGGACAGACGGGACGCTCACTTTGGAAGTTTCGTGGAAGTTTCGTGGACAGGAAGCTGTGAAGAAATTGACCAATGTACACATACAGTAATTGTGACGTATACATTGGTCCAATAAAATATTGCCATGAGCGATATGGCAGCTCCGCCCCTACCTCGCCTGGCTTCGATTGACCGTTCTCAGCTGCTTTTGCATACCCTTGACGTCGAGCGACTGATCGACGAGGACCACAGTGCTCGCTCGATCTGGCACCTGGTAGGGCGCATGAATCTGAGTTTGTATCATGCCAAGATCGCAGCCTTGGAAGGGCGTGCTGGCCGCGACCACACAGCACCGCAGTTGTTGATCAGCTTATGGCTATACGCCTACAGCCAAGGGATTAGCTCCGCACGTGAAATTGCACGCCAGTGTGCCTATGAGCCTGGATTGGCGTGGCTGTGCGGATTGCGGCCAATCAGTCATCGAACTCTATCGGGGTTCCGGTCTGATCACAAGGAGGCGTTAGAGAACCTGTTTGTACAAGTGGTTGGCATGCTCAGCGCAGAGGGGCTGATTACCATGCAACGGGTCACGTTGGATGGCACCAAGATTAAGGCCAATGCCAGTGGCAACACGTTTCGACGCAAGGAAAAGATCGAAGCTCATTTGGCTCTGGCGCGAGAGCAAGTACAGAAGATGAACGAACAGGCCGCGGAGGAAGAGAAAACAGCCAAACGTCAATGCGCTGCCAAGCGCCGCGCCGCGCGGCAACGGGTCAGTCGCCTGGAGGCGGCGTTTCGGAAAGTTGAGCGCCTGCAAAGTTTCGTGGACAAGCGCCTGCAAAGTTTCGTGAAGTTTCGTGAGAAGTTTCGTGGACAGACGGGACGCTCACTTTGGAAGTTTCGTGAAGTTTCGTGGAAGTTTCGTGGACAGACGGGACGCTCACTTTGTGGAAGAAGATGAGCGCTAAGGTTCGAAGGTAAATTCAGGCTGGCTTCGATCCGTAATGATCTTTTCTCGGGGTCCGCGCTTTTGCGGTGCCAAGCGCCGCTGCGTTGTCTTCTCCAAGCCATGGACGAATTCGGCACTTCCCCATGGTCGACCGGTGTGGGTGCGCTGGCGAATGGCGGCTAACTGCGATTCCATCTCCCCTGCGGCGAGGTACTCTCGCCAGGACGGAGCAGCCCACTGGGTGTTCCAGCGCTCCAGAGATAGCCACTCATCGGCGACTCTTGTTCCGCAGTGGCTGGCAGCGCTCGACCAAGACCAGGACTCCGGCGTCGCAACCAGACGGGCTCTCAACGGATTCAGCTCCGTATAACGCAATGCCTCCCACAAATGCGGTTCGTCCAAGGGACAAGAATAGTATCGTCCTTGCCATACATGCCCGCTTGCTCGATGAACCGTGTTCCAGTAAGAAGCGTATCTTCCATGCGTCTGCTTCAGCGCCTGGGCTAGCCCGTCGGTCGTACGGGGAACCACGATCAGATGGACATGATTGGACATCAGGCAGTAACCCATCACAGACACTTGGTAAAGCTTAATGTTTTCCCGTAACAAGGACAGGTAGGTCGCACGATCCGCATCGCAATCCAGGATGAAGCGCCGGTCGTTCCCACGCTGGGTCAAGTGGTGTGGCACATCAACGGCAACTACCCGAGCCAGTCGTCCCATCGCAAGGAAACCATATCAGCAAACCGTCGGGACCTTGCGGTTTCGCGTAAAGATGAACTGCCGTTAATATTGGATTGGCCGGTTCGCCATGCTGGTTTTAATCACAGCGCAGGCTCGGAGACCTGAAATGATCAACGAGATGGAAATTTCGACTGGGGCGAAAGTGAGCGTCCCGTCTGTCCACGAAACTTCCGTCCACGAAACTTCCTTAACTTCCTTGATGTTTGCGGGGATATCTGTGGAATAACTCCCATCAAAAGCCCGTTAGGCGCACAAAGCGCATCCGTCTCCCGAAACACGCAGACCTTCGCTAAGCCCCGAAAGAAAACATTCCCTAAGTGTTTACCGGGACAAAGGGCGCCGGAAACAGATACCGCGCGTTTCGGCAGCGTTTGAGCCTTGGTCGTGAATCTCCAACGCCCCCATGCCCGGGGAAACGCCCGCAAGCTTCTTACCGCCCGTCGCCCTCTCAGTCTTTTTCCCGCCAGTTTCAACACTTTCCCCTGCGAATCCGTATCTACACAGTATCCCCGCTCGCTCTTGAATAAAACCTTCAAGCGCAGAGCGCTGTCGTGCAATCAGGCCCGGATCGGCCCGACCGCTCAGAGATCGACTGCTTCTGAAGCGCACCGGCCTCCCGAGGTCGCGATGCATGGATGCAAAGCACCCTTGGCGGCGCCGTTCCACCTTGAACCGCTCCTTCCCGATGGAAACTTACCTCCGGGATGAGCAACCGTAAGTGTGGCGAATCATGATAGAAACCCTGGAGACAGGCATAACCTCGCCCGCGCTCCCGACTCTCGCAGAAATAGAACGGCGAACAGAAGAGCCGCTGGCCCAGCCACGAACCCCTACCCACCTCACTGACCCGGCCTCGCCGCCAACCGCTGCGCTGCCCACCCCGGAAACACGCCCCCGGCCAAACGAACCCCAGCACTCTCTACGCTCCATATTCGACCAGTACGCGCTCTACGGCCTTGCCGGAGAAGCCGTGCGCACCCTGGCGCCGCACACCGAGGCCCAGCCCGAGGCCCTTCTCCTGCAGTTGCTCGCCGCCTTTGGCAACTTGATCGGCCCCGCCCCTCACTGCATGGTCGGCCCCACCCGCCACGCCCTGAACCTCTTCGTCGTCCTCGTCGGAGAATCCAGCAAGGCCCGCAAGGGAACCACCGGCGGAAGAAGACAACGCAGGACTCGAAGAATTCCCCTGGGAGGAAACCTAGTGCGCATAGTGCGCACATTTAAGCATTTCGCGAACCCCATGCTTGAGCTCAGCTTTGGCATCTCTGAAAAAACACCTCTCCCCCAAAGCAACCCCCGAAGGTCACTGGTTTGCTACACAGTCAATGGTTCTGGACGGGTGCCCCATGTTCGCCTTGGCGTACATGGGCCGAAAACGGAGTGTTCCAATGCTGTCACCTCATGTGCAAACACTCTGGGCTTACTGACTGTGGTCGAGGGCTCAGTCGTAGCCTTCGGAGGGTAATTCGGGGACACGATACGTATTTCCGCACCCTTTTCCGTGTTAATTTGCATGGATGGCCCGATCGCCGCGTCTTGTGATTCCGGATCTGCCTCACCACGTGACGCAACGCGGAAATCGGCGCGAGGCGATCTTTTTCGAAGACGGAGATCACGAGGTCTATCGCGATCTGCTGGCCGAGCAGACACAGAAGGCGCAGGTGGAGGTCTGGGCGTACTGTTTTATGCCCAATCACGTCCACCTGATCCTGACTCCGAAGCGGGACGATGGACTAGGCCAAGCGATAGGCGAGGCGCATCGGAGGTATACCAATTTCATCAACGCTCGGGGTCGTTGGACAGGTCACCTGTTCCAAAGCCGATTTGCCTCGGTTGCATGGATGAAGCGCATTTCATATCCGCGGTTTGCTACGTCAGTCTGAATCCGGTAAGAGCAGGGTTGGTGCCGCAAGCTCAGGACCGGCCTTGGTCCAGTGTGCGTGCACATCTTTCCGGTGCGGACGATTCGTTGGTCACCGTTCGCCCTGTCCTTGAGCGAATACCGAATTTTGCTAAGTTTCTTATGGAGGATCGTGAGGATGCTTTTGTCGCGCTGAGGAAAGCTGAGGGAAACGGCCGGCCCCTGGGCGCCGAGGAATTCGTAACTGGACTTGAACGCCTGCTAGGGAGGCGGATTGCTCGACGCTCGCCAGGAAGGAAACCTGCAGCCAAGGTCCAAGCCGAACAATTGAGGCTACTGCCATAGAATCCCGATGTCTGCGTTGGCTGAAAATGCTTGGAAATAGGTATGATGTCCCCGAATTACTCCTGCCGAAACTGCCCTCTCCTTAGTCCACGAACACACGCTCTGGAAGGAGCATGCCTATGGCTTCCTCGCCTGCGTTGGTGATGAACGAGTGGCGACCGCAACGGCAATCATCCATAAGGATTGCATTTTCTTGTTCCTGGTCGCGACGATGCCCGAAGCGCAGCGGAAAGGATACGGCAACGCCGTTGTGAGACATGCGTTGAATGCCGCATGGGAGGCAACCGGGATCAGGCGATCTGTGTTGCATGCCACCGAAGCGGGCTATCCTGTGTATTTGCGCCTTGGCTATCATCCAACCGGCAAGTTCATCGGTTGTATGTTGAAGAGCTGATACAGGGTCGCGGCAATTTGAATTTTAGCGGCGGTTACCCTGTGGTCACGTCACGAGTGTCCATGAGGCATGGGTCGCAGGGATCCCAGGTCTCAAAAGCGAGACCTGGGACACCCTGCGCGTTTTTCCTTTGATTCTGGTTGGTGTGGAGGGGGGAACTTCAGGGTTGTCGGGTTTACGCTGGGATGGTTGGTTCCGTCTTGTTTCGCGGCCGGAAAGCTTGCGAAAGCATCTGCCGATAAACATCGCCGAGGTTCCTTCGGCTGCGCTCAGGACGCATTACCGGCAGGCATCTCGGAGGCCCGCGCCAGTGCTTGCGTGTCGATGTACTCCCGGATGTTCGTCAGTTTGCCATTTCGAACGGTAATGTCGAAGACCCAGTGGTCCTCAAACGTTTTATTCGTGGCTTTGATTTTCCCGGTAGCGACGCCGACGACCAGAACCCGGTCTCCCTGCGCCACGAATTCGGGGGGCTTTGGGTATGTCGTTTCCACCTCTTCGGACGCCTTCTGCAGCACAACGGCTAATCCCGTGTGCCCGCGGTGCGTGCCGGCCAGCGGCCAGTCCTTGCCCGGAATGATCCACTCAATATCTTCTGCAACCAACGCCAGCACACGTTGCTTATCGCCGCTGCCGATTGCCGCAAAGAAATCTTTTACAACCTGGACATTCTTTTCGATACTCATCGTAATTTCTCCCTTTCCCTTACCTCGGATCGTGTCCGATCGCATCGGACGTTTTTGAATCCTTCGACTCGACTACTGCTGCTTCTTGAACAAATCCTGGAAGATGAGCCGACCCCAGGTTTTGCCGCGTGCGTGGACCAGCGCGCCACCCTCGTTGAACTTTCCCAGCTTGACGGGTGCGAACCCAAGGTTCCTGGCCAAATCCGCCACGGGAGCGACCGCGTCCTCGTCATCGCTCGACAGAAAGACGACCCGGTGGCCGCCCTCAACGATCGGGTCGGTAGCCAGTGTGGCCGCACCCAGGTGGTTAAAACCTTTTACCAACTGAGCGCCGGTGAACGACTTCGCAACGAATGCGGAGGACGGAAGATTGTCCAGCTCCTCAGGTGGGATGGGAAACGAGTTCATCGCGTCGATGACCGTCTTGCCTTTCCAACTCGGCAGGGCCTTCGCAATCTCGCGATGTTCTCCGAACGGGATCGCAAGGATGATGGTGTCGGCCTCGAGTGCATCCCGCAGCGACCTGGCGACGACCGTGGGTCCAATCGCCCGAGCCTGCGGCGCCAACGCCTCGGGCGGCCGGCGACTCGCGACGGTGACTTCGATGTTCTTACGGGCAAAGGCGTGGGCGAGTGCCTGGCCTATCTTGCCGAATCCTACAATCGCATAGCTCATAATGTTTCTCCGATCTGGTGTGAGAACTAAAGTTCGAGAAGCAACCGCGCCGGGGTCAGACCTGCGCCATGCCACCATCTACGGCGAGATCCACACCAGTGATGTAAGAACTTTCATCAGAGGCGAGGAACACGACTGCTGCCGCAATTTCCTCGGGCATGCCTCTGCGACCCATGGGGATCTGCGCAGCGAACTGTGCGGCCGCTTGCTCGGCCTGTTCGGCGGTAAGGCCCGTCGTCGTCGCCAAGGCCGGGGTATCGGTTGGTCCGGGGCTCATCGAATTCACGCGGATCTTGCGGTCTTTCAGCTCCAGAGTCCAGGCGCGCGCGAAGTTGCGCACAGCTGCCTTGCTCGCTGCGTAGGCGCTAAACCCCGGCAGCCCCAACACGTTCGAGACCGAAGAGGTGAGGATAATCGAACCGCCGTCTTTGAAGAGGGGAAGGGCCTTCTGCACCGTGAAGAACAGTCCCTTCACGTTCACGTCGAAGGTCTGGTCAAAATGGGCCTCGGTAGCCACCGCGAGCGGTGCGACCGTACCCGCGCCCGCGTTCGCGAAGAGTACGTCGATGTGACCATGTTTCTCTTTCACGACAGCATAGAGCCGGTCCAGATCTTCCAGGCGCGACACGTCGCCTACCACCGTTGTAACGTCTCTCTTGATGAAGGTTGCGGCCTCCTTCAGCTCTTTCTCTCGTCGCCCAGTGATCACGACGTGCGCGCCTTCTTCCACGAAGCGCCTGGCTGTGGCCAGGCCAATCCCGCTGCTTCCGCCTGTGATCACCGCAATTTTGCCCGCCAATCTTTGTCCATGATTGTTACTCATATGTTTTCTCCCTTTTGTTTTTCGTTGTCTTGTCTGTTGAATTTATGGCCAGGCGTAGTGCGTCAGATTTGCGCCAGGCCGCCGTCGACGGCGAGCTCGCTGGCAGTCATGAAGCTGCTGTCGTCTGACGCGAGAAAGGCCGCCGCCGCCCCGATCTCCGCTGGATCGGCCATGCGCTGGAGCGGAGTCATGGAGGCGTAGACCTTCTGGCCCTCCTCGCCGAGCGCTGCCTTCGCGAGTTCGGTCGCCGTCGCCCCGGGCGACAGCACGTTTACCCGGATGCCGGTGCCCTTTAGGTCCTCCGCCCAGGTCCGCGCGAGGTTGCGCACGGCCGCCTTGCTCGCGCTGTAGACGCTCATCGCCGGGGCGCCGGTGGTGCCGGCGCTCGAGCCCGTCAGAATGATCGAACCGCCCTTGCCCATCAGCGGCAGCGCCTTCTGGACGGTGAAGATCGTACCCTTCACATTGGTGTCGAAGGTCTCGTCAATGTGCTCGGCGGTGATTTTGCCGAGCGGAAGCGGGCTTCCCGCGCCGGCATTGGCGAAGACGATGTCGAGGGTTCCGCGTTCGGCCTTCACCGCCGCGTAGAGCCGGTCGAGGTCGGCCAGATTGGAGATCGAGCCTTTCACTGCGCGGGCGTTGGGCCCGAGGCCGGCCACAGCGGCGTCGAGCTCTGCCTGCCTGCGGCCGAAGAGGAACACGATGGCGCCCTCCTCGATGAAGCGCTTGGCTGCGGCGCGGCCGATGCCGGTGGCCCCACCCGTAACGACTGCAACCTTGCCTTGAAGCTTTCCCATAATGACTCCCTTCGTAGATCTGTAGAATTCAGTACAGTAGATTGGAGTCCTTTCACGGTGGACGAGAACTGCTCGTTAGTCTCAATGTTTTGTCTATTCGTCCACATCCAGGGCTGAACCGAGCTGTTTTGCTCCTTTTTTGATTCAGCTGGGACGCGTGAAAAGCGAAGCTGCGGAGTCTCGTACATTCGTCACAAACACTATGGCTTTCGAGAGCAATGGAGGTTCAGTTGGACCCGATCACAGATCTCTTCAGAACGATGCACGTAACCGCTTTCGGTCAGCACAGGCTCGAAGCCACAGCCCCGTGGGGCTTGACACAGGAGAAGCGGACCGAAGAGAAAGTCACGCCTTCCGGCAAAAAAAATTCACCCACAGATCTGGCGCACTTCGCCATGCTGTCGCGCGGTAACTGCTGGCTCAGTATCGAAGGCACTCCGGACCCGATTCCCCTCACCGGTGGCGACTGCTTCCTGGTGGGCCGCGAAACTTCGATCGTCATGCGCGATAGCCCGCGAACACGTCCAAGGTCGACCTTCCGCGAAATCGCCGCGAAAGCTAACGGTAATGTCGCTCATCATGGAGGGGGTGGCGCGCCGACGACCATCGTGTGTGGGTCCATGAGTTTCGATCGCGCCAGCCTGAGGCCGATCACTCAGTTATTGCCCAGCTTCATTCTGATTAAAGCGGAGCAGGCACGCTCGCTCGCTCTTCACGACACAATGCGAGCGCTGGCGTCAGAAATGGCAGAACAGGTGCCGGGATCGGAAATAGTCGCGAATCGGCTAGCCGAGGTCTTGTTTATCCAAATGCTCCGGGCGCATATTGCGTCGGGACCGGAACGTAACAACGGATGGCTTCGTGCGATCTTTGATCCTCAAATGGGCACTGCCCTGGGTGCCATTCACGACAGTCTGCATGCGCCCTGGACAGTCGAATCTCTGGCCGAAGCGGCGGGCATGTCTCGCTCCGCATTCGCAGCGCGTTTTAAAGAGCTACTCGGACAAACACCGCTGGAATACGTAACCGAGTGGAGGATGCAGAAGGCGATGCAGTTACTACGACAGGGTGACAAGAAGCTCATAGACGTTGCCCGGTCGGTCGGTTACGAGTCCGACGCAGCGTTCAGTAAGGCGTTCAAGCGAGTTGTCGGGGCCAACCCCGGTAAGTACCTTAAACGTGGTATCTGAAGACCAGGATGATACCGGAATGGGGGAGGATTTTTGAAACGTGGGATTCTACTTGAGTCTACGATGGCGTCTATCGCACATCGTGCGAAGGTCCTCCCCCGCGCTCCCCTGTCCGTTAGCGGGTCAGGCTCTTGGCCAAGTCGAGCATGCTCCTTATATATACAGCGGGGTAATTCGGGGACACGATACGTATTTCCGCACCCTTTTCCGTGTTAATTTGCGTGGATGGCCCGATCGCCGCGTCTTGTGATTCCGGATCTGCCTCACCACGTGACGCAACGCGGAAATCGGCGCGAGGCGATCTTTTTTGAAGACGGAGATCACGAGGTCTATCGCGATCTGCTGGCCGAGCAGACACAGAAAGCACAAGTCGAAGTCTGGGCCTGCTGTTTTATGCCCAATCACGTCCACTTGATCGTGACTCCGAAGCGGGACGATGGCCTCGGCCAAGCGATAGGCGAGGCGCATCGGAGGTATACCAATTTCATCAACGCTCGGGGTCGTTGGACAGGTCACCTGTTCCAAAGCCGATTTGCCTCGGTTGCTATGGATGAAGCGCATTTCATATCCGCGGTTTGCTACGTCAGTCTGAATCCGGTAAGAGCAGGGTTGGTGCCGCAAGCTCAGGACTGGCCTTGGTCCAGTGTGCGTGCACATCTTTCCGGTGCGGACGATTCGTTGGTCACCGTTCGCCCTGTCCTTGAGCGGATACCGAATTTTGCTAAGTTTCTTATGGAGGATCGTGAGGATGCTTTTGTCGCGCTGAGGAAAGCTGAGGGAAACGGCCGGCCCCTGGGCGCCGAGGAATTCGTAACTGGACTTGAACGCCTGCTAGGGAGGCGGATTGCTCGACGCTCGCCAGGAAGGAAACCTGCAGCCAAGGTCCAAGCCGAACAATTGAGACTACTGCCATAGAATCCCGATGTCTGCGTTGGCTAAAAATGCTTGGAAATAGGTATCACGTCCCCGAATACCACCCACTGTTACTGGTCTCCGCCGGTTACGGAGAGGCCTGAGTGAAGGGATGGCGCTCGACGATGCCCCGGCCTTCGCGAATCACGATCCACTGATTGGCGTCCACGCCAGGGATGGTCTCCACATTGCCTACAGGGCCGTCGGGCCAGCGGATCGTCAGATCCGCTTTGGTGGCGTGGCCCATGCCGAAATGCACGCGGAAATCTCCCTGAGAGATGTGGTATCCGCCACTGCGAACTTCATCGATCTGCTTCCGGCTGCCGACCGTCAGGGTTAATCGCGCACCCACGGCGTCCCGGCCGGAAGCGGTCACGGCGCGCACGAGCAGCGCGTTGCCCCTGGGCCCGAAGTTCTTCAGCAGGGAGGGAGGCTCGAAGAGATTGACGACAACAATCTCCTGAGAGCCGTCGTTGTCGAGGTCGCCGAGCGCGATACCGCGGGACGCGTGTTTTGCTGTAATGCCAGGGCCACCGGTCGAGGACATGTCGAAGAACTGGCCATCGCCACGATTCCAGAATAATTGCCGCGGCTGTTTGAATTCTTCTCCGAGATGGTACTTCTCTACAAAGGGATAAACGTGGCCGTCGACGATGAACAGGTCGGGCCAGCCGTCGTTGTCGAAGTCCGTGAAGGCGGCGCCCCATTTCACATACTGGGTGTGCACCGCAAGACCGGCCACGCTGGTGACGTCATCGAAGGTGTTATTCGCGAGATTTCGATAGAGCGTATCGGTGTCGTTGGAGAAATTGGTTTTGTAAATATCCAGGCGTCCGTCGCCGTCGTAGTCGGCGGCAGCGGCTCCCATGCCGGCCTGCTCGCGGCCGTCCTCGTTCACCGCGAGCCCGCTGCCGAGGCCCATCTCTTCAAAGGTTCCGTCGCGTTTGTTGTGAAAGTAGAGGCTGGGGGTGGAGTCGCAAGCGATGTAGATATCGGGCCAGCCGTCGTTATCAAAATCGCCGGTCAGGACCGTGAATCCGTAATACTCATGCGGCGTCTCAAAGCCGGCCTGTTTGGTGACGTCGAGGAAGTGTCCGTGTCCATTGTTGTGATACAGAGTCATGGCCTCGCCTTTGAGGCCGCGGGGACCGCAGGGGACAGGCATACCTTTCCAGTTGCAGCCACTGCTGGTGCGCGGCGGTGGCGAATCCTGCGCTTTGAAATCAACGTAGTTGGCCACGGCAAGATCGAGATGGCCATCCCGGTCATAATCGACGAACGCGCAGCCTGTACTCCATCGCGATTCTAGCCGGTCAAGGCCACGCTCCTTCGTCTCATCGCGGAAGGTGCCATTTCCGAGATTCCGCAGGAAGACGTTATGTCCCCACTGGGTGAGGAAGAGATCGACGTGACCATCGTTATCGGCGTCGCCGGCGCAGACTCCCTGCCCCCAGCCGAGATGGCCGATGCCGGCTTTGGCGGTGACGTCCTCGAAGCGAAGCTTCCCCAGGTTGTGATAGAGATGCGGTGTAAAGGGAGGGCCGGAGTTGTGTAGCCGGTCGCCCTGGACGAGGAATATATCCGGAAGGCCGTCATTGTCATAATCAAAGATCGCAACGCCGGTGCCGGTGTTTTCGACGATGTAGGTCTGATCCAGATCGCCGGAGATCACCGTTGCCGTGAGCCCGGCCTTCGCGCCAAGGTCGCGGAAGTCGGCGATAGGCGCTTTCATGCCAGGGGGAAGGGGGCGCATCGGCTGATCGGTGGCATTTCCCGAAGCCATCTGGGAAAGCAACTTCACTCCAATCAGCAGCGCCCCAGTCACCGCGACTGTGACAATAAACGGAAGAAGCCTGCGGAAAGGCCGCACTAATAGGCCTTCCCTGCAGTGCTACCGCCGTGCTGATTGCGCGCCTCGGCGACGAGTTGCAGAGCGCGCTGAATCTCCAGATCGGCAGGCTTAAGGGCCTTGGCAGCGAGCAGTTCCCTTTCCCCGTCGTCAAGGTTGCCAGCCTGGCAATTGATGAGGCCCAGTTTCTTGAGAAGGTCGGCCTTCATGGCGCAGTCGCCACACTCGGCGATAGCCGCCTTTACCTGGCGGGTGGCTTCGGGCCAGTCATGAGCGGAGGCGGCGACGACACCATTGTTGGCCAGGGTACCGGCACTATCCAGGATGCGCCGTTGCTTCTGTATCTCGGCGTAGCGGGCCATGAACTTGTCCGACTCGGGGCGATCGGCCGGCCGCAAAGCATGCGCCAGGGCGAAGAGCGCCTGGCTGAAGTTGGGATCCAGCGCGATAGCCTGCCGCCAGGCCGCAACGGCTTTCTCGGTCTGGGACTGCTGTTCAAGGCATTGGCCAAGCAAATACCAGGCCATCACGTTGCGGGGCTGCAGCTTGACTGTCTCTTCGAGCAGTCCGGCGGCTTGCGGAAACTTGGCTTCCTGCTTGTAAACGAGGGCGAGGAAGTAGCGGGGCTCCGGCATTTGTGGAACGAGTTGGCTGGCGGTTTCGAAGTCAGGCTGTGCTTCGGTAGTGCGGCCGAGGTCGTACAGAATCCGACCGCGATAGAAATGGGCGACACCGGATTGCGGAGCAAGGCGGACCGCCTCGCCGGCTTCGACCAGGGCCTCGGGCAAATTGTAACTGTCAGCGAGTGCAAGCGCGAGATCCAGGTGGGCTGCAGCAAGGTTGGGCCTCTGCGCTACGACCTTGCGAAGGAGAGCGATTCCTTCGCTCATCCTCCCCATTTGCGCCTTGGCTTTTCCAACGGTGGAGAGGGTGTTGGGATCCTGCGGGGCCAGCGCGACGGCCTTGTCGAGCTCCTGCCCGGCGCCGGGTAACTTTCCCTGTTGGGCAAGGATCAGACCGAGGTTCAAATGGCCTTCCTTATATTGCGGATCGTCTTCCAGGGCCTGACGCAGAAGCTTTTCGGCGGTCGTGAGGTCCCCTTTTCTGGCATAGATCATCGCGAGATTTCCGCGGGCGTCGACGAGCTGAGGCTCGAGGTCAAGCGCGGACTGTAGCGACTGCTGGGCGGACTCCATGTCGCCGTCCGTCAATTCGAGCTGGCCTAATTCGGCGCGAATTTTGCCTAACTTCGGGTCTATCTCGATCCCCTGGCGAAGTGCGTCCTGGGCGCCCTTCCTATCCTGCATGGCTTCCAAAGCCAGCGCGAGGTTGTAAGCAGTCCACGCGCTGTGCGCGTTCTCTTCGAGCATGTGACGATAAATCTCTGCTGCTTCCGCCGGCTTGCCCGCCTGCAACAGGTCATTCGCCTTGATGCCCTCGGAGGTGAGCTGGCTGTTGCGGAACTCAGTGTCGGTTGTTTTCCGGAACTGCTCGACGATCTTGTTAGCCTCCTGGTTTTGGCCGAGAGTGCGTAGCACCGCCGCGAGTTGGAACTGAGCCGACTTATCGCCTGGGTTGAGCGCGACGGCTTTCCGGAGCTGGGGCAGGGCTGCCTCGGGCTTTCCAAGCTTAGCCAAAACGAACCCGAGCTGATACCGAGCTTCAAAATCTTCGGGCGCTTTGGCCGCTCCAAGCTCGAGTTCAGGCTCTGCCCTGGCGTAATCGCCCAGCCCCCGATAGACCATTCCGAGCAGGACGTGCCCCGAGGGATCGGCTGGTTTTTGACGCACCAAATCGCGCGCCGGCGCAAGCGCGTCCGTATATGCAGTTACGTCGACGAGCGCTTTGACCTCGGCGGTGAGGGCAACTGTATCAGCCGGATCCTGACGGACGACCATGCGGTATTCATCGGCGGCCTCGCGAAAGCGTTGTTCGTTGGCATAGATGTTGCCAAGGGTAAGGTGGGCAGCCGTGATGCCGGGATGTTTGCTGAGCAAATCGGCGAACAGGTGGACCGCGTCCGCTACGCCTGCACCATCGACCGGCGGCAGCCCATCGGCCTGCCTGGCCTTCGCAGCCTTATAAGTTGCCGTCGCCAAAGCGAGCTGCAGATCCGGATCATCGGGCTGAATGCGGACGGCCTGGCGCCAGGAATCGAGGGCGGCATCGTACCGGCCTCCGCTCAGCAGAACCTGGGCAAGCCCATCGAGGGCGCAGACAAGTTGCGGGTTGACTGCGAGCGCCTTGCGAAACTCGGCTTCCGCACCGGCGGGGTCCGTCAGCGCCGAGCCGAGGGCGCAGCGTGCCTGCGGCAGCGTTGGATCATACTGCAAAGCAAGTTGGAATTCCCTGATCGCGGCCTCGGTCTGCTCCTGGCGTTGGCGAACCAGCCCGAGATCGAAATGCGCTTCAGCCGAGCGCGGATCCAGCTGCAAAGCGTGTTCGAAGGCTGCGACCGAACATTTGAGATCGTCTTTTTGGGCGAACCAGACGCCTATCGCGTCGTAGATTTTTGAGGGTGGCGTGCCGGCCGGGGCATGCGAAGCCGATGGCGGGGGCTTGCAGGTGGGCGGCAGTTGCGCCAGGCCTCTTGCAGCAGTCAACAGCAGAAGAGCGCCGCAACAAACAATCGACCGGCCTGATGAAACTACCTTCAATCTAACCAACCTCATTGCGCCACGGTCTTGCTAATGACCACCGCTGGCTCGGTGACGACCATCAGGCGATCGGCGGCGACGTTGCTTAGCAACTGACGCGTGCCGGAGGGCCAGCGGATCTCGATTTCACGAATGACGCGCGAGCTACCCAAACCGAAGTGGACGCGCGGATCGCTGGATGCGGCATAGCCGGTGCTGGTCGTTACCTCATTGTAGAGTCTCCTGCCATCGTCAGTCGTGATGCGAATCTGCGCACCGATGCCCATCCGGTTGCTTTTGGTTCCGACCAGTTTGAGCAGGATCCAGTGATTGTGCGTTTCGGTGACGTTGCGGAGCACGCTGACCGGGGCGCCGAGAGCGGTGACCACGAGATCCACACGCCCGTCGTTGTCGAGGTCTCCGTAGGCGAGCCCGCGGTGTGGAGCAAGCCTGGTGAAATCGGCCCCGGCGGTGGCGCTCACATCCGCAAACTGCCCGTTCCCGAGGTTGCGAAAGACGGAGTCAGGTTCGGCGTAGCGAAAATGCTGAGAGATTTGCTCGATGTTGTCCAGCACATTACTGCGGGCTACCACCAGATCGTTCCAGCCGTCATTGTCGAGATCTACGATGCCGTTTGACCAACCGGACATGGGCCTGGTGAGATTCGCTAGCCGGCTCTGCTGGCCGGCATTCACGAAGGCTCCTTTACCGTTGTTGAGGTAGAGGGGAAAGGTTTCATTTTCGATCGCGGTGTGCCAGATGTCCGGCAGCCCATCGTTGTTCACATCGCGGAAATCGACGCCCATACCGGCGAGGACATTCCCTTCTTCGTTATAAGCTACGCCTGCCTGCAGAGCGACCTCTTCAAATCGCTTTCCATCGACGTTATGGAACAGAAGGTTCGGGCTGTTGTCATTGGCGACGAAGACATCGGGCCAGCCGTCGTTGTCATAGTCGGCGAAGGCAACGCCCATTCCCCTGCCCTCCAGCTTTGAGATACCGGTTTCCGCCGAGACATCGGTGAACGTGCCGTCGCCGTTGTTGCGGTACAGTGTGTTGGTCAGTGGAGCGAAGCTGTCCGGGTGGCAGTAACCCCGGCCGTTGAGACCCATGCAACTGGGCTCGTAACGGGGATCCCAATCGCAGTAGTTCACGACGAACAAGTCCAGCAGTCCGTCGCGGTTGTAGTCGAACCAGCCGGCGGCGATGGACCACATCTTGCGGCCATGATGCAGGGCGCCGCTCAGACCGGCCTTCGCGGTGACATCGGTAAAGGTGCCGTCGGCATTGTTGTGAAACAGTTGGTTTCCGTTCACGTTCGCCACAAACAGGCTCGGCCGTCCGCTGTTGTCGTAATCGCCCGCGGCCACGCCCATTCCGTAGCCTGCGCCGGCGACCCTGGCGTGCTCAGTGACGTCGGTGAAGGTTCCGTTGCCGTTGTTGTGATAGAGGCGGTTGTAATATTTCGGGCCGGTCTTTACCAGGGATGGCATCTCGGCGCCGTTGACCAGATAAATATCGAGCAGGCCATCCCCGTCGTAGTCGAAGAGTGCGACGCCGGCGGGCATGGCTTCTGGCTGGTGTTTTTCCGGGGTAGGAGAATTTTCCACGACAAAGTGTACGCCGGCCCGTTCAGCAATATCCTCGAACCTGATCAAGGGCGGTGTTATGTTCTGGGCGAGCAGAAACACACAAGGCACTGCGGCGAAAAGCAGGATGGTCAGTGCCGAACGCATTCTTCACTCGTGAGTCTTTAGTCTGCATCGATCGAAGTGTGTAAGGCAAATGGCATCACTGCCGCAGCACACGGCAGTGATGCCATTGATGAGACCCGGGTTAGTAATTGAACTTCAGAGCCAGCTGCAATTGACGCGGTGAATTCTGCTGGCCGGTCCCGTTGCCCGAGGCGCTGCTGGTTGTAACCGATCCAAAGTTAGCCCCGCCGAGCGCCGAATTCGGAATGGCGAACATAGGTCTGTTGGTGAGGTTGAATGCTTCGGCACGGAATTCAAAGAATCTCGATTCGCCAAGTCCTACATGGAACCTTCGGAACAAGGACAGGTCGAGGTTCTTAGTCCCATCCGAAGTCAGCGAGTTCACCTTCTCATTGCCGTAGGTGTACGGTTGCTGCAACGCGAAGGCGTTGACATTAAACCATTGCGCCGGAGTGTGGAGACCTGGCCCAGCGTTCGGGTTGCCGACCACGTTCACGCGTTGCTGGCTGATGGAACCAACGTTTTCCGGGTCGCCGCTGGCGGTTACGGTGAAGGGCCATCCCGAAGCGATTTGGCCGATGCCATTGAGCGCCCATCCGCCCGCCAGATTGGAGACCCACTTGTTGGAAGATTTATCGAATGGCGATTGCAGGGTGAATGCCGCCGAAAACGCCTGCTCCTGGTTCAGGTCTGATGTGCCGTAGTCGACCTTCCGGTTATAAGGATTGGTCGAGTTGCAGTTTCCACCTAGCCCGCAGCCGTCGTCGTTTGTATGCGACAAGGTGTAGGCGACCAGGAAAGTAACGCCATGGCTGGTGCGCTTGTTGAGAGTGACCTGGAGGGCGTTGTAGCGGCTGTTTCCGACGCTCTGGTCGAACCATTGCTGCTGCATGTAGGGATACGGCCGCCGTGGCTGGACATCGCCAGGTCCCGGAGCCGGGGTATTCATGATCGGACCCCAATCCAGGTGCCTGCCGACGGAACCGACGTAGTTGACATCGAGAACGGCATTCGCTGGTAACTCCCGCTCCACACCAACATTCCACTGGTCCATGTATGGAGTCCTGAAGTTCGGATCCACCATCCACTGACTTACCTGACTGAAGTCATTGATGGGATAGATCAGTGCTCCGCCGTTGCCAAGTGCCAGAGGATCGGCGGCCGACGCCGTTGGAGCATTGACATTGAGCCCGGCATTGTCGAGGGTGTTCACTGCCGGCCAGTTGCCGCCAAAATTCTGTGAGAGCTGGACCACTGTGGCCCAGGCGTCGTAGAAACGGCTATAGCTTGAACGGACGACCGTCTTGTCTCCGATGCGGTAGGCCACGCCGAGCCGGCCGGCCCAGTCGGCAAACGAGTTCTTAATCACGCGATGATCGGAAGCCGGGTTGACGAAGGCATGAGGGGGAAGTCCGCCCGGAGCAGGCGTGCTCGATGCAGTGTAGATGCCGGCCGGTATGCAAGGCGCCCCCTGCGTTGCTGAGCAGTTAGGAGGGAGCGCATTGAGCTCATACTGGCCGGTGATGGGGTTAGCATTACCGGTATAGAAGTTGGCGCCGTTGCCGGTCCCGTAGATCGGTTGCCAAATGAAGTCGTTGCGGAAGCCGACATTGACGGTAAGACGGCTCGTCGCTTTGATCTGATCCTGAACGAATATTCCATCGGTCCACCCGCCGCCGGCCACCTCGAGGATGTTTCGATAGCTGGCTTCACGGGGAACCCCAAGCAACAGGGATGCCCAGGCGTCTCCTCCCTTGCCTTGGTCCGCCCCGAGGCCCGCAGTCTGCGAGGTCCCGAAAGACGCTCCGGAGTATGCGATCGGCGAACGGAAGTTGTTGGTTTGGAAGTCGCCGCCGGCCTTAATCGTATGTCTGCCGAAGATCTTGGTAAATGCCCCGCCGAACTGCCAGTTATCCGCCAACCCGGTTTCCTGCAGCTGCGAGCCGGACAGCGAAAGGTAGTTGTCCGCCGACCACTGCGGTGCGTAGAGCTTGTTGTTGAGAGTCATCCAGGACTTCGACATCCCGAGGGTCTGCAACTGCCCGAGAAACGCCGGGGTTTCACTGGGATAGCCAGTGCCGGTAATGGTGTCTCCGAAGTTTCTGCCGAAGTACACGTCCGAGAAGGCCGTCGGATTAAAGGTATGAGTCCAGTGCCCAATGTAGTTGTGGCCGAGAACATGAATCGTGTTCAACCCGATGACGTTGGTCGTGTTTGCCACCTCCTGGTCGAACTGGCTATAGCGAAACATGAGCTGGTTATTGTTACCGAAATTCTGATCGCCGCGAATTGTTCCCGAATCCTGGTTGGTCTGGGCCGGCCCGGCCGAAAAAATGTTTGCCCCGTTCACCAATGCGCCGGCATGAGGGATGAGTGACTGGTAAAGCGCGGAGATCTGACTGATCCGGCCGCTGGGGATAATACCGCCAGGAAACACGGAGCGGGAGTACGTACCGGTTGCCGGATCGAGAGTGGTCGTCGCCGGATCGTAGATGGGTATGCCCAGGGCGCTGAAATCGCCGTTGCGCATCGCATCCGTCGGTGCGAGGGCTCCGGTTGTTACCGCGGATCGTATCCGGAAACCTTCCCAAGCCGCGTAAAAGAAGGTGCGATTTTTGCCGTTGTACACCTTCGGAATCCAAACGGGGCCGCCGGCGGAAGCGCCATACTGATTCTGCTTCAGCGGCGGCAAGGTTGACTCGAAGTAACCGCGCGCATCCATATCCTTGTTGCGCAAGAACTCCCACAGGGCGCCGTGGTATTGGTTGGTGCCGGACTTGGTGACCACGCTCACGATGCCACCGGCAGCTCCACCGTACTCGGCGAGATCATTGTGACCCTGGGTTTTAAACTCCTGAATGGCGTCCACGATCGGCGAATAGTTGTACATCCCGAGCATCGTGTTCAGGTCGTTTTCCCCATCCAGCACAAAATAATTGCTGCGGTTGCGAGCGCCGTTCACTGCCGGGAAAGTGAAACTTCCGAGTGAGTGACCAGCCCACCCGCCTCCTCCACCTGAGCTCTGGTCGCGATTGATGTTAGCGACGCCCGCCGTGATGGTCAGCAACTGGGTGAAGTTGCGGCCGTTCAGAGGCAGATCGGTAACCTCCTTGGTGTTAACGACTGTACCGAGTTCCGAGGTCGCGGTCTCCAGCGCCGCCCCTTCCGCTGCGTTCACCGTGACGTTCTGCTGCGCAGTACCGACCTTCAGTTGAAAATCGTAGGTCGCGGTCTGGCTCACTTCCAGGGTAATGGCTTGTTGTGTGACCGCAGCAAAGCCTGATGCCGATGCCCGCATGGAATAAACGCCGGGGACGACGCTCGGGTAGGCATAGGCTCCGTCACTGTTCGTGGTGGTTGTCCTCACGACGGAGGTAGCGACATTGGTAAGCTCGACCTGCGCATTTGGGATCGCAGCGCCGCTCGGATCCTTAACGACTCCGTTGATGGCTGCGTTTGCCTGCTGCGCCGGCGCGGGCTGGGACGCAAACCCAGCAAGACCCAAAAGGATTAAAGACGCTGTGACATACCAGTGCGGATTCCAGCACTTTCTAAATGAGCCTCGCATACTGTCTCCAAAAAAATCGCTCGATCAGCATCAGCGGCGGTGGCGAACCGAAAGCCTCTGAGTTGTGCGGCGACCAGATGAATTGAGAACCCGGGGCCCGAAATATTTTCTTTGTTGGTTCACCGACTACTTTAACGATAACGGACGGATGCTACGCGCAGATTTATAGAGGTGTCAACAGTTTCGCTCTGAACCTGTGATCCTGACGCAAAAACGGCATTCTCTGAACAGAAGCTTGATGAGGAGATGCTCGATTGATCCGTGCCCCCAGGTCTCCCCAGCCCGCAATCAGGAGTTTCTTCGTACCCCGGAATGCGCTCCCCGTTTCCCCTTGACAGGGCTTTGGCCGGCTAATAAAAAGTAGGTTAACGTTAACTGTACCGAGAATATCGAGTATTCACGCCAGCGCGTTTCTGCGTCCGGTGACTTAAGGTGAGTTCCCCATGTCTAGACTGGCGTTTGCAGCTGTCAACCGCGGAATGGCAGTAAGCACTCTCGCGCTGGCAGCCCTTGCCTGTTCCTGCTCCGCATTGTTCGCCCAGGAGGCCATAGCGCCGACTGCCCCGACAGCCTCGCAACCCCCCGAAGTCATTGACCGCATCTGGCAGAAGGCCAGTTCCAAGTACGACCACGAGCGTGGACACATTCTCAACCTCGTCGATCAAACCATCGCTGGTGGCCCTTACCGTGCTGAATGGGATTCGTTGCAAAGCTACGAGGCTCCGGCGTGGTACCGTGACGCAAAGTTCGGCATCTTCATCCATTGGGGCGTCTATTCCGTCCCGGCGTTTGGCAGCGAATGGTATCCACGAAATATGTACCGTGAGGGAACGCCGGAGTATACCCACCACATCGCCACGTACGGTCCGCAGGATAAGTTCGGTTACAAGGACTTTGTCCCCATGTTCAAAGCGGAGCATTTCGACCCTGCCGCCTGGGCTCACTTATTCGCCGAGTCTGGGGCGAAGTATGTGGTCCCAGTTGCCGAGCACCACGACGGCTTTGCCATGTACGACAGCGGCCTGAGCGACTGGACCGCGGTCAAGATGGGACCGCATCGGGATCTTATCGGAGATCTGGCCAAGGCGGTTCGCGCCGAAGGTCTGCATTTTGGAGTGTCGTCGCACCGGGTCGAACACAATTTTTTTCTCGGGGTGGGACGCGCGATTCCGTCTGACGTGAACGATCCCAAATACGCGGCGTTCTATGGTCCGGCGCACAACTGGCTGGAGAACCCGCACCCGACGCCGCTGTCGAATGATTTTACGTTCGCCTCCACGGCTTGGACCGATGACTGGCTGGCGCGTTCCTCAGAGCTCGTCGAGAAATACCACCCTGACATCATGTATTTCGACTGGTGGATCGGCCAGGCCTCCGTCCGCCCGGCTCTCACGCGTTTTGCCGCCTTTTATTACGACGCGTCGCTGAAGTATGGCGATCACGTCGGCGTGATCAATTACAAAGACTATGCCATGCAGGATCACTCTGCCGTGCTCGATCTGGAGCGAGGTCAGCTAGGGGATATCCGTCCCATTCCCTGGCAGACCGATACCTCGATCAGCAACAAGTCCTGGGGGTTTATTGAGAACGATACCTTCAAGTCCCCAGAGTTCGTCATTGATCAACTGGCGGATATTGTCAGCAAGAATGGAAATCTGCTCATGAATATCGGCCCTCGCTCTGATGGCACCATTCCGATGGAGGTGCAACAGGTGCTTCGTGAGGTAGGCGCCTGGCTGAAGATCAATGGTGAGTCGATCTACGGCACGCGACCCTGGAAAACTTATGGCGAAGGCCCCACGAAGGTCGCATCCGGATCCTTCCACGACACCGATACGACAGCCTATACAGCGCAGGACTTCCGGTTTACCGCAAAAGGGAACACCGTGTATGCCATCGAACTGGGCAAGCCGCCGGGCAGGGAGACTGTGATCCGTTCGTTTTCGAGCGCCGCGGAGGGGGCGCCCAAGGTAGGTTCTGTTGCCTTGCTTGGCGTTGACGGGACGCTGACGTTCCATCAACAGCCCGATGGTCTGCACATTGAGATGCCGGCGGAAATTCGAGGCAAGTACGCCTACGCCTTCCGCATCCTTCCCGTTTCCGGGGCTCAATAATCGGGTACTAAGTTTTTTTCCTATTACCTATTTTCGAAACGACCACTCGCTTTCTGGTTTTCGCCTTCACCTGAGGCGGAATTTCACTCCCCAGGGGTTGAGACCTTCTCAGCGTGGAGGAACGGACCACCAATGAGGGATCGAGGATGACACATCTGGCCTTGGGACGAACCTTTGATTCAATCAAATTGAGGAGGATTTTCGCCGCACGTTCCCCGATGAGCTGGCTATGCTGGTCGACACTGGAAAGCGGAACCCGCAATTCGCTATCGTAATGGAGATTTCCACATCCGATGACGGCGATATCTTCTGGAATACGAAGGCCCGATTCCACGATGGCTGTCATCGCACCAATCGCCAACGGGTCGTTATAACAGAAGACGCCGTCCGGTCTCGACCGTTGCCTGAGCAAAAACCGCATGGCCTCCGCACCGTGTCGTCTGCTCTCGATATCAACCTTCAACCTTCCCACTACATTTGAATCAGAAAAGCGTAGCCCGCGGCGCTGGAGCGCCTGTTTATACCCTTCAAATCTACGCATGCCTGTGCTGTTGTCTTTTCCACGGATATGGGCAATGGTCCGGCAACCCTGGTCTACGAGGTGCTCCGTTGCGATCCGTCCGGCTGCTTTGTCGTCGATTCCTACAAAGTTTGCAACTAAGCCTGGAATCTCTCGATCGATCAGGACGTACGGCTGACCCTGGCGGCCCATCTTTTCAAAGGCCGCTGTTTCATTGCTGGAAGAGGCAATGACCAGGGCGTCTAGTTGCCGCGAGACCATCTGGTGTATCTCGCGCGCTTCCAGTTCCGCATCTTCTTCTGAGGACGAAATGATAACCGAATAGCCCCGCTGTCCCACAACGGTGGATAAGGCCTTGGCTACCTCGGCAAAAAAAGGATGTAGCAAGTCGGGGACGACCAAACCAATGAGGTACGTGCGGCCGGTGACGAGGCTGCGAGCTAGGACGTTTGGCTGATAGTCCAGTTCTTTTGCTCGCTTGAGAACCCGTTTCCGTGTCTTCTCTCCGATGTCCGGATGGTGTCGAAGAACCTTGGAAACAGTGACAACCGAGAGTCCCAGATCCTCTGCGATGTCTTTCATGCGCACGGTCATAAACGGCACTATACAGCCCGATGCGGCTCAATTGAAATGGCCCTCCCCGCAGGAATCTGCCCTCGTCCGGACTCTTTTGTGAATCACTTCCAGCGAAACGCCAGGTTCGGTGAAACTCTGCGGTCCAAGGAATTTCCTCCGCGAGCCAGACGGGGCTAGGGCTGCTCTGTTAGTGGGATCTGGCCCTCGTCTGCATGTTTCCGCCCGGATTTCATTCACGACGCCTCGCGGTTCCAATCGTTGGCATGAGCGAGAAGCCAGGTAGCTGCCATGGACATTGATCGATGGCCCAGCAAGCCCGTCGCCCGGCGTGCTGCCCTCGAGCTGATGCCGCTGGTGTGCAACTAAGCAACACGTATTATGTCGATGCATTTCAGTGCACTTTCTCTCGCGAGTCGCCCTAATCGAGACCATCGGTGCTCTCAGACCCGCTCACAGATTGTTTCGGATGAAGGGTGCGGATCAGTAATGTCACAACAAAGGTAATAGCTGCCTGCTCCGCTTTGCGGCCATAGTGATCTTCAGCCAGGAAATAGCTCGCTTTCGCTTTCCAGCGGCGGGCCTCGTCAACAGCTGGGCCAGTCGCAACTCCTTCGGCTAAGGAGAGGTGTTTCGCTGTCCGTTCGTATTGGTTAGCGCCAGCCAGCGCGTCAGCAACGTCCCGCCTCTTGTTCCGAGGAGTGATTGTTCTCACACAGGCATGCCGTCGGATGGGTGCGGTCACGCATAAGACGTTTCATGCACAGAGGGCACACATGAACTGGTTCTACACCGTGCTTCTTTTTGTCTTGCCAGTACCCATAAGTGCGGCGACTATAACACAAGTCCCGCCGTCACATTAGTAACGCAGAGTTGGGAGCCCCAGCTTCTCAGGACACTCTGATGGGTACGGTTCTGTCCGCAGGAAGACAGCAACTGGCCGCCGTGTTCTCACCCACCGACAATACCGGCTACTCCTCGGCCAGGGCCCAGACCTCATTGGTGGTGAGTGCGGCGGCCGCGAGACCGACACCTACTCAAAGTCTGACACCGAAATCGGTAGGATGCGGAGGGCCCCGGCTACTAACCTGAACAGCGGCATGAGCACAAGTAAATACAGAGCACGATCTCCAGCGCACCAAGCTGTGCACTCATCAACTTTGCAGGCGGCACATATAACTTTACCAAGCCGCTCACACTGAAATGCGGAATGACCTATACCGGGGTCGAGGTGAACCGGCTATCGAATGGCATGGTGATTCCCGCCGTTAACCTCAACTCGACATTCGGCCTGTCCGGTACCATCTTCAACTTCTACGGGCCTCAATCCTGCACGCAGACGACGACCATCCAGTACCTTAACTTCCACGGATCGGACGGCATCTACATCCAAGCGCCCAACCAGAATTTCCTGATCCAACACAACACATTCACGGGGCTACTGGCGACGAACAGCGGACAGAACACGGCCGGGTATTTCTTGATGGCCCTAACCAAGCGTCCGTAGACAAGGACATCACCATTCAATGGAATTCTTTTGGCGACACCAGCTCGTGCATATCGCCGAACAACCAGTTCAATCAAGTAAACAATGGCACCTGTCACGCTCTGGTCGTTTTCGCCTCAGTCAATGGCATAGTATTTCATAACAACAACCTGTTCCATCTGACGGAAGGCGTTCACTGGAATTGTCCTAACTTCGGGCACCAGAAGTATGCCTGTGAGCCTCCCGGCGGAGCACGAGATTACGCCATAGACGCCCAGTTCAATGATTTTAGTAACATACACCGCATTACATGGGAAGAACAACCGCAAGCTGCCGGGGGCATAATAGTCCAAAACACAACTCGGAGCATGACTGGCTTAACCCCGACCCGGGATCGTTTGGGTTTTCCGTTTGCCTGCTGTGCGAACGGTACCAGTGCCCCGCCCCTTAACGTCAGCAATAATCTGATCATATTCAACGTTCACCCATGGGCCGGCCGGTATGGGTATGGCATCGAAGCAATGGGTTTTCAGGCTACCTACTCCCATAACATGCTGCAGTCAGGTATTTTCTCGTCTTATGCCCAAGGCATAGCATGGGGCAATGGCGGCACGCCACAGCCTGCTAATTCGACGTTTAAGTTCATGGATAACTATATTTGCGGCACGTGGTCAGGCTACCCAAGCAAACTAAGCAACTACATTTCCCGCGAGGGAGTATATGGAGATGGGTATCTGGTTGATGACCGGCAGCAACTTCCAACCCAAGTGTGCGGCCACTACAAGCATGGCTCCGACCGTTTCGCCTTTGCCCGGAGGGTATTCTGGCCCCTGACGGTGACGCTCACTGACCCGGGGTACACCTCGGGCGCCGTGGCGCTTGGCAACACATCATCTGGTATACGATCGACGGATCAACTCCCGTTCCAGGAAAGGGCACGACGCAGTTCTACACGGTTCCCTTCCAGGTCAGTCCGCCGAAGACGGTTAAGGCAGTCGGCATGTGGGGAGCGGAAACCAACGACCAGCTATCCATCGGGCTTTGGTTTCGTGCCCAGCCGCGTTGTAACAGCAACCTACTCCCCGGCCGCAGCGATCCAACGGCTTGCAGGGGTGGCTAACACATTTAATAGCCTCACCGGTAAGATTACCCCGGCCGTCGGTGGGGCAGCTGAGTCGGCACCAAAAGCTGGTGGCCCAACACTGGAATCGGTAACCATCGCTCCTTCGCGAGCTGTGGTGGCGATTGGCGGCTCCGCCCAACTGAAGGCGATCGCGACCTTCAACGATGGTTCGATCAAAGACGTTACGGCGGAATTCGGCTGGCAGTCGTCTGACCAGCGCAGCATCACCGTCAACGCGTCTGGTGTTTTGGCGGGGATTGCGAGTGCGGGCCGGCAGCCATCACTGGCAACTATCAAGGACTGGCGCGAAAGGTCGCGGCAACCAGCACTGTGGGCGAGGTGGATTGGCAGGGTCCTCTTGTCATCACCACGGGGGGAACCTACTCCGGCAATTGGCAGAGTACTGATGCGAAGACCCCGGCCGTCATGGTGGCGACAACGGAACCGGTCATTATTGAAAACTCGCATTTCCGCAGCACCGGCGGCCTGATTGCGAGCAATGTTGCGGGGGAGCAATCTGACGGTTCGCAACAATCTTGGTCTGGCCTTGAATGCTGGCGTAAAGGGCCAGCCGAACGGCAAGTTCCTTGAAGTAACATCACCGGCGCGGCTGGATGTGGAGAATAACTACATTGAGAATGCTCAAGCGGGCGTGATCGTGCAGGGGTACGGCGGCAAGCGAGAGGGCGAGCCGACGATTGTGATCCGGGCGAACCGGGCACGCAACCTCAATGGATTGCTGAGTGACGGTAACGGCGCTTACCTCCCGGTAGAAGGTGCAAACCGCACCCACGCACACTTTATTGAACTCGAAAACGTGCAGTCAGTGCCTGGCATAGACTTGGGTTGGAATGAGGTTATCAACTATCCCGGCCGGAGCCTGGTGGACGATATCTACATCTACCGGTCAAGCGGAACGGCGAATCAACCGCTGGCGATCCACGACACATATATCCAGGGCGCCTATCCCTACAAGCCTGCTCAGGATGTGTATACCGGCGGCGGAATCAAGACGGACGGCAGCATCGACGATACCGTGCAGGACGCCACTGCCTTCAACAGCATCCACGACAACCAAGTGATCGGAACGGTGAGCTATGGCATCGACTTCGCCGCTGGCCACGACAACGTTGCAATTAACAATCGAGTCATTTCGAGCGGACTGCTCAGCGACGGGAACAAAGATTGCTGCACAGGGCGTCGGCCTGGCCGCCGGCGTAACTGCCGGGGCAAGCTCAAGTATGTACAACAATGTGATGCGCGACAACCTGGTCGGCTGGATGTGCTGGAAAACCTCATGCGCACAAACGGGTTACCGCATGGATCAACTCTTCCCCGCTTCGCCTGCAGACTATTCTGCCAATTCCGTCATTGCAGCGGGACAGATCACGTTCAACATGGAGAATAACGAGTATCAAGTTTGGCTTGACAAAGTTTCATCAGCCGCCGTCGCTATAGGACCTCGTTTATGAGATCGCGTATCGTAATGTCATTCGATCACTGGGATGCTGGAATGTGGTGGCGAGGTGTTTCTAAAACGTCAGAGGACTGTACCAGCATTCTTTATTTCTGCTTGTTGCATCCGTCTTCACGCTAGAGAAATCCCAAACCAAGGCGGAACACCCATCGTCGGAAAACAGCCGAACATAACCATGCGAATCCAGAATGTGCGAGGTATTTGCTGGCCCGCGACCGAGAGAGCGAAATTTGCACCTCGTCGTACTCAGAAGGTCAAAGCAGGATTCCGCCCTCCAGCCGCCTGAGTCGCATTTACTATTTTTGGAAGACAGTGTAAGTTGAAAGCAATTTCTCGATCTAGACCATGGCCAAAAGTATGCCAAAAACCAAGCGAGGCTCCACCAAGAAGAAGCCGGCGCTCATGGATATACGGACGGTAGCCCAAAAGGCAAAGGTTTCGATCGCCACCGTTTCCCGAACCATCAATCATAATCCTTCCGTCAACGCGCGGATGGCCAAACGGGTTTGGGATGCCATCCGCGAACTCGACTACTTTCCCAATCCCAGGCACGCGCGCTGGTTTCGGGCCGCAGTGGGCTGCTTGGCCTTATCGTTTCCGAAATTACCAACCCGTTCTTCCCGGAGTTGATCCAGGGATTTGAAGATATCGCTGTTGCCGGTGGTTACGAAATCCTGGCGAGCTCGACCAATTATGATCCCAAGCGCATGGCAACTTGCATCCGCCGCATGCTGGAACGCAAGGTCGAGGGTGTCGCGATCATGACCTTCGGCATCGAACAGCCTCTGCTGGAACAACTCGCGGAACGCAATATTCCCTTAGTGTTCGTCGATCTGGGACCCGAGGGCCAACGGTCAGTCTACTAAAGGTGGATTATCACCACGGGATTCGACAGGGGGTACAACATCTTGCAGCCCTCGGACACAGAAACATTTCCTTCATCTCCGGACCCAAGCGCTTACACTCGGCGCGATCGCGCCTGGATGCCTTTGTCAAGTCTCTCGACGAATGCGGCATTCCGCTTGACTCGGATTGGTTAATTGAGGGCGATCACACGCTGGAAGGTGGCATTCAGGCGATGGATAAGCTGCTAACCGGCAAAAGACTACCGACTGCTGTCATGTGTTCGAATGATATGACGGCCATCGGAGTGCTTCACAAGGTGTACCGCGCTCAGCTGCGTGTGCCCGATAACCTTTCGGTCATCGGCTTTGACGATATTAATGCTAAGGTCACATCCCGCCCCTCACGTCGTCCAAATGTCCCGGCTGGAGTTGTCGCGTGCCGCAGTCACAGCTTTGCGCGCTCATGTAGAGGGCGGCATGCCGCATCGCGAATACAAAATTGACACCCATCTTGTTGTCCGGGAATCAACCGGATACCCTCCAGGCACGATGGAAAACCTCAGCGGAGCCAGACCCCGTGCCGTTTCATCCAGCAGACTCGGCCTTGACTCCTCGTTCGTGCAACTAGCTGGGTCCCGATACGTTTCGGCCGCACTCACGGTTCTATCTCTATAGCGTAGAGCGCCTTGTGGGGCCTGTCGCCAAGCGCCACCAGCAGAGCGGGAAACCTCGAGAACAGGATGCCGAGACAGGGCACAAGATCAGCGATCCGGTGATCAGCCCCTGCGTGAAACGCAAGGCTCACGCCCAGCCGCGAAAGCCTGATCAATCTTCTTATACAGAACACAACCATCGGCACGAGTTGGCAAAGCAGCCACCAATCGGAGAATATCAGCACGCTGTCACGGTGGCTTGGCTAGTGACCTGTTGTACGCATTGGCCTGAGCGGACATGTCCTGAGCCTAACATCTGATCAGTTCCAGGCTGGTAATCGATTCCCAGTGCGCATCCAGGATCGATCGGCAACAGGAGTAGTACGCACACGACCGAGCAGAATGTTCGGGATCACCGTTCTCCACAAACTAACCTCGGGCATTGCCCGTTTAGGGGAAAACCGGTTT
>CAVWNL010000001.1:0-161565 GCA_963756485.1 uncultured Acidobacteriaceae bacterium | reverse complement strand
CTTCTGGATGGGCCGTATTTGTGGGGAAGCGTTGCGTTACAAGTAGCTAAATCCGGTGCGAGCGAGATTGGTGCCAAAGGCTCACGCGTGGGCATGGTCGAGCGCCGCTGCCCACTGTGACAGCTCAGGGATAGGGGAAACTCGGGAGCGGGTCACACACCAGACGAAATAACCACCATTCGTCGCACACGTCCAGACGGTTCGGGATGAGGGCTCTTTCGGGGACCTGACGCATAATCCCAAAAACTTCCCTTGAGGCATTTCTGGTTGAGGTGGAGACTCGCTTCCTGATCCTGCCGATCACCCCGGCCGTAACGCGCATCGCCGTGGAGTTTCCTTCGCCGTACCCTTTGATCCCATGGGCAGAATTATTGGAGCGACGGCGCTGGATCGTGGCTCCTCTGGTGACCAAAGACAAGATGATTCGAAAAGCAAAAGCGCTATCGGTCATCTGGTAAGACCTAGTGCGGATAGCCGACTACTTGTCCAGCTGGAAAGTTCCCAACTGGCAATCAGTCAACGCTAGGGCGTTTTCGAGGACCAATCCTGTACGCTGGCCAGCTCACGGTCGATACCGAGAGATAGAGCCGAAATCACTCTGTCGCTCTGACGGTTCGAGTCAGACTGTTGCTCAAGCAGTAACTGACGAATTGGCGGTGATGCGACAGCATGCCAAAACAATGACTCTCAACGACACTATCGAATCAGCTAAGTGCAGCGATGATTGTGCCGACAAGCGCACGGTGTCCTTTTAAGGCTGCTCGCGCCCGGCACGGCTATATCGTCCGCTGGCCCTTCGCTATTTAGCCGGAACAACCGATGCGCCTAGCCGCTTCAGTTCTGCCAGCGCCGCGGTGTAGCCCGTATCACCCTTTGGGCAGCCATCGCGCGCGGCCCTGAGGCGCGCAAGCGCCGTCGTCCGTTGATGATGTAATAGCGCGTCCTCGCCGGTGAAGTAGTTGGCTTCGCAAACCTGCCACTTCTGCCAAGCGGAGACGCCGCTGGCCGCTGCCACCATTACCCCATTGGCTGTCGCCTGTCCCAGATCGAGCTTCAGCACCGGTCCAGGCCATTTCGACAGATCCGCGGCCGCTGCCACTCGCGCGAGCTGCTGCGCGTCATCGTGGCCCTGCCGCTTCATGACCACGTGCAGCAACAGAGCCGCGGATACCGCCGCACTTGAAGACGGCGCGGTGGAGATCGTGTACTCAAAGCCCGTAACGGCTGCCGTCAAGTTGGACTGGGCGAAATAGGCGTCGCCGCGATTAAAGTAGGCGATTGTGTCATTCGAGTTCAAATGGATCGCTTGGTTGTAGTCTTGAATCGCGCGACCGTAATCGCCCTTCCTCTTGTAGGCGACGCCGCGGTTGTTGTAGTTGTTCGCATTATTCGGATTCAGGCGAATCGCTTCGTTGAATTCCTGAATTGCCCGGTCGTATTCTTCCTTGTCTATATAGGCGTTGCCGCGGTCGTAATAGGCTCTTTCAAACTTCGGGTTCAGGCGAATTGCTTCATTGAAATCCTGGATTGCGCGGTCGAAGTCGCCCTTCTTTTTGTAGGCCAGGCCGCTGGTGTAATAGAAAGATGGTTCATTCGGGTTTAGGCGAATCGCTTGATCGGTATCCTGGGTCGCGCGGTCGTAATCACCCTTGCTGTAATAACCGACGCCGCGGCTGCCGTAAATGACGGCCCGATTCTTGGTAGTGTCTTGGTCCGCCTTGAGGAGCTCCGTGCATCCGGTTATTTTTGCGTCCGGGTCGACTGACTGGCACTTGTTCAGGTTTTCTTGCCTGGTCTGTCCCATCGCGACTGTCGCAGCGCCAAGCAGAAGGCAAATGCATAAAGCTGGTTTGCCAATCACATTCGATTCCCTAGTCATGGATTGAAAGTAACAACATATTACAGTCGCCGTTGCGCCACATTCCGACGGCCAATTCTTGTGTTCCGGGAGGTTTGTCGCCTATCCGCACAGAACCGCGTTTTACGGATTACTTCCTGCTAGACGGTTATATGTCCATAGGGATCGCATCCGGTTTGCAGATGATCCTCTCAGATTCTCGAAAAGATTCTCGCCTCCGCAGTGTGTGCTGGGAGACGGACCCCCACACTCACTCCGTCTTCGCCTCTTCCCCGTGCGCCGCATCCATCCGCGTCAACCGAATGTAATGAATCACCGCCGGCTTGTCTTCTCCCACAGGATACGTGGAGATGGAGATCGCTTGGCCAGAACGGATCACCAGCGGCGACAGGTCAGCCGGAAGGGCAACCGGCAGGATGCTCCTGTCGCGATTCCACCCGGGTGACGGAAGATCCGTAAGCGGGCTGAACGTGCATTTAATCTTGTCCGTTCCCTCCACAGGTTGTGCCAGCAGATCGTAACCAAACGTCACACCCAGGCGGTTGTACTGGATATAAAAACGGATTACCTGTACGGGTTTCGCCCCATCCACTTTCTGCTGGAGATTCCAATCGGCAATCTCTTCGATCTTGAGCGCCGGGTGCGATTCGGAAAGATCGATCGTAGTCCCATTTGCATGGATCGTCCCTTGCTGCCACCCCTCCACGTGGGCCGAGGCGGGGACGGCGTCATCCACGGAAAACGGCGACCTGGCGTAGTTCTGGCCGTAACCGCTCAGCGGAAACGTCATCAGCGCAATCCCAATTGCAAGCAGTTTCATCGGTCCCCTCATCAGGAAAACTAAAGATACTATATCGAGGGGCTTCTAGCCTCGACGGACACGGGAGAATCTGGAATGTCTTGGTGCGCGCTAAATTTGTACTTCGGCAGTGGACTAATGCTGGTAGCCGCTGTTGGGAACGCCGCCGCTTTTTGTCAGACGCAAGAGCCTGTGACGCGTCCCGAATTCGAAGCAGCATCGATCAGGCCCCACGCGAACGGTGACAACGCGGCATACGTTCAAGCCTCTGGGGGGAGGCTTGCCATGGCGAATTTCTCCCTGAAACAGCTCATCCTCTTTGCTTACAATGTCCCGAACAACCAGGTTTCGGGCGTTCAGGCCTGGATGGATTCCAACCACTTCGATATCCAGGCCACAACGGAGAGCGCTCCAACGGTGAAACAGTTAGAGGGGCCGATGCTTCAGGCACACCTTGAAGAGAGGTTTCAACTGAAGATTCATCGCGAGGTGGTGGAGCGCCCCGTGTATGAGTTGACTGTCGAAAAGGGCGGTGTGAAAATGCAACTGTCGAAGGAAGGAATTTGCACTCCCTATTCCATCGATTCACCGCCGCCTCTCACTGCGCCAGAATACGCCCCGCCCTGTCTATTGTGACTTTCCCCGACTTAGAGGCGACGGGCTCAATTGGACACTGGACGGGGCGGGGGTCAGCATCGAAAAGCTGGCCACTACCTTATCTCGATCCGGGCTCGACAGACCTGTCATCGACAGGACCGGACTCGCTGGAGGATTTGATTTACATCTGAAGTGGACTGCTGACGTGCCGGAGAACACCGCGAAATCTGGCACCATAGCCGCTCCAACGGGCTCCTCGATTTTCACTGCAATCAGGGAGCAGCTTGGACTAAAGCTCGAATCGGCCAAGGCGCCAATTGAGATCCTTGTCATCGATCACGTCCAGCAACCTTCCGAGAATTGAGGGGGCCACCGAGGCTTCTTAGGTTCCGATTTTCAAATCTGGAATTCTCGCGGATCTGAATCGGCAGCCACTCCGGAGCTCCGGTCGTGTGGGCGCCCATCCGGACAGAACGACATTTTCTTGAGGATTACTTCCTCGTGGGTGGTCATCCAGGAACTGGGAGTCGCTTGTTCAACGCTTCGATGCGCACGAGCTACGAGGTGTTCAAGAAGGAAACTCACCGGCCAAAGCCGGTGTTACAAGATGGCTTGACATCAAATGCAGTTTGGGCACACTATGGTCCCATAGCTGGCTGTGGGAGACCATGCGTAAGCACACCAATGATCGCCTCCAAGGCACACTTGACCTTTTGATACTTAAAACTCTTGCTACCCGAGGGCCGATGCACGGCTACGGGATCGTGCTGCACATCGAGCAGGTCTCTGACGAGATCCTCAGGTTAGAAGAGGGCTCGCTCTATCCAGCGCTGCACCGTATGACACAGTCGGGCTGGCTACGTCCCGAGTGGGGTATCTCAGAGAATAATCGCCGCGCCCGTTATTACTCCATCACGGCTGCGGGCCGCAAGCAGTTGGGAGAAGAAGAGCAAAACTGGGCCGCGTTGACTGGCGCAGTGGCTCGCGTTCTGCAGTTTTCGTAGGAGAGCAAACGTGGGGTGGTTTAACCGTCTAGCTAATATTCTTCGACCCGCAAGGGTCAGCGATGAAATTGACGAGGAGCTACGCTATCACATCAACGCACGGACTACTGATAATTTGGCCGCAGGTATGAGCCTAGAAGAAGCCCGGGCTGATGCAGTCCGGCGCTTCGGCAACGCTACTGTCGCGCGTGACAGGTCTTACGAGGCCGACATTTTTGTCTGGCTCGAAACGGTCCTGCAGGATCTTCGCTATGCAATACGACAGCTCTCTAGAAACCGAGGCTTTACCTTCCCGGCTATCATTTCGCTGGCGCTCGGAATCGGAGCGACGACTTCAGTATTCAGTGTGATCTATGCTACGTTGATCAACCCGTACCCCTACAAAGCAGCGGATCGCATTGTTCGGCTATTCATAAAGAGCAAGACCGACGGCGACCAAAGAATTCACCTGAATGGGCCGCAAATTCGCGCCTTGCGGCAGTCACCTGCGGTGGAAGACCTCATAGCGATGGATGGCCGGTCATTGTCGTTGACCGGAGGCGAATTCCCGGAAGATGTGGCAGTCATCTTTATTACATCGAACGGCTTTGACTTTCTCGGCGAACCCTTGTCGCTGGGACGCGGCATTCTGCCCTCCGACGCAGCCGATGGGCAGGAACCGCAACCAGTGGTTGTGCTGAGTAATAAATTCTGGCAGCGGCATTTCAGCGCGAATCCAGATGTGGTAGGCCAGACACTGCGACTGAATCGGAAGAGCTACAAAATCATCGGCGTCGCCGCTCCGCGCTTCACCTGGTACAGCGGAGATGTTTACCTGCCACTTAAACTATCGCAGGATTCGGACCTGGCAAACGTCGACCTCCGCACAAAACCAGGTGTGACCCGCGAAGCAGCCAGTGCGGCCCTTCAGCCACTGATGGAGCAGTTTATCCATGAGAAGCCGAAGGGCTTTCCCAAAGATTCTCAGGTCGGCCTCGAGGGACTGAACGGCTGGGTGGTGAAAGGCGTGGGGCGCACGTTGTATCTCCTTTTGGGCGCCGTGGCGTTGCTTCTTGCGATTGGGTGCAGCAATGTCTCCATTCTGCTGCTTGCGCGCGGCACGGCGCGGGAGCGCGAGCTCGCCGTGCGAACCGCCATTGGAGCTGGCCGCGGGCGAATCGTCCGCCAACTGCTCACTGAATCGCTTCTCCTGGCTATCACCGGGGCTGCGATGGGCGTCCTGTTGGCCTACGGCGCGGTTGCGGCAATGAAGGTAGTTCTGCCCCAGCACTACTTCGCTACGGAGGTCTCGATCGGGATCAACCTGCCTGTACTCTTCTTCAGCATCGGCGTCGCAATCTCGACCGGCATTCTCTTTGGGCTATCGCCGGCGATACAGCTCTCGCGGCCGGAGCCTGGTAAGGCTCTCCAATCAGGCATGCGCGGGATTGCCGGAAGCCTGCGAAGCCGCAGAACGCATGGAGTACTGATCTCCGGCCAGATCGCCCTGACACTCTTGCTGCTCGCAGGGGCAGGAGCCGCCGTGGAAGGCTTTATGAGCCTGATCCACGCGCCACTCGGCTATGACCCGCACAATGTGATCTCGATCTGGATTCCGATTCCCGAGAATACATTCACTAACTGGAGCAGTCGGCTGACCTATTTCGAGCAGCTTCGGGAAAGGGTGAACCAAGTTCCAGGTGTGACTTCGACAGCATTCGCACCGAACGCCACGCCACCACAAGCCGGCTCGAACATGCCATTCGAGATTTTGGGCCTGCCTGGGCTTAGCCAGCGAACTGCGCTCATCAATCTGGTAGGGCCAGAGTTTTTCAGCAGTCTGCGGATCCCGCTCATGCAGGGGCGAATATGGAACGACACTGAAGATCACAACGGCGCTCATCTCGTGGTTATCAATCAGACGTTTGCTCGGCTTTACTTTCCGGATGGTGGTGTAATAGGACATTCCATCAAGCTTCCCGGCCTGGAGAATCGTCCGCCGAATTTCATTTCGGCTCCGGGGATTGCTGACTCTTGGTTACAGATAATTGGTGTGGTTGGTGATAGTCGGGACAATGGGTTGCGCAATCCTATCCTCCCCGCGATTTTCGCACCTTGGACCCTGTATCTGACGCCGGGCACGCAGATTCTCGTTAGATCGGAAACGCCGCCGCTCGGGCTGCTGCGCGAAATCAGGCATGCGCTGGCTGCAGTAAATCCCGATCAACAGGCCGCGCGTGTTGTCTCCGATCTCGACAAATGGCTCAGCGATCAGCAGGAGTGGCAGCAGGAACACTTGCTAGCTTGGCTCTTCGTACCGTTTGCGGTACTAGCTCTGAGTCTTGCGGCAGTCGGAATTTACAGCGCAGTGTCATACTCGGTCACACAGCGAATCAACGAGTTTGGAATACGCATGGCCTTGGGTGCGCAACGCGGGCATGTGTTTCGGATCGTCTTTGCTTCGATCGCCGTGAGCGTCGGCAGCGGAGTGTTAGGCGGCGTAGGACTCACCCTGATTCTGAACACTCTTTTCTCGAGCTTGATTGGTGGCAACCTGCGCGACCCGATCCTGTTACCGGCAGAAGCTGTTCTGATGAGCCTGACGTCGGCAATTGCATGCTTTTTGCCTGCCCGACGGGCCTCTCACGTTGACCCCATGACCGCATTACGTTGTGACTAAGTGTGGTTTACCATCTGACCTGCGGGGACTCAATGCGTTCGGAAAGACGTTGACAGGAAAGGCGTTGACAGGCGTTGACAGACGGGATGTTCACCATTCCTTTTCGATTACGCGCCTATCGGCAAGCAGAAATCATTCAGTGAACATCCCGTCTGTCAACGCCTTTTCAGTAGCTCCGGGGCACTGGGTCTCGGACGACATATTCCCCCGCGGCGAGATCCGATCGCATGAGACGGCCAAGCCAGTGAATGTAGGCTGTGGCGACCCCTATCCGGAAGCGCTCTTGCATGCTCGCTAGGCCAATTTAAAAATTTAAAATATTTGTGTCGGCGCTAAACCGCGGCCATCAGTTCGTCGACGGCAGCCGTGAACAGCCGGTCGTGAAGGGTCACATCATCCAACGTGGTCGTGGGCGACATAAGCACCATGTTATGGAACGGTGTGATCAATACGCCGCGGTTAAGCAGGTATAGGTGCAAGTAAGACTCCAGTTCGCGATCGGCGGAAGCATGCGCTTCCGTACCGTTTTGCGCGGGCTTCGGTCGAAATCCGTACTCCACACGGCATCCGAGTTGGACCACATTCCAGGGCAGCTGGTGCGATTCAATGATTCGCTGGATTGAGCGATGCAACTCACTGGCAAGCGGAATCATCCGGTCAAAGGCTTCGGCCGTTAGTACCTGTTCGAGGGTTGCGCACATCGCCGCAGCCGAAATCGCGTTGCCGGCCAAGGTTCCGCCAACGCCGCCTGTATCTTCGTAGTCAACCCCTTGCTGCAAACCCACTTCCCGCACGACGTGGGCACTCATGCCGAGAGCGCCGCTTGGAATACCTCCGCCAATGGATTTGCCGATGGTCACAATATCCGGATCCAGGCCCCAGGCCTGGGTGCAGCCACCAACGCCCATTGAGAACGTGTGCGTCTCATCGATAATGAGCAGGGTTCCGTGCCGTCTGCTGATCCTTCTCAGCGCGTCGTGGTAGCCCGCTATCGGCAACACGATGCCCATATTGGTCATAGCCGGCTCGGCCAGGACGCAAGCAACCGACTCGTCGGCAAGCGCGTGCTCAAGTTGCAGGACATCGTTGAATTCAATGGCGCGAGTCGTGGTGGCGGCATCAACGGCAGACCCGACATTGCCTTCGCGAGGGCGCGTTTGCCCGTGAGAGTCGCGCACGGCGAACGCTTCATCGACAGTCCCGTGATAACAGTAGCTAAATACCAGGATCTTCTTGCGTCCCGTAATCTGGCGCGCCAGGCGCAATGCGCAGCGGTTCGCGTCGGTCGCCGACAGCGTAAACTGCCAGTGGTCCACCCGAAACCGGCGGGCGAGTTCTTCCGCCGCCCGCATGCTGTCTTCTGTCGGTAGCATCATCGTGATGCCGCGACCGAGTTGCGATTGTACGGCGTACACCACGGCGGGCGGGCTGTGACCACCCATCGCCCCCGTATCACCCAGACAGAGATCAACATAGGCATGATCGTCCACGTCGACTAAATGCGCGCCGGCGGCATGTTTGACATAGATCGGAAATCCGCCCGGCCAGTGCGCCATCCATGGCATGGGGACACCCCCCACCATCGAGCGCGAAGCGCGTTCGTGTAATGCCCGCGACCTGGGATGAAGCGCTGCGAACTGTTCCAGTTCCCTCGCCGTGAGGCGCCGCAGCCGTGCTCTATCCAATCCAGGGTGGGTATTCCCGGTGGCTGAAGATGACATGGGACTTTACCTTGCTCGGAACATTGAAAATGAAAGCGTTGACATCACTGGGTGTCGGACACCGCGGTGCTCCTGTATCTCGGCACCGATAAACACGTTTTCACGTATTCGGTAGGTTAACATCCGGTGATATTCCCGAGACGACCAAGCCTGGGACTCGTGTGCTCCATCATCGATGTCGGTTGGCGGCTTCACCGGTTTCATAAACCACGCGCCCGCCAACCACGGTTTTCAGGACCTTGATGTTCGCGATCTGCTCGGCGGGGACATCAAAAAAATTACGGTCGAGCACGATGAAATCGGCGAGCTTACCCACTTCGAGCGAGCCTACGTTGGCGTCCTGATGCAACTCATAGGAAGCGTTGATCGTCATCGCCCGCAAAGCCTGTTTGCGAGTGAGGCCGCTGTCCTCGCTCAGGCGCCCCGCGTATTGCTTGCCGGCCTCCGGAGAATTGGTGCGTGTGACGCCGACCTTCAGCGCGAACCATTCGTTGAGCGGATCCACCGGCCAGTCGCTGCCGTAGGCGATGCGCGCGCCGGCTGCGGCCAATACGCCCGCTGGCTCCATGTACTTGAAACGTGCCGGGCCCAGATAGTCCCGCGCGCCGTCAACGGTATCGGGTGCAGGCTTTTCCCACTGCAATGACAGCACGGGGATCGCATCCAACGATGCATAGCGCGAGAAGTCCGCCGGATCGACGATTTCGTCGTGCGCGATCGCTGCACGAATGTTGTCGCCCGAGAACCCAGCCTTGCGCAACGCTTCGATGGCATTCAGCCCTTCGCGGACCGCGCGATCGCCGTCGGCATGCATGTGCGGCTCGAACCCGGCTTTAGCTGCCGCGATCACCAACGCGTCGAGCACCGATGCGGGGAAATATACGTCCGGTCCGCGGTTCTTGCCCGGTGCCCAGTGCGGGCTTGTCACGGTGCCTTGATTCACGAAATAGGGGGATAGCATCGCACCGGTTTGCGCCGGCGCGGTGATGACCCCGTCCAAAAAGAGTTTGACGTTGTGCACCCTCAAGTGCGGTTCAGGGACGAGTGGCCCCTGATCATATTGCTTCGCCATCGATTGCAGGTATGCCACTGCCTTCTGCGGATCCTGCCCCTCGGGTGGTCTGACGAGCACAGCGAAATGTGTGCGCACCGTCAGTTTGCCATCCTTCTCCGCCCCGGCGAATGCGGCGAGCGACGCCGGCGAAGCAGCCGCGTCCAAAAACCCGGTAACGCCCTGAGCGCGCAGCGCATCCAGGGCCGCCTCCGCTGCCTTGATGTCCTCGGCAGGCGTCGATGGCGGAATGTGGTCCCCTACCAATTGGTACGCGGCATCCTCGAGGATGCCCGATGGCTTACCGGATGCATCGTGGGCGATCCTTCCGCCCTGCGGATTGGGTGTGCTCGCTGTGACGTGTGCAAGTTCCAGAGCCCGCGAATTGGCAAGGCCTGTGTGGCCGAAAGACGAGAGAACGAAGATGGGCCGCCGCGTATGCAGTGAATCCAACACCGCGCTGTTGGTCACGGTTCCGGCCGGTAGCATCGCCTCCTGAAACCAGTTCACGACCTCGAGCCAACCATTCGGCTCTTGGTCTTTGGACTGGTCCAGGCACTGTTGGAGCTTCGCCTGCATTTGCGCGATGGTGAGCCGCTCGTAATTCAGGTTGCACTTCAACAGCGCGGCCCCGCCCGCGAGCGGGTGCATGTGACCGTCGATGAGTCCCGGCATCAGCATGCGCCCTTGTAGATCCGTGACTTTGGTGTCCTTTCCGATGAATGACTTCACACCCGTATCGCTGCCCACGTACACGATCTTCCCATCACGCACGGCCAAAGCCTGTTGCACACTGTCCTTGGCATCCACCGTATAGACATAGCCGCTGCGATAAACGGCGTCCGCAGGCACACTCGGTTCGCCTGTCTTGGGATCCTTGACCACGATGCCATTGAGCGGATCGGGCGTATCTTTGGTTATGCCCGCCATTTGCAGTACCTTGCTGTTCGCCCAGGACGTGTGGCCGTCATAGGCAGTCAATAAGACAGGGTGATCGGGCTGAACTTCGTCCAAGTATTTTTTGTCCGTCAGAGTGTCCACAAAACCAGGCAGGACCAAGTGACCTTTCGCATCGATGACCTGGGTGGAAACGCCGCGATAGCCTTCCATCGGCTTGTCTAAGCCGGCGGCGATGATCTTGCCACCGCCAATCGCCAGGGCCTCCGCCCACGGCTGCTTGGCCTTGACGGTATAGAGCTCGCCGTGCAGCACGACTAAATCCGCTGGAGAGGCATGCTCCTGCGCAACTGCGCGGCCACCGGAAATACCGAGCTCCAGCAATAACAGAAACACCACGCAGATTCTCATTTTCATCGATCAGCTCCCCCACGATTTTAGGTTGTACGGATGAAATGCACTATGAGTGCCTACTTTAATTCGGCGACTGCGGGTTCACCGCCAGCGCCATTTTCAAATATTTCCGAGAGTACAGCTTGAGAATCACTCCCAGGACTTTATCGAAACTGCGGTATTGGCGAAAGCGTCCACCGTCACGGCATTGATCTTGGGATTGGAATCCACTTTGTGCGGCTGGATTGCCGGGGAACAGATACCGCGCGTTTTGGCAGCGTCTGAGCCTTGGTCGTGAATCTCCAACGCCCCCATGCGAGGGGAAACGCCCGCAAGGCTCTTACCGCCCCGTCGCCCTCTCAATCTTTCGCCGCCAGTTTCAACACTTTCCCCTGCGAATCCGTATCTACACAGTATCCCCGCTCGCTCTTGAATAAAACCTTCAAGCGCAGAGCGCTGTCGTGCAATCAGGCCCGGATCGGCCCGACCGCTCAGAGATCGACTGCTTCTGAAGCGCACCGCTGGCTCGAGGGTCGCGATGCATGGATGCAAAGCACCCTTGGCGGCTCCATTCCGCCTTGCAACCGCTCTTCCCGATGGCAACTCACCTCCGGGATGAGCAACCGTAAGTGTGGCGAATCATGATAGAAACCCTGGAGACAGGCATAACAGGCCCTCGAAAAACTCCGCTCTCTCGGCGTAGCCACTTTTCGCTACATTCCCGGCCGCGGTCCCTTCACCACACTCTGGTCCGCCACCGAATACGAAGACCCTGAACCGGCGGAAGAAGACAACGCCGGACTCGAAGAATTCCCCTGGGAGGAAACCTAGTGCGCATAGTGCGCACATTTAAGCATTTCGCGAAACCCATGCTTGAGCTCGGGTTTGGCATCTCTGAAAAAACACCTCTGCCGCCAAAGCAACCCCCGAAGGTCACTGGTTTGCTACACAGTCAATGGTTCTGGACGGGTGCCCCATGTTCGCCTGGGCGTACATGGGCCGAAAACGGAGTGTTCCAATGCTTTCACCTCATGTGCAAACACTCTGGGCTTACTGACTGTGGCCGAGGGCTCAGTCGTAGCCTTCGAAAATGATTTGCTTTCTTTCCCAACTTAGGCTTTTCAACGAATCACGGTTAGCCGACACCATCTCCTACCAGCTTTGCTTCCGCGGCCTGAAAACCAGCCAACAACTGAAGGCAAGATGCTCAAATTAATTCATTGAGCATCTTGAGCACCTTGACGAAACAAAGGACTTATTTGATCACCTTGCACTTATTTGAGCACCTTGCCCGATCGCCCTCCGCATGAGAGAAATCCGAGAGAGACGGAACGTAACCGCTCCTGTACGGCGTCCCCCGGGTCAAGGGGCTTAGTTCGCTTACTTCGCTTTCCTCGCACATTTTTACAGCCAACACAATCCCGGCGATGCGGGACGAAATAACCCCCAAATGGTTGGCGAGCGATTGCGTCTTCTCCGGACCGGGGTGAGCTAGCTTACCCGCAAACTCCCTTGTTTTACTTCTCGCTGTGTTTCTGGCCCCAGAAGATGAACGTCCCCAGCTTCGTGCCGGTGACAACATCCATCGAGCCGTCTTTGTTCAGATCGGTGGCCAGTACCGTGGAACCCACGCCGGAACGCGTGTCGATCAGCTCCGGCTCAAACCGCGCTCCTCCCGGCGCCTTGGGATCGCGAACCGTTTTATACCAGTAAAGAACCGGGTCACCGAACGGATCGGGATCCAGATAGTCGGCGTTGTGCGACCAATACCGTTTTCCTACGATGAAATCGGGTATACCGTCCCCATTCATATCTGCGAAGTAAGCGGCATGGGGCTCCGAGAACACTACCCCTCCGCTATTGATTTCCGGAGTTCCCAGATCGTCGCTGATCATGTGGCGCACGAAGGAAATGTGACCCTGCGCGTCGCGCTTCTGCTCAAACCACGCCAGGCCCCATTGGTGCGCACTCAGGGCCGTCACCACGTCCTTTAGGCCGTCCCCGTTTACGTCGTACACACCCATCAGGGCGCCCCCACTGCCATGCCGGCCGAAGTCCTCCGGGTGGTAGTTCCAGGGCTGGCTGCTGCCCGGCGGGGGCTGCTCCCACCATCCATACGCGTTCAGGATGTCCAGGCGGCCGTCCCCGTTGACATCGCCCACGCCGATGCCGTGCGCCGTCCCGTAGCCTTGCTCCGAGACATGGTGCACGATCCACGGGCCGGTGGGATTGGCCGGGTCAGGCTTCGCATAACTCACGTAGTCGTCTCCCATGAAGATCACCGCGGGCTTGCCGCTGCCGTCGATATCGGCCACAGTGGCTATTTCGCTCTGAACGTTGGGGACCACCTTGTACACGTTCCAGCGCCGCTCTTCTCCCTTGGGGTTCACGTACAGGTACACCCCGCTGTTGGGACCCCCGTAGGTTACGTTGATCACATCCGGCCAGCCGTCACCGGTAAAGTCATCCGCATACTCACACCACCAGCTATTGAACGAGGTGGAAGGGCTCGTCGACTCAGCGAGCGCGATCTCGCTTCTCTTCGTGTAGTCCGGGCCGTAATAAATGTAGGGTCCCGAAACGATATCCGGATGGCCATCGTGGTTGAAGTCGGCCACCGCTGTCGTCATCGAATAATAGAAATCGCTGATCCGCTGCCTGCGGAAATCCGGAGAAGTATGATCGGGATCGCGGACCTTCATCCCCAGATTCTTGTAGGCAAGATCTTTGAACTGGACCTCTCCGGTCCCGCCCACATACAGGGCGATCGGACCGTAGCCTTCGTCAGTCACGCCGCCCACCTGGCTGCCGTAATTCAGAGTCGCGCGCACAATGTTGGCGTCGAACATGAACTCGATCTCGTTCCATTCATTCGAGTGCAGGCTGGTATCGGGCCGGGTGAATGGCAGCTTCACGTCGTAATGGGGCCTGGGGGGGAAGGGATGCGCATTCGGGTTTGGCGGAGGAGCCACGCGCATCAATCCGCCGCCCGGGCGCAGGCGGTCCCGCGTGAGGATCTTTCCCTGCGCATCCAGTGTGACGCTATACGAGGGGGTTCCGGGCTCGGTAAGCGACACGAAAATTCCGTGCCAGCCGTCGGCGGTTTTCTCCGCGCGGAACAGCGCTCCGGCTTCACACCCGCTGCTGCACTTGAAGGTGGCAAACAGTCCCACATCCTGATAAGAGTGGTCCAGCATCAGCCACCCACCGCCCGGTGACTCAGGCTTGCCGGTGATTACGCCGTTGTCGGCGTGCCAGTTGGCTTGGCCAAGCGGGTGCCAGCCGGAAAGGCTCGAACCGCTAAACGTGACGTCGGGGTGAAACGAAGGACCAGCGGCAAACATGGGCGCTGCACCGATGAATGCGAAGGCAACCGATAGCAGAAAACGGTTCTTGATCATGGGCTTTCCTGGGTTGGAGTCTTCAGGTTTCGCCTGAAGAAACAGATGACGGTTGGAATTCGGCGGACGGAAAACTCCGAGCACACTCTTTATCTTGCTCATAAGACGGATCCCTGCGGCTTCAGGACGCGCCTGCCGCCGGGTTAGGATACCGCTGGGCCATGGATGCGAAGAGCGGGCAACACTCTGATTTCGGAATCTACCAGCTCCGAACCGCATTTGCTTTCTCCGAAGGTTGGCTATTTAGACAATTCGAAGGCAATCTTTGTCCCATGATACGTAGCCTGGTGCACCGAGCTTGTATCGACAGCAACGACCTTGAAATGCCGCGACTGCAGCATTCCTGAGAACTGACCATCTCGCTGCCCTATCGAGAGTTCCCTTCTCTTGTCGTTCCAGTGGAAGTGGATCGTGCTTCGCTGCCCCTTCTCATAGTTGTAATTCGTGCCTTCATCCTCATACAGGGAGAAATCTCCATCTGCGCCGGGGTAGACCCGGATCTCCAGGTCACTGGGCGGCTTCTCACCAGCGTATTGCTCGACAGGGCCTATCGGAACGATGCTCCCTGCCCTGACCAGTACCGGTATTCGCCCCAGCGGAGCGTCGATGTCTGTGGTGGTTCGCGACAATACTGGGGATCCGGTCCAAAAGTTGTACCATCCTCCCGCAGTGTCGGGCGTGTAGACTGGCCAGCTTACAGCTCCCGTCTCAAGCACTGGAGATACCAGGAAGGCCGGACCGAACATGTACTCATATTTCTGGGCAAGCGCCTGATCGTCATGCGCGAAGTCCATCACCAGGGGACGCATCAGCGTCGATCCCTGAAAGGTCACCGCAGCAGCCTGAGAATAGATGTACGGTAACAACTGCTGACGAAGGTCCAGGTAACGGCGTACCTCACTCTCCACCTGGTCACCGTATCGCCAGGCCTCCGTGTCCGTCTGGAATCCATGAACACGCTGCAATGGGGAAAAGGTCGCAAACTGGAACCACCTCAGGAAGCGCTCGCGATAGGCGGGATCGGTATATTGACCTGGACCCGGACGAAAGAAGCCACCGGCGTCCGTAGTCCAATACGGGAGTCCACTCGCGGTGTAACCGAGACCGGCTGTGATTTGCCTCTTAAGTGAGTCCCAACTGCTACCGATATCACCCGACCAGGTAGCGGATGCATAGCGCTGCTGGCCTAAGAAAGCGCAGCGGGTCAATAGAAGAACTCGCCTGGTGGGCGCATCTTTTCGTTGGCCCTCGTAAACGGTCTTGTTCACCATCAGCGGATAAACGTCACGGACCTTATCGCCAGGGCCGGCGAAGGTGCTTCTTCCTGCGAGGTCATCGTTTTCCGGTTCGGTGGCGTCCAGCCACCAGGCATCGATGCCAAGCGACAACATACGCTCGCTGAACTCCTTCCAATAAAGCGATGCAGCCGCAGGATTGAAAAAGTCGATCCATTGCGTTCCGGGTATGTAATACCCTTTCGCTGCGAATTGCCTGCCAACTTCGCCGTTTGGATCGATCTTGGACCAGACGGAAACCATGAACTTTACGTTCATATCGTGAAGGCGGTCGATCATACCTTTAGGGTCCGGATAATACCGTTCATCCCATTTCATGGCGTTCCAGCCGTACTTGCCCCAATACTGCCAATCCTGGACGATGACATCGAGAGGTAAATTGCGCCTTCTGAACTCGGCCGCTGTATCCAGAATCTCCTGGCTGGAGTGGAACCGTTCCCGGCAGTGAATATACCCATACGCCCACAACGGCATTAACGGAGCCGGCCCCGTCGCCTGCCGATAGCTCGCGATGACATCATCGGGAGTTGGCCCAGCAAAGACGACGTAATCGATCGCATCCGCCACGGGAGATCGCAAGACTGTACGGTCTTCACTCGGCCGCCAGAACAGAACCGGCTGGTCGTCCTGCTGTCCGATGATGCGGACGGTATGGCGGCCGGCGGAGAGGTCACTAAACCAACTGGTTGTAGGAGGGAGCCAGAAGTTGGAGAAGTCGATGACCACTTTGCCGTCGATTTCCACGTGGTAGCGGCGTGCCATTTTTTGTCCCACATCGAGCAGAAAGGCATAGCGTCCGCTCCGGGAAACTTCCATAGCACCGGAAAATTCGCCCTCACGCCGGACTTCCCTTCTCGTGCCTTCGCTTGTGGTTACATCCGCTGCCGTTTCTTTGCCGGTTGACGATCGCGTCAGCACCACACGGTCATCCGCGGGGTTCAGGTCAGTTAATCCGTAGTTGTGCCAGAGAATTCCATAACCTTTGCTCGATAGCAGGAAGGGTATCGCGATCTGGCTATTTACCTGGGTCAGGCGCCGGGGAAGGTCTCGAATGTCGAGAAAGCCGTCCTGGAATTCGCCGCTTCCAAACAGATGTTCTCCGGGTGGGGAAATGAAATCCTGTTCCACCGCAAAGGTTGGCTCTCCCTGCACGGCCGCCTGGGCTAGCCGCCGGGTACCAGCAATTTCGGACAGGAACGTTTTTCCCGAGCGATTGGTGAAATGGAGCGCTCCACTGTGACGATCGAACACCGCTTGCATCTGTGATGTGGCAACAACAACGCTCGCGGCATTCTCCGACACCTTGAATGCCGGTACGGATGATTGCTTGAGCAGAACGATACTTGGGCTCTCGGTCGCCGTTTCCTTGGCACAGCGAACACGCATGGCACTGGGATTGATGGGCCGTATGGCAAGCACGCAGGCGTCTGTCTTTATCTCCACACCCGATGGGGCATGACGGACGAGGCCGATCGGTCTGCCTTGCGCGTGGACACCGGAACAGAGCGTGCAGAGAAAAATACCAGCCGCCATGACTGTACCTGGCAACACGAGCCGTTGGCGTCGAAGAATCACGCTGTCCTCTTTCATGCATACGAAGGAACGTTCATGGCAAAAGCACAGGGCTAAAGAAGGTGCGTGACAACTCGCTTTTCACACTCAGTCCCGGAGGGACGGCTGAACTTAGCCCAGGACGCTAGTCCTGGGTTCGTTTCGCACGGGCGACTAGTCCCAAAGGGACGGCTGAAAATCGGCCTCAACGAAATCCTTGACCATCTTTAGCCGTCCCCTCGGGGACTGAGTTGTGAAGCGTATGTCTGTGTGGTCGAACTCAATCTTCGAGAGCTGGTAGGAGGGGATCTGCTGGGCTTCCATTGATCATCTGGGGGTCCATGCCCTCCCACCACTTACCCTTGCCGTCAGCGATTGCCCAGCTACTTGCCCATCACCCTTACCACGGAATCATCGGGTCCATTCCACCCCGGCGCGCCTTCATGTTTCAGTTGGTGCGCTGCATCATCCCAGGTAAGTCTGGTGCTCGAGCCCGCGCCTTTTTCGTAACTGTAGGTGTTCCCGTCGTCCTGGAACAGCGTGAAGCTACCATTGGCTCCGGGATATACGCGCACGCTCGCGATCGTCTGCGGCAGCGAAGCGCTCAGCACTTCCGATCCAAGCGGCACGATACTTCCCGCGCGTACGAAGAGCGGCAAAGTATCGATCGGCGCGTCGGCCGTGATCGTTTGTCCCCCGTGCAGGCGCTCGTTGGTCCAGTAGTTATACCAGTCGCCGCCCGCTGGGAGATACACGGTCCGATGGGTCGCCCCCTGCTCCGTCACCGGAGCCACCAGGAAGGCGGGGCCGTACATATATTCATCCGGGATGTCCGCGGCTTTCGGGTCGTCGGGGAAATCCATGAACAGCGCTCTCATATAGGGAGCCCCTGTCTGGTAACTGCGATAGGCCGCGGAGTAGGTGTACGGCAGAAGCTGGTAGCGCAGCCTGAGATACTTGGAGAGGATCGGCTCAGCCTGCTTGCCGTACGCCCATACCTCGTTGTGATTTCTCTCGCCGTGCGCCCGCATCACTGGCTGAAAGGCGCCCCATTCAAACCAGCGCACGAACAACTCGGGATAATCTTCATAGTTGCCGATCGTGCCGCGTACATCCGATCCGTCGATCAGCGGCTTGTGTGCGGCATGGTAGTCGGGCCCAAAGGCCGGGGAAAAGAATCCCGCAATGTCGGTGTCCCAATAGGGCAGGCCGGTCGCGGTGAAATTCAGTCCCGCGGGAATCGAGCGTCTGAGCATGTCCCAGCTCGAAATGATGTCGCTCGACCAAAAGACGGTGCCATTCCGCTGCGCCCCGAGGTACGCCGCGCGTGCCAGAATCATGACCCTGCGACTGTCGCCAAAATCGCGGCGGAAGCCGTCGTAGACCGCAGCTGTGTGAAACAGCGGATACACGTTGTAGAACCGCGTGCCCGAACCGACAAAGAAGAGGTCGTTGGCGGGGTCGACGTCCGGCTCGGTTTCATCCAGCCAGATGTAATCGAAGCCGTACGGCTTGACATACCGGTCGCGGATTTTTTCCCAGAACCAATTGGCCGCCTCAGGGTTTGTGGTGTCGAGGTTCGGCCCGATTACCGGTTGGTAGCCTCCCGAATCTGGTTTTCCGTCCGGCCTATGAATCAGCCAGCCTTTGCTGAGCAGCATGTCATAGAACTGCGTCCCCGCAGCAAAGTGCGGCCACACGCTCAACAGCGTGCCGATGCCCATCCCATGCAGTTCGCGATTCATACCCGCCGGGTCCGGCCAGCGTTTCGGGTCGAGGTCCAGTTCGCCCTGCCTGGTCATGTTCAGGAAATCGACCACCATGACGTCGAGCGGGAGGTTCTTCCGGCGATACTCTTTGGCCACATCCAGGACCTGTTGCTGCGTTGGGTAAATCGCCTTGCTCTGGATGTATCCGTAGATTGCCCTCGGAAGCAAGTGGGTTACACCTGTGAGCAGACGGTAGCCCTGGTAGATTTCGTCGCTGGTGCCTCCTGCGATGACGAAATACGAAACACGATTTCCCACCTCGGACGACCACACGTTCCGCCCATTGAAGCCCAGGTCCACGGTCGTTTTCGAAGGGTTGTCCCAGACCAGTCCGTATCCGCGACTCGAAACCATGAACGGTACGCAGACGTCCTGGCCGCCGATCGCCTGGTAGTCATGCCAGCATCGGACTTGGTGGTCACGCAGATCCATCCAACCCTTCTGCTGTTGACCGAGTCCGTAGTAGTGCTCCCCGGCCGGGGAGTCGAATGTGGACGCAACCCGGTAGCCTTTTGTGCCCGCGTCGGCAGCCGCTACTTCCGGGCGCTCGGGCAACATGGTCCAGGTGCGCATGTGCAGCAGCATCCGGCCGTCCGCTGTAGTGACCAGCAAGGCGTCATGGTGCGGCCCAAGGCCGCCGTCGTTGGGCCCATTCCCACCGCCACCTCCAAAATATTGGTGGCGCAGTTCCAGATTCAGCGGGTCGAGCGGCATCGGCTGCGGCAGCTTGTCCTTGGGAAGATCCCCCGGCGCTACGCGAACCACCATTCTGGCAGACCGGTATACATCGTAGCCGTCGGCGTCCCTCGCATGCGTCCATCCCTCCGTTGAGGGCTTGGCCACAAATCCGTACCCCGGCGCCGCCGTCGCCGATGCTCTGTCAATGCTCATCGATATACGTAAAATGTTGGAGGCGTACGGCTCCAGCGAAATCACCCGGCCCTCTCGCTCCAGCACCAGCGCGCCAGTCTGAGCCCTAGCGACGCCGCCCAGAGAACTCGCCAGAAGGGCCGCGCCCACCCCGTATACAGGAAGCTTTCTCATAAACCGAGACCCCATGCAAGCCCTCCGGCCAACACCACTCTGTCCCGGCGTCACCGGTGCATTGCTTGTACTCATTCGCTCATCCATCACTTACCGACCTTATCGGGCACGAAAAAAGCCGCGCAATAACGGCATTGCGCGGCCTTACAAGAGCGCTTAAGCCCAGTCGAAGGCCAAGGCGAGATTCCCGGGCGGACCCTTGAAACCGCTTCGCTTCTTCAAACTCCGTTTGTGCATCTCCCTTCATCTCTCTCTTCTCGCGGCAACCTGGAGCCGGATCAGAAGGATAGCGTCACAGAGAATTCCAGTTGACGCGGCGACGCTCCAATTGCCATCCCGGTGATGAGGCCCGCGCCGGTGCAATCGATGCAACTGCTTCCTGGGTTGGCCGGGTTGATGTGATTGAAGACATTGAAGGCATCTAAACGGAACTGGGCTGTGATGTCTTCATGGATGGGAATACTTTTCGATGCTGCCAGGTCGGTATTGAAGAACGACGGGCCCGTGTAGCTGTTGCGTTGAGCATCGCCGAATGTATCGAGGTTGGGCCGGGAGAACGGTCCAGTCGTCGAGCCATTCGGGCCAAAAGCAGGGTAGGGCGTAAAGTACGTCCGCGAGTGGGACGTGGTGCTGAAAGAAGTGAGATTCGTTGGCATCGTGCCGACCGTCTTGTTAGGCTGGCAGGGTCCGCTCGGTATGTCGGATCCGCACTCGCCATAGCTTGGACTGAAGGGGAGACCGCTGGACCAGTTTAAAGACGGGCTCAAATTGTAGCCACCGACGAGGTAATCCACCCACTTTGGAGCGCTGCTGAGGAATTGCTTGTTACGTCCAAATGGCAGGCTGTAATTCCCGTAGAGCTGGAACTCCTGCTCCCGCAAGTCATCGAACCTCCCGTAATTGACGGACCTATCGATCTCGGCATAACTGCCACTGTCCGAGTAGTTGAAGGCCCTTTGCCACGCATACCTTGCCGTAAACTGCAAACCTTGGGAGAAGTGTTTATCCAGCGTAGCCTGCAGGGCGTTGTAATGCGTGTCGAATCCGTCGTGGTAGTAGGTAAGGCCTTGGGTCCAGCCGAACTGGTTGTAGTAGCGCTTGAGGTAATTCGTGTTGCTGGTCTGGGTTTGCCCAGCTACAGGGAGGGTGGAAGGGGCTTTTGGATTCCAGCAAAGGCCTTGACCGTTCACGCTTTCGCTCCCTGGTATGCAGGCGGCGGCGCCATTCAGAGTGACCGTTTGCCCATCGCCGGCAAACGTATGGCTGCCTTTGTTGCCGACGTAGGCCAGGGTCGCGCTGACGGAATTGGTTAGTTGCCGCTGCATGCTCAAATTCCAAGCATCCACGGTGGGGAGAAGCTGCGGATCCCCGCGGACTTTGGCGCTCACGCCATTCGGGATCGGAATCAGGCCATTGGCGGGAATCGAGGGAAAGACAAACGGGGTAGGACCAACAGCGAGATTGAAAGCGGAAGTATTGGCGCCGGCGTTGGTCAGGTTTTGATTGGCAAGCACCGGGAGGTTCTGGGTGACCACGTGGCCGAAAAGAGTTCCGAAGACTCCGATGTCGAAGCTTCGCCCGTAGCCGGCGCGAATGACAGTTCTCTGATCCACCTGGTAGGCAACGCCGACGCGGGGAGCAAGATTTTTGAAGTCCTTGCTGACACCCATCGCTGTGTTGTATGGCCCATAGCCCGCCACGCGGAATGAGCCGGTTTTCAGGTCGGCGAAGCCGCCCTGCCCACGACCATTGACCGCTTCGGGAAAGTAGAATTCCCAACGAAGGCCCACGGTGACAGTCAGGTTGGGAGTAACACGCCAGTTGTCCTGCACGTAACTGAAGGCAATTTTCTGCGATTCTTTGGCGTTTGTGGAGGTGCTCACATATCGGCTGAGATTGGTGACATCGCCCAGAAGGAAGGATGCCAGACCCAGGCCTCCAGGCGTGCTGAATGTCGTATTCTCCGTGTCGGTGGCGCTGAAGGTCACTTCTCCCGCGCGATTGCTATCGCTGGGAACGCGGAGATTTCGCGCGTAGCGCAGATCCGCTCCGAATCTGACGGTGTGATTGCCCATGATTTTGGTCCAGTTATTCACCACCTGATACTGGTCCTCGGTCTCCAGCAGATGGCAGTTGCAGGCGTTTACCTGCAAACTCGAACCGAAACTGGACAGTCCGTCGCCGCTGGTTCCGCTTGTGTTGTTTAGGAAGAATCCAGGAGCGCCGGCGGTGAAGGCGGTACCTGTATTGAGTCCCGGGATGCCTGCCATGGTGGCCAGGTCCTGCGTGCCGTCGTACTTCTCCGTGGAAACGTGATAGCGGAGGTATCCCAGACGGAAGTCGGTGAGAAACTTGGGATTCAACGCGATATCCATGCCCGTGACTGCGCTCTGGTTGCGGCCAGTCGCGGAACCTCCGAAGTTGTTCGAGATCGACGAAAATCCCGCGCCGCCGGCTGCTCCGAAAATGGTACTCGCCGAGTTCGCGTTGTTGAAATAGCTGTAGCGGCCAAAGGCATGGATTGCCTCGCGAACCTCGTAGTCGACGCGCGCATCGAACTGGTTCTGGTTGGTGGCCCCGGTGCCCCCCGAATTGTAGTTATTGGCGGTGCCCGCCTGCGTACCCGGCGAATTGGGCAGCGGAATCAGCTTGAGGAGGTAAAGCGCCTGGGTAGAAAGGTACTGGCTGGGAATGAAGTTGTTCACAAAAGGCGCTGGTCCCGTGCCTGGGTTAATGACGCGGGGATTGTAGATCTGGCCCTGGAGCGCCCCGCGGCCCGTCAGGAATTCGCTCAGATCGCATCCATTTCCGGAAAGACAGGAGTTGTGAGCAAGGGCCGTCGGAACGGTCTCTTGAGCGGAAGCTCCATTGCGTTGCCGGACACCCTGGTAGTCGCCGAAGAAGAACAGTTTGTTCTTGAGAACGGGGCCGCCCACCGATCCTCCAAATTGGCTGTAGAGCGCCGGCGGAGTCAGGCGACTGGACAGCGAGGAGTAGGGCGCGAACTGGTTAAAAGGATTGCGCGCCAGCTGGGCGCCGCTCCGCCGGTAGTCGAATGCGCTCCCATGGAAGCTGTTGGTCCCCGACTTGGTCTGAGCGTTTACCACAGCGGCTACCGACTGCCCGAATTCCGCGTCGTAGCTTTGTGTCAGGATTTTCGCCTCGCCCACGGCATCCAGCGGCGGGTTGATAACGATTTGGCCAAGGATGGGGTCCTGGTTCGACGCGCCGTCGAGCAGATAGCCGACTCCGGAGAAGTTTTGCCCCGCGATATTGACGGTGGGGCTGCCCTGCGCGTCCTCAGCGTTGTTCTGCGTCCAACCCATTGCCTGGGCTCCCGGAATCAACAGCTGCAAGCTGGCAAAGTTACGCCCCTGGATAGGCAGATCGGAAATGGACCTTTGATTAAAGACAGTCCCAACTTCCGCGCGATCGGTTTGCAGCTGGGGCGCCGCGGTAGTGACAGTGACGCTTTCGGTCGCGACGCCGACACTGAGTTGCAGGTCAACCTTGGGCGAAGTATCGGCTGAGACCTGAATTCCACGGTTCTCCACGGGGGCGAATCCGGCTGCGGACGCCTTAACGTCATAAACGTCCGGGATCAGATTTGGGACCGTGTACCCGCCAGACTCATTGGAGGTTACCTGAACCGATGTTCCCTTGCTCTGGTCAGTTACGGTGATGGTGGCGTTAGGTATGGAGGCGCCCGTTTTATCGGTGATCGTACCGTAGACGGACCCATAGATTGCCTGGGCTTGGGCGGTATAGGTCGCATTGCCGATGCACAGCGCGACCGCGACCAATAGGGCGTATCTGAGAGCTTTCTGCATTCCTTGCGCCATCACACTCCTCCTAAAGAACTGCCTACCACATATCTCTACTTGACCGTCGCCACGATCTGAAAACCTGCAGTGGCCTGACGGAGTGTAAAAGACTCCGCGAGCGGTACTGTTGACAAGGTGCGGTACAGTAGCCTGCCCGGGAAGCGTTTTCTTTTCAACAACGTAATTGGGGGGTAAAATACCTGTTGCCTATGGGTAACAGCGGGGAAGACAAATGAAAAATGGCGAGAAGACTGGCCTTCTGACGCCGCCCGGCCCGTTCTCTGAAGAGGCCAAGCAATGGGTGAGAAAGGCGCTCGAAGAGATGACGGGCAGCCTTCCGTTTCGCACCAGCCGCCAATGTCAGGATTTGCTCCGTTACATCATTCTCCATAGTTTGGACGGAGAGGACGAATCGCTGCGCGAACGGGTGATCGGTGTCGAAGTTTTTGGGCGGCGCGCCGACTATGACCAAGCTGCGGACCCCGTGGTTCGCATCCGCGCAGCAGACGTGAGAAAGCGTATTGCTCTCTTTTATGAGTCGACGGAAGCAGCCACACGCCATGTCAAGATTGCCGTTCCTTCCGGCTCGTATAAAGCATCCTTCGAATTCGTTGTGCCTCGCGAGGTCGATGTTTCTTTCCACGTACCGCCTGCCGAATTGGCCGCACCAACAACTGTAGACAGTCCTTCGATTGAGCTGTTCCCGGCGCCTTCTCCCGCGAAAGAATCGACCAAAAACATCCCCCGATGGATCCGGCAATCTCCATGGTCCGTATTAGCCGTCGTAATTTTCTTGTTAATTTTTGCCGTGTACGGGTTATTTCGATCGACTCGCGAAACCGCGTTTGACCGGTTCTGGTCCCCGGTTCTCAAGGCTCCCAATCGAAGCGTGATTTACGTTGGCAGCAACGCCGTTTATTATCTGTCCGGGGATTTCGTTGACCGGTATCGGCGCGAACACCAGCTTGACAAAGTGGAGAGTATGGGACGAGAGTTCCTTGTTCCTTTGGGCTCGAACGACGTCGTAAACGGCAAAGATCTGGTCCCTGAAAAGGATACTTATCTCTCTGTGGGAGACGCCGCAGCGCTGGCCAGGATCGCTTCCCTTCTTTCCGTGCGCAAGAAACCCTATGACATGCGCTTTGGCGGAGATATCTCGGTGGGCGATCTTCGCGAGCGGCCGGCGATTCTTATCGGCGGGTTCAACAATTCATGGACCCTCGAAATGACCGACAACTTGCGTTTTGTTTTCTCCTACTTGCATCAGATTCAGGATCGTTTCGATACGCGGAGGAGTTGGAAAGCGAATCAGGACTTCACCGATGATTACGCCATCATATCCCGGATTCTCAACTCGAAGACCGGCGAAATCCTGATTACGGCGGCTGGTATCGGCCAAGCCGGCACGCGTGCCGCCGGAGAATTCCTGACCAGTCCCGAGGACATTGATTCCCTGCTCCTTGCTGCTCCGAAGGGGTGGGAAAAGAGGAATCTGCAGATAGTTCTGCACACTTCTGTCATCAACGGATCGCCCAATCATCCGGATGTGATCGCCACGCATTACTGGTGAACGGTTTCCGGCACGCATTGCTGATAGACTCTCTGCCAGAGCGGGTAAACGTCATCTCCAGACGCTCGATCGCCCGATATGCAGCGGGGAGCTATGAAACATATCAAAGAGCAGTTTGGGGCGGTTGCGCTCCTGTGTTGCGCCTGGACCGTTCAGGCCCAGCCGAAGCCTCCCTATCTTCATCCCAGTCTGCCGGCTGAACAGCGGGCTGCTGTGCCTCCGCATGAGAGGCTCGTTCCTCTTTTCAACGGGAGAAACTTCTCCGGTTTCGATATCTCGCTCGAGAAACACGGAATCAATCATGATCCCGACAGGGTTTTCCAGGTTGAGAAGGGGATGCTGCATATCTCAGGTGAGGAATTCGGCGGCCTTGTTACAGAAAGGCCGCCGGCAGGTTCGCAGAAATAAGCGAACTAACTGTCGTCCTGCATTGATTCCTCCTCTGTGGTTTCGCCTGGTGTCGAGTCATCTTCTATTTCCGTGTCTGGCAAAAACTCCGCATCTGCAGACCAGAGGGTAGTGGGGCGACCGCCGCTGGGTTGGCTGGTTTGGTGGATGGCGCCCAAGGCCTGGAGTTGTTGGAGTGCGGCCTCGATGCGTTCGCTGCTGACATGGCCGTGGAAGAGAGCACTCATCTGCTTTATGGATACTCCGGTGAAGGATGCTTCGATGGCTTCGCGGATACGGTCGGCGATGGGGTCGCCGGTGGATGTGCCGAAGAAGAGGGCTGCGCTTTCGGCGCAGTAGTTCCACACAGCGAGGGCAGCCTGGAGGTGGGGCAGCGCGATGTTGGGACTGCAATCGAACCAGAGTACAAGGCGCTGAGGCGGAGGACCTGGGCTTAGGCGCTGAGGCGGAGGACCTGGGCTTCGGCGCGACTGGTAGCGGCGCCGTAGAGGCCAGGACGGACCTCCCCCGTTTAATCGTGCAGACCGGGTGCTCCGGTGTCATGCATTTGTTCGCTCGCTTTCGCTCCCGCCCTCGAAGCTCGATGAGGGCCTTGGCCTGTATCACCAACCGAAGACCCTGCGGAGACGGAGCGGCGGATCCCGGCTGACTTGAGAGGCTTTCAAGGGTCTTCAATCAGCGTTCCTGGCCCCACTCGCAACGCCCAGGGACCTTGGTTCCTTCTTGCTTGCAAGCCCAGATAGGGCGTTTCGAACTGTTACTCTAAATCTGGAAGGTTCACATCGGTCAATATGGCGTACTCGACAGATATGAGGTAGCTGCGCACAGGCATTTCAAGTCGGCACAGGTTCTCTGCGCTGAGAAGGGCGCAGGTCTCCAACCTGGGTGCCGGGCTGTAGCGGGTTATCTTTTCGGCCTTTCTGGAGAACTGGCGGTGAAGAAGATCATGAAGGACAGCGGTATGCCGCCATTACCTCCCGAGAGGCGTCGAGATCATCCGTACTTTGCCCATTTCCCAGCGCTAAAGAAGATGCTCTCCACTGCTAGTGGGCGGCGATCAGAAGAATTGCGGAGAATTGCTGAGAATTCTTCGCTTTTTCAGAACTGGGACACGAACATGCGCTACGCCCCCACAAAAGATATCCAGAAAAATGACATTGATGCGTGGCAAGCGGCTGCCAAGGCGTTAGTTGAGAGCATGGAGGCTGAATGAGCGCAGCGATCAGGATTACATTCGATGCGGCGCTGCAAATCTTCGCGTCCGCGATCGCGGCCGACCTGGGCGGCGAAGACCTGAAGCGTGGTCTGATCGTGCGGGACACCAGCGGAAGGTTACGTTTCTTAAGCGATTCAGTTGCTCCAACATCGGACAAGCGCGACAAGCTTGAGAAGAACCTCAACGATGCCTTAGGTCCCTATGCCAGAAGAGATGGAGTGGTGAGCTTCGGCGACGAAGCTGGCGCAAGAACTTTGTTGGATGATCCTGCTGTTCTTCCAATCACAATCGAATCCCTAGAGTTTCGGCTTCTGGACCGCCGGATCGTTGGATCAGCATGGCTCGATTCGCCGCGTGAAGAAACAGGCAAACCACCGCGTATTGTCTTTGCCAGCCTCAAAGGTGGCGTAGGAAGATCTACAGCCCTCGCGGTTACTGCCGCTGACCTCGCGCGTCGGGGAAAAAATGTGCTCATCGTCGACCTCGACCTTGAGGCTCCAGGTATAGGCGACATGCTGCTTCCTGAGGACCGGCTGCCGCATTTTGGTTCCGTGGATTATCTGGTCGAAAACGGTATAGTGGGAATTTCAGAGGAGTCTCTTCAAGCGTTCGTAGGTACTAGTCCGTTGACCAGCGCAAGTGGCGGACGTGTCAATGTGCTTCCTGCCTTTGGAAAACAAGCGCTGTTATACCCATACAACACGCTCGCGAAAATTTCTCGAGCAGTTCTTGAGGACGTGGCGCAGGATGGCTCCTCTACGTCCGTGACGGATCAGATCAACTCTATGATCTCTCGACTATCTGACAAAGAGTCATATGACGCCATCCTCATTGATACGCGGGCTGGACTGTCCGAGATCACCGCTCCTGCGATTCTCGGTCTTGGAGCAACAGTTCTTTTATTTGGAACTGCGCAAACTCAGACCATTCACGGTTATAGCGCTCTATTTGCGGGTCTCAGACTCCTTGCCCAGCGTGATACGTATGCTGGAAAGCGAGCTGAGTGGCGCCTTCTTTTCAAGGCGGTCTATGCCAAAGCCGGGGGGGACAGACGCATTGGAACTCGGCATCGTGAAGCTCTATATGATCTTTTTGCAGAGAATCTTTACGATGAAGATAAACCCGAACAAGTCAACCTGGATGCCATAAACTTCGACATCGATGATGAAAATTCTCCTCACTGGCCGCTTGTTATCCCGTTTTCCCAGGATTTTGTCGACTTTGATCCAGTCCTCGAGCCTGATCAACTCACAAAGGACTTCTATGTAGGCAGCCTAACGGCCCTTCCTCCAGGGGATAGATCGCATCCTGGCGATTGAGATGCCCGCTTCTCGCGAGGCTGAAAGCCCGTCATTATGACTTTACCAATCGATCAGCACTCTATTCGGCAGGCGCTCGGGAATCTTGAGATTTCACCCCAAGTCGAACCCAATGAAACGATCAACATTGATCGCGTCTATTTCCCAAATGGGCATCGCGGCGTGCTCGACGCAAAGCGGCAACTCGTGGTTGGCAATCGCGGGATGGGAAAAAGTTTTTGGACTCACGCACTCCTCAACCCAGACGTGCTGAAACATGTTGCAGATGCTTACTCCTTCCCAACGTTGTCGCGAACTAAAGTCGTCCTCGGTTTCAATGGATCTGCGAAGCTGAGTCCATCGACCCCATCTATTCATGAAATCCAGCAGGCCTTCGAAAGCGGTGAAAACCCTGAAGTCATCTGGCGAGCGGTTCTGCTCCGCGCGATCACGTCAGTGCAAACGAGCACTGGAAAGGCGCATCTAGCCGAGGATATTCAACGTCTCAAATTGAAACCTCTCGTTTATGCTGAAGAATTGACGGCCGCGGATGAGGCCAACGGCGATTCCTATGTCCTTATCCTTTTCGACGCACTCGATCGACTTTCACAGGATTGGCCCACAATTCGAGCCCTTACTAGGGGCTTATTGATCACGATCTTGGGTCTTCAATCTTTCCGCTCCGTTCGTGCGAAAGTCTTTATGCGAGTGGATCAGTTTTCTGATAGCGAGTTGTTCCATTTCCCGGACAGTTCAAAGTTGCGGAACGATCACGTCAATCTCGGATGGGAGGCACATGAGCTATATGGCTTATTGCTTTTCGAGATTTCACGTCAAGAAGCTGCTGAACTGACCCTCAAAAATCTCGCAACTCAGCTAGGTGCGTCCTCCGCTCTGCCGATTGCCGGCAAAACTGCTGTCGATCTAGGGAAACAGCAAGCGCTCATCTCAGGCATTGCGGGGGAATTTATGGGAACGAACGCCAAACGTGGTCGTGCTCTATCCCTGGTTCCTTTGCATTTGAGTGATGCCAAAAACAACTGTTCGCCACGGACGTTTCTCACAGCGTGGAAAACGGCTGCTGAACATAATCCCGCTCCACAAACACAAGCCGTGGATCGCCTCGGTTTGAGCGAAGTGTTCGCCGCGCCTCCAAAGTACGCATGACCGAATTGAGCGAGGATTTTCCTTGGATACCGCTTGCTCTGCGGCCTCTTCGCGGAGAGTTTTTCCCTATGGAACAGTCGCACCTCATCCAACTCTGGAAGCAAGACGAAGTCGTGAAGCAGATTCTCGATAAATCGCAGCAAGATAGATTTCTAACCTCCGATCGGGATGGACCTCAATGGAACGCCAGAAGCGTTGCTCAAAACCATGACGAGTGTCGCCGTTATGGAAGAGCGGCAAATGGGAAGATCAACGTGCCCCAACATCTTTCGAGTTGAAGCGGGTGTCTTGCGCAAGGGCGGCGTCGCCGTTCCTCGCAAAAACTGATGCGGCAAAAGCGAGTAGCGAATGGCTTCTGCCGTGTTCGGAGCCTTTTCGGCTGACCCTGAGCCGGGTGGGAGTTGCTTCGAGTCCAGTGCAGTAAACCAAATTGTTAATCATTTAGCCGCAAATGTTCGGGGATGTCCGGCTGCTGAGGTCTAAAGGCGCATCTCCTCACTCATCTTCGTATATTGGCAGATCGCTAGCTCAGTCCATCGCTCCCGCTTGCTCGATGATTGATAAACCGCCATAAGCGGCCTATCGCTTCCCATTTTGAGGTGTGTGAAATATTGCAGGTTGCGAGGCCGATCAGGCTAAATCTTCACCAGCCCGATACACCGCGGTAGAACTAGGATGCCAGCTCCCATTTGCGCCCCTGCAACGCACCATGGATTCCAGGTATCAGAGGCCGCCATAAGCGTAACTCATGCCGCTACGCGGCATTCAAGTCCACAGCAACGGCCGATCCGCATTCAAACAAGAAGTGAAATCACTCTGTTTGAAGGTAAGAAATCCAGCTGAAAAGTAATACAGCGTTTCTGTCCCAGCCGCGCCATACCTGGCGTTGCTCAGATAAAGCTGGTCTAAAAGATTGGCCGCTTATCTCCGCCGAGTCACTCATCGAGAACCTAAGACACTGACGCATAGTCGGCATCTCGTACAGCATCCCGAATGTGTTTACCGCTACGAAGAGCGCCGGGAAACAAACACCGCGCACTTTGGCATCCTTCGAGCCCTGGTCGCGAATCCCCAAAGCCCCCGATGCCCGGGGAAATGCCCGCAAGCTGCGTACCGCCCCATCGCCCCCTCCATCTTTTTCGCCAGCTTCAACACTTTCCCCCACGAATCCGTATCTACACAGCACCCCCGCTCGCGCTTGAAAAAAATCTTCAAGCGCACAGCGCTGTCGTGCAGCCAGACCCGATCGGTCCCGTGCGCTCAGAGACTAACCTCTCCTGAAGCGCACCGCCGGCCGAGTTCACGATGCATGGATGCAATGCACCCATGGCGGCTCCATGCCGCCTTGGAACCGCTCCTTCCCGATGGCAACTTACCTCCGGAATGAGCAACCGTAAGTGTGGCCAATCATGATAGAAACCCTGGACACAGGCATAACCTCGCCCGCCCTCCCGACTCTTGCAGAAATAGAACGGCGAACAGAAGACTTGCTCGCCCAGCCGCCAACCGCTGCGCGGCCCACCCCGGAACCACGCCCCCGGCCAAACCAACCCCAGCACACGCTACGCTCCATATTCGACGAGTACGCGCTCTATGGCCTTGCCGGAGATGCCGTGCGCACCCTGGCTCCCCACACCGAGGCCCAGCCCGAGGCCCTGCTCCTGCAGTTGCTCGCCGCCTTTGGCAACGTGATCGGCCCCGGCCCTCACTGCATGGTCGGCTCCGCCCGCCACGCCCTCAACCTTTTCGTCGTCCTCGTCGGAGAATCCAGCAAGGCCCGCAAGGGAACCAGTTGGAACGACATCGCCCGGCTCTTCGCCGAAGTCGATCCCGCCTGGGCGAAGGATCGTGTGACCACCGCCCGTCTCACCGCCCGCGGGCTCATGGCCGTCATGGGCCACCAGGCAGGCGACGCGCGTCTGCTCGCACTCGCCGAGGAACTTGCCGCCGTGCTCCACACCATGGGCCGCAGCCGCTCCCCGCTCTCCCCCTTGCTGCGCAGCGCTTGGGATGGCGCCTGCCGGCGGAGCACATCTCAGCCTCATCGGTCACATCACCCAGCGCGAGCTCGCCGAGTCCCTTCGCCGCACAGAAGCCCACAACGGCTTCGCCAATCGCTGCCTGTGGGCCTGCGTGCAGCGCAGCCAGTGCCTCCCAGATGGCGGCAACGTCAACGCCGAAATACTATCCACCATCGCCCGCCGTCTCCGCCTGGCCGTCGAGTGGGTACAAGGCCAGGGCCAACTCCGCTTTACCCGCGACCCGGCCGCCGCAGAACTTTGGAACGACCACTACCCCATCTTGAGTCAGGCCAGTTCCGGACTCTGCGCCGCCGCCACCGGTCGTGCCGAAGCTCAGGTACTCCGCCTGAGCGCCCTCTACGCCGCTCTCGACCGTAGCCCCATCATCCAGTTATCCCACCTTCAGGCCGCCCTCGCCCTATGGGAATACTGTTCCCACTCGGCGGGCTCCCTCTTCGGTCGCTCTGTCGCAGACTCCGTCGCCGATCGCATCCTCGAAGCTCTTCAGGCGGCAGACCACGGCCTCACCAGAAAACAGATCCGCGATCTCTTCCATGGCCACCTCGGCAGTAGCTCCATCGACCAGGCCCTCGAAAAACTCCGCTCTCTCGGCGTAGCCACCTTTCGCTACATTCCCGGCCGCGGTCCCTTCACCACACTCTGGTCCGCCACCGAATACGAAGACCCTGAACCGGCGGAAGAAGACAACACCGGCCTCGAAGAATTCTTCCGGGAGGAAACCTAGTGCGCATAGTGCGCACATTTAAGCCATTCCGCGAACCCCAGAAGGAGACTGGGCGAGATTCACACTCAGCCCGGCTCTTGACAAGGCACAACACCCTCTTACATAGCTGGCTATGGGAAGACAGATGCGGACACATACCAATGACCGTCTCAAGGGAACGCTCGATCTGCTGGTGCTAAAGGTCCTGGCTTCGCACGGCCGGATGCATGGCTGCGGGATTACTCTCCGGATCGAACAGATCTCCGAGGACGTCTTGCGTCTTGAGGAAGGTTCGCTCTACCCCGCTCTTCACTGCATGAAACAGGCTGGGTGGCTTAAGCCTGAGTGGGGAGCCTCAGAAAGCAATCGGCGCATCGCTACTATTCCATCACTGCAGCCGGGCGCAGGCAGTTAGCCGAGGAGACGCAGGAGTGGTCCCAATTGACTAGACAACCCAGTGACAGGCGGGACGATCACCAACCGGTTAGTACTGCGAAAGTAATCGTCCCGTCTGTCACCTCCTCGAAGACCGGCGAAATCCTGATTACGGCGGCTGGGATCGGCCAGGCCGGCACGCGTGCCGCCGGAGAATTCCTGACCAGCGCTAAGGATATTGATTCCCTGCTGGCTGCTGCGCCTCGGGGGTGGGAAAAGAGGAATCTGCAGATAGTTCTGCACACTTCTGTCATCAACGGATCGCCCAATCATCCGGATGTGATCGCCACGCATTACTGGTGAGCTATTTGCGGCAGCATTGCTGATAGACTCTCTGCCAGAGCGGGTAAACGTCATCTCCAGACGCTCGATCGCCCGATATGCAGCGGGGAGCTATGAAACATATCAAAGAGCAGTTTGGGGCGGTTGCGCTCCTGTGTTGCGCCTGGACCGTTCAGGCCCAGCCGAAGCCTCCCTATCTTCATCCCAGTCTGCCGGCTGAACAGCGGGCTGCTGTGCCTCCGCATAAGAGGCTCGTTCCTCTTTTCAACGGGAGAAACTTCTCCGGTTTCGATATCTTGCTCGAGAAACACGGAATCAATCATGATCCCGACAGGGTTTTCCAGGTTGAGAAGGGGATGCTGCATATCTCAGGTGAGGAATTCGGCGGCCTTGTTACCCAGAAAGAGTTTGCCAACTACTATCTGCGCGCGGAATTCAAGTGAGGCGAGAAGATGTATCCGCCGCGCACGGGGAAAACTCGCGACAGCGGCATTCAATACAACATCACCGGACCACTCAAGGTGTGGCCGAGCATGATGGAATTTCAGATTAACGAAGGAGGCACAGGCGACATTTGGGTCGTGAATGGCACGGGTATGACGGTGGCCGGGAAAGTCTATCAAAGCACTGCTTCGCCCGGACCGAATCAATATATACGCATTCCGCATATTGGACGCGGGCCGTTGGTCAATGTGACTGGATACCGCGATCCGGTAGACGACCTCGAAAAACCGCATGGCGAATGGAACCTGTTGGAACTGGTCGTCGATCACGACCGCGTCTTGTATTTCGTCAATGGAAAGCTTGCAAATGAGGGAACGAACGCCAATCCGGCGAAGGGGAAAATCCTGTTTCAATGCGAGGGCGCGGAAGTCTTTTTCCGTAAGATGAAGATCGCAAATTTGAAATAGCCCGGCGGTGATTTTCCGCGGGGGTCGTCGCGCGGACGGAGTTGATCGCTCGTGTTGCGACGAACAGAGGGTGAAGCGTCACCGCGGTGATGTTGCGGTAGCTTTATAAGCCTGGTGACAGACAACCTGGTTATCTTGTCGACTGGCGCCGGACCGGTGGATTTCACAGGAAACGAGGTGACCCGTCCCGGGTTACCCTCGCTCGAGCCGGAGCCGGCATGAAGTGCCGGGGTCACTCAGTTCGCCTGTGGTACACTCGGGACCGATAATCCCCCCACATTTCATCGCGGTATGCGGCCCTCGCCGTGAGCAGGGAGGCAAGTGTGCCTGCGTCCAGAGTCATCCGTGCCGACCAACGGCCGGCACGAGAGGGGAACGTATGCAGATTTGCGAAGCAATTGACGGTGGGACGACGAACCCAGGAGATCGCCTTTTCACAATCAGTGCGCGGTGGTTGATGGTTTGTGCGGCAGCGTTGGCCTTCGCCTGCGTTCCCGCGGTTGGGCAAGTCTCGTCTGCCGAGATCCCAGTGGCGAATAATCCAAGCGAGCTTGCGGTGAACCCGGTCACCAACAAGATCTATGTGGCCACGCGGAAGACTTTTTCGGTGGGGAGGCAGAAGACGTCGTTTTGCAGCGATACGAGTATCGTGAACGTGATCGATGGGGCTACGGACAACACCATAGCCGTGCAAGTGGGTAGCTGCCCTTCCGCAATCGCGGTCAACCCGGTGACGAACAAGATCTATGTGGCCAACCAACCCGACGACACGGTGTCAGTGATTGACGGAGCGACCTCGGGGGTGATCAAGACCGTGCCCGTGGGCTCATCGCCATCGGCGGTCGGGGTGAATCCTTCAACGAACAAGATCTACGTGGTGAACAAGGACAGCTTCACGGTCACCGTGATCGACGGCACCAGTGATACGCCGACCGCAACCGTAAACGTGGGCGGGGAGCCTGGGCTGATCGCGGTGAACGAGCGGACGAACAGAATTTACGTGGTAAACCAGCTGATCGCTTCACCGGATGGCAACTCGGTTTCCGTGATTGACGGAAACACCGACCAGCTGGTCGACACCATACCGACCGGGACTGGACCCGAGGGCATTGCAGTGAATCCGTTGACCGACACCATTTTCGTGGTGACGCTGGGTATTTTGGATGCCCCCGGCCTCACCGTGATTGACGGCGCGACCGATAGTTACACCAAGTATGAAAAGCTCGGTATCGATACGCCCGGCTACATGGCGATCAACCCGGTTACGAACAAGGTCTACATTTCAGAGAATACTGGAAGTGTAACGATCCTGGATTTTTCCGGTGAATTCCCGTTGAGCTCTTCGGTGCCGGTACCAACTGTTACCGGCCCCATTCTGGTGAATACGGTGACCAACAAGATTTATGTTACGGGGAACTTCAGCGGTGAATTGACGGAGATCGATGGGGTCACCAAGGCAGTGAAGAACCTGCCGGCGCCTGGTGGATTTGCCCACCTGGGTCCGATTGCGCTGAACCCGCTGACCAACAAGATTTATGTAGCGAATAACGACGGCTCGACGGTGGACGTATTTCGCGTGACCAGCCCCAGCGGTACCAACGTCCCAGCAGGCGATGCCCCGCAGGCCGTCGCCATCAATCCGGTAACCAACACGACCTATGTGGCGAATGCAGGAGCGAGCGATGTGACAGTCATCAACGGGACAACCAATGCCACCACAACCGTAGGCACCGGTTCCAACCCGATCGCGATTGCGACCAACCCCCTGACCAATATGGTGTACGTGGCAAACGCTGTGGGAAACAGCGTAACGGCGATTGCCGCGGCGAACAACAACGCGACGACGACCGTGCCTACCGGCCCGGGCCCTACAGCCCTGGTGGTGAATCCGCTGACCAACAAAGTTTATGTCGCAGACTCAGGCTCACTATTCGGCTACGGGGATGTGACGATCATCAACGCAGGGAATAACAACTCGACCAGGAAACTGGCGGCGAATAGCTTTTACGTTTCTGCTGCTATCAACCATGCCACGAACACGGTCTACATGGCGAATTGCGTCGATATTGCCAATTTCGCGCAATGTTCCGTGACCGTGATCAATGGGACGACGGACACCGTGGTTACCAGCGTGCCTGTGGGCAGCGGCCCCTTGGCCATGCAGGTGAACGCGCTCACGAACACGATTTATGTGGCCAATGAATTCAGCAACAATTTGACCGTGATCGATGGGGCGACCAACACGGTCACTGCCACCGTGGCGACGGGGGCGGAGCCCATTTCTGTCGCGGTGAACCCGATTACGAATACCGTTTATGTTGCAAATTTTGCCGGAGCCAGTGTATCGGTCATCGATGGAGGCACGAACACTGTCTCTTCCACGGTGCCGACCGGACAGCTCTCCAATCCAAACGGGGTAGCCGTCGACCCGGCGACCAACACCATTTACGTGGCCAACAACGGTGTGAACTATGTCACGGTGATCGATGGAACGACGCTTCAGGCGGAAAGAGTGAGCGCGGGCAACCAGCCATTTTCCGTGGCCGTTAGCCCGGTGACGCACAAGGCCTATGTGTCGAACCAAGCCGGCGGGGGCGTGACCGTCGTTGTGGTGCAAGCGCTGCAAAAGATTCCTCTGGTTACGACGATTCGTCCGCTGGCCGGGCAGCAGAGCAGCCAAGCCGCGCCACAATTCAACTTTACCGTCACCAGCACCTTCACCCCCAACGCGCTGCCCGCGAACGGGTTGTACTTCCAGGCAGATACGTGGGAGGGAGCGTGGAGCGCAGCCACGGCGACGTCAGGCGGGAGCTACACCGGGACGCTGCCGACCCTGGCGCCCGGACCGCACACTCTCTACGCTTATGCCACGGATGGCCAGGACACGGTGCGAATTTCCAGTCCTTTGATCAGCCGTATTGCCGCCTATCCTTTCTGGGTGACAGCGACGGGAGGGCCGGGTGGATCCGCGCCCACACTGACGGCCTCACCATCGCGGTTGCAATTTGGGGAGGTCTGCCGGGACGAGCGCGCCGCGAAAGTATTGATGCTGTCGAATGGTGGAATGACCACAATTACTAATCTGAATGTCACGCTCGAGGGCGGGAACCAATCCGGACCTAACCATTTCAACCTGGAAAACAAGTGCCGGGAAACGCTGGCCGCGGGAGCGAGTTGCCGGGTCAAAGTATTTTTGGATGCGGACAAGGCCGGGGTAGCCACGGGGACGATCCATATCGGCTACAGCGGCGCGGGGTCACCCCAAATGGTCCCGTTGTCGGCGACAGTGGTCGACAAGGAGCACGACCGGTAAGGCGCTGCCACGCGGCCTTCCGTCCCGGTGTCGTGGGACGGACGAAACGTAGCCTATGCGGACAAGTCGTTGTGAAAACCTTCGATCAGCGAAGGCACGTAGAAACCCGCGTCGATATCGGGGGAATTGATGCCGGCGCCCCGTCCGAGTATCTCGGTCAGAAGTTCGAGTCTTCTCGTGCTTACCATTCCCCGACGGAACCATCCGGGTGGAAAACACGCGCCATGGGTCTGGACCCCCCAAAAGGAAACTTGCTCAATGAAGCTTCGCTCAGCTCGAAGCCCAGGCCGGGTTTCGAGGGTAGAGGAAAGCGGCCATTGACCATGCGCATCGCCGGAAAACCGAACCACTCTTCCCATATGCGTTCTTTGTCGCCGGGTTGCACGAAGCTGCAGATTTCCTGGATCAGAAAATTGGGCATGGACGAATCGACATGCAGCGTGGCCAGACCGCCAATCGGCCCCTCACACGCATGAGGCGCCATGGAGACATTCGAGATGTTTGCCATCGCTGCAACCTTATACAGCCCAGTCACGCCGCCGACATGATTGATGTCGGTCTGCAGAATGTCAACAATGCCCATCTCAATTAGCTCGCGACAGCCATAGGCCGCGACGAGGCGCTCGCCGGTGGCAATCGGTGTGGTCGAACGGCCGGCAACACGGCCCATGGCCTGCACATTCTCCGGCGGGCAAGGCTCTTCGACGAACAGCAACCGCAAAGGTTCCACTTCTTTGACAATGATGGAGGCTACGCTGGGACTCGTCTTGGCGTGGAAATCGACGGCAATATCTATGGAGTCACCAAGCTTTTCACGCATGCGCTGCATGTGCTTTACGGCGCGATCGATCTTGGCATGAGTCTCGATCCATTCGTATTCCTGGTCAGGCAGACCGATCTTGAAGCAGGAGACGCCTTCCTGCAGAGCGGTTTCGCGCAATTTTGCCAGCTGCTCGTCCGTCCTTGCATTCTCCGCGTGATAGTAGCCGCGCACCCCATCTTTATTATTCGGGCCGCCAAGAAGCTGGTACACGGGGACACCTAAGGCTTTGCCGCGAAGATCCCAGAGCGCCTGATCAATGCCTGAGATGGCCGAGCCCATCACGGGCCCGGCGCGGTAGAAACTGTGGACATACATCGACTGCCAATGATGCTCGACCTGCATGGGATCCTTGCCGATGACAAAGTCGCGGAAGTCCTCAATGCAAGACATTGCCGCCTGAGCCTTGCCTTCCAGAGTGCCTTCTCCCCACCCCACCAATCCCTGGTTGGTCTCGAGCTTGACGAAAACGTAGGGCCGGTCGGAATCGGGGGTCAACGAAACGCCAAATACCTTGAGGTTGGTGACTTTCAAACCGGAATTGAGGTCACGAAATGCATCGGCGCGCGCAGCCTGTTCCCCAGCTGAGGGAGACTGAGCGAGCATGGGCTCACACCCACAGATGTCCGCGGGATGAGCAGAGGATACTGCAGCGGAAATCCGAGCGGCGGGGGTTGCCGCGGCCAGTGCCGCCGCTCCTCCGAGAAATTTTCTTCGATTCATACGATCTCGTCCCCACTGTGTCGAAACTACAGAGCCGCTACGGAGCCATCCTTGTGCCAGACAAACTCCATTGGCTTGGTGCCGCCAAAAGGATACTTGCTTAAAGAAGCTTCGCTCAGCTCGAAGCCCAAGCCGGGCTTGGTTGGTAAGGGAACGCGGCCATCCATCATTCGCATGGCGGGAAAGCCAAACCATTCGGCCCAGATCTTTTCCTTTTCTCCGGGCTTCACGAAGCTGCAGATTTCCTGAACCAGAAAATTGGGCATCGCAGAATCGACATGCAAGGTGGACAGACCACCGATGGGTCCTTCACAGGCGTGCGGAGCCATGGATATGTTCGAGATGTTGGCCATCGCGGCGACCTTCCAGAGGGCGGAGATGCCGCCCACGTGATTGATGTCGGTTTGCAGAATGTCGACCGCTCCCATCTCGATGAGCTCACGGCAGCCGTAGTTGGCTACGAGACGCTCGCCGGTGGCGATGGGCGTGGTCGAATGGGCGGCGATACGCGCCATGGCCGCAGGATTCTCCGGCGGGCAAGGCTCCTCCACAAAGAGGAGATGCAGAGGCTCCACCTCCTTGATCATGATCGAAGCCACGGCAGGCCCCATCTTGGCATGGAAATCCACGGCGATATCGATGGAGTCGCCGAGACCTTCACGCACGCGCTGCATATGTTTGACCGCGCGATCGATCTTTACGTTGGTTTCAATCCATTCGTAGTCGTGATCGGGCAACCCGATCTTGAGACAGGACACTCCATCGCGGAGGGCGGTTTCGCGCAGGTGGGCCAGGTCTTCCGCGGTGCGTATGTTCTCCACGTGATAGTAGCCGCGTATGCCGCGTTGGTCGTAAGGGCCGCCGAGGAGTTGATAGACCGGGACATTCAAGGCTTTGCCGCGAATATCCCACAAGGCCTGGTCGATGCCCGACATGGCGGAGCCAATCAGCGGGCCGGCACGATAGAACGTGTGCACATACATGGACTGCCAAAGATGCTCGACCTGCATGGGATCGTTGCCGACCAGAAAGTCGCGAAAGTCTTCGACGCACGCCATGGCAGAGCCACCCTTGCCCTCAAGCGTGGCCTCACCCCAGCCTATCAACCCCGGCTGGTTGGTCTCGATCTTGACAAAGACATAAGGCCGGTCGGAGTTAGGCGTAAGAGAGACACCAAAGACTTTGAGGTTGGTGATCTTAATGCCGGAGCTGAGGTCGCGAAACGCATCACTCGCGCGGGTTTGACCGTTGGGATCGAAGGCATAGGACGCGTCTCTCGCTTGAGCGACGAAAGGATCGCATCCACAGGAATCGATCAGCTGGGAGCGGGTCACCGAGGCTCCTATGCGAGCGCCGGGTACAGCGGCTGCCATGACTGCTGCGGCGCCAAGAAATTTTCTTCGATTCACGCGATTTGCTTCCCTTCGAATGTTCTTTCGTCGACTTCGATGCCTAGTCCGGGGCCGGTAGGCAAAGGAAAGAACCCGTCTTTGGGCACCGCTCCGTCACCCCAGAGGGGAGCCTGCGCTATGAAGAAGTTGGGCATGCTTGCGGCAGCGTGCAGAGCTGCGGCATGGGCAATCGCGCCGCCTTCATGCCACGGGGCAACCGCTACGTAGTAAGTCTCGGCCATGGCGGAGAGGCGACGAACCCCGCTGATGCCGTGGACGAGGAGATCTGGCCGTAGTAAATCCACCAGACCCTGGCGCAGCAGATCCTGAAAGGTTCCAGGATCGGAGATGGTTCGGCCAAAGCCCAGGGGGACGACGGTCTCTTCGGAGATTTTGCGAATGGTTTCCATATTGGAGACGGGACAGGGTTCGTCGAACCAGAGCGGATGCATGCCCTCGACTTCGGCGGCGAGCGTAGCCGCATCCGCGGGAGTGAGTTGGGCGTGCGCCTCCAGGGCGAAGTCGGCGGCTGGAGCGGCGGCACGCATTGTCTTGAGGCGCGTGGCAGCTACGCGCACGAACTCGCTCCCCTGGTTGCGTGCCGTAGGCAGCGGAACGGGGATCAGAAACGCCGCGAAACCCGCGGTGGTCTGCTTCTCCAGGTCACGTTGCAAGGCATCGTCGGAGGATCCCGTGAGGCGAATGATCGCGCGCGCCTTGTTACGGGTGGGACCGCCGAGCACGCGGTAGATCGGGGCCTTGGTAGCCTTGCCCAGAATGTCGAGCAAGGCGATGTTCAGGCCTCCGCGTACTGCGGGAGGCGCCAGAGTGTTCAAAGCCTCGTAAGCCGAAGGGGCACGCCCGACCACCACCTGGCTGGTGGCTTTGAGTTCGAACGGGGAAAGCGAATTGCACTCCCCATAGCCCACCAGACCCGATTGGGTGCGGACCTTAAGAATTACCTGGCCATTGCCTGGTCCGGGAGATCCCATCTGGAAGGCGCGTATCTCAGACACCGGATCCGGGCCAGTGGCAATGGTATCGGCGGCTGCAGGAGGATCAAAAAGCAGCAGGGATTTCCTTCGTGCCAAAACTCGACTCATGGAGTGGCCTCGTGGCTATCAATTGAAACTTTCAGGCTGGCGTTCTTCTCAGAACGTCAACCTGAGCATTCCTTGCAGTTGCCGTGCTGTATTCGACGTGCTGGTGATCGATCCTACACCCCCCTGGGCGATGACGGCGGCGGGGATCTGGAACTGGGGATGATTGAACATGTTAAACATTTCGAAGCGAAAGAGCAGGTTGGTTCGTTCGGTGATGGGAAACTTTTTTTCCGCGGAAGAATCCACATTGACTTCATCGGGGCCACGCAGGATATTCCTTCCGGCATTGCCCCAATTGTAGGCTGTAGGGACGGAGAAGGCGGCCGGATTGAACCACTGACTCACGCTCTTGTTTGCCGGGTATTTAGCCGCGCCGGGAACCACATTCGCGCGGCTGGCGGATGCGCCGGTATTGGTCGCTGTGCCGCTGGTGGTGACGGTGAAGGGCAAACCGGATTGGCCGGTAAAAATTCCGTTCACCTGCCATCCTCCGAGGAGAAAGCGATTCAAGAAGGAGTTGCCGCTGAGGTAAGCCTTCCCAGGTCCGAATGGGAGCTCGTAGGTTCCATAGAGAGTCACGCGGTTGTGGATGTCGCTGTCTGAGCTGGCCCAATCGGCATTTCGGTTGGTGGGATCCTGAGGTACCGGATCCGTCCGCGCCTCCATCGAAGGAAGCGTTGTCAAAAGCATGCGACCATACGTAGTTGGCGGTGAGAAAAAAGCCATCGGTAAGCCGCTGTTGAAAGCTGGCCTGGAGTGAGTTGTAGTTAGACGTGCCCACCGATTCCAGGAAGGAGATCGCGGTCACGTTGGGATACAACGTGTTGTAGGGCCGTCGTGCCTGAATATTGCCTGGCCCGGGAGAGGGCTGATCGATGGGATTTGTCCAGGATAGATGGCGGCCATCGGAACCGACGTAGCTGACGGTTAAGGTCGAACGCCCGGTCAACTGCCGTTGCACACTCAGGTTGTATTGCTGGGCAGATGCGTTCTTGAAATTGGGCGCAATGCCTTTGAGTGTGCCGTAGGGGTTGTTGAGTACGCTGGGCGGAATGTCCCCGATCGACACGAAACCCTGTGAGACCGTGTTCTGGGGAAAGAGGCTGCCCGGAGTAATGATGTAGATCAGGTCGAACGGCCACTGTCTTTGCTGGCGGATGGTTGTCCCGGCCTGGGTTTGTGGATCGAAAAAGACACCATAGCCGGCACGGATCACAGTCTTCTCGTCAAAGCTGTAGGCAAATCCAACGCGAGGCCCGACGGAGCCGTAGTCGGTGTTCCACCCGGCGGCCTTTGGCACTCCATTCTGACCCGCGATTTCGACGGCCGAAGTTGCCTGGTTGAAGTTGACCCAGAAGTTATGGGCTTCATGATACGGCGTGTCGATTTCGTAGTGCAGACCGAGGTTGAGAGTCAGTTTGCGGCTGATGCGCCAATCGTCCAGGGCATAGTAGTTGAATTCGGTGGAAAGCACGTGGGCGGTGCCGGGAATGAAGTAGTCCTTCGCGGTTTGGGTGGGATAGCCCAGGAGCATGGAAGCGATGGCATTGCCGGTGCCGGTAGGCGAGGCCGGGTTGTTGGTGAAATTGCCATCGAAATTAAAGCGGCCAAAAGCGCTTTGCGATGGGGGCGTGTCGGACTCGCTGATCATGTGATTGATGACATCGACGCCAAACTTGAAGCTGTGTTTTCCCTTCAGCCAATTCACGTTGCCGACGTTTTCTATGGTGTGCTCACGGCGGATCTGTGGCTCGCCGCGGGAACTCCCCAAACCTCCAAAACCGGACGGACTGATAATCGGAGCCGAGTTGCCCCGGGCCGCGGCAGCAACTGGTTGATAGCCCGGGTTCGGACCCCCGCCGGGAATCTGCGAAAAGACAGGAAAGGTCAGGACGGGACCGATGAGAAAGCTGGTGTATCGATTGAAGCCAAAGCGGTATTCCCCGACAATGCTGGGAGTAATCACCTTGTTGTAAGCCAGCACACCTTGCTGGCCGCGGTCCGCCTGGTGGCCGGAGAATGAGTTCTCGCTGCCACCGATGACGCCGTTGTAGGTATTTGGAACGTCAATCTGCGTGTCGTCAATCGAGTACCGGCCGAAGACGCTCTGGCTGGCCGTAATCTGGTGATCGATGCGGACGTCTCCGCGATTGTCGTCGCTTACCTTAAGCGGGTACGAGGTGTAGTTATTAGAAACCGCGGTTGTTTGCGGAGCAGGATAGGCGTTCACCAACTGGTAGGCGATGGGATCGAATCGAGACGCAGGAATCGTATTGTTGACGAACTGGGTGCGGGTGTAGGTTGACCCGGACGGGGCGGTGGTCAGGGGATCATAAATTTTAGTAACCCCGGAAAAGTTTCCCTGGCGTTCGGCGACCGTGGGCACACTGGTGATCAACGTGGATGCGGCGCGTTCGAAGTAGCCTTCATAGTTCACAAAGAAGAAGGTTTTGTTGTGCAGAATCGGTCCGCCCAGTCTGCCCCCAAAATCGTTGAGCCGGTACGCCGGGTTGGGCGCCCCTGGCCGGACAAAGAAGTTCTTGGAGTCGACGTAGGAGTTGCGTAGAAATTCATACGCCGAACCGTGCCACTCATTCGACCCGGCACGCGTGCTGGTAACGACGATAGCGCCCATTCCCCGATCAAATTGTGCCCCGACGTTGCTGGTGAGCACGGCGAACTCCTGCATACCGTCGACACTGGGACGAACGATAAAGGTTCCGGCGATCAATTCAGTGTTGTCAATGCCATCGAGCAAGACTTTGTTGGCGTTATCGCGGGCACCGTTGGCCACAATGGTGGTGCCGCCGGGACGAAGTTCGTCCGGCCGGACCCCGGAAGCGATGGTGCCAGTTTGTGCGTAGTTGAGGCCGGTGACGCCAGGCGCGATGATAGCCAGTTGCGCCATATTCCTGCCGTTCAAGGGCAATTCATTGATGGCTCGAGTGGAGATCACCTGGCCTACAGAAGCATTTTCGCTTTGCAGCAGAGGGAGGGCGCTGGTCACTTGAACGGACTCACTAACCGTTCCGACGTTCAGGGCGACATCGAGCCTTGCGGTTTGAAAAACCTGAATAATGAAGCCTTTGTTGACCTGGGAGGCAAAGCCAGCCTTCTCGACCTCAACGGTATAGGAACCGGGGGTAAGGTTGCCAGCCTTATACTCGCCGGCGCTATCGGTTTGCATGCTGACAGTCTGGTTGGTGCTTTCCTCCACCACGCGGACGGTTGCATCCGGAATGGCCGCACCCTTTGAGTCCGTAACTGTGCCGGTAATGCTTCCGCGTTCTACCTGAGCGAAGGTGGTAAGGCTCAGTGTCAAGATCGATACCAATACGCCGAAGGATCGCAGCAGGGATCCAGCGCGCATCACCAGGGTGGGTGATCCTGTCTCAAAACGATTCATCATGACCTCCGTAAACGTCGTTCAAAAAGCAGCAGGCTTTATGCTGTGTGGACCCGCCTGTAGGTCTGGCCCAAGTTCCAATTCCAGGGGCTTTCTTCCGCGTGGTTGAGCGAAACACACAAATAGCCCAAGCCAAGGCGCGACTCACTGCGAAATTCGGGAGCACCTTATTCCCCTGCAGAAGAAGCGGCAAGTACCATACCGTTAAGAACGCCCAAAATCGAGCGCCCGTGGAATTTCTAGTGGGCGGCGGCTTCGCCAGGACTTTGGGGAACCAGCATTCCGGATGCATGTTGTTGGCTGACAAGGGATTAGCCCCAGGCGCAGGTGAGAAGCTGCGAGGGTTCGGCCGAAGCCGGCTCCAGGTTTCCGGAAGACGTTTACTGGAACAAGGGGGAGTATGATACGTCCGAATTCTTACAGTGACAGTACGATCACAGCGGTTCTACTATGTCGTACGCAGCTGGAGAGAGTTTGGAATGCACGCTACTGTACGCGCAGAAGTACCCTGGACGCCGAGCACGGAAGAGGAGCGCGCCGCAGTATTGCGGGAGATGGAGCGACTGCTCAGCAGCCGTCATTTTTGCAACAGCAAGCGCTACCCAGCACTCCTGGAGTACATCGTTCGGGAGACGCTGGCGGGCAACGCAGACTCCTTAAAAGAGCGGGTCCTGGGGATGGCGGTATTCCACCGTCCGCCGGACTACGACGCGAATGCAGATCCGATTGTGCGCGTGACTGCAGGAGAAATTCGTAAGCGGATTGCGCAGTTCTACCACGAGGATGGCACCGCAGCGGAGATCCACATCGATCTTCGTCTCGGGTCGTATGTGCCGGAGTTCTACCCGATCCCCCGCAGCGCAGCAGTAGTCAAGGCGCCCCCGGACGAGGTTCCAGAAGAAGCACTCCCTGTGTCCGAGGATGCGACGAGGCGGTTTGACGGTCCGAGGGGGAAGATTCCCTGGCGAATTTCGACCCTGGTTTTCATCACGGTGGCCCTGTTAGCCGGGGCACTGGTGCTCTTCGGATTTTTCTGGCAAGCCAGAGATCAACGAAGCCAGCTGTGGTATCCGCTACTGAATTCTCCGGCTCCGGTTCTGGTGGTCGTGGGTCAGCCTTCCGTTGCACAACTCGAAAACTCACCAACGCGCAGCGTATACGAGCACAGCCCCGCCAGCGAGCTGGAGCTTGCGGACGCCATTGCGATGGCTCACCTTACCAACGTACTCGATGCGCATCATCACCTTTATCAGATCACTGCCGTCAGCTCTACTTTTTTATCGGATCTCCGCAAGGGCCCCACGATCATGGTGGGAGGATTCAATAATCCATGGAGCCTTCGTGTTTTGCGGCCGCTTCGGTTCTGGCTGAGATCAGCGGGAGACGGAGGGGATGGCGATAGCGCGCAGATTCTGCAGATTGTGGACCGCCAGAATCAGGCGGGATCGCCCTGGACAGTCGACTTTCATCAACCGATCAGCGCGATGACGCATGACTATGCCATCATCGCGCGCTTTCACGCAACGATGACGGACGGCGAGGTGATGGTGATCGCAGGGCTGGGTTCCGGTGGCACCGAAAGTGCCAGCAAATTTGTAAGCTCTGCTCCTTACATGACGCAACTTGCGCGCAATGCGCCTCGCAATTGGCGGAACATGAATATGGAAGCCGTGGTGGAGACCGAGGTCATCGGAGGACGAGCCGGGCACCCCCACGTCATTGCCGCCGAATTTTGGTGAGGGGTTGTAGTTTGTGAAACAACCGCAACGGAACCCGGGTTTGCGAGCCATGGGTTGTGTCGTCAAAAGCCGAAGAGAGTCAAATATGGTTGGCTTGACACTCTCGGTGTGGCCAGAGTTTCGCGACCTGCGCTGCGAGACCGGAATCCAACTGCAACTGTCACTATTTTCTCTGTCTCAACCGAGGGGTCCGACATGGGTCTTATCGGTTCATCAGAAAGCGTTTTTTTGACATCGCTTCTTTCGACGTGATAGCTTGGGCGCCGTGCAATTTTAATTGCATAACAAGCAAGATAAATCAGAAAACGTTTCCCCGCATTGCCGTACATATGGGAGGTGGGCAGATGCAAATATCAGCTTCGTGCCGCAGGATCGCGCTCGTAACCATGGCGTTCGCTTGTCTGGCTATTTCAGCCCGTGCACAAAACATTTTCGGCTCAATCATCGGAACGGTAACGGACCCGGGCGACGCAGTGCTGCCAGGGGCCTCGGTGACGGTCACCAATCTGGGTACGGGCGAAACGCGGACTGCCGCGACCGACGGCCAGGGAAACTATCAGGTTCTCTCGCTGCCGCGCGGCGATTACAAGGTCCAAGTCGATGCGCCGGGTTTCAAGCAGTTTGTGCGCAACCCGATTGACGTCTCCGTCGCTCAGGAGGCACGGGTCAACGTGCAGATGGTGATCGGCGAGCAGAACCAGCAGGTGGTGGTGAATTCAGCTCCGCCGATTATGCAAACCGACAGCGCGTCGCTGGGCACGGTGGTGGAAGGCAGGGCGGTGCAAACCCTTCCGCTCAATGGGCGGAACGTCCTGAACCTGGTGGCCCTGGTGCCCGGTGTGGTGCCGCAGGGTGGCGCTTCTACCAACCTGAGCGGTCAAAACGTATTCGCAGCCGGCAACTACCAGATCGACGGCGGCAACTCCAATCAGTCCGCGGTGCTGGTCGATGGCGCGTCGGTGAACACGTTGTACGGCAATTCTGTCCAACTGGTGATGGATCAGGATTCCATCCAGGAATTCAACGCCCAGACCCACAACAACACGGCGGAATTCGGCAATTACAACGGCGGCGTGATCAATATGAGCACGAAGTCGGGCACCAACGCATTCCACGGTACGGCTTTCGAGTACCTGCGCAATACCGTGCTCGACGCCAATAACTTCTTTGCCAAACGCGAGGGCACAGGACGGCAGTCGTGGCACCAAAATCAGTTCGGCGCCAACGTGGGCGGACCGATCAAGAAAAATAAATACTTCTTCTTCGCTGACTACCAGGGCTACCGGCAAACCAACGGCCAGCCGATTCTGGCAACGCTTCCCACAGCGGCGGAGTTGACGGGCGATTTTTCCGCTATCAAGGCCCCCATTTACGATCCCCTTACCACCTGCGGCGCCAACGGCAACGCGCCCTGCACGCCGCAGCAGGTATCCGGAGCTGCACCCACGCGGCAGCAGTTCTCGTACAACGGGGTACCCAACGTGATTCCGCCGGGCCGGTTCAGCACGGTTGCAAAAAACCTGCTCGCCTATCCCATCTACGGCAAACCAAACGTGGCGGGTACGATGACAGACCAGGGCCCGGTGAACAATTTCTTCAGCCTGAGCACCGCCGGCGGCAACAATGACCAGTTCACCATTCGCGGCGATCAGAACCTGACTTCGAAGCACACCCTGTTTGAGCGCTATACCTGGTGGAAGTCGATGAACATCGACCCCAAACCATTTGAACCCGACAACAATCTGTACTACCAGGCACTCGCCCCTGAGGCTTTCACGACCCATCAGGCCATCCTCGGAGACACCTATGTCCTGAATCCTACGTCCGTCATAGATGTGCACCTTTCGTATTTGCGGTGGGACTACACCCGGATTCCGACGAATCTGGGGCTCGATGAAAGCCAGGCCTTCGGATGGCCGTCTTATATGAACTTTGGCAGCCTCAATGGCCTGCCAAAATCGACTTCTGTTCCCGCCATCAACACCAACGGGCCCATCAGCTACTACCAAGGCCTGTCCGGCTACATTCTCTCGACGAACAACAACTACGGAATCGCCTCGACGTACCAGAAAATCTGGGGCCGGCACACGTTCAAAGTCGGTCTGGACGTGCGACGGTGGGATATGAATTACTTCCAGAACAACCAACCCGGCGGAAATTTCAACTTCGACAATGTGTTTACCGGTAGCAGTGCCGCCAACCCCGGCTCGACCGGGAACGGGCTGGCGTCCCTTGAATTGGGATATGTAGCCAACAGCTCAGTGTTGCAGATCTCACCCCCGGTGTACCAAAGGCTGTACTACCAGGGCTACTTCGGACAGGACACCTGGCAGGTATCCAAAAAACTGACACTCTCACTGGGGCTGCGGTGGGAGCTTCCAGGCACCTTCCTCGCAGGGCATGGCTGGGAAGATGTCTTCAACCCGAAGGAAGCTAACCCGATCGTCAACGCTCCAGGGGCTTTCGACCTGGTCAATACGCCGCAGCATCCGTCATCCGGCGCCACCAACGAAGTCTGGACTGACTTTGAGCCGCGCCTCGGACTCGCCTACCGCCTGACGGATAAGACGGTGCTGCGCGCAGCCTGGGGCAGGTACGTCACTCCTGTCGGGCTGGCGTTTTACAGTGAACCGTTGCAGGCAGGCATCAACTTCATCTCTAACCCATTGGTGAATTCGCGCGACGGGCAGCAGACGCCGGCCAACACGTTAGACAATCCTTTTCCGACCCCCTTTGCGTTGCCCCCACACCGGGATCCAAGCTACCAGCAAGTTCTGCTAGGCGGCAGTCCCCAGGCCATCACCGCCGATCAGCCTAGCGGGGAAACCTTCCAGTGGAATGTATCGGTCGAGCACCAGTTCCCGGGAGACATCGCTGTGACGGCCAGCTACTCCGGGCTGAGCGGGGTTCACCTCCCGATCGTATTGCAGCTGAACACACTGCCCGACAATGTGATCGCCAAGGGAGCCGCCGATACCAATTGCGCAAGCGGCAACCTGGGAAGCTGTTTCCTGACCACGCAGGTGACTAATCCGTTTTATGGGAAAATCTCTCAGGGAGCGCTGCAGAGTCCGACGGTTACCCAGAACCAGCTCCTGCTGCCATTTCCCGAGTACGGCGGCCTGGGAAATAGCGGCAGCTACAGCGGGATCAGCAATTACGAAGCGTTCGAGCTGAAGGTGCAGAAACATCTGCCCAACGGCGGAACATTCCTCGGAGGTTATACCTATTCCAGGCTGCTGACCAACGCCGAAAATCTCACCAGTTGGCTGGATGGTATTGTCGGACTCTCCACCGGCTCGTGGCAGGACTATAACAATCCCCGGGGAGAATACTCGCTCTCCAGCTTCGACGCCCGCCAGCGCCTGGTGGCCAGCTATGTGTATGAATTGCCCGTTGGACGCGGTCAGCGATTTTTGGCCAATGTCGGCGGAGTGACCAATAGTTTGATCGGCCACTGGGGCGTGGAGGGCATCACGACTTTCCAGAAGGGTTTTCCGCTGCCGCTGTCTGAAAGCACGAACTTTATTGGGTCGTATGCGTTTCAAGGAACGGAAAGACCAAACGTGACTGCGGGGTGCGCGAAGGCCTATGGCGGTTCGATCAGCAGCCGGCTGGGGGGAGCGGCACCGGCTAAGCCTTACTTCAACACGTCCTGCTTCACCCAGCCGGCAAACTTCACCTACGGTAATGAACCGCGCAATGACAACACTCTGCGCACGCCGGGGATCGACAACTGGGATATGTCGCTGTTCAAGGACGTTCCCATCCATGAAAACATGACGCTCAATTTAAGGGTGGAAGCGTTCAACCTGTTCAACCGGGTGCAATTTGGCGCACCCAACACCCAGCGTGGCAATTCACAATTCGGATGGATCACTCAGCAGTTTAACAATCCGAGGCTGTTACAGTTATCGGGCCGCTTCAGTTTTTAAGTAAAGGCCGTACCGGAAGCCTGCCGCCGTTGTTGGTGGCAGGCTTTTTTCTTTGGGCCGTGCGGCGGTATCCGGAGTTTTTATTTCTGCGTTTACTCACGGAGCAACGACGTCTTTCCGAGCTTTCGTGATGGCTGCGATTAAGCAGACTGCAATCAGGATCTCGACGACAACCGGTCCCAAGAAGAAGAAGCGAAAAGAGTTCCCATTCTCGACGGTTCTGATCAGCACTATGCGTTGCGCGGATCGATCTGCCAGGTAGTCCTGGCCCCCGGATCCGCCAATGGGCCAGGAACTCTTGCGCCACTCGTGAGCTTTCCAAGAATGTCGACCTCGATCTGATTGACGGCTGGAGCCTTGGGGAAAGGCTCGCTCATCGAAATCTTCAGCTGCAGGGTGTCGGGATCGAAGTCAATCTGCGCATCGGCTACAACAGAGTTCTTATCCCAACCGTGCGCTTCACGCCATGCTGCAAGATCCAGGTACTGTTTCGCATCGCCCTCATAGAATCCCTGAAAGTCTTTCGGCATATCAACGTAAAGGTTCCAGTTTGCCTCATTTTTCGTGTTTAGAAAGATGATGGCCGATTTGCCGCACTTGGCGAAAATATTGTTGGAGATATTGTTATCTGTCGCCGTTCCGCTTCCCTTTCGATCGGGACGGGTGATGGCGAAGATGCCGGAGTTGTCGCATTTTCCGATCAGGTTCTGCGCAATGATCAGCTTGTCGGTCGCGTTGTCGAAGATGGCCGATCCCGCGCATCCCCTCTGTCCAGGCGTTCCCGGCTCGGCATTCCGCACATCCCAGATGATGTTGTTGTCGAGCTGGTTCTGCCCGCGGTTCATTTCCATATGGACCGCCGCGCCCACAGTGAGCGTGTCGGCAAAGATGTTTCGAGTCAGCCTGCAGTTGACGTTGCCGCTATCGAACCAGACGGCGTTGGCATGGCGGATGTGGCGGATGACATTGCGGCGAAACATCATGTTGTGCGCGCGGTGGAATTTTGCTCCGGCGGCCTCCCAGCCGCGCTCGGCATCGGCCCACCCGCACCATTCGATGAGGTTGTCTTCGATCAACGTATCGCTCGTTCCCATACCGCCGATGCCCTCGATGCCACAGTAGCGGAAGGTGTTGCGGCGAAGGATCTCAGAAGCTCCGGCGCTCTTCGCGGTACCCGCGTTGCCGTCTCTGCCGATCGAGATGCCCATCCCATTCGCCCATTCAAACGTGTTGTCTTCGACGATCCAATGATCACCGCCAGCAAGCGAGACCATGCCGTATTGAGGAAAGGGGTATTGGTTGCCGGCGTGCACAAAAGACAACCCCTTGATCCGAATGAATCCGCTGCCGCTTTGCGCGGGGACAAAGGTGTATTGCCGGGTGGTTACTTCGATGGTGTGATCGGCGGGAGTTCCTGATTCCAGACGAATATGGATTGCGGTTCCCGAATTGTCTACCCAGAAGCGAGCGTTCGGGGAACCGCCAACCTCCTGCATGATCGGTCCACCCCGGCGGCGGGCCGGTAACCCATTTTGCGGTTGGGGAGGCACCGTGAAATCGGGTACCGGCGGCAAATGCTCAGCTGCTAACTCGCGCTGCTGTTCCACTGGTTCGAGCGGCTTGCCGTCGGCAAACACCAAACCGCGGCGGCGAACGTAAGGCCCGATATCGACGTTCCTGGTATCGAGCCACACCCACTCCCCCATCAAACTGGGCAGAGCAAATGGATTGTAAGTATCGGGGAACATCGAGCTTTTAAATTCATAGCGCCACGCATTAACTCCGTTGCCTGGCGCTCCCTGGGCAGATCCAGGAAAGCCTACAGGAATCGTTTCCTGTACCCATCCGTCCTTGAGCACCTCGGACCCCTTGATGACAACTTTCGCTCCTGGTGCGGCTTCGTAACTGATCATCTGTGCCGGACTCGTGCCGCCGCGCGCGGGACGCACGCACTCACGATACGTGCCGGAGGCGATGACGACTCGCTCGCCAGGCTGCAGCACTTCAGCGGCCTGGCTTATGGTCCGGAAGGGGCGAGCCTGCGTGCCAGGCCCGTGGTCGTCTGCCTTCGCATGTTGGTTGTCGACAAAATAAGTCCTGGTAAATTTGAGCGGCTGTTCCCACAGGATGAATTCAGTACCGTCGGGCAAACGCGAATCTGGGGCTTGCGCATTCGAACCGGATTGCGCTGCGGCAGGGAAAATGCTCCCACCAAGACTTGTGACCAGACTTAACGCCGTTGCGCCTTCCAGAAAGCGACGCCGATCGATCGATCCGCTCAACATTTGACCCCCTGATATAACTATCGACCTGTAAACGCTTTCTCAATGGATTGCGTATGGCGAAAGCTCTGTTGCAACGCGAACAATAACAGGTGGCGAGGACAATAATCAAGAGTTCACGCTTGTGGGGCTGAGTTCGTATCTCGACGAGTCCGCGCTCCATTGAAATCACGACTGGGTAGCTCCAGATGCATCCACTTGAGATCAACATACTGCCAGCTTCGTTCGGTTTTCTTCCTACCGCGTTGAAGGCGGAGGACGAGTATCTTTTTTGAGACTTGCAGGTTATGTGGGCGTTGGCGTGCCCGCATTTTTCACGGCCTGTACCGTAACGGATGATGGGTGCCCCATATCCCAGATTTCCTGTGAAGTGTCTTGGGTTCCGCGAACTTCATGCGCCTTTCCTTAGAGAAAGGCGCACGCGCGGTCGTGTCCAGGGCGTGCAGGAAATTCGGGGTATCTGCCCGGTTTTGGCAGATGTGGGATTCCACGAATCCCGGCTCCTGAGTCTGCAAGATGTAGATGACCCAATCATCAAGACCTGTTGTCAGAAGAGAGTGAACGGTGGACAGCCGCGGAATCCCACATCTGCCAAAACCGGGCAGATATGGGGCACCCGTCATCCGTCAGAAATAGAGATCTCGCTACCGGCAACCCTCGCTTACCCCAAGGGAGCCTTGAGAAATGCGGGCGAGAACTCGCACATTGGTTGCCCCCCAGGGATTCGAACCCCGATATGCTGCTCCAGAGGCAGCTGTCCTACCATTGAACGAGGGGGCAATGCGGTTAATCAGAAGCCGGCTGGTCCGCCCGGCTTTTCTATTTTAGGAGCAGGCGTGCCGCTGGTCAATTCGGGCCGTCCGTTCACCTCGCCCCGAGATCGTCGTGCTGGTGATAGTTGGGATAGGGCGGGATGGGCGGCGTGGGCACGGGGTGCTCCTGGAGTTGTTGCAGCAGGATGGCGACCGCACGCTCCAATTGCGCGTCGTGACCGGCCGCCACATCCTTGGGCAGCTCTTCTACCTCAACATCCGGCGCTATGCCGTGGCCTTCCACTTCCCAATCGCCGTGCAATCCATAGATGGCATAGCGAGGCGCGGTGACCCCGCCCCCGTCGATTAGTGTCGGGTAGCCACCGATGCCCACCAGGCCTCCCCAGGTGCGGACGCCTACCAGGGTGCCCAGGTTAGCTTTGCGGAAATACCAAGGCATGGCGTCTCCACCCGAACCGGCCGATTGGTTGATGATCATGGCTTTGGGTCCGAAGATCGCTCCCTCCGGGTCGTGGACCGGCTTGCCATCGCGTTCGATCGCTCCGCTGAGCAACTTCTGGCCGAGCACATTCACGATGTAGTCCGCAATCAGTCCGCCCTCGTTGTATCGCTCATCGAGCAATACGGCCTGCTTATCGAGCTGCGCGAAGAAATACCGGTTGAAGTTGGAGTAGCCGGCTCCCGCGGTGTTGGGCATATAGATGTAGGCCACCTTGCCGCCTGAAAGCTGATCGACCTTGCGGCGGTTGGCCTCGATCCAGTCGATGTTGCGCAGGCCTTTCTCAGAGTCCACGGGTATGACGGTGACGTCGCGTCCGTCGCTGCCGTCCGGCTTGGTGCCCACGCGCACTACCGTCTGCTTCCCGGCCGTGCCATCGAAGAAGCTGTCGACGTTATCGATCGCGTGCAATTCGCGGCCGTTCACCGCGAGCAGATACTCTCCTTCGACAATGTTGATGCCCGGCAGAGTGAGGGGCGCGGTCAGCGCCGGCGTCCAGTTCTGGCCGTTGTAGATCTTGGCAAATTTGTAGCGGTTGTTTTCCACGCTGTAGTCCGCACCCAGCAAGCCGGGCTTCGGTCCACCTTTTGGAGACTCCGGCCCGCGGACGAACATATGGCCAACCTGAATCGATCCCAACATCTCGTTGGAGAGGTAGGTGAACTCCGCGCGCGAAGCCAGGCCATCGAGGTAGGGCTGGTACTTCGCTTCCACTTTTGCCAGGTCGAGCCCGTGCAGATGCGGGTCATAGAAGAAGTCGCGTTCAATGTGCCAGGTTTCGCGATACATCTGCTTCCACTCCGTACGGGGATCGACCGTGGCCATCATGCCGGCATTGTTCACGGGCTTCCCTTGCGGAGCCTCGGGAGAGCCGGGCTTGAGGTCGGCAACGGGCGCGAAAAACCAATTGTCTCCACGGATGTAGAAGAGCTTTTCGCCGTTGAAGGAGACGTCGTAGCTGCTCAGCCCGCTGAGGATCTCTTCGGTCTGTCGTTTTTCCGTGGTGAAGCGCCACAGGGCGCGGATCGGCGGACCATCTTCCGAGGAGGCGCGCCCGACCGGCTCACCCTCCGCCAGGAAAAGCACTCCTGTCTTCCCTACGGAGAGCCCGACATAGTTACGCGAAGGAATGGGCAGGGAGAGGATGCGATTTCCGATTCCGGCGAGATCGATCACCGTGGGCTTGGGCTTCTCTTCTTCCTTCTTCCTGGCGTCGTCTTTCTTCTCGTCGCCTTTGGCGGCGGCCTTGTCTGCGTCCTTCTTATCTCTTCTTGTCGCGTCTTTCTTGTCTTCGTCTTTCTTCTTATTCTCGTCGTCACTTTCCGGCGGCACGGGCGAAGCGCCGTCGCGTGCCAGCACGACCACGTACGCATTGCTGGTGGTGGCGCGGTCGAGCGAGGAAAGGTCGATTCCCGCATCCGAGGGACCGTTGTTGGTGGAAGCCGTGAAGTAGAGATATTTTCCGTTAGGGTCGAAGACCAGGTGCCCGGCGTTGCTCATGCCATCGGTGATCTGGGTGGAGGTGTGCGTGGCCAGCGAATAAAAGAAGACCGCGTGCAGTTGGTTTTCCAGGTCGCGGGTGTAGGCGATCCATTGCGAATCTGGCGACCAGGAAAGTTCCGTGGAAGGACCAAAACTGCCCCGTAACCCGGTGTCAATTTTCACCGGCTTGCCCCCGGCTGCATCCACGTACCACAGCCTCAGATGCTTGTCAGAGAAGGCGATGTGTTTGGAGTCGGGCGACCAGCGAGGACCGTAGAAGAAAGAAGGGTCAGGCCCCAGGTCGATCACGCGGGGCGGCTGCAGGCCATCCTGGTCACGGATGTAAAGCTGGTACTCGCCCGAGGCGTCGCTGAAGTAGGCGATGGACTTGCCGTCCGGGGACCACGATGGATCGCGCTCGGCGGCGCCCGGCGTCCTGGTCAGATTGCGGATGTCGCCCTTCTCCCCGGGCAAGGTAAAGATGTCGCCGTGGGCTTCCACCACCACGCGCACCCCGGTGGGAGACAGTGCGACGTTCTGTACTTCTTTGGCGGGAATCTCCGTCAGCTTCGGAGTCAAAGCGGGCAGGTCTCCGTGGATGGTGACGGGTACGGTATGTTCTTTCTGGGTGGCCAGATCGAAAAGGTGCAGCGAGCCGAACTGCTCGTAGACCAGGGCTCCGGGCCCAGCACTCACGGTCTTCAGATCGTAGCCGTGGTTCTCCACCACTTGCTTTACGGTCTTGCTGGCGGGGTCGTAGCTGAATAGCGAGACCGGACCATTGCGGTCGGAGAGGAAGTACACCATGCCGCCTTCCCACACCGGGTTGCTATCGTTTGAATTATCGCGAGGGATCTTCTCCAGATCCAGGGTCTTGGTATTCAGCAGCCAGACGGGCGTGGTTTGGCCGCCGCGGTAGTGCTTCCAGGCCGGCTCCCATTGCGCCACGGGCACATAGGCCAGCCTGGCTCCGTCGGCGGAGTATGTACCTGTGATTGCGCTCGGCAAGGGGAGCACGGTGGGCGATCCTGTACCGTCGGCATGGGTGCGAAACAGCCGGGGAAAGTCGCTGTAGCTGGCGTGCCCGGAGTTGAAGAGGACGTCTTTCCCATCCGCAGTCCAGCCCACTGCGGCGTTGCCGGTTGGTTCCCAAGTAAGGCGCCGTGGCACGCCACCTTCTGCGCTCACCACGTACACATCAGTCAATCCGCGTTGCCGGGTGGAGTAGGCGATGCGGGCGCCATCCGGAGAAAAATAAGGGCCGTCCACGACTGCATTGACGGAAGTCAGCCGCCTGGCTTCCCCGCCTTCACGGGAAACGGTCCACACATCGTCGGCGTAGAGAAAGGCAATCTTATCCGCGCTCAAGGAAGGATTGCGCAGGAGCAAAGGCGGAGCCGTCTGGGCGAATGTATGCAGAGCGAAACCGGCGAAAACAACGATGCAGGCGAGCGAGTTGCGACGGGAGATGCGTCCAGCCATGCGAAGCTCCTGTGTGAGTTATCCGCGCATAACATATCACGCGGGCGGGACTTGACAGCCGGGTCAGGGCGCCGCACCTTACTCCTACTCGGTGACACCTCCCGTTGCCCACAGTCTAGTTAGCCCTTCGCCGTCAATCCTGCCGCGGACAGAGGTGACTTTTGCTCCGTATGCGCGGGAAAGCGTACCTCAGCGGCTGAAGCCGTCGTTGGAATGCCTTTTTACGGCACGGCTAAACCCGTGCCCTTCGTGCAGAGACGCTTTTCCCTCAGCCTGTTTAGCGTTTAAGCCCCGACCAAGTGAAATTTAATTTGGGTGATGCCAGACAGCCCCGCTTACTCCTCGCGGAGGACCTGCAGTGGCTTTTGGCCAAGCATGCGGAAGCTCGCGGCCCAACCGGTTGCGATCGCCAGGACTGCGGTTCCCACAAGCGCGATGCCCGTCGCCAGCCACTCAATGTGAAAGGCTACGTCGAGCCGATGCAACAAAACACGGGAGAGCAGGTTGGCGAAGATCACACCGACAAAGCCTGCGAGCAGGCCGAGCACAATGAACTCCACGGTGAAGACGGCGGCGATGTGGTTGCGCTTCGCACCCAGGGTCTTGAGCACTACCACCTCGCGCACCCGGCGAAATTGGGTGCTGGCGATGCTCGACGCAAGAATGACGGCACCCGCAAGGATCGAGAAGCCAGCCAGGAAACGGACGACGATGGTGATCTGCTGCACAACTCCCTGGATGGTCTCGATGACGTCGGCAATGTTGATCACCGTCACCGTGGGATAGACGTTGAAGAGCGCCCTCTGCACGGCGCCTACCTGCCGCGGGTCGACATGCGCGGCGCCATACCAGACTACCGGCAGATCTGACAGAGCCCGCGGGGTGAGGATGAATTCGCTGCGCGCGTATACGTGCTGGCCATTGTGACGGATGATCGCGGTCACGGTAGCCGGAATGGTTTTTCCATTGGAGGTAAAGACAATTTTGGAACCGAGGTGCAACTGAAGACGCTGCGCAATATGCTCGGTCACGGCGAGTGATTGGCCATCGTCCCTGTCCCACCAGGATCCTTGCGACATGTTGGATCCGACCGGCAGGGTCCTCGACCAGGTGAGGGACACGGTCTGTAGCAGGCGCTTGGGGTAATTCTTCAGCTTGAGGCCATCGGCCGCGGCGCCGTCGATCGAAACGATCCTGCCCGCTACCGAGGGAAGCGTTTCCAATTCCCCCTCAACTGCCGGCTGCTGGGCCAACAGATGCTTGACGCCGTTTAGCTCCTTACTGCTGATATCGACCAGGAAAATATTTGGCAGGTTCCCTGCTGAGGTCAGCCTCATTTCTCCGATCACGCCGTGCTGCATGAGAAAGACGGTGAGGATCAGCATGACGCCGGTGCCCAACGCGGCCAGCACGGCAGCCGATTGGTTGCCGGGCCGGTAAAGGTTCGCAAGCCCATGGCGAACGGCGGATTGCAGATGGATCCGAGTGCGGGATAAAAATGCGCGCAGTACCCGCAGGGTCAGCGCCGACATGGCGAGGATGACCAAAAGCAGCGCGCACAAGGCTCCTGCAAACCAGCGCCCGACCACAACCGAATCGGAAAGCGCGGCAGCGATGGCGCCTAAGCCTAACAGGATGACCACCGCTATGATCCATTCCGCCCTGGTCTGGCGCAGGCGGATCCACCAGCTTTGTTTTGCGCTAGGCTCCTCGACCATTCTGCGCAGCACCAGGTTTGGCCGGACGGAGCGAATCTGTAACAGCGGTGGTAAGCAGAAGAGTACCGTGGTCAGAATACCGGTGCCGAGCCCCGCCAGCGCGGAATGCCAGGGGAGTTGAAGGTCCAGGCGCATAGGCAGGAATTTTCCTAACAGCGTGGGGAAAACCCATTCCACCCCGAGGCCAAGACAGACGCCGATCAATCCACCGGTTAACCCGAGCAGCACGGTCTGGAAAAGATAGATGCGCAGGATGTCTGAGGAGCGGGCGCCTATTGATTTCATGATGGCCAGCACTTCGACGCGTTGTTGCAGATGCGCGCGCATGGCCATGGCCACGCCGATCGCGCCCAGCACCATGGCGACCAGGCAGATGAGGCTGAGCAGTCCAGTGGAACGTTTCAAGCCGTCGGTTAAGGCGGGGTTGCTCTCGCGGAAGTCGGTCACCTGCGCATCCGGCAGGATTTGTTCCAGGCGGGCGCGCACGGTGGTGACGTTGCTGTTGGCAGGCAACTTGAACAGAAAGCGTTCGCCGGAGCGGCTTCCCTGCTGGATCAGGCCACTCTTTTCGAGGGCGCTCTGGGTCATCATCACGCGGGGCCCGAGTCCCATGCCTGAGCTCATGCGGTCCGGCTCACGCGCCAGGATGGCTGCGATGCGGAAGGTATTTTCTCCGATCTTCAGGTTCGCGCCTACCTGGGTGTGCAAGCGAATGAGCAGGTCGTCGGCGACCACCACGGTCGAATCGGTAAGCACCTGGCGGAGATCCCCTGCGGGCTGCAAATCGACGGTGCCGTAAAAGGGATATTCGTTTGGGTCGACTGCTTTGAGCGAGACCAGCAGGGGCACCGGATCTCCTGGCGAAGAGACCATGGAAACAGTGTCGGTGATCTGGGTTCGCTGGACACCGCGCGAAGCCATTACGTTCAGTTGCTGTTCTTCTTCCTGGGTTGGCTGGCGAAACATGCGCGCCGAGAGGTCGGCCGCCATGATGGTGCGCGCCTCTCCCAGGAGAGTCTTCTGAAAGGAATCGCTGAAGCCGCGGACTCCGGTGAGCGCGGCGACTCCGATGGCCACAGAGATGATCACGAACAGGAATTTTGTTCGCGAGGCTTTTAGTTCGCGCCAGGCGATTTTGGCTGCGGAGGTCCAGGTCAGCGAGGGTTTTCGCTCGATATCCATGTCAGTCCACCCTTTGCATGGTGTCTTCGACGATCATGCCATCGCGTAGAACGACGCGGCGATCGGCGTGGGACGAGACCTGGGCGTCGTGGGTTACCAGCACCAGGGTTGCGCCGCTGGCGCGATTTCTTTCGAGTAAGAGATTGAGTACGTGGGCGCCGTTTTCGGAATCGAGATTGCCGGTGGGTTCGTCCGCAAAGATGATGGGGGGGTGTAAGACAAAGGCGCGGGCCAGGGCTACGCGCTGTTGTTCCCCGCCCGAGAGTTGGATGGGGTAATGATGGATGCGATCAGCGAGTCCTACACTGCGCAGCAAGTCAGATGCTGTGGCGCGGCCGTTTCCTCCTCCGTTGAGTTCGTGAGGCAGGAGGACATTTTCCAGAGCAGTGAGGGTCGGGATGAGTTGGAAGGATTGAAAGACAAAGCCTAGTTTGCGGCCGCGCACTTCTGCCAGCTTGTCCTCGGGCAGACGGCTGATCTCGATGCCGTCGATGAACACTTCTCCTTCGGTGGGGGAGTCGAGGCCGGCTAGAAGGCCAAGGAGGGTGCTTTTGCCGCTTCCCGAGGCGCCCATGATGGCGACGAATTGGCCGGCTGGGATGACGAGGTCTATTTGCTTGAGGATCTCGATGGTCCGGTTGCCGTTTCGGATTGATTTTTTGAGTCCGCGGACTTCAATCATTTCGGTGCCCTGTGGTGGTTGAAGCAGGGAGTCCGCGTTTCCACGAAAGGTCCGTAGAACTGCAGGTCCCTCGCTTCGCTCGGGATGACAACAAGGAAAGGGCAATGGTTCGATAGAGGGCAGTCGTCGAACCGAGGGCATTGTTGATCATCGGTTTCGCTCGTGATGACAAAGGAAAGGCGATGGTTTCATGGAGAGCGGTTCCCGAACCGAGAGGCATCGTTGATCCGCCGGCTTCGCTCTTGATGACCAAGAAAAGGGCGATGGTTTCATGGAGAGCGGTTCCCGAACTGAGGCGTTGCGGGCTGGATGCTTTAAAGTGGGCTTGTGAGATGCCGACACATTGCTGGCCTTTTGTTTGCTTGTTTGACGGTGACCGGTTGCCGTTCGAAGACTCCTGAAACGCCAAATCCTCCGCCTGGTGCATCCGATGCGGCTACGCCCTCCGCGGATACAACGCCTGCGGCGCCCGACGGGCGTCCGGTGATCGTGGCTTTCGGCGATAGTTTGACCGCCGGGTACGGCGCCGACACGGGCGATAGCTATCCCGACTATCTGGAGAAAGATCTGAACGCGTCGGGGTATCGGTACCAGGTCATCAACCAGGGGATCAGCGGAAACACCACCAAGGATGGAGTTGACCGGCTGCCGGAGGTGTTGCGTCTGAAACCGGTGGTGGTGATCGTGGCTTTCGGCGGAAATGATGGGCTGCGCGGATTGCCTATCGCCAGCACGCGGGAGAATCTCGACCACATCGTTTCTTCCCTGCTCCATTCCGGAGCGAAGGTGGTGCTGGGCGGCATCACGCTGCCCCCGAATTATGGCTCTGACTACATCCGGCAATTCAACCAGACCTATGCTCTGCTGGCGGCCAAGTATCACGTGCCCATGCTGCCGTTTTTGCTTAAGAACGTGTACGGCGTTCCGGGCAGTATGCAGGCGGACGGTATCCACGCCACCGACCAAGGGAATGCCCAGGTAGCTAAAAATTTGCTGCCGTTGATCGTGCCCGCGCTCAAGAAATAAAGGCATCAACCCAGGACCACAATGGGTTGAAAGAGAGTTCCGGCCACGCGGCGCACAATCGCCACCAGTTCGCGCTGGCCAGCGAAAACCTTAGCTAACGGAGCGGTGGAGAATTCCGGCAGATTCACCGCATTTCCGTTGCGCAGCCGGCCGGCGATCCACAGGTCGGCTGTCGTCGCAGGCAGTTCCGGCAGCAAAGTGCGGGGGTGAGGCAAACTTTGCTCCAACGTTCCAGCCGCAGCTTGCGCGGCTAGTTCATCGAGCGAGAGTGCCTGGCTCAGCGTGAAAGGGCCAGCCGCCACGCGGCGCAACTGGGCCAGATGAGCACCGCACCCCAGCGCCTTGCCCAGGTCATGGGCCACCGAGCGCACATAGCCTCCCGAGGAAATGCGGATGGTAAATTCGGCACACTCGCCCTGCAGTTCGCCGACGGTAAACTCCTCAATCAGGAGCGACACCGGCTTGAGCGCAACGGTCTCGCCGCGCCGGGCAGACTTGTAAGCGGGCTTGCCATCCACTTTCTTGGCTGAGTAGGGCGGAGGCGTCTGCTCCACCTGGCCACGAAAGTGTGCGGCCGCGGCCTGGATTGCCTGGTTGGAAGGCAAAGGAATGCCCATCACCGCGGGCGCTGCAGCAGTACCCTCGGCATCGTAGGTATCGGTGGCGAAACCAAAACGGATCGATCCGGTGTAGGTTTTGGGCAGCGGGCCGAAGAATTGGGCCAGGCGGGTGTACTTCCCCAGCAAAACCGGCAACACCCCGGTCGCCATTGGATCGAGCGTGCCCAGATGGCCGATGGCAGACTCACCGGTTGCGCGGCGCAGGCAGGACACGACGTCGTGAGACGTCATCCCGCCCGGTTTATCGACCACTAAGAGCCCATTCACACTCTCTATCATAGAGTTTTGGGCCCGACTCTGCCTTGGCCAGCCGCAAAGCTATAAGCCGTTCTGCGGGCGCGACTGGACCAGTGAGAGAAATTCTGCGCGGGTGTTCTGCTGGTGGAAGACTCCCTGCATGGCGGAGGTCACGGTCGAGGAGTGCTGCTTCTCTACCCCGCGCATCATCATGCAAAGGTGCCGGGCCTCGATAACGACACCCACACCCTGGGGGTCGATCGCCTCCTGGATGGCGTCGGCAATCTGCCGGGTAAGCCGCTCCTGCACCTGCAGGCGGCGGGCAAACACTTCGACCAGGCGAGCTATCTTGCTCAGGCCAATCACTTTTCCCTTGGGGATATAGGCGACATGGACCTTGCCGAAAAAAGGCAGCATGTGGTGCTCGCACAGGGAGAAGACCTCGATGTCGCGCACGATCACCATTTCGTCGTAATCCACATCGAACAACGCGCCGCGCAGAATTTCCTCCGCGTCTTCCTGGTAGCCCTTGGTCAGGAAGCTCATCGCCTTGGCTGTGCGCTCGGGCGTCTTTACCAGGCCATCCCGCGTGGGGTCTTCGCCAAAGCGGGTGATCAACTCGGCGTAAAGATCCTCGGTGGAATATGCGCTCAATCCCCTACCGGCGGGGGGCTTACGAACGACTGCTGGATGTGCCATGCTTTCCCTTTCCTGCATATTCGAAAAAGTTGTTCCGCGTCTCTTCCACCCTCACTCGTTCTAGATCGGCGTGAACAAAGTGCTCCGCGAGCAGGTTGTGAATAGCGATACATAGATTTTCGGTGGTGGGCACTTCGTTGGAGAAGAGCTCATCAAAATTTAGATTGGTGTGGTCAAAACGGTCGATCACCCTGCTTTGCACACATCGATCCAGGTCCACCAGGTTGCAAACCATTCCAGTCACCGGATTTACCTGTCCGCCCACCGTTACTTCGACGACGTAGTTATGCCCGTGGCCGTGGGGATTCGCGCACTTGCCGTAAACCTCGCGGTTCTTTTGCTCGCTGTACGTGTCGGAATAGAGGCGATGCGAGGCGCTCAGAACATAGCGGCGCGACAAGTAAGCTCTCATGCTTCCCCGTAGTAGTCGGCGAACAAATCAGGCATCTCGTACACCCTTACGCGGTGCAGCCTGGCTCCTTGGATTTGGTTTTCCAGGCGCTTCCAGATCGCGATGGCCAAGTTCTCGGTGGTCGGCAGGGTGTGCTTGAATTCCGGAACTTCCAGATTCAGGTGCCGGTGGTCGTACACGTCGACCACCTGGCGATGGATCACATCTTTCAGCTCTTTCAGGTCGACCACAAAGCCGGAGACTGGGTCCACGTTGCCCTCCACGGTCACTTCCAGCGTGTAGTTATGCCCATGGCCATTCCGATTCGCACACTTGCCGAAAAGACGCAGATTTTCTTCCTCCGGCAACTGGTCTGACCAGTAGTAGTGGGAGGAAGAAAACTCGGCTTTTCGTGTGAGCAGAATCATGAAGAAACCTGGCCTCGATTATATCGGGTCAAGATCTGATTACAAGATGCGACAACGGGGCTATCTTATTCATTATTTGGCACTTGAAAATTTGATTCAGGCTTTGGTGGTGGGGTAGGCCCGGCCCTTCCATGCGACCTGGCTGCGCACCGTGTGTTGCCACCAGCTCCGTGCCAGCAAGAGACAGAACAGGGGCAAAGCCAATGCCGACAAGGCGCAATCGAGCGCGGAGAAGTTGGATTTCGCCACCCGGGCGTAGAACCTCCAGAGCACTCTTAACCAGACGGCGGCCAGGGCGTAACGGGCGATGGGCTGGGCATACAAATGCCAGAGCAGGAGGGGCAGGCCAAAGAGTAAGAGGAGGTCGAGGGCCCTCCAGCCGGCCATCATCAAGGGAAAGGCGAATAGCCGGGCGAGGTTTTTTGTCCAACCCTCCATCATGGCGCCGAAGGTGCGGTACATGCGGGTACTGAGAGCGTCGGGGGCATAGCGGAAGCGGATGGGAAACTTTCTGCGTTTCAGAAGGAACGCCAGGTCAACGTCTTCGAGCAGGGATCCTGCGACCGCGGAGTGGCCGCCTACCTGGAAGTAGGCTTCTCGCTGAACCATCAGAAATTGGCCGTTGGCAGCGGCAACTCGCGAGGACGGGTCTGAGACTTTGTCCGGTGGATAGGCGAGGGCCAGTTCGGAAAAAATCAGCGGCATGAGCGCACGCTGCCAGAATCCGGTCACCACCTGCCGCGGCGAGTAGGACAGCATAGCTGCCCCCGCATGTTGCGCTTCGTGCAGGGCTCGCTGCAGGTTGCCGGGGGTGTGGATGGTGTCGGCATCGGTGAAAAGGAGCCATTCTCCCTGGGATTTTCTGGCTGCGGTCCAGACGGCGTTGGCTTTGCCTGTCCAACCTGGCTGGAGTGGGTCGGGATCGAGGACGGTCACGCCTTGCAGGCCGAGCGCGATGGAGCGTGTGGCGTCGGTCGAGCCGTCGTCTACCAGCAGCAGTTCCCAATCTTCGGCGATGGCAAAGCCAGGTTCCGATTGGGAGAGCAAAGACTCGAGGCACGGCCGCAGGACATCGGCCTCGTTGCGGGCGGGCACGATGACCGAGAGACGCATTCCGTTTCCTTTCCGGTAGGAGCGGTTCGAGATGATCCTTCTGAAGAGCGTACCTCAGGGGTCAAATAGCGCGCGTGAGGACCGATCGCAAAATGAGTCCTGCAGGGACTCTTCCACGCGTCCTTCGAAATCTGATTGGGGTCTGGCCTCGGAGAGGTTTCCCAGGTGCGGAGGGTTGTCATTATTATAGGAAGCGTGATCAGGTGGATTGGCGGGTTCGTGGTTTTGCTCTCGGTGGTGATGACGGTGGGGTGCGACCGGGGGGACCATCCGCGGCAAGTCGGCAAGCTGGCCCCGAATTTTACGGTTGTGGACGGCAACCGCAAGGTAGAGCTGAGCAATTACCGGGGCAAGGTCGTGGTGCTCAATTTTTGGGCGACGTGGTGCGCGCCCTGTATCGAGGAGATTCCTTCGCTCAACGAGCTGCAGCAGAAAATGCCGCAGCTGGTGGTGCTGGGGGTGTCGGTGGACCAGGACGCAGACGCGTACCGGCAGTTCCTGAGCGAGCACCGGATTAATTTCACCACCATTCGCGATGGCCAACAGCATAGCAACGCACTGTACGGGACTTTTGTTTTTCCCGACACGTACGTGATCGATCGCAATGGCGAGATCCGGCGGAAGTTTATCAATGCGCAGGATTGGACGTCGCCCGAAATCGTGAACTACCTTTCCCACCTGTAGTGCCGATGGGTGTTGTTATGATGGCGTCATGACGACCAATCTCGACGTTCTCTATCGCTACGAACTGCACCCGACAGAAGCCGCCATGATCGCGTTGGGTAAGGCTCGCGGAGTTTATGGGATTCGCAAGATTGTGCTCGATGAAAAGCAGAAAACGATGCGCGTGGAATTCGACTTCACCCGGTTGAACCGCAGCGTGGTGATGGAACTGCTGCGCAGCGCCGGAATCGACATCGTCGAAGAGGTTCCGCTGACCACCCTGCCGGCGCCGGTACCCGATCCAGTGGCGCCCACGCCGCCGAAGTAATCGAATCGCCGCATTTCACGACAACTTAAGTACGAAAGTCTGGACGCTGCCGCCCTGTCATGCGATCGCGACAGTGCGCCGATGAAGCTAATTGAAGGTCTGTGAATCTCACGTGGCGGCTCGCGAAAAAGCAGTGTCAGGTTTGCCAGATAGTTTCTGCCAGCCGGGCGCGATGGAAGCTTATGCCGGAGTGGAAATGATTGGCGGGCGAGGACCGAGCCAATGACGATGGCCGGCGGAGCGAATGGAAAACTGACGGAGTTTCTCCGCCCGGGCGATTCCTGCAACCGGGTGCTGGTGGCGGAAGACGATGCGATGTTCCGCCGGATCCTGCAGAGCTGGCTGGAAAACTGGGGCTACCGGGTTACGCTGGCAGAAGACGGCGCAACAGCCTGGGACATTCTCCAACAGGATCCGCCGCCTCAATTGCTGATTCTCGATTGGATGATGCCGGCGATAAACGGCGTGGAGTTGTGCCGCAGGGTGCGCGAATCGAACCGAAGTCCCTATCAGTACATACTTCTAGCAACCTCGAGAGACGCAAAACAGGATCTGGTCAGCGGCCTCGAGGCGGGCGCGGATGACTATCTGACCAAACCCTTCGACAAAAGCGAATTGCAAGCTCGTCTACGGGCCTGCAATCGAATCCTGACTCTGCAGGATGAACAGATTCGCACCCAGGAGCAACTGCGTTTTCAGGCCACCCATGATGCGCTCACGGGGATCTGGAACAGGAGCGAGATTCTGGAGACATTACGCCGGGAGTTGGAACGCGCAGCCCGCTCCCGGAGCGCCACGGGCCTTTTGATGCTGGACATCGATCACTTCAAGAAAATCAACGACACCTATGGACATCTGACGGGGGATTTCGTGCTGAAGGAGGTGACGCAACGCATCATCCAGGCGGTTCGCGGGTATGACTCGGTAGGGCGCTACGGTGGAGAGGAGTTCGTGATCGTGCTCCCCGGTTGCACGCGGGAACAGATCGAACACGGCGCGGAGAGGATACGTTCCGCAGTGGACGATAGCCCGATCATTGCGAATGAGTCGACGATCTTCGTTACCGTCAGTATCGGCGCGGCGGTCACGGGAGTGGAGAGACGTGGCCTGATTTCGGATACGGAAATCCTTGCGGCCGCGGATAGCGCGTTGTATCGGGCCAAGAAGATCGGGCGCAATCGAACCGTCTTGTCGGATTTTGTGTTCAACGAAATCAGGTGAGTCGTTGACTCCGCGCGTGGGCGTACCAGATGTTGGCGGCACCAAACAACAGGCAGGCGACATTGACACTTATATTCAGAGCGCCTCTTCCACCTGAATATTGGGCGTGCCGGTAATTACAAATCGCGTCGAGCATCCCCAGGTAGACCATGGAACTCCCCGCCACCGCGGTTGCGATGGCCGCGCGCGGATCGTTCTTCATCAGCCAATGGCTCGCCAGCCAGAAGGCCGCCACGATCCAGAGGATATCGGGGAGAAGGAAGCACCACTCGAAATCGACTACGTTGGCAGGTAGGTCATGATGATCGTTCCAGAAAGCGATCCAGAAACCCACGATGCCCAGCGCGGCTATCCGCTGTGCCCAGGCGAACCAGCGTACGGATATCGGAGAGGTTGCCATTTGAGATTGGGGGAGGGGGAAATGCGATGCGCCGGAGCCGGATGGTGCGCGCGGAGAGATTCGAACTCCCGACCTTCTGGTTCGTAGCCAGACGCTCTATCCAACTGAGCTACGCGCGCATGCGTACCAACATAGACTACCAAACGGGTGCAAAAACGCCAAGTTCGGCGGCCCTTCCCGGCGTGGTTCTGCATCCAAACGAATCTATGGCACGCCCTTATTGGACCGGACAAATCTCTCTCTCGCTGGTCAGTTTCGCGGTTGAAATTTATCCCGCGGTCACTTCTGGCCGCCCCTTCCAGTTTCACCAGATTGACCGGAAGACGGGGGAGCGGATTCACTATCAGAACGTTGCCGATGGTGACGAGGGGGATGACTCCGGCGCGGACGGCAAGGGCAAGGGCCTGCATATCGCCAAAGGGCATGACCACGATGACGACAAGCACGTGGTTGAGAAATCAGACATCGTTAAGGGTTACGAATACGAAAAGGGCAAGTACGCGATGATCGAACCGGAAGATCTTAAGCGGCTTCGTATTCCGGGCAAAGATACTTTGGAAATCGTGCAGTTTGCGCCTGCGAGCGAGCTGAGTCCCTCGCTCTATGTGAAGCCCTACTTTGTGGTCCCCAAGAAAGGTCCCCAGGCGACGGCGTTCGCGATCGTACGTAAGGCTATGGTGGATACAGATATGGTCGGGATGGGAGAGATCGCCTTCGCCGGCCGGGAGCATGTGGTCGCGCTGGCTCCTCCTCCCGACCGCAAACAACCGGGCATGATGCTGTACCAACTTCGCTTCGAGGACGAGTTGCGGGATCCCGATGAATACTTCGGCAAGATCCCGGCGGCGAAGCTGGATGCCGGTCAACTCAATTTGGCGAAACAGTTGATTAAGAGTTACACGCATCCATTGGAGCTGGATAAGTTCACCGATAACTATGAGAAGGCGGTGCGCGAGCTGGTGGAAGCTAAGCTGGCCAATAAACCGTTGCCTCAGGAAAAGCCGGCAAAAGCCCGTGGCAAGGTTGTCGATTTGATGTCCGCGTTGCGTCAGAGCCTGGCTGCCAAGGATGCTCCCAAGGCTGCAAAGGCGGCACCGGCTAAGGGCAAATTGAAAGTTGTAAGCGGCAAGCGGCGTAAGTCGGCTTAGGCGCGCACGAGGCTCCGTCTAGAAACATTTCCACGAAAGGTCCGCGGAACTGCAGATCCCTCGGCTTCCTCCGGATTTCCTTTGGTCTTTGCTACGACACAATCTCCCCTAAAGCTTTGAGGAAGCGATCCACTTCTTCGGCTGTGTTGTAGTGCGCTAGCCCGATGCGCAGAAAGCCGCCATCTTTTTCTACATCAAGTGTTCGGTGAGGTTGAGGGCATAGTAGTTGCCATCCCAGGTAAAGAAGCCTCGCCTCCCCAACTCGGTTGCGAGTTGCAGTGGGGTGTGGCCGGCGATACGGATCGCCACTGTGGGGCACCGGGCGTCAAACTGCTCAGGATCGCGAATGCCATAGAGTGTGAGTCCCGGCATCTGCAGGAGCCCGGCTATCAGGCGCTCGATCAAGGTGCGCTCGTGCTTCTGAATCACTTTCCACGCCGCGAGCAGGCGCGGGCGCCGGGTTGACGCGGACGGATCGACGCGATGCCCGAGATCGGCCAGGTAGTCGACGCAGGCGGTGATCCCGGCAATGCATTCGTGGTTTAGTGTGCCCCATTCCCAGGAAAGAGGCACGGCGTGGTTGTTGGCCGCGATTTTGTAGGGTTGCAGCCGCGTCAGGTGTTCGTGTTTAGCGAAAAGGACGCCCATATGGGGACCGAAAAATTTGTACGAAGAGCAGACGAGAAAGTCGCAATCCAACGCACGCACGTCAATCGGGCCGTGCGGCGCGTAGTGGACCGCATCGATGTAAGCCAGGGCTCCCACCCGGTGCGCCATACGGACCACTTCGCTCACGTCGTTGATGGTTCCCACCGCGTTCGAGGCGTAGCCGACGGCTACCAGCCTGGTCCGGCTGGTGATCTTCCGCGCCAGGTCTTGCATGTCCAGGGTGCAGTCGCGGTCATGAATCTCAGCCACCCGAATGGTGACGCCTCGTTCCTCCAGAGCCAACCAGGGAGAGTAATTGGCATCGTGATCGAGACGAGTCACTACGATCTCGTCTCCGGCATTGAGATCACGGCCGATCGACCGGCTCATGGCAAAGGTGAGCGAGGTCATGTTCGCGCCAAAGACTATCTCGTCCGCATCGCAGGCCAGAAAGTCCGCCATGGCGCTGCGAGCGCCGGCCAGCATCGCATCGGTGCGCTGGCTGGTGGCGAAGGCGCCGTCGGTGTTGGCATTGCTCCCTCGCAAATAATCAGAGATCGCGTTGATCACGGTTTGTGGAACCTGCGTGCCGCCGGGACCATCGAGAAAAACGACAGGATGCCCGTTGACGGTTTGCGAGAGAGAAGGAAATTGGGAGCGGACCCAGTCCGATTCCAATTGGTTTTGGGTGGTAACGGTGAGGTCGCCGGTGGTCATGAGCAGCTCGTTCCTCGGTCTGTTAAGGTTCCTATCGAGAAAGTACAGAGTACCTGAGGTGCCGGTTGGGCAGGCAACGAAAGGCGCGCCAACACTCTCCAAAGCGCAGTAAGACGGGGTAAATACTCTTGCCAGGAAAGGTTTGGGATGGCCGGTAAGACAAAGAAAGCAGCGCACCCGCGCGGTGGTTCCAAGGCTCCAACGTCTTCAGGACTGGTCGACGAGCAATTGGAGCGCTATCGCTCGATGCGCGACTTCAGCAAGACGGCAGAGCCAAGCGGCGAGGAAAAATCGGCGGCGCCGGCCGGATCCTTGCCCTTCGTCATCCAAAAGCACGCAGCCACGCGCCTGCACTACGACTTTCGCCTCGGCTTGCACGGGGTGCTCAAGAGTTGGGCGGTCACCAAGGGACCGAGTTATGTGCCCGGAGACAAGCGCCTGGCGGTGCAGGTAGAAGACCACCCCATGGAGTACGGAGGCTTCGAAGGGACCATCCCCAAGGGCCAGTACGGCGGCGGCACGGTGATGCTGTGGGATGAAGGCACTTGGGAGCCGGTGGGCGACCCGGATCAGAGCCTGGCTAAGGGCAACCTCAAATTCATTCTGCATGGCCAGAAGCTGCACGGAAAATGGGTGCTGGTGCGCATGGGCGGCAAAGCCGCGAACGAGGCCAAGCCAAACTGGCTGCTGATCAAGGAACACGACGAGTACGAACAAACCGCCGATGACGAGCCGGTCACCGAGAAGGAACCCAACAGCGTCCTTACCCAGCGGGATATCGAGGCCATTGCTCGAGACGAGGATCACGTGTGGCAATCGAACCGGCCGGAGACTTCCAGTGGGAACAAGAGCTCCGCGGCAAAGCCGGCACGTCCCACGGCGTTCGCCCCGACCAAGCTGCCGGGCAAGAAAGAAACTTTGCCGGGATTTATTTCCCCGCAGTTAGCTTCCGAAGCGCCTGAGCCCCCGGCGGGCGAGCAATGGGTCCACGAGTTGAAGCTGGACGGGTACCGCATCCAGGCGCACATCGACAAGGCGGGCAAGGTTCGCCTCTACACCCGCAGCGGCCTGGACTGGACGCATCGCATGGCGGCGGTGGCGCGCGAACTCGGCCGGCTTTCCGTGGAGAGCGCCATCGTGGATGGAGAAGTGGTGGTGCTCGAAGCCAATGGACAGAGCAGCTTCGCTGCCCTGCAGGCAGCGTTTGAGGAGGGCGCGAAACATCCGCTCACCTACTTCGCCTTCGATCTGCTGCACCTGAATGGGCATAATCTTCGCCAGGAGCCGCTGGTCGAACGCAAGAAGATACTGGCCCAGATGCTGGGTAGCCTGGGGGAACAGGAAACGGTTCGCTACGGCCAGCATCTCGATACCGAGGGCAAGCCTATTTTTCAAGAAGCCTGCAAGATGGGCGCGGAAGGCATCATTTCCAAACGCGCTGACAGCGTGTATACCTCGGGCCGCACCAAGTCGTGGATCAAGATCAAGTGTGTTCGTCTGCAGGAGTTTGTGGTCGGTGGCTTCACCAAGCCCAACAATGGAACGGAAGGCATCGGGGCCCTGTTGCTAGGGTATTACGACAATAAAAAATTGGTCTATGCCGGGCGGACCGGCACCGGCTTCACCCAGGTCAGCTCGCGGCATTTGCGTAAGCAACTGGAGGCCATGCGGCAAACCAGAATGCCCTTTGAAGACGTGCCGGGTTCGGCCGCCAAGGGTGCTCTCTGGGTGCGGCCCGAGTTGGTGGCACAGGTTCGATTCAGCACTTGGACGGCCGACAATTTGGTGCGGCAAGCCAGCTTCAAGGGTTTGCGGGAAGACAAGAAGGCGACGGAGGTGCGCCGCGAGATGCCGGATCCAAAACTTTCGCCGAAGACCCCGCCTCGCCAGCATAAGAGCGTCGCACCTGAGAAAACAGCCGCTCCCACGCGGCTTGGCTTCAAGGTGACGCATCCAGACAAGATCGTCGATCCACAGACCGGGGTTACGAAGCAGGCATTGATCGACTACTACCTGGCGGTCGCTCCGCTCATGCTCCTCCATGTCACAGGCAGGCCATTGTCGCTGGTCCGCTGCCCCAACGGCGCGGGACAGAAATGCTTTTATCAAAAGCATCTGGGACCGGGAATGCCGCCCGGTATTGGCGGAGTGGAGATTCCCGACAGGAAGGGGAAAGGCACAGAGACCTACGTAACCGTGGAAGGCGAACAATCGCTGGCTGGCTTGGCCCAGATGAATGTGCTGGAGATACATCCCTGGCAATCGACCAACGCTGACCTGGAGCATCCCGACCGCATCATCTTCGATCTTGATCCGGACGAGGCTGTCACCTGGCCGACGCTTTGTGACGCGGCACAGGAGGTAAGGGACCGGTTAAAGCAACTGGGTCTGGAGAGCTTCGTAAAAACCACCGGCGGCAAAGGGCTGCATGTGGTGGCGCCGGTCAGGCCAACGCTCGAGTGGGAGCAGATGAAAGCGCTGACCCATGAGTTCACTTTGCAAATGGAAAAAGACAATCCCAAGCTTTACATCAGCAAAATGACCAAGGCGGCGCGGACGAACAAGATTTTCGTCGACTACTTGCGCAACGAGCGGGAGGCTACGGCGGTAGCTCCTTACTCCAGCCGGGCACGGTTGGGGATGGCTGCGGCGCTGCCGTTGGAGTGGAGTGAGCTCAAGGGCTCGAAGGCACCTAAGTATTTGATTGCCCAGTTCAATGAATGGAAAGAACGGGTGCGGAGGGATCCGTGGAAGGCGATGTTTACCAGCAAGCAGGAGATTCCGGCGTCACTCTTTGCTGCCCAGTAACAAATCTCGGGTGCCCCATATCTCGCTCGTTTTTCGCGAGATGTGGGATACCACTGACCTATCCTGGCGACCTTCGAAGTGGCGACACCCGCAAAGGGGAATACTCAAGACCCGTGGTAGCCCCACATCTCGCGAAAAACGAGCGAGATATGGGGCACCCGGGATTTGTGGTCAGGACAGAGCAGCAGCCTGGACGGCCGCTGCTAGTAAATGCGGAAGTTTACTTCGATGTTTACTTCCACGGGGACTGGTTTTCCCTGCAGGGTTGCGGGCTTGAACTTGTATTGCCTCACTGCTTCGACGGCCTTCTCGTCGAGCCCCATGCCTAGATGGCGCACTACCTGCACGCGCTGCGGATTTCCCTGGGCATCTACGATCAACGAAACGACACAGACCCCCTGGTACTTGGCGCGGCGGGCTTCGTCAGAGAACTCGGGATCCGGGGCAAACACCAACTGCGGTGCGGAAACGCCGCCACCTACGTGATACAGACCTCCGCCGTAACCGCCGCCTTCACCGGGGCCGTATCCATTCCCCTTGCCAGACCCGATACCGCCGCCCGAGCCTGTGCCCATACCGGCGCCGCTACCGCTGCCGTTGGAAGCTGGACCAACCACGCTGGTGCGCGGGTCCCCCAGGTTGGGCAGATTGTTATTCGGCAGCTGAATATCCTTGGGCATCATGATGGAGGGTTCTACCGCAAGCTTGGGATGATCGTTCTTGATCACCATGGGCGGAACGATCGGTTTCTCCTCAAACTTGGGCAGCTTGCCTTTGGGAGTTTGCAAAATATCGTGGGAACCGCCGCCACCGCCGCCACCCATCTGCGGTCCCTTCGGCGCAATCGGCATAAACTGCGGCACGTCGATGTTGGTCAACAGCTGGTTTTTCTTGGTGACCACTTTCTTGACCGCGAGGAAACCCCACAAAATCAATCCAATAATGAGGACGTGCAGACCGACGGAAATAATAGAGGATGTCTTACCGCGGTCCTCCTTCATCGGGTCTTTTACGGGGATGGGTTTTGACGTGAGTACGAGAGGGGGGAGCTTCCTGGGATACAGGAGGTCGTAAATATTGCCGGCAATCGTCTTCCACGCCGGCTCATCGATGATCTCAGCGAGCAACTTGGGCTCTAACGGCTCGCGTTGATCCAGCTCCGGAGGTAACAAAACCTGATTGGCCATAGAACCTACGAGAAAAGAGGGCTGGTAAGCCTCTCTCTGCCTATCTCCCCATTATGAACGACTCGCGTCAGGCTTGTCGCTCTCCAAGAATACGTAGCTAGGATCTGTTGAGGATCCATTAAAAAGTATTAGACACCTTTTTTGGCCTGGAGGTAAGCAGCGTGTCAACTTTTGCGGCAAAGATACAATAGAGTTTTGCCCTTTACAACTGGAGACACAATGCCACCCCCGCCCGAACTTAAGGCGACACTCAATCTACCTCACTCCGACTTCCCCATGAAGGCAAATCTGCCCCAAACCGAGCCCAAGCGGCTCGCTGCCTGGGAGCAGGACAAGATCTATGAGCAGATCCGCGCCGAGCGCCAGGATGCACCGAGCTACGTGCTGCACGATGGCCCGCCCTACGCCAACGGGCCGATCCACCTGGGCCACGCCCTAAACAAGTGCCTGAAGGACTTTGTCGTCAAGTCGAAGACGATGGCCGGCTTCAACGCTCCCTACGTGCCAGGCTGGGACTGCCATGGCCTGCCCATTGAGATTAAAGTCGACGAAAAACTGGGCCGCAAGAAGCTGGAGATGCCGGCCATCGCCGTGCGTCGCGCCTGCCGGGAGTACGCCCAGAAGTATCTTGATTTGCAGCGGACGCAGTTTCAGCGCCTGGGCATTTTCGGCCGGTGGGCTCTTCCCTACTCCACCATGACCCCCGGGTATGAGTCCAAGATTATCGAAACCTTTTTTCAGTTCCTGGAGAAGGGCTTTGTCTACAAGGGCCTGAAGCCTGTTTTGTGGTGCATGCATGACCGGACGGCACTCGCCGAGGCGGAAGTCGAGTACGACATGCACACCAGCCCCAGCGTTTACGTGCGCTATCGGCTTACCAGCCCTCCTGAAGCGATCGATCCGCGGCTGGCTGGCAAGCATATTTCGACCATCATCTGGACCACCACGCCCTGGACACTGCCTGCTTCGCTGGCGGTGGCGTTTCATCCTGATTTCGAATATGTAGCCTTGGAACAGCATGGGCAGGTCTACATCGTCGCCGAGGCCCTTGCGGCCGCCACCAAGGCAGCATGCGGACTGGAGCGCGCGCAGGAGATTGCTCGCTTTCCCGGTGCGCGCATGGAGCGCGTTACCTTCGGGCACCCCTTTCTGGATCGAAGCATCCTGGGGGTGACGGCCACGTATGTCACCACCGACCAGGGAACCGGGGCCGTCCACACTGCGCCCGCGCATGGCGTCGACGACTTTGCCACCGGGGCGCGCTATGGGCTCAGCCAGTTGTGCGATGTAGATGATGGTGGACATATCCGCAACGGACTGCCGGAATACGACGGGATGTTCGTGTTCAAGGCCAACGGCCCCATCATTGCCTTGCTTGAGGAGCGGGGCGCCTTGATGGGCCGGCAGGAGATCCATCATTCCTACCCCCATTGCTGGCGCTGCCACCGGCCGGTGATATTTCGGGCCACTGAGCAGTGGTTCATCAACATGGAAACGCCGATGGCTCATGCGGACGGTTCCGTGACCACGTTCCGCCAGCGCGCGTTGGTAGAGATCGACCGGGTGAAATGGGATCCGTCCTGGGGCAAGGAACGGATCACCAACATGGTCTCCACCCGGCCCGACTGGTGCATCTCGCGCCAGCGGATCTGGGGTGTGCCCATCGCCGTCCTTCTTTGTGCCAAATGCGGCAAGCCGTTGAATGATCCGGCGGTGAATCAGCGCATCGTGGACCTGTTTGCCAAAGAGGGAGCAGACGCCTGGTATGTGCGCGACGCGGCGGAAATCGTGCCTCAGGGCACCGCCTGCGCCTCGTGCCGAACCACCGACTTCAAGAAAGAGATGGACATCCTCGACGTCTGGTTCGAGAGCGGAGCCAGCCAGGCGGCTGTTCTCGGTCACGAGAAAGATCTTCCCTGGCCTGCGGATCTCTATATCGAAGGTGGAGATCAGCATCGCGGGTGGTTCCAGTCTTCTCTGCTCTGCGCGGTGGGTACGCGTGACGCCGCTCCTTACCGTATGGCTGCCACGTGTGGGTGGACGCTGGACGAGCAGGGGCGCGCCATGTCCAAGAGCCTGGGCAACGGCGTGGATCCGGTCGATATCGCGGAACGCCTGGGCGCGGAGATTGTTCGCCTCTGGGTGGCCTCGGTCGACTTCCGGGAGGATGTCGCCGCCAGCGAAAATCTGATGCAGCGGGTTTCCGAGACCTACAGAAAGCTGCGCAATACGTTTCGGTTTCTGTTGAGCAACCTCAATGGGTTTGAGCCCGAAGAACATGCGGTGCCGTGGGAGCAAATGCTCCCGCTGGATCAGTACATGCTTACGCGGACCCGTGAACTCACAGAGAAAATCCTGGGCTGGTATGAGGACTTTGAGTTTCACCGCATCTATCACGCGCTGAACGAATTTGCTGTCGCTGAGCTGAGCGCGCTGTATATCGATGCGGTCAAAGACAGAATCTATACCTTCGCGCCCGGCAATCCGGCCCGGCGTTCGGCCCAGACGGTGTTGTGGATGATTGCCGAAGCGTTGGTCCGGCTGGTCGCACCGCTGCTCAGCTTCACCGCGGACGAAATCTGGCACTACATGCCGCAGCTCAGCAACCGGTTGCCCAGCGTCCATCTGGAGCTCTTCCCCAAGCCTGAGAGTCTCGCGGCCACCATCGATACGGGGTTGATGGGCGACTGGGCGAGTTTGCTTTCCATGCGCGACGAGGCGCTCAAGAGCCTTGAAGAAGCGCGCAAGGCAAAGCTCATCGGCAAGGCGCTTGACGCTAAGCTGCTGCTGGAGGTGCCGGAACAAATGGGTGCTCTGCTTGCCCGGTACCAGGGGAGCCTGAAGGAACTATTGAATGTCTCCCAGGTGGAAGTAGTTTCTGGACCGGGGCCTGCGGTCATCGCGACTACACTGCCGGCCGATGGCAAGAAGTGCGAGCGTTGCTGGAATTACTCCGTGCACGTAGGCGAGGATTGGCGGTGGCCGACGGTTTGTGAGCGGTGTTCGGCGGCGCTCGATCAGATGGGTGTCCCCCCGAAAGAAAGCACGCCTGCGCATGACCATTAGAGATTCCAGAGGTTGGCTGCTGTTACTTTCGGTAATCGTGGTGGTTGCCGATCGGATCACCAAGTGGCTGGCAGCGACGCGCATCGGGTTGGGCGACCATGTGGTGGTGATTCCTCACGTGTTCGCCATCAGCCACGTGGAGAATCCCGGGGCGGCGTTCAGTTTGTTTAACGATTCGAGTTCGCCGGCTCGCGTGCGCTGGATGTTGCTGCTGTTTTCGCTGTTAGCGGCGGTTGCGGTTCTGGTGGCTTTGCTGAAACTTGGCCGCCGGGTTACAGCAACCTCAGTGGCTTTGGCGCTGATCCTCGGCGGCGCGCTGGGGAATGCGTGGGATCGCATGCGGTTTGGGTATGTGATCGATTTTCTGGAAGTGCACATCATTCACTATCACTGGCCGGATTTTAATGTCGCCGATTCGGCGATCGTGGTTGGCGGGATTTTGCTCTTCTTCGATGCTTTGTTTACGAGGAAAGAAGATTCGCCTGGTAGTTCGTAACCACCACGGTTAGATAATTGGTTGTAGCCCCTTGAAGGCGGGGCTCCCGAAAGGCGCACTGCAGATCCCTCGGCTACGCTCGGGATGACAAATAAGAGAGAGCAGTGGCAAGGGAAAGTGCTGTCACTCCGGTGAAACGCCCTTTCCTTTTCACGGCTCTTCCCTTTGTCACTAACCTTTACTTTTGCCGATACTCTTTCCTTTTGTCACTACTCTCCCCCTTACCACCGCTCTCTCCTTGTTGTCATCCCGAGCGGACCCGGATTTCCTACCTCACCGCTCCCACCATGCAACTTGTGTGGTTCTCTTTGAAGAGAACCACATGGAATTCACCAAAGCCACAATTCTCGACAGGAAATCCGGGGTAGCCGAAGGGATCTGCAGTGCGCCCTTCGGGGGCCTCGCATGCTTAGGTCACAACCTCTTCCGGCAAAAGCCGCTCTCACTTTTGAAAATGAAGCAGGTTTACACGGCGTCCGCCACGCCAGAACACTCAGTCCCGAAGGGACGGGTGAAAATGTGCCGTGATGCAATCATGGAAATCTTCAGCCGTCCCTTGCGGGACTGTTTCAGCTTGTTCATGGGTACCCAGGACTTAAGTTCAGACGTCCCTTCGGGACTGAATGTGGATGAAACTGCGGTTTCTGTTCCCGGCCTCAGACATCACAGCGTCTTCAGATATTCCTTAGCCTTATCCCACTCAGGAAAAAGCCGCTCTTCCAATTGAAATTCTCGTGGGTGCACGCAGCGCCGGCCGCCGCGGACCTTCACTGGATGCTTCAAGTGCAGCATCTCGTGGTAAAGCAAGTACTCCACGGCATACCGCGGCGTGTTCTTACGGTCGAACACCTTGCTCACCACAATCGTGTTGTGCGCGGGATCGTAGTGCCCCAGGCTGCGCTTCGAAACGTGGCCACTCCACGTCAGCAGCGGCCGGCCCATCAATCCATGAAAGAACCGGCAGTTCAGACTCTCAAATACCTCGTCAAGGTTGTAATACTGACCCTCGGGCCCGAGCATCTTCTTTCTGCCGCGCGACTGGCGGATCAACTCCGTCTGCCGGATCACTGCCTCGCTGGAAGCAAACCTGCGGTAACGATTCGTCTGCACAGAGTTAAGCGGCTTACGGTACAGCTTCGCCAGCAGAATATGAGCAATGGCGCGGAGAACACTCTCTGGCGCCCCCTCCAGCAAGTCCGACAAATGCACATGCACCCGCCCCTCGCGTAATCGGATAGTCGTATTCAGGCTGGTAAAACGGCGAAAGCGAACTTCAAGACCAGGAATTGGAGCGCGCGGGCGAAGGGCCCGGTATTCTTCCGCAAACAACAACTGCAATTCGGAACTCACCGCCTTCAAGCGTAGCAGGACTTGGCGCTTGAGACCGTCACCTTTTTTGTTCTTCCTTCTCTCGTTCCTTTTCTTCTTTTTTCTTCTCAGCGATGTATTTTTCTTCATCCGCCAACATCTTCACGGCCGTCTCATGCGCACTCTGGTTGGAGTCGATGGCTGTTTTGCGCACGAAGTCATATTGTGTGCTGGGTTTTGGCTCAGCCAGGATTTTTCCCCATTCGTCCGTTTTGGTAATGATGTCTTTCAGCACCTTGCGCAGATCGGCGTGCTGCTCGTCGTACTGGTCCATGTTGTCTTGAAGGTCATCGGAAAGGCGCGTGAATTCATCCAGCAGGTTATGGAGGCGCGCGGTCTTATTCTGTGCGATGGGATCCGCATTGACGCTATGGATCTCTTTGGCGCGGTCGTCCACGTAGCCCACGAACAGCTTCACCCGCTCCAGGGGTTGGTCTCCGGCCTCACGGACGGCTTCCTGTTGCTGCTCTGTTAGGGGATCTTTCCTGGACTGGGCAAATGCCGGCGTCATCGCCAGCACCATCCAAACGCCCGTGATGGCAACGGCTCGCTTCAAAACTTATTTCTTGAAGACCTGCATCATGAGTTCGGTCTGCACCTGCTCCAGTTGCTTCAAGGTAGCCTGCAAGACCTGGCGATCATCGTAAGACGCGGCATTGAGAATGCCGGTGAGGCGAAACGATGTATGCCGCATCAACTCCTCGGCGTTCTTCATCTTCTTGCCATCCGCGGCGACGCCCATGTGAATCTTCTCCGCGTACTTCTGCACCAAATGCAGCGTGGCCGAGGCATGATCCCCGTCGCCGGACTTGAATTGCTGCCCGGCCAACTCGGTCATTTCATGCACCAGCTCCGCATAGAGGAAGCACTGCTCTTTGGGCTGAGCCTGGTCTGCTTTAGCCATAAGCGCCGCCATGGTTTGGGCGTCGACGATGCGATCGTCGATGGCGAAGGCTCGGGCACAACACAGGCTAAGGCTTAAAGCAGAGACGGCGACGGTCGTGGCCACGAACCGCATAGGGCACCTCTCGGAGGGCTTACGGAACGTCTTGCGTTAATGACTAGCACCAAGAGCAACGAGTCGATGCTTGGCTTGCCATTCCTGGTCTGGGAATTTTCCGTCGGAAGCAGCGAGGAATTTACGGTAGTAATCCTGCGCTTGTTTCGACAGATGCAGGCTATCGTATGAGGTTGCCCAAAGGAAGTAGGTAGCTGGAGTCTCTGCAAGGTATTTTGATCGCATGGAAAGAGCGTTCAATACGACTTGATGCTGTTTGTTCTCCGAAGCGGCGAAAGCCAGCCCGCTCCAGGCGTCGCCGTCGTCCGGCTTCAGCTTGACTGCACGCTCAAAAACCCCCTGAGCCTGAGGATAAAGCTTCTCACGGACCAGGTTTTCGCCTTGCGCAGCGAGAATCTCCTCATCTCCGGGGTTGTTGGAGACCAGCCTGGCGTAAATCGGGTCGGCCTTGTCTGGATGCCCGGATTGGGAATAAGCGTCGGCCAGCATGTGGTCAACCGCACCGTTATTCGGCTCCAACTGCCTGAGGGTCTCAAGCACCGGCAACGCCTCGTCATTTTTCCCCTGGGCCAGCAGGGCGGTGGCCAGTTGCGCATTCAGCGCCGGATCCCGAGGATCCCGCCCCAACGCAGTCCTGATCAGTGGTTCGGCATCCGAGTATTTCTGCTGCTTCAGCATCAACTGGGCCAGGCCGCCCGTCGCCGCCGCTGCATCACTGGCTGAGGGCGCCGGATGGCTTGAAAGCAGCCGCTGGTACGCCGTCTGTGCCAGTTCCGGGTCGTTGTTGGCTTCGGCAATCTGGGCTGTCAGCAGCAAGTCGGCGGGAGTCTCGGGGCTGAGCTTGAGTGCTTCCACCAGTGCATCCCGGGCAACTGTTGGATCGGTGACGCGATCCAGCTTAGCCAGGGTCCGGAAAGCCTCGGCCTGGGCGATCGGACTGGGCGGCTCGGGGGTTAGCTGGGTCGCCTGCTGAATCTGCTCCCGCGCCTCGTCGTATTTGCCCTGGTGGGCCAGCAAAAGTCCCAGTGCCAGGCGCGCTTCGAACTGTTTAGGATTGGCGGCAATGGCTTTGCGGTAGTCGGCGGCAGCTGCATCCGGATGATTGGCGGCATCCTCGACATAGCCGAGATCAAACAGTGCTCGGCCGTCGCCGGGGTTATGGCTGAGGTATTTCACCAGCAGCGGACGTGCGCCCTCGAAATCCTTCTGGTCAATTTTGTTCTCGGCTTCGTCCCTTGGGGAGGGATGCTGCGCCTGGCTAACGCTATCGGGCGCGCTGGTTCCCGGCGGAAGCTGATTTTGCGCTTGCCCCAGTCCCGGCAAGGCCACCGCCAAAAAGTACGATAACCACCTCATTGCGCCGCCCGCGCCTCTTGTGCCGCCAAAGCTTGCGCAAGCCAGTACCCAGTATGCGAGCCTGCAGTCTGCGCTACCTGCTCCGGTGTGCCCGCCGCTACGACCCGGCCGCCTCCGGCGCCGGCTTCCGGTCCCAGATCGATTACCCAGTCGGCCGACTTGATCACGTCCAGATTGTGCTCGATCACGACCAGCGAGCCGCCGGCGTCAATCAGCCGCTTGAATGCGGTCAGCAACTTGCTCACATCGTCAAAGTGCAGGCCGGTGGTGGGCTCATCCAGGATGTAGAGCACCCGGCTACCCGGCTTCGCCGCCCCGTTGTTGGCCGCTCGCCCCATCGCGCTCCGCCCTTGAGAAAGGTGCGCAGCCAGCTTGACCCTTTGCGCTTCCCCGCCGGAAAGGGTCGTCGCCGACTGGCCCAGGCGAACATACCCCAGCCCCACTTCATCCAGAACGGCCAGCTTTTCCAGGATCCGGGTCTGCCCGGTAAAGAAGCGCAGAGCCTCTTTCACCGTCAGGTTGAGCACCTCATGGATGTTTTTGCCCCGGTACTTGATCTCCAGCACACTGGCTTTGTAGCGGGTGCCACCGCATTCCTCGCAGGGCAGCTCGACGTCGGCCAGGAATTGCATCTCCACGGTAACGGTACCGTCGCCCTCGCATACATCGCACCGGCCGCCGGGCACGTTGAAGGAGAAGTGGCCGGCCGCGTATCCCCGGCGCTGGGCCTCGGGCTGAGACGCGAAGAGCTCCCGCACCGCGTCAAAAGCCTTGATGTAGGTAACCGGATTGGAACGTGGAGTCCGCCCGATCGGCGCCTGGTCGACCAGAACGATGTCGTTCAGCCGCTCCGCTCCCTTGAGTTCGCGGTAAAGGTGCGAGGGGTCACCTCCCTCGTTCTTGCCCAGGGCGTGCGACACGGCGGGATAAAGGACGTCATGCACCAGGGTGGATTTGCCTGAGCCCGAAACTCCGGTGACGCAGACCAGCATGCCCATGGGAATCTCTACGTCGAGCCCGTTGAGGTTATGAATCCTCGCCCCGCGCAATACCAGCTTCTCCCGCATCGGCTCCCGCCGGCGGGTAGGAATGGGAATCGTGAGCTGCCCGCTCAGGTAGCGTCCAGTCAACGAGTCGGGATTTCTCTCCACCTCGTCCACCGTGCCCGAGGCTAGAATCCGGCCGCCCAATTCCCCAGCCCCCGGGCCAAGATCGACCAGCCAGTCGGCGGCGCGAATCACATCCGGGTCGTGTTCGACCACCAGGATGGTGTTGCCCAGGTCCCTCAGTTCTTCGAGGATGCGAATGAGCTTAGCCGTATCCCGGCTGTGTAATCCAATGGACGGTTCGTCCAGAACGTAGAGCGCTCCCACCAGCCGCGAGCCGAGCGAAGTTGCCAGTTGGATGCGCTGCGCTTCTCCCCCGGAAAGGGTGGAGGCCAGCCGGTCGAGGGTGATGTACTCCAACCCTACGGCATCGAGGAAGTGTAACCGCTGTTGTATCTCGACCAGGATGCCGCCGGCGATCTCCTGCTGCTGCGGGGTCAAAGAAAGACTCTCAAACAGGCGGTTCGCCTCCCGGATGGTGAGCGCGGAAACTTCGCAGATATTGAGCCCGTTGATGCGCACAGCCCGGGCCTCAGCCCGCAGACGCGTTCCCTTGCACTCCGGGCACTCCGCGTAACCGCGATATTTGCTCAGCATCACGCGCACGTGCAGCTTGTACTTCTTGCGCTCCAGAAAAGCGAAGAAGCCATGAACACCGAGGAAAGACCCATGCCCATCCAGCACGAACGCCTGCTGCGCCGGCGTTAACTCCCTCCACGGCGTGTCCAGCGGAATGCCATGCTGCATCGCGGCTCTTCTGAGCTCCGATTGGTAAGGGCGGTACTTTGGCCGGGTCCAGGGATCGATGGCGCCGTCGTTCAGGGTCTTCTGCTTGTCGGGAATGATCAGGTTGATATCGAAATCAATGGTGTTGCCGAAGCCCTGGCAACGCTCACAAGCGCCGTAGGGGTTGTTGAACGAGAACAGTCTGGGTTCCGGTTCGCGGTAGATGCGGTGGCAGAGTTTGCACTCAAAGGCCTGGGAAAAGCGCAGGCGCCGAGGCTCGGTTTCCTGGTCGCGTGGAACTGTCTCGTAAACGATCTCACCGGACTCGCGGAAACCGATCTCCGCGGCATCGACAATCCGCGCCCGATTGTCAGCGGAAACGATCAAACGATCGACCAGCGCATAGACCGCCTGGCCGAAGTCCAGATCGAGCAGTGACTCGGGCGTGGAGAACTCTACGATCTTCCCGTTCTGATACAGGCGATTAAAGCCGCGCGTGCGCAGTTCATTGAGCCGCTCTTTAAATCCATCGTTCGGCAGTGCGGGGTTGGCAGGAGCTTTTGCCTTCTTTCGCTTTTTGGGCTCAGCCTCAGGCATGACGACCGGCTTGACGGGAAACAATGCGTAGAGCCGCGTGTCCTCGCCCAATGCCAGTATGGATGTGGCAAGCTCATCCACCGTGTCGCGCCTGACCACGCCGCCGCAAACGATGCAATGTGCGGTGCCGCAGCGTGCGAAGAGCAGGCGCAGGTAGTCGTAAATCTCGGTTGCCGTGGCCACCGTGGACCGCGGGTTGCGGGTTGAATTCTTCTGCTTGATCGCGATGGCCGGCGCCAGGCCGTCGATCAGGTCTACGTCCGGCTTTTCTATCCGTTCGAGAAACTGCCGGGCATACGCAGAAAGAGATTCCACATAGCGGCGCTGCCCTTCCGCATAAATGGTGTCGAAAGCGAGCGAGGATTTGCCCGAACCTGAAACGCCGGAGACTACGGTCAGCAGACCATGAGTCAAGTCGCAGTCGATGTTTTTCAGGTTGTGGGTTCGTGCGCCACGAATGGTGATCTGGTCGTTCAATGTCTCAACCGGCAACTTCGCCGTGGACCTCCTCCGTAGGAGATTCAATTTCTGCCTCAAAGCCCGCTTTGATGCGAGCCAGCATCTCCATCGGGTCGCGCTTCTCTGCCTGCTCGAAGGCCGCGGCGATGTGGCGGGCAAGATCCGCCAGCATCATTCCCCAGGCTTCGGGTTCCTTCCAAACACCCACACGCATACTGATGTGCTGATCCTGGTGCGCGATCCAAACGCGCAGCAATTCGAAGGATTTGGCGTCTGTGCGTGCAGGTTCAGGAACGCGGAGTTGATCGGATTGGGCCATGGTTCACCTCGTCTATCTGTTGCGGGCGGTCTCGGGCTTACGGGAGAAAGCGATCTAGTGCCGGGATGTAGCTTGAATCGGCATCACCTCGGCTGCCCTCGCCGTGGTGGTTGCACTGTGGCGCCTGGCCCACAGCATGAGCAAAAGTCCGGCCACGATCGAGCCCAGGCTGGCGACCTGCGCATTACTCAGGCCCCAATAAATGGGGGGATTTATGCGGATGAACTCGACCAGGAAACGCGCTACGCCACTCAGCAGCAGGTATTCGCCCGTGATCTGGCCAACCGGTAACATTCGCCCAGATCTTGCTCCGCGCCGCCACAAATAAGCCGCGATGACCAGAGCCACCAACAGCTCATAGATCGGCGTCGGGTGAACCCGCTGGGTGGTCGGTACCAGTCCGTTGGGGAAGCTCATACCCCAGGGCAGATGGGTGGGCTTGCCATAGTCACCATCGCCGGAAATCAGGCATCCCAGTCGCCCCACACCGTAGCCGACTGCCACCGCTGGAGAGGCGAGGTCGAGCATCGAGAGACCGCCGATTTTGGCTTGCCGTCCCTGCCACAGAAGCACCGCGATTCCCACCAGCAACCCGCCAAACCAGGCGAATCCTGCGCGGTCAAAAAGAACCTGCAACGGCTGATGCATGAGCAACGTGGGATCTTCCAGTACATGCCAAAGCTTGGCTCCCACGACGCCGCCCACCGTGGTGTACGCGGCCACCCCGACGGCATCCGCGTCAATCCCGTTACGTTGAAAATTCTTGTATAGCGTCCAGCAGGCACACACCGACGCCAACCAAAGGCAGAGACCAAAAGTGCCAATGGAAAAGTGTCCGATGTGAATGAAGGGGTACATGCCGGCGTCTGTCTTACTAGTATAGCCGGGTGCTTTCTCTTGACAGGAATCCGTGGAAGAATGACAGAGCCCATGAGTGAGCACGAGTACGAGATGTTGTTCCGGCGCGATGAGATTGCCCTCCGGGTGGCGGCGATCGGCGCGCAAATCAGCCACGACTTTGCCGGAGAAGCCATCCTGCTGGTAGGGGTGCTGAAAGGCGCTGCCGTTTTTCTTGCCGACCTCGCCCGAAGCATTTCGGTCGAGACCACGTTCGACTTTGTGGCCATCTCCAGCTACAAGGGGGTCAAGACCAGCGGTGCGGTAAGATTGATCAAGGATCTCGACACGCCCATCGGGGGTCGAAACGTGATCCTGGTCGAAGACATCCTGGATACCGGCCTGACCCTGGTTTTCCTGCGCAAGTTGTTGCAACAGCACAAACCCAAGACTCTGAAGATTGCCACTTGCCTGGATAAACCGGCCCGGAGACTGGAACCCATTGAGGCCGATTACGTGGCCTTCACCATACCCAACCATTTCGTGATCGGGTATGGGATGGATTACCAGGAACGCTTTCGTAACCTTCCCGATATCCGGATTTTTAATCCGGATGAATCACCAAATTCACATTGATCTTTGCCAGCATAGAAGCATAGAGTCCCCACCGGAGCCTAACCAGGCGAAGGGAGCCTGTTTTCATGACCACTAAAGTGCTACAGCCGGAGATCGAACACGACTCCGGATATTTTGACGTTGCTGGATTTGCTTCTGCTGCCCTGGCGAACGCCTCTACCCTGGCTGCGGTCTTCGATCACACCTTGCTGAAGCCAGAGGCGACACACGATCAGGTGGTGAAGTTGTGTGAGGAGGCAGCAACCTATCGCTTTGCCTGCGCCATGGTGAACCCCGCTTGGGTTTCACTTGCCCACTCCGTGATGGCGGGCAGTAGCGTTCCCGTCGGGGTAGTCGTCGGATTTCCCCTCGGCGCGAGTCTGTCGACCACCAAGCGCGAGGAAGCTCTGGCTTTGATCAAACTGGGGGCCCACGAGTTGGATATGGTGATGAATCTCGGCCTGCTCAAGTCCGGGATGAGAGCGTTGGTGGAACAGGATATTCGCGGAGTGGTGCAGGTAGCGCACGATGCCGGCGCGATCGTGAAAGTCATTTTGGAGACTTCGTTGCTCAGCGTGGAGGAGAAGCTGCGCGCTTCCGAGCTAGCCTTGACCGCCGGAGCTGATTTTCTAAAGACCAGCACTGGGTTTTCGACGGGGGGCGCGACTGCCGCCGATGTAGCCATCCTGCGCGGTGTAGCGGGTAATCGGTGTGGGGTCAAAGCCTCGGGAGGGATCCGCACCCTCAGCGACGCACGCGCCATGCTCGAGGCAGGCGCTACCCGCATTGGGGCCAGCGCCAGCGTCGCCATTCTCCGCCAATACCAGGACGGAGTCTAAACCCCGGAGTCCAGGATGATAATCCTGAATCCACCGAGGAATCTGATTGAGTCCCGAAGGGACGGCTGAGCTTAGCCCAGGACGCTAGTCCTGGGTTGGGTTTGAAATGAAGACAAGTCCCGTCGGGACGACTGAAAATGTACCGCTGCGTAGTCCTGGACAAGCTTCAGCCGTCCCTGCGGGACTTGATGATGTTCCTCGCGATACCCAGGACTGCGTCCCGGGCTAAGGTCAACCGTCCCTAACGGGACTCACTGGAACCAGCGTCAGCGTCGCGACATCCGCAGCATTCAGCTTAAATCCGGCTTCGCGACCAAATGCTCTATGATGACTCGATATTTGTATGACTCCTCCGCGCCAACAGGACGATGCAGAAACCGGCAAAAAGCCGGCGCAAACTGTTGCGACGCAATCGTTTGAAGGCGATTACCGCCCCAGCTCGGAATCTCTACCCCTGTCCGGCACGATCAAGGTAGACCCGCTGCAGACGGAGTTCCTCATCCGCCTAGCCAACGCGCTCAACACCACCCTCGATCTCCAAACCCTGCTGCACCGTACCGCGGACCTGGTGCGCGCGGTCATTGACTACAAGATTTTCGCCATCCTCCTGCTCAATGAGCGGACCAACGACCTGCGGATGCGGTTCCAGATTGGACATACGCCCGAGGTCGAGCGCCTGCGGATCCGCGTGGGCAAAGGCGTCGTCGGCCGCGCCGCCGAGCGCCGCGAATCCGTTCTGCTGCAGGATGTCACCCAGGACGACAACTACATCAGCGCAAACCCCGACGTTCGCTCGGAATTGGCGGTTCCGCTGATCGTCAAAAATCGCGTAATCGGCGTGATCGACCTGCAATCCGAGCAGGAGGGCTATTTCCAGCCCGAACACCAGCGTCTGCTGGAATTGACCGCTTCACGTGTAGCCCAGGCCATCGAGAACGCCCGTCTCTATACCCGCGTCGCCCGCCAGGCGCAAACCCTGGCGGTGCTCAACGAGATCTCGCGCGAAGTCACTTCGATTCTCGATCTCGATCCTCTGCTGGAACGCATCGGAGAGCTCCTGCGGCGGATTATCGATTACCAGATGTTCAGCATCCTGCTGGTGAATGAGCGGGAGCAGGTGCTGGAAATTCAATACGCGGTGCGCTTTGGACACCTGGTGCCCCCCGCGGAGAATGTCCCGCTCGATCGCGGACTGGTGGGAACGGCGGTGCGCGAGCGGCGGCTGATCTACTCCGGAGACGTGCGCAAGGATGCGCGCTACTACATGGTGAATCCGGAGACCCGTTCGGAAATGGCGGTGCCTCTGCTCTACAAGGGCAAAGTGATCGGCGTGCTCGACCTGGAGCATGTGAAGGTCAACTACTTCAACGAGGATCACCAGCGCACCCTGGTAACCCTCGCTTCGCAAATAGCGGTGGCTATCGAAAACGCGCGGCTGTATAGCCGGGTGGCGCACCAGGAGCAGCGCCTGGAGCACGATCTGGACATGGCGCGCGAAGTGCAATTGCGGCTGTTGCCGCCGACACCTGCGCGTAAGCCGCACGCCGAGTTCGCGACCCGGTTTCTGCCTGCGCGGACCATCGGTGGAGACCTCTACGACTTCCTGCCCTACGACGACGAATGCCTCGGCATCGCTATGGGCGATGTCAGCGGCAAGGCAGCGCCCGCTGCACTGTATGCGGCGCTGATCAGTGGGATCATGCGCGCGGCCACCAGCCAGGCGCTCTCTCCTGCCGCCATGTTGAAACAGCTCAACGACTCGCTGCAGGAACGCAAGATGGATGCGCAATACGTAACCATGGTCTTTGCCGTCTGGAACGATGAGAAGCAGACGCTGCAGATTGCCAACGCGGGCGCGGTGCAGCCCCTGTTTTGCCGCGGCGGACAAGTGGAAACGGTCCAGGCCGAGGGATTTCCGCTGGGTATGTTCAAGGACGTCAGCTACGAGGAATTCACCCTTTCGACCCGCCCCGGCGACGCAGTCATCTTCTTTAGCGACGGGATCGTGGACGCGGTGAATGACAAGGAAGAAATGTTCGGCGACGCGCGGCTGACTGCGCTGGTTGCCAGTCACATCCAGAGCACGGCGCAGGAGATGGTGGACGCGATCTACCGGGAGCTCTCCGCCTTTCAGGGTGGAGTCGAGCGCTTCGACGACGAAACGGTCATCGTGCTGAAGGTCCTGCCCGGCCCGGGTTAGGATAAGCTTTGGAGTTTCCTCATTGACTGACACCTTGAAAATCGAAAAAACTACGGAACGAACCATTCATCCGGTGCGCAACCTGCTGGGTACGCTGCGCCTCCCGGGCGACAAGAGCATCTCCCACCGGTACGCCATGCTGTCGGCGATGGCCGAAGGCTCCAGCCGCTTTCAGAATTTTTCTACCGGCGCGGATTGCGCCAGCAGTCTGCAGTGCATGGCGCAGTTGGGCGCGAAGGTCACGCGTTCCGGAGATTCGGTGGAGGTCCTGGGCTGCGCCGGCAAGTTCACTCCGCCGGGCGCCCTGTTGGATTGCGGCAATTCCGGTTCCACCATGCGCATGTTGACCGGATTGCTGGCCGCCCAAACCGGCTCGTTCACCCTGGAGGGCGACGCTTCTCTCAATCGCAGACCGATGGAGCGGGTGCGGAAGCCGTTGTTAGAGATGGGAGCGTCGATCCATCTCAAGGACGGCCATGCGCCGGTCGAGATCGAGGGCGCCAAGCTGCGCGGGATTGGCTATCGCACGCCGGTCCCCAGCGCCCAGGTGAAGACCGCGCTGCTTTTTGCCGGATTGCAGGCCGAGGGCACAACCACGGTGACCGAGGCGGTGCGTACCCGCGACCATGGAGAACTGGCGTTACGCGCATTTGGCGCGGAGATTCAGCGCACCATCGATACCGTTACCATCGCGGGCGGCCAAAAGCTCCATGGGATCGAGGCTACGGTTCCGGGCGACCTCTCTTCGGCCGCGTTCTTTCTATGCGCGGCAGCACTGTTCCCGGAATCGAGCCTGGTGTTCGATCAGTTGGGTATGAATCCTACCCGGGCCACGCTGCTCGACGTGTTGACGGCTTTAGGCGCGAAGATTCACGTGCTGAACCTGGAAGAGAACCAGGGTGAGTTGATTGGCACCGTGCAGTTGACGGCTCCTTCTGAGGGTTTGGGGAGCACGGAGATCCGTGGGCCGCTGGCGGCGCAATTGATTGATGAGCTACCGGTGCTGGCGGCTATCGCACCGTATACCCGTGGAGGAATTCGTATCCGCGATGCGCGCGAATTGCGGGTGAAGGAGAGCGATCGCATTGACCTAGTGGCTCGCAATCTGCGCGCCATGGGCGCGGAAGTCGAAGAGTTTGAGGACGGCCTCGATGTGCCGGGCGGCCAGCAGCTGCATGGCGGGGTGGTTGATTCCGATGGCGATCACCGGATTGCCATGGCGTTTGCCGTCGCGGCTTTGCGCGCCGAGGGCGATACGTTGATCCAGGGAGCGGATGCCGCGGCTGTTTCCTTTCCTGAGTTCTATAACTTGCTGGACCAGGTTTCGGAACGTTAGTCATGTTACCGAGGCGCACATTCCTGGCTGGAGCCGGCGTCATCGCCGCTGGAGTCGTGGCCAGCCGCGCCAGAGCCTGGGCGCCGGCCGGAAAACCGATGCGCCTGGGTGGCCCGACTTTCGTGAAATCGGACGATCCTGCCGTATTGGCCAAAGCACACCGCGATCTTGGCTATCGCGCCGCGTATGCGCCGGGCGATCTTTCGGTGAACGATACGGCTCGAATCGCGGGACTGGTGAAGGAGTTCGCCCGGCAGGACGTAGTGATTGCCGAGGTGGGGGCGTGGAAGAACATGCTCGATCCGGACCCGGTCAAGCGCAAAGATAACGTGACCTACGTCACCGGGAAACTTGCTTTGGCCGAGGCGCTCGGCGCTCGTAATTGTGTGGATATTGCCGGCTCGTATGACCCAAATGTCTGGTACGGACAAAATCCGCGAAATCTGAGCCAGGATTTCATCGACGCTACGGTCGAGAATTGCCGCAAACTAATTGATGCCGTAAAGCCCAAACGCACCTTTTTCAGTATCGAGATGATGCCCTGGAGTTTCCCCACGGGTCCGGATGAGTACGTGAAACTCGTCAAGGCGGTGAACCGGAAGGCGTTTGGCGTCCATCTCGACGTGTGCAACACCATGAATAGTCCGGTTCGCTTTTACAACAACAGCGCGGTGATCCGCGAGTGCTTCCGCAAGCTGGGTCCGTGGATAAAATCCTGTCACGCCAAGGATCTCAAGTGGGGGCCGGGAGTTCAGGTGTACATCCAGGAAGTCGTTCCCGGGACCGGGCTGATCGATTACAAAACTTACCTGCAGGAGTTGTCGCAGCTTGGGACGGATGCGCCGCTAATGCTGGAGCATCTGCACACCGAGGAGGAGTACACCCGGGGCCGTGAGTACATCCAGGGTGTCGCCCGGGACCTGGGCCTTTCCTTCGGCGCTTGAACCCTTCAATCCGCTACGCTCTCTAGAAAAACATTTTCACGAAAGGTACGCGGAACTGCAGATCCCTCGGACCTTTCGTGAAATGTTTTTCCGCTTTCTATCTGGCACCATCAAGGTGCCAGATCAAAAGGTAGGCAACCACTACTGTGGCGGTGCTGCCGGCGGAGTGTTCGCCGGAGGCGCATTTGGTTCCGGCGGCAAATTCTGCTCCTCTTGCGGAGTCAGTTTCGGCTGCGGCGGCATGACGGGCAGCGGGGGCATCTGCTCGGTATGCTGCAGTTGCTGTTGCTGGCCGGGCACATTCGCCTCCGGCGCGGCTTTGGCCGGCTCCAGACCCGGAATGACCGGTTCTTTGCTGACCGTACCCTTCACTGCATCCGAAAGTTGAATACCGTATTGATCCAGGGTCTCCGCCAACAACTGTTCCAGGGAGGCGCGGTCCTTGGCATACGTAGCTTCCGTCGAAATAACGTTGTTCTCCGCGGTGGCGAGATTGCGTTCCTGCTGCAATACATTCGCTGTCGTCGACGCACCCAACCTCAGCTTTTTCACTTCCGACTGGTAGGACTGGTAGTTGTACTCGCGCGCGGCCAGCGCCGCTTGCACCGCGGCCCGGTCGTTGGTCAAGGCATACTGCCCATTGATGACCTGAATGCGTACTTGTATGTAGAGTTGCTGCAAACGCATCTCCGCCTGCCGATATTCAAGCAGAGCGCGCGCCTGCAGCGATTGCGCGGTGCGATTGCGCAAGGGAATATTCACATTCACGCCGGCTCCCTTATCGGGGCCCGAGCTGTTGAACAGATTCGTGAACACTGTGCCATAGCCTATCGTGGGAACGTTGCAGGCTACTGGACCGAAAAACTCAGTGGAACAAAACGGACTCTTGGAACCACCAAGAGCTGCGGCGCCGTAAAAACCGTACAAGTCGACCGTTGGCAAAAGATTATTCTTGGTCGCACGCAGCGTAATTTCATCGTTACGCAGGTTCAAAATGTTCTGCTCGATCTCCGGACGATTGGCGTACGCCTTTTGCACCAGATCCTCCACCGGAGCCCGCTCTTCCGGCATCTCCAGCAGCGAAACGCGATCCGTGGGAATGACCGGAGCTCCAGACAAAGCTGGATCGCTCAAATCGCGGCTGATCGCTTGCTTCAAGATCAGTTGCTGGTACTCAAGGCTGGTCTGGGACGTAATCAGCGCCTGGGTATCGGTCGACACCTGGTTATCAGCGTTCAGAACGTCCAGCGGAGCTAACGTGCCAATCTGCAATTGTTTGCGATTGTCCGAAGCCAAGCGCGTGGACTGCTCCAAAGCGCGCTGTCTCGCCAGCACATCTTCGTAATCGCTCACCAGGACCCAGTAAATGTTCTCGATCTGGTTAATGGTGTAAAGAATCTGCGCACGGAACGCAGAGTCCGTGATGCGACGGTTGTTCTTGGCTTCGAGGATGAAGCGGCCATTGATGCCTGGACCAAACCCATTCAGCAAGTGTTGGGTCACGGTCGCCCGGAACGTCGACTGTAGCTGCGGGCTGTAGGCATTGAATATACTGTCGCTGGTAATACGACTGTTGTTAAAGGCGACCAGGACCTGAGTGCCGGTAATGAAGCCCTGGTTGTAATTGAAATTGTAAAGATCCTGATTCTGGTTCAGGGTTGCAGCACCACTGGCGAAAGGCGTCGGCTCCGGCGTCGTCGTCCGTTCGAGCTGCAGGGTTCCGGTAAGCACCGGATCCAATACCTCCGGCGCAGGCCCCTGACCGTTCGTCGAGACCGTGATACCTCCGGAACCGGTTGCGGCTCCCCCGGAGGCAGTCGATGTGCCGCCTGGACCACCGCCCGAAGTGAGTGAGCTCGAAGTATTCCCTGACCCGCTCAGCGTGCCCTGAACCAGGCCGGCGGGCACACCCAGAAGACTGGAACCCGCCCGCGCGCGCAGCAGCTCAGTATCGGCAATATCAAGGTTGTAGCGCTGGATGGCGATATCGTAGTTGTTCTCCAGGCCGAGAACGATTGCGTCCGCCAGGCTCAGATAGATTTTGCCATTGTGCACCAGCGCATCCAGACGCTGGGAATTGGTGGTCACTGGCGCCGCGACGGTGATGGGCTCCCAGGTCTTGAGGAAGTCGGGAAAAACCTGGTGCGGCCTGGTGAAGTCCCGATCGTTCGGCCGCATGAACGGTTGGGTGTAATTGGGCACCGGCGCCGGAGGAAGACCCGGGGCTGGCGGAGCCGCTGCAGTCGCAGCCTGCGGGGCTTGTTGCGCCATCACCGGCAGAGGCGAATACGCGCTTAAGATGGACGCGATAGCTACGGAAGCTTGCAGTTTGGTAAACAACTGCCTTCCATGCCGGCGAGACCACCGCGAGAGCAGTTTGGTAAGGCCGAAGGAATTACGACGGGATTCTGAATTTTTCATCGTGAGGTCAAAATCTCGGGGGTCTGGGCCTCAGCCCTCGCCGTTCTGTCTAATAATTAGGAGCTAGCATGGCAGATGCGGCATGATCGCCCGATGACTCTAGATTTCGCTCGCTGGGGGCCGGGTGAGCCACGGTTAATTCGCATGAAACCAATTACGCCGCCGGGCGGCGATTCGTTCCATGGATTTGTGGGCGCTTTCTGGCTCTTGGCGAGTATATCGCAGCGCTGGTTGCGAAATGCCCTGCCCGCGAGCGAGGGCAGCCGGAAATCATTCCATGCAGACTGACCCTCGCATGTGGAAGCTGGTGCTGGCCTATGACGGGACTGACTTCCATGGTTGGCAAGTGCAACCAGACCGCCTTACCGTTCAAGGCCTGTTGCGGGATGCACTCGCCCGAATCACCAGCGAAGAGGTACTGCCTCAGGGCTCCGGCCGAACTGACACCGGTGTCCATGCCCTGGGCCAGGTAGCCTCGTTTGCCCTAAACGCGCCAATCCCTGAGGCTAATCTCGTCCGCGCACTGAACCGGATTCTGCCGGCCTCGGTCCGCGTGCTCAGCGCCGCCCGGATGGCCAATGATTTTCACGCGCGGCACAGCGCACAGGCGAAATCCTACGAATACAGAATTTTTCGAGGAAGCATTTGTCCTCCCTGGCAGGCGCGCTATGTGTATGCGTTGAACACGCGCCTGGATGTGGAAGCGATGCAACGCTGCGCCCGGATGATTTTGGGTGAACACGACTTTGCCTCCTTTGCGGCCACCGATTCCGATGCGCGCAGCAGCGTGCGCTGCCTCTATGCCTCCGGCTGGACGGAAGAACCCGATCTACTTATCTATCGAGTGCGGGGCAATGGTTTCCTCCATCACATGGTCCGGAACCTGGTGGGAACGTTTCTCGAAGTGGGTCGAGGAAATATTGCGGAAACAAAATTTCCCGCGATCCTCGCTTCTCGCTCCCGCGATGCGGCCGGCCCCACAGCTCCCGCACGTGGCCTGTTCCTGGTCAACGTGGATTATCTGCATCATTGACCGCGAAAGAGGATGCTACTCTGAGGGTCTGGTATGCCCGGCGCCATTACCCATTCAGCGTTTTCCCGCATCGGCCAACTCGCTTCGCTGCCCCGCGTTCACGCGGCGTTCCAGTGGTTCCACTTGCACGATCGCAAGATGATGCAGTGGCAGCAGGAGCTGGTGTCGATCGCGGCGCCCCCCTTCGGCGAGAGCAAGCGAGCGGAGTGGTTGGCGGAACGTTTCCGCGAGCTCGGCCTGCAGCAAGTTGAAATCGACTCGGTGGGTAACGTGCTCGGTTGTTATCCGGGCAATCGATCGCGAGCTGGGCAACGATGCGTCCTGCTGTCGGCCCACATCGATACAGTGTTCCCCCTGCAAACTCCCATTGCTCCGCTGCTCGACAACAATCGCCTGGAAGCACCCGGGGCCTGTGATAACGGCGCCGGAGTGGCCGGCCTGCTCGCGGTGGCCGCCGCACTCGAAAGCTCTGGGATCGAGCTGCCCTGTGACTTGCTCTTTGCCGGCAATGTAGGGGAAGAAGGGGAAGGCGATCTTCGCGGCATGCGCTACCTCTACGGTGCTTCTCCCTGGCGAGAGCGCATCGGCGCCAACGTGGTGCTCGATGGTGCGGGGTGCGAGGTCGTGGTCACCCAGGCTCTCGGCAGCCGGCGGTTCCTGGTCACCATGAAGGGCCCGGGAGGCCATTCGTGGACGGATGCCGGCACACCCAATCCGATCGTGGTGCTGAGCCGGGCGATTGCCACCATGAGCGAAGTCGCCTTACCCGCCACCCCTCGCACCACTTTGAACGTGGGCACGATTGAAGGTGGCAGCTCCGTCAATTCCATTCCTGAATTCGCCGCCGCCCGCTTTGACTTGCGAAGCCTGGAAGCGGAGCAATTAGTCCGCCTGGAAGTGGAACTGCATCGCGCGGTGGAAGATGCGGTGCTGTTCGCCAATGCGTCCGGTCGACCCACCCACAAGAAGGCGGCGGGCCCGAATTCGGGATCGAGTGCCACATCGAGTAGTGGCCCGGTACAGTTCATGGTCGAACGCATTGGCGATCGCCCCGCCGGGTGCCTCCCGAACAATTCCCCGCTTCTGGAAGCCCTGCATGCCGCGGACCGTCACCTGGGAATTCGAACCGAGCAGCGGGTCGCGTCCACCGACGCAAATATTCCTTTGTCCCTGGGGATCCCGGCGTTGAGCATCGGCGCCGGAGGGGATGGCGGAGGTATTCACACCCGCGGCGAGTGGTACGACGCCAGCGGACGTGAACTCGCGCTGAAGCGCATCCTCCTTCTTCTCCTGCTGGCCCTGGATCAGCTAGTTCCCTCCCCTGGGGCAGCCGGCAAAGCATGATCCACTGCTTTATCTATTTCCGTCGCAATTTTTCATTCCTATGGCTTTTAGCGGCAGCTCCTCTGCTTGCATCAGCTTCCCAGCAGGTAACCACCATTTATTACCATGGTAATGTTATTACTGGCACGGCTTTACCCAGTTCCCTGAAACAGCGGGCTACTGCGATCGCGGTCGGGCCCCACGAAATTGTCGCCGTGGGAGACGACGCTACGATCCTGCGGCAAAAGCAGCCTGGGACCACGCTCGTGGATTTGAAGGGCGCCTTCGTCATGCCCGGAATCAACGACGCCCACGTCCACCTGGCCTACGCCGGACAAAACAAGCTCGCGGTCGATCTGACCGGCTGCACTTCCCTGGCAGACATGCTCTACCGGGTGAAAGCTGCCGCGGACCACGCGCTCCCGGGACAATGGCTGCTGGGCGGAGGTTGGGACCATACCTTGTGGGCCCGGCAAACTTTGCCCACGCGGCAGGACCTCGATACCGTAACCCACGGTCACCCGGCATTCTTTGTCCGCGTGGACGGGCATATCGCGGTGGCCAACTCAGCGGCGCTCACTTTGTCGGGGGTGACGAAGCAGACGTCGAATCCGCCGGGCAGCCAGTTCGACCATGACGCCCAGGGCGAGCTGACCGGGATCGTCCGCGAGGGCCGGGCTCTGGATCTTATCCAGCAGCACGTTCCTCCGCCGACACCCGAACTGCGCAGGCAGGCAATCCTGTTGGCGCTGGACGATGCAGCGGCGCAGGGAGTCACTTCGGTCCAGGACAATTCCACCTGGGATGATTTTCTGGTCTTTCAACAATTGGAGCGAGAAGGCAAGTTGAAGGTCCGGGTTACGGAGTGGCTGCGGTTTGACGATCCGGTCGCAGTCCTGCAGGCACACCGTGCAGCGCAGCCAGCCGCCGACCGTATGCTGCGCACCGGAATGTTGAAGGGTTTCATGGACGGATCCCTCGGCTCCCGGACCGCCGCGTTGCTGGCGCCATACTCGGACGACCCGGGCAACAGTGGATTACCCCGTTACCAGCAAGCTCAGCTTGATGCCATGACCAAAGAGCGAGTGGCCGCCGGATTTCAGATTGGCTTTCATGCCATCGGCGACCGGGCGGTGGAGATGGCCCTCAACGCCTTCGCCGCAGCGGCCAAGGGTACTCCGGATTTTTCCGCCAGACGCGAACGGATCGAGCATTCCCAGGTGGTCGAGCCGCAGGACATCGCCCGCTACAAAGCTCTGGGGGTGGTAGCCTCCATGCAGCCTAGCCACTTGCTGACCGACATGAACTGGGCGCAGGCCCGGCTTGGTCCTCAAAGAGCCCGCAATGCTTATGCATGGAAGGCATTTTTGGATGCCGGTGTACCGCTGGCATTCGGCACCGACTATCCGGTAGAACCCATCGATCCCTTTCGTGGCATTTATGCCGGGGTCACGCGCCGCAACGAGGCCGGCACCCTCAGCTATTTCCCCCAAGACAAGCTGACCCTTGGCCAGGTCCTCTTCGCTTATACCCAGGGATCTGCTTACGCGGAATTTTCCGACATATATAAAGGTAGGCTGGCTCCGGGATACGTAGCGGACTTCATCGTTCTCGACCGCGATCTCACCACCGTTTCTGCACCGGGGATTCTCAAGACACACGTGTTACGGACCGTAGTCGACGGACGGACCGTTTATCAAGCCCCTGCGGCCGCGGTGGGTAACCACCTGAAGTAACGTTACCCAAGTAACACGGCGCACCCAGGACTAATTCGTGACAACCGGTTCGGGATTCCGGTCCGTCCTGTGACCGATAGCGAACGACCAGCGTCTAATACTAATAATGTTGTTGTGGCACCAATGGCCGCAACACGGCCCCCTCTCAACTGCCGGGTTTTGGCTATACTGGGAATAGCACACAGTGGTGCCATCCTCCATAGAGCCGCCAGCCCTTGTATGCTTCCCAACCGACGAGGTTAGACCCAGATGAAACCCCTGCTCGAACGGCTTCGCGTTAGCCGTCTCGCTTCAACGTTTACGATTCTCGGCACGCTCTCAGCCGGCATTTTGATTGGGTCTGTCGCGGTCCATGGTGTTCGCGGAAACGAAAAGCAGACCGATAGCTCCGACGCTACCCCGCTGAAGATTCCCGATCCGGTCAGCCTGTCGACCACCTTCACCCAGATCGCCAAGAATGTCGGTCCGGCGGTAGTCAATATTAATACCGAAACCCTCCCGCAGGAGGAAACGCATTCCAAGCGCCGCACCCCTCATGGCGCCCCCGCCGTTCCCCCGGGTGGAGGAAGTGGTGACGATGATGGCGATCAGGGAGGCCAGGGCCAAGGCCCGGACCAGAACTTCCAGGATTTCTTTAACCGCTTTTTCGGCGGCCAAGGTGGTGGCGGCGGTGGCATGCCCGACCAGGGCGACCAGATGCGCGAGTCCCTGGGCTCCGGCTTCATCGTCGATCCCCGCGGCTACATCATCACCAACAATCACGTAGTCGAAAAGGCCGACAAGATCTTCGTCAAGCTCTCCACCGACCCCGAAGGTTTCCAGGGCAGACCGGGCAAGGTCGTGGGTGTAGATAAGGATACGGATCTGGCGGTGGTGAAGATTACGACCACTGAGCCCCTGCCTACGGTCAAATTGGGCAATTCCGACTCCAGCCAGGTAGGAGACTGGGTCATTGCCATCGGCAGCCCGTTCGCTCTCACTCAAACGGTCACAGCGGGCATCGTCTCGGCCAGGAACCGGACCATTGAAAAAGGCGCCGCCGGCCAGTTCCAGCACTTTATTCAAACCGATGCGGCCATCAACCCGGGCAACTCGGGTGGACCGCTGGTCAATATGGCCGACCAGGTCATCGGGGTCAATACCGCGATCCTGACCCAATCCGCCGGATACGAGGGGATCGGCTTCGCCATGCCCTCGAACACCGTGATCGGGGTTTACAACGACCTGATCGGACCGGAACACAAGGTCATCCGGGGTTCGATCGGCGTTCAGTTCCAGGCCAGCCTGAACCCGGCGGTGCAACGCGTCTACGGGTTCAAATCCGGGGTACTGGTCAATCAAGTGACCGCGCACGGGCCGGCGGATCAGGCCGGGCTCAAGGCGGGCGACATTATTACTACTGTGGACGGCAAGCCTATTAAGGATGGCGACGCCCTGGTGACGGACATTGCCGCTCGTAAGCCGGGCAGCAGCGTCAAGTTGGGTTATGTTCGCGCCGGCCAGACTTCCACTGCCAGCCTGACCATTGCCGACCGGGCGAAGCTCTACGCTGCCCAGCCTGCCTCCCAAAATGGAGACAACGGGCCGGAAAGTGCGCCGAACGCCTCAGAAGGCAAACTTGGGGTTACCGTGGAAGCGGTCCCAGGACCTCTGGCCAGCAAGGGCATCCATGGTGTCCTCGTGACCCAGGTCAAGCCGGGATCCTTCGCGGATGAATCCGGACTGGCTGCGGGTATGGTCATTACGGAAATCAACCGCCAACCGGTCACCGGTCTGGATCAATTCCAGTCTCTGGTGTCGGGTCTGAAGGCAGGCCAGGATGTAGGCTTCCGGGTGGTCGATTCGCGCAACCCATCGGGTGGCGGGACTTACCTTGGGGGGACATTGCCGTAGATAATTTGCCCAGAAAGGTTAAATTTATCTCACCAGAAAGTAACGTACTGGGCCACGACATGCTGTAAAGTTGGACAAATTACATGGTAACCATTACCGGCGGCGGGAAATATCGGGCCGCCGGGTTTGGTAGCCATTGCAATATTGCTGTTCTGCTTATAATGTGACGAGAAGCACGAAACTCCCCTATCGAGGTAAGCATGCCCTCTTTTCGAGCAAGCCAGGCTTTACTGTTGTTGTGCACACTGGCTATCACTCCAGCATTTGGCAGCCGTACTCATCGCGCACCCACTTCCGGTCATTCCAGGGTGACATCCTCTAAAAAGGGCAAGAGGGTGAATCACATCCACGGTCAGCGTGCCATTGATTCCGGCCGCGCGACTGAGATTCAGACCGCATTGATCCGCCAGAAATACCTGACGGGCGCACCTACGGGCCAATGGGATTCGCAAACACAGGTGGCGATGCGGCAATATCAGTCCGACCACGGCTGGCAGACTAAGTTAACTCCCGACAGTCGAGCCCTGATTAGTTTGGGACTAGGCCCCAACCACACCCAGGATCCGGCGATTGGCCGCAATGTAACAGGGAGCGGCTCTTCTGCTCAACAAGAGGAACTCACGACCCAGGCTCAGTCGTCTGAGCCCGGCGAGAATACACTGGCCTCGGTTCACACCCTTTCGCAGTAGATCGATTGCTGCAGATAAAGCACGGCCCGGGCGAAAGCCTGGGCCGTTAGCTTTTTGGGGTGAATTTTACGGCTTAACCCAGTGCCAGTCCCGCAGGGACGACTGAACTTAGCCCAGGACGTCAGTCCTGGGTACACCAGAAAACATGATCTAGCTAGTCCCGTAGGGACGGCTGAAGCTTGTCCATGGTCGGGTCGCGGCCTATCTTCAGCCGTCCCTGCGGGACTGATTCGCGATCAGACGAATCGCTTCTCCTGCTGGATCAGGTCCTTTATCGTTTCCCGCCGGCGGATCAGCCGGGCCTTCTTCCCTTCGACCAGGACTTCCGCAGCGCGCGGTCGTGAATTGTAATTAGAACTCAACGACATACCGTAGGCGCCGGCATCCAGGATCGCCACCAGGTCTCCTTCCTTCACCTCGGGCATTTCCCGATCCCGGGCAAAGAAGTCTCCCGTTTCGCATACCGGACCGACAATGTCGACGACGGCCCGCTGCGCCTCAGGATTCTGCGCGACTGGGAGGATCTCGTGATGGGCCTGGTACAGCGCCGGCCGGATGAGGTCGTTCATCCCGGCGTCTGTGATAACAAAGGTCTTATTCCCATTGCGCTTCACGACCAGAACCCTGGCCAGCAAGGCCCCAGCCTGGGCGATCAGAAAACGGCCGGGTTCGAGCAACAGTCGAACCTTAAGCCCCTTGAGAGACTGTTCGATCGCGGCTGCGTACTTCGCCATCTCCGCGCCGGGATCAAATGTAGAGGCGAAGCTACGATAGTCGATACCCAAACCACCGCCGGCATCCACAAACTTGATCTGGATGCCGTCCCCTGCTAGGTCGCGGATAAGCTGGGCGACTCCGGCGAGCGCGGCTCCAAACGGTTCGGCAGTCTGGATCTGGGAGCCGATGTGCACGCTGATGCCGACGGGATCGAGATATCGCGATCGTTTGATCTCCTGGTAGACCGGCCGCGCGGCCTTGATATCGATGCCGAACTTATGCTCGCGCAGCCCGGTAGATATATAAGGATGCGTCTCTGCAAAAACGTCCGGGTTGACCCGCAGTGCGACTCGGGCCCGGACCCGCCGCCGGCTCGCCCGCTCAGCCAACAGGGCCACCTCGGTCTCACTCTCCACATTGAAAATCAAAATCCCGGCACTCAGGGCAAGATCGATTTCCGCGGCTGTTTTGCCTACACCCGAGAAGACCACCCGTCGAGCGGCCTTCTTATCTACCTCGAGAATGCGCTGAAGCTCTCCCCCAGAAACGATATCGAATCCCGAACCACGACGCGCCAGCAGCTTGAGGATAGACAGATTGGAGTTCGCCTTTACCGAATAGCAAATGAGGTGATCGCGATGGGCAAATGCCTTGGAGAACATTTGATAGCGTTCGAGGATCTGTCCCGCTGAATAGACATACAGCGGTGTCCCATACTTCTCCGCTAACGAAGGCAGGGAAACCTTTTCACCATGCAAGGGTGATTTGCTTTTGGGATAGTGGAAGGGACGATTGCTCAATCCGGTCTTGTCTTTCAAACGCCTGGGATCCCTTCTCTATTGCTGGTCACTGAGCCCCTAGCTGGCTGGATCCAGGTGAGTGGTGGCCGGCAATACCAGTTGCTCTTCGGGCATCATGAGCCACAGCAACCCGTAAGCCAGGAGGCCGATGGGAAACACCATGATCGCCAGCACCACGGCAATGACCCGGGTCAGGGTCACATCCCAACCATATTGGTTAGCCAGGCCCTGGCAAACACCGGCCAGCTTCCTGCCGGCGCGCGGCCGGTACGAAAGCCGGGACCAGTCAGATGGGATGGAACGGTTAACTTCCGGCGCCGTGACAGGCTTGCCACAGGCCGAACAAAAGCGTGCTCCCCCGGGGAGCGAGACGCCACAGGCGGAACAATACGAAGCCATTTGACACCTCTCGGGAATATTCTAGTGCACAGTAAAGGGAGATTTCAGGTATTTCCGCGCCGACTCTGCCTGTGCCGAATCGCTGTCCTGCCGGAGCACCGCCTCATACTGCTTGAGCGCCATTTCTCTCTGATTCAAAAGGTCATACATTTTGCCCGAATTCAAATCGCAGCGGCTCTTGAGATCCCCACTGATGGTCGGCTGATTGGTCGCCTGGTTGTAGGCATCGGCCGCTTCCGCGTAGTCCTTCTGCCCCTGCAGCGTGTCGGCCAGACCAAACCAGGCGAGTTCCAAATGGGCGGAGGGGAAATAGCCTGTCTTTTCGGCTTGCTCAAGTAGCTGCCGGTATTGCGTGATGGCCGCTTTCCCTTCACCGGCATCCTTAGTAAGGTTAGCCAGCTCCAGCCGGAACAGAAAATCCCTCGGATACTGCTCGGTGAGGGATCGCGTCACCGTGATCGCCTCGTCATATCTTGCTTCCCGCCGGAGAAACAGGCCCAACGCCGTCCGGGCCTCAACGGAGGAGATAACTCCATGCGCTCCGGCATCGCGTAAGTCTTCTATTCCTTTCGACTTAGATCCAGTAATGCCGGCGACACCGGCAAGGATCTTCATCCCCAACGGCAAACTGCCGGTCACATACTGGTGAACCCCGACCACCAGCTTGGCATCGATGTACCGCGGATCGAGCTTAAGCACTTTCTCGTTATCGCTGCGCGCTTGCAAGGCAAAGTGCAGGGCGGAAATGAAGCTACGTTGCACAAGAGCGACGTAAACAGCGCGGAGGCTCCGTGCCCAGCCTCGCGCGAAAAGCGCGTCCACATCTTCCGGGCGTTTGCTGAGCTGCTGCTCAGAGAGTGCTACGGCATTCGTAAATAGGGAGTTAACTCGGTCTGCGACCCCAGGGGCAGTCGCCACCGCGTGCTTGCTGTTCAAAAATCCGTCGTGGGCGTAAAAGGTCGTGTCGAGCAGGTCCAGACGGTAGAGCTCACGAAAAATGACTGCATCCAGCACATAGTCGACGGCCAGGGGGTTCTCAGGGTTCTTCTCCTGCACCTTTTCAAAACGCGAAAGAGCGCCGTCATAATCCAGGATGTAGAAGCGATCGAACGCCTGGCGTACCAGCGGGTCGAGATTGAGAGGGTTGGTATCAAACCCGGAGGGTGTGGTCACCGCCGCACGTCCCGACATAGGAAGCACTAACCACAGGATCGCTAAGTGGACGAGAGAAGGTCGCTTACCGAGAGCCCACCCAAAGCGGGTCTGGGCCCACGGCTTGCCTGGGGCATCCTGCTCGCGGATTTTTCTATTAAATTTCATTAACTAGTAGCTATTAGGTGACTCTTGGCGCATAAATAGGTAACGAAAGGGTGAAGAAATTGGGGGACGTTGGCACTAGGCGTGCGCGCCTCCTTTAAGGTATCTGGGGCAAGGAGAAGACGCTATGACCAGGCAGGAACTTCTTCGTATCCTCATCCGCCAGGCACGCAAAAACGGTTTCCCGTTTCGCAGGTGGTTTCAAGCCTCAGTCGACCCGACATGGAGCAATTTCGAAGACGCAGTCGAACTCCTAGCTCAGGGGCGACGCTACTACGCTCTCCTTTTCGCTCACGATTTTGCCCGGAGTTTCTGGAAGCAGGGCGCCCAAATCAGCTTTGTTGTTCCCGCGGCCAGTTATACGCGACGAGATAAAGAAGGGCGCATTGTCACTGTGACCCGTAAACCATTTACTCGGCGGACCCTCAAGGCCGATGTCTGGAAATATCACCTGCGTGAAATGGCAGCCCACGATGAGCCGCTCCGCTACATCCGGCGCTTTCTCGTCATTGAGGGAGACGTACAACAATCGAAAAGTGTCGCTTCTTAGTTACCTTCTGGTGATTTTTTCTGCGACACTTTTGCAACCTATGAGTGATATACTCCCGCTTCCGGACAGCCTACTCTCGGACATAGAAATCGGCAGAGGAATGGTCGTCCGGCAAGCCAAGTCGCGGTAGTCCACCGCAACCCCAGTTTCCGCCCGCCTGTTCCATCTCAACCGCATTTCCTTCCTCCCCCAAGTCACGGTATCAGAAGACATGGCTTTCGGTGTCGTCAAGCGAAATGCGGTGCGTAGTGTATCTACACCTGCGCCGGGAGGGGTCCACCCATGAAAATAGCTCTCGCAGCATTGTTCGCCGCAACTGTGGCCACCACCACTGGATCCGCCTTTGCTCAGGATGTTGCGCCGCAACCTGCGGAGCTCATCCCAGCTGGCGTACCGTTGCGGGTGGAACTCGACAAGAGCTATCCCCTTCATGTCGGCACCCGCATTCAGGGTCATCTGACGGAATCCGTTTATCTCATCGATCACGTAGCCATACCGGTGAACTCGAAGGTGTATGGCACGATCACCAGCAAGCACTCCGTAAGCCGCCAGGTGCGGACTGCAGCCATGTTCAACGGCGACCTTACTCCGCTTAAGAATGCGGAGGTGACCTTCAGTGACCTGGAGACCCCGGATGGCCGGCACTTCAATATTGATACAGATACGACTGAACGCTCTTCCAAGGTAGTCCGCATGGCCGCCCCAGACGAAGCCCCCCGGCGCTCTCTGGGACAACGCATCGCCGCGGCCTTCCGTTGGACCAAACGGGAGACGGCAGCCGCCTTCGCAGCGCCCAATAAGTTGGACACGGCCAAGCAAGCTCTTTATGCGCAGGTCCCGGTGCATCCCCAGGAACTGTGGGCTGGTACGCAGTATGACGCGGAGCTCAAGCAGCCGTTGGAGTTGACCGGACAGGACGTGCCGGCGCCCGTGCCCGCAGCCGATCTCAGCGAGTTGAAATTGACAGGTAACATCGAAGCTCGCCTGGTCGATCCCGTCGACTCCAACACCGCCCGTCCCGGAATGCCGGTCGAGGCAGTGCTGACTCAGCCCCTCTTTGAGACCGAGCCGGCCAGCACGGTAGAAGTGGCAGACGCTTCCGCTCCGGCAACGACCGAGCCCCATGGAAAGCTGTTACTGCCCGAAGGAACGCACCTTATTGGTAGCGTAGTCGAAGCCAAGCCTGCCGGAATGTTCGGACACAACGGCAGCCTTCGGTTTACCTTCCGCAAGGCGGAATTGCCCGCGGGTGACGAGCGGGTGGTACACGGCCGCGTGATTGCCGCCGAGAGCGTCCGGAGCGACCGGGTGCAGATCGACAACGAAGGCCAGATGAAGGCCAACGGCTCCAGCCGCTTCCTGGCGCCCATTACCCTGGGATCGCTGGCGGCCGTGTCGGACAGCACCGGCGCCGGCCTGATCAAGGAAGCGATGACCAGCAACGGACTCGACCTGCTGACCCGCGTGATCGGAACCGCGGCGGGCAATGGCGGTTTGATTTCCGGGTTCGCCTACTATGAAGTCGGCAAGGTGGTCTTCGACACCTGGATCGCCAGGGGACATGAAGTAGTCTTCGCCAAGAACACCCGGCTTGAAATTGAATTAGCGCAACGATAGCAATATCCCTCCCCCCCAAGTAACGCGGCCCCAGGAGATCCTGGGGCCGAACTGTTTTAGGAGAGGCTTGGCCGCCCGGCCTGGCTCACTCGCCATCCCGGAAAAAGAAACCACAGGTCTCTCCGCTCCGCTACGCTCCGGTCGAGATGACAATTCAGTTTAAGGATGGAATTTTCTTGTCTTCCCGGAAACACAGGAATCACATACTCAAACTGAATTGTCATCTCGACCGGAGCGAAGCGGGTTGGCCTTACGGAAGTCGCGAATGAGGATCACGAAGTCCCATTTCGATTCGATGGTGTCGTCCCCAGCAGCAAATCTTCCATGTAAACCTGCTCCATCCTTGTCATCCCGACCTGCGGTTCCACGGATTTATCGTGGAAACCCACAGTTCAACCCCCAAATTGATTGTGGTGAATGAGCTTTGCCACTTCTCATTTCAACTTCAATGAATCAGTCATCAAGACGAAACAAGTGATTCATCGGTCCTTTGCCTTGGCCAACTGGATACGCGGAACGGAGTGCTTCCGTCACGTACTCCTTTGCGGCTGCGACAACCTCTTTCGAATTCAGACCCGAAATAACCCCACAAAGAATTGCAGTCGAGAAAGCGCAGCCGGTACCGTGAGTCGACTGGGTGGCGATCCATTCACCCGGCAGCCAAATCTGCTCGCCCGACGAAGAAAGCAGAAAGTCATCCGGCTTACCTAAATGACCCCCAGTGACGACCACATTCAAATCCGCATTCCCTGCCCTGAGTCGAGCCGCCGCATCCGGGACTTGATCGCGACCGAAAGTCGCCGCATCATCGCCGGCAAGAATCGCCAGTTCGTGAATGTTCGGAGTAATCCATCCAACGCAATGGAGCAGTTCATTGCGGATAAGGCGAACGCCATTTGCATCGATGAGCGGTGTACCCGAAGTCGAACGAAGCACCGGATCAAGCACAATCCGCTCCCGCGGTATTTTGCCCGATTGCGCTCTCAAAAAAGCCGCGACTTCGGCCGCCACCTCCGAGCTGCCCAGCATCCCGATCTTGACGCCGGATAAAGCGACGTCTTCCACCAGGCACTCCAACGTCGCCCGTACCAAGTCGGCGGACAAAGGCTCGACCGCCCGGACGCCCAGGGTGGATTGCACCGTCAGGGCCGAGATGCAAGCGACACCATAAATCCCGTGGGAGGCGAAGGTTTTCAGGTCGGCCGTTACCCCCGCGCCCGACCCAGGATCGAATCCGGCGATGGTAAGTGCAACAGGCCTGGTGCAGTTTTCCGGGTTCAAGCGATTTCTTCTCCTGTTTTCCACCGAATTCGTCCCATTTGGGAGCACAAAGCGCTGTGCCAGTGTATGCTCCGCCGATGGGGATTTTCCGCCACCCGGATGACTTTGGTGAGGGAATTTCATCCTTTTCGGCAACAGGACAACCCGGAATGTCGTCTAATGAACGTGGGCAAAAAGAGCCCTTCCGACAGGAGGAAAAAGCCAATAAGTAATTGACAAACTTTGACTTAGGCCCGAAGCGCTCCATACAATAAAGACAGGAGAACAATGTCCACTATCGCAACCCAATCTCATAGGCCTTTAGGGCCCGCCCTACTCGCCGGCGCTGTGTTATCTGCGATCTGCATCAGCCCTGGTTCCACCCAAGCCCAACCCGACATGCCGCAGGCAAACTCTCAAACCGCCACTGCGAGCAGCCCTCATCGTCACTGGCATCAACTCGGAAGAGCATCCTGGTACGGTGGTCAGTTCCAGGGACAAGCCACTGCAAGCGGCGAACTTTTCGATATGAATTCCATGACCTGCGCTCACCGTAGCTTGCCGCTTGGTGCTACCGTGCTGGTCACAAATCTGCGTAACCACCGGTCGGTCCTGGTCCGCGTGAACGACCGAGGCCCCGTCCCGGAAAACCGGGTGATCGACCTTTCGTACGCAGCAGCGAAGATTCTTGGTTTCCGCGGCCTCGCTCCGGTTCGCCTCGACCTGGTAGACCCGGCAGCTCTCAGCCCGACGCAAATCTCAGAACTCAGTTGGCCCGCGCAATTTCAGAGATGATTCCAGAGATGGCCGATCGCCTGCCGTCGGATCGCTTAATCGTTGCATTGGATTTTCCCGATTCCGGGGCGGCGCTCGCCCTGGTGGATCGGTTGCACGGCGCGACCCGTTGGCTGAAAGTCGGCCTCGAACTTTATATCGCTGAGGGAAATCCCCTCGTCGCGGAGCTAAAGCGGCGTGGGTATTCGATATTTCTGGATCTGAAGCTGCATGACATTCCCAACACCGTAGCCTCTGCGGTGCGGGCGGCTGCGCGGCTGGACGTGGATATGCTGACCGTGCACGCCGCCGGCGGATCGGAGATGCTCACCGCCGCGGTGCAAGCCGCGGAATCCCGGCTGGCCGTTTTGGCGGTAACTGTCCTGACCAGCATGGATGCGGCTCAGCTCGAGGCTACCGGTGTGACGGGAACTCCGGCCGGGCAAGTCGAACGACTAGCATCCGTGGCCTTGGCCTGCGGTGTGAGCGGACTGGTCTGTTCCCCGAACGAGGTGGCGAGCTTGCGGAGCCGTTTTGGCAACGATCCCTTGCTGGTGATCCCGGGCATCCGTCCCGAAGGCGCCGAGGTCGGTGATCAACGGCGCGTGGCCACGCCGGCAGCAGCGATCGCATCCGGAGCAAGTTACCTGGTGGTAGGCCGGCCGATTACCCGGGCAGTTGACCCGGAAGCTGCGGCGAGAGCCGTTCTTGCGGAAATGCAATCGGCAATCGGGATCGGATCCGCTTAAAGCTTCTCGTAGAAATCGCAGGCAGAGCAGGAAATGTAAACGCCACCGGGAACTCCACGCTCCCGATCTTTTACCCGCTTCACAATGCGAGTTACCTTATTGCATTTGGGACACTCGACACCCTTGCTGGTATCCATCACTTTGGAACGGTCGGCGGTCTTGGCTACTTTTGCCATGGTCTGAACTCTCCTCTAACAAGCTCGCACTTCCGCCTAAACCACTGGCCAACACTGGGTTTCGTCTGGGGCGAAACAGAAGGCGCTGCTGACCGTTATTTTATACGATTTTGTGGCTCTAGTTCCCCCGGGCATCGGACACGTTCAACAATTGCGAGGGAGCCGTGCCGGGAGGCGGCGGAATCGGCTTCGGTTTCTGATCATCCGGGTACTGCACCGGTTTCAGCTGACGGTCTTTGTCGACTGCATCGGGCAATTCCTCTCCCGGTTTACGAAGGGAAGGCGCGGCGGTCGGACCGTGCTCCTGATTCGGAGCGGCGGGAGGCGCATCGCCAAGACGAACCTGGTGCACAAATTGCCCGGCGAAATAGCCATCGGTTTCGTCTTTGTCGCGAATCACCGGTGGCTGGCCCACATCGGCAATCTCCAATCGGATCACCCGATTGCCATTGAAGCGTACGAATTGGACCTCGTGCGGAGGCTGGCCGTATATCCATTCCTCGAAAGGAGTTTGCCCATCCATTTCCCGCACCTTCTGGTCCGGCTGCCCTACAGCTTTCATCACCATCTCGCGATTCATGCCTACCAGCACTTCGTGGTTCAGCACAGCTCCTTTGAGTTTTGGCGGTAGGGTATCGGCGAACGCTTCGACCGGAGTCTTGAGCGAAAAGTCGATCATGGGAGCGATCAGCTTGCGCACGTCGGAAGCTGTCATCTCGGGAACGAACTTGGCAAACACCAATTGCATCCGGGCGCCCACCGGCACCTGGCCGTCATCCTGGGCCAGCGGCGCCATCCCGCCCATGCCACCCACTTCGATGTGTTGGAGGATGTGGTGATGCTTCTCCGGACCATCATTAAATTCGAACAGAATCCGATCCGGCCTGACCTCAAACTTGGTGATCACCACGCGGTCACCTGGTTTCGCCGAAATACCGTACTTCTCCAATTCCTCGGCATAGCCGCTTCCTGACGGCGCCAATTGACCGTTGGCATGGAGCACCACGCCTTTCTTTCCCAGCGGAAGCGGGCGCACGGCAAAGGCTTCGTCTGCTTGAAACGTTCGAATGAGCTGCTGTTTCGTCCGCTCGGTCAGCGGCTTGGTGTCCAGCGCGACGTTCGTAGGTTGGACGGCGGTAAGCGTCGCTTCTTTTGGACCCAGATGTTCCCGTTGCACGGTGAACACCTGTGCATGGCCTAGAGTGCAGCTGCAGAAAGCAGTGACTGCCAGGAAAGCAGCGGCGGGGAAGATTTCTTTGGTGGTGAGCCCGACCATGGCAATTCCCTCATGACGCCAATAATGGGCCCATTCGCAGGTGATTTGCAAGTAACGTTTCGTGGTCGGAGAGAAGGAAGTTTCAGGGTAACAAATCTGCCCACGAATAGGCCTTTATTCAGGCGTCTCTGGAGGTTCTAACCGAGGCTGGGCCGACCCGGGAGCCGCTTCGATTTGAACCAGTGTGGTCCCTGCCGGCGCCGGTGGGGGAGTGGCTGGATGATGAGGAGCGAGCGTGCTGCTCATAGCGTCGAGGTCAACCGGAATACCCGCGGCCACAATGACCGGTTGCGTATGAACATAGGCCAAGCCCCGGGTGGCGCGATAGACAATGAACATTCCAACCAGCAGCACGATCGCCGTTACCGTGCTCGCTTCGGGTCCATACTCGCCACCGGTCATCCAGGTGGGGCCGACGGTATTGCTCTGAATGACGGGGGAAAACTGCGTAATCCCGCTCACCGGCAATCCAAACAGCAGGCACATGCTCGCGTTCCACGCGAAGTGCCAACCCCACGGAACCCAAAGCGCCCGGGTACGCAGATACGCTATCGACAACAACCAGCTGCCGAAGACCGTGACCCAAAAGCTGGCGCGGCTGGCCCAGGGATTGAACATGTGCAAGCCGGCAAAGACAAACGAGAAAACGATGGTTGCCAGGGTCGGCCCCATAGCGTCGATCATGCGTTGGAAGGGATACCCACGGAAAGCGACTTCCTCCGCCAACGCGGCTACGGCGAGCAAGAGCAGATCGATGAGCAGAATCCCGAACTGGCGCGGAAGCGTCCAGAACGTGATAATCAATCCGCCGCTGAGAACCAGGGGCAGGATGCTGGCCAGCAACATCCCCCATCCCAGCGCGGCGCCTAAACCAAATTCACGTCGCCAACCAGGACGGAGAGCCAGGCCCATATCTCGGATGGGCTCGCGCTGGCGGTTGAAGGCCCGGCCCATTGCGGCAAAACCCACCACCAGCAGAAACAGCAGAATGCTGCGCTCAACCAGGGAAGACCACACGCCGCTGGCTAGGCCACGGGCCGCGTGAACAGAAACGCTCTGAGCGATATAGAAGTAAATACCGGCGATGATGACGTGGCCGATGGCACGCACTCGATCGGCGGCTGTGAATTGGGTCAAGCGCATGCCCCTATCGGCATAGATATCTCAGGCGATGGTATAGAACCGGGCAATTTCCCGGAACTTAGCCAGGCGGCGGGCGATACGATCTTCTCCCGACATGGCCTTCAATTCATTGAGATGCCAGGCAAGCTTCTGATCAAGCATGGTGGCGGCCGCGACCGGATCGTTCTGGGCACCCCCGGGGGGTTCCGGCACCACGTCATCCACGCAACCCAAACGGCTTACGTCTTCCGAAGTAATTTTGAGAGCGGCCGCGGCCTGGGCCCGCTTGCCGGCATCACGCCACATGATCGATCCGCAAGCTTCCGGAGCGATGACGGAGTAGACAGCATTTTCCATCATCAGGACGCGGTCGGCGACGGCCAGCGCTAACGCGCCGCCCGACCCGCCTTCTCCAGTGATCGTCGCGATAGTGGGCACGCGTAGCCGGGCCATGTCGCGCAGGTTGCGCGCAATGGCTTCCGCCTGGCCGCGTTCCTCGGCAGCGATGCCGGGATTCGCGCCGGTGAGATCGATGAAGGTGAAGATGGGCCGATTGAATTTCTCGGCAATCTTCATCGCCCGGAGTGCCTTACGGTAACCCTCCGGGTTGGGCATGCCGAAATTGCGCCGTACTTTTTCCTTGGTTCCCCGCCCTTTGAGGTTGCCGATAGCCAACACTTCCTCGCCGTGGAAGCGCGCCATCCCGCACGCCATGGCAAGATCGTCGCCGAAGGCGCGGTCACCGTGGATCTCCGAAAAATCGGTAAAAATGCGTTGGATGAAATCCATGGGGTAGGGCCGTTGAGGGTGACGCGCGAGTTCGGTTTTAATCCACGCTGGATTCGTCGGTTCGGCGACTACCTGTGTCTGCTCCACATTTGGTGCCTGTTCGCTCATGAGACTTTCGATCGCCTATGCCAGCGCGAAAGTCTGCCGCTTGGCCATTGAATCTATCGATTCTCTGGATTATAGCGTTTCCCGGAATTCCAACGGGGCGCGAGAACCATGGGGGGCACAATGCGCAACCAAAGGCACCAGTTATAAGGGCTTCAGCCTCGAGGTACGAGATCGTCCTTTAATCCAACCCAGCAACCAATTGATTTTTCGACTGGCGACTTTGGCCACGATCCGAAGCTCTCGGTGACCCTAAAAGCCCAGGGAAGAGACCGCACTACGAAGGGCACCGAGAGCTTTGGATCAAACACGCTGTTTACTGAAGGCCTGCATTTCGCTCATTTCACGGTTAGAAGGTGATCCGAAGCGCAGCCTGGTTTTGCCGTTGCGGGTAGTGGGTGTTGATAGAGGTAATGGCTCCATACGCTCCTGGGCCGGCGTTCACACTTGGATTGGGAAAGCCAAATTCCGGATGATTCAGCGCATTGAAGGACTCAAAGCGGAATTGGAAACCCAACCGCTCGAACTGAATGTTCTTGAAGAACGATAGATCAAGATTGGCGACTCCCGGCGAACGGAGAGCATTGCGCGGAGAATCGCCGAAGTAGCCATCCGGCGGCTGGGCGAACGCCGCGGTATTGAACCACTGATGAATACTCTGGTGAAACCCGGCCGAAGACACGCCGGGGACGACATTTGCCCGCAGGGCGTACGCCTCGTTCACAAACGCATGATCGCTGGCTGTGACGGTGAAAGGAAAACCACCCTGTACTGTGGCGATCCCGTTGAATTGCCAACCACCGATCAACGCATTCATCGCGCAGGTTGCGTTCCCTCCCAACCGCTGGCCCTGGCCGAAAGGCAGGTTGTAGAGAAAGCTGGAAACAAAACGCTGGCCCACATCGTAGCTTGAGCGCGCGTAGTCGCAGGGAATGCAATGACTGTTCTGAGGACCGTAGGCGCCGAAGGCATCTCCGCTCACCGCTGCCGCGGCCGACTTCACGTCCATCATCTTTGACCAAGCATAGGCAGCAAGCAGCGTCACGTCTTTTGCCCGCCGCTGCACCTTGATGTTGAGAGCGTTGTAGTTCGAATAACCGTTCCAGCCCTCGTACACCATAAGGCCAAGGTTTGGATACGGACGCCGCGACTGTTTCCCGGCGGCGCTTTGATTGGCCGAGTTGTCAGGATCGCAGTTGGTGGTGGCGTTGCACGGCGTTGGCTGATTCAACTCGGTGCGAATGTTGAGATGGGTCGCTTTGTTGCCGACATAGTCGAGGTTGAGAATCGTCTTTGGCCCGAGTTGCCGTTCGACGCCAAAGGACCAGTCCTGCTCATAAGGATTCAGTTTGCGGGTCGCGGCAATCTGCAACACGCTGTTGAGAAATGTTGCCTGGGTTACCGGTCCGACGGTGAGCGCGGGAAACAGAGAGTTGGTATTGTTGATGGTTCCCGTGGTGCTGGTGGAAGAAGTGTAGCTCTGCGTCGGAGCAAACGGATAAACGGCGGTTGAGGAAACGAACTCATTGGTCTGGAATGAGTCGTAGAAAATGCCGTAGCCTCCGCGAATCACCATGTTTTCGCTGCCGGTGGGACGAAACGCAAATCCCAGGCGCGGCGCGAATTCGCCCTTCTGCGCCGGCCCCGGTCCTCTCTGGCCGTTGTATGTATAAAGGCTACCGCCATAGTTCTGCACAATGAATTTGTTGGCAACGAACAAACCGCCACCGGAAGCCGGGTTGAACCATGCCAGGTGGTTTTGTTCCTCGTAAGGGACAGCGGAAAATTCATACCGTAAGCCCAGGTTCAGGGTCAGCCTTGCCGTCACTTTCCAGTCGTCCTGGAGGTACGGCGCCCAGGCCCTGAAATGCAGATGCGTTACATTGCCCACCGCAACATCGGAAACCGGCCCGGGCTGCGCGACCTGGGCTTTGATCGGAGTACCCAGGAGAAAATCGGCGAGCTGGTTGTGCGTGAGCTCGCCATCGAAAGTGAAGTTACCTTGCGGATTGACTGTGCTTTGCCGATCCAATTGGAGGGAGTGGTAGACAAATCCGAACCCGATCGAATGTTTGCCATGCGACCAGGAGGCGGAGTCGGAGAAGTCCCACGTCGGCTGCAGGCTCCCCGTGGGCAGGTTGGCCGCGCCGCCGGCAGACGAGAGAGCCTGGGTGGCGCCCACTGGGTTGCTGCTGCTCACGCCGGAAGCCAGCGAAACTACCGGGTAGTTCGCGTTCTTCATGCCGAATACATTTTGAAAACCTAACTGCGTGATGTCCGCGGCCGGCATGATGGGCCCCTGACGATAAACCTGCGATTCGAGATAGCCGAGACGCAGCTGGTTCAGCAGGTTCGGCGTAAAGACATGGGTTTCGGTGAGTTGGTAATTCCTGACCACCTGGAGGATATCTGTGTTGCTGTAAATGGTTGGGCCAGAAGGCACCGTGACATTCACGTCCGAGATAGTGGCGCGGAAGAAGACTGAATCTTTCTGCCCGAGGATCTGATCGATGCGGTAGGTTTGCTGGTCCTCATCTACATCGCTTTGCAGGTTCGCCGCGTAGTTGTAGGCGCTGTTGCCGGAAACGTTAGGAGCCGGGAAAAATCCTCGAGCGATCGCCTGTTGCGCCAGGCGGGAAAAGCGGCTCTGCGGTATGACGTACGCCCCGGACGAATTTTTCGGGAAGGGCTGGCCCGTATAGGGATCGATGATGGTGCCCGTAGCAGCATGTGCAGGATTTAAGGAGGAGACTTGAAAGACGCCGCTCAGCTCGTCGGCAGATGGCACATTCCCTGTCTCAGTCACCGCGGAACGAATGCGTTGTCCCTCATAGTTGGCGAAGAAGAACGTCTTGTTCCTTCCGTTGTAAATCCTGGGCAGGATCACCGGCCCACCCAGAGAATATCCAAATTGATTCTGCTTCAGCGGGGCAACTGGCTGGGGGACGCGATTAAAGTAGGAGCGCGCATCCACAGCGGTATTGCGAATGAACTCGAAAGCGCTGCCATGAAAGGTGTTGGTGCCGGACTTAGTGCTCAGGTTGACCTGGTTGGCTCCGAAGCCATATTCCGCGCTGTAGTTCTTCGTCTGTTCCTTGAATTCCTGTATGGCGTCGATGGAGATATCGAATGCCGGAGTCGCGTAGCCGGTATCGGTGATCATGGTGCCGTCGAGCGTGTAAGCGTTCGAAGCGCTGATGCCGCCGCCGATGCTGATCGCGTCGCCCGCGGCGTAACGGTAGGTTGACTGCTCGCCACCCGTTTGCACCGCGCCGGGTTCGAGAAAGAGCAGGCTTACAAAACTACGGCCATTCAACGGCAACTCGCTCACCTGCTTTTCGTTGATGGTTTGTGCTACTGCCGGAGTATCGGTATCGAGGGTAAGCGCGGCAGCAGTCACTTCAACCTTCTGTGCCGCGCTGCCAACATCGAGATGCAGATCGGCGCGGACGGTTTGATCCACCTCAAGAGTGATGTCGTTCTGGACCGAAGTTTTGAATCCGGTACGCTCGGCAGAAACGGAATAATGCCCGGGCAACAGAAGCGTTGCCGTGAAGTCTCCCGAAGCATCGGTGGTCAACGTCCTGGCTTCCGCGGTGCCCAGGTTCTTGACGGTGACCTTAGCTCCCGCGATCACCGCCCCGGTAGGGTCGGTAAGGCGGCCGGTGATGCTGCCGGTTGTATTTTGCGCCACCACGGCGCGCACATTTAGGAGTAAACATGCGCAGATCAAGAGCAAAGGGATTTTTAACTTCATGGACCACCTCCGTCAAACCCAGCGAATCAAGCTCGTCGATCTCGCCCATTCTTGGAGGGCTAGTGTTGTGAGATCACGGGAAGGCTAGTAATGGGGTTTCTGCTTGTCAACGTCGTGTGCAGGCGATTTGCTGGTGAAGTAGGGACGAGCATCCGGATCCTGATTGATTCGTCGCGGAAGTCCTCTAAATCATGGGGCTGCATGGTTCCGGCAGCGGCGGCCACCGCTGTGCAGTGAGCGGTGAACACCACTCCGTGGTTCCACTCTGCGGAATCGAGAGGACGTTCCGCCATGCGGATTCAGGGTGCGAGACTCGCCGCCCTGCGGCGATAGTATAGTTACTTTGCTGAAGAGCTTCTGGAGTGCTCACGATGGGAAAAAGAATTGCGCTATTTGGGGCCGGCGGAAAGATGGGCTATCGCCTGGCGAGTAATCTCAAGGGTTCCGAGTTTGAGGTTCGCCACGTGGAGCGCAGCCCTGCGGGCCAGGAGCATGTGAAGAAGGGCCTCGGCCTCGATTGTGTTCCTGGTGACAAAGCTCTCGACGGAGCGGACGTCGTCATCCTCGCGGTGCCGGATACGGCGATCGGCAAGGTCGCTGCTTCGATCGAAGGCTCTCTCAAACCAGGAACCATGGTGATGATGCTCGACGCCGCGGCTCCCTTCGCCGGTCACCTGCCGAAACGCGATGACCTGGTATATTTCGTCACTCACCCCTGTCACCCGCCGGTATTTAACGACGAGACCGATCTCGCCGCCAAGCGCGACTACTTTGGCGGAATCGCTGCCAAACAACACATCGTTTGCTCACTGATGCAAGGGCCCGACAGCGCTTATGCCCTGGGTGAGCAGATCGCACGCGTGATTTGGGCGCCGGTCATGCGCTCCCACCGGGTGACGCTGGAGCAAATGGCTCTGCTGGAGCCTGGCCTTTCCGAAACGGTGTGCGCCACGCTGCTGGTGGTGATGCGCGAAGCGATGGATGAGGTGGTAAAGCGGGGTGTTCCTCGCGGAAGCAGCCAGGGATTTTTTGCTCGGCCACATCAACGTGCTTGCATCTGTAATTTTCAAAGAGCGCGAAGGTCTCTTTTCCGACGCCTGCAACAAGGCCATCGAGTTTGGCATGCCGGCGTTGATGCGGCCTGACTGGAAGCGGGTCTTTGAGGCGGATGAGATTGCGGCCAGCATCCAGCGCATTACCTAATTGATGAGCGATCGCACGCACTGCCCTGCCAGCGTCGCGCAGCGGCGCAACTACCTGCGATATCTCATCCTCGTGGCCCTGGCGGGTTGGGCGCTCGCGTCCTATGACGTCAACTTATTGGTGCTGGCGCTCCCTGACATTGCCAGGAGCCTGCATATTTCTGAAGCCGGGCTCGGGTTGCTCGGCTTCGCCGTCTACGCTGCGCAATTCTGCATCACCATATGGGCCGGCTACGCCATGGATCGGCTTCGGGCGCCGGCGTATATGGATGTTCTGTTTGACCGGTACCGCGCTGTTCACCGGTTTTACCTATTTCGTCGAGACCTTCTGGCAACTGGTATTAGTGCGCGCCATTGCTTCTGGCCTCGCTTACGCGGAACTGGCTGTTTCCATCACCATCGTCAATGAACAGGCCCCGGCGAAACACCGCGGGCTGCTCTACTCGATAGTGCAGGGTGGGTGGCCGTTGGGAGTCTTTCTGGCGTCGGGTGCCTATCTCGCCTTTGGCAGATTTGGATGGCGCTTCGTTTTCCTGCTGGGCGTGCTTCCTCATCGTGGCCGTGATTCTTGGCCGCTTCTTTGTGCGCGAGTCGGAACGCTTTGAGCACGTACAGAGTGTACGCAAGGCGGTTCGCGCGGGGGACCAGGAAGAGGTGGACTCGCTGCTGCAAAAGCAACAGGTCGCAGTGGAGACGGAGGGAAGCACTTCGATTCGTGAGCTGTTTGCAAAACCCGGGCCCATTCGCCGGCAGCTATTCTGGCTATCGATCGTGTGGATTTTCTATGGGGCGACTATTGTCCCTACCAATTTTTATATCGCCTATTGGCTGACAAAGTACAAACACTTCAGCGACTCCGCTGCCAGTGCCCTGCTTCTTGGTTGTGGAGGGATCGGTTTCTTTTTTTATATTCTCGGAGGTTGGTTGGGGGAGCGCTGGGGCCGGCGCGAGGTGATCATCGTCTCCGGTGCGCTGGTGGCTCCGCTCAGCCTGGCTTTCTTGCTGGCCGAGCAAAGATGGCAGGTCGTTGTTATCTACTTCTTCCTGTACCAGGCCACGAATGGCACCTGGTCGGGCGCGGGATATGCCTACCAGGGTGAGAGCTTCCCTACCCGCATCCGCGGCACCGCTGTAGGTTTTCTCAGTGCCGTCCAGGTAATCGGCTTCGTCCTGGGAAGTATTCTCTGGACCATATTCGCAGGGTTTGGGCGGCCGGTGCTCACCTGGCTTGTCATTGCGACTGGAATGTCCCTTGGTATGTGGACGACGCTGATGCTGCGGAAGATTCCTCCCGGACAGGAGCTTGAGGCGATCACGGACTAAGCCTCTCCCGTCAGCAAATGCCGGGTGCCCCATATCTCGCTCGTTTTTCGCGAGATGTGGGAGGCTGCAAATCTGAACCGGCTGTTTTTCTGCACCACTCACAAGCAAACATAAAGGTCCGTGGTATCCCACATCTCGCGAAAAACGAGCGAGATGTGGGGCACCCGACCTCTTTTTCAGATAAAGATCGCGTTCCGCAATGCGGAATTTACGTCATTACCGACACTTTATCCGAATGCCCGGTTGCTACGTCTTGTCAGTTCCGTATGGTGGAATTTAGGATGGCGTGTCAGGTGAAGGAGAATGTCCATGGCTATCACTCCGCGTCGCAGGACGGCTGACGAACGCAAGGGTGATCGCAATGAATCGCAGACAGTACTGCGCGCCTGCGAGGTGCTCAAAGCATTTCGCAATCCCGGCGAAGAGCTAGCGCTGGGGGATGTGGTCCATCGCACCCAGCTTCCCAAGACAACCGCCTTTCGCCTGCTGCGCACCTTGATCCATGGTGGTCTGCTCGAACGCTCACGCGCTGGGGTCTATCGCAATCAGTTTGGACCGGTCACCGCACGGCCTTTCCGCATTGGCTTTGCCGCGCAGGGCGACTCTGAATTCTCGCGCGAAGTGGTCAAAAGCATGGAGAAGGCGGCCGCCCGCGAGCATGTCCATCTCATCACCGTCAATAACCGTTACAGTGCGCGGGAAGCAGTGCGCAACGCCGACCTTCTGATCAAAGAACGGGTCGACCTGGTGCTGGAATTTCAAACCTATGAGCGCGTCGCGCCCGTCCTTGCATCGAAGTTTCTAGAGTCGAATACCCCGGTGATTGCCATTGAAGTACCACACCCTGGGGCAAGCTATTTCGGTGCGAACAACTACAAAGCCGGGCTGATCGGAGGCAAGGCGCTGGGCCGCTGGGCCCGGGAGAACTGGGGCGGCAAGGTCGATCAACTGCTACTGTTGGAGTTGCCAATCGCAGGTTCCCTGTTGGAGTTGCGCTTGACTGGCCTGGTCGATGGCTTGCGGGCCGAGTTGCCGCAGATTGCCGCCGTTCCCAAGGCTCACCTCAATGGTCGAGGCAGCCTGGAACAAGTACTCGAAGTGCTGCGCCAGTATCTTCGCCGCTCTCCGCCGCGGCGCACTCTTATCGGCACCGTCAATGATATCTGCGCGCTCGCAGCGCTACGAGCTTTCGAGGAAGCGGGCCTCAGCCACCTTTGCGCGGTCATGGGCCAAAACGCAATTCGCGATGCTCGCATGGAACTGCGCAAACCAGGTACGCGCCTGATCGGCACGGTCGCTTATTTTCCCGAGCGGTACGGTGATGAACTGATTCCGCTCGCCGTGAGCATCCTGCAGAAGAAGCCGGTGCCCGCGGCGGTGTTCGTTAAACATCAACTGATCACCTCACGCAACGTGGAACTGATCTATCCCCTGGACAAGCGATGCGACCTCAAGACTGGCTAGGAGTTCCGCAATCCGGAATCTTTGCTTCCCTGCCCCAGTCCGAACAGATAGGGTTGACTGCTCATCCGGTTGTCCCGTCCAATGACTTGTCGATGGAGGAGTCCGCGCAAGATGGCTTTTCGTCCCACGCGGCGTGAATTCCTGCAAACATCCGCGGCTGTATTGAGCAGCAGCCTGCTGGGCCGTTCTGCGGCTGCGCTGCCGTCTTCGCGCGAGCTCTTGCGCGAATATCCCTACGGCGCCGTCACACTCACCGGGGGCCCGCTGCTGCAGCAGTATGAACGCATCCATGCCAGCTACCTGGCGCTCGACAATGATCGCCTGCTCAAGGTGTATCGGCAGCGAGCCGGGCTTCCCTCCCCCGGGCGCGACATGGGCGGCTGGTACGACACAGATGGCTTCGTCCCCGGCCATTCCCTGGGTCAATATATTTCTGGCCTGGCGCGAATCGGCGCGACCACCAACGATCCGGCATGCGCGACAAAGGTGCAGGAATTGGTTCGAGGCTTCGCCGCCACGTTGGGCCCGGGTCATCAATCCATCATTCGCCCGCAAACCAATCTATGGATCTGCTACACCCTCGACAAGCATTTCGGAGGCTTGATCGATGCTTATCGCCTCGCGCATGTCGATGAGGCGCGTGATCTGCTACCGCGAGTGCTGGAAGGCTCCCGCTCTCTGATGCCGGAACATGGCCACGATCGTGTGGGCAAAAAGGACCCACCGTATGACGAGACGTACGTCATGCCGGAGAATCTGTTCACTGCCTATGAGCTCACTCATAAGCAAGAATTTCAAGAGCTGGCGTTGACTTACATGCTCGATCGGGACTTCTTCGATCCGTTGGCCGGCAACGAAAATGTACTTCCCGGCCGACACGCCTATTCCCACGCCATAGCGCTCTCTTCCGCAGGCAAAGCTTACCTGGTGTCGGGCGACGAAAGATACCAGCGTGCGATGGCCAACGCGTGGACCTACCTCACCACCCAACAGCAGTTCGCCTCCGGCGGCTGGGGACCCAACGAGCAATTCATCACCCCGCACCAGGGCAAGCTTTACGAGAGCCTCAGCACCACCGATGACCACTTTGAAACACCTTGCGGCGCTTATGCCCAGTGCAAGCTGGACAGGTACTTGCTGCGCACGACGGGGGATGCGCGCTATGGCGACCACCTCGAACGCGTCGTCTACAACACCCTGCTCGGGGTCAAGCAACCGGACTCTGATGGCGACTACCCGTATTACTCAACCTATGGCCCAAACGCCACCAAGGTCTGGTACAAGAAAAAGTGGCCATGCTGTTCGGGAACGCTCGTGTTGGGCGTTGCTGACTACGTACTCGGTTTGTACCTGCGCGCTGATGACGGCATCACGGTCAACATGTATGCGCCCAGCGAACTACGCACAACGGAAAACGTGAAGCTGACGCAAACCACTGCGTATCCCGTGGAGGACACGATCTCCATTCGGGTTGACGCCAGCAACCCGCAGCCATGGACGCTGCGCCTGCGTATTCCCGGCTGGCTGGAACAACCCGCGCGGATCACGGTGAACGGAGCCGCTTCCTCCGTCACGGCCACTCCCGGCAGCTTCGCTGCTATCCGACGACGCTGGAAGAGTGGCGATGTGGTTCAGTTGCGTCTGCCGCAATCTTTCCAGACAGAGCCGATTGACGATCAGCATCCCAACGTGGTCGCGGTGATGCGTGGACCGGTAATGCTGGTGGCGATCGATCCGCCGGATGACCTGGAGAAGAAGGCTCTTTCGCTCGATAAGAGCTTCAGCGCGGTTACGCCGGGCTCCGGTGCCTGGGTACGCAACGAGGGTGGTCAACAGGTAGTGTTTCTCCCTTTCCACCAGGTGCAGAACGAGCGCTACACTACGTACTTCAACCGCGGCTGATAAGCGACCGCAACAAGGGGAAGTCCGACGACCATGGAACAGACTACAGCGGCCCGCATACAGGCATACGAGCGCGTACTGGATCGAAACCGCCTTTCCGCTCGAAGATGCCGCGGAGATCATGGCGGGGGAGCAGTCGACGGGCACGTTCATCCGCGTGCCGGGCGAGACCAGCGAATTGCGTGCGCGCTTCGCCGCCAGGGTGGAAAAAATCACTGAGTTAGAGACGGTCGACCGGCCTTCCCTGCCCGGCTCCGGGATGCCGAAGAACGCGCCTCACAACGTACGGCGGACAGCCGAAGTTACGCTTTCCTGGCCGCTGGATAATCCTGGCCCATCGCTCCCCAATCTTTTAGCCACGGTCGCCGGCAACCTTTTCGAGCTAAAACCGTTTTCGGGGTTAAAACTGCTGGACCTCGACTTGCCTCCGGCCTTTCTCAATCGCTATCAGGGTCCGCAGTTCGGTGTAGCCGGGACCCGCCAGCTTACCGGCGTATACGGACGGCCGCTCATCGGCACCATTATCAAACCAAGCATCGGAATGAACCCGGAGGAGACAGCCGCCCAGGTGCGCACGCTGGCCGAGGCGGGGATCGACTTCATCAAGGACGACGAGCTGCAATCCGACGGGCCCCACTGCCCATTCGAACAACGCGTCACCGCGGTTCTGCGGGTGCTGCGTGATCACTCCGACCGAACCGGCAAGCAGGTGATGTACGCGGTAAACCTTACCGGCGATATCGACGAAATGCTGCGCCGCCACGACCATGTATTGGCGAACGAAGGCATCTGCGTCATGGCCAGCATGAACTCCGTCGGGCTGCCCGCGATGAAAGTGCTGCGTGCGCATTCGGAGCTTTGTATCCATGGTCATCGCAACGGGTGGGGCATCTATGGCCGCTCCCCAGCTATCGGGATGAGCTTCGTCGCCTACCAGAAGTTCTGGCGCCTGGCCGGGATCGACCATACCCACGTGAACGGCTTGAGCAACAAATTCTGCGAGGCGGATGACAGCGTGATCGCATCGGCGCGCGCTTGTCTCACGCCGATGTTCCCGCCGCCGCATGCCGGCTGCGAGATGATGCCCGTCTTTTCATCTGGACAATCAGCGCGGCAGGCTGCAGGAACGTACCGGGCGCTCGGTTCTACGGATCTGATTTTTGCCGCAGGCGGCGGCATCCTGGGCCACCCCCAGGGACCCGCAGCCGGCGTACGGAGTTTGCAGCAGGCCTGGGACGCAGCGATTCACGGATATTCCGGTGAATGACTTCGCAGCGACTCATCCGGAGCTGCGCACGGCGCTGGACGCATTTTCCGGCTGACCCCCCATGGCGCTCCTCTACTGTTACTACGGCGACGACTTCACTGGATCCACCGATGTGCTCGAACAGCTCGCCGGCAATGGCGTATCCAGCGTGCTCTTTCCTGGTGCGCCTACGCCCGCACAGATGGCTCGTTTCTCCGCTTGCCAGGCGATTGGATTCGCCGGCGATGCACGATCTCGCTCGCCGGAGTGGATGTCTGCGAATCTGCCGGCGATCTTCACCCGCATGCGCGGGCTCAACCCTGCGGTTGTTCACTACAAGGTTTGCTCTACTTTCGATTCGGCGCCGCATCGCGGCAACATCGGTCGCGCGTTGGAAATTGGCCGCGCGGTGTTCGGAACGAAGACGGTGCCTATTGGAGTAGCTGCGCCGCACCTCGGGAGATTCCTGCTATTCGGCAACCTGTTCGCGGCCGCTGGCAAGCAGGTCTATCGCATCGACAGGCACCCGACGATGGCGCATCACCCGGCCACGCCCATGCATGAAGCGGATCTTCGTCTCCACCTGGCGAAGCAAACGAATCTCGCCGTGGGGCTCGTGGATCTGCGCGCTTTTCAAAACGGCGACGCGCAAGATCAGTTTCGTCAGCTTGCGGAGGGCGGAGCAGCAGCTGTTCTTCTCGACGGCGTCGACGCTGCCATGCTGCAGCAGGCCGGCGAGCTCATTTGGGCAGCCCAGCCGCTCTTTACGATTGGAAGCTCCGGTGTCACAGCGAGCCTCATCGCCCATTGGCGCAGCGCGGGGATGATCCCTTCCGAGCCTCCCACTGTCACTCCTAAGAAAACGGATCGAATCCTGGTCATCAGTGGAAGCTGTTCCGCAGTGACCGCAGGGCAGATCCTGTGGGCCAAAGAGAACGGCTTCGTCTGCCTCGAGCTGGACGCAACAACACTGGCTTACGGCGGCTCGGATGCGGTTCAGCCGGCAATCGAGCTAGCTTTGCAGCCCTTACGGTCAGGGCGCGATACAGTCCTTTATACCGCGCTGGGTGCGCCTACCGGATCAACTCATGACAAGGAACTCGGCCACGCTCTCGGCCGCTTACTTCTGGCGTTGTTGCAGCGGACTAGTGTGCGCCGTGTTGTCCTGTGCGGGGGCGACACGTCTTCCCATGCCGTTCAGGAACTTGATCTCACGGCTCTCACCTTCGCCGGCACGCTGGCCCCTGGAGCGCCGTTGTGCCGCGCGCACGCCGAGGAAGCGACGGCTCTCGATGGGCTGGAGTTGGTCTTGAAGGGCGGACAGATGGGCCCGGAAGATTTCTTCCGGATGGCGCGCGACGGAAACTGACCTTTCGTCGCAACCACAGCCTTAGGTTCTGGACAGGTGCCCCATGTTCGCCAAAGCGTACATGGGCCGAAAATGGATTCTTCCAATGCTTTCACTCGATACGTAACGATTTTCGCCTCAGCCGCCGTTCTTGCCGATTAGTAAATGCGTTCGAAGGGCTGCGCCCCGGCTTATTCAGCCCATGTACGCTTTGCCGAACATGGGGCACCCGTCCAGGGGGCAATGATTGTGGTGGGATGAACTAATGATCGTGGTGGGATGAACCGAGGAGTTTGCTTGACGATCAACTGCGCAAACCGCGGCTGCAGTCCACACGCGAAAACAACACCGCGCTTACCAGCACAACGGCGGCAATCCCGAACAGCGGAAGATTGTAATTGCCACTCGCACGTATTACATACCCGAAGACCACTGTACAGAGCAAGCCGCCCAGGTTACCCGCAGTGTTCATGACCGCCGTCGCTGTGCCGCCGCAGCTGCCACCGAGATTGAGGCACATGGCCCACGCTGCAGGCAGCATCAGGTCCATCACACCGAAGCATAGGGTAGATACCGCCACTACGGCTGTGACACCATGCACCAGGCCCAATAACACCAACAGCGCAGCCGCAACCGTAAGGCAAGTGCTGGTCACCCATCGATATGCCGAAACCATGCCGTACCGCTCTACCAGGCGGTCGCTCAAAAAGCCGCCGGCGAGATTGCTGACGATCCCGAGCAGAAATGGGAAGGACGCCACCACACCCATTCTCTGCATCGAGATATGCGCGCCATTCACCATCCAGGTGGGAAACCAGGAGAAATAAAACCAGCTGGCCCAACCGTAAAAGCCATAGGCTGCGGTGATGAGCCAAAGCTGCGGCAACGCCAGAAGTCTTCGCCACGGCACACTGCGGTGGAACGACGCACCGCTCTCGCCAATCTCTTCCAACTCTGCGCGCGTGATGCCTGGCTGATCGGCAGGGCGGTCGCGAAACCACGTCCACCAGACAACCGTCCACACCAGGCCCAGGCCGCCGAGCATCCAAAAGACGGCCCGCCAGCCAAAACGCATCTGTAAGGGAACCAGGGTCAACGGCGCCATGGCCGCACCGAGCCGGCTCGCAGCCCAAATCACCCCCTGGCTGCGGGCTCGCTCCTGTTTGGGAAACCAATGCGGAATGACCCCGGCCGCATTGGGGTACGCCCCGGCGGCGCCCACCCCAAAGAGAAAACGGGTGATGAACAGCTGCCAGAAAGTGCGGCACCAGCCCGTGAATGCCGTAAAGATTGACCACCAGGCCGCGATGCGGCTGAGCTCGGCACGTTGCCCATAGCGATCACCCAGGGCGCCAGACGGAATTTCGAATACGGTATTGGCGATGACGTAGGAACTCAGTACCCACCCCCACTGCACGGGAGTGAGGTGGACATCGCGTTGCAAGGCTGGACCGGCCACGGCGATGGCCAGCCGATCAATGAACGTAATGACAGACACCGCGCCCAACAGCGCCAACACGCCGTGACGCTTCTTCACCTGGTTAGAACTCCAGGACTTGGCCAGAGGATGGCGACTGAGAATGGCCGTTCAGCAGTTCGCGGGTTCGCAGTACTGCCAACTCCGGACTGGAAAGTACAGGCACGGCCGGCTCCGGCATTTGCTGGAGCACGCGCGCCATGGATGCCTGGGCGAGCACAATCAAGTCCACCTTCGCAGCCAACTCAGTAAGAGCTTTGCTCACCATGCGGTCATGCGTTTCCGTATCACCGGCCAGGACCGCTTCAAAGGCGCCGTCGCAGAGCGATTCTTCTATCTGCGTGGGCGTGCCGGCAGCCGCACTCTTTTCTCGCAGCAAGGCCATCGTTGGTTCAAGCGTGGTGCGCAATGTCGCCAGGACTCCGATGCGGCGGCCCTGGCTGACCGCCTTTTCCGCCATGGCATCGTCCACACGAATCACAGGAAAAGGAAAGAGCCTGGCTGCCATCGATGTTGCCGGCCCAATCGACGAGCAGGTGACCAGCACTCCGTCGACGCCGGTTGCGGCAGCGGACTCAACCATACCGATCAGCCGCCGCACCGTGATCTTCTGCAACTTGCCCGCCGCTATGGTCTGCTGGATTAAGCTCTCATCGACCATGTGAAAGATTTCCGTTTGCGGCAGGTATTTACGGCAAAGTGAAGTGAACAACGGTGTGAGCGTCGGGCTCGTGTGCAGCAGTGCGAGTGTGGATGCCAAAGCCAGGTTCGCCTTTCCGGAAAGTGAAGCGCCTATGGGACCAGACGTGTATGAGCCAATTCACTCTATACGACGCCTTTTCGTCAATAGCATTTCTCGTGTTCGCAAATCTCCCAATGACAGACGATCGCGGTCTGCGTTTCATGAAGCGCTGGTTCCGGGATACGGAATGCGCCCCCAACGCTATGCCCTCCACGCTTGCCCTCAGGATGTTATCTGAGCCGGTAAAGGCTCGGGGGCACAGCTCCCACGCGCATGGAAGTGATTAACGGCTGGCTGACGTGAAGCAACTCGATGGTGCGGTCGGGGTGTTGGTGATTCTTCTCGATGGATCGGCCAAGCCATTAGGCGAGACGCGCGGGCGGCGATTGGAAATGGGGTGGGAAATTGCTATTGGCGATAAGCCGGCTACCAGCTACCTCATCCGTATTGTGCGCTGAATAGGGAGACCGCGGATGACCCACGGAACCTCAATTCCGTAGGGCATCCGGCAGACAAGTTGCTAGTTCCCCTGGCTCATGGGCCTCGCAATGCCCACGAAGATGATGGCGCCGTCGCCACCGGGATTACTCAGCGCATCCACGTCGAAGCTGGGCTTCCAATTGTTCAGGGTCCACATGTTTCCAGCTGCGTCCACCAGGCAACTGGTCTGCCGCATAATGGGCGCAAAGCTCGGTGGCGCGCCTGGGCCATACAGCGGATTACCGTTGTGCAGCAGTACCTGGCTACCGGCCGTCGGCACCGTGTATCCCGTGTCTGGTGAAAGCGGTTGTCCCATGCGGGTGCCGGGAGGACACGCGGCGGGGTTGGCGCCACACAGTTTCGAGAGCCTCCCCGTAGTGAAATTGCTGCCCGGCGTTAAAGGACCAAAATTGGCTACCCAGACATTGCCATCCCCGTCGATGGACGTGCCCCAGGGGCCGATGATTCCGCCTCCGTTGAACTTACCCAGAACCCTGCCCTCGGGTGACACGGCATACACCGCGTCTTCGCCTTGCGAAGTCACCCATGCATTGCCGCGAGCGTCGACTGAGAGCCCTCGGAGTTGGCTGCCAAATCGCGGCAGCAGGAACTTCCGTTGCAGAACACCATTCTTCAGTTGAAACTTCGCGAGGCTGTTCGGCGCGATCCCCACCAGACCATTGCTGATCCATACCGTGCCGTCCGGGGCAAGAGCAGCGCCGAAGGGCCCGCTCCCGCCTTGCTCCTGGAACTGTATGGCGTGATGCGGATCGCCACCCGGGAACACAAAGACGCTGTCATTCCCATAACTCGCAATCCAGATGTTGCCGGAAGGGTCGGCGACCATACCCTGCGCACGCAACGGTCCTCCTTGGTAACCCTCCGGCCCCGAGATGGGCTCGCCGTAGGGTGAGAACTCCGAGATACTGCCGTTCCCGTCCAGCGTTGGATTGACCATGCCCCAGCCAAAATTTCCCTCCCACACAAAGCCACGCCGATCAATGGTGATTCCGTATCCGCCGCCGAGAAGTCCTCCACCTGTAACAGGCGACTTAGGCTTGCCGTTACTACCATCGGACGCCTGCCCATTCGGCTTCAGCACCATCATGGTCTTACTCGACTTGGTGGTTTGTTGCACAACGTTGTTGGTGATCCAGGCATACCCTTCGGCGTCAAAGACTAGGTTCCCCAGTCCCCCGATCAGATTGCCGTCGTCCCCGGAGTCGTTCACCTTCACCGTGACTGTCCACGCGTCGGGAGCGGTAACAAGAGCCGGGGTATAGGAGGAGGACAGTTTCGCCAACAGCGCGATCAGTCGCACGTTCCGTGCGGGATCCCGCGCCAGGTTTGCCAGGGCTTCGGCGGTGTCCTGCGGGAGTGAGCCCCGCGCAGGTACGGTCAGCGACAGCAACGCGGCGGTCGCGGCATGCGAATTTACGCAAGCCGCCAGCAAATTGGCCAACGTGCGCGTCATCCGCAACGAGTTGGTCTGATCAGCATTCGGCGAATTCAAGAGAATTTCTGACGATGTCCCGGTTGTGACGTCGACCAGGTTATTGCTCATCCCGGCGGCGATGCGCAGGCCGAAAGAATCGCCCGAGATCACGCCAGTTCTGTAGAACTGCGCCATCGAATAACTGGCCGCAACGGTCGTGAGTTCGTTCATGGTGACGCATGACGGCAGGTGCGGGCCGAGAACGGCGACGAACTGCACGCCAATGTCGACCTGGGCACTCAGGAAAAAGATGCTCTCTGTCGAGTCTTTGGATGAAGTGATCTGAAAGCGTCCGTGTGCGTCGCTCTTTGCCTGGGCAAGTCTGTAGGGGCTGCCAGTGGTGGCCTCAAGCAACGTGACAGTTACGTTACGCAAAGGCACAGAAGACGTGGTGCCTCCCGACTGTATCGTGCCGCTGATGGTTTCGCCGTGGAGCGAAGAGGCTATGCAGACGATTGCCAGAGATGTTGTGACAATCCGCACACGGGCCAGAATGAAAGTAACGAGGCTCATCTTGGGTCAACTCTTTCTTAGACCGGATTGGGTCGGTTCGCTAGCTCTTGCGCAGTCATCCTCATCCTGTAGGTCAGCGTGGAACGAGCTGGATCCGTTAAGAGCCGCAAAAGACGAGGCTCGAGCCTATGGAAAGCTCCGGCTCTGCTGACCGCCAGAAGACCAGCAGGGTCAGACTGACCGGAACGGCCATTCGGAGGAGACACGTATTGGGGGGGATTTATCGGAGGAGAAAATCTATGGGAGGAGTGATGTACCGGAGGAGAAGCTGATTATACACACATGGGGATAATGATCAAGACTTTTGTAGCAGAAGGTGAGCCAGAACGCGGTGACAGAGAACCCTCACGAACTCCCACTGTTGCTGTTGCGCCGGCAGCTGAGACATCGAGTGGGCGGCGTTCGCGGCCGAGATGCTGACCCACGTCAGAACCGGATCGAGTTCCGGAATAGAGGAAGTCCCCTTCTCCTGGATCTGTCGGCGGTCGCGAAGCAGTTTTGGCTTTGAGACGGTCGCGCTTCATCGGGCGGTCTTGCAGTGGATTCTGTTCGAACAACTTGTGCCTGACACTGTTTCCTTTAGCTGCGAGGTTCAATCCTTTGCCAGTCGCGGAGATTCGGTCTCTGTAGAACTCTCTGAGGGTTCTTGTTGCCAGACGAGTGTCCTTGTTGGAGCAGATGCGATCAACTCTCAAATCCGAAAACAGGTGAGACCTTGGCGGGGAGAAGCGCTGTTCCGGGTCGTCGTCGTACCGAGCGATCGCGCGGAACGCCAACATCCTGCCGGCAGAAAGAGCCCACGAAGCCTACGAGGTATGGGCCAGGGGATGTCGCGTTGGTTTTTCCAAGGTCAATGGCAGCGACTGTTCCAGCGTTTGTACTCCCTGGAGATGTGAGAACGGGCATCACAGACGGAATGTGATTCTTGCATAGTGCAATCCAAGAGCAACCGTTACAGCCAGATGACTGGCAAAATGCAGCGGCGCTTACTGACGCTGGCGAGCCAATGATCTGTTGCGCTTCTCGCTAGCCCCGTGATAAACCAGTCAACGTGTTTGTTGTGGATAAGCAACAGCCACGTACGACTGCTGCTCACATCGGTTTCAACGCCTGACCCCTCGAAGGCGTGCGCCTGAAGTCCTCCAACGGGCCCCTCGACCGTCCTACTGGGAGGCGTTGTATCCCTGCTCGCTGCCCGGGGAGGCAGCCTGCGAAATGAACAGATTGTGTTTGCTTTCCTGCCTTGCGCTTGCCGTGAGCGCTCATGCTCAAAACTTGCCAAAAGTCGTATTCACCGGCGACGAAACCACCTACACCTGGCAGCAGTCCGCGGCCTTCCAGGCCAATGCGAACTGGATCGGGGCTGGTATCCAGGGAGTGCCTGAGGGAGACCACACGGGATATTCGATTACAGTGCTCGACGAGTTTCAGACCAACGTCCTCAACCAGCACCCTGCTTTTGTCTTTATCGAAACAGGAGCGTCCGACATAGCCTGGAATAGCGACTCTTCCCCGTACGGTCTGGAGTTTGAAGAGACTGCTGACGCCATCATTGAGATGGTTCAGATGGCTCAAAAAGCCGGCATCAAGGTCATCCTGGGCAACGTCGTAACCGCCGGCTTTCAGAGCGACCATTTCAACCTTTGGCTGCAGGCGTATACCCAAGCTGAAAACATTCCGCTGGTGAACTTTCAGTCCGTACTCGAAGGGACGAATCGCCCAAATGGTCCCTTAGGCAGTTGTCAGCCCTGCACCTATACTGCGACCGGGGAACCTGTGCTCGTGACCAGCACAGGAGGTCCCTTCCCCATGGACGTTCCCACGGATGCGGGGTCGCAATTCATGACACAGATGGCGAAAACAGCCATTGCGACGTATGGCCTGACGATCAAGGGCGGTTACTTGAGCGACGTACAAGCTGTGAATGGGCTCAACGATGACGAGCCGCCATTTGCGCCTTCTGTCAACAGTGTAGCCATCGGCGCAGGCATTCAGTTCATCCCGCAAGCGACCTGGAGCGACGGGAAAACCCGGCCCATGCAAAACACGCCTTATGGCAGCGTTTTAGGCACCTGGTGGTCCAGCAACCCCAAGGTCGTCACCGTCAACCAACAAGGGTTTGCTTACGCCTTTACGACTGGGACCGCTACCATCTGGTTCAAGTCTGCCAGCGGAGCAACGTTTTCACCCTGGACGCTTACAGTCGGAGCAGCATACCCAGGACCACCGACTGTTCCGGTACCCACGTATTAAGGGGCTCACGCTTACTCCCGCGCGCTGTCAAGCGGGTTGGGATACAATCCTGCGCCAGGGGGAAGAGAATCGTGACGCAAATCACCAAGCTGGCTGAAGCTTTTTTTGACGCATGTGAGACCGGAAAAGGATGGGCTGTTTGCAGAGCATACTGCACTAGTAATGCGAGTTTTTCTGCACAGGCTTCCCCGCTGAACGATGTTAAGACGCTCGAGCAGTATACGGACTGGATGAAGGGGATTCTGACCGTGTTTCCAGATGGACGTTACGAGCTGAAGTCTTTTGCCACGGATGAGGCAAGACAGAACGTCGCAGCGTACGCCGTTTTCCATGCTACCCATACCGGTCAGGGTGGCCCGGTTCCTCCGACGGGGCGCCGTATGAGCACCGATTACGTCTATGTGATGAGCTTTCAAGGAGACAAGATCGCTCACATGACCAAGGTCTGGAATGCGGAGCTGGCTTTAAAAGAGGTTGGGTGGGCCTGAGAAGTATGCGGCGCCGCCAGATCTCAGCGTGTACATGCGGTGGCGACGTAGCGAGGCTGTCCGTCAATGGTCAAGGCGGTCCCGCCTGGGTGACATCTGGTAGCCCGGAGTTCGGCCCTGCAGTATTGGCGGCTATCGGCTGACGGAATGTGCCATGAGTGCACTTGCGAGTGCATCCGCGATGATCTTGTCTTCGCCGGGCTTCAGGTCGATCGCGGTCATCTCAATCGTGCTTGCACCCTCGGTGAGAACGATGGACGGTTTCATTCTGGCGAGCTGCTCGGTAATCTCATGAGGCGTAGCGGAGAAGCGGGCCGGGTCGAGATGGACCTGAAGCGCCGGAAAATGATTTGCTATTTCCGGCACGTCTCGCGTCACCGTTATGCCGGCTATCTTCGATACTTTCGCCGCTACCGTATCCAGTTGCCGCCACTGGTCTTTGTCGAGAACTTCCTGATCTTCCGCCAGGTAAAGCTCCAGCGCCTTCAACACTCCCACAATCTCTTCTTTGCCTACCTTGGTCGGCCGCCCGATGGTGTCCTCATTCGGGCTCATGTTCAGCAGCGCACTGTGCACCAGCTCCTGGCGGCCCAGCAGCAGGCCCGTACACTGTGGACCCCTGAGTGCCTTTCCGCCACTGAACGCAATCAAATCGAACCCCATATTGGCGTAGTCCGACAAACGGGATTTCGGCGGTATGTCCGCTGCAGCATCAAGAAACGCCGGCACGTTTGCCGCATGCGCAAGCTTCACCCAATCGGCTCGCTTAATCTGTCCATCCGGGTCGCTTAGATTCAAAAAGTGCATGGCGGCGGTGCGCTCGCTGATAGCCCTATGAACGTCTTCCACCGTCTCCACTTCGACCAGCTTTGCCCCGGTCGTTCGAATCTGATGATCCCAGCCGCTGCGATGTGCGCGCTGGATGATCACCTCTGATTTCATCCCTGTTAGATCCGGAATCTGCTTGATATAGGTCGCATTGCTGCCGGTAAGGATTCCGGAGTATCCGTTCTGGATGGCCGACGCTGCACCGGAGGTGATGATCGCTCCATACCCTTGCGGCAACTTCAGCATCTCTGCGATCCGTCTCCCGGCTGCTGCTTCCAGGTCCATGATGACGACGAAATGCTGAGATGCCAGATCCATGACCGCCTTTACTTCGGAACGGATGAGCGAACCGCCAAGAACTGTCTCGGTTCCCTGGCCATTGATGACCGTCGTCAAGCCAAGCTCTTGATACACATTCCCGGTTTCTCCCAGGCCTCTGATCTTGCCGGTCCAGGCATCGTGCTTGGCCGATGTTGCACCGCGGGCTCCCCATAATCTCTGTCCACCAAATAGAGAAGCGGTCAGAAATCCCAGTCCGCCCAAAAATCCCCGGCGATTTAATTCATCCGAGCCAAATCTTCGCATTGGGTGTTCCTCCTCAAGGGTGGGGAAATTGCTTTCCCGTGCTTATGATCCGGGCCAATCCGGTTATTTTAGTTCAAGCACAGAGCAGGCTCAGGTTGGGCCATCCAAAAGCGAGTTCAGCCAGATGATTGCCTCCAATCTCGATTTCCTTCGTCGAAATAGCGAGAGCGCCTGTTTTTCTGTAGAAGTCGACGGACGGGTTGCTCTGTAGGCACCAGGCGACCATGCTCTTAAAGCCCTTCGCAACCAGCGAATTCGCAAGTTCACTTAGAAGCGCTCTTCCGATCCCGGCTCGTTGCGCGCCCTTCAGCAGGTAAATCGCAAATAGCTCTGCGTCGTAATTATGCAGAGCTTCACGGATCGGACCACCACTCACGAAGCCCACAATTTCTCCGTCCGCCTCGGCCAGGTAGGCAAGAACGCCGCGAGTGAGCCATTCCCGCCAGGACGATGCCCGTTCGGCCTCGTTCAAGCTGGAGAGATAGTGTTGCGGAACAATGCCGGCGTAGGTCGTTAACCAGCTTTGCACATGCACGTGAGCGATGCCGTTGGCATCCTCAACTGTTGCTGGTCGAACCGTAACCATGCTTAACGATATCGGGAGGTTATCCGTCATTGTTTTAAGTAAACACGAAAGGCAACAGCCCGTCAGGTTGTAAATGGCAAATGATTCTGGGAGGCATGGTTGCGCACTCAAGCCAAAAGCGGGCCTTGAATGGGGCACCCTAAGCCTTTTTTCCGAAATTCAGCCAGGTGGACTGCCATCTACAATAGGGATAGGAATTTCACATGGATTCTGACCGGCATGCACGGTATGGAGTAGCGAGTGGGCCCTAGCACATTCTCGCGTCTGTTTGGCATCAGTGGCCGCAGTTCGGTGGAAAGCATTGCGCCGCGCCGATCTTTTGACGATGTCATTCTTTCTCCCGCGACCCGCAGTGCTCTTGAAGCTGCGCTGGCCCAGGTTACCCAGCACGATCTGATCTTCAAGAGCTGGGGTTTTGGGGAACGACATTCCACTGGCCTCGGTCTTGCCTTCAATTTCGCGGGGCCCCCAGGCACAGGCAAAACCATTTGCGCCGAGGCCATCGCTAAGTCGCTTGGTCGTCAGCTTCTGGTCGTCCGCTACGCCGAACTCGAATCCATGTGGATGGGCGAAACATCGAAGAACGTTGCCGCGATCTTCCGTACAGCGCGCGAGGAGCAAGCCGTCCTGCTGTTCGACGAAGCGGACGCGATCGCAGCGCGACGGTCGACCTCAGTCGATAGCGGCGCCCAGCGCGAATCAAACAGCGTGGTCAATGTGCTCCTACAGGAGTTGGAGAGGTACACCGGTGTCGTGATCTTCGCCACCAACCTTGCAGCGAACTTCGATCCCGCATTCGAGCGACGCATCCGCACCCACGTCCTCTTCGAGCTGCCAGGCGAGACCGAACGCGCCCAGATCTGGAAGGCACAGTTGCATCCCTCCCGGACACCGCTGGGCCCCGACGTCGATTTCAACGCCCTTGCGCGCCACTACGAAGTAAGCGGTGGGGATATCCAGAACGCTGTGCTGAAAGCAGCCCTGGCTGCGGCTGCCGAACCCATCCCTAATCCCTTGAAGAAAATCCATCAACGTCATTTCGAGGCCGGGATAGAAGACGTCGTGGCGAGCAAGCGGGTGATGCAACAGTCGATCTTTGCACATCCAAGAGTCGTCATGCCAGAGCAAGACATCATCCATCCGGCGGCGGCTTCGCGAGCCTCGCAACTGTTGGGTTACGGCCTCTCCGGAGCAGCCCTGCTGCTCGCACTGATCGCGCTTGGAGTCGCGCTGTTTAAGTAGCTTCGGCGTTCACGATAGCGAGCGCTTGCCGGCGCCTGGTACTCGCGCGTAACGCGACCACCATGGCTGCCGCCGTCAGCATCGCCCCGCACATCACCGTGAGCGCGAGCGTGTAGTTGCCAGTAGCATCCTTTGCCCAACCCCAAAGATACGGACCGAGAAAGCCGCCGACGAAGTTCATGGAGTTGATAGCCGCGCAGCCTACGGCCAGGCTTTTGCGCGGCAACAAGTCCGCCCAGAGCAGAACCTGGCTGTTGGTGACGCTGGTCCATGCGAGCATGAACACGAGGTATCCGGCGATCAGGGTTGCCGGCGACCCCGCGAAGCCCACCATCGCGCATCCCGCGGCCATCAGCAGTGCACCGGCTATGAGAACACCAAAGCGGCTTCCAAGTTTGTCAGACAGGAAACCGGTGAATAGCATGCCCACCGCACCCAGCACGCCGGCGACGCTGGTCACATAACCGACGCGAATGATGTCTAACCCCGTGCCTGCCATTAACAACGTGGGCGCCGACAGGTTCAGTGCATAGAAAGAACCGATCCCAAATGCGCCGATCACGCCGAGTTGGATGACCACCGGATTGCGCAGCGCCTTCCATACGTTGTGGTGGCCGGGATCGCCAAGCCGGGCTTCGTCCGCAGCGAGCGCGCCCGCTAACCAGTCCTTCTCCTTTGCATTGAGCCAGGGTGATGAGGCTGGGATGTCTGGAAGCAACCTTAAGATCAGCAGTCCGACCAGGACCGCGGGTAGCCCTTCGAACAGGAAAAGCCAATGCCATCCGCGCAGGCCACCCGTTCCGTCCAGCTTGAGCAGCGGGCCCGACACCACGCCCATGATGATCACGCTGATGGGTGCGGAAGCGTAGAACCGGCTCACGGCGCGCCCGCGCTGCGCCATGGGAAACCATTGGGCCGTGTAGTAAACCACGCCTGGGAAGAATCCGGCCTCGGCAAAACCTAAAAGAAAGCGAAGTATGCAAAATTCGGCCGGGGTGCGGACAAACATCATCGAAGCTGCCAGCAATCCCCAGGTGATCATGATCCGCGCCAGCCACCGGCGCGCGCCGAACCTCACCAGCAGAAGGTTCGAGGGCACTTCGAACAACGCGTAGCTGAGAAAAAACAAGCCTCCGCCCAAACCGTAGACCGTGGCACTGAAGTGCAGATCGCTGTTCATCTGGGTTGCGGCGAAACTGATGTTGGCGCGATCTACATACGCGACCAGGTAACCGAGACCGAGCAGAGGGAGGATGCGCCAACTCGCTTTACGGATCGCCGAGCGTTCCACCGCATCATTTGAGGGGGTATTTGGCTGGATCGCGATCTCCTCTGTCCTGACAGCGTATCAGCAAGAAGTGGCGAGCGACCCGGACGACAACGCATTCCTGAAATGCGCTGACATCACGGGAAACGGACCTGTATGATACGCTTGCGGTCAGTCCATGCTGTTGACTTGAATGACCTTATATTGGGGTAGTCTCCGTGCCAGTGTTGGAAGCCTTCGACATCGAGCGCCAAAAGCTTTCGCTGCTAAATCGCATACTGGTCAGCCCGCAATTTCTTCAAGCCGTGTCCTTACAACGCATTCTGCGATTTCTCTTTGAACACGCGGGGCAAGAGGATGCCCCCTCCGTCAAAGAGTACGAAATCGCGGTCGTGGCCATCAACCGTCCGCCATTGTTCGACCCTAAGGTAGACTCCATCGTCCGCGTCAGCATCGCCAGCATTCGGCAACGATTGCAAGCGTACTTCGAGAAGGAAGGGCGGAACGAGCGGTGGTCTCTGGAAATACCCAAGGGGGAATACCGTTTGCGGTTCGTTGAGACGCGCAGCAGTGACCAGAATAGCGAGCCCGAAATGGGCGCGGCGATCCGCCGTTTTTGGGATCCCTACTTAACCAACACGCGCAGTAACCTCCTGCTCTTTACCGAGCTGCTGTGCTTCCGTGACGCGGAGGGCAATTTCTTCAGAAATCTGCATGCTAACGACCTCTCGGAAGCCAAGCGGGAGATGGGGCGAAAGCTTCCCGATTCGCTCAAGGATGCCGTTCCTACCTACCACTTCGTCTCCGGAGGCGAGGTGCAAGCCGTCGTATTGCTGACCCAGGGATTTCACGAGATGCAAGCCTCTCTGCAGGTGAAAAACTCCCGGTCCGCCTCGTGGGCGGACATTCAAAATAGCAATTTGGTAGTGGTGGGCTGCTCCAGAGCCAACGGCTTTATACGCAACCTGCAAAGCGGGGAAAAACTCCTGGTTCGAGATCACTACATAGAAGATTCTGAAGCCACAGACGGGGTCGCTTCTCGCTACGAATGCAGCCGCTTCCTATGTGGCTCGTTCGAGCGGGTGTCCGACTATGCATTGGTAACCCGGCGCCCTGGCCCGGCAGACGGGACCTGCGTCACGCTGATCGGGGCTAATCATAGCCGGGCATTTGAAGGGGCAGCACAGTTTCTACTTCGCGATGACAAGGTGCGCGAGCTTCTCGAAATACTCGCTCCCGGCGGGCAGTCGCCTGTGCCCGAACATTTTCAGGTCCTGCTCCGGGTTGAGATGGTCGATTTCAATGAAGAAGTCGTCGACGTTCAGTATGTCACCCACAAGATTTAACAGTTAGTCGGAACCCATTCCGGTGTTGGCCGGCTGGTTCGCCATCTGGCGGTCGATTTTAGCCTGCGGTTAATCCTCCCGTTGCGCCCCTCCTCACCTTTTAGGCCGCTTCCCCCGCGCACAACTCTGTGCGCGGACGAGGGTTAAGTTAGCGACTCGTTAACGCTCGGCCTTACAGCAAGTAACTTTACGGCCCGCCAAAAGAAAACTAGTGTCCCCCTGAGCGAGAGCCTCCACGCATACGACGATCTGGGTGCCCTTGCTCCGGCTGAGAGGGTGAGCATGAGCCAGGAGTGAGAGGAGGACCGCACAAGGAGGCTCTGATTGAACGGAAGGATCACCCAGCTGGATGGGCTAAGGGCAATAGCGATCATCGCCGTGTTTTCCCATCATGCCTTTGAAGCCAGGCTGACCTGGATGGGTGTAGATCTGTTCTTCATTCTCTCTGGATTTCTGATCACCGATATTCTGATCCGAAGCCGCAAGCACAGAATCCTAGCCTATTTCGGCTCGTTTTATGGCCGCCGCGTTCGTCGCATCCTGCCACCCTATTTACTTCTGCTCGCAGTTACTTGTGTACTCTTTGGGTTCTGGTGGGTTAAGTCCTGGTATTACTATCTTGGGTTTATGAACTTACTGCTCATTACCCACGTTAAGTTCCCGGACTCGCTGGCAGTATTGTGGTCTCTGGCGGTGGAAGAGCAGTTCTACATTGTGTGGCCTTTTATTGTTTTTTTTCTTAGTGAACGCTGGATCGCGAGGTTGGCGATTTTTCTCGTGGTTCTCGCTCCATTGCTTCGCTGGTTTTGTACGCCCTTATTTCCTGACTACGTTCCGATCTATTCGGAAACACCCTTCCGTATGGACCTGCTTGCCATTGGCGCTCTGGTATCGATCGTATGGCGTAAGCGAAGAAGGCTGATCGAGACTTACGGGAAGTATGGACTACTTCTATCTGCCGCTGGGCTGTCTGGATTTGTTTTATTTGGCCACTTTGCTAAGGTCCAGAGGACCGCCAATACTCCGTTGAGTAACTTTTTAACCTATGAGTTTTCCCTGGTTATCTGTTTAGGCCTTTTTCTTTGGGCCCTGAGCGGATGGCGGGTTGGAGTCCTACAGCTTAAGGTTCTTCAGTATCTGGGGCGAATTAGCTACTCATTCTATCTAATTCACCTGACCACACTGATGGTTTGCTGGAACTACTTCGGCTACCGTAGCTTTACCTCGGCTGCACTTGCCTTTCTCATTGCATGCGCGTACGCAGCGCTCTCGTGGAAATACTTTGAACAGCCCATCATCGCTTCAGGACACCGGGCCCAGCTACTTAGTGAGAAAATTGCTCTCGTGAAAGTAGGTTAGTCATTGCTAGACTTAGTGGTAATGTGATGGATATAATTCGCGTGCCCACGCAAGATACGCCGCCTTCACTTCTCTCCCCGATCGCGTCCGTACTGACTTACGTAGAGCCAATAAGGAGAATCCTTTCATGTTGCCTTTGAATAGAGTAGGACCTCGGAAACCACTTTAGGGTCCTCAATCTGCCTGGTTCTCGTTCTTTCCATCCCGTTCATCCTCGCGACTGCGCAGTGCCAGGCGGCCGCTGAGGATGAACATCACCCCGGCAACCAGTTCGCCCATGTCGCTGATCAAGTTTCCGGGGAAATCGCTCGGATAGATCGCCCGCGCGAACGGCAACTCGATTCCGATTGCGGTTTCGTTGAGTCCACGGCTTCCGAGTTTGTGACCTTTTTGCCTCGTTGTAGTTTGCGAGCGGGAAACTCCCGAGGACATCTGCCAAGATTCGTGTTTAACAGCCGCACTAGGGGGCGATGTACCTGAAAGCTGTGCTGTTGCGGTCCCAGCGAGCCAGATACACGCCATTTACTGACATGGATGAGGTTTAGGCGTAATATGGCATTAGCTCACAGGTTTCGACGCCCTTTCCAGGCCCAGTCCGAAACGCCAGCCACCTCTTGCCCGGTTCCTAGCGCTTCTGCAATTCACGGAATACTCAGGCGAAAGAGGACATATGTGCCTTCATTCTCAGTTCCATGCGTTTATGTCGTGGATGACGAAAAGGTCATCGCTTCCACTCTCGTCGCAATATTGAAGCTGCATGGTTACTCGGCAAAAGCCTTCACCTCTCCCTTGGAAGCCCTGGCGGCGGCCCGATGGAAGGCGCCCGACCTGCTGATCTCGGACGTGGCGATGCCCGAGCTCTCCGGGGTGGATCTCGCCATTCAAACGAAGATTTTGTGTCCCGAGTGCAAGATACTTCTATTTTCAGGACAAGCGGCCACCCAGGATTTGCTTGAGGACGCCCGCAAGCGGGGTCACGATTTCCAATTGCTTGCGAAACCCGTTCACCCATCTGCCCTGCTGTCGAAGGTACAGACGCTCGCGGCGGAGAGCGGGAGCAGTCCTGCCCTCGTATTACCGGCTTCACCACGACGCACCGAGGCACCATGAATGAGCCCTCCGGTGCTTGCGACAAGTTTCAGTTATTGAAACGGGAATACGAATCTGCGTTGCGTGAAGAAGCACTCTACGAATATGGGGGCGCCGCTTCGCTGCGACAAGCAATTCAATATGAAAGTAAGGCGATCGCTGTAAGCGCTCTCGCTCGGGACCGGTTGATCACCCATTACAAGAATTGCTCCAGATGCAAGGCGAACCATGCCTCCCCTTAGCGGATGCCGGCAGGTATACGGCAGCCTGATCGAGGTTGAGATGTCCATTGGGCGTTTCGGGACATCAGACTCGCACTCTTCATTGAGCAGCACCCGGCCCTCCATAACGAATTGTCGCTCGCAATGACAAAGAGTTTGGGAGAGGCATGGTAGCCCACTCAAGCCAAAAGCGGGCTTGAATGGGGCACCCGGCATTGAACTGTTCTGGACGCCGGACCGCAACCCGCGGCGCGTTTCACGGAAGCTCGCGAATCTTTATGTTTCGGAACCAGACGGGAAAGCCGTGATCCTGCAGCAGGATGTAGCCGCTTGCGCTTTGGCCGTAGTTGGGAAATACGTGGTACTTGCTTTCCGCGAGAATCGCTTTGAACTCTGGCGAATCGCGGTCGTATTCCAGCACCTTCACGCCGTTCAACCAGTGCTCCCCATGCTTGCCGTGCACCACGATGCGGGCGGTATTCCATTCGCCAACGGGCCTGATTGGCTTATCCGCCGCGGCGGGGATCATGTCATACAGCGATGCCACGGTGCGATCGCCGTTCTTGCCTCGCTTCGCGTCGGGATGCAACGCGTCGTCCAGCACCTGGTACTCAAAGCCGATGGGCGAGCCGTGGCCATTTTTCCAAGGCATCAGGTCCAGGTCCACGAAGTACATGATCCCGGAGTTCGCTCCCGGTGAGGTCTTGAAGTCCACGGACAGGTCGAAGTCTGAGTAGGTTCGCGTGGTCACGATGTCGCCGCCGTTGCCGGACTCCTCTCCCCCTGTCTCTGTCACGGTGATGGTGCCATCCTTGACTGCCCAGCCGGTCGTGGGGAAGCCACCGCCGCGAGCACTGCGCCAGCCGTCGGTCGTCTTGCCATCAAAGAGCAGGCGCCAGCCTTCGGCTTTTTCCTTGGGTGTGAGTGTGTTTGGCTTCTGCGCGAAAGCAAAGGAGGCGGCGAGGAACACACTCAGGGCGCAAAGGGCTATGGACCTTTTCATACAAATAGGATAGTTGCAATTTCGATATAGGTTATTTTGCCTTGCCCTTGATGAGGGTCCCGCCCTTGACTACTACATCGGTATGTTCAAGGACCTCGATGTGCTCCAAGGGATCGCCGGCAACGGCGATGAGGTCGGCGAAATGGCCGGGGGAAAGCGAGCCAACATCAGCGGAACGTCCGATCAGATCGGCTGCCGAAGTGGTGGCCGCCTGGATGGCCTCAGCAGCAGTCATGCCATAAAGGACCATGTAGTGGAACTGGCGGGCGTTGTCACCATGAGGGTACACGCCGGCGTCGGTTCCGAAGGCCATTTTGACACCCGCGGCGTGCGCCTTGCGGAAGTTGTCGCGCTGGATTTGTCCGACTGCGCGCTCCTTGATCAGCAGTTCCTGAGGCATGCCGATCTTCGGTCCCTGCTGCAGGATGTAGTCGTCATCATAGATGTCCATGACGAAATAAGTGCCGTGGGCCTTTGCCATGGCGATGCCTTCGTCGTCGACAAGGGAAGCGTGCTCGATGGAGTCAATCCCGGCCTCGATTGCCCATTTTATGGACTGAGCGCCGTGGGCATGCGCGGCGATTTTTCGTCCCGCCTGGTGGGCGGTGTCTGCCGCGACTTTTAGTTCCTCAAGACTGTACTGGGGAGCACCGGGTTGGTCCCCCTTGGAGAGGACGCCGCCGGAGGCGAGAATCTTGATGACGTCGACGCTGTATTTGACTTGCTCGCGAACGAGCTTACGGACTTCCTCCGGGCCGTCGGCAATTTTGTAGTCGTTTTTTTCGGGGAACAGCGTTTTGGTCACTTCAGGCGCGTAGTTATTCAAGTCGCCGTGTCCGCCGGTGATGGAGATGCCGGGGCCCGAAGCCACGATGCGCGGGCCGACAATGAAGCCGGCATCGATGTTGTTGCGCAGATCGACGGCGAGGAACGGCAAAGAACCGACATCGCGGACTGTGGTGAACCCCGCATCGAGCGTCCTGCGCGCATTGACCACGCCGGCGATGGCAGAGTCGAAGGGAGTGCTTTTGAACTTGTCGATCTCCTGATAGCGGTCGGCGCGGTTTCCGAGGTGCGTGTGGCAGTCGATGAGACCAGGAAGAACATATTCCGATGAAAGATCGAGGACCGGTGCATTGGGCGGTGGCTGGAAGCTGGAAGGTTCGATGGATTGGACTCGTTGATTCGCCACCGCAAGAGTTACGTTGTCGCGATAATGGCCCGTGGCCGGATCGTAGAGGTGCCCGGCACGGATATAGCTTACCGATGGGGGAGACGATGGGGATTGTGCATGGGCAGCGAGTGTCAGGAACAAGACAGCTATCAGGGCGGGATAGGTCGTTGGCACAGGCGAAGTTCCTCCGTGAAGCTCAGTGAGCAAACGAGATTTTATTGTAAGCGCAGATGCGGACGGACTGGTTCCGTTTGGTATCGGTTCTGACATCGCATTTGCCCATCGTGTTCCCAGACTATTTGATCGCGATCATTGAAAAACCGGTGAATGTAAACGTGCCCGACCTGATTCCCGGGGTTGATCTGTTCCCTCGTCATATACGAATCCCAGCGACGAGACTTCCGGATCTCGGGCACGCCGGCGTCCTTTTCATCAAGGGCGCTACGGGGAGCACTAAGTATTATGAATCCTTCGCAACCTGCGGGGCTGTTGCTTCTCTGGCCCAATCGACCGCCGAGTTTTCTCTGCGAATAAGAAGGAGTTAGGAAATGGCGGAAGGCGCGAAGGGGAGTGGCGATAGAAGCCGAACTGAAAAGTTTGCTTGCGGAAATGCGCGAGACCGCTGAAGCCTGCCGCTCTGGCGGACATCAGTTTTGCATCAAGGATTACTTCCGTCCGTCCTTATTTATTACCAGCCGTGGTCCCCGGGCGGAGCGCTTAACATAGGACGCGTGGTTGGCCGGAAGAGGTAGCAGCGCATATTGGCCGCCGCCATCCTCTCTCCTGGAATCGAGCCCCATTGCGTAAAAAAACTCCCACTCGCCAAGTGCCTCTTTGAGCTCAAGCCGAGCCATCACAAAGGCCTCAAGAATCTCGACTAGTCCATGCTGTTGTAGCTTGGTTTTGGCGTTACGAACCAGGAAATCAAAGCGCATTTGCTCGGCGGCTCTGAGGAACCCCAAAACTGCAACTATCTTGCCGATCTCACCAGGGATGTCAGCAATATAGCTGGTCCACTCCTCACCACAACGATCCTTGAGGCGCTGTTCCGGCAATGCTGAGACCGCACGATCGATGAGACGTCTCGTCAGCCAAGGAACCCATGCTTTAAATTCGTCGGCCAGTTGTTTAGACAGTGCGGCAGCAAGAATGCTGCCGATCACTGTCAGGTAGGTTATGTGTTGTGCCATGCCAGCCCTCCCAGAGTTTCAGCCATCTTTTTGAGTTCGTTGGCTGCCGCTTTTGCGCCTGTGGCGGAGAGACGATAGATGCGGCGACGAGGTCGGCCAAGCTCGCTCGCGTTGGTAGTCTCCCATTGACTCTCCAACCAAGCGGCCCCCTCTAGACGAAAGAGGATAGGGTAGAGAGTACCCGACTGAAGTTTAGTGATCTTCGCGATTTCGGAGCCGGACAGCTCATGCGACAGCGAGCTAAAAGCTGCAAGGACGGCCAGCGTCTGCGTGGTTATGCGAGGTGTGTCATTACCCATAATGTAGAGAGTCTACATAGGGGTGGGCGCCAGTGTCAAACATAAAAATGCCACGGAAAGCGATGGGATTTCCGGGGAACAGGAAAGGCGGGGCGAACGGCGGGGCTACATCGGACGAAATTAATTCGGTGCGACAATTTCCGCCTGAGATTCAGACGGAGCATGGTCACGTGGTGGTCATCCCGTTTGTGACCAGATGTCTTTTGGAACAGAATCAGGTTGGTCCAGTGGATCAGACAGAGATGACTTGGCCGCGTATGCATCGAAAGCGTACCTCAGGGGCTAAAGCCTTCGTTAGAAGGCCCATTTACGGCACGGCTAAACCCGTGCCCTTCGTGTGGAGACGCTTTTCCCTCAGCCTGTTGAACGATGCAGGGGTAAGACCGGGAGGCTCACCGAAGACGTAAGCAGTCACCAAACTTTGAATGCAATCGGGCGAGCCGTGCCCGGCACGCCTTTCACGATCTCGACCTGCAAGACCGCTTCGATATTCTTTTGTGGCCAGTCCGGGGGGACCGTCTCCAAAAACTTGCTCAACTCGTTCGGGTCTGTCACGAAGTCACCAGCGGCCCGGGTACCAGCCGAACGCAAGCCGGCAGCGAGGATGACCGGTTTGCGAAACACTGAATTCGAGATGCGAGCAACGATTGCATACTCCTCGTTCGCAACCCCCTTGGGTCCAACAATCTTTGTCTTCCAGATTCTCTTCTGCCCGTCCTGCTCAACAATGGCGTCCGTCTCGCCCGTGAGGACCTCGAAGCGAAAGGGTAGAGTCCCGGAAATCTGCATCGTCCACTTGTTATCAAAAGCACCGAGAAAGACGGCCGGGGCATGTTCCAAATCCTCGGCCGACATACCCTCTCCGGTTCTTACGTCGGCGCTGTGATGCAGCGAACCAAGCAGCGACGCTATCTGGATGGAAGCCGCAATGTTACCGGCGGACACAAGGTCGCGGTTCTCCGCGTAGACGTCGTCGGCCCCAAGCTTTTCATCGGGGTTTAAGTCTTCAACCCGGACATCCGTGCCCCGCTTTTCGTCTTCGTCGAGCGGTCGCGACTCGCGGATGCGTCTCATGTAGGAAGCCGTCGGCATGTAGGCGCTATTCTGGCCCAGGTAAATGATCACGCTTTGAGAAGAACCGAGCAGGGGCGACCAGAATGTATCGAGCACGGAAATACGGCGGGATTGTCGATGATAGATGGCAGCCATCAAGAGGGCAAGGGCAGCGGCCCAAGCAGCCAGGACCATCATCCATCGCATCGACGACCCGGGCGATGCTTTTTTGGCGGTATCAGGCCGAAGAAAGGGAAACGTGAGTGAATCGGCTCCGGCTTCGTTGTCCGTGTCCGATTCGCTTTCATCGCTATGGCCGATGGGTGGATCCGTATCCGGATAAATGAAGGAGACCCTATACGAACCTGTCGGTACCTCAAAGCGAACCGTGTGGTCGTCGTCCGGACCGGACTGATAGTACCTGGCGAGTCGTTTCCGCAACTCTCCAACCCTGGCACGTACGATTGGGTCATCCCCGGTGTTGTAGTCGTGAGACCTTCCAAAGACATTCACCCCGATCATCCGTTCCTTCAGCGAACCATGATCCTCATGCTGAGACTTGACGACCAGATATTTCAGCAAAGCCTGACTCTGTTTACTGGACGCGAAGGCAGTGCTGTCCAGCACTTTGTTTAAGGCTTCTTCCACGCGGGGATCTTGAATTTCGTCTTTATCGTCCATCGATCATCTTCGAACAGGCTCCACACTGTACCGTTGGAGGAGTACTGCTGTCCACTCCAGACGGTATCAGCAGCAGTACGGTTAGCAGATGTTTGCCTACGGTGTGCGGCCGTGCACTAAGGGTGGGCGGGCCCCACGGGTCCGTGCCTATTTACTCCTGCATTGAATCACTTCCAGGGGATCGCGTCGGGGTACAGTACCGTGCGCCACGTTCCTGCGCAGGAGACGGGGCGAGAGACCATCTCGCTGCTGGTGAGCGGATTTCTCATCCGTGGCCGTCCAAGCTGCGGGAAACAGATGGAGACATTGCGCTCGCGGCAGGCTCGCTTGCTTACTTCGCGTAAGCATTCGAGTGCAGTCTTTTGTTTTTCATAGATTATGGGAGGCGCGCGTTTCGATCAAGACTGCACTGCAAATTTAAGGCCGTCGTGGTCCAGTGATATGGACGGCGCAGGGATGCCAATCGCGTACCGGAATCAACGGTATTGAGCACGGTACAGCACCTTGCAAGAACCCCCTGACACCTATTGAATTGACCAGAAGAAGCGCTCGCAATGAGTCGTCGCGACCGCCGCCGGAGACGATAGGGACGATAGGGACAAGTGGGTAGCGATCCGCTTAAAAACGTTTGGGTGCATGGCCGGTCCTGCCTTAGCCGCCCTGCAGGCAAACCGAGAGATCTATAAGAAAGGGTGCTATGGGGGAGAGCGCGGCTGATGTCTGCGAAGAATATCAGCAACTCTCGAAGGAACTCGAATCCGCTGTTCAGTTGTGCGCGGAATATGACAGCCCTTTCGTTCTGGCAATCAATTCGCGAGGCCTTACTGCGGGGCGCATGGAGCAGCTGCGCGTTGCGGCAGCGGTAGAAAGAAAACGGGTCGAGTCTCGCGTGTTTATCCACCTATGTACTTGCTTCTTTTGCCTGCGCGCGCCTTGAACGGTCCATCGATTGTGGACGAGCATTGATTCGCCGGCGTGTCTCCAAGATGAGCGGCACAGAAAAGATCGATAACTGGCTCATCTGCCGCGACGAGGAGACCGCCTAGCAAGCGACGGGCATCAGACAAATTACGCGGGGTAGCGATTCGGAAGGCGCGGCGATCATGGTCGAGTGCGCAAAGACTTATGTGGTCTCATTCCTAGACCCGGCGCTCGGCTTTCAGATCGTCATTGCTGGAAGTTGCCGCATCGAAGGTGAGCATCTTGTCTTTCTAAAGGAAGACGGGAAATTGGCTGCCCTATTCCTTCTGAAAACAGTAAAACTTTGGTCGATCATCGACATAGTGAGTGATTGACGGTTTGCTTGCGGATGTGCCACCGCAGCGAATCTTCGGTAACTCCGGGTTCGATCTGTCAGCGATCCATTGCGCGGTACTGGCGGGAAACTCTCCGGTTTCCCCCTCCCCCTTTTCTGAGGCATTGGTTCATTTGTCATTTGTCATGGCGCGACATATTAGCTAAGCTATCCTGAGCTGCCGCTTCTCAGCCCGGATCCGAGGCTTGACGTCTTTGGCGTTCGACGGTTAAAGAAACCGCGGCGGTAGCTTATTCCGCACTTACGCTACGCTGCCCGCGTACGTACGATCGACATTTTTCTGGCACGCGATGACCCTTCTCCTGGGGTGCCGGGCTCCGTTGGCACGCTTGACCCCTGCCCCGCACACCTCCGCCAAGAAAAAAATAAACGAGCGTTCCACCGGGTCACCCGTCTGTCGGAATAGAAGGTCGCATGATTTCGATCGAGGAACAGAGCTTGGCTTTGTCTTACATGCAAAGCGCCGGATTCGAAATCGATCTACCGGCCCTGGTAGGGACTTACTCGGCGCTGCTGTTTCGGGTGGCCTACTCAGTGTTGCGAAGCCAGGCGGAAGCGGAAGATGTAGTGCAAGACGTTTTTGTGCGCGTGATCGAACATAAGCGTTCTTTGCCGGCGGTGCACGACATGCGGGTTTACCTGATTCGCATTGCGTGGAATCTCGCCATCGATCGCAGGCGGCGTATACGGCCTGAACAAATGGACGCAAGCTTTGCGGAAAGCCTGGCCGCCAGGGATGTGCCGGCCGATGAGGCTCTGCAAGAGGCTCAACAGATAAAGGCTGTTCTGCGCGCAGTGGAGAAGCTGCCAAAAGGCGAACGCCATGTTCTGCTTCTTTGCGCACTGCAAGATCTAAGTACAGCAGAGATGGCGCAAGTGATGGGCAAAAGCGAGTCGGCCGTGCGGGCGTTGCTGTTCCGGGCGCGGAGCCGGCTCCGGGAGCGGCTGAATAAAGGGGCAGGCGCATGAAGAGAGACGATGAAAAGACAATTAACCGGGTGTTTACAGCCTTGCGAGACACCGAATCTTCCGCCGGGCTGGAGCACCGTATTCTGGAAGCGGTCGAGCGCCGTGCAGCGGCGCAGCCTGCCTCGCGGTTCTATGGTTCAAGCTCGATCTACGGCCTGACGCACATTCGCTTCTATGGCACGCGCCCGTTGGCATGGGGGCTTGCGCTTGGGGGCATGCTGGTCATGGCCTGGCTCAGCTTTACGAGCCATCAAGCCGAGCATCCGACCCGTCGTGTCGAAACTCGGCCGACTCTGCAGGCCGAGCTGCCGGCGCTGCCAAAGCCGGCTCGATCAATACCATCGGGCTCACCGGCGCGGGCGCACAACGTTTCACCAGCGCAGATACGCGCACGCCGCCCAGCAGTTTTGCGCAGCGCACGGGCGGCCGCCCGGCCGGCTCCGGTGGCTCCTCTCACCAAGGAAGAAAAGCTCCTGGTGCGTATCGCCCATACGGGGGACCCGCTCGAAATGGCAATGCTGAATCCCGAAATACGGTCACAGCGGGCGGCTGACAGCGAGGCAAAATTCAAGCGATTCGTCGAACAAAGCAGCAAAGGAGATCAGGAATGAAATCGAACAGCAATGGAAACAGGAGGCAGAACATGAGGCTCATAACTGGTTTTTGGGGGATCGCACTCTTGTTGTCGTGCGCCGGTTATCAAACATCCGCACAAACGAATGCTGTGGGGGAGAAGGCGAGCCCGAATGGCTCGCAAACTTCATCGAAGGCCTATCGCGTAACTTACACTATTACCGAAATCGACGGCGCCAGGCATCTCGGGACGCAGCACTTTACCTGGACGGTCAACTCGGAGTCGGGCGACTCCCAGGTAAAGCTCGGCAGCAGGGTACCGGTGGTTACTGGATCCTACAACCCGGAGGCTCCTACGGCGCACACCGAGATAACGTATCTGGATGTGGGGCTGGAGATCAACGCACGGCTGCGCGACTCTGCAGCAGGAATGCAACTCTTTAACCGCATTGTCCAATCCGGCGTGTCGGAGGAACTGTCGGCGATCGGGAAAAACGATCCGGTTGTCCGACAGGCCACACTGCAGAACACGGCGATGCTGACCCAGGGCAAACCGGTGATGCTGGGATCGCTGGACATTCCGGGGAGCACGCGCCACCTGGATGTGGAGGTAGTGTTGCAGGCTGTTCCGTAGATCATCGGCGCGGATCGGCCAGGGAGATGTGGCAGACGGAGACTGCCAGTTTGGGCTTGACGCAATCGCGGGGAGATCGGGCTTCTCCTTCCGTTTCTGGACGCGGCATCGTAGCGTCGAACCTTGTAGGCTAGTCATGATCTGAAAGTCATCTCTCTGTTCAAAGGGAACCGATGAATCGTAGTGCACGACCCACCCGTCGTAGCTTTCTTCGTGGCGCAGCCGCCGTAACCACGCTAGCCGGCAGCCGCTCGGCCTTTGCCTCGTTTGCACCGGTCACCGGCGCCTCCACCCTGAAGATCGAGTCAGTTGAGCTCTTCGAATTGCATGGCCGCTATACCCAGGAGGCCGGGGTCGACGGTCAGTCCCAGGTGAATCCCGAAGACATATACGACGACCTTCGCAAGCCCGAATATCACGATAAGCCCGATGGAACGAAAGAGGTGAACTACAAAGCCATCTACATGCGTATCAAGACTTCTGGCGGCATCGAAGGTCTCTACGGGCCGTTTGAGCCAGCCGCAGCTCTGATCGTGCAAACGGAGCTGGCAAAGTTCCTGATCGGAAAGGATGCGCTCGCCGGCGAGGTGCTGTGGGACAAGATGTACCGCTCCGACCGGCAGTCCCGCGACGGCATCTACATGATGGCGATCAGCGCTGTCGACAACACCATCTGGGACATTCGCGGAAAATACTATGGTGTGCCCGTCTATCGACTGCTTGGCGGTCCTTCGCGCGATTCGGTCGAGATGTATGCGAGCTGCCTCGGCTCCTCGCTCGAATTGGAAAGCGTTCGCAAACGGTGTCTTGCGGTGAAGGCCATGGGCTTCCGCCGTCAAAAGTGGTTTATGGGATACGGCCCCGGGTCCGGTCCGGAGGGGATGCGCAAGAACGTGGAACTGGTAAAGACCCTGCGTGAGACCCTCGGCGACGATTATGACCTTATGTTCGATGCCTTCAGCGGATGGGATCAAGCCTACGCGCTCGAGTGGGCGCACAAGGTCGAGCAGTACCATCCGCGCTGGATGGAAGAGGTGACGCATCCGGAAAAAATCGACAGCTTCGCGGCGATTCATCGTGGAACCACGATTCCGGTCGCCTCGGGCGAACACTTTTACGGCCGCTGGGAGGTAGAGCGCTATCTTCAAGCGGATGCGCTCTCCGTGGTTCAGGCCGATCCGGAATGGTGTGGAGGGATCTCCGAATTGCTCAAGATCGGCACGGTATGCTCACTGCACGATATTCCGTTGATTCCGCATGGCCACGGACTTCCGGCGGCCATCCACGCCATTGCGAGCCAGTCTCCCATGACCTTTCCCCTCGGGGAGTACCTCATTCTTAAGATGAAGCACTACTACCATTTCGAAAAGCATCCCCTGGTCCCGGAGAATGGACACATCCGGCTCCCCACGGGACCGGGCTTCGCTGTGGAACTCGATCCGGCGAAAATCGAAAAGCAGGTCGATCTTAAGAGCGACTAGCCGATTTGTCATAGCGGACATATTAGCTAAGCTATGCTTAGCGGGTTGGAGAAGACGTTGTGGCCGAGGCAACCCGCCCCCGCGGCTGCTAGACTCGCTCTAATCCAAAACCAAAGGAGCCTTCCTCAGCCACCCTAGTCCACCCTCCGTCAGGCTCATATCTCGATTGGAAAAGACTGCGCTTGAAGAGCTGAGTAATCGGCATATCGTGTCCCGCCAATCTCATCCCGGAGTAACTACGCGCAAGTAACCGTTGCCTGGGAAAGCGGTGTGTATCGCGGAGATCATTGGCAGGGGTGCATTCGATGGGGTACGATGGCGCCGTTTCAGATTACGGCATAACGCCGAAAAATCACGGAGACTACGCTATGAAATCCCGCTTGGTAGCCCTTGCTTTGGCTATCGCATCTACTTCTGCCTTCGGTCACGAGAACCAAGATTATGCATTCAAGACAGTCGCCGCTACCGGTCAAACTATCGGCGGCTATCAATTGACTGCGTTCGGCGATCCTGCTCTCAACAACGCAAACGATATTGTCTTCAACGGGTATGTGAAAGCTCCCATTGGAAGCTCGACCTATTTCGCGGGTTTGTTTTCGCCCACAGCCCTTGTGGTTCCGACAAACGGCTTTCTGCCGGCTTGCCTGGGACCCTACCAGATTAACGACGCGGGCCAGATCGCTTTTGTAGAAAACAGCAAACTGAGCCCTTCGGAACCGTCGGTTTCGGGAGTGTATGAGTCGAGCTTCACAGGCGGGGCGGTGAAGACGATCCTGGCTCCCGGGGCCACCATCGATGGTGTGCAGCAGACAGCGAACATCTGCAGCAACACGGCCAATTCGATTGGCGGAATTTTTGCCTTTAACGATCCGGGGAGAATCACATTTTTGAATACCGGGGGCTTCTATCAATACAAGCCGGCAAAGGGGCTGAAAAATATCTCAATCACTGAGCTCAATGGCCAGCCGCTCGTACGTCTTCAGCTGGTGGATGGAGATTCGCGCGAGCGTCTTTTCATTGGGAGCACGTCGCCTTCCTTCTCGGCCATTTTTGCCAAGGACCACATTCTGGTGACGATACCCAAGACCATTGACGGTGCGGACGTTACTGATTTTGTCCTGGCAGTGGCGAGCAGGGACTCGAAGTTAGCTTTCGAGGGATTGATTGGACCGTCCAGCGCGCAGGATTTTGGCCTGTTCACCAAAGACCGTCTTGTGGCGAAGTCAGGGCAGACGATTGGCGGGAAAACGATCAGCACCGCGGGCGCGCCTTTCCTCGGATTGCCGGCGGTAAACAATCGGGGTGAGGTGGTCTTCACGGCACTTACGGGAAATGGCACTTCGCCTAACGATCTCGCTATCTTTACGCGGGATGCGGTGGTCGTTGCGGTGGGCGATTCCATTGATGGCAAAACGATCACTGCGTTAGGTCAACCAGCGCTAAACGACTTTGGCGTGATTGCCTTCCTGGCGACGTTCAGCGATGGGAGCCAGGAGATTATCGAAGCTACCTGCAAGTGGTGCCGTTAGTCCCGGGTTCGCGCTTTGTCAAGATGGGGGACAGTGTACCGATTGCAGGGGTTTTGTCGAAAATTGGTATGCTGTCCCCGAAAATGCCCCCAATCCCGAAGCTGAGGTAAGACGGGTGTGATAACTCTGGCCGGCTTCCCGGCTCACAATATCGCCGCGCGGCGGAAAGGGTATCAAAAGGTATCCTGTTGCTCGGGAGAACAAATATTTGATCCGCGATCTTTGCTGTTGGGTATGGGCGCTCTTCTTCTTCTTCGTGCTGGGTAAGCCAGCTGGCTACGCGCAGGGCACCGCGCCAACGTTCAGTTACACCGCCGGTCAACAAGCTTACACGCTTCTGGGTCACGATCCTGCGCAGGCGGTTTCGACCACCATTCCCACCGTGCTGGTTCCCATCGAGCTTTCTTTTGCGGCGAAGGCGAGGGACGGCAAGCCCTTTGTCATGACTGCGGCACCAGACGTACGCCGCATTCTGAGCTCACCCGTCTTCTCCAGGTTCGCATTCTCCTCGAGCAACAAGACTCAATATGGCGACGCCCTGCTGCGGACCACATTCCCCAACGAGCGTGGCTGGCACACACTGCTGGGCAAGCCGGAAGTGAAGCCCCTCAAGATCGACGTGCCGCTGGGCTACGGCTATATCCTCACGTCGAAGAAGGAGGGGACCTCCTTCGCCGTCGTCGATGTGGAATTTCTGCAGCAGGCAATCTTCAAGCAGCTGCCCCGGCAGGAGGGGAAACTCATCCTGGCAGTCACCCACAACACGACCTATTACAGTGACGGCGACGCGACGGAATGCTGTTCCTGGGGAACGCACGGTGTCGACACGGCCACCGGCAATTCTTTCGTGCTCAGCTCGTATCTGCGTGCCGCGCCCGCAGTCGTGCACGATCGCGACGTGCAGCCGATCACCCAGCAGCTCGCCGAGTTCATCAACGACCCCCTGCACGATCCTCTTTTCCATGGCAGCCATGGAACACCCACGCCGGGCAACAGCGTTCCCCGCTGGACGAGACTCCCGCAGGTGCCGGCGGGCGATCAGGGCCGCTGTGGCGGCAGCGGCATTGCCTCGATGTACTTTTTGCTGGAACCCACCAACACCAACGCCAAAAATGAGATCCCCGCATCCCCAGGCTTCGTCGCGCAAGCCGGCGCCGGGAGCTATCATCTGCAGAACGTCGCGTTGCTGCCCTGGTATGCGGGTTCTTCCACCGGTCTCGGCAGCACTTACAGTTTCCCTGATGCAAGCGTGCTTACCGCGGCCGCCGGGCCGTGCCCGGCACGCCAGGACCTTTGGGACGGAAGCCCATTGGCCCCCCCTGCGCCCCAGGTCGCCGCGATTCCATCTACCGGCCCGGGCAACGGCCACAAGTTGATCGGTTACTGGGAAGGCTACGGCAAAGCCAATGCAATTTTTCCCCTGCGCGAGGTCTCGCCGCAGTGGGACGTGATCATCGTTGCCTTCGCCACGCCCGCGAAAAACGCGCCCGAAGGCACCATGGCGTTCCACACGCCCGCTGGTCTCGATCCGGCGGAGTTCAAGGCGGACATTGCTTATCTGAAGAGCGAGGGGAAGAAGGTCATGATCTCGCTCGGCGGAGGAGGCGAGCATTTCACGCTCGCTGACCCGCAACGCGTGCCTGTGTATGTCTCGACGGTCACGCAGATTGTCAGCGAATACGGCTTCGATGGCATCGATATCGACTTTGAAAGCCCTTCGCTCTCGATTGATCCAGGGGACACGGACTTCAAGCATCCCACCACGCCTTCGATCGTGAACCTGATCTCAGCCCTGCACCAGTTGCACGATCACTTCGGCCCCCAGTTCATGATCAGCCTGGTGCCTGAGGGAACGCAGATCCCTGCCGGCTACCCAAGCTACGGCGGCCAATTCGGTTCGTACCTCGCGATTACCTACGCCATCCGCGACATACTCTCCTTTGTCGATGTGCAGGACTACAACACGCCGCCGCTTGAGGGTCTCGATGGCGAAATCTATCAGCCGGGCAGCGTGGACTACCACGCAGCCATGACGGAGCTGCTGCTGCACGGGTTCAATGTAGGCGGCAATCCGAAGCACTTCTTCCCGCCCATGCCTCCCGAGAAGGTTGCGGTCGGATTCCTTACGCCGGATACGACACCCGCGATTGTGATGCAGGCGATGAAGTACATCATCACCGGCAAGGCGCCCGCAGGCACCACGTACAAGCTGCGCAACCCGGCCGGCTACCGGGGAATGACCGGCGCAATGTTCTGGACCATTAATGATGACCGCCGTCACAGTTACAACTACTCCAACACCGTGGGTCCGCAACTGCATAGCTTTCCAAAGGCGAAATAGGCAGCGAAGGGAGAACTTGCCAGCTGAATCGTGAGGCAGTCAAGGCTAAAGGTGCACAGAATGCCAGGCGCTCACCCCGGCCCTCCCCTAAGTCCCACGCCTCATTTTAGCCATGCGATGTGACTGAGATGCGCGTGAATCCCGCTTAAGAAAACCACCCGTTCCGCCGAGATGATGCTGGCGGAGGTGTACTGAGCTTTTAGCGCTCCCATCATGGGAGCAAGGGGAGAATGGAGCCAGTTCAGACGGGTGCGAAGGGGGACCAATGGCAATGGGCAAACAGGACACACGCTCGTCCGGACCTGATTTGGTGGTTATTTCGTTTGCCGCGCATCTCTGTCGCGCATCTCTATCTAGCGAGAGAGAGTTTGGGGGAGGCATGGTAGCCCACTCAAGCCAAAAGCGGGCTTGAATGGGGCACCCGGCGATTTGGGTGCGTCCGAAAGGGACCCATTTGATCGCATGATTGCAGCGCAGGCCTGTCTCACACCAAAGTGGCCTTGGACCCCGCCTCTTCGTACCGTAGTGTTGGAGGGTACGAAAGAAACTTGACAAAGCAGGTGCGATCGATGGGCGTGTCAGTAGAGGAGTTTGGGCTCGTAGACTTATTTAAACAGGGCGAACAGACTCCACACCATGAGGCTGGGCACGCCGTCGTGATGGCCTGGCTCAACTTGCCGTTCGTTGACTTGACCATGGAAGTGCCTCTTTTGCCTAAAACGTATCGCCGTGACTATACCGACAGCGCCATCGGCTGTGCTGCTGGGCAAGCCGCAGACAACTTACATGAAGAATTCAGGGGTAACCCTGGCTTTGAGTGGGACAACAGCAAGGACAACAGTGAGATCAGACTCCTCGGAATGCTGGCGGGGTGCTTCACCACCGAGGATCAGCGGGGATGGTTCCACTACGTGCGGAGATATGCTGAGTCGATCTTGCGCATTCCGTATGTCTGGGCAGCCGTGGAAGAACTCTCGAGAAAGTCAGTCGGGTTGGGCTGTGAAGTTCCTGCAGACCAAGCGATGGCAATGTTGCTGGCCTGCAAGACCAGGATCTTACAGGGTTGACGTGGCGCGACGCTTTAACCCCGCTGCTTCCAATTGTTCCACTGTTACCCCGGCGACCGGTATACCTGTCCCAGCCCCATGCGTAAAGGGTCTAAGATGAACCATGCTCAACAAGGTCTGGGAGCCGAAGACCGTCCGGATTCTGTGTACGACGCTCATCTTTGCCCTGGCATTGGCTTTTCTGTATGCCGCGCGTGAAACACTCACTCTCTTCCTATTCGCGATTTTATTTGCGTACTTCGTAGATCCCCTGGTGGCTTTGTTGGAAAGGCCTCTGCGTGGCCGCATTCAGGCCATCGGTGCGGTCTACGTCATCCTGATTGGTCTTCTGGTTGCCTTGGGCTTTCTGGTGGGCCCCAAGGTCGCGAGTGAAGGCAATGCTCTGGCGACCAGCCTTCCCTCGCTACTCGGCCAGGCGGGGTCGGGCCAGCTGGTCTCGCAGGTGGGTCAGAAGCACGGATGGAGTGCCGAGCGGCAAGCCCAAATCCAGAACTTCCTCATACAGCATAAAGACGACATCCTCGGCTATGGCCGGGCTATCGGGCAAAAGCTGGCGGCGCCCGCGCAGCACATCTGGTGGGTGATTCTTATCCCCATCCTCGGTATCTTCTTCCTCAAAGACGGGCAATCGATTGGCAGGAACCTGGTCGACATGGGACGCTCTCGCCGAGGAGAAGAAGACCCTTCGCGGAATCGTGGGCGATGTGAATGTCATGCTCGGCAGCTACATCCGCGCACAGCTCATCCTTGCTTCGCTGACCCTGCTCGTCTATACCGTGGTGCTGAGCGTTCTGCACCTGAAGTACTCATTCATTCTGGGCCCTCTGGCGGGGGTCTTCGAGTTTGTTCCGGTGGTGGGGCCGGCTATCGCCGCGCTGATTGTGTTCGTGATCGCGGTGCTGACGAGTTACCCTCACCTGATTTGGATTGTGCTCTTTTTGGGGATCTGGCGTGTGATGCAGGACTATGTCAACGCCCCGCGCATCATGGGCAAATCTCTTGAGATTTCGCCCCTGGTACAGATCTTTGCGGTGTTGGCGGGGGGAGAGATTGGCGGTGTGGTGGGTGCTTTGATTTCCGTTCCGGCAGTGGCTACTTTGCGGATCCTGTGGAAACGATTGACCAGTGAAAAAGGAGCTGATGCGCCGGTTGCTCCTATTTCGGGAGACGCGTCCTCGCTCGAGGGGGGTTGAAGTGTAGCTATGATGAATACCCATATCGCCTTCCACCCGTGGCGGGTGGCCGCGAAAAAAGAATGCTCTTTGAGAGAGAAAAGAGAGATAACCCCCCGGCGGCGCTTTTGAGCAGGAAAACGATTGAGCGGCCGGGCAAGGTGATCAAATAAGTCGTTTGTTTTAGCAAGATGATCAAATAAGTCCTTTGTTTCACGAAGATGCTCAAGATGCTCAATGAATTGATTTGAGCATCTTGCTCCTTGGGTGGCTGGTTTCCTGGCTGCGGAGATTCCGCCTACGAGGTACGCGTTGGCGAACGTCCCGCACTTCACCCGGCGGCCGTGTCCTTTTGGCTTGGGGTGGCCTCGGGATGGTGTTTCGCGGGTTGTCAAAACTGCTTCATCAAGAGGACGCACTGGGCGTACCCTGTTTGGACACGGTGATGGTTGCTCTCCGCAGGCGCGGCCTCGCGGGGGGCTGCGGAAATGCGTGATCCGTCGCTTCGATTTCACCTTACGGTTTGCTACACCGGACATCAGGCTGGCAAGCGCTAATGCTTTCGCGGTGGTGGGTGGCGGATGCACGGGTAGAGCGCATGGGTGCAAGGCCAAACAGAGCCGTCGTGGTAAAGACGGCGCTGACGTGTGAATTTTCTGATTTCAAAGTAGTACGGTTTTTGGGCCGTGTCCAGAGCGAGAAGCAATATTTTTGGTAACCATGGCGATTTCTGTTCGCTCATTACCGCGCAGGAAGGAGGCTACATGCACCGATGACGCCAAAGAGCGGTGGATCAGGCAGGGTTGCAGGGAGTTCCACCTCGAAATATCTTCTTGAGGCGATTCTTGCCTGCACATTCGAGTTTGTACGTCGACCTCGGATTTTTGATGGGGGTTATTTCGTTGGTGCCGCAAAATACCACTTCCCTCCTTTACCCCTGTCCCTCGCTGGGGTTGCCCCTGCCCACACCATTCCTTTTTTCCCCAGCCTCCGCTTCATTGACTGTCTTCCCTGCGAACGGTACAGTTCAGAGGAGTGAAGTGGAGAGTTTATGGGCACCCTTACAGATAGGAACGGCAGCATCGTAGTTTCCGCGCTGAGTGCGCGCGCGAATTTCGGCAAGCTGCTGGACCGGGTTGCCGATGAGCGCGGGTCCCTTGTCATCGAGAAGCGCGGCACACCGAAAGCCGTGCTCCTCAGCATCCATGATTACGTCAAGTTGGCGGCCCCGGAGCCGGAAGTGCTGCGCGTCCTCGGTGAGGAATCGAAGCGCAACGGGACGCATAAGATGAGCCAACGGCAGATCGATCGGGAAATCAAAGCATATCGGGCGCAAAAGAAGAGGCGCTGATGCTTCCGCTTCGCCTGGTTATTGATACGAACGTGCTGGTATCTGCCGCGCTTAATCCTGACGGACTGCAGCGCACCACGATCCTGATCGCCATGACCAAGCCTGCACGACTCTACGTCTCACCTCCTATTTTGGAGGAGTATGCGGGTGTGCTTGCCCGTCCGCAGCTTAAAATTCGCAGGGGTGTACGCCTGGAACTGCTACAACTCATCAAGAACAGCAGCCATATGGTCGTGCCGTCCCAACGCCTGGAAGTGGCGAACGACCCGGACGACAACGTATTTCTGGAATGCGCGGACAAGGCCGGTGCTGACTACCTCATTACCGGCAATCAGAAGCATTTTCCGAAATTTTGGAAGAAAACCAAGGTCATCACATCCCGGGAGTTCATCACCCTCGCAGCACCTCATCTGTCTTCGTGAGCGGGAGCCATCCGGATGAATCGATGGATGAGCTGACCTGGCCGATGCATGGTAAACATGCGGCCTGTCGCACATGGCTTTGGATTGACGGAACATCGCGCGGTTGAGGCTCTCCCCTTTACCCCAGCCGGCTTCTTGGATGCCGATGGTCATCGACCAGGACAAGCGTTCCGATTTGGCGTTTCGTCTGGTCACCGGGTTTGCAGTCACCGGGTTTGCACCCGTCCGATTTCCTTCGGCTCAGTCTCGTTCTTGGGGACTTTCGGTCTAGGGGAGTGGTCTCCCACATCTCGCGAAAAACGAGCGAGATATGGGGCACCCGTCGTTTGGTTGCCCGGACAGAATTCAAGGTTGAAAGTTCGTTCGATTTCACGTTGGAGCTGGATGGAATTCAAGATTGAGAGTTCGTTCGATTCCCTTCCGGGTGGACAGAATTCAAGATTAAGAGTTCGTTCATCCCTTCCGGGTCTGGATGGAATTCAAGATTGAGAGTTCGTTCGATTCCCTCCTAGCGAATTATGACGATCGTAGGATCCGTGAACCACTCCGGATGGGGTTAAGCTACCTGTGCCCGAAACTACTCAGCCAAAATAGTAGATGGGGGTGAAACGGCTTCGGGGTTAACGACACTAAAGATCGAGCGGGAGTTTTTACCCGTCGGACGGTGAGGGACGACCCATGAAGCTTCATGTTGTAGGGTATGACACGGCCCCAGAGTCATTGGTCAACGCCTCAGAATTTCGCGACTGCCCATGGGCAGAAAAGGGTTGTTTCAAGCAGCAATACAAGTGGGACATTGACGAGGCACGAGGCGTTCTTACGGTTCGGTTCACTTGCAAGCGTCTGATAGATCGCAACCTCAGCGGCAAAGAACTTCTCGCTGTAAAGCAACACGAGCAGCACCACTTTGACGACTTCAAAGGCATTGTGGTGAAGCTTAAGCAATCGATACAAACCTCGATCCACATGAAAAGCCCCCTCGATATGGATAATCGAATGGAGTGGTTCGATTGGGACGTAAACGAAGCCAGCAATCAGTTTCATCGAGGGATTGGCATGATGCCGAACGTCATGATGCAACCCATGAACAGTCGACCCAATCCATGAGCCGCGTTGCTTACGGGCTGCAATGGCCGCCTCGGGGCAGGATGCCGCCCCGTCGAAGATGATGACGCGCTGGTTGGAAATATCATCGACGAAAAGGCGGCTGCTGCCGGGCCGTACATGACACGTCAGCTTTTAGTTATAGGAACGGAATTCATCGACCTGAAGGGCTTTGCCGTTCGCAGTATTGACCAGGTTAATGGTGTGTTGGCCGTTGCCTAAACCAGCAACCACCACCATCAAGGCCCCGTTTAACGTATCGTCATCGACCGTGCCAAACGTCGCATTGACGCTCTCCACGTATTTTCCATCGATGTAAACAGAGAAAGGTCCATTTTCCGAGTCAGGCCTGCCGAAGACTTGAACCATGGAACCGGAGAAAGTCCAACTCATGCTGGCACCATTCGAAAAAGACCAGCAGTGACCACCGGACAAATCTGTTGGATTGTTCTGCCCGCAGCTCCAGTTTCCGTTCCGAGTCACATTGCCATTCCAACTGGGGACAATAGCGGTTGCTGTTATCGGACTGCCAATCACGTTAAACTGCAGCACGTCCTGATAAACATCGACTGAGTTTGAGTTTTTGAATGGAGTTACCTCCACCCATAGGGTATGAGGCCCGGGAGTCAGGTTGGCTACCGAGTAGACGTTGTCAGAAGTCAGGTGTTGGGGGTTGTAGTTGTCGATTTGTTGCACAGCCTGGCCATCGACAGAAACATAGGCGATGCCGAACTTTGGTCCCTGCTGGCCGACCCAGGTTATTCCGGTGCCGGAAAAGCTGATCTCGACGGAAGCGCCCAGGAAAGCCCCCCCGGTACGGGCCAAATTGCTTTCATACACGGAACCACCGGAGACGCCCCAGTTGGGGGTGCTGCTACTGCGGGTCGAAAAGACAACCGATGGGTTTGTGGTGCTGACCACAGTGCCACCGGGTGGAGGCGGTGCATCCTGGGCAGTACCGGGGACCGGCGAAAACTTCCACGACGTCGATTTTGATGACAGAGACAATCGATGGGGAGGAGAAGCGAGTCCGGGGTCCTGAACGTAAGAGCCACCCGCTGAATTGTCCTGAATCGTGAAGCCGCCGCCATTCGCGGTGATGGTGAACGTATCACAGCCAGCACCAAGAGTTAAAACGCCGTTGGTGTTGCCGAGACACATGCTGGGGTTAGTGACTGACTGCAACGTGCCCTGCCCTGAACCCGCAGACACAAAATTGAACTGCTGGTTCGTGCTTCCATTTAAGGCATAAAGATAGATATCAGCACCGCCGGCACCGTACTGAGGATTTAAGGCCCATCCGACATCCATCGTGTATGGGCCGTCCCCGATGTAGTAAATATTGGGGGACAAAGATTGACCTCGGAGTACAAACGTCGAAGCCAGTAGGAAGAAAATGGCAAGCAGCACACAAGAACGTACGCTGCAAGATGGAATGGTTTTTATGGTCAAGGGAGTTGATCGTTTCACACGGGGAAGAGCGTTGCCGCACTTTACCCCTCAGACTGCACCGGGATTTTGCGGGGTAAGCCGCAAGCGCAAATCATGTGTCTATGCGAGGCATGGGAGGTGTTCCATGGTCCATCGCAGTCGACAGGTCTGGCTTGCGGGAGTACTGGCGGGAGCTTCCCTGCCGCTTGCCGTATGTATCCGACCATAACAGAGAGAAATCTTAGGTCAAGAGGTCAAACTTTTCACAGTGTGAGTGGAGCACTCACTGCATTGTGGTCTGTTTCTGATACAAAATTACGGGATTGGTGGGTATTCCTTGCCGCGGCAGGAGAAAATTTCACAGCGGTCAGCGCGGATGGTTGCGGTGTGTAAGTTTTCCCCGCTCTGGATGCCGCGCAGATGTAAATAGTCGCCAGAACTGGGCAATCTTTTTGAAACAGTGTCAATGCCAACTG